>NZ_CP091383.1:0-84314 GCF_021725495.1 Saccharothrix sp. AJ9571 | reverse complement strand
GTCGCCAACACCGGCCGCCGTCAGGACGGCCAGCCCGAGAGCCAGCTCTGGCACGCCATCTCCACCACCACCGGCGGCCCGCTGCGCCTGCCCTGGCCCCAGGTCAAACTGTGGGCCCGCGCCGACCGACGCGCAGCCGAAGTCGACATCGCCTGACCGGGGCCGCGTGATCACGCTGGCGATGAGCGTGAGCACCGGCACACGGCCCGATCTGGGGTGAGCGGATCGGCTAGGACCGACTATCGGCTGGACCGACTGTGGTCCGCATTGACACCAGCCGCGCCAGTGGAAGAGATCTCCGCTGGTGTTCATCGACGTGCCCACAGGTGTCCACGTGATCTATATGGACAGTTCTGCGACACTGCTGACCTGCATGTGTGTGGAAACCTGGTGTCTGGTGTCCACGAGTGAACCCGTGTCGACAGAGGGGGGAGCATTCTTTTCTCGCAAGCAGCAGGCATGTCAATGTCGCGGATTGGAGGCATCATGATTACCGCTGTCGTCCCGCGGGGGTCCCGTGGTCTGCCTCGATTCGTGCGGTGCCTGTGTTGTGTCTTCTCCGCCCGTGAGTGGGGCGGTGAGGGTCCTGAAGCCCTTCTGCGTGGTTGCGGTGGAGCACAGGAACTTGCGGTCTAGCTGGAACTAGCCCGCGCACTCAGGCGAGGCCTCGAGCGTAAATTTCGCTCGAGGCCTTCGTCGTGTCTATGGGACTCCGCTGGGCGCGCGGTAGACACCGTTTGTGTTGCTGGGTCTTCTCATGTGCGCACGCGTGCGGGACGCTTTTCTCGTTCCGGTCCCACCCCGGGATGTCGCCGCCAGGGCCGTGGTTCCAGCCACAGACAGCCCGACCGGTGAGTGCTCGTAAATCCGCAACCACGAAACGCACCACCCTCGCCCGCCCCCTCCAGTCTTCCGGGGCGGGCAGGCGCGTTTCTCGCAGAAGGGCACCACATGATGTTGAAAACGGTGAGCCCGCCCTCTGGGGGCGGCGCCATCCCGGCCGCGGTCAGACTGACCTGGCCGGAGGCCTTCGTGATCACGCTGGCCGTCGGCCTGACTGTCTACCTGAACGTGCGCGACACCCCGATCGTGGCAGCCGCGGGCATCGCCGCGGGCGTGATGGTCGTGTTCGTCGCCGTGATCACGATCCCGCGCGGGCTCGGCGAGATCGGGAAGAACCTGCGGTTCCTGCGCTCGGCGGCCGATGAACTCGCCCGCCTGCACCACGAGCAGGAGGACCGGCGATGACCATGACCACCGGCGGCCAGCTCACCTTCGATGCCGAGACCCCCACCGACTTCCGCGCCCTGCTGGGCAAGATCGTCGCCAACTCCACCCTCAGCTGCGGTCAGGTCGCGATCAAGACCGGCATGCCCCGCAGCACCGCCTACAGCTTGATCGACACCAAGCGCGGCGGGCTGCCGAGCAACCCCGGGCAAGTCCGCGCCTTCGTGCGAGCCTGCGGGCTCACCAGCACTCAGGTCGACCTGGTGATGGACTGCTGGACCAAGCTGCAGCAGGAAATCGAGAAGAACCAGCCCGTGGCTGTCGAGGGCACTACGACGAAGGAGGGAGTCACCCCCCGGGGGAGTTCCAGTCGCTCGACGAGAATCCACCCGCTCATCGATGTGGATCTAATCGACGCCGTGTCGCAATACACGTCGTGCAACCCCGCTTATGACACATCCTCCGGCGTGCGGGCCGTCCTAGGCCAGAGTTGGGGCAAAGCGACGACGATGCAGCAGACGAGGTGGCCCGACCTGCTGCACTTCGTGTTGGCAGACGAAGCACGTACCCGGCGTGCGGTATTGCTGCTGCTCCCGGTCACGGTGCTGCTGCTCGGCCTCATGCTCGCCCTCGTATTCCTCGCCATTAAGGTGCCCGCAGTCGCCCCGATCATCGCGGTCGGGCTGGCGTTGCCCTTTCTGCTCCACGCCCTCCACCTCCGGAAGCGAGGCCGGGGCGCCAAGGTGAAAACCTAGGAGCCGATCCTGAAGACGCGGTAGGCCCCGGCCGAACAGCCGGGGCCTACCGCGTCCCACCGCCGGCCCGCGGTCGCCGGGTCAACGGCGGGGCACAGGCCAGAGTCGGCGACTCCGCTCCGGACAGCCCCGCGAGTCCTACGGCGACCCGAAACGCGCCGCCCAGCGGCTGGAGGGGACAGGCCCGATACCAGTCGGCGCCTGTACGTCGTTCCTTGCGGGAGCCTTATCGAGCGCGTGTCAGTCGATGATGCACGATTCGTGGCCGTTATTGTCGTCGGGTGCCGAGGTGAGGATCGGCACGCTGGCGCTTAAGCCGTTGAGGACGTCTACGACCTGCACACCCAGTACTTGCACCGAGTTAGTACACACGTCGATGGCGTTGTCGGAGAGAATGTCCCCGGTGTTGACGAGGCCGACGGTGTCATCCGGATCATCGGCGAAGGCGGGACTGCCGATCATCATGAACCCGGCCATAGCTGCGGCGACGCAGGCGAATTTCTTGAACATCGTGTCTTCCCTTCGGCTCGAATGTCAGCTGTCAGGCGGGTGCCCGCCAGCATGGCAAGGCAACCCAGTCGCACCCTCGAGCACTCGAAAGGCGACACCCTGTTGCTGGCCGACCAACGACCGTCTCGGAGTTCCTGCTGGGACAGGGCACTCAGCGCAGGTAGTCCGGCGGGTGCAGGCGCGCGAACAGTTGCCCGGTCATCCGCACTGCGGCGCATCCACGTGTTGATCTCCACCTGCGGAACCGCATCGGGCAGAGTGAACGCACGTCCCAGTTTCCGGAGGTCGCACGAATGCGAGTCCTGCTCATGCTTCTGGGCGCGCTCGGCGCCGTGGCTTCGGGCGTGTTCGGCTTCCTGTTCGTGGTGGTCGGCTGGGCCGAACAGCACCACATCGACAGCGCATACGTGGTCGGGTTCGTCCCGGGCGCCGACTGTGGCGATGGGCATGAGCTGTACTTGCGCGTCGAGGACGGCGCGATTGTGCAGTGTGTGCAGGGGGGCCCGGGCGTGTTCGGATCCGGCGCGGCCTCGCTGCACGGTTTCACCGACACGCAGAATCAGGAGCTGACGCGCCTGGCCGCCGAACTCGGTTCCGACGGACTGTCCGCCGCCGAACAGCGGGAGATCCAGCAGAACGTGGACGAGGCCGCCGCCACCGTGGCCCCGACGAACCGCCCCTACGGCGATCAGGCCGTGTCCGGTGCCCATCGCATGTGGCTGGGCGCCGGTATGATTGTCATCGGGATCGCCGTCGTGGTCGCCATCTACCGGTGGTCCTAGCCGGGCGGGCGGCCAACCCACAACGCCAGGAACACGGCTGACAATCCGAAAACTCGCCCCGAACAAATCCCACAGCCGACGACACCTTGTCCGGCACGAACCCCAGCCACGGCAACGAACACACAGGGCGACAGACAGCCCAAGCCGATCAGCCGGGCCGCGTCCCCTGCCCGGATCGACGAACGCGACATCCGCCGGAGTCAGAGTGAAGAACCTGAACAACTCGTCCCGGCCGATCTCCGGAAAGCCCCGCAGGCGCTCCAGCTCTTCGTCCGCGATCCCGTGTCGGGCGTGGGGGTGAATGCCTCGGCGCGGCGGGCACGGTACATGCGCTGTTCGTTCACACCGGATCGTCCGGATCCGGGCAGGACTTCAGGAACGCGGCGCCGGCGCGGGTGTAGGGCTCTTCGACGGTGGAGATCGGGAACTGTGCTCGTGCTTCGGTCAGCAGGCGCCGGGCGATCCCGCGGCGTTGCCAGGCCGTCGCGGTCCAGATGTGTCCGACCGATTCGTAGACGCCGTCCTCGTCGCGGTCGTAGACCACCACGAACCCGGTGAGCCGGCCACCGTAGAACCACGGGCCAGGCCCGTCTCCGCCGCTTGCCGAGTCCGGAGCCAGCATGACCAGCCACACACCCGACTCGCCCGGGGCGAAGTCCCATCCGCACGTCCGTTTGTACACCAGCGCCGCGCGGCTCAGCGCGCTGTCGTGCCACGTTCGACGCGGGCCGGTGAGCGCCTCCTCGCTGAGCTGGACATCGCCGAAGTCGTAGACGCCGTCGTCGAGATCGACACCTGAGATCATCAGGTCGAGGTCGACGTCGTCATCCGGGGGCGGTGCCTGCCAGGACACCTGCGGGCCGAGCTGGCTGGTGGTCACCAGATCGGCCCGGTCAAGCAAGAACTTGAACTGGGAGAACACCTGCTGCAGCGACGACTCCTCCTCGGCGGTGACCGAGCCGGGGACGAGAGCGGCCAGTGCACGGTAGGCCGCGCGGTACGCCTGTTCGATCTCCGGTGTCTCCGGGGGTTCGGCGCCGGTCACGATCCGGCCCCACACTCAGGCCTGCCGTCGCGCAGGTCAGCGAACTCGCAGCGCACCGCGGCGAGCGTGCCGCGGTAGTGGATGAGTTCGTCTCGCGGGTCGTCGAGCCGGTGGTCCATCACGGCCACCACGATGGCTTGTCCGCCGCGGGCTCGCCTTCGGCGGGACGGGGTGGTGGCCACGCGGCCGCGTGCTCCAGCTCGCAGCCGGTGATCAGGTAGAGCCCCGCGGGGCCGTGCTGGGACTGGACGAACGCGTCGGCCTCTCCGGTAGCGGGCCGCAGCCCGTGCTCGCGCAGCTGTTTCTCCGTCCACAGAAACGCCGGCGCGGCACCGCTGGCGTAACACGGCTTGCCGTTCGGTGACCATCCCATCGGTTGTCCCATGTCTCCTTCTCCAGACGGCGAGTCGGTAGTGGGCGGGCGCGTTCTGAACAGTGCTCCCGTCGAGTCCTCTCGACGGGAGCCGCCTCGCCATGGCACCCACCGGGGTTCGAAAGTTGAGCGGACTTCCGCTTCCCGTGCGCGGCAGGACCAGGTGTTCACTCCCCGCTCACTCCTCGCGGGCGAGCAGCTTGGCGAGGTCCAGCGGGCCGTCCTCGGTACGGATTGTGGTGTAGCCGGCCTTGACCGCAGCCCGGATGCACGGCGGCACCCGAGCTCCTCGAAGGGCGGGGTGTTCGGCCCGAAACGTATTCTTCCGCCGCGCAGTCCCTGGCACAGCATCGTGCCAGCCTGCTGATCGATGAGGTGGACGTGCAGGCCGCGCGCGGCGCGCGCGGCCATCAGCTCCGGGCGGCCCGGCCCGGCGGGCACCGTGTCCGCCAGGGTCATCGCCGCTGTCCTGCAGGCAGCCGGTAGGGCATCGCCGGAGGCTGGGCCGGCGGGGCGAGTAGCCCGTCGCCGGGCCAGAACGGGTCCTCGGCGACGTACTGGCGCACGTGGCCGGTGAGTTCGGCGAGCTGCTGCTGCCGCTCGTCCGGGCCTACGCGGCTGGTGCTGCCGTCGGGGTGGTGCAGGGTGTGGGTGGTGGCGGGGCCGCCGCTGAGCAGCAGGGCGGGCACGTGGGGCAGGCCGATGGGCATGGCGTCGCAGCCGCGGTCCCGGGAGATGCGCACCACGGCGTCGACGACGCGTTCCCAGTCGGCGACCTGGGGCCAGAGATTGCCGCCGTCGAGCTCGAAGGTGAGGGTCGCCAGCGGCACGAGCTCACCGGGGACGCGGCCGGGCGCCTCGGTCAGGCACCGGTAGATCCGGCCGCCGTCGGGCTGGGGCAGCGCGGGATGCAGCAGGGTTGCGGCGTGCACGATCGTGGCGTTGATCGGCGGCGCCTGGGGCGGGCCTGGGTAGGGCTCGTGCAGGGCCAGGAAGTACAGATCGCGGACAGCCATGCCGGTTCTTATACGGCGGTGCCGCAGCGATGTGGTCGAAGCCGGGCGGCGGGCCTGCGGGTTTCGCCCGTCCAGCCCACCGACTCTGCACCGTGTGCAGTCCGGGGATCCCTGCCGGGACTTCGACGCTGAGATGGTGGACCCGCAGGATCAGCAAGCACAATATGTGCGGTTGAAGCACGCACAAGATGCTATATGTTGGGACTCGGCAGTTCTTGCCGAACTCGTCATCAGGGCACTGGGCAAGGGGTGGCCACCGGTCAAGAGGCGCGCGACACGCCGCCCTTGGACATCAGCCGCGGCCACACCCCTATCTGTAGTCTCAGAGCACCGAGAAGGCGGTCCATCCCCCAAGACATTGATCATCAACTAGGTGATCAAGTGATCGGCCACGAAAGGCCGGTCTGGAAAGGGAAAGGGATGGCATGAAGAAAAAGGAACCGCCTGATTGGAAGAGCGGACTGCAGGACCTGATCGCGAGATGGATCGGCCCTGCAGTCCAAGTGGCATACACCGCGTGGCGCTGGTTAAACGGCCTGTAGCCCGCCGTGTACCACACTGGTGACATCGTCGCCTGCTCTCAGCGCACACTGAGAGTGGTACGGCGGCGGTGTCACCAGTCAGTCAATGAGGGGTCGGGCCAGCTGGTCCGGCCCCTCAGTCACGTCGGCGCAGAAGCTCCGCCGACTATGTTGCAGTTCCAGACTGCAACATAGAACGAGTATGTCATCTCCTCCAGCGAATCGACATAGTATGGAGATTCGATGGAGGTACCAGGGCGTGTCGCACCGCTGTCCGACCCCACGCACTACTCACTTAGCCTCGGGAACGCCCGGTGGTGAGCAGCCCCTGCTAGCGCAGGTAGTCCGGCGGGTGCAGGCGCGCGAACAGCTGCCCAATCACCCGCACGGTGTCGAGCGCCCCAGGCAGGAACATCACCGGGTCGTCGGCGTCGATCTCGGCGTGTTCCATGCGGGCGGCCGTGGCGTCGTCGACCTGATCGGGGTCGGGGTAGGCGCGCTCGACGTGGTCACTGAACAGTTGCAGCCGCGTCAGGAGCGCGAAGTCGTGACCGGCCGCCGCCGGGCCGTGGCCGAACTCCGCGCGCAACTGCCCGACGCTGACGTGGTCGACCTGGCCGCGCACCGCGCCGAACGCGGGGACGGGCCGCCGGCATGACGGGGACCGAGTCCAGTCACCTCGTCGTGCTGCGTGGCCCGTCCGGCGCGGGCAAGACCTCGATCGCCCAGGCCGTGCGCGCCGACCGCGGCCGCGGTCTGGCCCTGGTGCAGCAGGACCTCCTGCGCCGCACCGTGCTGCGCGAGCACGACCTGCCCGGCGCCGCGAACATCGGCCTGATCGACCTGACCGCCCGCTACGCCCTGGACCATGGGTTCGACGTGGTGGTCGAAGGCATCCTCGACGCCGGCCGCTACGGCCCGATGCTCACCGGCCTGATCCGCGCGCACCGCGGCACCACCACCGTGGTCTACCTCGACGTGCCGCTGCAGGAAACCCTGCGCCGGCACGCCGGGCGCCCACAGGCCGCCGAGTTCACCGCCGATCACCTGCGCAGCTGGTACCGCCCCGGCGACCGGCTCGGCGCGCCCGGCGAGCACGTCATCGACCACACCACCACCCTGCCCGAGGCGACCGACCGGATCCTCGGCCTCACCTGGGGAGCCACCGCAGGGCCCGCGACGCCTCCTGCTTGCAACGGCGCACAGCACGCCACCGACTGAAGGGCATGGCCATGCGAATGAGCGCTCGCCCCCGGGAGTCTCCCTGGGGGTGAGCACCGCACGCTGTGTTCGCGTCGTGGTCAGGCGTCCTTGACGAACAGGCCCAGCACGCCGAGAACCGCAAGTACGAGTCCGAGCAGCAGCCACCAGCTGCCCCACCCGACGTAGATGATGATGCCGCCGATCACGGCGAAGATCAGCGGACCGACGAGACCGGCGACCTCATCCTCGCGTCGACGCTGCTCCGCGAGTGCGGCCTGCAGGGCCCGGCGCTGCTGTTCCCGCTGCCGTTCCCGTTGTTCCTCGAAGTCGATGAGCTGGATGGTCTGACGTTCGATGCGGGCCGACAGCCGCTCGTGCGCGTCGGAATTCGGATCGAGGGACGCCAGGATCTGGGTGTCCTGGTTCAGCTGCTCACGCAATGCCTGCACGGCCTTCTCGGACGGAACATGCTGTGTGCTGGTGATGATGTCCTCCAACTCTCTCTGGCTGCTTACCTCGGCGTGGTCCAAATCTTGTGGGCCGACGGGGCCCGCAGAAGCGGGTGCGCCTGATGCGCGGAGCTCACGATGCCTGGGCGTGTGCGGCGAGCTTTTCGGTCAGCTCGGCCCAGCGCTCGAAGTCGGCGAGCAGTTCTGCGGTCATGCGGACGCCGGACGGGAACAGCTGCTCGAACAGCTCGGTAGCCGAGGTGGGGGTGGCCTTGGCCGGTATGGGCAGCGCCTGCTGCTGCGCCGCGGCCGACGTAGACGGTGTCGCTGGCGGGGCTGACGGCGAGTGGGCCCGCACGCCCCCGGACCACTGATAGACCCCGGATCGGATCCGGTCCAGGTCTCCCTCGCGACACAGCTGCGCACTTGCGGTGCGCACCTGATCCCGGGTTACCCACGCGCCGGCCAGTTCAACGACCTGATCGAAGCCGAGTGGCCGATCGGCTTCGGCATGCACCCCGAGCACCAGCGAGGTGACGCGATCCCGATCGGCGGCTCGCCGGGGCTGTGCGGCATCCGCCGAGGCGTCCGCGGGCCGGGACTGTGGCGCGGGACCCTCGGGCCCTACCCAGAACCGGTCGACGGTGACACCGGCCAGCCGAGCGGCCTTCTCCACGAGGGGAGCGTCGGTCCGGCCCAGCAGCGAACGGAGCACGCGCAGCGTTCCGCCGTGGGGCCCGCGGAAGACAAGGTGCACGCCGTCGACCTTGCGTTGCGCGAAGTTCCAGGCGGTGAGCTGTGCGACGAACTCCCGGTTCGTCCGGTGCGTTCCGGTGGACGGTTGACCGTTCGACTGCCCTGCCATCACAACTCCAAATTGGTGTACGTGGCGACTTCGTTCCAGAGTACACTACGATATAGACTAGTTATCCACTCTTTTTTGGAGTTACGATGATGAGCGAGACGAACGCCGTATTCCCCGACATCGACCAGAACGTCGCGACCAACTTGCGTGCGTTCCGCGAGCGCGGCGGCGTGAGCCAAGAGGAACTGGCGCAGCGAATGAGCGAGCGCGGCTTCGGGTTCAGCCAGGCCACGATCTGGAAAATCGAAAGCGGCCAGCGGACGGTCAAGATCAGCGAGGCTGTTGCCTTGAGCGATGCTCTTGACCTGCCCCGCTGGATCAACCTGACCGCGGAGCCGGACGTGACCCGACACCACGCCGCCCTGACCGCGGCCCATCGTGGGGCGGCCCAAACCTATGCCGTGCTCAAGGACGCAGCCGTGCTGTATCTCCGAGCACAGGTCGATCTCTCGTTCCTCGTGCGGCAGGCCCGGGATGCCGGCGTCCCGGTATCCCAGCTGTACACGAGTTGGCTCGACATTCCCGCGGAAAAGGCCGTCCTCGAAGCACGCGCCGAATCAGCCCACGAGGACGACGTCCAGATGCGCCAAGCCGAGGAAGTCAACGCGATCCTGGCAGCCCTGCGCGAGCATGGCTACGTACCTCCACGTCCTGAAGACTGGGTGGAGGACGGAGGAGAGTCCGCGACCGGCAGCGTCGACGAGGCCGGCCAGGCAGAGCCGGCCGGATCGACGACCGAGGTGTCTCGGTAACGACCCTAAGTGCTGTTCAGACGCCGGTCTTCATCCATGTTTCATAGGCGACCGCCTATGAAACGCTGGAACGGTCGGGTGACTCGCTGGAGTGACCGATTGGGCTACCGCTACGAGTCGGAAGTGACCGTAGTGCAGGGGACTCCGGTACAGCGTGAGAACTCGAAGCCCTCTGCACACGGCGACGAAAGCCCAGCTCAGTCGTGCACGCGGGTTCGGACATTCACACCTGGACAACATGGGTCCGGTAAACGATCGTTTTGCGGACCCATGTGTCGACGTTCGCAACGCGCCGCGCGGCAACCATAGGTTGCCGAAACGCGGTCGGCAACCTATGGTTGCCGGATGCTGAATCCGCTCGACGTCTCCGAACGCCTTGCTCTCGTCGACCGGCTCCGGCGCTTCGCCGCCGATGATGAGTTCGTCAGCGCGCACGGCGGCGCCGCCCTGGATCTGCTCTGTACCGCGGTCGCCGCCGACCGCGCCGGGCAGCCGCGCCGGGACAACGTCACCACCGACGACATCCACGGAGGACTCGGCCTGATCGCCAGTGAACGAGCCCGCCTTGACGAGGCCGAGGTGTCACTGATCGAGGCCGCGCTCGACCGCGGCGAATCGCTCCCCGAACTGGCCCGCGTGTACGACATGACCCGCCAGGCTCTCACCAAGCGCTACTACGCACTCGGCGGCACCCGCACCCCGCTGACCGGCCTGGCCGGCGATGTCACGCCACACGGCGCCGTGCTCCGCTACTGGATGGCCCGGACCGAAGCCGACGTCCACAGCGAGGCCGCCACCGAAGTCCCGCTGTACTACAACGGAACCAAGTTTCGACCCGAGGTCCCGGCCAGCATCGGCGGCGACTCCGGCGCCGCCTACCTCGGAGACCTTCCCGGGCCCGGCGCAACCATCAGCGGCCGGGTCTACCGCAGTAGCGACAGCACCAACCCCATCAACGTCTGGCTCCGCGCCGAACCAGACCCCGCGACGGAAACCTGATCACTGCTGGTGCGACCCCGAGCAGCCGACGCGATCGCTGGTTTCTGTCGGTGCCTACCTGGACACTTGGGTGTGTCGAGAGGGGTACCGATGCCGTTGACCGCCCGGTTGGCCGGTCAACGTGATCCGCTGGATGCGTCTCAGCTTGATCTGGGCTCCAACCTGAGCTGGGAGATCATCCGGGGTGGGAATCCGCTCGAAGACGCCCCCGACACCAGCGAAGGACGACGCGATGACCCGCCGGCGTTCCGCGCAGCCGGACGTCACTGACTCCTGCCCGCCCGAGTGTCTCAAGCACCCCGAACACGTCTACATCCTGTGCTACGGGCGCCCAGTCACGGTCTCCTCGCGCGACGGTCTGCGTGCAGACCCGACGATCGACTACCCGATCACGCACTACGTCGGGTGGACGAGCCAGCAACCACCGGTCCGGCGGGTCCGGGCCCACGGTGCCCGCTCGGCGCACTACATCGCGCAGATCCGCCCTGGCACCCTCGCCGACGAGGACCACCCCAAACGCCACGAGTCCTGCCCGAAGTGCGGGAAAAGCCTGTGGTACTACGCCGAAAGCCCCACCTACCCCGGCGAATGACAGAGCGGGGGCAGCGCGCGGCGGGCACGGTAGGCCGTGCGGGTACGCCTGTTCGATCTCCGGTGTCTCCGGAAGTTCGGCGCCGCTCACGATCCGACCCCACGCTCATACCTGCCACCACGCAGGTCAGAGAACTCCGGGCGCAGCGTGGTGAGGTGCCGCTGATCTTGTCGAATGCGGCGAGCATGCCGCGTTGAGCGGGATCTACCTAGTTGTCCCGTATTTCGCCACGTAGGCGGCGAAGTTGTCCGCGATGATCTGCTGCCTCTCGACAGCGGTGAGGCGTTCAACGTTTGGTGAAGGCCGGCACTTCCCGGAGGGTTGCGGGGAGGCCGCGGCCCAATACAGGAGACTGGTGGAATGGCCAGCTACGGGCGGACCGTGGAGTTTGACGATGTTGATCAGAAACAGCCCGCCGGTGAACCGGATGAGGGGCTGACGACTGCGGAGCCGGCTTCGTCGATGCGCTCGCGGCTGACGCGCGGGGCCCAGTTCGCACATCGATTGACCCAGTACCTGTTGCTCCTGCCGTTTCTGCTTTTTCCGCCCTACAGCACGCTGATGTTGGTGTACAACCCCCTGAACAGGCAGGAGAGGCGGGCACTGGAGGGAATCGGCCTCTCTCGTGCCGTAGCCCGGCGCGCACACGTTGCGACGATCTGCGGCGGAGTGGGAGTGACGTTCAGCTGGTTCGCGATCGGGCTGGTCCCCGTGCACGTCATGAACTTGCTCAGCATGAAACCTCCGCCATCGTTGATCAGTCACCTGGTAGTGGGCCTCATCCTGAGTAATGCCGTGGTGGGTCTGCCGCTGCTGGCGATCACAGCCGCGTCGCCTCGCATACGACTGCTGATATCAGCCACACGGTGTATCCGGCTGCTCCTCCTGTTCCGGGACAACCCCGTCGATCCCGACCTGAGGTGGTACCGCTTCAAGATGCGGAACCACCTGTACCGGCAGCGCCGGATGGCGGGGCTGGCCTGGGCGCTGACCCGCGACCAAGCTCGTCTCGCTGGTCGCTCCACGGCCGAGCCTGGACTCGGGGAGGTGCTGCTTTGGTACGCCGAGAGCCCGCACGAAGCCAGACGCCGAGCGATTTTCAGCGGCTACATGGTTGAGATGATCACGGCGATCAGCACCGGTGAAACCGTGCCCGACGTTCAATTCCCGCCAGCGAAACGATTCGCCACCCGCTCGCCCCGCAGCCGCTTCGCCCGGCTGCTCCGTACTATCGTCACTGCCGCGCTCACGTCGAGCATCATCGCCGCCCTCCTCACAGCTCTGCTCAAGCTCGTTGTCAAGTAGGGGTCCCCGTAGTACTCGCCGAAACGGGCGGATATGGCTGATCAGGGAGTTTCCCATCGCGACTGGCACTCAGGCGTCGACCACTGCTCAGAGCTACGCCGCTAGGCGCATCACCGGGTCAATTCGGCAGGTTCGGCGTAGGCCGCGATCAGTGCCTCTCGGCCGTGTGCGAGTTCGGGGACGTACTTGTAGATGGTCGAGCGATTGACCCCTGAAAGTCAGCACTGCGGACTTCGTGCCGGTCGGCGGCGGGCCGTGACGCATGGGCGGCGCCCCTTAGCCACGGCGCCGATCCGGGTACGGCTGGACGTCGGCGCCATCGGCGTCGACCAGGTACTCGCGCTCACCGCGAAAGTAGGCGAGCAGCTGAACCCGCCTGAACGTGGCGACCCAGATCTGGCCGGTCTCGCCGGGAGGTTGCCGGTGCACGGCGAAGTGCCGGGCAATGCTCGGGTTGGTGGTCCAGGACAGCCCGAACCGTCGTTCGGCGGTTGCTCCGCGGTACAACCGTCGGACCAGCAACGGCTTGCGAGTGCGCCGGACGCCGGACATGCCGGAGGTCCACTCGAAGTAGCCGGCGTGCAGGAACATCGAGCGCCACGCCTCGGTGCTGTTGAGCGGATCTTGATCTGGGCGATACCGCCAGGCCCCGGGCAGCGCGACGACCATCTGGCCCGGTGTCACATTCCCAGCTTGGAACTCGGCGAAGAGTACCGCCGGATCAACCACGCCGTTCTCATCGATCATCGGTGGGCGTGACCTCCGTCCACGGCGAACGCGGCGATGTCGATGCGCGGACCGCTGGTGGTGGGCATGGTTCGACTTCAGCACGTCGGGGCACCGGACAGGGTGAGGGCATGCCGTGGATGCCGAGAAAGCTGGTGGCCCCGGCACGGTCCGGAGCCACCAGCGTGGTGGGCTACTCGCCGAACCGGTCTTCGTGGCGATCGACCAGCAGCCGCCAGCACGTGGCGATGACCTCGTCGCGCCACATGCGCCCGATCGACAGCGCGTCGAGTTCGATGCCTGGGGCGAGTTCTCCGGCGACGATCGTGCCGAGTTCGGCCAGAGCGTCGTCGGCGATGCCGGTCAGTACCTCCAGGGCGAGTCCGGGCAGGCGACTTCTCGCAGGTAGCAGCGGCCGGTGTCGTCGAGGTCGGCCAGGGCGAGCAGTACGCGCAGGTCGGTGTCGCGCCACAAGGTGTTTCGGACGGGGGCGCCGGTGGTCGGCGAGCCCGGTGTGCGCGCCCTCGACGAGCCGTGATGACAGCAGCAGATCGATCCGGTCGAGTTCGTGGGCGCCGGGGGAGGTGGGACTCGGCGGGCATGCCCGGGCTAAGCAAAGAGGGGTTCCTCCCCGAGCCGGAGAAGGGCGCGGCAGCTAAAAGGCGCGCCCTGCAGGTCACCTTAAATCTGGTTAGCGTCCGATTTAACCCGCTCAACCGGGAACATAAGCCGTTCGACCATCGTTGTTCCTGACATGTCGACCATGCTGCAGCACTTGCGCGAGACCGCTCACCTCAATCAGCGTGACCTGGCCCAGCGGGCCGGGATCAGCCAGGAGACCGTCAGCCAGCTGGAGACCGGGAAGTCGGCCCGGCCGCGGCTGGAGACCTTGACCAAGCTGCGGGACGCCCTGGAGCTCGGGGACATGCGGCCGGAGGATTTGCTGAATCCCAGCCCTCTGGCCAGCGACCCGGAGCTCGCGCCGGCCGCGGCCCGGCTCATCACCCTGCTGAAGGTGCTCCCCATCTACCGGTACGGGACCTTCTCGAAGTTCTGGACGGAACTCTCCAGCCACCTGGGCTACCAAGACCTCTACCCCGCGACCCACCTGAGCGCGCACCTCGAGGCAGCGATCGCCGCCAATCGCAGCACCGCGGAAGTCGAACTGGCCGCCTACACCTTGATGTTCTTCGACCCCGACGACGCCGGCACGTTGCAGATCCTGACCGACCACTCCGGCATCGGACCCGAACGGCAGGTCGCCTACCGCTGGTGCCGCGACGTCACCGACGCGGCCTGGATCCTGCACCGGGCCGCCATGACCTCCTACCCTGAGCAGGTCGGCCAGCTCTACGCCGAAGCCATCGAAACCACCGACCCCCAGCGGCTGCGGGAGCTGTGCGGCAGCGTCTACGACATCGTCCGCTCCCGCGCCTTCCCCCGCGCCACCGTCGAAGAGCAGATCACCGCGCTGCGGTCCGACCCCTCCGACGAGGTCCACTACACCATCGCCAAAAACGGCGGCGCCGACATCCAGCACGCCGCACTCAAGATTCCCACAGCCTGGCCGGGGCTGTCCCTCAACACCGGCCTCACTCCCGCAGTCGCCGAGCAACTGCTCGACACGGTGCTCGACGCGCTCACCGGACGCCACGCCGCCCCCGCCGGGAAAACCCTGCACAACCTCTCCGAGCGCGCCGATCTGCCGCGCCCGTTGCTGGAACGCATCAGCAGCACCATCGACCGCGACGTCTACCCCGACATCGAAGGCGGCTGGGTCACCGCAGCAGTGATCGGCATCCGCAACACCCTTGATGAGCTCGACCACCAACCCAGCGACACGACTCCGGAGCACCGGCCCAGCCTGCATGCGGTCGCCGACCAGCCCGCGCCAACCGCATGGTGGCGGCGTTTCTTCGCGCGATCCTGACCTGCGCCACCCACGCGGCGGTCTGCCGTTGCAGCGAAAACGTCGGGGCCGCAAGTGGGGTCGGACGTCAGCGCGTCCGACCCCACTTCCAGGTGGACCGCCCGACGGTGAACCCGAACCACACCGCCACCGTCGGCTTGGACCGCGACCGGCCGAAGCCAAGCGGAGCTATTGGGCGGCCGTGATGAGCTGAACTACTACCGCTCTACCAGTTGTGCACAGGACTTCGGACATCCGTGCAGGCGACTCCGGACATCGACACCGCTCAACATGGGTCTGGTAAACGATCGTTCTAGAGACCCATGCAGTGACGGTCGAGAGCCCGCTGTCGGGGACCCTCAGCGTGGGCCTGGTCGACGGCGTTGGGGGACTTCCGTCGTTTCTCGTGTTCGGCCAGTGCGCCGTAGATGCTGGCCAGGCTCGACCGTGCGGAACGAGTACGCAGCGCGACGCGTTAACGAAAACATGCCATCGTTGCCATCCCCAGAGGAGATCGAAGCCGCGCGCACCCCTGCCGGGGGCTTCACTCGTGCTCAACTTGCCGCCTGGGGTGTGGCGTGGCCTCCGCCCAAGGGGTGGAAGAGAGACCTCATCGATGCCTGGCGTGCAGCTCAGCAAGAACAAACTCCCACAGACACCTGACCTTGTAACCGATCTGGGCCGGAAGACCGATCAACCGACTGGCTCGGCTGCGGTGCTGCGCATGCGCTCCTGGTAGATCCGGCAGGCCCCTGCGCACCTCGCGGGTTTACAGCTGCGCGGCGATGTGCGGGCAGGTTCGCCCGGCCTGGTACTCGCCGGGGTAGGACTGCTGCAGCCGTTGCCACCACGGGCGGCTTCGGGTCTTCTGAGGCGTGGTTGTCCAGCGGTAGCCCGGAAAATCGGTGCGCAGCACCTCGATCGCGCGGGTGCCGTACCCGTGATGCTGGAAGTCGTCCTCGATCCCGATCTCGTGCAGCAGCGCGGTCCGGCACACCGGGCACACGTGATACAGCACGGCGCCGACCTCGCGGCCGCCGACCAGCAGCCTCAGCCATTGCTCATCGGTCGGATCGTCGTGACCCGACCGCCGAAACGCCAGTTCCGCTTCCACGCCCACATCCTCCGGGTGCTGGTGACCCGCCAAACGGGTGGCCTCGTCAAGGAAGCTTGACGGGAGCCAAGGCGTCAAGTTTTCTTGACGGATGATTCTGGGCGACTATCCGCCGGACCTGGACGCGAACGCGGTGCTGGCGGCGGTGACGGCCGACGAGCGGGAGTACTGGCAGCTGTGGCGCCTGTACCACGAGCGCCGGACCACCCGGCAGGCGTTCGAACTCGGCACCTCCCAGGGCATCGACCCGACGATGCTCGACACCTGGAGCCGGGAACTCGAGCAACTGCCCGCGATGAGCGCGCTTCAGGCGCTGCAGGCCAACCGTCGCCTGGTGGACTTGCTGACCGGGAGGCGCTGGACGGTGATACGCGAGGCGCGCGAGGCCGGGGCTACCTGGAGCGAGATCGGCGAGGCGCTGGGCGTGAGCAAGCAGGGCGCGCACGACTGGTACCAGCGCCAGATCGAGACCCAGGAGCGGGTCCTGCCCGAGTACCACGACGCCGCTCGCGCGCGGGCTGTGCTCGACGACGAGCCCGCAAACACCGCCGCCCCCGAGCAGGAAGAACCGTCGCCAGCAACCGTGCCTGCCCCGGGACCGGCCACGGTGTTCGACCCCGACACCGTCCGGCTGGACACGACCGCCGACGAGATCACCCGGGCCCGGCGTGTGCTGGCCGGAGACGCCACCTCGCCGAGAACCATCGGGTTCGTCCAACCCGTTCCCGGCCGTGCCCGCCAGTGGACCGCGAGCACCCCGGACTTCCTCCCGGTCGCCGGCGGCCCGTGGCGAACTCGGCAGGAGGCGCTTCTGCACCTGGTCGAGCACGCGCTGAGGGGCGCGACACGATGAGCACCCCGGCAGGGCACCCGGCCGCCGAGCCGACACCGTGCGGGGTTTCGGGGGGCATCCGCCCCGAGCACGGCCGATCTCTGCGCTCGAGCGCCGGCACGACCTGGTGCACCGCCCTCGGATGTGAGCGGACCTGGGACTATGACCGGCTCGACACACCGTGCCCCGAGCCGGTCTGGGCGGAGCTGAGCTTCGCCGACGGCGTGACCGCGCGGTTCTGCGAAGGCCACACCCGCGACGCGCACATGTACGTGCGGCCGGCCCCTCCCACGATCCGCGGGCTCGACGGCCTGCCCTTCGCGGGCGCCCCGTACGACGAAGGCGCGCCGGACGATCCGGCGGCCGGGATCGGCGACGCCGGCGCTCTCGGGCCGTACGCGCACGCGGTCGTCGACGCCCTGCGCGCCGAGGGCATCATCATCGGCCACGTCAGCACCACCGGCGACGAGCCCAGCATCTACCTCGAGTTCGACCACGCCCAGTGCCTCCACGCCGGGTACACCGAGCGGATCTGCCTGGACTGGAACGCGACCGCCGGGTGGCGCTACGGCATCGAGAACCCCGACGACCTCGATGGCTTCCTGTGGGCCGTGCGCTTCGGCGGCAAACTGCTGCCCACCCCCGCGGAGATGGTCGACCTGGTCGACCGCCTGATCTTCCACACCAGGGGGATGAACGAGCCAGACCCCGAATACCGCCGCCACGACGCCGACGACGACCTGGCCGGGCAGCTCCACCGCGCCGCGCACGGCCACAACTAGCACCGGATCAGCGCGAATGGCGTCTCTCAGGTGAGTCAGCTCGGCCGACGACGCGCACTCCTAAGCGCGAACTCCTAAGCACCGCAAATGCCTGTTTGCCGTCTCGGGCACGGCGCTGTCGGTGCCGCGTGACCAACTGGGTCACGGTGTCCCGGCGAAGACTCCGGTGCTCCGAAGGACGGTCTGAGCACCCGAGCCAGTGAAGATTCGACTGCTTATCGCATGGGGTAGACCGTTCCTCCCGACCGGCCGTGCCGGGCCCCGGCGGCCCCGCGATTCGGCCATACACCAGGTCAGCGGTGTGGCACGATGAGCGGTCACCGGCGACCGCGACGCCGGTCAGGTCCCGGTCACGGCTCGCGGAAAGGGGGGCGAGGCCTCGATGGTCACGCCGTTCGACGAACACGGCCACGCCCTGCTCATGCACCTGGAAGAGCACGGACCTGGCGAGATCAATGACGTCCTGGCCCGCCGCGGCCTCGGGGATGACGACGCATTCCAGCTCGCCGAGTACCTGGGCGAGCAGGGCCTGGTGACGAACTCATTCTCCGGCGGTGGCGCGATCGAGAGCACGCTGACCGGGGGCGGCCGCCAACGGGCGCAGCGCCTGCTCGCCTCGCGCCCGGCGCGGCGCCTGACCGAGCTACGCCGGCGCATGCTGGCCTGGCTGGAACACCACGGCCAGAACATCGACTGGAATAACTTCCTGGCCAGCGATCAGGTCCAGTACGAGGACGCCGTCTTCACCGAGGACGAGGTCACCCGCGAAGCTGAGTACCTCGACGAATCCGGCCTGATCACCTCGCTACCGGTGGACGAGGCCCCGAACGGCACGATCCAGCCCCAGCTCACGGCCCGCGGCAGGGATTGCCTGCTCTACCACGGCGGCGATGTTCGCCGCCTTCTCACCGGCCGCAGCGACGAGGACTCCATGACCGACGACGACGGGATCAACAGGCAGGGCATCCAGGGGCTGTTCGCCGGGATCCAGGCCGAGTTCGACAAGCAGGGGCCGATCCGCGTGCCCGTCGAAACCGGGTTACCCACCCTGGGCACCACGGTCAACTACAACGGACCGGTACTCCAGGGCGACATGACCCATGCGCAGATCGCCTGGAACGCCCAGCACATAACCCAGAACCAGCAGCACAACACCAGCCCCGTGGCCCCCGGCTACGAGGAGCTGGCCCGGCTAATCACCGACTTGCTGCAGAGCCTGCCCGCGGTCGGCCTGCCCGACCAGGACCGGGCCGATGCCGAGGAAGCCGCCCAGGAAGCCCTGGCCGAGATCACCCAGCCCGAGCCGGAGAAGTCGAAGCTGCGCAAGTGCCTCAACGTGCTCAAAGGCGTGTTCGCCCCGCTGGCCGCCGGGTACTCGGCTGGCGCGACCGAGACGGCCACAGAATGGTCGAAAACCGCTCTCGAGGCGCTCTCCGGCGTGGTCGTCTGAGCACGCGTCACCATCGCCGTGTGACCGGCGCGGGCACCACCCGCGTCCAGTTCCGCCCAGTTGGGGTCGTCGTAGTATCCGGAGCCCCAGAAGACGATGCGAGCGGCAGTCCCGCCGATGCCAACCCGGGGACCCCCACGGCGACCTCGGCACCACCTTCACGTGCGTGACGATCGCTCGATCCCCTGATGTCGCGGGCACCCCGGGAAACATGCCCACGACTACGACCTGCGGCAAACCGGCTGTCTGGGGCTGCCGCTCTAGCAGGAACCCAGAGAAGCAGGGCGAAAAGACCGCGGAGAAGAAGTTCGAGGAGCGCTCGCCCGGCGACGGTGTCTCAGCAGGACACCGGTGGCGGCTCGGGCGTGGTGCCGAAGACGAGTTGGTCGTGCCGGCGGCACAGCAGCCGGACCTTGTGGCGGCGGCCGGGCAGCTTCTCGCCGGACACGGCGGGGAGTCCGCACAGCCAGCAGCGACCGCCGCAGGCGGCCACGCGCACGACACCTGAGGTCGCCGGGGTGGTCACAGGAAGTCGTCGTCGGGATCGTCGACGGCGGTGTTGCGCTCGGCGGCGTGCTGGGCTCGGTCATCGAATCCGCTGGTCGCGGTCGGCGAGTCCGGATCCCGGTCGGCGGCCGCGCTGATCCGGTCGGCGGCGTCGTGATCCATCGGCGTGCTCATGCCCTCCAGCCTGCGGCCCCCTGCCCTCTCGTGGTCAGGAAAACGCGCGAGGCGACCCGGTTCAGTGATCATCGGCAGCCGTGTGGGTGCCGACGACCTCGCCGTTGCAGGACGGCGAGGACGGGGCAGGTGGTCCAGCCACACGATCAGGGCAGCGTCGACCACCGGATCATCGGCGAACCTTCCGCGCCCGTGCCTCATGCCAGTTCCATCGCCGCACACCCGCCCGGTGTCACATCCTGCTCACCCAGGGCGCCGGCCACCGCCCGGGTGACGCACGGATGGTGCTCGTTGCGGCACAGACCGTGCCCTGACCTGCGCTGTTCCCGGCTGCCGTCCACACTGGACACGACGGCGGCGAGGAGGGCCGAGGTGGGCAAGCGGGCGAGCGAGGTGCCGGTGGCGGTGCCGCCGATGCTGGCCGAGGACGCCCGCACCCTGCCGTCCGACCCGGGCTGGGTGTTCGAGTGGAAGTGGGACGGCTGGCGGACGTGCATGACGGTCGCGCCGGACGGCACCACCCGGCTGACCAGCCGCAACGGCAACGACCTGACCAGCTACTTCCCCGAGCTGGCCCGGACGCTGCGCGAACCGCTGGCCGGGCAGGCCGCGGTGCTCGACGGAGAGATCGTCGCGCTCAACGAACACGCCCGCCCCGAGTTCGGCCGCCTGCAGCGCCGCCGCACCAGCACCGGCACCGCCCGGCTCGCCCAGGCGGTGCCGGTGCACTTCTTCGCTTTCGATCTGCTCCAGCTCGGCGGCGACTCGCTGCTGGCCGCGCCGTACGAGCAGCGGCGTGCGCAGCTCGACGACCTGGCCCTCCCTCCCGGCGGGCGGGTGATGATCCCGCCGTTCTACGCCGACGCTGACCCCGACGACATGCTCAAGGCCGCCATCGACGCGCAGATGGAGGGGATCGTGGCCAAGAAGGTCAGCTCCCGCTATCTACCCGGCCGGCGCTCGGCGGACTGGCGCAAGCACGCGCTGTTCCACAGCCACACCGCCCTGATCGGCGCCTGGCGCCCCGGCTCCGGGCAGCGCACCGACCGGCTCGGCGCGCTGCTGCTCGGCGCCCACAACCCCGCCGGCGACCTGGTCTACATCGGCGACGTCGGCACCGGCTTCACCGACGCCACCCTCGACGACCTGCTCGACCGGCTCCGCCCGCTCGAACGACGCCGCAGCCCGTTCGCCGACCAGGTGCCGCGCGACCGGGCGCGCGGCGTGCACTGGGTCGCCCCGCAACTGGCCTGCGATGTCGTCTACCGCACCTTCACCCCGGACCAGCGGCTGCGCCACACCAGCTTCCGCGGCTTGCGCTGGGACATCGACTTCGACCACATCGTGGTCCCGGCCGTGTCGGGCGTGCCACCGACGCCGTAAACACCACGAGCGCGGCCGACGCCCGCGTAGCTAGCACGGACAGGCGGGCTTCGTCCCGAGGCTGGTCACGCCCCCGCCGGGGTAGCGGAGGGGAAACGAGAGGTTGGTCCCGCCGCCTCGAACGCGTCTCTTGGCCGGAGTGCAGGGGCGGCGGGACCTCATCAACGGGGAGTTGCCCGTCCACGAAACCTCACATGTATTTGCTTAGCGAGGTTTCGCGTAACTAGTAGTGCGCACCGAATGGGTGATCCCTCATTAAGTTAAAGTGATTCAGATCACTAAAGTGGGACCTTTTGGGCCCTGGATGCGGCTTTGCGAGAGATTCCCACGACGAGATGTTGATCTTTGGCGAGGGCACGCCTCATGCGGGGCATGCCATGATCGCGCGCGCCGTGATGCTCATTACATTAAGGCTGGGTGCGCTTGACTAGCGTCCACGTCGGGCCTGTCAGGCAGACTCGGGGCCCTGGAACGCGTGTTTCGTCATTTCGAACTTCTGGCCGGAGTGCAGGGGTGGCGGAGCGCCACATCAACAGGAGCTTCCGTGTCTCGTGCGCGAGGCGGCCGGATAGGCCGCCTTTTCTCTCGTAACAGTGCTGTCTGCGCATCACTGAGGCCAGCTGAGGCCGATGGAAGGCGGACGTACCCGCTGCCTCGCCTGGCGGCTGGCGCAGGCCGGCAGGCGGTCGCCGATGGCTAGCGCCTTGGCGATCAGGGTCGATCACCGCGGCAACCTGATCCGCCGCTTCGCCGCCGCCGGGGATGAGCTGGCGTTCGCAGAGATGCGCGCGCTGACGCTTCCCGCGGTCATGACAGTGCTGCACAAGCGAATGCCCGCGCGGTCTCGCATGGAGATCGAAGACGCGGTGCAGTACGCCTACATCGAGCTCAGCCAGGCAGCACAGACCTTGCATGATCCAGGGCAGGTGCTGTCGTGGCTGATCACCGTCGCGCGGCGGTATCTCGCCAAAGCGGCTGAGCACACCCAGTGGGAAGTACTTCTGGATCCGATCGATCAGTCCGACGCGCTGGCGACGGTGCCCGCGCCAGCGGCGAGCGATCCCGGGGCGCTGGTGAATCGGGCGGCCCTCCTGGAGTACTTGAGAAGAGGGTTGTCCGAGGCTGACTGGCGGGTGGTGGGCCTGTTGGCCGAGGAGTACAGCTCCTCGGAGGTCATCAAGTCGCTGCAGGTCAAGTCCTCGCGCGTGGAAGGAGTTCGCGATCGGGTATCGCGGTTGCTGCGCGGCACCGCCTGGGAGCACTACAGCCCACCCCCCAGGATGATCATCGCCGATCCGCATCAGTCAGTGATCGAAGAATCGATGATCGAGAATGCGATCCAGCGGCTTCCCGATCGTCAGCGGGAGGTTCTCAACTACAACGTGTACTCCGGCATGCAGCCCAAACAGATCGCCCAGCAGCTCGGTGTAACGCCGAACACGGCGCGGGTCAACCTTTGCCATGCCCGCCAGAGCTTGGCAGTCCGCCTGGGCCTGAGCACCAAAGCCGTCGTCAACCTGCTGGACAAGCTCAGTACCGTCGTGCAGGAACAACCGCTTCAGCACGGCGCGGACGAGATGATCGCCGCGGTGTTCGACGTCGCTCGCTTCGCGCGACGCAGTCCTCGCGATCAGGAAGATGCCCGGTGCCGCCTGCGGGCGCTGGTCGACGTCGTGTTGCCGGAGCAAGCGCTGACCACGTGGACCGGCGACTCCCTGATGACCTTTGTGCCGGTGCAGGCATGGCGCCCGGGGTTCGCCGCCGCGCTGGCCTTGCGCATCCACCGGCACCTGATCGAAGACAACGTTCGATGTGCCGACCAGCTGCAGCTGCGGGTACTGCTGGATGTGGACATGGTCAACGTCAAAGCCAAGGCGTTCTCCAGCCGGCTGGCCATCGATCTGCTCCGGATCAGCGAGAGTGACACGGTCAGGGCCTCCACAACCAGCTCCAGCGGGCCACTGGCGGTGTTTGTCTCTGAACGGCTGCACAACTCGATGATGCGCGGCGGGCACGCGCTGCCTCCCGAGTGGCACTTCACCACGCCGCTGCACATCGTGCTGGGCCCCAACCGGACCCGCCGCGCCTGGCAGCTGATGCCCCGGTGAGCGGGGTAACGACGCACGTGCCGGGGCCTGCTGACCAGGCCGACACGCACTCAGCAACCGGGATGAGGACTTCGGCACGCCGGGGAGTACGGGGTCAACTGTGGGTATAGCGAGATGCACGTAAAGGCCCGCGACAGGGGTTGACATTGCGCCATTCCAGTGATGGAGCATTAAGCCTTTTGCAGGATACGAAACATTTTTCTCCACTAGATAACACGCACGAGCGCCGCTTTCCTTCGGCGTGGTGAATTGCTGACCCTGTCTATAACAGCTAGATTACGGCGCCAGCGGCTGGGAGGGGCGAGAGGAGTCTCGCCCCTTTCCTCGCACTCTGAGAAGGGGTCGGGAGTGCGGGCAGCCTGTGTTGGCGATGAGGGGCGATTAGTGAAGGAGGAGGCCCCAGGCAGACGGACGTGGGAGCCCGCGTACGGGAGGTGAGCGCGGGCCAGGGTGCAGCGACCTATTCGTTGATCCCCTACGACCACCCGGCCCGGAGCCGGGTCGGCGGCCAGATGCGAAGGTGTCCGCCGTGGGGGACTTTGCAGAAAGACCACAGGATGCCCCGTGAACAGGGCACTTCAGACCCCGCGTCGCCGTTTCCCGCTGGAGACGACGGCCTTCCTACGATCCCCGTGTCGTCGGTACCGCAGCCACGCGGCCGGCGAGGGCGGGCCGCAGTCGACGGCCTTCCGTCAACTGCCGAGTTCAGCAATCTGGCTCTGTCCAGTGGCAAACGGACGCTCTCGCTGCTCACCCTGCTCGTCGTGGCAGGACGGACCGGGACGATGCGCGAGGTCAGCAGGATGCTACTGGCCGCGCACGCCAAGGACGAAGGACATTGGACCCACGATCACACCGAGCAGAGCTTGAGCAAGCGGCTGGCCGACTTCCTCGGCCGCGGTGCGCGCCGCGCACCGCGCTGGTCGGAGATCGAGGAGCTGTTTGCCGCCTACCTGCCGCAAGCGCAGCGTGAACCGCTGCTGGCTCTGGCCGCAGGAGCGTTCGTCCAGGCCTACGGGCACCCCCCGCACGGCTATACCGGACCGGTCGAGCGCCCGGGGTGGGTCAGAGCACCGGTGGTCAATGCGGACACGATTCGGACGGCCATCCACCGGGCCACCAGGTTGATCACGGTGGGGCACCCCGGCGACACCACCGCGACTGCCACCAGCGGTGAGGCGAACAAGCCCGCGTCGGCGACCTGGTCAGAGGAACGCAGCAAGCTCAAGGAAATCTCCGCGATCTCGAACCGGGCGTTTATGGAGCTGCTGCGCCAGCTCGAGGACAAGGAGACGTTGCTGCGCTGCGCCGTGACCAAGGCCCAGCGCAGCGAGGCCGCCCGCGACCTGCACCGGCAGATGACCTCGAGCATGGAGGGCTCCCTGTTGTGGGAGATGGCCGAAGACGCCCAGGCCAAGGAGCACCCGGCGCTCTCGCGAGAGCAAGTGCGGAACCTGATGTATGAACAGCTTCGGCAGCTCGCGGACGACCAGCTCGCCTAACACCGCGCAACACCCCGCCAGCCTCCCGTGCCGTGTCCCCGGCACGGGAGGCTGGCCGCTCTCGGCGGGAGTGAACAGGGAGTGAACGGGGAATGGACGGGGAGTAGACGAGGTCGGCAGTGGAGTGGTCTGTGGAGTGATGCGCGGAGTAAACGGGCCAGTATGGCCAATAGTCCACGTTTCACTCCGCAGATCACTCCACGAATTCCAATTCCGCGTGGAGTGATCTGCGGAGTGAAATAGGATTTTTATGGTTTTTTCAGCCTGATCGGTCCGCATGTTCCCGTACGCCATTCGTCGCTCCAGCAGGACCGTTGAACTGGGAAGGTGGACCCCCTACTTCCGTAGCCCGTAGCGTCCGGATAAATTGGGAAATGGCAGATCGCCACCTTCCAAACAATTCATCGAATGGGAGAACTTCATGCCGGAATCGGCGGAACCACACCAGCACCGGGTGCGTGCGCTGCCCTGCGGCCGCGTCCGACGCACCCCTGGCTGTCCTGGGCGCGCGCAGGCCACCGGGGCCTCAGCCGAGGACGCGCTCTCGCATCCGGCGAGAGCCTGCGGGGCGCAGCTGCGCCCCGCGCTGCACAGGAAGGAGAACCCCAATGAGCGGAAAACACCGGAAGGAAGGCCAGCAGGGGTGCGCGGTGATCGCGTTGATCGCGGTCACCGCGACGGCCCTGCTGGCCACCGTCGCTGATCAGGTCGTGACCCTGATCAGCTGACCGGCTCAGCACCGGCTCGGCGGGGCCGGCCGCATGGGCGGCCCCGCTCCCATTCATGCACGAGAGTCAACTCCGCGCGTCACGCAGTATGCCACCGCCGCGCGCGGACTACCCCCAACTCATCACACGGTCGAGTGAGGAAGTTTCGCGTTATGTCGTTCAATCTCGCCTCGTTTATGCCTCGTCAGCGCACGCGCACCCCACAGGTGATCGCGGTCCGACTGCGCGCGGGCACCATGCTGCCCAGCGGCCGCACCTGCGGCGAAACCGACCGCGAGGTCCATTACATCCCCGCGGCGGAGGCCGGGACCACCACCGGCACGACCACCGCGCTGTGCGAAACGGTGCTGCGCCGCGGCGACCTCGAGTTCATCGAGGATCAGCGCGGAGTGCCCTGCACCAGCTGCTACCTGCGCTATCTGCACCCGATCACCGGCGTCCAGGTCCCGCGCCAGCACAACGGGCGCCTCTGGTGACCGCCGCTCCCCCGCCCGTCCGTGGCACCACTCCCGGCACGCCGTATCACCCCCGCACCTACGACGAGGCCTACAGCTACCTGTTCCGGCCGCTGTGCCGGTTCGTGCGCAGCCGCGCCACCGCCCTGCACGACCGCGTGCGCCTGCCCGAAGGTGCGGAAACCGTCGTGGTACAGCGGGTGTTCAATGCCGCCTTCGCCATCGGCTGGGACGCCATCCCCCAGCCCCGTACCTGGCTCTACGCCGTCGCCGGCCACCAGCTGCGCTTGATCGCCGATGGTCAGCGCGCCGAACCCGGCGCCAGCCTGGCCCCTGCGGTGACCTGGACCGCGGCCGCGGCGACCCGCACCAGCGTCACCGAGGTCTGCTTCGCCGCGATCGTGGCCGCGTACGCCGTGTGCGAGCTGCCCGATCACCGCAGCCAGGCCAGCTACCTGCGCTGGTGCGAACGCTGGAGCGTCACCGAGATCGCCGACGCGCTCGGCATCAGCGAAACCGCCACCCGCGCGCACAGCAGTCGCGGCCTGCCCCCGCAGTCCGGGCGGCACGATCCCAGCGAAGCGATCACGCTGCTCGTGGCCGCCCAGGCGCGATCGGACACGACGCTGTTCGCCGTGCACGCCCCGCACCGTCGCGGCCGCCGACCCCGCCAGCCCCCGGACCCGTTCAGCGCGCTGAGCGCGCTCCTGGTCAGCGTGCTCAGCGCGGCCGCCGGGCTGATCCTCGGCTCGGTCTGGCAGACCGCGCTCGGACTCACCAGCGGTGTGCTGGCCCTGACCGGCGCGGGCCTGGGCCTGCGCTACCTGTGGCTGCGGCGCCCGGGAGCCCGCCACCTCGAGGACGGCACTCACCCCGCACCGCAGCCCAGCGTGCCCGCGCGCGTGCTGCTGCTCGGGGTGCGCTTCTACCGCGCGGTGCTCGCCCCGCAGCTACCGGCCGGCTGCCGATTCACCCCCACCTGCAGCGCCTACGCCCAGCAAGCCCTCACCCGGCACGGCGCCCTGCGCGGCACCGTGCTGGCCCTGCGCCGGCTCGCGCGCTGCCGCCCCGGCGTCCCGCGTGGCGAGGATCCCGTGCCCGACCCGGCACCCCGGTGCTCCCTGCCGCCGTGCCGGGTGTCGTGGACAGCACGGCGACGACGCCGGCGCATCGAATTGTGATCCGGCTCTAAACGTTCTGCCCGCCCCGCCGCACTGGATCGGTGCAAGGTCGCCGCGCGCCCGGCCGGCGACCGCGATCCGGAAAGCGGCACCCGATGACCTGGGAGACAGAGATGATGATCATGGTGGTGGCCCGCAGCGTGTGCGACGTGGTGCGCGCGGCGATCCACCGACACACGATGCGAGCCCGTGCCCGGCTGCTGACCGCGGCCGCCGTGCTGCCCGCCGGGATCGCGCTCGCCGAGCGGGCCGCCGACGGCAGCACCTGGCAGGCCACCACAGCCAGCGGCGGAAGGAGCGGAGCGTGAGCGACACACTTGGCACCGGCGGCGCGGCCGCGCAACCGCAGTCCCTGGAAGAGGCCTACGCCGAGCTCTACCAACCGCTCTGCCAGTTCGTGCGGCGCCGCGCCGAGGCCATGCACGGCCGCGTGCACCTGACCGAGGGCGCCGAAGACGTCGTCCAGCGGGTGTTCGACGCCGCCCTCACCGCCGACTGGGACACCATCCGCCAGCCCCGCGCCTGGCTCTACGCCGTCGCCCGCCGGCACCTGCACGCCATGGCCGACTGGCAGCGGGCCGACTTTCCCACCACCTCCGGACGAACCGTGCGGTGGACGTCGATGACCCCGGTCTGCGCCCCCGAGGTCGGCGCGGCCGCCATCATCGCCGGGCACACCCTCAGCGAACTGCCCAACCGTCAACGCCAGGTCGCGCACCTGCGCTTCCAGGAACGCTGGACCTTCGCCGAAATCGCCGACGCGCTCGGCATCAGCAAAGCCACCGCCCGCGTCCACGTCCACGGAGCCCGGGAACTCCTGCGCTCCGCCGTGCCCTTCCAGCTCGGCGACGGCCAGCAGACGACGTGGTGGAACAGCAGCCCTCCCCCGCACGGCAACGATCAGCCCGACCACCTCAACGCCCCCGACTCCTCCGCCGAGCACGTCCACGGCTCGGTGCGGCGCGCCGACCTGATCAGCATGCTCGCCACCCTCCTGCCCGGCGTGCTCGCCGCCGGCGTCGGCCTCCTGCTCGACGGGACCGAGCGCACCGTGCTGCTCGCCGCCGCCGGCGTCCCGGTGCTCGCCGCAGCCGGGCTCGCCGCCCGCTACCTGTGGATCTGGCACCTGTGGGCCCGCTACGCCGACTGGCGACGAGACCGCGCCCGGGCGCGCACACAGCGGCCAGGACCGCTCGCACAGCTTCAGCGGTTCCTGCGCGGCTGCTATCGCGCGACGCTGTTCCCGTGGTGGCGGCTCTGGTGGCTGATCCGAAGCAGACAGCGGCGGGAACAGTGACCAGCGCGGGCCGGCGGCACGCCTCCCTGCGGCCCCTCCACGAAAGGAGACAGCCTGAGCCGGTTCCCGGGTGGCGGCCGCTCTGACCCGCTCCCGGCTCAGCCGGACTCGCCGGTGCTCGGCGCACGAGCGAGCTGATGGCTGCAGTACGCCGGGGGCGCCGGCCAGTCGGCGGGCCCGACCCGGGCCCAGAACGCCCGCGCCGCGAGGTCGTGCGGGATCGGCCGGGTGGACCAGGTGTAGCCGGTGCCCAGCGCGGCGGCCGCGCGAGGATCGCCACGAAAGGTGCGACGAGGCGCGTCGCGCCGAACTGAGTTGTGGTGTCCCCGCTGATCAAGGGGTTGGGTCGGCGTCTTCACCCCAGGGTGTGGCGAGTGGCAAGCGTGCTGCCGATCTCGTGACTCGGCCAAGGGTGCACCTGGCGGCATGGACAGGCGTTACCGCCGTACGGACAACATAGGAATACTGAAACTGCACCCACCAAGGCAGGCGCACGCCCGAATGAGTGATGCACGCGGACATACTCGGGTAAACGTTTACTTGATCAAGCGACGGTCGTAGTATCCCTTCGTGTCGAGAATAGATCTCGACACGAACTCGGCGGAATACTGGGAGGTAACAACGTCGAGCTTGAGGGGAGATGATTCGGGCAACTGGGATGAGCGCGCCCCCGTGGAAAGCAGCTGAGCTGCGAAGATGGGTTGGCGAAGAGCTGTGCCGACTGAACAGTAGGCATATCGCCCTGCCCGCAAGATGAGCCTTTGTTATGACTCGGCAAAGGTTGGCTTCCATGAAGTCGAAGCAAATTTAATTCCCGGTTAATCCTTTAATCTCACTACGAGCGATTGACTCTTCTTGCGGTTTCCGCCATGCCGAAATGGAGATGCGATGAGTCGGACGAAAGTGTCACTGATCACCGCCGCCTTGGCCTTGGCCGGTGGGATCATGGCGCCTGCCACGGCGCAGGCGGCCCCGGAGGCGGTGTGCGGCTTCTGGGAGAACCACATCGGGGCGTACTACGAGCACTGCAACTCTCCCACGACCATCCTCATTCGCGTGGACCGCGCGGGAGGTGGCGTGGAGAACGACTTCTGCAGGTTGGTGTCCAAGCGGAGCACCTACCTCGGAACCCCTGCCGATATCGACCATGCCTACTACATCAAGTCAGGTATCTGTCCGGTCTGAGCTGACCGTTGGAGGAGGTGCCTGCCGGAAGCACCACGGCAGGCACCTCCGGGTCCCAGCTGTGATATCGCAGGAGACACGCCGATGCGTAGAGCGGGAAGCGCGGATGCACGTGCGACCAGAGCCCGCGAGCGCAGCAAAACACCCCGTTTGCGGTGACTTGGCAACGGTGTGAAGCTGGCCTTGTCCGGCTCGGCGCTGCCCGGCGCTGTCGATACCGCGGATGAGGATCAGCGCCGTGGAGCCAGCCCGACATCACCCCGACGACCTCGCCGGTGCCCCGGATCTTCCAGTTCTTCGACAGCCCGGATCGCTGGCTGGTCCTCACCGACGAGCGCATCGTCTACCGCCGGCGCCCCGGTGATCCGCTCCGCCTGGCCAAACCCCGGCGTGGTGCCGCTGCACACCCTGGAATCCTCCCCCTCCTGGACCGAGGTCACCGGCCAGGAGGAACCGGCAGCGCCCTGACCAGAAACGACGTGGGCCGACGCTGGCTCCTGGCTCCGGAACGCCATCCGATACAAGCAGAGTGGTCGGCTGGATGCGCACGCGTTCCCCGCAGGCTCGCGGCCCCTCCGAATCAGCCGGGCTCTTCGGCGATCGGGCCGCGGGCGAGCTGGTGACTGCAGTACGCCGGGGGCGCCGGCCAGTCGGCAGGCCCGACCCGGGCCCAGAACGCCCGCGCCGCGAGGTCGCGCGGGATCGGCCGGGTGCTCCAGCTGTAGCCGGTCCCCAGCGCGGCAGCCGCCGCCAACAAGACCCGCCCGACGCCGCGCCGCCGCCAACGCTCGTTCACCTCCACGGCCTGCAACACCGCGCGCCGGTCCACCGAGCACAGTGCGAGGGTGGCGGTGCCCAGCACCGCGGGCGTGCCGGTGCCCTCGCCCAGCTGCAGGCGCAGCTGCCCGGATCCGGCCCAGCGCGGCGGCGGGACCTGCACCAGGGCCAGGCCGGTGTGCGGGGCCGCTTCCTGGGTGTGCTGCTCGGTCACGTCGACCGGGCACCACGACCAGCGGGTCGAGCCCAGCTCCCGGCACAGATCGCAGCAGTACTCGTGGCGGCGCAGCAGGTGGGACCAGCCGTTGTTCGGCCCGGCCACCCCGAGCTGGTGCCCGGCCGGGCACCGCGCCGGCACCTCGGTGCCCGGGCGCAGGTAGCGCAGCCGCCCGAACTCGCCGCGCGTGCCCGACACACCTCCACCCGAGTCGAACATATGGGCGATTATGCGCTAGTCTGTGCTGGCAGGCGGGTCGGGACGGGGAAGGTCCCGACCCGCCTTCCTGCGCTGCCGCTGCGTGGCGTGCTGGGCGCAGGTCGCGGTGTGTCCGATGATGAACAGCGTGTCTGCTGCCGGAGAAACCCCGTGGTCCTCGCTGCCGCCGGAGGAGGAAGCGCGCCGGATCGGCTCGGTGTTCGACGGCTGGCATTCCGGGCTGGACCCGTGGGAGTGGGCAGGCTCCCCGAAGGGACAGTGGGGGCTGGCCCGGGTCTGCCGGGTGATGCCGCAGCGGGTGCTGCACGTCATCGGCGCCAGCGCGATGGCCGAGCGGCTACGCGAGCTGCTCGGCACCGGCGTGGTCACCGGATGGTCGCTGCAGCCCATGCCGCCCAGCCGGACCCCGCTGGCCGACTACCACGCGCAGTTCCGCGCCCTGCCCCAGTCCGAGGGCGGTGTGCGTGGCTTCAAGCAGCTCACCAACGCCGGATTCGCCTTCGGCGAGGAGGTCGCGGCCTGCCCGGACGAGGTGCTGCTGCGCGAGCGCAATATCGGCCCGAACACCCTGGCCCGGATCCGCCGGATCGTCGGCGGCCCCCCGCCCCCGCCCGAGGTGCTGGCCACGCGAATCGACATCGACGCCAACGGCACCAGCGCGCCCGTGGCCGATCCGCAGCGGCTGAAGCCCTTCGACCAGCTCACCCGCACCCGCTACCCCGCGCTCGTGCGCGGCCTCGCGGTCTCCGCGATGCCCGCCTCCGCGCTCACCGCAATCGCGCACTCGCTGGCCGCCGAGGCACTCCCGCCCGCCGAGCAGCTGGTCGAGCTGCTCCTGGAAACCGCCGGCGAACACCAGCTGCTCGAGCTGTACCGGCAAACCCACCGCTGAACACGAGCTTGTGACAGCGGCCTGGCAGTTTCTCGCCGGCGGGCTGGACAAACACCCAACGGACTCGCACAGTCACACTGTGCCTACGCCGCAGCCTCCCGAACGGGAGGCCCGGTTCCAGACCGTGGCCACGAGCCTCCTGGCCGCGGCGGTCCTCGGCGGGGTGATCCTGCTGGTGTTCCTGAACTACGACGTCACCAAGTCCGATTTCACCGTCTCCCACGGCACGCTCCCCGGGGAACTTTGGCAGGGAACAGCGTGTACCTACTACCCCTGCGCTTCGCAGCACGTCGACTGGCGCTGGACACTGGACCCCGGGGCGCAGATCGCCACGACCTTCACCACGGACGCGACCACGCACCACCGCCTCCTGGGCCACGAACTGCAACTGGACAACGATGGGAATGCGCCGACGCCGCGCTTTCCTGGACCATCGCCGCCGATGACCGCCCGCTCGGCTCCGGCGTCCTCGACGCCACCACACCCTCCACCCGCTTCGCGTTCTCGCTGCCCGACCACGGACCCAGCATCACCGTGACCGCCGCCCGCCGCGACGCCCAGTCCTGCCCCATCACCCTGATCTGGCGCGACGCCATCTTCCGACCGGATCCAGCGGTGACCGATCGCGGCTCGAGGTGAACGACGGTGCCGAGAATGACCCGGCACCGTGCCGGTGGTGACGTTCGCCTGCCCCTGGAATCGCCGGCGACGAATCCTTGCGCGCGCCCTCAACGACCTATCCGCGCATGCTCGCCGAGGAAGCCCACGGCTGGCCCCGCCAGGCCGGCGCCTACGTCGTGGCCGCACCCCGGCGCCGGGCATTGGATCGCGGAGGCGACCGCCTTGCTCACGTCACCCTGCTGAGCGCCGAGGGTTAGATCCAGCTCGATCATGAGCTGGTTCCGGTCGATGGGCGGCATCGCACGGGAATTCCTCGGCCCTCGCCCCGTGCGGCGCTTCGCCGGCGTGATGGCGATCAGCCCGGCACAGCCGCAGGCGGATTCTGGATCTGGCGGCTGCGCGGCGTCAAGGCCTGCTTCTGGTCTTAGGTTCGGCGCTGAGATGACTCGGGTGCCCTGGCAGGTGCCGCACTCGTCCTCATCGGGGATGTGGCCGCCGGTGCCGCCGCAGTTCGGGCATGTCTGCGTCTCTTCGATGTCCATGCCGCTGATCGTGAGTGGAGCGTGTCACCAGCAATTCAGCACGAATTTCACCCTGGAGGCTGGGTGGTTTGTCCGGTTCTGCAGGTGCGATACCACGCCGGTGTCACGAGCTGGGCAGGCTGTGCCTGGCCGTGCGCGGCGCCATACTGGCCGGGTGAGCGAACCGATCGAGCTGTTCCCGGTGACCCGGGTCGACCCGGAGCGTTTCGCCGCCGAGCAGCACCGGTTGTTCAGCGGGGCGCGGCTGCACATCGGCCGCTCCGACGTCGCCCACGCGGTGATCTGGGTCGACTGGATCAACGGCCTCACCCTGCCCGCGCCGGCCTGCCACCAGGGCTGGTCCGGGCTCGGCTCCGGCGGGGAGATCACCCCAACCGTGCTGCCGGTCAGCTGCCGCAAGTGCCTGCGCCTGACCGGCGCGCTCGACGACCCCGCCCAGCCCGCGCTGTTCCCGGTACCGGCACTGACGGACGCGGGCCGGTAGCCGGACTTCGCTACGCCGACCGGCTGCCGATGCGGCGCCACGGGCTGAGCCGCAGCTCCCACCGGTCAGCCATGGTCTCCAGCGCGGTGGCCGCCTCCTCGCAGTGGCGGGCGACCTCGTCCAGGGCCGCGGCCTCGTCCAGCTGCCCGGTCTCGAACAGCGTCGCCGCGCCGGCCATGCTCGCGCTGCCCAGCTTTTGCTGCAGCACGGCGACCTGCCGCTGGCTGCGGCACATCTGCACCACGCACCACCGCGACACCAGCACGGTGAAGCCCAGCGTCACCGCACCCAGCACGATGGTGCCAACGGTGGTCTCGTCCATGGGGGCACCTCGCTGTTCGATCATCTCTGTGGCCAGTCGGCGTACCGACCGCGCACGTTACGACAGGCGTCCGACGGCCCCCTGTCAGCGTGGATATTCCCGGATTCCACCGCATCGGACCTCCCCCCACCAGCACACTAGGCCGAATGGGTTACCCCGGCGTGTGGGCCAGCTCTCCGCTGCTGGTCACCGCCACCGCAACAGGTGGCCCATCCCAAAGTGATCATTCCGTGGATCTCCGCATGCAGAACGTCCAGTGGTGAACTTTCAACGTCCGCGTGGGAGTACGCATCACTCTGTTGGGTATCGACACGCCAAAAGTGTTACTCACCGGAATGAGTGTCACTCGACAGATTGTCGACCTTGCGGAAGGTAGCGGAGTGCCGCTCTTTCCGGCCATCCGTTTCCGCGAACTGGGCAGTCGTCACCCTGCCGAGTGAATGCCCGTGATTGACATGGGTCGCTCGAAGTCGCACAGTGTCTCAACGAACGGCCTTTATCCACGCCCGTGATTCACGTTCGTACGGGATAGGGGCCGAGCACGAAGCAGGCCGGCTCCTGGCTGGATGCCAGGAACCGGCCCGGGTGATCAGGTCACCACCGAGGTGGCGATCCGATCACTTGCGACGGGAGTGGACCGCGCCAACGATCACCACTCCCAGGTACCCGGCAACAGCGGCGGCCCCGGCAATCCATGCCAGGGCCGTCGTGCCGTATAGGCAGGCCAGCACCGTTACAGCCGATGCCAGGTTGGCCGCACGTTCGAGCAGTGTCACCCACCTGGCACCCCCCTCCCCCGGGCGGGCCGGGGGAACTTCGGGGTCGTCTCCGGACGGGTCCGGGGACTGGGCAGGACGGCGGTCTTCGCTGTCCACGATGCACCTCCGATCGGGGGTGGTCTACGCATCCGCCATCCCGATCCCTCGCCGAGATGGTGGACAACGCTGGACAGCTGAACCAGCTGTGATCTGCCTTGCGAGGAAGATACCCGCAAAGCCGGGGTAGCTCCATCCACGTTGCGGAAAACCTGCGAAACGCGTGGGTCGAATACCCCAGTTAGTACATTCAGGGGAATGAGCGTAAAGCATTTTTGCTGAGTTTTATTGGAGCGACCGCCGCCGACCAGAGCCGAAATCGTGTCCGCGCCGCGTACGTGGCCCTCCTCCCGGCCTCGAGGTCATCGCCGTGGCCGGCCGGGCGCTCCGGTGGCGGGCCGGTACGCCGCGGGGCGCTGGAACGCCAGCCGGTGTCGCTGCTGCGAGTACCGCGCGGCCGCTGCGGGCGTGGGTTGCTGCTGCTGACCGGCGTGCCACTCGGCGACCTGGGCGGTGTGCCCGGCCAGGGCTGACCGGGCACGCTCGGCGGCCGCGGCGGCGGCGGGCTGGTGCTGCTGGGTACGCCAGGCGGCGATCTCGGCGACCAGGGCCGTCACGGCCAGCAGTAGCGCCAGCACCGCGGCCGCGCTGGTGCTGCGCCGGGCGGATACGCGCGCCAGGCGCCAGGACGCCGTGCGCAGTTCGGCGGCCACCCGGCTCCAGGTCGCGGGCTGCCCGCGCCCGGGGTGGCGGGCCGCGTGCTCGAACTCGGCGGCCGCGGCCGCCAGCGGCGCCCGGTCGGCCGGGTCGCTGACGTGGGCCAGGACCAGCAGCAGGTCCCCGGTGGCGTGCGCGATCCCGGCGGGATCGGTGGCGAGGTCGGCGCGGGCCTGCTCGGCGGCCGCGGCCGCCGCCGTCCACGCGCCGCTGCGCCGCTCTGCGAGGACGCTGGCCGGGGCCGCCGGCTTGGGCGCGCTGGCCCACCGCTCGGCCAGCGCGGTCGCGGACAGGTCGGCGGCCAGCGTGCGCCCGCCGAACCACACCGGTGCCGCCCGCCGGTCCCGGTCGCCGAAGAACGCGACCGCGTAGCCGGTCAGGTCTCCGGTCGGCGAGCGGCGGGCCCGGACCCGCACGCCCGGATCGGCGGCCAGCAACTCCAGGAACTCCTCCGTTCCGGTGGCGCGGGCGGCCGCGGTCCGCACGAGGTGGCGCAGCTGCTCTCGGCTCGACTCCGGCCCCCGTCGCTGGCGGGCGGCCTTCTCGCGTTCGCCGCGGGACGGCGCGGACGGCGCGGTGGCATCGGCCGGGCTGGTCGGGCGCAGCCCGTAGCGCTGCTCGGCGGCCAGGCACGCCTCCCGGACCCGGTGGTAGTCCCGGCGCGGGTGCACGCGGCGCAGCGTGTCCTGGCGCACGAGCACCGCGGCGACGTGCACGTGATCGGCGGCGTGGCGTACCGCGACCCACCGGCACCCGCCCGGGTCACCGCGCGGCGCGATCCCGGTGCGGTCCAGCACGTCGGCCACCACCTCGGCCCACTCGTCGCCGGAGAGCTCCCGGTCCTCCGGCGCGGCGCGGAGCGAGCAGTGCCACACCGGGCCCTGCGGCGGGTCCTGGCCCTCGTGCGGCGGCGGCGGATTCTGCGGGACGCCCGCGGCCGCGGCCGGTGCGGTGAGCGCGGCCGCCAGGGCGCCGACGTCGAACCGCCCCGGCGAGCTCTCGCGCGGCTGGTGCAGCCGGGTACAGCCGTCCCAGACCGCGACCACGTGCGGATCGGTGTGCTCGTGATGACGGCCCGGACCGAACAGGTAGACCAGCAGGCCGCGAGCGCGCCAGCCGCGCACCACCCGGCCGATCACGGCCGGACCAGCGCACAACGCGAAACAAGATCAACAAAAAGAGCTAAGGTATCGTCACGATTCACAGCCGATCCCGCGCCTTCTCGGTCAGCGCGTCCAGCTCGGCCAGGCCCCGATCGGCGGCCGCCAGCACCGCCTCCACCCGAGCCTCCAGCCGCACCAGCACCGCGGCCTCCGGCACGTGCCCACCGGAGTTGACCGCCCGGGCCACCTGGTTGAGCAACCGGCCGACCGCGGCGACGTCACCGCGCAGCGTGGCGACCGTGGCGCGGTGGCGCAGCTGCTCGGCCAGCACCTCACGCCAGTCCGCCGGCACGGTGTCGGCGTCGGCGGCCAGGCCGCGGTGGACCAGCTGGCTGGCGTATGCCCCGTCCGCCAGCTCGGCGCGCGCGGCCGCGATCGCCAGCCGGGCCCGATCGTTCTCGGTCAGCCGGATCTCCAGCGGATGCGGATAGCCACCGGGCACGTGCGGCTGGCGGCCGCGGTGTCGAGTCTCGGGCATCAGCCCGCCCCCCTTTTCGTTCGCAGTCCGGCCCGGCCGCGTCCGGGTGCCGGCGGGCGGAGCGAAGGGGGAAAGCTCCAGTACGCCGGCGGCGGCCGGGACGCGATGCAGGCCCAAGGGGGGTCGCCCACGTCGCGCGCTCTCGATCATGCCAGCGGCCGGACGGCCGCCGCGCTATCCAGGGGATGGCGCCTATCTCGCTCCGGTGATCCGGACGGGTTCACCGGGGCTGAAGTTTCTTCATCGGCACCCGTCACCGCCGTCACGACCGGCACGCCCAGGTGTGACGGGTTGCCCTCCGGCTGGCCTGCCGGGCACGCCCCGGTGACGGGCTTCGGCCGTGACGGCGCACCCGTCACCATGCACGCGGAACCGCGCGGCGGCCGCCGTCGCGAGAGGCCCGGCCAGCCGTCACGCCAGCCATACCCCGCCCACACCCTGCCCCTCACCCACTACCCCGCTCCCCGCACGCCGGCCCCTCCGCCGCCAGCCCGCTCCCCCGCACCCCGGCCCTGCCGCCCCCACCACTCCCACACGCACCACAACGCCACAGCACCTCTTGCATGACCATGACCCGGGTTTCGTTTGATGAAATAAGCGCGTTGAGCAGGCACAATAGTGCTGTGGCTGATGAAGGGAAAGTAGACGGCAAGAGCGACGAGCACACCATCCTGGTGCGCACTACCACCACGTCCAGAACACAGCCGCGAACGTGCGCGGGATGCGGGGAACCGCTGCCGACCGCTGGCCCGGGACGGCCACGAAAGTGGTGCTCGGACTCGTGCCGCAGCCGCGGCTGGGCCCTCAACGCGGCACGCCGAGCCGACAATCAGCCTCCGAACACGCCCGACACAGTCGTGCACGACCACGTCGTCACGAAGTCGCGGGTGCTCGAGCCTCGCGTGCCCACGGGCCACCAGTGGCTACGTCAACTCGACGCCTTGTGCGAGCAACTGGAGGACCCGACCTCGACTCTGCGCGTGGTGGGCTACCTGCACACCGGCATCCGGGAACGGCTGGAGCGTGCACTGGCGTCCACCGACGCCTTCCTCAATCACAACCAAGAGCGCATGACCGCCGCCAAGGCTGCCTACGACGAACACCTGCGCACGATCTACCAGGCGGACGACGACGCCCCCTATTCCGGCCCCGAGCCGCCTGCACGACCCACCACACCCGCAGCGGATGGGCTGTCTCGACAGCAGCGCCGCGCCCTGGAACGCGCGCGGCGCAAACACCGCTGAACTCATACGGACAGCAAGGTTCTGTAGCCGAGCGGGTAGCGGAATCGGCTGGAGAACACCGACCGCCGACACCGCCGTAACCCCCGCAGCCCCCGATTTGATGTTCCTCTGCGAAGTTCCGACAAGGGAGTCTGGGACACCAGCGGATCCCCCTGCACACGATCTGTCCTGCGGGAACGCGTGATGCAGGGGGATCCGCCTTAGACGGCATCCGGAGAACGAGGGCGATCGGCGCGGTCGGCGGCCCCCTGGGTGGTCATTGGGTTCAGCGCAAGTGAAGGCGTAGGGCGCTCACCACTTGCGCGGGCCTTCGAATTTGCGCCGGGCTCCGATCGCCTGTTTGAGCACCCTGCGCTCCAGCTCCGGTTTGCTCGCGCGTTCCAGACGCGAGAGTCCCAGCTCGGCAGCGACGGCGAGCAGCCCTTCCCGATCCAGTTGCTGTTCGTGTAGATACGTCGCGCCTTCGTCCTCGGTGTCGGTTGCACGCAGGCGCTTCGCGATGTCTTCGGGGGTGTCCGGCATGGCGGAGGCTCCTTTTTCTGGGCGGGCAGGGGACGGAGAACGGTGCGCTCACCGCGGACCGTCCGGGTGGCCCAAGTTGAAGTTTGGCGCGGCGAACACGACCACGTACACCTCGGACGGGGTGCATGGTGGGGTCGATGTGGGTGGACTCGCAGGCCAGCTCGGGCTAGCACCGTTCGCAGCTCTGAGAGGCCTATCACCCCAGTTCAAGGCATTTCGCGAGGTACTTAGCTTCATTGCGATCAGCTAGTTCGGCTGGTTTGGGAGCGGCGCCACCGCAGGAAGGCAGCGAAGTTTCTCAGTTCGTCGAGTTCGGAATCGGTCAGCCCTGCCAGATTCGGCGCGCGATGGTCGTCGAGCGCGGTGGCGCCGAGCAGCTCGCTGACCTCCACGGCGTACGCCGTGGCGAGGTCGGTCAGCTCGAGGGCGCTGACGTCGCGGCGGGCGCGTTCGATGTCCGACAACGCCGAGCGGCCCAGGCGGGGAAGGGCGGCGGCCGCGCGTTCCTGGCTGAGCCGGGCGCCGATGCGGGCCGTGCGCAACTGGTGGGCCAGCTGCGCACGGCGCACATCCTGAGATGTCGGCGTGGTCATCGACCGGTGCCCAGCGACGGGCCGTCGTGACCGACCACGACAGCAAGGTCGGCGCAGTCGATCAGGTGCTGGTTGATCTTCATCGTCACGCTTCAGCCCTCCTTGAGGGGGACGGTCGACAGCTGCGCTGGCTCGACGATGCTGACCCGGATCTGGCTACCGAGCATCCACTCCACCTCGATCCGGCCGTCGTCCCGCTTGCTCGTGGCCGGCAGCACTGCTCCTCGCGCACCTCGCGGAATCAGGTGACACAGTCCGTGGTCCTCCGTCGCCCACACGCTGGCGTAGGGCTCGAATCGTTTGGATGTCGTCACTGCTCAGTCCTCCGTGGACGGTTCTTCGTCGGTGTGCCACTCGTGGCCGAGTGAAGTGGGCAGTTCTGGCCCGTGGATTCGCAGTCCTCGCACGCACTTCGCTGCGGGTCGAGCAGGGCGAGGGTGTCGGCGAGGGGTTCCTCGGCGTCGACGACGGCGGCCACCGCGTCGGTGTAGACGCGGATGTCGTTGTAGGTCATCGTCGCGGTGACGTGCTCGTGCAGGATCTCGAGTTTGTCCGCCGCCCAGCGGCGGACTTCGTCGACCAGGTCGAGGACCTCGGCCAGTTCGCGGGGCGGCAGCGCGGCGAGTTCGGTGTGCAGCTGGCCGGTGTCGCAGAGCAGGGTCATCTGCCGGAAGGTGATTACGGCCTGGCGCAGTTGCTCGAGTTCGCCGAGTTGAACGGTTCCGGCGCTGGGGGCGGTCATCGGGCACCGTCCGCGCGGGTCGCGAGCACGGTGATGACCGCTGAGGCGAGCACGCCCAGGATGCGGTGCAGGGCCTGGTCGCATTCCATGAGCGCGGTGCCTGGGCCGCTGGTGTCGACGACACCGTCGCGGCGCTGCACGGTGGCGTGGCGCAGGTAGTCGAGCTTGCCGTTGCCGACCAGCCGCAGCCGGCGTGCCCAGGCCGAGCCGAGGAACGCTGTGAGCGGGGTGCGGCGGTCGATCACGTAGTGGGTGATCGCGTTGATCGCGGTGCCGGTCAGCAGCGCGGCCGGGGGCACTCGGTAGCCCAGGGCGCGGGTCACCGCGGCCGCGGCCGCGAGCTGGCCGGCCGAGTACGACCCGACGTGGCGGGCGCAGGCTCGGCGTCCGGCCGCGCCGGGCTTGCCCTTGTCGATCGCGTCGGTGCCGGCCTGAATGATCTGGTCGCAGAAGGGGTGCACGTCGGAGAACGTGGCTTGCAGGGTGGCGAACAGGGCCAGCGCGCGGACGTCGCGGGTGGGGTTGCTGGTGGTCATACTGGGATCTCCGATCCATGTTGGGTTGGGAACTGCTGGACCGGTGCGCGCGGGGTCAGCTCCCGCGCGCACCGCACACTGTGATCAGCGGTGTCCGGGTGGATGCACAGCTGGTGCTCACGTGCCCTGTTCGGCGGGCATGCCCGCGGCGACGCCCGGATCGAGCTCGGCCACGGCGATGTAGATCCGCTCCCCGGCGAACGAGAAGGCGACCAGGGCGTGGGCCAGGTCGGCGAGGGTGTCCGGCGCGAGGTGCTGCTCGGCGGCGGTGTAGGTGGTTTCGAGCAGCACCACCAGGCGGCTGCGGAGCCGGTCGACCTCGGCCATCGTGCGGGCGAGGTCGCGGCGGCCCAGCTGCTCGAGTTCGGCGGTCCAGCCGTCGCCGGAGATGTCGACCAGGCTGCTGCAGAAGGTGTTCACGGCGGCGGTCACCGCGGTCGTCTCGGGTGCGGGCATGAGTGGTTCCTTTCGTTTCAGGTGGTGTGGGGCAGGTCGAACAGCGGGTACATCTGCTGTTCGAGCGCCTCGCGCTGGACGCGCTGGCGGGTCTGGGCGTGGTGGTCGCGGTCGTAGTGCAGGTGGCAGCCCTGGCAGGCGGCGAAGAGGTTGGTTTCCTCGCAGTGCTCGGGGATGTGGTCGCGGTGCGCGGTGGTCAGCACGACCAGCCGGCCGGTGCCGTAGGCGGGCTGGCCGTGGTGGTTGCGGCAGCGGCCGTCAGTGGCCAGATGCGCGGCCGGGCGGCCGCACTCGCCGCGGCATTCGCAGCGGCTGTGCGCTCGCTCGAACCGGATCCGGTAGCTGATCATCGGCCAGTCCGCGGGGTAGCGTTCGAGGTTCTCGGGGCGGATCGGCATGGCTGCACTCCGGCATTGGGCGCGACCTACGCTCACGGAGACAGGGCTGTGACAAGCCCTGATAGCCCTATTGACCTCGCTGTCCAGATAGTTCTGCGAGACGTGCGGTAGGGGTGTTCCGTGTCGAGGCCGGGCTGGGTCAGGACTCGGTGTGGTAGCTCTCGAGGCTGTGGCGGATCAGTGCCACGAACTCCGGCTGGGCGGCGGGATGGTCGCCGATGTTGCTGGCGACCCACTCCGGGACGACGAGCGGCGGCATGCCCGCGGTGAGGCGGTCGGCGATGGCGCGCACATGCGGCTCGGCCTGATCGCGGCTGCAGCCCAGGAAGGTGGCGGCCGCGTCGACGAGGTCTGCGCGGGTGGCCGGGGACCGTGGCGGCGAGCAGCGCCGGGCCGCTCCCCCGGGATGCTGGCGGTCCCGGTGATACCAGCGAGCGCGGGTGCGGATACGCGAGCGCATGTCAGCGCCTGCGCTCGGCGAGGACGGCATCGACCTCGTGCTGGAAGGCGTGGCTGCGCCATGCCGAGTGCAGGTGTCGATCAGCCTCGGCGCGGGCGTGCTGGGCAGAGGCCTTGACCGCGGCCGCCGCGTCGGGGTCGCCGTCGGCCGCGGCTTCCAGGGAGTCGGCGACCTGGGTGGCCAGGCCCGCGGCGATGAGGTGTTGCAGGCCGGTCAGCGGCGCGGACACGGTGGTCAGCAGGTAGTAGTTGAAGGCCGCGGCGTTGGCCAGGCTGAGCTGGTCGCGCGCAGGCTCGCAGGAATGAGACACTGAGATCTCCCTTTCGAGGGTGCGGCCGGTCCCTGAGCCATGAGGTGGAGTTCGGAAGCTCGGGGTCCGGCTTTCTTCGTTCTGCTGGGTGTTCGCGGGACGACGTGAGTCGAGCGAAGTCTGCTGTTGGTCAGTCCTTCCGGGTGGTGGGCGTGTTGGCGGGCACGAGCTGGATCCGGCCGTCCGGGTGCTGCTGGACGAGGTAGACGTCACCGGGCTGAGCTGTGGTCTTGCCCAGGACGACGCGCCGGCGGGCGTCCACGGTGGTGCTGGTGACGGTCCGGAACTCATCGGGCGTGCTCATCCGCTCACGCTATCCCACTTTTCCCACCAGCAGCAGTCTGCGTTCAGGTGAATCAGGCGTTCTCCATCGTGTTTACCTGGGTTGATAGTTCTGCTAGGCCTCGTAACCAGAATGAGCCTGGAGACGGTTGCTTGCAGTACCGCGCGACTGTGCGAGGGCACGCAGCACTGCGCGAGCTCGCAGGTCTCGCGGCTGGGTGAACGTTCTGCGATATTCACTTCGCCACGTCCCGCTGTCCTGGAACGTCGCTGCGAGCAGACGTGATCTACGCGAGGGAACCGACATGAGCGACAAGCACGCGTCATCCGGCCGCGCGCCGAAGGCCGGCAAGAGCGCGGCTCAAGCGGCGGGGCCGGCGACCGCGGACGAGCCCACAACGCGATCGTGGTACCTCGGTGCGGCCACAGCGAACGAGCTCAGCGAGGTGTGCAACGAGCTGTTCTTCGACCTGCGTGGCACGGTCCCGAAGTACGAGATCCTCAGCCTGCTCATCCACGAGGGCCTCAAGAACAAGGAGCGCGTGCGTCGGCGTCTGCTGGCGCAGAGGAACGAATGATCTCGGGCTGCCGAGTTCCCGCGGGTGGCGGGACCTGAGCGGGAACGCAGCCGGGCCCGCCCTCCGCATGGGGGCTGTCGGCGTGCCGGAAAGCGCGTGAGGGAGCGGATCAGGAGGGCAAGGCCGGTGGCCACGGCGAGTCGATGCCGCCGGGCAGTGGTGGAAGCCGGTCGGGCATGTGGGCGCGCAGGAGCTCCCCGAGGTCTCGCATCGCGTGCAGGTCTGTGCGGCTGACGCAGGTCATGTGGCGCAGATCGTCGGTGATCTTTCCGTCGAACCGGGCCAGAGTTCCCTCCCCTGCTTCCGGGTAGTTCGGGAGGTAGGCCAGAGCGACATCCCGTACGCCACCAAGGTAGGCGGGAGTGTCCGCGCTGAGCGCGGTGAGCAGTTCGTCGGCCTGGTCGTAGTTCAGACGCGTCCGCCACGTGTCGCCCACGGTCAGTTGCAGGCCACCCGGAACGCGTCGGATGTCGATCGAGATCAGCATGAGCCTCAGGATCGCCCGCCGCCCGCCGCCCAGGTCGTTGCCGCGCGAAGCACGATCGGGGGGAGAACCTGTGGAAGCGACTCCTGCCAGGCTGCTGGCAACGCCGTTGCCGGCGCCCTGGCAACGGCGTTGCCACCCGGCTGCCATTTCTTCTCGGCGACATGCCTTTCGGCTGATCAACGCTGCTGGATAGGCATGACAAGCTGAGCGCGTCAATCCGAAGTACCTGCTCGTCTACGCCAAGGCGGGTGGGGAAGCCTACGGAGGTTTTCATGGCGTACGTGCATGTGATCGCCTGTCAGAAGGGCGGGGTCGGCAAGACCACGGTGACGGTGAACTTGGCCGCGGTGGTCGCCGACACGATGGGGGGCACCCCGGAGAAGACGCCGGTGCTGGCAGTGTCGGCTGACCAGCAGGCCTCGATGCTGGAATGGGCTCAGCGGGTGGGCGATGACCTGCCGTTCGACTTCGAGCAGTGCCACGACAACCCGGCGCTGCTGTCGAAGCTCAAGCGCATCACCAAGTACCAGCACATCTTCGTCGACACCCCCGGGTCGCTGGAGAAGGAAGACATCCTGCAGGCCGTGCTGCGCGAAGCCGACGACGTGATCGTGCCCATCGAGCCGGAGCCGATGGGGTTCAAGCCGGTGGCTCGGACCATCGAGAAGGTTCTCAAGCCGCTGAATGTGCCGTTCCGGGTGCTGCTGAACAACTGGGACCCCCGGGACGGTTCGTCCGACCTCACTCAGACGAGGAACTACGTGGAGAAGCGGGGCTACCCGGTGTTCAACACCGTGGTACGCCACTACAAGCTGCACACCCGGGCCTCGGCCGAAGGGGTCACCGTGGTCCAGTACCCCAAGAGCCGGGTCGCGATGGAAGCGCGAGCGGATTTCTTCAAGCTCGCGCTGGAGGTTCTGGGGAGCAACGGCACGACGCCGAAACACGGCGGTGGCAACGGCGTTGCCAGCGCCGGGGGAGATCAGTGATGGGCAAGCGAGTTGATCTGGCGTCGCTGGCAGACGACGACTTTTACGACCCCGCTGACGACGCGCCGGCGGGCACCGCGGTCGCTGCAGTCGCTGACGAACCGCCTGCGTCAGGAGCGGGGCAGCCGGTGGACCGCCTGGTTCCGACCTCCACTGTCACCCACAACCCGCTGAACAAGCGCTATCCCGGGCTGGATGACGAGATCGAGGATCTCGCCGAGACCCTGCGTTTCACCGGGATCATCCAGCCGCTGGTGGTCTGCTCGGCTGCCGCATACCTCGAGCAGTACCCGGACCAGCGCGCGGCTGTCGGGCGCGCCGAGTGGGTCGCGCTCATCGGGAACCGGCGGCTGCACGCGGCGTTGCGGGCACCGCTGGACGAGGTGCCGATCATCGTGGCCGACGAGCGCGTCGGCTCGATGTATGAGCTCATGCTGATCGAGAACGGTCACCGCAGGGGACTTCCGCCGCTGTTGGAAGCCGAAGCGATGGCCGAGGTGCTGCGCACCAAGAAGATTTCGCAGCGCGAACTCGCCCGCCAGCTCGGCAAGTCCCACACCTACATCGCGCAGCGCCTGGTGCTGCTCAAGCTGGTGCCCGACCTGCAAGCGGCTTTCGCCGCCGGCGAGCTGAAAATCGAGCAAGCGCGCGAATTCGGCGACCTGCCCGCGGACGAGCAGCAGCGCATCGCCGACGCGGGCAAGCCTTACCGGCACCAGCCTCCGCCGGAGGCGAGGCGCAGCGCTGGCAACGGCGTTGCCACCCGCCGGCGAGCAAGCATCCGCGCGACCTCGCCCGCAGTGGCCGCGGAGTCCATACGCCAGCACTTCACCCCGGACGAGCTCACCGAACTCATCCAGCTGCTGACGAACGCACTCGGTCGCGAGGCAGAACCGCGACAGCCGGCCCAGTCCGCGAACTGACCGTATGGCCCATGACGCGTGGGGGTGGCAACGGCGTTGCCACCCCCACGCGTCTGCGGACCGGCCATCGCGGGGTTCTGCGTGCCGGGCACCTGCCCCCCGGTCGCCCCGGCCGGGGCTCGCTCCCAATTCCGGTCACCAGGCCACCGTCCCGCTTTCGCAGGCGCTGCCGGGGCACTGCCCTCGCAGGGGCATCAGAGAGGGGTCGACCGGCCCCCGCAGGACGAGGTGCGCGGTGCCGATCGCGCTCGGATTGACCGGGGCATGCCCGGGGGCAGCCAAGGGGGGCAATCGCCGACCCACCAGCGCCTTTGCCCCCCTTGCCCCCTTGCCCAAATGGACGTCACCCGGATGCTGATTCACTCGATGCCCCGGCCAGTTGCCCCCCGTGCGTGCCCGCCGGGGGCACTCCACGTCTGCCCGGGCACGGCATGCCAACCCCGACGGGGCACCTGCCCGCTGGTCGCCGGGCCACCTCTGCCCCCTGCCTGAGGGGCAGATGCCCGCCACATGTGCCCCCTTGTGCCCGGCCACGAGAGCTCGGCCGGGCGGGGGCACCTCATGCCTAGTGCCCGGTCCTCCTGACCGGCGGACGCAGCCCTCCGACGACAGGTCACAGGCTCCACGCCGAACAACGCGATGACCCTGATGTCCGAACCGGCCCGATCGCAGCAGGCCCCTGGGAACACGCTGCACCAGGGCGGGCATCCGACGCAGCGCGCGAAGGTCTCGTCCGTCATTTCGGGGCCGCGCGGAGCCGGCCACAGTGACTACCGCTTGTAGTCGATGAGAGGGTTTCCTACGGGGTTTCGTGGCATGCCGAAGTGAGTTTCGCTAGGCTCGGCCTCGCGCGCGTGCGCGACGCGCGTTGCGCGTTGGCCCCGCGGCCGAGGGTGTAGTCCGGCCGCCGCGAAACTTTCCCTTTCGTGCCTGTACACACAGTTACCATCGACGTGGCCTGATTCCAGCAGTCAAACGGGTCGCAACCCGTGGCCGGCCGGGCTTGGACCAGTGCGGGAAGGCCGGGTGGCCCCGGTCCATGCCGATCGGCGGAGCCGATCACGCGAGTCGATGCGCTGGTGCTTCTCCTGGAACAGAAAATGATCAACAAAGCCGCGCTGTATAAAGCATTATACGGCGCGGCTCACCAACCGCTGGTGTCCGGATCGTGGCTGCATCGCCAGGCGACCTCCTGGCTGACGTGCAGCCAGCCTGCCTCGTCGCACAACGCGCACTCAGCGATCCGCTCGCGTCTGACCCGGGCGAGGACGTCGACGCGATGCTGGGAGGCTTCGGCGTTCACGGTGGCAAGCTGAGCGAGTTTGTCGTCGAGGGCCTTGCGCTGATCAGGCGAAAGGCCTGGGGGGATGCTCTTGAGCTTGTGGGCGATGAACCGGGCGGGGGAGTGGATCAGCTCGGGTAGACCGTTGCCGTGGATGCGTCGCACGATGGAGCTGACCGACCAGGTCGGGATCCACGGCGCGATCAGCGCTTCCAGCGTGCGTACGGGAACCTCGGCCAGCGACGGATCCAGGTGCTCCTTGACCGCCTGAGCGGCTCGCCGTGCCTTCGAAGGCCGCTGCAACGGCTTCGGAGTCGTCCGGACCGGGTTTCGAGCCGCATAGGCCATCTCAGCCGGTTTCGCGAACATGTCGGTCCAGGAGCCCGCCGAAGGCGGCCGGTTGTCCACACCGCGCACAACCAGTAAGTGATCTTCTATAGAGACATCAACTACTGGGTGGACATTTTGTTCTCCACGTAGCCAACCGACCACGTTTGTGCTGGTCAGAGCACCTGTCCGATCCGCGTGCAGCAGTTCGTCCGCAGTGACCCAGGCGAGGGTCCCATCCGCTCCGACCGCAGTGGCCCCAGGCAGGCACTCCATGACGTTGCGCGGATCGACCCAGCGCTCGCGGTTGGCCTCCAGCAGCGCCCGGCCCGGCGCCTGCTCGAACTGGGCACGCGCCATCTCGGCGCGCTCGGCCAGCACCTCCTCCGGGATCGGCATCCGCAGCTCGTACACCGGCGACACGGTCACCTGCCGCTTCGGCCGCACCGGCCGCTGGGGAACCGGGTGCCGGCGGCGGGCCAGCCGGGCTGCCCGTTCCCGGCCGACGCCCTGGTTCAGCAGCTCGATCTCGGCCCGCGCGCGCAGGATCGCCGCGTTCTCCGTCGCGACCGCCGCCTCTTCCCGTTCCCGGGCCCGCTCCTTCACGACCGCGAGCTCGGCCGCCGTCGGTGCCTCCGGCAGGACCAGCGCGTCGACCTTGATGCCGGGCACCAGCTCCCACAGCAGCTTCTCCTGCGTCAACCAGCCACCGACGTAGCGCTGGATCGTCTTGGTGCAGCGATCCACCGCGGCCCCGGCGTAGTCCTGCTTCAGGTAGACCAGCGGCCGGCCTGCTCCCTGCAGGACCCCCGCGAACGCGATGGCGATGTTCCAGCACGTCTGCCGTGAGCGGTCCTGCCGGAAATGCGCCGAGGTCGCGATCCGCGGTCCGACGGCGTCCTGCAGCCACTGCTCGCCCGAGATCACCGCCTGCGTCCCCGCCGGTGCTTCCCGGGCAGCCACCTGCGTCGCGAGCTCCGCGCGCATCGGCCGCGGCATCCACCGCAGCCGATCCCACCGCACGCCGCACCCGATCAAGAACTGGTCCACCGGATGCAGGTCGTCCCAGGCCAGGCCGACCTCGGGGTCGACCAGGCGGACGCCGTCCGGAGCCGGTCTTGGCGCGAACCGGACGTCCTGCTCGCCGGCCACCACCGCGGCCAGGCCCTCGGGCCCGCCGTTGGTGCCCCAGCACAGGTCGCACACCACCGGATTCGGGAACGGCTCGACCAACGTCTGGCGCTTCCGGCCGCGCTGGCGGCAACCCGCCACCAGACACCGGCCAGAGGCCTTCGCCAACTCGAACAACGCCGGCAGGCTGTCCGGCAAGTCCGGTGAGGCGTCCTGTCCATAAGGGACAGCGGGGTCGTCACACCGGCACGATCCGGTGATTTCGATGTCGCACCGCACACAGTCAGGCGACAAAACAGCAGGTAGAACGGTGTGAGCCTGCGACACGCCACCCTGAATCTGGTGCGTGACGGGCCCAGGGGCTATTCTGGGCACACGAAATCCCTTTGGCTGGGGGTTCGAACGCCTGGCTGCTAACCAGGCAACCGGAAGGTCTGGAGTGCTAATCCAGATCAACCGGACTGACGTGTGGCGACTTGTGAGAGGGTCGTCGCCGTAGGTTCAAAACGGGGCGGATGCGCTGGTAAGGCGCTTCCGCCCCGTTTTACGTCTATGCGGCAGTCAGAGGCAGTTCCTCCTGCATCGAGTCGTCGTACTGGACCTCGACGCCCCGAGCGCGCAGATGCTCGCTGAGCAAGCGCGCCACCAGGTCGTTGAACGGCATTCCATACTCATCAGCCTGCTGCTCGGCGGCCTCGACGAGCGGGACCGGCAGGCGCACAAGCTTCTGCTTGCGAGCGCCTTTCGACGGTCGGCCGATCTTGCGTCGTTCCATGGCGGAAAGTTCTACCTCTTTCGGCTATCCGTATCCAGCGACACGCCGGGAACCGGATCATCCAATCTGCTCAGGCAGCTAACCACGCTGTGTGATCATCCGCGCGGGAGGGGTAGCCACAGGACAGATTTCGGCTGCCGATGCTGGCTTGTTGGAGTGTTTCGCCAACTGGGTATACGGTAGGTAGATGACTGCGGATACCACACTGACTACCGTGAAAGTGTCGACCGCCGCCCGCGACCGGCTCGCCGTCCTGGCCGCCGAGTCCCAGCAGTCGATCGGGGCCTTCATCGCCGGTGTCGCCAGCCGCATCCCCACCACCGCCGAGCTCGATGCCCGCGACGAGCGAACCCGCCAGGTCCTGGCCCAGCTCGGAGCGGATCTCACCCCGGCCGACCGTGATGCAGGAGAGGCGTTGTGGGCCGCGCTCGACTCCGGTGACGACGACGCGCTCGTCCGGGCAGCCCGCGCGTGAGGACGTTCGTCCTGGACGCTGCGGCGCTGGATGCGCTGGGAGCGGGGAATACGATCTTGGCGCGGTTGCTCTTCGGTACCCCGCGCGACGTCGACGACGTCGTGCTCGCGTTGTACCGCGGTCCCCGGTTGCTGGCCCCGGCGTTGTCGCTGCTGCAGGCAGGCCGCCGCCGATCCGGCCTGGCCGAGCACGTCGCGGCGCTGGAGACGCTGCGCATCGTCGACCTCGACACCGCGGCCATCACCGCGCTCTGCGGGCCGCTGGCCGACCTGGAACCCGCCACCGGGCACACCGTGCACACCGCGGCCCGCAACGACGCCTCGGTGATCACGCCGACCCCGCAGCTGTACCCCGAGTCGGTCCGAACCGTGCCGCTGCCGCTGTAGCCGACCGGGCTGCTGACGCAGAACCGCCGGGATGCCGACGAACCTCGGCGAGGCGCCGTTCTGGGGCTGGCCGTGACGGCACCGCATGATGGGCATAGGCGCCGACCGACCAGGTGTGCCGGGCCGGGCCGATGAGGTCGTCCGAGGCCGAGGTCGTCCGACGTCACGGAGGACGACCGAATCGTTTGGTTCGCCTCTGCGCCGGGAAAAGGTCAGGCGCTACGCACAGTGGCTTGGGGTGTTCCGAAGCGTGCGGCGAACCCGTCCCACCATGCCGAGGACGGAACCTCTAGCGCGGCCTTAGCGAGTTCCTGGCCGGTGTTGGTACGGACGGCCTGGAGCATGGAGTCGATGTAGCGCTGCATGTTGGTGTTGCCCTGTGCCTGGTACTCGCGGGCTTGCAGCAGGCAGTCGATCTTGTCGGCGTCGCGAGAGCACCGTGCTTCGATCGAGGCGTCCGGTTCCTTGGCGGATTCGTGCTCGTCGATCAGCGCGATGATCCGCGCCGCCAACCGCGGCGGGAGACCGGCGACCTGATCGGAGACGACCTCGTGAGGCTGTTCGGTACGGACGTAGGCCTTGCCCACGGATGGCACGTCGCCGATCCGGGTTTCCGGCAGGTCGTGGAAGAGACCAAGGGTGGCCGCACGCTCCGGGAAATCCGAGCCTTCTTGGACGGCCAGGACATACGCCAGCACGGCCACACGGAAGCTGTGCTCGGCCACGGATTCGGGATCCCGAACACCGGCGATCAGCCAGCCCGCGCGGGGAACCTGCTTAAGGTGTCCGGCCTCGTAGGCGAATGACACGATGCTTTCGCTCTCTGCCATGGTCAGTCGCTCCCAACGAGGTAGTGGACCTGCTCCAGTCGCCTTCGAGCCTGCCCGCCCAACTCGTCCGCGTCCATCGCGCGATCAACGGTGTGGGCGATCCGCGTTCGCCAGCCCGGGTGGGTAGCCAGCCGACGGCGCGAACGCAGCAGCGCCCACAGCGTATGCGCACACAATTCGCGGTATGGCGCGTCCACGACGCCGTCCAGAAGCGAGGCCAGCAGCAGCTCGCCGGACCAGGCCGACTCGCGTTCGGCATTCATCGCGTGGTCAGCGCCCCAGGGCGTCTGGTACTCGCCGACCCAGTAGGCCCAGTAGTTCAAGTTCGCGTTGAAGGCGTCTTCGCTGGCCAGGCCATCGTGGATAAACCGATCGAGCGGTCCGAGGTCGCCGGCATGAGCCGCGGTGACCGCGGCCGATCGCGCCACAGCCCATTCCGGTGTCCAGCTCCGCAGGTCGGCGCTCCGGCGCGCGTCTTGGTGTTCTTGGTCGGCGAGCCAACTGCGGGAAGCGGGGTTACCCGCGACAAGGAACTTGACCTGCCGTCGCAGCATCGCCGACGTCTCCGAACCGGGCGCAGCGATGTCGGCCACCCGGCGCAGCTGAGCGGCCACCGCGTCGCGCTGTCCCTGGGGCACTGGCAGCGCGGCCGGGCTGCCGCATAACTGCCGTGGCAACTCGCCGCTGATCGGCCACACGAGCAGTTCGGTGGTGGCGCGGTCGGGAACGACCATGGCGAGCGGGTGGAGATCAGGATTGGGAACGGCGCCACCAGCGAGCATGTCGTCAACTTCGAGGGCCGACTTCCACACCTTCAGCAGATCAGGTCTCGCCCCGAGAGCCTGCAGCGACCGGTGCAGCTGCTGCAGGCGGCTGTAGCTCAAGGTGAGCAGCGATCGGCGGCCCGCCTCCCACGCCTGAACCGTCTTGTCGGACACGCCGAGTTGCTCGGCGAGCTGCTCCTGGCTCATCGGCAGTTGCTTCCGGATTGCGGCGAACACGGCGCCGCTAACCCGGCCAGACAGCTCACCCCCACCGGCGGTAGGTCCGTCCCTCGAAATCGCCGCCACGGCGGTCCCTCCCGGGTCGAAAATCCCGACTCTTGGTGAGTTCTCGGGCTCCTGAGCTGCAAATACCTTCTGCTGAAGGTGATTGACAACTACAGAGTGTGCCCCAATGCCCACTGTTTGGACAGAAGTCGCTTAGAGCCGGGACCACGTCATCACGAAGATCGGTGATCGACTGATCACTGAAGAGCCACACCTACTTGACCAGCGTAAAGGGAAAAGAAGACCGGCCTGGATCGCATGCTCAAACCCGCACGTAGACAGCTGTAGCGTCGTCGGACTTCTTGTTGCGGCGGTACTTCTCGCCGAGTGGATCGCCTTCTTCGACCTTCCGCACCCGGTTGATCAGCTCAACCGGGCCGCTGGCGGCCATCAGCTCGATGACCTCAGCCCAGGTTGTCAGGCCGAAGTCCTTGACCAGGCGCGCGGCTCCGTCGCTGAACATCCCGAACTGCCGGACCTCGGCGAGGTCGAACTCGCCGGCCAGCGCGTGCTCAACAGCGGCTGGGTTGGCTGCGGCGATCCAGTACCCACCATCGCGGTTCTGCGCGGCCAACTCGGCTTCCTTCATCTTCACGAGCGCGGCAGCCTTATCCGGATCCCCGATGAGGTACCGATCGGCCTCAGCCCGCTCGGCCGGCGCTGTCGCGCTGACCCGCTCGTCGCTGATCACCGTCACGCCGGTGGTCGTGTCCGCGGCGATCGAGATGTCGCCGAGCACGAGATAGCGCAGGACATCACCATCACGCCGAACAATCCCCGCACCGGCGGACGGGGCGCCGGGACGTTCGAGGTCGCACTCGGGGTGCAGCGTGGTGACCTCGCTGATGGCGGCCGCGAGCACTTTGGCCAGAGGCAGCTGCCGGTCGGCCGCGGCCGCGATGATGGCGGCGCCGAGCTTGCGGGTGTACCAGGCAGGTCCGTGATGACAGCCGGTTTCGGTGCGCACGGTGGCGCCGTCCAGCACCACGATCAGGTCCGGCGTCGCCGCCAGCCAGTCCTCGTTCTCGCTCGCGCCGCCGGGGACAGTGGCTCCGGTGAAGAACATCCGTAGTTCCTTACTTGTCGGTGTAGACCGGCGTGGCGAGTTCGGAGCTCTCGATCGTGCGGGTGTCCGGGTCAAAGGTGCACTTGACCAGCGCCGACCAGCGCTTCAGTTTGACCTGCTGGTACAGCTCGTGGACGTGGCCGGTGAGGTAGTGGGCTGCGCCGAGGGTGCCCATCGCGTGGATGCCCGCGAGGTAGAGGAAGGTGCCCTTGCCGTCGGGCCTGGGGAGCCGGCCGATGTAGCCGTAGTCGGCGGGCTCACCATCGTCGATGGGGGAGCGGAATCTCGTGTCGGTCACCTTGTCGGTCAGATACCAGCCCTTGCTGCTCTGGCCGAAGCCGAGGTGTTCGTCGGCTTCGAGGACCTGGCCGACGAGCGGCAGCAGCCGGGGGCTCGTGATCACGACGAGGTTGGCGCGGTTGAGCTGAACCAGGCCAGGCGGCGGAACCACTTGATAGGTGGCCTTGAGGCCGTAGTCGCTGGCGGCTTCGGCGATGAGGTTGAACGCTGCGAGAGCCTGCTCGGATAGCACGGCCGACGGCTCGACGTTCGGCCCGCCGGTACCCCCGGAGCGGGTTTCCCACTTGCCACCGATCGAGACGGTCAGCGCTGCGGTACCGAACAGCGCCCGCTCAGGCTTCGGGCCGGAGGTGAGCAGCTGGTCGACGCGCGAGCGCGTCATCTTGAGCATCTTGGCCAGGTCGTTCGGTGTCTTGCCTTCACCGATCAGTTCGCCGAGAGCTTCGCGGCGGACGCGGCTGTACTCGTTGACCCACTCCTGGTGCAGGCCCAGCGCCTCGATCGCCTGCTTGGCGCGCGTCTCGGCCGACTCGGTTGCCAGCCGATCCAAATCGGCCTTGACCAGGTCCTTGAGTTCTTCCATGCGGCGATCCGTCCTGTTCGGCGGGGCGTCAATCTGGGCCAAATCTTCTCAGGGGGGCTTGACCCCTTCAAGGGGGGCTGTCTACATTGAGCGTTACAACCCCCCCTTTTGCCTCCAAGGGGACCTTGAAGTCTAAAAATTCAACCCCCCCTTTGAGGGCTTAGCAGGGGTTGAATGGCGGTCCTCGGTCCGATCCCGATGCCGCCAGCGCCCCCGGCCTGTGCCGGTGCGGCACCTGGTCTCGCCGGGAGGCGACGCCAGGTGAGGGAGAGGTCCGCCGCCGAGCGTTTCGGCGATCACAGAGAACTTCACAGCGAGCGATGAGCACCTGGTCGGCCTGGCGTCCCGCTCACCCACGTGGTGATGGACGTGCTCTGAAAAGGCCGACCCCGCCTACACAGGCTTCGCCGCTGCCCAGTCGTACCCCCGTCCGCACCTTTCGCGGACCAGATCAGGCAGGCGGCTTTCCGCAGACACCTTGCGTGGTGTTTGCCGGTCGTCCTCCACCCGCAGCGCCGTTCCGCCGCGCCCTTTTGCGCGGCGAGCAACTGCGGATGAGGACGCATTCCCGGTCCTGCCGCCCTTCGGGCGTGTGGAGAGGACTTGGGCGCGTGCTGGCAGCGAGAGGCCAGCCGACCACCACCAGGCGTTCCTGCCAGGACCCGCGGCTCGGCCGCGGCGAGCGAGAGCGGCTGGTGGACATGCAGGTCCGTTCGATGCCTGCCAGTCGTCCACCCGTTCTTCCCCCGCGGGTGGGCGGCCGGGAAGCACCCCCGATCGGAAAGTGAGTTCCCCGATGTCGATGACGATCGCCGAGTACGCCGCTGGGTTCAGCCAGCTCGACTTCGACCTGCTCTCCGGACTGACGGAGGACGAGTTCAACGAGGTGTTCGAGAACCTGGCGCTGCTGAGCACGCCGGTGGACGAGCGCGAGCACCGCCGGCGCCTGGCCGGGCAGGGCGACGCCATTCGGTTCACGCCGCGGCCGCAGGCCGGGCGCAGTGCGCAGCCGCAGGAGGTAGCAGCATGACAACGCAGATCACGCAGACGGTCACGGTGAGGCCGGCGGCCGCGGCCGCCGAGCCGGAAGAGGCCCGCTTCGGTGCGGGCTTGGTGTGGCTGGGGATCGCCTTGGCCGCGCTGGGTGTGTACGTGTTCGTCCCGCTCGGCGTGGTGTGGCAGCTGGGTGTGGTGGGAGTGGGCATCATCAGCTCCTACCGAGCAGCCCGGACCTTCCACGACGAGGGCAGGGCCGAGTGATGACCGTTCGCATCGCCCCCGGCGGCGGCCTCGCCGAGTTCCAGCACGACCTGGTGGCCACCGCGCAGGAGAAGCAGTTACTGCTGCGCTGCCACACGATCGCCTTCAACAGCGGGGTCAACCCCAGTGCGACCGGCGACCGGATCGCCCAGCTCGACCGTGAGCTGACCCAGTTGTGGGACCAGATCGCCAACGTCCAACTCGCCTTGCGAGCTTCATGAATCGGCTGCTCCGGCACCGGGAGACCACACACGCGCTCGCCCCCGCGAGCGCCCCGAGCGTGTGTGGTGTCCAGGCCACCGGATCACTGCCAGGCGCGACCCGGCAGGATTCCCCTTGCACCTCTCGATCCAGAAAGGACCGCCTCCGTGGACTCGACGCACATCGGCCCGGCTGACGACGACTTCCCCGAGGGGTTCGATCCCTCGGCACTCGACGCCGAACTCGAGCAGCTGCTGCGCGGGAGCGCCGGAACGACTGCTGCCGAGCCCGCCACCAGCCCCAACCCCCAGCCGGAGCCCGCGGCCGCCGCGCCGCAGCCGACCGTGGAGAGCTCCGCCGCTGCCCCCGTGGCACAGCCCGCGAGGCCCGTTCCTGCTCCCCCGGTGCCCCCGGTGCCGCCGCGATTCGGTGCTGCGGACCTGCCGCAACCTTCGGCACCGAAGTTCCAGCGGAAACCCCCCACGGAGCCCGACCAGCCGAACTACTGGGGCCGCAAAGGCCTGGTGGGGGTCTACTGGATCGCGATCCTGACCGGCGCCATCGGCCAGGTGATCTTCTTCGGCCAGCTGTTCAACATGGGCTGGCCCGGATACGCGGCCGCGGCGATCATCGCCACCACCGCCGAGACCATCATGGTGTCCGCCGGTGACACGGCGATGCACCTGCGGGCGCAGGGGCGCCGGAAGAGCCAGTGGGTGCCGTTCCTGCTGATCGCGTTCACCGCCGCCAGTGCGGCATCGGGGATGAACCTGACGCACTGGTGGAGCCAGAACGTGTCGATGGCGATCATCTTCGGCGGGATCGCGTTCCTCGGGTTCCTCCTGCACGTCATCCACGGCTTCGGCGAGGGCACCCAGTTCAAGGCCGAGCAGAAGGCCTACCTCGACGCGGTGGCCGAGTACGAGGCGAAGCTCGAAGCCGAGGACGCCGCGCAGCGCAAGGCGGCAGAGAAGGCGGCTCGCGAGGCGACGAAACCGCCGGCGCCTGCTACGCGCACCGAGTCCGCAGCCCCGGCCGTGGTGAAGCCGCAGACCCGGAAGACGACCTCGGCCGAGAGTCCCGTGGACAAGGCCACCGCGGTGGCCTTGGGCGTCAAGCACGCAGCGACGACGCCGAGCGCGTTGAAGAACGTGCTGACCGAGGCCGGGCACGCCCTGCCCAGCTCCGACACCACGATCAAGAACTGGTGCCGGGAGATCAAGCAGGCCGTCGGCAGCAGTAGCAGCAAGTAAGCATCACCTCTCCGGTCCAGCACCGGGAGAACGCGCGGGCCGCCACAGTCATCTCTGTGGCGGCCCGTTCCGTTGCCCAGGCCCCTGGAACGGCCTTCTTCCCGTGACGCCGGCAGCTCGGCGGTGACATCCACCTCGCCCGGCTGCCGGTTCCCACCCCGCAGCGCATTGCTCCCTCTCACCTTTGTGCTGCGCGGGAAAGCCGGTGACCGGGCTGTTGAGCCCTCTCCCCTCCCCGGAAACGGCTCCAGCCCGGTCACCGGTCCCACTCCCCCCTTTGTGATGCCTGCCCTGTGCCCACGTCCCTGTCGCGAAAGGACACCTTGATTGGCCCAGCGTGAACGGCTCGAGCTGCGCCTCGAGCGTCTGGACGGTGCGCGCCCGCACCACGATCCCGGCGAGTTCCTCGAGTTCGTCGACATCGACGACGACCGCCAGCTCGAGCGGGTGCTCGCCCAGTACTTCGTGCCGCTGGCCTGCGCAGCGGAAGGCAAGCCGGTCGCCGACCGGCTCTCCCAGATGCCGTGGTTGTCGGACTACGTGCTGCGCGCGTACCGCCCCGGCCACGGCCACCCCGTGGTTTCGTCCCGCTCCATCTACGGCTGGGAGGACTGATGGCCGGTCACCGCCGCAGCAGCGGCAAACCCACCGCGCGCAAGCGCCACCACGACAACGCCCGCGCGCTGCTGCAGCAGCGCCTGGCCGCCACCACCGACCCGCTCCAACGCCTGGAACACGCCTACGACTACCTGCGGGCCGCGGCCGCGCGGGCCCAGCGCCGCACCCCCCACCTCGACATCAGCTCCCTGGAAAGCACCGTGCGGGCGCTGACCGCCGCTGGTGACCGATTGATCCGCTGACCTGTCCGTGTTTCCCACTCTGTAAAGGAAGTTCGTCATGTCCAGCGTGCACGACGCGCCTTATCCGCCGACGTCCACTCCGGACACGGCGGCCGCTCCCACCCCGCACCCGGCCGAGCAGACCATCCCAAACCTGATGATCGTGCGAGACGGCACCGCACCGGTGCCCGCGCCCGAGGCGGAGGTCTCGGTCTCCCGTGTGGCGGAGTTGAAGGCCAAGGCCTCGGCCAAGCTCGACCCGCTCGCGAAGAAGTCGCGTGAGCTGGTGGTCCCGCCCGACATCGTGACCAAGGACCTGCCGTCACTGGCCAAGATCCGCGAGTACGGCCGCGCTGGTACCGCGGTGCCCGAGACCGGGCCGCTGCGCGCGGCCAGCAAGACGTGGTCGTGGTTCGCGATGTACCACGCCGCTCGCGGTTACCTGCGCGCCTGGCTGATGCAGCGCCCTTCGCGCGCCGCGGTGTTCCTCGCCTTGGTGGTGCTGGCCGCGCTGATCCCGGCCACCCGCGTGGTGCTCACGGTCCTGCTCTGGCCGGCGCACCAGGTCATCGAATTGATCACCAACTTCTGACACCAACCGTTACTGGAAAGGACAAGAACATGGGCTGGCTGATGCTGTTTCCGGCGGGGTTGTTCTTCTTCACCTGGAACAAGGTCCGCAAGATGAGCAAGAAGTGGCTGCCGTGGTTCATCGCGCCGCTGCTGTTGCTGCTCGCCGCGTGCTGCCTGGCCGCGAGCGTGCTCGGTGACCTGTTCGCCTGGGCGATCGGCGGGGCGCTGTCCTGGATCGGCGGGATGCTGCCGGGCGGGATCACCGGCGCGCTGATCGCCACCTTCGTGCTGGTGATCCTGTTCGTCGGCACGATCCTCGACCTCGTGGACAAGACCCCGAACAAGTTCGCCGTGACCGGGCTGATCCTGATCCCGCTATTCGCGCTGATCGCCGTCGGGCCGTTCGCCTCGGGCATGCGCGGGCTGACCAACCAGGTCTCCGAGGTCGGCACCGCGAGCTTTTCCTCCATCACCGGCGGCTGAGGCCGCAGCCCTCAACGGTTCCCCAGCCGAGCTCGGCCAGGGAGCGGGTTCGACTCCCGCTGAGGGCACGCACACCCCATCCACCATCCCCACGTCAAGGAGGTGAGTCGCGCCGTGGAATTCCTGATGTGCCTGTTGATCTCCTACTTCATCACCAAGGAAGTCGGGCGCGATGTCGTCGACGGCATCGCACTGTCGAAGGGCAAGGAAGCCCCGCACGCCGGGAAACGCGAGGCAGCCAGCACCAGTGCCTGGAAGTCACGCACCGGCGAGTCCGCGAAGCCGGGTCTGGGCCACTACGCCAAGCGCATCGCCAGCAACGCCGCCGCCGCGGCGGCGGATGCCACCAGCACCTGGCTTCGCCGGCGACGGCTGAAGCTGGAGGCGCTCGGCCCGCAGAAGGACAACGAGTGGCTCGAGCGCAAGCTCCGCCGTACCGAGAAGCGTGCCGCCCGGGCGGCGAAGTTCGCGAGCAAGTGCGGTGTCGCCTGGGAGCGCACCAAGGGCGCGGTCGCCGACCTCGCGGAGCAGCGCGCCGAGAAGCAGGCCTACGCGGAGGAGCAGGCACGCGAGGAGGCCCACGCCGAGGCGCAGGCCTACCGGGAGAACGAGCGCCGCAACGCCGCGGAGCGCGAGCGCATCGCGGCCGAGGCCACCCGGGTCCGGGCCGAGCGCGTGCGTGCCGAGCGCCCTTCCCCGGCACCGGGCGCGGCTGTGCCGCCGCCGGGCTGGAACGACGTGTACTCCGGCTGGCAGCCCGCGGAACCGGCGAGCGGGGGCGGCCCGATGGGCACCGAGGACCGGTACGAGGCCCCGGCACCAGCGGTGCGCGCCCCGGCGAGCGTGGTCCAGGCGACCGCCGAACGTCTCGACCCCGAGACCGGTGAGGCCGCGGCAGTACCGACCGGCCCGGCGGGGCTGCTGGAGCCCGCGCCCACCCCCACAAACCCCGCCGGCACTGCGCTGGCGGTTCGTCCCACCCCCACGACCTCGGAGGCAATACCGATGGCAACCGCTGAAATCAACAACCTCCCGGCCGGGCAGGCCTACACCGCGAAGATGCAGGCCTACACCGCGGCGGTGCAGGGCGTGGTCGAGACCTACCAGTCACAGCTGGCCACCCTGGCCGACGACATCGGCAAGGAGCTGGCCGACGCCGAACTCGCGATCGGCTCGCTGGCCAATGCGGGGTTCACCGGTGGCCCGGTGAGCGCGTTCGCCACGGCCAACGAGCAGCTCGCCGCGATGAAGTCCGCGGCCGAGCAGGCCAAGGACAACCTGGGCCCGATGCATGACCAGGCCACCGCGGCCGCCGGTGCCTACGCCAACGCCGCGTCCGCGTTCGACCAGCAGGTCGGCATCGCCGAACAGGCCCAGACGCAGAAGGCCAGCGGCAACCTCGCCCGCGACACCGAGTTCTACGCCAACGCCTGACCAGCACCACCCCGCGCCGCCGGGCACGGCTGCCACCCCGCGACCACGGGGTGGCAGCGAGGGTTCGACTCCCTCCGGCGCACCACAGCACCACCAGATCCCCGCACACCGACCCGCTGGTGCTCGGCACCTGAGGAGGGACGTCAGCATGCCCGCGAAAACCATGTACTCGACCAAGGACGACCGTCTGGCGGCCGGCCCGGACGAGCAGGGTGCCGCCCAGTCCACGCAGGACACCGACAAGCTGTCCCGGCTGCAGAAGGCCCGCCAGCGGGTCGACGCCGCGCGCGAGACCGCCGCGGCGGCGAAGAAGGCCGCGACGCCGGTGCTGTTCCGCAACCGGCGAGCGCTGCGCCCCTGGTACGCCGCCGCGGGCACCGCGGCCCTGGGCAGCGTCGGCTCCGCAGCGACGGAGTTCACCGACGTGCCGGTGGATCTGATGATCGCCGGGGGCACCGGCGCGGTCGCGCTGGGCTCGAGCTGGTTGCTGTACAAGCGCTACGGCGAGCAGATCGCCAAGGCCGACATGGACGGCCGGGTCAAGGCCGGTATCGCCGGGGCGTGCGCGTGGTGCGCGACCGCGCCGCTGACCGGGGTCAGCCAGCTGGAGATGTGGCTGGCGCTCGGGCTGGGCACCGTGGCGCTGTCGGCGCGGTGGTGGCAGCGCATCCGCCCGGCCCTGCGTGACCCCGCCCAGGCCGCCGGTGCCGGCCCAGTGGCCGACGATCAGTCCACCACCACGGCGGAGTCGGCGGCCGCGGGAGAGGTCGATGAACTGCAGGCTGCTGCGGAGAAGATCATCGAGGAGTGGACCAACCGGCTCGGTGTGGCCGGTGGGCCGCTCGCGGGCACGAACCTTTCGGACCCGACCCTGTTCGGCGGGACCGCGCAGTTCACCGTCTACCTGGTTCCGGGCAAGCAATCGGCCGAGGACCTGCGCACCGACGCGATGATGCGCAAGATCTCCGGCGCGATCGGGCACTTCCCCGAGATGATCACCATCGACCGAGGTGATCACCCCTCTCAGGCGAGCATGACCGTGGTGTTGTCCCGGGCCGCGACGCCTTACGAGGGACCGAAGATCGTCCACGAGGACGGCAGCATCTACATCGAGATCGGGCCGTACGAGGACGGCCTGGGCACCGAGCGATACCACGTCGCCTCGCCCGGCTCGATCAACGGCGGGTTCGTGCTGGGGTCGAAAGGCTCGGGCAAAAGCCGGTTGCTGGAGCTGATCGCGATCGGGCTGCGCAAGCTCGGGATCGAGATCTGGTGGTTCGACCCGCAGGAAGGTGCCTCCAGCGCGGCGCTGAAAGAGCGCGCGGACTGGCCGATCATGGGCGTGAGCAAGGGCAGCGACCCTGTCGGCAACATCCGGATGCTGCTGCAGGCACTGGAGCGGGTGATCGACATCCGGCAGAAGGAGAACGTGGTCTCCGGCAACGACAGCTTCACCCACACCCCTGAACGGCCGGCGATCGTGGTGATCATCGACGAGTGCCACAAGGTGTTCAACGTCGCTGATCCACTGGCATCGACCACAACGAAGTTCGGGCACTACTTCGGTGAGCTGGACCGGGTCATGCGCAAGCTCGGCATCTCGATCCTCGCCGCCAGCCAGATCTTCACGATCGAGACCTTCGGCAACGCCGCCGCACTACGGTCCGGGTTGATCACGGGGAACTTGCTGGTCATGCGGATGATGGAGAAGAGCCACTGCGGGTTGCTGCCCGGCGAGGCACCCTCACCGCTCGGGCTACCCAAGGGCGGCGGGTACGGCTTCAGCATCGACTCCGACCGGCCGCACGCCATGTGGCGGGGCGAGTACGTGCAGGACCCGGCCGCCTGGCTGGCGAAGTTGCCCTCCGCCAAGCTCGACCGGCGCGCGGTCAAGGCCGCCGGGCAGCCCTACCGCGACCGGTTCCTCGTGGCGAAGCAGCACACCGAGGCGGCGAAGGCCGCGCTGGAGGCGTTCGACGCCGCTGACGACGCCACCGCGACGAGCCTGCTCGCGCCACCGGCCATCGAGCCACCGGTGGCGGCCGCTTCGCCGGCGGGCGCGGTCGTCCAGCTGCCGGTGCGTCCCTCGGCGCGCACCGGCGAGAACACCTCCGGCGAGCGGCCGCCGGCGGACCTGCCCACGGCGCCGGTCAGCCCCGCCGCGCAGCGGGTGCTGATCGTGCTCAGTGACGGGCAGGACTGGCACGTCAACGACATCGCCGAAGTGCTCGCGATCAGCCCGCAAGCCGTGCGCGGGCACATCCGCACCCTCGGCGAGACCCGGCTGACCAAGGTCGGCAGCGGCGTGTACCGCGCCAAGTAGCGACCACATCACACCGCACCCGGCGGCGGGGACGGCCCGATCAGGCCGTCCCCGCCGTGTTTGTGCTGCTCAAACCCTGTACCGGAAGTTCGACAGAAAGGTAGGACCGACCATGTCCGAGATGCGGCTGACCGCCGACGTCTGCGTGATCACCGACGCCCCGCCCCAGGATCGGGAGATCGCGCTGATCCGGCGCCGCTGGGACCCCTTCGCCGGGAAGTGGGCGCTGCCCGGTGGCCACGTCGACCCCGGGGAGAGCAGCATCGCCGCAGCCCGCCGCGAACTCCAGGAGGAAACCGGTCTCGACATCCCGCTCGAGCAGCTGAGCAAAACCGGCTCCTGCAGCACCCCTGGACGCGATCCCCGCGGCCGCTACATCACCGACGTCTACCTCGCCGTCGTCACCGGCCGCCCGCGCCTGAACGCGGCCGACGACGCCGCCGACGCCGCGTGGTTCCCCCTGCACACCACGCTCGCCCAGCCCGACCTGCTGGCCTTCGACCACCACTCGCTGATCACCGAGGCTGTCGCCGCGCTCGACGCGGCGCTGCGCTGACCCCCCTTGCCTCACCGCGGCCCGCGTCCACCGGAAGGACGCGGGCCGCGGTCGTCTTCGAAGGGATCTGGCTCGTGACCGACGTCGTGCTCACTCTGGCCGTGCTCACCGCGCTGTACCTGGTCTACGCCTGGCACCACCCCTACACCGCCTGCGCCGTCTGCGAGGGCGGCAAACGACATGACCACAGTGGACGGTTCTGGCGTGAGTGCCGGCGCTGCTCCGGCTCCGGCGCCCAGCTTCGGCTTCTGCGGCGCATGTTCGGCACCCCGCCCTCACCTCCCGACTCGTGAAAGGACTTCCTGGATGCCTCGCAGCACTACCGCCAGCGTCGCCGAGCCCGCCGCCCACTACCTCGAGCTGCAGCACCGGATCGAGGACCTGGTCCACGCGCTCGGCCGTGGCGACGACGACGGCGAGAACGCCGCGCTACTGGCCGAGCTCGCGACCGCGAGCAACACCCTCGCGCAGCTGGTGCACACCCACGCCACGCTGCTCGAACTCGAACCGCGGGTGGTGCGGACGCTGGCCGACGACGCCCGGTTCGCGGTGCTGTGCGCCGATCTGGCCTCGGCCCGCGCCACCGGCCGCCCGCCGACGTCGGGGCTGATGCTCGAGTTCGACGAGGACCCGGGCACCCGCCGCCTGCTCAACCACATGGCCTCCCCCGCCGTCGACCAGCCCGGCTGGGTACTCGCCCACCAGCTCAACACCCTCATCGACGCCGCGATCGAACTCGGTATCGGCACCGACCTCGCGCAGCGGCTGGCCTGGGCGGTCAGCTGCCGTCCGGACGGCGAGAACGCTGCCGAACACGAAGCCGCCAGCATCCCGGACCACGCCGCCTCCCACGCGGCCTGACCCGCTGCGGCGGCCGCCGCTGGACATCGGCCGGCCTCGCCCGCCATTCCGCGGCCACACCTTCGGAGCCTGACCACCTCACCTGCAACCGAGAACGCGTACTGAAAGGACTGCCATGAACAGCAACGGCAGCATGCCTCGCCTGAACCTGCCCACCGCCTCCACCGTCACCGAGCCTGCGGATCTGCAGGCGCTTCACCGCGTCCTGCTCGAGCAGGCCACCGGCCGTTCCGACGCCGCGGTGCTGCTCATCGCCACCGACTCGATCAGCACCCTGTGGTCGACGCTGGACGCGCGCTGGTCCCACGAGCAGGCCCGTCCGCAGCTGCGGGAACTGGCCGAGCAGAGCGTGGCCGCAGTACTGCAGGGCCTGGCCGACCACTACCACCGCCAGATGGAGGGAGCGGCGCTGTACATCCAGGGCGTCGCCTCGGGCTGGATTACCCAGATCCGGATGACCGCGCCGGCCACCGGTGGCCGCCCGGCCAGGCAGCTGGGCACGTCCTGATACGGCTGGTGCTCGTGGCCGCGGCCGCCGTGCTTCTGGCTGTGGCCGCGGCTATCGCCGTCGTGCTCACCAGGACACGCCGGGAGCACGACCGCCACCCCACGCCGGCGCACTACCGCCCCGGAAGCACGGACTCGCGAGGGCGCTGGCAGGTCAGCGCGATCGCGGACGTGCTGCCTCCCCTGCCCCCGCTGGACACCGAACCGGACGGGCCGCCCGGCACCTGGCCCCGCCCGGTGTACCGCGCGGCGAGCCCGCCCGGTGACAACTCCGCTCGTTCCGAGTCCACCTCATGAAAGGCCACCTGATGCCCACCCTCGATGACACCACCAACGTCGCCAGCCGAGGCCCTGTGATCACGCGACCCGTACCGCCGCGGATCGACCTGTTCGAACGGGTCGCCGCCCAGCTGTGGCCGGTCGCGATCGCCGCGCTGCTGCTGGCCGGCGGCACCTTCCTCACCGCCTGGTGCTGGGTCCCGCTGCTGCTGTGCCTGATCGCCGCCGCCGTGCGCGGCCAGGAAATCTGGGACCACCTGACCGACAACGAGGACGAGGACGAGGTGGGGCAGCTGCGACTCGTGCAGTGGCAGGTCATCCCCGCGGCGCTGGCGATACTGCTGATCGGGCTCGCCGCGGTGGCTTCGGCTGCCGAGTTCCTCAAGGCCGTGCTCGCACCGGCGGTGGCCGCGCTGAACCTGCCCGGCATCGCGGCACCGGTCGCCGCCGCCCTGCGCGGCTGGTTCGCCGAGACCACCACCGGGCTGCCGGTCACTGCCGACCAGCTGCTGACGCTGTGGGCGGTAGCGCTGGGCGCCATGATCATCGGCGGGATGTTCGGGTTCCGCGGCGCGCAGCTGGGCTACGGCCTGCTCGCGGGGGCCACCGCCGCGATGGTGTGGCAGGGCGCGCCTTCGGCCGACCAGCGGCCCGCGCTTCTCCTCGCCGTGCTCTGCGCCTTCGCCGTGCTGGCCATCCCCGTCCTGCGCCGCCCGATGGGATCCCGCGGCTGAGCACGCGTTTCCAGTCCGTTCCTGGCCCCGGTGACACGCACGTCACCGGGGCCTTCTGCGTTCCACCCTCAATTTCTGGAGGATCGTCATGCCCGCCCACCGTGCCCACCACCAGCCCACCGTTGCGGTTCTGCGCCTGATGATCGGCTGCGCGGCCAGTGGCAAGACCGAATGGTGCACCCATCCCAGCAACGCGCTCGGCGTCCGGCTGTCCCTGGACGAGGCCCGCGCCCGCCTCGGCCGCCACGCCCATGACCAGGACGCTTCCCCCGCCGCCGTGGAAGCCGTGCAGCTGGAGATGGCCTCGCTGCTGCTGGACGGGCAGAGCGTCACCCTGGACGCCACCAGCACCGAACGCACCCACCGCGAACGCTGGCTCGGTGTGGCCCGCCGGTACCGCGCCCACCCGATCGCGGTCGTGCTGCGCACCCCACTGGAACTGGCGCTGGTGCGCAACGACCGGCGGGAGCGACCTGTGCCCCGCGACGTGCTCAAGCGCATGTGGCAGCAGGTCGACCTGCTCACCGTCGAGAGCTTGCACGCCGAAGGCTTCGCCGAGATCACCGAAATCGGGCTGGCGACCCACACCACGGAAAGGAACCGCACTTGCTGAACATCGCCGTCGTGCTGTTCGAGACCTCCAACGGCCAGCTGCGAGGCAACGTCGTAAGCGAGGAAGGCCCCACCACCCTGCTCGCCGCGCGCCCGCACAACGCCATGGTCAACGCCGCCCGCGAGGCGGCGCAGGAACTGGTCGACAAGGGCCCGCACAGCGAGGCCCGGGTCTGGCAGTTGCAGACCACCGAAGCCGACGCGCCAACATGGACCGCCGCTTCGACACCGCCGCGCTGGTCCGCCACGTCCGCACCTACGCCGACCGCAGCGACCTGCTCACCTCCCGCTGACCCGGCACCATCCCGCTCCACCTTCGAGCCCCGGCGAACCCGTCGCCGGGGCTTTCGCGCATACCCCAAGCACCAGAAACCCATCGACGACTGACCAGAAAGGACAGAGCAATGACCAACAGCGACGAAGTGGACCCGTGGCCCGCCGGATCCGATGACTCCGCAGAAGAGAAGACCGCTCGTGCGGATCAGGATCACAACTGGCGGCACCTCTCCATCTGACCCACCACCGACCTCCGCGGCGCTCCGGCGGCCACTGGCTGCCGGAGCGCCGCCCTGCCATGAAGGGAGCGTGACCGTCCGCCAGCAGGCCCTCGGCAACGGAGGAACGATCAGTGAGCACGTCAACTGTGACGGTGGGCTACCCGGTCCACCGCGTGGCCAGCTACAGCGAGCACGACACCGCCAACCACGTCCTGGTCACCACCTGGACGGCCGGATGCGGCGCGACCGGTAAGGCAGTCGGCCGCCGACCCTTCGGCAAGGCGGGATCGGCACGGGCGAAAGAGCTGTGCCCGCATTGCTTCGACAAAGGCGTCCACGGCTACTACCCGGACCCTGCAACGGTTCCCGCAGGCTGAACAACCCTCACCACCGCCATTCCGCGATGCCCCGGCGACCTGCTCGCCGGGGCATCGCCCTATTCGAGGAGTCCTTGTGCACACCATCGACGCCGAACTGACCGCGCTCGGGCGCGGGCTGCGGGACTGGGCGCTGTACCTGGCCGGGCGCGACTGGGCAGTGTTCCCGCTGCACCCGAGCACCAAGCACAACCCCGCGATCAAGGACTAGGAGAACGCGCCAGCACCGAGCCCGCCCGGGTGCGCCGCGCCTGGGACCGCGGCGAGTTCAACATCGGGCTGGCCACCGGCCCCGGCCCGTCCGGGCTGGTCGTGGCCGACCTTGACCTACGACCCCACCGAGAGGAGCTGAGCATGCGCGCCTGCGCCTTCTGCTCGATCGTGGCTGGCGACGCACCAGCCACCGTCGTCCGCCGCTGGAAGTCGGTGATCGCGATCCGGCCCCGCCGCGGCGGAGTCAACGACGGCCACGTGCTCGTGATCCCCCACCAGCACGTCACTGACGTCGGCACCGACCCCGCCGTCGCCGCGACCGCGATGGCCGCCGCGGCCGAACTGGCCTCGGAACTGCCCGCCTGCAACGTGATCACATCGAAAGGCCGGACGGCCAGCCAGACCGTCTTTCACCTCCACATCCACATCGTGCCCCGCCGCGAGGGCGACAACCTGCCCCTGCCCTGGACCCCGCAGCAGGAAGCCGAGCAGACCACGAAGGAGACCCATGTCTGAGATCACCCTGGTCATGGCCCGCGAGCCGATTCCCGAAGGGCCATCGTTGTTCCTGGCCGGGCCGACACCCCGGTTCGACGGCGAGGTCGCGTCCTGGCGGCCGCAGGCCGTGAAGGAACTGAGCACCCAGTCGTCGAACGGGCCGCTGACCGTACTGTCGCCGGAATCACGCGGCGGCCGCCGCGCCGCGCACTACGACGACCAAGTGGACTGGGAGACCGAGGCACGAGCCCGCGCCGGCGCGATCCTGTTCTGGATTCCCCGGGACATGGTGTCGATGCCCGGCATGACCACGAACGTCGAGTTCGGTCTCGACGTCTCCACGGGGCGAGCTGTGCTCGGATGCCCGCCGGACTGCCCGAACCCCGAACGCAACAGGTACCTGATCTACGTCGCCCGCCGCCACGGCGTGCCGGTCTGCGAGACCCTGGCCGACACCGTCACCGCCGCTCTGGAAATGCTGAGCGCCCCGACGACAGGACACCGGGCATGAACCGAGGTGCGAACATGCTCGGCCAGAACCGCTTCGACCGGGACCTGCTCGCCACCCACGAGCACCTGCTCCCGGCCGAAGCCAGCCGGTGAACGCCTACCAGCGGCTGGCGCGGCCGCCGCTGGACCAACTCGATCCACGCGGCTGCGAGTACCTGGCCTTCGAAGACGGGCAGATCATCACCGCGATCAACACCCGCGCCGCCGAGCTGTACGCCACCTACAGCGGCGCCGCCGCGTTCCTCGTGACCGAGCTACGCGACCTGGCACGGCTGCTGCAGGCCCGCCAAGCCGCCTACACCGCAGCCGCCCGCCCCAGCCCGACCCCCCGCCCGGCAACGCCTCCGGCGCGGAAGGTACTTCCGGCACACCACAAGAACAGGAGAATCACCATGTCCGCTGACGACCGATGGACCGCCCGCATCCGCGACGCGATCATCGACCTCGAGCTTCAGCCAGGGGATTGGGTCGGGCTGGTCGATCTGCGCCCGATGCTGGCTCCCAACCGCAGCGACCAGGACAAGCACCTCAAGCGGCTCTCCGCCGAAGGCCAGCTGCACCTGGCACCCGAGTCCAACCGCAAAGCGCTCCAGGACACCGATCACGCCGCCGCGGTACGGCTCGGCGGCGACGACTGCCACCTGGTGCAGTGGGTCGGACCTCGATGAGCCCCGCCATATAAGGACACCCACAAAGCACAAGGGAGGCGCAATGACCGACTTCGAGCAGGGCGAGCGCGTACGGCACACCAAGTGGGGCTCCGTCGGCACGGTGCACCTCTGGGAATCTGACCCGAAGGAGCCGGACGCGGCGGCCGGAGAAGTCCGCTGGGACGGCTCGTCCGTCGCCGATGAGCTAGAGCTTGTGGCCGCTCACCTGGTCCGACACACCGACGAAGACCCGGACGCGGGCAGGCAGTGACGAGGACCGAGACCGAATAAGCCCTAACCCGAGAACCCCCGCCGGTGGCCAGTACTGGCGGGGTTCCACCTCCTTCCGGGAGGAACCCCTGCTACGCAGGAGTTTGCGAGCAGCTGCTCACCGTCGACCTCGCCGCCGCAACCGCGGCCTGGTCCCACACCACCGCACCCCCCGCCGGGCACCCCCGGGCTTCACCGCGCCCGCCCTGGACGCGGCAACACCAACCGAAGAAGAACACGATCATGAACCTCACCGACGCGATCACGCTGGTGGCCGCGGACACCCGCGAGTCCACCAGCGCCTCGTTCACCGACACGCAGGCCATCGCCTCCGCCCGGGGCATCACCCGCGCCGACCTGAGCGCGGTGGACGACGCCACGTTGCGTTCCGCGTACAGCATGGTGCTCGAGGCCAGCGACGCCGACGTGGCCAAGGCCCTGCGGTAACGATCCGCCGACCAGCTCGAAACGAGCATCTCAGCAGAAAAAGCCCCGGCCATTCGGCCGGGGCTTTTCTGTGTTTCCAGGTACTTACTCAGCCATCCGGCGACCGCGGCAGCGCGTAGGGGAGCCCAAGAATGTCGGGGGCACTGGCTACATTGTGTGCATGTTCGGTTACCGAAATGATCATGGGTGTTGGAGACGGCCTCTGCTGGCTGCAGGTGTGGTCGGAGTTGCCCTGGTGCTGTCTGGATGCGAATCGATGTCCTGGGAGCAGAAGGTGGACGCCCTGCGCAACGCCGGCGAGCGTGGCGCTGACGCGCATTACATCCTGAAAACCGAAAACAAGCCCACCACTCAGGAGGAGTGCGAAAAGCACTACCAGAACCTCGGGGGTGGCACGCCGTCCACCAACGAGACGGGGACCTGGGGAGAGTGGCAAGAGCTGCACACCTCCTACTTCGTCGACAGCTGCGTCAGCGGCGAGCCCCGCAAACCCTCCACCCGCCCAAGCCCGTCCGCGCCGGACACACCCACTACACCCCCCGTCAGCAGCGGCGCCCCCGCCCCAACACCACCAGCGGCCCCGTAACGGCCTCTGAGCCGGCGAGAATTAAGGAGCGGGCGGTGAACTTGGAGGAACTGGCTGGCCTGGTCAAGCTGACCAGCCCGGCGCCCGGGTGGTGGCTGGTCATCGCGACCGGGTTGTTCGCGCTGGCGGTCAGCGCCTCCTCGTTCGTGCTGATCGCTACCGGGACCCGGTGGACGCTGATGCGGGTCAACGTGATCGGCACCCTCGCCCACGAGATCGGGCACGCCGCCACCTCGATCCTCACCGGTGGCGGGGTGTACCGGATCGCGATCACCGGCGAGGACTCCGGCTACACCCACCACTGGGTCACGTCCCGCTGGTCGTCGAAGTTGTCGCTGATAGCCGGCTACGCCACCCCCGCGCTGGCCGGCCTCGGCGCCGCCGCGCTGCTCGACCGCGGCAAGGCCTCGGCGATCCTGGCCATCACCGGCACGCTGATGGTGCTCGTGCTGATCGTGACCCGGGACCTGATCACCCTGGCCAGCGTGCTCGCGGTCGGCGCACTGACGATCACCGCGCTGTTGTGGGCACCGCACTGGTTCCTCAATCTCTTGGCCTACACCGAAACCTGGCTGCTGCTGACCAGCGAAATCGGGGGCATCGCCAACCTGATCATGAACCGCCTCCGCGGCCACGACGCCAGCGACGACGCCGCCGCGCTCCACGAGGAAACCGGCATCCCCGCTCCCCTGTGGATCCTGGGCTGGCTCGTCCTCATCGGCTGGGCGACCTGGCAGGGCGCGATCCTGCTCTGGCCGTAACTTCAGCCGAGTTACGGGAAAGGCCTGTCGCCCAGCTTGATGTCGAGCACGATCGGGCCGGGCATCCGTGTTCCTGGCCTACGGCAGAAACTTAGAAGGGCGCCGCACATGAAAGATGCTGACCTCCTTTCAGAGGCCAGCATCTTTACTATGCGGGTTGTACCGCCGGTCTTAGAACGCCTAATAGGCCGTTCCAAGCTAACAGCAGCGCGGTCGCAGCAGCGACCACGCCTGTCAGGGCCATAAGGACCCTTCTCAGCCCGCGTGACGTGCGGCTAAGCGCGGCGAAGAACTCGCCGGCGGCCTCGACCACGAGGGTCGAGGCCTGGATTACGAGCAGCATCAGCTCGAATAGACAAAGCAAAAAGCGCCTCATCTTTTACTCCTTTCCAGTTGGGCAACCGGAAAGGGGATCCTGCCGCACGCCCAGAAGAGGAGCGGTTGCGGGAATCCCCCAACCGTACCTCTTCGGTATTCAGTTGCGTACTTATCGTAGCGAAGACTCAAGGGTAAGAACAGCGATTACACGCGGAAGTTCACCAGGATCGGCGGAATGCGAACCCCATCAGGACGAGCCAGGCTGAGGACGCCGTGACCTGCGGGTATCTGGTTGATGATGTCGGAGGGCGACCAGCGGTGGCGTTCGACTTGGCGCACGGTGGTGCTTTCGCCGCGGTTACTGCTGTGGCCTTCGGTATCACCGGCGTAGGTAAAGGTGGTGTGGCCGGTGTCGCTGGTGCTGCGGGCGGTGCCGGAGCTGGAGGCGCTGGTGCCGTGGCTGAAGCTGCGGGTCTGGGTGGAGTCGTCGACCCATTCGGTGCCCCAGTAGTCGGCGAGGTAGCGGGCGTCGACGGGGTTTACACCGCCGAAGACGGCCTTGCAGTTGGCGGAGCCGAAGATCGGGTCACGCAGGTCGACGGGCAGGTCTGCCAGGGACTGGGTGAGCAGCATGAGTCCGGCGTTGCGGGAGCGCAGCCGCTGCGCGCCGAGGGCGACGTAGTCGTCGATGTAGCGGCTGGCTTCGTCGAGGACCAGGCCCTTGAAGATGCCGGTGTTCGCGGTGGGCGCGCCGGCGGTCTGGACGAACTGGGCCAGCGCGAGCCGGGTCAGGGTGCGGGTGGCGTCGGGGAACTGGGCTTCGGGAAAGGCCAGCCGGACCCGGACGGGCTGGTTGATCATGGGCATGGAGAAACGTCGTTGCCGGGTGTCGAGCATGTCGACGATGGCGGGCCGGTCGAGCAGGCTGAGCCGCTCGACCACGGAGGCGGCGGGGTCTTCGCGGCGGGAGCGCTGTTCGGCGCGGGCGCCGAGCAGCCGCTCGTAGTCCTTGTACAGGCCCTTGTTGGTGAGCCGGTCGCGCACGGACTGCATGATGCTGGGGGTTTCCCGGAGCAGGCCGAGTAGGTCGTACAGCGGCGGGTAGCGGTCGTTGGCGGCGTGGTAGCAGGCCAGCGCCCCGTAGAGGGCGTTCTTCGCCGCGTCACTGAAGTAGGCCTTGTCGCCGGAGGCGCTGGGCGGCAGGAGCGCGGAGGCGAGCCGGTCGGCGGCTTCGTCGGGGGTGGCGGCTCCGCCGTAGAGGTCGAAGCCGTAGGCGTCGGCGCGGCCGCGGTGTCCGAGGGTGAGGTCGATGTCGTAGACGCCGTTGCCGGCGAAGTCGTCGCCCTTGATGTCGATGACCACCGCGGAGGCCTGCCCGGCCAGGGCCTGCAGGCACAGATGCTCGACCACGGGGCGGGCCAGGCTGTGGGTTTTGCCGCTGCCGGGCGGGCCGATGACCAGCATGGAGGTGCGCAGCATCGCCATCTCCAGGCCGACCTCGCGCCCGGCGAGGGTTTCCAGGTTACGGCGATCGACCGTGGCTGTGCCGATGCGGACCTTGCCGTGGGCGAGGTGGTGACGGGCGACCCGGTTGGGCAAGTCGCGCTGTCCCGAGCTGTGGCAGAACGCGGCCGCGCCGAACTCGTCGAGCATCAGCAGCAGCTTGGCGACCTCCGCCCGATCAGCGGCGGTGTCCCGGATCGCCGCGCCGATGCGCACGGCGTCGACGTCGGTGAGCTGCCCCTGGTTGTGGGCTTCGAGCACCTTGGCCGCGACCGCCTGCAGCGCGTCGTCCACGGTCATCGGCGGGGCCTGCCAGGTGGCGGGCAGGCGAACCTTGCGGCCGGGCAGGTGCTGCGGCAACCGCCGAATCCAGGCCAAGGCCTGCTGCAGGGGGCTCACCACGGGTTGTCCTGGCGGCGGGAGCCCTGTTCGGGCTCGGCGGGCCGGTTCAGGAAAGCGCGCACCCGATTGGCCCGACGCTGAGCCAACGGCGGCATCTGCAGCAGCTTCTCCAGTAGCGTGCGCTGCGCGCCGGCGGTCACCGCCAACTCCAGCATGCGCAGCAGCGCCTCGGCGGTGCCCAGCTCGCAAGCCACCCGGTCGGCTTCGTGCTCGGCGGTCCCGGCGGCCAGCTCGGCCAGCGACTCGCACAGCTTGCCGACCAGCGCGGGCACGGCCAGCACCGCCATCACGAACGCGATCAGGACCATGAGCATGATCGCCAGCACCTGCAGCAGCAGTCCCGCGCGGAACGTGACGAACTTGCCCATCGCCCGCAGCAGCTTCCACGACCAGCGCACCAGCGACCAGGCCAGGGCCACAGGCAACTGCATCCACCACACCACGAGGGCCGGCACCAGGTGCCAGCGCAGGTGGTGCCCGAGCTCGTGCGCGAACAGCGCCTCCAGTTCCAACGGCCCGGCCTGGGCGATCGCGTCCACGGTCACAGTGATGCCCCGTCCAGCGCTGGCGTGCGCGCTGACCCCCGCCTCGTTGACCACGAAGACCCGGTAGCGGCCTTGCGGCAGGCCGGCGCGGTCACGCACCCGCCGCCACGGCTCGACCAGCCGGTCGCGCTCAGCAGTGGTGGCCTGTCGCCCACCGAAACGAGAAGCGGCGATGTTGCGCTGCACCGCGGGGATCAGCATCACCGGGAACGGCGCCCACCAGAACACCAGCAGCACCCAGGTCGCCGGGCGCACGCCGACCATCCCGAGCAGCCCCTGAGCGAAATCGAAGGTGATCAGCGAGATCACGCCGAACACCGGCAGCAGCGCGACCCTGGCCACCGCAGCCCATGCCGGGTGCGGGCGGGCCCCGCGCACCGGCTTCGCCCCGGCGATCTGGACCACCGGCACGGTGAACGCCCCCGGGATCCCCGGCGCCGATTCCCCAGCAGGTACCGGCAAGCCCGGGATGACCGGCTTCGCTGGGAGAAATGGCGGCCGGAACCCCGCTGGGGACGGAATCACGCCCACCACGTCGGCCGGCGCGGTCACCGGGCGGGACGGACCGGAGAAGTTGGCCCGCCACGGCTCGCCCACACCGGTATCCGGAGCAGGCTGACGCACCGTGGGCGTCCAGCACGTGCCATCGAAGAACCGCTGCTGCCCAAGGCCAGAAGGACACTCGTACCAGCCCGCTGTCGGCTGCGCCACTGTGCCGAACCCTCCCCCGAAGTCGGCTTTCCGTAACCAAAAATCGACGCCCCGTGACTTTTCCGGATTAATCGGCAACGGTCAACCGAGTTCGGTTAACGATCCCGTTACCGCCGAACGCCGTAACTGCCTGCAGCTTGCCGTTGGACCAAACAGGTGTTCCGCCCACCACCTGCATGCCCGAGCGGCTGGCACTGGACCGCCGAATGGCTACGGTCACCGGAGTGCTGAGCCTGGCCGGTCCGCGGTGAGCGCGCGGTGCAAGCCCGCGCTTGCGCGCGAGTTCGCCTGCGGCAACCTCCGCGAGTGGCACCCAGCTCCACCACCAGGACCGACCCCAGGGCCAGGGTGCTCGCAGCGCGGACGAGCGTGCGCGCCGCGTGGAGCCACGCTCGGAGTATGGCGCCGCCGAGCAGCCGGATCTGCCCGCTCGCCGTAACGCGTGCCGGGGTGGCCACGACTTCCGCGCACAAGGGCGAGATCGTGAGGACCGGGATGGGCGAGGACATACTGAAGGTGCTGGGGCAGGCGTGGCGGGCGGAGCTCGACAGCGTGACGCATCCGGTTCTCGTGCCCGTGGAGCAGGCCCTGCAGAGCATGACGCGGCGGGCCAGGGCAGTAGGATCCGCGGCTCGGGCGGGGGAAGGATGGTTCCGGCGCGGTCGGTGCTGCAGTGCGAAATCGCGGCCAGTTCCGGCTGCGGCGGTGGGCGCGGCCTGGAGCGCGACGAGGCCAGGAGTTTGGTTGGGAGCAGACTAGGCATGGCCGACATCACGGGACTCCGTAATCCGTACGACTACGCCAACCCGGTGCGCGCGGACAAGTACTTCGCCGGGCGCGGCGTGGAACTGGCCAAGATCGACTACTTGCTGGAGCATGCGGGCGTGGACAGGCCTCTCGGCTATCTGGCGCTGTACGGCAGGCGGGCAGCGGGGAAAACGAGCCTGCTGAACATGACCGAGAAGCTAGCCGTCGACCGGGGATACCTAGCCGTGCGAGTCAACCTGGTGCCCGCCGATGCCGACCCGACGCGGTTCTTTGCCACGGTGTACGAAGAGCTGATCGGTGCGGTCGCTGCGGTGTCTGACCTGGCGGGCCCGGACGGCAGGAAGATCACGCCGCGCATAGTGCGCCGGATCTTCGAGAGCGGGCAGGCAGACGACGACTTCCCACTGGAGTTCCCGGAAAGCCTGGCCCACGCGGTCGGCGGAGGGCATCTGTCAGAGATGGCACTGCGCAACGACCTCAGTTACCTAGGGAACCTGATCGGCAAACCCATCGTGCTGCTAGTGGACGAGGCACAGCTGATCGCTAACCGGCCGGACGCGCTGTCTCTGCTGCGGGCGCTCGGGATGCGGTTGACGGGGTACGTGCTGGTGCTGGCGGGCACGACCGAACTGGTCGAGCAGATCAACGAGGTGTTCGACTTCCTGTTGCGGCAGTTCGAGTTCGTCAAGGTCGAGCGATTCACGGAGACTTCCGAGGTAGCAGAGTGCATGACGCTGCCGCTCCAAGCCGCGGGACTTGCCACCGTGCGCTGCTTCAGGTTCCCCGTCAACAACGTGGCAGATGACCTGATGCCACTCACCGACGGCAATCCGTACGAGATCCAGTTGTTCTGCCACGTCATGTTCACCCGCTGGCAGACCGGTGCTACCGATCGGATGGATCTGACCGCCGAGGCCATCGACGACGTGCAGTCGACGCTCGATGTCGTCGGCAGACAGGCCGAGCGCCCGTTAGTGAACGCGGTGCGCCAGATGCCGGACGACGAGTTGCTGGCGCTCAACACCTGGTGCTCCTCCCTGGAGCGCGCCACGGTGGACGAGGTTCGGTTCGCCTGTCAGGTGTCCGGTCTGATCGACCTGGACGTCGATGTCCTGAACCGCTACCTCGACAAGTTCATCAGCGACGGCCTAGTCGAACTCGTCAACAATAGGATCCGGTTGATCGGCGACGCGGCCGAGCACATCTACGCCCGGTTGTCGGCAGTGCGGCGACTGGGCAAGCGGGCGCCTATCCTGATCCGCCGGATCAAGTTTGTCCACCTGCTCACCGACGAGCTCAACGATCTCCTGGCCCATGGCAAGCTCGGTGGCCCGCGCTGGGTGCTGCGGTCCTGCTGCGCGTTCATGGCGCAGGACGCGCTCGAACAGGGGACGCTCGACCTGTCCGAACTACCCCGCGAGCGGAAAATCAGCTACACGGTCCAGTATCTTCACGAGGCCATGCTCGAATCCGGCGTGCCCCAGGCGCTGCACCTGACCACCGTCACCTGCTCCTACGGCGAGACGACGGCCACCCGGTGGATCTGCCGCGCTGCCTCCGATGACTTCGACTTGGGCGACCAGCCTGTCTTCCTGGCTGCCCGACAGCGGATCACCGAACTCGGCGGAACGCTACGCGCCCACCGCACCACGATCCAGCTCAGACCGATGACCGAGATCGTGGACTGGCTGGTCGACCGCTTCACCGACTCCTCCGCGCGGGACCACATGGCTCACCTCCACGCCTCGGTGGCACTGGACAGGTATAAGGCCGGGGACACCGAAGGGACTTTCACCCACCTGGATGCCGGTTTCCGACTGGCCCCCCAGTGGCAGTCCGCAAACAACCTGGCGTACCTGAAGCTCGTGGCGGGCAACCACACCGAGGCACGTGCCTGGGCACTCCGCGCGGCGGAGCTGGGAAAGACCGCTGAAGAGCGTGCGCTGAGCCAGTACAACGCCGGGGTCGCCGCAGCTCTGGTGGGCAAGTGGGCAGACGCGCGCACACTGTTCGCCAAAGCCGCATCGGACCTGGAGCACCGCTCGCCTCTAGAGGACGAGGACATGGAAATCGCGTATCTGGTGGTCCTGTCGTACGACGCCCGGGTGCTGGGGCACGAGGAGAGCGATGTCGTGTTGGCCGACGAAATCGCCCGCGCCCATGACGTGGTCAAACTCGCCGAACTCACCGACCGGATGCGCGACTCACCCTGAGCGGACCCCTTGCTCCGCAGGGACGAACCCGGCCGGCCACCGGGTCTTCGCGTCCGCCGTCGCCGCCGACAGGAGCGTGTCCGCCAGGTTCGCCGCGCGCAGGTCAGCGCCCGACACGTCGGCCCGTCGCAGGTCAGTCTTGCTGAGATCCGCGCCCCTCAGCACGGCTCCGCGCAGGTTGGCGTCGGACAGGTCCGCGCCGCTCAGCACAGCATCGCCCAACCGTGCCCCCGGCAGCCTCGCGCCCGACAGTCGCGTCCCGGCCAGGTCAACGCCGACCGTCCACTCCCGCCGCGCCAGCACCCGCAGCCCGGCCAGCACGTCGCGCGGCAGTTCACCCGCGTCCGGTGCACCGTCGCGCACGAAAGCCGACAGGATCTCCGCGATCCTCGGGCGCTCCGCCGGGTCGTCGTCGGCGATGCGGTCCATGGCGTAGACGCCGCCCAAACGCATCGCGAGCGCCTCCTCCTTGGCCAACTGCTCGACGGCCTTTGCGAACGCTTCCGTCACAGCGACCCGCCGCCCGACACGCTGCTGTCCCCGCGCAACGAGCATCTGCCGCCACGCCGTAACAGCGCCGAACACCAGCAGAATCCCACCGACCGCTTGGAGCAGTGCGGTGCGGAGCGCGGCCTCGGCCAGCATGTGCTCGTTCGGGGAAAGCCGCGCTGACGACGACGAGAAGCTCAGCAGCCACACGGGCAGCGGGCCGAACGACACCGCGACCACCGCCATCAAAGCCACTGACGCCAGACCAAGCAGCACCCAGCCGGTCACCCGCAACACACCCATGGGCAACGGACCCTACCGGCCTACCCTCCGGCCCCTGCCCGGGTCGACGAACGCGACATCCGCCGGAGCCAAAGTGAAGAACCGGAACAACGCCTCTCGGTCGATCTCTGGGAACCGCCGCAGCCCCTCCAGCTTCTCATCCCGTGAACACCGGTGCGACCACCTGGCAACCACCCACCAGAACCCGAGGATCCCCTGGTCAGGAGCCTACCCAGCCGTATCCGCCCGAATTCCCGCGCTGGGTCTCGGCCCGCCCAGACCGGCGCGTTCCACGACACCCCGCTCGCCGAGCGCTGCGGCCTGGACAACATCGGGCATACCCCGCTCTACGTCCTCGCCGCCGGACATCCCCAGACCCCGACAACGCCCCACCACCGGCACAGCTGGACGCCTTCACTCACAGCACCCTGCAACGATGACCACATTCAGTGCCCCGGCGCCCCGGCGCCCCGGCCGCCTACCGCGACGCGACGGCGCGGAACCGTGCCGCGACGTCCACACCAAGCCCGAGACCGGTGCTGATCCTGATCAGGCGCCCGTTGATGTGCGCGGAGTACCGGCCGGCCGTTTCGAGTTCGGCGGCCGGTACTTCACGCGCCTCGAGCAGCGTGTAGGTGGTGCTGTCGAAGCTGAGCAGCACCGCGATGTCGAGTCGAAGGAGCGGAACGCCGAGAACACCGCGCCCGCCCGTGTGGCGGCGCCGACGGTCCTGGCCTTGACCTGCACCCGGCGACCGTCGGCGGCGAGCAGGTCGTAGGACTTGCCCGAGTTCGCCGCCAGCTCCCCGCCGTAGACCCGCATGGCGAGGTACTCAGCGTAGTCACCCAAGGGGGCGCGGGTGCGCACGACACCCCGCTCGCGCAGCTCCTGCAAGCTCGCCGCCGAAGACATCCCCGCCGAGCGGATCCATGTGGACAAGAAAGACCGGCGTCACCGTCGAGCGCGAGGGCCTGGCCGCCCTGCTGCGCTACGCGCGCCGCGGAGATACCGGTTCGCATAAATGGTCAGTTGTGCGAGTTCTGCGAGCCGGCCGCGACGGCCCGAAGACCCCAGGTCAGGTTTCGCACAACACCTCTCAAAACTCTGAGGCTCTGCGAGGCAGTTGTGAGAGGCCTCCGGGTGAGATGGCGATCCAGGACGCCGGCGGCGCGGTCGAGCGGCACGCGTGCCCGAAGTGCGAGGCGCCGGCGGCAATGTCACCACTCGTCATTGCGGAACGAGGTGCACTCCGTCGTGTGCTCGCACGTGCGGAGTGGGTTCAAAGGCGTCGAGGACGCGGATGGCGAAGGCGGGGTCCATGGCCTGGCGGACCTCGTCGCGCGTCATCCAGCCGACTTCGCTGGCCTCGGGCGTGGGATGTGCGGTCTCGGGCCCGGGGGCGGCAGCGGAAGACCAGTGCGACGACGCCGAGCGGTAGGTTCTTGTACACGCCGGTGAGGCGGTCGACCTCGACGCTGATGCCAGTCTCTTCCGCTATCTCGCGGCGGAGGCTGTCCTCGATCTGTTCGTTCATCTCGAGAATTCCGCCGGGCATCTGCCAGTGGCCGTTGTCTCGGCGGCGGATGACCAGCACGCGTTCCTGATGGTCGACAACGATCCGATACGTTGCAGGCGCTGGCTGGTTTGGTCGAAACCTGTCCGTGTCCTGGGGGCGAATCACGGCATTGGCGGGGCGGTGTCCACTGAACTGGCGCAGGTGTCGTTCTTTCCTGCCTCGCACGGTGATGCCGTCGCGAAGTCGGCACCTGACCAGTACACCGGGGTCAAGCTGGTGACGCGATCGGGATGGTTCGCGTCGCGGATCACTGCGAAGTCGCTGATGTAGGGCTGCCCGGTGGCCCGCTGCCCGGTGACCTGCAGTACGAGCGTGGGTGTGGCGGAGTTGTCGTGTGCCCTCACGGACAAAATCTGGGGTACGCCGGTTCCGGGCATCCCCGCATCGGTCAGCGTATCGCTACACGCAGCGCGGGTGGCGGAGATGGTGCGGCACAAGCCGGCGAAGTCGCCGGCCTGTGCCAGTCTCACGGCTTCGGAGAGCAGGTGCTCTGCCTCGGCTTGTGACACCTTCTGGGGCGGTTCCGGGGTTCTCGTCTCCAGCAGAACGGCGGTCGCTACGACCAGTACCAGCAGCAATGACGCGACTATCAGGGGACGGTGATTTCTCGAGACCGATTCAGGCACATCTCCCCCACCGTTCGCGCTGAGCCTCGGAATTCCAGCGTATTACCCGCAGGTATCGATGATAACAGGTGGCAGCTGGCACTCCGAGTAAACGAAGCCCCAATTTGAGATGAGCGACCAGGTTAAGTGGGGCGGTATGCCGACACTGGCCAGCAGGCCGGTCTCCCGGACGTCTTCGGCCCAGTAGGCGTCACCGACCCACGTGGCGCGCATGTCCCCCGGCTCGGCTTCGGGCTCCGGAACCAGCTTGCCGCACGTCTTGACGACGTGACCAGCGGTGACCGGACCGATGGTCACACTCAGGGGGATGTCGCCACACGGTTGGAGATATTGAGTGGACGAGGGCGAGTAAGAGTTCCAAGCCTCGGGACCATAGCTATCGATTCCAACGTAGCATTCGTCAAGCTCTTTGAAGGGGTGTCCATTTTTCATGGCGCCACAACTGGCATACATCTTGTACGCCATGTTATCCCTGGTTTGGCCAGCGTAGTTCATGTCTCCAAAGGCGCCACAAGCGTCCAGCCAGCCGACATTTTCGCCGTCGTGATGACGCTCATAACATTTCGGTTGGTACCACTTGGTTTCCTGCTGAATGGTTATCAGCCCGGCGTCCTCCTGAGCTTTCATTTCCTCCCGACTGGGAGCGGTAACCATGCTCCTGCCTTCCACCTGAACACCTCGGTCTGTGGCTGTCACGGAGACGCCGGGAACCGCCTCGTCCTTGCGATGGATTACAGTGCCATCCTCGACGTGGGTGACCTGGTAGTCGAGGGGATCGATCGTCAGGCCCCAGCGATCGTGTACTCGCTGAACGAAATCGCTCACGGCACGCACGTCCGCCTGCTGGTCCACTGTCGATTCGGCAGCGACAGCGGCACCGGGAGTGACCAGGAGAGCCAAGGTCAACAGGGTGACAGCTCTGAGTCTCTTCACAAGTATCCGTTCGATAAATGGGCATCATTATAATGAAACAAGGGTCGAATATGGCGAGCCCGGAAATTGGCGGAGCTCACGACTAATCTGCGCGAAAGAGAGCCTTTGGCGCCCCTTGCTGGTCTAAACCTATCTGCCCGGCCTTCCCGTCGAATAGCGTCCAAAAGAGTGATCATCATGTGCATTGTTGACAGAGTTTCATTCAGTGGAACTGTCCTGATGTTCAGGTACATGCATGGACGTTTCCATTCAACGGCAAGGAAGGCCCGGGCTCGTCTCGGAATTGTCCTCGTTTGAGCTAGTCATCCCTGGCCTTTTAGCCAGCTTACAAACCCACCCTGCGTGTGCTTCTAACCAGCGCTGTCGCGCGGCCGGAGAGCAGCGTCTTCGCCGGCGGTGATGAGGTCGGCGAGGATGGGTGCGGCGGTGCCGGCGAGGCGGCGGCCTTGTTCGAGGTAGATCTCGGTGGTGGCGATGCTGGCGTGGCCGAGGTCGGCGGAGATGTTGCTGACGTTGATGCCGTGGGCTTCGGCGGTGATGGCGTAGAAGTGCCGGATCGAGTGCGGGTGCAGGGTGTCGGCGACCGGCCGCAGCGCGGCGGCGTGCGCGCGGAGCGTGCTGTTGCCGGAGCCGGTGGCGTGGCGGACGAGCCAGCGGGCCAGGGTGCGCAAGGCGCGGGTGACTTCCTGAGGTTGCAGGCGGCGGCCGCGGCTGGTGACCAGCAGCGGCTGCTCGGCGGGTGTGGCTGAGACCTGCCCGGCCACAGCCAGCACCCCGGTGTTGTCCTCGGCGTCGCGGGCGGCGAGGTAGTCGTCGACGGCATCGATGGCGATTCCGGTGAGCCGGATCCAGCGGCCTTCGCCGCCTTTGCCGATGATCCAGGCGGCGGGCTGGCCGTCGGGGCCGGCGCGGTGGATGCTGCCGCGGTCGAGGGTGCAGAGTTCTTCGGCGCGGATGCCGGTGGTGGTCAGCACCGTGACGATGACGCGGTAGCGGGCGGGGGTGCTGCCGCGGCGCGGGTAGAGCGTGGCCGCGGTGCGCAGGGCGCGGACCTGGGCGAGGGTGAGTGGCACGGTCGGGTTCTTCGGGGCGGGTTTGAGCACACCGAGGTTGCGGCGTTCGGTCTGCGGTAGCGCGGCGGGTACTTCGAAGTCGGTGAGCCTGCGGGCGCGCATTTCCCGGTACCAGGCGGATACCGCGCCGAGGCGGGCTTTCTGGGTGGACTTGGCGACGCCGGCGGTGGTCTGGGTGGTGATCCAGGCGCGTAGCCCGTCGCGGGTCATGGCGGTGAGCGGGTTGATCCCGGCTGCGGCGCACCAGGGGAAGAACGCGGTGGGAGACGGGAGGTTGCGCACGTTGTGGTGCGCGGTGGATGCGCCGCGCCAGAGCCGCTGGTCGGCGCGTGGGATGCCGAGACTGTTGGCGTGGGTGGTTTTGGTGGTGGCCGGGGTGTAGGCGGTGTGCAGCCACAGTGCCGCGGCGTCGATGATCGGCCGGGCCCATTCCGGTCCGGCGCCCGCGCGCTCCAGCGCCTCGCCTGGCTCGGTGCCGGTCATGGTCGGTCCGGACGGGTGGGGCGCTGGGCGTGCAGGGCGTCCCAGCGGCGGGTCAGCTCGGCGGCGGCCAGCACATGCGTCCAGGACGTCATCGCGACTCCTCTCGCTCACGGACCAGCTACGCGGAGACAAAGCAAGGTGACTCCTCGTGCTCGCCGGACTGTCCGGCAGATTTGTATCTATATCACAGGATATCGATACAAATGCCAGCGTAGCAGTCCAGCCGAGCGGAAGCGCTCGGCTAAACGAGCGAACCCGTGCTACTGTGTTCGGTGACGCGAGCGAAAGCGCTCGCCCTCCGGAAGGAAACGCTCGCCTTGGGCTACCCACACGGAACCCACCCGCACACCCTCGCCCAGTTCGCCCGCCGCGCCGGCATCTCCGAAGGCCGCGCCCGCGCCGCCTTCGCCGACGGCAAACTCCCCCGCCCCGACCGCACCGACGCCGACGGCAAGCCGCTGTGGTTCGCCGCGAGTATCGATACCTGGTGCTCGCGCACCGGCCGCACCGTCGCCGAGGACTCGCTGTGGCTCTTCCGCGCCCCGAAGGCGACCGAGCCCGCCATCGAGATCTTGCGCCGGGTGGTCACCGTCCACCCGCGGGGCGCCGAACGCACCATGTTCGCGATCGTCTGGGATACCGACCGCGGTCACGTCATCTACCTGCAGCCGCTCGGGAACACCGGTAGTGACCACAAAGACTGGATGGCCGTGGCCGCCGCCGAGCTCATCGAGCCGCGCTGGTGGGCCGACGCCGTGGTGGTGATGCCGATGGAGGACGGGCTGGCCTACTACACCGAGTTCGACCCGATCGCCTACATCTACAAGCTCACCACCGACACCCCCGACGACGAGGAGGAGGTGCCCGGCGGGGTGCTGCGCTGGCTGCGCCGCGGCACCCGCGCCGCCGCCACCCCGGCGCGGGCGAGCGCGCAGTGGCAGACCCACCTGCCGCTGGCCGACATCGCCGCCGCGATCGGCCGCCCGGTCCCGTTCTGGATCGCCGGCACCACCACCGCCGAAAACGCCCAGCGCAGCCTCGCCTACACCGCCACCTTCACCGTGCCCGACACCGTCACCGAATGGCCGGCCACCCAGGACCGGCTCGAACGCGCGGCCGCGGACAAGCTCGCCGAGCGCTTCCCCGCCGCGTTCGCCGCGCTGGCCGCCGACGCCGCCACCGGCCTGGCCGCCGTGCGCACCTCCCACGAGCGCACCCCCGACACCGGCCCCGGCTGGTACCTGGTCGCCCGCCCCGCCCGCCCCGCACCACCGGTCGAGCTCGAGCAGCTGATCACCACGGCCACCCCGGTGGAAAACCTCGCCCTGGCCGCCGGCGAACTGACCGAACTGCGCGCCCTCGAGCGCGACCTCGACATCGACGACCCGATCGGCGACGTCTACACCGCCGCCATCGACGCGCTCGCCCAGCAGCTACGCGACATCGAGAACGACCCGAACGGCCCCTACACCGCGCTCGCCGAGCAGGACCTGGCGATCTACTGCGCCCCGTGGGAAGGACCGGTCGTCGACTCCTGGCGCCGCAACCTGGTCCCGACCGACCTCGACGACGCCCGGCGGCTGCGTCGGGTGCAGCGCCTGCTCGACAACGGCTACGAGCACATGCCCTACGAGGCCTACCGCGACCCCGAGGGCCGCTACGTCCTGGTCCTGCGCCTGGACAACGGCAGCATCTGGTTCCGCGCCGAATGGCCCACCGACCTCGACGTCGTCGCTACCTGGACCGACGAGACCATCCTCGCCGGCGACGACACCCCCCCGGTCACCACCCTGCTCGCGCTCACCCCCACCGGCGACGGGCACCTGCGCACCGACCCCGTTCCCCTGTGCCCCCGCAACGGGCGCGAAGGCTTCGGCTTCGGCTACGGCGGCGGCGGACCGGGCAGCACCTACACCGCGCTGCTGCGCGCCGCCCTCGGACTCAGCCGCGACGCGGCCAGCCGGATCGCC
>NZ_CP091382.1:9057500-9915751 GCF_021725495.1 Saccharothrix sp. AJ9571 | reverse complement strand
CGGCTACGACCACGCGGAACCGGCCGAGGAGAAGGAGATGTTCGGGCTGCAGAAGCGCATCCTGAACGAGTTCCGCGCGGCTTCCGCGGCGGCCCGCAGGCAGGACGCGCAGCGCAACGCCGACGACCGGCTGCTCGGCACCGCCGGGCTGGACCACGTGGCCGAGCCCGGCGAAACCGGCTGAGCCGATGACCAGCTCGACCTCCCTGCTGATCATCGCCGTGGCCTTGGTCCTGCTCGGCGGGGTGTTCGCCGCGGCGGACGCCGCGGTGAGCACGGTCTCGCAGGCCAGGGCCGAGGGCATGGTGCGGCTGGGCCGGGCCGGCGCCCGTCAGCTGGTCGCGGTGATCGCCGAGCGCCGCCGCCACATCAACCTGCTGCTCCTGCTGCGGCTGGGCTGCGAGCTGACCTCGACGGTGCTGGTCACCGTGGTGTTCCTGCGCTGGATCGAACCGGTTTCGCTGGCCGTGGTGGTGGCGGGCGTGGTGATGATCCTGGTCAGCTACGTGCTGATCGGGGTCGGCCCGCGCACGATCGGGCGCCAGCACCCGTACCGCGTCGGCCTGGTGGTCGCCGGGCTGGTCCGCGCGCTCGGCACCGTGCTCGGCCCGCTGAGCAAGCTGCTGATCCTGCTGGGCAACGCGATCACCCCGGGCAAGGGCTTCCGCGAGGGCCCGTTCACCTCCGAGGTCGAGCTGCGTGAGCTGGTCGACCTCGCCCAGGAACGCGGCGTGGTGGAGGACTCCGAGCGCGAGATGATCCACTCGGTGTTCGAGCTGGGTGACACCGTGGCCCGCGAGGTGATGGTGCCGCGCACCGAGATCGTCTGGATCGAGCAGGGCAAGAGCGTGCGCCAGGCGCTGGCGCTCTCGCTGCGGACCGGGTTCACCCGCCTGCCGGTGATCGACGAGTCGGTCGACGACATCGCCGGCGTGGTCAACATCAAGGACCTGGTCCGTGCCTCGATGGCCGACGGCGGCGCCGCGCGCGAGGTGCGCGAGCTGATGAACCAGGCCAGTTTCGTGCCGGACTCGAAGCGGCTCGACGAGCTGCTCAAGGAGATGCAGGTCTCGCGCCACCACCTGGCCATCGCCATCGACGAGTACGGCGGCACCGCCGGTCTGCTCACCATCGAGGACATCCTCGAGGAGATCGTCGGCGAGATCACCGACGAGTCCGACGCCGACGAGCGCCCGCCGATCGAGGCGCTGGACGAGTCCTCGGTGCGCGTGTCGGCGCGCCTGGGCGTGGACGACCTCGGTGAGCTGTTCGGCATCGAACTGGACGACCACGACGTGGAGACCGTCGGCGGGCTGCTCGCGCAGCGCCTCGGCCGGGTGCCGCTGCCCGGCGCGGAAGCCGAGGTCGCCGGGCTGCGGCTGCACGCCGAGGGCGGCAAGGACCGGCGCGGCCGGATGCGGATCACCACGGTGGTGGTGCGCGCCAGCGACGACCGGATCGCCGGGCGGCGCGTGCGCGTGCCGCGCGAGGAACGAGACGAACAGGACGAACGGGATCGGAGCGTGGAGCATGCCTGACCACGAGCTCGGGGCCGAGGACGAGAAGATCGTCCTCCTCGCCCGCTCGGCCAGGGCGCGGAACGGCGCGAACGAGGGGGCCGCGGTCCGGGACACCGACGGCCGCACCTACTCGGCCACCACCATCGACCTGCCTTCCTTCCAGCTCACCGCGTTGCAGGCGGCGGTCGCCGCCGCGGTGTCGAGCGGCGCCGAGGGCCTGGAGGCGGCCGCTGTGGTCTCCCCGGAGCCGGGCTTCCGGGAGCAGTCGGTGCACGCCGTCCGCGACGTCTCCGCGAATGTCCCCATTTTTCGTGCGGACCCTTCCGGAACGGTGCTGGAAGTGCTGCGCTAGGCGGTGACCTGACCACTCGCCGACGTCGCGGGAGAACGTGTGGATTTCGGGATCTTGGGACCACTCGAGATCACCGGTGTGCCCAGCGGCACGATCAGCGCGGGCAGGCAGCGCTGCCTGCTGGCCATGCTCCTGCTCGAACCGGGGCAGGTGGTGCCGCTGGAGCGGATCGCCGACGCGCTCTGGGGCGAGGACTGGCCGGACACCGTGCGCAACGCCGTGCAGGTGGTGGTCTCGCGGCTGCGGCGCTCCTTCGCCGGGCACCCGGTGCAGATCCTGGCCAGGGCCAACGGGTACCTCATCGACGTCCCGCCGTCCCGGGTCGATCTGCACCGCTTCCGCGCGTGGGTGGCCAAGGCGCGGGAACTGGCCTGGCACGACGACGCGACGGCGGCCGAACTGTTCCAGCGCGCGCTGTACCTGTGGCGCGGGGCGCCGATGGCCGGGGTCGAATCCGAGCTGATCTCCGAGCGGATCGCGCCCGCGCTCGAGCACGAGCGGATCGGCGCGCTGCTCGACTACCACGACGCGGTGCTCCGGCTGGACCGCGCGGCCGAACTGGTGCCCGCGCTGCTCGCGCTCACCCACGAGCACCCGTTCGAGCAGCGACTCTGGGCGCAGCTGATGATCGCGCTGCACCGGACCGGCCGCACCCGCGACGCGCTCGCCGCCTACCGCAGGCTGCACCGGCGGCTCAGCCGTGAACTCGGCCTGGAGCCGACCGCCGAGCTGAAGGCGCTCGAACAGGCCGTGCTGCGGGGGGATTCGCTGCGGTACCAGCCCGTGCGGCAGCACCGGACGCCACGCCGCGAGGCGTTCGACGGCCCGGCGCAACTGCCGCCGACGGTGGGTGACTTCACCGGCCGCACCGCCGAACTCGACGAACTGGTCCGGACGCTGACCGCGCCGGGGGAGGCCGTGCCGGTGGTGACGCTGGCCGGGCAGGGCGGGGTCGGCAAGACCACGCTCGCCGTGCGGGCCGCGCACCTGGTCACCGAACACTTCCCGGACGGCCAGCTGTACGTCGACCTGTGCGGCGCCCAGGACGAGGTGCGGGACCCCGCCCGGGTGCTGGCCAACTTCCTGCTCTCGCTCGGGGTGGACGGCGGAGCCATCCCGGACGACCTGGCCGACCGGTCGGCGTTGTTCCGCAGCAAGCTCGCCGGCCGGAAAGTGCTGGTACTGCTGGACAACGCGGCAGACGAGGAGCAGGTCCGCCCGCTGCTGCCCGGTTCGGCGGGCTGCGCGGTGGTGGTCACCAGCCGCGCGCGGCTCAGCGGCCTGGAGGGCGGGCGCTCACTCGACGTCGAAGTGTTCACCCCGGAGCAGGCTTGGGCCTTCCTCGCCGGGGTGGTCGGCCAGGACCGGATCGACGCCGAACCCGGCGCGGTCGCGGAAATCACCCGGCTCTGCGGTTACCTGCCGCTGGCGGTCCGGGTGGCCGGGGCGAAGCTGGTCGCCCGGTCGCGGCTGGGCATCGGGCAGCTCGCGGCCCGGCTCGCCGACGAGTGCGGCAGGCTCGACGAACTGGTGGCGGGCGATCTCGCGGTCCGGGCGAGCCTGGCGCTCAGCTACACCGGGCTGCGGCCGGGCGAGCAGCGCGCGCTGCGGCTGCTCGGCCTTCTCGACGTCACCGACTTCGCGTCCTGGGTCTGCGCCGCGGTGCTCGATGTCTCCGCCGCCGAGGCGGAGGGCACGCTGGACGCGCTGGTCGACGTGCACCTGGTGGAGGTCGTCGGCATCGACGTCTGCGGGCAGACGCGGTACCGGCTGCACGACCTGACCCGGCTCTTCGCCAGGGAACGCGCCGAGGAGAGCGAGCCGCCGGAGGAGACCGCGGCGGCGCTGTGCCGGGCGCGCACCGCGTGGCTGGCGCTCGCCGAAGCCGCCGACGACCTGCTCGACAACCGCACGCTGGAACGGATTTCGAACTGCCCGGACCGGGAACGGCTGGCCGCCGAGGAACCGGAGATCCTCGGCGGCAACGCGGCGGGCTGGTTCGACGTGGAGGCCCGCAACCTCCAGGCGATCGTCGCCGGTGGCGCGCGCGGGCCGATCGGCTGGCAGATCGCCGAAGCGCTGGTCGGCTACTTCGAATACCGCGTGCTCGGGCAGGACTGGGAACGCACGCACCTCGCCGCGCTGGAACGCTGCGAAGCCGAGGGCGACCGGCTCGGCGCGGCGGTGCTGCTGCGCGGGCTGGCCGATCGCGCCTGGGGCCGCGGCAGCGCGGACTGCCTGCGCTACGCCCGCAGGGCCGAGCGGCTCTTCGCCGAACTCGGCCACGACACCGGGCGCTCGCAGGCGTTGTCACTGCTGGGGCTGGGCCTGCGGCTCGAAGGCGCCTACGACGAGTCGATGTCCGCCTACGCCGAGAGCCGGCGGCTCAGCGGGGAGCAGGGCAAGCACCGCACGACGATCATGTCGCTGATCAACGAGTCGATCATCCACCGGGTCCGCGGCGAGGCCGATCAGGCGCTGCGGTGCGTGCTGGAGGTCCGGCGGCTGGCGGGCGCCATCGGGTTCGCCAGGGCGGAGGCCGAGGCGTGGATGCGGCTGGGCAACCTCCGTCAGGACCGGGGCCAGTGGGACGAGGCGGTGGACGCCTACCGGACCGCCGCGGCCGGGTTCCGGCGGCTCGACCACGCCGGTTTCCACACGCTCACCCTGACCCACCTCGGCGACCTGCACCTGCGCACCGGTGACCTGCGCTCGGCCGAGGACACGCTGGAGCAGGCGGTCGAAGCGGCGGCGAACTACCGGCACCACTCGAGCAGCTTCCTGCCGATGGAACTGCTCGCCGAGGTCCACCTCGAGCAGGGCCGCTACGACCTCGCGGCGGCCGAGCTGACCGGGTACGTGGCCGAATACCGCGAGCGCAGGCTGGTCGCGCGGCTGCCCGGCGCGCTGGCGAAACTCGGTAGGGCCCGGCACGGAACCGGACAGGTGGCCGAGGCCGTCGAAGCCTGGACCGAAGCCAGGGCGCTGCACCTCGAACTGGGCGACCGCGCCGGCGCCGCCGAGCTCGACGAGCTGCTCGGGGGGATCACCGAATCGACGGCGTGAGGCGTCAGGGAGGATGGGCGGATGAGCACCACCACCCACCGCTCCGGTTTCGCCTGCTTCGTCGGCCGTCCGAACGCGGGCAAGTCCACGCTGACCAACGCGCTGGTCGGCACCAAGATCGCGATCACCTCGAGCAAGCCGCAGACCACCCGGCACGCGATCCGGGGTGTGGTGCACCGTGAGGACGCGCAGCTGGTCATCGTAGACACGCCGGGCCTGCACAAGCCGCGCACGCTGCTCGGCGAGCGGCTCAACGACATCGTGCACTCGACCTGGGCCGAGGTGGACGTGGTGGGCTTGTGCGTGCCCGCCGACGAGAAGGTGGGCCCCGGCGACCGGTTCATCGCCGCCGAGCTGGCCAAGATCGCCCGCCGTACCCCGGTGATCGGCGTGGTCACCAAGACCGACCTGGTGCCGAAGGAACGCGTGGCCGAGCAGTTGCTCGCGCTGCAGCAGGTGATGGAGTTCGCCGAGCTGGTCCCGGTGTCCGCGGTCGACGGCTTCCAGGTGCAGACCCTCGCGGACCTCCTGGTGCAGCGCCTGCCCGAGGGGCCGCAGCTGTACCCGGACGGTGACCTGACCGACGAGCCGGAGCAGACGCTGGTCGCCGAGCTGATCCGCGAAGCCGCGCTCGAAGACGTGCGCGACGAGCTGCCGCACTCGATCGCGGTGACGGTCGAGGAGATGCTGCCGCGCGAGGGCCGGGACGATCTGATCGACGTGCACGCGTTCCTCTACGTGGAGCGCCCCAGTCAGAAGGGCATAATCCTGGGGCACAAGGGGGAACGGCTCAAGCAGGTGGGCGCCACGGCCCGGCGGCAGATCGAGGCGCTGCTCGGCACCCGGGTCTACCTCGACCTGCACATCAAGGTGGCGAAGGAATGGCAGCGTGACCCGAAGCAGCTGCGGCGGCTGGGTTTCTGATCCTGGTTCTCTGATTCGAGGAGGGGGCGGATGACCGGTCCGTTTCAGCAACCGCCGGGCTACGGCCATGGCTACGGGTACGGCCCGCCGAACTACGGTCCGCCACCGGAGAACCACCTGGTGTGGGCGATCCTGACCACGATCATGTGCTGCCTGCCGCTGGGCGTGGTGGCGATCGTGAAGTCGAACCAGGTGCACACGCTCTGGTTCTCCGGGCATTTCCAGGCCGCGCACAAGGCCGCCGACGAGGCCAAGAAGTGGGCCATCTGGTCGGCGCTGACCATGGTCATCCTGTTCGTGCTCTACATCCTCGTCTTCGTGCTGATCCTCGGGTTCGGCATCTTCGGGGTGGCGGCTTCGGTATGAGCCGGGCGGCTGGGGAGTACACCGGGGTCTACAACGGGGTCCCGGCGCGCACCTTCCGCGAGCGCGCCAGGGCGCTGGGCCCGCCCGCCGCGGTGGTCGCCGCCGGGGCCGCCGGGTGTGTGGCGGTGCTGCTCGGCGATCCGACCACGCCCGGCGGTTTCCTGCCGGTGTGCCCGACGCATTCGCTGCTGGGCATCGCGTGCCCCGGCTGTGGCGGGCTGCGGATGATGTACAGCCTGCTGCACGGGGATCTGCTCGGGGCGCTGCACTACAACGCGCTGTCCTTGGTCGTGGTGCTGCTTTCGGTGTGGAGCATCACCGCGTGGGCGGTCGGCCGGTTGCGGGGGCGGTGGGTGAACAGCTGGCTGCACTGGCGGTGGACACCGCTGGCGTTCGGGGTGGCCTTCACCGTCTGGTTCGTGGTGCGCAACCTGCCGTTCGCGCCTTTCGACTCCCTCTACGTGTGAGGCGGGTTAGGCTGCGTCGCCGAAACAGGTGATCTTCCCAGGGGGACGCAGTGACCACTCCGCAGGACCAGCCCGAGCTGACCACCCGCCTGCAGCCGCCGATCGCCGGCGGACAGCCCGCGCCGCCCGCTCCGCCCGCCGAGGAGGACCGCACGCAGCGCGTGTCCCCGGAGGGCATCTTCCCACCCGCCGTGGAGGAAGCCGGGGTGACCCAGCGGCTCTCGAGCGAGGAAACGCAGCGCGTGTTCGGGGACCAGCCGGGAATGACGCAGCGCATCAGCCACCCCGCACCACAGGCGGGACCGGGTCAGCCCGGTTCGGTGCCGCACTCCGGCCCGATGGCGAAGCCCGGTTGGTCGCCGCAGCCGGGTGCCGGCCCGCAGTCCGGATCGGTGCCGCAGGTGGGCGACGCATCGCACTCCGGCCCGATGGCGCAGCCTGGCTGGTCGCCGCAGTCCGGTCCGGTGGCGCAAGCCGGGCAGGTATCGCTTTCCGGCTCGGTGGCGCCGGTCGGTCAGGCATTGCAGGCCCCGGGATCGCCGGTGGGGCAGGGGTTCCAGACTGGACCGTACGCGCAGCCAGGGTTGTCGCCGCAGTCCGGGCCGTTGCCTCAGGCCGGGTCGGCGCAGCAGTCGGGCCCCTTCGCGGTGCCGGCGCCGCAGCCGGGGTCGGCACAGCAGTCGGGGTCGTTCCCGGTGCCGGGGCAATCGCCGCAGGGGCCGCAGTCCGGGCCGTTCCCGGTGTCCGGCCCGGCGCCGCTTTCCGGGCAGTCCCAGCAGTCGGGGCCGTTCCCCGTGCCTGGGCAGGGGGCGCAGTTCGGGCCGCCGGCGGGTGGGCGGGAATTGGCGAGCTGGGGACAGCGCGCCGGTGGTTATTTGCTTGATCTGGCCCCGATTCTCCTCGTGGTGCTCGCCGGTGGGCTGGTGATGATCAGCTCGCTCACCGCGGGCACGATCACCATGGGGGTGGGCTGGCTCGGCGGCCTGGTGTGGGTGGTGCTCAACCGGTGGGTCAAGGGCGGCCGGACCGGCCAGTCCTTCGGCCGCCGCGTGCTGGGGATCAAGCTCGTCGGTGAGCAGAGCGGGGCGCCGATCGGGGCGGGATCGGCCTTCCTGCGCGATTTGTGTCACGCCGCGGATTCCGCTGCCTGCTACGTCGGTTTCCTCTGGCCGTTGTGGGACGAGCGCAACCAGACCTTCGCCGACAAGATCGTCAAAACGATCGTCGTCACAGTGCCGAAGGGAAATAGCTGAAAGCGGGGCGGAACCGGCGCCCTTCGCCTAGCGTCCTATCGCGACGTCACCGCGTTCCGGCGCCTGCGCGCCGGGTGGTGCCGGGCAGCGAGTACGCTCCCGCGCACCGGCCTGCTCTGCAGTGACGACCGCGGTGACCTGTTCAACCCGAATGCAGTGAGCGAGGGGGAAGCCCCATGACCAATCCCTACGGTCAGCAGCAGCCGTACGGCCAGCAGCCCGGCCAGCCGCAACCGGGCTACGGCCCCCCGTCGGGTGCGACACCGGCGCCGTACGGTCAGCCGTCGCCGCCGTACGGCCAGCCCGCTCCCTACGGTCAGCCCTCGCCGCCCTACGGCCAGCCTTCGCCCTTCGGCGGCGGCCCCGGCATGGGGGGTCCCGGCATGGGCGGTCCGGTGCAGGACATCCCGGACTACAAGGGCTGGGCCATCGCTTCACTGTTCCTCGGCGGCGTCCTGCTGGGCATCTTCGCGATCATGAAGTCGAACGAAGTCGGCCAGTACAAGATGCAGGGCAACTACGCCATGGCGGAACAGGCTTCTCGGACCACCAAGACGATCTGCCTGATCTCCACCATCCTCGGCGGGCTCGGCTGCGTGATCGGCCTGATCGTCTTCATCGCCGCCATGGCCTCGATTTGATTTCCACCGTTCACCGTTCCAGTTCCCCTGGGGGAGTTCTTCGATGACCAATCCTTACGGCCAGCCGGGTTACGGCCAGCAGCCCGGCGGCTACGGCCCGCCGTCCGGCGGGATGCCCGCGCCCTACGGGCAGCCCGCGTACGGCGCCCCCGGCGGCGGTTTCGGCGGCCCGCCCGGGATGGCGGGCGGCGGCCACGACATCCCCGAGTACAAGGGCTGGGCCATCGCCTCGCTCTTCCTCGGCGGGGTCATCCTCGGGATCTTCGCGATCATGAAGTCCAACGAGGTCGGCCAGTACAAGATGCAGGGCAACTACCCGATGGCCGAGCAGGCCTCGCGGACGACCAAGACGCTGTGCCTGGTCTCCACGATCCTCGGTGGCGTCGGCTGCGTGGTGTCCATCATCCTCATCATCGTGGCGATCGCGGCCGGTACCGCGGCCTACGACAGCTACAGCACCTACAGCACGTACAGCTCCGACTACTGCGACTACACCACCGCCTGCTGAGCGGGCGGCGGTGACTCCCCGACGCGGCGGCACCCGTGCCGCCGCGTCGGGCTTACCCGGGGGAGCTTGCGATGACCGTGTCGAAGACCGCCGGCCCCACCTGCGACTACTGCGACTACCCCACCTCGTGCTGACCGGCAGTGAGACGATGGGGCGGTGAGCCGTCTCTACCGCGACACCGGAGTGGTGCTGCGGACCCACAAGCTCGGCGAGGCCGACCGGATCGTCAGCTTCCTGACGCGGCGGCACGGCAAGGTCCGTGCCGCGGCGAAGGGTGTCCGCCGCACGAACTCGCGGTTCGGCGCCCGCCTGGAGCCGTTCGTCCACGTCGACGTGCAGTTCCACACCGGGCGCACGCTCGACGTGGTGACCCAGGTGCAGACCCTGGACGCGTTCGCCATGCCGATCGTCTCCGACTACCCGCGCTACACCTCGGCCAGCGCCATCGTGGAGACCGCCGACCGGCTCACCGTCGAAGAGGGCGAGCCCGCGCTGCGGCTGTACCTGCTCGTCGTCGGCGCCCTGCGCGCGCTGGCGGACGGCGAGCGTGACTCCTCACTGGTGCTCGACGCCTTCCTCCTGCGCGCGATGGCCTTCGCCGGCTGGGCGCCCGCGATCGACGAATGCGCGCGCTGCGGTGAACCGGGCCCCCACCGAGCGTTCAGCGTGTCCGGTGGCGGCGCGATGTGCCCGCGCTGCCGGATGGCCGGTTCCGTGCACCCCTCGCCGGAGATCTTCCAGTTGCTCGGCGCGCTCCTGCACGGGGACTGGGAGACCGCGGACGCCGCCGCCCAGAACACCCGCCGCGACGCCAGCGGACTGGTCGCCGCGCAGTTGCAGTGGCACCTGGAACGCCAGTTGCGGTCCCTGCCACTGGTGGAGAGACGTGCCCGCGATGCCGAGGTCACCGGGAAGTAGGGTCGGAAGCGATAACCCGTCTGAATGAACTGGAGGACGACCAGTGCGGCTCAGGGGACGCTCCACACCGGCGTCGCAGGTCCCGCTGCGGGCACCCGAACCGCATTCCTCGGGTGAGCGCCCGCCGGAGATCCCGGCCGAACTGGTGCCCCGGCACGTCGCGCTGGTGATGGACGGCAACGGCCGGTGGGCCAACCAGCGCGGGCTGCCCCGGATCGAGGGCCACAAGCGCGGGGAAGCGGTGATGATCGACGTCGCCAGCGGCGCGGTGGAACTCGGGGTCAAGTGGCTCTCGGTCTACGCCTTCTCCACCGAGAACTGGAAGCGCAGCCCCGAAGAGGTCCGCTTCCTGATGGGTTTCAACCGCGACACCATCCGCCGCCAGGTCGACTACCTCGGCTCGATCGGCGTGCGCATCCGCTGGGCCGGCCGCCGGCCGCGGCTGTGGCGCAGCGTGATCAACGAGCTGCAGGCGGCCGAGGAGAAGACCAAGCACAACACCAAGCTCAACATGACCATGTGCGTGAACTACGGCGGCCGCGCCGAGCTCGCCGACGGGGTGCGGCGGATCGCCCAGCTCGCCGCCGAGGGCAAGATCAACCCGGACAAGGTCGACGAGCGCACCATCGCCAAGTACCTGTACCAGCCGGAGATGCCGGACGTGGACCTGTTCCTGCGCCCGTCCGGGGAGCTGCGCACCTCGAACTTCATGCTCTGGCAGTCGGCCTACGCCGAGTTCGTCTTCCAGGACACCCTGTTCCCCGACTTCGACCGCCGCCAGCTGTGGGCGGCCTGCCTCGAATACGCCAAACGTGACCGGCGATTCGGTGCCGCGGTGGACGCGGCGTCGGCCGGAGGAGCCTGATGATGACCGAAGCCGCGGACACCGCGAACCTGCTCACCCTCGCCCGCGAGTCACTCGAGCGCTACCTCGAGGTGCACGTCGACGACGACGGCGCGCTCACCTTCATGCACGCCGACGTGCCGTGCGTGGTGCAGGCGACGCGCCTGGCCGACGGGCTGACCGTGCTGAGCCTGACCTGCGTGGTGGCCTGGGACCTGCCCGACGACCCGTCGATCGCCGCCTCCGCGGCCGAGCGCGCCGGTCAGGGCCTGTTCGGCACGCTCGGCGTCGTCCACACCGATCGGGGCATGGACGTGACCCTGCGCTACGCCTTCCCCGCCGAGGGCATGGACCCCTCGCCGCTGGGCACGCTGCTGATGCTGGTGGTGTCGACCGCCTCGCAGCTGCGCACCGACCTACTGGGCATCCCGGAGTCCTGACCCGCGAACCGCAGCCCCGGGCAGGCCGGGCCGGTCTGGCATAGTGCCGAACGTGGGAATCATTTCCGACAGCGCGCGGACGAAACGCAAGCGCGGGCGGATCACCTCGATCGAGGTGCTCTGCGCCGTGCTGCTGATCGCGATCCTCGGGCAGGGCTGGCTCCAGCAGGTGCTCGACGTGCCCGCGCTGCGCACCGGCTCCACGGTGTTCGTCGCCGTCTGCGTGCAGGCGCTGCCGTTCCTCGTGCTCGGCGTGCTGATCAGCGGCGCGATCGCGGCGTTCGTCCCGGCCCGCGTGCTGCGGAAGGTGCTGCCGAAGCGCGAGAGCGCCGCGGTCGGTGTCGCCGGGCTGGCCGGGGTCGCGCTGCCGGGCTGTGAATGCGCCTCGGTGCCGGTCGCGCGCCGGTTGATGGGGCAGGGCGTGGCGCCCGCCGCCGCGCTGACCTTCCTGCTCGCCGCGCCCGCGGTGAACCCGGTGGTGCTGGTGGCGACCGCGGTGGCGTTCCCCGGCGAGCCGATGATGGTGCTCGCGCGGTTCCTCGCCTCACTCGCCACCGCGATGGTGATGGGCTGGCTGTGGGCCCGGTTCGGCAAGCTCGAATGGATCGCCGAGCGGGCGCTGCGCCGCCTGCCCGACAGCGAACCCGGGTCGCGCTGGAAGACCTTCGCCGAGATCGCCCGCACGGATCTGGTCGAGGCGGGCGGCTTCCTGGTGCTGGGCGCTTTGATCTCGGCCGCGCTCGGCGTGCTCGTGCCGCCGGAGTGGTTCGGCGTGCTGGGCGAGCAGATCGTGCTCGGCATCCTGGTGATGGCCGTGCTCGCGGTGGTGCTCGCGCTGTGCAGTGAGGCCGACGCGTTCGTCGCCGCCTCGCTCACCGCCGTGCCGCTGCTGCCGAAGCTGGTGTTCCTGGTGGTCGGCCCGGCCATCGACGTCAAACTGTTCGCGCTGCAGGCCGGGACCTTCGGCCGGTCGTTCGCGCTGCGGTTCGCCCCGGTCACCTTCGTCGTCGCGACCACCTGCGCGGTGCTCGCCGGCTCGTTCCTGCTCGGAGGCTCGTGATGCGGCGAGAAACGCAGAACATCCTGCTCATCCTGCTCGGCGGGGCGTTGCTCAAGATCAGCTTCAACGGTGACTACCTGCGCTACGTCAAGCCGGCGCACCAGCCGTGGGTGATCGCCGGTGGCGCGATCATGGTGCTGCTCGGGGTGGTCGCGATCGGCCGCGACCTGCTCGCCGCCCGCCGGTCCGCCGCGCCTGCCGACCCGCACGCGCACGAGGGGCACCAGCACCCGGCCAGGTCGGCGTGGCTGCTGATGGTGCCGGTGCTCGCGGTGTTCCTGGTGGCCCCGCCCGCGCTCGGCTCGGATTCGGTGACCCGCACGCAGGGCCGCACACCGCAGTCGTCGGCGCTGCGGGACGCGCAGCTCTTCCCCGCGCTGCCCGAGCAGGCGGTCGTGCCGTTGCCGGTCTCGGAGTTCGTCACGCGGGCGGGCTGGGATTCGAGCGGTTCGCTGAACGGCCGCACGGTTTCGCTGTCCGGGTTCGTCGCCCGCGACGGTGAGGACGTGCTGCTGGCCCGGCTGGTCATCGGCTGCTGCGCGGCCGACGCGAACCCGGTCACGGTGCGCCTGCTCGGCCCGGGCACCGGAGGCCTGAAGCCGGACGCCTGGATCGAGGTCACCGGCGAGGTCGTGCCCGGCACCACGACCCGGGAGACGAACTACACGCCGGACCTCACCCTGGCCTCGGTCCGGCCGGTGCCCGCGCCGAAGGATCCGTACGAGTACTGAGCGGGGCGAGCCGTGGCCTACCGGACGACCGTGCTGCTTCCGCGCGCAGTGGCGTGGGGCCTGCGCGCGGTGTTCGCGGGGTGCGTGCTGCTGAGCGCGGCGCTGTGGTGGTTCGCCGGGGACTCGCCGATCTCGTGCGCGGTCGCGACGGTGATCCTGCTGGGGGTGTCCGGTCCGCTGGCCCTGTCTCGCGGGCGCATCGAGGTCGACGACGAACACCTCCGGCTGAAGCTGGTCCCGCTCTTCACCAAAACCCTGCCACGCCGGGAAATCGTCGCCGTGGAACCGGCCGAAGTGGACCCGTGGCGCGATTTCCACGGGTTCGGCTACCGCCTGACCGGTGCCGGCCGGATCGGTTTCGTCTTCCGCCGCGGCCCGGCGGTCCGGGTGTCCACCCGGGACGGCCGGACCTACGTGATCAGCGACCCGGCGGCGCACGACCTCCTCAAGGCACTGCGGGCCTAGGCACTGTCCGGTGAGTCAAGGTCGCGCTCTTCGCGCCCAGGCGGCTCCTGGCGGCACGGGCGAGTTCGGCCGAGTACGGCCAGTACGAGGCCGAATCGCCCGCACCGCCAGGAACCACCTGGATCACGAAGCCCATCGACCAGACTCACCGGACAGCGCCTAGCTCACAGCGGCCAGCGCGCTCGGCGTGCGGCAGCCGACGATCGCGGGGGCCTCCTGGACGAGCGTGTCGTCGGTGAGCGCCTCCACCATGAACAACGCGAAGTCCACGCGCCGCGTCAGGTTGCTCGCGAGGATCGGGTCACCGACGTGGCGGCTCCACACCGGCAGCCCCTGGCTTTCGCCTTCTTCGAGGTCGCTCCCGCGGACGACGGTCCACCGCCGGTCGCTGGCGAAGATCCGGCGGCACGCCTCCACCTGGTCGTCGATCTCGGCCGCGCGCACCAGCCGGGCCAGCCGGGTGGCGACCCGGAGGAACGCCCGGAACTTCCACGAGTACCTGTCCTCGCCGTCCCGCGTGATGTGCCAGCCGCACGAAAAGATCAGGCGTGCTTCGGGTTCGGCGTGGTCGAGCACGGCTTGCGCGGTGCCCGACGAGTACTGCTGCACGCGCCAGGGGACCAGTACGGTCAGCACCCCGTCGCAGCCGGCGACCGCCTCGCGGATCACCTCCGGATCGTTCGTCGGACCGGGGATGACGGTGATCCGGCCGGCGAACTCCTCCAGCTTCGCCACGCTGCGTTCCCGGCAGACGCCGACGACCTCGTAACCGCGCTCCAGTGCCTGCCGGACCATGTACCGCCCCAGTTTTCCCGACGCCCCGACGATGCAGACCTTCTTCATGCGTCCTCCCGGACTTACGTTGTAAGTAACGCTAGACTTACGTTGTAAGCCAGTCAAGGAGGCAGTGGATGGGACAGCGCCGCACGAAGCCGCGGCGGGCGCCGCTGAGCCGGGACCGGGTGGTCGGCGCGGCGATGGCGCTGGCCGACGAAAAAGGGGAAGGCGGGGTCACCATGCGGGCGGTCGCCGCCCGGCTGGGCGTCGAGGCGATGTCGCTCTACAACCACGTGGCAGGCCGGGACGACCTGCTCGACGGCATGGTCGACGCCGTGTTCGGCGAGATCGAGCTGCCCGATCCGGCCGCGGGCTGGAAGGAGAGCATGCGCGACCGCGCCGACTCGTCCCGGGCGGCGCTCCGGCGTCACCGGTGGGCCGTCGGCCTGATGGACTCGCGCAAGCAGCCCGGTCCGGCCACTCTTCGTCACCACGACGCCGTGCTGGGCGCTCTGCGTGGGGGCGGCTTCTCCGTGGTGATGGCCGCGCACGCCTTCTCGGTGATCGACAGCTACCTCTACGGGTTCGTGCTCCAGGAGCTGAGCCTGCCGTTCCGCGACTCGGCCGAACTCGACGAGGTCGCCGCCGGGATCGTGGAGGTCGCGCCCGTCGGGGACTACCCGCACCTGATGGAACTGATGACCGAGCACGCCCTGAAACCGGGCTACGACTACGGGGACGAGTTCGAGTTCGGCCTGTCCCTGATCCTCGACGCGCTGGAGCCGGACGAGGCCTGAGCCGGGTCAGGCCTTGGCGCAGTCGGCGCAGAGACCGACGATCTCCACGGTGTGCGAGATGTCGGAGAACCCGTTGCCGCTGGCGATCTTCTCCGCCCAGCGTTCCACCGCCGGGCCTTCCACCTCGACGGTGTACCCGCAGCGGCGGCAGACCAGGTGATGGTGGTGGTGCGACGAGCACCGGCGGTAGATCGCCTCGCCGGACTCGGTGCGCAGGACGTCGATCTCCCCGGCCTCGGACAGCGACTGCAGCGTCCGGTACACCGTGGTCAGGCCGATGCCCTCGCCGCGCTTGCGCAGCTCGTCGTGCAGTTCCTGCGCCGAGCGGAAGTCGTCGACCGCGTCCAGCAACTCGACCACGGCGGCGCGCTGCTTGGTGGAACGGCGGCCGGGCAGCGGGGCGCGGCCCCTGGTCGGGGTGCTCACGGGTGCTTGCCCTCCTGCACGTGTGCCACCGCGTCCACCACGATGTGCGCCAGGTGGTCGTCGACCAGGCGGTAGACGACCTCGCGGCCACGACGCTCGCCGTGCACCACGCCGGCGGCCTTGAGCACGCGCAGGTGCTGGCTGATCAGCGGCTGGGCCACCTCGAGCGAGTCGACCAGCTCGTGCACGCAGCGGTCGCCTTCGCGCAGTTGCAGCACGATCGAGATGCGGACCGGCGCGGCCAGCGCGCGCAGCAGTTCCCCGGCCTCGACCAGGGTGCCCGACGACGGGGTCGGCGCGTGCGGGGACGGGGTCCTGGCCGGGGAGTGCACGTGCTCGGCGTCCTCCGGCAGACCGGGGGGCGCGGCGTCCGGGCTCACCGTCGGCATCGTCCACTCCAGCGGTTGGCGAAAAGGGTTGTCTTTACCATCCTAATGCTTCCCGGAGGCTGGCTCGGCGCGGAGCGCTCCGTTGAGGGTGGCGGTGGGAGACGGGCGGGCTGGGCCGTTCGAGTGACAACGAGGGTAAATCGTGAGTAAGTTTCCTATCTTGTGGACTGCCGTGCGAAGTTTGGCCGGGTTCGCGGCCACGCTCCGTGGTCTGGGGTGACGCGAGCAACCCACGCGGGCGATCGCGCGTGTGTGTTACGGCAGAAGCGCCTATGAAGCTGAGGAGCCATGACGCGTTTAGTGACGAAGCTGGCCGCCGGCACGACGGCATTGGCCTTCGCGGTGGTACCGGGGGTGGCCTCGGCCCAGGTGGACGAGGAGACCGGCCCGGTCGCCTACGCCAACGCCGCCGCGGCGAAGGTGGGCGAAGGTGAGAACGCGGGCACCGTCGTCACCGAGACGCAGAAGTCCCCGCTCAAGGCGGGCCAGTCGAAGCTGGGGCCGGAGCGCAACCTGCTGCCCAAGGACGACGGCGAGAAGAAGGCCATCGGCGCGAACTACCTGATCCACCTCGGCAAGTACAACCCCGACGCCAGCCCGTACCCGGCGGACGTGGACAGCCGCGACCACAACGTGGTGGCGACGCTGAAGGACACCAACGTGCCCACGGCCACCGCCGAGACCAACTACGCGCTGCAGGACGTCACCGTCGGCGGCGAGACGGACCTGGACAACACCTTCCTCGTGCTGGACGGGGCGAAGTCCACCGTCGAGTGCGCGGCCGCCGGCGACCTCACCGGCTCCACCACCGTCAAGACCATCTGGGTCCGCGACGACACCGGCGAACTGGTGAAGAAGACCCCCGACGCCGACGGCAAGGTCGAGGTCAAGGGCGTGCCGGTGGGCGCGTCGACGGACAAGAAGGGCGAGGACGCCGCCAAGACCGTCTCCGACCTCACGGTCCGGCCGATCACCGAGTTCGACTCGCTCCTGCGCCAGGAGCAGTGGCGCAGTGGTGAGCTGAACGCCGCCGCGGGCTGGCTCGTCGAGATCGTCACGCACGTCAACGACAAGGACGGCAAGGCGGTCGAGGACGTGAAGTCCCGCTACGTGTTCGGTGGCGTCAGCTGCTCGATCCCGAAGAACTTCACCCCGGCCGACCCGGAGTCGAGCACCCCGCAGGTGCCGACGAAGATCCCGGCGGGCGTCACCGCGCCGGCGGACTCGGACGGCGTGTCCCCGCTGGGCCTGTCGCTGCTCGGCGGTGGCGTGCTGCTGGGCGCCGGTGCCGTGCTGACGCTGCGCCGCCGTCCCGCGCCGGTCGAGCGGAAGAACTGACCTGGTGGAGAAGCCACCCGCGGTCGAGGAAGTCCCGCGCCGCCGCAAGTTGATCGCGATCGTGCTCGCCGTGGTCGCGGTGGTCGTCGCCGGAGTCGGGGTCTGGGTGCTGGTGAGCGGCCCGGACCCCGCCCCGGTGGCGCAGGCGCCCGCCCCGGCGCCCGCGCCTTTGCCCGCGGCCACCTCCGCCCCGCAGACGGCGGTGCAGGTGGCCGAGCCCGCGCAGAGCCCCGGCACCGTCCGGCTGCCCGAAGGCGGCACGGCGAAGCTGATCCGCAAGGAGGTCACCGCCGACGGCGTGCTGCCGATCCCCGACGGGCTCGACGAAGCCACCTGGTGGGGCGCCAAGCTCGGTGACGCCCAGGGCGCGGCGCTGCTGTCCGGGCACGTGAACTGGAAGCGGCAGAACGGCCCGTTCTACGAGCTGTGGCGCAGCACCCCCGGCCAGGAGGTCAGCGTGGTCGACACCGGCGGTGGCCAGTGGAAGTACCGGATCACCGAGGTGGTCACGCTGCACAAGAACGACCTGCCGGACCACGCGCAGAAGCTGTTCGGCCAGGACGGGCCGCACCGGCTGGTGCTGGTCACCTGCGGCGGGGACTACGTCGGCGGTACCGAGGGCTACGAGGACAACCGGATCGTCACCGCGGAACTCGTCTCACGGCCGTGAACCGGCGGTGATCCGCGATTGCCTGCTCACCCCAGGCAAACCCCTCGCGGAGCGCCGGGGAGGGGGCGGATACTCTGACGGTTCCCAGTCAGAGTTTCGTCCCCGCATGTCACGGAGCGTGGAGTGCCCGCCAACACCATCGAGACCGTAGTCAGTCTCTGCAAGCGTCGTGGTTTCGTCTTTCCGTGCGGGGAGATCTACGGGGGTACCCGGTCGGCGTGGGACTACGGTCCGCTCGGCGTGGAGATCAAGGAGAACATCAAGCGCCAGTGGTGGAAGTCCATGGTGCAGGGCCGCGACGACGTCGTCGGCCTGGACTCCTCGGTCATCCTGCCGCGGCCGGTGTGGGTCGCCTCCGGGCACGTCGGCGTGTTCACCGACCCGCTGGTGGAATGCCTGTCCTGCCACAAGCGCTTCCGGGCCGACCAGCTCGCCGAGGAGTACGCCGAGCGCACGGGCAAGCAGGTCGCCGAGGACGAGCTGTCCGACGTGCCCTGCCCGAACTGCGGCAACCGCGGCCAGTACACCGAGCCGCGTGACTTCAACATGATGCTCAAGACCTACCTCGGCCCGGTGGAGTCCGAGGAGGGCCTGCACTACCTGCGCCCGGAGACCGCCCAGGGCATCTTCATCAACTTCCTCAACGTGCAGACCACCTCGCGGAAGAAGCCGCCGTTCGGCATCGGCCAGATCGGCAAGTCCTTCCGCAACGAGATCACCCCGGGCAACTTCATCTTCCGGACCCGCGAGTTCGAGCAGATGGAGATGGAGTTCTTCGTCGAGCCGGGCGAGGACGAGGTCTGGCACCAGCAGTGGATCGACACCCGCACCGCCTGGTACACCGACCTCGGCATCAAGTCCGAGAACCTGCGCCACTACGAGCACCCCAAGGAAAAGCTGTCGCACTACTCGAAGCGCACCGTCGACATCGAGTACCGCTTCGGCTTCGGCGGCCAGGAGTGGGGTGAGCTCGAAGGCATCGCGAACCGCACCGACTTCGACCTCACCACGCACTCGAACCACTCCGGCGTGGACCTGTCGTACTTCGACCAGTCCACCGGCCAGCGCTACCGGCCGTTCGTGATCGAGCCCGCGGCCGGTGTCGGCCGCTCGATGATGGCCTTCCTGGTCGACGCCTACACCGAGGACGAGGTGCCCAACGCCAAGGGCGGGGTCGACAAGCGCGTGGTACTGAAGCTGGACTACCGGCTCGCGCCGTACAAGGTCGCGGTGCTGCCGCTCTCGCGCAACGCCGACCTCACGCCGAAGGCCCGCGACGTGGCGACCACGCTGCGCCGCAACTGGAACGTCGACTTCGACGACGCCGGTTCGATCGGCAAGCGCTACCGCCGCCAGGAGGAGATCGGCACCCCGTTCTGCGTGACCGTCGACTTCGACTCGCTCGAGGACCACGCGGTCACCGTGCGCGAGCGTGACTCGATGCGCCAGGAGCGGGTCTCGATCGACCAGCTGGAGTCCTACCTCGGTGCGCGCCTGATCGGCTGCTGATCCCCCGACGGCGGTCACGGCAGGTCGTGACCGCCGCGGTGTCCGAAATGGAGCTTCGAGGCGAGCCCCCCGCGGCGATCGCCGCCCGGCGTCCGCCCAGTCCACAATGGACTGCGGACGGCGGTGGTGAGGGGGTGCTCGCTACCGAGCGTGCATCTGTCAGGATTTCCCCACTATGACTGCGCGAATTCCCGGACGAGTGAGTGCTGCCCGCTGGGTGCGCCGGGCCGTGGTCGGCGCGGTGCTGATCACGCTGCTCGTGGTCGGGGGCACGGCCGCGCGGGTGTGGCACGTCGCCCGCCTCGACGACCGGTCCCCGGCCGACGTGATCGTGGTGCTCGGCGCGGCCCAGTACAACGGCAAGCCTTCGGAGGTCTTCCGCGCCCGGCTGGTGCACGCCAAGCAGCTCTACGACACCGGTGTGGCCAAGTACGTGGTGACCTCGGGTGGGTCCGCCGAGGGCGACAGCTTCACCGAGGCCGAGGCGGGGGCGCGCTGGCTGGTCGAACGCGGGGTGCCGCGCGAGCACACGATCGCCGTCGGCGAGGGCCGGGACACCCTCGGCACACTGCACGCGGTCGCCGACGAGGTGCACCGGCGCGGGCTGAGCACCGTGGTGCTGGTCAGCGATCCGTGGCACTCGCTGCGGTCGAGGACCATGGCCGAGGACGTCGGCCTGGACGCCTGGAGCTCGCCGACGCACAGCGGGCCGATCGTGCAGACCCGCGAGACCCAGGCCAAGTACATCTTCCGGGAAACCGGGGCGCTGCTGTTCTACCGGATTTCGAAACGCCCCGCCGACGATATCGGCGGCACCGGCCTCGGCTGAGGAAAGGTATTCCTCCGCCGCCGATCATGTGATTCTCCCGGTGCGCGGAAACAATTCTCACGCGGCGCTGGGCTTGCCGGTTCCGCCGGGTAACGGCGGCACCACGGAGAGCCGCCGGTGGGTGTAGCCCTGGATCGGGCGGGCCAGCGCGGCCAGTCCGGCCGGGGTCAGCTCGGCCCGCACCCAGCTGCCCGGCAGTGCCGGGCCCGCCGCCCTGATCAGTCCCGCCCTGGCCAGTTCGTGGGAAGTCGCCTGGTCACTGCAGTGCAGGCCGTCGACCCGCAGGTCCGGCTCGCAGCTCGCGGTCAGCTCCGCACGGCCCGCCTGCACCGCGCGCAGCATCGCGCGGGCCCGGTGGGTGATCTGCTGGCTGATCTGCGTTGTCTCAGGAGTGACGACTTCGGCTCTTTCGGCGTTTGTCATAACTCATCACCGCCTCCGTGGTTCCAGTGTTCGTGGTGACCGGAATCACAATCGTCTCCTGGTTTGCTTTCCGGCGGCACCCGAGAAAGTCCCTAGGGGAACCCCTATTTCGGATCCGGCCGCTCTCGTGGCCCGCGCTTAAACTGGTGCGGGTGAACTCCTACACGGCCCACGACGCCGAGCGGCGGCTCGCCGAACCGCCCAAGGGCGCGGTGCTGCCCGGCGCGCGTGCCGACGCCCGCAGCGCGTTCGCGCGTGACCGCGCCCGGGTGCTGCACTCGGCCGCCCTGCGCCGGCTGGCGGGCAAGACGCAGGTGGTCGGGCCGGGGGAGGGCACCGAGGTCAGCGGCGTGCCGCGGACCCGGCTGACGCACTCGCTGGAGGTCGCGCAGATCGGCCGCGGCATCGCCGAGGAACTGGGGGCCGACCCGGACCTGGTGGACACCGCCGGGCTGGCGCACGACATCGGCCACCCGCCGTTCGGGCACAACGGCGAGCACGCGCTCAACACCGCGGCGAGCTCCTGCGGCGGGTTCGAGGGCAACGCGCAGACGCTGCGCATCCTGGCCAGGCTGGAGCCGAAGGTGCTCGACGGGCCCGCCAGCGCCGGGCTCAACCTGACCAGGGCCTGCCTGGACGCCGCCACGAAGTACCCGTGGCCGCGGCGCGCGGGCGTGGCGAAGTTCGGCGTCTACGAGGACGACCTCGGCGTGTTCACCTGGATGCGCGAGGGTGCGCCGGAGGGGCGCACCTGCCTGGAGGCCCAGATCATGGACTGGGCCGACGACGTGGCGTACTCGGTGCACGACGTGGAGGACGGCGTGCTCGCCGGGCGCATCTCCTTCCGCGTGCTGGCCGACGCGCAGGAGCGGGCGGCGCTGGCGGAACTGGCGGCCAAGCACTTCTCCGCCAGTCCGGTGTCCACTTTGGAGGGTGCGGCGCGCGGGCTGCTGGAGCTGCCGGTGGTGGCCGAGCTGGCCAGGCGCTACGACTCCTCGCTCGGCGCGCAGGTGGCGCTCAAGCGGATGACCAGCGAGCTGGTCGGCCGGTTCGCCTCGGCCGCGGTGACCGGCACCAGGGCGGTCCACGGCGACGGCCCGCTCACCCGGTACGCCGCGTCGCTGGCCGTGCCGGACCAGGTGGCCGCGGAGGTCGCGCTGCTCAAGGCGCTGGCGTTGCGGTACGTGATGAGCGACCCGCGGCGGCTGGCCATGCAGGACGGCCAGCGCCAGTTGCTCGCGGAGCTGGTCGAGGTGCTGGTGCGGCGGGCGCCGGAGCCGCTGGACCCGGTCTTCCAGCCCGCGTGGGCGGAGGCGGCCGACGACGCGGCCCGCCTGCGGGTGGTCATCGACCAGGTCGCCTCGCTGACCGACGCCCAGGCCCACGCTTGGCACTCGTGGCACACGGGGATGCACAGGTAGGGTCGGTGACATGGCAGCTCCAGCCGAACTCCGGCACCTCCGGTTCGCGCTCGCCCTGCACTCGAAGGCCGGTGCCGCGGGCACCTGCCTCTCGCCGTACTCCGCGGCCAGCGCGCTGACGCTGGTGGCCAGAGCGGCGCGTGGTGAGTCGGCCGAGGAACTGGTGCGGCTGCTCGGCGAGGTGGACGGCCAGGCGAAGCTGCTGCGGGCCGCGGCCGAACTGCACGGCCCGGACAACCAGGACACCCCGGTGCTCAAGGTGGCGAACACGCTGTGGGCCTGGGACGGGCTGGAACTGCGCGACGAGTTCACCGCGGAACTGGCGGACTGGCCCAACGGCTCGGTCGCGAGCGCGCCGTTCGTCGACGACCCCGAGGGCGCACGCCGGACGATCAACGCCGACATCGCCACCACCACCCACGACCTGATCCCCGAACTGCTCACCCCCGGTTCGGTCGGCCCGGACACCGTGGCCGCCGTGGTCAACGCCCTCTACCTGAAGACCGCGTGGACCAGCCCGTTCCGCGAGCACGCCACCACCGAGGCGCCCTTCCGCACGCCGGGCGGCGAGGTCCGGGTGCCGACCATGCAGCAGACCGAACAACTCGGGTACGCGCACACCGGTGGCTGGCAGGTGGTCACCCTGCCCGCGGTCGGTGACGTGGAGGCCGTGGTCCTGCTGCCGGACGGCGAGCTGGCCGCCGCGGAGGCGGACCTGGACGCCGAGCGACTGGCGGAACTGTTGTCCGCCAAGCAGTTCACCCAGGTGAGCCTGGCACTGCCGAAGCTCGAACTGGACCTGCGCACCGATCTCACCGCCGTGCTCAAGGCGCTCGGCGTGCGGACGCTGTTCGGCCCGGAGGCCGATCTGACCGGCCTCAGCCCCGATCCGCGGCTGGTCGTCTCGGACGTGCTGCACCAGGCGGTGCTGCGGATCGACGAGAGCGGCCTGGAAGGCGCGGCGGCCACCGCGGCGATGATCCGCATGGTGTCCATGCCCATGGGCGATCCGGTACAGGTGCGGGTGGACCGGCCGTTCCTGTTGCTGGTCCGCCACGCCGGCACCGGCGCCGTCTACTTCCTCGCCAGGATCACCGACCCCGTTCGGGGCTAGCGCAACACCTCGCCCGCGAGTCTGCCCAGGTAACCGGCGAACCGCCGCCGGTCCTCGGCGGGCCAGTGCGCGACCAGTTCGCCGAACGCCGAGCGCTGGTACTCCTGGGCGGCGGCGAGGAACTTCTCCGCCGCGGAAGACAGCGACAGCCGGGCGCGGCGGGCGTCCTGCCCGGAGGTCTCGCGGAGCACGAACCCGTCGCGGACCGCGTCGGTGATCATCCGGCTCGCCACCGAGCGGTCCAGCCCGAGCTGGCGGGCCACGTCGGCCACGGTCACCTCCGGATCCGCCTGCGCCGCGCTGTGGATCGCGTCGATCACGTAGAGGTTCTGGACCGTCCACGTCTCGGGCGCGCCGTCGTAGAGCCGCTCGACCACCTCGGGCGCCCACCGGCGCGACCAGAACCGGACCAACCGGAACAACGCCGGTCCGCCACCGTGCTGGCCGGGCCGGACTTTCTCGTTTTCGGTCACCTCAGCCTTTCTTCGAAACCAAGATCACCCATGCGGGTATGGCCGGACATACTGCCATGCCCTTGATGCGTGCATATCGCACGCGTTAACGTGTGCGATATGCACGCGAATCAGCGTAGTCGCTCGCTCGCCTTCGCCGGCCTCCTACTCGGGATGTTGCTGGCACAACTGGATTTGACCGTGGTCGTCACGGCATTGCCGATGATCGGCGCCGAGTTGGACGCGGGTCCGGCGGTCGCCGGGATCACCGCCGCCTCCCTGCTCACCGCCACCGTCTCCACGCCGATCCACGGCCGCTTCGGTGACCTGTACGGGCGACGGGCCGCGTTCGGCCTCGCCGTCGCGCTGCTGGCCGCCGGTTCGGCGTGGTGCGCGGTGGCCGGTGACATCGGCTCGCTCATCGCCGGGCGGGCCGTGCAGGGCGCCGGGGCCGGCGGGCTGATCGTCGGGGCGATGGCGGCGCTCGGCGAGTTGTTCAGCCGCGGGGAACTGATCCGGCGGCAGGGCTGGCAGGTCGCCGTCGGTGCCGTCGCCTCGCTCGCCGGACCGCCCGCTGGCGGCCTGGTCGCCGACGCCTGGGGCTGGCGCTGGCTGTTCTGGGGCAACCTCCCGCTGTGCGCGGTCGCGCTGGTGCTGGGGCTCGCCGGGCTGCCCGGCCGCCGTCCCGGTGACCGGGGCGAGCGGCTGGACCTCCGTGGTTCGGCGCTGCTGGTGCTCGCCGGTGCCGCGGCGACCGCGCTCGGCACGGTGCCGGAACTGGCGCGCAGTCCACTGTGGACGCCGCTGCTGGCCGGGCTCGCGGTGGCCGCCGGATTCGCCTTCGCGCGGACGCAGACGCTCATCCCGCGGCGGATCTTCGGCGACCGCGTGGTGGTGCGCTCGGTGCTGGCGACCACGCTCGCCGGGATCGCGCTCTACGGCACGTTCACCTACGTCTCGCTGGTGATCACGCTCGGCGTCCGCGGTGACCCGGGTGCCGCCGGGCTCCTGCTGCTGGCCATGACGGGCGGCTCACTGCTCGTCTCCAGCGGTTTCGCCGTGCTGGCCCGGCGCTGGCCGCGGATGCTCGCCTGGGGCCGCTGGGGCTGCGTCACGGGCATCGCCGGGCTCACCCTGATCGCGGTGTCCCTCCACACCGGCGGGGTGGCGCTGCTGGCCGCCGGGCTGGTGCTCACCGGCGGCAGCTTCATGCTCGTGGTCTCCGCCTACACCGTGCTCGCGCAGGGACGGGCGGCTCCGGCGGAGATGGGCGCCACGATGGGCGTGTTCACCTTCGCCAGGCAGGCGGGCGGGGTCGCCGGGACCACCGTGCTCGGCTGGCTCGCGCTGCTGGTCACCGGCGGGTTCGGCGCGGCGGGGCTGACCGTGGTGTTCGCCGCCGCCGCGCTCGCCATGGTGGTCGCGCTCGCCTGCTCGCCGCGCGCTGTCACAACCGAGGAGGCCGTCTCGTCCACCAGTGCGTAGGACGAGACGAAGGAGGGCGACCATGCCTCGAATCCCCGCGCTGGCCACGAAGGACGGCGGGATCGTGTTGCGCGTCATCGACCGGGTCGCGCGGCGGCGCTTCGGCGCGATCCCGGAACCGATGGCGGTCAGCGCGCACAACCCGAGGGTGTTCTGGGCCGGGCTGGTGACCGAGCTGTTCGCGGAACGGGTGGCCAAGGAACTCCCGGTCAGCGTGCGCGAACTGGCGGTGTACCGGGCGGCCGTCCAGCTCGGCTGCTCGTGGTGCGTCGACTTCGGCACCATGCTGCAGAGGCACCAGGGCCTCGACATCGACCGGCTCAAGTCGATCGACGACTACGCCGGGTCGCCGCTGTACAGCCGTCAGGAACGGCTCGCGCTGGCCTACGCCGACGCGATGACCGCCACCCCGGTCGCGGTGACCGACGAGCAGGTCGCCGAACTCGAAGCGGAGTTCGGCCGCAAGGGCGTGCTGGAGCTGACCTACCAGATCGCGCTGGAGAACATGCGGGCCCGGATGAACACCGCGCTGGACATCGCCGAGCAGGGCTTCACCTCGGGAGACGCCTGCCGTGTGCCCCAGGTCACCCCGCCGCCGCCCGCGGCCGGTTAAGCAGTTTCCGATTAATCACTGAGCAGGTCACAGAAGCGTTACCGGACAAGATCGATCTCGGGTACCCGGAAGGGGTCCGGGATCGGTCTTCCGGCCGTTCGGGCCGCCCCACTCCCGCATTCGCGGCCTGCGGACAAGATCGTGCACGGGATTGGCCGAGTTGGTTTATCACTCACCGAGATTCGGGCTAACAATTAGTGGTTCCGCGTGGTTATGGTTGCGCCAAGAGCGGGTTTTGTGTGCTCCGGCTGGGAAGTCTCGGGGGCCAGTCAGTAATGCCGGTGGGCTATTGAATCTGGTTCCGGCACGGCCGCGGGATGACGAATGGAGCGTGGCACGAGATGATAAGGGTGTTTCCGGCACGCCGCTGGCCGGCGGTGGCCGTGGCGGCCGCCGGACTGGTGGCACTGACCGCCTGTGGTGGCCCGAACACCCCTGGTACGCCGGGGGGCGGCCCCGCGCCCGGGCCGGGCGGGCTGCTCGACCGGGCCCCGGTGGCCACCGAGGCGGAACTGGCCGCGAGCCCCACCGCCGCGGCCATTCGCCAGCGCGGCCAGTTGATCGTCGGCGGGGAACTCGATCTGCCGTTGCTTTCCGAACGGAATTCGATTACCGGCGAAACCGAAGGTTTTGACGCGACGCTGGCGAAGCTGCTGGCGAAATACATCATCGGCGAATCCACGGTGAAGATCGCGAAAGCCACTCCCGAGACGCGCGAGACCCTGTTGCAGGTCGGCACGGTGGACGCGGTGATCCGCATTTACACGATCACCCCGCAGCGCGCGCAGAAGGTCGCCTTCGCCGGGCCGTACCTGATGTCCGGCCAGTCGATCGCCACGCTCAGCCGGGAACGGTCCATCAGCAAGCCCGCCGACCTCGACGGCAAGGCCGTGGCCGCGGTGGCGGGCACCACCAGCGTCGAGGCGCTCAAGAAGGTGGCCCCGACCGCGCAGGTGCGCACCTTCGGCACGGCCAACGAGTGCATCCAGGCGCTCGAAGCCGGGCAGGCGGTGGCCTACGTGCACGACCTGACCGTGCTGGCCGGGGCGGCCAGGCTCAACGACAAGATCCGCGTGATCGGCCAGCCGTTCACCAGCGACCCGTACGGCATCGGCCTGCCGCCGGGGGACACCGAGTTCAAGAAGTTCGTCAACGACTGGCTGGCCAAGATCGTGCAGGCCGGGATCTGGGAAGAGCTGTGGAAGGAGTCGCTGGGCACCGTCGTCGCCGGTCAGCCACCGGCCCCTCCGCAGCTGGGTTCCGTCCCGGGGTCGTAACCCCACGAGGGAGGAACGCGGCGTGACAACGGCGTCTTGGCTGCGGACTGTGGTGGCACTGGGTGCGGTGGGCCTGCTGGCCCTCACCGGGTGCAGTGATAGTGGCGCGCCCGCGGGAGGGGTGGCGCCGTCGGCTCCGCTGAGCCTGCTCGACCGCGCTCCGGTGGCGAGCGAAGCCGAGATCGCGGCCAGCCCCACCGCGGCCGCGATCCGCGAACGCGGGCAGTTGCTCATCGGCGGTGAGCTGGACCTGCCGCTGATGTCCCAGCGCAACCCGATCACCGGCGAGACCGTCGGCTTCGACGCCACGCTGGGCAAACTGCTGGCGAAGTACCTCATCGGCGAGCCGAACCTCAAGGTGGTGCGGTCGATCTCCGAGACGCGGGAGGCCGTGCTGCAGACCGGCACGGTCGACGCGGTGATCAGCACCTACACCATCACCCCGGAGCGGGCGCGCAAGATCAGCTTCGCCGGGCCGTACCTGGTCTCCGGGCAGGCGATCGCCACGCTGAGCACGGAGAACCGCATCTCCACCCCGGCCGACCTGGCGGGCAAGAAGGTGGTCGCGGTGTCCGGCACCACCAGCGTGGACGCGATCAAGCGGAACGCGCCGGGGGTGCAGCTGAGCACCTTCGGCGCGGCCACCGAGTGCATCCAGGCGCTCGAGGCGGGCGACGCGGTGGCCTATGTGCACGACATGACGCTGCTCGCCGGGACAGCCCAGCTCAACGACAAGATCCAGATCGTCAGCGAGCCGTTCACCGAAGAGTCCTACGGCATCGGCATCCGGCACGGCGACGAGTCGTTCAAGGAGTTCGTCAACGACTGGCTGGTCAAGATCCAGCAGAGCGGGCTGTGGGGCGAGAACTGGACGGAGACGCTCGGCCAGGTGGTGCCCGGTGACCCGCCCAAGCCCCCGCCGATCGGCTCCGTGCCCGGCTCGTGAGTCAGTCCGGCAGGCGGGTCAGCTTGTCCGGGTTGGCCAGGTCGTAGATCGCCACGATCCGGCCGTCGCGGATGGCCACCGTGGTGACGTGCACGTCCAGCGGGACGTGGCCGTCGTCGCCGGGGGCGGCGGGCAGGTGCAGCCCGAGGTCGCCGTTGACCAGCACCGGCCTGGCCCCGTCGAAGGCGCTGTCGGTGTACTTCCGGAGCAGGCCCGCCAGGAACCGGGCGATCTTGTCCGCGCCCACCATGAGCCGGCGGCTGGTCCTGGCCTTGCCGTCGGAGTCGCCGATCAGCACCACGTCGGGGTGCAGCACCTCGGCGACCGCGCGCACGTCACCGGCGTTGAACGCGGCCATCAGCCGTTCCAGCAGGGCCTGCTGCTCGGCCATCGGCGCCCGCGGTGGCGGATCGGCCTCTTCCAGCGCCTTCCGCCCGCGTGAGGCGTGCTGCCGCGCGGCGGCCGGGGAGCAGCCGAGGATTCCGGCGATCTCGGCGAACGGCACGGAGAACGCGTCGTGCAGCACGAACGCCACGCGCTGCTCGGGGGTGAGCCGGTCGAGCACCACCATCGCCGCCATCCGCACGCCGTCGTCGCGGACGGCCACGTCGAGCGGGTCCTCACTGGGGCGCGGGCCGAACCCGGCCATGATCGGTTCCGGCAGCCACTGGCCGACGTAGCGTTCGCGGCGGACCGTCGCCGAGCGCAGCCGGTCCAGCCCGAGCCGCCCCACCACCGTGGTCAGCCAGCCGCGCGCGTCCCGGATCTCCGCGCGCTGGGCGTCGGTGAGCCCGGCCATCCGCAGCCACGCCTCCTGCACCGCGTCCTCGGCGTCGGACACCGAGCCGGTCAGCCGGTAGGCCACCGAGATCAGGTGCGCGCGGTGGGCGGTGAACTCTTCAGCCAGCAGGTCCCCGGTGACGGCCATACCCCGAGTCTGCAGCATCCGGTGCCCTCCGGAACCGCCCGGGCCGGGCGCCGGAGCCGAGCACTAGAGTGGACACGTGGCGGGACGGATCCGGGAAAGCGATATCGCGGAGGTGCGTGACCGCAACCGGATCGACGAAGTCGTTGGCGAGTACGTGGCGCTGCGCCGGGCCGGTGGCGGCGCGCTGAAGGGGCTGTGCCCGTTCCACGACGAGAAGACCCCGTCGTTCAACGTGCGCCCCACGCACGGCACCTTCCACTGCTTCGGCTGCGGTGTCGGCGGCGACGTCATCAAGTTCCTGACCGACCTCGAGAAGCTCACCTTCGTCGAAGCCGTGGAGCGGCTCGCCGACCGGGTGGGCCTGCGGCTGACCTACGAAGGCGGCGGCGGGAGCGTGCAGCGCGACCGCGGCACCCGCTCGCGCATGGTCGAGGCGCACAAGGCAGCCGCCGAGTTCTACGCCGAGCAGCTGCTCGGCGAGGACGGCCGGATGGCCCGCGACTTCCTCAACGAGCGCGGCTTCGACCCGGTCGCGGCCAAGACCTTCGGCTGCGGGTACGCCCCCGGCGGCTGGGACAAGCTGACCAAGTACCTGCTCAAGCGCGGGTTCGAGCTGGCCGAGCTGATCAAGTCCGGGCTCGTGCGCGAGGGCAGGCAGGGCCCGATCGACCGGTTCCACCGGCGGCTGCTGTGGCCGATCAAGGACCTCAGCGGGGACGTGGTCGGCTTCGGCGCGCGGCGGCTGTTCGACGACGACCGGATCGAGGCCAAGTACCTCAACTCCAGCGACAGCCCGATCTACCGGAAGTCCGAGGTGCTCTTCGGGCTGGACATGGCGAAGAAGGAGATCTCGCGGCGGCACCAGGTGGTGATCGTCGAGGGGTACACCGACGTGATGGCCATGCACGCGGCCGGGGTGCCGACCGCGGTGGCCACCTGTGGCACGGCGTTCGGGCAGGACCACATGAAGGTGCTGCGCCGCCTGCTGATGGACGACGACGCCTTCCGCGGTGAGGTGATCTTCACCTTCGACGGTGACGAAGCCGGGCAGAAGGCGGCGCTCAAGGCGTTCGAGGGCGACCAGACCTTCGCCGGGCAGACCTACATCGCGGTGGCGCCGGACGGCATGGACCCGTGCGAGCTGCGCCTGGCCAAGGGCGACACCGCGGTCAAGGACCTGGTGGCGCGGCGGACCCCGCTGTTCGAGTTCGCCATCCGCAGCCTGCTGCGCTCCTACGACCTGGAGTCGGTGGACGGGCAGGTCGCCGCGCTGCAGAAGATGGTGCCGATGGTGGCGCAGATCCGGGACCGCGCCAAGCGGGACGGCTACGCCACCAAGCTGGCCTGGTGGGTCGGCTGGCCGGACGAGTCGATGGTGGTCAAGCGGGTGCGCGCGGCCGCGGGTGCCAAGGACAAGGCCCAGCAGGGACGGCCTGCGGCGGCCGCGTCGTCGAACCCGCAGGACGTGACCAGGCCCAACCCGGGCGACCCGCGCCTGACCGTGCAGCGCGAATCGCTGAAGGCGGCGCTGCAGGAGCCCGCGCTGGCCGGTCCGGAGTTCGACGCGCTGCCGGACGAGGCGTTCACGCACCCGGCGTATTCGGCCATCCGCAAGGGGATCCGCGAGGCGGGCGGCGCCTCGGGCGGCATGGCAGGCCCGGCGCTGCTCGAGGCGACCGCCCAGCACTGTCCACAGGGGATGGTGCGGCGGGTGCTCAGCGAGCTGTCGGTGGAACCGTTGCGCGCCAGGGGCGAGGTGGACGCGCGGTACGTCTCCAGTGTGCTCGCGGCGATGCAGGAGAACCTGGTGGGCAGGCAGATCCAGGAGATCAAGTCGAAGCTGACCCGGCTGTCGCCGGTGGAGGCGCCCGACGACTACCGGGCGCTGTTCGGCGATCTGGTGGCGCTGGAGCAGTACCGCAAGGCGTTGCGCGAGCAGTCTGTGGGCGGGCTGGACTGATGGGCCTGTGGAAGCGGTTGTTCGGCGACCGGCTGCCGGAGGACTTCGGCGGTGAACTGGCTCCCGGGGAGGACGCGCTGGCGGCCGCGCCGGTGACCAGCGGCGGGTACCTGGTGGTGACCCCGCTCGGGCTGTGGGTGCCCGGCGAGGGCGGTCCGCGTCGCATCGGCTGGCACCTGATCAGCAAGGCGGTCTGGGGCGAGAACACGCTCACGGTGACCGAAGCCGAGGAGACGGGCAAAGCCGGGGAAGCGGTTCTGCTGACCGACCGGACGCCGGTGCGGTTCGGCGTCGAGGCGCCGGGCAAGGTGCCGCCGATGGTGCGCCAGCGCGTCGACGGCTCGATCCGGGCGCGGCACCGTCAGGAGCTGCCCGGCGGGGTGGCGTGGTTCCTCACCCGGAAGGTGCCGGGCACCGATGGCACGGTGCTGCAGGTGCGCGCCGATCCCGGGGTGGACCCGGAGCTGGTGGCCGGCATCGCCGAGGACGCCTCGCGGAAGCTGGTGGAGCCGGAGGTCTAGCAGTACAGTCGTACTGCATGTGGGATCCGGCGAAGTACCTCGACTACCAGGACGAGCGCGCTCGTCCGTTCCACGACCTGCTGGCGCGGGTGGGGGCCGCCGAGCCCCGCCGCGTCGTCGATGCCGGGTGCGGTCCCGGGAACCTGACGCCCTCGCTGGCCGGGCGCTGGCCGGGCGCGGTGGTGGAGGCCTTCGACAGCTCACCGGACATGGTCGCCGCGGCGCGGGCCAACGGTGTCGACGCGACCCTGGCCGACATCACCCGATGGGAGCCTTCTGCCGACACCGATGTGGTGCTCACCAACGCCGTGCTGCAGTGGGTGCCGAACCACCGTGAGCTGCTGGTCCGCTGGGCGGAGGCGTTGCCTTCAGGGGCGTGGATCGCGATGCAGGTGCCGGGAAACTACCGGGCACCTTCACACGATCTGGTGAGAAAACTGGCGGCCACTTCGCGGTGGTCGCGGTCACTGGACCTGCCCGGCGAGGACACGGTGAGCGAGCCGCAGGACTACGCGGAACTGCTGGCGGCGCGGGGGTGCGCGGTCGACGCCTGGGAAACGACGTACGTGCAGCACCTGACCGGGGAGGACGCGGTGCTGGAGTGGATCACCGGCACGGTGCTGCGCCCGGTCAAGGCGGCGCTGGACGCGGCGGACTGGGAACGGTTCCGCTTCGAGCTGGGCTCGCTGCTGCGCGATGCCTACCCGCCGAGGGCGGACGGCACCACGTGGTTCCCCTTCCGCCGCGTCTTCACCGTGGCGCGGGTCTCCTAGCTCTGGCTGGGTTGGTGGGTGGCCCGGTGCCCGTTGGTGCTGTGCCGTTCGCCGAACGGCAGCTTCTCGCCCACCTTGGCCCTGGCGATCCCGGCCGCGCCCTGCACGGCGGGGTGGTCGGCCAGCTTGCGGTAGGTGCGAACGATCTGCTCGTACCGGCTGCGGCCCGCCCGTGCGCCCAGCACGTAGCCCACCGCAGCGCCCAGCAGGAACTTCTTCATGCCTGTACGCCTCCTTTGTTCGCTCGCGTCCATTGTTCCTCAGATCGCGGACGGGGGCCCGGTGCGAGCGCGCTGAGGGCATGGGTTAGAGTTCTTCGTGTCAGGCCGGAGTGATCCGGTCAGGCCAGCGATCCCCTGTAGCTCAATTGGCAGAGCAGCCGGCTGTTAACCGGCAGGTTATTGGTTCGAGTCCAATCGGGGGAGCATCCGCCCAGGTCACCGACCTGGGCTTCGTTGTATCCGGTCCTGGTTGGTGGCGAATGGACGGGTCATGACCACCGCGCTGATCATCGGTGACATCCAGCGGGGCATCACGGGCAACTACCCGTTCGCCGAGCGAGTCGTGCCGCCGCTGACCGAACTGCTGCCCCGTGCCCGTGCGGCTGGGGCTCTCGTGGTGTTCGTGCACATCGCCTTCCGGGCCAACGGAGCCGACCTGCCGCCGGGCAATCCGATGATCAGGGCGTTCTTCGACGCCGGGGACGCTTTCCACGAGGGATCGGCCGGGATCGGAATCGACCTGCCGGTCGCCGAAGAGGATGTCGTCGTGCGGAAACGCCGCGCCAGCGCGTTCGCCGGTACCGATCTCGACCTCGTGCTCCGGGCACGCGGTGTCGGCACCGTCGCGATCGCCGGAGTCGCGACCAGCGCGATGGTGGCCGCGACGTGCTACGACGCGGCGGACCGCGACTACCGGGTGACCGTGCTGCGGGACGGTTGCGCGGACGGCGATCCGGCGATGCACGACTTCTTCATGGACGCGGTCTTCCCCAGCCGGGGGTTCGAAGTCGTGTCCTGCGCCGACTGGCCCGGTGGCCTGTCCGGATAGGACGGTCAGCTTCCGGTGAGGTGGGCGAGTGCGGTGATGACGCGCTCGGCGATGTCCTCGGGCCACTGGAAAGAAGGGGCCACCGCTCGCTGGTGGGCCAGGCCGTGCAGGCCCAGCCACAACGCGACCGCGTCGGCGGCGAGGTCGGTGCTGGTGGCGCAGCCGGCGTTCACGCAGTCCCCGAGTGAGTCGGAGAGCAGGCGCAGGGTGGCCTCGCCGAGGGTGTACATGTCTTCCTCGGTCAGTGAACTCTCGTTCAGATCGGGGATCCAGAGCCCGCCGAACATGGTGCGGTAGCGACCCGGGTGGGTCTCGGCGAACGCCAGGTAGCTGTGGCAGATGGCGAACAGCCGCTCCCGTGGGCCGTCGGCGGCGTGCGTGGCGGCGCGCAGCCGGGCGTCCAGGTCCGCGAAGGCGTTCTGCACCACGGCCAGCATGATCGCGGGCTGGTCGGGGAAGTGGCGGTAGATCGACGGCGCGGCGATGCCGACCTGGCGCGCGACCGAGCGCAGGGTGATGGCGGACTCGTCGCCGGTCTCGTCGAGCAGTTCGACCGCCGCCGCCACGATCTCGTCGCGCAGGCGGGCGCCTTCCCCGCGGCGGTTGCGCGTGCGGGGCGCGGCCTTCTCGGTGTCCATGCCGGTTACCTTACACCTGAAAACTTATCTCCGTTAACCCTTGTCATCGGTCGGCTAACGCTCGTAGTCTTACGGCTGTAAGCACAGCCGAGCGAGACAAGGGACAGATCATGGGAAACGCCACCGAGGTGGTCCTGCCGGGCAAGGTCGACGCGGACGGCCTGCACGTCCGCACCCGCGACCTCCCCGCCCCGGCCGCGGGCCAGGTCCTGCTGCGCATGGACGCGACCGGCGTGTCGTTCGCCGAGCAGCAGATGCGGCGCGGCAAGTACTTCAACCAGCCGCCGTTCCCGTTCGTGCCCGGGTACGACGTGGTCGGCACGGTCACCGCGGTCGGCCCCGGCGTGGACTCCGCGCTGCTCGGCCGCCGGTTCGCCGCGGTCACCAAGGTCGGTGGCTGGGCCAGCGCCCTGGTGCTGGACGCCGCTGATCTGGTCGCCGTACCGGACGGCGTCTCCGCGGCCGCCGCGGAAACCGTGGTGGTCAACGGGATCACGGCCTGGCAGATGCTGCACCGGGGTACCGAAGTGCGCGCGGGCGGGACGATCGTGGTGCTGGGCGCCAACGGCGGTGTCGGCTCCACCCTCGTGCAACTGGCGCGCCACGCCGGGATCAAGGTGATCGGCACGGCGTCGGTCCGCCACCACGCCGCCCTGCGGGAGCTGGGCGTGATCCCGGTCGACTACCACGATCCCGAGCTGTACCGGCGGATCCGGGAGATCGCGCCGGACGGGGTGGACGCCGTGTTCGACCACGTCGGCGGCGCCGGGATCGTCGAATCGTGGCGACTGCTGCGCCGCGGCGGAACCCTGGTTTCCTATGGCACCGCGGCTTCGAAGGACGTGGACGGCAGTTCGCAGCTGCCTGTCCTGAAACTGTTCGGGCGGCTGATGCTGTGGAACCACCTGCCGAACGGCAAGAGCGCGTTCTTCTACAACTTCTGGGCGGGCAAGCGCCGCCTGGACGCCTTCCGCGCCCGGCTTCGCGAGGACCTGACGCAGGTGCTCCGGCTGCTCGCCGACGGCGTCCTCGTCCCGCAGATCGCCGCGGAGATCCCGCTGTCCGATGCCGGTGCGGCGCTGGCGCTCGCCGAATCGCGCACGGTCGCGGGCAAGGTCGTCCTGGTGCCGGACCCGAGCCGGCCGTGAAGTGGGCGGCAGGCCGAGGAACCGGCGTGGTGAAGGTGGCAAGCTCCGCGCCGAAATCCTTTCCGCCGCGACCGAACTGCTCGACGCCTGCGGTGACCCGCGCGCAGTGACCCTGCGGGCCGTCGCCCGCCGGGCCGGCATCACCGCTCCCTCGATCTACGCCCACTTCCGCGACCAGCCCGCGGTCCTGCTCGACGTCGTCCAGGAAGCCTTCGCCGAGCTGTCCGGCTGGCTCCGGTCAGCCGTCGACGACGCGGACGGCGATCCCCGGCGGCGGCTCTACCTCGTTTGCCGCGCCTATCTCGACTTCGCCCACGAACATCCCGAGCGGTACCGCGCCATGTTCAGCGGAACCGGGCCGTCGAACGTGCTGGCTGTTCTCGCCGACTGCCTCGCCCGCTGCGTGGCCGCCGGGCACTGCACCAGCACCGATCCCGCCGCCGACGCGGTCGCGCTGTGGCTGGGCCTGCACGGGCTCGCCCACCAGCGTGCCGTCTCCGGTTCCTTCCGCTGGCCCGACGACATCGGCCGGCGAATCGCTTTTTCCCTGTCCCGTCTTGTCTGAGTCCACGATTCCCGGAGGTACCGACCATGACCACCACCGCCCCGATCGTCCCCGGCACCGGCGAGGTCGACAACCTCGCCACCTACATCAGCTTCGGGCTCGCCTACGTGGTCGGCCACGGTGCCGCCGCGGCGTCCCACGGCGCCGATCCGCTGGTCCGGCTGCCCGGCTGGCTGCCGTTGACGCTGCTCGGCATCGGCCTCGCCGTCGGCACCGTGAATGCCACCATCGCCGCGACCCGTGCCCAGCGCGGTGCCGGAAAACCCGAGGCGCTCGCCGGAAAATTGCTGGGAGCCGCCTGGATCACCGGCTTCACCGCCCTGTTCCTCACCATCACCGGCCTGTCCGCCGCGATCGACCACCCCGAACTGCAGGCCATGCTCTGGCCCGCCGGATCCAGCCTCGTGGTCGGCCTGCTCTACCTCGCCGAGGGCGTCGCGCGACGCAACGCGCTGCACTACAACCTCGGCACCTGCCTCGTGCTGATCGCGGGCGTTTCGGTCCTCTTCGGCACACCCGGGCTGTTCTGGATCCTGGCGCTCGCGGGCGGCTTCGCTTACGCCGTGGCCGCCGTCATCGAGCGCCGGCGACTGGCCAGGGGGTGAGCCGGATGCTGATCGACTGCGACGACATCGTGCTCGACGTGGATCCGGCGCAGCGGATCCACCGCGTCAGCAACCAGTTCTCCAGTTGGCACGAATTGGCCTCGGAACCGTTGGCGGGGCGGAACATTTGCGACCTGCTGGTGCCAGACGCCCGACCCCGCCTGCGACGCCCTCTCGTCGAGATTGCCGAGGGCCGCACGTGTTGCGCCCGGCTCCCCGCCACGGCGATCGACACGGGTCACCTGTCCTTCACCGCGTCGCTGACCTGCGTGGCGTCGCACGCCGGTTCGGTGGTCGTCACCCTGAACCCGGTCGGCGGGCAAGCCATGGTGACCACCCGCGGGAGTCGCCTCAGCACCACGGGCGCCCTCATCCTCGAAGGCGTGGCGGTGGGTAAAGCGAGCAACGCGCTCGCGGCCCGCCTGCACCTCAGCAGCCCCGGGGTCGACTACCACGTCAACGCCCTGCTGCGCAGGTTCGGCGTACCGAACCGCACGGCGCTGGTCGCCCGCGCCTACTCGATCGGCGCCCTGGACGCCCACGTGTGGCCGCCCCGAGTACCTCCGGCGCTGGTCGGCTGATTCAACGGGCCCAACCAGGCGCCCACACGTCGTCCCCGGTTTCGGCTCGGTATCCCGTCCGGAGGTAGCGGAGGAAGTCGGCGAGGACGGGGTGCGGGTTGTCCGCTCGCCAGATGACCGAATGCGGGTAGACCGGGGTCGGGTCGACCACCGGGATCCGGCGGAGGTCGTAGCTTTCCGGCCACAGGTAACGCGAGCCTTCGCCGACGAAGGTGGCGAGCCGGGTCGAGTCGGCGATTTCGGCGAGGAGGGCTTCGACGCCGAAGCTCGGGCCGAGCGTGTCGATGGTGAGTCCGAACGCCTGCGCCAGGTCCTGGTAGTAGCCGACCGGCTCGGGCTCGGACAGGCCGGGCATCCAGATCGGGTGCCCGGACAGCTCGGCCAGCGGCACGGACGCGGCGTTCGCCAGCGGGTGCCGTGGCCCGACGAGAAGCTGGTGCCGGTCGTCGATGACGCGCGCGGCACGCAGTCCGTCCGGGACCTGGCCCGCGGAGTCCCGGAGGGATCGGAAGGTGGCGTCCAGGGTGCCCGCGGTGATCTCGGCCAGCGCCGAGCCGGCGTGGGCGCCGGTCAGGGCGACGACGTCGAGTTCGATGCCCGGGTGCCGCTGGTAGAAGGCGTGGAGGAGGTGGGAGGCCGCGACCCGGCGGTTGACCACGTCGACGCGGAGCGGCCTGCGGCCCGGGGTGACGGCCGCGGTGGCGCGTTCGGCGGCGCGCAGCAGTTCGCGTGCGTGGGGGAGCAGGGCCTGGCCGTCGACGGTGAGCCGCACGGCCTGGGCCGTGCGCACGAAGAGCTTCACGCCGAGTCGCCGTTCCAGGGCGGCCACCCGTTTCGAAGCCGCCTGCTGGGTGATCCCCAGCTCGTCGGCGGCGGCCTGGAACCGGCCCGCCTCGACCACGGCGACGAAGGTGCGAACCGCATCGAGTTCCACGCGGGGGAACTTACGCCCACAACGGTGGGTTGTGGCACATCGTTCGCTCCGTTGTGGAGGCCCGCGTTACGCACTCGATGGGGCGCAGTCCCGGCTCGCGGTCCGCCACCGTGCGTGACGCCGGGAAGGGGTCACCCCCCAGGACGTGTTCTGTCGGCGCGTCAACGTGTTCGCCTTGTTCACAAGCCCGGCCGCGCGGGGTTGTAATGGTCTCTGCCTAATCCCGCCGAAGAAGGAAAAATGATGAAAACCTCCCGAATTATCGCCGGTCTCTTCGTCGCGGTTTCGCCCCTCGCGCTGACCGTGCCCGCCACCGCGGACGAGCCCGCCGACTACGTGATCGAAAGTGCGAACGGCACGGAGCGGGTGTGGCAGCAGACGTGGTGGGACGGCGAACCGACCATCACCGGTGATTTCCACGGCAGCGAAAACCAGCACTGGATCTTCTGGAGCAACCGCACCATCCAGAACACCGGTACCGACCTGTGCGCCACCGCGCACAGAGGCCGGGTCATCGGCGCGGACTGCAACGGCGACGACCCCGGCCAGCGCTGGCGGATCCGCGGTGACCACTACCAGAAACAGCTCAAGAACGAGGAAACCGGCCTCTGTGCGACGTACGAAGGCCACGACGACCAATTGAGCCTGCACACCTGCGACTGGGACCGCGTCAACCAGCGCTGGTACCTCAACATCTGACCGGCCGCGGAGCACGGGACCGGGCCCGGTCCCGTGCTCCCGGTTGTTCGCCTGATTTCCCGGTGAACGAATCAGTGCCGCGTTTCCGCTGGTGGCATCAAAGTCCGTGAACTGTGCCGCCCGCGATTTCCGCATTTCCCGATTCGAGTAGGAACTCCCCGGATCGGCTGCGGTCGATCCGGGGAGTTCGGCGGAGTGCCGCGTGGGCGGGAGTGTAGGGTGGTCCTCCTTTCGAACTAGGGGGACACGTGTTCGCAATCCAGCCCTGGCACCTGTTCGTGTTCGTGCTGCTGGTCGGCCTCATCGTCGGCGTCGTCGTGCTGGTGGTGGTGAACCGGACGAAGAAGTGACACGTCGATCCGGCGAGGAAGCCGGAAAATGACCGACGACCGGCTGCCGTCGAACCGTTTGTGCGAGTCCACTCTCGACGGTGTGACCGCCCGCCGCCGCGCCCCGGCCGCAGGCCCAGTACGCCGGCGGTGAAGGTCGCCGGGCGCCGGATCCCGCTGTTTGTCGGTGGGCCCGGGTAACGTCTCCGGTCGTGGACGCTCGGGAACGCATACAGGAACTCGCCGATCAGCTCGTCGTGCTGCGCGACGCCTACTACCGGGGATCGCCGGTCGTGGCGGACGCGGAGTACGACGCGATCGAGGACGAGCTGCGCGGGCTGATCGAGGCGCACCCGGAGCTGACGCCGGAGCCGAACCCGCTGGAGCAGGTGGGCGCGCCCGGGGTGCTGCACGCGCCGATCCGGCACTCGCGCCCGATGCTGTCGCTGGACAAGGCGACCAGGCCCGAGCAGGTCGCGGCCTTCTTCGACCGGTTCCCCGGGCAGCCGGTGGTGGTCATGCCGAAGCTGGACGGCCTGTCGCTGGCGCTTGTCTACGAGAACGGGCGGCTGGCCAGGGCGATCACCCGCGGCGACGGCACCACCGGTGACGACGTGACCGTGCTGGTGCGGGCGCTGACCGACGGGATCCCGCAGCGGGTCGACGCGCCGGGCCGGGTCGAGGTGCGCGGTGAGGCGGTGATGCTGCGGTCCACCTTCGCCGCCTACAACACCGAGCACCCGGACAAGCCGCTGATCAACCCGCGCAACGCCGCCGCGGGCACGCTGCGGGCCAAGGACCCGGCCACCGTCGCCGGGCGGCGCCTGCGGTTCTTCGCCTTCGACCTGCACACCGAGCCCGACAGCGCGGAGACCGACCTGGCCAGCGCGTTGCGGACACTCGGGTTCACCGCCGCCGAGATGCGCCACTGCGCCGACGCGGAAGCGGCGCAGGCGGTGATCGCGGCGATCGAGGAGCAGCGCAACGACCTGGACTACGACCTCGATGGTGCCGTGCTGCGCCTGGCCGACCGGGACGCCTTCGCCGCCGCCGGGACGCGGTCGGCTTCACCCCGGGGCGCGCTGGCGTTCAAGTTCGCCGCCGAGGAGAAGACCACCTTGCTGTCCGATGTGGTCTGGGACGTGGGCAAGACCGGCAAGATCGCGCCGGTCGCCTGGCTGGAGCCGGTGTTCGTGGGCGGCACCACGGTCAGCCGCGCGACACTGGCCAACCAGGAGGTGATCCGCGCGCGGGGCATCAAGATCGGGGACACGGTGCTGGTGCGCCGCGCCGGTGACGTGATCCCGTTCGTCGCCGGGGTGCTCGACGCTTCGAAGCGCACCGGCGCCGAGCGGGAGATCGTGCCGCCCACCGAGTGCCCGTCGTGCGGGCAGCCGCTGACCGAGCAGGGCAACAGCCGGGAACTGTTCTGCACCAACGTTTCCTGCCCCGCGCAGACGGTGCGCCGGCTGATCCACTGGGCTTCGCGGGCGGCCGCGGACATCGACGCCATCGGCGGGGTGTGGATCGAGCGGCTGGCCGAAGTGGGGCTGCTGGAGCACCCGTCGGACTTCTACCGGCTGACCAAGGAACAGTTGCTGGAGTTCGAGCGCATCGGCGAGGTCTCCGCGACACGCATGATCGAATCGATCGACGCGAGCCGTCAGGTCGGGCTGCGCCGGGCGCTGATCGGCCTCGCGATCCCGATGGCCTCGGAGGGCACGGCCGCGCGGTTGTGCCGGGCGGGGTTCGGCTCGCTGGAAGAGGTGGCCGAGGCCGGTGTGGACGGTCTCGTGGCCGTGGAGGACATCGGGCCGAAGGTGGCCGCGTCGCTGATCGAGCACCTGACCCGGCTGCGGCCGGAGCTGGAAAGGTTGCGGGAGCGCGGGGTTTCGCTGGACGTGCGCGAGGAGGACCTGCCGCCGGTGGTGGCGGCCGGGGCGCCGCTGGCGGGCAAGACCGTGGTGGTCACCGGGGCGATCAGCGACCCGCGGTCCGGGGAGAAGGTGGCCCGCCCGACCTTCCAGCGGTTGTGCGAGAAGGCCGGTGCGGCCATCGCTTCGTCGGTCTCGGCGAGCACCGACATGCTCATCACCGGCGCCGATGTCGGGGCCGCCAAACTGACCAAGGCCGAGAAGCACGGCGTCGAGGTGGTCGACCAGGGGGAGATCTGGCAGCAGCTAATCGCGGCCGGCGTGGTCTAGCGCGGAGACCTTCGTCCCGACGAGCCGGATGAGGTCGAGTGCCGCCGTGCGGACCGTGCCGTCGGTGTCGACGGCCGGGTCGTAGGCGGCGAACGTGGCGCTGACGATGGGCAGCCGAGCGCTCACGGCCTCCACGATGCGCTGGACCTCGGCGGCGTCGGGGCCGTCGGGCACGGCGTACTCGTTGGCCGGGCCGACCAGCCGCGAGTCGTGCACGTCGAGGTCGATGTGCAGGTGGACCCGGCGGACCTCCGGCAGGGCCGCCGCCATCTCGTCCGCCCGGGCCGGGAGCAGGCGGATGCCGGACCCGTCCACAATGGTCCGCTCCTCCGGTGAGAGGTCGCGGGCGCCGATCAGCAGGACGTGCTCGTCGGGCACCGGGCGGAAGCCGGGGATCGTCCGGGCGAGCGTGCTCCAGCAGCGGCCGGTGAGCACGGAGAGGCCCATCCCGTCGAAGAAGCCCGAAGTCGTGGTCTCCGGGGTGTTCAGGTCGCCGTGCGCGTCGAGCCAGAGCACCGCGAGGTCGTCGTCGTTCGTGGACAGTCCGGCCACCACGCCGACGGACGCGTTGCAGTTGCCGGACAACACCACCGGCGCCACCCCGTCGGCCACCGCGCGGCGGACGTGCCCGGCGATGGCCCGCTGGATTTCGGTGGCTGTGCGGATTTCCTGGGTGAAGCCGGGTTTCTCCAGCTCCACGGTCACCACCTGGTCCGCGGCCAGCGCCCGATCCGCCCCGTCCCGGAGCAACGCGGACGGCCCGGCCCCCATCCGCCGTTCGCGGTGCCCGGAGTCGAACGGCGAAAGGATCAGTCGTGTCGCACCCATCCGCAGAGCATGCCACCGCGGAACTCGGCGTGTCGCCCGAATAGCCGGCCACCACCGTTGCGCCCTCAACGCCTCGTGCTGGTGAGGGTGGTGAGGGCTTGCCGGACGGTGGGTGCGTCGGGGAGTTCCGTGGGGCGTGGACCGCGGAAGGATCCGGTGCTGGTGGGGGCGAAGGGCAAGCCGGTGGCCAGTGCGCGTGCGCCGACGGCGAGGGCTTCGCCCAGGAGGCCGACGCCGATCGAGAGCGGGATCGAGCGGAGATCGCCGTTCATGCCGGTGGAGGTGGCCAGGAAACCCAGGCCGCCGTTGACCACCAGCGACAGCGCCCACACCGCGTAGGCGCGGGCCGGGTAGCGCTGCCAGAGCACGCCATCCTTGACGAGCAGGCGCACGGTCGAGCCCCGCAGCAAGCCGAAGGCGAGGCCTGTCGCCGAGGTGAGAGCCAGCCAGAACCAGTCCCCGGCGGCGGGGTGGCCGGCTTCGGCGACCTGGTGCACCCCGAGGGCCAGCAGGACGACCGGGGTGGCGAACAGGTCGCGCGCGGCAAGTGGTTCGCCGATCGCGCGGCGGACGACGGTGTAGCCGATCCCCGCGATGACCAGGACGATCGTCAACCAGCCAGGCATGGTTCCCCCTTATTTAGCACAGCCGTGCCAGTTAAATTAGCAAGGCTGTGCTATAAAGGCAACCGTGCCGAAGATCGTCGATCCCGGGAGCAGGCGTACCGCGGTGGCCGAGGCGGTGTTCCGCGTGGTCGTCACGCGGGGGCTGGCCCAGGCGTCCCTGCGCAACGTCGCGGCGGAGGCCGGGCTCGCCGTCGGATCCGTCCGGCACTACTTCACCGGCAGCGAGGAGATGATCGAGTTCGCGCTCGAGGTGTTCATCGAGCGGGTGTCGGTGCGGGTGCTGGCCAGGGTCGACGACGTCCGGGCCGCGCCGTCCGCGGAGGCTCGCCGCGCCGCGGTCGAGGAGTTGCTGGCCGAACTCCTGCCGCTCGACGACGAGCGCTACACCGAATGCGTGGTGTGGCTCGCTTTCGCCGATGCCGCGCGCACGAGTCCTCGGCTGCAACCGTTGCTGCGCAAGCTCTACGACGGAACCCGGATGATGATCCGCAAGGTGCTCGAACGCTCGGCCGCTTCGGGCAACCTGGCCGATGGACTGGACATCGAGGTGGAGGTCGAACGGCTGGGCGCGCTCATCGACGGCCTGCTCACCGACGGCGTGGTGCAGCCCGACCGGATGACGCCCGAGCTGAGCCGGACTGTGCTCCGCGCCCACCTGGCCGGCATTTCCCGATCAGCCGGGTGAGAAGCTCAGCACCGCCTTGCCGTCGCCGACCGCCACGGCCTTCACTTCCAGGCCGTTCATGATCGTGGAGCGGCCGGTGTCCAGCGGCGAGGTGATCGCCCCGCCGTCGAACTTGGCGCCGACCTGCATCACCCCACCGGAAATACTGCGGACGCGGACGAGGGTGAACCCGTACCGCCGCGGAGCCGGGACCACGGCAGTGGGAGTGACCAGTACCTCGCACCGGCCGTCACCGCAGGCAGCCAGGTTCTCGCCGTCCTTGGCCGCGGGCAGGTCGACCGGCGTGGCCGACGGCTTGCCCTCTTCTTCCTTGGTGGGACGGCACTTCTCGGCCTGCTGGTGTGCCTGGGCGACCGTGCCGTCCGCGGCGGAAAGCGTGGCCAGGTCGAGTCCCTGCGGCTTCAGTGTCTTCAGCGTGGACGAGACTTCGGTGACCCAACCGCGCAGGGTGTCCTCGGCGACGTCGAACTGCCTCGCGTACCCGCCGAACTTGGTGCTCAGCTCTTCCGCGGTCTTCGTGTACGCGTCCACCAGCTCCGCTCCGCGCGGGAACCGTTCCGGGGCCAGGGAAGTGGTCCGGAAGTCGACGCTCTGCAGCGCGCTGCTCACCGAACTCAGGTAGGTGTCCAGGTCCATCGCGACGAACTCGTCGCGCAGGTCCTCCGGCGGCTGCGGGGGAGAGAAGAACACCTGGGTCGCTTCGCAGAACTCGTTCAGCCACGCGACCTGGTCCGGGGTGGGCGGTGGAGCCGGGGTGCTCGTCGGTGGTGGCGGCGGGGCGGCCGGTGTCCCGTCCGGAGTCCCGCAAGCGGCGAGGCTGCACAGGACCAGGGCCGCGGCGCCGAGCCGCACTTCTTTCCGCATGCTCCTTTCCTACTCACCGGAGCGGGGAGGGGTCCCGGTCTGGCAGGTTCAGGCCGCGCGGATCCGCCGAACATCGCGGTGTCATCGCGATTTCATCGCCTGCGAGCAGGCTGGCACCACCAGCACGGTGAGGAGCCAGAGTGACCAAGAACGTCGCCCCAAGGCGGTGGGTGTGCCTGCTGGCCGCCGTCACCGCCACCGCCGCGCTGGCCGCGCCCGCGTCGGCGCAGCCCCAGCACGCCGGTACCCAGGAGGTCCTCGACCGCTACCGCGCCAAGGCCGGACCGGGCGCCGCGATCTTCGCGGGGGACCGCGCCGCTTCGTGGAACCTGAGCAGCGGCACCGCGAACATCGGCAGCCCGAACCTGCCCATCCGGCCAGCCGACCACTTCCGCGCGGCCAGCCAGACCAAGACCTTCACCGCGGCCGTCGTGCTGCAACTGGTCGACGAAGGACTGGTCGAGCTGGACGCGCCGATCGAGCGGTACCTGCCGGGGGTGGTCACCGGCAACGGGTACGACGGCACCAAGATCACCGTCCGGCAGATCCTCCAGCAGACCAGCGGGATCGCCAGCCCGCCCATCACCGCGTACCTCAAGCCGACCAACCCGGACGGCACCTTCACCCTGCGGGACCTCGTCCGCATCGGACTGGGCACGCCGCCGTTGTCCGAGCCGGGCACGAGCTGGGCCTATTCCAACGTCAACTACCACGTCGCCGGGTTGCTGATCGAGCAGCTCACCGGGAAACCGGCGGCCGAGGCGATCACCAGCCGGATCATCGAACCGCTTGGCCTGTCCGACACGCGCTTCCCGGCCCCCGGCGACAAATCGCTGGAGACGCCCTACGTCCCGGGTTACACCGGCGGCCGGGTGGGACCGTTCTTCTTCTGGACCGAAACCACCTTCGGCATCCCCGTCGTCCTCGAAGTCGACATCGCCTCGCTGGCGAGCACCGCGGGCGCGGTCTTGTCCACAATGGAGGACTTGTCGACGTTCTACCGGGCGTTGTTCGACGGGCAGGTGGTGTCCGCCGGTTCGTTGGCCGAGATGCGGCGGACCGTGCCGATCCCCGGGGGTCTTCCCGGTTACGGCTACGGTCTCGCACTGGTCCGGCAACCGTTGTCGTGCGGCGGAAACGCGTGGGGACACCCCGGTGACCTCGCGACCGGGCACTCCTCGCTCACCGCGGTCACCGACGGCGGCCGCCACGCTTCGATGGTCACCAACACGATGTCCTCGGCCACGAACCCGGTGCGGGAGGACGTCATCGACGCCGCGCTCTGCGAGACCGGCTGAGCCACCACGCGACCGCCGCTCCCGCCAGCAGGATGAGGAGCAGCGGGAAGAGCGTGGGCACCCACGGCCAAGCCGGGCCGTCGAGGACGAGACTGTCGGCGGGGAGCTCCAGCACCTTCGCCGCCCATCGCGCGGTGGCGACATCGGTGCTCCCCGCGAGGTCGCGGACCGTGACCTCGTAGGCGAAGCCGGGCTGGTGGTGCACGTATTCGGGGTCCGGGCCGCCGGCGACCGGGACCACGCCGCCGGCGGCGGCGCCGGGCACGAGCAGGCGGTCCAGGTCCGGTGCGGCACCGGTCAGCCCGGCTCGCGGCACGAAGGTGAGGCCGTGGCGGGAACGCACGGGCCCGCCGTCGGCGGTCAGCGCGAGTGTGCGGGCGGCGAGGGACTGGCCGCCGTGCGTGTCGAACACCGATGCCAGCTCGATTTCGCCGGTGCCTTCGGTGAGCAGCACGCCGATCTTGGGCGGGAGCCAGATGAACCCGGCGTTGATGATGGCGACCGGATCCGGCATGCCCGCCTCGGGGGTCACGGGTGGGTCGGTGTGCTGCCAGCCGACTTCCGCGGCGGCCGCCGCGGCCACATCGGGGCCGAGCATCCGCGTGATCACGTGCAGCGTGCCGTCGATGCCGGAGAGGATGCCCGCCGTGGAGACGAGGTCGCCGTCGTCGACGAACCGCTGTCCGCGCACCCAGTTCACCGCGGGGTAGTCGGCCTCGAACTCACCGATCCGCAGCCAGTGCGAGGTGGCGGACCGGCCGTCGAGCAGGCCCGCCGAGGCGAGCACACCCGAACCGTTGCACACGCTCAGCAGTTGCGCGCCCCCGGCGGCCTGCGTGCGCAGCCAGTCCGTGACCGGTGCCGTGCTGGGTTCGCCGACATCGGGGAACGCGGGCACGACCACCAGATCGGCGATCGGCGCGCGGGCCGCGAGGTCGCCGAAGGTGAGGTCCGGGACCAGGTCGAGGCCGCCGGTCAACGGCACCGGACGGCGCTGCGGCGCCACCGTGTAGACGTTGAACCGGCCCGTGGCGGCCAGGATCTCGTACGGGGCGAGTACATCGGAGACCACGGCACCGTTGTCGCCCACGACGACCGCGGCGGTGGGCTTGGCGGGGTCGTGCGGGATCGGCGCGGCCGCCGGGACGGGCCGCTCCGGGCCAGGGACGTAGAGGGCGCCGAACGCCGCCAGCGCGGAGAAGGTCGCCCCGACGGCCGGGACCAGCAGGACCACGAGCACGACGGCGAGCACACGTGAGGTGCGGCGCAGGAAGGTACGCACGGCGTCAGTGCCAGTACTCGGCGCGGCGCCACACCATGGCGGCCAGCATCAGCGGGAACATGAGCACGTGCCCGGCGATCATCACCGCCGAGCCCGACAGCAGCCCGAACCAGTACGGCACGAGCAGCGCCACGAACGGCAGGAACATCACCGCGGACATCTCGGCGATCCGCGGCCAAGAGTGGCGCCGGACGGCCATCCACAACGCCATCGCGACGGTCATGTCGGTGGCCATCACGAGCGCGCCGACATCCGCGCGGGCCACCCACGCATCGGGCCAGAGCGGGCCGAGCGCCATCATGCCGACGAGCATGGCGACGATCATTTCCAGGTAGTGCCCGAGGAAGCGGGCGAGTTTCCGGTTGCGGCTCCGGCCGGGCGCGGCGGTTGTCATGACGGGGACCTCCGGTTCGGTGAACTGTCTCGACCGAGGATCGCCGCCGGAGCCGTCGTTGCCAGGTGCCGGAGGTCATGGATGGGGTCATGCCGTGGCATGACCCGGGCGTCACAACAGGCCGAGCGCACGGGCGCGCAGGGCGGCCTGGGTGCGGTCGCGGGCGCTGAGCTTGGCCAGCACGTTGGTCACGTGGTTCTTCACCGTGCCTTCGGCGAGGAACAGCGCCGCGGCGATCTCGCGGTTGCTGTGCCCGTCGGCCAGCAGGCGCAGCACTTCCAGCTCGCGGTCGGACAGCGGAACCACCAGCGGTTGCGGTCGTGGCTCCGGCTCGGCGTCGGGCAGCTGCGCGAAGCGGGCCACCACTTTCGCCGCGACCGAGGGCTGCAGCACCGACTCGCCACGGGCGGCGGCCAGCACCGCGTCCACCAGTTGCGCCGAGGACACATCTTTCAGCAGGTAGCCGAGCGCGCCGGCCCGCAGCGCGGCGAACACGTCCTCGTCGTCGTCGAACGTGGTCAGCGCGATGACCTGGACGCCGGGTTGCTCGGCCCGCAGGCGGCGCGTGGCGGCGATGCCGTCGAGCACCGGCATGCGCAGGTCCATCAGCACGACGTCGGGGTTCAGTTCGGCGGTCCGGTGCAGCGCTTCCTCGCCGGTGCCCGCTTCGCCGACCACCTCGATGTCGTCACGGATGGCCAGCAGCGTCGCCAGTGCCTCGCGGAAGAGCGCCTGGTCGTCCACGAGCAGCACGCGGACGGGGCTCATGCGGGTACCTCCATGGTCAGCGTGCAACCCGTGCCCGGCGCGGGTTCGAAGGTCAGGCGCCCGCCCAGGCTCGCCGCCCGTTCCCGCAGGCCCAGCAGGCCGAAGCCCGGCGTCCGCCCGTCCACGGCACCCGTCCCGTCGTCACGGACGGCGACGCGGACCTCGGCCTCCGCGTAGTCCAGCACGAGTTCGGCGTGGGTGGCGCCGGCGTGCTTGCGGACGTTGGTCAGGCCTTCCTGGGCGGTCCGGTACAGCGCCTCACGGGCTTCGTCGGGCAGCGCCCGTTCGGTACCGGAGATCGTGACCTCGGTGGGAATGCCGGTCGCCGAGGTCTCTTCGGCCAGCGCGCTCAGCGCTTCGGGCAGGGGCGGGATCGACCGCGGTTCGCGCAGCGTGCTCACCGACCGGCGGACGTCGGCCAGCGCCGCTTCGGCCTGCTCCTGCGCTTTCGCGAGCACGGTGTCGGCCTTGGCCGAGTCGCTCTCCAGCACCGCCCTCGCGGCCTTGACCTGCATCTGCACCACGGTGAGGGCGTGCCCGAGCCCGTCGTGGATGTCGCGCGCCACGCGATTGCGTTCGTGCGCTGTCGCCAGCCGTTCCGCCTGCGCGGCGTAGTCGCGCAGTTGCTCGTGTGCCTTGGCGAGTTCGCGACGGGTCTTCTGCTCGCGCTGCAGCAACTCGGTGATCACCGCGGCGAAGACCACCGAGGCGAACAGGCCGAGGCCCTCGCGCAACGCCTGATCCCAGGCCATCCCGGCGTGCGCGAGCGGCACGAGCAGGATCACCAGCGCGGTGCCGGGCCGCGGGAGCAGCAGCACGCACTGGCTCACCAGCACGACGAAGAACAGCGTGGCGCCGACCCCGGGATCGAAGACGAACACCGCGTACGCGAGCGGGAGCTGCAACACGACGTACGCGATCGACCAGCCGAGCTGCCCGCGCCGGCGCACCCAGGCGAACCCGGCCGTGCCCACCGTCGCGAACACCGCGCCGAGCAGCGTCGCCCACACGGGCTCGGCCGACGCGAGCGCGCCGACGGCCAGCGTGAGGAACGCGCCGCCGATCAGCAGCGCGAAAGCCCGGTTCATGGGGCCACTCTGGGGTGTCCGGTGGCCGAGGTCAACGCCCGTGCACGGAGCTGTTACCGGCCGCCGACCACGCCCCCGTCCTCCCTGGTGACCACGATGGTGGCCGAGCGGGGACGCCCGGCCGGGTGGAAGTCGGGCCAGTTCGAGCTCGCGCGCGGGTTGTCCGGGGTGCCGGAGTCGCCGGGGTGCTGGATGTTCACGAACAGCGAGCGACCGTCCGGAGTGGACGTGATGCCGGTGATCTCGCAGCGTCGCGGGCCGACGAGGAAGCGCCGGATCTCGCCGGTCTCGGGGTCGGCGGCCAGCATCTGGTTGTTCTGCGCGGCGCCGTCGACCAGCGGCTGGGTGCCGTCGGTCTGGATCCACAACCGGCCCGCGGCGTCGAACCACAGGCCGTCCGGTGAGCCGAAGGCCTGGTCGGCGGGCACGGTGGCGCCGCTGGCCTGGTCCCCGGCGAGCAGGAAGATGTCCCAGTCGAACCGCAGGGCGGCGGGGTCGCCGCCCTCGTCGATCTTGAGGATGTGGCCGTAGCGGTTGTTCAGCCGCGGGTTGGCCGCGTCGACCGATTCGGTGCGGGCGGTGTTGTTCGTGCAGGTGAAGAAGACCGCGCCGGTGCCGGGTTGCACCGTGCACCACTCCGGGCGGTCCATCGGCGTCGCCCCGACCGCGTCCGCGGCGAGCCGGGTGTGGATCAGCACCTCGGCCTGCCCGGCGAAACCGTCGGCGGCGGTCAGGCCGGGCTCGCCGTGGACCAGCGGCAGCCAGCGGCCGGAGCCGTCGGCCTCGAACCGGGCGACGTACAACGTGCCCTCGTCGAGCGGGCTGCGCCCCTCGGCGCGTGCCTGGTCGATCGGTTCGGCGCCGACGAACTTGTAGAAGTAGTCGAACTGCGTGTCGTCGCCCATGTAGACCACGGCTTCGCCGCTCGTGCCCCGCACGACGACGGCGTTCTCGTGCTCCATGCGCCCCAGCGCGGTCCGCTTCTTCGGGGTGGACCGCGGGTCGAACGGGTCGATCTCCACCACCCAGCCGAACCGGTTGTACTCGTTCGGCTCGGTCCGCATGTCGAACCGGGATTCCGTGGTGTACCAGGGATAGGGGGATTCGGAGCCGATGCCGTAGCGGTCCTCCGGCGAGCCCGGCGTGGGTGGCTGCTCGCCGTGGTAGAAGTACTTGTTGATGGTCTCTTCGCAGGTCAGGTAGGTGCGCCAGGGGGTCGGGCCGCTGGCGCAGTTGTTCAGCGTGCCGAGCACCCGCACGCCTTCGGGGTCCGCGCTGGTGCGCAGCAGCGGGTGCCCCGCCGCGGGGCCGGTCATCTCGGCGGGCGTGGTCATGGTGATCCGGCGGGCGAACTTCGACTCGGCGAGGTGCCAGCCGCCACCGATGCGGTCGCGCTTGACCTCGATCACCGAAACCCCGTGCGCCGCCTGCGATTTGGCGGTCTTCTCCGGCGTCCAGGCGGCTCGGCCGTCCGGGTGCAGCAGTTGCTCGGTGGTGGCCTCGTGGTTCACGCAGAGCAGCCCGGCCCGGCCACCGCCGCCGGTGAACGGGAAGAACCACATGCCGTCGTGGTGATCACCGGCCTGCCGGGCCTGGTCCGCGGCGCTGTTGCTCGCGTCCTCGGCGAACGCGGGCCCGGACGGCACGATCGGCTGGCCCCAGGGGAAGAGCACCTGGTACCGGTAGCCCGGCGGCAGCACGACCTCGTCGGCGGAACTCGGCGGGATCGCGGGGAAGCCGAGCAGCCCTTCGGCTCGGGCGCTCGCTTTCGGCGCGGAGGCGAAGAACGACGCTGCCGCGGTGGCGAGGCCACCCGCCAGCGCCGTCCGGCGGGACAGGCGGCGCTGGGCCAGCTCGGAAATCGTCGGGGGCGTGGTCCGCTCGGAAGGCATGGCGGCAACGCTACGAACCGCACATGGCCCACTGTCCACTTTCGCGTGAACCCGGGCCGAACTACGGCGGTGGCGGGGACGTCACGCGCGACCTGGACGATCCACTGTAGACAATGTCGGGCTGACGGCCGCCATGCCGCGACGATCGCGGTGCGGGTCAGAGCGCGGCCAGTTCGTCGGTCAGGTCGTCCAAGCCGAGGGAGCCCGCCGACAATGCCGCCATGTGCCAGGCCTTGGCGTCGAAATCGGCCCCGCGGGCGGTGCGGGCGGCATCGCGGCCCGCAAGCCAGGCTCGCTCGCCGAGTTTGTAGCTGATCGCCTGACCGGGGCGGCCGAGGTAGCGGGTGATCTCGCTGTCGATGTAGGCATCCGGTTCGCTGCTGTATTCGGCGAACAGCGCGCGGCCGAGCTCCGGCGTCCAGCGCTGCCCGGCGCCGACCGGTGAGTCGCCGGGGATCGGCAGTCGCAGGTGCATGCCGATATCGATGACCACCCGGATGGCCCGGAGCAGTTGTCCCTCCAGGTAGCCGAGCCGGGCGCCGGGCTCGCGGAGGTAGCCGAGTTCGTCCATCAGCCGCTCGGCGTAGAGGGCCCAGCCTTCGGTGCACGCGCTGACCGCGCCGATGCCCGCCTGGAAGACCGAGAGCCGGTCGCTCAGGTGTGCCCACTGCGCCAGTTGCAGATGGTGCCCGGGCACGCCCTCGTGGTACCAGGTGCTGATCAGGTTCCACAGCGGGAAGCTGGTCCGGCCGAGCGTGGGCAGGTAGGTACGGCCGGGGCGGCTGAAGGACCGGTCGGGGCGGACGTAGTACGGCGCGGCGGCGCTGCCCGTGGGCGCCTCGTGTGCCTCCACCCGGCGGATCGGCTCGGCGAGGTCGAAATGCGTGCCGTCGAGTTCGGTGATGGCCTCGTCCATCAGCGCCTGCAGCCGGGCGAGGATGGCGGGGACGCCCTCGATGCGCTCGGCGTGCTGGTTGAGGTGGGCCATCGCGGCGGCGACCGGGGCGCCGGGCAGGACCTTCGCGGCTTCCTCGGTGATCTCCGCGCGCAGGCGGTGAAACTCGGTCCAGCCCCATTCGTAGGCCTGGGCCAGGTCGAGGTTCGCGCCGGTCCACTGGCGGGCGGTCACCTGGTACCGCTCGGCGCCGACACCGTCCGGCGTGCCCTCGGTGCGTGGCAGGTAGTCCTCGGCCAGCCACCTGCTCAGCTCGCGCACGGCTTCTCCGGCTTCTTGGGCGGCCCGCTCCAGGTCGGCGCGGAGGGAGTGCGGGAGTTCGGTTTGGGTGGCTTGTGTGGCTTGGGTTGCGAACTCGGCGAACCAGCCACTCCCGTCGGCGACCGCGGCCCAGTCGCCCAACTGCCCAGCCACCGTACGAACCTGCCGCGGCGCCGCGGTGAGCCCCTTCGCGGCCCCCGCCCGCAGCGACTCGGTGTAGCTCGCCAACGTCGCCGGCACATTGGCCATCCGCCGGGCGATCACCGCCCAGTCGTCGATGCCGGCCGTCGGCATCATCGCGAACACCACCCGCGTGACGTGCACCGGCCCGAGGATGTTGGACACGTCACGAAGGTGCTCACCGGACTCGCTGACCGCCAAGTTCGATCCGAGCCGCTCACGCAGGAGCCGCGCACACCGCCGCTCGTCAGGATCTCCGGGTTCCGTCCCGGTCAACTCGCCAAGCTTGGCCAAGGTACGACGGTCGAGTTCGTCGCGAGCTTGGTGCCCGTCGGGGGAGTAGTCAGGCAGCCGGTCCTCACCGGGCCGGAGTCCGGTCATGGTGCCGATGATCGGATTGAGCTCGGCCAGGTCGTCGGCATAGGCGTCGGCGAGTTCGCGGATCGCGCGGACTGGGTTGGACATGGGCTCCATCGTGGCCCAGAAGACCCCCTCTGAGCCAGGTGCCGCGAAAGACCTGGTTGCCCCCCGTTACCTTTTTCGTAGTTCCTGATCAAGGAGCTGTGGTCGCCAGGTTCGGCATGACTGATGCCCCCAGTCGAGTCCATGATCCGGGGGGTGGTGTCACTGGGCCTGGCGGCATCGAGGGACCGCTGATAGGGACACGGCCACCCCGCCGGGTAGGTCTCGTCGTAACGTGGGTGCCGGCCATCGATGCCTGACCGGCGACCACCCGCGACGGACGAAAGACGCGTGCATGAGCAGCAGTTTCGGCGTGTTCCTCGGTCTTGACGTCGGCAAAGAGTCCCACCACGCGGTGGGCCTGGACCCGGCCGGGAAGAGGCTGCACGACGGCCCCTTGCCCAACAGCGAACCCAAACTGCGAGCGCTGTTCGACAAACTCGCCAGCCACGGGCCGCTGCTGGTGGTCGTCGATCAGCCCGCGACGATCGGCGCGCTGCCGGTCGCTGTCGCACGAGCCCACGGGCACCAGGTCGCCTATCTGCCCGGACTGGCGATGCGCCGGATCGCCGACCTCTATCCCGGGCGGGCGAAGACCGACGCCCGCGACGCGTTCATCATCGCTGATGCGGCCCGCTCGCTGCCCCACACGCTGCGCCCGGTCGACGTCGGTGATGACACCCTGGCCGAGCTGGAGGTGCTGGTCGGCTTCGACGACGACCTGGCCGGTGAGGCCACCCGCCTCGGCAACCGCATCCGCGGGCTGCTCACCGGCGTCCATCCCGCCCTCGAACGCGCGATCGGCCCGAAGATCAGTCATCCGGCGGTCCTGGAAATCCTGTCCCGCTGCGGCGGCCCCACCGGAATCCGCAAGGCCGGGCGCCGCAAACTCACCGCGATAGCGAAGGCCCACGCCCCGCGCATGGGCGACAAACTGGTCGAGGCGATCATGACCGCGCTCGGCGAGCAGACTGTCACCGTCCCCGGAACCACCGCCGCGGACACCGTGCTGCCCAGACTCGCCGACAGCCTGAAAACCGTGCTCCAGCAACGCACACAGCTCGCCACCGAGGTCGAGGAGATACTCGATGCGCACCCTCTTGCCGGGGTCCTGACCTCCATGCCGGGCATCGGGGTCAGGACCGCCGCCCGCATCCTGCTCGAAATCGGCGACGCCTCCAACTTCGCCAGCTCCGCACACCTGGCCGCCTACGCCGGCATCGCCCCGGTCACTCGCGCCTCGGGCACCAGCATCAAAGGCGAACACCCCGCCCGCACCGGCAACCGCAAACTCAAACGCGCGTTCTTCCTCGCCGCCTTCGCCGCACTGCACGATCCGGCCAGCCGCACCTACTACGACCGCAAAAGAGCCGAAGGCAAGAAACACAACGCCGCCCTCATCTGCCTCGCCCGACGCCGCTGCGACGTCCTCTACGCCATGCTCCGCACCGGCACCCACTACCGACACCCCGAACCAGCCCACACCGCGGCAGCCGCTTGACAAACCCATAGGGACACCCCCCCCGGCCGGTAACCTTCCATCTCGGCGGCTCCCCCTCCCGCACCCGAACCCCACACTCAGACACCCGAACCCCACGCTTGGGAAGGCGAGTTCCACGCTCAGGCATCCGAGTTCCACGTTCGGATAGGCGAACCCCACGTCCAGGCAGGCGAACTCCACGTTCAGGCACGCGAGTTCCACGTTCGGGCAGGCGAACTCCACGTCCAAGCGAGCGAACCCCACGCCCGGGCGGCGAATCCGAGTTCGGGCGGGCGAAGCCGATGGCCGGCGAACATGTTCCGCACTCACCTACCCCGGCTCACGCAACCGGTACGGACCACCCGCATCCCAAGCCCGCCCCTCGCCAGGGCCGAACTCGGCTGCCTGAATGTGGAACTCGACTACCTGAGTGCGGGGTTCGGCTGCGGGAGCGTGGGGTTCGGCTTCGTGAGCGGAGCGGCCCGTGAAGCTCGCACTGGTTGCCCGAGTTGTATGGAATTTGGATGGCTGAATGTGGAACTCGGCTGCGGGGGTGCGGGATTCGGGCGCGCGAATGTCGAACTCGGTTGCGTGAACGTGGGGCTCGGGTGCCTGAATGTGGAATTCGGGTGCTCGAGTGTGGAACTCGGCTTCGGCAGTGTGGGGTTCAGGTGTATGAGTGCGGGACTCGGCTCCGCGAGTGTGTGGGGATTGGGCGCGCGAATGTCGAACTCGGGCGCGCGAACGTGGGACTCGGCTTCGCGAACGTGGGGTCGAGTGCGCGAACGTAAGGTTCGGGTGTCTGAATGTGGAACTCGGCTGAGCGTGGGGTTCGGCTTCGTGAGTGGGGGCGGGGCCCGCGAAGGTCGGACTGGGGCACCCGAGTGTGGGGTTCGGCTGCCTGAATGTGGAATTCGGCTTCGCGAACGTGGGGTTCGGCTGCGGGAGTGTGGAACTCGGGTGCCTGAGTGTGGGGTTCGGGTGCCTGAGTGTGGGACTGGGGTGCGCGAACGTGGGGTTAGGGGTGGGGGGTGGGGTGGGGGCGGGCTTGGTGGAAGAGGTAGGCGGAGGCGGCGAAGAGGGTGGTGAAGAAGGCGTTCAGGCCCAGTAGTTCGAGGACGGAGGTGGCGGGGGAGTGGTGTTTGCCCAGGGCGAAGGCGATTACGGCGACCACGGCGGTGGCGGCCGCGGTGGCGAGCAGGGCGCGGGACATGCCGGCCGGGCGGAAGCGGGCGGCGAGGGTGCCGACGACGCCGACGGCCAGTACGCCCAGGTACATCAGGTCGGCACGGTCGCCTTCGACGCCGATGAGGCCGACCGCGCCCAAGCCCCACAGCAAGGTCAGCGCACCGAAGAGGGCGACGACGACGGCGGATCTGTAGGCGGTCTTCTGCTTCTTCATCACGTTCTCCGGTAAAGGGATCTCGAGGTGGTGGCTTCGCCAGGAGAAGTCGGCCGGGAGGCCGCGGAGCATGCGGGACAGGACGCCGAGCGCGATGCGGCTGTCACCGACGCCGGTGGCTCGTTCGTGCGCGAGGTGGTCGTGCAGGTCTGCGTCGATCTCGGCGATGCGTCGTCCGGCGATCGGGGTGGGCAGGTCCCTGGTGTAGAACCGCACCCAGCGGCCCACTAGCTCGGCCGCGCGTTCCGGCGTCATGCGGACTCCGGGGCGATGCGCGGCGCGAACCGGGGGGCCCGGTCGGCTTGGGCTTGGGCGGCCACTTGGGCTCCCTTCGGGGTGAGTTCGTACAGGCGTCGGCGTGGTCGGCCCTCGGCTTCGGCCGCGTCCTCCCAGGTGGAGGTGAGCAGGCCGAATTCCTCCAGCCTGCCCAGGGCTTTGTACAGAGTTCCGTGGCTGGTCAGCGCCGATGATCCGCTCTGCTCCCGCATGACCTGCGCGAGACCGAACCCGTGGAAGGTGTTCTGTCCCGGACGTTCGGCCGACAACGCGGCTGCGAGGATTTCGGTCTCGAGAGGCAGCAGGCTGCCCGGCTTCCGGCGCGGCATGGGACGAGTATAGGAAGATATCTTCCGATAAGTCAACGTCCTTGGTGGGAGCCACCGAGGAGGGCTTCGGCGCGCAGTGCCGCCTGGGTCCGGCTGGTCACGCCGAGCTTGGCCAGGACGTTGCCGACGTGCACCTTCACCGTGCGCTCGGCCAGTCCGAGGCGGCGTGCGATGTCCCGATTGGACAGTCCGGAACCCAGGAGTGACAACACTTCCCGCTCACGGGGTGTCAATCCGGGATCAGGGTCGCCACACAGCGTCGCCGCGGCGGACGGGCTGATCACGGTGATCCCTGCACAAGCACCACGAACGGCGGCGGCCAGTTCCGACCCCGTGGCGTCCTTCACCACGAACCCGGCGGCACCCCGGGCCAGCGCCTGCCGGATCTCGTGCCGTCGCCCGATGGTGGTCAGCATCAGCACGGGAGGCGGCTCGGCCAGCCGCTCGCGCAGCGCCCGCAGCGTCTCCAGGCCGTCCATCCCGGGCAGGTAGAGGTCGAGCAGGACCACGTCGACCGGTTCGCCGGAAGCCAGGTACGCCAGCAGTTCCGCGCCGCCGGCGCACTGGGCGGTCACGGCGATGCCCGGCTGCGCGGCCAGCACCATCGCCAGTCCTTCCCGGACCAGCGCGTGGTCGTCGACCACCACGACACGAACCACGGAGATCACCTCGATGCCCCGCACTCTACTGTCGGGACGTGCTCAGTCAGTTCCGCGCCCGCTCGGACCTCGGCATGATGGTGCTGGTCGGGGCGCTGCTCTGGGCCAGCGGCCTCGGCACGGGGAGCTGGCAGGCGGTGCTGGCGGGCGCCGTGCAGTTGCTGCCGCTCGCCGTGCGGCGGCAGGCACCCGGCGTCGTGCTCGCGGTCGTCGGTGCCGCGACCGTGGCCCAGCTGCTCCTCGGCTCACCCCGCAACGTCGCGTACGTGCCCGTCCTGCTCGGCCTCTACACCGTGGCCGCCGCGCCGCGCCAGGCCGTGCGCTGGGGCGTCGCCGGTGGGGTCGCCGCGGCGGTGGCGGTGGTGATGGGCGAGGTCAAGGGCCTGGTGGAGGGCACCTTGCTGGCACTGGTGGTGTTCGGCCTGGCGTGGACGCTGGGGCTGGAACGACGGCGGCACGTGGCTGATCGTGCGCGGCTCGCCCGGCACGGCGTGGAGCGCGCCGCCGCGGAACGCCGGGAGCGCACGGCAAGGCGGCTGCACGACACGCTCGCCCACACCACCACGGTGATGCTCGTGCAGGCCGAAGCGTTGCGCGCCACCAGCGAACTCAGCGGTCCCGACCGCGAGCGCGTCGACGCGATCCTCAGCGCGGGCCGCGAAGCGCTCACCGAGGTGCGGCAGACCCTCCGGGACCTCGCGGAGGACGACGAGCACGTCGGCGCGGTGACCGCCGAGCTGCCCGAACTGCTGGAACGCTTGCGTGCCGCCGGTCTCGTGCTGCCGGACGAACCCGTGCGGCTGCCGGAAGGGGTCGCCGGGGCGCTGGCCGGGCGGGTGATCGCGGAGGCGGCCACGAACGCCCTGCGGCACGCCGGTCCCGGCACGCGGGTCCGGATCAGCACCCGGATCCGCGACCGCGAGTGGCAGGTGGAGATCGTCAATGACCTGCTCTCCCTGACAAAATCGAGAGACGGCAGCGGTTTCGGGCTGGCGAGCCTGACCGCCGAACTGGCGGAGCACGGCGGACGGCTGGAAGCCGGCCCGCGTGGACGGCGCTGGGTGGTCCGGGCGGTCATCCCCGTGGGTGTGCCAGCAGTTCCGACACCGTGACGAACCGGTAGCCGAGTCCCCGCAACCGCTGGACCAGCGGGGCGACGGCCTGCCTGCTCGTGGTCCGGCTCTCGTACATGGCGTGCAGCAGGATGATCGAGCCGGAGCGCGTGTGCTCGGCGGCGTGCTCGACGATCCCGGACGGGCTGGCGGCGACCTCGGCGTAGGAGTCCGGCTCGACGTCCCACATGATCGTCCTGCGCTGCCGCTGGGAGAGGTAGTGCGGCAGTGCCAGGAACTTCTTGCCATTGGGCGGGCGGAAGGTGATCTCGCCTCGGTAGCCGGTCTGCCGGATCAGCGCGTCGGTGCGTTCCACTTCGTCGGCCACCGTGCTCGGGGTCACGAACACCATGCGCTCGTGCGAGTAGCTGTGGTTGCCGATCTCGTGCCCCGCCTGCGCGATCCGCGCGCCCAGGTCCGGTTGCCGCTCCAGTTCCCGGCCGGTGAGGTAGAAGGTGGCCGGGACATCCGTGGTGGCCAGGGTTTCGAGCAGTTCGCCGGTGCCCGCCGGGTCGGGTCCGTCGTCGAAGGTGAGGGCCACGAGTTTGTCCGGCAGCTCCACGCGGTGGGTGAGGCCGCCGAAGAACTGGAAGGTGCGGGCGCTGACGAGGACGTTGAGGCCGTAGGCCGAAGCGGCCAGCACGGTGGTGACGATCAGGCCGAGCACCACCAGTTTGCGGGCACGCGGCGAAGCGGGGAGGACGCGCATGCGTGCAGGGTGGTGGTTCCGGGCAGCGGCGCGGAAGCGGCCTTGGTACTAGTACCTACGTCCTCGCCGGGCGGCGGGGGCGCATGATCAGCGCCGCGACGTAGTAGGTGCAGGGGATGTCGCCGGGATTGGCGTAGCCGTGGGGCGCGTCGGCGGCGAAGTAGAGCGAATCGCCGGGTTCGAGCCGGTGTGCCGCGTCGCCGACGGTGAGGCGCAGGGCGCCCGATTCCACCACGACGAACTCGTGCGAGCCGGGAGCGTAGGCGGGGAACACCCCCGCGTCGCGACCGGCGGGCAGCGTGGTGCGGACCCATTCGAAGTTCACGCCGGGAACCACCGGAGTGAGGATGGTGCGCTGCCAGCCACCGGGTTCGTCGATGACGTCCTGCTCGGCGGCCCGCCGGAGCACCACGCGCCGGGGTGTGGCCAGCAGGCCGGCCACGGGCACGCCGAGGCCGTCGGCGATCCGGGCGAGCACGACGATGGTGGCCGCCTTCTGCCCACGCTCGACGGCGGACAGCATGCCGGTGCTCACCGAGGCGGAGCCGGCGAGGTCCTGCAGCGTCCAGCCGCGCTCGGTGCGCAGGCTCTGGATGCGCGCGCCCAGTTCTCCGAGGTCCACGATGTGCACTATAGTGCATGAATGTTCACTATAGAGAAGGCGGCCGTCCGATCGGTGAAGGACGCCGACCTGGACGCGGTGGCGGCGATCTTCGGCCACTACGCCGAGCACACCACGGCCACCTTCGAGACGGTTTCGCCGAGTGCCGTGCAGTGGCGGCAGAAAGCCGAGGAGCTGACCGGACGCGGCTTGCCGTTCCTGGTGGTGGAGGTCGAGGGAGCCGTGGCCGGATTCGCTTACGCGGCACCGTGGCGGACCAAACCGGCCTATCGGCACACGGTGGAGAACACGGTGTACCTGGCGCCGGAGTGGACCGGGAAAGGGTTGGGGCGGTTGCTGCTGGACTCCCTGATCGAGCAGTGCCGTGAGGCCGGGATGCGCCAGGTGATCGCGGTGATCGCCGGAGATGGGGCTTCGGTGGCGCTGCACCGGAAGTGCGGGTTCACCGAAGCCGGGGTCCTCCGGAACGTCGGGTTCAAGCTCGAGCGGTGGCTCGATACCCGGTTGTTCCAGCGGGAACTGTGAGGTGACCGTCGATCAGCCCGGCCGCGGTGACGGCAGCCTCCGCCACGGCGGTGGGGCGTGCGCCGGTCTCGTGCAGGAGCGCGGCGGTGCGGAAGACCAGGAGCAGGTGCCCGGCCAGTGCGGCCGGGTCCGGGGCGCCGGCTTCGGCGGCCAGCTCGGTCATGCGGTCACTGAGCGTGTCCTCGTGTCGCTGGATGACCTGCTGGCTGAACGGGCCGGTCGGCGGAACCCCGGCGAAGGTGCAGCCGGTCAGCGCCGGGTCTTCGGTGCACACGCGCAGGGTCTCGAACAACGCCAGCAGGCGGCGCTTGCCGTCCGTCCCGGCGGCGGCGATTTCGCGGTCGAAAACGGCCTGCCAGCGGACATCCCGGCCGTCCAGGTACGCGGCGTGCACCGGGTCGCCCGGGCGTGCGGGCACCGGCAGGCCGTGCCGGATGGCGTTCCCGGCGTGGATCCCGTAGGCGAAATCCTTCCAGAAGGTGACGATCGCCTTGCGCATCTTCCCCATCCTCTCCGTCGCTGTCGGATGGATCGAGGATGTCGCGGATCCCGTCCGGGCGACACGGACGGTGACGACAACTACCGCTGAGATCCCGCCACCGCGGCTGCCGCCCGGTCCAGGTCTTCGAGGAACTGGGCGCGCCGGTGCGCGGGGATGGCCTCGGTCAGGCGCTGGTCGATCGAGTAGACGGCCGAGCGCGCCTGGTCGAGGCGGTGCTGTCCGGCGTCGGTGAGGCGGGCGGGCAGTGCGCGACCGTGGTCGCTGGTGGCGGGCCGCGTGATCAGGCCCTCGGCTTCGAGGCCGCGCAGCACGACGTTCATCGACTGGCGCGTGACGAAAGTGCCCCTGGCCAGTTCGGCGTTGGACAGGCCGGGTTGCTGGTCGAGCAGTTCGAGGCAGGCGTACTGCGGCACGGTCAGTCCGTGCGTGCGCAGGGCCTTGTCCATGGCGCCGCGCAGGGCGGCGGCCGCGCCCTTCAGGCGGTAACCGAGGCGCTGGGTCACGTCGTCTGGCATGTCAGGAGTTTGACATACCTCCGGGCGCCGGGCTACCTTCGGCCATGTCAAAGTCCTGACACGTGGGAGGTTCCAGCAATGCTCACCGGACTCGATTTCGTCGCCCTCCAGGTGCGTGCGGTGGAGGACGCCGCCCGCTTCTTCGAAGAGGAGCTCGGCCTGCGCCGGACCCCCGCTTCACCGCCGGGAGCGGTCGTCTTCGCCACCACGCCGATCCCGTTCGCCGTCCGCGAGCCGCTGCCGGGAGTCGATCTCGACGCGCTCGAACGCCCCGGTGCCGGCGTCGCGCTGTGGTTCCGGGCGGACGACGCCCAGGCGCTGCACGACAAGCTGGCCGCCGACGGGATCACCGTGCTCCGCGCGCCGGAGACCGGTCCCTTCGGCCGGACCTTCACCTTCGCCGGTCCCGAGGGCTACGCCATCACCGTGCACGACGGCTGACCGGCTCAGCCGGTCGTGAGTCCACTGTGGAGGATCTCGCGCGTCCACTCCGCCCGCGGCTGGGTGTGCAGGTGCCAGTAGTGCTCGGCGATGTCGTCCGGGTCGAAGGCGGTGCCCGGCGCGACCGGCCCGGCCACGGTCACCGACGCGACGTGCACACCCGAGGGCCCGAACCGCTGGTCGAGCAGCTCGACCAGCGTGCGCACCCCGGCCTTGCCCAGGGAAAGGCTGGTGTAGTCGGCTTTCGGCTCCGGCATGCCGCCGGTGATGAGGAACGAGCCACCGGTCATCGCGGGCACGACGTGCGTGGCGGCGGTGAGCGCGCCGAGCACGTTGACCTTCCACGCCGCCAGGTGCTCGTCGACGCTCAGGTCGCCGGGTGCGTCGGGCTGGATGATGGCGGCGTTGTAGATCACCGCGTCCGGCGTGCCGAGCCGCTCGATCGCGGTGTCGAGCGCGGCACGCAGGGAGGTTTCGTCGCCGCTGTCGGCGGTCAGGATGTGCGTTTCGGTGCTGATCCCGGCGGCCACCGCGTCGAGCGTGGCCGCGGTCCGGCCGAGCAGCGCGACCGGCAGGCCCTCACTGGCGAACCGGCGGGCGACCGACCGGCCGATCCCCGGTCCCGCTCCGATGACGATGGCTCCCGGCATGACGACTCCTCCGTCGAAGATCAACCCGTGCTCGGCGATGGTAGGCCTTCACACCGATGTCAAGGTCAAAGCCGCTGTGGGCGGTGTGCGACACCACCCACAGCAGGCACCGGGTCAGCAGCCGCCGATGTACCAGGCGTTGGTGATGAAGCGGTCGGCCGGCGTGCCGTCCTCCAGGTTGGTGATGCCGGGGCCGACGCAGCGGTCCTTCTCCGCCACGCCCGCGATGAACCAGCGGACGCGGATGGTGATCCAGCCGCTGCCGCAGTGGTTGTACTTGGCCCAGCCGTCGACCACGCCGAAGCCGCAGCCCATCTGCGCCGAGACGTCGGCGGGCGCGGCCGGGGCCGCCACCGCGGGCTGGGCGGCGACCAGGCCGCCGCCGAGGGTCATCAGGCCGAGCGCGAGCGCGCTGACCGCACGTTTGATTCCCACGTGAAAGTTCTCCCCAAGTAGCCGGAAACACTGAGCGGCGGCGAGCCTAAAACAGCCCGGGGGCCGCTGTTCGCGGATTCAGGCCTCGGTGAAAGTGCCCGCCGGGCGCAGCAGGTCGTTGTCCAGCACGGCTTGGCGCGACAGGGTTTTGTACCCGACCTCGTCGAACAACACGGTGAGCCGGTCCTCGTCCACGGCCAGCACGGCTCCGCCGCCCCACTCCGCGTGGCTCACCCGGTTGCCGACCGGGAACTCGGCGGAGTCCGCCGGTGCCGCCGACGCGGTCCCGGCCTCGCACGTGTCGCACCAGCCGCACGGTTGCGCCAGCTGCTCCCCGAAGTAGGCCAGCAGGTGCCGCCTGCGGCAGTCCGTGGTGTCGGCGTATTCGCTCAGCACCCGGACCCGCGACTGGATCAGCCGCTGGTTCCGTTCGGCCACCTCCAGCGCCCGCTCGCGGGCCTGGTCCACCGGCAGATCCGGGTCGGCGTAGGCGAGTTCGCCGTGCTCGTCGGTGGTGACCGCACCGGCCTGTTCGAGGAGGTTGACCGCACGGGTGCGGCGCGCGGCCGGAGCGTCCACCTCTTCGGCCAGGTCCTCTGTGGACACCGGTTCGCCGTGGGACCGCAGTTCGCCGGCGACCGCGTCGACGGTGTCCTCCGGGGCCTTGGCCGCGGTCAGGAACCGTTGCACGCTCAGGTCTTCCGGCCGGTAGAACAGGACGATCCGAGCCGGTTCCCCGTCCCGTCCGGCCCGGCCGATCTGCTGGTAGTAGGAATCCAGCGAGTCCGGCGCGGAGGCGTGCACGACGAACCGCACGTCCGGCTTGTCGATGCCCATGCCGAACGCCGAAGTCGCCACCACGACGTCCAGTTCGCCGTCGCGGTACGCCTGGTGCACGCGCGTCCGATCGTCGCCGTTCATGCCCGCGTGGTAGGCCTCGGCGCGGATCCCGGACTTCGCCAGCTCGTCGGCGTAGAACTCGGTGTCCCGGCGGGTGGCCGCGTAGACCAGGCCACCCCGGGTGGCCGGATCCCCGGTCAGCGCCCGGACCTCGGCCAGCACGGCTTCGCGTTTGCCGTGGTCGTCGGTGTGGCGCCGCACCGCGAGGTGCAGGTTCGGCCGGTCGAAGCTCGCGATCACCTCCCGGTGCTCGCGCAGGCCCAGCCGCCGCACGATGTCCTCGCGCACCGGGGGCGCCGCGGTGGCGGTGAGGGCCACCACCCGCGGGTGACCGAGCCGGTCGATCACCGAGCCCAGCCGCAGGTAGTCCGGCCGGAAGTCGTGGCCCCAGGCCGAGACGCAGTGGGCCTCGTCGATCACCACCAGCGCCACGCCCAGCTCGGCCAGTTCCGCCACCACCTCGTCCTTGGCCAGCTGCTCCGGCGCGAGGAACAGGTAGGCCGCGGTACCCGACCGCACCGCCTCCCAGGCCTCTTCCCGCTCCTTGGCGCGTTGCGCGGAATTGATCGCGACGGCGTCGGGCACCTCGTCGCCGACGTTGTCGGCCAGGCCTTCGATCTGGTCGCGCTGCAGGGCGAGCAGCGGGGAAACCACCAGCGCCGGGCCGTCGAGCACCAGGGTGGGCACCTGGTAGATGGCCGATTTGCCGGCCCCGGTGGGCAGCACGGCCAGCACGTCGTGCCCGGCCACCACCGCCTCCATGGCTTCGAGTTGCTCGGCGCTCAGCTCCGGCCAGCCGAAGCACCGCTCGGCGAGCCGGCGCAGTTCCGCGGTGTGTTCGTCGCTCACCGCGGTCAGATACCACCGCGAACCGGCGGCAAACAGCCAGTGGTCCAGCGCACGCGGGCCCGCCGGTTCGATCGCCGGACCCCGGGTACTCGATGACCATGACCACCATGGGGGTCGAGGAGGAGTTCCTGCTCGCCCACGCCGAAAGCGGGATCGCCGCGCCCGTGGCCGACGACGTGCTGCGGGCGGCGGCGAACGACGTGGTCCGGCGGGAGCTGCGGGACACCCAGATCGAGGTGACGACCGGAATCTGCCGGACGGCCGCCGAACTGGAGGACCAGCTGATCGCCGGGCGCGAGCTGGTGGCGAAGGCCGCGGCCACCGCGGGCGCGGTGCCACTGGCCACCGGCACCCCGGTGTGGCCGTCACCGCCACCCAGCGCTTCGAGCGGGCGCGCCGGGGCGATCGACGAGCGCTACCGCGGGGTGGTCGACGACTACGAAGCGTGCGGTTGTCACGTCCACATCGGAGTGCCGGACCGCGAGCAGGCGGTGGCGGTGCTGAACCACCTGGGGCCGTGGTTGCCGAGCCTGCTGGCGCTTTCGGTGAACTCCCCGTTCCAGTCGGGCCGCGACACCGGGTACGGCAGCTGGCGCATGGTGCAGCAGTCCCGCTTCCCCGGTTCGGGTGTGGCACCGCACTTCGCCGACCTCGAGGCCTATGAGGGTGAGGTCTCGAGGTTGGTGGACTGCGGGGTGCTGATCGACAGCCAGATGAGTTTCTGGCTGGCGCGGTTGTCGGGAAAGTTCCCGACCATCGAATTCCGGGTGGCGGACACCGCGGGCACCGTCGGTGAGGCGCTGTTGCAGGCCTTGCTGGCTCGTGCGCTGCTGAGCACCGCGTTGTCCGATGTGGTCGCGGGACGCGAGGCACCCGCGTTTTCGCCCCAGGTCGCGGCCGCGGCGGTGTGGGCGGCGGCCCGGTACGGCCTGGACGGCCCTGGCGTGGACCTCCGGTCGGGGAGTCCGAAACCCGCCGCGCTCCTGGTCGCCGAACTGCTGGTGCACGTGCGGCCCGCGCTGGAGGAACACGGTGATCTGGCGCTGGTGAAACAGCTCGTCGAATGGGTACACCACCACGGCACCGGCGCGCGGCGGCAGCGCGAGGCCGGTCCGGCCGGGGTCGCGCGGCTGATGCGAATCCATGAAGTATCGAGGAGGTAAGGGTGGCTGTTCTGCCCACCGCACGAGGTCCCTTGTCCGCCAAGGTGATCAACGCGCTCAAGCACGACCGGCGGGACGAGGACCTCGGCGGCGTGAGCGCGGACGACCCGTTCTCCGAGGACGTGCAACTGGCCCTGCACACCTGCTACGAACTGCACTACCAGGGCTGGGACGAGGTCGACCCCGAGTGGGAGTGGGATCCTGGCCTGCTCCGGTTGCGGGGCGAGCTGGAGCGGATCTTCCTCGGCGGCCTGCGTTCGGCCGTGGCCGGTGGGTCCGATGTGGACGGGGAGATCAACGAGCTGCTCGTCGAACCGGTCGACGGCACCGGGGTGTCGCACCTGCTGCAGGACTCGGGGGAGTTGTGGCAGCTGAACGAGTACTTCGTGCACCGCTCGATCTACCACCTCAAGGAAGCCGACCCGCACGCGTGGGTCATCCCGCGGCTGCGCGGGCAGGCGAAGGCGGCGCTGGTGGCCGTGGAGTTCGACGAATTCGGTGGCGGGCGCGGTGATCGGGTGCACGCGCAGCTCTACGCGGACCTGCTCGACGCCGCCGGACTCGACTCCGGTTACCTGGCGTACCTGGAGAACGCGCCCGCGCAGATGCTGGCCGTGGTGAACGCCATGTCGTTGTTCGGGTTGCACCGCAGCCTGCGCGGCGCACTGGTGGGGCACTTCGCCGCCGCCGAGATCAGCACCGGGCCCAGCGCGCGGCGGATGGCGGCCGCGGTCTCGCGATTGGACGGTCCCGAGCCGTGCCGCCACTTCTACACCGAGCACATCGAAGCCGACGCCGTGCACGAGCAGGTGCTGCGGCACGACGTCATCGGCGATCTGCTCAAGCACGAGCCCGAACTCGCGGCGGACGTGGTGTTCGGCATCCAGGCCACGGAGTTCCTGGAGGGGCGGTTCGGCGAGCACTTGCTGTCCTCGTGGGCCGCCGGCCGCTCCTCCCTGCGGGCTCCGCTCAGCTGAGGGCGGGCCGGTCGGCGCGGATGACCACCAGCTCCTCGAACTGCTGACCCGGCTCGATCAGCCCGGTCCGTTCGAGGTAGCCGCGGCGTTCGCGCATGACCGGCCCGAACGGCTCCACGCAGCGCGCGGCCACCGATGCCTTCAACTCCCGCTCGCGCAACAGGTCCAGCGTCACCGCCGGATCGCACACGTCGGAGTGGACCATCAGCATCGTGCCGTCCACCTCGAGCAGGTCGTTCGCCCGCTCGCACAAGGCGTCGACATAGCGGCGGCCGTCCGGCCCGGCGTCCCACGCGCACGCCATCCCGCGACCGTGGTGGCGTCGCGGGTCGGCGGGCACGTACGGCGGGTTCGCCAGCACCACGTCGAACCGGCCCAGGGCGTCCCAAGTCGACAGATCGCCGCGCAAGGCCTTCAGCGGCAGCCGGTTCAGCCTGCCGTTGAGCCACGCGGTGAGCACGGCCCGGCGGCAGCGGTCGACCGCGACCACCTCGGCCGCCCCAGCACGCGCGGCGGCCATGGCGACGGCCCCCGATCCGGTGCACAGATCCAGTACCCGGATGCCCGGGCGGAACCCGGCTTCGTCCAGCGCCCGGGTCAGCAGGCGGGTATCCGTTTGCGGGCGGTACACGCCCGGAAGTCGCACAAGTCGTCGCACTTCCGGGAAGTACCACGCGAAAACCGAACGAAACTCACGCGTGGGCCGGGAGGCGGCCTCCACTTCGGAGTCCGCACGCCGGGGTCAGGGGACGAGCACGACCTTCCCGCTGGTGGCGCGGTTCTCCAGAGCGGCGTGCGCGGCGGCGGCTTCGGCGAGCGGGAAGGTCTGAACCGCGGGCACGAGCTTGCCTTCGGCCGCCGCGGCCAGGGCGCGGACGGTGAAAGCCGGGCTTTCTTCGCGTCTGCTGAGCAGCACCATCAGCGCGTTGGTCGTGGTCACGTTCCGAGCGGGGTCCGGCGTGAACTCGCCCTGGGAGGCGTTGCCGATGGTGACGTACCGGCCGCCGTCCGCGATCAGTTCGAAGGCGGCCTTGCCCTTGTCGCCGCCGACCCCGTCGAGCACCGCGGTGACCACCCGGTCGCCGACGGCCTTCTCCCAGTGCGGCTGGTTGTAGTCGACGGCCAGGTCCACGCCGAGCGCGCGCACGATCCCGACCTTGTCCGGGCCACCGGCCGCGCCGATCACCGTGGCACCGAGGTCACGCGCGTACTGGACGACCAACTGCCCGACGCCACCCGCGGCGGAGGTCACCAGTACCGTGTCGGCGGGCGTGAGCCGGGCGACGTCGAGCAGTTCGAGCGCGGTCGTGCCGGTGACCACCATGGCGACCGCGGCCTCGAAGCCCAGGTCGCCGGAGATCCGGTGCAGCGCGGACACCTCGGCGACGGCCAGTTCCGCGTACCCACCGGGACTGCTCGCGCCCACGACCACCCGCGTCCCCAGCCACGCCGGGTCCACGTCCGGGCCGACGGATTCGACCGTGCCCGCCACCTCACCGCCGAACACAGCGGGCAATTCGGGTGGCGGCGGGGACATGCCGATCGACAGCCCGGCCCGCATCACGGTCTCGATCAGGTGAACTCCGGCCGCGCGGACCTGGATCCGCACCTGCCCGGGCCCGGGCACCGGATCCGGGACCTGTTCGTAGCGCAGGTTCTCCGGCGGGCCGTATTCGTGCAACACCATCGCGTACATGGTGGTGAGTGAACAACCTCAACCAAGGTTCAGGTCAACCACCTCGTGGGTGCCCAGCCGGGCCGGGCACCCACGAGGGCCGGTCAGTCGGTGCCGAACTCCATGGCGGCGCGGTCCAGGATCTCGTCGCTGGAAGCGCGGCCGCGGGAGGCGATGGCCTCGGCGCCGCCCTCGGGCATCGCGCCGATCAGGCCGGTCGACGCGGCCTGCGCGGCCCCGATCAGCTTCGGGTGCGTGCTGCCGACCAGGCCGAGCCCGGCGTACTGCTCCAGCTTGGCGCGTGAGTCGGCGATGTCCAGGTTGCGCATGGTGAGCTGGCCGATCCGGTCGCCGGGACCGAACGCCGAGTCCTCGGTGCGCTCCATCGACAGCTTGTCCGGGTGGTAGCTGAACGCCGGGCCGGTGGTGTCGAGGATCGAGTAGTCGTCGCCGCGCCGCAGCCGCAGCGTCACCTCGCCGATCACCGCCGTGCCGACCCACCGCTGCAGCGACTCGCGCACCATCAGCGCCTGCGGGTCGAGCCAGCGGCCCTCGTACATCAGCCTGCCGAGCCTGCGGCCCTCGTTGTGGTACTGGGCCAGGGTGTCCTCGTTGTGGATGGCGTTGACCAGGCGCTCGTAGGCCGCGTGCAGCAGTGCCATGCCCGGCGCCTCGTAGATGCCGCGGCTCTTGGCCTCGATCACCCGGTTCTCGATCTGGTCGGACATGCCCATGCCGTGGCGGCCGCCGATCGCGTTGGCCTCCATCACCAGGTCGACGGCGCTGGAGAACTCCTTGCCGTTGATGCTCACCGGGCGGCCCTGGTCGAAGCCGATGGTGACGTCCTCGGCCGGCACCTCCACCTCGGGGTCCCAGAACCGCACGCCCATGATCGGGTCCACGGTCTCGATGCCGGTGTCGAGGTGCTCCAGCGTCTTCGCCTCGTGGGTGGCGCCCCAGATGTTGGCGTCGGTGGAGTAGGCCTTCTCGGTGCTGTCGCGGTAGGGCAGGCCGTGGGCCTGCAGCCACTCCGACATCTCCTTGCGGCCACCGAGTTCGGTGACGAAGGCCGCGTCGAGCCACGGCTTGTAGATGCGCAAATGCGGGTTGGCCAGCAGGCCGTAGCGGTAGAACCGCTCGATGTCGTTGCCCTTGAAGGTGGAGCCGTCGCCCCAGATCTGCACGTCGTCCTCGAGCATCGCCCGGACCAGCAGGGTGCCGGTGACCGCGCGGCCGAGCGGGGTGGTGTTGAAGTAGACGCGGCCGGCGGAGCGGATGTGGAACGCGCCGCAGCTCAGCGCGGCCAGGCCCTCCTCGACCAGTGCCGCGCGGCAGTCGACCAGGCGCGCGATCTCGGCGCCGTAGGCGGTCGCGCGGCCGGGCACCGAGGCGATGTCTGGCTCGTCGTACTGGCCGATGTCGGCGGTGTAGGTGCACGGCAGCGCACCCTTGTCGCGCATCCAGGCGACCGCGACCGAAGTGTCGAGGCCGCCCGAGAACGCGATGCCGACCCGTTCGCCGGTGGGCAGGGAGGTGAGAACCTTGGACATGGCAAGAGTATGCATCCAAGGGCATAATCATGCAAACCGGGGGTCAGGTTGTGGTGCGGGAGAACCAGCCCGCGTAGGTCAGGACCAGGCCCAGCACCGCGAGCGCGGCGAAGAACACCCGGGCCAGCAGCATCGCGGTCGGAGACAGCATGGTCGCCTCCACGCCCGACTCGATGGTCGTGGGGAAGGCGATCAGCAGGAAGCCCCGTAGTGCGACGAACCAGCCGAACAACGACACGGTGACCGCCAGCGGGCCGCGCCAGTTCCGGTGGCCGCCGATGATCACCAGCCCGGCGCCCAGCATGAGCGCGCCGAGCATCAGCATCAGCACCGGTTCGGCGAACAACTCGCCGATCAGCCCCTGCAACGCGGGCAGCCGGACCGCGTAGACGGTGGTGAACACGGCGACGTAGGGTCCGATGACCCTGGCGAACGCACGGGTGCGCTGGTGCGCGGTCATGGCTGTCTCCTAACTTCGGTAACCCGCCTGGTGGCAGACGGCACGCAGGAAGCGTTCGCACTCGGCCGCCGAACAGGTGTCCGGCCGCGTGGCCAGGTGCTGCCAGCCCGCGCCGGTGAGCAGGTCGAGCAATATCGCCGGATCGGTGTCCTCGGGGAGCTGTCCCCGTTCTCGGGCTTGTTCCAGCACGGCCAGCCGGGCGTCGTCGCGGGCCTCGCCGAACTGGCTCTGGTAGGCGGCGGCCAGCTCGGGGTAGTCCTCGATCGCGCCGTAGAGCCGCCGCAGGAGACGACGCTGGGCGGGGTCCGCGAGCACCTGTGCCCACGCGGTGAGCAGGTGCTCGAGGTCGCGAATCTCCGGCTTCCGCGGCGGACCGCCGTAGGCCGATTCGATCGTGGCCAGCAGCAGGCGGGTCTTGTCGGGGAAGCGCCGGTACACCGTCGCCCTGGTGACCCCGGCGCGCTTGGCCACCTGCTCGATGCTGAACGCCTCGGCCCCACGCTCCAGGAACAACTCCAGTCCGGCGGCCAGGATGGCCGCGTCAGCCTCCTTGCTCCGGGGACGCCCAGCGGTACTCATGGCACTTACAATACAGTACAGCCCTGTATTGTAAAGCAGCCGTCGCCCCTCGCTGACCGCCCCGAATGCTATGAGTGGGGCATTACTAGCGTTCAGCGCAAGTAATGCCCCACTCATAGCGTCCGTCAGCTCCGGCTGGACACGAATGTGGCGTTGGGGGCCGAATCCGCCCCCAAAGCCACATTCGTGTCCTGGTCGGGGGCGGCGAACGTGGGGTTCGGCTGCGGGAGTGTGGAACTCGGCTGCCTGAGTGTGGGACTCGCCCGGGATGGGGGCGGCGCGTAAATCTGTTGCTGGGAGTGCGTGCGGGCGGCGATCATCGCGGCATGGGGATGTCTGTTGACGGTCGTGCCGGTATCGACGCTGCGCTGGTGCGGCGCCTGATCGCCGCGCAGTTCCCGCGGTGGAGCGGTCTGCCGGTGACGCCGGTCGAGGTCGACGGCTGGGACAACCGGACCTACCGCCTCGGCGACGAGATGACCGTGCGGTTGCCCACCGCGGAAGGCTACGTACCCGCTGTGGCCAAGGAAAACGAGTGGCTCCCGCGGCTCGCGCCCGCGCTTCCGGTGGCTGTGCCGCGAATACTGGGCGAGGGTGTGCCGGGGGAGGGCTATCCGTACCCGTGGTCGATCCGCGGCTGGCTACCCGGTGAGACCGCCAGCCTCGAACGGATCGACGACTTGCCCGCGTTCGCCGTCGTTGTAGCCGAATTCATCCGCGCGCTCCAGCGCTGCGACACCACCGGCGGACCGCTCGCCGGCGCGCACAGTTTCTACCGTGGCGCCTCACCCGCCCGCTACGACGAGGATACCCGGCGCTATCTGTCCATCTTGGACGGTCACGTCGACACGGAAACGGCCGCGCGCGTCTGGGCGGAAGCGCTGGAGGCCGAGTGGACCGGCGAGCCGGTGTGGTTCCACGGCGACATCGCTCACGGCAACCTGTTGGTGGACAACGGGAAGCTCACCGCGGTAATCGACTTCGGCACCTCGGGCGTCGGCGATCCGGCCTGCGACCTGGTGGTCGCCTGGACCCTGCTCGACCGCGAAAGCCGCGAGGCCTTCCGCGAGGCGGTCGGCCAGGACGAAGGCGCCTGGGCGCGGGCGCGCGGCTGGGCGCTGTGGAAGAACCTGCTGATGCTGGCCAAGGACCCGCAGCGGCCCGATCAGCGCCACGTGCTCGGCGAAGTGCTCACTGGTTGACCAGCGCGCTGCGCCGGAACTCGCTCGGGTTGGCGCCCCGGACCCGTTTGAACGCCGCGCTGAACCCGAACGGGTCGGAGTAACCGACCGTCCGGGCGATGTCCGCCACGGTCGCGGCGTCCTGCTCGACCAGCAGGTCCGCGGCGAGCGTCATGCGCAGGTGGGTGAGGTAGGTCAGCGGTGGTTCGCCGACCAGTTCGGCGAACCGCTTGGCCAGTGTCGACCGCGAGACCCCGGTGCGCTCGGCCAGCGTGGCGACCGTCCACGGTGCCGCCGGTTCGGCGTGCAGCAGGCGCAGCGCGTGGCCGACCACCGGGTCCCGCTGGGCGGCCCACCAGGCCGGGGGCTCACCGCCGGGCCGGTCGAACCACTCGCGCAGCGTGCAGACCAGCATCCAGTCCAGCAACCGGTCGAGCACCACCTGCTGGCCCGGCGTGTCGACGGCGAGCTCGTCGGCGAGGTGGTCCAGCACCGGATCGGACGTGCCCCCGGCGGGAACGCGCAGCACGACGGGCAGCGCGTCCAGCAGCCGGCGGCTGAGTTCGCCGCGCACCGGGTAGGCGCCGACGATCAGGGTGGTCGCGCCGGGGCCGTCGCCGTCGCGATCGTGCCAGCCGAGCCGGTGCCGGGTTCCGCCCTGCTCGGGTGTGGCGCAGTGCTCGCCGCACGCGACCGGTTCCGCTGCGGTGCCGACCTCGTCGACGAAGGTGAACGTCTCCGGCCCGCGCACGATGATCGTGTCGCGGGCGCGCAGCGGCTCGGGTGGACCGTGCTCCGGGACGATCCAGCCTTCCCCGGTGAGGACCGTGCACAGGGTCAGCGGCGCGCCGTCCACGAAGTGCAGCGCCCAGGGCGGGGACAGGGTCGAGCTGCCGAACAGCGAGCCGTGGGCCCGCACCCCGCGGATCAGGTCACTGAAAGCGTCCACCCGGTCAGTTTAGACGATCACGCAGGTATTCCGGCTTCTTACCCATGGGCTCGTCCGAGCCGGCCGTGTTCAATCGAGGTCATGAGCACCGACAACACTCCGCTGACCGCCCAGGACATCGAATTCCTCAAGCGCCCCCTGCACGGCTTCCTGACCATGGCCGGGGGCCCGGTGCCACCCCAGCCCCGGCCGGTGTGGTTCGAGGTCACGGACGAGGGCACGGTCCAGCTGTTCACCGCGCCGGACTCGCTCAAGGTGCGGCACCTCCAGCGCGACCCGCGTGCTTCGCTCGTCGTCGCGGCCCCGGTGGGGGAACGGGAGCGCTGGGTCTCGGTCGCCGGCCGCGCCACGGTGGAACCCGAGGGCGCGCACGAACTGGCCACCCGCCTGGCGGCTCGCTACTGGGACCAGGACGAGGACCCCGCCCGCGCCGACGACCTCGCCGAAATCCTCGCCACGGACCAGGTTCGCCTCGTGATCCACCCGGAGAAGGTGAAGCGCGAGGCCTTCTGACCCGCCCGTCGCCCACCACCCTCAACGGAGCTGCGCGCGGTCTCAATTCTGCTCAGGACTGCATCGGGCTCATCCGCTGCCAGTTCTCCGCCCAGGACCGCAGCGGCTCCCGGCAGATGAAGACGGCCTGGCCCTGCGTGCCGTTGTTGATCCGCTGCCCGTTGTCCACCAGCGTCACCGCCTTGACGTCGGCGAACATGGATTCGGCGTCCTGGGGGGAGAAACCGACCACGAGCGCGGTGGTGGCCGTCTCGGGCGGGGTGCCGAAGTACCAGTAACCGCGGTGCGGGCTGTGCACCGGCGGCAGGCCGCGCTCCGGGCCGTACTCGTCGAGGGCGCTGGCCTGCCAGTAGTGCCCGGCGAGCACGGTCGTGGTGGCGCGCTCGGACTCCGGCAGCGCCTTGTAGGCGCGCTCCACCGCGTCCACCAGGTGCGGCCAGCCGAACTCCTCCAGGTGCATGTTGGACGGGCTGAACGGCTGGTTCTCGAAGTGGGACAGCGGCCAGATCGGCGGCCCGCTCGGCAGGCCCCACAGCATCAGCACCCCGCACACCGCGTAGATCGGCCCGGCGATCCAGCGGATCTGCGCGCGTTTCGGCTTGCGCTGCTCGATCACCACCGCCGCGCCCGCCCAGCACACGACGAACAGCCCGGCCATGTAGAACGGGCGGCCGTCGCTGTACCAGAACGCGGCGATGATGCCCGCCGCGGCGAGGCCGTAGAAGCGGAACGGCCGCAGCGTGGGCGCGAAAAGCAGGGAGAGGACGCCGACGATGAGCATCGCCGCGCCCAGTGGCCCGGCGACGTAGGCGTAGGCGACCGGGAAGAAGGTTTCCTTGCCGCCGCCCGCGGCTTCGATCTCCTTGGCCACGACCTCGGTCATCGCCGCCTGCGGCCAGTCGTGGGCTCGTTGCCACAGCAGGAACGGCACGGCCAGCGCGGCGGCGACCAGCGCACCCAGCCACAGCTGCTTCTTGATCAGCATCACGCGCGGCCCGAGCAGCAGCACGGCGATCGCGATGCCGATCCAGAACGCCAGCAGCATGGCCTTGGCCTGCAGGCCGACCGCGGTGGCCAGCGCGGCGTAGAGCAGCAGCCGGTCGTCGCGTTTGCGCACCCAGCGGACGAGCAGCCAGCTGATCAGCGTCCAGAAGAACGAGTCGAAGGACTGGGTGGACAGCGTGTGTCCGGCGCCGTACATGAAGAACGGCGACACCGCGAAGACCCCGGCGGTGAGCAGCTGCGCCAGCTTGCCGCCGCCGAGTTCCCTGGCGATCAGCGCGGACAGGTACACCCCGGCGACCACCAGCGCGATGACCGGCAGCCGGGTGCCGACCACCGAATCGCCGAAGAGCAGGTCCATCGCGCGGGCCACCAGCGGCACCAGCGGCGGCTGGTCGGCCAGGCCGCTGCCCAGGTGCCGCCCGGCGGCCCGGAAGTAGAGCTCGTCGCCGAAGAACCCGTAGCGCCAGCTGGTGCCCAGCAGCAGCGCCGCCACCGCGCCCGCGATGGCCGAAACCGGGCGCCAGGCGAGCCGGGGCGCGGCGGCCGGCGCCGGCTCGGGTGTGCGTTCGGCTACGGCGGTGGTCTGCAAGGAATTCTCCGAAACTGCGTCGAGGACGACAACCAAGGCTGCCACAGCGCCTCGATCGGTACCTGCCAGGCCCCGCCCCTTCCGGAGAAACGTGTGCGGTACCACATGGTTCGCACGGTGCGAAGCGGCGATTCACTCATCAGTGGCTTCAGGGTTCAGGCGAAGCCAGGCAGCAGGCCGACGGCCACCGGAGCCGCCGGGCGAATGCTATGAGTGGGGCATTACTTGCATTCAACGCTAGTAATGCCCCACTCATAGCATTCGCCCGGTGGCCAACTTGGCGGCTTAGGGCCTCGTTGGTGGGTCAGGCGGCCAGGCGTGCGGCCAGTTCGAGGACGCGGCGGGCGCGGTCGACGATCGGCTGGTCGACGAAGGTGCCGTCGGGCAGGGCGAGCGCCCCGCGCGCGCCGGCGGCTTCGGCGGCCCGGACCACTTCCCGGGCCCGAAGGACCTCCTGATCGGTCGGCGCGAAGGCCTGGCGCACCACCGGGAGCTGCCGGGGGTGGATGACCGAGCGGCCGAACATGCCGAGGTCGCGGCCGCGCCGGGTGCTGTGCAGCAGCCCGTCGTCGTCGCGGACGTTGGCGTGCACCGACATGGCCGGTGCGGGCAGGCCCGCGGCCGCGGCGGCGAGCACCGCGCGCAGGCGCAGGTGGTCCAGTGCTTCCGGCGCGGTGAGCGCCAGTGCCGATGCCAGGTCCTGTTCCCCGAGGCCGAGACCGGCGACGCGGGGATGGGCGGCGATCTCGTCCATCGCGGCGAGCCCGCGTGCCGATTCGATCAGCACGTGCACCGGGAAGTCCCCGGGCAGCGCGTCGAGCTGGACGGTCGATTCCACCTTCGGCAGGCGGATCCCGGACAAGCCGGGAAGGCCCGCGAGCGCGGCGAGGTCGGCGCGGCCGCGGTCACCGTCGTTGATCCGCACGTGCCGTGGCGGCCCGTCGTGCGGTCGCGCGAGGTACTCGGCGACGGTGGCGCGCGCGGCGTCCTTGTCGGCGGGCGCGACGGCGTCCTCCAGGTCGATGAGCACGACGTCGGCCCCGCTCGCGGCGGCCTTCTCGAACCGCTCCGGCCGGTCGCCGGGGACGTAGAGCCAGGTCAGTGCCGTTGCTGGTGTGCTCACGCGACTACGCCCCGCTCCCGCAGATCCGCGATGCGGGTGGCGTCGTAGCCGAGTTCACCGAGGACCTCGTCGGTGTGCCTGCCCTTCGCCGGGCCAGGCCACCGGATTTCGCCGGGTGTCTCGGAAAGCCGGAATTGGACGTTCTGAAGGGTGACTTCGCCGAGATCCTCGTCCGGCATGTCCAAAAACGTGCCCAGCGCCTGGTACTGCGGATCCTTGACGATGTCGGAGGCGTCGTAGACCAGCGCGATGGCCGCCTGCGCTTCCTCGAAGGCGGTGATCACCTCTTCGCTGTCGCGCGCGGCGATCCAGTCCGCGACCGCCGCGTCGAGTTCGTCGACGTGCGCGACCCGGCCCTGCCCGGTGGCGAACCACGGCTCGTCGATCAGTTCCGGCCTGCCCACCAGGCGCATCACCCGCTCGGCGATGGACTGCGCGCTGGTGGAGACCGCCACCCAGCGGCCGTCACGCGTGCGGTAGGTGTTGCGCGGCGCGTTGCTGTTGGACCGGTTCCCGGTGCGCTGCGGCAGCACGCCGAGCGCCTTGTACGCGGTGACCTGCGGGCCGAGCAGGCCCAGGATCGGCTCGATGATCGCCATGTCGACGACCTGGCCGCGCCCGGTCCGCGTGCGGGCCTGAAGCGCCACCATGATCGCGTAGGCCATGGCCAGCCCGGCGATGCCGTCGGCCAGCGCCAACGGCGGCAGCACCGGCGGGCCGTCCGGCTCCCCGGTGGACGAGGCGAACCCGCTCATCGCCTCGGCGAGGGTGCCGAACCCGGGCCGCTTCGCCATCGGCCCGGTCTGGCCGAAGCCGGTCATCCGCGCGATCACCAGCCGCGGGTTGAGCTCGTGCAGCTCGCCGGGCCCGATGCCCCAGCGCTCCAGCGTGCCCGGCCGGAAGTTCTCGACCAGCACGTCGCTGCGGGCAGCCAGGTCACGCAGGATGCGCTGGCCGTCGGCGGAGGACAGGTCGACCGCGGCCGCGCGCTTGTTGCGGGCCAAGGACTTCCACCACAGCCCGGCGCCCTCGGCAGCCGGGCCGTGGCCGCGTGCCGGGTCGCCCTTGCGGGGGTGCTCGATCTTGATCACGTCCGCGCCGAAGTCCCCGAGCATGGCTGCCGCGGACGGCCCGGCGAACAGGGTGGCGACGTCGAGGACGCGGAACGACGACAGAGGGCTCATGACTCATAAGTTATAAGATCCGGCGATCTCGGCCAGGATCCTGTTGTGCGGGTCACATCGGCGCCGCCCGGTAGCGTGGTCGCCACCGCGGGTATCGAGAGGGGTTTGGGGCATGGCTGGACCACCGCAGAGCAAGGCGGACTACGTCTACGCCTCGCTGCTCGACGACCTGCGCAACGCCCGCCTCTCCGGGGGCACGCCGTTGCGGGCCACCGAGATCGCCCAGCGGCTCGGCGTGTCCATCACGCCGGTGCGGGAAGCGTTGCGGCGCCTGGAAAACGACCGGCTCATCCGCTACGAGCAGAACCACGGCGCCACGGTGGTCGACCTGTCCGCCGACGCGCTGGTGGAGTACTACAGCGTGCGGGCCGTGGTCGAAGGGCTCAGCGCCCGCCTGGCCGCGGACCGGATCACCGAAGCGCAACTGGCGCGGCTGTGGGCGATCCACGAGCGGATGGTCGCCGACGAGCAGGCGGGCCGCTACGAACTGCTCGGTGAGCAGAGCCGCGAGTTCCACCTGGCCATTGCGGACATCGGCGGCCCCGCCTTCCTCGGCGCGCACGCGCGGGCCGTGCGCAACAACTTCCCAGTGCCCGCGCACGCCTCCCTCTGGCTCGACCCCGACCAGGCCCGCAACCACCTCACCGTGCACGAGCACCTGCTCAAGGCACTGAAGGCGGGTGACGGGACCACCGCCGAGCGGATCATGGTCGAGCACGTGCAGTTCAGCGGGCGCTACCGGCTCGACCGCGCCGGCTCCTGAATCACCCCCGGCGGAGCAGTTGCTCGAAGCTGGGCACCGAGCTGAACTCGTCGGCGGGCTTGCGCGGCCGCGCGTCGGCGACCTTCTTCGCCAGTTCACCCGCGGCCTGGTCGATCCGCCGGAGCAGGGCACCGTCGTCCGCCCAGTCGTCGGTGGCGGCGAACACCGAGGTGGTCACCACGTCCGCGTGCAGGTAGGTGAACAGCGGGCGCAGGTTGTACTCCAGCGCCAGCGAGTGCCGCGGTGTGCCGCCGGTGGCCCCGAGCAGCACCGGCACCCCGGTCAGCGCCCGGTTGTCCAGGATGTCCACGAAGGACTTGAACAACCCGGAGTAGGAGGTGGTGAACACCGGGGTCACCGCGATGAGCCCGGTCGCGCCGGTGACCTTCTCCAGCACCTCCGGCAGGCCGCCCGCGGGGAAGCCGGTCAGCATCATGTTCACCACGTCGTGCGCGATGTCCCGCAGTTCCACGGTTTCCACGCTCGCCCTGGCGCCTTCGGCTTCGAGGGCGGCGACGGTCGCCGCGCCCAGCCGGTCGGCCAGCAACCGGGTGGACGACGGCTGCCGCAGCCCCGCCGAAATGGTGACGATCTTGACCTCGTCCATCAGTGGGTCCTCCTGGTTCAGGAAACGAGTTCGGCCTGCTTGGCCGCGACGCGGTCGGCGTGGCTCGGCGGGTTCGCGGGCACGTGCTCGGGCCGCTGGGCCTCCATCTCCTTGCGCAGCACCGGGACGACCTCCTCGGCGAGCAGGTCGATCTGCTCCAGCACGGTCTTCAGCGGCAGGCCGGCGTGGTCGACGAGGAACAACTGGCGCTGGTAGTCGCCGACGCCTTCGCGCATGCCCGCGTACCGCTCGATGACCTGCTGCGGGCTGCCCACGGTCAGCGGGGTGCTCGCGGTGAAGTCCTCCATCGACGGGCCGTGCCCGTAGACCGGCGCGTTGTCGAAGTACGGGCGGAACTCGTTCCACGCGTCCTGCGAGTTCTTCCGCATGAACGCCTGCCCGCCGAGGCCGACGATCGCCTGGTCCGCCTGCCCGTGGCCGTGGTGCTCGAACCGCCGGCGGTAGAAGTTCACCATCTGCGCGGTGTGCGACATCGGCCAGAAGATGTTGTTGTGGAAGAAACCGTCGCCGTAGTAGGCCGCCTGCTCGGCGATCTCCGGGCTGCGGATGGAGCCGTGCCAGACGAACGGCGGCACGCCGTCCAGCGGGCGCGGGGTCGAGGTGAAGCCCTGCAGCGGGGTGCGGAACTTGCCCTCCCAGTCGACCACGTCCTCCGCCCACAGCCGCCGCAGCAGCGCGTAGTTCTCGATGGCCAGCGGGATGCCCTGGCGGATGTCCTGGCCGAACCACGGGTAGACCGGGCCGGTGTTGCCGCGGCCGAGCATCAGGTCCATCCGGCCGTCGGAGATCACCTGGAGCATCGCGTAGTCCTCGGCGATCTTCACCGGGTCGTTCGTGGTGATCAGCGTGGTCGAGGTGGACAGCGTGAGGTGCTCGGTGACCCCGGCGAGGTAGCCGAGCAGGGTGGTCGGGGAGGAGGCGACGAAGGGCGGGTTGTGGTGCTCCCCGGTGGCGAAGACGTCGAGCCCGGCCTGGTCGGCGTGCTGGGCGATCTTCAGCATCGACCGGACGCGCTGGGTGTCGTCGGGGGTCTGCCCGGTGGTCGGGTCCGTGGTCACGTCGCTGACGGTGAAGATGCCGAACTGCATGGGGAGCCTCCTGTGGTCCTCCGGCGCCCGGGGTGGCGCTACCCGGGTAAACGTCTCGCGCGGAAGAATATTTCCCGCGAGACGACTGGCTCACGCGGGGAGGGCGAGCAGGCGGCGGCTCGCCGTTCGTGGCCTGGACGAGTGGCGGTGGGAAGCCGATCCACTGGGCGCGTTCACCGGTCTCACCGCCGGGTAGCCGGAGGGCGTCGAGCGGTGCCTCCGTCATGAAGTTCGAACCTCGAGCAGCGGGAGTGGTCATGAAGAAGGTCGGCTCCAGCGGGCTGACGCCGGTGGACCGGATGCTGGACGGGCTGCGCGGGTTCGGCGCGCACTACACCGAGTTCACCCGTGGTTTCGCCGCGCACCTCGGCCTGCACTCCACCGACGCGGCGGCGCTGGTCGAAATCCTCTACGCGGAAGACAACGGCGTGCCCCTCTCGCCGGCGCGGCTGAGCGAGCGGATCTCGCTCAGTTCGGGCGCGACGACGGCTCTGCTCAACCGATTGGAACGGGCGGGGTACATCGTCCGAAGCCGGGAACAGTCGGACCGGCGGATCGTGACGCTGCGGAGCAGCCCGGAAATGTCAGGGCCGGGCCGGGAGTACTTCGGGCCGCTGGCCGAGCACATGGGTGCTTTGCTGAAGAAGTACTCGGCGGCCGAGGTGGCGCGGTTCGAGCAATTCCTGGGGGATCTGCAGGTGACCATGGACACGGTTCTGTCGGAACAGCGCGAGTGACGATCACTTCGCCGAGCTGGAACCCTTGCGCCGGCTGGCGTTGAAGCGCGCTTTCTTCTGACGATTCCCGCACGTGTTCATGTCACACCATTTCCGGGTGCGGCTTTGGCTGGTGTCGAAGAAGGCGGCTTGGCAGGTCGGCGACGCGCACAGGGCCAATCTTCCGTCTCGTTCCCCGGAGATGATGCTGATCGCGTCGGCGGCGATCACGCTGAGGGCGTCTTCCACGCGGGAAGCCGAACCGAGCCGCCATTGCCGCTTGCCCTCGGGTGTCAGGATGGCCGCGGCTCGTCCCTGAGCGCTGCAATCGTTGATGACTTGGACGGCGGACGCGGGAAGAGGGGCCTGGAGCGCGGCGGCTGTCGCGGCGGCGTGGATCGACTCCCGCAGTTCCCGGGCGCGTTCGAGTTGGGCGGTGGTGCAGGAGTCCACGGCGAGGCCGCTCACCGCCAGCCAGTCGACGAGCCGCTGGGGTGTGGGAATGCGCTCCACGGCGTCGCCCTGACGCTCCGTCAGCGTCGCCGTGAAGCTGGTCGCCAGCACCGTGCCGAGACGGAAATCGGGGAACTCGGCACGCATGGAACCACCTTAGCAGGTTGCCCCCGGGCCTCGAAGGCTGCTAGAACCGTCTTAGCCGGTTCCACGATGCCAGGAGGTCTCATGCCCAGGAGCGTTCAAGCATTCGAAGCCCACGCGACAGACGCTGACCTCGACGATCTGCGCGCGCGATTGGCCGCGGCGCGGCTACCGGAGGCCGAAACGGTCCATCGCGCCGGGCCCGACCCCCGCCGATGGGACCAGGGCGTTCCTCTCGCCGACCTCGCCGAGGTCGTGGACTACTGGCGCACCGGGTATGACTGGCGATCGTTCGAAGAGCGCCTCGACCGCATCGGCCAGTTCCGCACCACCATCGACGAGCTGGGAATCCACTTCCTGCACCGCCGATCCGCGCGGGCGGACGCCACGCCGCTGATCTTGACCCACGGCTGGCCGGGCAGCATCGCCGAATTCATCGACGTGGTGGACGAGTTGGCAGACCCGGAAAACACGGACGCGCCCGCGTTCCACGTCGTGGTTCCCTCGCTCCCGGGCTTCGGCTACAGCGACAAGCCGGCCACCACCGGGTGGGGAACCGAAAAGATCGCGGCCGCCTGGGTGGAACTGATGGGAAGGCTGGGTTACCGCAAGTTCCTCGCCCACGGCGGCGACTGGGGAGGCAATATCACCACGGTCCTCGGCGGCCGGTTCCCGGAGCACGTTCTCGGCATCCACACCACGTTCGCGCAGGGTCTGCCGGGGGCGACCACGGACGGGCTGACGGCACTGGAGCGCGAGTGGGCCGAGGAAACCCACCATTTCTGGCGTCACCGCGCGGCGTACGCGAAGCAGCAGGCGACCCGGCCGCAGACCATCGGCTATTCGCTCGTCGACTCACCGGTCGGGCTCCTCGCCTGGATCCTCGACAAGTTCGCCGAATGGTCGGACACCGAGGACAGCCCGTTCGAGACGATTTCCCGGGATCGCGTTCTCGACGACGTCACCCTGTACTGGCTGACGCGGACCGGCGCCTCGTCGGCCCGCATCTACTACGAAAGCCACAACGCGCTCGACCCCGAACTCCGGGTCGACGTCCCGGCGGCGATCACCACGTATCCCCGCGACATCGAGAAGTACCCGCGTGCCTGGGCGCAGGAGCGGTACCGGCAGATCGTCCGGTGGAGGTCCCCCGAATCCGGGGGACACTTCCCGTCGCTGGAGGTTCCCGAGTACTTCGTCAACGATCTGCAAGAAGGTCTCGCGGCGGTGCTGGCCGCCCATCGGCTGCCCTGATCAGGGGTCGAAGCGGAGGATGGTGCCGGAGGCGGTCAGGTGCAGCGAGCCGTCGGGGGCGGTGGTGAGACCGGCGAAGGGGAGCGGGGTGCCGGGCATGCCGTGGCTGAAGAGGGCTCGGGGCGTGGATTCCGGTGGGGTGGTGGGCAGGTTTTCGGCCTCCGTACGGACTGCGCCGGTGGTGAGCGAGATCGCGCGTAGTCGCTGATGGGTGGTTTCGATGGTGCAGAGCTCGTCACCGCGCACGGTGAGGCCTTGGGGAGCACCCAGATCGGTGGCGATCGGAACTGCTTCGCCGTCGTCGATCCGGTAGACGGCGCCGTCGTGGTCGTCGCTGAAGTAGCAGTGTCGCGAGGCGTCCAGAGCCACATCGACGGGGTGGGTCAGGTTCTCCGCCAGCACGCTCACCTCGTCCGCGGCATCGATCAGCAGGATGCGGCCCGCGTCTGTTTCGGCGACGACCAGGGCGCCGTCGTCCCGGACGGCGATGCCCTGGGGACGGGCGAGGCCGCCGGCGCGTGAACGGGATTCGCCGGTGGCCGGGTTGTACGTCCGCACCTCGCCGTATTGCGAGGTCAGGTGCAGCAGCTCGCCGTCGGCCACGACGCCGTGGGTGAAGATCATCAGGGCCTGCGTCCGCACCCCGCCGAGGACCGTGGCGTCCGGGGTGGCCAGGCGGTAGTGGTCCCCCGCGTACACCCGGCCACCGAAGTCGACCGTCACGCCGTACGGGCCGTCGAAGCCCGGGTCGACCACCTGGCGGGTCCGGCCGTCCGGGTGCAGTTCCGCGATGCCACCACTGGCGTAGCTGGAGACGAACATCCGGTTCTCCGCGTCGAACGCCGCGTTGTCCAGGCCCACCACCCCGCTGGTGACCAGCGAACGCGCGCCGCCACCGGCCAGGTCGATCCGCGTGACGATGCCCGCCTCACCGCGGGACAGCACCAGCAGCGTGCCGTCCAGGTCGAAGCGGACGGCGACCGGCTCGTGCACGTCCGCGGCGACCAGTTCCGGCTCACCACCGTCGGGCGAGATCCGGAAGACCTGGCCGGTCAGCATGTGCGGGTAGTAGAGACACCCGTCCGGGCCGAGTTGCATGGCGTTGCCCATGGCCAGCCCGCCGGTCAGCACACGCAGCTCGCCACCGGTCAGCTCGGCGACCCGGCCGTCGAAGCTCATCTCGTTGACGAACAGCCGGTCGCCGACACAGGTGATGCCGTTGGGCAGCCGCAGTTCGTCCGACACCAGCCGGTACTCGCCCAGGGGATCGCGCCGCCACACCCGGCCGGGCACCAGGTCGGTGACATACATCGAACCGTCCGCGCCGAAGGCCAGGTCGTCCGGCGATTCGATCGGCCCGCCCGGCGGCACCACCACCTCGATGTCCCCGGAGGCCAGGTCGACCGCACTGATCTGCCCGGCGAGGAACTGCGCCACGTACAGCCGCCCGTCCGGCCCGAACGACACGCCGTTCGAGCCGGGCAGCCTGCCGGGCGGGGTCAGCTGACGGCCGGCGCTCATTCGGCGTCCGCCAGCACGTCGTCCATGCGGCTCGCCCGCCAGTCCCGCAGCACCTGGTGGAACGCCACCGGCCCGTCACCGAAGGAGAACCGGCGCGGGTGCGGCATGCCTTCGTTGTTGTAGTAGCCGGGGGTGCATTCGGCGTGGAACTTGTACTCGTCCACCGACTTCTCCTCGATCGTGGTCACCCATTCGCTCTCGGCCTGCGAACTCGGCTCCACGCAACGGATCCCGCGTCGCCGTGCTTCGGCGACCACCTCGCCGATGTGCGTCGCCTGCTCGTCGAGGATGTGCACGAAGTTCACCGAGGCCGCGTTCTGCAGCGGCCCGAGGTGGAACAGGTTGGGGAATTTGTGGCTGTAGAAGCCGTGCAGCGTCCGCGGCCCGCTGCCCCAGTGCTCGAAGATCGAGATGCCGCCACGCCCGTGCACCGGCAGCTTCCCCGACAGCACCCCGGAAATGCCGACCTGGAAGCCGGTGGCGAAGACGATGCAGTCCACTTCGTACTCCCGGCCGCCGACCACCACCGCGCGCTCGGTGATCCGCTCCACCCCGCCGTGATCGGCGGTGTCCACCAGGGTGACGTTGGGCCGGTTGAAGGTCTGCAGGTAGTCGTCGCTGAACGTGGGCCGCTTGCACATGTAGCGGTACCAGGGCTTCAGCAGTTCGGCGGTCGACGGGTCCTCGACGAGCGAGTCCACCCTGGCACGCAGTTCGTTCATCTTCTGGAAGTCGACGATCTCGTCCACCCGCTCGCGCTGCTCCGGCGACAGGTCCGGGTAGGAGTCACTCGGGATGAGCTTCTGCAGCAACTGCGCGCTGCCGGTCCAGCCGTCGGCGACCAGGTCCTCTTCCGCGGGCCTGCCGGTGACCACCTCCAGGAAGTTGTCCCGGCGCTTGCGCTGCCAGCCCGGCTCCAGCGAAGCCGCCCACTCCCGGTCCGTCGGGCGGTTCGCGCGTACGTCCACTGTGGACGGCGTGCGCTGGAACACGTACAGGTGCTCGGTGTCGCGGCCGAGGTGCGGGACGACCTGGATGGCGGTCGCGCCGGTGCCGATCACGGCCACCTTCTTGTCGGCGAGCCCGGTCAGCCCGCCGTTCGCGTCACCGCCGGTGTAGGCGTAGTCCCAGCGGCTGGTGTGGAAGGTGTGCCCGGTGAAGGTTTCGATACCGGGGATGCCGGGCAGCTTCGGGGTGCTGAGCGTGCCGCTGGAGACCACCACGTACCGCGCGCGCAGGTGGTCACCGCGATCGGTTTCCACCTGCCATTCCTCGTCCTCGTCGTGCCAGCGCAGCGAAGTCACCCTGGTCTGGAAGCAGGCGTCGCGGTAGAGGTCGAACTTCCTGGCGATGGCCCGCGAGTGCTCCCGGATCTCCTCACCCGGCGCGTACTTCCACTTCGGCACGTAGCCGACCTCTTCGAGCAGCGGGAGGTACACGTAGGACTCGATGTCGCAGTGGATGCCGGGGTAGCGGTTCCAGTACCAGGTACCGCCGAAGTCCGCACCGTCGTCGATCAGCCGGATCCGGTCGACCCCGGCCTGGCGCAGCCGCGCCCCGGCGAGCAGACCGCCGAACCCGCCGCCGACGACGATGGCGTCCACCCGGTCGTGCAGCGGTTCCCGGTGGAAGTCCGGATCGGCGTGCGGGTCCGCGGCGTAGGAGCCGAACGCCCCCTCCGGCCGCTGGTACTGCGCGTTGCCGTCCGGCCGGATCCGGCGCTCGCGCTCGGCCCGGTATCTGGCGCGCAGTTCTTCGGGGTCGAAGCCCAGGTCCTCGGCGAGCGGGACCTGCTGGTTCGGGGTGGTCATGACTGCCTTCCTGCTGCGTGGTGGGAGGGAGGTAACTACCAGGTGACGGGGAGTTCGTAGACGCCGTAGACGAAACCGTCGTGCTTGAACGGGATGTTCTCGAAGTCGGTGGCCAGCGCCAGTTCCGGCGCGCGGCGGTAGAGCGTGCGGTAGACGATTTCGAGTTCCAGCCGGGCCAGCGGCTGGCCGAGGCACTGGTGCACGCCGAAGCCGAAGGCGACGTGGTGGCGGGCCTCGCGGGTGATGTCGAGCCGGTCCGGGTCGGGGAAGGCGTCGGCGTCGCGGTTGGCGATCTCGTTGGGCAGCACCAGTCCCTCGCCCTTGCGGATCAGTTGCCCGGCGACTTCGAGGTCCTCCAGCGCGACCCGGCGGCGCCCGCCGTGGGTGATGTTGAGGTAGCGCAGCATCTCCTCGACCGTCCGCGAGGCCACGGCGGGGTCGTCGGCTTCGCGCAGCAGCTTGAGCTGATCGGGGTTGCGCAGCAGGAGCAGGGTGCTCAGCGCGATCATGTTCGCCGTGGTCTCGTGCCCGGCGATGAGCAGCAGCACGGCCATCGCGGTGGCCTGCTCGATGCTCAGCTCCTCGGCCTTGATGCGCTCGCACAGCCGTGACAGCAGGTCGTCCCCCGGATTGTCCATTTTGGACGCGATCAGGGCGCCGAGGTACCGGCCCAGGTTGCCCGACGCTTCGGCCCGCTGCTCCGGGGTGGAGTCGCGGTTGATCATCGTCTTGCTGTTGTCCTGGAAGAAACCGTGGTCGGCGTAGGGCACGTCGAGCAGCTCGCAGATGACCAGCGACGGCACCGGCAGCGCGAAGCCCTCCACCAGGTCCGCGGGCTTCGGGCCGCCGAGGAACTCGTCGAGCGCGTCGTCGACGATCTGCTGGACCATCGGGCGCATCGCGGCGACCTTCTTCACCGCGAAGGCGGAACCGACCATGCGCCGCAGCCGGGCGTGCTCGGGGTCGTCCATCCCGATGAAGCTGAGCGTGCCGCCACCGGCGGCCTGGCGCGGGTAGGTCGGGTGGGTCATGTCGGCGCTGACCCGGGGATCGGTGAGCACGGCGCGCTGGTCGGCGTAGCGGGTGACCAGCCACGGCGTGCTGCCGTCCCACAGCCGGACGCGGGTCAGCGGGGTCTCCCGCTGGAGTTCGCGCAGCTCCGGCGGCGGGTCGAACGGGCAGCCCGCGGCCCTGGCCATCGGGTACTCCGGCGTCGTGGTGGTCATGCGGTTCCTCCGGTAGTGGGTGCGGCGAGGTGCTGCTGCCGGTGCAGCCGGGCTTGCTTCGGCATGTTCCAGCCGAGGACGCCGACGGGCCTGCCGTGGCGGTCGTAGCGGGCGACGAAGCGGCGGGCGGCCGGGTCGCCTTCGACCACGCTGACCTGGGCGTCGGGCGCGAGCACCCCGTGGATTTGCAGCTTGGCGTCGAACTGGTCGGTCCAGAAGTAGGGGATCGGCGTGTACGGCTGGTCGGCGCCGAGGATGTTGGCGGCCACGGCCCCCGCCTGCTCGGTGGCGTTGGTGCGGTTTTCCAGGCGCAGCAAGGAGCCGAAGCGCTCGTGGTGCCAGCGCGCCACATCACCGGCGGCGTAGACGCCGTCGGCGGCACGGCACCGGGAGTCGCACACGACGCCGTTGCCCAGCACCAGCCCGCTGTCCTCCAGCCAACCCGTGCAGGGAACCGCTCCGAGCGCGACCACGGCGAGATCGGCTTCCAGCACCTCGCCGGTGCTCAGGCGCGAGCCGGTGACCCGGCCGTCCGCGGCGGTGAGCTCGTCGACCCCGGCACAGAGGCGCAGCTTCACGCCGTTCTCCGCGTGCAGTTCGGCCAGCAGCCCGGAAACCAGCGGTCCGAGCTGGGCGGCCAGTGGCGCGGCCTGCGGTCCGGTCAGCACCACCTCCACACCGAGGCCCCGGGCGGTGGCGGCGATTTCGGCGCCGAGCACGCCGTCGCCGACGACCAGCAGTCTTCGCGTGGCGAGCAGGTCGCCGCGCAACGCGAGTGCGTCGTCCAGCGACCGCAAGACGTGCACGCCACGCAGGCCTTCCTGCCCGGGCAGCGTGCGCGGGCGGACGCCGGTGGCCAGCACGACCGCGTCGGCGGACAGCGCGCGCCCGGCCGCGGTGTGCACGGTGCGGTTCGCCACGTCCAGCGAGACGGCCTCGTCACCGAGCACGAGCCGCGCGTCGAGTGCGTCGAGGACTTCGCGGGTGCGCAGGTGCGCGCGTTCCGGTTGCCACGCTCCGGCGAGGACCTGCTTCGACAGCGGCGGCCGGTCGTACGGCACGTGCGGCTCGTCGCCCAGCAACGTCAGCTCGCCGGTGTAACCCTTGCGGCGCAGGGCTTCCGCGGTGGCCAGCCCGGCAGCGGACGCGCCGACGACGAGTACGCCCGCCGGACCGCTCACGCCTCGCTCAGCGCGATCGCGGCGGCCGGGCAGACGTCGGCGGCTTCCCGCACCGCGGTCCGCAGGTGCTCGGCGGGCTCGGCGTCCAGCAGGACCACCACGCCGTCCTCGTCACGCTGGTCGAACACGTCCGGCGCGGCCAGCACGCACGAACCGGCGCCGCAGCACTTGTCCTCGTCGACGGTGATCTTCACGTCTCGTCCTTCCTCACGGGGTTCCGGGCGCCGATCGGGGTGACCGGCGCCGTCCACAGGCCGGTGATCGCGTCGATCAGGCCGGTGGCGGTGTGCGCCCAGGTGCACTGGGCTTCGGTGCCTTCGGCGAGCGCGCGTTCGCGCCCGGCGCAGCGGTGGGTGATCAGGTGCCTGGCCATGTCGCCGCGTTCCAGGTGCACCGGCACCGGCAGCGCGGGCAGGCAGCGGTTGAGCCCGGCGAGCACCCGGCGGATCGACTCGTCCGCCAGCGCGTCGTCGACCACGACCTGCCGCAGCACCGGATCGGTCATCACCTGTTCGCCGAAGCGGGCGAACCAGGTGGGACTGCCCAACTCCGCCATGTGCTCGGTGAACGGCCTTACCAGGCAAGCGATCCAGTCGCGGGTTGCCCCGCTTTCGCCCGCCTGCTCGACCATCCGGGTCCGCGTCCGCTCGATCGGTTCGGTGTGCCGCCGCAGGATCGCCCGCACCAGCCCGACCCGATCGCCGAAGTGGTAGCCGACGGCGAAGTTGTTGCCCTGCCCCGCCGCTTCGCCGATCTGGCGGTGGGACACCGCGGTGACCCCGTGCTCGGCGAACAACCGCTCCGCCGCGGTGAGGATGGACTCGCGGGTGCTCACTGCGTCGCGGGCCACCGCGTGCCTCCTCACTCCGCCGGCTGCCTTCTGGAAAACAGCTAACCGACTTCGCGAGCTTGAGTCAAGCGACTGACTTACTTTTACGTCGGAGACCACTCTGTGACAACGCACCTGCGTGCTGTAACAGAGTGTCGGCCCTACGGGCGGGTGATGGGGGCGGTCCAGAGGCCGGTGATGGCGTCGATCAGGCCGGTGGCGGCCTCGTCCCAGGTGGCGCGCGGGGTGGCGGTGCCCTCGGCGAGGGCCCGTTCGCGTTCGGCGACCACGTGCACCATGAGCGTGCGCAGCATGTCCCCGCGTTCGGCCCGCACCTCGTCGGGCAGATCCGGCGGGCACTGGCGGAAGTTGCTCACCACCAGCTGCAGCGACGGGGTGGCCAGCGACTCCTCGGCCATGATGGGCCGGAACGCCGGGTCGGTCATCACCTGCGCGCTGAACCGCGCGTACCACGACTCGCCCTCGAAGGAGGCCAGGTGCGTGGTGATCGGCCGGACCAGGCACGCCACCCAGTCCCGCACTTCGCGAGAGCCCTCGACGGCGGCGGCCATCTCCATGCGCAGCGCCTCGATCGGACCGGAGTGCCGTCGCATGATCGCCCGGACGAGATCGGCCTTGGTGCCGAAGTGGTAACCGACGGCGGCGTTGTTGCCCTGCCCGGCGGCGGCGCTGATCTGGCGGTTGGACACCGCGTACAGGCCCTGCTCGGCGAACAGCCGTTCCGCCGTGCTCAGGATCTGCTGCCTGGTGGCACCGACCTGCGCGGCCCTGGGGGTCCTGCCGACATCGGTCACCACGATCACCACCGTACAGGGACGGTCCGCAGGCCCCCGACCACGAGTCCCTCGACGCGTTCGAGGTCCTCGGGGGCCACCGCGAGGGTCAATCCGGGCAGCCTGCGCAGCAGCACTTCGAGCACCACTTGCAGTTCGGTGCGCGCCAGCGCCTGGCCGAGGCAGGAGTGCGCGCCCGCGCCGAAGGCCAGGTGCGGGTTGGGTTTGCGGCCCAGGTCCATCTCGGCCGCCGCGGTGAACGCCGTCTCGTCGCGGTTGGCCGCGCCCATGCTGCAAATCACCGTGGTGCCGCGCGGGAGCACCGCCTCGCCGATCTCGGCGTCCTCGGTGATGTAGCGCGGCATCCCGAGTCCGGGGTTGGCGTCGAACCGCAGCACCTCCTCGACCGCCGAGCGCACCAGCGACGGATCGGCCAGCAGCCGTTCCCAGTGGGAGCGGTCGGCCAGCAGCATGCCCACCATCTTGCCGATCATGTTCGCCGTGGTCTCGTGCCCGGCGACCAGCAGCGCCTGCCCGGTCGCCACCAGTTCCGCCTCGGACAGCTCCCCGCCGGTGATCAGCGCGCTGAGCAGGTCGTCACCGGGTGCTTCGCGGGTCGCGGCCACGTGCGCGCCCATGTACGCGACGAACTCGGCCTGCGCGGCGGCGATCTCCTGCTCGGTGTAGCGGGTCAGGTTCAGCAGGGTGTCCGACCAGTAGGCGAACTTCTCGCGGTCGGAATCGGGTACGCCGAGCAGGTCGCAGATGACCCACACCGGCAGCGGGAAACCCAGTGCCGCCTTGAGGTCCGCCGGGGCGCCGCTCGCCACCATGTCGTCGATCAGCCGGTCGGCCATCTCCACCATGCCCGGGCGCAGCGCGGTCATCCGCTTCACGGTGAACCACCGGCCGACCTGCTGGCGCCAGCGCTGGTGGTCTTCGCCGGAGTCGGGGATGCGCGCGGCCATGTCGGCGTTGAACACCCCGCCCGATTCGCTGTCGGTGAGCCGGGCCGCGTCCGGGGCGTTGAGCTGGCGGGTGAACCGCGGATCGGCCAGCACCTGCTTGACGTCGGCGTAGCGGGTGAGCAGCGCGGCGCGATCCCCACTGGGCAGGCGCACGTCCGCCACGGGACAACCGGTGCGCAGGTCCGCCCACTCGGCCGGTGGGTCGAGCGGGGCCGGGTTCGGGATGGGGTAGTCCAGCACCGGGTGTCCTCCTGGGATTCGCTCGGGGGTTGCCGGTCAGTCAAACCGGACACATTATACTAAGTCAAGCGCCTGCTTTAATCCTGGTGCGATCCGCCGAGTCCCCGGGAGGCCGCCTCGTGGCGTCCGTATCCACCACGCCCGCTTCGCCTGGTCCGGCCGCCGTGCCGACGCCCGCCCGCCGGCCGAACCTCGTGGTCGCCGTGCTGGCCTTCGGCGGCGTGACCGTCGCGCTGATGCAGACGGTCGTCATCCCGCTGGTGCCCGTGCTGCCGGGCCTGCTCGGGTCCACCCCGGCCGACACCGCCTGGGCGATCACCGCGACCCTGCTCGCCGCCGCGGTCGCCACGCCGACCATGGGCAGGCTCGGCGACATGTACGGCAAGCGCCGGATGCTGCTGATCAGCCTCGGCCTGCTGGTCGCCGGTTCGGTGCTCGCCGCGCTGAGCACCAGCTTGGCGCCGCTGGTGGTGGCGCGCGTGCTCCAGGGCCTGGCGTCCGGGGTGATCCCGCTCGGCATCAGCATCATGCGTGACGAACTCCCCGCCGAACGGCTCGGCTCGGCCACCGCGCTGATGAGCGCCTCGCTCGGCGTCGGCGGGGCGCTGGGCCTGCCACTGGCGACCCTGCTGGCGGAAAGCGTGGACTGGCACGTGTTGTTCTGGGTCGCCGCGGCACTCGGCGTGCTCGCGACCGCGCTGGTGGTGGCGGTGGTGCCGGAGTCGGCGGTCCGCTCGGGCGGCCGGTTCGACTTCGTCGGCGCGATCGGGTTGGCGATCGTGCTGCTGTGCCTGCTGCTCGCGGTGTCGAAGGGCGCGGAGTGGGGCTGGGGCAGCGGGCTGACCCTCGGCCTGCTCGGCGGCGCGGCGGTGGTGCTGCTGGCCTGGGTCCGGTGGGAACTGCGGATCCGGGAACCACTGGTCGACCTGCGGACCTCGTCCCGTCGCCCGGTCGCGCTGACCAACCTCGCGTCGGTGGTCTTCGGCTTCTCGATGTTCGCGATGTCGCTGGTGCTGCCGCAGTTGCTTCAGCTGCCCGCCGGGACCGGGCACGGCCTCGGGCAGCCGATGGTGGTGGTCGGCCTGGTGCTCGCGCCGTCCGGGCTGGTGATGATGGCGATGGCCCCGGTCTCGGCGCGGATCACCCGGCTCAGCGGCCCGCGCACCACGCTGATCGGCGGGGCGCTGGTGGTGGCCGCCGGGTACGGGCTCAACCTGGTGCTGATGAGCGAGATCTGGCAGCTGGTGGTGGTCTCCAGCCTGATCGGCGCGGGCATCGGCCTGGCCTACGGCGCGATGCCGGCGCTGATCATGTCGGCGGTGCCGGTGACCGAGACCGCGGCGGCCAACAGCCTCAACACGCTGATGCGCTCGATCGGCACGTCGGTGTGCAGCGCGGTGGCCGGGGTGGTGCTCTCGCAGCTGACCGTGCCCTTCGGTCCGGCCGAGGTGCCCTCGCCCACCGGGTTCCGCGTGGTGCTCGCGATCGGTGCGGGCGCGGCGCTGGTCGCGGCGTTCATCGCCTGCTTCATCCCGCGGCGCCCGCGACAGGGCTAGTGTCGGGGGAGAAGTGCCGGGGAAAGCAGAGGGGAACAGCCGATGACCGAGCCACCGGAAGGCGACTACACCAGCGCCGGGGTGCCGAACTTCGACTTCGTCCGCGACAAGATCGAGAAGCGCTCCGCCACCGCGGACGGCGCGACCGAGCTGGCCGGGCTGGGTGGCGAGGAGACCGTCGAGTCGCTGGACAAGAAACTGGCCGACCGCGACGAAGCCGCGAAGTCCAAACTGGACGAGATCCGGCGGTCGATGCGCGGGCAGTGATCGCGTGCTCTCGTACCCGGTGGAGATCGTCGCGTTGCTGGTGTCTTCGCGCCACGCCTTCGAAGGCAGGCCCGCGGACGGCCCGCGACCCGACCCGGAACCGGCGGGGCGCGAGCGGGTCACCGTGCGCGCGGGCCTCGGCCTGACCGGTGACCGCTACTTCAACCACCCCGCGCACCGGCAGGCCGCCGTCACCGTCTTCGACGCCGGATCGCTCGACCACCTGGCCGGCGCGCTCGGCCTGCCCGCCGCGCCGGACCCGCACCTCACCCGCCGGAACATCGCCCTGCGCGGGTTCGAGGTCGACGGCCTGGCCCGCGGCACGGTCTTCTGCCTCGATTCGGGCGACGGCCCGGTCCGGTTCCGCGCGCACCGCCCGGCCCACCCGTGTGCCTGGATGGACGTCGTGCTCGCCCCCGGCGCCTTTCGCGGTCTGCGCTCGCGAGGCGGAATCCGCTGCGAACCGCTCGATGACGGCTTGCTTCGCCTCGGACCCGCCTCGCTGAGCGTTCTGTCCTCGTAGGCCCTAGCGGACGACGTCGGCGGAGAGCTGGTGCTGCCCGGCGACCGTGCAGGCGTCCTGCTCGAAGGGCACGAACATGGCCGCGGTGTCCCCCGGCGCGTAGACCCGCAGGCCGCGCGAAAGGGCGGGCCGGCACTCGGCTTCGTCGTACACCCCGGCGTTGACCACGGTCAGCGGGCTCTGGGCGTACCCACCCGCAACGATCCGGACGAGGGTGCCCTGGTCGGCGGGCACGCGCTCGGCCGGTTCGCCGAGCTGGTGCCCGTCGTCACCGGCCACGAAGGACACTCCGGGGCTGCCCTGGAGCGAGCAGGCCGTCCCGGACTTGTTGGTGAACCGCAGGTTCAGGTGCTTCTTGTTCATGCCCGCCCCACCCTCGTCCGGGATCAGGCCGAGGTCGAGCGAAGCCGCCTTGCAGAGGCCGTCCCCGGCCTGCGCACCGGTCATCGCCACCGGCTGAGCATCCACAGTGGACACTTCGGGTGGGGCCGCGGTGCCGCACGCGGTCAGTGCCGAAGTCGCACCGAGCGCTGCCGCGGTCAAGGTGATCCGCCGGAGTGCACGGGTCCTGGTCGGCTGCTGGCTCATGGCCGTTCCTCCTCGTTGTCTCCTCGGAGCTCTCTTCTTAAGATGCGTGACCACCCGATCCGGTTGCTTCTCACCCTCTATTGGATGAAGTTCGTCAAGGTTTCGCAACCTGGGGAGCGGCAGCTGCCGATTCGACCGCAGCCGAGTCCCACGTTCGTGCAGCCGAGTTCCACGTTCGTGCAGCCGAAACCCGCGTTCGGGTAGCCGAGTTCCCCGTTCGCGGGCCTGAGTGTTACGTCCGGCCCCGCATTCGAGGCCAGGGCGGTGGCCGCGCTTACCCGGTGGCTGCCCGGGCCGAATGTGGGGTTCGGGCCCGCGAACGGGGAAATCGGCCTCCTGAGTGTGGGACTCGGCTTCGGGAACGTGGGGTTCGGCTTCCTGAGTGTGGGACTCGGGCGGGCAACGGGTTTATCCGCGTGCCCACCGGAGCATGAAGCTGCCCCACGGATCGTCCGGCCGCAGCCGCAGCAGGCTGACGCCGATGGCCACCGCCAGCCCCCGGCACCACGCCCACAGCCGAACCCGGTCGACGCCGGGGATCCCGTCGCTCAACAGGTCCACGCGTTCGCGCGCGGTTCGCTCGTCCGTGGTGCCGTCCAGTGCCCAATCGACCAGGTCGAGCGTCTGGTCACCCAGGCACGGGCGCGGGTCGATGGCGACCAGGCCGCGGCCGTGCCCCGCGCGCACCACGTTGCCCGCGTGCAGATCTCCGTGCACCAGGCCCGGAGTGCCGCCTTGAGCCAGGTCACGGCAGGCGGCGCGGCCTTCGGCGAGCAGCCTCGGCAGGAAGTCGAGCGGCGGCAACTCCGAGGCGCGGCCGTCCGTCAGGTCGAAGATGAACTCCACGCGGTCGGCCAGCGACGGCAGCGAAGCCCCGTCCGGCGGTGCCACGCGCAGTGCGGCCAGCAACGGCACGACCTCTTCGAGCGACCATTCGGCGTCGACCAGGCGCACCGGTTCGGGGAGCCATTCCAGCAGCAGCGCGCCACGGTCGGGGTCGGCGTCGAGCAGGTCGACCGCGTGCCGCACGCCGGTCCAGCCACGCAGCGCGGTGGCTTCCTGCCTGGCGATCTCCGGGTCCGGCGTCAGTTTCAGCACGGCCTGGCCGTGTGCCTCGGAATCGCACCGCAGCACCACCGAATTGCTGCCGGCGGGCAGCAGTTCGAGCGGGCGCAGCCCCCAGCCGTCCGCGAAGTCTTCGATCAGCGCGTCGAGATCGTCGCACCACGCGGCGGCCGCGGCGCCGAACCGTTGCAGCAGGCGGGCGCGCGACGAGTCCGGGAGCACGATCGAAGTCTTCATGCGCTCCAGTATGGAATCAGTTCGGGCAGCCGCCGAACGATTTCCTCGGGTGAGGGCAGTTCCGCGATTTCCCTGGCCACCGCCCGTGCGGCTTCGCGGTAGCTGTTTTCCTTGGGCTCCAGCAACTTCCGGACGTTCGCGGTGATCTCCTCGGCGGTTTCCCCGGTGCGGATACCGGCGCCCGCGGCGTCGATCGCGTCGGCGTTGGCGAACTGGTCGGCGCCCTGGGGCAGCAGCAGTTGCGGGACACCGGCGCCGAGCGCGCCGAGCGTGGTCCCGCTCCCGCCGTGGTGCACCACCACGTCGGCGTGCGGCAGCACCTGCGCCTGCGGCATCCAGGAACGCGCGGTGACGTGGTCCGGCAGCTCGCCGAGTTCTTCGGGAGCCAGCCGCCCGGTCGCGACCAGGACGTGTGCGCCCGTGGCCGCCAGACCGTCGAGTGCGGTGGTGAGCAGTTCCACGGTGCCGAACGCGGTGCCCAGCGTCAGGTAGACGAACGGTTTCACGGGTGCCTCCCACGACTCGGGTGGCGAATACGGCACGGGCCGCAGCGGGATGCGATTCCCCGTGGCGAGAAAATCCGGGTCCTGCAGGGAAGGCGGGCAGATGTCGAAGTGCGGCCGCCCGTCCCCGGTGGGCCGTTCGAGACCGATCCCGGCCGGGAACATCCGCCCGAACCCGTGCCAGATCCCGGGAATCCCGGCCGCCGCGGCGGCGGCCGCCGCGCCGGGCAGGCCCCATTCGTGCACCACCAGATCCGGCCGCAGGCGCGTCAGTTCCGGTGCCAGGTCTTCGGCGTAGATCTCGTAGAACGAGTCGGCGGGCCGGAACGGGCGCAAGCCGTTCGCGGCCAGGGGTGCGTGCACGGCCTCGCCGGCGGCGAAGTGCACCTCGTGCCCGGCCGCCCGCACGGCGGTGGCGAGCGGGATCAGGGGATAGGTGTGACCGACGGACGCCAGGCTGGCGAAGAGCACGCGCATGCGGTCGAACCTACGCGGTTTCGAGCGCTTCCAGTTTGCGCCGCAGGAGCTTGCGGTCCGGCTCGCTCCCGGCCAGTTCGAGCGCCCGCTGGTACTCGGCCCTCGCCTCGGACAGCCTGCCGAGCCGGTGCAGCAGATCGGCCCGGGCGGCGGGGTACGGGTGGTAGGCACGCAGGAGCGGTTCCGCGGACAGTTCGTCCAGCAGCGCCAGACCCGCTTGCGGCCCGTCGCGCATGGCCACCGCCGCCGCCCGGTTCAACGCCACGACCGGGGAGGGCGCAAGCGTTTGCAGCACGTCGTACAGCGCGACGATCTGCGGCCAGTCGGTGTGCTCGAGGTCCGCGGCTTCGTCGTGCAGCGCGGCGATCGCGGCCTGCACGCCGTACGGTCCCGGCGGCCCGCCGCTCAGCGCCACGGGGACCAGCGCGGTGCCCTCGCCGATCATCGCGTGGTCCCAGCGGGTGCGGTCCTGTTCGTCGAGCAGCACGGGCTCGCCGCCCGCGCCGGTGCGCGCGTCCCGCCGGGCGTGGATCAGCAGCACCAGCGCGAGCAGCCCGGTGACCTCGCGTTCGGCGGGGAGCAGCCGGTGCAGGATCCGGGTCAGCCGGATCGCCTCCTCGGCGAGGTCGAGCCGTTGCAGGTCCGGCCCGGAACTGGCCGCGTACCCCTCGGTGAAGATCGAATACACCACCTGGAGCACGCCGGGCAGCCGTTCCGGCAACTCGTCCGCGCCGGGCACGCGGAACGGGATGCGGGCTTCGCGGATCTTCTTCTTCGCCCGCACGATCCGTTTCGCCATGGTCGCGGTCGGGACCAGGAAAGCCCGCGCCACCTCGGGCGTGGTCAGGCCCGCCAGGCAGCGCAGGGTCAGCGCGGCGCGGTCTTCGGCGGGCAGGGCGGGGTGCGCGCAGGTGAAGAACAACTGCAGCCGCTCGTCCGGCAGTTCGGCGTCGCCGGTCACCTCGGGTGCGGGTGCCCGGTCGGCTTCCACCTGCAGCACCGCCACCCGCGCGGCCAGCGTCCGGTCGCGGCGGAGGCGGTCGACCGCGCGGCGGCGGGCCGTGGTCATCAGCCAGGCGCCCGGTTTCGGCGGCACCCCGTCGACCGGCCAGCGCGCCAAGGCGACCTCGATGGCTTCGGAGGTGACCTCCTCGGCCAGGTCGAGGTCGCCGAACCGGCGAACGAGGGCGGCCAGCAGTCTGCCGTGTTCCTCGCGGAAGACGGCTTCGATGGAGGACACAGAGGACACGGAAGACACCGGCGCGCCCATCGCCGTCAGTTGTCGAAGTCGGCGACCGGCCGCACCACGATGGCGCCGCCGTCGCGGGACCCGGGGCAGCGCGCGGCCCAGTCCAGTGCGACGTCGAGGTCGGGCACGTCGATGACGTAGAAGCCGCCGAGCACCTCGCGGGTCTCGGCGAACGGGCCGTCGGTCACCGCCCGCTTGCCCTGGCGGTCGACCTGCACGGTGGTCGCGGTGACCAGGTCGGCCAGCGATTCCCCGGAGACGAAGATGCCCGCGTCGCGGACCTGCTTGTCGTAGGCCATCCAGTCCTCCGGCGTGCATTCGGGCTCGGTGACGTCGGTGGCGGCGTGGATCAGCATCAGGTACTTCACGGTCGGGCTCCTTAGCCTCAGCGGGGTTGGTGACCTCACCACGAACGGGCCGGGCCCGGATGGACAGGCTAGCCAAAAACTTTTCCCGGCCGGGTCACCGGCGTTTGCGGGCGGGGGCGCCGGGTACCGGGAAGGCATGTCCCAGGTAGTCGTCACCGGTGCCACCGGGAACCTCGGTACGGCCGTGATCCGGGCGCTCGCGCAGGAGCCGTCGGTGGAGTCCGTTCGCGGACTCGCCCGGCGCGAGCCGGAGTGGCGGCCGCCGAAGACGGAGTTCGCCGAGGTCGACATCCGCACCGACGAGCTGGACTTCACCGGTGCCGACGCGGTGGTCCACCTGGCCTGGCAGTTCCAGCCGTCCCGCTTCCCGGAAATCACCTGGCAGGCGAACGTGCTCGGCTCCATCCGGGTGTTCGAGGCGGCCGCGCGGGCCGGGGTGCCGAACCTGGTCTACAGCTCGTCGATCGGGGCGTACGCGCCGGGACCGGTGGACGACCGGGTGGACGAGAGCTGGCCGACCCACGGCTGGCCCGGGGCCGCCTACCCGCGCGAAAAGTCCTATGTGGAGCGTTACCTGGACGCCTTCGAGCAGGACCACCCGTCGATGCGGGTGGTGCGGCTGCGCCCGGGGTTCGTGTTCCAGCGCCCGGCGGCTCCTGAGCAGCGGCGCCTGTTCGCGGGCCCGCTCGTGCCGGGGCAACTGCTGCGCCCGCGGTTGCTGCCGTTCGTCCCGGACGTGCCGGGACTGCGCGTGCAGGTCATCCACGCCAGCGATGTGGGTGACGCCGTGCGCCGCGCACTGCTGCGACCGGTGCGGGGCGCGTTCAACCTGGCGGCCGAACCGCCGCTGGACGGGCGGGGGCTGGCGTCGACGCTGGGCAGGCCGCTGGTCCGGGTGCCGCGGGCGGTGGTGCGTTCGATGGTGGCGGCGGCCTTCCGGCTGCACGCGGTGCCGGTCGACCCCGGCCTGTTCGACACCGTCGTCCGGCTGCCGCTGATGGACACCGGGCGCGCCAGGGACGAGCTCGGCTGGACACCCCGGGTGGGTGCCTGGGACGCGGTCGGCGAACTGCTCGCCGGCCTGCATGGTGACGGTGGCCACCCGACGCCCCCGTTGCACGACGACTGACCGACCAAGGAGTGAGCATGAGCAAGCCGAATCCCATCGAGGTCCAGAAGCACCTGTCCGGCGTGGACTACCCGGCGAGCCGGGACGACCTGATCAAGGCGGCGCAGGACAACGGCGCTGATGACAGCACTCTGGAGGCGCTGCGCGGCATCCCCGACCGCGAGTACGAAGGCCCCAGCGGTGTCAGCAAGGAGATCGGCGGGTGAGCGCACCCGGGTCGACCGGGCGGGTGAACCCGCACCGGCCGGCCCCTGCGGTCGGCCCGCCGAAGCGGTGACCACGCGGCGACTCGGGTTGTCCGATCCGGCGAAGCACCGTACCTTCGGGAGTGAGGTTCAGCCAGGAGCCCAGCCGGGTGTTCGCCCGGTCTGCCCAACGCCACGCCACATCAGCGCAGGGAGCTCCCTCCATGGACTTTTCCGTGTACCGCCCGGGTCCGCCGCTGTCCGTCCGCACGACCCTGCTGACGGACGGGATCGGCTTGATCGCCCCCACCGGTGACATCGACATGGCCACCGCGCCGTTGCTCACCGCCGCTTTCGAGGACCTGCGCCGGGAACATTCGCCGCGGGCGGTGGTGGTCGAACTGTCCGGGGTGAATTTCCTCGGCAGCGCGGGCTTGAGTTGCCTGGCCAACGCACGGGCCGACATCGAACTCTCGTTGTCACGGATGACCCACGCGGTCCGCCGAGCGCTCGAAGTCGGCGGACTGCGCGAGTACTTCCGGTGCTACGACACGACCGAAGAAGCCCGCGACGCCCTGCTTCAGCGCTTGTCGGCCAGGGCGGATCGCAGCGCGTAGTAGGCCGGTTTGCGCGAGAAGTCCTCCCACATCACCGTCGCCGCGCCTTCGCCCTCGAAGAACACCGGCACCCACGAGTACTTGTCGGTGAAACCCCAGATGGTGAAGGAATCGCAGCCGCGGACGTTCAGGCACGCGGTGAGCGTGCGCCGGTAGTAGTCGGCCTGCTGGGTGAGCTGCTCGGCGGTGGGTACCCCGCCGTCGGGCAGATCCATGCGCACGTCGAGTTCGGTGATCGCGGTTTCCAGGCCCAGCGCGGAAAAGCGCTTGAGATTGGATTCGAGGTCGGCCGGGAACCCGTAGCGGGTGCTCAGGTGCGCCTGTGCGGAAAAGCCGTGCACGGGTACGCCCTGCGCGCGTAACTGCTGGATCAGCGCGAGGTAGGCGTCGCTCTTGGCGTTCACGCTTTCCACGCCGTAGTCGTTGAAGAACAGTTCCGCGTGCGGATCGGCCTGGTGCGTCCAGCGGAACACGTCGGCGATGATGCCGGGGCCGAGTTCGCGCAGCCAGATGTTGTCCGTGGTGCGCAGTTCCCCGGTTTCGGTGAAAATTTCGTTGGCCACATCCCATTGCTGGATGCGTCCCTGGTAGCGCCCGACGACCGTGCGGACGTGGTCGCGCAGGATCGCGCGCAGTTCGTCCGGAGTGAATTCGCCCTGCTCCAGCCAAGCCGGGTTCTGGCTGTGCCACAACAGGGTGTGCCCGCGCACGACCTGGTGGTTCCGCTGGGCGAACCGCACGATCGCGTCGGCGGCGGCGAAGTCGTACCGGTCGCGTTCGGGGTGGAGGTACTCCCACTTCATCTGGTTTTCCGGGGACACCGAGCTGAACTCCGCGGCGAGCCGGTCGCGGTAGGGCCGGTCGGCGGTGAACGGGTCCGGGTAGGGCATCGTCTCGTGGTGCCCGCCGCCGGCCACCGCGCTGCCGATGCGGAACTTCTTCGGGGCCGCCTGCCGGAGGGTCTTCGCGTGCTGGTCCGCCGTGGGCGGGGCGGCCGAGGCCGTGGCGGACAGCGGGACCACCAGCGCCGCGGCCGTCAACAGGGCGGTGACCAGACGAATCGGCTGCATCAGCACTCGCTCCTCGAAACTTTCGAAACACCATGGGAAAGTTTCGGCGACACTAAGCCGCGACCAGCGCGACCGTCAAGGGTGCGTCCGGCTCAGCCCTCGCCGGGCATGGGGGCGTCCAGGAACGGCGGGATGGCGGGCAGCAGGAAGTCCGCGCGGTCCACCAGGCCGATGTGCGAGGTGCCCGGCACCACCAGCAGCTGGGACGCCGGCAGCGGGTTGAGATCACCCATCACGCCACCGCCGAGCAGCCGGAACAACTCCACGGTGTGCTCGGGCGTGACGATGTCCGAGTCCGCCGCGATCAGCTGGACCGGGGCCTTGATGGCCCGGATGGTCTCCGCCGGGACCTCCGGCGAGTTCTTGTCGAGGTCCTTGGTCTTCTCCAGGAACACCGGCCAGTGCGCGGGGTCGGGCGCCTTCGCCAGGTACTCGCTTTCGTACACGGTGCCGGCCAGGTCCTCCGGCTTGAGCTCGTCGATGCCGTCCAGCATCCCGGGGTGGAAACCGGAGTTATTGTACGACACCGACGCCAGCACCAGCTTGCGCACCTTCTCCGGGTGCCGGATGGCGATCTGCAACGCCACCGAACTGCCCATGCTGTACCCGAAGAAGTCCGCGTTGCCGACGCCGATGTGGTCCAGCAGCGCCACGGTGTCGTCGGCCATCTGCTCGATCGCCAGCGGCCGGTCGATGTCGCCGGTGTGCCCGTAGCCCTGCTGCTCCACCGCGATCACCTGCCGCGACTGGGCCAGCCCCGGCCGCAGCTTGCCGAACGAGGTCTCGATGGTGGACAGCGATCCGTGCAGCAGCACCAGCGGGCGACCCTGCCCCTGCGTCTCGTAGTACATGTTCAGCCCGTTGACCTGCGCGTAGCCGGTCTGCACCGGCGGCGGTCCGGCTGGGGGCGCGGCGGGCTCGGCCGGCTGCCCGCCGCCGGGCTGGCAGCCGGCGAACAGCAGCACGGCGAGCACCGCCGCGGCGGTGGGCAGGAACTTCGGGGTCATCGGGGTCTCCTCCGGTCGTGCTGGCGGGTGCACTGGAGTGTCGAGCGCGCGCCCGCGAAATCGACCGCGTACCGGGATCTTTCCCCCGAATCTCCGAGCGTCAGGCGTGCCCGCGGGCGAGCGCGATGAGCCGGTCGAGCACGTGAGCACCGCTCACCCGCAGGCCGTCGTGCTCGTATTCGCTGGTCAGCCACGGGCGCAGGCGCGGCAGCAGTCGTGCGGTCCCCTCCGAGAGCGCCCGGTCGACGTAGGCGTCCTCGGTGTAGATCGCCGCGGCGCCCGGGACCTCGCAGGCACGCAGGCGATCGGCGTCGTACAGCCGCGGCCACTCGTGCTCGGCGAGCAGGTCGGCGGCCTCGGCGAGCGGCGCCAGGCCGCGGTCGTCGCTCAGGGTCCACGGGTAGACATGTTCCCCGCTGAACAGCGTGACGTCGTCTTCAAACTCGGCGGGCCGCACGCGGGCGGCCGACCAGCGCGTGGCGTGCCCGTCGGCGTAGCTGGCCTCGTGGATCACGGCGTAGAGCGGGTTGCGCGCGTTGAACGGCAGTGAGGCGGCCACGTCGTGGGCGAACGCAGGGGAGGCCGGATCGCGTTCGAGCAGGTAGTGCAGGCGCTCGGCGCCGTCGCTCATGCCCAGCATGCTGCCGGCCTGCTGGAAGAGACGGCTGGTCAGCGGCGAACCGTTGGGCAGCACCACTTCTCCGGCGTCGAGCCGCTCGTGCAGGGCGCGCACGCGGTCGCGATCGCCCGGGTACCGCAGGTAGAACCGGCGGTTGCGCTCCAGCACGGTCGCGTAGGTGGCGCGGTAGACCTCGTCCGGGTGCAGGCCGACCGGCGGCAGTCCGCCGGTGAAGTAGGCCTCCCGCAGGCTTTCCGGTGCGGTGGACAGGTAGTTGAGCGTGCAGAAGCCGCCGAAGGACTGGCCGAGCACGCTCCAGGTGTCCACCCCGAGCGCGGTGCGGATGAACTCGGCGTCGCGCACGATCGAGTCGGCGCGGAAGTGCTTGAGGTAGTCCGCCTGCTGCTGGGGCGTGCGCCCGGGCAGCAGGCCCACCGGGGTGGACCGGCCGGTGCCGCGCTGGTCGAGCATGAGCACGCGGTAGTCGCGCAGCGCGCGGGCCAGCCAGCCGGGCGCGACCGGCGAACCGCTCGGGCGCGGGGCTTCCTGGCCGGGGCCGCCCTGGAGGAACACCAGGAACGGCCGGTCGCGGCCGTCCGGAGTGGCGACCTCGCGGGCGAAAACGGTGATGCGCTCGCCGTCGGGACGAGCGTGGTCCAGCGGTACGGCGAATTCGTGTTCGGTCAGGACCAGTCCGGGGATGTGCACGGTTTCAGCCACGAACCCGATCTTGCCAGCCAGGCGTCGACCTCGCGCTGCCCGCGCAGCCGGACGACCACCAGGTCCGGGTGCCGGTCCTCGGTGATCAACCGCGCCACCCTGGCCCGCAACCACGCGTGCCGCCGCCAGGACTCCCTGACGATGTGGTCGCGGTCGGTGAAGAAGGTGTGCAGCGGGCCTTCGGTGTTGCCGCCGGGGATCGCGCTCCCGCGGCCGAACCGGCGCCGCAGCGTGCGCGTGACCACCCTGGCCGTGGTGAGCCACCGGGGGTGGTCGAGCCAGATCAGCACCTGGGTGCGCGCGGTCAACTGCTCACGCACTTCTTCGCCCTGCCATTCGATCGCCCACGACTCGCCGTCGACGTGGGCCAGCACCTTCTCCTGCCAGTCCGGCAGCACCGTCCATCCCGGACCGTGGAAGAAGGTCTCGAACTGGGTGAACGGCACGCCGAGCCGGCGGCTGAGCTCGGCGGCCAGTGTGGTCTTGCCCGAGCCGGGCGGGCCGGCCACGGCGATCCGCCGCACCCGGTCGAGTGGCACGGCTTCGATGGGTCCCAGTACGCGCATGCCGCCATCCTATGGTCATCCGGCTATTTGACAATGAAGTTCATGTTCGCCAGGCTGCGGCGGGCGAACGGCGGAGGCGAAGGTGTTGAAGGGGAAGACCCGGCGTGCCGGGGTGGGGCGGGACGCGGTGGTGGTCGCCGCCGGACTGGGGGCGGTGCTGGCCGGGTCGATCGTGCTGGCGATCGGCCTGGGCTCGGCGGTGATCCCGCCCGGCGACACCGCGCGGTACCTGTGGGCGGCGATCACCGGCGACGGCATCCCGGCGCAGGAGTTCAGCCGCTACCAGATCATCTGGCAGGTGCGCACCCCGCGCGTGCTGCTCGCGGCCGTGGTCGGCGCCGGGCTCGGCGCGGTGGGCGTGGCGATCCAGGCCATGGTGCGCAACGCATTGGCGGACCCGTTCATCCTCGGCGTCTCGTCCGGGGCGTCGGTCGGCGCGGTGGCGGTGACCTCCTTCGGCGCGCTCGCGGTGTTCGGCATCTACGCGGTGTCTATCGGCGCGTTCCTCGGTTCGCTGCTGGCTTCGGTGCTGGTCTACGCGGCCGCCCGCTCGCGTGCCGGGATCACGCCGTTGCGGCTGGTGCTGACCGGGGTCGCGCTGGCCTTCGGGTTCGAGGCGGTGATGAGCCTGATCATCTACTTCGCGCCGGACAGCGAGGCCACCAGCACGGTCCTCTACTGGACGATGGGCAGTTTCGGCGGCGCCACCTGGGGCTCGCTGCCGGTGGTGGCGGTCGCGGTGCTCGTGGGTGTGCTGGTGCTGCGCCGGTACGCGCGCAGCCTGGACGTGCTCTCCCTCGGCGACGAGGCCGCCGCGAGCCTCGGCGTGCGCACGGAAACGTTGCGGCGCGGGCTGTTCGTGCTGACCGCGGTGGTGACCGGCGCGATGGTCGCGGTCAGCGGCGCGATCGGTTTCGTCGGATTGGTGATCCCGCACCTGGTGCGGATCGTGTTCGGCGCCTCGCACGCGCGGGTGCTGCTGATCGCGCCACTGGCCGGGGCGATCTTCATGGTCTGGGTGGACCTCGCCGCGCGCACCGTGGTCGCGCCGCGTGAACTGCCGCTCGGCGTGATCACCGCGCTGATCGGCGTGCCGGTGTTCATCACCCTGATGCGCCGCCGCGGTTACCTGTTCGGAGGGCGCTAGCGATGGACCTGCGCTTCGATGGCGTTTCCGTGGTGCTGAACGGGAAAACCCTGGTCGACCGGCTGAGCCTGCCGGTCGGTTCCGGGCAGGTCGTCGGACTGGTCGGGCCGAACGGCTCGGGCAAGTCGACCGCGTTGCGCTGCGTGTACGGCGCGCTCAAGCCCCACGTCGGCGCGGTCCGGCTGGGGGACACCGACCTCGCCGAACTCGGCAACCGCCGCGCCGCGCGGGCGATCGCCGCGCTGACGCAGGAAAGCAGCAGCGAGTTCGACTTCACCGTGACCGAACTCGTCGAGCTGGGCCGGTTCCCGCACCTGACCGGCAACCAGGCGCTCACCGCACGCGAAAAGGAGCTGTGCCGCGACGCGATGGACCGGCTCGACGTCACGCACCTGGCCGAACGCGGGGTGCTGTCGCTGTCCGGCGGCGAACGCCAGCGCGTGCTGATCGCGCGGGCCCTGGTGCAGGAACCCGCGGTGCTGGTGCTCGACGAGCCGACCAACCACCTCGATGTGCGGCACCAGATCGAGCTGCTGTCGATGCTGCGGACGCTCGGCCTGACCGTGCTCGTGGTGCTGCACGACCTCAACCTCGCGGCGGCGGTCTGCGACCGGATCGGCGTGCTCTCCGCCGGTTCGCTGGTCCGCGTCGGAACCCCGGCCGAGGTGCTCACCGCCGAACTCGTGCGCGAGGTGTTCGGCGTCGAGGTGACCGTGGTGGACCACCCGCTCACCGGCGACCCGCAACTGCTCTACGCCCTGACCAGTGACAGAAGGAGTTCGGTATGAACAAGGCGGTTCCCGTGCTGGCGGCGGTGGCGCTGCTGGCCGCGGGGTGCGGAGCGCAGGTCGAAGGCGCCGCCCCGGCCGCGCAGGACGTCGTGGTGAAGCGCTGCGGTGAGGACGTGCGCTACACCAAGCCGCAGCGGTCGGTGGTCTACGAAGCGGGCAGCGCGGACAAGATGTTCGCGCTCGGGCTGACCGAGCACGTGCACGGTTACGTGATGCCGCCGGCGAACCCGCCGGTGGCGGAGTCGCCGTACGCCGCGGAGTACGCGAAGGTCCAGTTCCTCGGCGACGACCTGCTCAACCGCGAACTCGTGGTCGACGCCAAGGCCGACTTCGTGGTGGCGGGCTGGAATTCCGGCTTCAGCGACCAGCGCGGCATCACCCCGGCGATCCTGGACGGCCTCGGCATCCAGAGCTTCATGCACTCCGAATCCTGCTTCAACTACCCGAACTTCCCGGAGAAGGTGACGCCGTTCGAGGGCCTGTACACGGACCTGCGGCGGCTGGGGCAGATCTTCGGCGTCTCCGACCGAGCCCAGCAGGTGATCACCGACTACCAGCGCCGCGTCGACCAGGTCATCGCCACCGCGCCGAAGGGCGACCCGCTCAAGGTCTTCCTCTACGACTCGGGCACCGACCAGGCTTCGACCGCGGGGAACCAGGTGCCGCCCAACGACATCATCCGCTTCGCCGGTGGCCGCAACATCTTCGACGGCGTCGACGCCCGCTGGACCAAGGTGGGCTGGGAAGCGGTGGTCGACGCGCAGCCGGACGTGGTGGTGATCCTCGACTACGGCGACAAGCCGGCGCAGGAGAAGATCGACTTCCTGAAGTCGTCCCCGGCGACCGCGCAGCTGCCCGCGGTGGTGCAGAACCGGTTCTACGTGCTCGACTACAACGAGGGCATCAGCGGTCCGCGCAACATCGACGGGCTCGAAGGCTTCGCGAAGTACCTGCGTGAGCTGCCCCGCTAGGGCTTAGGCGGGACCGCCGCCGTAGCCGAGCTCGTTGCCGTCCGGGTCGCGGTAGGTGATCTTGCGGACGCCGTTCGAGTAGGTCTCCTGGTGGGCCGGTTCGAGGCCACGCCCGGTGATCCCGGTGACGACCCCGTCGAGGTCGTCGACGAACAGGGTGAGCAGGGCGTGGCCGGCGTGCTCCGGCCGCAGTTCGAGGTAGACGGACCGGTGTTCCTCGATCTCCCACACGGCCTCGATGTCGTTGGGGAAGAAGGTGGGAGGCGCGCCGAAGAGCTTTTCGTACCAGGCGAGTGCGGCGGGGAAGTCGGAAACGGAGATACCGGCGAACAGGGCGGTGCTCATCGTTGCTCCTAGGGTTCGCGCCGGGCGACCGTGCACCGCCACGGCAGTGCGCGGATCTCGCGGATCGGGACCGGCTCGCCGTTCACGCAGGGGGTGTCGAGGTAGAGGTAGCGCACTTCGTACGGGAAGCCCGCGGCGTGCCCGGGCGGGAAGACGTCCCAGGCCAGCGGGTCCTCCCGGAGGAGGCGGGCGTCTTCGCTGGTCCGGGGGTCTTCGAGCAGCAACGCCCACATCTCGTCGTCGGTCGCTTCGCAGATGCGCGGGTGGTCGTCGAGCAGGATGCCCGCCAGCCCGCGGACCACGGCGTTCGGGACCACGTTCTCCCAGGCACACAGGTATTCGGCCTCGCCGGCCGCGAGTTCGGCGAGGTAGGCGGCGGTGGCCTGGTCGGTGTGCACCTCGCCGTCGACCAGGCGCAGCCGGGCCAGGGTGTCCGGCGGCGGTTCGGTGAGCCGCGCGTGGGCGCGGCCGCTGCGGATGAACGACTCGAGGTGGTCCAGCTTCAGCGCGCCGCGGCGGCCGCTCAGCACCGGCGGCGTCCGGGCGTCGACGGTAAGGACGTCCTCCACGTCGATGCCGTGCTCGGCGAGCAGCGGCTCCAGCTCCCGGGTCCGCCGGACGCCCAGCACGTGGTGGTCGAGTCCGCCGACGCCCTCGAAGGTGTGGCTGAACGGCAGGTGCCCGAGGTCGTGCACGAGCGCGGCGACCCTGGCCAGGGTGTCGTCCGGGGCGAAGTGCGCCACCAGCGACAGCAGGCCGAGGCTGTGCTCCAGCCGCGAGTACGTCTGGTGCGTGGTGACCGCCGCCGCCCCGGCGTGCGCGACGAACTGCAGCCGCCGCACCGGACGGCTCCGCAGCAGGCTGCGCTCCACCGGCGTCAGCCGGAACTCCACCGCCCACAACGGATCCCGATACCACTCCGTGCGTCCCAGCAGGCCGGCCACCGCGTTCACGGTTCGAGCCTAGTCGACCTCGTGCGCCGCGACCGGCGGTCCGCGCGGAAGAGGCACGGCGGTTGCTCTCCGTCATCGGCACCCGGCGCCTGACTCGCCCGGGTGGGTAACGCCGCGCCGAGCAGCCGCGACTACGGCTGATGAGGGGACGGACTGCGAGGCGTGCCGATGAATCGGGACCTCCCACCCGAAATACTTGACCGACTGCTGACGGCGTGGCGCGCGGACATCGACAGCGTGCCTTTCCCGGACCTGGTCACCACGGAGCAGGCACGGGACATCCTCGCGAAGTCCCCACCGCACCGCCCGTCCCACCACCCGGCCCGCCACCACCGCAACCGGCGCCCGACCCGCCCGCGCCTACGCTGCACCCCCCACCCACACCGCCGCTCCCCCTAACCCCACGTTCAGACGCCCGAACCCCACACTCCCGCACCCGAGTCCCACGTTCAGACACCCGAGTCCCACGTTCGGATGGCCCGGAGGGACACAAATGTGGCTTTCGGGGCGCAATCGGCCCCCAACGCCACATTCGTGTCCATCGCGAGGCCCACGTTGGCCTGAACGTGGGATCCGGCTGCCTGACGTCGAGTTCGGCCGTCTGAACGTGGGATCCGGGGGCGGAATGTGGAACTCGGCTGCCTGAGTGTGGAACTCGGCTGCGTGAACGTGGGGTTCGGCTGCCACGGTCTGGAGCTCGGATGTGGCCAGGTCACGTGCGCAGTAGCGGTTCGAACCAGTCACGCATGCGCTGCAACAGGTCCAGCTGGTGGGCCCGTTCGCTGATCCGGTGGCCTTCGCGCGGGTACACCACGAACTCGTGCTCGACGCCGAAGTACCGCAGTGCCCGGTGGAAGGCGATGGCCTGGCTGAGCGGAACGTTGGTGTCCCGCTCGCCGTGCACGATCAGCACCGGCGTGGACACCTTGGCAGCGTGGGTAATCGGGCTGAGCTCGATGTACGGGCCGGGGCCGGTCCAGGTCGGGCCGCCGCCCAGCCCGGCTTCCAGCACGCCTTCTTCGCCGGTGGCCACGAGCATGCCCCAGTCGCTGATCCCGGCGCCCATCAGCGCGGCCTTGAACCGGTCCGTCTGCCCGACCGCCCACGCGCTGACGAACCCGCCGTGACTCCAACTGCCGATGCCGAGGCGATCCGGGTCGACGACGCCCTCCGACACCAGCAGATCGATGCCGGTGAGCACATCGGTCCATTCCTCGAGGCCGACGGCTTCCGCGACGGACGCGGCGAACTCGTGCCCGTGTCCTTGCCCGCCACGGGCATTCGGCAGGAACACCGCGTGCCCCGCGGCCGCCAGCCACTGGCCGGACGGGAACCAGTTCAGCGCGAACTCGTCGGCGTACCGATCGTACGGGCCGCCGTGCGGGACGGTGATCAGCGAGAACGGCCCGTCCTCACGCGTGCGCCCCGGCGGCAGGATCAGCAAGCCGTCCAGTTCGAGCCCGTCGGCCGCCCGGTACGCCAGACGTTCCTGGGTGCCCCAAGTGATTCCGCGTAGTTCCGGCCGGGTGTCGGTGACCTGTCGCAACGGACCCTCCGGCGGACCGGTGTGCACGTTCCGCGGTTCGTACGCGGTGCTCGCCAGCAACGCGACGGCCCCACCCGAATCGTCAGCGCTGAGCGCCAACAGGCGTCCCCGCTCGAGGTGCAGCCGCCGGAATCCGTTGTGTTCCAAGCGGTACAGCGCGGTGTCGAGGCCGTCGGCGAACACCGCGAGCGGGAAATCCCCGGCCTGCACCAGTTCGGTCGGGCAGCAGGGCATCCCGGCGGACAGGTTCCGGTGCTCGGCGTCGAACACCGCCAGTCCGCCGATCACGCCCGGTGGGGTGGTGGCGAGGTAGGCGACCCGCCAGCCGTCGTCCGCGCGCCACCACACCGGCGAATGCGCCACGAGTTCGGTCTGGCCCAGGTGCCGCACGACGCCGGTGGCCGGATCGACCAGGTGCAGTTCGGTGGTGGGGTGCACGGGATCCTGCTCCGGGGTCGCCCGGGTGAGCACGGCGAGCAGGTCGTCTTCCGGGCACCGCGCGAATTCGATGACGTGACGGCCGGGCAGGTCCAGCGGACGCGTTTCCCCGGTGCCCGGATCGAGCAGGCACAGGGTGTTCATCGGTAGTGGATCGGTCCAGACCACTGGGTCGCGTGGTCCGGGCTCGGCCCGCGTCACCACGACGACCCGGTCGGCGTCCAGCGGGAGGCAGGCCGCGGCATCCTCGATCAACGGCTGGATTTCCCCGGTTTCCAGGGAAAACCGGTGCAATCGCCCATCGAGGTAGTACAGCCACCGCGAATCGGGTGACCAGCGAGGACCCGTTCCCGCGACCCCGAGCTCCCGGGAATCCACCCAGAGGGAGCCATCCACCACGTAGGCCACCTGGCGGCCGTCAGGCGAAATCCGTGGTCCGGTGGGCGTCGCGGCGTCGGTGATCATCGAAGCGGTCAGTGTTGCCATTGTGCCGACCCTATCCGCACCCGAACAATGACGTCATGCGCGAACCGCACTGGACCCCGAACTACGGCGACCCCTTCGAACCGGTGCCCTACCGGCCCGTTCGTCCCTCCGCCGACGAATCCCTGACCACCGCGGCCGAACTCCGCCGCCGCATGGACACCCGACGCACGGTGCGGGCGTTCTCCACCGACCCGGTGCCCGAGCAGGTGGTGCTCGACGCCATCGCGGTCGCCGCCACCGCACCCAGCGGCGCCCACCAGCAGCCGTGGACCTTCGTGCTGGTCAGCGATCCGGATATCAAGCAGCGCATCCGGGAGGCGGCCGAGGAAGAGGAGCGCGTGTCCTATGAGGGCAGGCTGGGGGAGGAGTGGCTGTCCGCGTTGCGCCCGCTCGGCACCGACGCGGTCAAGACGCACCTGACCGACGCCCCCTACCTCATCGTGGTCTTCCAGCAGCGGTTCTACCTCGACGAGGAAGGCGGCACGCACAAGCACTACTACGTCGACGAGTCGGTGGGCATCGCGGTGGGCATGCTGCTCACCGCGCTGCACCTGTCCGGCCTCGCCGCGCTCACGCACACCCCGTCACCGATGCGGTTCCTCGGCGAACTGCTCGGGCGCCCGCGCAACGAGAAGGCGTTCGCGGTCATCCCGGTCGGCTATCCGGCGCGGGACTGCGTGGTGCCGAACCTGGTCCGCAAATCGCTGGACCAGGTGCTGGTGCGCGTCACCTGACCTGCTGCTGCCACTGCGGCGGCGTCATCGCCCGCGGCACCGGCCGCGGCTGCCGCGGGCCGACCGCCGCCGCGGCGATCAGGCAGCCGACGCCGGTCAGCCCGAGCAGGATCTGGGTGACCAGGTGATCGGCGTCCAGCCGGAGGAAGGTGTCGTTGCTCTTGGTGGTGTGGCACTCCACCCAGCCCACCGAGTTCGGCGGCCGGCAGGTCCACTCCAGCATGCCGGCCAGCCGTGCTTCGTCCGCCATGATCGCGCCCAGCGCGAAAGCCGAGCCGAGGAACAGGAAACCGAGGATCAGGAAGGTGAGCTTCACCGGCGTCAGTTTCCGGGTGCCGCTTTCACCCCGCTTTCCTGTGTGGGTCGATCGGACCCTGGGCACGCAGGCCCGCCCAGTCTAGGTTAAGAGTTGTCGAACTGATCTTCCAACAAGTGGAACGGCAACTGCGGGGAGCTGGGGATGAACGGGAAACTACGACGGTTCGCGGTGGTGCTGGCCTGCGCCGCCGGCGGGCTCGGCATGGCGGCGGGCAGCGCGCAGGCGGCGTCCTTCGTGCCGGTGCCGAGCGGGTACGTCTACGACACCAGCCGCGGCGCGTGGCACGACTACTGCACCTGGTCGCCCGACAAGCCGGTGGTGCCGCCGTGGGGTCAGGTCGACTTCCGCGGCCCGTGCGCGCACCACGACATGTGCGAGGAAGCCGGTGGCGCCAACACGCTGCGCTGCGACCGGCTGTTCTTCGACAAGATGCACCAGCAGTGCGAGTACACCTTCGGCACCGGCCCGGCCCGCGGCCCGTGCGACTTCATCGCCGACACCTACTACAACGTCGTCCGCAACACCGGGGACCCCGCCTAAGCTCGGTGATCCACCTGGACGCTCCCGGTCGCGCGAGGGCCTGCCGGGAGTTCTCCAGTGGTCCCTGCGGCCCGCCGGGGTCGCGCTGACCTTTCACTTCCTCGATCCAGAAGGGGAAATCGCCGCGCCGGCCGACGCCGCTACTTGCTGGTGCGCGAAGCCGCGGGCAGCACGGCCACCCCGTCTTCGTCGGCGTAGGCGGAATCGCCGGGGCGGAAGGTGATCCCGCCGAAGCTCACCGGCACGTCGACTTCCCCCGCGCTGTTCTTGGCGCTTTTGCGGGGATTCGTGCCCAGTGCCTTGACCCCGAGCGCGAGCCCGGCGAGCACCGCGCTGTCACGCACGGCGCCGTTGATGATCAGCCCGGCCCAGCCGTTCTCCACCGCCGAAGCGGCGATGACGTCGCCGGTCAGCGCGCTGTGCAGCGAACCGCCGCCGTCGACCACGAGCACCGCGCCTTCGCCCGGTGTCCGCAGCAGTTCCCGGACCAGGCCGTTGTCCTCGTGGCAGCGCACCGTGCGCACCGGACCGGAAAATCGCCGGTGCCCGCCGAATTCGCGGAACTGGGTGTCACAGACGAGCAGCCGATCGCCGTGTTCGTCGACGAGATCGGCGGTGGTGAAGACCGGGCTCACGGATGCGGCTGCCTTTCTTCGCGAAGTCTGGGAGAACACGCGGGGTTTGCGCTACGGTACTCGCTGCTGACATCGTGCCAAGGCGCGGTGTGACGACCGTCCCCGCCGTTGTGGAGCCGCACACATGCCGTCGTTTCTCGGGCCCGCCCGGATTTTCCTCGTTCGGCGCAGTGATCGCGGCCCGGGTGCGGACCCGGCGCGCCCCCCGGTGTTCGCCTAGCCGACTGGTGGCCCGCGCCCGCCGACCGTGAGGATTCCATGGAATACCCCCTGCTGATGGCAGTTTCGAGCTGCCTGCTGTTGCTCAGCCTCGTGCTCACCGTGCTGCTGCTGCGCCAGCGCCGCGTCACGGTCAACCTCGGCCGCTACCGCGACGCCGCGCACGCCGAACTGGCCGCCCGCGAAGCCGAGGAGCGGCACCTGATCGGTGTCCGGCTGCCCGCGCTCGCGGAGTCGCTGGCCAACCCGGCGGTGACCGTGCCCGGCCCGCTGCGCGACACCGGCCACGGCGACCCGCACCGCGGTGTGCTCGAGACGATCACCGACCTGCTCGGCCAGACCCGCCGCCAGGCCGCCGAATCCGCCGCCGCCACCCTGCGCGCGATGATGCGCACGGTGCAGAACCTCGCCGGTGAGCAGCAGGTGCTGATCTCGGAGATGGAAGAGCGCCACGACGATCCGTCCGTGCTCGACGGCCTGCTCGGCCTCGACCACGCGAACGCGCAGCTGGGCCGCCGTGCCCAGGCGACCGCGGTGCTCTGCGGTTCCTGGCCCGGCCTGCAGCGCTCGGCCGCCACGCTGACCGACGTGGTCCGCGGCGCGACCGGCCGCATCCGCGACTACGCGCGCGTCCAGATCCCGGCGCCTTCGGACACCGCCGTGGTCAGCCAGGCGGTGGAGCCTGTGGTGCTCGCGGTGGCCGAACTGCTGGACAACGGCGCCCGCCACTCCCAGCCGGGCTCGCCGGTACAGGTCACCTTCCAGCAGGCGCACAACGGGCTCGCCATCATCATCGACGACGCCGGGGTCGGCATGACCGTGGAAGCCGTGCAGCGCGCGGCGTGGCTGCTCGACGGGCACGGCGGCCAGGACATCGCCGCGCTCGGCGTGCCGCCGCGCATCGGGTTCGCGGTGATCGGCGCGCTCGCCAACCGGTACGGGTTCCGCGTCTCGGTGGACACCCGCTCGCCGTACGGCGGGGTCCGCGCGGTGTTGTTCCTGCCCACCGAACTGCTCACGCGGATCACCACGCCGACCCCGAACCCGCCGGCCGCCACTCCGGAGCCCGAACCCGTGAAGCGCATACCGAGCCCGTCGCCCCGGCCCGAACCCGTGGCTGTCGCGGCGAAATCCGAGCTGGGCACCACCGCGCACGGGTTGCCCCGGCGCCGCCGCCGGACCGCGGCCACGGTCACGGCCAAACCGCCCGTGCCCGCCGCGCCGACAGCACCCGTAGCCCAGGCCGCGCCTCCGGCGCCCTCGGCGCCGTCCACGAACTCGGTCGCCACCGCCGCGGCCTGGCAACGCGGCACCCGCCGTGGCCGTGCCAATTCCGCCGACGTAGAAAGGGAATCCCAGTGAGCTCGAACAGCACGGACGCGACCACGAACCGGCTCGGCTGGATGCTCGACCAAGCGCTCCAGATGCCGGAGACGCTCTACGCCGTGCTGTTGTCCGCCGACGGCTTGCTGATGGCGCACTCCGCGGGCATCGACCGCGACGACGCCGAGCGCACCGCCGCGGCCGTGTCCGGCCTGCAGTCACTGGCCCGCGCGACCGGCGAATTCTGCCGCCAGCCCCCGGAACAGTGGCGCCAGACGCTGATCGAGTTCGACGGCGGGTTCGTCTTCCTCACCGCGGCCGGCCAGGGCGCCTACGTCGCGGTCTCCACCACGGGCCGCGTCGACGTCGAAGGCGTGTCCTCCCGCATGCAGGAACTGGTGCAGCGGCTCGGCCAGGAACTCACCGCGCCGCCGCGCTTCCCGGCATGACCCGGAACCGGCGCGAGCAGGCACTGGTGCGGCCGCACGTGGTCACCGAAGGCCGCGCCCACCCGACCCGCAACACGCTGGACGTGGCCACGGTCGTGCTCGCGACCTGGGCGCCGGTGGTCGGGCTGAGCCCGGAGAAGCGGCGGGTGATGGAGCTCTGCCGCGGGGGCGCGCTGGCCGTCGCCGAGGTCGCCGCGCACCTGGACCTGCCCACGAGCGTGACCAAGGTGCTGCTGTCCGACCTGCTCGACTCCGGTCACATCGAGGCCCGCGCCGCCGTGCGCCAGGCCGAAATCCCCGACCACCAACTCCTGCAGAAGGTACTCGATGGCCTCCGTGCTCTCACCTGACGGATACGTCCCCGCCACCGTCCGGACCTCGGTGAAGATCCTGGTCGTCGGGCCGTTCGCGGTGGGCAAGACCACCTTCGTCGGCACCCTGTCCGAGATCCGGCCGCTGCGCACCGAGGAGACGATGACGCAGGCAGGCGCGGTGGTGGACGACCTGTCCGGGGTCCGCGGCAAGAACACCACCACGGTCGCGATGGACTTCGGCAGGCTCACCCTCGGCAGCGACGTCGTGCTCTACCTGTTCGGCGCGCCCGGCCAGCAGCGGTTCACGCAGATGTGGAAGGACCTCGCTTACGGCGCGCTCGGCGCGCTGGTGCTGGTGGACCCCACCCGGCTCGAGGAGTCCTTCGACGTGATGGGCCTGCTCGAGGAACTGGGCCTGCCGTACGCGGTCGCGGTCAACGAATTCGACGGCGCACCGCGGTTCCCCGAAGCCGAACTCCGCGAAGCACTCGATCTGCTCCCGGAGACCCGCCTGGTCAGCTGCGACGCCCGTGACCGCGTGTCGTCCGCGCAGGCGCTGATCAGTCTTGTCGACTACCTCTTCGATCCGATCCGCCAGGAGCACCCGTGACCTTTCCCGCCGCCGGACCGCCGCCCGGCTGTCCCGCGCACACCGAGCGCGCCCGCCTCTACGACGAGGAGTTCGCCCGCGACCCCGCCGGGGTGTACGCCCGGATGCGGGCCGCGCACGGGCAGATCGCGCCGGTCGAACTGGCCCCGGGGGTGAACGCCAGCCTGGTACTCGGCTACGAAGCCGCGCTGGAGGTGCTCCGCGCGCCGTCGACCTTCCCGCGCGATCCCCGGCGCTGGCAGCAGAACCAGCCCGAGGACAACCCGGTCCTGCCGATGATGGGCTACCGCCCCAACTGCCTGTTCACCGACGGCGCGGTGCACGCCCGCCTGCGCAGCGCGATCACCGGCAGCCTCTCGCGGCTCAACCCGCACGCCCTGCGCGACTACATCGAGCGGACCGCGCGTGAGCTGATCGCCCGGTTCTCCGCCAACGGCAAGGCGGATCTGCTCAACGACTACGCCACCACGTTGTCGCTTCAGGTGTTCAACCACCTCTTCGGCTGCCCGCCCGCGCTGGGCGACCGGCTGGTCGCCGGGATGCGCGGCATCTTCGACATGGTCGACCCCGAGCGCGCCAACGCGGAACTGACCGCGAGCATGCTCGAACTGCTCCCGCTCAAGCGCGCGCAGCCGGGCCAGGACGTGCCGTCGTGGATGATGGCGCACCCGGCGCGGCTGACCGACGAGGAACTGCTGCACCAGCTGGTGCTGCTGATGGGCGCGGGCACCGAACCGCAGCAGAACCTGATCGCCAACGGCATCCGGCTGCTGCTGATCGACGACCGCTTCGCCGGTGACCTGGCCGGTGGCAGCCTGCACGTGGAGGACGCGCTCGAAGAGATCCTCTGGGGCGACCCGCCGATGGCGAACTACTCGGCCGGTTACCCCTGGCCCGCGGTCGACCTCCTGGGCACGCACCTGCCCGCCGCCGAACCGGTGGTGATCAGCTTCGCCGCCGCCAACACCGATCCTGCGCTGCGCGCCGAGCAGCGCGTGGGCAACCGGGCGCACATCGCCTGGGGCGCCGGGGTGCACTCGTGCCCCGCGCAGGGGCCCGCCAGGTTGATCGCCACCACGGCCATCGAGACCCTGCTCGACGCGCTGCCCGACCTGCGCCTGGCCGTGCCCGACGACCAGCTGCGCTGGCGGCCGGGTCCGTTCCACCGCGCGCTGGCCGCGCTGCCCGTGCAGTTCACCCCCGTTCGCAACACCGTTCCCGCGCCAGTTCCGTCCACCGAACCGACTGGAGAACACCGTTGGAATCCGCACCCAGCCCCCTCGTCCTCGACCCCACCGGCCGCGACATCCACGCCGAGAACGCCGAACTCCGCGCCCGCGGCGCCGCGACGCTGGTGGAACTCCCTGGCCAGGTGGTGGCGTGGTCAGTGACGGACCCGGATCTGCTCAAGCGCCTGCTGAGCGATCCGAAGGTCTCGAAGGACCCGCGGCAGCACTGGGCGGCGTGGCGGGACGGCACGGTACCCGCGGACTGGCCGCTGATGATCTGGGTGGCCGTGCAGAACATGTTCACCGCCTACGGTGGCGAGCACCGGCGGCTGCGGTCGCTGGTGTCCAAGGCCTTCACCTACCGCCGCACCGAAGCGCTGCGGCCGTGGGTCGAGGAGATCACCCACGGCCTGCTCGACCGGCTCGACGGCACCACCGGCACGGTCGACCTGCGGGAGAACTTCGCCTACCCGCTGCCGATCGAGGTGATCTGCCAGCTGTTCGGCGTGCCGGACGAGCACCGGGCCGATCTGCGCAAGGCGGTCGACGGGGTGTTCAACACCAGTGCCACGGCCGAGGAGGCGGCGGCCAACGGCGAGCAGCTGTACCGGATCCTCGGTGAGCTCGTGGCGACCCGGCGCGCGGCCCCCGGCGACGACCTCGCCAGCGGCCTGATCGCCGCGCGTGACGAAGACGGTTCGGCGCTGCAGGAAGCCGAGTTGATCGACACGCTGATCCTGATGATCTCGGCCGGGCACGAGACCACGGTCAACCTGCTCGACCACGCGATCACCGCGCTGCTGACCCATCCCGGGCAGCTGCGCCAGGTGCTCGACGGCACGTACACCTGGAGTGACGTGCTCGACGAAACCCTGCGCTGGCAAGCGCCCGTGGCGCACCTCCCGCTGCGGTACGCCGTCGAAGACATCGTTGTCAGCGACGAGGTGACCATCAAGGCGGGCGAGGCGATCCTGGCGTCGTACGCCGCCGCCGGCCGGTCGCCGGAGGCCGGGGAGAACGCCGACGAGTTCGACCTGTCGCGCCCGAACAAGAACCACCTGTCCTTCGGGCACGGCGTGCACTTCTGCCTCGGTGCGCCACTGGCACGGCTGGAAGCGGAAATCGCGCTGCCCGCCTTGTTCGCGCGGTTCCCGGATCTGGCGCTGGCGGTGGACCCGGCGGAGCTCTCGACCACGGCGTCGTTCATCTCGAACGGGCACCTGACGCTTCCGGTCACCCTGCGCTGATCGGGGTACCTTGGCGGGATGGACCCGGTGGAGACGCTGCTGGCGTGGAGCATCCCGGTGGGCACCCTGCTGATGGTGGCGGTGGGGGTGTTCGAACTCGTGCGCGCCAGGCGGCGCAAACGGGCGGGCACCCCGCTCACCGCGACCTACATCAACGAGGTCACCGCGATGTTCTACGGCACCAAGCGCCGGGAGCTGGAACACCGGGCGTCGGTGGAAATGCTGCGCGACGAAGAGGGCGACAGCGCCCCGCCCGCCTACGGCATCGACCTCGACCGGGGCACCGTCACCCTGCCGCCCGGCGGTCGAGCTTCCGGAACGCGCTGAACAGGTAATAACCGGTCACCGCGGTGAGCACCATGCGGACCACGTTCAGCGCGTTCCACTGCCACGCCGTGGCGGTCAGGTCGGCTGAAAGGTAGTCCTCGCCGAACATCCGGCGCAAGAGCACGGCGATGACGTACGCGGACAAGGCCACGTTCACCACCGCCACCACGCCCGCGCGCCGGTAGTCGCGCTTCAGCTCGTCGTCGCGGTTGCGCCACCAGAGCACCCAGATCAGCAGGATCGCCAGCTGTGTCACCGGCACGAAGTACAGCGTCGGGCTGGTGCTGGCGAAGAACTCGTGCAGCCGGGTGAACTGCGCGGGGTTGTCCTGGACCCAGTTCGGGGAGAACACCACGGCCTCGTAGAGGTTGCCGAAGAACCAATACGCCATCCCGAGCACGGCGACCAACGTGAGCCGCCGCTGACTGGTCACCGTCACCCACCCGATCGTAGCCCTCCTCCGGGGACACGAATGTGGCTTTGGGGGCCGAATCCGCCCCCAAAGCCACATTCGTGTCCGGCCGGGGTGCGCCGAGTGTGTGGAACTCAGCGTCCTGAGCGTGGAGTTCATCTGCACGAGTGTGGAGTTCGGCTGCGGGAGTGTGGGACTCGCCGGGGATGGGATGAATTTGGGCAGGCGAATGCTATGAGTGGGGCATTACTTGCGTTCATTGCAAGTAATGCCCCACTCATAGCATTCAGGGCGGGGTCAGGGGGTGGTGCGCAGGGCGGTGACGGCGGGGGCGTACATGGTGGATTTGATGGCGCCCAGCGTGCCGCGGTCCTTGCCTGCCAGGCCGCGGACCACGTCGCTCGCCTCGTCCAGCAGTTTCGACTCGGCGGCGATGGCGTCCACCAGGCCGAGGTCGCGGGCGTCCGGGCCGCCGAAGCGGCGGCCGGTGGTCATCGAGGCGACGGCCGCCGCCGGGGTGAGTTTGCCCTGGATGAGCGCGGCCATGCCCGGGGTGAACGGGATGTTGATGTCCGCCTCCGGGAAGCAGAAGTAGCCGCGGTCCTCGCGCATCACGCGGAAGTCGTGCGCCATCGCGAGCATCGCCCCGGCGCCGAAGGCGTGGCCGTTGAGCGCGGCGACCGTCGGCACCGGCAGCGTCAGCACCCGCGCGAACAGTTCCTGCACATCGGTGACGTACTGGCCGGCCTGGTCCCCGTGGGCCATCAGCCATTCGAGGTCGAGGCCGTTGGAGTAGAACTTGCCGCCGCCGACGGTGACCAGCACCGCCGGTGCCGAGCCCTCGGTGACGGTGTCCAGCGCGGAGTGGACGCTTTGCAGCCACTCCGGGGAAAAGCGGTTCTCGCCGTCGCCGAGGTCGAGTACGTAGACGGGTTCCTGGTGCTTCAGCTCGGGCACATTCAGTCCTTTGTGGATCGGTGGTGGTCGGGTGGGTCGATGGCGAGCACCGCCCGCACGGCGGCCTCGAGTCGTCGCCGGGTGTCGGCGCTGACACCGTCGCCCGGTGGGCCGCTCAGCGCGCGGCGGAACAACGCGGTCGGCAGGTCGACCACGCAGGTGGTGAGCACCTCGACGGCGGGACCGTCGCGGCGGCCCCACATCCGGTGGGTGAGCCGGACCAGTAGCGACACCACGCGCTTGTCCAGCGCGAGGAGGTCGTCGGCGAGTTCGCCGGGCAGGTCCGGGCCGAGCAGGTGCTCACGCTTGACCAGCAGCAACATGCGCGCCGCGGCCGGGCGGCGCTGCGCGAAGACCGCCGGGGTGCTCGCGGCGCCCAGCACCGCGTCCACCGGGTCGTCCCGGTCGGCCAGTTCGATCTGCAGGTCGAGGAAGTCGCTCGCCGCCCGCAGCCAGACCCGGCCGAGCAGCGCGTTGATCGAGCCGAAGGCGTGGTAGATCGTGCCGTTCGGCACGCCGGCCGCCGCCGCCAGCGACCGCGCGGTGACCCCGGCCGCCCCGACCTCGGCGACGAGCCGCTCGGCGGTGTCGAGCAACGCGTCGAGGTCGTGCACACGAGGGCGGGGCATGCCGGCGACTATAACAGAACACGTGCTCCAAAACTCGGAAGTGAGCTAGCCCACCGGTTTCCGGGCGCGCACCTGCCACCCATCACCGCGGACCGTCGCGTGGAGGGTCGCGGCGCCGGTGACCGGGGTGATCTCGAAGCGGTGCGTCCGGTCCGTGCCCGCGCGCAGGGGCGCGGACGGCTGGGCCGCCGGGATCGCGGTCCACCCCTCCGGCAGCGTGAGCTGGACGTCCCCACGCGGCAGTGCTTCACCGGTGGCCGCGACGGTGACCTCCGCGGTGAACGGCACGCCCGGCTCGACCGTCTCCGGTGCCGTGATGGCCACCGAAGCCAGCGCCGTCACCTCGTACCGGTGACCCCGCTCGGCAGCCAGCGTGATCCGCTCGCCGTCGTGCGCGACTTCGACGGTCTCGCCGGTAGTCGTGTCGCGCACATCGAAGGGACCGGCGAAGAGTCCACTTCGGACATCCGCGGTCCCGGTCCGGCCCGCGGCCAGGCCGAGCCGGGTGGCTGAGCCACCGCTCCACTCGACGTCCACGGTCAGGTCCCCGCGAGCCCGCAATCCCCGCACCGAACCGCTGTCCCACGTACCCGGCAGCGCGGGCAGGATGTCCACCGCGTCCGCGTGGCTCTGCAGCAGCATTTCCGCGACCCCGGCGGTGGCCCCGAAGTTGCCGTCGATCTGGAACGGCGGGTGGGTGTCCCAGAGGTTGGTCAGCGTGCTGTTCTTGAGCAGTTCCGAGAGCATGGTGTGCGCGTGGTCGCCGTCCAGCAGGCGCGCCCAGAAGTTGATCTTCCATGCCTTGCTCCAGCCGGTCCCGCCATCCCCGCGAGCGGTGAGCGAGACCTTGGCGGCTTCGGCCAGTTCGGGTGTCTCGCGCGGGGTGACCTGGTTGCCGGGGTGCAGCGCGAACAGGTGCGACACGTGGCGGTGCTGGTTGCCCGGGTCGTCCTGGTCGGTCTTCCACTCCTGCAACTGCCCCCAGGAACCGATCCGCAACCCGGGGTCCAATCGGGACAGTACGTCCCCGGCTTCGGTGGCGAAAGCGTTGTCGCCCAGCAGGTTCGCGGCTTCGACGGTGCTGGTGAGCAGATCCCCGACGATCTGCTGCGACATCGACGCCCCGGCGGTGAACGGTCCCTGCTCGGGCGAATAGCTCGGGGTGACCACCAGTTTGCCGTCGCGCGGATCCACCACCAGCTCGTCGATCCAGAACCGCGCCAGCGACTTCAGCATCGGGTACGCCCGGTCGCGCAGGAACACCTCGTCGCGGGTGAACCGGTAGTGCTCGTAGTAGTGCTGCGCCAGCCAGGCACCGGATTCGGGGAACCAGAACGCGGTTGCCCAGTCGTGCACCCCGGTGAAGCCGAACGGGTTCGTCTCGTTGTGCACCACCCAGCCGCGGTTGCCGAACATCTCCTGGGCGGTCACCTCGCCCGGCGGCACCATCGAGTCCACGTAGTCGAACAGCGGAGCCGTGGTTTCCGCGAGGTTCGTCGTCTCGGCGGGCCAGTAGTTCATCTGCAGGTTGATGTTCACGTGGTAGTCGGCGCTCCACGGCGGTGAGGTGGAGTTGTTCCACACGCCCTGCAGGTTCGCCGGCAGCGAGCCCGGCCGCGACGAGGCGATCAGCAGGTACCGGCCGTACTGGAAGTACAGCACCTCCAGCGCTTTCCGGGCGGCGGGCGAAGCCGAACCGTCCTGGTAGGAGCGCAGCAGGTCGTCGGTCGGCATCGCGGGCGGCTGCTGGCCGAGTTGCAGGTCGACCCGGTCGAACAAGGCACGGTGGTCGGCGACGTGCGCGGACCTCAGCACGGGCAGCCCCTTGGCGACCGCCTGGTCCACGCGCTGACTCACGCCGGAAGCCGGGTCCTCACCGGTCCGGTAGGCCGGATACGCGGGGGAGTAGTCGGTGCCCGCGGCGAGGATCAGCGTGACCGCGTCCGCGTCCTGGACGGTGACCGAGCCGTCCGCGTTGTCGGTGCGCGTGCCGCCGTCGTTGAGCACCTGGACCTGGGAGGCGAAGCGCATGCCGTTGTCGTGCAGGCTCCCGGAAAACGAGAGACGGCCGTCTCTCGCTGACGCCGATTTGGACCGGTTGTCCGGTGCGGTGATCGCGGCGGTGAAGCCGACCCGTCCCGGCTCGCCCGCGGACAGGCGCGCGACGATCACGTCGTCGGCGGCGGAGGCGAAGTACTCGCGGGTGAATTCGGTGCCACCGGAGGTGTAGCGCACGCCCGCGGTGGCGGTCGAGATGTCGAGGTGACGGCGGTAGTCACCGACCTCCGGGGGTGCTTGCGGCTGCGTCAGCCGGAGGTCGCCGAAGGTCTGGTACGCGCCGAAGCCGTGTTTCGGCTGGCCGAGCTGGTCGGCCACCCATTCCGGATCCGCCTGGCCTTCGGCGGCGATCCGCTGCTGGACCGCTTCGAGCGCGCCTGGTCGCGGGGCGGTCCAGTTGCCGAAGTCGTAGCCGGGCGAGCCGGGGCCGCCGGTCCACAGCGTCTTCTCGTTGAACTGGAGCTGCTCGGCCTGGACGCCGCCGAACACGCTCGCGCCCAGCGCCCCGCTGCCGATCGGCAGCGACTGGGACTCCCAGTCGGTGGCCGGTTCGTCGTACCAGAGCGTCATGCCGTTCTCCTGGCGCGGCCCGGCGGCCTCGCTCGGCCCGGCGGCTTCGCCGAGCGCCGGGATCGTGGCGGTCAGCGCCCCGACAGCGCACACAGCGAACACGGCGAGCCACCTGCGTGCCTTCGTCCTGGTCATCAGGCTCCCTCGGCAAAGATCGGATGCATCCACGGTGATGTCCGGGCGAACGCCGGGTTTGGCGGGATGTCACGCTCAAGTCATCCGATGTCCCGGCTGTTCGACGATAAGGGCATCCCGGAATCGAGGGCAAGACCCCGACCGGCGGTGCGAGGTACGGTGAGGCGTGCCTTCAGCGGAACAAGAGACGGTCTTCACCTACGGCGCCCCGGCGCTGAAGTACGGGAGCGGCTCGAGCGACGAGATCGGATACGACCTGACGCAGTACGGCGCGCGGCGCGTGCTCGTGCTGACCGACCCGGACGTGGCGGCGACCGGCTGGCCGCGCCGGATCGCCGACGGCATCGCCGGGTACGGCATCGAAGCCGAGGTCTTCGACGCCGTGCACGTGGAGCCGACGGATGTGAGCATGGCCAAGGCGGTCGACCACGCCCGCGCCCACGGCCCGTGGGACGCCTTCGTCGCGGTCGGCGGCGGGTCCAGCATCGACACCGCGAAGGCGGTCAACCTGCTGACCAGCAACGACGGCGAGCTGCTGGACTACGTCAACGCGCCGGTCGGCGGTGGCCGGGCGCCGAGCAAGCCGCTGAAGCCGCTGGTGGCGGTGCCGACCACCACCGGGACCGGCGCGGAGAGCACCACGGTGTGCGTGCTGGACGTGCTGTCGCTGCGGGTCAAGAGCGGGATCAGCCACCTGCGGCTGCGACCGGCGCTGGCGGTGGTCGACCCGCGGCTGACGGTCAGCCAGCCGGCCGCGGTGACCGCGGCGAGCGGGATGGACATCCTGTGCCACGCCGCCGAGAGCTACACCGCGAAGCCCTACACCGCTTACCCGCGCAAGCGGCCGGAGGAGCGGGTGCCGTACTGCGGGGCGAATCCGCTGGCGGACATGTTCGCCGAGGAATCACTGCGGCTGCTTTCGCGGTCGTTCGCCGCCGCGGTGACGGACGGCTCGAACCTCCAGGCACGGGAGGACATGGCGCTGGCGGCCACGTTCGCCGGGCTGGGGTTCGGCAACGCGGGCGTGCACATCCCGCACGCGAACGCGTACCCGATCGCCGGGCAGGTGCGGGACTTCCACCCGGAGGGCTATCCGGGGGACGAAGCGATGGTGCCGCACGGGATGGCGGTGGCGCTGACCGCGCCGGCGGCCTTCCGATTCACCTTCTCCGCCGCGCCGGACCGGCACCTGCGGGTGGCGCGGTTGCTGGCACCGGAGTTCGAGTGGCCGGGGGACGCCGAAGAGCACCTGCCCGCCGTGCTGCGTGACCTGATGCGGCGCATCGGCATCCCCAACGGGATCGGCGCGGTGGGCTACTCGGAGTCCGATGTGGACTCGCTGGTCTCGGGAACGGTGAAGCAGCAGCGGTTGCTGGCCACGGCACCCCGGGAGCCGTCGGAGGAGGACCTGGCCGAAATCCTGCGGGGGTCGGTGGAGCTGTGGTGAGCGAGTACCCCTTCGTGCAGTCGGTTCCGCTGCGGTGGAAGGACAACGACGTCTACGGGCACGTCAACAACGTGGTGCACTACTCGGTGATGGACACGGTGATCAACACCTGGCTGATCGAGCAGGGCGGGCTCGACATCGAGCACGGTGCGGTGATCGGGTTGTGCGTGGAGTCGCACTGCAACTACCGGGGCTCGGTGTCCTTCCCCGGTTCGCTGGAGGTGGGCCTGCGCGTGGGGCACCTGGGGCGGTCGAGCGTGCGCTACGAGATCGGCATGTTCTCCGGGGCCGGTGAGCTGATCGCGGAGGGCTACTTCGTGCACGTGTTCGTCGACCGGGGATCGCGGCGGCCGGTGGAGGTCGACGGCGGCCTGCGCAAATCGCTGGAAGCCTTGATCGCCGCTGTGTGAGGATCGGCCCATGAGCTTCTCGTCGACCGGCCGCGTCACCACCCCGGTGCTGGACATCGCCTACGAGCAGGCGGGCGATCCCGGTGGGGCGCCGGTGGTCCTGCTCCACGGCTTCCCCTACGACGTGCGTGCCTACGACGAGGTCGCCGGGGCGCTGGCCGGGCGTGGTGCTTTCGTGGTGGCGCCCTACCTGCGCGGCTTCGGCGGGACGAGCTTCCGCGATCCCGCGACGGTCCGATCCGGGCAGCAGGGCGCGCTGGCGCAGGACCTCTTGGACCTGCTCGACGGGCTCGGCATCGAGAAGGCCGTGGTCGCCGGGTACGACTGGGGTGGCCGCGCGGCGTGCATCGCCGCCGCGCTGTGGCCGGAGCGGGTCACCGGACTGGTCAGTGTGGACGGTTACAACGTGCAGAACCTCGCCTACGCGGGCGAACCCGCGCCGCCCGAGTGGGAAAGCACCTACTGGTACCAGTACTACTTCCACTCCGAGCGCGGCAGGCGGGGGCTCGAGCGCAACCGCGAGGAGTTGTGCGAGCTGCTGTGGCGGCAGTGGTCGCCGGAGTGGGCCGCGGCGGCGGAAGCCTTCCCCGCCAGCGCGCCGAGCCTGCACAACCCGGACTTCGTCGACGTGGTGATCCACTCCTACCGCCACCGCTACGGACTCGCCGACGGCGATCCCCGCTACCAGGACATTGAGGCCCGCCTGGCCGCGGAGCCGCTGATCACCGTGCCGTCCGTGGTGCTCGAAAGCGGCGCGGACGGCGTCGGCGGCCCCAGCGCGGCGGAGGACCGCGAATACTTCACCGGCGCGTACACCCACCGCTTGCTGCCGGGTATCGGCCACAACGTCCCGCAAGAATCCCCCCACCCCTTCGCCGACGCCGTAACCGCCCTACTGCCCTGACCATGCCGCCCCAAGCCACGCGCGCCCGAGGCGGCCAAACGCTATGAATGCGGCATTACTTGCATTCAACGCAAGTAATGCCCCACTCATAGCATTCGGCAGAGCCGTCACCCCCCAGCGCAGCCACCACCAACCCCCAGCGCAACCGCCGCCCGGGCACTCCACCAGGGACCCGCCCAGACCCCCCACCCCGCCCCGGTCCACAGCCAAAAACACGGCGAAGACCTCGATGTCAAGGCATCTCTCCCGCCTTGACATCGAGGTCTTCACCGTAGTCACACTAAAAAACCGGGGCGGTCCCAGATACCACCTACGACCGCCAAGTATCGTTCAACCCAAGCGTGCAACCCGTAGCCGTAGCCGTCCGGTTCCCGCCCGATTCCCAGGTGACCGTGCCGCCCTCCTTGCGCAGGTACTTGTACTGGAACGCGGTCCCCTTCGGCAGCCCGGCCGTGGCCGTCCACAGTGGATAGTTCGCCGAGGACATCGGCACGGCGTTCGCCGGGTTCCACGAACCCAGCTCCGGCCGGTCACCGACGACGAAGAGGCTCTGGCCCCACGTGGTCGTCGCGTTGACCGAGAAGTTCGCCGAGACGTGGGCGCACCCGTTCGCGTACCGCTGCTTGACCACCGACGGCGTCTCCACCGGCGCGCCCGCGTCGATCGAGTGCGCGAGCCGGACGAACTGGGCCATCGACCACGCCAGCGGGGTCGCTGAGCCGGTGCCTTCGCCGAAGGTGAAGCCGCTGGCGCTCGCGCGGTCCCAGACCTGTTCGGGGATCAGGTAGCCCGGGTTGGCCGCGGCCGCCATGGTGGCCAGGTGCGTGGTCGCGGACCGCCCGTTGGCGAGTTCGTACTCCCCGCGCTCGCCGGTGAGCAGCGGCCACAACCGGCCGACACCGGCGCCGGTGTACGGGCCGCCGGAGGCCGTTTCGCCGTAGCCGTCGTGGTTGTACCGGTACCACAACGGCCCGTTCGGCGTGGTCACCTTGATCGTCGAATCCACCTCGGGCAGCGAAGCCGCGACGTCCGGATCGGCCGGGGGCTTCACGCCGAGGCGCACCAGTTCCAGGAAGCCGGCGTCGATGATGGAGCGTTCGTCGTGGTTGCCGCCGCCGTTCTGGATGAAGATGTTCTGGCCGTCGTTCGGATTGCCGTTGCCGTCGATGCGCTCGAAGTACCGGCCGTCGCCGAGCGGACCGGAGGTGGTGAAGGTCCAGCCGGTCACCTGCGCCTGCCACTGGTCGGCGGTGGTGCGGTAGGTGTTCGCGCTCGCGGTGTCGCCGTTGCGCTCGGCGATGTCGGCGGCGCAGATCAGCCCGGCGATCTCCGCGGCGATGGTGGACGGCGAGTAGCCGCCGTTCTCCTCCCAGCGTTCCTGCGGGGTGGACGGGCCGCGTGAGACCAGGAAGTCCGCCGACTTCTTCACCTTCGCCCACATCGCCGCGTCGAACCGGTTCAGCTGCCACACCAGCACGATCGGGAAGGCCACCTCGTCGAGTTGCAGGCTGGTCCAGCAGTTGGTGCCGTCGAGCCGGGTGTTCTGCGGGAAGGAGCCGTCCGGCCGTTGCTGGACGTTGAACAGGTAGTCGGCCGAACGGTTCGCCGCCGCGGTGTCCCCGGCGGCGATCTGCGCGGTCGACACCTGGTACAGGTCACGCGACCAGACGGCGTGGTAACCGCAGTCGCCGGTGCCGTTCCCGTCCTTCGCCTCACCCCAGGGGTTGGTCAGCGAAGCCACGTTCGCGCCGAGGTAGGTCTTGTCCTCGTGGGCTTTCAGCGTCATCAGTGCCACGTTGTACTGCGTGGTCAGCCCGCCAGCGGTGATCGAGCCGGGCACCGCGTCCAAAGAGGACAGATAGGCGTCCCAGCCGGCGCGGTAGGCGGTGTCGGCGGCGGCGAAGCCACCGGCCAGTGAGGCCGAGGCGTTGGCCGAGGCGGCGCCGCGATTGCCACCGAAACCCAGCGCGAGGGTGAAGGTGGTGTCCGTGCCGACCGGGATCTGGCCCAGCTGCACCAGGTTCCCGGGCGTGGAGGCGGAGTCGTACTGCGTGTCGAGCGCGTGGTTGCCGCTGAGGTCGGCGTAACCGTCGCTCGCGCTGCCGCTGTACCCGCTGGTCAGCTTGGTGAAGCCGGTGGAGGCGGCCAGTGCGCTGGACACCGGGCCGTCGGAGGCGACCAGCTGACCGCCGGAGGTCGCGCCGGTGTCGCCCATGCCGCTGTTGTTCAGCGACGGGTTGTAGAGCGCGTAGAGCTGCAGCGGCCCGCCGCTGAGCACCTCGAACCGGGTCTGGACCAGCACGGTCGCCCTGGCCGGGTCGGCGGTGTGCGTCTTGGTGATCCGGTAGCGGCCGTTGGCCGCGGTGTTGACCTGGCGGTAGCTCAGCGAGCGCGGATCGGTGAGCACTACCTGCTTGCTGGTGTGGTCGCGTTCCAGCTGGGTGAACCCGGCCCCGTCGGAGACCACGTACTGCAGGTCCTGGACGTTGGCCACGTCCACGGTCGGGTAGTAGACCTCGTGGCTGATGCCCTGGCCGAGGGTGAACCAGACCTTCGAGGCGGTGGTGGCCGAGGTGCCGAATCCCTCCTTGCCACCGGTGGTCCAGGCCGCGCCGGTGCCCGGCGCGCCGGGTGCCTCGGCCGCCGCCGAAGCGGCGGGCGCGGGTAGTGCGAGCAGGGAAAAGGACAGCAGGGTGGCAGCTGTCCTGGTGCGCGAACGGGTCATCGCGGGGGTCCTTCCCACAGGCGTCGTCGGCGGCAGGAATTTGTTGTTCGTCGCAACATATTCGTCGGCGGGGCCGGGCGACAGGGCCGATCGGGGTAACCGGACCACGGCCACCACTGGTCCGGCCGGTAGCTCTTTCCACTGGATGAATCACCGGAAAGCGTCAGCGATCAGCCCCGAACGGCGGTATGAACGCCGGACCCAAATCATTTCGTGCACCCGTTTTCCGTTCGTGACGAACGCTCTCTATATTTGATCGCTACTACTCGTCGAGCAAAGGGCGAAGATGCCTAGTGAGCCGACCCGCCTGGCCGGAATGCGGCCGATCACCGTGGGGCTCATCGAAAAGTGCCTGGCACGTCCCGGTGGGCAGAGTTGGGGCAGTCCGCTGGTGGTCGCGCTCGGCGCCCGCGGCACCGGGAAGACCGCGCTGCTGCGGGAAATCCTGGACCGCTGCGCGGACGTGCCGCACGCGCAGGTCGATTTCGAGAAAGAGGACTGGGCCAACATCGAGCCCAGGGAACTGCTCGGGCACCTCGCCTTCGAGCTGAGCAGGCATTGGCGCCAGTTCGGCCGGATCGCATTTCCCCGGTTGTGGCTGTGCATGCTCGTGGTCGGCTCGCCGGTGGAAATCGGCGACCGGCGCCTCGCGCTGCGGAAATTGCGCGAGGTGCTGGCGCAGAACCAGCCGCTGGAGCAGAACCGCGACGCCGTGGTGGACGTGGTCCGGCTGGCGGGCGGCATCGGCGGGCAGAGCACGCCGGGCTGGCCCGAGGCCACCGACCTGCTGCTGCGCGGCCTGGGCTGGTACGACCGCAGGCGCCTGCTCGGCAAGATCAAGAGCCTGCCCGCCAGTTCCGGCAGCCGCGAGGACTTCCTGATCGAGATCGCCCGCTGGGCCCAGGGCGACGAGGACGACCGCGCCGCCGCCGACGCCACCTTCTGCGACGCCTTCCTCGCCGACCTCCGCCGCGCCTACTCCGGGGTCAACCGCGCCCGCCGCACGCTGAACGCGGCCGTGCTGCTGGACAACACGCACACCCCCGGCGGGCAGGCGTTCCTCCGCGTGCTCGCCGAAGCCCGCCGCCGCGCCGGAACCGAGCACGACCCGCTCGCGGTGTTCGCCACCAGCCGTGGCTGGAACCCCGACTGGAACGAGAGCTGGCACCCGCCGACCGCCTCCGGGGTGGACGAGCCGGAGCGCCGCCGCCCGTCGACCGAGCGGACCAACGGGCTGTCGTGGCCGCGCCCGCGCACCGCGTCCGATGTGGACGATGACTGGGCCGGCCCCGCCGCGCTGGCGCACGGCCGCTGGTGGCCGTGGTACCTGATCGAACTCGGCACGCTGTCCCAGGACGACACCGTGGACCTCGCGGTGGTGCACGACATCCACCCGACCTCGCGGCTGCCCGGCTTCGTGCACCGGCTCACCGACGGGCACCCCGGCGCGACCACCGAGGTGCTCGACCTGATCGCGCGCACCTACGACCGGTCGAACCCGACCTCGCTGCGTTCGGTGTTCCAACTGGAGTTCCCGCGGTTGCGCGAGTACCTGCTTCAGGACTTCCCCGCGTCCAGCCGCGAGGACCTGATCACCGCGAGCGCCGCGCAGGACGTGGAAATCCTGTTCCACCGCGAAATCCTCTCGCTGCAGATGCCCGCGGGCGAAGGCGCGTTGTTCAAGACGCTGAGCGACAACCTCTGGCTCTGCGCGGAACCCGGCGAGGGACGCTACGCCCTGCACCCGCTGCTGCGGCGCGTGCTGCTGGGCGAACTGGCCGCGCGCGGGGACGACCACGACCTGAACTGGGACCGCGTGCACACCCTGTGCCGCGACTTCTACGAGCGCAACGGCCGGGCGGTCTCCGCGCGGTACCACGACCTGGCGCTGGGCAACGTCGCCGACGCGGTGGGCCACCTGCGCAAGCCGTTCGACGGGGAACTCGACGTGCGGCAGGCACAGGCGTGGCTGGCCGAACTGGACCAGATCACCGCCGCGCCGAACCGGCTGGACAAGACCGCCGAGCCGTACGACCAGGTGCAGGCGCACGCCGGGCAGTGGGCCGACGAACTGGACAGCACGCTCGCCTGGCTGCTCGTCTCGCTCTGGCTCGCCCGCGACCCGATCGGCGACCCCGGCGGCACGCTCGACAGCACCATCGAAAGCAGTTTCCACCACCTGGCCCAGGGCAGGGGCCGCGGCTCGATGCTCCTGCACGAACGCGCGGAGAGGTATCGATGAGCACGGGAACCGACCGGATCACCCCGCCGAAGCCCGCGTGGTGGAAGTGGCTGTGGGTGGGCGGCGCGGCACTGCTGGCCGCGGCGGTGGTGGTCGCGGTGACCGTGGTGGTCCCCGCGATCAACCTGGCTTCGCGCACCTGCGACGACGGCGTGGAGCAGCGCGGGGAACTCTCGGAGTGCACCGGGGTCACCGACGGGCGGTACGTGTTCGCCCCGGACCTGGCCGACGTGCAGGGCCGCATCCGGGCCGAGAACGACGCCGTGGCCGCGTCGGGCAAGCCGTACGTCAGCGTCGCGGTGTTCCTGCCGATGACGCTGGCGGAGGAGGACATCCTGTCGCCGGAGTGGGTCCGCCACCAGTTGCAGGGCGCCTACCTGGCCCAGTTCCGGGCCAACCGCGGGGCGTGGGGCGGCAGCGCGCCGATGATCCGGCTGCTGCTGGCCAACCCGGGCAGCAGGCTGGCCCAGTGGGAGCCGGTGGTCGCCGAACTGGAGCGGCGGATCGAGCCGGAGCACCTGGTCGCGGTGACCGGCATCGGGCTGAGCCTGGACGACGCCCGGCGCGCGATGACCCGGCTGGCCGAACTGCGGGTGCCGATCATCGGCTCGCACCTCGCGGCCGACGAACTGTCGCAGATCCCCGGGTTCCTGCGGGTTTCGCCGACCAGTTCGACCTACGCCAAGTCCGCGGCGAACTACATCAAGCCCACCGCGCGCACGGCGATGCTGGTGCGGGACAGCAACCCCGGCGACCTCTACCCGAAGACACTGGCCGACGCGTTCACCGCGCAGTTCACCGACGCCGAGCACAAGATCATCGGGCGGCCCGAGCCGTACGACTCGACCCTGCCCGGGGTGGAGAACACCTTCCTGCAGATGATGCCGAACCTGTGCGGCAACGACCCGGATGTCGTCTACTTCGCCGGCCGGGAGAACCACCTGACCGCGTTCATCGCGGAACTGGCCAACCGCCGGTGCCTCGACCAGCCGATCACCGTGCTGACCGGCGACCTCGCGCTGGTCGAAGCTCCCGACGCGGCGATGCGCCGGGGACTGGAGGCCAACGTGACCGTGCTGGCGCCGGGACTGGCGCACCCGCAGGCCTGGGCCACCACGCCGGAGCAGTTCAACGGCGGCTCGGTCGCCGGGTTCGAGGAGCCGGGCTGCACGGAGTGCTTCCGGGCCATGTTCCCCGACGACCGCCTCGACGACGGCGTCGCGATCCTGGCCCACGACGCGATGCTGAGCGCGGTGTGGGCGATCCGGCACTCGGTGGCGAACCCGGCGAGCAAGGTGACCGCGAAGGACGTGCTGCAGGTGCGGAACCGGCTGCACGGGGAGCTGGCCGTACCGGGCGCCAGCGGCGACATCTCCTTCGACGAACGGGGTGACCCGGTGAACAAGGCGGTGCCGATCCTGCGCGTCCGGGTGGACGACACCCCGGAATTCCTGGCACTGGCCGCCCCCGGCGAGTGACATTCGCGGTCCGGAAGCGGGTGGTCAAGTCGTCTGCTTGACTGCCTCCCGTGCCGTCCGTTCGTGCTGCCTCCGTCGAAGCGGAGTCGCTCGCGGTGGTCGGCCGGTTCGCCGGGCTGGCCCGGGGTGCCGGACTGCTGGTGATCAGCGTGTTCGGCGTGCTCGCCACCCCGGCGGGCGCGCTCCCGCTCGCCTTCGGGCTGCTCGCGCTGGCGCTGCTCACCGCCGCCGTCGAGGGGTACGCCTCGCGCACCGGCCGCGGCAGGCGGGCCGCCTTCGTGCTCGCGCTGGTTCGCGCGGCGGCGATCGGCGCGGCCCAGGTCGCGACCGCACCCGAGCCGGGTGAGCTGAACCAGTGGGCGCTCAACGTCCTCACCATCACCGCGATCACGCTGCAGTGGGAATGGCCGCCGCGCGTCACCGTGCCCGCGGTCGCCTGCCTGCTGGTGATCCAGCTCTTGCCGCTCGCCCCGGAGGACGGCGTCGGCGTGGTGCTGCGGGTGCTGATCGAGAGCGTCCTCGCGCGGCTCGCGTTCCTGTTGCTGCTGCGCTCGACCCGCCAGGTCGACCGCCTGCGTGAGCGGCGGGCCCGGCTCGAACGCGAGGAGTTCCTGGCCGTCGAACGGCGGCGGCAGGAGCGCGAGTACCTGGCCGTGCTGCACGACACCGCGTCCGCGACCTTCCTGATGGTCGCCCAACGCGGCGAGACCGCCGACCCGGCGAAGGTCGCCGAGTACGCCCGCCGCGACCTGCGCATCCTCACCGGCGAGACCGGCCACGACAGCATGGTCGAGCTGGAATCCTCCCTGCGCGGGGTGCTGGAGCAGAGCCCGCTGCGCGTCGACGCGCGGTGGTCGCCGGTGCCGTTGCTGCCCGCGTCCGTCGCGCTGGCGCTGGTGCGCTCGGTGCGCGAGGCACTGGTGAACGTCGAGCGGCACGCGGGTGTGGCCGAAGCCGTGCTGACCGTGGAAGACGGCGTCCGCGTGACCGTCCGTGACACCGGCCGCGGGTTCGACCCGGCCGAGGTGCGACCGCACCGGCGCGGCATCCGCGGTTCGCTCGTCGAGCGGATGGCCGCGGTGGGCGGCCGGGCCACGGTGACCTCCGCGCCGGGTGCGGGGACCACGGTGGAACTGGTGTGGCCCGATGACTGAGACCGAAGCCGGGCGGGTGCTCGCCGTGTGCCGGATCGCGCTGCTCGTGGTGGTCGCCGCGATCCAGCCGGTGCTCAGCCTGCCCGGCGTGCACGGGCCCGCCGCCTGGTCCGCGTTCGTCGCGCTGGCCGGGGTGACCGTGGTGGCCGCGTGCTGGGTGCTGCGCGGGTGCGCGGTGCCGCTGCCGGTGGCGCTGCCGGGTGCGGTCGTGGTGCTGGTGGCGTCGGCGGTGGCCACCTGGGTGGTGCCGCCGGACGAACTGTTCGGGGACCAGCACTGGTCCTTCGGCCTGGCGGGCTGGCACCTGCTGGTGTTGCTGCTGGACCGGCCCGCGTTCGCAGTCGGCGCGCTCGGGGTGCAGGTGGCGGTGAACCTGGCGCGCCTGGTCACCACCACGCCCGCCGACCGCGCCGAGATCGGCGGGGTGGCGATCGTGGTGCTCAGCGTGATCAGCTTCCAGCTGGCCACGCTCGCGCTGGTGCGCCTGGTCCACCGGCGGGCGCGGCAGGCCGCCGAAGCCGCCGCCGAGCGCGACCGGCTGGCCAACCGCAAGGCGCTCGCCGAGCAACTGGAAGCCGATCAGCGCCTCCGGTTCGCCGGTCAGCTCGGCGCCACGCTGCCGCTGCTGGCCGCGCTGGCCGACTCCACAGTGGACCCGCGGACCGAACAGACCCGGCAGCGGTGCGTACTGGCGGCGACCCAGCTGCGGCGGTTGTTCGCCGAGAACGACGACGTGCCCGACCCGCTGGTGCACGAGGTCTCGGCCTGCGTCGACTTCGCCGAGCGCCGGGGGCTGACCGTGGCGCTGGCGGTCAGCGGCGAGCCGACGCCGGTGCCGACCGCGGTCCGCCGGGAACTGACGTCCCCGCTGATGACCGCGCTGGTGGGCGCGCGGTCGCAGGCGCGGGTGAGCGTGCTGCGCGGCGGTGACGAAGTCCGGGTCGCGGTGATCACCGATGGTGAACCGGGCGAGCCGGGTGAGTCACCGCACGGCAGCCCTCGGGTGCGGGTCGAGTGCCACACACTGGGAGAGCGGCTGTGGATGGAGGCGAAATGGCGTTCGGAACCAACTTGACCGCGGTGGTGATCGACGACCACCCCGCCGTGCGAGCCGGGGTGGTGCACTGGCTGTCCTCGGGCAAACCGCCGATCCGGGTGGTCGCCGAGGGCGAGGACGTGCGCGTGGCGTGGATGGGTGACGGCGCGCTGGCGGACGTGGTGATCCTCGACCTGCACCTGAACAGCACCACCCCGGCCATGGGCGACCTGCGCCGGCTGACCGAGGCGGGCCGCCGGGTGGTGGTCTACTCGATGCGCGCCGACGACGACATCGCCTTGCAGTGCCTCGAACTCGGCGCGCTGTGCTACCTCACCAAGGCCGAGGGCGACCAGCACCTCGTCGAAGCCGTCCGCGCCGCCGCCGGTGACCGGGCGTACACACCGCCGTCCCTCGCCGGGGCATTGGCCGGTGACCGGTCGGACCGGCGCCCGGCGCTCTCGGCCAGGGAGACCGAGGTGCTCATCGAGTGGTTCCAGTCGGAGTCGAAGGAATTCGTCGCGCACCGGCTCGGCATCTCCCCGAACACGGTCAACTCGCACCTGGAGCGCATCCGGATCAAGTACGCGCAGATCGGCAGGGAGGCGCCGACCAAGGCGGCGCTGGTGGCCAGGGCGATCCAGGATGGGCTGATCGGCGTAAGCGATTTGTGATCGCTTGTGGTGTGAACGGGCCACACCGGATGGCCCCCCTGGCGATTACGGTGCGTGGCGAGAGCGCCGGAGCCGATTCGGCGGGGGAGCCGAGGAGATCCATGAAGCACGACCGCACCGCCCTGTTCGCCACCGGTTTGGCCGCGCTGCTGGTGCTGTCCGCCTGCGGTGGGGGGACCGAGCAGGCCGCCGTCCCGGCCCCGGCCCCCGCGCCCGCCGAATCCTCCGCCGCCGAGCCGCCGTCGCCCTCGTCGGCACCGAGCGCCGCCCCCGCGGGCTCGACCGGCTCCGCCGAGGTCACCGCGCCCGGCACCGAGTTGAAGGTCGGCGAGCGCGCGGTCGTCCCGTTCAAGTACGGCACGGACAAGACCGGCACCATCGCGGTCACCGTCACCTCGATCGACCTCGGCTCGAACGCCGACCTGGCGTCCTTCGGCGACAAGGCCAAGGGCATGACGCCGGTGTACATCCGGATGACCGTGGAGAACGTCGGCGGCACCGATCTCGCCTACAGCTCGGTGCGCCTGCGCGCGGTGGGCCCGGACGGGCGCGGCACCGGCGTGATCATCACCGGCGAGACCCCGCAGTGCGAGTCGGAGTCGGCGAAGAAGGACTTCACCACCGCGGGCGCGAAGTACGAGACCTGCGAACTGCAGGCCATCCGCGAGGGCGGCGAGATCGGCGGCGCGACCTACACCGACAGCGACGAGTACAAGGACGACCCGGTCACCTGGAAGAAGTAGGTCCGAGCGCGGCGGCCAGCCTCGCCGCGCCGGCGCGGTCGAAGAGTCCACTGTGGACATCGAGTTCGGTGTCCAGGTGGAACGCGCTGAGCGCCTTCGACGGCGGCTGGTCCAGCAGATCGAGCAAGGGCGGGACCACCGTGGTGGCGGGTTTCGCCCTTGCTTTCTGCTGTTCGATGAACGCGGCCGTGGCCGCGTCGTACTCCCCGGCGAACCCGGTCGCCGTGGTGCCGGGGTGGAACAGCACGTAGGCGATCCCGGGGTGCCGCTCGGCGAATTCGACGCCGAGGAAGTCGTTGAGCCGCCCGGCCTGGAACATCGCGCGCACGCCGTCGTAACCGCGTGCGCTCTGCAGGTCGTCCCAGTCGACCGGGGTGTCGTGCCCCGGCCCGGCCACGTTGATCACCACCGCGCGCCCGCTCTTTTCGAGTGGCCCGAGCAGCGCCTCCCCGAGCACCGCGCGGCTTCGGTAGAACAACGCGAAGTTGTGCTCCAGCCCTTCCGAGGTGACCACCCGGTTGGTCCGGAAATACCGTGCGCAGAACACGATCCCGTCGATCACCGGGTGCGCCTCCGCGATCTCCGCCGCTACGGCACGGGTGTTCGACATCAGGCCGAGGTCGGTCTCGTGGAAGGTGACCAGTCCGCCGCCCCCGCGGACGAGCCGAGCGCCCCGCTCCCGATTCCGCCCCAGCACCACCACCCGGTCACCTCTTCCGGCCAGCGCCCGGGCGAGCGCCGCTCCGATCCCGTCCGTGCCGCCGGTGATCACCACTGTCTTCGCCATGTGCCGACCTTACCACCGAGAACACTAGATTGAACCCGCCGGTTCAAGTACAGCGCGTGGGCAAGGTTGCGCATGAGTGCATGCGACGGTCGACTTGGCCCATGACCGCCACGGACGAACTGCTCGCCAACAACGCGCGCTACGCCGAGTCCTTCGAGGGGCCGCTGCCCCTGCCGCCCGCCAAGCAGGTGGCGGTGCATCCTCCACACCGACTGCGGCATGCTCACCTTCACCGACGACGAGTTCAAGAGCTCCATCCAAGCCGAGGTCGGCATCAAGCCGTCGTGGTCCGCGGAAGCCTTCGGGGACCTGGAAACCGATGTGCGCCAATCGATCGCGCGCATCAAGCACAGCCCCTTCATCCCGGTCAAGGACTCCGTGCGCGGCTTCGTGTTCGACGTCGCCACCGGCAAGCTCAACGAGGTTCCGGCGACGGGGTGACCTAGTTCCGGTCGCCGAAGCTCTGCTCGCACGGCCAGCCGTCGCGGTCGGCGTCCCAGTTCAGCGGATAACCCGCGTCCTGCCAGGCGTTGTACGCGGCGGTGTAGGAGTAGCCATTGGTGTGCATCCACTGGCACGCGGTCTGGTTGCGCGGCGGCTGCGGTTGCGGCGGCGCCTGCACGGCGGGAGGTGGTGCGGTCACCGTCACCGGCGGCTGCACCACGAGCGTCTGCGTCGGCACGGCGGGCACCGGTGTGGCCAGCGGCGCGAGCGTGACCGCTTTCCCCGGCATTCCGGCACAACCGCTCAGGAGGAACAACGCACCCGCGACCACGATTTTCTTCACCATGGGAAAAGGGTGCGCCCGCGCGGGAAATGCGGCTACGGCCCATCGGCCTTGCCCTTACCGGGTCTTTAGGCCCGGGTTTCAGCTCCAGCTCAGTGTCAGCAGCCACGGCAGCGCGACCAGCAGGCACAACAGTATCGCGTTGAGGCGCCAGTAGTGCACGACCAGCGCGATGAATTCACGGATGACCGCGCTCGGCAGAAAATACAACGCCGTCGGTGCACCGAGTACGCGCACCGGGAGGCGGAGGCGGCGCGCGGTCACCGCGGTCCGGAAAACGTGGTAATTGTTCGTCACCACCACGACCTCTTTGCGTGCCGGTCGTTTTCCGAGCACTTCCAGCCCGAGGCGCAGGTTCTCCTCGGTGGTGGTCGCTTCCTCTTCGAGCAGGATCCGGTCCTCGGGTATTCCGCGCTGCACGAGGTAGTCGCGCATGGCGGCGGCCTCGGTCTTGTCCTCTCCAGGACCCTGGCCACCGGAGACGACGATCAGCGGCGGCTGCCCGCTCTGCCGCCGGTACAACTGCCGTGCCCGGTTGAGGCGGCTGGCCAGCAGCGGCGGCACCTGCGTGCCGAGCAGTCCCGTCCCGAGCACGAGGATCGCGGTGATCCCGCGCCGGCGCACGATCCGCCCGTAGAGCACCGAATACCCGAGCAGGCAGGCGAACAGGAAGGTGACGTACGCGCAGGCGAGCAGGACCGAGCTGAGCGCGGCCACCGTCCACCGGCTGCCGCCGGGGCCGATCACCAGCGTCAGCACCACCACGGCGGCCAGTCCGGCACCGGCCAGCAGGGAGAGCACGTTGGCCGGGCGGTGACCCTCCCGCCGCCACATCACCACCCCGTTGCCGAGCAGGGCGACCGGTGTGAGCAGCGCCACCACCGCGATCGCGGGCAGCACCAGCGACTCGCCCACCCAGCCGGGCGAGAACACCAGCAGGGCCAGGCCGAACAGCGTGGCCGCCACACCCAGCCACACCGCGTTGCTCACCCGCCGCGGTTCCCGGAGGAAGCCCGAGACGAACACCGCCAGTGCCATGGCGGACAGCGATCCGTACAACGCGCCGATGACGCTCTCCAAAGCCGTGGGGACAGGGGGCGCCACAGCTTAAGGGCTGCACCATCGGGTGATTGTCGGTACGGTCGGGGTGACTCGGTTCAGACAGCAGCCGTCACCCACTCCGGTTGGACCAACCGCACCCGGGGGCGGCCCCTGGCGTCCTCGCGTGTCCCGTGAGGAGGCCGCGTGCCCTACCTGCCCGCCCGCGCCGGCATGACCGTGTCCACCACCGCCGAAGCGACCGTGGTCGCGGTCAGCGGTGAGATCGACGCGCTGATCGTCCAGCGCCTGCGCGATCAGCTCACCACCGAAATCCTGCTGCGCCCGCGTGCGGTCGTGGTGGACCTGACCACCGTCACCTTCTGCTCGTCGGAAGGCCTGTCCGCACTGGTGGGCGCCTGTGGTGACGCCCACGCCGCCGGCATCCCGTTCACCATCGCCACGCGGCAGCACGCCGTGCTCCGGCCGATCGAACTGCTCAGCCTGCACAAACTGCTGGTGGTGCGGCCCACCGTGGACGAGGCACTGGCGTGGGCCGCCCGCCCGCTCACCGCTTCAGGCTGAAGGTCCCCAGGGAGGCCGGGCCGCCGAACACCAGGTACAGGTCGCCCCGCCCCTGCGCGCCGGTCAGCGGCGCCGAGACGCTCACATAGGCATACCGGTCCCCGGTGCCGGGCACGGTCAGCGTGCCGAGCACCGGGCCGTCCGGCCGTCCGGTCCGCACGGTGATCGTCGTGGGGGCCTGCGCGGACACCAGCGCGCTGAGCTGCCGCGCGTGCAGGTCGGCGTCCCGGAAGGCGATCCAGCCACCACCGGCCGAGGTGACCGAGGTGCCGCGTTCCTTCGTCCGGTCGGTGAGCGTGATGCCCGCGTAGTCGTCGAAGTTCTCGGCCTCGGTCGTCTTGTGCAGGTCGCGCTGTGGAATGGCCTCGCCCCGGACGCGCAGCGTGCCGCGCAGCCTGATGTCCGCGCTGGACGCGCCCACGAGCACGTCGTGCGTCGCGGTCTCGACCACCCAGCGATCCCGTGTGACGTCCCAGTGCGCCAGGTCCGCGGCTCGCAGGGAGAGCGTCACGGTCTTGGCTTCGCCGGGCGCCAGGTGCACCCGCGCGAACGCCCGAAGCCGCAGTTTTGGCTGTGGATCACGTGAAGTCCGCTGGTGGGTGTAGAGCTGCACGACCTCGTCGCCCGCCCGCGTGCCGGTGTTCGTCACGACGACGTTCACGCCGATCTCGCCCTGCCCGGACATCGTCGGCGCGCTCAGCCGCAGGTTCCGGTAGTCGAACGAGGTGTAGGACAGCCCGAAGCCGAACGGGTACAGCGGATCGCCGCCGAAGTACTGGTAGGTGCGGCCCGCCTTGATGATGTCGTAGTCGAGCAGGTCGGGGAGGTCGGCCGCCGAGCGGTACCAGGTCTGGGTGAGCCTGCCCGCGGGGTTGACGTCGCCGTAGAGCACGTCGGCCACCGCGTGGCCGGTCTCCGCGCCCGCGTGCGTCGTCCAGACGACCGATCGTAGGTTTTGTTGTGCCCAGCCGATCGTGGTCGGGTAGCTGTTCTCCAGCACCAGCACGGTGTCCGGATTCGCCTGCCGCACCGCCTCGAGCACGGCCTGCTGCGCGGGCGCGAGGTCCAGGCTCTGCCGGTCGTCGTCCTCACGGCCACTGATGAACGGCATGCTGCCCGCGACCACCACGGCGATATCGGCTTCACTCGCCGCCGCGACGGCGCTCTGGATCCCGCTGCGCACGACCTCCTTGGTGAACACCGTGGCCTCGGCCGGGGACTTCGCGGTGATGGTCAGCCGCCCGTCAGCGCCGACGGCCACGTACTTCTGGTCGCCGAACCACGAGTCGTCCGTCTCGTTGCCCGCGTACTCGAGTACGTGCCCGCCGCCGTGGGCGACGAGCTTGAACTGCTGCTGCACGAACCAGCCGTTCGGCTGCGGGGCGTTGTTCACCAGCGTGCGGTCGGGGCCGAATGAGAGGAAATTGCCGTTCGACAGCGCGCGCAGCGTGACGATCCCTTCGCCCCAGTCGTAGACGTCGAACCGCGTGTCGTCACCGGTCGAAGCCGAGACGGTCAGCGGGGTGGCGGCCGCGGTCGCCGTGACGTACCCATCCGTCGTGCGCAACGCGATCCGGTCGACGCCTTCGGTGGTGGTCACCGCCGCGCCCGCCGCTTCGGTGATCCCGTCGAACGGCGTGATCCGGTAGGGCAGCGCGCCGGAGTACCAGTCGGTGTAGAGCGTGTCCGACAACTGGCCGATCACCGCCACCGTGCGGCCGCGGGGCAAAGGCAGCAATCCGTCGTTCTTCAGCAGCACGATCGCCCGCCCGGCGGTCTTCCGCGCCAGTGCCCGGTGTTCCGGGGTGTCCACCACTTCCTTGCCGAGGTGGCCGTACGGCCCGCCGCCCGGGTCGAACTCGCCGAGCCGCACGCGGATGCTGAGGATGCGCCGGACCGCGGTGTCCACATCGGACTCCGCGAGCAGGCCCTGTGCCAGCGCCGCGTGCACGGCCTCGATGGTCTTCGCCGAGTTGGTGTCGTCGACGGTGAAGCTGTCCAGCCCGGCCCGCAGCACGGCGGCGTCGGCTTCCGGCTGGGTGGCGTAGTAGGCCTGGCTGCCGGTCAGGTTGTTCGGCCCGCCGGCGTCGGTGACGTTGAAGAGCGTGCGGGTGGTCCAGGTGCGCACCACGTCGTTGTGGTCGAAGTGCGCGGTCATCGGCCTGCCGTTGACCAGGTTGTACGCCGACATCACCCCGGTGGCGGCGTCGGCGGCCAGCGCGGGCCGGAACGCGGACTCGTAGTACTCGCGCTTGACCCTGGGCCGCAGCACCGAGGAGGTGGTGTCGCGCCGGACCTCGTTGTTGTTGGCCAGGTAGTGCTTCAGCACCGGGGCGGCCCGCAGGTGGTCGGGGTCCTCGCCCTGGATGCCCCGGCCGTAGGCGGTGGAGATCGCGCCGGTGAGGTACGGGTCCTCGGAGTAGCCCTCTTCGTTGCGGCCCCAGCGCGGGTCGCGCAGGAGGTTGACCACCGGTGCCCACAACTGCAGGCCCCAGACACCGGGGTTCTCCGCGTGGAACCCGCGGGCTTCGGTGCCGACCGCGGTGCCGACCTGCTCGACCAGCGCCGGGTCCCAGGTGCTGGCCAGGCCGATGGCCTGCGGGAACACGGTCGCCGTCGCGGTCACCACCGCGCCGCCGGCGGACCTGTCGGTCGACCACGCCACCCCGTGCAGCGCCTCGGTGCCGGTTTTGAACGCCGCCACGCCCAGCCGGGGCACGGGCGCCTGGTACTGGTGCAGCAGCGCGACCTTCTCGTCGAGCGTGAGCCGCCCGAGCAGGTCGGCCACCCGTGCTTCGAGGCCGAGCGTGGGATCTCGGAACGGGAAGTCGGCGACCTGCGCGCGGGCCGTGCGCGGCAGGGTCGCGGCCAGCAGGGGTGCCGCGGCGGCGAGCGCCAGCACGCTGCGGCGGGGGATCTCGTTGGGGTTCTTCGGGTATTTCGGGGACTTCGGGTATTTCGAGGACACAGCCACCTCCGGACAACGCTATCGAAGCGATTCGACAATCATCGAGGACCTGTCGGGAATGCAGTGGTGCGCGGTGTCCGGGACTATGGCATCGGATGACCGATGGGGTCAACGCTGCTTGTGTTCTTCAGCGGACTGGCCTAATCTCACCCACCCAAGACATGCGTCGATGCGCTTCGACTCACGGGAGGCAGGTGGGATGATCACCATCGCCGATGTCGCCCGTGACGCCGGGGTCGCCCCGAGCACGGTTTCCTACGTGCTTTCGGGCAAGCGCTCGATTTCCCTGGAGACCCGCCGCCGCGTCGAAGCCAGCGTGCGCAAGCTGGGTTTCCACCCCCATGCCGGCGCCCGTGCGCTGGCCAGCAGCCGCACGCAGGTGCTGGCGCTGGTGGTCCCGTTGCGCACCGACATCCACGTCCCGGTGGTGATGCGGTTCGTCACCTCGGTGGTCACCTCGGCCCGCAAACACGATCACGACGTGCTGTTGCTGACCGCCGACGAGGGCCCCGACGGACTGCGCCGGGTCGCCGGTTCGGCCAGCGCCGACGCCATCCTGGTGATGGACGTCGAAGCCGACGAGCCACGCGTGCCGGTGCTGCAGTCGCTGCTGCGCCCGGTGGTGCTGATCGGCGTGCCGGACGACCCCGCCGACCTGTCCTGTGTGGACCTCGACTTCACCGCCGCGGCCGCGCGGTCGGTGCAGCACCTGGCCGATCTCGGGCACACCGACGTCGCGCTGATCGGACCGTCGCCGACGGTGTACGAGCGCGGCACCAGTTTCGCGGGCCGGTTCCTGCGCGGTTTCGCCGCCAGCGCGCAGGAACGCGGCCTGCGTGCCACCAACCACGCCTGCGCGCCCTCCTACGCGGCGGTGCGCGAGTGCGTGGCCAAGATCCTGGCCGGGCAGCCGGAACTGACCGGGCTGGTGGTGCACAACGAAGCCGTGCTCGGCGGGGTGCTCGCCGAGCTGGAACGGCACGGCAGGCGCGTGCCCGCCGACGTTTCCGTGGTGGCGATCTGCCCGGAGGACATGGCCGCCCAGTACTCGACCCCGCTGACCACCGTGGCGATCCCGTCCGACGACGTCGGGCGGATCGCCGTGGAGATGGCGATGCGCCAGCTCGAAGGCTCCGGCTCGGCCGAGGTCCGGCTGCTGTCGCCGAAACTGACCCAGGGAGGCAGTACCGCGCGCCGCCGCTGAAGCCGCGGGCGCCGGTGGATTCCGCACGCCGCATTTCGAAGCGCTTCGACAGTGCCAAGATTCGGAGGATCAGATGAGCAGTGCCGCTCTAGCTCGAAACCTCGTCATCACCGGTGTCACCGCGAGCGCCCTGGTGCTCGCCGGGTGCGGGCCGAGCGAATCCGGCCAGGCGGCGACCGAGATCACCGCCCTGGACTACTACGCCGACCAGCAGGGCAGCAAGGCCTGGCAACAGGTGCTGGACACCTGCGCGGCGGAGACCGGGATCAAGGTCAACCGGCAGACCGTGCCCACCGACCAGATGCTGCCGAAGATCCTCAAGGACGCCAGTTCGCGCACGCTGCCGGACCTGCTCTTCGCCGACAACCCCTCGCTGCAGCAGATCGCCAGCACGGGCGCGCTCACCCCGCTGACCGACTACGGCATTTCCACCGACGGCTACTACCCGGGCATCGTCAAGGCCGGGACCTACCAGGACAAGGTGTACGGGCTCGCGCCCGGCGTGAACGGCCTCGCCCTGATCTACAACAAGGACCTGTTGCAGCAGAGCGGGATCGAGCCCCCGCAGACCTGGGAGCAGCTGAAGGCCGCGGCCACCGCGCTGACCAAGGACGGCAAGTACGGCCTGGCCTTCTCCGCGCTGGCCACCGAGGAAGGCACCTGGCAGTTCCTCCCGTTCTTCTGGAGCAACGGCGCCGATCTGGCCAAACTGGACTCACCGCAGGCGGTCGAGGCGATGCGCTTCGTCAGCGACCTGGTCACCGCGGGCTCGGCCTCGAAGTCGGTGCTCAACTGGAACCAGAACGACGTGGCCGACCAGTTCGTCACCGGCAACGCGGCGATGATGGTCAACGGCTCGTGGAACCTGGCGCGGCTGGACGAGACGGCCGGGCTGAACTACGGCGTGGTGCCGATCCCGACCCCGCGGCCCGGTGTCGCCCCCGCGGTCGCGCTCGGCGGCGAGGTCGGCGCGATCCCGGCGACCGGTGCCGACCGCCAGCAGGCCGCGGCGAAGGTGCTCGGCTGCATCCTGAACGAGCCGAACATGGTCGCCTGGGACAAGGCGCACGCCTACGTCCCGTCCAAAGTGGAGGTCGCCAAGAAGTTCGGCCAGGAGAACCCCGCCATGCAGCCCTTCGTGACCGAAGTGGAGACGGCCCGTGCGCGGACCGCCGAACTCGGTGAGCGGTACTCGACGGTCTCGCAGGCACTCGGCGCGGCACTGCAGTCGGTGCTGGCCGGGCAGCAGTCGCCGGAGGACGCGCTGCGGGCGGCGCAGGAGCAGGCGGGCCGTCCGTGACCCTGGGCACCTCACGCCGGGCCGCCTGGGCGTTCCTGCTGCCCGCACTGGTCTACGTGCTGCTGTTCTTCGGGTATCCGCTGGTCAACAACATCGCGATGAGCCTGCGCGACTACTCGGTCCGCTCGTTCTACACCGGTGAAGCCCCGTTCGCCGGCCTGGACAACTACGCGGCCGTGCTCGGCGACCCGCTGTTCGGCACGGCCCTGCTCAACACCGCGCTGTTCACCCTCGGTTCGATCTTCTTCCAGTTCACCATCGGCCTGGCGCTCGCGGTGTTCTTCAGCGGCCGCTTCCCCGGCAGCGCCCTGCTGCGCTCGCTGCTGTTGCTGCCGTGGCTGCTGCCGCTGGTGGTCAGCGGCGCGGTGTGGCGGTGGATGCTGGACCAGGACCACGGCGTGATCAACGCGGCACTGCGCGCGGTCGGCCTCGCCGACGGGCCGACGCCGTGGCTGACCGACCCCGGCTGGGCGCTGCCCGCGGTGATCATCGTGAACATCTGGATCGGCATCCCGTTCAACCTGGTCATCCTGCACGGCGGGCTGCGGGCCATCCCGGCTTCGCTGTACGAGGCGGCGGCGCTGGACGGCGCGACCGCCTGGCAGCGGTTCCGGCACGTCACCTGGCCGCTGCTGCGCCCGGTCACCGCGGTGGTGCTGATGCTCGGGCTGGTCTACACGATCAAGGTGTTCGACGTGATCATGGTGGTCACCGGCGGTGGCCCGGCCAACGCCACGCAGACCCTGACCACCTGGGCCTACCAGCTGTCCTTCGACGGGGACTTCGCCTTCGGGCAGGGTGCCGCGGTCGGCAACCTGCTGGTGCTCATCGCCACCGCGTTCGGCCTGCTGTACCTGCGTTCGGCGCGCGCCGCCCTGCGGGAGGAACAGCGGTGACCCGGTACCTGCGCACCGCGTTCGGCGTCGCGGTGGTGATCGTGCTGCTGTTCCCGCTGTACTGGATGGTCAACGCTTCGCTGCAACCGGCGGGATCCCTGCTCAAGCCGTCGCCGGACTGGCTCCCGGTGAACGGCACGCTCGACGGCTACCGCAGCGCGCTGTCCACCCAGGGCGGTCACCTGCTGGCGAGCCTGGCGGTCGCGGCAGGCACCGTGGTGGTGTCGCTGATCGTCGCGATGCCGGCCGCGTACGCGCTGGCGCAACTGCGGTTCCGCGGCGTGCAGGCGTTCGTCTTCGCGCTGCTGATCGTGCAGATGGTCCCCGGACCGGTGATGGCGAACTCGCTGTACACGCTGTTCAGCGAGTTCTCCCTGATCGACAGCTACGCGGGACTGGTGCTGGCGGACTCCACCGCGACCATCCCGTTCGCCATCCTGGTGCTGCGGGCGTTCATGCTCTCCATCCCGCGCGAGTTGTCGGAAGCGGCCAGAGTGGACGGTGCCGGGTACTGGCGGGTGTTCCGCTCGATCATCGTGCCGGTCAGCCGCAACGCGATGGTCACCGCCGGGCTGTTCTCGTTCCTGTTCGCGTGGGCGGACTTCCTGTTCGCCGTCACGCTCACCACCGGCCGGGCGATCGAGCCGATCACGGTCGGCATCTACCGGTTCATCGGCAATCAGAGCGCGGACTGGAACGCGGTGCTGGCCACCGCGGTACTGGCCTCGATCCCGGCGGCGGTGCTGCTGGTCATCGCGCAGCGGTACGTGGTCGCCGGGGTCACCGGCGGCGCCCTCAAGGACTAGGAGTTTCCGAAGATGATCGAAGTGCGGGTCCGCCACGAGGTGATCCGGATCGAGCCGTGGGGCCCGGACAGCCTGCGCGTGCGCGTGGGCAGGCACGGCATCACCGAGGACCTGCCCGGTGCGCTCGTCGCGCCGAAACCGGCCGAGGTCGAGGAGTCGGAACACCGGGTGGTCAACGGTTCCCTGACCGCCACGGTGGAACTGGTCGGCACGGACACCGGCGTGGTCCCGGTGCTGTCGTTCACGCGCACGGACACCGGCGCGGAGCTGTTCTCCGAGCAGCGCGCGCACTTCTGGTGGCCCGGTCCGCGTCTGCGTGAGGAACGCGGTGGCGGCTACGCCCGCTTGGAACAGCGCTTCCACGCCTACGAGGGGGAGCGGTTCTTCGGCCTCGGGCAGCACACGCACGGGCGCCTGGACCAGAAGGGCATGGTGCTCGATCTGGTGCAGCGCAACGGAGAGGTGTCGATCCCGTTCGTGCTGTCGAGCCGCGGCTACGGTCTACTGTGGAATTCACCGGCGGTCGGCCGGGTCGAGCTGGCGGAGAACGGCACGCGCTGGGTCGCCGACTCCGCCCGGCAGATCGACTACTGGGTCACCGCCGGTTCACCGCTGCAGATCCTGTCCCGCTACGCCGACGCGACCGGGCACACGCCCATGCTGCCGGAGTGGGCGAGTGGGTTCTGGCAGTCGAAGCTGCGTTACCGCAGCCAGCAGGAGCTGCTCGAGGTGGCCAGGGAGCACAAGCGCCGCGGCCTCCCGATGTCGGTGCTGGTGGCGGACTTCTTCCACTGGACGCACCTGGGTGACTGGCGGTTCGACCCGGCCGAGTGGCCGGACCCCGACGCGATGATCGCCGAGCTGCACTCGCTCGGAATCCGGTTGATGGTGTCGATCTGGCCGTCGGTGAGCCCGCTGAGCTCGAACTACGCCGCGATGCGCGACCGGGGGCTGCTGGTGGGCACCGAGCACGGCCTCCCCGCGCACGCGCCCTGGCACGACAAGGGATTCGACGTCGAAATGCCGGTGACCTTCTACGACCCGACGAACCCGGAAGCGCGGGAGTTCGTCTGGGAGACGGTCAAGCGGAACTACTACGACCGGGGCGTGCGGGCGTTCTGGCTGGACGCCTGCGAACCCGAGCTGCAGCCGGGGCACCCGCACAACCTGAGCTTCCACAGTGGACCGGGCAGCGAGGTGGCGAACCTCTACCCGCTGGCGAGCGCGCAGACCTTCCACGAAGGCAGCCGCACCGCCGGTGCCGACGACGTGGTGCTGCTGTGCCGTTCGGCCTGGGCGGGCAGCCAGCGGTACGGCGCCGCGTTGTGGTCGGGCGACATCCCGGCGACGTGGGATTCGCTGCGGGCGCAGGTGCGGGCGGGCCTGAACGTGGCGCTCTCCGGAATCCCTTGGTGGACCACGGACATCGGCGGTTTCCACGGGGGTGATCCGGATTCGCCGGAGTACCGGGAGCTGATCGTGCGGTGGTTCCAGTACGGGGTGTTCTGCCCGTTGTTCCGGTTGCACGGGGTGCGGGACCCGCGGGGCGCGTTCGGGCCGGAGATGACCGGCGGGCCGAACGAGGTGTGGAGCTACGGGCCGGAGGCGGGGGAGCTGATCGCTTCGGCGTTGTGGTTGCGGGAGCGGATCCGGCCGTACCTGATGACGCAGATGCGGGCCGCGCACGAGCACGGCACGCCACCGATGCGCCCCCTGTTCACCGAATTCCCGGACGATCCCACCGCGTGGGAGGTCGACGACGAGTTCCTGCTCGGCCCGGACCTTTTGGTGGCGCCGATCCTGCACGCCGGCGCCACGTCCCGGCACGTCCACCTGCCTTCCGGTGCCCAGTGGACGGACGCGTGGACGGGCGAGGTGTCCGGCGGCGGCTTGGTCGAGGCACCCCTCGATCGCATCCCGTTGTTCCTGCGTGACGGAGCGAAGTTGCCGATCCCCGGGTGATCCACCGGCGTTCCGGGCACGTAGTAACCGGCATGGCGTGGCGAGTGGCGAACGCACTGGACAAACTGCTGGCACAACTGAACGCGCTGGCCCCGAACCGCAACCGGGCCAGCGACGGCTCGATCGGGGACACCTCGCACCAGAACCGCGACAGCGACCACAACCCGTGGTACGGGCCGGGCATCGTGACGGCGAGGGACTTCACCCACGACCCGGGTGGTGGTCTCGACTGCCACTGGCTGGCCGCGCGGCTGATCGAGGTCCGGGACTGGCGGATCAAGTACGTGATCTGGGACCGCCGGATCGCGGACTCGCGGACCAGCCCGTGGCAGTGGCGGCCCTACTACGGGGAGAACCCGCACACCAGCCACCTGCACCTGTCCGTCATGCCCAACCCGTCGTGCGACGACGTGACGCCGTGGGACCTCGGCGTCGCCGCCGCCCCGAAGTTCGACAACGAGGAGAACAGCGTGGAACTGACCCCGGGGACCTACGTGTCCAAAACCCTCGTCTGCCCCGCGGTCGCGGCCGACCTGGTGATCAGCCTGGGTTTCGTCTCGTTCACCGTGCACCACGTCAAGTTCTTCGGCCCCACCCCGGAAGCGGGCGCCGCCGAACTCGCCTCGTACGGCGAACAACGCGTCGACCCCGCGCGCCCCTACGTCATCCCCGCCCCCACCGGCGCCCTCACCACCGAAATCCTCTACTCCCTGGACCCAGCCCAACCCCAGCACACCGCCGTAGCCGCCTTCCGCCCCCACTAACCCCCCACCCCCGAACCCCCGAACCCAGCACCCGACCCCCACGTTCAAACACCCGAAACCCACGTTCAGACACCCGAAACCCGCACTCGTGCAGCCGAACCCCTCGCCCGGGCCACCCGAATCCTGCATTCGCGCGCCCGGGCCCGCCGAACCCCACACTCGGGCGCCTGAGTTCCACACTCGTGCACCCGAGTTCCACGTTCAGGCACCCGAGTTCTACATTCACGCAGCCGAGTCCCACACCCGTGCGCCCGAGTCCTGCATTCGCGCGCCCGAACTCCACACTCCAGCAGTCGAACCCACGCTCAGGCACCTGAGTCCCACGCTCAGGCACCTGAGTCCCACGTTCAGGCATCTGAGTTCCACGTTCAGGAAGCCGAGTTCCACACTCGAGCAGCCGAGACCCACGCCCGTGCAGCCGAGTCCCACATTCGCGAGCGCGGGTCCCACGCTCGCGCCAGCTCCTACTTGCGGGTGAGCACCACCAGCGGAATCTCGCGGTCGGTCTTCGTCCGATACGACCGATAGGTGGGAAAAATGTCCGCCATCAGCTCCCACAGCCGGTCCCATTCCGCGCCCTCTGCGGGCCGGGCGACGGCGGTGAATTCATCCGCGCCCACTTGCACCCTGACCTCCGGCTCGGCGATCAGGTTCAGGTACCAGGCGGGATGCTTCGCCGCCCCGCCGTTGGAGGCGACCACGACATACCGGCCGTCGTCCTCGCCGTAGTAGAGGGCGGTGCGCCGCGACTGGCCGCTCTTGCGCCCGCGGGTGGTCAGCAGCAGGGCGGGCACCCCGTGGAAGACGCCGCCCTGCTCACCGCCGGTCTCGACGTAGCGCTGGACGTGCTGGGCCACCCATTCGGTGGGACTGTCCGTCGGTTCGGCCATGCGCTCACCCTAGCTGCGGCCCCCGACAGCCATGGGGTAAGTTCGACCAGCGATCCGCGGGGGCTCCATCGCGCCCGCAGGCTCGCGGGGGCCGGTAGCTCAGTTGGTCAGAGCAGGGGACTCATAATCCCTTGGCCGCGGGTTCGAGCCCCGCCCGGCCCACCCTGAATCTGGCCACTGACCTGCTAGTTCAGTGCTAATCGCGATTAACTTGCCGCTGGTGGTCGGGCGCTGTGGGCTCCGTGGGGGCTCCGTTCTCACTGGCGTGCTGGATGGCCGATCGAGGGCTTGCCCTGCCGTCCGAAGGCCGCATCTCTCGCGTAGCGGCTCTATCCGTGATCGTGGCATGGCCGCTTCATGGCGCATGGGAGCCTCGCCCAAAGGATTCGACATAGTTCCTGCTCCGTGTTGCCTGTCAAAGCGTGCTACGACGGAACGGCCACTCAATGCGTCTGACGTAGTCAGTGTTGTGGGCTATTTGTAAAGATATATATATATGCAAATCATCAAATTATGCTGAAGACGGTGTGGTCGATGTCGGTTGTGGTGATCAGTTGGGCGCGCCGATTCAAGCGCACTTCTGCAACTCCAGCGAACGGCCGCCGCCGCGCAGGTTCACTGTGCCGACTGCCTGGATGCCAAGGAACGTGCAGACGATCTGCTGGACGGCCAGGGTGCTGAGCTGCGAGACGTCGCTCGAGATGCTCACGTCGAGGCCGTCGGCGACGCGGTGCACGGTGGCGGGCGCGGCGTCGAAGGGGACCTCGGTGGTGAGGCCGCGGCTCTGCTCGGCGCTGGTGGGGCCCTGGGCGAGCAGCGCGATGACCTCGAAGCCGTTCAGGCTGCCCAGCGGCTGGCTGATGGGGACGAGCCTGCCCTCGGAGACCCAGTAGAGCGACGGCGAGGTGTTCTCGACGGGGCCGCTGGGAGCTTCGAGACCCGGGATCGGATCGCTCGGGCGAATACCGCACCCGGTGAGCACCAGAACGAGCAACGCCCAGGTCCAACGCTTCACGGCGCACCACCCAGCGGCATCCGCAGCGTGAACAGCCCCCCGCCGCCGGGGCGGTTCGTCGCCGTCAACGTGCCTCCGTGCAGCCGGGCGTTCTCCCACGCGATCGCGAGCCCGAGCCCGCTGCCCTCCGACCGCTTCCGAGCTGAATCGGCCTTGTAGAACCGCGCGAACACGTGCGGCAGCACCTCCGCGGGCAGTCCGGGCCCGGCGTCGGCGACCTCGATCACCAGGAATGAGTCCTCGACCGACAGCACCAGGGACACCGGCGGAGCACCGTGCCGCAGGGCGTTCCCGACCAGGTTCGCCACGACCACGTCCAGGCGCCGCGGATCCAGCTGCGCCCGCACCCCGTCGGGCAACGTCGCCGAGATCTCGAAGCCGCGCATGCGCAGGCAGGTCCGCACCGCCTCGGCGACGTCGACGTCGTCCAACGCCAAGGCCGCCGTTCCCGAGTCGAACCGGGTGACCTCGATCAGGTCGTTCACCAGCCGCGTCAGGTTCTGCGTCTCCCGGTTCACCAGCCGCGCCGCCTGCCCGGCCACGCCCGGCAGCGAAGCGGTCTCCGCGTCCAGCACGTCGGTCACAGCGGTCATCGCGGCCAAAGGTGTCCGCAGTTCGTGCGAGACGTCCGCGACGAACCGCCGCGCGTCCGCTTCCATCCGCAGCAGCTCGCCGACGTGACGTTCCAACGAAGAAGCGGTGCTGTTGAAGGTCGACGCGACGGACGCCAGCTCGTCCCGCCCGCGCACCGGTACCCGAGCGGAAAGCTCGCCCTGGCCGAGCTTCCAGGCCGCGAGATGCAGCTCCCGGACGGGCCTCAGCACGCCGCGTGCGGCGAGCAAAGCCAGCCCCAGCGCCAGGACCAGCACGCCACCGCCGATCAGCCACGCGTTGCGCGCCAGTTCGTCGACGAACGCGATCTCCGACGTGAACGGCCGCAGCACGTAGACCTCGATGCCCGACGGGCCGCCTCCGGTCACCCGCAACTGCATGCCGATGACAAGCGACACCGTGCCCGCGTACGACACGCGTTGCCAGCCGGCACGTCCCGACGAGACCAGGGACCGCAACTCGGGCGTGATCACGGAGGGGTCCATGCCTCCCGCGGAAACCCCGTTGCCGTAAGCCAGAGCCTCCCCTTCACGGCCGGAGACCCCTCCTGCGACATTTTCCAGGGTGGCGGTGTCCACCGGTCGCGCAGGCAGCGGGTAGAGCTGCTCGACGCGGTTCGTGGTCTCGATGACCACGTTGTCCTGGGCGCGCTGCACGATGGCGTCCCGCGCCCGCACGTACCCCGCGCCCGACGCGGCCGCCGCGGTCAGGACGGTCAGGAAGGCGAACGCGAGCAGCAGCCGCAGGCGGAGCGTCACAGCGGCCCGAAGCGGTAACCGAAGCCCCGCGCGGTCTGGACGTACACGGGCGCGGCCGGGTCGCGCTCGATCTTCGAACGCAGCCGCTGCACGCAGGCGTCGACCAGCCGGGAGTCGCCGAGGTAGTCCTGGCCCCACACGGACTCCAGCAGTTGCTGCCGCGACATCACGCGGCCGGGCGACGACGAAAGCTCCAGCAGCAATCGTAGTTCCGTCGGCGCCAGCGATGCCCGTTGTCTGTCGAGGGCCTGGACCAGCGAACAACACCGCACCACGGCCCCGGCCATCTGGAACATTCACTACAACTACCGTCGACCACACACTGCCGCTGGAGATCAGCCACCAGCATCTCGGCTCCACGCCGGCGTCACCAACGTCATGGCCTCATACACTCGGTGTGGGCGTGCCGGGGGGCATTGAACGGGCCGGAGGTGCGCGGCCGTGCGTGAACGGTGATGTTGTTGTGCTCCAGTGGTGCGGGTGATGTGGTTGGGTGGGCTCCGAGTGATCGGAGGTTGCCGTGGACGGTGGGGTGCTGGGCCCGGCTGATGTGCTGGCCGCGGCTGAGAGCGCACCGCCCGTGGAGTCGGTCGAGGTCGTCGCGCGCGACCTGGCGAAGCGGCTGGGTGCCTTCGACGTGTCGTTCCTGCTGGTCGACCTCATCGATGAACAGCTGGTCCGGCTGACCTCGACCGCGCAGGCCCCGGGGCGCGTCGATCTGCGCGGCAGCGCCTATGAAGAGGTGCTGCGCACCCAGCGATCGTGGCTGGAGCAGGACGACGACGGGGTGCGGGTGGTACTGCCGGTGACCAATCGCGGCGACTGCGTCGGCGTGCTGGAAGTGACCGTGCCCACCCTTGACGACGAGGTGCTGGCGCAGCTGGGGCAGGCCGCGCACGCGCTGGCCTACGTCATCGTCACCGACCGTCGCTTCACCGACGTCTACCACTCCGGCCGGCGCACCACCTCGATGAGCCTGGCCGCGGAGATCCAGCACCAGCTGCTGCCCTCGGCGTCCTGCTGCGAGGCGGCCCAGTTCACCGTCGCCGGCGCCCTGGTGCCCGCCGACGACATCGGCGGCGACACCTACGACTACGCCCTGGACCGCGACACCCTGCACCTGTCGATCACCGACGCCACTGGTCACGACGTGGCCTCGGCACTGACCGCGACCCTGCTGGTCGGTGCGCTGCGCGGGGCCCGCCGAGCCGGTCACGACCTGGCAGAACAGGCACGGCAGGCCAACCAGGCACTGCTCGACCACGGCGAGAAGTTATCGCTGGCGACCGGGCTGCTGCTGCGCGTGGATCTGCAAAGCGGGCGGGTCGAGCTGGTCAACGCCGGGCACCCCGCACCGCTGCTGCTGCGCGACGGTGTGGTGGAGCCGATCGAGCTCGAGATCGACCGGCTCTTCGGCGTCCAGCCGTACCAGTACCGGGTGCAACGGCTGGACCTGCGCCCCGGTGACCGGCTGGTGCTGCTCACCGACGGCATGTTCGAACGCGACGCCGCCAACGCCGACTTGCCCGCTCTGCTCCGCGAGACCGAGGAGCTGCACTCCAGAGAAGTGGTGCGGGCGGTGACCAGGGCGGTGAGGTACGCCTGCCGGAACCAGCTGCAGGACGACGCCACCGTGCTGTGCCTGGACTGGCACGGGACCTTCCGCACCGAACGCCAAGCCGACAATGGCGCCGACACGGACACCGCCTCGCCCGCCTAGTAGATTGTCGCGGCTATCCGCGGGGTAGAGGGCGATGGCGGGCCCGCACACGCGCGCCAGTGCGGACTGGCACGCCCAGCCGCGCCCCGATCCAATGCGGTCCGCGGCACATCGCAAGAACACCCCACCGATCAGCCGCAACCTCCGGCGCCACCGCGAGTGTGACGGTCACGGTCGGTACTACACGCAGGTTGACGGCGTCGAGTGCGGTGAAGACTGAGTGGGAAGAGCGGATGCCGCCCTCGCGGTGTGTCCTGTGCCGCGTGAGGCCCACATTCGGATAGAACGTTGCGCTTGCACTGCGTGCCTGTTGCGGGTGTACCACCGGTGCCCGGCGGTACCCCCCACGTTCTCAGTGTTGAAGTTGCCTGCCCACGTCGCGGTGCTGGGCTTGGTGAAGCTGGTCTTCGAGGGAGACGATGCGGCACGCCGCGTCGACGGCGGTGCCCTGATCGACCAGTTCCCGCACCCGCGCGGCGATGCGCAACTGGTGGCGGGAATAGCGGCGATGCCCGCCGGCGGAGCGCTGCGGTTCGATCACACCGGCTCCGTCCAGGCTGCGCAGGAAATTCTGGCTGGTGCCGAGCATGTCGGCGGCCCGCCCCATGGTGTAGGCCGGGTAGTGCTCGTCATCGAACTTGCCGGTCGCGACCGGGTCTTGTTGGTCAGGGATCATTCCACCTCCACATCACGAAGAACCCCGGGTGCCGACACGGCACCCGGGGTTCCAGGGGTCGAGAGTTCACCATTGTCAACCGGCCCGACGGCCGGTGAATTACACCCGCGGAGCCCAGCCGTGAGACCGGTTGTGCGGGGATCGCTGATTCGTAACCGAGAACCACCTGCCAATCCGATGGGACTGCGGTACCCGCGCGGCCCTGCTGCACAGCCGCGGCGGGCGATCCAATGATGCGCCCTTTCCCTTCTATCCTGTGTTTCTTCCTTACCTTGCACTGCTGTCGCGATCACCACCGGCCAGAACCCCTTACCGAGATCGGCCCCAGCACGCGTGGTGCCGCAGGCCCGGTGCGCCGGAGCCACAAAATCCTGCTCGGCTTCGGCACACCCGGCCGTATTCACTTCATACTGCGAACTTCACTGCATACTGCAAAACTGCAAACTTCACTTCGTACTGCGAACTTCACTGCATACTACGAGATACTGCGAACTACGGTATCGCCATCACTGCACTTCCACGGACGCTGTTGCTCCGTCCGCGTCTTGCACTACTTGACCGGGACCGGTACTTCCGTCTTCACTGCGTGGTCCACGGGTACTGCTCCCGGTCACGGCCGGAATCCCGATCCTGCCTGGGTTCCGCCTCGCGTGACCGTCCTGTCTCATATCGCGGGTAGTTACGTCCTCTCCCGCGCCACTTGACGTTGTCTCTCTCCGTACGAGCAGAACACTACACACACCCGGCGGCGAATGTCTACCCCGCCCGGCATAGATTTCCTCCGCAGCTGGAGGCCGAGTGTCTTATCCCCGAAGTCGCAGGTCAGGCGGGACCACGCGCCACCTGGCCGGATCACGAGAGGATCGCTGACATGAGCTAACCGGTGACGCTGGAGATCTGGATGACCGGCCCGGTCCGCTCCACCATCGCCGCTCTGCGAGCCGACTCATGGTGCTCGGCGGTCCTGGACCATCACCGGGACGAGATCCGAACCGAACTCGCTCTCGCCGGCACGCCGCCGGACCGCGCCACTCTCACCCTCTACCTGCACGTGCTCGGTCGCGCCCTGGATTACCTCGGCACGAACCTGCCGGGCGACGCCCTGCCGCTCGCCCCCGTCCACGGCACCGGCCTGGACTGGTTCACCATCCGCATCGCCGCCGCCTGCCAGCTCGCTCTTGACGAGGGACTCATCGCTTGAACCACGCCTGCCCAACCCCATCGGGGAACCTGCGATGGATCGGTGGGCTTCACTGACCGGTGTGCAGGTACAGGGCAGGCGCGGGGCCATGTCGGCCCGGCTGCCCTTCCGCCAGGACCGGCCCGCATCCCCACGGCGACCCCGCCAGGCCAGCCGCCGTATCGAATCAAACCTGGCTTCGGAATGTGTGGTGAGATGAACGGGAGTCGGTCGCCGATGCCCGCGAAGAAGCACGGTGGACCGTCAGCGGCGGTTGGGCGAGCGCGGCCGACAATGCGTCGCCCGCAGTGCCGAGCAGATCGAACTCGCGCAAGCCACTTTGGATCGAGCACGGCAGTGCCTGGCGCGCACCGAGAGGTACCTTCGGGCGAGTGCCTACCGGCAGCCCTCGAGCAGGCCGAGATCGACCGCGAAACCGCCACCACTGACAGGGCGAAGATCGTGCTCGGCGGAGCAGGTACCCCCAGGATCTCGCATACGCCAGGCACGGTTCCGCCAGCGTGCTACCGGCCCGCCCGAACACTCCCGGCACGGTCAGTGCGACCGCCACCACTGGACATCACGCCCACACTTCTCCGTCGACAGCCGAACTGATTCAAGCCGAGTCAAGCGTAGGCCGCTTCCGCATCAAGCTGAGTTATCCGGCTGCCGGAGACGTAGGAGATCGAGCAATACCGCGCCACGGGCCCAGGTCTACTGCGCCGTGCTGAGCGGGGAAGATGGTTTTAGAGTGGGGTACTAACCGTGTTCCTTGAGGAGACCAATGACCGAGTACCCCAGCCTGCTGCACACCGTGCTGGACACCACCGACCCGCGCGGGCTCGCTGAGTTCTACCGACAGTTGCTCGGTTTGGTGTATCGGCCAGGGGATGAACTGCCGTCGGCGAGCGGGTCGGACGAGCCGGATTGGTTGGTGCTCCGGGATTCGGCCGGGGTGAACAAGCTCGCGTTCCAACGGGTGGACCGGCTACCTCGGACGACGTGGCCCGAGCACACCATCCCCATGCAGTCGCACCTCGATTTGACGGTTCCGACGCTGGCTGAGTTGCAACGTCAACGGGGTAGAGCGGAGTCATTGGGCGCCGAGTTGCTGTTCGACCGGCATGAGGATCCTGAGGAACCATTGTATGTGTTCGCCGATCCGGCAGGCCACCCTTTCTGCATCTTTGTCGCCTGACCGAATCCGTATCGGACCAGAGCCCTCGGCGCCGCTGGCGTCCACCGGATTGCTTGCCATCGTGGTGTGGTCCTGCGGTCAGCCAGGGGGAGTGGCCGAGGTAGGTGAGGACGGCGAGGAGCCGTCGGTTGGCGGTGTCGTGCGCCTGAACCCCGAGTTTGTCCGCGGCGGTCGGCTGTTTCGCGCCGCCGACCTCTGCGCCGCCTGACGAACCCCAGCACCGCACCGGCGCGCCCGCCGCTCGCGCAGGTTCGCGGACGACCGAATCGGGACAGGCCACCGGAGCAGCCCGCCATCACTGACGAAGCCGACTGGCGGCTCCGACCGAACAGCGGAAGCGAACTTGCCCGCCAGGCCGGCGATGGCCTTGGCGGTGCTGGTGGAGATCATGTCGACTGCGGCGGATCGGGCCCAACGAGGATCCTGCTGCGGATTGTTCAGGCCAGGCTGGTCGTCGGTGTGGCTGTGGATTGTGGTCATCAGTCCACGCGGACACCGGCGCCGCTCGGGGCGAACGGCATGGTCAGGTGGGTTCTGGACGATGCCGCGGCTCCGTTGAGGCCTGCCGGTGACCCTAGGCGGGCGGGTGCGCGGGCTTAGCAGATCCCCGACGTCGCCGGTCAGCTGCGCGTTAGCCCTAACGGTCCTACCCGATGGTGCGAAGGGAGTAAGATCAAGCAATGCGGGGGCAATCCGGTTTGACATCGGCTGACGACGGGGAACCTTCCACCACGAAACATTCGCCTGAAGTTATGTAGGGATCGCTGGGAAGGGTGAGTGGAATGTCGTCGTTCAAGGTCAGACCGTCGAAACCCGCTGCCATCTTGGGCGCGATTTTCGGCGTGGCTGTCATTCTCTTCGTTGTCCTTGGCGGAATCGGCAAAGGTGGACCGTTCATCTGGCTCTGGGTAGCCGGTGGCCTCGCCATTATCGGATTCAACCTGTGGGCGGCTTTCGGCAAGCGTGGGGCGACCGAAGTGGTCGAATACGAGAAGCGGTGATGGGCCGTGGTCGGACTGCAGCTAGGACGGAAGCTGGGGCATAAATTCCGGTCTCCCCGCGCCGCGCGACTCGACCGTGAGCGGTCGGCCAGGTTGGATTCCTGGGCCGCCAGGCATCGCTGGTGGGTCATGCTCGCCGCGGCAGTCGTGTACGCCGGCGTTGCGTGGTACATCGCGGTGAGGCGCGACGGGGCGACCACGGGCGAAATCGTCTTCTGGGAACTGGTGGTGGTCCCGGTCGGACTCGTCAGTACGTGGTTCACCCTCAACCGGATCAGGCGCCGGGGCGGTACCGCCGGGTCCGCAGAGTCCGGCAGCGGTGCCGACGGGGGCACCTGAGCCACGGTGCGGCAGCCGGAGATTTCGATGCCAAGACTCCTCAGCCGGTAGGTGCCACCGCCCGGGTCACGTCCGACCCAGTTGTACAACGTCACGTCGTTGCACCACGAATGGTAATGAGTGACGAAGTCGCGTTTTCCATTTCGAAGCCGACCGAGTTGATGCCGTAGTCACAGGGCCCGTCCTGCCCGGCTTGAGCTTCTTGAGCGTGGTCACGTAGTATTTGCCCGGCGCGGTATCGGGCTGTGGCGCGGCTGAGGCGCTGCCCGAGCTGATCAGGCTGGTGACGCTGACCAGTCCGGCGACGATGGTCGCCCTTTTCTTGCTGCTATCTCATGAAGAAAATTCCTACGCGCTGGAATCTGATCGGTACTTCTGTGCACATCGCTGAATGGGTAATTCTTTGATTGCCGGGTCAGCGACGGAAGATGTTGAAGGAGGCCGTTCGATCATTGAACTGCGGCAGCGAATTCCAGCTGCTAGCCTGCCAGCCGGGCTGGGAAATGTAAGCCGAGCCCGCTGAAGGGTCCCGGTAGGAATTTTGGAACAGGGTGAGGCTGTTGCACCAGTTATCGATCAGGATGGAGGACGTCTTGTGGTGCATGACGGCGCCGACCCAGTCGATGCCGTAGCCGGAGGCGTCACAAGGCCCGTCGTCGCCCTGATAGATCTCCCAGTTGCCGCCCAGGTCGTTGTGTTCGTGCAGGAAGGCAAGTGCGATACCGGAGCTCTTGGCCATCTCGAAAGTGGCCGAATCGTCGCTGCACCGTCGGGAGGTGACCTTGGAGGTGGCCTCGCCTGGTTGGAGTTTCTTCAGCGTGGTCACGCAATATTTGCCCGTTGCGGCATCGGGCTGTGGCGCGGCTGAGGCGCTTCCCGAGCCGATCAGGCTGGCGACGCTGACCAGTCCGGCAACGATGGCCGCCCTTTTCTTGTGTCCAGTTTTCACGATAGGACGATTGCATGGGGCGCGATTTGCTGTCGAGCCCTTTCAGGGCAGCCTGAAACGGCGTCCCACACCGCCCGTGGACAGCAGATGCTGCATGCATCCGGAGTGGCATCCCCGGCCTGCTCCGCCAAGGTCCAGCAATTCTTGCGCGGCAAAATCCGACAACAACCCCAGCACCAACGCCCACGCCCGCCAACGCGGCTCCATCCGCCCGAACCGGCCCACCGCCCAAGCCGTCACCCCGTCAAAAATCTCCCGCCACCGGCCAGTGTCTACGCTGGGCTCCCGGGGCCGCCACGCGCACACATCCACCGCCGTGTATAACGATCTATTCGACCGTGCTTTGCCGAACCTCTCAGCAGTGAACGAATATGGTTCCCCCGGAGGCCGCGGGGTACACATAGGTGTTCCCCCGGGCCAGCGCAGATCGGCCATCATGGCCTACCGTGTCGCCACCACCGACCCGCGGCACGCGCTCGCGGACGCCTGCGCCGCTCTCTTGCCCGGCGACGACCCGGCGCTGCTGACCCGCTGCGCGCGCTGTTCCCGCTGGCGGCGTTCTGGGGGCTACGCCGACCGGTGGGCATGACTGCCCCGTCTTCCGGAATTGGGAGGCCAGATCGTGCCGGACAACCAGGTGCTCGACTTTCCGCTAAATACGATTGACCGGGGCGGACTCATGGGCGATGATGAATACACACAGCGAACGAAGGAGCAGCCATGACGACCATGCGGGAGCGAGGGACGCGACGCCAGTATCCGGCCGCTGCGATCGCTTTCGCGTGTACGTCGAACGATGACCACCAGAAGCCCTTGTCTTGGCAAGAAGAGAGCCTTCTGGGCGACGCGGGCTCCCCACCATGACGTAGATCTCGTCATGTCGAGGGAGCCGCCCATCGGGAAACCGATCCGGGCGGCTTTCTCTATTTAGAGTACCCGAAACGATTAATTTCTATCGGCGAGCTAGCGGTAGCGCGGCGGTCTCCAAAACCGTCTGCCGGGGGTTCGACTCCCTCCGCCGGTGCGTCGCGCCGCCCATTCACGTTGGGCCGGTGCAGTTCATTGACATCTACACAGCGGAGCAAGACATTTCCCCAGGCTCGTCCCCGTCGCCGCACCGGTGGCCAGGGCGAGCACCGGGCCCGGCCGCCGCAGCGCGGCCGGGCCCACCGGTGAAGATGGGCTGTCGGAGCCCCACCCGGCCGTAAACCGGGCGTCCTCGTGACACAGGGGGTTCGACTCCCTCCTTCACCACCCCAGCCCCCGTAGCTCAGCGGAGAGAGAGCAGCGGCCTTCTAAGCCGATGGGCGCAGGTTCGAGTCCTGCTGGGGGCACCAGCGTCGGCGGCCGAGGCAGGCCCGGCGCGATCGTGCGGTCGTGGTGAACTCGGCGGACACGTCGGTCTTCCAAACCGAAGCAGAGGGTTCGATGCCCTCCGGCCGCTCGCATGGCGCGTTCGTCTATGGGAAGGACACCGGGTTTTCACCCCGGGCGGCGCGGGTTCGAATCCCGTACGCGCTACCTCGCGGACCACCGGGCATCGGCTTCGGCGCCAACGGTCCGCCTCACCCCTGTAGCTCAGCAGGACAGAGCGTCGCACTACGAATGCGAAGGCCCCAGGTTCGAGTCCTGGCAGGGGTACTGGCCGGCGCGCGAATCGCCGGAGTCCCAATGCTCACGTGGCCCAGCGGCGAGGGCACCGCACTGTCCATGCGGGGATCGCGGGTTCGAGTCCCGTCGTGAGCGCTCAAGGTCGGCACGTGCCGATCGCACCGGATGCGAGGGGCACTGGCGACCCCACCTGATTTGGGATCAGGAGTCACCGCGTTCGACTCGCGGGCATCCGACCACGGCCCATCCAAGCGGCTTGGCCGCTGGACATCGGTCGAATGGCGCGTTGGTCCAGTTGGCACGGATTCCCGGTTCTCGCCCGGGAGACACGGGTTCGAATCCCGTACGCGCTACGCGAGGGGTCCCGGCTCGTCACCGGGTCCCGAGGGTGGCCCGCTCGGGGTGGAGGGCTCGCCTTCGGGCGTGGTGCTCCAGCTCCGATGACGACTTTCCCGCACGGTTCTTTGGCTCAGCAGGCAGAGCACCGGAGTGAAGTCCCGGTGGTCAGGCTCGAGTCCCTGGGGAGCCACCACGCATATCTCGACGACCACCGCGGCGCAAGCGCCGTGTACTAGCCCAACGGCAGAGGCATCTGGCCGAGGACCAGTCCAGTCGGGGGTTCGATTCCCCGGGGCCCCACGCGATACGACTCGCCGCACAAGCTCACCCGGCCGAGCGCCCGTCTCGTAAACGGGAGGCACTGGGTTCGACTCCCAGGTGCGGCTCCACCGCCCCGTCCGGCTCGCCCGGGCGCGGACGACGCCCCTGTAGCCCACCGGAAGAGGCACCGCGTTCAGAACGCGGCCAGTCCAGGTTCGAATCCTGGTGGGGCACGCACATTCCCGGTTGGTGTAGCTGGCAGCACGCCGGACTTTGGATCCGTGAGCCCAGGTTCGATCCCTGGACCGGGAGCCAGCTGCACCCCCGATGCCCGTTGGTCCAGATGGCACGACACCGCGCTCTGATCGCGGAAAGCGAGGTTCGAATCCTCGGCGGGCAGCGCAAGCCCCTGTGGCGGAACAGGCAGACGCACGCGGCTCAAACCCGCGCGCCCGCGCTGGCGGGCATGCAGGTTCGACTCCTGCCGGGGGCACCACCACGTTCATTCCCTCGAGGCGCAACAGGCTGCGCACCCGACTGTTGATCGGGAGGCACCAGGTTCGACTCCTGGTGGGACGACTGTGGCCGACGCCGAAGTAGACGAGGCCCCGGGTTGTGACCCCGGGTGAAGCCGGTGCGAGTCCGGTCGGCCACCCCAATTCCACCACGGGGCATCCCGTGGCGGCACCGCGCGCGGTTCGGCAGCCAGCGGGGCCTCATAAGCCCTGCCGACGTGGATCGACACCACGGCGCGCGACCCCGGCCTGGCGTTCGCGCCAGTGCCTGTTCGGCCCACTTCACGACGGTCGTGACGCGGCCTGCAAAGCCGTGGTGATCACCGGGTTCGACTCCCGGGTGGGTCTCCGCCGATGTCCAGCTCCGCTGTGCAGATCCGGACGTGCCTCCGCTCGGCGGCTGCGCGCAGCCGCAGCCGACCGCGCGCCCGGGCCCGCAACCCCGCTTCGCGGAACGGGTTGCGCACCCGGCGACGCCGGTCAGCGCGGGGACGCGCATCCGCCCGAGCCGGGCGGCACAGACACCTGGGCTCCGCCACCTCGTCCCTTTCCCGGCCGGACCTCCGGCTGCTGCTGGCGCGAGGTCGCCACCGAGGAGTGCCAGCGCTGGGGTGATGAGGTCCTCGCCTGGGCGGAGGAAATCCCGAACGGGTTGCTGCGGTGGTATGCCAAGGATGAGACCTGCGTCGAGAAGAGCATCGACCGCCTCGCCGCGCACTCGGATGGAGCGCTGGTCGAGCAGGTCGGGGTGGGGCGGCCTTCCCGGCGGTGATCACCGGGAAGGCCGTTCTCGAGACTATTCGGGGAGGTCGTAGGCAGCGCTCACGGACTCCCAGCCGCCCGGGCAGAAGGCCGTCCCGGGGTTGCCCGGCTGGTGCCAGTCGCTGAAGAAGGTCAGCCAGTCACCGCTGGTCGACTTGCACCGGACACCCACCCGGAACGCGATGTCGTGGCAGTTGCCCCCGGCCCGGTCGGCGAGCCTCCAGATGGGATCGCAGTTCGCCATCGCCTGGATCGAGGACGCCGCGCTGGTGGTGGTCGTGGTGGTGGCGGAGGCGGTGCCCGCGCCCAGAGCGGCCAGTGCGCCGGCGGCGGGCAGCACGGCCAGCGCGAACAGGGACTTCTTCATTGTTCTCCCTTGACTTTCGAATGGACCTCGAAAGTTAGAAACCGTCTCTGTCACGGTGCTGTCACCAAGACGCGAACAGGGCCTCGCGGGTGAGCGAGCCCACTGCTGGAGCGCACGCGGGCGTCGGCGACGAAGTGGTGGCCGGACGTGACCGAAGCCGATGGGAGGGATGGCCGACCGAGGGAGAGGCCGCTGAGCACCATGCTGCCGCCGTGTAAGTCCGACCCCGGTCGATTCAAGGCGGCAGGTGAAGGGACAGTGCTGGGCGGAATGTGCCCGTGTCGCGCAGTTGCCAGAGCCTGAGATCAATCAGGTGCCCTCGCTACGCGAAAAGTCCGACCTTGAAGAACGTAGCTCTACGGGTGCCCGCCGAAGGCCTCGAGCATCACGATCGAGCCGGTGAACGTTCCCCGCTCGCCCGGTGCCCGACTAGCCGGCGTCGCGGACGAGTAGCGCGATTTGTACCCGGTTGGTCAGTCCGAGTTTGGTGAGTGACCGGCTGATGCGGGCCTTGACCGTGGTTTCGGTCATGCCGAGTTCCCTGGCGATCTCCGCGTTGGCCAGCCCCCGGGCCACCGTCCGGGCGACCTCTCGTTCGCGCTCGGTGAGAGCGGCCAGGCGTTCCTTGGCGGCGCGGGTGTCTGGGGAATGCTTGTCGGCGAAGGTGTCGATGACCCGCTTGGTGACGGTGGGCGAGAGCACCGCGCTTCCGTCCGAGTGGACGGTAGCGCTCCATAGCGTTACGGCACTGTGTTGTCGGGCCTATGTGGAGGATCGATCGATGAGGACCTCACGCGGCCGGAAGATGGCCGCTGCCGCAGGTGCTGCCGTGGGCATCTCCGTATTATTGGTGGACACGGACGCTCCGTCCGCGACAGCGGTCGGTGGCTCGGAGGTCGCGGCGAGCGGAACCCGCGGCGAATGTGCAGCCGACTCGCCGCCGAACCAGTTGCCGACCGACTTCGACGGTTCCCGGTTGCTGATGCTCAGCGACGCGGACATGGCCGCGTCGGCGTTCATGGACGGCAAACTCAAGCCGGGCGATCGGGAGGTGAGAGGCGACACGGACGCGCTGACCGTCCTCGGTCTGCCCCCTGCAGGTCGGGGTGCCGAGGCAGCCGCACCCGGACGAGGACGGGATCGTCGCGGGAGAACCCGCGTGGAGAACTCCGTGGTCGGCCCGCCGTACGGATCAGCGTCTCTCCGGACGGCACCAGGGCTTATGTGCTGCGCACCCGCGGGGTGACCGAGGTCGGCAACGTGTGATCCGCGACGGCCGGTGGTGGTTCGGCAAACCGTCGTCGGCTCGCACGCACACACGCTGAGACTGAGCCCCGACGGGCGGTTCCTCGCCATCAACACTGACGAGGCGAACCGCAACATCATCACCCGGGCTGTCACTCCGAACGGGAACGTCGGCGCAGAATTGGCGGCTTTCAGCGCTTCGATGTTGACGCGTACCCCCGTGACACCACGCCACCCCCCCAGATAGCAGTGACAGCATAACTGCCCAACGCCAACCCGTGGCCACTTGCTCACGTTCAGCACGCGAGGAAGGCTGGAGGATTGATGCACGATTTCCGATCCGGTTTGTGGGTGGCCGGAACCTGACAAACCGCTCAGCACTACAGGGGGTCGGCGGAGACTGAGGTGCGACTGCAACGCATCTTCGGTCTCGGGGGTACGAGATGACGACACCTTCCGGCGAGGGCACCGACGGCGGCTCATCGGGCGCGCCGCCCACACCTGAAGCCCCGGCACCGGAGAAATCGTCGGGGGATACGTCGGCCGCGGCGCCGGAGAGCAGTTCGGCGCCGGGCAAGCCCGCCGAAGACTCCGCGGATGAGGCACCGGCACCGGAATCCACGTCGGAACCGACGCCACCTTCCGACGCCGCCGGTGCCAGCGGGGACACGACAGCGAACCAGGATCCGCCTGGTGATCCCGCTGGCGACGACGCCCAAGAACGCGGGCCTGGGGGCGCGGAGCAGCCTGGACAGGCCGCGCCCGCCGATGGGAGCGAAGAGGATGTTCCGGGGACCACGCCCGGCGCGGACATGAAGGAGGTGAACAACGAGGACACGCGCCCACGCCCTGGCGACGACGACTTCATCGGACCCGTCGCGCCAGAAGATCAGCGGAACGATTCCACGGCGGGGTCTCTGCAGCCCCTGATCGAGCAGCTGCAGGGTACGAAGCGCGATTCTGAGGTAGCGCATTCCGAGGGCGACCGCGGCAGCCGCGATGTAGTCGACTCCTGGCTGGACCCGAACCAGGACCCAGCGCGCGACAGGACCGGCCGAACGCTCGATGAGACGAAAGGCGTCGGCGATTCCGCTGACGCGCTGGGGCAACAAGTCGGCCGCAGTCAAGAGCAGATCGACGCGGCCTTGCGAGAGATCGAAAAGAGCGATCAGGATGCGGGATCGGTCGATCTCCTCCGCCCGCTTCTCGGTGCCGGGGAAAGCGAAGTCGTGGATCAGCGTACTCAGGACATGGCTGCGGCCGAACGCGAACGGATCGCCAACCTGACAGCGGAGCAGATCAGGAACGATCCTGCCTGGGACCAGTGGGAAGCTCCGCCCGCGGACACCGTGGATGTGTCCGGCCTGATCACGGGTTCGTCCACCGCGGCAGCGGCCGGCGCCGACACGGTCAATGGGGTGAGGGCCGACCTCTCCAAGATGGCGGCACCAGACCTGATGGCCAGAGGCGACTTACTGGATGCTCGCGCCAACATCGTGGACTGGATGTTCGATGGCCGCTATGACAAATGGAGCCAAGCGACAAAAGCCGAGGCCGCGGCGCTCCTGGATGCGGCCGCCGAACACCAGAGCCGGGCGGAGATCGGGAAATCTCTTTCGCACGGGTTGAAAGTGGGCGGGGTGGTAGGTGCGCCTTTCGCTGTCGCTGGCGCTGTCAACGATTACTACAACGGCGGCGAGTCGGCTCCGCAGGCCATCGTCTCCAACGGGGTCGGACTTGGCACCTCGGTCGCGACTGGGGCGGCCGTCGGTGCCGCGGTCGGAAGTTTTATCCCCGTACCCATTGTCGGCACGGCGGTCGGCGCCGGTGTCGGGGCTCTTGCCGGGACAGTGGCGGGGGCATTCACGTCGGGAATGGTGGATTCTTTCTTCGAGAACGGCTTCGACGTAGGGCGCGCCGCCGAAAACGGGTGGACTGACATCGTTTCCGCCGGAGAGGCGCTCTGGGGCGGCGCAAAATGGCTGACAGGCAACGAGTAGGGAAGCATCGATCCGGAACTGACGCTTACACGTGAGGAGAGTCAGAAAATGAACGACACCGAGTTTCCGCCGGTGGTCTACCTGCCGTGCGAAGCTCATGTGCAGGATCCCGCCGACGCGGTTGTCGAACTGCGTCGCACGAACGACAGTCGTATGGCGCTCATGGCGTACTCCGCGCTCGACAGGCTCAAGTCCTGCTGTGGTGAGCAGCAGCCGTGGCTGTTGCTGCCGACGAAGATGCTGGAGCGAATTCAGCGAGTACAACCGTTCGAGTTGGTTCTCCTCGATGTCGTCATCCCGCCGGAACTCCGCACCACGCCCCCACGGAAAGTGACCGAGAGCGGAACAACGGTCCGGCACACCACTGCTTGAGCTGAGGAGGCGACATGACCCGGTACGACATGGATCCCGACGGAGTCAGCCACGGCATCAACCGGTTTCGGGCCGTGGGCGAGACGTTCGGCTCGGCGTGGCAAAGCCGTCGGGAGGCGCTCGCCGCCGGTGCGTCCGGACTTGGCGACGACGTGATGACACAAGCGTTCCTTTCGCGGTACCTGCCGATCGCCGAACGTCTGATGTCTCGCGCCGATGGCCTGTCCGACTCATACCGCACCACATGTGACGACATGCAGTGCTGCGTCGACGATTACCTGGCCGCGAACGCCGAGGGCACGAGCACCATCCGCGGTCTCACCGGAGCGGACGAACCGCCCGGTGAAACCAGTGTCCGGTAGCTGCCGTTCTCGCTCACTCCGACCGTCGGCATTCCATCGTGGGAACGAGAATTCCCACGGTGGCGGCAGGATGCTGCCGCCCAATCCACAAAGGCCCGGAGGACGACGCGGATGACGACGAACCTCGTCAGAGTGACCATCGACGCACCGGCCCGGCGGATCGACGTGGCGCTGCCGGAGCGCGCCTCGGTGGCCGAGGTCCTGCCAGGCCTCCTGCGCCGCGCCGGGGAAAACCTCGCCGACGACGGGGTGACCGACGGTGGCTGGCTGCTGCGCAAGACCGACGGCACCGCACTCGACCTCGCCACGTCCCTCGGCACCTGCGGCATCCGCGACGGCGAGGTACTGCACCTGGTGTCCCGCCGCCTGCACTGGCCCGAGCTGGAGTACGACGACCTCGCCGACACCATCGCGCAGGGCGCCGGGCGGGCCGGCCGGCTGTGGGGGCCGGTGCACACCCGTGCCGCGGGCCTGCTCACCGGAGCGTTCGCGGCCGCCCTCGCGTTGCTGGCGGTGGTCAGGGCCGGGCCGCCATGGGCGACGGCGGCGTGGGTCGCCTTCTGCTGCTGCGCGGCCCTGCTCGTCGCCGGGACCGCGCTGGCCCGCGCGCTGGGCGACGCGGGCGCCGGTGCGGTCGTCGCCGCGCTGGGGTTGCCGTTCGCTTTCGCCGGCGGCGGGCTGCTGCTCGGCGGTGGCCCGCAGGTCGCGGGGTTCGGCGCGCCGCACCTGCTCACCGCGTGCTCGGCGCTGGTGGTGGCCTCCGCGCTGGGGTACGCCGGCGTGGTCGAACGCGCCGAACTGTTCATCGGGGGCGTCACCGCGGGCCTGCTGGGTGGGCTCGCGGCCTGGCTGGCCAGCCTGGACGCCTTGGACGGAGTGGACGGCGCCGCGGTCGCGGCCGTGGTGGTGCTGCTGTTCTCGCCGCTGCTCGGCCCGCTGGCCACCCGGCTGGGCCGGGTGCCGATGCCGGTGCTCCCGCGCAGCACCGCCGACCTCGTGCGGGACGATCCGCAGCCGCCGCGGCACGCGGTGTACGCCGCGGTGCTGCGAGCCGACCAGCTGCTCACCGGCGCGATCGGCGGTACGGCCATGGTCGCCGTGCTGGGCCAGTTCGTGATGGCCAGGCAGGCGAGCACCTCGGTCGTCGTGCTGCTCTGTGTGCTGTCGGTGGGCTTCTGCCTGCGTGCCCGGCTCTACCCGGCCCTGCGGCACCGGGCTCCGTTGCTGCTCGCGGGCGTGACGAGCGCGGGTGCGCTGGCCATCGGCCCGGTGATGGCCGGATCGGGCGGTCTGCTCGCGGTGACCACTCCCGTCCTGCTCGCCGTGGCCGGTCTGGCGATCCTGACCGGCCTCGGTCACAGCAAGCGGTTGCCGAGCCCGTTCTTCGGCAGGTTCGCCGAGTTGCTGGAAATCGGGATCGTGCTGGCGTGCATGCCGGTGCTGTGCGCGGTACTGGGCCTGTACGGGTTCGTGCGCGGGCTGGGGGGCTGAGGCGATGGCGTCCAAACGCGACCTGCTGCAGGCGCACCAGTTCCTGGCTCAGCGGGTGATCTCGGCACTGGTGACGCGTGAGCCGGACCCGGAACAACCGCCGTTCCGCCGTCCCGGCGGCGCCGCGGTGGGCAGTATCGTCATCGGTGTGCTGGCCCTGGTGGGGTTCTGGGTGTACGGGCTGGTCAACCCGGGCGGGAACACGTCGTGGCGGGAAAAGCCCTCGGTGATCGTGGCGCAGGAATCCGGGGCGCGTTATGTCTACCTCGGCGGCGTGCTGCACCCGGTGACGAACTACGCCTCGGCGCTGCTCGCACTCGGCGAGCATGCCGAGACGGTCTCGGTGTCCAGTGATTCGCTGGCGGGTGTCCCGCGCGGGCCGTGGATCGGGATTCCGGACGCGCCGGACGAGCTGCCTGCCCCGGACAAGCTGCTCACCGGTGGCTGGAGTCTCTGCTCGCGGCCGGTACCCGACCCGAGCGGGTCCACTGTGGACGAATCGCTGCTACTGGTGGGCACCGGCGCGCCCGGCGGCAGGCCGGTGGCCGGCGCGGCGGTGCTCGCCGAGGTGCCTGCCAGCGGGGAGACCTACTTGATCGCCAATGGCTACCGGCACCGCGTCCAGCAGCCGGACATCGTGTCGGCGGGGCTCGCGTTGAGCGCCGAGCCGAGGACTCGGGCCGGGATGCCGCTGGTGGACATCCTGCCCGCGGGCGCGCCGATCGAGCCCATCCGCCCGGCCGGCGCCGGCTCGCCGTCCACGGCCGTGCCGAGCGTGGCCAGCCTGCGGGTGGGCCAGTTGCTCGTCGTGCAAACCTCCGGCGGGCGGGAACACTACCTGGCCGAGGCGGACCGGCTCCGGCCGATTTCCCCGCTGCAATACGACATCCAGCGCGCTGATCCGGAAACCGGGCGAGCTTACGACGGCGGCCAGCCGGTGGATGTTCCGCTCGGCCCGGCCGCGGCCGCCGCGGCTCCCAAGGCGCCCCCTGCGCCGGCCGGCCCAGGTGCGGCGCCCGCGGTGCGGCCCCGGTTCGCCGGTGGGGGCACGCTCTGCGCGACCTACGAGTCCGCCGCGGCGGTTCCGGTGCTGCACGTCGATTCCCCGGTGCCCGGCACCGCGACGACGGCCACGCCGCGCCGGGGTGCGCACGGGATGCCGATGGCCGACCGCGTCCATGTCGAGCCGGGCCGGGCGATGCTGGTCGAGGTGATGCCGAGCGCGGGGGCGCACGCCGGCACCCTCGTACTGGTCACCGACCAGGGCCGGGCGTATCCGCTGGCGAGCCGCGAGGTGCTGAACATCCTCGGCTACGGCGACGCGGAACCCATCCGGCTGCCCGCCGGCCTCGTCGACAGGGTGCCGCTGGGTAGCGGCCTCGACCCGGCCGCGGTGCTGGCACCCTGAACCGGTGGGTCAGCGTTCCGCCGGTGGTGGCGGCACCACGAACATCTCGTCCGGCAGGTCATCGCGCGGGGGCTCGGCGGGTGGAAGGACAGCGCGCCGGGATCGCCAGCCACTGCGGCGCCCCCGGGTCAGCACGAGGGCTGTCGTCGCGCCGAGGGCGGCCAGCGCGCCGGTGAGGATCGCGATGGTCCATGCCGTCGAGGTGCTGTCGTCCCACCATTCGGCGAGGCGCACCTCTGCGGGATCGGGCACGGGACGCCGCACGGCGGGCACGGCGGCCGGGCCGGCTGTCACGAGGGTGTCGGTCAGCGCCCGGTACGGGTTGACCAGCCCGGCCCCGTAGGCGGCGCTGTCCCGGCCGCCCGGCGCCGGGCTCGTGGTGGCGAGGATCCGCTGCACGACTTCCGGGGCGGACAGCTCCGGCCCGGCCGCGCGCACCAGTGCCGCGGTCGCCGACACGAACGGCGCCGCGAAGCTGGTGCCGTCCCGGTACTGGTGCCCGCCCGCCCGCGCGGCGCTGAGCACCCCCGCCCCCGGGGCCACGAGATCCACTTGCGGCCCGATCTGCGAACTCGGCAGGCGGGTCCCGGTCATGTCCACCGCACCGACCCCGAGCACGCCGTCGTAGCCGGCGGGATAGCTCGCCGGGCCGGGCGCGGCGCCCTCCTGGGCGTTGCCCGCGGCAGCGACCACGACCACGTCCTTTTCCACCGCGTGCCGGATCGCGTCGCGTACGTAGCCGTTGTCGAGTCCACCCGCGACGGAAAGATTGATGACGTCGGCACCCTGGTCGACCGCGTACCAGATGCCCCTGGCGAGCACCACGGGGTCGATGGACTGGGTGGCGCCGTCGGTCGTGTCGCTCTCGCTGATCCGGACCGGCAGGATCGTGGCGTCCGGCGCCAGACCGGTGAACCCGATGCCGGGGGTGGGTGCCGCCGCGATGATGCCGGCGATCCCGGTGCCGTGTGAGACACAGTCGAAGCTGCCGGGGAGATCGCCGACGAGGAAGAAATCCTGACCGGGCTGGACCTTTCCGGGCTGCCGCAGCTGCGGATGGTCGGTGTCCACCCCGGAGTCGATCACGGCGACCACCACGCCGGCGCCGGTGCCGTGCTCGTGCACGGTCTTCGTGTCCAGCGTCCGCTGTGCCCAGGGCACCTCGGTGACAGTGGGGCTCGCCGGGGCAGGGTCGCCACAAGCACCCGGCGGCGGTGCCGCCGTCGCCACGCCGGGATGGACGACCAGGGCGGCGGCGACCACGGCCGCCGCCGCCAGCCTGCTACCGGTCATGACGCTAGGCCGGCGCTTCCCGGCCGTCGGTACCGGTCAGGCGGTTGACCGCGCCGGTTCCCTGGGCGTCCGCCGCGCGGTAGTCCGCCACGCAGCCCATCGCGTCGTCGCACAACCTGCCGTATGCGGCGGGGATGCCGTCGGCCTTCGCCGTCAGTTTTTCGGCGAGCGGAAGATATTTCTCCAGGAACGCCTGGGCGAGGGTGTCACCACCGATGCCTGCCTGCCCGGCCTGGATGGCCTGCTTGTGCGTCTCCCACGCGCCGCCGAAGTCCTCGCCGACAGCGCGCAGCTGGTTGATGCCGCGGCTCACGGCATCCGGGTCCATGTCGTAGTCCGCCATCAGAACTCTCCCTTGATCTTCCGGTCGAGCTGGTGCAGGAAGGGGCCGGTGTGCACATCGGTGTCTTCGAGCTTCGCAGCGGGCGGCAGGTACTGGCGGGTGATCTCGAACAGCCGCTCCTGCGACTGCGCGACCGCGTCCTTGATCGTGTCCACAATGGAGGCGGCGAGCGCCTTCGAGTCGTGCGTCCGGTAGATCCTGGGATCGAGGTACAGCTCGCTCAGTTCGCCGCGGCCGGCCACCGTGGCGCTGACGAGGCCGTCGGGCGAGTCGGCGGACGCCTCGATGCCGGCGATCTTTTCCCTGATTTCGAGCAGGTCGTCGCGCAGGCGTTCGTAGTCCGCCTTCCGCGCGGCCGGGTCGATCATCGGCTTCACCATGGGTCCTCCCTGGACTTTCCGTTCGCCATCGGGGTTTTCTCGCCGGGCGAGCCCGACCGGGTGTGCCGGGGGGCCTGCGGCCCGGCGGCCGGCTGCTCGTCCTGCTCCACGCTCCCGGCCGTCAGGTGGACGGTGGCGAGGAACTGCTGGAAGTCACCCACCAAGGCCCCGGCCTGCTGCCTGGTCGTGGTCAGCACGAACCGCAGCACCGCGCGCACGCTGCCGCCGCCGACATCGAGCATCGCGAGGAACGCCTGGCATTGCACGACCTCCTGGGTGCCCGCCTCGGCGCCGCCGAGAAGCAGGATCTGCGCGAGCCCCGGCGAGTCGGGCGCGCCGACCTCCGTCCGGCTCAGCACGTCGACGCGCGCGCCGGGCTCGATCAGCGCGGCGACGGCCTCGTCGGCGATCTCGGGCAGGCCCGCGCCGTCCGGACGGAACTCGCCTGCCGACGTGATGGTCGCGGCCCGCTCGGGTCGCACGGCGACCACCGTGCCCGCGGATGACTCGGCCTCCTGCGGCCGCGGGGCCCGCCAGCCGGGTGGCATCGTGAACTCGATGGGAAAAGACATGTTCGCCGGCACCGTGGATCTCCGCTAGAAGTAGGTGGTGTGGGGAATCGAAGGGCCTGGATCCCGGAAACCCTCGACGATGGCCGACCCGATGTCCTGCAAGGTCTGTCCAGCCTTGGCCGGGTCGATGACGATCTGCCCCTCCAGCTTCCCGCCGATGCCGAGTGCGGCGCCGATCTTGCCGCCGATCACCCAGTGCCCGTCCTTCTGGCCGAAGGTCACGCCCGCGTCGAGACCGATGCCGGCCCGGGCCTCGGCCTTGCCGCCCGCGCCGAATCCGCCGACCTCGCCGAACCCGGCCGCACTCACCTTGGCCCCGGCGAAGCCGCCGGCCCCGGCACCGAAGAACTGCGAGCCGACGTCGAGCTTGGCCTCGCCCTCGGCGCCGGCCAGCGCTTCGAGCCTGGCCCGGACCGAGGTGTCGCCGACGTCGGCGCGCACGTCTGCCGACCCGCCCGCGCCCCAGGCCGCTCTTCCATCGAACCGGCCCCCCTTCGGGGTGGGCGTGTCCAGGAATTCGGTGTACAGGGACCCCCCGAGCGGCGACGAGTCGCTGCGCCATCCCGTGACGTCGGCGGTGAGCCGTACCGGCACGTCGTCGCCCGCGATTTCGAGGTTGCGCAGTCCGGAGTCGACCTGGAACGACGCGTCGCGTACCGCGTCGTAGTTCCGCACCAGCGACGGGTCGCTCAGCTTGCTGCGCTCGATCTGGTCCTCGGTCTTGTTCGCGCCGAACGGCTTCTCGGGGTTCCTGCCGAGCTTCTTGCTCCCGGTGTCGATTTCGAGCCGGTGCCCGGTCTCCACGGGACCCCGCTCGTACTGGACCGGACTGACCTGCCAGCCCTCGAAGGCTCCACGCACCTGTTGCGTGGCCTGCTCGGTCGCCGTCTTGCCGCGCTGGACGAGGTCGCCCACCACGCGCTCCTCGACGAAGGTGCCTTCTCCACGGGGCATCGTCCGGCTCATGTCGAAGATCGGACGGCTGTCGTCGATGTCGGCCAGCCGTTCCCGCGTGAGCGCGTCCACGGTGTCGGCACCGCGGGAGAGTCCGTCGCCGAGCTTGATCATGTCCTCGCCGGTCGCCCTGGTCCGTTCGGCCTCCTCGGTCGTCTGCTCGCCGAACTGCTCGCCCGGTCGGCCACGCCAGTCCTGCCCGGTTCCGTGAGCCACGCTCAGCGCCTCGTCGGCGGCTTCCTGTCCGCGGGTCCCTGACGTGCGCAGCCCATCGGCGGCGGTACGGAGCACTCCGGTATCGGTCTCGGGCAGCGGCTCCCCGGTGAGCACTCGCTGGGTGAGTTCGTCGCCGTCCGGGGTCTTGCCCTCCGGTGCCGCGGGCTGAGCACCCGCAGACCCCGGCTCGTCCGGCGGCTGCTGACCCGGGTCGGCTGTCCTGGCGGGATCGTCGTTCCCGGCGGCCCCGTCCCGCCCATCGGTGCGGCCACCGTCCTGTGCCCGCGCCGGGTCCTCGTTCGGCTCGGTGGTTCCGGTGTCCTTGGCCGCGGGGTCCGTAGGCCCCTGTTCCTTCGCCGTGGGATCCCCGGCCGCCGGGTCCTTGGTCTCCGCGTCCGCGGGCTGGGCCGCTGCCGGTTGGCTGTCCGAGGGAGCCGGGCCCGTCGTAGCCGAGGCGCCCGCATCGGAATCCGCTGGTGCGGCAGGGGAACCACTGCTTGCGCCGTCGGCGGGCGCGGTCGGACCGTTTCCCGGTGATTCGGCCATCTGGGACTCCCTGAACTTCTCGATCGACCCGCCCGGAGCCTTGGTGATCAGCGCCGAGCCCAGTGTTGCGCCGGTATGGGTGGTGAGGCGGCGGCTGGCCTGTTCCGGCCACCCGGGTCCCGGGCGTGCGCTGGCCGGAACAGGTCAGCCGCCGTCACGGCCGTTCTCGGCACGCGAAGCTGGGCTTCCTTCCACTGTGTCGATCGAGGAGTTCCGCAGATGGCAGAGGACTCGGGCGGCGCCGGCGGCGGCACGGCCACGGCGCCTTCGGCGCCCGCCGGGCCGGCCGCGCCCAAGGCGGAAGAACCCGTTGCCCAGCCTGAGAAAACCACGCCCACGGGCGAAGGCTCGTCCGCGACGGCCACCGAGGCCGCCCCTGCCGACGGTTCCGGCGAGCCTGCTGCGCCCCAGGACGCGGTCGAAGACGGAGCGCACGACGCGGCATCGTCGTCAGACCGGGGTCAGGCCCGGGAGCAATCCGGTACGTCCGATGCGGACGGCGAAAAGAGCGAGCTGGCACAGGCGGTGCAGGGAAAGGTCCAGGAGGTGACCCCGCCGGAGCGGTTGCGCACGGTCGGCGACGAGGTGCGCAACATCAGCGGGACGGCCACCACGGCTCGCGACCAGGGTGAGCAGGCCACAACCGCCATCGGACAGGCATGGAACGACTCCGCGGGCGAGGCGACGCGGAACCGCGCCGACTCGGTGACCACCGAGGCCGACACCCTCGACAAGGAGGCCACGGCGCTGGCCGATTACACGAACGCGGCGGCCGCTCACGTCGATGACGGCATTCAACGCAGGGAGGCGGTCGTCAGTTCGAACGACATGCCCTATCAGCTCTCCCATCTCCTTCCCGACGCAGACCGGAACGTCGCCAGGGGGCAGATCGAGGCCGCCACGGTGCGCGACGTCAACCGAGAGGACGAGATCACGGCGGCCGGCATCCGAAGCCTCGAGGTCGGGCAAGGTCCCGCTCAACTGCCTCAACCGCCCGAAGGCGCGACCCGGGAGCAGATCGAGGAGCACTGGAACGAACTCGCCAGGGAACAACCGGAACTCGTCGGCAACCAGGACGGTGTACCGGCGGTCGCCCGCGACACGGCCAACCGCATCGTGCTCGGCCTGGAACGCGACGCACTCGTGGCCGAACGCGATGGGCTCGTGGCCGAACGCGAGCAAGTGGGCCGGGGTCCGCGAAACGATCCGGAGTACGGCGAGTTGAGCGACGAGATCCTCGATCTCGACGGCAAGATCGACGCACTCAATGAACTCCAGGAGCGCCTGGGAGGCGTTTCGCCCGATGGGGAGCGGTACTACCTCCTCGGTGTAGACGGGGATGACGACGGGAGGTTCATCGTGGCGAACGGAGATCCGGACAGAGCCGACAACGTCGCGACCTTCGTCCCCGGCATGATGACAGATCTGGACAATTTCGAGGGGGTGCTCAAAACCGCCGACGCCATCGCCGAGGAGGCCCGGGCTTCCGGGGAGTCGGTCTCGAGCATCGCGTGGTTCGACTACGACGCACCGGACTGGTTTTCGGACGCGGCATCGGGCTCGTACGCCGAGGACGCCAAGGACGAGCTGGCCGGCTTCCAACAGGGACTCCGCGACAGCCACGAGGGTGCACCCTCGCACAACACGCTCATCGGGCACAGCTACGGCAGTACCGTCGCCGGGACCACGGCACGCGACTACCGGGATCTGCCGGTGGACGACTTCATCTCGGTCAGCAGTCCTGGGCTCGGCGTGGACCACGCGTCGGAGCTCAACCTCCCTCCGGGCCGGGTGTGGGCCACAGAGGCCGACAACGACCTCGTCGCCGACCTCGGATCGGCCCCCTTGGGTTTGGCACCGCACGGAACCGATCCCACCGCCTCGGGCTTCGGAAGCGAATTCTTCCGCACCGACCCGGGACCACCGCAGGAAGCCGACTACTCGGATACCGGCTCCCACGACCGGTACATCAGGGGAGAGGTGCCCAATCCGGGCCTGCGGAACATCGGCGACATCGTGGCGGGCAACCAGCCGACCGAGCGGTGACCATCGCTGCCGGTTGCCAGAGCTGCCGGGGTCGTTCCGCGGAACCGCGTTGCCGTGCCGCCGGAATCGCTGGTCCCGTTTCCTGCGGCGGGGCTGCTGCCGGCGCTACCTGGGCGGCGGGAAGTCTTCGGGGCCTCCACTGGGCACGAGCAGGCTGTAGTCCTCGTTGAAGACGACCAGTTTCCCTTCGAGCACCGCTCGCTCGATGGCTCTGTGCACGTCCTCGGCCGGGGCGTCGGGTCCCAAGCTCGCGGCGATCTGCCTGCCGATCTGGTTGTTGTACAGATCCATCGCTTCCGCCCGCGCTTCCCGTGCCGGATCCCGGTCAGGTCTGTCCGGGTGCCGCTCGTGCCCGACGCCGACCTCGGCCGCCGAACTCCCTGGTCTCAGCGCGTTCCAATAGGCGTGGCGGAAGGCATCACGATGATTGCCCCCGACGTCAGGACGTCCTCCCTGGGGGTCGTCGGGGCCGTCCGGGTCGGGAAAGATCCGCGCGGCCGCATCGGCGGCCTCTCCTTGGACCCGCTGCTGGCCCCACGGAGCGCCGCTGTTGAGGGCCGTGACGAGTTCACTCCACGTGTACGGCTGGCCGTTGAACTCGACCGGCGGAAGCCAGTCGTCCTCGACCTGGTAGTCGCGCAGCAGGTCCTCATCGGACGGTGGCGCGGGGAGACTCGCGACGGGGTCGTTCTGGCCGGCCTGGGCGAGTGCGCTCTGGGCGTTCTGCAAGGCTTGCGCCGGCTGGTGGACGGTACCGGTCGCCGCGCCGTTCTGGGCCGATCCAGCCGGTTCGCCGGGCGGCACGCGGCGCGAGCCGTCATCGGCTATCCCTTGCCAGGCTTGCTGAATTCCCGTCTGGGCGGCGGTGTGGTTCCGCCGGGTCGCCTCCGCGGTCGTGGTGCGTCCAGGGCGGCCGTGGCGGAGTCCGTTCGGTCAGCCGCCGGCCCGGAAGCCTCAGCGCCGCCCGTTGCTGGATCGTCGTCGCCGGCTGCGCCATCCTGCACCGGCTCGGCGGCCTGTGCCGCCGTATCGCCGTCCAATGGGGACACGGTCCGCGAGGAATCCTCGGAACCCGGCTTCCCCTCAGCCGCCGCCTTGTCCTCGCCCCCGGTAGGTGCCGCCGAAGACGACGTCGCCGGCCCTGACGCAGACCCGCCACCCTCCGCGGACTTCTCCGCCACACGGGAATGTCGCAGCGCGGATCAGGTGGTGATGACCGAAATCGGTGTGCCGTCGGGCAGGTCGCGAAGCTGCCGGGCGAGTGGACCGCGGATCCGCATCGCGGTCACCGCGTTGCGAACGACGAGGTTGCCCACCTCGTACTCGCCGCCGAGCACGAACGGCTTGACCGGCAGCAGTCGTTCGTCATGCCCGAGCGCGCCGTGCGTGTCCTGCCAAAGCGTGGCGAACGACCGCGCGCCGTGCACGGCCGGCTGCTCCAGCAACCAGCCGGCCCAGCTGTCGAGATCCGGACCGACGCTCTCGCGCTCGCCCGTTTCCGGATCGAAGGCGACGACCCGCCGGCCATCGTCGATGGCGAACTGGATGCCGAACAGATCCTGCGCGAAGCACAGCAGCCCGCCGGCCAGGTCGCCGTAGGCGTCCTTCCAGGTGTCCGCGGCGTTCCAGGCGCCGAGTTCCGGGCCGAGCCCGGAGGGGCCGGCGTGGAACGTCTGGACACCGTAATTGAACAGCGCGAACCCGTTCAGCTTCGACAACAACACGCCGAGCTCACCCGGCAAGCCGACGCCGAAGTCCGCCTCGATCGGCGGCCCGAGCGGCCCCTTGGCCTGCTCCACCAGTCTCGTCAACGCTGTGCTCATCGGAAAGTCCTCAATTCGATCCGGTCGCCGTCGTCGACGCGGCCGTCACCGAAGAACGGTAGTCCGGTCCCTTCGAGCTGGCGTTGAATGGAGCCATCTCGCCCGTTGATCTGGTTGCCCATCGATGATCCCGCGCCCCGGTTGTCGGAGAAAGGCAGGTTTTTCACGCTTTTCTCGCCGGTCGTATCCGCGACCGCGGGCGGATACTCGTCCCGATCGTATTCCGAGCTCGACGGAAGCGAGCCCAGAGCGGCCGCACGACGGCCGGCGGCACCCTCACGATCGACCTTGAAAACACTGTCCATCCCCGGTCGGATCTCCCGGGGGACGTCACCACGCCAGATGGTTCCACGCTGGGCTTCGTCGATGTGCTCCGCGGATGCCGGGTAGCGTTCGTGGGAGATGTAGACGGTCCGAGCCCGGTCTTGACCATCCAGGCCCTGGGCGGCGTCGTAGACGCTGTTTCGCACCCCCGCGCCGTGCGCCAACGCCCCCTCGGCGGCGACGTCGCCGGCCGCATCGGCCAAGCCGGTGACGGTTTGCCCCGCCGTCGCGAATCCCAGCGCTTGGAGTGCGTTGCCGACACCGGCTCCAGCACCATCGATGAGGTCGTCGGTGCGTTCACCGAGGTACGAGGCGGAGTCCACAGCACCGTCGCCCGCGTCGCGCAGTGCCTCCGTCGCGTCGTCGAGCACGCCGGCTGCCTCCGCGACTTCGACCGCGGTCTCGCCCAGGTCCTCAGCACCCTCCGCCGCACCGTCGACGACGGCGTCAGCCATGTCGTCGCGTGTCTCCAGCAAGTGTTCGACGGTCTCGCCGACACCTTCCCCGTACTCGGCACCCACTTCGCCCGGGATGCTCCAAGGGTCGCCCTCGCGGATGCCGTCGCTGATCGCGTCGGAGACCCCGCCGAGCGTCTCCAGGCCGGTGCCGACCGTGCCGGCGAGGCCGTCCACGGCCTCCCCAGCCAGCTCCCCGGCCGTCTCCAGGTCGCTGCCGATGGCGTCACCGACCCCTTCTCCCGCCGCCCTGCCGACCGGGCCGCCCAGCAACTCGCCCGCGGACTCGATCGCGCCGCTGACCCCGTCGGCCAAGGCCTCACCGGCGTCGCCGATCGCCTCGTCCGCCTGGTCACCGGCATCCTTGACGGCGTCACCGGCGGCGTCGATCAGCTCACCGCCCTTGCCGAACACCTCATCCCAGACTTGCCGGATTCCCGCCTCGGCGGTGGCGTGGTTCTGCCGGGTGGCGTCCGCGGTCGTCGCGGCGAGTTGTGTCTCGGCGACCTGCCTTTCCCCGTCGGCCAGCAAGGCGCGAGCGAGGTTCCAGTCGCCTTCCCCGTCCATGAGCGCCTGCTCGTCGGCAAGCCTGGCCTGGTCGGCGTGGTCCGCGCTCTTCCTGGCGGCATCCGCCACCGACTTCGCCAGCTGACCTGTCGCCTTGCCGTCCTCGGCCAGTTCGGTCGCACGCTGTCGTGCGTCCTCGGCGGGCGCGCCTGCCCAGTCCGCCTCGGTAGCGGCCCACGCTCGGGCGCCGTCTTCGGCGGTGGTCGCCATTTTCTCGCCGGCTTTGTCCACGTCGTCGGCCACCCGGTACATCGGGTCGGCCGGGCCGGTGGGCGGTTCCTGTTCGTAGACAGCTCGGCGGAACTCGTTCTGCTCACCCTCGCCGGCAGGCGTGGCCGGGCTCGCCCGTTCTTGCTCGTCACCACCTGGCGCCGACGGGGATGCGTTCGGATCGTCCGATGTGGAGCCCGGTTGGCCGGGCTCCTGTGCGGAACCGTCGCGGTCGGCCGTTGCCTGCTTGTCCTCGTTGCCGGTTCCGCCGTCCGGTACGGGTTCAGTGGCCTTGTCCGCCGGAGCACCGTCCGGCTGAGGCGCTTCCTGCGACGAACCACCGGAATCCGATGTTCCTTCCGGCTTCGCTTGCCCCGCGGAATCGGCAGGCGCCGCCGATGAGGACCCCGTGGACGGAGCCGCGGGCGCCGAGGCTTCGCCGGAGTTCTCCGCGGACGCGGGCGATTCCGTGGACTGTGCCGCACCAGGTTCGGGCATCGCAGGCCTCTCATACGACTAACGCCAGATCGCCGGGATGTCCTCACTGTCCTGGACTCGGTGTTCGCGCGACCGCCGCTGACCTGTTCCTGCCAGGGGCGAAAGCAACGGCACGAGGCAAAGTGTCCCGGCGCGCAAGCGCACCGGGACACCTTCAGCCGGGTCCGGTCACGCGCCGGAGCCCAGCCTTCCGCAGGAACGCTGTACCGCGGCCATGTTCTCCGAGTTGCAGGACTGCACACCCTGGTTCATGGCCTGCATCAGTTCCTGTCCCGCGACCATCACCTGCTGGCAGGCCCTGCTGATCTCGGCGAACTGCCCGCCGGCCTGGTCGGTCCAGTCGGCCTGGGTCATTCCCGAGGCATTGCCCCAGGAATCGATCGACTGCTGAACGCCATTGACACAGCCGTTCATGCTCGCCGAAAGTCCGTCCAGCGCACCGAACATCGCGAGTTTGCGCACGGGTCATCTCCTTCCATGATGTGTTGCTCAGCTGGAGCGAAAGGTCACAGTGCCCGGAGCACCCCGGCGAACGCGTAGGTGGAGCCGGAATCACCGCCGCTGGAACCACCGCCGCCGGAATGACCGCCGCCACCGTCTCCGTCACCGCTGTCGGAATCGCCGCCGGAATTGCCGCCGCCGGAATCACCGCCGCCGATGTCGCCGCCGATGTCGCCGAGACCGCCACCCAGGTCACCCCCGAGTGCGCCGCCGAAGCCGCCACCGCCGCCGAAGCCGCCTCCACCCTCGAAGCCGCCGCCGAAGCCGCCGCCGAAGCCGAAACCGCCGCCACCGGAGCTCGCACCGCCGTCACCCTGGGCGCCGTTGAAGCATTGGACACCCTGCTCGTCGGCGCCGATGTAGTCATTCATGGCGAACTGGGTGTCGCCACCCAGCTTCTCCAGTTTCTGACACAGGTTCCGAATGGCCATGTCCCATTTCTTGTGCGCCACGAGCAGCGCCTGGGACTGGTTCATGTTCCACTGCGCGGGGATGACGCTGTTCACTTCACCCTCGAGCTTGCCGCGGTGACCTTCGATTTCCTGGACGACCATCGTGGCCATCTGGACTACTCTCGCGAGCGTGTCCGTGTTGGCGTCCATCAAACCGCTACCGGTCATCGGAGCCTCCTTTCCCGTTTGCGGCTCACGCCGTCTTCCCCGCCCTTGGTTTTCAGCAGTGACAGGGCACTTTCGACGCTAGTTCGGGCGGGCCCGCCCGCCGGGCGCGCGGCACGTTCCTGCCAACGACCCCGCATCGGCGCGAACCGGCGTGAGAATCGTCGGAGTCCGGGTACGAAGGGGGAGCGCGATGCCGACGGTCGTGGTGCGCAGGCCGGTCCGCCGGCCCGCCCCGGAACAACCTTCCGGTGAGCTCATCCTCGACGCGCCGCCGGAGATCCCGCAGCCGGCCGGACGGCAGTGGACGCAGGTGCTCATGGTGATCCCGATGATCGCCATGATGGCCGCGATGATGCTGATGTTCTCCGGCAGTTTCGGTGCCGACGCCGGGGTGCTGCGGCTGGTCGTGATGGCCCTGTTCGGCGTCGGCATGCTGGGCATGCTCGGCGTCGCGTTGCTCAACTCCTCCGGGCCCAGCAAACGGGAAATGGGCCAGGAACGGCGTGGCTACCTCCGCCACCTCGGTCAGCAGCGGCTGCGGCTGACCCGCTCCATCCACAAGCAACGCGACGCCATGGTCTACCTGCACCCGGAACCGGCCGCGCTGCTCTCCCTCGTCGCGAGCTACCGGCTGTGGGAGCGCCGCCCGGTGGACGCCGACTTCGGGGTCGCCCGCATCGGCACCGGGCAGCAGCGGCCAGCGATGACCCTCGTGCCGCCGGAGGCCAAGCCGCTGGAACAGCTGGAGCCGTTGTCCGCACTCGCGTTGCGCCGGTTCCTCACCACCTACACCGCCATTCCCGGGCTGCCGCTCGCCATGGCCGTCAACGGGTTCAGCCGGATCTACGTCCGCGGCGACCGGTCCCGCTCGACCGCGCTGGTGCGCGCGGTGCTCACCCAGCTCGCCTCGCTGCAGTCACCGGACGACCTGCGGATCGCGGCCTGCCCCTCGGCGGTCGCGCAGGCGGACTGGGAGTGGCTCAAGTGGCTGCCGCACGCACTGCACCCCGAGCGGGCCGACGCCGTGGGACCACTGCGGCTGGTGGCCGGCTCGATCGTGTCGATCGAGGCGATGATCGACGACCTGCTCGGCGAGCGTCCCCGGTTCGACCTCTCGGTGGACAGCCGGACGGCCATGCCGCACGTGGTCGTGGTGCTGGACGGCGGGTCGACCGCCGGCTCGGACACGCTGATGGCCGAGGGCGGACTGGAGGGTGTCACGGTCATCGATCTGCGTGGTGCGCCGCCGCGCGCGCTCGACCCGGCGACCATCGTGCTGCACGTGGGCCAGGATGGCACGCTGGCCAGCCAGACCCTGGACGGTACGGTCGAACTCGGGTGGGCGGATGCGCTGGACGTTCCCGCCGCCGAGGGCGTCGCCCGGCAGCTCGCGCCGCTGCGGGCCAGTGCGGGCGGGCGCGGCGAGCAACCGCTGAGCGCCGACCTCGATCTGGCCGAACTGCTGGAGATCGGCGACCCGCGCACCTTCGACCCGGGCGAGACCTGGGTGCGGCGGCCGACGCGGGACCGGCTGCGGGTCCGGTTCGGCCTTCGCACCGACGGCACGCCGGTGGAGCTGGACCTCAAGGAGTCGGCGCAGGACGGGATGGGGCCGCACGGTCTGCTCATCGGCGCCACCGGTTCCGGCAAGAGCGAGTTGCTGCGCACGATCGTGCTGGCGCTGGCGGTGTCCCACCCGCCGAACTCGCTGAACTTCGCGCTCGTCGACTTCAAGGGCGGCGCCACGTTCGCCACCCTGGACAAGCTGCCGCACACCAGCGCGGTGATCACCAACCTCGCCGACGAGCTGCACCTGGTGGACCGGATGACCGACGCGATCACCGGTGAGCTGCTGCGCAGGCAGGAACTGCTGCGGGCGGCGGGCAATTTCACCTCACTGCGCGAGTACGAGCGCGCCCGCGCCACCGGCGCCCCGCTGCCGGAAGTGCCGACGCTGCTGGTGATCTGCGACGAGTTCAGCGAGCTGCTCTCGGCCAAGCCCGACTTCATCGACATGTTCGTGCAGATCGGCCGGGTCGGCCGTGCGCTCGGCGTGCACCTGCTGCTCGCGAGCCAGCGGCTCGAGGAAGGCAGGCTGCGGGGACTGGAAACCCACTTGTCGTATCGAATCGGGCTGCGCACGTTTTCGGATCTGGAGAGCAAGACGGTGCTCGGCGTCGGTGACGCGTTCAAGCTTCCTCGCGCGCCGGGCCACGGTTTCCTCAAGACGGACGACAAGTCCATGGTGCGGTTCCGCTCGGCGTACGTCTCCGGCACGCATCATGCGCGGGAGGCGGGCCCGATGGACTCCGGGGACGACGGCGAGATGGAGCTGCTGGAGTACTCGACGCGGTACCTGGCACCCGCGCTCGACCCCGCGGAGACCGAGCCCGCGCCGGACGAGGAGGCGGTGGGGGAGAGCCTGCTGGACATCATCGTCGAGCGGATGCGCGGCCGGGGGACGCCCGCCCACCAGGTGTGGCTGCCGCCGCTGGACTCCTCACCCACGCTGGACGCGTTGCTGCCGAATCTCGTCGCACACGAAGAGCGGGGCTTCGGCTGCGCGCACGAGCGGCTGGCCGGTGCGTTGCGGGCCGTCGTCGGGATTCTGGACCGGCCGCTGGACCAGCGGCGCGACCCGCTGGTGCTGAACCTGTCCGGTTCGGCGGGGCACGTGCTGGTGCTCGGCGGGCCGCAGTCCGGCAAGAGCACCACGCTGCGCTCGATCGTCACCAGCCTCGCGCTCACCCACACGCCGCGTGAGGCGCAGTTCTACTGCCTCGACTTCGGCGGCGGCGCACTGGGCTCGATCCGCGGCCTGCCGCACGTCGGCGTCGTCGCGGGCAGGCAGAACGTGGGCGCAGTGCGGCGCACGATCGCCGAGGTGCGCACGCTGATCGCGCAGCGGGAACGGGTTTTCGCCGAGCGCGAGATCGACGGGATGCCCGCCTACCGCCGGCTGGTGCGTGAAGGCGGCGGTCCGGACGGAGATCCGTGGGGCGACGTGTTCCTCGTCATCGACGGCTGGGCGACCCTGCGCAGCGAGTTCGACGACCTGGAGGCGGTGGTGGCCGACATCGCCGCGCGCGGCCTTTCCTACGGCGTGCACGTGGTGGTGTCCGCGGCCCGCATGTTCGACCTGCGGATGAACATCAGGGACCTGTTCGGCAGCAAGCTGGAACTGCGTATCGGCGACCCGGTGGACAGCATGGTGGACCGGGCCTCGGCGATCAAGGTGCCCGAGGGCGCGCCGGGTCGTGGCGTGACGATGAGCAAGCACCAGCTGCTGGTCGCGCTGCCCAGGATCGACGGCGTCGAGGACCCGGCCGGACTCGCCGACGGGGTGCGCGATCTGGTGGACACCGTGGCCGCGGCCTGGCCGGGCTCGCCCGCGCCCGCCGTGCGGCTGCTGCCGGGACAGCTGCCCTACGCGAAGCTGTCCCGTGCCCACGACGCCGCCACGCACCGGCTGGCCGTCGGTATCGCGGAGGACGACTTCGGCGCGGCCCGGCTGGATTTCGGCGCCGATGCGCACGTGGTGTTGTTCGGTGACACCGAGTCCGGCAAGACCACGTTCCTGCGGACCCTGGCCAGGGCCATCACGGACAGCTACGAACCGAGGCAGGCCAGGGTGATCATCGTCGACCACCGGCGCGGCCTGCTCGGCGACGTCACCTCGGAACACCTCATCGGCTACGGCAGCGACCGGGAGTCGACCACCCGGCTGATGCGGCAGCTGGCCGGGGAGATGGCGGCGCGGCTGCCCGGGCCGGACGTCACCCCGGACCAGCTGCGCGACCGCAGCTGGTGGCAGGGGCCGGAACTGTACCTCCTGATCGACGATTACGACCTCGTGGTCAGCCAGATGGACAATCCGTTCCTGCCGCTGCTGGACTTCCTGCCGCAAGGTCGTGACATCGGCATGCACGTGGTGCTGGCCCGCCGCACCGGAGGCGCGAGCAGGGCGTTGTTCGAACCGTTCATCTCCCGGCTGCGCGATGTCGGTTCGCCCGGCCTGCTGATGTCCGGGGACAAGGAGGAGGGCCCGCTGCTGGGCGGGTTGAAACCGGAACCGCTGCCGCCGGGCCGGGCGTGGCTGGTCGGCAGGCGGCACGCCGCGCGACTGGTCCAGCTCGGCTGGCTGGCGAAGGACGAGGGGAGTAGCCATGAATGAGACACGCCAGGAGATGCACGGCGACCCGGAGGCGATGCGCGAGTTCGCCGAGCGGATCGCCTGGCCCGATGCGGTGGCCGACGTCGCGGTTCCACCAGCGGCCACCCCCTGTCCGGCCGGGATGTCCGCGTGCGCGGGGTTCACCGCCGCCGACCTGGCCGCGACGCTGTCGCTCGGCCACTTCCTCGCCGAAACCAGGGACGACATCGCGACGCTGAAGGCCGCGGCCGCGGTGGCCGCCGCCGACTACGAGGCCAGCGACCAGGCGGGTGCGCGAGCGGTGCTCGGCGCCGTCATCGAGCTCGCCGAGCGGGACTGAGCGATGGACTACGCCCGCCTGCCTTCGATGGTCCAGTTCGCGCTCGTCGACGTGGAGGCCCACACGCACCTGGTCCGGGTCGAACAGGCCAGCCGGATGTGGCGCACCGTCGCGGCGGAACTGGGGGAGCTCGCCGACTCGCTGCGGCGTGAACTGGACCACCTGGAACCGAGCTGGAACGACTCGACCGGCACCGAGTTCGCCCGCCAGGTGAACCTGCGCACGGCCGCCATCGACGAGGCGCTTTCCAGGGTGACCCGGCACCAGCCGTGGCTGGCGCTGGACGAACTGGCCAGGCAGTTGCTGCTGACCAGGACAAGGCTCACCGGCGCGGTGGATCAGCCTGCCGAGGACGGCAACCACGAGACGGCCGCCCATCTCGGCGAGCTCGACCGCTACTTCCTCGCGGCCGCCGAGGCGGTACTCGGCGCGGCCGGCGCCGAAGCGCCTGCCGGTCGGCCGACGGCGGATTGCTGCTCCGCCGAGCCGGACGGTCTGGCCCCGCGGCTCACCGGGGCGCCGGCTCCGGTATCCGGCGCCGGGCCGGGCCTGGGTGGTGCGACGCTGCCGCCGGGCACCGTGTCGATCCCCGGACTCATCGCCGTGCCACCGGGCAGCCCGAAGGCCGGCGCCCGCCGCCCGGCCAGCGGCACGACCGGCGGCGGTCGGAACGGTTCACCGCTGGACGGCTCGCGCCCGCCGGGCAGTTCCCTGGCGGGCGGCGGGTTCGACGCGAGCGCGGCAGGCGGGCCGGTACCGGGTACGGCCGGATCCGATGTGCCGCAGCGGATCGAGCGGGTCGCCGATCCGGTACCGCTCACCACCTCCCGCACCACGCCCGAGGCGCCGCAGCCGCCCGCGTCGCCGGGCGCGACCGAACCGGGACCGGCACGGGGGCAGGGCCGGATGATGCCGCCCATGATGATGATGCCGCCGATGATGGCGGGGATGGCCGGCCGCTCCGGCCGGACTCGCCCGGCCCGTTCCTTGGAAGACGGCGAGCGACGCACCCGGACCCCGCCGGCGACGCCGGGAGTGCCGCCGCGGCTGCGCGGGCGTTCGGCGCTGGCCGACCCGGCGGGCAGCGGCTACCGGCCGGTCGCCATGTCGGGCACGGCCAATCCCGCGTCCGGGGAAACGCTCGACCACGAGGTGTGGCAGGTCGGCAAGCCCGGCGCGGCCACGCCGCTGAAGCCGGAGCCGGTGGAGCAAGAACAGCCGAGAAGGGCCCGCCGCCCGAGAGCATGACCATCGCTTTCCGAAAACGGCATTCCGTCCGGCCCGATGTCGCTCAAGTCCCGGTTACCGAGAACGGTCGCCGTCATCAAAACCTCATGTACGGGCCGGGATCGTGGGTGGCATGAGGTGTCTGCGATGACGGCCGAGCAGCGGCCGTGGGCCGGCGCGCTGCGCGCCACCGCGGAGCGCGCCGAGCCCAAGGCACCACCCGTCGCGACCGTGGCCGGCGCACGGGTCGCCGCGCCCCGGCCACGCCCGGCCACTCCGACGACGAGCGCGCCCCGGCCCAGCCCCGCGCCGACGCCCGCGAGAGCCGCAGCAGCCAGCACCGTGCCGGTGAACCGGATCGAGCCACCGCCCCCGCCGGCCCGCCGGAGGCCGCTGGAGCTGCCGGTGCTGCGCATCGTCTGCTGGCAACTCGCGCTGGTACTCGTGTTTCTCGCGATCGGCAGTCCATGGCCCGTGCGCACCGGCCTGCTGCTGACCGCCGCGGCGTTGCTGACCTGGACCGCCGTGCGGGTCCGTGGCCGCTGGCTCTCCGACGAGCTGATGTCCAGGGCCCGGCTGCTGGCGCGGCGCCGTGCCAAGGACCTGCCCCACGATGCGACGGCCCTGCTGAGCGGCTTGGCGCCAGGCGCCGGGGTACGCACGGTCGAACTCGCCGGGATACCCACCGGGGTGATCAGCCGCGCCGAGGAACTGCTCGCCGTGCTCCGTCCCGTCGACACGGCCCCGGCCGCGTTCGCCAGGTTCGCGCTGTCCCGCGCGCTGCTGGCCGACACCGGTGACACCGGCACCACCCTGCCCGCCGTCCGGGCGCAGCTCGTGCTGCATCGCGGCCCTCAGCCCGCCGAGGAGACCAGAGCGTGGCTGGCTGTCCGGATGCTGCGCGACCCGAACTTCGCCGAGGATGGCGAGCTGCTCGTGGTCCTCGGCAACACGGTGCGCAAGCTGCACCGCAAGCTTCGCGACGCCGGCATGGCGGCGGCGACGCTGACCGAGCCGGAGCTGCTCGCCACGCTGGCCGGGCTCAGCCACGCGGGGCCGGGCAGGAACGCGATCAGGGAGGAGCGGTGGTACTGGCGGGCCGGGGCGGTGACCCAGGTGGGCCTGCGGCTCTCCGGTCTCGGCGCCCGCTCGCTGACCGCGCGGATTGACGTGCTGCACCGGTTGCTCGCCGCTGTTCCCGGGGTGGCCTGCACCGTCGCGATCACCGTGCCCGAGCACACGGGCGTGCTGCGGGTCGCGGCCACCACCGACGCCGCCGTGGACGCCGCCGCCGACCGGTTGCTGCGGATGGCGGTGCCCGGGCTGCGGCTCGACCGGATGGACAACCAGCACGCGCCTGCGGTCGCCGCGTCGTTGCCGATCGGAGGGACCCGATGATGTCCTCGCCCCAGGAACCGCCCCGGCCGGACGAGGAGGCGCACCGATGACCATGTCCGCAAGCCGCACCCTGCTGGTCGACCCCGCGACGCACGGTGCCTATCCCACCGTCGGCGAGGCGGTGCTCGACGCACCCGACGGCGCGTGTGTCTCGATCGCGGCCGGGGCCTACGCCGAGACCCTCGAGCTGACGGAGCGCTGCCTCACCCTGCGCGCCGCGAACGGTGCCGAGGTGCTGCTCGACGGCACCGGCGCCGACGTGCCGGTGCTGTTCGCCCGCGGTGGCACGCTCGCCGTGCACGGGGTGAACGTGCGCGGCGGAAACGCGGCGGCGGTGCGGGCCGAGAACGCCGAGCTGACCCTGGCGGGCTGCACCGTGCACGCCGGCCGGGGGCCAGGGGTGGCGGTCCGTGGCCCGGGGCCGCTGGCGATCAAGGACGTGACCATCACCGGCGCGGAACAGGGACTGATCCTGGAAGGTACGTCCGGCGTCGTGGAGAACGTCACCATCGAAGACGTCGCCGCGGACGGCGTGATCATCGGCCTCGGCGCCGATCCGATGCTGCGTTCGTGCACGATCAGCGGCTGCGGCCAGCGCGGCCTCTACATCTACCAGCACGCGCGGCCCACGGTGCAGAACTGCCGGATCAGCCGTACCGGGCACGCCGCGATCGTGGTGGCCCACCGCAGCGAACCCGTGCTGAAGCACACCTCGGTGCGCGACGCCCGCGGCGTCGGCATCGACGTGGGCCCCGGCTGCGGCGGCTCGATCGAGGCGTGCGACATCAGCAACACCGCCGAACCGGCGATCCGGCTCGACGGCGCGGCGACGGCGCGGGTCGTGACCGAACCCAGCGAGCCGGTCGGCGGGGCCAGCCCGCTGGACACCCTGCTCACCGAGCTGGACGGCATGGTCGGGCTGCCGGGGGTCAAGGCCGAGGTGCGCTCGCTCGTCGACGAGATCCAGGTGAACGGGTGGCGGGCGCGGGCGGGGCTGGCCACCGGCGCGCTGAGCCACCACCTGATCTTCGCGGGCGCCCCCGGCACCGGGAAGACCACGGTCGCCCGCTCCTACGGCAAACTGCTGCGTGAGCTCGGCGTGCTGCCACGAGGCGAATTCCGCGAAGTATCCCGCCGGGATCTGGTCGGCCAGTACATCGGGCACACGGCCGAGAAAACAGCGGTGGTGTTCGAGCAATCGCTCGGCGGGGTGCTGTTCATCGACGAGGCCTACACGTTGTCGCGGCAGTCCGGCAGCGGCGGCGACTTCGGCCAGGAAGCCATCGACACACTGGTGAAGCTGATGGAGGATCACCGGGAGGAGATCGCGGTGATCGTCGCGGGCTACACCGACGAGATGCGCCAGTTCCTCGCCGCGAACCCCGGCCTTTCCTCGCGGTTCGCCAAGACCGTCGAGTTCGAGGACTACACCCCGGGCCAACTGGTCGGCATTATCGCCCGGATGGTCACGGCAGGCGACTACGAACTCGACTCAGCCGCCGCGCCCGAGCTCACCGAGCACTTCCGGCGGCTCTCCGCCGAACCAGGTTTCGGCAACGCCCGTGACGCGCGCAAGCTGTTCGAGGCCGTGCGCAAGGCGCAGTCGGGACGGCTGCGCGGGCTCGGCCGGATCCCGGAGCCCGCCGAACTGCGCGAGCTGCGTCGCGACGATGTGCTGGCCGCCATCGGCGGGACGCCTGTCGTCGAAAGCTCATCCGGATCGCGCGAACTCAGGTTCAGTCGCCGATCTTGAGAAGCGGTGCCCGGCGGGCGTCTTCCCTCGTTTCCACGCATCCCAGGGCGGTGGCCGCGGGCGAGGTCGTCTATCTGCTGGACTCCCTGGCCGACAAGTCCATTGTGGAGCAGGCAGGCGACGGCTACCGGATGCTGGAGACCATCCGAGCCCATTCGGCGGACAAGCTTCGCCTCGCGGGGGAAGTCGAAGCCGTCCTGCGCAGGCACGCGCGGCACTTCGCCGACCTGGCCGAGGAACACGAGCCGCTGCTGCGCTCGGACAAGCAGGTGGAGTCGCTGCGGCTGTTCCAGGCCGAGTACGACAACCTGGTGTTCGCCCTGCGAACGGCCATCGACACCGGCGATGCCAAGGTGGCGGCCCGCCTTCTCGGCCCGCTGTACTGGTACTGGGTCATGCTCCGCTACGACGCTCGGGCCGATGCCTACGTCGCCGAGGTCGCCGGGTTCGGCGACGCGCTGCCCGCGGACGCGCGGGCCGCGTTCACCGCGATCCACCTGGCAGCAGGCGAGGGCGGGCCGCTCACCGACCCCGAGCGGCTGCGCGCGCTGATCGACGACTGCGTGCACGCGGGCGCACTGCGGCGTTATCCGATGCTGCTGACGACGGTGCTGGTGACGGCGGCGATATTCGGGCTGGACGAGCTGGTCGACCAGGAGATCGCCCGGGTGCGCAGCGGCTCGGACCGCTGGGCGATCGCCTGCACCTGCATGATCGAAGCCATCCGGTATCGCGAACGGGGCGACCGGGAAAGCTCCGCGACCGCGATGACGGCCGCGTTGCACGCGTTCGAGGAGGCGGGCGATCGGTGGTGGACGGCGAAGACGCTGATCGGCTTGGCGCAGGTCCACGCCATCGGCGGCGAACACGACGAGGCGATCGCCGCCTACGAGCACAGCATCGCGATCGCCACCGACCTCGGCTCACAGGACGAGGTCTCGACCCGGCTCGCGCTCGCCACCGAACGCATGCGCGCCGGTGACCTGACCGGCGCCCGGTACGACATCGAAACCGCCGAACGAGCGGCCTGGGAGCGCGGCCAGCCCGTGCTGGAGATCGAGGTCCTGGGCAGGCTGGCCGAGCTGTATCGCCGCTCCGGCGAGATCGAACGGGCCAGCCGAGAACTCGACCGGATGGAGACACTCGCCCGCCGGCTGCGCCTTGACGCGGAGACGATCGAGAACCTTCTGGCGCCCGCCAGGATGGCGAACCTCCTCACCGCTGGGAACGCCCCACCCGCGTGCGAGCTGCTGCCCCGTACCGTGCGGGCGGCGCAGGCGCACATGGACACCCCTTCGGCCGCCCAGCTCCTGGCCCGGCTGCTGTTCCTGGAGGGTGACCCGCCCGGCACAGCAACACCGCCACCAGCACCCGCGCCTTGGGCGTACCGAGATCGAGCTGCTGCTCGTCCTCCCGCCACACCGCCAGCGGACCCAGTATCCCAAACCTCATCGTGCTCCCTCGGCTGGACGTACTGTAGACGTCAACGACGAAGCGCGATGGCGCAATTGCACCAATTGCCGGATTTCACGGCCCGCCGTCTCGCCGCCGGTCGGGGTACGGCGAAGCACGCGGGACCACGTTCACCGGCTCGATGGCACTGACGTGGCACGACTCCCATGACCGGTGGCCGGGTCGATACCGGAGCGCGGCAGCACGGTGGGGGTGTGGATCTGAGCGGAGGCTGACCCGACTCCGGGGCTCAAGCCGCGTAGACCCCGCTTTGCGCAGTGGGAAAGAGAAACTCGAACCTGAACCTTGTGCCGTTGGCGACGTTCGTTGCCACGACACCCCATGAACCAGCCGAGACGTGAGTGAGTCTCGTCTGGCACGATACCCCGCCCGAAGACGGTGCGAAGCAAACGTAAACCGTCGTGGTCTGATGGGGGCGAATATTGATGTCATTGCAGTTCGCGGTTGCTGTCAGCCAAGTTCCGTTGTAGGGGAAACTGGCAGGTCCGCTTGGTTTGTTGTACGGCTTTGCGTTGTCGTAGCACGCTTGTACGGTGAAGTCGTCCGCGGCCGCGGGTCCACTTCCGGTGATCAATCCGCCTGCGGTTGCCGCAACGGCTATCGCTATCGCGATCTTGCGCAATCTGTGCTCCCTGCTCAGGCTGTTGGTGTTGTTGCTGTGTTGTGAAGGCCTCCTGGTATTGGTTGTGTGAGCACGGTCGATGGAGTAATGCTTTGCGGGTGTGCTGTGTATGAGCGCGCCGGCGAAAATCCTGAGCGTCACCCGGATGGAGCAGGCGGGCGGTGGGGGCGTGAGGCCGCGTCAGGCGGAAGCACTCGCGTGAAGGGGGACCGGTGGTTCACGACGCCAGATTCGACGAGGTGTTCCTGGAAGTGCTCGATCGACTGTACTCACGGGTGGCGCTTCTCGTGGGGAGTCGCCACCTTGCTGACGACCTCGTGCAGGACGTGTACGTGCGGCTCAAGAGCCGCGCCGGTCGCCGCGGACGATTCGTGGAGCACCCGAATCCCTACGGATACGCGCTGGCCACCGCAATGAACCTCGCCCGGGGGCAGTGGAGATCGGCACGCCGAACGACCACCTTGGACCGGGCCGGGGAAGCATCGGACGATGGTGGCCTATCGCACTTTGAATCGTGGGAGGCGGTTTCCCACGTGCTCCAGTCACTGACGGTGAAGGAGGCCGTAGTCGTGCTCCTGGTGGACCTCGACGGCCATTCCCTCGACGAGGCCGCCGAACTGCTGGGTGTCCACAAGGGAACGGCACAGCGAAACAGGATGCGAGCCGTGGCGAAACTCCGTGAGGCACTGGTCAGCCCAGCCTTCGGCGTGGACGGCGATGCCAGATGACAGCGACGTTCAACGCTGACGACGAGCCTGCGGGAAACGAACCCGGCAGCGAGGAAATGCAACGGCTACGAGATGACCTCCAGGAGGCGGCCGACTCCGTCACCGTGCCAGTCGATTTGCTGACTCGAGCCCGAACGCGCCACCGCGGGCTCATGCGCCGACGCCGGCTCATGCTGATGATGACGAGCGCGGCGGTCGCCGCGGCCGTGATGATCACCGCTTGGGCGTGGATTCCCCGTCCGGACGCCCGGCCGCCCGCGCTGGAAGCGGCCATTCCCGAGCAGACAGCGTTCACCTACACCGCGCCGGAGGGCTGGATCGCGACCGCCGGTGAGAACTCGACGGCGCCACGGGTCGAACTGCGGCCGCCTGGAGACGGCGCGGTTCGGAACTTCGTGACGATCGAGCAGGCCCGGATCCCCTTCGACGCATCGGCTGAGCGGCAGCGCTGGGTGGACTCGCTGTCGAGCCGCAGGCTGTCGGGCAGCGACTCAGGCCACAGCGACTTCGACGCTGACGCGAGTTTCGGCGGCAAGACGGTGATCTACTACAGCGAACAGCACGCTGGGGTGTATGTGGACTGGTACGTCATGGCCGCGGGCACCGTGGAGGTGTTCGTCGGCTGTCAATACGGTCCGGCGGGCTCCGTCGCCCAGACACGCGCAGCCTGCGAAAACATCGTGGCGAGCCTGCGTATCGATTCCGGCGGGTCTCGGTAGCGGTCAATCGGCGATGGCCACTCGGCCGCAGGCCGCTGTCCCTCGGGAGGACTACAAGCAGTGTCCACGCCAAGGGGATCCGCGGCGCCGCGGTCTTCCCTAGGTTTTCGCTGGCGACGGCATCAGTGCGTCGCGGCACGCCGAAAACTGGAGGGCAAGGGCGTTGAAGACAAGGCAACGGTCAGCGGGAACCGGTATCCCCCGCAGATTCATCAGGGTGGTGATCGCGATGGCGCTCACCGTCGCCGCGGTGGGCGCCTGTGACGCCGCCACGGAAGAAGACGCGAAGAGTGAGGACGCACCGCCGGTCATCGCCGAGGCGGCCGCCACGCCGGGCATCACCTGGGGCACGTGCCCGGCGTTGGCCGAGGGCGCCAGTCGCGACCCCCGGCTCACCTGCGGAACGGTGGAGGTTCCGCTCGACTACCGCAACCCCGGTGGCGAGAAGATCGAGGTGGCGGTCTCGAAGCTGCCGGCCGCGGAGTCCCGCGACCGCCGCGGTGTTCTGCTGCTGAATCCGGGCGGCCCGGCATTGCCCGGCCTGGACACTCCGGGGGTCGTGGCGCCGACCCTGCCGCCGTCGGTATCGGCGGCCTACGACCTGATCGGCTTCGACCCGCGTGGGGTCGCGCACAGCACCCCGCAGAGCTGCGGCCTCGACGACCCGTCTCTCGCCGGCCTCTTCCCGTACCCGGCCGCGGACGGCTCGATCACCGCGAACGTCGACCACGCCCGCACCGACGCCGAACGGTGCGCGACGAACGCCGGCGAGAAGCTCCGGTACTTCACCACCGCCAACACCGCCCGTGACATGGACCGCATCCGCACGGCGCTCGGTGAGGAGAAGATCTCCTACTGGGGTCAGTCCTACGGCACGTACCTCGGCACCGTCTACGCGTCGCTGTTCCCGGAGCGCGCCGACCGGGTGGTCCTCGAGGGCAACGTCGACCCCGCGAAGGTCTGGGCCCACGCGACGGACAACTGGGGCAAGGCCATGTCGGAACGCTTCCCCGACGCGGCCAGGGTCGCCGCGGCGCAGCACGCCACGCTCGGACTGGGCGGCACCGTCGACGAGGTGACCCGGAAGTACCTCGCGCTCGCCGACCGCCTCGACCGCACCCCCGCGCCCGTTCCAGGCACCGCGCTGGCACTGACGGGTTCGATGCTGCGCACCGTCACCTACAGCCTTCTGCTGCACGACGACACCCTCCCGGTGCTCGCGCAGTTCTGGAAGGCCGCCGCCGGGCTGGCCGACGGTGTGCTCACCGAGGCGGACGGCCAGGTGCTGCAGCAGGTGTTCACCGCGCCACCGCCGACCCCTGGCGTGCCTGCCGACAACCAGGCCACCATGTTCCTGGCACTGACCTGTGGTGACGCGCCGTGGTCCGGCGACGTCGACCAGTACGCCCGCCGCACCGCCGAGGACCGCGCGGCCTGGCCGCTCACCGCGGGGATGCCCGCCAACATCTGGGCGTGCGCGTTCTGGCCGAAGCCGGTCGAAGAGCCCGTCCGCGTGACGGGCGAGGGACCGCGCAACATGCTGATATTGCAGAACCGCAGGGACAACGCCACACCGTGGGAGGACGGCCTCGGGCTGTACCAGGTCCTCGGCAAGCGAGCGGCTTTCGTCGGCGCGGACAACGGCGGGCACTACGTCTACCACCAGGGCTCCACGTGCGTGGACGAGGCGACGGTGACGTTCCTGACCACCGGCCGGCTGCCGGACAAGAAGGTCGACTGCACCGATATCGCCCCGCGGTGACCGTGGTCGCCGGCGGTGAGTGCCGGTAGACGGGGAACTCCTGGTGGCTCGGCCGGTATCAGGATCGCTCGGGGCACGAGCTTCCTCGAACGGCTAGCAGGCGAAGGATAACTAAGAAGCAAATCGGGCAGGAACTCATCCAACGCAACTCTTGTCGAGTGACGGTCCGTACGGTACTGCCTGTTTCAACCAGACTTGAAGGTCCCCGGGTTCTAGGCGTCACCGTTTAAGATATCGTCGCCTCGGCGAAGTATCAGCTTAGCGATCAGGAGTATGTGGACTTGAAGCGTGTTTTGAAGAACCTGGTGATCGGAACGGGAGTCGCCGCGGCGATGACCCTCTCGCTGGGTGGTGCGGCAAGCGCGAAAGAGGCTGGCGACTACTACGGCCCGTTCGCAACCGAAGGGGAGTGCGAGAGCGCCAGGATTCTGTTCAACTACAGCGACCCTTGCTTCTGGTCGCTCAGCAACAACGGCAGCTGGTGGTTCTACGGCGGTTTCTAAACGCCTCTGGAGTACACGAAGACCCCTTCCCTTCGGATGAGCCGAGAGGAGGGGGTCTTCTCTATTGACGAACCATTCTGAGATTTGTTCGGGAGACGGCTATACTTGTCTCCCGAACGCGGCCCAGGAACTCGCCCCGTGAGGCACCAGCGCAACAGAGGGCCTCGCAGTGCCTCAGGTGGTCGTGCCCGCCGGGCCCTTCGGGGTCTCCGGCCCGTGGGTGTCGAGTCGTTCCTGGATGTAGGCGACCAGTGCTTCACGGGCGGTGACGCTCCCGAACAGGGCTCGCTCGGTTTCCGTGCGCAGCTCGTCCGGGATCGGCGGCCCCTCCTTCGCGCATTGCCGCACCAGGCTGGAAGCCTCCATCAGCTTTCCGACCAGATCGGTGGCGTTGACCCCGTTGTCCTTGCTGTCGATCGCGGCCAGCACACCGTGCAGGGGCGTCGTGCCCGGCACCGGGCGCATCAGGAACCCGGCTTCTCTCGCATGGGCGAACCAGAGTCCGTCGAGCAACGCCTCGTCGAACGCCGAGTTCAACGCGGCGTGCACGCCGTCGAGACCGCTCTCGAAGTCATCGAGGCCGACCGCCCCGCCGTCGGCGATCGTCATGAAAGTCCTGGTCAGGAACTCCTGGAAATCCCTGGTCGTGGCTCTCATCTTGATCAGGCGCCGGGTCATGGCCTCACGGTTGCGATCGTTGTCGCGATCTATCTCCAGTTGGAGTTCGCGGCGGCGCCATTCCTCTTCGCGCTGCGCCTGCTCCCGCTGGCGTTGGGTGAGCCGCGCTTCCTGTTCGAGGCGCTCGCGTGCCTGACGGCGATGCAGGAGCAATGGCGCGGTCATCGCGGCTGTCGCACCCAGGGCTGCTCCGCCCAGCGTGCCGATGATCGTGAAGATAGACGGGTCCGGCATGGGGTCAAGACTGGCACGGTCAGCGCAGCTGCGATGCCGGTTCCTGCGGTTTGAAGGCTGCGTCAAGGGACTCGTCATAATTTCCGTGATAGCGCAACATCGCCGTCTTGGGGCGGGGGCCAGCCCTACCGATGGTTCTGGGGCTGGCTTCATGGTCGCGCAGCGGGCAGGGCAGCAGGATTGATCAATGCCTTCGAAGTCTTCGACAGTTCGTCGCGTTGTGGTGGCCGTTGTCGCGGCCGCGTCGGTCGTAGCGTTGTCCGTCCCGGCCGCCGCCGAGCGCGGCCCGATCACCGATGTCGCGGGCGTCAGAGCCCAGCTCGACCTGATCACCGGTGCCGACCGGGTTCCCGGGGCACTGGCCGCGGTCCGCGATCGGCGTGGCAGGTCGATCACGATCACGTCCGGTACGGCCGAGCTGGGCACGGATCGGGCGATGGTCGGTGGTGACGGCCGCTTCCGGATCGCCAGCGGCACCAAGCCGTTCACCGCTGCCGCGGTGTTGCAGTTGGTCGCCCAGCACCGGATCCGGCTCGACGCGCCGGTCGAAGACTACCTGCCCGGGGTGGTGCGGGGCACCGGTGAGGGAAGCGAGATCGACGGCCGCGGCATCACGGTGCGCCAACTGCTGCAGCACACCAGCGGGCTGCCGGACTACGTCAGATTCATCGACCCCGCCGAGCGGGACCGGCCGGTCGAAGCGGCGGAACTGGTCCGGATCGCCTTGTCCACCAAACCGGACTTCGCTCCCGGCCAGAGCTGGAAGTACTCGAACACCGGCTACGTTCTCGCCGGGATGATCGTAGAACGGTTGACGCACAAAGACATCGGGACAGCCGTGGCCGAACTGGTGGTCCGTCCCGCGCACCTGCACGAGACGTACTGGCCGCCGGCGGGGGAGCGGCGGATCCGCGGCCCGCACGCGCGCAACTACACCGTGGACAAGGCCGATCCGGCCGGACCGCTGATCGACGTCACCGAGTTCGAGCCTTCCTGGGCCGGTGCGTCCGGGGCGATGGTGTCGACGCCGTCGGATCTCAACCGGTTCTGGCAGGAACTGCTCGGCGGCCGGTTGCTGCCGAGCTGGGTGCTGGCCCAGATGCAGACCACCGTGCCGGCGCCGGGGCTGGGACCGGACGTGGAATACGGCCTCGGCCTGATTCGCCTGCCGCTGTCGTGTGGCGGCGGCATCTGGACCCACGGCGGTGACCTGGCCGGGGGCGGCGTCGCGAACATCAGCGGGCAGAACGATTCCGGCCGGGCGGCGACCGTCTACATCACCGCACTGACCGGCAGCCCGGCTATCGGCCACATGCGCCACACCATGGACATCGCCCTCTGCGGCTGACCCGTCGGCGCGAAGATCACCGCACGCATGGTCGCGTCCGCCACCTGAGCCGCGGTGTCCGGGTGGAACGGTCGCGGGCGCGTAACATGTACCTGACCCGGGCGAGCCAGGCGAGGCTGCCGCCGACTGCGATTGGGAGTCATGGACACATCGCGCCAGCCGACCACGCTGTGGGATCGGTCGCGGCAGGCTGTCGTCGCGGAGATCGTCGACACCGCACTGGCGCTGTTCTCCGAGCACGGCTACGAAGCCGTGACCGTCGCCCAGATCGCCAAGCAGGCGGGTGTGTCACAGCGCTCGCTCTTCCGCTACTTCGGCACCAAGGAGGACCTGGTCTGCGGTGACCAGGACGGCCTCGGGCGGCTGCTGGTCAGCACCGTCGAGGCCCAGCCCGCCGAGGTGTCGCCGTGGGACGCGCTGCTCGCCGGGTTCGCCGCCATCTCCTCGGCGAACCACACCCCGGAACAGGTACTGGAGATCACCACGCTGATCTTCGACAACCCGCCGTTGCGGTCGCGGTACTACGAGAAGCGGCTGAAGTGGCAGGCCGCACTGGTGCCCGTCGTCGAGGCCAGGATGGGCATCGAGTCGGGTCCGGCGCCCGATCCGCGCGCCGTGGGCATCATCGCCACGGTGTTCGCGTGCGTTGACGCCGCGTCGGAACTCTGGGTGCGCCAGGGCGGCAAGGCAGACCCGTTCGCCCTGTACGAAGAAATGCTCGCTGCCGTCCGCGGTTGACAGCCGGCATTGACCAGCACGACCTGTCCGCCTTGACGGTCACGCTCAACCTGGCATAGACTGCCAACTAGACGTTGGATGTCAGCGACACGTCCGCAGATCGCGGCTGATCGCACCAGGCTCGACTCGCCCAGGGGCGCCGTGGATGCGGCGTTGCCCTGTGGATCACCCGTTGATCAAGGCCGAACAGGATGCACGCATGCCCGTTTCCTTCAAGCGCAACAGGCTTCTCCTTGCTTTGACCGCGACGCTCATGGTCGCGGTCGCGATTCCAGTGGTCGGCTCCTCCCTCTCCGGCAGCGAAGCAAATGCGGCCACAGGAAAGAAATGCTCCGATCTGGCCGGCATCAAGATCGTGGCCGATGCCATCGGCCTGCCCACCGGTGGCGCCGCCGTCTCCTCAGCGGTCTCCGTGAGCGCCGGTGGGTCCGGAAACCAGGCTTACGGTAGCCATTGCCTGGTCTCCGGGGACATCGCACCGGTTGATCCGGACGCGCCGAACATCAAATTCCAGTTGGCGCTCCCGGAAAAATGGAATGGCAAGGCCGCGATGCTCGGCGGTGCCGGTCTGAACGGGTCCATCCCGCCACTGACGAATGCGTCGAACCTCTGGGGATCCCAGAAGAAGCCGATTCCGCTCAGCCGGGGCTACGCGGTGTTTTCGAGCGACTCCGGACACCAGAACAAGGCGGGGGAACATCCCGCCGCTTTCGGCGCCAACCAGGAGGCCCTCGAGAACTACGCGGGCGATGCGCTGAAGAAGACCCGCGACGTCGCGATGAAATTGCTGCGTTCCCACTACGGTCGTGCGCCTGGCAAGTCCTACTTCATCGGCTACTCGAAGGGCGGCGGCGAGGCACTGGCCGCCGCCCAGCGCTGGCCGGCCGACTGGGACGGCGTGGTCGCCGGCGCGCCGGGCTGGAACGTCACCGGAGTAGCGCTCGACACGCTCAAGGCCGCCCAGGCGGTGGCCGTACCGGGAGCCTGGCTGAACGAAGCGGAGCGCCACACCCTCTACACCGGCGTGCTGGGAGCGTGTGACGCGCTCGATCGCGCGAAGGACGGCGTGATCAGCAACGCCCGGGCCTGCGAGGCCCGGTTCGACCCCGCCGCTCTGAGGTGCCCGCAGGGAGCGGACACGGGCGACGCTTGCCTGTCCGACGTCCAGCTCGCCGCCCTGAAGAAGATCAACGACCCCGAGTCCCTGTCCTACGTGGTCGGCACGGGCGAGTCGAGCATCCCCGGCCATCCGGTCTACCTCGCCGACCACGGTGGAGGAGTGCCCGACGCCGTCCACAAGGAACTGCTGACCCAGCTCGGCGTGTACGGCTCGACGCCGCCTGCTTTCCCGCCGACCCCGCAGATGGGCGTGTACCTGGCCGACGGCGTCATTCGCCACATGATCGCGAAGGACCCCAACTTCAACACCATGATGATGGACATCACGAGCGGAAGCGGAATGGCTTCGCGCATCGAAGCTCATTCGGCGCTCTTCTCCAACATCACCGATCTGTCACCTTTCCGGAACAACGGAGGAAAGCTCCTTCTCTGGACGGGCGGCGCCGAGCTGGCGGCCAGGACGAGTGCGCACTACTACTCGCGCGTGCAGGCGGCGATGGGATCCGCGCGAGTGGATTCGTTTGTTCGGTACTACGAGGTTCCCGGCGCCCAGCACGGGTTCTCGTCAGCTTTCCATCCCGAGTGGGACCAGTTGGCGACCATCGAGAACTGGGTGGAGAAGGGCATTGATCCGGCGAACAACATCGTGGCAACGGATGATGCCGGCGTTCCTGGCCGAACCAGGCCGCTGTGCATGTTCCCCAGTTGGCCGAAGTACAACGGATTCGGCGACGTCAACAACGCAAGATCCTTCACCTGTGCTTCACGGTGACAGCGCAGTAGTATCGCTGGTGGTGGCTGTGCCGGGCGCGGGTCCAGTCCGTCACAGCCCGGCCGGGTAGGTGGTGTGGGTGAAGCCGGGAAGTTCGACGAGTTTGGGCCGATTTCCGTTGGCGCTCAACTGGTCGAGCACGAACTGCATGCCCGCGGTCGCGATCTGCGCGGCCGGGTCCTCCATGACGTAGCGAAGCCGGGTCACGATGGCTCGTTTGTCGTTCGCCGACCGGACAATCGGCATCGCGTTGACCACCTCGGTGTCGTCGTCGACCACGGGCGCCTGCTCGATCCTCTTCTCGAAGGCCGGGTAGTCCGGCCACATGAGACGGCTCATCTCGACCGACGACAGGGAGCTGTACCAGAACCTGCGGTACAGCTCCTCGATCCGGGCGCCGGCCTCGCTGTCGGCGAGCTCGTCGAGATCGATGGTCGGCGCCGACGGCGCGATGATCAACCGGGCGGGGTCGAGCTCCCGGTCGGACGCTTCGTGGAGCAGCGAGCAGATGTTGTTGGTCTGCCAGGTCAGGCCGGCACTCGGACGTCCGGCGGTACCGACGACGAGCACCATCAGCCGGGCCCAGTCGATGGGCTGCTCGTGCAGCCACGCCAGGGTCCGGTGCACCGAGTCCAGCGCCGACAGGGCGAAGGTCGCCGCCATCATGTCGTTGAACGACACGGGAATCGCGTCCGGCCCATCGCCTTCGAGCAGGTTCGCCCGCAGGTGCTCGAAGTCCAGGAGCTTCGGGTTCTTGATCGCTCGTTCCAGGTAGTCCGCGGTGGTCGCGCAGGTGTAGCCGACGAGATCGGTGATCTTCTCCTCGTGCCCCCGCCACGCGGCGGCGGCGACTTCGTCACGCCAGTACGAGACGGTGTTGAAGTCCTGGACGACACGGCATTGCGCGATGAGCTTCCTGGCGTCTTCCTTGCAACTGGGGTGGCCGAGTTCGCGCAGCCGGGCCAGGTAGGGGATCGCGAGGCCGAGGTGCGAGACCGCGGTGATCTCGAAGAACCCCCGGGTGCCCTTCCGGAAGTCGACCGAAGTGGACGGGCGACCGCCGCCGGGGAACAGCACCAGGTCGGTGCCCGTCGCGACCAGCATCGGTGTGTCGGAATGGGCCGCGCCCAGTTCCCGCTGCAGGTTCCGGCCGATGCTGTCCGGAGCCGAGGTGAACAGTTCGAAGAGCCGCATGAAGTGCGAGTTGGGTTGGTATCGCATCGAATTTCTCCTTGCTGGTGCGGATCAGGCGTTGTCGAGGTGGAGTTCGTGGACGATGCTGTCCTGACGGAACCGCACGTCCGGGGTGAGGCTGTTGGCGACGACCAGGAAGCTCCTGCCGTCGGCCTCGAAGTAACTCGCGTCGGTTCCACCGAACGTGGGGAACTCTTCGAGAACCTCGAACTTTCCGTTGTCCCACCGGTACAGCTGCGACATCAGCTCGGTCTCGGGGGTGGGAGGCATGCCCTGTACGAAGCAAACCCGGACCAGGTACAGGTGGTTGCCGTGACGGAACAGTTCGAACTCGCGGCCACCGGCGCCGCCGAGTGACTGGTGGGGCTCGAAGAGCTCGCCGTTCCAGCGGTGGAGCGTCGACTCGCCGGTGATGCACGCGAACGCCAGCCAGTCCTCGCCGTCCTGCGAGAAGTGCTGGAAACTCCGGCCGAACCGTTCGCCGATCGTTTGGTGTGGAACGAAGGAAACTCCGTCCCAGCGGTAGACGACACTGGGTGAAAGCTGGTCGGCATAGGCCAGGAAGTGGTGTCCGCCGACGCGGAAGAAGGCCCAGTTGTAACCCATGCGCCCGTCCAGTACCTGGAATTCCTGCCATCGCCGGTCGATGCGCTCGAAGATGACCGAGCGCCCGTGGCCCTGGTGGGTGAGGGTGAGGCCGGGAATGACCAGTCCCTGGGCCAGAGCCAGGAACTCGCGGTCGTCGATCGAGAAGTGGTGCCACTGTTTGGCGCCGAAGGTGGGCAGTGCCTCGTCGAGGATCCACTTGCCGTCCTCCTCGCGGTAGATGAGCGAGTCGACGTCGGTTTCGTACGGGCCCTTTCCGGTTCGGAGGTTGGCGAAGGCCAGGTAGGTCTTCCCGCCGCTGCGGAAGCTCAGCGCGTCCTCCGCGCTCGGGCTGGGCAGACGGTCGTGCTCGGCGAATCGCCCGTCCTCCCAGCGGTAGAGCAGGGCGTCCACGTCCGCATTGCCGCCCTGCATGTCGGCGGCCCGTCCGGGCACGTCCTCGGCCAGCTGGGGGACGACGAGGTGCAGCTCGTCGCCGACGCGGAAAACGTGCGCGCCACGAGCGCCGGACGTGGCGAGACGCTGGTGGACCGACAGGATCTTCTCCCTCGGGTGGTTCGGGACGGTGTTCGGCACGAAAGCTCCTTAACTAAGTTAAGTGGACTTTGGCCAGCATGGTTTAACTTTGATAAGTTGTCAACCATGCCGAAGGGGATCACGCGGGAGAAGGTCGTGGCAGCCGCTCTGGAGCTGCTCGACGAGAAGGGCATCGAGGGTGTCACCGTCCGCGCGCTCGCGGATCGGCTCGACGTCCGCGCACCCGCCCTGTACTGGCACCTGCGCAACAAGCAGGAGCTGCTCGACGAGATGAGCACCACGGTCCTGCGCCGGATCCTGGCGGTGCTGCCGACTTCCAGTTCGGGCTGGCGTGAGGATCTGGCTGTGTACGCCCGCGTGCTCCGCGCCGAGTACCTGCGTCACCGCGACGGTGCCCGCACCTTCAGCGGTGCGCGGGTGTCCGATCCCGAAGTGGTGGTGCGGATCAAGGAGCCCTTCTACCGGCAGTGGACGGAGGAGGGGTTCACCCTCGCGGAGGCGGACGACGCGATGGACCTGATCGTCGCGTTCGTCGTCGGCTTCGTCATCGAGGAGCAGGAACGGCTCCAGTCGGCCGAGGCCGATCCCACGCGGTACTCACTCGCCGAACGCGACGCCGGGCTGGGCGAGGGCGCACCGCTGGTCAAGGCGGCCGGACACCTGCGCGATGACGGTGACCAAAGGTTTGAGCGCCACCTCGGCATCATTCTCGACGGCCTCGCCGCCCGGCACGTCCGGACGGACGCGGCGCACCCGCTGAAATCCTGATCCGCGGCGTAGCCTGCCGGGCAGTCACCAGCGGGCGCTGAAGCCGGCGAGGGCGAGGAGTTCGAGAACGCGACCAGAGCAGCGCTACTGACGGGTACGGGCGTGCAAGAGCCGGTGTTCGGCAGGAATCATCGGGGCAGGAAGACGGCAGCGGCGGCGATCAACGGCCCGAGCACCGGGATCGCCGCCTGCAGCTCGCTGAGCAGCGTCCGATCGACGCCGATCACCTGTTCCAGCTTCATCCGCTGCTCGGCGCGGTCGACCAGCGCGGCGCGGTCGGCGGGTGGATCGGCGAACATCGCGGCGACGAGGTGCTCGCCGCGCCTGCGGATCGCGGCGGCCGCCGGGGCGTAGAACACGCCGACTGTCGCCGACCCGCCACCACCGAACACGATCACCAGCTCGCGCGGTGCGTTCTTGGCCATCAGAATCCCGGCGCCGAGCGCGAGCGTGGACAGCGCCACCAGCGCACCCAGTCCGGATGCCAGCCGCTGCAACCGGCGGCGGAGCCCCACCAGCTCCACCACGGACGCTTCGAGCCCCGCCAGGCCGGCGGTCCGCGGCTGCGTCATCGCGAGGTGACGCACGCCGAACATCGCGGCACCGGCACAGGCGCCACCGGAGACTGCGAGCAGTACCAGCAGGTCCCCGCGCCAGCCGTGGCCCGGCTGTGCCGCGACCAGCTCAGCGGTGGTGATCACCACCAATGTCCCGGCGAAGATGACCGCCGTGGGCAGTATGGTCGACCTCCGCGGCAGCGGCCGGATCGCCGCCAGCTCACGCCACTGCGCCAGGCCGTGCAGCGCCACCAGCCCGGACGAGCCGCACAGGGTCACTGCGAGGGTCGCCCAAACCTGCCACAGCGGGTTCGCGCGGACGTTCGAACTGAGGGCGATCAGCAGCCCGGCGACGCCGAGGAGCAGTATCACTACACCGCCCCGAACCCGTGAACTGGCCACGGTTCAGTGTCCCAGTAACCGGACCAAGATCAGAAGAGCGCCCGGGCCGGTGCGTCCGGACGCGTTCCGAGGTCAGGGTGCCTCGCCGAACACCATGCGGTGCCCACGTGCGGTGTCCATGTACTCGCGAACTCGGTGGATCAACCCGTCCCGCAATTCGAAGACAAAGCAGTAGTCGTTGACGTAAGCATTTCCGTTGGCCAGGGTCGCCTTCATTGTTTCCTCGACGATCACATGGTCGCCGGCCGCATGGAACCCGGTGAACGTGACGGTGACGTCCCGTGTGAAAAGCCGGGGGAAGTCGTCGGCGAGGAACTGGGCGATCGATTCCCGGCCGATCATGTGGCTGGGAACGCCCAACGCGGTAGCAGTGGCATTGTCATCGGGGGCCAGCCACTCGGCGTCCTCGGTGAAGACAGCCGATATTTTTTCGGTATCGTGCTCGGAGAAAACCCGCCACGCCTTCTGGACGATATCGCGATTCGTTGGTGCCATACCGAAAACCTAGAAGAAGCCGCGGGGCGGGGCTGGCAGAAATCCGACCTCATCGCTGGGCTGGACGCGGCGGCGTATCGACTGGGATACGCCGCCGCGCCGGGCTATGGAGTCGTGCTGGTCAGCGTCGGCTTACCGGCTGGAGCGGGGCGGTTTCGGGTCCCCGCTGGTCGACGTGCTTGGCCAGGACGGTCAGCAGGTACACCGCCGCCGCGAGTGCCAGCGAGCTGACGAGTGCGGTGGCCAGTGAACCCGGCACCAGGAAAGCGGTGTACGACACCAGGATGCCGCCGACGAGCCAGATCCGGTGCCGGCCGGTCCAGTTGGCCGCCGCTTGCCAGCGCAGCACCAGCAAGCCGAAGGGCACGGCGGCCATGGCGGCCATGACCAGCCGCAACAGGGGCGGCATCAGGTCGCCGAACAGCAGGTCGGCGCCGAGGCCGAGCGGGAGCAGGGTGGTCAGGAAGGCCATGGTCAGGTACATGGACACGAAGCCGACCACTCCCGGACGGGGTGCGGTCCGCGTCGCTCGACCGCGACGCTTGAGGCGGCGTGGCACGGCCACCAGCGCGAGCAGTCCAAGCACGACGATGAGCGCGAGGAACACCAGCGTCCAGCCCCACGGCGTCTGGTAGCCGGGGTCCTGGGACGTCGATACGAAAAGGCCGAGCCCGAACACCCCCGCGATCGACAACGCGCCGACCCCGAGCAAACCCCTCTTGCCCAGATACGGCCGGGCGCGCCGGGCCGGGAAGAGGAGGTCGGCGATGCCGATGGGCACGAGGACACCGAGCACGACGTAGACGCCGATCTGCGACTCCCAGTACGACCAGTTCACGCCGAGGCCTCGCCAGCCCCAGTCCGCGGCGCCGTACATCCGGGGATTGGTCAGGGCTTGCAGGCCCAGCCCGTCCTTCGCGATCTGGTAGGCCACGCCCAGCAACACGAGACTCGGCCAGCCACCACCTGCCCGCACGACCGCCTCGCGGATCACGAGGACACCGGCCCCGTACACCACCACGAGCAAGGGCAGGAGCAGCCAGGTCATCGGCACCGCGGTGAACGTCAGTGCCGCGCACAGGACAGCAGGCAGTGCGAGCGCCCAGGGTGCACGGTCCCAGCGCCGTTTCCTCGTCATCGGTCCCGCCGTGCTGCCCGGGTTCGGGTTCTGCTTGTGCATCAGTGCACTTCGTGTGCGGTCAGGAGTTCTTCGAGCTTCGCGTTCTGCGCTCGTGCCATGTGCACGGCCTGCTGCTCGTAGGTCGCCCGTTCCGCTGGATCGTCCGGCATCGGCGGGGCGATGTTCGGCTGCAACCGCGAGGTGTGCAGCCAGTTGCCGATATCCGCGTTGCCTGCCCACCGCAGCTGCTCCGAATTCGCGGAAATGGCGAACCGGAGCCAATCCACGTCGGTCTTCGGGTTCGGCGTGACGGGGCAGAGTTCGTTCTTCACGGTGTCCTCGGACTGGGTCGCCTCCACGTGCGCGATGAGAGCGGCGCTGAAAACCGGCTGGCAGACCCGGACCGACTGCAGGGTGATCAGTCCACTTTGGAAGATCGGGACGACGGGGAGTTGCTTGGCGGCGTCGGCGGTGCAGTCCACGTGCAGGACGCGGTGATCGGTCGGTACCGTGCCGCCGTCGAGCTCGATGTCCGCTTCGTTGATCCGCTTCACCCGGCCGAGCCGGACGACGTCCTTGATCTTGCGCAGTTGTTCGAGTTCCGCCTTCGAAACGGTCGCGCAGCGGAACGCCGTCGGCCGGTCGTCCGGGAAGATCTTGAGCAAGGCACCGATGGCGTCGAGCCGGTGGAAGAGGTCGGGCACGGACTCGGCACCCATGATGGCTTCGTGTTTGGCGACGTATTCCCGCCCGATGTCTTCGGCCTGGCGGAGGGGGAGCGGCTGTATCGTGGCCCGGTCGAAGAGCCAGGGTGCGCGGGGCATGATCCAGGTCAGGTCGGCGGGGTCGACGCCCTGCTCCAGCAGCCAGAGGCAGGTGTCGATGCCGGTCTTGCCGGCGCCGACGATGACGTACCGGTCGTAGGGCTCGCGGATGGCGGGCAGTTCGTTCGGCGGGACAACGGGAATGCCGGGGGCGACCGGGAATTCCGGCGGTCGCATGGCAGGCACCGTCACGCTCTGGTAGGTGGTGTCCACGACCTTCCGCCGCACGGTCACCTGGTACTCCTTGCCGGAGGTCGTCAGGTAGAACCGCCCGGCGCCCTGGTATTCGGCCATGGGGAAGTACGAAACCCGCCCGGACGGCAGGAAGGTCTGCCGCATGACCTGGTCGAAGTAGCTGCAGATCTCGGCCGCGCTCGCCAGTTCGTAGAGCCCGGCGTTCCAGCCGATCCGGTCGACCCGGTCCTCGCCGAGCGGGCGGGAGTTCACGCCGTACATGGCGGAGGGCTGGTGCAGCCGCACGTAGGGGTAGGCGACGGTCCAGTGCCCGCCCGGCCGGTGGTAGCGGTCGACCAGGGTCACGGTCGCCTGCGATTCGGTCAGCAGCGTGTCCACGAAGGCCATCGCTGTCGCGCCCGCTCCGATCACGAGGTAGTCGGTTTCGATAGTGGTCACCATCACGTATTCCTGTTCTTTTCTGTTTTCGAGCCGGTGTGCTGGGGGTGGTTCACTCGGCGGCGCGCAGCGGGGCGCCGGCCTGGTGGAGGTGTCGCAGGGCCTGCCGGTAGGAGTCGAGCAGGCTGGTTTCGTGGTACGGGACACCGATTTCGGCGCAGTACGCCCGCACCACCGGGGCGGCCCGGCGCAGGTTCGGTGAAGGCATGCTGGGGAAGAGGTGGTGCTCGATCTGGTAGTTGAGCCCGCCGAGCGCGTTGTCCACGAACCGGCCGCCGCGTACGTTCCGCGAGGTCAGCACCTGCCTGCGCAGGAAGTCCGGCCGCTGGTCCCCGCTGAACATGGGCATGCCCTTGTGGTTGGGCGCGAAGATGGAACCCAGGTAGACGCCCCACAGTCCCTGGTGCACCACGATGAACACCAGCGCCTTGGTCACCGGCAGCACGGTGAAGACCGCGCCGAAGTACCACGCGAAGTGCGCGACGAGCAGGCCGGCCTCGAGGAACCGGTGCTTCATCTTCGGCTGGAGAGCCGCGCGAATGCCGGAGAAGTGCAGGTTCCAGCCTTCGAGCGTGAGCAGCGGGAAGAACAGGAACGCCTGCCACTTCCCGATGAACCGGGGCAGTCCGCGGCTGGCCCTGGCCTGGTCCTTCGACCACACCAGGATGTCGGGGTCGACGTCGGGGTCGAGTTCCGTGTGGTTCGGGTTGGCGTGGTGGCGGGTGTGCTTGTCCATCCACCAGCCGTAACCCATGCCGATCGCGAGGTTCCCGGCCAGCCTGCCCGCCACTTCGCTCGGCTTCCTGGTGCGGAACACCTGGCGGTGGGCCAAATCGTGCGACACCAGGGCGATCTGTCCGAACACGACGGCGAGGAACGCCGCGACCGCCAGTTGCCACCACGAATCGCCGAGCCGGGTGAAGGCCACCCAGCCGGCGGCGAACAGCAGCGCGACGGCGGTGAGCCGGCCCGCGTAGTACGCCGGGCGCCGGTCGAGCAGGCCGAGTTCGGAGATGCGGTGGGACAGGTGCGCGAAGTCGCTTGCGGTTCGCGCCGACGGGCGTGCGCTGGGGAACATGATCGCCTAACCAGGATGCGTACAGTGTATTGATCGACTGCGCCCAGTGTAATGACGCCGGTGGTCTGGACAAGGATTTCTGTTTGTACGAAAGAAAGAAGTGCACTAGTCTGTCCGAAGTGAACTAGTACACTTCGCCGGTGTCGACGAGTGGATCAGGAGCCGCACATGCCGTCTGGGACCCCATCGGAGCCGCTTTACCTGCGCATCGCCGGGGAGATCGGAGCCAGGATCCGGTCCGGTGAGCTCCCGCCGGGGGAGCGGCTGCCGTCCATCCGCCAGATCGCGGACCGCTGGGGGGTCGCGATCGCGACCGCGACCAGGGTGGTCGCCACCCTGCGCGAAGACGGGCTCGTCGAAGCGAAGGTCGGGTCGGGCACGGTGGTCAGCGCGTCCCCCGGCCGGTCGCTGCCGTCCGGCCGGGTGAAGGGGCCCGCCTCCCGGCTGCCTCCGCGTCCGGCGAGTGCCAAGCAGCCGCTCAGCCGCGAGCACCTGCTGCGGACCGCCATCGCGATCGCCGACGTCGAAGGGGCCGAAGCCGTGTCCATGCGCCGGATCGCCGCCGAACTGGGGGTGGGCGCGATGTCGCTCTACCGCCACATCGCGAACAAGGACGACCTGGTGACGCAGATGGCCGACCTGGTCTTCGGTGAAGCGGAACTACCCGATCCGGGGCCCGCGGGGTGGCGGGCCAAGCTCGAACTGGTCGCGCGGCGGCAATGGGCGCTGTGCTGGCGACACCTTTGGCTGCCCCAGGCGATTTCGTTCACCCGGCCCTCGTTCTCGCCCAACCTGATGGTGCACACCGAGTGGATCCTGCGCGCCCTCGACGGCCTCGGCCTTCCGCTGCGGACGCGGATGCAGGAAGCGGTGGCACTGCACTCGCTGGTGCTCACCGTCGCACTGTCCACAGCGGACGAAGTGGAGGCCGAGCAGGAGACCGGGGTGACGCTCGCCAGGTGGTTGCAGGCGCAGCGGGCGCGGGCCGAGGAGCTGTTCGCGAGCGGGCGGTTCCCGTTGCTGGCCGAGGCCCACGACGAAACGGCACTCGACCTCGACGAGCTGTTCGAATACAGCCTCGCCCGGCACCTCGACGGGGTCGCGATCCTGGTGGGCGAGCGGGTGCCGAAGGCGACCTAGCGGGGACGGCGGCCACCAGGTTCCTGCCGGTGTCCGAATCTGTGGGGTGGTTGTCCTTGAAGACCTCGGGCTCGGGCGTGAGACTTCCGGTGTGGATGAGGCGGAGCAACGGGATGTCGTCGTCATCGTGTGCGAGGGAGTGGTGCTTCTCGACCTCACGGGTCCGGTGCAGGTGTTCACCGGTGCGGGTGGCTACCGGACACGTCTCGCCTCGCTCGACGGCAAGCCGGTGCGCACGGACACCGGGGTCGTGCTCGGTGTCGACCGTGCACTGTCCGAAGTGGACTACCCGGCGGACACGGTGGTCGTCCCGGGCCCGGAACCCGGCCTGCTCGACGGCTTCCCACCGGCACTGATCGCCGAGGTCCGCCGGCTCGGTGGCGCCGCCCGCAGGGTCGCCTCGGTCTGCACCGGAGCGTTCCTGCTGGCGGAGGCGGGCCTGCTCAGGGGCAGGCGGGCGACCACGCACTGGGCGATGTGCGCCGAGCTGGCCGCGCGGTTCCCCGGCGTGACGGTCCGATCGGACGCCATCTACGTGCGCGATGACCACGTGGTGACCTCGGCCGGGGTGAGCGCCGGCATCGATCTGGCCCTCGCGCTGGTCGAGGAGGACCACGGTGCGGACGCGGCACGAACGGTCGCCAGGAACCTGGTGGTGTTCCTGCGCCGGCCCGGTGGCCAGTCCCAGTTCAGCGTCTGGGGCGAGCTTCCCCCGCCCCGCGCTCCCGCCTTGCGCGCGGTGCTCGACGCGGTCGTCGCCGACCCGGCCGCCGACCACACCCTGGCCGGGATGGCCGCGCGCGCGATGCTCAGCGAACGCCACCTGGCCCGCCTCTTCCAGCGTGACCTCGGTATTACCGCCGGGCAGTACGTGACGCGGGTCCGGGTACAGGCGGCACGCACCCTGCTCGAATCCGGCGATGCCGGCGTGGAGACCGTGGCCCGCCGCTGCGGCTTCGGTTCCGACGAGACCCTGCGCCGGGTTTTCCTCCAGGTGCTCGGCATCACCCCCACCGCATACCGGCAACGCTTCGCCCACTCGTAGAACTCTTCGAAGGAGACACCATGTCGCATTCCGTTCCCCGCCGCACCGTGCTGGGCGGCGCCGTCACCGGCGCGATCACGGCCGGACTCCCGGCCGTCGCCGTCGCCGCGAGTCCGCCCGGACTGTCCTTTCCCACCACCCGGTTGGCCAGGCAGGCGCACACACTGGTCACCGAGACACAGCAACCGTTCCTGCGCAACCACAGCCTGCGCAGCTTCCTGTTCGCCCGCGCGGCGGCCGAGCGGCAGGGCAGGCGAGCGGGCGAGGACTACGACACCGAACTGGTGTTCCTCATCTGCGTGCTGCACGACATGGGGCTGACCGACGAAGGAAACACCGACCAGCGGTTCGAGGTCGCCGGCGCCGACTTCGCCGCCCGGTTCCTCGAAGAGCGCGGCGTGACCGACCACCGGGTGGACACCGTGTGGGACGCCATCGCGTTGCACACCACGCAACACATACACGGGTCACCGGTGTTCCAGCGCCGTCGCCCCGCCGAGATCGGCATCGCGCAGACCGGCATCGGCATCGACCTGACCGGCCCCGACGACCCCGGCCAACTGCCGCCCGGATACGCCGACCGCGTGCACAGCCGCCACCCCCGCCTCGGCGGCGCCCGCGCGCTCACCGACGCCATGATCGAGCAGACCACCGCCAACCCGCTCAAGGCACCCCCGATGACCCTGCCCGGCGAGATCCACCACCAGCGCCACCCCTCGCTGCCCTACCTGACCTGGGACATGATCCTCGACGCGAACAGCTGGAAAGACTGATCACGCCAGGCGAGTGCGGGCGGACCGGGACGTCGATCAGGAGGGGGTGCGGTGGACGCACGCGAGGTAGTGGTGCTGGGCACGCTGGCGGTGGCGATGTTCAACGTCGGAGTCATCTGGCTCACGCAGCGGGTGGTCTACCCCGTGTGGGCGCTGGTCGGTGCGGACGACTGGCGTGCTTACCACAATGCCCACAAGCGACGGCTTCCCGACACGGTCTTCGTCCCTCACGGCTTGGGCATCGTGGGCTCGGCACTGCTCGTCGTGTGGCCGCCCGATCGGGTCGCGGCATGGACGGTGTGGCTGGCACTGGCTCTGCCGATCACCATGGCGGCCGCGACCGCCGCGTACTGGGCGCCCCTGCAGGTCCGCCTGTCCACCCGGCTGGACCGCGCGCTGCTACGGCGACTGCTGGCCACGCACCGGCTCCGGGTCGCACTGATCATCGCCCACGGCGTGGTGATGTGGTGGGTGGCCGCGGTGACCTTCGCCTGAGGCAGGGACGTAGGTGAGTTTCGTGCCTGGTCGGTCAAATGCCGCCGCGGACCGTCCTGACAGGACAGTCCGCCTCTGGCTACTGAAACCTCTGCGAGGGTGCGGGCGGCTTGTGCCACCCGCGACCGTCGGCTTCGAGTAAAGGCAACGGTTCCCGCCCACCGAGGCGGGCGGGAACCGGCAGGGTCAGCTGTTGGGGCAGGTGCTGCGGAACTCTTCCACCAGCGTGGACTTCGACGGGCCGGGGCAGAGGAACTGCTCGTAGCGGGTGTCGTTGTCCACGAACCGCTTCAACCACGAGATCATGTACTTGGCCTGCGTGGTGTTGGGCGTGTTCGGGAAGAAGTGGCTGGCGTTGTTCAGCTCCAGGTACGCCTTGTCCGGGGCGCTGGACATCGAGGTGTAGAACGGCTCGGCGTGGCTGGAGACCGGGGCCACCGAGTCGGACTCGCCGCCGACGATCAACGTGGGCACCTGGTCGGTGTTCCAGGACTTGTCCAGGTTCCAGGGAGCCAGCGGAATGGCGGCTTCCAGGCTGGGGCGCTTGACCGAGGCCTCCAGCGAGCCGCCGCCGCCCATCGAGTGCCCGGCCACGGCGAGCCGCGTCGGGTCGATCTTGCTGCGGACGGTGGTCGGGCTCTGCTGGGTCAGGTAGTCCAGGGCGGCGAGCAGCTGGTCACCGCGGCTGGCGGGCTGGTCGTAGCGGCTGTTGGTGTCGATGGTGATCACCACGAAGCCCTGTGACGCCAGGCGGCGGCCCATCCAGGAGATGCTGGACTGGGCGGCGGTGTAGCCGGGGGAGATGGCGAGCGCGCCGTAGGTGCCCTCGCTGGTGCTGGTCGGGTAGTAGATCGTGCCACCGCCGAAGCCGGAGACCAGGCTGGAAACCGTGCTGGTCGCGGTGGCGAACGGGCCGGTGGTGGCCTCGATGCTGGACTCGGTGGGGGCGGGTCCACGCTCGTAGGGGTTCTCGGCCGCACTCGCGGCGGGGGCGGTGAACACAGCGGCGCCCAGCGCGAGGGCGAGCGCGGCACCGGTGAGTCGTTTGGGCACAGGAGTGCTCCTTCAGGATTCTTACGTGAAGAGCCGGGGGTCGACTATGGCCCAGGCCACCCGAACGGGTAAGGCAAACGTACCAGCCAGTAGGTCCATTCGCGTGCACCCGAATGGGTGAATGGGAGCATGCCTCCGGTATCAGCCCGTGAAGGGGAATGAGGCCAGCGGACGCCAGGGGCCGCCCAGGTAGTGCCACGCGTCAAGGCCGGTGGCGGTGGCCTCGGCCGGGGTGAAGTCGGCTCGCAGGAGGTCGAGGGTGGCTGCCGCGATCTGGGGGGTGACCTTGTTCTGGACGGTGACATGGGGCCTGAGCGGCTGGGCGTCCTGGGCGGTCAACCACGGGCGCCAGCGCCTCTGCAAGGTCTGGTGGAGCTGCACGAGGACGGGCGATGACACGGTGAGCGCGGTGCCGCGGCCGAGGGAGCGAACGCCGTCCACGGTGAGCGGGAACGGCGGTGTGCTGTTGGTGACATCGGTGCAGGTAGCGACGACCGCGTCGGAATGCACGCCCGGGAGAGCGTGGAAGAGGGTGAGATGAGCGCCGACGAGCAACCGGCTGGGCGGAAACCAGGTCCGGCGCAGCTCGTCCCACGCCTGCTGCGTCTCCTGGTCGACAGCCAGCGTGATCACCAAAGGGGGAACACTCACAAAACCTCCGCGGCAAAGTTCACCAGCCATTCTAGGCTGATTCCCTCGGCAGGTTGGGGTTCACATGATGCTATCGGGACCGCAGGTGTACACCTACAAGCGAATTGACTCATCTTGGGGTCTCAGAGTGACGATCGAAGGTGCGTCCGAGTTCGCCGATCGTCAACCCGGTCCGGGCGAGCCTGTTCGCTTGCGGTTCTCCGGCGAGGCTGAAAGCTTGGGTCGGTCACCGGAATGCTCAAATCGAAGGAGAGCATTGATGAGTGCTACACCCAGGAACGCGGCACGATTTATCGCGGCATCGACAATGGCAGTGGCCGCCGTTTTCGCCGGCGGGGCCAGCGGTCTCGTCGCCAGCGCGGATCCGGCGCCGCAGGCGAGCACGGAGACGACCATCAACGCCCCGGACGTGTGGATCGACTGGAAGGTCTACTCGACCTATGAGAAATGCCGCCAGGCCGGGCGCGACATGATCGGTGTCGGCGCGGTCGTGGATTACCGGTGCACTTTCGACAGCCCGGGCTGGTTGCTCGAACTGCGCATGGTCGACTGAGTGGTTTCCCGGCCGCCACTCGGCGAGTGGCGGCCGGGACCGTCGTCATTGGTGGGGGATGGGTACGCCCGCGGCACGCAATCTGGCCTCGACGAGGGCGTTCAGCCGTGCGGAAGTCGTCGCTGCCCGGTTTTCACCGTGGTGGTTGATCAGCCCGTATCGGGTCACGTCGTCGGGCCGGGGCTGGAAGTCCGCCGGTATCGCCAGGTGCTCGCGGTCGGCCAGCAGGTTGTCGGCCAGCGCGTCCGCCAGCTCGGCGATCCGCGGGTCGTCCGGTTCCCAGGACCGCGCGTCCCAGCCGCGTTTGGTCAGGTCGACGAACGCGGGGTCGTCGAGCCGGTGTTCGAACTGGGTCAGGAAGAGGTCGAACAACTTCGGCGCCAGCGCCCTGGCCAGCACCAGCGCTTCCCGTTTGCCCGCCACGTAGTCGGGGTCGAAGCCGAGAGCGGTGAGCCGGTCCAGGATCGCGAGCGCCCGGTCGGGCAGCAGGAGCCGGTCGCCGTCGGCGAGCTGCCGCAGGGTGTCGCGCCGCGCGTTCAGCTCGGCGATCCGCTCGGTGAGGCGCCGTTCGACGCCGACGAGCGCGGTGGCGAACTGCTCGGCGTCGGCGTCGAGCATCGGCCCGACCTCGGCCAGCGGCACCCCGGCGGCGGCCAGCGTCCGGATCTGCACCAGCCGCAGCAGATCGGCCGATCCGTACCGCCGGTAGCCGGAGCTGTCGCGCCGGGGTTCGTCGAGCAACCCGTGCCGGTGGTAGTGCCGCACGGTCTTCACCGTGATGCCGACGAAGGCCGCCGCCTGGCCGATCGTGATGCCACCGGCGGGCGGCATCACGATCGAGGTCGACGTGACCGAGTGGGTCGAGGGAGCCATGAGACGAGTTTGGAGCCTGACCCAAGGTCAAGGTCAACCGCCGTCAGTTCGTGGCCCGCCCGTCGCAGAACACCGCCCTGAGCAGCTTGCCCAACGCCTTCGGGTAGCCCTCGGCCAGGTCGGCTTCGACGTTTCCGGCGGTGATCGAGCCGGTCAGGGTTTTGCTGCCGTCGAGCGTGCTGTACATCAACGCGCCGTAGCCGATGGTGCTGCCGTTGTGGCGCAGGACTGCGACGCCGCACCCCGCGTCCTCCACGAACAGCCCGAGCCCGTAGTCGGCCTTCGGGTGCGGCGTGCGCATCTCGGCCAGCAACGGGGCCGGCAGGAGCTTGCCGCCCACCAGCGCGGAGAAGAACTTGTGGAGGTCCTGGGTGGTCGAGATCATGTCACCGGCGGCGAACAGCAAAGAGACATTCTGTCGGGTGACGTCGACCGTCTTCGGCTGGCCCGCGTCCTGGTAGCGGTAGTAGCCGTGGGCGTGCGGTCCGGGGATGCCCGGCCGGTCACCCGGCACCACGGTGCCCGGCAACCCGAGCGGCCGCAGGATCCGCCGCTGCATTTCTTCCGCGTACGAACGACCGGTGACCTTTTCGATCAACAGTCCGGCGATCGTGTAGTTGGTGTTCGAGTAGTTCCAATCCGACCCCGGCTCGAACAGTGCCGGTTTCGCCAGCGCGAACCGCACCAGGTCTTCCGGCTGGTAGGTGCGGAACCGATTGTCCACCCATTCCTGGCCCGTCGAGGGAAGGCCCGGCATGGTCGTCCCGTTGTAGTAGTCGCCGGTGTGGCTGAACACCCCGCTGGTGTGCTGCAGCAGCATCCGCACGGTGATCCGGCGGTCCATGCCGAACTGCGGCAGGTAGCGGCTCACCGGTGCGTCCAGCCCGATCTTGTTTTCGGCCACCAGTTGCAGGACCACGGTCGCGACGAAGGTCTTGGTGTTGCTGCCGATCCGGAAGAGCCCGTTCGTCGGCGGCTTCGCGGTCCCGCCCAGTTCGCGCACCCCGGCGCTGCCGACCCACTCGCCGCGCTGGTCGTGCACCCGCAGCTGCATCCCGGCGAAACCGACGTCGACGAACCCCTGAGCGGCCTCCTGCAACTCCGGGCGATGCTGCCTGCCGCTGTCCGCGGTGGCCACGCCGGGTGAGGCCAGCAACGTGACCGCCAACGCCGTGACTGCCGCTCGCCGCCATTTCTTCCGGAAGCCGCCGCTCGGCGTCTTGATGTTGTTGTTCATGGGCCCAGGCTTCAGGTTGACCCAGGGGAGGGGTCAAGACCTTCCTTCGCCGGGGTTCGTGCGCCCTGCTCCGGTGCCTGGAAGCCGCCGATTTTCCGCTCGAGCAGTTCGGCCAGCCGCAGCGGGGTGCGGTCTTCGAACATCGGGCCGATGAGCTGCACTCCGACCGGCAGGCCCTCGGGGGACCGGCCCGCGGGTATGGCGGTGGCGGGCAGGCCGGGCATGGTGGCCAGGCCGGCCCAGACGAGCTGGTCGAAATAGGGGTACTCGACGCCGTCGATGTCGATGCGCCGTTCCATCGGATTGGGGGTGTGGTCGTGCGGGAACGCGGGCGTCGGGGTGATCGGGCACACCACGGCGTCGAACTCGGCGAACAGCCGCCGCCAGCCGTGGCGGTGGAGTTCACGGCGGTGGTTCGCCTCCATCCAGTCGCGGTGGCTGAACAGCAAGGCGCGCAGCCGCACGGCGTCGAGACTCTGGTCGTCCGCGCTGAGCCCGGCGACGCGGGTCCGTAGCTGCTCGAGCGAGTCGATGGGGAAACGCGCGACCGATCCCGAAATCAGCAACTGCATGTAGAGCGTCGCGGCTTCGGTCAGGTCGGGCAGCAGCGGACTGTGCCGTTCGACGCGGGCGCCACCGTCGACGAGCGCGGCGGCCACCCGGTTCACGCCCGCCCGCACGGCGGACCCGGTCGGGATGAGCGGATGCTCGTCGAGGACCAGGACCCGGAAATCACCGAGCCGTTCGTGGCGGGCGGGTGGCAGTGCCACGCGGTGCGCCACGCCGAGCGTCAGCGGGTCCGGCCCGGCCATGACGTCGAGCAGGAGCGTGAGGTCGCGGGCGGAGCGCGCCATCGGACCGACGACGGCGAGATCGAGATCGGTCGGCAAGGCCGGCTCGGACGGCGGGACCATGCCACGGGTCGCCGCCAGTCCGAGCGTCGGCTTGTGCGCGTGGACGCCGCAGAAATGTGCGGGGGTGCGCAGCGAACCGGCGATGTCGGAGGCGATGGACAACGCGCCGAACCCGGACGCCAGTGCCGCCGCCGACCCGCCGGAGGAGCCGCCCGAGGTGCGACCGTGGTCCCACGGGTTGGTGGTGGTGCCGTAGATGTCGTTGAAGCTCTGGATGTCCTGCAGCCCCAGCGGCACGTTGGTCTTGCCGAGCACCACCGCGCCCGCGGCCTTGAGCCGCGACACCTGTACCGCGTCTTCGGACGGCACATGGTCCCGGTGCGGCGGCATGCCCCAGGTCGTGGGCAGCCCGGCGATGTCGTACGACTCCTTGACCGTCACCGGAACACCGAGCAGCGGCCGGTCCTCACCACGCGCGCGTGCCTGGTCGGCACGGTGTGCGGTGGTCCGCGCCCGGTCGAAGTCCGGCACGCAGATCGCGTTGATCACCTCGTCTTCGCGCTCGATACGGGCGATCGCCTCCTCGGTCAATTCCACCGATGTCACCGCACCGGCGCGCAATGCGGCGATAAGTCCTTCGGCTGTTTCGAAGCTCCATTCCATGAATCCGAAGTTATCGGACTGCCGCGGTGGGCACGAAATTCCGGTTCGCGCAATAAGGAGACCACCTTTGTCGGTGAAATCGCGCGCGCCGCAGGCCATGAAATGCCACATCCGGCAATGGGATGGATGTCTCAATTCATGTGCCCCATTGCCCGTGCCGGACGGCCTGACGCAGAGCGGCGACGAACGCCGTGGTCGCGGGTGGGTCCGGTGGGTCGCCGTAGGTGGCCAGGTAGACGTGCCGCTGGAAGTCGGGGAGGGGACTGGCTTCGATCCCGGGTGCGTGGTGGGTGCGCAGTGCCAGTCCCGGCATGGTGGTCACGCCCATGCCCGCGGCGACCAGTGCCTGCTGGACGATGATGTCGTCGCTGGTGTACGCGATGGCCGGGACGAACCCCGCCCTGTCGCAAGCTTCGAGGAATTCGCGGCGGCAGTTCTCGCAGCCCGCGATCCAGGCGGAGCCGCGGTTGCCCGCCAGTGTCTGGCCGGGTTCGAGGCTGAGCAGGTACATCGGGTCGTCGAACAGGTGCGTGGCGCGGATGTCGTCCGGGGTCGTCTCGTCGTAGCGGAAGACGACCGCGACATCGACCTCCCCGGCTCGCAGCAGGTCGAGTGCCACCTGCGGATGGGCCTCGACCAGATGCAGTTCGATGCCGGGGTGTTCGCGGCGCACGGTGCCCACGGCGTGCGGCACCAGCGCGGCGAGCGCCGACTGGAAGCCCGCGAGCCGGACGCGGCCGGTGCGCAGGCCCACCATCGCGGACAGTTCCGCGGCGGCGGCATCGACCCGGCCGATGATCTCGGTGGCGCGGCGGGCCAGGTGCCGGCCCTCGGGGGTGAGCCGGATGCCCCGGCCGACCCGCTGGACGAGCCGGGCCCCGGTCTCGGCTTCCAATTTGGCCAGGTGGTGGCTGACGGCGGGCTGGGAGTAGTTGAGCTGCTTGGCGGCCTTGGTGACCGAGCCCTGCGCGGCGATCGCCGCGAGCACCCGTAACCGCAGGATATCCAGCATGTATCAAAGATACGCATGTGTTGGCCCCACTATTGTCATTGGACGAATGAGTCGGCGTGCGGAAGGCTCAGCGAGACCCGGATCCCCGGCCACAGCCGGGTCCAGCGCCGCCGCTTCCAAACCGAGGAGTCCGAACCGTGGACCAGCACACCATCGACGAGGTACTGAACCGCCCACTCAGCCAGGAACTGCTGGCCCGTGACCTGGCCAGGTTGGCCTTCGTCGCGCTGGACGGCACGCCGCGGTCGATCCCGATCGGCATCGTCTGGAACGGCACGGAAATCGTCATGTGCACCGCGACGAACGCGCGGAAGCTCCCGGCGCTGCGCCGGAATCCCGCCGTCGCGCTGACGATCGACACCGAGTCGCACCCGCCGAAGATCCTGCTCCTGCGCGGCAACGCGGAGCTGGATCTCGTCGACGGCATCCCGGACGAGTACCTGCGGTGGAACGGCACCTACGAGATGACGCCCGAGCAGCGGACCGAGTGGGAGGTGGGCGTGAAGTCGCTCTACGAGAGCATGGTCCGGGTCGTGGTGAAGCCGACCTGGGTCAAGCTGATCGACTTCGAGACCACCCTGCCCACCGCCATCGAGGAACTCATGCGGCGGCAGCAGGAACGCCAGCGCGCCTGAACCCGCACACCCACCGCCGAACGGAGATCACCATGGACAACGCCCGCCAGCCGAACCCCGCACGCGGGACGATCCAGCGGATGGACAACGTCGCCATCGTCGTTGACGACCTCGCCGCCGCGAAGGCTTTTTTCGCCGAACTCGGGATGGAACTGGAAGGCGAGGCGACCGTCGAGGGCAGCTCGGTGGATCGCCTCGTCGCGCTCGAGGGAGTCCGGTCGGACATCGCGATGATGCGCATGCCGGACGGCCACGGACGGCTCGAGCTGACCAAGTACCAGACGCCGTCGGTTCGAGACGGCAACCCGCAAGCTCCGGCGAACACCCTGGGCGCGCATCGCATCATGTTCGCCGTCGAGAACATGGACGACATCATCGAGCGCCTGCGGCCACACGGCGCCGAACTCGTCGGCGAGCTGGTGCAGTACGAGAACAGCTACCGGCTCTGCTACCTGCGCGGCCCCGCGGGCATCATGGTCGCGCTCGCCGAGGAAATCCGGTGATCGGCGGGGCGGCGTCGGTTTAACGGCTGCGGACTTCGCGCGGCTGCCCGGTGGCTTGCGCTTCTCCGCCCGGCAAAAGGCGTCTGGATGTTGCCGGGTGGCCGGGGTATGGTTGGGAGCGCTCCCAGACCGCGTCCCCCACCTGCTCGAGGAGCTGAACCATGTCGCGACGGCGTTGTCGCCCGGTCACCATGCTGGCCGGTTTGCTCGTTCTGGCCCTGTCCGCGTTGTTGTTGCCTCCGGTGACGGCGGGCGGCACCTCCCACACCCCCGCGGTGCCGCTCACGGAGCTGACCGTGGTGTCCGAACAGGTGGCGTCCGGTCTGCGGCGCCCGATCGCGATCACCGGGCTGCCCGACGGGCGGATGCTGATCGCGGAGAAGAACGGCACCGTCCGCGCCTACCACCCCGGCACCGGCCTGGCGGCCGAGCCGGTGCTCGACCTGACCGCCCGGATCGATCCCTCGGACAACGAACGCGGCCTGCTCGGCATCACCCCCGCCCCGGACTTCGCCTCGACCGGAATGCTCTACGTGGCCTACACGAGCCTGCCCGCGGGCGCGCTGACCCTCGCGCGAGTACCCCTCGGGGGCGCCCCCGAGCAGGTACAGGTGCTGCTCACCCAGGAACACGCCGAATACGGCAACCACAACGGCGGACAGGTCGCGTTCGGCCGCGACGGCTACCTCTACTGGTCCCTCGGCGACGGCGGCCACACCCACGACCCGTTCAAAGCCGGGCAGAACCTCGGCACCCTGCTCGGCAAGATCGTGCGGATCGATGTCAACCGCGCCTGCGGGACGAAGCCCTACTGCGTACCCGCCAGCAACCCCTTCACCCAGACGCCGGGCGCCCGCCCGGAGATCTGGCTCTACGGACTGCGCAACCCCTGGCGCTTCTCCATCGACCCCGTCGACGGCTCACTCTGGATCGGTGACGTCGGCCAGGGCCTGGTCGAGGAAATCAACCACATCCGCCCCTGGCAGCGCGGGGCGAACCTCGGCTGGTCCTGCCGCGAAGGCACCCCCGTGTTCGACCCGGACCAATGCCGATCGGGCGGCAAGTACACCGACCCCGTCTTCGAATACGACCACTACAACGACAACTGCTCGGTAACCGGCGGTGTGGTCTACCGCGGCTCCGAAACCCCGCAGGCACGAGGGACCTACCTCGCCAGCGACTACTGCTCCACCCGCGTATTCGCGGTACGCCCCAACTCCGCCGGCGGCTACGAATCCGCGACCATCGGCTACTTCCCCACCCAGCCCACCGCGATCGCCACCGACGTACACGGCGAACTCTACGTACTCAGCGACCTCCCCGGATGGCTCAACCGCGTACGCATCGAGCACGTTCCGCCCGCTCCGGCGCGGTGAGCCGAGCAAAGCGGCTCCCCACCCGCAGCCGAGTTCCACGTCCAGGAAGCCGAACCCCACACTCGGGCAGCTGAGTTCCACACTCAGGGCCCCAGACCAGCCAAGTTGAAGAAGGCAAACGCTATGAGTGGGGCATTACTTGCATTCAACGCAAGTAATGCCCCACTCATAGCATTGCCGTGACGTGGACGTCCGCGGTGATGACGGCCCGATCGGGGGTAAAGCCAGAAGTCGGGGTCAAGGTGCCAGGAGCCGGTGTAGCGTGGAACGCTTGGGCGGGCACCCGGTGGTGGGTGCCGGCGGCGATCCGGGGCAGTCAGTGCCTGGGAGGCGGGAGAGCCGGCTCGTGACGACCGGCGGGGACGAAGCCCTTTCCATCTCGGTGGCCGAGCGGTCGGGGTGCCGCGTGGTGGCGGTTTCCGGGGAATTGACCATCGCCGGGTATCCGGAGTTGCGCGATGTGATGCTGAAGTGCGCGGTGGAGCAGCCGTCCGCGGTGATCGTGGACATCGAGAAGCTGAGCGTCGCCACGTCCAGCCTGGTGAGCGTGTTCGCGCAGGTGTCGATGCGGCTGTCCGACTGGCCGGGCGTGCCCGTGCTGCTCGTCGCCGGCGAAGAGTCGTCGCGGCGGCTCTTCGAGCACACGCCGGTGCCCCGGTTCGTCCCGGTGTTCCCGACGGTGGACGACGCGGTGGGCGGAGCGCGGGACCGGCTCCAGCGGCGGCGGGCCAAGCTCACGCTGCCCAGGCTGATCAGCACCACCCGGCAGGCCAGGGAGTTCACCCGGCACATCACCGAGTATTGGCTGCCGGGCAACGAAGTCGTGACCGACGCGGTGGTCGTGGCCAACGAGCTGGTCGACAACGTGCTCGTCCACACCCAGTCCGAACCGGCGCTGCGGCTGGAACTCCGGGCGGACCTGCTCAGCGTCGCCGTGGGTGACCTTTCCCCGGACCCGGCCGTCATCCGCGAGGGCAAGGGCGGCTCGGCGGCGGGAACGGCTTGGTGGTGGTCGCGCAGCTGGCGAAGGTGTGGGGGAGCAGTCCGGTGATGGCCGAGGGCAAGGTGGTCTGGGCGGTGCTGGACACCGAGCCGCCTGCCATCGCAGTGCCCGAGTTCGAATCCCCCGGTGGGAAGTGACGGTGAACCGCACGCGGTCGGCGGGCTGAGCCGCGCGGTGCCGGAGTGGTTCGGACCCCCAGTCCGAACCCCCGGCCACCACACACAGTCGATCGGTCCGCCCTGGAGCGGACCGATCGGTGTTTCCCCGTCACGCCTGTGTCAGCTGACATAGAATCAGATGACTGGCATATGCGCTAGGGTGTGCCACGAATTCGCCGGTCACCTTGCGAGGAGAGCGATGCCCACCCGCCGCGCGGAAACCAGTCAGGAGAGCCGCCGGCTGCTGGTCGAGGCGGCCGCGACGGCCTTCGCGGCCCGGGGTTACCGGCAGACGACCGTCGCCGAGGTGGCCGAGATAGCCGGCATCAGCCGTGGCTCCATCCCGTGGCACTTCGGCAACAAGGAGGGCTTGCTGCTCGCGGTGGTCGAGCACGCCTTCGAGCTGGTCGCCCGCAACACCGCCCAGCCGCGGCTCCCCGGCCCGGAGGGGCTGCGGGACCTGACTCATCAGAGCGCGGCGTTCGTCCGGCAGCCGATCACCAAGCTGATGATCAGCCTGCTCGGCGACGCGATGGACGAGGACTCGCCGGTGCACGACCGGTACGTCGAACTGCACCGCGCGATGCGCGCCCACATCGCGGCCTGGGCGGAGCAGCCCTACGACGGGTGCGGGCTGCCCGAGGGCGTCACCCCCGACGACGTCGGCGTGGTGGTGCTCGGCGCCACCATGGGCATCCACCAGCAATGGCGGCTGGCGCCCGAGCGCGTCGACCTCGATCGGGCCTTCGACAGCTTGCAGCGGATTCTGCTGGCGGCCGTCCAGTCGCGGGCCTGACATTCCCTATTCGAATATATGCGTATTCACGCACGCATAAATGCGTAGCTTTGCCGACCGCACGTACAGTCGATCACGCTCCGAATTCGCTGCTGCGATGTGGCGGCGGGTCGCAACGCCCGGCAAGATCAACTTTCGGGTGGGGTTATCCACCCGATAGTCGCAAGCGAGCGATGAAAACGCGTGGCGTGGCCATTCTGAAGGACAGCGTCGGATACGGACGGCGACTAAGTTCGGAATCGACGGCCGAAGCCGAAACGCTTTCCTGAAATATGTTCGTCTACTTTGGACTTGCCTGCCGGCAGGAAATGAGGAACTTTCATGGCAGGGCTCATGACCGCGCGTCCGCCAAAACCCCGCAGGAACGCCGTGCGACGGCTGGTGGCCGTCGGTTTCCTGCTCGTGCTCCTGGCCCCGCTCACCGCACACGCGAACCGCTACCCGCCGCGGGTGCAGGTTTTCGTGGCCAACACCGGATCCGACAACGTGACCGTCTACGACACCCGGCGCGGGGAGGTGGTGGCCACGGTGCCGGTCGGGGACTCGCCGGTCGGCGTCGGCGTCCTGCCCGGGGGTGAGCGGGTCTACGTGACCAACGAACTGGCCGACACGGTCTCGGTGATCGACGCACGCACCTACGCGGTGGTGGCGACCGTGCCGGTGGGGGCCAATCCGTTCGGCGTCGCCGCCACGCCGGCGCACGTGTACGTGACCAACTTCGGGGACGGCACGGTGACCGTCATCGACGCCGCCACCGACACCCCGGTGGGCACCCTGCCGGTCGGGCGGTTCCCGCACACGCCGGTGACCAGCCCCGACGGCAGCCTGGTCTACGTCACCAACAACGGCTCGCAGAGCGTCTCGGTGATCGACACCAGCACGCAGGAGGTGGTGGCGACCTACCCCGTCGGCACCTACCCGGCCGGGATCGCGACGAGCCCGGCGGGTGACCGGATCTACGTGGCCAACACCGGCTCCGACAGCGTGACGGTGGTCGACACCGCCGCCGGGACCACCGTGGCGACCGTGCCGGTCGGGGAGTCGCCGATGGGTGTTTCGGTGACGCCGCAGGGTCAGGTCTACGTCGCCAACGCGGGCTCGGACGCGGTCTCCGTGCTCGACGGCCCGGCGATCACGGCCAGCTCGCCCGGCGTGGTCACTTCGACCGTTTCCGTGCAGGCACAACCGGAAGGCGCCGCCGCCGCCCCGGACAACAGCTTCGTCTACGTCACGAACACCGCCGCCGACTCGATGTCGGTCATCGACACCGGCACGTTCACCGCGACCGCCACCGTGCCGGTCGGCAGCGGGCCGGAAGGCCTCGCCGTCTCCTCCTGATCCGGCGCAGCCGTATCGATTCGGCGGGAGCTGAATCCCGATGAACTCCGCGCTTGGCGGAAAGGCCGGGCGAATTCGAATTCCGGGGACGCTGAGAAAAGCCCACCGCCCGTAACGCGCGGGCGGCGGGCCGGTGAAGCGTGTCAGCTGTGGGTCACTTCGAGACCGTAGATCTTCACTTCGCCGTAGTTGCCGCTCGAACACGGCGACGCATTTCCACAGTTGGCCTGCGTGTACGCGCCCGCCTTGAAGTACCCGCCGGTGAAGCTGTCGGAGAGCGTGGCCTTCAGGACGCCGTTGTAGTACGCCTTGATCTTGCCGCCGCTCACCACGAACTTCGCCTGGAACCGTTCGCCGAGTTCGTAGCTGTCGTCGACCAGCGTGTAGTCCTCGTCCTCGTCCCCGTGGGTGACGTAGAGCTTCTTGTCCTCCAGGCGGAAGACCGACACGTCGTCGTCGGCGTCGTGGATCTGCCCGGCGACCACGTGCGGCTTGCCCTTCGGGACCGCGGTGATGGCCTGGTCGATGGTCATCGTGTGCGTGCCCGAGGTGGAGGACCAGCTGGCCTTCGTCTGCCCCGATCCGGTCATCTCCCGCAGTTCCGACCGCGGGTAGTTGGACCCGCTCGTGGTCACCCCGTTGACGGCGGCGCGGAACTGGACCGCCGTGCAGTCCGGCGTGGTGGTGAACCACGGGTCGATCGAGTACGTCGCGAGAGCCGGCTGTTCGACGTTCTTCGGCTTCTCCGCCTCGCCGATGGGCAGCCCGACGTACCACTTCCGCAGGTCTAGCACGTCGGCCGGGTAGGCGCAGGTGCCGCCCCCGCCACCGTCGGCCCCGTGGACGGCCGCCTCGGTGATGCTGGTCCACTCGTTGGCCGTGTTCCCGTGGCCGACCACGCGCACGTACCGGGCGGAGCCGTCGGCGAAGTCGTAGTTCTGCGGCTCCAGCGTGGTGTCACCGCTGACCTTGTTCGCCAGCACGGTCTTCCACGAAGAGCCGTCGGCGGAGGTCTCGACGTCGAAGGTGTGCTTCCTGGTGTCGCCCTTGTGCCAGGCGAGGGACACCGAGCCGACGGTCTGCGCCGTGCCGAGGTCGTACTGGATCCACACCCCGTCGCCCTCGGCCGACCACCGCGTGCTCAGATCCTTGTCGAGCGTGTTGGCCGCGACGTTGCCGTCGTCCGCGCTGGCCGATGCTCCCGCGATCTGCAGGGGAGAACCCGCCGCGGCCGCGACGGCGGTGACCGCGCCGGGGACCCCGGCCACGATCGTCGCCAGCACCACGCCAAGAGTTCTTCTCATGAGGACCTCACTTCGGTTGGACACCTGACCAAAATGGCCACAGCGCGCGGGGACCGGTCCCGGGACCGAGCACCTAGCGTCCGTTCCGGGGGCGGAACTCCGACGAGCTTGGGAGAAGGATGCGGTCGATCAGACTGGCCGTGGGTGTTGTCGCCTGCGCGTTTTCGATGAACCTGGTGGCACCCGCCGTGAACGCCACCGAAGCCACCGGCGGGGGTGGGTGCACCCGGCCGGCCCAGGTGCTCGACCTGAAGAACTGGAAGATCACCCTGCCGGTCGACGATCCGGTCCAGCCGGGCCCCCAGCCGCTGGAGATCCGCCAGCCCCGGCTCAAGGGGTACGCCGTCGACCCGTGGTTCGTGCCCACCGCGGCCTGCGACGGCGTCCGCTTCCGCAGCGCGGTCAACGGGGTGACCACGCCCAACAGCAGCTACCCCCGGTCGGAACTGCACGAGATGACGCGTAGCGGCACGCAGCACATCAGCTGGCCCCCGGATTCTGGCACCCACACCATGGTCATCGACCAGACGATCACCCACCTGCCGAACGACAAACCGCACGTGGTGGCGGGCCAGATCCACGACGGCGAGGACGACGTCACCGTCTTCCGGCTCGAAGGCCGGAAGCTCTACGTCACCAACGGGGACGACCCGAACTTCGCGCTGATCGACGACAACTACGTGCTCGGCACCCGGTTCCAGGCGAAGTTCCAGGTGCGCGACGGCCGGATCGAGGCGTTCTACAACGGGGTGCCCAAGGTGACGCTGCCTGCCACCTTCGCGGGCGCCTACTTCAAGGCCGGTGCCTACACCCAGGCCAACTGCGCGAGGTCTGCCCCCTGCGAGGCGGGGAACTTCGGCGAGGTGATCATCCACGGGCTGTCCGTGACGCACCGGTGAGCCACCGGCCCGCCGGATGTGCCCGGAAAACGGCTCCGGTAGCACAGCGAGCTGGCTACACTACCTTGCGTGCGCACGGGAGATGTGATCGACGGGCGTTACCAGCTGGAGGACGTCACCGGTGGTGGGGCCGGTGGCCTGGTGTGGACGGCTTTCGACCGCAAGCTCAAACGCAAGGTGGCGCTCAAGCGGCCGCACGTGATGGCCAGCGAGGCCGACCGGCTCCAGTTCGTCCGTGAAGCCGAAACAGCCGCGCAGGTGCACCACCCGAACGCCATCTCGATCTTCGACACGGTCGAGGCGGACGGGTGCTGGCTGGTGATGGAGTACCTGCACGCGCGGAGCCTGGACGAGGTCCTGGCCGAGCAGGGGCCGCGGCCGCCGGAGTGGGTGGCGACGGTGGGCGTGCAGATCGCGGCCGCGCTGGCCGCCCTGCACCAGTGCCGGATCGTGCACCGGGATGTCAAGCCGGGCAACGTACTCGTCACCGAAGACGGGCTGGCCAAGCTGACCGACTTCGGCATCTCCGTCTGGCGTGAGGTGACCTGGACCCACGACGGCAACCTCAGCGGCACCCCCGCCTACGTCGCGCCCGAGGTGGCGAAGGGGCACCCGGCCGACGAAGCCTCGGACGTCTATTCCCTGGGTGCCACGCTGTTCACCGCGCTGGAAGGCGAGCCGCCGTTCGGCACCGGCGAACCGGCCGAAATCCTGGAGCGCGTCCGCGGCGGCGAAGTCCCGAAGCCGTCCCGGGCGGGGCCGCTGGCGCCGCTGCTCGGCGACATGCTGGCGGTCCGGCCGGATCGGCGGCCGGACGCCGGACAGGTCCGGCAGCGGCTCGAGGAGATCGCCGGCCCCCAGCGGATCGCCTGGTCGTCCGCCACGGTTGCCCGCCGGCCGTGGTGGCGCCGGCGCACCCCCTTGGTGCTCGCCGCGACCGGGCTCGCCGCGACGGTGACCGCCGCGGCGCTGGTTCCCCTGCTGTGGCAGGACGAACCCGCCGAAGACCTGGTGGGGGACGAGCACACCGCCTCGCCCTGCGCCCTGCTCGACGCGGAGGCGCTGAGCGCGCACTTCGGTGTGCCGACGCAGTTGCACCAGGCGATGGGCAACTTCAACCGCTGCGACGTGATCCTCTCCCCGGGATCCGGTGCGGCCACGGCGGTGGACATCGAGGTGCAGTTGCTCCGGCTCAAGCGGCACCCCGTGGTGGGGGAGATGTTCGAAGACGAGGGCCCGCCGGGGAAGGACGAATGCGCCCGGCCGGTGACAGTGGACGACCGGTACGGCATCCAGATCGCGGCGAAGGGCCCCCAGCCCCAGGAACGGCTCTGCACCACCGCCGACGTGGCCGCGGAGCACGTGCGCCGCGTGCTCGAGCGTGGGCCGATCCCGCGTCGTGATGCCCCGTTGCCCGAGTCTTCACTGGCCCACGTCGACGCCTGCACCTTGCTGGACAGCACCGCGCTGGCCGTCTACCCCTCGATCGACGCCGGTGCCGGGGCGAAGGGCTTCGGCGGGTGGCGCTGCCGGTGGTTCGGCACCGCCGACCAGATCGACGTCCTGGTGCGGTACGACCAGCACTCCAGTACTTCGCCGGTCGAGGGGGACCCGATTTCCTTCCCCGGCCACGAAGCACACATCAGGGCGGGAACCGACGCGTGCACGGTGCACGTGGTCCACCGGCCGTCCGGGCAGCCGGCCGGGCCGACGATCGACGTCATGGTGCTCACCGTCGACGGTCCACGCCCGGATTCGGCGTACTGCCCGCGGGCGATCGCCCTGGCCGAGGCGGCCGCGTCCCGGTTGCCGCGCTGAGGGGAGGGGTCCCCGCGGCCCCGGTCAGACTGGACGGCCACCGGGAACACAGGGAGGCAGGCATGACTCGCGAAAGCCTGGCGCGCGGCGTACCCCCGGCCGCGGCGAGCACCGTCGTCGCGCTCACCGTGACCGGCCGGATCACCGCGGTGCCGGTGGAAGGCCGCACGATCCGGTTCGGCCGCAACCGCACCGAGGTCGACCTGCCCGTCGGCGAAACCGATCCGCGGGTGAGCCGCCGGCACGGCCTGCTGGTCCGGCGGGACTCCCACTGGTGGGTCAGCAACACCGGGCGGCTCCCCATCCGGCTGCCCAAGGCGAACTGGTTGTTCCCCGGTGAGGAGCCGGTTCCGCTGCTCACCGGGTACACCCCGATGTTCATCCGCGGTTCGCGCGACCGCGAACACCTGCTGGAGCTGTACATCTCCGGTGAGGACGGCGGCCAGCCCGCGGCCAGGTACGACGCGGTCACCCACCAGCCCCGGCAATGGCCGCTCACGCCCGACGAACGGCTGCTGCTGGTGGTGCTGGGCCAGCGCTACCTCTTCCACGACGCCAACCCGCAGCCGATCTCCCGCCAGCAGGCCGCGCTGATGCTCGCCGAGTTGCAGCCGGAGGCGAACTGGAGCGTCAAACGCGTGGAGCACATGGTCTCCGACGTCCGCGTCCGGCTGTCCGCGGCAGGGGTGCACGGGCTGCTGCGGGAGGAAGTCGGGGAGCCGGTGGGGAACACGCTCAACGACAACCTGCTCCGCGAGCTGATCCTGTCGACCACGCTGGTTCCCCCGGACCTGGCCCTGCTCGATTCCGTGTGATTCGCGGTACGCCCACCCGGGATGAACCGTCCGTTTTGGACACTCGGCAGGTGGGGAACAGCGACGCCACCACGTCGACCGGTAGTCGTGGTGGCTCCACTCGGCCGTACGTCCACAGTGGACAGCAAGGTCGGCGTGACGGCGGGTGGGGGTGCGGCGTGCCGGTGGCCCGGCCTGCCGGAATAAGCTCTGCCCGTGGTCAACCTCCGGTGGGTCTCGAAGCCGCGCGGTGGCGCGGTCTGGTACCCCGCGATCGGGCTGGTGCTCTTCGCCGGGTCGCTGGTACCGGCGCTGCACAGCCAGGGCACGCAGTTCGGCGGTATGCCCGCGCGGTCCTACGACCTGCTGGCCATCGTCGCGATCGCCTTCCAGTGCGTCCCGCTGGCGGTGTGCCGCCGGTGGCCGGTCCTCTGCCTCGCCGTGGTGGTGCTCGGCTTCGCCATCGACCAGCTTCGCGGGTACCACTCGTTCGCGGGCACCGCGCTGCCCGTCGCGATGCTGATCGCGAGTTCGCAGCTGCAGCGGCGACGCCGGACCACCGCGCTGGCGCTCACCACGGCGTACGTGCTGCTGGGAGTCACGTTCGAGCTGCTCGGCGCGGGCGAGTCGCCGGCCGAGTACGTGACGTTCTACCTGGCGTTGGTCTTCGCCTGGGGCATCGGGGCGTGGTGGCGGTCCACCCGGCTCGCGGAGGCCGAACGACGCCTCCGTGTCGCGGAGGAAACTCGCGCCGCCGAACGCGCCCGCATCGCCCGCGAACTCCACGACGTCGTGACCCACCACGTGACGGCGATGGTCGTGCAGACCGAGGCGGCCCGGTACCTGACCACCGAACCGGAACGCCTTGACCGGACCCTGACCGACGTCGCGGGCACCGGCAGGCGGGCCCTCACCGACCTGCGGCACCTGCTCGACGTGCTCAACCCCGACCACGGCACCCGGGCCGACGGCCTGCTCGACCTCGTGGAGCAGACGCGCCGGGCCGGGCAGCCGGTCGAGTTCACCGAGCAAGGCACCCCGGCGCAGCTGTCCGGCAGCGCCGGTCCGGTGGCCTACCGGGTCGTGCAGGAAGCGCTGACCAACGCCCTCAAACACGCCCACGGCAGCCCCACCTCGGTGCAGGTCCACCACGGTGACCGGGAGATCACCGTGGAGGTCAGCACGGACGGCTCCGGCTCGGAAACCGTGTCCCCCGGCGGGAGCGGCCGGGGCCTCGCCGGGCTGGGTGACCGGGTCGGCGTCCTGGGCGGCGACTTCAGCGCGGGCCGCAGCACGGGCGGCGGCTTCTACGTGCGGGCCCGCATCCCGGCCGGGAGTTCCTCGTGACCGCGCCGATCCGGGTCCTGGTCTGCGACGACCAGGTGCTGGTCCGCACCGGGCTGGTGACGATCATCGACGCCCAGCCCGACCTCGAGGTGGCCGGTGAGTGCGGGGACGGGCGGAGCGCGGTCGACCTCGCCGCCCGCCTGCGCCCGGACGTCGTGGTGATGGACGTGCGCATGCCGGTGCTCGACGGCATCCGGGCCACGGCGCTGCTCGCCGGTGCGGGTGTGCCCAGCCCGGCCAAGGTGCTCGTGGTGACCACCTTCAACCTCGACGAGTACGTCTACGAGGCCCTGCGTGCCGGGGCAAGCGGGTTCCTGCTCAAGGACGCGCCGCCGGACCAGTTGCTGCACGGCATCCGGACCGTGGCGACGGGCGCGGCGCTGCTGGCTCCCGAGGTGACGCGGCAGCTCGTGGGCCGGTACGCCTCCCGCATCCGGCCCGCCGACGGTGAGGCGACCGAAATTTCGCTGACCCCCCGGGAACTCGAAGTGCTGCGCCTCGTCGCGGACGGCCGGTCCAACAGCGAGATCGCCGCGACGCTGGTGATCAGCCCGGAGACCGTCAAGACCTTCGTCTCACGCATCCTCGCCAAACTAGGCCTCCGCGACCGAGTCCAGGCCGTGGTCTACGCCTTCCGCCACGGCCTGGTCACCTAGGCGCTCCTCCTGCGAGTCAAGGTCGCGCTCTCCGCGCCCAGGCGGTCCCTGGCGGCACGGGCGAGTTCGGCCGAGTACGGCCAGTACGAGGCCGAATCGCCCGCACCGCCAGGAACCACCTGGATCACGAAGCCCATCGACCAAACTCACAGGACAGCGCCTAAGGCCCTACAGGGCTTCGGCGGCTTCCCCGACGACGCGCTTGATCTCCTGGACGGCGACCTCGGGCTCGTCGAGGTAGATGTAGTGCTCGCTGTTCGCCGCGGTGGTCAGGGTGCTGCTGCTGGAGACCGCCAGCCACTTCTGCTGCCCTTCGGCCCACGCCCGCTCCAGGCCCGGCCCGTACTCGGGCACGGCCGTGAGGTACGGCTTCCCGTGCTGGATCACCGCCACCGGGATGTTCCCGGCGGACCGGACCTCTCCGTCGGGCATCGCCAGCTTCTCCGGGTTCTGCCCCTGGAGCACGGCCACGGTCTGGTCCCGCAACTCGGCCGCCATGCCGGTGGCGGTGGGCGGTATCTCCCTGGCGAGATCGGCGCCCTGGGTCGGGGAGGTGGCGTCCAGCAGCACCAGGCCCGCGACCCGGTCCTGGTGGTCGGGCGCGTACCGGGCGGCGATCAGCCCGCCCAGCGAGTGCCCGGCCAGCACCACCGGGGCGTCCCCGGCGAACCGGTCGATCACCGCGGTCAGCACCTTCCCGGTGCTCTCCATGGTCTGCGGCCCTTCCGGCTGGTCGCTCAGGCCCGAGCCGAGCCGGTCGTAGGAGCAGACCCGCTCCTGCCCGCCCAGGGTTTCCTGGAGGCGGGCCAGTTTCTCCAGCCCGTCGCCGCCGCCGTGCAGGAGCACGGTGACCGGGCGGTCTTCGACGGCGTTGCCCGAACAGGACACGTTCACCGCGCGGCCGTCGACGTCGATCTTCGTCATCCCGGTGAAGGAGCTCTGGTCCGATTCCGCCGGTGGGGCTTCCTCGCAGCCTGCCAGCGCGACGCCGGCCACGGCGCAGCACAGCGCGATCACAGTGGATGCCCTACGGGTCATTTTGTACTCCTGGTGCGGAACTGGTGGGGAAAAACGACTGCCCGTGCAGGCTAGGGAAGGCACCGGCCGAAATCGTCACCTCGGGGTGGACAACTGCGCGTAGCTCGCACGGGTGACAAATCCGCCGTCCGGCGAATTCGCGGGTGTTCGCGGGTGAAGCGGTGGCGGACGGCTTCCGCGCGGCAAAGCGCATTCGTATGCTGTGCCGGTGGTGCGAACGTGGCCGCTGACCGGGCGCGCCGAGGAATTGCGTTTCATCGAGACAGCGAGCCGCCGCGCGGACCGGCCGCGCGGTGTCGTGCTCGCCGGTGCGCCCGGGGTCGGGAAGACCCGTCTGGCTCGTGAGGCGCTGGCGATGCTGGCCACGCGCGGCGCGGCCGTCCGCTGGGTGACGGGCACGGCTTCGGCGCGGGCGCTGCCGCTCGGCGCCTTCGCGGGCGTTCTCGGTGACGTCGACCCGGCCCCGACCCGGCTGGTGAGTGCGGCGATCAAGGCCTTCGTGGCCGGTGCGCCGCCCGGCGGGCTGGTGATCGGCGTCGACGACGCCCATCTGCTGGACGAGCTTTCCGCGTTGGTGGTGCGCGAACTGGTGTTGTCCGGCACCGCGCCCATGGTGCTCACCATGCGCAGCGGCGAACTCGCGCCGGACGCGGTCACCACGCTGTGGAAGGACGGCTACCTGGACCGGCTGGAGGTGCAGCCGCTGTCGGCGCCGGAGACCGCCGAACTGCTGGAGGCCGTGCTCGGCGGTCCGGTGGACAGCGGCGCCACGAGCCGGTTGTGGGCGCTGACGCGCGGAAACGCCTTGTTCCTGCGGCAACTGGTCGACGGCGAACTCGAAGCCGGTCAGCTGCGCGAGGCCGGTGGCGGGTGGCACTGGTCGGGGCGGCTCGCGGTGTCGGCGGGCCTGGCCGAGCTGGTGCACACGAGGATGGGCCGGTTGCCCGACCCGCTGGTCGACGTGGTGGACGTGCTCGCACTGGGTGAACCGCTCGGCGTCCGGATCCTGGCCGGGCTGACCAGCGCGCCGGACGTCGAAGAGGCGGAACTGCGCGGGCTGGTGGAACTCCAGCGGGACGGGCACCGCTGGAACGCCCGGCTGGCCCACCCGTTGTACGGCGAGGTCCGGCGCCCGGGTATCGGCCAGTTCCGGGCCCGGCGGCTGCGCGGGGAGATCGCCACGGCGCTCGCGGACACCGGCGGGCGCCGTGCCGATGACACGCTCCGGCGGGCCGCGCTGATCGTGGACTCCGACATCCCGCCCGATCCGCGGCTGCTGACCATCGCGGCCCGTGACGCGATCCGGTTGCTGGACGTGGCATTGTCCGAACAACTCGCCAGGGCCGCGGTCGACGCGTCCGGTGGTTTCGAAGCGCACCTCACGCTGGGGATGGCACTGTCGTGGCTCAACCGCGGGGCCGATTCGGAGCGCGAATTCGAGCTGATGGCCGAACGGGCGGAAAGCGAGCAGGAACGGCTCACCCTCTCGATTCCCCGGGCCGCCAACCTGTTCTGGCCCGGACGCAGTCCCGACAAAGCCGAGGCGGTGCTCGACGCGGTGGAAACCAGCGGCGAGGGCGAGCACCTGGTGAACGGCGCCCGTGCCGCGTTCCACGCCTTCCGCGCCCGCACCCGGCTCGCCCTCGACACCGCCACCGAGACGCTGGCCTCACCCGGACTGCCGGAGGTGGGTGCCCTGCTGGCCTCCTACGGCGCCACCATCGCGCTCGGCGCGCTCGGGCGCGCGGACGAGATCGGGCCGATCGCGGCGCGTGCCTACGCGACGGTTTCGCAGTCCTTCGCCACGGCGGTGGGCACGTTCGGGCTGTGCGACATCCACACCATGGCCCTGCACGTCGCGGGCTACCTGGACGAGATGGACGAACTGGCCGACCGGCACTACCGCCGGGCCGCCGACATGCCCGGGTATTCGCGGCTGCGGGGCGTTTCCCTGCGTGGCCAGGCGGCGAGGTGCCGGGGCAGGCTCCGGACGGCGATCGCGGACCTGCGCGAGGCGCAGGCCGGTTTCGCGGGTGTCGACGAGGAGGGGTTCGCCTTCCGGTGCCTGATGAACCTGACGCACGCGCTGGCCATGTCCGGGGACGCTCCGGCGGCCCGGAAGGCGCTGGCCGAACTGGAAGCCGAGCGGCACCCGTCGTTCGTGTTCTGCGATCCGGACCTGCTTTCGGCCCGGGCGTGGGTGGCCGCCGCGGAGGGCGCGGTGACCGAGGCGATCCGGCTCGCCCGCGAGGCCGCGTCGCTCGCCGCTTCGCGTGGGCAGCCGGCGTATGAAGCCCTCGCGCTGCACCACGCCGTGCGGTTCGGCGAGCGCACGGCCGCCGGGCGGCTGGCCGCATTGGCGTCCACAGTGGACGGACCGAGGGCGCCGGCGGCCGCGGCGCACGCGGCGGCGCTGGCCGAGGACGACGGTGACGCGCTGCTCGCGGCCGCCGATCGACTGGAACGCATGGGCGACCTGCTCGCCGCCGCCGATGCCGCCGCACACGCCGTGACCGCGTACGCGCGTCACGACAGTCGTGCCGCCGCGCAGGCCGCTGCGGCCCGCGCCCACCGTCTCGCGGAGCGGAGCGAGGGCGCCCGCACCCCGGCTCTGGCGGCGGCCGCGCGTCCCCTGCCGCTGACCGAACGAGAACGCGAGATCGTCACCCTCGCCGCCGAAGGCCTGTCCAACCGCGCCATCGCCGACCGGCTGGTCGTGTCGGTGCGCACGGTGGAGGGCCATCTCTACCGTGCCGCCGCCAAACTCGGTACCAGCGTCCGCGCCGAATTCGCCGCCCTGCTCCACGGCGACTGAATCACGGCCCCTCGTCGGACTTGCCGAGGATCGTCGCGAGCTTGGCCTCGGCCACCGCCAGCAATGGCCCCAGCGCCTCGGGTTCGACGCCGAGCCGGTCGGCGATCACCGCCTCGGGCGTTCCCGCGTCCCGGAGCCGCAACCCCAGCGCGTACGACTCCGGAAGCCCTCGCAGCGCTGCCACGCGCCGATCCGAAGTGGCCATGCCGCCGATGCTGTCGCGGATCGCGGCCGGTGGCACGAGTAGGCCGCCACTCGGATTCGAGTACCCCGCTACTCGTGCCCTCGGCGCCGGCACGCACCAAGCTGGTCAGGACGTCCGAGGGAGGAGGCCGCCATGAGGGATTGGCATCGGTACTTCGCCGGTGTGGTGGTCGGCGGGGACCAGACCCAGCTCGACGCCGCCGTGCGCGCCGCGATGTCGGCGGTGGCGAATGGCGCGACGGAAACGCAGGCGAGGATGGCGGGGGAGGCCGAGATCAGGCGATACCGTGCACCGGCGGCCACCAAGGACTGGGCGACGACGGCGGGCGCGGACTGGCCCGCGCTGTTCGCGCCGCGGCTGTTCGCCCCGCCCGTGCGGTGGGGCTGGCAGGCCGCGGCCACGGCCGAACCCGCGCCGCCGATGCCACCACCGCTGAACCTCGGCCCCCGGCCGGTGTGGGTCGACACCCCGCACCCGGACACCAGCAGCCTGTACGCGAAGCGGGCGAAGGCGGTGCGCAAGGTCGTGGTCCGCAGCACCCTGGCGGTGCTGGCGTTCCTGGCCTTCGGCGTCTACCAGGTGACCATCGAGGAGCAGGTCTCCTCGGCGGGCCGGGACGCGGCGCAGGTGTACGGCTACGTGCTCCCCGCGGCCGGGCTGCTGATGGCGCTGTGGGTGGTCTCCGCCCTGTTCGAGATCCGGCGCACCGCCGCGGACATCCACCGGTTCCGCCAGCCCTACCTCGCCATGCGGGCGGCCGAGAAGCAACGGCACCAGCACGCGGTCGCCGAGTGGGAGGCGGCGAAGCGGCAGCACGACCAGCAGGTCCAGGCGGCGCAGCAGGGGCTGGTGCGCCAGCAGGCCGGGCCGCAGTGGTACCCGGTGCACCCGGCGGCGGAGCCGACGCGGGTCGACATCATCGGCGGCGATCCCGACCGGTACGGCTGGGCGTGCCTGCTCGTCATGTTCGGCACCTCGTTGCTGGCCCGCGGCCACCGGCTGACGGTGCTCGACCTGACCGGGCAGCGGGCCGGGAGCAGGCTGGTCCGCGTCGCCGCGGCCAGGGGACTGGACACGGTCGAGGTCGCACTGGACGACGGCACCGACTTCGACCTGTTCGCCGGGCTCGGGCCCGACGAGATCGCGGAAACGCTGGCCTACGTGCTCACCGGCCGCGCGAAGCCGGCAGGCGGCGAGCAGCACCACGAGCGCGCGCTGGCCACCGAGGTGCTGGGGAAGGTGCTGAGCTGCCTGGAGTACCCGGCGACCTTCGCCCGGCTGTCGGCTGGGCTGCGCGTGCTCCGGCGGGCCGCGGAGTCGGAAGTGCTGACCCCGCAGGAGGTCGAACGCCTCATCGGCGGTATCGGCGACATCGACCAGAACGACTGGACCGCGCGGCACCTGCGCCTCTGGGCGGCCGAACTCGACATGCTGCACCGCGTCGCGCCCGGCGGCCAGCGTCCACTGTGGACCCTCTGGACCCGGCACGCCCTGTCCGTGCTGGCCACTCCGGGCGGCAACGACGACCGCAAGGAACTCATCGACCGCCTGCTGGTGCACCTGGCGCGCCGCGCGATCCGGTCGCCCGAACTGCGCGGCTCCTACCTCGCCGTCGCCGGGGTGGACCGGCTCGGCGCGACGGCGGTGCGCGCGCTGTCCGAAGAGGCCAGGGCGGCGGGGGTCCGGCTGGTGTTGTTCCTCGACCAGCCGCAGGACGACCTGGAGAAGATCGTCGGCACCGGGGGAGCGGTGTGCGTGATGAAGATGTACAACCACAAGGACGCCACCATCGCCGCCGAGTTCATCGGCAAGGGGCACAAGTTCGTCGTCAACCAGCTGACCCACCAGTCCGGGCGCACCTTCAGCGACGGCGGTGGCGACAACTTCTCCGCCACCACGGGCAACGGCAGCACCAATGGCTCCCGCAAGCAACGCGGGACCTCGGACTCGCGCGGGCACACCTGGGCCGGGAACCGCACCTGGTCCAGCGCCGAGAACATCAGCACGTCGATCTCCACCTCCCGGGTGTACGAATTCATCACCGACACGCAGGCCATCCTCGGCATGGACCCCACCGAGTTCATCCTGGTCGACAACTCCGGGCGTGGCAGGCGGGTGGTCATGGCGAACTGCCACCCGGAGATCTGCCTGTTCGACCGGGTCTCCGGCACCCCGGCCCCGGGACGGGTGGCGTTGTGACCTGGCGGGAGGTCGAATTCCGCCAGGTCACCGAAGTGCCGGGTCCCGCAAGGCAGGAGCAGCAACAGGAACAGCGGGAATTGCCGCAGGACGGGCCGCTGCTGACCGCGCTGGGTGGGGCGCACTCGGCGTTGCTGGGGACGGGCACGCCCGGACCGGCCCTGGTCGCGGCGTGGATCCGCAGCCCAGGCGACACCGGTCAGGTGCGGTTCCTCCTCGGCGGCCGGGGTGGCCTTCCGCTCGCGAGCGGCCAGGAGTTGCTGTTCCCGCCCGGCGCACGGGCGGTGCCGCTGGCGGCCGGGGTGGCGGCCGGGCTGCTGGCGTTCCCGCACTGGGAACTGTGCGCCGGGCTGCCCGACGCGTTGTGGGCGCCCGCGGAGTCGAAGAAGTCACCCGAAAGCCGCCGCCGCGGCTCGTTCCACCAGCACGTGGCGCATCTGCGCGCACCCTTCGCCTGGCTCGTGGTCGCCGAACCGCTGCCACCGCACAAGGTGCAGCCCGAACTGGATCGGCTGGTGAGCCGGATCCTGCCGTTGTCACGCGGGGAGGTCGGGGAGGGCAAACGCGTCGAACTGGAGCGCAAGCAGGCACGGCACCGCGAACTCGCCCGTTCCCAGGCGGGCAACGTGTGGCGCGTCCGGATCCTGGTCGGCGCGGAAACCCCGGCGGGCGCCCGGCGCACGGCCGGAATGCTGTGCGCCGCCGCGGATCTGCAGGACCAGCCGTACACGCTGACGCCGGCCGGTCCGGCGGCGCACGCCGACGACCGCCGCGCCGAGTTCCTGGCGACCACGGACCTCCTGGTGGCGCTGAACCGGCCACCCCGGCGTGAGCTGAGTGGCATCCGGGTGACCGAGCCGCACCAGTTCGACGTGACGCCCGAGCAGCCGCGGCGCACGGCGGACGCGGTGCTGCTCGGCCACGTCCTCGACTCCGCCCGCGCGGAGGTCGCGGCCCTCTCGGTGAACACGGAGTCGTTGAACCGGCACACCTTCGTCTGCGGCGCTACCGGGAGCGGGAAGTCGTTCACCGTCCGGCACCTGCTGACCGAAGCGACCCGCATCGGATTGCCGTGGCTCGTCATCGAACCGGCCAAGGCCGAATACCGGCTGATGGCAGCGAGACTGCGGGCTTCCGGCGAGGAGGTCGTGGTGATCCGGCCCGGCGCTCCCGGGGTGGCGCCCGCCGGGTTCAACCCGCTCGTCCCGGCCGTGAGCCGAATGACGGGCACCGCGAAACGCTTTCCGCTGCAGACGCACCTCGACCTGCTGCGCGCGCTGTTCCTCGCCGCTTTCGAAGCACACGAACCCTTTCCGCAGATCCTCGCCGCCGCACTGACCCGCTGCTACGAGGAACTCGGCTGGGACCTGGTCGTCGGCGAACCCGCCCACCCCGGCGGGCGACCCCGCTACCCCACCCTCGCCGACCTCCAGCGGGTCGCCACCGCCGAAGTCGCCGCCATCGGCTACGGCCCGGAGATGGCCGCCGACGTGCACGGGTTCATCACCACCCGGCTGGCGAGCCTGCGGCTGGGCACCACCGGCCGGTTCTTCCAGGGCGGGCACCCACTGGACTTCGACCGGCTGCTGCGCGCCAGGGTGGTGTTCGAGATCGAGGACGTCGGCGACGACGCCGACAAGGCGTTCCTGATGGGCGCGCTGCTGATCCAGCTCATGGAACACCTCCGGCTCACCCGCGGCGACACCGCGCACAACGACCTGCACCACCTGACCGTGGTCGAAGAAGCCCACCGGCTGCTGCGCCGCCCCGAGCCGGACAAGGCGGGACCGGCGGCGAAGGGCGTGGAGATGTTCGCCGCCCTGCTGGCCGAAGTCCGCGCGTACGGCGAAGGGCTGGTGATCGTCGAGCAGATCCCCGGCAAGCTGATCCCCGACGTCATCAAGAACACCGCGGTGAAGATCGTGCACCGGCTGCCCGCGGAGGACGACCGCCGCAGCGTCGGCGCCACCATGAACCTCGACGCGAACCAGTCGCGGTACGTGGTGTCGCTCGGCCGGGGCCGCAGCGCGGTCTTCACCGACGACATGGACCGGCCGGTGCTCGTCGGCGTGCCGGACGGGACCGCCGCGGAACGGGCGCCCGCCGAGCCCGCCGCGGTGGACCGGCTGATCGGCAGGCGCAGCGCGACCTGCGGCAGCCGGTGCCAGGCGCGGGCCTGCACGCTGGCCGAGATGACCGCGGCACGACGGCTGCCAGCGCAGCACCCCGTGCTGGCGCTCTGGGTGGAGTTGACCGTGTTCGCGCACCTGGTGAACTACGCCGCTCCCGGCCTGCCGCCGGGCGAACGCCGGTTGCTCGCCCGGTTCGACGCCCGCCTGCTCGAATGCGCGTTGTCCCACGCCGTCGACGACGCGGTGGGCGTGCGATCCGGGCAGTTGCAACCCGGCACTTCGGCCGAAGACCTCGCGCGGCACTGCTACGAGGTCCTCAGCCGATCCCTGGCCGGGGAGGAGAACCACTGCCTCGACGACGACTGGGGATTCCTCGCCAAGCCCTATCGATGGCTGCCGGTCAAACAGGAACTCGAACGCTGCATCGGTGACGAGGAACGACATCCACGGTCGGCGGAATGGGAGCACCGGTACCGGCGGGCCATCCCCGGTGACGACTGCTACGCGCAGTGCATGGCCGTCCACCACTGGATCGGCCAGGAGGCGCGGGACCAGGCCACCAGGGACGCGGTGACGTTCGGGACCCTGCGCCCGTCGGTCCTCGAAACCGCGGTCGGCGGCGTGGTCGCCGACGGCACGGGCTGGGACACCAGGGCCATCGAGGCGATCGACCAGTTCGACAACGCCAACTGGACGCTCGTCCACCTCATCCCCGACGAGCGCCACCCGTGGCAGGAGTGACCACTGTGGACGCACACAGCAGGCCGCCGGACGGGCAGAAGCCACCGGTGGCGCCGAAGCCGCCCGATCCGGCCGCTCGCGGTGACCGGCCGGAGGGGCCGCAGAAACTGTCCCCGGCCGATGTGGCCGCCCTGCAACGCCGGTCCGATCCGGCCGGGAAGCCGGGCGATCAGGGGAAACTGGCCACGGACTGGAAGGTGTGGCGGGCCGAACTGAAGACGGTGGTCGAGACCAAGGACTTCAAGGCGTCCCAGGGCGGGCCCGTGGACGTGAACCGCCTGAAGGCCGACTTCGCCAAGGAGGTCAAGCAGCAGGCGGACCAGCGCAAGGGCTCCGGCGGCGTGTTGTTCGACGTGCGGCTGCGCAACGTCGGCACCGGGAAGGACAGCGAGGCGGTCAAGATCCAGACGGCGCTCAAGGACGTCGGCCGCGACGCGGGTGTCCTGGTCAGGGTCCGGGTGGAGGACGCCAACGGCAAGTTGCGCGCCCCGGAAGCCCCAGCGGACCGCCGCGGCGGTTCCGGGTCGCCCCCGCCCCGCCCACCTTGGGAGCTACCCCCACCCCAGCCGCAGCGCGGGCGGCCCCCCGACTCGCCGCACCGGTAGGCGGCGGTCATGCCCCGTGATGTGCCGAAGGTGCCCGGTGCGCCGGAACCGGTGGCGCCCAAGCCGGACACCCCGCGGAATCCCCACGCCGGGTGGCAGCACAAGCACGAAGCGGGGATGCTCCAGCGGCCGGACGGGGTGCCGGTCCCGTCGGACCTGGCCAAGGCGGGCAAGGAGATCCGCGGCTGGGTGGCCGCGGAGAAGAAGCCCGTCCGGGAGCACGAGCGGATCGTCGCCGCGAACCCGGATGACCGGCAGCACAACTACCGCGTGTCCTATGTGGTCAACTACGCCCTGAAGCAGGCCGGTGCGGTGCCCGAGCGCCAGTACACGAAGGCCGAGCGTGCCGCACTGTCGGAAAAAGCGTTGTGGGGCTTGACGGCGTTGCGCCAGTCCGACGTGCGGATCGGTACTTCGGAGAGCCTCGTCCTGCGCGACGCCCAGCGCTACCTCTACGGCAGCCTGGGTACCGAATGGCTGCGGAAACACGTGGCGCACAAGTACCACGTGCCGCCGTCGGTGACCCCCTGCGTGGACGGCAAGCTCATCGACCGCGGTTACGAGGGGATCGTCAAACCCGGCGACATCGCCCTCAACGCGGCGGCCGAGGAACTGACCGGGCGGAACCCGGGCTTCGGCCGGGGCAAACCGGGAATGCCGCACAGCCGCCCGGGCGGCGAGGCGTGGTACGACCGCGGCCTCGACCGTTTCGGTGCAGCGACGGGGAAAGCCGCCGCCCCCTTCATCCTCGAAGTACCCAAGTCCGCGCCGAAACCGGAGGACTCGGCCACCCGGCTCGCGCAACCACCGGGCCACGTGGACCTCGGTCACGGCGAGTCGGTCAACCTGGAAACCGGCCGCTACTCCCCCGGCCACGGCCCAAAATACTAACGCCCCACCCACCACCCCCAACCCCCACACTCCCACCCCCGACCCCCACACTCGGGCAGCCGAGTCCCACACTCGCGAGGCCAAGTTCTCCACTCGGGAGCCCGATTCCCACGTTGGTACAGCCGAGTCCCACATTCAGGCAGCCGAGTTCCACACTCGGCAGGCGAGTCCCACACTCCGGCGGCCGAACTCCACATTCAGGCAGGCGAGTTCCACATTCAGGCAGCCGAGTCCCGCACTCCCGTAGCCGAACCTCACCCTCGCCGCGCCCGGCCCGAAGCTACCGGGCTCCTTCCGGCCCGGTCGACGATGGAGCGGGGCAACGGTCGCAGTCGGCGAGGGGGCACGGTCACTCCCAGCCGAAGGGTGCCGCGGCGTATGCCTCGGCCACGGGGCGGCCCTCATCTGCCGAGGGGGAAAGCGGGTAGTGATTACCCATGTGCCCGCGCGGGTCCGGCTGGCAACGTTCCGGGGGTGAGCAACCCGACCGAGAGCCCCGTGGCCACCGCCCCGCCGTCCGGCGGCTGGTGGACGGCCGCGCTCTCCACCACGGAGCACGGGTCCGCGCGGCCCGGGTGGGCGGAGCTGGTGGACGAGGTGCTCGCGGTGGCCCCGGACCGCGGGACGTTCCGGGAGGTTCCGGCGGACGCCGCGCCCGAAGAACACCTGGTGGCTCCGCTGACGCCGTTCCTCGACCGGGTCCAGGCGCGCCTCGGCGGGCGGCTGGCCGACGCGGTGTGGCTGGACGTGCGGAACTGGCTCGGCGGCAAGCTGGCGCGTATCGCCGCCCGGGCGCTGGTCACCGAACTGCACCGGGGCGGACCGTGGGCGGGGGAGACCCCGCACGAGCGGTTCGCCGAGTTCGTCCGGCAGACCGGCGGGCGGCTGCCCGAGCTGTTCCGGCGCTACCCGGTGCTGGCCCGGCTGCTCGCCGAGACCTGCGTGCACACGGTCGACGCGGTCACCGAACTGCTCGACCGCCTCGCCGCCGACCGCGGGGCACTGGTCGCGGACCTCTTCGGCACCGACCCCGGTGCGCTCACCGGCTTGGCTCTGGGCGCGGGTGACCTGCACGCCGGCGGCCGTTCGGTGGCCGTGCTGCGGTTCGCCGACGGCACCCGCCTGGTCTACAAACCGCGCCCGCTCGGCTTGCAGGCGCGCTTCGGTGAACTGCTGGACTGGTTCGCCACGGTGCTGCCCGAGCTGGCCCCGCGCGGGGTCCGGGTGGTGACGGGCGACGGTTACGGCTGGGCCGAGTTCGTCGACCACGAGCCGTGCGCCACCCCCGCCGAGGTCGACCGGTTCCACCGCCGCCAGGGCGCTCTGCTCGCCCTGCTGTACGTGCTGGACGCGACCGACATGCACTACGAGAACCTCGTCGCCGCCGGGGACCAGCCGGTGCTGGTGGACGTCGAGACCCTCTTCCACCCCGGCTGGACCCCGCGGACCAGCGCCGGGCCCGACCCGGCGCTGTCCGCGCTGAACGCCTCGGTGATGCGGACCGCCCTGCTGCCCAGGCTGCTGCTGGGCGAGCACGGTTCGCTCGACGTCTCCGGCGCGGGCGGGCAGTCCGATGTGGACTACCCGACCGACGTGCCGGTCTGGCTGGCGGCGGGCACGGACCGGATGCGCCTGGTGCCCGGCCGGGTCCCGATGACCGGTGCCCGCAACCGCCCGGTGCTGCGTGGCGTGGCGGCCGACCTGATGGACCACCGGGGGGCGCTGCTCGCCGGGTTCCGCACCGGCTACGACGCGCTGGCCGAGCGGGCCGAGGAGCTGTCCGCCGTGCACGGGCCGCTGGCCCGGTTCGCCGGCGAGGAGATCCGGCTGGTCGTGCGGGACACCCGGGCCTACAGCCTCCTGCTCGCCGAGTCCACCCACCCGCGGCACCTCGCCGACGGCGCCGCCCGCGAGGCCGCGTTCGCCGACCTCGCCGTCGACACCGGGCACGACCACCTGCCGCAGCTGATCCCGGGTGAGCTGACCGAGCTGTTCTGCGGCGACATCCCGCTGTTCACCGCGCGGGTCGGCTCCCGCGACGTGCGCTCCGGCACCGGCGCGGTGCTGCCCGGCCTGCTGCGGCGCAGTGGGCTGGAGGCGGTGCGGGACAAGCTCGCCCACCTCGGCGCGGTGGACCGGCGAGAGCAGGAGTGGCTGGTGGAAGCGACCCTCGCCACGCGACTGCGGTCCACCGGGCACCTCCCGGCCGCACCCCTGGGCGATCCTGTCGCCGGGGTGGTGCCGGACCAGCCGCACCTGCTGGCGCTGGCCTGCGGCATCGGGGACGAGCTGGTCGCGGGGTCCCGGCAGGACGGCGACCGGGCCAACTGGCTCGGCCTGGAGCTGGTCGACGGCCGGTACTGGTCCGTGCTGCCGATGGGCGCCGGGCTGGCCGAGGGCTACTGCGGCACCGCGCTCTTCCTGGCCCAGCTCGGGGCGATCACCGGGGTGGCGCGCTACTCGGACCTGGCGCGCCGGGCCGTCCACGGGCTGCCCGCGTTGCTGGGCGTGCTGGTCCGGCACCCGGAACTGGCCAGGGAGGTCGGCTCGGGCGGGTTCTTCGGGCTCGGCGGCATCTCCTACGCCGTGGCCCGGTTGAGCACGCTGCTCGACGACGACGCTCTGCGCGAGTCCCTGCCCACCGCGGTGACCGCCACCCGCCTCGCCGACGACGCCGGTCGCCCCGGCATCGGCGACGGCACCGACGGCGCACTGGTCGCCATGCTCGCCGTGCACGCGGAAACCGGACTTCCCCTGGCCGCCGACGTGGCCGCCGAACTCGCCGGGCGGCTGGGCTCGCGTCCCGAGCCCGAAGGCGCCGGATTCCTGTGGGGTGGAGCGGGTACCGCGCTGACCCGCCCGGCCGGGGCGCCGCAGGGCAGTCCGGCGGGCATCGGCTGGTGCTCCGGAGCCGCGGGGGTGGCGTTGTCCCGCCCGCCCGGCGACCCCGGGGCCGACACCTTCGTCGCCGCCGCGGCCGCTCGCCGCGTCTCCGGCGACCATTCGCTCTGCCACGGTGAACTGGGTGTGCTGGACGTGCTCGTGGAGCTGGCCGCCGCCGGGCACGAGCAGGCCGCGGCCACGCTCACCCGCGACAGCGCCCACGTGCTCGGGGCCATCGAGCGGTACGGGCCGCGGTGCGGCACCCCGGACGCCGTGCCCACCCCCGGCCTGCTGACCGGCATCGCCGGGATCGGCTACGGCCTGCTGCGCCTGGGTTTCACCACCGAGGTCCCGTCCGTGCTGCGGCTGCGGCCGGGCGCCCACCGATAGCCACTGCTAACCACCGAAGCCACCGAGCCCACCGAATCACCCGGAAGCACCGAATTCAGGAGGAAACATGTACGACGAGCAGGAGAACACGGCCGCCCGCGAGAACAGCGGAGACCTGGGCACCGACCCCGTCACCCCGGCCGAGCCCGCCCGCCGCACCACCGCCGGGGTCCGCGCGAGCATCCTGGCCGGGCTGACCCTCGGCGCGGTGGCCGCCGCCTCCCTCGCGGCCGAGTTCACCACGGTCAGCGCGCCCGGCGGCGGGAGTCTGTGATTTTCCCTCGGGTCGGTAGCGATCAGGTGACAGCCCGTCCGGCACGGGCCGTGGCGTGGTTAGGGTCGCAGCATGCGGACCCGAGCCCCACGACTGATCGGCCGGGACGCGGAGTCCGCCCAGGTGGAATCGGCCCTGGAGCGGACCCGTGCGGGACACGGCTGTTCGTTCTTCGTCGCCGGTGAACCCGGCATCGGCAAGACCAGGCTCGCCGCCGACGCGATCGGCAGCGCGCTCGACGCCGGCATGGTGGTGCTGCGTGGCCGGGGCAGCACCACCGGCCCCGCGGTGCCGTTCCGCCCGCTGACCGAGGCCCTGCTTTCCCTGGTCCGCACCGGTGATCCCGACCTGCCAGCCCGGCTCGGCCCGTACCGGCCGGTGCTGGGCAGGCTGGTCCCGGACTGGGCGGACGAGAGCTCGCGCGGCGGTGAATCGCTGGTGGTGCTCGCCGAGGGGGTGCTCCGCCTGACCGCGCTGGCCGGCGCGGCGGGCGGTTGCCTGCTGTTCATCGACGATCTCCAGGACGCCGACGTGGAAACGCTGGCGGTGCTGGAGTACCTCTGCGGCAACGTTTCCGGGCTGCCCACCATGGTGCTGGCCACCGTGCGGAGCGAGCCGGGCGACGCGCTCGACCTCGCCGAAAACGCCGCCCGCCGGGACGAGGCGCGGCTGCTGTCGCTGACCAGGCTCAGCGCGGAAGAGGTGCACGAACTGGTCCGCGGCTGCCTCGACGCCGAACCCGGCGAGGTGCCCGAGAAGGTGTCCCGCCTGCTCTTCGACGACAGCGCGGGGAACCCGCTGGTGGTCGAGGAACTGCTCCACGAACTGGTCGCGGGCGGCACGCTGGTGCACGACCGGGACGGCTGGCGGCTGGCCGGGCAGACCCGGGCGATGCCGCAGACCCTGGTCACCAGCATCGGCAGGCGGGTGGACCGGCTCGGCCCGCAGGGCTCGCAGCTGCTGTCCGTGGCGGCCGTGCTGGGGCAGCGGTTCCCGCTTTCGGTGGTGCAGCGCGTGACCGGCCTCGACGACCACGCCCTGCTCAGCCACCTGCGCGCGGCCGTGGCCGCACAACTGCTTTCGCCGGACGATCGCGGCGCCGACTGGTACAGCTTCCAGCACCCGCTCGCGGTGGAGGGCCTGCTCACCCGCCTCACCCCGGTCGACCGCGCGAAGATCGCCGGTTCGCTGGCCGACGCCGTCGCCGAACTGCACCCCGATCTGCCGCGCGAGTGGTGTCACCTGGCGGCCGAGCTGCGGGCGCGGGCGGGTGATGACCGCGTCGCGGGGCAGTTGTACCTGCGCGCCGGGCGCCGGGCGCTCGACGGCGGTGCGCCGGGCACGGCGATCGCGTTGCTCGAACGCGCCGAACCGGCCCTGACCGAGCACGGCACCGCGGCCGAACGCGGTGACCTGCTGGAGACGATGCTCTACGCACTGGCGGAGAGCGGGCAGTTCGACCGCGCCAGTGCGCTGGCCGAGACCCTGCGCACCACTACCGCGCTCGGCGACGATTCGCGCCGGATCGAGGTCTGTGTGCGCCTGGCCTGGGCCGCGCAGGTGGCCGGGCGCTGGGCCGACGGTGATGCCCAGGTGCGCGCCGCCCGTGCCCTGCTCGGCCCGGACGCCACCGAGGAGCAGACGGTGCCGGTGGACGCCGTCGACGCCTACCTGACCATGTTCGGCACCGAACCGGGCCGGGTGCACCGCGGGGAGCGGCTGGCGCGCCGCGCGCTGGAAGGCGCCGAGCGGATCGGCCGCCCGGCCACCGCCTGCCAGGCCTGGTACGCCGTCGGGCTGGCGGTGCGGGAACGCGACCTGCGCGAGTCCGACGCCTGCTTCCAGAAGATGCTCGACCTGGCCGCCCAGCACGACCTGGCCACCTGGCGGAACTACGCGCTCACCGGCCTGGCGGGGAACGCCTGGCTCGCCGAAGGGGACACCACCGCGCTCGACCGCGCCCGTGCCGAAGCCCTGCGCACCGGCGGCATCAGCCTGGCCCACAACGCGGACGCCATCCTCGGGCTGCACTCGGTGCTGTGCGGGGAATTCCGGCTGGCCGCCGAGCGGCTGGACGCCTGCCTGGCCGAATCGGCCCGCATGCAGCTGACCGCGATCACCCGGTACGTGCTGATGGCCAAGGCGGCGCTGGCCGGGCAGCAGGGCGATCGCGCGGCGATGACGGCCGCGCTCACCGAGTTCGCCGGGCACGGCGGGGAATCCTCGCCGGAGATGCCGCTGGCGCAGGGGCTGGCCAAGGCCTTTTGCGCGCTCCTGGAGGAGGACCGCCCGGCCGCCGAAGCGGAACTGGCCGCGATCGCCGCCGCCCAGGCCGAGCGGCAGAGCACCTTCTACCTGGCCGGACCCCACGGCCTCCAGTTGCTGCTGGACGTGCTCGCCGGGCGCGCGGGGTGGGCCGAGTACGAACGGGTGCGAGACAGCGCCGCCGGCCGCATGCGGTGGAACCGCCAGTTCGTGTTGCTGGCCGAGGCCGTGTTGCTGGGCCGGGACGGCCGGGCCGAGGAAGCCGTGCGCGTGCGCGCGGACGCCTCGCGCACCGCGGAAACCTTCCGCAGCGCCAGGGTGCTGGGACTGCGGCTGGTGGCCGAAGCCGCCATCGCGGACGGCTGGGGTGAGCCGGGGGTGTGGCTGCGCGAGGCCGAGGAATACTTCCACCGCGCCGAACTCGCCGCGGTGGCCAGTGCCTGCCGCACCCTGCTGCGCCGCACCGGCGCTCCGGTGGCGCAGCGGCGTGCCGGTTCCGAACGCGTGCCCGACAGCCTCCGCGTCCTGGGGGTGACGCTGCGCGAGTTCGAGGTCTACCAGCTGCTCGTGCACCGCCTGGCCAACAAGGCACTGGCCGAGCGGCTGCACATTTCCCCGCGCACGGTGGAAAAGCACGTGGCCAGCCTGATGGTGAAGACCTCCAGCGCGGACCGGTCGGCACTGGCCGACCACGCGGTGAGGACGCTGCGCGGCCAGCACTAGGACGGTGGCAGGAAGCCGGCGCGCGGGGTTTCCGGCGGTCCGCCACCGGGTAGTAGCTCGGTGCAGGACGACGATGGAGGCGTGATGAGCGACAAGGCCGAGAACAAGACCGACGAACTCAAGGGCAAGGCGAAGGAAACCGTCGGTGACGCCACGGGCAACGAGCAGTGGCAGGCCGAGGGCAAGGCCGAGCAGGGCAAGGCCAACGTGAAGCAGGCCGGCGAGAAGCTCAAGGACGCCGTCAAGGGCGTCACCGACTGAGTGCTTCCCGGGTGGGCGGATCTCTCCGTCCACCCGGATCCGCCTGTCCACAAAGGACATTCCAGGAGAGCGGACCGGACGGCGCTTCGGGCGTGGGTGAAACCGCGGAAGCGGACGGCCGCGGCCGATTAGGTTGGGCCGTATCCGGCTTTCTCCTGGGAGGAATCACATGCGCAAGCGCACGCGCGCGGGTGCGGTCATCGTCGCGCTGGGGATGCTGGGGGCGGTACCGGCCGCCGCGGATCCGGCGCCAGGGGCACCCGGGCTCGGGGACCCGATCTACCCGCGGGCGGGCAACGGCGGTTACGACGTCCAGCACTACGACATCGCCCTGCGCTACCAGCCCGCCACCGACGAGCTGACCGGCCAGACCACGCTGCACGCGGTCGCCACGCAGGACCTTTCCCAGTTCAACCTCGACTTCGCGCTGAAGGTCACCTCGGTGTGGGTCGGCGGGGAACCGGCGAGCTTCCGGGTGGACACCGCCGACAAGACCGAGCTGATCGTGACGCCGGGTGCGCCGGTGGCCAAGGGCCGTCCGCTGACCGTGACCGTCGACTACGCCGACATCCCTTCGCAGGTGCAGGTGGACGGCGTGCAGGTCTGGCACCGCACCGAAACCGGCGGGGTGTCGATCGGGCAGCCCCGCAGTTCCGAGACCTGGTTCCCGGCCAACGACCACCCGTCGGACAAAGCCACCTACCGCGTCTCGGCGACCGTGCCCGCCGGGACGACCGCGCTGTCCAACGGCGTGCTGACCGGCCGGTCCCAGCCGGTGCCCGGCTGGAGCAGGTGGGACTGGCGGGCGGACGAGCCGATGGTCAGCTACCTGCCGTTCATCGCGCTCGGCAAGTACGAGTTCACCGAAGGCGTCGCCGGGAACCTGCCGTACTACACCGCGTACGACGAGTCGCTGCGCGAGGTGCTGCCCACGGCCAAGGCGGCGATCGAGCGCACCCCGGAAATCACCGGCTTCCTCGCCTCGAAGTTCGGCCCGTACCCGTTCGGCTCGCTCGGCGGGGTGGCCACCACCGGCTGGAACTCGGCCATCGAGAACCAGACCCGCCCGGTGTACGGCACCCTGTTCGAGGTCGGCAAGGATGCCACCTGGTTGGTCGCCCACGAATTGGCCCACCAGTGGTACGGCGATTCGGTCGCGCTCGCCGACTGGTCCAACATGTGGCTCAACGAAGGCTTCGCCACCTACGGCGAGTGGCTGTGGTCGGAACACCGGGGCAGCGGCACCGCCGCCGAACTGGCCGACGCCTTCTACGCGAAGTACCCGGCCGAGGACGCGTTCTGGCAGCTCAAGCTGTGGCCGGGCACGCGGCTGTTCGCGAGCGCGGTCTACGAACGCGGGGCGATGACGCTGCAGGCCCTGCGCACCGAAGTCGGCGACGACACGTTCTTCCGGATCCTGGAGGGCTACCACTCGAAGTACCGCGGTGGGCACGCCACCACGCCGGACTTCATCCAGTTCGCCGAGGACCTCGCCGGCCGCCCGCTGGACGCGCTGTTCCGGACCTGGCTCGCCGACCCGGTCAAGCCCGCCACCGGCCCGAACGGCACCGCGGTCACCACCGCCCGCCACCTCCCGGTGATGGACGAGATGGCCCACGCGCACGACCACCTCGCCGCGCACCCGCACTGAACCCCGGTTCGGGGCGGGTGCCGGTCGGCACCCGCCCCCGGGCGGTGAGTCCGCTCAGGCCCGCGCGACCGCGCCGAGTTTCGCGTCGACAGCGCGAACCCAGCGCACCTTCTGCACCCCGCGGCTGATCGTGTAAAGCCAGATCAGCCCCGCACACGCGACCGCGGCCGGCAGCAGGAAACGGGAACCACCGGAAACCCGGACGCGGTGAAGCCGGTGCGGAGGAACGACTCCCAGCCGAGGACCGGCTCGCCCATCCGGCGAGGTCGAGCTGTTTGTCTTTGACCGTTTTCGCGCGGCGGGTGGGCATTTTCAGCCAAGAACTGGTCTGGACCTGCGCAGGCACCGACACTCTGGGCGTACGTGTTGCTCCGGTCCCCCCGCTCCGAGGAGTTCTGATGCGTCGAAGAAACCTGCTCAACCTGACCGCGACGGCGTGCCTGGCGCTCTCCGTCCTCACCGTGGGAACCGCTGGTAGCGCGGTCGCCTCGCCCGGGCTGGTCGAGGCGATGCAGCGCGACCTCGGCCTCACCGCGGCCCAGGCGCACACCCGCCTGGCCGAGGAAGCCAGCGCGAGCCGGGTGGCTCCGGTGGCGCAGGAAGCCGCCGGGAACGCGTTCGGCGGGGCCTGGTTCGACCCCGAGCGCGGCAAGCTCGTCGTCGGGGTCACCGACGCGACCGCCGCCCAGGCTGTGGAGCGCACCGGCGCCGTGGCCGAGCGGGTCGAGGTGAGTGCGGCCCGGTTGGACGCCACCAAAGCGGCGATCGACGCGCGGGCCGCGCAGGCTCCGGCTGAGGTCAGCGGGTGGCGTGCCGACCCGCGGTCCGGCAGCGTGGTGGTTACGGTCCAAAGTGGAGCGAGCAGCCCGGAGCTGGACGCGTTCCTCCGGCAAGCACGGGAAGCCGGGCCGGTCCGGGTCGAGGAAGGACCGAAGCCGGTGTCCTTCGCGGCCGGGACGGTCGGCGGTGATCCCTTCTACATCAACGGCAACGTCCGCTGCTCGATCGGCTTCTCCGTGCACGGCGGTTTCGTCACGGCCGGTCACTGCGGTGGCGTGGGCAGTTCGGTCACCGGCTGGGACGGCTCGGCGATGGGCTCCTTCCGCGGCTCTTCCTTCCCCGGCAACGACTACGCCTACGTCGGCATCGGCAACGGCTGGTGGACCGCGCCCGTCGTGCTCGGCTGGGGCACGGTGAGCGACGCGCTGGTCCGCGGCTCCTGGGTGGCCCCGGTCGGAACCTCGGTGTGCCGCTCCGGCTCCACCACGCACTGGCACTGCGGCACCGTGCTCGCGCACAACGAGACGGTGAACTACGCCCAGGGCGCGGTGCACCAGATGACCAAGACCAGTGTCTGCGCCCAGCCGGGCGACTCCGGCGGCTCCTTCATCACCGGCGATCAGGCACAGGGCGTGACCTCCGGGGGCTGGGGCAACTGCAGTTCCGGCGGTGAGACCTGGTTCCAGCCGGTCAACGAGATCCTGCAGACCTACGGACTGTCACTGGTGACCGCCTGACCCACCGCCCGGGATCGGTGACCGCGCCGATCCCGGGCTAGGCACCGCCAGGAACCACCTGGATCACGAAGCCCATCGACCAGACCCACCGGGCAGCGCCTAGGCGGCGGTATCGCGGCGGTGCGGTCCTAGTAAGGTCACCGGTGATGATGACGCAGCCGGTGGGTCAGTTCACGGTGGCGCCGGGACTGACCGGCCAGAAGGTGCGCCTGCGCCCGGTCACCCCCGCTGATCGGCGCACGCTGACCGGGTTCGACCGCGAGGCCGCGTCGCGCAACGCCGTCGGGGGCTATCAGCACTGGGCCGCCCACCGCACCGGCGACAACCTCCAGTTCGCCATCGAGACCCGGTACAGCAGGCTGCTGGTGGGTTCGATCAAGGCCGACGGGGGCCTCGGCCGGTTCAGCTACGGCATCGGGATCGGCTCGTCCTACCGCCGCTGCGGGTACGCCGCCGACGCGATCACCGTGTTGCTGACGCACATGTTCCAGGATCGCGGCTACCGCAAGTGCGAGGTCGGCATCTACGGCGGCAACCTCGCTTCGCTCTCACTGCACGGCGTACTCGGCTTCCGCGAGGAACGCCGGATCCGGGACACCGAACTGCACCGCGGCGGCATCAAGTACCTGGTCATGATGGCCATCACCGCGCCGGAGTTCGCCGCGTACCGCCCGCCGCCGGAGCCGCAGCGCGGCCGCCACTGGCGCACCCGGCGCGGGCGCCACTGGTTCAACGACAAGTCGGCCTGAGGTTTGTCGACAAATCGTCACCGGCGATTTGTCCACTGTGGACTCAGGGCCCGGTGCCCCGCCACCGCAGCACTTCCAGTGCCGCCGCCACGCTGATCGCGTTGTCCGCCAGGGGCTGGGGGAGCAGTTCGTCGGCCCGCGCGAGGCGGCGCAGCACGGTGTTGCGGTGGGTGTACAGCCGTTCCGCGGTGCGCGTCGTGTTGCCCAGTTCGCGCACGTAGGTCAGCACGGTCTCCCGGGTGTCGGCGTCGGCGGCGCGCAGTCCACCGAGGGTGTCGGCGAGGAATTCGTCCGCCTGCGCGGGCTGGCTGGTGAGCAGCGCGGCGAGCTGGACATCCGGGTACCGCGCGACTTGCTGCGGTGAGGTGAGCCGCGTCAGCATCCGCTGCGTGGTGGCCGCGTCGAGGTGACTGCTGCGGAAGCCGTCGACGTCGGCGCCCGGCCTGCCGACGGCCACGCGCACATCCGGGTAGGCGGCCAGTTCCGCGGTCAGCTGCCGGTGCCGCGGCACGGTGCCGACCGGGAGCCACACCCACAACGCGGCGGCGCTGGCCACGACGGTCAGCCGATGAGCCGCGTCGGCCGCGCGCATGACGGCTTCGGCGGCGGCCTCCAGTTGGTCCGACGCGGTGCCCGAGCCGCTCCAGATGATCGCGGCGGTGTGCCTGCCGGTGAGGCCGTAGCCCAGCTGCACCTCGGCGCGGGCCCGGCTGATCGGCGCGCCTTCGAGCAACAGCGTGACCACGGCCCGCCGTTCGGCGTGCGCGCCGCGGGTGAGTTCGGCGCGTTCGACCCGCATCTGCTCGGAGACCGCGGCCACGGTGTCGTCGATGAAGGTGCCGATGGACAACGCGGAGACGTCGAGCAGTTCCCGCAGCCGCGCCGGGTCGTCGGTCAGGTCGAAGCAGATGTCCATCCACCGCCGCCAGGCGACGCTCTGCGCGGTCCGGTAGGCCTCCAGCGCGGTCTCGTCGAGCCCACGGCGAACCAGGTCGCGGGCCGACTCCAGCAGTTCCGGCGAGGTGTTGGCCGGGACCCGCCTGCCGGGGTGGGAAACGTTCGCGGCCGCCCAGTGCAGCAGGTTCGCCAGGTTCGCCCGCCGGGTCGCCGCCGCGAGCACCGGGTCTTCGGCGACCGGCCGCATCCGCTGGCTGCTCAACGAGGCCTCGTGCAGTTCCTCCAGCCAGTCGGGCCGGAGGTTGAGCACGGTCTCGGCTCCCCGCTGGAAGAGCCGCCGCCCGGCGGCGGACAGCCGGGGCCACTCAGCACTTTGCACCACCACGGCAGCATGATGGTGCCTGTTGCACTGGCGCAAGAGGCCGGTGGTGTCGCAAGGTGGGGCAATGACCTCCACGGAGACGCACCTGGACGTGCTCGTAGTCGGGGCCGGGATCTCGGGCATCGGCGCCGGCCGGTACCTCAAGGCCGAACACCCGGCCAAGAGCTTCGCCATCCTGGAGGCACGTGGGGCGTCCGGCGGCACCTGGGACCTCTTCCGCTACCCGGGCATCCGCTCGGACTCCGACCTGCACACCTTCGGCTACGAGTTCAAACCGTGGCGGGACCGGCAGTCCATCGCCGACGCGCCGCGCATCCTGTCCTACCTGCGGGAAACCGTGACCGAGAACGGACTCGACGCCCACATCCGCTACCACCACCGGCTGGTTTCGGCGGCGTGGTCCAGCGAGACGGCCCGCTGGGTGGCCGAAGTCGAACGCACCGACACCGGCGAGCGCCTGCGGCTGAGCGCGAACTGGCTGTTCTGCGCCGGTGGGTACTTCCGCTACGACGAGGGGTTCACCCCGCGCTTCGAGGGCCGCGAGCGGTTCGGCGGCCCGATCGTGCACCCGCAGCACTGGCCGGAGGACCTCGACCACGCCGGCAAGCGCGTGCTGGTGATCGGCAGCGGTGCCACCGCGGTCACCCTCGTGCCCGCGATGGCGGGCACCGCCGAGCACGTGACGATGCTGCAGCGCACGCCCAGCTACGTGATGCCGGTGCCGCGTGAAGACAAGGTCGCCAACCTCGCGCGCAAGGTGCTCGGCGACGAGCGCGGCTACGCCTTCGCCCGGCGCGCGAACATCGCCAAGCAGATCGGTGTCTGGAAGTTCTGCCAGCGGTTCCCGAAGGCGGCCCGCAAACTGATCCGCTGGGTCAACACCCGGCAGCTGCCCCAGGGCTATCCGGTCGACGAGCACTTCAACCCGCCCTACGACCCGTGGGACCAGCGGTTGTGCGCGGTGCCCAACGGCGACCTCTTCCGCGCCATCCGCCGCGGCACGGCGTCCGTGGTGACCGACCGGATCACCACCTTCACCGAACGCGGGGTGCTGCTCGAATCCGGCCGGGAACTCGAGGCCGACATCATCGTCACCGCGACCGGGCTGAACGTGCAGGCGTTCGGCGGGGTCGAGCTCACCGTCGACGGCGAGCCGGTGAACCTGCCGGAAACCGTGGCGTACAAGGGGATGATGCTCTCCGGCGTGCCGAACTTCGCCTTCGCCATCGGCTACACGAACTCGTCGTGGACGCTGAAGGTCGGGCTGCTCTGCGAGCACTTCTGCCGCCTGCTCGCGCACATGGACGAGCACGGCTACGACACCTGCCGCCCGGAGCCCGCCGACCCGGCGATGCCGACCCGCCCGCTGCTGGACTTCGCCGCCGGATACGTCCGGCGCGCGGTGGACCGGTTGCCGCGTCAGGGCGATCGCATGCCGTGGCTGACCTCGATGAGCTACCACGCCGACGTGAAACTGCTGCGCGCGGACAGCGTCACCGATCCGGAACTGCACCTGTCCCGGGCGGCCGCGCTCGTCTGAGCCGGGTCAGCGCACCGGTTCGGCGGGTGGCAGCCACTGGCTCGCCGGGTCGAACGGGTGCAGGCCGGCGGTGATGTGGTCGACGAGGAGCGGCAGCGCGGGGTGGCGGTTGCGCCGGTGCCACAGCATCGACCACGGGTAGAGCGGCGTCGGGTCGACGATCGGGACCTGCACGATCCCGGCGTGCCACGGCACGCGCATGCGCTCGCCGCCGAAGGTGAAGCGGTCGCGGGAGGCGGCGAGCTCGTCGAGCAGGTGGTCCAGCCCGAAGTGCGGGCCCGCGGTGTGGATGGTCAGGCCGAACTCCCGCCGCAGGCCGGCGTAGTAGTCCGCCCATTCGCTGCCCGGCTCGTTGCCGGGCATCCAGGCGACCCACTCGGCGAGCTCGGCCATCCGCACGCGGCGCCGCCCGGCCAGCGGGTGCTCGCGCCCGGCCAGCATGTGGTGCGGTTCGAGGTAGGCGGGCTGGTGCGCGATGGCCGGGTCGAGCGGCCCGGCCACCCTGGCGAACGCCACGTCGACCGAGCCGCTGAGCAGGGCGGGCTGCCCGGTCCGGAGCCCGCGCGAGGTGACGATGTCGATCTCCACGGCGGGGTGGGCCTCGTGGAAGGCGCGGATCAGCTCGGTCGGGGAGAGGCGGGTGCCGAGCACGTCGACCCGCAGCGGCCGGTCCGGCCGGCGCACCGAGCGCACCGCCTGGTCGGCCAGCGCGATCAGTGCCCGTGCGTCGGCGAGGAAGGCGGCGCCGTCGTCGGTGAGGTCCGTGCCGGTGCGGGAGCGGTGGAACAGGGTGGTGCCGAGGCTCGCCTCCAGCTTGGCGATCCGCTTGGAGGTCGCCTGCTGGGTCAGGCCGAGCTGGTCGGCGGCGGCGCCGAAGTGCCGGTCGTCGGCGACGGCGAGGAAGGCCCGGACCGCGCCGAGGTCCAGTTCCATCCCTGCTCCTCCCGCTCGGCTCCGACCCTATCGCCCGTGTTCGGCGCAGAAGCAGGCCACGGTGTTGTCGATCCACTCCCGGCCCCGCCAGTCGGGGCGCCGGGCGATCATCGCCGCCCGCACCTCTTCGAGGATCATGGGCTCGCTCATCGCCGCATCACATCGCCGCCAGGTCTCGTCGCGCACCAGAGCCAGGTAGTCCCGCACTTCGGCGATCAGCTCGGGGCCGCCGACATCGCCGTGGCCCGGCACGACCACCGGTGGTGCTTCCGCGATCAGCTTGTCCAGTACCGCGATCCAGCGGGTGCCGGAGACGTCGGTGTCGTGCGGCGGGAACCACGGGAAGATGGCGAACTGCCCGGTTTCGACCAGGTCGCCGGTGAACACCACCCCGGCGTCGGGCACCGTGACGAGCTGGTCGCCCGCGCTGTGCGCCCGGCCGGTGGCCCGCATCCGCACCACGCGACCGCCGAGGTCGAGCGTGTGGCTTTCCGGGTAGACCACGTCCGGGGTGGGGATTTCGACGCCTTCGAGTTGTTCCGCGACCCATTCGCCGAGCCCGCGGAACATCTCCAGGTAGCCCGCGCCCCGGTTCGCCAGGTCGTCGGCCTGCGCCTGGTTGAGAAGATAGGTCGCGTGCTCGCGGAACACCTGCGCGCCGAACGCGTGCTCGGGGTGGAAATGCGTGGTCGTCAAATACAGTTCCCGTCCGCGCGCGTGTTCCACAGCGAATTCGAGCACCTTTTCCGCGTTGCGCGGGCCCATTCCCGTGTCCACCACGAGCACCGCTTCCCGGCCGCCGACGAGACCGATGTTCGGCACCAGATCGGCGCCCCGGTTCGGGAGCACCACGACGTCCTCGGCGATTTTCTCTGCTGTCATGACACCATTCCACGTGCCGCGGGGGCCGCGCGTCCAAGTCCGGTCCGGTATCCGCGATACCGGCGCAGTATCGTCACCGGTCATGGACCTGCGGACCCTGCGGTACTTCGTCACCGTGGCCGAGGAACGCCATTTCGGCCGGGCCGCGGCCCGGCTGCACATGACCCAGCCGCCGTTGAGCCGCGCGATCCGGGGCCTGGAAACGGATCTCGGCGTGGACCTGTTCGAGCGCTCGGCACAGGGCGTCTCGCCCACCGCCGCCGGGGTCGAGCTGCTGGCCGAGGCGAAGGTCCTGCTGGAGCACGCGGACCAGGTCCGGGACCGGGTGGCCGCGGCCGCCGAATCGACCCTCGTCATCGGCACGCTCGCCGACAGCGCCGAGCAGCTGGGCCCCCGGCTCGTGGCCGCTTTCCGCGCGCGGCACCCCAAGGTGACCGTGCGGGTGCGGGAAGCCGACTTCAGCGATCCGACCTGCGGGCTCCGAAGTGGACTCGCCGACGTGGCGCTGACCCGCGCGCCCTTCGACGACAACGGGATCAGCACGCACACCCTGCGCGCGGACCCCGTGTCGGTGCTCGTCCGCGCCGATGATCCACTCGCGACACGGGAATCGCTGTGGCTGCGCGATCTCGACGACCGGCCGTGGTTCCGGCTCGCCGACGTCACCGATCCGGTGTGGGCCGCGTACTGGAGCGGTGGGAAGGAACGCGAAGGGCCGAAGGTGCGCACGGCACAGGAGTGCTTCCAGGCGGTCCGCTGGAATTCGACGATCGGGCTCATGCCGGGTGGTTCGCCGCTGCCGGACGGCCTGGTCGCGGTCCCGCTCGCCGACCAGCCGGCGTGCGAGCTGGTCATCGCGTGGCCGTCGGCGAAACCGAACTCGCTGGTCCGCTCGTTCGTGCGCATCGCCGTCGAGACCGGACCTTGACCTCGAGTGCGCTCCAGGTCCTAGCTTCGAGGGCATGACCGGAACGACTGTCGCCCCGCGGCGCACCCCGACCCCGCTGCTGGCGACGTTGCTCGGCGTCAGCACGATGACGATCATGGCCAGCGCCACGATCACCCCGGCGCTGCCCGGAATGGAACGGCACTTCGCCGGCGAACCCCACGCCGAGGTGCTGGTGCGCCTCGTGCTCACGCTGCCGGGGCTGGCGATCATGCTGGCCGCCCCGCTGCTCGGGTACGTCGGCGTGCGCGTGGGCCGGGTGCGCGTGCTGGTCGCGGGCCTGGTGCTCTACACCGTCGGCGGCGGCTCCGGCCTGCTGCTCGACTCGCTGCCCGCGCTGCTGACCGGGCGGGCGCTGCTCGGCGTCGGCATCGCGGCGATCATGACCACCGCCACCGCGCTGCTGGCCGACCACCACCCGCCCGCCGAACACGGCCGCGTGCTCGGCCTGCAGGGCGCGGCGATGGGCTTCGGCGGGGTGGTGGCCATGCTGCTCGGCGGTGTGCTGGGCGAGCTGAGCTGGCGCGGGCCGTTCGCGGTCTACCTGCTGGCGGTGCCGGTGCTGTTCCTGGTGCTGCGGCACGTCCCGGAACCCCCGGTGGCCGCGCCGCCCGCGGACGGAAAGCCGGTCGGTTCGCCGTGGACCTGGCCGCTGCTCGGGCTGTACGCGCTGACCTTCCTCAGCATCACCTCGTTCTACGTGATCCCGACGCAGGCGCCGTTCTGGCTCGCCGAGGTCGGCGGCGCCGGTCCGGTGGTCACCGGGGCGCTGATCGCCGCGGTGAACCTGGTGATGACCGCGATCGGGCTGAACTACGGCAGGCTGCGGGCGCGCTGGGACTTCCGGGCGCTCGCGGTGGCGATGTTCGCCGCCTACGCCGTCGGACTGCTGCTCGTCGGCACGGCCGGGAACCTGTGGACGGCGACCGCGGGCATGCTGGTCGTCGGCATCGGGGTGGGCCTGAGCAACCCGACGCTGAACGGCTGGACCGTCGCGTCGGTGGACCCGGGGGCGCGCACGCGGGCGCTCGGCCTGCTCACTTCGGCGCTGTTCCTGGGGCAGTTCTCCTCACCGCTGCTCGCGCAGCCGATCGCCGGTGCCGCTGGCCTGGGCGGCACCTTCCTGGTGGCGGGTGCGCTCGGCGCCGTCGTCGCCCTCGTCCTGACCGCCGTGGCCCTCACCCGCCGGGTGCGCCGCTGACCCACCGCCGCACTGTCCATTGTGGAACAAAAGTGCGGAAATCCTCGTGGTTGGACCACTTGGCCGTGGGCAAGCGACCGAGGACAAGTTACTGTCGCGTACGTAGTGACTTGATCATCGACAGAAGTATAACTTGTTCTCATATGTCGAGAGTGAGGAACGTCACATGAGCGATAACTCCCTGCCCGGCAACGGTTCTCCCCACGTATCACGACGTGCGTTCATCGCTGGAACCGGTTCTATCATCGGGCTGGCGGCCCTCGGCGGCCGAGCCGCCGCCGCACCGCCGCCGTCGCCGATCCCGGACGGGGCGCAGGTGTCCGCGCTGGTGATCGGCACCGGCTACGGCGGCTCGGTCACCGCGCTGCGGCTCGCCAAGGCCGGCGTGGACGTGCACATGGTCGAGATGGGCATGGCGTGGGACACCCCGGGCCCCGACGGCAACATCTTCGCCAACACGATCAGCCCCGACCACCGGTCGTACTGGCTGCGGACCCGGACCAAGCAGCCGCTGAGCAACTTCCTCGGCTTCCCGATCGACCGCGACATCCCGCTGCACACCGGCATCCTCGACGCCGAGGACTTCAGCGGCATCAGCGTCTACCAGGGCCGCGGCGTCGGCGGCGGCTCGCTGGTCAACGGCGGCATGGCGGTCACGCCCAAGCGCGAGAACTTCGGGGGAGTGCTGCCCTCGGTCAACCCGGACGAGATGTACAACGTGTACTACCCGCGCGCCAACGCCGGGCTGGGTGTCACCGAAGTGGACCCGGACTGGTGGGAGAGCGCCGAGTGCTACCAGTACGCCCGCGTCGGCCGCAAGCACGCCGAGCGCTCCGGCTTCCCGTTCGTCTTCGTGCCCAACGTCTACGACTGGGACTACATGGAGAAGGAGCAGGCGGGCACCGTGCCCAAGTCGGCACTGCGCGGTGAGGTGCTCTACGGCAACAACCACGGCAAGAAGTCGCTGCAGAAGACCTACCTCGCCCAGGCGCGGGCCACCGGCCGGGTGGCCATCTCGCCGTTGCACAAGGTCACCTCGGTGACCCCGGCCTCCGGTGGCCGCTACACCGTGGTCATCGAGCAGATCAACACCAGCGGCGTCACCACCGCCACCAAGTCCGTCACCGCGGACCGGGTGTTCTTCGCCGCGGGCAGCGTGGGCACCAGCAAACTGCTGACCAAGCTCAAGGCCACCGGCGCGCTACCGGGGCTCAACGGCGAGATCGGCAAGGGCTGGGGCGACAACGGCAACGTCATGTGCGGCCGCGCCAACCACATGTGGGACGCGACCGGTGCCCTGCAGTCGTCCATGCCCACCGCCGGCATCGACAACTGGGCGGCCGGCGGGGCGTTCGCCGAGGTCGCGCCGCTGCCCACGGGCATCGAGACCTTCGCGTCGTTCTACCTTTCGATCACCAAGAACCCGAACCGCGGGCAGTTCAGCTACAACCCCGCCACCGGCAAGGTGGACCTGAACTGGCAGACCGCGTGGAAGCAGCCGTCCATCGACGCCGCCAAGACGATCTTCGACAAGATCAACGCCAAGGAGGGCACGATCTACCGGACGGACCTGTTCGGCGTCTACAAGATCTGGGGCGACCACCTGACCTACCACCCCCTCGGCGGCGTGGTGCTGAACAAGGCGACCGACAACCACGGCCGCCTCCACGGCCACCCCGGCCTGTACGTGGCCGACGGCTCGCTGGTGCCGGGCAACGCCAGCGTCAACCCGTTCGTCACGATCACCGCGCTCGCCGAGCGCAACATCGAGCGCGTGATCGCCGAGGATCTCTAGAACTTGGGCACGACGCACACCGAGTCGATGCCCAGCACGTGGTTGAGCCTGCCGAACGCCAGCCAGGAACCGATGCTCATGCTCAGTTCGACGATCTCGGCCTGGCTGTAGTGCGCGGTCATCCTCGAGAAGAACTCCTCGTCGAGGCCGTGGTGGTCCAGTGCGTACCGCTCGGCGTATTCGGCGGCCAGCCGCGTGCGGTCGTCGAAGGCGTCGGTGGTGCGCCACTGGGCCACCGCGTCGGCGAACTCCTCTTCGACCTTCTGCCCGTCCCGTTCGGTGCGCCAGTCGAGGCAGAAGACGCAGCCGTTGATCTGCGCCACGCGCAACCGCGCGGCCTCGAACTCGCGCAGGCCGAGCGTGGTGTGGCTGTACACGGCGAGGGAGAAGTTCGAGGCGGCGGCGCCGATGCCGGGCACCATCTCGCCCCACACGTACCCGATCGCGTCCTTGCCCTCGGGGATGTCGATGATCATCGTGCGCTCCTTCCGAGCCGGCCCGTGGCCGGGCGCAGCGGTACGTCGAGTGCGTCGTAGAAGCCGGGTTCGGCCTCGGTGAGCCAGTCGATGGCGTTGACGAGCCTGCCCACCGCGGTGGCGTTGCCGCCCGCCGACCGGTTTTCGCCTTCGTCGCTGGCTTCCACGGTGACCTCGATGCGCGGGCGGCCTTCGATGATCACGCGGTGCGCGCCGGAGGGGTTCGGCGGCTGCGGCCAGTCCGGGGCGCACGACGGGTGGATGCGCGTGACGTGCTCGATCACGATCCGCGGCTCCCCGCCGACGATGCCCTGCACCTCGAACCGCACCGCGCCCTGCGTGCCCGCCTCGAACTCGCCCATGGTGCGGGTGCCGACGGTGGTTTCGAGTGGACGGCGGTCCAGCGTTTCGCGGATCCCGTCCAGTTCCGCGCCGAGCGCCCTGGCGATCAGCCGCACCTGCCCGCCCCACACCATGGTCGGCACCGAGGGCGCGAGCATCGGCGGCTGGTAGTCCATCGGCTGGCCCATGCCCACCAGGTAGCGGACCGAATCCGGCTGCTCGTAGGTGGAGTAGTCGAAGATCTCCTGGCAGCGCACCGCGTCCACAGTGGTGCCGAGGCCGCTGAGCAGCGCGGGCAGCACGTCGTTGCCCCAGCCGGGATCGACGCCGGAGACGAACAGCGAGCCACCGCCGTCGGCGATCGCGGCGAGCACGGGTTCCCGCAGTTCCGCGGGGGCGTTGCGCTGGTCGTAGAGCGCGTAGACGGCGGGCGTGACCACCACGGCCCCGGCCCGGATGGCTTCGTGGATGTCCTTGAGGGCCTCGTCGGGCCGGGTGTCGCCGGAGGCGGCGTACACCACCGCACGCGGGCGGGCGGCCAGCGCGGCGGACGGATCGCCGGTGGCGGCCACGCCCAGCTCGTGGTCCAGACCAGCCAGCTCACCCGCGTCGCGGCCGAGCTTGCCGGGGTCGTGCACGAGCACGGCGGTGAGTTCGAGCGACGGGTGGGCGTGGACCGCGCGGATGGCCGCGCGGCCGATGTTGCCTGTGCCCCAGACAACTGTGGGAATCATGTCCAGAGGTTAACCGGGGATTCGATCCGTGCCTAGCGGCCGAGGAGGTGCATTCGGTGAGTGGCGTTGACAGGTAACCGGGTTCGTGTGATCCTGGGAAGGCTCTCCCTTGTATCCGGAAGCGCACGGTCCCCGCCATTAACACGCCTTCCGGTGCATTCTGTTTCGCTCCTGTGGATATTCCTGTTCTAGGAGGAGAATGCGCATGTCCGTGAAAAGAAAGCTGCTCGCGCTCGGCGCGGCGCTGGCCGCCGCGCTCGCGGTGGCACCCGCGCTGCCCGCGGTCGCGGTGCCCGCCACCATCCCGCTGACCATCACGAACAACTCCGGGCGCGCCGACCCGATCTACGTCTACAACCTCGGCACCGAGCTCAGCACCGGCCGCCAGGGCTGGGCCGACGCCAACGGCACCTTCCACGCCTGGCCGGCGGGCGGCAACCCGCCGACCCCGGCGCCCGACGCCTCGATCCCCGGTCCGGCGGCCGGGCAGTCGGTCACCATCCGGCTCCCGAAGTTCTCCGGCCGGGTCTATTTCTCCTACGGCCAGAAACTGGTGTTCCGGCTGACCACCGGGGGACTGGTGCAGCCCGCGGTGCAGAACCCGAGCGACCCGAATCGCAATATCCTGTTCAACTGGACCGAGTACACGCTGAACGACGCGGGAATCTGGATCAACAGCACCCAGGTGGACATGTTCTCCGCGCCGTACTCGGTCGGCGTGCAAATGCAGGGCGGCGCGACGAAATCGACCGGCAGGCTGAAGGCCGGCGGGTACAACGGTTTCTTCACCGCGCTGAAAGCGCAATCCGGCGGCTGGGGCAATCTGGTCCAGACCAAGCCGGACGGCAGCCTCCTGCGCGCGCTTTCCCCGGGTCACGGAGTGGGCGCCGGCGCGCTCAACCCGGGCATCATGGACGACTACGTGAACCGGGTGTGGTCGAAGTACAGTTCGTCCACGCTGACCGTCACGCCGTTCACCGACCAGCCCGGCACGAAGTACTTCGGCCGGGTCTCGGGGAACACGATGAACTTCACCAACTCGTCCGGCGCGGTGGTCACCTCGTTCCAGAAACCGGACTCCGACAGCATCTTCGGCTGCTACAAACACCTGGACGCGCCGAACGACCTGGTGCGCGGACCCATTTCGCGGACGCTGTGCGCCGGGTACAACCGGTCCACGCTGCTGAGCAACCCGAACCAGCCGGACCCGAACGCGGCGAACTTCTACCAGGACGGGGTGACCAACCACTATTCGCGGTTGATCCACGCCCAGATGGTCGACGGCAAGGCCTACGGTTTCGCCTTCGACGACGTCGGTGCGCACGAGTCCCTGGTGCACGACGGGAACCCGCAGCAGGCGAGCATCACGCTGGACCCGTTCAGCTGATCCTCGGGCCGATCCGGTAACGCGGGCGGTGGCGGGAACGAGTTCATGGTGACCGCCACCGCTTTCCGGGAGGATTTCGCATGAAGGCCTCAGCTCGCCTGCTGCCGCTACTGCTCGGCGCGCTGCTCGCCGGTGCCTGCGGCGCACCCTCCGCCCCAGAATCGCCGACGCCCACCCCGCCCGCTACTGGTAGCGCCGCTCCCGCGGCCACCGGTAGCAGTGCCGGGTCGCTGATCACCGTGCCGGACGTCTCAGGCATGAACCACCAGGACGCGCAGAACGCCATGCAGGCCGCGGGCCTGTACAACCTGCGCGAAGTCGACGGCAAGGGCGAAGGCCGCGCACTGGTCGTCGACCGGAACTGGGTCCAAACAGGACAGTCACCCGCCCCCGGCACCCAGGTACCCCCGGACACCGTCATCACCCTCACCGCGGTGAAGTACACCGACTGACCACCAGCGGTGACACGAATGTGGCTTTGGGGGCCGAATCCGCCCCCAAAGCCACATTCGTGTCACCGCAAGGGCTCCGCGCGCCATTCAGCGATCAGGTCGGCCTCCATGCCGCTCACGGCAACCCCGGCCCCGGCAGCACATCGAGGTCGGTGGCCCGCATCGGCTCACCGCATTCCGAGCACCGCAGCTCCACGTGGCTGATCCGCCCGCACGCGTGGTGCCGGTAGAGCACCGGCGGCCCGGCCTCGCCCGCGAGCCAGCGGTCGCCCCAGCGCACCATGACCAGTAGCAGGTCGCACAGCTCGGTGCCCCGCTCGGTCAGCACGTACTCGTAGCGCGGCGGCCGCTCGGAGTACTGCCGCCGCGCCACCACGTCCTGCTCGGTCAGCCACTTCAGCCGTTCGGTGAGCACCTTGCGCGAAATACCGAGCGACTCCTGCAGTTGCTCGAACCGGGTGATGCCCACGTAGACGTTCCGCAGGATCAGCGGTGACCACGGTTCGCCGATCACGTCCATCGTCCTGGCGATCGAGCACGCCATTTCACCGAACCGGGTGCGCTGCATGCCCCCACTCTAGCCGAGAGGGTTCCCTCAGGGAACTGACTGGGCTAGGGTCCGGAGGAGAACCCGATCGGAAGGAGCAGACGATGAACCGCCCACCGGTGGTCACGCCCGAGGAATGGCAGGTCGCCAGGGACGCGCTCCTGGTCAAGGAGAAGGAGCACACCCGCGCACTGGACGCGCTGGCCGCCGAGCGGCGGCGGCTGCCGATGGTCCGGCTGGACCCGGACTACCGGTTCACCGCGCCCGACGGCACCGAGACCGGCCTGGCCGGGCTGTTCGACGGCAAGCGGCAGCTGGTCGTCTACCACTTCATGCTCCAGCCCGGCTCGGACCACGTCTGCTCCGGCTGCGCGTCGTTCACCGACAACCTCGCCGACCAGACCCACCTCAACGCCCGCGACACCCGGCTCATCCTGCTCAGCCGCGCCCCGCAGGCCGAGATCGAACCGGTCCGGCAGCGGATGGGCTGGACCGTGCCCTGGTACTCGAGCCATGGCAGCACCTTCGAAGACGACCTCGGCCTGGACGGCGGCTTCGGCCTGAGCGTGCTCCTGCGCGACGGCGACGAGTACTTCCGCACCTACTTCACCCGCGGCCGCGGCGTCGACCGCCTGCGCCTGGACTTCAACCTCCTGGACCTGACCCCGTACGGCCGCCAGGAAACCTGGGAGGACTCACCCGCCGGCTGGCCGCAGGACCAGGCCATGGCCTGGCTCCGCCTGCGCGACGAGTACTGAAGCAGCCGAGCCCTTAGAGAGCATTAAAAAGCTGCCGCGTCAGTCGAGGCCGTCGCGGTCCGCCCACTCCAGCAGGGTGTCCAGCTTGTGGGCGGTGTCGTCGATCTTCTCGTGCGGGTCACCGATTTCGGCGAACCGCCGCGAGACCACGCCGATGGTGCACTCACGCGGTTCGACCGAGCCGACCTCGGACCAGGTGATCGGAGTGGAGACCACCGCCTCCGGCACCCCGCGCACCGAGTAGGCGCTGGCGATGGTGTGGTCCCGCGTGTTCTGGTTGTAGTCGACGAAGACCTTGTCCGGTTCGCGGTCCTTGCGCCACCACTCGGTGGTCACGTCGTCCGGCGCGCGGCGCTCGACCTCCATGGCGAAGGCCCGCGCGGCCCGCCGGACCTCCTGGAACCCCCGGGTCGGCTCGATCCGCACGTAGATGTGCAGGCCGTTGCCGCCCGAGGTCTTGGGCCAGCCGGTGATGCCGAGGTCGTCGAGCACCTCGTGCGCCACGGTGGCGACCCGCCGCACACGGGCGAAGTCGCACTCCGGCATGGGGTCCAGGTCGATGCGCCACTCGTCGGGGCTTTCGGTGTCCGCCCGGCGGGAGTTCCACGGGTGGAACTCCACAGTGGACATCTGCACCGCCCAGATCACGCTGGCCAGTTCGGTCACGCACAGCTCGTCCGCGTGCCTGCCGTAGCGGGGGAAGTGCACCCGCACCGTCTCCAGCCACGGCGGCGCGCCGTTCGGCACGCGCTTCTGGTGGACCTTCTCCCCGGCGACCCCGGACGGGAACCGGTGCAGCATGCACGGCCGCTCCCGCAGCGCGCGCACGATGCCCTCGCCCACCGACAGGTAGTAGTTGGCCAGGTCGAGCTTGGTCTCACCCCGGGCGGGGAAGTAGACCCGGTCCGGGTTCGACAACCGCACCGTGCGCGGGCCGACCTCGAGTTCCACCGCGGGTGACTTGCTCATGCGACGACGTTAACCCGAAAATCCGGTCCGCTCACCACGACGGATCGAACCGCACGCCCTTCTCGTAGAACTCGTCATCCGATTCGGGCTCGCTCCGGCGCTCGGGCTCGCGCCACGAGCCGGACCGGTCCTGGAGCACGCCGGGCCCCGCCTTCCCGCCCTTGGCCTCGGCCGCGCCGGGGGTGGCGGCGGCCGAGGGCGGCTGGAACCCGATCCGCCAGCGCAGCCGGTCGCTGAGGTAACCGGCGTTGCCCAGCGGGCCGAGCAACTCGGCGCTGCGCTGGGCGGACTCGCGCTGGGCCTGGGTGTAGGTGCGCAGCACCAGGTCGGCGAGCTGCGCCGGGGACAGCTTCGCCGCCCCCGGCGCCAGCCGCAGCCGGGTCATCACGCCGTCGGTGTTCACCGAGAGGCTGACGTTGCCGTCCGGCGAACCGGCTTCCACCGAAAGCTCCTGCAGCGCCTTGACGATGGCCACCCGGTCCGCCTTGGCCGGTTTCGCCGGTGGCTTCTTCGACGGCCGCGGCGTCGGCTTGTCGGTCATGGGGAGCCCACCTCCAGGCTCAGGTTAACGGAGCCGGGCTGCCGGCCGCGCTGTCCGCGGAGCCGTCCGGCGCGATGTCCACGCCCGAATCCCGCACCCTGCGCTCGGTGTCCTTGTCCAGCCGTTCGGTCTCGAACGCGTCCGGGTCGAAGGAGTCACCGGGGCTGACGTCCGGGGGCGGCGGGACCTTCGGCAGGTCCTCCGCCTCGATGTCGATCTGCTTGGCCAGGTCGTCCATCGCGTCGATCATGCCCTGGCGGAGCTTCTCGGTGTTCTCCATGAAGCTCTCGAACAGGTCGTTGGCGTTGTCGCCGCGGATTTCCGAGGCGTTGGCGATGCCCGCGCTGACCGCGGAACCCGCCACGTTGCCCGCGATGATCGCGCCCTTGGCGGTGGCGGAGAGCACCGCCGCGCCCGCGGCCGCCCCCGCCCCGGCGGTGGCCACGGTGAGCAACCCGGCCACCGCGCCGGCGAAGGCCGCGCCGAGCACCTTCATCGCGGCCGACTCGCTCTTGTTGGACTGGTCCTCCTGGTACTTCTCGGCCACCGCCTTGAACGATTCGCCGAGCTTGGTCAGGTCGCCGCGGGCCGAGGCGATCGCCTCACGGGCGGCCACCACGTCGCTCTCCAGCACGGTGATCTTCGTGCCGATCCGGTCGTAGGTGTGGGCCAGGTTGCCGAGGTAGGCCTTGACGTCGTTGGCCGCGTCGCCGCGCCAGTGCTCCAGCCGCTTCTCCGCCTGGTCCAGCTCGGACATCGAGCCGTCGATCAGCGCCTTCCAGATCTTGTCGTGCTCGTTGATCAGCGCCTGCAGGCCGGCGTCGGAATCGCGGTCGATGTCGGCCTCGGAGAACTCGCGGTAGACCCCGGCCACCGACTTCCGCATCTGATCGAACAGTTCCTCCGGCAGGAACATCTCGGTCCAGCGCAGGAAGTCGATGGCGTCGAGCGCGTCGTTGGCGCCGTCGAGCAGGTCCTCGCCGATGCCTTCGAGGTGGGCCTCGCGGTTGTTCTCGTAGTCGCCCCAGGCGGTGGTGCCCACGCCCTCCGCGTCGAGCGCGCTGAAGTAGTTGTCGTCCACGGCCCGCCTCAGCTCTCGTCCAGCACGGCGGCGGTGCGCTGCAGCCGGGTGCGCGTGTCGATGTCGGCCTGCTCGTAGAGTTCCGCGACCCTCATCAGCGCGTGGCTCGAGTCCAGCGTGCTCTGGTGCAGTTCGGCGAGCAGCTTCTCGATCTTCGCGCGGTGGTTCTCATACGCCCGCGCCACCGCCTGCATGCCCAGCGAACCGCCGAAGGCGTTGTCGACCGGGATCATCCCGGAGATGTCGAAGAAGCCTGCCCGTGGCGGCGCCACCGGCACGTCCTGCTTGTGCTCGCTGTCCCTGGCGGCACCGGCCGCGTCGGCGGCGTTCGCCAGGTGAACGCTGGACGCGCGGAGGTCGTCCAGGTCCGTTTCGAATCCGATCATGGCGAGCATGTAAACACCGTCGGCGCAGGTCAACGGGCAAAAACGTGCGGCGAGTGGTGCAACTCACCGACCGCTCAGGTGGTGGCGAACAAACCGAGCGTGGACCCGGGACGAATGCCATGGAGCTCGTTGCGCCAAATGGCGTAGAAGGCTGCCTCCTCTTTGGACCGCAGCTCCACGCCCTCGGCTTCGGCGACCTCCGGAACCGCGTGCACCGCTTGCTCCAGCACGTCCTTCGCGCCCGAGCCGTCGCCGAACTGCTCCTTGCCGCGGCGCAGGATCTCCTCCGGCAGCCAGCCCTGGAAGGCGTCGCGCAGCAGCTTCTTCGCTTCGCGGCCGGGGCCGATCATCTTGTGCTCCGGCGGGATCGTCAGCGCCACGCTGATCACGTCCCGGTCCAGGAACGGCACCCGCGCCTCCATGCCGAAGGCCATCGTGGTGCGGTCGCAGCGCTGCAGGTTCAGGTGGTGCAGTTCGTTGACCGTGCGCACCAGTTCGGCCTGCAGCGCGTCGGGACTGGTGAACGGTTCCTCGTGGTAGTAGTCGTAGCCCGCGAACAGCTCGTCGGCGCCTTCGCCGGTGAGCACGGCGTGCACGCGCTTCGAGGCGTACTCGGCGAGCAGCAAGTTCGGCACCGCGCTGCGCACCAGCGACGGGTCGAAGTGCTCGATCGCGCGCACGGCCTTCGGCAACGCCGTCATCGCGTCCTCGGCGGTCATCACGATCTCGTGGTGCTCGGTGCCCAGGTGGTCGGCGACCACGCGCGCGGCGGCCAGGTCCGAGCTGCCGGGTGCGCCGATGGCGAAGGTGGGCAGTGGCTGGCGGTGACGCAGCGCGTACTCGGCGGCGATCGCGGCGACGATGGCCGAGTCGAGCCCGCCGGAGAGGAACACGCCGATGCCGACGTCGCTCATCATCCGGTTCTCCACCGCGGTCACGATCGTCTCGCGCACCGACTTCAGCAGGCCCTCGCCCCAGACCCCGGCTTCTTCGGCGCGGTGCGCGGGCCGCAGCACGGCGGGCACGGCGTCGGCGAAGCGCACCAGGCCGCCGGTGGGGCTCCAGCAGCAGCCCGGCGGGAAGCTTTCCACCAGTGGGCGGTCGGCCTGGTCGAAGGCACGCAGTTCGCTGGCGAACAGCGTCACCTCGGGGCGGCGCACCCAGTAGAGCGGCTTCACGCCCACCGAGTCGCGGGCGACCAGGAACTCCTCGTCCTCGGTCATGAACGCGAGCGCGAACATGCCACGCAGGCGGGCCAGCCCGGCGGGGCCGTCCACGATCAGCGCGTGCAGTGCCGCTTCGCTGTCCGACCCGGTTCCGAACAACTCGTGCCCGAGGTCCTCGCGGATGCGGCGGTGGTTGTAGATCTCGCCGTTGGCCACCAGGTAGGTGCCGTCGGGGCCGCTCATCGGCTGGGCGCCGCCCTCGACGTCCATAATGGACAGACGCTGGTGCCCGAGCCAGACCCGGCCCCGGTGGATCTCCCCGGTGTCGTCCGGGCCCCGGTGCTTGATCCGGGCGAGCATCTCCCGGCAGCGCCGGGCCTGCGCCTCGTCGATTTCACCGACCGCAGCCACGATTCCGCACACAGTGCTGTACCTCCCGAGGTCGGGAGTCGAGTCTAGGCCGCGGAAGGGGCCTTCGCCGGGTCCGAGCGCAGCGAACGTGACGAAACGTACAGGCTGCCGGTGAGCAGCGTGAGCCCGGACAGCACCCCGCTGACGATCGGCGTCCAGGCGACCGCCGAGGTCAGCGCCATGATCAGGCCGATGACGCCGAGGGCGGTGAGCACGTAGGCGGGCACCAGGATGCTCCGCTCGTGCCAGATCGAGGCGAACGGGATGAAGTGGATGCCGACCACGAAGGCGACCCAGGCGACTCCGGTCTGTGGTGGCGCGTCGAGCAGCCGGAGCACCGCGGAACCGGCGGCGAAGAGCACCAGTTCGCCGACGACCACGAGCCAGTACTTGACGCCGAACCAGGTGGCGCCCTTCGCTTCGGCCGAGGGCGGGGCGGCGAGACCCCGCCGGAGGGCGAGCACGCCCATGATCAGGAACGAGACCAGCGCGAGACCGGCCAGTACGCGGACGATCAGCCCGACCGTAGGATTGAGCGGTTCGTTGGCGTTCACCATGACGAACACGGTCCCGAAAACAGCGGCGATCAGCCCACCCAGAATTGGCATGGCGCGACAGTACTCGGCAGCCGGGGGGCAAGTTAGGGTGAACGCCCAGTGACGCCTTTCGAATGCAAAGGCGAAGGGAGACGGCCATGGCAGGGAGTCCGAAGTTCGGGCGGATCGACCCCCTCTGCTGGGTCGTCGTCGTCCCGATGGTGGTCGTTTCGGTCGTTTTGATCGTGTTTGTCGGCCTTCGTGACGTCGGCATCGCTCTCGTCGTGCTCGCGGTGCTACTGCTCGTGTTCGACTCCTGGGCCAATCGGCCCAGGCCCGAACTCGACGAAGACCGCGACGAGCGCAGGCCCCCGCCCCGGGCGAAGCCCCAGGCGCCCCGTCAGCGCCCCGCGCAACAGCAGCCGCGGCAGACCAGGGCTCCCCAGCAGCAACAGCAGCGCCGTCAGCCCCAGCAACGCCCCAGGCGGTGAGTTCGGCCGCGCCTCCGGCGGCGGCGGCGAGGTCGCCTTTGAGCCGGTCACCGAACCGCGACACCCCGTGCCGCTGGGCGGCCCGGCGCGCCGCGATTCGGTGACCGGCGCGACCTCGCGTGTCTGGGAAGAGATCGACTGTGCACATCTCTTGACCCGTGGTGCAATGAACGCCGGTTCAGGTCCGGCACGTCGGCGAGGATGACGGCATGGCGAGAGTGCGCGACAAGGAAGACGCCCGGCGGCTGGCCGAGTCCGCCCGTGAGAGCCCCGAGCCGGGAAGGGTCCCGCGCGCGGCCGAGGTGGCGCCGCCGACGGGCGCGGGCTCGGCCGGGGTGATCGCCGACCCCGCCGACGTGATCGAACTCGACTACGACGAGATCCTCGCCGTGGAGGCCGAGCTGGCCCGGCGGCACGACGAGCTGTCGCGATACCTGGCGGATGCGGCCAAGCTCGGGACCACCCTGCGTGACGGCTCGAGCCCGGTCACCCGGCCCATGCGCACCGCGTTCGGCCTGCGCGGCGGCAACGCGGCCGGCGGGTTGCAGGCCGCGCTCCAGGGCTACCTCACCGAGTTGACCGCGCTCCGCCGGACGATCGGCCAGGTGCGCGCCACGCACGAGCAGAACGACCAGGCCGCCGCCCAAGCCCTGCGCCCGGAGTGAGCATGGAGTACAACGAGCACCGCAAGAAGCGCTACCGCTCCGAGGGACGCGAACCCACGGCCCGGCAGCGCGCGCGGGACCGCAAGGTGCGTCGGCAGCGGGAGCGGAACTGGCGCCAGGACGACGTTTTCGCGCCGGTCAACTGGCAGGTCTACGAGCACCGCCAGCTCTGGGACATGATCAAGTCGGCCGAGCCGGGCGCGCTGGGCGAGGTGGCGCACGACTGGGGCAAGGTGGCGAAGAACGTCGACCAGGCCACCGAGGACATCCGCCGCACGGTGCAGAAGCTGATGTACTCCTGGCGCGGGCCGTCGGCGGCGAAGGCGGCGGAGTCGGTGTCGGCGCTGACCACCTGGGCCGCCCGGGTGAGCGGGCACGCGCACCAGGTCGGCGGCGGGCTGGACGCCTACACCTCGGCCATCGTCGAGGCGCAGCACAGGATGCCCGAGCCGGTGCACTACCACGCCGAGCGCTGGTTCCGGCAGGGCTACGACGTCAAGGCGCTGGACGGGCCGCAAGGCCTGTACATGATGGACCAGCTGCTCGACGACCACTTGCCGACCAAGAAGGAAGCCACCGAGGCCAAGGCCGAGGCGGTGCGGGTGATGAAGCAGTACGAGTCGGCCAGCAAGGGTGTCCACAGTGGACTTCCGCAGCCGTTCGACGCCGCACCGGCCGTGGCCTACCCGGACGCGAAGCCGACCCCGCCAGCGGTGACCGCGCCGGAGGAAAGCCCGTCCCCCGGTGGCCAAGCCCCGGTCCCACCCCCGGTCCCACCCCTGGTCGTACCGGCGGTCCCGGAAGGCGGCCCGCTGGACACCAGCACGCATGCCGCGGGTCTGGTGCCCGGCGGCGGCACCACCACGGTGCCCGGCCCGGTTTCCGGCGGCCCGACCGTCGGTGGCGTGCCGGGAGCGGGTGCCGCCGGCGGCGTCGCCGCGGGAATGCCCGGCCCTGGCGCGGGCGGTGGCGTCGCCGGGATTCCGGCGGGACCACGCGGCGGTGGGGTCGCGGGCGCTGGTCCGGGTTCGGGCCCGGCCGGTGGTGCCCGCGGTGCCGGTGGTGGCATGGGTTCCGCGTTCTACCCGCCGCAGGGCCAGGGTGCCGGGCGCGAGGAGGACAAGGAGCACCGCGTGCGCTGGGCCGACGGCCTGGACCTGATGGACGACCTGCCGCCCGCTTACCCGTCCGTGCTCGGCGAATGACCGGGCACCGGGTCGATCCGGCCGAGCTGACCGCGACCGCCGACCGGCTGGACACCGCCGCCGACGAGGTGCGGGCGGCGGGCGCCGCGCTCGGCACCGGAGCGGGCGGCGACCTGGGCCCGGCGGGCATCACCGCCGCGGTCGACGAGCTGATCGGCACCTGGGCGGGCAGAATCAGCGGCGTGCACACCGAGCTCAGCCGGGCCGCGGCGGACGTCCGCCGCGCCCGTGACGCCTACACCGAGGGCGAAAACCAGGCCGCGCGGGGACTCCCCGATGCGGACTGACTACCGCGGCCTCGGCTTCGACCCCGCTCCCGGCAGCCCCGACGCGGTGATGGCCGCGGCCGAGCGCTGCGCCCGCGCCGCCGCCCGGCTGCCCGGCCTGCCCTCCGGCCCGGCGAGCTGGACCGGCACCGCCGCGGCGGGGTTCGGCAGGCGCCTGGCCGAGGTGCCGGGAGAGGTGACCGCGGCGGGCAAGGCGTTGCACGCGGCGTCGACCATCCTCGACGAGTGGGCGGGCACCCTGCTGGCCAACCGGCGTCGCGCGGAACAGCTGGACCATCGGGCCCTGCGCCTCAAGCGGTCGCTGCTCACCGCCTCCGACGAGGTCGACAGCGCCACGGTGACCGCCCAGTTCAGCACCGCGCCCGGGGTCGAAGCCCAGCGCCACGCCGCGGTGGCGCGGCACGAACAGCTCACCCGCGAGCTGGAGCGCGTGTTCGAAGCCGCGCACCTGCTCGAACGCGACCACCTCGCCGAAGCCGAGCGCGTCACCGTCCGGTTGCGCACTTTGGACAGTGAGGGCGCCAAGGCGGCCGCCAGGGTGCCCGGGCGCGCCGAGTTGTTCGGCGGCTTGGGCGGTGCGCTGGCCGGGCAGTCCGCGTTCGCCGCCGACCTGGCGGCGACGGTGCTGCGCCCGGCCGCGGCGCGTGCCGAGCCGGAGCTCGCGGCGGGGGCGTTCGCCGCGGCCCTGGCCCGATGAAGCTGGGTTCGGTTCCCGGGATCACCTCGGTGTCACTGCGCTCGGTGGAGCAGACGACCGCCGAACTGCGCAAGCTCCTCGCGCGCCTGCGCGAGAACGACCCGACCCTGGAAGCGGCCGCCGTGCAGGCCGCGGAACTCGCCCACGAGCAGTCCGCCGCGCTGCTCGCGCTGGTGGAACACCCCGGCGCCGATCCGGGCATCCTGGTCGGCGGCATCGTGCCGGTCGATCGGGCGGTGACCACCGAGAACGCCGCCGAACTGCGGTACTACCTGGCCGACGCGGGCGGCCCCGGCCTCCGCGAGGTCACCCAGGCCGAGACCGCGCGTGGTTATCCGGTGGTGATCACCGAGCGCATCCTGCTCGGCGGCGCGCAGTTGCAGGCCGTGGTGCTCGATCGCGCGGGGGCGCGGGCGGCGGTGTTCACCCTCCACTCGCCGTCCGGGCGCGGCTGGCTCGACCTCGCCGCGGTCGCCGGGCGGTTGGTCACCAGCGTCGATTTCACCGCGCGCGTTCCCTGAATTCACGCGGGGTTTCCCCGACCAGTTTCCGGAACGACCGGGAAAAGTGCGTCGCGTTGGTGAAGCCGCAGTCCCGGGAGATTTCCGCGATTCCGCGTGCCGCCTTCGCCGGATCGGCGAGCAGGGCTTTCGCCTTTTCGATGCGCATCACGCGGATGCGTTCGGAGACGCCCTGCCCGTCGTCGAAGAGCTGGTAGAGCCGGCGGCGGGAAATGAACAGGGCGTCGGCGATCCGTTCCGCGCCGAGCGACGGATCGGCCAGGTGCGCACGCATGTAGGCGACAGCCTCGCGACGGCGCGCCTCGGCCGCGTCGGACCGGTCCAGTTCACTGCGCAACGCGCTGCGCAGCACCAGTTCGGCCAGGCCGAGCAGGTGGTGGGCCAAGCCGTGCGGATCGAGCGCGTGCCCCGCGGCCAGTAGTTGCGCGACCGCGCCCGCGAACACCGAACGCAGTGCGGGCGCCACCTCGACCGGCTGGAACATCAGCGGCCGCAGTTCGGCGAACCCGATGGTCAGCCGCGCTTCGGGCACGGTCAGCAGCACCACGCCACCGGGCTGGGTCTGCAGCGAGCAGTCACCGAAGCTGAACGCGGCGGCCTGCGGCACCGGGCAGCCCAGCAGCAACTGGATCCGCTCCGGTGCGGACTGGGCACCGGTGAGCGCGGCTTTCACCGCGTCGGCGCCCGAAGCCCGCACGATGAGCAGTCCGCCCGCTAGTTCTTGGCGCATGCTGGGTGATCACCGCGTTTCGTGCCGCTATTCTGCCTACGGTAAACGAGAGAGGACCGGAAATGGCGCGGCGCACGTCGACCACCAGTGGCGTGGTGCTGTCCCACCTGGAGTTCGACCTGCTGTGGGAGGACCTCGCCGACGGCGAACCGCCCTACCCGCTGGAGGTGCCCTCGCACGGCGCGACCCTGCCCGAGCGCGACGCGCTGGGCAGCGAGGTCTTCGCCGGGCTGGAAGAGGCCGGGCTGGTCCGCGGCGAGGAACTCGACACCGAGCTGGAGCGCATGTTCGAGGTGCTCGACCGGCCGCTGGCCTCGGTGGACGCGCTGATCTTCGGTGCGCACTCGCTGCGCATGCTGGCCGCCGGGGACGGCGAGCGGGCGGTGCTGGCCGTGCTCGACGAACGCGAGGTCGCGCTGGAGCCGCTGGCGATGAGCCACCTGACCACGGCGATCGCGAACGTCATCGGCGAACTCCCGGCGGGCCCGGGGGAGCCGGTCCGCGTGCCGCGCACCGCGTTCTCCGCCGCGATGGACGCCTACGCCCGCACCGGTTACGACGGCTTCGAGCGCGCACTGGCCGACGCGGGCGTCACCGGCCGCGCGGTCCGGGCGTTCGCCACCATCACCGGTTCCGGGCGCACCGCGGCCGGGCAGGTCGCCGCGAACGGCCGTGGCGGCCGCTCGCCCATCCTGAGCTGGTATGACACCGAAGCCGGGCGGTACGCGGTCACCGTGGAGACGGTCAACGGCGAGCAACTGGCCACGCTGACCCCGGCCGACGGCACCTGGATGGCCCGGCGGCTGGCCGGGCTGCTGGACACCGTTCACCGCTGACCCGCCGACGCCACCAGCTCGGTGAACCAGCGCTGGTGCACGTCCCAGCCGCGGGCCGACGGCCCGGCCAGGGTGAGCAGCAGCATCCGGCCGGTCCCCGGCTCCACCAGGAAACCCTGCAACTGCAGGGTGAGCCGCTCCCCGGTGCGCCCCTGTTCGACACCGGGAACACGCTGCGTGAGCACGGCCGGGCCGAGTTCGGTGTCCAGCGCCCTGGTTTCCCTCACATCGGGCCCGCCGACGTCCTCCATCGCGTCCCGCAGCGCCTCGGCGCCGGTGGCGTCCCAGCCGTCCGGCACCTCCATCGCGACCAGCGTGAGCACGGCCGGATCGGCGTCCTCGGGCGCGACCAGCGCCAGCTCGAACGCCCCGCCCTCGATCGCCGTCTCGACGACCTCGGTCGCCATCGGTTCCAGCACGCCCGCCGGGTCGTGGCGCAGCCCGCCGAGCACCTCGGTGAGCTCGCGGATCGCCCGGTCCGCGTCGGTCAGCGCGATCCGGCGGGCACCGGCCGGGAAGGCGAGGCGCATCACTTGGCGATCTCCTTGGTGCCGTTGGTGATGATCCGTTCGACGCGGTCGGCGGACGGGTCCACGGCGAACGTGAGGCCTTCCCGGAACAGGGCCGCCTCCGGAGGCAGCTTCCCACCGGATCCACCGAGTTTCTCGTAGGTTTCGTAGGCGTCGAACGGGCTGCGCAGACCCGCCGCGACCGCCTCGCGGCTCGCCTGTGCACGGGCGAGTTCCCGCAGTTCGCCGTTCTTCAGGTCACCGGCCCGGTCGCCCGCCAGCTCACGTCCCCTGGCCAGTTCGTCACGGCTGGCCTTGTGCGCCAGCGCGTCCCGCAGGGTCGGCGTGCCCTGGCTGTGCCTGCGGATGGCTTTGACGTCGTTCGCGGTCTTGACGAAGCTGTTCTCGCCGAAACCCTTCTTCGCCCCGTCCAGCGCGCCACCTCGGCGGAGCCCTCGAACCGCCGAGGTGGCCGTGCGGACCGGGACCACGCCGAGCGCGAGCGTGCCCCAGCTGGGTGCGTTGGCCGAACCCGTGGCCTTCTGCCCGAGCCCGGCCAGGGTGTTCACGCCGGCGGCCCCCGCCGCGAGCGTGCCCGCCCCGGCGGCGAGCGGCTGTCCACCCGGGACCACGGCCGCCACCGCGGCGACCGTGCCGCTCCACTTGGCGACCTCCCCCGAAGCCACCGAGATCCCGTCGAGCAACTGCACGCCGAACCCGTCGTTCTCCGGCTCGAAGGCGTCACCGGGACCGCCGCGGATCGCCGACGCGGCCGCGTTCGCCTCGCGTTCGTGCTTGGCCTGCAAGCGTTGCGCCTGATCGAGGACCGCGCGCAGCCGGGCTTCCTGCTCGTCGTCGATCTTCCCTCCCGCGGCGGACACGACCGCCTTCGCGCGGTTCTCCAGGTCCTGCGCCTTGTTCTGGTTCGCCACCAGTTGCCCGATCCAGGTGTTCAGCGCTTCGCCGACGGCCTGCACGGCGGTCATCCCGGTGCTCAGCGCCCTGGGCAGGTCGTCACCGTGGTCGCTGAACTCCTCGGCGGCGTCCCCGCCCCATTCGCTGTCGTCGGTGATCTGGACGGCTTCGAGCAGCCGCTTCGAGCACTCCGCCATCTGGTTGTGCGCACCGGCCATGGCTTCCAGCACCGCGGCGACGGCGAACCGGTCGCCGGGAGCGGGGTCGAACCCGAGCGTCGGATAGGTGGTCACGGCGCGACCACCGTGCCGAAGACCTGCCGGAACGACTCGGCGCTGGTGGCTTCGTAGGTCTCGTAACCGTCGACCGCGTCCGCCACGTTCCCGGCGATCTTGTCGATCTTCGCGGTCATCTCGGCGAGCCCGTCACGCCATTCCTGGGCCACCTCGGTGACCGCGGCGTTGAGGTCGCCCGGCCCGAGGTCGCCACCCGCACTGTCCAAAGCGGACGCCGCGTCGGCGACCGCGTCGGCGACCGCCCGCAGTTCCCCGACGCGGGCGGCGAGGCCGGTGGTGTCCACCGTGTAGCCGTCAGGCATGGTCGATTCCTTCCAGGTCGAAACCGCCGAGTCCGGTCAGGCAGGCCACACCGTCGATCAGGGCGGCGGCCGTGGCGGTGGCGGCGAGCCGTCGGATGAGCGCGGCCAGTTCGGTGGGGGAGAGCGTCATGGCGGCGCGCCCGAGGACCAGGCCGACCAGCTTGCCGTTGTGGTCCACGGTCACCGTGGCGCCACCGTCGGCGGCCGACTGCCGGATCGCCGCCAGTTCGGCGGTCTTCGACTCCATCAGGCCCTCCACGTGTCCGGGGTGGTGTTCTCGGCGAGTTCGGTGTCCCCGCCGATGCCGAGCGCGGTCAGTTCCGCCTCACCCAGCCCGAACTCGTGGCGCACGCGCTGATCAGCCCGTGCGGTGGCGGTTTCGACCAGCCGCAGCACGGCTTCGGCCAGCCGTTCGCCGGACAGCCGCAGCGAGCGCTGGTCGAAGGTGAGGTCCTGCAGGCTGCCGCCGGGCGCGACCTCCAGGGTGATCCCGGCGTCCGCGTCGCGCGCGGTCCCGGTGATCACGGGTGCACCCCGCCGTAGAAGGTGGCCGAACTCAGCTTGTGCGTGTTGCGGCGGACCTGGTCGCCCGAGTTGCCCTCGATCAGCGTGACGGTGTTGCCGTCGACCTTCTCCACGATGCCGATGTGCGTGCTGGTCGACGGGCTGCCCGGACCGGTGCCGAACAGCAGCACGTCGCCGGGCGCGGCCTTGTCCAGCTGGTTGCGGCCGTACGCCTTGCCGTGCTCCTGGCCCCAGCGGTAGACGTCGCCGGTGAACGGCAGGATCGGGATCTTCACGCCTGCCTTGCGCCACATCGCGGTCGCGAAGGAGGAACACCAGGCCGCGGTCGGGCCGTACGGGTTGCGGTTGCTGCCCGGCGGGTTCTCGCGGGTGCCGAGCTCCTTGCGGGCGGCGGAGATGATGGTGCGTGCCTTGCCTTTGCCCTGGTGCTCGGCGTCGGCGGGCTTGGTGACGTGCTCGCGGCCGGGGTCGTGGATGCCGTCGTGCTCGATCTCCTTCTCGAGCGCGCGCAGCTTCTTGGCCGCCTCCTCCATTTCCCGGTGCACGCGGCGAAGGTTGGTGACGGATTCCTTGGTGTAGTGGGGAACGAGGTCGGCGACCCCGGCCACCGCCTTCTGCAGCGCGGCCGGTGAACCGGCGCCGCTGACCGCGAACCCGGCGTCGAGCAGCCGGGTGGCCCTGGTCAGGTACTCGTCGATCAGCCGCTGCGCCGCGGTGTGCCCGCCGGACAACGCGGCGCTCACCTCGGAAACCACCCGCTCGGCCTGCCTGCCCGCGGAACCGGTGACCTTGAGCCGGCGGTCGAGCCGATCGGACTGCCGCTCGAACCCGCGTTCACCTTCGCCCTTCCAGTGGCTGAGCACGTTCTCGGCGGCCTTGGCGTGGGCGTCCCGGTGCTCGTCGAGCGTGCCGGCGGTCTGGTGCAGGGAGAACTGCGCGCGGACGGCGTCCTCGGCCTTGCCGGCGAGCTTGTTGCGGTGGGAGAAGAGGTCGGGGGCGAGCTGCTTCGCCAGTTGCCTGGTGTCCACTAGGGAGCCTTCCTGCCGAGCCGGCGCGCGGTGTCGTCTTCCTGGTCGCGGTAGGCCTTGGCGGCCTTGGCCGTCCGGTCGGCGAGCGCGTCCGCGCCTGCCGAGATGCCGCGGACCTGGCGGTGCAGGGCGGCGGAGAACCCGTCGAGCGCGGCGGCGAAGCCGGACTCCTTGCCGATCCGGCCGAAGCTGTCTTCGGCGATCTCGCGGACGCCGCGCAGGTGTTCCTTGCCCGCGGTGGCGAGTTCGTCGGAGAGCCGCCTGGTGCGCTTGACGTACCCGGCGACCAGTTCGGGGTCGACGGTGTAGCCGGGGCCCCCGCCGGACGAGCCGCCCCCCGGCTTGGCACGGGTCGCCCGGCGCGCGTCGTCGAGGTACTTCTTGTAGGCGCCATTGGTGTAGGTCGACCAGGGGGTGAACGACCTGCCGTCGCCGGAAATCCTGTTGGCCGCGCGGGCGTTGACCTCGGGGTCGAACAGCTCGGCGTTCGAGTCGAGGCCGAACTGCCTGCGCCGCTCCGGTCCCATCGCGCCGAGCATGTTGATCTGCCAGAGCCCGTAGGAGTCGTCGGGCGGGGTGCTGTTGTGCGCTCTGGGGTCACCCCCGGACTCGGCCAGCGCGATGGCGACCGCCGTGGTCAGCCCGTCGCCGCTGAACCCGGCTTCCCGTGCGTGCCGGGCGATCTGCTCGGCGCTCAACTTGCTCATGCGCCGATCTTGAGCCGTCACGTGCGTCCGGGGGTAACGCCGCTGCACACCCGGTCCACTCTCCTGCACACCGGGAACATCCGGCCCGCCTGCGTGACACCGCGCAGGGGCGGGATGGCGGCTCCGCTGAATGCTATGAGTGGGGCATTACTTGCGTTGAATGCTAGTAATGCCCCACTCATAGCATTCGCCACCGGCCGGATGGAGTCACATTCGCGGTACGTCGGGGGCGGCGAGGATGTCGCGGATGATCGAGGCGGCCGCGCCCCGGACGGCGGCGCCGGTGCCCAGTGGCGAACGCACCAGGTGGATCGGGGACCACGCCGAGCTGGCCACGCGCTGCTCCAGTTCGGCCAGCAGCGGTTCCCGCAGCCACGGCTCCAGCCGCGCGTAGGTGCCGCCGAGCACCACCGCGGGCACGTCCACCAGGTTGACCACAGTGGACAGTCCGATGCCGAGCCAGCGTGCGGCCTCGCGGACCGCCGAGACCGCGACGGGAGCGCCGTCCTCCAGCAGGCCCACCAGGTCGTCGACCGAATCGGCGCCGGACAGGCGCAGGATCTCCTCCTGCCCGGCCATCCGCTCCAGGCACCCGTGCGCACCGCAGGAACACCGCGGACCCTGCGGGTTCACCGGCAGGTGGCCGATCTCGCCACCCAACCCGCGCACGCCTTCGAACAACGACCGCCCGAGCACCAGGCCCGCGCCGATGCCGATCTCCCCGGAGACGTGCACGAAGTCGGGCAGGCCCGAACCGTGCCAGAGTTCGGCGAGCGCGGCGAAGTTCGCCTCGTTGCCGACCGAGAACGTGCCGCCGAGCTCCGCGGCCAGGTCGACATCGCGCCACCCGAGGTTCGGCGCCAGCCGCACCACCCCGGTCGACGACTCGACCAGGCCGGGCACGGCGATCCCCACGCCGCCCACCGGCACGCCCAGCGCCTCGGCCTCCTTCATCGCCGCACGCAGGAACTCCTTGGCCCGCTCGAACACCTCCGGCGTGCGGTTGTCGGCGAACCGGACCTGTTCCGCGCGCACCTCGCCGGTCAGGTCGACCAGGCAGTACGCCAGGTAGTCCACGCCCACCTCGACGCCCAGCCCGTGCGGCCCGGTGGGGGACAGCGACACCACCGTGCCGCGCCTGCCAGGGCCGTCGCGGCGTTCCGGCTCGCCCTCGGCGACCAGGTCGGCGGCGATCAGCCGGTCCACCACGGTGGACACGGTCGCCTTGGTCAGCCCGGTCGCCGCGGCCAGCCCGGCGCGCGAACCCCCGGGTCCGTCGGCGATCGCACGCAGCACGAGGGCGGAGTTGTGCCGGCGCACCGTGTGTTGTCCGGCTGGCTCGATCATCGGCCGATTGTATTCGTTCGATGCCTGAACGAAAGCCTTGACCGGCCACCGGGACGCAGATAAGTTCAGGCATCAAACTTTTTGATGGAGGCGTGATGACGCAGGCACCGACGCGCGAGGACAAGTTCAGCTTCGGGCTGTGGACCGTGGGCTGGCAGGCGAACGACATGTTCGGCCCGGCGAGCCGCGGTCCGCTGGACGCGGTCGAGGCCGTGCACCGCCTGTCCGATCTCGGCGCCTGGGGCGTCACCTTCCACGACGACAACCTGTTCCCGTTCGGCTCCGCCGACGACGAGCGCGACCGGCGGATCAAGCGGTTCAAGGGGGCACTGGCCGAAACCGGCCTGGTGGTGCCGATGGTCACCACGGACCTGTTCAGCCACCCCGTGTTCAAGGACGGCAGCCTGACCAGCAACGACCGTGCGGTCCGCCGGTTCGCGCTGCGCAAGGTCATGCGCAACATGGAACTGGCCGCCGACCTGGGCGCGTCCACCTTCGTGCTCTGGGGCGGCCGCGAGGGCTCCGAGACCGACGCCGCGAAGGACATCAACGCGGCGATGGACCGCTACCGCGAGGGCATCGACTTCCTCGCCCAGTACGTGCTCGACCAGGGCCTCGGCCTGCGCCTCGCGCTCGAACCGAAGCCGAACGAACCGCGTGGCGACATCCTGCTGCCCACCGTCGGTCACGCGCTGGCGTTCATCTCCACCCTGCAGAACCACGAGATCGTCGGCGTCAACCCGGAGGTCGGCCACGAGCAGATGGCCGGGCTGAACGTGGTGCACGGCATCGGGCAGGCGCTGTGGCAGGGCAAGCTGTTCCACATCGACCTCAACGGCCAGCGCGGGCCGCGGTACGACCAGGACCTCATCTTCGGCCACGGTGACGTGCTGTCCTCGTTCTTCCTGGTCGACCTGCTGGAGCACGGTGGCTACGACGGCCCCCGCCACTTCGACTACAAGCCGCTGCGCACCGAGAACATGGACGGCGTGTGGGAGAGCGCGGCCGCGAACATGCGCAGCTACCTGATCTTCGCCGAACGCTCCCGCGCCTTCCGCGCCGATCCCGAGGTGCAGGAGGCGCTGGCCGCGGCGCTGGTGCCGGAACTGGCCGTGCCGACGCTGAACGACGGCGAGACCGCCGCCGACCTGCTCGCCGACCGGTCCGCCTTCGAGGACTTCGACGCGGACAAGGCCGCCGAGCGCGGTTACGGCTTCGTCCGCCTCGCCCAGCTGGCCCTCGACCACCTCACCGGCGCTCGCTGAGGCTTTCCCCGGCTGCTCACCCCCGCGAGGTCGCGCCGGTGACTGAAGCGAACACCGGTTCGGCCCTCCAAAGCCGGGCCGGTGCTCGCTTCAGCCACCGGCTCAAAGCGACCTCGCCGCCGTGCCGAAGGCGCGGCAAAACTAGAGTGGCGGGATGCTTTCGCCGGAGGATCTCGCTGCCCGTACCGATCGCGCGTCCCGCGCCGCCACCGAGGCGGCGCGGGAACTCGGGCTCACGGTGACCGCGCCCAGGACCATCTACGACGTGTTCTCCGTGGTGGTCGCCCTGGACCCGGCGCCGGTGATCGCCCGCGTGCCCACGGTGCTCCCGCGTTCGGTCACCCCGGCGCAGCAGGAACGCTTCCAGCGCAACGAACTCGCCGTCACCCGGTGGCTCGCCGAGCGCGGTGAACCCACCGTGGTGCCGAGCCCGCTGGTCCCCGCCGAACCGGTGCGCCGTGACGGGTTCGGGATCACCTTCTGGGAACTGATCGAGGGCGTGACCGAGCCCGCGCTGGAAATGGGCGCGCGGCTCGCCCTCACCGCCCGCCTGCATTCGCTGTTGCGCGAGTATCCCGGTGGATTGCGTTTCCTGGAGCCGATGGAAGGCTTCATGGACGACGCGCTGGCGCAACTGGCGGACCGTCCCGACCTGCTGGCGCCCGAGGACCTGGACCGCGCCCGCCGGGAATGGGCACTCGTCGAACCGCTCATCGCCTCCGAAGACGCATTCCTGTCGGAGTTCCCGGACGCCACGATTCAGCCCGTGCACGGGGACGCGCCCTACTACAACCTGATCGAAACAGCTGATCGGGTGTACTTCTCCGACTTCGAGCACGTCACCCGCGGACCGGTGGAATGGGACCTCGTCTCGATCGGCGACGAGGGCGTCGCCGCCTACGACGCCGAGGCCGCCCGGCTCGGGCTGCGGCCGGTGGACCCGCGGGTGCTGCGGTTCATGGAATCCGTGCGCAACCTGCAGATCGTCGGCTGTCTGGCGCTGGTGCCGGAACTTCCGCTGCTGGTCGAGGGGCTGAAGCCGGTGCTGGAGCACTGGCGGACCACCGAACCGGCCGGTGGGCTCGGCTGACCGGACTGCTCGACGGCCGTGCGAGCGGCCGAGATCCCTGCGGGCCAACGGCAGGCACGATCACAAGCTGACAGTATGCTGAGGAAATTTTTGACCGGTGGGTTAGTGCGGTACTCAGGGTACCGGTCCGCCCCGGCAAGTCAGGACCGCTGAGTCCTGTCTGCCGCGTCCGCCCTGCGGAAGGCTTCCAGGGATCGACTCGATCTGCCAGCCTGGAGGCGTTTCATGAGCAATTCGGGAAAAACCACGCTGATCTACGACGCCAAGTGTCCACTGTGTAGTGACCTGGCCCGCAAGATCCACCACCACGCCCGGATCCCGGTGGAGATACTGGCCTTGAGTGACCCCGCCGCCATCGAGCTGTTGAGATCGCGTTACCCGCACGGGTGGGAGCACGACTTCTACCTGTTCGAGAACGGCACCTGCCGCAAGGGGGTGCGTTCGCTGGGCCGGTTGCGCAGCCACCTCGGCACGCGGCAGCTCACCGCGCTGATCGCCGAGTACAGCCATGCGAAGGTCACCTCGAAACGCCTCGCGGTACCCCATGAACACGTCGACGGTGAAGTGGTCGGCACCGGAAGGCGGAATGTGCTCAAGGGCGCGGCGCTCGGGGCGATCGCGGTGCCGCTCGCCGGGATGCCGAGGCTGGCCAGTGCGTTCGAGCAGCCCAGTCCGTCCTATGTGGTCAATTTCGCCGAGGGGCAGGCCAACGGTTCCGGGGCGGCTTCGGTGCGGGCGTGGGCGAACACCGGCGCTCTGCGCAAGACCGCGCACTTCACCCGCAAGGCCGAACACGCACAGGGCAAGCTGGACCGGCTCGACGAGCGCAACCTGCTCGACGCGGCCCTGCCGCAACTCGGTACCGCGCGGATCGACTCCGCGAAGCTCGTCAAGGAACGCCAGGTCGACGGCAAGACCGAGCATCGCTCGATGGTCACCTTCAGCGCTTCGCTCGACGCTCCCCGATACCAGATCGGGCTGTTCGCCGGCTACGGCGATCTGGACTCGCCGGACGGGGTGATCCAGGGCGCCACCACCGCCGTGGGCATTCGGCACGACCTCGCCGCGCCGGTCGCCGACGTGGCGACCATGGCCGACGGGGCCAGTCAGCCGCTGGCCGGCCACTTCGACGTCTACCGGGCTTCGATCGGGGAGTTCCGCGGCCTGCACGCCAAGGACGGCCGCGAGGAGTTCGTGCACCTCTACGGTGAGCTGGAACAGGGCTTCACCAGGCTGGCGGACGAGTTCCTCAAGGTGATTCCGGAGACCTACCGGCCGGTGAAGAACCGGATGGTGATCTCGGCGACCCCGGAGATCCTGAAGTTCGTCGAATACCCTGCTGCCTTCTCCAGCGTGGTGCCGATGGGCTGCGACTGCTCGTGCAGCTGCGGCGCGTGCTGCGCGGTCGGGTGCGGGCTGGGCCTCTGCATCCCGCCGAAGCCCTGCGGTCCGGGTTGCTGCATCTCCTGCGGCTGCGGGTGTGGTTGCTGCTTGTAGGCCCGAGTACGCGACGATCGGCCACCGCGCGTCCGCGGTGGCCGATTCGCGATCTGTGACCGGGTTTATTCGTCGATGTGCTTGCGGTCGGTCTTTTTCCCGCCCTTGATCGGCGAGTCGCCGTAGTCGCCCGGCGGCCGCTTGAACATGTCTCGGATGTCGCTGAGCGAGCGGACCCCTTTGACGAAGATGAGCAAGTAGACCGGGGTCAGGACGAGGGCGATGACGAAGGCGATGACCCCCAGGACCTCCACGGTTCCTCCCTGGCGTCGAAAGTTGTGCTACTTAGATTAGCACAACTGTTGCTATTCTGGATCCGTGCCTTTGCGACTCGACCCTGACTCCACCGGTGCCCTGCACGAACGCATCGCGGGTGCGGTGCGCCGGGCCGTCGCGCGCGGAGAGCTGGCGCCGGGGGCCCGGTTGCCGACCGCGCGCGAGCTGGCCGCGCAGTTCGGCGTGAACATCAACACCGTCCTGCGGGCGTACCGGAAGTTGTCCGCGGAGGACCTGGTGGAGCTCAGGCGGGGGCGTGGCGCGACGGTGAGCGGTGAGCCCGACCTGGCGCGGTTGCACTCGCTCGCCGATGAACTGCTTGCCGAAGCCGCCCGGCTCGGCATCACCCGTGGCGAGTTGGCCGCGCTGCTCGCCAGCAGGTCGTGAGAGAGGAGCACGTGGTGGACGCGAAAGGAATCCGGGCTTCCGACGCCGAACGGGACGAGGTGATCGCCCGGCTCGGCCAAGCGTGTGGCGAGGGACGGCTGACCGTCGACGAGCTGAGCCTGCGGATCGAGGAGGTGTGTGCCGCGCGCGAACAGGGGCAGTTGGAACAGGTGCTGGCCGACCTGCCCGCCCCGGCGGGGGTGCAACGGGTGTGGGCGGTCGCGGACGAACTGCTGGCCGAAGCCGCCCGGCAGGGGCTCAGCCGCGGGCAGCTCGCCGCCATCCTCCTGGCCCGGGGCTAGGCCGGTCGTCCCGTCCGCGGCGGGGCGAGTGCAGCTGCTCGAACAGTTCCCGCCGGTTGTTGGCGCCGACCTTGCGGAGGATGCTGCTGACGTGGTTCTTGACCGTCTGCCTGGCGAGACAGAGCTCCCTGGCGATTTCGTCGTTGCTGTGCCGGTGCAGGAGCAGGACGATCACTTCCCGCTCCCGCCTGGTCAGCCGGATGCGTTCCAGCAGGCCAGTGGAATTCTCGCCGACCCTGGCGCTCGGGTCGATAAGCCAGACCCGTTCGCCCGAACAGGTTCGGTGCACGGCGTCGACCAGTTCCCCGCAGGACGCGCCTTTGTGCACATAACTGTCGGCACCTGCGTTCAAAGCGGTGGCGACGTATTCCGGTGCGCGCTGTGAACTGTAGACGAGCAGTCGGACTTCGGGGGCATGCCGACGGAGTTCCTGGCAGAATGCCATCCATTTGCGCGGCTCGATGAGATGCAGGTCGGCGATGACGATGTCGATTTCCGAATTTCGGGCGGTGGTCAGCAGCGTTTCCGGTGAGGCGCATTCGTGCGCTATTTCCACCTCCCGGCCAGAATCGAGCAGGGTGCGGATGGCAAAACGGATCGGCGGGTGGTCGTCCATGATCGCCAGCTGGGCCGGTCTTCGGCGGACCGCGGTCGCCGACCGGAGCTGGTGCTCTCGCAGCAGCTGGTGCAACTGCGGGGCCAGCCAGTGGTTCCCGCTGCTCGCGGCCTTGATCGCGACGGTTAGCTGATGCATCTCGTCCAGGTTTCCCGGGAGCGGGGTGATCACCCTGGCGCCGGAGTGCAGCAGTTCGGAAAGCCGGGCGCACTGGTTCCCGTCCTTGATCAGCATGATCACCGAAGGCGTGGCCGGGCGGTCGAAAACGAGTTTTCGCAGGAATTCGGCGGTGGTTTCCGAGGAATCGACGATGGTGATATCGGGGTTGAGCCGGTCCAGTGCCGACAACGCTGCCTCGCCGTCGCTGAAATCACCGACGACGTGCAGTGCTTCTTGTCCGGTGAGTAGTGATTTCAAGCCGACGCGGTGAAGTTCGTCGGCGACGCACAGTATGGCGGTTTCTGGCTGATCATCGCGAATCATCGCTCCCCCCAAGGCGCCTTTGGCGGATACTGTACCCTTTTGGTGGATTTATCACAACGAGTGAGCCGATTGCTAATGCGGGGCCGCCGGCTCCCGCCCGTTCGTCTCGGCTGAGGTGCGACGAGCCATTCCTTTGCGAACCCCCGCCCCGATCCGGTGGACCGGCCGGTGGTGCTGCCGCGGGCTGCCTGATGTGCTCGTGCACCGGTCGAACCGGTGACCGTGGTCGATGTCCCGGTAGTCGAACAACCGCCCATAGTCCAAGCGGGTGATGTTTCCTCTCGTCGCACACCGCGAGGGTGGGCTGCGAGTAGGTGCTGAGTGCCTACTTCCCGGCGTTGCGCGTGGCGCACGGCGGCGACTTTCGCGGAGCCGGCCCATCGATGGTGGGTGCACCTGGATTATCTCGGCTAGCATCCGATATCGCTTGGGAGCGCTCCCAAGTATCACGGACAGACGAGGAGCGACGATGCGCTCGTTATTCGGGAAAGCGCTTACCATCTCCGCGCTGGTCGCCGCGCTGGTGCCCGGTGTGCCCGCGGCGTCCGCCGATCCACAGGCTGACTGCGGCACCGGCTCGTTCAACGCGGAGGCGGTGAACAACGGCGGTACGTGGACGGTTCGCAACGGTGGCAACACCGTCTACACCGGGACCAGCCTGCTTTCGGCGTTGCAGTCGGCCGCGGGCAGTCTCAGCGCCGGACGCACGTGGAAGGAGCGGATCGTGGTCCGCGGCTCCGGTTCGATGAGCGCGGGCAGCCGGTTCTCCCTGCCCAGCTACACCGTGCTGGACGTGTGCGGCACGATCAACGTGACCGGCTCGGGTTCCGGCGACCAGGCGCCGGTCTACGCCAGGAACGTGCGGGACATCGAGGTGCAGCACCTGAACCTGACCGGGTCACCGCTGTACGGCATCTTCATCCGCAACGCCGAGAACGTCACGCTCGGCCAGTTGGACATGCGGTTGTCCAGTGGGCTCGGCGTGCGCATCGACAACCGCGGCGACACCTCGCGGTGGACGAGGAACGTGCGCATCGACTACGCCTACGTCCAGGGTTCGAGCACGCACGGGGTGGAGACGTACGGGGTCGACGGGCTGACCGTCGGCACCGTGGTCGCCCGCAACACCGGCGGTTCGGGCCTGCTGCTGAACGAGACCATCAACGCGACGGTGACCAAGGTCGACGGCAGTGGCGCGGGCACCGGCACCGGGTACGCGGCCTTCCGCACGGCCAACCGCAACGGGCGCATCGGCAACTCGTACCCGGTCAACATCCGCGTCGGCGAGGTGATCGCGCGTGGTGGCGGGCGCGGGGTGTTCTGCGTGTCGGAAAGCGGCGGCATGGTGATCGACCGGCTGGACATCGCGCAGACCGGTGGCAACGCGATCCTGCTGGAGAACTGCTACAACGTGAACCTGGCCGCGCAGAGCGGGAAGGTCGCCGGCCCCGGTGACATCCGGCTCGCCTCGCGCACGGAATTCCCGGTGACCTCGGACGTCACGGTGCGGAACCTGACCGTGACGAACTCCGCGATCACCGAGAACCCGTGTGGCAACAACACGAACTTCGTGAACAACACGCTGGTGAACAGCCCGCAGAACGTCTGCTGATGGTGTGCTGGTGCTGGCCGGTCAGCCGAGTGCGCCGGCCAGCGCCGGGTACCAGCGGCTTTCGATCTTCTGGATACCGCTGGAGTCGTTCGGGTGCACGCCGTCGTAGGTGTCGGTGGCTGGGTTGAAGCCGGTCCACTGGTCCACGACGGTGATCGGCGACTGCGGGGTGCTGTGGGCCTGCGCCCACGCGGGGATGGCGGCGTTGAGGTCGACCACGCGCTGGGCGCACGGGCCGCAGTTGGGGGCCGCCATCGGGATGATCTGCGCGACGATCAGTTCCGTCGACGGGTTGTTCGCGCGCATCTGGCCGAGCAGCGTGCTGTACGCGCCGAGGATGGTGGCGGTGCTCTGGTTGTTCCAGACGTCGTTGGTGCCGAGGTGCATCAGCACGATGTCCGGGTCGGTGGGGGCGAGCCAGCCGGGCAGCTGATTCTGGTTGGCGATGCCGGTGGCGAGGAAGCCGCCGTGGCCCTCGTTCTCGCCGTCGTAAGGGAAACCGCAACCCTGGGCGGGCAGCGTGCCGACGAAGTCGATGTCGGTGTGGCCGGTCTGCTGCAGGTGCTGCCAGAGCAGGGCGCGCCAGCACCCGGGTGAGCCGGTGATCGAGTCGCCGAGCGCCATGATGCGGGCCGGTGCGTCAGCGGACGCGGGGACCGGGAACAGGATCGCGGCGAACAGCGCGAGCAAGGCGAGCGTCGTGCGGTGCATCGGACCTCCTAGGCCGATTCCGGGAGCGCTCCCAAAAACTCTACCTTCGCCCCCTTCCCCCTGTCCAACCCAACCCCCACACCCAAACACCCGAACCCCACATTCCCGCACCCGAACTCCACATTCCCGCGCCCGAACTCCACGTTCAGGGCCGAACCCCACGTTCAGGCACCCGAACTCCACGTTCACGCATCCGAACTCCACGTTCGGGCACCCGAGTTCTACTTTCAGGCGGCCGAGTCCGACATGGCGTCTACGTTCGGTTCGGGTCTTCCTGGAGGCGGCACTCGGCGCGAGTGTGGGACTCGACTACCTGAGTGTGGGTTTCGGCTGCCCGAATGTGGAACTCGGCTTCCTGAACGTGGAACTCGGGTGCGTGGGTGTGGAACTCGGGTGCCTGAACGTGGGACTCGGCGGCGGGAGTGTGGGGCTCGGGTGCGGGGTGGGACTGCTGGAGGTGGGGCGGTTAGAGGACGCCCCAGAAGGTGGCGATTTTCGCGGCGGCGCAGAGGTTCACGTCGAGGATGTAGGCGCCCGCGGTACCGCAGGTGGGCGGGTCGACCGGCTGTCCGTGCCCCATGCCGGTGAGCGAGTACGTTTCCACCACGGCCCGTCCGCCGCCGTCCCGGTAGGTGGCGTGCGGGTATCCGGCGACCGTGCCGGTTTCGCTCGGGGTGGCGGCGACGCCGTGTACGTTCGTCCACTGTTCCACCAGTTCCCGCTGGTTCGCCGCGGCCACGGTGTAGTCCGCCGTGCCCTGCCACAGGCTGACCACCGGCCACGGGCCCTGGTGCGGGCTCGCCGCCCGCACGCTGCCGCCCCAGGCCGCCGCCGTGCGGTCCTTGCCGGGGTTCATGCACGAGAAGGCGTCCACCATCGTGGCGGCACAACCGTACGGCAGCCCGGCGACCACGGCGCCACCCGCGAACAGGTCCGGATAAGCTGCCAGCATCACCGAAGTCATCCCGCCACCGGCCGACAACCCCGTGGCGTAGGCGCTGGTGCCACCGGTGTCCGCCTGTGTGCGCCGGACCATCTGCGCGATGGACTCGGCCTCACCCGAACCCCGCTTCGTGTCCCCGGACTGGAACCAGTTGAAGCACTTGTTCAGGTTGTTCGCCGGCTGCTGCTGCGGCAGCACCACGCTGAACCGCCCGCTGTCGGCCAGTGTGCGCCACCCGGTGCCGGTGCCGTACCCGGCGGCGTCCTGGGTGCACCCGTGCATGGCGACCACGATCGGCCGCCCGGCCGGGAGTCCGTCGGGGACGTAGCGGAACATCTTCAACGCACCCGGGTTGCTCCCGAACCCGGTCACCTCCACGATGTTCGCCGCCGAAGCCGGGGTGACCCCCGTCAGCAGCGTTGCCAGCAGGGCCAAGGCGATCGTCAGCGTTCGCATCTTCCCCACGATACGAAACGACCACCGCCCGCAAGGACGGCCGAGCGCACACAATCGCCCACCGCACTGTGTGGTCACCGGACATGGCGACCAGCGGACACGCGGCCTACCTTCACCGGATGCTGCCGAAACTCGCGCTGGCCGGCGCCCTACTGGCCACCGTACTGCTGCCCGGCACCGCCGCCGCGGCGGGTGACTGCGTGGCGCCGCACGTGCCGGGCGCGGCCGAGCAGGTCAGCGCCTGCCTGGCCGACCTCACCACCACCGGCACCGTCGCGACAGGACACACCGTGCCCGCCGACTGGGCCGGTCTCACCTCGGCCGGGCTGCCGCGCCCGGGTGCGGTCCCCGGCACGCAGATCGACGGCTACTTCCCGGATTCCTCCACCACCAACAAGAACCACGGCTGGCAGCACGACTCGCAGTTCGTGCTCCGGCTGCCCCAGCGGTGGAACGGCGGGCTGGTGGTCGCCGGTTCGCCGGGCAACCGCGCGCAGTACGCCAACGACCGGGCCATCGCCGACCACGTGCTCGCGGCCGGTTACGCCTACGCCGCCACGGACAAGGGCAACACCGGGCTCGAGTTCTTCACCGACGGCGAGCGCCCGGGTGACGCCGTGGCCGAGTGGAACCACCGGATCACCCAGCTGACCGTGGCGGCGAAACTCGCGGTGGCGCAGCGCTACGGCGAGTTTCCACAGAGGACACTCATGGCCGGGATCTCCAACGGTGGCTACCTCGTCCGCTGGCAGCTGGAGAACCGCGCCTGGCTCTACGACGGCGGTGTCGACTGGGAAGGCACGCTCTGGACCGAAGACGGGCCGAACCTGTTCACCTTCCTCCCGGCCGCCGTCCGCCACTACCCGGCCTATTCCGCCGGTTCCGAAGCCGCCCACCAAGCCATTCTCGACGCCGGTTTCGCCCCCGGCTCCGAATTCCTCTGGCCCTACCACGACCAGGTCTACTGGGGCCTGACCCAGCGCATCTACCGCACCGAATTCGACCCCGGATACGTCGGCTCCGACGCCGAGTACGACTACGCGAGCCGGCCGCACCGCGTGCACCGCGCGGTCGAACGCGTGTCGCTCACCGGCCACATAGGCAAGCCGCTGATCACCCTGCACGGCACCCTGGACGCGCTCCTGCCGATCAGCCGCGATTCCGATGTGTACGCGGACCAAGTCCGAAGGAGCGGCGCACCTCACCGGTACTACCGGATCGCCGACGGAACCCACGCCGACGCCTTGTACGACGCGTATCCGGACCGCCTGCGCCCGATCGGCCCGTGCTTCCTCAGCGCGTTCGAAGCGATGGGGGACTGGCTCGACGGGCACCGGCCGCCACCGTCGCGAACGGTCCCGCGCACGCCGGGCGTGGACCTGGCCACGAACTGCGAGCTGTGATCAGCCCGCGGCGACGGCCTCTTCCAGGCCCTTGACCGCGAGCCGGTCGGCGCGCTCGTTCTCCGGGTGCCCGGCGTGCCCCTTGACCCAGTGCCACTCCACCTGGTGCCGGGCGGCGGCCTGTTCGAGCCGCTGCCACAGGTCGGCGTTCTTCACCGGGGTCTTGCCCGTGGTCTGCCAGCCGTTGCTCTTCCAGCGCGGCAGCCACGACGTGATGCCGTTGCGGACGTAGGTGCTGTCGGTGTACAGCCGGACTTCGACCGGGCGCTTGAGGCTTTCCAGCGCCTGGATCGGCGCGGTCAGTTCCATGCGGTTGTTCGTGGTGGACTCCGCCTGGCCGCCGTAGAGCTCCTTCTCGTGGGAGCCGTACCGCAGCACCGCGCCCCAGCCACCGGGGCCGGGATTGCCGCTGCACGCGCCATCGGTGTAGATCTCCACGATCTGCTCTGCCACGCCGGTACCCTACCGCCCCCTAATGACCGTGAGCACTCACCAGGGTTCGCAGCGAGGTGCGGCAGATCTTGCCGGTGGGGCCGTGGGGGAGTTCCGGCAGCAGGACCAGGGATTCCGGTAGTTTGCGGCGTTCGAGGCCCCGGGCTTCGAGGAAGCCGGTGAGCGCGGACAGGGTGAGGCCGCCTTCGCGGGGGACCACGCACGCGCACAGCCGCTCGCCCAGGTCGCTGTCCGGGACGCCGACGCACGCGACCTCGGCGACCGCCGGGTGCGCACCGAGTTCGCTCTCCACCTCGGCGGGGCTGATGTTGTACCCGCCGCGGATGACGACCTGCCGCTGCCTGCCGAGCACGTGCAGCCTGCCGCGGGCGTCGATCCGGCCCAGGTCACCGGTGCGCACCCAGCCGTCCGCGGTTCGGTACCGCGCGTCGAGCTCGGGCGCGCCGACGTAGCAGAGCGGGCTCATCGGGCCGCGTGCCTGGATTTCCCCGCCGACGACCCGAATACCGGCGACCGCCGGATCCGGTACGCCGTCACGGCAGTTGACCCCGTCGGAGGAGCCGTAGACGGCGACCACCCGGCGGCCGAACCGCGTTTCACACGCCCGCCGCACGCTTCCGGGCAGCGCGGCACCGCTGGCCACCAGAGCGTCTAATTCGGACAGGTCTTCGAACGAACCTGTTGGCACGGCAGTCATCCGGCTGAGCATCGTCGGCACGGCGAACACGTGCGTGGGCCGGTGGGCGGTCATCGCGCGGACCGCGCCCGCGGCGTCGAAGGAATCCTGGACGATCAGCGTCGACCCGAGCGCGGCGATGCCGACCGGCACGCCGCACGACCCGAACGAGGACGCCAGGGGTACCAGTACCAGGTTCCGCATCGGCCCCGAGCCCAGTGCGCGCACGTAGTTCGCCCGCCCGCCCGCGAACGCGTTGTGCGAGTAGGCCACCATCTTCGGCTCGGCCTCCGAACCGGACGACACCAGGAACCGTGCCGGGTGCTCGGGATCCAGATAAGGCCGGGGCCAGGAGCCGGAGGCGTACGGGACCGCCGTGATGAGCCCACGAGCCTGTGCTCTCCCCAATAGCGCGCGCAGATCCCGGACACCCGAACTCCGCGGAATGGGCAGGGCGACCGCGCCCAGGGCGTAGACGGCCAGTTCCACCGCGACCGCGTCCCGGCCGTTCGGCAGGTGGATGCCGACCACGTCCCGACGCCCGAAACCCGCCCTGTGCAAGCCCGCCGCGGCTCGCTCGACCAGTCTCAGCAGCTCGGCGTAGTCGAGCACGCCACGGGAATCGATCACCGCCGGGCGATCCGGTCGCGCCGCCGCGTGGTCGGCGAACAGCGAGAACAGATCCCGGTCCGGGCAGAGGCCACGGCGGACCCAGTCGGCACGGCACTCGGCCGGGACGAGGTCACGCAGGCGGAGGCCGGTGTTCGACACCCACTCGGTCAAGCGAACTCCCAGGGAGGCAGCGGATAGGCGAACCCGTCGTGGCCGAGCGCGTCGCCGAAGCGCGGGTCGGCGGCCAGTTCGGCGAGGTCGGTGCACACCTCGATCGGCTCACCGGTGCCGTGCAAGCGGCCGTCGCGGACCGACACCGAACTGGTCCACTGTGGACGAGCTTGTGGCACGAGTGAAGTGGCGGAATAAAGCGATGAATCGACACGAGCGCCCTGTCCCGTCCGGACGCGGTCGAGCAGCGCGGCCAGGATCCCTTCGGCGCAGACGAGTCCGCCGAGCACGTCGGTCAACGTCATCAGCGAAGGCGCACCCGATGGCCGGAGTGCCGCCGCGAGGCCGCTGTGCGCCTGCACGAGGTAGTCGGTGCCCAGCGGCGCCCGGTCGCCGAACGCGTCACCCCAGCCACCGGCGGACGCGTAGACCAGTCCTGGGTGGACGGTCAGCAGCCGGTCCGCGTCGAGGTTCCACCGCGTGGCCTTGCCAGGGGCCCAGTTGTGCAGGAACACGTGCGCCCGAGTCAGCAGTTCGAGCAGATCGGCGCGCCCGGCGGAGGTCGCCAGATCGAGGTCGATCGCGGACTTCCCCCGGTTCAGCGCGAGGAAACGGGCCGAGCAGTCACCCGCGATCGGCGGCACCCACCGCGCCGGATCACCGCCCGGCGGCTCGACCCGGATCACCTCGGCGCCGAGCAGGCGCAGCACGTGCCCGGCCAGCGGTCCCTGCACGCGCCGGGTGGACTCGACGACGACCAGCCCGTCCAGCGGCCGAGTGGCCGCGGGCGGGAGGGCCGGCCCGGGAGCGCCCAGTGGCCTGACGCGGAAAGGCGGCCCTGTCAGGTCACCGGCGCACTCGCGAACCTGCACCACGCTCACCCCGGTCGCCGCCCCGGCCACGGCCACCGAATGGAACAGCCGCGCGGCCACGCAGGAGGCGAGTTCGTCCGGCAGCGGGCAGACCGCGCTGCCGAAGCGCTGCTGGAACGGCGGCCAGCCCGTCCGGATGGCCTCGCGGGAAGCGCCGAGCCTGCTCCAGAACCGGCACCAGTCCTCGGCGTTCAGCGTCTCGATCTCCACGCGCACGCCGTCGGCGGTGAGGAACGGCGGTCCGCCCGTGCCGCGGATCTCGCGCCAGTCGTCGTCCGTGGTGGCGACGGCGAGGTACTGCGCCACCGAATGCAGCGCCGCCTGCGCCACCGATGTCCGTACCGACCGCAACGGGAGCCCGCGCCCGGTGGCGATCGAGGCGGCCAAAGCGCCCTGACGTGCGAAGACCTTCGCGACCGTGCTGGCGTAGTCGACGGTGATCGGCTCGGGGTGACCGGAGCGGCGGCCGTGGACGTGCATGAGCCCGCACGCCGCCTGCACCATGGGTTCGTCGGCGAGCGGCAGCGCCACCGGGCCGGCCCAGTCGATCTCGCAGTCGGGTTCGAGCGCCATCGGCGTGGACCCCGCCATCACCGCCGTCCTTGGATCACGAACATCGGGCACGACACGGCGAGGAACTCCGGATCGGTCATCACCGCACGCACGTCGGCGAGCTGCTGTGCGGTCATCCCGGCCGCGAGCAGTTCGTCGCGGAGGTGGTGCGTGTGGTGCACCAGCAACTGGAGCCCCGGCGACTCCGCGTTCCACACCTCCAGCGACGGACGGGCGGTGACCTCGGTGAACCCGGCTTCGGTCAACGCCGCGACGGCCTGCCGTCCCCAGGTCCGGTCGGCGCCTGCCCGGTTCATCACCGTGGCCACCGCGCCGAGGAACTTCTGGTACAGCGCCTCGGCGTCACCACGCAGGCAGTGGCCGTACGAGGTGTCGAACTCGTCGATCTGCAGCCAGCCGCCGGGTTTGAGCGAGGCGGCCAGTTTCCGGAGCACGGCCCGCCGCTGGGGCAGGTGCCGCAGGACCAGCCGCGCGTGCACCAGGTCGAAGGCCGCCGCCGGCAGGGGATCGGTCACCACATCGTGCCGCAGCCAGGACAACCCCGGAGCGCCCGGCTGCTCGCCCAGGCGCAGGTCGGTGGCCAGCACGCGCCCGGTCGGCGCGGTGCGAGCGGCCAGCCAGCGCGCGATGGACCCGCCCCCGGCGCCGATCTCCAGGCACTGCCAGCCGGGCCCGACGTCGAGGGCGGTCAGTCCTTCGATGGTCAGCGGATCGTAGGCAGCGGAGAGGCAACGAGCCTGCTCGCGCAGCGCGTCGGCGCGATCGCCGAAGACGTACGCGGGTGCTTTCACGTCCATCGGCCCGTCCCCGGGGTGTCGGCGCAGCCGGTGAGCGTGGTCAGCAACGCCAGCCGCCGGACCTTGCCGGTGCCGGTGCGGGGGATCTCGTCCCAGGTGAGCACCCGCGGCGGCTGCAGCGCGGGCAGGTCGTGCACCGCGTTCGCCCAGTCCTCCTGATCGATCCGGCCGCTTTCGGTGACCACCACCGGCAGCGGCTCCTTGCCGGGCACGGGCAGCACCACGCACTCCAGCGCCGCGGGCAGCCGATCCTCCAGCACGTCCTCCAGTTCGAGGCAGCTGAGGCCGGGGGTGGCGTCGACCTCGCGGTCGAGCAGGAGCACCCGGCCGTCACGCCGGCGGACCGCGATGTCGCCGGTGTTCCACCAGCCGCGGGTGTGTTTCTCCTGCCAGCGCTGGTTTTCCCCGATGTAGCCGAGGCAGCGCGCGGGGGTGCGCGCGAGCACCAGCCCGGCCTCGCCGCGGGGTACCGGGTCGAAGGTGTCGGGATCGACCACCTTGAGCCGGGTGCGGACCGGGATCGCCCGGCCGAGGTCCCTCGTGGACGGATGCCGTTCCCGCTCGGCGGCCAGTGACTTCCTGGTGAAGAAGCGGAAGGTGATCGGGCCGGTCTCGGTCTGCCCCCAGCCCTGCATCCACAGTGGACGGCGTCGCTGGGACGCGTGCAGGTAGTCGCGGATGACCGGCGGGTGCATGGCGTCGTAGGTGCTCAGGAAGAAGCGGACGTCGCGGAACGGATTGTCCAATCGCGACAGTAGCGGCCGCCACCGGACGAAGGTGGCGGGCAGCGCTTCGACGAACGTCGGCGGGTACCGGCGCAGCAGCACGTCCGCCTCGTCGGGCTCCTGGCCGGAGAGGATGACGATCCGCTGGGGCGCCAGGCAGAAGACGCTGGCCGTCCAGCAGAACGTCCGGCCGTGCGCGTAGGAACTGGCGTTGGCGAGCGAGTCGTCGCGGCGGACGCCGATGGCGGGCAGCCGGAACGACTCCAGCCCGGCGAGCTTGCGGATGATCGTCGAGGTCGAGTGCACCACGAGCTTGGGCACGCCGGTGGTGCCGGAGGTGTGGTTGATCACCAGCGGCTCGTGTTCGCGTGGACGGCGAGGTGGGGGCGCGCGATGGCCGCGAAGCAGGTCCAGGTGGACCACGCCGCGTTCCGGACCGTCCAGGGTGACCACCCGGCCGGCGAAGGCCTTGCCGAGCGTCGCGAATTCGGTGGTGGTCACCAGCACCGCCGGGTTCAGCCGGTGCAGCAGGGCGGCCAGCGACTCGGCGGGCAGGTGCGCGGAGAGCTGCGCGGGCACCGCGCCGAGCCGGATCGCCGCGCAGGCGAGCAGGTCGTAGTCCCAGTGGTTGGGTTTCAGGATCGCCACCCGGTCACCTGGCTGGGTGCCGATCGCCGCCAGCCAGCCCGACGCCGCCGTGACCAGCGCGGCGAGGTCGCCGACGCCGTAGTCGGTGCCGTCGTCCGGCGCGATGTCGAACGGCCGGTCGAGCCGCACCCGCGTGCCGGAACCCCGGTCGGCGCACTCGTCGAAGAGCACACCCATGTCGTACGGCCTCACGCCGCCTCCTTCATTCCGGCGCGGCTGTGGCCCAAGTGCCTCAGCACCCTCGACGCGGCCAGCGCTCCGGCACGGATCGCGCCTTCGCTGCTCGGCCGCAGGGAAATCCAGTCGCCCGCGTAGTCCACCGGGCCGATCGGGCGTGCTTCGAACCCGGCGCGCAGCGCCAGCGCGGCGGGCGTCGCCTCGGGCAGGCCGTACCGGAACCGGTGCACCAGCGTGTCCCCGGTGGCTTCGCCGAGTCCCGGCAGGAACCGTTCACCGGCACCGAGCAGGCGCGGCACGATGTCGTCCTCCGGTGCGTCGATCAGCTCGGCGGCCACCGAGGGCGCCGCGCACAGGCTCACCAGGCCACGGCCGCTGGGCGCCCGCGAGGCGTGCTTCTCGTGGTCGACGATCACCCCGGACAACACGGACTCCTCGGCGGCGGGGGTGAGCAGCGCGTACGTCGGGCGGCTCGCCTTCAGCCCGAGCGGCCGGTCCAGCAGGCAGCTGAGCTTGAGCATCGGGGTGAACGAGCACGCGCCGAGGAACGGCGCCGCCGCCGGATCGGGATCGGCGTGCAATTTCGCGGCGATCGGCGCGGGCACGCACAACACCGCCGCCCGCGCGTGGAAGGTCCCGGCCGCCGTGGTCACCCTGGCCCGCGTGCCGTCGGTCGTGACCCGTTCGACCGGGTGCCCGGTCTCGACGTCGAGCCGGGCGGCCAGGCTCCGGGCGAGCGCGTCCATCCCGTCGGCGTAGGTGCGCCACGCGGTGGCCGGGCCGACCGCCAGCATCAGGCAGGCCAGCGGGGCCATCGCGGATCTGTCCGCCTGCCAGCCGAAGAAGTTCGCGCTCAGCGGCTGGAAGAGGTAGTCGTGCAGGTCGCGGTGGAGACCGCGGGCGACTTCGGCGACCGTGGCGGACCCGAGCGGTGTCGCCTCCGGGCGATCCGTGTCGTAGGACCGCCGCCGCCGCTTGGCCTGCAGCAGGAATCGGCTCAGTTCCCAGCGGGCACGCAGGCAGAGCGCCGAACTTTCGGGCGAGAGCGCGAGGTGCGTGCGGCCGTCGCGCCAGACGCCGACCGCCCGCCGGATCGACGGCACGTCCGCCGCCGGAATGCCCGCCCGGCGCAGGAGTTCCCAGGTCGCGCGATAGCCCTCGGCGGAGATCTGCTCGGCGCCCGTGTCGATGGTGTACCCGCCCCGGCGCACGCTCTTCATCCGCCCGCCGACCTCGCCGGAGGCCTCGAAGACGCGCACCGACAGCCCGGCCCGCCGTAGTTCGTGCGCCACGGTCAGCCCGGCGATCCCCGCGCCGACCACGGCCACGTCCGGTGCGGCGCTCACGCGGTCGCCAGCACGATGAGGTTCGCCAGCACCATGAGCAGTACCGAAAGGCGGTGCACGCGGAAGCCCATGCGGCGGGCGGTCATGATGTCGCCCGCGCGGAACCCGCGGTGGAACTGCATCGCGCGGAACACCGACGCCGGTGCCATCGCCAGCACGAACCACCACGGCGCCGCGCCGGTCAGCGAGCCGATCGCGCCGATCGCGAACTCGGCCAGCGAAAGCGCCCCGACGAACATGGCGTTGGCGCGCGGGGAAACGGTGGACGCGACGGTGATCCGGCCGACGCTCCGGTCGCCGTCGATGTCGTTGGTGTTGGAGTAGACGCCGAACAGCAGCGGCCCGAGGCCGAAGATCAGCGCCTGCACCAGGACGAACGAATCCAGCCCGCCGGTGGCCAGCGCGTAGGGCGCGAGCACCAGCACCCAGCCGAGCGCGGCCAGGAACAGCTCCTGGAAGCCGTGGTAGCTCAGCTTGACGCCGTAGGAGTACTGGATCGACACGACGAAGGTGACCACCATCAGCCCGATCGTCCACAGCGGACTGTACGGGCCGGCCAGCACGGCCGCGGTCCACAGGATCGCCGCCCCGGCCGCCGCGCCCCAGGCGAACCGCAGCGCCTCCGCGGGCGTCAGCGTGCCCGCGACCAGCGGCTTGCGCAGCTTGCGCCGCAGCGGCGCGTCCGGTCCGTAGTTGGCGATGTCGCTGCCGTCGGTGTAGCCGGTGTAGTCGTCGAACGCGACCAGCGAGGCCAGCACGCACACCTCACCGGCCACGAAGCACAGCAGCATCGGGAACACGCTGACGCTGAACTGCGTGGTGGTGGCCAGGATCGCGGTGAACACCACGAACCCGCTCAGGTAGTAGTCGTAGACGTCGAGCTTGGCGAGCCGCGCGTAACTGCGCAGCTTGCTCCTCCGGATCGGCTCGGCCCGCCACTGGGCGAGCAACCGGTCCTGGCTCCTGGTCATCGTGCCTCCTGGCGGACGAGCGGGCGGGACGGGACGAAGGCGTGGACCGCGTCGGCGATCAGTTCGACCTCGGTGTCGCTGAGCTGCGGGTGGACCGGCAGCGAGAGGATGCGCGCGGCGGCCGACTCCGCCTGCGGCCAGCGCCGCCCCGGTGGCGCGAACCGGGCGAAGGCGGGCTGGTGCGGCAGGGGGAGCGGGTAGTAGACGTGCGTCTCGATGCCGCGCGCCCGCAGGTGTGCCCGCAGTTCGTCCCGGCGGTCGGCCCGCAGGGTGTAGACGTAGAAGCAGCGGCCGTCGCGCCCGGCGGGTGGTGGCTGGATGCCCGCGTCCACCAGGGATTCGAAGCGTGCGGTGTAGTAGTCGGCGATCTGGGCCCGGCGTTCCAGGCGCGCGGCCAGCCCGTCGAACCGGTGCAGCTGGAAGGCGGCCTGGATCTCGTCGAACCGGCTGTTGTAGCCGATGCGGTGGTGCAGGAACCGGGTCTGCCCGTCCTGCCCGTGGTTGCGCAGCATCCGCACGGTCCGCGCGAGCCCGGCGTCGTCGGTGACCACGGCGCCACCTTCACCCGGCATGCCGAAGGACTTGACCTGCACGAAGGAGAACACCCCGGCGTCGCCCCAGGTGCCCGCCTGCTTGCCGCCGAGTGTGGCGCCCTGCGCGACCGCCGAATCCTCCAGCACGCGGAGGCCGTGCCGACGGCCGAGGCCGGCGAACCGCGGCATGTCGGCCATGATCGAGAACAGGTGGGCGGGCATGAGCACCTTGGTGCGCGGGGTGATCGCCGCTTCCGCCAGGTCCGGGTCGATGACCATGGTGTGCGGCCGGATGTCGGTGAACACCGGCGTGGCGCCCAGCTCGGCGACGGTGGAGGCGAGCGGCGCGCAGCCGAACGCGGGCACCACCACCTCGTCGCCGGGGCCGACGTCCATCGCGCGCAGGGTGAGCGTGAGCGCCGAGGTGCCGGTCGCGCAGGTGATCACGTCCTCGGCGGACAACTCGGTGCGCAGGAGGTGTTCGAAGCGGGCGGTGTACTCGCCGAGGATGAACCGCTGGTCGGCGGCCGTGCCGATCCGGTGGAGCAGGTCCAGCAGCACCTCGCGGTCCCGCTCGAACAGGTCCGGCGGGAAGAACGGGATGCTCATGCGCCCGCCTCGGCGTAGAACCGGCGGATCCGCGCGCAGACGGTGTGCACGTCCCGCGCTTCGAGGTCCGGGTAGAGCGGGAGCGCCAGCGCGCGGGTGCAGGCCTGCTCGGCGTGCGGTAACTCGGGGTGGGGGCCGAAAGAGGCGAAGCACGGCTGCCGGTGCAGCGGGATGGGGTAGTAGACCTCGGTGCCGATGCCCGCGGCGGCCAGGTACTTGGCCAGTTCGTCGCGGCGGTCGGCTTCGACGAGGTAGACGTAACAGATGTCGCCGGGACCGAGCACCGGCCGCCGCCGGATGCCCGGGATACCGGCGAGCCCGGTTTCGTATTCCAGGGCCAGCGCCCGCCGCCGCGCGATGTCGTCGTCCAGGCAGGCCAGCTTGGCCAGCAGGACGGCGGCCTGGATGTCGTCCATCTTGCTGTTGGTGCCGATCAGCCCGGACTCGGTGGCGATGCCGGGGAAGTGGTCGAGGGTGCGCCCGCCGCGGCCGTGGTGGCGCAGCGCGGCCACGCGCCCGGCGATGTCCGGGTCGTCGGTGAGCACCGCGCCCGCGTCGCCGAGCGCGCCGAGGGTCTTGCTCGGGAAGAAGGACAGCACCCCGCCCCGGCCGTGCAGTCCGGCGTGGATCCCGCGCCGGCGCATCCCGATGCCTTCGGCGCTGTCTTCCAGCACCACCAGCCCGTGCCGGGCGGCGACCTCGCCGATCGCGGTCATGTCGGCCATGCCGGTGAACAGGTGCGCGGGCAGCACGAAGCGGCTGTCCGGGGTGACGGCGGCTTCGATCGCCCCGGGGGCCAGGGCGTAGTCGCCGGGATCGATGTCGGCGAACTGCGGGACGCCACCGGCGAGCACCACGGCGGAGGCGGTGGCGACGAAGGAGAAAGCGGGCACGATCACCCCGTCGCCCGCTTTCAGCCCGGCCGCCCGCAGCAAAAGAACCAGCGCGTCGGTACCGCTGTTCACGCCCACCACGTATTGGGCCCCGGTGTATTCGCGGAGCCGTTGCTCCAATTGAGCCACCTGCTTGCCGTGGGAGAACTTCCCGTTGACGAAAACTTCACCGACCCGGGTGCGGAGATCGGGCCAGAGTCGCTCGAACGTGGTGTTTTGCGCGAAGAACCGCACGTCACGCTGGTTTTCCTCGCCCGCATCGGCGGTCACTCTCCGCTGCACAGTCACGCACCGAAAGTAGCGGAGCGGGCGGGTGGCGAAAAGAGATGAATGGGGACCGGCCCGGTTTTCACTCTTTGCGGTCGGTTTCCCGGCACTTCTCGACTGCGGGCCCCGCCCCGGCGGATATTACCGTCATCAGCTCCCCTGATCGACGGAGAATCATGCTGCAAACTCTGGTGCTCGGGCTCGGCCGGGCCGGCGCCGCGCTGCACCTGCCGGTCCTTTCCCGGATCGGCGAGTCCGGACTGCCCGGGGTGTTCGCCGAACACCCCCTGATCGCCTACGACCCCCGGCCGGTCGACCTCCGGCACCTGCCGCGGGTCCGGGTGGCCACCAGCCTCACCGAAGCGATGGGCCGGGTGGATCCCGCGAAGACGGTCGCCCACCTGTGCACCCCGCCGGGTTCCCGGCTCACCGTGCTCGAAGAACTGGCGCGCAACGGTTTCCGCCGGTTCATCGTGGAGAAGCCGCTCGGCGCCGGCCGCCACGAGCTCGACCGGATCGGGGTGCTGCGCCGCCGGTACGGGCTGCACCTGGCGGTGGTGGCGCCCTGGCTGGTGGCCGGGCTGACCGAGCGCCTGGCGCAGCTGGTGCGCTCGGGCGAGTTCGGGGCGTTGCGCTCGCTGACGGTGAACCAGCACAAACCGCGGTTCCACCGCTCGCTGACCAATTCCGGGCACACCAACGCCTGCGAGGTCGAGCTGCCGCACGCGGTCCCGGTGGCGCTGCGGCTCGGCGGCCCGGCCGAACTGGTCGACGCGGAGTGGACGGACATGGCCTGCGGCGTCCGGTCGATCCCGCGGCTCGGGAGCGCGCAGCTGACCCTGCGGCACGAGGGCGGGGTGACGAGCAGGCTGCGGTCCGACCTCACCTCGCCGATCCGCGAGCGCAGCGTCACGCTCAGCCTGGACCACGGCATCGTCACCGGTCACTACCCGCTCAGCGCCGAGGACGACCACGCGCAGCTGGAGGTGGTGGCGCCGGACCGGATCGAGCGCGAGGTCTTCCGCGACGACGCGCTGACCACCTTCTTCCTGCGGACCTACCGGGCCTTCCGCGATGGGCTGCCGGTGGACCTCGAGGTGCACGAGCGGGCCGCGCGGCTGCTGATCGAGGCGAAGGAGCGGTGCGCCCGGCGGGTGCTGGTGGCGACGCATGCGCCGTGAGCTGTCCTTCGCCGGGATCGGCGACGAAGCCGGCACCAGACTCCCGGCCCAGGTCGCGGCGATCCGGCGGCTGGGCTGGCGGCAGCTGGAGCTGCGCAGCGTGGACGGCCGGGCGCTGGCGGACCTGGGCCACGACGGACTGCGGCGGGTGGAGTCGGCGATCCGCGACGCCGGGGTCGAGGTCGTCTGCCTCGATTCGCGGATCGGGAACTGGGCGCGGCCGATCACCGAGCCGTTCGCCCGCGAGCTGCACGAACTCGACGAGCTGCTCGAGTGGTGCGAGGCGCTGGGCACCCGGTTCGTCCGGATCATGTCCTACCCGAACGCCGGGCTGCCCGAGGATGAATGGCGCCACCGGGTGCTCGACCGGATCCGGCGGCTGGCCGAGCGCGCCGCCGAGGCGGAGGTGGTGCTGCTGCACGAGAACTGTTCCGGCTGGGCGGGTGCGAGCGCGGACCGGATGCTCGAACTGCTCGCGGCCGTGGGCAACCTGCGGCTGCTGTACGACACCGGCAACGGGGTCGCGCACGGGTACTCCGGCCACGACCTGCTCGCCGAGATCGTCGAACACGTCGCCCATGTGCACGTCAAGGACGCGGTGCTGGTCGACGGCGAAGCCCGCTACTGCCTTCCCGGCGGGGGTGAGGCACGCGTGGCCGATTCGCTGCGGCTGCTGCTCGCCCACGGGTACCGCGGCACGTTTTCGCTCGAACCCCACCTGACCGCGGTGCCGCACCAGGGCAAGGTCGCCGGGGACAACGCGGCCGGCTCGTTCGTCGCGGCCGGGCGCGCGCTGGAACGGCTGGCCGTGGAGATCCCGCGGTGACCGGGCTGCTGCTGCCGTCCGACCACGAACTGCTGCTGCGGCTGCTGCGGACCCCGACGGTCAGCCCGCTCGAAGCCGGTGGGGGAGAACCCGTCGCGCAGCTGTGGCAGGCGCAGGCCGACTACGCCGAGGCCGCGCAGGCCATCGGGTTCCGGCTGGCCCGCCACGACTGCGCGCGGCCGGCGGACGCCTTGCGCGACGACGTGCCCGCCGCCGTCCGGGAGGCCGCGGGCACACCCGGGTTCCTCGCCGGGCAGCCCAGCCTCGTGCTGCGCCTGGGACGCGCCCTGCCGCTCGGTTCGACGGTCATGTTCAACGTGCACCTGGACACGGTCGCCGGGCTGGAACCGGTGAGCTTCGACGGCCGCCGGTTCACCGGCCGCGGCGCGATCGACGCGAAGGGCCCGGCGGTGGCGCTGCTGGCCGGGATCCGGCACGCGATCCAGGCCGGCGCGGCGATCGGCCGCGACATCGGGGTGATCCTGCAGGTGGTGTCCGGCGAGGAGGGCGGCGGGCTGGGCACGCTCGGCACCCGGCGGCTGGTCGCGGCCGGGTTCCACGGCCGCGTCAACATCTTCTGCGAGCCCACCGGCCTGCGGTACCTGACCAGGGCGACCGCCGCGATGACCGCGCGCGTCCGGGTCACCGGCCAGGGCGCGATCGACGACCGGCCGGAAGCCGGGCACAACGCCACCGTGCTGCTGGGCTTCCTCGCGCAGCACTTCGCCGCGAACCTCGCCGGCAGCTTCTGCGTGGCCGGGTTGCACACCGGCGACCAGCACAACCGGGTGTACGGCACCGGTGAGCTGCTGCTGAACCTGCCGTACGAATCCTCCGCCGAGGGCGAGGACCTGGGGGCGCGCGTCGAAACGGCCTTCCGGGACGGGCTGGCGGAGTTCGCCGGGAAGTTCGGCGACAGCCCGGTGTTCGGCCGGACCGCCGCCGACGCCGCCGAGATCACCACACTGGACTGGCTCAAACGCGGTCTGCCCTGCCTCAACGGCGGAGACCGGTGGGCGGAGAACCTGCTCACCGCACACGCCGGACTGACCCCGCACGCCGCCGACGAACCGGCCTTCACCTGCGACGCGATCTGGATGGACGGGGTGCCCGGCGCGTTCACCGCGGTCTTCGGGCCCGGCTCGCTGGCCGAGAACAACGCGCACGCCGCCGGTGAATACGCCGACCTCGCCGAACTGGAGGAATTCGCCGCCGCCGTCGCCCGCATCCTGCTCGCCTTCGCCCGAACCCCCGCGTTGAAAGGAATCCGATGACCGCTGAAGTGGTGGCCCCGCCGACCGTCCGCGTGCCCTACGCCGACCTGCTGGACCACGTGAGGCAGGCGTTCGCCCGGCGCGGGGTGCCTGCGCACCGGGCCAGGCTGGCGGCCGAGGCGCTGTGTTACGCCGACCTGCACGGGTTCGGCTCGCATGGGGTCGCCAACCTGAATCCGTTGTACCTCAAGCAGTTCGAGCAGAAACGCATCGCCGCGGACGCTGAACCCGAGGCGGTCAGTGATCTCGGCCCGTGCGCGGTGTTCGACGCGCACCGGGCACTCGGGCTCTGGGCGGCCGCGGAGGCGATGGACTCGGCCATCGAACGCGCGGAGTGGCACGGGATCGGCCTGGTCTCGGTGCGCGGCGCCACGCACTTCGGGAGCGCGGGCTTCCACGCGCGGCGGGCGGCGCGCAACGGCCTGGTCGGCGTGGTGATGAGCAACTGCGGCAACCAGCGCATCGCGCGCCCGCCCGGCGGCCGCCTGCCGCTGCTCGGCACGAACCCGCTGAGCGTGGCCGCGCCCGCGTTGCCGGAGCACCCGTTCGTCCTGGACATGAGCACCACGGTGGTGCCCACCGGCCGGATCCGCGCGGCGGCGCGGGAGGGCATGCCGATCCCGCCCGGCTGGCTGGTCGACGACCAGGGCCGGCCGGTCACCGATCCCCGTGCGTTCGACGAGGGCCGCGCGCACCTGCAGTGGCTGGGTGGCGCGCCGGAAACGGGTGCCTTCAAGGGCTTCGGGCTGGGACTGGTGGTCGAACTGCTGGCGGCATCGCTGTCGGGCGCCGGTCACGGCCCGGCCGCGGCGGCCCTGACCGGTGACCGCGGCCAGGACGACGACATCGGCTTCTTCGTGCTGGCCATCGCGCCCCAGGCCGCGGATTTCGCGGCTGACGTGCGGTCGATGTTCGGCGCCGTGCTCGACTGCCCCGGCACGGTCCGGTACCCGGGCTGGGTGGAAGCCGAGCAGGCCGCGGTGAACCTGCGGGACGGGGTGCCCCTGCCCGCGCACCTGCACGCCGGGCTCGGCTTGGCCACGCCGTGAGGCCGGTCCGGATGGGCGTGGCGGGGCTCGGCGTCATCTCGAAGTACTACCTGGCGGCGATCTCCGCCCATCCCGGGACCGAGCTGGCCGGGGTCTGCGATCTGCGGCCGGAGGCGCTGGCGCCCTTCGCCGGTGGCGTGGAGTGCTTCACCGACCACACGGCCATGTTCGATCGCGTCGACGCGGTGGTGGTGACCACGCCGAACGACACCCACGAACAGCTGTGCCGGGACGCGCTGGGTGCGGGGCTCCCGGTCTGCGTGGAGAAGCCGCTGGCCATCGATGTGGAAGCTGGGCGGCGGCTCACCAGGCTCGGCGGTCGCCTGTTCACCGCGTTCCACCGGCGGTACAACCGCAACGTGCTGGCACTGAAGGAATCCCTCGGTGACTCCCCGGAGATCACCGGCTTGCGGGTGCGGTACCTGGAGCAGATCGAGGAGCACGTGGGCGACGACGCGTGGTACCTGGATCTCGACCGGTGCGGTGGCGGGTGCGTCGCCGACAACGGGCCCAACGCGTTCGACCTCGTGCGGCTGTTCCTCGGCGAGGTCAGCGTCGAGGACGCCGTGGTCACCCGGGACGCCGCCGGGGTCGACCGCCTCGCGGTGGTCCGGTTGCGCGCGGCCGACGGCACACCGGCCCGGGTCGAGCTGGACTGGTCGCACCCGGGGGAGACCAAGGACGTCGCCGTCGAGCTGGCCGACGGGACCACCCGAACGGCCGACCTGCTCGACGGCTTCACCGGGTTCAAGAACTCCCTGTGGCACGAATACGAAGGCGTGCTGGCGGCTTTCCTCGGCGGCGGACCGGACCACGGGATGCCCGCGCTGGAACTGGTGGCCGCCACCTACCGCCGTGAACCGGTGCTCCGGTGAAGGAGAACGGGCCCAAACGTGAGGTGGACGGCGTGCTGGTGAAAGTCCTGCTGCACCGGCGGGACGAACGCGGGATGAGCCTCGAGCCCCACGCCAGCCGCTGCGTCCGCCGGGGGGAGGTGCACGAGCTGGTCACCACCGATCACCGCGAAACCGAGGCGGGCGCCCGGATCGACCGGGTCGGGTTCCTCGGTTTCGCCGAGATCTTCTGTGCGGGCGTGCTCGACCGCGGTGACGAGTTCTGGCTCGGCGACACCCTCGTCGGGACCGTGCTCGGCTTCGACGCGTGCCACTTCCCCAACCACTACAACATCCTGATCACCCGCGCCGACGTGGTGACCGGCGCCGACCTCGGCCTGACCCCGGAACTCCCGGTGTCCTTCCGCCCGGCCTGAACACGAATGTGGCTTTCGGGGCGGAATCCGCCCCGAAAGCCACATTCGTATCGCGGGGTCAGCCCAGCAGGGGCACGCTCAGCTTGCCGAAGTGGAAGCTGCGCACGGCGGCGAGCAGTTCCTCGGTGGAGAGCTGGCCGTCACCCGAGGTGTCGACCTCCGCGAAGGCCGAGCGGGCTTCGCTCCGGTCCACGCCCACCGCGCTCAGCCAGGTGGCGAACTCGTCAGCGTTGATCTGGCCGTCCCGGTTCTTGTCGCACATGCCGATCACGCCCTTGATCACCGGGCGCATCACGCGGTTGAAGCTGGCCTCGCCCTCTTCGAAGATGAGCCGCTCGGTCACCACGCGGAACTGCTCCTTCGAGAGCGAACCGTTGCGGCCCACGCCCGCCTGGTTGGCGAGGTACTCGAACATCCCGGTGAGCGCGTTCTCCAGGTTCCGCCCTTCGGCCGACGAGGAGTCCTTGCCGAAGGCCTCGCAGATCCGGCGGGCCTCCTCCTGGAAGTCGGCGAGTTCGAGCGTGCCGTCCCCGTTGGTGTCCCACTTCTCGAAACGCTGGGTGAGCCGATCCTGAGCAACAGCGGTGGTCATGAAATGTCCTTTCCCTGCACGGGTTGATGCGAACTAGCCCCCGCCGGCCGTCCGGCGGAAGATTTCAGAGCAGGCGCACGTGGTGCCCGGCGACCCGGCCGCGGGTGTCGAGCAGGCAGCGGGCTTCCCGCGCCAGCAGTGCGCTCTCGTAGCATTCGTGGTCCTGCAGCAGCACGGTCAGGTCCGCGGCGGCGAGCGCGGCGGGCAGGTCCTCCGCCCGGTCCAGCGCCACCGAGTCCACTTCGAACCGATCGATGTACGGGTCGTGGTACCGCACCTTCGCCCCGCGCTCGGCGAACGCCTCGGCCACCGCGATCGCCGGTGACTCCCGCACGTCCGGCACATCGGGCTTGTAGGTCACGCCGAGCAGCAGCACCTCGGCACCGTTCAGGCCGCCGGCGAGAATGGCGTCGGCTCGCCGGGCCACGTATTCCGGCATGCCGTCGTTGACCTGCCTGGCCGCGGAAACCAGGCTGAAGGAGAAGCCTTCGCGCTGGGCCTTGCTGGTCAGGTACAGCGGGTCGACCGGGATGCAGTGCCCGCCGATGCCGGGGCCGGGCCGGAACGGCGCGAACCCGAACGGTTTGGTCGCGGCGCAGTCCAGCACGTCCCACACGTCGATGTTCATCCGATCGCAGAACACGGCCATCTCGTTCACCAGCGCGATGTTGACGAACCGATAGGTGTTCTCCAGCAGTTTCGACATTTCCGCTTCCCGTGTTCCCCTGGCGACCACCACGGTGTCCACCAGGTCGCCGTAGAAGGCGACGCCGTGTTTCGCGCAGAGCGGGGTGAGGCCGCCGACCACCTTGGGGGTGTTGGCGATGCCGTAGCGCGTATTTCCGGGATCGATTCGTTCCGGTGAATAGACCAGGTGGAAATCCTCGCCGGCGGTGAGCCCGCTGCCGCTTTCCAGAATGGGGCGCACCACCTCCTCGGTCGTGCCGGGAAAACTCGTCGATTCCAGTACCACCAGCGTGCCGGGCCGCAGTCGCCCGGCGACGGTGCGCGCCGCCGAGCGGACCGCCCGCAGGTCCGGTTTGCCCTGCGGGGTCAGCCCGGTCGGCACGCAGATCACCACGGTCTCGGCGGTGGCCAGCACGGCGTCGTCCGAAGTGGCCCGGAACCCGGTGGCGACCATTCCGGCGAGGTCGTCCCCGGTCACCCCGTGCACCGGCGACCGGCCCGCGTTCAGGCTGTTCACCAGCGGTTCGTCGATGTCGAGGCCGACGGTGGGCAGCCCGGCGCGGCAGGCCCGCCGCGCGAGCGGGAGGCCGACGTAACCGAGCCCGACGACCACCAGGCCGGTGGTGGTCAAGCGGAGAAGCTTCCGCTGCCCGGGGCCACGTGCGAGCCGTGGTCCGGGGCGACTTCGAGCGCCGGGGTGAGGCAGAACGGGTCGCCGTGGATGCGCACGGTGTCGTTCGTTTCGTTGACCAGTACGTGCGCGGCCACCGGCAATTTCTTGCAGCCCTTCGGATTCTGGTAAACGGTCAGTTCGGTGACTTCCGTTTCGAACACCACGACCCGGCCGGTCGCGGCCGACGCCGGTGCGGTGACCATCAGCGTGGTCAAAGCCGCGAGAACCGCGGCCATGGAGCAGGTTTTGCGCATGGTGATCCCCTCGATCGCAGAAACGTGGAATGGCGAACCGTTGCGAAACGTAACGTAGCAGCAGCCCACAGTGACGGTAAGAGGTCGCGCGCAAGGAGCACCGGAGGAGTGACGGCGCGACGCGGCCGGAACTCGTCAGTGGGGCGGGATCACCGAGCGTTCACCGCGTGGGACCGAGGAAGCCGGTCGAAGGCGTGAAACTGTTTCCAGTTCAGAGCTTTCTCACGCGTCGTACACGGCGGACGGGACGAGCCAGTGCGGCAGCGGTTCGCCGGAATCGCGCCACCGCACGGGAATACCGTCGTAGCCGGTGCGGGCCGCGATGATCCCGCCGGTCATGGCGCACACCGTGTCCACGTCCTCGGCGACCCGGGCCGCCGTCCACAGCGCGTCCTCGAAATCACCGAAGTGGTGCGCCGCCAGCCAAAGCGAGAGCGGCACGGAATCCATCGCGCTCACTTCGCGGCCGTTGCCCAGTTCGCGCGCGGCTTCTTCGGCGGTACCGCGGAACTCGGCGGCCACTTCGATCCGGCGCCGGACTTCGCCGGGCGCCACCCGAGCGGCCACCGCCCGGAGCAGATCACCGCCGTCGAGCGGGCTGGTGCACGCGAGCGCGGCCGCGACGGCCACCGCCACCGCGCCCGCGATGCCCTCCGGGTGCGCGTGGGTGACTTCGGCCGACTTGGCGGCCTCGGTGACCACCCGGTCCAGATCCGGGGCGAACCAGGCGCCGAGCGGGGCGACCCGCATCGCGGCACCGTTGCCCCACGACCCGCCGCCGAAGACCGCCCGTGCGATGTCCCGCCACGACTCGCCGCGGCGGTACCGCAGCAGCACCCGTTCGGCGCCAGGGCCGTAGCCCCGGTCCGGGTCGAAGTGGCGCTGGAAGTGGTCGGCGAGGTCGTCCTGGTCGAGGTGACCGTGCCGGTCGAGCACGCTGACCACCGAGCAGGCCATCTCGGTGTCGTCGGTCCAGGCCCACGGCCCCGGCGGCAGCACCCGCCCGACGACGTCGGGGTGATCGCCCGGCAAGGTGATCCGGGCGCCGAAGGCGTCACCGATCCTCAGGCCGTGGAGGCTGGCGTACGCGGGGTTCAGGGGTGCCATGACCGCCAATATGCCAAAGCCGGCCCGCCCGGGTGTGCGGGATCGCGGTAATGGCCAGTCGGTTTGACGGATGCCGGCCGCCGCCGCTTCGGCCAAGCTGGGGTCCGGGCAAAATTCAACGAGGAGGCGGTCATGCCGGAAACCCGCAAACCCAGGCGGCTCCGACGACGGCTCGGCTGGGTGGCACTCGGCTTCGTGCTGGTGGTCGCGCTGCTGGCCGCGGTGGGGGCGTACGCGCTCGACCCGGGCGGCGATCCGCCGGATCCGGCCGGTCTGGGCGCGAACCCGCAGGTGGGCGCGCCCGACGAGCAGACCATTCCGACGGTCAACGGCGCGAACGTGATCGGCTGGCCCGCCGACAAGGCACCGACCGCGCCACCGGGGTTCACCGTCACGCGGTTCGCGGCCGGGCTGGACCACCCGCGCTGGCTGTACCAGTTGCCCAACGGCGACGTGCTCGCCGCGGAGTCGGTCACCGCGCCGGGCGGCGGGTTGTTCGCCTCGCTGTTCGACCTCATACGCGGCAACGACGGCTCGCGCGGGAAGAGCGCGAACCGCATCACGCTGCTGCGCGACGCCGACGGGGACGGGATCGCCGAGTTCCGCACGCCGTTCCTGGAGAACCTCAACCAGCCGTTCGGCATGACGCTGATCGGCGACGCGCTGTACGTCGGGAACACCGACAGCGTCTGGCGTTTCCCGTATCGCGACGGCGAAACCCGGATCAGCGACCCGGGGCGGAAGATCCTCGACCTGCCCGCGGGTGGCTACAACAACCACTGGACGCGCAACGTCGTCGCCGCGCCCGACGGCTCGAAGCTGTACGTGACCGTCGGTTCCGGCAGCAACGTCGCGGAAAACGGGCTGGACAACGAGATCCGGCGGGCGATGGTGCTCGAAATCAACCCGGACGGCACCGGTGAGCGGGTACTCGCCTCGGGCATGCGCAACCCCAACGGACTCGACTTCGAACCGCAGACAGGTACATTGTGGACGGTCGTGAACGAGCGGGACATGCTCGGTGACGACGTGCCGCCGGACTACCTCACCCGCGTGCGCGACGGCGACTTCTACGGCTGGCCGTGGAGCTACTGGGGGCAGCGGGTGGACGAGCGGGTCGAGCCCCAGCGGCCGGACCTGGTGTCGAAGTCCCTGGTGCCGGACTATTCGCTCGGCGCGCACACCGCGCCGCTCGGCCTGGCCTTCTACCGCGGCAGCGCTTTCACCGAACGCTACCGCGGTGGCGCGTTCATCGGTGAGCACGGATCGTGGAACCGCGGCCGGTCGGTCGGCTTCACCGTCGACTTCGTGCCCTTCCGCGACGGGATGCCGAGCGGTCCGCCGGAGGAGTTCCTCACCGGGTTCAAGCCCGATCCGGACAAGGCCGACACCTATGGCCGCCCGGTCGGGGTGCTCGGCACGAAGGCGGGCGAGTTGCTCGTCGCGGACGACGCCGGGCACACCGTGTGGCGCGTGGCGGCGGGGTGACGTGCCGGAATAGCATGACGGCATGGACATCGACTCCGGCTTGCTCGCCCCGGTGTGGGCGGGCACCGGACTGGCCGCCCTGGTTTCCGACGACGCGTGGTTGCGCGCGATGCTCGACGCGGAGGTCGCGCTCGCCCGGGCGCAGGCGGAGCTGGGGCTGATCCCGGCGGACGCCGCCGAGCGGATCGCCGCGGGTGCCGGAAAAGGACAGTTCGACCTGGCCGCGCTCGCCGAGCAGGCCAGGGGCGCGGCGAATCCGGTGGTCGCGCTGGTCAAGCAGCTCACCTCGGCGGTCGACCCGGCCACCGCCGAGTACGTGCACCGGGGCGGGACCAGTCAGGACATCCTCGACTCCGCTTCGATGCTCGTGGCGAAACGGGCACTGGAAGCGATCGAAGAGGATCTGCGGCGCACGGCCGGTTCGCTCGCCGGACTGGCCGCCGAGCACCGCCACACCCCGATGGCCGGGCGCACGCTCACCCAGCACGCCGTGCCGATCTCCTTCGGCCTCAAGGCGGCGACCTGGCTCCAGCTGGTGCTGGACGCGCTCGACCGCGTCCGGTCGGTGGTGCTGCCCGCGCAACTCGGCGGCGCGGCCGGAACCCTTGCCTCGTACCAGGAATACGCCGGACGCCGGCCGATCGGCCCGGAGCTGGCGGCGGCGTTCGCGCGGCAGCTCGGACTGGCCGAGCCGGTACTGCCGTGGCACACCGCACGCACGCCGATCGCCGATCTCGGTTCCGCGCTGGCGTTCACCGCGGGCGCGCTGGGCAAGCTGGCCGTGGACGTACAAGTGTTGTCCCGCACGGAAATGGGCGAGGTCACCGAACCGGCCGCCGAAGGTCGCGGTGTTTCCTCGGCCATGCCGCAGAAGCGCAACCCGGTGCTGGCCACCCTGCTGATCTCGGCGGCCAAACAGGTGCCGGCGCAGGCGCTGATCCTGGTGCAGAGCCTGGTCGCCGAGGACGAACGCGCCGGTGGTGGCTGGCATTCGGAATGGCAGCCGCTGCGGGAAAGCCTGCGGCTCACCGCCGGAGCCGCGCGCACCGCGGCGGAACTGGCGGGCGGGCTGGAAGCACATCCCGCGCAGATGCGGAAGAACCTGGAACTCACCGGCGGCGGCATCGTCTCCGAACGGCTCACCATCGCGCTGGCGTCCACCATGGGCAAGGCCGCGGCGAAGGACCTGCTGGCGCGGTTGAACCGCCAGGCAACGGCCGAGGGCCGGTCGCTCGCCGACGTGCTGGCCGAGGAACTGCCGGACGCGCCGGACGTCAGTGCCCCGGAGGAATACCTGGGCGCTTCGGGCGAACTGGTGGACCGCGTGCTCGCGCGGGCCACGGAAACCTTGGGGGAGTAGATGGCAGAGGAACCCGCCATGGGCTTGCACGGCCTGAGCAAGCGGTTCGGCCCGACGATCGCGGCGGACCGGGTGAGCCTGAAGGTGCCGCGCGGCTCGTTCTTCGGCCTGGTCGGGCCGAACGGCGCGGGCAAGACCACCTCGCTGTCCATGGCGGTCGGCCTGCTGCGCCCGGATTCGGGCACGGTGCGGATCTTCGGCACCGACATGTGGGCCGAGCCGGACCGGGCCAAGGCGCTGGTCGGCGTGCTCCCGGATGGACTGTCCGTTCCGGAGCGGCTGACCGGGCGCGAACTGCTGACCTACATGGGACAGCTGCGCGGCCTCGAACCGGCGGCGGTGGCCGAACGCACCCACGAACTGCTCGGCGTGCTGGAACTGCTCGAAGCCGAACGCACCCTGGTGATCGACTACTCCGCCGGGATGCGCAAGAAGATCGGGCTGGCCATGGCGCTGCTGCACGCGCCGCGCCTGCTGGTGCTGGACGAGCCGTTCGAAGCGGTGGACCCGGTGTCCGCGTCGACGATCCGCACCATCCTCAACCGGTTCGTCGCCTCCGGCGGTGCCGTGGTGCTCTCCAGTCACGTGATGGCGCTGGTGGAGCAGCTGTGCAGCCACGTCGCGGTGATCACCAGGGGACGGGTGGTGGCGGTGGGCTCGGCGGCCGAGGTGCGCGGCGAGGGCACGCTCGAAGAGGCGTTCGTGCGCCTGGTCGGCGGGCGCACCGGCGGCGGGGAAGGACTGTCGTGGTTGGCGTCTTCGTCCGACTGAAGCTGCTCGTCCTGCGTAATTCGCTGCGCGGCAGCCGGATCGTCGGCTGGGTCTTCGGCGGGCTGATCGGCCTGCTGGCCGCGGTGGGCACGCTGCTCGTCGGCTTCGTGCCGTTCGAGCGCCCGGAAACCTCGGTCGACCTGCTGGCCTCGATCTACGCGGTCTGGCTGCTCGGCTGGGTGCTGGCGCCGGTGGCCACCGGGGGCGGGGACGAAACGCTGCGCCCGGAACACTTCGCGCTGCTGCCGCTGTCGAACCGGCAGGTGGCGACCGGCCTGCTGGCGGCGGGCCTGGTCGGGGTGACCACGCTGGTCAGCCTGGTGGCGTTCAGCGGGCTGTACTTCTACGGGCTGCGGTTCGGCCCGGCTCCGGCGCTGGTCGGCCTGCTGTTCGCGGTGCTGCAACTGTTGCTGGTGGCGCTGGTCTACCGGGTGGTGATGGCCGCGCTCGGCGCGCTGCTGAGCTCGCGCAAGGGCAAGGAACTCGGCATCCTGCTGGTCGCGCTGACCGGGCTGTCCGGCATCGGGCTCAACTACGCGCTGAACAGCGTGGGCCCGGCGATCATCCAGGGGCAGGCGCCCGAACTCGTGGCCGTGACGCGGGTGCTGCCGTCGGGCTGGGGTGCGGTCGCGGTGCACGCGGCCGGTACCGGCTCGTGGGGCCTGGTCGTGTTGCTGCTGGGCGGCCTGGTGGTCCTGCTCGGCGTACTGCTCACGATCTGGGGTGCGCTGCTGTCCAGGAGCGTGACCTCGCCGTCGTTCCGCGGTGCCGCGCGGGTCCGGGCCTCGGCGGGCCAGTCGTCCTCGGTGGCGGTGTCGCCGGTCGGCGCGGTGGTGCGCAAGGAACTCCGCACCTGGTGGCGGGACGCGCGGCGGCGGGTCGCGCTGATGGGCACGCTGATCATGGGCGTGGTGGTCTGCGTGGTGCCGTCGTTCTCCGGCGACTCGTCCGCGCCACTGGCCCTGCTGGGTGTGTTCGTCGCCGTGTTCGGCTGCCTGCAGGCGGGCAACCTGTACGGCTTCGACGGCAGCGCGCTGTGGCACACGCTGGTCACCCCGGGGGCACCGCGAGCCGACGTGCGCGGGCGCCAGCTCGCCTGGGTGCTGCTGGTGGCGCCGCTCGCCCTGGTGCTCGGCCTGGTCACACCCGGGGTGAGCGGACGCCTGGACCTGTACCCGTGGGTGCTCGGCGCGCTGCCCGCGCTGCTCGGCGCCGGGGCCGGCGTGGTGCTGCTGCAGTCGGTCTACGTGGCCTACCCGCTGCCCGATCCGCGCCGGAACACCAGCCCGTGGTCGTCGGGTGGACGGCCGGGCTGCGCACGGGTGCTGATGATGTTCGCGATCACGCTGCTGCAACTGGCCGCCGCGCTGCCGGTGATCGGCGTGGTGCTCCTCGGCGAGCTGAACGACTCGGCCGTGCTCAAGTGGGCGGGCGTGCCGGTCGGCCTGGCCGTCGGCGGGCTGCTGGCGTGGTGGTGGGGCGCCCTCGCGTTGCGGCGGCTCACCGACCGGGGCCCGGAACTGCTGAACACCGTCGCCAAGGAGATCTGAGGGGCACCGGCCCAGCGCGCGGTCGAGGGCGGCGGGGAGGTCGGCCGGGTCGGTGAGCACCGCCGCCACGTAGGCGTCCAGCACCGACTCCCGGTGCCGCCGCTGTTCTTCGTGCGGTGGTCTGGCCGACGGGTCCGTTGCCGAGCACCGCGACCGGCGTCCGGACGCTCATCCCTGCAACTGGGCCCAGACCTCGCGGTCGCGTTCGGCGGTCCAGATGACCGGGCGCTCGATGCCGGAGAGCTCGTCCCACAGCCGGGAGACGTCGAACGGCAGGCAGTGCTCGAAGATCGGCCAGTGCCCGTACCGCTCGTGCAGCGCGGCGTGCGTGCGCTCGAAGGCTTCCTTCAGCGTCCCGCCTGCGTCCCGCACGGCACCGACCTCGCGGAGCATCACGGTGAGGAAGTGCCGGGTCTGCTCGATCGCCGCGTCGACCGCCTCGCGGCCCCGGCTCACCCCGCCACGCCCGCCGATCAGCGTCTCCGCGCCGAACTCCCGCACGCGGTCCAAAGTGGACGAGGACCAGTCGCGGTGGAAGGCGTCGCCGGTGTACAGCGCGGCCTCGGCCTCGACCAGGTCACCCGCGTAGAGGATGCGCTGCTTGGGCAACCAGGCCACTAGATCGCCCTCGGTGTGGCCGCGCCCGCAGTAGTGCAGCTCCAGCTCGCCGCGCTCACCGCCGAGTTCGATGGTCAGCCGGTCGGAGAAGGTCAGCGTGGGCCAGGTCAGCCCCGGCACCGACTCGGCGCCCTTGGCCAGGCGCGGCATCCGGCCGAACTCGCTCTCCCAGTCGGCGATCCCGCGTTCGGCGATCAGCGCGCGCGTGTTCTCGTGCGCCACGATCACTTCGGCGTCGAAGGCGGACGCGCCCAGCACGCGCACCGCGTGGTAGTGCGAAAGCACCAGGTAGCGCACCGGTTTGCCGGTGTGCTTGCGCAACTCGGCCAGCCATTCGCGGGCCGCGACCGGGGTGGCGAGCGCTTCGAAGCAGACCAGGAAGTCCTCGCCCTCGATCGCCCCGATGTTCGGATCGCCCTGCGCGGTCAGCGCGTAGACGCCGTCGGCGAGCACCTCCAGGGTGCGCTGCTTCTCTTCCAGATCGGCCGAGGATGCGAACGCCTTCTCCGTCATGCCCCGATGCTAACGCCGCTCGGCGCGCCGGGACCGTACTCGCCGGTAGCTGTAGCCGAGCAGCACCAGCAGGACAATGCCGGACAGGATCAGGCTCGTGCCGGTGCTCCAACCGGCCAGCGGCAGGCCGGGGACCAGGCCCCAGACGATCCCGGCCGCGATCAGCGCCAGCCCGGCCAGCACCGAGCCGGTGATCCGCAGCGGCGAAGAGACGCTGTCCTCGGCGGCCTTCATCGCCCGGTCCTGCACCGGGTCGACGTAGCGCTCCAGCTTCGGGAACACCGAGGCGAGGATCAGCAGCCCGGCCAGCACCAGCAGCAGGCCGGGTCCGGGCAGCACGAGCAGTGCGACGCCGATCACCAGGATCAGCACGCCCGCCACGGTCATCAGCACGCGCTTCATCGGCTCCACGTTAACCGAGCGTGCCCGGCTCGGCCGGGCGAGCGGCGTACTCGGTGAACGATCCGTCCAGATCGCGGCTTCGGTCTCTGCTGCGCGGCGGCCAGCCGGGCGCTCAGGTTTCGCGGTCCGGACGCGGGACGAACGGCCGCGGGCCCAGGCTCACCCCACCGATGATCCACTGGCCGCCAGTGCCTGGTCGAGGTCGGCCCACAGGTCCTCGACGTCTTCTAGGCCGACCGAGATCCGCAGCAGCTGCTCGCTGATGCCGCCCTCGGCGCGGTCGGCCGGGTCCATGATGTGGTGGCTGAGCGAACCGGGGTGCTGGATGAGGCTGTCCACGCTGCCCAGGCTGACCGCGGGGGTGAACAGCCGGACGGCCCCGATCACCGCGTGCGGGTCGCCGTGGACCTCCACCGCGAGCATCGGCCCGCCGCCGGTCATCTGCTTCTCCGGCCGGTTCTGGTTGTGTCCGGGGTAGTGCACCTTCGCGATCTGCGGGTGGTCGGCCAGTCGCGCGGCCAGCTCGGCGGCCGTCTCGGACGCGGCCCGCATCCGCAGCGGCAGCGTGGAAAGCCCGCGCAGCAGCAGGTACCCGGCCAGCGGGTGCAGGGTCGCGCCGGTGAGGAAGCGCAACTGGCGCAACTGGCGCGCGTACTCCTCGTCGCAGGTCACGACGCCGCCGAGCACGTCCCCGTGTCCGCCGAGGAACTTCGTCGCGCTGTGCAGGACGATCCGCGCGCCGTGCTCGGCGGGGCGCTGCAACGCCGGGGTGGCGAAGGTGTTGTCCGCGAGCAGCGGGACCGGGCCGCACGCGTCGGAGAGGCGGCGCAGGTTCGTCTCGGAGAGCGTCGGGTTCGCCGGGGTCTCCACGATGACCAGCCCGGTGTCCTCGCGGATCGCGCCTGCCACCTCGTCCGGCCTGGCCCAGGTGACCCGGGTGCCGAGCAGGCCGGAGCCGATCAGGTGGTCGCTGCTGCCGTACAGCGGCCGGACCGCCACCACGTGCGGCCTGCCGGACGAGACCCCGGCGAGCAGGCAGGCCGACAACGCGGCCATCCCGCTGGCGAAGGCCACGGCCGCCTCGCAGCCCTCGAGTTCGGCCATCGCCGTCTCGAACCGGGCGACGGTCGGGTTGCCGACCCGGGCGTACACCGGCGGGCCGTCCACCTGGGCGCCGGTGCAGAGCACGTCGAGGCGGTCGGCCTCGGTGCGGCTGTCCCGTGAGGGATAGGTGGTGGACAGGTCCAGGGGGACCGCGTGCACGCCGAGTTCCACCAGGTCGTCGCGGCCGGCGTGCACGGCACGGGTGTTCAGTGTGGTCATGCGCTGAATCTGGCAGGCGAGCCGGGAGGTGGCCACGAGTTCCGGACTATGTTCGGCCCATGGAGCAGAATGTGCGCCTGGATTCGGTGGACGCCGAGATCCTGCGGCGCTTGCAGAACGACGGCCGGATGGCGAACAAGGAGCTGGCGGCGGCGGTCGGCATCGCGCCGTCGACCTGCCTGGACCGCGTCGCGCGGCTGCGCCGGGCCGGGGCGATCACCGGTTACACCGCGCAGGTCGATCCGGCGGCGGTCGGCCGTCCGATCGAGGCGCTGCTCGCCGTGCAGGTCCAGCCGCACGCCCGCCCGCTGGTCGACCCGTTCATCACCCACGTGCTCGGCCTGCCGGAAACCCGCGCGGTGCACCACGTGACCGGGCCGGACGATTTCATCGTGCACGTCGCCTGCGGCAACAGCCAGGACCTCCAGCGCCTGGTGCTCGACGAATTCACCGCGCGCCCGGAGGTGGCGCGGCTGCAGACGCACCTCATCTTCTCCACCTGGCCGGGCGGCCCGCTCACCCCGTACCCGGGGCGGACCTCCACAAAGGACGTCCCATGACAGGTGACCGATCGGTATCATGTCTTTGGCGGCGACCTCGATCGAAAATGCTTCGACGGGAATTCCGCCATCCGGACTCCCGGGTCGCCGTCGAACGGATCCGGCAAATGGCGGAACTGGCCTGGGGGCACATCCGGGGGTGGTGATGCCCGCCCGCCGGGTGTGCGCTACGCCGATCGGGCCACCATAACAAGCGTTCATGCCGGTGGTGGCGGCCCCTCACGCTGCGCGACATTTCCGCACCCGTTCTTCGGCCGGTCCCGCCGCGAGCCCCTGAACTGCAGCGTCCTGTGTGGACGGCCTGTTTCTTGTCCGGCGTGCAACCGGATTGACGCGTCGTTCGTGATCCGGCTTTTGCACTTGGCGCCGAGAATGAGAAACTGTTCACGGCGGGGCCTCGCACGCCGCGACTGCCGCGCCGGTTATGGTGCGGCTTGCTGATCAACGAAGCGGGAAGAGAGCAAATTATGGCGCAGAAGGTTCTGGTCGAGATGATCGACGACATCGACGGCGAGATCGCCACGCAGACCGTGCCGTTCGGTTTGGACGGTGTGTCCTACGAGATCGACCTGTCGGACGACAACGCCGCCAACCTCCGTGACGAGCTCGCCCGGTTCATCGCGGCCGGCCGGCGCACGGGTGGGCGCAAGGTGCGCCTGGCCACCGGGGAATCGGCTTCCTCCTCCAGCGGTGCCGACCGCGAGCGCGCCCGGCAGATCCGCGAATGGGCCAGGGAGAACGGCTACCAGGTTTCCGAGCGCGGCCGCATTTCGGCCGAGATCACCGAGGCCTTCGAAGAGGCGCAGCGCAAGCCCGCCGCGGTGGTCAAGGCCGCTCCGCGCAAGCGCGCTCCGCGCAAGAAGGCGGCAGCGGCTGCGAAGTAGTGCCGCACGGGCCCGGCGCCACGGATCTGGGTGGACCATCCACTCCGGACCGGTGGCGCCGGGTGGTCCGCCCTGGTTAGGCTGCGGGCCATGGGGGCGGCCCACGAGGAACTGGCGACCGGGCGGTTGAGCCTGCGCCGGCCGGCGGCCGCCGATATCGACGCCATCCTCGCCATTCACCGCGATCCACGCGCCTGTGCGCACAATCCGTCCGATCGGCTCACAGCGCGTGACGAAGCCGAAGAACTGTTCCACCGCTGGGACGCGCATTGGTCCGGTTACGGCTTCGGCTATTGGGCCGTGCGCACCGCAGCCGAGCCCGAGCCCGAGCCCGCCGGTTTCTGCGGCGTGAAGGTGATGCGCTTCGACGAGCGCATGGTGCTCAACCTCTTCTACCGTTTCGACCCGGCGCACTGGGGAGCAGGCCTGGCCACCGAAGCCGCCACCGCGGTGGTGGAATGGGCCGCCGCGCACCAGCCGTCCTATTCGGTGATCGCCAGGGTCCGCCCGGCCAACCACGCCTCGGCGAAGGTCGCCGCCCGCGCCGGCCTGGCCAGAGCCGCCCACCTGGACGGCCCAGGCCACGACGGTCACGACCTGATTTTCACCGGCGCCGCACGTTAACTACTTACGTACCAGTGTCGCTGGGCCGAATGGCGACGCTCAATCGATCTTGGGCGTACCATGGGGAGGATTTGGTCACATTGACGTAGGCGGGCCGGGCGACGTGCGGTAGAGAGAGAAATTCTGCCGTGAATGCGCCAGGGGTGTGGGGTAATCCTGATGGAGGAAACGGGGGCGTCACCGGGCCGGGGGAGCGGGCGAAGACCGCCGTACCAGTCGGGGACCCGGGTGCCGGCTCAGTTGCCCGCGCCCGCGGCCCGCTTCACCCACCGGCAGCGCGAGCTGGCTGAGCTGGACCTCGTGCGTGAGAGCGCGGGCCGATTGCCCTTCGCGGTGCTGAGCGGGCCCGGCGGCGTCGGCAAGACCGCGTTGGCCCTGCGATGGCTGCACAATGTCCGTGACGCTTATGCCGACGGTCAACTCTACGTCGATCTCGGCGCGTTCAGCCCCGGCGGCCCGGTGCAACCCGATACCGTTCTCCATTGGTTTCTCCTCGCCCTGGGGGTAGCCGCCGAAGAAATCCCAGCGGAGCGTAGTCAGCGAGAAGCGCTCTACCGGACGATGACCGCGGACAAATCGCTGGCTTTCCTCCTCGACAACGCCATTTCCGCCGCGCAGGTCCGTCCGCTGCTCCCGGTCACCGAGCGCGGTGTCGTGCTGGTCACCAGCAGGCACAGGCTGACCGGACTCGAGATCGACGGGGCGACGATCGTCGACGTCGGCTTCCTCAACCCGAGCGAGTCGGTGGACGTGCTGGCCGAGCTGGTGGGTGCCGATCGCGTCCGGGCGGAACCCGAAGCCGCCGACGAACTGGCCGCGGCCTGCGCCGGGCTGCCGATCGCCTTGACGCTGGTGGCCGGGCGATTGCGACGGCACCAACGCCGCCGGCTGGCTCGCGAAGCGTCCACCCTCGCCGAGCGAGGTCGCCTGCTGCAGCTGACACCGGAGGACGGGCCGTCGATCGACGCCGTGTTCGCGGCTTCCTACGAAAGCCTCAGCCCACTGGCTGCCGGATTGTTCCACGTCTGCGGTGCCCATCCCGGCATCACCTTCACCCTCGAAGTGATCGCCGACGTGTCCGGCTTGGACGATGATCGAGTCGAGGACGGCATCGACGAACTGGTCGACCGCAACCTGCTGATCGACGTCGCCGGGGGCCGTGTCCGGTTCCACGAACTGGTCCAGTTGCACGCCCGGGCACGCGCGGAGGACGGCGTGGTGCGTGCCGTCGTGGAGTGGTACCTCGACACGCTCGTCGAAGCCGATTCGGTGATCCACCCGCACCGGGCGATGTGGGGGCCACGCTACGCGGACGACTTCCCCTCCCGTGGGCGGTTCACCGAGCGGGAGCAGGCCTTCCGCTGGCTGCGTGACGAACGGGAGACCGTCCGAGCCGCCTTCGCCGAAGCGGACCGCAACGGCTGGTCCGAGCTGGTCTGGCAGTACTGCGAGGCGTTCTGGGGGTTCTTCCTGCACTACCGGCAGTACGACGACTTCATCGAGGCCCAGCACCGCGGGATCTCCGCAGCGCGCGAATGTGCCGAACCCCTGGTTGAAGCGAGGCTGCGGTCACAGCTGGGTTTCGCACTGGCTCACCTCCACCGCTATGACGAGTCGATCGCGGAGAACGAGGTGGCGCTGAACCTCGCGACCGAACACGGCCACCAGCCGAGCGTGGCGACCGCACTCGCGCAGCTGGGCAGGTGCGCGCGGGGCAAAGGCGATCTGCCGGGAGCCCTGGACTACTACCGCCGCGCTGCCGGGTTGCAGGAGCGGCTCGGGATCACGCGCGGTGTCGCGCTCTGCCGGCGTCGCGCGGGGGACGTACTGGCGAAGCTGGGCCGGTACGACGAGGCCGAAGTGGAGCTTCGGGCCGCGGCCGGCCTGATGGGGGAGCTGGGCGACCTCAACCAGTACGCGAGGGCGTTGATGGTGCTGGGGACGACCCAGCAGCAGCGTGGTGAGCTGGGCGAGAGCGCGGACACGCTGGAAAAAGCATTGTCGGTCGTCCGCGATCTCGCTTCGCCCTTCTACCTCGCCGAGGTGCTCTCCGCGCTCGGTGATCTCGCGGAGGCCCGGGGCGATCTCGAGTCGGCCCGCGGTTGCTTGACCGAGGCGAGGGAGCACTACCTGGCTACCGGAGACCCGAAGGCAGCCGGGATCGCCGCTCGCCTCGACCGCTTAAGCCACGGGCGGGACTAGGTGCTGTCCGGTGGGTCTGGTCGATGGGCCGCCTGGGCGCGGAGAGCGCGACCTTGACTCACAGGACAGCGCCTAGCCCGCAGGACCACCGGCTGAAGGCGTCCGCCAGGAATGCCAGCACGACTTCGCGTGAGTCGCTGCCCACGTCGAAGGCCGCGCCGGCTCTGATGACCACCACGGTTCCACCGGGGTGGGGGCAGCCGACCACCCCGGCGCCGCTGAACTCGGCAAGCAAACCCGTTCCGGCCATCCCGGCGCGACGCCGATCGGCGGCCGTGGCAGCCACCAGGACGTCCCCGCAACGATGCCACGGCCACGGTGCCGAGGTCAGATCCACCACCAGGCATTCGCTGTCGAACCGGCCGCGGTGGGGGCAGGTGCCCCGCAATCGGAGGTGAGCCACGCCCGGTGCCTCACGCCGTTCCGTCAAGACGAAGCTCGCAGTCACGGAGGTCCCTCCTTCTGCGTCAAGCCGCGATGGGAGCCGGATCCGGTACAGCGGTCACGGCCGCCCGGCCGCCCGGCTCGGGGAGGTCGAGCAATCGGTACATCCTGGAGCGCAGCGCTTCCGAGGCGCCACCCGGCCGTGAAGTGACCAACTCGGTGACGGTCCGCCGCAACGACGGCTGCTGTGCTTCCGCCGCCGCGGCCTGGGGCAGCAGCGGAAGGTCCGGGTTCAGGCCGGGCGCGTGCTGCCGGAGGACATCCGCCGGACTGCCGGGCCGGATGGTGTCCGGCGAGCAGGTCGCGACACTGACCGGGCACCCGGCGGACGCCGCGTACAAGGTGGTCGAGCCGTGGTCGCCGATGACCCAGTCCGACGCCACCACGGTGGCCCGCCAGCCTTCGTCCGGCGGGATCAGCAACAGTCCGTGCCGGAGGCTTCCCGACAACCAGCCCCGCACCTGGCGGCTGCCGTGCACGGCCCACACATTGGGGTGCAACACGGCGGCGACCCGCACCCTCCTGGATGGACGCTCGTCCAGCAGTCGCTGGCACAGGCCGGGGAGCTTGCCGAAGGCGGAGTCGGCGGACCAGGTCGAGCTGACCGTCACCAGCAGGTCGTCGTGGTCGATCCCGAGTGCGCGCCGGTACAGCGGGCGCATCGGCAAGCTGCTGTGCAGGCGGTCCCAGCAGATGTCGCCGGCGACGAAAGCCTGCGGTACCGCTTCCGGGCACAGGGTTCGCAGTGCGTCCAGTTCGGCTTCGGTGGCCAGTGCCAGCGCGGCCGGGAGCACGCGACCGCGAAAGGTGAGCAACTCGCGGTCCAAGCCGGTGGTCGGCTGCGTGGCGCCGTTGGCTTTGCGGCTGTACTGCACCGACTTCAGCGTTCCGGCTCCGTGTGAAACCAGCAGGATCCTGCCGTGCAGATCGGCGAGGTGCCGGTGGCTGGCGCACAGGATCAGGTCCCACGTGTGCCGCGTCGCCTGGTGCCACGGCACCACCAATCCCCCTTGTGCGCTGACGTACTCGTCGACTCCGTGCCAGATCTCGGTGGAGCGTGGCACGGTGAAGACGAGCTGTACGCGGTGGTCGGCTTCCAGCAGCGGGACGAGGTCGAACAGCCGGGTGCCCGCCGTCATCGTCGGGACGACGACCAGCACCGTCCGGCATCCCGTCATGGTGACCCTGGCCGGTGCGCCCAGCCCGAAAGATCCTCTTATCCAGAGTGCGCCGTTCATGGTTCCTCCCCGTGGCGTTGGTGGTACGCCTCGAGGGTGTGCCGGGACACCGGACCAACCACTGTCAGCGCAGGGGACAAACGCCTGACAATGTTGGGACAAGGCCGTTTCCCGTGGTTGTGCCTGGTCAATCCATCGGCAAGATGAGAAACTCGACCCACCGCATCGCACGGTGTTTCCCCGGGGAGGGGGTTGGCCCGCTCGTGGAGCCAGTGTTCGGCATTCTCGGTCGGACGACTATGCGTTTGCAGGGACGTACGACCGACAAGTGGGGTACGCCCAAATTACGTGCCATGCTCGGCGTTCTTCTGGCACACCCAGGGCGCCGCATACCCATTGAGCAGCTCATCGACTGGATGTGGGGCGATGTCGAGAGTCGAGCGTCCACCGTGCACACCTACGCCAAAAGGATTAGACCGGCGTTGACCGCGGCAGCTCCCGAAGCAACGCTGAAGATCAACGATGGCACTTGTTTGCTCACCGTGGAGCGCCACCAGATCGACTATTTCGTCTTCCGCGATCTGATCGACAAGGCCCGGGAGCGAAGCCGTCGCGGCGACCATGAAAAAGCATGTGCAAATGCCTGTGCGGCGACCGCACTGTGGCGGGACTACCCCCTTGCCGATCTCGGCACCGAGCGGGCCGAGAGCTGGCGCCGGGTGGCGATCCGGAACGAGTGGCTGCCCGCGAACTACCTCGTCCTGGACGAGCAGCTGGCGCTCGGCCATTTCGCGGAAGCCTTGCGGCGCTTGGACGAACTCCAGCGCGACCACGAAATGGACGTCGGATTGGCCAAACGGCGGATGCGGGTGCTCGCCGGTCTGGTGTGGTCGGACGAGATGACGGACTACTACTTCTCCGTGCGACGGCGGCTTTTGGCCGAAGGTGACGAGCAGGCCGCTGCCGAGCTGTACCGGTGCAACGAGGAACTCAGGCAGGGTGCGAAGTCCGGCGGGCACTTGCCGCGTGCGCTCCGCGCCTACGGGGATGCGCATCCGGCTCCCCGGCAGCTTCCGCAGGACGTCCCGGATTTCACCGGGCGGAAGGATCTGCTCGACCAGTTGGACGAGGAGACCGGAATCGCGGCGGGGCAGCTCCGCTCCGCGGTGGTCGTGTTGACCGGGTTCGGTGGTGTGGGCAAGACAGCCACGGCTGTGCACTGGGCCCACCGCCGAGCCGAGCACTTCCCGAACGGCATCCTCTTTGTCGACCTGGGCGGGTTCTCCCCGCGGCCACGGGTCGACGCCGCGGAGGTGATCGATTGGTTCCTCGCCGCGTCGGGCCGTGCCATCGAGTCGGTCAGCCTGGCCGGTCGAGCCGAGCGGTTGCGCGCCCACCTGGCCGCCAACCCGATGCTGATCGTGCTCGACAACGCCGCCGATTCCGCGCACATCAGGCATTTGCTGCCGTTGCTCGTCGGGTCGGTGGTGCTCATCACCAGTAGGCACCGGCTCGGGTCGCTCGGGATCAGCCACCACCTGCCGCGGCTGGTGGTCGAACCACTCGAAGCCGAGTCCGCCTCCGCGCTGCTCGCGGGGCGGATCGGGCCGCGAGCGGTGGCCGAACCGGCGGCGGTCCGAGAGCTCACGCATTCGTGCGGAGGGGTACCACTTGCGCTGAACCTGGTGGCACAGCGGGTCGCCGACCGCAGGGGTGCGGCCTTGCGTGCCGTCGCCGAGCAACTGCGTGATCCCGAGACCCTCCTGTCCATCGGCCCGGACGGTGACGGGCACGATGAAAGCCTCAGCTCGATCTTTTCCTTGTCCTACCAGTCGCTGGACGCGGAGACAGCCCGGCTTTTTCGTTGTCTGGGACTACATCCCGGCGTCGAGTTCGGCATCGAAGCCGCCGCGGCGTTGCTCGGCGTCCCACCCGCACGGGCCAGGCGTGGGCTGGACGCGCTGGTGGGCGCCCACCTCGTGGATCAACCGGGGTCGGTGGACCGCTATCAAATGCACGACCTGTTGTACAGCTACTCGAACTCCCTGCCCCGCTCGGAAATCGAGCGCCGCTCGGCGATCGGGCGCATGTTGAGCTTCTACCTCCATTCGGCGCGCAATGCGCATATGGTGGCGTACGTCAATCAGGAATTACCGCCCTGTGCGGAGCCGGAAGAAGGTGCGGGTCCATTAACTTTTTCCGAACCGAATTCGGCCAAAAATTGGTTCTCTATTGAGAGGGTCAATCTAAAATCTTCGGTGCGTGCGGCAGCTTCCGTCGAAGAATTCACATATTCCTGGCAGTTGGCGCACGCCGTGACCGAGTTCCTCGACCGGAATGGTTTTCAAGAAGAGAACCGAATCGTGCTCACGGTGGCGTGTGCTTCTTCCGCCGCTGAGGGAAACCCGGAAGCCGAGGCGAGTTCGGCGAATGACCTCGGGTACCTCTTGCTGCATTTGGGCGAACATGACGAAGCCCAGCGTCAGTTCGAACGTGCGCTCGTCTTGCTGGACGGCAATGCGACGGGAGTGCTCACCATATTGCTGAACCTGGCGCGGTTGAAGTGGCAGCAGGAACTGGAAGACGAAGCTGTCGAACTCGCCATGCGGTGCCAGGAGATGGCGCGCGAACTCGGAGACGTCGACCGGGAGAGCAAGATCGCCCAGCTGCTCGGCATGCTGTATTCCGGGCAGGTCCGCTACCGCCAGGCCGAGGAGGAGTTCCGGCGTGCCCTGGCTGCCCGGGAGCGCACCGGGGACGTGGCCGGACAGGCCGCGACGCTCGTGGAGCTCGCCTGGCTGGCGGCCCAAGCCGGCCGGCTCGACGAGGGGGAAGCCTACTGCGACCGGGCCTTCGTCCTGTTGCGGCGGTCCTCCGACGTGGAGGTGCTGGCCAGGGCGCATGCGCGGCGGGCGGAACTGCGCCTGGCGCGGCGGGAGTTCGCTGGCGCCCTCCGGGACGCGCAGGTCGCGGTGGACATAGCCGAGCGCAGTGGGTACGTGCGCCCGGAAGCGCACGCCCTCGAGGTGCTCGGCCGGGTCGCGCACGCCACCGGTGACCTCCCCATGGCTTGGGACGCTTGGTGGCGGGCCGTGGCCATCTACCGCCGCTGCGGCATGCAGGCGCGCGCCGAGCGGCTCGACCGCCGGTTGCTGGAGATCGGGCGGGTCGACTAGGCGCGGTCCGCAGGTGCGGGTAGGCGTACTGAGACGAGAGATCTCTCCCACGTTGGTGAACCCGATGTCACTCCTCAGTGTGACGCTCGGGCCTCGCTGCGGGGAGTTGCCGGATAACAGCTGGTAACTACGCAGGTAGAATGCGTGTTCGAGAGTAAGGCGGCTCGATCAGCTCAGCCAACTCTAAGTGTCGACGCGGCACTCGGTTGACTTAGTCTTCCTCTTTGGTGTAGATCATCATCTGTCGCCAACGATCGGCCTAGGTCGACTCAGCAGAAAGTAATCAAAAACTTGACCAGTCTTCTTCTTATGGACATCCACGCCTTCGTCGCAATGGTGACGGACCTGTGGTGGAAATGCTGACGCGAGTAGCAAGTAGATACTCGTGAGTAGGGGATGCCCGGCGACCGCGGTCGCCGGGCATCCGGTAATCTGGTTGGTCGACGTTATTTCCAGGCCCGATCGCCCAGCAGGGAGAGGGCGGCGGGCAGTAGGACGCCGCGGACCACGGTGGCGTCGATGAAGACGGCGGCCGCCATTCCCAGGCCGAGCATTTTGTACTCGATGGCGGTCAGCGTGAGGAAAACCGCGAATACCGCGATCATGATCACCGCGGCGCTGGTGACCACGCCGGAACTGGCGCCGATTCCGCGGACGATCGCACCACGGGCGTCGCCGGGGGTGAAGCGTTCGCGAATGCGGCTGAGGATGAAGATGTGGTAGTCCATGCTGAGCCCGAAAAGCAGGACGAAGATGAACAGCGGCAGCCAGCCCACCACACCGCCGTACGCGGTGAACCCGAGCGGCCCGCTGAGATTGCCGAACTGGAAAACCCAGGTCAGCACCCCGTAGGCGGCGCCGATCGAGAGCAGGTTCAGCACGATCGAGACGAGCGGGATGGCGATCGAGCGGAACGCCACCAGCAGCAGCGCGAACGCCAGCACCAGCACGAAGGCGAAAACGAACGGCCCGCGTTCGGCTATTCGGGCGGTGAAGTCGTACGGGGTCGCGGTCCGGCCCCCGACCGCGTATTCCGCCTTGCCGTCGAAGACGTCCGGCAGCACCTCGTGCCGCAGGTATTCGAGCGCCGCGGTCGAGCGCGGGTCGGTGCCCGTACCGGCCAGCGGCACCCGGATCACCAGGGTTTCCCCGACCTCCGAGACCGCCACCGGTTCGAACAGCCTGCCCCCGCTGGCCGCCACCCGTTCCCGCAATTCACCGATCGCCGGACCCAGTTCCGCGCTCTGGTTCCACACCACCACGCGCGCCGGGATCGGCATTCCGGGAAAGGCCTCGCCCATCCGGATCGCCGCGTCGACGGCGGGTACGTCACGCGGCAGGCTCTGCGTGATCGCGGCGTCCTGCAGTCGCATGCCGAGCGCCGGAGCGGCGGTCAGCAGCAGCGCCAGCGTGGCCAGGCCACCCCAGGCGAGCGGCCGCTTCACCACGGCGGCGGCGATGGACGCCCACGCCCGTGATTCCCGCGCGGCGGTCCGCCCGCGCCCGAACCACGGCAGCCGCAGTGCGTCGATCCGATCGCCCAGCAGCGAAAGCAACGCGGGCAGCACGGTCACCGCGCCGAGCATCGCCAAGCCGACCACCAGCGCGGTGCCGATGGTCAGGCCGCGGAACACCCCGAGCCCGGTGAACAGCAGGCCGGTCAGGCACAGCACCACGGTCAGCCCGGAAACCACCACCACCCGGCCGGAAGTGCGGGCGGTGACGCGCAACACGTCCGCGGTCGGCCGCCCGGCGTGGCGTTCTTCGCGGTGGCGCCGCAGGATGAACAGCGAATAGTCCACCCCGACCGCGACCCCGATCAGCAGCACCAGCGCCGAGCCCGCGCTGTTGAACGGCACCACCTTGCCGATCACCGCGAGCAGCGAGAAGGTCGCGGCGACCACCGTCAGCGTCAGCAGCAGGGGCAGCCCGGCGGCCACGAGCGAGCCGAAGACCACCACCAGGATCAGCAAGGTGATCGGCAACGAGAGCAGGTGTGACCGGCTCAGATCGTTCTTGATCGCCTCGTCCACCGCGGCGGTCAGGCTGCGATCGCCCGCCTGCGCCACGCGGACACCCGGGTGCCGGGCCGCGACCGCTTCGATCACCTCGGTCGCGGCCCGTGCCTGCGCCGGGGTCTGCGGGCCCGGGCCGCTGAGGTGGAAGGTGACCAGGAACGACCGGCCGTCGGCGGAGATCAGGTTCGCGCCGTCCGGATCGGTGGGGGAGCGGACCGCGGTCACTTCGCCACGGTCGCGCAGCGACGAAGCCAGATCCGCCACCGCCGCCGCCGGATCCACCGGCGCAATCGCTTGCACCAGTACGTATTCGTGGACCGGCTCGTAGGCGGTTTCCGCCCGCAGAGCCGTTTGGGCCTCGCCGGATTCGCCGGGATCGGTGTTGGGTGCGTCCGGTCCGGAGGCCAGGAAGCTGATCGCGAGGGTGAGCGCGACCAGCGCGAACCACCCGGCGATCGCCTTGCCGCGGTGCTCGGCCGACCAGCCGGCGATCCTCTCGGTCACCGGACGACGGCCTGCCGATTTGCCATCGGGCAGCATGAACTGATGTCCTTTCCCTGAAGGGGTACGACACGAAGGACTCGCCCTCGGGCGAGGTGGTGCTTCTTCCGCCTGGGCCGTCGAGCTGCAACTCGGCGGCCCAGGGTCTCCTACTCGACTTCCTTGAGAATCCTTTCCATCCCGTCCATGCGGCTCCGCAGCTCGGCGAGTTGCCGCTGGGTGTCCTCCTGGCTCGTCACCGCCCGCTCGGCCAGCCTGCGATAGGTGTCTTCCCTGGCCAGCGCGGCCTTCGCGCGCCAGGTCACGGCGAGCTGCCAGATCGCCACGGTCAGCACGGTGGTGATCAGGACGAAGATCCCGATCACCCCGGCCAGCTCCTGCCAGTCGTTGTCGCTCATTCCCCTGATCCCTTCTGCCCGGGCTCGCTCAGCGTCTCGGCCGCCGCCGCGATGGACCGCGGGGTCAGCTCGTAGGCGAACGGGGTCACCTCGTAGAACTTCATCGCCTTGCCGTCGCCGGACAGCTCCAGCCGCGCGGTGACCAGCCCGGCCGCTTCGAGCTTGCGCAGGTGCACCTGCAGGAGCGCACGGCTGATGCCCAGCTCGCGCGCCAGTTCGCTGACGTAGTACCGCTGCCGCGCGAGCGTGGCCACCACGCGCACGCGGTGCGGGTTCGCCAGCGTCGCCAGCACGCGCACCAGCTCGTCCCCGGTCGGGCTCACAACGCGAACCTGCACATGCCAACAAAAGTTAGCAGGTGCAGGTTCGGGTTGGCTAGCCTGTTCAGGCGGCTTTCGGGGTGGCGGAGCCGAGGACGCGGCGGTGGATGTCCAGTGCGGCGTCCGACTTGTTCAGGGTGATGTAGTGCAGGCCGGGCGCGCCCTCCGCGAGCAGGCGTTCGGCCATCGCGGTCGCGTGGTCGACGCCGATCCGGTAGGCGTCCTCCGGCGTGGCCCGCTCCAGTGCCTGCGCCAGCCGCGCCGGGAAAGAGGCGTCGCTGAGCTCGGCGAACCGGTGGATCTGCTTGAAGTCGGTGGCCGGCATGATCTCCGGGATGATCGGCGTGGTGCAGCCCGCCGCTTCGACGCGGTCCCGCAGGCGCAGGTAGTGCGTCACGTCGAAGAACATCTGCGTCACCGCGTAGTCCGCGCCCGCCCGGCACTTGTCCACGAAGTACCGGGTATCACTCTCCACATCGGACGATCGCGGGTGCAGCTCGGGGTAGGCGGCCACGCCGATCGAGAAGTCGCCGATGTCCTTGACCAGCGCCACCAGCTCGGTCGCGTAGGTGAAGCCCTGCGGGTGCGGGATCCACTGGGCCCGCGGGTCGCCGGGCGGATCGCCGCGCAGCACCAGCACGTCCCGGATGCCCGCGCCCGCGTACTGGCCGATGATCTGCCGCAGTTCGGCGACCGAGTGCCCCACCGCGGTCAGGTGCGCGACCGCCCGCAACGTCGTTTCGGCGACGATCGCCTCGGTCATGTTCACCGTGCGTTCCCGCGACGACCCGCCGGCGCCGTAGGTCACCGAGACGAACGTCGGCGCCAGCGACTCCACCCGCCGCACCGAATCCCAGAACCGCCGTTCGCCGACGTCGGTCTTCGGCGGGAAGAACTCGAAGGAGAAGCTGGGACGGCCGGAGGCCAGTTCCTCGCGCAGCGTGGTCATCGCCGGGCTCCCGTGTTGAAGTACTTCGCCTCCGGGTGGTGCAGCACGATCGCGTCGGTCGACTGCTCGGGGTGCAACTGGTACTCCTCCGACAGCTCCACGCCGATGCGCGACGGGTCGAGCAACGCGGCGATCTTCGCGCGGTCCTCCAGGTCCGGGCACGCCCCGTAACCCAGCGAGAACCGGGCACCGCGGTACTTCAGCGCGAACATGTCCTCGACGGCAGCCGGGTCCTCGTTCGCGTAGCCGAGTTCCGCACGCACCCTGGCGTGCCAGTACTCGGCGAGCGCTTCCGCCAGTTGTACCGACAACCCGTGCAACTCCAGGTAGTCGCGGTAGGCGTCGGCGGCGAACAGCTCGGCCGTCCGCTGCCCGATCCGCGAGCCGACCGTGACGATCTGCAGGCCGACCACGTCGATCTCGCCGGATTCCTCGGGCCGGAAGAAGTCGGCCAGGCACAGCCTGCGTCCACGCGGCTGTCGCGGGAAGGTGAACCTCGTGCGCTCGGACCCGGTTTCCGACAGCAGGATCAGATCGTCCCCTTTGGACACGCAGGGGAAGTAGCCGTAGACGACGGCGGCTTCGAGCAGGTTCGCCGTGTGCAGTTCGTCCAGCCAGCCACGCAGGCGCGGCTTGCCCTCGGTCTCCGCGAGTTCCGCATAGGACGGTCCGTTCCCGCGTGCCTGCTTGAGCCCCCACTGCCCCTTGAACAACGCGTCTTCGTCCAACCAGGACGCGTAGTCCTTGAGCGGGATGCCCTTGACCACCCGCGTTCCCCAGAACGGCGGCTCCGGCACCGGGTTGTCGATCGCGACATCGGATCGCACCGAACCCTCGTCCGGCGGCGGCTCGAGCACCTCGGCGGTGGTGGTCTTCGCCACCCGCCGCGGTTTCAGCTCGGGCAGTTTCGCGCCGGGGACGCCGCGCTTGACCGCGATCAGCGCGTCCATCAGCCGCAGGCCCTCGAAGGCGTCGCGCGCGTACCGGACCTCGCCCTCGTAGATCTCGTGCAGGTCCTGCTCCACGTAGGCGCGGGTGAGCGCGGCCCCGCCGAGGATGACCGGGTAGTCCGCCGCCAGCTTGCGCTGGTTCAGCTCCTGCAGGTTCTCCTTCATGATCACCGTGGACTTCACCAGCAGCCCGGACATGCCGATCACGTCCGCCTTGTGCTCGACGGCGGCCTCCAGGATCGCCGACACCGGCTGTTTGATGCCCAGGTTCACCACGGTGTAGCCGTTGTTGGACAGGATGATGTCGACCAGGTTCTTGCCGATGTCGTGCACGTCCCCGCGCACGGTGGCCAGCACGATGGTGCCCTTGCCCGCGGCGTCCGACTTCTCCATGTGCGGCTCGAGGTAGGCCACCGCGGTCTTCATCACCTCGGCCGACTGCAGCACGAACGGCAACTGCATCTGCCCCGAACCGAACAGCTCGCCGACCACCTTCATGCCTTCGAGCAGGGTGTGGTTGACGATGTCCAGGGCGGGCTTGGTCTCCAGCGCCGCGTCGAGATCGGCTTCGAGCCCCTTGCGCTCACCGTCGATGATGCGCCGTTGCAGCCGTTCGTCCAGCGGCAGCCCGAGCAGTTCCTGGGTTTTGCTCGCCTGCATCGACTTGCTGTCCACGCCCTCGAACAAAGCGAGGAACTCCTGCAGCGGGTCATAGCCATCACGCCGCCGGTCGTAGATCAGGTCCAGCGCCACGTTCCGTTGCTCGTCGGCCAGCCGGGCGATGGGCAGGATCTTCGCCGCGTGCACGATCGCCGAATCCAGCCCGGCTTCCACGCATTCGTTGAGGAACACCGAATTCAGCACCATGCGGGCGGCGGGGTTGAGGCCGAAGGAGATGTTGGACAGCCCGAGCGTGGTCTGGACCTCCGGGTGCCGCCGCTTCAGCTCGCGGATCGCCTCGATGGTGGCGATACCGTCCTTCCGCGACTCCTCCTGCCCGGTGGCGATGGTGAAGGTGAGGCAGTCGACGATGATGTCGCACTCGCGGACACCCCAGTTGCCGGTGAGGTCGGCGATCAGCCGCTCGGCCACCGCGACCTTGTGCTCGGGGGTGCGTGCCTGGCCCTCTTCGTCGATGGTCAGCGCGATCAGCGCGGCGCCGTGCTCCACCGCGAGCCGGGTGATCTGGGCGAACCGCGAGTCCGGGCCGTCGCCGTCCTCGTAGTTCACCGAGTTGAGCACCGCGCGCCCGCCGAGCTTTTCCAGCCCGGCCTGGAGCACCGCGGGCTCGGTGGAGTCGAGCACGATCGGCAGCGTGGAGCTGGTCGCGAACCGCCCGGCGAGCTCGGCCATGTCGGCGACGCCGTCGCGGCCCACGTAGTCCACGCAGAGGTCGAGCAGGTGCGCGCCTTCGCGGATCTGCGCGCGGGCCACCTCCACGCAGTCGTCCCAGCGCCCTTCGAGCATGGCTTCGCGGAACTTCTTGGAACCATTGGCGTTCGTGCGTTCACCGATGGCCAGGTACGCGGTGTCCTGCCGGAACGGCACGGTCTGGTACAGCGACGCGGCGCCCGGTTCGGGCCGGGGGTCGCGCGGCGTCGGCTGGAGGTCGCGAACCCGCTCGACCACCTGGCGCAGGTGTTCCGGCGTGGTGCCGCAGCAGCCGCCGACCAGGGAAATCCCGTAGTCGCGGATGAAGGTCTCGTGCGCGTCGGCGAGTTCTTCCGGGCTCAGCGGGTAGTGCGCGCCATTGGCGCCGAGGACCGGCAGACCGGCGTTCGGCATCGCCGAGACCCGGGTCCGCGCGTGCCGGGCGAGGTAGCGCAGGTGCTCGCTCATCTCGGCCGGACCGGTGGCGCAGTTGAGCCCGATCATGTCGATGCCCAGCGGTTCCAGCGCGGTGAGCGCGGCCCCGATCTCCGACCCGAGCAGCATCGTGCCGGTGGTCTCCACGGTGACCTGCACCAGCAGCGGCAGGTTCGCCCCGGATTCGGCGAGCGCCCGCCGGGCGCCGACCACCGCGGCCTTGGTCTGCAGCAGGTCCTGGGTGGTCTCGACCAGCAACGCGTCGGCGCCACCGGCGATCAGGCCGGCGGCGTTGTCGCGGTAGGCGTCGCGCAACGCGGCGTAGGGCGCGTGCCCGAGCGTGGGCAGTTTGGTGCCCGGCCCCATCGAGCCGAGCACCCAGCGCGGACGGCCGTCGGCGGCGAACTCGTCGGCGACCTCCCTGGCGATCCTCGCGCCCGCTTCGGCCAGTTCGAAGACCCGGTGCGCGATGTCGTACTCGCCGAGCGCGGCCAGGTTCGTGCCGAAGGTGTTGGTCTCCACGCAGTCCACGCCGACGGCGAAGTACGCCTCGTGCACCGAGCGCACGATGTCGGGGCGCGTCACGTTGAGCACCTCGTTGCAGCCTTCGAGCTGTTCGAAGTCCTCCATGGTCGGGTTCTGCTCCTGGAGCATGGTGCCCATCGCGCCGTCCGCGACCACCACCCGGCTCGCGAGTGCTTCCCGCAGCGCCTTCACCCGGTCCGTCATGCGACCTCCGCCAATCCCGCTTCGATCCGGTCGGCGGCCGCCTGCCCGTAGCTCTCGGCCGCCCGCGCGGCCAGGTCGGAGGCGACCAGCTTGTACTCCTGCGGCCCGACCGTCTCCAGCACGGCCGTGGCCAGCGCGCAGCCGAGCTGCGCGGCGCGTTCGTCCGGCCAGCCCCAGGCGAAGCCGGCCAGGTACCCGGCGCGGAAGGCGTCACCGACACCGGTCGGGTCGGCGATGTCGTGCGCGGGCACCGCGGGCACGCGCAACGAACGCGGGCCGTCGATGGCCACGCCCTCCTCGCCGTAGGTGGTGATCCAGGTCCGCACGCGCTCGAGCACCTGGCGCCGCGTCCAGCCGCTGCGTTCCTGCAGCAGGGCGGCTTCGTACTCGTTGGTGAACAGGAACTGCGCGCCGGTGATCAGCTGCCGGGTCTGCTCGCGGTCCAGGGTGGCCAGCTGCTGCGACGGATCGGCGGCGAACGGCACGTTCAGCTCGCGGCACTGCGCGGTGTGCCGGAGCATCGCCTCGGGGTCATCGGGCGCGAGCACCGCCAGGTCGATCGGGCCGACACGGCTCAGGTCGATCTCCTTGGCCTCCACCATCGCGCCGGGGTAGAAGGTGGCGATCTGGTTCTGCACGAGATCGGTGGTGCAGGTGAACCGGGCGGTGTGCCGGTCCTGGCTGACGCGGACCGCGCTGGTGTCGACGCCGTGGTCGCGCAGCCAGTCGCCGTAGTCGCCGAAGTCGGGGCCGACCGCGCCGGCCAGCCGCGGCGCCAGCCCGAGCCTGCCGAGGCCGAAGGCGATGTTGGCGGCCACCCCGCCGCGGCGGACCTCCAGCCGGTCGGCCAGGAACGACAGCGAGACGCGGTCGAGCCGGTCGGCGAGGAACAGTTCACTGAACTTCCCCGGGAAGGTCATCAGGTGGTCGGTGGCGATCGAGCCAGCCACGGTGATGCGCACGGCGGTCCTCCCTCAGCCTGGAGGCCCCAGTTTCGGGGGCGGCTGACGCGGGCCTTCTTTTCGACAATCACATGTGATCTGAGTCACTCTTCTGAAACATCCGGGCGCTGCCTGGCAAAAGACCCAGTGCGGCCGTGGGAACTTCACCGATCCAGCGACCGCGGTCCGAGGTCGTCCGTCCACCCGTCGGGGGTTTGCGCGCGTGGCTGTTGTTGCTCCGGTTCGTCAGCTGCTGCCGCCCGTACTGCCCGCCGCCGCGCCGCCGTGGCCCGGCAGGCGGCTCCGGATGCTGCTGCACGCCACCTGGATCACCGCGCTCGCCGTGGTGGCCGAACTGCGCGTCGGCCGGTTCGGCTTCCACCCGTCCGACCAGGGGTTCATCCTCGCGCAGAGCTGGCGGATCCTGCACGGGGAGATCCCGCACGCGGACATCGTCTCGGCGCGGCCGCTGGCTTCGGCGCTGCTGCACACCGTCGACTTCCTCGTGCCGGGGCCGTTGTTCGTGGTCTCGGGTGTGCTGTCGATGCTGGAGCTGACCCTGGCCACGGTGGCGCTCGCCGCGCTGGTCACCCGGCGCCCGGTGCTGACCTGGGGGCCCGGCTTCACCGCGCTGGTGGCCGGGGCCGCGCTGATGAACCTGAACGGCTTCCCGATGATGGCCTGGCACACCATCGACGGCATCGCGCTGATCGCGTGCGGCGCGTGGGCGCTGGACGCGGGCCTGCGCTCGGGCCGGGTGTGGCCGCGGCGGCTGGGGTTGTTCCTGTTCGGCGTCGCCGGGTTCGTCAAGCAGGGGTTCCTGGCCGGGATCGTGCTGGCGGCGGCGTGGTTGCTGCTGCACCCGGCGAGCCGGGCGGGTGCGCTGCGGACCTGGCGGTGGTGGTGGCGGACGGTGGTCGACCTGCTGGTGCTCGGCGCCTTCCCGCTCGCCTACGTCGCGGTGGTGTGGCTGGCCGACGGGTACGAGTCGATGTACGCGCAGGTGGCGACCGGGGTCCCGGCGTACGGGGAGCGGCTGGTCGCGTTCTGGGTGGACGAGTTCTTCTTCACCCCGCACGGTGTTCCGCTGCCGCACACGCCGGTCTTGTTGATCTTCCTGTTCGCGGGGATCGCCGGCCTGCTGGTCGTGGTGCGCCTGGTGAAGCGGTGGCCGATGGTGGACCGGGCGTTGGTGCTCGCGGGCACCGCGGCGGTGACGGCGGCGGTGTGGCAGGGCCTGTTCGGGTCGGAGCCGCGCTGGGCGGATGTGCTGTGGTGGTCGGCGGCCGCCGCGCTGGTGGTCGCCACGATCTCCCGTCGGCGCCTGCCGCCCGCGGCGCTGTTGGTGGTCGCGCTCGGGTACATGATCAGCTTGTCGTGGGGCGTGGACACGCCGTCGCTGCTGGCGGGCAGTCTCGGGCTGACCGCCGTCCTGTGCCTGGTCGAAGGCATGCCACCGGTGCCGTCGCCGGGTCGCGAGCTCACCGCGCTGGCCGGGGTGGTGGTGTTCGCGGCCGCCGGTACCGCCGTGGTGCAGCGCCACGACCGCGCCCCGTACCTCGACCTGCCGCGCGCCGCGCTCACCGAGGACCTGGGCACGGTCAACCCCGAAATGCGCGGCGTCATGACGAATCCGGCGACGCACCGGTACGTTTCCCAGCTCAATTCCTGCCTGCGGCAGTTCCCGGCGTCGAAGGTGGCCGTGCTGCCGGACAATCCGTTCGCCTATCCGGCGTTCAGCCTGCGCAACCCGTATCCGCTGGAATGGCCGCTGCCACTGGAACTGGTCGGCGACGGGCCGATGCGGATGATCATGCGCACCGAGGAGCTGAACCGCGAAGGGGACTACCTCGTGCTGTTCCAGACCGTGAAGCCGGAGACACTGGCGGCGGGCGGGAACGTACCGCGCTGGGTCACCCCGGACGCCCCGATCTTCGACCACGCGGACCTGGAGAACGACATCAGAGCCATCCTCACCGGTCAGCCCATCACCTGCGGCAGCTTCGTCGGCAAATGGTCTCCGGCGCGCTGAATGTCTTTTGTTGCGCCCTTTGCAATGGAATTCGCGGATTCCGCGCATTGCGCATTGTGCAATGGCGTTCGCATTCGCGGAAATGGGACTAGACTCGGGTGAATGCACGCCTGGTTGCGGGTCAAGGGCAGGGAGTTCCGGTCGCGGTTGCTGCTCGGCGCGGAACTCTACGATTCGGCGAAACTGATCGGGGAAGTGCTGGAGGCCGGCGGGTGCGACGTCTTCATCACCACGCTCGACCTCGGGTCGGGGCGGGCGGGGGTGGCGTTGTCGGAGCTGTCCCGGTTCGTCGACGTGGACACGTTCACCTGGGTCGGCACCACGTCGTTCGCGCGCAGTGGGGCGGAGGCGCTGAAGACCGCGCGGCTGCTGCACGAGTCGTTCGGCATCGAGATCGTCAAACTCGACGTCCGTGACGTGGCGAACCTGCCGGACGGCCCGGCCACGGTGACCGTCGCCGAGCAACTGCTCGCCGACGGGTTCGCCGTGCTGCCGCTGGTCGACGCCGATCCGGGCCTGGTCACCCGGCTCGCCGACGCGGGCTGCGCGGCGGTCCGGGTGGTGGCTTCGCCGGTCGGGAGTGGGCGCGGCATCGTCGACGAACACGCGTTGCTCTCGGTACTGGAGGTCGCGACCGTGCCGATCGTGGTCGAATGCGGCATCGGTTCGGTCGCGCACGCCGCCCGAGCCCTCGAACTCGGCGCCGACGCCGTCCTGGTCAACACCGCCGTCGCCACCGCCCGCGACCCGGCAGGCCTCGCCGCCGCCATGCGCCACGCCGTCCAAGCCGGCCGCCTCTCCGCCACCGCCCGCTAACCCACCCCCGCGCACCCGAGTTCCACGTTCAGGCACCCGAACCCCACGTTCAGGCACCCGAGTCCCACACTCGCGCCGCCGAGTCCCACGTTGGGGAAGCTGAATCCCACACTCGCGCCGCCGAGTCCCACGTTCAGGCAGCCGAACCCCCCGTTGGGACAGCCGAGTCCCACGTTCGGCGCCGCCGAGCCCCACTGGTGGGGGCCGAGCCCACACTCGCGCAGTCGAGTCCTGCATTCAGGAAGCCGAAACCCGCGCTCGTGCAGCCGAGTTGCACATTCGTGTGCCTGAGTGCTGCGTCCAGGCAGCCGAATCCCGCATTCGGAGCCAGGGCCGTGGCCGCGCTCGCCAGTGGCCGCCCGCGCCGAATGTGGATCTCGGGCCCGCGAATGTGGAGCTCGAGTGCCTGAGTGTGGAACTCGGCTGCCTGAACGTGGGACTCGGCTGCGGGAACGTGGAACTCGGTGGCGCGAGTGTGGAACTCGGCCGCGAACGTGGGGTTCGGCTGCCTGAACGTGGGGTTCGGGGTTAGTGGGGGGTGCGGTGGCGGAAGAGGTGGCCGGCTAGGGGGACGGCGACGAGGAGGATGCCGGTCCACCAGAGGACGGCGAGCCAGCCGTCGCCGGTGGTGGGGTGGCCGAGCAGGAGGGGGCGCACGGTGTCCATGACCAGGGTGATCGGCTGGTTCTCGGCCACCACCCGCAGCCAGCCCGGCAGGGTGTCCGTCGGCGCGAAGGCGCTGGAGACGTACGGCGCGAAGACCAGCATCACGCTCAGCCCGCTCGCACCCTCCACCGTCTTCGCCACCATGCCGAGGATCGCCGCCAGGAACGCCATCGCCACCGAGAACACCAGCATCAGCCCGGCCACCGCGAGCCAGCCGTCGAGGTCGGCGCGCGGGGTGAAGCCGACCAGCATGCCGACGCCGAGCATCACCAGCGTGGAGATCCCGTTGCGCACCACCGCCGCCGCCACGTGGCCGATGATCACCGCCGAGCTGTACACCGGCATCGACCGCAGCCGGTCGACGAAGCCCTCCGACAGGTCGGACCGCACGGCCGTGGCGGTGGAGGTCGAGTTCATCGACACGCTCAGCACGATCATGCCCGCGATCAGGTAGTCCGCGTAACCGGTGGAACCGGTGTCGATCGCGCCGCCGAACATGTACCGGAAGACCAGCAGGATCATCGCCGGCAGCAGGACCGCGACCACCACCTGCTCGGGGTTCCGCCCGATGTGCCGGATCGAGCGGCCGATCATCGTCCAGGAATCGCCCAGCGCCCAGCCCGCACGCACCGTGGTCATGCCGCACTCGCCTTCTCGCCGCCGCGGCGGCCGGTCACGCTGAGGAACACGTCGTCCAGCGTCGGTTTCTTCACCCGCAGGCTCGCCGGTTCCAGTCCGGCGCCGTCCAGTCGTTCCAGCAGCAGCCGCAGCTCCCGCACGCTGGAGATCCGCACCGAAAGCACCTCCGCCTGCGGCACGGCCAGTACCGCGCAGGCGCGGGCGGTGTCCGCCGGATCATCGAAGGCCAGCTCGGCCCGTTCGTCGCCGACCTTGGCTTTCAGCTCGTCGGCCGAGCCTTCGGCGATCACGTGCCCGTCGTCGAGCACGGCGATCCGGTCGGCCAGCTGGTCGGCCTCCTCCAGGTACTGCGTGGTGAGCAGGATCGTGGTGCCGCCGGTGAGCAGCTGCCGGATCGCCTCCCACATGGTGGTGCGGCTGCGCGGGTCGAGCCCGGTGGTCGGCTCGTCGAGGAACAGCACCGGCGGTGAGGTGATCAGGCTGGCCGCGAGGTCGAGCCGCCGGAACATGCCCCCGGAGTAGGTCTTCGCCGGGCGGTCCGCCGCCTCGGTCAACGAGAACTGCTCGAGCAGCTCGCCGGCGCGAGCCTTCGCGCCACGCCCGAGGTGCTGCAGCTTGCCCATCATGATCAGGTTCTCGCGGCCGGTGAGCAGTTTGTCCACCGCGGAGAACTGCCCGGTCAGCCCGATCGACCGCCGGACCTGCGCCGCCTGCCGCGCCACGTCCAGGCCCAGCACCGTGGCGCGCCCGGCGTCGGCGGGCAGCAGCGTGCTCAATATCCGCACCACGGTGGTCTTGCCCGCGCCGTTCGGGCCGAGCAACGCGAGCATCCGCCCGGGCTCGACCCGCAGGTCAACCCCGGTGAGCACGCGGTTGCCGGCGAACGACTTCACCAGCCCCTGCACTTCGATCATGTCCGTCCCCTCGAACTGTGTATCTCGTACACTCAATGGTGTAAGTGATACACAGTTCTAGGATGGCCGTCAAGCGCGATCGCGGGACGATGGGTGGGAGATGCCGAAGGACCAGGCCAGGCCGAGCAACCTCGAGCTGATGTGGGGGAGCCCCAAACGCACGGCCAGGGGACCCCGGCCCGGGCTCACGCTCGACGAGATCGTGCGCGCGGGTGTGCGGGTGGCCGACGCGGAGGGGCTGGACGCGCTGTCCATGCAGCGCGTCGCCGGCGAACTCGGCTACACCACGATGTCGCTCTACCGGTACGTCTCCGGGAAGGACCAGCTGGTCGCGCTGATGTCCGACAGCGCGATCGGCCCGCCGCCCGAACCGGGGGACGGTGACTGGCGCGCGGAGATCGAGGCGTGGGTCCGCGCGATGTGGGTCGGCTACCGCGAGCACCCGTGGCTGTTGTCGGTGAAGATCGAAGGCCCGCCGGCGGGGCCGCAGGGGCTGGCGTGGCTCGAAGCGGCGTTGCGCGCGCTCGAAGGATCGGGACTGGACACAGGTGAGCGGATCTCGGCGACGATGTTCCTCAACGCCGCCACGTTCAGCCTCGCGCGGTTGTCGATCGACCTCAAGCCGATGGAGGACTTCGCCACCGCGCTGACGCTCGGCGCGCGGACCGGGCGTTACCCGATCCTGGCCGGCATGCTCGCCGACGGCACCTTCGAGTCCGTCGGCGCGCCGCAGACCGAGTTCGCGCAGGAGATCCTGCCCGATCTGGAGTTCGGCCTGCGGCGCGTGCTCGAAGGCATCGACCAGTACGTCAGTGCGCGGAAGACCGCGCCCACAGGTTGATGTCGCCCTCCACCGCGTAGCGCTCGATCTCGGCGAGCTCGTCGTCGGTGAACACGAGGTTGTCCAGCGAGCCGACGTTCGCCTCCAGCTGGGCCACGCTGCTGGCGCCGATCAGCACCGAGGTGACGCGCGGGTCACGCAGCGCCCACGCCAGCGCGAGCTGGGCCAGGCTCTGGCCGCGCCGCTGGGCGACCTCGTTCAGCGCGCGGACCCGGGTGAGGTTCTCGTCGGTGAGCATGCCCTCGTTGAGCGCGCCGCCGGTGGCCGCGCGTGAGTCCTCGGGGATGCCGTTGAGGTAGCGATCGGTCAGCAACCCTTGCGCCAGCGGGGAGAACGCGATGCAGCCGGCGCCGACCGAGTCCAGAGTGGACAGCAGGTCCTGCTCCTCGATCCACCGGTTGAGCATCGAGTAGGACGGCTGGTGGATCAGCAGCGGGGTGCCGAGGTCACGCAGGATGCGGGCGGCCTCGACGGTCTTGGCCGAGGAGTACGACGAGATGCCGACGTACAGCGCGCGCCCGGAGCGCACGGCGGTGTCGAGCGCGCCGACCGTTTCCTCCAGCGGGGTGTCCGGGTCGAACCGGTGCGAGTAGAAGATGTCCACGTAGTCCAGCCCCATCCGCTCCAGGGACTGGTCCAGCGAGGCCAGCAGGTACTTGCGCGAGCCGAGGTTGCCGTACGGCCCCGGCCACATGTCGTACCCGGCCTTGGTGGAGATGACCAGTTCGTCCCGGTACGGGCGGAAGTCCTCGGCCAGCAGCCTGCCGAAGTTGCGCTCCGCGGAGCCGTAGGGCGGGCCGTAGTTGTTGGCCAGGTCGAAATGGGTGATGCCGAGGTCGAAGGCCCGGCGGCAGATGGCGCGCTGGGTCTCGAACGGCCGGTCGTGGCCGAAGTTGTGCCACAGGCCGAGCGAGACCGCGGGCAGGTGGAGCCCGCTGCGCCCGCTCCGCCGGTAAACCATGGAGTCGTACCTGTCGGCAGCCGCGATGTAAGTCACCGCCCGAGCCTACGGCCTCGCCCCCGATCCCGTGGACCGTCCACGATGGACTTCACGGCCGCCGTCGCAGCACCTCCAGCGTCCTCACCGCGCGTTCGTACTCCTGGCGCAGCGCCGTGCGGCGCTCGGTGATCCAGTCCTCACCGGGCATGCCGTCGAGGAAGTCGCCGCCGTAGGCCTCGACCGCGGTGCTCAGCCACTTCGCCGGGGCCAGGTCGGCGTCGCGCAGGGCGGCCCGGAACCGGTCGACGTCGAAGTCGCAGCCGAGTTCCCGGTTGAAGCGGTACCGCCCGTCCGCGTAGGTCACCCAGCCCGGCTGCCGCAGCGCCCGGCGCAGGTGGTGCAGCGTGGTGTGGAAGTTGTTGCGGACCTGGGCGGCGGTTGACCACGGCCACAGCGCGCGGGTGATCCGCTCCTTGGTGCAGTCGGTCTCGGTGAGCAGGAAGTACAGCAGCTCACGGGGTTTGGCGAAGGTCCAGTCGGCGGCCAGCAACGGTTCGGTGCCGAGGAACACCGCGGCCTGCCCGAGCGCGAAAACCCGCAGCGGCGGGTCGACCACCCGCGTGACGGCGTGCGCGGCGTGCTCGTCCAGCTCCGCGCGGATCACCTCTTCGGCCGTGCCACCGGACCACAGTTGCGCGAACCGCGGTCGTGGCACGGTCGCGCGCGCGGACGCCAGGGCCCGCTCGCGGGCCGGGCGTTCGACGGGCGGCACCCGGGCGCCGGTCAGCATCCGCAGCTCGGCGGCCGCCCCGAGCAGCCGGATCGCGTGCTCGGGCTCTCGCGACGCCAGAGCGACAGCGGCGAGCGCCTCCAGCACGCTGGCGACCCGCCAACGGGCGTTGAGCGCGTGGTGGTTGCGCAAGCTCGTGCGCAGCATCCGGCGTGCCGCCGTGGCGTCGCCCTCGTGCAGCGCGAGCAGGCCGAGCTGGCTGAGCGCCCACGCCTTGCCGTCCCGCCACGCCGTTTGATCGGCTTCGGCGAAGCTGCGCGAGAGCAGTTCGTGGGCCGATCCATGCTTACCGCGGTGGAGCGCGACCGCGCCCAGGCCGAGCAGGGCCCGCGACCGCGCGCGCTTCGCCCGCGGCTCGGGCTGCGCCTTCGCCAGGGCTTCCGCGCCGGCGCACACCATGCGCGCGGCACCGAAGTCACCACGCAACCAGGAGATCAAGCCGAGCTGGTTCAGCGATTCCGCGGTCCAGAGCGGGTCGGCCAGGCGCATCGCGAGCCGCCTGCTCTGCGTGTGCCGGGCGTACGCGGCCGCGTAGTCACCGAGTTCGAGAGCGGCGTCGCCGAGCGCTTCGAGCACGATCCCGGCGTTGCGGGCGTCACCGTGCCGCGCGCAGAGCGCCAGCGCCTCGGTCAGCACGTCGGCTGCCTGCTCGTGGGCACCCGACAAGCGCGCGGTGTCCCCGAGCGTCAGCAGGTGGTCCAAGCGGGCGCGATCCGGGCCGGGAACCGGGAGACCGGCGGCGACGGTCTCGTTGGCGAAGTACTCGCGCACCACCCGCAGCAGCCGGAACCGCGTCCGGCAGCGGACCACCAGCGCCGCGCCGGTCAGCCGGGCCATCGCGGCGGTGGGGTCCGGGCACCCGGCACCGGCCAGCTCCCGCACCGCGCGGATGGTGAACAGCCCGGGGAACACGGTCAGCCTGCTCAGGAGTTGCCGGTCGGCGGGGCTCAGGCGGACCACGGCGGCGGTGAGCACGCCACGCACCCCGGTCACCCGGTGGCGATCACCACCGGTGGCCACGGGTTGCCCGGTTACCGTCATCGGAAGCACCTCGTGCGGGATCGCTGGGTGATCTCCACCTTCTGCATCAGCGGGCTCGTCCGGTATCGGGGGATTCCCCCATCCGGCTTCCGCGGCACCGGGCGGTGGGTGACCATGAGGCCGTGGGTGATCGAACACCGCCGGCCGGCCGCGCGGCCGAGCTGGCGGTACTGGACCGGGTGCTGGCCAGCCGAAGACCGGCGGCGCTGGTGGTCACCGGCGAACCCGGGATCGGCAAGAGCGGCCTGCTCACCGAACTGGCCGCACGGGCCGTGCGGGCGGGTCCGGCGCTGGTGCTCCGCGGTGCCGCCACCGAGTTCGAGAAGCGCGAGCCGTTCGCGGTCTTCGTGCACGCCGTCGATCCGTTCCTCCGTTCACTGGGCGACGCGGAGCGCTCGGCCCTCGGTTCCGCCGCGGAGCTGTGGCCGGTGTTCCCCGCCTTCGGCCCGCCACCCGGCCGCGCGCCCGGGCGGGCGCGCACCCACCGGGCAGTATCCGCGTTGCTGACCCGGCTCGCCGGGCAACGGCCGGTGGTGCTGGTCCTCGACGACCTCCAGTGGGCCGACGGCGCGTCCATCGATCTGTTCGGCCACCTCGTGCGCCGGTTGCCGGACGGGCCGGTGCTGCTCGCCGGGGCGATGCACCCGGCCCGCGGCCCGGAGCGGCTGCGGCTGCTGCTCGACCTGGCGCGCCCGGACAGCGCCTTCGAGGAACTGCCGCTGGCGCCGTTGACCGTCGAGGAGGCCGCCGAGCTGCTGCCGGGCGCGGATCCGGCGACGGTGGCCGCGCTGCACCAGGAATCCGGCGGGAACCCGTTCTACCTCCGCGCCCTGGCCGAGGGGAACGGGACGGACGTGCCGCCGGTGATCCGCACGGCGGTGGCGGCGGAACTGCGGAGCCTGCCGTCGCGGGCGCGACTCGCCGCGTGGGCGGCGTCGGTGGCCGGGGAGCCGTTCGACCCCGGCCTGGCGGGGGAGATCGCCGAGTTGCCGTCCGGGAAGTTCCTGGCCGCGCTCGACGAACTGGTCGCCGCCGACCTGGTGCGCCCGGCTGAAACGCGATTCCGCTTCCGGCACCCGATCGTCCGCCGGGCGGTCTACCAGGTGGCGGGGCCGGGCTGGCGTCGCGCGGCACACGCCCGGGCGGCGGAGGTCCTCGCCGCCCGGGGTGCCGGGCTGCTCGCCAGGGCCGAACACGTCGAACGCAGTGCCGTGGCCGGTGATTTCGCGGCGGTCGACCTGCTGGCGGAGGTGGGGGACGCGGCGTCGCCCGCCGAAGCGGTGCGCTGGTTCGGTGCCGCGCTCGAACTCGTGCCGACCGGGGACGCGCACCGGCACCGGCGACAGGAGTTGCTGTCCCGCTTGACCGTTTGCGCGGGCATGGCGGGCAGGCTCGACGAGAGCAGGCAAGCGGCGGACGAACTGCTCACGTCGCTGCCGCACTCACCCGCGCGAACCGGACTCGTCGCCTTCCGGTCGTTCGTCGAATGCGCTTCGGGCGGGCACGAACGCGCGCGGGTGCTGGTGGACCGCGAACTCCGCGCGCTGCCACGGGAGTTGTCCGCCTGCCGGGCCGCGCTGCGGGTCGAACTGGCCGCCACGGCGTTCATCCGCGCCGACCACGCGGAACTGGAACGGCACGCGGGTGCCGCCTTGGCCACCACGGCCGCCACCGATCCGGTGCACGCCGGCGCGGCCGCGTTGCTCGCTCGTGGTCAGTACGCGCAGGGCCGGATCGCGGAGGCGGCGGCGACGCTGGACCGCGCGGCGGCGGGGGTCGACGCCATGACCGACGAGGTGCTGTCGTCCCGGCTCGGCGTGTGCCTGCCGCTGGCGCTCACCGAAGGCGAACTGGACCGGCCGCAGGACGCGGTCCGGCACGCGGGCCGGGGCATCGAACTGGCGCGTGCGTCCGGTCAGGTGCTGGTCACGCCCCTGTTGACGACCACGCGCGCGGCCGCGCACGCCCTGCGCGGCCGTCCCGTCGAAGCGCTCGACGACGCGACCGAGGCCTACGAACTGTGCCGCGCCAACGGGAGCCGGTACGGCGCGGCCATGGCGTTGTGCGTGAGCGGGCAGGTGCAGATCTGGCGTGGCCAGGTGAGCACCGCGGTCGCGTCCGCCGAAGAGGCGCTGGCGATGGGCCGGGAGGCGGGCGCGGCGGTACTGCTGGCGAGCGCGGGTGTCTGCTACGCGGAGGCACTGCACGCCGCCGGGCGTTTCGCCGACGTGGAGTCGGTGCTGCTGGAGACGACCGGGAACTTCGAGCTGGTGGACCGGCCGTGGTGGTCGCGGCTGTACCTGGTGCTGATCCGCGCGGCGTTGTCGCTGGGCGACCGGGAGAAGGCCGAAGACCTGCTCGGGCGCGCCCGCGAGGCCATGGACGGGATTCCGCTGGCGTCGCGCCAGGCGATCGTGCGTTACGCGGAGGCGTTGGTGCTGCTGGATTCGGGGAAGTTCCCCGCGGCCGCCGACGCCGCCTTCGAAGCGCTCGACTTCGCCGAGTCGGTGGACAGCCAGGTGCAGGCGGGGCAGGCGCGCATCGCCGCGGGACGGGCACTGGCCGCCAACGGCGACCGGGATCGCGGCCTGGCCGAACTGCTGCGGGCCGAGGGCGACATGGCGGCGCTGGGCGCCCAGCGCCTGCGCGACCACGCCGTGCGTGAGCTGCGCCGGTTCGGCCGCCGGGTGCCCCGCCCGGCGGCCGGCTCGGGCGCCACGCTGAGCCACCGCGAACACGAGATCGCGCACCTGGTGGCGGCCGGGCGCACCAACCGCGAGATCGCCGCGCAACTGGTGATCAGCGAGAAAACCGTGGAGACGCACGTGTCGCGGATCCTGCGGAAACTGCGGGTCCCCTCCCGCGCCGCCGTCGGCCGGGCATTATGACCGCCATGGCGCGCAAGGTGATCGACATCCGCTCCGAGTTCCCCGCCACGCCCGCGCAGCTCTACGCGGTGTTGCGTGACGGGGCCCGGTGGCCGGAGCTGACCCCGCTCGGCTCGTTCGAACTGCACCGGCCGGGTGAAGACGAGCCCGAAGGCGTCGGCGCGGTCCGCCTGTTCCGGACACCGCCGTTCGCCAGCTACGAGCGGATCGTCGAGCTGGTGCCCGATCGCCGGTTCGGCTACACCCTGCTGCGGGGTTTCCCGCTGCGGGACTACCGCGTCGACGTGGACCTGACGCCGGTCGGCGGTGGCACGGAAGTGCACTGGCACTGCGAGTTCACGCCGAAGATCCCCGGTACCGGCTGGTTCTTCCGGTGGTTCTTCGGCTCCGTCCACGCCAAGGTGGTCGCCGGGCTGGGCCGCGGCGCGACCGTCTAGGCGACCTGGGTCGCGATCCACTCGCGCAGGGTCACCGGCTCACGGCCGATCAGCTTGGTCAGCTCCGGCGACGGCAGGTCGAGGTCGCCGCCGGCGATCGCGCGGCCGGAGTCGACCAGCACCTCGATCAGCGGCTCCGGAAGACCGGCCGCGGTGAACTGCTCGACGGCCTGCTCGGCGGTGATCGCGGTGAAGGTGATCTCGCGGCCGGTGGCCTCGCTCAGCGCCGCCGCCCAGTCCGCGGCGGAGTAGGAAACCGGCGCGCCCAACTCGTAGACCGCGTTCTCGTGCCCGTCGCCTGCCAGTACCGCGGCGGCGGCTTCAGCGTACTCGGAGCGCGTCACCGGCGCGGTCCGGCCGTCGCCAGCCGAGCTGGCGACGGTGCCCGTGGCCAGCGCCGCGGCGATGGTGCCGAGGTCGTTCTCGAGGTACCAGTTGTTGCGCAGGATCGTGTAGGTCAGGCCGCTGGCCTTGACGAGCTCCTCGGTCGGCGCGTGGGTGCGGGCGAGCAGCATGCCGCTGGTGTCCGCCTTGGTCAGCGAGGTGTAGACGAGGTGGCGGACCCCGGCGCGCTTGGCCGCGTCGATGGCGTTGCGGTGCTGGGTGACGCGGTGGTCGGAGGCGTCGCCGGTGGAGATGAGCAGCAGCTTGTCCGCGCCCGCGAACGCCGCGTCGAGCGTTTCGGGCCGGTCGAAGTCACCGTGGCGCACGTCCACGCCCAGGTCCTGCGCCTTGGCCGGTTCGCGGACGCTCACCGCGACCTCGCTCTTGTCGACCCGCTTGAGCAGGTGCTCGACCACCAGTCGTCCGAGCTGGCCGTTGGCCCCGGTCACCACGATCGTCATGTTGTGCTCCCTAGTCCTGGATCGTCCTGTTCGCCGGGGTCAACCGCAGCGTGCGGCCAATGATTCCGTTCGGAGAGTAATGACTTTGAAGTCAGTGACTCTCTGTGGGAGAGTATTGGCATGACCTCCTTCCTGCCCGATCCGTACGACCGCGACTGCCCGACCCGGCAGCTGCTCGACCGCATCGGCGACCAGTGGACGGTGCTGATCGTCGGGACGCTCGGCGGGGGCCCGCTGCGGTTCACCGAGATCGGGCGGCGGGTGCAGGGGATCTCGCAGAAGATGCTCACCCAGACCCTGCGGGCCCTGGTCCGGGACGGAATCCTGCGGCGGCGCATGTACGCGGAGATCCCGCCGCGGGTCGAGTACGAGCTGACCGACCTGGGACGTGACCTGGCCGAACCGCTGTCGATGCTGGCCGAGTGGGCGAAGGCGCACATGGGACGGGTGCAGGAGGCCAGGGAGGCCTACGACCGGGCTTCCTGACCGGCGGGGCCGGAGGGCTCAGGGCAGCAGACCGGCTTCGTGGGCCAGCAGCCCGGCCTGGGTGCGGTTGCCGCAGTCCAGTTTCACCAGCATGCGAGAGACGTAGCTCTTCACCGTCGCCTCCGAGAGGTGGAGCCGCCTGGCGATGTCCGCGTTGGACAGCCCGGAACCCAGGCAGGTCAGCACCTGCACCTCCCGTTCCGACAGGGCCGTCAGCCGCTCGCGGGCGCGCTCGGTGCGCTGGTGGTCGTCGGCGGAGGCGGCGACCAGGCGCCGGGCGGCTTCCGGCGAGAGCACGGTGTGGCCGTCGGCGGCGACCCGGACCAGGCTGATCAGGTCCTCCGGCGGGGTCGACTTGACGAGGAAACCCGCCGCGCCCGCGCGCAGGGCACGGATCACGTAGCTGTCGGCGTCGAAGGTGGTCAGCGCGACCACGGCGGGCGGGTCCGACAGTTCGGCGATGCGCCCGATCGCGGTGAGGCCGTCGACGCCGGGCATGCGCAGGTCCATCAGCACCACGCGCGGCCGGTGGCGGATCACCGCTTCGACCGCCTCCGCGCCGTCACCCGCCGAACCGGCGACCTCGATGTCCGCGGCCGAGGACAGGATGGTGGTCAGGTGCGCGCACACCATCGGCTCGTCATCGACGACGACTACCCGGATCATCCCGTGATCTCTCTGCCGTGGGGACGTAGGCGGGCAGTATCGCACCGACCTCGAAGCCGCCGCCCGGGACCGGACCCGCCCGGAACGAGCCGCCGAGCAGTTCGACCCGCTGACGCAACCCGGCCAGCCCGGTCCCGGATCCGCTGCCCGCGAGCACCGGATCCGGCGCCTCCCCGGCCGGGCCGCTGGCCACGGCGATCCGGATCCCGTCGGCGCGGTACCGGATGCGGGCGTCGACGGTGGACCCCGGCGCGTGCTTGCGCACGTTCGTCAGCGCTTCCTGCACGATCCGGTGCGCGGTCCGGGAAATCGTCGGGGACAGCTGCGCCGGGTCGCCGTCGAGATCGAGCCGGACCGCGATGCCGACCGACTCGGATTCGGCGGCCAGTGCCTCCAGCGCGGCGACATCGGCCGCCGCGTCGGCCAGCTCGGCCGCCGGACGGTCCACTTCGGACTGCGGGGTGCGCAGCACGCCCACCAGGTCCCGCAGTTCGTCGAGCGCCCGGGTGCCCGCGGCGCGGATGTCCTCGGCGGCCGAGCGCACCGAATCGTCGGCGGAGCTGACCCCGAGCGCGCCGGCGTGCAGCACCATCAGGCTCAGCTGGTGGGTGACCACGTCGTGCATCTCCGAGGCCAGCCGCCGCCGTTCCTGCGCCCGCGCCTGCTCGGCCAGCAGGTGCTGTTCCCGTTCGGCGCGCTCGGCGCGGTCGCGCAACGACTGGAGCAGTTGCTTGCGCGCCTCCGCGTACAACACGATCATGGCCGGCAGCACCGTGCTGACCAGGCCGAACGGGGCGGTGTCCCACCTCGGTGTCCAGGCCCGCGTGGCGATCAGCGTGAGCACCGCGACCAGCGCCAGCGCCACCCGCCGGTCCAGCACGCGGATCATCGCGCCCACCAGGATCGGCGTGATCGTGGGCACGGTGGCCAGGGTGAGCGGTTCGGTCGGTGCCAGCAGGCCGGGTGCGAACAGGTCACCGGCCAGCATCGCCAGCGCCCCGGCCACGCCGAGGCCCACCACCGTGCGCGGGATCCGCCACACCACCAGCAGCGACAAGTCGAGCACCAGTTGGAGCACCAGCCCGGCGTGCGGCCCCGCCCAGCCGGTGGTCTTCGGCCCGGCCAGGTACAGCGTGAGGTCCAGGCACACGAACAGGAACGAGGTGATGGTCAGCGACACCACGTCGGCTTTGGTCAGGGGCGGCACCGGTCTCACCAGCTCACGGTAACCAGTTGCGGCGGGCTCCGCTGCCCACCTTCGGCCAGTCCGGGATCAACCAAAGTTGATTGCCTTGCCCACCAAGTCCCGTATCGCCGCGACCGGGGCGCGCGGTGTCCTTGACGGGTGATCGAAGCAAGGGAACTCGTCAAGAAGTTCGGTGGCACGGTCGCGGTGGACGGGCTGTCGTTCGAAGTCGGACCCGGGGTGGTCACCGGCTTCCTCGGCCCGAACGGCGCCGGGAAGTCCACCACCATGCGGATGGCGCTGGGCCTGGACCGGCCCACCCGCGGAGCGGTGACCGTCAACGGGAAGTCCTATGTGGATCTTCCAGCACCGCCGCAGGAGGTCGGCGCGGTGCTCGACGCGAAGGCGGTCCACAGTGGACGCAATGCGCACGCGCACCTGAAGTGGATGGCGCAGGCGGGCGGGATCCCGGTGCGCCGGGTGGACGAGGTGCTCGACCAGGTCGGCCTGACCCCGGTGGCGGGCAAGCGGGCCGGGAACTTCTCACTCGGTATGTCCCAGCGCCTCGGCATCGCGGGCGCGCTGCTCGGCGATCCGGCCACGCTGCTGTTCGACGAACCGGTCAACGGCCTCGACCCCGAGGGCATCCAGTGGATCCGCACGCTGATGCGGGACCTCGCGGCGCAGGGGCGCACGGTGTTCGTCTCCAGCCACCTGATGAACGAGATGGAGGAGACCGCCGACCACGTGCTGGTCATCGGCCGCGGACGGCTCATCGCCGACCTGCCGATCACCGAACTGACCTCGCGCAGCGCGCACGCCCACGTCCGGGTGCGCGCACCGGAGGCCGCGCGGCTCGGCGGACTGCTGACCGAGCACGGCGGCCAGGTCCGGCGGGAGGCCGATGGCGAGCTGCTGGTGACCGGGCTGGACGCGGCGTGGATCGGGGATTTCGCGCTGGCACAACGGATCGCCGTGCACGAGCTGACCACCGTCCGCGCCAGCCTCGAGGCCGCGTTCCTCGAACTCACCGCCGGTGCCGCGCAGTACTCCACCCGGCGCGAGGAAGTCGCCGAAACCGCGCGGGCACTGGCCGAAGAAGGGAGCCGATGATGCGGGTGCCGGACCTCCGCTCGACGATCGCCGCCGAGTGGACCAAACTGCGGTCGGTCCGCTCCACCTGGCTGACCCTGGCGCTGGCCCTGGTGGTGGCGATCGGCCTGACCGCCCTGTTCTCCACCGCCGTCGCGGCCGATCACGACTCGCTCAGCCCGCCGGAACAGCTCGCGTTCGACCCGATCGGCAACGGGCTGGTCGGCCTCGGGCTGGCGTTGATCCTGTTCGTCGTGCTCGCGGTGAACGCGACAGCTCCCGAATTCTCCAGCCGGATGATCGCGGTCTCCCTGGCCATCACCGCCCGGCGTGGGCGATTCCTGGCGGCCAAGGCGCTGGTGGTCGGCGCGGTTTCGGCCGTAGCGGGCCTGGTCTGCGCGGTGGTCACCTTCGTGGTGAGCCAGGCGATCTTCGCCGGTGCGGGGGTGCCGTCCGCCGGTTTCGGTGACCCCGGGGTGGTGCGGATCCTGCTCGGCTGGGGCCTGCAGATGGTGTTGTTCAGCTTGCTGGGCGTGCTGGTCACGGTGTTGCTGCGCAGCGCGGCCGGGGCCATCGCGACGCTGCTCGGACTGGTCTACCTGCCCGCGATCTTCGGCCCGATGCTGCCCGCCTGGGTCACCGAATACGTCCTGCGTTTCCTGCCGTCGGCCGCCGCGGACAGCTTCACCGGCAACGGCACCGGCAACCTCCCGCTGTGGGCGGCCGGGCTGGTGATGGCGGCCTGGATAGGTCTGCTGTGGACGGTCACCCGGCACGTGCTCGGCGTCCGGGACGCACGGTGAGCCGGGTCGCGTGGGCGCCGGTGCTCGTGGTCGCGGCGCTGACGATGGCCGCCCTGCTCTACAGCAGCGCGCACTACGGCCACGGGTTCGACGAGCTGTACTTCATCGTCGCCGGGCAGGATCACCTCGCCTGGGGCTACTTCGACCAGCCGTCGCTGGTGCCGTTCCTGGCCGGGCTGCTGGACAGCTGGTTCCCCGGTTCGCTGGTGGTGCTGCGGCTCCCGGTCACGCTGTCCGCGGCGGGCGGAGTCGTGGTCACCGCGCTGATCGCCAGGGAACTCGGCGGGGGACGGGCGGCCCAGGTGACCGCCGCGGCGACCTACGCCGCTTCGGGTGCGGTGGTGATCTCCCACTGGATCGCCACCTACACCCTCGACCCGTTCCTGTGGACGGTGCTCACCTGGCTGGTGGTCCGCTGGGTCCGCACCCGCGACGACCGGCTGCTGCTCTGGGCGGGTGTGGTCACCGCGGTGTCGTTGCAGGTGAAGTTCCTGGTACCGGCGTTCTGGGGGCTGGTGCTGCTCAGCGCACTGGTCTTCGGGCCGCGGTCGCTGCCGTCGCGGCCGAAGCTGTGGCTCGGCGCCGGGATCGCCGTGCTGGCCAGCCTGCCGACGCTGGTGTGGCAGGCCGCCCACGACTGGCCGTACCTGCACATGAGCGACGTGGTCGCGGCGGAGTTCCCCGGCGCGCTGGCGTTCCTGCGCGACGGGGTGTTGCTCGCCGGGATCGGGGTCGGCGCGCCGGCCTTCGTGTTCGGCGTGTTCCGGCTGTTGTTCCTGGCCGAGTACCGCTTCCTGGGGGTGGCGGTACTCGGCCTGGTGGCGGCGTTCCTGCTCGCGAGCGGGCGCAGCTACTACCTGCTGGGCGTGTTCGCGCTGCCGTTCGCGGTGACCGCGGTGACGCTCTGGCAGCGGCCGGGGGTGCGGTGGCGGCCGTTCGCGGTGTGGCCGCCCTACCTGCTCTCCGGCGCGGCGGCGCTGGCGATGCTGCCGGTCTACCCACCGTCCGTCGTGGACAGGGTGCCGACCTCATGGGGACCGTTCGTGCTCGGCTCCAGCTTCGCGGCGGGCGAGCGGCCGCAGGGAGAACTGGGACGGATCGGCGCGTCGGTCTTCGCCTCACTGCCACCGGAACAACGCGCGAAGACGACCATTTTCTCCGACCTGTACCCGTTCGCGGCTTCCGTCGAGTACTTCGGCACTTCACGCGTGTACAGCGGGCACCGCGGCTACTGGTATTTCGGCGCGCCACCCGATTCCGCGGAAAACGTCCTGTTCGTCGGCCTCGACCCGTCGCGCTTGCGCCCGCACTTCGCCGTCGAAGCGCCGCTGACGGACGGACTGGTGTGGCTGTTCGAAGGCCGCCAGGCTTCATGGACCGGCTTGTGGCCGAAAATGAGGAGCCAATAAACAAGGCCGGGCGAGTCCCACGTTCCCGCAGCCGAACCCCACACTCAGGCAGCCGAACCCCACGTTCAGGCAGCCGAATCCCACACTCGGACAGCCGAACCCCACATTCAAAACCTCTAGCGAACCAAGTTGGGAGGCTCCAATGAGTTCACCGAAGAAGCTTTCGTTGCCTGCGAAGGTGTACCTGCTGGCGTGTCGCGGTGGCAAGGTGCCGGACCGGCAGCGCGTGGGCTATCTGGTCCGGGCCGCGGCACTGACCGAATTGCTGTTACGCGGGCGAATTCTCGACCACGACGGGCTCGTCGGTGCGGTGCCCGGCGGTTCCACCGGGGACGCCGTGCTGGACGAGGTGCTCGGGCAGATCGTCGAAGGCGGGTCGCGGAAGTGGCGGCACTGGGTGCGCAAGGGCCACCGGCGGGCGCTGGACTCGGTGGAGGAGCAGCTTTCCGCCGAGCGCGCGATCGTGCTGACGCGTACGCGCCTGTTCCGCCTGCGCCGGGTCCAAGTTCGGGACACCGCGAGCGTGGATCGGCTGCGCGTCACAGTCGACAAAGCGCTTCGCGGCAACGGCGCGGTGTCGCAAGAGGACGCCGCGCTCGTGGCGCTGGTGGCCGCCGTCGAACTGAAGGGCGTGGTGGCCGGGCGTGAGCGGCGGCGGAACAAGGAACGCCTGCGGGAGCTGGAGGAACACGGTGGCGCGGCGATCCCGGCGCTGCGCAAGGTCTTCAAGGAACTGCGGCAGGCCCGCGTCGCCACGGTGGCCGCGGACGGCAACTCGGGCTAGCGCGAGGTCATTCGGCCTGTACGACGAAGAACAGGAAGGTCGGGAAGGTGTCGAGCAGGTGGAAGTCGTCGGGGAACTCCTCGCGGGCGGCCGGTACCGGGTGGGGTTCGCTGATGACGGCGATGCGGAAGCCCGCCGCGGTGAAGGCGTCGGTCATCCGGTGCAGTGGCTGGTTCCAGAACCGCAACCGGGCGGTCTGGCCGCCCATGGTCCACTCTTCGGTCCAGTCGTAGGTCTCGAAGTAGTCGGGCCTGGGGCCGGATTGGCGGTGCAGGAGGTTCATCGCCATGGGGTGGTTGACCGAGGCGATGAGCCGGCCGCCGGTCCGCAGCACGCGTCGCATCTCGGCGAGTGTGGGCCCCCAGTCCCGCAGGTAGTGCAACACCAGGGACGCGATGACGTCGTCGAACGAGTCGTCGGGGAAGGGCAGCGGGTCGGCCAGGTCGGCGACCCGCAGCTCCGCGTCGGCGCCGAGCCGCCGCCGGGCCTGCTCCAACATCCCGGCACTGGCGTCGATGCCGGTCACCGCGGCGCCTCGCGCACGCAACTCCGCGAACAGCGGCCCCGAGCCACAACCGGCGTCGAGGATCCGCCTACCGGCCACGTCCCCGGCGAGCGCCAGTGCCGCGGGCCGCTCGTAGTAGGCGTTCATCAGGCTGTTGTCGTTCTCGGCGGTGTAAGCCTCGGCGAGACCGTCGTAGCCATCAGCGGGAGGGGCGTCCTGGGTCATGCCTTCGATCGTGGCACAACCGGCCGTCACCGCGGATCAGGTGCGGAACAGCCGGTCGAGGTGGTAGTCGATGGTGGCCATCACTTCGTCGGCCGGGCGTTCTTCCAGTACGACCGTGGTGCGCAGCGAATCGGCCATGCTCCACAGGATGTGCGCCTCCTGCACCGGGTCGCGGTCGGCGGCGAGGTCGCCCGCTTCCTGCGCGGTGCCCAGCAGTCCGGCGAAGAAGTCGATCAGTTTCGGCGAGCCTTCGATGATCACCTTGCGCATGTCCGGCTCGGTCAGCGCGCGGATGAAGAAGGCGACCTCGATCAGCAGCTCGGCACGGGTGGTTTCGTCGACCGGCAGCAGTTCCGCCAGGCAGGTCCGCAGGATCTTCCTCGGCGACGGGTGTTCTTCGACCGCCAGCACCCGCTCGGTGATCCGCTTTTCCCGTACGCATGCCTGGTGCTCCAGCGCGTAGAGCAGCATTTCGTCCTTGGAACGGAAGTAGTGCTGCACCGCGCCCATGGACAACCCGGCCTCCGCGGCCACCTGCCGCAGGCTCACCGCTTCCAGCCCGCGGGTGGTCGCCAGGCGCAGCAAAGCCTCGGCGATCCGCCGGCGCCGATCGTCCCGGTCGACTCGTCTGGGCACTGCGTTTCCTCCCCGCCGGCCGCGTTGCCCGCTGCCACGTCCCTCCTTTACGATGCGATCGCATTGTAAACATGGGGACAGGGGAAGTGCCATGTCGGGGACGGTGCGGCTGCGGCCGCCGAGCAAGGAGCTGAACCCCCGGGTGATCGGCTGGTGGCGCGTGCACACCGCGCTGACCTTCGGGATCCCGGTGCTGGTGCTGGTCGTGCTGGGGGTGTGGCTCAGCGGGGCCCGGTTCTGGCTGCTGCTGCCCGCGGTGGTGCTGGCGGTGATCGGGCTGCCGTTCACCGTGCTGATGCCGCTGTGGTGGTACCGCGTGCACCGCTGGGAGGTCACCGACACCGCGGTCTACGTGCGGACCGGCTACTTCTGGCAGGAGTGGCGGGTCGCGCCGATGTCACGCATCCAGACCGTGGACACCCTGCGCGGCCCGTTGCAGCAGGGGTTCAAGCTCGCCACGGTCACCGTCACCACCGCGTCGTCGAAGGGCCCGATCAAGATCGAGGGCCTGGACCACGAACTCGCCGCGGACCTGGCGCAGCAACTGACCGAGACCACGCAGGCCACGCCGGGTGACGCGACATGACCGTGCTGGAACCCGCCGAGCCGTGGCGGAAACTCGACCGGCGCACGATCTACGTCAGCGCGCTCGCGCTGGCCGGGGTGGCCGTCGGCGCGGGGGTGCCGACCGGGATCGGGATCGCCTCGGCCTCTTCGCCGGGGGTCGCGCTGGCCTGGGTGCTGCCCGGCGCCGCGCTGCTGATCGTCGCCGGCACGGTGGCCGACTACCTGCGCTGGCTCAAGACCCGCTACCGGATCGGGCCCGAGCGCGCCGAACTGCACACCGGGGTGCTGGTGGTGAAACGCCGTTCCCTGGCCAGGGAACGCATCCGCAACGTCGACCTGACCGCGAACCCGCTGCTGCGGATCTTCGGGCTGGTCACGGTGAAGATCGGCACCGGGGAGCAGGGCCAGGGCGGGGAGAGCACGCTCGTGCTGAACCCGGTGACCAAGCACGAAGCCGACCGCCTGCGCCGGGAACTGCTGGACCGTGGGTCCACTGTGGACACCCGGCCCGGGGTGGACGGCACGCTCGCCCGGCTGGACCCGGCGTGGATCCGGTACGCACCGGTCTCCTTCGTCGCCCCCGCGCTGGGCCTGGCCGCCGGTGGCGCGGTGATGCAGGTGTCGGACTGGATCGGCTTCCAGGACGGGTTCGTCCGCTGGGTGATCAGCCTGTTCGCCGGTTTCCCGCTGGTGGCGGCGATCCTGGTGCTCGCGGGCATCCTGATGGTGGTCGGCCTGATCGGCTCGCTGGTGCTGTTCGTCGAGATGTGGTGGAACTACCACCTCGAACGCGAACCCGGCGGCACGCTGCGGGTCCGCCGCGGACTGCTGACCACCAGGTCGATTTCGCTGGAGGAACGGCGGCTGCGCGGGGTCGAGGTGGTCGAACCACTCGGCACCCGGCTCGCGGGCGCGGCCAGGGTGGACGCCGTGGCGACCGGCATGGTGCAGCGCAAGGAGGACGACAAGACCGACAACAAGACGCTGCTGCCCGCCGCGCCCAAGGCGCTGGCCGACCAGATCGCCGCGGTGGTGCTGCGGGAGGAGCGTTCGCCGACCGAGGTGGCCCGGCTCACCCCGCACCCGATCGCCGCGCGCGGACGGCGGCTGCGGTGGGCCATCGGCACCGTGGTGGTCTTCTGCGCCGTTCTCGCCGGGCTGGGCCTGCTGCTCACCGACGTGCTGCTGCACCTCGCCTGGATCGCCGCGGTGATCGGCCTGCCGATCGCGGTGGTGCTGGCTTTGGACGCCTACAAGGCGCTCGGGCACGGCATCTCCGGTGACTACCTGGTGGCCAGAGCGGGGACCGTCCGGCGGGCCACGGTGGCATTGCAACGCGACGGCGTGATCGGCTGGACGGTCAAGCAGTCGATCTTCCAGCGCCGGGCCGGGCTGATCACGCTGACGGCCACCACGGCGGCGGGCAGCGGCGGGTACGACGTGCTCGACGCGGGGGAGGGCGAAGGACTCGCCTTCGCCGACGAGGCGGTCCCCGACCTGCTCGGCCCCTTCCTCGAACGCGCCTAATCTGGGCGACATGCGCAGTGCGTTCGGGGAGCGGTTCGAGGTTCCGCCCGGTTATCTGAACACGCCCAGCATCGGCGTGCCCCCGGCTTCGGCCGCCGACGCGGTGGCCGAAGCCGTGGGGCGCTGGCGCCGCGGTGCCGACCGGCCGCCGGACTTCGACGCGGTGGTGGCGGCGTCCCGGGCGGGATTCGCGAAGCTGATCGGTGTCGGTGCCGAGCGGGTCGGCTCCGGCGCCACGGTCTCGCAGCTGATCTCGATGGTCGCCGCCGGACTCCCCGACGGCGCGAAGGTGCTCGTCGCCGAAGGGGACTTCACCAGCGTCACCTTCCCCTTCGCGGCGTGCGCCCGGCGCGGCGTCACCGTCACCGAGGCGCCGCTGGCAGAGCTCGCGGACCGCGCCGAGGGCCACGATCTGGTCGCGGTGAGCGTGGTCCAGTCCGCCGACGGCCGCTACGCCGACCTGGACGCGCTTCGGGCGACCGGTGTCCCGGTCCTGCTCGACGCGACGCAGGCCATCGGCTGGCAGCCGCTGGACCTCGGCTGGGCCGATTGGGTGGTTTCGGCCTGCTACAAGTTCCTGCTCGCGCCGCGGGGTGCCGCGTGGATCGCGGTGCACCCGCGGGCGATGGAACGCACGGTGCCGGTCGGCGCGAACTGGTACGCGGGCGAGAACCCGTGGGACACCGTCTACGGGCTGCCGATGCGGCTGGCCGACGGCCCGCGCTCGTTCGACCTGTCGCCGACCTGGCTCTCACACGTCGGTGCCGCGATCACGCTGCCGTACCTGGCCTCACTCGATCTGGCACAGGTCCGGGCACACTGCGTGAAGTTGGCCGATTCGGTGCTGACCGGGCTCGGGCTGCCGGAGCAGGGCAGCGCGATCATCTCCCTGCCGCAGCCGGACGCGCCCGCCCGGCTCGCCGAAGCCGGGGTGGTCTGCAGCAAGCGCGCCGGGCGGACCCGGCTCGGCTTCCACCTCTACAACTCTTCCGAGGACTGTGACCTGGTGTTGACCGCCTTGCGCGGGGAAGAGGCCCGTTCGAGTGACCACCCCAGGGCGTAGTCGGTTACCGTGACACCTCGTGGTTGGTGCCAACTTCTCCTACCCCGGCGGTGACGCCGCGGGCGACACCGCGCCGCTGCCCCGCGTGGGACAGGGGCCCGCTGCCCCGCCGCCCCCGTCCACGACGCGTGCCCTGTTCGGCAACCCGCTGTTCAAGGGCGTCGGCCTGGTGCTCGTGGCCGTGGTGTCCAGCCTGGTCTGGTGGCTGATCCGGTACGAGGCCGAGCCCGAGGTGCAGGCCCAGCCGGATCCGCTGGTCTCCGGCGAGTTCAAGTACGAGCGCGTGGCCGGCCCGGTGACCAGCACGGACTGCGCGGGCAACGCCTACGGCGAGATCGAGCGCTGGTTCGCCGCGCACCCCTGCCAGCGGGTGGTGCGCGCGTTGTACGTGACCAACGCCGGGGAAGGCGCGCGGGCGCTGGTCTCGGTGGTGCTCGTCACCATGCCGGACCCCGAACTGGCCGCGCAGCTCAAGGCGGTCACCGACACCGACGACACCGGCAACATCAACGACCTGGTCCGCGACGGCACGGCCAAGCTGCCCAAGGCGCCCGAGGTGGCCAAGGGCAACTACGAGTCGAAGGCCAGCGGCGCCGACGTGACCATCGTCGAGGGCGACTTCTACGACAAGCACAAGGACGACCCGCTGCTCAAGCGCGTCACCACCGACGCGCTGCGGCTGTCCGAGGCGCTGCGCCCCGGTACCTGAGCCGCTCAGGTACCCGGCAGGGCCACCGCGGGTGGCTGCTCGCCCGCTTCCTTGCGCCAGGCCGTGCCCCGGGTGGCCGAGCCGACCAGCGCGCGCAAGGCGATCGTGCGCAACGCCGCGTCGTCGGTGCGTTCGAGCACCCCGCGCCAGGCGGCGGCCGCGTCCGTTTCGGCGGTGGCCACCAGCGCCATCGCCGACTTCGAGTCGGTCACCGGCTTCGGCGGCAGGTACGCCGGTTCGGTGGTGACCGGGTCCGCGCCCGCCGCGGTCAGCAGGCGCTCGCAGGCGTCGCGCCGGTCCCGGTGGGCGAGCGCCCCGTTCTCGGTGCCGCTGCGGAAGTCGTTCGGCAGGAACGCGGTCACCAGGCTGTAGACCCACACCGCCGCGTGCTCGGCGGCCAGCGCGCCCTGCAGCGACTCGACCGCCTCCGGGGTGAGCTGACCGGTCTGCGTGTCGGGCTCGACCTCGTCGTCGGCGGCGCCGGCGCCCAGTTCCGGCGACAGCTGCTGCACCGAGGCGCACCCGGCGGCGACCGCCCCGGCCAGCCCGGCGCGGTGGCGCGGCAGCGTCGGCACCAGGTCCGCGGCCTGCTTGCGCGCCTGCTCCAGCCGCGTCTTCAGCCCGCCGATCGCCGTCACCGGCGCGGTGTCGGCCGTGCTCGCGGCCTTGGGCCGGTTGAGCCGGTCCACCTCGGACTGCAGCGCGTCGGCCTGCGCGGTGCGCACGGCGGCGACCTGCTTGGCCAGTTCGGCGGCCGCCCCGCCGCCACCGGCCAGCGCGGTCGCCGCGGTGGCGTCGGCACGCGCCTGCTCCAGCAGCGGCGCCAGCTCGTCCGGGGCGGTTTCGTAGCCGTCGCCGCACGCGGCGGCCAGCGGCAGGATCACGGCGGCGCTGCCCATGAGCGTGCTCGCCCGCAGGAAGCGCCGTCGGCTCAGCGGTGTCGGTCTTGATCTCACGACGCCCCATCCTGCCAGCAAGCCGATGCCGACCGCGCTCATGCGTGCCTGACGGCGTACCGGATAAGCTGGACCATCACTGAGCCGAACAGCCGAACAGGAGAGCGCCAAGGTGGCAGGAGAACTCGCCGAGCGGCTCGAGCCGATCGTGGCCGAAGCCGTTTCGGGCGCGGGTTTCGAGCTCGATGCCCTCGAGGTGCAGCAGGCGGGCCGGCGCAAGCTGGTCAAGGTCGTCGTCGACGGCGAGGACGGCGTGGGGTTGGATGAGGTGGCCGAACTCAGCCGGACGGTCTCGGCCGTGCTGGACGAGCAGGAGCACATCCTGGCCGGGGCGTACACGCTGGAAGTCACCTCACCGGGTGTCGACCGCCCGCTGAGCAAGCCGCGGCACTGGCGCCGCGCGCGGTACCGCCTGGTCCGGGTCACCCCGGTCGAGGGGGCCGCCTACGCCGGCCGCGTCGGGCCGTGCGACGAAGAAAGCGCGCGGATGCTGGTCGACGGCGAACTGCGCACCGTCCGTTACAGCGAGGTCGCCAAAGCGGTGATCGAAATCGAGTTCCGGCAACCGCCGGCCGAGGAGCTGCGGCTGCTCGAGAGCGACCCGAGGGAGGAGTCGAAGTGAACGTCGACATCGCGGCACTGCGTGCGATCGAGCGGGACAAGGACATCCCCTTCGAGACCGTGATGGAAGCCATCGAAACCGCGTTGCTGACCGCCTACAAGCACACCGAAGGGCACCAGCCGCACGCCAGGATCGACATCGACCGGAAGTCCGGGCACGTGCGCGTGCTCGCGCACACCCTCGACGACAGCGGTCAGGTCGACGAGGAGTGGGACGACACCCCGGAGGGCTTCGGCCGGATCGCCGCGACCACCGCCCGGCAGGTCATCCTGCAGCGGCTGCGCGACGCCGAGCACGAGAAGACCTTCGGCGAGTTCTCCACCAAGGAGGGCGAGATCGTCGCCGGGGTGATCCAGCGCGACGCGCGGGCCAACGCCAGGGGCATGGTCGTGGTGCAGATCGGCGGCACCGAGGGCGTGCTGCCCTCGGCCGAGCAGGTGCCGGGGGAGTCCTACCAGCACGGCAGCCGCCTCAAGGCCTACGTCGTCGGGGTCTCGCGCAGCGCGCGCGGCCCGCAGATCACGCTCTCGCGCACGCACCCGAACCTGGTGCGCAAGCTCTTCGCGCTCGAGGTGCCGGAGATCGCCGACGGCACGGTCGAGATCGCGGCGGTGGCGCGTGAGGCAGGTCACCGTTCCAAGATCGCGGTGCGGTCCACGGTGTCCGGGGTCAACGCCAAGGGCGCCTGCATCGGCCCGGTCGGCGCCCGTGTGCGCAATGTCATGAGCGAGCTGGCCGGCGAGAAGATCGACATCATCGACTACTCCGAGGACCCCGCTCGCTTCGTCGGGAATGCGCTCTCGCCCGCGAAGGTTGTCTCCGTACGGGTGGTCGACGAACGCGCCAAGACCGCCCGCGTGGTGGTCCCGGACTTCCAGTTGTCGCTGGCCATCGGCAAGGAGGGGCAGAACGCCCGCCTCGCCGCGCGGCTGACCGGGTGGCGGATCGACATCCGGAGCGACTCCGCCGAGGAGCCCGTCGAAGAGGTTGCCGAAGAGGTTCCGGCGGCCCCGGAAACGGGGTCCGGAGAAGCTCGGACAGGACTCGATCAGGACTCGACTCCGCGTCCGGCCACAACCGGTTCCGCCGACTGAAGAGCCAGGGGCTAGACTTGGGAGTGGTTCGAAGCTCGGAACCGGAAATCGCGCTCGAGCACCGGGGAGACCCGGTGCGTACCTGTGTCGGTTGCCGGGAGCGGGTTTCGTACGGTGAGCTGCTGCGAGTGGTAGCGGTCGAGGGCAGGCTGGTCGCCGACGAACGTCGGCGGTTGCCGGGACGGGGTGCTTGGGTGCACCCGGTCGCGCAGTGCCTGGCCAAGGCCGAGCGGCGGCGGGCGTTCCCCCGGGCGTTGCGAGTGCCCGGTCCGCTCGACGCGGCGCAGTTGCGGCGGTTCACCTCAGGTGCAACCGGGTGACGGGCTCCAGTGGAGTCCGCTGTCCGGAACGGCGCGGGACGTCCCCGTGCCGCGTGGATTCAAGGAAGCAGGTCGACCCGTCATGAGTCAGCCGTGAAGCTGAAGCCATGAACGCGCGACAATAGGACGAGGTCTGCGGTCTTGCCGCCGGCCTCCCCAGAACAGGAGTGCTGTGCCAGGCAAGGCCCGCGTACACGAGCTCGCCAAGGAGCTCGGGGTTACCAGCAAGGAAGTACTCGCCAAGCTCAAGGAGCAGGGCGAGTTCGTGAAGTCGGCGTCGTCGACGGTGGAGGCCCCCGTGGCCCGCCGCGTCCGTGACGCCTACGAGAAGAAGGACGCCGCCAAGAGCGGCAAGAAGCCGATGCCCGGCCCGTCCAACGGGGCGAAGCCCGGCCCGAGCCCGGCCAAGATGGCCCCCAAGCCCGCCACGCCCGCGCCGCAGGCTCCCGCCCAGGAGCGTCCGGCCGCGCAGCAGCAGCAGGCTCGCCCGGCCACCCCCGGTTCGCGGCCCGGCCCCGGTCCGCGTCCGGGCCCGCGTCAGCAGCCCCCCGCGCCGCAGCAGCCGGAGGCCCCGAAGCCGGAGCAGCAGGCCCCGGCGGCGGCGAAGGCCGCTCCCGTGGAGCAGGCCCAGCCGGAGGCCCCCAAGCAGGAGACGCCCGCCGCGGCTTCTCCCGGTGTGGTGCCGCCGAAGCCGCAGGGCCCCAAGCCCGGTGGCCCGAAGCCCGGTCCGCGCTCGCCGCGGGTCGGCAACAACCCGTTCGGTGTCGGCTCGGGTGCGCCCGCGCAGCGTCCGTCGGGTCCGCGTCCCGGTGGCGGACAGGCCGGTGGCGACCGGCCGCCGCGCCCCGGTGGCGATCGCCCGCCGCGTCCCGGTGGGGATCGTCCCGCCGGTGACCGTCCAGCGGGCAACCGGCCGAACCCGGGCAACATGCCCCCGCGGCCGAACCCCGGCATGATGCCGGGCCGTACTCAGCGTCCCGCTCCCGGCGCTGGCCGCGGTGGTCCCGGTGGGGGCGCCCGTGGTGGCCCCGGCGGCGGTGCCCGTGGCGGCCCCGGTGGCGGCGCTCGTGGTGGTCCCGGCGGCGGTGGCGGCGGTTTCCGTCCCGGTGGCGGCGGTCCCGGTGGCGGCGGCGGTGGCTTCCGCCCCGGCGGCGGTGCCCCGGCCGGTGGCGGCGGTTTCCGCGGTGGCGGCGGTGGCCGTGGTGGCCCCGGCGGCCGCGGTGGCACGGCCGGCGCCTTCGGCCGTCCCGGTGGTCCCTCGCGCAAGGGCCGCAAGTCGAAGCGGCAGAAGCGCCAGGAGTACATGGACAACATGCAGGCGCCCAGCGTCGGCGGTGTCCGTCTGCCCAAGGGCTCCGGTGAGACGATCCGGCTGCCCCGCGGTGCTTCGCTGACCGACTTCGCGGACAAGATCGACGCGAACCCGGCTTCGCTGGTGCAGGTGCTGTTCCACCTCGGTGAGATGGTCACCGCCACGCAGTCGGTGTCGGAGGACGTGCTCGAGCTGCTCGGCTCCGAGATGAACTACGTCGTCCAGGTGGTCAGCCCCGAGGAGGAGGACCGCGAGCTGCTGGAGACCTTCGACATCACCTACGGCGATGACGCCGGTGATGAGGAGGACCTGCAGATCAGGCCGCCGGTGGTGACCATCATGGGTCACGTCGACCACGGTAAGACCCGCCTGCTGGACACGATCCGGAAGACGAAGGTGCGCGAGAGTGAAGCCGGTGGCATCACCCAGCACATCGGCGCCTACCAGATCGAGACCGAGCTCGAGGGCACGCCGCGGCTGATCACCTTCATCGACACCCCCGGTCACGAGGCGTTCACCGCCATGCGTGCCCGCGGGGCGAACTCCACCGACATCGCGGTGATCGTGGTCGCCGCCGATGACGGCGTGATGCCGCAGACGGTCGAGGCGATCAACCACGCGCAGGCCGCCAAGGCGCCGATCGTGGTCGCGATCAACAAGATCGACAAGGAGGGCTCGAACCCGGACAAGATCCGGCAGCAGCTCACCGAGTACAACCTGGTGGCCGAGGAGTACGGCGGCGACACCATGTTCGTCGAGATCTCCGCGCGGCAGAACATCAACATCGATGGGCTGCTCGAGGCGATCCTGCTCACCGCGGACGCCGCTCTGGACCTCCGGGCCAACCCGGACATGGAGGCGCAGGGCGTGGCGATCGAGGCGCACCTGGACCGCGGTCGCGGTCCGGTGGCCACGGTGCTGGTGCAGCGCGGCACGCTGCGGGTCGGCGACTCGGTGGTCGCCGGCGACGCCTACGGCCGCGTCCGCCGCATGGTCGACGAGCACAACGTGGACGTCACCGAGGCGACGCCCTCGCGTCCGGTGCAGGTCATCGGGTTCACCTCGGTGCCCGGTGCCGGTGACACCTTCCTGGTGGTGGACGAGGACCGGGTCGCGCGGCAGATCGCCGAGCGGCGCCAGGCCCGCATCCGCAACGCCCAGAACGCGGCGAAGCGGAAGCGCGTCAGCCTGGAGGACCTGGACTCCGCGCTGAAGGAGACCAACACCCTCAACCTGATCATCAAGGGTGACAACTCGGGTACCGTCGAGGCACTCGAAGCGTCCTTGCTGCAGCTGGACGTGGGTGAGGACGTCGACCTCAACGTGGTGCACCGCGGCGTCGGTGGCGTCACCGAGAGCGACATCGACCTGGCGACCGCTTCGGACGCCATCGTGCTGGGCTTCAACGTCCGTGCGCAGGGCAAGGCCACCGAGCGGGCCACGCGTGAAGGCGTGGACGTCCGCTACTACACGGTGATCTACCAGGCGATCGACGAGATCGAGCAGGCCCTCAAGGGCATGCTCAAGCCGGAGTACGAAGAGGTCGAGCTGGGCAAGGCGGAGGTCCGCGAGGTCTTCAAGTCCTCGAAGATCGGTACCATCGCCGGTTGCCTGGTCACCTCCGGGGAGCTGCGCCGCAACGCGCGGGCGCGTCTCATCCGCGACAACGTCGTGGTCGCCGAGAACCTGCCGATCAGCTCGCTGAAGCGGTTCAAGGACGACGTGGTCGAGGTCAGGGACGGCTACGAGTGCGGTCTGACCCTCGGGTCGTACAGCGACATCAAGGTCGAGGACGTCATCGAGACCTACGAGCAGCGCGAGAAGCCTCGCGCCTGAGGTGCGGCACCGGCCGGGGACGGGTTCGTGGTCCCCGGCCGGTGCGCGTCCTGGAGGGTTGATGTACGTAGGTGCGCTCGAGTTCGACCTGCTGCTCGGGGACGTGCACTCGCTCAAGCAGAAGCGCTCGGTGGTGCGCCCGCTGATCGCGGACGTGCGCAAGCGGTTCGAGGTGTCGGTCGCCGAGGCCGGGCACCTCGACCTGCACCGCCGTGCGCTGATCGGGGTGGCCGTCGTGGCCGCCGACACCGAGCACGTGCGAGACGTCCTCGATGCCTGTGAACGCCTGGTCGCCGGCCGCCCGGAGCTGGAACTGCTCTCCGTGCGGCGCCGGTTGGTCGGGCCCGACGACTGAGAAAAGACTTCGGAGAAAGGGGTGTGCGTCGTGGCCGATCCGGCACGCGCGCGCAAGCTCGCCAAGCGGATTACCCAGATCGTGGCCTCCGCCATCGAGCACGAGATCAAGGACCCGCGGCTGGCGACCGTGACGATCACGGACACCAAGATCACCGCGGACCTGCACGACGCGACGGTGTACTACACCGTGCTCGGCGAGAAGCTCGACGCCCCGCCGGACCTGGCGAGTGCGGCGGCGGCGCTGGAGTCGGCCCGCGGGGTGCTGCGGTCGAAGGTGGGGCAGGGGACCGGTGTCCGGTACACCCCGACGCTGACCTTCGTCACCGACAATATCCCGGAGGAGGCGCAGCGGATCGAGGATCTGCTGGCCAAGGCCAGGGAAGCCGACGCCGAGGTGGCCCGCCGGGCGACCGGGGCGCAGCCCGCCGGTGAAGCGGACCCGTACCGCGCGCCGCGGGTGGACGACGACGAGTCCGCCTGATCTTCCTTGTCCGGCAAGGGCTTCTCGCGACGGGCGCTGCTGCTGGGCGGCGGCGCCCTCGCGGCGTCGGCGTGCGCGCCGTCCGAACCGGCTGAGCCCGTGGCGGAGTCGGTCTCGCCCGTGGTGCCCGCGCCACCGACACCGGCCGATCCGGTCACCGTCGAACGCGTGTGGTCCGCGGCGCGCGGGGCCGAACTGGACCTGGTGCTGATCACCCCGGAAGGCGTGCCCGCCGCGGACCTGCCGGTCTGCCTCGCGTTGCACGGCCGCGGTTCCAGTGCCCGGACCTTCGTGGACCTCGGGCTGCCGTCGATGCTGACCGAGGCGGTGCGGGCGGGTATGCCACCGTTCACCGTGGCCGCCGTGGACGGCGCGAACTACTGGGTCGCCGTCGACCCGGCCGACGACCCGCAGCGGATGCTGACCGAGGAACTGCCCGGCTGGCTCGGCCGCCGTGGTCTCGGCACGCGCACCGGCGGCGTGCCGTCGGCGGCCATGGGCATCTCGATGGGTGCCTTCGGCGCGCTGCGCTACACCCGCGACCACCGCGACCTGCGTGCCACCGCGGCGATCAGCCCGGCGCTGTTCGTCGGCTGGGGTGACGCGCGCTCGCGCAAGGTGTTCCGGGACCGCGCGCAGTGGGAGTCGCACGAGCCGCTGCTGCACGCCGACGACACCGCGCCGGTCCCGATCGGCGTCTGGTGCGGCACGCAGGACCCGTTCGCCGGTGCCGCCCGGCGCTACATCCAGGCGGCCCGGCCCCAGCTGTCACGGCTCGCGCCGGGCGGGCACACGGACCAGTACTGGAAAAAGATCCTGCCCGACGTGCTCCGCTTCCTAGGCGACCACCTCCAGCAATGAACCCCGCACTCGAACGCCCGAACCCCACACTCAGGCAGCCGAGTTCCACATTCAGGCAGCCGAACCCCACACTCGGACGGCCGAGTTCCACGTTCAGAGCCTCGAGCAGCCAAGTGGGAGAAGGCCCGGACCGCAGTTGTCACTCGGCGCCGGTGATGGTCGCGTGGACCACCTCCCGCAGCTTGCCGCAGAACTCCGCCTGCCAGGGGAGCGTCTAGGGTTTCCGCGCGACGATCAGGTCGCGCACGATCGACTGGTCCACCCGGTGCTCGAACTCCACGAACGGGCCGTCGTCGCGGACTTCGAGGCCCGCGCGGGTCAGGATCGCGGCGAGTTCCTCGCGTTTGGTCACGTAGGTGTTCCACGAGATGCCGAGCGCGCCGCCGGGCCGCAGCACCCGGGTCCACACCGGAACCGCGGCGGCGAGCAGATCGCTGGGGCTGCGGGAAAGCGTGGTCTCGCGGTGGCTGCCGTGCTGGACGCCGTAGGGCGCGTCGGTGACGATCAGGTCCACGGAGTTCGCGCGCAGCAACTCGTCGGTGGTGAGCGTGTCGCAGTTGTAGACGGTCAGCCGCCGGGTGTCGCCAGCCTTGTACTGCTCCTTGGTCAGCCCGTACTCGATCTCCAGCCGCCGCCCGAGCCGGACCTTGTTGCGCCGCAACGCACCCGAGTCGGCGGTGTGCTTGATCCGCTTGTTCCGCAGCCAGGTCTTGACGAACAGCTCGTAGGCGTCGAAGTCCTTGCCGTCCACGTCGAACCCGGTGCCGTGGAAGCCGTACATCATCGCTTGGTTGAGCGTGGTTCCCCGGCCGCACAACGGGTCCAGCAGTTCCAGCGGCTCGGTGAACCCGCGGCCCGCGGTCAGCAGGGTGACGTTGAGCAGGAGCTTGGTGAACAACTCGTTGGTCTTGCCGGGGTACTTCTGGATGGTCAGCAGGTCCGAGTCGAACCGGTCCGCGCGCCGCACCGCCAGCGGGCGCAGCAGGTCACCGGTCACCTCGAACAACGCGTACAGCGCCGAAAGGTTCGACAGGCAGGCCAGATCCGCCTCGCCCAGCGGCGCTTCGGTGGCGAAGGTGACGTAGTCGACGCCGCCGATCTCGGCCTCGGAGATCTCGGTGATCCCGGCGGACAGCGCGGCCGCGTCGAACACGGCCAGCTCGGCGCGGAGCAGCTTCGGGGAGGAATCGGTGTAGACCCGGTTGGCCGAGGGATACACCAGGATCGCGTACTGGGACATCCGCGACAGCGTAGCTTGCGGGGGTGACCACCTCGCAGCTCGACGTCGATCGCGCCGCGGCCCTGCTCCGGGATGCCGCCGACGTGACCATCCTGTCCCATGTCCGCCCCGACGCCGACACGCTCGGCAGCGCGCTGGCCCTCGGCCGGGTGCTGCACCGCCGCGGTGCCACCGTGCGCGTGTCCTACTCCGGCGGGTCCGCGTTGCCGGACAGCCTGCGCTCGCTCGACCCGGACGGCCTGTACGTGCCCGAGGACCGGCTGCCCGCGGCCGAGCCGCTGCTGGTCACCGTGGACGCGGCCAGCGCGGGCCGGCTGGGGGCGCTGGCGGGCCGGGTGGCGGCCACCCGCGACGCCGGCGGTGAGGTGCTGGTGATCGACCACCACGCCTCCAACCCCGGCTTCGGCACGCTCAACGTGATCGACGCCCAGGCCGAGGCCACCGTGGTGCTGGTGCTCCAGGTGCTCGACGCGCTGGGGGAGGAGCTGGACGCGGTGACCGCGAGCTGCCTGTACGCCGGGCTGGTCACCGACACCGCGATGTTCCGCCTGGCCAAGCCGGGCACCCACCGGATGGCGGTCCGGCTGCTCGAAGCCGGGGTGGACCCCGCCGTGCTGACCAGGGAAGTGGTCGACGAGCGGCCGTTCGCGGCGCTGGCCATGCTCGGCACGGCGCTCTCGGCCGCGCGGTTCGAGCCGCACGCCGCGCAGGGCCTCGGCCTGGTGCACACCGCGGTCACCGCCGATCTGGCGGCGACCGTGCGGTACGAAGAGGTCGAAGGCGTGATCGACGTGGTGCGCACGGTCGGGGAGGCCGGTGTGGCGATCGTGCTCAAGGAGGTGCCCGGTTCGAGTCTGGAGTGGACGGTGTCGCTGCGCTCGGCGGGCAGGCTGGACGTCTCCGCGGTGGCGGTCTCCCTCGGCGGTGGCGGGCACCGGCTGGCGGCGGGCTGCACGCTCACCGGCAGCGCCGACCAGGTGCTCGAGCAGTTGCGCACCGCGCTGGAGACCGCCCCCCTGCTTTAGGATGTGCGGCGGAGGTTCGTGCACATCGAATACTCCGCTTTCCTGGGCCGCCGAGTGGCCGCTCGGCGGCCCAGGCCGGGGTTCACGGCAGCAGCAGGCCCCAGTAGAGACCCCACGGGACCAGCAGGACCGCGCCGCCGAGCAGCATGCCGAGCCGGACCCGGCCCGCTTCCGACCGGCGCCAGGCCACCGCGGTGAACACCGCCGAAACCAGCGCGCCGACCGCCAGCAGCTGGGTGAGCAGCCAGACCAGCGGCCTGCCCAGCACCACCGGGCCGACGTCCTGCCCGTTGCTCATCACGACCAGCGCCAGGAAGCCGAGGAGACCGGTGACCGTCAGCAGTCCGGTCGCCGAAGCCCAGCGAGCGGAGACCAGCCCTTCACGACGGCGTCGCACGAGGGCGGTCAGCGGGTACGCCGCGAACAACACGACCAGCGCGAGCAACGCGATCCCCTGCACCCACAGCGATTCCCACCAGGCGAGCGGGGTCAGCGCCGAGGCCGGGCCGTCCTGCGCGGGCGCCGTGTCCGAAGTGGACGGCGGTGCGCCCGCGGCCAGGCCGTGCACCCAGGACCCGACCAGCTCGGGGTAACCGGGTTCGAGGGCGTCGAGCCGGTCGAACCCACTCGTGGTCCGGATCAGCGAATGGTGTGCTTCGGGGAAGACGCGCATGGTGTAGCTGGGGTTCGCGGCCAGCGCGCGGGCGTAGATCACGGCCGCTTCCCCCGGCGGGCTCTGTTTGTCCTTGCCACCCCAGATGCCGAGCACCGGCATGCGCAACTTCTCCAGCGAGGGCACCGGATCGTAGTCGGCCTCGGGGAACATGCCCGCTTCACTCGCGATCCGGGTCCCGCTGACCGAGACCATGCGCAACACCGGGCCGGACGTCACGCCCTGGTGGCGCAACCACTGGCGGTAGCTCCACGACTGGGCGCGCACCGGAGTGACCCCGTTCGCGCCGACCACCACCAGGAAGGCGGCGTCGCTGCGCGTGGCCGCCAGTGGCGCCACCCACCCGCCTTCACTGAGCCCCCACAACCCGGTCCGGGCGGGGTCGGCTTCCGGGCGGGTGCGCAGGTAGGTCAGCGCCGCCGCCGCGTCGTCGGCCAGGGCGGAGAAGTCCCGGCTGACCGTGGAGTACGTGGTCAGGTCCTTGTCGTAGATCAGCGCGACCAGGCCCTGCGCGGCGAAAGCCTCCGCCTCCTTGCGGACCTTCTCCCTGGTCACCCGGCCGGAACCGTGGACGAGGACGACCGCCGGGCGCCGGATGCCATCGGGTGGCGGGCCGACCAGGGAGCCGTGGAGGGTTTTGCCGCCGCTGGGAAACGAGATTTCCTCGTTCTGGGCGGCCGGGGCCGCTTGGGCGGGAATGGAGACGAGTGAGAACAAGAAGCCGAATACGGCGAGCAGGATCGCCGTTCGTCTGGTGCGCAGCATGAGGCCGCGGTCCTTCCCTGAGGTTCGTGCACATCGATTTCGGTGAAAGGAGATCCCGTTGCCGCGGGTGGCCGCCCGAGGCAGGGGATTCTGGTGACTACTCCACGGGTTCCTCCGTTTCCGGGATCGGGAAGGCGACGAAGCGCACCGCCAGTGCCCTGGCTTCCGGCGGGATTTCCTCGGCGGAGCGCCAGTACCGGCGCAGGAGGGCGAGGTAGTCCTCGAAGAAGCGCCCGGCTTCGTCGCGCGTGAGGTGGAGGGTGCCGCGGCTGAACGGCAGCACGTCGCCCCAGTCACCCATCGATTCGCGCTGCTGCTGGAACCGCGCGAACAGGTCGAGGTCCGCCTGGAACTTCTGGCGGCCGAATTCGTCGACCTGGGCCCGCAGGGCGGGGCTCTGCTCGCTGCGCGGCGGGAAGCGCAGGTCGTGCGGGCGGATCCGCCACCAGCGTTCCCGCCCGCGCGCGGGCCCCTCGATCTCCTCGACGTAACCGTGTTCGGCCAGTTGCCGCAGGTGGTAGCTGGTGGCGCCGCTGTTCTCGCCCAGCGCCCTGGCGAGCCGGGTGGCGGTGGCCGGGCCGTGGCGGAGTTCGTTCAGTATCCGCAGCCGTCGCGGGTGGGTCAGGGCCTTGAGCTTGGCCGGGTCGTCGACCTGCTCCGGTTCGGGCGGACTGGACATGAGTGCAAAGGTAACTGTGCACAGTTTCCTGTGCACTCGATCCAGTCCGATCTCCGGGACAACTCAGGGACGACCCTGGGATCAGGCCGACTGCATCCGCCGGGCCAGCGCGCCCACCCTGGACAGGCGGCGGCGGTTGACGTCGATCACCGTGCCGTCCCCGCTGCCGCCCTGTTCCTTGGCCCGCACCCAGCCGCGGTGCAGCTGGCCGCCGACCTCGACTTCGAGCGCCGAGGTGAAGGATTCGGCGTCGATGCCGTCGTACCCCTGCCGGACCACGCCCTGGTAGATGGCGTCGGACACGGCCAGGAGCAGCGGGTTCGCCGTGCCGCGGAACAGTTCCTTCAGCACCGGGGCGTCGAGCAGGCGGAAGGCGATGTCCAGCGCTTCGCCGAAGCAGCCGTTGCGGTCGAAGTGCACCTCGCCCGCGTGCAGCACGGCCCGCATCCGCAGGAGCTGGTCGGCGTGGTCGGCGGCGTGGGCCTGCAGCAGGTCCTCGAGCACCGGCACCACCCCGGAGAGGAAGACCGTGCGCGGGACCTCGTCCACCGGGCGGACCAGCACCAGCACGCTGTCGCCCCGGTCGATCCAGGGCTCGTGGTGGTCCTCGGCGATGCCCGCCTGCCGCAGGCTCTGCTCGACCATGTCGTACATGGCCGCCCGCAGGCCGGCCTTCTTCGTGTTGTTCTGCTTGGTCGACCCCTCGATGTCGACAGCGAAGATGACCCGGGTCACCGGCGGCCCCGGGTTCAGGGTGTTCACCGCGTCCTGCCTGGTGAAGGTGCGCTTTCGCCGATTCCCAGCATGAAGATCGGTCTCCTTCCGGACGCCCCCGACGCCCATCCCCTTACGACACCGGAATTACTTGACTGGCCGGGAGCACGGCGACGGCGGTACCGTGAGAGACCGCGGTGCGACTCCTGCCTGCTGGCCGTGGGTGGTGGTCCTTCTCCGCCGGGGCGGCCCCTGTGCCAGCAGGAGCCGCCCCCTCTTCTCAGCTCATCCGTCTTCTCCCAGTCGTCCGAGCAGCTCGTCGAGGAACACCTGCGTGTCGTCCTCGGAGAGCGCCTTGTCACGTAGTTCGGTGAAGAACTTCGAGTACCGCGCGGTCTGCTCGTTCGGCTCGTCGACGAGCACGGCCCCGTCCGGCGTTTCCAGCATCATCGCGTAGTCGTCCTGCTCCTCGGACAGTTCGAGCACGATGAACGAGCCGACCATCGCGGAACTGGGCCCGGCGCTGAAGGGCATCACCTGGATGTGCATCTGCTTGTACGCCGACAGCTCCATCAGCTGCCGCACCTGGCCCACCATCACTTCGCTGTCGCCGACCTGCCGCAGCAGCGCCGACTCGTCGATGATGAAGGACAGTTCGGGGCCGCCGGAGCGGATCAGCTCCTCCCGGCGTCGCATCCGGACCTCGACGCCGCGTTCGACGTTCGCTTCCACGGTGCCGTAGGCCCGCATGATGGAGGCCGCGTACTCCGGCGTCTGCAGCGTGCCCGGCACGATCAGGCCCTGGAACTGCCTGATCCGGATGGCCGAGGACTCCAGGCCGATGAAGTTGATGAACTGCTGGGGGTAGACGTCGCGGTACTGGTGCCACCAAGCGGGCTTCTTACCCGCCTTCACCATGTCGACGAGCTGGTCCACCCGCTCGCGTTCGGTGATGTCGTAGTGCAGCAGCAGGGCCTTCAGGTCGGTCACCGAGATGCCGACCGTGCCCTTTTCGATCCGGATGAGCTTCGACGGGGACCAGTCGAGAGCTTCCGCGACGTCGCGCTGGGTGTACCCCTTGCTGTCGCGTTCCTGCCGCAGCACAGCTCGCAGCCTTCTGAGCTGGCCTACGGGGGAATCCGCCCTCGTCATCTATCCGTCCTCCTGGTGGTTGGTGGCCACCTGCTATATGGCAGATGGTATCAGCCACAATGCTTACCAGCGAAGCGCTCAGCGCAGAAAGTTGGGTGTCGCTTGGGCAAATTCCCGCTAGCCAGCTGGCATGGCTCTTGTGGCCTAGTCCACCTTAGGAGAGCGCGCGCGAGCGCGGGGCGACGCGATGGTCACCTCATTCGGTGACGTTGGGGAATTCAGGCGCCGGTGCGGACGGCGGCGAGGAAGGCGGCCCAGCCCGCCGCCGAGAAGCGGAGCCGGGAACCGTGGCGGTCCTTGGAGTCGCGGACCTGCACTTCATGGCCGTCGAAAGCGAGCTCCACGCAGTTGGGGTCATTTTCGTCGCTTCTGGAGCTCTTGATCCAGCGAAGGCCGGACGAATCGACTTCGACCACGCGTGGGTTGCCCACGTGTCCTCCCCTGGGGTTGCGCATGACGGGTCCCGGCCACATTTGAGCTTATGGGTGGTAACTGAGCGTTTACTACCGCCGACAGAGCTAGGTCCGGGCGAGCGAACGGGGGATTGCCGGTACGGATAGTTAGGCTCAGCAAGTGCCTGATTCCGTCCCCGCCCGGGTGTCCGCCAAACGGATGCTCGGATTGGCCCTCCCCGCACTCGGCGTGCTGGCCGCCGAACCGCTCTACGTCCTGGTCGACACCGCCGTCGTGGGCCACCTCGGCGCGCTGCCGCTGGCCGGGCTCGCGCTCGGTGGCGTGCTGCTGTCGCAGGTGTCCACCCAGCTGACCTTCCTGTCCTACGGGACCACCTCGCGCACCGCCCGGCTGCACGGCGCGGGCCGCCGCGAAGAGGCGGTGCGCGAGGGTGTGCAGGCCACCTGGGTGGCCATCGGGGTCGGGCTGCTGCTGGTGCTGGCCGGTCAACTGCTCGCCGCGCCGGTCGCGCGCGGGCTGGCCGGGGACGCCGAGATCGCCGGCGAGGCGGTGGCGTGGCTGCGGATCGCGTTGTTCGGGGCGCCGCTGATCCTGATCACGATGGCGGGCAACGGCTGGATGCGCGGCGTGCAGGAGGTCAAGCGACCCCTCTGGTACGTGCTCGGGGGCAACGGGATCTCCGCGGTGCTGTGCCCGGTGCTGGTCTACGGCGCGGGGTGGGGGCTCGAAGGCTCGGCCGTGGCGAACGTGGTGGCGCAGGTCATCTCGGCGGCGTTGTTCATCCGCGCGCTGATCAAGGAGCGCGTTCCGCTGAGGCCGGAGTTCGGCGTGATGCGGGCGCAACTCGTGCTGGGCCGGGACCTGGTGCTGCGCAGTTTCGCGTTCCAGGTGTGCTTCGTCTCCGCGGCCGCGGTCGCCGCGCGCACCTCGACCGAAGCGGTCGGCGCGCACCAGGTGGTCCTGCAACTGTGGACTTTCCTGGCGCTGGTACTGGATTCGGTGGCGATCGCGGCGCAGTCCCTGGTCGGCGCGGCGCTGGGTGCGGGACAACAGCGGCAGGCGCGGGGGATCGCCGCGCAGATCACCCGGTACGGCCTGGTCTTCGGGTGCGCGTTGTGCGTGGTGTTCGCCGCGGTGTCGCAGGTGCTGCCCAGGGTGTTCACTTCGGACGCCGGGGTGCTCGCGGAGATCCCGAACGCGTGGTGGTTCTTCGTGGCGCTGCAACCGATCGCGGGGGTGGTGTTCGCGCTCGACGGGGTGCTGCTCGGTGCCGGTGACGCCGCGTTCCTGCGCACGGCCACCCTGCTCAGCGCGGCGGCCGGGTTCCTGCCGCTGATCTGGCTGTCGCTGGCGTTCGGCTGGGGACTGGCCGGAATCTGGACCGGGCTCTCGTTGTTCATGGTGTTCCGGCTCGTCACCGTGCTGGTGCGCTGGCGATCGGGCAACTGGGCCGTGGTCGGGGCCGTGCGCGCGGGGTGAAAACCGCGTGTGGCGAAGGCCACCGCGGTAACGGGTATGTTTCGGCGTTGCTTAGGCGATACAACGAACGGGGCGGCAGCGGCGGCGTCCTCGTGCCCGTGTTCGCCCACCGCCTCAGGAGGACCCCTTGCCTGCCCCCACCACCGGACGTGCCACCCGCCGGTCGTGGTTCATCTGGCTGACCGCCGCCGCGGTCTACCTGCTCGCCGTGTTCCACCGCACCTCGTTCGGCGTCGCCGGGCTGGAGGCCGCCGAGCGCTTCGGCGTCGGCGCGGCCGCGCTCGGCACGTTCACCGTGCTCCAGGTCGGTGTCTACGCCGCCATGCAGATCCCCACCGGCGTGCTGGTCGACCGCTTCGGCCCGCGCAAGGTGCTGAGCTTCGCCCTGCTGTTCCTCGGCCTCGGCCAAGTCCTGCTCGCCGTGGCCACCTCCTACCCGCTGGGCCTGCTCGCCCGCGCCGTGCTCGGCTTCGGTGACGCGCTCACCTTCGTCAGCGTCCTCCGGCTGATCGCCGCGCACTTCCCCGGCAGGCAGTACTCCGTGGTCACCTCGTTCACCACGGCCATCGGCTACGTCGGCAACCTGGCGGCCACCGTGCCGCTGACCTTCCTGCTCGCCGGTCCCGGCTGGACGCCCACCTTCCTCGGCGCCGGGCTGGTCACCGTGGTGTACGCGGTCGTCGCCATCTGGCGGATCAAAGACAACCCAGTCAACCCGGACAACGCGGCGGGCACCCCGCCGGTCACCGTCGCGCCGCCCGGCCGCCGCGTGCTCGCCGGGCGCGTGCTCGAAGCCTGGCGCACCCCCGGCACCCGGCTCGGTTTCTGGGTGCACTTCGCCACCATGTTCGGCGCCAACGTGCTGTCGATGCTGTGGGGTGTGCCGTTCCTGGTCGACCAGGGCATGAGCCAGGCCGGCGCGAGCGCCATGCTGACGGTGTTCGTGTTCACCTCGATGATCGGCGGCCCGGTGGTGGGCAACCTGATCGGGCGGCGCCCGGCGGTCCGGATGCCGCTGGTGGTCGGCTTCCTCGCCGGGGCGGTGCTCATCTGGGCGGTGCTGCTGGCGTGGCCGGGCTCGATCCCGGCACCTGTGCTGGCGCCGGCGTTCGCCTTCTTCGCCCTCGGCGGGCCCGCCTCGATGATCGGGTTCGCGCTGGCCCGTGACTACAACCCGCTCAGCCGTGTCGGCACCGCGACCGGGGTGGTCAACGTCGGCGGGTTCGTCGCCACCACGATCGCCGCGCTCAGCGTCGGCGTGCTGCTCGAACTGACCGGCGGCAACTTCCGGATCGCGCTGCTGTCCATCGTGGCGGTGCTGCTGGTGGGCAGTTTCCGCACGCTGGTCTGGTGGCGGCGGGCGCGGGCGGAACTGTTCGCCGCGCAGGCCCGTGGTGAGCAGGTCCCGGTGCAGGTGCGGCGTCGCCGCTGGGACGCGCCGGAGAGGCAGCCCGCCGCAGCCGCCGCGTAGCGCCCAAATAGGGTTTCGCGCGTGTCTCGCCAGCAACAGCCGCGCCGCCCAGCCCCGCCCCCAGGTCTCCTGATCGTCGACAAGCCCGCGGGCATGACGTCGCACGACGTGGTCGCCCGTGCCCGCCGGATCATGGGCACCCGCAAGGTCGGCCACGCCGGCACCCTGGACCCGATGGCCACCGGGGTGCTGGTGCTCGGCATCGAACGCGCCACCAAACTGCTCGGGCACCTCGCGCTCGACCGCAAGACCTACCTGGCCACCATCGCGCTCGGCGCGTCGACGACCACCGACGACGCGGAGGGCGAGGAGCTCACCACCGCCGACCCCGCCGCCGTAGAGGCCGTTCCCGACGACGCCATCGCGGCCGGGATCGCCGTGCTCACCGGGGAAATCCAGCAGCGGCCCAGCGCGGTCAGCGCGGTCAAAGTGGACGGAAAGCGGGCCTACGCGCGGGTGCGCGCGGGGGAGGAGGTCGAACTGGCCGCCCGCCCGGTGACCGTCTACCGGTTCGACCTGCTGGCCACCCGGCGCTCACCGGGGCGCATCGAACTCGACGTGGTGGTCGAATGCTCCTCCGGCACCTACGTCCGCGCGCTGGCCAGGGACCTGGGCGCCGCGCTCGGCGTCGGCGGGCACCTCGCCGCGTTGCGCCGCACCACGGTCGGCCCGTTCACCCTCGCCGCCGCGCGCTCGCTCGAAGTGCTCGAGGACCGCCCGGAGCTGTCGTTCGACCTGGACAAGGCGGTCGCCACCGCGTTCCCGCGCCGCAACGTCGACGGCGCCACCGCGCGGGCGCTGCGGCACGGCCAGCGCATCCCGGCCGCGGGGCTCGGCGGCACCTACGGGGTGTTCGACCCGGACGGGCACGCGCTCGCACTCGCCGCGGACGAGGGATCCGTGGCCCGCGCGGTGGTTGTCCTGCTCCCCGCATAGGGTTGGGGCCGTGCAGCGTTGGCGTGGTTTGGCGGATCTTCCTGGCAGCTGGGGCCGGTGTGTCATCACCATCGGGGTGTTCGACGGAGTACACCGTGGACACCAGGCCCTGATCAGGAGAACGGTGGAGGCGGCGCGTTCGCGCGACCTCCCGAGTGTGGTGCTCACCTTCGACCCGCACCCGTCGGAGGTGATCCGGCCGGGCAGCCACCCCGCCCAGCTGACCACGCTGCGGCGCAAGGCTGAGCTGGTCGAGGAACTCGGCGTGGACGTGTTCTGCGTGCTGCCGTTCACCCCGGAGCTCTCGCGGCTGACCGCGCACGAGTTCGTGCACGAGGTGCTGGTCGACCAGTTGCACGTGGCCGCGGTGATCGTGGGCGAGAACTTCACCTTCGGCAACAAGGCCGCCGGTGACGTCGCGCTGCTGCGCACGCTCGGCCGCCGCTTCGGCTTCGCCGCCCAGGGCGCCGAGCTGCAGGGGCAGGCGCTCGGCCCGGTCGAGGACCCCGGGAGCACGCCGGAGAGCGAGATCACCTTCTCCTCCACCTACGTCCGCTCGTGCATCGACGCGGGTGACGTGCAGGCCGCAGCCGAGGCACTGGGCCGCCCGCACCGGGTCGAGGGCATCGTGGTCCGGGGCGCGGGCCGCGGCAAGGACCTCGGCTTCCCGACGGCCAACCTGTCCACCCCGCGCTTCGCGGCGATTCCGGCCGACGGCGTCTACAGCTGCTGGTTCACTCGCTCGACCGACCCGGGCAAGCGCCTGCGCGCCGCGGTCTCGGTGGGCACGAACCCGACGTTCTCCGGGCGCGAGCGCACGGTCGAGGCATACGTGCTCGACGTGGAGGAGGACTTCTACGGGCACGACGTGGCACTGGACTTCGTGGTCAAGCTCCGCGACCAGATCCGCTACGAATCGCTCGAGCCGCTCATCCGGCAGATGGAGGCGGACGTGGTCCGCACCAGAGAGGTCCTCGCCGGGTAATCTCGGCTTTTCCGGACCGTGGGGGCGTCCGGGCCTGCGATGATGTGCGCACCACCGGGTGAGGTTGGACAGGGGAGAAGGGCTGACGTGGAGGATCACAAGATCGTCCAGCGCAACATCGCGCTGCAGCGCGAGTGGTACGGGGAGCCGTTGGGCGATCGGGTCCGCAGGCTGGTGGTGGCCTTCGACATCTCGCAGGCGTTCCTCGCCGAGGTGCTCGGGATCAGCGCGCCGATGCTGAGCCAGGTGATGAGCGGGCGCCGGGCGAAGATCGGCAATCCGGTGGTGCTGGCCAGGATGATCATGCTGGAGCGCAAGGTCCTCAGCCCGGACGTGGCCGCGGGCAACCCGGCCGCGATGCGGGCCGCGCTGGAGGACGTACGCGACTCGCGCCCGACGGTCGGCCGCGACAGCTTCCCGGTCGGCGCGGTGCCCGAGGACAGTTCGGTGCTGCTCGCGCTGCGGGAGGTCGCCGAGGACGCCGAACTGGCCGAGGCCGCCGACCGGCTCGACGAGGACTTCCCGGCCATCGCGGACCTGCTGCGCAAGGCGTCGAAGGGCGCCTGACTTGCTGCTCTTCTCCGCGCTGGTGCCGCCGCCGGTGGTGCTCCGCTCGGCGGAGGTCGCGCTGCACGGCAGGCGGATCGACGGTTTCCGCTGGTCACCGGTGTCCAATTGGCACATCACGCTCGGCTTCTTCGGTGAGGACTCGATCAGCGAGCGCGTGGAATGGCTGCGCGACCGGCTCACCGGGCGGCCTCCGGTCCACCTGCGACTGTCCAGGGCGGACACCTTCCCGAAGGTGCTGTGGCTGGGCGTGGAAAGCGAGGACCTCGCCGGCCTGGCGAAGGCGGCGGGAGCCGAACTCGACGAGCGGCCGTACCGCCCGCACCTGACCCTCGCGCGGTTCCCCGCCGAGCGGTCCGCCGAAGCGCGGGCGCTCGTGGATCACCTGACCGGGTACACCAGTCCCGCGTGGACGGCGGCCGAGGTGGTGCTGATGAAGAGCACGGCCGGGGCGTATTCCCAGGTGGCGCGCTTCGCGCTGGACGGCGGTTCGGGCGGCTGACGGCCCGGCTGGTAGCCTTGACAGTTGGGTCCGGCTGCAGTCCGTGGCGGCCGAGACCGGCTCACCCGGCGTGATGGTTCGTCCGGGCCGCACGGCACTGATCCAAGGAGAACACAGCGTGGCGCTGTCCACCGAAGAAAAGAAGTCGATCCTTTCCGAGTACGGCGTGCACGACTCGGACACCGGATCCCCCGAGGCCCAGGTGGCCCTGCTGACCAAGCGGATCGTCGGCCTCACCGAACACCTGAAGCTGCACAAGCACGACCACCACTCCCGCCGCGGCCTGCTGCTGCTGGTCGGGCGCCGCCGCCGGTTGCTCAACTACGTGGCGAAGGTGGACATCGAGCGGTACCGGTCGCTGATCCAGCGACTCGGCCTCCGCCGATAGCGAGCTGACGAGGGGGAGTGACCGGCTCGGTCGCTCCCCCTCGCCACAACAGGAGGGACACGACTGGCCCGGACCGGACCGTATCCGGCCGGTGACGGCGTGTTTCTGATAGACAACACACAGGGCGCAAGCGACGCGCGCGAGGGCATGTCCGCCGGTCCTCGGTAGTGGTTCCCGGGCATCGATCCCGGGGACTTCGATCGAAGACCGGCCTCGTTCCTCGAGCGTCCCCCGGATGGGGTCCCAGGGTGGGAGATCGCCCAGCCCGAGACGAACGAGGAGAACAATTACATGACCGACGTGAGCGGCACCGCCGTGCACGAGACCGAAGCCGTGATCGACAACGGCCGCTTCGGCACCCGCACGGTCCGCTTCGAGACCGGCCGCCTGGCCCGCCAGGCCGCCGGTTCCGTCGTCGCGTACCTGGACGACGAAACCATGCTGCTGTCGGCGACCACGGCGTCGAAGCACCCGAAGGAGCACTTCGACTTCTTCCCGCTGACCGTGGACGTCGAGGAGCGGATGTACGCCGCGGGCCGCATCCCGGGCGCCTTCTTCCGCCGCGAGGGCCGTCCCTCCACCGACGCCATCCTGACCTGCCGCCTGATCGACCGGCCGCTGCGCCCGTCGTTCACCGACGGCCTGCGCAACGAGATCCAGATCGTCATCACCGTGCAGAGCCTCAACCCCGAGGACCCGTACGACGTGCTGGCGATCAACGCCGCTTCGGCGTCGACGCAGATCTCCGGCCTGCCGTTCTCGGGCCCGATCGGCGGCGTCCGCGTCGCGCTGGTCGAGGACCAGTGGGTCGCCTTCCCGACCTGGAAGCAGCTGGAGACGGCCACCTTCAACATGGTGGTCGCCGGGCGCATCGTTGGTGACGACGTGGCGATCATGATGGTCGAGGCCGAGGCCACCGAGAACACGCTCGAGCTGGTCGCCGCCGGTGCCAAGGCGCCGAACGAGCAGGTCGTGGCCGAGGGCCTGGAGGCCGCGAAGCCGTTCATCCGCGTGCTCTGCGAGGCCCAGCAGGAGCTGGCCAAGGTGGCCGCCAAGCCGATCGCCGACTTCCCGGTGTTCCTGGCCTACGAGACCGACGCCTACGAGGCGGTCGCCGCGGCGGCCACCGAGGACCTGACCAAGGCGCTGGCCATCGCCGGCAAGCAGGACCGCGACAACGCCACCGACGAGGTCAAGGCCGCCGTGCTGGCCAAGGTCGGCATCGGCGAGGGCGAGGCCTTCGAGGGCCGCGAGAAGGAGATCGGCGCCGCGTTCCGGTCGCTGACCAAGCAGCTGATCCGTCAGCGCATCCTGCGCGACAAGGTCCGCATCGACGGCCGCGGCCTGACCGACATCCGATCGCTGGGCGCCGAGGTCTCGGTGATCCCGCGGGCGCACGGCTCGGCGCTGTTCGAGCGCGGCGAGACCCAGATCCTGGGTGTCACCACGCTGAACATGCTCCGCATGGAGCAGCAGATCGACTCGCTGTCGCCGGAGACCCACAAGCGGTACCTGCACCACTACAACTTCCCGCCGTTCTCCACCGGCGAGACCGGCCGCGTCGGTTCGCCGAAGCGGCGCGAGATCGGCCACGGCGCGCTCGCCGAGCGCGCGCTGGTGCCGGTGCTGCCGAAGCGGGACGAGTTCCCCTACGCGATCCGCCAGGTCTCCGAGGCGCTGGGCTCCAACGGCTCCACCTCGATGGGCTCGGTCTGCGCCTCGACCATGGGCCTGCTCAACGCCGGTGTGCCGCTGAAGGCGCCGGTCGCGGGCATCGCCATGGGCCTGGTCTCCGACGAGGTCGACGGGGAGACCCGTTACGTCGCGTTGACCGACATCCTCGGTGCCGAGGACGCCTTCGGTGACATGGACTTCAAGGTGGCGGGCACCAAGGAGATCGTCACCGCGCTGCAGCTGGACACCAAGCTCGACGGCATCCCGTCCGAGGTGCTGGCCGGTGCGCTGAACCAGGCCAAGGACGCGCGGCTGACCATCCTCGAGGTGATCGCCGAGGCGATCGACGGCCCCGACGAGATGAGCCCGTACGCCCCGCGCGTGACCAGCGTGAAGATCCCGGTCGACAAGATCGGCGAGGTCATCGGGCCGAAGGGCAAGATGATCAACTCGATCACCGAGGAGACCGGCGCCGACATCTCCATCGAGGACGACGGCACGATCTACGTGGGCGCGGCCGACGGCCCGTCGGCGGAGGCGGCGATCGACAAGATCAACGCCATCGCCAACCCGCAGCTGCCCAAGGTCGGGGAGCGCTTCCTCGGCACCGTGGTGAAGACCGCCGCCTTCGGCGCCTTCGTCTCGCTGCTGCCGGGCAAGGACGGCCTGGTGCACATCTCCAAGCTGGGCAACGGCAAGCGCATCGCCAAGGTCGAGGACGTGGTCAACGTCGGCGACAAGCTGCGCGTGGAGATCGCGGACATCGACAACCGCGGCAAGATCAGCCTGGTGCTGGTGCAGGAAGAGGAGGCTGCCGCACCGGCCGCCACCGACGCCCCGGCCGAAAAGGCCGACGCCACCCAGTAGTAGGTAGTTCAAACGCTATGAGTGGGGCATTGCTTGCCCCTTTCGAGACCAGCGCGCAGCTCCGTTGAGGGTGGCGGTGGGCGACGGGAGGGCGCAAGTAGTGCCCCACTCATGGCATTCGGAGGAAGAAACTTTCGATGGCGTCCAAGACTCCGGGGTATGCCCAGGCGGCCGGGACGACCCGGCTGCTCGACTCCACACCCGACGGTGCGGTGGTCAAGCGCACGGTGCTGGCCGGCGGGCTCCGGGTGATCACCGAGCACGTGCCCGCCTCCCGCTCGGCCACGGTCGGGCTGTGGGTCGGCGTCGGCTCGCGGGACGAGCCGCTGCCGGTCGCCGGGGCCGCGCACTACCTGGAACACCTGCTGTTCAAGGGCACCGCGAACCGCGACGCCAAGCAGATCGCCGAGGAGATCGACGCGGTCGGCGGGGAGTTCAACGCGTTCACCGCCAAGGAGCACACCTGCTACTACGCGCAGGTGCTCGACGAGGACCTGCCGCTGGCCGTGGACCTGGTGACCGACGTGGTGTTCGAGGCGCTCTGCACGGATTCCGATGTGGACACCGAACGCAGCGTGGTGCTCGAAGAGATCGCCATGCGCGACGACGACGCCGAGGACCTGCTGCACGAGACCTTCGTCGGCGCGATCCTCGGTGACCACCCGCTCGGGCGGCCGGTGCTGGGCACCGAGGCATCGATCGCCGGTATGTCGCCCAGCGCGCTGCGCGGGTTCTACAAGCGCCGCTACACGCTCCCGCGGATGGTGCTGGCGGTGGCAGGCAACGTCGACCACACCCAGGTGCTCCGCCTGGTGCGCAAGGCTTTGCGCGACCGTCTGTCCGGTTCGGACACCCCGGTGCCGCCGCGCAGGGGGCGGGCGCGGCTGTCCGCGGCCCCGAAACTGGCGCTGCACACCGACGACACCGAGCAGGCCCACGTGATGCTCGGCCTGCGCGCGCTCACCCGGCACGACGAGCGCCGCTTCACCCTGTCCGTGCTCAACGCCGCGCTCGGCGGCGGCATGAGTTCACGGCTGTTCCAGGAGATCCGGGAACGCCGCGGGCTGGCGTACCAGGTGTACTCGTCGGTGGCGAGCTACGCCGATACCGGGCACCTGGCCGTCTACGCCGGGTGCCAGCCGGAGAAGCTGGGCGAGGTGGCCGGCGTGATCCGCGAGGTGCTCGCCGACGTCGCCCGCGACGGGCTCACCGAAGCCGAGGTGACCAGGGCCAAGGGTCAGCTGCGTGGCGCGATGGTGCTCGGCCTGGAGGACTCGGCCTCACGCATGTCACGCATCGGCAAGGGTGAGCTGAACTACAGCGAGTACCTCGGTGTGACCGAAACCATCGACCGGATCGACGCGGTCACCGCCGAAGACACCGCCGCGCTGGCGAAAGCCCTGCTCAGGGCGCCGGGCCGGGCGGTGGGGGTGTCCGCGGCCGCGGTGGTCGGGCCGTACGCTCACGCCGACGACCTTCCCGACGATCTGCACGAGGTGATCGCATCATGAGCATCCGGGTGGCGGTACTGGGCGCGCGCGGGCGCATGGGCGCGCAGGCGGTCGGCGCCGTCGAGGGCGCGGCCGACCTCGAGCTGGTCGCCGCGATCGACGCCGGTGACCGGCTGCTCGATGTGGTGGACAACGGCGCCGACGTGCTGATCGACTTCACCCACCCGGACTCGGTGATGGGCAACCTGGAGTTCGCCGTGGAGCACGGCGTGCACGCGATCGTCGGCACCACCGGGATGACCGAGGAGCGGCTGGCCACGCTGTCCGGCTGGCTGTCGACCAAGCCGGAACTGGGCGTGCTGATCGCGCCGAACTTCGCCCTCGGCGCGGTGCTGGCGATGCGGTTCGCCGAGCAGGCCGCGCGGTTCTACGCCTCGGCCGAGGTCATCGAGCTTCACCACAACCGCAAGGCCGACGCGCCCTCGGGCACCGCGGGGCACACCGCGCGCCTGATCGCGAAGGCCCGCGCGGACGCCGGTCTGGAGCCGGGCCCCGACGCCACCACCACCGAGCTGGACGGCGCGCGCGGCGCGCTGGTCGGCGACGTGCGCGTGCACTCGGTGCGCCTGCCCGGACTGGTCGCGCACGAGGAGATCATGTTCGGCGCCGAGGGGGAGACCCTCACCATCCGCCACGACTCGATGGACCGCTCCTCGTTCATGCCGGGCGTGCTGCTCGGTGTGCGGTCGATCACCAAACGGCCCGGGCTGACCGTCGGCCTGGAGAACGTGCTGGAGCTGTAGCCGGTGAAGGCCCGCAACTTCGCGCTGCTGCTGACCGCGGCGCTGGTGCTCTACGTGGTGCTGCTCGCCGGGCGCGCGATCGCGTTGTTCCGGACCGGCGAGACGGTGCCGGTGCTCTTCGGCATCGGGGTGCTCCTGCTGCCGGTGCTCGGCATTTGGATCGTGGTGACCACCTGGCGGTCCGGGGTGCGCGTCCAGCAGCTCGCGCGGCGGCTCGACCGCGAAGGCGGGCTGCCGGACGTCTCGGATCTGCCGCGCCGCCCGTCCGGCCGGGTGGACCGCGACGCCGCCGACGCGTGGTTCGACGAGCGGCGAGCCGAACTGGACGCCGATCCGGAGAACTGGCGGCACTGGTACCGGCTGGCGCACGCCTACGACATGGCCGGTGACCGGCGGCGGGCGCGCGAGACCATGCGCAAGGCGGTCGAACTGGAAGCCGCCGACAGCAAGGATTCAGAGGTGTAGCCAGCCCGCGAACATCGCGGGCGAGGCGGCCAGCAGGCTGAACCGGGCGAACCGGCCGGCCAGCCCGGCACCGAGGAACAACGACATCGGCATCCGCACCAGCCCGGCCAGCACGGTGGTGGCCATGAACGGCGGCAGGCCGACCACCGCGCTGACGCCGTAGGTGCCGGTCATCCACGCGGGGTGGCGGTGGCAGCGTTCGCGGAGGGCCTCCAGCCAGGCGCGCACGCGTTTGGTGCGCAGCTCCCAGCGGGCGCGGCGCGGGGTCATCGGGCGTTCGCGGTGCAGCCGGTCGTGCAGGAACTTCGGCAGCTTGATCGAGCCCTTGGCGGCCAGGTAGTAGAGCAGTTTGCCGGCGATCTGGCCGATCGCCACCGCCGCGCCGATGGCCAGCCAGTGCACGCCGGGTTCGCTGCTGGCCAGGCCGATGACGAAGACCTCGACGCTGATCAGCGGCACGATGGCCGAGCCGAACGCGACGCCGAGCGTCACGCAGAGCCAGCCGATCATCAAACCTCCAGTGGGATCCCCGATCCAACGTAGCAGTGCTCACCGTGGACGCACTGGGGCTGGCACCAGGGTCCACGTATCCCGAAGATCACCTGATCGTCGTATTCCGGACACCTGCCGCTGGCAGGGTGGCGTCGTGGCCGTCGCCGAGAAAACCGCCGCCGACCGGTTCAGCGACCTGTGCGCGGCGGTCACCGAACGCCTGCCCTTCGGCCTGTCGCGGCTCGTCCCGCCGACGTTCCTCGGCTTCTGCGTGATCAACGGCTTCACCTTCGGCGTGGACCTGCTCCTGCTCACCCTCTTGCACGGACAGCTGGGCCTTCCGGTTCCGGCGGCGATCACGCTGGCCTACGTGGTGGCGTTCGGGCTGAGCTTCGTGCTGAACCGGGCGTTCAACTTCCAGTCGCACGCGCCGGTGGGCAAGCAGGCGGTGCTGTACGCGGTCGCGGTGGCGATCAACTACGTCGCCTTCATCCTCGGCGTGGGCAGCGGGCTGGTGGAGCTGGGCGTGCAGTACCACCTGTCGCGGCTGATCGCGGGCGCCTGCGAGGGCGTGTTCATGTACAGCGTGATGCGCTGGGTGGTGTTCAGGAGGTCAGCTCGAGGTCCAGCGGACCGGTGAGGCGCAGCTCGCGGATGGTCTTCTCGCCGGTGTCCAGGGTGCGGACGGTGCCATCGGGGTGCCAGCCCAGTCGCTTGTAGAAGCCGAGCGAAGCGGCGTCGGACTGGGCGACCCAGGCGATCCCGCGTTCGGCACCGGCTTCGCGCAGGGCGCGGGCCGCGTAGCCGATCAGGCGGCCGCCGTGCCCGCGACGGCCCCAGCGCGGCTCGACCAGGAGCGTGGCGATCAGGCCGACGCTGTCGGCGTCCTCGGGCAGCTCACCGGCCGCGGACTCGACCTCGTCGTGCGGCGCCTGCCCGGCGACGCAGTAGCCGACGGTGAACCCGCCTTCGGTGGCGACGAGCACGGTGGTGCCGGGGTGCTCGACGGCCGCGGTCCAGTGCTGTTCGGTCTCCGGCGCGTCCAGCGCGGCCAGCGCCTGGTCACCGAGGAATTCCGCGTACGCGAGCCGCCAGGTCTCCCGCTGGATCCGGGTTATCTCGGCGACGTCGCTGACGGTGGCCGCGCGGACCTGGGCCTGGCTCATGGGGGCAACCTATCGGCCCGGCCGCGGCGGAATTGTCGGTGGGTCCTGGCACCATGGCGCCATCATGCAGACGGTGAGTGATTCGGTGGCCAGGCGCACGGCGCTGGCCGCACAGGGGTTCGCGGATCCGCGGCCGGGCGGGGAGCCCACGCGGCGGCATCTGCAGCGGGTGTTGTCGCGGGTGCAGCTGCTCCAGCTGGACTCGGTGAACGTGGCGGTCCGGGCGCACTACGCGCCGTTGTTCGCGCGGCTCGGCGGCTACGACCCTTCGCTGGTCGACGACGCAGCGTGGACGCACTCCACGCGGCGGCCGCGGTTGCTGGTGGAGAGCTGGGCGCACGAGGCGAGCCTGGTGCCGGTGGAGGACTGGCCCCTGCTGCGGTCCGGGGCGAAGCGGATGGGCTGGTGGCGGGGGTACGAGAAACTGCTCGAACGCTCGCCGACGCTGGCCGAGGACGTGCTGGCGGTGGTCAAGGAGCACGGCCCGATCGGTGCCGGGGCCATCGAACGCGAGCTGGCCGGGGGGCAGATCCGGCGGCAGGGCGCGTGGTGGGACCGGTCGGAGGTCAAGCAGATCTGCGAGTGGCTTTTCGGCATGGGGCAGCTGTCGACGGGCACGCGGCGCAGTTTCGAGCGGCTGTACGACCTGACCGAGCGGGTGATCCCGCCGGAGATCCTGGCCACCACGGTCGACAAGGAGGAGGCGGCGCGGCGGCTGATCGGGAAGTCGGCCACCGCGCTGGGCATCGCCACCGAGACAGACCTGCGTGACTACTACCGCCTGGGCCCGGACGTCACGCGGCAGGCGGTGGCCGAACTGGTGGAGGCGGGTGAACTGGAGCCGGTGCGGGTCCGGAGCTGGAAGGCCCAGGCGTACCGGCACGCCGGCACGCGCACCCCGAGGTCCATCACCGGGCGTGCGCTGCTGTGCCCCTTCGACCCGCTGATCTGGGAACGCGCCCGGACAGAGCGGATGTTCGGGTTCCGCTACCGCATCGAAATCTACGTCCCGGAGCCGAAGCGGGAGTACGGCTACTACGTCTTCCCGTTCCTGCTGGACGGCGAACTGGTGGCCCGGGTCGACCTGAAGGCCGACCGGGGGGCCGGGGTGCTGCGGGTGCAAAGCGCCTTCGCCGAGCCCGATGTGGACCACGCGCGGGTCCTGCCCGAATTGGCTGCCGAACTCCTGCAGATGGCCGAATGGCTAGGCCTGTCCGGCGCCACCGCCACCCCACGAGGCAACCTGGGCCCAGCCCTGACCACCCACCTCCCCTGACCCCGGCTTGCCTGAGTGTGGAATTCGAGTGCCGGAGCGCAGAACTCGCGTGCCTGAACGTGGAACTCGCCTGCCTGAACGTGGAACTCAGCTTCCTGAACGTGGAACTCGCATCCAGCCCCCTCCGGCCGAGTCCCACACTCCCGCAGCCGAGTCCCACGTTGGTGCAGCTGAACTTCACATTCGGGCGGGCGAGTTCCACATTGGTGCAGCCGAGTTCGACACTCGGGCAGGCGAGTCCCACGTTGGTGCGGCCGAGTTCCACGTTCGGGCGGGCGAGTTTTGCACTCCTGCGGGCGAGTTCCACGTTCGGGCGGCTGGGCGGGTGAGGTTCGCGGTCAGGTGGGTGGGCGGATGGGGAGGCTGCGTGGGAGTGGGTGAGGGGTTAGGCGTAGGCGCGTAGGCGGATTTGGTCTCGTAGGTTGTGTAGGTGGGCGCGCATGGTCCGCCGTAGGTCGTGGTCGAGCAGCCGGTCGTCTTCGTCGAGTTGTCGCGCCACCCGGGCGACCGGCAGCGTGCCGTCCAGCACCTCGGCCCCGGCGATCTTCAGCACCTTCCGCAGTTCCTCCTGCGCCCACGCCGCGCCGTGCACGCCGTTGCTCGCGCCCACCACCGCCACCGGCTTGCCGGTCAGCACGCCTTCGCCGTACGGCCGCGAAGCCCAGTCCAGCGCGTTCTTCAGCTGGCCGGGGATCGAGCCGTTGTACTCCGGCGTCGCGATGAGCAGCCCGGACGCTTCCGCGATGGCCCGCCGCAGTTCGGCGACCCCGCCCGGTTCCGGGCCGTCTTCGGCGTCCTCGTCGAACGGCGGCACCAGCCCCAGACCACCCCAGCGGCGCAGCTCCATCCCGCGCGGCAGCTCGTAGCTGGCGGCGGTGAGCAGCCTGCCGTTGAACGATCCTTCGCGCAGACTGCCCGCGATCCCCAAGATCCTGACGCCCATGGTGTCGTCCTCCCGATCCGGGCCGCTGTGCCGGCCCGCTGCGATCGAGACTCGCGGTAAGGCGGGGCGGCCCGCATGGGGCACGAGCCCTATTTCGCCGGCGAGCACCCAGGCCCGCCCTAAGTCAGTCGAACAGGCCGAGCTGGTTCGCCGTGGCCGCGGCCTCCACGCGGTTCGCGACGCCGAGCTTGCCGAGGATGTTCGACACGTGCACGCTCGCCGTCTTCGCCGAGATGAACAGCTCGTCGGCGATCTCCCGGTTCGCCTTGCCCGCGGTCACCAGGCGCAGGATCTCCAGTTCACGCGGGGTCAGCCCGAGCCGGGGGTGCCCGTTGCCCGCGGCCTCCGGCGCGCCGGGCACCAGCTGGATCCGGGCCCGCCGCGCCAGGTCGGTGACCCGGTCGCCCAACGGTTTCGCGCTCAACCGCTCCGCCAGCCCGTGGGCCTCGCGCAGCAGTTCCGTGGCGGCCTCACGGTCGCCGTCGGCGGTGATGGCGGACGCCGCCGCGCCGAGGCAGGCGTAGGCCAGCTGCAACGGCTGCCCGAGCTCACGCCAGGCGTCGGCCGCGGCTTCCCAGTCCTTGCGGTCACCGTCGGTGTAGGCGGTGAACAGCCGGGAGAACGCCAGCTGAACCGGCCCGGTGGCGGGTAGTTCCGCGGCGATCCGGCGCAGGCGCGTGAGCAGTTCGGTGCCGCGCCAGGACGGATCGTGGTCGGCGAGCCTGCTGCCGAGCACCAGCAACGGCCAGAGCAACCGGCCCGCCGACGTCAGGTTCGGGTGCCCCAGCGCGCGTTCGAGCACGGACCGCGCTTCGCCGTACCGGCCCTGCGAGACGCGCAGCTCGGTTTCCAGGCGTGCCACCAGGAACGGGTCCAGGGTGAAGCGGACGTCGTCGCCGAACTGCTCGTGCGCCCGGACGAGCAGCCGCTCCGGCAGGTCGAAGTCACCCCACTGCAACGCGAGATAACCCTTGAGGCACAGCAGGTGTTCGCGGAACGTGGGTGCCGGTCCGAGGTCGAGCGCCTGTTCCAGCGCGACCATCGCCTCGTCCCACCGGCCGTCGTCGATCAGCGCACCGGCCAGGTCGAGGCTGTGCAACGCGCCGAAAGCCCGCTGCAGCCCCGTTTTCCGCGCCACCTCCAGGCCGTCGCGGGCTTTCGCCTCGGCCGCGTCCAGCCTGCCGAAAGCCCGCAGCAGTGCGGATTCCTCGTGGATGGCACGCAGGTGCACCCGGTGCTCGCCCAGGGTTTGCGCGATCGCGCTGGCGCGCTGCAACCGCGGCAGCTGCTCGTCCAGGTCGCCGAGCCGCGCGTCGAGCAACGCGAGCGTGATCAGGGCGGAGGCCTCCGCGGACCGTTCTCCGTTGTGGCGCGCCGATTCCAGTGCCGCGTCCGCCGCGTCACGGGCTTCGTCGGCACGCGGGATCTCCATCAGGCGTGCGGCATAGGAGTTCAGCAGGTGGCCGCGGGCGGGGTGGTCGGCGGGCACCAAACGGATCGCCTCGCGGTGGTCTTCCAGCGCGCCGGGCTGACCCAGTTGCGCGCGAAGGCGTGCGCGTTGGTCGAGCAACGCCGCCGCCCGCACCCGTTGCGCGTCACGGTCGATCTCCGCCAGCGCCAAGGTGGCGAGGCGCTCGCCGCGGACGTTGTCCCCGGCCCGGCTCGCCGCCTCGACCGCCTGCTCCAGCACGGTGGCGTACTCGACCCCGCCCAGTTCCTGGCAGGCGTCGCCGACCAGCGGCCACAGTTCACGGACCCGGTCGAGCATCTGCAACTGCTCGGCGTAGGCGAGCAGCCGTTGCGCTTCACCCGCCGCCCGCCAGGCCGCGCAGAGGGCTCCCGGGAAATCACCGGCGCGGTAGAGGTGCTGAGCGAGTTCGGTGACCGAAGGCGCTCCGGCGGACAGCGTGGGATCGGCCGTCATCGCCGCGGCGTAGCGCTTGTGCAGGGCTTGGCGTTCGCCCGGCATCAGGTTCGACAGGGCCGCCGCGCCGATCAGCGCGTGCCGGAAGCGGTAGCCCTCGCCCTTGACCACCAGCACGTTGGCGTCGACCGCGGCCCGCACGGCGGCCGACAGCGCCCGCTCGTCCAGCTCGGCCACCGCGGAGAGCAGGGCGTGGCAGACGGTCACCTCGCTGAGCCCGATCAGCCCGACCACGTAGGCGGCGTCCGGTGGCAGCCGGTCGATCCGGGACAGCAGCAGGTCTTCCAGCGACGCCGGGATCCCGCCGCTGCCGTCGCAGTCGAGCAGCGCCTCGACGAACAGCGGGTTCCCTTCGCTGCGCTGGTAGACCGAGCGCACCAGTTCGGGATCCGGTTCGTGGCCGAGGATGTGGCGCACCAGGTTCACCACGTCGTGCTTGCCGAGCCTGCCGAGGTCCAGCCGTTCGGCCCACGGCACCCGCGCCAGCTCGGCCAGCAGCGGCCGCAGCGGGTGCGCCCGGTTCAGCTCCTCGGACCGGTGGGTCACCACGATCATCGAGCCGGGCACCGCGCTCTGGTTGCGCACCAGGAAGTCGAGCAGGTCGCGGCTGGACCGGTCGGCCCAGTGCGCGTCCTCGATCACCAGCACCACGGGCCGCTCGTCGGCGAGCCTGCCGAGCAGCGCGAGCACGCCTTCGAACAGCCGCGGGCGCGCGTCGTCGCCCAGCGGGGCGGGCCCGCGGACGCTGCCGGGCAGCAGTGGCGCGAGATCGGTCTTGTCCGGCAGCAGCCGGTCGAACCCGGCCGGATCGGCGGCGACCAGTCCGCGCAACGCGGCGACGAACGGCGCGAACGGCAGGCCTTCCGCGCCCAGTTCCACGCACCCGCCGGTGAGCACGGTCGCCTTCGCGCCCGCCCGCCCGGCGAACTCCGCCACCAGGCGGGACTTGCCGACCCCGGCCTCCCCGCCGACGAACAGGGTGGCCAGGCCCCCGCCGGCCACCCGGTCGAAGGCCTCGGCCACCCTGCTCGTTTCGCCGTCGCGCCCGACCAGCACCGGGCTCACTTGGAGGCTCATTTGCCCCGAGTTTATCGCCGGATCGGGTGATCGGGCCCGGTTTCAGGCTCCGGCGCTGGTCACCACCGCGTCACCGGAGCCGGTGCGCAGCCGCGCCCGCACCACGGCGACCTCGTCCGGGGGCGTGTCGAGCACCGGCAGTTCGCTGGACACCCGCCCCGAACCGGTGGACACGTCGATCTCCGCGGTCACGCCGGAGCCCACGCCGAACCGGATCTCACCCGAGCCGGTGTTGAATTCCAGCGAGCCGGACTTCGCCTCGGCCACGGTGAGGTCGCCGCTGCCGCTGCGCGCCAGCACGTCCCCGGCCACTGAGCCGAACCAGATGTCGCCGGTGCCGGTGACCACGGTGGCCGAGCCGGCGGTGGCGGCCAGGCGCACGGCCCCGCTGCCCGAGCGCACCTGGAGGCCGTGGGTGGTCGGGCCGAGCTGGATGTCACCGGAGCCGGTGCGGATGCTGGCCGACGCCTTGGTCTCGCCGAGCGAGACCTCACCGGTGCCGGTGACGATGTTGGCGCGCCCGGCGGCACCGGTGACCGACACGTCGCCGCCGCCCGTGCGGATGCCGACGTGCGACCCGCGCGGCGCGTGCACGACCACGTGCAGCGGCACCTTGCGCAGCGGCAGCGCCTTGGGCCCGCGCACGATGACCTGCTCGCCGACCTGTTCGATGCGCGACTGGCGGATCGCCTCCGCGGGCGACCCGAGGACGTCGGTGTCGAACTGGTCACCGAAGCGCTCGTTGACCCAGCTCAGCACCGCGTTGACCCCGTCGGCCCACGGTGCCTGCGAAGTCTGCTCCTGGCGTAGTTCGACGGTCGTCTCGCCGGTCTCGGCCAGCAGGATCTCGACGCGGCCGACGGTGATGCTGACGTCGAGTTCCACCGGCCCGGAGGCGGGGAAGTTGCCCGTGCGGACGAGGCCGTCCGGCTGTTCTCCGCTCGTCATCAGCCCTGCACCCAGCCGTGCATGCGGGTGCTGCTGTTCGACCCGCGCCGCTCTTCGCGGTCGAACGGGGTCTTGCCCTGCAGCGCACCCTGCACCGCCTGGGAGACGAACGTGTTCAACGACACGCCCTGCGAGGCCGCTGCCCGCTCGGCCTGGTTCTTGACCTGGTCGAACAGGCGCAGGGTCATCCGGCTGATCTCGCCGCTGTCGAACGGCATCCGGTCCTGCCTGGGTTCGCGCGGCTTCTCGGCGGATTCGCTTTCGGTCTTCTTCTCGCCGGTGGTGTCACCGGTGCCGGTGACCACCACGCGCACGTCGCGGCCGTCGAGCCGGACGTCGACCAGGTAGTCGGGCTGGTTGGCGGTGACCTCGGCGGCGAGGTCGGCGAGCGCGTTCATCAGCGCCAGCCGCATGGCCGGTTCCATGGCGGCGGCGAGCACCGCGGCGGTCTGCCGCGTCTGCTCGTCCCCGGCCGAGGCCGCGGTGGCGAGGTCCTCGCGGAGGGTGGAGATGTAGTTCGTCAGGTCCATGACACCACTGTGACGTCATTCGTGGTGTCTTTCAAGGAAACGGCGACATCATCCGGGACATCCCCGAGGCATCCCGTAGTGGTCGGGGGGTGGCGGTTAGGCTGCCGGGGTTGGTCGGGGAAGCGCGAAATCGAGGGAGCAGGCAGTGGCCGAGACGGTGTCACCGAAGGTGCAGTTGATCGCGAAGACGGAGTTCTTCCCGCCCGACGACGTGCCGTGGTCCACCGACGCCGACGGCGGGCAGGCGCTCGCCGAGTTCGCCGGCCGGGCCTGCTACCAGTCGTGGAAGAAGCCGAACCCGAAGACGGCCACCAACGCCGGGTACATCGACCACATCATCGAGGTCGGCCACCTGTCGGTGCTCGAGCACGGGTCGGTCAGCTTCTACCTGACGGGCATCTCGCGCTCGCTCACCCACGAGCTGATCCGCCACCGGCACTTCTCCTACTCGCAGCTCTCGCAGCGGTACGTGCCCGAGCGCGACGCGGCCTTCGTGGAGCCGGACGTGATCCGCGAGGACCCCGAGCTGCACAAGAAGTTCCTCGCCGCCGCGCAGGCCAGTGTGGACGCCTACACCGAGCTGCTGGCCGGGCTGGAGGACAAGTTCGCCGACGCGCCGAGCGCGACCCTGCGCCGCAAGCAGGCGCGCCAGGCCGCGCGGGCGGTGCTGCCGAACGCCACCGAGACCCGCATCGTGGTGACCGGGAACTACCGCGCCTGGCGGCACTTCATCGCGATGCGCGCCACCGAGCACGCCGACGTGGAGATCCGCGCGCTGGCCGTGGAGTGCCTGCGGCAGCTGCAGAAGGCGGCGGGGAACGTGTTCGCCGACTTCACCATCTCGAAGCTGCCCGACGGCACCGAGGTCGCGTCCAGTCCGAAGGTACTCGAGGGCTGATCCGGTGCGCCGACTCGTCATCGACGTGCAGCCGCTGGAGTACGCGGTGGCACGGCTCGATCCGGACCAGGCCGTGCCCGCGGACCTGCTCACCCACCCCGGGCAGGTGCTGGTCTCGGTGACCAGGACCCAGCGCGAGGTTTCGATCATCTGCCCGGCGAAGTTCGCCCCGCCCGGCGCCAAGGTCGAGGCGGACTGGCGGCTGCTGTCCGTGCGCGGTCCGCTGGCGTTCACGCTGACCGGCATCATCGCCGCGCTGGCCAGCGAACTGGCCGCGGCCGGGGTGGGGCTGTTCACCCTGTCCACCTTCGAAACCGATCACGTACTGGTGAAGTCCGACGACCTGACCAGGGCGATCGACGCGCTCCAGGCCGCGGGCCACGACGTCTCCATGTGAAGCGGATGGGCCTTCTCGCGCTTGTCGCGAAGAAGGCCACATTCCTTGCGCACGACTGGGTAGTCCCCGGTCGTGTCCAAGCGGGAGCTAACTCACAACAGTACCTTTACGGCGGTATGTACACCGATGTTCGGCATGCCTAAACTTCGAGTTGGAGCTGCTGAACTCGGAGGTACGCCATGGCGATGACGGAATCCGTGACCCCCCGGGTGACCCGCTTGCGGCGGGTCCGCGCGGGCACCACCCTGCTCGGCCCGGCCTTCGTCGCGGCGATCGCGTACGTCGACCCTGGCAACGTGGCCTCCAACATCAGCGCCGGTGCCCAGTTCGGCTACCTGCTGGTGTGGGTGATCGTCGCCGCCAACCTGATGGCCTGCCTGGTGCAGTTCCTCTCCGCCAAGCTCGGCCTGGTCACCGGCCTGTCCCTGCCCGAGGCGGTCCGGGAGCGCACCTCGCGCCCGACCCGGCTGGCGTACTGGGCGCAGGCCGAACTGGTCGCCATCGCCACCGACCTGGCCGAGGTGGTCGGCGGGGCGATCGCGCTGTACCTGCTGTTCGACCTGCCGTTGCTGCTCGGCGGCGTGATCACCGGCGTGGTCTCGATGGCCCTGCTGCTGGTGCAGGACAAACGCGGCCAGCGCCCGTTCGAGCGGGTGATCACCGGCCTGCTCGCGGTGGTCGCGATCGGCTTCCTGACCAGCGTGGTGGTCCAGCCGCCGTCGGTGTCCGGCACGCTCGGCGGGCTGGTGCCGCGGTTCGACGGCACGGAGAGCGTGCTGATCGCGGCTGCCATGCTCGGTGCCACGGTGATGCCGCACGCGGTCTACCTGCACTCCGGCCTCGCACGCGACCGCCACGGCCAGGCCGACGGCGAGCGGCGTGCCCGGCTGCTCAAGGCGACCAAGTACGACGTCGGCCTGGCGATGCTGCTGGCCGGCGCGGTGAACCTGTCGATGGTGCTGCTCGCGGCGACCACCCTTCGTGGCCGTGAAGGGGTCGACTCCATCGAGGGCGCGCACCTGGCGGTCGGCGACGTGCTCGGCCCGGCCGTCGCGCTGCTGTTCGCCATCGGCCTGCTCGCCTCGGGCCTCGCCTCGACCTCGGTGGGTGCCTACGCGGGTGCGATGATCATGCAGGGCCTGCTGCGCAAGCGGATCCCGCTGCTGGCGCGCCGCCTGATCACCCTGGCGCCGGCGATCGTGGTGCTGGCGCTCGGCGTCGACCCGAGCCGCGCGCTGGTGGTCTCGCAGGTGGTGCTGTCCTTCGGCATCCCGTTCGCACTGGTGCCGCTGGTGCGGTTGACCAGCGACCGCGGGCTGATGGGCGCCGACGCCAACCACCGCGTCACCACCACGCTGGCCTGGCTGGTCGCCGCGGTGATCATCACGCTGAACGTCGCGCTGCTGTACCTCACCTTCGCTTAGGCACGGTTCTTTCACGGGTTGGGCAGGAACCGCACGACCGTCCGCACGGTCGGACTACCATCCTGGCCAAACTCGAGGGAGGCGCGCCGATCGTGACCGAGGAGACGACCCAGCGGGCCCAGGCGCCCGCGCCAGGGCCCCGTGTGATCGCCGACAGGTACGTCCTGCTCGGTGAACTCGGCCGCGGTGGCATGGGCGTGGTGTTCCGCGCCGAGGACCGGGTCATCGGCAGGCAGGTGGCGATCAAGGAACTGCGCCTGCCCGAGGGGGCCGACGACGCGGGTGTGTTCTCCGAGCGGGTGCTGCGCGAGGTGCGCACCGGCGGCAGGCTCAACGACCCCGCCGTGGTCACCGTGTTCGACGTGGTCTCCGAAGCGGGCACCACCTACATCGTGATGGAACTGGTCGACGCGCCGACGCTGTCGGACCTGGTGCGCGAGCGGGGCGCGCTGCCCGCGCAGCAGGTGGCGAGCATCGGCCTCCAGGTGCTGTCCGCGCTGCAGGCCGCGCACGAGTCGGGAATCGTGCACCGCGACGTCAAACCCGGCAACATCATGGTCGCGCCCAACGGCCGCGTGAAGCTGACCGACTTCGGCATCGCGCAGGCCGTCGACGACCCCCGGCTGACCACCAGCGGCATGATCGTCGGCAGTCCCGCGTTCATGGCGCCCGAACGCGTTTCCGGTCAGGAAGCCGGTCCGGCCTCGGACCTGTGGTCGCTCGGCGTCACCCTGTTCTTCGCCGCCGAGGGCGTGCTCGCGTTCGAGCGCTCCAGCACCGCCGCCACCCTGCACGCGATCATGAACGAGGTCCCGTACCTGACCCGCACCCAGGGCCCGCTCGCCTCGGTGGTGATGGGCCTCCTGGTCGCCGCGCCCGAGGGCAGGCTGACCGCGCACCAGGCACACGGGCTGCTGCAGATGGCCGCCGCCGGCACCGGCCAGCACACCCCGACGTCGGTCTACGGTGGACCGCCGCCGACCATGGCCGGGCCCGCGCCCACGCACTACGCGCGACAGCAGCAGCCTGTCGCCGCGCCGCGCAAGGGCAAGCGGCCGCTGGTGGTCACCGGGGCCGCGCTGGCCGCGGTCCTGCTGCTCGCCGGTGGCTTCTTCCTCGGGAACTGGTGGGGCGCGCCCAAGGAGGACTCGGCGATGCTGGGCGCGCTGACCTACGGCACGCAGGGCGACATCCAGCAGTTCGACACGCCGTCGTCCTCGCAGCGCTGCTACAACGTGCCGCTGGAACCGGGCCGGTCGATCTCGTCGAGCAACAAGGTCGAATGCGAGGAGCAGCACGACTTCGAGGTGTACGCCTCGTTCGGCACGCTGGGCGGGGACAGCAGTGTCGCCGACAGCGCGCCCGCGGCGGCCTACCCGGACCCCGAGCGACTGCGGATCTCGGTGGAATCGCGCTGCGAGCTGATTTTTCACTCGAACGTGGTGCCGGCCAACCAGCGGGCGGGGTTGCAGTACCGCGCGCTGCTGCCGACCGCCCAGGCGTGGAACGCCAAGAAGGACACCTCCGGCAACCTCGTCCGCCAGGCCTACTGCGTGCTGAGCAAGACCGGCGGCGCCACCGCGACGGGACCGGCCGCCATCGAGGTCCGGTAGGCGGAGGAGTTGCGGCCTCCTGGCCGTCGCGCCGGGGATTCTGCGCCAACCGGTGACCAGGCGCGGTGATCATGTCATAGTGCGAGGTCGGCGCCGGGTTACCGGCCGTGAACAGGTACCGTCGGAGCATGTCCACTCCACCTTCGGCAGCACCGGGACGGCCGTTCGGCCGCGTGCTCACCGCGATGATCACCCCGTTCGACCGCGAGGGGGCGCTGGACCTCGATCGGGCCCAGGAGATCGCGAAGCACCTGGTGGAACTGGGCAACGACGGGCTGGTGGTGAACGGCACCACCGGCGAGAGCCCGACCACCTCCGACGCGGAGAAGTCGGACCTGATCCGGGCCGTGGTCGAGGCGGTCGGCGACCGCGCCACCGTGGTCACCGGCGCCGGCACCTACGACACCGCGCACAGCGTGGAACTGGTGCGCCAGGCCGAGAAGGCCGGCGCGCACGGCGCGCTGATCGTCACCCCGTACTACTCGCGGCCCACCCAGGCGGGCCTGCACGCGCACTTCACCACCGTGGCCGACGCCACCGGCCTGCCGATCATGCTCTACGACATCCCGCCGCGCTCGATCGTGCCGATCGAGGTCGACACCCTGCGCCGGCTCGCCGAGCACCCGCGGATCCTCGCGGTCAAGGACGCCAAGGGCGACCTGCTGGCAGGCAGCGAGGTCATCGCGAACACCGACCTGGCCTACTACTCCGGGGACGACGGGCTGAACCTGCCGTGGCTCTCGGTCGGCGCGACCGGCGTGGTCAGCGTGGTCGGGCACGTGGTCGCCGGGCGCATCCGGGCGATGATCGAAGCCTACGAAAAGGGCGACACCTCCACCGCGCGCACCAACCACCGCGGCATGCTGCCGGTCTACCGGGCCTTCTCCCGGGTCGGCGGCGTGGTGTTCAGCAAGACCGCGCTGCGGCTGCGCGGGTACGATGCGGGTGACCCGCGGCTGCCGATCGTGCCGGCCACCGAGGAGCAGATCGCCGCGATTTCGGCGGATCTCACCCAGGCGGGCGTGCCACTGGACGCGGCCCCGGCGAGCGACTGGCATAGTTCACGGGTGGCGCACGCCGACTCCGCGGCGGCGTACGTCGCACCGACCACCCATACCAGCGTTGGGACAATTCACCGTTGAGCTCACTGTCCATCGGACCCGGCCCCACCTCGGCACCACCCGCACTCGAAGAAGGCGCGCTCCGCGTGGTCGCGCTCGGCGGCATCGGCGAAGTCGGGCGCAACATGACCGTCTTCGAGTTCGACGGCCGCCTGCTCATCGTCGACTGCGGCGTGCTCTTCCCCGAGGACGACCAGCCGGGGGTGGATCTGATCCTGCCCGACTTCCGGGCGATCGAGGACCGGCTCGACGAGATCGAGGCGCTGGTGCTCACCCACGGGCACGAGGACCACATCGGCGCCGCGCCCTTCCTCCTGCGCCTGCGCCCGGACCTGCCGATCTACGGTTCGCGGTTCACCCTGGCGCTCCTGGCGGCCAAGTGCAAGGAGCACAAGCAGCGGCCGAAGTTGATCGAGGTCAAGGAGACCGAGCGCCGGCAGGTCGGCCCGTTCGACCTGGAGTTCTTCGCGGTCAACCACTCCATCCCGGACGCGCTGGCGGTGGCCATCCGCACCCCGGCCGGGGTGGTGCTGCACACCGGTGACATCAAGCTCGACCAGCTGCCGCTGGACGGGCGGCTGACCGACCTCGCCGGGTTCTCCCGGCTCGGCGACGAGGGCGTGGACCTGTTCTGCGTGGACTCGACCAACGCCGAGGTGCCCGGGTTCGTGATGCCGGAGCGCGACATCGGCCCGGTGCTCGACGACGTGATCCGGCGGGTCGACCAGCGGGTGATCGTGGCCTGCTTCGCCAGCCACGTGCACCGCGTGCAGCAGGTGCTCGACGTGGCCGTGCAGCACGGCCGCCGGGTGGCCTTCGTCGGCCGGTCGATGGTCCGCAACATGGGCATCGCCGCCGAGCTCGGCCTGCTCAACTTGCCCGAGGGGCTGCTGGTCGACCTCGACCAGGCGGCGAAACTGCCGGAGAGCAAGGTCCTGTTCGTCTCCACCGGTTCGCAGGGCGAGCCGCTGTCCGCGCTCTCGCGGATGGCCCGCGGTGAGCACCGGCAGATCTCGATCAAGGCCGGGGACACCGTGGTGCTGGCCAGCTCGATGATCCCGGGCAACGAGACCGCGGTGTTCGGCGTGGTCAACGGCCTGGTCCGGCTGGGCGCGAACGTGGTGCACCAGGGCAACGCGAAGGTGCACGTGTCCGGGCACGCCTCCGCCGGTGAGCTGCTCTACCTGTACAACGCGGTGCGCCCGAGCAACGTGATGCCGGTGCACGGCGAGTGGAAGCACCTGGTGGCCAACGGCGAGCTCGCGGTCCGCACCGGCGTCGCGCCGGAGAACGTGGTGATCGCCGAGGACGGCGTGGTGGTCGACCTGGTCGACGGCCGCGCGCGGCTGAGCGGCCGGGTCGAGGTCGGGCACGTCTACGTGGACGGCCTGTCGGTCGGTGACGTGGGCGAGTCGACGTTGTCCGACCGGCTGGTCCTCGGCGAGGGCGGGTTCATCGCGATCAACGTGGCCGTGGACTCCAGCACCGGGCGCGCGGTCAGCCCGCCGACGGTGTCCGGTCGCGGCTTCTCCGACGACCCGAAGGCACTGGACGCGGTGGTGCCGCTGGTGGAGATGGAGCTGTCGCGCACCGAGGCCGAGGGCATCACCGACACGCACCGGATCGCGCAGTCGGTGCGCCGGGTGGTGGGCCGCTGGGTCGCCGACACCTACCGCCGCCGGCCGATGATCGTGCCCACGGTCATTCCCGTCTGAGCGTTTCGCGATTAATCTGGACTGACCCCCCACGGTCCAGGAGGCGCGCATGGGGCGTCATTCCGCGGTTCCGGTTCGACGACTCCGGCGGCTGCCGGTCCTGCTGACGGCCGCCGTGCTGGTGGTGGCCGGCATTTCCTGGGGTGCGGTGGTCTTCGTGCGCGCCCGCAACGGCTGCGCCCAACCGGTGACGTTGCGGGTGGTCGCCGCCGAGGAGACCGCGCCGGTGCTCACGAGGATCGCGCACGCGCTCCCGCCGGGCACCGGCCCGGGGTGCGGCAAGGTCGAGGTGCAAAGCCGCGACTCCCTGCGCGCGGTCGAAGAGCTCGCGTTGCCCCAGGACAACGCGGCGCACGTCTGGGTGCCGGAGTCCACGCTGATGCTGCGGCGCGCGCGGGAAGCCGGGGCGGCCGAGGTGCCCGCTTCGGGCCGGTCGATCGCCAGTTCGCCGGTGGTGCTGGCGCTCGACGAGCGGACCGCGACCACGCTCGGCTGGCCTGCCAAGACGCTCACCTGGTCGGACGTGCTCGGCCCGGCCGACAGCGGCCTGCGGGTGGGCATGGCGGACCCGGCTCGTGATCCGGTCGGGGTGGCGGCGTTGTTCGCCGCGCGGGACACGGTGAAGGGACAGCCCGATCCGGGCGCGGCCTTCGCCGAGTTGCTGCGCCGGTTGTCGCCGAACACGGTCGCGGGCGCACCGGAGCTGTTCGGGCGGCTGCCGTCGGCCGCGCAGCAGGAGGCGTTGACCGCGTTCCCCACCACGGAGAACTCCGTGCTGCGGCACAACGTCGAACAGGGCGGCCACGGTTTGGTCGCGGTGTACGCGCCGCTGGCGCCCGCGCTGGACCACCCGTTCGTGGTACTGCCGGGAGCAGGTCCCGGCGAACGTGCCGCGGCCGATCGGTTCCTGCGGGCGATCGACGCACCGGAAGGTTTGCAGGCGCTGGCGGACGCGGGCTTCCGGACGCCCGGCGGGAAGGCGCTGCGGGACCGGTCGCAGGACGGGCGCGTGGTTTCGCGGGACATGCAGCCCGCGATGATGCCGCCCGCCGACGAGGTCGACCTGATCCTGAACCAGTGGGCGGGCATCAATCTGAGCTCGCGGCTGCAGGTGCTGATCGACGTGTCGGGCTCGATGAACGCGGTGGAGCCTGCCACCGGGCGCACGCGCATGGAGCTGACGCGCGAGGCGGCCCAGCGCGCGTTGCGGTTGTTCCGGCCGACCAGCGACATCCGGGTGCTCGCCTTCTCCACGAAGCTCGACGGGGACAAGGACTACCGCGAGGTGCTGCCGATGGCGCCGGTGAGCGATCAGCTCGCGCGCGGGGCGGAGGCGACGCTCGGCAGCATCCAGGCGACCCCGGACGGGCAGACCGGGTTGTACGACAGCGTGCTCGCCGCTTACCGGACCGCGCGTGCCGAATGGGAACCCGGACGGCTGAACCTGGTGGTCGTGATGACCGACGGGCGCAACGACGACGCGCAGGGGATCAGCCGCGCGGACCTGCTCACCCAGTTGGGTGCACTCGCCGATCCGAAGCGGCCGATCCAGCTGCTCGGCATCGGCGTCGGGCCGGACATCGACGTGGCGGAGTTGCAGGAAATCACCGCCGCCACGGGTGGGCAGGCGTTCACCACACCCGATCCGGGGAAGATCAACGAAGTGTTCTACGCAGCGTTGAGCAAGCTCGCCTGCTGCGGGTGAGCAGGGCGGACCCCGGTGCGCGTGCGAACGGCACGCTCTGGGAATCTAGTGCGCACACCCGATTCTTCCGTTTTCCTCCGAGGAGCTTCGCATGTTCCGCTTCCCCCGACGGCCGGTCCTGGCCGTCGCCGGTGTGACCTCGGCGCTGGTGCTCGCCGGTTGTTCCGGAGAGGAGGCCGCGCCGGAGCCGGGTCCGCAGGCGCCGCCGCCCGCCGCGGTGGCCGGGCTGCAGGTGTCCGCGGAGTTCAACGAGGCCGACGTGGCCTTCGCGACCGAGATGATCCCGCACCACCAGCAGGCCGTGGACATGGCCGCGCTGGCGGTGGAGAAGTCGGGGAACGAGAAGGTCAAGGCGCTGGCGCTGAAGATCCGGGACACGAAGGACGCGGAAATGGCGCAGCTCTCGAGCATGCTCGAGGTGTGGGGGCAGCAGCCGCCGGAAGACCCGGGCCTCGACCACGGCGGCCACTCGGGCATGGTCACCGATGCCGACATGACGGCCCTCGAATCCGCGACCGGCGCGGAGTTCGACCGGAAGTTCGTCGAACTCATGACGCGGCACCACGAAGGCGCCGTGCGAGTCGCCGACGCCGAAAAGGCGAACGGGAAGAACCCGCAGGCGAAGGACCTGGCCGGCAAGATCAGCCAGGCCCAGCAAGCCGAACTGACCGAACTGAACTCCCTCTAACCCCCGCCGCCGCGCCCCCGGCGAATGCTATGAGTGGGGCATTACTAGCATTCAATGCAAGTAATGCCCCACTCATAGCATTCGGCAGGGCCGCCGCCCCCGAACCCCACACTCACGCAGCCGAGTTCCACACTCAGGCACCCGAGTCCCGCATTCGCGCAGCCGAGTTCCACGTTCGCGTAGCTGGAGTCCCGTGTGGACAGTCGGCTGGAGTGGCGGTCAGGCGGGAGCGGCCCCGCCCGTGGGTTTGCCGGGGGAGTTCAGTTGGACGATCAGGGCGCCACCCAGCAGGACAGCCGCGCCCAGCAGTTGTACCCAGGTGAGGGCTTCTCCCAGAAGGACCCAAGCAAGAGCGGCGGCCAGCAGCGGTTCGCACAGGCCCAGCACGCTCGCCACCGGAGCGGGCAGGTGTCGTAGCGAAGAAATTCCCGCCAGATAAGCGAAAACGGTCGACAACAGCACCAGAGCGACCAGCAGCACCCAGATCGGCGGCTGCCAAGGGCCGAACTGGGCAGGCGCCGAGAGCAACGATACCGGGATGGTCCAAGGTGGCGCCACCACGCACACCGCCACCGCGCCGACGATCATGCCCCACGTGACCAGCCCCAGCGGGTGCCGATCGGCTACCGCTCGCTCGCCGATCAGGAAGTACCCCGCCGAGCAGATCGCCGCGCCGACGCCGGCGAGCAGGCCGAAGGCATCCAGCCGCAGACCTTCCCAGGCCTGGGCGACCATGGCCAGCCCGAGCATCGCCAGCGCGATGCCGCCCCACATCACCCTGGGCAACCGCACCCGCCGCACGAAGCGGACCCACAACGCGATCAGCACCGGCGAGGTGAACTCCAGCAGGATCGCGATACCCACCGGGATCCGGCTCGCCGAGATGAAATAACACAGCTGCACCCCGGCGACACCGAGCAGGCCGTACCCCAGCAGCAGCGGCCAGTCCGCCGCCCGGACGCGCAGCAGTGACGGCCGCGCGAGCGCCACGCCGATGGCCAGCACCAGCGCGGCAAGGCCGATCCGCGCGGCGGCCACCTGTTCGGGGCTCAGCCCGGCCAGCATCACCGGCTTGCCCAGCGCGCCGGAGCTGCTGAAGAACAGGGCCGCGACCAGGATCAGCACCGTGCCGCGGCCCCGGTGGACGACCAGCGTGCGCGCCGGGACCTCGGTGACCATGGACCGCACGATACGACCGGGCACCGACAGTCCGGAACCCTTTTTCGGTAACTGCCTAAAGTCGAACGGGGGTTACGGCTTCCACGGGCTGACCGTGTCGGTCGGCCGGGTCGGGTCGTGGAACCGCGGGGCGTCCATTTCACCGCGGCGCAGCGGCACCAGGCCCTCGGTGATCGCGCGCATGATCTTGGCGTGCGCGCGCACCCCGGCGCCCGGCCGTTCCGGCTCGATGTCGGCCAGGTCGACCGGCTCGCCGAAGTGCACCCGGAACACCGGCCGCCGCAGCGGCGCGGTCAGGCCCGACTTCGCCAGCGGCAGGATGTCGGCGGGCCCGGTCACCGTCTCGGTGCCCCAGTAGACCGCCTCGTGCGCGCCCCACTGGCTGATCGGCACCACCGGCACGCCCGAGGCGATCGCCAGCCGCGCCGCGCCGGACTTGCCGCGCTCGGGCCACAGGCCGGGGTCGTGGCTGATCCGGCCCTCCGGGTAGACGATGATCGGTGCCCGCGTGGTGCGCATGGCGTCGACCGCCGCGCCGAACTGAGACACCGCCGAATCGGACTTGCCGCGGTCCACGCGCAGGTGCCCGCTGGCCTTGAGCGCCGGGCCGATCACCGGGGCGTCGAGGATGCCGCCCGCCAGCATGAACCGGGGCGCGATGCCGATCTTGCGGCACGCCGCCATCAGCACGAAGGGGTCGAACACGCCGATGTGGTTGGCGGCCATCAGCAGCGGCCGGTCCCGCAGCCCGCTGGGCACCTGACCGGTGATCCGCAGCCTGCCGACCAGGTTGACCAGGCGGTGGTCGATCGCGAGCATCGTGCGCCAGATGGCCGGCGTGGGGACGCGCCGGCGCCCGTTCTCGTCGCGGTGGAGAGCGAACATGCGCCAGAGCATGTCACGAGTGGTGATTCACCCGGTTTGGGGACCGGCCGAGCGGTAACGTGAGAAATGTTCCCGGTGTGCTGCGAGTGGCAGATGTGACGCGCCGGGACCGAGGGTTACCGTGGAGCCCATGGCAGGTGGCTCGGCAACCAAGGGACCAACCAAGGGACGTGGTGGGAAGGCGCCCGCTCGGACCACCCGCGGCGGCAGCCGCCCTCGTACGGCGGCCAAGCGGCCGCCAGCGCGCAAACCGGCGCCGCGCGGCAAGTCCGGGGGCGGTTTCGGCCGGGCCGTGCGCGGTGGGTGGAACCTGCTGGCCAAGGGCGTCGGCTCGCTGGCCAGGACCGTGGGCCGCGGCCGTGACCTGGAGCCGGAGCACCGCCGGGACGGGCTCGCGCTGGCGCTGATCGGGCTGGCCATCGTGATCGCGGTCGGTGTCTGGTGGCAGGCCGCAGGCCCGGTCGGCGGCTGGGTGCAGATCGGCACGCGCACGGTGTTCGGCGCCGGTTCGGTGACCCTGCCGCTGGTGCTCGCCGTGGCCGCGGTGGCGCTGATGCGCTCGGAACCGCAGCCGGACACGCGGCCGCGCCGGGTGATCGGCGCGCTGCTGATGATCTTCGCCGTGCTCGGCCTGCTGCACCTGTTCGCCGGGCTGCCCTCGGTCAACGCCGACCGGATGTACGCCGGTGGCTTCCTCGGCTACCTCTCCGGCGGCCTGCTCGCCGCCGGGGTGACCACCTGGGTGGCGGCGCCGCTGCTGGCGCTCGTGCTGGGCTTCGGCGTGCTGGTGTTCACCGGCACCCCGGTCCGCGACATCCCGCAGCGGCTGCGCGAGTGGGGTATGGACCCCGACGAACTCGAAGAGGAGCAGGCGCGCCAGGAGGCCCGAGCCGAGCGCAAAGCGCGCGAAGCGGACGTCACCGAGGCGGACACGAAGACCGTCCGGCTGCGCAAGCCGTCGCGCCGCCGCCAGGCTAAGGCCGCCGAAGACCAGGACGACCAGCTCGAACTGCCGGTGGAGCCGGGGCCGCTGCCCACCCCGCCGAAGGTCAAGGCCGCCGAGGTACCGGAGAAGAAGCCGCGCAAGCAGCCCGCCGCCGAGGCACCGATGACGGTGACCCGCACGGTGGAGGGCGACTACCAGCTCCCGTCGGCGGACCTGCTCGCCCTCGGTGACGCGCCGAAGTCACGCAGCAAGGCCAACGACGTGATGATCGAGTCGATCTCCGGCGTGCTCGACCAGTTCAACGTCGACGCCCAGGTCACCGGTTTCACCCGGGGGCCGACGGTGACCCGCTACGAGGTCGAACTCGGCCCCGGCGTGAAGGTCGAGAAGATCACCGCGCTGACCAAGAACATCGCCTACGCCGCGGCCACCGACAACGTGCGGCTGCTGGCGCCGATCCCGGGCAAGTCCGCGGTCGGCATCGAGGTGCCCAACTCCGACCGCGAGATGGTGCGCCTCGGTGACGTGCTGCGCTCGCCGAAGGCAGCCAAGGACAACCACCCGATGGTGATCGGGCTGGGCAAGGACATCGAGGGCCACTTCGTCACCGCGAACCTGACGAAGATGCCGCACCTGCTGGTGGCCGGGTCCACCGGTTCCGGTAAGTCCAGCTTCGTCAACTCGATGCTGGTGTCGCTGCTGGCGCGGGCCACGCCGGACGAGTGCCGGATGATCCTGATCGACCCGAAGATGGTCGAGCTGACCCCGTACGAGGGCATCCCGCACCTGATCACGCCCATCATCACCCAGCCGAAGAAGGCCGCCGCCGCGCTGGCCTGGCTGGTGGAGGAGATGGAGCAGCGCTACCAGGACATGCAGGCCAACCGGGTCCGCCACATCGACGACTTCAACGCGAAGGTGCGCTCGGGCGAGATCACCGCGCCGCCGGGCAGCGAGCGGGTCTACACGCCGTACCCGTACATCATGGCCATCGTCGACGAGCTGGCCGACCTGATGATGACCGCGCCGCGCGACGTGGAGGACGCGATCGTGCGGATCACCCAGAAGGCCCGTGCCGCGGGTATCCACCTGGTGCTGGCCACGCAGCGGCCGTCGGTGGACGTGGTGACCGGCCTGATCAAGACCAACGTGCCCTCGCGGCTGGCCTTCGCGACCTCCTCGCTGACCGACTCGCGGGTCATCCTCGACCAGCCGGGCGCGGAGAAGCTGATCGGCATGGGTGACGCGCTGTACCTGCCGATGGGTGCCGGGAAGCCGGTGCGCGTGCAGGGCGCGTTCGTCGGCGACGACGAGATCTCGGCGATCGTGAACTTCGCCAAGGAGCAGGCGCAGCCGGATTACCAGGACGGCGTCACCGCGGCGAAGGCGGGCGAGGCCAAGGAGATCGACGCGGACATCGGCGACGACCTCGACGTGCTGCTGCAGGCGGCCGAGCTGGTGGTCACCTCGCAGTTCGGCTCGACCTCGATGCTCCAGCGCAAGCTCCGCGTCGGCTTCGCCAAGGCGGGCAGGCTGATGGACCTGCTGGAGTCGCGTGGCGTGGTCGGCCCGTCCGAGGGTTCGAAGGCGCGTGACGTGCTGATCAAGCCGGAGGAACTGGAGTCGGTGCTGTACCTCATCCGCGGCGGCGGCCCCGCCGACGCGGGCGAGTAGTTCAGAGCGGACTGCCCCAGCTGTCCTGGTAGGTCAGCTCCTCGGGCGGAGTGCGTGGCGCGGGCTTGAAGTCGGTCGCCGTGGTGTAGGCGACGGGCAGCAGGCCGACCTGCGTGACGTCGTCCGGGATGCCCAGGATCTCGGCGGCTTCGGCCTCGCGTTCGAGGTGGTAGCTGGTCAGCGTGGAGCCGAGGCCGCGGGCCCGCAGCGCCAGCTGGAAGCTCCAGACCGCCGGGAAGATGCCGCCGTAGAAGACCGAGAGCGCGTCGTTGCCGCCGTGCGGGCGGCCCAGCAGGCACGGGATGACCAGCACCGGGACTCGCTCGATGATGTCGACCAGGTGCCGTGCCGAGGCGAGCGTGCGCGCCCGTTGAGGACTGTCCGCGACCTTCGCGTCCAGGTACGCCGTGCCGACTTCGCGGAAGAGCGTGCCGAGCCGGTCGCGGCGCTCCTGGTCGCGGACCACCAGCCAGCGCCACTGCTGCGTGGCGCCCGCGGTCGGGGCCTGCACCGCCAGGCGCAGGCAGTCCAGGAGCACCTCCCGCTCCACCGGCCGGTCCAGGTCGAGCTTCCGGCGCACCGCGCGGGTGGTGCCGAGCAGGTGATCGGTGACCGCGAGATCCATGCCTACCCCCAGGACGGGTCGTCAGTGCCCAGAGCTTAGGCACTCACGACCCGCCGGAGGAGGCTCAGCTGGCGCCGAACTGGCGCACGGCCTGGTAGTACGTCCACGCCGCCGCGTTGCACGCCGCCGCGCCACCGCAAATGCCCTTCATGTCGGCGTAGAAGTTGTCGTCGATCCGCAGCCGGTTGCCGTCGGTGAACCGGCTCTGCTTCTTGTAGTTGCGGTACCCGAAGTCGTGCCGCCAGCACGCTTGGGTGAAGTTGTACCCCAGTGGCTTGTCCGGCGACCACGAGCAGGCGTCGGTCGACCAGTCCAGGTCGCCCGGGTAGGTCCCGCGCACGCTCACGAAGCCCGACAGCGACTTGCCGAACAGGTAGTTGTCGGTCACCGCTCGCGCGTCGATCGCCTGCGCGGTGCCCGCGCCCAGCACGAGACTTGCGGCCACGGCCGCGGAAACGGTGAACTTGCGCAGGAGGCCGCGGACTGGTCTGCGACGGGTGGTGGGCTCGGGCAGGGCGGTCACGGACATCGCTGTTCTCCCTCGCTGTGCTCTGACTGGCGAGCACAGCATTGGGGAGAACGGACCCGCGCCGCCACCGCCTTGCGTAGGAAAGCCAGTGAATTCCTCCCAAAGATTCCACCACGCTGATTTGTGACCGAATGGAGCTCAGAGTGAGATGTCGGCCAGGCTGATGCCGTGGAATGGCGCGGATACGACGTTCTTCAGTCGCGGTGACCACACCGCGTGTCCATGACCGGTCCAGATCGGCGCGGCGGGAAGATCCCGGAGCAACTGGTTCTCGACCAGCCGGTACCGCTGCGCGCGCTCTTCTTCGTCAGGCGCTGACGAAGCGGCGGTGACCAGATCGCCGAATCCGGCGCCCGCGTACCCGGTCGCCGCGGTCAGGGCGGCGACCGTTTCGCCGGGCGTCGCCGCTTGCACGGTGATCGCCAGTGGCCCGTCCAAGTTCCCTTCGTGACGGGGTTTCGCGACCACGGGGAAGCCGAGCGCCCCCTGGATCTGCTCGGCCAGTGCCCGCGCCCAGAACTCCTCATCGGGGCCGTAGTAGAGGCTGGTTTCGCCGCTGAACCCGCCCTGTGAAGCCAATGCCTTCGCCGCGGCCGGATCGTGGCTGCACGGGCGGCAGGTGCCCGACCGCTCGCCGGGCAGGGCGCCCCGGGCGGGGTCGGCCTGGTCGCCGAGTGGGCCCTTCGCCAGTGCCGCGCGATCGGCGGCCATGGCGAAGGCGAACCGCACGGCCGCGTCCTCGAACCGCTTGTCCCCCAAGGGGAACACCAGGTAGCCCGCCGACGGCAGCGGCCACAGCGCGTGCCGGTCGGCGAAGTCGGCGTGCATCGCTTCGTGTCGGGCGCCGGGGACTTCGACGGCCAGATCGAGCGTGCCCGCCTTCACTTCGTCGTACTGCGCGCCGGAATCGCCGACCCGGAGGTCGATCTCCTTGGGCTTGCCCGGTTCTTCGGTGACGCGCACCAGTTTCGCGCCACGGCCCGGTTCCCACGGGGACGCGAGCCGGTAGGGCCCGTTACCGATCGGATTCCGCGAGAATCCGGCCCAGTCACGGGAAACGAGCACCGATCCGGGCAGCGGCAGGAAGGCCGGAGCCGTCAGCTTCACCGGTACCTCCCCGGACGGCTGCCCGAGCACGATCCGCACGGTGGTGTCGTCGACCGCGGTGATCTCCTTGGCGCCCAAGGAACTGCCGGTGAGCCGCCAAGTGTCCGCATAGGACTTCGCGGTGACCGGTGTGCCGTCGTGGAACCGCCCGGCCGGTGGCCGGACCGTCCAGGTGACCAGGTCCTCGCTGGTCGCCGCCGACGGCGGGATCGGCGTCCACAGCGCCGAGGCGACGGTCCGCCCGGCCTGGTCGCGGAGCTCGCCGGGCACCAGGCTGCCCGGCTCGGGCAGTCCGACGGTGAGCACGTCCGGTGACGGCGGCTCGGCCTCCGGGGTGCAGGCGGCCGAAGCCACGGCCAGCACGGCGGCCAGAGCCAGGGGGAGCACACGCATGGAGTCTGTCTAGCACCAACGGAAGGCGGTTGTATCCGGTGAATCCGGCGCCCTACAGTACCGGGGGCTCGTCCTTGGGAGGTCGCTGATGCTCCGCTCCTGCCTGACCCTCGTCCTCGTCGCCGCCACCGCGCTCGTCACCGCGCTGCCCGCCGGGGCCTGCGGTGAAGAAGACGGGCCCGAACCCAAGGCGGCCCCCGCCGCCGGTGCGCCAGGGGCGGTGAAGAACGTCGAAGCGGTCGGCAACGTGCCGGACGCGCAGGGCGCCATCGCGCTCGAATTCCCCGACTACGGACGCCGTGACGTGATGGTGGTGTCCGGCGAGTTCGGGCTGAAGACCTACGACCTGGCCAATCCGACCGCGCCCAAGCTCATCGGCGAACTGAGCCTGCCCGGGATGTGGGAGACCGAGAACACCGAGGTCGACCGCAAGCGCAAGCTGGTCTTCCTGGCCAGGGACCCGCGGGCCTTCGGCGGCAACGTGCGCACCGGCGAGTCCGGCATCTACGTGGTCGACGTGAAGAACCCCGAGAAGCCGGTGGTCCGCAGCTACGTCCAGGTCCCCGCCGGGCACACCACCAGCTGCATCGACGACTGCCGCTACCTGTGGACCGGCGGCCCGGCCAAGGCCGACAACCAGCCCGCCGACTGGGGCGGCCGCCCGATCTGGGTGACCGACGTGCGCGACCCGGCCAAGCCGAAGGTGCACCCCGAGCCGATCGAGCTGGCCCGCAACGACGGCAAGACCGACTACGTGCACGACGTGCAGGTCGACCAGACCGGCATCGCGTGGGTGTCCGGCCGCGGCGGCGTGCGCGGGTACTGGACGAAGGGCTGGCACCGCGACCCCGTGCAGGGCAAGTGGCGCAAGGCGACCCCGGTCAATCCCGTGCCGTACGCCGGCGGTGGCATCGAAGAGACCGCCGCGCCGTCGAAGTTCATGCACAACAGCCTGCGGCCGATCGAGAACGGCAAGTGGGGTGAGAACAACCTGATCTACGCGGTCGAAGAGAGCTTCCTCGACGGCTGCGCCGGCGACGGCGTGCTCGTGATCTCCTCGCTGGAGGGCTCCTACGGCGGCCAGGGCTGGCGGTCCACCCCGGAGGACCCGTTCCGGCTGAAGACGGTCGGCACCTGGGGCGTGGCCGGGCAGGAGGGCAGCGATCCCGCCTCGGGCGACTGCTCGGCGCACTACTTCGACCTGCGCGGCGACATCCTGGTGCAGTCCTTCTACGCCCAGGGCACCCGCTTCCTCGACGTCAGCGACCCGACCGACCCGAAGCAGATCGCCTACCACCGGCCAGCCGACGCCGCGTCCTGGGCGCCGTACTGGCACAAGGGCCTGGTCTACGTCGCCGACAACACCCGCGGCGTGGACATCCTGCGACTCAAGAACTGAGTTCCAGCAGCATCCGTGTGTTGCCGAGCGTGTTCGGTTTCACAAAGGGGAGGTCCAGGAACTCGGCGACACCGGGGTCGACCGAGCGGCGCATCTCCTCGTAGACCTCCTGGGACACCGGGGCGCCGTCGATCTCGCGGAAACCGTGCCCGGCGAAGAACGAGGTTTCGAAGGTGAGCACGAACAGGCGGCGCAACCCCAGCTCCACCGCGTGCTGGATGAGCCGCCCGACCAGCGCGCGCCCGATGCCCTTGCCGCGCGCCTGCTTGCCCACCACGATCGTCCGGAGCTCGGCGAGGTCCTCCCACAGCACGTGGAGCGCCCCGGCGCCGACCACCTCGCCGCCCACTTCGACCACCCAGAACTCCTGCACGTTCTCGTACAGGGTGACCAGGTCCTTCTCCAGCAGCACCCGCCCGGCGTCCGCGTCGACCAGCTGCTTGATCTCGCGGACGTCGGCGATCAGGGCCCGGCGGACGACGACCTGGTCCGCGTCTTGCTTCATCGGCACGTCCGCCAACCTAGCCCGGCGCCGCCGGACCCGACCGTGGCGCCCGGGGGGCGACCCCCGAACCCCGGGCAAATGCCGGTTACGCTGAACCTCGTGCCTTCTTCCACCACGAACGCCTCATCCAGCCCGCGGCGGGTCTCGCTGCTGACCCTCGGGTGCGCCCGAAACGAGGTCGACTCCGAGGAGCTGGCCGGCCGCCTGGCGGCCGGAGGCTGGGAGCTGGCCGAGGAGCCGGAAGGCTCCGACGTGATCGTGGTGAACACCTGCGGCTTCGTGGAGCAGGCCAAGAAGGACTCGGTGGACACCCTGCTCGCCGCCGCCGACACCGGCGCGAAGGTGGTCGCGGTGGGCTGCATGGCCGAGCGCTACGGCGCGGAGCTGGCGGAAAGCCTGCCCGAGGCCGACGCGGTGCTCGGCTTCGACCACTACCCCGACCTCGCCGAGCGCCTCGGCGACATCGTCTCCGGGCACGCCGTGCCTTCGCACGTGCCCGCCGACCGCCGCACCCTGCTGCCGATCAGCCCGGTCCAGCGCCAGGCCGCGGCGCAGGACGTGGGCCTGCCGGGGCACGCGCAGGAGGGCTGGGGCCCGCGCGTGCTGCGCACCCGCCTGGACTCCTCGCCGGTGGCCGCGCTGAAGATCGCCTCGGGCTGCGACCGGCGCTGCTCGTTCTGCGCCATCCCGTCCTTCCGCGGCTCCTTCGTCTCCCGCCGCCCGGACGAGCTGGTCGCCGAGGCGCGCTGGCTGGCCGAGCAGGGCGTCAAGGAGCTGTTCCTGGTCAGCGAGAACTCGACCTCCTACGGCAAGGACTTCGGCCGCGAGTTCGGCGGCACCCGGGCGCTGGAGCTGCTGCTGCCGCGGCTGGCCGAGGTCGAGGGCATCGAGCGCGTGCGCGTGTCCTACCTCCAGCCCGCCGAGACCCGGCCGGGCCTGGTGCAGGCGATCGCCACCACGCCGGGCGTGGCCACCTACTTCGACCTGTCCTTCCAGCACTCCAGCGAGACCGTGCTGCGCCGGATGCGCCGGTTCGGCTCCACGGACTCCTTCCTCGCGCTGGTCGAGCAGATCCGCGAGTACGCGCCGGACGCGGGCATCCGCACGAACGTCATCGTCGGCTTCCCCGGCGAGACCGAGGCCGACGTCGCCGAGCTGGAGCGGTTCCTGATCGGCGCGCGGATGGACGCGGTGGGCGTGTTCGGCTACTCCGACGAGGACGGCACCGAGGCGGAGACCTTCGACGGCAAGCTCGACGAGGAGACCGTCGCCAAGCGCGTCGCCCGCGTCTCCGCGCTGGTCGAGGAGCTGACCACGCAGCGGGCCGAGGACCGGATCGGCGACTTCGTGGACGTGCTGATCGAGTCGGTCGAGGACGGTGAGGTGACCGGCCGCGCCGCGCACCAGGCGCCCGAGGTCGACGGCGAGTGCGTGCTGGTCGACGCGGGGGAGTACGAGGTCGGCGAGTTCGTGCGCTGCGAGGTGACCGACTCCGCCGGAGTGGACCTGATCGTGCGTCCGGCGGGCGCGGACCGGTGAGTACCGCGCCCAGCGAACCGGCCGAGGGCGGGACCGAGGTGCCGCCACCGCGGCCGGTCGCGCAGCCCGAGCCGACGCCGGTGCCCACGCTCAACATGGCGAACCTGCTCACGTTGTCGCGGCTGGTGCTGGTGCCGCTGTTCATCGCCGCGTTGTTCGCCGGGGACGGCACCGAGACCTTCTGGCGGGCCATCGCCACCGCGTTGTTCGCCGTCGCCTCGTTCACCGACCAGGTCGACGGCTGGGTGGCGCGCAAGTACGGGCTGATCACCGACTTCGGCAAGATCGCCGACCCGATCGCGGACAAGGCGCTGATCGGCGCCGCGCTGATCGGGCTGAGCGTGCTCGGCGAGCTGGGCTGGTGGGTGACCATCGTGATCGCCGTCCGTGAGATCGGCGTCACCCTGCTGCGGTTCTGGGTGATCCGGCACGGGGTGATCCCGGCCAGCCGCGGCGGCAAGGCGAAGACCATGGCGCAGATCGCCGCGATCACCGTCTACCTGCTGCCGCTGCCCGCCTCGGCGGACTTCGTCGGCTGGGCGCTGATGGGCCTGGCGCTGGTGCTCACCGTGGTCACCGGGGTCGACTACCTGGTGCGCGCGCTGAAGCTGCGGGCGCTCGGCGACCGGACCGGCACCACGTCGTGACCGCCGGGAGCGCCCAGGTCGTCGTCGAGGCGCTGATCCGCCGCGGTGAGACGGTCGCCACGGCGGAATCGCTGACCGCCGGGCTGGTCTGCGCGGCGCTGACCGAGGTCCCTGGCTCGAGTGCGGCGGTCCGCGGCGGGCTGATCGTCTATGCCACCGAGCTGAAGGCCACCCTCGCCGGGGTCGACCCGGACTTGCTCGCCACTCGCGGCGCGGTCGACCCGGAGGTGGCCGCGCAGCTGGCCGCCGGGGCGCGAACACGCTGCGGAGCCGACTGGGGCATCGGGCTGACCGGCGTCGCCGGGCCCGCCGGCCAGGACGGTGTTTCCCCTGGCACGGTGCACCTCGGGCTGGCGGGGCCGGGCGTGTCGATCACCCGTGAGCTGCGGTTATCGGGCGATCGGGCGGCGGTCCGGGCGGGCTCGGTGGGGGCCGCGCTGCTCCTGTTGGCGGAACAAATCACCTGAAATCGGCGTTCGCCCTTGGCGTACGAACGTGTGTACTGATGCTATCCACCGAGTTCTCTGGGTAACGTGGACACAGATCGATGGAAGGGAGGCGCGCGATGACCGTGCTGTTGCGTGAGGCGATCGGTGATCGGCTCCGTCATGCCCGCACCAACCAGCGGCGAACGCTGCGCGACATCTCCCGCGCCGCCAAAGTCAGCCTCGGCTACCTGTCGGAGGTCGAACGGGGGCAGAAGGAGGCTTCCAGCGAGCTGCTCGCCTCGATCTGCGAGGCGCTGGAGTTGCCGCTGAGCGAGCTGCTGCACAAGGTGGCCGCCGACGTATCCGCACTGGACAAGGTCAAGGAGACCCTGGACCGCCCCGAGCGTGGTGCCAAGCCGGTCGAGACGGCCACCGCCGAGCGGGGCTTCGAAGGGGGCCGTCCGGTGCCCGAGGTGATCGGTAACGATCTGGCCGACCTCCGGCTCTCGCCACCGCGCATGTCGACCACCCTGCGCACCACCATCACCACCCCGGAGCTGGCCGCGATCGTCGCCGCCTGACCCTCCGGCCCCTGGTGGCCGCCATGAACGCCCTGAGTGGGGCATTATTCGCGAATAGTGCGAGTAATGCCCCACTCAGGGCGTTCGGCCTGGTTGCTCTCGGTAGGGGCCATCCCTGAATTACCCCGGGGTCGCCTGGAACGACGGCGGTCAACCTGACACGATGGAACCCAACGGCGGGTACTCGACGTTGCCTGTTCGGATGGATCGCCCGCCAGGCAGTGGGGGAGGGCCGACCGATCGACGGGCGCGCAGCGCACCCGGTGACAGGACCAGTGGGACGCAAGAAGGCAGGCGGAGGAGATGGCCAACCCTTTCGTGAAGTTCTGGAAGTACCTGATGGCGTCGTTCTCGTCGAAGGTCGACGAGCACGCTGACCCCAAGGTGCAGATCCAGCAGGCCATCGAGGAGGCGCAACGCCAGCACCAGGCGCTCTCCCAGCAGGCCGCTTCGGTGATCGGCAACCAGCGGCAGCTGGAGATGAAGCTCAACCGCCAGCTCGGCGACGTGGAGAAGCTGCAGGCTTCGACCCGGCAGGCACTCGTGCTCGCCGATGAGGCCCGCTCCAAGGGCGACGAGCAGAAGGCGCAGGACTTCGAGAACGCGGCGGAGGGCTTCGCGGCCCAGCTGGTCACCGCCGAGCAGAACATCGAGGACCTGAAGACCCTGCACGACCAGTCGCTGCAGGCCGCCGCCCAGGCGAAGAAGGCCGTCGAGCGCAACGCCAGCATGCTGCAGCAGAAGCTGGCCGAGCGCACCAAGCTGCTCTCGCAGCTGGAGCAGGCGAAGATGCAGGAGCAGGTCTCCAACTCGCTGAACCAGATGTCGCAGCTGGCCGCGCCGGGCAACACGCCGTCGCTCGAGGACGTGCGCGAGAAGATCGAGAAGCGCTACACCACCGCGCTCGGCTCGGCGGAGCTGGCGCAGAACTCGGTGCAGGGCCGGATGCTGGAGGTCCAGCACTCGACCACGCAGCTGGCCGGGCACTCGCGGCTCGAGCAGATCCGCGCCTCGATGAAGGGCGACTCGGTGGCCCAGGTGACCAGCGGGTCCCAGACCGCCGCCGCGGCCAAGGAGCAGGCTGCCACGACGAAGAGCAACGCGAACATCCAGCAGGAGATCCAGCAGCGGGTCCAGGCCGAGCAGCAGAAGAACCAGGCCTGAGACCGGCCTGGCCGACGGGGAGTGGCAGGTGGGTTCGATGGGGCCGGGTAAGCGGGACTTCGGTGAGCTGGGCGCGAAGCTGGAGAAGCACATCGAACGCCTGCCCGACTACGCCCAGAAGGCCCAGGAGAAGCTGCAGAAGTACCTGCCGCCGAACCAGGACGCCGGCGACCAGCGGGATCCGCAGGTGTACCGCAAGGTCTACCCGCCGCAGGAGCAGGCCGGGCTGACCCCGCCCGCCAAGCCCGCCCCGCTCGTGCCCAAGCTGCCGAACCTGCCCGACCTCGCCTCGCTGACCACCGCCGCTCCGGCGGTGGACGGGCTCAAGGCGAAGTGGGTGCAGTGGAACGAACCCGCCGCCAAGCTGGAACGGCGCAAGCGGCGGGCGTCGAGGGCCACCACGTTGTGGCTGGTCCTGGCCCTGATCGGCGTGCTGGTGGTGGTCGCCGGCTTCGCCGCCGCGGCCACCGCCACCGCCGCGCTGATGTCACCCCCGGTGCTGGGCGGCGCCGCGGGCGCCATCGCCTTCACCACGCTCGGCGTGCGGTCGGGCACCCGGCTGCGGCGGCTGAACCGGATGGAGATCCCGGCCAGCACCGCGCCCCCGCCCCTGCCGCCGTCCGGCTCGGCCGCCCGCCGCCCGATGGAGCGGCTGGCCGAGTCCGAGGCCTCGCTGCGGGAGCTGCTGCGCCAGCTGGCCATCCCGAGCACCACCGGGGTCACCGCGGTGCCCGAGGTGTCCGTCGATGATGCCCGCGCCACCGCCGACGAGGCCGCCAAGAGCCTGCGTGGCCTGGCCGGTCGCATCCAGGCCATCGAACGCGCCCGCAACGCCGCCCCCAAGGGTGAGCGCGCCGCCCTGGACGGGGCCGTCCGCACCCTGGCCGAGCAGCTCGACGACGGCCTGGAGGGCTACGGCGCCCTCGTCGCCGCGGCCGGGCGCACGGTGGCTGCGAGCAGTGACGGCATCGGCACCTCGAAGGAAGCCCTCACCGACGCCACCGACCGCCTGGCCGGTCTCGCGATCGCCCTGCGTGAGCTGGGTTCTTGATTCTAGCCGTCCTATGTGGACAGGTATGGACACCGTGTCCGACCGGTGTCACTCTGTGACGGAGTGAAACACGTACGTAACCGAATGGACGTTTCCGTCGCAATCGCGGTTGCCTACCGTTTTCCTCATGAACACCTTGCTTCCGGAGGCACCAGTGCGCTGATCGCGGGTCCCCACGAGGAAAGGACGGCGGCTGTGAACACACTCCCTCCCGAACCGGAGCCGGTATCCACCGCACCGCCGAGTGCTTTCCAGCGGGTGATCACCGCTTACGAGCGCCTGGCCGAGACCGATCGCGCGGGTGACTGGGAAACCCTGCGTTCCGAAGAGGACGTCCTGGTCGAGGCCAAGGCCATCGACGAACGCGTGCGGGCGGGCGAGGACCTGCCACTGGCCGGGCAGTTGCTGGCCACCGGAGCCGGGACGGCGATCGCCGGCCTGCCCGACGGGCCGGGGCTCGCCGAGGTCAGCGCGGTGGCGGTGCAACGGCTGACGCAGGCCGGAGCGGTGGTGCTCGGCCGGGCCGGGAAGGACTCCGTACCGGCCGTGGTCGTCTCCGGGGCCGCCGACCTGGGGCTGGACACCGAAATCCCGGGCTGGCACACCACGTTCGCGCTCAGGGCCACTTCCGGGCTCATCCCGGACACGCCGGTGGTGCACGCGCGCGGGCTGACCCTGGCCCGGCGGGCTCTCGTCGCCGCGACCGAAGCGGGCGCCTGGCCGCGTGCGTACCGGCTGGGCGCCGGGGACCACCCCCGCGTGGCCGTATCGGGTTCGGCCGAACTCGCGCGGCTGCCGATCGGCGTCCGGCGTTCGTTCGACGCCGTGGTCGCCGCGTTCTCCGCTTCGGGCATGCGGATCCAGCCACTGGGCGGCCCGTTCGACGTCCTGCTCGCACCGTCCGCTCTGGACCTCGCCGAGCCGGGAGCGCCGTCGGTGACCGTGCCGCTGGGCGAGGTCGGTGGGGAACCGTTCGGCATCACCCTGTCCACGGCGGCCTACGAGGAGCAGCTGGCCTTCGACCTGGCCGCGTTGCTCACCGCAGCCCCCGCCGGGGAGCCGTATCCGGCCACCAGCGTGGAATTCGTGGTGTTCGGGGAGCAGGTGCGCGGTCGTCCGCTGAGCTCCTGGCTCGCCGAACTGGGCGCGCGGTACGCCGGGGACGTGCTCACCGCGTCGCACTACCGCATGGTGTTGCTCGCCGGTCCCGAAGCCGGTGTGGTGCCGGGCGCGCAGGCGCTGAGCGGTGAGCGGTGGGCCATCTCACCGGACGGCTTCGAGCGCCTGCGCGACGGGTTGCGGGCGCCGCTGCGCGTCACCACGGTCCGGCTGGAGAACGGGGTTTCGCTGCCCGCGGTCACCTGCGATCCGATGGCCGAAAGCACCGAACTGACGTCCTATCGGGACTGGCGGGCGTACCTGAGGTTCCTCAGCGCCGCCGGGCCCAAATCGGCCTAGCGGCCGGCCAGGCCCCGGTGCACCCGCCGCAGCAGGCCGGGGCCGTGCAGGGCGAAGCCGGTGTAGAGCTGGACCAGGCTCGCACCGGCGTCCAGCATCCGCGCGGCGTCGTCACCGGACATGATGCCGCCGACGCCGATGATCGGCAGCCTGCCGCCGGACTCCTTGTGCACGAAAGCGACCACGTCGCGGGCGCGGGCGGTCAGCGGGCGGCCGGACAGCCCGCCCGCCTGCTCGGCGATGCCCGCCTCGGGCCGGATCACGCCTTCGCGGCTGAGCGTGGTGTTCGTGGCGATGACGCCGGAGACGGCGTGCTCCTCGCACACCTCGATCAGCTCGGCCAGCGCTTCGTCGGTGAGGTCGGGCGCGACCTTGACCAGCAGCGGAGTGGCCAGCTTGCCCGCCTTCGCCGCGAGTGAGGACGAGGTGGCCTGGAGTTCGTTGAGCAGCTCGCTCAGCGCACCGCGGTCCTGCAGGCTGCGCAGGCCCGGGGTGTTGGGCGAGCTGACGTTCACCGCGAAGTAGTCGGCGTGCGGGTGCAGCAGCCGCAGCGACTCCTGGTAGTCGGCGACGGCTTCCTCCAGCGGAGCCGCCTTCGACTTGCCGATGCTCACGCCGAGGGGCACCGGCGGCTTGTCGGTCCGCGCCAGCCGCTCGGCCAGCGCGGCGGCGCCGGCGTTGTTGAAGCCCATGCGGTTGATCACCCCGTCGCTGCCGGGCAGGCTGAACAGCCGCGGCCGCGGGTTGCCGGGCTGTGGCAGCCGGGTGACCGTGCCGACCTCGACGAACCCGAAGCCGAGCGCGGGCCAGGCCCGCAGCGCGCGCCCGTCCTTGTCCATGCCCGCGGCCAGGCCGACCGGGTTCGGGAACTGCACGCCGAACACCTTGACCGGGCGCTGGACACCGTAGACGCGGTGCAGCGCGCGCAGCGCGGGTTCGGCCGTGGCGAGCCTGCCGAGCGCGGCGAGGGTGCGTTCGTGCACCAGCTCGGCGTCGTTCTTGCTCAGGCGGTAGAGCGCGGGGCGGACCAGGTTGTCGAAGAGCACGGCTACATGGTGCCGCACCGGCTCTTCCACTCGTCCTCGAGCATGGCGTAGACGAACTCTTCGCCCCATTCGCCCTTGAAGACCTCGGCCTCGCGCAGGTGTGCCTCGCGGCGCATGCCGAGGCGTTCCATCAGGCCCCAGGAGGCGGTGTTGCGGGCATCACACCGGCCGCAGATGCGGTGCAGGCCCAGTTCTTCGAAGCCGAGCCGGAGCAGTTCGGTGGCCGACTCCCTGGCGTACCCCCGGCCGTGGTGGGCGGGGTGGAAGACGAAGCCGAACTCACCCTGGCGGTGGTCGCGGCTGAGCCACTGGAGGTTGAGGTCGCCGATCAACTGCCCGGTTCCGGCGAGTTCGACGGCGACGGCGAGGAATTCGCCCTCGCGGTCCAGTGTCGCATTGCGGATGCGGGTTTCCAGCGCGAGCGCGGATTCCTCACGCGTGCGCGGTTCCCAATAGAGGAAGCGGGCCACCTCGGGCCGCGACTGGAAGTCGTTCAGCTCGTCGAGGTCGGCCGGGGTGAACGCCCGGAGCACCAGTCGTTCGGTGCGGATCGGGAAGTCGGGTCGGAGCAAAATTCCCCAGATTTTTGCTGGTGCACTTGTGGGTTTCCCCGGTGCGTCTCCCGCACGCCGTCAAACGCGCGGGCCCGTGCCGGACCGTTGCTCGGGAGCACCGGGGAACCGGTGACTGCCTGGTATTCGCTGGCAGGCAACAAAACGAAGCAGGGTACGAGCCGACAGGTGGCCGAGTCGCCTGCTTGGTCAGTCCAATCGTTCTGCTGTCCGCTAGCGGACAGTCACCTCACGAGTCCTGTTGATATCCAACGTCGGACCACCTCCCTTCTCGTGTACTGCCCACGCTAGGCAAGTTCTCGCGCTCCGGCAACAAGATTTCGTCACCCGGTCCGGGGACCGCGGCGATGTCCGCGAGCAGTGCCGCCTTGGCCTCGGCGGACAGGAACGAGGACGTCACGGAATTCGCCGCCAGCCGGGCGATTTCGGCCGGCCGCAACCCCAGCGCCCCGGCCACCGCGAGGTACTCGCCGGTCAGCGTCGCACCGAACATCGGCGGGTCGTCGGTGTTGAGCGTCACCACCACACCGTGGTCGAGCAGGCGCCGGACGGGGTGCGCCTCGATCGAGGGCACCTGGCCGGTGCGCACGTTCGAGGTCGGGCACACCTCCACCGGGATGCGGTGCTCGGCCAGGTGGGCCAGCAGGGCGGGGTCCGCGGCGGCGCTGGTGCCGTGGCCGATCCGCTCGGCGCCGAGGTCGTGCACGGCGGACCAGACGGTGGCCGGGCCGCTGGTCTCGCCGGCGTGCGGCACGCTGTGCAACCCGGCTTCGTGGGCGGCGGTGAAGAACGGCTCGAACTGCGCGCGGCCGACGCCGACCTCCGGCCCGCCGAGCCCGAAGCTCACCAGCCCGTCCGGCCGTTCGCGCAACGCGAACAGAAGCGTCTCGCGGCCCGCCACCAGGCCTTTCTCGCCCGGGATGTCGAAGCACCACGCCAGGTCCACGCCGTGTTCGGCCGCCGCGAGGGCCCGGCCTTCGGCGAGGCCTTCGAGCAACTCGTCGCCGGACATGCCGTCGAGCCGGTGGTTGTACGGGGTGACGGTCACCTCGGCGTAGCGGGCACCCTGGCGGGCGAGGTCCGCGGCGAGGCCGACGACGAGCGTGCGGATGTCGTCGCGGCCCTTGAGCATCGACTGGACGGCCCAGTAGACGCGCAGGAAGTGGTCGAAGTCGCGGAAGCGGAAGAACTCCGCCAGCGCCGCGCGGTCGGCGGGCACCCCGGCCTCGGGATGGCGGCGGGCGAGGTCGAGCACGGTGTCGATCCCGGCCGAGCCGACCAGGTGCACGTGCAGTTCGGCCTTGGGCAGGGCCTGGACGTAGGCGCGCAGGGGCGCACCAGGGGTGTACGAGGGCATGGCGAAGCTCCCTGGGAAAGGAAGAACGGGTGACGGGTAAGGGAGGCGCGCGCGATCAGGGAGCGAGATCGCCGCGTTCGGTGTCCGCGCCGTAGAGCGGCAGCTTGAACGTCGTCACCCCGGCAGCTTAGCTGGCCGGAGCCGGCCCGTGCTGGCATTTCGGGCAGTACCAGCTGAGCCGCCGCTGCACGCCGTGGCCCTGGTCCGCCACCCTGACCCGGCCGCCGCAGCGGAAGCAGCCCTGCCGGGTGCGGCCGTAGACCCAGTGCTGCCGTCCGCGCGCCAGCTCGCCGGTGGTGCTCTGCTCGTGCCGCCAGGCGTTGGCGAGCAGTAGTTTGCGGGCGAGCGCGACCACCTGCGCGGCGTCCACTTCGGACACCGGAGTCCACGGGGTCCGGCGCAGCAGGTGGCAGATCTCCACCATGTACATGTTGCCGACGCCCGCCATCACCCGCTGGTCGAGCAGGGCCAGCCCGAGTTCGCGCGCCGGGTCGGCGGTCAGGTTCGCCACCGCGCGGGCGGCGTGCTCATCTGTCCACAGTGGATCGAGCAGGTCCGGTCCGAGGTGGCCGACCAATCGCGACTCTTCCGCGGTGGCGAGGAGTTGGAGGTCGTGCAGGCGGAAACCGATGACCAGCGCGGTGGCGTTCTCGAAGATCGCCCGCGCGTGGTGGGCGGGCATCGGCCAGCGCGCGCCCGGGGTGAGGAAGCGCCAGGCGCCGTCCATCTTGAGGTGGCTGTGCAGGCTCAGGTCGCCGGAGAACCGCAGGAACATGTGCTTGCCGACGGTGCGCACGTCGAGCACCGAGCGGCCGGTCAGGTCCACTGTGGCCAATCGGGGGTGGCGGAACTCGGCGCGCAGCAGTTCCCGGCCGGCGAGTGCTTTCTCCACCCGCTTGCCTGCCAGGAACACCGTGTCGCCTTCGGGCACCTAACGTCCCTGGCCCGGCCCCACCCGGGGGATCTCGCCGGTGGACCCGGTGACGTCGAGGGTGCCGGTGGTGGGCTCGTCCTCGGCCTCCCAGGCGGCGCGGTGGCGCCCGGCGCGGCCGGACCGCAGGATCTTCGCCAGCACCATGTTGAAGGTCAGCGCGATCTCCTGGGCGCCGGGGGAGTTCCACTCGTGGATCGGCACGCACGCGCCCTGCGCCTGCTGGATCGCCAGGCGGTCGGGGATGGCTGTCGGCATCACCAGCGAGCCGAAGGACTCCCGCAGCTCGGCGATGCGGAACTGGTGCTCGTGCGAGCGGACCCGCAGCTTGTTCACCAGTACCCCGACCGGGCGAAGACCCGGGTTCATCCGATCGCGGATCTCCTCGATCGCGTCGAGCGCCCGCTCGGCCCCGGCCACGGCGTACATGGTCGGCTCGGTCACCAGCAGCGCGCTGTCCGCGGCCACCAGCGCCGACTTCGTCAGCCTGCCGAGTGACGGCGGACAGTCCAGGATCACCAGTTCGTACGGGTCGCCGCGCAGCGGTTCCCGGTGCAGTTCGTCGAGCGCGCGCGAGAGGTTCTCCAGCCGCCGGTTCTCCGGGCCGGGCTCGTTGAGCTGCTCGAGGTCCTCCGAACCGACCAGCACGTCCAGCTGGTCGTCCCAGACGCTCGCCGCGATGGCGCGCTCCAGCACCGCCCGGTGCGGGGTCTCCAGCACCTCGGCGAGCGTCGCGTCGGTCAGCGGCGGGTCCAGCGACGCGGTGGCGTTGCCCTGCGGGTCCAGGTCGGCCACCAGGGTGCGGGTACCCCTACGCAGCGCTGCCGAGGCGATACCCAGCGCGACGGTGGTCTTGCCGACCCCACCCTTGAGGCTCAGTACGGCGACGGTGTGCACGCCACGCAGCCTACGGGCGAAGCCACCACTACGCTGTGGCCCCATGCGAACGGACACCGCGGCTGCCCGCGGCCCGGCGGCGGTACGCCGGGTGCTGGAATCGGAGCTCGCCCAGGCGCGGGAACGCGGCTCGGCCGAGCCGCACGTGGTCGATGTGGGCGGCGGCAGCGGCATGTGGGCCGTGCCCTTCGCCTCGGCGGGGTGCCGGGTGACCGTGGTCGAACCCAACCCCAACGCGCTCGCCACGCTGCGACGGCGCGCCCAGGAGGAAGGCGTCTCCGGGCGCATCACCGTGGTCGCCGACGACTCCGACGCGCTCGGCAAGCACGTCGGCGCCGGTTCGGCCGACCTGGTGCTCGCGCACGGCCTGCTGGAGGTCGTGGACGACCCGGCGGCCGTGGTGGCGGCACTGGCCGAGGCGGTGGCGCCCGGTGGCGCGGTCTCCGTGCTCGCGGCCAACCGCAACGCCGCCGTGCTGCACCGGGCCCTGGCCGGACGGCTCGCCGACGCCCGGCGCCTGCTGCTGATCGCCGACGGCGTGCTGCCCGAGGAACGCGAGACGCTGCTGCGCCGGTTCGACAGCGACGCGCTGACCGGGCTGCTGGTGGCCGGTGGCCTGGAGGTCGGCCTGCTCCAGGGTGACGGCGTGGTGGCCGACGCGGTGGTGCCGGACGGCGTGACGGCCACCGACGAGGACCTGGCCGAGTTCGAGGCGGTCGCCGGGGCCACGGCGCCGCTGCGTGAGATCGCCAGCAGGCTGCACGTCCTGGCTCGCCGTCCGAAACTGTCGTAGGCACCGGCTACTGTCGGTCGTATGGGGAGGAACGCCGGGCTGCCCGCCGACTTCGCCCGGTTCAAGGTCACCGCGGCGGCGGAAGCGGCCGGGCCGGGTGCTCCGGGCTGGCCTGCTGACGAAGGCTGCGCCTTCCTGCACGTGGACATGGACGCCTTCTTCGCCGCGGTGGAGCTGCGTACGCGGCCGGAGCTGGTGCACCGGCCGGTGGTGATCGCCGGCGCCGGGCCGCGGTCGGTGGTGCTCTCGGCGAACTACATCGCGCGCAAGTACGGCGTGCGCTCGGCGATGCCGGTCGGCGCGGCGAAGCGACTCTGCCCGCAGGCGGTGTACCTGCCGCCGACGCGCGGGCTCTACAGCGAGGTTTCCGCGGGCGTGATGGCCATCTTCGCGGAGCTGACGCCGCTGGTGGAGCCGCTGAGCCTGGACGAGGCCTTCCTCGACGTCAGCGGCGCGCTGAAGCGGTTGAACACCACCCCGGCCGGGATCGGGGCCCTCATCCGGCGGCGGGTCGTCGAGGAGCACGGGATCACCTGTTCGGTGGGCGTGGCCGGGGCGAAGTTCATCGCGAAACTGGCTTCGGGCATGTCGAAGCCGGACGGGATGATCGTGGTGCCGGTGGCCCAGGCGCTGGACTTCCTGCACCCGCTGCCGGTCTCCGCGTTGTGGGGCGTCGGCAAGCGCACCGAGGAGCAACTGCGGCGGCTCGGCCTGGCCACCATCGCCGACGTGGCGAACGTGCCGCCCGCCCGGCTGCGGCGGGCCGTGGGCAACGCGGTGGGCGATCACCTGTACGCGCTGGCCCACGGGCGCGACAACCGGGCCGTGGTGCCGGAAAGCGCGGAGAAGTCGCTCGGCGCCGAGGTCACCTTCGACGTGGACGAGTACGACCGGGCGAAGCTGGCGCGCGAGTTGCTGCGGTTGTCCGAACGAGTGGCGGCCGGCCTGCGGGGGCGCGGACTGCGCGGGCGGACGGTGTCGATCAAGGTGCGGTTCGCCGACTTCAAGACCGTCACCCGGGCCCGCACGCTGCTCTCGGCCACCGATGTGGCCCACCTCATCCACGCCACGGCCGTGACCTTGCTGACGGAGCTGGGGCAGGGCGCGGCGGTGCGGTTGATCGGGGTGCGGGTCGAAGGGCTGGAGGACGCCGATTCGGCCGAACAGCTCACCTTCGAAACCGACGCCCCACGCTGGCGCGACGCCGAGGTCGCGGCCGACGTGGCGCGCTCCAAGTTCGGCTCCGCGGCCGTGCGGCCCGCGTCCCTGTTGTCCAGCCACGAAGAGTGAACAGGGGTCGTTTCCGGGGGTTCAGCCGGGGTTCGCGTACTCGTTGCGGGTGGTTCCTGGCAATTCGTTCAGTGCTTGATACGGGATCGGGTAGTCGTTCGCGCGCCGGACTCGTATCCTGGAGTGCAGACACCCCAGACGGGGTGAAGTTGGGTCCACTACTGTTGCGCGGCCCGGCCCCGCGACAAGCTGTGCCGGAGGAGGAAAGATGCCACTCTCCGAGCATGAGCAGCGGCTGCTCGACCAGATCGAGCGCGAGCTCTATGCCGAGGACCCCAAGTTCGCATCCACGGTGCGTGGCACCAGGCTGCGCCGACCCGCCCGACGCCGGCGCCTGCAGGGCGTGGCCCTGTTCGTCGTCGGGGTCGCGCTACTGGTGCTGGGCGTCGTGGTGCCGTTCCGGGTCGCCGAGATCCCGCTGATCAGCGTGCTCGGCTTCCTGGTGATGTTCTTTGGGGTTCTGCTCGCCGTCACATCGTTGCGGCAGCAACCAGAGGGTGAAGGATCGGAAGGCGAGCAGGCGGGCCCCTCACGCGGGCGGCCGCAGGCGCGCAAGAGCTCGTTCACACAGCGGATGGAGGAGCGCTTCCGCCAGCGTTTCGAAGACCAGTAGCGGCCCGCACCAGCACGACCTCCAGTGGGGCACCACCCAGCACGGGTGGTGCCCCACTCGCATACCCACCACCTACCCGAACGTAGAACTCACCTACCCGAGTGCGGAGTTCAGCTGCCCGAGCGTGGGGTCCGCCTACCCGAGTGCGGAGTTCAGCTGCCGAGTGTGGAGTTGGGCTGCGTGAGTGTGGGGTTCAGGTGCGTGAGTGTGGGACTCGGGTGCCTGAACGTGGGGTTCGGAAGTGGGGGGGTGCGGGCGAGGCCTGCGTGAGTTCTACGTTGGGGCACGCGAGTTCCACACTCACGCAGCCGAACCCCACGTTCAGGTAGGCGAACTCCACGCTCGTGCAGCCGAGTTCCCCATTCCCGAGTTCGGCGGGGTGGGTCAGTGGCGGCGGAAAAGGGAGCGGGGGAAGAGGCGGCCTCGCCAGGACATGGGGGAGTTGCGCGTCAGGCTGGTGCGGACGTCGTCGAAGGCGCGGCCGAAGGTGGGGTCGCTTTCCGGCGAACTGCCGTACCACGAGCGTTCCACCACGCCGACGACCGTCCGCAGGCCACCCTTGCCTTCGTCGTCGAGGCGGTGGCGTTGCGCGATCTTCTGCGCGGTCGTCCGCACCGTGTCACTGGGCTCCACCGGCACACCGCGGTCCCGGCATTCGTCCAGCAGTTCCTTCCACGCCGCGTTCGCGGCTTCCGGGCCGCTCGCGCCGATCACCTGCAACCGCTGCCGCCGTACCACCTCGCGCACGGTCGACGGCCCGGCCGCGGCGAGCAGCGCGAGCACCAGCGGCACCGCCAGCAACGCCGTCCACAACCAGGCGAGCAGGCCGACGCCCGCGATCAGCAACCCGGCCGCGATCAGCGGCAGCCACGTGTCGGAGCCCGACGGCGCGATCGTCTGCACCGGGGCCGACGGATCGGGTGGTGGTCTCTGCCGCTGTTTCTTGGCCCGGTTGGTGCGTTGTAATAGCGCACCGACCACGACGAACCCGGCCGCCAGCGCCGCCAGCGCCAGCCAGAGCACCCAGTCCGGACCCTCACCCGGCCGCTGCTCATCCTCCGGCTGGTCCGGCTGGGCGCCGAGGTCCGGCGTGTTCGTCTCTTCGCCGGGCAGCCGCGGCGGCGCGGCCGAGGTGGACGCGCTGGGGCTGCCCGCTTCCGCCTCCGAGTCCGGGCCTTCGTCCGGGCGCAGGTACGGCGGGATGTAGCCGCGCGAGTCGGCCAGCGGGGTCGGGTCGAAGGTGACCCAGCCCAGTTCGCCGAAGTACGCCTCGACCCACGCGTGCGCGTCCTGCGAGGTGATCGACCGGTAGTCGGCGGTGGTGTAACCGGGGGTGAACCCGATCGCCACGCGCGAGGGGATGTTCAGCGTCCGCAACATCACGGCCATCGCCGAAGCGAACTGCTCGCAGTACCCGCGCTTGCCGTTGAGCAGGAAGTCCGCCAGCGCGTCGGAGTCGGCGGCCGAGGCGGTGCGGGTGTCGTAGGTGAACCCGTTCTGCGAGTTGAAGTAGTTCCAGACCGCGGTGGCCCGGTCGAAGTCGTTCGCCGCGTTCTCGGTCAGCTGCTGGGTCAGCGCGACCACGCGCGGGTCGACCTGGTCCAGTCGCGTGTAGATGGACGGGATCTGCTCGGCCTCGGTGTCGGCGCCGCGCAGCGCCTCCTTGGTCGGGACCCGCAGCGACGCCTCCTGCACGTACGGCGGGGACTGCCGCTTCGCCTCGCTGTACACCGCGCCGCTGACCGAGTCGTACTGCCAGCCGTCGGAGATGTTGCGCAGCGAGCGCGGTGCCCCGTAGACCGGCAGCCAGACGTCCACCCAGTTGATCGGCTCGATCTGGATTTCCTTGGTCTCACCGCTGCCGTCGTCACCGGGGGCCAGCGGCAGGCTCGGCTGGTTCGCCGGCACGCCGGGCGGCATCCGCGGTTCGTCGGCGATCTTCCAGCCCTGGTTCGGCTCGAAGTAGTTCAGCGTGAACGCGCGCAGCATGCGGCGGTCGCCGGGGGCGTTGAGCCCGCGCACCCGGAACAGCTCCACGTTCTGCCCCTGGTCGAGCAGGCCGCGCAGCTGGGTGAACGGGTTGATGCCGAGACCGCCGGTCGGCCGGTTGCCCTCACCGCCCGACCCGTCGCCGGGGATGCTGCCGACGGTCCCGATCGCGGTGATCGTGCCGCCTGCCAGCAGGCCCAGTGACAACGCCACGGCGACCACGGCCACCGGGGCGGAAGCGGCCGCGGGGGAGGCGCCCAGCCCGGGGGCGGTCCGGTTGCGCCAGCGGCGGTGCCGGTGGCTGCCGTCGACCGCGAGCAGCCCGGCGAAGGCCGCCGCGCCGAGCAGGAAGGTCCACCACGGCAGCATCCCGTCGGACAGCGAAGCGGGCACCGCGTAGACGCAGAGCAGGATCAGCCCGGTGGCCGCGGGGGCCGAGGCGGCCACGGCGAAGGTGTCCACCAGCACCGCGACCAGCCCGATCGCGATGACCACCAGGCACAGGATCGGCGGGGTCGGCTCGACCGGCGGCAGGCCCATCCGGATCTGCTCGGACGCCTCGGCCAGCACGTCCTGGAATTCGGAGAGGGCGGCGGGCCCGGGGAAGATCCCGAGGATGCCGTGGCTGGTGAACACCCCGGTGACCAGGAAGCTCAGCACCAGCAGCTGGGCCAGTGCGACCAGCAGCGTCGGCGTGCGCAGGGTGCGCAGCGCCAGGCCGGTGCAGGCGACCAGGATGACCGCGACGATGACGTAACCGAACCAGGCCGCGCCGCCGACCACCCCGGTGATCGAGGTGGACGCGCAGATCGTGGCCAGTCCGGCGGCGAGCGGGGCGAAGATCGAGCTGACCCACGGCGCGGCCGGAGGCTCGGGGCGTTCGGTGGGGGTGTGCGGGATCGGCGGTGCCGGGGGCGCGGTGGTCACAGGGAACCGCCGATCAGCGTGCCGCGCCGCGCGGTCGAGCGGCACAGCTCGGCCCACACCTGCGGTATCGGGCTCGCCGGACCGGCGACCACGACACCCCAGCCTGCCGCGCGCAGCAGGCTCGCCGACTCCTCGGTGGCCGCGGCGCGGTGTTCGGGGGCGCTGACGCCGCCGGACCACGCCGGGGTGTCGAGCAGCACGGCGAGGCTGCGGATGCCCCGTGGCCGGAACCGGTTCAGCTCGTGCACCGCCTCGTTGCTCACGGTGCCGAGCACGGCGATCAGCTCCTGTCCTTCGGCCGGGTCGCTGCCGTTGGTGACGTCGCGCTCGTGCGCGGGCTGGAGTCCGGCGAGCGCGTCGAGGATGAGGTGGTCGTGGTGGTCGCCGCCGTCGCCGGGGGCGTCGGCCAGCGTCCGGCCGTGCTCGGTGACCAGGCGGACCCGGTGCCCGGCGCGGCGCAGGTGCAGGCAGACGCTGGCGGCGAAGGACACCGCCCACTCCAGGCTGGCCGACGGGCCGGTGCCGTGGTGCGCGGCCGCGCGGTGGTCCAGCAGCACGGTGGTGCCGCCGCGCCACGGCCGCTCCTCGACCCGGACCATGATCTCGTCGCGGCGCGCGGTCGAGCGCCAGTGCACCTTGCGCAGGTCGTCGCCCTGGCGGTACTGCCGGACGATCACGTCGGACTCGCCCTGCCCGGCGTGCAGGCGGACGTTGCCGTCGTCGCCGACGCCGATGCCCGCGCCCGACGGCAGTCCCCACAGGCTGACGAACCGCGGCACCACCACCAGCCTGGTGTGGCCGATCAGCTCGCGCTCGAACTCGCACAGCCCGAACGGATCGGTGACCGTGGCCCGCAGCGGGCCGACCTGCTGGATGCCGCGCAGCATCGGCTGGATCGGGTAGCGCAGCGCGACGGCCTGGTGCTGGGGCAGCCGCTCGACGACGAACCGGGGGCGCCCGCCCAGTGAGTACGGCACGCCGTCCTCGAGCAGCACCTCACCGGTCGGCAGCCGTCCGGTGCGCCACAGCTCCAGCTGGACCTCGCCGGCCCCGCCGACCTGCACCCGGTCCGGGAACAGCTTGCGGTTGGCGCCGATGCGCACCTTGGCCACCGAGATGAACCCGGCGACCAGCAACGGCAGCGCGATCACGAACACCGCGACCCGCAGCAGGTCGCGCTCGTTGAGCACGGTGGCACAGACCGCGGCGGCCACGCCCGCGGCGAGCAGGCAACGGCCGCGGGTGGTCAGGCCGGACAGCGAGCGCAGCATGACCGGGCTACCGGCGGCTCTGCCCGTTGGCCTGCGCGCCCGCCTGCGGCACCGGGACCCGCGCGACGACCGCGCGCACCACGTCGGTGGCCGACCGCCGGGCGGCGTGCGCCTCGGTGGTCAGCACCAGGCGGTGCGCGAGCACCGGCACGGCGACCGCGTGCAGGTCGTCCGGGACCACGTATTCGCGGCCGGACAGCGCGGCCTGCGCACGGGCGGCGCGGACCAGCTGCAGCGTGGCGCGCGGCGAGGCGCCGAGGCGGATCTCCGGCAGCTGACGGGTGGCAGAGGCCAGCTCCACCGCGTACTGCCGGATCTCGGGGGCCATGTGCACCTTGCGGACCGCGCGGATGAGCCGGTGCACGGTGGCCGCGTCGGAGACCGGGCGCAGGTCGTGCATCGGGTTGTGCCCGGAGTGCTCGTCGACCATGGCCAGCTCGGCCTGCGGGTCGGGGTAGCCGATCGACACGCGCGCGGTGAAGCGGTCGCGCTGCGCTTCGGGGAGGGCGTAGGTGCCCTCCATCTCGATCGGGTTCTGCGTGGCGATCACCATGAACGGCTCTTCCAGCTCGTACGTGCTGGTGTCGACCGTGACCTGGTGCTCCTCCATGCACTCGAGCAGCGAGGACTGCGTCTTCGGCGAGGCGCGGTTGATCTCGTCGCCGACCACGATGTTCGCGAAGACCGGGCCGGGCCGGAACTCGAAGCCGCCGGTCTGCCGGTTGTAGATGGAGACCCCGGTGACGTCGCTGGGCATCAGGTCGGGGGTGAACTGGATGCGGCTGACCGTGCAGTCGATGGAGCGTGCCAGTGCCTTGGCCAGCGAGGTCTTGCCGACCCCCGGCACGTCCTCGACCAGCAGGTGGCCCTCGGCGAGCAGGGTGACCAGCGCGATGCGCACCACCTCGGGCTTGCCGACCAGCACCCGTTCGACGTTGGCGGCGATGCGGGCCGCGGTGTCGTGCAGTTCGCTGAGCGACGCGGACCCGTGACCGTTGGCGCCACCGCTCCCGCGCACGCCCGGTCCCGCCGCCGAAACCTCAGCGGGGTAGTAGGGCGCCTGGTCGCCGGGCACCGCGGACTGCGTTCTCGACGTCACTCGACCTCCTGGTGCCGACGCGCATGCGTCTTGGAACAACGGGCGGACGCGCCCGTGCGTGCCTGTATCCGGCCACCCGATTCAACGGTCAGCCTCCCACGAAGTGTGTCAAACGTGAGCGAAACGTTGGGGAGAACCCTGTGATCACTGTCCGCAACCACCAATATTGGGCCGATCGGGTGAGTAACGCCCTGGTGGGCTGGACGATGTCCTCACGCGGCGTTCTGTCGTATTCTGCTCAGCGGATCTGCCCGGCTACGGAAGGTGTTTGTGGTGCCGGAGGTCGAAACGAGGGACAGGACGGCCGGGACCGCCGCGGCCTTCACCGTCGCGCCGGAGCTGGCCGGCGACGCCTACGCGCGGCTGTCGGAGCTGCAGGACGTGGTCGGCGAGATGGTCCGCCACGCCAAGGTGCTCGGCAGGCAGGTCCCGCTCGGCGGGGGGTACGCCGACGAGGTCGGCAAGTTCATGGCCGAGTACGGGATCGGGCAGCAGGGCTCGGCGGTCGAGTCACTGGTCGCCTTCGGCCGGGAACTGGAGGACCTCAAATCCTCCATCGCCGAAGCACTGGAGCGCTACTCCGATGCGGACGGCAAGGCCGCCGACGACGTCGAATGCACCGGTGGCTGACCCGGATGAGCCGCGTTCCCCACCTGTTGCTCCTGCTCCCCGCGCTCGCGCTCGCCACCGCGTGCGCGCAGGGTGAACCCGCCGCGTCCGGTGGCGACACCAGCGCCGCCGCCGACACCGCCGCCCCGAGCAGTGCGCCGCCGGGCCAGGCCGGGCTCGACCCGTGCACGCTGCTCAGCTCCGCCGAGCGCTCCACCGCGGGCCTGACCTCGGTCGGCGAGCCGAAGGCCATCGGCTCGGCGCGCACCTGCGACTGGACCGAGCCGGGCACCTTCGGCCTGGCGATCTCGGTGGACGAGTCGAAGGGACTGGCCGACCTGCGCACGGAGAAGCGGAGCGCGCGCCAGATCGAGGTCGGCGGCCGGGAGGCCCTCAAGGTCGCCGACGCGAAGGCCGATGACGGAACCTGTGCGGTGTTGCTGGGCGCGGGGGAGTCGGCGAGCGTGCAGATCGACGTCAGCAACACGACCTTCACCGGTACCGAGGCCGCGTGCGCCCGCGCGGACAAGGTCGCCGGACTGGTGGAGCCCAAACTGCCCTGAGCCGCCACAGCCCACGGGAGCTTCGAATGCCTGACCGCAGCGTGCCGGTGTCCACCCGGCGATACGAGGCCTACAGCCACCAGGCGCTGAAGGACGAGGTCGAGGCGGGCAACGATCCCGGCGAGGCCGGGGCGATCGGCGGGCAGTGGGACGAGCTGGCCGGCCGCTTCCACGAGTCGGCCCAGGCGCTGACCGCGTTGCTCGAGCACAGCCGCGAGCACTGGTCGGGGGCCGGCGGTGAGGCGTTGCGCGGGGTGCTGACCCAGGCCGCGCGCTGGTCCGGTGAGGTCGCCGGGGTGTCCACTTCGGTCGGCGGCTCGGTGGCCGCGCAGGCGGAGATCGCCGCCAGGGCCAAGGCCGAGATGCCGGAGCCGGTCGAGTACGACCCGGCAGGCATGATCCGCTCGGCCGCGGCCAGCGGGAACCTGCTCGCGCTGGCGGGCCTGCCCGCGGCGATGGAGGAGACCAAGGCCGCCGCCGAAGCCGCGCGGCAGAAGGCGATCGACGTGCTGAACGCGCGGGACGCGGCGCTGCGGGACGCCATCCCGGAGCAGTCGTTCGCGCCGCCGCCACCGCTGACCACCCGGGCATGATCCGGGTTTCGGCCTCCGCGTTCGACGTGCTGTGGGCCGACCTGGGCCTGCCGCGCGCCCCCGAAGTGCTCGGTGTCCGCAGTGTGGGCGCCACCGACGGCGAGCGCGCCGAGATCCGGGCGTCGGTCTACGCCAACCTCGCCGAGCGCGGGCTCTACGACCCGGCGGACGGGCTCGACGAAGCACTCGTCGAGCGGCTGCGGACGCTGGCCACGGCCTCGGTCTACGTGGAGTGCGAAGCGCTGCTGGACATGACCTCGGACACGCCGTTCCGCGCGGTGGCCGCGGCCGACGGCAGGCACGGCGTGCTGGCGACCCAGCCGAACCGGACGATCGGGCTGTCCACCATCCGGGACGGCGAGCTGCTGCCGTCCATCGTGGAACTCCTGCCCGCGCTGGAGCCGGGTCCGGGGTACGGCGTCAGCCTGCCCGCCGCCGCGCTGGCGGCCGGTGTCGAGGATCCGGTGTTCGCGGGCAACGGCCGCACGGCCGGGCGCGAGAAGCAGCTGAGCGAGGTGCTGGCGATCCAGGCGCGGCCGATCTACGGCGCCGGGCAGTTCACCGTGCGCGTGCGTGACGGAGCCCACGCGCGGCGCATCGGCGGGGTCAGCTGGTTCTGGACCGACGTCGGCGCGTACCTGAGTTCGCTGGAGCCGGGCCGAGGCGGGCAGGACTGGGTGACGGTCACCCCGGTCGACGGCCCGCGGCTGGTGCAGCGGCTCGCCGGCCTGCTCGAAGGCTGATCAAGGGCTGGCCCCCCACTTTCCCCGCCACTTCCCACCACGAGGGCCGGAAACGGGGCAGCACAGGACGTGTAGCGGATTCATCCGTTGCTCGGCACCCCCGACTTGGGGGATCTTGGCTCAGCGCCCCCACCGCGCCCCCACCTGGCCCCCACCGCTCTCACCTGCGGAAACGTCGGCTCTGGTGGGTGAATGTGCGGTCAATTGCCGTTGACTGTGGTGAAAAGTGGGGTACGGTGGTGCCAAGTGGGGCGGAAGGGAGCCCCGTGGCCGATCCCCGCCTTGGCGGAGACCGGCGGGGAGGTGCGGCCGATGTTCCTCGGTACCCACACCCCCAAGCTCGACGACAAGGGGCGGCTCACACTGCCCGCGAAGTTCCGCGACGCGCTGGCAGGTGGGCTGATGGTCACCAAGGGACAGGACCACTGCCTGTATGTCTTCCCGCGCGCCGAGTTCGAGCAGATGGCCCGCAAGGTCGCCGAAGCCCCGTTCACCAACGAGGCGGTGCGTGCCTACCAGCGCTACCTGTTCGCCGGGACCGATGAGCAACGCCCGGACGGGCAGGGGCGCATCACCATCGCGCCCGAGCTCCGCCGGTACTCGGGGCTCAACAAGGAGTGCGTGGTGATCGGCGCGATCACCAGGCTGGAGATCTGGGACGCCCAGGCGTGGCAGGGCTACCTGGACGAACACGAGGACAGCTACGCGAAGGCACAGGAGGAAGTCTTGCCGGGCGTGTTCTGACACGCGGCCGCCGGCACCCACGCCGTCGGGGGGCGGGGGTCCCACCGGCCGCGCGGAGGAACGCCGCGCCGGTTTCGCGGATGCCGTCAGGCCTCTGTCCGCTCAGTGGCCCTGGTGCACCTTCCCCGGCACCAGGTTCGCAGCGGGCGGGCGGAGACCTGGCGGCATCGGCGTTTTCTCCAGGTCGACCAGGAAGGGGGTGGGTGTTGTGGCCGAGCACGTTCCGGTTCTGCTGGACCGGATCCTCGAGCTGTTCGCCCCCGTCCTCGGCAAGCCCGGCGCGGTGCTCGTCGACGCCACCCTCGGCCTCGGCGGCCACTCCGACGCCCTGCTCTCCGCGCACCCCGAGCTGACACTGGTCGGCCTGGACCGCGACCCGGCCGCGCTGGAACGCTCCGCCGAGCGACTGCGTCACCACGGCGACCGGGTGCACCTGGTGCACGCGGTCTACGACGAGCTGCCCGAGGCGCTGGCCGGGCTCGGTATGTCCACTGTGGACGGGCTGCTGTTCGACCTCGGCGTGTCCTCGATGCAGCTGGACCGCGACGAGCGCGGGTTCTCCTACGCCAGGGACGCCCCGCTGGACATGCGGATGGACCCGACCACCGGGCCGACCGCGGCCGACGTGCTGAACAGCTACCCGCCCGGTGAGCTGATCCGGATCCTGCGCGAGTACGGCGAGGAGCGCTTCGCCCAGCGGATCGTCCGGTCCGTGGTGTCCGCGCGCGAGACCGAGCCGTTCGAGCGCAGCGGCAGGCTCGTCGAACTGCTCTACGCCGCGGTGCCCGCGGCGAGCAGGCGGACCGGCGGGCACCCGGCCAAGCGCACCTTCCAGGCACTGCGGATCGAGGTCAACGGCGAGCTCGAGGTGCTGCGCCGGGCCATGCCCGCGGCACTGGGCGCGCTCGCCATGGGCGGCCGGATCGTCGTGGAGTCCTACCAGTCGCTGGAGGACCGGCTGGTCAAGCAGGCACTGGCGGCGAAGGCGAAATCCCGCACCCCCGAAGGACTGCCGGTCGAACTGCCAGGGCACGGGCCCGAGCTGCGGCTGCTGACCCGGGGTGCGGAACAGGCGAACGAAGCGGAGATCGAGGCGAATCCGCGAGCGAGCTCGGTACGGCTGCGAGCCGCGGAGCGGATCGGAGAGGCGGCAAAGTGACGGCACCCACGCGTTCCCGCACGCGCGCTCGCACCGAGCAGCGCGGCGCCAGCGGCCGTACCCGGACCTCGGCAGCCGAACGCGCGTACGCCCGGCGGGCGCAGCGCGCCGCCGACGCCGAGGAGCGTCCCGAGCGCGGCCCGGAGGGCGCCACCGCGGTGGCGAAGCCGCGGCCGAAGCTGACGTTCAAGTTGCGGCTGCCCCGCTCGCGCGCGACCTTCGTGCTGCTGATGATGGGCCTGCTCGCGGTGGGCGTGGTCGCCACGCTGTGGCTGTCCACCCAAGCCATCGCCGACAGCTACCGGCTCGACGAGCTGCGCAAGGACAACGCCGCACTGGTCGAGCAGGCCGAGCGACTGCAGCGCGAGGTCACCCGGCAGGAGTCGACCTCCTCGCTGGACGAGCGCGCCAAGGCGCTCGGCATGGTGCCCGGCGGCGACCCGGCCCGGATCATCGTCAACCCGGACGGCAGCTACACCGTGGTCGGCGAGCCGAAGCAGGCGACGCCGCCCACGGCGCCGGGAGCCGGCAGCGGCACCGAGCCGGAGAGCGCACCGCCGCCCGCGCCGTCGATGTCCGACGGGCAGCCCGATCCGGCGCTCCAGCAGCCGGAAGCCGACCGGCAGCAGCAGGAACAGCAGCAGAACGAGCAGAACCAGCAGAACCAGGCGCCAGGAGGGCAGTGAGATGACGGGCAGGCCGCGGCGAGGGCCGGTCCGGGTGGCCGGCACCCGGGCGCAGCCCCGGCGGACCAGCGCGCAGGCCGCGGGCGGTGCGGGGCGCGGTACCCCGCACCGCACCTACTCGGCCACCGGGATCCGCCGTGCCAACGGCAAGGCGGCCAACGGCAGTACCCGCAGCCGGTTCGCCTCCGTGCGGATCATCCTGGTCGTGCTGCTGTCCATCGCCGGGCTGCAGCTGGTGAAGGTGCAGGCCTTCGACGCCGAGACGCTCTCGGCCAGCGCCGAACGCCAGCGCACCACGCCGATCGACATCCCCGCGCAACGCGGGTCCATCATGGACCGCAACGGCACCAAGCTGGCGTTCAGCGTGGAGAACCGCACGCTGTCGGTGAACCTGCGGCTGATGCGCAAGTCCTGGGCCGAGTACGCCCAGAAGTACCCGGAGAAGGGGCAGAACTTCGAAACCCGCTCCGCCGCGGCCGCGAAGTTCATCGCCGAGAAGCTGCCGGACAAGACCGACGAGCAGGAACTGCTGGCCAAGTTCCGCAAGCCGGACGACTTCACCTTCCTGGTCGACGACGTGGAGCCCTCGATCGCCGCGGAGATCACCGACGGCGACAACTTCCCGGAGATCAGCGAGGAGACGCGCGCCAAGCGCGAGTACCCGGGCGGCACGCTGGCGGCCAACGTGGTCGGCGTGGCGAAGTGGCAGATGGAGGACTCCGACGTCTCCAAGCACAACCTGCACGGCCTGGCCGGGCTGGAGGCCACCTGGGACAACGAGCTGGCCGGGACCCCCGGCCGCCGCCTGGTGGACACCGAGCAGGGCGGCGACGTGGTCATCCCGGGCACCGAGCGCGACCTGCAGCCGGCGACCGCGGGCTCGGACCTGGAGCTGACCCTCGACGCGGACCTGCAGTACGACCTGCAGAGCAAGTTGTCCGACTACGTGGCCAAGAGCCGGGCCAAGGGCGGCAGCGCGGTGATCATGGACGCGAAGACCGGTGAGGTCTACGCGCTGGCCAACGACCGCACCTTCGACCCGAACGACCTGGCCAAGGCGACCCCGGACCAGATGAACAACCGGGCGGTCACCACGCCGTTCGAGCCGGGCTCGGTGAACAAGGTGGTCACCGCGGTGGCCGCGCTGGAGCACGGCATCGCCACCCCGGAGTCGGTGCTGTCGGTGCCCGGCGCGCTGCGCGTGGCCGACCACACCGTCCGCGACGCCTGGACGCACGGCACGCAGAACTTCACCACCACCGGGATCTTCGCCAAGTCGTCGAACGTGGGCACGCTGTTGCTGGCGCAGAAGCTCGGCGAGGAGCCCTTCGCCGACATGCTCAAGAAGTTCGGCCTCGGCCAGCGCACCGGCATCGGCCTGCCCGGTGAGAGCCCCGGTTCGGTGCCGCCGCGCAACCAGTGGTCCGGCACCACCTTCGGGAACCTGCCGATCGGCCAGGGCCTGTCGATGACCGTGGTGCAGATGGCCGGGATGTACCAGGCGATCGCCAACGGCGGCCTGCGCGTGGAGCCGAGGGTGGTGCGCGCCAAGATCAACCCGGACGGCACCCGGGTCGAGCAGCCCGCGCCGAAGACCACCCAGGTGACCACGCCGGAGACGGCGAAGACCGTGCTGGACATGCTGCGCGCGACCACGCAGAAGGGGAAGAACCAGAACTCCGGCACCGCGCCCCAGGCGGCGCTGGCGGGCTACCAGATCTCCGGCAAGACCGGCACCGGCCAGCAGATCGACCCGCGGACCAACGCCTACAGCGATTCGCTGTACAACATCACCTTCGCCGGGGTGCTGCCCGCGGACAACCCGCGGTTCGTGGTCGGCATCCACCTCGACGCGCCCGACACCACGCTGCCCGCCGGGCACTCGGCCGGGCCGCTGTTCCACGACGTCGCCTCCTACCTGGCGCAGCGCTACCAGCTGCCGCTCTCGGACGGCGCGGCTCCGGTGGTCCCGCTCGTGCTGAGCTGATCCCGGTACGGTCGTCCGGAAAGACATTGTGGGCAATGGGCTTGTGGGCGATGGGAAGGACCGGGGATGACTCCAGCCGGGGTGGATCGGGCGCGGGCGCTGCTGTCGGCGGCGCAACTGGCCGACGGGCACAACGACCTGCCGTGGGCGCTGCGGAACCTGGCGGGGCCGGATCCCCGGGAGGCGGTGGCCGCGATCGACCTGCTCCAGCGGCAGGACCGGCTGCACACCGATCTGCCGCGCCTGCGTGAGGGCAAGGTCGGCCTGCAGTTCTGGTCGGTGTTCGTGCCGTGCGACTTCACCGGGGACAGCGCGGTGACCGCGGTGCTGGAGCAGATCGAGGTGGTCTACCAGCTGCTCGAGCGCTACCCCGACCAGCTCGCGCTGGCGCGCACCGCCGACGAGGCCGAAGCCGCGTTCCGCGACGGCCGGGTCGCCTCGATGCTCGGCGCCGAGGGCGGCCACAGCATCGCCGAATCCCTGGGGGTGCTGCGGATCCTGCGTCGCCTCGGGGTGCGGTACATGACGCTGACGCACAACTCGAACACGCCGTGGGCGGACTCGGCCACCGACGAGCCGGTGCACGACGGGCTGACCGGCTTCGGCCGTGACGTGGTGCGCGAGATGAACCGGATCGGCATGCTCGTCGACCTCTCGCACGTCGCACCGAGCACCATGCGGGACGCCCTCGACGTGACCACCGCGCCGGTGGTGTTCACGCACTCCTCGTGCCGCGCGGTCAACGACCACCCGCGCAACGTGCCGGACGACGTGCTCGCCCGGCTCGCCGGCAACGGCGGGGTCTGCATGGTCACCTTCGTGCCGAAGTTCGTCTCGGCCAAGGAATCCGTGGGCATCGAGGACGTGGTCGAGCACCTGGAGCACGCGCGCGAGGTGGCCGGGATCGACCACATCGGCGTCGGCGGGGACTACGACGGCGTCAAGTCGCTGCCCGCCGGGCTGGAGGACGTCTCGAAGTACCCGGTGCTGTTCGGGGCACTGCTCGATCGCGGCTGGAGCGAGGACGACCTCACGAAGCTCGCCGGGCGCAACGTGCTGCGGGTGCTGCGTGGCGCCGAGGACGTGGCGAAGGGCGCCGGCTACACCGATGCCTGAAACCTGGCTCGAACTGCCGGAGGGCACCGGTTTCGGCCTGGGGAACCTGCCGTACGGCGTGTTCTCCCGGCCGGGCCGGGACGGACGCCGGATCGGCGTGGCGATCGGCGACCACGTGCTCGACCTGACCGCGGCGGCCGGCGGCACGGCCTTCGCCGCGTTGCTGCGGGCCGGGGTCCTCAACCCGGTCATGGCGGCGGGACGGCCGGTGTGGCGGGAGGTCCGCGAGACGATCACCGGCTGGCTGACCGATGAAGCGCACCGCGAGCGGGTGACCGCGCACCTGGTGCCGCTGGCCGAAGTCGAGCTGCACCTGCCGTTCGAGGTCGCGGACTACGTCGACTTCTATTCGAGCGAGCAGCACGCGCTGAACGCGAACCGGATCTTCCGGCCCCAGGCGCGGGACGAGGTGCCGCGCAACTGGCGTTCGCTGCCGGTCGGCTACCACGGCCGCGCGGGCACGGTGGTGGTCTCGGGTACGCCGGTGCGCCGGCCGCACGGTCTGCGGCGCGACGGGGACGAGATCGCGTTCGGGCCGAGTGCCCGGCTCGACTTCGAGGCGGAGGTCGGTTTCGTCGTCGGCACGCCGTCGGAACTGGGCGAGCCGGTGGCGGTGGCCGACTACGCCGAGCACGTCTTCGGCGTGTGCCTGGTCAACGACTGGTCCGCGCGGGACATCCAGAGCTGGGAATCCACGCCACTGGGCCCTTTCCTGGGCAAGTCGTTCCTCACCTCGGTGTCGCCGTGGGTGGTTCCGCTGGACGCGCTGGCGCACGCCTCGGTGGTGCCGCCGCGGCAGGAACCCGAGCCGGTGGCGTACCTGCGGGAGCCGGGTCCAGGACTGGACCTGGCGCTCGAAGTGCGGCTGAACGGGCACCTGCTCAGCTCGCCGCCGTTCGCCACGCAGTACTGGACCGCGGCGCAGCAACTGGCGCACCTGACGGTCAACGGCGCGAGCCTGCGGACCGGTGACCTGTACGCGTCGGGCACGGTGAGCGGACCCGAGCGCGGGCAGTGGGGTTCACTGCTGGAGTTGTCGTGGAACGGGACCGAGCCGGTCGAGCTGGCCGGCGGCACCCGGACCTTCCTCGAAGACGGGGACGAAGTGACGATCACCGCGACCGCCCCGGGGCCGGACGGCACGCGACTCGGCTTCGGTGAGGTGACCGGCCGGGTGGGGCTCAGATGAGGCGGGCGGAGACCACGACCTCGTCGGTGTGGGTGCCGGCGCTGCGGTCGTAGGTGGCGGCGCAGGTGACCAGGCGCAGTTCCGGGCCGGTGCCCGGGGTTCCGGTGTAGTCCTCGGCGGTGGCCGGTTCGGCCTGTCGCGGCCGGTGTTCCACCCGGTAGACCTCGAACTGCGCGATCGAGCCGTCGGCGCGGCCGACGCGCACCACGTCGCCGCCGCGTACCTCGTGCAGCCGGTCGAACACGCCCTTGGTGAAGGCGTACACCGCGTGCCCGCTGATCAGGGACGGGCCGGTCTCGCCCGGCGCCGGGCCCGGGGTGTACCAGCCCGCGCGCTTGCCCTCGCCCGGCACCTCCATCGCGCCACGGGCGGTCTGCCCCAGTTCGGCGAGCGTGCCGGTAGCCAGGCCGATCGCCGGGATCTCCAGCGACACCGGTTTCGCCGGGGGCAGCGGGCGGTTCGACCGGGTGGCCGCCTCCCGCGGGGCCACCGCCAGCTCCCCGCCGGTCACCGGCACCGCCGTGCGCTGCGGGGTGACGACGAGTGTGACACCGGTCAGCGCGCCGGTGACCACCACGACCACGGCCGCGACCACCCCCGCCAGCCGGCCGGTGTCCCCGGTCCCGCGGCACCCCTCTTTCATGGTTCCTTGATCGCTGTTGACCACGGCGGGTGTTACCTCTCCGAGACCCACTGGACCCCTACATCACCCGGATGGGGTAGATTAAAAAGTTCTTTACTGGGGTTTGTCATCCGGATCAACGGGGAACAATGGGTTGCCGGTGGACGCGGCAGGAGGTTGTGCGTGGCGCAAGAGCTGGTCGGAGTACTGGACGTGGGGGCCTTCAGCGCGCGGTTGGTGCTGGTGGAACGCGGTGGATCGCCGGTGGAACCGGCACTGGTGCACAAGACGCGGCTCCGGCTGGATCGCGCGCTCGACGCCGACTGCCGGTTGAGCCAGAGCGGCATCGAATCCATCACCGAAGCGGTGCGCAAGGCGAACCGCGTCGCGGCCGAGCACGGCGCGCAGGCGGTCTTCCCGTTCGCGACCTCGTCGGTGCGGGACGCCGCGAACGCGCGGCAGGTGGTCGCGAAGGTCGCCAGGGCGACCGGCACCGAACTGCGCTTCCTGTCCGGCCGCCGCGAGGCGGAGCTGTCCTTCGTCGCCGCCCGCCGGTGGTACGGCGCGTCGGCGGGGCCACTGGTGGTGCTGGACGTCGGCGGTGGCACGGTCGAGATCGCCGCGGGTGCCGGTGAAGTGGCCACCTTCGCACGCTCGCTCAAACTCGGCGCCCGTGAGATGACCCGCGCGTGGCTGAGCAACGAGCAGGCGTCGGCCAAGCGCGTGGACGCGTTGCGCGCCCACACCCTGGAGCGCGTGCGTGAGGCGCTCGACGGCACCGGCGACCTGATCGGGGGCTCTCGGGCTATCGGCTGCTCGAAGGTGCTGCGCCAGCTGGCCCGCCTCGCCGGGGCGAGACCCCAGCGGGACGGCGACTTCGCCTCCCGCACCCTGCACGTCGACGATCTGCGCCGCTGGATCCCGCGGCTGGCGAAGCTGCCCGCGGACCGGCGTGCCGAACTCCCCGGTATTTCGCGGTGCCGTTCCCGTCAGGCCCTGGCCGGCGCGATCGTGGCCGAGGCACTGCTGACCGTCTGCGGTGAACAGGTGGACGTGTGCCCGTGGTCGACGACCGAGGGCCTGCTGCTGACCATGCTGGACGGCGAGGCCGCCGGAGCCCTGCGCGTCGCTTAGCCGTGACCCGGCTGGGGTACCCCGCGTCAATGGTCACCCACGTGAGCCGAGACGCCTATCTCGGCACCTACCTCAACGACCACCTCGCCGGCGCGACCGGTGGTGTGAACCTGAGCCGCCGCCTGGCCGCCGCCGAGCGCGACACCGACTACGGTCCCGACCTGCGCCGGGTGGCTGCCGAGATCGCCGAGGACCGGCGCAGCCTGCTCGCGGTCATGACCCGGCTCGACGTGGTGCTGGCCCGGCACAAGGCCGCGCTGGCCTGGGCGGCCGAGAAGGCCGGGCGCCTGAAGTTCAACGGCAAGCTGTTCCGCCGGTCCCCGCTGAGCCGGGTGGTGGAACTGGAGGCCGTGCGCCTCGGCGTCGAGGGCAAGGCCGCGTGCTGGCGCGCGTTGCGCCACCGCGCGGTCGGCGACTCCCGGCTCGACGTCACCGTGCTGGACCGGTTGCTGGAGCGGGCCGGGGAGCAGAGCGAAACCGTGGAACGCCTGCGGGTGCGCGCCACCACGGAAGCCTTCGGCTGAGCCGGTTGTCAACCCGGCCGTTCGCGGGTACCCCGGGAGTATGCGTGAACAACAACGCCGCTCCGGCGCCGACGACGACGAGGACCAGCCGCTGTCGGCGGAGGTGCCCAGGACGCCCCAGCACCCCGACCTCGACCCGCAGCAGACCAAGGATGTCGACATCGACAACCTGCCGAACAGCGAGGACATCACCACGCCGGACAAGCCGGAAACGCCGCCCACCGGGGAAAAACCCGAACCGCCGGACTAATCTTTCCGCCGCCGCCGGGCCGGGGCTCGGCCCGGCGGCTGGGAGGGTGCGGGCAGTGACGGCGCTTCCGGGATCGGCATCTCCGTCACCGATTCGCCGACGGTCACCTTCTCGCCGTGGTGCCGGATGTCCAGGTCCTCGCCGCTGATCAGCCGGTACTTCGCCGCCTCGGCGGTGATTTCGACGGAGAAGTGGCTGCCGAGGAAGATCAGCCGGAACGACACCCGGTCCAGGCCGCGGGGCAGGCGGGGCGCGAACGACAGGCTGCCGTCGTGGTCCCGCATGCCGCCGAGCCCGGCCACGGTGGCCAGCCACGCCCCGGCCAGCGACGCCATGTGCAGCCCGTTGCGCACGTTGTTGTGCACGTCGTGCAGGTCGGTGAAGGCCGCTTCGGCGAGGTAGTCGTAGGCCAGGTCCAGGTGCCCGACCTCGGCGGCCAGCACCGCCTGCGTACCGGCCGAGAGCGAGGAGTCCCGCACGGTCCGTTCCTCGTAGTAGGCGAAGTTGCGCGCCTTCTGCTCCGGGGTGAACGCGTCACCGCGCAGGTGCATGGCCAGCACCAGGTCGGCCTGCTTGATCACCTGCTTGCGGTAGAGGTCGAAGTACGGGTAGTTCAGCAGCAGCGGGTAGTCCTCCGCCGGGGTGTTCTCGAAGTCCCAGTCCACGTGCTGGGTGAAGCGCTCCGCCTGCGGGTGCACCTCGAGCAGGTCGTCGTAGGGAATGACCATCTCGTCCGCGGCCCGCCGCCACTCGGCGATCTCGTCGGCGTCGACCTCGAAGGACTCGGCGATGTCGGGGTGCCGTTCGCAGGATTCCGCGGCCTCGCGCAGGTTCCGTTGCGCCATCAGGTTGGTGTAGACGTTGTTGTCCGCGATGGCCGAGTACTCGTCGGGCCCGGTCACGCCGTCGATCCGGAAGCCGCCGTGCCTGCCGTGGTGCCCGAGCGAAATCCACAACCGGGCCGTTTCGAGCAGGATTTCGGTGCCGTACTGCCGTTCGAAGTCCTGGTCGGCGGTCGCGGCCACGTAGCGGGCGACCGCGTCGGCGATGTCCGCGCTGACGTGGAAGGCCGCGGTGCCTGCCGGCCAGTACGCCGAGCACTCGGCGCCGTTGATCGACCGCCACGGGAAGGCCGCGCCACGCAGGCCCAGTTGTGCCGCCCGCTCCCGCGCTTTGTCCAAAGTGGTGTGACGCCAGCGCAGCGCGTCGCGCGCGGCTTCCGGCATGGTGTAGGTGAGCACCTGCAACACGAAGGATTCGGTGTCCCAGAAGGCATGGCCGTCGTAGCCGGGACCGGTCAAACCCTTGCCGGGGATGGCGCGGCTCTCGCCGCGGGCCCCGGCCTGCAGCACGTGGAACAACGCGAACCGCACGGCCTGCTGGAGTTCCGGGTCACCGTCGATCTGCACGTCGGCGGATTCCCAGAACTCGTCGAGGAACTGCCGCTGCTCGGCGAGCAGTCCTTCCCAGCCGGTCTGCAGCGCGCCGTCGAGCGCGGCCTCCACCTGTGCGCGCAGCGCCGGTGCCGAGCGCTGCGCCGACCAGCCGTAGCCGACGTACTTGATCAGCGTCAGCTTTTCGCCCTGGGGCACGTCGACCGCGGCGGTCAGCCGGGCCAGGTCGGCTTCGGAGTCGATGCGGGTCCGCAGCCCGTCGGTGGTCTCCAGGCGGTGGTCCATCGCCGCGGCCATGCGCAGCCCGGACTCGCGGGTGCGGTGCACCAGCACCGCGCGGTAGTCCTCGGCCATGGCGAACTCGCCGACCAGCGGTGAATCCAGTGCCGCCGCCACGCGGGGGTCGCCGGTGCCGGACTCGATCGGCTCGTTGGCCAGCAGGTCGGACTGCACCACCAACTGGATCTCACCGTCCAGCGGTTCCACCTCGTACCGGAGGGCCACCACCGCGCGCTGGGTGAACGAGACCAGCCGCTCGGTGCGCACCCGGACCCGGCGCCCGGTCGGGGAGGACCACTCGGTGGTCCGGCGCAGCGTGCCGGACCGGAAGTCGAGCACGCGCTCGTGCGCGGTCGCCTGGCCATAACGCATGTCCAGCGGCTCGTCCTCGACCAGCAACCGGATGATCTTGCCGTCGGTCACGTTGACCACGGTCTGCCCGTCTTCGGGGTAGCCGTACCCCGCCTCGGCGTAGGGCAGCTGGTACGACTCGTAGAACCCGTTCAGGTAGGTGCCCGGCAATCCGCGCGGTTCACCTTCCTCGAGCGTGCCACGCAGGCCGATGTGCCCGTTGGACAACGCGAAGGTGGATTCCGTGCGCTGCAACTGTTCGACGTCCAAGCCGACCCAGCGCAGTTCCCACGACGACCGGTCGCTCTTTTCGTACCCGTGAGTCACTCAGCCCTCCAGAAGTTCCGCGAGATCGTCCACCACCACGTTGGCGCCCGCGGCACGCAGCTGGTCTGCCTGGTCTTCGCGGTTCACCCCCACCACGTAACCGAATCCGCCCGCCTTGCCTGCCTGCACCCCGGAAAGGGCGTCCTCGAAGACGGCGGTCGCGGCCGGTTCGGAGTCCAGTGCGCGGGCGCCTGCCAGGAACGAATCCGGCGCGGGCTTGCCGCGCAGCTTCCGCTGCACGATCTCGATACCGTCGATCCGCGCCTGCACGAACTTGGTCAGATCGCCGCCGTCGAGCACCTTCGCGCCGTTGGCCGACGAGGTGACCACGCCGATCTTCAGCCCGGCGTCACGGGCGGCTTCGAGGTAGCGCACCGAGCCGGGGTACGGGTTCACCCCCTGCTCGTCGATGATCGCCAGCACGAGTTCGTTCTTGCGGTTCCCCACGCCGTGCACGGTTTCGCGGTCCGGCGGATCGCCGGGTTCGCCCTCGGGCAGGACGATCTCGCGTGCCGCCAGGAACTGCCGCACCCCGTCGAACCGCGGCCGTCCGTCCACGTGATCGGCGTAGTCGCGATCGGTGAACGGGCGGAAGCCGTCGCCGTCGCGAGCCCGCAGGAACTCGTCGAAGGTCTGCTTCCACGCTTGCTTGTGCAGTGCGGCGGTGCCGGTGAGCACGCCGTCCAGGTCGAACAGGCAGGTGGTGATCCCATCGGGCAAACCAAGCATGTCCGAACCGTACCGGCGGTCGGCCGTCGCCGCCGTGCAGTGTTCGTCCCGGCTCGTCCGATTCGCCTTATCTTCCCCGGGCGGCGAGGAAGCGATCGGCTCCCGCTCGCAGGTCGACGATGGGCGGCGGGTAGTTCCCGGCGCCCCCGCGCTTCCACGGCTCGTGCACCGCCGGACCTTCGATCCCGGCGAGTTCGGGCACGTACCGGCGCACGTAGTCGCCCCGCGGGTCGTACCGCTTCGCCTGCAGGAGCGGGTTGAGCACCCGGTTCGGGCGCGTGTCGGTGCCGGTTCCCGCCACCCACTGCCAGTTGAGCTGGTTGTTGGCCATGTCGGCGTCGACCAGGTGCGCCAGGAAGTGCCGCGCGCCTGCCCGCCAGTCCAGGTACAGCGTTTTGGTCAGGAAGCTGCCCACGATCAGCCGCGCGCGGTTGTGCATCCAGCCTTCGCGCAGCAACTGCCGCATCCCGGCGTCGACGATCGGGATCCCGGTGCGTCCGTCGCACCAGGCGTCGAGGTCCGGGGCGGACCGGCGCCAGCGGTCACCGCGGGCGCGGTAGTCGGCGTGCGTGCAGTCCGGCCGCGCGGCGAGCACCTGGTGGTGGAAGTCCCGCCAGGCCAGTTGCCGGACGAAGGCCTCGGCACCGGCCGACCGGCCCGCGCGGTGCACCAGTTCGTTGGCCGACACCGAGCCGAAGTGCAGGTGCGGGGACAGCCGCGAGGTCCCGCCCGCGGCCAGGTCGTCCTGCAGGCGCGGGTAGTCGTCCACCTGGCCGTCGAGCCAGTCGCCGAACAGTTCGCGGCCCGCGCGCTCACCGCCGTCCGGCAGGTCCGGCGCGGTCTGCCCGGCGCAGATCTCCTGCGCCGACGGCACTTTCCCGGCGCGGACCCGGGCGGGCGAGAGCTTCGGCGGCTCGAGCACCGAACGCCGGTCGGTCTCCGACCAGCGCCGGAGGTACGGGGTGAACACGGCGAAGTGGTTCTTGCCGCCGGTGGGTGTCACCGCGCCCGGCGCGAGCACCGTGGTCACCGCGTCGTGCACGACCAGGCGGTCGCCCAGTTCGTCCCGCAGCGCGTCCTCGCGCCGGTGCGCGAACGCGCTGACGTCGGCGGCGACGTGCACCTCGTCGGCCTCGAACTCGCGCACCGTGGCGACCACGTCACCGCGGCGGACCACCAGGCGGGCGCCCAGGCCCGCCAGCCCGGCGTCCAGGTCGCGCAGGCAGTCCGCGAGGAAGGCGGCCCGGTTCGGCGTTCCGGTGATCCGCTCGTCCAGCACGAACAGCGGGATCACCCGGCCCGCCTTCGCGGCCGCGGTCAGCACGGGGTTGTCGTGGACGCGGAGGTCCCGGGTGAACAACGCGATCGCGACGGTCAAAAGTGTTCCCTTCGGTGTTCCTGGTCCACCCCGACCGGCGAGCTCCGGCCGTCGCGGACGTGCGGGCCGAGCTGGTCGGCGGACACCCACAGCGGCGTCTCGCCGGTCACGCGTACAGCCTGCGGGGGCGGTGCCCGGCTCGCAGCGCGAAGACGCCCCGGCGGGTGATGCCCGCCGGGGCGTCGTTCCTGCCGCGGGGTCAGCCCCCGTTGCGCTCCTTCGTGGCGCGGGCCGAGCGGGTGCAGACCTCGCCCACGTCCACCGTCTGCCCGCGATCGGCGAACACGTCGGTCAGCCCGACGATCTTGCCGCGCGGCGAGGTGCAGGTGAGCGTGTACGCCTCCTTGGGCCCGTAGGTGGTCGGCAGCGGCGAGGCGAACTCGACGCGCGCGGTCCAGTCGTCCGGCGCGGCCGGGTCCACCTGGTCGTAGTTGACGAACACGGCGAGGTAGTCACCGGCAGGCGGGTCGAACATCACCGCCCGCTCCTGCCTGGTGCTGCCGTTCGCCGACTGGGTGACCAGCTTGCCGGTCGAGTCGAACACGTAGACGTCCCAGTCGGTGGCCGTGCTGGCCCAGTCCACGGCCACGGTCAGCCTGCCGTTGTCCACCGCGGGCAGCCCGTCGACGTGGAACGGCACGCTTTCCACGTTGACGTCGTCGTTCGGGTAGTCGGTGTTCTCCGCCGGAACGCCCGCCGGGTTGGCCAGCGGGATCCCGGCCTGCGCCGGGCCCTGCGGGTCGCGGCCGTAGCGACCGGCCACGTACGGGCGGGTGGACGGGTTGACCGACCAGGCGAACCGGCCGCCGGTGGTGGTCAGCTTCGAATCCAGCTTGTCGGTCACGTAGATCGGTGCGCCGGTCGAGCCGTCCGGGTTCTGCACCGCCGAGGTCGGCGTCTGGAAGGTCTTGTGCAGCTTCAGTTCGTAGCCCTTGGGTGCCGAGCCGATCAGCGTGGAGTGCGCCGCCGGGTCGGCCGCGTTGGCGAGCATGTCGATGAACGCCTGGCGGTTGCCGCCCTTGCCCGCGCCCGCCGCCGGGGCGATCCCGGCGTACTCGGCGATCACGCCGTCGGCGAACGGCGGGTGGAACTCGTTCGGGCCGATCTCGAAGGTGAAGCCCCAGCCGCCGGTGGCCCAGTACGACCAGTCCTCGGTGGACCCGGTGGTGTCGTAGAGCGCCCACGACGGCTGGTTGGTGTACCCGTTGCGGGAAGCCATCTTCGCGCCGAGCGCGGCGTAGGCGGGCTCGTCCAGCGGCGGCCACACGTCGGCCACGCCGGGCACCCGCAGCACCAGGTTCGAGTAGGTGTGCAGGGTGATCAGGTTGGTCACCTGCCGCGAGGACACGATCGAGCGGATGTTGCGGGTCTCCGGCTCGGAGAACGGGCCGGAACCGCGGAAGGTGTCGTCGCTCCACGCCGTCGCCGCGCCGGGGCCGCCCCAGAACCCGGCGTAGTTGCGGTTCGGGTCGGTGCCGCGCAGCCTGCCCGCCGGGTTCGCCTTGCAGACCCCGGTGGCGTACTGCGGCGGCGAGTCGGCGGCGTTGCAGTTCTTGCGCTTCATCTCGTAGTCGAAGAGGGTGAAGTCCCCGCGCGGCTCGGCTTCGCGGGAGATGGAGAAGCCGTCGGGGTTGACGATCGGCACCACGATGTTGCGGGTGCGCCCCACCAGGTTCTTCAGCTCGGCGTTGTTCGTCCGGTAGCCCTTGACCAGGTCGTGCAGCCACTCCATGGCGTGCTCGCCGGCCGGCCACTCACGGGCGTGGTGCACGCCCATGGTGAAGTTCACCGGCTTGCCGTCGGCGGGGTTCGAGACGTTCGTGGCGACCTCGGCGGCGACCACGTCACGGCCTTCGATGGTGGCCTCGGGCAGCGCGAACGCACGCACCAGGTTCGGGTTGGCGCGCGCGAGTTCCTTGACCTCGAACTCGTAGTCGTAGAGGTGGCGGTACGCGGTGCGCCCGGACGGCAGCACCGACGGCGGCGCCTTGGCCGCGAACTCGGCGTCGGTCTTGGCGTTCTGCACCGACTTCGCCGACAGGTCGGGGATGACCACAGTGGACTGGAGCCCGCTGGCGGCCAGCTTGCCGCGGTCCTCGGCACCGGCCAGCACCACCTCGACACCGGTGGCGTCGGCCTTCTCGGTGACGTCCAGGCCGAGGTCGAGCAGCCGGTCCTTGTCCGCCTTGGCCGGGGTGTGCACGCGGACCAGTTCGGCCTTCTCCGGTGCGGTGCCCTGCGGGGTCAGCGCCAGGAAGTCCACGCCGAGCACGGCGTTGCGCGCCGGCCCGTTGTAGCGGCACGCCTGCACGACGAGCTGCTGGCCCTGCTTCACGAAGCTCTCGGCCAGTTCGCGGGTGCGCAGCCCGGCGGAAGCGGCGACCACCTTGCCGGTGGCCTTGTCGAACACGGCGAGGTCCCAGTCGCCTTCGCTGCCGCGCGAGGGCGAGAGCCGGGCCTGGACCAGACCATTCACCGAGGCGGTGACCTCACGGCGGTCCGCGCCCGGCGTGTTCTTCGGCAACGGCGCGGCGAAACACGAGCGCGCGACCGATTTGTCCGCTCGCACCACGTTGTCGGCGGCGGTCGCGGTGGTGGCCGAAGCCAGCCCGCCCGCGAGCGCGACGGCCAGCGCCCCCGCGGTGACCGTACGCCGAAGTCTGAGTCGTTCCGGTGAATTGCCCACTGCCAGGCCCTCCCAGAAATTTGTTGCCCCACAGGGGATTCGCCCCGCCGGGTGCACCGGATGAGGACTGTAGACGGTCGGCGGGGGTTAGGCGATGGGCCGAAAGTCGGTCACTCCGGTGGCCGTACACGGCGCCCGCGCACGGCTTCCGCGCCACCGAGGCGGTGGAGAATTTCCGTCAGCAGCGCGCGTGCGTCCGCGACCCGGCCGGCACCCCACTCCGCTTCCAGTTCGGACTCCAGTGCGGCGCGGTGCCGTCGCGCCGATTCGATCGAGTCGCGGCCGAAGCCGGTCAGTTCGAGCAGGCGCGCCCGGCCGTCACCCGGCGCGGGCTTCCTGGTGAGCACGCCCCGGCGAACCAGGTCGGCCACCGCCTTGGACGCCGCCTGCTGCGTGACGCCCATGCGCGTGGCCAGCGCGGAGACGGTCAGCGGCCCGGCGAGCACGTGCTGCACCACGAACCCGTCGTTGAACCGCAGTTCGCCGAAGCCGTCGCCGCCCATCCGCCGCTGCACCTCGCCGGTCATCGCCCAGCCGGCGAACAACGCGATCAGGGACAGCTCGGTCCGGCTCGGCTCTATCGGGGGCTCGCTCATGCCGCTAAAGTACACAACCATGGTTGTGGAAACGGCGGTGCCCCCGGTCGAAGTGCTCGACGAATTCGTGCGCGTGGCCCACCGGGTGGTCTGGTGCTCGATGGCCACCGTCGACCGGCTTGGCAGGCCGCGGTCACGCGTGGTGCACCCGTACTGGGAACGGGTGGGTGATTCGCTCACCGGCTGGGTGACCACGCGCCCGACTCCGCTGAAGCGCGCTCACCTGGCGTGCACGCCGTACGTGTCGTGTTCGTACTGGGATCCGCGGCAGGAGGTGGCCGTCGCGGAGTGCGACGCGGAATACGCGGACTCCCCGGATGACCGGCGGCACGTGTGGGACCTCTTCGGCGCCGCCGAGCCGCCGCTGGGCTTCGACCTGCGGATACTCGGGGTCGACGACCCGCTGGACGCACGGTTCACCGTGCTGCGACTGCGTCCTTGGCGCCTGCGAACGGCCGAGTCGGCCTGGCGCCGCGGGTCGGCCATCCGGCCGATGGCCACCGGGCCGAAGGGCTGATCCAGTGATGGCCGTCACCCCATAGTGTGACCCCCGTCAGCAAATCGTCGTCTACGGGGAGATCACGTAAATGCTTCACAGGACAGGGGCGCTGGTGGCCGGACTGGCCGCCGCGGGCGCGGTACTGGCACCGGGGATCGCCGCGGCGGCCGGTGGGCCGACGCCGTTCATCATCGGCGGGCGCGACGCCACCGAGGACTACTCGTTCATGGTCTCGCTGCAGCAGGGTGGCAACCACTTCTGCGGTGGCTCGCTGATCAGCGCGGACTGGGTGGTGACCGCGGCGCACTGCGTCCAGGGGGCGCCGCCGGAGGAGGTCACCACCAGGGTCGGGACGCGGGAACACGGCAGCGGCGGCACCGAAACCGGGGTCAGCCGGATCATCGTGCACCCGGACTACGCCGGGATGAACCCGCCGGGCGGGGACATCGCGCTGCTGCAGCTGGACAAGCCGGTGACCGAGACGCCGATCGGAATCGCCGGCGCCGCCGGTGACGCGGGCACGGCGACGCGGATCCTCGGCTGGGGCGAGCACTGCGTCGAGGAGGACTGCGGGGCGCCGGAGATCCTCCAGGAGCTGGACACCAAGGTCATGCCGGACACGGACTGCAGCAACTTCGTCGCGGGCAAGGAGATCTGCACCGGGACCGACACGCCGAACGCCATGGGCTGCTACGGCGACTCGGGCGGGCCGCAGATCAAGGGCAGGCCGGGGGAGTGGGAACTGATCGGGGCCACCAGCCGCGACGGTGACGAGGACCCGAAGTGCGCCAGCGGCCTCGGCGTGTGGACCGATGTCACCGTCTACCAGGACTGGATCGCCGAACAACAAGCGAGCTAGCACCGGCACCGCCGCCGCGACTCCAGCGACTCCAGCCAGCCGATTCGGTAGGGCCAATGCTATGAGTGGGGCATTACTAGCATTCAACGCAAGTAATGCCCCACTCATAGCATTCAGCTGCGGTCACTCCTCCAGGTCGCCTTCCAGTTGGAGGTAGACCTCGCGCATGCGGGCCAGCAGGTCCGGGTCCGGTTCGGCCCACAGGCCCCGGTCGGCGGCCTCGTTCAGCCGCTCGATGATGCCCCGCAGCGCCCACGGGTTCGCCTTGCTCAGGAACTCCTGGTTCTCCTTGTCCAGCACGTAGGACTCGGAGAGCTTCTCGTACATCCAGTCCTGCACCACGCCCGCGGTCGCGTCGAAGCCGAACAGGTAGTCCACGGTGGCCGCCAGCTCGAAGGCGCCCTTGTACCCGTGCCGCCGCATCGCGCTCAGCCAGCGCGGGTTGACCACCCGGGCGCGGAACACACGCGCGGTCTCTTCGCTGAGCGTCCGGGTCCGCACCGCGTCCGGGGTGGTGCTGTCGCCCACATAGGACACCGGCGCCTTCCCGGTCAGCGCGCGCACGGTGGCGATCATGCCGCCGTGGTACTGGAAGTAGTCGTCCGAGTCGGCGATGTCGTGCTCGCGGGTGTCGGTGTTCTTCGCCGCCACGGTGATCCGCCGGTACGCGGTCTCCATGTCCGGCCGGGCCGGGGCACCGTCGAGGTCGCGGCCGTAGGCGTAACCACCCCACACCGCGTAGACCTCGGCGAGGTCGGCGTCGTCGCGCCAGTTGCCCGAGTCCATCAGCGGCAGCAATCCGGCCCCGTAGGAACCCGGTTTCGAGCCGAAGATGCGGGTGGTCGCGCGGCGTTCGTCGCCGTGCTCGGCCAGGTCCGCGCGAGCGTGCGCGCGCACGAAGTTCTCCGACTCCGGCTCGTCCAGCCCGGCCACCAGGCGGACGGCGTCGTCGAGCAGTTCGATCACGTGCGGGAAGGCGTCGCGGAAGAAACCGCTGATCCGGACCGTCACGTCGATGCGCGGGCGGCCCAGTTCGGCCAGCGGGATCGCCTCGATCCCGGTCACCCGCCGCGAAGCCTCGTCCCACACCGGCTGGACGCCCAGCAGCGCCAGCACTTCCGCGGCGTCGTCACCGGAGGTGCGCATCGCCGCGGTGCCCCACACCGACAACCCGACCGACGGTGGCCATTCGCCGGTGTCCTCGCGGTAGCGCCGCAGCAGCGAATCCGCCAGTGCCTGCCCGGTTTCCCAGGCGAGCCTGCTCGGGATCGCCTTCGGGTCCACGGTGTAGAAGTTGCGGCCGGTGGGCAGCACGTTGATCAGCCCGCGCAACGGGGAACCGCTCGGCCCGGCCGCGATGTACCCGCCGTCCAGCGCGTGCAGCACCGCGTCGATCTCCGCGGTGGTCCCGGCCAGGCGCGGAACGATCTCGTCGGCGGCGAAGGTCAGTACCTTGTGGACGGTCTCGTCCGGCGCGCCGAGCACGTCGGTGCACACCGCGCCGACCGCCTCCGGTGCCCAGTCCCGCTCCTCCATCGCGACCACGAGCTTGCGCGCTGTCGCTTCGATGGCGTCCACTTCGGACATCGGCGCGTCGCTGTTCTCCTTGAGCCCCAAGGCGGACCGCAGGCCGGGCACGGCACCGTGCTGACCGCCGAAGATCTGCTGGGCCCGCAGCATGGCGAGCACCAGGTTCACCCTGGCCTCACCTTCCGGCGCCTCGCCGAGGATGTGCAGGCCGTCGCGGATCTGCGCGTCCTTGACCTCGCACAGCCAGCCGTCGATGTGCAGCAGGAAGTCGTCGAACTCCGCGTCGTGCGGGCGTTCCTCCACGCCGAGGTCGTGGTCGAGCTTGGCCGCCTGGATCAGCGTCCAGATCTGCGCGCGGATCGCGGGCAGCTTCGCCGGGTCCATCGCGGCGATGTTCGCGTGCTCGTCGAGCAGTTGCTCCAGCCGCGCCATGTCGCCGTAGCTCTCGGCACGGGCCATCGGCGGCACGAGGTGGTCGACGATGGTCGCGTGCGCGCGCCGCTTGGCCTGCGCGCCCTCACCGGGATCGTTGATCAGGAACGGGTAGATCAGCGGGAGGCTGCCCAGCACCGCGTCCGGCCCGCACGACGCGCTCAGCCCCGCCGTCTTGCCCGGCAGCCACTCCAGCGAGCCGTGCTTGCCGAGGTGGACCGCGGCGTGCGCGCCGAAGTCCTCCTCCAGCCAGCGGTAGGCAGCCAGGTAGTGGTGGCTCGGCGGCAGGTCCGGGTTGTGGTAGATGGCCACCGGGTTCTCGCCGAACCCGCGCGGCGGCTGGATCATCAGCAGCACGTTGCCCGCCTGGATCGACGCCAGCACGATGTCGCCGTTGTCCACGTACAGCTCACCCGGCGGCGGGCCCCAGTGCTCCTCCATGTCCGCGCGCAGGTCCTCGGGCAGCGCGTCGAACCATTCGCGGTAGCGCGCCGCCGGTACGCGGATCGGGTTGCCGGACAGTTGTTCCTGCGTCAGCCACTCCGGGTCCTGGCCGCCCGCGGCGATGAGCGCGTGGATGAGGGCGTCACCGTCGGGTTGGTCGGTGCCGGTCGGGTCGAGTCCGGGCAGGCCGTCGCCGAGGTCGTAGCCCTGCTCACGCATGGCGCGCAGCAGCTTGACCGCGCTGGCCGGGGTGTCCAGCCCGACCGCGTTGCCCACCCGGGAGTGCTTGGTCGGGTAGGCGGACAGCACCAGCGCGATCCGGCGTTCGGCGGGCGGGATGTAGCGCAGCCGCGCGTGCCCCAGCGCGATCTTCGCGACCCGTGAAGCGCGTTCGACGTCCGGCACGTAGCGGGGCAGACCGTCGCTGTCGGTCTCCTTGAAGGAGAACGGCACGGTGATCAGCCTGCCGTCGAACTCCGGCACCGCGACCTGCGAAGCCGCGTCGATCGGGGAGAGGCCCTCGTCGTTGCCCGACCAGGTCTCGTGGTCGTTGGTCAGGCAGAGCGCCTGCAGGATCGGGATGTCCAGCGCGGCGAACTCGGCCACGTCCCAGGCCTCGTCGTCCCCGCCCGCGCCCGCTTCGGCCGGCTTGGTGCCGCCCGCGGCCAGCACGGTGACCAGCAGCGCGTCCGCCTTGGTCAGCTCCGCCATCATCTCCGGTTCACGGGAGCGCAGCGTGGCGCAGTAGATCGGCAGCGGCCGCCCGCCCGCGTCCTCGACCGCGCCGGCCAGCGCGTGCACGAACGCGGTGTTCCCGCTGAGCTGGTGGGCGCGGTAGTACAGGATCGCCACCACCGGGCCGTCGGTGTTCCGCTGCTCGCGCTCCAGCACCCCCCACGCCGGCTGCTCCACCGGCGGTTCGAAACCGTGGCCGGTGAGCAGCAGCGTGTCCGACAGGAAGCGGTGCAGCTGCTCGAGGTTCGCCGGGCCGCCCTGCGCGAGGTAGGCGTGCGCCTCGGCGGCGATCCCGGCGGGCACGGTGGACAGCCGCATCAATTCCGCGTCCGGCGCCTGCTCCCCGCCGAGCACCACCACGTGCGCCCCGCCGGCGCGGACCTGGGCCAGCCCCTCGGGCCAGGTCCGCTCGTTGCCGAGGATGCGCACCACGACCACCGGCACCCCGTCGAGCAGTGACGGCAGCTCGGCGAGGTCCAGCCGGGCCGGGTTGGCCAGCCGGTACTCGGCGCCGGACGCCCTGGCGCTGAGCAGATCGGTGTCCGAAGTGGACAGGAGCAGGATCATGACGCGGCCGCCTCCGTAGTGTGGATCGGCTTCTCACTCTCCGGGCCCGCGCCCGGCCGCGTCAAGGTGATCTAGGCGCTAGGCCGAGCGCTCCGAGTCACCGATGCGGGGGAACGGGGCGGTCGAGAAGATCACCTCGACCGCCACCTCGAAGTACTCCGCGATCTTCAGCGCCAGGTAGAGGCTGGGGCTGTACTCGCCGCGCTCCAGGTAACCGATCGTCTGGTAGTGCACGCCGAGCGCCTCGGACAGCTGCCGCCGCGAAATCCCCCGTTCGGCCCGGAGCACGGCGATCCGGTTGTAGATCGCCTCGCTCATCGGACTTCACCGCTCATGGCCCCACCCGCTGCATCGCCCGTTCCCGGCGGGCCGCCACTGCCGAACCCGACTCACGGCGGGCCATCCTACGCAACAAGATCGGCGCCAGCACGAGTCCGGCCGCCGACCACACCCCGAGCACGCCGATGGTCTCCAGGTGCCGCCACGATTCGCCGATCTCGGTGACCACCAGCGCGTCCGGCAGCATCGCCGAGCGCATCCCGAGGCCGAGCCAGTACATCGGGAAGACCTGCGCGATCCACTGCACCCATTCGGGCAGCGCCGAGATCGGGTAGAAGATGCCCGAGATCGCCGCCAGCGCCATGAACGGCAGCATGACCAGGCCCATGTTGCGCGGGTTCGCGGTCAGCGAGCCGATCGCCGCGCCCAGCGGCATGGTGGCGGCCATGCCCAGCACGAGCACCGCGACGAAACCGGCCCAGGCACCCAGGCCACCCCCGAACAGCCCGTCGAACAGGAGCAACGCGGGCACCAGGATCACCAGCAGGCTGACCACCACGGTGGCCGACAGCATGGTGATCTTGCCGATCAGGTAGCCGAGCATGCCGTGCGGCGTCGCCTTCGCGCGCAGCAGCGTGCCGTCCTCGCGGTCGACCATCAGCTGTCCGGCCACGCCGATCATGCCGCCGAAGACCACCTGCATGCCGAGCACCCCGGGGACCGCGGCGCTGCCGAGCGAGAACTCCGTGCCGGGCACGGTGGCGCCGCGCATGAAGATCATCACGACCAGCAGGATGAGCATCGGGATGACCGTGCCCGCCAGGTCTTCCGCGCTGGTCATCGTGTTGCGCAGTTCGATCCGTCCTCTGGCGAGGCCGGCGCGGACGGCGTTGGTGATCGGGTTCATGCCTGCTCCCCGGTGAACTCTCGGACGGCGTCGGTGGCCTGGCCAGCCTCGGCCTGGCGCACCAGCGTCATGTAGGTGTCCTCCAGCGACGCCCGGCGCACTTCCAGGTCGCCGATCCCGTCGCCGTACTGCTTGAACAGCTCGTGCACGAACTTGGTGGACTCGGTGGTCAGGTGCACGAACCGCTGGCCGTCGCGGGTCCAGCGGATCTCCGCCTCGCCGCTGATCAGCCGGGACAGCTCGTCGGCCGAGCCGTCGGCGATGATCCGGCCGTCGGCCAGGATCAGGATGCGGTCGGCCAGCTTCTCGGCCTCGTCCAGGTCGTGCGTGGTGAGCAGGATCGTGGTCTCGTCGTCGTCGGCGAGCCGGTGCACCAGGTCGTGGAACTCGCGCCGGGCCTCCGGGTCGAACCCGGCGGTCGGCTCGTCGAGGAACAGCAGTTCCGGCTTGCCCACGATGCCGATCGCCACGTCCAGACGACGGCGCTGCCCGCCGGAGAGCCGCCCGATCCGCTTGCCCGCGTGCTCGGTCAGCCCGACCGTCTCGATCAGCTGGTCGGTGTCCCACGGCCGGCTGATCTGGTCGGTGCCGAACGGCGCGTAGTACCGGCCGAGGTGCGCGAGCAGGTCCCGCACGCGGAAGCGGCCGTGGTCACGCCACGACTGCAGTACCACGCCGAGCCGGGCACGCCAGGCTTCGTTGCCGTGTGCCGGGTCCACGCCCAGCACGGACGCCGAGCCCCCGGACCGCATCCGGAAGCCCTCCAGGATCTCGATGGTCGTCGTCTTGCCCGCTCCGTTCGGCCCCAGCAGTGCCACGACCTCGCCGCGGGAGGCGGTGAAGTCCACCCCCTTGAGCACGTCCTTGCTGCCGTACCGCATCCGCAGGTCGCGGACCTCCAGCACGTGGCCACTCGCGCTGCCCGGTCCCGGCGCGCGGGTGATCGGTTCGCCCACCCTCGTCATAGACCTTCACCACCCCATCTAATGTCTAGTGCGGATGATAGTACACATACTACATCCCTTACAGTGGCGACCGTGACCGTGGTGAACGCGAAAACCCGTCAGCGAGCCGACGCCTGTCCCGGGGTGTTCGCCACGCACGACGCGGCGGACGGGGCGCTGGCCAGGGTGCGGCTGCCCGGTGGCCGGGTCACCGCCGCCCAGTTGCGGGACCTGGCCTCCTGCGCGGAGGACCTCGGCGACGGCGAACTCCACCTGACTTCGCGGGGCAACCTGCAACTGCGGGGCCTCGACCGGGACGATCCACGGCTGGCGCGCCGGCTCGCGGACGCCGGGCTGTTGCCGCGGTTCAGCCATGAACGGGTGCGCAACTACCTCGCTTCGCCGGTGCCGGAGGTGGACGACCTGGTCGCCGCGCTGGATGAGGCCGTGTGCGCGGAACCGGAACTCGCCGCGCTGCCGGGCCGCTTCCTCTTCGCGATCGACAGCGGGCGCGGGGATGTGGCCGGTGAACGCGCCGATGTCACCTGGTGCGACGGGGCTTTCCTGATCGATGGCACGGACACCGGGGTGCGCGTGGAGCGTGCACGAGCGGTTGCCGCGCTGGTCACCGCCGCGTTGGCGTTCGTGGCCTCACGCGGGGACGCGTGGCGGCTGCGTGAATCGGCCGACGCACGCGACGCGGTGCTCGCCGCTGTCCGTCCACTGGGGACGGTCGTCACGCCGGTCGCGCCGCCCCGGTCCGGTCCGCCTCCGGTCGGCGGCCGGGTGGTCGCGCCCTGGTTCGGCTGCCTTTCCGGCGCGCAGGCCCGCGCCCTGGCCGCGCTGGCGCCGGGCGTGGTGGTCACCCCGTGGCGGTCGATCGTGCTGCCCTCAGCGCACCCTTCGCTCGCTGAGGCGGGGTTCTTCGTCGACCCGGCGACCCCGGGCGTGGCGCTGAGCGCGTGCATCGGTTCGCCCGGGTGCGCCAAGTCCCACGCGGACGTGCGCGCCGACGCGAGCCGGGTGGCCGCCGCGCTGCCGGTGAGTCTCCGGGCACATTTTTCGGGGTGCGAACGACGCTGTGGTAGACCCCGGGGCGATCATGTCGACGTGGTGGCCACCGCCGGTGGGTACCTCGTGGACGGGCAGGGTTTCTCGTCGGTGGACGAGTGGCGGGAAGGACGCGAGTGATCGACTACATCCGGGACGGGGCGGAGATCTACCGCCACTCCTTCGCCACCATCCGGGCGGAGGCCGATCTGGCCGTGCTGCCCGAGGACCTCTCGACGGTGGCGGTGCGGATGATCCACGCCTGCGGCATGGTCGACCTGGTCGAGGACCTGCGCTACACCCTGGACGTGGTGGAGTCGGGCCGGGCCGCGCTCCGGGGCGGCGCCCCGGTGCTCTGCGACGCCACCATGATCGCCAGTGGCATCACCCGCGGGCGCCTGCCCGCGGCCAACGAAGTGCTGTGCACGCTGTCCGACCCGGCGGTGCCCGGGCTGGCCGAGCGGATGGGCACCACCCGGTCGGCCGCCGCGCTGGAACTGTGGCGCGACAAGCTGCCCGGTTCGGTGGTGGCCATCGGGAACGCGCCGACGGCGTTGTTCCGGCTGCTCGAACTGCTCGACGAGGGTGTGGGCGCCCCCGCCGCGATCATCGGTGTGCCGGTGGGTTTCGTCGGCGCGGTCGAGTCGAAGGAGGCGCTGGCCGAGCGGGCGCCGGCGCCGTACCTGGTGGTGCGCGGGCGGCGGGGCGGCAGCGCCATGGCCGTGGCCGCGGTGAACGCGATCGCGAGTGAGACCGAATGAGCGGCGTGCTCTACGGGGTCGGACTGGGCCCCGGTGATCCGGAACTGGTCACCATCAAGGCCGCGCGCCTGATCGCCGAAGCCGACGTGATCGCCTACCACAGCGCACGGCACGGGCGCAGCATCGCGCGTTCGGTCGCCGAGCCGTACCTGCGGGAAGGGCAGCTGGAGGAGGCGCTGGTCTACCCGGTGACCACCGAGACCACCGACCACCCCGGCGGGTACGACGGCGCGATCGCCGAGTTCTACGAGCTGAGCGCCAAGCGGCTCGCCGAGCACCTCGACGCCGGGCGGAGCGTGGTCGTGCTGTGCGAGGGCGACCCGTTCTTCTACGGCTCCTACATGTACATGCACGAGCGGCTCGCCGACCGGTACGAGGCGCACGTGGTGCCCGGGGTGACCTCGGTCAGCGGATCGGCCGCGGTGCTCGGATTGCCGTTGGTGCAGAAGGAAGAGGTGCTGACCGTGCTGCCGGGCACGCTGCCCGGCCCGCAGCTGGCGATGAAGCTCGCCGAGGCGGACGCGGCGGCGGTGCTCAAGCTCGGGCGGACCTTCACCACGGTCCGCGACGCGTTCGCGGAGGCGGGCAAGCTCGAGGACGCCTGGTACGTCGAACGCGCGACCTGGGGCACGCAACGCGTCGAGCGGCTGGCGGAGGTCGATCCGGAATCGGTGCCGTACTTCTCGCTGGCCCTGCTGCCGAGCCCGGCCTACGCCTCGCGGACCCGGGGCGCTGAGGAACCCGCCGCCGAGACCCCGTCCGGGGGTTCCGTGGTCGTGGTGGGTCTCGGTCCCGCCGGCCCGGACTGGCTCACCCCGGAAGCCGCCGCCGCGCTGGGCGAGGCGGACCACCTGGTGGGCTACGGCCCGTACCTGGCGCGGGTGCCGCAACGCGCCGGGCAGCAGCGGCACAGCTCGGGGAACCGGGTGGAGGCCGAGCGGGCGGTGGACGCGCTGGAACTGGCCCTGTCCGGAGCTTCGGTCGCCGTGGTCTCGTCGGGGGACCCGGGTGTCTTCGCGATGGCTTCGGCGGTCTTGGAGCAGGCGGCGGACCCGCGGTTCGCTTCGCTTTCCGTACGGGTGCTGCCGGGGGTGACCGCCGCACAGGCCGCGGCCGCCAGGGTGGGTGCGCCGCTGGGCCACGACTACTGCGTGCTTTCGCTGTCGGATCGGTTGAAGCCGTGGGAGATCATCGAACGACGGCTGGACGCGGTGGGTGCCGCGGACCTCGTGCTGGCGATCTACAACCCGGCTTCGCGGAGCCGGACCACGCAGCTGGCCGCGGCCGTCTCGATCCTGCTGCGCCACCGTTCCGCGGACACCCCGGTCGTGGTGGCCCGCGACGTCGGCGGCCCGGAGGAATCGGTGCGGGTGGTGACACTGGGCACGCTGGATCCGGCCGAAGTGGACATGCGCTGCCTGCTCATCGTGGGCTCGTCCCGGACCCGCGCCGCCGACGGCACCGTCTGGACGCCGCGCACCTACTGAGCCACATTCGTGACAGTCAGCGAGTCGGCTGCCTGCCGTCCGGCTGGGCCGGCCCCGGGCCCGGTGACCACCAGCCCGAGTGGACCTCCTGGCCGCGGATCACCAGCGGCGGGGCGCCGTCGGCGTAGGGCTCCAGCTGCTTCAGCACACCCCACGGCGCGCCCGGCTGGCCCATCAGGAAGCTCGGCACCTCCGGCTGCTCGGCGACCTCCTCCAGGAAGCCGTTCGGCCCGCCGGTCTTGCTGCCCGCCCAGTCCGCCTCGAACGCCAGGTCGCCCGCGGTGACGCGGTACGAGGGCAGCTCGGCGATCCCGTCCCGGACCTTCATCGGGTTCATGCACGGGTAGACGAACGACGCCGGCCAGTCCAGGTACACCGGGGCGTCCCCGACGCGTTCGGTCAGCGTGGTGAAGGTCGGCACCCGGGGCGCGGTGACCGCGACCCAGCCGTCCTCGGTCAGGTCGTTGTCGGCGGCGACCACGCGGACCGAGGTCACCTCCGGGGGCAGGATGTCCAGCGGGATCCGCACGTCGTTCCACCGGAAGGCACCACCGCCGGGGAAGAGCACCGGCAGGCTGCGCACGGTCTTCATGCCCTCGTCGGTCTCCGTGCCGAACTCCAGGTCCACCGTGGTGGCCTTGGTCGGCGGCGAGATCGCGGCGATCACGATCTGCCCGCCTGCCGGGCGCTCGGACAGGTCGTACCAGTCGCTGCGCAGCCTGCCGGTCGGGGTGTCCTTGGTCCGGTAGCTGCTCCACATCGGCACGGTGTCGGTGGCGAAGCCGTGCGGTGGCTCGTCCAGCGGGTCGTTGGTGTCGATCGGCTCGCGGTGGAAACCGGACTGCACCGGGCCGTTCTCCAGCTCGGGCAGCGGGAGCGCGTTCTCGTCGGTCTGCTCGGGCTGTTCGATCGGCGCGGTGGCCTGCTGGTCCGGTGGCAGCGCGGACAGCACGCTGGACACCGGTTCGCGTTCCACCATCACGTGGTCGGACAGGTTGCAGCTGCGCCCGAACAGGTGCCCGAAGTTCGCCGCGCCCAGGCTGTAGCTGGAGCGCTGCGTCTGGATCGCCCACGCCATCGAAGCGAACTCGGCGGTGGCCATCAGGCCGCACACCACCACCAGCGACAGCGAGCCCAGCTTCAGCGCCCGGCCGCTGCGTTCCTTCTGCAGCCCGAACATCCGGTCCGGCCGTTGCGCGCGCACGTTCTCCATGAACGCCACCACCGCCGAGAGCGCCGCGGCGATGAGCAGGATGGTGGACAGGCTCACGCCCTGGATGGTCGGCGCCTCCGCGGCCCACGGCACACCCATGTTCGAGACGAACCAGTACGCGTTGGGCCCGGTCATCGCCAGCGCCGCGACCACCAGCAGCCCGGCCAGGAACCCGGCCCGGTTGCGTTTCGACCGCAGCACGGTGGAACTGGAGGCCAGCGCGGTCAGCGCCGCCATCGCCGCGCCGACCGCGGCGAAGGCACCGAAGTGGTGCGTCCACTTGGTCGGGGTCAGCGCCAGCAGCAGGAAGAACAGCGCGACCGTGCCGATCAGCCGCCGCGACGGGCCGAGCGCGGCACCCGGGATGCGCCCGCGGCGCAGCAGGACCACCAGGCAGGCGCCGGTGCACAGCAACAGCAGCAGCACCGGGAACCGGCGGGAGGCCGAACCGTCCGCGGTGGGGCTGAACAGCAGTTCGTAGCGGGACAGCTCCTCGAACCACGACAGGCTCGGGCCGACCTTGCTGCGGATCCGGGTCGCCTCCTGCACGGTGGCGAAGGTCTGGTCGGCGAAGACCACCACCAGCACCATCAGCCCGGCGGCGAAGATCGGCGCCAGCACCGCGGACCAGCTGCCGCGCGCCCGCTGCTTGAGCAGGTGGAACAGCGGCCGGCCGGCCACCAGGAACGGCGCCACCGCGATCAGCCCGGTCGGCGTGGCCGCCAGGGTCAGCGCGGCGGCGATCAGGCCGAGGCACAGCGGCAGCAGCCGCCGGGTGACCAGCGCGCGTTCCACCGCGCAGATCGCCAGCAGCGAACCGACCGCGGCCACCGGCTCCGGCCGGACGCCGTTGTTGAACGGCATCCACCAGACCAGGAACACCGCGGCGGCGGCCCAGCCCGCCGCGCGGCTGGTGCGCACCTGGGTGCCCAGCCGCGGCATCACCTCACGGCTGATCAGCAGCCAGCTGATCACGCCGAGCAGGAAGGAGGGCAGGCGGATCCACGGCGGCACCGTGCTGACGTGCGACATCAGCTCGTAGACGTGGTAGAACCAGCCGAACGGCGCCTCCGCCACGCCGAACCACCGGTGGTAGTTCGCCAGGAAACCGGCGTCCTCGGTGACCCTCGACATCGTCAGGATGTAGCCGTCGTCCGAGGTCACCGGGCCGATGAAGACCCACACCCCGAGCGCGACGATGACCGTGGCGTCGCGGCCGGTCAGCCGCCACCAGCCCACCGGCGCCCACTTCGGCGCGCGCCGGGCGACCCGCGAGTCCAGCCGGTTCACCGCGATCAGGCTGCCGATCAGGGCGAGCACGCAGAGCACGCTGACCGCGGTCTTCCAGCCGGTCGGCGAGGACTGGTAGCGGGTGTCCGGGGTGACCGAGACGTCCAGGCCGGTGATCGGGTCCTGCTCGCCGGTGATGTCGGTGTAGATGCCCACCAGGCGCGGGCGCACGTCGTTGGAGTTGGCGAACAGCACCTGCCCGGCCACCGTGATGGTGGTGGCGTGCACGGTCGAGGAGACGCCGATGTCGCAGTTCTGCGGCGGCAGCGGCTGGCGGGCCAGCTGCTGCGCCCGGTTCGACACGATGAGCAGCCCGTTGTCCACCTGCAGCTGCATGCCGGTGCCCTCGGCGACCCTGGCCTCGGGCACGGTCGAGAACAGCATCGCCGGCCCGTCGGTGCGGGCGTCGAGCGAGCGCACGGTGTCGCACGGGAAGTTCGCGCTGAGGTCCTGGGCCCAGTACCCGATCAGCGGCGCGTTCACCTGGCTGGTGTCGCCGTTGGCAGGCCAGGCGATGCGCGCGGTGTCCTGCACCACGGGCATGAAGGGGACCGCCAGCGCACAGGCGGCGGACAAGAGGCCGAGGGTGATGGCGAGCAGGCGCCACACTCGAATGCGGCTGCTTTCCGGAGTGCGTTCCGGGTCTGTCGCCTGGTCAGGCTCGGCCGAACGGCTACGGGTCGCGATCGGCATCGCGTCAACGCTAGCGCCCGCCCGGATGGGCCTTGCGCGGGGATACCGGAATCCCCTAGATCGCGCGCGGTAACCAGGCCAGCACGGCGGGCACGGTGGTGACCGTGCGTGGTGCCCCGGCGGGCGCCGGGCGTCGGACGAGCACCACCGGCAGGCCCAGCCGCCGGGCCGCGACGAGTTTCGCCGCGGTCATCGAGCCGCCGCTGTCCTTGGTGACGAGCACCTCGATCCGGTGGGTGCGCAGCAGCCCGGTTTCGCCGCCGACCTCGTAGGGACCGCGGTTGAGCAGCAGTTCGTGGTGCCGCGGCAGCGGGGGTTCCGGCGGGTCGACGCAGCGGATGAGGAACCACAGGTCGTCGAGGTGGGCGAAGGCGGGCAGCCCCTGCCTTCCGGTAGTGAGGAACACGCGATCGCCCAGCTCAGGCAGCAGTTCGGCGGCTTCGGTCAACGACGAGGTCCAGCGCCAGTCGTCGCCCGGAGACGCCTCCCAGCCGGGCCGTTCGAGGCGCAGCAGCGGCACGCCCGCGCTGCGGGTGGCGGCGACCGCCGAGGCGGAAATGCGCTCCGCGAACGGATGGGTGGCGTCGACCACGGCACGCACGCGGTGCTCGACCAGCCAGGCCGCGAGCCCCTCCGGACCGCCGAAACCGCCCACGCGGACTTCACCGGCGGGCAGCCGCGGCCGGGCGACCCGGCCGGCGAGTGAGGACACCACGGGGATGTCGCGCTCGGTGAGCGCGGCGGCCAGCGCACGCGCCTCCGCCGTCCCGCCGAGGATGAGGACGCGGATCTCCACCTCGATCTCCTTCCTTCGACCCACGACACCGCCCGCCGGGGTTCCTAGCGTCGGTGGCAGCCGACGAAGGGAAGTGACCAGTGGGGATCCGGGGGCTCGTGCTGACCATGCTCGTGGTGGGTGCGTCAGTGGCCGCGCCGGGGGTGGCGGCCGCCGTGCCGCGCCTGGACGGCGAGGGCGTCTTCCTGCCCAACCTCGACGACGACACCCGCCGCTGCACGCTCGAACCGGGGGATCTGGACCGCCCGGGCCTCGAGGTCGACCGGCGGCTGGCGAGCTGCCACGACGCCGCCGACGAGGTGGTCAACGGCAGCCGGGACGAGGACGACCTGACGAAGCTGCGGTTGCGGGGGAGCGAAGCCGCGCAGGTCGAGGTCGACCGGGGTGACCACGTCCGGGTGTTCGTCCGGCGGGATGGGCGGTACCGGCCGCTGGTACCCGGCGAGACCTTCCCCGCGCGCGAGATGCGGCGGGGAGTCGACCTGGCGGTCGAGGGGCGCGACATCGTCCGCGATCCGGCCAAGTGGGACGGGCGGGTGCGGCTGACCGCGCGCTCGGCGGGCCGCGCGGTGGTCAAGGAGCTGCGGGTGGCGCCGCTGTTGTTCCAGCACGACCTGATGCCCGCGACCACCGTCTTCGCGGGCAAACCGGGCGAGGGGCCCGGCTGGCCGGTGGAGGGTCTGCCGCCCGGCCACCCCGGCGAGTGGGACCGCTTCAGCGAGACGCTCACCCGGGCCACCGCCGGGGTCGAGACGCGGTTCATCGCGGGCAGCGAGCTGTGGTGGAAGGACGTCTGGCTGCAGGACCTGTTCGAACCGGCGGTGGCGAGCATGCCCACCGCGCACGGGGTCCAGGCGATGAGGGTGGCGATCCGCTCGGCGAACCAGTGGGACGCCGGGGTGCCCACGCTGCGCCCGGCCGGGCGGCTGCTCTTCCGCGACCTGCGCGGCCCGGACGTGGGCGTGGTGCAGGAATCCACCGAGGGCCCGGTGGCCGACAGCTGGGCCGACCAGCGCAACGCGACCGGCAACTTCGAGGCGCTGCCGCCCTACCGCGGTTATCCGAAGGGCCGGATCTACTACGGCTCCTCGGTCTCCGGGGACAGGAAGCCGGATCCGGCGTTCCTGCGCATGCTCGACGCACAGGGGCAACAGCCGCCGGTGGTGCTCGACACGTCGTGGCTGATGGTCGGGCACGTCGACGAGACGCTGCACGTGGTGCGGGCGGACAACGCCCGCGGCTGGACGCTGATGGTGGCCGACCCGCGGCTCGCGGAGAGCCTGCTGCGCCAGGCGAACGGCACGGGCGCTCGGTTGTTCGAAGGGACGAACCACGAGTACCAGCCGACCGTGGAGGAATTGCTCGGGGACGCGGACTTCCGGCGGCGGAACGAAACCGCGGCCCGCCACATCGACGATCAGGTCGCGGTCATGCTCCGGGAGACCGGGCTGCGGGCGGACGAACTGGTCCGCGTGCCGGTGCTCTTCACCGAATCGGACCGGGCGCCGGGCCTGGTGGCGCTGGCTCCCGCGGTGACCAACGGCCTGTCGGTGACCGCGGGCCGGTACGCCGCGCCGGACCCGCACGGCCCGGTCGTCCACGGCCGAGACCTGTTCAAGGAGGCGACCGAACGCGCCCTGCGTGGCATCCGGGTCGCCTGGGTGGAGGACGTGTTCTGGGCGCATGTCGGCGGCGGGGAGGTGCACTGCACCACGAACGCCTGGCGGGACACCCGATCCCTGACTGGCTAGAGGGACTCCGGCTGGCGGGAGCGGTCCCGGGTGGCGGAGTAGAGGAAGCTGTCCGGGAACTTCTCCGCCGCCAGTGTCCGGCCGACGAAGATGACCGCGGCCCGGCCGATGCCGGCCTCGTGCACCTGCGCGGGCAGCGAGGCGAGCGTGCCGCGCAGGACGCGCTCGCCGGGCTGCGAGGCCTGCGCGACCACGGCCGCCGGGCAGTCCTCGCCGTAGTGCGGGATGAGCTCGGCGGCCACCCGGTCGATCTTGGTGATGGCCAGGTGCACCGCGAGGGTGGTGCCGCTGGCGGCGAAGGTGGCCAGGTCCTCACCCGGCGGCATCGAGGTGGACCGGGCCTGCACGCGGGTGATCACCAGGCTCTGGCCGACCTCCGGCACGGTCAGCTCGCGGTTCAGCACGGCCGCCGCGGCGGCGAACGCGGGCACGCCGGGCACCACGTCGTACGGCACGCCCGCCGCGTCGAGGCGGCGCATCTGCTCGGCGACCGTGCTGTACAGCGAAGGATCACCGGAGGTCAGCCTGGCGACGTCGTGCCCGGCGGCGTGCGCGGCGGTCAGCTCGCCGATGATCTCGTCGAGGCTCAGGTTCGCCGTGTCGACCACCCGCGCGCCCGGCGGGCAGTGCGCGAGCAGGTCGGGCGGGGTCAGGCTGCCGGGGTAGAGGCACACCGCGCAGGCGGCGAGCAGGTCGCGCCCGCGCACGGTGATCAGGTCGGCGGCACCCGGTCCGGCGCCGATGAAGTGCACGGTCATCGGGAGAAGCTCCATTGGGTCACGGTGCGGGCGGGGGTCCAGCCGGTGAAGCCGCCGAGGGGCGCGGCCTGCTCGACGGAAAGCCGGAGCAGCTCACCCCCGTGCCGGGCGTAGGCCCCGGCCAGCACGGTCTCGGTTTCCAGGGTGACGCCGTTGGCCACCACCTTCGGCGCGCTCAGGCACGCGTCCAGCACCTCGGGGGTGACGCCGCCGCCGACGAAGACCGCGTCGGGCGCCGGAAGTCCGTCGAGGGCCTCCGGGGCGGAGCCGACCACCACGCGCAGTTCCGGCACGCCGAGGCGTTGGGCGTTTCGGGTGATGCGGGCGGCCCGCTCGGGGTCGCGTTCGATCGCGATGGCGCGGTTGTCCGGGTGCGTGCGCGACCATTCGATCGCGATGCTGCCCGAACCGGCGCCGACGTCCCACAGCAGCTCGCCGGGCAGCGGCGCGAGCCGGGCGAGGGTGACCGCGCGGATGTCACGCTTGGTCAGCTGGCCGTCGTGCTCGAAGGCGTCGTCGGGAAGACCGGTGCGTGGCAGCGGTACGCCCCTGGTCTCACACTCGATCGCGACCAGGTTCAACGCGGCTCCGGCCGGCTCGGCCCAGTTCTCGGCGGTGCCGCTGACCTGACGTTCCGCCGGTCCGCCGAGTTCTTCCAGCACGATCAGCCTGCTCGGCCCGTAACCCGCCTCGGTGAGCTGGGCGGCGAGCACGGCCGGCGTGGTGGCGTCCTCGCTTAGCACGAGCAGCCGGGCACCCGGCACGAGCGCGCGGTTCACCCGGTAGGGCGACCGGCCGACCACGCTGATCACCTCGGTGCTCTCGGCGGACCACTTCAGCCGTGCTCTGGCCAGTGCGGGCGAGGACAACGACGGCAGGATCTCCACCTCGCCGAACCTGCGGGAGAGCGTGGTGCCGATCCCCGACACCATCGGGTCACCGCTGGCCAGCACGCAGATCCGGCGGCCGTCGTGCTCGGCGAACAGGCGGTCGAGGCCGGGCAGCAGGGGACTCGGCCACGGCACGCGCGTCGATCGGCTGCCCGGCACCAGTTCCAGGTGCCGCGCGCCCCCGATGAGCACCTCGGCGGCTTCCACGGCCGCACGCGCCCGGCCGGACAGCCCCGCCCAGCCGTCGGCTCCCATTCCCACCACGGTGATCCGCACGGCCTGACGGTAAACGCTGCGGGTGAACCGGGCGCGAGGCGGGCGCGGGGGTCAGACTTCTCACGTCTTGGGCGCCGTTTCCCTGTGCGATGATCGGCGACGGCTGTTTCCTCGGCAGGCGTTGGGAGTTGTGCATGCGGGCGTTCCCGTTCACCGCGGTGGTCGGCCTGGCCGACCTGCGACTGGCGCTGGTGCTTTCGGCGGTGTCCCCGGCCATCGGCGGGGTGCTGGTCCGGGGCGAGAAGGGCACCGCGAAGTCGACCATGGTGCGGGCGCTGGCCGGGTTGCTGCCGCCGGTGGACGTGGTGACCGGCTGCCGGTTCTCCTGCGACCCCGCCGCCCCCGATCCCGCCTGCCCGGACGGTCCGCACGAAGCGGGCGCGCCCGCCGAACGCCGCCCGGCGCGGCTGGTGGAACTGCCCGTCGGCGCCGCCGAGGACCGGGTGATCGGCTCACTCGACCTGGAACGCGCGCTCGGCGAAGGCGTCACCGGCTACCAGCCCGGCCTGCTCGCCGCCGCGCACCGCGGCCTGCTGTACGTGGACGAGGTCAACCTGCTCCACGACCACCTGGTCGACGCGCTGCTCGACGCGGCCGCGATGGGTCGCGCGACCGTCGAGCGCGAGGGCGTTTCGGTCTCGCACGCCTCGCGTTTCGTGTTGATCGGCACGATGAACCCGGAAGAGGGCGAACTGCGGCCGCAGCTGCTCGACCGGTTCGGGCTGACCGTGGAAGTGCGCACCAGCCGGGAGCCGCCCGAGCGCGTCGAGGTGGTGCGCCGGCGCCTCGCCTACGAAGCCGATCCGGACGGTTTCGCCGCCCGCTACGACGAAGCCGAGGCCGCGCTGGCCGTGCGCATCGCCGACGCCCGCCGCGACCTGCCCTCGGTCACCCTCGACGACGCCGCGTTGTTGCAGATCGCCGAGGTCTGCGCCTCCTTCGACGTCGACGGCATGCGCGCGGACATCGTCACCGCGCGGACCGCCGCCGCGCACGCCGCCTGGTCCGGCCGCACCGAAGTGACCACTGAGGACATTCGCGTGGCGGCCCGCCTCGCGCTGCCGCACCGGCGCCGGCGCAACCCGTTCGACGCGCCGGGCATCGACGAGGAGCAGCTGGAACAGGCGCTGCGCGAGGCCGAACCGCCGGAACAGGGGCCACCGGACGACGATGGCCCGGGCAGCGGGGCCCCGCCGGAGCCCTCCGGTGAAGCTCCGCCGCAGCAACAGGAATCCGAGCAGCAGCAGCAGGCACCGCAGGGTCCACAGCAGACGGTCGGGTCCGGGCAGCCGTTCCGCGCCCGGCTGTTCACCGTGGACGGCACCGGCGCCGGTGCGCACGGCCGCCGGTCGCGGTCGATCACCGACAGCGGGCGCACCATCGGCGTCAAGCCGCCCAGCGTGCGCCAAGGTCGTCCGCACCTCCCGGCGACCGTGCTGGCCGCGGCACCGCACCAGCGGGCACGCGGGCGCTCCGGTCCGGGCCTGGAACTGCGGACACGTGACCTGCGCTACGCCCTGCGAGAGGGGCGAGAGGGCAATCTCGTGCTGTTCTGCGTGGACGCCTCGGGTTCGATGGGCGCGCGGGCGCGGATGGGCGAGGTCAAGTCCGCGGTGCTGTCCCTGCTGCTCGACGCCTACCAGCGACGGGACAAGGTCGGCCTGGTCACCTTCCGCGCGTCGGCCGCCGAGCTGGCGCTGCCGCCGACGATCAGCGTGGACGCCGCGGCCGCCCGGCTCGAAGCGCTGCCCACCGGTGGGCGGACCCCGCTCGCCGAAGGACTGCTGCGGGCGGCCGAAGCGCTGCGCGTGGAGTCCCTTCGCGACCCCCGGCGCCGCCCGTTGCTGGTCGTGGTCACCGATGGCCGCGCGACCAGTGGCTCGAACGCCGTGGCCCGTTCGCACGCCGCGGCGGACCTGATCGCGCGCCAGGGCATCGCTTCGGTGGTGATGGACTGCGAAAGCGGGCGCATGCGACTCGGGCTCGCGGCGGAACTGGCCACCCGGCTGGGAGCCGAGCACGTGCCGCTCGGTGAGGTCGCGGCGGACTCGCTCGCCGGTGCCGTCCGCGCCCGGACGGGGAGGGCCGCCTGATGCCCCAGGGGAAACCGGAGTTCGTGCCCGACGACGGGCTGACCACGCGGCAGCGGCGCAACCGGCCGCTGCTCATCGTGCACACCGGCACGATGAAGGGGAAGTCCACGGCGGCCTTCGGCATGGCGCTGCGGGCGTGGACCCAGGGCTGGTCGATCGGGGTGTTCCAGTTCGTCAAGTCGGCGAAGTGGAAGGTCGGCGAGGAAGCCGCGTTGCGCGCGCTCGGCGAGGTGCACGCGAACACCGGCCAGGGCGGGCCGGTCGAGTGGCACAAGATGGGCGAGGGCTGGAGCTGGGCGCGCAAGGCGGGCACCGAGGAGGACCACGCCGAGAACGCGCGTGAGGGCTGGGCCGAGATCGCTCGCCGGATCGCCGCCGCCCAGCACGACTTCTACGTGCTCGACGAGTTCAACTACCCGCTGCACTGGGGCTGGATCGACGTCGCCGAGGTGGTCGGCGTGCTGCGGGACCGGCCCGGCCGCCAGCACGTGGTGATCACCGGGCGCAACGCGCCGCCCGAACTGATCGAGGCCGCGGACCTGGTGGTGGAGATGACCAAGGTGAAGCACCCGATGGACGCCGGGCAGAAGGGCCAGCGAGGCATTGAGTGGTAACGGCATGGTGACTTCGTGAGGGCTTCGTGAGGGCACTGCCGCGGGTCGTCATCGCGGCACCCGCGTCCGGGCACGGCAAGACGACCGTGGCTTCCGGGCTGATGGCGGCGTTGCGGCGGCGTGGGTTCGCGGTGTCCGGGCACAAGGTCGGCCCGGACTACATCGACCCGAGCTACCACGCGCTCGCGACCGGGCGGCCCGGCCGCAACCTCGACCCGTACCTGCAGAGCGAAGACCTGGTCGCGCCGCTGCTGCTGCACGGCGCGTCCGGCGCCGAGATCGCGGTGATCGAAGGCGTCATGGGCTTGTTCGACGGCGCGTTGGGCACCGAGGGCTACGCGTCGACGGCGCACGTCGCCCGGCTGGTCGACGCGCCCGTGGTACTGGTGGTCGACGCGAGCGCGGCGAGCCGCAGCGTGGCCGCGACCGTCTACGGCTTCGCGCACTTCGACCCGCGGGTGCGGCTGGCCGGGGTCATCCTGAACAAACTGGGGTCCGAGCGGCACGAACGCGAAATCCGTGAGGCGATCGGGAAAACCGGGATACCGGTGCTCGGTGCGCTGCGCCGCTCCGACGACGTGCATTCGCCGAGCCGCCACCTCGGGCTGGTCCCGATGGCCGAACGCGCCCGCGAAGGCGCGGTGATGGTGGACCGGCTCGCGGCGTGGGTCGAGTCCGGAGTGGACTTGGAGGCCGTGGTCCGCGCCGCCCGGGAAGCTCCTGACGTGACGGCGTCGCCGTGGTCGCTGCCGGAGCCGCCGCCGGGTCCGCGCGCTGTGGTGGCGGCCGCCGGAGGTGCGGCGTTCTCCTTCCGGTACACCGAAACCGGCGAGCTGCTGGCCGCGCTCGGGGTGGATCTGGTCGACCTCGATCCGATCAACGACGAGCGGCTGCCCGAGGGGTGCGCCGGGCTGTACTTCGGCGGCGGTTTCCCGGAAGTGCACGCGGAAGCCTTGTCCGCCAACGCTTCCCTGCGTGCCGAGGTGGCCGAGGCGGTCTCCGGCGGACTACCGGTGGTCGCCGAATGCGCCGGGCTGCTCTACCTGTGCCGCGAACTGGATGGCCTGCCGATGACCGGCGTGCTCCCGGCGGCCGCCAGGATGACCGCTCGCGGCGCGCTCGGCTACCGCACCGCGACGGCGGTCGCGGACAACCTGCTCGCCGCACGCGGGGAGCAGGTGACCGGGCACGAGTTCCACCGCACCGAGGTGATCCCCGACGGGCCGTTCGCCGCCGCGTGGCGCTGGAACGACGCCGACCACGGCTACGCCTCGCCCACGCTCAACGCCTCCTACCTGCACGTGCACTGGGCCGGGCACCCGGACAGGGCCGCGGCCTTCGCCCGCGCGGTGCGCCGTGGTTGACCTGTGGCACCACGGTGATCGCGAGGTCGGGCCGGGGCTGGTGGACCTCGCGGTCAACGTCCGGCTCGCCGAACCACCCGACTGGCTGATCACCGAACTGACCGCCGCGCTGCCGCGGCTGGCGGCCTACCCCGATCCCACTGAGGCGACCGAGGCCGTGGCCGTCCGGCACGGCCGGCCCGCCGGCGACGTGCTGGTGACCTCCGGCGCCGCCGAGGCGTTCACCCTGATCGCACGCGGCCTGGGCGCTCGGCGGGCGTGCGTGGTGCATCCGCAGTTCACCGAGCCCGAGGCCGCGTTGCTGGCCGCCGAGGTGCCGGTTTCGCGGGTCCAGCTCCGCCCAGAGGACGGCTTCACGCTCGGTCCGGTGCCGGAGGACGCCGATCTGGTGGTGGTCGGCAATCCGACCAACCCCACGTCGGTGCTGCATCCGGCTTCCTCCCTGCGGGCGCTGTGCCGTCCCGGGCGGGTCGTCGTGGTCGACGAGGCGTTCCTCGATTCGGTGCCCGGCGAGCCGGAAACCCTGGCGGGCGAAGCGATTCCGGGCCTGCTGGTGATCCGCAGCCTGACCAAGACCTGGGGCATCGCGGGCCTGCGCGCCGGGTACGTGCTCGGGCCCGCCGACCTGATCGACCGGTTGCGCGCGGTGCAGCCGCCGTGGTCGGTCTCGGCGTTGGCGGCGGTCGCCGTGATCGCGTGCTGCCGTCCCGAAGCGGTGAAGCAGGCCGACGAACTGGCGGTCGCCGCCGAAGCCGACCGCGAATTCCTGCTCACCGGCCTGCGTGAGCTGGGGGTCGCCGTGTACGGGGTGCCGCGGGCGCCGTTCGTGCTCGGTCAGTTCCGCAATGGCGCCCAGGTAAGGGAAACCCTGCGCGATCGGGGTTACGCCGTGCGCCGGGGCGACACGTTTCCCGGCCTGGGCACGGACTGGTTGCGCATCGCCGTGCGTTCCCGGCCGATCATGTCGGGGTTCCTGACTACGCTGCGAGACACAACAACGCAGCGGTGACACCGGTCTCCACACACGCGCCGAGCACGTCACCGGTGATGCCGCCCAGCCGCCGGACGCAGCGCCACAGCAGCAGACCGCCCGCGCACAACGCCGTGAGGACCGCGAGAAGTCCCTGCCACCACGGCAAACCGAAGAAGGTGCCACCCCAGGCCGCCAGCGCCGAGCACACCACGACCGACACGACGGCCCCCAGCACCGGCACCGAACCCGCGACGGTCGCCCCCAGACCCTCCGGCCGAGCCGACGGCACCCCTCGCGCACAGGCGACCGCCAGCAGCATCCGGCCCGCCAGTATCGCCACCACCACCGCGAAGATCCCGTGACCCGCGCCGATCGCGCCCGCCAGCGCTCCACATTGGACCAGCAGCACGATGACCAGCGTGGCCACCCCGCTCGGTCCCGAATCGCCCTTGCGCATGATGCTCAGCGCGCGTTCACGGTCGTAAGACGCGGAGAGTCCGTCGGCGGTGTCGGACAACCCGTCCAGGTGCAGGCCCCGGCTGCCCAGCGCCACCACGCCCAGCGCGAGCGCGGCGACCGGCAGCGCGGGCAACGGCAGCAACGTGACCAGCGCCCCGGCCGCGGCGAGCGGCACCACGGCCAGCGGCGCCAGCAACATCGCGCCGCGGGCCACGCGCGCGTCGATGACCCGGGGCGCGGGCACCGGAACGACCGTCAGCGTGCCGACAGCCATGCGGATCGCGTCCTGGATGAGCACACCTCGCATTAGGACAGGTCGGCCAGCGAGCTCATCTCGGCGAGGATCGCGCGTGCCGCCCGCAGCACCGGCACCGCCTGCACCGCGCCGCTGCCCTCACCCAGGCGCAGCCCGAGGTCGAGGATCGGCTCCAGCCCGAGCGCCTTGAGCGCGTGCGCCTGCGACGGTTCGGTGGAGCGGTGCCCGGCGAGCCACCAGTCCACCGCGCCCGGCGCGATGTCCTGCGCGACCAGCGCCGCCGCACCCGAGAACACGCCGTCGAGCAGTACCGGCACGCCACGAACAGCGCCCTGGACCAGGAAACCCGCCGTCGCGGCGGCGCAGGCGCTGCCGAGCGCGGTGAGCCGGTCGAACGGATCCTCGGCCCGGTCGCCCGTGCGCGTGAGCGCGGCTGTGACGGCGGCGACCTTGCGGGCGCGGCCTTCCTCGTCGACGCCGGTGCCGGTGCCGACGACCTCCTCGGCCGGCAAGCCCAGCCGGGCCGCCACCAGCGCGGCGGCCACCGTGGTGTTCCCGATCCCCATGTCGCCGGGGATCAACAGGTCGGCGCCGTCGTCGATCTCGGCGTCGGCGATCCGGCGGCCCGCGTCGAAGGCCCGGTTCGCCTCACCCGGCGCCAGCGCGTCCTCGCGATCGATCGAGCCGGAGCCGCGGCGGATCTTGTACGCGGTCACCTCGTCCGGCAGGCCGTCGGCGTCGACCGCCAGATCGAACACCTTGACCCGGGCCCCGACCTGCCGCGCGAGCACGGTCACCCCGCTCGTCCCGGCCAAGAAGACCTGCACCATCGCGGCGGTGATCTCACGCGGGTACGCGGACACGGCCGAAGCGGTGATGCCGTGGTCTCCGGCGAACACCGCGACCCGCACGTCGGCGAGTTCCCGCGGCGGGACGGCGTCGTGGGCCGCGCTCAGCCAGGCCGCCAGTTCTTCGAGGCGCCCCAGCGAGCCCAGCGGTTTCACCAGGCCGTCGAGCCGGGCCAGCGCGTCCTCGCGGGCCGCCGCCGAGGGTGGCGTGATCTTCATCGGCCGTCCTTCCCGGAGAGTTCGAGCACCCGGCCGGCCACCACCAGCAGCACCTGGTCCGAATGCGCGGCCACCTCGCTGTTCAGCGCGCCCAGCACATCACGGAACACGCGCCCGGAGAACGTGCCGGGCACCACACCGCTGCCGACCTCGTTGCTCACCGCCACCACCGGCACCCCGGCCGTCCGCCAGGCGTCGATGAAGTCGAGCAGGTAGTCGTCGAGGCGCTGCTGCCAGCCGTCGGTCTGATCCCAGGCACCCACGTCACCCAGCACCCGCGACAGCCAGGTGCCGAAGCAGTCGATCAGCACCGGTGCCGACGCGCTGCGCAGCGCGCCGGGCAGATCGGCCGTCTCGATCGTGCGCCAGCCCGCCGGTCTGCGCGCGCGGTGCGCGGCCACCCTCGCCGCCCATTCGGGATCGCCTTCGCTCGCCGGCAGTCCGGTGGCGAGGTAGACCACGTGCGGGTGCCGGGCCATCAGCCGCTCGGCGTGCCGTGACTTGCCCGACCGGACACCGCCGAGCACCAGGACCTTCTCGTCCCGGGTGCCGCGGGCGTACCGGCGCAGGACCTTGGCGCCGGTGTCCAGGCTGGTGGCCGCGAGCCGGGCCGCGCGCCGCAGGTGCGTACTCATGTCCGGCATTCTGGCCCACCGGTTAGGGTCGCACAGTGGTGCATCCGGTGGATCATGTCTTCTTTCGGCCACGTGACCAGGTCAGGGCCGCCGGTCTGCTCGCTGGGTACGCCGCCGACCGCGTCTTCGGCGACCCGCGCCGGGCCCACCCGGTGGCCTGGTTCGGCAGCCTGGCCTCGGCGGTGGAACGGCGGATCTGGGCGGACTCGCGGCCGCGCGGCGTGGTTCACCTGCTCATCTGTACCGCAACGGCGACCGGCTTGGGCGTAGCCGCCGAGCGTGTCCCGCCGCTGCTGCGCTTCCTCGCCACCGCGACCGCCACCTGGATCGTGCTCGGCGGCCGCGGTCTGGCCTCGGAGGGGAATGCGATGGCGGACCTGATCGAGGCCGAGGACCTGCCAGGAGCCCGTGCCCGGCTGTCCCACCTCTGCGGTCGTGACGCCGCGACGCTCGACCTCGCCGACCTGACCCGGGCCGCGACCGAATCGATCGCCGAGAACACATCCGACGCCGTGGTCGCGCCGTTGTTCTGGGGTGCCGTCGCCGGGATCCCCGGCCTGCTCGCCTACCGCGCGTTGAACACGCTGGACGCGATGGTCGGCCACCGCTCGCCGCGGTACGAGCGCTTCGGCTGGGCGTCCGCCCGCGCCGACGACGTGGCGAACCTGGTCCCGTCCCGCTTGGCGGCCCTGTTCACCGCGGTGTGCGCGGGCCGCGACGCCCGGCGCGTGTTCAAGGTGTGGCGACGCGACGCGAACGTCCATCCGAGCCCGAACGCCGGCCAGGTGGAGGCGGCTTTCGCTGGCGCGCTCGGGGTCCGGCTGGGCGGGGTGAACAGCTACGGCGGCGAGGTGTCCGAACGCGGCCACCTCGGCGACGGCGAGCCACCGCGACCGTCGGACCTGCGCCGATCCGTGCGGTTGTCGCTCGCCGTCGGCGCGTTGGCCGCGGTGGCCGCGGCGGTGGTGAGCCGATGAGCGGGCTGCTGGTCGCCGGAACCACTTCGGACGCGGGCAAGAGCCTGGTCGCCGCCGCGCTCGGGCGCTGGCTCGCGCGCCGGGGCGTGCGGGTGGCGCCGTTCAAGGCGCAGAACATGTCGAACAACTCGATGGTCTGCGCCGACGGCGCCGAGATCGGCCGCGCGCAGTGGCTGCAGGCGCAGGCGTGCCGCGTCGAACCGGAAGCCGCGATGAACCCGGTGCTGCTCAAACCGGGCAGCGACCGGCGCAGCCACGTGATCGCGCTGGGCAAACCGTTCGGCACGCTCGAGGCGGGGGAGTTCGCCACCGGCCGGGCAGGCCTCGCGCAAATCGCCTTCGATGCCCTACGCGAACTGCGGACCCGGTTCGACGTGGTCATCTGCGAGGGCGCGGGCAGCCCGGCGGAAATCAACTTGCGGGCGGGCGACTACGTCAACATGGGGCTGGCGCGCGAAGCCCGGCTGCCGGTGCTGGTGGTCGGCGACATCGACCGTGGCGGGGTGTTCGCCGCCATGTACGGCACGCTGGCGCTGCTCGAACCCGAGGACCAGGCGCTGATCGCGGGCTGGGTGGTGAACAAGTTCCGCGGCGACCCCGCCCTGCTCAAACCCGGCCTCGACGCGCTGGAGGAGCGGACCGGTCGTCCGTTCTACGGCGTGCTGCCGTGGCTGGACGGCGTGTGGATCGACTCCGAGGACGCGCTGGCCGTCGCGGGCTGGCGCCGGGACCGCCTGCGCGTCTCCGGTGGCCGCCCGTTGCGAGTCGCGGTGGTGCGCTTTCCCCGTGCCTCCAATGCGACCGATGTGGACGCACTCGCCGCCGAACCGGGCGTGGAAGTGTCGGTGACCGCCGACCCGGATGTGGTCGCGGGCGCGGACGTGGTGGTGCTGCCGGGCAGCCGGGCCACCGTGGACGACCTGCGGTGGCTGACCGACCGCGGCCTCGCCGACGTGGTCCGGGCCAGGGCCGCCGACGGGCGCCCGGTGCTCGGCATCTGCGGCGGCCACCAGATGCTGGCGCGCCGCATCGCCGACGACGTGGAATCCGGCGCCGGTGTGGTCGACGGCCTCGGCCTGCTGCCGACGTCAGTGACCTTCGAAACGGAGAAGGTGCTCGGACGGCCGCGCGGCGAATGGCGGGGGCATGCCGTGGAGGCCTACGAGATCCACCACGGCAAGGTCGTACTGGAAGGAGACGCCGAACCGTTCCTCGACGGCTGGCGCCACGGCTCGGTCTGGGGCACCACCTGGCACGGCGCCTTCGACAACGACGACTTCCGCCGCGCGTGGCTGACGGCCGCCGCCGAGCAGGCGGGCACCACCTGGGCACCCGCCGCCGGCGCCAGAAGTTTCCCGTTGCTGCGCGAGGAAATGCTCGACCGCCTGGCCGACGCGGTCGAGGAACACCTCGACACGCGCCGCCTGCTCGAACTCATCGAACGAGCTGCGCCTGCCGGGTGAGCACGCGTTCCGCCAGTGCGCCGAAGATCAACCCGAGCGCGACCCACAGCACGAGTTGCGTGCCGAGCGAAGCGATCCGGAAGGTCCACAGCGTGGAACCGGGGAAGCCGTCGGGCACCTCGTCGATCGACGGCAGCAGCGCGGCCGCCACCGAAACCAGCACCACGTAGGCGCACGCCCCGGCCAGTCCGCCGTTCCAGCCGCCGACCTTCCGCCCGAGCACTGCCGCGCCGATCGCGAAAACCAGTGACAGCGCGACGAAACCGAAGTACAGCGCGGTCCGGTCGCCGATGGTCTCGCCCTGGCCGACCGCGGGCGGATTCGCCGGGTACTTCAGGAACGGCACCCCGACCACCACGATGAACGTCGCCACCGCGAGCAACGCGGACAACGCCCGTGGCCGCAGGGAACCCAGGCGGCCGTAGGAAAAAGCGAAGGCGAGCGAGAACAGCCCGCCACCGGCGACGGCGTACGCGCCGACGCCGACCAGCAACCCGAGCGTGCTCTGCACATCCCGGCTGACCAGTTCTGCCTCTTCTTCGCCGTGCGAATGCCCGCCGGGTTCGCCGTGCGAATGCGCGGCCGTGCCCGCTTGTTCGATCCCGATGGCCGCGTTGACCGGCGGTTCCCCGGCGAAGAAGGCGAAAACGGCCGCGAGCACGCCGGCGGCCAGGCCCGCGAGCAAGCCGCGGACCAGCAAGGTCCTCATCATGACGCCGCGCTCAGTGGCAGGGGAAGGCGAGCAGGTGACGGCCGTCGTGCACGAACTCGTGCACGTAACCGTTGGAGAACAGGGCGAGCGCGCCCTGCTCGGTGCTGACGAAGTACAGCACCACGAGCGCGAGCACGCCGATGAACACGGCCCACGGCAGGATCTCGCGGATCGGGATGCGGAGTTCGGGTGTCGCGGGAAGGGGAACCGCTGCTTGGGTCACGGGGAACCTCCTTGGGCTTTCGCGGCCCGGTCGGTGTGCGCGACGGCGGCGGGTCTGACTCCCGTGCTGGTTACAGTGGCGCGACCGTGCGGATTTTCACCGGCTTCCGGCCACCGTCGCATGGCCGACCGAGCGTAAGGACGCCGCTCAGGTGGTGTCAATGTGACGATCGGCTACGGCTTCCGCGCGATCGGCCGTCCGCACGATGCCGTTGACGAACCGCGGCCACAGCTCCGGCGGGGTGTCGTGTCCCATTCCGGGCACCATGTCCAGTTCCGCGCCGGGGATGGCCCGCGCTGTGGCCCGGCCACCGGACGGGTTCACCAGCGGATCCGCCGCGCCGTGGATGACGAGCGCCGGGATCCGCAGCTTGCGCAGCCCGGAGGTCCGGTCGGGGGCGGCCATGATCGCGCCGAGGTGGCGGACCGTGCCCGCCGGGTTCGTGCCGCGGTCGTAGGTGGTCGCCGCGCGGGCCCGCAGCCGGGCTTCTTCGGCGGGGTAGCCGGGGGAGCCGATCACCCGGAAGGTGCGGATCATCTGCTCGATGTAGGAGTCACGGTCCTTCGCGGCCGGCTGCAGCAGGTTCTTCATCGCGCGCGGGCTGGGCAGGCCGACGAGCTTGTTGCCGGTGGTCGACATGATCGAGGTGAGCGAAAGCACGCGCGACGGGTGCCGGATGGCCAGCGTCTGCGCGATCATGCCGCCCATCGAAACGCCGGTCACGTGCGCCGCCGGGATCTCGAGGGCGTCCAGCAGCGCGGCGGCGTCGTCGGCGAGGTCGGTCAGCTGGTACGGCGAGCGCCGCAGCAACAGGGCGGGCAGCAGCCCGGCACGCCCGTGCATGGCTGTCGAGCGGCCGGTGTCGCGGTTGTCGTAGCGGATGACGCGGAAGCCACGCTCGGCGAGCTGTTCGCAGAACTCCTCGTCCCACCAGGTCATCGGCCCGCCGAGGCCCATGATCAGCAGCAGCGGGCGCCCGTCCGGCTCACCGAAGACCTCGTAGCAGAGTTCGATCCCGTTCGCCTGGATCGTGCACTCGTTCATCCAGCCCCCTCCTCGTCGGCGAGCTTGCCCAGCTCGTCCAGCGCGTCCCGCAGGTAGTCGATCAGGTTCCAGACATCCGGCACCAGCTCGCGGCAGACCACGATGCCGAAGTCCAATTTGCCGTCGTAGCTCATCACGGTGATGTTGATCCCGCCACTCGCGTCGGTGATCGCCGAGACCGGGTAGTGCCCGAGCAGTTTCGCGCCCGCGGTGTAGAGCGGCATCTGCACGCCGGGCACGTTCGACACGACCAGGTTCACCAGCGGCGACGTCGCCCCGGCGAACCGCATCAGCGCGCGGGCCGACAGCGCGCCGAGCGCGGCGGGCAGCATGGCGCTGAAGTCGACCAGCCAGGAGGCGGGCAGCGGCTGGTACCGCTGCTTGGCCAGCGCCATCGCCGAGACCACCTCGTCCAGCCGGGCCTTCGGATCGGCGATGTGCACCGGCAGCGGCGCGAGCATCACCGAGATCTGGTTGCCCGCGGTGCCCGCCTGCTGCGGCGTGCGCACCGACAGCGGCACCAGGGTGACCAGCGGGCTCGCCGGGAGGGCCTTGTGCTCGGCGAGCCAGCGGTGCAGCGCGGCCGCGCAGAGCGCCATCACCACGTCGTTCACCGTGTGGCCGAAGGCGTTCTTGATCCGCTTGACCTCGTCCAGCGGAAGCGAGCCGTAGGCGAACCGACGGTGCTGGGTGATCGGCCCGTTGAACGGGGTGTGCGGCGGGACCAGGCGCGGGCGCTCGGCTTCGTCGCTGCCGGGGCTGAGCCGGGCCAGCCGGTTGCCCGCCTTCGCCAGCGCACTCGCCCCGGGAATGCCTGCCACGCCAGGGAGTTTGTCCAAGTGCGGCAGCATTTTCGGCACCGACAACGCCAGCTTGAACGGTTGGAGCGCGAGCTTGCGGGCGGCGGTGGCGAGCAGGGAAAGCCTCGGCGGCGGGCCTTCCACCTGGCGACTGCCGCGCGGATCGACGTGACGGGGTTCGGGGGTCAGGTCCATCAGCACGCCGAGCAGTTCGGCGCCGGAAACGCCGTCGATCGCCGCGTGGTGGACCTTGGTGTAGAGCCCGACGCGGCCGTGCTCGAGTCCCTGGATGACGTAGGCCTCCCAGAGCGGGCGGCGCCGGTCGAGCGGCCGGGCGGCGATCCGGGCGACCTGCTCGGCGAGCTGCTGGTCGTTGCCAGGGGCGGGGAGGGCGATCTCGCGGACGTGGAACTCGAGGTCGAAGTCGGCGTCCTCGATCCAGTACGGGTGGTCGAGGTTCAGCGGGACTTCGAGCAGCCGCCAGTGCAGCGGGCCCGCCAGGTGCAGGCGCCGGGCGATCAGCGCGCGGACGTCCTCCACGGTGAGCATGCCGTTCGGCGCGGTCGACGGGTCGAGGATCGACAGGCTGCCGACGTGGCCGGTGGTGGTGGCGGATTCGGCGTTCAGGAACTGCACGTCGAGCGCGCTCAGCTGACGCATCCAGGCCTCCTCGGTAGTGGTCCCGGCACTGTCTGGAATCGTAGCCCGCGTGACTGCCGACGTGCTGAGCTTCCGCGGTCGCCGGATCACCGCAGACCGTGCCCTGGTGATGGCGATCGTCAACCGCACCCCGGACTCGTTCTACGACCGCGGGGCCCACTTCACCGACGAGAAGGCGATCGCCGCGGTCGACCGCGCGGTGGCCGACGGAGCGGACGTCGTCGACATCGGCGGCGTCAAGGCCGGGCCGGGGGAGGAGGTGACGGTCGCCGAGGAGATCCGCCGGGTGGTGCCGCTGGTCGGGGCGGTGCGCTCGCGGTACCCGGACCTGGTGATCAGCGTCGACACCTGGCGCGCGGACGTCGCCAGAGCCGCGTGCGCGGAGGGCGCGGACCTGCTGAACGACACGTGGGCGGGCGCCGATCCAGGCCTGGTCGAGGTGGCCGCGGAGTTCGGCACGGGTTACGTCTGCTCGCACACGGGGAACGCGGTGCCCAGGACGCGGCCGTTCCGGGTGCGGTACCACGATGTGGTCACCGAGGTGATCGAAGAGACGACCCAGCGCGCGGAAGCCGCCGTGGTCCTCGGCGTACCGCGCGAAGGCATCCTGATCGACCCGACGCACGACTTCGGGAAGAACACCTGGCACAGCTTGGCCCTGTTGCGCTACGCCGACCGCCTGGCCGAGACGGACTGGCCGGTGCTGATGGCTCTGTCCAACAAGGACTTCGTCGCCGAGACGCTGGGAGTGGACCTGGAAGACCGCGTGGACGGCACGCTGGCCGCCACCGCCCTGGCCGCCGCGGACGGGGCCGCCATGTTCCGGGCCCACGAGGTACGACGGACGCGGCAGGTGCTGGAAATGGTGGCCTCGATCAAGGGAAACCGCCCGCCCTCGCGAGCTATACGTGGCCTAGCCTGAACATCCGCCTCTTGAGCTGGCGCCTGTATTCGCCTTTCCCGTCCCACCCTCTGATATCCACACTCCCGCACCCGAGTCCCACATTCAAGCACCCGAGTCCCACATTCCCGCACCCGAGTTCGACATTCAGGCACCTGAGTTCTGCATTGGTGCAGCCGAGTTCCACACTCACGCACTCGAGTTCCACATTCAGGCACGGAGTCCTGCGTCGGCGCACCCGAGTTCCACTTTCGGCCACCCGGTGTCCTGCTGTGTGCCCCTGTGGCAGACCTCCGTGCCGAGGTTCCGTACTGGTGAACCGAACTCCGCGTCCCGTAACAGAGTCCTGCGCTGGCGCGACCGAGCCCGCGTTGCCCCGCTTGAATCCCTCGTTCGTGCCGTCGAGTTCGGCACTCAGACAGTTGGGCCCCTCATCGAGTAGCCGATTCTACATTCGGCAGCCCGAACGTGTTAACTCATTCGAGTCATGAATCGGGTTCGCGGTACTTCGGCGTCGCGCCAGGTCGCTCTCAGTCATATTCGATCTCGCCTGTATGGCGTAATGCCGTGAGTCATCTATCGAACAGGTGTTTGATAGCATCCTCGCCATGGGGGAATCCATGGAGGAGATGCTCCTCAAGATGAAATCCACTGCTGCGGAGATGGCCCGGCTCGAAGCCCGGCTGACTCGGCAGGTGGTCTCGTTCACTCGCGCTTCGGCGACGAAGCGCGGGGTGGCCGAGGAGTTGGCGATGGCACTGTGTCTGACGAAGTTCAAGGCACAGGCGTTGATCGGTCAGTCCGAGGGGCTGGTCGATCGCTTTCCGCTGGTACTCGGCCTGGTGGAACAAGGGCAGGTGCCGATGGCGTCAGCGGTGGCCGTCACCAAGGCCGGCGCGTGGCTGGAGGGTGCCAAGGCGTCGGTTGTCGACGCAGTGATGGTTGGGCGGCTCTTGGGCAAGAACCCGACGTCCGCGCGGCGGTCAGCCAATGCGGCGGTCGCGCGGGTGGATCCCGAGGGGTTCGATGGGCGAGCGAGGAAAGCGGTGGAGAGCCGTGCCTTCCGCCTGAGACACGGCGAATCCGGAGTGGCTGGCCTGTTCTTAGAAAGCGCCTCCGTGGAGAAGACGGTTGCGGCGTATCTGTGTGTTGATCGGCAAGCCCGGAAGCTCAAGACCGCGGACGAACCCCGGTCGCTGGACCAGGTGCGGGCCGACGTGGCGCTGGACATGATGATCGGCAAGCAGTTCGGTGGTGAAGTGAAGGCGCATGTGTATCTGTACCTGGATGCGTTGACGTACGCCGGTCTGCGCAAGGAACCCGCGGAGTTGGCGGGGCACGGGCCGATCCCGGCATCGCTGGCGCGCCACATCGCTTCCGCGCCCGGCACCGTCTTCCAGCGCATCATCACCGACCCGGTCGACGGTCAGGTGATCGAGCTGGGGCGTCGGCGATATCGGCCGAAAGCCGGGCTCGACGAGTTGGTCCGGGTGCGTGATCGCGAGTGCCGTCGGCCTGGCTGTACGCGGCCCGCGCAGTTCGGCGATCTCGATCACTGCGACCCGAAAGGCAAGGGCTGGGCGCAAGGCTGCCCCACCAACGCCGCCACGCTGGTCGGACTCTGCCGCGCGGACCACCGGCTCCGGGATGTGCCCGGGTGGCGGCACAAGGTCGATGACGACGGAACGTTGACCATCACCACGCCTGCAAACCAGACCTACACCAGCAGGCCGGAACCCTTGTCGGGCGGCGAAAAGGCAGCGTCGACGTCGGCGTCGGACAAGCCGAAGTCCGAGAGGGCGTACCGGTGGGCGGGAGCCCGCTTCCCGGAGCGGCTTTCCTCGTGTAGCAACACCATGCGCGATCGGGCCTCGTCGGTCAAAGGCAGGTTGAAGTGGCGATAGACGTCTTCGACCGTGTCGATCGGGTCGCGGACGAAGTCCTCGTACTGCACGTCGTAGAACTGGGCAGCATCGTGCCTTTCTCGGGCGGCGCTGAAGTCGGACAGGCCACGTGCCCAGAGGGCCAGCTGGCTTCGGCCGACCACCTCGCCTTTGAACGCGGTCGACCAGTCGGCGGTGGCGTTCTCGTTCAGGCTGCACACCGAGGCGATCGCGGTTCGCGGATCGCGGTGGGTCTGGATCACCAGGGCATCCGGGTACACGGTGAGCAACTCGTCCAGCGCGAACAGGTGGCTCGGGTTCTTCAGCACCCACCGCCGATCCGCATCGTGCAGGCCGATCAGGCGCAGCACATCGCGGTGCCGGCGGTAGGCCGTGGTCCAATCCTGCCCGCGGAGCCAATCCGAATAGGACGGTACGTGGGCCAGGCATTCGTACGAGATCGAGCGCAGGGACTGCCGCAGGATCTGCCAGCACTCCTCGACCTGCTCGGCCGAGCTGTAGTGCAGTCCCATGAACTCCGGGTGTTCCTGGTGGTGCTGCTCGTACCCGGCCTGGATGCGGGCGAACACCGGATTCGACTCCCACGTCTCCCGTGGAGGACGCGGCTGGGGGACCTCGGTCAGCCACAGCTCCGGACCCTGGTGCGCGGGGTCGGCGGTGAGCAATCGGTGCAGGGCGGTGGTGCCGGTGCGCGGCAATCCCGTCACGAAGATCGGCCGCTCGATGGGCACATCGGCGTACGCGGGGTGTTGCTTCCAGCCAGCCTCGCTGAGCAGACGCGCGATCAGCGCACCACGCAGGAAAGCCCGCTTGATCTTTTTGCCGAACGGAGTCAGTTCCGCCTCGCGGGCGTACGAGTCGAGCAGCACTGCCAGGCCCTCGGTGTAGTCGTCTTCCCCGAAATCATCGAGGCCTGTCACCTTGGTAGCCGAAGCGTGCAGGTCCTCGACCGTGCCCACCGAATCCCGTTCCATGCCGCTCCCTCAGTGGTGGAACTCGCCGCAGTTGACGTCCAGGCACTGCCCGGTGATGGCGCTGGCCATCGGCGAAGCCAGGAAGACCACGGCGTCGGCGATCTCGTCGGGTTCGGGCAGCCGCCGCAGGTCCGTGGTGGCCGCGGTTTCGGCGTAGACCTCCTCGCGCGTCACCCCGCGTTCCTTCGCCAGGTGCCCGAAGTACCACTTCAGTGCGTCGGCCCAGATATAGCCCGGCGCCACGGAGTTGACCCGGATACCCCGCGACCCGAGCTCGGTGGCCAGCGATTGCGCCAGCGACAACAGTGCCGTCTTCGACATCTTGTACGCGCCGAAGGTCCGCCGCGAATGCCGGATCACCGCCGAGTTGATCATCACCACCGAACCGTCCACGCCGGACAGCGCCGGAGCGAGCAACCGGGTCAGCCGCAGCGCGGCGAGCACGGTGGTGTCCAGTGCCGTCCGGATCGCGGCCGGGTCGGCATCGAGCAGGTCACCCATCGGCGGGAAAGCGAAAGCGTTGTGCACCAGGGCGTCCAGGCGGCCGAACTCGGCGATGGTCTGCTCGGCGAGATGTTCGGCGGCGGCCTCGTCGGCGATGTCGGTCGGCACGCAGAGCGCTCGACGGCCCAGCGCGGTGACCTCCTTCGCGACCTCTTCCAGTCGCGATTCGGTACGCGCCGCCAGCACCACGTCCGCACCAGCCGCCGCGGCACGCACCGCGATCGAACGGCCCAGCCCCGGGCCGATCCCGGAGACCAGCACGACCTTGCCTTCGAGCATCATCCGAGCATCCTGGTGGCGAAGGCGGCCTGCCGGGCCGCGATCCGGTCCGCGTACTCACGCGGGGTGACCCGTGCCTGCTGGTAGTACGGCAACCGGCGGGGGAGCTCGCCGAACGGCACGACCTCCACTTCCGGCCCGTCCTCGGGTTTCAGTTCCCTGGCCAATCGCTGCCACCGGATCTGCACGAAACCCCGCGCGTGCCCGGTGCGCTCCAGCCAGTTCGCCAGACCCGGATCGCGCTCGCTGATCACGAACCGAATCCGGCCGTCGGGATCGATGCGCGTCTGCGAGGTGTTCAGGCTGGTCTGGTGGTTGACGTAGTCGAGCGAGATGTACCACCGGCTGCCGAGCTGCATGCCCTGGTACGGCGCGTCGGAGGCGGGCACGGTCACCACCATGACCTCGTCGTCGGCCAGGTCGTAGTGCCCGGCCGAGGAGAACTGCGTGGTCAGCCCGCCCGGCGTGGATCGCGGTTCGGTCATCGTGTTCACCGGCAGCTCGAGGTAGAACCAATCCGGGAACTTGAGGAAGGTATGCAGCCGGTTGAGCAGCAGTTTCCCCGCCACGCCGTACCGCTTGGTCATCTTGTCCTGCGAAGGTGGCGGCGGCACCTGGCCGATCCGATCCGCGCGCTGGATGCGCAGCACGCCGCGTTCCTCGGCAGCCCAGTCGCTGTACACCTCGCGGGCGACCAGCATCGCCGAGCCCGGTGCCAGCGTGAAGTAGTGGGGGTCGCTCGACTTGTCCGGCCCGAACCGGATCTCGAAGGAGCCGTCCGGCTCGATCCGGATCGACCGGTCGTCGAAGGCGGTGACGCTGTCCGGCACGTCGACCGGCGTGTAGTCGCCCGCGAGCACCTGGAAACTCAGGTCCGCGGTGCTGCCCCGGCGCCCGGTGACCACGTATTCCGCGTCGTCGCGCAGGTAGGCGTGGAAGTACAGGGTGTCCGGGTTGTCCAGCCCCATCTTCGTGTACGGCCCGGTGGACTGCACGAAGTATGGGAAGTCCCGCTCGTAGGCCCACGCCATCTGCAGCGACGCGCGAATGCTGCCGCTGAGGTAGTCGTAGCCCTCGATCAGGTCCTGGTCGGTCCGGATGTGCGGGGCGGATTCGATGATCTTCTCGGCTTCGGCGATCGCTGCGGCGAACGGCTGGGTGAGCACCCCGTCACGGTAGAACGTGTTCTAATTCGCGTCAATGCTCTCCAGGCTGTGGAGCTCGTCCAGCACCAGGACGGTGTGGCTCGACAGCACGTCGGGCATGGTTTGCAGCCGGTGCAGCACCAGGTGCCGCAGGCTCGACGCGTCCGGCGCGCGGACCAGCAACACGATGTCGTGTTCACCGGAGACGAGCGCGCCGTGCCAAACCTCCGGGATCTCCAGCACCCGCTTGCGCACCGCCTGCCACGAGTGCTGGCTGATCTTCAGGTACACGTACGCCGAGATGCCCAATCCCGCGCGTTCCGGGTCGATCACCGCGCTGTATCCGGTGATCACGCCGTCGCGGTGCAGGCGGTCCACCCGCGAGTAGACCGCCGCCCGCGAGATGTGCAGACGCTCGGCGAGCGCGCGCATGGACAGCCTGCCGTCCGCGCGCAGCTCCTTGACGATTCGGCGGTCGGTCTCGTCGAGTGCGGCCATGTGGCCCAGCCTAACGGCGTTAGTGAGCCAAACGTCCGGAGAATCGGCCTCGGTATGGAATATTGGCCAGACCGCGATGGAGCATTCGCGCCATGACGACGGTCACCAGCGCGGAGCGCGCTCTGCTCCCCACGGATGAGCCGCTCGCCCTGCTCTCCGCGGCGGGCGAGCCGGTGGCGGACCCGGCCCTGCCGATGCCGGCCGACGAAGTGCTGCTCGACCTGCACCGGAAGATGGTGCTCGGCCGCCGCTTCGATGCCCAGGCCACCGCCCTGACCAAGCAGGGCAGGCTCGCGGTCTACCCGTCGTCGCGCGGGCAGGAGGCGTGCGAGGTCGGTGCCGTGGCCGCGCTGGAGGAGCGCGACTGGTTGTTCCCCACCTACCGCGACTCGGTCGCCCTGGTCACCCGCGGCGTCGATCCGGTCGAGACGCTGACCCTGCTCCAGGGCGGCTGGCACCTGGGCTACGACCCGTACGAACACCGCGTCGGTCCGCAGTGCACGCCGCTCGCCACCAACACGCTGCACGCGGTCGGCGTCGCGCACGCCGCGCGGTTCAAGGGCGAGGACAGCGTCGCGCTGGTGTTGCTCGGCGACGGCGCGACCAGCGAGGGCGACACACACGAGGCGCTGAACTTCGCCGGTGTGTGGCAGGCGCCGGTGGTCTTCCTGGTGCAGAACAACGGCTACGCGATCAGCGTGCCGATGAGCAAGCAGAACGCGGCGCCGTCGCTGGCGCACAAGGGGATCGGCTACGGCGTGCCGTCCGTGCTGGTCGACGGCAACGACCCGGCCGCGGTCTACGCCGTGGTGCGCGACGCGGTGCGAGCCGCTCGCGAAGGTGGTGGCCCGACGTTGATCGAGGCCAAGACGTATCGCATCGAGGCCCACACCAACGCCGACGACGCGAACCGCTACCGCGACCCCAGCGAAGTGGCCTACTGGCTGGGCCGCGATCCCCTCGACCGCATCGAGGCCTACCTGCGCTCGCGCGGTCTGCTTGACGACACCCGCCGCGACGCCGTGCTGGCCGAAGCCGAGGCGTTCGCGTCGAAGGTGCGTGACGGCATGAACGCCGAGGTGGAGACCGACCCCGCCGACCTGTTCCGGCACGTCTACGCCGAGCCGACGCCCGCGCTGCGCGAGCAGGCGGCCCAGCTCGCCGAGGAGCTCCGATGACCCTGTCCATGGCAGGCGCGTTGAACCGCGGCCTGGCCGACGCGCTCGAAGCCGACGACCGCGTGCTGGTGTTCGGCGAGGACGTCGGCCCGCTCGGCGGCGTGTTCCGGGTGACCGACGGGCTGACCGCGCGCTTCGGCGAGAAGCGGGTGTTCGACACGCCGCTGGCCGAGTCCGGCATCGTCGGCACCGCGATCGGCATGGCGATGAACGGCCTGCGCCCGGTGGTGGAGATGCAGTTCGACGCCTTCGCCTACCCCGCGTTCGAGCAGATCACCAGCCACCTGGCCAAACTGCGCAACCGCACGCGCGGCAAGGTCGCACTGCCGGTGGTCGTCCGGATCCCGTACGGCGGCGGGATCGGCGGCGTCGAACACCACTGCGACTCCTCGGAGATGTACTACACCCACACGCCGGGCCTGCGCGTGGTCACGCCCGGCACCCCGGAGGACGCCTACCACCTGCTGCGCGCCTCGATCGACTCGCCGGACCCGGTGATCTTCCTGGAACCGAAGCGGCTCTACTGGGCCAAGTCCGAAGTGGACTTCGATGCGCGGGTGCCGATGGACCGCGCGGTGGTGCGGCGGACCGGCTCCGACGTCACGCTGATCGCCTACGGGCCGATGGTGCAGACCGCGCTGGAAACCGCTGAGGCAGCACGGGAAGAAGGCTGGGACGCCGAAGTCGTGGACCTGCGCACGCTGTCGCCCTTCGACGACGAGACGGTCGCCGCGTCCGTGCGCAAGACCGGCCGCGCGGTGGTGGTGCACGAGGCGTCCGGCTTCTGCGGGTACGGCGCCGAGGTCGCCGCCCGGCTCACCGAGCGCTGCTTCCACCACCTGCACGCGCCGATCCTGCGCGTGACCGGCTACGACATCCCTTACCCGCCACCGAAACTCGAGGAACACCACCTGCCGAACGTGGATCGCGTGCTCGACGCGATCGCGCGCCTGCAGTGGGACGACGAGGTGATCGGCGTTGCCTGAGTTCCTGCTGCCCGACCTCGGCGAGGGCCTGACCGAGGCGGAAGTCGTGCGCTGGCTGGTCTCGGTCGGCGACACGATCACCGTGGACCAGCCGGTGGTCGAGGTGGAAACCGCCAAGGCGGCGGTCGAAGTACCGTCTCCCTTCGCCGGGGAGGTGACCGCGCTGCACGGCGCCGCGGGTGAAACGCTGCCCGTCGGTGCGCCGCTGCTCAGCGTGGGCGGAGCGGCTCCGGGATTCACCGAACCGGGCGTGGTGGTCCCGGAGCCTGCCCCCGCTGCCGAGGAAAGCGGCAACGTGCTCATCGGTTACGGCACGTCGACGGCCACCCGGCGTCGTCGCCGGACGCCCAGGCGTGCGCCCGCGAGCGTGCCCCAGCAGCGGACAACGGCAGTCATTTCGCCGATCCTGCGCATGCTGGCCAAGGAGAACGGGGTCGACCTGCAAGCGGTGTCCGGCAGCGGCCCGGGAGGTGTGATCCGGCGGTGCGACATCGAGCGGGAGATCGCCGGGCGCTCGGCAGGTGGCCGCCGCATTCCGTTGAAGGGCCTGCGGAAGACGGTCGCCGACAAGCTGTCCACCTCGCGGCGGGAGATCCCCGAGGCGACCGTGTGGGTCGACGTCGACGCCACCGAACTGCTCGCCGCGCGCGACAAGCTCGACGGGGTCGGCTTGCTGGCGTTGCTCGCGCGGTTCACCGTGGCGGGCCTGAAGAAGTTCCCCGAACTGAACTCGCGGGTCGAGCGCGACGAGATCGTGGTGCTCGATTCGGTGCACCTCGGGTTCGCCGCGCAGACCGATCGCGGGCTGGTCGTGCCGGTGATCCGCGACGCGCACACGTTGAACACCCGCGCGCTGTCGGACGCCCTGCGCGACCGCACGGCCGCGGCGCGGGCGGGCGAGCTGACCCCGGCGGATCTGACCGGCGGCACGTTCACCGTGAACAACTACGGGGTGTTCGGCGTGGACGGTTCGGCGGCGATCATCAATCACCCGGAGGCGGCGATCCTCGGCATGGGCCGGATCATCGACCGGCCGTGGGTGGTCGACGGCACGCTGGTGGCGCGCAAGATCTGCCAGCTCACGCTCGCCTTCGACCACCGGGTGTGCGACGGCGGCACCGCGGGCGGTTTCCTGCGTTTCGTCGCCGACTGCGTGGAGTCGCCGGTCACCGCCCTCGGTGACCTCTAGGCGTCGCGCAGGCTCAGGTACTCGCTGAGCCGGGTCGCCGCCTTGAGCATGGCGAGGCCCCGCGCGGTCAGTTTCCGCTGCCAGTCGTCCAAAGCGCCGGCCAGCGCTTCGACGTCGCCCGCGGTGCGGATCTGGTGCACCACGGTGGCGATGTGCTCCAGCGGATAACCCCCGCGCCGGAGCAGGTGGGCGAGTTCGGCGTCGCGGATGTCGGGTGCGCGGTAGACGCGGTAGCCGGTGCCCGATTCCCGTTGCGGCGTCAGGATTCCGGCTTCCTCCCAGTTGCGCAGGGTCGCCGGGGTGACGCGGAGTTGGTGCGCCACCTCCCCGATGGTGCGTCGAGCTACCACCTGATCCCCAGGGCGATCCACTGAGGGGTCCGCGGTCAAGTAGTCGATCGCGTCCTTCACCGCGTCGAGGGTCTCGCGGTCGCGCAGCAGCCGGTGGTGGCCGCGGTCGATGGCGGTCAGCGCATTGTCGAGGCCGCCGGCGTGGATCGAGTTCATGATCTGCCCGGCGGTGGCGTGCCCGTAGGCCGGGATCAGCGCGAGGTAGGCGCGCAGCGCTGCCGCGTGCACCTCGGTGTAGACGCGGTAACCACTGGCGGTGCGTTCGGCGGGTGGGAGGCACCCGTCCTGCTCGTAGTTGCGGACGGCCTGGGTCGACAGGCCGTGCTCGCGGGCTAGGTCGGCGGGTCGCATGCGCCGCTAGTCGGCCACGGCCTCGACCAGGCGGAGCAACTCGGTGGTCGCGGCGACCCCGCCGAGCACGACGACCTTCAGCGAACCGCGTTCCTCGTCGTAGAGGGTGTCCACGCGCAGCGGCTGGTCGTCGTCCCTGGAGCTGTTCGCCGCACCCAGCAGCAGCGAGGTGATCCGGTCCGCGGTCGCCTTGTCGACCGCGTCCACCTGCACGATGCTCGACACCTCGACGCGGCGCGCGCCGGAAATCGACGGCTTGCCGGTCAGCTCATCGAGGTCCTCGCGGGCGATGCGGTACTGCTTGCCGATGCGGACCGCTTTGAGCCGCCCGTTCCGCACGTAGTTGCGGACCGTGCGCACGTGCAGCCCGAGTCGGTCGGCGACCTGCTCCACGGAGAGCAACTCCTGCGTCATGTGCTCAAACTACGTCAGGAACCGGACCGGTCGAGCAGGCGCACCAGCGCCGCGGCGGCCTCCTCGGCATCCGCGGTGGACACCGCCGCCGGGTCGAGCAGTGCCCGCTGCGCCAGCCCGCTGAGCAGGGCGTGCGCGGCCACGCTCAACCGCCGCGCCTGCTCGCCGGTGGTCCGCGTGGTGCCGAGGCAGCGGTCGGTCAGCAGGTCGCGCAGCCGCTGCGCCGGGATCGGCTGGGCAGGCACCGGTTCGCGCAGTGAGGCGGCGGTCGCTTCCAGTTCGAAGGCGAACCGGTCGCGGGCGCCTTCTTCCGTGGCCATCTTCATCCACACCCGCGCCGCGCCCCGCAGCACTTCGGTCACCGGCAGTTCCGGATCGGTGAGCGCGTCGAGCTCGCCCGCCAGTTCAGCGGAAAGCTGGTCCATCGCGGCGGCGAGCAGGTTCCGCTTGCTGCCGAAGATCGAGTAGATCGCGCCTGTGCTCAATTCGGCCCGTTCGGCGATGTCCTCCAAGCGGGCGTCGCGATAGCCGTGGGCGGCGACCTCGGCGAGGCAGGCCTCGATCAGCGCTTCACGATTGCGCGCCTTCAGCACGGTCCGTTTCACGGCAGTGATGGTAATCTCATTATTAGCGTAATCAAATTATCATACCGGAGGGTGTCGTGCGCGAGGTCGCCAGGATCACCGGTTCGATGACGCCGGCCACCGGCTTTCCCACGGTGGACCAGGTGCACCGGTTCACCGCCGAGATCGCCGAAAAGCACCCGGACGCCGTGACCGTGACCGTGCTCGGCCGGTCCAAGCTGGGCGACCCGATCCACCACGTCCGGGTCGGCGGCGGGCCGCGGCAGGTGGTGGTGATCGGCAGCCCGCACCCCAACGAGCCGATCGGCCTGCTGACCATCCGGCAGCTGCTCTGCGAACTCGCCCAGGACACCGAACTGCGTGAGGCCCTCGGCGCCACCTGGCACTTCGTGCCGTGCGCCGATCCCGACGGCACCCGGCTCAACGAAGGCTGGTTCGACGGCCCGCTCACCCGCGACCACGTGGCGCGCAACTTCTACCGGCCGCCGAGCGACGAGCAGGTCGAATGGACATTCCCGGTCCAGTGGCGCGGGCAGCGCATCGGCACGCCGATCCCGGAGACGCGCGCGCTGATGAAGCTGATCGACGCCACCCGGCCGCAGTTGATCGCCTCCCTGCACAATGCCGACTTCGGCGGTGGCTTCTTCTACGTCAGCGGTGGCGACGCCGAGTACTACGCGGCACTCACCGCGTTGCTCGACGACGCCGGGATTCCGCTGGACCGGGGGGAGCCGGACGCACCCGGTGCCCGCGCGCTGGCGCCGGCGGTGTTCGAGATGCCGTCCTTCGGCAGGATCGCCGAGGCGATGGGCGCGCCGCTGCTCACCGGCGGAAGCACTCGGGACTACTCCGAGCGCTACGGCAGTGCGGTGCTGATCAGCGAACTCCCGCTGTGGGTGGACCACGGCCCGGCGTACGCCGACGAGAGCTGCGCCCAGGATCTGGACTTCTTCACCGGCTTGCTGCAGCCGTTGCGGTTGAGCGGCCGCAGCCCGTTCGAACGCGCGATCACCGACGCGCTGCGCTGGTTCCGGTTCGCCGGTGGAGAGGTGTGGCCGGGCGTGATCCGCCTGCGGTGCGCCGGAATGCTGCTGCGCCTGTTCGCCGACGAACCGGCGTCACCGGAGATCGACGCGGCGCGCGCGAGGCTGACGCCGGTGTTCGAGCGCTGGTGCGCCGAGGTCGCCGAACGCGCGCCGGGCACGCTCGTGCCCCCGCACCGCCTGGCCGGGGTGCAGGCGGGCGCGATCGTCACCGCGGTCACCCGGCTGCGCGACGGCCTGCCGGTCTGACTGCTCCATCCGGGTGCGCCCGCGAAACCGCCGGGAACTCCGGAACCGCCTCCGGCGACCTCTACTGCGAACGGTCGTGGGAAGCGAAGGACGGGGTGCATGGCCTGGTACGACGATGACGACCTGTGGGCCGGCTTCGCCGGGGCGATGTTCTCCCGCCGACGGGCGGCGGAGGCCGCCGAACTCGTCGCCAAGTCGCCGTTGCTGACGTTCCCGGCCGGAGCCAGGGTGCTCGACCTATGCTGCGGGCCGGCGATCCACGTGGTGCCGCTGGCGCAGCGCGGGGACCGGGTCACCGGCGTGGACCTGAGCGAGGGCATGCTGGCGCGGGCACGCGAAGCCTGCCGGGAAGCCGGTGTCGACGTCCGGCTGGTCCAGGCGGACATGCTGGAATTCGTCGAGGACCGCGCCTTCGACGTGGTGCTCAACCTCTACACCTCGTTCGGCTACTTCGACGATCCCGCCGACAACCTGCGCGTGCTGCGCAATGCCCGCGCCAACCTGGACCGCGGCGGCACGCTGCTGATCGACGTGCTGGGCAAGGAAGTCCTGGCGAGCTGGGTGGGCCGCCCGCAGGCCGTGGACGTCGAAGAGGGCACGGTGTTCATGCGCGACACCATCCTCGACGACTGGACCCGCCTCCGTACCGAATGGACACTCGTCGCCGGGGACACCGTGCGCCGGGCCACCATCACCAGTTTCCTGTACAGCGCCGCGGAACTGCGCGCGTTGTTCCAGCAGGCCGGGTTCGCCGACGTGGAGTGCTTCGGTGACTTCGACGGCAGCCCGTACGACAACCACGCCCGGCGCCTGATCGTGCGCGGCCGACGTGCGGACTGAGGTCGAGGGCGAGCCGCGCTGGCGCCTGCTCGCCGAACCGGCGACGCCCGACGCCCCCGCCAGGGGCGGGCTCACCGGCGCGATCGTCGTGCTTTCGCTGGTGCTGCTGGTTTCCGTGCTCGCCGGTATCGCGCTCGGCCCGACCGTGGTGCCGCTCGACGACGTGCTGCGTTACCTGCAGGCCGCGCTCACCGGCGGCCGGATCAGCCAGGCCGAGGTCACCGGCTACTCGATCGTGTGGGACGTGCGGACCCCGCGGGTGCTGCTCGCGGTGGTGGTCGGCGCCGGGCTCGCCGTGGTCGGCGTGGCGTTGCAGGCGCTGGTGCGCAACGCGCTGGCCGAGCCGTTCGTGCTCGGCATCTCCTCGGGTGCCTCGGTCGGTGCCACCGCCGTGGTGGTGTTCGGGGTGTTCGCCTCGCTCGGCGTGCTCGCCATGTCGGTCGCGGCCTTCCTCGGCGCGCTGATCGCGACCGCGCTGGTCTACCTCGCCGCCCGCAGCGCGCTCGGGCTCACGCCGCTGCGGCTGGTGCTGACCGGGGTCGCGCTCGCCTACGCCTTCCAGGCGGTGATGAGCATGATCGTCTTCCTGGCGCCGAACAGCCAGGCGGCGCAGACGGTGTTGTTCTGGCTGCTCGGCAGCCTCGGCGCGGCGAGCTGGCAGTCGCTGCCGATCGCGGCGGTCGCCGTGGTGGTGACGGTGGTCCTGCTGCTGCGCAAGAGCAGGCCGCTCGACATCCTCTCGCTCGGAGACGAGACCGCGGCGAGCCTGGGGGTGGACGCGGCGGCGTTGCGGCGCGGACTGTTCCTGCTGACCGCCGGAGCGACCGGGCTGCTGGTGGCGGTCAGCGGCGCGATCCCGTTCGTCGGGCTGGTGCTGCCGCACGTGGTCCGGATCGTGGTCGGCTCCAGCCATCGCCGCGTGCTCGCGATCGCCCCGCTCGCCGGGGGCATCTTCCTGGTCTGGGTCGACGTGCTGGCGCGGGTGGTGGTGGCGCCGGAGGAACTGCCGCTCGGGGTGATCACCGCGCTGATCGGGGTCCCGGTGTTCATCGTGCTGATGCGCCGACGCGGCTACATGTTCGGAGATCGCTGATGGGACAGGCAGAACTTTCGTTGCGGGGAGTCTCGGTCGAGATCGCCGGGCGGGCACTGGTCCGCGAGCTGAACCTCGACGTCGGGGAGGGCGAGGTGGTCGGCCTGGTCGGGCCGAACGGCAGCGGCAAGTCGACCGCGCTGCGCTGCGTCTACCGCGCGCTGAAACCGACCACCGGCGCGGTGCTGCTCAACGACGAGGACCTGAGCCGGGTGGCGCTGGCCGAGAGCGCGCGTTCGATCGCCGCACTGACCCAGGACAGCCGCGCCGAGCTGGACTTCACCGTGGAGGAGGTGGTCGCGCTCGGCCGGTCACCGCACCAGCGCGGCAATCCCCGGCTCACCGCACGCGAACGCCAGCTGTGCCGGGACGCGTTGCGGCGCATGGACATCACGCACCTGGCGGTGCGCAGCGTGCTGTCGCTCTCCGGAGGTGAACGCCAGCGCGTGCTGATGGCCAGGGCACTGGTGCAGGAGCCGAGCGTGCTGGTGCTCGACGAGCCGACGAACCACCTCGACGTGCGCCACCAGGTGGAGCTGCTGAGCTTCCTGGCCGGGTGCGGGCTGACCGTGCTGGTCGCGCTGCACGACCTCAACCTGGCCGCCGCGGTGTGCCAGCGCATCGCCGTGTTGCGCGACGGCGAACTGGCCGCCTGCGGCACTCCGGCCGAGATCCTCACCCCCGAGCTGGTCCACGACGTGTTCGGTGTGCGGGCCAGCGTGGTCGCCCACCCGAGGACCGGGATCACCCAGCTGCTCTACGACCTCGACCCCGACCGTCTTGATAGTCCCGAAAGGACCGAGCGCGCATGAGAACCCGCCTGGTAACGCTGCTGGCGCTGCTCCCGTTGGTGGCGGCCTGTGGTGCCACCGTCGAGCCCGCGCCCGCCGGTGGGCCGCCGGCCACCGCGACGGTGACCAACTGCGGTGAGCAGGTCACCTATCCGACGCCGCAGCGCCCGGTGTCCTACGACATCAGCGGCACGGAGAAGATGTTCGCGCTCGGACTGGCCGACCGGATGCGCGGGTACGTGCTGAACAAGGTGGCGGATCCGTCCATCGACGGCTCCGAGTGGAAGGCCGACTACGCGAAGGTGCCCCGGCTCGGCACCGCGCGGATCACCCGGGAGATCGTGGTCGACGCCCAGGCCGACTGGGTGTTCGCGGGCTGGAACTCCGGGTTCAGCGAGGAGCGCGGCATCACGCCGAAGCTGCTGGAACAGCTCGGGATCCGCAGTTACCTGCACACCGAAACCTGCTGGGACTACGGCACCGCGAAGGCCGACGTTTCCCCGCTCGACGCGCTGTTCGCGGATCTGGAGAACCTCGGCAAGATCTTCCACGTCGAGGCGCGGGCCACGGAACTGGTGGGGCAGCTGCGTTCCAGGCTGGACGCGGTGCGCCGAGGTGCGCCCGCCGGTGCGGAACCCACCCGGGTGTTCGTCTACGACTCGGGCACCGACCAGCCGTTCACCGCGGGCAAGCACGCCGCGCCCACCGACATCATCGCCGCGGCGGGCGGGCGCAACATCTTCGCCGAACTGGCCGACGGCTGGGGCTCGGTCGGCTGGGAGCCGGTGGTGCAGGCGCAGCCCGAAGTGATCGTGGTGGCCGACTACGGTGACCAGCCGGCCCAGGCGAAGATCGACTTCGTGAAGTCCTTCGAGGGCTTGAAGAACTCGCCCGCGGTGCGGGAGAACCGGTTCCACGTGATGTCGGTCGGCGAACTGGTCAGCGGGCCGCGCAACGTGGCCGCGGCCGAGAGCCTGGCCCGCTACCTGCGGTCGATCGGCCGATGACCCGGGTGCCGGAGGCCATGGTCGCCGCCGCGGTGCACGAGCACATCACCGACGCGATCAAGGACCCGAGCCTGATCCGGCTGGGGCCGAACCTCGTGCTGGCGCGGTTCGAGACGATGAAGGTCTACGCCGCGCTCGGCGCCGTCCGGTCGCTGCTGGACAGCGGCATCGTGCGGCCGGGGCAGACGCTGATCGACTCCTCCAGCGGCATCTACGCGCTCGCGCTGGCGATGGCGTGCCACCGCTACGGCCTGCACTGCCACATCGTCGCGTCGACCACAGTGGACGCGACGATCCGCGCGCAACTGGAGGTGCTCGGCGCTACCGTGGACCAGATGCCGCCGTCGGCGAGCCTGCAACTGGACCAGGAACGCCGGGTCGGCCGGGTGCGCGCGCTGCTCGCCGAGCGGCCGGACGTGCACTGGATGCGGCAGTACCACGACGAGGTGCACTACGCGGGGTATGCCGAACTGGCGGAGATCGCCGCGCGGTCGCTGCCCACGGGGGCGCTCACGGTGGTCGGCGCGGTCGGTACGGGCGCGTCGACCGGCGGGTTGGTCGAGTCGCTGCGACGGCGCGATCCGGACGTGCGGCTGACCGGGATCCAGCCGTTCGGCAGCGTGACCTTCGGCAGCGAGCGGCTGTCCGACCCGGAGGCGATCATCGCCGGGATCGGCAGTTCGATCCCGTTCGGCAACGTCCGGCACACGCTGTACGACCGGTTGCACTGGGTGGATTTCCGGTACGCCATGGCGGGCGCGGTCGGGTTGCTGCGGGAGCACGCGGTGTTCGCCGGGCTGTCCACCGGTGCGGCCTACCTGGCCGCGCGGTGGGAGGCGCGGGCCGAGCCGGAGCGGACATTCCTGGTGATCGGCGCGGACACCGGACATCGGTATGTCGACAAGGTGTTCTCCCGGCACCAGGACGCGCTGGATCCGGAGCTGCTGTTCCCGGCGGAGGTGGGTTCGCTGGCCGAGCTGAGCCTGCCCTGGTCCACAATGGACTGGGCACGGAGGGCGTACCGATGACCATCGTGCTCCTGGAAGCGCTCTCGTTCGGCTTGGGCCGCCTGGCCGACGCGGCGGCGGAGGCCGGGCAGCGGCTGGTGCTGTTCACCGGTGACCGGTCGATCTACCGGTACGAGCTGAGCCGTCGCGCGATCGACGTGGTGGATGTCGATACCTTCGACGCAAACGCTTGCACCAGGGCGCTGTCCTCGGTGCCGGACTTGGCCGGTTTGATCAGCTCCACGGACACCTGGGCCGTTCCCGGCGCGCAACTGGCCGCCGATTTCGGCTTGCCGGGCCCGTCGGTCGACGCCGTGCGCATCCTGCGGGACAAGGCACGAGTGCGGCAGTTGTTGCACGCGCGGGGGTTGAGCCGGGGCACGGCCGTGGACGCGACGCCGGAGCTGACGGACTTCCCGTTGGTGGTGAAGGACTCGGCGGGTACGTCCTCGCGGGATGTCTCGTTGGTGCGCTCGGCGGCGGAGCTTCGTGCGGTGCTGTCGGCTACTGGGGCTTTGAAGGGACGGCTGATCGCGGAGCCGTTCCTGGTGGGGCCGGTCTACAGCGCGGAAACCTTGACCTGGCAGGGGGAGACGCGGCTGCTCGGGGTTTCGAGCCGTCAGTTGTCGCCGGTCTACCGGTTCCGGGAGGAGTCGGCGGCGTTCCCGGTCGCTTTCGGGGAGAAGGACACCGAACTGCTGCGGCAGTGGGTCTCCGAGGTGCTGGCCGTGGCTGGGCACGCCCGGGGTTTCGCGCACGTCGAGTTCGTGCTGGGCGCGGAAGGCCCGGAACTGGTCGAAATCAACGCACGCATCGGGGGCGCGCTCGTCGGGGAGGCGCTGTGCCGCGCGCTGGGCACGAACGTCTACCACGCGATGATCGACATGGCGCTGGACAGGCGCCCCTCCTTGCTCGACGCGGTCCTCCCCGGCGGCCCGGCGGTCGCGTTCAGCCTGATCTACCCCGCCCACCCCGGCCGACTGGTGGGCTGGACCGGCCTGGACGCGCTGGCAATGCACCCGGGGGAGCCGGAGTGGTACCCCACCGCCACCCCGGGCGACACCTTCGACCACCTGGCCGACCAGCGCTCCTGCACCGGCCTGGTCCTGGTACACGGCGACACCGCCGAACTCGCCGCCCACCGAGCCCACTCCGCCGCCTCCCTGATCCACCCCACCCTCACCTAACCTCGCCGCCCGAACCCACGTTCGCGTACCGAGCCCCACACTCGCGCATCCGAACCCCACGTTCAGACAGCCGAGTCCCACGCCCGGACAGCCGAACTCCACGCCCGGGCAGCCGAGGCCCACATTGGCGCACGCGGGTTCCACATTCACGCAACCGAGGCCCACGCTCGGGCAGCCGAATCTCACATTGATGGGCGCGAGTTCGACGTTCAAGCAGCTGAGTCCTGCGTTCGCGCGGCCGGGTTCCGCGTTGGGGCGCGAGTCCTACGCTCGTGCGGCCGAGTTCCGCACTCGGATAGCCGAGTTCCGCACTGGCGCACGCGAGTTCAACATTCAGGCGGCCGAGTCCCACGTTCCCGAAGCCGAGTCCCACGCCCGCGCACGCGAGTTCCACGTTCAGGTCGCTGAGTTCGACGTTCGGGGCAGCTGAGTGCTCTGGCGTACGCCAGTCCCACGTTCGGACAGCCGAGTCCCACGTTGGCGCAGCCGAGTTCCACGTTGAGGTGGCCGAGTTCTACGGTCGGCGCAACCGAGCACCCGCATGGGTGGACGCGAGTTCCGCCCCGGCGGCCCCAGCGAACTGTCACGAATGTGGCTTTCGAGACCCGGATGAGAGCAGTGCGCAGCGCCGTTGAGGGTGGCGGTGGGCGACGGGAGGGCGTCCCGAAAGCCACATTCGTGACATCAGGAACCTCCGTGCCAGGAGTGCCACAGGGTGGAGTAGGTGCCTCCGGCGTCCACCAGGGCGGCGTGGGTGCCGAGTTCGGTGATCCGCCCGTCGTCCACCACGGCGATCCGGTCGGCGTCGTGGGCGGTGTGCAAGCGGTGGGCGATGGCGACCACCGTGCGTCCGGCGAGGACGGCGGCGACCGAGCGTTCCACGTTCCTCGCGGTCCGCGGGTCCAGCAGGGCGGTGGCCTCGTCCAGCACCACGGTGTGCGGGTCGGCCAGTACCACGCGCGCCAGTGCGAGTTGCTGCGCCTGCGGCGCGTCCAGCCGCACATCGGCACTGTCCAGACCGGACGGAAGGGACCGGACCCAGCCGGCGTCCACCACGTCGAGGGCGGCGAGCAGGCGGGCGTCATCGGCGTCCGGGGCGGCGAGGGTCAGGTTGTCCCTGATCGTGCCGAGGAAGACGTGGTGTTCCTGCGTCACCAGCACCACCCGTTCCCGCAGCACCTCCGGCGCCAGGTCCGCCACCGGCACCCCGCCCACGGTCACCGAGCCCGAACCCGGCGCCGCGAGCCCGGCCAGCAGTCTGCCCAAAGTGGACTTACCCGCGCCCGACGGACCCACCAGCGCGAGCCGCTCACCTGGGCGCACCGACAGGTCGACCCCGTGCAGCACATCCCCGCCGGGACCATACGAGTAGCGCACGTCGCTGACCACCAGCCGGTCGTCGGCGGGCACTTCGGTGGTCGGGGCCCGGTCGGGCACCGCCTTGCCGACGCCCTTCAGCCGTGCGAACGAAGCGCCGCTGCGCTGCAACTGGTCGAGCCAGTCCAGCAGGAAGTCCATCGGCTCGGTCAGCTGCCACGCGTAGAGCACCGCCGAGATCGCCGCGCCCAGGGTGACCAGGTCGTTCGCCACGAAGAAGCCACCGGCCAGCAACAGCGCCGCGGCGGGCAGCGCGTAGACGAAGTCCACCACCGGGTACAGCACGCTGCGCAGGAACAACGTCCGCACCCGCGCCGTGTAGGCCTCGCGCACGCGGGCGTCCGTCACCTCGATCTGCCGCGACGCCAAGCCGAACGCCTCGACCGTGCGCGCGCCTTCCGCCGTTTCCACCAGGCTGTCGGACATTTCCGAGAGCGTCTGTCCTTCGTGGAGGTAGGCGTCCCTCGCCCGCTTCAGGTACCACCGGCTGATCACCATGAGCAACGGCAACCCGATCATCGAGCACAGCCCGAACAACGGGTCCAGCACGAACAACGCGGTGAAGACGAAGGTCAGCTGCACCGAGGAGATGAACAGCGTCGGAGCCGCGTCGCGCAGGGTCACGCCCACCGTCGACACGTCCGCCGCGCCCCTGGCCATCAGGTCGCCGGTCCCGGTTCGCTCGACCACCGGCGCGGGTAGCGCCAGCGTGTCGTCGACGAAGTCCTCCCGCAGCCGCGCCAGCGTCCGCTCGCCGAGCCGGTGCCCGGCGTTGCGGGCGAAGCGGGTGAGCAGCACCTGGGCCAGCGCGCAGCCCACGATCGCCGCCGCGAGCACGTCCACAGTGGACGTGTCCGCCCGCCCGGCGCCGACCAGGTCGACGATCCTTCCGACCAGCCAGGGCGCGGCCAGCCCGGCCAGCGCGGCCAGCCCGTTCAACGCCAGCACCACCGCCATCGCCCGGCGGTCGGCGCGGACCAGCTGCCAGGTCGCCCGCCGGACCTCGGCAGCCGTCGCCACCGGCAGGCTCATCGGGCCACCTCCTCTTCGGCGCCGCGGTACACCAGCGCGCGGTAGCGCGGTTCGGATTCGAGCAGGCCGGTGTGCGTCCCGGTGGCGACCACCCGGCCGTCGACCAGGAACGCCACCAGATCCGCCTGTCCGGCCTGCAGCGGGGACGTGGTGGCGACCACCGTGGCCCGCCCGGCGCGGAACTCCCGCAGCCGGGCGGCGATCAGGGCTTCGGTCGGCGCGTCCACCGCGGACGCCGGCTCGACCAGCAGCAGCACCTCCGGATCGGCCAGCAACGCCCTGGCCAGCCGCAACCGCTGTTGCTGGCCGCCGGACAGGTTGGCGCCGCGTGCCTCCAGCCGTGCGTCGAGACCGGCCACGTCCTCGGCGGCCGCCGCCCGCACCGCGGCGGTGATGGCCGCGTCGTCGTGCTCCGGCCGGGTGGACACGGCCTCGCGCACCGAGCCGGCGAACAGGTGTTCTTCGTTGCGCGCGACCAGGATGCGCGTGCGGATCTCGTCGAGCCGGATGTCGGCCAGCGGCACTTCGTCCCAGGTAGCCGCGGAATCGGTGTACCGGCCGAGCCGGTCGAGCGCCGCGGCCGAGTCGGCGGGCGAGGCCGACACCACGGCCAGCAGCACGCCGGGCGGGACCACCAGCCCGGAGTCCGGGTCGGCCAGGTTCGCCGGGCCGTCCGGACCGGGCCGGTCCCCACCGGCCTGCTCGGGCTCGATCCGCAGCAGCTCGGTGACCCGGCGGGCCGCGACCAGCCCTCTGGCCAGCTGGTCGCTGCCCTCGATCAGGAAGAACATCGGGATCACCAGCGCGGCCACGTAGCCGTAGACGGCGACCATCTCGCCGATGCTGATTTCCCCGGCGGCGGTCATCCGCGCGGTCAGCCAGGTGACCACGGCGAGGAACAGCACGGGCATCCCGGTGGTCAGCGCCTTGACCCAGCTGGTCACCGCACCCACGCGGTAACCGTCGTCGCGCAGGAGCCGCGACGAACCGTGGAACCGCCGCGAGAACTGGTCGCTGCCGCCGATCCCGCGCAGCACCTTCAGGCCGCCGACGATGTCCCCGATCTGCGAGGTCAGCTCACCTTGGCGCTCGCGGTACTCCGCTTCGTTGCGCTGCAGACGGTTCAGCAACGGCACGATGGTGACCGCGAGCACCGGCACGCCCACCAGCACCACCAGCGCGAGCACCGCCGAGACGTCCAGCAGCAGCAACGTCACCGCGGCGAAGGCGAACAACGCGCCCACCCCGGGGCCGACGATCGTCAGGCAGAGGGAGATGGTGGTGATGTCGGCCGCGCCGATGTGCGCCACCTCGCCGGCGGACACCCGCCGGGACAGCGTCGAGCCGAGCCGCGCGACGTGCCGCACCACCACCCGCACGGTGCGCAGCGCGGAGTCCACCCGGACGAAGGTCATCGTGCGGTGACGCATCAGGCCGAGCAGCGCGTTGAACATCGTGGCCGCCAGCACCGCGCCGGTCCACGCCGCCAGTTCGGCGAAGTCGCCGGTGCGCAGGCCGTTGTCGACGGCCCGTGAGCTGAGGTACGGCGGCAGCATCGTGCTGACCATCCACACGCTGCCGTACAGCGAGCCGCGCGCCGCCCGCCACGGCTGGCTCCGGACCAGCCACCAGAGGTACCGCGCGGGACCGCGGACGTCGGGCGTTCCCGGGCCTATTTCCGCCATTCGGACCGGTCCAGTGCGTATTCGACGTCACCGTGTTCCGAGCCTTCGATCGGCTCGGGCCAGTCGCCGAAGAACGTGCGCACGTAGCGCAGGCCTGCCTTCTCCATCACCCGCCGGGAACCCCGGTTGACCGCCATGGTGCCGGCCCAAACGCGCTTCGCGCCGAGTTCGGTGAACGCCTTTTCGATCAGCGCGTGCGAGCCCTCGGTGGCGTACCCCTTGCCCCAGGCGGCCCGGCGCAGGCGGTAGCCCAGTTCCGGCACGTCGGCCGGGGCGTCGAGGTCGGGGCGCAGGTGGAACCAGCCGAGGAACTCACCGGTGGCCTTCTCGTGCGCGATGAAGAAGCCGTAATCCGGATTGCGCTCGGGGTGCTCGAGCATTCGCGGCAGGAAGTAGGTTTTCACCCGTTCCAGCGAGGTCGGCACGCCGCCGGTGAGGTAGCGCATCACCTCGGGATCGGAATCCAGCTCGACGAGCAACGGAGCGTCGGATTCGGTGATCCGGCGCAAGGTCAGCCGTTCGGTCTCGAGATAAGTCCCCGCCTCGTCCATGTCCGCCGACGCTAGCGACCGCGGGCCGGTGACGCTTCCGATTTATTCGGCTACGCTGATCAAGCCGCCAGACATCCCCCGGACCGCCGCCTCGTAGTGAAAGGTCGGAGATGTCGAGAAAACGCGCCCTCGCGGGCGTCGCGGCTCTGTGCGCAGTGTTGTCCACCACGGTGTCCACCACGCTGGCCCCCGTGGCCGCAGCCCAGGTCGACGGCGGCGGCTGGACCTCGTACTCACCCTCATTCACCGAGCAGGAACGCGGCTGCGGCCAGATCAACGGGCTGAGCTTCACGCTGACCTGCGCCACCGGCAGCGGTGACCAGCGGGCCGAACGCCGCTACGCCACCTACACCGGCGGCACGCGCCAGTTCGAAGGCAGCTTCCGGATCAGCAGCCTCGGCGGCACCCGGATCAGCCTGAAGCAGACCTTCCAGGACCCCACCGGGCCGTTCTTCATGCTGGCGGTGGAACGCGGTGGCCGGCTCTACGCGGTGCACGGCGGGAACACCGTGGCCACCGGCGCGACCGTGGGCACCACGGTCCGGGTGAACACCGTCCACCAGCCCGGGAACAACCACAAGACCTACGTCAACGGGTCGCTGAAGCACACCGTGTCCAGCCCGGGCGGCAGTTTCTACGACAAGTTCGGCGCCTACCGGACGAACAGCGGCGCCGGTCCGGCGACCGTGGTGTGGAGCGGGATCAAGTTCTGGCGCAAGTAACCGACTCCGCCGTCCCGGCGGGCCCCGCCGGGACGGCCTTCCCCGCTGAGGTCTCCCATGCGCAAAGCCGTTTTCTTGCTGTCCGCGTTGCTGCTCGCGGGCTGCTCCGCCGAAGCCCCTGACCTCGACCCCGAGCTCCGAGCGACGCTGGTCGGGTCGGACGACGTCGTGCTCGACTGGCCCGCCGCCGAACCAGGGGCGGCCGGCCGGGTGCTGGAATTCGCCACCGAGTCCGACGGCGAATACACCGTGCTGCAGTTCATGCCCCCAGAGCAGCGGCAGTACACCCACCCGGACCTCATGCCGCGGACGCACTTCCACTACCGCCTGCGCACCTTCGCCGGGCCGGCCTCGGAAACCGCGGTGGTCGCGCTCCCGCCCGGCGAATTCGACGAAGCCGCGCAGGCGCTGAACCACGATTGGGCCCAACCGGTGCGCACCCCGGGGAATACACGGCATTCCGTGCGCACGGCCGAAGCGGCCCCCACGGATTTCCGGGCCGACGTGCGGCACGCGAACGGGATCCGGTTCACCTGGACCGACAACGCCGCCGACGAGGAGGGCTACCTGCTGGAGCTGAAGACCACCGGGGACTACCGGGTGGCCGCCGTGTTCGAGCCGGACGTCACCTCGGCGGGCTTGATCACCTTGCCGGAGGAGAAAACGGCGACCTACCGCGTGCGGGCCTTCGCCTACGGGCCGCCGTCCACAGTGGCCGATGTCCGGACCGGACAGGAAGATTGACAGCCGTTCCCGGCGCGTGGCAGGTTCTGACAACGATGTCAGCCAGAGAGGCCTGCCATGATTCGACGGATCGCGCCCGCCGCCCTCGCCGGAGTCCTGGTCGCGGGGACCCTGCTGGGAGCCGGGACCGCCACCGCACAGGCCGATCCGGTCGCCGAGGTGAACCCGTTCATCGGCACGCAGAACTTCGGCAACACCTTCCCCGGCGCGAGCGCGCCGTTCGGCATGGTGCAGCTGAGCCCGGACACCGGCGGCCAGGGCGGGTACGACTACCAGCAGGACTCGATCTACGGCTTCAGCCAGACGCACCTGTCCGGCGTCGGCTGCGGGGTGGCCGGTGAGCTGCCGATCATGCCGACCACCGGCGCGGTCGGGTCGGTCGACCCGCAGGTCTACCGCTCGAAGTACGCGCACGACGACGAAGAGGCCTCGCCCGGCTACTACCGCGTCGGCCTCTCGACCTACGGCGTCGACGCGGAGCTGACCGCGACCGAGCGCACCGGCTGGCAGCGGCACACCTTCCCGGCCACCGGCGCGGCGAACCTGCTGTTCAACACCGGCAAGGCGAACCAGAGCGTGCACGACTCCGAGGTGCACGTGCTCGGCGACCGCACCATCGAGGGCCGGGTGCGCGCGGGCGGCTTCTGCGCCGGTCACGACGAGCACACCGTGTACTTCACCGCCAGCTTCGACCGGCCGTTCAGCTCGTTCGGCACCTGGCGCGGAACCGAGAAGACCCCGGGCTCACGGGACGCGGCGGGCACCGGCGGCAACGGCGCCTGGCTGACCTTCGACGCGAACGAAGACCGCGACGTGGTGGTCAAGGTCGGGCTGTCCTACACCGGCGTGGACGGCGCGCGGAAGAACCTGGCGGCCGAGACCGGCGATTCCTACGACTTCGACGCGACCAGGGCGAAACTGCGTGAGACCTGGGCCGCCCAGCTCGGCTCGATCAAGATCGACGGCGGGGCGCCCGAGCGCCGGACGGCCTTCTACACCTCGCTCTACCACTCGCTGCTGCACCCGAACCTGGCCGGTGACGTGGACGGCCGGTACGCCGGCTTCGACCGGCAGGTGCACACCGCCGAGGGCTACACGCCGTACCAGAACTTCTCGCTGTGGGACACCTACCGGCCGCAGAACCAGCTGCTGGAGCTGCTCCGCCCGCAGGTGGCCAGGGACGTGGCGCTGTCGGTGGTGGCCGCGGGCCGCGACGGCGGCTGGCTGCCGCGCTGGGCGTTGGCCAACAGCGAAACCAACATCATGACCGGCGACCCGGTCACCCCGTTCCTGGTCGAGGCCTGGTCGAAGGGGTTGCTGGCCGGGCACGAGGAAGAGGCGTACGCGCTGCTCAAGCAGAACGCGACCAGCGTGCCGCCCGCCGAATCCGACTACAACGGCCGCTCCGGGCAGACCTACTACGCCGACCGCGGGTACATCCCGTCCGGCCTGGAGGTGGGGGTCGACTGCGCCCACAAGGGCGGGGACAACGACTGCAAGCACCCGGCGTCGGCGACCATGGAGTACGCGGCGGCCGACGCCGCGCTGGCGTTGCTGGCCGGTGCCCTCGGGCACCAGGAGGACGCGGCGATGTTCGCCGACCGCGGCCAGTGGTTCCGGAACCTGTGGGACCCGTCGATCCGGCAGTTCCGGCCCCGCACCGAGGACGGCACCTTCCTTTCGCCGTACAACCCGGTCGACGCCGGGCACCAGTTCCACGAGGGCGGCGCCTACCAGTACCAGTGGCTGGCCCCGCAAGACCCGAACGGGCTGGTCGCGCTGATGGGCGGCAGGCAGGCGACCGAGCAGCGGCTCGACGAGTTCTTCGCCTACGACCAGCTGCTCACCGACCCGGCCGGGACCGCGCGCGAGGACTGGATCACCGAGCCGTACGACTACTACGGCAAGCCGACGTACAACCCGAACAACGAGCCGGACCTGCTGGCGCCGTACGTCTACGCCTCGGCCGGGGCACCGGCGAAGACGGCGACCGTGGTGCGTGCGGCGTACACGCTGTTCACCGCCGGGCCCGACGGCATGACCGGCAACGACGACCTCGGCACGATGTCGGCCTGGTACGTGTTCTCCTCGCTCGGGCTGTACCCGACCATGAGCGGGTCGAACTTCCTGGCGGTGTCCAGCCCGCAGTTCGAATCGGCGGTGGTCCAGGTCGGGCAGTACGAAGGCAGGCAGGGCGGCACGCTGACCGTCACCGCGCCCGGCGTGAGCGACGAGAACCGGTACGTGCAGAGCATTTCGCTGAACGGCGCGCCGGTGGACAAGACCTGGCTGGGCTGGGACGCCATCGCGCGCGGCGGGAACCTGGCGCACGTCGTCGGGAACCAGCCGTCCAGCTGGGGTACCGCACCCGGGGCGGAACCGCCGTCGGTGAACAAGGCGCGCCCGGACCAGCGCCGGAACCTGGACGCGTCGCTGCGGCAGTCGGCCGTGGTGGCGCCGGTGGGGGACGGGCCGCAGCAGGTCACCCTGGCACTGGACGTGCTGGGGCAGGCGCCGGTCGCGCTACCGGTCACCGTGCGGGCGACCGCGCCGGACGGGTGGACCGTCGCCACCGAACCCGCTTCGCCGTTCGTCGTGCGTTCCGGGCGGATTCCCACGCAGCAAACGGTTTCGCTGTCGCTGAGCGTTCCGGCCGGAACTCCGGCGGGGAAGTACCCGGTGGTGGTCGAGGTGTCCGGCGCCGGGGTGGAACCGGTCAGCCGCACGGCCACGGTGGAACTGCGGGCGGGCACCACGTGCGCGAGTGTGGCGAACGGGCAGTGCGCGGTGAACCTGGCCACGGACGCCGGCCACGACGGCACGGCGACGGCCGAAGCTCCCGGTGAGGGCAATTTCGACGGCTCGGGCTGGAGCTACGACGCTTCGCTGCTGCCCGCGGCCGGTCCGGTCGACTGGGCCGGAACCCGTTACGCCGCACCGGATCCCACCGGCACCGCGGCGAACTTCGTGGAAGCGCGCGGGCAGGGGCTGCTGCTGCCCGCCGGGTCGCACGAGGCGCTGAAGCTGGTGTCCGCGTCGCACAACGGACCGGTGACCGTCTCGCTGAACGTGCAGTACACCGACGGCACCGGAACCGAGTTGCCGGTGGTCGTCGGGGACTGGGCGGGCTCGGCTCCCGAGGGCACCACCGTCGCGCTGGAGATGCCGCACCGGATCAAGGCGGGCCAGGGCGTCGACGGGCCTCCGGTGCGGTTGTTCGCGCAGTCCCTGCCGCTGGACCCGGCGAAAACCGTGCGCTCGGTGACCCTGCCGAACGATCCGCGGGTGGAGATCTACGCGCTCACGCTGAGCTGAGCGCGTCGAGGATCTGCTGGCCGTACTTGGCCAGCTTGTTCTCGCCGACCCCGTTCACCTGGCCGAGCTGCTCCAGCGTGGTCGGCGTGGAGGTCGCGATCTCCTGCAGGGTCTTGTCGTGGAAGATGACGTAGGCGGGCACGCCCTGTTCCTTCGCGGTGGCCGCGCGCCAGGAGCGCAGCAGCTCGAACAGCGGCTTCGCCTCGGCGGGCAGATCCGCCTGCTCCCGTTTCGCCTTGGCGACCTTCGCCGCCTTGGCCACGCGCTCCGGCTCGCGGCGCAGGCGCACCTCGCGACGGCGGCCCAGCACCTCGGCGCTTTCCTCGGTGAGCACCAGCGTCCCGTAGTCGCCTTCGACCGTGAGCAGGCGCTGTGCGAGCAACTGCCGCACCACGCCACGCCATTCCGCCTCGGCCAGCTCGGTACCGATGCCGAACACGGTCAGCGAATCGTGGTCGTGCTGGATCACCTTCGCGGTCTTGCGGCCGAGCAGGATGTCGATCAGCTGGCCCGCGCCGAACTTCTGCCGCCGCTCGTGCTGCAACCGGTACACGGTGGACAGCAGTTTCTGCGCGGGTACCGTGCCGTCCCAGGATTCCGGCGGGCTCAGGCAGGTGTCGCAGTTGCCGCAGGGATCGCTCTTCTGGCTGAAGTAGGCGAGGAGCTGCACCCGGCGGCATTCGACCGTCTCGCACAGCGCGAGCATCGCGTCGAGGTGCGAGCCGAGGCGGCGGCGGTGCGCGTCGTCGCCCTCGGAGGTGTCGATCATCTTGCGCTGCTGGACCACGTCCTGCAGCCCGTAGGCCAGCCACGCGGTGGAGGGCAGGCCGTCACGACCGGCGCGGCCGGTCTCCTGGTAGTAGCCCTCGACGGACTTCGGCAGGTCGAGGTGGGCGACGAAGCGCACGTCCGGCTTGTCGATGCCCATGCCGAAGGCGATCGTGGCGACCACGATCAGGCCCTCTTCCCGCAGGAAGCGCGACTGGTTCTCGGCACGGGTCCGCGAATCCAGCCCGGCGTGGTACGGCACGGCCTGGAAACCGTTGGCGGACAGGAACTCCGCGGTCTTCTCCACGGAGTTGCGGGACAGGCAGTAGACGATGCCCGCGTCTCCGGCGTGCTCGGTGCGCAGCAGTTCGAGCAACTGCCGCTTCGGCTCGTTCTTCGGCACGATGCGGTACTGGATGTTCGGCCGGTCGAAGCTGGCCACGAAGTGCCGCGCCTGACCGAGGTTCAGCCGGGTGGCGATCTCGGTGTGCGTGGCTTCGGTCGCGGTGGCGGTGAGCGCGATGCGCGGCACGTCGGGCCAGCGCTCGTGCAGCTGCGAGAGGTTCAGGTAGTCGGGCCGGAAGTCGTGGCCCCACTGGGCGACGCAGTGCGCCTCGTCGATGGCGAACAGCGAGATCTTGCCGCGGTTGAGCAGGGCGAGGGTGGACTCCACCCGCAGCCGCTCGGGCGCGAGGTAGAGCAGGTCCAGCTCACCGGCCACGAACTCGGCCTCGACCAGCCTGCGTTCCTCGAAATCCTGGGTGGAGTTGAGGAAACCGGCCCGCACCCCGGCCGCGCGCAGGGCGTCGACCTGGTCCTGCATCAACGCGATCAGCGGCGAGATGACCACACCGACACCGTCGCGGACCAGCGCGGGGATCTGGTAGCACAGCGATTTGCCGCCGCCGGTCGGCATCAGCACCAGCGCGTCGCCGCCACCGACGACCTGGTCGATGATCTCCTGCTGCTGCCCGCGGAAGGAGTCGTAGCCGAAGATCCGCCGGAGTACCTCGGCGGGATCGCTCACGGAGAGTCCGGATGCGGTCATGGGGCGATCCTAGGGGTGCGGTGGCGGGCTGACCCGCACTGCCTACCACCCCACCCCGACAGAACCACGCGACGTGCGAATGCCGTGAATGTGGCTTTCACGGCGGCATGCGCCGTGAAAGCCACATTCACGGCAGGTCAGGCGGCCGCGGGAGCGGTAGCGGGGGCACGCAGGGGGGCGCCCACCTCGTGCAGGTGCTCCAGGACGTACCGGTACGAGCGCATCAGGCCGCACTGGGCGTAGGGGATGCCCCGTTCCAGGCAGAACTGCTGCACGATCGGCTGCGCGTGGCGCAGGTTCGGCCGCGGCATGTGCGGGAACAGGTGGTGCTCGATCTGGTAGTTCAGGCCACCGAGCGCCAGGTCGACCCAGAAACCACCGCGGACGTTGCGCGAGGTGAGCACCTGCTTGCGCAGGAAGTCCTTCGAGTCCTCCTCCGACGGGCTCGGCATGCCCTTGTGGTTCGGGGCGAACGAGCAGCCCATGTACACGCCCCACAGCCCCTGGTGCACGACCAGGAACATCACGGCGATCCCGGGGGAGAGCACCAGGAACACCGCGCCCAGGTAGAGCACGAAGTGCAGGACGAGCAGCGCGCCGTCGATCTTGCGCGACTTGACTTCGCCGTTCCAGATCGCCCGCACGCTGCTGATGTGCAGGTTCAGGCCTTCGAGCAGGAGCAGCGGGAAGAACAGGTAGGCCTGGTACTTGGCCATCCAGCGCAGGAACCCGGTCTTCAGCCGCGCCTGGTTCTCGGTGAAGGCGAGTGCGTCTATGTTGACGTCCGGGTCGTCGTGCTCGTGGTTCGGGTTGGCGTGGTGGCGGTTGTGCCCCTTGTTCCACCAGCCGTAGCTCATCCCGACCAGCCCGCCGTGGAAGCGGCCGACCAGGTTGTTCTGACGGCCGCCGCGGAAGATCTGCTTGTGCCCGGCGTCGTGGCCGATGAAGGCCAGCTGCGCGAACACGAGCGCCAGGAAGGCGGCCACGAACAGCTGCCACCAGGAGTCGCCGATGTAGGCGAAGGCCACCCAGGCACCCGCCATCGCCAGCAGGTTGAGCCCGATCCTGACGGCGTAGTAGCCGCGGCGGCGCTCCAGGAGCCCGGCGTTGCGGATCAGCTTCGACAGCACCGCGTAGTCACCGAGGGTAGCCTGCTGATCAAGTGAGGTCGGCATTGCCGGCGCTCCCGTTCCCGGCCTCTTTCGGGCCGGATGTAACCGCCGAAGACGAAACCGGTTCGGCTACCGGGATACACAAGCCCTCAACTTCCCTCAACTCTACCTGGCCGCCGCCCGGGGCAGCCCGCCCAGTTACCGCCAGGTGGCCGGGCGGTGGAAGTCTTTGCCGGAAAATCGCTTGTCGTGCGGTCGGTGGGTGCCCACAGTGAAGGGCAGGGGGAAACGAGGGCCGGGAGGCGCTGTGCGCGAGTACGAATTCACCAGGATGGGTGGCGAGAGCACGTTCGCCGCGCTGGTCCTGCCCGAGGGCGACCGGACCGAGTCCGCGGTGGTCCTCTACCGCCGCGGGGTGCGCGTGTGCGAGTTCGAGGTGCCGAGCGAGGAGACCGGGGAACTGGCTTCCTGAGCCCACCTGAACGGCCGATTGACCGGGTGTGGTCTAGACCACAAAGCTGGGTGGACGGGTCTCCGCTCTCTCCCCGCCGCCGGAGCGAGGCACAGATCTCTCCGGAGGAGAACCCATGCCCGCACCCCGGCGGTCCCTGTCCGCCGTCCTCGCCCTGCTGACCGCGTTCGTCCTGGTCACCGTGCCGCAGCCGGTCTCGGCCGCGCCACCTGCGTTCACCCACCCCGGCGTGTTCCTCAACCGCGCCCAGCTCGACTTCGTCCGTGACCGGGTCGGTGCCGGCGCCCAGCCGCAGGCCGCGGCGTACGCGCAGATGACCTCGAACCCGCTCGCCTCGCTGACCCGGCAGCCCAAGCCGCGAGCGGTGGTCGAATGCGGGCCGTACAGCAACCCGAACCTGGGCTGCACCGACGAGCGGCAGGACGCCATCGCCGCCTACACCCACGCGCTGAACTGGTACATCACCCGCGACAGCCGGTACGCCGCCAAGGCGATCTCGATCATGGACGCCTGGTCCGCGGTGCTCACCGGCCACACCAACAGCAACGCCCCGCTGCAGACCGCGTGGGCGGGCACCTCGTGGGCGAAGGCGGCGGAGATCATCCGGCACACCGGGGCGGGCTGGTCGCAGGCCGGGGTGAACCGGTTCGCCACCATGCTGCGCGAGGTCTACCTGCCCGAGATCGCCGGCGGCCGGGCGAACACGAACGGCAACTGGGAACTGACCATGATGGAGGCCTCCCTCGGCATCGCGGTGTTCCTGGAGGACCGGGCGGCCTACGACAAGGCCGTCGGCATCTTCCGCACCCGGGTGCCCGCGTTCATCTACCTGCCCTCCGACGGCGCCCTGCCGAAGACGCCGCCGGGCAGCGGGATCGACACCCGCGACGAGATCGTGGCCTACTGGCACGGCCAGCAGAGCTTCGTCACCGGGCTGGCCCAGGAGACCTGCCGTGACTTCACCCACACCGGGTACGGCGTCGCCTCCATCGCCAGCTTCGCCGAGACCGCCCGCCACCAGGGGCAGGACCTGTACCCGGAGATCCAGGACCGGCTGCGGCACACCCTCGGCTTCCACGCGAAGTACGAACTGGGCGAAGCGCCGCCGTCGTCGATCTGCGGGGGCAGCGTCAAGCGGGGCCTCGGCCCGGTGCCGGAGGTGGCGTTCGCCGCGCTGAACACCCGCCTCGGCATCCCGATGTCGAACACGCAGAAGCTGGTCGAGCAGCAGCGGCCGGCGGGGACGAACAGCCTGTTCGTGGCGTGGCAGACCCTGACCCACGCGGGCAATCCGAACTAGCACTCGCGCTCCCGCGATAAATGAGTTGGCGGGGTCGGCGGGGCTTGCTAACTTGGTCGGGTGATCTGATCCGGAACCCCGCCGCGCCGCCGCTTCCGTGCCGCGCGTGCTTCTCTTCCTCGGTAGCCCTCGCGGCTCGTCTTTCCCGGCTACTCATGCCGAGCTTTGGTCAAGACGAGGAGGTTTCCTCATGCGTGCCAGTCAATCCAGCGAAGTCACCCCGGCGCCGGCGAACCGGCGTGAGCGCCGCGCCGCGCGGTCCGGGGGCAAGATCCCCGACCGCGGCAGGTCCACCCCTGTCGTGCAGCCGCGCCAGTACGCCGCCCGCCGCCGCGGGTGACACCATGGCCGTGGCGGGCTCACCCGAGCCCGCCACGGCTTTCTCCTACCTGCTCGCCGCCGGGCGGACCACGATCTCGTTGACGTCCACTTCGGACGGTTGCGCCACGGCGTAGGCGATCGCGCCGGCGATGGCCGACGCGGGCAGGGCGACCTTGCGGTACTCGCGCATGCCCGCCGCCGCTTCCGGGTCGGTGATGCTGTCGGCCAGTTCGGATTCGGTGACACCCGGCGAGACCACGCTCACCCGCACGTCCCCGCCCGATTCCTGGCGCAGGCCCTCGGAAATCGCCCACACGGCGTACTTGGTGCCGCAGTACACCGCGGCCGACGGCACCACCTCGTGCGCGCCGATCGAGGCCACGTTGACGAAGTGCCCGTGCCCCTGCGCCCGCATCAGCGGCAACGCGGCCGCGATGCCGTGCAGCACGCCGCGGATGTTCACGTCGATCATCCGGTTCCACTCGTCCAGCAGTCCGGCGTCCAAATTGGACAGCGGCATCACGCCGGCGTTGTTGACCACCACGTCCACCCGGCCGTACCGCTCAAGGGCGAATTCCACGAACGCGCGGAAATCCTCGGCGTCGGTCACGTCCAGCGCGCGGTACTCAGCCGACCCGCCGGCGCCGCGGATCTCCTCGGCCAGCTCCGCCAGCCGCTCGGTCCGGCGCGCGCCGAGCACCACCCGGTGCCCGGCGGCGGCGAGCCGCACCGCGGTCGCCTGCCCGATGCCACTGCTCGCCCCGGTGATCAACACGGTCTTCTCGGTTCCATCGCTCATGAATCCGAGTCTGGGCCGTGACGACCGAGCCGGGCAGGACGTGGTTCTCCTGGGTGCCGCACACCCTGGCTCTCCCCGGACGGCCTGCATCGGACACGAATGTGGCCTTTGGGGGCGGAATCCGCCCCCAAAGGCCACATTCGTGACATGGCGCCTGTCGCGAGTGTGGGACTCGGCTGCGCGAGTGTGGGGTTCGACTGCCTGAGTGTGGGACTCGGCTGCCTGAGTGTGGGACTCGCCCGGGATGCGGCGGTCGCCGGGCGAGTCCCACGTTCGTGCAGCCGAGTTCTACGTTCCGGCGGCCGAAACCCACACTCGGTGTCTTTGGCCCCGCCTCCGGCAGGGCGGCGAGGTCGCTTTTGAGCCGGTTTCCGGGGTGGGGCGCGCCGTGCCGTTGGGCGGCCCGACGTGCCCCACCCCGGAAACCGGCGCGACCTCGCGAGCGGTGCAGGTGGTGCTCAGCGCTTGGCGGCGGGCTTTTCGGTCCGGATCTTGCTGGGGCAGATGCAGCCGCGGTCGAGGTGGCTGTCGATGGTGGCGGTGCAGAAACGGGTGCCGAGGTTGTCGTGGCCGTCCAGCGGGTGCGAGCACGCCGGACAGGCGTTGCTCGACCGGGTTTCGACGGCTTCGGCGATGGGCGAGTTCATCCGGTGCTCCCGTCTCCGGCCGGGGAACCGGCCGGACTGGGTGCCGGAGACGACGCGGGCTTGGGTGCGCCGCGTCAGGTTGCCTTCGACGACACTCAGCCTACGCGTCGCCGGGTTCGCGCGCGGACCAGGCCGCACTGACCGCGGCCAGCGCGGCCTCCACGTCCACGCTGAGGTCGTGGGCGGTGCGGGCGTATTCGACGGCGGCGGCCCGCAGCAGCGCGGCCTTGTCCGGCCGGTGACCGGCCTCGGTGACCACGGTGCCCTTCGCGCGGGCGGTGCGCACCCAGCCGTTCGCCTCCAGCTCCCGGTAGACGCGCGCGACGGTGCCCGAAGCCAGCGCGAGGTCCCTGGCGAGCTGCCGGATCGGCGGCAGGCGCGTGCCGGGGGCCAGCGCACCGGTGGTGATCAGCCGGATGAGCTGGTCGTGCACCTGCCGCCACGGGGCGATCCCGCTGTCGGCGTCGACGACGACCTTCAGCGGCACCGCGCCACCTCGGTGCGGATCCCGCCGGCCAGGTGGAACCAGGCGGCCAGCCCGGCGACCACCAGGATCCACGAGGTCAGGTTCTGCGCCGGTACCAGTGACGCGGTGGCGGCGGCCCCCAGCCCGGCGGCCACCCTGGCGCTGCGCACGCGCAGCGCGGTGTCCACCGCACCGTCCCCTGTGGACGGACGACGTACGGCGAGCAGGATGATCAGCCAGGTGATCGCCGAGGTCACCGCGGCCACCCCCAGCAGCACCCACGAGCGGTGGAGCAGCAGCCACACCGCGGCAGCGACGACGATGGTCGCGTAGAGACCCAGCCCCCACACCGGGATGAGCGTGCGCACCCGTCGACTGTCCAAAGTGGCCTCACGCAGGGCGCCCTTCGGCGGCCGCTGCGCCAGCACCTCGGCGATCAGGGCGCCGCCCAGCAGGGTGGCCAGGATGATGGACGGGGCCGGGTCGTCGGCGAGCCCGGCCGCGTCGGCCAGCGCGGGCAGGCCGAGGAACAGCCACGGGTACCAGAACCGGCGGCGGCGCAGGTACCGCACCGCTTCGGCGACATCGGACGGCGCCGGATCGCCGACGCCCCAGCGGCGCAGCACCTTCACGCCCTGTTTGTCACCCGGCCACAGCGGGATCAGGATGAGCAGGCCGAACAGGCCGAGGATCAAGGCCACGCCCAGCAGGTTGTCGAAAGGCACGAGCGACCTCCTGTCTTGTATCAAGCGCATGGTACAAGACGAGAGCCCGGGTCGCCTAGCCCGGCCAGACGAAGAGGCTGATGGGGGTGGAGGCCAGCGCGGAGGTGGCGGTGAGCGCGATCCAGCGGGCGGGCAGGAGGCGGCGGCGCCGCGGTTCGGCGATCCGGTCCAGTCGTGCGGTGATGTCCCCGTCGATGCCCAGCGTGCCCGCCGGGGTGGTGAACCCGCCGTCGCGGAACCGCCGCAGTGCGGCTTGCAGGCAGTCGCGGGTGTGCGCCCGGCATGCCTTGTCGTCGGCGCGCATCTCCAGCAGCAGCGCCACGGTCGCGGAGACTTCCTTGGCGTAGCGCGATTTCGGCAGCACCCGGCGCAACGCGGTGAACGGCACCAGCACCAGGTCGTGCCGCTCGCGGGCGTGCGCGCGCTCGTGCCCGAGCACGGCGGCGAGCTGCCCGGCGTCCAGCATGGCCAGCGTGCCCGAGCTGACCACGATCCGCGGCCGCAGGCCCGGCACGCAGTAGGCCATCGGCGCCGGGTGGTCCACCACCACCGCACCCGGGGCGGCCGGGTCCTCGCGGCCGAGCAGCGCGAGCAGGTCCCGCTGGCGGCGCCGGACCCGCAGCACGCCCGCGGTGGACACGGCCACGGTGATCGGCACCAGCGCGGTGGTGACCACCGCGGCGACCAGCCAGGCGAGCCGCGCCGCGGTCATCTCCGGCGGCGAGCCGGTGGCCAGATCGGCGGTGAACGCGTCCAGTGCGGGCAGCATCGGCCGGTCGTACGGCGCCAGCCCGAGCGCGGCCAGCAGGCCGAGCACGCACAGCACCCCGGTGGCCAGCAGCGACTGCCACGCCACCACGGCGGCGCCGGGGCTCTCACTGCTCCAGCGCGCACCCAGCAGCGGCGGCACGGCGAGCAGGCAGAGCACCAGCGTCACGGCCAGGTGCGCGACCGCGCTCATCCGGACTTCCGGTGCCTGTCCAGCGCCTGGCTGAGCGCTTCGGCCTCGGGATTGCTCACCGAGCGGGCGAAGTGGTTCAGCGCGGCCTCGCGATCGCCGGTCAGCGCCAGCGCGTCGAGCATGAGCCGGGCGACGTAGGCGTCCCGGCCGGCGGCGGGGCGGTAGGACCAGGCGCGGCCGTCGCGCTCGCGGAGCACGAAACCCTTCTTCGCCAGGCGGTCGAGCACGGTCATCACGGTGGTGTAGGCCGGTTTGCGCTCGGCCAGCGCGTCGGCGACCGCGCGCACCGTCGCCGGGCCGGCGTGGTCCCACAGCACGTCCATCACCGCGCGTTCCAGCTCACCCAAACCGCCTGTTCCCGCCATGGGCACATGGTAGGTCCCGCTATGCTCGGCGGAGATCCCGCCAGTGGAGAGCACACCATGCGAAAGCGCCCGCCGGCCCCGCACACCGGGGTCGAGGCCGGGGACCGGGTGGTCGACCGCGGTTGACCGGACCCGAGTTCACCGGCAGGCAGGCGGTGGTCACCGGCGCGGCCGGGACCATCGGCGCGGTACTGGCGCGGGCGCTCGCCGCGGCGGGCGCGGAGGTGCTGCTGGTCGACCAGGACCCGGCGGCCCAGGAGCTCGCGGCCGAAGTCGGTGGCCGCGCGGTGGTCGGCGATCCGCGGGGGAGTGGGCTGCCCGCCGAGGTGCTGATGGCACTGGACGGCGCGCCGGAACTGCTGGTGCTGGCCGAGAACGTGCACGTGCGATCGCCGGCGACCGAGCTGAGCGAAGACGAGTGGCAGTTGCTGTGCCAGGTGAACGTCGGGGCGCTGTACCGGATGGTGCGGGCGGCCGCGCCGTCGATGGCACGCCGTGGTTCCGGTGCGGTGCTGGCGATCTCGTCGGTGACGGCCGAGCGGGTGCTGCCCGGCAGCGTGCCCTACGGCGCGACCAAGGCGGCGGTCTCCCAGCTGGTGCGCGGGCTGGCGCTGGAGCTCGGGCCGAGCGGGGTGCGGGTGAACGGCCTCGCGCCGGGTCCGCTCGCGGACGAGCACGCCCGGCGCCGGGTGGCGGGCCGCGTGCCGCTGGGCCGCCTCGCGGATCCGGAAGACCTGGTGGGGCCCGCGTTGTTCCTGCTGTCGGCCGCCTCGCGGTACGTCACCGGGCAGGTCCTGGTGGTGGACGGCGGTTACGCACTGTCCTCACCGATGTGACGCAGGTCTCATTCGACAGCGGGTGTAGAACGCGCGTGGAGTGGGTAACCCTGGCTCGGCTTCGTCCGACCTGGGAGAGGTGCCCGATGACCGAGTGCAGAGGCGCCGCGTCGCTCGAAATGATGTTCCGAGCCTGGCGGACCGAGATCGAACGGGAACCGATGGCCGAGTGCCTGTCCACCCCGGTCATCCTCGACCGGCTGCGCGAGTCCACGGACCAGGGTTACCTGTCCGCGGACCCGTCGCACCGCTCCGGTGCCGTGGCCTGATTCCTCGCGACGGAGGTCAGTTGCCCGGCGGCTGCTGACCCTGCGGGCCGCCCTGCTGGGGACCACCCTGTTGGGGACCACCCTGTAGCTGCGTGGTGCGTTCCGTGATGGTCTTCGCGGTCGCCGCGTCGCCGTTCGGGATGGCGGTCACCATCACGGTGTCCCCGCCGGCGATGTCGGCCGCCGTGCCCTGACGCCCGAACGTGGTGCTGCCGTCGATCGTGTAGGTCTTGGTGTAGCCGTCCTCGCTCTTCACCGTCGCCGAGGTCGCGCTGATCTCGGCGACCTCACCCGCCTGCATCACTTCGGTGGTGAACCCGCCCTTGCCGTCGGAGACGGTGTACTCGCCGTGCAGCGCGGAGGCCAGTCCCTCGGCCGAGCGCATGATCGGGCCACCGCCGTTCATCATGCCGCCGGGGCCGCCGCCCTGTTCGGTCACGGAGGTGCCGCTCGCGGCGTAGACGGCGACGCCGCCGGTGGCCGCGATGCCGACCGCGATCGCCGCCGCGGCCGCGGTCTTCTTGCCCGACCAGCGGGGCCGGGGCGCCGGAGCACCCCACTCCGGGGTGGGCTCGGAAGGCTGGGGGTTGGCTGGCTCGGTCATCTGACTCACTCCTCGTAGCTCCGGCTCACTCGCCGGCTGCGTCCCAGCCTCGGGCCGTTGCCTGTGCGTCCGCTGTGCCCCGCCTTGGCTGGGGCTATGGGACTCAGGGCAATGGGCCCGGCTCACAGGGGAGCCACAGGATCAGCACAAGGAGCACCCAGCCCGGGGGCCCAGCTTCGTAGGCATGACAGCGACTCTGCCCGCGGACACCCGGCGCGCGCCGGTCGAGACGGACGGCCCGGCCCCCGTGCTCGACGTCGTGGTGCCCGTGTACAACGAAGAGACCGACCTGGGCCCGAGCGTGCGGGAACTGCACCGGCACCTGAGCCTGCGCTTCCCCTACCGCTTCCGGATCACCATCGCCGACAACGCCAGCACCGACCGGACCTGGTCGATCGCCGGGGAACTGGCCGCCGAACTGGCCGAGGTGACCGCGGTCCGGCTGGAGCAGAAGGGCCGCGGCCGCGCGCTGCACGCGGTGTGGCTGGCCTCCGACGCGCAGGTGCTGGCGTACATGGACGTCGACCTGTCCACCGACCTCGCCGCACTGTCCCCTTTGGTCGCTTCGCTCATCTCGGGGCATTCCGACGTGGCGATCGGGAGCAGATTGGCGCGTGGAGCGCGGGTGGTGCGCGGCGCGAAACGGGAGATCATTTCGCGCTGCTACAACCTGCTGCTGCGCGGCACGCTCTCGGTCCGGTTTTCCGACGCCCAGTGCGGTTTCAAGGCGATCCGCGCGGACGTCGCCAGGGAGCTGCTGCCGCACGTCGCCGACACCGGCTGGTTCTTCGACACCGAACTGCTGGTGCTCGCGCAGCGCGCCGGAGCACGCATCCACGAGGTCCCGGTCGACTGGGTGGACGATCCGGACAGCCGGGTGGACATCATCTCGACCGCACTCGCCGATCTGCGCGGCATCGCCCGGCTCGCCCGCGCGCTGGCCACCGGCAGCCTGCCGATCGGCAGGCTGCGGGACCAGCTCAACCGCGCGCCGGTGCCGGTCGAAGCGCCCGGTGTGCCGGGTGGGCTGGTCCGCCAGCTGGTCCGGTTCGCCGCGGTCGGCGTCGCCAGCACGCTGGCGTACCTGCTGCTCTTCGTGCTGCTGCGCGGGGGTGTCGGCCCGCAGGCGGCGAACTTCGTGGCGCTGGCCGTGACCGCGGTGGCCAACACCGCGGCGAACCGCAGGCTGACCTTCGGCGTGCGCGGTGCCGCCGGGGCCGGGCGCCACCACCTCGAAGGCATGCTGGTGTTCCTGCTCGGCCTCGGCCTGACCAGCGGCTCGCTGGCGCTGCTGCACTCGGCCACCAGCCCGTCCCAGCCGATCGAGCTGGTCGTGCTCGTGCTGGCGAACCTCACCGCGACCGTCCTGCGCTTCCTGCTCCTGCGCGGCTGGGTGTTCAACCCCCGCCGGAACCGATCGGAGACCCCGTGAGCACCTCGACCCTGTCCGCCCCCGCGCCGGCCGCACCGTCCACTTCGGACAGCAACGGCCCGGCGGCGCCCCGGTGGGTGCGGCCCGCCTTCTGGGGACTGCTGCTCGGCACCGCCGTGCTGTACCTGTGGAACCTGGGTGCTTCCGGGTGGGGCAACTCGTTCTACGCCGAGGCCGCGCAGGCCGGTTCGCTGGACTGGAAGGCGTGGTTCTTCGGCTCGCTCGACCCCGGGAACACCATCACCGTGGACAAGCCGCCCGCGTCGCTGTGGCTGATGGGCTTGTCCGGCCGCGTCTTCGGCTTCTCCAGCTGGAGCATGCTGGTGCCGCAGGCGCTGCTCGGCGTCGGTTCGGTGGCGCTGCTGTACGCGGCGGTCCGCCGGTGGTCGGGGCCGGGCGCGGGCCTGTTCGCCGGGGCCGCGCTGGCGCTGACCCCGGTGGCGGCGCTGATGTTCCGCTTCAACAACCCGGACGCGCTGCTGACCTTCCTGCTGGTGCTCGGCGCCTACTGCGTGGTGCGCGCGGTGGAGAAGGCGTCGCCGAAGTGGCTTGCCCTGGCGGGCGTGGCGATCGGGTTCGGCTTCCTGACGAAGATGCTGCAGGCGTTCCTGGTGTTGCCGGCGTTCGGGCTGGTGTACCTGATCGCCGCGCCGACGGGCCTCGGCAAGCGGCTGCTGCACCTGCTCGGCGCGCTCGTGGCGGTGGTGGTCTCGGCGGGCTGGTACATCGCGGTCGCCGACCTGTGGCCCGCGGCATCCCGTCCGTACATCGGCGGGTCCACCGACAACACCGTGCTCGACCTGGCGCTGGGGTACAACGGACTCGGCCGCATCTTCGGTGGCGCGGGCAACGGCGGTGGCGGCAACATGGGCGGCGGGAACGTCGGTTTCGGCGGGGAGACCGGGATCGGGCGCATGTTCGGCGACAGCTTCGGCACGGAGATCTCCTGGCTGCTGCCCGCCGCGGTGCTCGGCCTCATCGCCGGGCTCTGGTTCACGCGCTGGTCGCCGCGGACCGATCGCACGCGGGCCTCACTGGTGCTGTGGGGCGGCTGGCTGATCGTGACCGCGCTGGTGTTCAGCTTCATGGAGGGCACGGTGCACCCGTACTACGCGGTCGCGCTGGCCCCGGCGATCACCGCGGTGGTCGCGATCGCCGGGCGTGAACTGTGGCGGGGCCGGGCGCACGCGGCGCCGCGGTTCTTCTTGGCTGGCATGGTCGCGGTGACCGCGGTGTGGGACTACATCCTGCTCGACCGGTCCTCGGAATGGCACCCGGTGATCCGCTGGGCGATCCTGGTGCTCGGCATCCTGGTGGCCAGCGCGATCGCGGTCGGCGCGCACGAGTTCCGGCGGGCCGGGCGGGCGATCGCGGTGGCGGCGGTGGCCGTCGGGCTGACGGGCACGCTGGTGTTCGGCGTGGCCACCGCGGCGGTGCCGCACAGCGGGTCGATCCCGATCTCCGGTCCCGCGACCGGTGGTGCTTTCGGTATGCCGGAAGGGGAAACGCCGTCGGCGGAGCTCGTGGCGGCCTTGCGGGCGAGCACGGAGGACTGGGCCGCGGCGAGCAGCGGCACGCGGGGCGCGGCTTCGCTGCAACTGACCAGCGGGAAGTCGGTGATGCCGATCGGTGGCTTCAACGGCGGGGACCCGGCGCCGACGCCGGCGCAGTTCCAGCAGTACGTGGCCGAGGGCCGGATCGGTTACTACATCGGCGAAGGCGCCGGCCGCATGGGCGGTCCCGGCGGGGGTGGCAGCGAGATCGCCGAGTGGGTGCAGGCGAACTTCACCGCGACCACGATCGGCGGGCAAACGGTCTACGACCTCACCCCGTAGGATCCGCGCCATGGGGACCGAACGGATCAGCCCGCCGCTGCGCGGGGACGAGCGCGAGACGCTGCGCGCCTTTTTGGACTTCCACCGCGCCACGCTGGAAATGAAGTGCGAGGGGTTGTCTACCGAGCAGTTGCGCGAGCAGTCGAGCCCGCCCTCGACGCTCTCGCTGCTCGGGCTGGTCCGGCACATGGCCGAAGTGGAGCGGACCTGGTTCCGGCGGGTGATCAACCAGGAGACGGAGCTGCCGTTCGTCTGGTCGCCCGAACGGGATTACCAGGTCGCCTACGACGCCTCGAACGCCACCCGTGAGGAGGCGTTCGAGGCGTGGCAAGCCGAGGTCGAGCACTCGCGCCGGATCGAGCGGGAAGCGGAATCCCTTGACGTGTTCGGACACTTCCCCCGCTGGGGTGAGGACGTCTCGCTGCGACTGGTGATGCTGCACCTGATCCACGAGTACGCCAGGCACAACGGCCACGCCGACTTCCTGCGCGAAGCCATCGACGGCGAGGTCGGCGCCTAGTCTCCTCGCGGAGCCTTTAGCGGACACGAATGTGGCTTTGGGGGCGGAATCGGCCCCGAAAGCCACATTCGTGTCCCGGTGGTTTCGGGTCCGGGCGCGGCGAGTGTGGGGTTCGGCTGCCTGAACGTGGGGTTCGCCTTCCTGGGTGTGGGACTCGCCCGGGGTTCGTCGTGAGCTAGAGCAGTTTGTCCAGGGTGATGGGGAGTTCACGGACGCGTTTGCCGGTGGCGTGGAAGACCGCGTTCGCGACCGCGCCCGCCACGCCGGTGATGCTGACCTCGCCGATGCCGACCAGGCCCAGCGGCATGGTCGGGTCCGGTTCGTCCAGGTAGTGCACGTCGATCGGCGGGATGTCGGCGTGCACCGGCACGTGGTACTCGGACAGGCTCGGGTTCATGATCCGCCCCGATCGCGGGTCGACCAGGGTTTCTTCGGACAGCGCCATGCCGATGCCCATCACGATGCCGCCCTTGAGCTGGCTGGTGGCGGTCTTCGCGTTGATCACCCGGCCCACGTCGAACACCGCGGTCCAGCGGGAGATCCGGGTCTCGCCGGTGTCCGGGTCGACGCGCACCTCGCAGAAGTGCGCGCCGCTCGCGGCCTTCACCCAGCGCCGCTGGTCGCGGACGAACTTCGACATGAACCGGACCTGCCCGGCCACCGCGCCGAGGCCCGAGTCGGCGCCGACGGACGTTTCCAGGTGGGGCTTCCCGGCGGCCCGGAGGATGTCCGAGTGCGAATCCCCGGGGTGCTTCTTCGCCAGCCCGGCCAACTCGTGCTTGAGCTTGTCGCACGCGGTGAGCAGGCTCGCCGCGACGCTGGCGGTCTGGTTGGAGCCGCCCGCCAGCGGGCCGGTGGGCAGGTCGGTGTCGCCGTATTCGACGCGGACCGAGCCGACCGGCACCCCGAGCGCGTCCGCGGCGATCTGCGCCTGCGCGGTCGCGCCACCCATGCCCATCTCGTGGAAGCCGCAGCGCACCAGCACCGAGCCGTCGGCGGAGAGTCGTACGGTGAGGTTGGCGGTGAACTGCACCGCCGGGTGGTACGCCGCCGCGACGCCCCAGCCGACCAGCCACCGCCCGTCCCGCATGGAGCCAGGCTCCGGGGTCCGGTCCGCCCAGCCGAACTCGGCGGCTCCGCGGGTGTAGCACTCGCGGAGCAGCCGGTGCGAGAACTCCTTGCCGTCCAGCGGGTTCACCGTCGGTTCGTTCCGCAGCCGCAGTTCGACCGGATCGATGTCGAGCCGGTAGGCCAGTTCGTCGACCGTGGCTTCCAGTGCGTAGGTGCCGATCGCCTCGCCGGGAGCACGCATGAACGTGTTCGGCACGGCGTCGAGTTCGATGAGGTTCTGCTGCACCAGGATGTTCTCGGCGGCGTAGAGGTGACGCGACTGCGAGGTCACCTGCTCCGGACCGCCGCCCCCGCTGCCGGTCTGCGTGACGCTGGTGTGGATGAGCGAGGTCAGCCGCCCGTCGGTGCCCGCGCCGAGCGCGACGCGCTGCAGGGACGGCGTCCGCCCGCCGACCGTGCGGTAGACGCTTTCGCGGCTGAGCAGCATGCGCACCGGTCGTCCGGTCACCTTCGCGGCGAGCACGGTCAGCACCGTCCCCGCCCACACCGAGCCCTTGCCGCCGAAGCCGCCGCCGACGAACGGCGCGATCACCCGGATCCCGGCCACCGGCACGCCGAACCTCAGCGCCAGGTGCCGCCGCACCCAGTCCATGCCCTGCGTGGCCTCGTGCACGGTCAGCCGGTCGCCGTCCCACACCGCGGTAGTGGCGTGCGGCTCGATCGCGTTGTGGTTGTGCATCGGGGTGTAGTACCGCAGGTCCACCGAGACCGGCGCGGCGGCGAGCGCGGCTTCGGCGTCGCCCTTCTTCGCGCCGCCGGGCATGAGCATGGTGCTCGGCTGGGGCTTGGCGTTCCCCTGCTCCGCCTTAAAGTCCACTGTGGACTCGGCGACGGCGTACTCGGCCGTCACCAGTGACGCGGCTTCACGGGCGGCTTCGAGCGTCTCGGCGACGACCACCGCGATCGGCTGGCCGTTCCAGTACACCTCGTCGGTGTTCAGGTAGTTGACCCTGGTGCCCGACGCCATCGTGCTGAGTTTCAGCGGAGTCGGTCTCGGCGGCTTCTTCATCGGTGGCGCGTTCTCGTGGGTGAGCACGGTCAGCACCCCGGGCACGGCGAGCGCGGCTCCGGTGTGGATCGCGGTGATCCGGCCGCGCGCGATCGTCGCGTGCGCCATGGCCGCGTAGGCCAGGCCGGGATACGGGTACTCCGCGGCGAACCGGGCTTCCCCGGTGGTCTTCGCGGTGCCGTCGACCCGGTCGAGCGGGCGGCCGACGGCCTGGGTCAGCGGGGGGTCCTGCACCTGGGTCATGCCGCGCTCCTGCCGGTCAGCTGCCGCAGCGTCGCGGTGATCGTCCGCTGGGCCAGGTCGATCTTGAAGGCGTTGTGCTCGCGTCCGGTGGCGGCGGCGAGCTCGGCCGCCGCGGCTTCGCGGAAGGACTCCTCGGTGGCCGGGGCCCCCAGCAGCACGCGTTCGGCTTCGCGGGCCCGCCACGGTTTCCCGGCGACCCCGCCGAGCGCGAGCCGGACCGCGGTCACCTCGTGGTCGCGCACCTCCAGCGCGGCGGCGACCGAGACCAGCGCGAACGCGTACGACGCCCGGTCGCGCACCTTGCGGTAGCGGGAGTTCGCGGCCATCGGCAGGGCGGGCAGCTCGATCGCGGTGATCAGCTCGTCGGCGGCCAGTTCGGTCTCCACCTGCGGAGTGGCGCCGGGCAGCCGGTGGAACTCGGTGAGCGGCAGGCGGCGCAGCCCGCGCAGGCTTTCGATCTCGACCGTGGCGTCGAGCGCGGCGAGCGCCACGCACAGGTCGGACGGATGCGTGGCGATGCAGGACTCGGTGGTGCCGAGGATCGCGTGCCCCCGGTTGAACCCGCCGAGCGCGTCGCAGCCGCTGCCCGGTTCGCGCTTGTTGCACGCCGACGTGGTGTCGTAGAAGTACGGGCAGCGCGTGCGCTGCAGCAGGTTCCCGCCGACGGTGGCCATGTTGCGCAGCTGCGCGGACGCCCCGGCGAGCACCGCCTGGGTGAGCACCGGGTACCGCGAGCGGATCAGCGGGTGGACCGCCAGCGTGCTGTTGCGCACGAGCGCCCCGACGCGCACCCCGCCGCCGGGCAGTTCCTCTACTTCGGTCAGCGGCAACCGGCTGATGTCGACCACGGTGTCCGGGCGCTCCACCGTGGCGCGCATGAGGTCGACCAGGTTCGTGCCGCCGCCGAGGAACTTGGCGTTCGGCTCGCCGGCGATGACGCGCAGCGCGGTGGGCACGTCGGTGGCGCGGTGGTAGGCGAAGGACCTCATCGGGCGACCACCTCCCGGTCAGCTACTTCCTGGATGGCGTCGACGATGCCGTTGTAGGCACCGCAGCGGCAGAGGTTGCCGCTCATCCGCTCCCGGATCTCCGCGCCGGTCAGCTCGCCGTCCGGGGCCGCGCGGTGCTCGGCGAGCATGCCGACCGCCGAGCAGATCTGGCCGGGCGTGCAGTAGCCGCACTGCAGTCCGTCGTGGCGGACGAAGGCGGCCTGCAGCGGGTGGTCCAGTCCCTCGATCGTGGTGATCTCGGCGTCTTCGTACTGCACGGCCAGCGCGAGGCACGAGTTGATCCGCACTCCGTCCGCGAGCACCGTGCACGCCCCGCAGGCGCCCTGGTCACAGCCCTTCTTCGTGCCGGTCAGCCCGAGGTGCTCGCGCAGCGCGTCCAGCAGGCTGACCTGCGGCGGAAGGCTGAGCACCGTGGTGGCTCCGTTGACCCGCAAACGCAGCTCGGTCACTGATCCTCCTGTCGTTCGGTGCTGCCGAGGTTAACGAAACAGTGGTCTCTTAACAAGAGTACGGCGTTCTTTTAACTTGGGTCGTATGCTGATCGCCGTCATGGGACAGCATTTCGTCCGGGCGCGCAGGCCCGAGCAGAAGCGACAGCGGCGCGAGGCGATCCTCGCCGCCGCTCGCGAGCTCGCCGTCGCCTCGGGTGTGCGCGCGGTCAGCCTCGGCAACGTGGCCGCGGCGGTGTGCCTGGCGAAGTCCAATGTGGTCCGGTACTTCGGCACGCGTGAGGAGATCTACCTCGAACTCGCCGCCGAGTGCTGGGCCGAGTGGGGTGCCGCCCTCATCGACCGGCTGGACCGGGTGCGGACCGCCGACGCGCTGGTCGGCGCGATCGCCGAGACGCTCGAAGCACGCCCGCTGTTCTGCGACCTGCTCGGGCACGTGGCGACCAGTCTCGAGCACAACGTGTCGGTCGAGGCGGCGCGCTCGTTCAAGCGGCAGGTGAAGGACGTGCTCGCCGAGGTCGGCGTGGCGATCGCGCGCACCGGCCTCGGCCTGACCGAGACCGAGGGCTTCGAGCTCGCGGCCGCGGGCACGATGTTCGGCGGTGCGCTGTACCCGGCCGCGCACCCGCCGAAGACGTTGATCGAGGTGTACGCGTCGGACCCGGAGCTGGCCGCGATGTGCCCGCCGTTCGTGCCGACGCTCAAGCGCGCCCTCGGGGCGATCGTCGCCGGCCTGCCGTCACTGCGGTGATCCACGGCACGGTCGCACCCGGGTTCGAGGACGTGCGCGAAGCGTTCGCGCTGGACCACGGCGGCGGTGCGCAACTGGCCGTCCATCAGCGCGGCGTACCGGTGGTGGACCTCTGGACCGGCTGGGCGCCCGACCGGATCGCGGTCACCATGTCGTGCACGAAGGCGCTGGTGGCGATCTGCGCGCACCTGCTCGCCGAACGCGGTGACCTGGACCTGGACGCACCGGTTTCGCGGTACTGGCCCGGGTTCCGCGCCGATCCGCCGGTCTCGTACCTGCTGTCCCACCGCGCGGGCCTGCCCGCCTTCGACCTCGACGGCGAAGACCTGCTCGACTGGGACCGGTGCACGTCGACGCTGGCCGCGATGGGTCCGCGGTGGACCCCCGGCACGGCGTTCGCCTACCACTCGACCACCTTCGGCTACCTGGTCGGCGAAGTGATCCGGCGGGTCACCGGCACCACGGCCGGCCGGTTCTTCGACGAGGAGATCGCCCGCCCGCTCGGGCTGGACCTGTGGATCGGACTGCCCGCCGAGCAGGAACACCGTGTCGCGCCGATCGGTCCTCATCGGACGGAGCTGGCCGAACTGCTGACCACCCGTGCGGGCCGGGCGGCCGAAATCCCGTCCGCCAACGGGATCGGGGACGCGCGTTCGCTGGCGAAGCTGTACTCGTCCGTCCTCAGTGGACTACTCGGATCGGCGACGCTCGATCGTGCGTGCGCACCGCAGACCGACGGGCTGCCGACCCCGGTGGTCATGCCGCACCCGCAACGGTTCGCGCTCGGGTTCGAGTTGACGCGCGGTGCGTCCCCGCTGCTGGGTGCGACTTCGTTCGGCCACGCCGGTGCGGGTGGTCGGCTCGCCTTCGCCGATCGCGAAACCGGGCTGGCCGTCGCGTACGTGTGCGCGCACTCGGGCTGGAACCCGGGTCAGGGGCCGGACCCGCGCTGGCTGCCGTGGTTGCGCGCGCTCAGCCGTCGGCGAGGCGGTCCAGCCACTCGCTGAGCAGGGCCCGTTCCGCCGGGCTGAACGGCAGGTCGCCGGTCAACGCGGCACGCAGGGACACGGCCCTGGTCGCCAAGTCCGCACCGGGCGCTGGCTGGTCGGTGGTGATCGTGCGCACCACCATTTCCCGTGCCACGGCGGAGATTTCGAGGTCGCGCTCGGCCGGGGGCAGGGCGATCAGCGAGAGCACCACGCCGACGCCGGTCGAGTGCGTCAGCTCCGCGGCGCGCTCCACGCTCATCGTCAGCTGCCCGGCTTCGGCGATCCGCGAGATGATGCCGTGCAGGATCGCGGCGGCCTCCTTAGCGGCGGGGGAGGGGCCGCCCGGGCGCGCCTCGCCGTACATCAGCGCGTAGAACGCCGGCCGCGTCAGGCCGAACTGGATGTGCAGGTCCCAGCCGCGGCGCAGGTCGCCGACCGGGTCGCCGGTCGCGCCGAGGTCGTGCTTCTGGCCCAGGTACTCCTCGAAACCGTAGGAGGCCACCGCGTCGAGCAGGCCGTCCTTGTCGCCGAACAGCCGGTAGAGCGCGGGCGCCTGGACCCCGGCCGCCGCGCTCACCGCCCGGGTGGAGACCGCGTCACGACCGCCCTCCTGCAGCAGCTCCGCCGCCGCGCGCAGGATGCGGTCCCGAGTGGGAAGTGCCTGGTCGACCGTCATGTTTCCGATGATAACAACTCCTTGGTAGCGTTTGTCCGGTATCGGTGTTAGCGTGGTGGAGTTAGCAACGGAAACATCCTGGAGGTAACACCGATGCGGACCCGCGCACTGGGCCAGGCCGAGGTTTCGGCCTTCGGGCTCGGCATGATGGGAATGTCCGATTTGTACGGTCCGGCCGACGAGGCGGAATCGATCGCCACCGTGCGTGCCGCGCTCGACGCCGGCGTCACCCTGCTCGACACCGGCGACTTCTACGGCATGGGGCACAACGAACTCCTGCTCCGGGACGCGCTGCGCGGCCGGGCTCGCGAAGCCGCCACGATCAGCGTGAAGTTCGGCGCGCTGCGCGACCCGGACGGTGCCTGGGCGGGGTTCGACGGCCGCCCGGCGGCGGTGAAGACCTTCGCCGCGTACAGCCTGCGGCGGCTCGGCACCGATCACCTCGACATCTACCGGCCCGCCCGGCTCGATCCGGCCGTGCCGATCGAGGACACCGTCGGTGCCATCGCCGAACTCGTCGAGGCGGGCCACGTCCGGCACGTCGGGCTGTCCGAGGTCGGTGCCGAGACCCTGCGGCGGGCCGCGGCCGTACACCCGATCACCGATCTGCAAATCGAATATTCGCTGCTTTCCCGTGGTATCGAAGCGGAAATCCTGCCGGTCGCGCGAGAACTCGGCGTCGGCGTCACCGCGTACGGGGTGCTGTCGCGCGGCCTGCTGAGCGGGCACTGGCGACCGGACCGCGAACTGACCGCGGCCGACTTCCGCGGCTCGAACCCGCGTTTCCAGGGGGAAAACCTGGAGCGCAACCTCGAACTGGTCGAGGCGCTGCGCAAGGTCGCGCAGGCCAGGGAGGTCACCGTCGCGCAGGTCGCGATCGCCTGGGTTGCTTCGCAGGGCAAGGATGTCGTGCCGCTGATCGGCGCGCGTACGCGGACCAGGCTCGCCGAGTCGCTCGGCGCGGCGGATTTGGAACTGTCCCAGGCGGATCTCTCGGCGATCGAGGCCGCTGTCCCGGCGGGCGCGGCGGCGGGCAGCCGGTACGCCGAGCCGATGATGGCCGCACTGGACAGTGAACGCCACGCCTGAACACGGTGAGCCTTCTGGCGGCGAACGTCGCTTGTGGACGATGGGCCAACCGTGGCGGGGATGCGGACCCCGCCGGGGTGCCACTGGGCGGTAGACCGGATGGCGGTATCCGTGCAGGTGGAGCCGGGTTGCGGTGACAGTCTGTGGAAAATTTTCCCGATCACTGGTCCGTTGTGCCATCATTAGGCCGTTCGCGGTTTGAGGGAACCGGCGAATGGGGGACTCAGAGCTACCGGCCCGCTCTTCCGGCCTGGTCTGCGTCGCCCGGTTGGTGTAACGAAGATCATCAGGGGAGGAGATCGCGATGACCACTACCGAGTCCAGCCCGGTCAAGGAAAAGCCCGTCGAGAAGCCCGAGGACACGCACGAAGGCCACACCCACGAGGTCGGCACCGACTGTGCGGGCGGCTGCCCGCAGTCGCCGCCGCCCACGCCGTGAGCTGAGCCCTCGCGCTGATCACGGGGTGATCTTCAGCCCGCCCGCCGCCATCCGGCTGGGCGGGCTGACTTCTTGGCTACGTTCTGTGTTGTCATAGAGGGGTGTCGGTAATCGAGCAGCGCCCGACCGAAGTGATTCGCCGGGCTTGGGAACTCCAGCGGAGCGGGGTGGATGCGTCCTGCGCCCAGCGCCAGCACGAGGCCACGCGCCTGCTGCGCCGGGGCATCCGCCTGCTCGATTCGATCCACCCGGTCCCGGCCGAACACCAGGACGACTGGCTGCGCAGCCGGATCCGCCTGCTCACCACGCTCGCCTTCTCCGAGGCGGAGACGGTCGGGCTCACCAACGGCCTGGCCCGGCTCGACGACGTGCTCGGGGTGATCGAGCGGTTCGATGATCCGGCGGTGCGTGCGGAGTTGATCGCGCCCGTCAACCACAACCGCGGCCTGCTGCTGATGGGCGGCGGGCGCAACGAAGAGAGCATCGCCTGCTTCGACGCGGCCCTCGGCTATCGGGAGGAAAGCCTTGCTGTCGCCCCGGATCCGGTGCCGGTGGTCGAATCCCTGCTGAACACGCTCGCCACCCGCGGGCTGGCCTACATCCGCCTCGGCCGGGTGAAGCGGGCCCGTGAGGACCTGAACCGCGGGATCAAGCTGGCGGAGAAGTACGAGCTGCGGGTATCGGCCGCCGAAGTCCGCCGCCATCTCGGCACCCTGGAACTGCGCGTCGGCAACGTGCCCGCCGCACTCCGCTGTTACGAAGAAAGCGAACGTTCGTACCGCGCGCTGGAGGTGGAGGTTCCGCCACTGCTGCGGCACGAACAGGCACAGGCGCTGCTCACCGCCGGGCTGTCCGACGAGGCGGGCAGGCATCTCGACGAGGTGCTCCCGCAACTTCGGCAAGAACAGGGCAATACCAGGGAACTGGGGCAAGCCGAGCTGTTCCGCGCGGAGGCGGCGTTGATGTCCGGCGATCTCGACCTCGCCCGCGGCCTCGCGGAATCCGCCCGGCAGCGGATGCGCAAATGGGGCTGCCGGACCTGTGTCGCCAACGCGACCATCGTCGGCCTGCGCGCCGACACCGCGGATGCCTTGCGCACCGGGGAAATCCCGGCCGCGCTGCCCGCCCGCGCGCTGCGGCACGCGCGGGCCATGTCGGTGCCGCGGCTCGCCGAACAGGCCACGGTCGCCAAGATGCTCACCGTGCGCCTGGAGATCCGGCGCGGCAACCTCCGGCGCGCGAGCAAGCTGCTGGCGGAGGTGCCGCGGCCGGGTCAGCTGACCCCGACCGACCACCGCATGCTGCGCCGGCTGTGCCGGGCCGAACTCGCCGTCGCGCACGACGACCGGGGTGCCGCACTCGGCGAGATCCGGGCCGGGCTGGCCGAACTCGACCGCGTCCGCGACCGCATGGGCGGGCTGGAACTGCTGTCCGGCACCGCTTTGCACGGTCGTGAGCTGGGTGAGCTGGCCGTGCGCCTGGTGCTCGGCGGCGAGCACCCGCGGCGGCTGTTCGACTGGCTGGAGCGCACGCGGGCGCAGACCTACCGGTACGAGCCGCTCGCCCAGGCCGACGACCCCGAACTGGCCGAGTGCCTCGCGGAGATCCGCGGCCTGACCCAGTCGATCCACCAGGCGCTGCACGACGGGCACCCGACCGCCGCCGCCCGGGCGCGCCGGGCGGAACTGCTGCGTGAGGCGCACCGGATGGGCTGGCACGCCGGGCAGTGGGGCAAAGCCCGTCCCGTGGCCAAATTGGACGAAGTGGCGGCACGCCTGAAGAACCGGGCGCTGGTCAGCTTCGCCGCCTCGGCCGACGAGCTGGTCGCGGTGGTCGTGCTCGACGGTGGGGCCCGGATCGTCCGCCTGGGTTCGGCGAAGCAGGCGTCGGAAAGCGCGCGCATGCTGAACGTCGACCTGAACGCGGTGGCGCCCGACCACACCCCGCAGCCGCTGGTCGAGGTGATCATGACCTCCGCGCGGCGGCAGGCCGAGCGTCTCGACGCGCAGCTGGTGCGCCCGCTGCTCGAGGTGACCGGCGACCGCGACCTGGTGATCGTGCCGACCGGCGGGCTGTACGCCGTGCCGTGGGGCGTGCTGCCGAGCCTGCACTACCGGCCGACCGTGGTGGCGCCGTCGGCCACCGCGTGGCTGTCCGCCGAACTGGCCAGGAACGATCGCGCGCGCAAGATCGTGCTGGTGCGCGGTCCAGGACTGCCCGCCGCGCGAGCGGAGATCGACAAGCTGGCCACGCACTACCGCGCGTCGAAGCAGTTGTCCGGCCAGGGCGCGACGGCCACCGCCGTGCTCCCCGCGGTGGACGGCGCGAAACTGGCGCACATCGCCGCGCACGGTGCGCACGAGCCGGAGAACGCGTTGTTCTCCCGGCTGGAACTGGCCGACGGCGCGATGTTCGCGCACGAAATGGCCGGGTTGCGCCGCCCGCCGCGACAGGTGGTGCTGGCCGCCTGCGAGCTGGCGCTCAACCGCATCCGCCCTGGCGACGAGGCTCTCGGCTTCGCGAGCGCGCTACTGGCCAGCGGGTCCCAGACGGTGATCGCGCCGCTGAGCAAGGTCGGCGACCAGTCCTCGGCGGCGGCCATGGACGACTACCACCGCGCACTGGCAGGCGGCGCCAGCCCGGCGGTCGCCCTCGCCGACGCCATCGCGGTCGACCCGATGCGCCGCCCGTTCGTCTGCCTCGGTGCCGGTTGACCTCAACCTAGGTTCAAGTTGTGCACTGGGGGCATGTCCTTCACCGAGGCGGAACTCGCCTTCCTATCCGAACACGACCTCGGCCGGATGGCCACCGTGCAGCCCGGCGGCGCGCTGCAGGTCAGCCCGGTCGGTTACCACTACGACGCCGAGCGGGGGACCATCGAGGTCCGGGGCTTCAACCTGGCGAAGAGCCGGAAGTTCCGGAACATCGCGGAAAACGGCCGGGTCGCCATCGTCGTGGACGACCGGCCCTCGCTCGACCCGCCGCGTGTGCGGTGCCTGGAGATCCGCGGCCGCGCGGAGGCCGTGACCGGCATCGAACCGGACGGTCACCTCGACGGCTCGGTCATCCGCATCCACCCCGAGCGGATCATCAGCTTCGGCATCGACCAGCCGGACACCGAACCGCACCAGCTGACCGCGAACAACCGGAACGTGGTCCCGAGCTAGGGACGCCTGTCATGAATGTGGCTTTCGAGACGTAATCGGTCCCGAAAGCCACATTCGTGACATCACTACCTCAGGTGCGGCGCAGGCCCCGGCCCAGAGCCACGCCGAAGGCGATCATGGTGACCGCGAGGCCCAGGTGCAGCCAGTTGTCCGCGGCGTTCACCGGGACGAAGTTCGCCGCGGAGCCGTGGTCGATGAGCAGGCCGTAGAGCCACAGCACCAGGTAGACCACACCGCCGCCGATGAGGAAGGCGCGGGCCCCGGACGGGGTGCGCGCCATCGCCAGTCCGGCGACGCCGAAGAGCAGGTGCACGAGGTTGTGCAGGATCGACACGGCGAACACGCCGAGCAGCAGTGCCGAAGACTCGTGCCCGGCGAAGGTGAGCGTGTCGTACCCGGTGGTCACCCCCGGGATGAAGCCGAGCACGCCGACCAGGAGGAACACCACGCCGTAAATCATCGAAACCAGCTGCAACGGGGTGCGCCGGGCGCTCACGGCGCCGGTTTCGGGGTGCTGGTGCGGGCGGGACATGGGAACTCCTCTCGAGAGGATTTCGCTGACGAAGCCGGGCATTCCCCCGTACGGGCGGTTCACACGCGTTGGTGACGCCCGGCTGGGTAACCACCCGATATGACGAGCCTCAAGTCCCAAGTCAGCCTGGAGGTACCGGTCGCCGCGCCCGGCGTCTACGCGGTGCTCGCCGACGGCTGGTCCTACTCCTCCTGGGTGGTCGGCAACGCCCACATCCGCGACGTCGACCCCGGCTGGCCCGCGCCGGGCACCCGGATCCACCACTCGGTCGGCGCCTGGCCGGTGCACATCAGCGACACCACCGTGGTCCGCGAAAGCGTCCCGGACCGCCTGATCGACCTCGAGGCGAAGCTCTGGCTGCTCGGCACGGCCCGGGTGCGCATCTCGCTCGAGCCGCTGTCGGACTCCTCGACGCGGGTGGTGATGGAGGAAGGCGCCATGTCCGGCCCCGGCCGGTTGATGCCCGACGCCGTGCAGGCGTTCCTGCTCCGCTTCCGCAACACCGAGGCCCTGTCCCGCCTGGCCGACCTCGCGGTGGGACGGGCCAAAGCCCACTAACCCTGCCGGATGGGGCGGCCGAGCCGCAGTTCGGCCAGCCGGGAGCGCATCCCGCTCGGTGGCGGCGCCAGCGGCGGGTTCGCGTTCCCGGCTCGCTCCGCCCAGCCGTCGAGGAGTTCGCGCAGCGTCTCGGCGGAACTGTGGCGCGGTTCCCACGCGAGCACGTCCCTGGCACGGGAAATGTCGGCGAGCGGGGCCTGGTCGGCCAGTGCCAGCCAGCCGGGGTGCAGCGGCTGGAGCCCGCCGAGCCAGGACAGGCGCGCGGCCTGTGCCAGCACGGAACGGGGCACGGGCACCCGGAGACCGCCGATCAGTTCGGCGAGCCGGGGGCCGTCGAGCACTTCGGGGGAGGCCAGGTTGAACGCGCCGGTGGCCTCCCCGGCGAGGATCAGGCGGATCGCTTCGGCCACGTCGTCGGCGTGCACCAGTTGCAGGCGCAAGCCGGACCACAACGGCAGCGGCACCCGGCCGAGCATCCCGAGCGGCAGCAACGGGCTGAACAACCAGCGCGCGAACTCACCCGCCGCCTCCCGCTGCGCGATTCCGCACGGACGCAGGCGGGCCAGCGCCACGCTCGGGTTCGCCGCCGCGAACTCGTCGAGCTGCCGTTCGAGCCGGACCTTGCTCTGGCTGTAGGCGCTGGCGGCGATCCCGCCGATCGCCCAGTCTTCGCCGATCGGGGTCCACCTCGGCGCGGGCTGGTAGGCCGCGATCGACGAGGCGACGACCAGGCGCGGCACGCCGGTCGCGGCGACCGCGTCGAGCACCGCCTTCGTGCCGATCTCGTTCGTCCGCGTCATCGGCGGGTCGTCGGCGGCGGGGGAGATGGCCCAGGCCAGGTGCACCACGGCGTCGGCGTCCGCGAAGACCTCCTGCAACACCGGCGCCGAAGTGGTCCCCAGATCCGCGGCGACCCAGCGCACCAGGGGATTCGCCGGTGGCCGGCGCGCCAGGCCGACCACCTCTTCGCCGTCGAGCGTGCGAAGCAGCGCTGTCCCGACGTTGCCACTGGCTCCCGTCACCACGATCCGCATGGCGGCCGGATTCCCGTGCGCGCCGAGCGGAAACACGATTGGTGGACGACGGCGCCGGGTAGGCCTGCGGGTATGACGGCGGACGCGGTGGTGATCGGAGCGGGCCCGAACGGCCTGGTGGCGGCGAACCTGCTGGCCGACGCGGGCTGGGAGGTGGTGGTGCTGGAGGCGGCCGCCGAACCCGGTGGCGCGGTCCGCACGGCCGAAGTGATCGAGCCGGGCTTCCGGCACGACCTGTTCAGCGCCTTCTACCCGCTCGGCTCGGCCTCCCCGGTGCTTTCCGCGCTGGACCTGGACATCCGCTGGCGGCACGCGCCCGAAGTGCTGGCCCACGTGCTGCCGGACGACCGGTCCGTGCTGCTCTCACGGGACATCGACAAGACCGCCGCCTCGGTCGCCACCTTCGCCGAAGCCGACGGTGACGCTTGGCGCAGCGAGTACGAGAACTTCCGCGAGATCCGCGATCACCTGCTCGCCGCCTTGTTCACGCCCTTCCCGCCCGTCCGCACCGGCCTGAAGCTGGCCGCGCGCATGGGCCTGGCCGATCTGCTGCGGTTCGGCAGGCTCGCGACCATGCCCGTGCGGACCTACGGCGCCCGGCGGTTCCAGGGCGAAGGCGGGCGACTGCTGCTGGCGGGCAACGCCCTGCACACCGATCTCGGTCCCGGCCAGGCGGGCAGCGCGATCTTCGGCTGGCTGCTCGGCATGCTGGGCCAGGACCTGGGCTTCCCGGTGCCCGAAGGCGGTGCGGGCAGCCTGACCGCCGCGCTGGTCCGGCGGCTGGAAGCACGCGGTGGGCAGGTCGTCTGCGACCGGCCGGTCACGCGGGTGCTCACCTCCGGCGGAGCCGCCCAGGGCGTGGTCGATGCCACCGGGCAGACCACGAAAGCCCGGCGGGCGGTGCTCGCGACCGTGCCCGCCCCGGTTCTCTACGGCAAGCTGCTCGACCCCGATGTCCTGCCCGCCCGGCTGCTCGGTGACCTGGAGAACTTCGTCTGGGACGACGCCACGTTCAAAGTGGACTGGGCGCTGTCGAAGCCGATCCCGTGGTCCGCCGAAGACGTCCGGGGCGCGGGTACCGTGCACCTGGGCGCCGACCTGACCGGGCTCGCCGACTACAGCGCCGACCTCGCCGTCGGCCGCGTGCCGGAGCACCCGTTCCTCCTGCTCGGCCAGATGACCACGACCGACGCGACGCGCTCGCCGGCCGGCACCGAGACGGCCTGGGCCTACACCCACGTGCCGAGGGGCCGGTCGTGGGACGCCGACGAGCTGCGGCGCTTCGCCGACCGGATGGAGGCGGTGGTGGAGCGGCACGCGCCGGGCTTCCGCTCGGCCATCCGCGGACGCTACGTCCAGGGGCCCGCCGAGCTCGAACGCGCGAATCCCAGCCTGGTGGAGGGTTCGACGAACGCGGGCACGGCCGCGGTGCACCAGCAGCTGTTCCTGCGCCCGGTGCCGGGCCTGGGCCGGGCGGACACGCCGGTCGACCGGCTGTACCTCGCCGGTGCGTCGGCCCACCCCGGTGGCGCGGTGCACGGCGGACCGGGGGCCAACGCCGCCCGCGCCGCGCTGGCGCGGAACCGGCGCGTCGGCGGGAGTGTCTACAACGGACTCATCCGCGGTCTGAACCGGGCGCTGTACCGGTGAATTGCCGTCGTGGCCGGTCGGAGGCAGGCCACACGTAGGGCAGATCGTCGGGCACGTCAGGAAACCACGTGCGGTAGTGCGCCGGATCCTTGCGCACGAGGGCCGATTGGTGACTGCGGTGGAAATCCGGCGAACCCAGCCACGGCGGCAATTCACCCGCGGCTTCGAGTTCGGCCTGCGTGCGCACCTCGGGTACGTCCACTTCGGCGACCAGCTTCACCGCGCAGGTGTCGGCCGCCCCGGAGTCGGACCACGTCGAGCACACGTCGAGGCCGTACCGGACCAGCGCTTCCTCGTACCCGGCCCACATCGCGACGGCGGGGTGATGGCGCCACCCGTAGTTCGGCACCGTCAGCGCACGCAGGACCTGCAGCACCTCCACGCGTTGCTTGCCCAGCCGCTTGCGGTCCAGCGTGCGCGCGGATTCGATGAAGCCGGGCAGCGGCAGGAAGGTCTGCACGACGCCTCACACCCCGAGCCAGCCGAAGGCCAGCGCGAAGATCAGGGCCGCGACCAGCAGGGTGAGGATCGCGACCACCACCAGGGTGGCCACCGGCACCGCCTTCGACGGCATCGGCTGCGGGTGGGACAGGCCCGAGGTCTGCCCGGAATCGGGCGGGGTCGCGCCGGGCGGCACGCCGCCGCCGGGCTCGAGATCGGCCGTGGCATCGGGCTCGGGATCGGGCGGCTTGGCACTCATCCCGCCCGGCTACCCGCCCCCGGACGGGTTAATCGTGTGCTAGAGCTGGGCCCGTGAACTCGATCCGCCGGTTTCGCGGATAGCCGGTATGAGCTGTGAAGACGACGTGGTCGTGATCGAGCGATCGTGGGCCGAACCGGCCCGCTTCGCCGAGATCTACGACCGCCACGCCGCGCACATCCAGCGGTACCTGGCCCGCCGCGTCGGTGCCCAGGCCGCCGAGGACGCGCTGAACGAGACCTTCCTGGCCGCCTTCGGCAAACGGCACCGGTACGACCGGGACCGTCCCGACGCGCGTCCGTGGCTCTACGGCATCGCGACCAGGGTGGTGGGGCAGCACCGCCGGGACGAGGTGCGCGAGTACCGGCTGCGGGCCTCGCTCGGCCCGGCGGAGGAGGTGGACGGGCCCGCCGACCGGGTCGCGGCCAAGGTCTCCGCGCAGGCCACGTCGGCGGCCGTCGCCACCGGGCTGACCTCGCTCGCCGGCGGCGACCGCGACGTGCTGCTGCTCATCGCGTGGGAGGGCCTGTCCTACGAGGAGGTCGCCGCGGCGCTCGCCATCCCGATCGGCACGGTCCGCTCGCGGCTCAACCGCGCCCGGCGCAAGGTCCGCGCCGCGCTCGGATCGGAAGTTCGCACTCTTGAGGAGCTCAGCAACCATGGATGACCTGCAGACGGTCCGTGACTTCGCCGGACCCGCCGAACTGGCTTCACCCGAGGACCTGGCTCCCGGCCGGGACCGCCTGACCGCCGCCTTCGCCACGCACCGCCCCCGCCGGTCGCGGCGTCTGGTCTGGGCGGGCGCCACCGCCGTCGGGCTGGCCGCCGCGATCACCGGGGTGCTCGCGCTCGCCCCCGGGGACGTCAGCCAGCCCGCCGCCCACGCCGATCCGGTCGTGGTGCTGCGGGAGGCCGCCGCCGCGGCGAACCGGGAACCGGCGGTGGACCCCAAGCCGGACCAGTTCGTCTACACCAAGACCCAGACGCCGTCGGGCGTGCGTGAAGTCTGGCTTTCCGCCGACGGCACCCACGACGGGCTGATCCGGAATCCCGGCGAACCGGGGGTCCCGAGCCCCGGCTGCCGGAACGGGAAGCAGGCGGTGGTGAAGGGCACGGAGCTCCTGCCGGGCCGGTCCGATCCGTGCGAACCGGCGCCGGCGTTCCACTCGGACGTGCCGGAGACGCCCGAGGGGATGCTCGAGTGGCTCGACCGCAACCACAGCGGCAAATCAGGGGACGTCAACGCGCTCGGCAAGGACATCCTGGGCCTGCTGAACGAGTACCACCTCCGACCGGCCGCGCGGGCCGCGCTGTTCGAAGCGGCCACCCGGACCCCGGGCCTGGAAGCGGTCAAGGGGGCGACGGACGCGGCGGGCCGTCCGGGCATCGGGATCACCTGGAAGGGGGCGAGCACGCCTTGGGTGTTCGACGAGCAGACCCACCTCCTGCTCGGGCACAAGGGCGTCGCCGTGCTCGACCGGGGCATCGTCGACAAGGTGGGCGCCGTGCCGAACTAAGGTCCAGGGGGTGAAGCCGTCGCACGGGGAGTCCGTGGTCTCCAGGGTGGTGCGGATCGTCGAAACCTTCGGGTCGGAGACGCCCGCGCTCCGCGTGTCGGACGTGGCCCGGCGCGCGGGGTTGCACGTGGCCACCGCCTCCCGGTTGATCGACGAGCTGAGCAGGCACGGCTGGCTCGAACGCGACGACGACCGCCGCGTGCGCATCGGCGTCCGGCTGTGGGAACTGGCTTCGCGGGCCTCGCCGACCCTCGGGTTGCGCGAGGCCGCGATGCCGTTCATGGAGGACCTGCACGCGGTGGTCGGGCACCACACCCAGCTCGGCGTGCGACAGGACCGCGAAGTGCTGTTCGTGGAACGGCTTTCGTCGCCGGGCGCGGTGCTCAACATCACCCGGGTGGCCGGGCGGCTGCCGCTGCACGTGTCGTCCTCGGGCCTGGTGCTCCTCGCGCACGCACCGGCCGAGGTGCAGGAGGAGGTCCTCGCCGGGCCGTTGAAGCCGCAGACCGAGCACACCCCGGCCACGGTCACCGATCCGGTGCGGCTCCGGCGGTTGCTCGCGGGCATCCGCCGCGACGGGTACGTGGTCTGTCCCGGCTTCATCGACGAGGAGACCGCGGGCGTGGCGGTGCCGCTGCGCGGGCCGGGGGAGCAGGTGGTCGCCGCCCTGTCGGTGATCGTCCCGAACGATCGCCACGCCCGCATGCAGGTCCCGGCCCTGCGCGCGGCCGCCCGCGGGGTCTCCCGCGTGATGTCCTCTCATTGACTGAGAATGTGGTGGTGACCGCCCACCCGGCCCGCCCATTCTTCAGCGCATGGCGACGCGAACCCGGGTAGCGATCATCGGCGCCGGTCCGGCCGGCCTGCTGCTGGCCCACCTGCTGCACCTCGAAGGCATCGACTCGGTACTGGTCGAGCGGCAGAGCGCGAGCTACGTGCAGGCCCGCATCCGGGCGGGCATCCTGGAGGCGTCCACGGTCGACCTGCTCAAGCAGGCCGGGGTCGGCACGCGGCTGGCCGCCGAGTCGATGGAGCACCGCGGCATCTACCTCCAGTGGCCGGGGGAGCGCCACCACCTGGACTTCGTCAAGCTGGCCGGGCGCTCGGTCTCGGTGTACGGCCAGACCGAGGTCACCAAGGACCTGATGCGCGCCCGTGAGGAAGCCGGTGGCCAAGCCTTCTACGAGGCCTCGGAAGTCGAACTGCACGACGTCGGCACGGACCGGCCGTCAGTGACCTTTGTGGACAGTGAAGGGCGGCCGCAGCGGCTGGAGGCCGAGGTGATCGCCGGTTGCGACGGGTTCCACGGCCCGAGCCGCGGCGCCATCCCGGACGCGGTCCGCGACACCTGGGAGCGCGAATACCCGTTCGCCTGGCTCGGCGTGCTGGCCGAGGTCGCGCCCTCCACCGACGAGCTGATCTACGCCTGGCACCCCGACGGTTTCGCCATGCACAGCATGCGTTCCCCGCAGGTGAGCCGGTTCTACCTCCAGGTGCGCCCGGACGAGGACATCGACGAGTGGAGCGACGACCGCATCTGGACGGCGCTGACCACCCGGCTCGAAGCCGGAGAACCCGGCTGGCGCCTGGAAACCGGCCGCATCACCGAAAAGAGCGTGCTGCCGATGCGCAGCTTCGTCACCACGCCGATGCGGCACGGCAGGCTCTTCCTGGCCGGGGACGCCGCGCACATCGTGCCGCCGACCGGCGCGAAGGGCCTGAACCTCGCGGTCGCCGACGTCGCGCTGCTGGCGCGGGCACTGACCGCCTGGCTCTCCGGTGGCTCCACCGAGCTCGCCGAGTCCTATTCGGACACAGCGTTGCGCAGGGTTTGGCGCTGCACGCACTTTTCCTGGTGGATGACCACCATGCTGCACCGCCACGGCGACGACTTCGACGCGCAGTTGCAGCTCTCGCAGCTGCGGCGCACGGTGACCGCCGAAGCGGCGGCCACCGAACTCGCCGAAAACTACGCGGGCCTGCCGATCGGCTATCAGTGAGCCGGGGTGACCGAGTCCGTCGGCCAGCGTTCCCGCCAGCGCGCGCCGAGCGCGTCGAAGTCGGCGTCGCTCAGGCCGTAGGTGGAGACGATGGCCATGGTCGTGCCGCGTTCGGCCGGCGGGGTGGGGCCGCCGAAGACGAGCAGGCCCTCGCCCCATTCGGCGACGGTCAGCCCGAGCTGGTTCGCTGACCGGAACCACACCCGGCCGTGCACCCGTTCACCCGCGATTTCGGCTTCGTACGGGCTGTCCGGCGCGAGTCCGGCGAGCTCGCCGATGCCGAGCGAGCGCGCGACTTCGTCGAAGTGGTGCTTCCCGGCGTGGAGGAAGTGCGTGCGCCGGGCCGTGGTGACACCCCGGGTGAGCACGTAACGGAGCTGCTGGAGGAAGGAGATCCAGCCTTCGGTGATGTCGTCGTAGTAGACGTCCCACTCGGCGTTCCCGGTCAGCGGCGCCCGCGTCAGCCGGATCCGGGCGCCGTCGCCGTCGGCGGTGACGCTGAACCGGTCACCGCCGTTCGCGGTCAGGACGTGGTTCTCGTCGTCTTCGACCACGTCGCCGAAGAAGATCTCGTCGACTTCACGGGCCAGGTCGTCCGCCTGCCAGCCGTGCCACTGGAGCACGGCCTCCTTGTCGCGCAGGGCGCGCCAGGCGGTTTCGACGGTGACGGGAACGTAGATCTCCAGGTCGGATCCTTCGCTCACGGTTGATCTCCTTTCACTGGCCGGGGATGCCCGCCCACGACGATTCGGTACGGCCGCCCGTCCGCGTCCTCGTAGCGGGCGACCAGTTCGGTGATGGCTTCGGTCAGTTCGTCGGTGAATTCCCGCGCCGCGGCGGGCCGGGCGAACCGGACGTCGGCCTCGATGGTGAAGGTGAGCAGCTTCTTGCCGCTCTCCGCGGCTTTTCCCTGCATGCGGGCCACATCGCGGACGGTGGCCGCGGCGACCTCGACCAGGTGCTCGGCGGCGTACTGGTCGTGCGAGGAGGCCGGATCGGTGTCCCCCTCGCGCATCACGGCCGGATCGACCACCAGCGCACCCGGCTTCACCCGCAGGATCCGCTCGACGCACCCCCGGCGTTGCCGCAGTTCGACCACTTCGATCAGCCCGGCTGTCTCCAGGGCGCGCAGGTGGTAGTTCACCCGCTGCCGAGGCAGGTCCAGCCGGGCGGCCAACTGCGTCGCGGACGCGGGTTCGCGCAGCAAGGCGAGCAGTTGACGCCGCAACGGGGGCAGCGCGGTGAGCACCCGGTCGGGGTCTTCCAGGTAGTTGATGCCGCCGCTCATGGCCACGATCGTCCATTGGACAGTTTGATTTGTCAATACGGGGCGTGGCTAGACTGGCGGTGAAGTGTTTTCGCACGGCTCAGGGGGATTTCGTGGCACACGAGGTGGATCACCAGTTCAACGCGGACCGCATCGTCGCGGGCTGCGCCATCGGCGCCGGGCTGGTCAGCCTGTTCGCCGGATTCGTCACCGACGACGCGATGCTGATCGAGCAGTTCAACGTCGGGAACGACGTGATGTTCTGGGGCGGCGGCATCCTGCTGCTGCTCGGCGTGCTCTTCGCCGTGGTGAAGGACTGACGCGCGTCAGGGGTGCGTGGTGGCCCAGGTGTTGCTCCACGATTCCAGCGGGAGCAGGGCGGCGACCAGTTCGGTGCCGAGCGGGGTGAGGCGGTAGCCGTCGTCGGTGAGTTCCACCAGGCGGGCCTCGGTCAGTTCGGTGAGCCGGGTGGTGAGGACGCTCGAAGACATCCGCTCGCACCGGCGTTGCAGTTTGCGGAACCCCGCGGTGCCTTGGTGCAGTTCCCAGATCACCCGCAGCGCCCACCGCCGGCCGAGCAGGTCCAGCGCGGCCATGATCGGCCGCCCGGTGGTCGAGCCGCGGACGGGGCTGCCGGGTTCGGGCGTGCGCGGCATATCAGCGCGCGCTGGGCAGGGGAGCGGCCTGCAGGGCGTCGGCCATCTTGGCGATGGCCTGGTGCAGGACGCCGAGCGGGCGCAGCAGCAGGGTCGCCTCGGTGAGGCGGTTTTCGTTGTCATATCGCTGATCCAGGACGCCTTGCAGGTGCCCGTCGGCGAAGGTGGTCTCGATGAAGGTGGTGACGTGCGAACCGTCGGTCACCTCACGGACCGGCGAAATGTCCTGGAGCACCCCGGCGATCAGGCCGAAGAGGTGCGCGACGTCCGCCCGGCCCGAGTAGTCGGCGACCGGCGAGTGAAAACGGACGTCGTCGGCCAGTAGCGCGCCCAGGCCGGACTCGTCCTGGGCGCGCAGCAACGGAACCAGTGCGGAACTCATGCCGCGAGCCTACGCCGGCTGCTTCGAAAATCAAAGCAGCCGGCCGACCCCCGCGTAGGGCAGCAGGTTGATCGACGGGTCTTCGGACATGTCGCCCACGCCCTGCGGGTTCCACATGGCGCAGCCCACGAGCCCCGGCTCGACCATTTCGAAGCCGTCGAAGAACCGCATGACCTCGTCGTGCGTTCGCGGGATGGGGTTGTTCTGCGTGCTCTGGTAGGCCTCGATCGCCTTGTCCAGCCCCGCCGAACCGGCGTCGGCCGCGACGTGGGACACCGCGAGGAAACTGCCGGGCGCCAGCCGCGCGCGGTACCTGGCCAGAAGGCCGACCGGACCCCACGAGTCCGGCACGAAGTGCAGCAGCAGCAACATGAAGAGGCCGACTGGCTGCTCGAAGTCGAGTAGTTCCTTGGTTTTCGGCGAGTCCAGGATGCCGTCGACGTCACGAAGGTCCGCCTGCATCGCCACGCACCGGTCGTTGTCCTTGAGCAGCAACTGGCTGTGCGCCACCGCGATCGGCTCGCGGTCGACGTAGACCACGCGGCACTCCGGGTCGAGCTGCTGCACGATCTCGTGCAGGTTGCCCACGGTCGGGATGCCGGAACCGATGTCGAGGAACTGCTTCACCCCCGACTCCACCATGAACGTGGCCGCCCGCCGCAGGAAGGCGCGGTTGAGCCGGGCCGCGTCCCGCACCCCCGGCATGATCTTCAGGATCTGTTCGCCCAGTTCACGGTCGGCGGGGAAGTGGTGGTCGCCGTCCAGCCAGTAGTCGTACACCCGCGCCGGGTTCGGCACGGTGACGTCGACCTCGGGTGGCACCCAGCTCAATTCCGGAATCACGCGACTCCCGTCGGTTGTGCGGAATCTTCTCAAGGCGCGGGAGTGTAGCCCCATGCCGTGGAGCAACCGGCGTTCCGCCGTTCGTGTGCATGTGGTGGCCGCGTGCGCTGTGCGCGCCCTACTGTGGCTGCCTCGCGACCGGAAGACAGGACAACGGTGCCCGCGGAACCGCACATCGCACCCGGCCGGTGGCCCTTGCTCGGGCACACCGTGCCGCTGCTTCGCGACCCACTCGGCTTGTTCGACGCGGTGCGCGGCCGCGGTGACGTGGTGCGCCTGTACCTCGGCCCGCTGCCCGTCCACCTGGTCACCACCCCGGAACTGGCCTGGCAGCTGCTGGTCACCGACGGCGGGAAGTTCGACAAGGGCATCGTCTTCGACAAGATGCGCCCGCTGTTCGGCGACGGGCTCGCCACGTCCAACGGTGAACTCAACCGGCGGCAGCGCCGGCTCGTGCAACCGGCCTTCCACCGGGACCGCGTCGCGGGCTACGCCGAGCAGACGATCACCGGGCTGGCCGCCGAACTCGCGGATTCCTGGCAGCCGGGCCGGATCATCGCCTTCGACGAGCAGATGCAGGACCTCGCGCTGACCGTCTCCGGCCGCACGCTGTTCTCCGCCGAACTCGGCGGAGACGTGCTCGCCGAGATCCAGCGCTCGATCCCGATCATGCTCAAGTACGTGCTGCTCCGCGCGTTTTCCCCGAAGCTGGTGGAAAAACTGCCGATCCCGGCGAACCGGCGGTTCGACGCCGCGGCCGTGCGCCTGCGCCGCGTGATCACCGAAGCCGTGGTGACCGCGCGTTCTTCGGCCACGGACAACGGTGACCTTCTCTCGATGATGTTGCTCGCCCGCGACGAGGACACCGGCGACGGCATGAGCGATGAGCAGGTGCGCGACGAGGTCATCACCATTCTCACCACCGGCGCGGAGACCACCGCGGTGGCGCTGGCCTGGTTCTTCCACGAACTCGGGCAGCACCCGGAGGTGGAACGCCGGTTCCACGCCGAGATCGACGAGGTGCTCGGCGACCGCCCGGTGCGTTTCGAGGATCTGCCCGCGCTCGACTACACCCACCGGATCATCCACGAGATCCTGCGCCGGACCTCGCCGCTGATCCTGATGCGCCGCGCTCGCGAGGACACCGAACTCGGCGGGGTGCGGATCCCGGCCGGTGCCGAGGTCGCGGTCAGTCAGCACACCCTGCACCAGGATCCGCGGTATTTCCCCGATCCCGGCCGATTCGACCCCGGCCGCTGGACGCCGGAACGGAGCGCGGCGCTGCCGCGCGGCGCGTACCTCCCGTTCGGCGCCGGTGCCCGGTTGTGCCCCGGCCACTTCTTCGCGCCCACCGAAATCGCCATCGCGGCGGTCACCATCGGTGCTCGCTGGCGGCTGGTGCCGGTACCGGGAAAACCGGTGCACGCCAAGATCAAAGCCACCATGCAGCCGAATCGGCTGCCGATGCGCGTGACCCGGCGGAGTCACACCGCAGGGTGAGCGAACGACTACCGGGTGTACCCTCTGTGCTCCTCAGCGAATCCCTCCGGAGGTAAACCCGTGAGAACGCCGGCCAAGCTGACCGCCGCACTGCTCTCCTGCTGCGCCTTGCTCGGCAGCACGATCATCGCCTCGGCACCGGCTTCGGCCGTGGCAGCGGTCGACTGCACGGACACCGATCTCCCGGTCAGCGGCCCCAGCGGGCCGACGACCGTGCACGGCCGATTCTGCCTGCCCGCGGGTACGACGCCGGACGCGGTGCAACTGCTGGTGCACGGCGGCACCTACAACAGCGCGTACTGGGATCTTCCCCATGCCCCGGAAAGGTATTCGTACCAGCGGGACATGGCCGCGCACGGGTACGCCACCTTCGCGATGGACCAGCTGGGCGCGGGCCTGAGCGGCAAGCCGGTGAGCCTGCAACTGCTGCTGCCTATCGCGGCCAAGGCGGTGCACGAGGTGGTCGGGCACCTGCGTGCCGGGAGCGTCGGCGGGCACGCCTTCGGCAAGGTCGTGCTCGTCGGGCACTCGGTCGGTTCCGGGGTGGTGGCCGCCGAAGCCGCCACCTATCACGACGTGGACGCGGTGATCCTGAGTGGCATAACCCATTTGCCCGCCGTTCCGGTGCTCGCGCTCGGGGTGGCTTTCGGCTTGCTACCGGCTTTTGCCCAACCCCAGTTCCTCGGCAGTGACCTGCTGTATTTCACCACCAGGCCCGGTTCGCGGTCGTGGCTTTTCTACCACCAGCCTAATGCGGATCCGGCTGTCATCGCCGCCGACGAAGCGACGAAGGACCAGGTTTCCGTGCCCGGGATGGGCACCGTGGCGGTATTCGGCATCGTGCTTCCGGTCACAAAAGCCATCGATGTGCCTGTCTTTCAGGCCGTCGGTGCAAAAGATGTGCTTTTCTGCGGTGTGCTCGCACTCCGGGACTGTTCCACCGCGGAAAAACTCCACGCCCAAGAAGCCCCGTACTACGGTCCGGCGGCGAAACTGTCCACCTATGTACTGCCGGAAGCGGGGCATTCCCTGGCGCTGCACCGCAACGCGTCGGCGTATCGTGACGCCACCCGTTCGTGGCTGGTCGGGCAGGCCGGAGTGGCGCCGGAGGGTTACCACCCGATTGGCTGACCGCCGCTGCGCCGTCCGCGGTAGAGAATCCTTGAGGATCATTTCGGCTCGACGGAATTGTCCGCTCGCCAAGACCACGGAGTGTCCGTAGTTGTGACCGTCCCGAATCCGCAGGAAGACGTGTCTTCGAACCCCGGCGGTGCGCCGTCCGCTCAGCGCCGGGCGACATTGGCGCGCAAATGGGCGTACCTGATCGGCGCGACGGCTTATCTCCCGTACACCCATAAGGAACTCGAAGAGCACCTGCGTGAATTGGTGGATCAGGTGATCGACGTGATCCGCGGCAGGCCGTTCGAGCCGTCGGGTGCGACGCGGGTGGGTGCCCGGCTGGTCGAACTGCGCTGCGTCGGGCCGGACAGCCTGCGGCGGACGCTGGAAGTGCTCGGCAAAGCGCTGGCCCGTGACCAGCCCGCGGATCGCGTGGTGCTCGCACTCGGCGCACTGACCACCGGATACAGCGAGGCGCAGCGCGAAATGTTCCAGCAGCAGCAGAAAGAACTCAACCGCACCTTGCTCGACGTCGAGCGCGAAGCCCGCCGCCGGCAACTGATGACCCAGGCGCAGTTCGAGGAGATCTTCGTCGGCTCGGCCAGTGGCGTCGCGGTCACCGACCTGGACGGCGGGCTGGTGCGGATCAACGCGGCGCTCGGCAAGACGCTCAACCGCGCGCCCGCCGACATCGTCGGCGTCAGCCTGTTCGACCTGATCCACCCCGAGGACGCCGACGGCCTGCGCCAGGCCTACCGCGAACTGCTCGAAGGCAAGATCGCGCGGCTGCGCATCGGCCGCCGGATGCTCGCCGAGAACGACGAGACGATGTGGGTTTCGCTGACCGGCGGCGTCATCCGGGACGCGACGGGCAAGGCCGAGCAGTTCGTCACCATCGTCGACGACGACACCGACGTCAACCTGCTGCAGCGCCGGTTGAGCCACCAGGCGCTGCACGACGCGCTCACCGGCCTGCCGAACCGCCAGTTCTTCAGCACCCGCCTGGAGAAGGCGCTGCGGCTGGCCGATCCGGCCACCGGCATCACCGTGTTCCACCTCGACCTCGACGGGTTCTCGGTGGTCACCGACGGGCTCGGCCCCGGCAGCGGTGACCGCCTCCTGCGCAGTGTCGCCGCGGCGCTGAAACTGGTGGTGCAGGACGAGAACGCCATCGTGGCCCGCCTCGGCGGTGACGAGTTCGGCATCCTGATCGAGAACACCGAGCGGACGCCGGACGTCGGCACCACCATCCGGCGGATCAACCAGGAACTGGCCGAGCCGGTGTACCTGGACGAGAACACCGGCGTGGCCGCGTCGGCGAGCATCGGCGTGGCGTACCGGCCGCCGCGGGACCTGGCGCCGAGTGAACTGTTGCGCGCCACCGACATGACGCTGCGCCGGGCCCAGCGCAACGGCCACCGGCAGTGGCAGTTGTTCGACCCGGAGCAGGACCGGCGGGACAGGCACCGGTTCAGCCTGGCGGCGTCGATGGCCGGGGCGTGGGAACTCGGCGAGGTCGACGTGGCCTACCGTCCCGTGGTCCGGCTGGAGGACCGCACCACCACGGGCGTGGAGGCCCTGCTCCGCTGGAGCCACCCGGCCGAAGGCGTGCTGGAGCACGAGGCCTGCGTGGATCTGGCCGGGCACACCGGACTGCTGTTGCCGCTCGGCGAGTGGTTGCTGCGGGTGGCGTGCGCGAAGGTCCGCGACGAGCCGGCGGCCAAGGTGCTCGCGGTCGGCCTGACCGCCGATCAGGCCGCGGATCCCGATCTGGTCGGCACGGTCCGGCAGACGCTCGGTGAAACCGGGTTGGGTCCGGCGCGGCTGCGCATCGGCTTTCCGGCACGGGCGCTGCTGTCCGAGCGCGGCGAGGCCGCGGACAACCTGCGCGTGCTCGCCGAGATCGGGGTCTACAGCGAAATCCTGGACTTCGGCGCGGCGGGCGACGTCGAATGCCTCGGCGAGTTACCGGTGCGCACCGTGCGCCTGGCCCGCCGCCTGGTCGACCGGCATCGGCAAGAGGGCAACCGCCTGCTGCTCACGCGCTCGGTGGCGAACCTGGTCGAACTGGCGCACCTGGCGGGCGCCACCGTGCTGGTGGACGGCATCCACACCGCCGAGCAGGCCGACTGGTGGCGGCACACCGGCGCCGACGCCGGGCTCGGGCCCTACTTCACCACCTGATCACCCGGAAACAGGAAGCGCGCGATCGAGCGGGCGGTGACCACCGGCTCTTCGTGCGACACCGCGCCGGTCAGCACGAGCGTCGCGTACCCGTGCACCAGTGACCACGCGGCGACCCGCGCGAGTTCCTGATCGGGCCCGGTGCGCGGATCGCCCGCGACGCCCTCGGCGAGCACGTCCCCCGCCCGGGTGCGCGCGGCCACCAGCGCTTCGTCGTCGGCGCGGTAGAAATCGGGGCGGAACATCACTTCGAAGTGCGCGCGGTGCTCGAGCGCGAATCGCACGTAGGCCACGCCCAGGTCGATCATGCCGCCTTCGCGCACCTCGCCGAGCGCGTCGGCCAGGAGGTCGTAGCCCTCGGCGGCGAGCGCGGTCAGCAACCCGGCCTTGTCACCGAAGTGGTGCGCCGGCGCCGCGTTCGACACCCCGGCCCGGCGCGCGAGGTCGCGCAGGCTGATCGCGGCGGGCCCGGACTCGGTGATCGCGGCGACCGCGGCGGTGAGCATGGTCCGGCGGAGGTCACCGTGGTGGTAGGGCATGCCGAGCAGCCTAGCCGAATCTAAGCATTGACAAGATGGGGTGGTCCGGCCAATCTTGTCGGTGACAAGTTCTCGTGAACTGGGGGTGGGGCAATGGCACCGTTGATCATTCTGGTGGTGGTCACGCTGGTGAGCTGGGTGCTCGGCGCGGTCGGGGTGCGCCGGTTGAAGCCGTGGCCGGTCGCCGTGCGGTACGGGCTCGCCGCGATGTTCGTGGCGACCGGCGTGGCGCACTTCGTCGGCATGCGCGCGGAACTGGTGGCGATGGTGCCGCCGTCACTGCCCGCGGCGGAGTTCCTGGTCACCCTCACCGGGGTGCTGGAACTGGCGGGCGCGGCCGGCTTGCTGTGGGCGCGGACGGCGCCGTGGGCGGCGGGCGGGCTGACGCTGATGCTGCTGGCGATGTTCCCGGCGAACGTGCACAAGGCCGTGACCGGTGAGGGTCTCCCGTGGGACGACCAGCTGGTGCCGCGGACACTGATGCAGGTGGTCTTCCTGGCCGCGACGCTCAGCGTGGTCGTGCACCACGTGCGGTCGAACCGTCAGGCGCCGTCAGCGCCGATGACCCGGTCGACGAAGCCGTAGGCCAGCGCCTCTTCCGCGTCGAACCAGCGGTCCCGGTCGGCGTCGGCGGTGATCTGCTCCACGGTCTGGCCGGTCTGGCGGGCGGTGATCTCGGCGATGCGGCGCTTCATCTTGCCGAACACCTCCGCCTGGATGGCCACGTCCGCGGCCGAGCCGCCGATGCCCGCCGCCGGCTGGTGCATCAACACCCGCGTGTTGGGCAGCAGGAACCGCTTGCCCGGCGTGCCCGAGGACAGCAGGAACTGGCCCATCGAGGCGACGAACCCGAGGCCCCAGGTGGACACGTCCGGCCTGACCAGCTGCATGGTGTCGTAGATGGCCATGCCCGCGGTCACCGAGCCACCGGGCGAGTTGATGTAGAAGGTGATCTCGCGGTCCGGGTCGTCGGCGGCCAGCAGGAGCAACTGCGCGGTGATCCGATTCGCGACCTCGTCGGTCACCTCCGAGCCGAGGAAGACGATGCGGTCGCGCAGCAGTTGTTCGAAGACGGAGTCGGTGAGGGACACACCGCTCGACGGCGTGGTCATCCCGGGCAGCAGCTCAAGGGTCATGCGGGCGACCGTAGAGCCGGGAAACCCCGCTGTGGGGCCGCGTTCGCTCAGGGCGAGGCGGTTTCGCGCTCAGCGATCACGTGCGGCCGAGCAGATCGTTGAGCCACGGCTGGAAACCCAGGCGCCGGTACAGCTCCGCCGCGCCTTCGTTCGCCACCAGCACGCCGATCGACCAGTACTCGATGCCGCGCTGCTTCAACTCCGCACGGCAGGCTTCCAGCAACGCCGTGCCGATGCCGCCGGCGCGTGCCTCGGGATCGACCACCAGCGAATCGACTTCGCCGCGCCACTGCCCGAAATCGAAGGTCGCCCCCGAGGGCAGCAACCGGCAGCACAGGTAGCCGGCCGGGGTGTCGCGCCCGTCCTGGTGCGCGGTCAGGATCAGGGCGACGTCGTCGCGCAGCCACGAGCGGTACTGGTCGCGCCGGACCTCCCAGGAGGTGGTGTTGTCGCGGACCGGGAGCGCGTCGCCTGCCAGCGACCGGTGGTGCTCGGTCAGCGCCTTCCACAGTGGACCCAGGGAGTCGAGGTCCTCCTCACCGGCCTGGTCGATCCGGACGGTCATGCACCGATCTCCTCTCTCACGCCGAAGGTGCGGCGGTAGGCCGACGGCGCTACCCGCATGGACGAGGTGAAATGGTGCCGGAAAGTCACCGCCGTGTCGAAACCCACGGCGGTGGCGACGCGTTCGATGGGCGTGGTGGTGGTCTCCAGCAGCGGCAGGCTGGCCTGCACCCGCTGCGCGATCAGCCAGCGGATCGGGCTGGTCCCGGTGGCGCGCAGGAAGTGCCGGAGGTAGGTGCGGGTGGACATGGCCGCGACCTCGGCCAGCCGTCGCACGGTGATCGGTTCGGCCAGGTGCTCCAGCGCCCACGCCATGCTCCGCGCCACGTGGTCGTTCTCCGGATCGGGTGCCATCGGCGCCTCGATGTACTGCGCCTGCCCGCCGTCGCGGTGTGGCGGGATGACCAGGTGCCGGGCCACCGAGTTCGCCACCGAGGCACCGTAGTCGGCGCGCACCAGGTGCAGGCACAGGTCGAGCCCGGCCGCGCAGCCCGCGCTGGTGAACACGCCGCCGTCCTCCACGTACAACGGGCTCGGGTCCACCTCGACCCGGGGGAACCGCGTGCCGAGCAGGTCGGTGTGGCGCCAGTGCGTGGTGGCGCGGCGCCCGTCGAGCAGGCCGGCCCCGGCCAGCGCGAAGGCACCGGAGCAGATGGACACGATCCGCGTGCCGCGGTGGTGGGCGCGCCGCAGTGCGGTGACCAGCTCGGGCGACGGGTCGGCGGTGGGATCGGCCACGCTCGGCACCACCAGCGTGTCCGCGTCGGCGAAGTCGTCGAGCCCGTACGGCGTGTCCAGGGTGGCGCCGCCGACCATCCGCACCGGTCCCGGGCGCTCGGCGCAGATCTTCAGCCGGTACCAGGGCACGCCGAGATCCAGCCAGTCGAAGCCGAAGACCTCGGTCACGATGCCGGTTTCGAAGGCGGACATGCCGTGGTAGGCCAGTACCGCGACGCTGGGACCCACTGCTTCAGCCATGTCCTCAGCGTATTCAGCGGGAGCCGTCCGGCCAGTGGCGTGCACGCCAGTGACCGTCAAGATCTGGCCACCTCCGGGTGGACGGCCCGCGCTCCGCACGGCGAGGAAGCCGGAATCGCGCGAGAATCGGAGGCGGCCGGTGACTCACTACGGAGGAGCTCCCGATGTCCGACTACAACGCACCGTACGCGCGCGACGCCAAGCCAGGGGTCGATGCGGGCCGGTTGTGGGCGGGCGGTATCGCCACCGCGGTGGTGGCCGCGCTGCTCGCGATCGTCGGCCTGCTGATCGCCCGCGGCCTCTTCGAGGTCGAAGTGCTCGCGCCGGAAGGCGAAGGCATCTGGGGCAACGCGAGCACGCCCACCTACGCGGTCACCGCGGCGGTGGTGGCGATACTGGCCACCGGGCTGATGCACCTGCTGAGCGTGGCCACGCCAGCCCCCGGCCAGTTCTTCGGCTGGATCATGGCGCTGGTGACGCTGATCGCGGTGGTGGTGCCGCTGACGCTGACCGTGGACCTGGGCGCGAAGATCGCCACCGGGCTGATCAACCTGGTGCTCGGGCTGGTGATCGGCGTGATCGTCCACAACATGGCGGTGAACGCGCGCACCCTGCACCGGCGCAAGCGGACCAGCGACCCGCAGGCGCCGACGCAGCAGTGGAACCAGCCGCCGCCCACCACCTACTACGACCGCTGAGGCGCGACGAAGTGCACGTCGTAGCGATCCTGTTCGGCGTGCAGGCTGTCGAATCCGGCTTCACCGCGCTGGATCCGCCCGAGCTGGCGGAAGTAGCCGAACCGTTCGACCCCGGGTGTGAGCACCGCGAGCAGGTCCGCGGTGCTGCCCGGGGCCGCGCCGAACGCGTGCGCCAAGCCGGGTGGGACCACCACCAGATCGCCGCGTGAGACCCGTTCCGAGGTGTCGCCGAGCAGGAAGTCCAGCTCGCCGTCGAGCACGTAGAACAGTTCCGCCGACTTCGCGTGGTAGTGCTTCTTCGCGCCGGTGGCGCCCACGCCGAGCGTGAGGCGGTTGGCGCCCAGCGCGCCGTGGGTGTGGCTCGCGTCGGCGAGCAGGTGGAAGGCGCCGCCGGGCAGTGCGACGCGTTCGGCGGCGTCGCCGCGGCTGATCAGAGGTTTCATGGTCCCAGTCGACTACGGGAAGAACGCGGGTACCAGCGGCGGTTGGAGATCATGACGATCACCGATCGAGATGGGGCGAACCGTGGAATTGCGGCAGTTGCGGTACCTCGTGGCCGTCGCCGAGGAGGGCGGGTTCGGCCGGGCCGCCGAGCGGTTGCACATCGTGCAGTCCGCGGTGAGCCAGCAGATCGGCAGGCTGGAGCGCGAACTGGGGGTGCGGTTGTTCGACCGGTCGAGGCAGGCGCGGCTCACCGACGGCGGTGAACGCTTGCTGCCCGAGGCGCGGGCGGTGCTGGCGGCGGCGGAGCGCACCCGTGCGGTGGCGGCCGCGGTCGCCGAGGGCACCGGCGGCCTGGTGCGGCTGGGCACCGTGCACGGGCCGGGCGACCGGATCTACCGGGCGCTCGGCGAACTCGCCGCTGTCGCGCCGGATCTGCGTGTCCGGCTCAAACGCCTCGCGCCCCTCGACCGCCTCGCCGCGGTCCGTTCCGGCGAGCTGGACGCCGCGCTGGTCCGGGCCCTGCCCGCCGCGCGGAACCTGGAGCTGCACCCGGTCTGGCAGGACCCACTGCACGTGGCGCTGCCGGACGCGCACCCGCTGGCCCGGAAATCCGTGCTGTCCTGGGAAGAACTCGCGGACCTGCCGCTGCGATCGGCGCCCCGCGCGGAGAACCCGCCGTTCTACGACCTGATCCGCGACACCTGCGCGGCGGCGGGGGTCGACCCGCCCGCCGGGCCGCCGTTCACCGGGCTCGCCGAGACACTGGCCGAGATCGCGACCGGCTCGCCGTCCTGGACGGTCTTCTACGAGGTGTCCGGACGGCCGTCGTTCCCCGGCGTCGCCATCCGGCCGCTGACCGGGCCGGTGCTGACCACCTCGCTCGCCGTGCCGCCCGGCCCGCCCACGCCCGCGACGCGCCACCTGCTCACCGCGCTCGGCCGCACCGCGTGAACCTGTTCGCCGAAATCCTCGCCGTCGCACTGCTGGCACTGGTCCTGGCCGTACGCGCGCTCCTGCGCGCGGCTTCCCTGCCGTTCCTCCTCTTCGTACTGGCGCTCGGCGTGGTCGTCGGTCCGTTGTGGACAACGGACTCGCCGACGGCCTGCGGCGCCTGATCCCGGCGGGCAGCGGACTGCTCGCGCTGCTCGGGATCGCCGTGGTGGCCGCGGTGCTGGTGCTGCTGCCGCTGAGCGTGCCCGCCGGTTCCGGCGCGGTGCTGGCTGTGCTGCTCGGCGTGAACATCGGGCCGAACCTGACCTACGCCGGTTCACTGGCGACGCTGCTCTGGCGGCGGGTGGTCCACGACCACGACCACGAGGTCAACCTGAAGGAGTTCACCCGGCTCGGCCTGCTCACCGTGCCCGCCTGCCTGGTGCTCTCGGTCGTCGCGCTCTGGCTGGTTTTGTAGCGTTGTCCGGACAGCGGGGCGGTGATGCTCGGCGGGCGACCACCGTCGCGCGGGTGCCCGGGGCCGCGGTCAGCGCGTGGGGCCGACGCGCGCGAGTTGTAGCCTGGAGGTCGACTCCGCGAAGTAGGTGGTCCGCATGAGCGAACCTGCCGACGTCGGGCAGACGCTGCGCCAGATCCGGCTTGCGCGCAAAAAGTCCCTGGCTGTCGTCTCCGGCTTGGCCGGGATCTCCGCGTCCTACCTATCGCGCCTGGAAAACGGCGAACGCGCTCTTGACCGCCGCTCGCTGATCGTCGCGCTGGCCAACGCGCTGGAGGTCGCGCCCAGCGAGATCACGCGGACCGCGGTCACCACCTCCGGCGAGCTGGAAGAGGACCGGTCGCTGAACCCGGTCCGGCTCGCACTGCTGTCGGTCAGCATGGGCGAAGCCGGTGGCCGGGTTCAGCCGGTCGAGCTGCTGGAACACCGCGCGGTGACGATGCTGGACGACCAGCGCCGATGCGACTACGCCGCCGTCGGCGACGCACTTCCCGGCCTCATCCGCGACCTGCACACCACGCTCGCAGCCGGGCACGACTGCGAGCGGCTGCTGCGCCTGGCGGTACTCACCCATGTTCAAGGCACACAAGCGTGGTTGAGCGACATCGGCGCCAGCCTGGACCTGGCCTGGCAAGCGTCGACCTTGGCCAAAAGCACCGCTGAGGAGCTGGACGAACCACTGTTCCGGGGCGTGAGCGCGTTCGGGACCGCCTTCGGCCTCCTTGCCGCCGGTGGCTTCGACATGGCCGCGCGCACCCTCGCCGACGCCGACCCGGGCACCGCCACCGACGAGGCGATGCAGGTGAGCGGGATGCTCACGCTCACCTCGTCGCTGGTGTCCGCCGCGCGCAACGACCAGGCCGACCGAGCCGCTGCCCTCGACCACGCCGCCGAGCTGGCGGAGCGCACCGGCGAGGGCAACGCCCTGTGGTTCGGATTCGGCCCGTCGAACGTCGGCGTGTGGCGGATGTCCGTGGCCTTGGAGGCCGGTGAGCACGGGGAGGCCGCCCGGCTCGCGCGAACCGTGGACCCCGAAGCTCTGCCGTCACCGACGCGGCAGGCTGCCTACTGGCGGGAGTACGGGCGTGCGCTGGCCCGCGTGCCGAAGCGGCACGACGAGGCCGTGATGATGCTCCGACGCGCCGAGCAGATTTCGCCCGCGCGGATCCACCGGCACCCGTTCATGCGCTCGATCATCTCCGAGCTGATGGCGAAGGCGAAGCGGGATGCGGTGGGCCGGGAGCTGCGAGGCATGGCTCACCGCGCTGGCCTTCCTGTGTAACCCATCCGGGTGTTTGCCTCAGTGGCAAAAAACAACGCCTGAACCCGCTTACCGTCACCTCTCGTGATCATGGGAGGTGCGACGGGTGAGCGCGAGACTGGAGTTCGGCGAAGTCGAGCCGCTGCTGCCGGCGTCCGGGGAGTTGCCGGTACCGCGGTGGGAAGATCCGGAGAGTCACGCCGAGGCGCTGCGCTGGTGGCGGTCGTGCCGGCGGTGCCGCACGGTGGGCCGGTCGATCTTCGAAGTGCTGCTGCATCAGCGGCAGTGCCGGGGCGGGTGCGACCCGGAGTGGCCGACCGAAGACGCGGACAGCTCCCGATGAGGAACGGCAACTCGGGTGTCGGCGACGGCGACACGCGGAACTCCCAACTCACCGACCAGCAGTACTCGGAGCGATTACGGGAGACAGTCGAGACGCTGCGGGCGGCGCGCCTGGACAACGAGCGGCAAGTGATGGAATGCCGAAGGGCGGGCCACCCGTGAGCTTCCAGGTCGAGCTCGGCCAGCACATGCGCATGGGCAGGGGCCAGTCGATGCTGTCCCGTGAGCAGGTCGCCGAGCGGATGATGCCGCCGGTGTCACCACAAACGGTCGCGAGCTGGGAAGTGGGTTCCCGGGCGATCTCCGTAGCGCGGTTGGCGGACTTCTGCCGGGTGATCGGCCGACCAGTCGCGGCGGTCATACCGATCAAGAACGACCGGACCCAGGTGATCCACGCTCTGAGGTTGCGCCGGGCAGAAGATCCACGGCTGCGACCGCTCGCCGAGTGGGCAGTTCCCTACGGCAACGAGCTGATCCGGTTCACGCCGGAAGCCATCGCCCAGGCTGCCGCGCTCTGCGGCGTAGACGCCGGGTGGCTCAAGCGTCGCCTGATCGAGCTGCAGCGACGGTAACTCGAAGACGGTCCTGACGTGTGTGGGTCCCGCCCTCGCTACGCGTCCGGACTCGCGGACCGGCCGATGTCACGGCACCCCCGAACGGGGCGTCGGCTGGTCCGCACCAAAAGCCAGACGTGGAGCACGTGGCCGAACGGGCTCGGGCAGCGCACGGACCGCGGTGCTGGCGACCACAGGGAAGGTAAAGGCCCCGCCACGCCCATGCCGAACGCGGCGAGCAGCAGCGCGACTTCATGCGGGTACTGCCCCGCTGCGGATTCGAACAACTATTCCCGACCTTACTGGCCATACTCACGAAAGCGGGAAGCGAGCAGGTCTGCGTCTGCTCGCTTCCCGCCTCTGCTGTGGATTGCCTACTACTGCGCCGGGGTCACATAGACCTCGTTGTACGGCACGTAGTGCTCGTTCCCCTCGGGAACGATGCGGAGGATCGTGCTGCCACTTCCATCCGCTGCTACGAGGTCACCGTGCCGGGCGAGCACCTGACCGCCCCATCCGATGCCGTTGTCGAAAAACGCAACGGCGACGTAGGGACGCCCCAGCATCGTCAGGTGTTCGACTGCGTATCGGTTCTCACCGAAGTTTGCAGCGGTAGTGTTCCCGTCCACCCGAACCGCCTGAATTCCCACGGGCTTGAGTACGTACTCTTCCACGCCAACTCCCTTGCCTGGACCGCGACTCCCCACCCTGGCGGTAACGCCGGTGGCTTCGCCCATCCGGTGTACTACGGGGCTGGCAGCGACTTCCACCTGGCATCAGTCCTGGATGTTGACAGCACCCCGAAACGGCGAGGTCGCCCGGATAGATCCCGAACGCGGCGCGTCGATCCGGATCGACCAGATGATGACGCCCGCCGAGGTCAACCAACTGATCCTGCACGAGGGCGTGTCCCTGGACACCCGGCACGGCCAGGAGCACGGGTCAGAGTTGCCAGAGGCGGTCGAGGATTCGCTTGCGGAAGTCGGTGTGCTCGAACCAGTCGAGATCGGTCTGGGTGGGCCAGGCGACCTTGGCGGGCAGCCCGCTCAGCCGGGCGTGCGTGCGGTTGCGCCGGGGGAAGGCACCTGGGGTGTTCAGCGGGAACAGCGCCGCGTCGAGCCGGAGGGTTCCTTGGTGTGCGGGAAAAGTCATGACGCCCCGGGTGGTCGAGCCGACTTTCAGTGGACAGGTGTTCACTGTGTCCGAATGGAGTAGTCCCGTCAAGCAATCAGACGAGTGAGAAGGAGATCACACCGAGGCTGTCGATTTCGCCTCCGCTCGTGCGCCGGGTCATCGAAAGCACCTCCACGAGCGAAGCGAAGGAACGACATGGGCAAACTGGTGGTCACCGCGTTCACCTCACTGGACGGGGTCATGCAGGGGCCGGGCGGTCCCGACGAGGACCGCGACGGCGAGTTCTCCCACGGCGGCTGGGTAGTGCCGTCGATGGACGAGCGGGTGATCGAGTTGATGACCGGCGTCTCGCGCCGGGCGGACGCCCTGCTGCTCGGGCGCCGGACGTACGAGATCTTCGCCTCGACCTGGCCGCTGGCCGAAGCGGACGACCCGATCGGCTCGAAGCTGAACGCGATGCCGAAGTACGTCGCGTCGCGCACGCTGACCTCGGTCGGCTGGCAGAACTCGACCCTGCTCGACGGCGACCTCGACAAGGCCGTGCGGCAACTCAAGGAGACCGAACCCGGCGAGATCCAGGTGCACGGCAGTGCCGGGCTGACCCAGGACCTGCTGCGCCACGACCTGGTGGACGAGTTCCACGTGCTGGTCTTCCCGGTGCTGCTGGGCGTCGGCAAGCGGTTGTTCGGCGAGGGCACCATCCCGGCCGGACTGCGGCTGGTCGGTTCGACCACGATGGGTGGCGTGGTCGTCATCCACTACGCGCGCGCGGGCGGGCTCGCCTACGGTGCGATGGGGCCGGAGACCGGTAACTGGTGACGGGAGCGGGAAAAGTCATGCCGCAGTACGCGATTCTGATCTACGAGAAGGAACTGCCCGGCGGGGTCGACGACATCCCGCCCGAGGTGATGGAGGCCAACCTGGCCGTCGGCGACCAGATCGCCGCGATGGGCGCGCGGGTGGTGCACGAGCAGGGGCTGCAGCCGGTCGCGCAGGGCCGGACCATCCACAAGGGCGGCTTGGTCACCGACGGGCCGTTCCTGGAGAGCAAGGAGGTGATCGCCGGGTTCTTCGTGGTGGAGGCCAAGGATCTGGACACCGCGGTCGCCATCGGGAAGCTGCTGCCGATCATGGACGGCGCGGTCGAGGTGCGGCCGTTGTTCGAAGGGTGAGCACCGTCCAGGCCGCGGTCGCGCGGGCGCACCGTCTCGAGTGGGCACTCGTGCTCGCCGCGACGGTGCGCGTCACGCGCGACCTCGGCCTGGCCGAGGAATGCGTGCAGGACGCCTACACCGCCGCGCTGACCGAGTGGGCCCGCACCGGGGTCCCGGCCAAGCCCGGCGCGTGGCTGACCACCGCCGCCCGGCACAACGCGCTCGACCTCCTGCGCCGATCGAAGACCCTGCGCTCGAAGCTGCACCTGCTGGTCGAACCCGAGGAGGCGGCGGAGCCGGCGCGCGACGACCGCCTGCGACTGGTGTTCCTGTGCTGCCACCCCGCGCTGGCGGTGGAAGCGCAGGTCGCGCTCACCCTGCGGCTGGTCTGCGGGGTGAGCACGGCGGCGATCGCGGACGCGTTCCTGGTCTCCGAACCCACCATGGCCGCGCGGCTGACCCGGGCCAAGAAGAAGATCGCGGCGGCGGGCATCCCGTTCCGGCTGCCGCGGCCGGACGAACTGCCGGACCGGCTGGACGCCGTGCTCACGGTGATCCACCTGGCCTTCACCGCCGGGCACACCGCGGCGGCCGGGCCCTCGCTGACCGACGACGACCTCGCCGGTCGCGCGGTCGACCTGGCGCGCCTGCTCGGCGCGATGCTGCCGAAGGAGCGGGAAGTGCGCGGGCTGCTCGCGCTGCTCCTGGCCAATGCCGCCCGCCGCGCTTCACGGACGGGACCGGACGGCGAGCTGCTGCGACTGTCCGAACAGGACCGTTCGGCGTGGGACCGGGACGCGATCGCCGAAGCCGACCGGCTCGTGGTCGGTGCCCTGCGCGGTGGACGGCCGGGGCGGTTCGCGTTGCAGGCCGCGATCGCGCTGCTGCACGCCTCCGCACCGGCGTACGAGGACACCGACTGGAGCCAGATCCTGGTGCTCTACGAGGAACTGACGCGGGTGTGGCCGTCACCGGTGGTCGCGCTGAACCGGGCGGTGGCCGTCTCGATGGCGGATGGTCCGGAAGCCGCGTTGGCCGAAGTGGAGCAGTTGGAAGGGGATGAACGGCTCAGCGGCTACCACTACCTGCCCGCGGTGAAGGCGGACCTGCTGGAACGACTGGGGCGGACGGCCGAAGCCGCCGTCGCCTACGAACGCGCCCTCGCCATGGCCGGGAACGACGCCGAACGCGCGTTCCTGCGTGGGCGCCTGGCCGGAACAGGGCGTCAAAGTCCACATTCGGCGCGCAATTGTCCACCCCCGGTTCCGTAATCTCAGGCACTGTCCGGCGGTGAACGGAGCAACGGATGGTGGCAGTGGGGGAGCGGAAACGCCGCCGCCGTCGCGACTCCCGGACGCCGTACCTGCTCATCGCCCCCGCGGTGCTGGCGATGCTGGCCTTCCTGGTCTACCCGGTGGCCAGCGTCGTCTACTACAGCCTCCAGCACCGCCAGCTCAGCAAGCCCTGGCTCGACGGTTTCGCCGGCTTGGACAACTTCGTCCGGATGCTCACCGACGACCCGCTCTTCTGGCAGAGCCTCGGGTTCACCGCCAAATGGGTGTTCGTCGAAGTGTCCCTGCAGTTCGTGCTGGGGCTGGCGCTCGCGCTGATCGTCAACGAAACCTTCGTCGGCCGCGCGGTGGCCAGGGCACTGGTGTTCTCGCCGTGGGCGGTCTCCGGGGTGCTCACCACCGGGATCTGGGTGCTGCTCTACAACCCGACCACCGGGCTTTCCCGCTACCTCGCCGACCTCGGCCTGATGGAGTACGGCGCCGCTCCGCTGGCTGATCCGGCGACCGTGTTCTCCGCGGCCGTGCTGGCCGAACTCTGGCGCGGGGTGCCGTTCTTCGCCATCCTGCTGCTCGCCGACCTGCAGGGCGTGCCCAAGGACCTCTACGAAGCCGCGTCGGTCGACGGCGCGGGCCGGCTCCGGCGCTTCGCCCACATCACGCTGCCCCACCTGCGGGACACCATCATCCTGGCCACCCTGCTGCGCGCGGTCTGGGAGTTCAACAACGTGGACCTGCTCTACACGCTGACCGGCGGCGGCCCGGCGCACCAGACGACCACGCTGCCGCTGTACGTCGCCGCCACCGCGGCCCAGTCCCACGACTTCGGCTACGGCTCCGCCCTGACCATGGCCGGGTTCGTCATCCTCACCTTCTTCTCCATCCTCTACCTCAGGCTCGGCCGGTACGGAGCGCAGCGATGAGCAGTTCGGGGGTCCGGGGGTCGTCCCCCGTGCGGACGACGCGGCGCACCGCGGAAGCCGCCCCGCCGGTCGTCGCGCCGCCGAAGGCACCGCCGGTGCGCAAGAAGCGCCCCCGCTGGGAGATCTACGTCCCGCTCGGGCTGTACCTGCTGTTCACCCTGGTGCCCTTCTACTGGATGGTCGTCTTCGCGGTCCGCCCGCGTGGTTCGTCCTCGCTGCTGCCGTGGCCGATCTCGCTGGAGAACTTCGAGACGGTCTGGAACGGCATGGGTTTCGGCGTGTTCTTCCAGAACAGCTTCCTGGTCGGCGTGGCCTCGCTGGTGGCGACCACGGCGATCGCGCTGCCCGGCGGGTACGCGCTGGCGCGCTTCCGGTTCCGCGGCAGGCGCGTCTTCCTGATCGCCCTGCTGTGCAGCCAGTTCATCCCCGGCGCGATGATGCTGATCCCGCTGTTCGAGATCTTCCGCACGCTCGGCCTGGTGAACAGCCTGAGCAGCCTGGTGATCGCCGAGACGGTCTTCCAGCTGCCGCTGTCGCTGGTGCTGATCAGCGGGTTCATCGCCAGCATCCCGGTGGAACTGGAGGAGGCCGCGCAGGCCGACGGCTGCACCCGGCTGCGGGGGTTCCTGCTGGTGGTGCTGCCGCTGCTGCGCCCCGGCCTGGTCGCGGTCGGCTCGTTCGCCTTCATCCACAGCTGGAACAACTTCCTGTTCGCGCTGATGTTCATCAGCGACCAGGACAAGTTCACCGTGCCGGTCGGGCTGGCCTTCACCCTCGGCGAGTTCAGCGTGGACTTCGGCGCGCTGGCCGCCGGTGGGGTGGTGGCCGCGCTGCCGGTGGTGCTGGTCTTCGCGGTGGTGCAGCGGTACCTGGTCCAGGGTCTGTCGGCGGGCGCGGTGAAGGGATGAGCGTGGAACCGGTGCGCGTGGTGCTGGCGGGGGTGCACGGGCACGGCCGGTGGCACCTGGACAACCTGCGCCGGCTGGCCGACCGCGGCACGGTGCGGCTGACCGGGGTGTGCGACACCAAGCCGGTGGACGCCGCGCAGCTGGCCGGGTTCGGGCGCCCGGAGCAGGCGAGCAAGCTCGCCCCGCTGATCCGGCGGACCGGCGCCGAGTTGGTCATCCTCGCCACGCCCATCCACACCCACGCCGAGCTGGGCACCGAGGCCCTGCGTGCCGGAGCCCACCTGCTGCTGGAGAAACCGCCCGCCGGCAGCTTCGCCGACTACACACGACTGTCCGAAGTGGTCTCTTCGACCGGACTCGCCTGCCAGGTCGGGTTCCAGAGCCTCGGTTCGGCCGCGTTGCCCTACCTGCGTGAGCTGCTCGCGGAGAACGGGCTCGGGCCGGTGCGCGGCATCGGCGTCGCCGGGGCGTGGGCCCGGCCGGCGGCCTACTTCGAACGGGCGCCGTGGGCGGGCAAGCGCAGGCTCAACGGCATCGCGGTGACCGACGGCGCGCTGACCAACCCGTTCGCGCACGCCATCGCCAGCGCGCTGTGGCTGGCCGGGGCCGAGGAACCGGATTCGCTGCGCGAGATCGACGTGGAGCTCTACCGGGCCAACCCGATCGAGGCCGACGACACCTCGTGCGTGCGGCTGCGGGTCGCCGACGGCACGGTGATCACCGTCGCCGTGTCGATGTGCGCCGATCGGCGCCACGAACCCGCGGTGGTCGTGCACGGGCAACACGGGCAGGCGGAACTGACCTACACCACCGACGAGGTGTGCTTGCGGCGACCGGGCGCACCCGACCAGGTCACCCGGCACCCGCGGACCGACCTGCTGGAGAACCTCGTCGAGCACATCCGCGACGGCACCGAACTCCTGGTCCCGCTGCAGCGGACCGGCGCGTTCATGCGCGTGGTCGACGCGGTCCGCCGCGCGGCCGAGCCCCGGCCCATCGCGCCGGTGCACCTGGCCGGGCGCAACGGCGGCGGCCGGGTGCTGGCGGACATCGAGCGGCTGACCCGGCGCAGCGCCGACAACCTGGCGATGTTCTCCGAACTGGAAGTGCCGTGGGCCCCGGCCGAGCAGGTGCTGCGGGCGGGGGACCGGGAGGTCGCGGCCTACCGCTGGCGCCCCGATCCCGGCCTGCCCGCCACCGCCGCCCCGCGGCCGCACCTGCACACCGTGCGCACGCTCGGTGGCGTCGAAGTCAGCGAAACCGGGCCGGTGGACCACCCGCACCACCTCGGCGTCGGCGTCGCCGTGTCCGATGTGGACGGAACGAACTTCTGGGGCGGGCGCACCTACGTCCGCGGCCAGGGACCGCGCTGGCTCGATGACCACGGCAGCCAGCGCCACCTGCGCTTCACCCGACGGGAGTCCTGCGGGTTCACCGAGTTGCTGGACTGGGTGGACCGCGACGGCCACACCGTGGCCCGTGAACGCCGCACGGTGATCGCCCGCCGCCACCAGGCCTCGCGCCTGCCCGGCTGCTGGGAACTGGACTTCACCTTCCGCCTCGACGCCCCCGGCCGGGTCCCGCTGACCATCCGCAGCTCGCACACCAAGGGCCGCGCGGGCGCCGGGTACGGCGGTTTCTTCTGGCGCGCCCCGGCTTCCTCGATCCGGCGCCGGGTGTTCACCGCCGAAGGCGACGGGGAGGACGCGGTGAACGGCGCCGCGGCCGACTGGGTCGCGCTGTCGGGTACCTCGCCGTCCGGCCGGGCGTGGACGCTGATCTTCACCCAGAGCGGGCCGGACCGCGATCGCTGGTTCGCCAGGGAACGCGACTACCCCGGGATCGGGCCGGGCCTGGCCTGGGAGCGGCCGCTGAACACCGGATCGGTGACCCGGCGGATCCGCACCGTCGTGGCCGACGGGCGGCTCGACCGCCGGACCGTGGCCGCGCTGATCCGCCGGACAAGCGAAAGGTAGGTTCGAGATGGGCAAGCCCCGACGCCCGTTGCGCTCGGCAGCGGCACTGCTGCTGGCCCTGTCCACCGCGGTCTCCGCGCTCGCCGCGTGCGGTTCCGACGCGGCGGGCGGGGTCACCACGATCACCTTCTGGGACGACAACGGCGGGCCGGCCAGGACCCCGGTCTGGCAGCACATCATCGCCGAGTTCGAGAAGGTCAACCCCACCGTCAAGGTCGAGTACGTGGGCATCCCGATCGCCCAGGCGCAGCAGAAGTACGACACCGCGGTCGCCGGTGGCGGCCTGCCCGACGTGGGCGGGGTGAGCACCGCGATGCTGGCGAACCTGGTGCCCCAGCGGGCTTTGGAGCCGGTGGACGACAGGTTCGCCGCGAGTCCGATCGCCGGGCAGCTGAACGAGCGCATCGTCGCTTCGGTCCGCCAGACCGTGCCGGACGGCAAGCTGTACCTGGTGCCGATCTCCACCAACACCGGGGTGTTCTGGGCGCGCAAGGACTGGCTCGCCGAAGCCGGCCTGCCCACCCCCGAGACCTGGGACCAGTTGTTCACCGCCATCGAACGCTTCACCGCACCGGGGGAGAACCGGTACGGCTTCACCCTGCGCGGCGGCGCGGGTTCGATCGCGCAAATGCTCGAAGTCGTCTACGGGCAGTCGGGCATCACGAAGATGTTCGAGGCCGACGGCCGGTCCACGGTCAACGACCCGCGCAACGTGGTCGCGCTGGAACGGCTGGCCGGGCTGTACAAGAAGTTCACCCCCGAAGCCGATCTGACCAACGACTACGCGAAGATGGTCGCCCAGTTCGGCGGCGGCAACATCGGCGTGATGCAGCACAACGTCGGGTCCTATCAGGACCAGGTGAAGGCGCTGGGCGCGGAGAAGGTGGTCGCGCTGCCGGTGCCGAAGGCGGCGGACGGGACCAGGGCGGTGCTGTCCCACCCGACCACCGGGCTGGGGGTGTTCGCCCAGGGGGAGCACGCCGACGCGGCGTTCAAGTTCGCCGAATTCGCCGCCAGTCCGCCGATGAACACCTACTGGGCCGAGAAGACCGGGGTGCTGCCGGTGAACAGCGAGGTCACGCCCAGCGATCCGGCGAACCCGCAGCCGGGGGTGACGCTGGCGAAGGTGCTCGCCGAACCGTCCACCACCATGGTGCAGATGCCCTACCACCTGCCGGAGTTCAACTCCATCACCAAAACCGAATCCGAGCCGGCGTTCCAGAAGGTGCTGCTCGGCGAACTGTCCGCAAAGGACTTCCTGGACGAGCTGGCCGGGAAGCTGGGCAAGGCGCAGGCGGAGTACCAGCAGCGCACCGGCTGAACACCCCGCATGTTCCACCCGTTGTTCGTGATTCTCCACATGCGGCTGCCTACCGTGGGGAAACAGCGAGAAAAGGCACGAACAATCCGAATGGGAGTCAAGACATGCGCAGATCGTTCGCCAGGCGCAGCCTGCCCGGCCTGCTCACCGTGGCCGCCGCCGCGGCGCTCACGGTGGCCTCCGCCGGTCCCGCCGCGGCCGCGGGTACGCCGACCGGGTTCGCCGCGGGCACCACCGGCGGCGGCAACGCCTCCCCGGTCACCGTGACCAGCGGCTCGGCGCTGATCAGCGCGATGCAGTCGGACAGCCCGGCGGTGATCCGGGTCAGCGGCACCCTCTCGATCAGCGGGATGCAGGACGTCAAGTCGAACAAGACGCTGATCGGCGTCGGCTCCGGCGCGACCATCACCGGCGGCGGGCTCGACGTGGACAGCGCCACCAACGTGATCATCCAGAACCTGAACTTCCGGGGCTGGGCCGACGACGCGATCAACGTCACCGACGCCTCGACCAAGATCTGGATCGACCACAACACCTTCTCCGACGGCTACGACGGCGCGGTCGACATCAAGCGCGCCTCGGACTTCGTGACCGTGTCGTGGAACAAGTTCACCTCCCACGACAAGACCATGCTGCTCGGGCACAGCGACGGCAACGGCAGCCAGGACCGCGGGCACCTGCGGGTCAGCTACCACCACAACTGGTTCGACGGCACCGGCCAGCGCCACCCGCGGGTGCGCTTCGGCAACCCGGTGCACGTGTACAACAACTACTACGGCGGCGTGACCGACTACGGCGTCGCCTCCACCGTCGAAGCCGGGGTCCTCGTCGAGGGCAACTACTTCGAGAACACCGAGGACCCGTTCCACCGCGGCGAGGGCAGTTCGGCCGGTGGCTCACTGGTCGCGAAGAACAACCACTTCGTCAATTCCGGTTCCGGTGACCAGGGTGGTTCCGTGAACGCCATCCCGTACTCGTACAGCCTGGACCAGGCCTCGTCGGTGAAATCCACCGTGCAGGGCGGGGCCGGTACCGGAAAGGTGGGCTGAACCGGTTCAGCGGAGGACCCCGGCGACCCCGGGGTCCCTTTCCGCCGCATGTCCGGTGTTACCGGTAACACCCGTTTTGCCCTATACCCTCACGGTCCGCCGCCAGTAGGTTGCAGGCAGTTCCGCCGCGACCACAGCTTTGTCAGCGTAGACGAGCGAGGCGACCATGACCGCATATCGCCGGGCCATCGGCCTGGTCACGGCCAACATCGACCTGGGGGTGGCGCCCGCGGTGTGGTCGGGGGTGCTGGCCGCGGCCCGCCACCACGACGTGGACCTGATCTGCTTCCCCGGCGGTGAGATCGGCGCCGCCGAACGACCGGCCAACGCCGTCTACCACCTGGTCACGCCGGGGCTGGTGGACGGGCTGATCTGCTGGGCCTCCGCGCTCGGCCTGCCGGAACGCCACCCGCGCGCGGAGAAGTTCGGCCGCCGCTTCGGCCGCGTGCCGATGGTCTGCCTCAACGGCGCGATCGGCGCGCAGCAGCCGCTCACCCTGGACAGCTACCAGGGCATGTGCCGGGCGATCGACCACCTGATCGACGAGCACGGCCGCCGTGACCTGGCCTTCCTCCAGGGACCGGTGCGCAACCCGGTGACCGCGGATCGGCTGCGCGCCTACCACGACACGCTCGACCGCTACAAGATCCGGCCCGACCGCGCGCTGGTCTCGCCCCCGGTGGACTTCCGGCGGGACGCCGGCGCCGCGGCGATGCGGGTGCTGCTGGACGCGCGGGGGCTGGTGCCCGGCCGCGACTTCACCGCGCTGGTGGCGTGCAGCGACTTCCTCGCCGCCGAGGCGATCGCGGTGCTGACCGAACGCGGTGTGCGGGTGCCCGAGGACGTGGCGGTGATCGGTTTCAACGACTCGCCGGAAGCCCGGTTCTGCTCACCGCCGCTGACCTCGGTGTCGATGCCGTTCGCCGAACTGGGCAGGCAGGCGGTGGAGACGCTGCTGTCCCGGCTCGGCGGTGACCCGGCCAGGGGGCGGTCGGCGCCGGTGGCCGAATTGGTGGTCCGGCGCTCGTGCGGGTGCGCCGGGGAATCGCCGGTCGCTTCCCGGGAATTCGCCGGGTTTCCGGCGACCCTGCGCAAGCACGGGATCTCCCAGGAAACCGGGCGCCTGCTGCTTTCGGAGTTCCGCGCGGCACTGGCGGACGATTCGTCGGCCGATTTTCCCGGTTTGGCGGTGAGAATGGCCGATGGCGGGGACGCCGACGCGTGGGACGAAACCATTCTCGCACTGCACCAGCACACCGGGGCGGGCCCGGAAGCAGCGGAGTTGATTTCCCGCGCGCGGATCGCCGTGGCCGGGAATGCGCGGCGAATGCTCGAATACGAGCGCTGGCAAACCGAGCAGGTGGCCCAGCGGTTGCGCGAAACCGGCGTGGCGTTGTCCTCCGTGGGGGACGAACGCGACCTGACCAGCGTGCTCGCCCGCCAGTTGCCGTTGCTCGGCGTCGGCGACTGGAAGCTCTCGATCGGCCCGGCCACCGCGCTCACCCGGACCGACGTGCTGCACCGCGACCGCCGCAGCACCTGGATCGCCGTGCCGTTGCAGGTGCGCGACGAACCGCTCGGCATCGGCCTGTTCGAGGCGGGCCCGCCCGACGGCGGTTTCTACCGCGCGCTCGGCGAGCAGATCAGCTCGGCGGTGCAGGACATCCGGCTGTTCCGCGAGGTCGAGGCCGCCGAAGAGGCGGACAGCGTGAAGACCAGCCTGCTGGGCAAGATGACCGAGGAACTGCGTGCCCCGGTCGAAGCGATCCTCAAGGAGTCGGCGGGTGCGCTGGCGGCCGGGCCACCACCCGAACTCCGCGACGCACTGAGCCGGATCGCGGCCGGTGCCGAATACCAGCTCGGGGTGCTCGGCGACCTGCTCGAACTGGCCGACGCCGAACTCGACTCGCTCAAGCTCTGCGCCGGCCTGATCGATCCTCGCGCGCTGCTCGCCGAGGTGTTCGGGGCGGTGGGTCTGGGCCGGTTGCCGTTGATCGAGGCGGACGGGCAGCGGTTGCGGCAGGCGCTGCTCACGCTCAGCCGCAGCGTCGGCCGCCGGGCCAGGCGCACCGTCGAGGCCGACGTGCTGCCGCCGCACCTGCGCATCCGGATCAGCTACGAGGGCACGGGCACGCCGCGGGGTGGGCTCGGGCTGTCGATCGCGCGGCGGCTCATCGCCCTGCACAACGGATCCCTGCGGTTCGAGACCGGTTCGGCGGGCGGCACCTTCCACCTCTTCCTGCCGCTGCCCGGTCCCCAGGGGCAGGCCGTGGCGGACGAGTCGGCCGATTCGCTGCTCTGCGTGTCGGACGGTCCCGCCGCCGAGGAGGCCGTCGCGGCGGCCGGGCTCGCGGGCCTGTCCGTGCTGAAGCTCGGTACCGGCGACGACGTGGCCGCGGTGCTCGACGAGAACCGGCCCGCCGCGGTCGCCTGGGACACCGCCGCGTTGCGGCCGGAGCACTGGGCGGTGCTGCGGCAACTGCACGACCACCCGAAGCTGCGGCGCACGCCGTTCCTCGCCTACGCCGCCGGGCACGGCCGTGACCTGCACGAGGTGATCACCGCGGTGCGCCCGGTGGAACTGGGCGGGCTGGCGGTGATCGCCGATCCGGATCCGCGGGTGCAGGCGGGCACCCAGCAGCTGATCGCCCAGCTCCGGCCAGGGCACCTGGCGCTGACCGCGCCGGACGGCGCCACCGCGCTGTCGCTGATCGGGCACGACGTGCCGAACCTGCTCATCCTGTCCCGGCAGCTGCGGGACATGGACGCGTTCGACGTGCTGGAGCGGCTGCACGGCGACACCCGGCTCAGCGACGTGCCCGCGCTCGTGCTCAGCGGCGACGAGCTGACCTACGACGACATCCGGCGTGCCGCCCCGCACGCGCGGACGGTGTTGCTGGGCAAGGGAATCCTTTCCGACGCCGAGACGATCAAGCTGCTGCGCCGGTTGCTCGACCCCGGCACCGGCCGGCGCGCGCCGAACCGCCAGGAGGTCCAGCGCGCGGTGGTCTACCTGCACCAGAACTACCAGCACCAGATCACCCGGCGGCAGGTCGCCAAGGCAGCCGAGATGAGCGAGGACTACCTCAGCCGCCGGTTCCACCGCGAACTGTGCGTCTCGCCGTGGGAGTACCTGACCCGGCTGCGGATCGCGCGGGCGAAGGAGCGGCTGCAGGAGACCGACGACAGCATCCAGGCCATCGCCCGGCAGGTCGGCTTCCACGACCGGGCCTACTTCAGCCGGATCTTCCGCAAGCACACCGGGGTGCCGCCGCAGAACTACCGCTGCCTGCGGCTCACCAGCTGACCCCGACGGCGACCGGTCCGGTGTCGGCGTGCGCGGTGACCCAGTCGATGTCGTGCACCGAGCCGGACAACCGCAGAGTGGGCAGCTTCCTGGCCAGCGCCCGCAGCGCGATGCCGAGTTCCAGCCGGGCCAGCGCGGCGCCGAGGCAGTGGTGCGGCCCGCGCCCGAACGCCACGTGTCGTTCCTCTGTGGACGGTCGCGGGCGGAACTCGTCGGGCTCGGCGAAGTGCGCCGGGTCGCGGTTCGCCGCGCCGAGGCGGGCCAGCACCAGGTCACCGGCGCGCAGGCGCACGCCTTCGAGGTCGAGGTCGGCCAGCGCCCAGCGCGGGAAGACCTCGCCGATGAGGCCGATCTGGAGCCGGACGACCTCCTCGACCGTGGCGCCCAGTGCTTCCTCGGTGCAGTCGGCGAGCGCGGCCAGCCTGCCCTCGGTGAGCAGCAGGGTCGCGCCGACGGAGATCGCGTTGGTGGCGGTCAGGTACCCGGACGCGAGGATGGTCAGGACGAGCGTGGTGCGTTCGTAGTCGCTGAGGCCGGTCTCCTCGATCAGCGCGCTGAGCAGGTCTTCGCCGAGGTCCGCGCGTTTGGCGGCGATCAGGCCGCCGACGAACTCGGCGAAGGCACGCCAGGCCCGCTCGGCGGCGGGGTCCATCGTGGTGAAGTCGGCCGCGCCGGCGGCGTCGGCCAGCTGCCGGAAGCGGTCGCGGTCGTCGAGCGCGACGCCCAGCAGTTCGGCGATGACCGCGATCGACAGCGGCGCGGCGAAGCCGGACACCAGGTCGCCGGGGGAGCCGCCGGCCAGCAGGGCGTCCGCCTGCGCCTCGGCCAGCCGCGTGATGCGCGGCCGCAGTGCTTCGATCCGCGCCGGGGTGAAGGCGCCGCCGACGAGACGGCGCAACCGGCGGTGTGGTTCGCCGTCCTGCAACAGGGTCGCGCCTTGGCCGGGTGGGGAACCCGGTGGCACCACGCCGAAGCGGGGATCGCCGAGCACGACGGTGACCGCGTCGTAGGAGGTCACCAGCCAGGCCGGGCGGCCGTCCGAAGTGGTCACCGCGGCCACCGGCTCGGTGGCGCGCAGCTCGGCGTAGGCCGGTGGCGGGCGCAGGGGATGGGGCCGGTCGAACGGCAGCGTGGTCATGGGAGCACCTCTCGGGATTTTTGCATTGCAGTCGTAATGTAAACGAGGATGCATTACGGACGCAATGTGAAAGGATGGGGGTATGCCGAAGCGGGTGGACCACCACGAGCGCCGCGTCCGGATCGCCGACGCGCTGCTGCGCGTGGCCGCCGACGACGGGGTGGAAGCGGTGAGCCTGCGGCACGTCGCGGCGGCGGCCGGGGTGACCACCGGGATGGTGCAGCACTACTTCCGGACGAAGGAGGAGATGCTGCTGTTCGCACTGGAGGCGGTGTCCGAGCGGGTCGAAGCCCGTATCGCGGCCCACCCGCCGGGAGCGCTGGAGCTGGTGCGTGCGCTGCTGGTCGAGCAACTGCCCCTGGACGAGACGCGCCGGGCCGAGGGCCGGATCGCGCTCGCGTTCCTGGCGGCTGCCACGCACAGTGAGGCCATCGCGGCGAAACTGCGTGAGGCGAGCGAGGGCCTGCGGGACCACCTCGCCGGTCTTCTGCGCGAGGTGACCAGGGCGGACCCCCACCAGACCGCGACCGCGCTGCTCGCCCTCGTCGAAGGTCTCGGCATACAGGCCGTCACCGGCAACTACCCGCCGGAGGAAGCACTCTCCGTGCTTGAAGCCCACCTGAAGCTGGTGACCGGCTGACCTGTCCGCCCGGCCAGGACACCAATGTGGCTTGGGGGCGTCATCGGCTCCGAAAGCCACATTCGTGTCATCGGGGCCGCCGTCAGCCGGGACCGTTGGTCCGTCCTTACCAGCGCGCATTACTCAGTGATTGTCCAACCAGTACCTAATTTTGCGCTGAACAAACGAAAGTAGGTGCCGCTGCGGGGTGTCCTGGGTCACTCTTCGTAGGCCGGTTGTCACCGGCGTCTCCCCGAACCCACTTCCCTGCCGAAAGTGAGTTGCCGGTCATGTCCCAGAAGAACACCAGGCGCGTTCCCGCCGCCATCGCCGTGCTGGCGGGTGCCACCGCCCTGTTCAGCGGTGCCCCCGCCTCGGCTGCCGTCGAAGGCTATTCGGCCGAGGTGCAGGACGCCGCGGTCGCCTCGATCACCTCGAGCTTGGGCGTCAGCGACGCCGCGGCCCGGCAGGTGCTGCGCGTTCAGGACGCCAGCGCCCGGACCCTCGACCGCGCCGAGTCGGCACTGGCCGGCCGGCACGCGGGCGGCTTCCTCGACGCCGCGGGCCTGCCCGTGGTGAACGTGCTCGACGCGGCCGGTGCCGCCGAAGCGCAGCGCGCCGGTGCCACCCCCAACGTGGTCAAGTTCTCCCTGTCCCAGCTGGACTCCGCGCGTGCCGCGCTCGAAGCCCTGCCCGCGGTCCCGCACACCACCATCGGCACCGACGAGAAGGGCAACCAGGTCGTGCTGACCGTGTCCGACGCGGCTGTCGGCGCCGACGCGCTGGTCGCCAAGGCGGCCACGCTCGGTGACGCGGTGCGCGTGGAGCGGACCACCGGCGTGATGAGCAAGGCCATCTACAACGGTGAGGCCATCACCGGCGGCGGCACCCGCTGCTCGGCGGGCTTCAACGTCAACCGCGGCGGCCAGCTGCACATCCTCGACGCCGGCCACTGCACCCGCGCGGTGTCGCAGTGGAACGTCGGCCCGTCGGTGGGCGCCAGCTTCCCGACCAACGACTACGGCCTGATCCGCAACACCACCGGCAGCGGCCCGGGCGCGGTGACCCTGTGGAACGGCTCCACCCAGCGGATCAGCTCCGCCGCGAACGCCCGCGTCGGCCAGCAGATCTGCAAGAGCGGCAGCACCACCCGCCTGACGTGCGGCGTGGTCGAGGCCACCAACGTGACGGTGAACTACCAGGAGGGCCCCGTCTACCAGACCGTGCAGACCAGCGCCACGGTCAACCCCGGTGACTCGGGCGGCTGCCTGTTCGGCGGCAGCGTCGGCCTCGGCATCACCTCCGGCATGGGCGGTGGGAACTCCTACTTCCAGCCGGTCGTCGAGGCGCTCAACGCCTACGGTGCCTCGCTGACCTGATCACCTCTCACCTGACGACGTGCCCCCGGGACTCCCATCCCGGGGGCACGTGCTGTTTCAGGGACGGGTGAATCCGTTGCCGCCGCGGCCGCCGCACTGGAATCCTGCTGCCGCACCGTGTTCACGCCCCTGGGGAGGCTTCGATGAAGCGTTTCGTCCTGTCCGCGCTGGCGGCCGCGGCCCTGCTGCTGGCCGGTTCTCCTGCGGCCATCGCGGATCCGCCGATCGGCATCCCGCCGGACTGCAGCGGCTGGTACGCCGGGGACACCGCCTGGGTGTTCTGCGGTGAGCGCGCGTTCCGCCCGGTGGTGATCTGCGACGGCCTCGCCTTCTTCGGACCGTGGACCCAAGCCGGGTACCAGAACACCGCCTTCTGCCCCTACCGGGTCGCCACTGCCTGGAGCGTCGACTACCACGACTGAGGACGCGCACGCCGGGAGACGACCCCGCCGGGCCCGCCTGACACCGTGGTGAGCGGCAGCCTGCCCCGGCGGAAGGAGACGGTTCGGTGCGCATCCTGGTCACGACGGTGCCGTTGTCGGGGCACTTCTTCCCGCTCGTCCCGCTCGCCTGGGCGGCCCGCGTGGCCGGGCACGAGGTGCTCGTCGCCTGCGCGGCGGAGTTCGTCCCGACGGTGCTGGGATCGGGATTGCCCGCGGTCGCGACCGGGCCGGGAGAGCGCTTCGACGAGGTGAGCGCCGACGACCGCCCGGCGGCCGGGCTCATCGAGCAGCGAACCGAGCACGGCCGGGTGTTCGGGCGGATGGCGGCGCGGAACCTGCCGGGGTTGACGGAGATCGCGAAGGTGTGGGAACCGGACCTGGTGCTGAGCGAGCGGGCGGAGTTCGCCGGACCGTTGCTGGCGGCGCGGTCCGGCTTGCCGCAGATCGAACTCCATTGGGGCGTGGCCGAACTACCGGAATACCGGGCGGGCGCGGCGACCGAACTGGCCAAGCGCGACCTGCCCGCCCCACCCCCACCCGGGCAGTGGCTCAACCCGTGGCCGCCGTCGCTGCGCCGCCCCTACGCGGCAAGCCACAGCGGTATCCGGACGCTCTCGTACAACGGCGAGGCGCGGGTCCCGGACTGGGTGCTGCACCCACGCCGGCGGCCGCGCATCTGCCTCACCCTGGGAACCGTGGTGCCCAGGACGGGCAGCAGCCAGGTCGCGGACGGCGCGGTCGACATCGTGCGGGCCCTGTGCGGCCTGGGCGCGGAGGTCGTGGTCGCCATCGACGACCGGATCGCCGCTACCTGGCCGCCACTGCCTGCCGCTGTCCGGCACGTGGGTCGCCTCCCTCTGTCCCACGTGCTCCCGGCGTGCGACGTCGTCATCCACCACGGTGGGCAGGGCACCTCGCTGACCGCCTTGGAAACCGGCCTGCCGCAACTGGTGCTCCCGGTGTTCGACGACCAGTTCGAAAACGCCGATGCCGTGGTGCGCGCCGGCGCGGGCGTGAGCCTGCCACCCCACGCGGTCGAACCGGCCGCCGTCGCCCGCCACTGCGCCGAAATCCTGGCCACTCCCGGCTTCCGCCCCGCCGCCGACCTGATCGCCCGCGAAATAGCCGCCCAGCCCACCCCCCTCGACGTGGTCACCACTCTCCACCTCCCACCCCTACGCCGCGTCGCCTAACCCCACCCGAGTCCCACGTTCGGACACCCGAGTCCCACGTTCGTGCAGCCGACCTCCACGTTCAGGCGGCGAGTCCTACGTTCAGGCAGCCGAGTTCCACGTTCGTGCAGCCGAGTTCCACACTCACGCACCCGAGTTCCACATTCAGGAAGCTCGCGCGCAGCCAACCGGCACCCGCGTCCCGGCTCGCCTGATCGACACCGCCCTACGCGCCGAGGCCGAGCACAACCAGTACTGACCCGGGCTCGCTCCCGCGAATGTCGCACTCGACGGGTCTATCTCATGATCGGTGTTTCTGGCGTTGTTGATCAGTAGGTCTCGGCTCCCGGCCAGCGGTCACCGAATGTGATGGCGAACGCGTTGAGTACTGGTTTCCAGCGCATCGTCCATCGGGTGCGGCCGGTGCCGGTGGGGTCCAGGCTGCGTGTCACAAGGTACAGGCACTTCATCGCGGCTTGCTCGGTCGGGAAGTGACCACGTGCGCGGATCGCCCGCCGGTAACGTGCGTTCAGGGATTCGATCGCGTTTGTCGAGCAGATCATCCGGCGGATCTCGATGTCGTAGTCGAGGAAGGGGATGAACTCTTCCCAGGCGTTGCGCCAGAGCCTGATCATCGCCCCGTACTTCTTCCTCCATTTCTCGTCGAGTTCGTCCAGTGCAATGAGAGCGGCATCGGGACTAGGTGCGGTGTAGATGGGTTTGATGTCCCGTTTCACCCCGTCCCAATCCTGGCGCGCGACCAACCGGAACGTGTTCCGAATCAGATGAACAACGCAGGTCTGAACAATGGCCTGCGGCCACACGTTCACCACGACCTCGGGCAGGCCCTTCAGGCCGTCGCAGACGAGGAAGAACACGTCGACGACACCGCGGTTCTTCAGGTCGACCAGCACACTCATCCAGAACTTCGCACCCTCCCCGCCGGTGCCCATCCACAGGCCCAGCACGTCCTTATGACCGTCCACGGTGACCCCGATGGCGGCGTAGACGGGCCGGTTGGCGACCTGACCGTCGCGGACCTTGACGTGGATCGCGTCGATGAACACCGCCGCGTACACGGCATCGAGCGGCCGGTTGATCCAGTCGTTCATGTCGGCAACGACCTTGTCGGTGATCCGCGAGATCGTCTCCTTGCTGACCGACGCCCCGTAAATCTCGGCGAAATGCGCGGAAATATCGCCGGTGGTCATCCCCTTCGCATATAACGACAGGACGATCTCATCCACATCCGTGAGCCGCCGTTGCCGCTTCTTCACGATCTGCGGTTCGAACGTGCTCTCCCGATCCCGCGGCACGCTGATCTCCACCTCGCCCGCGGCATCGGAGATGACCGTCTTCGACCTAGTTCCATTCCGCACATTCGTCGATCCGCGCTCCGGCTCGACCCGATTCTTCTCGTGGCCGAGGTGCTCGGTCATCTCCTCGTTGAGCGCGGTCTCCAGCACGTTCTTCGTGAACAACTTCAGCAGACCATCCGGGCCGGTCAACGCCAGCCCCCTGGCCTTGGCCTCAGCCACCATCGCCGCCGCGGCAGCCTGCTCCGGCGACAGCTCCCGCGCCGGCTTCTCACTCTTGCGTGGACTCACAAGGTCCGATGTCATCACTCTCAGTGCCCATCTCGCCGGACCTCAGCCCGGCGTGTCGGGCCGGAAACACCGATTTTGGAACAGTCCCCGGACCTCAGCCCGGCGTGTCGGGCCGGAAACACCGATTTTGGAACAGTCCCCACTCGACTGCCCGAACGCAGAACTCAGCTGCCCGACCGCAGGACTCGGCTGCCTGAGTGTGGAACTCAGCTGTCTGAACGTGGAACTCGGTTGCCTGAGTGTGGGGCTCGGGTGTCTGAACGTGGAACTCGGTTGCCTGAGTGTGGGGCTCGGGTGTCTGAACGTGGAACTCGGTTGCCTGAGTGTGGGGCTCGGGTGTCTGAACGTGGAACTCGGTTGCCTGAGTGTGGGATTCGGCTGTTTGAACGTGGGACTCGGGTGTCTGAGCGTGGGGTTCGGGGGTTTGAACGTGGGGGTCGGGGTTTGAGTGTGGGGGGCGGGTGCGGGGGCGTGGGTGGTGGAACTGGTTCTAGGGGGTGGGGGCCCAGCGGTTGGCGGTGAGGCGGAAGCTCGGCAGGTCGTCGAGCGAGTGCATCGCCTCGTACGTGCGCTGGTAGCCCGTGCGCGCGATCCGCCACCGGCCGTCCTCGCCGCGGAGGTAGGTGTCTTCGTAGAAGGCGGCACCGGCGACGACCATCCGGTGCGAACTGGCGATCACCGTGTCCTGGAACGCCCAGGTCCCGCTCGCCCGGTCGCCGTCGATGTCGATTTCCGGCTGTGACGCGAAATGCGTGGTGATGATGTCCGGGCCGAGGGTGTCGCGCAGGAAGCCGAGGATGGCTTCCCGGCCGCTGAAGCTGAGCGGTTTGCCGTAGGCGGGCGTGCCGTAGTCGGCGACCGCGTCGGCGGTGAGGGCATCGGCCAGTTCGTCCCAGTTCTTGGTGTCGACGCAGCGGAGGTAGCGGTACTTGAGTCGCTTGATCTCTTCGAGCGCGGCGAGGTCCATGCGCTCCAGCTTCCGCCACCTCCGCGCCGTACGCAAGAACGTGTTCTACTTCGAGAGGTTCAGGCGTACAGCTCCCAGGCGTTCCACACCCTGGCGCTGTTGTGGTAGCAGTTGAACTTGCTCCACCGCCCGGCGAGCTGCCCGCTGTAACCGGCGTCCGTGCACTGGAACTGGTAGGTGTACGTGCCGCGCAGGGTCGGCCACGCGTTGCCTGCGGCCGCCGGCTGGGCGAACGCCACGGCGGCGGTCAGGGCCACACCGGCCCCGGCGAGCGCGGCCCGGGTCTTCTTCCCCATGGTTCTTCTGTCTCCTTCGGTGATCGACCGTCGATCGTCACGGAAGCTACTCAACGGCGTTCGCCGGCGGGGCCGGATTCACGCCTCGCTGAAACCGGCCGGTGGGAGGCTTCATCCAGCCGATACCCGGCGCCGGGCAGGGTGGTGATGACCGGCGGACCGCCGAGTTTCCGGCGCAGGCGCCCGATGGTCACGGTGACGGTGTTGGTGAACGGATTGGCGTGCTCGTCCCAGACGCGCTCCAGCAGGTCCTCGGTGCTGAGGACCGCCGACCCCGCCTGGAGCAGGGCCTCCAGCAGGGCGAACTCCTTGACCGAGAGGTCGAGCCGCCGGCCGTCGCGGGTGGCCGTGCGCCGCACCGGGTCGAGTTCGATGCCCGCCGCGCGCAGCGTCCTGGCCCTGGCGTCCGGCCGTCGGCGGGCCAGCGCCCGGATCCGCAGGACCAGTTCGGGGAAGTGGAACGGCTTGGCGAGGTAGTCGTCGGCCCCGAGGGTGAGCCCGCTGACGCGATCGCCGGGCGAGTCCGCCGCGGTCAGCATCAGCACCATCGCGCGTTCCTCCCGCTCGGTGATCATCTGGCAGAGCGCGTCGCCGTGGATGCCGGGCAGGTCGCGGTCCAGCACCACCACCTCATAGGGGTTGAGGTCGAGCTTGGCCGCCGCGGTGTGGCCGTCGTAGGCGAGGTCGACGGCCATGCCCTGGTCCCGCAGCCCCTCGGCGACCACGTCCGCCAGCGCGCGGGCGTCCTCGACCACCAGCACCCTCATGCGGTCACCCGTAGCCGGGTCGTGCGCGTGAACACGGCACCAGCATGCCGGGCCGGACCTAACAACGGTGTGACAGCGGCGGTTCGGCCGGTGTTAGGGCGTGGTCCGTAGACCGGACCGGTGCAACTCCTCTCCTTCTTCACTCGCGGGCGCACCCTCGCCCTCATCGCCGCCGCCCTGCTCACCGTGCTGCTCGGCCTGCTCCCCGCGGTCGCGGGCCGGGCGACCTGCAGCGCGGACAACGTCGAGGTCGCCTGTCCGGCCGACCCGGTCGGTCCGCGCGGCGAGGCGGTCAGCGACCAGTTCGCCTTCGGGCACCGTCCACTGGGGCCCGAGGGCAGCATCACCGCCCGGCTGGCCTCGATGACCGGCACCATCACCTACCCGCCACCCGGCCACGACCGGATCGTCGAAGGCCTGGTGCCGTGGGCGAAGGCGGGCCTGATCATCAAGGACGGCCTGGCACCGGGCTCCTCGTACGCGGCGATCATGTTCACCGGTGCCCACGGCGTGCGCATGCAGCACGACTACGTGCACGACACCGCGGGCAGTGCCTCCGGTGCGCAGTGGGTGCGGCTGACCCGGTCCGGCGATGTGGTCACCGGCTACGAGTCTCCTGACGGGGTCACCTGGACCCCGGTCGGCACAGCGCGGCTCGACGGCCTGCCGTCCGTTGTCCAAGTAGGACTCTTCGCCAACTCGCCCGGTGACCTGAGCGTGGTGGGCGGAAGCACGCAGGTCCGGTTCACCCAGGCCAGCGCCGAGTTCGACCACGTCACCGTGACCGGCTCGCCGGAAACGGCCTGGACCAGCACCACGATCGGGGAAATGGGCACCACCGACTGGGAACGCGACCACCTGGCACCCGGTCTCGCCGAGGCGGACGGCACGCTGCGCATCACCGGCTCCGGCGACATCGGCCCGGTCGGCACGATCGGCGGGGCGTCGATCGAAGACACCCTGCTCGGCCTGCCGGTGCTGCTGGTCTTCTTGATCGTGCTGGCAGCGCGTTTCCGGGGCAGCGTTCCGGCGGTCTTCGGAGCCACGTTGGCGACCGCCCTGGTGGCGATCGGGATCACCGTCCCGCTCGGCACGCTGGTCCTGCGGGCCGCAGGCAGCAACGTCCTGCCGGTCTCGGCGCTCACCACGGCGCGGGTCGTCGTCGGAGTGGCTTTGGTGGTCGCCCTGATCGCGGTACTCGCTCGGGCCCTGCGCTCGTGGCTCGCCGCTGCCGCGTTGACCGTGGTGCCGTACGTGCTGGCCGTCTACCCGCTGCTACCCGACGCCGTCGCCGACTGGCTCCTGCGCCTGACCCCGGCGGCCGGCTTCGCCGTCCAGCAAACCGCCGGGGAGTTCCCCCAGGTCCTCGCGCACTACACCCCGGCCGCGGGCTATTTCCCCCTGCCCGGCTGGGCCGGGTTCGCCGTCACCGGCGCCTACGTGGTGGCGGCGCTCGTGCTGATGCGCCTGATCGCCGACCGCAGGCAGGCCACCCTCAGTTCGGCCACGCGGGGGAGCGGCCGAGCAGCGCCACGATCCGGTCCAATCCGGACAGTCCGTCGGCCTTGACCGCCGGGCCGAAAGCCGCGCCCGGCTCGAGGCGGGACTGTCCATCCGGGACGATCTCGGCGACGCGGAGCGCGCGGTCCAATACCTCCTTCTGGAACCGGATCGGCAGGTCGAGCGTGCGGGCGACATCCCAGGCGTGCACCACGTAGTCGACGAAGTGGAAGCTGAGCGCCTGCTCCGCGGTGAAGGTGACCTCGGTGGAGAACTCCGGCAGCGGGAACTTGCGGTCGGCGAGGTCGTTGGCGGCGAAGGCGTTCAGCACCTTGTTCACCGATTCGCGGTAGGTGGCCACGGGATCGTCGCCGAGGGGGACCGTTTTCCAGTGGGCCGGGTCGCCGTCGCCGGCCGCGGCGGCGGCGAAACCCAGGTGCTGGGTGGTCATGTGGGCGAGCAGGCCGTGCAGGGTCCAGGCTTCGCAGGGCGTCGGCTTCGACAGGTCGGCGGGCTTCAGGTGGGCGACGAGGTCGAGGCTGACGCGGGTGGCGAGGGCGTCGAAGATGCGCAGTTCATTGATGGGCATGCGCATATCATCTACACCTGCGTACGATCCGTCAAGGGTGGTCTGCTCGGTATGGTCAGCGCATGGCGGAGCGGAAGCGGCCGGACCTCGCGGCGATGCTCGGCGGGCTCATGCGCGGGCTGATGGCGGCGGAGGCGCCGATACTGGAGGAGCACGGGCTGAGCATGTGGGGCTACGTCGTGCTCAGCGCCCTCGACGACGGGCCGGTGCGCACGCAGGCCGCGCTGGCGCGCGCGATCGGCGCCGACAAGACGCGGATCATCGGCACCCTGGACAAGCTGCAGGACGACGGCCTGATCAGCCGCGACCCGGACCCGGCCGACCGGCGGGTGCGGCTGCTGGCGATCACCGACGAGGGCCGGGCGCGGCGTCGCGCCACGCAGGACCGGATCCAGGCGTACGAGGACGAGTTGCTGGCTCAGTTGCCCGAAGGCGATCGGGCGGCTTTCCTGCGTGCCGCGCAGGCGCTGTCCGAGTGAGTCAGAGGCCGCGACTGAGCGACTTCAGCCGTACGACCGCGGCGGCGTCCCCGTCGAACTCGAGGCGAACGGCGTCACGGCCGAAGGCGAACAGCAGAATCTCGACCGGTTCGCCGATGACGGTGACGGGGTCGGGACCGGCCTTCGCCGTCACCTCGCCGTGAGCGGGCGTGCGGAGGACGATTCCGTCGGCTGAGCCGCGGAGGGTGAGCTTGGCGATCGCCCTGATCGACCGCCAGGCCGCCTCGTCGCGCTTGGCTTCGGCGGGCCGGGGCTCCCAGCCCTCCTGCGCCCGGCGCACGTCTTCGTGGTGCACGAGGAATTCGGCGCTGTTGATCAGCTCGTTCAGCGGCGGCAGGCGAGTGGGCCAGAACCACGCCGGTCCCTTGCGCACCCGCTCGACCAGCTGCGCCCACGGCTCGGCGGCGTAGCGTGCCTGCACGGATTCGGTGTGGGACGCGAGGGCGGGCACCAGGATCCCGGCCGCCGCGTCGGGCCGGTGTTCGCGCAGGACCAGGTGCGCGGCCAGGTCACGGGTGCGCCAGCCTTCGCACAGGGTGGGGGCGTCGGCGCCCACCCGCTCGAACAACTCGCACAGTTCCCGGCGCTCATCAGCAGCGACACCCATACCCCCGACCCTACCCGCCACCCCCCGCCCCACGCCCCCACCCGTCCCGGTGGGCTGCCGCGGCGATGGCACGAATGATGACACGAATGTGGTTTTGGGGGCCGAATCCGCCCCCAAAGCCACATTTGTGTCGCGAGCGGTGTCGCTACTCGGTGCCGCGCGAACCACGGCACGGTCGAACCCCGGTCGGGCACGATCGACCGCCGGCGATCACCCGGTGCGGGCAGCAGGCCACGGTTCCGGCCACACGAGATCGACCACGCCCGGCCGTTCCGGCACGCCGGGAACGCCTGCGGGCGTGGCGAAAAGGTACGGGTTCGCCACGTATCCCATCGGATTCGGCGAGGACCGAAGGCCGAGCGGGTCCTGGCTGAGGTAGCGCGCGGTTTCCGGGTCGTAGTAGCGGTGCACGCTGTAGTGCAGCCCGCTTTCGGCGTCCTGGTACTGGCCGGGGAACCGCAGGGGCGTGCCGGTCGCCGCGCCGAGGTCGTTGCCCCACAACCCGGTGGATGCCTGCCATCGCAAGGAACCATCGCTGTCGAGCAGCTCGGTGGGCGTGCCCGCCGAGTTCGTCACGATGACGCGGAGCCGGTCATCGAGCTGGACCACCGGCCGCCCGTCGCACCGTTCCCAGGTGATCACCGAACGCGTGCCGTCGGCGTGCCGCGTCTCCTGTTCGATGATTTCCGTGCCGTCCCAGGCGAACCGGATCTCTTCGGCCATCTGCGCGCCGGGTGGCCACCGTCGTTTGGCGAACCGCCTGCCGACCGGGTCGTAGTGGTAGGTCCACCGTGTACCGTCCGGAGTGGTCAGTCCGGTCAGCCGGTCCAGCCGGTCCCAGGTGAAGGTCCACTCGCGATCGCCCGCGCGCCTGCTGGTGATCCGGCCCTGCCGGTCCGCGGTGTAGGTGACGCCGCCGGCTTCGGCCAGGAGGTTGTGGTGGTACCCGCGGATTCCCAGCGCGTCCCGGGTGATGTTGCCCGCGGCGTCGTAGCTGTACCGCTCGGTGCCGTGTGGTGCGGTGAGTTCGGTGACCCGGCCGAGCGGATCCAGCCGGAACCGGGTCGCGCCGGTGGCCGAGTCGTCGATCGCGATCAACTGCCCGTCGATCCGATAGGTGTAGTCGCGTTTGAGGACGCGGTCGGAGAGCACCTGCGTGGTGAGCAAGTCCTCGGCGTCGAACTCCTGGCAGAGCACGCGATGCCCGTCGACGAAGCGCGCGACTTCCCGTCCGGCCGGATCGCGTTCGAAAACAACCTCGTGGTCGGCGATGAGCAGTCGCTCCGGCCGTCCGTTCTCGTCACCGTGCCACGAACTGTCCACACCGGACGGTGTGCGCCGGTGCACCGCGGCACCCTCGTAGGACCAGCGGACCGTGTGGCCGTTGACCGATTCCGCGAGCACCCGCCCTTGGACGTCGCGGCTGATTTCCAGCACGGCTTCCCGGTTCGCCGCGCGGATCAGGCGGCCGAGCGGGTCGTGGGCGTAGGTGGTGACGTCTTCGGCCGTCCGCCGTTCGACCACGTTGCCGAGCGGGTCGTAGCGGTAGGCGGTGACCTCGCCGAGGCCGTTGGTCGTGCTGGTCAGCTGCCCGGCCGTGTTGTAGTCGAAGCTGAGCAGGCGGCCGTCGCAGTCCTCCTCCTCGATCAGGCGGCCCACCGGGTCGTAGGTGTAGCGCCAGGCGAGCCCGGCGGCGTTGGTGACCTCGATCAGCCGCAGTTCACCGTCGTAGCGGAAGGTGGTGCGCCCGCCCGCAGCGTCGATTTCCTCGATGAGCAGGCCGAATCGGCCGTACCGCCGCCGCGTGACCTGCCCGCTCGCGCCGCGGTGCTCGATCGCGTGGCCCTCGGCGTCGAAGCGCCACACGTCCCGCCTGCCGAGCGGCCCCTGCCGGACCGCCCGGTGACCGGCCACGGTCCAGCCGAGACCGACGGTGGCGTCGGAAGCCGTCCGGATCGTGCGTGGCCTGCCGAAGGCGTCACGCTCGCCGGGCTGAGCGGTTTCCGGTTCCGCATCGGCGAAAAGGCCCGCCGGGCGGGCGGTGCGCGACGGCGACGCCACCCCGACCGGCTCGGTCAGCGGATCGACATCCGGCACCCGCCTGCGCACCACACCGTCCTTAGTGGACACAGTAAGCAGGGCGCCGCCCGGGGCGGGCGAGTACCCGACCACCGAGCCGTCCGGGCGCACGACCCCGGCGAGCAAGCCGTCGTCGTCGTAGGTGAACAGCGTGGTCCGGCCGAGCGCGTCCGTGCGCGACAGCAGGCGGCCTTGCCGGTCCCAGGTGAACCCCCGGCGGCCGCCGAGCGGATCGATCTCCTCCACCAGCCTGCCCGCCTCGTCGAAGCGGTATTCGGTGGTGTGGCCGAGTGAATCGGTGTACCGCGTGGCGCGGCGGTCGCGCTCGTAGCTGTACGCGCCGTTGCGGAACCCGTCGGCGCCGACGGTCCGCACGCAGCGGCCGTCGGCGTCGTAGGCGTACCGGAACCAGGTGCCGGTGCGGTCCCGCCAGCCGGCGAGCCGGTCGCTGAGGTCGTAGTCGAGCGTCATCGGCGGACCGGCGGCGTTCGCCACTTCGGTCAGCTGCCCGAGTTTGTTGTAGCCGAAGCGCACGACCGGGACGGTGTGGTCTTCGCTCAGGACGTCGATGCCGGTGATGCGGCCGCCGGCGGTGGTGAAGCGTACTTCGTACCCGTCGGACCGTCGCAGCACGCTGGGCGCATCGCCGTCGTATTCGATGGTGACCGTGGGGGAGCCGGGATGCTCGATGGCCACCAGGCGGTGGGTATCCGGTTCGAACAGCGAAGTCCTGCCGGTGGCCGGGTCCGTGACGCGGTACCCGTCGCTGGTTTTCCGCAGCGGATATCGCGGGCCCAGCAGCGGCAGCACTTCCTCCGGCCCGGTGGGGTGCGGGTAGAACAGGACCATGCCGTCCGCCGAGAAGTAGCGCAGGTGCGCTTCGTCGGCCGCCAGCCTTTGGTCCACTGTGGACGCCCAGGACGGCCCGAACCAGCGGCCTTCGCGGTAGGCCGAGAGGTGGGTGCGCTCGAGCACCAGGTCCGGGGTGCCGATCAGGGTGAGGTCGGCCTGCCGCAGCACGACCTGACCGGTGGCCACGTCGACCGGGCCGGCGCCGCGCACGGGGATGGCCCGGTCGCCGGGACGGCCGGGCTTGGTCCTGGCCGGTTCGGTGTCCCGCAGCGCCTGGGTGGCCTCCCCGAAGGAATCACCGAGCTTCTGCAGCAACGGCGAAAGCTTGCCCAGCGCCCGCACCAGCTTCTTGATGATGCCCGCGATCCTCGCCGCCGTCTTCGCGACGGCCGTGACCACCTGGGAAGCCACCCAGACCAGGCCGATGCCGGGGGTGTGCAGCGCCCACCGCATCAGGTGCCCGACCAGGTCGGTGATGATGTCGCGCACCTGCGTCCGCACCGCGCCGACGACCTCACCGGCGCTGCTGATCCCGCTGGCCGCTCCCTCGGACGCGGTCCGGGCGGCCGAGAGCAGGGTGGCCGTGTCCGCGTACCGCGTGCGGAAGGCGTCCCCGGCCGGGCCGGGCCACGACTCGTCGGTGATCATCTTCGTCAGGTCGGCGTCGATGGCCGAAAGTTCGGTGCCGACGTGCTGCCAGGTCTCCGCGTGCGCCCTGATCTCGTCCGGGTCGCCGGTCAGCACGTCCAGGGCCTCCGACAGCAGCCCGCAGTGTTCGAGCAGCCAGCCGACCTCACCGGCCGGGACGGGCCCGAACGGGTCCGCGGCCGTGCCGAGCGCGTCCAAAGCGGCCCCGCCCGCGTCCCGGACCCCGTCGGCCCAGCCGCGGCTCTCGATCGCCCGGCTGGTCTCGTCGATCGACTCCGGAAGCGGTGTGCCGACAATGGCCATGACTTCAGCTAAGGCAACCCCGGAGACCGCGACAACCCACCGGGTGGTGGCCTGCCCCTGCGACCGCCGGACGTTGCCCGATCACCCACCGGGACGACACGGCCTTTCCTCTCGGTGGTCACCGGGGCGTCAGCCGGCCTCGCGCAACCGGTCCGCGGCGTGCTCGACCGCGGGCGGCGCGGTGGCGATCACCTGGTCCAGGGTGCTCCGGGCGGTGGTCAGCTCGCTGATCGCGGCGCTGAGCCTGGCGCGCTCGCGGTGCAGGTCCACCAGCAGTTCGGGGCAGTCGGCGACGAGCCGCCCGCCTGCCGAACCCATGCAGGGCAGCAGGTCGGCGATCGTGGTGGTGGACAGGCCGGCGGCCAGCAGGTTCCGGATGTGCTCGACGGTGGTGACGTCGGCCTCGGCGTACTCGCGGTAGCCACTGGGCAGGCGCCGCGGCTGCAGCAGCCCCTGCTCCTCGTAGTAACGCAGCAGCCGCTGGCTGACCCCGGTCCGGCGTTCCAGCTCGCTGATGCGCATGCGGCCCTCCGAAAATTCGCGCTTGACTCTCACATCCATGTGAGACTTTAGCGTCGCGGCATGTCCGACCGACAACTCGAAACGACCGCCGGTCCCCGCGAATGGCTCGGCCTCGCCGTGCTCGTGCTGCCGACCGCGCTGCTGTCCATGGACGCCACGGTGCTCTACCTGGCGCTCCCCAGCCTCGCCGCCGAGCTGGCCCCGAGCCCGGGCCAGCTGCTGTGGATCTCCGACGCCTACGGCTTCCTGGTCGCCGGGTTCCTCGTCACCATGGGTTCGCTGGGTGATCGCATCGGCAGGCGACGACTGCTGCTGATCGGGGCCGCGGCCTTCCTGATCACCTCGGTGCTGGCGGCCTTCGCGCCGACGGCCGAACTGCTGATCCTCGCCCGCGGCCTGCTCGGCATCGCCGGTGCCACGCTGATGCCGTCCACCCTCGCGCTCATCGGCGGCATGTTCCGCGACCCACGGCAGCGCGGGGCCGCGATCGGGCTGTGGTCGGCGGCCCTGTCCGCCGGGGTGGCGCTCGGCCCGGTGGTCGGTGGGCTGCTGCTCGAATGGTTCTGGTGGGGCTCGGTGTTCCTGCTCGCCGTGCCGGTGATGACCCTGCTGCTGATCACCGGCCCGATCCTGCTGCCGGAGCACCGCGATCCCGAGCCGGGGCGGCTGGACCCGGCGAGCGTGGCCCTGTCGCTGGCGACCGTGCTGCCCATCGTCTACGGCATCAAGCACCTCGCGGAGGGCGGTTCGGTGGTCCCCGGGGGAAGCGCGCTCCTGCTCGGCGCGGTCGCCGGGGTGGTGTTCCTGCGACGGCAGCGGACGCTGAGCCTGCCGTTGATCGACCCTCGGTTGTTCGCCGTGCGCCCGTTCCGCACCGCGCTGGTGGTGCTGCTGGCCGCGCTCGCCTGCGTGTCCGGGGTCTACCTGTTCGCCGCGCTCCACCTCCAGCAGACGGCCGGGCTGTCCCCGATCGAGGCCGGGCTGTGGCTGGTGCCGTCCGCGGTGGCGATGATCCTGACGTCGGTGGCGGCGCCCTCGCTGGCTCGCCGGATGCCGGTGCACCGGCTGCTCGCGTGGTCGCTGGTGGTCTCGGCGCTGGGCTTCTTCGTGCTGGCCTGGACCCCGGCGGAGCAGGGCGTGGCCCCACTGGTCGCCGGGCTCGTGCTGATCTACCTGGGGCAGGGGCCGGTGATGGCGCTGAGCACGGAGATCGTGGTCGGCGCGGCGCCACCCGGGCGGGCCGGTGCGGCGTCGGCGCTGTCGGAGACCAGTGTGGAGTTCGGCCTGGCGCTCGGGGTGGCCGTGCTCGGCAGCGTCGGCACCTTCGTCCAGCGCGAGCACGGTTCCACCACGGGGCTCGCCGTGGTCGCGGCGATCGGGGTGGCGGTGCTCCTCGGCCTGGCGGCGCTGAGCGCCCGGCGTCAACCGGCCTGATCGCGTCGCGTGCCAGGGCGGTGCCCGGCCAATTGGCGGTCCGCCTGCTCGGCGTGCTCGGGGCAGAGGAGGCGGTCACCGTCGCCGGCGTCGGCCAGGTACACCGACGCCGGTTCGCCGCAGCCGCCTTCCCGGTGGCTGCCCAGCCAGAACCGTCCGCAGTCGGGCGTCACGCACCAGGTCCACTCGTCGGTGGTGGCCAGGGTGAAGCCGTGTTCCGGGCAGATGACCCCCGGCCAGCGGCAAACCGGGGGCCGCCGATGTCCGGCCGGCCGGACAACAGCGGCGGGCACACCGCGGGAGCCGCGGGAAAACCTGACCATTTTGCCCCTTTCCGCAGGGTGGTGACCGGCTTGGCTGCCCGCACCTTGCTGGAGAAACAGATTCCGGTCAACCGTCGTGCATGAACGCGAAATCGTGGGGAAGCCCGGGTTGGTATCGCCACCGATTCCAGGAGGTTGTTCACGGTGTTCCGGCATACGAAATTGCTGCAGTTCGAGGCCAAGCCGGAAAAGCCCGACCCGGTGTACGCCCGGAAGTTGCAGGAGCTCATCGGCGGGGCGTACGGCGAGATGACGGTGACCATGCAGTACCTGTTCCAGGGGTGGAACTGCCGCATGGAGGGCAAGTACAAGGACCTGATCATGGACACGGCCACCGAGGAGATCGGGCACGTGGAGATGCTGGCCACGATGGTGGCCCGCCTCCTCGAAGGTGCGCCGTCGACGGTGACCGCGGAGGCGGTGAAGGATCCGGTGATGGCCGCGGTGATCGGCGGGATGGACCCGCAGCAGGCGATCATCGGCGGTGGCGGGGCGCTGCCGAACAACTCCCAGGGAGTGCCCTGGATCGGCTCCTACATCGTGGCCAGCGGCAACCTGCTCGCCGACTTCCAGGCCAACGCCGCGGCCGAGGCGCAGGGCCGACTGCAGACCGCGCGGTTGTACAACATGACCGACGACCCCGGCGTGAAGGAAATGCTGAAGTTCAACCTGGCGCGGGACACGGTGCACCAGAAGCAGTGGCTCGCCGCGATCGAGGAACTGCAGTCCGATGGTCTGGAGCCCACGGTGATCGCGCCGAACGCCTTGTTCGACGAGGAAGACCAGGTGCACAACAACACCATCTGGCACCTGTCCGACGGTCCTGATGGTGCCTCCGGTGGCTGGAGCAACGGCGACCACGACTCCATCGAGTACCTGATGGACCCCGAGCCGCAGGGTGGTCCTGGCACCGCGCCGAAGCCGGACCCGGCGCTGTTCGGCACCTATTCCGCGGTCAAGGACGCCGCCGGAACGGTGAAGGGCAAAGCCAAGCAGGTCAAGAAGAAGCTGACCTGATCACCGCGGTTTCACCCGTTGGAGGCACCACGGGCCGGTGGGCCCGTGGTGCCGGGTGGCGGGCACGGCCGCCCTGGGGTTGAGTCGGCAGTTGTCCGGCAACCGTGCTCAGGTGAGGGGTCAAATTGGTGCCGCAGTCCGCTATCCGCCCGGCCCCCGCCACCTTCGACGTGACGACCGACCACGCGGTCACCGTGCTCACCGCGACCGGTGAGCTGGACAACCAGGTCGTCGACCGGCTGGGCCACACACTGGCCGAAGTGCTCGGGCGGGGTCCGAAAGCGGTGCTCCTGGACCTGTCCCGGATCGCTTTCTGTTCCGCGCAAACGCTTCGCGTCCTGCTGGACGCGCACATCGACGCCCGCGCGGCCGGGGTGGCGTGCGCGCTCGTCAGCACGCACCCCACGGTGGTGCGGCCGATCCGCCTGTTGCGGCTGGACCACTTGCTCCAGGTCCACCCGGACCTGGAAGCGGCGTGGCGCTGGCTCGCCCTGCTGTCCTGAGTGGACTGGCCAGTGCGGGCGAACCAGCCGTCGCAGGCCGACGACCGGTCCGTCACCCGATGGGAGATCACCCGGGCGGGGGCGAACCCGGGGCGTCAGGCGCCGATCGCGCGGATCGCCGGGCCTCGGATCGCCCGCCGGGTCGCGGCCACGCAGGTCCCCAGCGTCAGCAGTGCCGCGATCACCACGGTCACCCCGTAGATCAGCGGGCTCTCGTCCGGCACGATCGAGCCGGTCCGCACGAGGCTGTACGGCACGATCGCCGCGACGGCCGCCAGCGACCCGAACACGATGCCGGTCACCGCCAGCAGCACGCCCTCCACGCTCACCATGCCCAGCACCTGCGGCGGCGTCGAACCGGCCAGCCGCTGCCTGCCGAACTCCCCGCGGCGGTGGATGATCGCCGCCGCCAGTGTGTTGACCAGCATCACCGCGGCGAACAACGCGATCATGCCGACCACCACGAAGTTCAGCGTCTCGATGCTCTGGTGCTCCGGCGCTTTGACCGTCACCGAGGAGTTCTCGATCGCCTGCAGGTAGAGCGTGCCGGTCGCGATGCCGGTGAACAGGATGACCGCGATCAGGCCGTCGGCGAACTGGCGGGTGCGCTGCCGGATGGTCAGCACGGTCAGGTAGCCGCCGACGCCGGTCAGCGCGCGCACCGGATCGCCGAGAACCGCCACCACCACGCGGGCCAGCGCGGGGGAGAGCACAGCCAGCCCGACCGAGGACAGGATCACCGCCTGACCCGCGACCGCCATCAACTCCAGGCCGCTGTCCTCGAACACGGTCGCGGTGAGCACCCCGCAGGTGATCCCGGCCGCGAGCACCACGAGGCCGATGACGAGGCGCTTGCGGCTCATCCGCGGGTTCTCGGTCACCGCCAGCATCGCCTGGCGGGCGGTCACCCCGGCCGTGCGGCGCGTGGCCACGACCGCGGCGAGCACCGCCGCGCCGAACGTGATGCCCAGGCCGATGCCCAGTCCCAGCGCGCCGAACCGGTGCTCGATGCCCGGGGCGACCTGGCCGGTGTCGCCGAGCAGGCGCAGCAGCAGTTCACCGCCGAACACCGACGGCACGATCGCCAGCGCGCCCGCCGCGACCGCGACCACCGCCGCTTCCCCGACGACCAGCCGGACGGTCTGGGCGGGTGTCGCGCCGATGCTGCGCAGCAGGGCCATCTCCTGGTGGCGCTGGCGCACCAGCAAAGTCAGCGTGGAGCCGACGGCGAAGGCCACGATGATCAGCCCCCAGCCACCGACCACGGCGGCGACCAGCGTCAGGGTGGTCGAGGAGTTCTCGTCGATGCCAGGCGTGAGCCCGGTGTCCAACATGGACGCGAAGGTCATCAGGATGAACGCGCCGAGGAACAGTGAGAGGAAGCTGGCCACGAAACCGCCGGTGCGGTAGCGCAGTGAGCTCAGGGCGAGTCGGAACACAGCTCACTCACCCACTGCGACGGCCGGGCTCGGCTCACCCAGGTGCGTCAGCCGCTCGGCCACGGTCTTGGCGTCCGGCCGGTCGAGCCAGTCCACGATCCGCCCGTCGGCGAGGAAGACCACCGAGTCCGCGAAGGCGGCGGCGACCGGGTCGTGCGTGACCATGACGACGGTCTGCCCCAGGGTGTGCACGGACTCGGCGAGCATCCCCAGTACCTCGCGGGCGCTGCGCGTGTCCAGCGCGCCGGTCGGTTCGTCGGCGAAGATCAGGTTGGGCCGGGTCACCAGCGCCCGCGCGATCGCCACCCGCTGCTGCTGACCGCCCGACAGTTCGGCGGGCCGGTGATCGACGCGATCCCCGAGCCAGGTGCGGTCGAGCACGTCGCGCACGAAGTCGGTGTCGATCTTCCGCCCGGCGAGCCGCAGGGGGAGCGTGATGTTCTGCCACACCGTCAACGTGGGCAGGAGGTTGAACTGCTGGAACACGAAGCCGATCCGGGTCCGGCGGAACTTGGTCATCGCGGTCTCGCTGCCGTGGACCAGTTCGGTGCCGTCGACGAGCACCCGGCCACTGGTCGGCTGATCGAGCCCGGCGGCGCAGTGGAGCAGCGTGCTCTTGCCGGAACCGGAAGGCCCCATCACCGCGGTGAACGTGCCCGCTCGCAGGGCGAGGGAGGCGCTTCGCAGTGCGTGTACCGGGTTTCCTTGGGTACCATAGGTTTTGCTCACTTCGACCAGGCGCAGTGCCTCGCCCGTCGCGTGCCGATCAGCCATCGCTCACCCCTCACTCGCGCGCCTACCCGAACGAAACGACGCTACGAACCCCGGGGAGCCGCGGCCATGGTGTGTTCCCCCGAGGTCCAGGTGAGGCCAGCCCTACCGGCCGTGGGTGTAGCGCCGAGCCGTCGGTCAGCGACTAGCAGCTCGTGATCGTGGTCCGGTTTCGCTGTGAAGGGGGAGTGACCGTGCGGTACGGGCGCGAGGAAGCCGAATGGGACAGCATGGTCGAAGCGGGGATCGAGTTCCTCATCGAGCGGGCCGAGCTGGAGAACACGACCTCCTACACCGAGTTCAACAGCGTCGTCTGCAGGCGGGCCGGGGCGCGGCAGTTCGACTTCAGCCTCGACGCCGAACGCGCCGCGATCGGACGCCTCCTGGAGCAGATCTCCGAGGACGCGCGGGAGCGGTGCGATGGTCTGCTGTTGAGTGCCCTGGTCCAGTACCTGGGCACCAACGACGCCGGGCCGGGCTTCTACGCGCTCGCCAAGCGCAAGGGCTACACCGTGCCGCGAGGTGCCTTGCGCCGCTACGAATTCTGGCTGGGACAGGTGACGGAACTGCACGCTCGCCATGCCCGGCCGCGCCGCCGCCCGGCGGGCTGAGACCCCACGAAGGCGGTTGCGCGATGAGTTCGGACATCGGCCGCGCGGAGTGGGCCTTGCACCAGCGGGCCGCGCTTGCCTGTGCGGCTGCCCAAGCGGCGGGCGTGCCGGGGCGGTTCGAAGTGTGGGCGGAAGACGGGGTCCTGGGCGTGCGGGCCACGGATCCCGCGCTCAGCTTTCTCTCGATCATTTCCGGTGTGGTGCCGGAGACCACCGAACTCGGTCTGGTGCGGGCGCCGGATCGGTTGCTGGCGATCCGGCGCCTCGATGGTGCTTTTCCCGAGACAGCCGGCGTGACCGGGGAGGGTGCGTTCCTCGACGTCTTGCTGGCCGGGTACCAAGTGGACGGAGTGGTCGCCCGGTTCATCCGGGCCGAGCACGGGATTCCGTCGATTCACCGGTTTCTCGCCGTGGACCGGGGGAAGGCGATCGGTGCCGCGGCCATGACGATCCACGAGGAGGTCGCCGTGTTCGGCGGGGCGTCGACGCTTCCCGAATACCGGGGGCGGGGCGCGCAGTCACGGTTGCTGCGCCACCGCCTCCGGGTCGCTGCGGCGTCCGGGTGCACCTTGGCCGTGGCCACCGCCCGCCCGGATTCGGTGAGTGCGGCGAATCTGGGCAGAGCGGGCTTCGGCCTGCACCGGCGCCCGGTTTGGCGGGCACCCGGTGCGAGTCACGGTCACAGCAGGGCGTAGAGCTCCTCGACCTTCTGCTGTCCGGCGATCAGGGGCAGCGTGTCGAAGGTCAGCTCCCAGCTCCGCCGCCGGTTGTCGAAGCGTTCGATGATGCCGAACGAGGTCGGGGTCCGGCGTTCCGCGGTGGTCACCGTGCCGTACCACTCCTGGTAGGTGGCTTCCGCGGTGCGCACGGTCTGCCCCTGGCGCATCTGCAGGCTTTCCGCCTTGGCGAAGAACCGCGTCAGGTAGGCGGTTTTCCCGCCCGTGGTGTGCAGTGGACCGGCGCCGGGGCCGGTCAGGGGGCCGGTGCCGGCGATCAGCGCGGCGGCATCCCGGTTGTTCCAGGCCGCCGCCCGGTCCGCGGTGCCGCGGACCGGCGCCGAGCCGCCGTCCCGGACGCCTTCGAACAGGTTTTCCAGCGACGGATCCAGCCCGCGGAACCAGGTGAACCGGTCGTAGTACCGCCGTCCCTGGATCACCTTGCCGTCGTCACCCAGCACCACGCGGTAGATCGCCGGGTAGCTGACCGTGGTCCCGTGGATCTCCGCCTCGTTGTGCGCGCCGTACAGCACCACGTTCCCGTCCACCGCGACCCGGGTCGGGAACATCCGGAAGGACGGCAGCTTGCCCAGCGTGCCGGTGATGGCCGTCCGGATCTCCTCCCGGCCCTCGATCACCCGGCCCGCCGCCTCCCACAGCGTGGCGTGCTCGTCGAAGATCTCGTCCGCGTACAGCGAGATCCGCTCCGGGTTGGTGGGCATGGCGCCGAACCGGGTCTGCCGGTCGATGAACGCCTGCGCGTTCGCCGAGACCTCACCCTCCACCACGCCCTCCACCATGCCCTCCACCACGGTCTTCGCCGGCACGCTGGTGGCGCCCGCGATCAGCATCGCCACGGTCCCGGCCAGCACACCCAGCGACTTCAGCGTCGTGCTCAAGTTCTTCTCCCTCAACGGCTCCAGTGACAAGATCACTTTCGCCGGGCGGAGGTCGTGCTGTCGATTACCTCCGAGGTCATCTCCGCCAGCGCCACGTCCGTGCTCGCCGGTTCGATGCCGAAGGCGGCCGTGGCGGCGGACGAGTCGAGGACGAACGGCCGTCGCAACTGGTACTGCACCTCGAGCAGTTCCCGCGCCGCCGGATTGACCAGCCCCGCCAGGCGCAGCGCGAAGCCGGGCATCGCCGCGACCTGGGCCGCAGGCGCTCCCGCGAGTTCGGCGGCACGGGAAGCCAGTGCGCGAACGGACATCGGCGCCGCGGTCGGCACGTGCCACGGCCTGCCCCAGGCACCTTCGGTTCCGGCGACCGCGACCAGGGTGCGGGCGACATCACCGACGTAGGTCCAACTGTGCGGCGCGTCCAGGTCCGCGGGGATCGACGCGCGCTTACCGGTGAGCACCTTCGGCAACACCATGGCGCTGAACGACGAACTCGCCCCCGCGCCGAGGTAGTCCGAGCCACGCACCTCAGCGGTGCGGATCCGCCCGGCCTCGTGCGCGGCCAGCGCGTCGGTCCACAGCTTGGCCCGTACTTCACCCTTGACCGAGTTGGGGCGCAACGGAAGTCCCTCGGTCATCGGCCCGTCGACCCGGCCGTAGCCGTAGAGGTTGCCGGTGGTGACCAGCACCGCGCCGGAGGTCTCCGCGGCACGCACCAGCGCCGCGCCCAGCGGTGGCCAGTCGGTGGACCAGCGGTGGTAGGCCGGACCAGCGCAGTTGTACAGCGCCACGGCCCCCTCGGCGTGCCGGGCGAGCGCCTCGGCGTCGGTCGCGTCGGCGGCGATCCGCTCGATGCCCGCGTCCTCCGGGCCACCGCCGCCGCGGGTGAGCAGCCGGACCTGCTCACCGCGACCGGCCAGCATTCGCGCGGTGGCCGTGCCGACCGGACCGGCTCCGACGATGACGTGTAGGGCCATGACCTGCTCCTAGACTAGGACGAGAACAGTGTTCTCGAATGAGGTCAATGTACTCATGGCAAGTAGTCGTCGTCAAGAACGGTGTTCTCGCCGAGTACGGGTGTTCTCGAACCTGTGCGACACTGGACTCATGTCCGCGTCGTCATTGCGTGCCCGCGTCCGCTCGGAGATGAGCCACGAGATCAAGGAAGTCGCCCGGCAGCACCTCGCCGCCGAGGGGGCCAACCTGTCCCTGCGCGGGGTGGCCAGAGACATGGGCATCGTGCCTTCGGCCCTCTACCGGTACTTCCCGAGCCGCGACGCCCTGCTCACCGCGTTGATCCTCGACGGGTACGAAGCGCTCGGCAGGGCGGCGACCGAGGCCGAAGCGGGCGTGCCACGGGAGGACCTGCGCGGTCGCTGGCATGCGATCTGTTCCGCCGCACGGAAGTGGGCGCTTCGGCACCCCGCCGAATACGGCCTCCTGTACGGCAATCCGGTCCCCGGTTACGTCGCGCCGGAGGACACCGTGGAACCGGCCGGGAAAGTGGTGCTGCTGCTCGCGGGGGTGGTCGCCGACGGCGGGGACAGCCTGGCACCGCTGCCTTCGCTGGTGCCCGAACCGGTCCGCGCCGATTTGCGCAAACTGATCGGCGAACGCCCCGGTGAAGCCTCCGAAGAACAGCTCGACCGCGTGTTCGCCGCCTGGACGCAGTTGTTCGGCCTCCTCAGCTTCGAGGTGTTCGGGCGCATGAACGACCTGATCTCCGCGCGCACCGAGTACTTCGACCACCACGTGGGCCTGATGGCGGACCTGGCAGGCCTGCCGCGCTGAAGATGTTCATGAACCGGGAACCACGTCACCCGGGTGCCGCGTCCCACCGCAGGCGCAATCACCTGGAGGGCTCGTTTTCGTGATCACCCACTTCGACACGACCGGTTTCCGGCTCGTGCAGGACAACACCTGGCACAACCCGCACAACGGTGACCAGATCACCGTCGAACTGGTCCCCGAGCCGCTGAACGAGCCGTACTGGCTGGAAGACCTCGAGGCCATGCGGCGCAAACTGGCCCACAGCTACGGCGAGGCGGGCTGCCTCATCGAGGCGACGCCGGTGGAGATCGACGGCGTGCCCGCGGTGTACCAGCTCAGCAAGTTCCCGCGCCCGGCCGCGCCGACCGGGCAGGTGTTCTCGGCGACCCTGTACCTGGCCAAGGCGACCTGCTTCGTGGTGATGACCTACCTGGCCGAGGAACAGGGGATCACCGGCATGCGCGAGGCGCAGCTGACCGTGCGACTGGGCATGCCGGAGAACTGGGTGCTGCCGCACCCCTACGACCCCGGACTGCGTGGCAGGCTGCCCTTCCACCGCGGCGACGACCCGGAGTGGGACGAGCAGTTCCCCGAGCACCCCCTGTCCCGGGTCCGCGCGTGGTTCAGCCGCACGGCCGGCACCATCCAGGTCGACCCGGCCTTCGCCGCGTTGCCGGATTTCGTGCCCTCGCGCGAAAACGACTGATCGGATGGGCACGCGATGCGGCGGCCGTGGATCAACGTCTGGGGCGTCCACAATGGACAGCTGGCGCGTGCACCCGCCGCGGATTCCAGATCTAGGCCGTGTTCGAGGTAGCGGCTGAGTCTCGGGCGGATAGCTCTTCGGCCAGTTCCATACAGCGCAGGCGGGCTGGGGAGAAGTCGTAGGGCATCTTGCCGATGGCTTCCAACGCGCTCATGGAGTCAGCCTCCCGCCTGCCAGAGCTGAGGTCGTCCTCGTCGCAGAGGGCATCGTCGTCCTTACCCAGGCCGGATTCCTCGATGACGGCCTGCAGGGCGCTTTCGAAGGCGTGCCGCTCGGCGGCCACTCGAGCCACCCGTGGATCATCGACGGCGACGCTGTCATCGAGTGCCTCCTCGGCGTCATCGATGCGGTCGGAATCCGCCCGCAGAGTGGGATGCGTGGCCAGGACGACGAAGCGGGTGGCCTGGACAGCGGCGCCGAGCGGGCCGAAGATCCGCTCGGTGACCAGCAGGCTGTCCAGGTCCGCCTGACGCAGGGAGCCTTCGGGCACGCTCTTGAGGCGTTCGGTGACGATGTCGGAGAGCAGGCCCATCCGGCTGCCTTCGATGCGCATCCGCTGCACGGCGGTCCGTTGCCGCCGCGATTCCGCCTCCTGCTCGGCGAGGGTTTCCTCCAACCGCTCCAGGATGCCCGCGATACCGTCTCCGCTGTCCGCGCCGGCGGAAGCCGTGCCGGTGGTGAAGGCGTCACGGATGTCGTCCAGGGCGATCCCGGCGTCGACCATCTTGCGAATCCACAGCAGGCGGATCATGTCCTCGTACCCGTAGCGGCGTCGGTCATCACCGCCCCGCTCAGGCTCGGGGAGCAGGCCGATCTCGTGGTAATGGCGAATCGCCCGCGGCGTGCTGCCGGCGAAGGCCGCCGCGTCCCCGATCTTGACCTGGCGGGGTGGCATGAAGGACGAATGCACGAGCAGGACCTTCCTCAAGGGATCGGGACGTGGATCCACTGGACCACATGCCGCTACGGAAGGTGCAACCCCCGGCCTGATTGCCTCGCCGTCCCAAACGCTATGAGTGGGGCATTACTTGCAATAAACGCTAGTAATGCCCCACTCATAGCATTCGGCGGCGGGGCGGCACCGGACACTGCTCATCGGAAAGATCGCCTCGCCCCCACGGCCTAGTCGCTCGTGCCTCGCCCGGTCTGCTGCTGGAGTTCGTCGATGCGTTTCGAAGCCTCCACTTTGGTCAGGTCGTCCGGGACCTCCACCCCGGCTTCCTGGGCGAGCGTGCTCAAGTACGAAGCCTGCGGCCCGGTCATCGGCTCGTCGCCCGTGGTCCAGTCGTCGGGGTCCTTCTCCGGTGTCTGGGACACTGGTGCTCCTCTCGGTCGAACGTAGGTTCGACATACCCCGCGATCCCCGGTCTCACACCTGCCGCGTGGTCAGCCGCACGTGATCGTGGGGGTGGCCCAGTCGGCGTGGTCTTCGGTGGTGCCGTCACCGCCGTCGGTGGCCACCAGGCGGACGAAGGAGGCCCCGGTCACGTCCGCGGTGATCGGCAGGGGTGGCTCGGCCGCGGTCCGCACGCCGCTGTCGTAGGCGAGGGTGCCGTCGGCCCACACCTGGAAGGCCACCGTGCCCGCCTTGCCGTCGTGCACGCCGGCCAGCGCGTCGAGCGAGGTACAGGCGCCTCCGGTGAAGAACTCGACCGAGGCGGGCGCGTGCGTGCCGAGGCCCTTCGCGTGGGTGGTGCCGCCGAGCGTGATCGGCTGACCGTCGGCGGCGAACTGTTCGCCGTTGGAGAGGTTCTTCTCCACCGGGCCCCAGCCGTTGGTCGCGCGCACCCAGTTCGCGTCGCTGAGGATGCTCGGGCCGGAGGCCGGGGTCGCCGCGACGGAGATGTCGACGGTGTACGAGGTGCTGACGGGCGCGGGCTGGTGGGGGACCGAGTACGAGTAGTTCGCGGTGAGCGCGTACTTGCCGGGATTCGTGCCGGGCGGCACCGAGATCGCCCATGGGGTGCTGAACTGCTTGCCGCCGGGCAGCACCGGCCGGGTGGTGGGTGAGCCCGCCTGGACCGGCCAGCCCGCCGGTGCGCTCAAGTGCGCCTGCACCGAACTGGCGGGCAGGTTCCCCGAATTGGTCAGGGTCGAGGTGACCGCGGCCGTGCCACCGGGCGCCACCACGGTCAGGGCGCCGGGATAGGCGAGTTCCGGTTCGGCGGCGGCGTCGGTCAGCGGCGGGTACTTGTACCAGTGCCGGTCGGTCCCGATCCGGTACACGGCGGTCGCGTGGGGAGGGACGGTCGCGCCGATCGGGCCCGCGGTGTGCGCGTCCTGGTGGGTCCACGCGTCCCGCACGCGGTAACCGGCGGCCTGGGGCAACCCGAGCTCGGTGGCCGACGTGCCGATCCGGCGGGCGGTGTCGGTCTCGTTGAACAGCACCACCGCCCGGTCGCCGTTCGCGAGCGGTTTGACGAACACGTGGGTGCCGTCCTGCGACCGGATCGGCGAGCCCTGGACGCCGAGGGGGTCCTGGTTCACCCCGACGAGGTCGGGATTGCGCAGCAGGCCGAGGATTTCCGGGGTGGCCTTGCGCAGGTCGGCGCTGACCAGCAGCGGCGCGGCCATGACCGCCCACAGGGCGAACTGGGTGCGGTACTCGGTCGCGGACATGCCGCCGTTGCCCGTCGTCAGCAGGTCGGGGTCGTTCCAGCCGCCCGGCCCGGCGTACCCGGCCAGGTTCATGTTCTGCTTGACCACCGTCAGCAGCCGGGGCCAGGTGTCGTTGATGTCGATCATCGTGCGCCAGGAGTGGCCGATGCCCTGCGCCCAGCCCCACGGCTTGGTGATGCCCCAGTCGCAGATCGCGAAGACGATGGGGCGCCCGGTGTCGCGCAGGGCGCCGGCCATCGCGGAGTACCGCTGCTTCGCGTCGACGCCCTGGTTGTTGCAGTTGTCGTACTTGAGGTGGTCCACACCCCAGGCGGCGAACAACGCGGCGTCCTGGTCCTCGTGCCCGAAACTCCCCGGAATGCCCGGGGTGGCGCAGGTTTTGGTGCCCGCACCGCCGTAGAGGCCGAGTTTCAGGCCGCGAGCGTGCAGGTCGTCGGCGATCGCCTTGACCCCGCGGGGAAAACGCACCGGATCGGGGACCAGTTCACCGCTCGCGCCGCGCTCCGGCAGGGCCCAGCAGTCGTCGATGTTGACGAACTCGTACCCGGCGTCCCGCAGCCCGGTGGCGACCATCGTGTCGGCGATGCCGAGGATCGTCTGCTCATTCAGCCCGGAACCGCAGCCGGTGACGAACTTGTTGTTGAACCCCATCGGCGGCGTCGTGGCCACGCCGGCGGCCGCCGACACGGGCGCGGGGGCGAGCACCGGCACGCAACCGAGCAGGCACACCGCGGCGAGCAACGCACCGATCCGGGGAGGGGACAAAGCAGGCATGGGGTACTCCAGTGCGGGGACGAGGTGGCGCACAGCACAGCACCGGCCCCTAAAGCCGCCCTTCATCGAAGCCTCGGACGCTCTGTCCCGCTCCCACGCGGACGGCGGCCCCGGAGCTGAGCAGCACCTCGTTTGACCGCGCCCGCTTCGGGAAACGCCTGGGGGGACCCACCAGCCGACCGCAGGGAGCGCGTGATGCCACGACCGCAGGTGGACCCGGGCCGGATCGTCATCTACACCGACATCGCCTGCGTCTGGTCGACGGTGACCATCGTGCGGCTCCTGCGCGCCAGGGACGAGGCCGGGCTCGCCGACCGCGTCCGGCTCGACCACCGGGTCTTCCTGCTGGAGGACGTCAACGAGTTCCCGATTCCCAAGGCATTCCTCGAGTCCGAGATCCCCGCGGTCGGCGCGCTGGAACCCGGGTTCGGCTGGACGACGTGGCAGGGTGATCCGGCGGACTGGCCGGTGACCACCGCACCGGCGAACGAAGCCGTGCACGCGGCCAAGACGCAGTCACCGCTGGCGGCCGAGCAGCTGGACCTGGCGCTGCGGCAGGCGTTGTTCCGGGACAGCCGCTGCATCTCGCTGCGTCACGAAATCCTCGCCGTCGCCAAGGAGTGCCCTGCCGTGGACGCCGGCGAACTCGCGCGCGCCCTCGACGACGGGCGGGCCCGCGCGCACATGATGGCCGACTACCACGCCAATCGGGAGCTGGTGCAGGGCAGCCCGCACCTGTTCTTCGCCGATGGGTACGACGTGCACAACCCGGGCATCGAGTTCCACTGGGAAGGCGAACCGGGGTCCGGCTTCCCCGTGGTGGACGAGGACGATCCCGCAGTGTTCGACGAACTCGTCCAGCGTGCCGCGCGGCTCTGAGAATCACCCGGTCGGTGGGTCGCCGAAGTCCTCGGGGCTGACGTAGTCGAGTTCCACGCGGAAGTCGGCGATCTGCTGCTCCACGTCGTCGTCGGCCAGTTCGAAGGTGGCCGCGGCCACCGCGAGCACGGCTTCGTCCACTTCGAGCGGCACCCCGGCCCGGACCCCGATCGCGACGGCGTCGCTCGGCCGCGCCGAGACGCGCACGCCGTCGCCGAGCACCAGGTCGGAGAAGAACACGCCGGAGTCCAGCGCCGTCACCTCGACCCGCTCGACGTGGCCGAAGACCTCGATCACCTGCCCGATCAGCTCGATCGTGTCCGGCCGGGAGTGCACCACCTGCTGGCAGGCCGCGACCAGCGCGGTCGCCTCCGGCGCGCCGATCGCGATGGGCAGCCAGCGCCGCTCCCCGGTGATCTCGCGCAGCAGCATCACCGGTGTCTCGTCGGGTGGCAGCAGAGCCACCCCGTGCACGCGCACTGGAACCACCGCACTCACCCCGTTTTGTCTCGTCATCGCCCGGCCGGCACCGGCTACCCCGTGCGAATCGGCGTAACCACCGGACTGCTCAGCGTACGCAGCGCGCCGGACCGCCATCCGGGTGCTTCCCGTCCCGATCCATTGACGAAGGCGGAGCCGGAGCCGCACGGTGCTGGAGGACTGTGAGCGCTCCCAAACGCGCTCCTTCGGTGGAGGCTTGATGAAGCACCCGGTCGTTCTTTTAGCCGTCGCGGTGGCGGTGCTCGGTTCCGTTGCGATCCCGGTGCGACCGGCCGCCGCGGGTTGCCGGGTCATCGCTTGTGCCGGCGAAGACGTGCACAGCCCGGGGCGGGTGAAGGAGACGGGGGATTCGCTGAGTTTCAGCTGGCCCGGTGTGTACTTCGAGGGCCGGTTCCGTGGCACCGGCGTCGGGGTGGCGCTCCAGGATCCCGCGGCCGACTACGAGGTCCAGGTCGACGGGGTCACCGCCGCCACGCTGGTGACCCCAACCGGGACGCACTGGGTCGACGGGCTCAGCGACGCCGAGCACACCGTCCGCCTGGTCAAGCGAAGCGAAAGCCCCTGGGCCACCAGCACCTTGGCCGGGCTCGTCGCCGCGGCCGGTGGTGAGATCCTCGCCGAGCCCGCGGCCCGGAGCAGGCAGATCGAGTTCATCGGCGACTCCTACACCGCCGGTTACGGCAACCTCTCCGGCGGCCGCGACTGCACCGGCGACCAGGTCGGCCGCACCACCCACGCCGACCGGGCCTTCGGGCCGCTGACCGCGCGTGGTCTCGGTGCCGACTACCAGGTCAACGCCTTCTCCGGCCGCGGCATGGTGCGCAACTACAACGGCGGCGAGCCCGGCACGGACTACCGCACCTACTACGACCGGGCGCTGCTCGCCGTCGACGGTGACGTGTGGCGGAAACCGGCGGACTGGCGGCCGCGACTGGTGGTGATCGGCCTCGGCATCAACGACTTCTCCACCGCCCTCAACCCCGGCGAGCCGTGGACCCCGGAAAGCCTCGTCGCGGCGTACAAGGCCGCGTACCACGGGTTCCTGGACAAACTCCGCGCCCGCTACGGCCCCTCGACCACCCTCGTCGTCAGCGCCACCCACCTGAGCAACAGCACGGTGTTCGCCGAGACCACGCAGCAGATCGTCGGCGAGCGAGCCGACCGCGTGCGCCACTGGTACTACCCGGAGACGGGCCTGGACTACCTCGGCTGCCACTGGCACCCGTCGGCCCGTGACCACGAGGTCATCGCCCAGCGGCTCGGCGAGTTCGTCGCCACCCTGGGATTGGGCTGGTGACCGGGTTTTGTCGGTGAGGGTGGTTAGAGTGCCGCCCGTGACTGTTTTGTCGAGGGAAGCGCTGGTGGCCGCCGTCGAGGCGGGGGAGCGGTTCGAGTACTTCTGCTTCTGGGGGCACACACCCGGCTCGGGGGAGGTGGGGAAGTGGTGCCTGAGCCAGTGGTGGCCGGTGCTGTTCACGGTCGACGGGGTGGAGTACCGCTCGGCGGAGCAGTTCATGATGGCGGAGAAGGCGCGCTTGTTCGGTGACGCCGAGGCGGAACAGCGGATCCTCGCGAGCGAAACCCCGGCGGACGCCAAGGAACTGGGGCGCGCGGTCCGTGATTTCGACCAGGACACCTGGGTGGCGCGGCGGTTCGACATCGTGGTCCGGGGGAACGAAGCCAAGTTCGGCCAGCACGCGCCGCTGCGGGAGTTCCTGGTGGCGACCGGTGCCCAGGTTCTGGTGGAAGCGGCGCCGAGGGACGTGATCTGGGGCATCGGCCTCGGCGCGTCGAACCCGCGCGCACTGGACCCGGCCCAGTGGCGGGGCCAGAACCTGCTCGGCTTCGCCCTCATGGCGGTCCGGGACCGGCTGCGCGCCGCCTGAGTGTCCTCAAGGGACGGTCAAGGGTCGCCGTGTTCGGCGACGTGGTGCTGGATGGCCTCGGCGATGGCGGACAGGGGGAGGACGTCGTGCACCAGGGTGGTGCCGATGGCGGCCGAGGGCATGCCGAAGTGGGCGGAGCTGGCTTCGTCCTGGGCGAGGATCCGGCCACCGCAGTGGGCGATGGCGCGGATGCCCGCTTGGGCGTCGGTGCCCCGGCCGGTGAGCACCACGGCCAGCGCCCGCGGGCCGCAGGTCACCGCGAGGGTGGCCAGCAGCAGGTCCGCGGACGGCCGGGCGGGCGGGAGCGAGTCGGAGTCGATCAGGCCGATCCTGGCTTCGGAGGTGACCAGCAGGTGCCGCGCCGGGGGGACGACCAGCACCGTGCCGATGGTCAGTTCGTCGTTGTTGCGCGCCGCGCGCACGGCCAGGCCGGTCCGCCGGTCGAGGATGGCGGCGAGTTCGCTGTGCCGGGCCGGTTCCAGGTGCTGGGCGACCAGCAGCGCGGCGGGCAGGTCCGCCGGCAGCGGCGCCAGCACCCGGGACAGGGCGTCGAGCCCACCGGACGAGGTGACCAGCGCGATCACCGGGAACCGCAGCGCGTACGGGTCGGTGGCGGTCATGGCCGGCCGTCGTTCGCGTCGGTGAGCATTGACCGACGCTACCGGCCCCGGCAAGCGCTCAGGAGCCCGGCGCCAGGAAGCCGACCAGTTCCCTGGTGACGAACTGCGGGTTCTCCTCGGCCAGCCAGTGCCCGGCGCCGGGGACCTCGACGGCACGGGAGATCGTGCCGATCCGGGGCGCCACCGTGGCCCGCGTGGGTTCCAGCAGACCTTGGGCGGTCATCAGCAGGGTCGGGGTGCTGATGGGCGTGGCCTCGGTGTTGGCGCGGACGTCCTGGTCCAGCGTGCGGTACAGCTCGAAGCCGCCGTGGAGCACCTCGGGCCGGGCATAGGTGCGGGCGTATTCGTCGACCTCGGCGTCGTCGAACGGCGGGGCCGCACCGGGGCCGCCGAAAGCCGTGCCGCCGAACGCGACCTGGGGGTAGAACAGGGCGAGGTAGTCGCGGACGTCGTCGGCGACGACGGCTTCGGGGACCCGCGGCTGGGAGTGGAACGCGATGTGCCAGCTCAGCCCGCGGTACCCGGCGGCGTCGAGCGCGGGACCGGGCAGCGGCAGGTCCAGGTACGCGAGCCGGTCGACGTCGTCCGGGAACTGTGCGGCGTACTGGAAGGCGACGGCGGCACCGAGGTCGTGCCCGGCGATCCGCGCGTCGCGGATCCCGAGCCGGTCGGCGACGAGGGTGTGGAGGTAGCGGGCGAGCGTGGCCTTGTCGTAGCTGGGCGGCGCGCCCGCGCTGTCGCCGAGGCCGGGCAGGTCGAGCGCGTAGACGGTGAAGTGGTCGGCCAGCGCGGGCATGATGCCGCGCCAGCTGTACCAGGTCTGCGGCCAGCCGTGCAGCAGCACGAGCGCCGGGCCCTCGCCGCCGGTGACGTAGTGCAGGCGTACGCCGTCGACGTCGGCGAATTCGTGCCGGAAGCGCTCGGCGAACTCGGTGTCGCCGCGGGTCGCCGTCTCGTGATCGGCGACCGGCTCGGGTGCCGGACCGCACGCGGTGAGCAGTACCAGGAGCGTCGCGGCCAGCGCGGTGATGGCGCGTCGGGGGTGCATCAGGGGTGCCTTTCGGGTGGTCAACGGCCGCGGGTGCCGTCGATGAGTTCGCGCAGGATGTCGGCGTGCCCGGCGTGCCGGGCGGTTTCCTCGATCAGGTGGGTCAGCGGCCAGCGCAGGTCGGCGGCGGCCAAGCCGGCGATGGCTTCGTTGGCCCGCGCGCAGGTGTCCCGGTAGGCGGCGAGGATGTCTTCGGCGGTCTCGTCCGGAGCCGCGTGGAAGGTGGCTTTCCAGTCGGAGACCGGCTCCCCGAGCAGCCAGCGCCGTTCGACGTGGGTGAGGTGCTTGACCAGCCCGAGCAGGTTGGTCCCCGAGGCCACTCCCGGGGTGCGGATCTGGGGTTCGGGTACTCCCTCGGCCTTGGCGGCCACCGACGTGCGCAGGTAGTCCAGGAAGCCCACGAGGACGTCCTTCTCGCCGGGGCCGGTCCTGGGCGGGCCCTGGTCCCGGCTCATCCGCGCGCTCCCGTGCCGCGTCGCACGACCAGCACGTGGTCGGTGACGGTCGCGGTCTGGCCGCCCGGACCCGTCGCCTGCCGTCGTGGCTGGTCCGCCCGGTCGACGGACCACTCCCGGGGGTCCAGGTCGAGTTCGGCGGCCACCTCGGTGGGTGCGGGGAAGTGCGCGTCGGGGTCCTGGTTCCACGACCACGGCGCGGCGGAGCCGTGGTCGACGACCACCAGCCGTCCGCCCGGGCGCAGGGCGTTCGCCGCGGTGCGCAGCACCTGGGCCCGCGGCAGGTCGAAGGGCGTGTGCAGGTACTGGGCGGAAATCAGGTCGAAGGCGCCGGGAGGGAAGTCGGCGGCCAGGTCCACCTGCACGGCGGTGACCTGCGCGCGCTCGGCCTCGGCCCGCTCGCGCAGCGCTTGCACGGCGGTGGCGGAGATGTCGGCGGCGGTGACCTGCCAGCCCCGTGCCGCCAGCCACAGCGCGTCCGCGCCGCCGCCACAGCCCAGGTCGAGGGCCGACCCCGGCGGCAACGACCGGGCGATCTCGGCCAGCACGGGGTTGACCCGCCCGGACGGCCGTTTCGTGCGGTAGTGCTCGTTCCAGAAGCGGGTCGCTTCGTCCACAGTGGTCTTGTCGGTCATGCTTTTCACCTTCGCCGGGCCCCACCGCGGATTGCACGAAAACTTGCCGCATCGGCAAGATGGGCGCCATGGCTGAGGAGATCGAGGACGCGCTGGCGGCGGTCGGCCCACGGTTGCGCGCGTTGCGCAAGCAGCGGGGCTTCACCCTGGCGGACCTCGCGGTGACCACGGGGATCTCCGAAAGCACGCTGTCGCGGCTGGAAAGCGGCGGCCGCCGTCCCAACCTGGAGCTGCTCCTGCCGCTGGCCCGGTCCTACGGGGTGCCGCTCGACGACCTCGTCGGCGCACCCCGCACCGGCGATCCGCGCATCCACCTGAAGCCGATCCACCGCTACGGCATGACCTTCGTGCCGCTGACCCGCCGGGCGGGTGGGTTGCAGGCGTTCAAGATGCTGATTCCGGCACAGGCGGAACCGGCCGAGCCGACCCCGCAGACGCACGACGGCTACGAATGGGTCTACGTCCTGGACGGCCGCTTGCGGCTGGTGCTCGGCGACCGCGACCTGGTCCTGCCCGCCGGGGAAGCGGCCGAGTTCGACACCGCGCTGCCGCACTTCCTGGGCACCGCGGACGGGCGGGCGGTCGAACTGCTCGTCCTCTTCGGACCGCAGGGCGAACGGGCCCACATCCGCGCCCGGCCGCAGCGCTCGTGACGCCCGAGCACACCGCGGTGGCCGGTTGGCCGTCCGGGGCACGAACGGCCAACCGGTCCCCGGTCAACCGGCGTAGTGGATGTCCGGCCAGGGTGCGGCGGGCATCTGGTTGCCGAGGAAGAAGCTCGGGTGGGGCGGCTGGTTGTAGGCGGTGTTCTGCCAGGCGATCGCGACGCGGTACTGGGTGTCGTGCATCAGCGTCGGGATGCGGTGGGAGCTCTGGTGCGGGGTCGAGTAGATCCGCAGCGCCGAGTTGTCCGACGTGCGCCACACGACTTCTTCCCGCCAGTCACCGAACAGATCGGCGGACAGCGCCGGGGTGGCCTTCGTGCCGTTGTTCGAGGCGACGCCGGAACCGGTGAGCAGCCTGGTGTCCGAGCCGGTGCCGTACTTGTCGATCCGGGTCTGGTCGAGCAGTTCGCGCACCGGATCGCCGTCCCACCAGATCAGGAAGTTCGCCGAGGAGGGCTTGCGGCCGACACCGGAACCCTTGGTGTTGCGCAGGTCGCTGACCGCGCTGGACCACGATTCCGCACCGGGGCTGCCCGCCCAGATGTCAGCGGACACACCGCGTCCGTTGTCCCCGGCCGGAGCGGTCTGCCACAGCCGCTGCCCGGTACGTGCGTCGGCGAACCACGACCCGGGTTTCGAGCTGTCCTCGGAGACCTTGAAGTATTCCAGCCCGGGGCGGGCCGGATCGAGGTCACCGGCGTGGGCCGCGTCGCCGTGGCCGAGGCCGGTGGTCCACAGCCCGTTGCCGTTGTCGTCGATGGCCGCGGCGCCGTAGAGGATCTCGTCACGGCCGTCGGCGTCGACATCGGCCACCGACAGCGAATGGTTGCCCTGCCCCGCGTACCCGCCGGTCTGGTTGCTGTCGAAGGTCCAGCGCTTCACCAGCTTGCCGTCGCGGAAGTCCCAGGCCGCGACCACCGCCCGCGTGTAGTACCCGCGTGCCATGATCAAGCTCGGCCGCGCACCGTCCAAATAGGCCGTTCCGGCGAGGAACCGGTCGACCCGGTTGCCGTAGCTGTCACCCCACGAAGCCACGTTCCCGCGCGGCGGGTCGTAGTTCACCGTGGACATCGCCGCACCGGTCTGCCCGTTGAACACGGTCAGGAATTCGGGCCCGGTGAGGATGTAACCGCCGGAGTTGCGGTGATCCGCCGAGGCGTTGCCGATCACCGCCCCGGTGCCGTCCCGCGTGGCGTCCGCGGTTTTCATGGCCACTTCGGCCCTGCCGTCGCCGTCGTAGTCATAGACTTGGAACTGGGTGTAGTGGGCGCCCGCGCGGATGTTGCGGCCGAGATCGATGCGCCACAGGCGGGTGCCGTCGAGGCGGTAGGCGTCGACGAACACGTTGTCGGTGTAGCCGGACTGCGAGTTGTCCTTGGCGTTGGCCGGTTCCCACTTCACCACGAACTCGTAGTCACCGTCGCCGTCGAGATCGCCGACGCTCGCGTCGTTCGCGTTGTAGGAACCGGACGGCCGTTGCAGCGGCACGTCGCGGTAGCCGTTGGCGAAGGACAGCGACGTGCCGGAATCCGGCTGTTCGGCGCCATCGACCACCGCGCGCACGGTGTAGGCGGCCCCGGCCGGGCCACCGGCGTCGAGGTAGTTGGTGGCACCGGTGAGCGGCGAGCCGTTCACCTTGGTGCCGCCGCGGTAGACGTTGAACGCGACGTTCTGCGGATCACCGCCCAGCAGTCGCCAGCCGACCAGGTTGCCCGAGCCACTGCGGACACTGACCAGGCCGCGGTCGAGGCGTTCGGCCTGCCGCTTGCCCGCCGGTTCCGCGAGTGGTTCGCCCAGGGCGGGGCTGCCCGTCACCACCAGGCCACCGGCCAGCAGCGGGACCAGCAGTGCCCGGGCGGCACGAGTCACCCCGCCGGAGTACCGATCGAATACGTGCACCATTTCGCTCCTCATCACACAGGCGTCGTTGCCAGGGATGGGAGCGCTCCCAAAAACGAGGCTAGCAGCTGCCGGTCGCGTGTGGAAGCGCTTTCAGGCGGGTGGCGTACCGGCTCGGCGGTCGGTCCCGCGGCACGAACTTCGCCGTGGCGCACGAGTTCGCCGTAGTGCCCGGCCGGTGAAGGACAATGCCTAGCTGGGGCCCACTTCGGTGGCGACGCGCTGGGCGAGGTGGCGCAGCCAGATGTGCCCGGCGTCCTGGGTGTGCACCGGGTGCCACCAGAGCGCTTCCTGCAGTGGCACGGCGTGGAACGGGCACGGCAGGGGACGCACGCCCGGCATGGGCACGCGTTCGGCCAGGCGCCGCTGGATCATCGCCACCCGGCGGGTTCCGGCGACCAGCGCGGGCAGCAGCTGGAACGAGGGCACGGACACGTCCACGTGCGGGCTGATGCCGAGCATGCTCAGCTGTCGGGTGATCGGCGCGTCGTAGGCCCGCTGGTAGACCGCCCACGGCAGGCGGGCGAGGTGGTCGAGGGTCAGCTCGCCGGTCACCTCGGGGTGGTCGTCGGCGACCAGGCACACCCACTGGTCGGTGAACAGCTCGATGGCCGGGAAGTCGTCGATCACCCCGTGCGGCATCAGCAGGCCGTCGACCGTGCTGAGCAGCGTGGGCAGGTTCTCCAGCAGCAGGGGCGAGGTCTGCTGGAACGTCAGCCGGGCGCCGGGTGCCTCCCGGTGCAGGGCGCGGGCCAGCGCCACGCCGAACACCGTGGCGCCGTAGTCGGAGCTGATCAGGGTGAACTCCCGGGTCTCGCTGCCGGGATCGAACTCGGCCTGGGTGGCGAACACGCGTTCCAGCACGTCGCACGCGGCGGCGCTGCGATCGCGCAGGGCCGCGCCCAGCGGGGTCAGCTCGTAGCGCGAACCGACGCGGGAGAGCAGTTGGTCGTCGAAGTGGCGGCGCAGCCGAGCCAGCGCCGCGCTCATCGCCGGCTGCGTCAGCCCGACCCGCTCGCCCGCCCTGGTGACGTTGCGTTCTTCCAGCAGCGCGCGCAGGGCGACCACGAGGTTGAGGTCCAGGCTGGACAGGTTCACCGCACCTCCAGGCATTCCTCACGTGAATGGCAGCCATTCAGGACATTCATGGCCCTGATCACGCCGGGCTGGGTCAGAGTAGCCCCTCCCGCGGGAAACCTCGGCCTGGTCTGTGTGGCGGTGGATCACCGTTCACCGGCGGCCTCGCCGAGACGGGCGAGTTGGTTGACGCGCAGGGGCTCAGCGCACCGGCGTCGGCGCGTGAGCCTCGAACGCGTCGCCGAGATCGCTACGGCGCTGAGCCGCGCTACTTCTTCACCGGGTCGTGGCCCCAGTTCATCAGCGAATACCGCCAGGTGGTCTCCCGCACGTCCCCCGACGGGCGTTGCGCGAGGTGCCGGTGGACGTAGCCGACCACCTTGCGCATGTGGGCGTAGTCGTCGTCGGTGAGGTCGGCTTTCTTGGTGTGCAGGAGCTTCACGATCCGCCGCCCGGATTCGTGCCCGATCGACTCGCCGCCCTGGTGCTGTCCCGAGTTCTTCGAATCCTCGGTCTCCAGCCAGCCGGACAGCTCCTTCGGCGTCATGTTCACCGCGTCGTCGAATTCCCGCTGGGTCTGCTCCCGGTCCATGCCGCGCGGCTACCCCCAGCCGTCGTGACTACACCGCCCAGCCGGGTCATCACGGCCTCGCGGCCCGCTTCGAAGGCGGTGCGCAGCATGCGGCCGTCCGCTTCGAGGCGGCTGACGCGCGGGGACGCGTCCGACGGCCGGACCGACAGCAGCGCGGGACCGTCGTGGTCCTCATCGGTGTCGTAGCGCGCGAGCAGCAGGTCCGCTTCCGCGAGCCGCGCGTCCCCGGAGAGGAAGACGGTCCGCAGCGCGCCCGGGTAGCGGCGCATGCCGAACCGGGCAACCAGGCGGTAACCGAGCGACGGCCGCTCCCGTTCGGGCGCCCGGTCCACCAGCCGCCGCGACCGCAGGACGAGCACGTGGGTGGCGCCGTCCCGCAGGGCCTGGTGGAACGGGATCGACTCGGCGACCCCGGCGTCGTAGTAGCGGTCGGGCCCGATCGCCACCGGCCGTCCGGCGAGCACGGGCATCGCCGCGCTGGCCCGCAACGCGAGCCGCAGGGCGCGCTCGTCGTCGAGTCGGCCGTGCAGGTCCACCGGGGCGCCGGAGGTGACGTCGGTGGCCAGCGGGTGGAACTCGATCGGGTTCGCCAGCACGGAGGGGTAGTCGAGCGGGAACTGGCTGGTGTAGACGACCTCGACGAGCTGCTCCACATCGACGACCGGCCGGAACCGCAGCAGGTTGCGACGGCGGATCAGCGCCCGCGCGAAGGCCGGGTCGGTCCAGCCGTGCAACCCCTCCGGACGGCTGCTGAGCAGCCACGCCCCGGAGATCGCGCCCGCCGACGAGCCGTACACCGCGTCGAACAGCGGCAGCAGGCCGAGTTCGTCGAGCGCCAACGCCATACCCGCCGAGACCGTGCCCCGCATGCCGCCGCCCTCGATGGCCAGCGCCACGCGCTGCCCGTCCTGGCGTGCCCCCGGCAGGCTGCCCGCGGCCGCCCGCTCCGCGAGCACCGACAGCAGCCGATGTTCGTTGTTCCCGATCTCCACCCCGGACGCCCCCTCCGCTGTTGACCTTGCTCTGCCCAGTATCACGAAACGGGCCGCGCGGGCGGCGGTGCTGAGGCGTTATTCCCAGCGCCACAGCGAAGGCGGACGGCCGCCCTTAGGCAGGGCGGCGGCGTGCTCGGCGGTTCGCCGCAGGCCGGGGAGCCGTTCCATGGTCCGCCCCAGATTGGCCGGGTAGGGGCGGTCGCCGGTCAGTGCCTCGGTGGCGTCGAGCGCCTGCGCGGTGGTGAACCCGGTGCCCATCAACCCGGCGGTGAAGTCGCGGTCGCGCCACAGCCGGTCCGCCAGCAGCGGGCGGCAGTCCGCCACGATCCGGTTGTGGTCGAACGCCAGCGCGGGCACCTCGTCCAGGCGGCACCACACCACGTCCTCGCCGCCGCCGGGCGCGGGTTTCGCGGTCGCCCACAACGCGATGGACAACGTCGGCCCGCGCGGGTCACGGGAGGGCTCGTCGAAGGTGGTGAGCTGGCCCGTGCCCGTCAGCGCGTCCGACGGCAGCCCGAGTTTGGTGACCACCGCCCGGCCGCTCGCCTCGCGCAGCCGTTCCCCGAGCCCGAGCAGCACCCCGGGCAGCGCGAGTTCCCCGGCGAACGGCTCGGCGGCTCGCGGCGCGACCCCCAGCAGCACGGTCCGCGCACCCGGGTCGAACCGCACGACCAGCACGTCCACGGACACCGGTGTCGACTGAATCACCCGCAGATTGTGACCGGCGCCCGGCTCGGCCGCGCAACCCGGTAGTCCGCGCGATCCGGCCCGTACCCGGTGACCGCGACCGGCAGCCGGGCGCCGAACCACGCCAGCGGATCGGCCAGTTCGACGGCGGGGGAGCCGTGGTCGAGCACGACCCGCGGCCGGTCGGCGTCGAGGTGGGTCACCGCGAGGGCGTCCACGCCGTCGCAGGCGGTGATCGCGTAGTCCAGCAGCGTCGCGTCGAGGTGGCCCGCCCGCCAGGAGCCCTGGTACTCCCCGGCGCCGTTGTGGGCTTCGGGGTGGCGGGCGAGCACGGCGGGGTCCTCGGTCGGGAACGGCCCGGCCCCGTGCCGGGTGTGGTAGGTCCGCACGACGCCCAGCACGGTGTGCGGGCGCCCGGCCAGCAGCTCGCGGGCGTTGTGCGGGGTCGTGGTGGACCACGTGGTGTGCGGGTGGAACCCGTGGTGCTGGTCGAGGAGCACGCCCTGCGCGCCTTCGAACACCACCCGGCCGCGGTCGGCCAGTCTCCCGGTCTCCTCGCCGCCGGTGATCCGCACCGCGGCGGCGAAGTCGCGGTACAGCGCCACGAGTTCGTCCACGCTGTGCCGCGGGCTGGCGAGCGGGGCGTAGAACCGGGCGAGGGCGTCGAGCTTGCGCCGCAGCACGGCCGGGCGGGCGCAGTCCGCGACCGTGGGCGCCTCGCCCGGTTCCCCGAGCACTTCCTGCCCTTCCACCACGTCCCCGGGACCGGCGCCGCTCAGCAGCGAGTACCAGACGGTTTCGCCGATGCCCTTCCCGCACGAACCGTGCCGTTCGTGGCCGCGGGCGTCCTCGCGGGCCCGGTTGGCGTGGATGTGGAACGGCGTGGTGAGCAGGGCCTGCCCGTCCACGCTCAGCAGGGCCAGCGGGTTCCGGACCCCGGCCGCTTCGAGCTGCCGCGCTTCGGTGGCCAGCGCGAACGGCTCGACCAGGACGAACCGCGACAGGTGGGTGGGCACGCCGGCGAACGTGCCCGCCCCGAACTGGCTGAACGTGTGGTGCCGCCCGTCGGCGACGACGTTGTGCGCGGCCTGCGCGCCGCCGTTGAAGCGGACGACGGCGGTGGTGGGCCGGCCCGCGCAGAGGGCGTCGACCACGGCGCCCTTGCCCTCGTCGCCGAAGCCGAGCCCGACCACCACCACGTGCCCGTCGAGGTTCACCGCAGCACCACGTCGTCGGGACCGCCCGCGTCGGGCACCGCCGAGGTGACTACCGACCGCGTGCCCAGCCGGGCCAGCGCCTTGCCGACCGCCGCGCCCTCCGCGGCCGAGCCGATGTCGGCGAGGTCGGCCAGCGCCTGGTCCACGTCGACGACCTGTTCCTCCAGGCCGATCGTGGCGGCGATCAGCTCGCACACCGCGCCGGGGTCCTCGAGCTTGAGGAAGTTCTGCCCGAGCAGGCCGCTCCAGTGCTCGCCGATCTCCGGGTCGTGGAAGTACGACGACTGGTTGGGCAGCACGAAGAAGACGTGCCACTTGCGGGCCAGTTCCCGGTACACCGACACCGGATCGATGTCCTGGTGGACGTTGTCGCCGATGACGCGGCGCACGTGCTTCGCCTGCAGCGCGGGCTTGTTCAGCTCGTCGCCGATGATGAACAGGTAGCCCTTGCGGCCGCGCTTCTGCCACGCGTCGGTGGCCACGTGCCGAGCCATGAAGTAGGCGGCGAGTTCGTACGATTCGCTCTTCTGCCCGCCGCCACCGCCTTCGAGGAAGATCGTGCGCAGCTGCTCGTCCATCCGGTTGTCCGACTCGAACTGCCCGACCTGCAACGGCACCCGGTCGCTGTCGGCGTCACCGATCGCGCCGAAGAGCACCTGCGGGTCGGCCAGGTAACCCTTGCGCTTGATCAGCCCGTGCAGCTTGCCGAGCTTGCCCTGCATGATCCGCGGCACCCGGCGCATCGAGCCGGTGACGTCGAACAGCACCGCGATCGGGGTCGAATCGTCGTGGTCGGCCGAGTCGCGGCACTCCCTGGTCGCGTTGCGCGGGTTGAGCGCGGCCGCGACCTTCCACTTGCTCGCGGGCTTGGCACGCAGGTCCGCGGTGTAGCCGAAGTCGTCCTCGCCCTTGGCGGCGCGGAAGGTCTTCGCCGCGGCGTAGGCGTTGTCGTCCCAGTGTCCGTATCCCATTTCAGGCTCCTGTCTCGGGGATTTCGAAAGGCCGGAAGGTGCGCGGGCCGTACAGCTCGTCGAGCAGTTCGTCGTACTCGTCGAGCAGGCAGGCCGCGTCGGGCCGTTGTGCCGGTGCGTCCTGTGCGCACCAGGTGGCGAACGTGCGCTGCCGGGTTTCCCCCGGTGCCAGCAGGTCCGCCATCATCGTGTGGAGCATGTGGACGTCGGTGGCCGTGGTCAATGGCTGTCCTTTGTGGACTTCTGGGGGGTAGCGCACCGAGTTGTCCACCGCTGTCGGCAGTTCGCCGTGGTGCACGGCGAAGGACCAGCCGGCGAGCACGATCCCGTGCTGTTCCGGGTGGACCAGCACGTTGTCCGCGGTGATGTGCCCGTGCACCACTCCCGCGCGGTGCGCCCCCGCCACCGCGCGCAGCAGGCGGCGGTGCATCCAGGCGTAGTCACGGCCGTCGAGGCCGCCGGGGAAGGACTCCTTGATGCCGGCGAGGGTGGTGAACCCGTCGACGAGCGGCTCGAGCACGGTGAACGCGCGATCGCCGCGCGCCACCGGGCCGGAGGTGTCGATCAGGCGCGGGTAGTAGGGCCGCAGCCACCGGTGCCGTTCGGTCAGGTCGTCGAGCGCGCGCAGTGCCGTCCACTCGGCGTGGATGAGTGGGTTGAGCGCCGGGTTGCGGACGAGTTTGACCAGGTGTGGCCCGGTGGTGCGGTAGGTCGTCGCGACACTGCCCACCGCGTGCGGGCGGGTCAGGGTGTAGGCCGAGGTCGCGGTGGTGACCGTCTGGTGGCGAGGGCGCTTCCAGTCGTCGTAGAGGCGGTTGAGCGTCGCCGCTGCCTCGTGGGCACGCGCATCGCCGGGATTGCGGTCGGGGTGGAGGACGGCGGCCAGTTCGCGGTAGCGCCGGTGTGCGGTCGCGGCGTCGAACAGGTCGGCGGCGCGGACCGTGTTCTCGATCAGCGCTACGGCTTCGTCCCTCGTGAGCATGGTTTGAGTCTAGAAGACTCTTACTCGGTTTGGCAAGCGGCTCCGGAGTGGGCACAGTCTGGCGCCAGGTAGTGCCACCCGGTGCCGCGCGCGGGCGTGCGGCAGCGCTGGTGCCACAAATCCAGGGCTGCTCCAGGTCGAATTCGTCACCGGTAGCGCCGGTATTTTGCCTGGTCACGAGCGCGGTTTGCCGTTTGAAGCCACGCTGGCATTAGCCAAGGCGTCAGAGTGGCTTGCTTGTGGTGCCAATCGTGTGCCATAGTGATGCCATGGACCTGACGCCGTACGTGGAAAACCTCCGCCGTGGACTCGCGACGGCGTTCGACACGAACGAGGGCGAGACCGGTGAGCCGCTCGAGCGGCTGGCCGGTTCGCTGGAGCCGGCGATCCGGCTCACGCTGCTGGATGCGTTGTCCGGCGCCGCGGGGGAGATCACCCGTGAACTGGCGCCGGGCGCGGTGGAGCTGTGCCTGCGCGGCCGGGCGGCGACGTTCGTCGTGACGCCACGGCCGCCGGAGCGGCCCGCCGCGCGGCCAGGTCCGGCCGGAGAAGCCGACGGCGCGACGGCGCGGGTCAACATCCGCCTGCCCGAGCAGCTCAAGGCGGCGATCGACCGGGCGGCGGCAGAAGAGCGCCGGTCGGTCAACGCCTGGCTGGTGGAGGCCGCCGCGGCCGCCCTGCCGTAGTCCACCGCGAACCACCCCGAGAACCACACCGAACACGCACGAAAAGCCGAACGCAAACCCAGAAGGGGACTGTCATGCCCATTTTCGAAACGCCGCAGCCGATCACCGCCACCCTCGAGATCGGCGCCGGCGAGGTGCGGCTCAGCGCGAGCGACCGGACCGACACCCTGGTCGAGGTGCACCCGACCGATCCGGCCGACGAGTCGGACGTCAAGGCGGCGAGCCAGACCCGCGTCGACTACGCCGACGGCAGGCTGCGGGTCACCGGCCCGAAGTCCGGCCCGTTCGACTTCTCGAAGAAGTCCCGGTCCGTCACCGTGACGGTCGAACTGCCGTCGGGCTCCCGGGTGCGTGGCGACCTGGCGCTGGGGGACTTCCAGGGCACCGGACGGCTCGGCGAATGCCGGGTGCAGACCGCCGCCGGGCACGTCCGCCTGGACCGGACCGCGCAGCTGTGGGTGAAGACCGCCGCGGGCCACGTCGAAGTCGGCCACGTGGAGGGTGACGCGGAGGTCAGCACCGGCTCCGGCCGGGTGTCACTCGGCGAGGTCGACGGCACGAGCGTGGTCAAGAACTCCAACGGCCACACCACGATCCACGAGGTCTCCGGGCAAGCCAAGGTCCGCTCGGCCAACGGCGACATCTCCGTGGACCGCGCGGGCGCCGGGGTCGACGCGGAATCGAGCAACGGCAGCATCGTCGTCGGCGAGGCCTCCCGCGGCCCGATCGTGCTCACCACCTCGCTGGGCGACCTGGAAGTCGGCATCGCCGGCACCGCCCGGCTCGAACTGGACACCGATCTCGGCCGCGTGCACAACTCCCTCGCCACGTCCTCGCCGTCGGGTGCCGCCGGCGGTGCCGTCGATGTCCGCGCCCACACCAAGTTCGGTGACATCACCGTCCGTTCCGCCTGACCCCGAACCCCTTGTGCTGAAAGGAAAAGACCAGATGACCACGAGGCTTTCCCCGCCCGCCATCACGGCGGCCGGGCTGTGCAAGTCCTTCGGGGACAAGACCGTGCTCGACGGCATCGACCTGAACGTGCCGCGCGGCACCGTGTTCGCGCTGCTGGGCGCGAACGGCGCCGGCAAGACCACCGCGGTGAAGATCCTCTCCACGCTGATCAACGCCGATCGCGGCACCGCGACGGTCGCCGGGCACGACGTGGCGGGCGACCCGGACGGGGTGCGGTCCTCGATCGGGGTCACCGGGCAGTTCTCCGCGGTGGACAACCTGCTCACCGGTGAGGAGAACCTGATCCTGATGGCGAAGCTGAACCTGATCGGGCGCGCCGGGCGCAAACAGGTCGCCGCCGAACTGCTCGAACGCTTCGACCTCACCGAGGCGGGGAAGAAGGCCGTGTCGACCTACTCCGGCGGCATGCGGCGGCGGCTGGACCTGGCGATGACGCTGGTCGGCAGCCCGCGGGTGATCTTCCTCGACGAGCCGACCACCGGGCTGGACCCGCGCAGCCGCCGCGGGCTGTGGCAGATCGTGCGCGACCTGGTCGCCGACGGCGTCACCATCTTCCTGACCACGCAGTACCTGGAAGAGGCCGACGAACTGGCCGACCGGATCGCCGTGCTCGACCACGGGCGGCTGGTCGCCGAGGGCACCCCGGACGAACTCAAGCGCCGCATCCCCGGCGGGCACGTGGAGTTCCGCTTCGCCGACGCCCACGGGTTCGACACCGCCGTGCGCGCCGTCGGCTCCGGCACCCCGGACCCGGAAACGCTGACCCTGCGCGTGCCCAGCGACGGCAGCCTGCGCTCGCTGAAGGCCCTGATCGACCGCCTCGACGCCGACACCCTCGAGGTCGACCAGCTCACCCTGCACACCCCCGACCTCGACGACGTCTTCCTCGCCCTGACCGGCACCGGCACCCAGCCCGCGACCCAGAAAGCGACCACCCGATGAGCACCCTCACCGCCCCGCGCACCGTCCGCTCGCGTGCGCTGACCGACTCGGCGACCATGCTGGGCCGCAACCTCAAGCACATCCTGCGCTACCCGTCGATGACGGTGATGCTCCTCGGCATGCCGATCATCTTCCTGCTGCTGTTCGTCTACGTCTTCGGCGGCACGCTGGGAGCCGGGCTCGGCGGCCCGTCCGGGGGACGCGCGGAGTACGTCAACTACGTGGTGCCCGCGATCATCCTGATGTCGGTCACCAGCGCGGTGCAGGGCACCGCGGTCTCGGTCGCGATGGACATGGCCGAGGGCATCATCGCCCGGTTCCGCACCATGCCGATCGCCAGGGTGTCGGTGCTGACCGGGCACGTGCTGGGCAGCGTCATCCAGACGATGCTCATCGTCGGCGCGGTGCTCGGCGTGGCCCTGCTGATCGGGTTCGACCCCGCGGCGGGCCTCGGTGCCTGGTTCGCCGCTGGCGGGGTGACGCTGGCGCTGGCCTTCTCGCTGACCTGGCTGGCCGTCGCACTGGGGCAGGCCAGTGGCAGCGTCGAGACCGCGAGCAACGTCGGGCTGCCGCTGGTGCTGCTGCCCTTCCTCGGCAGCGGGTTCGTCCCGACCGACTCGATGCCGGGGGCGATCCGCTGGTTCGCCGAGTACCAGCCCTTCACCCCGATCATCGAATCCCTGCGGGGCCTGCTGATGGGCACCCCGGTCGGCAACAGCGTCTACTTCGCCCTTGGGTGGTGCCTGGTCATCGCACTGGGCGGCTACCTGTGGTCGAGGAAGCTGTACAACCGCGAATACACCCGCTGAACACCGGCGAAAAAAACGGCCCGCCCGGCTCATCTCGAGCCAGGCGGGCCGTTTCCCGCGGTGGAGATCAGGCGAGGTCGAAGCGGTCCAGCTCCATGACCTTGGTCCAAGCCTGCACGAAGTCGGCCACGAACTTCTCGCGGGCGTCCTGGCTGGCGTAGACCTCGGCGAGGGCCCGCAGCTGCGAGTTGGAACCGAAGACGAGGTCGACCGCCGTGGCGGTCCACTTCACCTCGTCGGTGGCCACGTCGCGGATCTCGTAGACGTTCTCCTCGGACTCCGACACCTTCCACCGGGTCCCCGGCGAGAGCAGGTTGGTGAAGAAGTCGTTGGAGAGCACGCCGGGCCGGTCGGTGAACACGCCGTGGCGGGTGCCGCCGAAGTTGGCCCCGAGCGAACGCAGACCGCCGACGAGCACGGTCATCTCGGGCGCGGTCAGGTCGAGCTGGTAGGCGCGGTCGACGAGCAGCACCTCCGGCTGGAGCTTCTCCCCGGCACGCACGTAGTTGCGGAACCCGTCGGCACGCGGCTCGAGGACCTTGAACGACTCGACGTCGGTCTGCTCCTGCGAGGCGTCGGTGCGGCCCGGGTGGAACGGCACGGTCGTCTCGACGCCGGCGTCACGCGCCGCCTTCTCCACGGCGGCCGAGCCGGCCAGCACGATCAGGTCGGCCAGCGAGATCTTCGCGCCGCCCGCCTCGTTGAACTCCCGCTGGATGCCCTCGAGGGTCTCCAGGACCTTCGCGAGCTGCTCCGGCTGGTTGACCTCCCAGTTGCGCTGCGGCTCGAGGCGGATCCGGGCACCGTTGGCGCCACCGCGCTTGTCGGTGGACCGGAAGCTCGCGGCCGAGGCCCACGCGGTGCTGATCAGCTGAGAGGTGGAGAGCCCGGAGTCGAGCACCTTCGCCTTGAGGGCGGCGATGTCGTTCTCGCCGACGAGCTCGTGGTCGACCGCGGGCACCGGGTCCTGCCACAGCTGCGGCTCGGCGACCCACGGGCCGAGGAAGCGGCTGACCGGGCCCATGTCACGGTGCAGCAGCTTGTACCAGGCCTTGGCGAAGGCCAGCGCGAACTCGTCGGGGTTCTCCAGGAACCGGCGGGAGATCTTCTCGTACGCCGGGTCGACGCGCAGCGCCAGGTCCGTCGTGAGCATGGTCGGCTTGTGCTTCTTCGACGGGTCGTGTGCGTCCGGGATGATCGCCTCGGCGTCCTTGGCGACGTACTGCTTGGCGCCACCGGGGCTCGTGGTGAGCTCCCACTCGTAGCCGAAGAGGATTTCGAAGAACCGGTTGCTCCACTGCGTCGGCACGTCGGTCCACGTCACCTCGAGCCCACTGGTGATCGTGTCACCGCCCTTGCCGGTGCCGTGGGTGCTCAGCCAGCCGAGGCCCTGCGCCTCGATCGGCGCGGCCTCGGGCTCCGGGCCCACGTGGTCGTCGGCGATACCGGCGCCGTGGGTCTTGCCGAAGGTGTGACCGCCGGCGATCAGCGCCACGGTCTCCTCGTCGTTCATCGCCATCCGGCCGAAGGTCTCGCGGATGAAGTGCGCGGCCGCCGCCGGGTCCGCGTTGCCGCGGGGGCCCTCGGGGTTGACGTAGATGAGGCCCATCTCGGTCGCGCCGACGTCGGGGACCATCTCGTTGTCGCTGACGTAGCGCTCGTCACCGAGCCAGGCGTCCTCCGGGCCCCAGAAGATCTCCTCGGGCTCCCAGACGTCCTCGCGGCCGAAGCCGAAGCCGAAGGTCTTGAAGCCCATCGACTCCAGCGCCACGTTGCCGGCGAGCACGAGCAGGTCGGCCCACGAGATCTTCTGGCCGTACTTCTGCTTGACCGGCCACAGCAGGCGGCGCGCCTTGTCCAGGTTGGCGTTGTCCGGCCAGCTGTTCAGCGGCGCGAACCGCTGGCCGCCGTCACCGGCGCCACCGCGGCCGTCGCCGATGCGGTAGGTGCCCGCGGAGTGCCAGCTCATCCGGATCATCAGGCCGCCGTAGTGGCCGAAGTCGGCGGGCCACCAGTCCTGCGAGGTGGTGAGCACCTCGGTGATGTCGCGCTTGAGGGCCTCGACGTCCAGCTTCGCGAACTCCTTGGCGTAGCTGAAGTCCTCGCCCAGCGGGTTGCTCTTGGACGAGTGGGCGTGCAGCACCGACAGGTCGAGCTGGTTGGGCCACCAGTCCCGGTTCGAGCGCGGGCGGCCACCGGTCTTCGGGGTGGGCGAGTCGATCGCCGGGTTCTCGCTCTCACTGCCGTGCGAGGTCACCGAGTCGTGGGCGACCGGGCAGCCTTCCGCCGCCTTCTGATCCACACCCTGCGCGCTGGCGGGGGTGTTGTCCTGGGTGGAGCTCATCTACTTCCTTCCGAACTGGCGATCATTGCGTGGTGCGTGCGGCCGCGCAGTCGGGGCAGGTGCCCCAAAAGACGACCTCCGCCTCGTCGATCACGTAACCGTGGTCGTGCGAGCCGGTGAGACAGGGGGCGTGGCCGACGGCGCAGTCGACGTCGGCGATCGCGCCGCAGGAGCGGCACACGACGTGGTGGTGGTTGTCACCCACCCGTGACTCGTAGCGGGCGTTCGCGCCGGCCGGCTGGATGCGGCGCACCAGCCCGGCGTCGGTGAGCGCCCGCAGCACGTCGTAGACCGCTTGGTGCGAAACCGTGGGATGCTGGTCCCGGACCAAAGCGATCACCGTTTCGGTGTCGACGTGCGGGTGGTCGTGCAGTGCGGTCAGCACCGCGAGCCGGGGGCGGGTCACCCGCAACGAGACCGCCCGCAACTGCGCCTCGAAGTCGGTCCTCACGCGACGCACCCTAGAACGCTAGTCTTGAATCAGTCAAGTTACGACCTCGCCCGGTCACCCGTTGTGGTCATCCGGGAACGCGGAAAACCGCTGGCCCCGGTTCGTAGGCTGATCGTGTGATCAAGCCGGGCCGCTCCCTGATCTTCGACGCCGACGACACGTTGTGGGAGAACAACGTGCTCTTCGAGCGAGCGCTGGACGACTTCATCGCCTGGGTCGCCCACCCCAGCTTGCCGGCGCTGGAGATCCGGCGCAGATTCGCGGCCATCCAAACGGCGAGCATCCCCACGCACGGCTACGGCGCCCCGATGTTCCAGTACAGCCTCGGCCAGTGCTTTGAGGAACTGACCGGACGCCCGGCGGGTGATGCCGAACACACCGAGATCGCCGAACTGTGCGCCGCGCTGAGCGGGCACAAGGTCGAACTCATCCCCGGTGTGGCGGCCACCCTCGAGGAACTCCGCCACCGGCACGAGCTGTACCTGCTCACCAAGGGCAGCCCCGAGCCGCAGCAGCGCAAGATCGACGCCTCGGGCCTGGCGCCCTTGTTCGAAAGCGTGCACATCGTCGCCGAGAAGGACGCGGCCACCTACCGCCGCTTCACCGCCGAGATGGGGATCGTGCCGGAGGACGGCTGGATGATCGGCAACTCGGTGAAGTCCGACATCCTGCCCGCCCGTGAGGTCGGGCTCAACGCCGTCTTCCTCCCGAACGAGCACACCTGGGAACTCGAGCACGCCGAACTGGACGACGAGCACGTGCTGGAACTGAAGGCGTTCCCCGAACTGCTCGCGCACTTCTGACCGGCTACGGCGCCTCCTGAGGCACGGGCGGCTTCAGGTAGCTGGTGGCCCAGGCGGCGCCGCGTGCCTGAAGTGTGTTCAGTCCTGCGCGTGCCGGGCGAGTGCGCCGAGCACCTGGTCGATGGCGGCGGCCGAGTGCGCGGCCGAAACCTGCAACCGCAGCCGGGCCGTGCCATGCGGCACCATCGGAAATCGCAGGGGAGTGGTGAAAACGCCCTCGTCGAGCAGTGCCGTGCTGACCGCCGCGGCGCGCTCCTCGTCGCCGAGGACGATCGGCACGATCGGGTGGTCGCCCTCGTAGGTCGTCAGCCGGAGTCGCGCCACGCCGTCCCGCAGCTGCCGCACGCGTGCGCGGAGAGCAGCCAGCGGTTCACCGTCGGTCTCCAGGACGTCCAACGCCGCCAGCGCTCCCGCGACCACGGCCGGTGGCGGGTTGTTGGAGAAGAGGTAGGGACGCGAGTGCTTCCGCAGGGCCGCGGTGAAGGACGCCGAACCCGCGACGAAGCCGCCGATCGCGCCCCCGAGCGCCTTGCCCAGCGTGCCGGTGAGCACGTCGACCTGGCCGAGGACCCCTTGCGCCTCAACGCTTCCCCGTCCGGTCGCCCCCACGACCCCGGTGCCGTGGGAGTCGTCGACGACCAGGAGCGCGCCGAATTCCCCGGCCAGCGCGCACAGGTCGGCGAGCGGCGCCTGGTCACCCTCCATGCTGAACACGCCGTCGGTGACGATCACCTTGGTGTGTTCGTCCGGTGTTTCGGCGAGCCGGCGCCGCAGCCGGCCGACGTCGTCGTGGTCGTACCGCACCAGCTCGGCCACGGCGTGCCGCTGGGTGCGGATCGCGTCGATGATGCTGGCGTGGTTGAGCCGGTCGGAGAAGACGGCCGTGGCGGAGCCGGTCTGCGCGCCGAGCGCGGCCAGCGTGCCGAAGACCGCGGCGTTGGCGGTCCAGCACGAACCGTGCAGGACCGCGTCCTCGCAGCCGACCCACGCGGCCAGGCGGTGTTCGAGTTCGCGGTGCAGGGTGGTGCTGCCGCTGAGCGTGCGGCCCGCCGCGCTGCCGAGCCCCCATCGGTCCAGCGCCCGGTGCGCGGCGGCCAGGACGCGGGGGTCACCGGAGAGGCCGAGGTAGTCGCAGGACGCCAGGTTCACCAGCGAGCGATCGTCCACTTGCACCCGGCCGGGCGCGGACCACTGGACGAGCGCGGTCATGCGAGCATCTCCTGCGCGTACCGGGCGTAGACGGCGGCACAGCGGCGCATCGCGGCCTCGTCGATGTACTCGTCAGGACCGTGGGACACGTCCAGGCGGCCCGCGCCATAGGCGAACGCCGGAATCCCGAGCTGCGCGTACCACCGGGTTTCCAGCACTCCCGAGCACATTTCGAACCGGGGCGGGGTGCCTTCGACCTCGCCGGCGCAGCGGGCAAGCGTTTGCGCGGCCGGATGCGCCTCGTCGGTGGCGGCCGCGGGCTGGAGCTGGGTCACCTCGGTGGACACGTTCGCGCCCGCGTCCGCCGCGGCGTCGCCGATCAGCGCGGTCAGGCGCTTGAGTTCCCCGTCGAGGTCCTCTTCCGGGTTGTACCGGGCGTCCACGGTGAAGTACGCCGAGCCGGGCACCACGTTGAAGTTCGAACCGCCGCCGAACAGGCCGCCGACCACCATCATCGTGCCGGGGGCGTCGGCTTCGTCCATCGGGAACGAGGTGTGCCGGGCGGCCATCTCCTCGGCGTAGGCCTCGACCGGCCGGGCCACGTCCATCAGGTGGCGGAACGCGTTGATCCCCCGGTCGGCCTGGCCCACATGGGCCTCGCGGCCCCGCACGTCCACCCGTAGGGAAAGCGCGCCGCGGGCGGCGTGCCAGATGGCGCCGCCGCTGGGCTCGGCGGTCACCATGGCCACCGCGTCCGGATCGATCAGCCCGGCTTCGCGCAGGTGACCCGCGCCCACGACGCTGCCGGTCTCCTCGTCGCACACCAGGTTCAGCACGATCTTGCCGTCGCCGAGCAGTCCGAGGTCCCTGGCGGCCGCGGCACCGTAGAGCATGCTGACGATGCCGCCCTTCATGTCCGCGGTGCCCCGGCCGATGATCCGGCCGTCGCGCCGCTGGGCGGTGAACTGCGCGTGGTCCTGCGCCGGGACCACGTCGAAGTGCCCGTGGAAGTAGAGCAGCCGGTCGCCGGTTCCGGCGGTGCCGCGCACGACGCACGGGTCTTCGAGGTCCCCGGACGGCGCGAGTTCGAGCACCTCGGGAGCCAGGTCCAGCTTCTCCATGGCCTCGCGCACCACCTGGGCGCACCGGCCGAGCGCCCGGCCCGGCGGGTTCTCCGAATCCACGGCGACGAGCCGGACCAGCAGTTCGGCCATTTCCTCGGCCCGTGGCTCCAGCCACGCGTGCACGGCTGCGGCATGATCGGTCATGGTGGTCCCCTGGTCCGGTCGTACGCTGGAACATATATGTGACGGCGCGTTCAATGTAGGGAACGATGGATTCTCGGTCAATAGCGGTTCACGCCCAGCGCCTCGCCGAGGTGGTTCGCCGCCAGCGCGAGGCCCGCAACCAGTCGCTCGGGGACCTGGCCAGGATTACCGGCCTGTCCAAGACGAGCCTCGCGCGGATCGAGGCGGGGGAGGGCAACCCGTCACTGGAGACGTTGTGGCGCCTCGGGCACGCCATGGGGCTCAGCATCGGGCAACTCATCGAGCAGCCGGCCCCGGCGCTGTCCCGGGTGCAGCGCGCGCACGAAGGGTCCATTGTGGAGTCTTCGAAGGGCATGCGCGGCAGGCTGCTGGAGACCGATCGCAGCCACCACCGCACCGAGGTCTTCGAGCTGGACCTGCCCGAAGGCGCGCGCTTCGAAAGCGATCCGCACGACGCGGGCACCAGGGAGGTCGTCCACTGCGTGCGGGGCTCGGTGGCGTGCGGGCCCGCCGAGCAACTGGTCGAGCTGGAGCCGGGGGACACCGCGTACTTCGACGGCACCGTCACCCACGTCTACGCGGCCGGTCCCGGTGGCGGCCGGGCGGTGCTGATCATGAGCTACCCGCCGGACCGCGGTTAGGACCGCGCCTGGGGCTCGGCGATCAGGTGATGACGCCCTCGTCGAGGGCGAGCTGGCAGGCGGCGGCGATGCGGATGGTGAACCAGTCCATGCCGGTGCCGTGGACCGGCGTGAGCGGCAGGGCGTCGCCGGGCACATCGGTGCCCACGTAGTCCAGCGCGTGCCCGAGCACGTGCAGGTAGAGCGTGAGGGTGGCGCGATCCGGCGAGGCGCCCGCTTTGCGCAGTTCGGTGCGGATCTCGTCGCGGTGGTGGTCCAGGACCGCCGAGTGCCACGGATCGGCCCGCATGGCGGCGATGGTGTCGCGGACCGGTCCGGTCGCCCAGGTCTCCAGCGGCACCGGCTCGCACATCCCAGCGGTCCTTTCCCGTTCTGTCCCGCGGCTGACCTGTGCTTTCGCTGGCACAGACAACCGAGCTCCGGCTGCGGAACAAATCTATGCCGGGGGGAGTAGACATTCGCCGCCGGGTGGGTGTAGTGTTCTTCTCGTACGGAGAGAGACAACGTCAAGTGGCGCGGGAGAGGACGTAACTACCCGCGATATGAGACAGGACGGTCACGCGAGACGGAACCCAGGCAGGATCGGGATTCCGGCCGTGACCGGGAGCAGTACCCGGGACCACGCAATGAAGACGGCAGTACCGGTCCCGGTGCAGTACCAGTAGTAGTGCAGTACCAGTAGTAGAAGTGCCAATGCAGTGCGCGGGTGGAGCAGGTGCACCCGTGGAAGTAGCAGTACAGGCAATACCGTAGTTCGCAGTATGCAGTGAAGACGGCCGGTCGCCGGGGCAGGATCAGCGGCTCCGGCGGGCCGGTCAGCGACATCAGGCGTGCTGGGACCGATCTGGGTAAGGGGTTCCGGCTGGTGGTGTCCGCAGCAGTGCAAGGTAAGGAAGAAACACAGGATAGAAGGGAAAGGGCGCATCATTGGATCGCCCGCCGCGGCTGTGCAGCAGGGCCGCGCGGGTACCGCAGTCCCATCGGATTGGCAGGTGGTTCTCGGTTACGAATCAGCGATCCCCGCACAACCGGTCTCACGGCTGGGCTCCGCGGGTGTAATTCACCGGCCGTCGGGCCGGTTGACAATGGTGAACTCTCAACCCCTGGAACCCCGGGTGCCGAAGCGGCACCCGGGGTTCTTCATGATGTGGAGGTGGAATGATCCCTGACCAACAAGACCCGGCTACGACCGGCAAGTTCGATGACGACCACTACCCGGCCTACACCATGGGCCGGGCCGCCGACATGCTCGGCACCAGCCAGAATTTCCTGCGCAGCCTGGACGAGGCCGGCCTGATCGAACCCCAGCGCTCCGCCGGCGGACATCGTCGTTACTCCCGCCACCAGTTGCGCATCGCCGCGCGGGTGCGGGAACTGGTCGATCAGGGCACCGCCGTCGACGCGGCGTGCCGCATCGTCTCCCTCGAAGACCAGTTGCACGAAGCCCAGCGACGCAACTCCGGCGAGCAGGCTTCACACTGAACCCGGTGGGTGTACCGCCGATCCCGGTGGTACACCCGCGGTGCTCAGCTCCATTCTTCGTCCCGTGTGGATGGGAGCCTGGCGCGGAAGCCCTCGGCTTTCGATCGCGCAACGGCTCCAGCCCTTCTCCGCCTTGAAGAACTCGATCGTGCCGTGTGCCATGACCGCGACCTGCCGGGCGTCCGGCCCGGGGAACGGGGTGCGGGGGTGGCCGGTCCGGTCACCCCCGCACCGGGGTCTCTTCGCTCAGTTGTCCCACCAGTGGTCGTCGTCGTCGACGCAGATGAGGAGGCTGACGGTGCTGTGGAGAGGCATTTCCGCCGCTTCGGTGCGGCGTTGGTGCAGCACCGGGCGGGCCTGCAGGTCGAGAATGGATTCCATGGTGTCCCCTTTCGTGGGCGGTGTACTTCCCGGCCGCGTGGCCGAGTTCAGGGCGTTCCCGCGGGAACCCGGGCGTGCCGGGGCGGGAACGGCAGGGCGGTGACGGGCGCGTCACCGAGTGCGGCGTGCAGGGCCAGCAGGATCCCGGCGCTGCCGGTGGCCAGGTCGGCGGACAGGCGCAGCAGCTGGTGCCCGGGGAAGCAGGTGGTGCCGTCCCTGGTCACCGCGTGCAGGCCGAGGCCGGACAGGTGCCGCGCGAGCGCGGCGTCGGTCCCGCGGCCGACGGAGGCGAGGGTGAGGATCAGGCCCGCCCGCCCGCGGAAGAGTCCGGGGTGGACGGTGAAATCACTCTGACAACCGCGCACCAGCTCGGGAAGCCGGGCGACGGCCGGCGCGTCCGGGTGGTGGGCGGCGAGTTCCGCGGCCGCGAGCGCGACTCCCGCGGACCCGGCGGCGAGGTAGGGCAGCAGAGCGCCGGTTTCGGCGTCCTTGACCTGCAGGGCATCGCCGGGAACGGGGACGCACTCGGTCAGGTCGCGGCGCAACGCCCGGTCCGCGTGCTCCAGCCAGCTCGGGGCGCCGGTGACTTCGTACAGCCGCACGAACAGCAGTGCCGCCCCCGACCAGCCGTCCTCGAAACCCGCTGTGATCCGGGAGTTCGCCCGGGACAGCATCGTCACCAGCCGGCGCCCGACGGACGCCGCGTGCGCGATCCGTGCCTCGTCGTCGTGCTGGGCACCCAGGTGCAGGTGGGTGAGGCCGATCCCGGCCAGCCCGCTGCCGATGCCGGGGCGGTCGTTGTGGTCCTCCCACGGCATCGAGGTCTTGAGCAGGACGGCCGCTTCTTCGTGGTAGCCCAGGTGGTCCAGCACGTAGGCGATGCCGTGGCCACCGTCGAAGAAACCGGAGCGATCCGGTGGCGTGCGGCGGATCGCGTCGAGCAGCCAGGCTTCGTGCTGGGGATCGCGGCCCGCGCCGGCGACGTCCAGCGCGTAGAGGACCCCGGCGGCTCCGTGGGCGAAGCCGGTGCCGCCGGTTTCGAACTGGTTGATGTCCCCGGGGAACAACCGGTCCGTCCGGCCGGGTGTCGCGCTCGCCAGGATGCCGTCGGCGATCGAGGTGCGCAGGGCAGGCCAGTCCGCGGGTCCCGGGTCAGCGGGCCATGACGCCCCGGTGGATCTCCGGTCGCGGGGTTCCGGCACCCCGAGCACGGCCGAGCCGAAGTGCGGGGGCAGGTCGAAGCGCTGTTCCGCGTACGCCACCCAGTCGGCGAGCTTGGCCGGTGCCACCTCGAGCAGGTTGGTCAGCGGCGCGAAGAACCACAGGCGCAGCATCGCCAGCGCGTGCTGGTCGACCTCCGTGCCGCGTAGTCCTCGCGGAGCCCGGAACCCGGGCGCCGCCATGAGCTGCCGGGTGGGGTGGAGCGTGTCGGACGCGGTCTCGAAGTCGATCAGCGACAACGCGCCGGACTCGTCGATCAGGATGTTGCCGGGGTGCAGATCGCACATGACCACCCCGCGGGCGTGCACCTGCTCGATGAGGTGCGCGACGCGCTGGCTCAGGTCGAGTGCCTGGCCGGTGTAGGCGCGGACGTCGGGCTCCGCGGGCGCGACCCGGGTCAGCGGGTAGTGGGTACCCAGCCACTGGTTCAGCCGGATCCCCGGCATTTCGGTGAGGGCCAGGAAGTGGTGGTCCCCGGCGACGAAGTGGTCGTGCACCGCCGGGATGCCCGGGATGCCCGCCAGCCGCCGGAGCATGTCGCGTTCGTGCAGCAACCGCTCGACGGCGTGCCTGCCCCGCGCGTCGAGACCGGCGTGCGGGCGGGCCTCCTTCAGGATCACCGGGGTGCCGTCCGCGTGGCGGACCGCCCGGTAGACGCCCCCGGCGTTGGAGAAGTGCAGGGCCTCGACGACCTGGTAGGGCAGCGCGGTGCCGGTGGACCGCCGGGCTTCGAGGTGCGGTTCGAGGAACGCGGGGAGGCTGACCCACTCGGGGACCTCGAACCAGGGCGTCCGCTGGTCCGGCACCACGACCCCGTCCGGCCGCGTCAGCCCGAGCGTCCGGTCGTCCGCCCACTGCGCGGTGAACGAGCCATAACGGGTGTAAAGCGGACCGGCGCCGTAGCGGAGATCGGAAAGGATGTAGGGCCCCTGGACCCCGGCCAGTTCGGCCGAAAGCTCCTCCAGGAGCGCCCGCAGCGACCGCTCGTCGGGCGGGTAGATCGTGAGGAACTTGCCGCTGCTGCTCCTCGGCGCGTATTTGCGGTTCGACCAGGACAACACCCGTGCGGATCGCAGGTGCTTGAAGGTCAGTCCGCGTTCGGCGCAGTAGGCGTGCGTGGTCCGCAGGACCCGCTCGGCCTCGGCCGGGGTGGCCGAAACGTGCACTTTCCACCCCTGCGCCGGAAGCACGCCGGATCGTGGCCGCAGGATCCGCCACGGGCCGCTTTCACCGGACAGCCAGCCGTCGGGAACGGGGGCGGCACCGGCGAAGGTTTCCCGGCCGTCAGCCTGTTCGACTGGCTTGTCGTAGTACGGCGAACCGTCAACGCAGAATTCGAAATAGCGCCATTCCACCGGGCCCTTCCTCCAAATTCGACGTGGGTTTTTTCGACGTCGTGGAGCTGAACCATTCCGACCCTAGCAACGGTCATTCGCCCAGTCGATCAAGCTCATTCCTTCAGGTGACGACCGGGTTTCCAAACATTTTGTACGGGTTCCAGAAATACCCCCCGCGAGTGACCTGCCTGCCGCTGCTTCGCCGAGGCCACCAGGCCTGAACCCGCCCCGGCGCCGGAGCTGGCAAAAGTACCCACGACGGCGGGCCGCGGCGCGTGCTTGACTGCGCACATGGTGAAGAAACTGTTTGCCAGCGTGACCCTCGTCGCCGCGGCCCTCGTCGTCGCCGCGCCCGCGCACGCCGAGACGAGGTACTACCAGCAGACCGTCACCGGCCTGACCAAGGCCGAGTGCGAAGCGGCGGGTTCGCAGCTCGCCCAGCAGAAGCGGGCCGAGGGCTACCTGGTCACCTGGATCGGCTGCGGTTACCAGAACTTCCAGTACACCGGCCTCGTCAGCTGGTCCGACTGACCACACCCTCCGCTCATCCGGCTCGCAGCGCCTCCGGGATCACCTGGTCGTAGCCGAACGACTTCTTGATCAGGCCACTGTCCAGGTGGAACTTCAGCGCGGTGTCGTAGGAAGCGCGCTGGACCACGGGCGAAGCCGGGATTTCCCGGCCCAGGATGGGGACCAGCGCGTCGAGCGCCTTCGGATCGGTGTCCTTCAGGTACTGCCCGAGCAGTGTCCTGGCGGCCGCCGGGTCGCTGTGGATGTCGTCCAGCGCGTGCTGCATGGCGCGCTGGAACCCGGCCACTTCGTCCCGCTTGCGGTCCAGCAGTTCGCGCGTGCTGAACACGACCCCGTGCAGGGCGCCGCGCAGGCCGGGCACGTCACCGCGGGCCGGTGAGAGGTAGGTGCGCCCGATGTTCGCGGCTTCGGCCTGCTGCGCGATCGGCTGGAAGAACGCCAGCGCGTCCACCCGGTTCGCCTTGAGCGCGCCGATGGCCGCCGTGGTCGCGCTGCCGAGGTTGACCAGGGTCGCGTCGGTGGCGGCGTTGCGGCCGATGCTGCCGAACAGGTAGCTGACCAGCGCCTCGGTCCCGCTGGCCGGCCCGGTGATGCCGATCGACTTGCCGGTCAGCGCGGCGATCTTCGCCTCGAGCGGCGCGCCGTCACCCGGCCCGGCGAACGCCGGTGGCACCACGATGTCCACGTAGAACTCGGTGACCAGGCTCGACACGATCCGCGCGCCGTCCTCGATCTTGGCCAGGTTGAACGCGTCGGTGATCACCCCGGCCCCGAGGTCCACGCTGCCGGACTTCAGCGCGGCGGCCACCTTGGCACCCGTTCCCAGGCGCGGGCGGTCCCCGAGCGTGATGCCCTCGGCGGTGAAGTAGCCCTTCGTCTCCGCCACGAACAACGGGAGGAACGCCACGGAATTGCTGATCTGCCCGATGTTGAGCACCCCGGCCGGGGTGGTCGACTCGCGCTGGGCACAGCCGGCGAGCAGCCCGGCAGGCACCGCCGCCGCCAGTCCTTTGAGGACGCTCCGGCGCCCGATCCGCTCAGCCATCGATCGGCTTCCAGCGGTTGACGCGCTTGCCGATCAGCCCGACCAGGACGTTGAGCACCCCGGCGATCACGCTGAGCACCACCAGCGTGGCGAACACCCCGGCGGTGTCGAACTGGGACGCCGCGTCGTTGATCAGGTACCCGAGCCCCCGGTTGGACGCGACCAGTTCCCCGATCACCGCGCCGATCAGGGCGTACGGGATGGCCACCTTGAGCCCGGTGAGCACGCCGGTCATCGACGCGGGCAGCACCACTTTGCGGGCCACCTCCCAGCGGCCGCCGCCCATCAGCCGCACCGCGTCGACGAGCCCGCGGTCGACCTCGCGCACGCCGGCGGCGGTGTTCAGGAAGACCAGGAAGAACACCGTCGCGGCGGCCAGCAGCACCTTCATGTGCATGCCGATGCCGAACCACACGATGAACAACGGCGCCAGCGCGACCTTGGGGATCGAGTACAGCGCCATCATGAACGGGTCCAGCACGCGGTAGACGAACTCCAGCGACGCCAGCACGAAACCGGCGATCGCCCCGGCCGCGGCGCCGAGTCCGAAGCCGTAGACGATCTCCTGGATGGTGATCCAGCTGTTCGTCCACAATGTACCGTCGGCGCCCCATTCGCCGAGGCGCACGGCTATGTCGCTCGGCCTGCTGACGAAGGTGATGTCGATCCAGCGGTCGGCCGAGACCTCCCAGAGCACCAGGAACGCGGCGACCAGCACCACGCGCACCAGCCAGACGGTGGTGCTCACCCCGTGCCGCTGCCACCAGCTCCGGTTCAGCCCGATCCGGACCGGGCCGGTGGCGGCGCCGTCCGGTGGTGCGGTCAGTTCGTCCGTGGGGCTCATCGCGCGCCCTCCTTCAAGGCGGCGGCGAGTTCGCCGTGCACCGCGACGAACCCGGGGTCGACCCGCAGCTCGTCGAGCGTCCTGGGGCGCGGCAGGTCGACGGGCCGGTCGAGCACGATCCGGCCGAGGCCGCCGAGCACGACCACGCGATCGCCGAGCAGGATCGCTTCTTCGATGTCGTGGGTGACGAACACGACGGTCTGCCCGCTGCCCTGCCACAGCCGGAGCAGTTCTTCCTGCAGTTCCGTGCGCAGTTGCGCGTCCAGCGCGCCGAACGGCTCGTCCATCAGCAGCGTGCCCGGTTCGCCCGCCAGCATCCTCGCCAGGCTCGCCCGCCGCCGCATGCCACCGGACAGCTCGCGCGGGTAGTGCTTCTCGAAGCCGGCGAGGCCCACGCGCCGCACCAGTTCGGTGGCGATCCGGCGGCGTTCCTTCGCCGCGACCCCGCGGATCTCCATCGGCAGTTCGACGTTGCGCCGCACGTCCCGCCACGGCATCAGCGTGTCGGACTGCGTGAGGTACCCGATCTCCACGTCCGGCCCGGTCAGCTTCCGGCCCCGGTAGAGCACCTCGCCCTCGCTCGGCCGGGTCAGCCCGGCGAGCAGGTTGAGCATGGTGGACTTGCCGCACCCGCTGCGGCCGAGCACCGAGACGAAGCTGCCTTCCTCGATGCTCAGGGAGAACTCACGCAGGGCCACGACCGCGACGTCGTCCTTGGCGAACTGCTTGCTGAGCCGTTCGGCACGCAGGACGGCGGTCATGACCGGCCCCGTTCGTCCTCGGCACGCAGGCCGTAGGCGTCGTAGCTGAGCTCACCGGCCGCCCACCGCGCACGCAGGCCCTCTTCCTTGGCCAGGCGCTGCCGGACCGCCTCCCGCAGATCGTCCACATCGGACTCGAGGACCGCGGTGGCGCCGTCGTCGTCCAGCACGAGCAGGTCGCCGGGGGCGATCCGGGTGCCGCCGATGGTCACCGGCACGTCGACGCTGCCGCGGGTGTCCTTCGTGGCGCCGGTGGCCCGCCGCCACCGGGTCCAGATCGGCACGTCGAACGCGGCCAGGTCGGCGCTGTCCCGCACGGCGGCGTTCACCAGGATCCCGGCCGCGCCCCTGGCCTGTGCCTGCGTGGCCAGCAGGTCGCCGAGCAGGGCCACCGGTGCCGGTTCCGGCATCGTCAGCACCAGGATCTCGCCGGGTCGCAGGTGCGCCATCACCTCGTGCACCGCGCGGTTGTCACCCTGACCGCACAACGCGATCCTGGCCGGTCCCGCGGCGCGGCGGCCCGCGGCGAGCGGCTGGAGGTCGACGTCGAGCAGGCCGCGGCGGCCATACGCCTCATACACCGTCGCGACCCCGGCCGCGGCGAGTTCCTCGTGCACGGCGTTCACAGCGCACCGACCACGTGGGGCAGCAACCGCTGGAACGCCTCGGCCTGCCGGATCGCGCTGTCGCCGGTCACCTTGCGGGCGTGGTTGCCCCGGTGCTCCGCCCGCTGCGCGTAGTACTCCTGCAGGTACTTCTGCGCCGCCATGTGCTTCATCGCCTCGACCTTGCGCTCGAACACCGCGGTGATGTCGACGTAGACCGTGGGCAGGAACCCGCACAGCTCGGGCTGGTGCGGCTCGAAGACCAGGAATTCCGACGGGGGAGCGGTCTTGAACCCGCTGGCGACCCCGGCACCCGAGGTGAGCAGCCGTGCCCTGGCGACCGCGGCGTGCGCCACGGGGTGGTCCGGGTTGAACGGATCCTTGTCCGGGTGGGTCAGCACGACGTGCGGCGCGTACTCCCGCATCAACTCCACCAGCCGGTCGTGGCCGTCCTGGCCGACCTCCAGCGGGTAGTCGCCGAGGTCGAACCCCTGGAATTCGGCACCGACCGCCGCGGCGGCCTGGGTGGCTTCCTCGTGGCGGATCCGCTTGACGTTCTCTTCGGTCTGGCCCTCGGCCTTCCACAGCTCGCCGGACTCACCGCGCTCGCCGTAGGACAGCGCCACCACTAGCGCCTCCCCGCCCGCCGCGGTGTGCGCGGCCACCGCGCCCGCCGCCCGCCAGACGAAGTCCGCGCTGTGCGCGCCCACCACCAGCAACCGTCGCGCGCTCATGCCTTCGCCCCCGTCGCCCTGGCGGGAGCGTCGGGCAGTGGTTCGGCGCCTGCCAGCCACCGGCTGTTGTGCACGGCCATGGTGCGGATCTCCTCATCCTGGAAACCGGCTTCGAGGAGCTTGTCGGCGCACAGGGCGAGACCGTCCTCCACCGGTGGGTTGAACGGCTGACCGAGATCGCTGGAGAGCACGGAGTTCTCCGGGCCTGCCTCGCGGATGTTGGTGAACCACAGGTCCCACCCGACCTTGCCGGTGTAGGGCGTGGTGAAGCAGCGCTCCAGCAGCGCGCCCTTCGCGGCCAGGTCCCGCTGGTGGTCGAGGCCGATGCGCTGGGAGGTGAACTCCGGGTGGGTGACGACGATCCGGCGCACCCCTTCCTCGACCGCCGCGTCGATCACCCGTGCCGACTCGTCCCCGTGCAGGTGCCCGGTCGCCAGTGTCATGTCGTGGCGGGCGATCAGCCGGAGCACCTGCCTCGTCCGCTCGCTGACCGTCCCGTCCGCGTCGAGCACCTCGACCGGATCGGCCGCCATCCCCGCATCACGCAGGTCGGCCTGCAGGCGCGCCCACATCGGCGGGGTGGCGCCTTCGGGTTCGGCGGCCTGGCACAGGCGCTGGTTCGCACTGTCCACAGTGGGCATCCAGACCACCTTCGCGCCGCCGCGCCCGGCGATCTCGACGGCGATCGGGTTGAGCCCGCCGACCGAAGCGTTCAGCGTGATGGCGCCGACCGCGTCGATGTCCGGACGGGCGCGGCGAACCACCTCGGCGCGCTCCGCCGTGGGCACGTAGTGGGACTTCAGGACGAAGCCCGCCATGCCGGCTTCGGCGAACCGGTCGGCGAGGGTCACGTCGTCGATACGGCGGCGCATCACGTCCGGCGCCACGTGGATGTGCACGTCGTAGGCCCCTCGGACCAGGTGGCGGGCGTGGTCGGTGGGCTGGGGGTGCTCGGTCATGACGCTCCTTTGCGGGCACGATCTCCACCGAGATTGTTAACAATTTTGGCGCAAGAGTCAAGCGTGCCGAGGGCGCGAGCGATCGTCAGGGGTGATCAGGGGACGTCCACAGTGGCCACACGGAGGTGGCCGGACGGAGGTGGCCGGACGGTTCAGCGAAGGCCGCGGGTGACCGAGCCTGCCTGGTCGACCTCGCGCAGGGCGGTGATGACGCTGCGCAGGTGGGCGCGGGCGGCGGCCTCCGCGGCCGCCGGGTCGTGCGCGCAGATGGCGTCGATGATCGCGAGGTGCTCGGGCAGTGAGACCGCGGGCCGCCCGGGGTGCATGGCGAGCTTGAACTGGTGGCGGACGCTCTGCGCGCGCAGGCGTTCGAGCACGCCGGACGCCGTGTGCTGACCGCTGATCTCGCGCACGCGCCGGTGCAGCCGCTGGTTGAGCTGCGAGTAGCCGAGGACGTCGCCGCCGGACACGGCCTTGCGCATGTCCTTCCCGATCGCCTTCAGCTCACGGACCTCCACCGCGGTCACCTGCTCAGCTGCCTTCGCCGCGCACAGGCCTTCCACGGCCATCCGCACTTCCGAGATTTCGATCGCCTCGTCGAGTGAAACCGCCCGCACCCGGGCGCCGCGGTTCTGCACGCGTTCGACCAGGCCGTCGTTGGCCAGTTCGAGCAGGGCCGAGCGCACGCTGGCGCGGCTGGCGGTGAACTGCTCCGAGAGGTCGGCTTCGACCAGCCGCTGGTTCGGCACGAAGTCACCGCGCACGATCGCCTCGCGGATGGCGGTGACCACGGACTGGGCCGCGTCCTCCCGGTTCGCCGTCACCGTGCCCCCTCGTGGTCCCCGGCCATCGCCGAGATTGTCACCAATATTGTCGCTGACCTAGTGTAGCGTCTCGGTCGCGAGAGGAGACGATGATGTCCGACGTGCGCGGGAAGCCGGTCACGATAGCGGTACTCGGCCTCGGTGAGGCGGGTGGCGCGATCGCCCGTGACCTGGCCGGCGCGGGCGCGGTGGTCCGGGGTTACGACCCCGCCGTCGAGGCCGGGGACGGCATCATCGGTGCCACGAGCGAGGCCGACGCCGCCGCGGGAGCCGACCTCGTGCTCAGCGTCACCAGCGCCAAAGCCGCAGCCGGGGCGTTGCAGGCGGCGGTCGAGGTGATGACCGGCGGTGTCTGGGCCGACCTCAACACCGCTTCGCCCGAAGCCAAGCGCACCCTCGCGGGCATCGCCGAGAGTCACGGCGTCGCCTTCACCGGCGTCTCGATCATGGCTCCCGTGCCCGGCCTCGGCCTGCGGGTCCCGATGCTGGCCAGCGGCGCCGCGGCCACGTCCGCCCAGCGCATCCTCAATTCTTTCGGCGCCGCCGTCGACGTCATCGAAGGCGACGCGGGCCTGGCCGCCGAGCGCAAGCTGCTGCGGAGCGTGTTCTTCAAGGGCCTGGCCGCCGCGACGGTCGAAGCGCTCGAAGCCGCCCGCGCCGCCGGGTGCGAAGACTGGCTGCGCGACAACATCGCCGGCGAACTGACCCGCGCTGACTCGTCCACTGTGGACCGGCTGGTGGACGGTACCCGCCAGCACGCCGTGCGCCGCACCGACGAAATGGCCGCGGCTGCGGACATGCTCCGCGACCTCGGCGTCGAACCCGCCATCGCCTCGGCGAGCCGCGACCTCCTCGCGCGCCTCGCGAACCGCTCGTAGCCCCGTCTACCGGGCTGTTCCGGGGCTCGAATCGGCCAGCAGCGTCAGGAAGTTGGGCACGTGGGCGGTGTGCTGGGCGGGGTGCCAGGCGACGCCGACGTTCCACGCCGCCGCGGGGTCGTCGAGCGGGGTGAGGGTCACGGCGGGTGGGGCGACGCGGGCGGCGGTCGCGGGGATCAGCGCGCAGCCCGCACCGGCGGCCACGAGGGCGAGCACGGTCTGCAGGTCGTGGGTCTCCTGCGCGGTGCCAGGCCGGCAATCCCAGGCCGCGCACAACCGGTCGATCTGGGCGGCGAGGCCCGGCCCCTTGGCCCTGGCCAGCCGGATGAGCCGCTGATCGGCGAGCCAGCCGGCGACCTGCGCCGGGATCGGGCCCGGGCTGGCGATCGCGAGGTGGTCGCGGCGCAGTACGCGCTGACGCAGCTGGTCGCCCACGGGTAGCCGGACGAAGCCGACGTCCAGTTCCCGGCTGCGCAACCGGTCGGCCTGGACCGCCGAGGGCAGGTCCTCCAGGCTGATCCGGACGTCGGGGAAACAGCGCCGGAACTCGGCGATCACGCGTGGCGCGATATCCAGTGTGGACAGTCCAAAGCCGACCGACAGGCTGCCGGACTCGCCGCGGGCCAGCCGCCGGGCCCGGCGGGTGAACTCGTCGGCCGTCGTGACCAGCTCGCGCGCCTGGGGCAGCAGCAGCGCGCCGAACTCGGTGAGTGCCGCGCCGTTGCGGCCCCGGCTGAACAGGGTGCCGCCGCCGAGTTCGCGTTCCAGCGCCTGGATCTGCTTGGACAACGCGGGCTGGGTGATCGACAGGCTCTGCGCCGCCGCGCCGAAGCCGTGGTGGTCGGCGACCGCGACGAAGGCACGCAGGCGAGGATGCATTCCGGGAGGTTATGACATCCGCCCGATGATTCATTGGACACATGGGTGCGGGCGAGGTGTGCTGGACGGGTGACAACCGTGGTGAAGGTCGCGGCGGTGCAGTTCGAACACCGCGCCGACGACAAGCAGTACAACCTGGGACGGGTCGCGCACTTCGCGAGCGAGGCCGCCGCGGCGGGCGCCCGGCTGGTGGTGTGCCCGGAGATGTGCCTGGTCGGCTACTGGCACCTGCGCCGGCACAGCCCGGAGGCGTTGCACGCGCTGGCCGAACCGGTGGACGGGCCGTCGGTGAGCGCGGTGCGTTCGCTGGCGACCCGGCTCGGGATCGGGGTCGGCGCCGGGTTCCTGGAGAGCGACGGCGGCCGGTTGTTCAACTCCTACGCCGTGTGCCTGCCCGACGGGACGGTGCACGTCCACCGCAAGCTGCACGCGTTCGAGCACGAGGCGATCAGCAGCGGCGACCGCTTCACCGTGTTCGACACCCCGTGGGGCGTGCGGATGGCGATCCTCATCTGCTGGGACAACAACCTCGTCGAGAACGTCCGCGCCTGCGCGCTGGACGGCGCGACGGTGCTCATCGCCCCGCACCAGACCGGCGGGACCGCCTCCCGCAGCCCCCACGGCATGCGCCCGATCCCGTTGGCCTGCTGGGAAAACCGGCACACCGACCCCGCCGCCGTCGAGCGCGAGTTCCGCGGCTCCAACGGCCGCGAGTGGCTGATGCGCTGGCTGCCCGCGCGAGCCCACGACAACGGCCTTTTCCTGGTCTTCAGCAACGGCGTCGGCCGCGACGACGACGAGGTGCGCACCGGCAACGCCATGGTGCTCGACCCCTACGGCCGCATCCTCGCCGAGACGTGGGCGGCCGGGGATCGGCTGGTGCTCGCCGACCTGGACCTCGGGCTGGTCCCGTTGTCCACGGGGCGGCGCTGGCTGGCTGGGCGCCGCCCGGAACTGTACGCAAGCCTGACCCGCCACCGGGGCGACGAGCGCGACCCGCGTACGGCCCGCTTCGCCACGGAACCAGTCGACATCTGACCGGTTCCGTGGCGGCCGCCGGTTCAGTCGAGCAGTTCGACGTACCCGTTGGTGCCGTCGACCCGGATCCGCTGCCCGTCGCGGATCAGCGCGGTGGCCTGCTCCACGCCCACGACGGCGGGCAGGCCGTACTCCCTGGCGATCACCGCGCCGTGCGTCATCAGGCCGCCGACCTCGGTCACCAGCCCCGAGATCGCCACGAACAGCGGCGTCCAGCTGGGGTCGGTGTAGGCGGTGACCAGGATGTCGCCCGTCTCGAGTTCGGCCCGCGCCATGTCCACCACGACCCGTGCCCGGCCTTCGACGGTGCCCGCCGAGACCGGCAGTCCGGCCAGGGCGCCGGGTGGGACGTCGTCGCGCCGGTACTCGCCGGTGATGGCCTCGCCGTCCGAAGTGAGGACCCGGGGTGGGGTGAGCGTCTCGTAGGACTGGAACGCCTCACGCCGCTCCCGGATGAGCTGGTGGTCCACCTGGTTGGTGCGCACGACCTCGTGGAATTCCTGGAGCCGCAGGAAGAACAGGTCCTCCCGGGCGCGCAGGATACCGGCCCGGACGAGCCGATCGGCCTCCCGCAGCAACGCCTGCTTGTAGACGAAGTAGCGCCTGACCATGCCGTACTTGGGGTACTCGCGATAGCCGGCGAACGTGCGGACGCGGTCGATCATCCGCTTGGTCTCCTCGGCCTTGGCCTCCCCGCCGGGCAGGGCACGCAACCGCGTCAGCACCTCCTCTTCCTTCCGCTGGGCCTCTTGGAGGCCCTGTTCGAAACGCCGCTTCCCGGCGCCTGGCTCGAAGTTCCTGATGTTGCCGAGGATCGTGGGCACGAGCGTGGCGGGCCGCTCACTCCAGCGCGTCCTGGTGATGTCGATCTCGCCCGCGCAGCGCATGCCGTACTCGTCGAGGTAGCCCTGGATGGCGTCGCGGGCCGCTCGGCCGCCGGGCAGTCCGGCGAGTTCGTCCAGGAAGTCCTGGTCGTCGGTCACTTGCTGCAGGAAGGCCACGACCTCGGCGTGCGGCCGGATCGTGTCGGCGACGTCGAGGAGCGCGAGCCCCATCTCCGAGGTGACGTTGTGGGGCACGGACTGCGTGAGCGCGTCCGCCGCGTTCTTCTCGCCGAGCCATTCTTCGAGGTGTTCGTTGAGCCACCAGGTGGTCTCCATCGAAGCCATGATCGCCTGGTGGCTCCGCGGGTCGAACAGGATCCGCCGCAGCTCATGGAAGTCGGCCATGATGAAGTCGAGCAGCGCCGGCCCGGACAGGTCCTGGATCTCGCGCCGCAGGGTGGCCACGGATTCCCGGTCCCGCGTGATCAGCTCGGTGACGGCGGCCGGATCGGTTTCGAGGGGAGCGGGCGCTTCACCGGCGGCCGGGGCTGCCTCCTCGTCCGGGCATGAGGGGATGAAGTCGCCGCGGTCGAGCACGGTCTGCAGGGCGTCGCGGATCAGCGGGTCGGACCGGCCCGCGTTGCCCATGACGCCTTCGCGGCCCGCGGGCGTCGCCAGCGCCGGGGCGACGTCGACGAACAACCGCCCGCCCGCCTCGTGCATCGGCCGCGGGGTCGTCAGTTGCCACACGGAAAGCCCCAGCGGCTTCATCGCGTCGGTCATCATCTGCTGGTGGCCGACGGAGATGTAGACGTGGTTGTCCTCGTCGCCGGTCTCGGGGATGGGGAACAGGGTGGTGATCGGGCGGCTCTGGACGAGGTGGAACTCGTCGCCTGCCAGGCACCATTCGATGTCCTGCGGCCTGCCGAAGTACGCCTCGATCCGCCGTCCCAGCCGCACCAGCCGCAGGACCTGCGCTTCGGTCAGCGCCGCCCGCGCCTGCCGCTCCGGCTCGACGGGCGTCTCGTGCGTACCGCCTTCCGGAAGCGCGAGGATGGCCCGCGCCTTGGTGCCGATCGCCGTGGACACGACCTGGTCGTCGCGCACCGTGTGGACGTCCGCGTTCACCAGGCCCGAGACCAGTGCCTCGCCGAGCCCCCACCCGGCCTCCACCGTGGCGACCTTCCGGTTCGACGTCACCGGGTCCGCGGTGAACAGGATCCCGGCGACGTCGGGGAACACCATCCGCTGCACCACCACGGCCATCCGCACGTCCCGGTGGTCGAAGCCGTTGTGCAGCCGGTAGGTCACCGCGCGCTCGGTGAACAGCGAGGCCCAGCACCGCCGGACGTGCCGCAGGACCGCCTCCGGGCCCACGATGTTCAGGTAGGAATCCTGCTGGCCGGCGAAGGACGCGGTCGGCAGGTCCTCGGCCGTCGCGCTGGACCGCACCGCGCAGGCGGTCCCCTCCCCGAGCCGGGCCAGCGATCCGGTGATCGCCGCCGCCAGGTCGCCGGGCAGTTCGACGCCTTCGATGAGGTCGCGGACCTGCGCGCTCAGCGTGCGGATCGCCGCGCGGTCGCCGGGCTCCACTTGCGACAGCCGGTCGAGCCGCTCGTCGATCGACGGTGCCGCGGCCACGATCTCCCGGTAGGCGTCCGTGGTCACGCAGAAGCCGTCCGGCACGGAGATGCCGTCGATCCGGGACAGCTCACCGAGGTGCACCCCTTTCCCGCCGACCTGCGGGGCGTTCGTCCGGTCGATCTGCCCGAAACCCATCACATAGGCCAATTCCGTTGCTCCATCGTTCGTCGAGGTGGTGCCGGCGACGGGCAGTATGGAACAAATTCCGGGGCCTCATGAGGGACCCGGATTTGCGATAAACTGAAAAGGGCAGGGATCAGTACGCGCGACGTCCGTCCGCGGCGCGAGCCACGTCCAGCGCGTCGAACCAGGGCCCGGGGCCTTGATACCGGACGGTTTCGACGCCCGCTGCCAGCCCGGCGGTGAGGTCGGCGTCCGTGCTGGCGACGAACAGGCAGTGCTCCACCGGTACGAGGTACTCCCGCACCGCGGCGGTGATCAGGCCCGGCGCCGGTGGCAGGTTCTCCAGGTCCGGACCGGCGCGCCCGGCGATGCGCTGCACGTGTGTGTCCAGGTCGTGCATCACCAGGATGGTGCGGACGGCCTCGGCGGCCAGGTCGCTGACCACGGTGAGGCGCGTGCCCGCGGTGCCCAGCGAGGCGAAGGCCTCTTCGACCCCGGGCGCGATCCGCGCGGCGGCGGCCAGTTCGGTCTCGAGGCGGCACAACTGCGCGTAGACCGCGCGCTCGGTGCCGGGACCGATCGTCGCCGCGTGAGCGAGGACGGCGAACGGGTCTTCGGTGCGTTCGACCTTCCGCGGCAGCCGCCCGTCGGCCACCAGCACCCGCAACCGCGCGGCGATCGCGTTCCGGCCGGGCAGTCCGGCCACCGGCCCGTCGAGCGCGACCAGTACGTGGTCACGCCCGGTGAGCAGATCCTCCGCGGTCATCCCTTCACGGTGCCGGAACCCGCCGGGCAGGGCTACCGCCGCGAGTGGTCAGAAGGCGTAGCGGACCCTCAGGTAGGGGGCGTGCTGGGTGATCAGGTTCAGGAGCTCGTCCAGCAGGCCGCGCTTGAGCCCCTGCCGGTACCGGACGTTGACGCCGCCGCCTTCGCTGCGCTTCACCTCTTGCAGGCCCGGCCGCCACAGGAGTTCCTCGGCGCGCGGGTGCCACCGCAGGTTGACCTCGTGCAGCTGCTGGTTGTGGGTGAGCATGATGACCTCCGCGGCCAGCTGCTCGCGGGTGGCGGGCGAAGCCGCGTCACCCAGGGCTTCGAGCAGTTCGCGCCAGTCGTCCAGCCAGCCGTCGTGCACGACGACCGGGCTGAGGTTGACGTGCACCTCGTACCCGGCGGCGCGGAAGTCGTCCAGTGCGGCGAGGCGTTCGGCGATCGGGCTGGTGCGGATGTCGAGGAGCTTCGCGGTGCGTTCGGGCATCAGGGAGAACCGCACGCGGGTGCGGCCCCGCGGGTCCCAGTCCAGCAGGTCGCGGTTGACGTGCTTGGTGGCGAAGGATGCTTTGGCGGTGGGCAGGCCGCGGAACAGCTCCACCAGGTCACGCACGTTGTCGCTGACCAGTGCGTCCACGGAGCAGTCGGAGTTCTCCCCGATGTCGTAGACCCACGCTTCGCCGTCGATCTGGCCCGGCTCGGTCATCGGCCCCTGCCGCGCGACGTGCCGGGACAGGTAGCCGGTGATCTGCTCGATGTTCGCGAAGACGGTGATGGGGTTGGAGTAGCCCTTGCGCCGCGGGACGTAGCAGTACGCGCAGGCCATCGCGCACCCGTTGGCCGTGGACGGGGCGATGAAGTGGGCCGAGCGCCCGTTGGGCCGGGCGCTGAGCGACTTCTTCACCCCGAGCACCAGCGCCTCGCTCTTGATGCGCACCCAGCGCCGGGCGTTGGCCTCGTCGCCGTGCAGTTCGGGGATGCGCCAGTGGCTGTCGACCTCGACCCGCTCCGCGTCGGGGAACCGGGCGAGCACCTCGCGCCCGCGTGGCAGCTCGGCGGCGGCGGGCTCCACGTAGATGCGGGTGGGCGAGAGCAACGGCTGGGTGGTCACCCCTCCAGTGTCCGAACGGGACCGGCAAAACGCTCGCCGAAGTGGCGCACAACCACCTTCCGCCGAGCCACAACGCCTGGTTGGGGGTGCTTAGGGTGGGCCGATGGACACCGAGGCAGTGCGCTCCTTCGTCTTGGCGGCCGAGTTCGGGCAGTTGCAGCACGCGGCCGACGAGCTGGGCGTGACCCAGCAGGCGGTCTCGAAGCGGATCGCCGCGCTGGAGCGTGAGCTGGAGGCCCGTCTGTTCACCCGGACCGCCCGCGGGGTCGAACTGACGCACGACGGCCAGGCGTTCCTGCCGCACGCCCGGAGCATCGTCGCGGGGGTCGATCGCGCCGCCGCCGCGCTCCGGCCGGGCGCGCGGCCCCTGCGGATCGACGTGCTCGGCCTGCGAAGCGCCCAGGCCGTCGTCCTGCACGACTACTGGCGGTCCCATCCCGAAATCGAGCTCGACGTGGTCACCCTCCGCGTCAACGATCCCCGCGTGGCGGCCGCCGCCGTCCAGACAGGCGAGGTCGACGCCACGTTCCGGTCTGTTGTCGACCTGGCCACACTGCCGCGGGACGTGCGGATGATCCACGCCTTCGACTCCCCGCTGGAGCTGCTCGCCGGCCCGCGGCACCCGCTCGCCTCCGCACCTGCCCTCACCCCGCCCGAGCTGCGCAAACAACGGATCTGGGTGCCGGGCATCGCGCGTGGAAGCGAATGGGCGGACTTCTACGACCAGCTGGCCACCACCTTCGACCTCCGCATCGACGCGGCGGGCCCCAACTTCGGCAACGAGGTGCTCTTCGAGGCCCTCGCGGACTCCGCCGACGTGGCCACCCTCATCGGTGCCCGCGACCGGTACCGCTGGCCCGCGCACCACGACCTACGCCGCATCCCCATCTTGAACCCGGCGCCGGCCTACCCGCTGTCCTTGATGTACCTCGGCACGAACCCGCACCCGGCACTCCGGGACTTCATCTCGCACCTCGCGACCCTGGCGCCAGCACCCGCCCCGTCCTGGCGCCCCACCTGGGCGACGATCCCTCACCATGCGGCCGCCCACTCAGGCCGGGAATAGCCCCTGACCTGGGATACTTGAACGCGCAACTAAATGCGCGTAGTAGTGGCAGTGAGGCCGGTCACGGTCCGCTCGCTCTCGCAGAGGAGTCTTCATGCGCTTGGGTTTCAGTCTTCCGGTGTTCGGCAGGGCGGCGGCCACGCCGGGTGGGATCGCGCGGTATGCGCGTGCGGCGGAGCAGGCGGGCGCGGCCGGTCTCTGGGTCGGCGACCGGCTGTTGTCGCCGGTGGAGCCGAAGGTGTCCTACCCGGGTTACGAGACCATGCCCGAGGAGTTCTGGACCGCGCAGGATCCGTTCGTCGCGCTGGCCGTCGCGGCGGCGGTGACCGAGACCGCGATCCTCGGGTCCAGCACCATCAACGCCTCCCAGTACCAGCCCGTCAACTTCGCCCGGCAGCTGACCAGCATCGACGTGGCCAGCAACGGCCGGCTCCTGCCCGGCCTCGGCATCGGCTGGTCGCCCGACGAGTACGCGGCGGTCGGCGTCCCGATGGCCGAGCGCGGCAAGCGGCTCGACGACCTGCTCGACCTGCTCGACGCCTGGTGGACCCAGGACGTGGTGTCGCACGAAGGCATCGGCTACACGGTCCCGCCGACCCACGTCGACCTCAAGCCGGTGCGCAAGCCGCCGGTGCACCTGGCCGGGTTCGGCGAGCGCGCGCAGCGCCGGGTCGCCGAGCGGGCCGACGGCTGGCTGCCGGTCTGGTCGGTGCCCGAGCAGTTCCCCGCGGACGCGCTCACCGGCAGCCTGGCCAAGATCCGCGCCGGTGCCGAGAAAGCCGGGCGCGACCCGGAGGCGCTGGGCGTGGCGCTGCGCGTGAACGCCGCTCCCGGCACCAAGCCGGAACTCATCGCCGAGTCGGTGGCGAAGATCGTCCCGCTCCTCGAGCCGGACCACACCTTCGTGGACCTCACCTACCTCACCGGCAGCGTGGAGGAACACCTCGACCTCACCGGCCGTCTGCTGGAACTGACCGCCCGAGGCTGAGCGCCTATCGGCGGGTGCGGGAGTAGTGCCGCGCCGCTTTCGCGCGGTTCCCGCAGAGCGCCATCGAGCACCAGGCGCGCTTGCCGTTCTTCGAGATGTCGAAGAAGTGGAGCACGCACTGCGGATTGGCGCAGCGCCTGATCCGGGCCGGCTCCTGCTTCAGCAGCTCCAGGTAGTTGCGAGCAGCGAGCCAGCCCGGCAGCCACGCGGTGTCGGGCACTTCGGCTGATTCCCGCGGCTGCGTTCCGGCCACCGACAACTTCAGCCGCCCGCGGGCGAGGACGTCGTTCAGCGGGCCCAGATCGGGCTCGGCGGCGCGGGCGGCGGCCAGCGCGGCTCGCGCGTCGCGGGTGGCGTCGAGCGTGGCTTCATCGGCCGGGACACGCAGCCCGGCGCTGTCCAGCCAGATCTTCAGCCCGGCCACGCCGGTGAGCAGGTCTTCCAGTTCGCCGGTGGTGTCCCACCACGTGTTGAGCAGGTCGAGCGCCAGCGGCTCGCCGACCAGTGGGCGCGGATCGGTCATCGTCGCACCTTCCTTCTAACCGGCTAACTGACAATCAACGGTTGACCATCGTAGTCCTAACCGTCTAAGTTGACATCAACGGTTAGACGACTTCGGAGGTTCCCCGTGACGATCACCGCCCTGCAGACCGGTCACATCGGCCTGAACGTGACCGACCTCGGCCGCTCACGTGGCTTCTACCAGCAGGTCTTCGACTTCGAGGTGCTCGGCGAAGGCAAGGAACCCGGGCGCGAGTTCGCCTTCCTCGGCCGCGACGGCAAGCTGCTGGTGACGCTGTGGCAGCAGAGCGAAGGCCGGTTCGCCACCGAACGGCCCGGCCTGCACCACCTGTCCTTCCAGGTCGAATCGATCGACGAGGTGCGGGAAGCCGAGCGGGTGCTGCGCGAACTGGCGGTGACGTTCCACCACGAGGGCGTCGTGCCGCACGGCGAGGGTGCGGACTCCGGCGGCATCTTCTTCACCGACCCCGACGGCATCCGGCTGGAGATCTACGCGCCCAGCGGCGCCGGTGCCGCCGAAGCGCCCACGACCGGCGCGCCGACCTGCGGCTTCTTCTGAGCCGATGACCGACTACCACCACGGGGAACTCGCGGTGCAGGACCGCGCCGGGCTGGCGGCCGCCGCCGAGCACGCCCGCCCGGCCATCCGCGCCACCATGCCCGAAGTCGCGAAGACCTTCCTCGCCGCGCAACCGGTGATCTACCTCAGCGCGAGCGACGGCGACCGGCTCTGGGGCACGATGCTCACCGGGCTGCCCGGGTTCGTGCAGGCCACCGGGGACGGCACCGTGCGCATCGCCGCCCGGCCCACCTCGGCGGACCCGCTCGCGGCGGCGCTCGACGGCGTCGCCGAGGTCGGGATGATCGCCGTCGAACCGGGCAGGCGCCGCCGGATGCGGGTCAACGGCCGCAGCCGCCCGGTCGGCGACCACCTGGAGATCGAGGTCGAGCAGGTGATCTCCAACTGTCCCAAGTACATCCAGCAGCGGACGCCACTTCCGGCCGAGGGACCGGCCGTGCGCCCGTCGGCCATCCGCGGCGGTGAACTCGGCGCGGCGCAGGTCGACCGGATCCGCGCGGCTGACACGTTCTTCGTCGCCACGGCCGGGGTGGACGGCTCCGCGGACATGTCGCACCGGGGCGGGAACCCGGGGTTCGTCGATGTGACCGGCCCCACCCGGCTGAGCTGGCCGGACTACCTGGGCAACGCGATGTTCCTGACCCTGGGCAACCTCGAGCAGCAGCCCGCCACCGGACTGCTCTTCCCCGACTACACCACCGGCTCCACCCTGCACCTGAGCGGAACCGCCCACGTGGACTGGTCGCCGGAACGCGCCGCCCGATACCCCGGAGCCCAGCGCGTCGTCGACTTCGCCGTCACCGACGTGGTCGAAATCCAGGGGGCGACCGCCTGGCGCTGGACCGCTCCGGCCTACTCCCGCTTCAACCCGGTCATCGCCTGATCGAACCCCGGGCCTGCCGGTTCTCCCGCCGATGACCATGGAAAGCTCGATCAGGTGAACTCCGCAGCCGGCCTGCCCCGGACGATCCGCCGCTTCGGCCCGCTACTCGGCGGAACCGCTTTGCTCGCCGCCTGCACGGGTCCGGTGGTGGTGGGGATTCCCCTGCCCTCGCCTTCGCCGGAAAGCACGGAAATCGCCTGCCCGGAGCCGGGAGTCGCGATCACCGCGGGCGAGGTGGAAGCCGCCATGGGCCTGCGGGCGCTCGGCATCCTCCTGACCAACTGCGGCACGCGTGACTACACCGCGCACGGCTATCCGGCGGTCCGGGTGCTGGACGCGGACCGGCGGCCGCTCGACGTCGTCGTCGGCAACGGGTCGGCCCCGGTCAGCGCACCGGACAGCTACGACGTCCCGCCCCAGCCGATGACGGTGCGGCCCGGTGAGCAGGTGACGGCGCGAATCCTGTGGCGCAACACGGTGCTCGACTCGACGGTGCCCGCCACGAACGGCCACTACCTGGAGATCGCCCCGGCCGCCGGGGAACCGGCCCAGGTCGTCGCCCCACAAGGCGGCATCGACCTCGGCACGACCGGGCGGCTGGCCGTGAACACCTGGGCCGTCCGCCCCTGATCACGCTTCCTGCCGGAGAACCCCGTGCTCGGCGAGGAAAGTCGTGAGTGCCTCGGCCAGGGCTTCCGGTTGGTCTTCGGGGATCAGCGTCGAGGAGTCGGAGATTTCGACCAGGGTGGCGTGGGGGAGGAGTTCGGCCAGGCGCCGGCCGTGGTCGGCGGGCATGAGGCGGTCTTCGGTGGCCCAGACGACGAGGGCGGGCCGGTCGAATTCGCGGAGGCGGGCGGTCCATTCGAGCTGCACCTTGCGAGGTGGTGCGGAGGTCCCGAACTTGGCGAGGTCGCGGCGGATCTCCCGGTTGCGGGTGGCCGGGGCGAACCAGTCGTCGAGCACGTCGTCGGGGATGCCGTGCTTGCTCAGCCCGCCGTATGCGCGGGGGCTGTGCCGGAAGAGCTTGGTGGCGAACAGTTTCGTCATCAGCCAGGTGCCGCCGGGGACGCGGGCGAGGGCAACCAGGGGGCGCACGGCCTTCGGCGGGAAGTTGTCGAACGCTTCGCACGCGACCAGCACGAGCCTGCCGACTCGGTCCGCTTTGCCTTCGGAGACCAGGAACTGGGGGCCGCCCCAGTCGTTCATGATCAGCGTGACGTCGGTGAGGTCGAGTCGTTCGAGCAGTTCGGCGAGCAGGAGTGCCTGGCCGCGCTGGGAAAGATCGGCGTCGGGTTTCATCGGCACGCGGTGGGCGCCGAGTGGCAGCGTGGGCAGGACGCAGCGGTAGCCCGGGAGCAGTGGGAGGACCTTGCGCCACTGCGAGTCGTTCATCGGGAAGCCGTGGGTGAAGAGCAGGACCGGGCCCGTGCCGCCGGTGTCGACGTAGGCGAGGGGTCCGGCGGACAGTTCGATCGTGGGCATCGCGGCTCCATTAGGTAGATCACTCTACTTAGACAGCGTAGGGCCACGGTGGTCGCGATGTCGAGCGAATACCGGCGACTGACCGACCCATATGAGCTAGATTTAGAAAATGCTAAATCTGGATCGCGTCCTGACGCGGGAAGGTGCGGTGCTGCGGTACGGCGACCTCGCGGGCGACCGGCGTCCGGTCGTGTTCACGCATGGAGCCGGGATGGATCACCGGATGTTCGACGTTCAGGCACGTGCCCTGCACGCGGCCGGACACCGGGTCATCAGCTGGGACCTGCGCGGACACGGTGAGTCGCGGCTCGAATCGGACACCCGGTTCACCGCCGCGGACGCGCTCGGCGACCTGATCGAGCTCCTCGATCACCTTGAGCTTGACCGTCCGGTCCTCATCGGACACTCGCTCGGCGGGAACCTCGGGCAAGCGCTCGTCTGTCGCCTCCCTGAACGTGCGCACGCCCTCATCGTTGTCGACGCCACCTGGAACGCCGGTCCGCTCACCGCGGCGGAACGCTTCGCGCTGCGGCTCGCGGCCCCCTCGTTGGCGCTCATCCCGGCCGCACGGCTGCCCGGTCTCATGGCCCGCGCCTCGGCCGTGACGCCGGAGGCGATCGCCGAGTGCGAAGCGACGTTCGCGCGCATGCCCAAGCGAGTGTTCCTCGACGTCTGGCGGGCAACCGTGTCGCTGGTCGACCCGGATCCGGGCTACCGCACGCCCGTGCCGCTGGGCCTCGTTCGCGGGGATCGCGACCGCACCGGGAACATCGCGACCGCGATGCCGCGCTGGGCTCGGGTCGAAGGCGTGACCGAGCAGGTCGTCCCCGGCGCCGGGCACGTGGTCACGCTCGACGCGGCCGACGCGACCACGTGGGCCATCGAGCACCTCATCGCCGGATGGGAGCGACAGGCATGACGGAAAGCGATGAGTTCGTCACCGCGATGGGCGACGTCCTCGCCTCCTGGAACCTGCCGCGCGCGACCGGCCGCGTCTACGGCCGACTGCTGCTCAACGCCGACCCCGCCTCCCTCGACGCGCTCGGCGAGGCACTCGGCCTGAGCAAAGGGGCGGTGAGCGTGGCCGTCCGCGAGCTGGTCTCCTGGAATCTCGCGCGCACGATCCCGCAACCGGGCAGCCGCCGCCTGCTCGTCGAGGCGGCGGGAGGCTTCGAGCAACTCCTCGCCGCCAGTCACGAGCGGACCCGCTCGTTCATCCGCGTGCTGCGCAACGGCACGCAGTGCGCCGAGGGCACCCACGCCAAGGCCCGGCTCGCGGAGGTCACCGAGTTCTTCGAGTCCTACGTGGAAGCGGGGGACCGGATGCTGCGCGATCGGCGGTCTTGACGGCGGACTCGCCGCCTCCTAGGTTGGCGGACATCTGACATGGGACGTCCCATGTCAGATGTATTACCTCTGTACTACCTCTGTGTTGTCAATGAGGAGGCCGATCCGGTGAAACCACGTCCCAGACTCGCGGCGACCCTGCTCGCCGCCGCGGTGCTCTGCCTGCCGCTCGCTCCCCAGGCCACGGCGGCTCCGGCGCCCGGCGGGTGCACCTCCTCGGTGCCGTTCGTCTCGGGCACCGAGGGCTACCACACCTTCCGCATCCCGGCGCTCGTGCGCACGGCCACCGGTTCCCTGCTCGCCTTCGCCGAAGGGCGCCGCGAATCGGCTGGCGACTCCGGCGCGATCGAGGTCGTTTCGCGGTCGTCCGCCGACGGCGGGTGCACCTGGGGCCCGCTGGCCGTGGTCTCGGCGAACGGTGACGCCACCGCGGGCAACCCGGCCCCGGTGCTGACCCGCCGCGGCGAACTGGTCCTGCTCACCACCCGCAACGGCCGGGTGTCCGAAAAGGAGATCATGGCCGGGACGGTGTCCGAACAGGACAGCAGGCGCGTCTTCGTCCAGCGCAGCAAGGACAACGGCCGGACCTGGACCGCGGCCGCCGACATCACCGCGGCCACCAAGCAGCCGGACTGGCGCTGGTACGCCACCGGCCCCGGGCACGCGATCGTGCTGCGGCACGGTCCGCACGCGGGCCGGATCGTGGTGCCCGCCAACCATTCCAGCGCGCCGCCCGCCGGTTCGCCGGACGTCGGCACGGAAGCCAAGTACTACGGCGGCCACGACCTCTACAGCGACGACGACGGGCGGACCTGGCACATCGGGTTCCGCGACAACCACACCGACGGCGTGATCGCGCCCAACGAGACCTCCGTGGCCGAACTCCCGGACGGGAGGCTGTACTTCTCCAGCCGCAACCAGGGTTCCGCGCCGGAACACCGCCTGGGTGCCTACAGCGCGGACGGCGGGAAGACCCTCACCGCGCCCTACCAGGTCGAGGAAACCCTGAGCGGGCCGGTGGTCCAGGGCAGTGTGCTGCAGACGATCGTGCCGGGGGTGCTGCTGTTCTCCGGACCGGCCGACCCGGCCAAGCGGAGGCAGATGCAGCTGCGGATCAGCCTCGACGGCGGACGGGAATGGCGCCCGGGGCTCACCGTGACCACCGGTCCCGCCGCCTACTCGGATCTGGTGCAGGCCGACCTCGCCACGATCGGGCTGCTCTACGAAACCGGGGTGACCGGGTCCAGTGAAACCGTGGCATTCCAGCGGATCCCGCTGTGGCGGATCGCCGGCTGACCCGCTCGGTTTTCGGACAGCGGTGAAACCCGCCCTCGAACACCGGTGAAGATGAGGCGCGCCGGGATGCCACCGATCTCACCGGATCGGTGGCCTCTTCGCCAGCCTCCGCCGCGAAGACGGCTGCGGTCGAAAGCGGCGAGCCGATCCCGACGCCGGTTGGACTGACGCCTACTGGCCGGGGGTGGTCAGGTCTTCGGCGTTGAGCGAGCCGCTGGTTATCGCGCGTGCGATGTCGAGCAGGGTTTGCTGGGTGGTGATGCTGTGGGTGGTGAGGTGGTCGCGTGCGGTGTCGGGGTCGGTTCCGGTGGCGCCGGCGAGGATGCCGATGGCTTGGTTGATTTGTGCTCGTTCGTTGAGGGTGGTCAGGCTGCGTTCGGCGAGTCGTTCGAGTCGGCGCTGGTCGCGTTCCTGGGTGAGGCCGAGGACTGCGAGGTCGGTGAGGGCTTGTGCTTGCCGGCGTTGCTCGGGGGAGAGTTCGGTGGGGTGGTTGAAGAACATGTTCAGCCCGCCTACGGCGTCGTCGAGCAGGCGCATGGGGAAGGCGTATACGGCGTGGAAGCCCTGGGTCAGGGCGGCGGCGGTGAAGTCGGGCCAGCGGCTGTCGTGGTGTAGGTCTGTGCTGGAGACGAGGGTGTTCTCGGCGATGCAGTCCCGGCAGGGGCCTTGCTCGATGTGTACTTGGAGCAGTTCGGTGAACCGGGCGCGTTCGTCGGTGGCGGCGACCATCGCCAGGCCGCCGCGGGGGTCGGTGATCAGGATGCCCGCGGCGTCGGTGTCCAGTACGTCGGCGCAGGCGCTGGTGACCGCGCGCACGACGGTGAGGCCGTCGTGGTGGGTGGTCAGCAGGGCGGTGATGTCGGCGACGAGGTCGCTGAAGTGGTCCGCCGGGCTGTGCACGCCCTTCAGCATAAGGCCACGCGGGGCGTGCGGCTGACACCGACAAGGGTCAGTCGGTTGTGGAGTCGAGGTGGAGTTGGCGGTTGAGGACCGCTCGTGCGACTTCGGTGAGGGGCAGGTGCGTGCTGAAGGCGTGGGCGCGTAGTCGTAGTAGTGCGTCGGCCAGGCTGACCTGGAGTTGGGCGGCGAGCATGCCGGTGGCGATGTTGACCTCGTCGTAGAATCCGGGGACCTCTTCCCGGGTCCATAGCGCTGTGTCGCTGTCGTCTTGGCTGTCGGTCAGGAGCGCGGTGGTGGTGATTTCGGCCAGTGCGGCGGCGTCGCCCAGTCCGTGTGTGTCGAGTGGGCCGGCTTGGTGGCGGTACAGGGTGAGGGTGCCCATGCGGATGGCCCCGGTCTGCAACGGGAACGCGAACACCGCGCCCACCACGGCGGAGGCGACTTCGTCGGCGAATCCGGGCCAGCGGGCCTGCTCGGCCCGCAGGTCGCTGACCAGGACCGGTTCCCCGGTGGTGAAGGCCGTGACGCCGGGGCCTTCGCCCACGGTGTATTGCACTTCTTCCAGCGATTGCACCCATGTGTCGCTGGCGGCGATCAGGTCTTGTGATGGGGCGCTGGTGCGGACGGTGACCGCCGCTGCGTCCACGTCGAGGTGTTCGGCGGCTACCGCGCAGACCACCCCGACCCAGCCGGAGGCCGCCGTGCGCAGGCTCGCCCGCTCGGTGACCAGCTGCCACAACCGGTCGTGGCGCTGCCCGTCCACCGTTTCGCCACCTCCAGCCGGCAGTCACCGGGCCGGCGGCCCTCGACGAAGATATTTTCGCGCACCGCTGGCGGCCCCGCCGGGCACCCATCGAGCACCGCCCGTGATCACCGGTTCGTGCTGGGACGCCCGTGCGTGGCCGCCGCGGACCGGCCGGGCTCACTGCCGGTAGTTCTCGACGGTGTTCGCGCTGCGCAGATCCGCGTCTTCCGGGTTCTGGCCGGACTCCCGTCGAGCCTGACGCTGCCGGAGCAGGTCCCAGTAGCGGTCGAGCTGCACTTCGATGGCGCGAAGCCGGTCCCGTTCCTCCGTGGTGGCCTCGCGGCCGATGTGGTCGCGCTGGATGCGGTGCTCTTCGTCGATGAGCTGGGTGATCCGTTCGGTGATGTCGTCGTCGGCCATGGTGCGGGCTCCGTTCTTTCCGGGCTTACTCGCGCAGGGCGGTGGCGCCACCGGCCGGCGGGGGTGCGTAGGTGCCGTAGAGCGCCGGGTCCGGTTTCGGGGCGGTGCCCGGACCACCCTGCGCTTCCGGCTTCATCAGGTACTCGAGTCCTTCCGCGCCGAAGCTCCAGCCACCCTTGGAGCCGTCGGGTCCGTCGGACAGGTGCCAGACGGTGTTGTTGTGCTCCTGGTTCTCTTCGTCGAACAACGCGGTGGGAGCCAGCGAGCTTTCCAGACCGTCGGTCTTCAGTTCTTCGATGGCCGCCAGCCACTGCTTCTGGTGCACGGTGTCGCGGGCGAGGTTGAACTTCAGCATTTCCTTCACGCCGGGGTCGTCGGTCATGTTGTACAACCGGGCGGTCTGCAGTCGGCCTTGGGCTTCGGCGGCGACGTTGGCGCGGAAGTCGGCGAGCAGGTTGCCGCTGGCCACGATGTAGGAGCCGATCCAGGGCACTCCCTGGGAGTTGTTCGGCAGCGCCCCGCCACCGCCGATGATCGCCTGCTGCGGGTCCATCCCGCCGATCACCGCGGCCATCACCGGGTCCTTGACCGCCTCCGCGGTCACCGTGGACGGGGCACCTTCGAGGAGGCGGGCCACCATGGTGGCCAGCATCTCCACGTGCCCGATCTCCTCGGTGGCCGTGTCCATGATCAGGTCCTTGTACTTGCCCTCCATGCGGCAGTTCCATCCCTGGAACAAGTACTGCATGGTCACCGTCATCTCGCCGTACGCCCCGCCGATGAGCTCCTGCAACTTCCGGGCGTACACCGGGTCGGGCTTTTCCGGCTTGGCCTCGAACTGCAGCAATTTCGTATGCCGGAACACCGTGAACAACCTCCTGGGATCAGTGGGAACACGCGGCGTCTACCCGCCGCCGATGTCGTCAACCGTGTCGTCGACGCTGACCGGGATTTCACCCACCATCGGGCACACGCGCACGGCCTCCGCGGTGATCTGGTCGCGCAGCTTCTCGTCCGAAACGCCGGGCAGCATCATCAAGACGGTCGCGTGCAGGCCGTATCTCCGTTCGCCGTCGTGGGACAGCGTGACGCGGGCGGTGACCGCGCTTTCCGCCGTTTCCGCGTCGGCCGAGGTGGCCACCAGCACCAGCGACTGGTGCAGGCAGGTGGCCAGCGCGGCGGCGTACAGGCATTCCGGGTTCAGCCGGTCCTGCCCGCCGCCGGACGGCTCGCCGACGGGGAACCCCATGTCGTCGCGCCCGTCGATGCGCACCGTGTCGCGACCGGAAGTCGCTTCGGTGGTGTAGATCCGCTCAGTCATGACATCCCCGTTCGTTTCGCACGCGTCGGCTTCCCCGCTCGATCGGCGGCAAACAAGTGGTTGTGGCCCCCGAAGCCGGGTAGTCCGGTGCGCATGGACGAGACACCGCGGAACGACGACGAGGAACTGCAGGAGGACGCGGCCAGCCGGACCGCCATGTCGGAGGACGACACCGGACCGCCGCGGGAGCCCGAAGCCCAGCCGGGCCGGTCCGCGGTCTCCAACCGGCCGGAGAAGGCGCAGCCCACCGGCAACGTCGGCCTGAGCGACTATCCGCCGACCGGTCCGGGCGGCGACTAGCCCCGGCCGGGCGTATTCGTGAATCGCGCGGGTGACCGGGCGCCCGCTGACAATCGCCCGCTGACAATCCAGTGCGGAGGAGTGTGTTCGATGCGTGCGATGGTGTATCGCGGGCCGTACAAGATCCGTGTCGAGGAGCGGGACATCCCGCCGATCGAGCACCCGGGTGATGCGATCGTCCGGGTCGGCCTGGCGGCGATCTGCGGTTCGGATCTGCACCTCTACCACGGGATGATGCCGGACACGCGGGTCGGCATGACCTTCGGGCACGAGTTCGTCGGCGTGGTCGAGGAAGTCGGTTCCGGGGTCCGCAACCTCAAGCGCGGGGACCGGGTCATGGTGCCGTTCAACATCTTCTGCGGTACGTGCTGGTTCTGCGCCCGTGGCCTGTACTCCAACTGCCACAACGTCAACCCCAACGCCACCGCGGTCGGCGGCATCTACGGCTACTCCCACACCTGCGGTGGTTACGACGGCGGCCAGGCCGAGTTCGTCCGGGTGCCGTTCGCCGACGTGGGGCCGACGGTGATCCCGGACTGGATGGACGACGAGGACGCCGTGATGCTCACCGACGCGCTGGCCACCGGCTACTTCGGCGCGCAGCTCGGCGACATCGTCGAAGGGGACGTGGTGGTGGTCTTCGGCGCCGGGCCGGTGGGCCTGTTCGCGGCGAAGTCGGCCTGGCTGATGGGCGCGGGCCGCGTCATCGTCGTCGACCACCTGGAATACCGCCTGGAGAAGGCCCGCACCTTCGCCCACGCCGAGACCTGCAACTTCACCGAATACGACGACATCGTCGTGCACATGAAGAAGCTGACCGAGCACCTCGGCGCCGACGTCGCCATCGACGCCGTGGGCGCCGAAGCCGACGGCAACCTCACCCAGCACGTGACCTCGGCGAAGCTGAAGCTGCAGGGTGGTTCGCCGGTGGCGCTGAACTGGGCGATCGACTCGGTGCGCAAGGGCGGCACCATCTCGGTGATGGGTGCCTACGGGCCGATGTTCAGCGCGGTGAAGTTCGGTGATGCCCTGAACAAGGGTCTCACGCTGCGGATGAACCAGTGTCCGGTCAAGCGGCAGTGGCCACGCCTGTTCGAGCACATCCGCAACGGCTACCTCAAGCCCAGCGACATCATCACCCACCGCATCCCGCTCGAGCACATCGCCGAGGGCTATCACATCTTCTCGGCGAAACTGGACGGCTGCATCAAACCGCTCATCGTCCCGGACGCCGCCTGAGAAAGGGGAAACGACCATGGCCTACACCTCGGAACGGCCGGCGATCGCCGAATCGAGCGAGCAGTTGCGTGCCCGGATCCCGGGCTGGGGCGTCGATCTGGACCCGAAGGACCGGCCGTCCGTGCCGAAACTGCAATGGCAGGAAGACCGCAGTGGCGCCCATTGGGAATTCCCGGAACGGCAACCGGAAAAATGGCCGCGGGAACGGTCCATCGAGCACAAGTTCCTCACGCCGGTTTTCGGTACGTCGTGTCCGCCGAAAGGCCTTTCCGGGTTGTTGCGCAGGTTCGCCTACCGCCGGTTCAGCGAAGGGCGCGCCGCGCACTGGCTCATCCTGCTGGGCGCGGACCGGGTGGACGCCTGGGAAAGCCACCTGCGTTCGTTCGCCACCACGCGCCCGGACAATCCCATCACGGAAACCGGGGTGCTGAGCGAGTTCTCGCGGCACGGCCTCTCGTCGCGGTTCGGCCGGAAACGCGCCGATGTGCGGCACCACGCCCTCGACCCGGTCATCGTCGCGGGCCCCTGGTTGCTCGCGGGCGGCGTCGTCTTCTGTGTCGTCAGGGCGATATTCCGTCGTCGTCGCTGATCGGTTCCCCCGGAAAAGAGGTCCCATGCTGACCCGGAACGTCGCCCCCGGCATCCACTGCGTCACCGAGTCCCACGTCAACTTCTACCTCGTCGAAGAGGAAGGCGGGCTGCTCCTGGTCGATGCCGGGCTGCCCACCTCGTGGCGGGTGCTGGTGGCGGCGTTGCGGGAACTGGGCAGGCGACCGCAGGACATCGCCGCGCTCGTGCTGACCCACGGCCACTTCGACCACCTGGGCATCGCCGAGCGGGTGCGCGCCGAACTCGGGGCACCGGTCTACATCCACGACAACGACGTACCGCTGACCCGGCACCCGCGGCAGTACGGCCGCGCCCGGCCGCTGACCAAGTACCTGCTGACCCAGGTGCGGGCGATGCCCATCGTGGCCGGGCTGGTGGCGCGCCGGGCGTGGTGGCCGGCGCCGGTGCGCCGCGTCGAACGCATCCGGGACGAGGTGCTGCCGGTGCCCGGATCGCCGCGCGTGCTGTTCACCCCCGGGCACACGCTGGGGCACTGCGCGCTGCACTTCCCCGACCGGGACGCGGTCATCGCCGGAGACGCGATGGTCACCCTCAACCCGTACCGCGGCACCACGGGACCGCAGATCGTTTCCGGCGCCGCCACCGTGGACGAGGAACGCGCCCTGGAATCGCTGGGCGTCATCGCCGACACCGGCGCCACCACGGTCCTCGTCGGCCACGGTCCAGCGTGGACAGAGGGCGCCGGGAAGATGGTCGACCTGGCCCGGCGACACGGTCCCTCCTGACCGCTTCCGGGCCGAAGGCCGTCCAGGGGCGGCAGGCATTACTAGACGACTGGTCTACTCGGCTGCTAGGGTCTGAGCCATGCCGGTCACCACGCGCAACACCGACACCCGTCGGAACATCCTGGACGCGGCTCAGCGGATCATGGCTCGCCGGGGCTACTCCGCTGTGGGGCTCAATGAGGTGCTCGCGGAGGCCGGTGTGCCGAAGGGCTCCTTCTACCACTTCTTCACCTCGAAGGACGCCTTCGGTGAAGCGATGCTGAGGAGCTATTTCACGGACTATGTGGCAGACATGGACCGGGTCCTCGCCGGGGCCGGCGGGTCGGCCGCCGACCGCCTGATGGCCTACTGGCAGCAATGGCGGCAGGTTCAGAGCGTGGATGACTGTCAGGGCAAGTGCCTCGCCGTGAAGCTCGGCGCCGAGGTGGCCGACCTTTCGGAGTCGATGAGGCTGGCTTTGAAGGAAGGCACGGACGCTGTCGTCGACCGCGTCGAGCGAGCGATCGCCGCCGGTGTGGAGGACGGCTCGCTCTCGATCGATGGCGATCCCCGTGCCATGGCCCAGGTCTTGTACGACCTGTGGCTCGGCGCGAGCGTGATGGCCAAGATCCACCGCAGCGTCGCGCCACTGGACACCACCCTGGCGGCGACCCGTCAGTTCCTGCACCTGTAGGGCCTTCGGATGTCACGCTCGACCGGAGCGCGGGCATCTTTCACCCATCCCAAGACGACCGGTCTACTATCGAAGGAAGTCATGAAGGTACTCATCGTTCTCACTTCACACGACGAACTGGGGGACACCGGCCGGAAGACCGGGTTCTGGCTGGAGGAACTGGCCGCGCCGTACTACCGCTTCAAGGAGGCCGGCTGGCAGATCGTGCTCTCCTCGCCGCAGGGCGGCCGGCCGCCGCTGGACCCGAAGAGCAACGAACCCGGCTTCCAGACCGATGAGACCCGGCGCTTCGAAGCCGACCCTGAGGCCATCGCGGCGCTGGCGGCCACCGTACGCCTGGATTCGGTGTCAGCCGACGATTTCGACACGGTCTTCTATCCCGGCGGCCACGGACCGCTTTGGGACCTGGCCGAAAACGCCGACTCCGCGCGGCTGATCGAAACGACCTTGCGCTCGGGCAAGCCGCTCGCGCTGGTGTGCCACGCTCCCGGCGTGCTGCGCCACGCCGTCGACGAGGACGGCACGCCGCTGGTGCGGAGCAAGCAGGTCACCGGGTTCACCAACTCCGAGGAGGAGGCGGTTCAGCTCACCGAGGTCGTCCCGTTCCTGGTCGAGGACGAGCTCAAGCACCTGGGAGGCGTCTACTCCAAGGGCGGTGACTGGGAGCCCTACGTCGTGCAGGACGGTCTGCTGATCACCGGGCAGAACCCCGCCTCATCGGCGCCGGCGGCCGACGCCCTGATCAAGCTGGTCACCACGACCAAGGCGTGAACGCGTTCACGCGCGCGCTGGGGTGAAGGACCGTTCCACAGGGGCGAAGCTGGATCGCTCGCGCGTCCAGCTTCGCCCCTGAGGCTCGCTACTTGCAGAGCCGGTCCTCGGCCGGCATCTTGCCGTCGACCAGGTAGCTCGTGGTGGTGTTCAGCGCGCAGGCGTTGCCGCCCAGAACGTAGACGCCGTGACCGCTGCCGTCGACGCTCAGCAGCCGCGACCGGTCCTCGAACTTCTCCCGCAGCATCTCGCCACCGCGGTGCGGGGTGGGCCCATCACGCAGGTTCTGCACGAGAAGCACGTTTTCCGGCCCGTCGTCGTTGATCGCCACCGGCGGCTCGGCCGGTTCGTGCGGCCAGAAGGCGCACGGCGTGATGTTCGCGGTCGACGCGCCGTACAGCGGGTACTTCTCGCGGTCCTCGGCCACCGCCTTGCGGTAGGTGCCGACGTCCTCGGGCCAGTTGTAGTCGTTGCAGGTCACCGAAAGGAACACCGAGAAAGCGTTGTCGTTGGGCGACAACCCCGTGCCGCCCGCCGGCGCCGCGCCGGGCCGGGAGTTGAGCAGTGACTGCCAGGTCTGCGCCACCGATCCGTACGTCACCTCGTTGAAGAGCCCGCCGAAGTTGATGGTCCGGAACAGGCTGCCGTCTATTCCTTGCGACGGCGTCTTGTCGAGCCGCTCGGCGAGTGCGAGATAGGTTTCGCGCACCTCGTCCGGCGTGCGGCCCAGACCGTAGCTGTCGTGTCGGGCCGCCGCCCAGTTCGCGAAGGCAGGGAACACCTGTTCCATGCCCAGGGCGTACCGGCGCAAGCCCTCGCGGTCGAGGTGGGTGTCGCCGATGTTGCTGTCGAGCACGATCCGGTCGGAGCGCTCCGGGAACATCGAGGCGTACACGGCACCCAGCGCCGAACCGTAGGAGTAGCCGAGGAAGCTGGTCTTCTCCTCACCGAGCGCGGCCCGGATCCGGTCCAGGTCCCGAGCGGTGGTCGCCGTGGTCAGGTGGCGAAGGCGGCCGTCGCGGTCGTTGGCGGCGCACTGCTGGGCCACTCCCTTGGCGACCTCCGCCTGCTCGGTGACCGCCGCGTCGTCGACCGCGTACGGCGGGATGTTGCCCTGGTAGGGCCCATCGGCGGTGAAGCCGCAGCTCACCGGCGCCGAATGCCCGATGCCGCGGGTGTCCATCCCGATCACGTCGTAGCTTTCCAGCACGCCGGCGGGCAGGCCCTTGGCCACCAGCAGCGCCGAAAGCGTCAGCCCGGACCCACCCGGGCCGCCCGGGTTGAGCATCAGCACACCGCGCCGCTTGTCCGGATTCGTACTGGCCAGCTTCGAAATCGTGAGATCGATCCGGGTGCCGCCAGGATCGGCGTAGTCCAGCGGCACCGGCACGGTGGCGCACTGCAGCACGGCCGGGGCCGCCGCGGCGACGACGTCCTCCGGGCAGGTGCCCCACTCCGCCTGCTTCGCGGGCTCGCTGGTCATGGCGGAGGCCGTGGCCGGCGAAGCGCCCAAGCCGAGCACGACCAGCGAGGCCAGAAGCGCTTTGCGTTTTCGATCCATATCCGTTTCCCCCGAATCCGGTCAACTATTGACCTTGCAGCGGCAGTTGCACGTTCGAGTTTCACGAGATCAGGCGGCCGGTGGATCGACCCCAGGGCTTCTTCGCTCCTCGACCACGGTCGAGGGCGCGCTTCGACTCCGGTCGAGGCCGGTTCAAGCCGCCGGGCGGTTGAGGCGTCGGAGGGCCGCCAGCAGGGGAGTGCCGGCGACCGTGGCCGCCGCGCCGAGCGGGGTGTCGGTGGCCAGGATCCACCGGACGGTCCGCATGGCGCGGGTGAGCACTTCGCTGCCGCGTACCCGCATCTCCGCTTCGAACCGGCTGATCGCCACGGCCAGGGCGGTTTCGCCGGTGTCGGCCTCGCGCAGGTGCCCGAGAAGGCTCGCGGCGTCGCGGATGGCGGCGCCGGCGCCCATGCCGGCGGTCGGCGGGGTCGCGTGGACGGCGTCGCCGAGTGCGGTCACGGGGCCGGCCGGCCAGGGGGCGAGGTCGCCGGCCTCGGTCGAGGCGGCGTTGAAGCGGAACGCGGCCACGCTGTGCGGGTCGGCGCGGTCGATCACCTCCAGCGTTCGCGGGTGCCAGCGCTGCTCGCGGAACCGGGCCGTGAGCGCGTCCCGCAGTTCGGCACCGCGGAGGTGGCGCAGCGGCTCGGTGGCCGCGGACTCGGGGAACATGGCTCCCCAGATGTAGGTGGGGCCGGTGGTGATCGACATCCGCAGGTGCGGTGCGTCGAGCACGGCATTGCCCACCGGGTCGAGGAAACCGACGTACAGCGCCGCGCCCCGGGGGCCGATCGCCAGCCCTGACCGGGGGCCGAGCCGCTGCCGCTCGCCGGGATCCAGCGCGTCCAGCGTGGTCCTGCCGGAGAAGCCGATGATGCCAGCCGGTGCGTTGGTCGGCCCGCCGGCGAGTTGCCGCGCCACGAGCGAGTGGGCTCCGTCCGCGCCCACCAGCAGGTCGCCGGGCACCGGTGCGCCATCGGTGAACACTGCCCGCGGTGTGCCGTCCTCGCCGCGGTCGATCCCGGTGACCGCCCGGCCGAGGTGGAGGTCACCGCCGACCGCCTCGGCCAGCAGGCTCCGCAGGGTGACGCGGTCGATGTCCACACTGGACTCATCGCTGAGGTCGGGGCCGTGGCCCAGCAGCCTGCCACGCCGGTCCCAGAAGGCGTCCCGGTCCCGCAACCGCAGCGCGGAGGCCGAGGCCAGCAGCCGCTCGAAGATCTCCGGTGCGACCAGCCCCCGCAGGGCCGCCTGCGCCCGCCCGTCCAAGGTGATGTGGTAACCGCCCGTCGCGGTCACGTCGGTGTCGCGGTCGAACACCGCGACGTCGAACCCCTCACGACGCAAACCGGCACCCAGCGCCAGACCACCGATCCCGCCTCCGACCACAACGATGCGCATGTGCTCCCGAACTCCTTCAACCGCGGATGGACAACCTTTCGCGGCTGAGCCTGGCACCGGTGGTGGACACCGAATGGCCACCACTCGGCGATGATGGGGCGGTGGCAGACACCTCCCGGCGCGCACTGCGCCTGCTCTCACTGCTCGCGGCCCGTCGGCAGTGGTCGCTCGAAGAACTGGCCACCCGGCTCGGTGCGGGCGAACGCACCGTCCGGCGGGACATCGAAACCCTGCGGCAGCTCGACTATCCGATCGTCACCGTGCACGGCCCCGGTGGCGGGTACCAGCTCGGCGCCGGGCACACGCTGCCGCCGCTGCTGTTCGACGAGGACCAGGCGCTCGCCGTCGCGGTGGCCCTGCAAACCGCGCCCAGCACCGTGTTCGGCCTCGGCGACGACGCCGCGCGGGCACTGGACGCGCTCACCCAGGTCATGCCGGCCCGGCTGCGCGCGTCCATGGAAGCCCTGCGGCTGACCAGGCTGCGGAACTACTGGGAGTTCCCGGCGCCGCCCATCGACCCGGCCGCGCTGAAGACCGTGGGCGCGGCGGTGCGCCACCGGCACCCGCTCACCGTCGAAGTCCTGCGCGCCGACGGGTCTCGCGCCGAACCCGGTGACGGCGACTTCACCTCGGCCGTCCGGGTGGAGCCGCACCACCTGGTCGTCTGGGCCGGACGGTGGTACCTGGTCGCCCGCCACCTCACCGACGAGGCCTGGCGCGTGCACCGCGTCGACCGGATCCACGCCCGCGTGAGCAGCCGCACCCCGTTCACCGCCAGGGACCTTCCCGGTGGTGATGTCGCCGCGTTCGTGATGACCAGCCACGACCGCGGCGACACCCCCGCCACCTGGCAGTGCACCGGCTCCGCCCGGCTGAACCTGCCCGCCGCGACGGTCGCCCGCTGGGCCCCCGGCGGCTCGGTCGTCGAACACCTCGACGCCCACCACTGCCGGCTCACCCTCGGAGCTTGGTCATGGGCGGGTATCGCGGGCATCCTCGCCACCTTCGACACCGACCTCACCGAGGTGCAGCCCCCGGAACTCGTCGACGCCTGCCACCGCTTGGCGCACCGGTGGAGCACTGTCACTTCCGGCCCGACGCGGCACACCGAGCCCGAACCGGCGGTTGCAGCGGGTCAAGTGACGTCACCTGTTGTCGCCGCCGAATCCGCAAGTGGGTGCTCTGACGCGGCGGGTCTTGGTGGAATCACGGGGAACGTGGATCGTCAATGCCCGGCATCGCTTCTTGATCTAAGCCAGCCACCGGGGGCGGCACCACCGAGGCGGTGTTGTCCGGAACGGAGACGGCAAAGGAGCCATGGATGAATCCCGATCTGTTGCGCAACTACCTCGCCAAGTACCGCGTCAACCGGCGGGACACCCTCCGGATGGCAGGTGCCGCGGGAGCCGCCGCGGTCGCTGTGTCGGCAGGGGCGCAGCCGGCGAGTGCCGAAGCTCGCATCGCCCGCCCGGGCAGTCCTGACTCACCCGGCGATTTCGATGACACGCCGTTCGACTACGCCGATCCCGCGAACCTGACGGACTGGGCACCGAGCCGGTATGGCGCAGGAGATCAGCGAGGCAGTTTCAACGAGGTGACACCCGGCAAGACCGCGGCGGCGTTGAGTGTGCTCAAACCGGGCCGGCCGGTGCGGACGTACAACCTGGGAGAGCTGATGTGGAACGGCTTCCCCGCGTTCGAAACCGATCCTCGCCGTACCTACGAGCAGCGGCTCACCATCGCCGGGTACCGGCCGCCGCCGGGGTTCCAGGAGGCAGGTGGCGTGCTGATGACCACCGAACCGCTCGGCGCCAACAAGCTCAGCTACCACGAGGAGCGTTTCGCGGCGGAACTGTCGGCGAAACACCCGGTACCGCTGGCCACGACCTACCAGATCGCCTCCCAGCTCGACAACCTCAGCCACATCGGCGCGGCCGAGTACTACTACAACGGTTTCCGGGGTCCCGACTTCGCCGCCGGTCACGGCGCCACCAAACTGGGCAACGAACACATGGGCCCGATCGTCACCCGGGGCGTGTTGCTGGACATCCTCGGGGTGAAGCTGGCCGCGGGCCGGGCCGGGGATCTCGCCGAACCCGCCAGCAACGGCAAGCCGTTGCTGCGGGAGAACTACCGGATCACCGTCGAGGACATCAAGGAAGCGATGGAATTCGGCGGGATCGACCGGATCGCGCCGGGCGATGTCGTGCTGTTCCGCACGGGTTGGAACCAGCTACTCGCCCGCCGCGATGCGGGTGACATCCTCCGCTGGGAGGCCCCGAACGGGATGCCCGGGATCTATTTGCGGGAAGCTCGCTGGCTGGCCCGATTCCGGCCTGCCGTGATCGGCAGTGATACCTGGGCGCTCGAAGTTCTCGGAAACCCGGTCAACGACAACGGATCGGCCTTCCCCGTACATCAGGAACTGCTGATGCGCAACGGAATCCGAATCGGCGAGTCCTATGTGCTCGACGGCCCCGCCGACGACCGGGTGTATGAATTCGTCTTCGCGGTGACCCCCCAGTTCGCCGAAGGGGCCACTGCCGGGAACACCCCTCCGCTCGCGCTGGGACAGCCCCGACGCCGCTGACCTCGCTCGTGTAACCGAGTTGGCGAGACTTGACCCGCGGGAACCCGGACGCACCCGGTGCCTCCGGAAGGAGGCGCCGGGTACGTCGTGGAGGGTCACTGCACGTTCGCGCAGTGGTGGTGCAGAAGCGGGCCACCAGGGTTGTCGAGGGAGATCCAGAGGCAACCGCGGGCCACCGGTTGCCAGACCCCGCCCCAGGGGGTGTTGGCCCACACCCAGTGCCACTGGCCGTCGGCGTGGATCAGCGTGCGTCCGCCCATGCCGGTGAGCGGGTTCCCCGCCGAGTCGTAGAAGGCGGTGGTGGCTGCCACGTACCGGCGTTCGTGGCAGTAGGTGTGGAAGCCGCCCTCGGACCCCCAGTGGGTGACCGTGAGCTGCACGTTCGCGATCGCGCAGGCCGCTGCCGGGGTGGCCGCCGCCTGGGCGGGCACCGCGCCGATGCCAAGGCAACTCGCGGCCAGCACGAGTGCTGCCAGGATCTTGCGCATGGTTCGCTCCATTCCGCCGGTCAGCAGACGTCCAGCCACCAGATCGGACCGGTGAGCCCGGTGATGTCACCGTTGCGGAGCCAGCCCCAGCTGTTCAGCGAGGGCACCCAGGCGTAGGTCTGCCAGCCCCAGATCCCGTCGTGCTGGCACTGCGCGTAGATCAGCTCCTCGGCGGTCGAGCCGATCGACGTGGGACCGCCGTACTCGCTGAACACGATGTTCTGGCGACCGACCGCGATGTAGCCCGGCTGCGGCGCCGCCTGCGCCGTCGTTTCCACGGCGGTCGTGGGTTCGGCGGCGGCCGAGGCGCCGGTGGCGCCCAGCGCGCCGGCGAACGCGATACCGCCGGTCAGTGCGGCGGTGATGAGGTACTTCCGGAAAACGTGCATTTTTCCTCCCATTTTCGTGCACGTCTTGTTCCCGGGCGGGAACAAAGTCCTACGAGCCGACGTAAAGGGCATACCAGCGGCCGGAGGCCGGGTCGTAGTATTCCTGGCAGTAGTAATAGGTGCCGCTGCCATGGGTTATGTGCCACAGTCCGTGTGAATGGCAGAGGGTCAGGTCCCTGGTGCTGCCCATGTAGGTCACGGCGGATTCGGTGACCTGCTCCTGAGCGGCAGTGGGCTCGGCGGCCGCGGACAGTGCGGCACCGGAGGTGCCGATCAGCGTGAGTCCGGCGGTGAATGCGATGAAGGCAAGACGATTCTTGATGCTTCTCATGGTTTCCCCATTTTTTCTTCCAGTGAAAGGGCAGCCTGTGCGCGCGATGATCTTCGTGACAAGCCGCCCGCCGATTTCATGATCCCCCGTCCGGTCGGCGCTCGGACATCGAGGAAACGAAGTTTTCGCTGGAAGGCGGGCGTTGGCCACCCACAGTGAGTCCCACACTTCGGTAAAGTGTGGGGTTATCATGAAGCGTGGAAGTTCTGCGGGAATCGTTCGGTGCCCTGCTGCGGAGGCTGCGGGAGCGCGCGTTCCTGACCCAGGAGCAACTGGCCCAGCGAGCCGGTGTGAGCGCCAAAGCGATCAGCGCGCTGGAACGGGAGGAGCGCCGACATCCTTACCCCCACACGGTTCTTGCCCTGGCGGACGCACTCGGGCTGAGCGACGACGAGCGCGCGTGCCTGGAAGCGTGCGTCCCGCGCCGCGTCCGGAGAAGCACGAAATCCAGCGCCCCCGAGCGCGGTGGGCACGCACCCGGGAAGCCGGCACGGATCGTGCCGGGGCAGCTGCCGTCACCCGTCCGTGATTTCACTGGGCGGGTAGCGGAACTGACCGCACTCGACGCGGTTTTCGACTCAATGGACGAGCCCGGTTCGGCAACGGCACCGGCCGGCCGGGCAGTGGTCATTTCGGCGATCAGCGGCACCGCCGGGGTTGGCAAAACCACGTTGGCCGTGATGTGGGCACACCACGTGCGCGCCAAGTTTCCCGACGGGCAGTTGTACGTCAACCTGCGTGGCTACGATCCCGGACCACCGGCAACGCCCGGTGAAGTGCTGGACGGTTTCCTTCGCGCGCTGGACGTGCCCGCCGCGAAGATTCCGCCGTCCCTCGATGACCGGGCAGCGTTGTTCCGTTCCGTGGTGACCGGTCGGTGCCTGCTGATCGTGCTGGACAACGCCAACAGCGTGGAACAGATACGGCCGTTGCTGCCCGGTTCGTCGTCCTGCATGGTCGTGGTCACCAGCCGCGACAAACTCACCGGTCTCGCGGTGAGCGTGGGAATGCACCGGATATCCATCGACCGGCTGCCGGAGAAGGATGCCGTGGCATTGCTGCGCGCCATTGTCGGCCCGGATCGGGCGGACGCGGAGCCGGCGGCGGTGGCGCACCTGGCCCAGTTGTGTGATCGGCTGCCGCTCGCGATCCAGATCGCCGCCCAGCGCGCGGTCACCCGTCCCCACTTCGCTCTCGCCGAGCTGGCCGCCGAACTGGTCGATGCCGACCGGCGACTCGAAGTGTTCAGCCTCAGTGCCGACCAGTTCACCGCGATCCGCCCGGTGCTTTCGTGGTCCTATCGGAATCTTCCGGAAGCTCAGGCGCGGCTGCTCCGGCTGCTGGGCCTGCACCCCGGCCCCGATGTCAGCACCGATGCCGCCGCTGCCATGGCCGGGCTCGCGCCCGCCGTCGCACGGCAACTCCTCGACGGTCTGGTCGAGGCGCATCTGATCGAGTCCGCCGAGGTGGATCGGGTCCAGTTGCACGACCTGCTCCGGGCCTACGCCCGCGAGTGCGCCGAGGCCACGGACACCGCCGCGGAGCGGCACGAGGCGCTGCACCGCCTAGCCGGCTGGTACCTCCACGCCGCCGCGGCCGCAGACCGGCAACTGCACCCCGGCCGCCAACGGGGAGTGGTGGACGCGACGCCCGTCCCCGGGTATCCCGCCGTTTTCGGTGACTTCGACGCGGCGCTCGAGTGGTGCGAAACCGAACGGGCCAACCTGGTGGCGGTCGCCCGCGTCGCGGCGGAGACCGGGCTGGGTGCCGCGGCGTGGCAGCTCGCCAACAATCTGTGGAGCTTCTTCTACCTGCGCAAGTACTGGACCGACTGGGTCGCGGTGCACGAGACCGGCCTCGCGGCCGCCCGCGAACTGCGCGATCCGAAGGGACAGGCCCGCATGCTCAACGGACTCGCGACCGCTTATGTGGGCATGCGCCGGTTCGACGAGAGCTTGGACCACTTCCGGACCGCCCGCGAACTCTTCCGTGCCGCCGGCGACCGGTGGGGCGAGGGGATGGTCCTGGCGAATCTCGCCGACACCTACCTCGGTCTGTGCCAGTACACCGATGCCGCCGACTATGCCAGCCAGGCGGTGGAAGTCATCCGGGAAACCGGGAACCAGTACAGCGAAGGAATCGCCATGGGCAACCTCGGCGAGGCCTACCTCGGCCTGGGCGCCTATTACGACGCTCTCTGCCAGTTTCGCCGGGTACTGGAGCTGTGCCGCGTCATCCGCCACCGACACGGCGAAGCCGTCACCCTGATCCACCTCGGCGAGTCCCACCTGGGCCTTGGCGAGTACGGGAAGGCCCTCGACCGCCTTTCCGAAGGCCTGGACCTGGCCCGCAAACTCCGCGATCGGCACAGCGAGGCTCTTGCTCTCAGCACTCGTGGCATCGTCCACCACCAAACCGGGCAGCCCGAGGCCAGCCGGCAGAACTGGCAGGCGGCCCTCGATATCTACGAAGACCTGGGCGATGCCCGAGCCGAGGCTCTTCGCGACCAACTGCGCCACCCGCAAACCAAGAGCGGCTGAAGGGTTGTGTCCCGGCGCTACGCAACGTTCGCTTCGTTGGTGGGTTGGGAGAAGTAAATCGGTGGGATGTCGCAGGGAAATCCGCCACGATCGTCGGATGGGCGCGTTGGATGCAGTGGCAGGCAGGGTTGCCGGCGGGGCCACAGTGGCGTTCCGGCCCAGTGGCTCGTCCATGGTGCCGCTGATACGCAGTCGGCAGCAGGTGGTCGTTGCTCCGGTCGACCCGTCGAAGGTGGAGGCCGGGGATATTGTCCCGCCCGGGTAGCCGGGACGGTCTACTTGCACCTGGTGTCGTCCGTGGACCACGCCAGGAAGCGGGTGCAGATCAGCAACAACCGTGGCCGCGTCAACGGCTGGACCAGCCACGATCGTGTCTTTGGTATCTGTGTGGCAGTCGACGGTCTCACCCGGTCAGGAGTCGCGGGCAAGACGCTCGCGGCCAGCTCGAACGACTCTACCAGCTGGTCCGCGAAGACCTGGAGAAGCGGATCGTCGAGCGGATGGAGGGCGCGGCCGCTGCGGCGGGCGAGCGCGGGCAGCCCGCGGTGCGGGCGGCGCTGCTGGTGGCCTTCGACGCCGCCGTCCGGTTCACCGTGTGCCGGATCCTCGGTGAGCAGCCGCCGGTGGAGCGCGACGACCCGGTCGCCGCGGCACTGCGGCCGTTGCTGACCAAGCACAAGGCACCCGTCGCGGACATACTGGCCGCGGCCTGGCGAGCCGCGCTGCTCGTGGTCGCGAGCGGCACGCCCGCCGCGACCGCGCGCGCGTCGCTGACGTTCGTGCTCGACCCCGGAAAGTAAGAGGGCGCGCATCCTCTCAACGGCTCAGCCGGTTTCGTCGGTGACCGAGTGCGGGGCGCCGACCGGCTTGGATTCGGGGAGCCGGGCTGGCGAGCTGCGGTGAGCAACTGGTCCCAGCCGCGCTCGTGCGGGCCCCAGCGTGTTTCGGCGCCGGCGGCGTCGAGGTGCTGGCCGCGCGGGTGGCCGGACCGCCCCGCTTGCGCGGGGAAGACGCAGGCCGGGAAGGCGGGCGCCATCCGGGAAACGGGCCACCCCGCTCGCACGGGGACCACACGGTGTGTCGACGTACTGGTGCGGGCTCACCCAGGGACTACCCCCGCTCGCGCGGGGGAAGACGCGCCCGCCATGGCGATCGCCATCTTCGAGGCGGGACCACCCCCCGCTCGCGCGGGGAAGACCGTGTGATCTCGCAACGTTGCTAGTTCGCAAGGGGACCACCCCCGCTCGCGCGGGGAAGACGCTTCCTGACCTGCGTTGATACGGAGCGAAACGTCGTTTCTGGTGGACTACTGAAGCGGGATGTGCGTGGGGTTGTCAAGCTGGACGCGAGGGTGCAGCCAAGCTCGCGTTTCGCGGCATTGCCGGAACGTGGCTGGCGAACTGAGTTGTGCCGCACGGCATAACGCTAGCCCGGTCGCGGCTCGGCGCTGACGACTCGACGCAGTGGCTACTCTGAGGTCGGCTGGCAGGCGATGGGCACTTCTGGTCCAGCCTTCGAGGGCGCGCGCCCGCTCGTGCGGGCGGTGAACTTTTCGACCCGTTTGGTGTGCTGCTTCCCCAGCGCGGCAAGGCACCGCAGCGCGATGGTGCACTGCGTGGCGTCGAATCGGGCACGGTTGCCTGGTGTGACGCCGACTCGGCTTCGGCGTTAGTCGAGCGCGTTGTGGGGGGATGACGTGGCCGTTGATGTGCTTGCTGTGGGCGGCGATGTCGGAGAAGCCGCTGAAGTCGAAGCCAGGACGTAGGTGGTCTTGCCATCGGGAGCCAGTTGAGCAGGTTCGCGTGGCCGGGGGGAGTAGACGCGGTTGGCTGGCTGTGCGAGCAGTTCGGCGTCGCCGCTGCTGCGAAGGCGAGCACAGGCGATCACGGCATCAGGCAGGCCAGATCAGGTCTGTGGTCACTGCCGCGGCCTGGCCGCGATCATCAACGCGCGCCGTTGGCAGCAGTGCCGGGAGAAACCACCCGGTTGGAAACCGTGCTCACCTCGCGAGCCGAGATCGACCAGGCCAAGGGAGTTCACCGAGACGGGTGGCGTGGCCGTGACCGCGCGATCGGACCGCACGACTACCCGGCGTGCGCGAGCTGAAACCGACAAGCTGCACCACGCCGTCGAAGGTGCTTGATACGCCGCCGCTGTGGTCACCCGCTACGGCCGGCCTGCCGTCGCCGCGATCGGGTCGACTTCGACACGGGGCTCAGCACGGTGACACCGCTTGTCTTCACTGCCGGGCAAGTACTTGGCCGTCCGGTGCGGGTTGGCTTTTCTTCTTGTCGAGCCACATCATCGCTGGTGTGGCGGTCACGCCGTGGATGAGGATCGAGCCGACCACGACCAGTCCCACGATGCGCCACAGGTCTTCCTGCCCACTGAACTGGCCCTTTTCCAGTGCGTAGGCCAAGTAGAAGATCGAGCCTACTCCGCGGACGCCGAAGAAGGAGACGACCAGGCGCTCACGGGAGCTGGGCCGGCCGCGCAACAACCCGATCAAGCCGGCGGCCGGTCGCACGACGAGCAGAATGGCTGCCGCCACCAGTACCTCCTGCCAAGTGGTGCCGGCCAGCAGACCGGTCGCCACGGCCGCGCCGAGCAGGAAAATGATCGTCACGGTGAGCAAACGTTCGATCTGCTCGATGAATTGATGCAACACCCGGTGGTAGCCGTGGGCACGTTCGCCGGCACGGATGGTGCACGCGCATACAAAAACGGCGATGAAGCCGTATCCTTCGGCGAGTTCGGTCACGCCGTAGGCCAGGAACGTCGCAGCCAAGGCGACGAACCCCTCGGCGTGCTTGGCTAATTGGAACTTCTCCGAAGGCACGGAGAAGAAGAGTTTGCGCAGTAGCCACCCGATGAGCAAGCCGAAGCCGACTCCCGCCCCGATGCGCCAGAGCACATCCACCGCCAGCCATTCCGCCAGCCACGCTTCCGGGGCCAGGCCCACGGAGCTGATAGCCACTGCGGCGTAGACGAAGGGGAAGGCCAGGCCGTCGTTCAATCCCGCTTCCGAGGTCAGGGCGAACCGTGGTTCATCGTCATCGTCGGCGTGTTCGGCTGGCTCGCCCACCTGGACCTCGCTCGCGAGAACCGGGTCGGTGGGGGCGAGGACGGCGGCGAGCAACAAGGCTCCGGCTACCCCGAATCCCAGTACCCCCCACCCGAGCAACCCGACCGCAGCGATGGACAGGGGCATCGTGATACCCAGCAGGCGCCATGTCGATGACCAGCGACGTAGCCCCACGCGACGGTTCAGCGCCAGGCCCGCGCCCATCAACGAGACGATTACGCATACTTCGGCCAGATGCCGGATCAAGCTCGTTTCCACGACCGGGTCGGCGTCGTGAGACGGGTCAGCGATGGTGAATGCCACCGCTCCGGCGGCGAGGAACACCATCGGCATGGAGATCGGAAGCTTCTTCACCACACGCGGCACCACCGCCGCCGCCAGTGCCGCCACACCGGCGGCCGCCATGATCACCGTATCCGTATCAGCCATGACCTGCCCTCATGCTCGACCCTGGCGACTCCCGACACCCGTCACCGCACCTGGGCTACCCATGCCGGGGTGCCATCAACCGTGCGGGGACCGGGCAACGACCCCTCCGTCATCAGCTTCCGGCCACCTCCTCACCTGGCGAAGTGGAGGGTCTTCGCTGCGCGTTTGCGGTGCGGTCGTTCCTGGTGAGCGCGACGCAAGCGGTGACACCGGCGGGGGAGGGGAGTAGGTGGCCGCAGGCGTGCCGGGAAGCCTGGCCAAGAGTCGTGCTGGCTGTCGACGAGCAACACCTGGTGCCCGGCTGTCCCACTGCCGGTTGATCCGCTGGCAAGCCATGGACAGAGCCAGAGAGGGCACAGAATGTTCGTTGTGCTGTCGTGCTTGTCCCGGCCGCACTCGTACCGTCAAGGGCCGCGCACCCGCCCACCGCTGAATCGCACGACACCATGAGCTTCACCTTCCCTTGGCTGACCAGGGATCCGAGGTCATCGAGGCGGTCTCTGGTGAAGAGGCGTGCTGGTCGGATCGTCACCGACCGACGAGACGAGGGCTTGCTCGCAGTGCGCTCCCGCGGTGTCCTCGATGGACAGCGGGCGCATCAGGCGGCGGCTGAAGCGCGGAGCACGGCTACCGGACACGGGGAGTGGTGCGCCACGCGGACGGAGGTACCGTGCGCCACGGCGAACTTGAAGGCTTCGGCTGCGCGGTCGCTGATGGCCGATCCGTCCAGCCCGACCACCACTGGCCGTACCGCCGTGTTGTGTGTGTCACCGCCCACTCCGCGGACCACGACGGCGGGCCACGGCGTGCGGCGCACAAGGTCGGTGGCGGGTCCACGCCGGACGGTGTTGTGCGGGTCCCGCCCTCGCCATCAACCCCTGTGGCGAGGGCGGGCGGCTCAGGCGGCGCAGTCCGGGCAGTAGTGCGGTCCGATCGCCCGGTCGTGGCCGCGCCAGCCGTCCTGGCAGGCACTTCCCCACAGCAGCAACCAAGCTTCGTGGTGGGGCACTCGTGGCTCGGCCAGTGGGCCACTCCTGCCGCATCCGTCGCAGATCAGTCGCAAGGCGACGCTGCCACCGGCGGGTACAGCGGTCATCGTGGAACCCTGGCCTCCAACGCGAGTGGCGCGCCCTTCGCGCCGTGATCATTCCGGTGTCAATCCTCGCGCGTTCGCGGCCGGTTCGACCTGACGGTTACCTGACGATTCGCGGCGTCTTGCTGCTCATCGCCGAACGGGCGCCGAGCCAGCCCGCCACCTGGCGCACCGCGGCCCGGCTGCCGGTGAAGCGCAGGGTCCGTGCCCGTAGTTCGTCCAGGCAACGGCTGTGCCCCAGCCACACGTTGGCCAGGGCGGTGAGTGTGCATTCGACCTCCGCCAGCACCGGCAGGCCGGGCGGTTGCCGGTGCGGCCGTGCCCGGCTCGCGCCGAGCACCACCCACCATTGCCGCGGTCCGGGTGCGTCGGAGAAGCGGATGTGGATGGCGGCCGGGTCGTGTGGGCCGCCGATGGCCCGGCACAGGTCGCTCAGCAGCACCTGCGGGTCCAGCTCACCGGCGCGGGGTGGCGGCAGCCAGCGGTTGCCCCAGCGGGCGAGTTCGGTCAGCACCGGCTTGAGGTCCCGCCCGGCGTCGGTGAGCCGGTAGTGGAATCGGCCGTGCCGGTCGGTGTTGGCTTCGACCAGGCCCGCGGCGTGCAGGCGGCGCATCCGGTGGCCGAGGCTCGATCTGGACACCATGGGCAGTGCGCCGGTGAGGTCGTCGAGACAGCGCTGCCCGTCGAACAGTTCGGTGACGATCAGCGTGGTCCACGCCTCTCCCAGCAGATCGATGGTTCTGGCCGCCGGGTCGTGGGTAGCGGAGCGCTTCACGATCTTCATCCTGTCGTGGATCCCGGCGGGGGAACCTGACGACTGCCTGACGATTCGGGGGCGGGAACGGAGTCGGGCACCTGGGTGACCGAGGGCGCGGGATCGGTCGCCCGGGTGACCGAGGGCAGTTTCTCCGGGTGGTCCTGGGTGCTCACGCCGCACCCGGCGCAAACCGCCACGGCGACCACGACCACGACCACGACCACGAGAGCCAGCTTCCTCATACCGCCTCCGGCAGTTCGATGACGAACCGGGCGCCCCCGCCGGGGCGTTCCTCCACCCGGACGGTGCCGCCGTGCCGGGCGACGTGGTCGGCCACGATCGCCAGTCCGAGGCCGCTGCCGGTGTCGGTGTCGGTGCCCCGGCCGCGGGCCTGGCCGCGGGTGAAGCGTTCGAAGATCCGGGACCGCAGTTCCTCCGGAACACCGGGCCCCTGGTCGTCGACCTCCAGCCGGACCTTGCCGTCCTGGCTGGTGACGGCGACGCGCACCACGCCGCCGGCGTAGCGGTCGGCGTTGTCCAGCAGGTTGCCCACCACCCGGTCGAGCCTTCGCCGATCGGCCAGCACCAGCACGGACGCGGTCTCGGTCAGCACGTCCGGCTGGTCGCGGTGGGCCAGCACGCTGCGGACCGCGGCACCGAGGTCGACCAGTTCCCAGGACTGCTCGTCGGACTCCTGCCGGGCACGGGAGATCTCCAGCAGGTCCACGACCATGCGCTGGAACCGGCGGATCTCCGAGGTCAGCAGGTCCAGCGCCCGGCGGGCGGGAACCGGGATGGCCTCGCGTCGCCGGTCGAGCACTTCGGCGGCGTTGGCCATGGTGGTCAGCGGTGACCGCAGCTCGTGGCTGACGTCCCCGGCGAAACGGGCGTCCTGCTGGACCCGGTGCTCCAGGGCTTCGGCGGTGGCGTTGAAGGTGGCCGCGAGCGGGGCGAGGTCGGGATCGGTCTGCGTGGGCAGGCGGGCCCCGTGCTCGCCCGCCGCGATGCGGGAGGCGGCATCGGTCAGCGTGGTCAGCGGGCGCAAGGCGCGACGGCTGGCCCACCAGCCCAGGCCACCGCCGAGCAGACCGCTGGCCACGGTCGCGGCGGTCAGCACGATGCTCAGGAACCGCATCGTGCGGTCCAGTTCCACCAACGGGAACAGCTCGATGTAGAAGCCGCCTTCCGAGACCACGGGCAGCACCACCGCGAGCGCCGGGATGCCGTCGGCGTGCAGGCGCTGGCGGGCGGGTTCACCGGCCCGGCCCAGGTCCAGCAGCTCGTCGGGCAGTGTTCGCGGCGGAATCTGCCTGCCGCTGCTCAGCCACCGACCCGGCCGGTAGACCAGGATCGACGAGTCCGGGCCGGTGGTCAGGCCGGTGAGCAGTTCGTCGAGGCCGCTGGACCGCTCGCGGATCGCGGCGTCGACCAGGCGCACGTTGAGCTGTGCCTGGCGCACGGCGGCCTGCTCGCGCTGGTCGAGCAGGTAGCTGGTGGCCAGGTTCCAGGTGGTCACCGCGAGCACACTGACGATCAGCAGCGAGCCCACCCCGAGAGCCGCGGTCACCCGCCACCGCAGTGACCAGCGCGGGGTCATCCGCCGTCCTGGTGCACCCGGTACCCGACGCCGCGCACGGTGAGCACCAGCGCGGGTTCGTCCGGATCGGTCTCGACCTTGCGGCGCAACCTGCGGATGTGCACGTCCAGCAGCCGGGTGTCGCCGAAGTAGTCGTAGCCCCAGACACGCTGGAGCAGCTGTTCCCTGGTCACCACGTCGCCGCCGGCCGCGGCGAGTTCGGCCAACAGCCGGAACTCCGTCCTGGTCAGGTGCAGTGGCTCCCCGGACCGCTCGACTTCCCCGGTGTTCGGGTGGATCCTCAGCGCACCCACCACCAGTTCGGGGCGGCCGGGGCCGCGGCGGCGCAACAGGGCCCGGATGCGGGCCGCCAGTTCGCCGGCGACCAGCGGCTTGGTCACGTAGTCGTCGGCACCGGCCTCCAGGCCGTCGATGACGTCGCGGGTGTCCGTGCGCGCGGTGACCATGATGATCGGCAGGTCGCCGCGCGAGCGCAGCGACCGGCACACGTCCATGCCGTCGATGCCGGGCAGCATCAGGTCGAGCAGCACCACGTCGACCGGCGTGGACTCGACCACGCTCAGCGCTTGTTCCCCAGAGCCCGCCTCGACCACCTCGAAACCGTGGTCGGCCAGGGAAAGCCCGAGGGCCTCCCGGATGCGTTCGTCGTCTTCGACCAGCAGCACCGAGGTCATGAGCCCGATCCGGCCGGGGTCGCTGAGTGCGCTCGGGTCATCCGCTTCACCTCCGAGCGGCAGATTGTCGCATGGCGCCACGGGCTACCGAGCACGCCGATCCAGCGCGAGCCCGGCGACCACGGCGATGGCCAGGCCGAGGGTGAGCGCGCCCAGCGGCAGCACGAATCCGGGGTGGGCACCGCGGCTCAGCGCCACGAAGAGCATCGCGGACAGCGCACCCACGCCGAGGGAACAACCGGCGATGACCAGCGCCCGGCCGGTCCGGCGTGCAGCGGTCATGATGTCCTCCCGGGTCAGGGCCTGCTCGGTCGCGGGTGCCCGCCCCCCGACGGCCGCGCACTCTCATCCCGATCGTGCCGGGTGGCCGGCGTTTCGCACCTGACGAACACCTGACGATCCGCCCTGCCCGAAGTGCTTCGCCGTGAAGTGCGGTGTCACTCGGCGGTGGGAGCGGCCAGCCCTACCCGGTGTCCGACGTCGTCTGTTCCGGCCACGTTCAGCACCACGTCCAGCAGGCCGGGGAATCGTGTCTGGAGGTCGTCCCGGCGCAGGGTGACGTAACACCGGGTGCCTTCCTGGCGGGTGCGGGTGATCCCGGCATCGCGCAACACCCGGAGGTGATGACTGAGGGTCGATTTCGCCACGGGCGCCCGCAGTTCGCCCCAGCCGTGCTCACGGTCATCGGAGAGGACCCGGACCAGCCCGACCCTGATGGGGTCGCTCAACGCCGCCATGACCGAGACGAGCGTCATTTCGCCGGTGTCCGGATGCCGCGCCTGCTTCATGCCGGTCATGTTAGCTTATTCGACGTTCTACGATCATCGAATAAAGGAGTGTCATGGCAGCCACGGGCGCAGAGGCCGAGTTCGCCGGCCGGGTTGTGATCGTCACCGGAGCGGGCTCGGGGATCGGGCGCGCCGCCGCGCTCGCTTTCGCCCGCGCCGGAGCGCGCGTGCTCGGCGTCGGCCGCCGTCAGGATGCGCTGGACACGACCGCGCACCAGCACCCCGGCATTGCCGTGTTCGCCGCCGACATCCGCGCCGACGACGCGCCGGACGCCGTCGTGCGAGCGGCCGCCGACCGGTGGGGCGGGGTGGACGTCCTGGTGAACAACGCCGGCGCCACCGCGGTGATGCCGCTGGCCGAGGCCACCGCGTCCCGCATCGGCGACTTGTTCCGCCTCAACGTCACCGCGCCCAGCCTGCTCGCCCGCGCCGCGCTGCCACACCTGCGCCGGACCCGCGGGGCGATCGTGAACGTGTCCAGCACCTACGGTCACCGGCCCCTGCCCCAGGCCGCCCACTACGCCGCCACGAAGAGCGCCCTGGAACACCTGACGCGAAGCTGGGCCCTGGAACTCGCCCCGGACAAGATCAGGGTCAACGCGCTGGCCCCGGGGCCCACCGAGAGTGAAGCGCTGACCGCCGCCGGCCTGTCGGCGGACACGGTGGACCAGATCAAACAGGACGAAGCCCGCCGCATCCCCTTGGGGCGGCGCGGCGAGCCCGAGGAGGTAGCCACCTGGCTCCTGCGCCTGGCCGACCCCGGGGCCGGCTGGCTCACCGGTCAAGTCCTCACCATCGATGGCGGACTCGAACTGCTCTGACGACCCTCAGTCAGAGGGCTTCGACGTGGTCGTGGAGTCGGCCTGGAGTCGGTGGGTGAGGGCGAGCAGACCGGGGAACCGCTGCTCGAACTCGGCCCGGCGCAGGCGCACGAAAGTGCCGTTGCCCGCGTCGCGCTGCACGATCAGACCGGCCTCGCGCAGCGCCCGCCAATGGTGCGTCTTGGTCGATTTCGCCACCGGCATGCTGAACGAGGAACACGCGCGCTCGCCCTCCGCCGGATCGGCGGCGAGTTCGGCGATCACCGCACGGCGCAACGGATCCGCCAGTGCGCGGAACACCTGCCCGAGATCGACCTCGGCCATCGGCGGTACGGGCATGTCCACGAAACCCTCCTCGACAAAGGTACGGTCGCTATCGTACCTTCGAGGTACGGCAACCATGGTACCTATGGAGGGCTCATCGTGCTGTGCGTGTTCGACGTCAACGAGACACTGCTCGACCTGGCCGCGCTCGACGACTTCTTCGCCGACCTCACCGGCGACCCTGCGGCCCGGCGTGACTGGTTCGACCTGATGATCCACAACGCCCTGGCGCTGACCGCCGCCCGCGACTACCGCCCGTTCGGGCAGATCGCCGCGGCCTGCCTGCCGCCGATCGCGGCCACTCGCGGCCGCACCGCCACCCCCGAGCACCAACGCGAACTCGGTGACCGCCTGCGCCGGCTCCCTGCCCACCCCGAGGTGCATGACGCGATCACCCGGCTGCGCGCGGCCGGGTTCGGCGTGGTCACCCTGACCAACTCCGTCAACGCCGTCGCCGAAGACCAACTGCGCAACGCCGGCCTCCGGCCACTGATCGACGCCGTCTACTCCGCCGACCAGGCCGGACGGCTCAAACCCGCACCCGAGCCCTACCAACTCGTTCTCGAGACCGAACAGGTCGCACCCGCCGACGCGATCCTGATCGCCGCCCACGACTGGGACATCACCGGCGCCGCAGCCGCCGGCCTCGCCACCGCCTACATCACCCGAGGACAACGCCTGCCGCTCCCTGCGATCAGCTCACCTACGCTCACCGCAACCGACATCGACGACGTCGCCACCCAGCTCCTCACCCGGCACGCCAACGGATGAGGCCACGCGTCGTCCAGCGGGGGACCAGTTCTCCGGTGTTCTACCGCTGCTGAACGATCGCGACGAGCTAGTCCGGGGGACTTGTGTTCGTCATGAACGCGCACCGGGCGGCTACCACCAGGACTGGCGCCTGCCTCTCACCGCGCTACCTCACGCGTGCGGCCCATTCACGGCGGCAAGCGCAAGCCCGCTGACGGGTCTTCGCCGAGCACACCTCGATTCGTAAGGTGTTCGTCAGGTACGCAGGCGATCGTCAGTCAGTCGTCAGTTGAGTCCGTGGCTTCCGCGGCGATGATAGGGGTGCAGCCGACCGAGGAGGAACATGTCGATCGACACCGCCCGGAGTGAGGACGTCGTCAGCAAGGTGGTTCGCGAACTGGCGGGGGAGTTCGCCACCGTGCCACCGTCCGGCATCGTCGGCACGGTCGTCGCGGCCAAGCGTGACCTCGACGGGCAGATCGTGCCGGAGGCGATGGAGGAGATGCTGCACCGCCTGGCCCGGTTCCGGCTGACTCGCTGGGACGTGGCCGGTCGGGCCAGGTGGTGAGCACGCGGAACCGCTCCCACCGTCCACGGTGGACGATGGGAGCGGCCGCGGGTTACTTGGCCCGGACGATTTCTCCGCTGTGGCGGCGTTCGCGGTAGTCGCGCATTTCGCGTTTGACGATCGGCGCGAGCAGGTAGAGCCCGGCGATGTTGAACAGTGCCAGCAGGAACAGCACGGCGTCGGCGAAGTCGAGCACGCTGCCGAGGGTGAGCACCGAGCCTGCGACGACGAAGAGGCAGAACACCACGTGGTAGAGGCGTTCGCTGAGCAGGCTCTTGCCGAACAGGTAGGTCCAGGCCTTCTGGCCGTAGTAGCCCCAGGTGATGATGGTCGACACGGCGAAGAGGACCACGGCGACGGTGAGCACGTAGGGGAACCACGGCAGCACGGTGGCGAAGGATTCCGAGGTGACCGTGACACCGTCGGGGGTCTCGCCGCCGGCGAACACGGTGGCCTTGGCGTCGGTCCAGAACTGGGTCTTGGCGATGATCACGGTCAGTGCGGTCATCGTGCATCCTGCGCGCCCGCAACCGGGTGTACCGGCGGATTCACGAGCTGGAGCACCTCGATGTAGACGCCGACGGCATCCCCGACGCCTACCGAACGCCGAGACCAGCCGGAAACCGCTTGTACACGGGCCTGAGTGGGGCCGCCCGTAGGCAAACCCGTCAGCCCCGGGCCAGACCAGCCGGAGTCGGCGCGGTGGGGGAACAGGACCGTGCGCGCTTGGCTAGCGCACGCCGTGCATGAGTTTGCGGATGAAGGGACTGGCCAGGGCGAGCAGTAGGCCGAAACCGATGGCCGTGCCGCCGATGGCGAGGAAGTACGGGGTTTCGTTCGTGGGGTCGTAGTACTTCGCGAGCGAGCCTGCCACCGCGGTGCCCAGTGCGATGGACAGGAAGTTCAGCGAGACCATCTGGGTGCGGAAAGCCCGGGGCGCCAGCTTGGTGGCCAGTGACAGGCCTACCGGCGACAGCAGCAGTTCGGCGATGGTGAACAGCAGCAGGATGCCCACCAGGGCGAGCAGGGGAGTGGTGTTGCCGGTGCCGCTCGCCCACGGGATGAAGGCGAGGAACGCCAGGCCCATGGTGATGGTGCCGAGCGCGAACTTGACGGGGCTCGACGGTTGGCGTGAGCCCAGTTTGGTCCACAGCGCGGCGAACGCGCCCGCGAGCAGGATGATGAAGATCGGGTTGATGGAGTTCACCCACGCGACCGGCATCTCCCAGCCGAGGAACGTGCGGTCCAGCCGCTGGTCGCTGTAGAGGATGACCACGGTGAACTGTTGCTGGAACAAGGCGAAGAACACGAAGCTGGCCAGGAACAGGGGGATGAAGCTGGTCACCCGCTTGCGTTCGATCCGGTCGGTCCGCCCGCTGGTGAGGATGACCACGAAGTAGGTGATCGCGGCGAGCCCGATGACGGCGACGGTGATGGTGGCCAGGTTAGCCGGTGTGATCACGCCGCTCAGGATGAGCACGAGGAGCACGCAGATGGCCGCCAGCGCTGCGGCGGCGACCACGGGGCGCCGGCGGCGGGGCAGGGGATTGGGGACATCGTTGGCGCTGGGGCTGAGGTTCTTGCGGCCGAAGGTGTACTGGAGCAGCCCGGCGGCCATTCCGATCGCCGCGAGCCCGAAACCGTAGTGGAAGCCCAGCCGCTGCTGGGCGAGTCCGGTGAGCAGCGGCCCCAGGAAGGCGCCCAGGTTGATGCCGAGGTAGAACAGGGAGAAACCGGCGTCCCGGCGCTCGTCGCCGCGGGCATAGAGCGCGCCGGCCAGCGCGGTGGCGTTGGCCTTGAGTCCGCCGCTGCCCAGGGCGACGCAGACGAGTCCGGCCCCGACGCCGGCGAACCCGGGCAGCAGGGCGAGGCAGAGGTGGCCGATCATGATGAGCACGGCGCTGGCGAACAGCACGTGCTCGGAGCCGGCCACCCGGTCGGCGAGCCAGGCGCCGACGATCGTGGACAGGTAGACCAGGCCACCGTAGGCGCCCACGATGCTGGCCGCGGTCGCCTCGGGGAGGCCGAGGCCGCCGTTCACGGCGGCGTAGTAGAGGTAGATGGTCAGGATGCCCTGCATTCCGTAGAACGAGAAGCGTTCCCACATCTCGAGCCCGAACAGGGTGCCGAGCGCTCGTGGGTGACCGAAGAACGCCGTGTCCTTCTTTTCCGCGTCAGCGGTGGTGTTCACCATTGCCTCCGAGACCACGTCGTTGGGCCGAGCTCTGCTTTTCCCTTGCCTTTTCCGGCGGTTCGCCGGTCACGCCACAGCGGACAAGGTGTCACGGGAGCCGGCATGGCCGGCGGTGACAACGCTGAAACTGCCGTCGGTTTCCAGGACCACGGCGTCGACCTCTTCGAAGTTGCCCAGGCCCTGCGCGCGTACCGCCTGGCACACCTCGTCCCTGGTGATCCGGTGCTCGCGCAGGGCGGTGGGCAGCAGTTGTCCCCGCCGGACCAGGAAGACCGGTGAGGCTTTGACCGCGTTCTTCACTCGTGCCGATCGCACGGCGAGCCAGGCGACGAGGAACTGCAGGCCCACCAGCACGACGAGGGCGGTGACGCTTTCGAGGAGAGCGACCTGCTGGGTCAGGAGGATGCTCGCCAGCGTGGAGCCCAGCGCGACGGTGACGACCAGGTCGAAGGCGTTCATCTTCGACAGCGTCCGCTTCCCCGACAGGCGGAGCACTGTCACCATTGCGAGGAACGCGAGGGTGCCGACGAGGGCGATCCGCCCGATGGCCTGCCAGTTGTCGAAGAACATCGTCGTCCTCTCCGGGAAAGGTCAGGAAGAGCGGGTGCGCGGGGCTCGGCCGAGGTCTTGTCGTCCTGGCGAGGCGGAGGTGGTGGTGCGGCTACCGGTGAGCTGGCGGGCGGTGTTGATCAATCCCACCATGCTGAACGCCTGTGGTGTGTTGCCGAGGTGCCTGCCGCGGGCGGGATCGTATTCCTCGCTGAGCAAGCCGACGTCGTTGCGCAGGTCCAGCAGGCGTTCGAACAACGTCCGTGCTTCCTGGTGCCTGCCGGTACCGTGCAGGGCATCGGCGAGCCAGAAGCTGCACGCGAGGAAAGCGCCTTCGCCGCCGGGGAGCCCGTCGACTCCGCCGTCGCTGTCGGTGCGATAGCGCAGCACGAAGTCCTGCTCGCACAGTTCGGTGCGCACCGCGTCGATGGTCCCCCGGATGCGGGGATCGTCCCAGGGCAGGAAACCGACTCGGGGAAGCAGCAGCAGGGCCGCGTCCAGCCCCTCGGACCCGTAGAACTGGGTGAAGGTGTTGCGGTGGGCGTCGTAGCCTTCCCGGCAAACCTCGGCGTGGATCTCCGCACGCAGGGCGCGCCAGCGATCGACGGGGCCGGGCAGGCCGTGCCGCTCGACGCTGTCCACTGCCCGGTCCACCCCGGCCCAGGCCATCACCTTGGAATGCACGAACTGCCGTCGTGGACCACGCATCTCCCACAGGCTGTTGTCGGGCTCCTGCCAGTTGCCCTCGAGAAAGTCCAGCAGCGCGCGCTGCAGGTCCCAGGCCACGTCCTGCGCGGGCAGTCCGGCTTCCCTGGCCAGGTGCAGCCCGTCGAGCACCTCGCCCCAGACGTCGAGCTGGAACTGGTCGGCCGCGGCGTTGCCGACGCGCACGGGCGCGGCCCCTTCGTAGCCGGAGAGCCAGTCCAGGGTCTGCTCGGGCAGGCGGCGTGTCCCGTCGAGCCCGTACATGATCTGCAGCTTCGCCGGATCGCCCGCGACGGCGCGGACCAGCCATTCGCGCCAGTCGTGGGCTTCTTCGGTGAAGCCGGTGCCGAGCAGCGCTTGCAGGGTGAAGGTCGCGTCGCGCAGCCAGCAGTAGCGGTAGTCCCAGTTGCGCGGGCCCCCGAGTTGCTCGGGAAGGGAGGTGGTGGCGGCGGCGACGATGCCTCCGGTCGGCGCGTAGGTCAGTGCCTTGAGGGTGACCAGGGCACGGCGCACTCCGGATTCCCAAGGCCCTCGGTACTGGCATCGGGAGATCCAGCCCGACCAGAACGCCTCGGTGTCGGTGAGGGCCTGATCGGCGTCGACGGGATCCGGCCGGGGCAGGTGGGACAGCCGGTGGGTGAGCACGAACGCGAGCCGGTCACCGGCCTCCACCTCGAACTCGGCACCGGCCTCGGTGCCTGTGTCCGAGATCGGTACCGGGCTGTGCAGCCACACCGCGTCCGGGCCGGCGATGGCGGCCAGTTCTTTGCCGTGGTAGCGCACCCAGGGAGCGACGTGGCCGTAGTCGAAGCGCAGCCGCAACCGCATGCGCATCGGAACGCGGCCGGAAACGCCCTCCACGACCCGCACCACGTCAGCGGCTTCCCCGCGCGGCGGCATGAAGTCCACGACGCGCACGGTGCCCTCGGCGGTGTCCCATTCGCTTTCCATGATGAGGGTGTCCCCGCGGTACCGGCGGCGGGAGACAGTGCCGCCGGAGGACGGCGCGACGAGCCACCTGCCCGCGCGTTCGTCGTCCAGCAGGGCGGCGAAGCAGGCGGGTGAGTCGAACCTGGGCAGGCAGAGCCAATCGATGCTGCCGTCATCGCCGAGCAGCGCCGCGGTCTGCAGATCGCCCAGTAGCGCGTAGTCTTCGATCCGTCCTGGCATGGCTCGCCTTTCTCCCTCGCGACGTGGACTCCCGGCGGTCCTTCGCTGCTTGCTGTCGGGGGTACCCAGATCCCGCGGAGTGAGCGGCCATGCCCGCCTACTTCGCTGCCGACGAGCATCAAGCTCCTTCTGCACAAGCCGCCCCTTCGTCAAGGTCACTTCCCCGGCTCGAGTCCGCGGCGGGGATCAGGCCGCCGGATGGATTTCGTCGACGGCGAGGGGAATGCCCTCCATGCACGTGGTGGGCGTGCCAGGCTCGGCGAGTCCGGTCACCGTCACGCGCTGCCGCGGGCCGAGCCGGGTCTGGTCGCCGCCCACCAGGAGGTAGCGCGTCGTACCGGTGTCGAGGAGAAGGCATCCGGGTTCCACGCCGGTCACGACCGTGCCCGTCACCCGCATCTCCTCGATCTCGCCGGGTGGCGGCGGATCCGTGGAGGGCGTGCCGCCGGCGCATGCTGAGGCGGTGGTGACCAGGGCGACGGCGAGCCCGAGGGCGGCCTGCTGCCGGATTCGACGTGCTGAGGTGGTCACCGTGCGAACTCCTTTCAGCTCCGGGAGTGCCGGGATCCGGTGGTGACGGCCAGCACTTTGTCCTTGCGTTCGGCCGCTTCGCCGGCTTCCAAGAGCGTCACCAAGCCGCTCACTCCGAAGAACGGCACACCGGAGAGGTCGGCGACGACGTGGCTTCCGCGTGCGAATTCCTCGGTCAACTGGGCGGTCAGGGTGGGCGCGGTGACCATGTCGATCGCGCCCCCGGGCTGCCACCGTTCGTGGGACTCCTCCCGGAATGCCGTATCGGCCGGAGCGAGAAAGCTCAATGCGAGAATTTTCCTGCATCTGCGGCCTCCGAATCCGCTTGAACCGGTTTTCGATCGATCAGGACCGCCCATGGCAGGCGTTGCCGGAGCCGAACCAGAGTGGGGACTCGCTGATCACGACGGCTCCTTTCCCATTTGGTTCAGAACTACCCTTGGGGTCGCCTGGCCCAAACCGCGAGCCGGTCAACGTCAGGTGATGGCAAGGTGGCCGGACTGAAGCGGAAGATTTTCGGCGGTGCCGGCAGAGCAGTGGCGTCAACGATCACGAAATCGGCAGACAATCGCAAGGTTCGGTAGGTGGGGGACGCGTATTACTTTCGAGATATCGGAGTCGGATCACGTCTCGGTCACGGGAAGCCCGAGCGCGTGTGCGCCGACGAGATGGCGGGAATGCGAAGCGGAGCCCGCGGCATTCCGCGCGGGGAATCGGCGATCGAAGGAGAAGGAAGTGACCACCTCGGGCGCCACCGCAGCAGGCTCGATCCTGGCTGGGTTCGATGGATCGGATGGTTCCCGCCGCGCGGTCCACTGGGCGGCCGCCGAGGCTACGCGACGACGCTGCCCGCTGCTGGTCGTGCAGTGCTTCGCCTGGGCGCCACCGATCATGCAGGGCTGGACCAGCGCCGGTGATACGGAGGGTGCCCGGATCCGGCAGCACGCGGAGTACCAGCTCGGTGAGCTGGCCGAGCAGTGCCGAAAGGCCCGGCCCGAACTGGTCGTCGAGACCGCGCTGCCGGAAGGCAGGGCGGGGGTGGTCCTGCCCGAGGTCGCCGAGGACGTGGGCGCGGCGCTGATCGTGGTGGGATCTTCGGGCCTCGGAGCCTTCCCGCGCGTGCTGCTGGGCTCCACGGCGGCCGACGTGGTCCGTGCGGCCGATCGGCCGGTGATCGTGGTCCGTGGCGACGACCCGGAGCCTGCGACCGCGGCGGAGGCGGCACCGGTGGTGGTCGGCGTGGACGGCTCCCCGACCAGTGACCGCGCGATCGAGTTCGCGTTCGAGTTCGCGGCCGGGCACGGCTCGCCACTGCTGGCCGTGCACGCCTGGTCGGACTGGCCGGTGGGACTGCTCGCGGCCGCGCCGATGCCGCCGGCCGGCTGGGACCGGCAGGATGCCGCGGCCGAAGCGGCGGTGCGGGCACACCTGGACGAGTACGCTGAGCGTTTCCCGGATGTGCGGGCCGAAGTACGGTTTGTCGCCGACCAGCCCGCCCGAGTCCTCACGGAGATGGGCGAGTACGCACGGTTGCTCGTGGTCGGGAGCCACGGCCGCGGTGCGGTGGGGCGGGCGTTCCTCGGGTCGGTCAGCCACGCGGTGCTCTACCACGCCCCTTGCCCGGTGGCCGTGCTGCGTGACACCGGCGAAGACAGCCGATGACCGTCAGACGTACCGTTCTCTCGACCACCAGCCGGGCGGCGATCGCCGGAGCGGTGGCCGGAGCCCTGTCGGGCTGGAGTTACGGAGCCTTCAGCCCCGTGACCCCGCTGGCCGCCGACGTGCTGCTGGCGGTGTACGGCACCATCCACGGTGCGATCGCCGGTGGGGTGATCGCTGTGCTGGCCGGGTATACCGGCCTGGCGGGCCTGGGGGACTTCGATCCGCGGCAGAATCTCCAGGACGGGAGTCCAGCTCAGGCGCACGTGCTCCCGCGTGCCCGACCCAGGGAAGGACGGCCGGTGATGTGGCTTCACCACTGGTGGCGCTCAGCGCGGCTACCCGCGAATGTGCCGGAGGGGCGTTTGCTCCCACCGGGGGAGGCGATCAAGTCCGCCGCTGGGCGGGGAGACGAGGGCGGTGCGCTCAACGACTGGGAACGACGGCAACTCGACTTGATCGAGCAGCGGTTGGCCGAGGAGGATCCCGAGTTCGCGCACACTCTGCGGACGACGACCGGCTCTGTCGCAACCGTGTGGACGGCACTGGCGATCGTGCTCGGTGTCGTAGCCCTGCTGGGCGCACTCGCGGGGGACGTGAGCCTGCTGCTGGTCGCAGCCGGGTGCGCTGTCGCGGCCTGCTTGCTTCGCCGTCACCACCATCGTGGCGGCACGGGTGCGCACCGCCGGGGAGACAGCGACGGCCGGTGAAGCCCGCGCCGGATCGCACCGGACGGCGCTGCCGAACTCACCACCTGACGACTACCTGACGATCCCCGTTGCCGCGTGGCAGGGGGAGCCTGGCGGGTATCGCTGCGGTATGACTCCGTTGACGAACCCGTATGCCAGGGTGCCGCTGTGTGCGGCCTTGCTCGCCGGAATAGCCGGCTGCGGAAACCCCCTCCAGCACGGGCAAGGCGCCGGCACGATGGGTACCAACGCCGAAATCGGCGCGATCAAGCTGCGCAACGTCTATGTCGAACGGCCCGCCGACGGGACCTACCAGCCCGGCGAAGACGCGCGGGTGGCGCTGTCGCTGTTCACCGGCGAGCCGATCCAGGACAGCCTCATCGCGGTGACCAGCAGCCACGCCCGGGACGTCCGGCTGCACTGGGACCAAGCCTGTGACGGAGAGGCCGAGACCGTCTCCTCGATCCCCTTGCGCCGCGGCTCGGTCCCCGCTCCTCTCAGGAAGGAAGTGTTCGGTCACCTGCCCTACTACCTCACGGTGCGCGGTTTCGGGCAGGAAGTGCTGGCGGGTACCACCGTGCCGTTGACCTTCACCTTCGCCGACGCGGGCACCGGCACCGTGCAGGCCAAGGTGCAAGAACGGGAGGAGCGTGACAAGGCAGCGCACTACGCGTGCCTCGCCACGCCGCCCATCGGACTGCCGGGATCCTCCTAGGTGTATTGCCCTGATGCGTTGTTGACGCGGGTGACGGGTGCTTGGCCTGCGAGTGCGGTGTGGGCTCGGTGGTGGTTGTAGGGGTGGAGGAAGTCGGGCAGGGTGTCGGCGCCTTGCTTGCTGCTGGTGAAGGTGTGGGCGTAGGCCCATTCTTCGGTGAGGGTGCGGTTGAAGCGTTCGGCTTTGCCGTTGGTCTGGGGCCGGTAGGCGCGGGTGAGGCGGTGGGTGGCGCCGATGTCGGTGAGTGGGCGAAGGGCGCGTGAACGCCGGTAGGCCATGGCGTTGTCGGTCATGACCCGTTCGATGGCCGGGATGCCGTGGGCGGCGAGTGCTTGTGCTGCTCGGCGCAGGGAGCCCGCGCAGGTGGTGGCGGTCTCGTCGGGGTGGATCTCGGCGTAGGCCAGGCGGGTGTGGTCGTCGATGGCGCAATGGACGTAGTCGTAGCCCACCCGTGGGGCGCGGCGGGCGGCGTGGCGCTGGGAGCTGTCACGGCCGTGGGCGCGCCAGCCGCCGCCGTCGCGTATCCGGCCGAGTTTTTGACATCGACGTGGACTAGTTCGCCGGGCGTGCGCGTTCGTAGCGGCGGATGGGCTGCCCGCTCGGGCGGTCCAGCCAGCTCAGCCGGGGTTCGTGGTGGCGGGTGAGCACGCGGTGCACCGTGGAAGCGTGCAGGCCCAGGATGCCGGCAATCCGGGCCGGGCCGAGCCGGCGTGAGCGGCGCAGGGCCAGGATCGCGGACTCGGCGTCGGCCGTGGTGCGACGGGGGCAGTGATGCGGGCGGCTGGACCGGTCATGCAGGCCGTGTTCACCCTCGAGCCGATAGCGGCGGACCCACTTGTGGGCGGTCGCCCGGGACACTCCCATTTCCGCGGCGACGTGCGCGACCGGGCGCCCCGCGGTGACCCGCTGCACCAGCAGTCGCCACCCATACACGGTCAACCGGGCATTACGGTGGGACACGAAGACCTCCGTTGTGCGGTAGAAGGCGTCAGACACCTCCACCCCACAGGGGGATCTTCCTCATGATCAACCCGACGCGCCGCTCAACCGTCAACAACGTCCATGGTCACTACACCTAGGCGAAGAAGCGCCTCACGCGGCTGGTGATCAAGCCTGCGGGATGACCGTATCCGCGGCGAGGAAGGTTTCGTTGGCGTAGATCTCGAAAAGAGTGGCCTCGCCGAGGCCGTACTGGTCGGCGTACTGGTCGTAGGAGAACTGGCGCACGGTGCCGGTCGCGGTGACGTTCTGGCCCTCGGTGAACTGCTGCTGGTCGTCCGGGAACAGCACCAGGAGGTTCTCGTCACCGTAGGCGCGGGCATCGAGCACCAGCGAGCCGTCGGTGAGGTTCGTGGCCACCGGCACGGTGATGGTGACCTGCTCGCCGACGTGCTCTTGGCTGCCGAAGTACTGCGGCTGCTCACCGGGGGGATCTGAGGCCACTGTCGTGGTCACCGCAGGGGCGGTGCCCGTGTCGTTCCCACCGTTCGTCCCGCCGTCGTCGCAGGCGGCGAGCGGACCGCCGAGTGCCAGCAGTCCGCCGATAGCGAGAACACGGGCTTTGTGCAGGACCATCGTTGACTCCTTTTGTCGTTTCCGACTTCTAGGCACATACCCGGTACAGGGGTGCCCATGCGGGCTCACCCCCAATCGGTCGAAAGGACGCAGACCTTGTCGTCACCGCGCTTTCAGCACTGCCGTGACTGCTATTCGTGCTTGGCGCGCCGGGAGACCACCAGCCGGGCGTGACCGCTTGTCCCGATTTGCCGCTCGTCCACGGTTGCGGCATCTTTACGCGCGGAGCGCCGGGAAGTCTGGTCGGCAACCTGGTCTTGCACGAGCGGGTCGAGCTGGTTGTCGAGGGCGGAGAACGGTGTGGCGCTGATCCTGGCGTTCGGTGTGGTGTTGCTGATCAGCGTCTCCCTGTCGGGGCTGGCCGCGCGCACGGTGCTGTCCACGGCCTTGTTGTTCCTGCTCGCCGGTGCCCTGATCGGGGAGGGCGGCTTCGGGCTGATCGAGATCGGCGCGACGGATCCCCTGGTCACCACGCTGGCCGACATCGCACTGTTCACCGTGTTGTTCACCGACGGGCAGCGGGCGAGCCTGCCCGCGCTGCGTGAGGGGTGGCGGCTGTCCGGCCGGGCGCTGGGCCTGGGCATGCCGCTGACCATGATCGGCATTGCCGTGCCCGCGCACTTCCTGGCCGGGCTGGACTGGCCCACCGCCTTCCTGGTCGGGGCCATCCTGTCTCCCACGGACCCGGTGTTCGCCGCGGCGATCGTCGGCCGCGATGATGTTCCCGTCCGCTTGCGGCGCTTGCTCAACGTCGAGTCCGGCCTCAACGACGGCTTGGCGCTGCCGTTCGTGCTGATCTTCCTGGCGACCGCGGCCCACGCACCGGCGGACCTGGGCACGATCGGCCTGGAACTCGTGCTCGGGCTGGCGCTGGGCGTCGCGATCCCGGTGGCGGTCACGCTGGCCTGGCGGCTCAAGGTGCTGACCGCCGAACCGCGGTTGCAGGCTCTCGGGCCGTTGGCGATCGCCGTCATGCTCTACGCCGGGTGCCACCTGACACACGCGAACCCCTATCTGGCCGCCTTCGCCGCCGGATCCGCTCTCGCCACCATGGACCGCCTGGCCGCCGAGCACTTCGAACCGCTCGGTGACCTGCTCTCCGAGATCACCAAATTCGCGGCGTTGCTCGTGTTCGGCGCGCTGATCACCCCGGAACGGTTGTCGCACCTCAGCGTCGGTGCCTGGATCCTCGCGGTGCTGGCCATCGTGCTGGTGCGCCCGGCCGCGATGCTGCTGTCACTGCTGCGCACGCCGATGACCCGCAGGGAACGCTCCGCCGCAGCGTGGTTCGGGCCCAAGGGGTTCGCCTCGGTCGTCTACGGCCTGCTGGCGCTGCAATCCGGGATCCCGGACAACGAGGTCGTGTTCGACCTGGTCGCGGTGACCATCGCGCTGTCGATCGTGCTGCATTCGTCGACCGACGTGCCGGTGGCCAGGGCCCTGCGCGTCGAACCCCCGGACAACCTGCCCACCGGCCGGCACCGGTCCCAGGACGAATGACCCCACCGAACCTGACGAAAACCTTGCGAAGACCGCGTCAGGCGGTGCCTTTCGGCCGGGGCGGGAACTCGTCCAGCATGAGAATCGGACGAATTGCGATGGCCACCGGAATCGGCACAGCGACGCTGACGGCCTGCGCGGCGGGCTCGCCGGCGGAGAACCCCGGGATCGGGAACACCGGCACGGTGACCGTGTCGGACCCGGCTCCGCCGTCGCCGTGCCCTGCCGAGCAGCTCACCGCCGCGCTGGAACCCGGCTCGCCCGGTGCCGGGCAGCGCTACGCGACACTGACCCTGACCAATGCCGATGGCCCGGAGTGCGCCGTGGACGGCTATGGGGACCTGCGGCTGGTCGACGCGAACGACATCGCGGTGCCCACGGATTCCTGGCGCACCCCTGATCCCGAACCGGTCAGCGTCGTCCTCGGTGCCGGGGAGTCGGCGCAGCGCCTCCTGCACTGGACCGTCGTACGGGGTGCCGGGGAACCGCTCGACGCGCCCTGCCAGCCCGAACCCGCACGCCTCGAAGTGACCCCGCCCGACCGGCCGGGCACGGTGTCCGTGCCGTGGGCGTTCGGCCCGGTCTGCCAGCACGGCTGGCTGGGCGGTGGCGCCTTCACCGCGCCGTCCCCGTCGAACCCGTGAACGGCGGCCGCGTTTCGTCAGGCGTTCGTCATTGGTGTCGGCGACCAGCCCGGCCCGGACGCGATGTTGACAGCCTTGGGCAGCGCTATCCGCGGTGTCCGGTGATCTCGGCTATCCAGGCGATGAACTCCGCCGCGTCCTCGTTGGCCCCGTGGCCCGCGTCCCAGTACATTGCGGCGTTGACGTCGTCGCCGAGGTTGTCCAGGGCTGAGGTGAGGTTGCCCACGACGGTGAGCGAGGTGTCGGTGTCCAGGGTGCCGACGCGGATCCACCAGTGCTTCGCCCGGGCGGGGTGGCGTTGCCCGAGGAAGTGCATCGGGTTCATCAGGTCGAGTTTCCCGGGCAGGTCGCGGTCGAGCCGTGCCTGGTCGTCGCCAGTCGATCGTCGTGGCTCCTGCCATGGCCGAGGAGTTGGACAGGAAGCCCCCGGCGCTGGAAGTTGCGCCGGGGGCGTCGTTCCGGTGTACCGGCGACGTGGCCGGGGTGTCGGAGCAGACGGCGTCCGGCGCTACTGCGCTCTGCCGCCGTGACGGTGTGCTGCGTGTCGTGGGTCTGGTGATCTCGCCGTCCACGGACAGGCCCAATATGGTCGCTTGCTCCCGCCGCCGCCCGGACCGTTTCGGGCGGCTCGCCGATTTCCTCCCCCGGCGTTCAGGCATCATCCTGACCGGCGGCGTGGACGTGCTCCCCGAACGCCTCGGCTACCACCGCAACGCCACCGTGCGGCTCCACATCGCCCGGCACACCTCGAACGGGGCGGGGAGGAGCTCGCCCGCCACGACGAGGTCGCCTTCACCGGCGAGCTCAACCTGGTCGCGCTCGTCGCCCGCCGCGGCGCCGAGACGTTCTGCCGGTTCGCCACCGGATCGTGATGTGCCCTGTCGCCGAACGGTTTCAGGTGGCGCGAGTCCGGGTGGCATCGTCCAGTACGAACATGCCCAGTGTGTTGGTCACCTCGAGAACGCGGAGCACGGCGGGTGAGCAGCCGGACAGGGCCAGCACCCTGTTGGCGGCCAGCGCGCGTTCGCTGAGGTCGAGCAGCACGATCAGGCCACTGATGCCGAAGAACGTCACACCCGCGAGATCGACGAGAACGATCCGGCTGTTGCCCGTGAGTTCGTCGGCCACTTTGTCGGCGAGCACGGGCGCGGTCACCGTGTCGATCTCACCTCGGACCACTACCGTGCGCGCGGCTTTTCCCGGCTTTCCGGTTCGGTGGGGAAGGAGAGTGGGAAAGCAGATGTATTCGTGCATCTGTGACCTCCGAAGCCGTTGGAGTCGGTATCGGCACGAACTCGCGCTGGTGGCCGGTGCCGTGTGCCGCGGTTACGGCACGCGGTACGGAAAGCCCGGGTTCACGTATCCGGTGTGCCAGAACGGCAGGTAACCGTAATAGCTGTAGAGATCGGAAACCGTGGCCCGATCGGGGGCCAGTTCCGGGTCGTAGACCGGGCCCTTCGCCACCTGATCGCGGTCGCTGTCGATGTACACGGAGTCGCCGTCGATGGCGGAGACGGCGTCAACCGGCACGAGCACTTTCTGCTTGCCGATACCGAGAAAGCCACCGGATGCCAATTCCAGCAACCTGACCCGGCGCTCGTCCTGGTCGATCACCAGTCCGTAGACCTCGCCGATCTTGTTCGCGTTCCGGTCGACGACTTCCTTGCCCCGCACATCGTCGGCCGGATCGGCGAGGGTCAACTCGGAGTCGGCCAGCCGGACCAGAGGCGCTGATTCGTTCATCACGATGCTCCTTTCTGTGTGTCAAACCCGGCTTACCCAGGGAAACTTCTACCGGAACCAGAAGTCGTCGCTCGTCAGGTAATCGCAAGATTGGCTGAAACGTCCGAGTCGTGCTTAACACAACACCAAAAGCGAAGAGTAAGGCAATCGCAAGGTTCCCGGGCTTGCCCATCGGCCTCTGGTGTCCATGGCGAGGGCACCAGGTTACGGGCTGGTCACGAGGGGAGTGGCTACGTGTATGGCGGCGGGGGTGAGGGAACGCGAAAGGGAGTTCCGCGGAGTTCCACCGGTAGAGGACCGGCCCCGATGATGGGCTCGGTTCGCCGCCGAGCTATCGGAGGCCAGCCATGAAACCGATTATGGCCGGCGTGGTGCTCGTGGCCGCCTTGCTCGCCGCCGCTTGCGGGGTGAGTACGCAGGACCGCCCGGAGCGGCTGCCGGTGGCAGCATCGGTGGCCGACGCCACCCCGGCCATCACCCAGCTCCCCGGAAATTCTGCGCCGAGCACGTTCCCGGAGAACGCGACAACAACGACCAGTGCCGCTTGACGGGTCCGGTGAGCCAGGTGAGGCGGCCGCACTTGGCGTCGTTCAGCCTAGTGAGTCGATCAGTTCCCGGCATGCGCGCTCGCAGGCTCGGCACGCGTCGGCGCACACCTTGCAGTGATCGTGCTGGTCGGCGTGCAGAGCGCACTCGTCACCACAGGACCGGCACGCGGTCAGGCACGCTTCGAGCGTGGCGCGAGTGACGTTCGCGTCGTATCCGGTGTGCCGGGAAAGGATCTGCCCGGTCACCATGCACAGGTCGGCACAGTCCACACAGGACCGGATGCACTTGCGCAGCATTGGCAGGTGCTCATCCGCTTCCGACAGGCAGGCGTCCGCGCAGGCGGTGCACGCCTGCGCGCAGGAGATGCACTGTTCGATGCACCGGGTAAGCGCGTCCCGATCCACCTGTCCAAGGTCGGCTGGGTAGGTGTCCAGCATGTCCGAAACCATGGTCACCGCAATCGAACCTCCTCGTGTTCTGCTCAGCGGTCAACAACAGAAGGGGTACCCGGCGTCCGTGCGTTCACGCGGGCTCGCCGTGCCGGCCTTCCCGGCAATGTGCTGCCGCTGCCATCGTCAGCTGTTTGTCAGGTGGACGGGCACCGATCGGGATGAGAATGGGGTAGAGCAAAGCAGAACCCGTTCATCGAGGAGAGCAATGACCATTGGCACCCGCCCAGCGGAAGATGTTGTCAGCAGGATCACCCACGAGTTGTCGACCGAGTTCGGGACGACGCTGCCGGAGTCGGGAATCTGCGATGTCGTGGTGACGGCGCGGCGCGATCTCGACGGGCAGATCGTGCCGGAGGCGATGGAGGAGATGCTGCACCGGCTCGCCCGCTTCCGCCTCACCAGGTGGATCGGCTCCGGTTAGCGGCGGATCGTCAGGCATCGTCCCGTTCGGTTCCGGTGGTGAACAGCAAGGGCTGGCGAAAGGGCGGCCCAGCTCACTGGTGAGTCGAACGGCGCCGAATCACGGCTCGCGTGACCGGGGCCAGGGGGCGGGGTGCGCACCAGCGCTCCGGCGATGATGACCGCCAACGGAAGTGCTGTCGTCACGAGCAGGACGGGGCGATAGGTGGTGGCGTGGTCGCGGCCGAAAGCGAGCAGGAGGGGACCGAAGGCGGAGGCGCCGACGGTGACCGAGTGCACCACGCCGCAGATCGCGCCGAGGTGGCTCAGGCCGAAACAGCGGGGGAATGTGACGGCCTCGAGGGTGCGGATGCCGTTGCCGCAGGCGCCGAGGGCGAGGATCGCCATGGTTGTGATGATCAGGACGCGGTCGGAGCACCGGTCGGCGAGCCAGCCGAAACCGAACGTGGCGATCAAGCCGGCGATGGTCTGGCGGCAGGAAGGTCGCGGCGGCTTCGGCTGCGGTGAGGCCGCGTTCGCCGCGCAGGGATTGCTGGTGGAAGTTCAGTTCGGTGGTGACCAGTGCGCAGACGCCCACCCCGGCGGTGACGACCCAGAACATGCCGGTGCGCATCGCCTGCTTCGAGGTCGAGTCCACCGGCAACAGGCTCGCGGCCGAAGTGCCGGTCTCGTCGTCGAGCGCCGGGGGTTCGGGTGGCCGGCGCGGCAGGAACAGGAGGGCGGCCGGGATGACCAGGACCCACACGGTCAAGCCCTCGGCGATCCAGACTTGGCGCCAGCCCCAGTCCGAGACCAGTCGTTCGAGCAGCATTGGGGCCAGGGATATCCCGGCGGCGCCGACCGCGGGGGCGACCCCGATGGCGAAGCCCCGGCGGCGGTGCACGTAGATGGCCACGGTGGTAGTGGCGACCAGGCTGAGCGCGCCCTGGCCGCCGACCGGATGCCGATGAACGCGGCGGTCAGCCCGGTGATCTCGGTGGCCGCGGTCGCGGCGATCAGGAAGGCGCCGAAGTAGGCGGCGCTGGCTGCCATGATCCGGCGAGGACCGTAGCGGTCGATCAGGCGGCCGAGGGCCGGCATGACGAAGGCTCCGGCCAGTGACCCGATCAGGTAGGCCGTTGAGACGGCGGATCGTGAGACGCCGAGGTCGTGGATGATCGGGTCGACGAAGACCGACACTGCGGCGGTCTGCCCGGGTGCGGTCAGTGCGACCGACGCCGCGGCGACCACCCCGCGACAGGTGGGCCCGGCCGGGCGCCGCGGGTGCCACGAGTGGTGTCGAGGCGCTGGCTCCGGAGGGCACACCCCCCGGGGCGCCTTCACAGGCAGCGCATCTCTCATCTAACGTAACGTAAGAGATGCCGATGAGGCGGCGCGTCCGCCGCCATGTCCCCGGGGTCATCGATGCTCCCGGCTCCCTTGCCGAACGGCCTTTCCGGTGATGCCGGTGCGGGACCGTCGGCCCAGCAGTGTCCTTGGTCGCGCCGTGGGGGGCGTGACGGTGTTTGCGCCACCGGCGCCCGAGCAGGTCAGGTTGTCTTCTGTGCCGAGTTCTTCTTCCTTGGTCCCCGCGCGCCTGCGCGGCGTGCGGCCGTCGTGGTTGTCGCCGAAGGTGGCCCGCACCGAGATCCTGGCGGGGCTGGTCGTCGCGCTGGCCCTGATCCCGGAGGCGATCTCCTTCTCGATCATCGCCGGGGTCGACCCGAGCGTGGGATTGTTCGCGTCGTTCACCATGGCGGTGGTCATTTCGATCGCCGGCGGTCGCGCGGCGATGATCTCCGCGGCGACCGGGGCGATCGCGCTCGTGGTCGCCCCGCTGGCGCGTGAGCACGGCCTGAGCTACCTCATCGCCACGGTCATCCTGGGTGGTCTGTTCCAGATCGTGCTGGGGTCGCTGGGGGTCGCCCGGCTGATGCGGTTCGTGCCGCGCAGTGTGATGGTGGGCTTCGTCAACGCGCTGGCGATCCTGATCTTCCTGGCGCAGGTACCGGAACTGATCGACGTGCCGTGGCCGGTGTACCCGCTGTTCGCCGCCGGGCTCGGGATCATGGTGCTCTTCCCCAAGCTCACCAAGGTGATCCCGGCGCCATTGGTGTCCATTGTGGCGCTCACGGCCTTGACGATCGCCGCGGGCGTCGCGGTTCCCACGGTGGGGGACAAGGGCGCGCTGCCGGACTCGCTCCCCGTGCCAGGGATCCCCGAGGTTCCGTTCACCGTGGACACCCTGGTGCTGCTCGCGCCGTACGCGTTCGCCTTCGCGCTGGTCGGGCTGATGGAATCGCTGATGACCGCGAAGCTGGTCGACGACATCACCGACACCCACTCGAACAAGACCCGCGAGGCGATCGGCCAGGGCGTCGCCAACGTGGTCACCGGGTTCTTCGGCGGTATGGGCGGGTGCGCGATGATCGGCCAGACCATGATCAACGTCAAGACCGCCGGTGCCCGCACGCGCCTGTCGACCTTCCTGGCCGGGGCGTTCCTGATGGTGCTGTGCATCGTGTTCGGCCCCGTCGTCTCCGACATCCCGATGGCCGCTTTGGTCGCGGTGATGGTGCTGGTGGCCTTCGGCACCTTCGACTGGCACAGCGTCGCCCCGGCCACGCTGAAGCGGATGCCCGCCGGGGAGATCGCCGTCATGGCCATCACCGTCGCCGTGGTCGTGGCCACCGGCAACCTGGCCATCGGCGTGGTCGTCGGCTCGATCACCGCGATGGTCATCTTCGCCCGCCGTGTCGCGCACCTGGTGGAGGTCAGCGCGGTCGCCGATCCCGAGCGCGGCCAGGTGGTCTACGTGGTCACCGGCGAGCTGTTCTTCGCCTCCAGCAACGACCTGGTCTACCAGTTCGACTACGCGAACGACCCGGACAGCGTGATCGTCGACCTCTCCGACGCCCACATCTGGGACGCCTCCACCGTCGCCGCACTCGACGCCATCACCACCAAATACGCCGCCCGCGGGAAGACCGTCGAGATCGTGGGCCTGAACAAGCACAGCGCGGTCATGCACGGCAAGCTCACCGGAGAGCTGACCGCCGGCCACTGACGGCCCGTCCGGTGAAAAGGGCGTCGAGGTGGCTGCGAACGACCACCATCGCCTCCTCGGCGCCCCGCTGCCCGAGCAGTACGCCGGTACTCAGCCCGTGGCTGAGCGCCACCAAGTGAGCTGCTTCGACGGCGACGTCCGCGTCTGGCGCGATGTCGCCATCGGTTCGGGCTCGCTCCAGCGCTTCGGCCAACTGGTGTTCCAGGCCGTCGACGTTGGCGATGAAGGGCTCCGCGGCCAGCGTGGCGTCGGTCATCGCCAGCGCCGCATACGAACTGCCGAGCAGGTGGGAGGTCCGGCTCTGCTCGTCGGTCGGCAGGGCCTCGGCGAAGAAGGCCTCGACGAACAGCCTCGGTGGCACCGGGCTCGGCAATTTCGCCACTCGCGCTGCCCAGCGCTGGTGGCTCTGCTGTTCCAGGTGGCGCAGCGCGCCCAGCATCAACTGCTCCTTGGACGTGAAGTAGTACTGCACCAGCCGCAGTGACACGTCCGCTTCCGCGGCCACCGCCCGCATCGTGACCGCGTGCAGGCCATCCCGCGCGGCGACGCGCACCAGCGCCGTGGCGATCTCTTCCCGGCGCTGGTCGTGGTCCACCGTCCTGGGCACAACGGCTCCCTCCTTTATGATACAAGCGTATATGATACGGCTGTATCAAGATGGAGGCTCGATGGTGGTCCTGGTGCTCGCCTGCGCGGCGCAGTTCATGGTCGTGCTGGACCTTTCGGTGATCAACGTCGCGCTGCCCTCCATCCAGCGGGCACTCGGGCTGGATGAGGCAGGGCAACAGTGGGTGGTCAACGCCTACGCCCTGACCTTCGCCGGACTGCTCCTGATCGGCGGACGCCTCGCCGATCTCTACGGCCGGAAACGGGTCTTCCTCGCCGGGCTCGCCTTGTTCACCGGCGCGAGTCTGGCGGGCGGCCTGGCCGACACGCCGGAACTGCTCATCATCGCCCGCGCGGTCCAGGGAATCGGGGCCGCCGTGCTCGCCCCGGCCACGCTGACGGTGCTCACCAGCACCTTCCCCGAAGGCTCCCGGCGCACCCGGGCGCTGGCGATGTGGACCGCGGTCGGGATCGCCGGAGGGACCGCGGGCAACCTGCTCGGCGGGGTGCTCACCGAGTACCTGTCGTGGCGCTCCACGTTGCTGATCAACGTCCCGATCGGGGCGGTGGCCATCGTGCTGGCCGTGCGCTACCTCGCCGGCCACGACCGGCCCACGGAACGACAGGGGAGGCTCGACGTCGCCGGTGCCGTGCTGGCCACGCTGGGCCTAGCCGCGCTGACCTACGGCGTCGCCCACTCCCACACCGTCGGCTGGAGTGCGGCCCCGACGCTGGTCAGCCTGCTCACAGGGGCTGGCGCGCTGGCGGCATTCGTTCTGGTCGAAGCCCGGTTCCCGACCGTCCCCATCGTTCCGCTGCGCCTGTTCCGCTCTCGCGCGACCGGACTCGGCAACGTGGTGATGCTGCTGGCTGGTGCCTGCCTCAACCCGATGTGGTTCTTCCTCACCTTGTCCATGCAAAACGTGCTGCACTACAGCCCCTTACAGACCGGGTTGGCGTTTCTGCCGCATACCGTGATCACCATCGTGGTCGCCGCCCGCCTCACCCCGTGGCTGATGCGGCGCATGGACAGCCGCGTCCTCATCGCGATCGGTGCACTCCTCGGGGCCGCCGGATTCGCCTGGCAAAGCCTGCTGGCGCCGGATACCGGTTATCTGGCCGGAATCCTGGGCCCGGCGATCGTGTTCTCCCTCGGCGGTGGCCTGATCAACACGCCCACCACCACCCTGGTCACCTCCGGCGTCAGCACCGCCGACAGCGGGGCCGCGTCCGGGCTGATGAACACCACCAAGCAGGTCGGCGGGGCACTCGGACTGGCCGTGCTGATGACCATCGCCGGCCCTGGCGGCGTCACGCCGGACGCGCAGGCGGCCACCTACGGCCGCGCATTTACCGTGATCGCTGCGGTGATGATCGTCGTCGCGCTGCTCGCCACCGCCCTGCCACCACAACGCGACGAGAACCTTGCGTCGCAGCAGGCGCGCTGACTATGTGCGCTCGCGGGCGAGAAGCAAGGCGAACACCCCGATCAGCACCAAAGCCGCGAGCACCAGCACGCCGGTGCGGAACCCGCCCAGCTCGCCCCCGGTCAGACGCCACGCCCCGGCGGCGCCGGCCGGGCCGATCGTGCTGCCCAGCGTCCGCCGAGGTTGGTGATACCGTGCGCTGCGGGCGCTGCCGCGAGGATCAACGTCATCACCGGCGAGTTGGCCAGCGCCGTCCGATTCCGAGCACGACCATCCGCCAGCACAGCTCGAGCACACCGGCATCGGCGTCCAGCCCGAGCATGGTCACCATGGCCGCCGTCGCGACGAGGCGATCGCCGCCGCCATCAGCGCGGTGGGGGAGGTGGGACTGCCCATGATCGCCGCCCACCCTTCCGCGGACCAGCTGCCCGGCCAGTCCGGCATCCACTTCCAGCTGGCGCCGCAGAACAGCCGCGAGGTCGACGTGATCGCCCGGTTCCTGCGCGACGCGGCCCACGGACCGGTGCCGTCGACCGTGCGGGTGTGCAGTCGGCGGAAGCGCGACATCTACAGCACGAACTTCGAGCTGGCCGAGGCCGGGTTCACCGTCGAGAGTAAGACGTTCTCGCCGTCCGGGACTAAGAACGAGAACATGCAGGAGGTGGGGGAACGGCTGTGCCGCACCCCGCCGGGCGAAGCCATCTTCTTCGCCGGTCGCCCGGTGGACTTCGGCACCATGCGTGAATCCGGCCCAGCCCGGTGGCGGTGTCCGGATCGTCGGGTACTGCGGCCGTCCGCGTGCCGGCCGGAATGAGCCCATCCCACGGGTGACTGTGGTCGTCAGGCGTCCATCGTGTGGTGGCGGCTGGACAGGAAATCGCTGAGGGCCACGCCGACCTGTGCTGGTGCGTCTCGCATCACGAGGTGTCCGGCGTGGTCGAACAGTTGCCACCGGGCGCCGGGGATCGTCGCGGCCAGGCGTTCGCCGCGGCGGCGACCAAGGCGCGGATCTGTCTCAGCGCGGCCGCCTTGGCCTCGGACGGGTGGGTGCCCGTCCCCGGACCTGGATGCCCAACGGCAGATGGGTCACCCAGACGTCCGGCGGCTGCTCCGGCTGTCGCGTGCAGCAGAGATCGAGGCGCAGGTCTTCTGGCAGCAGGTCGGGCACGTCCAGGCCCTCCGGCACCACTGTCACCCGGGCGGACGCGTCGTCCGTCCGGTCATCCGGCTGACCGCCCTGCCCACCCAGCGGCCCGCCGTCCGCGCCGTACTGCCCGCTCTCGTGCTTGAGCGCCGCCCACGGCCCCCCGGCGCCCTCGTTGGCCGTGATGGCGAACGCGGCCGCCGGGCCGGGCCTGCCGCCCAGGTCCTGCACGCTCCAACCGCGCTCCTTCGCGAGATCGCGATAACGGCGCGTCAGCGACGCCACGCATCCCGCGTCGCCCTCGACGAAGACGACCGCGTCGAACGGGGCCAGGGGATCCCGCCGTGCCAGCCGGGCGGCAAGATCGTTTCGCAGCTCGGCGGCCTGCGCGGACAACCGTCCCGCCTCGGCCTCACACTCCAGCTCGACAGCCGCCGCCAGATCCTCTTCGACCGCCCGCAGCCGGACGGCGGCCGCGTGCAACGGCCCCAGCGCGGCCAGGCAGCGGCGCAGCCGGCCAGCCCGAAGATAGTCGCGATGGACGGCGGGGTCGGTCAGGGACGACTCAAGGGCGGCGTACTCGGACAGAACACCCTCGTACACCGGCCTCGTCATAGGTCCATCATGCAGCCGGACTGGTCAAGCCGACACCCGCTCGCGGCCCGGGGCGCCCCAGCGGCCCAAGAGCACACCGCCGACGCTGAAGCAGCCCGCGCCCGTGAAGCCGCTCCTGTGGACCGAATCCGCCCGGTCAGCCGTCCAACATCCGCCATCTTCAAGCGGAACGGACAGCGGTGTCCTTTCCGCTTCAACCTTGCGGGGTTCGGGTCTACCTTGCGGGCCGCTGGTGGCCGGGTCTCTAGCGGCCTGGAGAATGCCGGGGGCCGAACTTTGATCTTGTGCCTGGTGGTGCTCCGTCCGTGCTCGCCGAGCGGTTCGAGGTCGGCGCTTTCCGGGCTTGTGGTGGTCGGCCACGATGGGCGGGCACGTGGGGTTCGAGTCGTGGCTGGGAGCGCGACCGATGGAGGCTGCTCGACTTCGATCCGGACGCCGTGGGCATCGCGTCCCAGCCGTTCTGGCTGCCGTGGACTGCACACAAAGCCGGGCCCGCTCGCACGCCCGGACTACTTTGCGGGGCCGTGGTCAACGGCCGGAGGCAGGCGTACCACTGTCGTTCACCGGCTCGGCGAGGGGCAGGCCACCGACCACAGCGCCGTGTTCGTCCAGCACGCAGATGCTGGGTACGTCCTGTGCGTCCACCGAGAGCACGATGCGGGGCCTGCCCTTCGAATCGCGGAGCGCGAGCACCGCGCCGTCCGCGGTCGACCAGACCAACTCGACCCTGGTCGGCATCGGCGGTGTCTGCTCGATGGGCAGGCGCGGGTCCGGCATCTGCTTGAAGAACAACGCCGTCGCGCCGTGGTCGCCCTGCCAGCGGGTAGCCAGCGTGAGGGCCTGCGCGTTGACGTAGTCGAGGGAGAGGCTGGCCTCCGACGCTCCCGCGACGATGCCGCCGCGTTCGGAGCCGTTCTCGTCGTTGAAGATCAGATAGGTGCCGCGCTCGGGCCCCTGGCGCTGCTCGGCTGGGATCACCGTGCCCCCGATGATCACGGGTGGGCGCCGCGTGTCGGCGAGCACGCGCTGCCGCCCCCGATTATCGCGCACGGTGAAGGACTCGTGGGGATGCTCACCCCTCGACTCGGTGGACTCCGGGCTGGCGGTTGCGGTCGGGTTGACGACCGCGGCTGCGGTGACGGCGAACGCGGCCCCCCGAAGAGCGGTACGCCTGGACAACGGTGGTGTCATGCGTGCAGTCAACCGGCGACAACCCCGAAGATCACTGGGGTAGACCGCCGGTGGCGTGATGGGGCAGGCCCCAGGCCACGCCATCATCCCCATGAAGGACTGCAGCACACTCACCACGGCGCCACGCCATCGAATCCGCGAAGTAGATCCGGACAATCGCCCGGCAAACCGTCCAGACCTCACTTTGCGGACCCCAGGTCAACAGCCTGCCCATACGTACCCTTCAAGCGGAACGGACACCGTGGTCAGCCATGCCTTCCGTGCTTCCGGCGGCACGGTGTCCCATGCCTGCGTCAAGGCGTGCAGGGCATCGTTCACCGCGGCCTCGTGGTCGATGTGGTGACTGACGCGGCGGGCCACGTTGCGCAGCCGCTCTCTGTTGTCGTGCAGCACTTCCCCCGCAATGCGGCGTTGTCCTCGGGACTCCACGATCGCCGCATGGGCGGGTCACTAGAGGGCGTCACCGGCCTGATGCCCTGAAGCTCACCATGCGGGGAGGTGGAACGGGCGGCTCCCGTCGAGCAGGCCGGCGACCATCGTCACCGGTGCCGCGCGGAACGGCGCCCACTCGAGTTGGACCGCACGGTGCCCTCCGCCGGAGTCGGTGACCACCAACTCCGCCCGCGCCTGGTGCGCGGGCGACGCGGTGAGCCGCCCGGAGACGACGGTCTCGGCCACGAAGCGCACCTGGTCCAGTATCACGGTGTCGGGGCCGGTGAACCGCAGCGTGCCGCCACGCAACCCGGGCTCGCCGGGCAGCCGGGTGGTGCCGGCACCGTTGGGGTTGCGCCGTGCCAGCGCGTCCATGGCGGTGGCGACGGCCGCGGTGACCAGCGTCCGCTCCGGTGGGGTGAGCCCGGGAACCGGCACACGGGGGAGGTCCTCGCTCGTGACGGGGAAGGAGCCGACCGCCCGGTAGTTCTCGGCCGTGCACCCCGTGCGCTGCCGGAAGCGCTCTGGGGCCAACAGGAACGACCGCACGGTCTCGGTCGCGCAGTCCCAGTAAGGGCCGGTGAGACCGGCGACGGCACCGAGCGCGGGCGTGTGGCCGCCGAACCCGTTCACGAGGCTCCTCCCCAGTGGGAAGCGCCGCGCCAGGTCGACCGCGTTGCCTGCCGGCGTGGCGACATCCAGCTCCCCACCGGTGGCCAGCATGGGCACCGCGGGATACCGGGGCCGCGGCGGCACAGGTGGGCTCGGCCGCGGCGTCGGCCAGTTCAGGCACCACTGGTGCTGGTCGCCGTTGGTGGCGTCGAGCACCTCCTCGGTGGTGAGCGGGGCGAACGGCCGGCGCTCGGCATACACCGCGTCGAGTTGGCGCCGGCGTTCGTCCGGCGCGGCCGCACGTTCATACGGGTACACGGCGTCGCCACAGATGTAGGCGAGGTAGCCGGCCACCGTCGGGTCCTGTTCGAGCCGCTGTGGTCCGGCGCCCGCGAAGGTTCGCGCCAGTCGGCGCAGGGGTAGGGGGTCCCCGGCCAGATACGCGGTGGCGGCGGCGGTGAGCTCCCGGCCCACCGGGGGCTCGGTGGTCTGCTGGGGGAGCCGCAGCAGCGCGAGCAGCGGTACGGCGGGATCGGGCCGCTCCCGGAGGCGGGCCACGAGGTCCGCCCACGTCTGCCGGGGCACCCCCGACAGGGCTCGGCACGAGCGCGACGGCTGACACACCACGTCCAGATTTCCCAGGTCGGGGTGCACCGGGCGGCCCAGCGGCCACCGCACGTACCCGTCGGCGCCGACGCGTACCACGCTGTCGAGCAGCGCGGCGCGGGTGCGGTCCGGGAACCGGGTGGCGTAGGCGTGGCCCCACACCGTGCCGTAGGAGGAGCCGTACACGCTGACCGAGCGAACGCCGAGCGCGTGGCGGACCGCGTCGAAGTCGGCGACCGCCTGGTCGGTGGTGAAGTACCGCGCCCGGGGTCCCACCTGTCGAGCGCACTCCGCGATCGAGTCCGGCCGGTCGAGGTCGATGTCCGGGCACAGCAGCGGCGTCGACTCACCGAAACCTCGCGGATCGATGATCAGCATGTTCTGGTGGTCCAGCACCGAACCCAGCGCCCGGCGATAGATCTCGGTCATGGGCAGCGCCGCGGTCGGTCCACCGTGGATGGCGAGCACCGTCCCCGCCGCTGGCCGGGACCTGTCGAGTCGCGGGAGCCATGCGAAGGACACGGTGATCCGCTCGGAGCCGGGATCGGTCCAGTCGAGGGGCACCTCGATCTGGCCGTCGCATCGTTGGGTCGCCGTGGCGCACTCGTGGGCGGCGGGCATCGCGGTCGGCGTGGCCGGCGTCGCCGTACCGACGGCGAGCATGGTGGCGGTCATGGTGACGACCCGGGCGGCTCTGCTGCGCATGTCGCGACACGGTAGGGCGAGCGGGCGCCGACGTCTGTCTACCCAGGTACCCAGTACCGGGGTATCACTCGTCGTCGACCAGGCCGTGCTCGTAGGCGTATACCACGATCTGGGTGCGGTCCCGCAGCCCCAGCTTGGCCAACAGCCGGCCGACGTAGGTCTTCACCGTCTGCTCCGCGAGCACCAGCGTCGCCGCGATCTCCGTGTTGGACCGGCCGCGGGCGACGAGCCGCAGCACGTCGGCCTCACGTGGCGTGAGCGCGGCGGGGGACCGCTGGCGGCCTCCAGGCGGGCGGCGCAGGCGGGTGAACTCGTCGATGATCCGGCGGGTCGCCGGCGGCGCCAGCAGCGCGTCCCCGGCCGCGACCACCCGGACGGCCTCGGTCAGCTCCGTCACGGAGGCGTCCTTGAGCAGGAAGCCGCTCGCACCGGCGGCCAGCGCCTCGAAGAGGTACTCGTCGAGGTCGAACGTGGTCAGCACCAACACCTTGGGGCCGGTGCCGTCGGGCCCGGTGATCTCGTCGGTCGCCCGCAGGCCGTTCATCACCGGCATCCGGACGTCCATCACCACCACGTCCGGACGCAGCTCCAGCGCCAACCGCACCGCATCGGCCCCGTCGGTAGCCTGACCGACCACCGCGATGTCGGCGGCCGTCTCCAGCAGCACCGCCACACCTTCGCGAACCAGCCGCTCGTCGTCGGCGACCAGCACCCTGATCACGTCGGCCTCCGTGCCTGAACCGGAAATGTCGCGAGCACCTCGAACCCGACGCCGGCGCCCTGCCCGACGCTCAGCGTGCCGCCGAGCATGCGTACCCGTTCTCGCATCCCCACCAGTCCGAGCCCGGAACCGGGCGGTGCCGAGGACGCCGTGGTGGTCGCGCCGCTGTCGACCACGCGGACGGTGAGCTGGTCCACCTCGAACCGCACGGTCACGGCCACCGTCGAGCCGGGTGCGTGCCTGGCGGCGTTGCTCAACGCCTCCTGCACCACCCGGTACACCGACACCGCGACGCCCGCGTCGGGCTCCGGGGCGGTCCCCGACATCGACAGCGTTGCGGTGACGCCCGCTCGTCGAGCCCCCTCGACGAGCTCGGGCAGGTCACCGAGTCCCGGCTGAGGAGCGGGGTCGGCCGCCGTGTCGTCCTCGCGCAGCAGCCCCAGCACGCGCCGCAGCTCGGTCAACGCCTCCCGCGACGCCGCCCGGATCTCCTCGAAGGTGCGGGCCGCGGCCGGCGGCAGGTCCCCGGTCCGATGCGGCGCCGCCTGCGCCTGGACGGCGATCATCGAGATGTGGTGGGCGACCACGTCGTGCAGCTCACGGGCGATCCGGGCGCGTTCGGCCAGCACCGCGCCGCGCTGCCGGTCCGTGCGCCTGCGCTCGGTCTCCTCGGCCAGCGCCCGCTGTGCGGCCTGCCGCACGCGCACGCTGTCCCCCCAGGCCAGCAGTACCACGGTCAGAAAACCCAGGACGGCCACCGTGAACGGGGGCGTGCCCGCCACCACGATCGCCGGTGCCAACACCGCCAGCACCGTGACCACCCCGACCACCACGGTGGTCGTCCGGTCGTGCCGACTTCCCACCACGAAGAGCACGACGCCGAACGCGGCCATGCCCACCACCGGCCACGGCCACGCGACATCGTTGTAGCCGGGGCCGACGAGCACGCCGAACACCAGCTCCGTCCCGAACAGGCCTGCCGCCATGACCTGCCACACGGCCAGCGGTGCGCGCAAGACCAGCAGCGCGGGTGCGAGCAGGGCGAGGGCGATGAGGAGGGCGGCGGTCCACGACAGCCCGAACCAGTGCAGCTGTCTGCCGTCCAGATACACCGCCAGTCCCAACCCGACGACCGACAACACCGCACGCGACATTCATCCACCCTGACATGCCGCGGCCGCTGCCGGCGGCCCGGACCGGGTGGCAGCGGTCGGTGTGCCCGCTGTCGGCGGGTGTCGCGGCGGAGGAGGGACGCTGTGGCTGGGGATCGACACACCGCGCCGGCGGCGCACCAACCGCCGGTGGCGGACCCGCGTTAGCGGTGGGAGGTGGACCAGGACACCGGTCTGTCCACTTCGGAGGCCGCGACACGGACCGAACTCCATCCCGCGTGAGCGGGGTGCGGATGCGGCGGTTGCTCGGCCAGCTGCACAATCCGCTGATCTTCGTGCTGCTGGCGGTGGCCGAGGCCTACACCGCGGCCAACCTGCACGACCCCGTGCTGAGCTGGGTGATCGACGACGAGGACGCGCGGCGGCGGCTCACCATCGGCACCTGGCCGGAGACGACGGTGGCCTACCTGGAAGGCATTCTCCATTCCGGGGAGTTGCTGCTGGCGAGGACGAGTCCGGGGCGGTGGCCGGGATCTCGCTGTGGGAGCGGATCGACCATTCGCGAGGAACCGGCACGTCGGGTCTGCGGGCCCCGGAGGGCGCCCAGTTCATCGAGCACGCCTACGGCGAGTACGCCGACCGGATGAAACTGCTGATCGAGCTCACCGGGCAGCGACTTCCGAAGGCCGGCGCGTACTGGTACCTGCTGAACATCGTGGTCGCGCCGGACCGGCGCGGGCAGGGCATTGGTGGCGCGATGCTTCGCGAGCAGCTGGGGCGGCTGGACGGGATGCATAATTCGTAACGCGCTCGGGAATGACGTTTGGGGGAGAGTGCGCTGTGGCAGGACAGGTCTGCGCGAACTGTCGCGGCCCGTTGCGACCGAGGACGGGGCCGCGGGGGCGCACGGCTGTCTACTGCTCGCCCGCGTGCCGGCAGCAGGCCTACCGGGTCCGGCGCGCCCCCGACGTAGAGGCCCTCATCACCGAGGTCGGCCGCGTCGCGAACCGGCTGGCACCCCAGCCGTCGGACACCTTCTTCGCCGATCTCACCACGCTCGCCTCGGACGTCGGCAAGCTACGGCGCATCGCCCAGCTGGCGGTGCGGACGAAGGACGCCGAATCGCCAGGGGAAAGCGTCACGCCGGAGCCCGTGACGGAAATCCTGGACGAGGTCGCCTTCGCCGGCCGGATCGAGCAGCACCAGCGGGAACTGCGCGTGCACTGCTACCGCATGGTCGGCTCCTACGACGAGGCTGAGGACCTCGTCCAGGAGACCTTCCTGCGGGCGTGGCGAGGTCGCGAAGGCTTCGAAGGCCGGTCGAGCTTCCGCGCCTGGCTGTACCGCATCGCCACCAACACCTGCCTCGATTTCCTGCGGCGCCACAAGCGGGTCCCGCGCCCCTACGGCCAGGTGCCGGGCGTGGACCAGCGGGGCGAGCCTCCCCAGTTCATGCCCTGGCTGCAGCCGTACCCCGACCTCCAGCTCGACGAGGTCGCCTCGCCGGAGGCCGAACCCGCCGAGGTGGCGGAGACCAGGGAGACGATGGAACTGGTCTTCCTCGCCGCCATCCAGCACCTGCCGCTGAAACAGCGGGCCGTGGTGATCCTTTGCGACGTCCTCGGGTGGAAGGCCGCGGAGACCGCCGACCTGCTGCAAACCAGTGTCGCTTCGGTCACCAGCGCACTCCAGCGTGCCCGGCCCACCCTGCGCGAACGCCTGCCGCAACGCCGCGCGGACTGGGCCAGGGCCGCCGAGCCGACCGAGGAGGAGCAGGCGGTCCTGCGGCGGTACATGGCCGCAGCCACCGGCAACGGCGACATCCGGGCGATGGCCGAGCTGCTCAGGGAGGACGTGCTGGTCACGATGCCGCCGAACCCGCTGTGGTTCTCCGGTCGCGACACCTTCCTCAGGTTCGTCGGCGAGTCACTCGCTCCGACCTCACCGACGTACTTCGGCGCATGGAAGCACCTTCCGGCGAGGGCCAACCGGCTCCCCGCGGCGGCGGGGTACGTCCGCCGGCCGGGCACCCGGATCTACCGAGCCCAGGTGCTCGACGTGCTGCGGATCGAGGAGGGGAAGGTCGCCGAGATCACCGCCTTCGAACCGCACCTGTTCCCCGCGTTCGGCCTGCCGCTGACGATCACCTGAGGACCGATGGGTTTGGCGCGCCTTCTGCGTCTCAACGGTCGAGCACCACGAAGCGACCCACGCGGAAGGAACACCCCATGAACCTGCAGAACAAGAACGCGGTCATCTACGGCGCCGGTGGATCGATCGGCGGCGGTGTCGCCAGGGAATTCGCCGCGCGCGGCGCACGCGTCTTCCTCACCGGCCGGCACGAACCGGCGCTGACGAAGCTCGCCGACGAGATCAAGGGGGCCGGGGGACAGGCCGAGGTCGCCGTCGTCGACGCCCTTGATGAGACCGCGGTGGACGAGCACGCGGCGTCCGTGGTGAGCGAGGCGGGCAGCCTCGACATCTCGCTCAACCTCGTCTCCCGGGGCGATGTCCAGGGCATCCCGCTCGTGGAGATGTCGGTCGAGGACTACGTCAGCCCGATCACCACCGGCATCACGGCCAACTTCATCACCGCCCGCGCGGCCGCCCGGCACATGATCACCCAGGGCTCCGGCGTCATCCTCGCCCTCGACAGCGGCTCGGCCCACGGGAGCCCGATGATGGGCGCGACCGGCTCGATCGACGCCGCGCTGGACACCTACATCCGCAACCTCGCCGTCGAGATCGGCCCGCACGGCGTCCGCGCCCTCGGCATCTGGGTGGCCGGTATCCCGGAGACGTTCACGCCCGAGAAGCTCTCCGCCGTCAACAACCAGCTGCCGGCGAGCCCGGAGATGGTAGAGAACGTCCTCAATGCCCTCACCGAGGCTCGGATGACCAAACGGTCGCCCCGGCTGGCGGAGGTCGCCGCCACCCTGGCGTTCCTCGCCTCCGACGACGCCATGGGCATCACCGGCACCTTCGTCAACGTCACCAGCATGTACCCCAGCTGACCCGGCCACGGCGAAGTCTCCGGGGACGGAGGTACCGGGGGCTCGCCGGCGCTGGAGGCGCAGTACGCGGCCGGGACGGAATGATCAACTGACACGAAGTGACACCGCCGCTCTTTTGGAATCGCGCAGCATGGTTCGACGAGGCGCAATTCACCTCCCGCCGAATTTTCGCGACGCCACCGTCATCACGGGACCGAAGACGGGAAACCCTCGTATGTGGCACTCGGGGTGGCAGGCGAACCTCTGGCTACCCGAACCGAAGACGGCGAGTGGCTAAGGGCATGGCGACTCGAACTTCACGTCAGGGAAGAACGCTTCCCATTCAGTAGGACGCATCGAGACGTTCCGGTCCTTGCACACGGCGGCGGCCGCTGCTTCGGGTCGAGCTCCCAGCGCCAGGCATAGGCTTCGGCTCCCGGCCCCGATGTGGCTCCGACGAGGCTGCGATCGTTGTCTCCGAAGGCCAAGGCTTCAATGACGCCCTGACGACCCGGAAGGTTGATCTTTGTTTGGGTATAGTTCATCCTAATGTCCTGTACCAGGATTTCGCCCGCGCTCCCGAGAGCCACGAGTTGATCGTTCTCGCTGGAATGAGCAGAAGTGAGGCTTTTTACACCGATATTACTGGGCGCCCGCTGTGCTGGCTGGAGCTGATCGTGCAGGTCCCAGACGGTCATGGTTTCATGGTCACTTTTTGGTGACGGCAAGTGTGCCCCGTGGGGAAATATGAATCTACGCGAGGGTGCCTGAAGGTAGTAGCTCTGTGGCCGAAGTTTGGCTCCCCTGCCGCGGACAACTTCCATACCTGAATGGACTTGCTATCCAGCAAAAGCCGAAGGGAGTTGCTATCCAGTGCGGGGTGTGAATCGCGGGCCGTGATCAACACGTGCTCCACCGGCCGACGCTGCACCCCTCCCTCAGCGGCGATCGCCTCGGCCCGACCCGCCTCATCGACCCGGTAATCCGCCGTGACAGCGGCGTTGTTTCCACCCCGATCCCGACACCCAGACAGACCGCGACGAACACGAGCCAGCCACCGATCGCGCGCCACGGATGACGGGCGCTCCACCGAGCGACTCGCACAGACAGGTTTCTCATGCCCCCAAGGCTCGCGCCGAGCCCGCCCCGCCTGACACGGCTGACCCACCGACACCCGTTGTCCACCAACCGGTGGACAACGGCACGAGCCCTGCCGGAGATGACCGCTTGGCGAAACACATGAACGGGAATGCAGTCGTGTCCCGGCAGCCAGCATGACTCTCTCCGGTTGCCGACCGAACAGAAGCGGTCATCCTTGGAAACCAGCGGGGGTGCTCTTTCCGCGTCAACTTGACGGGGTTCGACCACATGACGCCGGGGTTTCCGGGCGATTTGATCGCTCGGCAGATGCTGGTGCCCGCCGTACTTGATCGCCGCAGCCCGGCAAGCGCTCCGCGGCAGGAGGTGCTTCTCCACCCGTTTAACAGCAACCCCGTCCCGCTGGACTGGCGGGGCCAAGATGCCGGGTCGCACGACCAGTGGCGTGAGGGTTATGCCAAGTCAGCCACCGTTGCAAGTGCTAATGCCGTATCAGCCAACGTTCGCCCTGTGGTGTCTCAGAGCGGATGGCACATGTCTTGGCGAACGCGACGTCCGAAATCCGCCAGCATGCTCGCGGTCGGCCAGTCGAGAATCGGCTCATGATCGCTGAAGCGCGGGGAATCTGCATCCGGCACCGGGGGTATGAACCGCAGGTCCATCCCACCGCCTACGTCGCCCCGACGGCGACGCTCGTCGGTGATGTCCGGGTGGGGCCGAGGGCTCGGGTGATGTACGGTGCGGTGCTCGATGCCGAGGGGTCTCGGATCGAGGTCGGGGAGGCGGCGGTGATCTGCGAGAACGCGGTGTTGCGCGGGTCCGCGGTCGCCGGCGATCAGCCGGTGCTTGTCGACGACCACGTTTTCGTGGGGCCGCATGCCACGCTGCTGGGCTGCGAGGTCGGCAGGTGCGTCTATGTGGCGACCGCGGCGACGGTCCTGCAGTGCGCACGGTTGGGGGCCGGCTCGGTTGTCGCTGTCGGCGCGCTCGTCCATGCGCGCACCGTTCTTCCGGACGAGTACTTCGTGCCGCCGCACACCGTGGCGCTTGGCGCGTCGGTGCGGCTGCTGGCACCTGGCGATCCGGATCTGGCGGAGGCTGTCGGGAGGGTGGGCTTCGCGCAGGTGGCGTTCGGTGTCGACGCGGAGTGGACCGATCGGATCAGCCGGTACGAGCGCATCGCGGAGGTGCGTGTCGCCGAGTTCGGCACGCACGCGGACGATGAGGTTCTGAATCTCGGCTAGCGCCGCCGCATCAGCGGCCCTTGTACAGTGGTGAGGTGACGCGCCGTCCGGATTCCACTCTGGCGCGCGCGTCCGGCAAGCCAGGCCGCTGGTTCACCGCCTCGGACGCGGTGAACCAGCGGTGCGCCTGGAACTGCCGCTGCAGTACCAGCCGTGCAACGGGAGCCAGAACTCCTGTGCCGGTGGTGCGGGAATGACACCCGCCGAACTTGAGCGAAGGCCTAGCTCGTTGCCCTCGGTCGTCTTTCCGTTGCCTTTGATCAAAAGATCGAGCACATGTCATTTAGGCGCGGAACATGTCATGTGCTCCCGGAAACTACAGGTCGGTTAGCGTGCGGGTCGAGTGGCGCCCGCGTAATCGTCCCGGGGGTAGCGGTAATTGTCGATTTGCACCGGTTGGCCAAAAGTCGGGGCGTTCAGCATTTTCCCGTTTCCTGTGTAGAGGCCCACGTGGTGGATTTTCGAGGCTGAACCGTAGTAGACCAGGTCGCCCGGTAGGAGCGGCTGTCCCTCGGGCGCACGTGGCCCAGCTCGGAATTGGGCGTCGGTTGTCCGGGGCAGCGGAATCCCGGCCGCTTCGCAGGCCGCCTTGGTCAGGCCTGAGCAGTCGAATCCGCTGTCGCCATTCTGCGGGCCATTGCCGCCCCACACATACGGCAGTCCCCGCTGTCCACACGCGTAATTCATCGCGGTCATCGCGGCGGGTGTGGCGGCCTGGATGTTGTTGCAGTCCCCGGTTCCGGCCATTGCGGGCGCAGGTTGGCAGCGCACTGGGACACGGCGGCGACGATGAGGCGAGCCTTGTCCTCGTGCTGGGCGTAGGCGTTGGGGAATCCCGGGCCCTGGACGGTTTGCGCGGCGTCGTCGACGCTCATCGTCTGCCAGTGCGGTGTGGCCATGAGGTGTTCGAAGAACTTCGTCGCCGCGTAGGTCGGCGTGGTGATCTGTTGCGGGGTTCCCCAGCCCATCGAGGGACGTTGCTGGAAGAGTCCTTGGCTGTCGCGGTCGCCGTAGGGCAGGTTGCGCAGCTGGGATTCCTGCATGGCGGCGGCGATCGCGACAACCCAGCCCGGCTCAGGCACGCCCATCTGCTTGCCGACCGCCACGATGGTGGCGGCGTTGCCCAGCTGCTCGACGGTCAGGCCCGGCACCGTGCCGGTCGGCGCGCCGTCGGGCGTGCAGATCAGCGATCCGGAGGCATTACTGCTGCTGCCGAACAATGAGCTGACGATGCTGGCGGTCCCGGCGCCGAGGAGCAGCGGAATGGCGAGGATCACGGCGGCGACACCGATCGCGAGTTTGCTTGCCATGGTTGGATCGCTCCTTTGCGTTGATGGCGCCGGAGCCGGACGGCGAGGAGTCCCGGGACCGCGCGGCGGAGTAAGAAAGGGGCCTTGTGTCAGTGCTCGTCGCGGGCGACACGGTTCGGCGAGCTCGGCGGCGGAATCGGACTCGGCGGTGGCAGCCGATACGGCGAGGCCGCCGCGGCGTCACCGGTCTCGCCGTCGCCGTCCTCGGTCGTGGTGGGGCCGGCCGGCGGCGCCAGGCCGGGCAGGCGCCGGCGAGGTCGGCCAGGCCGTAGCGCGGGCCGGCGCGATCGGCGCGCGCCGAGGTCAACGGCAGCCACACCGCCTCACCGGGGCTGGGATGCGCGGCGGTGGGGTCGAGCAGGTCGGCCGCTGCGGTGGCCACCGGCACCGCGCGAGGGTCGTCGAGGTCGGCGTGTACCCGCGCCAGCGCGGTGCGGGCCCCGGCTTCACGGCGGGTGGTGGGCAGCCATACCAGCACCGGCGTGGCGATCCCGGTGGACTCGGCCGCGCGTATCCGGCCAGCTTGCGCCCGACCTTGGTCAGCGATTCGGTGCCGGTGTCGAATTCGAGGAACCACTCCACCTCCCGGGCGGTGGTCCCGGTGCCTGTGCGCCAGCGGCCGTAGCCATCCGGGATGACCAAGTCACCGAAATGCTTGGCACAGCGGGATTCCGACCACCATGCCACCACCGCCTCGGTGCTGCGGGTGTGGCGGGTGCGGGCGATGAGCGAGGTGAAGAAGTCGTTCACGCGGCCCAGGGGCCGGAGCGACTGCCGCTGGAGGCCACCGCGCTGCTGGTCGCCTCGGCCGTGCATTTCGTGGTGCACCTCGACCGCGCTGCGGACCGGACGACCCGGGGGGTCGCTTCGATCCGGGAAGTGGTCGATGCCGACGGCGGCACGGTGGTGTCCAACGAGGTGTACCGCCGTGGCCCGGATCGGCGCGCTGTCCCGGTCGCTGGTGCGTTGCGGGCGGACACTTTGGACGACTTGGTCAACGCCGGGTTCGACGCGACTCTGCTGACCCGTCCCGAGGGCTGGTGGGCGCCATGACCGTCGACACCGGCTCGCTCGTGCTCGCTGCCTGCGGGCTCGGGACCGCGGCGGGGACGCTGCTCGTCACGACCGCGTGGCGACGGCCTGCCGATGCGAGTGGGCGCTGGTCGTGGCGGCGCCGAACGTGGAGCCAGGGCAACAGGCTGAAGCTGGCGGTCGCGGCCGGGGCCGGGTTGTTGGCCGGCGTGGCGACCGGCTGGGTGGTCGGGGCTGTGCTGGCCGGTGTGGCCGCGTGGTTCCTTCCCCGGCTGGTCGGCCCCGACAGGGCTCACGCGCGCCGGGTCGCGCGGATCGAAGCAATCGCCTCCTGGACCGAGATGCTGCGCGATGTGCTGTCGGCAGCGGCCGGACTCGAGCAGGCCATCCTCGCCACCGCGCCACTCGCACCTGCCCCGATCCGCCGCGAGATCAGCGCGCTCGCGGCCAAGCTGGAGAGCGGGCAGCGCCTGGCCCCGGCGCTGCGCGGGCTGGCGGGCGACCTGGCCGACCCGACCGCGGACCTCGTGCTCGCGGCGCTGGTGCTCGCCGCGGAACACCAGGCCCGCCAACTCGGCGACCTGCTCGGCTCCCTCGCGACCACCGCCCGCGAACAGGCCGCGATGCGTATGCGCGTGGAGACCGGCCGGGCGCGAACTCGCACGTCGGTGCGGGTCATCGTCCTCACGACCTTGGCCTTCGCCACCGGCGTCGTGCTGCTCAACCGCAGCTACCTGACCAGCTACGGCACCGCCGTCGGCCAACTCGTGCTGCTGGCCCTCGGTGGGTGCTTCGCCGCGGGCTTCACCTGGCTCACGAGGATCGCGAAGAGCGGTGGGCAGGCTCGGGTGCTCTCGCTCGACGGCCGTGGAGGTGAGCACCCATGATCCCGGCTGTTCTGTTCGGCGCCGGGAGCGGCATCGGCCTGTGGCTGGTGCTGAACTGGGCGCTGCCGCGGCGAGAACCACTCGGTGTTCGCCTTGCCGGGGCCACGTTCCAGCCGTCTCCCGTGGCGATCGCTGCTCCCGCCGACATCACATGGGTCACCGCCTGGGGGCGGCCCTTCATACCGTTCTTGCGCGCGGTCGGCCTGCCAGGCACGAAGCTGGAACGCGACCTGCGCCTCGTCGGCCGCGGACGCGACACCCACCTCGCTGCGAAGGCCCTGCTGGCCATGGCCGGACTGCTTACGCCGTGGCTCCTGCAAGCCAGCCTCGTCCTCGTCGGGGGCGCGCCGAGTCTGGAGTTGCCGCTGGTAGCGGGATTCGCGCTGGCGGCACTCGGCTTCGTCGTGCCGGACGTTCAGGCCCGAACACGGGCGGCTCGGCAGCGCCGCCAGTTCCGCAGCGCCCTGTCGACGTTCCTGGACCTGGTGTGGATCACCCTCGCCGGAGGAGCGGGCGTCGAGTCCGCGCTGCTCGCGGACACGACCCGGAAGCTGGACAACATCCTCCGGCAAGCCGAAGACGCTGACCCCGCCGATCCGTTCACCCAAGGGCTGCGGCAGTGGTACAACGAGCTGAACGCCGAGCGCCAGGCCCTGCTGGAGGTCGTCGCCGACCTGGACAGCCAGGACGGTCAGGAACCCGACCGGCCCAGCGCCGGGCAGCTCGGCCTCCTCGACGCACTGCCACACCTGGCGATCAATCTGAACCGCGCGCCCAGCGAGCTACTTGACCGGCTGTTCGACCTGACCCAGCTCGCCATCCGGGTGCACTACGCCACTGACGAAGCGACGCTGCAGGTCACCTTGCCCGGCGAGATGGCGGGCGCGGTGGCCGAAATCGGCCGGACGATGGGGGAGGAGACCCCGGTGAAGGTGATCGAATGCGCCAAAACCGCAGGTCAAAGCCTGTGTGCATCCTGTACGTGCCCCCGGTGCGACTCGAACGCACACTGGACGGATTTTGAGTCCGCTGCCTCTGCCGATTGGGCTACGGGGGCGGCGCCGCCAGACTTTACGGGATCAGGGGCGGGGGGCGGCAACTGGGTTACCAGTGGGGCGGGTGGGGCGTACCGGCACTGTGCGCTGAATCATGTTAAGCCCGTGTGACCAGGTCACACACGTGGTGAACGCCATCTCTCAATCGGTTCCGCTGCCGGTAGGCTCGGGGTCCGCGGCAAGCCGCACCTTCCACCCCTTCGAGCTCGCAGGAGGACACCGGTGACCGAACCGGCTGCCGAGGCCAACGGCGTCGCCACCGCCCCACAGCGTCGGGTGCTTGTCGCCGAGGACGAGGCCTTGATCCGCCTCGATCTCGTCGAGATGCTCCGCGAAGAGGGCTATGAGGTCGTCGGCCAGGCCGGCGACGGCGAGGAGGCCATCAAACTGGCCACCGAACTGAAGCCCGACCTGGTCATCCTCGACGTGAAGATGCCCAAACTGGACGGTATCGAGGCGGCCTCGAAGATCACCGGGGACCGCGTGGCGCCGGTGGTCATCCTGACCGCCTTCAGCCAGCGCGACCTGGTCGAGCGCGCCCGCGACGCCGGGACGATGGCCTACCTGGTCAAGCCGTTCGCCAAGCGCGACCTGGTGCCCGCCATCGAACTGGCGGTCAGCCGGTTCGCCGAACTGCAGGCGCTCGAGTCCGAAGTGGCCGGGCTGACCGACCGCCTGGAGACACGGAAGGTGATCGACCGGGCCAAGGGCCTCCTGATGAGTGAACAGGGCCTCACCGAACCGGACGCCTTCCGGTGGATCCAGCGCACCGCGATGGACCGCCGCACCACGATGAAGGCCGTGGCGGAAGCCGTCGTTCGGGGGATCGGCTGAGTCTGGTTCGCCGGAAATGACTGGGCGAATTGTCACTTGTGGTTACCACCCGTTCGTTGCAACCCGATGATCGGGTATAAAGCCTCCGTTAACACCGGTGACCACCGTCACGATGTGGAAACAAGAGCCACCGTGACGCTGTGCAACGCGGCGAGGGGCGACTAGGTTCAGCGCCCAGTCAGGTCCAGGGACGAACGGCCGTAGGCGGTCATTCGTCGGCATTTGGAGGAACGAGTGTCAAGAGCACGACTCACGCGGGTTTTGGTGCTGGCAGCGACCGCATCGCTGGCCCTGGGCGCGTGTTCGGCGCGTACCGACAGCGGGTCCAACGGGGAAACCCCCACCGCCCCGCAGGCCAGCGCTCCCGCCCAGGCCGCTGACGCGGCCGACCCCAAGGGCGACGGCAAGGCCACCTGCGCCGCCGGCACCGCTATCGCGTACGCCGGGACCATCAACGGTGAGAACGCCGCGCTGGGCCAGAACATCCTCAACGGTGTCAAGGTCGCGGTGAACCGCCACAACGAGGCGAACCCGGGCTGCAAGGTCGAGCTCAAGGAGTTCGAGACCGAAGGCACCCCCGACAAGGCCCCCGGCATCGTCACCCAGATGGTGAACACGCCGCAGATCCTCGGCGTGATCGGCCTGCCGTTCTCCGGTGAGTCGAAGGCCGCCGGCAACATCTTCAACGACGCGGGCCTGGTCTCGATCACCCCGTCGGCCACCGGCCCCGGCCTGTCGCAGAACGGCTGGAAGACCTTCTTCCGCGGTCTGGGCAACGACAACACCCAGGGTCCGGCCGCCGCCACCTTCATCACCAACGACCTCAAGGCCGAGAAGGTCTGCGTCGTCGAGGACGACTCGGAGTACGGCATCGGCCTGGCCAACGCCATCAAGGGCGCGCTGGGCAGCAAGGTCACCTGCAACGAGAAGGTCAAGTCGAAGCAGATCGACTTCGCCGCCACGGTGAACGCGGTCAAGGGCGCCGACCCGCAGGCCGTCTTCTACGCCGGCTACTACCGCGAGGCCGCGCCGTTCGCGCAGCAGCTCGCCGACGCCGGTGTGACCGCCAAGTTCGTCGCGCCGGACGGCGTGAAGGACGACGAGTTCGTCAAGGGTGCCGGCGACGCCGCCGCCTCGGCCTACTTCACCTGCCCGTGCGTGCCCGCCGACCAGTTCGTCGAGTTCACCAGCGCGTACAAGGCGCTCGCGGGCAAGGACCCGGGCACCTACTCGCCGGAGGGCTACGACCTCGCCACGATCATGCTCAAGGGCATCGACGCCGGCAAGGCCGACCGCGCCGGGCTGCTCGACTACGTCAAGAACTACGACGGCCAGGGCCTGACCAAGAAGTTCAAGTGGGACGCGACCGGTGAGCTGGCCGCCACCACCGTGTGGACCTACAAGGTCGAAAACGGAAAGATCGTCCGGAACACCGAGATCAAGTAACTAGAGCCGCTCTCGGCAAATCGATTTTGTAACCGGGGTGTGCGCGCGACGGTTCGATCCCGTCGCGGGCACACCCCGGAACCACATGGAGAACGAGTGTGTCCATAAACCACGCACTACCGCTGTTCCTCGCCCAAGAGGACAGCTGGATCAAGTTCGACCTCGGGGCGCTGGGTGACCAGTTCTGGAACAGCACCATCGAGGGACTTTCGCAGGGCAGCATCTACGCGCTGGTGGCGCTGGGCTACACCCTGGTCTACGGCGTGCTGAAGCTGATCAACTTCGCGCATTCGGAAGTGTTCATCTACGGCGCCTACGCCACCTGGTTCGTCTTCTACGGCCTCGGCTTCCGCCCCGGCGCCACGCCGGACCTGCCGGTGATGGAGCTGATCGGGTTCGTCCTGCTGGCACTGGTCGCCGCGATGGCGGTGTCCGGTGGCACGGCGGTGGCCCTGGAAAGAGTGGCCTACCGGCCACTGCGGAAGAAGGGCGCGCCCCGGCTGGTCTTCCTGATCACCGCGATCGGCGCCTCCTTCGTGCTCCAGCAGCTGATCTTCATCTGGCGCGGCGGCAACGCCGAGCAGGCGATCCGGCTGCTGCGCCCGCAGGAGGTCTTCGAGATCTTCGGCGCCAGCGTCACCAACATCACCATCATCATCGTGGTCGCCTCGATCCTGATGATGATCGGCATCGACACGTTCGTGAACCGCAGCCGCCTCGGCCGCGGTATCCGCGCGGTCGCGCAGGACCCGGACACCGCCACGCTGATGGGCGTGAACAAGGAACGGGTCATCGTGCTGACCTTCCTCATCGGCGGCCTGCTCGCCGGTGCCGCGGCGTTGCTGTACATGATGAAGAACCCGCAGGGCGCCTCCTACCAGGGCGGCTTCCTGCTCGGGATCAAGGCGTTCACCGCCGCCGTGCTCGGCGGTATCGGCAACCTGCGCGGCGCGCTGCTCGGCGGCCTGCTGCTCGGCTTGGCCGAGAACTACGGGCAGTCGCTGTTCGGCGGTGAATGGCGCGACGTGGTCGCGTTCGTCCTGCTGGTGCTGATCCTGATGTTCCGTCCTACCGGCATCCTCGGTGAGTCTCTCGGGAAGGCACGGGTATGACAACGCCAAACACCGCAAGCCGCCGCTCGTTGGGCGAGTGGTGGAGCAACCTCTCCCGGCCGCAGCAGTGGCTCGTGCTCATCCCGGTGGTGGCGCTGGTCTACGCGCTGCCGGTGCTGAACCCGCCGATCATCTCCACCGAACCCGGGTTCGACTTCCAGATCGCGATGTTCGAGGTCGCCCGCTACGCGCTGGTGGCCATCGGCCTGAACGTGGTGGTCGGCCAGGCCGGCCTGCTGGACCTGGGCTACATCGGCTTCTTCGCCATCGGCGCCTACGTGGCCGCGCTGTTCACCAGCCCGGACTCGCCGCTGCAGAAGCTGCCGTTCCTGGCGGTGATCCCACTGGCCATGGCGATCACCATGGTCTTCGGCATCATCCTGGGCACCCCGACACTGCGACTACGCGGTGACTACCTGGCGATCGTGACGCTGGGCTTCGGCGAGATCGTCCGCCTCGTCGCGGACAACGTCGACCCGCTGCGCGGCCAGTCCGGGTTCCAGGGCGTCGGGCACCCGCCGGGCACCAACGACGACGGCAGCGCGCTGTTCAACAACACCGACGGCACGCCGTGGTACTGGCTGACCGTCACGGTGATCATCGCGGTGCTGTTCCTGGTCGGGAACCTGGAGCGCAGCCGCGTCGGCCGCGCCTGGATCGCCATCCGCGACGACGAGGACGCGGCGTCGATCATGGGCGTGAACACGTTCAAGTTCAAGATCTGGGCGTTCGTCATCGGCGCGGCGATCGGCGGGCTTTCGGGCGCGCTCTACGCCGGGCAGATCGGCTTCGTGAACAACCAGAAGTTCGACGTGGTGACCTCGATGCTCTTCCTCGCCGCGGTGATCCTGGGCGGGTCGGGCAACAAGGTCGGCGTCATCCTCGGCGCGGTGGTGGTCGCCTACGTGCCGCTGCGCTTCCTGGTGATCGCCGAATACAAGTTCCTGATCTTCGGCGTGGCGCTGATCGTGCTGATGATCTTCCGCCCGCAGGGCCTGCTCGGTGCGCGCCAGCGATTGCTGACCTACGGCAGATTGGCGTACCAGCGCCTGCTGGGCAAGGGTGAGCAGGTGTCGAGCGATACCGCGCTGGTGACCGAGAAGAACGGAGGGGCGCGCTGATGACCACACCGGAGAACCCCTCGGACGCCCCCCGGAACGGTGACACCGGTCCGGAGGTCGTCGCCGAAGGTGGCATCGTCGCCGAGCTGGAGCACATGACGGTCGAGGAGCGGGCCGCGCACGACGCGGAGGTCGCCGAGGTCGTCGCCCCGGACCGCGAGATCGCCGTCGACGTCGGCGAGACCCTGCTGGAGCTGAACGAACTGACCGTGCGCTTCGGCGGCCTGGTCGCGCTGGACGGCGTCTCGTTCACCATCAAGCGCGGTGAGATCCTCGGCCTGATCGGGCCGAACGGCGCGGGCAAGACCACCTGCTTCAACGCGATGACGGGGGTCTACCGGCCGACCTCGGGCCAGGTGCTGCTGGAGGACAAACCGCTGGGCAAGGTCTCCAAGCACGGCATCACCCAGCTCGGGATCGCCAGGACGTTCCAGAACATCCGGCTGTTCACCGAGATGACCGCGCTGGAGAACGTGGTCGTCGGCACCGACGCCCGGCACCGCACCAGCGTGCTCGGCGCGCTGCTGCGCCTTCCCCGCCACTTCAAGGAGGAGAAGGCCGCGGTGGAGCGGGCGATGGCGCTGCTGGAGTTCGTCGGCATCGCCGACCGCGCCGCGGACAAGGCGAGGAACCTGCCGTACGGCTACCAGCGCCGGCTGGAGATCGCCCGTGCGCTGGCCACCGAGCCGAAGCTGCTGTGCCTCGACGAGCCCGCCGCCGGGTTCAACCCCCAGGAGAAGGAAGAACTCATGGGGTTGATCAAGAAGATCCGCGACGACGGCTACACCGTGCTGCTCATCGAGCACGACATGAAGCTGGTCATGGGCGTCACCGACCGGATCGTGGTGCTGGAGTTCGGCAAGAAGATCGCGGACGGCAGCCCCGCCGAGATCAGGGACAACCCCGCGGTGATCGCGGCGTATCTGGGGGTGCCAGACGATGACGTTGCTTGAGCTCTCCGGAGTGTCCGTCCACTACGGACGGATCAAGGCGGTGTCGGAGCTGACGCTGACCGTGGCCGAGGGGGAGATCGTCACCCTCATCGGCGCGAACGGCGCCGGCAAGTCCACCACCATGCGCGCGATCTCGGGGATCCGGCCGCTTTCGGCCGGGTCGATCTCCTTCGCCGGTGAGGACATCACCAAGCTGCGAGCCGACCTCCGGGTGGTGCGCGGCATCTCGCAGGCGCCGGAAGGCCGGGGGATCTTCCCCGGCATGACGGTGATGGAGAACCTGGACATGGGCGCCTACGCCCGCAAGGACCGGAAGAACCTGGGACCGGACCTGGACCGGGTGTTCGAGCTGTTCCCGCGGCTGGCGGAGCGGAAGACGCAGACCGGTGGCACGATGTCCGGTGGCGAGCAGCAGATGCTCGCGATCGGGCGCGCGCTGATGGCCAAGCCGAAGCTGCTGCTGCTGGACGAGCCCTCGATGGGGCTGGCCCCGCAGTTCATCCAGCAGATCTTCCGGATCATCACCGAGATCAACAAGCAGGGCACCACGGTGCTGCTGGTCGAGCAGAACGCCCAGCAGGCGCTTTCGCGCGCGCACCGGGCGTACGTGCTGGAGACCGGGCGGATCACCAAGACCGGCTCCGGGAAGGAACTGCTGGCCGACCCGTCGGTCAAGGAGGCCTACCTGGGCGTGGGCTGACCCCGCCTGCCGAGTGCTATGAGTGGGGCATTACTTGCGTTCAATGCAAGTAATGCCCCACTCATTGCGTTGGGGGCCACAACGGGTGGTTGTGGCTGGGGCTCGGAGGGCTGTTGGACGTAGCGGCCTCGCGGGCTGTTTCCTATGAGTAGTAAGGGAAACGAAGCGAGGGAGTCGAGTCGTGACAACATCGAACCTGGTCCAGGGTGTGGCTGCCGGAGTGCCGTTCGTGGCGTTGCCGCCCGCCACGGAAGCGCCGGCGCCGCTGGTGGTGACCTGGCACCTGATGGAGCCGCCCGCGTCGGAGGCGGCGATGGCCGAGGCGGTGCCGATGCACGGGCTCGAAGCCTGGCGGGTCTACTTCGGACTGCCGATGTCGGGCGCGCGGCTGCCCGACGGCGGGTTCGAGGAGTTCTACCGGCGCGCGAGCGAGGACTACGTGCTCCAGGTGATGGAGCCGGTGACCGGGCAGGCGGCGGCCGAGTTCCCGGCCGCGGTGGCCGAGCTGCGGCAGCGGTTCGCCATCGGGGACGGCCCGATCGGCGTCGCGGGTGGTTCGGCCGGGTCGACGGTGGCGCTGGAGGTGCTCGCGCGGGCCGAGGTGCCGATCGCGGCGGCCGCGGTGGTCAGCCCGGTGGTGCAGCTGGCGCCGGCGGTCGGCCGCAACGAACGCTTCTACGGCTCGGCCTACCCGTGGACCGATCGCTCGCGCGCGGTCGCCGACCACTACGACTTCGTGAACCGCGCGGACGAGCTGAAGGCCGATCTGCTGCTCGTGGTCGGCGAGGTCGACGACGTGGCGTTCCGCGAGCCGTCGGCGGCGCTGGCCGGGGTGCTCGGCGAACGGTCGAAGCTGGTCACGGTGCCGGGGATGGGGCACAGCCTGACCGAAGCGGACGAGCACGCGGCCGCGGTCGACGCCGAGTTCACCGCGTGGTTCAGCGACCGGCTGCGGGGATGACGGTGCCTTCGGGGACCCAGTCGCGCCCCGGGTCGCAGGCGCACCAGCCCTCCTTCCGGCTGAGCTGGCTCAGCAGCTTGATCAGCCGGATCAGGGCGGGCGGCTCACCACCGCGGCGCCACACCACCGACCACGGGTAGAGCGGCGACGGCGCGAACGGCAGCCGCCGCAGGTTCAGGTCGGCCGCCAGCTCCATGTCGGCCCCGGCCAGCGTCACCCGCGGCTTGCCGAAGCGGGTCTGCTCCAGGGTGTGCCGCAGGTCGAAGCTGACGCCGGAATCGTCGATCGGCACCGACCAGCCGCCGAAGCAGGCCCGCAGGAACTCGCGGAACTCGCCGGGACCGGCCAGCGAAGGCAGCCAGACGCCCTCCTCACGCAGGTCCTCCACGCGGATCGCGGCACCGGCGGCGAGGTGGTGCTCCGGCGGCAGCAAGGCGATCAGCGGTTCCAGCCGGATCAGCCGCTGCGCCAGCCCGGCGGGCAGCTGCTGACCCGGCGCGCCCGCCCAGCCGAAGGCCAGGTCGAGCTCACCGGCGAGCAGCGGATCGAAGCTGTGCACCAGCCCCCGGCGGGTACTGCGTTCGACGCGGAGGTCGGGATCGGCCATCGCGCACCGGCGCAGCACGAACAACGGCGAGAGCCGGTGGTCGATCACGTCGACCCGCAGGGGCGGTTGTGCCCCGGTGGCCGCGGTGACCGCCTCGTCGTTCAGCCGGACCAGTTCGCGGGCCAGTGGCCGGAACCGGCTGCCTGCCTCGGTCAGCTCGACGCCGCGGTTGGTGCGCCGGAACAACGCGCCGGGCAGCGACTCCTCCAGCTTGCCGATGCGCTTGGAGAGCGCCTGCTGGGTGAGGAACAGGCTCTGCGCGGCCCGGGTGAAGTTCCGGTGCTCGGCGACCGCGACGAACGCGCGCACCTGCCCCAGGTCGAGGTCCACGCGGGTCAGGCGCCCGGCGGACGGTCCCGCACCGCGCAGGTCAGCCGGGCCGTGCAGGTCCGCTTGCCGGACTCGTCGGTGAGCACGATCTCCACGGTGATGGTGCTCCGGCCGACGTGCAGCGGCACCGCCACCCCGGTGACCAGTCCTTCGCGGACGCCGCGGTGGTGCGTGCACGAAAGTTCCAGGCCCACGGCCGCGCGTTCGGGCCCGGCGTTGACCGCGGCGACGGTGGAGCCGAGCGCCTCGGCCAGCACCGCGTTCGCGCCGCCGTGCAGCAGGCCGTACGGCTGGAGGTTGCCCTCGACCGGGATCGTGCCGACGACCCGTTCCGGGGTCACTTCCAGCAGCTTCATCCCCACTTTGTCGTTGAGCTGCTGCTCGGCCCAGCGTGGATCGATCCGGAACATCTCGGCGGTGATCGCCGCCCCCTGGTCGGGCACCCGTGCCTCCTTAGAGTGTCGGGGTCTCACCCTAGACTCGCTCCCGTGAGCCCAGCCGAGAACACCCAAGTAGTGAACGACACACCCCGCCTGCTGCTCATCGACGGGCATTCGATGGCCTACCGCGCCTTCTTCGCGGTACCCGCCGACCGGTTCCGCACCACCACCGGGCAGGTCACCAACGCGGTGTTCGGGTTCACCTCGATGCTGATCAACCTGCTGCGCGACGAGCAGCCGACGCACCTGGCGGTGGCCTTCGACCTGTCCCGCCAGACCTTCCGCTCGGAGGCCTACGCCGAGTACAAGGCGGGCCGCTCGGCCACCCCGGACGACTTCAAGGGGCAGGTGGCGCTGGTCAAGGACGTGCTCGGGGTGCTGGGCATCCCGATCCTGACCAAGGAGAACTACGAGGCCGACGACATCATCGCCACGCTCACCACGCAGTCGGAGGCGCTCGGCTACCAGGTCCTCATCTGCACCGGCGACCGCGACGCCCTGCAGCTGGTCACCGACTCGGTCACCGTGCTCTACCCGCGCAAGGGCGTGTCCGACCTGGTCCGGTTCGACCCGGCGGCGGTGTCGGAGAAGTACGGGCTCACCCCGGCGCAGTACCCCGACTTCGCCGCGCTGCGCGGCGACCCCTCGGACAACCTGCCCGGCATCCCCGGGGTGGGGGAGAAGACCGCGACCAAGTGGATCCAGCAGTTCGGCTCGCTCAACGAGCTGATCGACCGGGTGGACGAGGTGAAGGGCAAGGCGGGTGACGCGCTGCGGGCCCACCTCAGCTCCGTCGCGCTGAACCGGCAGCTCACCGAGCTGGTGCGCGAGGTGCCGCTGGAGGCCGGTCCGGCCGAACTGGAGCTCAAGCCGTGGGACCGCGACGCGGTGCACCGGCTGTTCGACGAGCTGGAGTTCCGCGTCCTGCGTGACCGGCTGTTCGCCACGCTGTCCAGCTCCGAGCCGGAGGCCGACGAGGGCTTCGAGGTCACCGGGGCCGCGCTGGAGCCGGGGCAGATCGCCACGTGGCTGGCCGAGCACGCGCCCCCCGGCACCGTCACCGGGCTTTCCTTCCGCACCACCGGCGCCTCCGTGGCCGCCGACGTGCAGTCCATCGCCTTCGCCGCCGAGGACGGCGCCGGCGCCTACCTCGATCTGTCCACTTTGGATGAAGCCGACGAGAAGGTGCTGGTGGCCTGGCTCGCCGACGAGAAGGCGGGCAAGAGCGGGCACGCGCTGAAGGTGGCCGTGCACGCGCTGCTCGCCCGCGGCTGGCGGCTGGCCGGGCTGCGCACCGACACCGAGCTGGCCGCCTACCTGGTCCGCCCCGGCCAGCGCTCGTTCGAACTGGACGACCTGACCCTGCGCTACCTCAGCCGTGAGCTGCGTTCCGACGCCGACGAAGGCGACGGCCAGCTCTCGCTGCTCGACGGGGCCGAGGGCGCCGACGCGAAGATCGTGCAGGCCGAGCTGGTGCGGGCGCGCGCGATCGCCGAGCTGACCGGCGCGCTGCACGAGGAACTCGCCAAGATGAACGGCACCAAGCTGCTCGACGAGATCGAGCTGCCGCTGTTCGAGGTGATCAACGAGCTGGAGGCCGCGGGTATCGCGGTCGACATCGAGCAGCTCACCGAACTCGAGGCGCACTACGCGAACCGGGTGCACCAGGCCGCCGAGGCCGCCTACGAGGTGATCGGCAAGCAGATCAACCTCGGCTCGCCGAAGCAGTTGCAGGTGGTGCTCTTCGACGAGCTGGAGATGCCGAAGACCAAGCGCACCAAGACCGGCTACACCACCGACGCCGACGCGCTGCAGACGTTGTTCGAGAAGACCGAGCACCCGTTCCTGCAGCACCTGCTCGAACACCGCGACGCCACCCGCCTGCGCACCACGGTGGAGGGGCTGATCAAGGCGATCGCGGACGACCGGCGCATCCACACCACGCTGTACCAGACCATCGCGGCCACCGGGCGGCTCTCCTCCACCGAGCCGAACCTGCAGAACATCCCGATCCGCACCGAGGAGGGCCGCCGCATCCGCGACGCCTTCGTCGTCGGCGAGGGCTACACCGACCTGATGACCGCGGACTACAGCCAGATCGAGATGCGGATCATGGCGCACCTGTCCGAGGACGCGGCGCTGATCGAGTCCTTCCAGTCCGGTTTCGACTTCCACGCGGCCACCGCGGCGAAGGTCTTCGGCGTGGAGCCCGGCGAGGTGACGGGTGCGCAGCGAGCCAAGATCAAGGCGATGAACTACGGCCTGGCCTACGGGCTGTCGGCCTACGGGCTGTCCGCGCAGCTGCGCATCTCCACCGAAGAGGCGCGCGGGCTGATGGACGACTACTTCGCCGGGTTCGGCGGGGTGCGCGACTACCTGCAGTCCGTGGTGGTCGAGGCGGGCAAGGTCGGGTACACCGAGACGATCTTTGGCCGCCGCCGCTACCTGCCCGACCTCAACAGCGACAACCGCCAGCGCCGCGAGATGGCCGAGCGGATGGCGCTCAACGCCCCGATCCAGGGCAGCGCGGCGGACATCATCAAGGTCGCCATGCTCAACGTGCACCGCGGCCTGACCGAAGCGAAACTGCGCAGCCGGGTCCTGCTCCAGGTGCACGACGAACTCGTGATCGAAGTGGCCGACGGCGAGCACGACGAGCTGGAAGCCTTGGTGCGCAAGGAAATGGGCGCCGCGTACGAACTGGCCGTGCCACTGGAGGTCTCGGTCGGCTACGGCCGCTCCTGGAACGACGCCGCGCACTGAATTTTTGGCCTCGCCTTCGGCGAGGCGGGCGAGGTCGCCTTTGAGCCGGTTATCGGAGTGGGGTGCGACGGGCCGCTGGGCGGCCCGTCGCACCCCACTCCGATAACCGGCGCGACCTCGCGGGGTTGGAGAAGGGGGCAAGTGACGGCAAGCGTCGAGGACCTGCTCCGCTCGGCGAACCTGACGGTGACCGAGGTGTGCCTGTTGGTGGGCAATTCAGCCTCGGTACCGCTCACACCGCGAGGTCGCGCCGGTCACCGGGTTGTGGCGCGTCGGGCCGCCCAGCGGCACGGCGGGTCGCAGCCCGGTGACCGGCTCAAAGCGACCTCGCCCGCCTCGCCGGAGGCGAGGCCAAAGACACCAGCGACGGGAGTTCGATCCGGCGCGGGAGCGGGGGCTCTGTGTGGACGGTTGCGGGCGTTCGGCGGAGCCGAACAAGCCTTTCGCCGGACGGCAAGGTCTTCCGCACACGAGTAGCGTGACCCCCATGGTGCTGAGAAAGGCGCTGATCCTGGGAGGTACCGGCATGCTGGCCGGTGTCGCGGAAGCCCTCACCGGTGACGACTGGCTGGTGGTCCTGCCGAGCAGGCGCTACAGCCCGGTCGGCCGCCGTCCGCCCGAGCCGGGCATCGCCGCCCGGCTGTCGATGGGCGGGCGCGGACACCGGCCGCAGGGCGGCACGGCGACGCTGGGCCGGGCCATCTGGGTCGAGGCGCAATGGGAACGGCCACGCGAACTGGCGGCGAAGGCGGAAACGGCGCTCGGGGGACCGGCGGACCTGCTGGTGGCCTGGGTGCACGACTCCTACCGCCGGGCGGTGATGGGCGTGGTGGAGCCGCTCCTGCGCCCGGAAGCCCCGGTGGTGGAGGTGCGGGAAGCCGCATCGGTCCGGGCGGGGGAGCCGGAGTCGGTACTCGTCGCGCACCCCACGCAGCAGGTGCGCCTCGGCGCCATTTCGGAGCAGACGGGCAGGCCGCTCAACCACGCGGAGACCGCCGCCGGTGTGCTCGAAGCGGTCAGCCGGGCGCTGGAAGGCAAGCCGACGATGGTGCACCAGATCGGGCACAACCGCCCCTACGTGCGCTGAGGTCAGCGCGCCAGGCCGCGGATCAGCACCATCACCGACTCGCGGACCTCGGCGCGGCTGCGCTGGCGCTGGAACACCTGCCAGTCCAGGGCGACCACCAGCAGCGTGCCGAACAACCCGGCCGCGGCGGTGGGGATCTGCACCCCCTCGGGCAGCCGTCCCGCGTCGGCCACGCGCTGCAACTGCTCCTTGACGATGGAGATGATCTCCTCGCGCAGCAGCGACAGCGTTTCGTGCCACTGGCCCGGCGTCCGCCACATCTCGCTGACCAGGATCTGCGAGAAGCCCGGGTACTCGGCGATGAACCGCAGCGCGCTGTCCACCTGGGACTCCAGCGCCTCGACCGGGTCGGCAGGGGACGCGGCGGCCCGCAGCCGGTCGGCGAGCCGGCCGACGCCGTAGCGCAGCAGCGCGTCGATCAGCCCGTCCTTGCTGCCGAAGTTGTAGTACACGGTGCCCTTGGCCACTCCGGCCTCGGCCGCGATCTCGTCCACGGTCAGCCCGACCAGCCCGCGGTCGGTGGCCAGCTTCAGCGTGGCCTCGAACAGCCTGCGCCGGGTGGCGTCGGCCCTGGCGGTCACAGGCTCAGCTCCGGCTTCAGCTGCGCCACCGTCCACATGCGACGCTTGCTCGCCGCGTACGACGAGACCGCCAGCGCGCCGGCCAGGTAGGCGGCCAGCACCCCGATGTCGCCGAGGATCCGCAGTGACGCCCCGGTGTAGAGCAGGTGCCGGAACCCGTCGATGGCGTACCCCATGGGCAACACGATATGCAACGGGTACAGCGCGTCCGGGATGGTCTGCCACGGGAAGGTGCCGCCCGCGCTGACCAGCTGCAGCACCAGCAGCACCAGCCCGAGGAACTTGCCGACCGCGCCGAACAGCGCGTTGAGCGCGTGCACGATCGCGGTGAACGACAGCGACACCAGTACCGCGAAGCCGATCGCGCCCAGCGGGTGCGCCACGTGGATGCCGACCAGCCAGGTCACCGCGCCGAACAGCACGAGCACCTGCGCGATCCCGAGCAGGGCCGAAGCCAGCCAGCCGCCGAACGCCACCCGCACCGGCGACGCGCCCGCGGTCAGCGCACGGGTGGACAGCGGCCGCAGCAGCAGGAACAGCACGAACGCGCCGATCCAGGTGGCCAGTGAGATGAAGAACGGGGCCAGCCCGGCGCCGTAGGTGCCCGCCGAAGCCACGCCGATCGAGTTCACCGCGACCGGGTCGGCGATGGTGTTCGCGGTGGCCTGGCGGGTCGGGTCGTCGGGGTTCGGGATCTCCTTCAGCCCGGCGCCGAGACCGTCGCGGAGCTGGTTCGCGCCGTCGCGGAGCTGCGTGCTGCCCTTGAGCGCGTCCTGCTCGCCGGTGGCCAGTTTCGCCGAGCCGTCCACGAGCTGCTGGGCGCCGTCCGCGGCCTTGCCGATGCCGTTGACCAGCGTGGGCGCCGAGGCGGCGAGCTGGGCCGCGCCCTCGGAGACCTGCCGGGCGCCGTCGGCGAGCTTGCTCAGGTCGCTGTTCGCCTGCTGGATCTTGGAGTTCGCGTCGTCGACCGGCTGGCGCAACTGGCCGAGCACGCTCAGCGCGTGCTGCACCTCGTCCTCGCTCAGCCCGCCGTCGCGCAGCGACTGCGCCAGCTTGCCGTTCGCGTTGTCCAGCGAAGTCTGGAGATCGCTCGACGCGCCCGCGGCCACCTGCGCGGCGGAGGCGACCTTCGCGTTGCCCGCGGCGACCTGGCTCGCGCCGTCGGCGAGCTGCTGCGACTTCGACGGCAGTTGCGCGGTGCTTTCGCGCAGCGTGGTGAGCCCGGTCGAGAGCTGCGTGCTGCCGGTGGAGAGCTGGCTCGCGCCGTCCGCGAGTTGCTGCTGCCCGGTGACCAGCTGCCCGGCGCCGTCGGCGAGCTGGTTCGCCCCGCGCGAGGCCTCCTCGATCTTGCCGTAGATGGTGGAGAAGCCGACCAGGAACCGGCCCGCCGCCTCGCTGCCCACCTTCTCCGCGATCGTCGCGCGCACCTGCTCGGCGACCTGGTCGGCGATCGTGCCGGACAGGTAGTTGTTCGCGTCGTTGGTGGTCAGCGTGATCGTCGCCTGCTGCGGCTGGAAGTTGCCGGTGGACAGCAGCGCGGTGGAGAACTCGCGGGGGATGGTGATGGCGAAGGAGTACCGGTCGTCGCGCACCCCGGCCTGCGCTTCCTCCGCGGAGACCTCGTGCCACTGGAAGGTGCCGGAGCCGACCAGCTCGTCGGTCACCTCACGGCCCACGTTGCGCTGGGTGCCTTCGCTGTCGGTCGCGCCGGTGTCGGCCGAGACCACCGCGGCGGGCAGTTTGTTCAGCCTGCCGTACGGGTCGTAGTTCGCGTACAGGTAGAAGGAGGCGTAGAGCAGCGGGACCAGCACCAGGGCCAGCACCGCCAGCTTGGGCAGCTTCCCGGCGGTCAGCCTCCGCAGTTCGTTGAGGGCGATCCGGACGCTGCTCACTGGTGTTCTCCTTCGTCTTCTTCCGGTTCCGGCAGCGGCGCGCACTGCTCCGGCTCGGGCTGCTCCAGCTCACCGGCCCGCGCGGGCGGGAACGGCAGGGCCGAGATCGGCGTGGTCGCGCTCAGCACGATCACCGCGAGGCCGCGTTCGGCGTGTTCGCGGGCGAGCGCCGACCAGCTGCCGACGTCGCTGGTGTGCCGATCGGGTGTGTCCAGGACGAGCAGTTCGACGCCTTCGCGGCTCGCGGCGAGCGCGGTGAGCAGGCGGGTGCGCAGCGTGGGTTCGAGGTTTTCGAAGCGGGTGTCGGCGAACGGGCCGGCGTCGTTCGCCGCCAGCCACCGCCGGACGTCCGATTTGGACGATGGACGGCGGGCCAGCGCGAGCTCCTCGCCGACGACCACGCCCAGGCTCAGCGCGCCGTCCGGCTCACTGACGCCGGGTGCGTCGACCACCGACGAGACCTCGCGCAGCTTCCCGCCGGTGACCGTGCCGGTGGCCGGCTTCAGCCGCCCGGCCAGTGCCAGCCCGAACGCGGTCAGCCCGGCACCCGGCTCGCCGTGCAGCACCGCCAGCTGCCCGGCGGCGACGGTCAACGAGGTGGGCGGCAACAAGGTGCCGTGCGGTCCGGTGACGGACACGCGATCGGCGTGAACCTGCACGGGGGCTCCCGGTATTTGAACTGACTGGTCAGTTCAAAAGTAGGTCCAGAGCTGGGAGCGGGCAAGCCGAAGCAGCCGGAACGCCCCGGTCGGGTGACTACCGCAACAGCGAAGCCGGACGAACCTCCCAGATCGTCCGGAGCGGGCGGTAGCCCTGCCGGTGCCAGAACACCGACGACAGCGGGTTGGGCGGGTTGTAGTAGAGGTAGGTGCCCGTGGCGCCGCGTTCGTGGAAGTACTCGTGCGCCGTGCCGGCCAGCGCCCTGCCGATGCCGCGGCCGCGCAGCTCGCGTGCCGTGCCGACGTTGTTCAGGTAGCCCCAGCTGCCCGGTGGCAGCAGTTCGGCGGCCACGGAGTCCGCGGTGACGTCCACCCACGAGCAGTCGGCGAGCCCGGCCACGACGCCGTCGACCTCGGCCACCCAGACCGGGGCGGTGCCCTGGTCCAGCTTGCGGCGCAGGCTCGGCGCGAGCATCTCGGCGGTCTCTTCGCGCCGCGGCAGCGCGACCAGGGTGGAGTAGTCGAAGATCTCCAGCGCCAGGTCGAGCGCGGCGTCGAAGTCCGCCGGCCGCGCCCGGCGGATCGTCACGCCGGGGAGCTCGGCGACCGGTTCCGGCGGGGCGGTGCGCACCGCCAGCGCGGTCATCGGGGCGAGCCCGTGGTCCAGGAAGGCGCGGATGGCCTCGGCGTCCCGGCTCGGCCAGGTCACCACGCACGCCGAGTCCTCGCCGGGCGGCTCGCGGTCCAGCTCGGCCCGCAGCGCCCGCAGCAGCACGTCCATGCCCGCGGTCCCCGTGGCGCCGATCTCCGGGAACAGCCGCCACACCTCGGCGGCCGACACCAGCAGCTCCACCGCGCCGGGTTCGTGGCGTTCCCGGTGCAGGACGGCGGACACCCGCTCGCCGTCCGCGGTCACCGCGCGCAGTTCGGTCATGCCCTCATCTCTCCGGCCGGAGTCACGTCCCAGATGGTCCACAAAGGACGATAACCCTGCCGGTGCCAGAACACCGGGGAGAGCGGGTTGCACGGGTTGTAGAAGAGGAAGGTGCCTCGCACGCCGGACCGCAGCAGCTCCCGGTGCGCCACGTCGAGCAGCGCCCGGCCGACCCCGGTGCCGCGGGCGTGCTCGGCCACCGACGCGGTGGAGATGTGGCCCCAGCGCCCGCCGGGCAGCCTGTCCGCCAGCGCCCCACCGGCTTCGGGGAACAAGCAGCGGGTGCTCACCATGCCCACGGCCAGCCCATCCGCCTCGGCGAGCCAGACGCGGCCCTCGACCAGCATGCGGCGCAACCCCGGTTCGAGCAGGGCTTCGGCGTTGTCCAGCACGGTCGCGGTGCCGACCAGCGAGGCGTAGCGCAGCTCGGCGACCTCCAGCGCGAGCAGTTCCTCCAGATCACCCGCGCTCGCGGGGCGCACGACGAGGCCTGGCGGGCGGTGCGGGACCGGCGGTGCCGGGCCGGTGCGCACGCCGAGCGCGGTGCGGGGCAGGAAACCGTGCCGCAGCAGCGGCCGGACCACCGGCGCGTCCAGGCTGGGCCAGGCCAGCACGCACGCCGAGTCAGGGCCGGGCCGCTCGGTCAGCAGCCGGATCCGGACCGCGGGCAGCAGGGCCCGCAGGCCCGCCGCGTCCCCGGCGTCGAGCAGCGGGGTGATCTCCCAGGTCCGGGCGGGGGAGAACAGCCGCTCCACGGTGCCGGCCGGGAGCTTGGCCCGGTAGAGGACCGCGGTGACCTCCCGGCCGTCCTCCGGCACCCGGGCGTGGACGCGCTCGCCCGCCGGGGCGCCCGGCTCCGGCAGCAGCGGGTCCAGCCCGGCGAAACTCACCCCGGCTTCCGCGTCCGGAAGATCGCGGTGCCGGGGAAGAGCTTGCCGCGCAACGGGCTCCACTGGCCCCAGACGCGGGTGTGCCCCGCGGGCCACTCGGGTTCGATCAGGTCGAGCAGCTCCAGCCCGGCGCCGGACAGCGCGCGGATGTAGTCGCCCAGCGTGCGGTGGTACTCCACATAGGTCGCCGAGCCCTCGCCGTCCACTTCGACGTACGGGGTGCGGTCGAAGTACGGCTGGGTGGCGGTCAGCCCGGCGGGCCCGGGGTCGTCCGGGAAGATCCACCGCATCGGGTGGGTGACCGCGAACACCCAGGGCGCGCCCGGCCGCAGCACCCGGTGCACCTCGGCGAAGACCGCCTCGACCGACGGCACGAAGGGCAGCGCGCCGAACGCCGAGCAGGCCGCGTCGAAGGTGTCACCGGCCAGCGGCAGGAACTCCGCGTTGGCCTGGACCAGCGGCACCTCGATGCCGGTGCGGGCGGCGGCTTCGCGGGCGTGGCGCAGCATGCCGGCGGACAGGTCGAGCGCGACGGTGCGCGCGCCCTGCGCGGTCAGCCAGCGGGCGCACGGCGCCGAACCGCAGCCGACCTCGAGCACGCGGCGGCCCGCCACGTCGCCGAGCAGGCCGAGGTCGGCCTCGCGCAGTCCCTCGGGGCACCAGAGGAAATCGGCCTCGCCGAGGAACTCGCCGTGGGTTTCGAGGTACTGGTCGGCGTCGGCGTCCCACCAGGCCAGGTTGGCCGCGGCGGCCTCCGAGGAGCCCACCTCGCGGTAGGCGACGGCGGCGGTGCCGAGGCGTTCTTCGGCGCGTTCGTGACGATCAGCCGGCGGGGAGTTCACCGGCCCATCCTCCCCCAAGCGCCATAGCCGACGACGTGTGTGGACCCTGTTTGTGCCGCGCCCGGTGGGCCGCGTACGCTACTCACTAGCGCAGTGGGTTCGCGCTACCTCTCCCTCCGGCGTGCAGCTGGGGTCCGGGTCGCGCACCGCCGTCGGTGCTGCACGTGCCCGATCTTCTTCGGGAACGCCGCAGAATCGTTCGTCCGGCAGCCCGGTGCGCGCGCAAACAGCAAACCTACTATCCCCAAGCCGTTACCGGAGCAACCCGCCTAATGACCATCGACACCGCCACCGCCCCGACTGCGTCCACCCCGCAGCAAGTCGCCATCAACGACATCGGGTCGGAGGAAGACTTCCTCGCCGCCATCGACAAGACGATCAAGTACTTCAACGATGGCGACATCGTCGAAGGCACCATCGTCAAGGTCGATCGCGACGAAGTGCTGCTCGACATCGGGTACAAGACCGAGGGCGTCATCCCCTCGCGTGAGCTGTCCATCAAGCACGATGTCGACCCGGCCGAGGTGGTCACCGTCGGCGACGAGGTCGAGGCCCTCGTTCTCCAGAAGGAGGACAAGGAAGGCCGCCTCATCCTCTCCAAGAAGCGCGCGCAGTACGAGCGCGCCTGGGGCACCATCGAGGAGCTCAAGGAGAAGGACGAGCCGGTCAAGGGCACCGTCATCGAGGTGGTCAAGGGCGGCCTGATCCTGGACATCGGCCTGCGCGGCTTCCTGCCCGCGTCGCTGGTCGAGATGCGCCGCGTACGCGACCTGCAGCCCTACGTCGGCCGCGAGCTCGAGGCGAAGATCATCGAGCTGGACAAGAACCGCAACAACGTGGTCCTGTCCCGCCGCGCCTACCTGGAGCAGACCCAGTCCGAGGTGCGCAGCGAGTTCCTCAACGCCCTCGCCAAGGGCCAGGTCCGCAAGGGTGTCGTGTCCTCCATCGTCAACTTCGGTGCCTTCGTGGACCTGGGTGGCGTCGACGGCCTGGTGCACGTCTCCGAGCTGTCCTGGAAGCACATCGACCACCCGAGCGAGGTCGTCGAGGTGGGCCAGGAGGTCACCGTCGAGGTGCTCGACGTGGACATGGACCGCGAGCGCGTGTCCCTGTCGCTGAAGGCCACCCAGGAAGACCCGTGGCGCCAGTTCGCCCGCACCCACGCGATCGGCCAGATCGTGCCGGGCAAGGTCACCAAGCTCGTCCCGTTCGGTGCGTTCGTGCGCGTCGAGGAGGGCATCGAGGGCCTGGTGCACATCTCCGAGCTGGCCGAGCGCCACGTGGAGATCCCGGAGCAGGTCGTGCAGGTCAACGGCGACGTGATGGTCAAGGTCATCGACATCGACCTCGAGCGGCGTCGCATCTCGCTGTCGCTGAAGCAGGCCAACGAGGGCTTCACCACCGAGTCCGAGTTCGACCCGACGCAGTACGGCATGGCGGCCGAGTACGACGACCAGGGGAACTACATCTACCCCGAGGGCTTCGACCCGGACACCCAGGAGTGGCAGGAAGGCTTCGACAAGCAGCGCGAGGAGTGGGAGCGGCAGTACGCCGAGGCCCACACCCGCTACGAGGCCCACATGAAGCAGATCGCCAAGGCCGCCGAGCAGGACGCCGAAGCCGCCGCCAACGCGGCGACCGGGGTCGACCCCTCGAGCAGCAGCGGTGGCGAGCAGAGCTACACCTCCGCTCCGGCCGACTCCGGCTCGAAGAGCACCGGCGGCACCCTCGCCTCCGACGAGCAGCTCGCGGCGCTCCGCGAGAAGCTCTCCGGCGGCGCGTGAGCAACGCCTGAACCATCACAGAACCCCGGGACCCGCTTTGGGTCCCGGGGTTTGTGTTTTCTGCCTCGGCGGAGCCGAGGCCGGGAGGTCGCTTTTGAGCCGACGCCCGGACCGCACACGGCTCGCGGCCTGGGGGGCCGCGATCCGCGTCCGGTCCGGGCGTCGGCGCGACCTCCCGGGTGCACTGCATTCATGTCGGAGGGCGGCGGGGCTCGCTGGGCGTGGTCGAAAGCGGGCGCTCGTGAAGCTGCCACACGCGCTGCCCGGCTCACCCGTTCGCGGTAGTTGGGCCGATCGGCTCACGTGTGTTCACGTGAGCCGGATGGGTTGTCACGTTCCCTGATGGTGGGAAAATTGCCCGCGATCAAGTATTCACTAGTGTGCGTTCCGTGGTGATTTTGATGGACGCGGCCCCGATCCGGCGTAATACTCAGGGATGACAGCCGGACGGCCGGTTGTCGTCACCCGCACCGACGGTGCCGCGGGGTTGTCGGATCTTCGGACCGCTGATTCGGGGTGGGTGAATGACTGTCGGCGTGCGTGTCCTCGGGGAGCTCGAGGTCGTGCGTGATGGCCTGGTGGTCACGCCTTCGCAGCCGAAGGTGCGCCAGTTGCTCGCACTCCTCGCGGTCAACTGGAACAAGGTGGTCCGCACCGAGCAGCTCCGCACCGAACTCTGGGGCACCAGCCCGCCGCCCAAGGCCAGCACCACGCTCCAGGTCTACGTCTCCAACATCCGCCGCATGCTGGCCGGTGAGCCCCGCTCCGCGAGCGGGACCGTGGTGCACCGCCCCCGCGTCGGCTACGCGCTGAACCTCCCGGAGCACGCGCTCGACATCGCGCGCTTCACCGAGCTGGCCCGCTCCGGCCGCGGCGAACTCGACGCCGGACGGCTCGAAGAGGCTTCGGCCGCCTTCCGCGGCGCGCTGGAGGAGTGGCGTGGTGGCCCGCTCTGCGACCTCGACCCCGGCGAGGTGCTCGCCCCGCACGTGACCCGCCTGCGGCAGGAACGCGCGGCCGTGCTGGAACAGCGCATCGAGGTCGACCTGGTGCTGGGCCGCCACCTCGAACTGATCGGCGAGCTGCGGGTGCTGGTGCAGGAGTACCCGACCCACGAAGGCCTGCACGCGAAGCTGATGCTGGCGCTGCACCGCTCGGGCATGCGCTCGGAGGCGCTGAGCGTGTTCCAGCGGCTGCGCGTGAGCCTCATCGACCAGCTGGGCCTGGAGCCGAGCGCGTCGACCCGCCGGTTGCACCAGGAACTGCTCGACGGCGAGGTCAAGCAGGACCAGCCGCCCGGCACCGGCTCGGTGCGGCGGGCCAGGTCGTGGTGGCACCCGCCCGCCCAGCTGCTGCCCGATCCGGTGGACGTCGTCGGCCGTGACGCGGAGTGCGAGCGGATCATCGGAGAACTGCGCGGTGCCTCGAAGCTGACCGTGGTCACCGTGGCCGGTGGGCCGGGGGTCGGCACCTCCACCCTCTGCGCCCACGTGGCGAACCAGGTGCGCGAGTCCTTTCCGGACGGTCAGGTGTACGCGGACCTGCTGGCCCACGGGTCACCCGGCGAGGTCCTGGCCGGTTTCCTGCGCGCGATCCGCGGCCCCGACTGCTGGCTGCCCGCGAGCGAACAGGAACGCGCCGACCTCTTCCGCAGCTGGACCGCCCGGCACCGCATGCTGGTCGTGCTGGACAACGTGGCCGGCGCCGAGCAGCTGGACCTGCTGCTGCCCGGCGGTGAGGGCAGCGCGGTGCTCGCCGGTTGCCGCCGCCGCATCGCCGACCCGGCCGGGGTGCCGGTGGCCCTGCGGCCGCTGTCCGGCGAGGATTCCGTGCGGTTGCTGGGGTCGACGATCGGCACGCAGGTGGAGCGGGAGCCCGGCGCCGCCGCCGAGCTGGCCGAGTTGTGCGGCGGCCTGCCCGCGGCGCTGATCGGCGCGGCGACGCGGCTCGCGCTGCGGCCGCACTGGTCGATCTCGCGGGTGGTGCACCGCCTGCGCGCGCCGGCGGAGCGGCTCGGTGAGCTGTCCGCCGGCCGCCTCGACCTGCTCGCCAGCGTCGAGCGGACCTCGTCGCTGCTCGACGCCGACCAGTCGGACGCCTTCCAGCGGTTCGCCGGCCTGTTCGCCCCGGCGGTCTCGGTGCCGGAGTTCGCCCGCGCCTGCCTGATCGGCGAGCGGCTGGCGGAGTCACGGCTGGAGCAGCTGGTCGAAGCGCAGCTCGTCGAGGTCGAGGAGAACCGCCCGCAACCGGGCACCGGCTACTTCAGCTACCGCATGCACCCGCTGATCCGGCTGGCCGCGCTGGCCATCGGCGAGCGCGGCCAGCGCGGTCAGCGCGATCAGGAAGCCTTGCGCGCGACGATCCGATAGGCGTTGGACAGCCGGGCGCGACCGGCGAACGGGCGCACCACCCGGTCCGCGAGCGCGGCCAGCACCACGCCGAGCGCACCGGTCAACAGCACAGCACCACGCGCGAACCGGCGTGCCCGCCCGGGTGGACGCGGGTGCCAGGGGGCGTCCTCGCGCGGGGCGAGGTCGTCGAGCGTGAGCCACGCGGCGGCCACCAGGTCGATCGGGTCGTGTGCTTCGGCGCGTTGTTCGAGCACCACGGTGAAGCCCTGCGATTCGAGCCGCTGCCGCAGGTTCGCCAGCGGCACGAAGTGCAGGTGCTGCGGCTGGAGCCACGGCAGCCAGCGGCGGCCGAGCAGCCGGGCGTACCGGCTTTCCGGGTCCGGCACCTCGATCACCAGGTGACCGCCGGGCCGCAGCACCCGGTGCGCGGCGTCGAGTTCGGCCTGCGGCGCGGTGCTGTGCTCCAGGTAGTGGTACATGCTGACCACGTCGTAGGTGCCTGCCAGCTCGTCGGCCAGTTCGGCGAACAGCCCGCGGTAGCCGGTGGACACCCGCCCGTGTTCCTCCGCCAGCTTCACGCCTTCGCTGAGGTCGAGCCCGTCGAACCGGGTGTCCGGGAAGACCGCGCGGGCGGATTCGCAGAAGTGGCCGTGCCCGGTGCCGACATCGAGCCAGGTGGCCGGCTGAACCAGCCCGGAGACCGCCTGCGCCCGCCCGAGGTAGGTCTTCTCGCGGCCTTCGAACTGCCCGGCGAGCTGCTTTTCGCCGAGGCCGTCGTAGAAGTCGCGGTAGTAGAACTCCAGCCCGGCCGGGTTCAGCCGCGGGTTCTGGAAGATGTGCTCGCAGTCCAGGCACTGTTCGAGGGTGAACCGGCCGGGTTTGTGCTGGAGGAAGTCGCGGGTGCGCAACCGGACGGCCAGCCGGTCCGACGAGCACCACGGGCACCGTTCGGCGCGGGGTTCGAAGAACCGGTCGAGCCCGTCGGCGAGCTCTGCCTGGTACCCCGGTCGCAGCCGGTCGATCTCGGTCATGCGCGCACTCCCGCCATGGTCAAGGATTCCAGTTCGGTGGCCGCGGCGGCGGCGCCACCGGCCGCGCGGAAGGACCGGCCGATCCGCGCCGCGTTCGCCCGCATCCCGCTGCCGGGGTCGAGCACGGTGCTGATCGCGATCCGCAGGTGCTCGGCCGTCGCCTTGGTGAACCGCACCCGGACGCCGGCGCCGGCTTCGGCCACCTGCTCGGCGATCACCGGCTGGTCGTCCCGGATCGGCGCGACCACCAGCGGCAGGTCGTGCCACAGGGTTTCGCAGACGGTGTTGTGCCCGCCGTGGCAGACGACCGCGTCCATCTTCGGCAGCAGCGCCAGCTGCGGCAGGTACGGCCGCGACAGCACGGTGTCCGACGAGGGGATCGCCCCGGCCGGGTCGGCGAGCACGGCCCGCACCCCGGTGGCGGCGCACTCGGCGAGGAAGCGCGTACCGGCGTCGACGTTGGCCGTGCCGAGGGTGACCAGCACGGTCGGGCGGTGGTCCAGCCACTCCCACGGGAAGTCCACTGTGGATTCGCGATCGCCGATGGAGGGCCCGACGAAGCGCACGCCGCGCATTTCACCGGCCAGCTCGGCGGTGGTGAAGGCCACCACGCCGTGCGGGGAGAAGCGCGGATCGGCGATCCCGCCCGGGTCACCGATCGAGGTACGCAGCCCGGCGAGCCGGTCGAGCACCCAGTCCCGCACCTTGGGCATCGACGCGAGCGGATCGGTCAGTTCGGCGGAGGTGGTCGCCGAGGTCAGCCACGGCAGCCCGAGTCGTTCGGCGATGAGCCCACCGGCCACGGCCTGCTGGTCGACCAGCAGCGCGTCCGGCCGGAAATCCTCGATCGCCGCTTCCACGCCCGGTGCCATCGCCGCGGCCAGCGGCAGGAAACCCTCTTCCCACAGGAACTTCAGCGCCGCGGCCCCACGCAGTCCGGGCGGTCGCGGGGTGACGGCGGGCAGCGCGCAGTCGTAGGTGCGGACGGCCCCGGCGAGCCGGGTGATCAGCTCGGCGTGCCCGGCCCACGCCACCTCGTGCCCGCGCCGGGTCAGCTCGGCGGCCACCCCGACGACCGGGTTGACGTGCCCCACGAACGGCGGCACCACCAGCAGGAACCGGCTCATCCGGCGTCCACCAGCGAGTGCTCGCGCACCCAGCCGAGCACCAGATCCCTGGTCAGTTCGGTGCGTTCGACCAGCACCGAGTGCTGCTGCCCGGGCACCACCACGGTGCGGCAGACCGGCAGCAGGTCCTCGAGCACCGGCGCCTGCGGAGCCAGGTCCGATTCGGCGCCGTAGATCGCCAGCACCGGGGTCGTCACGGCACCGATCTGTTCGGCGCTGAGTACCGCGCTGGCCGGGATGTCGTCGGCGAGCGTGCTCGACCGCAGCATCCGCCCGGCCGACCGCGCCAGCCTGCTGGTGTGGGCGCCGTGGTTCGCGGTGATCCACTCGAAGGCCGCTTCCTCGGCCAGCTGGGCACGCGCCCGGCCGAGGTTCGCCGCCATCTTCGCCGCCCAGGCCGCGGTGGCGGGCTCCGACTCGATCATCGTCACCGAGGCCACCCGGTGCGGCAGCCGCGCGGCGAAACCGAAGGCGATGGTGCCGCCGAAGGAGTTGCCGACCAGGTGCACGGGCGCGGTCACGGCCAGCTCGCCGAGCAGCGCGGCGAGGTCGTCCACGAAGGTCTCCAGCCGGTATCCGCTCGGCGGGCGCTCGCTGCGGCCGTGCCCGCGCAGGTCGTACATCACCACGTCGTGCCCGGCCGCGGCGAACGCCGGGCCGAGGGTGAAGTAGTAGCTGGCCAGGCTGTCGGTGCCGAGGCCGTGCAGGAACACCACCGGCGCGCGGTCGCGGCCGAGGCGCTGGACGTGCACGCCGATGCCGTTGGCGGTCAGCTTCACCGGGCCGCCCCCACCAGCGAACCCGACACGTGCGCCACCAGCGCGCCCACGGTCAGCCCGATGATCTCGTCCAGCTCCAGGTCCGCGATGAACTCGGCGAAGTTGACCCGCCCGCCGTAGTGTTCCTCCAGTTGCCCGGCCAGTGCGACCAGGTCGATGCTCTCCATCTCGAGGTCGTCGGTGAACCGGGTGTCCATGCCGATCTCCACGTCCCCGGTGCCGTACTCGGCCAGCACCACCTCGATCATCTCGGTGATCTCGGCGAGGATGCGCTCTTCGCTCATACCCCCACTCCTTCCTCCGCCGCCTGCGCGGCGATCCGGTCCAGCGCGGTGCCACCGGGGTCGACCATGGCGACCGCCGTGGTGCCGTGGCAGGCCGCGGCGACGGTGATCGGCGGCAGCACCCGCCCGTGTGCCCCGGTGATCGTGTTTTCGCCGGTGACCTGGATTTCGGCGGGGAACAGCTCGCCCTCGCCACGGCCCCAGAGCCACCACCGCACGGCGTCCTTGATCGCGATCCGCTTCAGCAGCCACTGGCGCTTCTCGCGCGGCGGCACCTGCTCGTAGTCCGCGCGTTCGGCCTTGCCGAGGTGGTTGCGCATGATCAGCTCACGGGAGGCCAGGTCCGGCCACTGCTCGCGCAGCACCACCCAGCCACCCTCGTCGGGCACGGAAAGCGTGTTGCGGCTGGGGAAGCGGTCCGCCGCCCTGGTGTGCGGGGTGCTGTCGAACCGGCGGTCGCGCCAGCCGGCGATCTCCGCCCACACCCGGCCACCGGCCGAGAGCTGCACGTCGGCGTCCAAAGTGGACTCGGTCAGCCCGGTGATCCGGATGAGGCAGTCGAGCCGCTCGCCGGGGGCGGGGTGCGGGCCGAAGAACCGGATCTGCCGCATGTGCACCGGGAACACCACGTCCCGTTCCGGGTGGTGCGTGATGATCCAGTACCCCAGCAGCTGACCCACGTTGTCCAGCAGCGCCCCGGGCGCGGGCGGGGTGGTGAGCACACCGCGTACGTGGTTCGGCCCGATCGCGGTCAGCTCCAAGACCCCTTGGAACCGCGGGCCGTGGAACATCCAGTTCTCGTCGTACAACTGGGCCGCGGTCATGTGCGGCGCGCCTTCGGGCCCCGGCTGCCACAGCGCGCCCGGCGTCGGGTACGCGGTGGCCAGTTCGACCACGGCACGGGCGTATCCGGTGAGTTCCACCGCCACCTGACCCGGCGCGGTGACCTTGACCGACACCGGGATCTCGGCGGCCGGGATGGCGGCGAGCCAGCGCGACAGGCGGACGTCGTGCACCGCGATCGCCCTGGTGCCGGGCACGGCACGCTCGGCGAACTCGATCAGGTGCTGGATCACCGTGGTGGCAGGCACGATCGGCCAGCGGTCCTCCAGCTCCGGCCAGTCGTCCCGCTGCCGGAAGAAGCAGTGGTCGACCAGGTAGGGCATCTCGGCCACCGAGACACGCAGGGTGGGTGGTGCGGTCGCGGCCAGCAGTTCGGCGGCGGTGTTCGCGGTTTCCCGCATCAGCGCGGAGAGTTCGGTGGCGATGGGGTGGTTCAGCGCGGCCAGTGTGTCCGGCTCGGACCGGTGGCCGAGGTCGAGCCGCACCGAGCCGCCGAGGCGCACCGGCGGGGTGTCCAGGTTGATCGGGACCCCGGGCCGGCGCTCCAGGAGGTCAGGACGTGCGCCTTCGACCCACAACGCCAGCGCGACCCGGCGCAACTGCGCGAGCCCGGGGCGCTTGGCCGAGTTCGCCGCGACGACCAGGTGCTCGGTCCCGGCCAGCGTGTCGCCGATCAGCGAGCCGACCTGTCCGGCGCCGAGCTGCACGAACGCGCGGAACCCGGCCGCGTGCATGGCTTCGATCATCGGCCGGAACCGCACCGGTTCCAGGAGGTGCCGCAGGAACAACTCCCGCACCTCGTCGTCCGCTTCGGGGAACTCCGAGGCGGTGGTCGCCGACCAGACGGGCACCTCCGGCCGGTGCAGCTCGAACCGGTCGGCCGCGGCCCGGATCGGGCCGAGGTACGGCTCCAGCATCGGCGTGTGGAAGCCCGAGCGGAACGGCAGCACCTGGCTGATCACCCCGGCCGCGCGCATGGTCGCCACCAGCTCGCCCACCGGTCCGGCCGGGCCGCAGACCATCGCCTGCTTGGGCGCGTTGTCGTGGGACAGCACGACTTCCGGCGGCAGCACCTTGGTGACCCGGCCGGCCGACGTGCCGATCACCGCGAACGCGAGGCCCGGCACCTGCAACCCGGCCGGGTCGAAGGAACCCAGGAAGTCGTCCACAGCGGACTGGTCGTAGATGCCACCGCAGGCCATCGCCGTCCACTCGCCGACGCTGTGCCCGGCCACCGCGTCCGGGACCACGCCCATCCGCCGCAACGCCGAATCCAGCAGCCTGCCCAGCTGGAAGACCCCGGCGCCGTGACTGCCGAGCACCGACACGTCCGGTGCCGACCACGGCAGGCCGAAGTGCTTCGCCACGTCGGTGACGTGGGGGTCGAACTCGGCTTCCAAGCCGGGGAAGACGAAGGCGAGCTTGCCGCCGGAGGACAACAGCGGTTCCGGCGTGAACCAGATGTCGTTGCGCCCGCGCCAGGGTTTGCCCCTGGCGACCGCTTTCCTGGCCGTGGCCAGTCGTTTCGGGGTCGGATCGGCCATGCCCAGCCGGACCGGGCCGGTGCCGCCGGTCTCCGGTTCGCTGTCCAGCAGCCGAGCCAGTTCATCCACAGTGGACGCGGCCAGGCGCAGCGTCCGTTCCGGCTCGCGGACTTCGACCACGGGCGCGGGCCGGGCGGCTTGTTCGAGCACGACGTGGGCGTTGATGCCGCCGAAGCCGAACGCGTTCACGCCCGCGAGCCGGTGACCCGGCCACTCCTCGGTGGTCCCGGTGGTCCGGAAGCGGGTGCCGGCGAGGCCGGGGTGCGGGTCGTCGCAGTGCAGGGTCGGCGGCAGCACGCCGTGGTAGACCGCGAGCGCCGCCTTGACCAGCCCGGCGACCCCGGCGGCGGGCATGGTGTGCCCGATCATCGACTTCACCGAGCCGATCACCGCGCGCGGGCCGTCGGCCGGGCCGAACACCTCGGCGAGCGTGGCCAGTTCGGCGCCGTCCCCGGCCGGGGTGGCGGTGCCGTGGGCTTCCAGCAGGCCGATCGACGCCGGGTCGAGATCGGCGGCTTGCCACGCCGCCCGCACGGCGGTGACCTGCCCGCCGGAGTCCGGGTTGACCAGGCTGGCGGTGCGCCCGTCGCTCGCCACGCCGGTGCCGCGGACGACCGCGTAGATCCGGTCGCCGTCGCGTTCGGCGTCCGCGAGCCGCTTGAGCACGACCACGCCGGTGCCTTCGCCGATCAGGATGCCGTCGGCGTCGCGGTGGAACGGCCGGATGCGCTCGGTCGGCGAAAGCGCCTTGAGCTGGGAGAACACGCTCCACAGGGTGATGTCGTGGCAGTGGTGCACACCGCCCGCGAGCATCAGGTCGCAGCGGCCGCTCGCCAGCTCGCGCACCGCGTGGTCCACGGCGATCAGCGAGGACGCGCACGCGGCGTCCACCGTGTACGCCGGGCCACGCAGGTCGAGCCGGTTCGCCACCCGGGACGCGGCCAGGTTCGGCACCAGGCCGATCGCCGACTCGGGGGAGTGCGGCCCGAGCGCGTCGGTGAACGCCGAGCGCACGCGGTCCAGCTGGTCGGCGCCGAGGTCCGGCAGCAGTTCGGTCAGCGTCCTGGTCAGCTGGGTGGCCGTGCGCACGCGCTGGTCGAGCCGGACGAGGCCGGGCGTGAGGTAGCCACCGCGGCCGAGGATCACCCCGGCGCGCTGCGGATCCGGCAACCGGCCGCCCGCGTCGGCGAGCGCTTCGGCGGCGACCCGCAGCGCGATCAGCTGGTCGGGTTCGGTGCCCGGCACGGAGTTCGGCATGATGCCGAAGCTGGTCACGTCGATCTCGGCACCGGAGACGAAGCCGCCGCGACGGCAGTAGACCTCGCCATCGGCTTCCCAGCGGCCCTCCGGCACCTCGCTGATCGCGTCCACGCCGCCGGTGATGTTGCGCCAGTAGGTCGCCAGGTCCGGCGCGCCGGGCAGCAGTACCGACATGCCGACGATGGCCACGGGCGTCACGACGCTCACCACTCCGACGCGCTGTAGACCACGGACCGCGCGGAGTCCTCGCCCCAGGCCAGTTCGCGCAGGAGTGCGAGCGCGCCTTCCTCCTGGTCGATCAGCTCCACCCCGCGCCGCTGGTAGGAGCGCATCAGCTCGGGCGTGACCATGCCACCGTGCGTGCCGCCGGGTGCCCACGGTCCCCAGTGGACGGTCAGCGCCCGGCGTTCGGCGGTGGACCAGCGGCGGCCGAGTGCTTCGAGCGCGTCGTTCGCCGCGGCGTAGTCGCACTGGCCGCGGTTGCCGAGCACCGCCGCGATGCTGCCGAACAACACCGCGAACCGCGGCGCCACCGGCAGTTCGGCGCCGGCGGCCAGCAGCGCCCGCGCACCGTCCACTTTGGTGTCGAAAACCCGGCGGAAGGACTCCGGGTCCTTCTCGGCCAGCAACTTGTCCTCGATCACCCCGGCCGCGTAGACCAGGCCGTCGAGCCTGCCGTGCTCGGTGTGGACCTCCTTGACCAGCCGGTGCACGGCTTCGGCGTCCCGGACGTCGAGCGCGTGGTAGCGGGCCTGGCAGCCCAGTTCGGCGAGCTTCGCCAGCGTGGCCGCGACTTCGCGCTGGGCGAGGATGCGGTTCGCCGTGCGGTCGACCTCGGGCAGCGTGAGCCCGGGCGCGGCGAGCGCGGACCGCAGTTCGGCGAGCGTGGTGGCCGACGCGGTCGCCGGATCCTCCGGCCCGGTGGGCGGCGTCGTGCGCCCGACGAGTTCGATGCGGCAGCGGCTCGCGGCGGCCAGCGTCTCGGCGAAGTGCGCGGTGATGCCCCGGCCACCGCCGACCAGCAGCACCACGGAATCGGAGTCCAGCCCCAGCGCGGCGGCCTCGGCCGCGCCATCCCCGGCGGGCCCGGCGCCCGTGGTGCCGAGCAGGCCCAGCGGCTTTTCCACCAGTTCCAGCGCCTGCCGGGAGCCGGGGGAGCGCAGGACGACCGGAGCGCCTTCGCCGGTCAGCAGTTCGTCCAGGACGGCTTCGGCCGGGTCCTCGCCGTCGATCTCGACCAGCCGGACCGTGGTGTCGGGATATTCACGGGCGAGGGTGCGGAAGAAACCGCGCAGACCGTCGGTGCGTTCGGTCAGTCCGGCGGGCACGGCAGCGATCAGCGTGCCCGGGCGGCCAGCCAGTTCCGCGCGGAAGGTGGCGAAGGCCTCGGGGAAGAGCGGATCCGTGCCGGTGAACCCGTCGAGGTGCACCACGATGTCCACAGTGGCCACAGTGTCCACGGCGGAGCCGGATCGGGCGCCGTGTCCGGTGAGCAGGGCGGTCAGCCGATCGGCGTGGTCGCCGCCGCCGAGTACGCGGAAGGTTCTGCCCGCCAGCAGTTCCGGCGCGGCCGGGGTGCCGGTCAGTGCGGCGGGCACGAGTTCGTACCGCTTGGGCGCGATGCCCGCCGGAGCCGGTTCGTCGCCGGAAAGCTTGGCCCTGAGCAGGTTGGCAATCGCGGCCGCGCTGCGTGCCTTCGACAGCTCCTCGAGTTCCTCGTCGGAATCGGCGCTGAGTCCGAGGCGCGTGGCCAGTTCACCGGCGATCTCGGCGCGTTTGATGGAGTCGACGCTCAGGTCGGCTTCGAGGTCCAGGTCGGGTTCGATCATGTCGGCGGGGTAGCCGGTGCGTTCGCCGATGATCTCGATGACGGCTCGCATGACGTCGACCGTGGCTACCGGTGCCGGTGCCGGTGTGCTGCTGGAGAGCTTGGCTTCGAGCAGTTCGGCGATCGCGGCTGCCGTACGCGCCTTTGACAGTTCTTCGAGTTCTTCGTCGGAGCCTGAGGTGAGGCCGAGCCGGACCGCGAGTTCTCCGGCGATTTCGGCGCGTTTGATGGAGTCGACGCTGAGGTCGGCTTCGAGGTCGAGGTCGGGTTCGATCATGTCGGCGGGGTAGCCGGTGCGTTCGCCGATGATCTCGACCACGGCCTGCATCACGTTCACCGCGGCGGAAGGGGCCGGTGCCGCAGCCACCAGCACGGGTTCGAGGATGGCGACCGGCGCGGGCAGCGCGACCGGGGGCACGCCCTGCCGCGTGCCGAGGTAGCCGAGCAGGACGTCGCGTTGCGCCGCGACCATCTCACGGCTGCTGCGCAGGAATTCGGCGATGAGCGCGTCGGGGCCGGTCACGCTGGTCTCCTCCGTGGTGAGCTTGACTCGCTGCGCGGGCCGCAGGGCGCCCGCCGGGATGCTGCCGTCGGCGGTGCGCACCAGCTGCCCGTCGACCGTCCACCCCGGACGCTTCGCCGGTGGCGCGCTCACCGCGTCCCGGCCGTCGACCAGGTGGCTCGCGGTCACATCGACCCCGGCGAGCGCCAGCCGGGCCAGCGCCTCCAGGAAGCCGCGCAACCCGCCGTCGCAGGTGACAGTCTGGTGTGGACGGTCGCCGAGCACGGCCGCGGTGAGCTTGGTGAGCACCGATCCCGGCCCGGCTTCGACGAAGACCCGGGCACCGGCCGCGTACATCGCCTCGATCTGTTCGGCGAACCGCACCGGGGCGCCGATCTGCGCGGCCAGTCCGGCCCGGATGGCGTCCGGATCGGCCGGGTACTCGGCCGCCGTGCGGTTCGACCACACCGGCAACTCGGGCACGCCGATCTCGTGGGTGGCCAGCACTCGCGCGAACCGTTCCCCGGCGTCCGCCACCAGCGGGCTGTGGAAAGCGCAGGCGACCGGGATGCGCTTCGCGCTCAACCCGGCTTCCCGCAACAGTTCGATCGCTTTCTCCACCTCGGCCGTCGGTCCGGAAATGACCGTCTGCTCCGGCGAATTCCGGTTCGCCGTCACCACCGTGCCGAGGTCGGTGAGCGCGGCGTCCACCGCGTCGGCACCGGCCGACACCGCGGCCATCGTGCCCGGGTCCTCACCGGTCGCGGCCAGGATCGATTCGGCACGCGCGGCCGACAACTCCAGCAGGGCCGCCGGTTCGAGGGCACCCGCCACGCTGAGCGCGACCAGTTCGCCGTAGCTGTGCCCGGCGGTCATCGCGGGACGCACGCCCGCCTGCCCGAGCAACTCCGCGACGGCGAGTCCCGCGATGCCGAGGACCGGCTGCGCGACGCGGGTGTCGGTGATCGCCGCCTTGCGCGCGGCGGCCGACTCGCGGTCGAAGTCGGCGGGCGGGAACAACTCGCGGAGCCAGCGCTCGCCGAGGTGGAGGTACCGGCGCAGTTCCGGGAAGGCGACGAAGAGTTCGGCCAGCATGCCGGGCTTCTGGCTGCCCTGCCCCGGGAACAGGAAGGCCACCGGCCCGGCGACCGCCGGTTCCGGCGCGGATTCGCTCAACCGCGAGATCAGTTCACCGACGCTGCTGGCGACCACCGCGATCCGGATCGGGCCGGTCCGCGTGTCCGACCGGTGTGCCGCCACCAGCGAGAGGTCTCGCAGCCGCCACTGCCCGGTCCGCGCCTGCTCCAGCAGCTTCTGCGCGTCGGCGGGGTCGCGGAACAGGAACAGCTCGGCAGGCCACGCGTCCAGCGTGTGCCGTGGTGGCGGGCCGTCGTCGTGGGCGGTCAGCACGGCGTGGAAGTTCGTGCCGCCGAAGCCGAACGCGCTCACCCCGGCGATGCGCTCCGCCGAACCCCAGGGGCTGGGCTTGGCGTGGAACTCGAAGGGGCTGGTCTCCGGCTCCCAGGCCGCGTTCGGCTTGCTCAGGTGCAGCGTCGGCGGCTTGACCCCGGTGTGCAGCGCGAGCGCCGCCTTGATCAGCCCGGCCAGGCCCGCCGCGCACTTGGTGTGCCCGATCTGGGACTTCACCGAGCCGAGCGCGCAGCTCGACGGCTCCGCACCCGCCTCGCGGAACACGGCGGTCAGCGTGGCCAGTTCGGTGCGGTCGCCGACCACCGTGCCGGTGCCGTGCGCCTCGACCAGTCCGACCGACGCCGGGGAAATGCCCGCCGAGGTGTACGCGCGCTCCAAAGCGGCGCGCTGTCCTTCCGGCCGTGGTGCGGTGAGCCCGAGCGAACGCCCGTCGCTGGCACTGCCGACGCCCTTGACCACGGCGTAGATCCGATCGCCGTCGCGTTCCGCATCGGACAGTCGCTTGAGGACCAGGCAGGCCACGCCCTCACCGAGCGCGATGCCGTCGGCCGAGTCGTCGAAGGTGCGCGAGCGGCCGGTCGGCGACAACGCGTGCACCGAGGAGAAGAGCACGTAGTCGTTGATCCCGTTGTGCAGGTCGGCGCCACCGCAGAGCACCACGTCGCTCGTGCCGGCCACGAGTTCCTTGCAGGCCACGTCGAGCGCGGCGAGCGAGGAGGCGCAGGCGGCGTCGACGGTGTAGTTCGCGCCCCCGAGGTCGAGCCGATTCGCGATCCGCCCGGCGATCACGTTCGCCAGCATGCCGGGGAAGGAGTCCTCGGTCAGTTCGGGCAGCTGCCCGGCCAGCGCGGGCGGTACCTGGTCCACATAGGACGGCAGCACCGCGCCGAGGGTGGTCGCGTTCGACAGGTCGCTGCCCGCTTCGGCGCCGAAGACCACCGAGGTGCGGGCGCGGTCGAACGCGCCGAGCCCGGCGTCGTCCAGTGCCCGCCGCGCCGCCTCCAGCGCGAGCAACTGCACCGGTTCGATGTTGCCCAGTGAGGCGGGCGGGATGCCGTAGCGCAGCGGGTCGAACGGGACCTCCGGGAGGAAACCACCCCATTTGGACTTGCTGGCGCCGGAGTCGTAGTGCACCGCGGGATCCCACCGGTGCGGCGGTACCTCGGTCACGGAATCGGTGCCGCTGAGCACGTTCGCCCAGAACTCGGCGAGATCGGCGGCACCGGGGAACATGCCCGCCATGCCGACGATCGCCACGTCCAGTGGCTGGGCCACCGGCTCCGGCCGGTCCGCCCGGCGCAGCAGCCGGGCGCGCTCGGCCAGGAACCCGGCGGCACCCGTGCCGACGGACTCGTGCAGCCGCGCGATGGTGGTCACCGCGGACCGCAGCACGGCGACCTCTCCCGCCATGAACATGCCTTCGGCGAGCTGGCGGTCTTCGCCGACCTGCCGCAGTTCGTCCCCGACGCGTTCGACGCCCTTGCTGGCCAGCCGCAGCCTGCCGACGTTGAGCTGCTCGAGTTCGGCCCACGCCTGCTTGTCCGGCACGCCGTCGGCCCGCAGCCGGTCGCGGATCCCGGCGAAGTCCTCGGTGAACGGGCTGCGCACGCAGCGGGTCGCGTGCCCCGGCGCGGTTTCCAGCAGGGCGGTCCCGGTCGCGGCGACCACCTCCCGCTGGAACGCGGGCAGGATCGCGCCCTCGGCCACGGCTTCCTCGGTGAACAGGTACGCCGTGCCCATCAGCACGCCGAACTTCGCGCCGCGCTCGGTCAGGGGCGCGGCCATCGCGGCCACCATCGCCGCCGACCGCTCGTCGTGGATGCCCCCGGCGAAGTAGACCTCCACGCCGTCCAGGTCACCCTTGGCCAGCAGGGTGTCGAGCTGGGCCTCCCACAGCGGGAAGCTGGTGCGCGGACCCACGTGCCCGCCGCATTCGGAGCCTTCGAAGATGAACCGCTTGGCACCGGAGCGCAGGAACTGGGCCAGCAGCCCGGGGGAGGGCACGTGCAGGTAGGTGCGGATGCCCGCCGCTTCGAGCGCGGACGCCTGCGCGGGACGGCCACCGGCCACGATCGCGTGCGTCGGCCGCAGCTCGTGCACGGCTTCGAGCTGCGCGGACCGGGTCTCCTCCGGGGCGAAGCCCAGCACGCCGACGCCCCACGGCCGGTCGCCGACCGCCGCCTTGGTGCGCTCGAGCAGTTCCCGCGTCCGGTCGCGGCCGGACAGGGCCAGCGCGACGAACGGCAGTGCGCCCGCTCGGGCGACCGAGGCGGCGAATCCGGCACGATCGCTCACCCTGGTCATCGGCCCCTGCGCGATCGGCAATTGAGCGCCGAACTCCGCGCCGACGCTTTCCACCGCTTCGCGAATACCGCGGACCGCGGCACGCACGGTGCCCCAGCGGCCGGCGAATCCCGCCGCGAGGAAGCCGTCCTGCCCGATTTCCAGGGTGTGCCCGCCGCGGCTGAGCACGCGGCGGCCGTCGACCACGGTGGTCTCCGAACCGTCCATTCCCGTCAGCGCGGCGGCGATTCCGGCGGGGAGTCCGGTTTCGGGGAACAACGCGAGCTGGGAATCGAGCACCACGCCCGCGGCGCCGCCGACCATCGCCGCGACGGCGGTCCGCGGCCCGATCCCGCCACACGCCCACACCGGCACCCCGGTGGCCGTGACGAGCCGCTGCAGCAGGACGAAGGTGCTCAGTTCACCGACCACACCGGCGCATTCGTGGCCACGCGCGATCAGCCCGTGCGCGCCCTCTTCGATGGCCCGCAATGCCTCGTCGAGGTTGGTCACCTCGGCCAGCACCTGCCGTTCACCGGCTGTTTCCGCGATACCCCAAGGAGAATCCGGGCCGAGCACCACGGTGCGCGCTCGGCCGGGCAGGTCGGCGGGCCGCAGCGGGCAGCCGGGCACCGGCCGCACGCCGAAGTCACCGGTGGTCCAGTCGACCAGGCGACCGAGGTCCGGGCGGGCCCGGGCACCGAGTTCCAGCACGCCGAGCGCGCCGGCCTGACCGGCAGCCGCGGCGAGCCGGGCACTGGGAAAGCCGCGGGGGCCGAGCGCGAGAACGGAGCCGGCCGCCGATCGGGTTGTCACCGAATTCACCCCTAAAATTCCTCAGTGGTGGGACGAACTGCTGTGAGTTCTGCCGGAAAACATCACTCGTGAGTGGCGGCGATGATTCTCAGATGTGTGATGCCGGGTCAATTTAGGTGGATTGCTACTGGCGCGTCAATGACGTTGACCTGCGGGTCAAGCCACGGCCAAGCGGCGGCCAAGTGCCCGGCAAGCGTTTGTCAAAACGCCGTATATTTTCCGTGTGACCCGGACGTCAACAATTCATGAATCCGGTCAGGCGGAGTACCGGGCGTCCAGGCCGCGGGTGATCGCGCCCACCCCGGCGCGGTAGATCTCCTCGCGGGCCCGCTCGTCCGGGGCGACGAACCACCCCTGGAGCTGCGTGCGCGCGGCGTTGGTCAGCTCCACGCTGATCAGCCCGTGCATCGTGGTCCAGAGCAGGTAGGCGTACTGCCTGCCGTCCTCTTCGGACGCCCCGGCCGGGCGCGCCCGCTCGATCACCTGGGTGAAGCCGGTGCGCAGCACGCTCAGCCGCAGCGCCGGATCCGGATCGAAGTCGGCCACCGGGCGCTCGAACATGAACGCGTACCGGGCCGGGTTCTCCAGTGCGAACCGGCGGTAGGTCAGCGCGAGTTCGAGCACGTCCCGCGTGCGGTCACCGGTGCGTGGTGGCAGCGCGGCGAAAGCCGTGTCGAGCTGTTCGAAAGCCCGTTCGTACAAGGCGTCGAGCACGCCGGCGCGCCCGCCGAACCGGCTGTACACCCCGATGGTGGAGGAGCCGGCGGCTTCGGCGAGGTTGCGCACGGTCAGCCCGGCCACGCCCTGTTCGGCCAGTACCCGGATGGCGGCACGCAGGAACCGTTCCCTGGTCTCGGCGGCCGACCGCGCCGCGCCGTCCCGTGCCGCCATGCTGTCCCCGTTTCCTCTGCCCCGACGGGGAAACATACTCGGTGTCGTTCGCACGGGGGGCGACCCCCGGACCCCCGAACCGCCGGTCAGGTGGTGGCTGGCGCCCACATGCGGTCGATCGTGGCGGCGGCCCTGGCGCGGCGCTTCAGCCCGGCCAAGCTGTGCTTCGCGGGCACGAGCAGGGCGGTGAGCCAGGTGCGGCGGTACTCCACCAGCGCCTCGGCCACCGGCCGGTGCCGGACGCAGTGGGCCAGGCCCGGGGTGCCGAGCCGGTGCCTTCCGACGTGCTTGCTCGCGCGCATCGTGCCTCCGTGGATCGATCACCGGCACCGTACGCACGGCGTCCGGCGGACCCGGGTAGTGACACGGGCCGTCACCCACATCGGTTCGGTAACGGCCACTCGCGGTGGCGCGGGGAAACCGGCCTGGTTGAATGCGGCCATGCTGCGTGTGGGGCTGACCGGCGGGATCGGGGCGGGCAAATCGACGGTGGCGACCCGGCTCGCCGAGCACGGGGCGCTGGTGATCGACGCCGACCGGATCGCCCGCGAGGTGGTCGAGCCGGGCACCGACGGGCTGGCCGAGGTGGTGGCCGCGTTCGGCGAGGACGTGCTGGCCGAGGACGGTTCGCTGAACCGGCCCGCGCTGGCCGCCAAGGCCTTCGCCGACGACGAGTCGCGGCGGCGGCTCAACGCGATCGTGCACCCGCGGGTGGGCGCGCGGACCGCGGAGCTGATGGAGCGGGCCGCCCCCGACGGCATCGTGGTGCACGACGTGCCGCTGCTGGTGGAGAACGGGCTCGCCCCGCACTACCACCTGGTGCTGGTGGTCGACGCCGATCCGGAGGTCCGGGTGCGGCGGCTGGTCGAGGCCCGCGGGATGGCCGAGCCGGACGCCCGCGCGCGGATCGCCGCGCAGGCGGACACCGAGCAGCGCCGCCTGGTCGCCGACGTCTGGCTGGACAACGGCGGTGCCCCGGACATCGTGCTGTCCGAAGTGGACGCGCTGTGGGCCGACCGGATCGTGCCGTACGAGGCGAACGTCCGGTTGCGCCGGGTGCGCCCGCTGCCTTCGCTCAAGCCGGTGCCCTACGACGACACCTGGCCGGTGCAGGCCGAGCGGGTCATCGCGCGGGTGCGCGCGGCCGTCGGCGCCAAGGGCGAGAACATCGAGCACATCGGCCCGGCCACCGAGCCGGGCACCGAGGCACCCGACGTCATCGAGCTGCGGCTCACCGCGAACGCCGACGTGACCGACGAACTCGCGAACGCCGGCTTCCCGCACGACCCCGAGGACCCGCCCGGCCTGCACCGCGGTGCCGACCCGGGCCGGCCGGTCACCCTCGCCGTGGTGTGAGCAGCCCGCGTTCGTAGGCCACCGCCACCGCCGCGGCCCGGTCCTTCACCCCGAGCTTGGCGTAGACGTGCAGCAGGTGCGTCTTGACCGTGGCCTCGCTGATGAACAGCTTCACCGCGGCCTCCTTGTTCGTCGACCCCCGCGCGATCAGCCCGAGCACCTCGAGCTCGCGCCCGCTCAGCGGCTCCCGTGCGGGAGCGCGCATCTGCGCCATCATCCGGCTGGCCACCGCGGGGGAGAGCACCGACTCGCCCCTGGCCGCCGCCCGCACCCCGCGGAACAGGTCCTCCCGCGGGGAGTCCTTGAGCAGGTAACCGGTGGCGCCCGCCTCGATCGCGGGCAGCACGTCGGAGTCGGTGTCGTAGGTGGTCAGCACCAGCACCCTGGCGGGATTGCCGCGTCTGGCCAGCTCGGTGATCGCGGCGACCCCGTCCACACCGGGCATCCGCAGGTCCATCAGCACCACGTCCGGCCGCAGCCGCTCGGCCAGCTCGATCGCCTCCGCGCCGTGGGCCGCCTCCCCGAGCACCTCGAACCCGTGCTCGGCGGTGAAGATGCCACGCAGGCCGTCGCGGACCACCGGGTGGTCGTCGGTGATGAGCAGGGTGATCATCGGTCCTCCACCGCGGTGATGGCGGGCAGGTTCACCGAGATCGCCGTGCCCCCGCCCGGTTCGGACTCCACGACCAGCGTGCCCGCCAGCCGCTCGGCGCGGTGGCGCATCCCGCTGAGCCCGTAGCCGCCCGGCCGCGAGCCGCCCGGGTCGAAGCCGCGCCCGTCGTCGCGCACGTCCAAGGTCACCTGGTCCTCCATGTAGGACAGCGTCAGCCCGGCCCTGCCCGCCGCGGCGTGCTTGTCCACATTGGTCAGCGCCTCCTGGGTGATCCGCAGCAGGGTGGCCTCCACCTCGGGGTGCAGCGGGCGCACGGTACCGGTGGTGGTGACCTCGATGGGCACCCGGGCGCGGTCGGACCAGCGCCCGGCCACCCCGCGCAGCGCCTCGGGCAACTGGGCGGTGTCCAGTGCCTCGGGCCGCAGCGCGTGCACCGCGCGCCGCGCTTCGGCGAGGTTCTCCCTGGCCAGCGCGGCCGCGGTGGCCAGGTGCCGCTCCTGTTCGGGGGGATCGCTGCGGGCGGCTTCGAGCTGGGTGATGATGCCGGTGAAGCCCTGGGCCAGGGTGTCGTGGATCTCGCGGCTCAGGCGCTGCCGTTCGTCGAGCACCCCGGCCTCCCTGGCCTGGGCGAGCAACTGCCGGTGCAACCCGGCGTTCTCGGTCATCGCCGCTTCCAGCTTCTCCAGCGCCTCCCGCCGCTTGGCGCTCTGCTCCAGCAGCTTGTCGGCCATCAGCGAGCCGCCGCCGATGGCCAGCGTCTGCACCACGACCACCGGCAGGAACAGCTCGGGGCTGTTCGACAGCGTCTCCTCCGGCCCGCCGGCGGCCACGCTGTTGATCAGCACCGAGGTGACCGCCAGCCCGGCCCACATCGCCCACAGCGGCCGCAGGCGCAGCGCGTGGAAGAAGCCGACGATCATGAACAGCAGGTAGGGCACCTCGCGCGCCATCAGCACGGCGGCCAGCGCCAGCACCCCGGCCAGCGAGAGCAGCGGCAGCAACCGGCCGGCCGGCCGGAACCGCCTCGGCAGCGTGTCGGTCAGCGCCACCCAGCACAACGCGGCCCCGGCCAGCGCCAGCGTGACGCGCTGGTGCCCGGCGGGCTGCTCGGAGGAGGACAGGTGGATCAGCACCCCGAGCCCGAGCATGAAGTACGGGAACGCCAGCTCCACCCGGTTCGGCCACGGTCCCCAGTTCGCCGTCGTGTCCTCGGACACGCCGACCCAGCTCGGCCGCTCCCGCATGGTCCCCACCCGCGCATTATCGTTCATGGTCAGAGCTTCAGGTCGCGGAACTCGGGCCACAGTTCCGGCAGCGGCGCGGACGGCCCGGTGGCCAGCCAGATCGGCGCGCCCTGGGTGAACATCGGCGCCGGCTGACCCGTGTCGACCACCCCGGCCGGGGTGACCCTGGCGAAGCGCGCCCGCAGCACCGGGCTGTCCTCGCCCACGTAGAGCACGGTGTCCGTCGAAGCCGGGGGAGTGGCCAGCGTCCAGTACCCCCGATTGCCGCTGTACGGCTCGGGCAGCCCGCGCTCCGGGCCGAAGTGGTCCAGTGCGGACGCCTGCCAGTACACCTGCGTGACGATCGCGGTCCGCTCGCGCTGCTCCGGCGGCAGCGACCGGTAGACCGCGGCCACCGAGTCGGCGAACTCCGGCCAGCCGCGTTCCCCCGAGGCCAGCAACGGCTGCGGCAGAGCGGGGTGGGCGTCGAGCACCGACGTGGGCACCGCGGGCAGCGTCAGCGGGATGGCGATCAGCGCGCTGAGCGCGTACACCGGCCAGGTCGCCAGCCACCGCCACCAGCGCCGCGCCTGCCCGGCCTCGAGCCGGACCGCCGCGATCGCCCAGCACAGCGGATACAGGCCCGCCACGTAGTAGAAGCGGCCACCGGCCACCGCGAACAACACCGTCAGCGCGAGCATCGTCCAGCCGAGGAAGCGCAGGGACGGCGAGTGCAGCAGCTGCCACAGTCCATAGAGGACCAGTACCGCCCCGGTCACGATCCCCGCGGTGACCAGCCCGAGCACCGGCATGCTCAGCGCGGCGGCCAGCTTGTCCGGGTTCTCGTCGCCGATCGCCTCGCCCATCGCCAGTTGCGGCCACCCGTTCGCCGCCTGCCAGAGCAACGTCGGCACCGCGGCCAGCACCGCGATGCCCGCACCGAACCAGAGCTTCGGCCGGGTGAGCAGCTCGCGCGGGCCGAGCCAGGCCGCGAACAGCAGCGCGACCACCCAGAACGCCGGGATCAGGAACTTGACGGTGAGCGCCAGCCCGGTGACCACCCCCAGCCACAGCAGCAAGCCGTCCGACCTGGTGCGCAGCCAGCGGGTGAGCAGCCACAGCACCGCGGTCCACAGCACCGGGTCCATCGTGGACGTCGCGAGGTAGTGGCCGCTGCCGAGGAACTGCATGCTCCCGGCGACCGCGCCGGCGGCGAGCAGCTGCGCCCGCCTGCCGCCGCCGAGTTCCCTGGCGATCGCGGCGGTGAGCACCACCGCCGCGACCACCGCCAGCACCGCGGGCAGCCGCAGCGCCCACACCGAGCCGGGCGCGATCGAGTCCATCAGCCACGCGAGGAGCGGCAGCGCGGGCGGCTGGTCGGCATACCCCCAGTCGAGGTGCCGGCCGGCCGCCAGGAAGTACAGCTCGTCACCGAAGTAGCCGTAGCGGCCGTTGAGCAGCAGGAGCACCGCCGCCATCGCACCGGCCACGGCGAACACCGGCCCCTTGGCGAAGGGGTGCACCGTCGGCGCCGCCGTCCGCGTCACCCCCATGGTGGTGGTCACGCTCACTCCCACCGGAAGAACTTGGCGGCGAGCCCGCCGCAGACCACCGCGACCACCACGAGCGCGCCGAGCTGCAGCAGCTCCGGGTTGCCGCCCGCCCAGGTCTCGCGCATGCCGTTCAGCGTCGAGCCCATCGGCAGCACGTCCGCCACCGGTCGCAGGAACTCCGGCAGGTCCTCCTTGCGCACCCACACCCCGCCGAGGGCCAGCATCGGGAAGAACGCCGCCGCCCCGATCCCGCCGGCGGCCCGCCCGGTCGGGGCCAGCGCCGCGATCAGCAGGCCGACCGAGAACAGCGAGATCGTCCCCAGCACCGTCACCAGCAGGAAGCCACCCAGGTTGGCGGGCAGCGCCATGCCCAGCACCGCCGAGCCGAAGCCGACGATCAGCAGCAGCACCACCAGCGCCGCGGCCAGGTTCACCGCCAGTTGCGCGACGAGCAGCTGCACCGGCGGCACCGGGCTGGCCGACAGCCGCCGCAGCACACCCTTCTCGCGGTAGGTGGCCATCACCCCGGGGAACATGGTCAGCGCCAGCATGGCCAGCAGGATCGAGATCGACAGCGGCGCGATGAAGGTGTCCAGCGGCACCTTCCCGCCGAAGTCCTCCGACGGCTCGCTCGCCCCCGGCATCAGGCCGAACACCGCCAGCAGCGCCACCGGGATCCCGAGCACCACGATCGGCGCCCCGGGGTCACGCAGGAACAGCTTGGCCTCGACCGCGGTCAGTTTCCCCATCGCTCGCGCGTTCATCCCGCGTCCTCCAGCTTCCGTCCGGTCAGTGCCACGAAGGCGTCGTCCAGGGTGGTCTGCTCCACGCGCAGCTCACCGGCGATGATCTGCCGCCTGGCCAGCACCGAGCTGACCGCGTGCAGCACGTTGCCGGTGCCGGTGATCACCACCTGCCCGCCCTGGCGCTCCACGCGGCGCACCTCGGGCAGCACGGTGAACGCCTCGTCCTCGATCGCCCCCGACGGGCGGAACCGGATGCGCTGCTCGTCGTCCACCCCGGCGACCAGCCCGGCCGGGCTGTCGATGGCGACCACCCGGCCCGCGTCGATCACCGCGATCCGGTCGCAGAGGCGCTCCGCCTCCTCCATGAAGTGGGTGACCAGCACGATGGTCACCCCGCCTGCCCGGATGCCTTCGATCAGTTCCCAGGTGTCGCGGCGGGACTGCGGGTCGAGCCCGGTGGTCAGCTCGTCGAGCACGGCCACCTCGGGGCTGCCGATCAGCGCCAGCGCGATCGACAGCCGCTGCTTCTGACCGCCGGAGAGCTTCTTGTAGGCGGCGTCCCGCTTGTCGGTGAGCCCGAGATCGGCCAGCAGCCGCTCGGGATCGGCGGGATCGCGGTAGAAGGAGGCGTAGAGGTCGAGCGCCTCGCGCACCTTCAGCTTCTCCGGCAGTTCGCTTTCCTGGAGCTGGACGCCGAGGCGCTGGCGCAGTTCCGCGGTGTCGCGCTGCGGGTCGAGCCCGAGCACGGAAACCGTGCCCTCGTCGGGCTTGCGCAGCCCCTCCAGCATTTCCACCGTGGTGGTCTTCCCCGCCCCGTTCGGCCCGAGGATGCCGAAGATCTCGCCGCGTTCGACGGTGAACGAAACCCCGTCGACGGCGAGCTTGTCCCCGTAGCGCTTGCGTAGCCCGGATACCTCGATGATCGGCATCTGCGGATCCCCTTTCCCTGTGTGCCACCAGGCTGGTGCAGGGAAGGGGGTCGGCGGATCGTCCCGGCGGTCAGAAGCGCGGTCCACCGGCGGGTGCCGGGCATCCACCGATCGGTGGAGCGGCGGGTCAGTCCCTGGACAGCCGGTCCGCGGTGCGCGTGGTCTCGGGGAGGCGGAAGCGCGGGGTCAGGGTGAGTACGAGCTCGCAGGCGGTGTCGAGGTCCATCCGGTGGCCGATCGAGACGAACACCGGTTTCACGCCGTCCTGGGTGCGCAGCGCGCGGCCGACCACTTCGCCTCCGTCGCGCAGTTCCGACCACGCGCCGCGTTCTTCCGCGGGCGGTTCGTAGGCACCCAGCGCGTTCTTGCCGACACCGAGCGAAGGCAGTCCGGTGAGGACTCCGGCGTGGCAGGCGAGCCCGAAGCGGCGCGGGTGGGCCAGGCCCTGGCCGTCGCAGACGAGGACGTCCGGGGTGGTGGCCAGCTTCTCGAGGGCGCCGAGCAGGGCCGGCAGCTCACGGAAGGCGAACAACCCCGGTACGTAAGGGAAAGTGGCCTCGCCTTCGACCACGGCCTGGTCGACGACCGCGAGCGTGTCCAGGTCGAGCACGGTCACCGCGGCCCGCAGGCGTTGCCCGTACGCGACGTCGAGACCGGCCGCGGTCCGCGGCGCGAACCCCGGCGGCACCTCGTGGACCACCGAGGGCGCCAGGCGTTCCTGGACCTCGACCGCCTCGTCCACTGTGGACGGCCAGGTGGTCACTTGCGGCGCCAGACCGGGTGTTCGCCGGTGGTGGCGAGCCAGTCCCGCAGCCGGTAACCGTGCGCGGCGAGCCCGGCGACGGTGGCGTAGGTGGTCTCCAGCGCGCGCTGGGCGGTCTTCTCGGTGATCAGCCCGGCGACCGTCGCCTCGAGCAGCTCGTCGGTGTCGATCACCTCGAGGCCCTTGCCGTCGCGCAGCACGATGTCGACGTAGAGGTCGGTGGCGCGCCAGGTGTTCCCGTCGGTCTCCACGTCCACCACGTCGAGGTAGAAGTCCTGGTCGCGTTCGTGGCCGGGGCTGAACCAGAAGTCGGTGACCCGCAGGCCGCGCGCGGGCAGCAGCCACGACTCGATGTAGTGGAACTGCGCGCGGCCGGGCGCCGGGCGCGCCATGTACAACCCGTACGGCTCGACCCGGAACTCGTCGACCTCGCGGCTGATGCCCTTGTTGTCGATGTTCGCCGCGGTGTCCGGGTCGAAGGTCTCCACTTTGGGCGGATGCGGTGCGCTCATCCGCCCATCTTCCCGGTTCCGCCACCACGACCGCGGTTGATTCGGCAGGATCTCCCGCGTGTCCCGCCCGACGACGGAGAGCGAGCCGATGGAACTGCTGCCGCACAGCCCTGCCGACGGGGTCTACCCGGCGTCGGACGACTACGTCCATGCCATGGAGGTCCGCGGCGCCGGCCGCCTGCTGTTCGTGGCGGGCACGATGGGGCTCGACCCGCAGGGCGCGCCAGGCTCGACGCTCGCTGAGCAACTCGACCTCATCTGGGCCAACCTGCGGGTGATCCTGGCCTCGGCCGACATGACCGTGGACAACATCGTCCGGCTCACCAGCTACCTGCGCGACGCGTCCTACGCCGAGGCCAACGCCGAAGCCAGGGTGGCGGCACTGGGCGGGCGCGTGGTGCCGACGACCGCGATCGTGACCGAAACGCTCTCCGCCGACTGGCTGGTCGAAATCGAAGTGATCGCCGCAGGCTAGGTGCTGTCCGGCGAGTCAAGGTCGCGCTCTCCGCGCCCAGGTGGCCCCTGGCGGCACGGGCGAGTTCGGCCGAGTACGGCCAGTACGAGGCCGAATCGCCCGCACCGCCAGGAACCACCTGGATCACGAAGCCCATCGACCAGACTCACCGGACAGCACCTAGGGTGCCGCGGGAAACGAGGGGAAGCACCACATGTTCGGCATCATCCGGCCCTGCCGCCACCGCCTGTCACCGGACCAGCACGCGGACTGGCTGGCCCACCTCTGCGGCCTGTGCCTGGCGCTGCGCGACGAGCACGGGCAGCTCGCGAGGATGGTCACCAACTACGACGGCCTGGTGATCTCCGCGCTGGTGGAGGCGCAGGCCCCGCGGCCGGAGGGCCGCCGCGACGCCGGGCCGTGCCCGCTGCGCGCCATGCGTCCCACCTCGGTGGCGCGGGGGTCCGGGGCGCAACTGGCCGCCGCGGTCTCGCTGGTGCTCGCCTCGGCCAAGGTCAGCGACCACGTCGAGGACGGCGACGGCGCCTTCGGCCGCAAAGCCGTGGCAGGCGCCGCCCGCCGGGTGGCTTCGCGCTGGGCCGAGCAGGGCAGCCGGACGGGCGCGCGGATCGGCTTCGACACCGCCGTGCTCACCGAAGCGGTCGACCGGCAGGGCGAGGTCGAGCGCGCGGTCCGGCTCGGCGACCCGGTGCTGCTGGCCACCGAGCCCACCGAGGAAGCCACCGCGGCCGCCTTCGCGCAGACCGCGGTGCTGGCCGGGCGGCCGGGCAACGTCGCGCCGCTGACCGAGGTCGGCAGGCTCTTCGGCCGGGCGGCGCACCTGCTCGACGCGGTCGAGGACCTGGCGGAGGACACCGAGACCGGCGCGTGGAACCCGCTGCTGGCCACCGGCGCGACCGTCGCCGACGTCCGCCGCCACTGCGACGACGCCGTGCTGGGCGTCCGGCTGGCGATGAAGGAAGCCCGCTTCGAAGACGCTACGCTGGTGCACGCGCTGCTGGTCCACGAGCTGGAGCAGGCCGTCCGCCGGACCTTCGGGCACCTCGAGATCGAGGCGCACCACCCGGGCGGGCAGTCTCTCCACGGGCACCCGGGCCACTACGGACCGTACGGGCAGCAGCCGTCGCCGCCGCCCGGGGCGACCGGGCCGGGCGGGAAGCCACCCAAGAAGAAGCGGCACCCCGGTCCGCACGACGGTGACGGCGGCTGCTGCTGGGTGCCGAAGTTCCGGGTGCCCCCGCGCAAGCGCGGCGCGGTGCTGGGCTGCCTGGTGGCCTTCTACGAGTGCTGCAGCTGCCAGGTGTGCTGCCGAGACCCGTATCCCGGTCCGTTCAGCGGCAAGCCCAGGGACGCCTGGTGTGACAACTGCGACTGCTGCGACTGCGGCTGCGACTGCTGAGCTGAAAACTGTCGGTGGGTGCGCCTACCCTGGATCCCGTGGCTTTCGCAACCGAACACCCCGTGCTGGCGCAGTCCGAGTTCCGCCCCGTCTCCGAGGTCCCCCGGGCCGACGGGCGGTTCAAGATGGTCAGCGACTACGCGCCCGCCGGTGACCAGCCCGCCGCGATCGACGAGCTGGAGCGCCGGATCACCGGCGGCGAGAAGGACGTCGTGCTGCTCGGTGCCACCGGTACCGGCAAGTCGGCGACCACCGCCTGGCTGATCGAGCGGGTGCAGCGGCCGACGCTGGTGATGGCGCCGAACAAGACGCTGGCCGCCCAGCTGGCGAACGAGCTGCGCGACTTCTTCCCGCACAACGCGGTCGAGTACTTCGTCAGCTACTACGACTACTACCAGCCCGAGGCGTACATCGCGCAGACGGACACCTACATCGAGAAGGACTCGTCGATCAACGACGACGTCGAGCGCCTGCGTCACTCGGCCACGATGAACCTGCTCTCCCGGCGTGACGTGATCGTGGTCGCCAGTGTGTCCTGCATCTACGGCCTCGGTACGCCGCAGTCCTACCTCGACCGGTCCACCCGGCTGGCCGTCGGCGCCGAGGTCGAGCGCGACACCCTGCTCCGCGCGCTGGTCGACGTGCAGTACGCGCGCAACGACATCGCCTTCGCCCGCGGCACCTTCCGGGTCCGCGGGGACACCGTGGAGATCATCCCGGCGTACGAGGAGCTGGCCATCCGGGTCGAGTTCTTCGGCGACGAGATCGACAAGCTCTACTACCTGCACCCGCTCACCGGCGAGATCGTGCAGGAGCTGGACGAGGTGCGCATCTTCCCGGCCACCCACTACGTCGCCGGGCCGGAGCGCATGGAGAAGGCGATCCGGGGCATCGAGTCCGAGCTGGAGGGGCGGCTGGCCGAGCTGGAGAAGCAGGGCAAGCTGCTGGAGGCGCAGCGGCTGCGCATGCGCACCAGCTACGACATCGAGATGATGCGCCAGGTCGGCTTCTGCTCGGGCATCGAGAACTACTCGCGGCACATCGACGGCCGCCCGCCCGGGTCCGCCCCGGCCACCCTGATCGACTACTTCCCGGAGGACTTCCTCCTGGTCATCGACGAGTCGCACGTCACGGTGCCGCAGATCGGCGGCATGTTCGAGGGCGACATGTCCCGCAAGCGGAACCTGGTCGAGTTCGGCTTCCGGCTGCCCAGCGCCACCGACAACCGGCCGCTGACCTGGGAGGAGTTCTCCGACCGGATCGGCCAGACGGTGTATCTGTCGGCGACGCCGGGGCCGTATGAGATGGGTCAGGCCGGCGGCGAGTTCGTCGAGCAGGTGATCCGGCCGACCGGGCTGATCGACCCCGAGGTGGTGGTGAAGCCGACCGAGGGGCAGATCGACGACCTGGTGCACGAGATCCGCGAGCGGGCGGAGAAGGACGAGCGGGTGCTGGTCACCACGCTGACCAAGAAGATGTCCGAGGACCTCACCGACTACCTGCTCGAACTGGGCATCCGGGTGCGGTATCTGCACTCGGAGGTGGACACGCTGCGGCGGGTCGAGCTGCTGCGGCAGCTGCGCTCGGGCGACTTCGACGTGCTGATCGGCATCAACCTGCTGCGGGAGGGGCTCGACCTGCCCGAGGTGTCGCTGGTGGCGATCCTCGACGCGGACAAGGAGGGCTTCCTGCGCAGCGGGACCTCGCTGATCCAGACCATCGGGCGGGCGGCGCGGAACGTGTCGGGCCAGGTGCACATGTACGCCGACAGGATCACCGACTCCATGCGGCACGCGATCGACGAGACCAACCGCCGCCGCGAGAAGCAGATCGCCTACAACACCGAGCGGGGGGTCGATCCGCAGCCGCTGCGGAAGAAGATCGCCGACATCCTGGACCGGGTGTACAGCGAAGCCGAAGACACCGACGAGGTCGCCGTCGGGGGCTCGGGCCGCAATGTCTCGCGGGGCAAGAAGCCCGTACAGGGCGGCGGGGGCCGGAGCTCCGGCGTCCTGGTGGACAAGAATGTCGCCGGCATGCCGCGGGCGGAACTCGCGGACCTCATCCAGCAGATGACCGACCAGATGATGCAAGCCGCGCGGGACCTGCAATTCGAACTGGCCGCTCGCCTGCGAGACGAAGTAGCCGACCTCAAAAAAGAACTACGAGGCATGGACGCCGCCGGCATCAAATAACCCGGGCGCCCGAGTGTGTGGAACTCAGCTGCCCGAGTGCGGAACTCGGCTACCTGAGTGTGGAACTCGGGCTCCTGAACGTAGGTTTCGCCCGCCCGAACGTAGAACTCAACTGCCTGAATGCGGGCTTCGGCTACCTGAACGCAGGACTCGCCCGCCCTCCCACATCGCGAGCCCCACACTCAAGCACCCGAGCCCACGTTCCCGCACCCGAATCCCACATTCGGGCACGCGAACCCCGCGTTCAGGCACCCGAGTCCCACGTTCAGGCACGCGAACCCCGTGTTTGGGCAGCCGAGTTCTACACTCGGGTAGCCGAGTTCTACACTCGGGTAGCCGAGTTCTACGTTGAGGCAGCCGAGTTCTGCGTTCAGGCGCCCGAGTCCCACATTCGGGCTGGCGAGGCCTACGTCAGGCGCCGAGTCCTGCGTTCGGGCGGGCGAATCCCGCGTTCGGGCAGCTGAGTTCTACGCTCGGGTAGCCGAGTCCTACGTTGAGGCAGCCGGGTTCGGTGTTCGCGTGCGCGAGTCCTGCGTTCCTGGAGCCGAGTTCCACATTCAGGCAGGCGAGTTCCACATTCAGGCACCCGGGTCCTGCATTCGGGCAGGCGAACCCCACGTTCCTGTAGCCGAGTTCCACATTCGGGCGGGCGAACCCCGCGTTCATGCAGGCGAGTTCGACTTTCGGGTAGCCGAGTTCTGCGTTCAGGCGGGCGAGTTCTGCGTTCGGGTAGTTGAACCCCGCGTTCGGGCAGTCGAGTGCTGCGGGCGGTCGGGCGGGCGGCGCGGGGAGGTGGGCGAGTGGGTGGGGGACGTGGGGGTCGGGTGGCGGTGGGGAGGCTGGGGTTAGAGGCGGGGGCGGGTTTCGAGGAGGGGGTTTGAGTCGAGGGTGGGGAGTTGGGGCGTGGTGACCGAGTCGACGTCGGCCCAGCGTCGGACGGTCGCGGTGGCCCCGGCGGCATCCGAGGCCGGGAGCTGGCTGATCTTCGCGCCGTGGTTGCCGCCGGGGACGGTGTATGAGTACGAGTCCCGCGTACCCCAGCCCAGCTGGAAGGGTTCAGCGCCCCAGGGATCATTCTCCCCGTTCACGAACAGCAATTCCGAACCCCGCGTACGCACCCAGAAGTCCACATCCGGCATGGCCACCGGGTCGAACCGCGGCAGCGCCACCGAATCCGGGACGAAGGTGGCCGGCACATTCGTACCCGGGTATCGCAGCAGGTCTCGCAGGTGCCGTTCGTACGACCGCGGAGCCCCCAGCTGCACCGCGGCCTGGTAGTAGTACGGCACGTACCCCGCCAACTCCTGGTCCGCGTACGTGTTCAGGCTTTCCACGTCCACGTAGAACGCGAAGATCTCCGCCGTGGACGCCGAAGGCCCCGGCACCGAGGCGCAGTCCGCCTGCGTTTGGTACTGCCAGAACGTGAAGTACGAGTCGACGATCGCGATCTCCATCGCCTTGTCCTGCGAGCCGACGATGTCGAAGGTGTACCCCTTCGCGGCGGCCTCCGCCGAAGCCAGTGCGCCCAGTTCGCCGCGCCGTCGCAGGGACTCGCGTTGGTTGGCGCGCAAGGCTTCCCGGCACGCCGGGTCATCGCCCACAGTGGACAGGAACCGGTCGTAGACGTCCAGTCCGTCGAACACGTCGTTCGGGGCGACGTAGGCGATCGTGCCCTGGACGTCGGCGGGGTAGAACCGGCGGAAGTACACCGCGGTCATGCCACCCTTGCTCCCGCCGGTGGCCAGCCAGCGAGCCCCGTACAACCCCTTGAACGCCGCCGCCACCCGGTGCTGGTCGGTCGCCGCCTGCCAGATGGTCAGCTGCCTGCTCCAGTCCGCCGGTTCCGGGCGCGACGGCGTGAAGTACCGGTACTCCATCGACAGCTGGTTCCCGTCGACCAGCTGCGTCGGCTCCGACCGGTTCGGGTTCTCCGAGACGTTGTACCCGCTGGTGTACATCACCATCGGCGCCTTCACGTCCTGGTGCAGCAGGGTGAGCCGCTGCTCGAACGAACCGGCGCCGGGACGCCGGTGGTCCGCGGGCTGGGTGAAGGTCAGCTTGAAGAACCGGAACCCGGCGGGCGCGGTCCCCTCGGACACCACGGTCAACCCGGGCACGCGCTTCAACGCGTCCGCGATGTCCTCGGCGGCCTGTGCCGTAGGGGAGGCCAGCACCACGGCCATCAGCAACGCCGCCACCGCGGCACCGAACCTGCGCATCGCCGAATCCTCACAGAATTCGGCCGTGGTGGGCAATCGGCTATCCGGAGGTGGCGACGAAAAGCCCCGGCCGTCCAGTGGACGACCGGGGCCACGACAGCCGAAACAAACTCAGCTGGTGATGTCCTTCGTGGCGAACCGGCGGGCGGCCAGCAGGCCGAACACCGTGCCGAACAGCACCGAGGACAGCGCCCCGCTGGCCATGTTCGACCAGTCGATGTCCGTGGAGATCACGTCGATCCACGCGAACGAGTAGTGCGTCGGCAGGTAGTTCCGCAGGTCCTCCAGCGCGGTGATCTGGTCGAGGATCTGCGACACGATCGCCACCAGCACCGCGCCGCCGACCGCGCCGAGCGGTGCGTCGGTGAGCACGCTGAGCAGCAGCGCCAGCCCGGCCACCCAGGCCAGCTGGACCATGATGTAGACGATCGCCATGCCCAGCGCGAGCAGGCTGTCGGCGAAGGTCACCGCGTCCCCGGTGGGGCTGATCGCGTCCCCGGCGCCGTACCAGACCACGCCGACCAGCAACGCCACCAGCGGCAGCAGCACCAGCGCGATCGCCGAGAGCAGTGCCGAGACGATCGCCTTCTGCCGCAGCACCCGGTGCCGCGGCACCGGGATGGCGAGCAGGTACTTCAGGCTCGACCAGGACGCCTCGCTGGCGATGGTGTCGCCGAAGAACAACGCGACGATCATCGGCAGCAGGAACGTGCCCGAGACGAACAGCGCCAGCACCACGAAGTTCGGTGCGCTCGCGGTGGCCAGGTCGACGAACCCGCCCGTCCGGCGGTTCGGGTTCGACTCCCCGATCTCGAAGGCGATCACCAGGACGAACGGCAGCAACGCCACGAGCCCGAGCACGAGCTGCGTGCGCCGCCGCTTGAGCTGGCGCCGCAGTTCGACGCCGAGCCCCAAAGTCCGCCCGGCGCGGTAGCCGGCGACGGCCCCGTCCGGACCGAACTCGGTGGCTTCGGCGCTGGCCGCGTCGGTCAGTTCCTGCAGTGCCGCCGGATCGGTGTGCACGCCGTGGTCGACCGTCGCGTTGGCGTCGGCCAGTTTCTCCACCTTGCTCATGCGCTCGCCTCCTCTCCGACCAGTTGCAGGAACGCGTCTTCCAGCCGTCGCCGCGGTCCGGCCTGCTCGACCGCGATCCCGGCCTTGACCAGCAGGGCCACCGCGTCGGCGCGCGGCGTGCCGTCCAGGTCCGCGTGCACCAGCCTGCCTTCGATGTCCACATCGGACACCCCGGCCTCGCGCAGCGCCTCGGCGGCCGCCTCCGGGCGGTCCACCCGGAAGGTCGCCTCGCCGCCCGCCGCGACGATGTCGTTGACCTCGCCTGCGGCCACCAGCCTGCCGCGGTGCATCACCACCACGTGGCTGCAGGTCTGCTCGACCTCGGCGAGCAGGTGGCTGGACACCACCACGGTGCGCCCGGTCGCGGCGTAGCGCTGCAGCACCTCGCGCATCTGGTGGATCTGTGGCGGGTCGAGCCCGTTGGTCGGTTCGTCGAGCACGAGCAGCTGCGGCAGGCCGAGCATGGCCTGCGCGATCGCGAGCCGCTGCCGCATGCCCTGGCTGTAGGTGCGGACCTTGCGGTGCACCGCGTCGCCGAGCCCGGCGATCTCGAGCGCCTCGGTGAAGTGCGCCCGGCCGGCCGGCCGCCCGGTGGCGTCCCAGTACAGCCGCAGGTTGTCGTGACCGGACAGGTGCGGCAGGAAGCCGGAACCCTCCACGAAGGACCCGATCCGTGACAACACCGGCGCGCCGGAGGTGATCGTGTGGCCGAACACCCGGATCTTCCCCGAGGTCGGCGTGATCAGGCCCATCAGCATGCGCAGCGTGGTGGTCTTGCCCGCGCCGTTCGGCCCGAGCAGGCCGAGCACCTGGCCCGGTTCCACGCGGAAGGACAGGTCCTTCACCGCGGTGACCCCGCCCGGGTACGCCTTGGTCAGGTTCTCGATCACCAGCGGCGTCTCCGCCAGTTCCTCGTCGAGCACGTGCGAGCGCTTGCGCCGGATGCCCGCGAGCACGGCCACCAGCAGCGCCGCGAGCAGCGTGCCCGCGATCCCGAGCACCTGCCCGACCGGCCAGCCGGTGCTGACCGCGGTGCCCGGCACCACCGGCACCCCGAGGGTGCTGCCCTCGGCGAGCGAGATCCGGTAGGTGGCGGCCTGCACCGGCGTGGCGTACGCCTGGTCGGTGGTGCTCACCACGAGCACCAGCGAGTGCCCGGCCTCGACCGGCCGCACGATCGGCGGCAGGGTCACGGTGACCTCGGCGGCCGAGCCGTCGGCGGGCAGCGCCGGGATCCGGATCGGGGCGACCGAGTTGCCCGGCAGCGTGCGGGTGCCGTCCTGGCTGGCGTCGTACAGCTTCGCGAACAGCACCGCGCCGTCGGGCGAGACCGGGCCGTTCGCGGCGACGCGCAGCCGGACCGTCGACGAGCCGGTGACCAGCACCTGCGAGTCGACCGGTGCGGAGGTGAAGCGCGCGGACTGGCCCGGCGGCTCGACCGAGAAGAGCCCAGCCAGCCGCGACGAACCCGCCGCGATCCCGTTGAGCCCGGGGATGCCGCTCACCGCCGCCGGATTGCCGCCCGGTGGGTTCACGATCGGCTGTTCCGGCCCGGTCAGCGCGATCTGCCGCCGTTCGGCCGGGGGAGCGCCGATGCCCGGGTAGGCGGGGGCCTCGACCGTGCGGACCGACGGCGCGCCGTCCGTCCGCAGCGCGCCCTGGACGTCGTAGGCGAAGCCGGTGCCGGGGTCGGTGCCCTCACCCTTGAGGTGGAAGGCCATCCAGTCACCGATCTGCGCGCGCAGCTTCGGGCCGGGGCGGCCGCCGTCGTGCCCGCCGGCGAACCAGATCGACTTGACCTTGCCGCCGGCCGCGGCGATCTGCCGGGCGGTGGCGTCGGACTGGTCGAGGCCGAACAGGGTGTCCCGCTCGCCCTGCACCAGCAGCGTCGGCGCGGTGATGTTCGAGGTCACCGACACCGGGGAGACGCGCCGCAGCAGTTCCAGCGTCTCCGGCCCGGCCTTGCCGGTCGCGGCGACGTCGGCGTAGGCCTTGCAGGCGGCTTCGGTGAACCGGCCGCACGGGTCGCCCGCGCCGGGCGGACCGCCCTGGCCGGCCTGCCCGCCGGGCTGGCCCGCACCCGCCATCGCCCCCGCGGCGGCCGCGGTGTCCTGGCCGCCGCCCATGCCGCCGCCGGACGAGTCGTCCTGTTCCTGCCCGGCTTCGGGGGCTTCAGCGCCGGGGTCACCGGAGGAAGCGCCGCCGGAACCGGCGGAGAAGAAGATGCCCGCCCAGGACCGCTTGAACACCCCGTCCGGCGCGAAGGCGTTCTCCGCCGGCGTGCCCGCCGCCGAAGCCGCCGGGGTCGCCGAGTTGGGGATCAGGCCCTGGCCCAGGTCGTTGTAGGTGATCACCGGCGCGATGCTGTCCACGCGCTTGTCGATCCCGGCGAGCAGCAGCGAGAGCGCGCCGCCGTAGGAACCGCCGGTGACGCCGACACGTGGGTCGCCGGGGCCGTCGGTCCGGACCTCCGGCCGCTGGGCCAGGTTGTCGAGCAGGCGCTGCGCGTCGGCGACCTCGTAGTCGGGGTCGTTCAGCGCGATCTGCCCGGTGCTGCGGCCGAAGCCGCGCGCGGACCAGGCCAGCACGACGAACCCGCGTTCGGCCATCTCCCGCGCGTCGGCGGCGACGCTGTTCTTGCTGCCGCCGAAACCGTGGGACATCAGCACAGCGGGCGCGGGGGTCACCTCGGGGAGGTAGAGGGTGGTGTCCAAGCGGACACGTTCGGGCGAACCGGGCGCCGCGGCGACTTCGACGGTGGCGTCCTCGGTGCGGATCGGCGAGGTTTCCTCGCCGCTCTGCGACCAGACGAGCACACCGGCCGCGGCGACCACGACGACCAGCGCCAGCGCGGTCAACCGGCGCCGGGGCGTGGTCAGCCCGGCTCTGGATAGTGGATTCGGGGGCACGCCACAGACCGTATGGGACGTTTGCTGAGAGTGCCCTGTGGGTATCTGGTTGCTCGGGCGTGACGCAGGTTACGCCGGGCAATTCGGTGACACCGGTGACCCCGGCTGGCGTTTGACCCGCTCAACGGTGAAGATGGTCAAGCACGTGGAGGGGAGTATTCCTTCGCGATGGCGTCGTCAGCACGGCCGTCCTCAGTGGCGCCCGGCGCCATCGACCGGCCGCAGGGTTGGTGGAAGAGACCTCCGGGTAGTGGTTGGTCGTCCCCGCTATACCGGAGGGTAGTTTCATGACGGTTCCTTTGTGGCTATGGATCGCTACGATCGGTGGCCTGCTGGTCCTGATCGCCATCGACCTGGTCGTGGTCGATCGCAAGCCGCACCAGGTGACCACCGGCGAAGCCGCCCGGTGGGTCACCTTCTACGTCGCCTGCGCCATCCTGTTCGGGATCGGCATCTGGGTCTTCGGCGGCCAGAACTCCGGGGTCGAGTTCTTCACCGGGTACATCACCGAGTACTCGCTCAGCGTGGACAACCTGTTCATCTTCATGGTGATCATGTCCTCGTTCAAGGTGCCCGCGATCCACCAGCACCGCGTGCTGCTGATCGGCATCCTGCTCGCGCTGGTCATGCGCGGGGCGTTCATCGCCGTCGGCGCCGCCCTGATCGCCCAGTTCGTCTGGGTGTTCTTCGTCTTCGGCGCGATCCTGATCTGGACCGCGGTCAGCATGGTGCGCGGCAACGACGACCACGAGGAATACCACGAGAACGCGGTCACCAAGTTCGTCCGCCGGATCTTCCCGGTGACCGAGGACTACGTCGGTCACAAGTCCTTCGTCAAGCGGGACGGCAGGCGCTGGATCACCCCGATGTTCGTGGTCATCGTCGCCATCGGCAGCGCCGACCTGCTCTTCGCCGTCGACTCCATCCCGGCCATCTTCGGCATCACCCAGGACGCCTACCTGGTCTTCGCCGCCAACGCCTTCGCGCTGATGGGCCTGCGGCAGCTGTACTTCCTGCTCGGCGGCCTGGTCACCAAGCTGGTCTACCTGTCCTACGGGCTGGCGATCATCCTCGGCTTCATCGGCGCCAAGCTGTTCCTGCACGCGCTGCACGAGTACCACCTGGTGCCGGACTGGCTCGACATCAACAACTGGGTTTCGCTCGGCGTGATCGTCACCGTGCTGACCCTGACCACGGTGCTCAGCCTGCGCAAGGCCCGCAAGGACCCGGAGTCGGTCCAGGGGCCGAACCTCGAGCTGAACGCCAAGTCGCCGGAGGAGCGCGAAGCCGAGGCCGGGGCGCTGGACGCCGACGGTCGCGAGTCCGCCGGGCACGCCCAGCCCGAGCGCTGATTCCGCCGCGGGAGCGGCCGGGAGTTGTACGGTCGGAAGCGTGCTTCCGACTGACATCGAACTGCTGACCGCTCCCCGCTCGCCCGCCCTGCACGGCGACCTGCTGCTGACCGGGCTGTCCCGGCCCGACCTGGAGGCGAACCGCGCCCACGGCGTGGTTCGCCGGGTCGGCCTGGCCGGCGGCGACCGGCCGTGGACCTACGGCCCGCGCGACAGCGCCCCGGCCATCTCACCGGACGGGTCGCGGGTCGCTTTCCTGCGGGTGACGGGCGAGCGGGGGGCGCAGGTGCACGTGATGCCTGCCGACGGTGGCGAAGCCAAGCGGATCACCGATGTGCCGCTGGGCGTCGAGGGGTACAGCTGGGGCCCGGATTCCCGGCGGATCGCGTTCACCGCCCGGGTGCCCGAGCCAGGGCGGTACGGCACGCCCGACGCCGGCGGCCGGACCCCCGACGCCGGTGCCGAGGCGCCGCGCCGGATCACCCGGTTCGACTACCGGATCGACCACGTCGGCTTCCTGCTCGACCGTCCACAACGGCTGTTCGTGGTGGACAGTGAAATCGAGGAACCGACCGAGCTGACCCCGCTCACCGACGACCGGGTGGACGTCCACGATCCCGAATGGACACCCGACGGTGAGTTCGTGCTGGTCGCGGCACCGCGCGACTGGGGCCGGGTGGAGACGCTGAACTCCGACCTCTACGCCGTGCCCGTCGCCGGTGGTGAGCCGGTGCTCGCCGTCCGCACCGAAGGCGACGCGGCGGCACCGCTGGTCACCGCGGACGGCACCGTCTACTTCCACGGTCTCGAGTTCACCGGGGTCGACATGGTGCGCAACCGCGGGCTGTGGACCGCGCCGCTGCGCACGGACGGCGAGCCCGCCACCGCCCGGCGGATGACCGACGCCGAGACCGTCGACACCGACAGCGGGGCGGGCAGGCCCGCCGTGCTGGGGGACGAGGTCCTGGTGGTCGTGCGCACGCACGGCGCGGCCGAACTGCGGGCCGTGCCCTTGGACGCGCACCTGGCCAAGCTCGCCGATCTGCGGTGCTTGCTCGGCGAGAAGGCGGCGGTGCAGGCGTTCACCGTGGACGGTGAGCGCGTCGCCGCGGTGGTGGCTTCGCCGTCGGACGCCGGGGAAGTGGTCCTTCTCGAGAACGGTGAGTCACGCACGCTGACCGAGTTCTCCGCGCCGCTGCGGGGGAAGGTGCGCACCGCGGTGGAGTTGACGGCCACCGCGTCGGATGGGCACGAAGTACACGGTTGGGTGGTGCTGCCGGAGGGCGACGGGCCGCACCCGGTCCTGCTGGTGATCCACGGCGGGCCGTTCTCGCCGTACGAGTGGTCGCTGTTCGACGAGGCGCAGGTGTACGCGTCCGCAGGCTACGCGGTGGTGATGGCGAACCCGCGCGGCTCGGCCGGGTACGGCGAGGCACACGGACGGGCGATCGTCGGCGCGCTGTGCACAGTGGACGTCACGGACCTGCTCAGCTTCCTGGACGCCGCGCTGGAGCGACCCGACCTGGACGCGTCGCGCGTGGGCGTGATGGGCGGGTCGTACGGCGGGCTGATGACCACCTGGCTCTCGGCGCACCACGGCGAGCGGTTCCGCGCGGCGTGGAGCGAGCGGGCGGTCAACGCCTGGGACTCGTTCGCCGGGAGTTCCGACATCGGCTGGGAGTTCGCCGAGTGCTACGTCGGCACCGATCCGGAGGTGCAGCGCGAACGCAGCCCGCTGACCTACGCGGCGAAGATCGGCATCCCGTTCGCCGTGGTGCACTCCGAGGAGGACTGGCGGTGCCCGCTCGAGCAGGCGCAGCGGCTGTTCGTGGCGCTGAGGGGCAACGGGGTGGAGACGGAGTTCCTGCTGTTCCCCGGTGAAGGGCACGAGTTGAGCCGGTCCGGGCGGCCGCGGCACCGGGTTCAGCGGTTCGACGCGGTGCTCGAGTGGTGGGGGCGGCACCTGGCATGAGCGTGCGATGGGCCGTCCGCCGAGCCGAAGCCGCCGACGCACCGCGGCTGGCCGAAATCAACCTGACCGGCTGGCGGACGGCCTACCGCGGCATCCTGCCCGACGCCTACCTGGAGTCGCTGCGCCAGGCGGACTGGGAGGACATGTTCGCCGCCCGCCTGGCGGCGATGACCGAGCGGACGGTGACGTGTGTCGCGGTGAACTCCGCCGGCGACATCGGCGCCTACGCCATCGCCGTCGGCGACAGCAGGCCCGGCATGCTCGGCGCCCTCTACGCCGCCCTCGAATGGCGCGGCACCGGCGCGGGCCACGCCGTGCACGAAGCCGCCCTGGCCCACCTGACCACCTGCGGCTTCTCGCACGCCGTGGTCTGGGTCTTCGAGGAGAACTTCCTGTCGCGCCGCTTCTACGAGAACCACGGATGGCTGTGTGACCAGGTCACCCAGACTTCGCAGATCGCCGACCGCTCCGCCGTCGAAATCCGCTACTCGCGCCTCTTACCTTGACCGACCGTGCCGTGAAAGCCAATTCACGGCCGATTCCGCCGTGAATGTGGCTTTCACGGCACCTGGGCGGCCTCCGCGAAGAAGGGCTAGTTGACCATGTCGTAGTTGAGTTCGTGGCACACGCGGCCCAGCGGGACGTCCAGCCCCGGGTGGTCCAGCGGCAGCAGGACCTCCGGCTTCAGCGGGAGCGCCCCGCCGGCTGGAGGGTCCCACAGGCACAGGGCCGGGTCACCGGAGTCCATCGACGAGCGGTACCACAGCCCGTCCAGGTCGCCGAAGGCCGAGCGGATGGCCCGCGCCCACGCCTGGGTGATCTTCTTCGGCCCGCTGGAGATCTCCTGCGAGGCCCCGACCCTGGTCGGCCACAGGCCGCCGAGGTCGAGCAGGCGCAGGGTGCGCGTCGGCCGGACCACGACCAGGCGCGGGCCGCGGGTTTTGCGGTCCACGGTGGACGTGGTCTGGTACACCTCCGCGACGCTGGTGCGCACGGTGAGCCCGAAGTAGAGCACCCCGTTCTTCGGGTCGGTCACCGGCACGCCGCCGCGGCCCGGCCGCTGCGGGTCGAAGCGGCCGTGCGGCAGCGGTCCGGTGTAGCGGAACGTGTTCCACTGCTGGGGGTGGTTGCCGTGCGCGGTGAAGATGCGCACCAGCCTGGTCGCCGGGTGCACCGCGACGACGTCCTCGGTGCGCCGCAGTTCCCTGACCAGGACGGCACGCGCGGGTGGCAGGGGGAGCCTGGCCATGCGTGGGGTTCAACACTTTCTCGTGCGGACAGGTGATCTCGGGGGAGAGCCGGAGCGCTCAGGCGGGGGTGCCCAGCGTCTCGGTCAGCCGGGCGACGGGCTCGGGATCACCGCCCGCCAGCAACCACTGCCGGGGAGTCGCCGGCCGGTCGTTGATCACCAGGTCCGGTTGCGGGGTGCTGATGAACGCGGCCACCACGAGTGGTGGCTGGTCCTCCGGCACCGCGCGCAGCACCACGTCCAGCCCGGGCAGCAGCCCGGAGGAGGTGAACTGCCACGACGGCAGCCGCCAGCCGCCCTGCGCCTTCCACGCGGCCAGCCTGCGGTCCTTGATCTTGTGCCGGATGCGGCTGTCGTCCACGCCCAGTCGTTCGGCCGCGGCCAGCACGGTCAGCGACGAGTCGGCCAGCACCGCGTGCGCGGCCACCGTCCTGGCGCGCATGTCCGGTTCGCTGTTCGCCTGCGGGGACAGGTCCAGTCCGACGTCGATGAGCGCGTCCTGCTGGTCGGCGGAGAAATAATCCGCCGGGTCCGGATTCGGCGGGGACAGTTTGCGGGCCGCGTCCTCGACGTGCGTGAGGAATTCGGTCGCGTCCACCTTGAGCCCGGCTTTCGCCAGTACGGTCTCCAGCGCCATAGACATGCACCCAGACTATCCTGTGTGTGCGGGTTCGTGCGGTCTCGTGCCGCTATTGTGTGGCAAGTCACCAAAGATCGACACAGAATGCACATAACTCAACACGTACGGTAGACGAACGTGGGTCAGTCTGACCGTCCCGGGTGCTGTTGTCCAGAGTCCTTCGGTGGTTCGTCACAGAGGCGATCCGAGCTTATTCCGCGGGTGACCGTCCCTGCCCCGGCATCTCCGACGAGGGTGCCCGGCGGATGGGCGTCGAAACCGATGGGGTGCACCTTCCGATCCGTGGAAGGGCGGTGCTTGACACCCGCGACGGGTGACCCTAGCTTGGGCAATCGTTTTCTCAGGCCACCGCCGGCAGGGGGCGGGCATGACCGATCGGGCACCGCTGGTCGCCATGACGGGCATCAGCAAGTCCTACGGCGGGGTGCGCGCCATCCGGGACGCCGGGTTCACCGTACACGCCGGTGAGGTGCACGCGTTGCTCGGCGAGAACGGCGCCGGAAAATCCACCCTGATGAAGGTGCTCGCCGGTGAGGTGGGCGGATACCAGGGCGAAATCCGGATCGACGGGGAGCCGGTGCGCTTCGGCGGCCCGGCCGACGCCCAGCGCGCGGGCATCTCGATGATTCCCCAGGAACTCGACCTGGTTCCGGCGCTTTCGGTGGCGGAGAACATCTTCCTCGGCCGGGAACCACGGACCCGCTTCGGCACGCTCGACCGGCGGCGCATGCTCACGGCCGCGCGCGACCTGCTCGCCCGCACCGGCGTCGACCTCGATCCGAAGCGGCCGGTGGAGCACCTGCGCACCGGGGAACAGCAACTGGTCACCATCGCCAAGGCGCTCTCGCTCGACGCCCGCGTGCTGATCATGGACGAGCCCACTTCCGCGCTTCCGCCCGCCGAAGCCGAGCAGTTGTTCCGGGTGATCGCCGAGCTGCGTGCGGGCGGTGCGGGCATCGTCTACATCTCGCACCGCATGGCGGAGATCGGCCGGCTCGCCGATCGTGCCACGGTGGTGCGCAACGGCCGGGTGGTCGCCGAGTTCGACGCCCGCGAAATGACCGCCGAGCAGGCGTCCGAAGCGATGGTGGGCCGCCGGGTGGAGCAGCTCTACAGCACCGAACACACCGAGCTCGGCAGAGCCGACGGCCGCGTGCTGCTGGGGGTGGAGAACCTCGCGGTGCGCCCCCGGCGGCCGGTGCCCGGCAGGCGTGAGCCCGCCGGAATCTCGCTGCGGGTAGCGGAAGGCGAGATCGTCGGCCTGGCCGGACTCCTCGGTTCCGGGCGCACCGAACTGCTGGAGACGTTGTACGGCGTGGGTACACCCGGCCGGTGGACGGGCCGCGTCCGGCTGCACGGCAAGGAGATCCATCCGAACGGCCCGCGCGAAGCACTCCGGCACGGGATCGCGTTCGTGCCGGAGGACCGCCGCACCTCCGGGCTGGCGCTGGAGCATTCGGTGCTGGCGAACACGGTGCTGTCCGTGGTCGGCCGGATCGCGCGGTTCGGCGTGGTCCCCGCCGCGCGGGAACGGCAGGCCGCGATGAGCACGGCGGAACGGCTCGGCATCACCCTGTCCGGCCTCGCCGCGCCCGCGGGCTCGCTGTCCGGCGGCAACCAGCAGAAGGTGGTGCTCGGCCGCACCCTGCTGACCGAACCGGCGTTGCTCCTGCTGGACGATCCGACCCGGGGCGTCGACGTCGGCGCGAAGGCGGAGATCTACCGGCTGCTGGCCGAAATCGCCGGCCAGGGCGTCGGCGTGCTCCTGGCGTCGTCGGAACTCGCGGAACTGACGGGGGTGTGCGACCGGGTGGTGGTGCTGCGCGAGGGGCGGAGCGTGCGCGAACTGCGCACCGCCGAGGCGCGTGAGGCCGAGCTGCTGGCCGCGTCGATGGGCGAGGTGGCCACACTTCCGGGGGAGGCCGGATGACCGCCTGGCTGTTCCGCTTCCAGAGCCTGTTCGGGCTGGTGCTGGTGTTCCTCGCCGCCGTGGTCTTCTCGCCGGTGCGGAACGGGGAACTGCTCTTCCTGGACAGCGGCAACCTGTTCAACGTGGTGCGCGCGATGTCGGAGATCGGCATCCTCGCCGTCGGCATGACCTTCGTGATCCTGGTCGGCGGCATCGACCTCTCGGTCGGCTCGGTGCTCGGCCTGGCCAGTGTCGGCGCGGCGGTGCTGCTGGTGCGCCAGGACTTCGGGGTGCTGCCCGCGGTGACGGCCGTGCTCGCCGCCGGGCTGGCCTTCGGGCTGCTGCAAGGCGTGGTCACGGCGAAACTGGGTATCCAGGCGTTCATCGTGACGCTGGCGGGCATGCAGATCGCGCGGGCGCTCGCCCGGATCTTCTCGGGTGGGCAGGGGGTGGAGATCGCGTACGGGGACGCACCCGGCCGCGCGCCGACGGCCTTCTCCCTGCTCGGCGAGCGCACGTTCAACGGGTTGGTGCCGATCCCGGCGCTGATCTTCGCCGTGGTCGCCGGACTGGCCGCGATCCTGCTGCGCGTCACCGCCTTCTCCCGTCACGTCTACGCCATCGGCGGCAACGAGAAGGCCGCGCGGCTGTCGGGTGTGCCGGTGGACCGGGTGAAGATCCTGGTCTTCGGCCTGTGCGGGCTGCTCGCCGGGCTGGCCGGGCTCGTGCACGCGGGCCAGCTGAACTACGGCGGTCCCCACGACGGGTCGATGGCCGAGCTGGACGCCATCGCGGCGGTGGTGATCGGCGGAGCGAGCCTGTCCGGCGGGCGGGGCACGGTGGTCGGTACGGTCGCCGGGGCGCTGCTGGTCGGGGTGCTGCGCAACATCCTGACGCTGAACAACATCGACTCGAACGTGCAGCTGCTGATCATCGGACTGGTGATCGTGGCGGCCGCGGGCCTGCAGCGCCTGCGACCGGCCGCGGTGGGGTAAAGGGAGGAACTCATGCCAATTCGCAAGCGTGGCGCGCTGGCGTTGCTGCTCGGCACGGCACTGGTGGCGACCGTGGCGACGGGCTGCGGCACCACCAGCGAGAACGCGGGCGGCAAAGCCGAGCCGAAACCGTGCGGCGGGGCGGGCGGCAAGTACACGATCGGGGTGAGCCAGGCCAACGTCGCCGAGCCGTACCGGGAGCGGATGGACGCCGACATCCGGCAGGCCGCCACCGCGGTGCCCCAGTTCACCGTCAACTTCGCCGACGCGCAGCAGGACAACTCCAAGCAGGTCGAGCAGGTGGAGAACTTCATCACCCAGCAGGTCGACCTGCTCATCGTCAGCCCGAACGAGGCGAGCCCGCTGACTTCGGTGGTGAAGAAGGCCTACGAGCGCGGCATCCCGGTGCTGGTGCTGGACCGCAAGGTCAACGGCGACGCCTACACCTCGTTCATCGGCGCCGACAACTTCGACATCGGCCGCCGGGCGGGCGAGTTCGTCGCCCAGACGCTGCTGCCCGGCGGTGGCCGGGTGGCCGAGCTCAAGGGCCTGGCGGGCTCCAGCCCGGCCAGGGAACGCAGCGACGGGTTCAAACTCGGCATCGGCGGCAAGGGCATCGAGATCGTGGCCAGTGCCGACGGCGACTGGCTGCGCGACCGGGGCCGCCAGCAGGCCGACGCGCTGCTCAAGGGCACACCCGGCGTCCAGGTGGTCTACGCGCACAACGACCCGATGGGCGAGGGCGCCTACCTCGCCGCGCAGGACGCCGGGCTGACCGGGATCCGGATCGTCGGCATCGACGGGCTGCCGATCGAGGCGGGCGGCATCAAGGCGGTGGAGGCGGGCAGGCTGGCGGCCACCTTCGTCTACCCGACCGGGGGCAAGGAGGCGGTCGACTCGGCGCGCAAGATCCTGGTCGACTGCCAGCAGGTGCCGAAGGTGCAGGGCCTGGCGATCGAGCGGGTGACCAAGGACAACGCGGCCGAGGTCTACACCCGCCTCAACACCGGCGGCTGATCACCGGTGGCTGCTGCCGCGCTCGATCAGCTCGGCGGCCAGCACCCTGGCCTCGGGCGGCCGGGAGCTGTCGGCGATGCGGTCGAGCAGCAGCCGGGCGGCGATGCTGCCGATCTCGTAGGCGGGCTGGGCCACCACGGTCAGCGGCGGGTCCACCAGCGCGGCCCACGGCGTGTCGTCGAAGCTCACCAGCCCGACGTCGCGCCCGGGCCGCAACCCGCGCTCTCGCAGCGCTTCCAGCACACCGATGGCCATGGTGCTGTTGATCACGAGCAGCGCGTCCGGCGCGTCGGCGTCGAGCAGATCCAGGGTCGCCGCCTTCGCGTGCGCGGTGCGCAGTTCGCACCGGCGGACGTAGGTCTCCTGCTGGGTGTCGGAGCCGGCGATCGCGCTCCGGTACCCGGCCAGGCGGTCGTCCGCGGTGCGCACGCCCTCCGGCCCGGTGAGGCAGCCGATCCGCCGGTACCCGCCCTCGATCAGGTGCCGGGTCGCTTCGTCCGCGGCGCATCGGGTGTTGACCAGCACCTGGTCGCCGTCGACCGCGTCCAGCGGGCGGTCCACCGCGACCACCGGGGTGCCGCGGCCGAGCAGCGGGGTGACGTCGGTGCCGCCGCCGGTGGGCGAGAGGACCACACCGGCCACCCGCTCCTGCAGCGCCACGTCCAGGTAGCGGCGTTCCTTCTCGGCGTTTTCGTCCGAGTTGCACAGCACGACCGAATACCCTGAGGTCTGCGCCACGTCCTCCACGCCGCGGGCGATCGCGGTGAAGAACGGGTTCTCCACGTCGGAGATCACCAGCGCGAGCACCGCGGTCTCCTGGCGGCGCAGGTTCCTGGCCAGCCCGTTCGGCTGGTAGCCGAGGGCGGCGGCGGCCTCACGCACCTTCTCCGCCAGCGCGGGGTCCACAGTGGACTTGCCGTTGAGTGCCCTCGACACCGTCGCGGTGGACACCCCGGCCCTGGCCGCCACGTCGCTGATGGTCGCCATGGCGGGCCCCCTTCCCTCGTGCTCCGGCGCCTGTTGACACTACTCAACCCGCACAATAGCGTCTTCGGTAAACGATTACCCAGATGGTGCCCGGCCAAACCGGCGAAAGCCGGCCGCCGGAGTGGCCGCATGGCCGGAGGAGTGACGCGTGGTCGACGGGCTGCTGCTCGGGGTGGACATCGGCACGGCGAGTTCGAAGGGCGTGCTCGTTGATCCACAAGGGACGATCGTGGCCAGGGCCTCCCGGCCGCACGAGACCTCGTACCCGCACCCCGGCTGGGTCGAGCACGACGCGGAGTCGATCTGGTGGCGTGACTTCACCGCGATCGCCGGTGAGCTGGCCGCCGCGGCGGGCGACCGGCCGCTCGCCGGGCTCGGCGTCAGCGGTATCGGCCCGGTGCTGCTGCCCGCGGACGCCGAGGGCAGGCCACTGCGGCCCGCGGTGCTCTACGGCGTCGACACCAGGGCGAGCCGCGAGATCGACGAACTGACCGAGGAACTCGGTGCCGAATCCATTGTGGAGCGTGGCGGCACGGTGCTGTCGTCGCAGGCGGTCGGCCCGAAGTGGCGCTGGCTGGCGCGGCACGAGCCCGACGTGTTCGGCGCGTCGCGGTTGTTCCTGATGGCCAGTTCCTACCTGGTGCACCGGCTGACCGGGGAGTACGTGCTCGACCACCACTCCGCCAGCCAGGCCGACCCGATGTACGACCTGCGCGCGGCGGACTGGGCGGCGGACTGGGCCGAAGTGGTCGCGCCCGGCATCCGGCTGCCGCGCCTGTGCTGGCCGGCCGAGATCGCCGGTACGGTCACCGCCGCCGCGGCCGCGGAAACCGGGCTGCCGGAAGGGCTCCCGGTCACCACGGGCACGGTGGACGCCTGGGCGGAGGCGGCCAGCGTCGGCGTGACCGAGCCCGGCGACACCATGGTCATGTACGGCACGACCATGTTCCTGATCCAGGTGCTCGCCGATCCGAGCCCGCACCCGGGGCTGTGGACCACGCGCGGCGTGCGCCAGGGCAGCTATTCGCTCGCCGCGGGCATGGCGACCTCCGGTGCGATCACCGACTGGCTGCGGAAGCTGGCCGGGCACGACTTCGGGGAGCTGGTCTCGGCCGCCGCGGAGGTGCCCGCGGGCAGCCGCGGCCTGCTGATGCTGCCGTACTTCGCCGGAGAGCGCACGCCGCTGTTCGACCCCGACGCCCGCGGGGTGATCGCCGGGCTGACCACCGGGCACGGCCTCGGCGAGCTGTACCGCGCCGTGCTGGAGGGCATCGCGTACGGCGTCAGGCACAACCTCGAGGTGATGGCCGAGGCGGGCGGCGCGGCCCGGCGGCTGGTCGCCGTCGGCGGTGGTGTCCAAGGTGGACTGTGGACCCGGATCGTCAGCGACGTCACCGGCCTCGAGCAGGAAGTGCCCGCCGAGACGGTGGGCGCCGCACTCGGTGACGCCTACCTGGCCGCGGTCGCGCTCGGGTGGTCACCCGACATCACGGCGTGGAACCCGGTGCGCTCGGTGATCCGGCCCGATGCCGGGCGAGCGCGCGTGTACGACCGCTTCTACCAGCGGTACCGCGCGCTCTACCCGGCCACCAGCGAGATCGCGCACTTCCTGGCCGCCGAGCAACGCGCGGCCGAATGACCTCAGCGCAGGCTGCCCTCGCCCGCTGGGGCGAACTCGCGCAGCGCCTCGTCGACCCGCGCGAGCGTTTCACCGGTGAGCTCGATCCCGGCTGCCTGGAGGTTCTCGGCGATGTGCGCGGGCGTCCGCGAACCCGGGATCGGCACCACGGCCGGGTACTGGTGCAGCAACCAGGCCAGCGCGAGCTGCCCCGGGCTCACCCCGAGGTCCGCGGCGACCGCGCGCACCGGCGCGTACTTGTCGTTGTTGGTCTTCAGCTTTTCGGCGTCGAAGCGCGGGATGTTGCTGCGGAAGTCCGACTCGGAGACCGCGCCCACCTTGCCGGTGAGGAAGCCGCTGCCGAGCGGGCTCCACGCGACCACGCCGACGCCGAGTTCCCGGGCGGTGGCGAGCAGTTCGGGCTCGATCGGCTGCCACATCGACCACTGCGCCTGCACCGCGCTGACCGGGTGCACGGCGTGCGCCCGCCGCAGCTGCTCGGCGTCCACATTGGATAGCCCGAGGTGGCGGACCAGGCCGGCCTCGACCAGTTCGGCCACCGCGCCGACGGTGTCCTCGATCGGCACCACGGGGTCGGGGAAGTGCGGGTAGTACAGGTCGATCCGGTCGGTGCCGAAGTTGCGGAGGCTCTGCTCGGCGTACCCGCGGACGTACTGGGGCTCGGCGTTGACCGCGAGTTCGCCGAACGAGTAGTTCACCGGGAAGGTGTGGGCTTCGGCGCCTTCGGGCACGCGGAAGCCGAACTTGGTGGCGAGCACCACCTCATCGCGGCGGCCGCGCACGGCGTTGCCGATGAGCTTCTCGTTGTGCCCGCCGGCGCCGTAACCGTCGCTGGAGTCGATCAGCGTGGCCCCGGCGTCGACGGCGTGGTTGAGCGCCTTCGTGGCCGTCTCGTCGTCGATTTCGCCGTACATGCCGGGTGAAAGCACCATGGCGCCGAAACCGATGGCGGAGACGTCGAGACCGCCGAGTGAGCGGGTGGGGAGGGTCATGCCTTCAGCCTGGTCGAAAACCGGACGTGTGTCGAAGACCTGGCGTGATAGCCGGCGGTTATGCCGGGCGTCGCAGGTCAGCGGCCATAGGCGCGCAGCTGGGTGATCGCGTGCACGGTGACGACGCCCCGCCACTCCAGTGCGGCCGCCGGACCCGGCGGGACCCAGCTGACCGGCCAGCCGCCGTCGGCCTGCTGGCTCTTCTCGAGCTGGTCCAGATGCGCTTCGACGGCTTCGCGCGGGAAGAGCCGGGCTCGCGGGCTCTCCGGGCCGGGCACGAAGTCCAGCGGGGTGAGCCCGTAGCCGGCGCCGGGGTGGAGGTGGAACAACGTCAGTTCGGGGACCCTGGCCTCGAAGGCGGCCATCAGTTTCGGGTCCTGCACGCTCTCCAGGTAGGTCAGCACGTTGAGGGCGGTGTGTGCGTCCAGTTCGTCCGCGGCGAGCGCGCGGTCGACTTCGGTGCGGCAGAACGAATCCGCGTCATCGAGCCACGGCGAGGACAGGTCGAGCGCTCGCAGGCGCGCGACGATGTTCCCGGTCGGGTTGAGGCCCGGCGGGAAGTCGCACTCGCCCCAGTGCGCGGCGTGCGGGTGCGCGGCGGCCGACGGCATCACGATGCGCAGGCCACCGCCCGGGGACGCGACCGACTCGAGGTAGGGCAGCAGTCCGGCGGCGAACTCCCTGGCCCGCTCCCGGATCGACGGCGCCGCCCCGACCAGCCGCTCGACCACCTCCAGGCCGAAGTCGACCGCGAGCGGCTGGCTTTCCGGGGCGCGGACGTCGGGTTCGAGGGCGTGACCGAGGCCGCCGTCGGGGTTGCGGTGGGCGGCGAGCGCGGCGAGCACCCCGGGCGTGGCTTCGTGGTCCCCGCCGAGCACCTGGGCGAGCCGGCGCTCCAGCAGGCGTGCGTGCGTGGCCAGGAACTCCCCGGCCTTCCGGGTGATTTCGCTGTTCATGCCGACGACCGTAGGCCCGCCGGGCGGCTGCGGTCTTGAACAGAACGGAAGTACACCGACGGGGTCGCCCCGGTCAGGTCGCGGCAGTCACGACTCAGGTGCGCCTGGTCGGCGTACCCGGCACCGGCGGCGAGCGTGGCCAGGTCCGGCACCTCCTCCGCCAGCGCGATCGCCCGCTGCAGCCGGGCGACCCGCAGGTAGGTCGCCGGTCCATAACCCACCGCGGCCCCGAAGCGGCGGCGGAACTGCCGCGCGCCCAGGTCGAGCCCGGTGAGCGCGGCCGACACCCGCGGCACGCCGCGATCCAGCCGTGCCAGCACCACGTCGAGCACCGGATCCGGCGCGGCCGGTTCGCGCACCACCTCGATCAGGTCGGCGGGGGAGTTCAGCACGCGCTCGGTGAGCGCCCGCCCACGTGCGCCCCACAGGTCGGCCAAGTCGATCCGCTGGTCGCGCAACTCGTCCGCGGGTACCCCGAGCACCCGTGGCGCGTGCCCCGGGCGGAAGCGGATCCCGTGCAGCCGCGTGCCGGCCGGCGTTTCCGACCGCCAGGCCGCGGTGTCCGGCCCGGCGACGAAAACCCGGCCGCCACCGGCGATCAGGTCGAGGCAGCCGTCGGGCACGATCCGCTTGCCGTGCTCGTGTTCGTCCCGGCCGGACACGGACAGCCAGCGGCAGCGCACCACCGAGCGCAGTGGGGCGGGTGCGGGCAGTTCGCGGTACACGCCGACCATCATGCACCCGGCCCCCGACAGTTTCGCGGAGTACGGTCGGGGGCGTGGATTTGGTGACCATCGACGACATCTCCGACGCCGCGGCCCGCATCGACGGCCTCGTGCTGCGCACCCCGCTGATCGAAAACCAGCGGCTGTCCACGGAGTTCGGCACGCGGGTGCTGCTCAAGGCCGAAAACCTGCAGCACTCCGGCAGTTTCAAGGTCCGAGGGGCGCTGAACGCGCTGCTGTCCTGGCAGGAACGGGGTGAACTCCCCGAGGGCGTGGTGAGTTTCTCGGCGGGCAACCACGCGGCGGCCATCGCGTACGCGGGCAAGCGGCTCGGCGTGCGGGTGATCGTCGCGATGCCCAGCAAGCCCGTGCCGTCGAAAGTGGCGAACGTGGAGCGCTTCGGCGGGGAGATCGTGCCGACCGACGACTTCGCCGCGACGCTGGCCGAACTCGCCGAGGAGCACGGCTACCCCATCCTGCACCCGTTCGACCAGCCCGAGGTGATCGCCGGGCAGGGCACGGCGGGGCTGGAGCTGTGCGCGGACGGGCCCGCACCCGATTTGGTGCTCGTGCCGGTCGGCGGTGGCGGCCTGCTCAGCGGGGTGGCCGCCGCGGTGCGCAAGCTCGCGCCCGCGGCCCGCGTGATCGGCGTGGAACCGGCCACTTCGAACGCGATGAGCCAGAGCCTGGCGGCGGGTGAGGTGGTGCGGATTTCGAACCCTTCGGCCACCGTCGCGGACGGACTGACCGCGCCCTTCGCCGGTGAGTACACGCTGCCGCACGTCCAGGCCTATGTGGACGAGGTGGTCGAAGTGGACGAGGACGCGATCCACTCGGCGTGGCAGGAGCTGATCGAGGCGAGCAAGCTGCTGGTGGAGCCCGCGTCGGCGGTCTGCCTCGCGGCGCTGCGCTCGGGCGTGGTGCGGGCTCCGGCGGACGGGGTGACCGTGCTGGTGGTCTCGGGCGGCAACGCCGACCTGAGCAGGCTGGCCGGACTCGGCTGAGCCTGCCGGATCGGCGCCGGTACCCGAGAATGGCGTGAATGCGCTGTCTGGTCACCGGGGCGACCGGTTACATCGGAGGAAGGCTCGTGCCGAGCCTGCTCGAAGCGGGGCACACCGTGCGCTGTCTGGTCCGGGATCCGGCGAAGCTGCGGGACGTGCCGTGGGCGGGTGAGGTCGAGATCGTGCGCGGTGACGTGCTCGACGCGGACAGCCTGCACGACGCGACCGACGGTATCGACGTCCTCTACTACCTCGTGCATTCGTTGTCGCGCAAGGGTTTCGCCGGTATCGACCGGCGTGCCGCGCTGCTCACCGCGGAAGCCGCGCGTGACCGGGGCGTCGGCCGCATCGTCTACCTCGGCGGGCTGGAGCCGGACGGGGAGCTCTCGGAGCACCTCGCGTCCCGCGCCGAGGTCGGGGAGATCTTCCTGCGTTCGGGGGTGCCCACGGCCGTGCTGCGGGCGGCGGTCATCCTCGGGTCGGGGTCGGCGAGCTTCGAGATGCTGCGGTACCTGACCGAACGGCTGCCGGTGATGGTGGTGCCGAAGTGGGCGCACAACCGGGTGCAGCCGATCGCCATCCGGGACGTGCTGCGGTATCTGACCGGCTGCGCGGACCTGCCCGCCGAGGTGAACCGGGCCTTCGACATCGGCGGTCCGGACGTGCTCACCTACCGGAGCATGATGCGCCGCTATGCCGAAGTTTCAGGATTAATCCGGCGGGTGATGGTTCCGGCACCCGTGTTGACGCCACGGCTTTCGTCGCACTGGGTGAACATCGTGACGCCGGTCCCGCGCGGCATCGCCCGGCCCCTGATCGATTCACTGGTGCATGAAATGGTGTGCCGGGAACGGGACATCGCGCGGTACGTGCCCGATCCGCCGGAGGGGCTGGTGGACTACGCCAGGGCCGTTGAGCTGGCCTTGGCCAGGATCCGGGACGCCGAGGTGCCGACCCGCTGGTCGGGGGCCGCGGTGCCGGACGCGCCCGCCGAGCCGCTGCCCTCGGACCCGGAGTGGTCCGGCGGCTCGGTCTACACCGATCACCGGCAGTCACCTTGCGCGGCGTCACCCGAGGAGCTGTGGCGGGTGATCGAGGGCGTCGGCGGCAGCAACGGCTGGTACTCGTTCCCGCTGGCCTGGGCGGTGCGCGGCTGGCTCGACCGGTTGGCCGGTGGCGTCGGGCTGCGGCGTGGCCGCCGTGACCAGCATCGACTCCAGTTGGGTGAGGCGCTGGACTGGTGGCGCGTCGAGGCCATCGAACGCGGCGGGCTGCTGCGGTTGCGGGCCGAGATGAAGGTGCCCGGGAAGGCGTGGCTGGAACTGGCCGCGGAGCCGGGGGAGCACGGCTCGGTGTACCGGCAGCGTGCGGTCTTCGTCCCGAAAGGACTGGCCGGGCACCTGTACTGGTGGTCGGTCGCGCCGTTCCACGGCCTGGTGTTCGGTGGCATGGTCCGCAACATCGTCCGTACCGCCGAACACCCGAAAGAGTGAATATTCAAATATTCCGGCTTTCGGGGGTAACGGCCTTCCGCGATTAAGCGAGTATTAAACAGCGTGCCCGACCTGGGGCGCGGTGACGTGGGGAGCGGCACCCGTGACGGAGACCTCCGAAGAAGCCCGGTTGCTGGCGGAACGACGGGCGCGCCGAGTGCTCGGCGGGGTTTCGCTGATGCTGGGCGTGGCCGTGGTGGGGGCCGCGAGCGTGGTGCTGCAGGTGACCGCGGGGGAGCGGCCCGCGCGGTCGAACCCGCAGCACCTGGCGCGGCAGCCCGCGGACAACGTGGCGCCTGCCGTGCCGCCGATGCCGTCGAAGTACGTGACGTACGAACTGAGCGGGGACAGCGGCGCGCGCAACATCACCTACGTGGGCAACGAACTCACCGTGGCGCAGGAGACCTCCGCGGAACTGCCGTGGTCGCGGACGCTGGAGCAGCTGACCCCGAGCTCGGGGTACTTCAGCATCTCCGCCCAGAACCCGGCGGCGGGGAGCCTCACGTGCCGCATCGTGGTGGACGGTCAAGTGGTGTCCCAGAAGTCGACCACCGTGGCCAAGAACGTGGTCACCTGCTCACACAGCCGGTAACCACTCACCGAGCGCCGCATGCCGTGCCCGCCGCCACCGGCATGCGGCGCCCCACCCCGAGTCCCACTCCCACGCACGCGAGTTCCACGTTCGTGCAGCCGAGTTCCACGTTCGCGACCGCGAGTTCCACACTCGGGTAGCCGAGTTCGACGTTCCAGCGCTTGACTTCCGCGTTCGGGTGGCCGGGTCCGGCCGGTGAATTCCGAGAGCCCGGGCGAGTCCCACACTCAAGCAGCCGAGTCCCACGTTGAGGAAGCCGAGTTCCACGTTCGCGGCCGTGAGTTCCACGTTCGTGCAACTGAGTCCTGCGTTCAGGCCGCCGAGTTCCCCATTGGCGAAGCCGATCTTCGCAAGCCGGATAGTCAGGGGCTTGTTGGCCTGACCTATCCCGCGCTCGGTATCCCAGCGTCGTCGATCAGTAGGCCTCGGCGGCCCGACGGCGATCGCCCGCCGCTCCCTCACTTATGCGAGCCTGCTCGCGTGTGTGGAACTCGGCTGCCCGAACGTGGGATTCGGCTGTCTGAGTGTGGGACTCGACTGCCCGAGTGCGGAACTCGCGGTCGCGAATGTGGAACTCGGCGGCCCGAACGGGGACGTGGCCGTCTGAGTGTGGGGTTCGCCTGTCTGAACGTGGGGTTCGGTTGCCTCAACGTGGGGCTCGGGTGCCTGAATGTGGGCTTCGGCTGCCCGAGTGTGGAGTTCGGTTGCCGGAACGTGGGGTTCGGGTGTGTGGACGTGGGGTTCGGGTGTGTGGACGTGGGTCGGCTGGTGGGGGTGGGGTTGGCGGGTGGGGAGGGCGTGCGTCGGGCAGGATCGGGGGGTGGGTGCAGCTATCGAGGCGGGGCCGGTGCTGGCGGTGGTGCTCGTCATCTTCGTGCTGCTCGCGGCGGCGGTGGTCTGGCGCGGCGGGCTCGGGTCCGGCCGCGGGGTGCTGATCGCCGCGGTGCGGGCGGTCGCGCAGCTCGCCGCGGTGTCGGTCGTGATCACCGCGATCCTGCGGTCCGGCTGGTGGACCGCGGGCTTCGTGGCGTTCATGTTCGCCGTCGCCTCCTTCACCACCTACCGCCGCGTCAAGGCACCCGGCGGCTGGCCCTGGTTCGCCGCGGCGATCGCCGCCGGGGTCGCGCCGGTGCTCGCCCTCGTGCTGCTTTCCGGTGTGGTGCCGTGGAAACCGATCATCGTGGTGCCGATCGCCGGCATCGTCATCGGCGGCGCGATGACCGCCACCGCGCAAGCCGCCCGCCGCGCGCTCGACGAGCTCAAGACCCGCCACGGCGAATACGAGGCCGCACTCGCGCTCGGCTTCATGCCCCGCGCCGCCGCGCTGGAGATCTGCCGCCCGTCCGCCGGGTATGCGCTGGTCCCCGGCCTCGACCAGACCCGTACGGTCGGCCTGGTCACCCTGCCCGGCGCCTACGTCGGCATGCTGCTCGGCGGCGCCAGCCCGGTGCAGGCGGGCGTCGCGCAGCTGCTCGTGCTGATCGGCCTGCTGGCCGCGCAGTCGGTGGCCGTGCTGGCCACCGTCGAGTTCGTCGCGGCGAGCCGGATCAGGTGGTGAGGTGGGCGATGTCGTTGAACCCCCGGACGATCCACTGTGGACCGTGCACCACCACCTGCGAGAACGAGCCGTTGTCCGCCCCGACGAAGGCGAACGGCCGTGACCGGCTCGCCAGCGCGAGCACCTGCCCGATCACCCCACCGTGGGTGAACACCGCGACCCGCTGACCGGGGTGGTCCGCGGCGATGCGCTCGATGCCCGCCCGCACGCGCGCGGCGAACACCTCGTCGTCCTCCGCACCGGGCGCCACGCCCCAGCGTTCCTCCGCCCAGAGCTTCTCGGCCAGCGGGTCTCGCTCCGCGACCTTCTGCCGGAACACCCCGCCCTCCCACTCACCGAGGAAGATCTCCCGCAGTTCGGGACACACCCGCGGAGTCAGCCCCAGCCGCTCGGCCAGCGGCGCCGCGGTCTGCGCGGTCCGCCGCAGCGTGGTGACGTAGAGGGCGTCGAAGTGCTCCTTGCCCAGCCGTCGCGCGATCAGGTCGGCCTGCGCCAGCCCCTCGGGCGCGAGTTCGGGGTCGCCCTGGCCGTCGACCAGCGGGAACGGCTTGCTCGGCCGGGCCGGCGCGGATTCACCGTGGCGGATCAGCAGCAGGTCGGCCGCACCCGGCGGGGCGGTGAAGCGGCGCTGGCGGTACTCGGGCTCGGCGGGGTCCTCGGGCATCGTCACGCTTGCGGACCCTACCTGCCCCGCCGGGCAGAACCAGCCCGGCGGCCCTTGCACGGAAATCGGAAAGTGCTCCAGGGTGGTTTGGACCACTGACTCCGGGAGCAGCCATGCGCCTACGCCGTACGCCGAAGTTGCTCGCCGCGCTCGCGGTGTTCGTGCCCCTGTTGTCCGCGCAGGCGGCCGGGCCACCCGCTCCGGCCGGTGAGCCGATGACCGCGCCCGCCGCGTCCGGCCAGGCCAGCACCATCCCGGACTGGCGGTTGCAGACCAGCAAGGTGGTCACCGCCGGTGGTGACGCCCTCTCCCAGCCCGCCTACGACGACAGCGGCTGGTACCCGGTGCCCGCCCGCTCCACCGTGCTGGCCGGGCTGGTGGCCAACGGCAAGTACGGCGACGTCAACTACGGCACCAACCTGCAGCGCGCCGAGCGGTCGGAGTTCACCGTGCCGTGGTGGTACCGCAAGGCGTTCACCGCGGATCCGCAGCCGGGCGCGCACACCTTCCTGAAGCTCAACGGCGGCATCATCTCGCGCGGCGAGGTGTGGCTCAACGGCGTCAAGGTGGCCGGGACCGACCAGGTCGTCGGCGCCTACCCGACCCACGAGTTCGACGTGACCTCCTTGCTGCGCAAGGGGCACAACGCCCTGGCGATCAAGGCGATGCCCGCTGATCCGCAGCAGGACCTGTCGATCCACTTCATCGACTGGGCCCAGTTGCCGCCGGACCGCAACCAGGGCCTGTTCCGCGACGTCCAGCTGACCCGCAGCGGCGCGGTGTCCCTGCGCGACATCCGCGCAGACGGTGATCTGCCGCTGCCCGACCTCAGCAGCGCCGACGTGACCGTCAAAGCCGACGTCCGCAACAACACCGCGCAACCGGTGACCACCGAGATCGCCGGCAAGGTCGGCGAAATCTCGCTCAACCGCACGGTCACCCTGGCGCCCGGTGAAACCAGGACGCTCACCTTCTCGCCGGCCGACACGCCCGCGTTGAAGATCGCGCGGCCGCAGGTCTGGTGGCCGTTCACCATGGGCGGCCAGCCGATGTACGAGGCTTCCCTCAATGCGGCCGTTGGTGGCGCACTCTCCGATGCGGTCAGAACGAAGTTCGGCATCCGTGAGGTGACTTCGCGGTTGAACCAGGGCGCACGCGAATTCTCGGTCAACGGCAAGCCGTTCCTGGTGCGTGGCGGCGGCTGGGCGTCGGACCTGTTCCTGCGCACGGATCTGCGGCGCATCGGTGACCAGCTGAATCTGGTGCGTTCGATGGGAATGAACACCATCCGGCTCGAAGGCAAACCGGAGAACGACGAGTTCTACGACCTGGCCGACCAGTTGGGCATCATGCTGCTCACCGGCTGGGAATGCTGTTCGAAATGGGAGGATTACGCATCCTTCGATGCCGAGGACAATGTCGTCGCCGGGCAGTCGGCGGAAAGCGAAGCCAAGCGCGTACGCAACCACCCGAGCATGCTGGGCTTCATGATCGGCAGTGACGCCGCGCCCGGCGCCGGCCTGGAGAAGATCTACCTCGACGCGCTGAATCGGGCGGATTGGAAGCTACCGGTCATCTCCTCCGCGAAGGCGTTCAGCTCACCGCAGTTGGGCAGTCCCGGCATGAAGATGGACGGCCCGTACTGGTGGGAGCCGCCGAACTACTGGTACAACGAGCAGAAGGGCGGCGCATTCGGCTTCGCCTCGGAAATCGGCCCCGGCCCGGCCATCCCGGAAATGGAGGAGCTGAAGAAGTTCCTCACGCCGGAGGACATCGCCAAGCTCACCGACTACAACGCCACGCAGTACCACCTTTCGCCGAGCACCACCTTCAACAAGCTCAGTTTCTGGGGCACGGCACTGGATCAGCGATACGGCCGTCCCGCGAACCCGGAAGCGCTGGTGCGCAAGGCGCAATTGGCCAACTACGAGACGAACCGCGCACAGTTCGAGGCCTTCGGGCGCGACTGGTCGGACTCGGCGAAACCGGCCACCGGGGTCATCTACTGGATGCTGAACAACGCCTGGCCCACCGCCTACTGGCACCTCTACGACTACTACCTCGACACCGCGGGCTCCTATTTCGGCGCGAAAACCGCGTTGCGGCCGCTGCACGTCCAGTATTCCTATGACGACAAATCGCTGGCCGTGGTGAACACCGGGCTGGAGGCCGTGCCGGGGTTGCGCGTGGAGGTGACCGTCTTCAACGCGGACGGCACGGAAAAGGCGAAGGAGACCCGTCCGGTCGAGGCCAAGGCGAACGGATCGGTGCGGGCCGGCACGCTGCCACAGCCGGCAGGCCTTTCGACCACCTACTTCACCCGCCTGCTGCTCACCGACGCCGCGGGCAAGGTGCTCGACCGCAACGTCTACTGGCTCTCCACCCAGGCGGACACGCTCGATTACGGCAGTTCGACCTGGTACCACACACCCCAGACGGGTTACGCCGACCTGACCGGGCTCGACCGGTTGCCCAAGGGCTCGGTCACCGCCCATGCGAAGTCCACTGTGGAGGGTGACCGCACGCGGACCGAGGTGGCCCTGACGAACAACGCGGCGGGCGGGCAGGTCGCGTTCTTCGTCAAAGCGACCGTGTGCAAGGGCGCGGGTGGCCCCGAAGTGCTGCCGACGGACTGGTCGGACAACTACGTGACGCTGTGGCCGGGGGAGACGCTGCGGTTGTCGGCCGCGTACCGGACGGCGGACCTCGGCGGGACGGCTCCCGTGGTCGAATTGAGCGGGCACAACGTGGACCCGCTCGTGATCGCGGCGCCCGGCCGGCACTGAAGCGTTGCTACCGCAGGGATCGGCGGAAGCGGATTCCGTCGACGGTCGCCCGTCCTGCGAGCGCCCGGTCACTCTGCCGCGGCCCGGACTCGCATCTCGATCGAACATGTGTTCTACTGGTCGGGCCGGCCTCGATGGGGAAGATCGGGGCCGGCCCCAGCTACAGGAGGGCGTCATGGCGGTCGAGATCACCAGCCGGATCACCGGTCAGCGGGTCCGGTTCCGCACCGGGCTGGCCGCCGAACGCTACGCCGAAATCATCGGTGGCGGGGCGGTCAACTGGGAGTTCGCCGCGGTCGACGCTGAGCCGCCCGAGGTACCCGTGGAGATCCCGGTGCAGGCCCGCCGGGTGGTGCACCCGGTGCTCGACGACTGGCGCCGCCGGGGTGGCTCCCCGGCCCGGCCGCCGGCGACGCCGTGGGCGCAGCGGTGGGAGGCGATCGGCTGATCCTGCACGGCCGCGATCGGGGCAGGCGGCAAATTTCAACTCGTAGTTGACGTATTCAACAACGAGTTGTAGCGTCCTGCTTCAGCATTTTCCCTGGTCGCGGAGGTGGCCCATGCCCGCTCGAAAACTCGTGCCTGCTCTCGCGCTGGTCGCGCTGGCCCTGACCGCCTGTGGCGGTGGGCCGGACGGTGCCGGTGGCGAGCCCGCCCAGCAACCCGGCGGCGGGGTGTCGGCAGGCGTGCCGGACACCGCCGCCCTGCTCGCCAAGGTCACCAAGGACGAGCAGCTCAACGCCGCCCTGCCCGCGGCCACCAAGCAGGCGGGCACCCTGCGGGTGGGCTCGTACCTGCAGTCCGCGCCGAACAACTTCTACGCCGCCGACGGCAAGACCCCGGTCGGCTACGAGGTCGACCTGGCCAAGGCGATCGGCGCCAAGCTCGGGCTGAGCGTGGCCCACGAGGACATGGCGTTCAGCTCGCTGATCACCAGCCTGCAGTCCGGCCGGATCGACATGACCATGGCGGCGATGAACGACACGCCCGAGCGGCAGCAGCAGATCGACTTCGTCGACTACTTCACCTCGGGCATCACGATCATGGTCCGCAAGGGCAACCCGGACGGGGTGAACGGGCCGGAGACCTTGTGCGGCAAGGCCGTCGCCGTGGTGCAGGGCACCAGCCACCAGAAGTTCGCCACCGAGCAGAGCGAGCAGTGCAAGCAGGGCGGCAAGCCCGAGGTGACGGTCACCGCCACCGACAGCGACACGCAGAACCAGAACCAGCTGCGCACCGGCCGGGTGGCCGCGGTGCTCAACGACCTGCCGAGCGCGGTCTACATCGCGAAGACCGCCGGTGAGGGCCAGTTCTTCGAGGTGATCCCCGGCGAGCCGATCAACGGCGGCCCGTACGGCATCGGCGTGAACAAGGGCAACGCCGAACTGGCGCAGAGCGTGCAGAAAGCCTTGCAGGCACTGGTTTCCGACGGGAGCTACAACGAGATCCTGCGGGCGTGGGGTGTCGAGCAGGGTGCGGTCGGCGAGGTGAAGCTCAATGGCGGCTCCTGAGCTGCCGATCGTCCGGCTCCGCCACTGGGGCCGGTGGGTCAGCGGCGCGATCATCCTGGCGCTGCTCGCGGCGCTCGGCGTGGCGCTGGCCCAGGCGAAGATCGACTACGAGTCGGTGCCGGAGTTCCTCTGGTACCGCGTGATGGCCGTGGGCCTGCTGAACACCGTGCTGCTGGCGGTGATCTCGCAGGGACTGGCGATCGTGATCGGCATCGTGGTGGCGCTGATGCGCCGATCGGCGAACCCGGTCGCGCGCTGGTTCGCGATGGTCTACATCTGGTTGTTCCGCGGCCTGCCGGTGCTGCTGCAGATCCTGATCTGGTACAACCTGGCGCTGGTCTTCGAGTTCATTTCGATCCCGCTGCCGTTCACCGGCGGCTACCTGCTGCACGAGCCGACCAACGCACTGGTCAGCGCCTTCGTCGCGGCCCTGCTCGGGTTGACGCTCAACGAAAGCGCGTACATGGCGGAGATCGTGCGCGCCGGGCTGAACAGCGTGGACGGCGGGCAGACCGAGGCGGCCAAGGCGATCGGCATGACACCGGCCACGACGCTGCGCCGGGTGGTGCTGCCGCAGGCGATGCGGGTGATCATCCCGCCCACCGGGAACGACTTCATCAACATGCTGAAGGCGACCTCGATGGCTTCGGTGATCGGCGTGACCGAGCTGATCCACGCGTCGAACAACATCTCGTCGAACAACCTGCTGGTGATGGAAACCCTGCTGGCCGCGGCGATCTGGTACATGGTGGTGGTCACCGTCGCCGGGATCGGGCAGCACTACCTGGAACGGGCCTTCGGCGCCGCCGACCGCGCTGGCGTCGCGGCGGGGCCGTGGTCACGGGCGGCTCGGGCGTTGCGCACGGTGCCGTTGCGGAGGGGGAAAGATGCCATCTGAGGACCCGTTGCTGCGTGCGGTCGGCGTGCGCAAGCGGTACGGCTCGGCCGAGGTGCTGCGCGGGATCGACCTGTCCGTCCGCAAAGGACAGGTGGTCTGCCTGCTCGGCCCGTCCGGCGCCGGCAAGAGCACCTTCCTGCGCTGCGTCAACCACCTGGAGCCGATCGACGGCGGCCAGGTGTGGGTCGACGGCGAGCCGATCGGCTTCCGCGAGCGCAACGGCAAGCTCTACGAGTTGCGCGAGCGGGAGGTCGCCAAGCAGCGGCGCGACATCGGCATGGTGTTCCAGCGGTTCAACCTGTTCGCCCACCGCAGCGTGCTGCAGAACGTGATCGAAGGCCCGGTCCGGGTGCGCGGGATCGCCCCGGCCGAAGCGCGGGAAACCGCGCTCGCCCTGCTGGACCGCGTCGGCCTCGCGGACCGCGCGAAAGCTTATCCCGCTCAACTGTCCGGTGGGCAGCAGCAGCGCGTCGCGATCGCCAGGGCGCTGGCCATGCGGCCGAAGTTGATGCTGTTCGACGAGCCGACGTCGGCGCTGGACCCGGAACTGGTGGGTGAGGTGCTCGAGGTGATGCGCGGGCTGGCCGAGGACGGCATGACCATGCTGGTGGTCACGCACGAGATGGCCTTCGCCAAGGAGGCCGCCGACGAGGTGGTGTTCATGGCGGACGGCGCAGTGGTGGAGACCGGGCCGCCGCAGCAGGTGCTCGGCGATCCGCAGGAGCAGCGCACCCGGCAGTTCCTGGCGCGGGTGCTGCCGTGAACCGGATCTCCGCGCGGTACCTGGTCCAGTTCGACGAAACGCCCGGCTACCTGGACTTCGCCCGGTTCGGGCCGCCCTCGCACGCGGTGCTGGACACCACCGCCACCCTGCTGGACCGCTCGGTCAAGGCCGGACAGTCCACTGTGGATGACCTGATGCTGCAGGAGGTCCGGGCCAAGGCGGCGGTGGCGCGGTTGTGCGGCACCGACACCGACCACGTGGTGCTGGTGCCGAACACCAGCACCGGGCTGTTCCAGGCGGCGTTCAACGCCACCGGCGAGGTGCTGGTGTCGGCGAGCGAGTTCCCGGCGAACACCTATTCGTGGGCGCGCGCGGAACAGGCGGGCCGGGCGAAGGTCCGCTGGCTGCCCACCGGATTCGTCACGCCCGAGGCGGTCGCGGACGCGCTGACGCCGGAGATCACCGTGGTCTCGGTGAGCGCGGTCGACTTCCGCACCGGTTTTCGCGCGGACCTCGGTGCCCTGCGCGAGGTCGTCGGCGACCGGCTACTGGTGGTCGACGGCATCCAGGGCTTCGGGGTGGTCGAGGCGCCGTGGGAGGTCGCCGACGTACTGGTCGCCGGTGGGCAGAAATGGCTGCGCGCGGGCTGGGGCACCGGTTTCGCCGTGTTGTCAGATTGCGCACAGGAACGCATGGACCCGTTGCTGTCCGGGTGGACCGGCGCGCGTGATCCGGGCCTGTTCGACGACGAGATCCACCCGGCGACGGACACCGCGGCGTCGTGGTCGATCAGCAATCTGAGCCCGGTCACCTCGGGCGCCTTCGCCGCCGCGCTGGAGCTGGCCGAGGAGGCGGGCGTGGCCGCGATCGAGGCGCGGATCGCCGAGCGGGTCGGTGAGCTGGAAGAGGTGATCCGCTCGTGCGGCGGGGAAATCGTCTCCGCGACCGAGCGGCGGGGCGGCATCCTGGCGTTCACCCTCGGCGAGGTGCCGAGTGAACGCGTCGGGGCGGCGCTGAAGGCCGACGGGATCACCGCGACCGTGCGACCGGAGCACGTCCGCCTTTCGCCGCACGCTTCGACGCACGCCGGTGCCGCCGAAGCGTTGCGGCTGACGCTGTCCCGGCTGACCCGTCCGGCGGTTTCGGTGCACGGTGTTCCGGCGCGGGTCGCGGGCAGCGAGAACGACGTGCTGTCGGCGCTGGTCCCGGCCGTGGACGGGCTCGCCGCGATGCTGGGGCCGGGCAACGAGGTGGTGCTGCACGACCTTTCCCGGCTGCCGGACTCGATCGTGGCGATCGCCGGCGGGCTGACCGGCCGGGACGCGGGCGGCCCGATGACCGACCTGCTGCTGGGCCTGGTGCGCCGCGGCACCACGCAGGACCTGATCAACTACGAGACGCACGGCCCGGACGGGCGGCCGATCCGCTCGTCGACGATGTTCCTGCGCGATGCCGACGGCACGGCGGTCGGCTGCCTGTGCGTGAACAGCGAGACCACCGGCGCCGACGACGCGGCGGCCGTGCGGCGGGAGAGCTTCCCGCCGGACGTGGACAGCCTGCAGCGGTTCCTGATCGAGCGGGCGGTGGAGAAGGTGGCCATCCCGGTCGAGCTGATGAAGAAGCGGCACAAGGCGGCGGTGGTGCGGGAGCTGGACGAGGCGGGCTTCTTCCTGATCAAGGACGCGGTGGACTTCCTGGCCACCGAACTGGAGGTGACCCGGTACACGATCTACAACTACCTCAACGAAATCCGGAAATGAGCCACGCTGGCGTGTGACTTATCGGTCACGTATCCTGGGCGGATGACCGACGACGACCGGGTGTTCAAGGCGCTCGCCGACCCGACGCGCCGGTTCCTGCTCGACCTGCTCTTCGCCAGGGACGGGCGCACCCTCACCGAGCTCGAGTCGGAACTGGAGATGTCGCGGTTCGGCGTGATGAAGCACCTCAAGGTGCTCGAAGAGGCGAACCTGGTGCTCACGCGGCGATCGGGCCGGGAAAAGCTCCACTTCCTGAACGCGGTCCCCATCCGGCTCATCCACAACCGCTGGATCGACAAGTACACCGAGCAGCGGATCTCCGCGCTGACCGACCTGAAAGCCGAGCTGGAGAGCAACCCTTGAGTGCTACTCGCTCGCGACCCGGGTGCGGTGCCGGCGCAGGGCCGCGGTCAACTGCGCCTCGCTGATCCGTTCCCGGCTCACGAAATAGAGCACCGAACCGGCCGGCAGCGCCGTGTCCCACGACGGGCTCACCAGCAGGTCGTCCGGGGTGCGGGCGGCGAGCACCGTCGCGTCGTGCTGGCGGCCCAGCGCGGTCTGGCAGTCGCCGAAGGCCGTGGTCTCCGGCAGCCGCAGTGAATAGGTGTTGCCGTTGCCGCCGTGGGTCATCAGTTCTTCGTAGACCTGAGTGATGCCGGGATCCTGCAGTTCCTCGGTCAGCATGTGCGGGTTGTGCCACTGCACGCAGTGGATGGCCTCGCTGACGTACCGGAAGTGCTTCGCCCGGTCGAGGTCGCGCAGGGCGACCACCACGTGCGCCTGGGTCTGCAGGTGGTCGACGGTCACCGCCATGGCCAGCGCCTCGTTGTCGTCACGCGCGTCGATGAGCACGGCGCGGGCGCGGTGCACGCAAGCCCGCCGCAGCACGCTTTCCGAAGTCAGGTCGCCGCGGACGAACTCCACCGTGCGTTCCGGCAGCGGGTTCGACTCCACCTCGGGCCACGCGCCGAGCACCGCGCGCAAGGATTCGTCGGAATGCAGTTCGTCGAGGATGCGCTCGGTGCGGCCGGGGGTGTAGCCGAGGACCACGATGTGGCCGGCGACCTCGAGCGTGCCGGAACCGTGCATGCGCCGTCCCCTCCGTTTTTCGATCATGGACGCCAGCTGGGCGAACAGCGTGGTCAGCGTGGCGATGCCGCCGATGATCACATAGCCGCCGACCAGGTGTCCCCAGCTGGTCTCCGGGTAGAAGTCGCCGTAGCCGACCGTCGAGGCGGTGACCACGAACCACCACCAGAAGTTCGCCGGCTCGACCAGTTCGCTCCCGGCGGGCTCGGCCAGCAGCATCAACGGCCAGCTGGTGACGAACACGGAGAGCGCCACGGCCAGCGGTGGCAGGCCGACGCGCGAGCCGAGGGCGCGGCGGATGAGGCGGATCAGGAACACGGGCATCCGACACCTCCCTGCGTCGCGGTCCTCCGGATTCGGGACACGGTAATCGCGAGCCGGTCCGCAGGTCACCCGAATGGCGTCACGGGATCATCACGCCCGGGTTGTTCCTTGACTGGCTCGACGGGGCCACCTATGGTCAACGCATCCGTTGATAAACGAGTTCGTTGACTAAGGAGTCGAAGGATGACCGGCACGACGATCACCGCCCAGCCCGGCACCCCGTTCATCGAGGTGGTCCGCGAGTTCGACGCGCCGCCGCAGCTGCTGTTCCGCGCCTCGACCGACCCGGAACTGCTGGCGCGGTGGATGGGGCCGCGCGAGGTCGAAATCCGCGTGCTCGAGTTCGACGCGCGCCCGGGAGGGCGTTACCGCTACGTGCACACCGACAACGAGGGCGAGTACTACTTCAACGGCGTCTTCCACACGGTGGTGCCGAACCAGCAGATTGTTCAAACCTTCGAGTACGAAGGGTGGCCCGGCAGCGTCAGCCTCGAGTCCTCCACCTTCGAGGACCTCGGCGGCCGCACCCGGTTGCGCAACCGCAGCGTTTTCCCGAGCGTCGAGGCCCGTGACACCGCGGTGGAGAGCGGGATGGAGTACGGCATCCGCGATTCGATGGACCGCCTGGCGGCGCTGGTCGGCCCGGCCAGAGGACTGGTGGTCGTGGACATCTCCATGTCGCTGGACGGTTACGTCACCGGGCCGAACCCGGACACCGAGCACGGCCTCGGCATCGGCGGCGACGACCTGCACCTCTGGGCGATGGGGGCGCGCTCGGGCAAGCGGGACAAGGAGGTGCTCGACGCCGCCTACGAGCGGTCCGGCGCGGTGATCATGGGCCGGCGCCTGTTCGACTTCATCGACGGCCCGACCGGCTGGAACGAGGAGGTCGGCTACGGCGCGGAGCGTGATCAGAGCGACGCCCCACCCGTCTTCGTGATCACCCATTCGGTGCCCGAGAAGGTGCGGTTGTCGGGCCGCCGGTTCAACTTCGTCACCGACGGCCTGGAAAGCGCGCTCGAACAGGCGCACGCCGTCGCGGGCGGCAAGGACGTGGTGATCATGGGTGGCGGGGAGACCTGCGGCGCGTTCCTGCGGGCCGGGCTGGCGGACGAGCTGGTACTGCACCTCGCGCCGGTGGTGCTCGGCGGGGGCACGCCGCTCTTCGCGCCGGACGCGCCGGTGCGGCTCGACCGTGTCGCCTCCGTGTCGACCCCGGCGGCCGAGCATCTGACCTATCGTGTGCGCAGGACTTCCTGACCCGGACGAGGTGGGCCGATGGCTGCGGACGAAGAGCGCGACGGGGTGCCGCTGACCAACCTGGATCAGCCGCTCTTCGACGAGTCGGGGGCGACCAAACGGGACCTCGTCGACTACCTCGACGCCGTCTCGGACCGGATCATCCCCGGGTTGCGCGGCAGGCCGCTTTCGGTGGTGCGCGTGCTGCGCGGCCGGGCGCCGTTCATGCAGAAGAACGTCCCGAAGAACACGCCGGAGTGGGTGAAGACCGTGGCGCTGTGGGCGGACAGTTCGAAGCGCGAGGTCTCCTACGCGCTCTGCGATGACCGGCCGACCCTGCTGTGGTTCGCCAACCAGCGGGCCGTCGAGTACCACCCGACGCTCAGCCTCGCCGAGGAGCGCGCGCACCCGACGCACCTCGTGCTCGACCTGGACCCGCCCGCCGGCGACCACTTCGACGTGGTGGTGCGGGCGGCGTTCCTGGTCCGCGAGGCACTGGCGAACGACGGCCTGCGGGGCGTGGTGAAGACCAGCGGCTCGAAGGGCGTGCACATCTTCGTGCCGCTCGCGCCCACCCAAGCCATCGACGACGTCGCCGCGGCGACGCGCGCCGTCGCCGCCCGCGCCGAACGCATCGACCCGGTGCTCGCCACCACGGCGTTCATCCGCGAAGACCGGGAAGGCAAGGTGTTCCTGGACTCCACCCGATCCGGCGGCGCCACCGTGGTCGCCGCCTACAGCCCCCGCCTCCGCCCCGGCACCCCGGTCTCGTTCCCCGTCGCCTGGGACGACCTCGACCGGGTGAAACCCGCCGACTTCACCCTGCGCACCGCCCTGGCCCTACTGGGCGAGTCCGACCCCTGGGCAGCGCAGATGCCCGAGCCGCAACACCTGCCCGCGGACCTGGTCGAAGAAGGCCACACCATCCCGATCGCCCGGGTGCAAGCCATGCACGAAGGAAAACGCCGAGCCCGAGCCCGCCGCGAATAACCGCGGTCAGTGACCGTGCCGCTTCAGCCACTGGGGAGTGCAGCAGAATTCGCAGGGTTCGAGTTCGCCTGGCCGTACCGCCGCCCAGGCGACCGGAACCTTGTCGTGCACGTTCTTGCCTTGGCGCTCTGACCGGCTTTGGCCCTTCCGGAGCCAGTTGCAGTGCTGATCGTTGTGGTAGGCGTTGCCGCCCCGCGTCCGATAGCCCCGAGGCAGGACTCCGCGTGGGGGCTTCTTGCAGGTCCCGCACCACTCGATCGGCATCTCGTGCACGCACTCCACCACGGCCGGGGGCGGTGTGGGCGGTTCGGGCTCTCGATCGAGCTCGGTTTCCGCAACGACGCCCCACCAGAGGAAGTCGCGTGCGCGGGTCGCGGCGACCAGGCGCTGCCGACTGCGCAGATCACGGGCTTCCTGTTCGTTCTCGACCGATTTGTCCGGGACATCGACGACCAGAACGGCCTGGAAGTCCAGCCCCTTGGCCCGATGCACCGTCCCGACCTTCAGCCGGTCATCCGTTTCCCCGCGGTAGTGTTCCAGCAGGGTCATGGGAATCCCGGCCTCACGCAACGGTTTGGTGCACAGGGACAAGTCTCGATGGTGGAACACCACGAGTGCCGTTTGCCCGAGTGGCACGGAAAGCTGCTCGACTCGGGTGCGCAACGCTGCTCCGAGTTCGGCTGCCGGGCCGCGCCAGGACAGCGTGGTGCCACCGGAGTTCACCGATTCGACGTCCAGCAGAGCGACCCCGCTCGCGCCGTCGAGGTCGTCGACTTCGTTGTCCGCGTCGAAGCGCTGGGCGAAAGCCAGCACTTCGGCCCGGTTGCGATAGTTGACCCGCAGCACTTCACCGCGTCCCTGAATGGGGATCCCGGCGTCGGAAAGACGCCAGCCACCGGGGTACACCTGCTGCTGTCCATCGCCGACCAGCAACAGCCGGTCGGGGCCGTCCCCGGCGAGCTCGCGGAGGAACCGCAATCCGGTCAGCGTTATGTCCTGGACCTCGTCCACCGCCACCGCGGCGTACGGCTCGTCCAGCGGCCGTTCCGACAATTCGGTATGCGCGACGCTGACCATGTCGTTGTAGTCGTGGAGATCGCGTTCGGCCAGTTTCTCCTGATAGGTCAGGTAAAGCTGCCAGAACAGTTCTTTGTGCCGCGGGGCCAGGCGCATCCCACGACCCCGCCGCGAGATGCCCACGTATTCCTCGAACGAGGTGATACCACGGCCCTTGATGACCCGGTCCACTTCGGTCCAGCAGTACTCCTGGTGGGGAACGATCGGTTCCAGTGCGTCGCGGTGGTGTGACCAAGCACGGGAAAAGGCGGTTCGGATCTGGGTGGAGTTGACGTTGAGCCGATGGCCGCGGGCGGTCAGGAACCTGCCCAGCCAGGCGTGCAGGTTGATGAACTCCACCCGGTCCGCGACTTCCGGCGCCAGGCGCCGGAAGGAAGCTTCGGTGACCGGAGGGAGATTCTTCACGAAGGTCGTGAGCAACAGCGGACCCGGCGCATGCCTCGCCAAGTGCCGGAGCCGGTGTAGCAGGACAACGGTCTTACCGGTGCCCGCCGGACCGCTGATCCGGGCCGGGCCGTTGTACCGCCGGGTCACGATCGCCAGTTGCTGGGGGTGCAGGAAGGTCAGCCAGGAATCGAATGACCGGGTTTGGGCAGCCGCCACCTGGTCCGCGGTGAGATCTTCGGCGAGGAGGAGCCCGTCCGGCTCGGGCGCGCGTTCCGGTTTGGGGACGGCCAATCGCAGGTAGTCAGCGAGGCGTGGCGCTGCCTGTTCGGTGATCGCGGTGATCTGCTTGCGATTGAGGTGGGCCAGATCGCGCCGGAAAAGTTCGTTCAGCTTCGTTTCATCCACCGCCCAATACGGCCGATCGTTCCGGTGCGAATTTCCAGTGGTCCGGCCGGCAGTGACGAGGACCAGGTGAACGGCGCTGCCGGCGAGGAGTTGGCCTCGATGATCACGGATACCGGCCAGTCGCTCCTCGGCGTGGCGGCGTATCGCCTGAGCCGCGGCCGCGTCAGGCGGTTGTTCGGCGACGATCACGGCGTATACGCCAGTCGGACCGAACAGGAACGCATCGGCTCTGCTGTGGTCTTTCACGGGAAGAGCACGTCGCAGCAGAAGTGACCAGCTTTGCGCGGTTCGGACCAGCAGCCCTTCGAATACCCGTCGTTGCAAGGGCGTGAGATCGGGGAGAGCTCGTCTCAGCCTCTCGGACGCTTCTTGCTCCACAAGTCGTGCGGCATGCCTGCTCAGATTCACGCGACCTCCCCGAAACAAGAGCTTCTGGTCGGCAACGGTAAATCCAAGATCATCGACTAGGTGGCTTCCGGCGTGATTCCACTCCGATGCCGTAGGAATAGTGCTTGTTCGTGCACTGGGTGCAGTCTGGGACGGTAAGCACAGGAAATGCGCACGAGGTGGTTTCACGGTCGGCTTGGGGTGTGCCTGTACGGCCGACCGCTGCTCGTCCGAGGACAGTCAAGCCGGCGAGCCAGCTGTGCGTAGCTCGGCGAGCTACACGGGGCTACACTCGTCTCATGAAGGTGATCACCCAGCGCGAGTTCCGCAATAACTCCGCTGCCGTCATGGACGCCGTCGAGGCCGGCGAGATCTACCACGTCACTCGCAACGGCGTCGAAGTGGCTGAGCTGCGGCCGCTACCGCGTAGGCGTCGCCTCACTGCCGACGAGTTGGTGGAGCGGCATCGGAAGTTGCCCACGGTCGAGGCTGCCCAGATGCGCCGGGAGGCCGATGAGTTCTTCGGCACCGACGATCGTGTGGACTCTGATGACGCGTGGGAGCGATCTCGTGACTGAACGTCACGAGGCGGGCGTGCTCGACACCTGTACTTATATCGACCTTGGCCTGCTCGATCCTGCTGTACTACCCGAGATTCCCGAACTCACCGCTGTCACCATGGCTGAACTGCATCAGGGCGTGGCGATGGCAAAGGACGTCGCCGTCCGTGCGGCGCGCACCGAGAAACTCGGTGCCGCCATCGTCGACTTCGTGCCGCTGCCGTTCGACGGTGAGGCGGCCGCCCGCTACGGAACATTGGTGGCGCTGGTTCTCTCGGCGAAGCGAGACCCTCGGCCTCGCCGGATGGATCTGATGATCGCCGCCATCGCGTCCTCGCGACAGTTGCCGCTCTACACCCGCAACGCGGACGATTTCAAAGGCTTGGGCAACATGGTCGAAGTCGTTGCTGTCTGAACAGTGTCGAAGGCATGTCAAAGTGCACGTGGCAGCCCGCGTCGCTTAACTCACCAGCCGCGCTCGCGCCATTCGTTCAGGTGTGGGCGCTGCTCTCCGAGGGTCGAGTCGTCCCCGTGACCCGGGTAGAACCACGTCTCGTCCGGCAACTCGTCGAACACCCGTGATGTCACGTCGTCGATCAAGGAAGTGAAGTCCTCAGGCGTGGTCGTCCGTCCTACGCCTCCCGGGAAGAGGGAATCGCCGGTGAAGAGGTGTGGGGGGCCTGCGGGGTCCCGGTAGAGCAGGGCGATGGAGCCCGGGGTGTGACCGCGCAGGTGGATGACTTCGAGCACACTCTCGCCGACCGTCAGGGTGTCGCCGTGTTCGACGAGGAAGTCGGGCGGGACGGGCAGCGGTTCGGCGTCGGCGGGGTGGGCGGCGGTGTTCGAGCCGTTCGCGCCGGCCACCGCGCCCAGTGCCTGCCAGTGGTCGGCGTGCTGGTGCGTGGTGACCACGGTGCGTAACGCCGGGCGGTCCGGGCCGTGGCCGATCAGGTCCGAAATGCGCTCCGGGTCGGCCGCCGCGTCGATCAGCAGGGCCTCTCCGCTGGACCGGCAGATCAGCAGGTACGCGTTGTTGTCCATCGGCCCGACCGACAGCTTGGTGATGGTCAGCTTCGGCAGGGTCCGCCGGGCGGCGTCGCCGCCCGGTTCGACATGGCCGGTGTAGGTGTCCACGACGTTCACGCGTCGAACTCTAGTACGAATCACCTCACCCCATCGAACCCGCCGCGCGGGGGCACGTACCCTCGAACCCGGCGCGAATTCGCAGCCCCACCAGGCAGGACCTCCACGATCCGAAATTGTCGGTGGTGCGACCTAGCATGGAGGCGGCCGCCTCACACCCGGCCGTTCCGAATCCAGTGAAGGGACCTCGCGTGGCAGATCGCCTCGTTGTTCGCGGTGCCCGTGAGCACAACCTCCGCGGTGTCGACATCGACCTCCCGCGGGACAGCTTGATCGTGTTCACCGGCCTGTCCGGTTCGGGCAAGTCCAGCCTTGCCTTCGACACGATCTTCGCCGAGGGCCAGCGGCGTTACGTTGAGTCACTCTCGGCCTACGCCCGGCAGTTCCTCGGTCAGATGGACAAGCCCGACGTCGACTTCATCGAGGGCCTCTCACCCGCGGTGTCGATCGACCAGAAGTCCACCTCGCGCAACCCGCGCTCGACGGTGGGCACCATCACCGAGGTCTACGACTACCTCCGCCTGCTCTACGCCCGCGCCGGCAAGCCCCACTGCCCCAAGTGCGGCGAGCCGATCAGCAAGCAGACCCCGCAGCAGATCGTCGACCAGGTGCTCGAGATGGAGCAGGGCACCCGCTTCCAGGTGCTCGCGCCGGTGGTCCGCGGCCGCAAGGGCGAGTACGTCGACCTCTTCGCCAACCTGCAGCAGCAGGGCTACTCGCGGGTGCGGGTGGACGGCGCGGTGCACTCGCTGACCGATCCGCCGAAGCTGAAGAAGCAGGAAAAGCACGAGATCGGCGTGGTGATCGACCGGCTGGCGGTGAAGACCGGCTCGAAGCAGCGCCTCACCGACTCCATCGAGACCGCGCTGCGCCTGGCCGACGGCCTGGTCGAGCTGGAATTCGTCGACCTGCCCGAGCACGACACGCACCGCATCCGCGGCTTCTCCGAGCACCTCGCCTGCCCCAACGGCCACCCGCTGGCCGTCGAGGACTTCGAGCCGCGCTCGTTCTCCTTCAACTCGCCCTACGGCGCCTGCCCCGAGTGCACCGGCATCGGCATCCGCAAGGAGGTCGACCCGGAACTGGTGGTGCCGGACGACGAGCTGTCACTCGGCGAGGGCGCGGTGGCGCCGTGGGCCGGTGGCCAGAGCGCCGAGTACTTCCTGCGGCTGCTCGAATCGCTGGCCGAGACCATCGGCTTCCGGATGGACACGCCGTGGCGACGGCTGCCCGCGCGGGCGCAGAAGGCCGTGCTGCACGGCGTCGACGAGCAGGTGCACGTCCGCTACCGCAACCGCTACGGCCGCCAGCGTTCTTACTACGCCAACTTCGAGGGCGTCATCCCGTTCCTCGAGCGCCGCCAGGAGCAGACCGAGTCCGAGTACATGCGCGAGCGGTACGAGGGCTACATGCGCGAGGTCCCGTGCCCCACCTGCCAGGGCACGCGGCTCAAGCCGGAGATCCTCGCGGTCACCCTGGAGCACCGCACGCACGGGCCCCGGTCGATCGCCGAGGTCTGCGCGCTCTCGGTGGACGAGGCTTCGGAGTTCCTCAACGGCCTGTCGCTGGGCAAGCGCGAGTCGATGATCGCCGGTGCCGTGCTCAAGGAAATCCAGGCGCGGCTGCAGTTCCTGCTCGACGTCGGCCTCGACTACCTCTCGCTGGACCGCGCCTCCGGCACGCTCTCCGGTGGCGAGGCGCAGCGCATCCGGCTGGCCACGCAGATCGGCTCCGGCCTGGTCGGCGTGCTGTACGTGCTGGACGAGCCGTCCATCGGCCTGCACCAGCGCGACAACCACCGGCTGATCGAGACGCTGACCCGGCTTCGTGACCTCGGCAACACGCTGATCGTGGTCGAGCACGACGAGGACACGATCCGCTCCAGCGACTGGGTGGTCGACATCGGCCCCGGCGCCGGCGAGCACGGCGGCCACATCGTCCACAGTGGACCGTACAAGAAGCTGCTGAAGAACAAGCAGTCGCTGACCGGGGACTACCTGTCCAAGCGCCGGGAGATCGCCGTGCCGGAGATCCGGCGCCCGATCGACCGCAAGCGCCAGCTGACCGTGGTCGGCGCGCGCGAGCACAACCTGCGCGGGCTCGAAGTCTCCTTCCCGCTCGGCTGCCTGGTCTCGGTCACCGGGGTCTCCGGCTCCGGCAAGTCCACGCTGGTCAACGACATCCTGGCCACGGTGCTGGCGAACAAGCTCAACGGTGCCCGCCAGGTCCCCGGCAGGCACACCCGGATCAAGGGCCTGGACAACGTGGACAAGCTGGTCCGCGTCGACCAGTCGCCGATCGGGCGCACCCCGCGGTCGAACCCGGCCACCTACACCGGCGTGTGGGACCACGTGCGCAAGCTGTTCGCGGCCACCACCGAGGCCAAGGTCCGCGGCTACCAGCCGGGCCGGTTCTCGTTCAACGTCAAGGGCGGGCGCTGCGAAGCGTGCGCGGGCGACGGCACGATCAAGATCGAGATGAACTTCCTGCCGGACGTCTACGTGCCGTGCGAGGTGTGCAAGGGCGCGCGGTACAACCGCGAGACGCTCGAGGTGCACTACAAGGGCAAGACCGTCTCGGACGTGCTGGACATGCCGATCGAGGAGGCCGCCGAGTTCTTCGAGCCGATCAAGGCGATCCACCGGCACCTGGCGACCCTGGTCGACGTCGGCCTCGGGTACGTCCGGCTCGGCCAGCCCGCGCCGACGCTGTCCGGCGGTGAGGCGCAGCGGGTCAAGCTGGCCAGCGAGCTGCAGAAGCGCTCGACCGGCAAGACGGTCTACATCCTCGACGAGCCGACCACCGGGCTGCACTTCGAAGACATCCGCAAGCTGCTCGGCGTGATCAACGGCCTGGTGGACAAGGGCAACTCGGTGATCGTGATCGAGCACAACCTGGATGTGATCAAGACCTCCGACTGGCTGATCGACATGGGTCCCGAAGGCGGGTCCGGTGGCGGCACGGTGGTCGCGGAGGGCACGCCGGAGCAGGTGGCCGAGACCGAAGGCAGCTACACGGGCGAGTTCCTCCGGGAAATCCTGCCGATCGGCTGAATGATCGGGCGGATCTGTCCATAATGGCCGCGTGCGGGTGAACAACTACCGGTTTCGCGACGTCTGGCTGGTGGAGGCTCCGGTGCGGCCGGTGTTCGCCGCACTGGTCGATCTGGCTGCCTATTCCGAGTGGTGGCCGGATGTGCGATCGGTGCGGCAGGTGGCCGACGACACCGCGGAGCTCCTCTGCCGCGCGCGATTGCCGTACGAGCTGAGGATCACCATGACCAGGGTCGAGGAGAACGAGCGCGACGGCAGGCTGCTGGTGGACCTCGGCGGGGACCTCGAGGGTTCGCTCGGCTGCCTGCTCTCCGCGCAGGACGGCGGCACCCGGCTGGACATCACCCAGCAGGTGGTGGTGAACAAACCGCTGCTGCGGCTGCTCTCGCCGGTGGCGGCGCCGGTGTTCCGGGCGAACCACGCGCTGATGATGCGCCGCGGCCGCCGTGGCCTTGCCGAACGGGTGGGCACGGTCACCGGGAGGTGATTGACTGGCTCCATGGGGAGAGTCGGTCATTTCACCACGGTCGAGGGGCGCGCCCGCTACTTCGCGGCGTATGACGAGGCGATGCGGGAGTGCCCGCCGGAGCGCACGGAACTGGACGTGCCGAGCCGGTACGGCACGGTGCGCGTCTACCGCTACGGCTCGGCGGGCGGCGCGCCCATCGTGCTGCTGCACGGCTCGCACGCGAGTTCGGCGATGTGGGCGCCCAATCTTCCCGGCCTCATCGCCGAGCGCACCGTCTACACCGTGGACACGCTCGGCGAGCCGGGGCGCAGCGTGCAGACCTCGCCGATGCGCGACGGCGCCGAGCGCGCCAGGGCGCTGGAGGACGTGTTCGAGGAACTGGGGCTGGACGGCTTCCACCTCGCGGGGTTGTCCGCCGGTGGCTGGCAGACGCTGAACCAGGCGCGGCACTTCCCCGGCAGGCTCGCCTCGATCGCGTTGTTCGACCCGGCGAACACCCTCGGCAAGCTGACCAAGCGCTTCTACGCCGGGGCGACGATCGCGTTCCTCTGGCCGGGCGACGCGCTGATGAAGCGGTTCCTGCGCTGGTGCTCGGGCAATCCGCCGTCGATGGACGTGCCCGCGGCGAAGGTGCTGCTCGCCGGGATGAGCGAGTTCCGGACCGGCTTGCCGCCTCTCGCTTATCCGGACGACGGTGTGCTGCGGTCGGTCCGGCTACCGGTTTTCGCCCTGATCGGCGGCCGGAGCGTGGTGCACGACCCGGAGGTGGCGGCCGAGCGGGCGCGGACGTTGTTCCCGCGGGCCGAGGTGGAGTTGTGGCCGGAGGCGACGCACGCGCTGGTGGGGGAGCAGCCGGAGCGGACGGTCGAGCGACTGCTGGAATTCGTGTCGGACAAAGGCTGACGCGGTCGCGAGCCCTGGGGGAAGCTCGCGACCGCGTCAGGGCGGCGGTTGGACTCTGGCGCGGAGCGCTCCGTTGAGGGTGGTGGTGGGCGACGGGCGGGCTAGTTGACCGCCGCGGGCTCCCGCTGCGGCGGCGTGGCTTCGTCGCCGCCGGCGGGTTTGTGGTCGTCGATCAGGGTGGCTTCGTTGAACGGGTCGTCCCCGCCGAACACCCGCTGTGCCTGGGTGCGGTCGAACTCCTTGGTCCACGAGCCGATCAGCACGGTGGCCACCGCGTTGCCGGCGAAGTTGGTCACCGCGCGGGCTTCGGACATGAACCGGTCGATGCCGAGGATGAAACCGACGCCGTCGACCAGTTCGGGGCGGTGCGACTGCAGGCCACCGGCCAGCGTGGCGATGCCGGCGCCACTGACCCCGGCCGCGCCCTTGGAGGCGATGATCATGAACACCAGCAGCGAGATCTGCTCGGTGACCGGCAGCGGGCTACCTTGCGCGGTGGCGATGAACAGCGTCGCCATGGTCAGGTAGATCGCGGTGCCGTCGAGGTTGAACGAGTACCCGGTGGGCACGGTGATGCCGACGACCGGCTTGCTCACCCCGAGGTGCTCCATCTTCGCGATCAGCCGCGGCAGCGCCGATTCCGAGGACGAGGTCGACACGATCAGCAGGAACTCGCGGCCGAGGTAACGCAGCAGCGAGAACAGGTTGACCCGGGCGCCGAACCACAGCACCGAGCCCAGCACGACGAACACGAACAGCAGGCAGGTGGCGTAGAAGCCGAGCATGATCACCGCGAGGCTCTTCAGCGCGTCCCAGCCGGTTTCGCCGACCACCGCGGCGATGGCGCCGAACGCGCCGATCGGCGCGGCCCACATGATCATCGCCAGGATCCGGAACACCAGCCGCTGGATGTGCTCGATGCCGCGCAGCACCGGCTCGCCCACGCGGCCCATCTTCTGCAGCGCGAACCCGGTGAGCAGGGCGACCAGCAGCGTCTGCAGCACTGAACCTTCGGTGAACGCCGAAACCAGGCTTTCCGGGATGATGCCGAGCAGGAAGTCGACGGTGCCCTCGGAACCTTCCGCCTGCTGCTGTGCCTTCGCGGCGGCTTCCGGCGTCAGGCTCAAGCCCTCGCCGGGGTGGAGGATGTTGCCGACGACCAGGCCGATCGCCAGCGCGAAGGTGGACATCGCGAGGAAGTACACGATGGCCATCAGGCCGACCTTGCCGACGCTGGCGGCCTTGGCCACCGAGCCGATGCCGAGCACGATCGTGCAGAAGATGATCGGCGAGATCATCATCTTGATCAGGTTCACGAACCCGGTGCCGAGCGGCTTGAGCTCCTTGGCCACGTCCGGCGCGGCGAAACCGAGGACCACGCCGAGCACGACGGCCGCGATCACGGCGAGGTAGAGGTAGTGCATCCGGTCCCGGCGCGGGGCGGGCGGAGCCGAACCGGCTGTGGTCGTCGGTGATGGCACCGTTGCCTCCAGGTTGCGTCAAGGTTTCCGGTGACTATGCGCACCCGGGTGAGCGGCGTCACGGTTGTGTTCATTTCGTTCACGAACCGCGCCACATCGACGCCCCGCGCGGCGGGTGTGCTGGTATGTGGGCGTGTCGAACCGGTGGAGCCTCGCGCGCCAGCTCCTGCTCGTGCAGGTGGTGCTGGTCGCGGTGCTGGTCGGCGGCGGGGTGACACTGGCCTATGTGGACGCCGAACGGGCCACCGAGGACCGGGCGGTCGAGGAGGTCACCGCGGTCGCGGTCACCGTCGCGGACTCGCCGAGCGTGCGGACCGCGGTGCTCGGCCCGGAGCCGAGCGGGGTGCTGCAGCCGTTCGCCGAGCGGGTCCGCGCGGACACCGGGGTCGACTTCATCACGATCATGGACACCGGCGGCATCCGGTACACGCACCCGAACCCGGCGCTGATCGGGCAGCCGTTCGTCGGCAACACCGCCGCCGCGCTGCGGGGCGAGACCTTCACCGAGACCTACACCGGCACGCTGGGGCCGTCCATGCGCGTGGTGGTGCCGGTGGAAGCCGAGCCGGGGCGGGTGATCGCGCTGGTGAGCGTCGGCATCACGGTCAGCACGATCAGCGCGGAACTGCGCGAGCGGGTGGTCACCGTGCTCGCCGTGGCCGGGCTGGTGCTCGCGGTCGGGTTCACCGCCAGCCTGCTGGTGAGCGCGCGGCTCAAACGGCAGACGCGGGGGGTGGCGCCCGCCGAACTGAGCGCGATGTTCGACTACCACGAGGCCGTGCTGCACGCCGTCCGCGAAGGGCTGGTGCTGATCGATTCCCGCGGGAAGATCGCGCTGATCAACGACGGCGCGCGGACCCTGCTCGACCTGCCGCCGGAGGTACAGGGCACCCCGGTCGCCGAGGCCGGGCTGCCCGAGGAATTGACCGCCGCGCTGCTCTCCGGCGAACCGCGGGCCGACGAGATCCACGTGACCGAAACCGGCGTGCTGCTGCTCAGCGCGCAGCCGGTGCGGTCGCGTGAGCGCTCGCTCGGCAGCGTGGTGACCCTTCGCGACCACACCCAGTTGCAGACGCTGACCGGTGAGCTGGATACCGTGCGCAGCTTCGCCGAGTCGCTGCGGTCGCAGGCCCACGAGTCGGCGAACCGGCTGCACACGGTGGTGTCGCTGGTGGAGATGGGCGAGCCGGAGGAAGCCGTGCGGTTCGCCACCGCCGAACTGGAGATCGCGCAGCAGCTGACCGATCAGGTGGTCGGCGCGGTCTCCGAACCGGTGATCGCGGCCCTGCTGCTGGGAAAGGCCGCCGAGGCCAGCGAGCGCGGTGCCGAACTGGTGCTCACGCCGGACACCGCGATGGACTCCGGCACCGGCGGACTGGACACGCGCGATCTGGTGACCATCCTCGGCAACCTGGTCGACAACGCGATCGACGCGGCGATCGCCGGCGCGAGCCAGGGCAGGCCGACGGTCTCGGTCACCGTGCGCCAGGAGCACGGCGAACTGCTGCTGAGGGTCGCCGACACCGGGCCGGGCATCGACCCGGCCAGCGCCGAGCAGGTGTTCCGCCGCGGCTGGACGAGCAAACCCGCCGAGGGACCGGCCGGGCGCGGGCTGGGGCTCGCGCTGGCCGGGCAGGCGGTGCGCCGCCACGGCGGCACGATCGGGATCTCCAGGGACGTCGGCGCGGTGTTCACCGTCCGGCTGCCGGTGCGGGGTGAGGCATGATCCGGGTGCTGGTGGTCGAGGACGATCCGGTGGTGGCCGAGGCGCACCGGCGGTACGTCGAGCGCGTCGCGGGCTTCACCGTGGTCGCCGTGGTGCACTCCGGCGGGGACGCGCTGCGGACCTGCGAACGGATGCCGGTGGACCTGGTGCTACTGGACTTCTTCCTGCCTGACAGCCACGGCCTGGCGGTGTGCCGGGCGCTGCGGGCGGCCGGGCTCGCGGTCGACGTGATCGCGGTGACCTCCGCGCGGGACCTGGCCGTGGTCAAGGCGGCGGTGTCCGTGGGCGTGGTGCAGTACCTGCTCAAGCCGTTCACCTTTGCCTCACTGCGGGAGAAACTGGAGCGGTACGCGCGGTTCCGCGACCGGTTCACCGAGTCCGGCGAGGTCAGCGGACAGGCCGATGTGGACGGTGTGCTGGCGACCCTGCGCTCGCCGGACCACCACGCGCTGCCCAAGGGCATGAGCGCGCAGACGCTGGAGACGATCACCGAGGCGCTGGCCACCGCGGGGGAGGGGCTGTCCGCGGGCGCGGCGGCCACGGTGGTCGGGGTGTCGCGCGTGACCGCGCGGCGGTACCTGGAGTACCTGGCCGACAGCGGCCTGGCCCGGCGGGAACCGCACTACGGGCAGGTCGGCAGGCCGGAGGTCTGGTACCGCCCGGCGTGACGCCGGTCACAGTGTTCAACAATCCGGGCCTCTGCCGGGGTTTCCCGTTCGCCCCACTCGAACCAGGCAGAAGGGAGCTGTGGTGCCGGACGGATTCGACCAGTTCGCCGCCGATCGGCTCGATCGGCTGCTGCGGTACGCCACCGCGGTGACCTGCGACCGCCACCTCGCCCAGGACATCGTGCAGGACGTGCTGCTGCGCGTGCAGCGCCGCTGGTCCCGGATCGAGCAGATGGACGCGCCCTACCTCTATGTCAAGCGGATGGTGACCAACGAGTACCTGTCGTGGCGCCACCGCCGTGCCGCCAGGGACATCGCGTCCTCCATGGGCACCCTCGACGCGCTGACCCCGCCGGCGGGCGACCCGGCGGTCCGGCACGCCGAGCGCGACGCCATGCGCGCCCGGATCGCGGTGCTGCCGCGCCGCCAGCGCGCGGCCATCGTGCTGCGCTTCTACGAGGACTGCACGGACCAGGAGATCGCCCAGGTACTCGGCTGCACGGAAAGCACCGTGCGCAGCCACATCTCCCGCGCGCTCGCCACGCTGCGCGCGGACGCCCGGATCCCAGCGGAGGTGCCGCGATGACCGACGAACAGCTGATCCGCCAGGCGATCGCCGACCAGGCGGGGCAGGCGCCGCCCGCCGAGGAGGTGCTGGCCGGGATGCGGCAGAAGCGCCGCCGCCCGGTCCTGCCGGTGGTGGCGGCCGCGCTCGTGGTGGCCGCCGGGCTCGTCACGGCCTTTCTGGTCGCCGGACCGTCCGCCACCCCGGACGCGCCGGTCGCCGCGGCACCCGCCGAGACGGACGTCCTGCTGATCGGGGTGGACGAATCGGGACGGGCCGACGCGATCCTGCTGGCCCGGCTGGACACGCAGGGGGTACTGCGTGCGGTTTCCCTGCCCCGCGACACGTGGACGGGCGAGGAGAAGCTGAGCCAGACCTTCGCCGCCCGGGGCGCCGACGGCCTGGTCGAGGCGGTGCAGGCGCTGACCGGGGTGCGGCCCGGCCACCACGCGGTGCTCGACGCGGCGGGGTTCGTCCGGCTGAGCGACGCCGTCGGCGGGGTCGAGGTCTGCCTGCGGAATCCGGCCGACGATCCACACAGCGGGGCGCGGTTCCCGGCCGGGAAGCAGACCCTCTCCGGCGGCGACGCGCTGGCTTTCCTGCGGCAACGGGCCGGGCTGCCCAACGGTGACCTCGACCGGACCGCCCGGCAGCGCGTGTTCCTGCAGAACCTGACCACGAAGCTCGCCGGGTCCACAATGGACTTCACGAAGCTGGCGGCAGGCAACCTGCGCACCGATCCGGACTGGGACCTCGCGGACTTCGCCGCCCGGGTCGATGCGGCAGGCGACATGGCGGTGATCCCCGTGCGCGGGTCCGCGGAGACCGGTGCCGGTTCGGTGCTGGAGGTGGACCCGGTGGCGGTGAAGTCCTTTGTGGACGGATTCTTCGCCGGTGCCCCGGGGAGCGGCGGTCCGGGTGGCGCCGCCCCCTGCGTCGACTGATCAGGCCCGTGGGGCGGCCCGCATGCCGGAGTAGAGGCAGAGGGTGCCGTCGGGCAGGGTGCTGAACACGATCGGCATCCAGTCCCCGGCGAAGGCCCCGAGTCCGGGCGCGGCGAACACGGTCTCCGAAACCGGCACCAGGTCCAGCTCCATCGGCGGCGCGAAGTGCGCCATGCCGCCGACGAAGGCGTACCGCAGGTGCGGCTTGCCGTCGCGCTCGGACACGGTCAGCTCCACGCCCTCGCGCAGGTAGGTGCCGTGGTAGCGGCCGAAGTCGACCACCGGCGGCTGCTCGGCGACGCCGAAGGCGGCGGGCATCCGCGCGCCGGCCAGTTCGCCGAGCAGCTCGCCGAAGAGGTCCGCGTAGAGGTGCCGGGAGTGACCGCCGTTGGCCAGCAGCACGGCGATCACCCCGGCCCGCGGGAACACCCGGAGGTAGGAGTACTGGCCGGTGGCCGCGCCGTCGTGGCCGTAGCCGGTGACGCCGTCCCAGTCGTAGAGCGTCCAGCCCAGGCCCCAGCCGTCGGAGCTGACCGTCCACCGGTCCGGTACATCGACCGCGTGCCGCTGCATTTCGGCCACGGTCCCCGCGTCGAGCACCCGGGTGCCGTCCGGTGCGGTGCCGCCGTCGAGGTGCACGCGGGCCAGCCGGACCACGTCGGCGGCGGTGGAGCACAGCGTGCCGCCGTAGGGACCGCCCGAGCGCGGGATCAGCGTCCACGACGGCATCGGCTCGTCGCCTTCGTGACCCATCGCGGCGCGGAACCGCAGGACGTCCTCGGGCAGGGTGACCGAGCTGGTCATGCCGAGCGGGGTGAGCAGGCGGTCCCTGAGCGCGTCGTCCCAGGTCTGGCCGGTGAGCACCTCGATGATCCGGCCGAGGACGTTGTACCCGGTGCTGCTGTAGGAGATCGCCGCGCCGGAGGTCACGTCCTGGGTGACTTCGTGGCACGCGTCGACGTAGCGGGCGAGGCAGTCGTCGCCGCGGCCGGTGTCCAGGGTGAAGTCGCCGCTGATGCCGCTGGTGTGGGTGAGCAATTGGCGCGGGGTGACGGTCTTGGTCGCCTCGGCGTCGGCCACCGCGAAGTCCGGCAGCACCTCGCGAACCGGCGCGTCGAGGTCCAGCAGCCCGGCGTCGGCGAGCTGCATGACCAGGGTCGCGGTGTGCACCTTGGTCACCGACCCGAGCTGGAACACCGAGTCGGTGGTGGCCGCCACGCCGGTGCCGCGGTGCAGCACACCGCTGGCCAGCTCGTGGATCTCGCCGTCGGCCAGCACGGCGAGCGTGGCGCCGGGCACCTGGTGTGCCGCGCGCAGCTCGTCGAACCGGGCCTGCCAGCGGGTGCGGTCGAAAGTCATGTCCTGCTCCTCGGGTGCGTACGACGTTCTCTTCTTGCGCACACTGTACGCATAGGGATCAACGTACGTCCATGCGCACACTGTGCGCTAGGCTGACGGCATGGCAGGTGACAAGCAGGCGATCCCCTCGGTGTGGACGCGGCCGCGTCGCGGCCGGGAGCAGCCGGCCCTGAGCCGGGAGCAGATCGTCGCCGAGGCGGTCCGGTTGCTCGACGCCGACGGGCTGGAGGCGCTGAGCATGCGCACGCTCGGCACCCGGCTCGGTGCCGGGGCGACCTCGCTCTACCGGCACGTGGCGAACAAGGACGAGCTGATCGAGCTGGTCGTGGACGAGGTCTACGGCGAGATCGAGGTGCCTGCCGGTGGTGAATGGCGCGCGGTCGCGCGGGGCTGCGCGCAGAGCATCCGGTCGATGATCGTGCGCCACCCGTGGATCGCCTCGGCGCTCGGCCAGGTCGGGCTGTCCTACCTGGGGCCGAACGTGATGCGGTTGAACGACGGCATGCTCGGCATCTTCGAATCGGCCGGGTTCACCCTGGCCGAGGCGGACCGCGCGCTGGGCGCGATGGTCTCCTACGTGATCGGCATGGGGATCACCGAGGCGGCGTGGCTGACCATGCTCGCGCGCAGCGGGAAGAGCGAGCAGGAGTGGGGCGAATACCTGCGGCCGACCGTGGAAGCGGCGGCGGAACCCTATCCACGCCTGAAGAAGCTGTTCAGCGAGACCACCACGCACGAAGATCCCGGCGAGGCGCGGGAAGACAGCTTCGAGTACGGCCTGGAACGTATGCTCGACGGCCTCGAGAACCGCCTGGGTCGCTGACCTAGCGGGGCCGGCCCGGGACGCCGGGGCGGGTCTGCCACGGGTGCGGCCCGGCGAGCGGGCGGTACTCGACGCCGAGCGCGTCCAGTCGCGGCAAGTGGGATTCCGTCAACCGCGCGGAGAACTCGTCGAAGTCACGCGGGCCGGTGGACCACACGACCTCCGAGAACGCGCACAGCCGCGGGAACGCCGCGTAGTCCACGCGCCGCACCGAATCGAGGTGCTCGGTCCACACCTGGGCCTGCGCCCCGAGCACCCGCGGACGCGCGTCCTCGGGCATTTCGGCTGGATACGGCTCGTAGGCGTAGACGTCCGCGAGCGTGCGCAGGTAACCGACCGGGATCGGCTCGTCCGGATGGTCCGACTGGCGGTGGTCCAGGTAGACGTGCTGTTCCGGGCACATCACCACGTCGTGGCCCTGAGCCGCCGCGAGCACCCCGGCTTCCTCGCCACGCCAGGAACCGATGATCGCCGAGGTCGCCGGCTTGCCGTCGAGGATCTCGTCCCAGCCCAGCGCGCGCCGCCCGCGGGCTTCGAGGTGCTCGATCATCCGGTCGACGAACCACGCGTGCCGCTCGGTCGCTCCGGGCACCTCGTCCCCGCCGATCGCGATCACCTCGCTGGGGAAGATGTCCAGCACCGCGTCGAACACCCGCCGGTAGAAGTCCGCAGTGGACTCGGTGGGGTCCAGCAGGCGCGGGTTGATCCCCCACGAGGTCCACACCTCGACCGGCTCGCCGCCGCCCAGTTCCGGGTACGCGGCGATGGCCGCCTGCGAGTGGCCCGGCACGTCGATCTCCGGCACCACGGTGATGTGCCGCTCGGCCGCGTAGGCGACGATCTCACGCAGGTCTTCGACGGTGTAGAAGCCGCCGTGCGGGCGGCCGTCGCGCTCCGGCCCGTCGTGCCTGCCGACCATCGACTCGTGGCGCCAGGCGCCGACCGAGGTCAGCCGCGGGAACCCGGGGATCTCCACCCGCCAGCCCTGGTCGTCGGTCAGGTGGAAGTGCAGCACGTTGAGCTTGTGCGCGGCGAGCAGGTCGACGAACCGCAGCACCTCGGCCTTGGTGCGGAAGTTGCGTGCCACGTCGAGCAGGCACCCGCGCCAGGAAAACCGCGGGTGGTCGACCACCACGCCGCACGGCACCTCGCCCGGCGCGGAACCGGCGGCCCGGAACGCGGACGGCCCACGCAACTGCCGCAGCGTCTCCATGCCGTAGAACCGGCCCGCCGCGGCGGAAGCGGTCAACGTGATCGCGTCCGGGGTGATCTCCAGCCGGTACCCCTCGGCGGGCAGCCCGGCGTCGTCCCGGTGCGTCACGGTATCCACAGTGGACACCCCGGGTGCCAGGGTGACCGAGACCGGGCGGGGGAGCAGTCCGTCGAAGCCGGTCACCCCTTCACCGCCCCCGCCATGCCGGAGACCAGTTTCCGCTGCACCAGCAGGAAGAACACCAGCACCGGGATGGTCATCAGCGTGGACCCGGCCATGATCGCGCCCCAGTCGTTCTCTTCGGGTTTGAAGAACACCAGGATGCCCAGCGGCAGCGTCTGGTTGCTGGTGTCGGAGATGATGAAGGTCTTGGCGAACAGGAAGTCGTTCCAGGCGTGGATGAACGAGAGCACGCTGGTCGCCACCAGGCCGGGCGCCACCAGCGGGAACAGGATCTGCCAGGTGAACCGGAACCGGCTGGCGCCGTCCACGGTGGCGGCTTCCTCCAGTTCGGCGGGCACCGCGGCGACGAACCCGCGCAGCATCCAGATCGCGAACGGCAGGGTGAAGGCCAGGTGCACCAGCACCAGCGACCCCAGTTCGTTCAGCCCGAACGCGGGCGCCACGTCCCCGACCGAGCGCATCAGGAAGAACAGCGGGATGGTCAGCGCCTCGATCGGCACCATCTGCGCCACCAGCAACATCACCAGCAGCACCGTGCGGCCCTTGAAGTGGAACCGGGTCAGCGCCACCGCGGCCAGGAAGGACAGCAGCATGGACAGCGCGACCACCACCACCGCGACGATCACGCTGTTGACGAAGTAGCGGCCCAGTCCGGCCGAACCCAGCACCCGCTCGAAGCTGTCGAAGCTGGGGGAGAAGGTCCACGGCCGCGGGTTCGCCGACTGGATCTCCCCGGCGGGCTTGAGCGCCGAGAGCACCATCCAGTACAGCGGGAAGGCCACGATCCCGGCCACCACCACGGTGATGATCTCCGCGATCAGCCTGCCCGGCCGCTGGGCGCGCCGCCGCCGCCTCGGCGTCCGGGTTTCGGTCCGCACCACCGGCGGCGCGGTCGCCGTCGCCGTCATAACAGCCCCGCTTCCCGTTTCTGCGAACGGACGTAGAGCGTGGTGATCGACAGCAGCAGCACCGTCATCACCACGCCGATGGCCGCGCCGAGGCCGTAGTCGGCCCCGGCGAACGCCTCCTGGTAGGCGTAGACGTTGAGCACCAGGTTCCGCCCGGCCAGCCCGCCGCCGTTGGTCATCACGTAGATCTGGGTGAACACCTTGAAGTCCCAGATGATCGACTGGATGGTGGCGATCATCAGCACCGGCCGCAGGATCGGCAGCATTACCGAGGTGGCGATCTTCGTCCACGAAGCACCGTCCAAAGTGGCCGCTTCGAGCACCTCCTCCGGGATCGCCTTGATCCCGGCGTACATGGTGATCATCACGAACGGGAACGAGCACCAGATCACCTCGGCGGCGACCAGCCCGAACGCGCTGTAGGTGTCGAAGGTCCACGAGTGCCGCGCCATGGATTCGAAGCCCAGGCCGGAGAGCACCTCGTTGACCAGGCCGAAGTCGGTGTCGAAGAGGAACAGCCAGATGTAGGACCCGGCCAGCGCGGGGGTCGCCCACGCCCCGAGCGCGGCGATGAACAGCAGCATGCGCGGCAGCGCGCGCACCCGGCCGGCCAGCACCGCGAGCGTGGTGCCGACCAGCAGGCTGCCGACCACGCAGACCCCGGCGAACCCGACGGTCTTCGCCAGCACCGTCCAGAACTGCGCTTGCCCCAGCAGCTTCGCGTAGTTGTCGAACCCGATGAACTCCAGCGGCGCGCGGCCTGCCGCCTGGGCCTGGCCGTAGTCGTAGAAGGAGATCAGCACCAGCTGGTAGATCGGGTACGCCAGGATCGCGAGCAGCAGGATCGCCGCGGGCAGCAGGTAGATCGCTGCCGCCCGCCCGTCGCCGCGCTTGCGGGACGGGCGAGCGGCACCACCGCGCGGCGGTTTCGCGACCGGGAGGATCTGCGTGGCCATCGGGCTCCTAAGAACCGAACGCGTTGTTCATGCGCTCGCTCGCCCCGGCCAGCGCGCCGTCGATGTTCTGCTCCCCGGTGACGATCTGCTGCACCGCGGTGGGCAGGATCTTCTGGGCGTCGATCTTCGACCAGGCCGGGGTGGCGGGCACGAACTTGGTGCCCGCGGTCAGCGTGTCCGCGAACGGCTTGAGGAACGGGTCGGTGGCGGCCAGCTGCTGCTGCACGCTGCCGAGCGTGGGCAGGTTCCCCATCGCGGTGTACATCTTGGACTGGTACTTGGCGCTGCCCAGCAGCTGGGTGAACTGCACGGCCAGGGTCTTGCGCTTGGTCGCGCCGAACACGCCGAGCAGGTTGCCCCCGGCGAAGGCCGGGGCGATCGAGCCCGGGTCCTTGCCCGGCAGCGGCACCACCGCGTACTTGTCCTTCATGCCTTCTTCGACGGCCTTGCGGTTGAAGTCACCGCCGACGGTCATGCCCGCCTTGCCACCGGAGAACGCCTGCACGCTCTGCGTCCCGGTCAGGTTGGCGCACTGCTCCGGCGGGCAGATGTCCGGCTTGATCAGGTCGGCGTAGGCGGAGATGCCCGCCTTCGCCTCACCCGAGGTGAGCGAGGCCGACCAGCGCTCGCCGTCCTGGCGGGCGATCTCGCCGCCGCTGGCCCACAGGAACGGCAGCATCGCGTAGGTGTACTGGCCGCCGACGGAGATGCCGTAGAGGTCCGGCTTCGCCTGGCGGATCTTGCGCGCGGTCTCGGTCAGCTCCGCGATCGACTTCGGCGGCTGCAGGCCGAGCTCGGTGAACACGTCGGTCCGGTAGTACAGCGCGCGGATGCCGGTGAACCACGGCAGGCCGTAGACCTTGCCGTCCACTTTGGCCGTGTCGAGCACGGTCGGCAGCAGGTCGGCGCCCTCGGACCAGCCCTGGACGTCGGCGGTCAGGTCGGCGAAGGCACCGGTCTCGGCGTAGCTCGCCGCGTCGGTGTTGCCGAACTCGGCGACGTCGGGCGCGTTGTTCGGGTCGTTGAAGGCACCGGAGAACTTGTCGGCGCGGCCCTCGACCGCGACCCACTGCACCTCGACGTCCACGCCGGGGTGCGCGGCTTCGAACTCGGCGATCGCCTCGTTCACCACGGCTTCCTTGGGCTGGCGCTTGGCTTCGTCGAACAACCACACCCGCAGCGGGCCGGTCTGCTCGTCCCCGCCCTGGCTCGGGCCGCCGGACTGGGTGGGCGCGCACGCGGAGGCGGTGAGCCCCGCGGCCAGCGCCACCGCCGCGAACACGCGGCTGAGTCTTCTGTTCATCAAGCACTCCGTTGCACTATTCGCAATGGGCGTTTCGCTATTAGCAACGAATCGTAGGTGGGTGCCGCACCCCACACAAGGGTCTAGACCACCCCGCCAATGCTATGAGTGGGGCATTACTTGCATTGAACGCAAGTAATGCCCCACTCATAGCGTTCAGTTACCGGAAGAGCACGAAGGCGACGTGGTTCACCGTCAGCGAGCCCGCCGGTTTGCCCAGCAGGCCGGTCGCCGGGTCGCGCGGCAGCCAGGTCACCGTGTTCGACCGCTGGTTCGCCACGTAGACCCACTTCTCGCTCGGGTCCAGGGTGAAGTGCCGCGGCCAGGCGCCACCGGTCTTGACGTTCTCGCCGATCCGCTTGAGCTGCGCACCCGCCGCGCCGACGCCGAAGGTGGCGATGGTGTCCTCACCGCGGTTCGAGGCGTAGACGAACCGGCCGTCCTTCGAGATGGCGATCTCCGCCGGGTACTGGGGCACCGGAGCGGTCGGCGGGACGGTCGGCACCACGGCACCGGCGGTGAGCTTGCCGGCGTTCGAGTCCCACGCGGCGACGGTGATCTCCGCGCGCAGCTCGCCGAGGATGTAGGCGTACCGGCCGTTCGGGTGGAACACCAGGTGCCGCGGCCCGGCCCCCGAGGGCAGCTTGAGCTGCTGGTGCTGCGTGAGCTTCCCGGTGCCCTGGTCCAGCTTGTACACGTAGACCGAGTCCGCGCCCAGGTCGACCGCGACCACCCAGCGGCCGCTGGGATCGGTCACCACCTGGTGGGCGTGGGCCTCCCGCTCCGCGCCGACGTGCTTGACCACGTCGGTCGGCGCGCCGAGCGTGCCGCCGCTCCGGATCGGCAGCACGGACACCGTGCCGTCGGTGTAGTTCGCGGCCAGCACGTACCGCCCGCCGGGGTGCACCGACAGGTGCGTGGTCCCGGCGCCCTTGACCGGCTGGGTGCCGAGCACCTTCGGCGGGTTGCCCGCGCTCAGCGTGGTCACCCGGCCGTCCGGCACCAGCTCGTTGGTCGAGTACAGCTTGTCCCTGGCCACCGCCAGCCACGACGCGTCGTCCACGCCGGGCACGGTCGCGCCCAGCGTCAGCGCCGGGCCGCTGCCGCGGGTGGCCACCTGGAGGCCGACGCCGGGGGGCTCACCCCAGGTGGTGTAACTGCCCAGGTAGACCACGCAACCCGCCCTTTCCGTGCTCGCCGCGGCCCGCCCGGTGAACACACCGGTCATGCCGACCGCGCCCGCCGCACCGACGGCCCCCAGAAATCTCCGGCGATCGAACCCTGCCATCCATCCACTCCTTCAGTTGTGGTGAATCGTGTTGTGGCGGCTTCACGGGGTACTGCTCAGACGAACGCCATGATCAGTGCGGCTACGGCGAAACCGGCGACCGAGAGCACGGTTTCCAGCACTGTCCACGTTTTCAGGGTGTCGGCCACCGAGATGCCGAAGTACCGCGAGACGATCCAGAACCCGCCGTCGTTGACGTGCGAGGCGATGATCGACCCGGCGGCGATGGCCACCACCAGCAGCGCCAGCTGCACCTGCGAGTAACCCAGCTCGGTGACCGTCGGCGCGATGATGCCGCTGGTGGTCACGATGGCCACGGTCGCCGAGCCCTGCGCGATCCGCATGCCGCAGCTGATCACGTACGCGGCCAGGATCACCGGCAGCCCGGCGTCGTCCAGCGAACCGGCCACGGCCTTGCCGATGCCGGTCGCCGAAAGGACCGCGCCGAAGAACGCACCGGCGCCGACGACCAGCAGGATCATCGCCACCGGCCGCAGCGCGGTGGCGGACAGCTCGCTCAGCTGCTTGCCGGTCATGCCGCGCCGGGTGCCGAGCAGCCACGAAGCCAGCAGCACCGCGATGGTCAGCGCCACCGCGGGCGTGCCGATGAACGCGGCGATGCCGGACAGCGTCGTGGCGTCCTTGGGCAGCCAGATGCTGCCGAACGTGCCGACCAGGATCAGCACCAGCGGCACCGCGATGATGAACGCGACCAGCTTCAGCGAAGGCGGGTTCTCCTGCTCGTCGTCACCGTTCTCGACGAGCATCTCCTCGGGCACCGGCAGCACGATCTTCTTGCCGATCCACGACGAATACAGCACGCCGCCGATGAACCAGGCAGGCAGCCCGCAGATCGCGCCCATCAGGATGACCCAGCCGAGGTCCACGCCCAGCAGGCCCGCCGCGGCCACCGGACCGGGGTGCGGCGGCAGGAAGGCGTGCGTCACCGAAAGCCCGGCGAGCAGCGGCATGCAGTACAGGATGATCGACTTGCCGCCCTGCTTGGCGGCCACGTACACCAGCGGCGCCAGCACGAAGATGCCGATGTCGAAGAACACCGGGATGCCGAAGATCAACCCGGCCACGCCCATCGCCAGCGGCGCGCGCTTCTCGCCGAAGGCCCGCAGCAGCGTGGTGGTCAGCACCCGCGCGCCGCCGGACTTCTCCAGGATCGCGCCGAGCAGGGTACCGAGCCCGATGATCGCCGCGATGTGCCCGAGGATGCCGCCGAACCCCTTTTCCAGCAGGGAGTCCGAAGCCTTCTGCGCGGAGCCGACCAGCGTGCCCACCGGTACGCCCGCGGCGAGCGCGGTGAGCAGGCCCACCACGATCAGCGCGATGAACGGCTCGAGCTTGAGCTTGATGATCGCCAGCAGCAGCACCGCGATGGAAAGCGCGGCGAGGGTGAGCAGACCGGCTGTGGAGTGCTGCAGCCAGTCGATGAATCCGGTCATGTGGTCGTGCTTTCTCGCTTGCGTAGTGAGTGCCCGGCGAGCGCGCCGGTGGCCCGCCCGCCGTCGATCGCGGCGACCCCGTTGACGAAGACGTACGGGATGCCGCCGGCCTGCTGCCGGGGTTCGTCGAAGGTGGCGGTGTCGGCGACCGCGTCCGGGTCGAACAGCACCAGGTCCGCCGCGTACCCCGTGCGCACGAGACCGCGATCGGCCAGGCGCAGGCGCTTCGCCGCGCGCCCGGTGAGGTGCGCGACGCAGTCGGCGAGGTCCAGCACGCCCAGTTCGCGGACGTACCTGGCCAGGTAGCGGGGGAAGGTCCCCCAAGCCCGCGGGTGCGGGCGGGCGCCGACGAGCAGGCCGTCGCTGCCGCCGGTGTGCGTGACGTGCCGCATGATCGCCTGCACGTTCTCCTCGTGCCCGACGTGCATCAGGCACGAGGTGCCGAGGCGCTCGGAGATCAGCACGTCGAAGTACAGCTCGGAGATCGGGCGCCCGGCACGCCGCGCGGACTCGGCCACGCTGTGCCCGACCAGGTGCGCGTTGTCCGGGTTCCGCACGCCGTTGATCTCGATGGCCTCCCAGTCGATCGGCACGCCGTGCGCACCGTCCGAACCGGTTTCCTCGATCTCGACACGGATCCGCTCGCGGGTGTCCGGATCGGCCAGCCGGTTCAGCGTCGCTTCCAGCCCGCCCTCGGCCGACCAGCTCGGCAGCAACGCGGAGAGGTAGGTGGCGCCGGGCAGGTACGGATAGGTGTCGAGGGAGATGTCGCAGCCCTCGGCGAGCGCGTCGTCGAGCAGCCGCAGCAGTTCCGGCGCGCGGCCCTTGTTCACCGAGAAGTTCATCGTCGCGTGCGCGAGGTGCAGCGGGCAGCCCGAGCGCCGCGACACGTCGACCATCTCCGCGAACGCCTCCAGCGCCCCGGCGCCGTAGCTGCGGTGGTGCGGGCTGTAGAACCCGCCGTGCGCGCCGACCACGGCACACAGGTCCACGAGTTCTTCGGTGCTCGCGTACATGCCCGGGGTGTAAGTGAGCCCGGAGGACATGCCGACCGCGCCTTCGGCCAGCCCGGTGACCAGCAGTTCGCGCATCCGGTTCAGCTCGGCCTCGGTGGCGGGCCGGTCGTCGAAGCCGACGGCCAGCATGCGCACCGAACCCTGCGGGATGAGGTACGCCGCGTTCACCGCGATGCCCTGGTCGAGCCGGTCGAGGTACTCGCCGACCGAGCGCCAGTTCCAGTCGAAGCCGGGCGGGTCGTCGTTCCAGCCGGCGAGCTGGGCCCGCAGCGCGGCCAGCGTCGAGTCGTCGACGGGGGCGTAGGACAGCCCGTCCTGGCCGAGGACCTCGGTGGTCACGCCCTGGGACACCTTCGCCAGGTGGTCCGGCTGCGCCAGCACTTGGATGTCCGAGTGGGAGTGCATGTCGATGAAACCGGGGGCCAGCACCAGCCCGCCGGCGTCGAGTGTCTTGCGCCCGCTGAGCGAACCGGGCGCGCCGATCGCGGCGATGCGGCCGCCGTCGATGCCGACGTCACCGGTCTCGATCGGCGCGCCGGTGCCGTCGGCGATCCGCGCGCCGGAGATCACGAGGTCCATAACCAGCCCCTAGAAGTAGGTGCGGACGAAGTCGACGACCGTCCGGCCGTCGGCGTCCACCACGGGGATGAGCGGCCACTTGTCGAACACCGTGCAGGGGTGCGACAACCCGAGCCCGATCCAGTCGCCGACCGCGACGGGAGACCCGGGCGGCAGGGCGAGGAAGGCGTGCTGGTCGTTCATCGCGGTGAGGGTGTGCCCGGACAGCGGCTCCACCCGATCGTCCGGCCCGCGGCGCAACTGCGGTTCGGGCAGTCCTTCGTCGAAGGAGGCGTCGCGCTTGCCGAGCGTGAGCAACGCGAGTTCGTCGGACGGCTTCGAGGTCACCTGGGCCCAGGCACGCAACGCGGACCGGAACGGCTCGCCGGTGGTGCGCGGGTGCTCGCCCAGCGGGGAGATCCCGCGGTAGAAGCCGTCGTCGTGGGTCAGGTAGGCGCCGCTGCGCAGCACCGGGCGGATGGTCAGCCCGTCCGGCCAGCCGGTGGTGATGCCCTCGGCGACCTGGTCGAAGTAGGCGCTGCCCCCGGCGGTCACGATGATCTCGTCGACGTCGGCGAACAGCCCGCGCCCGTGCAGGTCGACCGCCAGCTCACGCAGGTCGTCCACATAGGACTTGATCCGGGCTTGGGCGGCTTCGCTCGCGTCGTGCGCGAGGGCGCCCTCGTAACCGCCGACCCCGGCCAGCCGCAGCGCCGGGCTGGCGTGCACGGCTTCGGCGACGGCGATCGCGGTGGCGCGGTCACGGGCGCCGGTGCGGCCGCCGTCCGCGCCCAGCTCCACCAGCACGTCCACCGGTCGCGTCCCGGTCAGCGCCGCGCTCATCCGCGCCACGCCGTCGGTCGAATCGGCCCAGCAGGTGAACTCGAACGACGGGTCGGCGTCCAGTTCGGCGGAGAGCCAGGCCAGCGCGGCCGGGTCCACCAGCTGGTTGGCCAGCAGGATCCGGGAGAGGCCGAAGGCGCGGTAGATCCGCAGCTGGCTGGCGTTCGCGGTGGTGATGCCCCAGGCGCCGTGCTCGATCTGGCGGGCGAACAACGCGGGCGCCATCGTGGTCTTGCCGTGGGGCGCCAGTTCGACACCGTGCTTCGCGCACCAGTCCGCCATGGCGCGGAGGTTGTGCGCGAGCGCGTCCTCTTCGAGCACCACGACCGGGCCGAGGAAGCCACCGGTGAACAGGTCCGGCTTGGCCGCCGCGGCCTCGCCGATCCGGCGGCCGGACAGCCCGGCCGGGATCGACTTGAACCGCCAGTCGATGGTTTCGTTGCGGGCGCTCTCGAGTGCCGCTTCGTTGATCACGCAGCTCACCAGCCAGCCTCCAAGCGTTGCATATGTTGCAACGGGCGTTGCGCATATTGCGTGGCATAGGTGTAGCATCCGGGTCGCGACTGGTCAACGGCGAGAAAACGCGGGGAGTCGGGTTTGTCCAACCTGCCGGAAGTGCTCTGCATCGGCGAGTCGATGGCGCTCTTTGTCCCCGGTGAGGCCGGGCCACCGCACCGGGTGCGGACCTGGCAGCGCACGGTCGGCGGCGCGGAGTCCAATGTGGCCTGCCACCTCGCCGCACTGGGCCTGCGCAGCCGCTGGGTCAGCGCCGTCGGCGAAGATCCGTTCGGGCGCGCGCTGCTCGACGAGATCGGCGCGGCCGGGGTGGACGTGAGCGACGCCGTCGTCGATCCCGCGCGGCCGACCGGGCTGTACGTCAAGGAAAGCGGCTCGGGTGGCAGCCCGGTGCGCTACTACCGGACCGGCTCGGCGGCTTCGGCGATGGGCCCGGAACTGCTGCGGCGCCTCGACCTCGGTGCCGTCGACGTGATCCACCTGAGCGGGATCACCTCGGCGCTGTCGGCCTCCTGCGCCGAACTCGTGCGCGAGGTGCTCGCCTGGCCGAGAACGGGCACGCGCGTTTCGTTCGACCTGAACTTCCGGCCGGTGCTGTGGACCGGGCGCGACCACGCCGCCGAACTGACCGCGCTCGCCCGCCAGGCCGACATCGTGCTCGCCGGTGACGACGAAGCCGAGATCGTCTGGGGGAGCGGCGATCCCGGTGTGCTGCGCAAACGCTTGCCGGAGCCCGAAACGCTGGTGATCAAGCACGGCGCCCGCGGCGCGACCCTGCTCGAAGGCGATCGCGAGCCGGTGTTCGCGCCCGCGCTGAAGGTGGACGTGGTCGAGCCGGTCGGCGCCGGGGACGCCTTCGCGGCCGGGTTCCTCGCCGCGACCCTGCGCGGGGAAGACCCGCTGACCCGGCTGCGGTCCGGGCACCTGCAGGCGGCCTCTACGCTGCGCACGCACGACGACGTGGGGCCGCCGCTGCCCCCGGACGTGATCGCCGGACTGCTCGCCGCCGACGAGGCGGCCTGGGCGGCGACCCGGCTGACGGACGAGGGAGTGGTACGCGCATGAGCCAGAGCCTGGACCGGGCGCTCACCCTGCTTTCCGGGATGGCCAAGGAACACCGGACGCTGGACCAGCTCGCCGAAGAGGTCGGCGTGCACAAGTCGACCGTGCTGCGGCTGCTGCGCACGCTCGAGCAGCACCACTTCGTCCGCCGCGACGGCACGCGGTACTACCGGCTCGGCAGCGCGCTGTTCGACCTGGCGAACCAGGCGCTGGAGGGCTACGACGTCCGGCGCGCCGCGCAGCCCGCGCTCGCCGCGCTCAACGCGCGCACCGGGCACACCGTGCACCTGGCCAGCTATGAGGACGGCGAAGTCGTCTACATCGACAAGTACGAGGGACGGCACTCGGTCCGGATGTACTCGCGGGTCGGCAAACGCGCGCCGCTGCACTGCACCGCGGTCGGCAAGGTGCTGGTCGCCTCGTTCACGCCGGACCGGCGGCATGAGGTGGCTCACCGGATCGACTACGTCCGGCTGACCACCAATACGATTTCCTCGGCGGCCGGGTACCTGGCCGAACTGGCGCAGGTCGAGCGCCGCGGCTACGCGGTGGACAACGCCGAACACGAGGACTTCATCCACTGCATCGCCGCGCCGGTGCGCGGTGCGGGCGGCGAAGTGCTGGCCGCGGCCAGCCTGTCGGTGCCGAAGGTGCTGCTGGACTACGAAGGACTGCTCGCGCTGGTACCGGACCTGGTGTCGGCCGCGGAGGAGGCGTCCATCCACAGTGGATGGACGGGAGCGAGGAACACGGAAGGATGAAGCACATGGGCAAGGTCGCGATCAGCACGGAGAACGCCCCGACGCCGGTGGCGAACTTCGCGCAGGCCGTTCGCAAGGGGAACATCCTGCAGCTGGCCGGCCAGGTCGCCTTCGAACCCGGCACGAACAAGATCGTCGGGGACACGGTCGGCGAGCAGACCCGCCAGACGTTCAAGAACCTCACCGCCGTGCTGGAGGCGGCCGGGGCGAGCTGGGACGACGTGGTGATGACGCGGGTGTACCTGACCGACACCGGGCACTTCGCCGAATTCAACCAGGTCTACAACGAACTCATCGGCGAGCCGTACCCGGCGCGCACCACCGTCTACGTCGGCCTGCCCGCCGGCCTGCTGGTCGAAATCGACCTGCTGGCCGTCGTCGGCGACTGAGTCTTCTGCCACGCCTCCGGCGTGGCGGCGAGATCGCTTGTGATCCGGTCAACGGAGTGAGGCACACCGTGCCGCTGGGCGGCCCAGCGCGCCCCACTCCGTTGACCGGCGCGATCTCGCGGTGCTCAGTCGGTGACTGAGTTTTCTGCCGCGTCTTCGGTGTGGCGGCGGGATTGCTGTTGATCGGGTCGGCGGGGTGGGGCGCACCGTGTCGCTGGGCGGCCCAGCGCGCCCCACTCCGTTGACCGGCGCGATCTCGCGGTGCTCAGTCGGTGACTGAGTTTTCTGCCGCGTCTTCGGTGTGGCGGCGGGATTGCTGTTGATCGGGTCGGCGGGGTGGGGCGCACCGTGTCGCTGGGCGGCCGAGCGCGTCTCGCTTTGTTGATCGGCGCGGTCTCGCGGTGCTCAGTCGGTGACTGAGTTTTCTGCCGCGTCTTCGGTGTGGCGGCGGGATTGCTGTTGATCGGGTCGGCGGGGTGGGGCGCACCGTGTCGCTGGGCGGCCGAGCGCGTCTCGCTTTGTTGATCGGCGCGATTTCGCGGCGCTCTAGTGCACCTCGCTGTAGGCGTTCAGGGCCGGTTGGCCGCCCAGGTGGGCGTAGAGCACCGTGGAAGAGCGCGGGATTTCGCCGCGGGTGACCAGGTCGATCAGGCCCGCCATCGACTTGCCCTCGTACACCGGGTCGGTGATCATGCCCTCCAGCCTGCCCGCCGTGCGCATGGCGTCCACAGTGGACTCGTCCGGCACGCCGTAGACCCCGGCGTGGTACCGCTCGTCCAGCACCACCTCGTCCGGTTCCCGCGGCGCGTCGATCAGCTCGGCGGTCGCCTTCGCGATCCGGCCGACCTGCGTCCGGGTCTCCGCCGGTTTCGCCGAGGCGTCGATGCCGATGATCCGGCGCGGCCGGTCGCCCAGCGTGGCGCCCGCGATCATGCCCGCCTGCGTGCTCCCGGTGACCGAGCAGACCACGATGGTGTCGAAGTGGACGCCCAGTTCCCGTTCCTGCGCCTCGACTTCGAGCATCCAGTTCGCGAACCCGAGCCCGCCGAGCCGGTGGTCCGAAGCACCGGCGGGGATCGCGTACGGCTTGCCGCCGCCCGCCTCGATCTCCGCGACCGCCCGCTCCCAGCTCTCCTTGAACCCGATGCCGAAACCGGCGTCCACCAGCCGGACGTCGGCCCCCATCAGCCGGGAGAGCTGGATGTTGCCCACCCGGTCGTACCCGGGATCTTCCCAGTCCACCCAGTTTTCCTGCACCAGCACCGCTTTCAACCCGGTGCGGGCGGCCGCCGCGGCCACCTGCCTGGTGTGGTTGGACTGCACCCCGCCGATCGAGATCAGTGTGTCCGCCCCGGTCGCGAGCGCGTCGGCGACCAGGTACTCCAGCTTGCGCGTCTTGTTGCCGCCGTAAGCCAGCCCGGAGTTGACGTCCTCGCGCTTGGCCCAGATCTCGGCGCCGCCGAGGTGCGCGGTGAGCCGGTCGAGGCGGTGCACCGGCGAGGGGCCGAACAGCAACGGGTAGCGGGGGAACGAGCCGAGGGACATCAGCTTTCCTTTCCGGCGTCCAGCAGGTCGCCGAGTTCGGCCCAGATCCGGCCGGTGATACGGACGGCTTCGCCCGTGTCGCCCGCCGCGCAGGCTTCGATGAACTGCTCGTGCCGCCGGATCGACCGGTGCGCGGGCAGGCTGGAGAACCGCGCGCGTTCGAGGCGGCGGAGCAGCGGGGTGTAGCGGTCGAGCGTCTCGGCCACCGCCCGGTTGCCGCACGCCTCGACCGGCACGTCGTGGAACTCGTCGTCCGCCTCGATCGCCGCGTCGACCTCCCGCGCTTCAATGGCGGCGGCGAACTTCGCGTTGGCCGCCCGCATCCGCGCCAGGTGTTCCGGGGTCAGCCGCGCGGTACGCACGGCGAACTCGTGCAGCGCGCGGGTCAACAGGAGCGCGTCACGCACGTCGTCGCTTTCGAGTGGCGCGACACGGGTGAAGCTCTGCGGCTTCGATTCGACGAGGCCTTCGGCGGTGAGCCTGGTCAGCGCCTGCCGCACCGGCGCCCGGGACAAGCCCAGTTCGGCGGCCAGGTCGTGCTCGCGCAACTGCTCACCGGGCTTCAGTTCTCCCGTGACGATCGCCCGCCGCAGGTGTTCATAAGCCTCGTCCCGCAGCAGCACGCGGCGGACAGGTGCCAACCCACTCATATCTAACATGTTAGCTGTCGGAAAGCGGGACCGCCAGGGTCCGCCGGGAGGCCGGCTCAGTGCACGGGGCCGGTGTACTTCTCGCCGGGACCCTGGCCCGGCGCGTCCGGCACGGCCGAGGCCTCGCGGAACGCCTTCTGCAAGGACTGCAGTCCGTCGCGCAGCGGGCCGGCGTGCGCACCGAGGTACTCCGCCGACGAGGTGACCAGTCCGGCCAGCGCGGTGATCAGGCGCCGCGCCTCGTCTAGGTCGCGGCGGGGGCTGTTGTCCGGGTCCACGTCGGCGAGGCCGAGCCGCTCGGCGCCGGCCGACATCAGCATCACGGCGGCCCGGCTGATCACCTCTACACTGGGGATCGTTTCGAGCTCGCGGATGCCGTCGGCGTCCGTCGCGGGGGAATTCTGAGGCTGGTGTCCAGCGTTGAACGACACGTCTGGTACCCTTCCACGAGCGACCAGCCCCTGAGTGATCGGGGGCGGCAAGTGGAGCCCCGCTCCCACCCGCGTCACCGTTTTCAGGCGGCCGGGTCCGGTCTCGCGAAACGGCACGACCCGCTCGGGCGTGGCCGTCGCGAAGGCAGCCGACCTCGTGTCGGCGGCCGATCGGATGAGGGCCCCGCGGCCGCATGCAGATGCGGAAGCCGGGGCCTTTGGTATGTGGGCACCAGGTCGAACGAGCGAAGCAGAACATTACTCGGACCAAGGAGGCCCCATCAGCTCCGAGACGCGCATCAACGAGCGCATCCGCGTTCCCGAGGTCCGGTTGGTCGGACCCAACGGGGAACAGGTCGGCATCGTCCGCATAGAGGACGCACTCCGGCTCGCCCAGGAAGCGGACCTGGACCTCGTCGAGGTCGCCCCGCAGGCACGGCCGCCGGTCGCCAAGCTCATGGACTTCGGCAAGTTCAAGTACGAGAGCGCCCAGAAGGCCCGTGAGTCGCGCCGCAACCAGCAGCTGACCGTCATCAAAGAGCAGAAGCTGCGCCCGAAGATCGACCAGCACGACTACGAGACGAAGAAGGGCCACGTGTCCCGCTTCCTCGCCGCTGGTAACAAGGTCAAGGTCACGATCATGTTCCGTGGCCGGGAGCAGTCCAGGCCGGAGCTCGGTTTCCGCCTGCTGCAGAAGCTGGCCGACGACGTCCAGGAGCTCGGCTTCGTGGAGTCCTCGCCCAAGCAGGACGGCCGCAACATGATCATGGTGCTGGCGCCGCACAAGAACGTGAAGCCGCCGAAGGCGAAGGCCAAGGAAGCCGAGGCCGAAGCCGAAGTGGCGGATTCCTAGTACCGGCCCCGGGCCCGCACAGTCAGCAGCACACCGAGAAATCGGTGTGCTGCCGCACGAAAGAGGATGAAATGCCCAAGAACAAGACCCACAGCGGGACCTCCAAGCGAGTCCGCGTCACCGGCACCGGCAAGATCCGCCGCCAGAAGGCCGGCCGCCGTCACCTGATGGAGAAGAAGGCCAGCAAGGTGACCCGGCGCCTCGAAGGCACCACCGAGCTCGCCAAGGCCGACGTCAGCCGCGTCAAGCGCCTCCTCGGCCGCTGACCGCACTTGCTCTGAACACCCCGGGGCGTAACCCGCCCCCCGAGATCGACAGGATGGACCCGTGGCACGCGTCAAGCGGGCGGTGAACGCCAAGAAGAAGCGTCGCACAACTCTCGAACTGGCCAGTGGTTACCGCGGTCAGCGCTCTCGGCTGTACCGCAAGGCCAAGGAGCAGACGCTTCACTCCCTGAACTACGCCTACCGGGACCGCCGGGCCCGCAAGGGTGACTTCCGCCAGCTGTGGATCACCCGCATCAACGCGGCCGCCCGGGCGAACGGGGTGACCTACAACCGGTTCATCCAGGGCCTCAAGGCCGCCGGGGTGGAGGTCGACCGCAAGATCCTCGCCGACCTCGCGGTGAACGACGCCGTCGCCTTCACGGCACTGGCCGAGCTGGCCAAGAAGAACGTGACGACCGGCGAAGAGAAGAAGTCGGCCTGAGCACCACCGGCGTGAACCAGCGACCCGGGGACGGTCTGCCCGCACTGTCGGGCCACAAGACCCCCCGGGTCGTTGCTGCGCGCAGGCTGACTTCCCGGTCCGGGCGCACCGAAGCGGGCCGCTTCCTCGCCGAAGGCGCGCAGGCCGTCCGCGAAGCGCTGGCGTACGGGACCGTGCACGAGCTGTTCGCCACCGAAGCCGCGGCGGACAAGCACCCGGAACTCGTCGCCCGCGCGGCGGAAAGCGGTGCGCGGATCTCCTCGATCACCCAGCGCGCCGCCGAGATGCTATCGGAAACCGTTTCACCGCAAGGACTCGTCGCCGTCTGCGAACTGGTCGACGTCCCGCTCGCCGACGCGCTGTCCGGCTCGCCGCGCCTGGTCGCGGTCCTCGCGGGCATCGCCGACCCTGGCAACGCCGGCACCGTGCTGCGGGTCGCCGACGCCGCCGGCGCGGACGCGGTGATCTTCGCCGGTGACACGGTCGACCCGCACAACGGCAAGTGCGTGCGCGCCTCCACCGGCAGCCTCTTCCACCTCCCGGTCGCCCGCGAACGGGACGTGGCCAAGGTCATCGAAGCCTGCCGCGCCGCCGGTCTCCGCGTGTTCGCCGCCGACGGTTACGCCGAGGCGGGCCTGGAGTCCGCCGACGACCTCGCCGCCCCCTCCGCCTGGGTGCTCGGCAACGAGGCGCACGGCCTTTCCGCCGACCTGCTCGCCCTCGCCGACCGCGGCATCCGGGTGCCGATCTACGGCAAGGCCGAAAGCCTCAATCTGGCCACCGCCGCCAGTTTGTGCCTCTACGCGAGCGCCATGGCGGCCCACCGCTAGTTGATCTTTCAAGATATCGTCGTTGAGCAGGGGTTAGCCGCCGCGGTGATTCGCCGGTCGCCTAGACTCTGCGGCTGAATGTGCACGTGCGCCCGCGAACCCGTCCCGAGTGGACGCCGAGGAGCTATGTCCGAAGCCAACGACAGCCAGGAGCCGGCCACCGCCGACGCGCTGGCCCCGGAAACCCTGCAGGCCGCCGTCAAGTCCGCGGACACGGACTTCGCCGCGGCCGCGGACCTCGACGCCCTCGCCGCGGTCAAGCCGGCGCACCTGGGTGACAACTCCCCGTTGCTGCTCGCCCGCAGGCAGATCGGCGGCCTTTCCAAGCAGGAGAAGGCCGAAGCGGGCAAGCGGGTCAACGAGGCCCGCGCGGCCGTCCAGCACGCCTTCGACGCGCGCCGTGCCACCCTGCAGGTCGAGCGGGACGAGCGGGTGCTGCGCGAAGAAGCCGTCGACGTGACGCTGCCGTGGGACAAGGTCTCGGCCGGTGCCCGGCACCCGATGACCACGCTCGCCGAGCGGGTCGCCGACGTGTTCGTCGGCATGGGCTACGAGGTCGCCGACGGGCCCGAGCTGGAAGCCGAGTGGTTCAACTTCGACGCGCTGAACTTCGGCAAGGACCACCCCGCGCGCCAGCTGGCGGACACCTTCTACGTGGCGCCGGAGGGCTCCGGCCTGGTGCTGCGCACGCACACCTCGCCGGTGCAGGCCCGGACGCTGCTGCACCGCGACCTGCCGGTCTACGTGGTCTGCCCCGGCCGCACCTACCGCACCGACGAGCTGGACGCCACGCACACGCCGGTGTTCCACCAGGTCGAGGGCCTCGCGGTGGACAAGGGCATCACGATGGCCCACCTCAAGGGCACGCTGGACGCCTTCGCGCGCGCCATGTTCGGGGAGAGCTCGAAAACCCGGCTGCGCCCGCACTTCTTCCCGTTCACCGAGCCGTCGGCCGAGGTCGACGTGTGGTTCGAGCAGAAGAAGGGCGGCCCCGGCTGGGTCGAGTGGGGCGGCTGCGGCATGGTCAACCCCAACGTGCTGCGGTCGTGCGGGGTCGACCCCGAGGTCTACTCGGGCTTCGCGTTCGGCATGGGCCTGGAGCGCACCCTGCAGTTCCGCAACGGCATCCCGGACATGCGCGACATGGTCGAGGGCGACGTCCGGTTCACCCTTCCCTTCGGAACGGAGGCGTAGTGCGAGTTCCCGTCAGCTGGCTGACCGAGCACCTCGAACTCGGTGAGGCGGTCGGGCCGCAGGAGCTGGTCGACGCCTTCGTCCGCATCGGCATCGAGGTCGACGGGATGCACCCGCTCGACACGGTCACCGGCCCGCTGGTGATCGGCCGGGTCGTGGAGATCGAGGAGCTCACCGGGTTCAAGAAGCCGATCCGGTTCTGCCGGGTCGAGGTGGGCGAGGAGCACGCGCCCGAAGAGACCGGCACCGAGGAGCCGGACCCTTCGGCGATCAGGACCCGCGGCATCGTCTGCGGTGCCAGCAACTTCGCCGAGGGCGACCTCGTGGTGGCCGCGCTGCCCGGCGCGGTGCTACCCGGCGGTTTCGCCATCGCCTCGCGCAAGACCTACGGCCGGATCAGCGACGGCATGATCTGCTCGGCCAAGGAGCTGGGGCTCGGCGAGGACCACTCCGGCATCCTGGTGCTGCCGCCGGGGACAGCCGGTCCCGGTGACGACGCCGCCGAGGTGATCGGCCTGGCCGACACCGTGCTGGACCTGGTGCCGACGCCGGACCGCGGCTACGCGCTGTCGATCCGCGGCCTGGCGCGCGAGCTGTCGAACGCGCTCGACGCACCCTTCGGCGACCCGGGACTGCTCGAAGTCCCGGTGGCCGAGGGTGAGGCGTGGCCGGTCCGCATCGAGGACCCCGAAGGCTGCCCGCGCTTCGTGCTGCGCCGGGTCACCGGGCTGGACGCCTCCGCGCCGACGCCGTGGTGGATGCGCCGCCGCCTGCTGCTGGCCGGGATGCGCCCGATCTCGCTGGCCGTGGACGTGACCAACTACGTCATGCTCGAACTGGGTCACCCGCTGCACGCCTTCGACACCAGCGCGGTGCAGGGCGAGCTGGTCGTCCGCCGGGCGAAGCCGGGCGAGAAGCTGACCACGCTGGACGACGCCGAGCGCGAGCTGGACGGCGACGACATCGTCATCGCCGACGACTCCGGCGTCATCTCGCTGGCGGGCACCATGGGCGGCGCGAGCACGGAGATCACCCCGGAAAGCACGGACGTGCTGCTCGAAGCCGCGCACTGGGACCCGTCGTCGATCAGCCGGACCGCGCGCCGGCACAAGCTGTTCTCCGAGGCGGCCAAGCGGTTCGAGCGGTTCACCGACCCGCAGCTCCCGCCCGTGGCGGTGGAGCTGGCGGCGCGGTTGCTGCGCCAGTACGGCGAAGGCCGCATCCAGCCGGGCCGCACCGACGCCGGGCAGGCCCCGCAGCCCACGCCGATCACCATGCCGATGAGCCTGCCGGACGAGGTGGCCGGTGTGCGCTACGACCGCGGGGTCACCGCGCGCAGGCTCACCCAGATCGGCTGCAAGGTCGGCATCGGCACCTCCGACGACGGGAACGCGCTGGTCACCGCCGTGCCGCCGAGCTGGCGCGGTGACCTGGTGCAGCCCGCCGACCTGGTCGAGGAGGTGCTCCGGCTGGAGGGCTACGACAGCATCCCGTCGGAGCTGCCGACCGCCCCGGCCGGTTCCGGGCTGACCGAGGCCCAGCGCCGCCGCCGCACCGTCTCGCGTTCGCTGGCCGCGGCCGGTTACGTCGAGGTGCTGCCCTTCCCGTTCGTCGCGAAGTCCACTTGGGACGCTTTCGGGCTGCCCGAGGACGACGTGCGCCGCAACGCGGTGAAGGTGCTCAACCCGCTGGAGTCCGACAAGGACCAGCTGGCCACCTCGCTGCTGCCCGGTCTGCTGGAAACCTTGCAGCGCAACGTTTCCCGCGGCTTCCGCGACGTCGGCCTCTACCAGGTCGGCCAGGTCGTGCTGCCCGCGGGCAAGCAGACCGCGATGCCCGCGGTCGGCGTGGGGCAGCGCCCCGCCGACGAGGAGCTGGCCGCGCTCGAGGCCGCCGTGCCCGCGCAGCCGGTGCACGTCGCCGTGGTCGCGACCGGTCACCGCGAACGCCCCGGCTGGTGGGGCGAAGGCGCGATGGCCTCGTGGGCGGACGCCATCGAAGCCGCCCGCACCGTCGCCGCGGCCGCCGGCGTCGAGCTGGAGGCCCGCTCGGCGGACCTGCTGCCCTGGCACCCCGGCCGCTGCGCCCGGCTGTTCGCCGGTGACTGGCCGGTCGGCCACGCCGGTGAGCTGCACCCCAAGGTGATCGACGCACTCGGCCTGCCCAAGCGCACGGTGGCGATGGAGCTGGACCTCGACGCGATCCCGCTGGTCGAGCGCCGCCCGGCGCCCGCCGTCTCGCCGTACCCGCCGGTGCTGCTGGACGTGGCACTGGTCGCCGACAGCTCCGTGCCCTCGGCCGAGCTGGCCGAGACGCTGCGCGGTGGTGGCGGCGAACTGCTCGAGAACATCGCGCTGTTCGACGTCTACAGCGGCGAGCAGTTCGAAGCCGGCAAGCGCTCCCTCGCCTACAAGCTGCGGTTCCGCGCGCCGGACCGCACGCTCAAGGTCGAAGAGGCCACTGCCGCCAGGGACGCCGCTGTCGCCGCGGCCGCCGAGCGGTTCGGGGTCACCCTGCGCGCCTGACGCCGTTTTCAGTTTTTCAGGTGCTTGAGCGCCTCCCTTCGCGACAGCGGGGAGAGGCCGCCGTGGTTCTCGGCGAAGGCCAGTACCCACTCCGGGTCGGTCTTCGCCAGTTCCCGCAGGGCCCAGCCGATCCCCTTGCGCAGGAAGAAGTCCGGCTCGCCGATGCTGGCTTCGATGGCTCGCGTGAGCAGTTCGGTGTCGGTGGCGGCCTTCGCCCCGATCTGGCAGATGATCGAGGTGCGGCGCCGCCACCGGTCCTGGCCGGTGGACCACTCCAGCAGCACCGGCTTCAGCACGCGCGGCTCGGCTCGCAGCAGCGGGCCGATCCGGCGGATGGCCACCTCGTCCACGTAGTCCCACCACGCCCCGGTGACGATCAGCTCCTCGTACAACTCGAGCAGATCGGCGGACTGCCAGCCCCGGTAGGCGCCGTGCCCGGTCAGGTCGATCGCCAGGTACCGCTCCTCCCGGTACTCGGCCTCACGCCACAACTGCAGCGTGACCGCGGTGAACTCGGCGACGTCCGCCAGTGGGTGCGCCCGGAACAACCGGTTCGCCAGCTTCCGCCGGGCAGGCGTGGGCACCCCGCGGAAGGGCATCGCCGACTTCATGTACCGCTGCATCTGCGGTGCCTTGGCCGCGTCGCCCAGTTCGGCGAGCCCGGCCCGTGCGGCCGCCACCAGTTCTGCGGTCATAACCGTCCTTCCCCTCGGACCGCTCACCCTAAGCACCCCGACCGACACTTTCCCGCCACCGCGCTCCGCGAGCACCCGATCACCGCCGGTGTCCGCAAACTGTCGGACCCCGTGGCTAGCGTCCGGCGCGTGACAGTTTCCGAACAGCACCGGACCCAGATCCGGACCGAAACCGGTACCTACACCGTCGAGGCGGCCTCCCTGCCGGAGGCGGACCCGCCGCGGGTGGTGGTGGACGTCAACGCCACCGGCCCGCAGGGCGAGCCCGTCGCGGACGGGCGCCTCGAACTCGACCCCACGGCCGCGGCCACGCTGGCCACCGTGCTCTCCAGGGCCCTGCGCTCGGCGGGCGCGCTCGGCCGGTCCGGCGCACGAAGACCAGGTCCACGGCCGGCCCAGCGGGGGCAACCGTGGTCGGCCGAGCAGGACGCCGACCTCGAACGCCGCTGGCTGGCCGGCGAACCGGTCGAGGCGATCGCGGCGGACTTCGGCCGCAGCCCGGGCAGCATCCGCGCCCGCCTGCCCAGGGTGGGCTGCGATCCGGAGGTCCGGGGCGCCCACCTGCCGGAACCACCCAGCCGCCGAGGGGAGGATCCACCAGGTCCGTGACTCCGCGCGGCCCCGCGTGCGACCGGCCCACCGGCGGGAGGAAGGCCCGCCACGCTCCAGCCCAGTTTGTTTAGGATTGCGTCGGCGTGCATAATCATGCGTATGACGGTGAAGGCGGCGGTGGCCGGTGCCAGCGGGTACGCGGGGGGCGAACTCCTGCGCCTGCTGCTGGTCCACCCGGAGATCGAAATCGGCGCGCTCACGGCGGCGAGCAGCGCGGGGGACCGGCTGGGCAAGCACCAGCCGCACCTCGTGCCGCTCGCCGACCGGGTGCTCGCCGAGACGACGGCGGACACGCTTGCCGGGCACGACGTGGTGTTCCTCGCCCTGCCCCACGGGCATTCCGGCGAGATCGCCGCGCAGCTCGGTGAGGAGGTGCTGGTGGTCGACCTCGGTGCCGACCACCGGCTGCGCGACGCCTCGGACTGGCAGCGCTGGTACAGCGGCGAGCACGCGGGCACCTGGCCCTACGGCCTGCCCGAACTGCCCGGCGCCAGGGAGAAGCTGTACGGCACCAAGCGGATCGCCGTGCCCGGCTGCTTCCCGACCGGTGGCTCGCTGGCGCTCGCGCCCGCTTTCGCCGCGGGGCTGGTCGAGCCGGAGGCGCACTTCGTCTCGGTGACCGGCACCTCGGGTGCGGGCAAGAGCGCCAAGCCGCACCTGCTCGGCTCCGAGGTGATGGGCTCGGCCAGCGCGTACGGCGTCGGCGGAGCGCATCGGCACACGCCGGAGTTCGCGCAGAACCTCGGGCTGGTCGCGGGCGAGCGGGTGACCGTCTCGTTCACGCCGGTGCTCGCCCCGATGCCGCGCGGGATCCTGACCACGGCGAGCGCGCCCCTGCGCTCGGACTTGGGCGCTGTGGATGCTGACGCGATCAGGGCCGAGTACGAGAAGGCCTACCACGACGAGCCGTTCGTGCACCTGCTGCCGGAGGGCAGCTGGCCGGCCACCGCCGCCGTGCTGGGCTCGAACGCCGTGCAGTTGCAGGTGACCGTGGACGCCGACGCCCGGCGCCTGGTGGTCATCGCCGCGCTGGACAACCTGACCAAGGGCACCGCCGGGGGCGCGGTGCAGTCGGCGAACCTGGCACTGGGTTTTGACGAGACCACCGGACTTTCCACAGTGGGAGTAGCACCATGACGATCACCGCGCCGCAGGGCTTCCGGGCCGCCGGGGTGACCGCGGGCCTCAAGCCCAGCGGCAAACCCGACGTCGCCCTCGTGGTCAACGAGGGCCCGTCCGACGTGGCCGCGGCCGTGTTCACCACGAACCGCTGCAAGGCCAACCCGGTCCTGTGGAGCGAGCGCGCGCTCGACGACGGCCGCGCCCGCGCGGTCGTGCTCAACTCCGGTGGCGCCAACTGCTACACCGGCCCGCAGGGGTTCCAGAACACGCACAGCGCCGCCGAGCAGGTCGCCGCCCGGCTGGGCCTCGGCGCCGTCGAGGTGGTCGTCTGCTCGACCGGCCTGATCGGCGAGCAGTTGCAGGCGGACAAGCTGCGCACCGGGATCGACGCCGCCGTCGAGGCGTTGTCGGCGGACGGCGGCCCGGCCGCCGCCGAGGCCATCATGACCACCGACACCCGGGCCAAGGAGGCGGTGTACGAGGGCAAGGGTTTCCGCATCGGCGGCATCGCCAAGGGGGCGGGCATGCTGGCCCCCGCGCTCGCCACCATGCTCGTGGTCCTCACCACCGACGCCGACGTGGACGCGGCCACCGCGGACGCCGCGCTGCGCGAAGCCACCCGGCTCACCTTCGACCGGCTCGATTCCGACGGCTGCATGTCCACCAACGACACCGTGGTCCTGCTGTGCAGCGGGTCCTCCGGGGTGAAGCCGGGGCCGAACGAGTTCGGCGAGGTGCTGCGCGACCTCTGCCACGACCTCGCCCAGCAACTGCTCGCCGACGCCGAGGGCGCCGACCACGACATCAGCATCGAGGTGGTGAACGCGGCCACCGAGCAGGACGCGGTGGACGTGGGCCGGGCCATCGCCCGCAGCAACCTGTTCAAGACCGCGGTGTTCGGCAAGGACCCGAACTGGGGCCGCATCCTCGCCTCGGTCGGCACCACCGAGGCGGTGTTCGAGCCGGACCGCCTCGACGTGGCGTTCAACGGTGTCTGGGTGTGCCGCGGTGGTGAACCGGGTGAGCCACGCGAAAAGGTGGACCTGAACCCGCGCGAGGTGACCGTGACCGTCGACCTCAAGGCGGGCGTGGCCGCGGCCACCATCTGGACGAACGACCTCACGCACGCCTACGTGCACGAGAACTCGGCGTACTCGACGTGACCCCGTCCGAATCGGTGATCAGCGCCGACGAACGGCTGACCACGGCCGCCGAGAAGGCGGGTGTGCTGGTCGAGGCGCTGCCGTGGCTGCAGCGGTTCCACGGGGCCACCGTCGTGGTCAAGTACGGCGGCAACGCGATGATCGACGACGAGCTCAAGCGCGCCTTCGCCGAGGACATGGTGTTCCTCCGCCTCGCCGGGCTGCGCCCGGTGGTGGTGCACGGCGGCGGGCCGCAGATCAGCGCGATGCTCGGGCGGCTCGGCATCGAAGGCGAGTTCAAGGGCGGCCTGCGGGTCACCACGCCGGAGACCATGGACATCGTGCGCATGGTGCTGGTCGGGCAGGTCAGCCGCGAGCTGGTCGGCCTGATCAACGCACACGGCCCGTACGCGGTCGGCATCTCCGGTGAGGACGCGCGGCTGTTCACCGCGGAACGCAAGCAGGCCACGGTGGACGGCGAGGCGGTGGACATCGGCCTGGTCGGCGAGGTGGCCTCGGTCAACCCGGACGCGGTGCTCGACATCGTGAACGCGGGCCGCATCCCGGTGGTCTCCACGGTCGCCCCGGACGTGGACGGCGTGGTGCACAACGTCAACGCCGACACCGCCGCCGGTGCGCTGGCCGCCGCGCTCGGTGCCGAGAAGCTGGTGGTGCTCACCGACGTCGAGGGCCTCTACGCGAACTGGCCCGACCGGTCCTCGCTGGTGGACCGGATCCGGGTGGACCGGCTGGAGCAGCTCCTGCCGGGGCTGGCCAGCGGCATGATCCCGAAGATGGAGGCCTGCGTGCGCGCCATCCGCGGCGGGGTCCGGCGGGCGCACGTGATCGACGGGCGCATCGCGCACTCGGTGCTGCTCGAAGTGTTCACCAGCCAGGGGATCGGCACCATGGTGCTGCGGGAAGGAGAGCCGGGATGACGACCATCGAGTCCAATGAGGACGGTCAGGCGCGCTGGCGCTCCGCGCTGATGGACAACTACGGCACCCCGAAGCTCACCCTGGTGCGCGGCGAGGGTGCGACGGTGTGGGACGCCGACGGCAAGTCCTATGTGGACATGATCGGCGGCATCGCGGTCAACGCGCTCGGGCACGCCCACCCGGCGGTGGTCGAGGCGGTGACCACGCAGGTCAAGCAGCTCGGGCACACCTCGAACCTCTACATCAACCCGGTGACCGTCGAGCTGGCCGAGGCACTGCTCGACGTGGCCGGCCTGCGGGGCGGCGGCAAGGTCCTGTTCGTCAACTCCGGTGCCGAGGCCAACGAAGCCGCGCTCAAGATCAGCAGGCGCACCGGCCGCACCAAGGTGATCGCCTGCGAGGGCGCCTTCCACGGCCGGACCATGGGCGCGCTGTCGCTCACCGGGCAGCCCGCGAAGAAGGAGCCGTTCGTACCGCTGGTGCCGGGCGTCGAACACGTCCCGTTCGGTGACGTCGACGCGCTGCGGGCCGCGGTGGACACCGACACCGCCGCGGTCTTCCTGGAGCCGATCCTCGGCGAGGGCGGTGTGGTGCCCGCGCCGGACGGCTACCTGCGCGCGGCCAGGGAGATCACCGAAGCGGCCGGCGCGCTGCTGGTGCTCGACGAGGTGCAGACCGGCATCGGCCGCACTGGTGCCTGGTTCGCCTACCAGCACGACGGCATCGTGCCGGACGTGATCACGCTGGCCAAGGGCCTCGGCGGCGGCCTGCCGCTGGGCGCGGTGATCGGTGTGGGCGCGGCGGCCGACCTGTTCGGCCCCGGCCACCACGGCACCACCTTCGGCGGCAACCCGGTGTCCTGCGCGGCCGGGCTGGCCGTGCTCCGCACCATCGCCGCCGAGGGGCTGAACGAGCACGTCGCCGCGCTGGGCAAGGAGATCACCGCCGGCGTCGAACAGCTCGGGCACCCGCTGGTGACCGGCGTGCGCGGCCACGGGCTGCTGCTCGGCATCACGCTGGCGGAACCGGCCTCGGCCGCGGTCGCCGCCGCCGCCCAGGACGCCGGTTACCTGGTCAACCCGATCCAGCCGGACACCGTCCGCCTGGCACCCCCGCTGACCCTGAGCGCGCAGGAGGCGGCCGGTTTCCTGGCCGCGCTGCCCGACGCGCTCGGCACCACCACCCAGGACTGAACCCATGCCAAGGCACTTCCTCCGTGACGACGACCTGACCCCTGTCGAGCAGCTCGCCGTGCTCGACCTGGCCGACCAGCTCAAGGCCGCCCCGCTGAGCTCGCGGGCGCTCGAGGGCAAGTCGATCGCGGCCATCTTCGAGAAGAACTCCACCCGCACCCGGCTCTCTTTCGACGTCGGGATCGCCCAGCTCGGCGGGCACCCGGTGATCGTCGACGGCCGGTCCATGCAGCTCGGCCGCGAGGAGACCATCGAGGACACCTCGCGGGTGCTTTCCCGGTACGTCGACGCCGTGGTCTGGCGGACCTTCGCGCAGAAGCGCATGGACGCGATGGCCGCGGTCTCCCGGATTCCGGTGATCAACGCGCTCACCGACGAGTTCCACCCCTGCCAGGTGCTCACCGACCTGCAGACCATCCGCGAGCGCAAGGGCAAGCTCGCCGGGCTGACCCTGGTCTACCTCGGCGACGGCGCCAACAACATGGCGCATTCGCTGCTGCTCGGCGGCACCACCGCGGGCCTGCACGTCCGCGTGGTCTCGCCGGAGGGTTTCCAGCCGGACCAGCAGGTGATGCTGGACGCCAAGCACCGCGCGTCCGAGACCGGGGGCAGCGCGACCGTGTTCACCGACCCGCACGCCGCGGTCGACGGGGCCGATGTGCTGGTCACCGACACCTGGACCTCGATGGGCCAGGAGAACGACGGGCTCGACCGCGTCGGCCCGTTCCGCTCGCTCCAGGTGAACGCAGCCCTGCTGGAGCGAGCCGCGCCGGAGGCGATCGTGCTGCACTGCCTGCCCGCGCACCGCGGCTGGGAGATCACCGACGAGGTGCTCGACGGCCCGGCCAGCGCGGTGTGGGACGAGGCGGAGAACCGGCTGCACGCGCAGAAGGCGCTGCTGGTCTGGCTGTTCGAGAACAAGCACGACGAGCGACGCCGATGAGCAGGGCGGCCAGGCAGGCGCGGATCATCGAGCTGGTGTCCACGATGGCCATCCGCAGCCAGACCGAGCTGGCCAAGCTGCTGGCCGCCGAGGGCACCGACGTCACCCAGGCGACCCTGTCGCGCGATCTCGACGAACTGGGCGCGGTGAAGTTGCGCGGCGCCGATTCGGGTGCGCCGGTGTACGTGATCCCGGAGGACGGCAGCCCGGTGCGCGGGGTCCAGGGTGGGACCTCCCGCCTGGCCAAGCTGCTCGCCGAGCTGATGGTCTCGGTGGACGCTTCCGGCAATCTCATGGTGCTGCGCACCCCGCCGGGTGCGGCGCAGTTCCTCGCCAGCGCGATCGACCGGGCCGCGCTGGAGGAGGTCGTCGGTTCCATCGCCGGCGACGACACCGTGGCGGTCATCGCGCGCGAGCCGCTGACCGGCAAGGGCCTGGCCGAGCGGTTCGCCGAGCTGGCGGACCGCTCGTCCACTCCCGAGGAGTGAGTAGGGTGCCCGGCGAACGACGACTTCAGCGACGAGAAAGTGTGAGCGAGTGAGCGCGAAAGAACAGCCGGTCCAGTTGTGGGGCGGCAGGTTCGCCAGCGGACCGGCCGAGGCGATGGCGGCGTTGAGCCTGTCGACGCACTTCGACTGGCGGCTGGCACCGTACGACATCGCCGGTTCGCGGGCGCACGCCCGGGTGCTGCGCAAGGCCGGGCTGCTCACCGAGGACGAGCTGACCGGGATGCTGGCCGCGCTGGCTGCGCTCGCTGAGGACGTGGCGTCCGGCGCGTTCAGTCCGGAGATCGCGGACGAGGACGTGCACACCGCGCTCGAACGCGGGCTGCTGGAGCGTGCGGGTGCCGATCTGGGCGGCAAGCTGCGCGCGGGCCGTTCGCGCAACGACCAGGTCGCCACGTTGTTCCGGATGTATCTGCGTGACGCCGCGCGCCGGATGATCGCGGGCACGCTCGACGTGGTCGAGGCGCTGGTGTCGCAGGCCGAACGCAACGCCGACGCGATCCTGCCCGGCCGGACCCACCTCCAGCACGCGCAGCCGGTGCTGCTCGCGCACCACCTCCAGGCCCACGCGCACGCGCTGCTGCGTGACGTCGGCCGCCTGCGGGACTGGGACGCGCGGACCGCCGAGTCGCCCTACGGTTCCGGCGCGCTCGCCGGTTCCTCGCTCGGCCTCGACCCGGAAGCCGTGGCCGCGGAACTGGGCTTCGACACCTCCGTGGAGAACTCCATCGACGGCACGGCGTCGAGGGACTTCGCCGCCGAGTTCGCCTTCGCGCTCGCCATGCTCGGCGTGAACCTGTCGCGGATCGCCGAAGAGGTGATCATCTGGAACACCGCCGAGTTCGGCTACGTCACGCTCGACGACGCCTGGGCCACCGGCAGTTCGATCATGCCGCAGAAGAAGAACCCGGACGTGGCCGAGCTGACCCGCGGCAAGTCCGGCAGGCTGATCGGCAACCTCACCGGCCTGCTCGCCACGCTCAAGGCGCAGCCGCTGGCCTACAACCGGGACCTGCAGGAGGACAAGGAGCCGGTGTTCGACTCGGTCGAGCAGCTGGACCTGCTGTTCCCGGCGCTGGCGGGCATGCTCGGCACGCTCACCTTCCACACCCGCCGCCTCGCCGAACTGGCGCCCGCGGGCTTCACCCTGGCCACCGACATCGCGGAATGGCTGGTGCGCCAAGGGGTTCCGTTCCGTGTGGCGCACGAGGCCGCGGGGGAGTGCGTCCGCGTGGCCGAGGGCCGCGGCGCCGGTCTCGAAGACCTGACCGACGACGAGCTGGCGAAGATTCACCCCACGCTCACCCCCGCCGTGCGCGAGGTGCTGACCATCGAAGGCTCGGTCGCTTCTCGCGACGCGCGCGGCGGGACCGCGCCCGTGCGGGTCACCGAACAACGCGAGCGACTGGTGCAGCGGATCGGCGGACTGCGCGACTGGCTCAAGTAGCGCGGTTCTTCGCCGCCGACCGCAGTTTCGCCCGCACGGCCTTGGTGGCCATCGGGCCGAGGTTTTCTAGCACGTCGGCCAGGGCGGCGAGCTGAGCCAGCGCGCCCAGCGCCTGCTCACCGCCTTCCTGGTCGACCGTCTCGAACAGCGTGAGCCCGAGGAACCCGGCCGAGGTCGCCCGCGCCAGCCCGGCCGGATCGGCGAACTCGGTCAGCGGTGAACCGGCGAGCACGCGCACCAGCGTGCTCTCCACCTCGGCCGTCCACTTGCCCAGCGCCTCGCGGGTGGCTTCGGCGAGCCGCCCGCCGCTCTGCGCTCCGGCGAGCGCCTGGGCCAGGACGGCGAGGTTGCCGTCGGCGCGTTCGGTCTCGTGGATTTCGCGCCCGAGGTCGAGCAGTTCGCTGAGCGAGGCCACCGAAGCGAACCGGTCCCGGTAGGTGGCGACCCGTGCTTCGGTGGTCTGCACGCAGGCCTGGGCGATCAGTTCCTCCACGGTGCCGAAGTGGTAGAAGATCAGCGCCTGGTTCGCCCCGGCGGCGGCCGCCACCGAGCGGGCGGACACCGCGGTGATGCCCTGACCGCGGATGACCGCCAGCACGCCCTCGACCAGCCGTTGCTTGGTGTTCACCACAACACCTTCTCGCGCAGGGGTTTCACCGCGCCGCTCACCCTCTGCTCGACGAAGGTGGCGGTGAACCGGCCGTGGTAGCCGAACACCGGGCCGAACCGCGGGTTGGCCACCACCACCTCGATCCGGAACTGCCCGAGGTCCTCGTCGAACCACTCCTCGACCACCGCGGTGCCGGCGATCCGCGGCGGCAGCACCGTCCGCAGTGGACCTTCGTGCAGCCGGAACTCTCCCGAGGTGAGCCGGAATCCACCGTCGCCGCGCACCTCCGGCCGCAGGTCGGTCGCCACGTGCTGGTGCGTGCCGAGGTAGTCGACGATGCGCCCGCTCCTCGGGTCGAGCACCATCTGCGCGTCGAACCGCCGCCGCCTGCCGGGGAGTTCGAAGGTGCGCACGAACGACAGCGTCTCGCGGCCGAAAGAGTCCGCGTACGGGTAGTTCTCGATGGTGAACGGCACGTCGTGGCCCTGTTCGGGGAAGAGGATGTGCCGGGTGGTGCCCAGTCGCAGGAACGGCGCGGTGAACGCCGGACCACGCCAGATCCGCTCCATCACCCCGCGTCCGATCATGCCGGTCCCGGACGCGGTGCCCAGGCTGAGCCGCTGCCGCACCCGCGGGTGCAGGCGCGGGAAGTCAGCACCGAAAGCTTGTTCGAAGATGGTCAAGTCGCCTCCTTTGTCCTTCCGGCTCGACACCGTCTTCGAGCCAGCGGCGGAGCAGTTCGAACGAGTGCGCGGTGAGCCGGGCGAAGACCGGCCGGAAGACCCGGTCGGCCGCGTCGCCGAGCGCGCCCCAGCGCGTCGTGTAGTCGAAGCCGGTGGTGAAACGGACGCCATCCGGCTCCGGTGCGTACCGCCAGTACCCCGAGCCCTGGCGGATGAGCGACAGCGGATCGGCCGAGCGGAACTCCAGCGCCGAAGTGCAGCCGCCGTCCGGCCGGTGCCGTTCGCCGGCGTGCGTGCCCACCCCGGTCACCGCCACGCCGAGGAAGCGGCTGGTGTACCGGAACCGGCCGGGCGCCAGCGGCACGATTTCGGCGAACCGCAGGTCCCAGCGCTGGTGCAGCGCCGGGTCCTGGGTGTAGCGCCAGAGTGTGCCGAGGTCCGTCCGGATGCTCGTCTCCACCTCGATCCGGGCCATCACGCCTCCTCTTGAGCGACCGCTCAAATCACTGTAGCCCGAGTTGAGCGATTGCTCAAAACTCACGCTGGCTAGGCTCGTCAGGGGGAAAACGGACACGAAGAGGGGAGCGCGGTGCTGGATCACCTGGTCTACGCGACACCGGACCTCGCCAGGACGGTCGACGACCTGGCCGAACGCGGAATCACGCTGAGTCCCGGCGGGCCGCACCCCGGCCTGGGCACGCGCAACCACCTCGCCGCACTCGGCGAGAACGCGTTCCTGGAGGTCATCGGCCCGGACCCGGAGCAGCCCGAGCCGGCCACACCCCGGCCCTTCGGCATCGACGAACTCACCGCGCCCAGGCTGGTGACCTGGGCGATCCAGGTGCCGGACCTCGATGCGGCACTGGACCGCGCCCGCGTGGCCGGGCACGAACCCGGCGACGCCGTGCCGATGTCCCGCCGCCGTCCCGACGGTGTGCTGCTGTCCTGGCGGCTGGCCTTCCCGCCGGACGATCGCGGCGGGCTCGTGCCGTTCGTGATCGGCTGGGGCGACACACCACACCCGTCGCGCACCGCCGTGACCGGCACGCGCCTGATCTCACTGCGTGGCGAGCACCCCGATCCGGCGAGCTTCGCCCCGGTGTTCGCCGCGCTGGACACCGAACTCGCGGTGACGAAGGCAGCCGAACCGGCCCTGGTGGCCGAGTTCGCCACCACTTCGGGCGCGCTGGTGCTGAAATGACGGGGCGACTGGTCACCGCGGACGAACTGGCCATCGACCCGGTCGTCGCGGCACCGTTCCTGCTGGGCTGCGAGATCGAGGCCGACGGCCCCGACGGCACGGTCCGTGTGCGCCTGGTCGAGGTGGAGGCCTATCGCGGCCACGACGATCCGGCGTCGCACTGCTACCGCGGCCGGACTCCGCGCAACGACGTGATGTGGGGCCCGGCGGGTCACCTGTACGTGTACTTCGTCTACGGGATGCACTTCTGCGCCAACGTGGTGTGCGCCACGGACGGGGTGCCCGGCGCGGTGTTGCTGCGCGCGGCCGAGGTCGTCGAAGGCGCCGACGTCGTCCGTGCCAGACGGCCGAAGGCCCGCTCCGCCACGGTCGCGAACGGCCCGGCGATCCTCACCTCGGCGCTCGGCCTTGACCGCGCGCACAACGGCACCGACCTGCTCGACCCCGGTTCGCCGGTGCGGTTGCTGACTGGGGAGCGCGTCCCCACCAGCGAGATCCGCACCGGCCCGCGGGTCGGCGTCGCCGCGGCGATGGACACCCCGTGGCGGTTCTGGGTGGACGGCTCGCCCGCGGTGTCGACCTACCGGCGAGGCGGGCGGGTGCGGCCGGGGCGGTGAGCCCGCCCGGAATCCGATTGCGCTGGTGGGGGATCATTCAGGGCGTGAGTGAGCACATCCTTGACGAACTGTCCTGGCGCGGCCTGATCGCGCAGTCCACCGACGTCGACGCCCTGCGCCGAGACCTGGACCAGGGCCCGCTCACGCTCTATTGCGGCTTCGACCCGACCGCGCCCAGCCTGCACGCGGGCAACCTGGTTCCGCTGCTGATGCTGAGCCGGTTCCAGCGCGCCGGGCACCGGCCGATCGTGCTGGCCGGCGGCGCCACCGGGATGATCGGTGACCCGCGCGACACCGGGGAGCGCACGCTGAACACGCTCGACGTGGTCGGT
>NZ_CP091382.1:4605000-9052500 GCF_021725495.1 Saccharothrix sp. AJ9571 | reverse complement strand
GGTGGTCAGGTAGAGAATACCAAGGCGATCGGGTGAACTGTGGTTAAGGAACTCGGCAAAATGCCCCCGTAACTTCGGGAGAAGGGGGGCCAAACATCCTGAAGTCCTTGACGGACTAGGGGTGGGTGGCCGCAGAGACCAGCGGAAAGCGACTGTTTACTAAAAACACAGGTCCGTGCGAAGAAGTAATTCGATGTATACGGACTGACGCCTGCCCGGTGCTGGAACGTTAAGAGGACCGGTTAATCCCTTCGGGGGTGAAGCTGAGAATTTAAGCGCCAGTAAACGGCGGTGGTAACTATAACCATCCTAAGGTAGCGAAATTCCTTGTCGGGTAAGTTCCGACCTGCACGAATGGCGTAACGACTTTCCGGCTGTCTCAACCACAGGCCCGGCGAAATTGCAGTACGAGTAAAGATGCTCGTTACGCGCGGCAGGACGGAAAGACCCCGGGACCTTTACTATAGTTTGGTATTGGTTTTCGGTTCGGTTTGTGTAGGATAGGTGGGAGACTGTGAAGTGCTCACGCTAGTGGGTGTGGAGTCGTTGTTGAAATACCACTCTGACCGGATTGGGAATCTGAACCTACGCCCATGATCTGGGTGAGGGACAGTGCCTGATGGGTAGTTTAACTGGGGCGGTTGCCTCCCAAAGAGTAACGGAGGCGCCCAAAGGTTCCCTCAGCCTGGTTGGCAATCAGGTGTTGAGTGTAAGTGCACAAGGGAGCTTGACTGTGAGACTGACAGGTCGAGCAGGGACGAAAGTCGGGACTAGTGATCCGGCACCACCTGGTGGAAGGGGTGTCGCTCAACGGATAAAAGGTACCCCGGGGATAACAGGCTGATCTTGCCCAAGAGTCCATATCGACGGCATGGTTTGGCACCTCGATGTCGGCTCGTCGCATCCTGGGGCCGGAGTAGGTCCCAAGGGTTGGGCTGTTCGCCCATTAAAGCGGCACGCGAGCTGGGTTTAGAACGTCGTGAGACAGTTCGGTCCCTATCCGCCGCGCGCGTAGGATACTTGCGGAAGGCTGTCCCTAGTACGAGAGGACCGGGACGGACGAACCTCTGGTATGCCAGTTGTCACGCCAGTGGCATGGCTGGTTAGCTACGTTCGGAAGGGATAACCGCTGAAGGCATCTAAGCGGGAAGCCTGTTCCTAGATGAGGTATCCCACCCCCCGTGGGTTAAGGCCCCCAAAAGACGATTGGGTTGATAGGCCAGAAATGGAAGCGCAGTAATGTGTGGAGTTGACTGGTACTAATAGGCCGAGGACTTGCCTACAAAGACGCTTCGCATCCACTCTACGGCTCTGAAACACCACACCAGAGACGTGTTACAGCACTTGTGTGTTTGTTTCGTAGTGTTTCGGTGGTTATAGCGGCGGGGAAACGCCCGGTCCCATTCCGAACCCGGAAGCTAAGCCTGCCAGCGCCGATGGTACTGCACTCGAAGGGGTGTGGGAGAGTAGGACGCCGCCGAACTCAACTCAGGGAGCGGGGTTCCAGCCAGAGATGGCTGGGACCCCGCTCTTTTGCTGTCCAGTGCCGTTGAGCTACCGCGCCGATGAGGTGGCGGGGCAGGCCAGATACAGTTGAGTGCTGGCCCCCGTGTGGGCCTTTCCCACTTTCGAGGTCTCTGCTAGGAGGACAGGTGTCCGAGTTCGGTCGGCGCGATTCTGAGGGCGACCGCGAGGACGGTCGCCCGCGGCGGCGCGACTCGAGTCCCCGTGGCAAGCAGGGCGGCGGGCAAGCGGCCCGCAGCAACCAGACCGGCGGCTACCGCGCCGGCGGTACAAGCGGCCAGAAGAGCTTCAAGCCCCGTGAGGGCGGCAGCAGCTTCAAGCCGCGCGAGGACCGTGGTGGCTACAAGCCCCGTGAGGGCAGCAGCAGCTACAAGCCCCGCGAGGACCGCGGCGGGTTCAAACCGCGTGAAGATCGCGGTGGGTTCAAGTCCCGTGAGGGCGGCAGCAGCTACAAGTCGCGCGATGACCGCGGCGGCTACAAGCCCCGCGAGGGTAGCGACTCCAAGTCCGGCGGTTACAAGCCGCGCGAGGACCGTGGTGGCTTCAAGCCCCGTGAGGGCGGCAGCAGCAGCTACAAGCCGCGCGAAGGCGGCGGCGGCTACAAGTCCGGCGGCGACCGTGGCGGCTACAAGCCCCGTGAAGGCGGCCGCGACGACCGGGGTGGCTACAAGCCTCGGGAAGACCGTGGCGGCTTCAAGCCGCGCGAAGGTGGCGGTGGCTACAAGCCCCGTGAGGGCGGTGGCGGGTTCAAGCCCCGAGAGGATCGTGGCTACCAGTCGCGCGATGATCGCGGCGGCTCGCAGTCCCGTGACGACCGGGGCGGTTACAAGCCTCGGGAGGACCGTGGCGGTTACAAGCCCCGTGAAGGTGGCGGCGGCTACAAGTCCGGCGGCGACCGTGGCGGCTACAAGCCGCGTGAGGGTGGCAGCAGCTTCAAGCCGCGCGAGGACCGTGGCGGTTACAAGCCGCGCGAAGGTGGCGGCGGCTACAAGCCGCGCGAGGACCGTGGTGGCTTCAAGCCGCGTGAGGGTGGCAGCAGCAGCTACAAGCCGCGCGAAGGTGGCAGCAGCTACAAGTCCCGCGATGACCGTGGCGGTTACAAGCCCCGTGAGGGCGGCAGCAGCTACAAGCCCCGCGAAGATCGCGGTGGCTACAAACCCCGTGAGGATCGCGGTGGCTACCAGTCCCGTGATGACCGTGGCGGTTCCCAGTCGCGCGATGATCGGGGTGGCTACAAGCCTCGGGAGGACCGTGGCGGGTTCAAGCCTCGCGAGGACCGGTCCCGCGAGGGCGGCAACAGCTACAAGCCCCGCGAAGATCGCGGTTCCTCCAAGCCGCGCGAAGGCGACAAGCCCCGTGAGGATCGTGGCGGTTACAAGCCCCGTGAAGGCGGTCGCGATGATCGGGGTGGCTTCAAGTCCCGCGAAGGCGGGTTCAAGCCGCGCGACGACCGTGGTGCCTCCAAGCACCGCAATGCCGACTTCAAGCCGCGTGAAGTGGATGACGCGGAGTTGGCGCGGGAGCTGCTCGAAGCCCCCGAACTTCCCGAGGGCATCGACTTCTCCGACCTCGACGAAGAGGCTCGCCGGGAGTTGCGGACCTTGCCGAAGGGGCTGGCCGAGACCGTCGGCAAGCACCTGGTCGCGGCCGGCGGGCTGATCGACACCGATCCCGACGCCGCCTTCGAGCACGCCAAGTACGCCAAGGCCAAGGCCGCCCGCGTGCCGATCGTGCGTGAGGCGCTCGGGCTCGTCGCCTACCACTCCGGCAAGTGGGCCGAGGCGCTCACCGAGCTGCGTGCGGTCCGCCGGATGACGCGCACCGACTCGCACATCGCGATCATCGCCGACTCCGAGCGGGCACTGGGCCGTCCCGAGCGGGCGCTCGACCTGTCCAAGGAGGTCGACAGCAGCCGCCTGCCGCGGGACGTGCAGATCGAGCTGAAGATCGTCGCGGCCGGAGCCCGCCGGGACCTCGGGCAGCTCGACGCCGCGGTGGTCTCGCTCCAGGGCGACGACCTCGACGCCCGCAAGCGCGAACCGTGGAGCGCGCGGCTGTTCTACGCCTACGCCGACAACCTCGCCGCCGCCGGCCGTCGTGACGAGGCGATCCGCTGGTTCCTCCACGCCGCCGAGGCCGACGAGGACGAGCAGACCGACGCCGCCGAGCGCGCGGCCGAGCTGGGGCAGGGCGAAGGCGAGTCCGAAGGTGAGTGACGCCCTGCTGGCTGCCTACGACTCGCTGCTGTTCGACCTCGACGGCACGGTCTACCACGGCGCCCGGGTCATCCCCGGCGCGCCGGAGGTGATCGGCGAGGCGCGGGCGGCCGGCACGGCGGTGCGGTTCGTCACGAACAACGCCTCCAAGGCCCCCGCCGCGGTGGCCGAGCACCTCAACGGCATGGGCATCGACGCCCAGCCCGACGAGGTGCACACCAGTTCCCAGGCCGCCGCGCGGGTGCTCGCCGAGCGGCTCCCCGCCGGTGCGCACGTGCTCGTCGTCGGCGCGCAGGCGCTGTGCGACGAGGTCGAAGCCGTCGGACTGCGGCCCGTGCGCGAAAACTCCGACGAGGTCAAGGCCGTCGTCCAGGGGCATTCGCCGGACACGGGCTGGGCGAACCTCGCCGAAGCGTGCGTCGCGATCCGCGGTGGTGCGCTGTGGGTGGCGAGCAACGTCGACAAGACGCTGCCGGCCGAGCGCGGGCTGTTGCCGGGCAACGGATCGATGGTCGCCGCGCTGCGCACCGCCACGGACCAGGAACCGCTGGTCGCGGGCAAGCCCGAGGCGCCGCTCATGCACACCGCGGCCCAGGGCAAGGCGCTCGTGGTCGGCGACCGCCTCGACACCGACATCGCGGGCGCGGTGGCGGCCGGGCTCGACGCGCTGGTGGTGCTCACCGGCGTGGACACCCCGGCCAGCCTCATCGCCGCCGTCCCCGCCGAGCGCGCGCGGTTCCTGACCGCCGACATCACCGGGTTGCGCAGCTCCGCCGAGGAGACGCTGATCGCGCCGAAGCCGGGCTGGGAGATCGCCGCTGAGCAGGGCGAACTCGTGGTCCGGAGCACCGGCGGCAGCGACGCGACCGACCTGCTGCGTGCGCTGTGCGCCACCGCGTGGGAAACCGGCGTGACCGGCGTCAAGCCGCTCGACGACACCGCTGAGGCCGCGCTGAACGAACTCGGCCTCATCGGTTAGCGTTGTGGGGTGCAGCAGCAGAACCACCCCGTCCCGCGTCCGGTGCCCGGCCCGCCGGGACAGCAGCCGCAGCCGCCGGAGATCGACCCGCGCGCCGGGATCGACGAGGCGGTGTCGGGGCTGGCCGAGCTGGACCGCGTCCCGCTCGCCGAGCACGTGGAGCGCTTCGACGCCGTGCACACCGAGCTGACCGTCGCGCTCTCCAGCATCGACAAGGTCTGACGCCGATGGCCCGCAGGGCACGGCTCGACGCCGAGCTGGTGCGCCGCGGCCTCGCCCGCTCCCGTGAGCAGGCGAGTTCGCTGATCGCGGAGGGCAAGGTGAGCGTCGGCGGCATGGTCGCGACCAAACCGGCCACCGGGGTGGAGGCCGCCGCCGCGATCGTGGTGCGCGACGAGGACGACCCCGGCTGGGCCTCCCGCGGCGCGCACAAGCTGCTCGGCGCGCTCGAGGCGTTCGAATCCGGCGGGCTCACCGTCGACGGCAAGCGCTGCCTGGACGCCGGTGCTTCCACCGGCGGTTTCACCGACGTGCTGCTCCGCGGCGGGGCCGCGCAGGTCGTCGCCGCCGATGTTGGCCGCGGGCTGCTCGACTGGCGCCTGCGCACCGACGAACGCGTGGTCGTGCTCGACAAGACCAACGTGCGCAACCTGACCCCCGAGCTGATCGGCGGCCCGGTCGACCTGGTGGTGGCCGATCTGTCCTTCATCTCCCTGCGCCTGGTGCTGCCCGCGCTCGCGGACTGCGTGCACCCCGGCGCGGATCTGCTGCCGATGGTCAAACCGCAGTTCGAAGTCGGCAAGGACCGGCTCGGCAGCGGTGGCGTCGTGCGCGATCCGGACCTGCGTGCCGAGGCCGTGCTCGCCGTGGCCACCGAAGCGGCCACGCTCGGCCTGGCCACGCACGGCGTGGTCGCCAGCCCGTTGCCCGGCCCGTCCGGCAACGTCGAATTCTTCATCTGGTTGCGGCGTGAGGCCGCCGAGTCGGCTGTGGACGTGGATCAGCTGGTCCGCACCGCGGTTCAGGAGGGTCCTTCGTGACGCTTCGGCGTGAGGTTCTGCTTGTCGTGCACCCCGATCGCGACGCCACCGCCGGCGCGGCGCGCGAGGTGGCCGCGCAACTGGCCGAGGCCGGGATCCGGCTGCGGGTGGCCGACGAGGAGGTCCGCCAGCTCATCCAGGCCGACGGCCACGACCCGCATTGCACGGTGATCGCGCCCGAGGACGATCCGGCGGCGGGCACCGAGCTCGTGTTCGTGCTCGGCGGCGACGGCACGCTGCTGCGCGCGGCCGAGCTGGCCCGTCCGGCGGGCGTGCCCGTGCTCGGGGTGAACCTGGGCCGGGTCGGCTTCCTGACCGAGGCCGATTCCGACGCGATCGAGGAAACCGTGCGGCGGGTGGTCGAGGGCCACTACCGCGTCGAGGAGCGGATGACCGTGGACGTCACGGTCGCCGTCGACGGCGAAATCGTGGCGCGGACCTGGGCGCTCAACGAAGCCAGCGTGGAGCGCAGCTCGCGGGTGCGGATCCTGGACGCGCTGATCGAGGTCGACGGCCGACCGGTGTCGTCGTTCGGCTGCGACGGCGTGCTGTGCGCGACCCCGACCGGGTCCACCGCCTACGCCTTCTCCGCTGGCGGCCCGATCATGTGGCCGGACGTGGAGGCGCTGCTGGTGGTGCCGAGCAACGCGCACGCGATGTTCTCGCGTCCGCTGGTGGTCTCGCGGAACTCGGTGATCACCGTCGGCATCGACCCCAGCGGCTCCACCGCGGTGCTGACCTGCGACGGGCTGCGGCACATCGAGCTGCCGCGCGGCGCCAGGGTGCGCGTGGTCGCGGGCCGGGTGCCGGTGCGGCTGGCGCGGTTGTGGGACGGCCCGTTCACCGACCGGCTGGTGCACAAGTTCGAACTGCCGGTCAAGGGCTGGCGCGAGCGCGACCCGGCGCGAGACCAACCACGCTGACGGCCCGTTTCCACCGGTTTCGCCAGGAACTTCACCGCCGTTGCGAGTGCCGGGCGCGCGCCGCCCGGAGGGGGCACTACGGTTGGGGGTGTGCTGGCCGAGATGCGCATCCAGGGCCTCGGGGTCATCGAGGACGCCCTGCTCGAGTTGCACCCGGGATTCACCGTGGTCACCGGGGAGACCGGTGCGGGCAAGACCATGGTGGTCACCGGGCTGCACCTGCTCTCCGGAGGACGTGCCGAGGTCTCGAAGGTCCGGGTCGGTGCCGGGAAGGCACTGGTCGAGGGCCGCTTCGAAGGGGTGACCGGCAAGATCGCGCTGGACATCATCGGGGACGCCGGAGCCGAGGTCGAGGACGGCGGCGGGGTGATCGCGCTGCGCTCGGTGGCCAGTGACGGCCGCTCGCGCGCGCACCTGGGCGGCCGTTCGGTGCCGGTCGGCGTGCTGGGTGACCTGTCCGAGCAGCTGCTGGCCGTGCACGGCCAGAACGATCAGCTCCGCCTGTTGCGCCCGGCCGAGCAGCGGGCGGTGATCGACCGGTTCGCCGGTGACGCGGTCGCCGGGCCGCTGGAGCAGTACCGCGCTGTTCGCGAGGAATGGCAGTCCGTGGTCGCCGAGCTGACCGACCGCACCAGCCGGTCGCGCGAGCTGGCCCAGCAGGCCGACATGCTGCGCCTCGGCCTCACCGAAATCACTTCCGTCGAGCCGGTCCCGGGCGAGGACACCGAGCTGACCGAGCAGATCAAGCGGCTGTCCGCGATCGACGAACTGCGGGCGACGGCCACCGAAGCGCACCACGCGGTCTCCGGTGCGCAGGACGGCGATTCCGAGGCCCCCGGCGCGCTCGGCCTGGTCGGCGAGGCGCAGCGGCGGCTGGCAGGCGCCGAGGACCAGGCGCTGCGGGACATGGAGCCGCGGCTGGCCGAGGCCGCCGTGCTGCTCGCCGACGTGGGCACCGAGCTGGGCAGCTACCTCGAATCGCTGGAGGCCGACCCGGCGCGGCTGGAGCAGTTGCTGGCCCGCCAGGCCGAGCTGAAGAAGCTGATCCGCAAGTACGCCGCGGACATCGACGGGGTGCTCGCCTGGGCCGAGGACGCCCGCGCACGGCTGTCCACGATGGACACTTCCGAAGAGGCGCTGGGCGAGCTGGCCGCGCGCCGCGACGAACTGGCCAAGCAGTTGGCCTCGCACGCGGCGCGGTTGTCGTCCGCCCGCGAGGTCGCGGCAGCGGAACTGGCCGGGGAGATCACCGCGGAGCTGGCCGGGCTGGCGATGGGCCAGGCGCAGATCGAGGTGACCGTCGGCGTGCGCGAGGTCGACGAGTCCGACCCGCACGCGCTGGTGGTCGACGGCCGCACCGTGCACGCCGGTCCGGACGGGGTCGACGAGGTCGAACTGCTGCTGCGCGCGCACAAGGGCGCGCCGCCGCTGCCGGTGCACAAGGCCGCGTCGGGCGGTGAGCTGTCCCGCGTGATGCTGGCCATCGAGGTGGTGCTGGCGCACGCCGACACCGTGCAGACGCTGGTCTTCGACGAGGTGGACGCCGGGGTCGGCGGCCGGGCCGCGGTGGAGATCGGGCGGCGGCTGGCCCGGCTGGCGACCAGCCACCAGGTGCTGGTGGTGACCCACCTGCCGCAGGTGGCCGCCTTCGCCGACCGGCACCTCGTGGTGGACAAGGGCATGTCCGACGGCATCACCCGCAGCGGGGTGAAGGTGCTGCAGCAGTCCGAACGGGTGCTCGAACTCGCCCGGATGCTGGCGGGCATGGACGACACCGAGACCGGCCGCGCGCACGCCGAGGAACTGCTCGCCGCCGCCGACGCGGACAAGTACTCGTTCACCCGGCTCCCGCGCGAAGGCGGGAAAGGATCGAAGAAAAAGCGCACGAAATAGTGTTTGATCCCCGCCTTGGGGGACACGCGGGGTCGAATCGCACACCGATCGTTGGATTACCGAAATGCGCACCGGCGTGGCGGCCGCCCGCGCACGTGCGCGTTTGTCACCATCGCTGCCATGAAGCTCACCGGCTTGCTCTCGCGGAACGACGAAACCCGTCCCGGCGTGACCGGGGTGGCGCGGGTCGACCGGCGCACCAGGGAGTTGCTCCGCCGGATCTCCCCCGGTGACATCGCCGTGCTCGACCAGCTCGACCTGGACCGGGCCACCGCGGACGCGCTGGTGCGCGCCGAGGTCGCCGGCGTGGTGAACGCCTCGCCGTCCATTTCCGGCCGGTTCCCGAACCTCGGACCGGAAATACTCCTCGCCGCCGGGATCCCGCTGATCGACGCGGTCGGTGGTTCGGTGCTGCGCAACCTCAAGGACGGCAGCAAGCTGCGCCTGCACGAGGACTCCGTCTACATCGGAGATCGCAAGGTCGCCTCCGGTGCCCGGCAGACGCAGGAAAGCGTGGCCGACCAGATGATCGAAGCCAAGGCCGGGATGTCCACCCAACTCGAGGCCTTCTCGGCGAACACGATCGAATTCTTGCGCCGCGAGCGCACGCTGATCCTGGACGGGGTCGGCGTGCCGGAACTGCGGATGTCGCTGCGTGACCGGCACGTGCTGGTGGTCGCGGCGGGCAACGGGCACGTCGAGGACCTGAAGAAGCTGAAGAAGTACATCGCCGAGCACCGGCCGGTGCTGATCGGGGTCGACGGCGGCGCGGACACGCTGATCGCGCAGGGCCACACGCCCGATGTGATCGTCGGCGACCCGCTGGGCATCGAGGCCGGGACGCTCAAGAGCGGGGCCGAGGTGGTGGTACCCGCGCAGCCGGACGGGCACGCGCCCGGCGTCGCCCGCATCCAGGACCTCGGCATCGGCGCGGTCACCTTCCCGGCGTCGGGCAACGCCGAGGACCTGGCGCTGCTGCTGGCCGACGCGCACGAGGCGAGCCTCGTGGTCACCGTCGGGTTCCAGGCCACGCTGCGCGAGTTCCTCGACCACGGGCGGTCCGGGTCGAACCCGTCCACCTTCCTCACCCGGCTCAAGCTGGGCACCAAGCTGGTCGACGGCAAGGCGGTGGCCACGCTGCACCGCGGCCGGGTGTCCGGCGGCATGATCCTCTTCCTGCTGCTGGCCGCGCTCGCGGTGGTGGCCGCCGCGCTGCTGGTCTCCGACGCCGGTGAGGTCTACCTCGACTGGATCACCGATACCTGGCGGTCCTTCATGAACTGGGTCAAGGGGCTCTTCACGTGATTTCTCTGCGCTATCACATCGTTTCGCTGGCCGCGGCCTTCCTGGCGCTGGCCGTCGGCGTGGTACTGGGTTCGACGGCTTTGAACGGCCCGCTGCTGTCCGGGCTTTCGGACGACAAGGCCGAACTGGGCCGCAAGGTCTCCGACCTGGAAGCCGAGCGGAATGCGCTGGCCGCTCGGCTCGGGGACTCCGACGCGTTCGCCGGTTCGGTGGGGCCGAAGATCGTCGGCGGGCAATTGGACCAGCGCTCGGTCGTGCTGGTCACCACCGAAGGCGCGAAGCCGGCGGACCGGGACGCGCTCAAGGAGCTGATCGGGCAGTCGGGCGCCGCGGTGACCGGTGAGGTGCAGCTGACCGAGTCGTTCGCCGACCCGGCGAAGGCCGATCAGCTGCGCCAGGTGGTCACCCGGCTGCAGCCCGCCGGGGCGAGCTTCCCGACCGCGGGCGACCCCGGCACGCTGGCCGGTGCGCTGCTCGGGTCGACCTTGTTGCTGAACAAGGATTCCGCGCAACCGCAGTCCACTCCGGACGAACTCGCGGCGGCGCTGGGCGGACTGTCCGACGGTGGGTTCATCAAGACCGCCGGTGACGTGAAGCCCGCGCAGGAGGCCGTGGTCCTGGTCGGCGGCAAGGCCACCGGGGACGGCGCGGGTGACCGGGCCGCGACCCTGGCCCGCTTCGCCACGCAACTGGACCGCTCGGGGGCGGGCACCGTGCTCGCCGGAGACCTGGCTTCCACCGAAGGCGCGGGCGCGCTGGGCGTGGTGCGGGCGGACACCTCGGCCACGTCGATCCTGTCCACAGTGGACAACGTGGACACGGCGGCGGGGCGGGTGGTGACCGTACTGGCGCTACGGGAACAACTCGACGGCGTGGCGGGGCGGTACGGGATCGCCGGTAACGCGCAGAGCCCGGCTCCGGGGGTCAATCGCGACGGTAGTTGAGGGGGTTCCGGCCACCCCGCTTTTTCAGTGTGACGACGGCGGGGTACCGGCGATGGGGAGGGGCTGGGTGGGCCTCGGGTTTGTGCTGGGCCGCGGGAGGGGACGTTGGTGACGGGCCGGGCTGGAGGGCCTGGAGGCTCGCGGATGTGGGGTTCGTGGTCGCGAATGCAGGGCTCAGGTGCCCGAACGTGGAACTCGGCTGTCTGAACGTGGAACCCGACTACCTGAACGTGGAACCCGACTACCTGAACGTGGAACCCGGCTGCCTGAACGTGGAACTCGGGTGTCTGGTGTGGGGTTCGGGTGTCTAGGTGTGGGGTTCGGGTGTCTAGGTGTGGGGTTCGGGTGTCTAGGTGTGGGGTTCGGGTGTCTGAACGTGGGGCTCGGGTGCCTGGGTGTGGGGGAGTGCTGTGAGTGGGGCATTGCTTGCGTTGGATGCGAGGAGTGCCCCACTCGTGGCGTTGGTCAGGGGGTGAGGAGGGTGGTCCAGGTGGGGACGAAGGCGGGGAAGGTTTTGCCGACGGTGTCGGGGTTTTCCACCTGGATGCCGGGGACGCGCAGGCCCGCGACGGCGCCGGCCATGACCAGGCGGTGGTCGTCGTAGGTGTGGAAGACGCCGGCGTGCATGGGCGCCGGGGTGACGCGCAGCCCGTCGTCGGTTTCGGTGACGTGGGCGCCGAGGGCCGAGAGTTCGGTGGCCAGGGCGGCCAGCCGATCGGTTTCGTGGCCCCGCAGGTGCGCCACGCCGCTGATCACCGAGGGCCCGTCCGCGAAGCAGAGCAGCGTCGCGACGACCGGGGTCAGTTCGCCGACCTCGTGCAGGTCGAACCGCCCGCCGCCGAACTCGCCGCCGCTGGTGACGGTCAGGCCGCTTTCGTCGAGCGTCACCTTCGCGCCGAGTTCGGCGGCTAGGCTGCGCAGCCAGTCGCCTGGCTGCGTCGTGTACTCGGGCCACCCTTCGACCCGCACCGAGCCGCCGGTGAGCAGGGGCGCCACCACGAACGGGGCCGCGGTGGACAGGTCCGGCTCGATGGTGAAGTCCGGACAGGACAGGGGCCCGTGCGGCACGAAGAACTCCGGCCCCGAGCGCTCCGGGGCCGCGCCGAAGCGGCGCAGGATGTCCAGCGTCATCTCGATGTGCGGCTCGCTCGGCGGGGTACCGGTCAGGCGCACGCGGATGCCCTCGCCGAACGCGGGACCCGCCAGCAGCAGCGCGGACAGGAACTGGCTCGACGCCGACGAATCCAGCTCCACCTCGCCACCGGCTAGCCCGCCGCGGCCGGTGACGGTGAACGGCGGCGCGCCGCGGCCGTCGTCGTCGATCTGGGCCCCGAGTGCGGACAGCGCGTCCAGCAACGGTGCCAGCGGACGGCGTCGGAGCGCCTCGTCGCCGTCGAAGTGCACGGTCCGCCCGCCCAGCGCGGCCAGCGCCGGGGTGAACCGCGCCACGGTGCCGGCGTTACCCATGGTGACCGTGGCGTCGCCCGAACCCGGCTCGATCGGGCGGATCAGCGTGCCCTCCCCGGTTTCGGTGTAACCGCCGCCGAGCGCGGACACCGCCCCCAGCATCAGCCGGGTGTCCCGTGACACCAGTGGCTCGCGCACCAGCGTCGGCCCGGTGGCGAGCGCGGCGAGCACGTAGGCCCGGTTGGTGAGCGACTTCGAGCCCGGTACCCGGACCGTCGCGTCCAGTGGTCGCGAACTCTCCGGTGCGGTCCAGGTCTCGGCTTCGGCCATGTGTTCTACCCCTCGGCTTCCGTGCGCGGGTGTGGCAGCGGTGGCGCTCGCCGCCGCTCGTGTTAGCGTAAAAGCCCGTGGACGGCACTCCCGCGCCGGGCGCACTGCGCCGGTGGCCGAGTGGGCGTCCTGACCGGCAGACGGTGAGGACTTAGTTGAACACGGGAGTCTCCTTGGTGCATCAAGCACGTACTACCAAGCACGTATTCGTGACCGGGGGCGTCGCCTCCTCACTGGGCAAGGGACTCACCGCCTCGAGCCTCGGCCAGTTGCTCACTTCGCGCGGCCTGCGGGTCACCATGCAGAAGCTGGATCCGTACCTCAACGTCGATCCCGGCACGATGAACCCCTTCCAGCACGGCGAGGTCTTCGTCACCGAGGACGGCGCCGAGACCGATCTGGACATCGGCCACTACGAGCGCTTCCTCGACCGGGACCTGAACGGCTCGGCGAATGTGACCACCGGCCAGGTGTACTCGCAGGTGATCGCCAAGGAGCGGCGCGGTGAGTACCTCGGCGACACCGTTCAGGTGATCCCGCACATCACCGACGAGATCAAGTCGCGCATCCTGGCGATGGCCGAGCCGGACGCCGAGGACCGCCGCCCCGACGTGGTGATCACCGAGGTCGGCGGCACGGTCGGCGACATCGAGTCGCTGCCGTTCCTCGAGGCCTGCCGCCAGGTGCGCCACGACGTCGGCCGCGACAACTGCTTCTTCCTGCACGTCTCGCTGGTGCCCTACCTGGCGCCCTCGGGCGAGCTGAAGACCAAGCCGACCCAGCACTCCGTGGCCGCGCTCCGCAACATCGGCATCCAGCCGGACGCGCTGGTCTGCCGGGCCGACCGGGACATCCCGGACGACCTCAAGCGCAAGATCGGCCTGATGTGCGATGTGGACACCGAAGCCGTGGTCGCCTGCCCGGACGCGCCGTCCATCTACGACATCCCCAAGGTCCTGCACCGCGAAGCGCTCGACGCCTACGTCGTGCGCCGCCTCGGCCTGCCGTTCCGCGACGTCGACTGGACGGTCTGGGGCGACCTGCTCGACCGCGTGCACAACCCGGCCGAGACCGTGCGCGTCGCGGTGGTGGGCAAGTACATCGACCTGCCCGACGCCTACCTCTCGGTGACCGAAGCGCTGCGCGCGGGCGGGTTCGCCAACCGCGCCAAGGTGGAGATCGTCTGGATCGCCTCCGACGAGCTCGACACCCCGGCGGGCGCGGCCAGCCTGCTGTCCGATGTGGACGGTGTGCTGGTGCCGGGTGGCTTCGGCGTGCGCGGTATCGAGGGCAAGGTCGGGGCGATCACCTACGCCCGCACCCGTGGCCTGCCCGCGCTCGGGCTGTGCCTCGGCCTGCAGTGCATGGTGATCGACGCGGCGCGCAACCTGGCCGGGATCGCCGACGCGAACTCCGCGGAGTTCGACGAGCAGACCCGGCACCCGGTGATCTCCACCATGGCCGACCAGCGCGACGTGGTCGCCGGTGAGCGCGACATGGGCGGCACCATGCGGCTCGGCGCCTACCCGGCGAAGCTGCGGCCCGGCTCCCAGGTGGCCAAGGCGTACGGCCAGACCGAGATCTCCGAGCGCCACCGCCACCGCTACGAGGTGAACAACGCCTACCGCGAGCAGCTCGCCGAAGCCGGGCTGGTGTTCTCCGGCACCTCGCCGGACGACCGGCTGGTGGAGTTCGTCGAGCTGCCCGCCGACGTGCACCCGTTCTTCGTCGGCACGCAGGCGCACCCGGAGCTCAAGAGCCGCCCGACCCGCCCGCACCCGCTGTTCGACTCGTTCATCCGCGCGGTGGTCGCCTACCGCACCGCGGACCGCCTGCCGGTGAGCCTGCCGGAGCCGACCGTGGGCGCTTCCTCGTGAGCGCACCGGGTAGCCACGAGTTCACCGTTGCGTCCACTGAGGACATCCACATCGGACGCATGGTCGGGCTGCGGGTGGACGAGGTGGTCATGCCGGGCGGGGACACCGCCCGGCGTGAGGTGGTCGAGCACCTCGGCGCGGTGGCCGTGGCCGCGCTCGACGACAACGGCGCGCTCACGCTGATCCACCAGTACCGGCACCCGCTGGGCCGCCGGATCTGGGAGCTGCCCGCCGGGCTGACCGACAAGCCCGGCGAGGAGCCCGTGGTGGCGGCCGCGCGCGAGCTGGTCGAGGAAGCCGGGCTCCAGGCCGAACGCTGGGAGACGCTGGTCGACGTGGCCGCCTCGCCCGGGTTCACCGACGAGGTGGTCCGGGTGTTCCTGGCCCGCGATCTGTCCGAAGTGGACCGCGAGGTGCTCGGCGAGGAGGAGGCGGATCTGGTGATCCGCAAGGTCCCGCTGGACGAGGCGGTCCGGATGGCGCTGCACGGCGAGCTGGTCAACGGCGCGACCGTGGCCGGTGTGCTCGCCACGCACGCGGTGCTCTCCGGCGCGGCGGAGACCCGCGCGCCGGACGCGCCGTGGCGTGACCGCCCGTACCGGTTCGCCGGCCGTACCTAGGCGCTGTCCGGTGGGTCTGGTCGATGGGCTTCGTGATCCCGCCAGGGGCCGCCTGGGCGCGGAGAGCGCGACCTTGACTTACCGGACAGCGCCTAGTCGATGAGGCGGCGGCCCTGGCCGTCGTGCCCGCCGTTGGCCAGGATGATGATGCCGTCGATGATCGGCCAGAGCACCCCGGCGCCGCAGGTGAACAGGACGACCAGGAGCTGGGCCACGCCGATGCCGACGTGCCCGGCGTAGAACCGGCCGATGCCGAACGGCAGCACGATCTGCAGCAGGCCGGTGGTCAGCTTCGACTTGTCCGACATGCCGCGCGCCGCCGGGGTGTAGCCGTACACCGGCTGCGGGTACTGCCCGTACGCCGGGATCGGCGCCGGCGGCCGCAGCACCGGCGGGTGCGGGTCGGGGAGGTCGGCGAACAACGGGATCAGTTCCGACTTCTTCTGGGCGCCCAGCGCGGTGGTCACCCGCTCCTCGTATTCGGTGGTCTCGAGGCGTCCCTCGGCGAAGTGCACCCCGAGGGCTTCCACGCACTGCTCGCGCTCGAAGGTGCCGATGCGCACGGCGTCCGGATCTGGCGATGTCGTCACCTCACCGACGGTAATGGAAGCCGGGGGTGGTTGTGGCGCGATTCGGCGGTGTCGAGTCGCGTTCGTTGCTCTAGAGTGGCGCGGTGCCCAGGGCGGTAGCCGGTGTGATCAAGGCGTACCTCAACCACCTCACCGTGGAACGGGGCACCGCCAAGAACACCCTGGAGAGTTACGCGCGAGACCTGCGCCGTTACGCCGCGCACCTGGAGGCGGCCGGGGTCACCGACTTCACCCAGGTCAGTCCGGAGCACATCGCCGCGTTCGGCGCCGGTCTGCGCGAAGGCGACGAGGACCACCAGCCGCTGGCGGCGTCCTCGTCGGCACGGGCGCTGGTCGCGGTGCGCGGGCTGCACCGGTTCGCCCACGCCGACGGCCTCACCGAACAAGACCCGGCGCGCGAGGTGCGCCCGCCCGCCGCGGCCCGGCGCCTGCCCAAGGCGCTGCCGGTGGATCAGGTGCTCAAGCTGCTCGACACCCCGCCGGCCGAGGGTGACCGGCCGCTGCGTGATCGCGCGCTGCTGGAACTGCTCTACTCGACCGGCGCGCGGATCTCCGAAGCGGTCGGCCTCGACCTCGACGACATCGACGACACCGAACGCACCGTCCGGCTCGACGGCAAGGGCGGCAAGCAGCGCCTGGTGCCGATCGGCCGTCCGGCGGTCGAAGCGCTCAACGCCTACCTCGTGCGGGCGCGCCCGGCGCTCGCCGCGCGGGGCCGTGGCGTTCCCGCGGTGTTCCTCAACGCCCGCGGTGGACGGCTCACGCGGCAGAGCGCGTGGCAGGTGCTCAAGACCAGTGCCGAGCGCGCGGGCATCCAGGCCGTCGTTTCGCCGCACACCCTGCGTCACTCCTTCGCCACGCACCTGCTCGAAGGTGGTGCGGACGTGCGTGTGGTGCAGGAACTGCTCGGGCACGCGTCGGTCACCACGACGCAGGTCTACACCCTGGTCACGGTCAACACGCTGCGCGAAATCTACGCGACGGCGCACCCGCGCGCCTTGGGATGACCCACCGCACCCTCGACGGACGCTTCGCGCGAATTCGACCAGACCTACGCCGAATGGCCCTGGTACTCGGCCGGCCCACGGCGGTCAACTAGTGCGGACACGCCCGGCGAGCCGATTTGGCGACACGGTGCCACGCGCATAGGCTCCCGGCAGACCGCTGAGCAAGGAGCTTTCGAGGTATGTCGACATCGGAGCCGCCGGAGCGAGCGACGGAGTCCGCAGGTTCTGCCGCCGCGAGCCTCAGCAAGATGACCATCGCGGTCGAAGGGGACACGCTCTCCGACGACGAACTGGACTCGGAGGCTCTCGTTCCACCGCTCAACGGCAAGAAGGCCAGGGATCGGATCGGCCCCACCGGGCGGCCCTACCGCGACATCGCGGAGCCGCCCCTGCTGGACAAGCACGGTCCCGCCACCATCCTGGCCATGTGCAACCAGAAGGGCGGGGTCGGCAAGACGACCTCGACGATCAACCTGGGCGCCGCGCTGGCCGAGTACGGCCGCCGGGTCCTCCTGGTCGACTTCGATCCGCAGGGCGCGCTGTCGGTCGGGCTCGGCATCCAGCCCCACGAGCTGGACTACACCGTCTACAACGTGATCATGGAACGGTCGGTGAACATCCTCGACGTGATCCGCTCCACCAACGTGGAGAACGTCGACCTGCTGCCGAGCAACATCGACCTGTCCGCGGCCGAGGTGCAGCTGGTCGCCGAGGTCGGGCGCGAGCACACGCTGCTGAGGGTGCTGAGACCGGTCATGGACACCTACGACTATGTTCTGGTCGACTGCCAGCCCTCGCTCGGCCTGCTCACGGTGAACGCGCTGACCGCCGCGGACGGCGTGGTGATCCCGCTGGAATGCGAGTTCTTCAGTCTGCGGGGTGTGGCGCTCCTGATCGACACCATCGAGAAGGTGCGCGAACGCCTCAACCCCAAGCTGGACATCACCGGGATTCTCGCGACCATGTTCGATCCGAGAACCCTGCATTCGAAGGAGGTCATGGCGCGCGTGGTGGAGGCATTCGGCGAGACCGTCTTCGACACGGTCATCAACCGCACGGTGCGGTTCCCGGAGACCACCGTGGCCGGGGAACCGATCACCAAGTGGGCCCCGAAGTCGTCCGGCGCCATGGCCTACCGGGCGCTGGCGCGTGAGGTGATCGCCCGGTGAGCAGGAGAGCCCCCCTGCCCGGCGCGTCCGAACTGTTCCGCCTGACCAGCGGGAACGCCATCGAATTCCCCGCCCCCGCCGAAGCACGCGAGCCGGAGCCGGAGCCGGAACAGCCGCGGCGGCTGATCCGCGGGGCCGGGGCCCGGTCCAGCACGCCCCGGCAGAAGCACGACGCCAAGATCACCGTGTACGTCTCCGGTGACGAACTGCTCGCGATGGAACACGCCCGGCTCACCCTGCGCGGCTCGCACGGACTGGTGGTCGACCGCGGCAGGCTGGTCCGCGAGGCCGTCGCCGTGCTGCTGGCCGACTTCGACGAATACGGCGAGGACTCGGTGCTGGTGCGCCGGCTGCGCGCCGGTGGCCCGGACGACCCCGCCGAAAGCGGGGCAGGCGGCTGATGACCGAAACCGAGCCGGCCGGGAACCCCGAGCCCCGGCCGGAATCGGTGGACGAGGGCACGGCCGGCCGGTTCAAGGTCCGGCTGGCCAACTTCGAAGGCCCGTTCGACCTGTTGCTGCAGCTGATCTCCCAGCACCGGATGGACGTCACCGAGGTGGCGCTGCACCAGGTCACCGACGACTTCATCGCCTACACGCGGGCGCTGGGCGCGGAATGGGACCTCGACGAGACCACCGAGTTCCTGGTGATCGCGGCCACCCTGCTCGACCTGAAGGCGGCGCGGCTGCTGCCCTCCGCCGAGGTCGAGGACGAGGACGACCTGGCGCTGCTGGAAGCCCGCGACCTGCTCTTCGCCCGTGTGCTGCAGTACCGGGCGTACAAGCAGGTGGCCGCGTTGTTCGCCGAACTGGAGGCCGGTGCGCTGCGCCGGTACCCGCGTTCGGTGGCGCTGGAGGAGCGTTTCCTCGGGTTGCTGCCCGAGGTGATGCTGGGGGTGAACCCGGCGAAGTTCGCCGAGATCGCGCTGGCGGTGTTCCGGCCGAAGCCGCCGCCCACGGTGTCGCTGGACCACCTGCACATGGGCAAGGTGTCGGTGCGCGAGCACGCCGCGCTGCTGCGACTGCGGCTGGCCGAGGCGGGCACGGCCACCTTCACCGAGCTGATCGCCGACTGCGAGCACACCATCGAGGTGGTGGCGCGGTTCCTGGCGCTGCTGGAGCTCTACCGCGAGTCGACCGTGCAGTTCGAACAGCTCGAAGCGCTGGACGAGCTGCACGTGCGCTGGACGGGGGGCTCGGTGGAGCAGGCGACGGTGGAAGCCGAGCAGGACCGCGCCCGGAGTGAGGACGAGGAGTACGGGTGAACCCCGAAGAGATGCTGGACGTGGACGCGCCGGACCCGGAGGAGGAACTGGTCGCGGTCCGCGGTGGTTCGGTTTCGCCGGACCTGAGCAACGACGCGGTGCTGGAGGCGGCGCTCGAGTCGCTGCTGCTGGTGGTCGACTCGCCGGTGAGCGAGGAGGCGCTGGCGGGGGCGCTGGAGCAGTCCGTCCAACGGGTCACCGAGAAGCTCGGCGCGATGTCGACCGCGCTGACCGAGCGCTCCAGCGGTATCGACCTGCGGCGCGTCGGCGAGGGCTGGCGGTACTTCACGCGGGACACCTACGCGCCGTACGTGGAGAAACTGCTGCTGGACGGGCAGCGCGCGAAGCTGACCCGTGCCGCGTTGGAGACGCTCGCGGTCATCGCCTATCGTCAGCCGGTCACCCGGGCCAGGGTCGCCGCCGTTCGCGGGGTGAACGTGGACGGGGTGATCCGGACGCTGCTCGCCCGCGGCCTGGTCGAGGAGACCGGCACCGACGCGGAGACCGGCGGCTACCTTTACGTGACGACGGAGCTGTTCCTGGAGCGGCTGGGGCTCTCGTCGTTGACCGATCTCCCGCCCATCGCTCCGTTGCTTCCTGAAGTGGATTCCATCGATGACATCGGCTAACGACGAAGGTATTCGCCTGCAGAAGGTGCTGGCGAAGGCCGGGGTCGCCTCCCGCCGCGCCGCCGAAGACCTGATCGCCCAGGGGCGGGTCAGCGTGAACGGCGAAATCATCCGGGAGTTCGGGCGCCGGGTCGACCCGGACAGCTCGGTCATCCGGGTGGACGGCACCCGCGTGGTGCTCGACGACACGATGGTCTACCTGGCGCTGAACAAGCCGCGCGGCATGCACACCACGATGACCGACGACCAGGGCAGGCCGTGCGTCGGCGACCTGGTGCGCGACCGCGCCGAGCGCCTGTTCCACGTCGGGCGGCTCGACGTGGACACCGAAGGCCTGCTGCTGCTGACCAACGACGGCGACCTGGCGCACCGGCTCATGCACCCGTCGTTCGAGGTGCTCAAGACCTACCTGGCGGAGGTCGACGGTTCGGTGCCGCGCGGGCTCGGCAAGCGGCTGCGCGCGGGGATCGAACTGGAGGACGGCCCGGCGCGGGCGGACGAATTCCGGGTCAAGGACATGCAGGCCGGGCGCACGCTGGTCGAGATCGTGCTGCACGAAGGGCGCAAGCACATCGTGCGCCGGATGCTCGCCGAAGTCGGCCACCCGGTGCGGAAACTGGTGCGCACCTCGGTCGGGGACATCCACCTGGGCAACCTGCGCTCGGGCCACCTGCGGGCCCTGAACCGCAAGGAAGTCGGCTCCCTGCACACCCTGGTGGGCATGTAGCCCGGACCGGCGCCCCCTGAACGCTATGAATGGGGCATTACTTGCGTTGGATGCAAGTAATGCCCCATTCATAGCGTTCGACGGAGGCCCGGGGGCTCGGCGAGGGGGTCAGGGGCTGGTGGTGACGGGGGTGTCCGTGCGGGACGACTTCCGTTGCATCGAGCGGGCGATCGGTTCCACCACGCGCGCGGCCGTCGGGCCGAGGATGGCCATCAGCAGCACGTAGGCGGTGGCGAGCGCGGCCAGTTCGCCGGTGACGGCACCCGCTGACACGGCCAGGCCCGCGATGACGATGGAGAACTCGCCGCGCGCCACCAGTGCGGCTCCGGCGCGGGCCCGGCCCATGCGGCCGACGCCCTGGCGTCTCGCGGCCCACCAGCCGGTGGCCACCTTGGTCAGCGTGGTCACCACGGCCAGCGCGACCGCCCAGCCCAGCACCGGCGGGATCGAGGCCGGGTTCGTGTTCAGCCCGAACACCACGAAGAACACCGCGGCGAACAGGTCCCGCAGCGGCTCGAGCATGTGCGTCGCGTTCTCCGCGGTGGACCCGGAGATCGCGATGCCCAGCAGGAACGCGCCCACCGCCGCCGAGACCTGCATCGCCGAGGCGATCCCGGCCACCAGCAGCGCGGCGCCGAGCACCTTGAGCAGGAAGACCTCGCGGTCGGGGCTGTCGACCACCGCCGAGACGTACCGGCCGAACTTCAGCGCGATCAGCAGCACCACGGTGATCACCAGCAGCGAGATGCCCACCGCCTTGGCGCCGCCGAGCAGGCTCACCCCGCCCAGCACCGCGGTCAGGATCGGCAGGTACAGCGCCATCACCAGGTCCTCGAACACCAGGATGGACAGCACCACCGGGGTCTCGCGGTTACCGAGGCGCCCGAGGTCGCCGAGGACCTTCGCGATGATCCCGGAGGACGAGATGTAGGTGACGCCCGCCATCACCAGCGCGCCGACCGGGCCCCAGCCCAGCAGCAGCGCCACCGCGGCGCCGGGCGCGGCGTTCAGCACGATGTCCAGCAGCCCGGCCATCCACGAGCGCTTGAGCCCGGTGAACAGCTCCGCCGCCGAGTACTCCAGTCCCAGCAGCAACAGCAGCAGGACCACGCCGATCTCACTGGCCAGGTGGGTGAAGTCGCCGATGTCGCCGAGCGGGATCAGCCCGCCCTGCCCGAAGCAGAGACCACCGATCAGGTACAGGGGGATGGGCGACATGCCGATCTTGCCGGCCAGCCTGCCGAGCGCGCCGAGGACGAAGAACACGCCGCCGAGCTCGATCAGGGCCAGTGCGGTGTGGTCCACGTTCTCCAGCCTCTGTAATTCACGTACAACGCCAGGTGAGCGACCCTCAGCCGTTCTTGAGGATCTTGTAGGCCGCCTGCAGCCCTTCGGAGGTGCCGACGGTGACCATCAGGTCGCCGCCGGTCAGGGTGAAGTCCGGGATGGGGGAGGGGTGCACCTGCCCGGCCCGCATCACCGCGACCACCGACACGCCGGTGCGCGAGCGCAGGGCGGTGTCGCCCAGCGTCCGGCCGTCGAACGGTGATCCGGTGGCGACCGGCAGCTGCTTGGTGTTGATGCCGGGCAGGTCGGCTTGCTCTTCCTTGAGCTGGGCGACCAGCTGCGGCGCGCCGAGCAGGTTCGACAGCGCGGCGGCCTCGTCGATGGTCAGCGGCAGCGCGGCCAGGCAGGCGTCCGGGTCGTCGGACTTGGACACGATGAGCTCGATCTGCCCGTCCCGGTGGTTCACCACACCCACCCGCCGCCCGCTGCGCAGGGCGAAGTCCTTGCGCACGCCGATCCCGGGCAGGGGAGTCACTTCCACGTTCACCTGTCCACGGTAACCCATTGTGCGGGTGACCAGCCGCAAGACGTCCCGGCCGTGATCGCCGCGTCGCCACCGGGCAGAATGGACGCCGACGGGTGACGGGCCGAAGGAACGGGGAGCGGTGGTGGCAGGCGTGCTGCGAGGCGTGATCGCGCTGGATGGTCCGTCCGGGACCGGCAAGACCACGGCCGCGCGCGGACTGGCGACCCGGCTGGGTTCGGGCTACCTGGACACCGGCGCGATGTACCGGGTGATCGCGCTCGCCGTGCTGCGCGCGGGTGCCGATCCGGCCGATCCGGCCGCGGTGCTCGGCGTCGCCGAGCGCACCGAACTGACCGTCGGCACCGATCCGGCGGGTGTGCGGGTGCTGCTGGACGGCGAGGACGTGGCCGTGGCGATCCGCGGCGGCGACGTGGACCACGCGGTTTCGCCGGTCTCCGCGGTGCCCGAGGTGCGCGCCCGGCTGGTCGGCGAGCAGCGGCGGATCATCGCCGAGGTGCTCGCCGCGCAGGGCGGCATCGTGGTCGACGGCCGGGACATCGGCACCGTGGTCGCCCCGGACGCCCCGCTCAAGGTCTTCCTCACCGCCTCGCCGGAAGCCCGCGCCGCCCGGCGCAGCGCCGAGCACAGCGCCACCGGTGTCGAGTCCACTGTGGAGTCCGTGCGCGCGGCGGTGGACCGCCGCGACCGGCTCGACTCCACCCGCGCCGCGTCGCCGCTGCGGGCCGCCGAGGACGCCGTCGGCCTGGACACCAGCGACCTCGATCGCGAACAGGTGATCACCACCCTGACCGGACTGGCGCGGGAGCGCGGCCTGCTGGACCAGGTGGGTGCCGAGGCACTGAGGTGAGTTCGGCCGCACCGACGGGGCTGCCGGACGGCGCGGTGCCCTGGATGCACGACTTCGGCAAGCTGATCGGCCGCTACGGGCTCCGGCCGGGGTTCCGGCTCCACGTGCACGGCGCCCAGCGGGTGCCGGCGACCGGTCCGCTGGTCGTGATCGCCAACCACAGCTCGATGCTGGAACCGCAGCTGATCTACGGAATGTTGCGGCGCCGGTGCGCGTTCCTGGTCAAGCAGGAGCTGTTCGCCGGGGCCGCCGGCTGGGGTCTGCGCCGCATCGGCCAGATCCCGGTCCGGCGGGGCGCGCCCGACCGCGCTCCGCTGCTGACCGCGGTGTCGGTGCTGCGCGACGGGGGTGTCGTCGGGGTCTTCCCCGAGGGCACGCGTGGCGCGGGGGACGTGGACAATGCCCAGCGGGGTGCCGCCTGGCTGGTCCGTGCTTCCGGGGCGCGGGTGATCAGCGTGGCGACACGGGGGACCCGCAGGCCGGATGGCGGCGGGCGCCGGTTCCGGCCGCGGGTGGACATCCTGGTGGGGGAGCCGTTCACCGTGGCGGTCGGCAAGGGCCGCGCCGGCCTGGAAACGGCGACGGAACAGCTTCGCGGCGATCTCGCCGCGGTGGTACGAGCGCTGGACGACTGGCGCGAGGCGCACGGGATCCGGGCGCAGGGACGGAAAGAGCAGGCATGACCGAGTTGAACCCGGTAGACGGCACGTGGTCCGACGAGTCGGAGTTCGCCGTGCTGGGCGCGGACATCGACGACGGTGCCGAGGGTGAAGAGACGGGCCAGGCGCAGCCGGTGCTCGCGGTGGTCGGCAGGCCGAACGTGGGCAAGTCCACCTTGGTCAACCGCATCCTCGGGCGCCGGGAAGCGGTGGTGCAGGACACGCCCGGCGTGACCAGGGACCGGATCGCCTACGACGCGCTGTGGGCCGGGCGCCGGTTCACCGTGGTGGACACCGGCGGCTGGGAGCCGAAGGCGAGTGGGCTGCAGGCCTCGGTGGCCGCGCAGGCCGAGATCGCGATGAACACCGCCGACGCGGTGCTGGTCGTGGTGGACGCCTCGGTCGGCGCCACCGCCACCGACGAGGCCGTGGCCAAGGTGCTCCGGCGCTCGGACCGGCCGGTGCTGCTGGCCGCGAACAAGGTCGACGACGAGCGGCTGCTCGCCGAGACGGCCTCGCTGTGGTCGCTCGGCCTCGGTGAACCGCACCCGGTCAGCGCGCTGCACGGGCGCAGCTCCGGCGATCTGCTCGACGCGATCGTCAAGGCGCTGCCCGAGGCGCCGCGGGACCACGACCGCCCGGCCGGGCCGCGCCGCGTGGCGCTGGTCGGCAAGCCGAACGTGGGCAAGTCCAGCCTGCTGAACAAGCTCACCGGCCAGGAGCGCTCGGTGGTCGACTCGGTGGCGGGCACCACGGTGGACCCGGTCGACTCGCTGGTCGAGCTGGACGGCGAGCCGTGGCGGTTCGTCGACACCGCGGGCCTGCGCAAGCGGGTGCAGACCGCCAGCGGCACCGAGTACTACGCCTCGCTGCGCACCAAGACCGCGATCGACGCGGCCGAGGTGGTCATCGTGCTGCTGGACGCCAGCGAGCCGATCAGCGAGCAGGACCTGCGGGTGCTGACCATGGTGGTCGAGGCTGGCCGTGCCTGCGTGCTGGCGATGAACAAGTGGGACCTGGTCGACGAGGACCGCAGGCACCAGCTCGAGCGCGAGCTGGAACGCGGCCTGGTCCGGGTGCCGTGGGCGGAGCGGGTCAACATCTCCGCGCTGACCGGCCGCTCGGTGCGCAAACTGGCCCCGGCCCTGCGCACCGCGCTCGAGTCGTGGGACCAGCGGGTGTCCACCGGACAGCTCAACGGCTGGCTCTCCGACCTCATCGCGGCCACCCCGCCGCCGGTGCGCGGCGGCAAGCAGCCGAAGGTGCTTTTCGCCACCCAGGCCGGAATTCGCCCGCCCACGCTGGTGCTGTTCACCACCGGTTTCCTGGAGGCCGGATATCGCCGTTTCATCGAGCGGAAATTCCGCGAGCGATTCGGTTTCACCGGTAGTCCTGTGCGCATCAACGTGCGGGTTCGGGAGAAAAAACCCAAGACCGGGAGCAAGAAGCCGGTGAAGCGGCCCTGACCGGGTGATCTCCGACATAATCGCGAGACCCTGCGGAAATCCGTCGTTCACCTGACGTATTCTGGAAGGCCTGTACCGCGGGCGCCTCATTCGGGAGAGCATGCCCGAATGACGCTCGTCGGAAAGGTGAGTGAAGGTCCTCAGTGACCCTGACCGCTGATCATCGGCCTTTTGCCTGCGTTGCCGAGGTGACCGTCGCGCCCTCGGCCGCGCCCGCTCTCGATCGTGCGCTGTACTGGTCCGGCCTGGCCGCCAGTGAGCGCACCCTGCTGGACGTGCTCGGCGCGACCGTGGCCAAGCACCCCGGTGCCGCCGCGCTCGACGACGGTCGCACCGTGCTGACCTACCGCCGGCTCGCGGAGGAGATCGACGCCCTCCGCGCCAAGCTGGCGGCCATCGGCATCGGCGCGGGCGACCGCGTCGGCGTGCGGATCTCCTCGGGGACCGCGGAGCTGTACGTGGCCATCCTGGCGGTGTTGTCGGCGGGAGCGGCCTACGTTCCGGTCGACGCGGACGACCCGGACGAGCGCGCCGAGCTGGTGTTCGGCGAGGCCGGGGTGTGCGCGGTGCTCGGCGACGGCGGTGCGATCACCGAGCTGGGCACGCCGTCCGGCCGGGTCGGCGCCCCCGCGCCGACCGACGACGCGTGGATCATCTTCACCTCCGGCTCGACCGGGAAGCCCAAGGGCGTGGCGGTGAGCCATTCGGCCGCCGCGGCCTTCGTCGACGCCGAGGCGGAGCTCTTCCTCGCGGACGAGCCGCTCGGTCCCGGTGACCGCGTGCTCGCGGGGTTGTCGGTCGCCTTCGACGCCTCGTGCGAGGAGATGTGGCTGGCCTGGCGCCACGGCGCCTGCCTGGTCCCCGCGCCGCGCTCGCTGGTGCGCACCGGGGTCGACCTCGGCCCGTGGCTGGTCGCGCAGCGCATCACCGTGGTCTCCACCGTGCCGACGCTGGCCGCGCTGTGGCCCGCCGACGCGCTGGAAGACGTCCGCCTGCTCATCTTCGGCGGCGAAGCCTGCCCGCCCGAACTGGCCGAACGGGTCGCCGTCGAGGGCCGCGAGGTGTGGAACACCTACGGCCCGACCGAGGCCACCGTGGTCGCCTGCGCCGCGCAGCTCACCGGGGAGGGCCCGGTCCGGATCGGCCTGCCGCTGGCCGGCTGGCAGCTCGCCGTGGTCGACGAGCGCGGCGAACTGGTCGGCATGGGTGAGAGCGGCGAGCTGGTGATCGGCGGCGCCGGACTGGCCCGCTACCTCGACGAGGCCAAGGACGCGGAGAAGTTCGCCCCGCTGGCCGCGCTCGGCTGGCGCCGCGCCTACCGCAGCGGCGACCTGGTCCGCGCCGAACCGGAAGGCCTGCTCTTCCTCGGCCGCGCCGACGAGCAGGTCAAACTCGGCGGCCGCCGCATCGAACTCGGCGAGGTGGACGCGGCGCTGCAGGCGCTGCCGGACGTCGCCGGTGCCGCCGCCGCGATCCGCAAGACCAAGGCGGGAAACCAGATCCTGGTCGGGTACGTGGTGCCGAGGGACGGCGCCACCTTCGACGTCGACACCGCCACCGCGAAGCTGCGCGAGCGCCTGCCCGCCGCGCTCGTGCCGTTGCTGGCGCCGGTCACCGACCTGCCGACGCGGACATCGGGCAAGGTGGACCGCGACGCGCTGCCGTGGCCACTGCCGTCCGTGCCCGAACAGTCCACTCCGGACAGTTCCGGCGGCCTCAGCCCGACCGAGGCGTGGCTGGCCGAGGGCTGGGCGGAGATCCTCGGGGTCACCGTGCGCAGCGGCAAGGCTGACTTCTTCAGCAACGGCGGGGGCAGCCTCACCGCCGCGCAGCTGATCGCGCGCATCCGCACCCGGCACCCGTCGGTGTCGGTCAACGACATCTACCAGCACCCGAAGCTGGGTTCGCTCGCCGCGATGCTGGACGAGCTGAGCACCGCCGAGACCAAGCGGCGGGAGATCGCGCCGACCCCGCGGCGCGCCGGGATCATCCAGAGCCTGCTGATGCTGCCGCTGATGGCGTTGCCGGGCCTGCGCTGGACCACCATCACCGCCGCGTTGTCCACCGCGCTGGCCGAATTCGGCGGCCTGTCCTGGGCGCCCGCGGTGTCCTGGTGGCTGCTCGGCGCGGCCTGGCTGCTGCTGTTCACCCCCGCCGGGCGCATCGCGATCGCCGCCGGTGGCGCGCGGCTGCTGCTGCGCGGGGTCCGCCCCGGCAGCTACCCGCGCGGCGGGAATATCCACTTGCGACTGTGGACGGCGGAGAAGCTGGCCGAGTACAGCGGTGCCGCCGAAGTGGCAGGCGCGTCCTGGATGACGCACTACGCGCGGGCGCTGGGCGCGAGGGTCGGCAAGGACGCCGACCTGCACTCGCCGCCGCCGGTGACCGGCCTGCTCAAGCTCGGCCGCGGTGCCGCCGTGGAACCGGAGTCCGACCTCTCGGGTTACTGGGTCGACGGCGATCTGGTGCACATCGGCAAGATCCGGATCGGCGCGGACGCGCGGATCGGTGCCCGCAGCACGCTCTTCCCCGGCGCGCGGATCGGCAAGGGCGCGGAAATCGCCGCCGGGTCAACCGTGCGCGGCGCGGTGCCCGCCGGGCAGCGCTGGGCCGGTTCGCCCGCCGAACGCAGCGGCAAGGACACGCTGAAGTGGCCGTCGAGCCGCCCGCTGCGGTCACGCCGCTGGTCGGTGGTCTACGGGCTGACCTCGCTGCTGCTGGGCCTGCTGCCCGCGGTCGCCGCGGTTCCGGCGCTGGTGCTGCTGGCTCGCGGAGTCGTCGGCGCGCCGAGCCTGGGCGCGGCACTGGGCGGTGCGCTGACCTGGGTGCCGCTCGCCACCGTCGCCTACTTCGCCGCGTACGCGCTTCTGGTGCTCGCCGGCGTGCGTGCGCTGAGCGTCGGCATGGTCGAGGGCTACCACCCCGTGCACGGCCGGGTCTCCTGGCAGGTGTGGACCACCGAGCGGCTGATGGGCATGGCGCGGACCGGGCTGTTCCCGTTGTACGCCAGCCTGTTCACCCCCGTCTGGCTGCGGTTGCTCGGCGCGAAGGTGGGCCGTGGGGCCGAGGTGTCCACCGTGCTCGCGCTGCCGAAGATGACCCAGGTCGACGACGGTGCCTTCCTCGCCGACGACACCATGGTCGCCACCTACGAACTCGGCCACGGCTGGCTGCACGTCGCGCCCGCCCGGATCGGGAAGCAGGCTTTCCTCGGCAACTCCGGCATCACCGCGCCGGGCCGTTCGGTGCCCAAGCGCGGGCTGGTCGGCGTGCTGTCGTCCACCCCGCTGAAGGCCAAGAAGGGTTCCTCGTACCTGGGCATGCCGCCGATGCCGCTGCGGCGCTCGGTCGAGAGCGGCGACGCGGGCCGCACCTACGCCCCGCCGGCGCGGCTGAAGCTGGCTCGCGGGCTGATCGAGTTGTGCCGGATCGTGCCGGTGATGTGCGCGGTGGCGCTGTCGGTGCTGACGCTGGCCGCGCTGCAGGCGTCGATCACCGCCGTCGGCCTCGGCTGGACGGCGCTGCTCGGCGGGCCGATCCTGTTCGCCGCCGGGGTGGTGGCCGCCGCCACCGCCACGGTGATGAAGTGGACGCTGGTCGGGCGGTTCCGCGCGGTCGAGCACCCGCTGTGGAGCTCGTTCGTCTGGCGCAACGAACTCGCCGACACCTTCGTCGAAGTGCTCGCGGTGCCGTGGTTCGTCGGCGGGGTCAGCGGCACGCCGCTGCTGCCGATGTGGTTGCGCACCATGGGCGCCCGGATCGGCCGCGGGGTGTGGCTGGAGACGTACTGGCTGCCCGAATCGGATCTGGTCACCCTCGGTGACGGCGCCACGGTGAACCGGGGGTGCGTGGTCCAGACGCACCTGTTCCATGATCGAATCATGCGCATGGACGGGGTGAGCCTGCACGAGGGAGCCACGCTCGGGCCGCACGGCATCGTGCTGCCGGGCGCGAGCATCGGTGCCCGCACCACGGTCGGCCCCGGCTCGCTGGTCACCCGCGGCGACGTGGTGCCCGCGGACACGCGCTGGCTCGGCAACCCGATCGCGGCCTGGTCGAAAGGTGGGCGCCGCGGGTGAGTGCGAAGTCGATGCAGCCCGCGCCCGGCGCGGACACCTCACCGGACTCGTACCTCCCCGCGCACGGCAACGGTGGCTACCAGGTCACCAGGTACACCCTGGACCTGGACTACAAGGTCGGCCCGAACCGGCTGTCCGGGCACGCGGTGATCGAGGGCGTGGCCACCCAGGCGCTGTCGCGGTTCAGCCTGGACCTGGCGGGTTTCCGGATCGGCCGGGTGCAGGTCAACGGGCAGAGCGCGAAGTACACCCAGCGCGCGGGCAAGCTGCACGTCAAACCGCAGCGCGCGCTGCAGGCGGGTTCGGTCTTCATGGCCGAGATCCGCTACACCGGCAACCCGCACCCGATCGCTTCGGCGGCCTGGGGCGACATCGGCTGGGACGAACTGACCGACGGCGCGCTGGTGGCCAGCCAGCCGGTCGGCGCGCCCTCGTGGTTCCCCTGCAACGACCACCCGTCGGACAAGGCGGCCTACCGGGTCTCGGTGACCACCTCGTCGGCGTACACGGTGCTGGTCACCGGGAACCTGCTGGCCAAGCGCCAGGGCGCGAGCACGACCACCTGGGTGTTCGAGCGGCCGGAGCCGACCGCCACCTACCTGATGGGTGTCCACATCGGACGGTACGAGCAGGTGGCGCTGGCCACCGGGCCGGTGCCGCAGTTCGCCGCCGTGCCGCCGCGCCTGCGTGCCCTGTTCGACCGCGACTTCCGCCGCCAGAGCGACATGGTCGACGCGCTCGAAGGGTTCTTCGGGCCCTACCCGTTCGGCGAGTACGTGGTCGTGGTGACCGACGACGAGCTGGAGGAGCCGATCGAGGCGCAGGGCCTGTCGGTGTTCGGCGCCAACCTGCTCGACGGCCGCGGCACGCACGAGCGGCTGATCGTGCACGAACTGGCCCACCAGTGGTTCGGCAACAGCCTGACCGTGGCCGAATGGAAGCACATCTGGCTCAACGAGGGCTTCGCCACCTACGCGGAATGGTTGTGGGCGGCCGAATCCGGCGGGCTGTCCGCGGACGTGCAAGCACGCCGGTGGCACGCGGCGATGGCCGGGCTGCCTGCGGACCTGCGCATCGGCGACCCCGGCGTGGAGAAGTTGTTCGACGAGCGGGTCTACAAGCGCGGCGCGCTGACCCTGCACGCGTTGCGCAAGCTGCTGGGAGACCTGGCGTTCTTCGCGCTGCTCAAGGACTGGGCGCAGCGCTACCGGCACGCGACGGTGACCACCGCCCAGTTCACCGCGCTCGCCGAGGAGCACGCCGGGCGTTCCCTGGCGGCGTTCTTCGACGAGTGGCTGTTCAGTCCGGCGCTGCCGCCGTTCCCGGTGGGATGATCACAGCCTTGGCCATCCGGATGATCTCGGCGATCACGTCGTCCAGCGGGGTCTGGTAGCCGTCGGTGGACCAGTGGAAGACCAGCTCGTTGACCGCGCCGATCAACGCCACCGCGCCGAGGCCGAACTCCCGTTCCTCGGCCTCGCCCCTGGCCACCGCGCGCTTGGCCTCGGCCACCAGCATCTGCACCCAGCGGGCGCGCCAGGCCAGCCGGTGCGACTCCACCGCCGGGCTCACCCCGATGATCTCCACATAGGACAGTTTGGCCCGGCGGGGGTCGGCGGCGGTCCTGGTGATGTAGGCCCGCACCGCCCGTTCGATCCGCACCGTCACCGGCTGGTCGTCGGTCTCGGCGAAGGCGGTGGAAACCTCGCCGACGGCTGATTCGATCACCTGGTTGTGGATGGCCATCAACAGCGCTTCGCGGCTGCTGAACTCTTCGTAGAAATTGCGCGTGGAGACCGAAGCCGCGGCACACAGCTTTTCGATCGAGCTGGCCGCGTAGCCCTCGGTGCCGAACAGTTCGAGCCCGGCTTCGAGCAGCCGGCCACGTCGTTCGGCACGGCGGTCGGCTGCCGAACGGCCGCCGTACACGCGCCGGGGGGACTGTTCTTTCGCAGGCACCCTTATCACCCTAGGGCACGCCGCGCTCCCGGTGTGCGGTTCTGACCGGAAGTCGTAGCAGGCTGGAGGTGTCGTCACCGGCTTCTGGTGCGTCGAAAACCCACTGACCGACGGAGTTCTTCAGGCGGTTCAGCGGGAGATCTCGACCAGGGCCGGGCGGCCCGCCGGGGAGCCGGTGTCGATCCAGTGCGCCAGCCGTTCCGGCGCGAAGAGCTCGTCGATGACCATGAACGCCGCGCCGATCAGACCGGCCTCGTCGCCCAGCGTGGACCGGGTGATGCGCAGCTCGCGGGTGGCCAGCGGGAGCGAACGCCGGTAGACGGTCTCGCGCAGCGTGGCCAGCAGCAGATCGCCCGCGCCGGAAACACCGCCGCCGATGATCACCAGCGCCGGGTTGTAGAAGCTGACCAGGGTGGCGAGCAGGCTGCCGACCAGCCGTCCCGCCTGGGTGAGCAACTCGACCGAGGTCCGGTCACCGCTTTGGGCCGCGGTGGCGACATCGGCCGCGGTGAGCGTGCCGCGTTCGGCGAGCCGACTCGCCAGGAACTCGCTGCGGCCCTCCTTCGCCGCGGCGGCGCCGTCCCTGGCCAGCGCGGAGCCGCCGGCGAAGGCTTCCAGGCAGCCGATGTTGCCGCAGCGGCAGACCACCACCGGATCGTCCGCGACCGCCGCGTGCCCGATGTCCCCGGCGCAGCCCTGGCTGCCGCGGTGCAGCCGCCCGCCGGAGACGAGTCCGGCGCCGATGCCGGTGCCGATCTTGATGTGGATGATGTCCTGTTGACCGCGCGCAGCGCCCGCGCGGAGTTCGCCCAGCGCCATCGCGTTGACCTCGTTGTCCACCCACACCGGCGCGGCGTACCGGGTGGAGAGCCGATCGCGCACGGGGTAGCGGTCCCAGCCGGGCATGATCGGCGGCGCGCTCGGGCGCCCGGTGGCGAACTCGACCGGACCGGGCAGGCCGACCCCGATGCCCCAGACCACCCGGCCGCCACCCAGTTCGGCGAGCAGTTCCTCGAACAACTCCTCCACCCGGTCCAGCACCACCTCCGGGCCGAGCGCGACGTCGCCGGGCTCCTCGCGGCGGGCGAGCACCCGGCCGGTCAGGTCGGTGGCCGCGGTGGCGATGCTGGTCGCCCCGAGTTCGGCGGCGAGCACCACGCCGGCTTCGGCGCGGAACCGCAGTTCGCGCGGGGCCCGGCCGCCGCTGGACGGCCCGAGCCTGCCCTCTTCGAGCAGGCCGCAACCGGTCAGCTGGCCGAGCCGCTGGGTCACCACCGTGCGCCCGAGCCCGGACAGCCTGCCCAGCTCGGGCCGGGTGCGGGCGGCGCCGGTGCGCACCAGGTCGAGCACGGTGGCGAGACCGTCGAGGTGGTCGGACGTGACCGGGCTGGCCGGCGAGGGTGGCTCCACCGTCCCAGTTTCGCCCATTCGGCGCCCCCGGCGGCGCAAGCGGCGGAAAACCCGCTGGCCGTGTCCCGGGCGCCCGGCTATGCTCGTGATCATGGCTTACCAGTTCTACCTCTGATTTCGCCCGCCCGGCGCCGCGGTTTTTCGTGCGAGCGCGGGCTTTCCGTCGTCCTGTGACCGGAATTTCCCGGTGGTTTCCGCGCGTCCGCGCGCCCCGGGCCCGAAATCGGAGTGGAACTTTGTCACGCACCCGAAAATCCGCGCACCTGCAGGCTGAGCACCTGGGCAAGTCCTTCGTCGCGCAGCCCGTGCTCGAAGACGTTTCGCTGGTCGTCAGCGCCGGGCAGTGCCTCGGTGTGGTGGGGGAGAACGGCAGCGGGAAGACCACGCTGCTGCACCTGCTGGCCGGCTCGCTGCCACCCGACACCGGCACAGTGTCGCGGCACGGTTCGGCGGCCATGGCCGGGCAGGAGCTGCCGTTCACCGAGCACGACACCGTCGCCACCCTGCTGGATGTCGCGCTGGCCGGTGCCCGCGAGGCACTGGCCGAGCTCGACGCCGCCTCGGCCGCACTGGCCGAGCAGGCACCCGGCGCGGACGACCGGTTCGCCGCCGCGCTCACCCGCGCCGAGGAACTGGACGCGTGGGACGCCGAACGGCGCGCCGACCTGGCGCTGGCCGGACTCGGCGCCACCACCGACCGCGGCAGGCGGCTGGCCGAGTTGTCGGTGGGGCAGCGCTACCGCGTCCGGCTGGCCTGCCTGCTCGCCGAGGGCGTCGACATCCTCCTGCTCGACGAGCCGACCAACCACCTCGACGCCGCCGCGCTCGGTTACCTGACCGGCCGGATCCGCGAGCACCCCGGTGCCGTGGTCCTGGTCAGCCACGACCGGATGCTGCTCGACGAGGTGTGCGGCTCGCTGCTCGACCTGGACCCGACCGCGGACGGTGGGCCGAAGGTCCACGGCGGCGGGTACACCGAGTACAAGCGGGAGAAGGCGGCCGAGCGGGTGCGCTGGGAACAGCGGTACGCGCTCGAATCCGGTGAGGCCGAACGGCTCGAGCACGACGCCACGGCCGCGGCGAACCGGCTGATCTCGTCGTGGCGCCCGGACAAGGGCGTGAACAAGCACAAGCGCGCCACCCGCGCTCCCGGGCAGCTGCACAACGTCCAGCGCCGCATCGACGCGCTGGCCGAGCGCCGGGTCCCGCCACCGCCGGAGCGGCTGAGCTTCGCCTGCCCCGACCTGTCCGGCACCGGGCAGGGCGTGGTGCTCACCGCGTCCGAGGTGGCGGTGCCCGGCAGGCTGGCGCTCGCCGAACCCATCGCACTGTCCACAGGGGACCGTCTGCTGGTCTCGGGTGCGAACGGCGCCGGGAAGTCGACCCTGCTCAACGTGCTGGCCGGCCGGCTGGAACCGGCGGCCGGATCGGTGTGGCGGGCGGGGTCGGCGCGCGTCGGGCTGCTGGCGCAGGAGTCCGACTTCCCGGACACCACGGTCGGCGCGGCCGCGTTGTACGAACGGCGGGCGGCGAAGCTGGTGTCCCGCGGTCAGCTGAGCGCGGGTGCGGTGGTGCCGTTGAAGCGCCTGGGCCTGTTCTCCGCGGCGGACGCCGACCGTCCGGTGAACCGGTTGTCCACCGGGCAGCGGCGGCGGCTGGCGCTGGCTTTGCTGCTGTTGCACGCCCCGCATGTGTTGTTGCTGGACGAGCCGACGAACCACCTGTCGGTGACGCTGGTCGACGAGCTGACCGAGGCGATCCAGCGCACGCCGGTGGCGGTGGTCGTGGCGAGCCACGACCGGCAGCTGCGGGCCGACCTGGCGGAGTGGCCGTCGCTGGAATTGAGCGCCTGAGCGCGGGCGGGCCGGGTATGTTCGATCGGGTGAGGCAACCGCTTGATCCCGACATGTTCGACCCGGCCTGCCCGAGCCGCGTCACGCCGATCCGCATCGGCGACAAGTGGGCGGGCATGGTGCTGATCTGCCTGGAAGACGGGCCGCGGCGGTTCTCGGAGCTGCGGGTGCCGATGCGCGGGGTGTCGCCGAAGGTGCTCACCGAGACGCTGCGGGCGATGGAGCGGGACGGCATGATCGTGCGGACGGTCTACCCGGAGGTGCCGCCGCGGGTCGAATACGAGCTGACCCCGCTGGGGCGATCGCTGTTCGGCCCGATCGAGGCGTGCCGGGAATGGGCGGCGAACCACCTGCCGGACCTGATCGCCGCGCGGGAGGCTTATGAACGGCGGGAGGCCGTCGTAGACTGAGGTATGGGCGTTGTGCTGCTCTACGGACTCGTGGCGATCGCGCCCACGGTGCTCTTCTGGTTGCTCCTGCGCGTCCCACGCCTGATCCGCCTTGTGCGGCGACGGTTCTTCCCGCGTCCGCTGCCTCCGGCCCACCCGCCGGTGCAGGACCTGGTCGCCGACCTGCGCCGGGTGCACCGGCTGCTCGCCGCCTACAGCCCCGGCACCCCGGCCGCCCGCCGCACCGGCACGCGGCAGGCCTACGACGCCTTGCTGGCCGAAGCGTGTGCCGTCGTCGAAGTCCCGCACCGGCTGGACACCCTGCCGGAAGGCCTGGACCGGGACCTGGAACGCCTACGCCTCGAACACGCCCTACGCACCGCCGGCCTCCCCATCCCCTAACCCCCACACCCGAACCCCACGTTCAGACACCCGAGTTCTACGTTCGCGCACGTGAGGCCGCATTCAGGCACCCGAGTTCTACATTCAGGCAGCTGAACCCTGCGTTCCCGCACTCGAGCTTTACATTCGGGTAGCCGAGCTCGACGTTCGCGAATTCCTCGCTCGGGTGAACGAAATTTGCGTTCGGGGTGCCGAGCAGTCCAACCGACACCCGAGTTCCCCGTTCAGCGAGCCGAGTTCGGCAATTCAGGCTCGCGAATTCCATGTCAAGCCCGGAGGGAAATCATCGAACGTGGGGTTCGGCTGCCTGAACGTAGAACTCAGCTGCCTGAATGCAGAATTCGGGTGCGTGAGTGAGGAACTCGGGTGCCCGAATGTGGGGCTCGGCTACCTGAACGTGGGAGTCGCACGCCTGGATGTGGGACTCGGGTACGCGAACGTGGGACTCGGGCGCCCCAACGTAGGACTCGGTACGCGAGTGTGGGGTTCGGGGCTGGGTGTGGGGTTCGGGGGTGGAAAGGACGAAGGTGGCTTCGCGGGGCGAAGCCACCTTCGTGGGTGGTGCGGGTGGACGGTCAGTCCAGGTAGTCGCGCAGTACTTGGGAGCGCGACGGGTGGCGCAGTTTCGACATGGTCTTCGACTCGATCTGCCGGATGCGTTCCCGGGTGACCCCGTACACCTGCCCGATCTCGTCTAAAGTCCGCGGCTGGCCGTCGGTCAGGCCGAAGCGCAGGCGGACCACGCCCGCTTCGCGCTCGGACAGGGTCTGCAGCACCGACTGCAGCTGGTCCTGCAGCAGCGTGAACGACACCGCGTCCACCGCGACCACGGCTTCGCTGTCCTCGATGAAGTCACCGAGCTGCGAATCACCCTCGTCACCGATGGTCTGGTCGAGCGAGATGGGCTCCCGGGCGTACTGCTGGATCTCCAGCACCTTCTCCGGGGAGATGTCCATCTCCTTGGCCAGCTCTTCCGGCGTCGGCTCGCGGCCGAGGTCCTGCAGCAACTCGCGCTGGATGCGCCCGAGCTTGTTGATCACCTCGACCATGTGCACCGGGATGCGGATGGTGCGGGCCTGATCGGCCATCGCGCGGGTGATCGCCTGCCGGATCCACCAGGTCGCGTAGGTGGAGAACTTGAAGCCCTTGGTGTAGTCGAACTTCTCCACCGCGCGGATGAGCCCGAGGTTGCCCTCCTGGATCAGGTCCAGGAACGCCATGCCACGGCCGGTGTAGCGCTTGGCCAGCGACACCACCAGACGCAGGTTCGCCTCGAGCAGGTGGTACTTCGCCCGCTCCCCGTCACGCACGATCCACTTCAGGTCGCGGCGCATCTGGGTGGTGAGCTTCTCGCCCTCCTCCTCGGCGGTGCGCACGCGCTCGGCGGCGTAGAGCCCGGCCTCGATGCGCTTGGCCAGCTCCACCTCCTCCTCCGCGTTGAGCAGCGCGACCTTGCCGATCTGCTTGAGGTAGGCGCGGACGGAGTCGGCCGAAGCGGTGAGTTCGGCGTCCTTGCGGGCCTGCCGCAGCACCTCCGACTCTTCCTCGTCCCAGACGAAGTCGGGGTCGTTGGCGTGCTTGCTGCCCTTGGCCGCCTGTCGCTCGGCGCGGGTGCTGGCGACCGGGACCTCGGCCTCTTCCGGCTCGGGCTCGTCCTCCTCGGGCTCCTCGCTCACCGTGGCGTCGACGACGTCGATCTCCACACTCTCGAGATCGGCCAGGTCGGCGTCCAGCGAAGCCTCGTCGATCTCCTCGCCGACGACTTCGCCGTCGGCGCCCTTGACGTCGTCCTTGCCCGCCGGCTTCTTGGCGCGGGCTCCCTTCGCGGGGGCCTTCTTGGCTCCGGCCTTGGCCGCGCCCTTGCGGGCGGCAGGCTTCGCCTCCCCCGAGGTGCCTTCGGGCTGGGTCTCGGGATCCACGTCCTGGCCTTCCGGCGAGGTCTTGGCGGCGCTGGTTGTCTTCGTCCCGCCTCGGGTTGCGGTTCTTGCGGCTGCCACGTACGCCCTTTCGCAGCGGTCGATCATGGCGAGCCGAGACACTCCGGCCTCAGCTGCCTCAGATTCGGGGAACACCCCTCGGCCTGCGGTTTTGCCCGCCGTGGCCGTGGGCCGTGTTCCATTGTAACGACGTTGCCCACCGGCGTCGCGAAGCGATCACCCCCGGGCATGGCGGAGGGGGTCGCCGCGAAGCCGGAATCAGTGCTCGATACCCTCCACGGCTGCCGCCGCCGCGCCCACGATGCCGGCGTTGTTCTGCAGCGAGGCGACCACGATCGGGGTGCGGATCTCGAGCAGCGGCACCCACTTCTCCGCCTTCTTGCTGACCCCGCCGCCGACGATGAACAGGTCCGGCCAGATCAGGTTCTCGAGCACGGAGAGGTACCGGTCGACCCGCTTCGACCACTCCGGGTAGGACATGCCCTCGTTGTCCTTGACCGAGGCGGCCGCCTTCTTCTCCGCGTCGTGCCCGTCCACCTCGAGGTGGCCCAGTTCGGTGTTCGGCACCAGCCGCCCGTCCAGGAACACCGCGCTGCCGATGCCGGTGCCGAAGGTGAGCAGCGCGGTCACGCCCTTGCGGGCCGCCGGGTCGCCGAAGCGGATCTCGGCCATGCCCGCCGCGTCCGCGTCGTTGAGCATGGCGATCTCGTCCACCCCGCGGCCCAGCCGCTTGGCGAACAGCGCGTCGGCGTCGGTGCCGATCCAGCTGGGATCGATGTTCGCCGCGGTCATCGCGACGCCCTTCTTGATCACCGCGGGCAGGGTGACCCCCACCGGGCCCGCCCAGCCGAAGTGCCCGACGATCTCGGCGACGACGTCCGCGACGGCGTCCGGGGTGGCCGGGCGCGGGGTGTCGATCCGGAGCCGGTCTCCGATGAGCTTGCCGTTCTCCAGGTCGACCAGGGCACCCTTGATCCCGCTGCCGCCGATGTCGATGCCGAAACCTCGGGTCGCCGTCATGGACGTGATCCCTTCATTCTCGATTCAGAAACTCGCTCGGGTGACTGTAACGGCACGGGTTCGCATGATGTGGTGGGAGCTATGGAGTCGATATCGACGCGCTTGACCGCGACCGCCGAGCAGGTCGCCGCCGAGGCCGCCGAACTGGTGCGCGACGCGCGTGCGCGCCTGCTCGCGGGCGGGTCCGTGCGGGTGGACACGAAGTCCAGTGAAACCGATGTGGTGACCGCGGTCGACCGCGATACGGAGCGTTTTGTCCGCGCGAAGCTGGCCGAACTGCGCCCCGGCGAGCCGGTGGTGGGCGAGGAGGGCGGCGGCGAGCTCACCCCGGGCAGGGTCAACTGGGTGGTCGACCCGATCGACGGCACGGTGAACTTCCTCTACGGATACCCCTGGTTCGCCGTCTCGCTGGCCGCGCAGGTGGACGGGGTGTCGGTGGCCGGTGCGGTGGTGGAACCGGTCAGCGGGCGCCGCTGGACGGCCACGCGGGGTGGTGGGGCGTTCCTGGACGGGCGGCCGTTGCGCGTGGGCGCCCCGGAGCGGCTGGAGCTGGCCCTGGTGGGCACCGGGTTCGCCTACCGGGCCGAGCGGCGGCTGCGGCAGGCCGAGCTGGTGGCGGGCCTGCTGGGGCGCGTGCGGGACATCCGGCGGGCCGGTGCGGCGTCACTGGACCTGTGCGCGGTGGGGGCGGGCTGGATCGACGCCTACTTCGAGCACGGGCTGAACCGCTGGGACTGGGCCGCGGGCGCGCTGGTGGCCGCCGAGGCGGGCGCGGTGGTCGGCCTGCCGGGGGAGGAGCCCGCGCTCGGCGAGGACCTCACCTTCGCCGCGGCGCCGTCGATCGCGGGCGCGCTGCGCGAGGCGATCGCCGACGGTGGTGGTGCGGGGGTGTGAGCGTGGCTCAGCAGTAACCGGCGCGGGCCGCGGCGAGCCGTTCCTTCTCGATGGTCGGCGCGGACTGCCCGGTGGACTGCTCGTTGCCGCCGGAGTCGGACTCCTGGTTCTGGCTGGACCAGGTGCTCAGCTCCTTGAGGATGTCCAGCCCGGCCTGGTTGGGCCGCGGGTCGCCGAACCGCGTGCCGATGCTCAGGTCGACGCTGGCGTCCTCGCGGTTGTCCTCGACCAGTTCCACGCAGGGGTCGATCAGGCTCAGCGTGCGCGCGGCCGCCTTGCCGTTCTCGCCGTAGCGGATCTGCCCGCGGCAGTTGGCCTCGACGCCTTCGTAGGCGGGGTCGTTCTCCGGTTCGGCGGCCTCGGTGAAGCCGAGTTCGCCCAGGGTGGCCGTGGTGATCGCGCCCTGGCCGCGGATGCCGCTCGCGTTGAGCACCTTCAGCGCGATCTTGTCCGGCGGGATCGGTGCGGTGTCGTCGAGCGCGTCGTGCGCGACCGGGGTGTAGCTCACCCCCTGCGGCGCGACCGGCGCCGGGTCGCAGCGGATCGCCTCACTGGTGGCGTCGTCCTTGGTGACCAGCGCGTTGATCCACACGCCCATGGCGATCACCCCGAGCACACCGATGACGATCAGCGCCGGCCACGGCCGCCGTTTGCGATACAGCCGCGACTTCCCGTTCCCCGACGTCACTGACGTCACTGACCTGCCCCTTCCCAGAGCGCAGCACTCGCGCGCAGCCACCCGCCCGGGGCGCGTTGTGCCGTTCGGCCCAGGCGTTACGTCTTATGGACGCCGGAAGCACCGCCCGGGTTGCCCGCGCGCGCCGGATACGGGCCGGAATCCGACCGAATCACTGAATCGCACCACGGCACACCACGCTGGGCAAGGAGGCAACGCGCCGGGTGACCGGCTGCCACCGGAGCAGCCTAGTGAAGGGGGCCCCGGCTCCTCCTGACGGGTGACTTCCGGAGGGACAGGGGTGACGGGTTTCGGTGCGGGGTATGACATGAGCTACCCTCTGCGGGCTCCGGCCACCCAGCGTGCGCGAGAAAGAGATCGGGCTCACGGGAATCGCCGGGCACAAACAGGGGCGCTGGAACGTTAACCAGCGGCACGGAGGACCACGGGCGCGTCCCGGGGTCGGCCTACTGACATTTTCTAAGCTGATCGCAGGGGTGAGGGACAATGGCGACCGACTACGACGCTCCGCGCCGCAGCGAAGCCGACGAGCTGGCCGAAGACTCGTTGGAGGAGCTGAAGGCGCGCCGCAATGAGAACCAGTCCGGCGTCGTCGACGTCGACGAGGACGCGACGGCCGAGAACTTCGAGCTGCCCGGAGCTGACCTCTCCGGGCTCTCGGGGGAGGACCTGACCGTCAAGGTGGTGCCCAAGCAGGCGGACGAGTTCACCTGCTCGGTCTGCTTCCTGGTGCACCACCGCAGCAGGCTCGCGGACGAAAGCAGCGGGCGGATGATCTGCCGCGACTGCGCGTGAGACGGCACCACCAGGGGATTCTCGGGGCGTATCGGTGAACGGGGCGTTATCGGCCGGCCAGGCCGGTGACGCCCCGTTCCGCACATCAGGCGGGACGGTGCCCGGTCAGCAGCTCCGCCAGCGCTTCGGGCTTGCGCGTGCTGATCAGCCAGTACGGCGTGGGATCCTGCGGATCCTCGACCCGGACGCGCAGCGCGGGCCCGACCCAGCCGCGGTGCACCACGAACGCCGCCGGGTCGGCGTCGCGCCCCAGCGCGCGGCGCTTGTCGGGCTTGGCGATGACTTCGACCTCCCCCATGAACCGGGTGGGGAGATGGGCGTCACCGGCCCAGAGCTCGGTCTCACCGTCCTCTTCGGTCACCCGGACCTGGGTGCGGCCCATGCCCAGCAGCAGCGCCACCACCAGTGGCAGCACGATGAGGTAGGGCAGCCAGGCCCGCACGCCGGGGTATCCCATGTGGATTTCCGCGGCGAGCAGGCCACCGCCGAGCAGCGGCAGGGGCCACAGCCACCACGGGACGTAGAGCCGCTCGGAGTGCCGCACGGTGATCTTGCCGGCCCGTTTGTCGGCCGCGTTCGCGCTCTCGGTCACGGGTTCAGGGTAGTCTCGCGGCCCGTGTCCAGCGTGCAGGTACTCCTCTCCCGGGTAGATCCCGGCGTCCCGTTGCCCGGCTACGCCCGCCCGGGTGACGCCGGTGCCGATCTCGTCACCACCGTGGACGTGGTGCTCGATCCGGGGGAGCGGGTGGTGGTCGGGACCGGGGTCGCGATCGCGCTCCCCGAGGGTTACGCGGGGTTCGTGCACCCGCGGTCCGGCCTCGCGGCCAGGGCCGGGCTGTCGGTGGTGAACACCCCGGGCACGATCGACTCCGGCTACCGCGGGGAGATCAGGGTCTGCCTGATCAACCACGATCCGCGGGAGCCGCTGAAGCTGGCGCGCGGGGACCGGATCGCGCAACTGGTGGTGCAGCGCGTCGAGCACGCGCGGTTCGTGGAGGTGGCGGAGTTGCCGGAGACCGAGCGCGGCGGCGGCGGTTACGGGTCGACCGGCGGCCACGCGGTGTTGAGCTCCGGCGTACCCGCCGGTGAGGAAACGGAGAAGTAGTGGGGATTTTCGGACGTAAGCGGCGCGCCGAGGCCGACGACGAGCGGCCGAGGGGCCGGCACGCGGCACCGGAGGACGGGGACGACGACTATGACGCGTACCTCGATCCGGAGGTCACGAGCGGTCCCTACGACATCGCCGACGCCCCGGAGGACGGGATCCCGCGCATCGACCTGGGGTCGGTGCGGGTGCCGGTGCCCGAGGGCTCGCAGGTGCAGGTCGAAATGGACCAGGCCAGCGGTGGCGTGCGCGCGGTGCACGTGGTGACCCCGGTGGGGCAGGTCACGGTCAGCGGGTACGCCGCGCCGAAGTCCGGTGGCCTGTGGACCGAGGTGTGCGGCGAGCTGACCGAGCAGCTGCGCGCGGACGGCGCGAAGGTGCAGCCGGGCCGCGGCGAGTGGGGCATGGAGCTCTCGGCGATCGTCGGTGAGGTCGCGCTGCGGTTCATCGGCGTCGACGGGCCGCGCTGGATGCTGCGCGGGGTGATCGCGGGCCCGCAGTCGCAGGCGGCCGCGGCGCCGGACGTGCTGCGCGAGATCGTGCGGCACACCATCGTCGTGCGTGGTGACTCGCCGATGCCGGTGCGCACCCCGCTGACCATCGAGCTGCCGGAAGCCGTGCAGCAGCACATCGCCGCCCAGCAGCAACAAGGCGGCTGATCCCCGGCGGGGCCAATGCTATGAGTGGGGCATTACTTGCAATGAATGCAAGTAATGCCCCACTCATAGCGTTCGAAGGGGGTTAGCGCCGGTTGGGAGGGGCGTGGGGGTCGTTTGCGGAGTGCCAGGCGGCCACGGCGGCGCGGCCGAGGGACTCCCGGTCTTCGCCCAGTGCCGTGAGCGTGGTCTCCCGCACGCACGCCTGGGGCAGCGCCGCCGCCCAGGTGCGGGCGACCGTGGCGGGATGCACGGGGTCGTCGGTGCACGCGGCGATCCCCACCGGGATTTGCAGCTGTGCCAAGGCATCCAGGGTCGGCGCGGGATGGGCGCCCGCGGCGCGGAGACCGGCCGCGAGTGCGTCGCCGTGGCGGGGCCAGGCTCGCCGGAGTTCGGCTGCCAGCCAAGGGGCGACGCCGTCGGTCGCGACCTCCAGCGCGGCGGTCAAGCCGTCCCGCTCCACGAGATCCGCCGAATACCGGGCGGCGACCGACGCCGGGGCCCCGTCCGGCACGCCGTTCCACGCGGGCAGTGCCAGCAGCAGGCCCGAACACCGTTCCGGGTTCGCGACCGCCCATTCCGCCGCCAGGTGCGCACCCAGGGAAACGCCGCCGACCAGCAGTTTTCCGCCGTTTTCCGCCGCGGCCGCGGTGAAGGCGGCGAGGTAGCCCTCGACCAGCGCGGTGCCGTCGGCGGGCGGTGGTGGGGCGATGAGCGTCATCCCGGCCCCGGCCAGTGGCCCGGCGAACACCGAGCGGACGAAGATTTCGTCGGATCCGGTGCCGGGCAACAGAACGGCGGGTGCGGGGGGCATCGTGCAGGTCACGTTGCGATCCTGGTCCGAAATCGGTTTTCCTGGCCGGGGAAAGCTACGCTGGTAAGGCACGGGCCGTTCGAGTCGGGGCCCCGGAGCACAGGAGCACCGCATATGCCCGCCAAAGACGGCGGCTACTTCAGCCGGTTGGTTCGCAAGCTGACCATCGACGTCGACGAACTCGACGCCGACGACCTTTCCGAAGAGTCCGAAAAGTCCGGTGCGCGCCGCGCCTGCGACTGCCGTTCGGGCGAGGAAGTGACTGTGCTCGGGCGCCTCAGAAGCGTCGAACTGTGCCCCTCGAGCGAAGTGGCCACGCTGGAGGCCGAACTCTTCGACGGGACCGACGGGGTCACCCTCGTCTGGCTCGGCCGCCGGCGCATCCCGGGCATCGAGCCTGGGCGGACGGTGAAGGCACGTGGCAGGATGGCGGACCGCGACGGCCGCAAGGTGCTCTACAACCCGTACTACGAGTTGCAGGTGACTTCCTGACGCCGCGCGTGTCCGTGCACCTCGAGCAGAGTGGTAACACACCGTGAGCGAAGACCCGCGAACCGATCGCAAGGACGCCGACGGCGAGACCGGGCAGCAAGAACGCAAGATGCCCACCGTCTGGGAGGACATGGGCGGCGCGATCGGGCTGTTCTACTCCTCCTTCCCGGTGATGGTTTTCGTGCTGGTGAACTCGTTCGCCGGGCTGATGCCGGGCATCTGGAGCGCGGTCGGGGTCGGCGTGTTCTTCGTCGTCTTCCGCGCGGTCCGCAAGGAGCCGCTCAAGCCGGCCATCTCCGGGTTCATCGGCATCGCCATCTCCGGGTTCATCGCCTACCGCACGGGTTCGGCGAAGGGCTTCTTCCTGGTCGGGATCTGGTTCAGCCTGGCCTGCTTCGCCATCGTGGCGATCACCATCGTGTTCCGGTACCCGCTGGTCGGCGTGCTGTGGAGCGTGATGAACCGCGTGCCGATGAAGTGGAAGAAGGACAAGTCCTCGGTCTACGGCTACGACCTGGCCACCGCGGCGCTGGCCGCCGTCTTCGGCGCCCGGTTCATCGTGCAGCGCTGGCTCTACGAGGAGGACTACACCGGCTGGCTGGCGTTCGCGAAGATCGCCATGGGCTACCCGTTGTGGGGCCTGGCGCTGCTCGTGGTGGTGTGGGCCATCCGGCGAGCGGACAAGCGCATCAAGGAACGCGAAGCCGAAGAAGGCCCAGCAGGGCCTGACGGGGCCGAGGAGACCGACGAGCAGGCCGAGGCCCGGCTGCGGCAGAAGTACGCCCAGACGCCGGATCAGCCCTCGTAACCGCGCTTCACAGAAGAGGCTCGTGGCGCAGGCCGCGCAGCACGCTGAGCACCTCGGTGCGGCGGTCGTGCGAGAGCGGCCGGAAGGCACGCGCGGCGATCCGGTCGGTCAGCGCGTCGATCCGGACGCGTTCCGGGGACCCGGGGGCGAGCCGCCGGACCGAGCGCACGGTGTGCCCTTCGGCCTGCCACGCGACCGCGTGCGCGTCCGCCCGGTGGTGACGCAGCGCGTTCAGCCGGTGGAACAGATCACCCGCCACGCCGGGGTCGGGGTTGTGCTCGGTGAGCCTCGCGACGGCGTCGAAGACCGGCCCGCCGGAGGTGCCCGCGGCGCCGAGGACGACCTCGTCGGCTAGTGACTTACCTAGAACCGGTTCCCCCCAAAGGGTGCGGGCCGTCTGCGCCTGCGCGACCGCCAACTGGCGCAAAAGCGCGCGACCGCGTGAGCTGACCACGACCGTTTTGGCCGTTTTGAGCAGCCAGCCGGCGGCCACCAGCGCGTCCAGCCGCGCCTCCAGCCCGGTGGCGTAGCGGTGCAGCCCGCGCACCACCTCCAGCGGCACCGGTTTCGAGACCCCGAGCAGGCCGAGTTCGACCAGCGTGCCCGCGTGCGGCGGCAGGCCGTGCCGGTCGAAGATGGCCGGGGCCAGCCGGGTCGCGGTGAGCTTGTGCACCGCGGGCACCAGGCGGTCCAGTTCGGCGCCCGCCGCGGCCGCGGTGACCGCCGCGTCGGCGGCGTCCAGCGCGGTCCTGGTGGTCTCGATCAGCTCCTCGTCGCCGCCGTAGAGCCGCAGGCGCATCGCGGTGGCGAACCGCTCCCGCGCGAGCACCCAGTCCCCGGCGTCGTAGGCGCACTTCCCGGCGTGCTGGTAGACGAAGTGCACCTGGTCACCGGCCAGGTGCGCGTCGCGGAGGCAGTGCCGGAACTCGGATTCGGCGAGGGTGAACCGGCCCTGCCACTGGTGCACGTGGGCCAGCCGGACCCGCGCCAGCACCGCGTCCCGCGGCCGCGTGGCCAGCTCGACCGCGCGCCCCAGCTGGGTTTCGGCCTCGTCGAGCCGTTCCAGGAGCCGGGCCGCGACGCCGATGGCGGTGCGGTGGGCGCGTTCGTCCTCGGGGTCGGCCGGTGCGGGCCGGGCCAGTGCCGCGTCGAGCCACAGGGTGAGTTCGGCCGGGTTCTCGACCTTCTCCCGCAGGCTTTCCGGGTCGATGCGGTAGCGCGCCGGCCAGACTGGTTGGGCCATATCAGCCGATCAGTACCCCAGCGCCGCGCGGATCTCCGGTTCCACATCGGACTGCGAGACGAACAGCAGCTCGTCGCCCGCCTCCAGCGGGTCCTCCGGCTGCGGCACGATCACCCGCTCGCCGCGCAGGATGGTCACCAGCGCGGCGTCGCGCGGCAGCGCCAGGTCGCGCACCGGGCGCCCGGCCAGCGGGGTCTCGTCCGGCAGGGTGATCTCCACCAGGTTCGCCTGGCTCTGCCGGAAGGTCATCAACCGCACCAGGTCGCCGACGCTGACCGCCTCCTCCACCATCGCCGCCAGCATGCGCGGGGTGGACACGGCCACGTCCACCCCCCAGGCGTCGTTGAACAGCCACTCGTTGGCCGGGTTGTTCACCCTGGCCACCACCCGGCGCACCGCGAACTCGGTCTTCGCCAGCAGCGAGACCACCAGGTTGACCTTGTCGTCCCCGGTGGCCGCGATCACCACGTCGCACAGCTCGATGTCGGACTCTTCCAGGGTGGAGACCTCGCAGGCGTCCCCGAGCACCCAGTCGGCCTGTTCCACCGTCTCCGGCATGAACTGGTCGGACTGGCGCTCGATGAGCATCACCTGGTGCCCGGCGTCGACCAGTTCCGCGGCGATGGACCGGCCGACCGCGCCGGCTCCGGCAATGGCGACCCGCATCAGCTCTCCTCCTCCGGGGCGCGTGAGGCCACGCTCGTCACGTCGCTCACCGTGCCCGAGTGCGCGGCCACGTAGACCAGGTCCCCGGACTGCAGCACGGCCTTCGAATCGGGCAGCACCCCGGTGCCGAAGCGCATGATGAAGGCCACCCGCGCGCCGGTCTCGGCCTGCAACTGGGCGACGCTGCGGCCGATCCAGTCCTCGTGCAGCGGCAACTGCAGCAGGGCGACCGTGCCGGAAGGATCACGCCAGTCCGAGGCGACCCCGTCGGGCAGCAGGGTGCGCAGGAAGCGGTCGGTGGTCCACGGCACGGTGGCCACCGTCGGGATGCCGAGGCGCTCGTAGACCGCGGCGCGCTTGTGGTCGTAGATCCGCGCCACCACGTGCTCGACGCCGAAGGTCTCCCTGGCCACCCTGGCCGAGATGATGTTCGAGTTGTCCCCGCTGGACACCGCCGCGAACGCCCCGGCGCGCTCGATGCCCGCCTCGATCAGCACCTGCCGGTCGAACCCCACCCCGACCACCTGCTGGCCGTGGAAGTCGCTGCCCAGCCTGCGGAACGCCTGCTGGCTGCGGTCGATCACCGCCACCTCGTGGCCGAGCCGTCCGAGCGCGGCGGCCAGCGATGCGCCGACCCGGCCGCACCCCATGATCACCACGTGCACCGTTGCGCCTCCCTAATCTCACACACCAGCCGAGAACCTACCGGCAGCACCCGGGGTGGGGGAGGGCGCCTTACCGCCCGGCGCTCGGCCGGACGGGTGAGGACTGGATTACCCTTCGCCCGTGTCCAAGTTCGCCACCGCGGCCAAACGGCTGGTACTCGGCCGGCCGTTCCGCAGCGACCGCCTGGCCCACAACCTCTTACCCAAGCGGATCGCCCTGCCGGTGTTCGCCTCCGACGCGCTGTCCAGCGTGGCCTACGCGCCGCAGGAGATCTTCCTGACGCTCAGCGTCGCCGGCCTGGCCGCGTTCACCATGTCGCCGTGGATCGGGCTGGTCGTGGTCGTGGTGATGCTGGCCGTGGTCGCCAGCTACCGGCAGAACGTGCACGCCTACCCCAGCGGCGGCGGTGACTACGAGGTCGCCACGGTCAACATCGGCCCGCGGGCGGGGCTGACCGTGGCCAGCGCGCTGCTGGTCGACTACGTGCTCACGGTGGCGGTGTCCATCTCCTCGGCGGCGGCGAACATCGGCGCGCTGGTGCCGTTCGTGGCCGAGCACAAGGTGCTCTTCTGCGTCGGCGCCATCCTGCTGCTCTCGGCGATGAACCTGCGCGGTATCCGTGAATCGGGCAGCACCTTCGCGGTGCCCACCTACGCGTTCATGATCGGCATCTTCCTGATGATCGGCATCGGGCTCTACCGCACGCTGATCGCCGGGGAGGACCTGCGCGCGGACAGCGCCGGGCTGCAGCTGGCCGAGGACAACGAGCACCTGACCGGCCTGGCGATGATCTTCCTGGTGCTGCGCGCGTTCACCCAGGGCTGTGCCGCGCTGACCGGCGTGGAGGCGATCAGCAACGGCGTGCCCGCCTTCCGCAAACCCAAGTCCCGCAACGCGGCCACCACGCTGCTGCTGCTCGGCACGATCGCGGTGACCATGTTCATGGGCATCATCGTGCTGGCGCGCGAGACCGGGGTGGTGCTGGCCGAGCGCCCGGAGAGCCAGCTGCTCAACGCCCCGCCCGGCTACACCCAGGACACGCTGATCGTGCAGCTGGCGCACACGGTGTTCTCCGGGTTCGGCTTCGGTTCCTTCTTCGTCATCGTGGTCACCGGGCTGATCCTGGTGCTGGCCGCGAACACCGCGTTCAACGGGTTCCCGGTGCTCGGCTCGATCCTGGCGCAGGACCGGTTCCTGCCGCGGCAGCTGCACACCCGCGGTGACCGGCTGGCCTTCTCCAACGGCATCCTGTTCCTGGCCGGGTTCGCCGTGGTGCTGGTGATCGCCTTCGAGGCCGAGGTGACCCGGCTGATCCCGCTCTACACCGTCGGGGTGTTCGTCTCGTTCACGCTGAGCCAGATCGGCATGCTGCGGCACTGGAACCGGTTGCTCGCCAGGACCACCGAGCCCGCCGAGCGGCGCCGGATGCGGCAGTCCCAGGGGATCAACACCTTCGGCCTGGTGATGACCGGGTCGGTGCTGATCATCGTGCTGATCACCAAGTTCCTGGCGGGTGCCTGGATCGCCATCGTCGCGATGGTGCTGATCTTCCTGCTGATGAGCGCGATCCGGAAGCACTACGACCGGGTGGCCGAGGAACTGCGCAAAGAAGACGAAAAGCCCGCCGTGCTGCCTTCGCGCAACCACGCCGTGGTGCTGGTGTCGCAGTTGCACCGGCCGACGCTGCGTGCGCTCGCCTACGCCAAGGCGACCCGGCCGGACGTGCTCGAAGCGGTCACCGTCAACGTGGACGACTCCGACACCCGCAAGCTGGTGTCGGAGTGGAGCAAGCACGATTTCAAGGTGCCGCTGAAGGTGATCGAATCGCCCTACCGCGAGATCACCAAGCCGGTGCTGGACTACGTCAAGCGGATCCGGGGCGACAACCCGCGGCACGTGGTCACCGTGTTCATCCCGGAGTACGTGGTCGGGCACTGGTGGGAGCAGATCCTGCACAACCAGAGCGCGCTGCGGCTCAAGGGCAGGCTGCTGTTCCAGCCGGGCATCATGGTGACGAGCGTGCCGTGGCAGCTGAAATCGTCGGCCAAGGCCTTCGACCGCGCCGACCGCGAGCGCCCGGCCGCCGGTGACGTGCGCCGCGGCCTGCTGGGTTCACGATCTTCCGAGGGCGGTAAATGAGCGAGCAATGGACCGGGCGCCGGATCGAGCTGGAGATCGGCGCGGTCGCACACGGCGGGCACTGCGTGGCCAGGGCCGAGGGGCGGGTCGTCTTCGTCCGCCACGGCCTGCCGGGTGAGCGGGTGGTCGTCGAGGTCACCGAGGACAAGGGCGGTTCGTTCTGCCGGGCCGACGTGGTCGAGGTGCTCACCGCGGCGCCGGAACGGGTGGAACCGCCGTGCCCGCTGGCCCGTCCCGGCCGCTGTGGTGGCTGCGACTGGCAGCACGCTTCGCCTGCGGCACAACGGGAGCTGAAGGGTGCGGTGGTCGCCGAGCAGCTCCAGCGGCTGGCCGGTATCTCGCGGGAGGTCGAAGTCGAGGAGCTGCCAGGCGGTCCACTGGGCTGGCGGACGCGGGTGCGGCTGGTGGCCGGTCGTGACGGTCGCGCGGGGTTGCGGGCCCACCGCAGCCACCGGGTGATCCCGTTGGCGGGCAACGGGTGCCCGATCACCGTGCCCGGTGTGCTGGACGACGTGCTGGCGCGGACCTGGCGGCCCGGCAGTGAAATCGAGGTCACCGCGGACGCCGACGGACAGGTGCACGTGGACAGCACCGGGGTCGCCGTGCAGCGCGCCGCCGGCCGCGACTGGCGGCTGGACGCCCACGGTTTCTGGCAGGTGCACCCGGCCGCCGCGGACACCTTCGCCGCGGCGGTGGGCGAATGGGCACGGGCGCCGCGCACCGGACGCGTGTGGGACCTGTACGCGGGCGTCGGCTTGTTCGCCTCGGTGCTGGCCGAGCAGGTCGGACCGCGGGGGAACGTGCTGGCGGTCGAGTCGGGCAGGCGCGCGGTCGTCGACGGTACGGCGAACCTGGTGGACCTGCCGCAGGTGCACTGGCGCTCGGGCCGGGTCGAGGAGGTGCTGGAAGCGCTCGACCCGGACGACGAACGCCCGGACGTGGTGGTGCTGGACCCGCCGCGCAAGGGCGCGGGCAAGACGGTGGTCGACGCGATCGCCGAAGGTTCACCGGAACGCGTGGTCTACGTCGCCTGCGATCCCGCGGCACTGGCCAGGGACCTGGCCACCTTCGCCGAGCACGGCTACGAACTGGCCGGGCTGCGCGCCTTCGACGCCTTCCCGATGACGCACCACGTGGAGTGCATCGCCCTGCTGCAGTGACCAGTTGAAGCGCGACCGACACGAATGTGGCTTTGGGGGCGGATTCGGCCCCCAAAGCCACATTCGTGTCGCGTCAGGCGTCTTCGGCGATCATGTCGGCGCAGCGTTCGCCGATGGCCATGGTGGTGATGCACGGGTTCACCGCGACCAGGAACGGCATCGCCGAGCCGTCGCACACCCGCAGGCCCTCGACCCCGCGCACCCGCAGGCGTTCGTCCAGTGGCGCCAGCGGATCGCCGGGGCCGCCCATCTTCACCGTGCACGACGGGTGGTACACGGTGTTGTGCGTCTTGCGCAGGTAGTCGGCGATCTCGTCGTCGCTTCGCGCTTCGGCGCCAGGGGCCAGTTCCGCGCCCGCGTACGCGGCCATCGCGGGCTGGGCCACGATCTCCCGCGCCAGCCGCACGCCGTGGGTCATCACCCGCATGTCGTGCGGATCGGTGAAGTACCGCGGATCCACCTTCGGCCGGTCGCGGAAGTCCCTGGTGCGCAAGCGAACCGTGCCGGTCGACCGGCTCCGCGTGACGTTCGGCGTCAGGCAGAAGCCGTTCTCGGTGGTCGGGTAGCCGTGCCGCAGGGTGTTCAGGTCGAAGGGCACCGAACCGTAGTGGAACATCAGGTCCGGCCGGTCGAGGCCGGGCTCGGTGGTGGTGAAGATGCCGATCTCCCACCACTGCGTGGATTCGGTGACCATCGGCTGCTTGGCGTCCCACTGGACCAGGCCCTCGGGGTGGTCCTGCAGGTTCTCGCCGACCCCCGGCGAGTCCACCAGCACCTCGACGCCGACCTCGCGCAGGTGCTCGGCGGGCCCGATGCCCGAGAGCATCAGCAGCTTGGGCGAGTCGATCGCGCCCGCGCTCAGGATCACCTCGCGGCGTGCGCGGATCTCGTCGCTGTGCAACAGATCCGGCGCCTGGTATTCGACACCGACGCACCGCTTGCCCTCGAACACCAGCTTCTTCGCCCGCAGCCCGGTCCTGACCTCCAGGTTGGCCCGCTGCCCGATGATCGGGTGCAGGTACGACACCGAGGCCGAAGACCGCGTGCCGTCTTCGCGGGCGTTGATCTGGAACCAGTTCGCCCCGTGCGTCACGGTCTTGCCGGAGTTGAACTCCGTGCGCGGGATGCCCGCCTGCTCGCACGCCTCGAGCAGCGCCACGCCGACCGGGTCGTGCGGCGGCACCGAGCGGATGGTCACCGGCCCGGACCGGCCGTGGTGCTCGCCCGGCCCGTCGTTGGTCTCGAGTTCCTTGTACAGCGGGAAGATGTCCGCCGCGGACCAGCCGGGCAGGCCGAGCGAGGCCCACTCGTCCAGGTCCTCGGCGGGGGCCCAGAACGCGATGCACGAGTTGTGCGACGAACACCCGCCCAGCACCTTCGCCCTGGCGTGGCGCAGGAACGAGTTGCCCGACTCCTGCGGCTCCACGAGGTAGTCCCAGTCGTAGGCCGATTCCAGCAGGCCCATCCACCGGTCCAGCCGCAGGATCGCCTCGTCGTCCACATCGGACGGTCCGGCTTCGAGCAGGCACACGGTGACCGACGAGTCCTCCGACAAGCGTGCCGCCAGCACCGAACCGGCGGTGCCCCCGCCCACGATGACGTAGTCGAACTCTTCGCTCACGCGGTTTCCTCCTGGATCTTCGGATCTTCGGCCCGGTGGTCGTCGAGGATGCCGGTGTGGTGGCGCAGCCGGAACCAGTAGTAGGCGAAGCCGAGCCCGGCCACCGCGCCGACGAACAGCACCGCGCCCCACTGCAGGTACCAGTGGTAGGGCTCGGTGGCGTTGTAGACCTCCCGCCGCGGCCACGCCAGGTTCACGATCATGCCCGCGCCCCACAGCACGCCGAGGATGTTCACCGGCAGGCCGAACTTGCCCAGCGAGAAGTACTTCCTGCCCTCCACCTCCGGCGGCGGCCACTGCCCGCGCAGCCGCTTGACCAGCATCGGCACGGTCACCAGCAGGTAGGCGAAGTAGATCATGATGATGCCGATGCTGGTGATCACCGTGAAGATCTGCGGCTGGTTGATGTTCACCAGCAGGATCACCACCGCGATCACCCCGGCCACCACCGCCGGGATCACCGGCGTCTTCGTCTTCGGCGAGATCCGCGCCAGCTTCGCCCCGGCGGGCAGCGCGTTGTCGCGCGCCATCGCGAACATCATCCGGATGGCCGCCGACTGCACCGCCAGGATGCACACGGTGATCGCGATGACCACGGTGATCAGCAGGATCTTGCCGACCGTGCTGCCGAGCACGTCCAGCACGATGAACTGCAGGCCGCCGGTGGCGATCTCCGGGTTGCCGATGTCGCCCACGGCCATCAGCGCGAACAGCAGGATCAGCCCGCCGAGCAGGAAGGAGAAGATCAGCGCGCGCAGGATGGCCTTCGGCGCGTTGCGGCGCGGGTCGTGCGATTCCTCACCGAGCGAGCTGGCCGTGTCGAAGCCGTACATCACGTAGGTCGAGGCGAGCGAGGCGACCAGGAACGCGCCGAGGTAACCGCCGCTCTGCCCGGCACCGGCGTCCCGGGTTTCCATGACCACTTCGGGCCCGCGGGTGATGTTCGCCGCCAGCAGCACGATCAGCAGCACCGCGGCGATGAGCTCGATGAACACCCCGGCGCTGTTGATCCGCGCCATCAGCTGCACGCCCCAGGCGTTGACCAGGGTGGTGAACACGATGAACGCGGTGCCCAGGATCACCGCGTTGACCGCGGGGTTCTCCACGAACTGGAAGACGTCGAGGATCTGCGGCAGGGTGATCTGGTACGCCAGCGCCACCGAAGCGATCGAGACGATCGACGCGGTGAGCATCATCCAGCCCGCCAGCCAGGCCACGTGCGGGCTGCCGAGGCGTTTCGACCAGTTGTAGATCGAGCCGGCCACCGGGTAGTGCGCGGCCAGCTCGGCGAAGGACAGCGCGACCATCAGCTGCCCGGCGAACACCAGCGGCCACGACCACCAGTAGGCGGGCCCGCCGAAGCCGAAACCGAAGTAGAACAGCTGGAACGTGCCGGTGAGGATGGAGATGTAGGAGATGCCGGCGGCGAAGGTGTGGAAGTTGCCGAGCGTTCTCTCCAGTTCCTGCTTGTACCCGAAACCGGCCAGGCCGTCGTCGGTCTGACTCATCGCACCGTCCTTCTCGCTAGCTGTGCTCAGCGCTGGTCACCGGAGAACCAGTGCTGCGGTCCCGGGCGGGTGTTCTGGTAGATGTGCTTGGCTTCCTGGTACTCGGCCAGCCCGGTCGGGCCCAGTTCGCGGCCGAAGCCGGACTGCTTGAAACCGCCCCATTCGGCCTGCGGCAAGTACGGGTGGTAGTCGTTGATCCAGATCGTGCCGTGCCGCAACCGGTTCGCCACCCGCTGCGCCTTGGACACGTCCGAGGTGAACACGCCGCCGGCCAGGCCGTAGTGCGTGTCGTTGCCGATGCGGACCGCGTCGTCCTCGTCGGTGAAGGTCTCCACGGTCAGGACCGGGCCGAAGGACTCCTCGGTCACCGCGAAGCTGCCCTGCGCCACGTTGTCCAGCACGGTCGGCAGGTAGTAGTGGCCGCCGGTGAACTTCTCGCCCTCCGGCCGCTTGCCGCCGGTGCGCAGGACCGCGCCCTCGTCGATCGCGGTGGCCACGTACCGCTCCACCTTCTCCAGGTGTGCCGCGGAGATCAGCGGCCCGGTCTCGGCGTCGGGGTCGAACGGCCCGCCGATGCGGATCTGCGCGGCCCGGCGCACGATCTCGTCCACCAGCCGGTCGTGCAGCTCCTCCTGCACGATCAGCCGGGCACCGGCCGAGCAGACCTGACCGGAGTGCAGGAAGGCCGCGGTCAGCGCGAAGTCCACCGCGGTGTCGAAGTCGGCGTCGGCGAAGACCACGTTCGGGTTCTTGCCGCCCAGCTCCAGCGCCACCTTCTTGACCGTGGCCGCGGCGGCCGCCGCGACGATCCGGCCGGTGGCGAGGCCGCCGGTGAACGAGACCAGGTCCACGTCGGGGTGCTCGGACAGCGGCGCGCCGGCTTCGGGACCCGCGCCCAGCACCAGGTTGGCCACCCCGTCCGGGACACCGGCCTCCATCAGCAGGCGCATCAGCATGATCGAGGTGTGCGGGGTCAGCTCGCTCGGCTTGAGCACGAAGGTGTTGCCGGCGGCCAGCGCCGGGGCCACCTTCCACGCGGTCTGCAGCAGCGGGTAGTTCCACGGCGTGATCAGCCCGCAGACGCCCACCGGCTCGTAGGTGATCCGGCTGATCGCGTCCGGGTTGCCGGTGTCGACCACCCGGCCGCTGTCCTGCCCGGCCAGCTTGCCGAAGTAGCGGAAGCAGGCGGCGATGTCGGCCATGTCGTATTCGCTCTCCAACAGCCGCTTGCCGGTGTCGAGCGATTCGGCCCTGGCGAAACTCGCCTTGTCGCGCTCCAGCAGCTGTGCCACCCGGAGCAGGACGTCCCCGCGCTCCCAGATCGGGGTGGCCGGCCACGGTCCGTTGTCGAAGGCGTCGCGCGCGGCGGCGATGGCCGCTTCGGTGTCCTCACGCGTGCCTTCGGCGACCTCGGCGACCAGTGAACCGTTGGCCGGGCACCGGATCTCCCTGGTCCGCCCCGCCTGCGAGGCCACCCACTGCCCACCGATGAAGAAGTCCGCCATCTGCCCTCTTTCGACCTGCGTTGGTTGCGCGCGCGTGCGAGGGGGAATCCTACGCCGTTCGGGCGATTTGGCTATCCAGTGCGAGGCGGTCCAGTGATCTCCCCGACGCGCGCGGGCTCCCGGTTGGACAGTCGATCCGGCTCGGGCGGACGCGCGTGAAAGCCAGGTGCGGCACGGATTCCGCCAGTTCCCGGAAACTTCCCAGGTCGGTGGCGAGCGAATCCCCTCCCCTGCGGTGCTCGCCGGGATCATGATCACGTACCATCGATGTGGATGGTTTGTTTCCCACTTTTGACGACCAGGTGACGTCCTCGCTCCACCGCAGGCCAGGGCACTGATCACCCGGTCGTGACGTGATGCCAGCCGCGTGGCGGATCCGGCAGCCCCGGCGCTCCGTAGACTGGGCGGACGATGGCGGTGGCCGAACCGGCTCGAAACAGGCTTGAACAGGCGAGGTGGAGCGTGACGTTGCTGGATTCCGTGCACGGACCGGCGGACCTGAAGCGGATGGAGCCCGGCGAGCTGGAGCTCCTCGCCGGTCAGATCCGGGAATTCCTGGTCGAGAAGGTGTGCCGGAACGGCGGTCACCTCGGGCCCAACCTGGGCGTGGTGGAGCTGACCCTCGCCCTGCACCGGGTGTTCGACTCGCCCTCGGACGCGATCGTCTGGGACGTCGGGCACCAGAGCTACGTGCACAAGATCGTCACCGGCAGGCACGCCGAGTTCGACGGGCTGCGCCAGCGGGGTGGCCTCACCGGCTACCCCTCGCGCGCCGAGAGCGAGCACGACCTGGTGGAGAACAGCCACGCCTCGGCCGCGCTGTCCTATGTGGACGGCCTGGCGAAGGCCTTCGAGCTGGGCGGCGGCGGCAGGCACGCGGTGGCCGTGGTCGGGGACGGCGCGCTGACCGGCGGCATGTGCTGGGAGGCGCTGAACAACATCGCCGCCGCCCCGCACCGGCCGGTGGTGATCGTGGTCAACGACAACGGCCGCTCGTACTCGCCGACCATCGGCGGGCTCGCCGAGCACCTGGCCTCGCTGCGCCTGCGGCCCGGCTACGAGCGCGTCCTCGACGGCGGCCGTGAGCTGCTGCGCCGCACCCCGTTCGTGGGCAAGCCGATCTACGCGGCGCTGCACGCGGCCAAGGCCGGGCTGAAGGACGCGGTCAGCCCGCAGCGGATGTTCGCCGACCTGGGCCTGAAGTACGTCGGCCCGGTCGACGGGCACGACCTGTCCGCGCTGGAGAAGGCGCTGCACAGCGCGAAGGCGTTCGGCGGGCCGGTGATCGTGCACGCGGTGACGGAGAAGGGCCACGGCTACGAGCCCGCGGTCAACCACGTGCACGACCAGATGCACCAGACCGATCCGCTGGACCCGGAGACCGGCCTGCCGCCGGTGAAGGGCCCGAGCTGGACCGGGGTGTTCGCCGACGAACTGGCCGCCATCGGTGACGAGCGCGAGGACGTGGTCGCGATCACCGCGGCCATGCTGCGCTCCACCGGGCTGCACAAGTTCGCCGAGGCGCACCCGGACCGCTGGTTCGACGTCGGCATCGCCGAGCAGCACGCGGTGGCTTCGGCCGCCGGGCTGGCGATGGGCGGCATGCACCCGGTGGTGGCGATCTACGCGACCTTCCTCAACCGCGCCTTCGACCAGGTGCTGATGGACGTGGCGCTGCACAAGCAGGCGGTCACCTTCGTGCTCGACCGGGCCGGGATCACCGGGCCGGACGGCGCCAGCCACCACGGCATGTGGGACCTGTCGCTGCTGGGCCTGGTGCCCGGCATGCGGGTGGCCGCACCCCGTGACGCGATCACCTTGCGTGAGGAGCTGCGGGAGGCGGTGGCCGTCGCCGACGGCCCGACCGCGCTCCGGTTCTCGCGCGGTGGCGTGATCGAGTCGGTGCCCGCGGTGGACCGGCTCGGCGTGGTCGACGTGCTGCGCCGCCCGGCCGAGGGCGCCGGGACCGACGTGCTGCTGGTCGCTGTCGGTGCCTTCGCCAAGCTGGGCCTCGCCGCCGCGGACCGGCTGGCCGACCAGGGCATCGGCGTCACCGTGGTGGACCCGCGGTGGGTGCTGCCGGTGCCGGGGGAGCTGACCGCGCTCGCCGAGGCGCACCGCCTGGTGGTCACCGTCGAGGACAACGGCCGCCACGGCGGCTTCGGCTCACTGCTGGCCGCCGCCTTCCGCGACGCCGACTGCTCGGTGCCGGTGCGGGACCTGGCCGTGCCGCAGCGCTTCCTCGAGCACGGCACGCGGGACGAGGTGCTCTCCGAGATCGGCCTCACCGCGCAGGACGTCGCGCGCAAGGTCACCGAGTGGGCCGCTGTTGTTCTGCCGCGCCTCCAGCACGGCGGCGAGGTCGCTCTGAGCCGGTCACCGGAGTGACCTCGCGGGTGCGGGAACGGGCGCCAGGACTTCGGCGGGTTCCGGGAAGAGGCGCAGCAGCACCGGGTAGGTGACGGCGGCGGTGAGCAGGGTGGCGGGCAGGCTGATGTCCACGCCACCCGCGACCTCCCGTAGCGGCCCGGCGATCATCGGGGTGTTCGCGGTGAGCAGGCCGAGCGTGGTCGCCGGGAGCCAGGCGGCCATGGCCCGCCAGTTCACCCCGCGGGTGAACCAGTACCGCCCGCCCCGGCGCCCCTGGTTGAACACCTGCAGGTCCTCGGGGTCGTAGTACCCCCGCCGCACCAGGTAGCCGATCATCATGATCACCATCCACGGCGAGGTGCACAGCACGATCAGCGTGGCGAAGGCGTTGATGCTCGACACCATGTCCAGCGCGAAGTTGCCGACGAAGATGAACGCCACCGACAGCGTGCCGATCAGCAGCGTCGCCTGGACGCGGCTCAACCGCACGAAGATCGAGCTGAAGTCCAGCCCGGTGCCGTACAACGCGGTGGTACCGGTGGACAAGCCGCCGATCAGCGCCACCACGATGAGCGGAATGGCGTACCACAGCGGAGAAATCGTGGTCAGGCCGGCGATGTAGTCGCTCGCGTCGGTGACCAGGGTGGCCGTGGCGATGCCGAAGCCGAACGGCAGCAGCGTCGCCACCTGCGCCAGGAACGGTGCCGCCAGCAGGGAACGGCGGCTGTGCGTGGCGGGGATGTAGCGCGACCAGTCACCGAGGAAGGCGCCGAACGAGATCGGGTTCGCCATCACGGTCAGCGCGGCCAGGATCCACGTGGGCCAGAACGTGCCGAGCGCGTAGTCGCCGGTGCCGGGGAACGCCGGGTCGAACCGCCCACCGTAGGCGAAAACGCCGAGCAGCATGATCGCCGTGCCCAGTACCACCGCGATCCGGTTGATCAGCAGCATGAACCGGTAGCCGTAGACGCAGACCACCAGCGTCGCGATCGCGATCACGCCGTACGCGGTACCCCGCAGCACTTCGCCGCCGTCGATGCCGAACAACCGTTGCGCCGCACCGGCTACCGCGTCGCCGCTGACCCACACCGAGATCGCGAAGAAGGTGATCGCGGTGAGCAGCGACAGGAACGAGCCCACGCACCGGCCGACCACACCGAAGTGCGCGCCGGAGGCGACCGCGTTGTTCGTCCTGGTCACCGGCCCGAACAAGCTCATCGGCGCGAGCACGCAGGCCCCGGCCAGCACGCCGGTGACCGTCGCCGCGACCGCGGCGGGGAAGCTGAGCCCGTAGGCGATCGGCAGCGTGCCGAGGATGATGGTGGCGAAGGTGTTCGCGCCGCCGAAGGCGAGGCGGAACAGGTCCCGCGGCCGGGAAGTCTGTTCCGCGAACGGGATCGGCGCGATGCCGTTGTGCTCGACACTGGTGATCTTGGGCATCTGGAATCCGTCTTTCGTTGTCTTCGCGTTATCCGGCGCTGTCACAGTGGTGGGGATGACCCGGCAACTGGCGGTGGCAGCGCCGTCCCGGACGGTGGTCGCGCTCGGCGTGGCCGGTGCGGGACTGGGTACCGCCGTGTCCTGGCTGGACCTCTACCTGCTGTCCTCGGCACGCGATCAGTGCGTGGTCGGCATGACCGCCTTCGAGAACTCCGGCATGCTCGTCTTCTCCGTGCAGCCGGTGCTGTGGGCGGTCAACTTCCTCGCGTTCACCCTGCTCTACGCCGGGCTGTTCCCGTTGTTCCTCAACGGGGACACCGCCGGGGCGCGCTTCGCCGGGGTGGTCGCGTGCGTGCTCCTGACCGCGGTGCTGGTGGCCGCGTCGGTCTGGATCAGCATGGCGGTGTGGTCGCCGGAGCAGGTGGCCCCCGGTTGTGCCGGAGGCCACCCGCCGTGGTGGCCCGCGTGGGCCGTCCTTTAGTTACTGGTAGCGCGTCATCACGTGCTTGACGCGCGTGTACTCGGCGAACGAATACGCCGAAAGGTCCTTGCCGTGGCCCGAATGGCCGAAACCGCCGTGCGGCATTTCCGCGGCCAGCGGGCCGTGCGTGTTGATCCACACGCAGCCGAAGTCCAGTTCCGCGGAGACCCGCACCGCGCGGGAGTGGTCGTTCGTCCACACCGAAGACGCCAGCCCGTACGGCACGCCGTTGGCCAGTTCGACCGCTTCGGCCTCACCGCTGAACCGTTGAACGGTGATCACCGGCCCGAAGATCTCCTCCTGCACGAGCTCGTCGTCCTGCGTCAGCCCGGAAACCACGGTGGGTTCGAAGTAGAACCCGCCGCCCGCCGGGCTGGTGCCGCCGGTGTGCACGGTGGCGTGCGCGGGCAGCCGCTCGATCAGCCCGCGCACCCGATCCCGTTGCGCGGCGCTGTTCAGCGGGCCGAAGTCGGTGCCGGGGCGGGTCGCGCCGGCGGCCTTGGCCAGCGTCGCGGTGAACTCGTCGTGGATCGACTCGTGCACCAGTACCCGGCTGCCCGCGGTGCAGTCCTGGCCCGCGTTGTAGAAGGCCGCGCCCACGATGCCTTCCGCGGCTTCCTCCAGGTTCACGTCCTGGAAGACCAGAAGTGGCGCGTTGCCACCGAGTTCGAGGTGCGTGCGCTTGAGGTCGGCCGCGGCGACGGTCGCCACGTCGATCCCGGCGCGCGTGGACCCGGTGATCGACACCAGCTCGGGGATCGGGTGCCGGACCAGCGCGCGGCCGGTGTCGCGATCGCCGCAGACCACGTTGAACGCGCCCACGGGCAGGAACTCCGCGGCCACCTTCGCCAGCAGCACGGCGCTGCCCGGGGTGGTCTCCGCCGGCTTGAGCACCACGGTGTTCCCGGCGGCGAGCGCGGGCGCGATCTTCCAGACGCCCATCATCAGCGGGTAGTTCCAGGGTGCGATCTGCGCACACACGCCGACCGGTTCGCGCCGGATCGACGAGGTGTGCCCCGGCAGGTACTCGGCTGAGGCGGTGCCTTCCAGCTGGCGAGCCGCACCGGCGAAGAACCGCAGTGCGCTCACGCTTTCCGGGATCTCCTCCTCCAGCACCACACGCCGGATCTTGCCGGTTTCCCGGACTTCCACGTCGGCGAACTCCGCCGCACGGGACTCCAGCGCGTCGGCGATCTTCAGCAGCGCCAGCTGCCGCTGCGCCGGGGTGCTGCGGCGCCAGGCGCGGAACGCCCGCCGCGCCGACTCCAGTGCCGCGTCCACATCGGACTCATCGGACAGCGCGCTGGTGCCGCAGACCTCGCCGGTGGCGGGATCGACCAGCTCCAGGGTGCGGCCGCCGATCGCCGGGACTTCCTTGCCTTCGATGAAGTTCACGAGCACCCTCACTGGTCGAGGTGGGTGGGTTCGAACATGCGCAGCAACGCCGGCAGCACGACCACGCTCGGGCCGGGGGCGGCCAGCGCGCTCGCCAGATCGGCACGCAGATTGTCCACTGTGGACACCTGCGCCGGTACGCCGAACGACCTCGCCAGTGCGGCGAAGTCCGGCCGGGCCAGTTCGGTGGCGTGCGCCTGGCCGAAGGCGCCGGTCATGTACTCGCGGAGGATGCCGTACCCGCCATCATCGACGATGAGCCAGGTGACGTCCAGGCCGTGCTGGGCCGCGGTGGCCAGTTCGGCGATGCCGTACATCGCGCCGCCGTCCCCGGAGACGGCCAGCGCCGGGCCACGCCGGGCCGCGGCCGCGCCGAGCGCGCCGGGCAGGCCGTACCCCAGCCCGCCCGCGCCCTGCGCGGTGTGGATCGGGGCGCCGTCGGCGTTCCAGGCCGACCAGGCCCAGTACCCGAGCACGGTCATGTCCCAGAAGCTCGGCGTGCCTTCGGGGAGCGCCGCGCGGACTTCGGCGAGCACGCGCTGTTCGAGATCGAGCGACTGCCCGCCGATCCGGTCGCGGACCTTGCCCAGCAGTTCGGCGACCGCGGCTTCGGCCCGTCCGTCGGCTTCCCGTGACGGCGCCGCTTCGAGCAACGCGGTCAGCGCAAGGCGGACGTCGGCGTGGATGCCCAGCGCGGGGTGGTTGGACTCCAGCTTCCCGGCGTCCGCCTCGATCTGGATCACCCGTCCGCGCGGGCGGAACCGGTGGTAGTTGCTCGTCAGCTCGCCGAGACCGGAGCCGAGCACGAGCAGCACGTCGGCGTCGGCCAGGAACTCGGTGGAATGCCAGTCCTCGAGCCAGGACTGCCCGGAGAGCGGATGGTCCCAAGCGAAAGAACCCTTGCCACCGAAGGAGGACAGCACCGGGGCGCGGACGAGTTCGGCCAGCGCTCGCAACTCGGCCTGCGCGCCGGATCGGACCACGCCACCACCGGCGAGGATGACGGGGTTCTCCGCCGTTCCCAGCAGCCTTGCCGCTTCGGCGATGAGTTCCGGCAGCGGGGCCAGCGATTTCGGGGTGGCGGTGACCGAGGTGATCAGGGGCAGCGAAGCCGGGGCGAGCAGCACGTCCTGCGGGATCTCCACCCACACCGGCCCGTACGGCACGGTCGCCGCCGACTCCCACGCTTCGCGCAACACGGTCGGGATCTGGCTGGCCGTGCGCACCACGTGCGTCGACTTCACCACGTCACGGAAACTCGCGCGCTGGTCCGGCAATTCGTGCAGGTAGCCGTGCCGTCCACCACCGAGCCCGGCTGTCGGCACCTGGCTGGAGATGCCGAGGACCGGCACCGACGACGAGCGGGATTCCTGCAGCGACGCCAAAGTCAGCAACGCGCCCGGACCGGTGGAGACGATCATCGGGGTCACCGGGACCGGGCCGCCGGGGCCGGCGTCGAGCCGGGCCCGCGCGTGCCCGTCCGCGGCGAAGGCCAGGTTGTTCTCCACCCTGGCGCCGACGAGCCGCAGTTCCGGGCACCGCCGCAGGGCTTCGAACAGGCCCAGCGCGTGCTGGCCGGGCAGGCCGAACACGGTGTCCGCGCCGAGCGCCCGCAGCGTCTCGACGACCAGGTCACCGCCGATCCTCATGCGCCCGCCCCGAGCGCGAGCAGGCTGACCAGGTCGTAGGCCACGTGGGAGGCGGCGATGGCGGTGATCTCCGCGTGGTCGTAGGCCGGGGCCAGTTCCACCACGTCCCCGCCGATCAGGTTCAGCCCGCGCAGGCCGCGCACGATCTCCAGCAGTTCCCGGCTGGTCATGCCGCCCGCCTCCGGCGTGCCGGTGCCGGGCGCGTGGGCCGGGTCGAGCACGTCGATGTCGATGGAGACGTACAGCGGGCGGTCGCCGATGCGCTGCCGCAGTGCGTCCACGGTCTCGGCCACCCCCCGGCGCATCACGTCCCCGGAGGTCACGATGCCGAAGCCGAGGCGCCTGTCCTCTTCGAGGTCCCGCTTGCCGTACAGGGGACCGCGCGTGCCCACGTGCGACAGCGCGCTGGTGTCGAGGATGCCCTCCTCGGACGCCCGCCGGAACGGGGTGCCGTGGGTGTACGGCTCGCCGAAGTAGGTGTCCCAGGTGTCCAGGTGCGCGTCGAAGTGCAGCAGCGCCACCGGTCCGTGCTTCTTCGCCGCCGCGCGCAGCAGCGGGAGCGCGATGGTGTGGTCACCGCCGACGGTGACCAGCTTCGTGCCGTCCGCGGTGAGCGCTTCCGCTTCGTGCTGCAGGGTTTCGATGGCCTCGCCGATGTTGAACGGGTTGATGGCGATGTCGCCGGCGTCCACCACCTGGGCGGTGGCGAACGGGGAAACGTCCAGTTCCGGGTGGTACGGCCGGAGCAGGCGGCTGGCCTCGCGCAGCGCGGCCGGGCCGAAGCGCGCGCCCGGCCGGTAGGACACACCGGCGTCGAACGGCACCCCGACCACGGCGACATCGGCGCGGTCGACCTGGTCCGCCCGCGGCAGCCGGGCGAAGGTGGCGAACCCGGCGAACCTGGGTACCTTCGACGAGTCGACCGGCCCGATCGGGGACTGCTGCGTCACTGCGTGAACTCCTTCTCTGCGTCAACGGTTTCGCGCCCGGCCAGCCGTTCGCTCCAGTGGCCGAGCACGGCGGCGGGCGTCGGCGGCGTGGCCAGGCTGACGACCACGTACACCAGCAGGCTGCTGCCCAGGCCCCAGTAGATCGGCGAGTTCGCTTCCATGCCGTCGACCACCATGAGCACGATCGCGGCGAGCGCGCCGACCGCCATCGAGGCGACCGCGCCCTGCCGCGTGCCGCGCTTCCAGAACAGCCCGCCGAGGATCGCCACCAGCAGGCCGCCGACCAGGATGTTGTAGGCGATGGTCAGCGCGGCGACCACGTCGGTGACCACCATCGCGATGCCGATCGCGACCAGGCCGAGCACCAGCGTGGTGAGCCGGTTCCGGCTGACTTCGCTCTCTTCGGAGGACGGCGTCCGGCCCCGCAGCTTGCCCAGCAGGTCCGTGGTGCTCACCGTGGAGCAGGCGATCAGCGCGCCGCTGGCGGTCGACATCATCGCCGACAGCGCGGCGGCCAGCACCAGGCCGCGGACCCCGGCGGGCAGCAGGTCTTCCACGATCGTGGCGAAGGCGTCCTGCGCGCTGGCGAGCGAGGGGTACAGCACCTTCGCCGCGGCCCCGATCAACGCGCCCGCGAGCCCGTAGACCAGGCAGTACACCCCGGAACCGATGCCACCGCCGGTCGCCACCCGCGGGGTGCGGGCGGTGAACACCCGCTGCCAGATGTCCTGGCCGATCAGCAGGCCGAACCCGTAGGTCAGCACGTAGGTGATGATCGAGCCGGTGCCGATGCTGGTGAAGTCGAAGAAGCTGGCGTCGAGGCGCTCGCCCATGCCGTCGAACCCGCCCGCCGCGCTGACCGACACCGGCAGCAGGATCAGCAGGATGCCGATGGTCTTGATGACGAACTGCGCGATGTCGGTGAGCGTGATCGACCACATGCCGCCGAGCACCGAGTAGAGCACCACGATCACGCCGCCGATGCCGATGCCCACCCATTCCGGGATGTCCAGCAGCACCTTGAACACGGTGGCGAAGGCGAGGGTGGAGGTGACCGTGAGCATCAGCGTGTACGCCCACATCACGATGCCGGAGATGGTCGAGGCGGACCGGCCGCCGTAGCGCAGGTCGAGCATCTCGCTGACGGTGTAGACGCGCAGCTTCACCAGCCGCCGCGCGAACAGCGCGTGCAGCACGAGGATGCCCAGCCCGATCGAGACCACCAGCCAGGCACCGGAGATGCCCCAGGTGTAGCCGAGCTTGACGCCGCCGACGGTGGACGCGCCGCCGAGCACCACGGCCGACATCGTGCCGGAGTACATGAACCAGCCGAGCCTGCGCCCGGCGACCAGGTAGTCGCTCTTGGTCCGGGCCAGCCGGAGGCCGTACCAGCCGATGCCGAGCATGCCGGCGATGTAGAGCGCGATCACCACGTAGTCCGCGACCACGGGTACCTCCTTGGACTGGGGCGTGTCCGGGACACCGTAGGGCTGGATTCCGGTCGCTTGACCGGGATGATCTGTCCCAATCTGACGTACTCTCTGGCCACTATGTCCAGGAACTCGGAAACCATCGGCACTCCGGTGAACATTCCGTTACAGGCGGTCGTCGGCAACCCGGAGCTGTCCGTGGAGGCGGTCCGCGAGACGCTGCGGCCGGGCGCGCTCGACCTGCCGGTCCGCTGGGCGCACGTGTGCGAGCTGCGCGATCCTTCGCCGTACCTGCTGGGGGAGGAGCTGCTGCTCACCGCGGGCGTCAACCTGCCAGCCGAGCAGTCCGAAGTGGACCGGTACGTGCGCGGGCTGCGGGCCGCGGGCATCACCGCGCTCGGGTTCGGCATCACGCCGCCGCTGCACGAAGAACTGCCCGAGACCCTGCGCCGCGCCTGCGCCCGCGCGGGGTTGCCGCTGCTGGTGATCGGGGTGCGCACGCCGTTCATCGCGGTGAACCGCGTGGTCGCGGTGGCGCTGGCCGAGGCGACCCACCGCGAGCAGCGGCGGATCACCCAGGCGCGGGAGGCGCTCACCAGGGCGGCCGCCGGTGGGCTCGCCGAACTGGCGCGCGGGCTGGCCAAGCACGTCTCCGGCTGGGTCGCGCTGGTCGGGCAGAAGGACGCGCTGGCCGCGGAACACGGGGTCCCGGTGCCGTTCCCGCCGGAACTGGGCGAGCTGTTCGCCCGGCTGCGTGGCGGGTCCGGCATCCGCAGCGCCACCACCGAACTGCCCGACGGCACGTTCGTGGTGGCGCAGCCGGTCTACCCGCAGGCCACCGCGGCGCACCTGGTGGTGGTCGGCAGGCGCGCGCGGTTCGACGGCACCGACCGGGCGATCGTGGCGGTCGGCGCGGCGTTGTTCGGCCTGGCCAGCCGCGCGGGTTCGGACACCGCCGGGCTCGGCGGCGCGGTCACCGCGCTGGTGCTCGCCGAGCGCACGCCCGCGGCACCACTGGAAGACCTCCTGGGCGGGGGCGAGTACCGCGTGGTCGCGGGCACGGCCCACGGCGCCGGTCCCGGTGATGTCGCGGCCGGGTACGACTGGCTGCGCACCCGGCTCGACACGCCGCTGGTCGAGCTGAAACCGGGGCCGCGGTTCACCGCGGTGGTCCGGAACCAGCCGGACGCCCGTGCCAGGGAGGAACTGCTCGCCGCGGGCTGGCTGGTCGTGGTGAGCGCGCCCCACCCCGCCGAGCGCCTGCCCGACACCGCCGCCGAACTGGCCGCGCTCGAGCAGCGCGCACTGGTGCTCGGCCGTCCGGTGCTGGCCGAGAGCAGTGGCCTGGCCGCGCTCGTCGCGCGGGGGCACGCCGCCGACTACGCCGAGCGCACGCTCGCCCCGCTCCGCGCCCTCGGTGACGACAGCCTGCTGGACACCCTGCGCACCTGGCTGGCGCACCACGGCGGCTGGGACCGGACCGCCTCGGCGCTGGGCGTGCACCGCAACAGCGTCCGGCACCGGATCGGCCGGGTGGAGCGGGTGCTCGGCGTCGACCTCGCGGATCCGGAAACGCGGATGGAGCTGTGGTTCGCCCTGCGGTGGGCCGGGCACTGAACGCCCCGTGTCCGATCAGGTCACTCTCAGGAACGTGTGGGATTGTGGATCCGTGCGGATTCTGGTAGTCGAAGACGAAGAACCCCTGGCCGAGGCCATCGCCCGAGGCCTGCGGCGTGAGGGCATGGCGGTGGACGTCGCCTTCACCGGGGACGAGGGCCACGAGAAGTCCACCATTACCCGGTACGACGTGGTCCTGCTCGACCGGGACCTGCCCGGCATGTCCGGTGACGAGCTCTGCAAGGAGATCGTCGAATCCGGTGAGCTGACCAGGGTGCTGATGCTGACCGCCAGCGGCACGGTGGAGGACCGGGTGGCCGGGCTGTCCCTCGGTGCCGACGACTACCTGGCCAAGCCGTTCGCCTTCCCGGAACTGGTCGCCAGGGTCCGGGCGCTGGGCCGCCGCGCCACCCCGGCCGCGCCGCCGCTGCTGGTCGCCGGGGACGTCCGGCTCGACCCGGCCAAGCGCACGGTCAGCCGCGCCGGCGGGCCGGTGGAGCTGACCCGCAAGGAGTTCGGCGTGCTGGAGGTGCTGCTCGCCGCCGGGGGGTCGGTGGTCAGCAGCGAGGAACTGCTGGAGCGGGTCTGGGACGAGAACGCCGACCCGTTCACCACGACCGTGCGGGTCACCGTGATGACCCTGCGCAAGAAGCTGGGAGAACCTGGGATCATCGAGACCGTGGTGGGTTCTGGCTACCGGGTACCCGGTGCCGGTCACGGGTGAACCGGCGAGTCCAGCTGATCCCGGCGTGGAGCCTGCGCGCCCGGATCACGCTGTTGTCGACCGCGCTGGCCGCCGGGGTCAGCGTGGTCCTGCTCTACCTGGCCTGGTCGCTGGTCGGGGATTCGGTGGCCGCGGTGCCGCAGATGCCACCCGGCAGCAAGGTCCGGGTCGACGGGGTGGACGTCGACGCCTCCGTGCTGGCCGCGCACCTGCGCGAGCACGCGCGCGAAAAGGTGCTGATCGCCGGGGCGGTGGCGTTCTGCTGCGTGGTCGCGGCGACGGCCGTGCTCTCGTGGACGCTCACCTCGCGGGTGCTGCGCCCGCTGCGGGAGATGACCGGCACCGCGCGGCGGCTGTCGGTCGAGTCGATGGGGGAGCGGATCGGCGGCCGGGGTGCCCGAGGGGCCCGCGACGAGCTCGGTGAACTCGGCGCGACCCTGGACGCGATGCTCGACCGGTTGCAGACCGCGTTCGACACGCAGCGCCGGTTCGTCGCCAACGCCAGCCACGAACTGCGGACCCCGCTGGCGGTGATCCGCACCGAACTGGACGTCACGCTGGCCGACGACCACGCCGACGAGGCCGAGCTGCGCCGCATGGCCGGGGTGGTCCGCGACGCCACCGAACGCGCCGAGCAGCTGGTGAGTTCACTGCTGCTGCTCGCGCGCACGGACGGCGCCGGGGTCGGCCCGACCGAGCCGGTGGACCTGGCCGCGGTGGTCGGCAGCGCGTGGAACGCGGTGTACCGGGAGGCCGAGCGGAGGCAGCTGCGCACCGACTTCCAGCTGGTGCCGTCGTACTCCGTCGGGGATCCGGCACTGCTGGAGCGGATCGCCGGGAACCTGCTGGAGAACGCGGTGCGGCACAACGTCGACGGCGGCTGGATCGAGGCGGTGACCCAGCCGGGGCAGCGGTGGACCACCCTGCGCGTGCGGTCCTCCGGCGGGCTGGTCGACCCGGCGACGGTGGCGGAGCTGTTCGAGCCGTTCCGCCGCGAAGGCGTGGCGCGCACGGCACGGACCGGCGCCGGACTGGGGTTGTCGATCGTGCGGGCGGCGGTGCAGGCGCACGGCGGGGCGGTTTCGGCGGAACCCGTGGTGGGCGGCGGGCTTTCGGTGACCGTGCACCTTCCGGCGCTGAACCGCGTCGGGGTGCCCACGTGACCGAGGTGCTGCTCGCACGGGCGCACGCGCAGGGGCTCGCGGGTGCGCGAGCCGGGAGTGTGGCCGAGGTCGTGCGCAAGGTGGTCGCGTTGCAGGCGCAGGACATCCGGGCCAACCGGCTGGGTGTGCGCGTCCGGTCCGCCGGGTTGACCGCCGCCGACGTGGACGCCGCCTGTGCTTCGGGCGCGGTGGTCCGGACCTGGGCGATGCGCGGCACACTGCACATGCTGGCCGCCGAGGACGCGGGCTGGATCGTCGGATTGCTCGGGCCGCGGTTCGCGGCGGCGACCAGGTCGAGGCGGCGCCAGCTCGGGCTCGACGAGGAGACCACCTCGCGCGGGGTGGCCGCGCTGGAGGCGATCCTGACCGGGAAGTCGTTGCCGCGCAAGGAAATCGTCACCGCCCTGGCGGAGCACGGAGTGGTGCTGGACCCGAAGTCGCAGGCGCCCGCGCACCTGATCGGCTTCGCGGCGATGACCGGGGTGGTCTGCCGCGGCGCCGACCTCGGTGACGAACCGACCTACGCGCTCTTCCGGGAGTGGATTTGTCCACTTCGGACATTGCCGGAAGAGGAAGCACTGGCTCGGCTGGCGTCCCGTTATCTGTCCGCTTACGCACCGGCGACCGTCGAGGATTTCGCGGCCTGGTCCGGGCTGACCCTCCGGCAGGCGCGCGCCGGATTCGCCGCCGGTCCGATCGAGGCCGCCGCGCCGGTCCCCGGTGAATTGTCGGTGCGCCTGCTCGGCCATTTCGACACGTATTTGCTCGGCTATCGGAGTCGTGAACTCGCCGTCGCGCCCGAATTTGATCGCCGGATCCAGGCGGGTGGCGGGTTCATCATGCCGGCCGTGCTGGTGAACGGCCGGGTCGTCGGAACTTGGCGCCAGGAAAGGAAAAAGCAGGTTGTCGAGGTGCGGGTCGACCCGTTCGGCCCGCTCGCCGAGGACGTGCTTTCCGGTATCCGGGCCGAGATCGACGATCTTGGGCGCTTTCTCGATCACGAAGCGGTCTTCCGTTCAGTGGACTGATCCGCTCGGTCGGCGGTGGTACGCTCGGTGACATCGGCATTGGGGAGATGCCGAATTCGTCAATCCGAGGGGGATTGAAGATATGCACCGTCATTCACGGGAAAGCTATTACGTGGTCGGCGAAGGTGATCTTTCCTTCGACGCCGAACGCAATCCGATGAGCAGCCGCCCGTCCGCCCGTTCCGAGCTGCGGCGGTTCCGCTTCTCCCGGCTCGGCCCGGTGGGCGAGCCGGTGGATCCGGCGCTGCAGCAGGAACTGGCCGCGGCGATGACGGTCGAGCAGGACACCGCCGGGGAGACCGCGCTGGAGCCGGTGCCCGCCGGGTTCACCTACCTCGGCCAGTTCGTCGACCACGACCTCACCCTCGACCGCACCGCGGTGGACCTCGGTGAGGACGTTTCGCTGGAGGACCTGATCGCCGGGCGCTCACCGGCGCTCGACCTCGACGCGTTGTACGGCCGCGGCCCGGCACGCGACGCCCACCTCTACACCGACGGCGTGCACCTGAAGGTGGGCACCACCGCCGCCGTGCCGCTGGAGGGGGCGAACAACAACCGCACCGGCTTCGACCTGCCGCGCAAGGGCACCGGCGAGACCAAGGCGGAGGAGCGCGCGGCAGTCATCCCGGACGCGCGCAACGACGAGAACCTGGCCGTGGCGCAGACGCACCTGGCGTTCATCCACTTCCACAACCGGGTGGCCGACGTGCTGGCCGCCGAGGGCGTGCCCACACCGCAGTTGTTCGACCGGACCAGGGCCGAGGTCGTGAAGCACTACCAGTGGCTGCTGCGCACCGACTACCTGCCGCGCATCGCCGACCCGGCCGTGGTGGGCGAGGTGTTCACCACCGGGCGGAAGTTCTTCGAGCCCGCCCCGGACGCGCACGACGCGGCGACCATGCCGATCGAGTTCTCGGTGGCGGCGTTCCGGCTCGGGCACAGCATGGCGCGCGCGACGTACCAGTGGAACCGGTTCTTCCGGGCCGGCGCGGACGCCGGGATCGCCACCATGCTGCAGTTGTTCATCTTCAGCGGCACCTCGGGCACGCTGTCGCCGACCGGGAACCCGGCCGACCTCGACGACCCGAACGCGGGCACCTTCCTGCGGCTGCCGACCAACTGGATCGTCGACTGGCGGCGGCTGCACGACTTCCCGGGTGCCGGTCGGCCGGATCTCGGGGTGCCCGAAGGTGAGGGCAACCTGGCGCGGCGGATCGACACGCTGCTCACCAACCCGCTCGCCACGCTGCCCGCCGGGACCTTCGCCGGGCGAGGGCAGGGCCTGGCGCCGGACGACATCCAGCGGAACCTGGCCTACCGCAACCTGATCCGGGCGAACATGGTCAAGCTGGCTTCCGGGCAGCAGATGGCGGGCCTGTTCGGCGTGAAGGAGCTGACCAGGGACGAGTTGCTGACCGGGGACGGTCAGGGCGCCGACCTGAGCGCGCTGAGCGAGGAGCACCGGGAGTCGCTGGCCGCGCGGACGCCGCTGTGGTTCTACGTCCTGCGCGAAGCCGAGGTGAACGGCGGCAAACTGGGCGCGGTCGGGGCGAGGATCGTCGCGGAGGTGTTCAGCCGCAGCATGGACGCCGCCCGCCACTCGATCCTGCGAGAACCCGACTGGCGCCCGCGCTTCGGCACGGACGGCCGGTTCGGCATGGCGGACCTCCTGCTGTTCGCCTTCAACGGCGACCCGGCCAAACTGAACCCCCTGGGCGACTGACCATGCCGTGAATGTGGCTTTCACGGCACCCGCCAGCGCCCCGAACGTGGAACTCGGCTTCCCGAGTGTGGAATTCAGCTTCCTGAACGTAGAACTCGGGTGCCTGAACGTGGGACTCGCCGGGGCGGGCCGCACCGGCGAGTCCCACACTCCCGCAGCCGAGTTCTACGTTCGTGCAGCCGAGTTCTACGTTCGTGCAGGCGAGTTCTACGTTCGCGGGGTCACCAGTAGACGGCGACGCCGACGTTCAGCAGGGCCAGGGCCCCGACGACGGGCAGGCCCGCCCGTGGCAGCCGGTCCGGTTTGTGGGCTTCGAAGGCGATCACCAGCACCACGAGCGCGATCACCAGTTTCACCGCGGCCTTGACGTTGTTCGGTTCCACGGCGACCAGGCCGCTCGAAGCGATGCCCACCAGTGCCGCGCCGGTCAGTACCTGCAGGCCCGAGCTGTGCAGCACGAGCGTGGGCACCCCGGTCCGCTTCGCGATCAGTTCCCCGGCGACCCCGCCGAGGATGCCTGCCATGCCCACCAGGTGCAGCACCACCAGGGTGCTGTACAGCACGTTCATCAAGCGCGATCTCCTTCGCTCCCGCCGGAGCGCAGCCTACTACGCGACGTCGTATGACATCGCGTAGTAGGCCGGGAGAACCTACGCCGAGGGCACCGAAGCGACCCCGGGCGCCAGGAACGGCTTCCCGTTGACCTTCTCCGAGACCCCGCTCCGGTCCAGGTACGGCGTGATGCCGCCGAGCCAGAACGGCCAGCCCGCACCGAGGATCAGGCACAGGTCGATGTCCTGCGCTTCGGCGACCACGCCCTCGTCGAGCATGATCCGCACCTCCTCGGCCAGCACCGACAGCGCCCGCTCCCGCAACTGCTCCTCGGTGGACGGGCGATCGCCCTGCTCCCACAGCGCGGCGACCTCGGGGTCGACCGTGGCGTTGCCCTTGTCGTCCCACTGCCACACCGCGGACTTGCGTGCCTCGACGAACTTCGCCAGGTTCTGGCTCACGCCGAACCGGTCCGGGAACGCCGCGTGCATGGTTTCCGCCACGTGCAGCGCCACCGGCGGCCCGACCAGCTGCAGCAGGGTCAGCGGCGACATCGGCAGGCCCAGCGGGTCCAGCGCGCGGTCGGCCACCTCGAACGGCGTGCCCTCGTCCACCGCGGCCAGCACCTCGCCGAGGAACCGGGTGAGCAGCCGGTTCACCACGAACGCCGGCGCGTCCGAGACCAGCACGCTCGACTTCTTCAGCTGCTTGCCGACCGCGAACGCGGTGGCCAGCGAAGCGTCGTCGGTCTTCTCGCCGCGCACGATCTCCAGCAGCGGCAGCACCGCGACCGGGTTGAAGAAGTGGAAGCCCACCACCCGCTCGGGGTGCGCCAGCTTCGACGCCATCTCGGTGATCGACAGCGACGAGGTGTTCGTCGCCAGGATCGCCTCGGGCTTCACGTGCGCCTCGACCTCGGCGAACACCTGCTGCTTCACGCCCAGCTCTTCGAACACCGCCTCGATGACGAAGTCCGCGTCGGCGAAGGCCGCCTTGTCGAGCGAGCCGGACACCAGCGCCTTGAGCCGGTTCGCCGCGTCGGGCGAGAGCCGCTTCTTGGCCAGCAGCTTGTCGATCTCGCCGTGCACGTAGCCGACGCCCTTGTCCACGCGCTCCTGGTCGATGTCGGTGAGCACCACCGGCACCTTGAGCCGCCGCACGAACAGCAGCGCGAGCTGGCTGGCCATCAGGCCCGCGCCGACGATGCCGACCTTGTTCACCGGCCGCGCCAGCGACCGGTCCGGCGCCCCGGCCGGGCGCTTGGCCCGCTTGTTGACCAGGTTGAACGAGTACAGCCCGGCCCGCAGCGTGTCGGTCATCAGCACGTCGGCCAGCGCCTCGGTCTCCGCCGCGTACCCGCGGTCGAGATCGTTGGCCCGCGCCAGTTCCAGCAGTTCCACGGCCTTCGAAGCGCCCGGTGACGCGCCCTTCGTCTTGCCGTCCACAATGGACTTGGCACGCGCGACGGCCTGGTCCCAGCCCTCGCCGCGGTCGATCTCGCGCCGCGCCGGGGTCACCTCGCCACGCACCACCTTCGCCAGCCACAACAGCGACTGCTCCAGGTAGTCCGCCGAGCCGAAGACCTCGTCCACGATGCCCAGCTGCGCGGCCTGCGCCGGCTTGAGCATCTTGTTCTGGCTCAGCGCGTTCTCGATGGTGACGGTGACCGCCGCGTCCGGCCCGATCAGGTTCGGCAGCAGCTGCGTGCCGCCCCAGCCGGGGAACAGCCCGAGGAAGACCTCGGGGAAGGCGATCGCCGCGGTGTTCTCCGACAGCGTGCGGTAGTGGCACGAAAGCGCCAGCTCAAGTCCGCCGCCCATGACCGCGCCGTTGACGAAGGCGAAGGTCGGGATCTTCGTCTCGGTGAGCCGCCGGAACACGTCGTGCCCGGTCTGCGCGATCTGCAGCGCCAAGTCGCGCCCGGCGATCTGCTCCACCCCGGACAGGTCCGCGCCGACGGCGAAGATGAACGGCTTGCCGGTCACCGCGATCGCCACCGGCTCGGCCGCGAAGGCCTCGTCGATCGCCGAGTTCAGGCTGACCAGGCTCTGCGGGCCGAAGGTGGACGGCCGGGTGTGGTCGTGGCCGTTGTCGATGGTGATCAGCGCGACCCGGCCGTCGAGCCCGGGCACGGTGATCAGCCGGGTGACCGCGCGGGTCACCACCTCGTCGGGAAAGGCGGCCTTCGCCTCTGCTGCGGAAATCACTTGTTCCCCTCCCAAGCCGGGTTCTCCCAGATGACCGTGCCGCCCATACCGATGCCGATGCACATGGTGGTCAGGCCGTACCGCACGTCCGGGCGCTCGGCGAACTGCCGCGAAAGCTGCGTCATCAGCCGGACCCCGGACGAGGCCAGCGGGTGCCCGCAGGCGATCGCGCCGCCCCACTGGTTGACCCGCGGGTCGTCCTCGCTGATGCCGAAGTGGTCCAGGAAGGCCAGCACCTGCACGGCGAAGGCCTCGTTGATCTCGAACAGGCCGATGTCGTCGATGGACAGGCCGGTGCGGGCGAAGACCTTTTCCGTCGCTGGGACCGGGCCGATGCCCATCACCTCGGGCTCGACACCGGCGAAGGAGTAGCTGACCAGCCGCATGCCGATCGGCAGGCCCAGCTCGGTGGCCACGTCCTCGGCGGCCAGGATGGCACCGGTGGCGCCGTCGTTCAGCCCGGCCGCGTTGCCCGCGGTGACCCGGCCGTGGGGCCGGAACGGGGTCTTCAGCCCGGCGAGCTGCTCGACCGTGGTGCCGGGGCGGGGCGGCTCGTCCTCGGTGGCCAGGCCCCAGCCCAGCTCGGCGTGGCGGGTGGCCACCGGCACCAGTTCGGGGCCGATCTTGCCCGACTTCACCGCGTCGGCGTAGCGCTCCTGGCTGCGCGCGGCGTAGGCGTCGGTGCGCTGCTTGGTGATCTCCGGGAACCGGTCGTGCACGTTCTCCGCGGTCTGGCCCATCACCAGCGCGGTCGGGTCGACCAGCTTGTCGGCGATGATGCGCGGGTTCGGGTCCACGCCCTCGCCCATCGGGTGGCGGCCCATGTGCTCCACGCCACCGGCGATGGCGATGTCGTAGGCGCCGAACCCGATGCCGCTGGCGGTGGTGGTGACCGCGGTCATCGCCCCGGCGCACATGCGGTCGATGGCGAAGCCGGGCACCGACTTCGGCAGCCCGGCCAGCAGGGCCGCGGTGCGGCCGATGGTCAGCCCCTGGTCACCGGTCTGCGTGGTGGCCGCGACGGCGACCTCGTCCACCCGCTCCGGCGGCAGTTCCGGGTGCCGCCGCAGCAGTTCCCTGATGACCTTGACCACCAGGTCGTCGGCGCGGGTACCCGCGTAGATGCCCTTGTCGCCTGCTTTGCCGAACGGTGTGCGCACCCCCTCGACGAAAGCCACATTGCGCACTGCTCGTGCTGTCACGGGTGCTCCTCACTCGGTTCGGGTACTGGGATACCCGCGACCATAGCGCTGGTTACCCGTCGGTAACCAGCGCTGTGGTCCGGTCGAGTGGCGGAGACCACGCAAGCGGGCTTCCGAGGCCGCTTAGCCGAGCATGCCGAGCATCTGCTCGATCTGCGCGGTACGGGAGCGGTCGATGCGCCCGGCGAGCTCCTTGGTCGCCGGGTCCTGCCCGGTGAGCGACTCCTGGCGGGCCAGCTGGGTGGCGTCGTCCTGGTGGGCGATCATCAGGTTCAGGAACCGCCGGTCGAACTCGGCTCCGGTGGCCTGCTCCAGCGCGCCCAGTTCGGCGGGTGCCGTGCTGGGCCGCTCCTCGTGCTGGTGGGGGGCGTCCGGTGGCGGGGTGGCCGATTGCCGCCAGTCGTTCAGCTGCTTCGACATCGTCTCGATCTCGGCGATCTGCGTCGCCTCGATCGCCCCGCCGAGCAGCCGCACCTCCTCTCGATCCGACCGCTCCGCCAGCACCGCGATCCGCACCCCTTCCTCGTGGTGCGGCACCATCGCCTGCAGGAATTCGATGTCCGCGGCGTTGTACGGAGTCGGCTCACCCGGTGCGGGTTCGGTCGCACCGGACGGGCTGCACGCGCTCAGCAGGACGAGCGCGAATGCGGCGAGGGTGTTGCGGGCGTACCGCATCACACCGGCAGCCACAGCGCCGGCACGACCGGGGGTTCCCAGCCCGTGATGGTGGTGTGGGCCTGACGGCACTGGTAGGTCACGCCGTCGAAGGTGACCTGGTCGCCGACGCGGTAGGTGGTGCCCGCCGCCCAGCTCCCGCCCGGCTGCTCCGGTTGTTCCGGCTGCTGGGGTTCTTGGGGTTCCTCCGGCTGCGGGGTTTCCGGCTGTTCGGGCTCCACCGGTACTTCCGGCTCGGGCTCGGGTGCCGGGGTGTTCGTGCCGCCGCCGAAGTCCACATCGGAACAGGTGTAGAACGCTTCCGCGCTGCCCTGGACCCGTTGCCAGATCGAATAGAGGATGTGCCGTCCGCTGCGCTGCGGCAGGGTCACCGTCCAGTCGGTGAACGTGGTGGGGTTCTGGTTTTCGAAGGATTCCAGTGGCACCAGGTCGGCCCACCGCAGGGGCTGGTCGGGGCGCCAGCCGTCGCGGGTCACGTAGAACTCGAAGTTGCTGTTCGCGTGCGGCGCGGTCGCGTGGTAGGTCACGGTCAGCGGCCCCGGCGCGACGGAGGTGGCGGGCCAGTCCGCGCGCGGAAGGTCCAGACCACGGTATTTCGCCCGCCCGGCACTGCAGAGCTTGCCGTCGGGGACGACCTCCTGGTGCCGCCCGCCCGCGTCGAGCAGCGACACCTCGTTCCAGTCGTAGAAGGGCTGCGTGCCGCCCGCGGCCACGGCGGCCTTGCAGGCGCCCGATTCCGGCGTCTCCGGGCCCTCTTCCTTGCACGTGTAGACCCGGCTCGGCGGGTTCGACAGCGTGCCGTGCGCGCTGGCCGGGGTGGACGGCAGCGCGATCATCAGGGTGGCGGCCGCCGCGCCCGCGAGGGACGCGGCGGCGGTGCGTCTACTGTTCACAGTCCTTTCTACGAAGCATTTTCACGTTGGTTCACTTGAGACCGTTGTCGGTGGCCGACATCAACACCCCGGTGTCGCCCGACATCTCCCAGATCATCGCGCCCAGCAGGCCCTTGCTCTTAATCCACGCGGTCTTCTTCCCGATCGCCCACGCGTCGTCGAAGGTCCACCACTGCCCGCCGTTGCCGGTGAAGCAGGAGGTCGCCACCGCGGCCTCGTCGTGGTGCACCGTGCAGTTCGGCACGCTCGCCAGCAGGTTCGAATACCCGCGTGTCCCGGCTTCTTCGGCGAACTGGCCCGGTGCGGCACCAGTGGCCGCCTGCCACTCACCGGCCTTGCCGCCGTCGGTGACGCCCTGCCAGCCACGGCCGTAGAACGCCAGCCCGACGGTCAATTTGCGCGGGCTCACCCCGGCGTCGAGGTACGGCTTGACCGCGTTCTCCACGCTGAAGTGGAAGTTGTACGGGTCGTCGGCGTCGGCGTAGAGGTTGCCCTGGTGCCCGGTCCGGTTCGGCTCCCATGAGTTGTCGCTGCCGGCGCCGTGGAAGTCGTAGCCCTGCACGTTGAAGATGTCCAGCGAGTTGGCCACCGGCGCCAGTTCCCAGCCCGCGTCGATCTTCGCCGGGTCGGCCGGGGTGAACGCGGTCAGCTGGTACCGCTTGCCCTGCGGCGCCCCGAGTTCGTCGAGCTGTTTGCGGAATTCGTGGATCAGCAGGGTGTTGTTGACCTTGTCCGCCGGGCTGACGTGGTTGCCCGCGTGCCCTTCCGCGCCGGGCCACTCCCAGTCGAGGTCGATGCCGTCGAAGATGCCCGCCGCCGTGCCCGGCCCGCCCGCGCCGTTGTAGACGGGCAGATTGCCCTTGATGTAGATGTCCAGGCAGGAGCTGACGAACTTCTTGCGCGAGGCTTCGGTCGCGGCCACGTCGGAGAAGTACTTCGAATACGTCCAGCCGCCGAGCGAGATGAGCACCTTCAGGTTCGGGTGCTTGGCCTTGAGCTTCTTGAGCTGGTTGTAGTTGCCGCGCAGCTTCTCCCAGCCGGTGTCGGCCACGCCGTCGACGGACTGCCCCGCCGACATCGGCCGTCCGTAGTCGGCTTCGGCGTCACCGGCGCCGTCGCCCTGGTTCGGGTCCTGCGGGTTCGGTGTGGTGCCCTTCGTGACGCCCTGCAGGCAGGTCAGGTTCACCGGGTCGATGTTGCCGAAGGCGTAGTTCAGGTGGGTCAGCTTCGCCGCCGCGCCGTTGGTGTCGAGGTTGCGCACGAAGAACTGGCGGCCGTAGATGCCCCACTGCACGAAGTAGCCGATCTTCGCGTAACCGCCGACGATGTCCCCGGTCTTCGCGGTGACGCTGTTGCTCGGCGCCGAGGTGTTGTCGTAGCCGTCACGGGCGCGGACGGTGAAGCTGTACGAAGTGGACGGTGAAAGTCCGCTGATCTTCGCGCTGGTGGTGGTCACGGTCGCGGCGAGGGCGGGACCGCGGTAGACGTCGTAGGCGGCGACGCCGGTGTTGTCGCTGCTGGCCGTCCACGCCAGGGAAACGCTGCCCGCGTCGGCACCGGTCGCCTTCAGCCCACCCGGTGCGCTGGGGGCCTGGGTGTCGTCGGCGGGGTTGTTCGTCCGCACGGCGAGCGGCGCGGACGCGGGGGAGGCGAGACCGGCGGTGTCCTTGGCGATCACCGTGAACGAGTAGTCGGTGTTCGGGGTCAGGCCGGTGATCGTCGCCGTGGTCCCGGTGACGGTGGCGGCCTTGGTGGTCCCGTTGAGCACGTCGTAGCTCGCGACCGGCAGGGAACCGGGGGCCGACGCGGACCAGGACAGCGTCACCGTCTTGGTGGTCTTCACCGTCGCCTGGACGCCGCCGGGCGCCGATGGCGGGGTGTCGGGTGAACCGTCGCAGTTGGCGTTGGCGATCCGGCACGCGGCCGGGGTCGCCGCCGCGCTGAGCCGGAAGGCCGGGTTGTACGGGTAGGTGGACTTCCCCGGCTGCAGGGTGCCGATGTAGTGGGCCGGGGTGAGCGTGACCTCGGTGCCGTTCTGGGTGACCGTGGCGTGTTCCCCGCTGGTCGCGGTGACGCCGGCGGGCAGCCGGAAGCTGATGGTCCAGCCCGAGACCGCGGCCGTGCCGGTGTTGGTCACCTGGTACTGGCCGGTGGTGCCGGTGAGGCTGAACGCCGCGGTCAGGGGGCCCGCGGCGGCCGCGGGTCTGCCCAGTGCCGCGGAGACGGTGATCGCGAGGAGGAAGGAGAGGAGTGCGCTGAGCAACCGGCGTGGGGTGTGCCGCATGGCCTGATCCTTTGCGCGAGGACGGGATAGTGGTCCAGACCATTCCACGCTAGCGGGCGCCGGGTGATAGGTATAGACCATTGTTCAACTGGGTCGATCCAGCCCACCCGCGCCGCACCTGTCACCATTCCAGCGTGCGGAATTCGGGTGCGGTGGGCAGGCCGCGGGCCAGCGGCGAGTCGGCGAGCAGGCACGACGCCCGCGAGGCGGTGCTCGACGCGGCCGCGGAGCTGTTCACCACCACCGGCTACACCGCCACGACCACCCGCGCGATCGCGGAACTGGCCGGGCTGCGCCAGGCCTCGATCTACTACCACTTCCCGGCGAAGGAGGACCTGCTCGCCGCCCTGCTCGCGGAGACGGTCGACCCGTCGCTGGCGGTGGCCAGGGAGTTGCTGGGCGGGCTGGCACCGGCCGAAGTCCGGCTGTGGGCGCTGAGCTACTCCGACATCCGCACGCTCGGCCTGGCCCGGCACAACCTCGGCGTGCTGTGCCTGCTGCCCGAGGTCAAGGCGCTGAACCTGGCCGACTTCCGGACCGCGCGCGCCGAGCTGAAGCACTGCTACCGCGCGCTGATCGCCGAAGCGGGCGCGGAACCCCGGTCACTGGGCATCTGCACCAGCCTGGCGTTCGGCCTGGTGGAGAGCATCGCCACGGCCCGCCGCGACGATCCGGGCCTGGACGTGGAAGCCCACGCCCGCCACGGCGCCGACGCCGTGCTCCGGCTCGCGGGCCTGCCCGGCGCGAGCGGCTCGGTCCGGGCGGCCGGTCTCGACCTGCTCCGGGCCGCCGCCCTCGAGTGCTCCCGGGTCTAGTTCTCGGTTTTGCTTTCGGCCTTGTTGTCGGCCTTGGCCGTGAGCGACTTGGCCAGCGCGGGCGCGGTCAGTTCGATCTGCCACGGCCGGGCCCCGGCGGCGCCGAGCACCTCGGCGACCCCGCTCTCGTCGCGGTTCTCCGGCGGGCGCCAGCAGGTGCGGCGGACCAGCTCGGGCAGCAGCAGGTTCTCCACCGGCAGCCGGTGGTGCTCGGCCAGCGCGGTGAGCGCGGCCCTGGCGGCGGACAGCCGCGCGGCGGCGTCCGGGTCCTTGTCGGCCCAGCGGTTCGGCGGCGGCGGGCCGTCTGTCGGCTGGGCGGGCAGCGGCAGCTCCTGGCGGGGCAGCGAGCGCGCGATCTGCAACGGCCGCAGCCAGGTCGAGGCGAACTTGCGCTGGACGCGGCCGCTGAACACCGGCAGCGCCTGCAGTTCGGCGGTGGTCTTCGGATCGGCGAGCACGGCGCTGACGATCGCGCTGTCCGGCAGCACCCGGCTGGGCGCGCGGTCGCGCTTGCGCGCCATCTCGTCGCGGATCTGCCAGAACTCCCGGACCGCGGCCAGGCCGCGCGGGGAGCGGATCTTGTGGATGCCGGACACGCGGCGCCACGGCTCGGCCCGCGGAGCGGGCGGAGGAGCGGTTCGCACCGCTTCGAACTCCTGCCGGGCCCAGTCGAGCTTGCCCTGCGCCTCCAGCTCGGCTTCGAGCTTCTCCCGCAGCGGGATCAGCAGTTCCACGTCGAGCGCGGCGTAGTTCAGCCAGTCGACGGGGAGCGGGCGGCGGGACCAGTCGGCCGCGCTGTGGCCCTTCTCGAGCTGGTAGCCGAGCAGTTTCTCGACCAGCGTGCCGAGCGCGACGCGGTCGTACCCGGCCAGCCGCCCGGCCAGCTCGGTGTCGAACAGCGTCGTCGGCCGCAGGTCCAGCTCGGCGAGGCAGGGGAGGTCCTGGGAAGCCGCGTGCAGCACCCATTCGGCGCCGTTGAGCACGTCGGCGAGCGGCCCCAGCTGCCCGCTGAGCGGGATGGGGTCGATGAGGAAGGAGCCCACGCCCTCCCGGCGCAACTGCACCAGGTAGGCCTTGGGCCAGTAGCGGTAACCGGAGGCCCGCTCGGTGTCCACCGCGATGGCGCCTTCGCCATCGGCGATCCGGGCGCAGGCGTGCGCCAGCGCCTCGGGGTCGGCGATGACCCCGGGGGTACCTTCGGCCGGTTCCGTCAGCGGAATCGGGGCCGGCGAATCGGGCGTCACGCCGTCTTGATCAGCGGTATCCACTCCATGACCCTACGGTAAGGGCCGACCGCGCCTGGTCGGCCCTTACCGTGGCAGAGCCCTGACTAGCGGATGACGCCCGCGCGCATGGCCAGTGCGACCATCTGCGCCCGGTCACCGGTGCCGAGCTTGCGGCCGATCCGCGACAGGTGGGATTTCACCGTGAGCGCGGAGAGGCTGAGCTCCTCACCGATTTCCTTGTTGGACTGGCCGTCGGCCACGAGTTGCAGCACCTCCACCTCGCGAGCGGAAAGCTCGCGCGGGGTGTTGTCGGTGCCGGCGACCCTCGTGCCGGTGGCCAGGACCGGAGCGACGCTCGGGTCGGCGTAAACGCCGCCCTCGAGCACCCTGCGCACGCCGTCGGTGACGACCACCGGCGACGCGGACTTGAGCAGGTATGCCTGAGCGCCCGCCTGGAACGCCGAACGAACCGCGTACGGGTCGTCCGAGGACGCGAGCACGACAACGCGAGGCCAGCCATGGCTACGGAGTTCCGTAACCAGCTCGATGCCACTGCCATCGGGCAGGCCGAGATCGAGGATTGCCAGGTCGCACGGCCCGGTGGCCGTCGCCCTTGCCCTCGCCTCGGCCACCGTGGCGGCCTCGTGAACCGTGCCCGCACCCATCTGTGCGAGTCTTGCTGCGATTGCCTCCCTCAACAACGGGTGGTCATCGACCACCAGTACGGAAAAAAGTTCTTCCCGCGGGTGCGGAACCATGCTCGTCGGCAAAGCACCGGCTGGCGTGGAACGGACGGCCTGAGATAAGCCGACGGCAGCCACGTCACTACCTCCCTGGAGTCGGTCGTGCCCCCCGACCGGCACCGGGACTTTCGGCCAATCAGCCGCGCCAGCTTTAGACCGAAAGTGGTGTCGTCGAAGGCACTCTAGCCGCCCGAGAGGGTCAGTGGGGGGATCGAACGGGTACGGATCTGGATCGAGTCGTCACTCCGTGACGTTGCAGTCACACGATCGGGGCAGTAATGCGTAACTGGCTAACGGATCTGTGGAGACCGGCGATGAACAGAGATTGCTGCCACCCGGATGGGCGTGCATTCGCTACGTGCATCCGCAGAGGAACACTCTGACGCGTACTCGCGAGCCGCCGCTACGGCCGGTCGGGGGAGCCCTGCGGCCGGATGCCGAGGCCTACCGCGAGTGTGAGTTGGCCGCCGAACAACGGGGCAAAATGGGATGAACCGGACATAACGCTCGTATCGTGATTTCGTAGTGTGACGGACCGGGGCTCCGCGAGGACCCGCGCGGACGGCGGCCGGGGCCTTCCGCCATCCGCCGAGTCCCACTCCGGGCAAACCGCCCACACGACGCCCGCCGGCTGGTTAAAGTGTGCGCGGTCCGCCGGGCGGACACGGGGACGGATCCACTCGCGATCGCCCGGCGTTATGGGGGTTCACTCGAATGATCGACGTCGTTGTGGTGGTGCTGCTCGTCCTGGTGCTGGTGGCGCTGGTCGTGGTCGGCGTGCTGCTGGCCCGCCGCGGCCGGAAGGCACCGGCGGAACAGGCCGCGGGCACCGATCCCTTCGGCTCCGCCGACGTGGACGCGGTTCGCGGCGACCCGCGCACCCTCGGCCCCGGCGCGATCGCCGAAATCCGCGGCGAATCCTTCGCCGTGCGCGGCACGCTCCGGCTGAGCGAGGACGGCTGGTCGTGGGCCGAGCACCTGGTGGAGAACCCGGCGGGCAAGCGGTTCTGGCTGTCCGTCGAAGAGGACCCGGACCTGGAACTCGTGCTGTTCTCCACGCTGACCGGCGTGACGGTGACCCCGGGGAAGACCATCGAACTGGACGGCCGGACCTACCGCCACCAGGAGTCGGGCACGGCCGCGTACACCGCCGAGGGCACCACCGGACTCGATGCCGAGGGCACGGTCCACTACCAGGACTACGCCGCCGGTGACGACGCCCGGCTTTCGCTGGAGTCCTACGGCGACGGCGGCAAGTGGGAGGTCAGCCGCGGCGAGGTGCTGTCGCGGTACGAGGTGCGGATCTACCCGCCCGGAAACTGACCGGGACGGACTGGGGAAGAGGAAGACGTGAAATACCGGCTGTGGTTCGTGCTGGGCGGGATACTGGCGGTGATCGCGCTGATCATCGCGGTGAACCTGCTGTTCTTCGGCGGGACGAGCGTGGCGAACTTCGTGGACAACGAGTTCGACCGCGACACCTCGCAGGACTTCGACGACGACGTGCGCTCCTACACCTCGGCGGACAAGCCGAGCGCGGTGTCCACGCTGATCGTCACCGACTGGAAGCCGCTGGCGCAGTCGGCCGACAACTCGGGCATCTACCTGCGGTACTCCTCGGACGCGGTGGTGATCACCCCGCGGGGCACCGGCTCGACCATCCAGGTGATGGATGCCGAGCGGGCCTACCGCCGCTACGGCGGGCACACCAGCGGGTCGTGGGGCTGGACCTCCACCCACGGCGGTGACTTCCGCGGCCGCGGACCGGGGGCGGGCAAATGAACGAGAAGAAGAAGGAAGGCAAGCCCGGCTGCGTCTGGTTGCTGGTCGTGCTGGTCGTGGGGGCCGCGGTGTGGGCCGGGGTCAGCGAGATCGGCAGTGCGTCGCCGCCGGGGCCGGGGGAGTTCCACAACGCGGACACCACCGGCTACTCGAGCACCACCCGGTACGACGGCGGGCTGCTGCCCACCTTCACCCCGGACGCGGCGCAGGAGTTGACCACCGGCCTGGCCGAACTGGAGAAGGCGTACGGCATCTGCTTCGGGTACAACCTGGAAGACGGCTCGACGAAGAAGTCGCAGGTCGGGTCGAGCCGTGGTCCTGGGGTGCCGGCGAACACGTGCCCGCGGTGGCTGGAGACGCGGGTGGCGGTCGGTTACACCAGCGACAGCAGCGAGTCGCTGGACGCGGTGAGCGTGCAGGTCGAAGGCTCGCCGGACTTCCGGCGCTCGACCTTCCCCCGCCAGGAGGACTTCGCGCGGCTCGGCGTGAACGCGCCGAGCCTGGTCGAGGACCCGGTCGGCGGCACCGGCCACGCGGCACTGGGGCTGCCACTGCTGATGATCGAATCGGGCGGCCTGGAGGCGGTGCCGACGCCACCACCGGCGGACCGCCCGGTGCCGAAGCCGCTCGGCCGGGCGGGTAGTTCGGACTTCCCGTTGAGCACGACGCTGACGTTGTCGGGTCTCGGTGCCGGGATTCTGCTCTGCGTCCTGGTGGGTTTCTGGATGAGGGCACGGGCGAAGAAGAAGGACGCGACCGGGCCATCGCCGACGGGACCGCGGACACCCGCCCCCGGCCAACCACAGTCCGGGCAGGCGCCGCCGCAGTACCCGGCGCAGCAGAGCGGCGGGTTTCCGCAGCAGTCTGGGCAGGCGCCGCAGCAGTCTGGGCAGTCGCAGTATCCAGCGCAGCAAGGCGGGCCGTCTCAGCCCGGCGGCGGATTCCCACAGCAGACCGGGCAGACGCCGCAGCAAGGCGGGCCGCCTCAACACAGCGGCGGGTTCCCGCAGCAGCCCGGGCAAGCACCGCCGTGGCCTCCGCAGCAGGGCGGTCCGCAGTATCCGCAGCAGCCGTGGCCTGGGCACCAGCCGCCGCCGTATCCGCCGCACCAGCCGCCGCCCGCCGGTCGCTGAGCCACCACCGAACCCACCTTCGAACTGAAAGGCGACCATGTCCGAACTCGTTCTCGGCCTGCTGGCCACGCTGGCCTACGGCGCGGTCGGCACCGTCCTGATGGCCCTCGGCTTCGTCCTGGTGGACCTCGCCACGCCGGGCAAGCTCCGCGAGCTGATCTGGGTGCAGGGCAACCGCAACGCTTCGGTGCTGCTGGCGTCCGGGCTGCTCGGCGTCGGCGTCATCGTCACCACGGCGATCGTCACCAGTGACACCGACCTGGTCACCGGGCTGATGTCCACCGTGGTCTTCGGCCTGGCCGGGCTCGCGCTGATGTCGGTGGCGTTCGTGCTGCTCGACCTGGCCACGCCCGGCAAGCTCGGCGAGATCCTGGCCCGGCCCGAGCCGCACCCGGCGGTGTGGGTCTCGGCCTCGGTGCACGTCGCGGTGAGCGCGATCATCGCGGCCGCCATCACGTGACCGCCACCGGAACGGACGCCGCCACCGGGACGAGTACCGAAGCGCCCCGCACCCGGCTGGCCAGGGCCGCGGTCCTGCTCGCCGTGTTCGTCTGCGCGGCCTGCGGCCTGGTCTACGAGCTGGCGCTGGTCGCGCTCGGCAGCTACCTGATCGGCGACACCGTCGGCCAGGCGTCGATCGTGCTGTCGGTGATGGTGTTCGCGATGGGCGTCGGCGCGTTGCTGGCCAAGCCGCTCCAGCGTCGCGCCGAGGCCGCCTTCGCCGGGATCGAGATCGCGCTCGCCCTGCTCGGCGGCCTCAGCGTGCTCCTGCTCTACGCCGCCTACGCCTGGCTCAGCCTGTACGTGCCCGCGCTGGTGGTGATCGCGCTGCTGCTCGGCATGCTGATCGGCGCGGAGATCCCGCTGCTGATGGTGCTGCTGCAGCGGATCCGGCGGCAGGACGCGGGTTCCGCGGTGGCCGACCTGTTCGCCGCGGACTACGTCGGCGCGCTGCTCGGCGGGCTGGCCTTCCCGTTCGTGCTGCTGCCGGTGTTCGGCCAGGTCCGCGGCGCGCTGCTGGTCGGCGCGGTGAACGCGATCGCCGGGCTGGGCCTGGTGCTGACCGTGTTCCGCAAGCGGTTGCGGCGGCGCACGCGGGTGGTGCTCTCGGCGGCGGCGGTCGGCGTGACCGTGCTGCTCGCCGCCACCTTCGCCTTCGCCGGGCAGTTCGAACTCTCCGCGCGCCAAGCGCTCTACGCCGACCCGGTGGTGCACGCCGAGCGCACGCCGTACCAGGAGATCGTGCTCACCGAGTCGGTCAACCTCGGCGGACCGGCCGACGTCCGCTTCTACCTCAACGGCGACCTGCAGTTCAGCTCGGTCGACGAGTACCGCTACCACGAGGCGCTGGTGCACCCGGTGCTGTCCGGGCCGCACGAACGCGTGCTCATCCTCGGCGGCGGGGACGGCCTCGGCCTGCGTGAAGTCCTGCGTTATCCGGACGTCCGGCAGGTGACGCTGGTCGAACTGGACCCGGAAGTGGTGCGGCTGGCCCGTTCCCAGCCAGATCTGCTGGCGCTGAACCAGGACGCGTTCAACGACCCGCGCGTGCAGGTGATCACCGCCGACGCGTTCACCTGGCTGCGCGGCAACGTCCCCCAGTTCGACGCGGTCATCGTCGACATGCCCGATCCCGACTCCACCGCGACGGCGAAGCTCTACTCGGTGGAGTTCTACGCGCTGGTCCGGCGATCACTGGCCGACGGCGGACGACTGGTGGTGCAAGCCGGTTCGCCGTACTTCGCGCCGCGTTCCTACTGGTGCGTCGAGTCTTCGCTGCGCGGGGTCGGCTTGCGGACGGTGCCTTATTACACATCCGTACCGAGCTTCGGCGACTGGGGTTTCCACCTGGCGACCGCGGACACCGAACCCCCACTGCGGCTTTCCCCGACCGCCCCGGCACTGCGCTCTTTGGACAACGATTCATTGCGCGCGGCCGGGATCTTCCCGGTGGACCGGCGGCGGATTCCCAACGTGCCTTCGTCCTCGTTGATGCAGCCGCGAGTGCTGGAGTACGCCAAGGACGAATGGCGTAATTACTGAGCCCTCCCGTCGCCCACCGCCACCCTCAACGGAGCGCTCCGCGCCAGCCCTAACCCGAGCTGGACCGCTGCTCGAACAGGGACACACCCACCGGCGGCAGGCCGACGACGCTGGCCATGAGCTGGACGAAGGCCTCGCCGTGCGAGCGCAGTTCCGCGTCCTCCGGGGTCCAGGAAGCCCGTAGTTCCAGGTCATCGGTGCGCGTGGGACCGGCGATGTCGCCGAAGCGGGCCGACGAGGTTTCGGTGACCGTGCCGCCGAGCGAGGTGTACGCGGCGGCGGTGTGCTCCAGCGCGTCGGTCAGCCACGACCAGCCCACGGCCGGCAGGAACGGGTCCGTGGCCAGTTCGCGGTCGAGCTCGGCCCGGACGTAGACGACCATGCGCAGCACCCCGTTCCAGCCCTCCTGGCCGTCGGGGTCGTGCAGCAGCACCAATCTGCCCGACGCCAGCACATCGGCCGGGCCGGTGACCTCGCAGCTGAGCGCGTACGCCCAGGGTGCCAGCCGCCGCGGGGCGCGCATCGGCTCGAGGACCACCTCCGGACGGGGGCGCACGGAGTCCAATGCAGCGACCGCCTCACGGAAGAGGTCGGGCGCATGCGTCATCGCGGTCACGCTCTGGACTGTAAGCCGGAAAGTGCCCGCTGAGCTGGCGGACGCGCCGTCAGGTGCCTGGAAATCGGCCCTGACCTCGTGCGTGGCACGATGTATCCGATGTCTTCTCCTACCTCAGCGCCCACGAACGCCACCTCGCGCCGCGCGCTGCCCGATGCCCCGTTCCTGCTGGCCGCGCGGGGTGAGCGCCCCAGCCGTCTGCCGGTGTGGTTCATGCGCCAGGCCGGGCGTTCCCTGCCCGAGTACCGCGAACTGCGCGCGGGCACCGCGATGCTCGACGCCTGCTTCGACCCCGAGATGCTCGCCGAGATCACCCTGCAGCCGGTGCGCCGGCACGGGGTGGACGCGGCGATCCTCTTCAGCGACATCGTGGTGCCGCTCAAGGCGGCCGGGGTGGACATCGACATCGTCGCGGGCACCGGCCCGGTGGTCGCCTCCCCGGTGCGCGACGCCGCCGCGGTGGCCGCGCTGCCCGCACTGGACCCCGAGCAGGTGGTCCCGGTGGCCGAGGGCGTCCGCCTGCTGGTCCAGCGGCTCGGGGACACGCCGCTGATCGGCTTCGCCGGTGCGCCGTTCACGCTCGCCTCCTACCTGATCGAGGGCGGGCCGAGCCGCAACCACGAGCGCACCAAGGCGCTGATGCACTCCGAGCCGGAGCTGTGGCACGCGCTGGCCGGCAAGCTCGCCGACATCGCGCTCGGCTTCCTGCGCGTGCAGATCGCCGCCGGGGTCGACGCGATCCAGCTGTTCGACTCCTGGGCGGGCGCGCTCTCGGCGCGTGACTACCGCGAGTTCGTGCTGCCGCACTCGGCCAAGGTGTTCGCCGGGGTGGCGGACGCGGGTGTTCCGCGCATCCACTTCGGTGTCGGCACCGGCGAACTGCTCTCCGACATGCGTGACGCCGGACCCGACGTGGTCGGGGTCGACTGGCGCGTGCCGCTGGACGAGGCCGTCCGCAGGCTGACCGCCACGAAGCCCGGGTCCGCGCCGGTGGTGCAGGGCAACCTGGACCCGGCGCTGCTGTTCGGGTCGTGGCCGGTGCTCGAAGCGGAGGTCCGCCGGATCGCCGAGGAGGGCCGCGCCGCCGCCGGGCACATCTTCAACCTCGGCCACGGGGTGCTGCCGGACACCGACCCCGAGGTGATCACCCGGGTCGTCGAACTCGTGCACTCGCTGTAGCCCGTGGTCACCAGGATCGCGGTGGTCGGGGGCGGTGTCTCCGGCCTGGTCGCTGCCTACCGGCTGCGCCGCCTGCTGGGCACGGACGCCGAGCTGACCGTCTTCGAGTCGACCGGCACGACCGGCGGCAAGCTGCGCACCGGCACGCTGGCGGGACGGCCGTTCGACCTCGGTGCCGAAGCCTTCCTCGCTCGCCGTCCGGAGGCCATCGCCCTGGTACGGGAGCTGGGCCTGGACGAAGAGCTGGTGCACCCGACCGGCGCGCGGGCGACCGTGCGGGCCGGTGCGCAGGCCCGTCAGCTGCCACCCGGCACGGTCATGGGGGTGCCCGCCAGTGCCGACGCGGTGGCCGGGGTGCTGTCCCCGGACGGGCTCGCTCTGGTCGCCGCCGAGGCCGCGCTGCCGCCGGTCGACCTGCCGTCGACGGATGTGCCGCTCGGCGGGTTGCTGCGCTCGCGGTTCGGCGACGAGCTGGTGGATCGCCTGGTCGACCCGCTGCTCGGCGGGGTCTACGCCGGGGGAGCGGACGGGCTCGGCCTGCGGGCCACCATGCCCGGGCTGGCCGGTGCGCTCGACCGCGGTGCCACTTCGCTGACCGAGGCGGCCGCGTCGCTGGTGCCCGCTTCCCCGAGCAGCGCTCCGGTGTTCGGCACGCTCCGCGGCGGGCTCGGTGCCCTGGTCGAGCGGCTTGCCGTGGCTTCCGGCGCCGAGATCCGCACCGGGACCACCGTTCGCGAGCTGCACCGCCGGGACGGCGGCTGGCGCCTGGTCGTCGGTGCCGCCGCGGCCGCCCACGCACCCGAGGAGTCCACTGTGGACTTCGACGCGGTGCTGCTCGCCGTGCCCGCCCCCGCGGCCCGGCGGTTGCTGGCCGAGGTCGCTCCGGCGGCGTCGGCGGCCTTCGCGCGGGTGGAACTGGCCTCGATGGCGGTGATCGGGCTGGCGCTGCCGCCGGGCACCGAACTGCCGGACGCCTCCGGGGTGCTGGTCGGGGCGTCGGAACAGCGTGACGACGGCAGGCCGTTCGCGGTCAAGGCGTTCACCTTCTCGGCCCGGAAGTGGGCGCACCACACCGGCGAGGCGGCGCCGGTGCTGCTGCGCGGCTCGGTCGGCCGGTTCGGTGAGCCGGGCGCGCTGCACGCCGACGACGACGAACTCGTGCGGCTGGTGCTCGACGACCTCGCCGAACTGACCGGGGTGCGGGCCGAGCCGGTCGACACCGTGGTCACACGCTGGGGCGGTGGCCTGCCGCAGTACGGCGCCGGGCACACCGAAGTGGTCGAAGCGATCGGCCGGGCCGTGGCCGAGGTGCCCGGCCTGGACGTGGCGGGCGCCACGCTGCACGGCGTCGGCATCCCCGCCTGCGTGGCCACCGCGGACGCCGCCGCCACCAGGCTCGCGGAGTTTGCGAAGATGGACGCATGGCGCGGCTGAACTACAACGAGCTCAACGACACCATTCGCTACACCGCATGGTCGGTGTTCCGGGCCGAACCGGGCCGGCTGCCCGAGGACCGCGGCCCCGCCGCGCGCGAGACCACCGAGTTCCTCGACGGTCTCGAGAGCAAGGGCGTGGTGGTGCGCGGGGTGTACGACGTCGCCGGCCTGCGCGCCGACGCCGACTTCATGATCTGGTGGCACGCCGAGGAGATCGAGCAGGTCCAGGCGGCCTACACCGGGTTCCGGCGGACCCCGCTGGGCCGGGCTTCGGTGCCGGTGTGGAGCCAGGTCGCGCTGCACCGGCCCGCGGAGTTCAACCGGAGCCACATCCCGGCGTTCCTGGCCGGGGAGGACCCGCGGAAGTACATCTGCGTGTACCCGTTCGTGCGGTCGTACGAGTGGTACCTGCTGCCGGACGAGGAGCGCCGCAAGATGCTCGCCGACCACGGCAAGGAGGCGCGGGATTACCCGGACGTGCGCGCGAACACCGTCGCGTCGTTCGCACTGGGCGACTACGAATGGATCCTCGCCTTCGAAGCGGACGAACTGCACCGGATCGTCGACCTGATGCGTCACCTGCGCGGCACCGAAGCCCGGCTGCACGTGCGGGAGGAGATCCCCTTCTACACCGGCACCCGCGTGCCGCCCGCCGAACTGGTCCTCAACCTGCCGTAGTCAGGGTGGCCTAGGCCACTCGATCGAGGAACGGGTAGGGTGCTCGCATGTCTTTTCCCGAATTCAACCGCAAGCAGAGACAGCACGACCAGGACATCGAGGCGCTGTACAACCTCGCGACCGAGACGAACAAGCGTGTCGATGTCATCGACACGAAGGTGTCGTCAATGCTGAAGACGCAGGGCGACCACGGCAGCCAGCTACGTGATGTGCAGGCCACGCTACAGGCGCACACAGAAATCCTCGCGACGCACGAAACCCGGTTCGACCGGATCGACGCCCAGCTCGGCGGTATGGACGCCCGACTCGGTGGCATGGACGCCCGACTCGGTGGCATGGACGCCCAGCTCGGCGGTATGGACGCCCGACTCGGTGGCATGGACGCCCAGCTCGGCGGTATGGACGCCCGGCTCGACGGGCAGTCGGGGCAGCTCGACCAGATCATCGAGCTGTTGCGTGAGCAGCAACGGCCCGAGACCGACTGAGGGACAGTGATCGAAGCAGAGATCGCCGCGGTGTGGCGGCAGGTCACCGGGGAAACCCTGCCGTCCGGGGCGATCGGGGTGACCGGGCAGGAGTCCGTGTTGCCCGGGCCGTTCCGGGTGGCGGCGGCCGCGGCGGCGAGCATCGGGGTCGCCACGCACGCCGCTGCCGAATTGCTCCGCTTCCGGGGGATCGAAGCCCCGCCGGTGGAAGTGGACATGCGGCACGCGGCGGCGGCCTTCCACAGTGAGCGCCACCTGCGCGTCGACGGCCGGGTGCCGGGCGAGCTCTGGGCACCGCTGTCCGGCGACTACCTCGCCACCGACGGCTGGGTCCGCCTCCACTGCAACCACCCCCGTCACGTCTCCGCCGTCTGCTGGGGGCTCGGCACCGCCGCCACCCGCGAAGCCGTCACCGAGGCCGTCGCCAAGCGCCGGGCTCGCGAGGTGCAGGAGGCGGTGATCGCCGCCGGGGGCGCCGCCGCGTTGATGCGCACCCGTGAGGACTGGCTCAGCCACCCGCAGGGCGAGGCGGTCGCCGGGCAGCCGCTGGTCGACCTGCGCCAGACCGGCGACGCCCCGCCCAAGCGGCTCTTCGAGTCGCAGCGGCCGCTCGGCGGGGTGCGCGTGCTCGAACTGACCCACGTCATCGCCGGTCCGGTGGCCGGCCGGGTGCTCGCCGCCCACGGTGCCGACGTGCTCCACATCGGCGCGGCGCACCTGCCCCGGCTCGATCCGCTGTGGATCGACACCGGACTGGGCAAGCGGTCCGCCTTCACCGATCTCACCCAGGACGCCGGACGGGCCCGCCTGCGCAAGCTGCTGGCCAAGGCCGACGTGTTCGTCCAGTCGTTCCGGCCGGGAGGACTGGCCCGCTGGGGTTTCTCACCCGAGGAGCTGGCCGACGAATTCCCCGGGCTGATCATTCTCGACCTCTCCGCCTACGGCCCGCACGGACCCTGGCGCACCCGGCGCGGCTTCGACAGCCTGGTGCAGATGGCCAGTGGCATCGCCGCGCACGCCGGGCTCGATCAGCCCCGGCCGCTGCCCGCGCAGGCGCTCGACCACGCCACCGGCTGGCTGGCCGCCGCGACGGTGATGACCGCGCTGCGCCGCGCGGCCGCCGACGGCGGTGGCTGGCGCGGTCAGGTGGCGCTGGCGCACACCGCCGAGTGGCTGGAGTCGCTGGGCCGCCGGGAGGACACCACCACCGGCTACGAGGCCGACGACCTGCTGGCGAAGCTGCCCAGCCCGTACGGCGAACTCACCTACGTGCCGGTGCCCGGTGCTGCTCCACAGTGGACGGAAGGGACCCGGCTACCGGGAACCGATCGCCCGTCCTGGTGACCACCACCGGCGCCGGGGCCGCTTCAGCTCGCCCCTGGCGACGAGCCAGGCGGCGAAGTCCTCCGCGTCCTGCCGCATCCGCACGCCCTCCGCGCGCGGGTGCCCGGCCGCGTACTCGTCGAACAACGGCACGAACCGATCGCCCAGTTCCTGCGGCAACTCGGGCCGGAGGTAAGCGACGACCCGGCGGCGCTTCGACCGCAGCGCCCGGACTTCGACGCCGATCCGGCCCGGGTCGAACCCGGCCGGTGGCGTGCCCCCGGCGAGCAGGGCCCGCATCAGTTCCGCCTGCCGCGCGGCCAGATCCTTCCGGCTCACGCCTCGACCACCGCCCGGATCGCCGCCAGTTCGGCGGCCAGTTCGGCGTCGGTGGGGTAGGCGTCGTCCCGTTCCAGCAGCACACCCGGCGGGTCCACGCGGGAGCGCAGCTCGCCGAGCAGGTCGAGCACCTGCGGCGGCACCGCGTGCGCGTGCGTGTCGTGGTAGACGCCGTGGTGCTCCTCGCCGCCGGCCACGTGCACGTAGGCCAGCCGCTCCAGCGGAATCTCGTCCAAAAAGGACACCGGATCGCTGCCGAGGTTCCGCGCGTTGGCGTACAGGTTGGCCACGTCCACGATCAGCAGGCAGCCGGTGCGCTCGGTGAGCTCGGTCAGGAACCGCGCCTCGCTCAGCTCGGGATCGGGCCACTCCAGCAACGCGGCGATGTTCTCCAGCGCGAACGGCACGCCGAGGATCGACTGCGCCAGCTTCACGTTGTCCACCAGCACGTCCAGTGCCTCGCGGGTGCGGGGGAGCGGGATGAGGTGCCCGGCGTCCAGCCCGCCCGCGCGCACGAAGCACACGTGGTCGCTCGCCACCGGCGCGCCGAGCGCGTCGGCCAGCTCGGCCAGGTGCTCGACGCGCGTGGTGTCCAGTTCCTCGGCACCACCCAGGGAAAGCGACACCGCGTGCGGAAGCACCGGCATACCGCGATCGCGCAGCGCGGTCAGCGACGCGGGCAGTGCGTCGGGCCGCAGGTTCTCCGCGACCACCTCGACCCAGTCGACGCCGGGCAGGCGCGGTACCGAGAGGTCCAGTTCGGGCCGCCAGCCGATGCCGACCCCGAACCGGGGCAGCTCAGCCACCACAACCCCCGCACCCACCGCAGCCGCCCCCGCCACCGCAGGAGGAACCGCCGCCACCGTCACCGCCGGACGAGCCGCCCGAACTCGGGGCCGCGAGCGCGGTCCGCATCTCTTCGTCCGGGTACATCATCATGCCGCCCAGCGCGACCGCGCCCGCGGCACCGGCGAGCACCGGCAACGCCGACGAACCGCGTTGGGGCGCGTCACCGGCCGACTCGGCCTGCTGTCGCGACTGCCAGTTCCGGGCGCTGACCAGTTGCACCGAACCCTGTGCCGTCGGCAGGCCGCGCGGCACCGAGCGAGCCACCGCGGTCGCGATCAAGGTCGCCACCGCGGCCAGGATCACCAGGAAGATCAGCACACCGACCGGCCGGTCCAGCGAGATGCCGTTCACCAGGCGGGCCACCCCGAGCACCAGCACGGCCAGGTAGAGCAGGTGGACCAAGCGGCGCAGCCGGGCCCGGCCCCGCACGGGCCGGATCAGCCCGGCACGCGCCAGGTGCTGTTCCATCCCGCGCACGATCTCCGCCGAGCGCATCTCCTTGCGCAGATCGGGCATCTTCACACTGCCCCGGCGCTGCACGATGTGGTGCACGGCCCGTTCCACCGCATCATCGGGCGCGGCACCGGCGCCGTGGACCTGACCGGTGCTGTCCGCGCGGAACGTGCCGCGTTCGAGCAGCGACGCCACCGCGGTCTCGGTTACCCGGTCGGCTCCGCCGGCCAGATAAGCCACCTCGTAGACGTTCCCCGGCCGGTACGGGCCCGCCCCGCGGCTCCCGGCGGCGCTGAGCGCGATCCGGCCCAGCACCGCGACCACCAGGGGCGCGACCAGCAGGCATATGTACAGCCCGATGAACACCGGACCCGAGATGCCCCAGGGTTCCTCTGACATTCGGCCTCCCAAGGATCGAACCTGACCGGAGACTAAGCCACCGCACCCCGGGCGCAGGGCCGTAATTTCACCGGCTTCAGCCGCCGCCTCCGCCGCCCCCGCCACACCCACCGCCGCAGCCCGAACCGCAGCCACCGCCGTCCCCGGCCTCGCCCGGCGCTCCGTTGATGAGGGCACCGGCGAGCAGCGTTCCGGCGATCACGCCGGCGCTGCTGGTCCCCGGGTGACGCCGGCGCGAGCGGTTGAACTTCAACTCCAGCGCCGGGGAGATCTCCGGATCGGGATAGGCGGCCAGGCCACCGTTCAGCGCGACCTCGCGCGTGGCCCCGGTCAGCGTCTGCCGGGACGCGCGCAGCACCTGCTTGCCCAGCGCGGTCCGGCGCAGCCTCGGCCGCCGCCGGGCGGGGGCCAGCGCGGCGGCGGTGGCCCCGGCCGCGACGAAGATCAGGAAGCTGAGGAAGCCGATCGGCGTGCTCGTGGTGACCACCGCGAACCACCGCACCAGGCCGAAGAGGGTGACCAGACCGTAGAACACGGTCACGCCCAGCCAGATCACGTGCGTGGGCAGTTCCGGCTCGATCAGGCGCCGCAGTTCGAGATCGCGGCGGATTTCCGTGAGCTCCGGCGACTTCAGCGCGGCGACCGCCGCGTCGTTCGCGGTGGTGCCGAGGTAGCCGGTCTCGAAGATGACCCGCTCGAGGTCGTCCTCCGGTTCGCCGCCGATCGACGACAGGCGTCCCGCGGATTCGGCACGCAGGCTGCCGCGGTCGACCAGCGCCGCGATGGCCGTTTCGACCGCGCGCAGCGGCCCGCGCGCGAGGTAGGCCACGTGGTAGTCGCTCGGCAACGGCGAATCGTCCGCTGCGGAGCGGAACCGGCGCACCTGCCGGAAGCCGAGCGTGACCAGTACGCCCAGCAGGCCGGGCGCCACCAGCAACGCCAGGTACAGCCCGAGAAAACCGGATCCGGTCAGGCCCCAGGTTTCGTCCATCTCAACCTCCTCCGCCACCACCACCGCAGCCGCCCCCGCCGCCGCCTCCGCAACTGCTGCCACCCGAGGAGGACGAGCATCCGCTGCCGCCCGCCGAGGAGCAACCACCCACCGCGGCACCACCGGCGTAACCGCCGTACGACGAATTCCGCCGCCGGGATCGCGGGGGCGGGGACATGCCGAACAGCAGGGCGGTGCGGATCTCGCGGTCCGGGTACGCGGAAAGACCGTACTGGGCCACGAGTCCCGCCGCGCCGGGGAATCCCACGGGTCGTGCTCGCGCGCCTTGCTTCGTGGCCTGGTGCTCGCCACGCGTCATCAGTATCGACGTGGTGATGACGCCGCCGATGGCCGCTCCGAGCATGAGCGTCAGGTACCCGACCGGGAAGTCGCCCGCCACCCCGACGGCGAACCGGGCCAGGCCGAATGCCAGCACCGCGCAGAACAGCGCGAGCGCGGTGACGCACACCTTGCGCCGGCGCTTCTCGTCGACCAGCAGGCCCTTGGCGATCAGGTCGTCCCGGAGGGCACGCATGGCCCCGGAGTCGCAGACGTTGTTGACCAGCGCCCTGGCGGACCGCCCGGCCGCGCCGGTGACGCTCGCGATCATGTGCCGTTCCAGCTGGTTCGTCCCCGAACCGCCGGTGTGGTGCAGGGTGCCGGAGGAGTCGGCCCGCAGCAGCCCGCGTTCGAGCAGCCCGGCCAGCACCACCTCACCGGCGCGGCGCGGACCTCCGCGCAGGAAGGCGGCCTGGTGGAGGTCGAGCGGCCCTCGCCACGCCTTGCCGCCGGGCGAGTGGCTCCGGATCAGCCCGGCCACCAGCACGGCGATGGGCACCAGCAGGCACCCGGCGTAGATGCCGAGGAAAGCGGGACCGGACAGTCCCCACGGGTCACCCATCGGCGCTCCCCTCCCCACCCGAAGCGTGATCACCACGGTATCGGGCGGGTGAGGGGCCTGTCCCCGGAACGGGTTACGGCTTGGGCACCAGTTTCAGCGAGATCGAGTTGATGCAGTACCTCTGGTCGGTCGGCGTGTCGTAGCCCTCGCCCTCGAACACGTGCCCGAGGTGGCTGTGGCACGACCCGCACAGCACCTCGATGCGGACCATGCCCATGGTGCGGTCCTCGCGGAGCAGGACCGCGTCGGAGTCGGCGGGGTCGTAGAACGACGGCCAGCCGCAGTGGCTTTCGAACTTGGTGTCGCTGCGGAACAGCTCGGCACCGCAGGCGCGGCACTCGTAGACGCCGGTGCTCTGGGTGTCGGTGTACTCGCCGGTGAACGGGCGTTCGGTACCGGCCTCGCGGAGCACCGCGTACTCCTCCGGGCCGAGCTGCTCCCGCCACTCCTGCTCGGACTTCACCACGCGGGGAGTGGCGCCGACGACGGGCTTCATACCTTTCACGTCGTCCACGTTACTCGGCGAGCCAGGCCAGCGTGCGCAGCACGATGTCCCAGGAGGCGACGATCACGCCGATCAGGATCAAGCTCACCACCGCGACCGCGGTCCACCAGCGCAAACCGCCGGCGCGGTGGCTGGAGTCGGCGAAGTCGGCCACGCCGTCGAGCGAGGCCTCCACGGTGAAAGCGGGCCCGCAGCGCTCGATCCGGTCGAGGTGGCGGGCGAACTCCTGGGCTTCCGGGTCCGCCGGGTCCAGTCCGACGAGGTCTTCGTGGAACCGGGGGTTCGGCTCGTCGTCCGACCGGTCCTTGGCAGCGGCCATGCCTTCACGGTATCGCGTCAGTAGCGCCATCGGGTGCGGGCCACGACTTCTTCCGCCGACAGGCCGTCGAACAACGCGATCTCACCACGACGCACGGTGAGCACGGTGTCCACCAGTTCCTCACCGAAGGCCTTGCGCAGCGCGGGGTCCGCCTCGAACGCCGTGGCGGCCTCGCCGAGACTGGTCGGGAGGCGCTGCACGGTGCCCTCCGGCAGGGAGGCCGGATCGACCTGGATCGGCTCGGGCAGCGCCGCCTGCTCGGCGATCCCGGCCGTGCCCGCGGCGAGCAGCCCGGCCACCACCAGGTACGGGTTCGCGGCCCCGTCGAAGCACTTGACCTCGAGGTTCGCCGCGCGCTGGCCGTGCCCGGCCTCCCCGGAGACCAGCCGCAGCGCGGCTTCGCGGTTCTCCCAGCCCCAGCACCGGTACGGGCCGGCCCAGCGCGAGGGCACCAGCCGCAGGTAGCTGGCGACCGAGGGCGCGCCGATGGCGAGCAGGCCGGGCAGCCGGTCGAGGATGCCGCCGCCGAAGGCCTCGGCCAGCTCGGTGAGCCCGTGCCAGCCGTCGCCGTCGGACATCAGGTTGGTCCCGTCGCGCCACAGGCTCAGGTGCACGTGCCCGCCGTTGCCGACCCCACCGGCCACCACCTTCGGCGCGAAGGTGGTGCGCAGGCCGTGCCGGTGGCCGACCGCGCGGATGGTCTCCCGCACCAGCACCAGCAGATCGGCCGCGCCGACCGGATCGGTGGCCGCCACGGACACCTCGAACTGGCCGACGGCGTGCTCGGGGTGCAACTGCTCGACGGCGATGCCCTGCGCGCTCAGTGCTTCCAGCACCCCGCGCAGGTAGTCGGGCAGTTCGGTGAGCCTGGCCATGCCGTAGGCGGGCCCCGAACTGGCCGGGACGAACTCGTCGCCGTCGCCGCGGGAGACGCACCATTCGACCTCGAAGGCGACCTGCGCGGTCAGCCCGGTGCCGGCCAGCCGGGTCACCGCCTGCCGGGCGAGCAGGCGCGGATCGCCCGGGTGCGGCGTGCCGTCCTGCTGGTAGCGGTCGGCCGGGGCCCAGGCCCAGCCGGGCTGGGCGGCCAGCGCGGTGAGGCGGTCCAGATCGAGGTGCAGCCGCAGGTCACCGGCCGGTCCGCCGGCGAAGCGGCCGGTCACCGCGGAGTCGTCGACCAGGTAGACGTCGAAGAGCGGGGACGCCCCGATGCCCCAGGCGGCCGCGTGCCCCAGCCGGGCGGTGGGCACGGTCTTGACCCGGGTGACGCCGCTGGTGTCCACCCAGGTCACCGCGATCGCGGTGATCCCCCGTTCACCGAGGTCGGCGGCGATCCCGCGCGCCTGCTCGGCCCGCGCCTCGCGGTCGTGCTGGTCCATCCCTCATACCCCTTCACCGTGGTCTGGACAGGGCACCAGTCTCGCGTGAACGATCAACTTTGTCGTCGGCTATCCGGTCGAGAGAGGACGGATGGACACCGAATTTCCGCTGGTCGATCACCTTTGCCACGGGTCGTGGACCAGGGTGGACGGTTGCGCGGCAGGGGTCGCCGAGGAGAACGCGCGCCGGGTCTGCTTCCCCGGCTGAGCGTCTAGGTGTACCCGGCCATCAGGCCGGGGCGCCGCCGTCGAGCTTGGTGTTGGTGTCGAGGAGGAGCTGGCCGTTCACCGCGATCACCCGCACGATCTTCTCGGTCGAGCCGCCGTTGTGGCTCACCGTGACCTTGATGTCGACCGAGCCGTCCGGGTTGTTCTCCCGCTTGTAGGCGGTGGCGCCCTTGGAGCTGACCGACTTGTACTGCGACCAGTACTGCTCGAAGGCGGCGGCACTGCCGTAGTCGGCCTGCCCGGCCGGGGTGAGCATGGCCCAGGAGGAGGCCGCCCCACCGGGCAGGTTGTAGAAGGCGATCACCTGCTGGCCCGCCGGACCCCACTCCACCTTGCCGGAGCTGGTGGTGTTCTGCTGCTGCGACGGCTTGGCCGAGCTGGGCGGTGCCGAGGACTCGGGCGCGGGCGGCTGCTGGCTGACGGCCGTGGGCGTGTTGGCCTGCGCGTTGGTCCCGGGGTCGTTGTCACCGCCGTTGGACAGCACGATGAACACGACCGCCGCCACGACCAGCACCGCGACACCGCCGGCGCTGAGCATGAGCGCCTTGCGCTTGGCCTCGGACTGCTGGGCCGGGGTGCGTCCGGAACTCAGCGCGGGTGGCGGGACCGGGGCCGCCGCCGGAACGGCCTTCGTCTGCTGCTGGGCCGCCGCCGGTGCCGGTCTCTGCGGCGGGAAGGACGAGGTCGGGTTGACCGGCTTCGGCGCGGCGGCCACCGCGGCGGCGGCCGGCGCGGCCGAGGTCTTGTCGTTCCTGGCCCACGGGGTGCGCGACACCGGGTCGCCCCCGGCGGGGGTCATCGGCTGGCGGCCGCCACCGGTGGCACCGAGCGCGGGGGAGACGGTGGTCGCGGCCTGCGAGTCACCCTCGCCCCTGGCCAGCGCGGCGAGCCGCTCGCGGGTCTCCGGCATGGTCGGCCGCTCACCGGGCTCGACCTGCAGCATGCTCATCAGCAGCGCGGTGGCCGCGCCGGACTTGCGCGGCGGCTCGACCTTGCCGTTGGCCGCCTTGTAGAGCAGCGCGAGCTGGTTCGTGGAGTTGCCGTAGGGCGCGACGCCCTCCAGCGCGTGGTACAGCGTGGCGCCGAGCGCGAACACATCCGAACCGGGCGACGGGTCGGCGCCGCGCGCCAGCTCGGGCGCCAGGTAGGCGGGCGTGCCGCCGATCAGCCCGGTCTGGGTGAGCGTGAGGTCACCGGCGGCGCGGGAGATGCCGAAGTCGGTGATCTTCGTGGTGCCGCCGTCGTCGATCAGGATGTTGCCGGGCTTGACGTCGCGGTGCACGATGCCCGCCCGGTGCGCGGCCACCAGCGCCGCGGCCACCTGCTCGCCGATCCGCGCCACCTGGGGCAGCGGCAGCGTCGGGTTCTCCGCCAGCACCGCGGCCAGGCTGCGCGAGGGCAGGTACTCCATGATCAGGCAGGGATCGCCGTCGTGCTGGGCGATGTCGAAGACCACGATGGCGTTCGGGTGCTGGAAGCGGGCCGCGTTCTTGGCTTCGCGCATGGCGCGCTGGCGGCTGTTGATCCGCTCGGCCTCGGACAGGCCGGGCTGGGCGAGGATCTGCTTGACCGCGACGGAACGCTCCAGGCGCTCGTCGATCGCCCGCCACACGACCCCCATGGCGCCGCTGCCAATGTGCTCGACCAGGCGGTAGTGCCCTGCGATCAGCTGACCGGTGTCGATGGCAACTACTCCTCGTCAAGACGGTCCCGCATGGTGGCTGGTTCGGCGCGAGCAACCGCTCAGCGCACCCGATCGAGTGTAGCGGGCGCGGTTGACGGAGCTGTCACGACACCGCGGCGTCGGGTGCGATGGATTCCGGATTCGTGCGCCGGATCACGCGGTACAGCCCGGCCGCGCCGATGAGCGCGAACCCCGCGAAGCCAGCCAACAGTGCCGGGTGTGTGGTGCCGGTGAGGGCGTCACCCACCAGCACGACCAGCACCGTTCCGGGCAGGCTGCCCAGCGCCGTGCCCGCCAGGTAGGGGCCGAACCGGACGGACAGCACGCCGCAGGCCCAGCTCATCGGGGCGAACGGGACGAACGGGATCAGCCGCAGCGACGCCACCGCCAGCACGCCGCCATCGGCCAGCCGCGCGTCCAGCGCCCGGACCCGGCCGCGCGCCAGGTGCCCGGCGACCCACTCGCGGCCCAGCAGCCTGGCCAGGCCGAACCCGAGTGCGGCGGAGATCACCGTGGCGAGCAGCGCCACGCCGATACCGAGCACGTTGCCGAGCAGCAGGCCGGAGACCACGTTGAAGCTGGTGCGGGGGATGGGCGCCACGGTCAGCACCGAGTACGCGCCGAGCAGCAGCACCGGCGCGACCCAGCCGGCCCCGGTCGCCCAGGCCCGCAACTCGGCCGGCGCCGGGACGTCGACCACGAGCGCGGCCACCACCAGCGCCGCGAACAGCACGAGCGCGACGAGGAGTTTGGTGCGGCCGGTCATGGCGTCCACGGTAATCGGGGTGCGCCGGTGCACCGGCATGTGGTCCAGTGACCCGGTGATCGACACCGAACCCCTCCGCGACCAGCCGGACCTGGCCGGGGACCTGGTGACCCTGCGACCGCTCGGCGAGTCGCACCTCGACGGCGTGTGGGGCGTGCTGCACGACCCGGAGACCATGCGCCTGACCGGCACGCACGCCGTGTTCACCCGCGAGCAGGTGCGCGGCTACCTCGCGGGCCGGGCGGAGGCACACGATCGGGCGGATTACGCGGTCGTCCGCAACACCGACGGGGTCTACCTCGGCGAGGTCGTGCTGATGGACCTCGACGAGGACAACCGGTCGATGGACTTCCGGATCGCGCTGGGCGGGCACGCCTTCGGCCAGGGGTACGGCACCGAGGCGACCAGGCTGATCGTCGCGTTCGGACTGGACACGGTCGGCCTGCACCGCATCGGCCTGGAGGTCTACGACTTCAACCCGCGCGCGCAGCGGGTGTACGAGAAATGCGGGTTCGTCCGGGAAGGGGTGCTCCGCGACGCCCTGTTCTGGGAAGGCGAATGGCACGACGCGGTGCAGATGTCCGTCCTGGAGAGCGATCCGCGGCTAGGTTGGTCGGGTGGCCAAACACGGTGACCCAGTCGAATACCAGGTCGGCGACCGCACGGTACGGGTGTCCAGCCCGGACAAGGTGTACTTCCCCGAGCGCGGCATCACCAAGCGGCAGGTGGTGGAGTACTACCTCGCCGTCGGTGAGCCGCTGCTGCGCGCGATCGGCGAGCGGCCGACCACGCTCAAGCGCTACCCGGACGGCGTGACCGGCGAGCTGTTCTACGCCAAGCGCGTGCCCAAGGGCGCGCCGGACTGGCTGCAGAGCGTCAAGATCACCTTCCCGTCCGGCCGGACCGCCGAGGAGGTCTGCCCGACCGAGCCCGCGGTGTTCGCCTGGGCGGCGAACCTGGGCACCTTCGACTTCCACCCGTGGCCGGTGCGCCGCCCCGACGTCGACCACCCGGACGAGTTGCGCATCGACGTCGACCCGCCGGAGGGGGCGCGGTTCGCCGACGCCGTCCGCGTCGCGGGGACCGTGCGCGAGGTGCTGGCCGACGCCGGGCTGACCGGCTACCCGAAGACCTCCGGCGGCCGCGGGGTGCACGTACTGGTGCGGATCCGGCCCGAATGGGACTTCATCGCCGTGCGGCACGCGGTCATCGCGCTGGGTCGTGAGGTGGAGCGCCGCATCCCCGGCCTCGCGACCATCTCGTGGTGGAAGGAGGAACGCGGCGACCGGGTGTTCATCGACTACAACCAGGCCGCGCGGGACCGGACGGTGGCTTCGTCGTGGTCGGTGCGCGGTACCCCGCGGGCGACCGTGTCCACGCCGCTGACCTGGGACCAGCTCGCCGAGGCCGATCCGGACGAGTTCGACGTGCTGACCGTGCCGTCCTGGCTGGCCGAGCACGGGGACGCGCACGCCGGGATCGACGGCGAAGCGTTCGGCCTGGAGACGCTGCTCGAGTGGTACGACCGCGACGAGCGGGACACCGGGCAGGCGGAGATGCCGTACCCGCCGGACTACCCGAAGATGCCCGGCGAGCCGAAGCGCGTGCAGCCGAGCAAGGACCGGGACCGGCCGCGGTGAAGCGCCGGGCGGTCGCGTGGCTGACGGTGTGCCTCCTGGTGGTGGCCGCGGTACCGGCCGCGGCCGCCGGGGGCGCCGCGCTGCGGGTGCTCACCTACAACATCCACTCCGGCATCGGCCTGGACGGGCGGCTCGACCTGGCGCGCACGGCACGGGTGATCACCGACTCGCAGGCGGACCTGGTCGGCCTGCAGGAGGTCGACGTGCACTGGGCGGCGCGCAGCGAGTACGCCGACCAGGCCGCCGACCTGGCGCGGCGCACGGGGATGCACGTGTTCTTCGCGCCCATCTACGACAAGGACCCCGAGCCTGGCCGCGCCGAACGGCGGCGCTACGGCGTCGCGGTGCTGAGCCGCTTCCCGATCCGGCGCGCGGTCAACCACGCCATCACCCGCCTGTCCACAGTGGACGACACCCCGCTCGGCCCGATGCCGGGCTTCGCCGAAGCCGAACTGGACGTGCGGGGCCGGGCGCTGCGGTTCTACGTCACGCACCTGGACCACCGGCCGGACCCGGCGGTGCGGACCACGCAGGTCGCGGACATGCTGCGGTTGCTGGGGCCGGGCGTACTCGCGGGCGACCTGAACGCGGAGCCGTCGGCCGCGGAACTGCAGCCGCTGTTCGCGCGCCTCCCGCCCACTTCCGTCGACGGCCTCACCTTCCCCGCCGACCACCCGGACCGGCGCCTGGACTACATCCTGAGCACCCTCACCCCGGTCACCACCCGCATCCCCGCCGACCCTGTCGCCTCAGACCACCGCCCCGTCCACGCCACCCTCCACCTCCCCACCCCCTAACCCACGTTCAGGAAGGCGAGTCCCACACTCAGGCACCCGAACTCCACACTCAGGCACCCGAACTCCACATTCGGGCAGCTGAACCCCACGTTCGGACAGGCGAACCCCACGCTCAGACAGGCGAGTCCCACGCTCCCGCAGCCGAGCTCCCCATTCGGCAGCCGAGTTCCACGTTCAGACGCCTGAGTTCCACGTTCGGATGCCCGAACTCCACGCTCGAGTAGTCGAGTCCTGCACTCAGGCAGCCGAGTTCAACACTCAGGTAGCCGAACTCCACGTTCAGGAAGCCGAGTGCCACGTTCGGGAAGCTGAGTCCCGCACTCAGGCAGCCGAGCTCCCCATTCGGCAGCCGAGGCTCGCGTTCGCGGGCTTGTAGATCCGCGTGCGCGGACTCGGAGGATCACCCGTAAGCAGCCGAGTCCCACGTTGGCGGGCCCGAGCCCCACCTTCAGGCAGCTGACTTCCACACCCGGGCAGTCGAGTTCGACATTCGCGAGGCCGAATCCCACATCCGGGCCCGCCCGAGTGTGGGACTCGTGAGCGCGAATGCGGAGTTCAGCTGCCCGAGTGTGGAACTCGGCTGCCTGAACGTGGGACTCGAGCTCGCGAATGTGGAGCTCGAGTGCCTGAGTGTGGAACCCGGGCTCGTGAACGCGGGGTTCGGCTGCCTGAGTGTCGAACTCGGCCGCCTGGATGTAGGACTCGAGCCCGCGAACGTGGAACTCGGCTTCCTGAACGTGGAACTCGGCCGCGTGAGTGTGGAACTCGGGTGCCTGAGTGTGGGGTTCGGGTGTCTGAGTGTGGGGTTCGGGTGCTCGCGGGGAGGGGGTCAGGTGGGGCAGAGGGTGCCGTTGTTGGGGATTTTGGCGTCGATCAGGAAGTCCCGGACTTTTTCGCTGACGCAGGTCGACGCGCCCACCGCGCCGTGCCCGGCGCCCTGCCAGCCGATCCGGACGCCGCTCGGCAGTTGTTCGGCGGCCCGTGCGGTGCCCTGCTCGGAGGTCACCGGGTCCCCGGCGGTGCTCACCAGCAGCACCGGCGGCACGCCCGGCTTGCTCAGCGGCGGCAGCGCCTGCGTCGGCACCGGCCACGGGCTGCACCACGCCAGCTGCTGGGTGACGAACCCGCCGAACACCGGGTGCCTGCCCCGCAGGTCACGGCTGATCGCGTCGATCTGGTCGGCGGACAGCCGGACCGTGGTGTCGTTGCACTTGGTGGCGATGCCACCGTCGAGGCGCGTCGGGTTGAGCCGGTCGTCGACGACCAGCGGGTCGGTGAAGGCGGCCAGTTTCGCGCCGTCCCCGGAGCGCGCCGCGGCGATCGCGTCGGCCAGCTCCGGCCACCGCTTGCGCTGCGCCAGCCCGCTCGCGACGGCGTGCATCGCCAGCCCCGGGCTGAGCGTCGCCTGCCCGCCGTCCCGCAGCTGGTCCAGCAACCCCGCCACCACGGTCTTCGCGTCCCCGCCGAGCGCGCAGCCGCGCTGGGCGCAGTCGGCGCTGAACGCGGTGAGCGCGGCCTCGCCGCCGGCGGCCTGCGCCTCGTGCACCGAGGCCACGTCCGGCGACGGGTCAGGCGCGCCGTCCAGCACGAACCGGCCCACCTTGTCGGTGAACCGGACCGTGTACGCGCCCAGCACCTGCGAGCCCTCGCCCCTGGCCAGCGCGTTCAGCTTGTTCAGCCCCAGCTGGGACCGGATCTCGTCGAGGTCGCCCGCGGTCCGCCAGCTGTCGAAGGCGCCCTGGTCGTCCTCGAGGGTGATGCCGCACTGCTGACCCGCCTGCCGGGCGGCGTCCAGCAGCGGCTCGACCGACTCCTCGGCCGGGTCGAAGCTGATCAGCTCACCGCGCACTTCGGACGGGATGCAGCGCACCGGGTCGGACAGCCCGCTGCCGCGCCGGTCCACGCCGATCAGCGAGAACCGCTGCAGCAGCTCGGGCGGCAGCGTCTCGGCCAGCCGCAGCGCGTAGAGCGAACCCGGCTCACCGTCGATGTCGTTGAGCACCACCAGCGGCACGGGCCCGGTGCCCGCCTTGAGCAGGTTGATCCTGGCGATGCCGCGCCCGGGCAGCTCGGGCGCGTCCAGCGCGGTGGACACCCGCCCGCAGCTGAACTGCACGTTCGACGGCACCGGCTGCCCGCCGAGGCGCTCCTGCACGTCGGTGGCGCATTCCTTCCACTCCACCGCGCTGTCACGCGGCTCTTCGAGCGGCGGCAGCGGCGGGGTCGCGGGCGGACCGGTGACCGGGGCGACCGGCGGCAGCGGGCCGTCGTTCTCGACCACGGGCGGCCGGTTCGACGGCCCGGCGGTGCACGCGCCCGCAACGGTGCACAGCGCGACCGCGAGTGCGAGTACAACCCGGCGCGTCAACTGCGACTCCTCACGCGAAAACGATCGTCGAAAAGAGCTTCGCACGCCCAGGGTGAGGACTGTGTAATCGGCCGCGTAATCGGCCGCGCGGAGCACCTACTCGACGCGTTTCACCTCGCCCCGGAACACCGCGTCGAGGTCGTACCTGGCCGGTTCTTCGAGCTGGGCGTAGTCGCAGGAGGACGGTTCGCGGTCCGGCCGCCAGCGCGCGAACTGGGCGGTGTGCCGGAACCGCGCCGGGTGCCCGCCCTCGGTGTGCTCGTAGCCGACCTCGACCACGCGCTCCAGCCGCAACGGCACCCACGGCTGCTCACCGGCGCGCCAGCGGTTCACCCCGCCGGGCAGCCGCTGGCCATCGACCACGGCGTCGCCGAGCCACGGGTGCGGGCCGTCGGTGATCAGCGGCGCCAGCTCCTCGGCCAGTTCCCGCCGCCGCGTCACCGGGAACGAGCCCACCACGCCGACGTGGTGCAGCACGCCCTTCTCGTCGTGGAGGCCGAGGAGGAACGAGCCGACCATCTCGCCCGGCTCACCGTCGACGTGCCAGCGCAGCCCGGCCAGCACGCAGTCGGCGGTCCGCTTGTGCTTGTACTTGAGCATGAGCCGCTTGCCCGGCTCGTAGACCGCGTCCAGCGGCTTGCCGATCACGCCGTCCAGCCCGGCGCCCTCGAACAGCTCGAACCAGTGGCGTGCCACGGCCGGATCGGTGGTGGCCGGGGTGATGAACACCTCCGGCACCGCCTCCAGCCGGGCACGACGGCGCTCGGTCGGTTCCTCCATCAGCGACTCGCCGTCCAGCTCCAGCAGGTCGAAGGCGATGAACTGGGCCGGGGTCTCACGGGACAGCAGCTCCACCCGGCTCGCCGCGGGGTGGATGCGCTCGGTCAGCGCGTCGAAGTCGAGTTTGCCGCCGCGGCCGATCACCAGCTCGCCGTCGAGCACGATCCGCTCGGGCAGGATGGCCGCGAGCGCTTCGAGCACCTCGGGGAAGTACCGGTTCAGCGGTTTACCGGTGCGCGACTGCAGGGTCAGCTCGGGACCGTCGCGGAAGACCAGGCAGCGGAACCCGTCCCACTTCGGCTCGAACAGCAGCCCGCCGGAGTCCGGGATGGACTTCGCGGGCTTGGCGAGCATGGGTTTGACCGGCATCGTCAGCGACATGCGGCCATTCTGCTCGAGGCGGTGGGCGCGGTCTGGCTTTTTCCACCCCGGCGTGGCATATCTAGCCGGGTCGATCGGGAGGTGGGCGGATGGGGCCGGACCCGGCAGGCACGCGGCCGCTGCGGGTGGTGCTGGTGGAGGACCACAGCATGGTGGCCGAAGCGCTCGAGATCGCCTTCGCCGACGTGCCCGACATCGACCTGGTCGCCTCGGCCCATTCGGTCGAGACCGGGCTGGCGACCACCCGCGCGCACCGGCCGGACGTGGTGGTGCTCGACCGGCGCCTGCCCGACGGCGACGGGATCGACGCGCTGCCCCGGTTCCGCGAGCAGTCCCCGCACAGCCAGGTGCTCGTGCTCACCGGCGAGGCCACCACGAACATGGCCGCCCGCGTGGTCGCCGCTGGCGGGGCCGGGCTGCTGGTCAAGACCGGCCTGTTCACCGACCTGGTGGCCGCCCTGCGCCGGGTCGCCGGGGGCAGTTCCGCCTTCGAGCCGGGGTTGCTGGCCGGGGTGCTCGACCGGCTGGCTTCGCGCGACGGCGCCGAGCCGATGCTCACCGCGCGTGAGCGCCAGGTGCTCGCGCTCATCGCCGAGGGCGCGGCCACCGAAAAGATCGCGGCGGAACTGAATTTGGCCAGGAACACCGTTCGCAACCACATTCAGCGAATACTCGGGAAACTGAACGTGCATTCGAAGCTGGAAGCCGTCGCGTTCGCGCGGCGCAACGGCCTCATCGATTAGGCCCCTCAACCTCGGCTATTACTCCCAACGGCTCACGCTGAAAAAATCACCGACTAGAACCCGCCCGACCAGCGGTTGGGCGGTGCGACACTGGGGCATCCGAAACCCGGCCCACCCACGAGGTGAGTGACAGGGAGACAAACATGTCCGCTACAGGAATGGAACCCCGCCCGGTCGGCCGGGTCGGCATGCCCGAGGTCGAGCGCGTGGAGGAGGAGACCCGCACTTTCCGTGCACTCGACTACCGCTATGGCGGGGGCTGGTGCCACGAAGCCGCTCTCGCTCAGCTTTCCTGGGGTTATCGGCTCCTGGAAGCGGCGAGCACGGAACGGGTGAAGGCGAAGTTGTGCGCCGCACTCGGTGATCTGACCAGTCTCGTCGGCTGGACCGCATTCGACGCCGGATTCCCCGATGCCGCGCACGCCCGTTTCGACCGGGCGATCGAACTCGCCAGGGAAGGCGGGGACAACGGTCTCGCGGCGAACATCCTGTATCGCAAAGGCAGGGTGTATTTGCACTATGACGCCCCCCGGGAGGCGCTGACCGCGTTCACCCAGGGCGAGCGCGCCGCGGCGGCCGCCGGTTCTCAGGTGATGCTGAGCCTGCTCTGCGCGAACCAGGCGTGGGCGCAGGCGAAGCTCGGCAAGCGCGACGAGGCGATCCGCCTGATCGGCCGCGCCGACGAGGCGTACTACCGGGCCGGCGACGAGGAGGTGCCGGCGTACGCGCGCTTCTTCGACCAGAACGACCTCGCCGCGATGATCGGCACCGTGTACACCGAGCTGGCGCTGGGCGTGGACCCCGCCTACGCGCTGCCCGGCTGCGAGGAACTCAGCGGCGTGGTCGACCGGTACGGCCCGGACATGACCCGCAGCCGGTCCTTCTGCCTGGTGATGCTGGCCATCAACCACCTGCTGATGGGTGATTTCGACGAGGCCGCCGCGGTCGGCGCCCGCGCGCTCACCGCCGCGGAAGGCATGAACTCGGCGCGTTTCACCGATCGGCTGCGCCCGCTGGAGGCCGAAGCCGTCCGGCGAGCCGAACACGTGGAAGCTCGCGAACTGGCGGAGAGAATAGCTACCTTTGCCGCATGACTGTTGCGCGACCGGGCACGCTCGGCGATGAAAGCCTGCAGCAACTGCTGGAAGGGCTGAAGGCGGTCCGCGACGGGGACTTCAGCACCCGCCTGCCCCGCAGCGGCGACCTGCTGATGGACGAGATGTCCGCGGTGTTCAACGGCATGGTCGACCAGCTCGCCCTGTTCACCTCCGAGGTGACCAGGGTGGCGCGGGAGGTGGGCACCGACGGCAAGCTCGGCGGGCAGGCCGCGGTGCCCGGCGTGTCGGGCACCTGGAAGGCGCTCACCGATTCGGTGAACGCGATGGCCGGGAACCTGACCGGGCAGGTGCGCGACATCGCCGAAGTCGCCACGGCGGTGGCGAAGGGCGACCTTTCGCAGAAGATCACCGTGGACGTCAAAGGCGAGATGCTGGAGTTGAAGAACACCATCAACACGATGGTGGACCAGTTGTCGTCGTTCGCCGACGAGGTGACCAGGGTGGCCCGCGAGGTCGGCAGCGAGGGAATCCTGGGCGGTCAGGCGCAGGTTCCCGGCGTGGCCGGGACCTGGCGCGACCTGACGACGTCGGTGAACTTCATGGCGGGCAACCTGACCAACCAGGTGCGCTCCATCGCCGAGGTGACCACGGCGGTGGCGAAAGGGGACCTCTCCCAGAAGATCTCGGTGGACGCGCGCGGGGAGATCCTGGAGCTGAAGAACACCATCAACACGATGGTGGACCAGTTGTCCTCGTTCGCCGACGAGGTGACCAGAGTGGCCCGCGAAGTGGGCACCGAGGGGATCCTGGGCGGTCAGGCGCAGGTTCCGGGGGTGGCCGGGACGTGGCGCGACCTGACCGCGTCGGTGAACTTCATGGCGGGCAACCTCACCGCGCAGGTGCGCTCCATCGCGCAGGTGGCGACCGCGGTCGCCAGGGGTGACCTGACGCAGAAGATCGCGGTCGACGCGCGCGGCGAGATCCGCGAACTGAAGAACACCATCAACACGATGGTGGACCAGTTGTCCTCGTTCGCCGACGAGGTCACCAGAGTGGCCCGCGAGGTCGGCACCGACGGCCGCCTGGGTGGCCAGGCCGACGTGAAGGGCGTTTCGGGTACCTGGAAGGGCCTGACCGAGTCGGTGAACGTGATGGCCGACAACCTCACCGACCAGGTGCGCTCCATCGCCGAAGTCACCACGGCCGTCGCGAAGGGCGATCTGACCCAGAAGATCCGGGTCGACGCGCGCGGCGAGATCCTCGAACTCAAGGACACCATCAACACGATGGTGGGGCAGCTGTCCTCGTTCGCGGACGAGGTGACGAGAGTGGCCCGCGAAGTGGGCACCGAGGGCCGGCTGGGCGGGCAGGCCGACGTGAAGGGCGTCTCCGGGACCTGGAAGGCGCTGACCGTCTCGGTGAACGTGATGGCCGACAACCTCACCGACCAGGTGCGCTCGATCGCGCAGGTGACCGGCGCGGTGGCGCAGGGCGACCTGTCGAAGAAGGTCACCGTGGAGGCCAAGGGTGAGGTCGCCGCGCTCGCGCAGACGATCAACACCATGGTGGACACGCTCTCCGCGTTCGCCGACGAGGTCACCAGAGTGGCCCGTGAGGTGGGCACCGAGGGCATGCTCGGCGGCCAGGCGCGGGTGCCGAACGTGGCGGGCACCTGGAAGAACCTGACCGACAACGTGAACTCGATGGCGGACAACCTGACCAGCCAGGTCCGCTCGATCGCGCAGGTGACCACCGCGGTGGCCCAAGGCGACCTGTCCAAGAAGATCGACGCGGACGCGCGCGGCGAGATCCTCGAGCTCAAGACCACGATCAACACGATGGTGGACCAGCTTTCCGCCTTCGCCGCCGAGGTCACCCGGGTGGCCCGCGAGGTCGGCAAGGAAGGCAGGCTCGGCGGCCAGGCCGAGGTCGAAGGCGTGTCCGGCACCTGGAAGCGGCTCACCGAGAACGTGGACGAGCTGGCGGGCAACCTGACGAGGCAGGTGCGCGCGATCGCCGAGGTGACCAGCGCGGTGGCCACCGGGGACCTGACCCGGTCGATCTCGGTCGAGGCCAAGGGCGAGGTGGCCGAGCTCAAGGACAACATCAACGCGATGGTGCAGTCGCTGCGCGAGACCACCCGCGCCAACCAGGACCAGGATTGGCTCAACACCAACCTGGCGCGCATCTCCGGGCTCATCCAGGGGCACCGCGACCTGCGCGTGGTCGCCGAGCTGATCATGAACGAGCTGACCCCGCTGGTCAGCGCCCAGCACGGCACCTTCTTCTTCGCCGACCCCGGCCAGGACCCGCCGCGGCTGCGGCTGATCGCCACCTACGGGCACAACCAGGCCGACCAGCTGGCCACCGAGTTCGAGTTCGGCCAGTCGCTGGTCGGCCAGGTCGCCAAGACCAGGAAGCCGATCGTGGTCGACCGCACGCCCGCCGACTACGTCCGGGTGTCCTCCAGCCTCGGCTCGGCCGCGCCGGTCAACCTGATCGTGCTGCCCATCGTGTTCGAGGACCAGGTGCTCGGCGTGATCGAACTGGCCTCCTTCGACAAGTTCACCGCGGTGCACCGCGACTTCCTCGAACAGCTCACCGAGACCATCGGCGTCAACGTGAACACCATCATCGCCAACGCCAGGACCGACGCGCTGCTGGAGGAATCGCAGCGGCTGGCCGGGGAACTGCAGGCGCGGTCCGAGGAACTCCAGGCGCAGCAAGCGAAACTGCAGCGGTCGAACGCGGAGCTGGAGGAGAAGGCCGAGCTGCTGGCCAGGCAGAACCGCGACATCGAGGTGAAGAACTTCGAGATCGAGCAGGCGCGGCAGGAGATCGAGGAACGCGCGCAGCAACTGGCGCTGGCGTCGAAGTACAAGTCGGAGTTCCTGGCGAACATGTCGCACGAGCTGCGCACGCCGCTGACGAGCCTGCTGATCCTGGCCGGCGTGCTGGCGCAGAACTCGTCGCAGAACCTGACCGCGAAGCAGGTCGAGTTCGCCAAGGTGATCCAGTCCGCGGGCACCGACCTGCTGCAGCTGATCAACGACATCCTCGACCTGTCGAAGGTCGAGGCGGGCAAGATGGACATCCACCAGGAGCCGTTCCCGCTCAGCCAGCTGCTGGACTACGTGGGCACCACGTTCCGGCCGCTGACCGCGGACAAGGGGCTGGACTTCGAGGTGAGCGTGGAGCCGGACGTGCCGGAGCGGCTGTTCACCGACGAGCAGCGGCTGCGCCAGGTGCTGAGGAACCTGCTGTCCAACGCGGTGAAGTTCACCGAGCGCGGTTCGGTGCGGTTGAAGGTGAAGCTGACCAGCGCCTCCGAGGTGGCGTTCTCGGTGGTGGACACCGGGATCGGCATCGAGGAGGAGAACCTGGAGTCCATCTTCGGCGCGTTCCAGCAGGCCGACGGCACGACGAGCCGCAAGTACGGCGGCACCGGGCTGGGCCTGTCGATCAGCCGCGAGGTGGCGTACCTGCTCGGTGGCGAGATCCAGGCGGAGAGCAGGCTCGGGCACGGGAGCACGTTCACCCTGCGGCTGCCGGTCTCCCGTCTGTCCACCATGGATGGTGCCGTGGTGGAACGGCTGCTGGAGCCGATCTCGATCGGGACGCGGGCGGTGCTCGTGGTCGAGGCGGGGGAGAACGGCCTGCTGACGCTGCTCGCCAGGGGCGTGGCCCGCGAGGTGGGTGACGTGGCGGTGGACACCGTGGCCACGCCGGACGAGGCGGTGAACTGCCTGGGATCGCGGACGTACTCGTGTGTGGTGCTGGACCTGAGCCTGCCCGGAGCGACGGCGCTGACCTTCCTCAAGCGGCTCGGCGCGCTCCCGGAGGGCGCGCCGCCGGTGCTGGCGCACGCCACGCGCAAACTGAGCGCCGCGCAGGATCGGCTGCTTCAAGCGCAACTGCGGCACACCCCGGTGGAGATACTGTCCTCTTTGGACCAGTTGCGCGCGGACATCACCGTCCGGGTGGCCGAGGAGCCCGCCGAGGCACCGGCCGAACCGGCGGTCCCGGAAGGCCGCAGCCTGGAAGGCCGGAAGGTCCTGCTCGTCGACGACGACGCACGCAACGTGTTCGCCATCGCGGGAATGCTGGAGGTGCAGGGCGTCGACGTGGTGCACGCGCCGAACGGCAGGCGGGGGATCGAGATGCTGCTGGAGAACCCCGACATCGAACTGATCCTGATGGACGTGATGATGCCGGAGATGGACGGCTACACCACCACGGCGGCCATCCGCGAGATGCCGGACCACGCGGACCTGCCGATCATCATGGTCACCGCGAAGGCGATGGAAGGGGACCGGGAGAACAGCCTGGCGGCGGGGGCGAGTGACTACGTGACGAAGCCGGTGGACGCGGACGAGTTGCTGTCGTGCATGGGTCGGTGGCTTCGGGGGTAGTGGTCTTTTGGGCCACCCCGGTTTTTCAGTGTGACGACGGCGGGGGTTCTGTTGTCAAGGCGGGAAAGCGTGCCTTGACAACAGAACCCCCGCCGTGTTTTGGGCTGTGGACCGGGGCGGGGTGGGGGGTCTGGGCGGCTGCTCGCCCTGGGGTGCCCGGGTGCCGGTTGCGTTGGTGGTGCTGGTGGTGGGGGTGTGGTGGGGCGTTGTGAGGGTGCCGTGAATGTGGCTTTCACGGCATGGGGGAGTGTCACGAATGTGGCTTTCGGGACGTTGGATTTCTCGAAAGCCACATTCGTGACAGGGCGCCTGTCGCGAGTATGGAACTCGGGTGCGTGAACGTGGGGTTCGGGTGCGTGAACGTGGAACTCGGGTGCACGAGTGTGGAACTCGGGTGCGTGAACGTGGGGGTCGGGTGCGTGAGGGCGCGGTTAGTGGACTCGGGATTGGGGGTCGGCGTCCAGGTCTATGCGGACGGCGGTGGGGAGGGTGTCGACGCCCAGGGATTCCCGGGCTCGCGTGAGGACCTGGGTGTCGATCACCTGCCACACGGTTTTCAGGTCGGCGCCTTCGCGCAGCGAGATGTCCATGCGCAGGGCGGGGGAAGACGGGTCGCCGACGGCGCGGACGCGGGCGCGGCTCACGCCCTCGACGGCTTCGGCGTCGGCGCGGACGGCGGAGGAGATGGCGGCGGCGGTGACGGTCAGTTCCTGGCCGGGGGCGCGGTCCAGTTCCAAGTCCGGCCTGCCTTCCGGGCGCAGTGAGCGGAAGAACCACCACAGCCCGAAGATCAGCAGCAGTACGCCGGCCACGATGGCGGCGGTCTTCGCGATGACCGGTTCACGGCCCAGCCAGTTCACGGCCATCGGGTCCAGCACCGGCCGCAGCGCGCGGAACGTGCCCAGCCAGCCCTGGCCGACCACCAGCGCCAGCACCCCGGCGGCCAGCGCGAGCACCCCGACGAGCGAGGTCAGCGTCCGCTCGGCGCCGTAGGACCGGGCCAAAGCCTTGCTGGCGACGGTTTTCATCGGCGGTCCTTCGGTGAGTCGACGACAACGGACACCCGCGGCTTGCGGGCCAGTGGCACGTCGGCGACCAGTTGGCGCACCACCCACAGCAGGTGCGGGCGCAGCTCGCGTTCGGTGGCCAGTCGCGAAGTCGCCCGCACCCGGACCTTCGTCGCGCTCGCCGTGACCGATGCGCCGGTGACGTTGTCCTCGGCGCGGACGTGCCTGCCGACCAGCCGTGCCAGCGAGCGCGGTGTGGTGGTCACGCTGACCTCTTCGGCCGGATCGGTCAGCCGGACCGCGCGACGCCGGGCGGAAGCGGCCAGCAGCACCAGGATCAGCCCGCCCACGGCGACCAGCGCGGCGATCAGCCGGACCGGGCCGCTCGTCCAGTTCAGGGTGGACAGCTCGGCCTGCCATGCCCGCCACGGCACGATCAACGGCGCTTCGGCCGGGCGCCACCAGTGCCAGCCGACTTCGGCGGCGAGCAGCGCGCCCGCCACCGCGACGGCCAGGCCGAGCAGGGTCGAAAGCAATCGGACGAACACACGCACGGCGAACCCTCCTATCGCACCCGCGGCCGGGGTTCCGGCAGCAGCGCGGAAACCGTCACCGCGAGCGAGCGCACGTGGTAGGAGGTGATGTGCTCCACCTCCCTGGTCACCTGCTCCCGCACCTCGCCGACCACGGTGCGGACCGGGGCCGGGTAATGCAGGGCGAGGTCGAGCACCAGGTCCACGTCGTTGTCCCGGCCGGAGACCTTGGCGCCGGTGCCGTGGGTGCCCAGGCCGAGCCCGGCCACCTTGCGCTCCACCTTCGCCGTGCCGGGCACCAGGTCGGCCGCGCGCTGGGCGACCTTGCGCACCACCGAGTGATCGATGCTCAGCTTGCCGCGTTCCTCCGGCTCGACCGGCGTGGCCGGGGAGCGCAGGTCGACCGCCGTCACCGGTCCCTGCCCTTGCCGAACATGTCGCCGAGGTCCAGTTCGCCGTCGAGCACGCGCCCGACGACCAGGCCGATCACGCCGACCGCGAGCGTGACGAGAAAGGCGGTGAAGCTCTGGCTCGCCGCGAGCCCGAGCACCAGCCCCGCGATGATTCCGGTCTGCGTAGCGTTCATTCTTCCTTCGCTCCTTGGGTGAGGGTGACGTCGGTGATCTCGATGTCGACGGGCACGTCCCCGGCGATCCGGCGCACCCGCTCGCGCAGTTCGGCGCCCACGCCGGTCAGCGGCTCGCCGAGCCGGACCACCACGGCGATCTCGATCCCGGGCCCCGCGGTGCGCACCCCGACCACCCGGCGGCCGGGCAGGTAGGTGATGTGCCCGCCGACGGCACCCCCGGCCAGCCGGACCACCGACGGGTGCGCGAGCACCGCGCCGGCGATCTCGTCGGCCAGCGTGTCCGGCCGGCCGGTCGTGGCTCCAGCGACGGTCATCACTCGACCCGTGCGTTGCTTTCTTCGGCCTCGTCGTCTTCGGGGAGGTGGATGTCGTTGACCGCGATGTTCACCTCGATCACCTCGAGCCCGGTGATCTGCTCGACGGTGCTGATCACGTTGCGCCGCACCGCGCGTGCCACGTCGACGATGCGTGCGCCGTACTCCACCACCACGTCGAGGTCGACCGCGGTCTGCTTTTCGCCGACCTCCACCGAGACCCCGGCGGTGGTCACCGTGCCCGAGCCGGGGATGCGTTCCTTGATCGCGCCGAACGCCCGGGAGACACCCCCGCCGAGCGCGTACACGCCGGAAACTTCGCGGGCGGCGATGCCGGCCACCTTCTGCACGACCGCCGAGGCGATCGTGGTCTTGCCCTGCGCACCGTCCTCGTTGAGCACCGGTGTGGAACCGGTGCTCAGTGCCGGGGTGGTGCCGGTGTTCGGGTTCGTCGCGCTCGTCTGCGCCATGTGAATGCCGTCCCTTTCCCAATCGTCGTTCGCTATTCGTACGATGGGCCGAGCGTCCGCGCCATTCCGCGGTATCCCTCGAATGGGTGAGTCCGGCGGGTTCGGCGGGATCAGTCCAGGTGAACGTCCACCACGTGCACGTTCACCGTCGGCGCCGGTTCGCCGAGTTCGGCGGTCAGCGCGCGGGCGAGCCGGCTCCGCAGCGCTTCGGCGGCTTCGTCGGCGTGCACGCCGTACCGGACGGTGGTGAGCACCTCCAGCTCCCCGGCCTGGAACGCGACCGCGGCGACGTGCAGGCCGCCGATCCGGTGCCCGAGTTCGGCGGCCAGCCGCCGGGCCAGCAGCACTACGACCTGCTCGGACACCCGGAGCCTGCCGCCGTCCTGGTGGTATTCGAGCTCGCCGGAGCCGCCGCGCAGCCCCCGCACCGAGCGCAGCACCCGGTCGACCAGCCCCGGTGGCGTCGGCACCGTGGTACGGGCCGCCGCGTGCACCAGGTGCCAGTCGGGATCCTGGGTGGGGTCCTCGGCCGGTGCCGTGCTCATCGCAGCTCCTTGAGTTTCACGAGCAGGGCCACCCTCGCGCGGTGCAACCGCGAGCGCAAGGCCGGAACGCTGACCTCGAGCACTTCGGCCACCTCCTCGTAGCTCAGCCCTTCCAGCTCCCGCAGGACCAGCGGCACCCGCTGCGAGACGTCGAGATCGGCGATCGCGCGCAGCGTGGCGTCTACCTCTTCGGCCCGCACGACCTGGCCTTCCGGGTTCGCGTGGCGGTCCGCCAGCTGCAAGCCGGCGTCGACGCCCTCGTCGGCGTCGAGCGAAACCGTCGGCTTGCGACGGCGGACGTAGGCGAGCGCGGCATTGGTCACTACGCGGTAGAGCCAGGTGGACACCGCCGACTCGGCGCGGAAGCCGGACAGCCCGCGCCAGGCGGAGATCCAGGCGTCCTGCACCACGTCCTCGGCCTCGGCGTTGTTGCCGGTGATCCGCAGCGCCACCCGGTACATCCGCGGGGTGTGCCGCCGGACGAGCTGGTCGAACGCGTGCGGGTCGCCCGCCACGGCGCTGGCGAGCAGCGCCTGGTCCGGTCTCGGCTCGCCGGGCACGGTCACCGCCGCCGGTACCGGAACATGGTGAACCCGTCCTCGTGCAGGATCGACGCCAGTTCCAGGTCCCGCGGCACGTCCGTGCGCCTGCCTTCGGCGATGCGCCCGGCTCCGGCGCCGGCCAGCAGCGGCGCGACGGTCAGGCACAGCTGGTCGACCAGGTTCTCCGAGACCAGCCCGCCGAACAGGTGCGGCCCGCCCTCGCAGTTGATCCGGCGCAGCCCGCGCCGGTCCAGTTCGGCGAGCGCGGCGGTCAGGTCCACGGTCCGCGACCCGGCGACGATCACCTCGGCACCCGCGTCGGCGAGCGCTTGGCGCCGGGCGGGCGGTGCGTCTTCGGTGGTCAGGATGATCGGCGGGATCGCCGCGTCGGTGAACAGTGCCGAGTCCGGTTCGATCGAGCAGCGCGCGGTGACCACGGCGATCGGCGGGATGTCGGACAGCCCCAGGCGCTGCCGGGCTTCGGTGCGCCGCTTGCTCGGCCGCACACCGCGGTAGTCCTCCGCGATGACCGTGCCCGCCCCGGCCAGCACCACGTCGCAGAGGTCCCGGCCGAGCAGGAAGATGCGCTTGTCCGCCGGGTGGGACAGGCCCTCGGACCGGTCCGCCAGGGTGACCGCGCCGTCCGCCGAAGCGACGAAGTTCACCTGCACCCAGGGCTTCGACAGCTCGGCCGGGTAGGCGTAGAGCCGTTCGAGGTCGGCGCCGGTCAGTTCGCCGCCGCCGGAGCCGTTCTGGGGCCAGAGCTGTCGCACGCCCCCATCCCAGCACGGGTTACGCTCGCCCGCATGCCCCCACGCCTGATCGATCGCGACCCCCAGTTGGGCGCGGAGGAGCTGATCGGCTCGCTGGTCCCGCCACCGCGGTTCGACGGTGTCCGCTTCGACACTTACGTGCCGAACCCCGAGGAACCCAGTCAGGCCGCCGCCGTGCGCGACTGTTCGGCGTTCGCGGCCAGGGTGGACGCCGCGCGCAAGCCGAAGTCGAAGTGGAAGGCGCTGTTCGGCGGTGGTGGCGAGGACCACGGCAAGCCGGGGCTGTACCTCGACGGCGGGTTCGGCGTCGGCAAGACCCACCTGCTCGCCTCCATCTGGCACGAGTCGCCCTCGCCCAAGGCGTATGCCACCTTCGTCGAGCTGACCCACCTGGTCGGGGCGCTGGGCTTCGCCGAGGCGGTGCGCCGGTTGTCCGCGCACCGGTTGCTCACCATCGACGAGTTCGAACTGGACGATCCCGGCGACACCATGCTGGTGACCCGGCTGCTGCGCGAGCTGACCGACGCCGGGGTCTTCGTCGCGGCCACCTCGAACACGCTGCCGGACAAGCTGGGGGAGGGACGGTTCGCCGCGGAGGACTTCCTGCGCGAGATCCAGTCGCTGTCCGCGCGGTTCGGCGTGGTGCGGGTGGACGGTCCCGACTACCGCCACCGCGGGCTGCCCGAAGCACCGCCGCCCGCGTCGGACGACGAGCTGGAGGCCTCCGCCGCCCGGGTGCCCGAGTCCACTGTGGACGACTTCGGGCAGCTGTGCGACTACCTGGCGAAGCTGCACCCGTCGCGGTACGGACGGTTGATCCGTGGCGTGCCGATGGTGCACCTGCGCGGGGTTTCCGCGGCGCCGGACCAGAGCGTGGCGCTGCGGCTGGTGGCTTTCGCCGACCGGCTCTACGACAGCGCCATCCCGGTGCTGGCCTCCGGTGAACCGCTTTCGGCGCTGTTCACCGAGGAGATGCTCCAGGGCGGGTACCGGAAGAAGTACCTGCGGGCGGTGAGCCGGCTGACGGCGCTGGCGAGGGACGCCGCCAAGCCCGCGCCCCGGTCGTGAGCACCGCCGCGATCAGCGGCACCACCGCGACCGAGAGCCCGGCGCCACCGGCCACGTCCGTGGCGTAGTGGTAGTGCAGGCCGATCATGCCGATCCCGGCGCCGACGGTCAGCAGCACGCCGATCCCGGCCACCAGCAACGCCGTCCTGGCTGCCCGGACCAGCAGCACCACGACGGTCAGCGTGGTCACCAGGCTGACCGTGTGCCCGCTGGGATAGGCGAGGTGGTCGTCGTAGAAGCGGCCGAACCACGGTTTGAGCACCCAGCTCGACAACAGCACCGCGATCGCCGGTGCCAGCACGGTGAGCGCCAGCCCGGTCCAGTGGCGGCGGACGCCACAGCCGACCGCGAGCAGCGCCAGTACGGGTAGGAGCACATACGGCTCGGTGGGCAGTACGAGCACGCGCAACAGGAACTCGTTGCCGCCCAGGGTTTTCTCCACCGCCGTGGCGATCTCCGCGTCCGGGGAGGCGAAACCGCGGTCACCGGCGAAGAGCAGGCCCAGTACCAGGAACACGGCGAACCCGGCCAGCGCGGTGCCCAGCGTGGCCGTGGTCCTGAGGGTGGCTGTCCGGTCGATACCGCCGAGCCTACGGGTAATTCGGTCGCCTCCTCGCGCACGGTCGGTCACCATGCGCGGGTGGCCCATCTCGAAGCGAGCGCGCTGTCCTACCGGCTCGACGACGGCAGGCAGCTGTTCGAAGACGTGTCGTTCCGGGTCGGCTCGGAGCAGGTGACCGCGCTGGTGGGGGACAACGGCGCGGGCAAGACCACGCTGCTGCGCCTGCTCGGCGGCGAGCTGACCCCGCTCTCCGGCGCGGTGCAGGTGCAGGGCGGGCTCGCGGTGATGCCGCAGTTCATCGGCTCGGTCCGCGACGAGCGCACGGTCCGCGACCTGCTGCTCGCGGTGGCGCCGGTGCCGTTGCGCGAGGCCGCCGCCGAACTGGACGCGGTCGAACTGCTGCTGATGGACACCGACGACGAGGCCACCCAGATGCGGTACGCCGAAGCGCTCTCGGCGTGGGGCGAAGCGGGCGGCTACGCGATCGAGGTCCTGTGGGACACGGTGACCGTCGCCGCGCTCGGGGTGCCGTTCGACCGCGCGCGGTTCCGCGAGGTGCGCACGCTGTCCGGCGGTGAGCAGAAACGCCTGGTGCTGGAGGCTCTGCTGCGTGGCCCGGAGCAGGTGCTGTTGCTCGACGAGCCGGACAACTACCTCGACGTGCCGGGCAAGCGCTGGCTGGAGGGGCGTCTCGCCGAAACCGGCAAGGCGGTGTTGCTGGTCAGCCACGACCGGGAGCTGCTGGCCGCGGCGGCCACGCACATCGTCACCCTGGAGGGCGGCACGACCTGGGTGCACGGCGGCGGGTTCGGCCGCTGGCACGAAGCCCGGCGGGCGCGCGGGGAGCGGATGGCCGAGCTGCGGCGGCGCTGGGACGACAAGCACGAGCAGCTGATCGAGCTGGTGCGTTCGCTCCAGCGCGCGGCGACGATGAGCGACGAGATGGCCTCGCGCTACCGGGCCGCGCAGACCCGGCTCCGGAAGTTCGAGGAGGCCGGTGCGCCGCCGCTGCCGCCGAAGGAGCAGAAGGTCAAGCCGCGGCTGAGCGGCGGGCGGACCGGGCTGCGCGCGATCACCTGCACGGAGCTGGAGTTGACCGGCCTGATGCGGCCGTTCGACCTGGAGGTGTTCTTCGGCGACCGGGTCTGCGTGCTCGGGTCGAACGGTTCGGGCAAGAGCCACTTCCTCCGGCTGCTCGGAGGGGACGACTCGGTGGGCCACACCGGGGTCTGCCGGTTGGGCGCGCGGGTGGTGCCGGGGCTGTTCGCCCAGACGCACCAGCACCCGGAATGGCTCGGGCGGACGCTGGTCGACCTGCTGTGGCGCGGCGACGACACCCGGCGCAGCGTGGACCGCGGCACGGCGATGGCCGCGCTGAGCCGCTACGGCCTCGCCGCCGCCGGTGACCAGCGCTTCGAGACGCTCTCGGGCGGGCAGCAGGCGCGGTTCCAGGTCCTGCTGCTCGAACTGAGCGGCGCCACCCTGCTCCTGCTCGACGAGCCCACCGACAACCTCGACCTGATCTCGGCGGAGGCACTGCAGGACGCGCTCGCCGAGTTCACCGGCACGGTCGTCGCGGTGACGCACGACCGCTGGTTCGCGCGTTCGTTCGACCGGTTCGTCCTTTTCGCGGCCTCCGGCGAAGTCAACGAGGTGGACGAACCGGTGTGGACCGAAGGCCGGGTCGACCGAGTGCGCTGAGCTGGGGTGCGGCGAGTGTGGGGTTCGGGCGCCTGAACGTGGGGTTCGGCTGCGGGAATGTGGGGTTCGGCTTCCTGAATGCTATGAGTGGGGCATTACTTGCATTGAACGCTAGTAATGCCCCACTCATAGCATTGGCGGGGGAGGGGTGGGGTCGGTTGTGGAGTGGGCCACTTGCGGGGTAGAGTGGCATAGTCCACTAGGAGAGCGGGTATGGATGGAGCAGCTTCCACACCTCGGCGGGGAAGACCGACTCGTCGAAGCGGAAGGCGTCGCCGTCGGCGTCGAAGACCGCCAGGTGTTGCTCCAGGACGGCCGAGGTGCCCGGCAGTTGCAGCCGTTTGCGCTCGGCAGGCGTGGCGAGCCGGGCGCGGACTTGGTCGCGCCCGAACGCGGGCTGTCTGCCGGTGCTCGTGCTGACGTACTCGTCCACCGCGGCCGGGTGCATGTCCTTGTCCAGCAGGTCCGGCGCCCGCGCGGCGGTCTCCGTGCCGAACCACGAGGTACGCAGTTCCGACGGCGTGCCGCCGGACTCGGTGACCAGGACCTGGCGGCGCAACCCGCGGCTGCCGGCGTGGCTGCCGAAGACGTCCGCCACGTGCGGTGGCACGACGGCTTCCTCCGCGACCAGCACCACCAGCCCGGCTTCGGCCGGGAAGCTGACGTCGAGCGTGCGCGACATCGCGAACCGGTTGCCGTGGCCGCCGGGCAGGTCGGCGCGGACGTAGGTGCCCGAGCCGTGTCTGCTCTCGACGTAGCCCTGGTGCCGCAGCAGGCGCAACGCGTCGGCCGCGGTCGGGCGCGCGACGCCCCACTCGCGCACGAGCTGCCGCTCCGAGGGCGCGCTCGCGCCGGGCTCCAGCTCGCCGGAGACGATCTTGGCCCGGATGCTGTTCGCGATCTGGTGGTACTTCGGCGTCGCGTCCCCGCTGGATCCTTCGTTCTCCATGCACGTCCTGTGTTTTCGGCCGCGCCTCCGGCACGGCGCCGAGGTCGCTCTTGAGCCGGTCGTTGGACTGAACCACGCCCGCCCGTGGGGCGGACGGCCGCGCTCCAGTCCAACGACCGGCGCGACCTCGTGGCCTAGGGCACCTTAGCAGTGGGCTCAGTCGGCGGTTTCGATCTCGGCTGCGACGCGGCCGGACTCGACCGCGGCCATCAGTTCGGCGTGGTCGGCCTCGGTCTGGTCGGCGTAGCGCACGGCGTACCGGCCCACGGCCTCATCCATGTCCTCGTCCTCGTCGAAGTACCCGGCGAGCAGCCGCGGATCGATGGAGCGCACGTGCGCGCGGGCCAGCAGCGCGCCCGCCAGCCGCCCGTAGTCGTCGAGGTGGTTGCCCTTGAGCGCGGTCGGATCGATGTCGCCCTTCATGTTGCGGAACTGACGCACGATGTAGGCGCGGCCCTCGATCGTGGTCCAGCCCAGCAGGATGTCGGTCTCGGCCTGCACCAGCCGGGCGCCGTGCACGATCCGCTGCCCCTCGTGCTCGGCGGGCGGGCAGTCCAGGTACGGCTCCAGTGACGAGGCACGGGCCTCCTTGACCTGCAAAACCAGCGATTCGTCGGTGTTGCCGCGCAGCAGTGCGACGTAGCTGCGCAGCCCGACGCTGCCGGTGCCGACCACGCGGAAGGCCACATCCGAGACGCCGAAGCGGGTGATCAGGTTCCGCCGCGACTCCCGCAGGGTGTCCACATAGGACACCAAGCCGTCGGTGACCGCCTCGGCGGTCGCGTCGTCGACCCGGGTCAGCACCGGCGGCTCCTCGATGAACCGGTTCTCCCGCGTCCACTTCGCCACCACCTTGGCGCTGGTGTTCTTGCGTGCCTTGGCCGCGGCGTCGGCGAAGTCGTCGATCAGCTCGTCGGCCTTGATCCGGCTCAGCGCGGCCGCGTTGGGCAGCGCGTTCCACGACCGCATGAACGGCAGCTCGGCCAGGCTCCGCACGGTCCGCCGGTAGGACTTCACCACGTCCTCGGCGGCTTCGAGGCACTTCGACGCCGAGACCCCGCCTTCGCGACCGGCCAGCACCAGGCTGGTGGCCAGCCGCTTGACGTCCCACTCCCACGGGCCGGGCACGGTCTCGTCGAAGTCGTTGATGTCCATCACGATCTCGCCGTCCGGCGTGCCGTACAGGCCGAAGTTCGCCGCGTGCGCGTCACCGCAGATCTGCGCGATCAAGCCGCTCTTCGGCGCGTCCGCGAGGTCGGCGGCCATCAGCCCGGCCGCGCCGCGGAAGAAGGAGAACGGCGACGAGACCATCCGGCCCATGCGCAGCGGCACCAGCGACGGCAGCCGCCCGGCGTTGCTGGTTTCGATGAACTCCAGCACGCCGGGCCGCCGCGGGCCGGTCGCCTCGTGGTCGTGCGCTGAGGGTGGGGCCGCCTCACGCAGCGCCTTGCCCTGGGCGCGGACCGCCTCCGGGTCCTGGACCTCCCGCAGTTCCGCCGCATCGCGCCGTCCGCTGACCATGGCCTGCTCCCTCCAGCTGTGACTGCGGGGAGCTAACCAGAGTCAGCGCGCGCCGATGACCTCGGCCAGCGCTTCGACCCCGCGGTCCAGTTCGTCCTGTTCGATCACCAGCGGCGGTGCCAGTCGCAGCGTGTGGTCGTGGGTTTCCTTGCACAGCACGCCGAGCCCGGCGAGCGCCTGCGAGGCCTCGCGGCCGGTCGGACCGCCGGGCGCGATGTCCACGCCGGCCCACAGGCCGCGCCCGCGCACCGCGGACAGCCCGTTGCCGACCAGCTTCGCCAGCCGCTCGTGCAGGTGCGCGCCCAGTTCGGTGGAGCGCTGCTGGAACTCGCCGGTGGCGAGCAGCCGGACCACCGCGCGGCCGACCGCGCAGGCGAGCGGGTTGCCGCCGAAGGTGGAGCCGTGCTCACCCGGGCGCAGCACGCCGAGCACGGCACGCGAGCCGACCACCGCGGACACCGGCAGGATGCCGCCGCCGAGGGCCTTGCCGAGGGTGTACACGTCGGCGTGGACGTTCTCGTGCTCCAGAGCGAGCAGCTTGCCGGTCCGTGCCAGGCCGGACTGGATCTCGTCGGCGATCATCAGCGAACCCGACTCGTCGCACAGCCGCCGCACCTCGGCGAGGTAACCCTCGGGCGGCACGATCACACCCGCCTCACCCTGGATCGGCTCGAGCAGGACCGCCGCGGTCCGCGGGCCGATGGCGGCACGCAGCGCGTCGGCGTCGCCGTAGGGCACGGTGACGAAGCCGGGGGTGAACGGGCCGAAGTCGGCCCGCGCGGTCTCGTCGGTGGAGAAGGAGACGATGGTGGTGGTGCGGCCGTGGAAGTTCGACCCGGCCACCACGATCTCCGCCTGCCCGTCCGGCACGCCCTTGACCTGGTAGGCCCACTTGCGCGCGAGCTTGACCGCGGACTCGACCGCCTCGGCGCCGGAGTTCATCGGCAGCACCATCTCGGTGCCGGTCAGCTCGGCCAGCTCGCGGCAGAACAGGCCCAGCTGGTCGTGGTGGAAGGCCCGCGAGGTCAGCGTGACCCGGTTCAGCTGCTCGGTGGCCGCGGCGACCAGCGCCGGGTGCCGGTGCCCGAAGTTGAGCGCGGAGTAACCGGCGAGGAAGTCGAGGTAGCGCTTGCCCTCGACATCGGTGACCCAGGCGCCTTCACCTTCGGCGATGACCACGGGCAGGGGGTGGTAGTTGTGCGTGCCCCAGTGCTCGTCGAGGGCCACGTATTCGGCGGCGGAGGTCGTCATGCGCTCAGGTTAAGTCCTTCCTGGGAAACCTTCATCCGGAAATCATTGCTTTAACCCGGCGTTCGTTGCGCAATTCGCCGCTCTCGGGCACGAATCGTTGTTCAGGACGCGTGCTGCGGTCGGCCGGCCGGTGATCTACTGTCGCCGGATGACGGTGCGTGACGCGTTGCGGGTGGTCGTGGGCTCCGGCGTCGAGTTGCCGGACCCGCGCGACCGCCCGGTGGGACCGGACAAGAAGGCCAAGGCACGGGACGAGCTGCCCGAACTCGGGGCCGAGCTCGACGAACTGCAGGAGCGGCTCTTCGCCGAGGACGGTCGCAGCCTGTTGCTGGTGCTCCAGGGCATGGACACCTCCGGCAAGGGCGGCACGGTCCGCCACGTGCTCGGCATGGTGAACCCCCAGGGCGTCCGGTACCAGGCGTTCAAGAAGCCGACCGCGGCCGAGCGGCGGCAGCACTTCCTGTGGCGCGTGCGCAAGGTGCTGCCCACCACCGGGCAGATCGGCGTCTTCGACCGCTCGCACTACGAGGACGTGCTGGTGCCGCGGGTGCTCGGGCAGCTCGGCGGGGCGGAACTGGCGAAGCGGTACGAGGAGATCAACGCCTTCGAGCGCGAGCTGGCCGACGCCGGTACGACGATCGTCAAGGTCTTCCTGCACATCTCCCCGGAGGAGCAGCTCGAACGGCTGCGCGGCCGCCTGAACGACCCCGCCAAGCGCTGGAAGTACACGCCGGACGACCTCGAGGCCCGCGGGCGCTGGCACGACTACCAGCAGGCCTACCACGGCGTGCTGCGGGAGACCTCGACCGCCGCCGCGCCCTGGTACGTGGTGCCCGCCGACCGCAAGTGGTACCGGAACTGGGCGGTCGCCGGGCTGCTGCTGGAAACCCTGCGCGAGATGGCGCCGGTCTACCCCGAGCCCGGCTACGACGTGGCGGCCCAGCTGGCCGCGCTGGACGCGGCGAAAGCGCTGCCGTAGCCAACCGGTGGGCGCGTCTGACAGAGTGCTGCCCGTGAGTGACGACGTCTCCTTTCTCCGGAAGCAGGCCCGCACCCAGCGGTTCACCCTGGGCGCGCCCAAGGAGTTCCGGATCTCGCCGGACGGCGGCCGGGTGCTGTTCCTGCGGGCCGAATCCGGGGTCGACCGGCGGAACAGCCTGTGGAACCTCGACCTGGGCACCGGCACCGAGACCAAGGTGGTCGACGCCGCTCAGCTGCTGCCCGGCGAGGAGGACCTGCCACCCGAGGAGCGGGCCCGCCGCGAGCGCAGCCGCGAGACCTCCGGCGGCGTGGTCGGGTACGCGGTCGACGCCGCGTTCCGGCTGGCCACGTTCAGCCTCTCCGGCAAGCTGTACACCGTCGACCTGAGCTCCGGGGAGATCACCACGCTGGTGGACACCGCGGTGATCGACCCGCGGCCGAACCCGGCGGGCACCCACGTGGCCTACGTGCGGGACCGGCGGCTGCGGGTGATCGAACTCGCCACCGGGGAGGACCGCCTGCTGGTCGACGAGCCGGGCGAACACCTCGCCTGGGGGCTCGCCGAGTTCATCGCGGCCGAGGAGATGGGCCGCGCCCGCGGGTACTGGTGGTCACCCGAGGGGGACCGGCTGCTGGTGGAACGCAGCGACAGTGCTCCGGTGCCGCGCTGGAACATCGCCGACCCCGCGCACCCGGAGGCCGGTGTGCACACGGTCGCCTACCCGGCCGCCGGTTCGGCCAATGTGGACGTCTCGCTGTCGATCATCGGGCTGGACGGCAGCCGGGTGGACGTCGAACGCGGTGACTGGGAGTACCTGGCCTCGGTGCACTGGTCGGCGGGCGGCCCGCCGCTGATCGCGGTGCAGCCGCGTGACCAGCGGCGGCTGGAGATCCGCTCGGTGGACGTGCGCGACGGCTCCACCTTCCTGCTGTACGCCGAGACCGACGAGCACTGGGTGGAGCTGATCCCGGGGGCGCCGGCGTGGACGGCCGACGGGAAGCTGGTGCGCGTCGGCGTCTCCGAGGACACCTACCGCCTGTTCGTGGACAACCGGCCGGTCACCGAAGCGGGCTTGCAGGTGCGCTCGGTGCTGCACGCCGGTGACGAGGTGCTGTTCAGCGCTTCGGCCGAGGACCCGACGCAGATCCACGTCTACCGCACCGGCGGCGACGGCGTGCAGCGACTGTCCCTTTCGGACGGCGTGCACATCGGCGCCGGTTCGGCGGCGGTCACCGTGTTGTCCTCGTGGAGCCTGGAGCACAGCGGCCCCGAGGTGACCGTGCTGGCGGACGCGAAACCGGTGGCCAAGGTGGTCTCGTCCACAGTGGACCCCGGGCTGGAGCCGAACCTGACCTGGCTGACGCTGGGCGAGCGCGGGCTGCGCGCGGCGCTGCTGCTGCCCACCGGTTACCGGCCGGAGCAGGGCAAGCTGCCGGTGCTGCTCGACCCGTACGGCGGCCCGCACGCGCAGCGGGTGCTGCAGAGCCGCAACGCCTTCCTGAACCCGCAGTGGCTGGCGGACCAGGGGTTCGCCGTGCTGGTCGCCGACGGGCGCGGCACGCCGGGACGCGGTCCCGCGTGGGAGAAGGAGATCTCCCGCGAGCTGGCCGAAGTCACACTGGCCGATCAGGTGGACGCGCTGCTCGCGGCCGCGGCCGAGCACCCCGCGCTGGACCTCGGCCGGGTCGGCATCCGCGGCTGGTCCTACGGCGGTTACCTCTCCGCGCTGGCGGTGCTCCGGCGCCCGGACGTGTTCCACGCGGCGGTCGCGGGCGCGCCGGTCACCGACTGGTCCCTGTACGACACGCACTACACCGAGCGCTACCTGGGCACACCGCAGGCCGACGCCGACTGCTACGAGCGGAACTCGCTGATCGCCGGCGCCGGGGACCTGCGGCGCGCGCTGCTGCTGGTGCACGGCCTTGCCGACGACAACGTGTTCGTGGCGCACACGCTGAGGCTGTCCTCGGCGCTGCTGGCGGCCGGGCGGGCGCACACGTTCCTGCCGCTGGCCGGCGCGACGCACATGACCCCGCAGACCGAGACCGTCGCCGAGAACCTGCTTCGGCTGCAGGTCGACTGGCTGCACCGGGAACTGGAAGCACACCGGACTACGGAAGGAAAAACCGCGTGAACCGCTGGGGCATCACGATCCCGTTCACCGGGGTCCCGCTGGCAGCGCACCGGGAACTGGTGCAGGAGCTGCCCGACCTCGGCTACACCGACGCCTGGTCCGCCGAAACCGCGGGCACCGACGCGTTCTCGCCGTTGCTGCTGGCTTCGCAGTGGGCGCCTTCGCTGCGCCTGGGCACCGCGATCGTGCCGGTGTACACCCGGGGTCCCGGCCTGCTCGCGATGAGCGCGGCGACACTGGCCGAATGCGCGCCGGGGCGGTTCGTGCTCGGCATCGGCACCTCGTCGCCGGTGATCGTCGAAGGCTGGAACGCCACCGAGTTCGCCGAACCGTTCGCGAAGACGCGGGACACGCTGCGCTTCCTGCGTGCCGCGCTGGCGGGGGAGAAGGTCACCGAGAAGTACCCGACCTTCTCGGTCAGCAAGTTCCGGCTGGAGCGCATCCCGGATCCGGCGCCGCCGATCATGCTGGCGGCCCTGCGCCCCGGCATGCTCAAGCTGGCCGCCAAGGAGGCGGACGGGGCCATCACGAACTGGCTCGCGCCGGGCGACGTGCCGAAGGTGCGCGAGGTGCTCGGCCAGGAGCCGGAACTCGCCGCGCGGATCTTCGTCTGCCCCACCGAGGACGCCGACGCCGCGCGCGGGCTCGGGCGGCTGCTGATCAGCAGCTACCTGACCGTGCCGGTGTACGCGAAGTTCCACGACTGGCTGGGCCGCGAGGAGATCCTCGCCCCGATGCACCGGGCGTGGGCGGCGGGCGATCGCAAGGCGGCGAACGAGGCCATCCCGGACGAGGTGGTCGACGACCTGATCGTGCACGGCAGCCCCGAGGCCTGCCGCGAGCGTGTCCAGTCCTATGTGGACAACGGGTTGACCACCCCGGTGATCGCCCTGCTGCCCACCGGCGGCGACCCGTTCGAGCAGGTGCGGGCGCTGCGGCCTAACTGACCGCGAGCAGGGTGAGCGTGGCCGCGCCGAAGCCGGCGGTGAAGGTCGCGGCCACGTACGCCACCGCCCGCGCCCGGTGCCCCTTGGTGAACAGGCCGACCGTTTCGTACCCGAAAGTGGAGTACGTGGTCAGTGCGCCGCACAGGCCGGTGCCGAGCAGGGCCTGCGTGGCGCCGGTGGTACCGGCCAGGAACCCGAGCAGCGCCGAACCTGTCACGTTCACCGCGAAGGTGCCCCAGGGGAAGCGCGCGTTGAGAGCCCGGCCGACGAGGTAACGCAGCACCGCGCCGGCCGCGCCGCCGAGCGCGACCAAAAGCGCCGTCATCTTTCGCCCTTCCGGGTGGCCAGGCGGATACCGGCGACCACCGCCGCGAGGCAGGCGGCGAGTGTCACGAAGGTGTAGGCGACGGCGGGCCACGGGTTCCCCGTTTGGACTGCTCGCAGCGCGTCGAGCACGGCGGTGGAGTAGGTGGTGTAGCCGCCGAGCACGCCGGTGCCGAGGAACGCGCGCGGCAGCACTCGATCGGTGGTCGCGTACAGCGCGCCGATGAGCAGGCAGCCGGTCACGTTGACGAGCATTGTGGACACCGCGAAACCGCCCGGCGGGTGCGGAAAAGCCGCGGAAAGGCCGAATCGGGCAAGGCTGCCGAGCGCGCCACCGGCGGCGATCGCCCCCGGTACCCGGAACCGCGCGGTGCTCACGGTGCTCACCTCCGCGGGCGAACTTACCCCGCCACGCGGGAGGTAGACCGGATGGCGGAACCGCCGCGCGCCCGGCCACCCACATGATGGTTCGGTGGACGGAGGTCCGTACCCTTCTTCAGGGTAGGCATACCTTACCGAGGAGGACGTGTGGCGAACTCGCGCGGGGAACCGGCACTGGCCGGGGGGACGGCAGGGCACGAGCGGCTGGCCGAACTGATTCCCTTCGCGCTACGGGGTTTCGCGCGGGGTGCGGCCGAACGGAACGGGCCCGCCCCGAGCGGTGGTCCGGCCGCGGTGGCCGCGGAACTGGCGGCCGTGCTCCCGGCCGGTTCGGTGCCCGCCGAAGGGGTGGGGGCCGAACGGGCGCTCACCGACCTGACCGCGTTGCTCGCCGCGGGTTCGGTGGACCCGGCGGATCCCTGGTGTGCCGCGCACCTGCACTGCCCGCCGCTGGCCGTCTCGGTGGCCGCGGACGTGGTGGCCTCGGCACTCAACCCGTCGATGGATTCATGGGATCAGGCGCCGGTGGCCAGTGAGCTGGAACGGGAGTTCACCGGGGCGCTGGCGCGGGTCTGCTTCCCCGAAGAAGGCGCCCCCGACGCCGTGGTGACCAGCGGCGGTACCGAATCGAATCTGCTCGGGCTGCTGCTCGCGCGGGAGCACGCGCCGGGCCGCCGGGTCGTACCGGTCTGCGGGGCGAACGCGCACCACAGCGTGGCGCGCGCGGCGTGGGTGCTCGGCCTGCCCGCGCCCGTGGTGGTCGCCTGCGACGGCGACCGGCTCCGGCCCGACGCGCTCGCCGAGGCGCTGGCCGCGCTGACCGAACCCGCCGTGGTGGTGGCGACGGCGGGCACCACGAACACCGGCGAGATCGATCCGCTGGCCGAGATCGCGGGGGTGTGCCGGGCCGCGGGCGCGCAGTTGCACGTCGACGCCGCGTACGGCGGGATGGCCCTGTTCAGCCCGGCGCACGCCGAACTGCTGGCCGGGCTCTCCGAAGCGGATTCGGTCGCGCTGGACATGCACAAGTTCGGCTGGCAGCCGGTCGCGGCCGGGCTGCTCGCCTGCCGGGACGCCACCCGGCTCGAAGCGCTGAACGTGCGGGCCGAGTACCTCAACGCCGACGACGACACCGAAGCCGGGTTGCCGGACCTGCTCGGCCGCTCGATCCGGACCTCGCGGCGACCCGACGCCTTCCGCATGGCGGTCACCTTCCACGCGCTGGGCCACCGGGAACTCGGGCGGCTGGTCGCGCACTGCTGCGACACCGCGACCGAGGTGGCCGAGGACGTGGCCGCCGATCCCGGCCTGCGCTTGTGGGCCGCGCCGTCACTGTCCACTGTGCTCTTCCGGCCGCGGGTCTCCGACGAGGTGGTCGTGCGGGTCCGGCGGACCCTGCTGGAGGCGGGCACCGCGGTGCTCGGCCGCGCCACCATGCCCACCGGCCCCGGCGGCGCCGACCAGGTGTGGCTCAAGCTGACCCTGCTCAACCCCGCGGCCACCGCGGCGGACTACCGGCCGTTGCTGGACCTGGTGGGGCGGACGGCCGCCGGGATGGCCGCCGCCGGAGAGGAGCGGGTCCTTTCGTGAACCGGCCGGTGGACCTGGCGGGCGTCGGGATCGGCCCGTTCAACCTGTCGCTGGCCGCGCTGGCCGCCCGGGTGCCGGAGCTCGAGGCGGTCTTCTTCGACCGCAGGCCCGAATTCCGCTGGCACCCCGGGCTGCTCATCGAAGGCACCACGCTGCAGGTGCCGTTCCTCGCCGACCTGGTCTCGCTCGCCGATCCGACCAGCGAACTGTCCTTTCTGAACTACCTGCGCGCCAAGGGCAGGCTCTTCCCGTTCTACTTCTCCGAGCGCTTCCACATCCCGCGGGCGGAGTACGACGACTACTGCCGCTGGGCCAGCGAACGGCTGCCGTCCTGCCGGTTCGGGCGTACGGTGACGGACGTGCGCTGGAACACCGGGGAGCGGGCCTTCTCGCTGTCGTTCGAGGAGGGGGAGCCGGTGCTGGCCCGCAACGTCGTGCTCGGCGTGGGCACGTCCCCGCGGGTGCCGGAAGCGTTGCGGCCCCTGGTCGACGATCCCGGCGTGCTCGCCGTCCACTCGGCGGACTACCTGGACGCGCGGGAGGAACTGCTCGCCGCGCCCTCGGTCACCGTGCTCGGGTCCGGGCAGTCCGGTGCCGAGGTGTTCCTGGACCTGCTGCGTGCCCGGCCGCACGGGCTGCGCTGGCTCAGCCGGACCCGTTCGTTCGCGCCGATGGAGTACTCGAAGCTGGGGCTCGAGCAGTTCACCCCGGACTACACGGCTTACTTCCACGGCCTGCCCGAGCCGGTCCGCGATCGGCTCGTCCCGTCGCAGTGGCAGCTGTACAAGGGCATCGACGCCGAGACGATCGCCGCCATCCACGACGAACTGTACGAGCTGGGCATTGGTGGTGCCTGGCCGGAGGTGACGCTCACGCCCGGCGTCGAGGTGGTCGGTGCCGGGCAGTCAGACGGCGGCATCGAACTGCGAGTGCGGCACCCCGAGCAGGGCTCGGCCGCGACCGTCCACACCGGAGCGGTGGTCGCCGCGACCGGCTACACCGAGACGCTGACCCCGTTCACCGGCGACTGCGCCCGCGACGGCAGCGGCCGCCCGGTGATCGGCCGGGACCACCGGCTGGCGCTGCCGCCCGAGGTCACCGGCTCGTTGTTCGTGCAGAACGCCGAACGCCACACCCACGGCGTCGGCGCGCCGGACCTCGGCCTGGCGGCCTGGCGCTCGGCGCGCATCCTCAACACGCTCAGCGGGCGTACGGTCTACCCGTTGCCGGAACGCACCGCGTTCACCACGTTCGGACTGGAGGGCTCGTGACCGAGACAGCGCAGGTTTCCCTGGCCACCGACGACCCGGCGGACACCGCCGCGGCGTGGCGGGCGGCCGGTGCGCTCATCGTGCACAAGATGCTGGGGGAGCTGTCCTACGAGGGCCTGCTGCGGCCAGAACCCGCCGACCCGGCCGAGTCCGACGCCGACCACCGCGGCTGGGTGCTGACCCTGCCGGAGGCGCGCTACGAGTTCCGCGCGCGGCGAGGGGCGTTCGACGCGTGGACCGTGCAGATGGGCAGTGCGGTCCGCGTCGCGGAACAGAGCGCGCCCGCGGACGATCCCCGGATACTGGTCGTGGACGCCAGGGCGGCGCTCGGCCTGAGCGGCCTCCGCCTGGCGGACGTGCTGGCGGAGCTGACCTCCACGGTGGCCAACGAGGCGGCCCGCCTGGCGAACGCGCCGACCGCGACCACGTTGTCCACAATGGACTACAACCTGGCCGACGGGCACCTGACCGGCCACCCGCGGCTGGTGCTGAACAAGGGCCGCGTCGGTTTCTCGGCGGCCGATCGGGAACGGTACTCCCCGGAGTCCGGTGCCGACGTGATGCTGCGCTGGTTCGCCGTGCACCGCGACCACGCCGAGTTCCGCTGCGTCGGCGAACTCAGCGAGGAACGCCTGCTGGCCGAGGAGCTCGACCACGACCTGCGGGCCGAGTTCACCGAGAAGGTGGCGGCCCACGGCGATCCGGCGGACTACCTCTGGGTGCCGGTGCATCCGTGGCAGGCCGACGAGATCATCGGCACGCTCTACGCCGCCGAACTGAGCACCGGGGTGCTGATCGACCTCGGACCGGGTCACGACCACTACCGTCCACACCAGACGGTCCGGACGCTGGCGAACGTGGGCAGGCCCGGCCGCCGCGACGTGAAGACGGCCGTCTCGGTGCGCAACACGCTGGTCTACCGCGGCCTGAACTCGGCGGCCACGCTGGCCGGCCCGGCGATCACCGCGTGGTTGAAGCAGGTCAGCGCCGCCGATCCGATGCTCACCGAGCAGTACCGGTTCGAATTGCTGGGTGAGGTCGCCAGTGTTTCGGTCCGGCACCCGCTGTTCGGCGCGCTGGACGAACTGCCGTACCGGTTCCACGAAACGCTCGGGGCGCTGTGGCGGGAGCCGCTGCACGAGCGCGTCGGCGAGGGGGAGCACGCGCTGTCCTTCGCCGCGCTGCCGTACCGCGGGCCGGACGGCGAGTCGGTGCTCGCCGCCTTGATCCGGCGCTCCGGTCTGCCGGCGGAACAGTGGTGCGCCAAGGTGTTCGACCTGCTGTTGACCCCGTTGTTGCAGTGGTTGCTGCGCTACGGTGTGGGATTCTGCCCGCACGGCCAGAACCTGGTCCTGATCGTGGACCAGGACGGCGTTCCGCTGCGCGTGGCGATCAAGGACTTCGCGCAGGGCGTGGACCTGCTCGACGAGGACGTCGACGTGTACGCCCAGCTCGCGCCGGAGGCGGCCGAGGAGATGCTGCGCTGGCCCGCGCACCTGCTCGCCCAGTCGCTGTTCAGCTCGGTGTTCTCCGGCCAGTTCCGGTTCTGGGCCGAGGTGCTGCTGGACGAGCTCGCGTTGCCGCGCGCCCGGTTCTGGGAGCTGGTGCGCGAAGTGGTCAACCGGTTCCGCGAGGCGAATCCGGACCTGGCAGCGCGTTTCGACGCTTGCTCGCTGTTCGCGCCGGACGTCGAGCGCGTCACGCTCAACCGTGAACACCTCGCCGGTGGCGGGTTCGACAAGGTGGAGCGGGACGACGAGTTCGACGTGCGGTGGGGCCGGGCGCCGAACCCGCTGCACGGTCCCGATCCGGCCGGCGCCTGGTGATCGGCGCGCCCCGGCCGGTCGGGCCGCGCAGCCTGGCCGACCGGCGGGCCGCCGCGGCGGTGCCGGACGGCCTCGGCGAGGTGCCCCGGGTGCTGCTGCTGGTGCCGGATCCGCACGCCCGGTTCGCCGCGGTCGAGCTGGACGGCCGGTTCGTCGCCGAGGAGGTACTGGCCAACGGCTACGGCGTCTGCTCGTACGTCTTCGTCTGGGACGTCCACCGTGCTGTACCGTCCACTTTGGACGAGTCGTTGCGCCGGTACGCCGACCGCTTCGGCGACCTGAAGATGCGGCCGGACCTGGCGACGCTGACGCCGGTTCCCGGTGCGCTCGCGGTGGTCTGCGATGTCGAATGGCCCGACGGTTCGCCGGTGGAGATCGCGCCGCGGACCGTACTCACCCGGCAACTGGAGGCGCTGGAGGAACGCGGGCTGGTGCCGTCGGTCGGCATCGAGCACGAGGTCACCTTCCGCGGTCCGGATGGTGAGCCGCTGACCGAGCACCCGGTCGACTACGCGCTCGGCGGCACCGAACGCCTGCGGCCGGTGCTCACTTCGGCCGCCGAACTGCTGGCCGGGCTCGGGGTCGAGTCCGCGCGGGCCGAATGCCACCCGGGTCAGTACGAGATCGTGCTGCGTCACCGGGACGCGCTGGCGGCGTGCGATGACGCGCTCCTGCACCAGTTCCTGGTCCGCCAGGCCGCCGCCGAGCACGGGGTCACGGCCGGTTACCTGGCCGCCGAGCAGTCCGGGCAGGGCAGCTCCGGGCACGTGCACCTGTCCTTGTCCTCTGTGGACGGGCGGCCGAACGGGCTGAACTCGTTCCTCGCCGGGGTGCTGCGGGAGGCGAGGGCGCTCACGCCGATCTGGGCGCCGACCTGGAACAGCTACGTCCGGTTGCGCACGGGACCGTTCTCCCCGCGCGTGCTGCGCTGGGGCACCGACGATCGGACGGCGTCGATCCGGGTGGCCGGTGGGGACGCCAACCCGCGCCTGGAGTTCCGGTTCGCCGGGGCCGACGCGCAACCGCACCTGGTGGTCGCGGCGTTGATCGCGGCGGGCATCACCGGGCTCGACGAGGACCTGGAGCCACCGCCGGAAGGGGAGGACTGCGGCGAACTGGCGGGTTCCCCGTGGGAGGCCTTGGCCGAGTTCACCGAAGTCGGGGCGCGGTTGCTGGGCCCGGAGGTCGCCGCTCAGCAGATCTCCTTGCTCCGTGCGGAAATCGACGCCGGGCTGAGCGCGGTCAGCGATTGGCAGCGCGATCGAGCGCGCCTGCGTTCCTGAGCCCGGTGAGCGCGGGCAACGCCAGGCAGAGCAGGAACGCCACCGCCAGCAGGAGGTAGATGTTCCCGGCGAGCTGCTGCCCGGTGGTCCACAGCAGTTCCTTGTCGCCGTAGCCGGGCAGTTCGTGGAACGGCGCGACGATGAAGGCCACCGTGGTGATCAGGGCGGCGGTGAACCAGCCGATCGCGGTGAGCGAGCTTTCGGCCACCCGGCGCACCACGTAGGCGAGCATCACCACCAGCGCGGGCACCACCCAGACCCAGTGGTGCGACCAGGAAGTCGGCGACACGAGCAGCGCCAGCGCGGCGTTGGCCATCAGCGCCGGGGCCGGGTCGGAGCGCCGCATGGCCACGACGGTCACCCCGAGCAGCAGCAGCCCGAGCACGATCCACCACACCGTGACGTCGGCGGGGGACAGGCCGAACCGCGCGAGCGCGGCCTCGATCGCCTGGTTGGTGCGGAACGGTGAGCCGCTGACCTCGGCGAGCCCGTCGGAGCCACCGGTCCAGAACTTCACCGAACCGGCGAAGTCGACCACGAAACCCACCGCGGTGGCGGCCACCCCGGTCAGCGCGGCCACGAGCGCCGCCCGGTAGTCCTTGCGCAGCAGGAAGTACAGCACGAACGCGGCGGGCGTGAGCTTGACCGCGGCGGCGAGGCCGACCCCGATCCCGCGCGGCCACCAGGTCTTCGGCGCCAGGCAGTCGACCGCGACCAGGCCCATCAGCAGCAGGTTGACCTGGCCGAAGGAGAAGGTGTCACCGACCGGCTCGAGGTAGGTGCTCAGCGGGGTGACCAGCGCGGCGATCATGATCGCCCCACGCGGGCCGCCCGCGGGCCACACGTGCCTGCCCACCACGTAGACCGTCGCCGCGATGGCCGCGAAGTTGGCCAGCACCAGCAACGTGTTCGCGGTGTACCAGGGCAGCGCGGCGAACGGCAGCAACGCGAGCAGCGCGAAGGGCGGGTAGATGAACGGGAGCGGGTTGCCGATCTGCGTTTCCGGCATCACGCCGTAGATGTCGCGGTCCTCGCGCCAGGCGTTGAACCCGTTGCGGTAGACCTCGAGATCGATCTGCCAGTACCCGGCGCTCTCCACCAGCGGCCAGAGGGTGAACCACGCGCCGGCGAGACCGAGCAGCACCGCCACCCAGAAGAACTTCAGCACCACCGGTTTCCGTGGCTCCGTGCTCGACACCCTGCGCCCCCTCTGCCGGATTGCGCGTTGAGTCTAGGCACTGTCCGGTGAGTCTGGTCGATGGGCTTCGTGATCCAGGTGGTTCCTGGCGGTGCGGGCGATTCGGCCTCGTACTGGCCGTACTCGGCCGAACTCGCCCGTGCCGCCAGGGGCCGCCTGGGCGCGGAGAGCGCGACCCTGACTTACCGGACAGTGCCTAGGTGAACGCTCCCTGCCTGCCCCGGTGCAGGCGGCGGTAGGCCGAGGGTGGGGTGTCGTAGTGGTCCAGGAAGCTTTGGCGCAGGGACTCGGTGGAGCCGAAACCGCAGCGACGGGCCACAGCGGACAGTGGCAGGTCGGTGGTGGAGAGCAGTTGGGCGGCGGTCTCGGTGCGCACGCGGCGGACGTGCTTGCCGGGCGTGGTGCCGAGGTGGGTGTCGAAGAGCCGGGACAGCTGGCGGGTGCTCAGCCCGGCCCGCGCGGCGAGCGCCGGGGTGCCGAGGTCGGTGTCGAGGTGGCTGGCGATGTGGGCGGTCAGGTCCCGGACCACGTGGTGCTCGGGCGCCGGTGCGGTGAGGAACATGCTGACCTGCGCCTGGTTGCCCGGCCGTTGCAGGTAGGCGACCAGGTAGCGGGCGATCTGCCGGGACAGCGACGGGCCGTGGTCCTGCTCGACCAGTGCCAGCGCGAGGTCCAGTCCGCTGGTCACCCCGGCGGAGGTGTAGACCTCGCCGTCGCGGACGTACAGCGGCGCCGGGTCGACCTCGATGTCGGGGAACTGCGCGGCGAGGCGGGGTGCGTCGGCCCAGTGCGTGGTGCAGCGGCGGCCGGTCAGCAGCCCGGCCGCGGCGAGCAGGGTGGCGCCGGTGCACACCGACGCGACCCGCCTGCTGGCCTTGGCGAGGCGGCGGAGCTGCGCGAGCACCCGTCCGTCCTCGGCGGCGGACAGGTGCCCGAGCCCACCGGCCACCACCAGCGTGTCCAGCGGTCCGGTCACCTGGTCCAGGCGGACCTCGGGGGTGAGCGTGATCCCGGACTGGCAGCGGATCGGCCTGCCGTCGAGCCCGCCGAGCCGGATCTCGTACGCGGGCTTCGGGCGCAGGCGGTTGGCCGCGTCGAACACGTCGGACGGGCAGGCGATGTCGAGCAACTCCGCTTGGGGGAAGGCCGCGATGAGGATCTGCCGGGGCGCCATGGCCGGACACTAGCAGCGGATGTCTTAGCGACGGGGTTCGCAGGAATACGGACATCGGCCGCCTCCGGGCCCGCCGCGGTGGCCATGGTGGGCGGCATGACTGAACCGAAGACGATCGCGTTCGTGCTGTACCCGGGGCTGACCCTGCTGGACCTGGTGGGGCCGCTGCAGGTGTTCACCGCGCTGACCGGGATTTCGCCGGGGTACCGGGTGGTCGTGGTGGGACAGGACCGCGAGGTGACCGAGACGGACACGCCGCTGTCGGTGCGGCCGAGCCACACCTTCGCCGACGTGCCGTCGCCCGAGATCGTGGTGGTGCCCGGGGGCTTGGCGCCGACCTGGCGGGCGGCGGCCGACGAGCGGCTGCTGGCCTACCTGCGGCAGGTGGCCGAGCACGCGGAGGTGGTGGCGTCGGTGTGCACCGGCTCGCTGATCCTCGGCGCGGCCGGGCTGCTGGACGGGCGGAAGGCGAACACGCACTGGAGCCACCGCCACTTCCTGGCGGAGTTCGGTGCCGAGCCGGTGGGGGACCGGTGGGTCGAGGACGGCAAGTTCCTCACCGCCGCCGGGGTGGCCGCGGGCATCGACATGGCGCTGCACCTGGTGGGCCGGCTGGAGGGGGACGACATCGCGCGCGGGGTGCAGTTCGGGATCGAATACGACCCGGAGCCGCCGCTCGGCCCGCTGGACTGGGACCAGGCACCGCACGAGTTGTTCGCCGCCTGGACCGCCGCGGGCCTGCGCGAGGGATTGACCGGGACGGCTCTGGCCGATCGCTTCCTCCGGGAGTAAGGTCTAGACCATCCCGCCGCCGCAGGGATCCGAAGGGAACTCGTCCATGCCTTCAACTTCTCCCCGGCGACGGTGGGGCGCGGCGGCTCTGGCCGCCGCGACGGTCGCCACCGGTCTGTCGGTCGCCGTCGCAGCCGCCCCGGCGGCTGACGCCACGGTGCTGCCGAACGGATTCCGGAGCGTCGGTTACCTGCCGTCGTGGTCCGGGAACGTCAACAGCATCCAGTACGGCAAGCTGACCCACATCAACTACGCGTTCGTGCTGCCGAATTCGAACGGCACGCTGCAGGCCGTGCCCGATCCCGGCAAGCTGTCCTCGCTGGTTTCGCAAGGGCACAACAACGGCGTCAAGGTCTCGCTGGCGATCGGCGGCTGGAACGACGGCAACGACTCGGCGTTCGAGGCGCTCGCGGCGAATTCGAGCAGCCGCACCACGTTCGTCAACAGCGTGGTCAGCGTGGTGAACCAGTACAACCTCGACGGGGTCGACATCGACTGGGAGTACCCGGATCCCGGGACCTCGGGCACCAACTTCACCGCGTTGATGCAGCAGCTGAGCACCGCCATGCACAGCCGGGGCAAGCTGCTGACCGCGGCGGTGGTTTCCGGTGGTGGCACCGCGAACGGGGTGCAGCCCGCGGTGTTCGGGTACGTGGACTGGCTCAACATCATGGCCTACGACGGCGGCAGCCCGCACGCGAACTACGACTGGTCGATCGCGTCGGCGAACGAATGGAAGGGCCGGGGGCTGCCCGCCGCGAAAACCGTGCTGGGCGTGCCGTTCTACAGCCGTCCCGGGTACCTGACCTACGCGCAGCTGGTGGCGATGGACCCGGCGAACGCCAACCGCGACTGCGTCAACGCCAATGGCGCGCAGCAGTGCTACAACGGCATCCCGACGATCAAGCGCAAGACGCAGTGGGCGATGGCGAACGCCGGCGGCATGATGAACTGGGAGCTGTCGCAGGACACGAGCGGGAGCACCTCGCTGGTCAGCGCCATCTACGAAACCGCGATGGGCGGTTCGGGCGGCGGCAAGACCGGGCCGATCACCGGTTTCGGCGGCAAGTGCGTCGACGTGGCCGGTGGTGCGACCACCAACGGCACGGCGATCCAGTTGTGGACCTGCAACGGCAGCTCGGCCCAGCAGTGGACGGCGGGGGACGGAACCCTCCGTGCACTGGGGAAGTGCCTCGACGTGGCGAGCGCGGGCACGGCGAACGGCACCCCGGTGCAGCTCTGGGAATGCAACGGGACGGGTGCCCAGACGTGGCAGACCTCGGGCAGCGCCCTGCGCAACCCGGCTTCGGGCCGCTGCCTGGACGCCACCGGCCCCAGCTCGGCCGACGGCACGCGCCTGCAGATCTGGGACTGCGCGGGCTCGGGCAACCAGTCGTGGCAGGTGCCCGCTTGAGCCTCGGGTAGCGACACGAGCGACACGAATGTGGCTTTCGGGGCGGAATCGGCCCCGAAAGCCACATTCGTGTCCGGGGTCGGACGGATGGCCACATAGCCCGAATGGTGGTGTGCGATTAACCATCTATGCTGGTTCGATTCACGGCACCGCCGCCGGATGTCATCGGTCACTGCAGAAGGAGCAGTCCATGTCCCTGCGCCGCCGTTTCGCCGCGGCCACTTCGGTGGTCGCGCTCGCCGGTCTGCTGTCCCCGACCGCCACCGCCGAAGTCGGGCCGATGGCGATCAAACAGGTCGCCGGTGGGCTGAACCAAGCCTGGGCGGTCGACTTCCTGCCCGACGGCACGCCGCTGTTCACCCAGCGCAACGCCAAGTCCATCAGCCGGATCACCGGCGGCGCGGTCGAGGAGGTGCAGACCATTCCGGAGGCCGTGGTGACCGCGGAGGGCGGCCTGCTCGGCCTGGCCGTGTCCCCGGACTACGCCACCGACCAGACCGTCTTCGTCTACTACACCTCGGCCTCCGACAACCGGATCGCCAAGCTCACCCTCGGTTCGGCGCCCACGCCGATCGTGACCGGCATCCCGCGCGGCAGCCAGTACCACCACGGTGGGCGGCTGCGGTTCGGGCCGGACGGGTACCTCTACGCCGGGACCGGCGACGGCCAGACCGCCGAGAACGCGCAGAACGACAACTCCCTCGGCGGCAAGGTGCTCCGGGTCGACAAAGCGGGAAACGCCGCGCCGGACAACCCCGGCGGTCGCAAGTGGATCTCCAAGGGGCACCGCAACGTGCAGGGGCTCACCTGGGCGGGCAGTGACCTGTACATCGCCGACATCGGCCCGAGTGACGTCGACGAGCTGAACAGGATCACGCAGGGCGGCAACTACGGCTGGCCGACCTGCTCGGGCCCGTGCAACAACCCGGGCTTCGTGAACCCGGTGAAGACCTGGCCCACCTCGACCGCGACGCCGAGCGGGCTGGCCTACTACAAGAACAGCCTCTACCTGGCTTCGCTCAAGGGCGGGACCTTCAAGCTGAACACCGCGGGCGAGGGCGGCAAGCTCTACACCGAACTGGGCCGCACGCGTGACGAGGTCGCCGGGCCGGACGGGCAGCTCTGGGTGGTCACCCCCAGCGCCATCTACACCGCCGACGGTTCCTGACCGGAGCGGTGAGCGTGCCGCCCGGCGACGGGCGGCACGCTCAGCCGATCAGATACCGCAGGTCGGTGCCGACCAGAACTGGCCGGACCGGTGCGCCACGTGGGTGTGATCGTTGTGGCCGGGGTAGCCCGGCCCGAGGATCTCGCTGAACCCGTGGTTGCGCGCCTGCTTGGCCAGCGCGCAGAAGCCCTGCGAACCCGCCCCGAGGTCCACGGCGTCGCCGTAGAGGTGCCTGCTGCCGGTCGCGCCGCCGACCGCGTTGTTGCACGCGACGCTGCGGAAGCCACCGTTGACCACGATGCCCTTGTCACCCATGGCGTGCCGCATCGCCTGCAGCTTCCACATCGACACCAGCGCGTTGGCCTTGGCCGTCGCGGCGGGGACGTTGCCGCCGGACCAGTCGGAGTTGCAGTTGTTCAGCTCGTCGTAGCTGAAGTTGACCGGCGTGCAGTCGTTGTCCTGCAGCGCGTAGATCTTGGTGAAGGTGGCGGGACCGGCGATGCCGTCCGCGCCGAGCCCGTAGGCCTGCTGGAACCGCGTCACCGCGGCCTTGGTGCCGGCGCCGAACTGGCCGTCGATGGCCAGCACGCCACCGTAGCCCGGGTAGCCGGCCACCCGGATCTGCAACTGCCGCACGTCGTCGCCGGACGCGCCCTGGGACAGCGTGCGCCCCCAGGTGTAGCAGGCGTCCGCGGCGGACATGTCCTCCGCGGTGACGGGTCCAGGATCGGCGACCGCCGGAGCGGCCAGTGTGGTGCCGAGGCCGGCCAGCAGGGCCAGTATCGGCAGGGCGAGACGGAATCTCATAGTCAAGCAACACCTTTCATGGCAGGGAAGGTGACGCCGCAGCGTGTCGATGTCACGCACATCCTGTCAATGAATCACCAGGCAAAGACCTGGTTCGGCCGAAGATGACCCCCCGTCCGGCTCACGACGAAAGAATCTTGACAGCGCACCCCTGCCACACCCCTGCGCCCGATTGGCACCCGCGCAAGAAAGCCCGCGGCGAAATCCGTCCCGCGGTCACAGAGCGCGTTGCCGCGTGTTGTGCCGGTGACGAACGCGCTGTGATACTTCCCGCCCGTTCCCAGCAGCACACCTCGGGAGGCGGAATGAAACGCGCACGAGCCCTGCTCATGGCGGCCACGCTGGCGATCTGCCTGATCCCTGTGGCACCGGCGTCGGCGGCGGCCGCGCCGGTGGTGCGGCCGGTGCCCGCCGGGGCGGGGCACGGCCACGCGGTCAGCGGCGCGGAAGGCATCGTCGACCTCGTCCGGCTCGGCTATACCGAAAGCGAGTACCTGCTCTCCGGTGCGGCGGAGACCTACGCGCAGGACGGCGCCTGGACCTCCGACGGCGTCTGGCGGACGAAGGTGTCGAGCACCGGAAATCCGTACACCACCAGGATGATCGTTCAGCGCCCCACCGATCCCGCCAGGTTCAACGGCACCGTGGTGGTGGAGTGGCTGAACGTCAGCTTCGGCGTCGACATCCCGGTCGACCTCTCCCAGTCGTACGAATACCTCGCCAGGGAGGGCTACGCCTACGTCGGCCTGACCGCGCAGCAGGTGGGCGCGGACAAGCTGACCGAACTGGACCCCGCGCGGTACCCCGGCGTCTCGATCAGCGACGACGCGCTGTCCTACGACATCCTGACCCAGGCGGCCACCGCGGTCCGCGCGCACCCGGAGATCGTCGGCGGCCGGGCGCCGGAAATCGTGCTCGCCAGCGGCCACTCCCAGTCGGCGACGCGGCTGACCACCTACGCCAACGCCGTCCAGCCGCGCGGCGAAGCCTTCGACGGTTTCCTCGTGCACGGCCGGGCCGGGGGCGCGGCACCGATCGCGGGCGGCCTGCCACCGGTGAACACCCGCATCCGGACCGACCTCACGGTGCCGGTTTTCGTGCTCCAGGCCGAAACCGACGTGATCCTGTCCGCGTCGGTGCGCCAGGACACGGAGAAGGTCCGCACCTGGGAGGTGGCCGGCACCGGCCACGCCGACCAGTACGGACTGGACCTCTACAACGCGGCCAACGCCAGGGACAAGGGCATCAACGGCGGCGCGCCGACCTACTGCGACAAGCCGGTCAACAGCATGACCTTCCGGTACGCGCAGAACGCCGCCTACGACCACCTCCACCGCTGGGTCAGGACCGGTTCCGCGCCGCCAACGGCCCCGCCGATCGACATGCTGTTCGGCCTGATCATCCGGCGTGACGCCGACCAGAACGCCCTCGGCGGCATCCGGCTGCCGGACTTCGAAGCGCCGATCGCCACCTACAGCCCGCACAACACCGGCGGCAATGTGCCGGGTGCGTGCCTGGTCCTGGGCACCACGACCCCGTTCGCGCCGCCGCGGCTCGTGCAGCTCTACCCGGACCACGCCACCTACGTCACCGAGTTCACCGCGGCGGCGGACAAGGCGCGGGACGCGGGCTACCTGCTCCCCGAGGACCACGCCGAAGCGGTCGCCCGGGCCCAGGCAGCCAAGGTCCCGTAGTCGAGAGGGCTCACACCTGCTGGCCGAGTTTGAAGCCTTCCTGGGCGGCCGTGTAGGAGAAGCCGTCCGCGCCGATGGTCACGTCCGATTCGCGGGCTTCGGCGCGGGCGTGCAGTAGCTGTGGTCGGCCGTCGAGGTCGAGGACGGTGGAGGCGTCGGCGTACCAGCTCGGCACCACCGGGTTGCCCCACCAGTCACGGCGCTGGTTGTCGTGCACGTCCCAGGAGATCACCGGGTTGTCCGGGTCGCCGGTGTAGTAGTCGTGCGTGTAGATCTCGATGCGGTGCCCGTCCGGATCGCGCAGGTACAGGTAGAACGCGTTCGACACCCCGTGACGGCCGGGGCCGCGCTCGATCATGCCCGGCTGGCGCAGCGCGCCCAGGTGGTCGCAGAGGTGCAGGATCTGGCTGCGCTCGTGGGTGGCGAAGGCGATGTGGTGCAGGCGCGGGCCGTCGCCGCCGGTCAGCGCCACGTCGTGCACGGTCGGCTTGCGGAACATCCAGGCCGCGTACACGGTGCCTTCGTCGTCCTTGATGTCCTCGGACACCCGGAACCCGAGTCCCTCGTAGTATCGGCGCGCGGCGGACACGTCCGGGGTGGACACGTTGAAGTGGTCCAATCTGGACAGTGCGCCCGCGCCGTGCACGTCGTAGCGCTGGGTGAACCGCTCGGTGTGCTCGGCGTGGTGGAAGAACTCGACCGGGAACCCGAGCGGGTCCTGCACCCGGACCGCCTCCCCGATGCCGCGGGTGGCGCCCGCCGGACGCCGTTCCACCCGTACGCCCAGTTCCCGGTAGTACGCCTCGGCGAGCGCCAGATCCGCTTCGGACCGCACGCGGTAGGCGAGCACGGCCACCGCGGGCACCGGCCCCTTGCGCAGGACCAGCGAATGGTGCAGGTACTCCTCGAAGGCCCGCAGGTAGATCGCTTCCTCGTCCTCGTGGGTGACGAGCAGGCCGAGCACGTCCACGTAGAACGCGCGGGAGGCGGCCAGGTCGGTGACGACGAATTCGGCGTAGGCGCAGCGGAGCACGTCCGGCGGGGTGGTGGTCATGACTGTCCCTTCTGGACGGAACCGAAGCGGGCGGTGTGCACCGGGCCGAGCGAGACGTGGATGGCCTGCTGGTCGGTGTAGAAGTCGAGCGAGCGGTAACCGCCCTCGTGCCCCAGTCCCGAGGCCTTGACCCCGCCGAACGGGGTGCGCAGGTCGCGGACGTTGTGCGAGTTCAGCCAGACCATGCCCGCCTCCACCGCCTGCGCGAAGGTGTGCCCCCTGGTTAGGTCCGAGGTCCAGATGTAGGCCGCCAGGCCGTATTTGACGTCGTTGGCCAGTTCCAGCGCCTCGGCGTCGGAGTCGAACGGGGTGATCGCCACCACCGGCCCGAAGATCTCCTCCTGGAAGATCCGCGCGGTGGGCGGCACGTCGGCGAACACCGTGGGCGCCACGTAGTTCCCGGTGTCCAAACCGGACGGACGACCACCGCCGGCCAGCAGCCTGCCCTCGGACTTGCCGAGTTCGACGTAACCCATGACCTTCTCGTAGTGCTCGGGGTGCACCAGCGCACCGACCTCGGTCGCCGGGTCGTGCGGGTCGCCGACCACGATGTCGCGCGCCCGGTCGGCGTACCGCTGGCAGAACTCGTCGTAGATCGCGCGCTCGACCAGGATGCGGCTGCCCGCGGTGCAGCGCTCCCCGTTCAGCGAGAACACCCCGAACAGGGTGGAGTCGATGGCGGCTTCGATGTCGGCGTCGGCGAACACCACCGCGGGCGACTTGCCGCCCAGTTCCATCGACATGCCCTTGAGCGAGGCCGCGCAGTTGCGGTAGATCAGCTGTCCGGTGGTGGTCTCACCGGTGAACGAGATCAGCGGCACGCCGGGGTGCTTGACCAGTGCGTCACCGGCTTCCTCGCCGAAGCCGTTGACCAGGTTGAACACCCCGTCCGGCAGGCCGGCGTCGCGGAAGATCCCGGCCCACAGACTGGCCGAGAGCGGGGTGAACTCGGCGGGCTTGAGCACCACCGTGCAGCCGGAAGCCAGTGCGGGCGCGAGCTTCCAGCTCTCCAGCATGAACGGCGTGTTCCACGGCGTGATCAGCCCGGCGACGCCGATCGGCTTGCGGTGCACGTAGTTCACCTGCCGCCCCGGCACGCGGTAGGTGTCGTCGGCCTGGGCCACGACGAGGTCGGCGAAGAAGCGGAAGTTCTCCGCCGCGCGCTGCGCCTGGCCGAGCGCCTGCGTGATCGGCAGGCCGGTATCGAAGGTTTCGAGTTCGGCCAGCCGCTTGTCCTGCGCCTCGACCGCGTCGGCGATCTTGTTCAGCACCCGGGCCCGTGCCCGCGGCAGCAGGCCCGGCCACGGGCCGTCGGTGAAGGCCCGGCGCGCGGCGGCGACGGCCCGGTCGACGTCCTCGGCCTGACCGGCGGCGGCGGTCACGTAGGTCTGGTTGGACACCGGGTCGAGCACGTCGAAGGTCTTGCCGGAGACGCTGTCGACCAGTTCGCCGCCGATGTAGTGCTGGATCTTCGACGGCAGGTCTTCGGGAACGTGGTGCTTGGCCATGCCTACTTGCCCTCCACGGCGGTGAGATAGCTTTCGCCCTGCGCCAGCAGGTCCTTGATCCGGGCGAGGCCCGGTTCGGTCGGGGTGATCAGCGGCGGGCGGACGTACCCGGAGCCGATCAGCCCGCGGTGTTCGAGCACCCACTTGCCCGGCGCCGGGTTGGTCTCCACGAACAGCAGGTCGACCAGCGGGTGCAGGCCGTAGTGGATCTTCCGCGCGCGTTCGAGGTCACCCACCTCCCACGCTTCGTACATCTCCGCGCAGGCGGCGGGGGCGATGTTGGCCGTCGCGCTGACGAACCCGGCACCGCCGAGCGCCAGCAGCGGCAGGCACAGCAGTTCGATGCCGGACCACACCAGCAGTTCCGGGCCGCACAGGTGCAGCACGCGCGAGAAGTGCTCGAAGTCCTTGGTGGTCTCCTTGACACCGACGAAGTTGTCCACCTCGCGGAAGAGCCGGGCGACCGTCTCCGGCGCGATGTCCACCGCCGTCCGGCTCGGCACGTTGTAGGCGACGATCGGCAGGTCGGGGAACTCCCGCGCGACGGTGCGGTACCAGGTGTAGAGCGCTTCCTGGGTGGGCCGCGCGTAGTACGGGGTGATGATCAGCGCCGCGTCCGCCCCGGCTTCGGCCGCCGCGGCGGTGAGTTCGAGCGTCTCGTCGAGCTTCGCCGAGCCGGTGCCGGGCACCACCGGCACCCGGTCGGCCACCTCGGTGACCACCGTGCGAATGGCCTCGGCGCGCTCGGCGACGGTCTGCGCGCCCGGTTCGCCGGTGGACCCGCCGATGGAGATCCCGTGCGAGCCCGCCGCGAGCTGCCAGCGCACCAGGTTCGCCAGTCCCTCGTGGTCGAGTGCGCCGTCGGCGGTGAACGGGGTCATCAGCGGCGCGATCGAGCCCCTGATGGCCTGCGGATCCGAGCGGAATCGCATGGGTTTGCCCTTTCTGTGTGGCGGTTTCAGTGGCGCCCGGCCTGGTACGCCAGGAAGGCGTCCAGCGTCGCCAGCCGGTGCTCGCGCACGGCCAGTTCGATTTCCAGCGCGGGCGCGCCGCGTTCGAGCAGCTCGAGGATCCCGCGGTGTTCGCGCACCGATTCGTGGGCGCGGCCGGGCACGAAGCTGAAGGTCGACGTGCGCAGCCCGCTGAGCCGGTTCCAGCCGCGCTCGACCAGGTCGAGCACGTGCGGGTTGGGACAGGTGCCGAACAGCACGCGGTGGAACTCCCGGTTCAGCGCGGTGAACCGGGACGGCTGGAAGTGCTCCAGGCAGGCGGCCAGTTCGTCGTTGAGTTCTTTCGCCCTGGCCAGCGCTTCGGCGGGCAGCGTGGGCGCGGCGAGCGCGGCGGCGTAGCCCTCGACCAGCGCGAGCGTCTGCATCGTGTGCTGGTATTCGCTCTCGTCGACCATCGCGACCTGCGCGCCGACGTTGCGTTCGAAGGTGACCAGCCCTTCGGCTTCGAGCAGCCGGATCGCCTCGCGGATGGGCACCGGGCTGACGCCGAGTTCTTGCCCGATCTGCCCGAGCACCAGGCGGTAGCCGGGGGAGAAGGTGCCGTCGGCGATGCGGGCCTTGATCCACTGGTAGGCGGTCTGGGACTTGCTCAGTTTCGCCGAAGTCGCCGTGTTCACCGCTTCGCCAGCCATTCGGCGTACCTCCCCTGCCACTCGGCGTTCATCGGGTACAGGCCTTCGACGCCTTCACCTTCGGCGACCCGCTCGGCGATGAAGGCCTCCTGCCGCTCCTGTTCGATCGCCGCGTCGGCGATCTCCTCGGCCAGGTGCGGCGGGATGACCAGCACCCCGTCGGCGTCCCCGGCGATCACGTCGCCGGGCTGCACCGAGGCGCCACCGCAGGCGATCGTGACGTCGGTGTCCCACGGCACGTGCCGCCTGCCGAGCACCGCCGGGTGCGCGCCGGAGTGGTAGGTGGGGATGTCCAGGGCGGCCACGGCGTCGACATCGCGCACGCCGCCGTCGGTGACGATGCCCGCCGCACCACGGACCTGGGCGCGCAACGCGAGGATGTCGCCGACGGTGCCGGTCCCGGTCTCCCCGCGGGCTTCCATCACCAGCACGTCGCCCGGTTCGAGGGCGTCGAAGGCGCGCTTCTGCGCGTTGTACCCGCCACCGTGGGCGCGGAACAGGTCCTCGCGGAACGGGATGTAGCGCAACGTCTTCGCGCGCCCGATCAGCTTGGTGCCGGGCCGGGTGGAGGTGACCCCGTCGATGGACACCTCGTTGTAGCCACGCTTGCGCAACTGGGCGGACAGGGTCGCCGTGCCGACGCTCGCCAGTTTCGCCCTGAGTTCTTCGGTCAGCACGAAACCGGTTTCCCCGTACGCTTCCGCGCGCTGGCGGGCATCGACCCTCGGCCGCGCGCCGAACGATCCGAAGTGGACAGTGCCTTCGGTGATCGGGGTGACCAGCCTGCCGGTCGAGTGCCCGTTGCCGTCGGCGGTGTCGACTTCGACCTCCACCACATCGCCCGGCTCGACCACGGACGCACCCGCCGGGGTGCCGGTGAGGATGACGTCCCCCGGTTCGAGGGTGATCAGCTGCGACAGGTCCGCGACCAGGCGGCCGAAGCCGAACAGCAGGTCCGCCGTGGTGTCCTCCTGCACCAGCTCGCCGTTGACCCAGGTGCGCACGCGCAGGGCGGACGGGTCGACGGATTCGGCGGGCAGCACGGCGGGCCCCAGCGGGGTGAACCCGTCGCCGCCCTTCGAGCGCAGGTTGGCCCCCTTGTCGGCGTAGCGCAGGTCGTACAGGCCGAAGTCGTTCGCGGCGGTCACCCCGGAGACGAACGACCAGCCGTTCTCGGGCGTGACGTGGCGGGCGGGCTCACCGATGACCAGCGCGATCTCGCCCTCGAACCCGAGCAGTTCGGTACCGGCCGGCCGGGGGAGCGGGTCCCCGCCGGCGGCCACCGAGGTCGACGGCTTGAGGAAGTACGACGGCTGGGCAGGGGTTCGCCCGCGCTGCGCCGCCCGTGACGGGTAGTTCAGGTGCAGCGCGATGATCTTGCCCGGTCGTGGGAGGCCGGGAACGGTGCTGGTCATAGGCGTGGTCCTGACTGAGCGGAGGACGGCGAGAACATATTTCAGAAGGTATACGATCCGCGGCAAAACTCCTCAGCGATAACTCCTCAGTGATAATTCCTCAATAGTGCAGCCAGACGGACTTGGTCTCGGTGTAGGCGTCCAGCGCCCACGGCCCCATTTCGCGGCCCCACCCGGACGCCTTGTACCCGCCCCAAGGCGCGGCCATGTCCGGGATCGACGGCATGTTCACGAAAACCGCGCCCGCCCGGATGCCGTTGGCGAACCGCTGGGCGGTGGCGATGTCGCGGGTCCACACCGTGGCGGCGAGCCCGTACTCGGTGTCGTTGGCCCGCGCCAGCAGCTCGTCGGCGTCGTCGTACGGGGTGACCGCGAGGACCGGGCCGAAGATCTCCTCGCGCATGATCGTCATGTCGTCGGTGGTCCCGGTGAACAGCGTGGGCGCGTAGAAGTAGCCGTCGCCCTCGACCTTCCGCCCGCCGGTGACCAGCTCGGCGCCCTGGTCGCGGCCGGTCGAGACGAGGAAGTCCACGTGCTCCCGGTGCTTGTCGGACACCAGCGGGCCCAGCTGCGTCGACTCGTCGAGGCCGGGGCCGATGGTGAGGGCGTCGAGCCCGGCCGCCAGCTTGTCGACGAACTCCTGCTCGCGCCTGCGGTCGACGAAGAAGCGCGTGTACGCCGCGCAGACCTGCCCGCTGTTCAGCGTGGCGCCCGCGAGGTTGCCCGCGACGGCGGCGTCGAGGTCGGCGTCCGCGGCGATGATGCTGGGTGCCTTGCCGCCGAGTTCGAGGGTGAGCCGCTTGAGGTTCGACTCCGCGCTGGCCACGGTGATCAGCTTCCCGACCGCGGTGGAACCGGTGTAGGACAGGTGGTCGATCCCGTGGTGCCTGCTCAGCAGCGCGCCCACCTCGCCGTCGCCGGTGACCAGGTTGACCACGCCCGGCGGGAACCCGGCCTCGTGCACCAGCTCCATGAGCCGGATGCTGGTCAGCGGGGTGACCTCGCTCGGCTTGACCACCACGGTGTTGCCGGTGGCCAGCGCGGGGGCGAGCTTCCAGACCAGGATCATCAGCGGGAAGTTCCACGGCGTGATCAGCGCGTTCACCCCGACCGGCTCGCGGCGGGTGTAGTGCAGCGTGTCCGGGAAGGACACCGGGTTCGTGGTGCCCTGGAGCTTGGTCACCCAGCCGGCGAAGTACCGCAGGTGCTCGGCCGCGCCGGTCACGCTGACCTGGCGCGAGATGCCGATCGGCTGGCCCTGGTCGCGGGTCTCCAGCGCGGCCAGTTCCTCGTGGTGCGCTTCGACGAGGTCGGCCAGGCGGAACAGCAACGCGGCCCGCTGGACCGGCAGCAGGCCCGCCCACGCGGGCGCGGACAGCGCGCGCCGGGCGGCGTCCACCGCGGCGTCGACGTCGGCCGCCGACGCGGTGCCCACCTCGTCGATCACCTGGCCGGTGGCCGGATCACGGGTCGGCAGCGCACCGCCGCCCGCGGTGGTCCACTGTCCGTCGATGAACAGGCGTGTGGCCATGGGTTCCCTCCTCCGAAACTTTGGCCCCGCCTCCGGCGAGGCGGGCGAGGTCGCTCTTGAGCCACCTCGACCGGGGCGTATTCGAGTATCGGGCGTCGCGCGGGCCGCGGTCTTGCCCGCCAGGGCACGCCGATTGTCGGCCAGCGAAGCGAATCCGCCGCGTCCGCCCGCCGGGTGGGAGAACTGGGGCCATGGACGTCATCGTGGTGGGTGCGGGTTCGGCCGGTTCGGTCCTCGCCAGGCGGCTGGCCGACGCGGGTGCGGAGGTGACGCTGCTCGAAGCGGGCGGCCCGGACACCAATCCGGCGATCCACGACCCGTCGCGGGCGGGGGAGCTGTGGCACGGTCCGGAGGACTGGGGCCACCACACCGTGCCCCAGCCGCACGCGGCGAACCGGCGGCTGCACCTGCCGCGCGGCAAGGTGCTCGGTGGCTCGCACGCGCTCAACGCGATGATCTGGGTGCGTGGCGCGCCGGAGGACTACGACGGCTGGGACCTGCCCGGCTGGCGGTGGCACGACGTGCGCCCGGTGTTCGAGCGGATCGAGAAGGACCTGCTGGAGATCGTGCCGAACGAGCCGCTGCACCCGATCCAGCGGTCCATTGTGGACGCGGCGGTGCAGGCCGGGCTGGAGTTCAACCCGGACTACCACGGCGAGCGGCTGGACGGGGTGTCGGTGCAGCGGATCACCGTGCGCGACGGGCGCCGGCTCAACACCTGGCTCGCCTACGCCCAGCCGGTCGCCGATCGGCTGACCGTCCACACCGGAGCGCTGGTGCACCGGTTGTCGTTCGACGGCACCCGGGTGACCGGGGTGCTCGCGGAGATCGACGGCAGGCTGGAGCGGCTGGCCGCCGATCAGGTGGTGCTGGCCGCAGGTGCGCTGGCCTCGCCCGCGATCCTGCTGCGCAGCGGGATCGGCCCGGCGGCGGAACTGGCCGCGCTCGGGATCGACGTGGTCGTGGACGCGCCGGGGGTGGGGAAGAACCTGCACGACCACCTCCTGTCCCCGGTGATCTTCGCGACCGACCGGCGGGAGGTGGAGCCGCCGAGGCCGGGGCGCTCGGTCACGCAGACGCACCTGTTCTGGCGCAGCCGCCCGGGCCTGACCGTGCCCGACACGCAGCCGATCCACTTCAGCGTGCCGATGTACGAATCGTGGATGACCGGGCCGGAGACCGGCTTCTCGCTGATGGCGGGCATGGTGTCGCCGCGCAGCCGGGGCAGCCTGCGCCTGTCCGGCCAGGATCCGGCCGACGAGCTTTTGATCGACCTGGCCGCGCTGGCCGACCCGGCCGACTTCGAAAGCCTGGTCGCCTCGGTGGAGCAGTGCCGCGAGATCGGGCGCGCTCCCGCGCTGGCCGATGAGTGGGGTGCGCGTGAGCTGTACCCGGAGCCGGGCGCGGACGTGCGGGAGTACGTGCGGCGGACCGCGATCACCTACCACCACCAGGTCGGCACCTGCCGGATGGGCACCGGCGCGCAGGCCGTGGTCGACCCTTCGCTGAAGGTGCTGGGGATCGACGGGCTGCGGGTCGCCGACGCCTCGGTGCTGCCGCGGGTGACCACCGGCAACACGAACGCGCCCGCGGTGTTGGTGGGGGAGCAGGCCGCGCGGTTCATGCTCGGCCGATAGTGCGGCGAAGCCAGGAGGACCGGGTGGCGAGCGCGGCCCGGCTGACCTCGCTGTCCGGGGCGATGCGGTCGAACCCGTGGTACGCGCCCGCCCAGACGTGCAGTTCCGTGGGCACGCCCGCCAGCCACAGGCGCCGGGCGTAGTCGACGTCCTCGTCGCGGAAGATCTCGACCGCGCCGACCTCGATGAACGCCGGAGGCAGCCCGGAAAGGTCGGTGGCGGTGGCCGGGACGGCGTAGGGCGAGCTACCGCCGTTCAGCAGCGATCGCCAGCCGAACTCGTTGCTGGCCCGGCTCCACACCCCGCGCCCGGCGAATTCCACAGTGGACGCCGAGGTGCCGCGGTCGTCGATCATCGGGCACAGCAGCAACTGCCCGGCCAGCGCGGGACCACCACGATCACGCGCGAGCAACGCGATCCCGGCGCTGAGCCCGCCACCCGCGCTTCCGCCGCCGACGACCAGCTTGGCCGGGTCGAAGCCGAGCTCGGTCGCGTTGGCGGCCATCCAGGTCAGGCCCGCGTAGCAGTCCTCGATTGGTGCGGGGTGCGGGTGTTCCGGGGCCAGCCGGTAGTCCACGGTGACCGCCACGAAGCCGAACTCTTCGATGAGCGGGATCAGCCGCGGCAGGTCGGCGAAGCGGTTGTCCACCACCATGCCGCCGCCGTGGATGTTGTAGAACCCCGGTGCGCCCGGCTCGGGAGCCCTGGGCTTGATGACCGTGACGACCACGTCCGTGCCGGGCACCTCGTGGTCCGTCCACACCAGATCCCGGTCGCCGATCGCTTCGGTGCAGGTCAGGTTCGCCTCCACCATCGCCCGGCGGACGGCGGGCAGCGACTCGGCGCTCAGCGGCGGTCCGGCGGGCAGCTCGCGCAGGGCTTCGGCCAGCTCGGGATCGAAGGCGGTCACGGGCCCTCCGGATCGACGATCCCGCGGTCCGCCCAGAACGGCTCGACCAGTTCCCGCAGTTGCTTCGCGCCCACGCGCTCGACGAGGTCGACCGCGCCGAGGTTGTCCCGCAGTTGTTCGATGCTGGTGGCGCCGAACAGGGTGGTGGTGTTCGCCGGGTGGGTGAGGGTGAAGGCCAGGCACAGCTGGGCCGGTGTGGTGCCGAGATCGCCGGCGAGCTTGCGCAGGTCTTCCGCGGAGTCGGCGATGCGCTGGCGGATGCCGCCGGGGTCGCGGCCGACCTGGCGCGCGCCGCTGTTCTTGCCCAGCAGCACCCCGCCTTCGAAGATGTCCGACGACTGCAGCGTGACCCCGAACTCGCCGAACACCTTCGCGAAGGGTTCACCGTCCGGAATGGACCGGCGGGCCACGCTGTACTTCAGCTGCGCGATGGCCGGGCCGGGCACGTTCTCGCCCTCGGCGAACTCGTGCAGGGCGCGGATCGTGGTGGCCGACCAGTTGTTCACGCCCCACTGCCGGATCAACCCGGCTTCACGAAGGCCGTCCAGGTCGAGCACGAGCTGGTGCAGGTCGGTGTCTTCGCGCCGCAGGTCGCCGAGCACCACCAGGTCCGCGTGGTCGGTTCCGGCGCGGAACAACGCGTTCTCCAGCTGGTCGCGCAGGCTCTGGGCCGGATATCCTTCCAGCCACAGCTTCGCGGACAGCAGGTAGTCCTCACGCCGGAGCCCGGCCGCGCGCACCATGGCGGAGAACAACACGTCGGTGAAGACCGGGGTGCTGCCGGGAAATCCGTAGACGGCGACGTCGAAGAGCGTGATCCCGGCATCGACAGCGGTGCGGAGCACGCTCACCGCTTCACGGAAGTCCATCCGGTCGTAGGTGTGCCAGGAGCCGAGCGAGAGCACGCCGGTGAGCGGGCCGTCGCGGCCGATGCGGCGTTGCGGGATGGCGGACATGGGTTCTCCTAGGACAGGCGGGGATCGATGACGGCCTTGAGTTCGCCGAGCTCCGCCATCGATGCGAGGCGGGCGGAGGCGCCGGACAGGCTGACGGGCGCGCTGAACAGCTCGTCCCACGGCATCCGGCCGACGAAGGTGCGGAAGAAGGCCACGGAGCGGTGGTAGTCGGCGATGTCGCCGTTGAGCGAGCCGACGACGGTGAGTTCCTTGCCCATCACCGTGCCCAGCGCGACCGGTGACGGCTCGGGGCCGGTCGACCCGACGATCGCCACGGTGCCGCGCTGGGCGGCGAACGCGACGGCCTCCTCGCCGATGCTCGGGCCGCCGGCGAAGTCGAAGACGTGGTCGGCACCGCGTCCGCCGGTGAGCTGCCGGACGCGCTCGATGCGTTCTTCTGGCGTGCCGTCGACCGGGATCGTGGCTGTCGCGCCGAAGCGTTCCGCGGTCTTGAGCCGGTCGTCCGGGCCGCCGATGGTGATCACGTCACCGGCCCCGGAAATGCGCGCGACCGCGGTGGCGAAGACCCCGAGCGCCCCCGCACCCTGGATCACGACCGTCGCACCGGGACGGATGCCGCCCGACCGCGCGACCGCCCGCAGCACGGTTTTGCCCGCGCAGCCGGACATCGAGGCCCAGGTGTCCTTCACGTCGTCGGGCAGCACGAGCTTGGCCGCGCCGGGCGTGACGTAGCAGTAGCGCACGAGTCCGCCGGTGGCGTACGGGGGCACGTCGGCGCGCTGGCGGAAGCCGTAACCACGGCTGTCGCACGCGACCGGCTCACGCAGAATCGTGCAGCCGTAACACTTTCCGCAGGTCGATTCGGACCAGCCGATGCGGTCGCCGGGCACGAGTTCCCGGCCCAGCGCGTCAGTGGTGCCGGGGCCGGTGGCCACCACTTCGCCGACCATTTCGTGGCCCAGCACCATCGGCAGCATGCCGGGGAACGTCATCCGCCCGGACCAGAGGTGCACATCGGTGCCGCACAACGTGGTGCAGGTGATCCGGACCAGTGCGGCGCCCGGTTCCGGCTCTTCCGGCAGCGGGAGTTCCCGCAGGGTCAGCGCGGATCCGTGCTCGGTGAGCACCGCGGCTTCGGTTCTGTTGGCCATCTTTTTAGTCTACGCTCGTGGAAGAAAAAGTCCAGACGCTGGAGGAAACCATGTCTTCGCCCCACATCCGTCCCGCGTCACTGGTGGTCCGCGGCGGTCCGATCCACACGTTCGACCCCGAAGGCACGGTGGTGGACGCACTCGCGGTGCGGGACGGCCGGATCGTCGCGGTCGGTGCCGACGTGGTCGCCGGACCGGACACCGAAGTGCTCGAATTGGCCGGGAGAGCCGTGCTGCCCGGCATCAACGACTCGCACCTGCACGCGACCTGGCTCGGCACGCGCTGGCCGGACACGCTCATCGGGTCCACGGGATTCGCTGGTGGCGAAGAGAAAACGGTCGAACCTCGGGCCGCGATCCTGCGGGCGGGCGAGCTGTGCGCGTCACTCGGCGTCACCAGCTACACCGAGCCGGGCCTGGGGCCGGGGGAGACCGGCTGCTTCGCGCCGGAGGTGCTCGACGAATACGCTTCTCTGGCCGCCGAAGGATTGCTGCGGTCCCGGGTGACCGTGCTGCGGTTGTTCGGCCTGCTCGATGGATTCAGTTCGCTGGCGGGCTTCCGGCGCGGCCTGGAATCGCCGGTACCGGACGCCGATCCGCGGTGGCTCAACGTGCACGGGGTGAAGATCTTCGCGGACGGCATTCCGCCGATGCGGTCCGCGTGGACGCACCACTGCTATGCCGACGGTACCCACGGTTCTCTGCTCGTCGACAGCGAAGAGGACCTCGTGGCGATGATCGAACTGGCGCACCGGGCCGGGATGGTGGTCGGTGTGCACGCCACCGGTGATCGCAGTATCGAGGCCGTGCTCGGGTCGCTCCGGCGGGGTGATCACCTCGTGCACGGCGACCTGATCACCCCGGATCAGCTGGCACGCATGGCAGCCCGGGGCATCGGCCTGACCACGCAACCCGCGATCGCGATGGCGATGAGGGCGATGGTCGCCGAGGCATTGGGTGGCGAGGTCGCGGCTCGTGCGTGGCCGCTGGCGGAGATGCTGGACTCCGGGGTGCCGCTGACGTTGAGCAGTGACGCGCCGGTGGTCACGCCGGACTGGCGGGTGCACCTGGCCGCCGCCGCGCGGTTGCTCGAAGTGTCCGGTGTGGACTCGACGCTGATGGAGCGGTTGCTGCGCTGTTACACGACCACGGCCGCCGCGCAGGACGGGGCGGCGGACTGGAAGGGCTCGCTGACGGTGGGCCGGGTCGCCGACTTCTGCGTGCTGGCGGCGAACCCGCTCGAAGTCGCCTTCGCGGAGCTGCCCGAGGTCGGCGTCGAGCTGACCGTGACCGGCGGCCGGGTCGTGTACTCAGGTGAGCAACTGCCCGCCGTCGACCTGCAGGCTCACGCCGGTGAGGTGGCCGGCCTCGGGGGAGGCGAGGAACAACACTGAGGGCACCACGTCGGCGACGGAAGCGATGGAGCCCAAGGGGATCCTCGCTTCCCACGCCGAGCGGGCCGCGGTGTCCGAGGCGAACCCGGCGGTCATCGGGGTGAGGACCGGGCCGGGCGCGACCGCGTTGACGCGGATGCCGTGGGGCGCCAGTTCCAGCGCGGCCGAGCGGGTGAGCGCGTCGACGGCGGCCTTGGTGGCTTCGTAGTGGCCGAGTCCGGGCGTCGGCTGGCGGGCGCCGATCGACGAGATGTTCACGATCGCGCCCCGGGTGCCCGCCGCGATCATGTGCGCGCCGACCGCGCGCGTCATCAGGAAGGTGCCGCGGAAGTTCACCGCGACGCAGCGGTCGAACACCTCGATGTCCAGGTCCACCAGCGGTCCGCCACCCCCGGCGAGCCCGGCGTTGTTCACCAGCACGTCGATCGGCCCGAACTCGCGGGTGATCAGCGCCAGCGCGGCGTCGACCGAGGCGGCGTCGGAGATGTCCAGGTGGACGTCCGCGGCGGTCGCGGCGGTCGCGGCGTTGACGTTGACGTCGGCGACGACCACCCGGTGGCCGTCGGAGAGGAAGGCTTCGGCGATCCCGCGGCCGATGCCACTGGCACCGCCGGTCACCACCACGGTTCTCTTGTTCATTCTACGATCGTAGACTAAAACTGGTTTCCGTTACCAGCGAAAGGAAATCTCGTGCAGCAGAAGCAGAACGGCTTGGGCTTCGCCACCTCGGTGCTCGGGCTGGGATCGTGGAACACCTGGGACCGCATGGAATTCGCCGACGTGGTGCGCCTGCTGCGGCGGGCCGTCGACGCCGGAGTCACGCTTTTCGACGTGGCGCACTACAACATGGGGCCGCACGCCGAGCAGTCACGCACCGACCTCATCTTCGGCGAGGCGATCCGGGCCGCCGGGATCGCGCGCGAGGAATATCAGCTGTGCGGAAAGCTGTGGCTCTGGGACTACCCGAACACCGGCTTCGCCGAGCAGCTCGCCACTTCGTTCGACCGGATCGGCATCGAGCGGGCGGAAGCTGTGGTGGTCGGCGACTACTTCGAACGTCCCGATGTCCCGCGAATCGTCACGGAGGTGGCCGAGCAGATCCGCCTCGGGCGGTTCGACGTGTGGGGCGTGAACAATTGGGACGCGGAGGATCTGGATCTCGCGCTGGAATTCGCCGGACGGGAGGAAATGCCGGCGCCGAGGTTCGCCCAACTCAAATACAGCGTGGCACGGCGTTCGATGGCCGAAAGCCCGCATTTCGAGACCGGAAAGCTCGCGGTGCAGGCGTCGGACGTCTTCGAGGGCGGGGTACTGCTCGGCAGGCAACCCACGCGCAAGATCGGCGCCGACCCGAATGGTATCCGTGAGGCGATCAAGGCGGCTGCCACCGACGTGGCCGCGGTGGCCGCCGAGTTCGGCGCGAGCCCGGCGCAGTTGGCGATCGCCTTCTGCCTGGCCTGCGAACCGGTGGCGAACGTCCTGTTCGGCGTGAGCAGCGCGGAGCAGTTCGACGACAACCTCGGCGCACTCCGCCTCGCCACCGAACACGGCCCAGAGGTCCGCGCCGCCCTCGACCACCTCTGCCTGGACCGCTCCGCCCCCTGAGCAGGCCGTGGGGTGCGCAGGGGTGCGCACCCCACGAGGGGGTTCAGCGGAGGAAGTCCAGGGTGGTGGTCTTGAACTCCGGGCTGCGCAGGGCGCCGCCGTGGTCGCCGGGGACGCGGATGAGGGCCGAGCCGGGCACGAGCGCGGTGAGCTGGTCGATGCCCTGGCTCACCGGGTCTTCGGTGCCCGCCACGAACCGCGTGGGCACGGAGATCACCCCGGGCGCCGGTGCGAACGGCTCCTGGCGCAACCCTTCGACGCACCGGGCGAGCGCGCCCGGGTTCCGCCCCGGCGCGGTGATCATGCGCGCGATCATCGCGGTCAGCGGATCCGACGGCGGTTTCCCGCCCCCGGCGAACGCCAGCGCGGCGTCCAGGTCGACCGCGCCGAACGGTTCCACCGGGCTCAGTCCCGCCAGCACCAGCCGTCGCACGGGTGCCTGGGCGGGTAGTTCCCAGGCGAGCCGGGCGCCCAGCGAATATCCCACGACGTCCACTTCGGGCAGGTCGCCGATCAGCCGGGTCAGTTCGGCGGTGATCGCCTTCGCGGTCGGCGGTTCGGCGGGCGCCGGGCTGGAGCCGTGACCGGGCAGATCGGGCACCAGCACCGCCCGGCCGGCGGCGGTCAGCACCGACGGCCAGCCGGTGGTGATCCAGTCGGTGTGCCCGTCGGAGGCGAAGCCGTGCACCAGCAGCACGGGCGGGCCGGAAACGGCCTCGGGGGTGAAGCGGCGCACGGCCAGGGTGGTGTCGGACACCGGATTCCTTTCTCAGCTTCGGGCGGGGCGCGTGCGCAGGCGCTGCAACTCGCTCAGCGTCCTGGCACGGGCGTCGACGGCGATCCGCAGGGACGAGCCGATGAGGTTCAGCAGGAACACGCACACCATGATCGTCACGCCCGGCACGATCACCAGCCACGGCGCGACCACCAGGTACGACCGGCCTTCGGCGATCATGTTGCCCCAGGTGGGCGTCGGGGGAGCGATGCCGAGGCCGAGGAAGCTCATCGCGCCGTCGACCAGCATCGCCGCCGCGGACAGGATGACCACCTGCACCAGTGCGAGCGGCAGCACGTTCGGGAAGACGTGCACGAGCAGGATCTTGCCCTTGCTCATCCCGGACACCCGCGCCGCGCCGATGTACGCGCGCCCGGCGATGCCGAGCACCCGGCTGCGGATGACCCGCGCGGTGAACGGGGTGAAGATGACCGTCAGCGCGATCAGCTCGGTCCAGATGCTCGCGCCGAGCGAGATGGCCAGCGCCATCGCCAGGATGATCGCCGGGAACGACATCCAGGCGTCCATCACCCGCATCAGCACCGCGTCCGCGGCCCGGAAGAAACCGCTGACCAGCCCGATCACCAGCCCGGAGAAGGCCGCGCACAGGGTGATCAACGCGGACAGCCCGAGCGAGGCCCGTCCGCCGGAGACCAGCCGGGCGAGCACGTCCCGGCCGAACGAGTCGGTGCCCAGCGGGTGCGCGGCCGAGGGCGGCAGCAGCCGGTTGACCGGATCGGTGGCGCTCACGCTGGGCAGGAAGAACGGCAGCACCACCACCGCCAGCACGATCAACGCCAGCAGTGCGCCGGAGATCACCAGCAGCCGGTTGCGCCGGAACAGCCGGGCCGCGCGGGGTGCGGTCACCGCCGGCCGCGCGGAGTCGGCCAGAACCACGCTCATGCCACACGCACCTTCGGGTCGAGCAGTGCGTACGACAGGTCGACCAGCAGGTTGACCAGCACGAACAGCACCGCGACGAACAGGGTCACGCCCTGGATCAGCGGGAAGTCGCGGGTGGACACCGCGCCCATCAGCAGGTGCCCGAGCCCCGGCACGACGAAGATGGACTCGATGATCACGATGCCGCCGACCAGCATGGCGAAGTTGCTGCCCAGCTGGGTGATCAACGGCATCAGCGCGTTGGGCAGCACGTGCTTGAGCATCACCTGCCGCTCGGACAGGCCCTTCACCCGCGCGGTGCGCAGGTACGCCAGCGGCAGTTCACCGAGCAGGCTTTCCCGCAGCGTCAGCACGAACAACGCGGTCTGCCCGATCACCAGCACGGTCAGCGGCAGCACCAGCGCCGGCACCGCGGTGGCCGGGTCGGTGAACAGGTTCTCGTAGCCGCTGGACGGGAACCAGCGCAGCACCACCGAGAACACCAGCACCAGCACCAGCGAGATCCAGAAGTCCGGCATCGCCATGCCCAGCGCGGAGAACCGGTCCAGCGCCCGCGCCACCGGGTTGCGCGGGGACACCGCCTGCCACGAGGTGATCGCCACCGAGAGGAAGAAGCTGAGCACGGTGGACAGCACGGCCAGGGTCAGCGTCGGCAGGATGTGGTCGGCGACCACCCCGAGCACCGGCGCGTGGTAGGTGATCGAGGTGCCGAAATCGCCCTGCACCACGTTGCCCGCCCAGCTCAGGTACTGCTCCCACAGCGTCCCGTTCAGCCCCATGCTCTCGCGCAGAGCGTCCACATCGGACGGACGGGCGGTGGGTCCGAGGACGGCCTGCGCCGGGTCGCCGGGGATCAGCCGGATGACGAAGAACATCATCGTGCCGACGATGACCAGGATGATCAGTAGATCGCGCAGCCTGCGCAGCAGCAGTGCGGTCATGACGCCAGCCAGGAGTTCCAGAACACCCGGTAGAAGTCGCCGTAGCCCTTCAGCTTCGGCGAGTAGGCCGCGTACAGCTTCGACTGGCTCAGCGTGATCACCGAAAGCTGCTGCCAGGTGAACGCCTGCATCTTGTCCACCACGGCCTTCGCCTGCTCCGGCGAGGTCGAGGCGTTGTACTCGGCCATCAGCGCGTCCAGTTCGGGCGAGGACGAGCCGTTCAGCGTGCCCAGCGTGAGCGCGGGCATCTGCGCCGGGGAGGTGAGCGCGGAGTCGAAGAACAGCGTGGTCAGGTCCCAGCCGCCCGGGTCCTTGGTCAGCGTGCCCAGCATGGTGGCGAAGTCGAAGGTGTCGATCTTGGTGGTGATGCCGATCTTCGACAGCTCGTCCTGGATCAGCACGGCCCACTTGCCGAACTCCGGGTACGAGTTCGTGGTGACGATGCGGATGGTCGCGCCCGCGGTGATCCCGGCTTCGGCGAGCAGCTGCCTGGCCTTCTCCGGATCGCGCTGCCGGTAGACCTCGTCGCCCGCGGTGGAGTAGAACGCCTGGTTGTCCGGGGAGGCGAAAGCGCCGGTCTCGAGGGTGAGGTCCTTGCTGCCCCCGGTGGCCGCGTTGATCGCCGGCTTGTCCAGCAGCAGGTTCAGCGCCTGGCGGGCCCGCGGGTCGGCGAAGCGGGAGCCGGGGTTGAAGTTCGGGATGACCACGTTCTCGTTGCCGCCGGGCAGGTTGTGCACCACCACGGCCGGGTTGGCGCGCAGCGTCTCGTACTGGTCGTTGGTCGGCATCGCGTGGTCCCACTGGCCGGTCTGCAGCCCGTTGACCAGCGCGTCCTGGTCGGAGACCACCTTGTAGGTCACGGTGTCGAGGTAGGCGTGCTTGGCTCCGGCCTGCCCGCCCCAGTCCTCTTCGGACCGTGACGCGTAGCCGGGGTGCCGCTCCAGCACCAGCTCACGGCCGATGTCCCAGCTCTTCAGCTTGTACGGCCCGGTGCCGATCGCCTTGTCCTGGCCGAAGCCGGTCGGTGGCGCGCCTGCGAGGTTCTTCGCCTCGTAGATCTCCGTGCCCGCACCGGCCAGTTCGTTGATCAGCGGGTAACGCGGCCGCTTGAGCCGGATGGTCACCGTCGCCGGATCGGGTGCGGTGATCGCCTCGATGTCCGGGGAGACCAGCTGCCCGGTGCGGTGGCCGCTCTGCCAGCGCTGCAGGCTGGCCACCACGTCCTCCGCGGTCAGCGGGGCGCCGTCGTGGAAGGTGACGCCCTGGCGGAGCTTGAAGTCGTAGGTGAGCCGGTCCGGGCTGGTGGTGTAGTCCTGCACCAGCATGGGCCGCGCGGTGAAGGTGCGGTCCACTTCGAACAGCTTCTCGTACAGCATGTTGCCGAGGTGCGCGGTCACCTGACCGGGATTGGCGACCATGTCGAGCGACTGCGGGTCGGTGGGCACCGCGACGTTCAGGTTGCCACCGCGCACGGGCGGGCCGTCGGCGGCGCCACCGCCCGCTGCGCCACCCATGCAGGAGCTGAGGAGCGCGGCGGTCACCACACCGAGCAGGGCCGAAGTCAGGGTTCGTCTCATGGGGTCCGCAATCCTGTGTGGGGGAGGGAGGGCAGTTCGGGGTTCGCCGCGAGCAGGCGGCGGGTGTAGTCGTGCCGCGGGCGGAGCCGGATCTCGTCCGGGTCGCCGGTCTCGATCAGCTCACCCCGGTACATCACGCCGACGCGGTCGGCGACCGACAGCACCAGGCTCAGGTTGTGCGTGATGAACAGGAAGCTCAGCGCGCGGGAGCGGCGCAGGTCCAGCAGCAGGTTCATCACCTGGCCCTGCACCGAGACGTCGAGCGCCGAAGTGGGTTCGTCGGCCACGATCAGGTCGGGTTCCGCGGCGATGGCGCGGGCGATGGACACCCGTTGCCGCTGCCCGCCCGAGAGCTGCGACGGCAGTTTCGTGGCGGTACCGGCGGGCAGGCCGACCTCGTCGAGCAGTTCGGCGACCCGCCGGTCGAGTTCGGCACCACGCAGGCCGGTCAGCTCCCGCAGTGGTTCGGCGACGATGCGCGCGGCGGTGTGCCGGGGATCGAGCGAACTCTGCGGGTCCTGGAAGATGAGCTGGGCACGGCGGCGGAACGCGCGCTCGTCGCCGTCGAGCCCGGCCGCGGTGCACCGGTGCTCGCCGAAGGTGATCGTGCCGGCGGTGGGTGGTTCGAGCGCGCTCACCAGGCGCCCGAGCGTGGTCTTGCCCGAGCCCGATTCGCCGACCAGGCCGAAGAACTCGCCGGGGGCGATGGTGAGCGAGACGTCGTTGACCGCGAGCACCTCCGGCTCACGGCTGAGCGAGAACCGGCCGCGCCCGCCGTACACTTTGGACACGTGATCGATGACGAGCGGGGTGCCGTCGCCGGTGCGTTCCGGCCGTGGCCGGGTGAGCGCCCTGGTCTCGGTGGCGGTTGCCGACCCGCCGTTCATCGCGGCTTCGAGCAGTGACTCGGAGATGGTCGGGAAACCGTCGCGCCTGCTGACCCCGAGCTGCGGGACGCAGTCGAGCAGCGCCCGGGTGTAGGGGTGTTCCGGAGCGGCGAGAATGTCCTCTTTGGACCCGAGTTCGACCAGCCTGCCGCGGTACATCACCGCGATCCGGTCGGCCACCCGCGCGGCCACGCCCATGTCGTGGGTGATGAACACGCAGGCGGTGCCGTGGTCGCGGCGCACCCGGTCGAACAGGGTGAGGATCTCCGCCTGGGTGGTCACGTCGAGCGCGGTGGTCGGCTCGTCGGCGATGAGCAGGCCCGGGTCGGCCATCAGCGCCAGCGCGATCATCACCCGCTGCTGCATGCCGCCCGACATCTGGTGCGGGTACAGCGACAGCACGCGATCGGTGTCGGTCAGCCCGACTTCGGTGAGCAGCCCGCGTGCCTTCGCCTCGGCTTCGCGGTGCAGCGGCGTGCTTTTGCGCACCGCCTGCCGTGGCAGGGATCCGGGTCTGCGGTAGGCCTCGATGAGCTGCCTGCCGACGCGCTGGCTCGGGTTCAGCGAATCCAGCGCCTCCTGGAAGATCATCCCGATCCGCGGCCCGCGGTAGGCCCGCATCTCGTCGGCGGAGAGCCGGGTCAGGTCCACACCGTCCACGGTGATTTCACCGCGGGTGCGCACCGGGGCGACGAACTCGAGCAACCGGATGATCGACAGGGCGGTCACGGTCTTGCCGCTGCCGGACTCGCCGACCACGCAGAGTGTCCGCCCCTGTTCGAGATCGAACGAGAGCTCCCGGACCAGTTCACGCTCGGTGTCGTCGGTCAGCACGCCGACGCTGAGTTCTCGTAGTTCGAGCAGGGTCATGGATTCCCCTTCCTCGTGCCCGCCGTCAGCGGAGGCGGACTGCCGGGGACACGGGCCGCCGGCGGGGGTAGTTCTACGCATGTTGACACTGGGGCGATGCGCTGTCAATGGGTATATTCTACGAACGTAGGAAGTTGATATCCGGCGGGTTTCGCCTGGTAGTCGCGGGAAATCGACACTGGATTCTTTTATCTACGGCTGTAGCCTCATCCGCGAACCAAGCGAAGGAGAACACCGTGACCGGGTCCAGAAGCACCGTCAGTCCCGATCGGATCGTGGACGTCGCCGTGGGGTACATGGCCGCCAAGCAGCTCTTCGCCGCGAGCCGGATCGGCTTGTTCGGCGCGCTCGGCGCCGGGCCGCTGACCGCCGCGGAACTGGCCGCGAAGACCGGCAGGCCGGAGTCGATCACCTGCATCCTCGGTGACTCCATGTCATCACTCGGGCTCTTGTCCCGTGTGGACGGACGATACGAGCTGACCGCCGACACCGCGGCGTACCTCGGCGGCGGCGAGCTGGACCTGTCGCCGTTCCTGACGTTCCTGGACTCGATCAGCTACGGGCACTGGCTGCAATTCGGTCGGACCGCGGACACCGGCGAGCCCGGTGAGCTGGAGATGGACGACGAGCGCTGGGGCACCTTCATGAACGGGGTGATGACCTACAACGCGCTGCACGCGAAGATGCTGGCGCGTGCGTTCGACTACTCGCCCTACGAGAACCTGCTCGACCTCGGCGGGCTGTCCAGCGCGTTCGCGGTGGAAGCCATGGGCGTCAACGAAAAGCTGCGGACGACGTTCGTGTTCGCCCCGCGCTCGGTCGAGCCGGTGACGAACGCGGTGACCGAAGCCGGGCTGGCGGACCGGGCCACCGTGGTGGGCGCGGAGACCGCCACCGCCCGGCCGGAGGGCGAGTTCGACCTGATCATGGTCAACCACGTGGTCCACCGGTTCACCGCCGAGCAGAACGCGGAAATCCTGCGCAACGCCCGCGCGGCCGCCGCGCCCGGCGCCCGCCTGCTGCTGCTCGACTTCTTCCTCGACGACGACCCGGTCCAGCGGCCGCTCGACGCGCTGCACGCGGGGGAGTACCTGGTGATCGACGGTACGATCGTCTACCCGGAGGCGGAGGTCCGCACGTGGCTGGGCAACGCGGGCTGGCGGGTGGTCGACCGGCTGTCGTTGCCGGGGAGCCCGCGGGTGCTCGTCGCGGAAGCGGTGTAGTCGTGACCCTCGATCCCGCTGTCCAGGAACTGCTCTCCCGCAGCGCACCCGCCGAGGCACCGGCCCGGCCGCCGACCGCGGCCGAACTGCGGGCCGCCTTCGCCGCATCGTGGCGGCGTCCCGAAACGGTCGAGCCGGTGGCGTCGGTCACCGACCACGAGGTGCCCGGCGGGGTGCGGGTTCGCTTGTACCTGCCCGAATCCGCCACGCCGGTCCCGGTTTTCGTGTGGATCCACGGTGGCGGGTGGACGATCGGCTCGATCGACGAGAATGAGGTCGCCTCGCGGGCGGTGTGCAACGCGGCGAAGGTGGCCGTGGTCGCGGTGGACTACCGGCTCGCGCCCGAGCACCCGTTCCCGTCGGCGCCCGAAGATTGCTACGCGGTGGTCGACTGGCTGGCTGCGGGCGGAGCCGGACCGGCGGTGGACCCGGCACGCATCGCGATCGGCGGGGAGAGCGCGGGCGGCAACCTGTCCACAGTGGTCTCGATGATGACGCGCGACCGGGGTGGCCCGGCGCTGGCCGCGCAGGTGCTGATCTGCCCGGTCTACGGCCACCCGGACGACGGTTTCGGCTCGTACACCGACTTCGCCGAGGGCTACGGCATGACCGCCGGCGCGATGCGGTTCTTCTTCGAGCAGTACGTCACGGATCCCGCGCAATTGAACGATCCGTACCTGCTTCCTTTGCGTGCCACGGACTTAACCGGATTGCCGCCCGCGCTGGTGATGACGGCTGAATACGACGTACTACGGGACGAAGGCGAGGAATTCGCCCGACGCCTCGCCGCGACCGGTACACCGGTGGAGCTGACCCGATACGCGGGCCAAATCCACGGCTTCTACGGCCTGCACACCGACCTCCCGGCCTCACCACGCTCGCACGCCGAAGCCGCCACCTACCTACGCAAGATTTTGTCCTGACCGGTGCCGTGAATGTGGCTTTCACGGCACATTCCGCCGTGAAAGCCACATTCACGGCACCTTGCCCCCACCCCGTGACATCACGGTCGGGTCAGGCGGGTGAAGAAGGATTCCAGGTGCTGGTGTTGCAGGGCCACGGTGGAGAACTCGCCGCTGACCAGGCTCATCACATTGGCCCCGGCGTTGAGCAGGACGATCTCGTCGACCAGTTGCTCGTCGGGGGTCTCGGTGACGATGTCGCCGTCCTCGCGACCCTCGGTGAGGTACCGGTGCAGCAGCCCGCGCCACTCGCGCACGTGTTCCAGGTACTTGTCGTGCAGCTTCGGGTTCGTCAGCGACAGCTGCCAGAAGGTGAGCAGCACGCGCCCGGCGGCGATGCGCTCAGCGTCGATCGGCATCGAGGAGAAGCACAGCTCCCGCAGCGCGACCAGCCCGCGCAGCTCGTCCAGTTCCACGTACGCGCGCATCATGCCGAGCGCGCGCTCGTAGGTGGCTTCGATGATGTCTTCCTTGCTGGGGAAGTACAGCTTGAGCGCACCGTTGGCGAACCCGGCCGCCGCCGCGATCTCCCGCATGGTCGCGGCCTCGATCCCGCCCCGGGTGATCAGGTCCCAGGTCACGTCGACGATGTCACTGCGCCGCTGGTCGTGGTCGATGATCTTCGGCATCGGTTCACCTCCCGCACTGGTTCGTCTACCAGTGTAGGAGATCAGCCGCGGCGGAACACCCGGTGCCCGGCGAACCACGTCTCGGTCACCTCCGTCCGGGCCAGCTCGGCCGGTGCGGTCCGGAAGGGATCGCGGTCGAGCACCAGGAAGTCGGCCGACTTGCCCGGGGTCAGCGAGCCGGTGACGGCCCCGAGCCCCATCGCGCGGGCGCTGCCGAGGGTGAACACCTCGATCGCCTCGGGCAGCGAGATCGCCTGCTCCGGCCACAGCGCCCCGGGGTGCACCCCGGCCGGGTCCCGGCGGGTGACCAGGCCCTGGATGCCCTCCCAGGCGTTCGGCGATTCGCTGACCGGCCAGTCGGAACCACCCGCTACCAGCGCACCGCTGTCCAGCAGGGACCGGTTGGGCTGCATGCGCGCGGCCCGGTCACCCGGCAGTACCGCCGCGATGGCGGCTGGGATGACGCCCGGCACCCAAAGAAACGGCGAGATGTCGGCGGAGACGTCCAGCGCGGCGAACCGCGGTAGATCGTCGGGATGCACGAACTGGCCGTGCGCCACCTGGAACCGCGCCTCGGTGTACCCCTCGGACCGCACCTTCTCGACCGCGTCCAGCGTGGCGCGCACGGAAGCGTCCCCGGTGCAGTGGACCTTGGCCGACAGCCCCGCTTCGGCCGCGGTCCGCAGCCAGCCTTCCAGCTCCTCGCCGGGCATCGTGGTGGCGCCGTGGTGGCAGCCGCCGTGCACCTCGTCCGGCAGGTACGGCTCCAGGAAGGCCGCGGTGCGGGTCGGCGGCACGCCGTCGAGGAAGATCTTCACGAAGTCGGGCCGGTGGTGCTCGGTGCGGTAACGCCCGGCGACCTCCAGCAACGGCGCGCCGATCGGGTCGAAGCCGAAGATCGGATCGTTGATCAGCAGCGAAGACACCACCCAGGCGTCCAGCTCACCGGCGTCGTCGAGCGACTTCAGCGCCCGCAGGATGTCCACGGAGACCCCGGCGTCCTGGAACGCGGTGATCCCGTACGAGTGCAGGACGCCGATCGCGTGCCGCGAAGCCGCCGCGTGCTGTTCGTCGGTGAGCTTCCTGGTCTCGCGCAACGCGTGCTCGACCAGCACACCGGCGGCTTCGAGCAGGACCCCGGTGGGTTCGCCGGTGGCCGGGTCGCGGCCGATCTCCCCGCCCGCCGGATCCGGGGTCGCGGCGGTGATCCCGGCCAGTTCCAGCGCCCGGCTGCTGACCCAGCGGTTGTGCCTGCTGTCGTCGGACAGCGTGACCGGCCGCCCGCCCGCCGCTTCGTCGAGTGCGTGGCGCGCCGCGCTGTCCGAGAGCCTCGCGACCAAAGTGGACGCCCACGCGCCGCCGATCACCCATTCGTCAGGGCCGAGCCCGGCCGCCCGTTCCCGGACCGCGGCCAGTAGCCGGTCGAAGTCCGCCTCCGTGCCCAGTTCGAGCTCGAAGAGCGCGGCCCGGCCGGCGAAGGCGTGGTGGTTGTGCACGTCGACCAGTCCGGGCAGGACGAACGCGCCGCCGAGGTCGAGCACCTCGGTCTTCGGGCCGCGCTCGACCTCCTCCAGCGAGAGCACCCGGCCGTCCTTGACCGCCAGCGCGGACGCCCACGGCCGCGCCGGGTCCACTGTGTACACCGTGGCGTTGGTGAGGATCAGGTCGGCGGCCAAGGCTCAGCTCCCGGCGGGGTCGAAGGTCTCGGGGTGCACGGTGGTGCTGAGCAGCCTGCCGTGCGCGCCGAAGGTGAAGTGCGTCGGCGTCCGGCCACTGGCGTCCAGGCCGAACAGCACCCCGTGCGAACGCAGGCGCCGGGCGTCGCGGTGGTCGGCGACGGTCACCGAGGCACACGGGATCACCTTCTCCCGCCACGCGAACACGTAGATCCCCGGCCGCAGCTCGTAGACCGAGTTCTCGTCGGTGTCGGCGAGCCCCTTCTCCGGACCGGCCAGGCACTGCCAGGTGTACCAGTGCGGGCTGAGGTACACGTGCTCGTAGGCGTGGGCCGTGCTGTACACCCACAGCACGCGCCGCCCGATCAGCGAGGTGCTCGGCGCGAGCGGTTCGCCGTGGGGCTCGAAGCCGTCGATCGTGGCGGCCAGGAAGGTCTGCGTGACCCGCGGCGAGGTGTCGCCGATCCGGCTGAGCACCAGCAGCGCCCGCCCCTGCCTCAGGTCGAGCAGCAGGGTGAAGGCTTCTTCCGGCCGGGCGCTGGGGTGGAACTGGATGTAGTAAAGCTCGTCGTCGACCAGGAAGGTTTCGCAACGGTCGGTGCCGGAGCCGTGGTAGCCCCACTCGACGCGGGTGCCGGTGAACGCCGCGGTGAAGGTGGTGCCGTCGGCGCAAGTCAGCGCGAAGGAGCGGCCGTGCAGGTCACCGACCGTCGGCGCCTTGTTCGCGTCGAACCCGCGGGCCAGGCTGTCCAGCGGGAGCCAGGTGGAGGTGTCGGACAGGGTCAGTTCGGTCATCGGCTGGTCCTAGGGTCGGCAGTGGCCGGCGGTGCCGGAGGGCAGGTCGAGTGCGGGATTGCGGTCGCAAAAGCCGTAGGGGCGCAGGGTGAAACCCGAGTAGTCGACCGGCATCACCGGCCAGTCCTCGGGGCGCGGGATGTGCGTCGGGCCGAACACGTGCCACAGCACCAGGTCGGTGTCGACCAGCTCGCGGTTCGCGGTGGTCCAGGCGGGCAGCCCGGCACCACCGGGGTGCGCGTTCGGCCGGTCACCGGCGGGGAAGCGCTCGTCAGCGCGGTACGGCGTGGCCCACAGGTGGCGGGTGGCGAAGGTCGCCCGCTGGTGGACGGTCGATTCCGGTTGCGCCATCAGGGTCGCCGACGGTTTCGGCACGAGCTGGTAGGCCGTGGGCGCGCCGAGCCGGTTGGTCCGGTCCGCGCTGCGGATCTCCCACACCCGCGCCTTGGCCGGGTCCGCGTGCCGCTGGGCCTCTTGTTCGGTGCGCAGCGGCGTTTCCCGCCAGGTGAAGGCGTTGCCGTGCGGGTTCTGCTCGCCGGCCGGCACGCCTTCCACGTCGATTTCGTGCAGCGAGTTGCGTTCACCGTCGATGGCCACGTCCAGCCGGGCGCAGAACAGGTGCTGGTGCACCGGCGCGAACAGGCCGGGCGCGATTTCGTTGGCGTGCCGGTGTTCCGAGCCGGGGTGCCCGGCGCCGGCGAACACGATGCCGGTGGCCTTGGCTTCGAGTTCGATGGTTCCGTCGAGGTAGAGGTACCAGAAGAAGCCGTAGTCGTAGTTGCCGATGGTGGAGATGGACGAGATGACCAGCCGCCGCGAGCGCCGCACCTCGGCGTTGCCGTCGAGATCGGTGTGCTTCCAGAGGATCCCGTAGTCCTCTTCGTGCAGGCAGATCGCCCGCGGGATCTCCACCGGGTGGCCGTGGTCGTCGGCGACGAAGGCGGGGAAGTAGTGGATGACGCCGAGGCAGTCGCAGCCGAGCCGCAGGTCGTTGCCGTTCTTGCCGAGCAGGTACTCACCGGCGTCGAAGTAGCTGATCCAGAACCGGCCGGGCGCGGTGTCGCCGTAGGGCACCACCATCTCCGGCATCGACGCCCGGTAGAGCACCGACCGGTCCTGGAAGCTCACCTGGTGCAGCGTCAGGCCTTCGCGGGCGTTGAAGCCGACGCGCAGCCGCCAGCCCTCCCAGCTGACCTCGCTGCCGTCGACGGTGAAGCTGGGGCCTTCCGGCTGGGTGATTTCGATCGGCTTGAGCGTGGTGCGCGGCGGCACGTCCCCGTACCGGCCGTGCTCCGGTGGGACCGGGACGTCGCCCTCGTCTTCCACTCGCAGCACCCGGCGCCCGGTCAGGTCGATGTGCACGATCAGTCCTTCGACCGGATGCGCCCACGGGCTGTCGTGTTCGTCCTCGCGCAGGAAGGTCAGCGAGCGGATCACGCGGCCGGTTTCGTCGGGCCTGCCGAAGTAGCCGGGGGCCAGTGGAGCGCAGAACGCGTGCTCGACGCGATCGGCGAGTCCGCGCCGGGCCATCGCCGCCTGCCACTCGGGTGACGCTCTGGTGATTTCCGCGGCGAGGTCGTACTCCTCGAAGAGGTAGGCGGGCTGACCTTCGCCGCAGTCCTCACAGGACAGCAGCTGGCGCTTGGTCACCGAGACCACCGCGTCCCTGGCGCGTCCGGTGGCGGTGTCCAGCAGGGTGTACTGGATGCGCCGATCGGCCACCAGCGCGGCGACGCTCGCCTTGTCCGGCTCGACCGGCAGGACCTGCGGGACGCGGGTGGTCGCGGTGAGCAGGCCTTCGGCGACCAGGATCGCGCGGCCCGCGGCCAGTTCCCCGGCGGTCAGCGGGTCGAGTGGGTGCATGCTTCGCAGTCTCGGCGGTGACGCGGCCCGGTGGAACGGCCGGACGCCCGCCGTGCGGCAGCGGACAAGAAGGGTGCGCTGACGGCCAACCACGCGTGCCGCGCGGGCCCGCAGGATGACGCCATGCGACTGGATCTCGAGGGCAAGGCGGTGCTGGTGACCGGTGCGGCCTCGGGCATCGGACTGGCCTGCGCGCGGGCTTTCCTGGCCGAAGGCGCCCGGGTCGGCGTGCTCGACCGGTCGCCAGCGCCCGGCTTCTTCGCCGTGCGGGCCGATGTCACCGATGAGGCGGAAGTGGCCGCGGCCGTCGACGCCGTGGCCCGCGAATTCGGTGGGCTGGACGTGGTGGTCGGCTGCGCCGGGATCTCCGGTCCGGTCGGCGCACCTCTCGCCGAGGTGTCGGCCGCCGACTTCGCCGCGCTGCTCGCGGTCAACGTCACCGGGCAGTTCCTCGTGGTCAAGCACGCGGCACCCCGGCTGACCGCGGCACACGGCTCGGTGGTGCTCCTGGCCAGCGACTCCGCCTTCACCAGCGCGCCCGGCATGGTGCCCTACTGCGCGTCGAAGGGGGCCGTGGTCGCGTTGACCAGGGCGCTCTCGGTGGAACTGCCCGGCGTGCGGGTGAACTGCGTGTGCCCGTCGGTGGTGGACACCCCGATGGCGCGCGCCGATCTCGGCGCGGTGCTCGACGAGCCCGCGTTCCCGGTGCAGGCGGCCGAAGACGTCGCCTGCCAGGTGCTGTACCTGGCCTCCGCGCGGTCGCGGACGGTCGACGGCCAGGCCCTGCTCGCCGATTTCGGCGTCTCGGCCCGGTCCGGTTTTCCCGCCTAGGAAGGACTTTCGAAGTGAGCAACAGGGTTGTCGCGATCACGGGTGGCGGTACGGGTATCGGCGCGGCGGTGGCCCGCCGGTACGCCGGCGAGGGCGCGCGGGTGGTGGTGCTCGGCCGGCGGCGTGAACCGCTGGAGAAGGTCGCCGCCGAAACCGGGGCGTACGTGCTCACTTGTGACGCCAGTGAGCGGGAGGCCGCCGAGCACGCGGTGGCGGAAATCGTCGGGCGGTACGGGCGGCTGGACGTGGTGGTCGCGAACGCGGGCGGGCACGGGCTGTCCTCGGTCACCGACACCGGCGACGAGGAATGGGAACTGGCGCTGCGGTCAAACCTGTCCAGTGCCTTCGTGTTCTGCCGGGCCACGCTGCCGTCGCTGGTGGAGAGCGGGGGACAGGTGGTGATCGTGTCCTCGCTGGCGGGGTTGTTCGCCGGGCCGAACGTGGCCGGGTACACCGTCGCCAAGCACGCGCTGATCGGACTGACCCGGTCGATCGCCAGGGACTACGGGCCGAAGGGGGTGCGCGCGAACGCGGTCTGCCCCGGCTGGGTGCGCACCCCGATGGCGGACGGCGAAATGGACCAGTTCGCCGCGGCGGCGGGCTTCACCGGCGGCCACGACGAGGGCTACCGCCGCGTCACCGCCGAGGTCCCCCTGCGCCGCCCGGCCGAACCGGAGGAGATCGCCTCGATCGTGCGCTTCCTCGGTTCGGCCGAGTCGTCCTACATCACCGGCGCGGTACTGGTCGCCGATGGTGGCGCGCACGCGGTGGACCTGCCGACGCTGGCCTTCGAGCGCGCCGGGATGTGACATCGCCGCCTCAGGCGCCGCCCAGGTAGGCGGTGTGCAGGGTGCCGGGGGAGGCGAGGAGGGTGGCCGCGTCGCCGGAGTAGGTGACGCGGCCCGAGGACACCACGAGCGCGTCGCGGGCCACGCCGAGTGCGAGGTGCGTGAACTGCTCGACCAGCAGGATCGCCGCGCCCTCCTCGGCGAACCGGGTGACCATCGGCAGCAGCCGGGTGAACACCACCGGGGCCAGGCCGAGTGACATCTCGTCGATCAGCAGGAACGCCGGGCGGGCCGCGAACGCGCGGGCCAGCACCACCATCTGCTGCTCGCCCCCGCTGAGCAGCGCGGCGGGCGAGTCGCGGCGCTTGGCCAGTTCCGGGAACGCCTCGAACAGCTCGTCGGCCCTGGCGCGGGTGCGGGCGGTCAGCATCAGGTTCTCCAGCACGGTCAGCCCCGGGAACACCGCCCGCCCCTGCTCGATGTGTGCCAGCCCCCGCCGGGCGCGGGCGACCCTGGACTGCTTCGTGATCTCGTCCGTTCCGATGTGGACGGTCCCGGCGGCGGCCGGGACCACGCCCGAGATGGCTTCCAGCAGGCTGGTCTTCCCCGCGCCGTTGGGCCCGACGAGCGCGGTGATCCGGCCCGGCTCCAGCGTGAAGCCGACGTCGGAGATCACCGGGCCCGCGCCACGCGTGACCGTCAGTCCCGTTACCCGCAAAGCGTTCACAACAGCTCCGTTTCACCCATGTACGCCTTGAGCACCGCCGGATCAGCCAACACCTCGGCCTGCGGGCCCGCGGCCAGCACCTGGCCGAAGTCGAGCACGGTGACCGTGTCGCAGACCGAGCGCACCAGGTCGAGGTCGTGCTCGATGAGCAGGACCGACACCCCGAAGCGCGCGGGTACCTGCCGCAGCCGTTCCCCGAACGCGACGTGCTCGGAGTGCGGCAGCCCGGCGGCCGGTTCGTCCAGCAGCAGCACCCGCGGCCGGGCCAGCAGGTGCCCGACCACCTCGACCAGCCTGCGCGCGCCCACGTCCACTTGGGACAGGGGGGTGCGCGCGGCCGGGCAGCCGAAGAAGCCCAGTGCCTCGGCGATCTCGGCGGTGCTCACCCGGCGCCGGGCGACGAACCGCAGGTACGCCTCCACGGTCAGCCCCGGGGGCACGCGGTCCTGCTGGAAGGTCCTGCGCAGGCCCGAACGCGCCCGTTTCGCGGGTGACCCGGTCAGCGGACTGCCGTCCAGTTCGACGCGGCCCTCGGCGTTCGGCAGGAAGCCGGTGATCGCGTCGACCAGGGTGGACTTGCCCGCGCCGTTCGGCCCGATCACCCCGAGGACGCCGTGTTCGGGCACTTCGATGTCCACTGAGGACAGCGTGACCACCTCGCCGAAGCGGACGCTCAGCCCGCGCACCACGAGCACGGGCGCGCCGGGAGTGACGGGTTCGGCCGAGGTGGTGTCCGAGGCCAGGTCGAGCGTGGCCGGTTCGCGGGAGCGCCGGTACCAGAGCTGCCGCACCGCCGTGCCCAGGTTCCCGCCGCTGGTCAGCGCCTGGACGCCGAGCAGCCCGAAGACCACGAACCCCCAGTCCTGCGGCACGCCCCAGCGCTTGAGCAGCTCCGGTACGCCGACCCACAGCACCGCGCCGAGCACCGCCATGTCGATCAGGTGCGCGCCGGACATGATCGCCAGCACGTACAGCGCCAGCGACTGGATCGCGGTGAAGCTGGCCGGGAACGCCAGGCCGACCTGACCGGTGAGCAGGCCGCCGCTGATGCCGCCGAGGGTGGCGCTCACCGCGAACGCGGTCAGCTTCGAGGTGCGCACACTCGCCCCGGCCGCCGCGGTGCCGCGTTCGGAGAAGGCCACCGCCTGCCACCCGCTGCCCCAGCGGCCGCGGCGCAGGTAGTGCACCGCCAGGCAGCACAGCACCAGGACCACCACGGCAAGGAAGAAATACGAACGGTCGTCCGTAAAGGCGTCCGGGCGCTCCACGGAGAGGCCGCCTGCGACGCCGGGGAACTGCAGCTGCACCAGCGTCAGGTCCGCCGCGGCGGCCAATCCGAGGGTGACCACCGCCAGGTTGATGCCCCGCAGCCGCAACGCCGGGAGCCCGACCAGCACGCCGACGAGTCCGGCGGCGATCCCGCCGAGCAGCAGCCACACCAGGAACCCCCCGGGCGCCCCCGCGGCGTTCAGCGCCGAGACCACCCAGGCGCCCACGGCCCCGAAAGTCAGCTGGCACAACGAGATCATGCCCGCGCTGCCGGTGACCACCCCGAGCCCGAGCAACGAGATCCCGGCGACGACCGCGCTCATCCCGAGGTAGACGAAGTAGCCGTCCAGCCCGGCGCTCAGCGCGTACCCGGCCGCGATCGCCACCACGGCCACCGCGAACGGCAGCGAACGGTCAACGAGCCGCATCCCACACCTCCTTGCGCTGCGACCACAGCAGCAGCGCGACGATCACGCCGAACGGCAGGAAATAACGCACCACCGACAGGCCGTCCACCTGTGCGGCCGCGCCCTGGACCAGGCCCAGCACCAGCCCGCCGGCGACCGCGAGGTCCAGGCGGCGGAACCCGCCGAGCAGCGCGGCCGCGGCGGCGGGCACCACCAGCATCGCCAGCGAGGTCGCGTCGTTGGACTGCGACGGCGCCACGATCGAGATCACCAGCGTGCTGACCACGCCGGTGGCCGCCCACACCGCGACGCTCAGCCGTTTCGCCGGGATGCCAAGCAGTTCCGCGGTGGTCGGGCGCTCGGACAGCGCCCGCAGTTCCACCCCGGCCGAGGTCCGGGTCAGCACCAGCCTGCTGGCCAGCGCGACCAGCACGGCCAGCACCACGGTGACCACGGTGACCTGGCTGATCACCACCCCGCCCGCGGTGAACGCGGGCCCGTCGAGGATCGGGTGGAACGGCTGCGGCTTGTTGCCGAACAGGATGAACGACAACGAGATCAGCAGGAGCAGCACCGCCACGGTGACCGCCGACCGGGTGCCGGTGTCGGCCTCAGCGAGCCAGGTGGAGACGATCCAGCCGAGCAGCGCGCTGAGCAACCCGCCGACCAGGATGCCCGCGACGGTGGCCAGCCAGGTCGGTAGTCCGAATTGGACGGACAGGAACACCGCCACGTAACAGCCGGACATGCCGGTCGCCGACTGGGCGAAGTTCACCACCCGCACCAGGCGTGACATCAGCGTCAGGCAGACCGCCAGCACCGCGTACAGCCCGCCGGCGGCCAGGCCGGCCAGCGCTCCCTGCAGCATCGAAGTCCTCCTAGTTGCGCGCGGGGATGCGCAGCCAGTCGTCGGCTGCCAGCTCCCAGCGGTTGGTGCCGGAGGCGAGCTTGATCGGCCAGCCCGCGGTGTTGGCGTGGTGGGTGTCGCCGGGGCCGAACACGTACGGCGTGCCGACCATCGGGTCGCTGATCGGCTGCATCTCCCGCAGCGCCTTGGTCACCGACTCGCGGGTGATCTCCCCGCCGATGCCCCGGAGCACTTCGAGGAAGTACTTCGCGGCCAGGTAACCGCCCTGGCTGAACGAGGTCAGCGGGATGCCGTTCCTGGTCATCAGCTCGCGCCACTCCCGGTTCTGGGGGCTGTCCGCGTCGGTGAACGGGTAGAACTCGGCGGGCACGTACACCCCGGCACCGGCGTTCGAGATGGCCTTGGCGTAGTTCTCGCTGTAGACGCTGGTCAGCAGCAACCAGGTGACGTCGGTCCACCCCTGGGCCTGCGCGGCCTTGAGCTGCCCGATCGAATCCGGCTCCACCGGGTTGACCGTGATCGCCTTGCAGCCGGCGTTGCGGGCCTTGACGATGTAGGAGGTGTAGTCGGAACCGCCGTAGGGCACGGTCGAGTCGAGGTACTTGAGCTTCTTGCCGGTGATCGCCGACCACTCGTCGATGGCCGCCTGGTAGGACGGCAGGGTGTTGCCCGCGATCTCCAGGAGCGCGCAGATGTCGTTGAGCCCCAGCACTTCCGAGCCGTAGAGCAGGCTCAGCGTCATGTCGTGGAACGGTCCGACGTTGACCGGGCCGATGTTGGGGCTGGTGAAGCACGCCGGGTCCACGCCGATGCCCTGCACGGACAGGATCTTCTGCTGCTCGTAGTACTCGGCGTTGATCTCGCACTCGATCAGGCTGGACGAGCCGACCAGCGCCACCGCTTCGTCACCGCCGACGATCTCGCGTGCCGCCGCGGCGGCCGCCGCCGGATCGCCCTTGTCGTCGAGCGCCTTGTACTCGATCTGCCTGCCGTTCACGCCACCACTGGCGTTGGCCGCGTCGAAAACCGCTTTCGCCGCCTGTGAAGCTTCGGGGAAGGTGGCCGCACCGCTGAGCGCGTTGACCGAACCGACCACGATCGGGCCGCCCGAACCGCTCTCCGCCCCGGCGCAGCCCGCCGCGGTCAGCACCACCCCGGCCAGGAGCGCGCCCAGGCGCCGTCCGGTGTTCACCGGTCCTCCGCCGCGCGCGCCACGGGTGCGGAGTCGACGATCTGCTCGAAGGCGGCGAGCTTGCCGCCGTCGAACTTCCACACGTGGGCGACGCGTGCGGTGAACGAACGCCCGGTCCGGCGGTGCTTTCCCTGGTACGAGCCCAGTCCGAGCACCGCGTCGCCGGCGTCGTGCAGTTCTTCGAGGGTGAAGGTGTAGCCCTCCCAGTCCCGCGCGATGGCGTCGAAGACGTGCTCCCGGACCTCCTCGGGGCCGACGTAGGTGCCGGCGTAGGGGAATCCGGCCGCCTCGGTCCAGGTGGTCTCCTGGCCGAGCGGCGCCAGCATGCCGGCCAGGTCACCGCGATCGCTCGCGTCGTAGTGCGCGGCGATGATGTCTACATTGGACATACAGACTCCTTCAGACCGGTTGCGCGTCGGGGTAGGCGACCGCGCCGAGTGGGTAGATGTGCCCGCCCGCGCGGGAGTGCTCGGACCGCCCGTCGCCGGTGAGCCCGAGGAAGACGCCGGTGGTGCGCAGGGCGTAGCCGAGGTCGTGCAGCCACACGCTGGCCACGGCGATGCGGAATTCGCGGAAGCAGAAGAGGTAGAGCCCGTCCTGGAACTTCCATACCGTCGACAGGTCCATGTCACCGTGGCCGCGCTGCACGCCTTCGAGGCACTGCCAGGCGTAGCGCTGCGAGGAGACGTACACGTGCTCGTAGAGGTGTTCCGGGCTGTACCGGTAGAGGTTGCGCTTGCCGATCAGGTCGCGTGACGGCCCGGGCGCCTCGCCGGTCGGCGTGCCCGCGTCGGTGGTGCCCGCCCAGAACGTCTGAGACACCCGGGGAACGCCGTCGGCCTCTTCGGCGCCGATGACCGAACGCACGGCCAGCGCGCGGTGCGTGGTCGTCGAGAAGACGATGGTGAGCGCTTCACCCTCCACACTGGAATGGGGAAGGTTCACGAAGAAGACGTCGTCGCGCACTGCGACCGCGTCGTAGGGGTCCCGCACCCCGTTGCAGGTGACGGTTCCCGGGTCGTCGAAGCGCAACGCGAGCGCGGTGCCGTCGTCGAGGGTGACGGTCAGTTCGCGTCCCGACAGGTCCGCGGCCGGCAGGCGGTAGGTGGCTATGCCTGCGGCGAACTCGTCATAGGTACGCCATTGTTCCTCTGGTTCGGGCATGCGGTCATCGTCGGGGCGCCCGCCCGGTGAGGGCCAGCGGTCACGCGCTGGGCGGCAAGAACCGATCGCTCACGGTCAAGCCGCGGCGCAGCTCGCTCGGCGAGCGGCCGAACTCGGTTTTGAACACCCGGCTGAAGTGCGGGGCGTCGACGAAGCCCCACTTCGCCGCGATGGCCGCCACCGGGCGCGTGGCGTGCACCGGGTCGAGCAGTTCGCGGCGGCAGTGCTCCAGCCGCCGGGTGCGGATCCAGCCCGAGACCGTGGTGCCCTGCTCGTGGAACAGCCCGTGCAGGTGCCGGGTGGAGATGTAGTGCTCGGCGGCGATCTGCGCCGGGCCGAGGTCGGTGGACGACAGGTTCGCGTCGATGTAGGCGAGCACCCGGCGCATCAGCTCGTGGCGGGGGCCCGCGGTGGCCCGCGCGAGGTCGAGTTCGGTGGCGAAGAGGGTGGCGAGCAGGTCCACCGCGGTGTGCGCGAGCCGGACGCCCGCCGGGCCGCCGAGCTGGTCGAGGTTGGTACCGAGCTGGGCGAGGAACGGGACCACCACGTTGCCCATGCCGCGCTTGCCGGACATGCGGACCGCGGTGAGCTGGCCGACCAGGTCGCGGGGCAGGTCGATCAGCCGCTGCGGGAACATCACCACCAGCGTGCGGAAGTCCTCCTCGAACACCAGCGAGTACGGGCGGTGCGTGTCGTAGAGCGCCACGTCACCGGGGCGGAGCACGGCCTGGCGGTCGTCCTGCACCAGCAGCCCGGTCCCGGAGAGGATGAGGCTCAGCTTGTAGTAGTGCCGGTCGGCCCTGGCGATCAGCTCGGGCGTGCGCTCGACCACGTGCGCGGAGGCGGTCACCTCGGACAGCTGGATCTCGTCGGCCCCGCAGGAGCGGATGCGGCCGCGGAAGTGGTCGCGGTGGTCGCTGGTCACCTGCAACGGGACGAACGACTGCGACACCACCGTGCGGAAGTCGGTGAAGTCGCGCGCGACCAGGGTGGTGGTCGGGTCGGCGGCAGTGGTCACGGCGTCACCTCGCAGCTTCGGGAGGATCGAATTTCATATACGATAAGCGATACGATGGCCCGCGGCAATGCTCCGGCGAACTATCTCGAGATCGTGCCGACGGGACCCGTCGCCGGTGTCTTCCGGCGCCCGACCCGCGCTCGACGGTGATAAACCGGCAGTTCAACCGGCTGGCGTGCCGGGGCGCTGGTCATGGGGGAGCGGGTGTCTTCGCTGGTCGACGACGCCATGGCCGACCTCATCGACCGGCTGGCTGCGCACCCAGCCGAAGAACCGCAGCGGCATCTGGCGCGACCTCGCATCCGGCAGCGGCAGGTGGAGGTCACCACGCACTACGCGATCGTCCTGGACAGCCTGCGCGACCTGGACACCCTCACCTGAGCGGGCCGCTCGAATGCTAGGAGTGGGGCATTACTTGCGCTGAACGCTAGTAATGCCCCACTCATAGCATTGCCCGGCGAACCTCGGGGGGCGGAACAGGTGCCGCATTCACGGCATGGGCGAGGCCTTCCGACTCGGCTGGCCCGAGGTATGAACGTGGAACTCGGCCTTCCGAGTGTGGGGTTCGGCTGCCTGAACGTGGAACTCGGCTGCCTGAGTGTGGGACTCGCCCGGGATGCGGCGGGGCCGGGCGAGTCCCACGTTCCCGCAGCCGAGTTCCACGTTCCCGCAGCTGAGTCCCGCACTCGGCGCACCCCCTCGGACACGAATGTGGCTTTGGGGGCCGAATCCGCCCCCAAAGCCACATTCGTGTCCCGGGGAGCTCGGTGAGGCTAGTCGAATAGGGGGGACAGTTCGGTGACTACTGTGGTCAGGGGGGTGACGTCCTGCCGGATGCGGGCGGCCATGATGGCGCCTTCCAGCGTGCTGATCATCAGCGTGGCCAGGCGGCGGGCCCGGCGCGCGGGCAGGTCCATCCGTGTCAGCTGGTCCGCGACCGCCTGTTCCCACCGCTCCAGCGCCACCCGCAGTTGCTCCGTGACGGCCGAGTCGCTGCCTGCGAGGTCGGCGGCCGTCGCCATCACCGGGCAGCCCCGTTCGAAGCCGCGCCGGGTGAATTCGTCCTTCCACTGCTTGACCAGGTGGGCGAACAAGCCCGCCGGAGTCGGCTTGCGCGCCGAATAAGCGGCGGCGTGCGAAGCGGCGAATTCCGCCGACCACAGCAGCGCTTCACCGATCAGCTGGTCCTTGCCATCGGGGAAGTAGTGCTGGAACGAGCCCCGTGGTGCGCCGGCGTGCTCGACCACGTCACGCACCCCGGTCGCGGCCACCCCGCGGGCCCGCACCAGTTGCGCCGCGCTGTAGACCATGCGCTCACGCGGCGGGCGCTGTCCGGTCATCCCTCTTCCCACCTTCCATGACACCTGTCATAGTCATGACACTCGTCATAATACCGGGGAGGATCGGTGGACACGGGATTTCTCGGGCTCGGCGTGATGGGGCAGCCGATGGCGCTCAACCTGGCCCGCGCGGGCACGCCGCTCGCGGTCTGGAACCGGACGGCCGGGCGGGCGGACCCGCTGCGGGCGGCCGGAGCGGCGGTGCTCCCGGACGCCGCGGCGGTATTCGAGCGAGCGGAGGTGGTGTTCCTCATGCTGGCCAACGGGAACGCCGCCGACGCGGTGTTGCGCCGGGGCACGCCGGACTTCGCCGCGATGGTCGCGGATCGCGTCGTCGTGCACATGGGCACCACCTCGCCGGAGTACTCGCGCGGCCTCGAAGCGGACGTCCGCGCGGCCGGTGGCGCCTACGCCGAGGCGCCGGTTTCCGGCTCGCGCAAGCCCGCCGAAGCCGGGCAACTGGTGGCGATGCTGGCGGGTGAGGCCGATGCGGCGGAGCGCGTCCGGCCGTTGCTGGCGCCGATGTGCCACGAGGTGGTCGACTGCGGGGCCGCGCCGAACGGCATGCTGATGAAGCTTTCGGTCAACCTGTTCCTGATCACCATGGTCACCGGGCTGGCCGAGGCGGTGCACTTCGCCGACCGACAGGGCGTCGACCTGCCCGCTCTGCTCGGCGTGCTCGACGCCGGGCCGATGGCGAGCGCGGTCTCCCGGCTCAAGGCGCGCAAGCTCGCCGACCGCGACTTCGCCGTGCAGGCCGCGGTGTCCGATGTGCTCTACAACAACGAGTTGATCGCCGCGGCAGCGCGGTCGGCGGGCATCGCCTCACCGCTGCTGGACGTCTGCCTCGAATTGTTCGGCGAGACCGAGGGATTGGGCCTCGGCGGCACCGACATGGCCGCGGTCGTGCAGGCCATCGAACAGCGGACGGTCAGAGCCGCTCCACCGCTTCCTTCGCCTCCTGAAGACTCGCGCCGGTACGTTCGCGGTAGGCCTTGATCGCCAGAATCTTCCTGCCCTCGGCCAGGTGCGCCCGCACCTCGGCGAAGTCGGGTTCGGGCAGCGTGATCCCGTGGTGGGCGAGCACCGCGTCCAGCTTCTCCTCGACCCGCGCGAGCCGCCGGTCGAGCTTGCCGGCGCGGCGTTCCATCGCGCTCGCACTCAGGGTGACCGCCGCGAGCACGATCAGCACGCCCGCCAGGAGGAAGAGTCCGTAGTCCACTGCCCGGACCCTAGTCCACGCGCCCGGCCGCCGCGTCGATCTCGGCCACGTGTTGCTCGGCCCGCTCCCGCAGGGCCGGAACGCGGTGAGCCGGTAGTGCACCCGCGGCGGCGCGGCGCCCTCAGCGCTAACCGCTGCCGCGGACGAGCAGTTCGTGCGGCGCGACGATCGCCCGCGGTGTCTTGGACTCCTCGGTCAGGCAGTCGAGCGCCAGTTCGGCGATCGCGTTCTTGTCCGGGGAGATCGTGGTCAGCGCGGGCACGCTGAACCGGCCGTCTTCGATGTCGTCGAACCCGGCGAGCGCGAGGTCCTCGGGTACCGCGACCCCGCGGTCGGCTGCCGCTCGCAGGGCGCCGAGCGCGAGTTCGTCGGTGAAGCAGAAGACCGCGTCCGGCGGCTCGGCGAGGTCGAGCAGGCCGAGCATGGCTCGGTGGCCGTCGGCGCGGTGCAGCGTCTCGACCGGCACTTCCAGTTCCGGCACGGGGGTCAGCCCGGCGGCCACCAGCGCCTCGCGGTATCCCCGCAGGCGGCGGCGCGCGGTCGCGTTCGCGACGTGCGGCTGCAGGCCCAGCGCGGCGACCCGGCGACGGCCCGAAGACAGCAGGTGCGCGGTCGCGGCGCGGGCGGCCGCGATGTTGTCGATGGCCACGTGGTCGACCGCGGCGGTGCTGTCGTGCTCGCCGAGCAGTACCAGCGGAACGGTGTCCGTGCGGGCGGAGAGTTCGGCGGGGGAGACCGCCCACGGGTTGAACAGCACGCCGTCGACCAGTTGCGTGCGCTCGCCGTGCAGCAGCCGCCGCTCCCGCTCGGCATCACCGTCGGTCTGGTCGATCAGCACGGTCAGGCCGCGGGCCTCGGCGATGCGCACGGTTCGTGCGGCCAGTTCGGCGAAGTACGGCGAGTCGACCTCGGGGATCACCAGCGCCACCAGGCCGGTCCGTCCGCGCCGCAGCGAGCGCGCGGCCATGTTGGGCCGGTAGCCGAGTTCGTCGATGCTGGCCTGCACGCGGGCCCTGGTGTCGTCGGCGACGTAGCGGAAGCCGTTGACCACGTTGGACACCGTGCGCACCGAGACCCCGGCGTGCTCGGCCACTTCACGCAGGCTCGCGCCCATGCCACCTCCCGGGGAACTTCGCCCAGCCTACCTCTTGCAACGTGGCATGCCACGTTGCAAACTGGGCGACACACCGAAGGAGGTCCCGATGGACGAAGCGCAACTGACCGCGGCCACCACCCGGATCGAGCAGGACGGCATCGTCGGGCTGCCCGGCGCCTTCGAGCGGTCCTGGGTGGAGAGGCTGGGCGAGGACGTCGACGCCGCGTTCACCGAGGCGCTGTCCCGCGAGGGCGGCGCGGTCGGCCGCGGGCCGAACCGCTACTACGTGGAGATCCACCCCGAGCAACTGCGCGGCTTCACCGAACTGGCCACACACCCGTGGATCGACGCGGTGTGCGCGGCGGTACTGGGCCCGGACTACCAGATCGTCGAGGTGGGCTTCGACGTGCCGCTCGCGGGCGCGGTCGACCAGCCGTGGCACCGGGATTTCCCGATGCCGCAGGAGACCAGGGAGACCGGCAGGCTCACCTCGCTCGCCATCAACGTGACCACTGTGGACACCGAAGAGGACATGGGGCCCTTCGAGATCGCACCGGGCACCCACCGCGAACCGGGCGAGGAATTCGAGCACGGCATGTTCCCGCCCCAGGAGAACTACCCGCGCTACCGCTCGCTCGCCACGCGGAAGTACCCGAAGATGGGCGACATCTCCATCCGCTCCGCGCTCACCGTCCACCGCGGCACGGCGAACGTCTCGCGCAAGTCGCGGCCGGTGCTGGTGCTCGGGGTGGACGCGCCGGGAGCGGGCAACGACGAGCGTCACGACACCGCGGTGACCCAGCAGTTCTGGGAGACGCTGCCGGAATCGCTGCGGCGGCACCTGCACTGCCCCGTGGTGGACCGCCTCCAGCCGATCACCCAGAAGCACACCATCGAAGGCCTGGTGATGGGCGCGGCCGACTGAGCCGAACCGCCCCGGGGCGCCGGGCCGGTTCGGTAAGTTGACCCGCATGTCCGACGAGCAACTCGTGGCCGGTCGCTACCGGCTCGGCCACGCCCTCGGTGAGGGTGGCATGGGCGTGGTCTGGCGCGCCAGGGACGAACTGCTCGATCGTGAGGTGGCGCTCAAGGAACTGCGCCACACCACCCCGTTCGACCCGGCGGCGCCGGACCCGGCCTACCGGCGGATGCTGCGTGAGGCGATGACCGCCGCGCAGCTGCGCCACCCCGGCATCATCACCGTGCACGACGTGGTGATCGACCGCGACCGCCCGTGGATCGTGATGGAGCTGGTCGAGGGCCCGTCGGTGGCGCAGCTGGTCGCCGAGCGCGGCCCGCTGCCCCAGTGGCAGGCCGCGGCGATCGGGCGGCAGGTCGCGGTGGCGCTCGCGGCCGCGCACGCGCGGGGCATCGTGCACCGGGACGTCAAACCGGCGAACATCCTGCTCGACGGCGAGCGCGCGGTGCTCACCGACTTCGGCATCGCGGCGATGTCCGGCGCCACCGCGCTCACCGGCACCGGGCAGCTGATCGGCTCGCCGCAGTTCATGGCGCCGGAACGGATCAACGGCCAGGTGGCAGGCCCGCCGAGCGATCTGTGGTCGCTCGGCATCACGCTGTACTTCGCGGTCAGCGGGCGGTCCCCGTTCGACGGCGAGGACATCCAGTCCGCGTTCGCCGCCGTGCTGACGCGGGAACCCGTGCCGCTGCCGCACGTGCCCGCGCTGTGGCCGGTGATCGCCGCGCTGCTGCGGAAGAACCCGGCCGACCGCCCGGTGGGCGCGCATGCGATCGCCCTGCTCAGCGCGCCGCCACCCGGCGAGGCTCCGACGGTGGCGGTGACGCGGGCACCGCGACGCGCCGGCCGGCTGGCGGTGGTCCTCGGGGTGGTCGTGCTGCTGCTGGTGACCGGTGGCCTGGTGATCTGGTGGCAGCAGACCGGGGAGCGGTCGCAGGCGCAGACACCGTCCACGTCGGAGCCGGCGTCGTCGCCACCGGTGTCCTCGGCGCAGGTGACCGAAGTCGAAGGATCGCCGACGGTGGACCGGATCCAGGCGCGCGGCACGGTGCTCATCGGCGTCAAGAACGATCAGCCGGGGCTCGGCCTGCAGAGCCCGGTCGACGGCACCTACACCGGTTTCGACATCGAGATCGCCCGGATCCTGGCGGGTGGCCTCGGCCTCGACGAGAGCCGGATCAGCTACCAGAACATCATCGCGTCGGCGCGGGAGCAGGCGCTGAACGACGGGACCGTGGACCTCTACGTCGGCACCTACACGATCACCGACTCGCGCAAGCAGCAGGTGGGGTTCGCCGGGCCGTACCTGACCGGCGGCCAGTCGCTGCTGGTGCGCCGCGGCGAGGCGGCCATCACCGGCAAGGACACGCTGCGGGGCAAGAAGGTCTGCTCGGTCACCGGCAGTTCCCCGCTGCGGCGGGTGGAGGAACTGGGGCTGACCGAACCGGAGAACGTGGTCGGCGCGCCCAGCTACGCCGAGTGCGTCGACCGCCTGACCGCCGGGCAGGTCGACGCGGTCACCACCGACGACGCGATCCTCAAGGGCTACGCCGCGGCGGATCCGCAGGCGCTGAAGGTGGCCGGTGAGCCGTTCGACACCGTCTCCTACGGCGTGGGCCTGGCGCTGGAGGACAAGCCGCTGCGGGACAAGGTGAACGACCTGCTCCAGGCGGCCTTGGACGACGGCCGGTGGCAAGGCGCCTACGACCGCACCCTCGGCCCCTCCGGCAGCCCCGCCACCCGCCCCGTCCTGGAGCGCTACTGATCCCCCTGGTGCCGTGAATGTGGCTTTCACGGCCGAATCCGCCGTGAAAGCCACATTCACGGCACCGCCGGTAGGCTGGGATCATGCGCACCCGACCGACGCTGAGCTGGGCGCCCACCGGCGAACCGCCGCCGCGGACCACCAGCCTCGACGAGGTCGTCGACGTGCTCGCCGACCGGGGTGCGCTCGTGCTCAGCGGAGCCGGGCTCTCCACCGAATCCGGCATCCCCGACTACCGCGGCGACGGTGGCAGCCTGCGCCGCCACACGCCGATGACCTACGACGAGTTCACCGGCAGCCCCGCCGGTCGCCGCCGCTACTGGGCGCGCAGCCACCTCGGCTGGCGGACCATCGCCCGTGCCCAGCCCAACGACGGCCACCGCGCGGTCGCCCTGCTGCAGGCCCGCGGCCACGTCTCCGGCGTGATCACGCAGAACGTCGACGGGCTGCACCAGGCCGCGGGCGCGCAGGACGTGGTGGAACTGCACGGCAGCCTGGACCGGGTGATCTGCCTCGATTGCCGCCGCACCAGCCCCCGCGAGGAGCTGGACCGGCGGCTGCGGGCGGCGAACCCGGACTTCGGCGGCGAGGCCACCCGGATCAACCCGGACGGCGACGTCGAACTGGCCGACGAGGACGTGCGCGGGTTCGAGCTGGTCGCCTGCGCGGACTGCGAGTCCGGCGTGCTCAAACCGGACGTGGTGTTCTTCGGCGAGAACGTGCCCAAGCCGCGCGTGGAGCACTGCTACCGCCTGGTCGACGAAGCCGGGGCGCTGGTGGTCCTGGGTTCCTCGCTGACGGTCATGTCCGGCCTGCGGTTCGTCCGGCACGCGGCGAAGGCGGGCAAGCCGGTGCTCATCGTCAACCTCGGCCGGACCCGCGGCGACCAGTACGCGACCGTGCGCGTCGACCGCCCGCTGGGCCAGGCCCTCACCGAGCTCGCCGCCCGGCTCGGCTGAATTCAGCCGCTCTGTCACATCGGCCCGGCCCGCGGGGTCGACTCGACGACGCCCGGCGAGGAAGGACAGTGAAACGGTGGAGACGGTGACGGAGCGCGACCGGCTGGCGGCCGAGTTCGAGCAGCAGCGCCCCAGGCTGCGCGGGGTGGCCTTCCGGATGCTCGGCTCGCTCAGCGAGGCCGATGACGCCGTGCAGGAGGCGTGGCTGCGGCTGAACCGCACCGGCGGCGAGGAGATCGACAACCTGGCCGCCTGGCTGACCACCGTGGTCGCCCGCGTGTGCCTGAACCTGCTGCGCTCACGCGACAACCGGCGCGAAGAACCGCTGGACGTGGTCGAGGTCAAGGAGGCCGTCGCGGATCCGGCCGAGGAGGCGATGCTGGCGGACTCGGTGGGCGTGGCCCTGCTCGTCGTGCTGGACACGCTGAACCCCGCCGAACGCCTCGCCTTCGTGCTGCACGACCTGTTCGCCGTGCCCTTCGAGGAGATCGGCACGCTGCTCGAGCGGTCACCGGCCGCGGCGAGGCAACTCGCCAGCCGCGCCCGCCGCCGGGTGAGGGGCGCCGATTCGGCACCCGCCGACCTGGCACGCCGCCGCGAGGTGGTCGACGCCTTCCTGGCCGCGTCCCGAGCCGGCGATTTCGGTGCGCTGGTCGCGTTGCTCGATCCGAACGTGGTGTTGCGCGCCGATTCCGCGGCCGGTCCGAGCCCGCACCCGCTGGTGCTCCGCGGGGCCACCGTGGTGGGCAAGGGCGCGATCGCGGCAGGCGCGGCCCGGTCGGCGTTCGCCGGCCCGGCATTGGTGAACGGCTCGCCGGGGGTGGTGCTGGCGCCGCGGGGCCGGGTCTTCCTGGCACTCGCTTTCACCGTCCACAATGGCCTGATCACCGGTGTCGAGGTGATCGCCGCACCGGACCGGGTCCGCGAACTGCAGATTTCCGTGCTCGGCGATTGACCTCCACCGGACTGGAGGGAACATGCTCGCAGGTATGGAAAACGAGGAAATCGAGGCGATCGGGCGGGTGGTCGCCGCCGTGGAACACGCGCAGCAGCACGAACTCGTCGACGAGTTCGTCGGCCTGTTCCGGGCCGACGCCATCTGGACCACCGGGGGCGGCAAGCGGTTGTTCGGCCGGGACGAGATCGCGGCGTTCACGCGCCAGGTGCTGCCCGGCGGCATGAAGGGGCTCAGGTGCACCATGGAGGTGGTGCACGTGCTGTTCATCCGCCCGGACGTCGCGGCGGTGAAGGTGCGCCAGCGCTACTCGAACACCGACGGGGTGCCGCGCGAGGACGAGGGTGAGGGCACACCGCTGTTCGTCATGTCCCAAGAGGAAGGACAGTGGCGCCTGGTGGCCTGCCAGAACACCACCGTGCTCAGCTGAATTCAGGGGGCCGGCGGTTCGTCGTCACCGTCTTCGGGCGGTGGCGCCTGCCGCCGGGCGAGCACGACGAGCAGCACGATGATCGCCACGGGACCGGCGAACACCATGATCTCGTCCCAGCCGCCCTGGTGCGCCAGCACCCAGTGCACCGCTCACCCTCCCGACACCAGGTAGATGCCGATGGCCGTGTACCCGACCATCAGGGCCAGCACCGGGTACTGGCCCGCCTTCACATAGTGCTCCCGCAACACCACGAGCGCACGGTCGTGGGCCGAAACCACGCCGAGCACGTGACCCGCCACGATCCCGGCGATCTGCACCGCGGCGATCACCGCGGGCGAGAGCACGGTGTAGTCCACTGTGCGCAGCAGACCCTGCTGTCCTTCGAACACGGCGAAGGAGAAGTAGTGCGCGATGGTGTACCCGACCATGATCGGCACCAGGGCGTGGGCGAAGGCGCGGTAGGGCTCGGTGCCCTTGCGCAGGAACGGGCGGGTCAGCCTGATCGCGCCCGCGTAGGCCGCCGAGATCAGGCCGATCGCCACCGCCAGGCCGGCCGTGCCGGCCAGCGCGGCGACGACGCCGTCCAGCTCACGGGTGTTGTCGATCCACAGTGGAAGCCGGGTCAGCCCGTCGAACGCGGTGGCGCCGAGCACCACGAGGATGAACGGGGTCATACCGGGTGACCGGTCGAGGGTGAGCAGGCCGTCGAGCGGGCTGCGCAGGACCAGCCTGCCGTCGGCGCGCCTGCCGACCGGGGCCAGCGCCGCGATCAGTCCGAAGTAGACCTCGAAGGCGTCGCCCCGGTCGAACCACGCCGGCCCGTACCGCACCCCCGCGACGATCTGCGCGAGCACGTAGGCGGAGATGAACACGGCGACCGCGAGCGGGGCGTCGGAGTGCGGGAAGACCAGTTCCAGCCACAGGAACGCCAGCATCCCGGCGGTCGCCGCGCCGTAGCCCAGCCGGTCCGGCAGCGCCCTGGTGACCCGCAACGCGGGCAGTGCCAGCCGCAGAGCCGCGGCGATCGTGCGGGCCGGATTGACCAGCCGCCACACCGGGCCCAGCAGCAGCGACACCGCGACCAGGCCCACCCAGAACCAGGCGTAGAACCACGCCGGTGCCGGGTTGTCCGCACTGTCCCCGCCGGACCACGCGGTGACCAGCATGACCACCAGCGCGGCCACGCCGAGCACGCGCAAGGCGGCACGGGTGACCGGGGAGTCGGCGATCCGCTCGACGGGCAGCGGGCGCCCGGCGTGCTCGCCCTTGAGGCGCGGGCTCTTCCACAACACGGTCAGCGCGAAGAACGAAATGAGCACCGCCGCGGCACCGGCGTAGAGGGCCAGCCACAGCGGCACCGGCAGGTCGGATCGGCCACCGAGCCCGTGCGCGAGGAACACTTCGCCGGTCACTGCACCCGCAGTTGGGTCAGGGGGCCGGTTTCGTGCAGTTCGACCTCGAAGACCCCGGGCACGTCGGCGGTGAAGGTCAGCGACGCCGGAGCCCCCGGCTCGCAGGGCGCTGCCTTGTCGTAGCCGTGGACGTGCAGTTCGTCGGTGGCGTCACAGGTGACCTCGATGGTCACCGGGGAGCCGGTGGTGGCGTCGATCCGGTCGGGACCCTCGGTGCGGCTGCCGCCGGTGACGGCGAAGCGGTGGGTGGCGCCCACCTGCTCCGGCTCCGGGGAACCGCAGGCCGTCAGGCACACCACCGCCAGCACCGCCAGACCACGAGCACACCAGCTCACAGGACTTTCCTTCCACCCGGCTCGACTTTACGTGTGACCAACGGTAACATGCTATTTCCAGTAACTGTTACCAGGGGTAACACGTAGATTGCCGGGAAGGTCCAGCAGTGAACCTCGCGCAGCCGACCAGTCCGCCCGCCGGTGGTGCCGAGCTCGGGCAGATCGCCATCGCCGGGCTGATGTTCTTCGTCGTCTTCCTGCCGCTCGCGGTCTTCGTCCTGCGCGAACGCGCCGGCAAGCGCACCGCCGCGGGCAGGCTGGCGGACTGGGCGGCCGGGCTGACCGGCCTGCCCCGGTGGGCCGCGCTGCCGATGTCCCTCGCCGGGCTGTCCGGGCTCTCGGCGCTGATCGGCGTGTACTGGGACGTGCCGATCCACATGGAACTCGGCCGTGACGAAGGCCCGCTGGCCAACCCGTCGCACTACCCGATCTACTTCGGACTGATGGGCATCTTCGCCAGCGGCGTGCTCAGCGCCGGGCTGGCGAAGGGAAAGCTGCCCGCCCGCACATTCCCGCTCGGCCCGCACTGGCGGGTGCCGCTGGGCAGCGTGCAGATGATGGCCACCGGCCTGGTCGGCGTGGCCGGGTTCCCGCTGGACGACGTGTGGCACCGGCTGTTCGGCCAGGACGTCACCGAGTGGGGGCCGACCCACGTGCTGATGATCGGCGGCGGCATCGGCGTGGTCATCGGCCTGCAGTTGCTGCTCGCCGAATCGCGGCAGGTCGGCGCGACCGGGCCGCTGGTGCGCCTGCTCGGCCCGCTGCTGGCCGGGGCGTGGATGATGGGCGCCTCGGCGTTCCTGATGGAGTTCGACCTCGGGGTGCCGCAGTTCCCGATGCTCGCGCAGGTGGTGCTGGTCGGCCTGATCGGCGGCTGGACGCTGCTCTACGGCAGGCTGGCGTGGGGGCCGGGCGGCACGCTGATCGTGCTGGCGGTCTTCCTCGTCACGCGGGCGCTGTTCGCCATCATCCCGTGGGCCGACGACCTGCACGTCGCTTCGCTGCTGCCGTACGTCGCCGAGGCCGTGGTCATCGAGGTGGTCGCGCTGCTGGCGGGCCGCGCGGGCATCCACCGGCTCGCGTTGCTGGCCGGGATCGGCGCGGGGACCGTCGGCATGCTGGGTGAGTGGGCGTTCTCGCAGTGGCTGATGCCGAACCCGTGGCCCGCGTCGCACCTGCCGTTGTTCCTGGTGTTCGGCACGGGCGCGGCGGTCGCCGGGTGCCTGATCGGCGCCTGGCAGTACCAGCAGGCGGAGAGCATCGCGGACGTCACCGACTCGACCGCCGGAACGCCCGCGCGGCGCGTCCGGCACGTCGCCGGGCTGGTCGGCGCGCTCGGCGCGGTGGTACTGATGGCGATCGTGGTGGTGCCGCAGGATCCGCCGGAGGGGCTGACCGCGGAGGTGGCGCTGAGCGAGTCGACCACCGGCCTGAAGGTGTCCGCCCCGCACGGTGGCGGAGAGCCGCGCTGGGTGCACGCGGAGGTCCGCATCAGCGACCCCGCACTGGCCGGTGACGCGCTCTGGCTGAACGGTTTCTCCTGGCAGGGCGGGGACTTCTTCAGCAAGCCGCTGGAGCAGGTCGGCGACGGCCTGTACCGCACGACCGAACCGCTGCCCGTCTACGGCGCGTGGAAGAGCGGCTTCCGGCTGCACACCGCGAACCGCATGCTCGCACTGGCCCCGGTCTACGCCCCCGACGACCCGGCGGCGAACGCACCCCCGATCGAGGCGGTTTCGGGTTCGCGGCCGTTCATGTCGGAGATCGAGTTCCTGCAGCGGGAACGCAAGAGCGAGACCCCCGCTGTCCTCTGGACGGTCGCCTACGTCCTGGTCGGCCTCATCTTCGGCGGAATGTGGGCCCTGTTCGGCTGGCTGTACACCGCCGGTGCCGGCGTCCGCCGGAACCGGGCTACCGTTTGACGCATGGAGATCGTCGTCGATGATTTGTCGGGGCCGGAGATCGCGGGGTTCCTGGCCGAGCACGTCGAGGAAATGCGGTCGCTGACGCCGCTGGAGAGCAAGCACGCGCTGGACCTGGACGACCTGCGCAAGCCGGACGTCACCTTCTGGTCGGTGCTCGACGACGGCGCGCTCGTCGGCTGCGGGGCGCTCAAGGCGCTCGACGCCGAGCACGCCGAACTCAAGTCGATGCGGACGAACACCGCGCGCAAGCGGAGCGGGATCGCCTCCACGCTGCTCGAGCACATCCTCGCCGAGGCGCGGCGGATGGGGTTCACCCGGATCAGCCTGGAAACCGGCTCCGCCGAGTTCTTCCGCCCGGCGCGACGGCTCTACGAAAAGTACGGCTTCACCTACTGCGCCCCCTTCGCCGACTACCGCCTGGACCCGCACAGCGTCTACCTCACCCGCACGCTCTGACGGGAACTCGCCCGGCGTCGCCGGAGTTGCCCCTTCCCCGCCGGATGCCGTGAATGTGGCTTTCACGGCCGAATCCGCCGTGAAAGCCACATTCACGGCGCGGTGGGGCGCCGCCGAGGGGGACGGGTCAGGTTAGGTTCTTTTGCTGGACGTCCCAGTCGGTGGAGCACAGGCCGCAGGCCGGGCCGGCGAACTGGGTCCTGCTCGCCTGGTCACCTTTGAGCTGCCACTTCAGCCAGTGCCCGCCGACCCGGCCGAACTCGCCGCCGTTCGGCTGGTCGAAGGTGCCGAAGTGGCCGACGTCCAGATTGCCCATGAACGCGGGCAGCCCGGCGGGCAGCCGCTGCCAGTCGTCCATCGCGTTCGGGTAGGCGATGTCGCTCGGCCCGCCGATGAAGTAGGCGATCGGCGCGTGGAGCCGCTGCAGCAGGTTGTTCTGGCTGTCGTCGAGCAGCCCGCTGTTCCACAGCACGGTGGTGGTGATCCGCGGGTCGTCGGCCACCTCGTAGGTCTCGAGGCCGCCGCAGGACTGGCCCATCACGGCGACCTTGGTGGTGTCGATCTTGTTGCGGTACTTGCTGCCCAGCCGCGAGTTCTCCGCGATGGCCCAGTCGATCGACTCGATCAGCATCTCCGGGTCGGTCTGCCCGAAACCGCCCGGCCTGCCGTTCGCGATCACCAGGAAGCCGTGCGACGCCCATTCGGTCAGGATGTTCTCGAACCAGGTGCCGTCCGCGCGGCAGGCACCGTTGCCCCACGCCACGATCGGCAGCTTGATCCCGGCGGGCAGCGTGTCGGGGCGGTAGATGGTGTGGTCCGACAGGCGGAAGGTGGTCTCGTAACCGGCGGAGTAGGGGCCCGAACCGCCGAGCGCGGACGGCGGTGACCCGGCTGCCCCCGCGGTGGCCGGGAGCAGGGCGGTGACCAGGGCGATGACCAGGGCGATGATGCCGAGCAGAGCGGTGCGCAGTCGCATGGGGTTCTCCGGGGTAGGGGAGTCGGCCGTGCCGAATTGTGTCGGCAGGCCGGCCCGCCCGGCCAGGAAAACGGTGGTGGACCGGCGAAAGTGCCGATAGCCCCGCTCACGCCACTTCGACGTAGTCCACTTCCGCCCACCGGCTCAGGTGCTGCAGCCGCAGGGTGTTGGTACCGGCCACCAGGTTCACCTCGGCGGCGACCTGTGTCCAGTTGTCCCAGCCCCGGTCGGGGTAGTTCACCACCTGCGCCGCGCCGCCGTTGACCGTCAGCGTGTGCTGGGCGGCGCCGTAGCCCGCCGAGTATCCGATGTGGACGGTGTAGTTCCCGGACACGGGGGCGAAAACCGAGGTCTGCACCCAGCTGTCGGGCTGGTCGATCCCGGCCGCGACCTGACCCTGCGAGGCACCCGCCGCGCCACTGCGCACGATCGCGTTGTGCAGGGTGCCGCGCTCGGCCTCATGGCGGACGCGGCTGCCACGCACCACCGGGAAGTCGTTGGCCCACCCCAGACTCGCCGCGAACATGCCGCGCCCGCCGCCGCCGAGGTGACCGTGGAAGAACATCGTGCCGCCGACCGCGTCCGCGCCTCCCGGCCCGTTGACCGCGCCGTCCAGGCTGGCCGTGGTCAGCAGCGGCCGGTAGGCGCGCGTGTAGGACCCGGTCAGCGAGCCGGAAACCGCGTAGCCGGTCTGGTAGTTGCCCGAGGTGTAGATGCCGGCCGAGTAGAACAGCACGTACTGCGACGGGCGTTTCACCAGCACCGGTGCCTCGATCACGCCGGACTCCTCCGGCCGGTTGTTGCGCAGCAGTTCGACCCGGTTGCCGGTGAAGCTCAGGCCGTCGGCGGCGGTCGGCTGCAGCCAGATGATCGTGGGCTGGCCGATCGCGTTGCCGTCGTTCTTGTAGAGCAGGTACCGCGCGCCGTTGGTGTCGACGAAGCTCGACGGGTCGATGTCACCGCCTTCGCCCGCGTTGCACACCAGCGGCTGGGCCGAGGTCGGCTGGAACGGGCCCGCGGGCCCGTTCGCGAGCGCGGCGCCGAGGCACATGCGGCCCGTGGCGGTGCTCGGGCCGGTGAAGTACATCAGGAACCGGCCGTCCGAGCGCCGCGAGACGTCCGGCGCCCAGAAGCCGCCGTTCCCGGCCCACGCGGGTTTCTGCGGCAACGCGTCACCCTTCGCGGCCCACGGACCGGAGGGTGTGGGCGCGGTCGCGAACGGCACGCGGCCGCGCGAGGAACTGGTCGAATAGGCGTAGTAGGTGCCGCCGGATTCGAGCACGTCCGGGTCGGGGAAGTCGTGGCCGATCACCAGCGCGGGCGGCACGGCCGCCGCGACCGGGGTGGTGAGGCCGAGTAGGAGGAGCAACGGCAGGACGAGGCGCAACATTCTCACGAGTGCCCCCAGCTGTTGGCGAACCACAGACAGTCAAGCCGCCCGGACTCCTGTCGCGCCAGCGCATACGCACGAACGGCGGCACCCCCATGCCCAGGGTGCCGCCGTTCGGCCGGTCAGGCCGCGGCGTTCGCCGACAGTCGCACGTAGCCCACGCCGGGCGTCGTCGTGGAATCGCCGTGGATGTCGGTAGCCGTTCGCCGTCTGCCCGGTGTCGCCGGAACGCACCACGGCCGATCTCCCGAAGGCGCGTTCACCCACTGGGTTGGACAAAGGCGCGAAACGCGCACTGGGCCATTGGCATTACCCGCGCCCGCCGAATTCCGGGCCGGAGGTCGACGCGCAGTCGCGTTACCGGCCCCGAGGTCTCTTCCGGGTGTTCCTCAGTGGGAAGTCAAGCCCACCGCAGGTGGAGAAGTTGTCGCGTACGTACCGGAGACAGCGACACCGACGTGGGACGCAGCGCGGGGGAGTCGCGCTCGAGACGCCTGCGGTGCGATGCTCGAAAGCCGGTGAATGGTGACGACGGGAATGAGGCAGAACCATGGGCGAATCGGCGATGGACGGCAGATCCGCGCGGTGTTCGCACTTGACGCTGCTCGGCCGGTTCGAACTGGTGGTCGGCAGCGAACTGGTTTCCCTGCCGCGGGGCGCGCAGCGGCTGCTGGCTTTTCTCGGCGTCCGGAACGGGTTCCCGGTGAACCGCTCGGCGGCGGCCGAGCAGTTGTGGCCGGGGAGCAGGCGGCAGCGCGCGGCGGCCAACCTGCGGCAGGCGCTGTGGCAGGTGCGGCGGTCCACCGAGCACCCGGTCGTCGAGGCGGCCACCGAGCACCTGCGCCTGTTCCCGCTGGTCGCGGTCGACCTCAGCCGTGCCCTCGACTCGGCCCACCGCGCCGACCCCGGCGCCGACGAGTGGCTGGCCGGGCTCCTCGGCCGGGACCTGCTGCCGTACTGGTCGGAGGAGTGGCTGGTGGCGGAACGGCAGCGCTGGGAACAGGTCCGGCTGCACACCCTGGAGGCGATCGCCCGGCGTCTGCTCTCGGCGGGCTCGCACCTGGCCGCGCTGGAGGCCGCGCTGACCGCCATCGCCATCGACCCGGTGCGGGAAAGCGCGCACTGCACGGTGATCGCGGTGCACCTGGCGCAGGGCAACACCGGTTCCGCGTTGCGGCACTACCAGCACTACCGGGGCCTGCTGCACCGGGAACTCGGCGTGCTGCCCTCACCGCGGATGACCAAGATGGTCCCCGCCCCGCACGCCACGCTGTGACGGCTCAGTAGGTGAACTGGATGTACCCGCGTCCCCGCTGGCCGCGGCGGCGCAGGAGAAGGTAGGCGTCGGGGGCGGCCAAGGCCGGTGCGTGTCAGGCGCGGCGGTAGAGACCGACCAGCACCCCGTACCCGGCTTCGCGTTCGTTCGCCGGGGCCAGGTCGTGCACCACCGACTCGAGGTGGTCCTGCAACGCACTGGCCTGCGCCGCGGTCAGCCGGACCACCCGGTGCAGCAGCAGGGCGTCCTCGTCGCCGGCGGGGATCTCGTCGGCGATCGTGGCCAGCATCGCCTTCGTGGCCACGCCGTTCTCCCCGGGACCGAACCTGACCTTGGCCGCGGTCTTGACGAAGTACTGCTCGGTGCCACCGCGCACGGTCCGCGTGGGCCCCTTCCGCACCAGGCCCGCCTCGGCCAGCACCCCGAGGTGGTGCGCGATGTTGCCCTTGTTGACGCGAAGGCGGTGGGCCAGTTGGCTGATGGTCGCCCCTTCGGGACCGAGGTCCCGCCAGATCCGGTGTCGCGTCGGATGCGCGAAGGCCCGCATCTGGACCGGGCTGGTGGCGTGGATGACCTCGGGCACGGCTCAAGCGTCAAGGATGGTTGTCGCTTGCGCAAGCCCGTTGCTTGACTGCGCTCATGATCGGAATCCCTGAACTGCTCGACCAACTCCAGGCGCTGGTCCGCGAGCGCTACATCCTCGAAAGCGACGCCTCCACCATCGCCGAAGGCGTCGCTGAGCTGGCTCCTGAGCTGGCGGGTCTCGCGCCGGAGGCGATCGCCGAGACGTTGACCCGCCGCCTGCAATGCGTCAACAACGACCGCCACCTGCGCGTGCGGTACCGCCCGCAAGGCGCGGCGACCGGATTCGGCAGCGCGGAGTACGAAGCGCTGCACACCGCCGAGGCCCAGCGCAACGCGGGCGGCATCCGGCAGGTGCGGTTGCTCGACGGCGGCACCGGAGTGCTGCAGATCGCGCCGTACCTTTCGCCCGTGCACCTCGCCGAGCCGTACGTCCGCGCCGCGTTCACGCTGCTTTCCTCGGCCACCTCGCTGGTGATCGACCTGCGTGAAGGCCGCGGCGGCACTCCACGGACGGTGGCGCTGATCTGCGGCTACCTGCTCGGCAAGGAACCGGTGCACCTGCAGGACATCGAGGAACGCGGCGGCCCTTCGCGCCAGTACTGGACGACGCCCGCGGCGACCAGGATCGACGCGCCGATCCTGGTGCTGACCAGCAGCCAGACCTTCTCCGGGTGCGAGGAACTCGCCTACAACCTGCAGGCGCTCCAGCGCGCGAAGATCGTCGGCGAGACGACCGGGGGCGGCGCGCACCCGGTCGAGGCGATCGCGCTCACCGACCTACTGGAACTGCACCTGCCGAGCGCGCGCTCGGTCAACGCGGTCACCGGGACCAACTGGGAGCAGATCGGCGTGGTCCCCGACCTCGCCTGCGCGGCCGAGGACGCGCTGGAGACCGCGTTGCACCATCAGGAATCGCCGAAGGTGTAGCGGATCTGCCGGTACGGGGCCTTGCCGAAGGCCAGCACCTTGGCCGGGGTCACGGCGTAGACCGGGGCGCGGTGGTCGTCGTTGCCGGGGTCGCTGAACTGGCCGTCGACCACCTCGAACGGCCAGTCGAGCTTGTCGCGCCACATCCCCGCCAGCACGGTCAGCGTCTCCTCGTCGCGGAGCTGCGCCACCGTGCCTTCGACGATCACGTCGAGGCCCGACCGGTAGGAGTTCGTCCCGGTGGTGAGCACGCACCGCGGGTTCGCCTCGAGGTTGCGGGCCTTCTGCTCGTGCGCCCCGGTGCAGAAGTGCAGCCTGTCGTCCAGCCACATGGCGGGCAGGGGCACCACGTGCGGGCGCCCGTCCCGGCGCACGGTGGACAGCCAGAACATCTCCGACTCGCGCAGCACCCGCTCGACCTCGGCCCACGGCACCACCGTGCTGCCCGGTTCGCTGAACTCCGAGACCTGCAGGCCCGTGGGTTCGGTCGCCATCGTGGCTCCTCCTCGCTTCCGCGGATGACTCTCTCACCCGGTACCGACAAGTTCGCGGCACGGAACTAATCGGTGCCCGTCGCGAGGAGCACGGTCCGGTGGACCACCCGCGAGTCGCTCGCGCGGAGGAACGCGCGGGCCTCGGGTTCGACGACCGCGGCGGCAGGGTCCTCACCGGCGAAGGCGCGGATGGCCGCCGGTGACTCCCACAGCGTGTGCGTGGTCAGCTCGACCAGCCCGGCGTGCTCGCGGGAGAGCAGGTAGGCACCGGAGAAACCGGGTAACTCGCGGAGTCGGGGAAGGAGGGTGTGCTCGAAGTAGACGCGGTAGTTCTCCGCGCCCTGCTCGGTCGCTCGCGCGGACCAGGTTCTGGCTATCATCCCGTCATCCTGGCGGGTCACCGGCCCGGAATCGGGGTTTCGTCAGGATTTCATCGCCGCTGCCTAGGTTGGCTTCGCTCGGCGCGACGGGTGCCGGGCGAGAGACGAGGGGTGGTTCTTCATGGTTTCCACAAGGGCTTCGCGCTGGGCGCTGGTGGCCGGTGTGGTGGCGGCGGCCGGGCTGGTGCTCGCACCGGGGGCCGGTGCGCAGGAAAAGGTGGTCGTCACCAACGGGCTGCAGCTCGACCACGGCGCCGGGCTGACCCTGTGCACCCTCGGGCCGGTCGGCACGGACAACGCGGGCAGGCTGATCGGGATCACCGCGGCCCACTGCGCCGGTGGCGGCGACCTGTACTACCCCGGCAAGCGGGACCTCGGGCCGATCGGGCACTACGCCCACGTCTCGGCGGACCAGGCGTTCCACGACTACGCGGTGATCGAGTACGACCCCGCCAAGGTGACGCTGAGCAGCAACGGCCCGGCCCTGCGGATCGACCGCGTGCTCGAGGGCGGCCTGCCCGCGGTGGGCTCGAACGTGTGCAAGGACGGCCGGACCACCGGGAAGACCTGCGGGCTGGTGGGGTCCAACGCGGACGGGCTGATCACCTCGTTCGCGGTGAACGTGCCGGGTGACTCCGGCGGCCCGCTGGTGGTGGCCAGGAACGACGGCACCGCGACCGAGTGGGCAGGCATCGTGACGCGGGTGGCGCTGACCATGCCGCCGTTCGTCTACACCAGCGCGAAGAACATCCTCGACGACATCGCCACGCGCGGCCCGGACGCCCCCGGCGCCGGGTTCACGCCGGTGGACAACTGAGCGCGGGGAGGACTCGGCCATGAAGGCGAAAGCCGCGCTCACCGCACTGGTCCTCTCGGCGGGCGTGGTGCTCGTCGCGCCCGCGTCCGCGCAGGACCACGCCGTCACCCAGGCGGCCGTCGACACCTACCGGAGCAGCAACGGCGCTCCCGGCGCCGCCGCCGTCGTCCGCGAACAGGCCCGGATGTGGGGCGTCACCAGCGGAACCACTGCGCTGGGCCAAAACCGCCCGTTCGGTTCCGGTGACAGGCTCCGCGCGGGCAGCCTGACCAAGCCGTTCACCGCGGCCATCGTGCTGCAACTGGTCGCCGAGGGGCGGGTCGACCTGGACGCGTCGGTCGAGACCTACCTGCCCGGCGTGGTCCAGGGCAACGGCTACGACGGCGACCTGATCAGCGTCCGGCAGCTGCTCAACCACACCAGCGGGGTCAACGAGTACCTGTGGCTGGGCGGCGGGATCAACCCGATCGAGCACCTCCGGCCGCACACGCTGGCCCAGGTCGCGGGCTGGGGTCTCGCGCAGCCGCCGCTGTTCGCGCCGGGCGCGGGCCAGCAGTACTCGAACACCAACTTCATCCTGGCCGGGATGATCATCGAGCGGGTCACCGGGAACAGCTACGACCAGGAGCTGGCAGGCCGGATCACCGGCCCGCTCGGCCTGACCGGCACCTACCTGCCCACGCCGGGGGACAAGCGCCTGCCGCCGGGACACGTCCGCGGGTACGTCGGCCGGTACCTCTATGTCGACTTCACCGAGCTGATCGAGCCGAGCGTCGGCCTGTCCGGCGGTGGCCTGGTGACCACCGGGGCCGACGCGACCCGGTTCTTCCAGGCGCTGATGGCCGGGGAAGTGGTTCCGCCCGCGCAACTGGCCGAAATGCTGGAGCCGGCGCCCGGCGGTCCGGTGCACGGCTACGGCCTGGGGCTGGAACGGTTCCCGCTGCCGTGCGGTGGTGAGGCGTGGGGTCACTACGGCCTCTGGCCCGGTTACCAGTCGGTCGCCGCGGCCACCACCGACGGCCGGTCCGCCTTCGTCGCGGCGAACGTCATCAACAACATCGGCGGCGAAAGCGATTCCGTCGGCGGCGGGGGATCGGTGCACCGCGGGGTCACCGTGACCACCGTGCTCTGCGACCAGAGCTGACCCCGGAGGCGGTGGCCAATGCTATGAATGGGGCATTACTAGCATTGAACGCAAGTAATGCCCCACTCATAGCGTTGCTCGGTGGGTGGGCGCTAGTCGAGCGTGGTGGTGTGCAGGGCCGGGGAAGCGGCGATCTGCTCTTCGGTGAACCGGCCGGTGACCCATTGGCCCGCCGAGAACAGCTTCGTCTGGTCGGCGTGGTGCGGTGACGTGGGATCGGCCGACTGCGAGTACGTCATCAGCGTCGACACCTGCGGCGGGCCGTCGCCGGTGAACGACACCTGCTGGATGAAGCTCGAGCCCCAGGTGACCTCCGGCTCACCCGCCGCGCCGACGCCCGGCGTGATCACGTTGAGCACGCCCAGCGAGCCCGGAGCGCCGTGGATCGGGATGCGCTCGCCGTCGCGGGTCACCGTCTGCACGGCCGAAATCGGGGCGTCCAAAGGAATTCCGGCTTTCCGCAGCGCGTGCACGGCGTTGCCGAACGCCAGCCACACGTCCGCCCGGCCGGTGTCCAGCGTGTGGGGCGTGTGCACCGGATCAGCCGGGTTGAAGCCCACCTTCCACGGCGCCGTCTCGACCGGGCCCACGCCGAGGTCCGGCACGGGCAGGTTCGCCCAGAACTTCTCGAACAGCCAGGCCCCGCGACTGTCCGATCGGTACGTACCGTCCCACGCGGCGAGGATCGGGCAGGCCTCGCTCACGTTGACCAGGCCACCGCTGTACGGTGCCAGCCCGCCGAGGAAGCCCCGGCACATCTTCACCGTGTCCGCGAGGGCCAGTTCCGCGGTCCGGCTGCGGTCGGCGAACAGCAGGCTTCGCATCGACTCCGGCGTGAAACCCTTGCCGGGCAACCCGTCGGTGCCGTCGAGGCGCTTCTGCGCGGTCAGGATGAGCTCCTGCGTCCGGGTCGATCGGGTCGTGTTCATGTCGCCCATCACGCGCGGGTAGGACAACGGCTCGGCCGGATTCGCCAGCCAGGGGCTGTCGTTCGCGTTGCCCGCGAAGTCGGCACGGGTGAGCCGCGGCTGTTTCTTCGGGTCGAGCAGGCCGGGCGCGACCGCGTTCGGATCGGCGGGCCAATCGCATGCGCTGCGCTTACCGTCCAGAATGGACACCGGTGGCGTGCCGGGCAGCCGCAGGCCGTAGAACGTGGCCTGGCCGGTCAGGGTGAGGCAGGACTGGGCGTGCTCGTCGGTGATGTTAGGCGCCGCCTGGATGCCCGCGTACAGCGCGTTGCCCTTGCGGTCCGAGGCGACGGTGTTGAAGAACGGGCTGCCCTGCGTGCTTTCCAGGATGCGCACCACGTCGTCGGTGTCGCGGGCCTGGTCCAGCCGGAACCAGGTGTTCACCGCGCGCAGGTTGTCCATGTTCACGTCACGCACGGCGTGCGCGCTGACCACCCACGGCAGCGGGACACCGGCCAGCGAGGTGGTGATGGGGCCGTACCGCGTGGACCACAGCGTCCGGCTCACCTCTCCCGTCGTGCCGTCCGGGTTGCGCACGGCCACGCTGACCTGCTGGGCGGTCATGTCCTCCCACTGGCCGTCGACCAGGTACTTGGTCGGGTTCAGCGGGTCGACCTGCACGTCGAACAGGCCGAACGGCGCCACGGTCGCCACCGTGTGGCTCCACGCCACGTCGTCGTTGTGCCCGATGTTGACCACGGGCAGGCCGAGCAGGCTCGCGCCGGAGACGTTGAACCGGCCGGGGATGGTCAGCTGGCTCTGCCACAGGCGGTTCTTGCCCTGCCACGGGAAGTGCGGGTTGCCGAGCAGCATGCTGCCGCCACCGGCGACGCCCTGCGAACCGACGGCGAGCGCGTTGCTGCCGACCCCGTGCCGGTGCCCCGCGGAGATCGCCTCGACGATCTTCTCGCCGGTGGCCGTGGTGTCTTCGGAGTTCTCGGTGTCTTCGGCGGGTGCCTCGGCCGAGCCGACCGCCGGTGCCGCGGTGACCTGCCCGTCCAGGAGGTACTGGGCGGCGCCCATGATGACCTCGGAGTGCACGTGCCGGTAGACGTCCAGTTCGGTGATCGGCCGGACCCAGGCGGCGCCGTGGCAGGCCGGGTCGGTGATGCCGCCGGCGCCGGTTTCGGCCAGGTACCGGTTGTACCCCTGGACGTAACCGCGGACGGTCTCCTTCACCTCCGGCTCGGGACCGTTGGGCGCGGGCAGGCCGACCAGCCGCTCCACCGTGCCGTTGTCCTTGATCCGCTGGAAGTACAGGTCGCTGTTGAGGTTGTTCGTGCCGCCCGAGGTCCCGGTGTTCGCGTAACCGTCCGGGCCGAGGTACCGCGACCGCTCGGCGTTCACCATCAGGTAGGTGCTCGCCAGCGTGCAGATGTTGTCCTTGGCGGCCGCGTACCCGTAGCCCTCGCCGAGACCTTCGAAGCTCGACGCGGTGATGTGCGGGATGCCGAATTCGGTGTAGCGGATCGTCGTCGCGCCCGGCTCGGCGCCGGGTGCCGTGGCCGTCACGGTCGCGGTGGTGGCCAGCGCCACTGCTGCCACCGCGAGCCATCTTTTCTTGCGCGCCATCGCGCGTCCCTCCCTAACGTCAGCGTGCTCGTCGCGGCGCACGCTAGCGCCGGGCAATGAAATCCCGATGATTTCCCGTTGCCGCAAGCGATTCAGTTCAGCGAGCCGAGTGCCAGCCGGACCCGTTCGGCTTCCTCTTCGCGGTGCTGGCTCTCGTACAGTTCCAGTGCCTGTTCCAGCGCGGCCCGTGCCTTCTCGGGCCTGCCCAGCAGGACTTCGGTCCGGGCGAGCGATTCGAGCGCGTCGGGTTCGGCGTAGGTGTTGCCGTTGCCCCGGTGCAGGACAATGGCCTGCTCGTAGTGATCGCGTGCCTCGGCGTGGCGCCCGCTGTGGAGGGCGATGTAGCCGAGGCTGTCCACCGTGAGGCACTCGCCGAAGCGGTCCTGCTGCTCGCGGTGCAGGACGAGAGCGGCTTCGCAGTGGACGCGCGCCTGGTCGTACTCGCCCAGGTGAGCCTCGTGCCAGCCCGCGGTGTTGAGCGCGTCGGCTTCCCCGACTCGGTAGCCGATGGACTGGTAGAGCTCCAGTGCGGCGAGGGCGTGCTTCACCGCCCTCCGGGCGTCCTGCCCCGACCAGATCAGGGTGAAGCCGTGGTGGGCGTTGGCCTGAGCGAGCACGTCACCGGCCTCCTCGGCCAGGCTCAGCGACCGCCGGATGTGCTGCGACGCGTCCGCGCGCAGGCCGGTCAGCACGTAGGCGCGGGCGAGCAGGCGGTGGGCCAGGATCTGCGCGGCCGGATCGCCCGAGCGCTCGGCGGCGAGCAGCCCGGCCCGCCACATCGACACGTTCTCGTCGAGCAGACCCCGCCGCCACCGGAAGCTCTGCAGCGCCCACGCCAGTCGCCAGATCAGGGCGTGCCAGCCCCGGTCGACCGCGAGGTGGTGCGTGGCCAGCAGGTTGGTGTGCTCGGCGTCGAACCAGGCCCAGGCCGCGCCCTGGTCGGCCAGCCGCTGTGGCGGGCACGCCTCGTCGGGCTCGGGCAGTTCGATCGGCTGGCGCTGCGGGCTGAGCAAGCGGTCGGCGGCGAACGAGGTGTGCAGGTAGAACTCGGCCAGCCGCCGCAAGGCCGCGTCCGGCGTACCGGGGGAGAGGTCCTGGTGCGCGCGTTCGGTCGCGTAGAGCCGGACCAGGTCGTGCATGCGGAAGCGCCCGGCCGTGTGCTCCTCCAGCAGGGAGATCCGTTCCAGCCGGCGCAATGCCTGGGCCACGCGCTCGACCGGGAGCCCGGCGAGGCAGGCGGCGGCGGGAAGGCTGATGTCCGGCCCGGGGGCGAGCCCGAGCAGGGCGAACAACTCGGCCTGCTCGGGTTCGAGCGCGGCGTGGGTCCACGAGACGGCGGCACGCACGCTGGCGGCCGGATCGTCGGCGTCGAGCGCGCCCAGCCGGGTGGCGGCGTCGCGCAGTTCGGCGGCCAGCGCGGCCAGCGGGATGTCGGGCCGGAGCGCGCCGCGGGCGGCCACCACGGCGAGCGCCAGCGGCAGCCCCGCGCAGGACGCCAGCAGATCCGCGGTCGCGTCCGGCTCCGCGGCCAGCCGCTGCTCGCCGAGCCGGGCCCGCAGTAGGTCACGGGCGTCCACTTCGGACAGCAGGTCCAGCGTGATCGGCCGGGTGTCGTGCGCGATGACCAACCCGGCCAGGCGGTCGCGGCTGGTCACCACGACCGTGCAGGCCGGGCCGCCGGGCAGCAGGGGCGCGACCTGGTGGCTGTCGCGGGCGTTGTCCAGCACGATCAGCATCCGCCTGCCCGCCACCAGGCTCCGGTACAGCCCGGCCTGGGCGTCCGCGTCGGCCGGGATCGCGGCGGGCTGCACGCCGAGCGCTTCGAGCAGGCCCCTGATCGCCTCACCCGAGGTCATCGGCCGGCCGCTGGGGGAGAACCCACGCAGGTCGACGAACAACTGGCCGTCCGGGAAGTCCGCCAGGTGCTGGTGGGCCCAGTGCAGCGCCAGCCAGGTCTTGCCGACGCCGCCACCGCCGCTGATCGCCGAGACCACCACCGTCGCCCCCTCGGCGGCGGCACCGTCCAGGGTGGCGGTCAGGTGGTCGAGTTCACGGCGCCTGCCGACGAACCGGCCCGGTGGCGCGGGCAGTTGCCGGGGCGCTGGGTCGACGGAGGTCTCAGTTGTTCCGGTTGCTTCGGCGTTGACCGCGGCAGCCAGCAGTTCGTCGCGCTCGCCCGGCTCCGCGCCCAGCGCGTCGGCCAGCCGCCGCACGGTGAACACGCGGGGATTGGCCCGCTCGCCGGTCTCGAAGCCGCGGATGGTGCGGATCCCCACTTCGGCGCGTTCCGCCAGTTGCTCCTGCGTCAGCCCCGCCTGTAGCCGCAACTGCCGCAGCAGCGCACTGAACCGGCCCGTCACGAACCGGACTCTAGCGGGACCGGCCACATACGGCCGGTGCCCGGCCTGGTTCGGGCCGGGCACCGGCAGCAGCATCGAGGAAGAAGGCCAGACAGCCGAGAACGGAGAGCCCGCCGTGGTGCTGACCCAAGCCCAAGAGGTCCACTCGCCCGCCGCGTTGCTGACCGCGCGCGAGCGGGGTGTGCTGCGGGCGGTCGGCCGTGGCCTGTCCACCGCGGAGATCGCCGCCGAGCTGTCCATCGCCGAGGTCGCGGTGAAGCACCACCTCGGGCGGATCGTGGCCAGGCTCGGGCTGGGCGAGGAGGAACCCCGGCTTTCCGTGGTCGGTTCCCAGCCGGTCCCGGTACTTCCGCTCCGGCTGGCGGTCCTCGGTCCGCTGCGGGCTTGGCGTGGCGCGGAACCGGTGGACCTGGGGCCGGTGCGGCAGCAGGCACTGCTCGCGGTGCTGGTGCTGCGCGCCGGAGTGCCGGTCAGCCGCGGTGAACTGCTCGGCGCGGTGTGGGGCATGGACCCGCCTGCCGCGCAGGTGGTGCCGGTGTACGTCTACCGGCTGCGCAAGTGCCTGCGGCCCGGTGACGGCCCGGGGGAGTCGGTGATCGGCCGGGATCGGGGCGGCTACCGGTTTTCCGGCGAGGGCGTCGAGTCGGACGTGGACACGCTGGAGCGAATCACCGCCGACGCGGCCACCCTCGCCGATGCCGGAGACCTGACCGCCGCGGTCGGCCGGTACACCGACGCATTGGCGCTGTACCAGGGCGAGCCGCTGTCCGGCCTGCCCGGCCCCTTCGCCGAAGGCGCGCGACGGCGGCTGACCGAACGCAGGATCGTTGTGCTGCAAGAAAAACTGGAACTGCAACTGCGTATGGGCCGATACGCCGACGCGATCGGCGAACTGGCTGTCCTGACCTCGGCCCACCCGCACAGCGAGCCACTCGCCGCCCTGCTGATGCGCGCCCTCTACGGCAGCGGCCGACGCGCCGACGCCCTGGGCGTGTTCAACCGCCTGCGCCGCCGCCTGGTGGACGACCTCGGCGTCGAACCCGGCCCCTTGCCCCGCCGCCTCCATCAAGCCGTCCTCCGCGGCGACGACCTCACCATCGCGCGGCGCTGACGGCTCAGGCCTGCGCGGTCGGCCGGACCACGATGTCGCCCACATCGACGGCGGCGGGCTGGTCGATGGCGAAGGCGATGGCCCGCGCGATCGACTCCGGTGGGATGCCGAAGCTGTCGCGAGCCGTGAGGATTTGCGCCCGCACCGCCGGCGCGGTGATCGAGTCGGCGAACTCCGTGCCGATGACGCCCGGCGAAATCAAGGTCACGCGCAGGTCGGGGCCCGCTTCCTGGCGGAGGCCTTCGGAGAAGGTGCGGACCGCGTTCTTCGTCGCGGCGTAGACCGCCTGGTTCGGGACCACGCGCAGGCCCGCGGTGGACACGACGTTGACGAAGTGCCCGCTCCGCTGCTCCCGGAACACCGGCAGCGCGGCCGCGACCCCGTAGAGCACGCCCTTGAAGTTGACCTCGACCATCTGCTCCCAGTCCTCGACGCGCAGGTCGTCGAGGGGTGAGATCGGGCCGATGCCCGCGTTGCCGACCAGGACGTCGAGCCTGCCGAACTCGGCCTGAGCGCAGGCGACGAGCGCTGCCAGGGCCTCCCGCCGCCGGACGTCCGTGCGGATCCAGGCCACCGTGCCACCCGCGGCGGTGATGCGGTCCGCCAGTGCTTCGAGCCGTTCGGAGCGCCGTGCCCCGAGCACCACCTTCGCGCCGTCGGCGGCGAGCAGGAGCGCGGTGGCTTCCCCGATCCCGCTGCTCGCGCCGGTGATCGCCACGACCTTGCTGTCCATCAGCGTGTCTCCTTGAAGTAAGAGGTCTATCACTTATAAAGTAAGAGCCTTCTTACTTCGAGTCAAGGGAGCGGTGCCGTGGCCACCGGGAAACCAGCTCGCCGTCCTCGTGGAGAGCTGCGGCAGGCGCTGATCACCGCGAGCTTCGAGCTACTGGCCGAGAGCGGGCTCGCCGGGTTCTCCGTCGCCGAACTCGCGCGTCGGCTCGGCGTGAGCACGGCGGCGCCCTACCGCCACTTCCGGGATCGCGACCAGTTGCTCGCCGCCGTCGCCACCCAGGCGGCGGGCGAGCTCACCGAGGCGATGGAAGCCGCCGCGGCGGACGCCGGCGAAGACCCGGTCGACCGGCTGGCGGCCACCGCCGGTGCCTACGTGCGCTTCGCCGCCACGCGCCGGGCCGGGTTCGATGTGATCTTCGCGCGGGAACTACGCCCGCTGCGGGACGAGGCCCTGGCCGAGGCCGGGCGGAAACTCATGGCGCTGCTGCTCGACCTGGCCCGCGACGCCGGGCACCCGGAGCCCGCCGAGGCGCTGCGGTCGATCGAGCAGATCATCGCGCTGGCCCACGGTTACGTGACCTTGGACACCGGCGACTTCCTGACCGGCGCGCGAGTGTCCGAAGAGGACGTCGCCACCCGTGCCACGCGGGCGGTCGTCACGCTGCTGCGCGGGTCGCTCAGTTCGGCGCGCGCAGGGTGAGCAGGGTGATCTCGCTCGGTGCGAACACCCGCAGCGGCGGACCCCAGAAACCCGAGCCCCGGCTGGTGTAGAGCTGCGTCGTGCCGTGGTGGGACAGCCCCTGCAACACCGGCTGGTCGGTGCGCACGAGGTAGTGGAACGGCCAGATCTGCCCGCCGTGCGTGTGTCCCGCGATCTGCAGGTCGACCTGCCCGGCGGTTCCGGCGATCTGCTTGGGCTGGTGGGCCAGCAGCAGGATCGCGGTGTTCTCCGGCACGCCGTCGAGTGCCGCGTCGAGCCGGGCGCCATGGCCTTCGAGGCCGGACGCCTGGGCGGTGGCATCGTCGATCCCGGCCAGCACCAGGCGATCCCCGCCGCGTTCGACGACGATGTGGCGGTTGTGCAGCGGTTCCCAGCCGAGCGAGGCCAGGTGGTCCAGCCACGCCTGCGCCTCGCCGAAGTACTCGTGGTTGCCGGTGGCGTACACCTTGGCCAGGCGCGCACTGATGGTGCCGAGCGGTGCCGCCTGGGATCGCCGTTGCTGCACCGTGCCGTCGGCCACATCGCCCGCGTGGCACACGATGTCCGGCTCCAGCCCGTTCACCACCGCGGCCGTGCGCTCCGACCACCGCGTCCGGTCGATCGGCCCGAAGTGGGTGTCGGTCAGCACGACCACGGTGGTGCCGTCGAAACCGGCGGCGAGCCGGGGCAGCGTCACCTCGACACGGCGCACCCGCGGCACCCGCATCGCCTCGCGCACCCCGTAGAGCACCAGTACGAGGCTCACGCCGAGCACGAGCACGGCCACCAGCTGCGACCGCAGCGGTTCGGCGACGCCCAGCAGCGCCACCCGCGCGAGCAGGCTCAGCACCGACCACGAGAACAGCACCCAGACGACGCCGAGTGTGGTGTCCGCCACCACCGCGGCCCGGTCACTCCCGCGGCCGTGGCCGAGGAACATCAGCACCGGGAACGAAAGCATCGCGAGTCCGAAAAGGACAGAGCCGGCCAGTGCGACGGGTTCCGGCCACGGCAGCACGATCGTCGCCCACGGCACGCCGAACAACAGCAGCAGGGCGAGCACGACCACACCCGCGAACACCCCGCGCCGCCGCGCGCGGGGAGGCCGGGTTCGCTGCTCTGTCTGGGTCATGCCCCAACGTTACCTGCGAATCGTCCTAGCCGAGTTCGGCGAGCCGCGGCACGGCCGGGGCCATGCCGTCGATCCAGGCCGCCGGTGAGCCGGTGGTCGGCGTGACGATCACGGTCTGCACGCCGAGTTCGGCGTAGGGAGCCATGGCGCGGACGAACTCGTCCCGGTTGTCCGGGCCCGGTTGCGGGTTGTTGGCGATGATCGTCTTGCGGATGTCCGCGTAGTCCCGCCCGACGTCGTCGCAGTGCCCGCGCAAAACGTCCAGCTTGTGCCGGACGTCCTCCGGCGAGGAGCCGAAGAGGTTGCACGCGTCGCCGTACTGCGCGACCAGGCGCAGCGTCTTGCGCTCCCCGCCACCGCCGATGAGCACCTGGGGGCGGTTGATCGGCTGCGGCGAGCAGAGCGTCTCGGTCAGCTGGTAGTGCTTGCCCTCGAACGGCCCGTTGTCGGCCGGGTCCCACATCTGCGCGCAGATGCGCAGCGTCTCCTCCAGGCGCTCGAACCGCTCGCTGACCGGCGGGTAGGGCACGCCGAGGCCGTGGTGCTCGCGCTCGAACCACGCCGCGCCGACGCCGAGCACGGCCCGGCCGCCGGAGAGCACGTCCAGCGTGGTGACGATCTTGGCGAGCAGGCCGGGATGGCGGTAGGTCACGCCGGTCACCAGCAGGCCGAGGTCGATCGTGCTGGTGTGGGCGGCGAGGAAGCCGAGTGTGGTGTAGCCCTCGAGCATGTTCGCTTCCGCGGGCAGGCCGGTCGGCTCGATCTGGAAGTAGTGGTCCATGAACGACAGCCAGCTCGCCCCGGACGCCTCGGCGGCCGCCCCCACCCTGGCCAGCTCACCGGCGATGGCGCCGGTGCCGCCGTCGATGTCGAAAATTGGGAGGTGAAAGCCCAGCTCCATGGTTCGGTCTCCTCAGTCGGGTGGCGTGCCACCCACGCTAGGACCTGGAGCGCGCTCCAGCGCAAGTGCCCGGCGCCGGAGCAGGAGCATCGCGATGTCGTCCGGTACCGGGTCCCGGCCGACGAGTTCGGTCATCACCGCGGCGCACACCTGCTCCGGCGGGCCGGCGGTGACGGTGGCGACGAGTTTGCGCAGGCCGTCGTCGATCGAGCTGCCGCGGCGCTCGACCAGCCCGTCGGTGTACCAGCAGAGCAGGGTGCCCGGTGGCACGTCGATCGTGGTGCTGTGGCGCTGGGGCACGGCGATCGGCAGGCCGATGGGCGGGTCCGGCTCGATCGGCACGGCCGCCGCCGGACCGTGGGGCCCGGCCAGCACCGGCGGGAGGTGCCCGGCCAGCGAGATGGTCATCCGCTCGTGCGCCGCGTCGAGCACGCCGTAGCCGACGGTGGCCATCACGCCGGTTTCGAAGTGCTTGGCCTTGCGGTCGAGTTTGGTGAGCACGTCCGCGGGATCCTCGTAGTCCAGCGCGTACGCGCGCAGGGCGCTGCGTAGTCTGCCCATCACCACGGCGGCGCCGAGTCCGTGGCCTGCCACGTCGCCGATCACCACTCCGATCCGGCCGCCGGGCAGTTCGAACTGGTCGTACCAGTCGCCGCCGACCCCGGTGTTCGTGCCGGGCACGTACCGGGCGGCGAAGTCGAGTTCGCCGATGGCGGGCAGGTGCGCGGGGAGCAGCCCGCGTTGCAGCGCGGTGGCGGCGGCCTGGTCGGCGGCGGCGTCCTCGAGCTGGACCGCCAGCGCGAGCCGGGTGGCGACCATCTGCAGCAGTTCGACGTCGGTGTCGGTGAACTCCCGCTGGGTCACCGAGCCGACGTGCAGCACGCCGACCAGGCTTTCCGCGGCCAGCAGCGGGACGCCGAGCAGGGTGGCCAGGCCGCGTTCCCACAGCAGGGGGTTGACCACGGTGTCGGGGCCGACCTGGTCCAGCGCCAGCGGGCGGCGGGTGGCGGCGATGGTGCCGGCGAACCCGGCGCCGACCGGCACGCGGACGCCCTGGAAGACCTCCTCCTCGATGCCGGAGGAGGCGACCGCGCTCAGCACCCCGGCGGCCGGGTCGTGCCGCAGGACGGTCGCGGTGTCGACCTCGAGCAGCGTGCGAACGCGTTCGAGCAGGGCGACCAGCAACTTGTCGAACTCTAGATGGCTCAGCGCCGAATCGGTGATGGCTTCCAGTACCCGGAGCCGATCGTCTGAGCGAGGCTCTTCGGACACTGAGCCAGCCTAACAATGAACGCGACCCCGAGCACCCCGGTCCCCGCCGGGGATGTCGCCGCGTCCACAGCGGAGTATCCGAAAAACGCCCCGGACCCGGGCTGTTGATCTTGTAGCCTCCCGGCGGTGCACAACCTCACGGCGAACCAGTACGAGCGGCTGCGGCACCTGGTCCGGCGCAGCCCGGTGTTCATCGGCATGCGGATCGCGGTCCACGAGGACGAGGTGGAGGTGCTCGAGCCCGAGCAGCTCGGCTTCGGCCTCGCCCCGGTGGCCGACGCGGTGGACGGCGCCCCGATGGACCAGTGGGCCGATCTGGTCGACGCCTGCCTCGAGCGCGTCCTCGGCGCTCTGACCGGCGGTTCCGACGCGGATCTGCCCACCGAGCAACTCCTCGATCGCGTCTACGCGCGGGTGCGGCCGGTCGACGGGAGCCCGGTCGAATGGTGGTCCTACGCCAGACAGGTCGCGCCCGGCCTGCTGCTGGTGCTCGCCATCGACCACCCCGGCCACATCGCCATCCTCAACGACGACCAGGTCCGGCGGCACGGGTTCGACCGGCTCATGGAGGCCGGGCTGCACAACCTGTGCGGGCAGCTGCCCACCGAGTTCGCGGCGAGCGACGAGGTCTTCGTCTTCACCGGCGGGGACTACGTCGCCTCGACCGTGCTGGTCATGCCCTACGTCGTCGAAGCCGTCACCGGCTCGCCCGAGTCGCCGTACGGTGTGCTGGTCGCCATGCCGAACCACGGCATGCTGGTCTTCCACGTGCTGCGCGAAGGCGCCGACGCCCAGTTCGCCCTGCGGGAGATCGCCGAGCTGGCCGCGGAGCACTACGAGGAGGCAGCCAGTTCCGGTCCCGCCCAGCTCAGCCCGGCGGTGTACTGGTGGCAACCCGGCTCCCCGGTTCTCGAACCGGTCGCCCACCACGACGACAGCGCGACCGGGGTCATCGGCGACAGCCTCGTCACCCGGTTCCCGCCCGGTTTCGGCGATCTGATCGAGCAGCTGAACAGCCCTTCGCACGTCAGGACCGCCTGGTAGCGGACTCTGCTTCAACAGTTCATCGCACAGGCTGGGGGAGAGGTGGTTCGGTTTGTCCACATCGGACTCACCCGGCAGACCGAGGGCTGCTTCGCGGAGCAGTGCGCCGTCCATCGAAGGCGCGCACGAGGTCGCGCGCGACCAAAGCCGTGTGAGGCATGGCTTTCCCGCCTCAGTCGGCCTGGACGGGCGCACCGGTTTCCCGCAGGCTGCCGTGCTCGAGCCGTAGCCAGCGCTCGATCCCGACGGCGGCCAGGAAGCGTTCGTCGTGGCTGACCACAACGAACGCGCCCTCGTACGCGTTCAGCGCGCTTTCCAACTGCTCGGCGCTGACAAGGTCGAGGTTGTTGGTGGGCTCGTCCAGCAGGAGCAGTTGTGGCGCCGGTTCGGCGAACAGGACGCAGGCCAGGGTGGCGCGCAGTCGTTCCCCGCCGGAGAGCACGCCGACCGGCAACTGCACCCGCGCCCCACGGAACAGGAAGCGGGCCAGCGTGTTCATCCGTTGCGCCGGCGGCATTCCCGGCGCGAAAGCGGCGAAGTTTTCAGCCACCGTGCGGTCCGGGTCGAGCAGGTCGAGGCGCTGGGACAGGGAGGCGATCCGCCCGTCGACCCGGCGCACTTCGCCGCTGTCCGGCTCGTTCTCGCCGTGCACGATGCGCAGCAGCGTGGACTTGCCCGAGCCGTTGGCCCCGGTCAGCGCGATCCGCTCGGGACCGCGAATGGCCAGGTCGGCGCCCTCGCCGGCGAACAGGTCCCGCACCTTCAGCCGTTCCCCGAGGAAGAGCGTGCGCCCGGCGGGCACCGCGGTCTGCGGCAGCTCCAGTGCGATCTTCTGATCCTCGCGCAGGGACCGTTCGGCCTGGTCCAGCTTGGCCTTGGCCGAGCTGAGCCGGGCGGCGTGCGTACCGTCGGCCTTGGCGGCCGACTCCTGCGCGTTGCGCTTCATCGTGCCCGCGAAGATCTTGGGCAGTCCGGCGTTGCCGAGGTTGCGGTTGGCGTTGCCTGCCCGGCGGGCGGCCCGCTCACGTGCTTGCTGCATCTCGCGCTTCTCGCGCTTGACGTCCTGCTCGGCGTTGCGGATGTTCTTCTCGGCGACCTCGCGCGCGGCCCGCACCGCCTGCTCGTAGTCGGTGAAGTTGCCGCCGTGGAACCGGATTTCGTCGGAGTCCAGCTCGGCGATGCGGTCCATCCGGTCGAGCAGGGCGCGGTCGTGGCTGACCACGAGCAGGCAGCCGGTCCAGTCGTCGAGCACCTCGTAGAGCTTGCGCCGGGCGTCGAGGTCGAGGTTGTTGGTGGGCTCGTCGAGCAGGAGCACGTCGGGTCGCTTGAGCAACTGGGCGGCCAGCCCGAGTGACACGATCTGCCCGCCGCTGAGGGTGTTCAGGCGGCGGTCGAGCTCGATCTCACCGAGGCCGAGCCGGGCGAGCTGGGCGCGGGTGCGCTCCTCGATGTCCCAGTCGGTGCCGATGGCGGTGAAGTGCTTTTCGTCGGTGTCCCCGGATTCGATGGCTTCCAGTGCTCGCAGGGATTCCGCGACGCCCAGCACTTCGGCGACGCTCAGCTCACCGGTCAGTGGCAGGTCCTGGGGGAGGTAGCCGAACAGGCCGCCGACCGAGACGCTGCCCGCCGCAGGCCGCAGCTCACCGGCGACCAGTTTGAGCAAAGTGGACTTCCCGGCACCGTTCGGCGCGACCAGCCCGGTGCGGCCGCCGGGCAGGGAGAAGGACAACCGGTCGAACACGGGCGTGTCGTCGGGCCAGGAAAAGGACAGCGCGGAGCAGACGACGAAGGCGTCGGACATGGAAAAGACCTCGGGGAACGTGGTCGGGGCAGGAAGCGCCCCGAATGGCTTCGGTGGACGACGACATGGCCACGCCGGCTGTGCGAACAGCCCGCCGATGGCCTGCTAGGTCCGGGTCTCACCCGGAGATGTCGTCTGCACCTGCCACGTCAACGCTCCTGATCCGGAAATACCGCCTTCGACGATAGCAGCTTCCGCGCCCGCTGCCCGTCCCATCCCGAACTGGCCGGGATGCTGGCCCGCGTCAGCGATTCAATGCCTGTGAGCTACGAAGCGCGGACCAGACTCTGCCGGAGGCGGCGGGCGGACAGCGCCAGGCACCGGTCGCACGGCATGCCGCGCAGCCCGGACAGCAGTTCCGCTTGACCGGCCTGAAGCAGTTCGCCGCACAACGCCTCAAGCTCGCTCGGCAGCGCGCTGTCCAGATGCGCGGGCACGAGGTGGGACACGCGTCTCGTCTCACCGACGACGCCGCGCAGCAAGCGAACGACCATCATCGGCTGAGCCGGATCCACGTGTTCCATGGAAGCAAGGCTAGGGCCGTGCGGAGCACCGGGCTTCGTGCCAACGGACCAAGGAATCGCGAACCGTCTGGTCCGGCGGACCGAAAAGCCGTCCTACCGCTTTCCGAGGACCGCGGCCCCGAGCCGGTGGCACAGGTTCAGCGCCAGTTCCACGTCGAGCCGGTTGCCCGCCACGGGCCTGCCGAGCAGTTCCTGCGCCTTGCGCACGCGGTACTGCACGGAGTTCTTGTGCATGAGCAGCCGCTCGGCCGCGGCGGTGTAGCTGCCGCCCTCGGCCAGGAAGACGCGCAGCGTGTCGCGCAGCCGCTCGTGCTGCTCGTCTTCCTGCGCCAACTCGCCCAGGGTGTCCTCGACCCAGGCCCGCATGGCCGGGAAGTCCGAGGTCATCAGCGCCATCGCGCCGACGTCACGGAAGGTCAGTGCCCGGTCACAGTCGTCACCGGCCGCGACCGCCAGCGCGTGCACGCGGGCCGCCTGCCGGTGGCTCTTCCGGAAACCTTCGACCCCGCGGCCGGGTTCGCCGACCGCGACCCGCACCTCCGCGTCCGGGGCCAGCGCGCTCTCGAGTTCCTCGTCGGTCGGCCCGGTGGCCTCCTCGACGGGCAGCCACACCCAGGCGCACAACTCGTCGTTGGGCACGAACAGCGGCCGCACGCCGCCCGAGCGAGCGGCGGCCAGCCGTCCCGCCAGCGCCTCCAGCCCGGCCAGCGGGTGAGCCGGGCGTGAGCCTTCGGCGTACCAGGCGACCAGCCCGACGTGGGCGCCGCGCAACCGGTAACCCAGGGCGGTCTCGCTGGCGCCGATGTCCACGCCCTCGCCGTCGAGCAGGGAGCGGACCCGCGCCGCGCGCACCGCGCTGCGGTTGAGCAGCCAGGTGTCGCGCTCCTCTTCGTAGGCGGCGACGACCTGCTGGGTGACCCGGTCGATGAAGATCAACGCGCCGCTGAGCGCCTGGCGGGTCAGCGCGCCGAGGTCGTCGGCGTTCCGGTTCTGCCGCACGCCTTCCTGGATCGCCAGGTCCAGCACGGCCATCTGGCCGAGGTAGTAGGCGCGGATCAGGTCGATCACCGAGGTGCCGCGCTGCGCGAGCCGCCGGGCGTACTCGATCGCGGCGGCCGGTGCCTCCACCCGGGTGGGATCGATGCCGTGCTCGAAGATGCGCAGCGCGGTGTCGATGTTCTGGTAGACGCTCGCGGAGAGCAGGCTGACCATGCTCTCGTCGTCGTGCACGAGGTGGGGGAGTTCGCGCTCGTAGAGGTTCACCAGCTCGGCGGTCACCTCGGAGGCGCGCTCGTTCATCGCCGCTGCGACACGGGCGAGTTTGCCGGCGTGGGAATCCTCCACGTGATCACTGTAGGGCGTTACATTCCTCCGCCCGCTGTAAGCCCGCTATCTGACTGGCAGTGTCGGTTGGTGGCCACTGAACGGAGTCGGTGCCCCCGCTTCGCCGTCGGCGACGGGGTCACCGCCGCTGCGGGGTGGGGTGACCTGTCGGAGAAAAAGCTAGTAGTGCACTGGTCGGACCAGCTCGATTTCGCCTGAACAAGTGTCCTCCACCTTCTTCGGGAGCACGAGGCGCCTAGTCCGGCTTCACGTCGGCCGTGCTGGGGAGGCTGTCGATCTCCCACAGCGCCAGTGCCTTGTCGGCGAAGGCGCCGTCCTCTTCGGTGCAGCCCTCGAACAGCACCATCAGCGGCTCCGGGAAGCCGAACGGTTCGCGGCACAGGTTCAGCGGGCGCCAGTCGCCCGTGGAGATGTCGGTGTTCGCGGTCGTCTCGGGGAAGGTGGTGGTCAGGAGGTAGCGGGAGCCACTGCGGCGGAGGTTGGCGATGGCGCGCCGGATGTCTTCGTAGCTCAGGTGGACGAGGCAGTCGCGGCAGAGCACGGCGTCGGCCTGCGGCAGGGCGTCCGAGGTCAGGTCGAGCACGCGGAACTCGCGTGCCGGATCCTGCCCGTACCGCTCGAGGTTCCGGTCGATCAGGCCGGGCACGATGTCGGCGCCGATGTACCGCTCGACGCCGAGGTCCACGCCGCTGAGCCAGCCGAAGTCGCCGCAGGGAAGGTCGAGCAGCGTCCGCACGCCGAAGTGCGCCAGCGATTCTGGCAGCTTGGTGCGCAGGTCGCGGGTCTGCTCGAGTTCGGAACCGGGGCCGGACACCGATTCCGACTCCCACAGGTTCGACTGGAAGATGTAGGTGAAGCGCTCGCGGTTGCCCATGCGCTCCAGCGCTTCGGCGTGCTGCCGGTAGTTGCGTTGTGCCACCGTGATCGGCCTGTCGTCCATGCTGCCACGGTAACTTCTGGCGCCGCCGGACGGAATCGTGCACGTGGTGGGCGTGATTGTGCATGCCGTGGCGGTGACAGTGGCGGTATGGGAGAGCTTGCGGTGCGATCGCGTCGATTACTCGCGGTGCTGGTGTTCGGGGCGTTGGCGGTGACCGCGCCGCCGGCGAGCGCGGCCGTGGCCGACGGCCCGGTCGGTTTCGCCAGTGTGAACGCTCTCGGCCAGAACGGGACCACGGGTGGGGCGGGTGGTCCCGTGGTCACCGTGACGACGGCGGCCGGGTTCCTCGACCACATCGCGCGGCCCGGCCCGTACGTCATCCAGGTGGCCGGCACGATCACCCTGCCGACGGGGTCGACGGACGGGATGCACAGCGTCGCCTCCGACAAGACCATCATCGGGCTGGGCAGCGACGCCCGGCTGGTCGGTGGCGGGCTCAACATCGGCCTGCCGGTCGACGACGACGTGACGACGCCGCCGTCGAACGCGGTGCACAACGTGATCATCCGGAACCTTTCGCTCTCGGGCGCCACGGACGATCTGATCAACGTCCAGATGTTCTCGCACCACATTTGGATCGACCACAACGATCTGTCCAATGGGGACGATGGTGCCGTGGACATCAAGCGTGGTTCGGATTTCGTGACGGTGTCGTGGAACCGGTTCCACGACCACGACAAGACGATGCTGCTCGGGCACGACGACGACAACGGCGCGCAGGACATCGGCCGCCTCCGCGTCACCTACCACCACAACTTCTTCGACGGCTCGGACCAGCGCAATCCACGGGTGCGGTTCGCCGAGTCGGTGCACGTGTTCAACAACTACTACCGCGAGCTGAGCTACGGCATCGCTTCGACGATGAACGCCGGGGTGGTGGCCGAGGGGAACTACTTCGACACGGTGAACAACCCCGGCCGGGTCGAATTCAGCGGCGAGCTCGGGCGGATGGTGGCGCGGGACAACATCCTGGTCGATTGCAACCATGAGATCGAGACCCGCGGCACGGTGACCGAGCCGGGAACGTACTACTCCTACACCGCCGATCCGGCCGCGAACGTGCCGGGCATCGTGCAGGCGGGCGCCGGTGTCGGCCGGGTCGCCACCGCGGCGGCGGCCGCTGTGGACGGTTTCGCCGGGGTGAACGCACTGGGGCAGAACGGGACCACCGGTGGTGCGGGTGGCCAGGTGGTCACCGCGAGCACGACTTCGGAGCTGCTGCAGTACATCGATACGATCGGGCCGCTGACCATCCAGGTGTCGGGGCGGATCGCGATCGAGAGCAAGCAGGGCGTGCGGCCGAACAAGACCATCGTCGGGCTGGGTTCTTCGGCGGAGATCACCGGCGGGGGTCTGGACTTCCACCGGTCGTCCAATGTGATCGTGCGCAACATCAGGTTCACCGCGGCCGAGGACGACGCGATCAACGTCGGGAAGGAGTCGCACCACATCTGGATCGACCACAACGAATTCTCCGGTCCGGCCGATGGCGCGATCGACGTGGTGCGCGGGGCGGATTACGTGACGATCTCGTGGAACTGGTTCCAGGGCACGGACAAGACCATGCTGATCGGGCACTCGGACGGCAACGCCTCCGAGGACACCGGGCACCTGAAGGTCACCATCCACCACAACTTCTTCGACGGTTCGGCGCAGCGGCACCCGCGGGTGCGCTTCGGTGAGCCGGTGCACGTGTACAACAACTACTACCGCGCCACGAGTGCCTACGGCGTCGCGACCACGATGAACGCCGGGGTGCTGGTGGAGGGGAACTACTTCGAGACCGTGCCGCACCCGGTCGTGGTCGGCTACGCGGACAGCGGCCCGGGTCGAGCCGTCGAACGGAACAACATCTACACCGGCTCCGGCGTACCCCAGACCTCCGGCAGCGTCGTCGAACCCAGCACCTACTACGCCTACACCGTCGACAACCCGGCCACCATCCCCACCACCGTCCCCTCCGGCGCCGGCCTCCTCTAACCCACCCCCATCCCCCCGAACCCCACACTCACGCACCCGAACTCCACACTCGTGCAGCCGAACCCCACACTCAGGTAGCCGAACTCCACGTTCAGGCACCCGAACTCCACACTCAGGCAGCCGAGTTCCACATTCGGGCGGGTGAACCCCGCATTCGGGGCCGTCGCCGGTTCCGGGGAGTACTGCGGGTGGTGCCTTACCCCTTCGGTCCGGCGGGCGCAGGCTGCCCACGCGAGTGTCGAACTCGGCTGCACGAACGTGGAACTCGGGTGCCCGAGTGTGGAACTCGGCGGCTTGAGGGTGGGACACGCCCGGCCGGAGGAGTACGCCGGGCGTGTTCCACGTTCAGGCAGCCGAGTTCCACGTTCAGGCACGCGAACCCCACATTCGGGGGGCCGCTGCCGGTGCCGAGAGCGGAGCGGGCGGCTGCTCGCCTTTTGCGCCACCGAACCTGGGCCGGACCACGCGAGTGCGGAATTCGGCTGCACGAGCGCGGAACTCGTGCACGCGAATGTCGAACTCGGGTGCACGGACGTGGAACTCGGGTGCACGAGTGTCGAACTCGGGTGCACGAGCGCGGAACTCGGGCACGCGAGTGTGGAACTCGGGTGCGTGGGTGTGGGTTTCGGGTGCGGGAGGGTGGGACACGCCCGGGTGGAGACAGGGCCCGGGCGTGTGCCACGTTCCGGCGGGCGGGCCGGGTGGAGGTGCCCGCCCGGCCTGGTCACCCGTTGATCGGCGGCAGGGGGGCCATCTGGTTGCGGACCATCAGTGCGCCCTGGACGCACATCCAGTCGCCAGGGTGCCACTGGCCGGCCAGTTCGCCTGCCATTCCGGCGGCCTGGCACAGGTATGAGGAGCCGAAGTCCCCGTACCTGGTCCAGCCGGCGCCCGGCTGGGCGGAGGCCACGCTCGGGCTGAGCGCGGCGAAAGCCAGCGCGGCGAGTACGAGGGTGCGGGCGGTGAGCCGTTTCATGGGTTCTCCTTGTCCAGTTCGCACAAGCGCCACCACCAGCGGATCGCGGGGATGGGCGGTGGCGCGGGATTGGTGTCGCGCGGCCGGCCGGTCCAGCCGGGGTGCGGCATCGGTTCGCCGTAATTGTTGTAGCGCGGCACGTTCAGGGCCCAGTCGGTGTTGCCGCGGATGGCGTGGCCGAGGCCGTCGAGGTAGCACCGCAGCGCCGCGCTGCCGTCCACCTTCGCCCGCGTCCGCAGGAACAGGGTCATCACCCGGTCCCGCAGCGCGTAGGCCTCGTCCATCGCCCGCCCGGCCGTCCAGCCGTACTGCGCGCTGAGCACTTTCACGAGGTTCTGGTCGGTCTGCTCTTCGTCGGCCTCCATTCGGTAGGAATGCAAATCGTTGTCCCAGGAATCGATCAGCATGGTCATCTCGGTGAGCGCGCGCACCACCGGAGCTTCCATTTCCGCGGCCGGGACTTCCGCGCCGTTGGCGATTTCCAGCAGGGCGAGCGTCGGCGGGCCGCCCGCGCTGTTCAACCGCATCGCGGTGTAGTCGGCGAGCGAAGGCATGCGGCCGCGGGAGCGGTTGGCGATCTGCCAGGCCACGCCGAACAACCACGCGCGGTGCGCGTCGCAGAACCGCCGCACCTGCAACGGTGTCGCGCAGGCGTGGAGATCGCGGCCGATGTCCTGCAGGGCCGTGACGAACGGGCCGCCGCCGGGCACGGGTTCCCACGGTGACTCCAGCGCCCGCTGCAGCACCCCCGCCATCGCCAGGAAACCGGCTGGATCCGCGCAGTACGGGCCGCTGTCGCAGCAGGCGTCGTCGAAGGCGAAGGCCCAGTACACCCAGTGCACGACGACCTGCAGGTTGCCGGTGATCCCGGAAGGCGCGAAGCGGGCGTAGAACTCGGCGCTGTTGGTGCCGATCAACCGCGCCCGGCCCCGGGCGTCGGGGTAGAACCGGAAGCGGTCGAGCCAATCGATCGCGCGGCTCTCGATCAGCCGGACGTCGGGGTGCAGGGCCGGTTCGATGGGGCAGTAGAACGGTCGCAGGCCGGGTGATACGTCGACCGAGGTCACAGCTGTCCTCCGAGTTCGGTGGTGGTCCACAGGTGCTGGATCGAGGTGGTCAGGCCGGCGGCGTCGAGGCCGTGTTCACGCAGGATCGCCGCGCGTGAGCCGTGGGCGAGGAACCGGCTGGGCAGGCCGAGCGAGTGCACCGGCACCGGGACGCCCGCGTCGGCGACGAGTTGTGCGAGTCCGGTGCCGAAGCCGCCGCCGCGCACGCCGTCCTCCGCGGTGACCACCAGCCGGTGCTTCGCCGCCAGCTCCACCACCGCCGGATCGACCGGGTGCACCCAGCGGGGATCGCACACGGTGACCCCGATGCCGCGGTCCTCCAGCGCCACCGCGGCTCGCAGGCCGGTGGCCGCCAGCGGACCCGCGGTCACCAGCAGCACGTCGGTCCGCTCGCCGAACCGCAGCACGTCGATGTCGCCGCGGCTGTCCACCGCGGTGAGGTCGGCGGGCGCGCCGCCCTTGGGGAAGCGCAGCACGGTGGGCCCCTCGTCGTCCGCCACCGCCTGCCGCAGCAGCGAGCCGAGCGTGCCCGCGTCCCGCGGCGCGGCGATGCGCAGGCCGGGGACCGTGCGCAGCAGGGCGATGTCCCACATGCCGTGGTGGCTCGCCCCGTCCTCGCCGGTGACGCCCGCCCGGTCGAGCACGAAGGTGACCGGCAGCCGGTGCAGCCCGACGTCCATCAGCACCTGGTCCATCGCGCGGGTGAGGAAGGTCGAGTACACCGCCACCACCGGGTGCAGCCCGCCGAGGGCGAGCCCGGCGGCGGCCGCCACGGCGTGCTGCTCGGCGATGCCGACGTCGACGACCCGCTCGGGGAAGGCCTCGGCCAGCGGCAGCAGCCCGGTCGGCCGCAGCATCGCCGCGGTCAGCGCGACCACCCGCGGGTGCTCGGCGGCGAGTTCGAGCAGCCGCTCCCCGAACACCGCCGTCCACTGCGCCCCGGACCCGGCCGGGCCCGGCCGGCTGACCGTGTGCAGGTGATCGGCCAGGTCCAGTTCCGCGGGCCGGTAGCCCCGGCCCTTCCCGGTGACGCAGTGGACGACGACCGGCCGGGTGAACTCCTTCGCCGCCCGCAACGCCTCCTCGACCGCGGTCAGGTCGTGCCCGTCGATCGGGCCGAGGTAGGGAAAACCGAGTGCGCGGAACAGGTTCGGCCCGGTGCCCGCGGTGTCGCGCAGGTCGGCCAGGTGCCGTCCGACGGCGCCCGCGGCCGGGTCGTACGAGCGCCCGTTGTCGTTGAGCACGATGACCACCGGCCGGTCGCTGGTGGCCAGGTTGTTGAGGGCCTCCCAGCACATCCCGCCGGTGAGCGCGCCGTCCCCGACCACCGCCACCACCGGGTGGCCCGCTCTGGCCAGGCCGTCGGCGTAGGACAGCGCGGTGGAGGCGTGCGAATTTCCCACCACGTCGTGTTCGGATTCCGCGCGGCTCGGATAGCCGGACAATCCGCCCGCTTCCCGCAGTCCGCCGAATTCCCGTCCCCGGCCGGTGAGCAATTTGTGCACGTAGCTCTGGTGCCCGGTGTCGAAGATTATTCTTTCCCGCGGACTGTCGAACACCCGGTGCAGCGCGATCGTCAGTTCCACCACACCGAGGTTCGAACCGAGGTGCCCGCCCGCTCCGCGCACCACTTCGACCAGGAACTCCCGCAGTTCCCCGGCCAGCGCCCGCAGTTCGGCGGGCTGGGCGCACCGCAGCGAGGCCGCGGGGGCGGGGTCTTCGAGCAGGGATTCCAGGTCGAGGTGCGCAGAACGGATGGGCGCGCTCATGGGTTTCCTCCAGCCCGGCGCAGATCCGGGGAATGGCGTTGGAAAAGGAATTGCCCGGCGATGCCGGTCCGGATCAACGGTGCCCCAGCCGCGGCGGGTGGTTCAAGAGCCGGGACGATCTTCAGCCCGGTCGAGTGGCAAGTGTTTGCCCGGAAACGGTCACCGGTCCGGTGGACGACGGCTGCCGCGCGGTCCGGCGGTGGGGTACAAACGGAGCACGGCCGGGGAATCCGCCGAGCCGGAAACCACCGCTGCCGGGTCGCAGGTGCGGTGCCACGCCGAAGTCCCGTGTATCGCGAGGAGCACACAATGTCAGCCGAGCAACTCGTCCATGCTTTCCCGAGGCCGCGCCGGCCACCGGCCGACGCCGGCTGGGTGCGTGCGGAAACCGACCGGGTGCTGGCGGATTTCCTGAGGCAGCAGGCAGAACGAGCCTCGGACCGCTGCCTGCCCACCCTGGTGACGGTGATCGCGGACTTCCTCGACGGCGGCAAGCGGCTCCGGCCGGTCTTCTGCCACTGGGGCTGGGTGGCCGGCGGGGGCACGCCGGGGGACAGCACGGTCCTCCACGCCGGAGCCGGCCTGGAACTGTTCCACACCTTCGCGTTGATCCACGACGACGTGATGGACTGCTCGGCACTGCGGCGCGGCAAGCCCACGGTGCACGAGGTGCTGGCGACGAGGTTCCGCGACGACACCGACCCCGAGGCCGCCCGCCGGTTCGGGATGAACGCCGCGATCCTGCTGGGCGACCTCTGCCTGGCGTGGGCCGATGATCTGCTGCAGTCGGTGGCCGCGGAACGCGGGATGGTGGCCCAGGTTCAGCCGTTGTTGCACGAGATGCGCACGGAGGTGATGGTGGGGCAGTACCTCGACCTCGGCGGTGAGCACACCGACAGCCCGCTCGACCGCAGCTGGCGCGCGATCGGCTGCAAGACCGCGGGGTACACGGTGGAGAAGCCGCTGCAGCTCGGTGCGGCGCTGGCCGGTGCCGACGAGGACATGCTGAGCTGGTGCACTGCTTACGGCAGGCCGCTGGGGGAGGCGTTCCAGCTGCGGGACGACCTGCTCGGTGCCTTCGGCGACATCGCCGTCACCGGCAAACCGGCGCTGGACGACTTCCGCGAAGGCAAGCAGACCGTCCTCATGGGACTGACCTGGGAACGCGCCACGCCGCGGCAGCGGGAGGTGATCCGGCGACGGCACGGAGATCCGCACCTGGACGAGGAAGGGGCCGACGAACTGCGCTCGGTCATCAGGGAGACCGGTGCCGAGGAGTCGGTCCGCCGGTTGATCAGCGACAAGGCCGCGGAGGCCAGTCTCCTGCTGGCGCGGCCGGGCCTGCCGGACGCCGCGGCGGAGGCGCTGGCGGGGCTGGTCGGCCAGGTGACCGGGCGGACGCGGTGAGCGGGGGCGAGGGTACCGGGTACGTGCTCCGGGCGATGAACCTGCACAAGTCCTACGGCTACCGGCCGGTGCTGCGCGGGGTGGACTTCGACCTGCGGCGCGGCGAGCTGCTCGGCGTGCTCGGGGAGAACGGCGCCGGCAAGTCCACGCTGCTGCAGGTGCTCGCCGGGGTGCTGCGGCCCGATCGCGGCGAGGTGCGCTACCAGGGCAGGCTCGGCTACTGCCCGCAGCACATCGTGGTCAACGACGAGCTGACGGTGAAGCAGCACCTGCGGTACTTCCAGTGCGCCTACCACGTGCCGGACCTCAAGCACGCGGCCGAACTGCTCGAACGGCTCGACCTGATGCGCTACCGCAACGCCAAGGCGGGCACGCTCAGCGGCGGCAGCAAGCAGAAGCTGAACCTGACGCTGGCGCTGATGCACGACCCGGACGTGGTGCTGATGGACGAGCCGTACCAGGGCTTCGACTGGGAGAACTACCTCAACTTCTGGGAGCTGACCACCGAGCTGCGGGAACGCGGGCGCTCGGTGCTGGTGATCTCGCACCTGGCGCACGACACCGAGCGGTTCGACCGGCTGTACCGCCTCGAGTGCGGTCAGGTCGTGCCCGCCGAGCCGCCCCCGGCCGTGGAGTGTGCCTCGTGACCGCGGCGCCCGCCGCCCTGCGCAGCGCCAGGGCTCGGTGGACGGCGATGGCCGACGAGACCACCTGGCAGGCCTCGCTGGTGAAGGCGGTCGGTTTCGAGACCGCGCAGCACGCCAGGAACCGGCTGGCGCTGATGCTGGTGCTGTTCTTCATCCCGGCCTGGCTCGGCCTAGTCACCGGGATCCTGCCCGGCTCGCCGATCGAGTACCAGTCCCGGATCACCGGGGACCTGATCACCGTGCCCGCCAACGAGCTGGGGCTGATGTCGGCGGCGATCAACGCGGTGACGCTGATCGTGGGCTTCATGATGTTCGCCGCCATGCGCCGGTCCAGCGAGTTCGACCAGCGGCTGGTGCTGGCCGGCTACTCGCGGTCGGGCCTGCTGCTGGCGAAGCTGGTGGCGCTGGTGCTGGTGGCCGTGGTGGTCAGCGCGTACGCGGCGCTCTCGATGACCTTCTTCACCGACGTGCACCAGGGCGCGCTGCTCGGGCTGAGCCTGTTCGCCAGCGGGCTGACCTACGGCGGGATCGGCATCGTGCTCGGGGTCGCGGTGTCGACCGAACTGGCGGGCATGTTCGTCATCATCATGATCAGCCTGGTCGACGTGATGGTGCAGAACCCGGTCATCAACCCCGGCCGCGACCAGACGCTGGTGCAGTTCCTGCCGACCTACGGCGCCATGCAGAGCGGGGTCGCGGCCACCTTCACCGAGGAGGTCAGCGCGCGGCACCTGCTGCTCGGGCCGATGTGGCTGGTGGCGTTCGCGATCTTCGGGCTCGTGGCCTTCTACGCCAGGACACGCGACCACAGCAGCCATTCCGACGCGCCACCACCGGCCCCGCCCACGGCGATGGTGACCCTGCGGACGCTGCCCGACGGCACGATGGTCGTGGAGTCGCGCCAGGGACCGATCCTGCTGTGCTCGCACACCGACTGCGAGCTGGAATGAGGCCTAATCCACGTCCGCGGGCACCCGTTTGCGGCGGGGGAGCAGCCCCAGCCAGATGAGCCCGGCGACCACGGCCACGAGCAGGTACTCGATGAACGGGATGCGGACGATCTCGTCGAGGTCGGCCAGTGACCGGGTGGCGTAGACCGCGACCGCGCCCACCAGGTAGGCCACCGCGATGCTCCACCGCGCCCGGCCGCTGAGCCCGAGGCCGTGCATCTGGGTGATGACGAAGACCCCGAGGAAGCCGAAGAGGAACATCGGCCACATGCCGTCCGGGCCGGAGTTCATCACCGCGACCAGTGTGCCGTGCACGGCCACCATGAGTTCCAGCGTGAGCGTCCACCAGCGGTTCGTGTGCGCGCGGGTGAGGAAGATGCTGCCCTGGAACAACAGCAGGAACATGTAGAAAAAGCCGATGAGGTGCCCGCTGGTGCTCTCCATGGGGTGGTACCAGAAGGTGTAGATCGCCGCCCAGCTGAACAGGTACCCGTGGTACTTGCGGGCGAAGCGCACCACCTCGGCGGAGATCGGCGCGCGGCGGCCGAAGAACAGGCCGCGCCGCCGGTTCTCCATCAGCAGCACCACGACCAGCAGCAGGACCACCGAGCCCTGTGAGCTGAAGATCGACACGTCCTGCGCGATGCCGTCGTAGAAGACCTGGGTCTGCACCTCGTGCAGCGCGATGAAACCCAGGTTGGCCGCGAGCGCGAGCACGTTCACCTTGTGCAGCCCGCTGGTGTAGCGGCGTACGTGGCGCTGGGCGTAGTGGATGAGCCACCAGGAGACCAGTTGGTGGCTGGCGTAGCCCAGCCAGGCGGACGCCCTGGTCCAGAAGGTCGGTTCGGGGAGCTTCCAGTAGTACCAGGACGCGCCCTGGTCCGGCGCGAGCACGACGTCGTCCAGTAGCGGACCGGCCAGCCAGACCAGCGCGGTCAACACCACACTCGCGACCGCGCCCCAGGCCAGTACCCGGCCGGTATTGTTCAGCATGCTGAGCATTATGCTGTTGTTCAGCATGCTGAGCAAGTGCCATGCTGAGGACCCCATCCCTGCGAAGCTGCGGAGGCGCTGTGCCGGTGTATCGGCTGCGAGTCAACGGAACCGAGCGAGAGGTGACAGCCCCGGCGGAAACCGCGCTGCTCTGGGTGCTGCGGGACGAACTGGGCCTGACCGGCCCCAAGTACGGCTGCGGGATCGGCGCCTGCGGGGCTTGTGTGTCCTTAGTGGACGGCGAGGCGCGGCGGGTCTGCGTGCTGCCGGTCGGTGAGGTCGGTGCGCGCGAGATCACCACGATCGAGGGGCTGGTCGGGCATCCCGCGCAGCGGGCGTGGATCGACGGCGACGTGGCCCAGTGCGGTTACTGCCAGGCGGGCCAGATCATGAGCACCGTGGCGTTGCTGAAGGAGAAGCCGGAGCCGACCGACGAGGACATCGACGAAGCGTTGCGGGACAACGTCTGCCGGTGTGGGACCTATCCGCGGATCCGTCGTGCGGTGCACGCGGCGGCCGCGCTGGCCCGGGAGGAGGACCGATGATCAGCAGGCGTGGTTTCCTGATCTCCACCGGTGCCGCGGCCCTGCTGGTGGCGGTGCCGATCCCGGGATCGGCGGCGGACGCGGACCTGGCCCCGAACGTGTTCGTCCGCGTCACGGCCGACGGCCGGATCGCGGTCACCGTGCCGCGGCCGGACACCGGGCAGGGCGTGCGCACGGTCGTGGTGCTGCTCGCCGCCGAGGAACTTTCCGTTTCGCCGCAGCACATCGAGGTGGAACAGGCGCCCGGTGACACCGCGAAGTACGGGTCGCAGCTGGTCGCCAACTCGTTCTCGGTGCGGCAGCTCTTCGAGCCGATGCGCAAGGCGGCGGCGACCGCCCGGTGCCTGCTCACCGCCGCGGCGGCGGGCCGCTGGCAGGTGCCCGCGCAGGAATGCCGGGCCAGGGACGGATTCGTGCACCATCCCGCACACGGCAGCCTGTCCTACGCCGAACTCGCCGCCGACGCGGCCGCGCTGGACCCGGCCACGGTGCCGGTCACCCTGATCCCGCAGGACCAGTGGCGTTTCCTGGGCAAGGAAGCCGTCCGGGTGGACGCGGCCGACATCGCCACCGGACGCGCTCGGTTCGGCATCGACGCCCGCGGGCCGGACGCGCTGGTCGCCGTGGTGCGGCGACCGGAGTGGCTGGGCGCCACGGTCTCGGCGGTGGACGACGCGGCGGCGCGTGCTGTGCCCGGCGTGGTCGGGGTGGTCCGCTGGGAGGCGGGCCGGGGCATCGAGGCCGGGGTCGCGGTGGTCGCCGAATCGACCGCCGCGGCGATCGCCGGGCGCGCGGCGCTGCGGGTCACCTGGACCGGTGGAACGCCCACTGTGGACAGTCGACAGTGGATCTCGGAGCTGGCCGCCGCGGTCCCCGCGCCACCGGCCGCGCCCGGGCCGGTCGGCCTCGACCGCACCTACCGCCTGCCGATGCTGGCGCACGCGCCGATGGAACCGCTCAACGCGACCGCGGGGTTCACCGCTTCGGGTGGTCTGGTCGTCGAGGTGCCCACGCAGGACCCCGGCGGGCTCCGCGGGCTGCTGGCGCAGCTGACCGGCCTCGATCCCGCGGCGGTGACCGTGGTGCCGACGCTGGCCGGTGGCGCGTTCGGCAGGCGGTTCGAAGTGGACTTCGTCCTCGAAGCGGTCCACTGCGCCCGTGCGCTCGGCAAGCCGGTCCAGGTGTTGTGGACCCGTGACGACGACACGCGGCACGACTCCTACCGGCCGATGTCGGCGCACCGGCTCACCGCGGTGCTCGCGCGCGACGGCATCCCGCGCTGGCGGTCGCACGGGGTGGCGACCTGGCCGCTCACCTCGGTACCCGCGTTCAACAACCCGGCGCTGGTGCTGGCCAGCGGTGATCACTTCCCGTACCGCGTCCCCGGCGAACCGGCCGTGGTGCTGCGGCCCGCGCCGCTGCGCACCGGGTTCTGGCGCTCGGTCTACGCCGGGCAGTTCGTCTTCGCCGAGGAGTGCTTCCTGTCCGAGGCCGGGCACCGCGCCGGATGGGGCCAGGTGGAACTGCGGCGGCGGTTGCTGCCGGTCGACTCCCGGCTGCGGCGGGTGCTCGACGCGGCGGCCCAGCGGGCACCGCGTCCCGAGGGCGTGGCCCGTGGGGTGGCGTGCCACCTGGACTACGAATCCGCCATCGCGGTGCTCGCGGACGTCCGCCTCCGCGACGGGACGCCGGTGGTCAGCCGGGTGACCGCGGCAGTGGACGTCGGCACGGCACTGCACCCGTCCGGGGTACGCGCGCAGGTCGAAGGCGGTGTGCTCGACGCGGTGTCCACTGTGCTCGGAGCGCAGATCACCGTGCGGGAAGGCCGGGTGGTGCAGTCCTCCTTCGCCGACTACGCCTGGGCCCGCATCGACCGCGCCCCGGAGATCGACGTGACGATCGTGCCGTCCGGCCTGCCGCCCGGCGGTCTCGGCGAGCTCGCCTACCCACCGGCCTCGGCGGCGATCGCCTCGGCGGTGGCGGCGCTGACCGGCTCGCCGGTCACCGGGATGCCGGTCACCGCGGAGACCGGGTGAGAGGATGGGGGCGTGTCGAGAACCACGCGCCCGCAGGTGCCCGATGGCCACGAGAGCGACCCCGACGTCGACTCGTGGCCCACGGGCCGGTTGCTCTCGGTCGCGGCGAGAATGGTGGAATCCCGGTTCGACGACGTGCTCGCCACGCATCAGCTCACCCACGCCGGGTTGATCGTGCTGCACCACCTCGACACCGGGACGCACACCCAGCGGCAGCTGGCGACGTTGTGCAAGGTCACCGACCAGACCATGAGCCGCACCATCGAACGGTTGCGGCGCACGGACTTCGTCACCACCGAAGCGGACCCGGCCGACCGCAGGCGGACCATCGTCCGGCTGACCGCGGCGGGCAGGCGGGTGCTGACCAAGGCCCGCCGCGAGGAGCGCGAGTCCGAACTGCTGCTCGGCGCGGTCGACGACTACGAGCACTTCCGGGGCCAGCTGCTCAAGCTCATCCGCCACGCCGCGCGGGGCGCCGGTCCTGTTGAATGACGGGCATGGAGATCTGGCACAACCCGCGGTGCACCAAGTCGCGAGCGGCGAAGAAGGCGCTGGACGAGGCGGGCAGGGAGTACACCGAGCGGCGCTACCTGGATGCCCCGCCGACGGTCGCGGAACTGACCGAGGTGCTCGGCAAGCTCGGCCGGGAACCGTGGGAGATCACGCGCACCAAGGAACCCGTCGCCAAGGAACTCGGCCTCGGCGACCTGCCACGGGACGCCGCGAACCGTGACCGCTGGCTCCAGCTGCTGGCGGAGCACCCGGTGCTGATCGAACGCCCCATCCTCATCGACGACTCGACGGCCGTAGTAGCCCGGACCGAAACCTCCCTCACCCAACTCCTGGGCTAGTGCTATGAGTGGGGCATTACTTGCGTTGAATGCTAGTAATGCCCCATTCATAGCGTTCCCGGGCTCCCTCAACCTGGCGGGCTTCAAGCCCCCGAACGTGGAATTCGGTTGCCCGAACGTGGGGTTCGGCTCCCTGAACGTGGAGTTCGGGTGTCTGAGTGTGGGGTTCGGGTGCGGGAACGTGGGACTCGCGTATCCGGCGAGTCCCACGTTCAGGTAGCCGAGTTCCACACTCCCGCAGCTGAACCCCACACTCAGGTAGCTGAGTTCTGCACTCGGGTCAGGGGCTTGTGGTGGTGGCGCGGCGGTGGAAGAGGGTGCGTTCGGCGTCGTTCTGGGTTAGGGCGGCGGCTCGGGTGTAGGCGGCACGGGCGTCGGAGTGCCGTCCGGCCATGGCGAGCAGTTCGGCTTCCACGGCATGGCGTTGCGGGTACTCGCTCAGGGCGTCCGGGGGCAGCGTCGCCAACAAGGCCAGCCCGGCGAGCGGTCCGTCGGCGTGGCCGTGGGCCATGGCGCGGTTCACGGTGACGACCGGGTTGGGCCGCATCCGGTCCAGGACGTCGTAGAGCCCGGCGATCCGCGTCCAGTCGGTGGCCGCGGCGGTGGGGGCGAGGGCGTGACAGCCGGCGATGGCCGCCTGCAGCACGTACGGGCCCGCGGAGCCGAGCCGGTGGGCCCGGCCCAGCGCGGCCAGGCCGCGCCGGATCAGCAGGCGGTCCCAGCGGTGGCGGTCCTGGTCCTGCAGGAGCACCGGCGTGCCGTCCCGGTCGTGCCGGGCGGGGGCACGAGCCTGGGTGAGTTCGAGCAGCGCAAGCAATCCCTGCGCCTCGGCGAGCCCGGGGGCCAGCGCCGCGGTGCGCCGGGCGAGCCGGAGTGCGTCGTTGCTGAGTTCCGGGCGCATCCAGTGCTCGCCCGAGGTGGCGCTGTAGCCTTCGTTGAAGATCAGGTAGATGACCTCCAGCACGGACGCCAGCCGCCCGCGCAGGTCCTCAGAGGACGGCAGGTCCAGCCGAATCCCCTGGTCCCGCAGGGTCTTCTTGGCCCGCGAGATGCGCTGGCCGATCACCGGGTCCGGGACCAGGAACGCCGAAGCGATCTCGTGGGTGCTCAGCCCGGCCAGGCAGCGCAGGGTCAGCGCGATCCGGTACTCCCGTTTGAGCTCGGGGTGGCAGGCGGCGAACAGGAGACCGAGTTCGTCGTCGCCGGCCGGGTTCTCGTCGAGGCCCTCGTCGGCGGCGGGCACGGCGGTCCGCGCCACGTCGTGCCCGAGGAATTCGACAGCACGCTGGTGTGTGGAGTCGCGGCGGAACAGGTCCACCGCGCGGTTCTTGGCCACGGTCATCAGCCACCCTCCTGGATTGGGCGGCAGCCCGGCTGCCGGCCAGCGTTCGAGCGCCGCGACCAGCGCATCCTGGGCGAGGTCCTCGGCGAGGCCGAGGTCACCGGTGAACCGGGCGAGCGCCGCGATCAACCGGGCGGATTCGATCCGCCAGATCGCTTCGACGGCGCCACGCCCGGTCGTCGGACGATCCGAGGGGGTTGCCACTCAGGCGCCTGGCATGTCTTCGGGCCCGAACACCTTCAGCACCCGCGCTTCACCGTGCCAGCCCGGCCAGTGCTCGGCGTGCAGCGCGAGGAAGCGCCGTGTCCACTCCACCGCTTCCTCCTTGGTGCGGGTGTCGTAGACGGCGTAGCTGATCATCTCCTTCGACTCGGCGAAGGGACCGTCGGTGATGGACAGTCCGTCGGCGTCGAGGACGACCTTCGCGCCCGCGGCGCTCGGGGCGAGGCCCGCGTTCTCGATCATCGCGCCGGACTGCGTGGCTTCCACGCCGAGCTGCATGATCCCGGCCATCAGCTCGTCGGGTGGCGGGGTGTCGGGCTGGGTGGCTTCGAGGACGACGAGGTAGCGCATCGGTTTTCTCCTTGATCGGTTCGAGTGGGGTTGCCGGAGGCTGCTCAGCCGTCGGTGTCGGGCATCTGACGGTAGCGGTGCACCGCGAGCACGGCGATCAGGCCGAACACGCCGACCACCCCGGCGACGAAGGCGAGGATCCCGAGCGCACCCGAAGCCATGCCCGCGAACGAAAGGAGGAACAGCGGGGCGATGATCCGGGTGGCCAGCGCGTGCCGGGCGAACCCTTCGCGGGAGAGGCGGCGGGCCAGCACCAGCAGTCCGGCGGCCAGGCACGGGAAGCCGATCCCGCCCGCGGCGAAGTGGATCAGCGCGCTGGTGCTCATCGACTCGGTGCCCGGTGCGTCGACGGGGAAGGCGCCGGCGACGACCATGCTCACCCCGAAGACGCCGATCAGGGCCGGTGCCCACGAGGCCGCCGGTCCGGTCCGCAGCGCCCGCCGCAGCCCGGCCGCGAACGCGAGCACCATCAGCCCGGTGACCACCAGGTTCGTCACCTGGATCCAGCCGGATTCGCCGACCGCGAGCTGGCTCCAGGCGTGGCGGGTGAGGTCGAAGCCGTCGCGGAACGCGCTCTGCACGAGCGCGGCGGTCACGTACACCGGACCGGCGAGCACGCCGTAGCCGAGCAGCGACTTGGTCACCCGGTCGGCGGTCAGTTCGGCGGCGGCGGAGGTGGTGCCTGCCCGGGTCGGGAGGTAGGTGGTCATGGCGGTACTCCTCGGTGGCGGGGGCCGGTCGGTCCGGCCGATCGCTACCTCCACGAACGAGCGCCCCGGATTTTGCAGCGGCTCGGAAACTTTTTCCGGCTGGTTGACTCTTCCGCCATTCGGGTGCAAGTATTCCGGTCAACCCACGTTGGAAACGTTTCCAGCAAGCACCGAGCGTGACTGGAAACGTTTCCAGCCCGAAGATCTTCCCGAGGTAGAGCGACGATGACGTCAACGCGCGCCACGCTGATGCAGGTGGCGCACCGTGCCGGGGTCTCACTGGCCTCGACCTCCCGCGCGCTGCACGGCACCGGCGCGAGCCCGGCGATGGTCGAGCGCGTGCGGGCCGCCGCGGCCGAACTCGGCTACAGCCCCGACGCCATCGGCCGGTCACTGCGGCTGAAGAAGACCTTCCAGGTGGCGTTCGCCGTCGCGGACATCGGCAACCCGGTGTACGTCGAGATGATGCGCGCGATCCACGAGGTGCTGGCGCCGCGCGGGTACCGGGTGGTGGTCATGTCGACCGGCGACACCGCCACCTCCACCGTCGACCTGGTCGCGAGCCTCGGCAGCGGCGTGGTCGACGGCCTGATCGTCAGCCCGCTGCGCACCGACGACCGGCTGGTCCGCGAGATCCAGGAGGCGCCGGTGCCGGTCGTGGTGATCGGCCGGGCGCTGGACGACCACGGCATCAGCTCGGTGTCCACCGACTCGGCGGGCGGCATCGGCCAGGCGGTCGGGCACCTGCACGCCATCGGCCGCCGCCGCATCGGCTTCCTCAACGGCCCGCTCGACACCACCCCGGGCGCCGCCCGGCAGCGGGGGTTCGACGCGGCCGTGCACACCGACCGGACCGAGGTGGAGATCGCGGGCGACTTCACCGTCGCCGCCGGCCTCGAAGCCGCGCGCCGCCTGCTCGCGCGCGCCGAACTCGACGCCGTCGTGGCCGCCAACGACCTGCTCGCCATCGGCGTGATCCGCGCGGTGCGCGAGCGCGGCCTGTCGGTCCCGGAGGACATCGCGGTGACCGGCATGGACGACACCGAGATCGGGCGGGTGTTCCTGCCCAGCCTCACCAGCGTGTCCCTCGGCTCGACCGAGCGCGGGCGGGCGGCGGCGAAGTTGATGCTGCGGCTCGCCGACGATCCGGACAGCGCGGTGCGGCAGGTCGCCGTTCCGCCGGAACTGGTGGTCCGTGAATCCACGGGAGGTGCGCCGTGACCACGCCGCAGGCGCGGGTCCGCCGCCGCGAGGCGATCGGGCTGGTGCTGCCGTCGCTGATCCCGATCCTGGTGCTCAGCGTCGCCCCGCTGGTGATCGGCGTGGCGCTCGCGTTCACCGACGCCCGCCTGGTGCGCAACCCCGACTACGCCTTCACCGGCGTGGACAACTTCGGCAAGCTCGTCGGCAATGACCTGTTCTGGGACTCCCTGCGTATCGGTCTGATCTGGACGGTCGGCGTCACCGTGCTGCAGCTCGCGGCGTCCATGGGACTGGCGCTCCTGCTGAACTCCGGGCTCCGGCTCGAGGGCCTGACCAGGGTGCTGGCGCTCGTGCCGTGGGCGATGCCACCGGTGGTCGTGGCGATCATGTGGCAGATGATCTACTCGGCCAACGGCGGCCCGCTCAACGCCTTCCTGGGCGGTATCGGCCTGCCCGCGGACACCAACTGGCTCGGGGACTTCGCGACCGCGCTGCCCGCGGTGATCGTCGTCGGCGTGTGGGTCGGCATGCCGCAGACCACGGTGACGCTGCTGGCCGGGCTGCAGCAGATCCCGGCCGAACTGCACGAGGCCGCCGCGGTGGACGGCGCGAGCGCCTGGCGCCGGTTCACCGCGGTGACCTGGCCGAGCCTGCGCCCGATCGTCACCTCGATCACCTCGCTCAACTTCATCTGGAACTTCAACTCGTTCTCGCTGGTCTACGTGCTCACCGCGGGCGGGCCGGGCGGCAAGACGATGGTCCCGGTGCTCTTCGTCTACCTCGAGGCGTTCAAGAACCGCGAGATCGGCCAGGCCGCCGCGATGGGCCTGGTGCTGGTGCTGCTGATCGTCGCCATCCTGGCCATCTACCTGCGCGCGCAGTTCCGCGAAGACCGCGCGGAAAGGGGGCGGTGAGCCGTGCGCGCGCTCGTGCGGCCGGCCCAGTACCTGGCGCTGGCGCTCTACATCCTGTTCCTCGGCTTCCCGTTGCTGTGGCTCATTTCGGCCTCGGTGAAGTCCTCCGGGGAGCTGAACTCGCTGACGGTCAGTCTGCTGCCGGAGCAGTGGCACTGGCAGAACTACTCCGAGGCGCTCGACCGGCAGGGGCTGGTGCGCTCGGCGGGCAACAGTCTCGGCGTGGCGCTGGCGTCCACCGCGCTGGTCATCCTGATCGCGCTGCCCGCGTCGTACGTGCTGGCCCGGCTCAAGGGCAAGGTGCGGCTGGCCGGTATCGGCTGGATCCTGGTCAGCCAGGTGTTCCCGGTGGTGCTGATCATCCTGCCGCTGTTCCTCATCCTGCGGACGCTGGGGCTGACCGACAGCCTGGTCGGGCTGACCCTGGTGCACACCACCTACATGCTCCCGTTCGCGCTGTGGATGCTGCAGGGCTACGTCGCGGCGATCCCGGTGGAGCTGGAGGAAGCCGGGGCGATGGACGGCGCGACGCGGCTGCGCGTGCTGCGCACCATCGTCTTCCCGCTGCTGGCCCCCGGGGTGGTCGCCACGGCGATGTTCAGCTTCGTCTCCTCGTGGAACGAGTTCTTCTTCGCGCTGGTGCTGCTGCAGTCGCCGGAGAACTACACCCTGCCGATCACGCTGAACATGTTCATCGGCGGTGAGGGCAAGGTCTCGCTCGGTCCGCTCGCGGCCGGCGCGGTGCTCGCCGCGATCCCCAGCATCATCTTCTTCACCCTCCTGCGCCGGAGGCTCACCGGTGGGCTGATGGCCGGGGCGGTGAAGGGATGACCTCCACCAGAACGCGAAAGGTCGGTCAATGAAGATTCGACACGCGGCGCTCGCCGCCTGCCTGCTCAGTGTGGTGCTGACCGCCTGCGGAAGCGGGGAAAGCGGGGACTCGGGTCCGGTCAAGCTGACCTTCCAGTCCCTTTCGGACCAGCCGGGCGCCATCGAGCAGACGAAGAAGACCGTCGACGAGTGGAACCGGGCGCACCCCGAAACGCAGGTCGAGATCGTGCAGGCGGGCTGGGACGGCGTCTACGACAAGCTGATCACGCAGTTCAACGCGGGCAGCGCGCCGGACGTCATCCACTACGAGGCGGCGGGCATCGTGCCCTTCGCCAAGGACGGCTACGTCGCCGACCTGACGCCGTACCTGCCCGAAGCCAAGCGCGCCGACGTGACCAAGGGCGTGCTCGACTCGGTGACCGTGGACGGGCAGGTGATCGCCTACCCGACCGAGGTCCAGTCCTATGTGGTCTTCGCGAACAAGGCGCTGCTGCAACAGGCCGGGGTGACGATGCCGACCGGGCCGACGATGACCTGGGAGCAGCTGCGCGAGATCGCCAAGGCGAGCACGAAGGACGGCAAGTTCGGCCTCGGCTGGGGACTGTCCAGCCCGACCGCGTCGTTCGTGGCGATGGCGCCCGCGTTCGGCGGCAAGTACTTCGAGGGCACCGGCGATGCGATGAACGTCAGCATCGGCGAGGGCGAGATGGCGCTGCCGCAGCTGGTCAACGCGATGGCGTACGAGGACAAGTCGATCCTGCCGGTGACGCTGACGCAGTCCGGCACCAAGGCGCTCGCCCCGTTCTACGGCGGCCAGGTCGCGATGACCATCCAGGGTTCCTACCAGGCCGCGAACATCGCCAAGGACGCCCCGCAGGGCTTCGACTGGACGGTGCTGCCGCCGCTCGCCGGACCGGCTGGCCCGGCGCAGGCGAGCAGCGCGCAGACCCTGTCGGTGAACAAGGACTCCGCGCACGTCGAGCAGGCCGCCGCCTTCATCGACTTCTTCACCAGCACGGAGAACCTGGCCGCGATCAACGAGGCCGACGGCCTGATCCCGCCGACGAACTCGGCGCGCGAGGCGCTGGCCGCGAAGGTGGGCACGAAGAACGGCTGGGACGTCATCCTGTCGTCCGGGCAGCACCTGACCTCGGCGCCGTACGTGTTCGCGGACAAGTACGCGCAGTGGAAGGACACCGTCGCGACCCCGGCGTACCAGCAATTCCTGGCGCAGAAGATCGACGCCGCCGGGCTGGCGAACCAGCTGCGTGACGGCTGGCAGAACATCTCCCGGTAGTTCGGGGTCGTCCCCCGAGCGGGCGACACAGGTAGGCAGAGGAGCAGATTCGGTGACCTGGCTGGAAGACCGGGCCGTCGCGGTGATCGCGGGCGCGGCGGTGGGTGACGCCCTCGGCGGTGCCACCGAGGGGTGGACGCCCGAGCAGATCGAAGAGCGGCACGGTGGCCGGGTCACCGGCATCGTCGGGCCGTGGTACCCGAACTGGCGGGACGCGCGGCCGATCGCGCCCTACCACAAGGGCGACGGGCACATCACCGACGACACGCTGATGACCCGCGCGCTGGTCGAGGTCTACGCCCAGCGCCGCGCCCACCTCGACGCCTACGCCATGGCCGAGGACCTGGTGCCGTTGATGATCGGCGAACCGCGCTGGGTGCCCGAGCTGGAGACCACGGCGTTGCTGCTGCAGCGCGTGTTCCTGGCGGAGAAGTGGATCGTCACGAGGCTCCACTATGGACACGTCGATCCGCGTGAGGCGGGCGTGGGCAACGTGGTGAACTGCGGCGCGGCCATGTACGTCGCGCCGGTGGGCATCGCGAACGCGGGTGATCCGCGGGGTGCCTACGCCGAGGCGATCGACCTGACCGGGGCGCACCAGTCGAGCTACGGCCGCGAGGCCGCCGGGGTGGTGGCCGCGATGGTCGCCGCTTCGATCGCGCCCGGGGCGGGTGTCGGCGACGTGGTCTCGGCCGCCCTCGACGTGGCCCACGACGGCACGGCGGAGGCGTTGCGGGCGGTCGTGGACAGGTTCGGGACGTGGGCGAAACCACCGAGTACGGACGACGAGGAGCGGGAACTGGCCCGGCTGGTGCGGGAAACCGTCGCGCCGTTCGATTCGGTGGGCCCGCAGTACCGGCAGATGTCGATGGACGCGCGGCGCCCTTCGCGCACCAAGTCCATCGAGGAGCTTCCGGCCGCGCTGGCGTTCGTGCTGGCGCATCACGGTGACTACCGGGGCGCGGTCCTCGCGTCGGTGAACTACGGCCGGGACGCCGACTCGATCGCCACCATGGCGGGCGCGATCTGCGCCGGTCTGGGTGGGACGGCGGCCGTGCCGGGGGAGTGGCTCGACGCGGTGAGCGAGGCCAGCCGCATGGACATCCGGGAGACCGGCGTGCTGATGGCCTCGGCGGCGGCGGACATCCTCCGCGCCGACCGGGAACGGGCGCTCGCCCGCCTTTCGACCCTGGACGCGCTCGAAACGGGAGCGCGGGCGTGAGGCTGACCTGGGCCCAGCCGGAAGACCTGCTCGCCCACGAACTGGTCCAGTCCGCCGCGGAGGGCAAGGACGTCGCGGCGATCCGGGCCCGCTGGACCGAGGCGGGCGGCGATCCGGTGCCCGCCGTCAGTGGCGCCGGACCACGGCCCGCGTCACCCGAACTACGGGCGCTGGCCCGGACTCTGCTCGACGAACTGGACGCGCTCGCGACGCCGGACGAGCCCTGGGAAGCCATAGCCGCTTCACTCCCGCCCGCGCCGGATCTGCCCGCTGGGGGAGAGGATCGCCTGCTCGGCGCGTGGACCGGACGCGCGGCGGGTTGCCTGCTCGGCAAGCCCGTGGAGAAGATCCCGCGCGAGGGCATCGAGGAGATCCTGCGGGCGACCGGGCGGTGGCCGCTCGACCGGTGGTTCACCGCGGAAGGCCTGCCGGACGACGTGGCGGCGCGGTGGCCGTGGAACCGCCGATCGGCCCCGACCTCCCTCGAAGAGAACATCGACGGGATGCCGGAGGACGACGACCTCAACTACCCGATCCTCGCGCTGACCCTGCTCGAACAGCGCGGACGCGGGTTCACCAGCGACGATGTCGCGCAACTGTGGCTGGACAACCTCCCCGCGGGCCGCGTGTTCACCGCCGAGCGAGCCGCGTACCGCAACATCCTCGACGCACGCCCGGTGCCGGAGACCGCGACGCACCACAACCCGTTCCGCGAATGGATCGGCGCGCTGATCCGCACCGACGTGTTCGGCTGGGTGTCGCCGGGTGACGTGCGCGAGGCCGCGCGGCTCGCCTACACCGATGCACGGCTGAGCCACACACGCAACGGGGTGTACGGCGCGATGTGGGCCGCGGCCCTGTGCTCGGCGGCGATGGTCTGCGACACCGTCCACAATGTCCTGGATGCCGCCGGAACCGTCATCCCGCCGGACAGTGAACTCGTCCGCGCGGTGCGGATCGGCCGTGAGGCGGCCGCCGTGGGTGACGTCCGAACCGGACTCGACCGACTGCACGCCGAATACGGCCACCTGCACTGGGTGCACGTGCTCAACAACGCCGCGGTCATCGCCTACGCGCTCGCCAAGGGCGACGGGGAGTTCGGGCCCAGCGTGTCGATCGCGGTGACCGCGGGCTGGGACACGGACTCGGCGGCGGCCACGGTCGGCGGGGTCGTCGGTGCCCTGCGCGGGGTCGAAAGCATCGGGGAGCAGTGGGTGAAGCCGCTCGACGGCCGGATCGCGACCTCGCTGCCCGGCGGGGAACAACGCATCGTCGGCCTGGCTGCCCGCACGGCGGCGCTGATGCGGTCATGAGCGTGGTGGTGGTCGGCTCGGCGAACGTCGACCTGGTCGTCGACGTGCCGCGCACGCCGGGTGCGGGGGAGACGGTGCTCGGTGGCGACCTGCGCCGCAGCCCCGGCGGCAAGGGTGCCAACCAGGCCGTGGCCGCCGCGCTCGCGGGCGGCGCGGACACCACCTTCGTCGGAGCGCTCGGCCGGGACGAATCCGCGGAGTTGCTGCTCGATTCGCTGCGGGATGCCGGGGTGCGCGTCGACCTGGTGCAACTGGTCAGCGCACCGACGGGCACGGCGTTGATCACCGTGGCGCCGAGCGGGGAGAACGCGATCGTGGTGGCGCCGGGTGCCAACTCGCGGCTCGAACTCGGCACCGCGCAGACCGGCCGCATCGCCTTGGCGGACGTGGTGCTCGCGCAGCTGGAGATCCCGCTCGACGCGGTCTGCGCGGCCGCGGCGGCGCGGAACCCGGGCGCGCTGATGGTGCTCAACGCGGCGCCCACGCGGGAGTTGCCCGATGACCTGTGGCACACGCTCGACCTGCTGGTGGTCAACGAGCACGAAGCCGCCGACCTGGCGGGCACCGCGGAGGCCCTGCTCGAGCGTGTGCCCGCCGCCGTCGTCACCCTCGGCGCCGAAGGCTGCCTCGTCGCCAGGAGAGGCCGCGAACACCTGCGTATCCCCGGAATCCAGGTCGACGCCGTCGACACCACGGGTGCCGGTGACACCTTCTGCGGTGTGCTCGCGGCTTCGCTGGCACGGGGGCTGGACCTCGCCGAGTCCGCGCGACTGGCCTGCGTGGCGGCCGCGCTTTCGGTCACCCGGCGGGGCGCGCAGGCCGCCGTGCCGACCGTCGAGGAAGTAGCCGCGGCCCGAGGAAAGGCACGATGACCTCCACGTTCGACCCGCTCGTACCCCGGCCCATCGACCGGCCGGCCGAGGTGCCCGCCGACGGCCCGCTCGCCGGCCTGGACGAGGCGAAGATCTTCAGCGGTCCGGCGGATCCGGCGGACCGGCCGGCGTGGCGCGAGCGGCTGCGGCAGTGGCGGGAGGACGCGCGGGCCCGCCACGGGTACACGGGTGCGGCCTACGAGCGTCCCGGCGCGGCTTGGGCGGCTCGCTGCTACACGGTGGCGCAGGTGTGGTTGTGGGACGAACTGCTCTATTCGTTCGGCGATGGCCGGTTCACCCCGGACCGCTTCCTCGCCGACGCGCGGGATCGCTTCGGTGGCCTCGACGCGGTGGTGCTGTGGCACGCCTACCCGGTGATCGGCCTGGACGACCGCAACCAGTGGGACTTCTACCGGGATGTGCCCGGGCTTCCCGAGCTGATCGCCGCGCTGCACTCGGCGGGCCTGCGCGTGTTCGTCGACTACAACCCGTGGGACGTCGGTACGCGTCGCGGTGGTGAGGACGTGGACGAACTGGCGTCGCTTGTCGCCGACCTCGGTGCGGACGGGGTTTTCCTGGACACGCTGAAGAAGGCGGAACCCGAGTTCGTCGAACGGCTGGAACGGGCGCGGCCCGGGATCGTGCTGGAGGGCGAGTCGAAGCTGGCCGTCGAGCGCATCGAGGACCACGCGTGCTCGTGGGCGCAGTTCTTCGCGGACTCGCCGGTGCCGGGTGTGCTGCGCGCGCACTGGTACGAGCGGCGGCACATGCAGCACCACATCCGGCGCTGGCACCGCGACCACTCCGAGGAACTGCAGTCGGCGTGGCTCAACGGCGTCGGTGTGATGGTGTGGGAAGTGGTGTTCGGGGTGTGGGTCGGCTGGTCCGCGCGAGACGCCGCCACCGTCCGGCGCATGACCACCGTCCAGCGCGCGGCCGGGGACCTGCTGCTCGACGGCGAGTGGACGCCGCTCGCGGAACTGGCGCCGGAGGCCGAGGCCGCCGGGATCTACGCGTCCCGCTGGGAACTCGGCGGTGTGACACTGTGGACGGTCGTCAACCGCGGTGAGCAGGACTACTCCGGTCCGATACTGGATTCGGTGGTCACGCTCTTTCCAGGACCCGTACCGGCACGCGGGATCAACGCTTTCCTGCGCGTCGATCCGGGCGTTGCGGAACCGGCTTGGCTACGCGAGCTGGTGGACGTGCCGCACGATCCCGATGCGCGCTTCCCGCACCGGCTCGCTACCCGTGTCAGTCCACAGAGGACTTCTGGTGTCGCCGAACCGGATGCGGTCGTGGTGCCCGCCGGGCCCTATGTGCTGACGGTCCGGTATCGGGCCAGGGAAACCGGGATGTACCAGGGTGCGCCGTACGTGGACGAGTGGAAGCCGTTGCCGCCACGGTTGCACGACGCCCGGACCCTGCAACGCGACGGGGAACTCGCTGTCGAGGTGGCCGTCGCGGCGACCGAGGTGACCAACGCGCAGTTCGCCGCGTTCCTGGCGGCGACGGACTACCGCCCGGCTCAACCGCACCGCTTCCTCGCGCACTGGGTCGATGGCGCCCCACCGTCCGGCCGCGAGCACGAGCCGGTCACCCACGTCGACCTCGACGACGCCCGTGCCTACTGCGCCTGGCGCGGCGGCAGGCTGCCGACCGAAGACGAATGGCAACTCGCCGGCGAAACGGGCGGCTTGCGTCGTGGCGAACCGGCCGTGTGGAACTGGACCGAAAGCGAACACTCGGACGGCCGCACGCGGTTCGTCATGCTCAAGGGCGGCAGTGACTACCGTGCGGAAGGCGCCGACTGGTACATCGAAGGCGGTCGCCGGGCGCCGGACTACAGCGTGAAGCTGCTGCTGCCGGGCCTGGGCCAAGCCCGCTGCGCGACGGTCGGTTTTCGCTGCGCCTGGGATGGTGCGGTCAGCCGCGGGCGGTGAGGAAGCACAACGCGGCCAGGAGGAGTACGGCCGGGCCCCAGAAGTACCGCTCCCAGCGACTCGGGGACGCGAAGTTCGCCAGCGCGCTGACCAAGAGCAAGCCGAACAGAACCCAGGTGCCCCCACGCGCCAGGCCCTCAGGCACCGCGAATGATCCCACCCCACCACGACGTAGGACGACCAACGCGCTGTAGACCCAGAACACCACCGCCACGGCACTGATCACCCGCAGCCGGGTCGGCAAAGTGCCTGCATGCGTGCCGCCCCAGGAGGCCCGGCCCAACGGCGCGCCCGCCGCGATGGCGAGCTGGAACAAGGCCACGCCGACCAGCCCCACGGCCGCCACCGTGGCCACGGCTCCGAGGAACGCTTCATCGGTGAGCATGATCGACTCCTGTCACGAAATCTTGGCGAACCGGGGCGATCGTCGCTGTGGCCACGAGGTGCGGAGCCGCGGTTCGACGGACACGAATGTGGCTTTCGGGGCGAAAAGCGCCTCCAAAGCCACATTCGTGTCCGTCCACCGGGGTCATTCGGCGTCGTTCGGGGCGAGGGTGTCCAGGGCGGCCAGGCTTTCGTCGGCCCAGGCGAGGGCGGCGTGGGCGCTGTGGCGGCCGGCGGAGACGGTGAGTTGCCAGAACGGCGTGTTGGCGGCGTGCTCCGGTTCGGCGGCCATTTCCTCGGCCAGATCGTCGAAGTCCTGCAGCCGTTGTCGCGCATCGGCTTTGGCGGTGGTGAGGAGGGCGCGGCAGGCCTCGATACCCAGGGTGCGTCCCAGGAACAAGCGCAGCAGCAGGCCGTTGCGGGGTGGGGTGGCCTGGATCGGCTGGGTGAGCAGGTCGCGCAGGTGGCGGGTGCCCTCGTCGGTGATGACGAAAGTGGTGCCGGTCCCGTCGCGGGCCACGAAGCCCTGGCGTTCCAGCTCGGCGAGCGCCGGGTAGATCTGGCCGAAGCTTTCGCTCCAGAAGTGGCCGAGCACGTCGCGAATGGCTTGGCGCAGTGCGTATCCCGTCATCGGTTCGATGGTCAGCGCGCCGAGCACCGCCATGTGGGTCTGACTCGAACGCGCCATGCGCACCGCCTCGGCTATCTGTCAGATATATCGCTCAGGGGCACGGTACGCCGGGTTCGCCGGATCGGGTAGTTCTCTTGAAACTTACTCATTAGTAAGCTGGGGGTGTTCGAATCCCAGCCCCCCGAGGTTCGAGCGGTGGTGCGGCCGGGTCCCAGGCGCGGGATCCGGCCGTGAACCGCTCCCGCGGGGGTCCCCCGACTCGTGGTCTTCGCGGCGCGGATCCCGTGCGCCTGCGGCAGGATGATCTTGCCGCCTGGAGGGGCCGTTCAATCGCCTCGGGGGGCATCGGCCACTCCAGGCGGCCCCAGCACGCGGTGGAAGTCATGGGTACGCACCGGTTTCGGCCCCTCCGGCGCAGGACGCCGACCCCGATTCTCCCGATCGGGTGAGTCAAGGCGTGGTCAGCGGGCTGAGCGCGGTCTCCAAAGGTGTAATCGCGTCGACACCCACGGTAATGCTCCAGTACCGTCCCGAAGCGGCGCTGCTGTGGCGGTTGCCTGCCGCACCCGGCGTTCCACTTCTTAAAGGAGACAACTTTGCTGAAGAAATTCGGTGCCGCGATCGGTTCCGTCGGCGTGGGCCTCGTGATGTTCGGTGGTGTCGCCTCCGCCGGTGAGGTCGCGCCCCCGGTCGAGCACGACGACCAGGCCGGCCTGCTCAACCTGAACAACCTCGACGTGCTGCACAACGTCAACGCGGTCGTCGGTGTGTGCGACAACAACGTCAACGTGCTCGGCGTGCAGGTGCCGGTGCACGACGTCGCCAACGGGATCGGCATCCCGATCCTCTCGCCGGGTGTCAACGAGGCCGAGGGCAAGGACCCGTACAACTGCGCCAGCGGTGGCGTGTTCGACGGCGGCAGCATCCAGGACAACTGACCCACTGTCCTCGCACGAAGAAAAGGGGCTCCCGGCACGCGCCGGGAGCCCCTTTCCCTTACTGCACCTTTCCTTGCTACACCGAGATCACGCGCACCGGGGACGCCCCGGGCAGCTGCGCAGGAATTTCACCACCGGGGCGGTGCCGATCTTCTGGTTCGGCTTCGGCGGACCCGAGGGCCACTGGATCGACACGGCCACCGACGAGGCGTTGTTCCCGTAGTCGAGTTCGGCCAGCGTCCGGTCGCTGTTGACCGTGTTGACCAGGTCGTAGACGCCGGAGGCCACGCCGGTGATGTCCAGCCACTGGTAGTCCACTGTGTACTTGTAGTCGTCGCCGGAACCGACCGAGATTCCCTCGACGACTTCCAGCGCCGACGATTCGTGGTGGCCGCACATGTTGTCGCGCAACCGTTTGGCGAGTTCGCCGTCGGGACCGCTGTCGCCGGGCACGCGGTCCAGCCGGTCGGCGTCCGGGACGCGGTAGCGGTCGCCGAGGCAGAAGCCGTTCTTCCGGTCGCGGACCACCACGGTGCCCTGCGTCGAAACCAGCGCGAAGTGCTCGAAGTTCATCAGGTGCCAGTGCCGGTGATCCCTGGCCGGTTCGTAGTAGGTGAACGCGTCGGTGGGCCGCTGCGCCGAGCTGTAGTCCGGCGGGATCCAGCCGTCCTGCTTGGTGCGCAGGGCCTGGCGCACGGACATCTTGTCCTGGCCGGTGTTGTCTCGGTGGCCGTAGAGCAGCAGCGGGCCTTCACCGATGTTGTCCTCGGAGCTGGTGAAGCGCAGCCGGGCCGCGTGCGCCAGTTCGTCCGGTACGCACGCGCCACCCGGCTTGTCCGGGTCGATCACCAGGCAGACGTCCCAGTCCGTGCAGGTGGCGGGGTCGCCGCCGAAGCCGCCCGCGCAGCCGGGCGGGGCCTGGCGCAGATCGGGCAGCAGAAAGCCGGTCGCGGCCGGCGACGGGACGGACACCGTGATCGCGGTGACCAGCATGACGCTGGCCAGCGCGGCGTATTTCCTGAGCAAGTTTCCGCATCCTGTTTGTGGGAGGAGAAAGGGGCTGGAACTTCGTCACATTACTGAGGGCTTCGCCGGTTCCCGGCAGCACCCGGACAGTCGGGGCGTCGTCGCCGAATCCCGGGCGTTACCGGAAACTCCGAAGTTCACCTGATCGGGAAAAGCGTGCTTGGCATTTCCCGACGTCAACGCCGTCGCCCGGATTTCCGGGTTCGCTCGAAAGGTTCTCCGAGCGCGCTTGCCTACACTTTTGCTGGCCGGACAAGGGAGTGGAATGCTCGGATATCTGATTCTCGCGCTGTGCACCGCGATGTACGCGCTGGGCATCGTCGCGCAGGGCCTGGCCGCTCGCCGGACCGGCGACCGGGTGGACTCCCGGCTCGGGTTCCTGGCCCGGCTGCTGTCGGATCCGTTGTACCTGCTGGGTTTCGCCGGGCAGGCGGGCGGTTTCGTGCTCGCCTACTTCGCCCGCGCCTCGCTGCCGCTGTACCTGGTGCAGGCCGGTTCGTCGGCCGCGGTCGGGGTCGCGGCGGTCTTCGGGGCGGTGGTGCTGGGCTGGCGCCTGCGCCGGCTCGAGGTCGGGGTGCTGGTGGTGATGGCCTGCGGCCTGGTGCTGCTCGCGGGCTCGTCGGAAACCTCGCAGGCGCGGGAAATCTCGCCGGAACTGGGCGTGCTCCTGCTGGTGGTGTTGCTGGCTTGCGCGGCGGCCGTGGTGTACCTGTCCCGCTCCGGCCCGGCGCTGCTGCTCGCGGTGCTCGCCGGGGTCGCCTTCTCGATGGTCGCGATCATCAGCCGCGCCGTGGCCGACCAGCCGCTCCTCGAAGTACCGCTGCACCCCTTGGCCTGGCTGATGGTGTTGTCCGCGGTGGTCGGTCAGGCGGCGCTCGCCCTCGCGCTGCGCACGGGTTCGGTCACCTCGATGGTGGCTTCGATGGACGCCACGACCGTGGTGCTCGCTTCGGTGACCGGGATCGCCGCGCTGGGCGACCGGATCGCGGCCGGGCGGCAGTGGTGGGTGACCCTCGGCCTGGCGCTGGTGGTGGCCGGTGTGCTGGCGCTGGGCACGCTCCGCGAGACCCGGACGGGGGTCGCCGTCAATGCCGGGTGAACCGTCCGCCAGACCGGTGGCCAGCGTCTCGCTGGATCTCGACAACCTCTGGGCCTACCTGAAGACACACGGCGACTCCCGCTGGGAGGATCGGCCCAGTTACCTGGGCACGGCCGTGCCGCGGCTGCTGGAGCTGTTCGGCGAGCAACGGTTGTCCACGACGGTTTTCGTCGTGGGTGCCGATGTGGTGCGCGACGACGGTGCCGCGGCGGTCGCCGCGATCGCCGCCGCCGGGCACGAGGTCGCCAACCACTCCTACTCCCACGAACCCTGGCTGCACCGCTACGACCGGCAGCGGCTGGAAGCCGAACTCGTGCGCACCGAGGACGCCATCGTCGCGGCGGGCGCGCCCCGGCCGAAGGGCTTCCGCGGCCCCGGGTACAGCCTCACGAGCGACCTCGTGCGGATGCTCGACGAGCGTGGCTACGCCTATGACGCCAGCACGCTGCCGACCTGGATCGGCCCGCTCGCCAGGGCGTACCACAACCGGGGCGTCGAATCGGCGGACGAGGGACAGGAGCAGTTGTTCGGCGGCTTCTCCCAGGTGCGGGCCCCGGTCGGCCCCTACCGCTGGCGCGTCGACGACCACGCCCGGCTGGTCGAACTCCCCGTGACGACGATGCCGTTGCTGCGCCTGCCTTTCCACGGCACCTACCTGCTCCGCCTGTACGAAGCCTCGCCGCGGCTGGCACGCCGGTACTTCGCCACCGCGCTGCGGCTGTGCCGGTTGCGCGGGGTCACCCCGTCGCTGCTGCTGCACCCGACGGACGTGCTGGACGGCTCGGAGGCACCCGGCCTGGAGTTCTTCCCCGGCATGGGACTGCGGGGTGCCCGGAAGGTGGAACTGCTGCAGTGGGTGCTGGCCGAACTGCGGCGGCACTTCGAACTCGTCGGGGTGGGTGCGCACGTCGCGCGGCTGCAGGTGGGCGGGGTCGCCCGCGTGCGTGATCCCGGGTGCCTGGCAGCCGGGGCATGAACGACGCCGGCACCGGTGCGCGGTTGCTCCGCGTGCTGGCCTGTTCGACGGTGGCGCTCGCCCCGGTCGAGGGTTACCTGATCGCCGCGCACCCCCACCTGGCGAAGGTGCCGGTGGTGCTGCTCGCGGCGGTCTGGGCCGTGGTCCGGTTCCGGGCGCGGCAGGCACCGGTCCCGCATCCGGTGCACGTCGTCCTCCTCGTGCTCACCGCGACGGTCTTGGCCGCCGCCGCGGTGCACGTGGCGGAGCCGTTCGCGCTGGCCTACACCCTGCGCTGGCTCCCGTTCGTGCTGACCACGGTCATCCTGATCGACCTGGTGTCCCGTGAGGTACCGATCCGGGCGCTGCTCGCCGCCGCCGTCGCCGGGGCGGTGGTGGCCGGCGGGGGCGCGCTGTACAGCCTGGTCGTCGAAGGCAAGACGCGGGCGAGCGGGCCGATGACCGACCCCAACGACCTTTCCTACGTGCTGGTGGCGGCCGTACCTCTGGTCGTCGCGCTGGTTTCGGAAGAGCAGCGGCGCGGGCGGGCGGTCGCGGTGCTCGCGGCCGTGGTGCTGATCGCCGGTGCCGCGGCCACCTTCTCCCGTGGCGGCGGTCTCGCCCTGCTCGCCGCGGCGGTCTGGCTGGTGGCCCGCCGTGCCGTGCCGGTACGGGTGCTCGCCGGGGTGGGCGCGGTGGTGCTCGGGCTCGGCGCGGTGGCCGCCTGGTTCTCCGGCACCGAGCTGGCCAGGGCGAGCAGCGAGAAGGCCTTCATCGCGCAGTCCAATGTGGATACCCGGGAACTGCGCTGGCAGGTCGCCGCGCGGATGCTGGCGGACAGCCCGGTGTTCGGCACCGGACCGGGCGGGTTCCGCAGCGAGTACACCCCGGTGTCGCGGCTGGCCGAGATCGGCGAGCAGACACCGGTGGCGCACAACATGTACCTCGAAGTGGGCGCGGAACTCGGGTTGCCCGGGCTGCTCGCCTTCTTCGGCGTGCTCGCGGTGGCGGGGCTCGCCACCGAGCGCGCGTTGCGCCACGGCGCGGACCGGCGCCTGGTGGTGCCGCTGCAGGCGAGCCTGCTGGCCGTGCTCGTGGCTTCGCTCTTCCTGTCCCAGCAGTACTACCTGGCCCTGTGGTTCGTGGTCGCGCTGGCGTGCGCGGCCGACCTGATGACCCGGCGAAGAGAAACGGTTGAACATGCGCGTCCTGCACGTGATCAGTGAGATGGGTACCGGGGGAGCCGAGGCCCTCGTCGGTGAGATGGTGCACCGCGGACCCGGCTTCGGCTGGATCTCCGGGGTGGCCAGCGGTGGCGGACATCGTGCCGAAGCGCTGGACGCGCAGGGCGTTCCGCTGTTCACCGTGCCCGTCGCGCGGCGGACGGCGGGCGGGGTGCTCCGGGCCGCCCGCCTGACCAGAACCGCGGTCCGGAAGTTCCGGCCGGACGTGGTGATCGCGCACAACGTTTCGGCGAGCGTGTCGGCGAAACTGGCGATCATCGGGCAGCGGGTGCCGCTGCTGACGGTCTTCCACGGCGTCGCCGAAGCCGATTACCGCACCTCGGCCCGGATCCTCCGGCACACCTCGGACGTGGTGGTCGCGGTGGCACCGGTGATCGCCGGGCGGCTGCGCTCGGCCGGGCTGCCCCGCCCGAAGGTGATCCGCAACGCCGTCGCGTTACCATCCGAAATGGATTCACGGGAAGCGGTCCGCGCGTCGCTCAGGCTGTCCGCCGGGGTGCCGGTCGCCCTCTGCCTGGCCCGGCTGGAACCGCAGAAGCGCCACGACGTGCTGCTGGACGCCTGGGCGAAGGTCAGCGGTGACGCCATCCTGCTCATCGCCGGCGACGGCAGCCTGTGTGAGGAACTCCAGGAGCGCAGCGCGGAACTCGGCCTCGGCGACCGGGTCCGGTTCCTGGGCGATCGCACCGACGGGCCCGCGCTGCTCGCCGCGGCGGATGTCACCGTGCTGACCAGTGACTGGGAAGGCCTGCCCATCGCCCTGCTCGAATCGCTGGCCGCCGAGCGGCCGGTGGTGGCGACCGACGTCGACGGCGTGCGCGAGGTGCTCAGCGCGGGCGGCGGCCTGCTCGTCCCACCGGGAGAACCGGACGCGGTGGCCCAGGCGTTGCGCAAGATGCTGGACGACCCCGGCGAGCGCAGTTGCGCCGCCGCCGCGGGTCTGGCGACCATCCGGCGCGAGTACCACCCGGACGCGCTGATGGAGTCCTACGACGAACTGCTGCGCTCGGACCTGCTCGGCGGCCGCCGATGAGCCGGCTGGGCCGTGAGACCGTGCGGTTGCTCGCGGTGGGCGTGACGGTGGCGGTGCTGGTCGGCGCGGCGGTGCTGCTGGCCGCCGGACTGCGGGACACGACGTACGAAGGGCGGGTCGCGCTGCTCGCCGGTCCGGTGACCGGGCAGGATCAGGACCCGGCCGTGTCGGCCGGGGGAGCCCAGTACGGCGAGGTCGTCTCCCTCACCCTGCCCGCGCTGGCCCAGTTCGCCCGCAGCCCTTCGGTGCTGCAGGCGGCCACGGCGAAGGTGCCCGGTTCACCCGCGCCGGACGAGGTCGCCAAGGCGGTTTCGGTCGAACTGGTTCCGGCGTCGGGGATGGCCAGGTTGTCCGTGCACGCCCCGGCCGAGGCCACCGCGGCCGGGCTCGCCTCGGCCGTCGCGACCGCGATGATCGACGCCGATCTGCTGGCCCCGGTCGGCCGCCTGCGCCTGCTGGACGAACGACCCGAGGTCGCCCTCATCCAGCCCGACTGGCTGCTGGCGACCGGGCTGGCGCTGGCGGCGGCCGCGGCGGCGGGGCTCGCGGCGGCGATGGCGTACCGCGCCCTGCGCCCGGGCGGATCGGCCGACGAGCGTGCCGTGCGTGAAGCGCTGGCGGCCGCGGGCCTGCGACGGCCGGTACCGGTGCTGCACGACGACGATGCCACGGTCACCGAACGGCTCGGCCTGCTCGTGGAAGCCGCCGAACGCCCGGTTCGGGTGCTGCCGCTGAGCGCCGATCTGGCTGTGCGGGCGAAGGAACTCGGCAGCGAGTTTGACGACCACGACACCTCGGCGGGTACCGCGGTGGTAGTGCTGGCGCCCGCCGGTCGCAAACAGGAGGCGCTGACCTCGGCGGCCGGGGTGCTGCCCGGCGACTCGATCCTCGTCGCGGTGGTGCTGGCATGACCGTGCGCCACCGCGTGCTCGCCCTGCTGGCGCTGGCCGCCGGCGTCTTCGGTGCCTGGCGCGCGCTGCGCCCGGCCCAGGAGGTGCCGCTGCCCACGACGGCCAACGAAGCCGAAGAACGCATGCAGGACTTCCGCGACGCGTTGTACTTCCCGATCCGGGAGTTCCTCGACGGCGGCAATCCCTACCACCCGGCCGAGATGTTCGCGCAGTGGCCGGTCCGCCAGGACTTCAACCTCTACCAGCCCTACCACCTGGCCCTGCACCTGCCGTTCGCGCTGCCCGGCTACCGGGTGGGCGCGGTGGCCTTCGCCGTGGTTTCGTTGCTGCTGCTGGTCGCGCTGGCCTATCTGACCGCCGTCCGGCTGCGCCCGTACGTGCCGATGGTGGTCGGCACCGCGGTTCCGGCCGCGTTGCTGGTGAGCAGCCAGGTCGGCAAGGCGCAGCTCTACGTGGGGCAGGTCAACCCGCTGGTCGCGGTCGGCGCGGCGGGCTCGCTCCTGTTGCGTGAGAGCAATCCGCGGTGGGCTTCCGCGGCGCTCGCCTTCGCCTGGCTGAAGCCGCAGTTCGGCTTCCCGCTGACGATCCTGTTGTGCTGCCGCGGTTCCCGGAAGGTGGCCGGGTACGGCACGCTCGCCGCGGCCGTCGCCGGCTTGCCGGTGCTGGTGCTGCTCGTGGTGAACGCCGGTGGGGTGGAGCCGTTCGCGGAAACCATCGTGGCGAACCTCGTGCACGCGCGCGGCACCGACTACGGCGCGGTCGATTCGGTGACCGCGCAGCGCATCGACCTTCCCGCGGTGTTGTTCCGCGCCACGGGGTTCCTGCTGCCCGGCGGGGAACTACTGGCGCTCGTGGGGGTGCTCGCGGCCAGCGCGGTGCTGGTGCGCCGCCTGGACCGGCTGGGTGATCCCGACGCCGGGGCGGTGGCCGACCTGCTCGTCGGCCTCGCGGTGGTGGTCTGCGTGGTGCACCAGCCCGGTGACATCCTCATCGCGGTGCCCGCGCTGGCGCTGACCGCGGTGGTGTGGTGGCGACGGCGGCGTGAACCCGGCTGGGGCTTGCTCGGGATCGCGGTGGTGGCGTCGATCGTGCCGTTCGCGCACCTGCACGTGTTCGACGTGGCCTTGGTTTCGGTGTTCGGCGAGCGCGCGGCGGTCACCGTGGACGGTCTCGCCGTGGTGTGCGCCTGGCTCGCGCTGGCGGTGTTCGGGCTGCGGTTGCACCGGCGTGCCCGGGAAAAGGCGGCGCCGCACGAGGTCGCCGCGTGAACGACCGGCTGGCCGCCGCCGCGGTGCGGGGGTCGTTGTGGCTCGGCCTGGTGAACCTGCTGAGCAAGTCCAGCCAGATCCTGGTCACCCTGGTGCTGGCGGCGTGGTTCAGCGAGGGCGAACTCGGCGTGGTGACGCTGGTGGTCGCCGTGGTCAACATCGGCCAGGTGGTGCAGTCCATGGGCGTCTACGACCTGATCAGCCGGACCGAACGCGAGCCACGGCGGATGGCGGGCACCGTGCTCACCTTGAGCGTGGGGACCGCCGGCGCGCTCGCCGTGGTGGTCCTGCTCGTCGCGGAACCGGCCGCCGCCGCGCTCGGCGCTCCCGCCGCGGCACCTCTGCTCGGGCTCGCCGCGCTGAGCCTGCCGTTCTCCGCGGCCGGTGGCGTGCAGATGGGCTTGATGCACCGGGATCTCGACTTCCGCAAGCGGCTGCTGCCGGACGCCGGTGGCGCGGTGCTCGGCGCGGCGGTGACGGTCGTGCTGGCGGCACTCGGTGACGGGCCGCGGGCGCTGGTGCTCGGCCTGCTGTGTGCCGCGATCGCGCAGCCGGTGCTCGGCGTGCTCGTGGGCGTCCGGGTGCGCTTCCGGTGGGAACCGGCCGCGGTGACCGAGGCCGGGCGCTGGATCGCGGTGGTCGGCCCGGCGGCGATCGTGGCGATCCTGCTGGTGAACGTCGACTACCTGTTCCTCGGGCACCTGCTCGGCGCCGACGCGGTCGGCCTGTACTCACTGGCCTACCGGATCGCCTGGGTCCCCTACATCACCGTGGCGATCGTCCTCGGCGCGGTGGCTTTCCCCGTCTACAGCAAGCTGATCCGCACCGGCCGACGCGGCGAACTGCCCACGGCGGTCTCCCGGTTCACCCGGGCGGTGCTGGTGCTGACCGGCGGGCTGTACCTGCTCGCCGCCGTGCTCGGCGACCGCGTGGTGCTGCTGGGCGAGCGGTGGGCCCCGGCCACCGGGCCGCTGGTCGCGCTGTGCTGCTACGGCCTGGCGATCAGCCTGCTGCACGGCTGGTACGAGGCGATCAGGGCGACCGGGCGGACGCGGCTCTACCTGGCGCTGCAGTCCGGGCACCTGCTCGTGCTGGTGGTGATGCTGGTGCTGCTCACCCGCCACGGGGTGCTCGCCGCCGCCGTGGCGCAGGCCGTGGCCGCCTGGCTGCTGGTGCCGGTCACCTGGTGGGCGCTGGTGCGGCTGGACCTGGCGCAGCCGCTGCCCGAACTGGGCGGCACGGCCGCGCGGGTGGTGCTGGCGGCACTCGTCGCCGGTGGTGGCGTGGTGCTGCTCGACCGGTCCGGCTTCTTCGGCCCGCCGACTTCGATCACCGGCACCTGCGTGGCGGCCGTGGTGCTGCTGCTCGGCTACACCGCGGTCTCGCTGGCCGCCCATCGCGGTGCCGTCCGTGAACTGCGCGACCTGCGCCACACGACATCTGGAGGACAACGGTGAGAATCACGCACGTGACCCAGCCGGTGGATGCCGGGGTGGCCGCGGTCGTCCTGGACCTGGCCGAAGACCAGCGTGCCCGCGGCTGGCGGGTCGACCTCGTGTGCCCGCCCTCGGGGTGGCTGGTGGAGCAGGCCCGCGGCCGCGACATCGAGGTGCACCCGTGGCCCGCGACCCGGGCGCCCGGACCCCGGCTGCTACGGGAAACCCTGCGCCTGCGCCGGATCATCGACGGGCTTCGGCCGGACGTGGTGCACCTGCACAGTTCCAAGGCCGGGCTGGCGGGCAGGCTGGCCCTGCGTGGTGGCCTGCCGACCCTCTTCCAGCCGCACCTGTGGTCCTTCCAGACCGCGGGCGGCCCGCTGCGCCGGATCTGCCTGCGCTGGGAGGCATTCGCGTCGAGGTGGACGCACCAGCTGGTGTGCGTGAGCGACGACGAACTCGCCGCCGGGCGCGCGGCCGGGGTGGACGCGCCCGCCGAGGTGGTGTGCAACGGAGTGGACACCGAGCGCCTGCACCCGGCGGCCCGGGCCGCCGCCCGGCGCCGGCTCGGCTTCCCGGTCACCGCGCCCACCGCGGTGTGCGTGGGCAGGCTGGCCCACCTCAAGGGACAGGACCAGCTGCTCACCGCCTGGCCGTCGGTGCTCGCCGAGGTGCCGGACGCCCGGCTGGTGCTGGTCGGCGCGGGACCGCTGGGCCAGGCGTGGCGCGACAACCATCCGGTGGCCGGGCACCCGTCGGTGCGGTGGTGGGGCCACGGCGATCGCGCGGCGGACTTCTACGCGGCCGCCGACGTGGTGGTGCTGCCCTCGCGTGCGGAGGGCATGGCGCTGGTGCCGCTGGAAGCCATGGCGTGCGCCCGCCCGGTGGTCGCCTTCGACGTCGGCGGGGTGCGGGAAAGCGTCGGTGACACCGGCACGGTGGTGCCGCCCGGTGACCTGGCGGCGCTCGCCGAGGGGATCACCGCCCGCCTGGCCGATCCCGCGCTCGCCGCCACGGAAGGGCGCCGGGCCAGGGCACGCGTGGTAAACCTGTTCGACCACCGGCGGATGGCGGAACAGACCGCCACCCTCGCCGAAAAGCTCGCCGGTGAATGGGGGGCGGCCCGGTGAACCGACGCCCGCGCATCGCCTACCTGCTGACCCAGGACCGGGGCGGGCCGGTGGACCTGACCGTGCGCCTGGCCACTGCGCTGACCGAGGCCGATGCCGCCGAAGTGCGGGTCTTCGGCCCGCCGCCCGCGCGGGGAGCGGACCTGCTGAACGGCAACTTCGAAGAGATTTCCGTCCCTCGCAAGGGGGACCTGGCCGCCGGTCGGCGGGCACGCGCGGTGCTGCACGCCTGGCGGCCCGACGTGGTGCACGCTCAGGACCGCCGTGCCGGGCTGGTCAGCGCGAGCCTGCCCCGGCGCCAAGGCGGCCCCACGGCGGTGGTCCACACCTACCACGGCGTACCGGACGACGTCTCCGAAGAGTGGTTCCGCGGTGAGCCCTCGGCGAGGCCGCCGTCGCCCTACACCAAAGTGGTGCTCGCGGCCGACGCGGTCGTCGCCCGCGCTGTGCGGCACACGCTGGTCCCCGCGGCGGCGATGGGCGACTTCCTCCACACGCGACTCCGGGTACCGGCGAAACGCCTGCGGCACATCGACAACTGCGTCGAACCCCTGCCGTGCCTGCCGCCGGTCGGGCCCGTGCGGCACCTGCTCTTCGTCGGCCTGCTGGTGGAGCGCAAGGGCGTGCTCGACCTGCTGCGGGCCTTGGCGACCCCGGGCACCATGCCGGCGGACGCGCGGCTGACCATCGTCGGCGACGGGCCGCAGCGCGCGGACGTGGAACGAGCGGCCGCCCAGCCGCCCTTGGCCGGGCGGGTGGACGTGCTCGGGTTCCGCTCCGACGTGCCCGCCCAGCTCGCCGCGGCCGACGCGCTGGTCCTGCCGTCCACCATGGAACAGCAGCCGCTGGTGGTGGCCGAAGCCATGATGGCGGGCAAGCCGGTGCTGGCCACGGACACCGGCGGGGTGGCCGACATGCTGGACGCTCCGGGTGCCACGCGGTACCTGGCCGCACCCGGCGACGTCCCGGATCTGGCGACGCGGCTACGTGAGCTGTTCGCGGACCCGGACCCGGCGCGGACCGGGCACGCGCTCGCCAAGGCCGCCCGCGCGAAGTTCGACCCGGCGGTGTGCGCGCGGCGTCACCTGGAGCTGTATCGGTCCGTTTTGGACACCCACTAGGGGGTCGCCGTCGTGGACGGCACCGGCGGGGTCGTCTTGGCCGGACCGCCCGAGCCGGGTGGCGAAGGGGGAGCGGACGACGACGGCGGGGTTTTCACCCGGGTCAGCACCACGCCGTCGGCGGCGGGCAGCTCGACCTGGCTGACCGGCGTGCCGTCGAGCCGCGCCATGCCCGCGGGCGGGGTGATCGGCACCGTTCCCGCCGTGGGGTTCACCGCGACCCAGCCGTTGGTGAACTCCCGCGCCCACACCCCGGTGGGCTGACGGGTCGCGGTGTCGATCGCCGGGCCGAGCCCGGATTCGTGCAGCTCGGACCATTCGGGTTTGGTGTAGTCCTGAGTGGACGCAGGCATCCAGCACGTCTTGGGCCCGGCCAGCATCGCGGCGCTGGCGTACCCCGCGCGCTCCTCGCGCGTGCCCTTGACCCTGGTGATCAGCAGCAGCCACGATTCGCCGAGCGCCGCCTGCGCCCGCAACTCCTGCCATTCGTTGCCCTGGAAGGTCAGCAGCTCCCCGGAGCCACCGTCGTCGCGGAAGCCGAAATTCTCCTCCATGGCCCCGCCGAACCGCGAATGCGCGGTCCACCGGCCGGGGACGAGGTGGGTCTCGGACACGTTCGGCACGATCTGCTTCCCGGCCTTCGCCAGGGATTCCCCGGCCACGGACATCAGCTCGTCGAGTCCTTTGCGCAGCAGTTCGTCGGTCTCCTCGGCGTTGGCGGTGCCGGAGAGCACGGCGGGGGAGTAGTACCTGAGCGTGTGGAAGTCGTTGTCCGCCAGTACCCCGTCCCAGCCTTCGCGGACCACCTCTTCGGTCACCGCCTTGGTCCACGCCTGCTGGTAGCCGGCGTTCCAGACGGTCATCTGCCAGTGCCGCGGATAGCCGTTCCACTCGATGCGCCTGCCCGCGGTGTCCACGGCGAACCAGTCGGGGTGCTCGCGTTGCGCGAAGTTGTAGCCGATCCCGGACGGCAGGTACTGCGCGTCCTTGTCGCCTTCGACCGCGCCGGGGTAGTTGCGGGTGCTCGACAGGTCTTTGTAGACCAACACCGAAAGCCGCGGGTTCAGCTCGTGCAGCCGTTTCATGGCCGCGGTCTCGGTGGCGTTGAGCACCACGACCTTGTACCGCTTCGCCGCGGTCTCCAGTTCGGCGTCGGTGGGGCGGTCGCCGATGGCGTACCACCACGCGCAGGGCGGCGCCGGTTCGGGCGGTGCCGCCGCCGCCCGCGACGCGGGGGCACCCGTGGTGGACGACGGCGGCGAACTCGTGGGCAGGCCGGGAGCCGCCGCCGGGAGCGGCGTCGGGTCCGGGGTGTCGAGCACGTCGTGGCCGGCCCAGCCGAACAGGACGCCGATGGTCAACAGGGCGACGGCTCGCCACAGCGTGCCCCGCCGTCCGGCCCGGCCTTCGTTCAATTCTTCCTCCGCCTGAGGAGTTCACCCACCGTCAACAGCACGATCTTCAGATCCAGCCACAGCGACCAGTTCGCGATGTAGTAGTTGTCGTACCGGGCGCGGTCGGCGATCGAGGTGTCCCCGCGCAGGCCCTGCGCCTGCGCGAAACCGGTCAACCCCGCCGGGACCCGGTGCCGCGCCCAGTAGAGGTCGTGGATCGCCGAGAACTCCCTGACGAACCCCGGCCGTTCCGGGCGTGGCCCCACTATGGACATGTCGCCGCGGAGGATGTTCCACAGCTGTGGCAGCTCGTCGAGTGAAGTGCGCCGGAGGAAACCCCCGACCGGGCCCACCCGGCTGTCACCGGCGACCGACCACCGCGTCTGCGAGTCATCCTCACCGCCCGGCCGGACGGTCCGCAACTTGAACAGCACGAACGTGCGCCCGCCGAGCCCGACCCGGGTCTGGCGGAAGAACGCCGGGCGCCCGCTTTCCAGCAGCACCAGCACCGCGCAGCAAACGATCACCGGTGCCAGCGCCACCAGTGCCGCGGTGGCCAGCACGATGTCGACCAGGCGCTTGATCCACCAGCTCGGCCGCACGGTCGGCGCGGTGCCCAGGCGCATCAGCGGGAAGGTGCGCAGGCGCTCGACATCGCGCCCGTCCTGGTACAGCTCGAACATCCGCGGCACCACCAGGGTGGTGCAGCCCTGCTGGTGCGCGGCGATCGCGACGTCGACGATGGGCGGGTCCTGGGCGTGGGAGAAGGCGATGACCACCGTGCCCACCCGCAGCCGGGTGATCACCTCCGGCAGGTCGCCCTCGATCAGCCCGACCGGCAGCAGTGCGCGGTCGATGGCCGGGTCGTCGTCGACGATCCCGATCGGCTTCAGGCCGAACTCGGGGTGCGCCTGCATGGTCCGGACCAGTTCGGCGCCGACCTTCCCGCCGCCCACCACGATCGAGCGGTCACCACGGCCGAAGCGGCGGCGGCCCCAGCGGCCCACGGCCAGCACGCACAGGCGCGCGGGTTCGCTGAGCACGGCGAACAACAGCACCATCCACTGCGCGGCGACCGGTCCGCCGTCGTCGCGGCCGGTGCCCAGCGCCAGCACCGTGACCAGGCCCAGTGCGACGGCCGTGGTGCCGGCCGAGCGGGGCACGTCGTGCAGCCAGGACAGCCACAACCGCTTGCGGTACAGGCCACCGCAGGCGCGGATGCCCAGCAGCAGCACGGCGGTGAGCAGCCCCCACCGCGGTGGGGGCGTGACCACCCCGGCGGCCACCACCACCGCCGCGACGTCGACCACCGCCAGGAGCAGCGCGACGGCGTTGACGCGTTCGGTGGCGAGCTGCCACCAAGACAGCTCGCGTTGCTTTCCGCGCGGGCGCGGCAACCGAGGCCCGGCCGTCAGCAGCGGGGGGCGGACCGGGCTGAGCCGGGTCACCGGGCACCTCCCGGGGAGTTCCCGGTGGCGGCCCCGCGCCGCGGTTCCACAGGCGCCACCGCTTCGACGCGGTACCAGGCGAACGGCATTCCGGCAGATCCTTTCGATGGTCATCCAAGAACGAACAAAGCCGCGAGTCGGAAAACGATGTGCGAAGCTTACTCGGGTGGCTGGTTGCACATCTTGCCGGAAAAGCAAAGGGCTTGTGGATGGTAATTCACTCGTACTGATGTACGTCAATTTCCGGAATTGCTGGTGACCGGCTTCCGTCGTCCACGTTCCGGTGGTGGCGATCAAGAAATGCCGCCAGACCGCCGAAAGAAAGTCTACGTGGCCGGTGCCCTGCAAGCCACCGGCGAGAAACCCGAGGAGTGAAGTCGACCGTGCGCGCGCAATGGCAGAAAGTGGCACTACCGGGCGGCCGGGCCGGGACGGAGGTCCGCGGTACCGCGCACGTGGTGTTGCCCGCGTACAACGAAGCGGCTTCCCTGCCCGCACTGCTGCGGCGGCTGGCTTCGGTCACCGACACCGGTGAGCTGGTCGTCTGGGTGGTGGACGACGGTTCCTCGGACGACACCGCCGAGGTCGCCCTCGCCGGCGTGCCCGGCCTCGACGTCCGGCTGGTGCGCCACCAGGTCAACCTCGGCCTCGGCCAGGCTGTCCACTCCGGACTGCGCGCGGTGCTCGAAGACGCCAGGCGCGACGACTTCGTGGTGGTCATGGACGCCGACGACACCCACGACCCGGCACTGGTCCCGGTGCTGCGCGCGGCGCTGTCCGCCGGAGCCGACCTGGCCATCTGCTCGCGCTTCGCCGAGGGTGGCGACGACACCACCGCGCCGAACTACCGGCGCGCGCTCTCCCGCGGCGCGGCGGTGCTGTTCCGGCACGTCCTCGGCGTCCACGGCGTGCGCGACTTCACCAGCGGTTTCCGGGCCTACCGCGTCAGCCTGCTCGACCGCGCCAGCAAGCACTGGGGCGAGCGGCTGATCGAGGAGCGCGGTTTCGCCTGCATGGTGGAACTGCTCATCAAACTGCGGTACTGCCGCCCGGTGATCAGCGAAGTCCCGCTGTGCCTGCGCTACGACCGCAAGCAGGGTGCCAGCAAGCTCAAGATCGGCCGCACGGTGCTGCAGTACCTGCGCCTGATGGCCCGCGACCGGCTCGCCCCGCCCCCGTACCGCACCCTCTGAAGACTCCGAGGACTTGATGCACAACTCGAAACGCGACGTCGTGGTGATCGGCGGCGGCATCGCCGGGCTGGCCGCCGCCCACCGGCTCGCCGAGGCCGGCGCCTCGGTGACCCTGCTCGAGAGCAGCGACCAGCTCGGCGGCCTCGGCACCTTCTTCCCGATGGGCGGGCGGTGGGTGGAACGCTTCTACCACTGCATCATGCCTTCCGACGACCACCTGCTCGGCCTGCTGGACCGGCTCGGCCTGCGTGACGAGGTGGACTGGCGCCGCACCAGCATGGGCATGGTCTTCGGTGAGGACCGCTACCCGTTCAACTCGGCGTTGGACCTGCTGCGGTTCACCCCGCTGACGCTGGTCCAGCGCCTGCGGTTCGGCGTGGTTTCCCTGCTGCTGCGCCACCTCGGCCGCCACCGCGACCTCGACCGCACGCGCACCGAGGACTGGCTGCGCGACCTGTACGGCGACGTCATCTGGGAAAAGCTCTTCGTGCCGATGTTCGGGTCGAAGTTCGGTGCCGCCTTCGCCGACGTGCCCGCGCTGTACCTCTGGCAGCGGCTCGGCCGGGAGAGCAACGTCGCCACCCGCGGTTATCCGGCCGGCGGGTACAAGTCGATCATCGACGCGCTGCACGCGTCCATCGAAGCGAACGGTGGGCGGGTCCGCCTGTCCACACCGGTGGGCGGTATCGCCGGTGACGAGGTCTCGATGCGGGTCACCGTGGCGGGCGGCGAGGTCATCGACTGCGATCGGGTGCTCTCCACCGTGCCGCTGCCCCAGCTCCGGCGACTGGCCGAGCCCGGCCTGGCCGAGCTCCTGCCGACCACGCAACTCGCCTACCAGGGCGTGGTGAACGTGCTGTTCTTCCTGCGGCGGCCGCTGGAAGGGCACTACTGGACACCGGTCCTGCATTCGGCGGCGGAATTCGACGGCGTCGTGGAAATGACCGAACTGACCGGGGAAGCGGCCTACGACGGCCGCTACCTCGCCTACGCCATGCGCTACACCGACCGGGGTTCCGCCCTGTTCGCCGACGACGACGCGGCCATCGCCGAGCGCTGGACCGGGCAGTTGCTGCGGTTGTACGCTGACCTTCCGCTGACCCGGGAGGACATCGCCGAGGTCAGGGTGTTCAAAGCGCCGTTCGTGGAGCCGGTCTACCCGCTCGGCTACCTCACCCGGCGCCCGCCCGTGGCGGTTCCCGGGACCCGCTTGCTGCTGGCCACCACGGCACACGTCTACCCCGACGTCACCAGCTGGAACTCCAGCGTCGGCCTGGCCGACTCGGTGGCCGCACTGGCGCTGTCCACGCGCGGCGCCGCCAGAACACCGAACGAGGTGTGAACTTCCCCGTGCAGGAAAGAACTCCGCCCGAAGTCCAGTTCGTCGCCGGCACCCGGCCGGAGGCGTTGAAGATCGCGCCGGTGGCCGCGGCCCTGCGCCGCCGCGGGCGCCTGCGGCCGGTGGTGGTGGCCAGTGGGCAGCACCCGACGATGGTCCACCAGGCGCTCGCCATGTTCGGCATGGCGCCCGACGAGGAACTGCCGGTGCGGCGCACGGTCGGCAGCCAGCCGGAGTTCTTCGCCCACGTCCTGCCCGCGCTGGACGCGTTGTGGCGGCGGCGGCCACCGGCCGCGGTGGTGGTGCAGGGCGACACCTCCACCACCTTCGCCGCCGCGCTGGTCGCGTTCTGGCACCGCCTGCCGGTGGTGCACCTCGAAGCCGGTTTGCGCTCGCACGACCTGTCCGCGCCGTTCCCCGAGGAGGCGAACCGGCGGTTCGTCAGCATCGCCAGCACGCTGCACCTGGCGCCGACCCCGACGGCGGCCCGCCACCTCGACAACGAGGGCATCCCGATGGCGCGGGTGGTGGTCACCGGCAACACGGCGGTGGACGCGGTGCACGCGATGACCGCGCGCCCGCGGGACTTCGCCGAGCCCCGATTGTCCGATGTGGAGGGACGGGCGCTGTCAGGGCAGCGGCGCGTCGTGCTGGTCACCGTGCACCGCCGCGAATCCTGGGGCGTGCCGATGGACCGGGTGCTGCGTGCGGTGCGGACGCTCGTCCGTGCCCACGAGGACATCGAGGTGGTCCTGCCCGCGCACCCCAACCCGGCGGTCCGCGCCCAGGTGGAGAACACCCTGCGCGGCTGCGAACGCGTGCTGGTCACCGGGCCGCTGGAGTACGCCGATCTGGTCCGCCTGCTCGCGGTGAGCACGCTGGTCCTCTCGGACTCCGGCGGTATCCAGGAGGAGGCGCCGACGTTCTCGGTGCCCGTGCTGGTGCTGCGGGATGTCACCGAACGACTGGAGGCGGTCGAAGCGGGCTGCGCGATCCTGGTGGGCACGGACGAAGAGCGCATCCTGGCCACCGCCGGGGCGCTGCTGGACGACCCCGCCGCCGCGGCCGCGATGGCCTCACGCGGCAACCCGTTCGGCGACGGGCGGGCGGCGGAGCGGACCGAAGCCGCCCTCGCGCACCTGCTCGGCCTGACCGACACCAGGCCGCAGCCGTTTCAGGCGGCGATGCGCCCGGTGCCGGTGCAGCGGCCGGCCGGTCTGCTCCAGCGGGTGCCCGAACCGCAGTGAGCCACCGGTCAGCCGGGCGCGTCGGGGAACCAGCCGCGCAGGGTGGTGGCGATGTGCTCGGCGTCGTCACCACTCATGATCCGTTTGGCCAGCGCCGACACCTCGCCGGGGATCCGGGCCTGCGCCCGGCGTACGCAGTCGAGCACCACTTCGCCGACGTGCTCGGGCGGTAGCCGCGCGAGCAGTCCGGTGGTCACCACGTCGAGCAGCTTCCCTTGCGCGTCAACGGTTATCCGGACAGCGCCGCTCGGGTCGGCTTCGGTGATCCGGATCGACCGCATCGCCCGGCCGAGTTCGGTGTAGGTGCGCGCGATCCGGTGTTCGTCAGGCACAAGGCTCCCTCCACGCCAGGTGGAGGTGAAACTATCGCGCGCACGGCTCCGGGATGACGGTCGTTCACCCCACAACACCGGGGAGAATCGCTGGAGAAAGGTAGGGCGCGGAGTCCAGCGGCTCACCGGTGAAGAAGCGGAGCGCCAGATCGGCCACGTCCGCCGAGCGTTCCAGCACCACCCAGTGGTCGGCGTCGGAGATGGTGACGAATTCGCAGCCCTCGATGGTGGCGGCGAATTCGCGTTGCCGCTCGGGGGTGGTGATGGTGTCGTGCTCGCCGGTGAACACCAGCGACGGCACCCCGGACAGGCCGCCGTCGAAGGACGGGCCGCTGATCAGGGAACGCTGCAGGTAATCCATCAGGTGCGGCACCCTGGCCGCGCCGTGCAGCATCGAGCGCCGGACGTACCGGTAGACCAGTGCGCGTCGCGGGACGTGCCGGTTCTCGTCGAGGCAAAGCTGCATTTTCGCGGTGACCGTGGCGAATTCCTCGTGTTCGCCGTTCGCGAGGTGTTCGGCCGCTCGGCGCAATTGCTTCAGCTGTTCGGGGCTGGTGTGGGACACCACGCCGCCGAGCGCGAGCCGCGCGATGCGGTGCGGTCTGCGTCGCGCGCACCCGAAAGCGAGTTCGGCGCCGTAGGAATAGCCGAACAGGTTGACCCGCGGGACACCGAGGTCGTCGATGATCTGGTCGAGCGCGGCACCCATGAGTTCGGCGCCTTCGCCGGCGGGCAGCGGGTCCGCGTCGCCCATGCCGGGCAGGTCCGCGGTCACCAGGCTCGCCACGGGGGTGAGCTGGTCCTCCATCTGGGGCCAGCCGTACATGCCCTGCAGCCCGCCGCCGATCACCACCACCGGTTCGATCCGCGGCTCCGGTTGCCGGAGCAGCCGGTAGCGGTACCGGATCCCGCCCGCGGACAGGGCACGGATGACTTCGTCGTGCATGGGGTTCAGCAACTCCTGGTGAGGACGAGCGCGGCGTTGTGGCCGCCGAAGCCCATCGAGGTCTTGACGGCGCAGTCGAAGGTGGCGGGCCTGGCTTCCTTGGCGACCACGTCGATCGGGATGCGGACGTCGCGGGTGCGGAGGTTGGCCGTGGCGGGCACCAGCTGGTGCTCCAGCGCCATGACCGTCAGCGCTGCCTCGATGCCGCCCGCCGCGCCGAGCGCGTGCCCGGTCATCGCCTTGGTCGAACTGACCAGTGGCTGGTCGCCGAGGACCCGTTCGAGCACGGTGGCTTCGATGAGGTCGTTCATCACGGTGGACGTGCCGTGCGCGTTGACGTGGCCGACGTCGGCCGGTGACACGCCCGCGTCGTCCAGCGCGGTGCGCAGCGCGCGCTCGATGCCCTCGCCTTCCGGTTCGGGGGCCACTGCCGCGTACGCGTCGCTGGAAGCGCCGTATCCCGCGATTCCCGCGCGGATGCGAGCGCCTCGTGCGATGGCGTGTTCGGGCCGTTCGAGGACAACGAGCCCGGAGCCTTCACCGATGACGAACCCGTCGCGGTCCGCGTCGAACGGGCGGCACGCTATCTCCGGCGCGTCGCGGCGGGTGGACACCGCCCGGAGCTGGCAGGCACTGGAGATCAGCAGCCGGGAGCACACGGATTCGGCGCCCCCGGCGATGGCGATGTCGCAGGCACCGGACCGCAGCATCTGCAGGGCGGTGCCGATCGCGACCGTGCCGGAGGAACACGCCGTGGAAACGCACAGGCTCGGCCCGCGTGCGCCGAGGTCCATGCAGACGCTGCTGGCGGCGCTGTTCACCGTGGTCATCGGCGCGAGCTTCGGCGAAACGCGGCGGGCGCCCTTTTCCGCGAGCACGGCGCTTTGCTCGTCGTAGAACGGAAGACCGCCGTGCGCGGACCCGATCACCACCGCGACGCGGTTCGAGTCCCACACCGAGGTGTCGAGGCCCGCGTCCGCCACCGCTTCCCGGGCGGCCAGCACCGCGAGCTGCGTGAACCGGTCCATCATCCGCAACGCCGGCACGCCCAGCAGGGCCGCGGTGTCGAGGTCTTCGATGGTGTACATGAAATCGCAGGGCAGGTCGCGGAGTTCTTCCCGGTGGCGCACCGCGGTGGGCGAGCCGGACCGGGTCACGCCCTGCCAGGTGGCCTCGGCGCCGACCCCGGCCGCGGTGATCAACCCCAGTCCGGTCACCGCCGCGGCAGGCTGTCCCCGCGTCACGCGGCGAGCTTCGCGTCGATGAGCGTGGTCAGCTGGCCCACCGTTTCCCGCGAGGTCAGCTGCACGTCCTCGAGATCGACCAGCAGGCGTTCCTCGACGAGCACCCGGAGTTCCTCCAGCGCGAGGGAATCCATGCCGAGGCCGCGCAGCGAGACCTCGGGGTGCACGGCGTTCGCTTCCACACCGAACTTCTCGGTCAGCAGGGCGGTGATCTCTCCTGTAACGCTCACTCTTCTCGCAGCTCCACTCGGTTTGGGCGATTGTGGGCACCGTCGGCCGCATGAACCAGCCGCGGCGATCCGTCCTTTATAACCGCCCACCACGGGATCGTGGAGTTTCATGACTCCATGGAGTGACATTTTCGGTTCGCGGCGAGTGGTCCGGCGAGTGGAGACAAACGTTTGCTCTTTCGCGCACCAGTGCTCGGCGGGTGTGCGTGAAAACTATTCTTGTTTCTGTCCGGGGTGCAGTTCGGTGGCGGGATCGGCGCGGCCGAGGTAGTCCGGGTCGGTGTAGGGCGTTTCGCGGTGCCAGCCGGTGTGGGTGGTGGTCGTCGTGGTGACGGTGTAGCGCCCGGTGGGGTAGCGGTAGGTCACCTCGTAGCGGGTGCCCAGGGCGGGGTCGCCGGGGAGTTCGGTGTACGTGGCGACGGCGGCCATGGGGGCGAAGGCGCCGCCGTGGGGCGCGTGGCGGCGGGTGAGGTCGCCGGCGTAGCGGTAGGCGGGTGGGGCGGCGATCGCCGCCACCGGGGGTTCGAGCAGGCCGTCGGCCAGGACGGGCAGGCGGGTGCAGGGGTGCCAGAAGGCGATGGGCCAGTCGACGAGCACGGGGCCGGTCGTGCCGGTCGCCGCCGTGGGACCGCAGGTGCCGGCGGCGATCGTGGCGGGGCCGGAGAACTGGCCGCGCTGGTGCTGGTTGAGCGCGGCCTTGGCGAGCAGCGCGGCGGTCAGCACCGGCATCAGGAGCACGGTGGCGGTGGCCAGGGTGAGGGCGGACCAGCCGGTGAGGCGGACGGCGGCGGGGGCGGGGTCGGGTCTTCGCCGGAGGAACGGCAGGGCCAGGGCAGCGGCGGCGAGCAGCAGGACCACGGGGTGGGCGAGCCGGCCGCCGAGGAGGGGCTCGTCGGGCCGGGGCATGCCGAGTGCGGCGTAGGCGAACCAGGAGTTGGTGCCGTACCAGGTGAGGCTGGTCAGCAGCAGTACGGCGAACAGGGCGCCGCCGCGCACGGCCCAGCCGGTGTGTTCGGTGGCGAAGGCGCGGGGCAGGGCGGCCAGGCCGATGGCGATCGCGAGGGCGGTGAAGGCGGCGAGGGCGGAGAAGTGGGAGACCACTTTGCTGGGGGTGAAGATCAGGGCGACGTAACCGAGGCCGAGCCACGCGAAGGGCGCCCCGGCCGGGCCGGTGAAGACGCCCCCGTGGCGGGTGCGCAGGCGGAGCACGAGAACGGTGCCGAGGACGGCGATGCCGAGCAGGACCGGCAGGCGCCGGAACGGGTGTTGCTCGAACAGGAATTCGGGGCTGATGCCGGGCCAGAGCAGGGTTTGGTAGCGGGCGAATTCGTCGTACCAGGTGGAGCTGGCCCCGTGCCAGTAGCGGCTGCCCGCGGAGTCGAGGAAGCCGCCGATGCCGGAATTGACGAAGGCGATGGGCGCGGCGAGGGTGGCCGCGGCGAGCGTCGCCAGGATCAGGGTCACGCGATGGGGGACGCGCTGGCGGCAGGCGTGCAGCAACCCGAGTGCCACGGGGATCGCGGCGAGGAAGCCGGTGGAGGTGATGGTCAGGCACAGGCCGGTGGCCAGGCCGCCGAGGACGAGCCAGGCGGGCCGGTCGGTGACGCGGGCCCGCAGGGTGGCGTAGGCGGCCGCGGCGGTGCACAGGGCGATGAAGGGTTCGGGGCGCAGGCCGACCCCGCCGGGCATCCACGCGACGAGGAACGCGGCGCCGAGCAGCCAGCGCGGCACGTGGAGGGGGAGCAGGCGGACGATGCCGAGCAGCAGCAGCCAGATCGCGAACCCGGCCAGCAGGGACGGCACGCGGGTCATCAGCGGTGACCAGGAGAGTTCGAACAGCGGCGCGAAGAGGTGGTGCAGCAGGACGGCCGGGGTTTCGGCGGCGTTGAGGGCCATGTAGTAGTCACCGGCGTACCCGGCGGCCGGGAAGTTGCGGTGCATGCCGAGGAACCAGCCGTCGTCCACGGTCTGCGGAGCCAGCACGCCCCACCCGGCGATGACCACCGCGGCCGGCGCGCTCCAGGCGGCGTCCGTGCGCCAGGGACGCTTCGGCCGTGGCGGGCCGCCGCGCCAGATGGTGAACGCGAGCACCGCGCAGCCGACCACCCCGAGCGCGCAGGCGATCATCAGCCCGAGCTTGAGCGGCGTGGGGGAGGTCTGGAAGCGGGCATCCGCCTTGGCCTTGGCCGAGACTTCCGAGGTTTCGGTGACGAACGCGACCACCTGCGGTACCAGCGCGTCCCCGGCGGGCCAGTTCGCGGCCGTCCAGAGCGGCGACGATCTGCTGCCCATCGGCGTGCACGGTGTAGGCGCAGGCGGTGCCGGGCGGGCTGCCGAGTGCGATCTGCTGTCCGTCCACGGTGAGCACCAGCGTGCCATCGAGGTTGGCCAGCGACAGGCCCCAGCGCTGCCCGTGCTGATCTCCGGGCGGGAACGTGGAGAACACCGTGCGCCCGCGCTCGCCCGCCGCCGCGCAACTCGCGGTCACGTCCAGGGACAGCGGCCGGTAGGGCATGAACATCGCCACCGTCGACTCCGCCCGCGCCCCTTGCTGCGGCCAGCTCACCTCGACCTGTTCGGCGGACACCGGTGCGAAAGGAATTGCCAGCGCGCAGACGATCGTCGTCAAAGCCAAACCGGACAATGCCGCGAAGAGCCGCCGACGGCGGTTGGGCGCAGGGGAGGTGGCCACAGCGGGCGCCGTGTCGGTAATCACTGGAATCCGTTCGGGCTAAAGGTTTCCTCGAAGTGCGACCAGAGCGGCGCCGATCGACGATAACCCGGGAATGCGCCCCGAGACGAATGTCCGTGATTCAGGTCTCAGTGTCGAATGGACAGTGCGAAAACCCGCACGATCGCAGGGATCGCGGTTACTTTCCCACTGCTCACTTCCGGTGCAGCCGGTATTCCGCGTGCACGAGCTCCAGCAGTTCGGTCACCGAGGTCTCCCGCGACGGCCGGTCGAAGGTGATCTCCCCGTGCTGCAACAGGTTTACTCGATCGCAGACGTCGACGACCTGGCCGTAGTTGTGCGCGATGAGGATGATCGCGAGGTCGCCGCGCTGCTTCAGCTCGTCGAGCAGCCGCAGGATCAGGCCGCTCTCCTTGGCGCCCATCGCGGCGAGCGGTTCGTCGAGCAGCAGCAGTTTCGCGTCGGAGAACACCGACCGCGCGACCGCGATGGCCTGCCGTTGACCGCCCGAGAGCATGCCGACCTCGGCGGTGACCGAAGGGATGTCGATGCCGATCGAGTCGAGCGCTTCCCTGGCCCGGCGGCGCATCTCCTTGCGCCGCAGGAACGGCAGCGGTTTGTGCACCAGTTCCTTGTTGAGGTGCAGGTTCAGGTACACCGGCAGGTCGTTGACCATGGCCAGGTCCTGGAACACCGTCTCGATGCCGAGCGAACGGGCGTGCACGACCGATTTGAGCGTGACCGGTTCGCCGTCGAAGAGCAGGCGGCCGCCGTCAGGCTGGTGGTAGCCGGTGAGGATCTTGATCAAAGTGGACTTTCCGGCGCCGTTGTCCCCGATGAGCCCGAGGATTTCGCCCCTGCGCACGTGCAGGTTGACGTCGGTGAGCGCGCTGACCGGGCCGAACCGCTTGCTCACGTGCTCGGCCCTGATCACGTCCGGCTGGTCCTGGTTCATCACAGCTCCCGGGATCCGAGGCGTTTGCGCAGCAGCGACAGCGACACGTTGAGCACCATGGCGAGCAGGATCGCCGCGCCGAGCACCACGTTGAACGCGTTCGCGCTGACCCCGGTCAGGTTGAACCCGTCGAACACGATGCCGAGCAGCAGGGCGCCGAGGAACGCGCCGACCACCGTGCCCGACCCGCCGAGCAGCGCCGTGCCGCCGATGACCGCCGACGCGACCGCGAAGAACATCATCGTGAAGCCGCCGTTGGTCGGGTCGTAGGAGCCGACCCTGGTGCCCTGCAGGATGCCCGCGAACCCGGCCAGGGTGCTGATGATCGCGAAGTTGACGATCTTGACGCGGTTGACCGGGATACCGGACTCCGCGGCGCCGACCGGGTTCCCGCCGGTGGCCTGGGTGTGGATGCCGAACTGGGTCGCCGAGAGCACCACCTGCATCAGCGCGACGATCACCACGGCCCAGGCGAACTCCGACCACGCCGCCCCGCCGAACACCTCGACCAGCCAGTTGCCCGAGGGCGCGCTGACCGGGCGGGCGTCGGAGATGATCAGTACCAGCCCCTGGAGCAGGAAGGCCATGCCCAGGGTGGTGATGAAGGACGGGATGTTCAGCACGGTCCGGATCAGCCCGTTGACCACGCCGATCAGCGTGCTCAGCAGCACCGAGCCGAGCAGGGCGAGCCACAGCGGCGCGCCGTTGACCGAGAACAGCATCAGCGTGAACGGCGCCAGCGTGAACACGAAACCCGCGGACAGGTCGATCTCCCCGCAGATCAGCAGCATCACCTGACCCGCGGCGATGATCGCCCACGGCGCCACGTACTGCGCGATCGTCTGGTAGTTCTCCGCCGAGTTGAACGCGTCGCTGGTCGCGGTGAAGTAGCCGGCCGCGGCGATCGTGACCAGCAGGATGCTCAGTTCCTTGATCCGCAGCACGCCGAGCAGGACGGGCCGCCCGGTCACCGGATCCGGCATCAGCGCACTCCTCGACGGCGTCGGTTCGGTTGGCGGGGTCAGCGGGGGTCAGCGGCTCAGCACCGACGGTGGCGGCAGCGGGATCGAGGGCGGCATGGGGACCAGCGCGTTGTTCGGCCCGCCTTCGAACTTGCTCCCGGCGGACGCGTACGGCCCGGCGTTCTCCTTGGTCACGAAGGTCAGGCCGGTGTCGGTGACCGGCGGCGCGACCAGCGTGCCGGAGAGCCGGTACAGGTAGAGGTAGAGCACCGACAGGAAACCCTGGAGGTACGGCGACTGGTCGATGGTGAAGTCCAGCGCGCCGGAGGCGACGCCTTCGACGGTGTCGTCGAGCAGGTCGAAGCCGCCGCCGCTGATCCGGCCCTGCAGGCCGCGGTCCTTGATCACGCTCGCGCAGGCCGCGGTGCTGCCCGCGTCGACGGCGTAGATGCCCTGCGCGCCGGGGTTCCCGGTGAACGCGGCGGTCATCGCGTTGAGCTCACCCGCCTGCTCGGCGCCGGTGTTGACGGAACGGACGGTCACCCCGGGCGCGTCCTGCTTGAGCGCGTCGATGATGCCGTCGAGGCGTGGCTGCACGTTGTTGCCGCCCGGCTGGGAGATGCCGACCAGGATTTCGCCGGAGGTGACCTTCGTGGCGATCCGCTGGCCCATCTTGAAGCCGGAGAGGTAGAGGTCCTGGCCGACGTAGGCGAGCGGGTGGTTGCCCGCCGCGTTCGCGTTGTAGGCGATCACCGGGATGCCCGCGGCCAGCGCCCGCTTGGTCAGTTCGACGAAGGCGTTGTTGTCGGTCAGCGAGATGGCGATCCCGTCGACCTTGCCGTTCAGCGCGGTCTCCATCGCACTGGCCATCTGCGCCACGTTGCCGTTCTCCGAACCCGTCCACTGTGGTTCGGGGAGGCCGAGCAGGGCCGCGGCGTCGGCGAGGCCGGTGCGCGTGGGGACGAAGAAGGAGTTCGTCGTGACGTGGTTGACGAAGACGAACCGCCAGTCCGGGGTGTCCGGGAAGGTGCCGGCGCCGCCACCGCCCTCCTGGCCTTCCTGCACGCCGGTGCACGCCGAGAGCAGCGCTCCCGCGGCGAGCACCCCGCCGCCCGCGCCCAGGTAGGTCAATGCCGATCGGCGTGACGTGGTGCCGTTCCCCGGCCTGTCGGACTTTTCGAACCTCACTGTTCGACCCCGCATCCGTCTCGGCGGCAATGGGTGAATCATTCGATGATTCAGTCGGGGAGTCAAGGGCGCCGGTTTGACTTCGCCCCGGCGCCCGCCGATGATCCGGTGGTGGAAAGCAGCAGTTCAGCGGCCGGTCCGCTCGGCAGGCACCGGACGATCCACGGGCAGGTCGTGGAGTGGATCGGGCGGCGCATCGTCTCCGGTGAGCTGTCCTACGGCAGCAGGCTGCCGAACGAAGCCGAGCTGGCCGCGCAGCTGAAGGTCAGCCGCGGTGGGGTGCGGGAGGCGGTCAAGGCACTGGCCGCCAAGGGCATGGTCGAGCCGCGGCCCCGGCTGGGCACCCGGGTGCGCCCGCGCAACGAGTGGAACCTGATGGACCGCGAGGTGATCGACTGGCACGGCCAGGTCGCCGCGCCGGACTTCCTCGACGACCTGCTGGAACTGCGCCTGATGGTCGAGCCGGGCGCGGCGCACCTGGCGGCCGAGCGGGCGACGGCGGAGCAGATCGCCGCGCTGGAGCGCGCCTACGACGGCATGGCCGAGTACGCGCCGCAGTTGCCCGAGCGCGAGCAGAGCTTCGTCGACGCCGACCTGAGTTTCCACCTGATCGTGTTGCGCGCCAGCGGGAACCAGCTGATCGAGCAATTGGGCAGGCTGCTCGAGACGAGCCTGCGCCAGGGGCTGGCGGCCAGCTCGCACGCCCCCGGCGGGGTCGCGGCCACGCTGCCGCTGCACCACGCCGTCCTGGCCGCCGTGCGGGCGCACCGCCCGGTCGCCGCCTCCCGGGCGATGCGGCGGCTGATCGAGACCACCGCGAACGCCGTCAGCCGGATGAGCGACGACGCCTGACCGGGAGTACTGCGCAGGTTGTCCGGCTGACCGGCCCGAAATCGCCGTGAGACTGGGCATTTTGCCCAATCCCCGGCGTGATCGTTGCGCGGCTGCCCACCGACTTGCTGAGCTGTCGGCCAGCTGCCCAGGTCGAGGAGGACCCATGACAACGGCCCAGCGCGGCCCCGCCGCCGACGTCGAGACGCTGAAGCGGATCGAGGAGCGGCTGCTGTGGCTCTCGTCGGCCGTCATCCACCACGCCAACCGGGTGCGGCCGAACCCCTCGGGCCTCAAGGTCGGCGGGCACCAGGCGTCCTCCGCCTCGATGGTGTCGGTGATGACCGCGCTGTGGTTCCGCCACCTGCGCCCCGAGGACCGGGTCTCGGTGAAGCCCCATGCGTCCCCGGTGCTGCACGCGATCAACTACCTCCTCGGCGACCTCGACGCCGCCTACCTGCCCCGCCTGCGGGAGTTCGGCGGCTTGCAGAGCTACCCCAGCCGGGCGAAGGACCCCGACCAGGTCGACTACTCGACGGGCTCGGTCGGCATCGGCGCGACGGCCCCGATCTGGGGTGCGGTTTCGCGCCGGTACGTCGATTCGGCGTTCGGCACCGCCGGGGCCGGGCGCCAGTACTCGCTGGTGGGCGACGCCGAACTGGACGAAGGCGCGGTGTGGGAGGCGGTGCTCGACCCGGCCGTCGCCGAGCTGGGCGAGATCGTCTGGGTGGTCGACCTCAACCGCCAGTCGCTGGACCGCGTGGTGCCGAACATCGCCGCCGCCAAGCTGCAGCACATGTTCGCCGCGGCGGGCTGGCAGGTCGTCACGGTGAAGTACGGGCGCCTCATCCAGGAGCTGTTCGCCCGCCCCGGTGGCGAGGAACTCCGGCACCGGATCGACACCATGTCCAACCCGGAGTACCAGCGGCTGCTGCGCTGCGACGCCGCCGAAGTCCGCCGCCGCCTGCCCGGTACCGAGCCGGACGCTGGGCGGATCGCCGCCTTGTTGTCCGAAGTGGACGATGCGGCGCTGCTGGAAGCCGTGGCGAACCTCGGCGGGCACGACCAGGTGGCGCTCGACGAGGCCTTCGAGTCCATCGAGGACACCCGGCCGACGGTGATCTTCGCCTACACCGTCAAGGGCTACGGCCTGGCCACCAAGGGGCACCCGCAGAACCACTCGGCCCTGCTGTCCGAGCCGCAGATGCGTGAACTCGCCGACCGGCTGGGTGCGGACCTGGACGACCCGTGGGCGGTGTTCCCGCCGGAAAGCGCGGAGCAGCGGCTGTGCGCCGAGACGGCCGCGCGGCTGGCCAGGCCGCGGGTGGAGCAGCACGCGCCGCCCGCGGTACCGGTGGATTTCGGCCGGACGCCGTCCGGCACGGCGACCACCCAGGCGGCTTTGGGCCGGGTCCTGCTCGACCTCAGCCGCACGGCTCCCGAAGCGTCACGGCGCGTGGTGACCGTGAGCCCCGACGTCAGCTCCACGACCAACCTCGGCGGCTGGGTCAACAAGGTCGGTGTCTGGTCGTCGGCCGAGCGCACCGACTGGTTCGCCGACGACGCCGAAACCATCCTGCACTGGCGCGAGAAGCCGACCGGGCAGCACATCGAACTGGGCATCGCCGAGGTCAACCTGGTCAGCCTGCTCGGTGAGCTGGGCACGACCTGGAGCCGCTGGGGCGAACCCCTGCTGCCCATCGGCGTGCTCTACGACCCGTTCGTCGAGCGGGCGCTGGAACCGTGGTCCTACGGCATCTACGCCGGCGGTCAGTCGATCCTGGTCGGCACGCCGTCGGGGGTGTCGCTGGCCCCGGAAGGCGGTGCGCACCAGTCGATCAAGACCCCGTCGATCGGGCTGGAGCAACCCGGCTGCGTGAGCTACGAGACCGCGTTCGCGATCGACACGGAGTGGGCGCTGCTGGCCTGCCTCGCCCGGTTGGGGCGCCCGGACGGCACCTCGGCCTACCTGCGCCTGTCCACCCGGCCGGTCGACCAGAGCCTGGCGTCGGTGCCCGCCGATCCCGCCGCCCGTGAACGGCGACGCAGGCAGGTCGTCGCGGGGGCGTACACCCTGCGCCGCACGGAAAAGCCGCAGGTCACCATCGCCGCCATGGGCGCCGTCGTGCCCGAGGCGCTGGCCGCGGCCGCCCGGCTCGACCAGGTCGGGGTGGCCGCCGACGTGGTGTGCGTGACCAGCCCCGACCTGCTCTACCGGGCAGTGCGCGCACGACAGGGCCACGAACCGGCGGACACCTGGATCCTCGACCAGGTCTTCCCCGCCGACCGGGCGACCCCGCTGGTGACCGCTCTGGACGGCCACCCGCACACGCTGTCGTTCCTGGCCACGATCAACCGCGTCGCCACGACCGCGCTCGGCGTCACCCGGTTCGGCCAGTCCGGCTCGCTGGAGGACGTCTACCGCCACCACGGCCTCGACACCGACTCGTTCGTCCGGGCGGCCCTCGACCTGGGGTAGCAGGTCGTAGCAGCATGGGGTACGCCACGCAGCCGTCCAGCCGGTGAGGAGTCCCATGATCTACGGCCAGTCGCCCGAACCGACGCAGTACCCCGGCCCGCCGGGCGGGCCGGAGCGGCCCCGGGGGTCCGGACCGGCCGTGGCCTCGCTGGTCCTCGGCCTGCTCGGGCTGGTGCTGCCGTTCCTCCCGATGGCCATGGACGGCTTCCGGCAGTACGCCGGGCTGCCGTTCGCCATCGGCGGCCTCGTCTTCGGCGTCGTCGCCTGCCTCGGCCGCCGCCGTGGCTTGCCGGTCGCCGTGCTCGGGTTGATCGTGTCGACCATCGCGATGGGCATCGCGTTGTTCATGGTCGTCTCGTACGCGCTTTGACGTGGTCGACCGGCGGGGGCAGGCGTTGCTCGCCCGCCCCCGCCGGGGCTTAGATGCGTTCGATCCAGACGTTGCGGAACCTCGGGTTGTCACCGGGATCGCCGTGGTCTTGGAGCCGGATGTGGCCCTGCGACGGATCTTCCGGCTTGCCCGCGCCGGTGCTGCCGTTGATCGCCACGTCGTTGTGCACCAGTTTCCCGTTCCACCACAGGCTCACGCGGGCGTCGGCGACCTTCTTGCCGGTGCTGTCGAAGCGGGCCGCCCGGAAGATGATGTCGTAGCTCTGCCAGGTGCCCGGCGCCGTCGCGGCGTTCACGTCCGGTGCCTTCTTCGTGTAGATCGCGCCGGCGTCGTTGTTCTTCGGCGGGTTCACCCCGAACGACTCCAGCACCTGGATCTCGTAGCGCTCTTGGAGATACACGCCGCTGTTGCCGCGGGCCTGCCCGGTCTGCTCCGGCGGGTACTGCGGCTGGTACCACTCGGCGTGCATCCGGAAGTCGCCGTACTTCTCCTTCGTGCGGATGTCCCCGCCGGAGGACTCCATCGAGCCGTTCGCCACCGGCCACTTCGCCGGGCCGCCCGCGGTGGACTCCCAGGCGTCCAGGTTCGTCCCGTCGAACAGGGCGGTCCGCTGGGCCGGTGTCACGGTGAGCTTGTCGAGGTTCACGTGCCCGCTGTCCGTGGCTTCGTAGACGAAGGCGATCGTGTTCGCCCCGGTCCGCAGCAGCGCCGGTTCGACGTGGGTCGCCCACTGGTTCCAGGCGCCGGTGCTGGCGAGCCAGACCTGTTTCTGCTTGCGGCCGTTGACGTACAGGCTCATCGACTTGGTCACCGGGTTCGGGCTCGGGTTGAGCCCGTTCGCGTACCGCAGGGCGAGGTCGTGTCGTCCGCCCTGCGCCACGTTCACCGCGAAGGTGGTGCTGGTGCCCGGTTCCCAGTTGCGGTCGACGAACCCGGAGCCCGAATAGCCGCTGTGGTTGGTGTTGAACCCGGTGCCGCCCGCGAGCGCGGCCGATTCCGCTTCGTACTCCGGCGGCGGTGTCGTGCCGTCCGGCAGCGTGTTGAGGGTGTACCAGGCCTCGGTGCTCCACAGTTCCGTGCCGGACGCCGCGGCGAACGGGCGCGGGGAGTGGACGTGCACCACGCGTCCGGGCTTCAGCCCGTCCACCTTCAGCGTCACGGTCCGGCGGTCCGCGGACAGCGCCGCCGAGGTCACGCCGAGCGTTTCCTCGTCCACCTTGGGACCGCCGTACTGCGGTGACGCGACATAGCGCCACTGCTCCGCCCGGTACTTCGAGGCCAGGTCCTGCGCGGTGCCCTCGGACAGCGGCTGGGTGTACTCGATCTCGAAACCACCGTCGATCGCCCGCATGGCGAGCATGTCGAACGCGTCGTCACCGGTGAGCGACAGCTTCTGCAGGCCGTACTTGAGCTTGCCCGCCTGGCCCCAGTTGCCCTCCGAGCCGATGCCGCCGGTGTAGATCGCGCCGTCGGGGCCCAGGCTGATCCGGCTGACGCCGGACTCCAGTCCCTGCGTCATCCGGAACACCGCGCCCTGGTACTCGCCGCCGACCTTCTCCAGGTACGCGCGCTGGAGGCCGCCGTAGGTCACGTCGCCGAAGACCATCTGCCCGGCGAACACCCCGTCGGGCAGCACCAGCGGGTTGCTCGGCGAGTTCGAGATCTCCCCGTGGGGCAGCCAGAGCACCGGCTGGGTCACCGGCTGGTCGTCGTACGGCCCGTCGGGATTGGTGTGGTGGTTGAAGAAGCGGCCCTGCTTGACGTGCACCAGCTTCGACGTCGGCAGGTAGGCGCCCTGGTTGTCGGTGACGAAGATGTCGCCTTCGGGGCCCCAGCCGAGGCCGTTCGGCGTGCGCAGCCCACCGGCCACATAGGACACCTTGCCGGTGGCCTTGTCGATCTTGAGGGTGGAGCCGCGGTTGGCGGCGGGCTGCGGGTCGAGGCTCGCGCCGCCGGGCACCATGGCGATGCCCGTGGAGACGTAGAAGTAGCCGTTCCGGTAGAGCAGGCCGAAGGCGAACTCGTGGTAGTTCCCGCCGAACGGCCAGGTCGCGATCGTGCGGTACTCGTCGGTGACCTCGTCGCCGTCGTGGTCGACGAGCGCGGTCAGGCCGGTCTTCTGGGACACGTACAGCGTGCCGTCGACGTACTTGACGCCCATCGGCTCCTGCAGGCCCTCGGCGATCTTCTTGGGCTTGACCTTCGACGGGTCGGTGGTGCCGGTGACGCCGTCGAGCAGGTACACCTCGCCGCGGACGGATTCGCGCGAGCCACCCCAGGTGGAGATGGCGAGCCGGTTGTCCGGGAGCCAGTCCATGCCGGTGACCTGCGGCTCGAAGCCCTCGGGTCGCAGGTCGGACACCGTGTAGTCGGGGTGGACGCCGGTGAGCGGCAGCCCGTCGCCGGGGGATTCGGTGACGCCTTCGCACTCCTTGCGCCCGGGGGAGGTGACCCGCGTGACGCCGGCGTCGGTGCTCAGCACCGAGGTGGGCACGAGGGTGAACGCGCTCGCGCCGGGTGGCTTCCACTCCAGCTTGAGCCGCTGGTCGAAGTCCGCGTCGAAGTGCTCGATGTGCAGCGGCTGGTAGCCCGTGGTCAGCTCGATCGAGCCGTCCTTCGGTGTGGCCCCGTGACGGCCGCCGTGGTCGATGACCTGGGTGCCGCCGATGTGCAGCCGGGCGCCGTCGTCGCTGGTGAGCCGGAAGTCGTAGCGGCCGGCGGTGGTGATGTCGAGGTTGGCGATGACCTCGGTGACGAACCGGTCGGCGATGCCGAAGTGCTCGGTGGTGGTCCAGTCGATCGCCGGCATCAGCCGGTCGATGTTGGGCGTCTGACTGGGTTTGAGAGTGCAGTAGTCCTCGAGGGGCACCTGCACGTCGAACACGCGCATGGTCACCCCCGGCTCCTGGGGCGGGATGCCGGTCTGGGCACTGGCCGGTGCCGGGACCCCGGCGGCCAGCGCGACGGCGAGCAGAGCGACGAACAGCCGCATGGGCGTTCCTCCTCGATGGGGACGCGGCTCGCGCTCCGCTGCGCGACACCCCGTGGCCTCAAGCTAGCCAGCGCTTTCGCTCAAGGTCAACAAAAGAAGGCCGAAAGTCTGCAAAAGACGGTACGGAAGGCCATGTCAAGATCCGAACGGCTTTGTCCGTTGCTCGATCCGGCCGTCACCTTCGAGGGGAAGCCGCTCGGTTTTCGAGAAGTTCGGTGATGCCCAGTCCGTTGATTACGGTCGTGCTTTTCTCCGCGTTCAGGAATCGCAGGCCCATGAAGTTGTCACCGGTGGTGAAGCCCGGCAGGGACCAGACCTCTTCGTAGGGGATCGCGACCGGGGTGTAGGTGCCGAAGGTGTAGACGTTGCGCCACAGGCAGCGGGACGGGTCCGGGGTCCACAGGCGGCGCGCGAGTTCGTCGTTGCGCAGGAGGCAACGGACCGTTCCGATGGCGCGCACGTGTTTCTGCCCGGTCAGGAGCACGACGTCCCCGGCTTCGAGGGTGTCCATCTTCTTGTCGTGCTGCGGGGTCGCGCCCCAGAAGCGGGCCGTTCCGTCCGGGTGCCCGGCGAGCAGTTCGACGCGTTCCGCCGGGCTCAGCGCTTCCGCGTACCGCGGCTGCCCGAACGGCACCGGCTGGTCCAGCGTGTCCGCCCAGTGCCGCCGCGCGTGTTTGGTGCCGTAGGAGGGCTGGATGATCACGCGCATGGGCGACGATTGCCCGCTCCGCACCCCGCCGAAACCGGTGCCGAGCACGAAGGACCGCCCGGACACCGTCGGTCTTCTCCCGCGCTTCACTCCACCTGCGAGGACCCCACGATCGACCCCCACAGCTGGTACTCCGAGCACGCCGACACCAGCCGGGCGTTGCCCGCGGTCTCCGCGCCGATCCCGATCACGTGCTTGCCGGACTCCCGCAGCTTCGAGACGAGGGGCGAGAGGTCGCTGTCCCCGCTGGCCAGGACGAACGCGTCCACCGCCGGGTGCACGACGAGGGTTTCCAGCGCGTCCACGGTCATCCGGATGTCCGCCCCGTTCCGGCGGTCCGGACCGGGCCCGCGTTGCACCAGCGCGACGCCGTTGCGCTCCAGCTCCGGCTGGTAGCGGGCGAAGCGCGGATCGGCCCAGTCGGCGTAGGCGCGGCGGATCGTGGTCGGCCCGTATGCCTGGCACAACCACGTCAGTGCCTTCGCCGGGACCGGCTCGTCCAGGTCCCGCAGCGTCGCACTGGCGCCCAGTACGAGGCTCTCGAAGTCGATCAGCAACGCCAGCCGCTCGCCACGCGGGTGGGACTCGTCCGGCACTCGGTCTTCCTGAGGCCGGGCCTCGCTCCTGCTCTGCATCACGGCTCCGACGATAGGTCCGCACGCCCGGGCCGGTGGTGGAGTCACGCGCGGATGTCACCTGGTCGAGCGGTCGTCGGCACCGGCCGGTGGACTTTCCGGCGCGCCTGGCGCGTGGCCTCTCGGAGGTGCATCGGCCGGGTGCCCGCCGCCGATGCGTCCCCGATGGCCGCCGTGCCGACGATGGGAGTCGATCGTGCACCACGGACGGTGGAAGGTGATGGCGGTGATTTCTGTCGGCCTGCTCGGTGATGTCGATGTCGAAGCGGATGGCAGGCGCGTGGCGGTCGTGCCGGGCAAACAGCGCCTCCTGTTGAGCGCGCTGTGCCTGTCCGGGACCAGGACGCTGGCCACCGAGGAACTGATCGACCGGCTCTGGGAGGACGCTCCGCCCGCCGCCGCGCGCACCACGCTGCGCGGGCACGTGCGCCGATTGCGCGGCACGGTCACCGGGGAGTTCATCGGCGGCGGACGTGGTGGTTACCGCATCGGCGACCTCGTGAGCACCGATGTCGCGCGGTTCCGTACGGCCCGCTCGACCGCGGGGAGATCCGCCGATCCGGTGCGCCGGCGGGCGCTGCTCGACGAAGCCCTGTGCCACTGGCGGGGCCGTCCGCTGTCCGGCGTCGAATCCGCCCGCTGGGTCGGCGATACGGTGACGGCACTGGAGGAAGAGCTGTTGCAGGCCGTGGAGGACTGGGCGGACCTGCAACTGGTCTGCGGTGATCCGGGGCGGGCGCTGATCCGGTTGACCGAGCTGGTCGTGCGTCACCCGCTGCGGGAAACGCTGTGGGTCCGGCTGCTGCGCTGCCTGCACGCCAGCGGGCGCACCGCGGAAGCGGTGGACCGGTTCGAGCACGTGCGCCGCAAGCTCGCGGCCGAATTGGGGGTGGCACCGTCGGCCCCGTTGCGCGAACTGCACCAGCAGCTGTTGCGAGGCGACCGGGATTTCGATGGAATTCCGATAGCGGCCGCGGGCAGGCTGTGAACAGCGCACTCGACTCGGAAAGGACGGCACCATGAAAACCAGGTTTTCGGCTTCGGTCCTCGCGGGATTGCTGGTCGCGTTCGTACTCGGATTTTCCGCTCCCGCGCAGGCCGAAAGCGTGACACCGGCCGAATCAGGGCAACCGGTCAGCGTCATCCCGTTCTGGCCGTGGTGGTAACACTGTTATAAAACGCTGTTGCCCAACGCCGCGGAATGGCCGGTAGCTGCCATGATCCGGAATCGGGTGGTTTTTCGTTACCCACCGGCATAATGGGTGCATGCCCGGCACGGAGCACCAGCCCGCAGTCGAATTCCGCATCCTCGGTCCGGTCTCGGTGCTCATCGACGGGCGGCGCTGCGAACTCGGTGGTCCCCGGCAGGACAGGTTGCTCGCGCTGCTGGTGCTGCGGGACGGCGAGACGGTGACCGGCGAGGCCGTCGTCGACGCGCTGTGGGGCGACGACCCGCCGGACACCGCGCGCCGCCAGGTCCACAACGCGATCGCCGCGCTGCGTCGTGGTCTCGGACCGGCGCGGGCCCGGCTGGTCACCGAATCGGCGGGCTACCGGATCGAGCTGGAGAACTGCCTGGTTGACGCGCGCGAATTCGACCACGGCTTCACCGAAGCGCGGGAGCTCCACGCCGCCGCCGATCTCGACGGGGCCGCCGCGCGGCTCACGGCGGCGCTGGACCTGTGGCGCGGCCCGGCCCTGGAAGGGCTGGAGGGCCACGTTTTCACCACCGCTGCCGCCCGGCTCGACGAGCACCGGCTGCTCGCGCGGCAACTGCTGCTGGACTGCCGGCTCGATCTCGGTGAAGCCGCCGCGGTGGTGCCGGAACTTTACGAACTGGTGGCCGAGCACCCCCTTCGCGAGGCTCTGCACACCCGGTTGCTGCTGGCGCTCTACCGCTCCGGGCGGCAGGCCGACGCGCTCACCGCCTACCAGCGGGCGCGCCAGACCTTCGACGAGGAACTGGGCGTGGAGCCCGGGGAGGCCCTGCGGGAACTGCACCAGCAGATCCTGCGTGCCGAGGTGCCGCCGACACCGTCGGCCCCGGAGTCCGAAGTGGCGTCCGGACCATCGACCCTGCCGTACGCCGTCACGGATTTCACCGGACGGGACGACGAAGTCACCGAATTGACCAAGCACAGCGGCACGCGGGGGCCGGGGGTGTCGATCACCGTGCTGGCCGGGATGGCGGGGGTCGGCAAGACGACCCTGGCCGTGCGTGCCGCGCATTCGGTGGCGGTGCACTACCCCGGCGGCCGCATCTTCCTCGACCTGCAAGGCCACACCCCCGGTGCGCGCCCGCTCGATCCGGACACCGCGCTGGAGATCCTGCTCCGCACCACGGGCACGCCGTCGGACCAGATACCGGAACCGGGGCCGCTGCGGGTGAGCCGCTGGCGGTCGCAGGTGGCGGACCGGCGCCTGCTCCTGGTCTTCGACAACGTGCGCGACGCCGCCCAGATCCGGCCGCTGATCCCCAGCGGACGTGGCAGCTGGGTGATGGCGACCAGCCGGAGCAAGCTCTCCGCGCTCGAGGGTGCGACCCGGCTGGAGCTGGACGTGCTGCCCGCGCCGGAGGCCGAAGCGTTGTTCCGCCGGGTCGCCGGTGAAGAACACCGCACCGCCGACGCCGAACTCGTCGCCGCCGTCACCGAACTCTGCGGCCGGTTGCCGCTCGCCCTGCGCATCGCCGCGGCGCGGCTGCGGGACGCGTCCCGGGATGAACTCGCCGGTCTCGTGGAGCGGCTGCGCGCCCACCGGCAGCGGCTCGCCGAGTTGGCTGTCGACGACGTGAGCGTGCAGGCGGCTTTCGCCGTGTCCTACGACGATCTGGCCCCGGCCGGTCGCCGCGCTTTCGCCCTGCTGGGGCTGCATCCGGGTCCGGACCTCGGGGTGCACGCCGCCGCCGCGTTGTTCGACCTGACCGTGGCGGAGACCGAGCCGGTGCTGGAACGGCTGGTCAACAGCAGTCTGCTGGCCAGGGGCGAGCACCGCCGGTACCGCCTGCACGACCTGTTGCGTGACTACGCAGGCCAGCTCGCCGAACGCCTGGACCCGGCCGAGCGCACGGCTGCCGGGGAGCGGCTCGGCCACTTCTACCTGGCGCTCGGGCGCGCTGGTGAGGCGTTGCTGGATCCCGGCCTCGAACTGGTGGAGCCCGGTCTCGACCAGGTACCCGAACTGCCCCGGCTGGCCACCGCCGAGGACGTGCGCCGGGTGATCGACGACGAGCACCGCGCCTTCCTCCCGGTGCTCACCGCCGCCGGGACCGGCTCGCGCGCGGTGGTCCTGGCCGTCACTCTGGGAACCTGCCTGCTGCGTCACGGCCACGCCGCGGCGGCGGCCGAGGCGTTCGAAACCGGTCTGAGCGCGGCCGAAAGCCGGGGCGACGCCGAAGAACAGGCCACGCTGCTGCGGCACCTCGGCGTGGTGTCCATGGCTCTCGGCCGGTTCGGCGAAGCCGTCGCCGAACTCGAGCGCGGCCTGGCGCTGACCACCGATCCGCTGACCGAGGGCAGGCTGCACGGCAACCTCGGCATCGTGCACATGCGCCAGGGCGACGACCCGGGCGCCGAGCGGCACCTGCGGCGGGCACACGCGCTGCTGCACCGCGACGGCACCGCCAGGGACCAGGCGGCGATCCTGGGCAACCTCGGGCTCGTGCTCACCCGGCGCGAGCGGTACGCCGAGGCCGCCGAACACCACCGGCGCGCGCTCGCGGTCAACGCCGGGCTCGGCAACGTCCGGCTGGAGACGTCGAGCCTGGTCAACGTGGGCTGGAACGCGCTGCTGGGCGGGGACGCCGACGGCGCCAGGGAACCGCTGACCCGCGCGCTGAAGCTGAGCCGGGAGATGGGCGCGAAGGGCGACGAGGCCAGGTCGCTGTCGATGCTGGCGGAATGCTTCCTGCGCACCGGTGAAGCCGATGCCGCCTTCGACCAGGCCGACACGGCTTTGCTGCTGGCGCGCGAAATCGCCAACCCCGACGTGGAAGCCCGCGCGCTGGAAGTGCTCGGGCGCGTCCACGAGCGGCGCGGCGACCGCGGGCAGGCGGAGCACTGCTACCGCGAACTGCTCGCCGTGGCCACCGCGAGCGGGCAGGACTTCCGGGTCGCGCTCGCGCACGAAGGGCTCACCCGCCTGCGCGGCTGAGCGCACCCGTCCACCCCGTCCCGTGAAAGTGGTCTCCAGCAAGCACCACGGGGATCGGGAGAGTGGCGCCCGCGCCACACGTGGTCACCGGTACGGTCCGCGAAAACCTCGCCCACTTTCTGTCCGATGTGGACGATCCGACCCCGCTGTCGCGGTGGCCGGACTCGGTGCCGCGGGCGGAGCACGTCCTGCACCTCGACGGTGTGCGTGCCGAAAATCCGGGCCGGGGCGGCGCGATGATCATGGTGGGAGGAGGGGACTGCTACGTTGGCGCCGAGCGAGCGTCGGCGGAAGGACTGATCGTCATGTCGGAGACCTTCCCGAAGGCGACCCGGCGGGTGCCGGTGGGTGTCGATCCCACCAGGGCCTCGATCGCCAGGGTGTACGACGCGATGCTCAACGGCAAGGACAACTACGAGATCGACCGCGAGGTCAAGGCGCGTTGCTGGCCACCGCACCGGAACTGGAGACCATCGCCAGGGACAACCGGCAGTGGCTGATCCGGGTGACCCGGTTCCTGGCCGGCACGATCAAGCTCGGGCAGATAGTCGACTGCGGTGCCGGGCTGCCCGGCGCGAGAACACCCACGAGGCCGCTTCACGGGTCAGCAGCGACGTGCACGTCTACTACGTCGACAACGATCCGCTGGTCGCCGTGCACGGGCGCGCGCTGCTCGAAGGCAGTGACCGGACCTACTTCCTCGAAGCCGATCTGACCAACCCGGACGAGGTCCTCGCGGCCGCGGCGGAGGCGGGTTTCGACCGCGGCAAGCCGGCCGGGCTGATGCAGGTCTCCACGTTGCACCACGTGCACGACGACCTCGGGCCGGTGGAGATCATGCAGCGCTACATCGACCGGTTGCCCTCCGGCAGCTATGTCGCGATCACCCACTTCTTCGACCCCGAAGACGGCGGCCCGCTGTCCGCACTGGCCGGACGACTGCAGGAGATCATGGTCAGCGGGCCGATGGGCTCGGGTTACTTCCGCACCCGCTCGGAGATCGCGGCGATGTTCGAGGGCCTGGAGTTCGTGCGGCCCGGCTTGACGGTCCTGCCGGACTGGTGGCCGGACGGCCCGGCCGCGGGCGAACTGCTCGACGTCCAGCGACTGCTCATCGGCGGCCTCGGCCGCAAGCCGTGACCTGTCGACTCAGCGCCGCACCCGGCGGCGGAAGAGCAGGAGGACGAGGGCGAGCAGCAGCACGCCACCACCGCCGAACAGCCACGGCCAGCCTGCCCACGGGGTGTGGGCGTAGACCGTGACGAGTTCCTGGCTCCCGTCCGGCTGGGTCAGGTTCCGTGGCGCGAGGAGCACGTCGTCCGAGTTCAGGTCGTGGCCCGCACGGAACTCCTCGAGGCCGGAGTAGGTCTCGCCGTCGATCACCTTGCCACCGGCGAGAAACAGGGTACGAAGCTCCAGCGCGCCGTCCGAATGCTTGACCAGGACCACTCGCGCGGAGAGGTTCTCGGGGTCACCACCGGCCTCACGCACCGCTCGCTTGGTCGCGGCGTCGAGTTCGCAGGAGGTGTCGAACACCTTCGCGCCCCGCGACGTGGTGCCGGTCTTTTCCGTGCACTCGAACACGCTCAGCAGCCGGTTGACCAGCTGTTCCGGCGAGAAGTGCGCCGCGAGGTTCGCCTGGCGGTCCCCGGGTGTGCCGCCATAGCCGGGCAGGCGGTCGTTTTCCACCGCGGGCGAAGCCCAGTACTCGCGGATGAGTTCCGGTTCGGGCTCCGGCGCGTCGGAACCACACGCGGACACCGCGAAGCCGATGGCGATCAGGGTGGCGGTGAGCAGCCGCGGGCCGGTACGCATGGAGGGCAGTATGGAGCGGGCGGACGATCGTCCGCCCGCTCCTGGCCTGAAGCTGCCGCGCCGCCCCGGCTACCGGCTCAGTAGTTCCAGCTCAGATCCCAGGCGTGGTAGTGGTTGTTGGGGCTCCACGCGATGATCGAGTACGACCGGCCGTCGCTCAGGTTGCAGCCCAGGTTCGACGGCGGCGCGTTGACCGTCGCGTAGCCCGAGCAGCCCGCGGAGGGGGACAGCGTCCAGCCGAAGGTCTCGTCGATCCCGGCGATGGCGTCGACGCTGATGTTGACCCAGCCGCCCGGTGCGCCGATGCCCAAGTGGCAGGACGTTTCCCAGGCGCAGGTGCGGGGCAGCGGTGCCGCGCCGGCCGTTCCCGCGCCGGTGATCGCCGTGGTCAGCAGTGCTCCGGCGACGGCGCCGAGTGCCAGTGATTTCTTCATGCTTTTCCCGCCCCTAGTCCGATCCGTTCTCCACACAGCAGCTTCACCTGTCGGCGGCTCGCTGGTAATCCCTTTCAGGCTGGGCTGAACGCGGCACCGGTCCGGCGGGTACGCGAAACACCTTCACAACGGTGCGTGCCTGGCGGACGATGTGCGGGTACTCGACTCGGGCACGGAGGTCGTGATGGGCGTCGTGATGGGCAAGGCCGAGCTGCGCCGGCGTCGTGGGGACTACGGCTTCGACGGCGATTTCCGGTTGGTGCCGGCCAAGGTCCAGGCGGTGCTCATCGTCGCGATGTTCGCCGTCCTGCTGGGGTTCATCGTGTTCGACGTCGTCACCGGGCGCGCCGAGGCCGCCATCGGAGGCGGCTTGATCATCCTCCTGCTGGCGTTCACGGCTGCCTCGTTCGCCTTCACCACGAGGGCGGGCAAGTTCCAGGTGTGGGCGCGCATCCTCGCCGACCTCGGGCTTCGCGGGGACGAGCGACTGCTCGACCTGGGGTGCGGCCGTGGCGCGGTCCTGCTCGCCGCGGCGGAACTGCTCCCCGAGGGCCACGTGACCGGCGTCGACAAGTGGCGGCCCGACCAGACGGGCAATTCGCCGGAAGCCATGCGCCGCAACGCCGAACTGGAGGGCGTCGCCGCGCGGGTGGCGTTGCACACCGGCGACATGACCGGGTTGCCGTTCGCCGACGGCAGTTTCGACGTCGTCGTCAGCAGTTTCGCGATCCACCACATCCCGGCCGCCGCCGGTCGCCGGGCGGCGCTCGAAGAAGCGGTGCGCGTCCTGCGCCCCGGTGGCCGCCTCGCCATCGCCGACCTCGGGCACACCCGGAAATACCTCGCCTGGTTGCGAGAACTGGGTATCGTGACGGCGGAACGCCGCAACCTCGGCTGGCGCGTGTGGTGGGGCGGCCCGTGGTTCCCGAGTCACGTGGTGACCGGCACGAAGACCCCTTGACCGCCCGCGTTTTACTGGCCGGTATGTCGGGTATGTCCCTGCCATGGTGGCTGATGAGGTGGATGTGGCGTCGGTGTTCCCCGAGTTGCAGGAAGAGCTTCACGTCGACTGCACGGAGGAAGACGAGCCGGTCCTCCGCCGCGCCGACGGCCGCGCCGTCGACACCTGGCGGGAGAACTACCCGCTGGACCACCTGATGTCCCGCGAAGAATACGACGCGGTCAAGCGCCCGTTGCAGATCGAACTGCTGAAGATGCAGTACTGGGTCAAGGAAACCGGGCAGCGCATGGTGATCCTGTTCGAAGGGCGGGACGCGGCGGGCAAGGGCGGCACCATCAAGCGGTTCACCGAGCACCTCAACCCCCGTGGCGCGCGGGTGGTGGCGCTGGACAAACCGTCCGAGCGCGAGCAGGGGGAGTGGTACTTCCAGCGGTACGCGAAGCACCTCCCCACCGCAGGCGAGATCGTGTTGTTCGACCGGTCCTGGTACAACCGGGCGGGCGTCGAGCGGGTGATGGGCTACTGCACCCCGGAGCAGTACCAGCTGTTTCTCAACCAGGCGCCGGTTTTCGAGCGGCTGCTGGTGGACGACGGCGTGCTGCTGATCAAGCTGTGGTTCTCGGTTTCCCGGGCGGAACAACGCACGCGGTTCCTCATCCGCCAGGTCGATCCGGTGCGGCAGTGGAAACTGAGCGCCAATGACATCGAGTCCCTGGACCGCTGGGACGCCTACACCCAGGCGAAGGTCACCATGATCCGGGCCACCGACACCGAAGACGCGCCTTGGACGGTGGTCAAGGCCAACGACAAGAAGCGCGCCCGGATCGAAGCCATGCGCAGCGTGCTGGCCAGGACTCCCTACAACGACCGGGATGACGGCGTGGTCGGCGTTCCCGACCCGCGCATCGTGGGCCCGGCGGACACCCTGCTCGAACCCGGCGAGGACGCCTCGGACCTGAGCCCCACGCCGATCGTCCCGGGCGCCGAAGCCGAGCACGGTCCCGGTGAGCACCCGACGCGGCTGGTCCGGACCTAACTCCGAGACCCCGTGCTCAGGAGAGATCGGACAGGTCGAGGACGAAGCGGTAGCGGACGTCGTTGCGGTCGAGGCGTTCGAGCGCAGTTGACACCTTGGCCGACGGCAGGAGTTCGATGTCGGCGGTGAGGTCGTGGGCGGCGCAGAACTCGAGCATGGCGGCGGTGGCGGGGCGCCCGCCGCTGCCCGCGGAGCTGAGTTTCTTGCGCCCGATGAGCAGATCGGTCGTCTCGACGGTGATGGGGCCGAGGTGACCGAGGTGGCTGAGTGTGCCGTCCATGGCGACCAGGCCGAGGTACGGGCCGAGGTCGTGGGGGACGGGGATGGTGTCGATCAGGACGTCGAACCGGTCGCGGGCCGCCGCCATCCGGCTGGGGTCGGTGGAGACGATGACGTCGTGCGCACCGAGCCGGGCCGCTTCGGCCGCGCGGTCCGCTGACCGGCTGACGACCGCGACCTCGGCGCCGAGGGCCGCGGCGAACTTGACCGCGAGGTGCCCCAGTCCACCCAGGCCGCTCACCGCGACGCGGGTTCCCGGCCCCACATCGAGCGCCCGCAATGGTTCCCACACGGTGATTCCGGCGCACATCAGCGGTGCCGCCGCGGCCGGGTCGAGTCCGGCGGGCAGGTGGTGGGCGAACTCGTCGCGGAGGACGTACTCGCGGGAGTAGGCGCCCAGCGTCGTGGATCCGTCGTGGCGATCGGTGCCGCCGTAGGTCAGGGTCGGGAAGTCGCGGCAGAAGTTCTCCTGGCCCGCCGTGCACGCGGCACACACGCCGCACGAGTCGACGATGTTGCCGACGGCGACGGGGTCGCCGACGCGGAACCGGGTGACGTCCGGCCCGGTTTCGGTCACCACGCCGGTGAATTCGTGGCCCGGCACGAGCGCCGGCGCGTCGGCGTCGCGGGGTGCGCGCAGGGCGTGCAGGTCGCTGTGGCAGACGCCGCAGTAGTCCACGCGCACCGCGATGTCGTCGCGGCGGAGGTCTCGCCGGGGGACCGGCACCCGGTGCAGCGTGCTCGTCGAGCCGTGGGCCTGCCAGCCGGTGGTGGTTCTCATGACACTCCTTCAAACAGACTGTTCGGTCTATTCCACCGTAGCCCGAGGGAGACCGATAAAGCAAACCGACTGTTCTGTCTGTAGACTGGCGGCATGTCCGACCAGCAGTTGACCGCTCGCGGCGAGGCCACGCGGCAGCGCATCCTCGACGTCGCCACCCGCGAGTTCGCCGAACACGGCATCGCCGGAGCCCGCATCGAACGGATCGTCGCCGCGGCACGGACCAACAAAGCCCAGCTCTACGCCTACTTCGGCAACAAGGAAGGGCTGTTCGACGCGATCTTCGCCGGGTCGCTGGAGCGGATCGTCAACGTCGTCCCCATCGACGCCGCGGACCTGGCGGACTGGGCTGTGCGCCTCTACGACGAGTACCTGCGCCGCCCCGACCTCATCCGGCTCGCCACCTGGGCCCGCCTGGAACGCCAGCCCACCGGGCACCTCGTCGACGACCCGGACCGGCTCGACGAAGGCAAACTGCGGTCCATCGCCGAGGCACAGGCGGCGGGCCTGATCCGCGCCGGTGATCCGTTCGACCTGATGGCCATGGTCATCGCCCTGTCGATGGCCTGGTCTCCGGTCAGCAACGTCTACGCCGCCACCGCCGGCGAACCCGCCGAAGCCCACGAACGACGCCGGGCGCTACTGCGCGACAGCGTTCGCCGCGTCGTAGCGCCCGGTGACTGAGGTGTGTCGTGCCGGTCAGATCGGGGAGCAGTCCGGCTTGTCGGACCAGGAAGCCGTGCACTGGTAGAGCGGGAAGGGCGTGGTGTAGCCGTGGCGGGCACCGAGGGTGGTGTACTGCTCGGTGGTGAGGTGCCCGGCGAGGTAGTGGTCCACGGCGGTGGCGGTTTCGGTGTGGGGTGTGCCCGGCGTGGTACCGCCGCCGTTCTCGGCGGCGAGGATGGTGTTCTTGATCAGGTTGAACACGCCCGCGTCACTGGGGAAGGCGAAGTGGCTGATGCAGGCCGGTGCCTGCCGGTTGTCGGCGCCGGCCAGTTCCGCCGAGGTGCTGGGGTTGACGTTGGTGTCGCAGGTGGACCGGATCGTGGTGTAGCGGACGGCGGGTGAGCCGGGGACTTCGGTGCCCTGGTTCAGCTCGGCCAGCCAGGGCGAGCCGATGGCGAACTGCTTGCACGAGGGGTAGAGGTTCTGGCACCAGGGCGCGGCGGCGGTGGTGCCGTGGTGCGGGCCGGCCATGGAGAAGTACAGCGACACCTTGTCCTGCGCGCCGGGCACGTGCTTGAGGTAGGAACGGGCGGCCAGGGTGGAGGCCGACCAGGTCACCAGTACCACCTTCTCGGCGCCGGTCTGGCTGAGCACGGCGTCGACCTTCTGCCCGAGTTCCTTGCCGGCCTGCGTCAGGTCGTTCTTCATGTTGTTGCGGTCGGTCCAGGTGAACACCCGGTCACCGGCCCAGCCCGCCTTGACGAAGTTGGCCTTCATCGGGTCCATGGCCGAGGCCTGGGCGGTCATGCCCGGGATGAGGAGCACCGGGTCGTGCGGGGCGGCCGCGGCCGCGGGAACCGTGGTGAACAGGGCCGAGGCCGTGGCGATCAGCACGGCGACGAGTGCCGCGGCGGGGCCGCGGACCAGTGCGGTCAAGCGGTTTTCGGGCATTGGTTTCCTCCACGTCGAGGGTTTCCGCGTAAATGGCTGACGCGGTTTCCCGACTCTAGGAAGGGTTCCGGCGCCTTGGCATCGTCGGCCGTCCCCACTCTTCCCGGCGCCCTGTGTGGCCGGCCCACGTCCGGGTCGGGAATCCCCGCGCCCACAGGGTTTGCGCGAACCCGTGTGGACCGTCCACATGGACCACCGCCGCGGTGCTGCCTACCGTTTCCCCGAACTCACCGCCGGAGGATCGGAGACGGGAATCGATGACGCGATTCGGGATGGTCGGAGCGGGGCTCATGGGGCACGGGATAGCGGTCGAACTGGCCAGGCACGGCCACCGGGTGGCCGTGCACGATCCCGATGCCCGGGCCGTGGCGTCCCTGCCCGCCCGCGTGGCGCAGGCGCTGACCGCGTGCGGCTCGGCGGACGGGGCCGCGATCGAAGCGCGGATCACCGTGGCGGACAGCGTGGCCGATGTCGTGGCAGGCGCGGATGTCGTGGTCGAGGCGGTTCCGGAGCGAATGGAGGTCAAGCGTGCGGTACTGGCGGAGGTGGAAGCCGCCGCGGGCCCCGGCGTCGCGATCTGGTCGAACACCTCGGTGCTGTCCATCACCGAGGTCGCCGGTGGGATGGTGCACCCGGAGCGGCTCGTGGGCGTGCACTGGTGGAACCCGCCCTACCTGGTGCCGCTGGTGGAGATAGCGCCGGGCGCGCGGACCCGCGAGCGGTGGGTGACGGCCGCGGAGGAATTGCTGACCGCGCTGGGGAAGACGACCGTGCGTCTGCGCCACGACGTGCCCGGCTTCATCGGCAACCGGCTGCAGTTCGCGATGGTGCGCGAGGCGCTGCACCTGCTGGAGACGGGGGTGTGCGACGCCGACACGATCGACGTGGTGGTGCGGTCGGGGTTCGGGTTGCGGCTGGCGGCGGTCGGGCCGATGGAGAACGCCGACTTCATCGGCCTGGAGCTGACCCGGTCGATCCTGCGCAGCGTCGCGCCGCACCTGTCCACGGCCACCGATCGGTTCCCGGTGCTGGATGAGCTGCTGGCCGGCGGCCGGGGTGGCCGGGGGCAGGGGCGCGGCCTTCTCGGGTGGCCGCCGGGCCGGGCCGGGGAAGTCGCCAGGAGACTGGACGCGGGCATCCGGCGTAACCTTCACGATCGCGTCCGCGGATGAGGAGGGACACTGACCGTGGTGGCAGGTGACTCGTTCCTCCAGTTGCTGCTCGACGCCGCCGACGTGGGGGAGTTCGACGCACCGCTGGCCGCCGCGCGAGCCCGTGCCGAGCCGGCGGAGCGCCTGGCCGAGCTGGAGGAGGAGCGTGCCCGCGCGCTGCGGCTGCGCGAGGTGCTCATCGGGCACCGCCGGCACGAGGCCGAACTCCAGCTGCTCAACGACACCGCGCACGACCTCGCCGCGCTGCACGACCTCGACGCGATCCTGCAGGCGATCTCCGGCCGCGCCCGCCGGCTGCTCGACTGCGACCTCGCCTACATCAGCCTGAGCGACTCCGATCGCGGTGACAGCTACATCAAGGCCGCCTCCGGCAACGTGTCCGGGCTACTCAGCGGGCTGCGCCTACCGCGGGGGACCGGGGTCGGCGGCATGGTTTCGCGTACCGGTGCGCCCTACAGCGTGCTCTGCTACGCCGAGGACACCACGATCACGCACACGCCCGAGATCGACGGAACCGTTGCGGCGGAAGGGATGCGCTCGCTGCTCGGCGTGCCGGTGAAGCTGCAGCGGCGCGTGATCGGGGTGTTGCTGGCGGCACACCGCAGCACGCGCACGTTCGGCACCCGCGACACCGCCCTGCTGTCGATGCTGGGCGCGCACGCCGCGGTGGCGATCGAGAACGCGCGGCTGCTGGGCCAGGCGCAGGCGGCGGTGGACGACCTCCGCGTCGCCAACGGCACCATCCGCTCCCACGTGCACGACCTGGAACGCACCGCCGAGGTCCACGAACGGCTCACCCGGCTCGTGCTGCACGGCAAGGGCGTCGACCACGTGGTCGAGGCGGTGGCGAACTCGGTCGGCGGCGACCTGGTGCTGCTGGACGAAGACGGCGCCGTGGTCACCGCCGCGGGCGGCGACCGGCAGCCAGCCGCGGCCGAGCTGGCGCCGGTGGCCGCGCAGGCGCGGGAGTCCGGTCGCACGATCCTGCGGGAGGACCTGTGCGCGGTCCCGATGATCACCGAGTCGGAGTACCTGGGCGCGCTGGTGCTGACCGGCGCGCAGCGGCTCGGCGACCTCGACCGGCGCACCCTGGAGGGGGCCGCGCTGGTGGCGTCGCTGGTCGTGGTGACGCGGCGGCGCATGGCCGAGGCCGAGGCCCAGACCCGCGGGGAACTGCTCGAAGACCTGCTCACCACCGCGCCGCGCGAACTGGATCTGCTGCGCCACCGCGCGTCGGTGCTGGGGGTGGATCTCGACGGCCCCTACGTCGTGGTCGCCGCACGCATCGCCGCCGAGCGCCGCAACCGGCTGCACGCCGCCGCGACGGCCTTCGCCCGCCGGTCCGCCGGACTGGTCACCTGCCGCAACGACGACATCGTGCTGCTGCTGCCGGGCACCGACCCGGCAGGCGCGGCCCGCGACGCGGTGCGCGAGCTCTCCAGGGCGGGGTCCCGGCCGGTGACCGCGGGCGCGGGTCAGGCCGCCCGCGGCACCGCCATCGCCGGCGCCCACCGGGAAGCCGCGCGGTGCCTGCACGCCCTGCTGGCACTGGACCGGGTCGGCGAGGCCACCGACGCGGCCGCACTGGGTTCGGTGGGCATGCTGTTCGCGGGCAAGGCGGACATCGGCTCGTTCATCCACGCCGAACTCGGCACGCTGCTCGACTACGACGAGGCCCGCGGTACCGACCTCGTGCAGACCCTCGACGTCTTCTGCCGAACGGGCCAGAGCGTCACCAACACCGCCCAGGATCTGTGCTTGCACGTCAACACCGTCGCGCAGCGCCTGGCCAGGATCAGCAGCCTGCTCGGCGAGTCGTGGCGCGAACCCGCGCGGCTGCTGGAGATCCAGATCGCGTTGCGCCTGCTGCGGATCAGCCGGGCGCAGCCACGCTGACGCGGGTACAGGTGAAGCTGCGAGCGGAGGCCGGATCGCCGGCCCCGAGATAACGCGGCCAGGCGGGCGACTCGCACAGGGGGCGGGTCCGCGCGGCGTTCTTGTCGGTGACCACCGGGCGCACCGGCGCCTGGTGGTGCTCCACCCAGCGCTCCAGCGCGGTGAGCGAGTCCCAGCCCGCCGCGAACGCCGGGGTCACGTTCACGTGGTTGGCTCCCGGCACGAGGTAGAACCGGGCGAAGCGCCGCACCGGGCCCTGGCCCATCGTCCGCTCCACCCGGGCGAAGTAGTCCTGTGTGGACCGATGGCTGACCAGTTCGTCCGCGGTGCCGTGCACCAGGAGCAACTTCCCGCCGGCCCGGGCGAACGGCCGCAGATCCGGGTCGTTGACGTCCTGCAGCGCCGACAGTTCGCTGACGCGCCGCTGCCACCGCCCCGGCCGGACCGGATCGAGGGCGAGCGGGTCGTACGCCGGGTCCCGGGTGACGAAGTACCTGACCCACTGGTCCCAGAACTGGACGCCGTACCCGCTGGTCTTGGGCATCGGGTGGGCGGGGGCGTGGGTGCCCAGCCCCAGCAGTGCCGTGGTCATGTCCGCGCCGGACAGGAACGGGAAGCCCGGGTACCCGGTTTCCCCGCCGGCGAGCCGATGTTCCCACCTCAGCGGTGACGACAGCGCCTCGACGGCCTGGATCTGCGCGTCCGAGAGGCAGGTGTCACCGGTGTCGACCCCCTCGGGGCAACGGATCGCGCGGGGGTCGAAGTCGCAGCCCGCCTCGTCGGAGATGACCCCGTCGCGCAACCCGTCGTCGCCGTCGCACGCCTGGATCACGGCCTGGTACAGCATCGCCTGCTTGGCGGGGGAGGGGAACGCGCCCGGCCGGGACAGCACCCGCGCCTCGTGGCCGAAGAACAGGTCCAGGCTCGCCGCGTTCCACGCCGGGTACGCCGAGATGACGCCGTCGAAGTCGCGAGGCCAGCGCTGGGCGACCGCCAGCGCCTCACGGCCGCCGCTGGAACCACCGGCGATGTAGCTGTGCACCGGCCGCGCCCCGGAGTAGTGCCGGGCGATGACGAACATGGCCGCGTCACGGGTCTTCTTGAGGGCGTCACCGGCGAAGTTGCGCAGCGCCTCGTCGTTGGTGGCGAACGAGCCGTCGAGCGACCTGGCCGGGACGAAGTCCGGCGCCGCCTGGTGGCCGGAGTCACCGGCGAACGTGGCGTACCCGCGGGCCAGCGGCACCGGTCCGCCGGCGGGGGCGAACGGCACATCGCCCGCGATGTCGGGGATCGTGCCGTCGTACCCGCCGCCGCCGAACATCAGCGCCTTGCCGTTCCACCCGGCAGGCAGGCCCACTTCGAACCGGATCTCCGGGGCCGCCGGATCGACCGGCCGGATCGCGGCCGCCACCCGGCAGTACCCGCCCGTGCCGCCCCCGGGTACCGGCTGCGCCGAGGTGACCTTCCCGCCCGTGGTCGGCAACCCGAGCACCGACGCGGGGATCGGCGTGCCGGCCAGTTCCGCGCACCGCGGGGGCGACGGGCGCGCGTGGGCCACCGGCACCAAGGAGGCCAGCACCAGGATCGGCACGAGCCCGAACACGACTTTTCTCATTTCACCCTCCGGGGCGCGGATGGACGCTCCCGAACGGTAAGCAGCACCATCGGGGCCCGCCATGTGGCCGGGCGACACCCTTCCCGCCCAGTCACTGGTGCCGGAGAGCTGGTGGCTTACGCGCGCCGCTTCGCGCGCACCTGCCAGACAGGCCCGAGGACCCGGCCCCGGTCGTCACACCGGGCCCGGCCCGCGTCGATGCCGAAGCCGAGGTCGGCCATGGTCTGCGTGCCGAGGCGGGCGAACGCGTCCACGGTCAGTGAAGTCGTGTAGGACTCCCGCCGGATGTCCGCGATGTCCCAGTGCGTGCCCAGGTTGGCGTGCAGGTTGTCCTGGCCGACGGCCATCGGGAACCGCACGCCTTCGTCGAGGTCGGCGAAGCACAGCAGGTTGAGCTGCCCGCCCGGCACGGTGACCCGGTGCAGGGCGGCCGCGTAGCGCTGCCGCTGGTCGTCGTCGAGGCAGTGGTACAGCGCGCTGTCCAGTACGGAGTCGAACCGCCGGTCGCCGAGTTCGGTGAGCGAGGTCGCGTCGGAACGCACGAACGCGACCTCGGCGCCGCGTGCGCGGGCTCGCCGGGCGGCTTCCTCCAGACCGGTCGCCGAACCGTCGACGCCGGTGACCCGGTGGCCGCGGGCCGCGAGGAACGCCGCGTTCTCGCCGAGGCCGCAGCCGACATCCAGGACCTCGCCGTGGAACTGGCCGTCACGCTCCAGTCCGACCACCGCGGGCTGGGGCTCGCCGATGTCCCATGGGGCCAGGTCGAACGCCACCCCGGCGCCCTCGGCGACGGGTTTGCCCTGGTAGACCGCGTCGAAATCGACGTTGTGCGGGGAAAAGGCCGACATGGCGAGCACCTTGCCTTTCGCTGGATCCAGCTCGTGAAGAGTACGGTACGGTACCGTACCGTTCGTGTCACGTAGCATTCCCGCCATGTCCACGGCCCGGCTGCGGGGCGGGCAGGCTCGGCAGGACGAGCTGCTGGCCGCGACCCTCGACGTCCTGCGCGAGACCGGCTACGACCGGCTGACCATCGACGCCGTGGTCGCCCGCGCGCGAGCCAGCAAGGCCACCGTCTACCGGCGCTGGCCGAACAAGGCGGCGCTGGTGGTGGCGGCCTTCACCCAGGCGGTCGAGCACATCCCGGACCCGCCGGACACCGGCTCGCTGCGTGACGACCTGGTGGCCGTGCTCGACGGGCTGATGCTCGAACTCGACCGGCTCGGTGACGTGATGATCGGGCTGATCGGCGAACTCCGGCGCAGCCCCGAGCTCGCCGAGGCCATGCGCACCGGGTTCATCGCCGCCCGCCGGGAGATGATGACGCTGGTCTTCGAACGGGGCCGCCGCCGCGGCGAGTTCGACGAGGACGCCTCACTGGACACGATCTGGTACCTGGGCCCGGCACTGGTCTTCTTCCGCACCCTGATGCTCGGCGACCCGGTGGACAAGGCGTTCATCCGCCACGTGGTCGACGACATCGTGCTGCCCGTGCTCCGTCCACATCGGACTGCCTGACTCAGCGGTCCGATGTGGACGGAGGTGACCGGGTCAGCCGATGCCGAAGAAGGCGAGTGCGCGCGCGGCCATGCCGCTCGACGGCAGGCTGTGCCCGGCGCCCTGGATGCTGTAGGCCTCGACCTGGACGGTGCCCGCGGTGTCCGCGTACTGGCGGCGGTTCCAGTTCGGCTGGGGCGTGTCGGCCGACGTCGGCGTCTGGCTCAGCCCGAACACGTTGGTCCACTGCTCGATTTCCTCCTGCAGCAACGAATACGGCACCAGGGTGTCGGCGGTGCCGTGCCACAACTGCATCCTCGGCCGGGGACCGGTGTAGCCGGGGTAGGCCTGCCGGACGGCGTCTCCCCACTGCTGCGGGGTCCGGTTCATGCTCCCGCCGGTGCACTTGCTCGCCCCCGGCGGGAAGTCGGCGGCGTTGGCGAAGCAGTTGAACGGCACGCCCATGAAAGCCGCGCCCGCCTTGAACACGTCCGGGTAGAGGGCGAGCAGGTGGTTGGTCATCATGCCGCCGGAGGAGGAGCCGGTGGCGAAGACGCGCTGCGGGTCACCGCCGTGCTTCTGCTGCGCGTAGGTCACCATCGAGGCGATCGAGACCGGGTCGCTGCCGCCACCGCGGTGTTTGGAAGCGTCGGACCAGGTGTCGAAGCACTTCCCGAACCCGGCCTGTTGCTGGGCGCTCGGGTAGATGACCAGGAAGCCCTTCTGGTCGGCCAGCGAGGCGAATTCGCTGCTCGAGTGGAAGCCGGGGCCCGAGCCGCCGCAGCCGTGCATGGCGACCACGATCGCGGGGTTGGCCGGGTGGGAATCGGGCACGTAGAGGTGCATGCGCATCCCGCCCGGGTTGGCGCCGAAGTTCGTCACCTCCACCAGTGACGCGGCGGACGCCGGGGGCGCACTGCCCATGCCGGCGACCAGCAGGATGCTGATCAGCGTCGCGAGCACCGTTCTGAGTTTCGTCATCATCGACCTCCAGCCGGGGGATCGCCGCTCACCGCGAAGATATGCAGCTCCGTGACGGCCGTCAATAATCTGCCCGATGTCGTACTGGATGAGACGAAGCCGCCGGTGCTCACTTCCCGTCCGCCTGGCGCAGTGGCAGCGGCCGGACCACGCCGGTGCGGTGCCGGGGTGCGGGCATGCCGTCCGGCACGGGGAGCAGGCGCCGCCCGGCCCATTCCGGTCGTACGTTCGGCCCGCCGCGGGCTGCCACGCCCGGCCGGGCCCGGATGAGGTCCTCGTCGATCCGGATGCCGATACCCGGCGAGTCGCCGAGGACGAAGTGGCCGTCTTCGACGTGCGCGTCGACGAAGACGCCTTGGGGTGGCAGGAGGTCCTGCAGTTCGGCGGCCAGGTGGTTCGGTGCCGAGGTGGCGGCGTGCAGCAGGCCGATGGGCGTGTTCCCGACGGGGCTGACCGGCAGTTCGTGCGCGTGGGCCAGGGTGGCCACGCGCAGGAAGTGGGTGATGCCCCAGATCGCGCTCGTCTGCACGATGTCGATCGCTCCCGCGGCGAGCAGCGGGCGGAACTGTTCGAGCCCGGAGAGGTTCTCCCCACTGGCCACCGCCGCCCGGATCCCCCGGCCGACGGCGGCCAGTCCGTCGGCGTCCCAGCGCCGGACCGGCTCCTCCACCCAGGTGAGGTCCAGGGTGCGTTCGAGTTCGCAGACGTGGCGGACGGCCTGCTTGCGTGACCAGGACTCGTTCGCGTCGAGCATCAGGACGGGCCGCGGTCCCCGCGCGGCACCGGCCAGCACCTCGCGGACCAGCGTCAGCCGGTGGCGGTCCCGGTCGACGTCCAGGCCGCCCTTGAGCTTGGCCGCGCGCAGGCCGTGCTCGGCGTAGTCCTGGTACACCGCCACGAGTTCGGCGTCGGTGAGGCCGATGTCCAGGCCCGAGGCGTACGCGGGCACCCGCCGGTCGCGACCGCCCAGCAACCGCCAAAGCGGCTCCCCGGCGGCCTGGGCCTTGATGTCCCACAACGCGGTGTCGAACGCGCCGATGGTGCCGAACACCGCTCCCGCGTGCCCGGTCTTGAACCGCTGCCGCAGCATGCGGTCGTAGAGGGCGGTGACCCCGCGCGGGTCCTCGCCGTCGAGGGCGGCGAAGACCGCACCGGCATCGGCGTGCGGCCCGAGACCGACACCGGTGATCCCCTCGTCGGTGTCCACCAGGATGATCGGCACGGGGATGCGCCCGTCGGCGAAGACGCCGTTGGCGTCCCCGACCGGCCGCCCCCATTCCTGGACCGTCTGCAGCGTTCGGAATCCGGTGATCCGCATGGTCAGCCCTTCGTGGAACCGGCGGCGACGCCTTCGGCGATGTGGCGCTGGAAGAACAGGTAGACGATCAGCACGGGCACGGCGGCGATGAGGACACCGGCGGCGAAGGCCGGGATGTCGTCGGAGTACTGCCCGCGCAGCGAAGTGACCCCGACCATCAGGGTGCGGTTTTCGGCCGATGGCATCAGCAGCAACGCGATGAGCACGTCGTTCCAGCAGAACAACGCGTCCAGGATGCCGGCCGAGAGCAGGGCCGGGGTACCGATCGGCAGCATGATCCGCCGGTAGACGCCGAACAGCGTGTTGCCGTCGATCCTGGCCGCGTCGACGATCTCGGCCGGGACGTGCGCGTAGTAGCTCGCCATCAGGAAGATCGTGAACGGGAGGAACTGCGCGACGTAGGCGAGGACCAGACCGGGGCGCGTGTCGATCAGGCCCAGGGTGGTCATCGTCCGGGCCAGCGGGACCATGATGACCTGGAACGGGATGAACAACGCCGCGAGGCAGCCGAGGTAGAGCACCCGCGAACCGCGGAAGCGCAGGCTGCCCAGCGCGAAGCCCGCCATCGAGCCGAGCCACAGCAGCAGCGCCACCGCGCACGTCACGACGATGAGCGAGGTGGCGAAATAGCTGCCCATGCCCACGCTGGCCCAGGCGGTGGCGAGGTTGTCCGGTCGCGGGGAATCGGCGGGGGAGAAGCGGTCGAGGACGTATTCGTGCCGGGTCTTCAGCGCGACGTTCGTGGTGAACACCAGCGGGTAGATCGTCACCAGGGCGAGCGCGGCCATCGGGATGGCGGCCAGCCACCGGGCGCGCATCAGTCCACCCGGCCGGACCGGCGGAGCACGCCGATCTGGAGCAGGCCCACCACCACCATGACGAGGAAGAGCACGGTGGACGCGGCCGAGGCGAGTGCCGGGCGGTCCAGTTGGCCCTGCTGGATCCAGATGTAGTACTCCGGCAGGTAGGTCGCGCCTCCCGGCCCGCCGCCGGTCATCACGTAGAGCAGCCCGAACATCGAGGTCAGCAGCCCGATCATGGTGGTCACGAAGACGAACTGGATGGTGCGGGTCAGGCCGGGGACGATCACGTGCCGGACGAGCCGCGGCAGCGCGGCGCCGTCGATCCGCGCGGCGTCGAGCAGCGACGGGTCCAGCGTGGCGAACCCGGCGAGGAACACCACCAGTGCCATCCCGAAGGTCGCCCAGACGTGCACGCCGACGACCGCGAAGAGCGCGACGTCCGGATCACCGAGCCAGTCGACCGGGCCGAGGCCGAAGGTGCCGAGCAGGGAGTTGGCCGGACCATCGAAGGCCAGCAGCAGGGTGAAGATCGCCCCGGCGATCACCGGCGACAGCACCGCGGGGAAGAAGTAGACGCCGCGGAAGAGCCGGTGTCCCGGCACGCGCAGGTAGATGAAGGTCGCGAGCAGCCCGGGGATCGCGACCGCCACCGGTAGCAACAACACCAGCAAGCCCACGTTCCGCAGTGCGCCGAGGAAGAGCGGGTCGTCGAAAAGGGTCGCGTAGTTGTCCAGTCCCACGGTCCTTCCGTCGAGTTCCGCGTCCCCGGTGAAGGAGAAGTTGACGCCGAGCGCCAGCGGGTACAGCCGCAACGCGACCACGACCAGCACGGCCGGCGCCACCAGTGCGTAGGGCGCGAGGCGTTCCGCGCTCAGGCGGCGGGTGACCGGCGGCACCGGGTCAGCCGTCTCGATCCGAAGCGGCCAGCTGCGACAGCGCCTCGTCGACGGTGACCGAGCCGCTCAACAGTTGCTGCGACAGCCTTCCCAGCAGGTCCAGGGTTGCCGACGAAAGCGCCACGTGCAGGGCGGGCCGTCCGCCCGCGATCCCGGAGACGACGCGGGAGGCGACCGGACCGGCCGCCGACACGTCGATGGAGGTGTCCGCGGCGATCGCGCCCGCGTCGGCGTGGAACACCGCCAAGGCGTCCTTCGAGGACAGAGCACGGACGAGATCGGCGGCGAGCGCGGGATCCGGGGTCCACCGGGCGACCGCGTAGCCGATGCCACCGTCGTACGGCAGGCTCGGTGCCGCACCGGGGGTGATGACCGGCGCCCGCATCACCCCGATGTCGCCGGGGTCAAGGAATTCACCGAATTCCTTCCAGTGTCCAACGTCCGACATCAGCCCGATGACGTGGGCCGCCTCCCCGGACTGGAACTTCGCGAAGGAGTCGTTGAACATCGCCGTCGAATTGGGACCCTCGGTGTTGAGGCCCGCGCGGTCGGCTTCCGTCCACAGTTCGAAGATCCGCTTCACGTTCGGGGCGGCCCAGTCCCGTTTCCCGGTGATCCAGTCGCCGTACTCCTGGCCGGTCAGCGCGCCGGAACCCAGGCCGGACAGGAAGAACTGGATGCCCGCGCCTTCCTTGTTGCCGAGCGCGAGGCACCGGGCTCCGGTCCTGTCCTTGATCGTGGTGCACGCGTTGACGAACTCGTCCCAGGTCGCGGGCACGTTGTCCGGATCGAGGCCCGCGTCCCGGTAGAGCTTGCGGTTGACGTAGATCGGATGACCCTGCAGCGTGACCGGCGAGGCGTAGGTCTTCCCGTTCTCCCCGAACGCTTCCCAGCCCGCGAGCCGGTCGCGATCCGCGGTGACGTAGGGATCCAGCGGCACGAGCGCGTCCACCCGGTCGCGGAGCCTGCCACCGCCGTTGAACAGCATGACGTCCGGCCCCCTGCCCGCCTGGATGGCCGCGCCGAGCAGGGTGTAGTACTGGTCGAACGGCTGCGCCACGAATTCGACGGAGACGCCGGGACGCTTGGCCGCGAAGTCGGCCTTGGCTTTCTCGAGGTAGGCCGCCGCGGCGGGGTCGCCCGACTTCCAGTCCCAGACCACGAGTTTCTGTTCACCGCCGCCGGACGCCGAGTCCGGTCCCGAGGCGCTCCCGCAGCCCGCCAGCGTCAGTGCCGCGACCAGCACGGCCGCCCACCGCTTCATCGCGGGCTCCACTGGGTGCCGCTCCGGGGCCCGGCGTTCGCGATCACGGCCTGGGCGCCGGGCGGCCAGGCGCCCCCGCTGACGGTCACGTTGCTGTGGACGACGTTGCCGCGGTCCCCATGGGACACGTTGGTGCTGCCGTTGGCCGACCAGTTGCCGGTGAGGGTCCAGTTGCCCATGTTCTCCCCGCCCCAGTAGTTGGCCGTGGCCCAGGTTCCGGTGGCGGAGAAGACGTTGCCGGTGACGGTGTAGTACTTCGAACCCTCGTCGAAGTAGACGCCGAAGTGGCCGTTCGTCCGCGCGCAGTGGTTGCCGCTGATCTGCGCTCCCGGGTTCCACGCCAGCGTGTAGATGCAGCCGCCGTCGTTCATCTGCTGCATGACGTCGTGGATGTGGTTGCCGGTGAGCCGGTTGCCCGACGCGGTGGTCGGTGTCGAGTACCGCGGCTGGTGGTTGTAGAGCCCGCGCTTGGCGTAGTGGTCGCTGCCACCGGCGTCGTTGCTGCCCCAGCCGTAGCCGATCGACATGCCGGTGTACGGCAGGTTGTAGACCTCGTTGTGCGACACGTCGGTCGTCGTGACGTAGGTGGTCAGCACCGAGACGCTGCCCCGGTAGTCCACGCCGAGGTCGTGGATGCGGTTGTCGCCGATGCTGATGTTCCGGTTGACCATCCGCTGGTCGCCCGGGTGGTGCGCGTCGGCGCGGACGCCGCCGACCACGATGCCGCCCGCGGAGCTGCGGGCGATCTCGGACCGGGTGATCGTGATGTCACGCGCGCCGAGGCCGACGCCGCTGGTGTGGGCGTTGGCGTCGTTGCCGATGCCGATCGCCGTCTGTCCCAGGTTGACGAACTCGGAATCGCCGAAGGTGATGCGCTCGGCGGCGGAAACCTGCACGGCGGCGGGCATCTGGTGCCAGTGCGGCCGGGCCGCTTCGAACTGCGGGCAGCCGTTCTGACAGGACGTCAGCCGGTCGGCAGGCCAGTTCCAGCCGCCCGCGAGGTAGGCCCCGGTCTGCTGGTCGGCGTACCCCTGGCCCCCGCTGGGGCCGAGCCAGCTCGTGCCGGTGAAGGTGATCCCGCTGAAGGTGATGTCGTGCGCGGGCGCGTCGTAGGTGCCGCCGACGCTGACCAAGGACTGGAGCACCGGGAGTTCGACGCTGGTTTTTTCCAGCTCTTGTGCGGCCGGCGGGACAAAGTACAAAGTGCCGGAGCCGGGGTCGAGGTACCACTCGCCGGGGCTGTCGAGGAACTCGTACGCGTTGGCCAGGTAGAACGGCCCGGCCCGGTGCGGGGCGGCGAGCGTGTCGTAGCCGAAGGTGTTGTTGTTCCAGGCGGGTTGCCGCATGGTGATGAAGTTCCCGTTGATGGCGCGCACGGGCGAGTATCGGTCGGTGAACGAGTTGACGCTCTCCACTTCGACCCGGTCCTGGTCGGCCAGGGTGTTCAGATAACCCAACCCCGGGCTGGAGAAACTCATGCCGGAGCTGGTGAAGGTGAAGTCGGACCGGTTCACCCGCGTCCGCGCGCGGGTGGCGATCGCTCCGTCGACGTACAACTGCCGGGTGTCGATCCCGGCGCCGACGTCCGCGCGCCAGATGTTCTTCCCGGCGTCGGCGAGCGTCCAGCCGGTGACCGCGCGGGCGCCGGTGAACACCGGGCGGGCCGACGGCGCTGCCCGCCACACGACGCGGTGCCCGTGGTTGCCGGAGTCCGCGGCGGTCAGCCGCAACGGTTCGGAGAGCCGGTACACCCCGTCGGCCAGCTCCACGACGAGGTCGCCGGACATCGAACCGACCCGGGACCGCACCGCGGCCCGCGCGGCGGGCAGGGAGCACGGATCGGCTGCGGTGCAAGCGATGCCGGTTCCGGACGGTGCGGCGTGGAGGGTGGTCTCGGCCGCCGAGGCAGCCGGAATCGGGGCCACCACGACCATCGCGGCGGTCAGTGCCACGAGGACGGCCGGTAGGGGTCTGCGCACCACGGAAGACGAGGACGCGAACACGGGATCTCCTTACGTGGGGGAGGTGCTCGACGCCGTGCGACTGGCCAGGACAGCGAGGAAGCGCTGCGGTCACCAGTGGACCATATGAGCAACTCATCGACAAGCGGGTCAACCGGATGGATCAGACTTATCCGCGCTGAGGTGGGCTCGTCGCGGGAGTTCTCCCTTGACGACCGCGCATCGTCGGGAGGTATGGTGTAGGGCGGGCCGCCACCTCAGAGGAATGAGTCGGATACAAACGACTCGTTCGCCGTCACCGCAACAAGGGAGTTGTGTGATGCCGAGGTACGGAACTGCCTTCCGCCGGGCCACCATCGCCGCCCGGCTGCCGAATCCACAATGGATTACATGCCTACGTGCATGATCGTGGATCCGTTGCAGTACCACGATGTTCGCGCTAACGCTGCGCTCCGAAACTTTCGCAAGATCGCCCGAAATTACGGCTTGTTCCTGTCCTGGCGGACATGTTAGCGTTCACATCACGACCTCCGGCTGGCTGGAACCCCATCGATCTGGGGCGTGAAGCGTTCGCCCGTGGCAGATCTCCTGATTCCGTTCACGCGAGGGAAGGGGCAACGATGCCCGCGCGACCCAGCACGTGCCTGGTACGCCTGTTCGCCGCCGCGATGGCACTGGCGATGGCGTTGTCCGTGGGGTTTTCCCCGGCACACCAGCCGGTGGCCGAAGCCGCACCCGGCAGCCCGGCGGTGACACCCCCGCTGGGGTGGAACAGCTGGAACAGCTTCGGGTGCGGGGTCACCGAGGCGGCGGTCCGGCAGGCGGCGGACGCGATGGCCGACTCCGGCATGCGTGACGCGGGCTACCGGTACGTGGTGGTGGACGACTGCTGGTTCGACCCGAACCGGGACGCGCAGGGCAACCTGCGGGCGCACCCGGCGAAGTTCCCGAGCGGGATGAAGGCGCTGGGCGACTACATCCACAGCCGTGGCCTGAAGTTCGGGATCTACCAGGTGCCGACCGAGCGCACCTGTGCCCAGCGCGTCGGCACGCACCCCGGCTCGACGGGCAGCGCGGGCCACGAGGTCCAGGACGCCACCACGTTCGCGTCGTGGGGGGTGGACTACCTGAAGTACGACTGGTGCTCCCCGGAGGGCACCCGTGACGAACAGGTCGCCCGGTTCACGCTGATGCGGGACGCGGTGCGGGCGACCGGGCGCCCGATCGTCTACAGCATCAACCCGAACAGCTTCCACGCGATCACCGGGTCCACCTACGACTGGGGCCAGGTCGCCGACCTGTGGCGGACCACCGAGGACCTGCTGGACATCTGGCAGAACGGCAACACCAACAGCTACCCGATGGGTGTGGGCAACGTCGTCGACGTGAACGCGCCGCTGGCGGCCCAGGCCGGGCCGGGGCACTGGAACGACCCGGACATGCTGGTGGTCGGCCGCCCCGGGCTCACGCTGACCGAGTCGCGGTCGCACTTCGCGTTGTGGGCGCTGATGGCCGCGCCGCTGATGGCGGGCAACGACATCCGCACCATGTCCGCCGAGGTTTCCGCGGTCCTGCGCAATCCGCGGCTGCTGGCGGTCAACCAGGACGCCCTCGGCGCGGGCGGGCGGCGGGTGCGGGACGACGGTGACGTCGAGATCTTCGCCAAACCGCTGTCGGACGGTTCGGTCGCGGTGGGATTGTTCAACCGCGGCGGCGGTACCGCCACGATCAGCACCACCGCGGCCCAGGCAGGCCTGTCCGGCGGGTCGTTCACGCTGACCGACCTGTGGACCGGGGCCACCTCGAGCACCGCGGGACAGATCACGGCGAGCGTGCCGGCCCACGGGGTGGCGGCCTACCGGGTCACCGGCGGTGCGCCACTGACCGGCACGACCTCCCGCCTGCGCGGTGACGGATCGGGGCGCTGCCTCGACGTCGACAACTCCTCGACCGCGGCCGGGACGGGCGCGCTGGTCTGGGACTGCCACACCGCCGCGAACCAGCTGTGGACGACCTGGGCGGGTGGCGAGATCCGCGTCTTCGGCGACAAGTGCCTCGATGCCTACGACCAGGGCACCACCGCCGGGACCCGGGTGGTCATCTGGCCGTGCAACGGCCAGGCCAACCAGAAGTGGACCCTCGGGGCGAACGGCGCCATCACGAACACCGGTTCGGGCCTCTGCCTGGACGTCAGCGGAGCGGGTACGGCGAACGGGACGGCCGTGCTCCTGTGGACCTGCAACGGGCAGGCCAACCAGCGATGGATCCGCAGCTGAGCGGTCCGATGGGAAAGGAGTTGTGATGCTCCGTCGACTGTGGACAGTGGCCGCGGTGCTGGTCGCCGCCGCCGGGCTGGTGCACGCGGCACCAGCGGAAAGCGTGCGGGCGCAGGCCACTTTCAGCAATCCGGTGTTGTGGCAGGACTTCGCGGACATCGACATCATCAGGGTGAACGACGCCTACTACTACTCGGCGTCCACCATGCACTATTCGCCGGGCGCGCCGGTCCTGCGGTCGTACGACCTGGTGAACTGGGAGTTCGCCGGGCATTCGGTGCCGAAGCTGGACTTCGGCGCGAAGTACGACCTGAGCGGCGGCCGCGGTTACGTGCGCGGGATCTGGGCGTCGATGTTCAACCACCGCAAGAGCAACAACACCTTCTACTGGGGTGGGTGCGTCGACTTCGCCAACACCCACCTCTACACCGCGTCGACGGTGGAAGGCCCGTGGCAGCGGCACGCCACGATCAACAAGTGCTACTACGACGCGGGCATGCTGATCGACGACAACGACAAGATGTACGTCGCCTACGGCAACACGAACATCAGCGTCGCGGAGCTGTCGCCGGACGGGAAGAGCGAGGTGCGCTCCCAGCAGGTGTTCACCACCCCGTCGAACATCGGCACGCTGGAAGGCGCCCGCTTCTACAAGCGTGACGGCAAGTACTACATCTTCCTCACCCGCCCGGCGAACGGGCAGTACATCCTCAAGGCCGACAACCCCTTCGGGCCGTACACGCTCCGGCAGGTGCTGCTGGACCTGCCGGGGCCGATCCAGGGCGGGGGAGTGCCGCACCAGGGCGGGCTGGTGCAGACCCAGAACGGCCAGTGGTACTACCTGGCCTTCGTCGACGCCTACCCCGGGGGCCGCGTCCCCGCGCTCGCCCCGGTCACCTGGACCTCGGACGGCTGGCCCCAGGTGCAGACGGTGAACGGCAGGTGGGGTGCCAGCTACCCGTTCCCGAACCTGACGCCCCGCCCGGTCAAGCCGATGATCGGCGTGGACACCTTCACGGGCTCCACGCTGGGGCCGCAGTGGGAGTGGAACCACAACCCGGACACCACGAAGTACGCCGTGGGCAACGGCCTGCGGTTGCAGACCGCCACCGTGACCAATGATCTCTATTCGGCGCGCAACACCCTGACCCACCGCATCCAGGGGCCCAGTTCGACGGCGACGGTCGCGCTCGACCTGTCCGCGATGCGCGACGGGGACCGCACCGGCCTGGCCATGCTCCGGGATTCCTCCGCCTGGCTCGGGATCAAACGCGACGGCGGGCGGAACCGGGTGGTGATGGTGAACAACCTGACCATGGACGCCAACTGGAACACCACCAACACCGGCACCGAGGTCGCGGGCGCGGACTTCGCCGGAACCCGGATCTGGTTGCGCGCCAACGCCGACATCCGGCCGGGTGCGGGCAGGCAGGCGCGGTTCTCCTACAGCACCGACGGGGTGAACTTCGTCCCGTTCGGCCCCGGGTTCACGCTGAACAACAACTGGACGTTCTTCATGGGTTACCGGTTCGCCGTGTTCAACCACGCCACCCAGGCGCTCGGCGGCGCGGTGACGGTGCAGCGGTTCGAACTCGCCACCCCGTAGTGCCCCTGGTGGCCAAGTGAAGGAGGAGTACATGTTCGGCATGGGCAAGGCCAGACGGAGGTGGCGGCCCTCGGTGTTCGCCGCGGTGGCGGTGCTGGCGGCGGTGCTGCCCGCGGGGTTCGGCGCACCCGTCGCGCAGGCGGCCACGGTGGACCCGGGTGCGTGGTACGTGCTGGTCAACCGCAACAGCGGCAAGGTGCTCGACGTGTCCGGTGTGTCCACAGCGGACGGTGCGCAGCTGCACCAGTGGAGCCGTGCGGACGGGAGCAACCAGCAGTTCCAGTTCGTCGACTCCGGTGGCGGCTACTACCGGCTCAAGGCGCGGCACTCCGGCAAGGTGCTCGACGTGTACAACCTCTCCACCGCCGACGGCGCGAACATCGTGCAGTGGGCCGACAACAACACCACGAACCAGCAGTTCCGGCTGGCCGACTCCCCGGACGGCCACGTCCGGCTGCTCAACCGCAACAGCGGCAAGGCCGTGGAGGTCCAGAACGGCGCCACCGCCGACGGCGGCCGGGTCGTCCAGTACACCGACCACGGCGGCACCAACCAGCAGTGGCAACTCGTTCCCGTCACCAGCGATCCAGGACAAGGTGTGCTGCCCTCCTCGTTCCAGTGGTCCTCCAGCGGGGTGCTCGCCGGTCCGAAACCGGACGCCCAGCACCCCGGCGCACTGGCGGTCAAGGACTTCACCGTCATCCGGCACAACAACCAGTGGGTGGTCTACGCGACCACCGCCAGCCCGTCCGGCTGGGGACTGGTGAACTACAACTTCAGCGACTGGTCCCAGGCCGCCTCGGCACCCCACACCTACCTCGACACCGCCTCGGCGATCGGCCCCGGCTACCGCGCGGCACCCCAGCTGTTCCACTTCGCCCCGCAGAACCTCTGGTACCTGGTCTACCAGACCGCGCCCCCGACCTACTCGACCAGCACCAACCCCGCCGACCCGCGCTCGTGGTCCGCACCGCGCACCTTCATCGCCCAGGAACCCCCGATCGTCACCCAGAACAAGGGCGACGGCACCTGGATCGACTTCTGGGTGATCTGCGATTCGGCGAACTGCTACCTGTTCTTCAGCGACGACAACGGTCACATCTACCGCGCGCAGACCAGCATGGCCAACTTCCCCAACGGATTCGGCAACACGCAGATCGTGCTCTCCGATTCCAAGTTCGCCCTGTTCGAAGCGACCAACGTCTACAAGGTCGCGGGAGCCAACCAATACCTGCTGATCCAGGAAGCGATCGGATCCGGCGGACGCTACTTCCGTTCGTTCACCTCCAACAGCCTCACCGGAACCTGGACCCCGCACGCCGCCTCGGAAAGCAAGCCCTTCGCCGGGCGCAACAACGTCAGCTTCCCCAACGGCGTCTGGACCAACGACATCAGCCACGGCGAACTCATCCGGGCCGGCAACGACCAGACCCTGACCATCAACCCCTGCAAGCTGCACTACCTCTACCAAGGAATGGCACCGGGCTCGAGTGGTGAGTACATCCGCCTGCCCTGGCGGATGGGCCTGCTGACCCAGACCAACTCCACCTGCTGAGACAAAGCGGCCGCCACCGCGGGGGACCACCCTTCGACGACGAAGTGAGGACCATCATGACCAGCAGTTCATCCCCGCGGTGGCGCGGCCGTCTCCGATCGGCTGTCTTCGCGCTGACGACGGCGGCGGCAGTCGTGGTGCTGCCCGCCGGGACGGCGCACGCCGCCGACACACTCGGCGCCGCGGCGGCCCAGAGCGGGCGCTACTTCGGCGCCGCCGTCGTCCCCAACCTCCTCGGCGACGCCTCGTACTCGGCCACGCTGAACCGGGAGTTCAACAGCCTCGTGGCCGAGAACGCGATGAAGTGGGACGCCACCGAGCCCAACCGCAACCAGTTCACCTTCGGCGGCGGCGACCAGATCGTCAACTACGCCGCCAGCCGCGGGATGAGCGTGCGCGGCCACGCCCTGGTCTGGCACGCCCAGTACCCGGGCTGGGTGGAGAACCTGGCCGGGAACGACCTGCGCCAGGCGATGGTCGGCCACATCAACGGCGTGGCAGGCCACTGGCGCGGCAAGATCCACTCGTGGGACGTGGTCAACGAGGCGTTCGAGGAGAACGGCAGCCGCCGCCAGTCCATCTTCCAGCAGCGCCTCGGCAACGGCTACATCGAGGAGGCCTTCCGCGCCGCCCGCACCGCCGACCCGGGCGCCAAGCTCTGCTACAACGACTACAACACCGACGGCGTCAACGCCAAAAGCACCGCGATCTACAACATGGTCGTCGACTTCCGCAACCGCGGCGTGCCGATCGACTGCGTCGGCATGCAGAGCCACCTCGGATCGAACTCCAACCTGAGCAGCTACGAGGCGAACCTGCGGCGCTTCTCCGACCTCGGCGTCGATGTGCAGATCACCGAGCTGGACGTCGGCGGCTCGGGTTCCGGTCAGGCCAACGTGTACCGGCAGGTGACCCAGGCCTGCATGGCCGTCACCCGCTGCACCGGCATCACCACTTGGGGCATCACCGACCGGTACAGCTGGCGGGCCCAGGACACCCCGCTGCTGTTCGACAACAACTACCAGAAGAAGCAGGCGTACCAGGCGGTGCTCGACGCGCTCAACGGCGGTGGGGGCGGCGGTGGTGGCGTGCTGCGCGCGGTGGCGGCGAACAAGTGCCTGGACGTACCGAACCAGACCACCACGGCGGGCACGCAGTCGCAGATCTGGGACTGCTGGACCGGCGCGAACCAGCAGTGGACCCACACCTCCGCGAAGGAGCTGACCGTCTACTCCGGAGACTCGCGGCGCTGCCTGGACGCCTCGGGCAACGGCACCGCCAACGGCACGGCGGCGATCATCTGGACCTGCCACGGCGGCGCCAACCAGCAGTGGAACCGCAACGCGGACGGCACCATCACCAACGTCCAGTCCGGACTGTGCCTGGAGGTCGGCGGTTCCGCGACGGCGAACGGCGCGCCGGTGCAGCTGTGGACCTGCACCGGCGGGACCAACCAGCGGTGGGCCGCCCAGTGAGCCCGGGACGAGCGGAGGCGCCGGGATGCCGCATCTGACGCGAAGGCAGGTGATGAAGCTCGGCGCCGGGGCCGCGTTGGTCCCCGCCGGGTGGACCACCCGGCCCGGCTCGGCCGCGCCCTCGGCGGGCGACCTGGCGCTGTGGTACGACGAGCCCGCCGGCGGAGATTGGCTGCGAGCGCTGCCCATCGGCAACGGCCGCCTCGGCGCCATGGTGTTCGGCAACACCGACACGGAACGGTTGCAGCTCAACGAGGACACGGTCTGGGCGGGTGGTCCGCACAACTACGACAACCCGCAGGGCGCGGGGGCGCTCGCGCAGATCCGGCAGCTCGTGTTCGCCGGTCAGTGGACGCAGGCGCAGGACCGTATCAACCAGGCCATGCTCGGCAAGCCCGCCGGTCAGCTGGCCTACCAGCCGGTCGGCGACCTCAAGCTCACCCTGCAAGGGGCGAGCGTCTCGGGGTACGAGCGCCTGCTCGACCTGACCACCGCCACGACGGTCGTCACCTACACCGCGAACGGGGTGCGGTACCGGCGTGAGGTGTTCGCGAGCGCCCCGGACCAGGTGATCGTCCTGCGCCTGACCGCGGAGACACCCGGCTCGGTGACGTTCACCGCGGCGTTCAGCAGCCCGCAGCGCGCGACGGTGTCCACTCCGGACAGCTTCACGACCGCGCTGGACGGCGTTTCCGGTGACATGCGGGGAATAGCCGGTTCGGTCCGGTTCCTCGCGCTGGCCAGTGCCGTGGCCGAGGGCGGGACCACCAGCAGTTCCGGCGGCACGCTCCGGGTGTCGAACGCGAACAGCGTGACTCTGCTGATCTCGATCGGCACCAGCTACGTCGACTACCGGACCGTGAACGGCGACTACCGGGGACTCGCCCAGTCCCGCCTGAATGCGGCGAAGGGCGTGGCGTACGACGTGCTCCGCGGCAGGCACGTGGCCGACTACCAGGCGTTGTTCGGCCGGGTCACCCTCGACCTCGGCCGCACGGCCGCGGCCGACCAGCCGACCGACGCCCGGATCGCCCAGCACCAGCACGCCGACGACCCGCAGTTCTCCACCCTGCTCTTCCAGTACGGCCGCTACCTGCTCATCTCTTCTTCGCGGCCGGGCACCCAGCCGGCGAACCTGCAGGGCATCTGGAACGACCAGCTGAACCCGGCTTGGGAGTCGAAGTACACCCTGAACGCCAACCTGCCGATGAACTACTGGCCCGCCGGCACCACGAACCTCGCCGAGTGCCTCGAACCGGTATTCCGGATGATCGGCGACCTCACCGTCACCGGCGGCCGCACCGCGAGCACGCAGTACGGCGCCCGCGGCTGGGTCACCCACCACAACACCGACGGCTGGCGGGGATCCTCGGTCGTCGACGGCGCGGTGTGGGGCATGTGGCAAACCGGCGGTGCCTGGCTCGCCACCCTGATCTGGGACCACTACCGGTTCACCGGCGACCTCGGGTCCCTCCAGCGGAACTACCCGGCGATGAAGGGCGCGGCGCAGTTCTTCCTCGACACCCTGGTGCCCGAACCCGGCCAGGGCCATCTGGTCACCAATCCGTCGAACTCGCCGGAAGCCCTCCACCACGCCAACGCGAGCGTGTGCGCGGGGCCGGCGATGGACATGCAGATCCTGCGCGACCTCTTCGACGGCTGCGCTGCCGCCGCCGACGTGCTCGGGGCGGACCCCGGCTTCCGCGACCAGGTCCGGGCGGCCAGACAGAAACTGGCGCCGATGAAGATCGGTTCGCGTGGCAACATCCAGGAATGGCTGCACGACTGGGTGGAAGTCGAGCCGGGGCACCGGCACATCTCGCACCTGTACGGCCTGCACCCGGGCAACCAGATCACCCGGCGCGGCACACCGCAGCTGTACACGGCCGCCCGCCGGACCCTGGAACTGCGCGGCGACGCCGGTACCGGCTGGTCGCTCGCCTGGAAGATCAATTTCTGGGCGCGCATGGAGGAGGGCGGCCGGGCGCACGACCTTCTGCGCCTGCTGGTGACGCCGGAGCGGCTGGCGCCCAACCTGTTCGACCTGCACCCGCCGTTCCAGATCGACGGCAACTTCGGTGCGACCTCCGGGATCGCCGAAATGCTGCTGCACAGCCACAACGGTGAGCTGCACGTGCTGCCCGCGCTGCCGTCCGCGTGGCCCGCGGGGAGCGTCACGGGCCTGCGCGGGCGCGGTGGCCGCACGGTCGGCGCGGTGTGGAGCGGCGGCAAGCCGAGCGCGCTGACCGTCACCCCGGACCGGGCCGGACCCATCCGGGTGCGCAGCCGCCTGTTCACCGGCTCGTACCGGCTCCTCGACCAGACGACCGGCGGCGAGATCCAGCCGTCGAAGCCCGAAGCCGATTTGATCGAGTTCGCCGGACAGGCGGGCCACACCTACCACGCCACCACGCAGCAAGGTACGGACAACCACAGGGAGTTGTGATGGTGAAACACAAATCCTGGCTCGGCTCGGCCGCGGTCGCGGCACTGCTCGTCCTGGCCACGAGCACCCCGGCCACGGCTGACGCGCCCGCGGAGGTGGGCACGGCAGCGGCCTCCGCCGGGTGCGGGAAGGCGCCGACGCTGGCGAACGGCAACCACACGATCCAAAGCGGCGGCAAGAGCCGCAACTACCTCCTCAAGCTGCCCGACGGCTACGACCGGAACCGCGCCTACCGGCTGATCTTCGGCTACCACTGGTGGGGCGGCACCGCGAACGACGTCAACTCCGGCGGCACCGACGGCGCGAACTGGGCCTACTACGGCCAGCAGCGGCTGGCGAACAACAGCGCGATCTTCGTCGCGCCGCAGGGGATCAGCAACGGCTGGGCCAACTCCGGCGGTGAGGACGTGACCTTCACCGACGACATGATCAAGCAGCTCGAAGCGGCGCTCTGCGTCGACACGGCGCAGCGGTTCGCACTGGGCTTCAGCTACGGCGGCGGGATGAGCAACGCGCTCGCGTGCGCCAGGGCGAACGTCTTCCGCGCGGTCGCGGTCTTCTCGGGCGCCCAGCTGAGCGGCTGCTCCGGTGGTACCCAGCCCATCGCCTACCTGGGCATCCACGGCCTGGGCGACACCGTGCTCAACATCTCGCAGGGACGGGCGCTGCGCGACCGGTTCGTGAAGAACAACGGCTGCACGCCCCAGAACCCACCCGAGCCGGCGCAGGGCAGCCGCAGCCACCGCGTCACCGCGTACTCCGTCTGCCAGCCGGGATACCCGGTCGTGTGGGCCGCGTTCGACGGCGGCCACACCCCGGCGCCCATCGACGGGTGCGGCTGCGAAGGCTGGCAGACGTGGACGGCGGGGGAGGTGTGGAAGTTCTTCACGCAGTTCTAGGTTGGTGCTCCACCCCGATTTTTTAGTGTGACGACGGCGGGGAGACCGATGTCAAGGCGGGAAAGATGCCTTGACATCGGTCTCCCCGCCGTGTTTTTGGCGGTGGATCGGGGTGGGGAGGGGAAAGTGGGTGGCTGCTCGGTTGTGGTGCCCGGCCGCCGGTTGTGCTCGTGGTGGCGGCTTCGGCGGATGGACACGAATGTGGCTTTGGGGGCGGAATCGGCCCCCAAAGCCACATTCGTGTTGCGTGCCGGCGCTATCCCGCCGACTTTTCCAGGATTTGCATGAAGGCCCGTGACCATTCGGGGAGGTCGGGCCAGCCTCGGCAGGAGACCATGGCGCCGTCCACGACGTCGGGGGCGTCGGCGAAGGTGCCGCCTGCCTGTTCCACGTCGGCTTTCAGGGGTGGGAAGGCCGCGGTGGTGCGGCCGCGCAGCAGGCCCAGTGCGGCGGGGACCTGGGCGCCGTGGCAGATGGTGCCGACGGGGAGGCCGCGGTCGAAGAAGTGCGTGACGATCCGGGCCACGTCCGGGTCGGTCCGGATGTACTCCGGCGCCCGCCCGCCGGGGATCACGACGGCGTCGTACTCCGCCGGGTCCACCTCGCTGAAGGCCAGGTCCACGGGCAGCTGGTGGCCGGGCTTCTCGGTGTAGGCGTCCCAGCCGGGCTCGAAGTCGTGCACGACCAGCTTCACCGGGCGGGTGGTGGGCGCGGCCACGATCGCCTCGTGCCCGCCCTCGCGCAGCCGGAAGACCGGGTACATCGAATCGAGTTCCTCGGCGGCGTCGCCGGTCAGGATCAGCACTCGGGCCATTGTTGCTCGCTCCTCGTCCGTTTCACTCGGGGTCAGGGCAGGGTCCAGCGTTGGTTGGTGCCGCCGTGGCACGTCCAGATGATGAGCTGGGTGCCGTCCGCGGTGCTACCGCCATTGGCGTCGAGGCACTTGCCGCCGGAGCGGAGGGTGCCGTCGGACTGCGCGGACCAGGTCTGCGCACCACCGCCGTTGCACGCCGACAACTGGACGGGGCTGCCATCGGTGCTGCCCGCGACGCTCAGGCACTTGCCCAGTGTGCGCCAGGTACCGCCATCCCGGGTCCATTGCTGGTTCGTGCCGCCGGTGCAGCTCCAGAGCTGGACCTTGGTGCCATCGGCCGAACTGCCGCCGCTGACGTCGGCGCACTTGCCGCCCGCGCCCACGATCGCACCGGCGCCGCTCGACTCCTTGATCCTGATGTTGCGGAAGGACACGTCGTCGCCGGTGCCGTGGTTCTGGATGCCGATGTGCCCGGAGGTCAGCGACCGGACCGGATCGGTGTTGGTGAAGTCGTTGATCCTGGTGCCGTTGAGGAACACCTGCGCGCGCTCGCCCTCCACCAGCACCTCGAAGGTGTTCCACTCGCCCGGCGGGTTGAGCGCGGCGTCGCGGGCGGCGAGGTCCGGTGCCTGGAAGCCGTAGATCGCGCCGGTGGCCCGGTCCGGCGAGTCCGTCGCGTCGATCTGGATCTCGTGCCCCTGGCCGAGTGAGGCGTTCGGATCGGAGCCGGGCGGGAAGCCGATGACCACACCGGAGTTGTCGTCACCGGCCACCCGCCAGTCCAGTTTCAGCGAATACGCGCGGAACTCCTTGGTGCTGTACCAGAGCATGCCCAGCCCGCCGGACGAGGACAGCGTGCCGTCGACGTTGGTGAAGCCACCAGGGCCGGACTGGGACCAGCCCGTGGTAGAGCCGTTGTACAGGGTGGTGTAGCCGTTCTCCGGGCGGCAGTCCGCCTTGGTCCGGCCTGCCGCGTACCGGATGCCGCCGAGCACCAGCGACCGGAAACCCGCCTCGGCGTAGCTCGACTGGGTGTGCCCGGCGCCGGTGTAGAACGAACGTCCACTCTGGACGGTCTTGCACCAGGTGTGCGGGTGGTCGGCGCCCATCTTGCCGCCGGAGTACGTCGATTCGTCCAAAGTGGCCAGTACGCGGGCGGTCGGCCGGACGGTGGACCGGAAGTCGTACCACTCGTCGGTGCGCACCCACGCCGGGCCGAGGTGCTGGGTGGCCTGGTGCGCCCGGTTCTCCACCCGGACGGTGGCCTGCTGGATGGCCGGGTGCGAGGCGAAGTAGGTACCGGCCAGTTCGCCGTAGAACGGCCAGTCGTACTCGGTGTCGGCGGCCGCGTGGATGCCGACGTACCCGCCACCGCCCCGGATGTAGGACTCGAACGCGCTCTGCTGGCCCGAGTTCAGCACGTCCCCGGTGGTGTTGAGGAACACCACGGTTTCGTACTGGGCCAGGTTGGCGGTGGTGAACCGCGCCGAATCCTCGGTGGTGGTCACGGTGAAGCTGTTGGCCGCGCCCAGGTCCCGGATCAGCTGCTGCCCGGCGGGGATGGAGTCGTGCCGGAAGCCGGTGGTCTTGGAGAACACCAGCACGTCGTACGGTGCGTCGGCCGCCCCGGCCGGTGGGGCGGGGCTGAACGCCAGGACGGCGAGTGCGGCGACGGCCGCGCGGCAGTACTTCATCGCCTTACCTCCGGGGTCAGCGTCCACTTCTGGTTGGCGGCACCGGTGCAGTCCCAGGTGATCAGGGGGGTGCCGTCGGCGGTACCGGCGCCGGAGGCGTCCAGGCACCGGGTGCCGGTGCGGAGGGTGCCGTCCGGTTGCGTGGACCAGTTCTGCGCGGCGGAGCCGGTGCAGGCCCACAACTGCACTTGCGTGCTGTCGGTCGCCGTCAGGCATTTGCCGAGCGCACGCAGCGTGCTCCCGTTGGCCGTCCACTGCTGGTTCACGCCGCCGTTGCAGGTCCACAGCTGGACCTTCGTGCCGTCGGCGGAGCTGCCGCCGTTGACGTCGGCGCACTTGCCGCCGACTCCGGTGAGCCGCGAGGCGCCACCACCGGCCGGGGCACCGAAGGAGAAGGCGTCCACATCGAACAGGAAGCCGCTGCCGCCGGAGAAGGTCAGGTACAGCGTGGTGGTCCCGGCCGGGACCCCGGTCAGTGCGGTGGAGACCTCGCTGAAGGTGTCCCAGCCGCCGGTCACCGGGACCGCGGCCGAGCCGAGCACCGGGCCGGTCGGCGAGCCGGTCCGCACGGACAGCGTGCCGCCGGACCCGCCGGACGAAACCCGCGCGGTGAACTGGGTTTCCCCGCCGAACGCGTAGGGCTGGAAGGCGATCCAGTCGCCGTTGTGGATGTCGCCGACGGTCCGGCCACCCTCGGCGGCGGCCTTGTCGAACAGCCCCGTGCCCGACTGGGTGGCGCGGTGTTCGGCCTGGCGGTGCCGGGGTTGCAGGGTGTGCTGCGTGTGCGTGGTCAGCGACGGCTGGCCGTTGGCGCCGGAATCGGTGTACTCGGCGTCGAACACCGCGAACAGGTTCGCCGCCGTGTCGTGCTCGCCGTCCGCCGGGATCGGCAGCGTTCCCGAGCACCCGGTGCGCGAGGTGATCTCGTGGCCGTGGTCGTCGTGGCCCAGGATGTAGGTCAGCTTGACCCGCGTGCAGTCGATCGTGCCGTCCTCGGGGTCGGACGCGGTGATCGTGTACGGGACGGCGTCGCCGAAGCCGAACAGGGTGCCGTTGGGCGGGGTGTTCAGGATGACCGTGGGCGCGGTGTTGCCGACCGTGATGATCACGTTGGCGGTGGCGGTGCGGCCACCCGCGTCGGTCACCGTGAGGGTGGCGGTGCGCTGGCCGTTGCCGGTGTAGGTGTGGCTCGGGTTGGCCGCGGAGGACGTGCTGCCGTCACCGAAGTTCCACCGGTAGGTGAGCGCGCCGCCTTCGGGGTCCGAGGAGCCCGCGGACGAGAAGTTGACCGTGAGCGGCGCGAGGCCGGACGTGCGGTTGGCGCCCGCTCGCGCGGTCGGGGCCTGGTTGCCCGCCGGGTTGTATTCGATGCGGTAGAGCGCGGAGTCGGCGTTGCCGCTGCCCCAGCCGGTGCCGTAGTCGAGCACGTACAGGGCGCCGTCCGGGCCGAAGGCGGTGTCCATCACCTGGGTGCCCTTCCAGGGGAAGTCGTTGATCTGCCCCGCCGACCCGTCGGCGTTGACGTCGATCACCTTCAGCCACCGCCTGCCGAACTCGGCGGCGAAGACGTGCCCGTCCAGCGCGGCCGGGAACTTGACCGACGACGGGTTCGCCGCGTCGTAGCGGTACACCGAACCGCCCATGGGCGACTCGGACCCGCAGCCGAACGCCGCGAACGAGCAGTTGTCGTAGTTGATCCACGCCGGGCGCGCGGCGGGCAGGGTGGTCAGCCCGGTGTTGCGGGGTGAGTTGTTGACCGGTGCGGCGCAGGTGAACCGGTTCCCGGACGGGCCGCTCGGGAAGGTGTAGTCCACATAGGTCTCCGCGGTGGTGTTCTTGCCGGTGCAGTAGGGCCAGCCGTAGTTGCCCGCCGAGGTGATCCGGTTGAACTCCACCTGTCCCGCGGGGCCGCGGCCGTTGCTCGCCGTCCCCGCGTCCGGGCCGTAGTCGCCGAGGTAGATCGCGCCGGTCGCCTTGTCCACGCCGAAGCGGAACGGGTTGCGAAGGCCCATCGCGTAGATTTCCGGCCGCGTCCCGGCGGTGCCGGGTGCGAACAGGTTGCCGGACGGGATCGAGTACGACCCGTTGGCGTTCACCTTGATGCGCAGCACCTTGCCACGCAGGTCGTTGGTGTTGGCGGCGCTGCGCTGGGCGTCGTAGGCCGGATTGCGGTTGGCACGCTCGTCGATCGGGGTGTACCCGTCCGAGGCGAACGGGTTCGAGTCGTCGCCGGTGGACAGATAGAGGTTGCCCGCCGCGTCGAAGTCGATGTCCCCGCCGACGTGGCAGCACATGCCCCGGGTGGTCGGCACGTCGAGCACGGTCACCTGGCTGGCGGTGTTCAGCGTGAAGTCGGCGTTGAGGGTGAAGCGGGACAACCGGTTGACCCCGTTCCACGCGGAGAAGTCCGTCCCGTTCTCCGGGGCGTCACCGCCCGGGGTGGACAACGGTGGCGCGTAGAACAGGTAGACGAACCGGTTCCCGGGGAAGCCCGGGTCCACCCCGACGCCCTGCAGGCCCTCCTCGTCGTGCGAGTAGACCGGCAGCGTGCCGACCACGCTGGTGACCCCGTCGGCGGTGGTGCGGCGCAGCACGCCGCCGCGCGCGGTGTGCAGCACCGAGCGGTCCGGCAGCACGGCCAGCGACATCGGCTCGCCCACCTCCGCGACGCCCCTGGCCAGTTCGACCTGCTGGAAGTCGGCCGGGTTCACCGCGTGCGCCGAAGCCGGGGCGGGCGCGCCGACCACCGGCAGGACCAGGCAGGCCGCGATGAGCGTGGCCGCTGCGAACAATCTCATCGGTACTCCGGTCTCGGTCGGGGATGAGTGGGAGCGCTCCCATGGACGGCGGACGGCTCCCCGCGGTGGACAAGATCCAGGTGTGGGCGGCTGCTGGTGCCGGGAGCATGTGTACTGCTCATCTTCGGGGAGCGGTTTCGCCGGAAGACTCACCATAGCCTGCTCGGTGCTCAGGCAGTCAAGGCCCAACCGGGGAATGAATCGTACTCATCCGCCGCGTTCTCCTGGATCCTCCGGCGTCGCGGGAGGAGCCGGCCGTACGCTTCCGGGGTGACCCGCGATGAAGGAAACCAGGCCGTGACCGCGACCGAGGACGCGTACCGGCCCGGCTACGAGCTGGTGGCCGAGCGGATCCTGCGCCTGATCGCCGAGTCGGAACTGCGGCCGGGGGATCGGATGCCGACCGAGAACGAGCTGGCCGCCCGGCTGGGCACCAGCCGGAGCATGGTGCGCGAGGCGGTGAAGATCCTGTCGGCCATCGGGCGCGTGCGGGCCCAGAAGGGGCGTGGCCTCTACGTCGCCGATGACGAAGGCATGCTCGGTTCGTCGCGCTGGGGCGGGTTCTTCCTGCCGACCGACCTCGACCACGTCTACATGCTGTTCGAATTCCGGCGGGTCCAGGAAACCGCGGCCAGCCGCCTCGCCGCGACGCACGCCACGCCCGCCGAACTGCGGACGATCGCGGCAGCGGCCGAAACCTGCCGGCAGGGCCACGTGACCGGCGAGGCGGCCCTGTTCGACCGCGGCGACGAAGAATTCCACCTCGCGATCGCGGCCGCCTCGCACAACCAGTTCCTGGTCGCCGCGGTGCGCGAGGCCCGCCGTCTGCAACACCAGTCCAACATCATCGGCATGCACGGCGCGGTCGGCGGGCACGCGCGGGAAGCCATCCAGGAACACGCCGCGATCCTGCGGGCGATCAAGGATGGCGACCCGGACACCGCCGCCCAGGCGACGGCCACCCACCTGGACAACACCCTCGAGGACTACCGGCACGAAATCCAGCGCCGCCTCTTCGGCTGATCCCGCTGATCGGGATCGCGGCTTCCGCCGGTGGCCACGGAGATCGCCTGCCGGAAAGTGCCGTAGCACCGCGAGTCCCGGGTTTCGATGTCGTCTCGCCGGACTCAGTCATCCGTGCGGTGGTGCCCAAGCCCAGCCTGCTTGCCGCAGCGCGTCCGCACGGCGACGGACGGCGGCGGAGCGCGCGGCTGATTCGGCGTTGTGCCAGTAGCGGCTTGAGGCCGTCGTCTGGGTGTCGTGCTTGCGGTACAGGAGGCTCGGCTCAGCGATGAACCACCCCTTCGAGACGGCTTCGGCAGCGAGCAGCAGACCGTCCGTTTCGGCGCCGGTGAGGGCGGGCCAGCCACCCACCGCCCACACGAGATCGGTGTGCGCGGCGAATGTCACCGCCTGCACGGAAAGGCGTTGCCGACCGTGCTCACGGTAGAAGCGCCCCCTCTCCACCGGCCCGTCCTCCGGGTCGTACGGTCCTGGTTTCGTTGTCCCGTCGGGGAGCAGGTCGAGGCAGGCGGAGGTGCACCAGGCGACTCGCTCCAGTGCGCTGATGTCCCGCTGGAGGGCGCCGGGCAACAGGGTGTCGTCCGCGTCGAGCGTGCGGATCAGCGGGGAGCGTGGCCAGTGGTTCGCCGGTGTCTCCGTCCTCCTGGAGGCACCATTGCCAGTCCCAATCCGAGGGAAGTTCCTGCTTGACCAGTGACTCGTAGGCGTCTCGAAGGTAGCGGGAGCCTCCACTGTGGACGGCCGTGATGATGCTGATCACCGACATGCTGCATGGCCTCCCCGGCGGCGTCCCGTCCAGTCTGATCCCGGCCATCGGTAAATGACTGGCCCCGCCCTGGGGTGGCGAGGAGGATCCCTCGCGTTCAGCCCACTCAGAGAGGAAGTCGTGATGACCGGCCTTTCCCAGCTTGAGGTGCGTGCGGCGGCAGGGATCGTACGTGGCAGCCGGGAGGCGGGCGTGGTGGTCTTCCGCGGCATCCCGTTCGCCGAGCCGCCGGTCGGCGCGCTGCGGTTCGCCGCCCCGCGGCCGGTCCGAGGCTGGGACGGGGTGCGGGAAGCCGTGGCGTACGGCCCGCCGCCCCCGCAGGCCGGTGCGTTCGGCATGGACGCGCTGTCGCAGGACACGACGAGTGGTGACTGGCTGACGGTCAACGTCTTCTCACCGGATCCCGGCCGGGGCGCGGGGCTGCCCGTTATGGTGTGGATCCAGGGCGGTGCCTACGCGATCGGTATGTCGGGCCTCCCGGAGTACGACGGCGGCCGCCTCGCGCGGGACGGCGGCGTCGTGGTGGTGACGTTCAACTACCGCGTGGGCATCGAGGGCTTCGCGCAGCTCGAAGGCGCGCCCGCCAACCGCGGGCTGCTCGACCAGGTCGCCGCCCTGGAATGGGTGCGCGACAACATCCGGGCCTTCGGCGGCGACCCCGGCCGGGTCACGGTCTTCGGCCAGTCGGCGGGCGGCGGTTCGGTCGCCGCTCTGCTGGCGATGCCGCGTGCGGCGGGGCTCTTCCGCCGGGCCGTCGCGCAGAGCGTGCCAGGCACCTTCTTCTCCCCGGCACTCGCCGCCGACATCGCCACCGCCTGCGCCGCCGAACTGGGACTGCGGCCCACGGTCGCCGAGCTGTCCACAGTGGATCCGGCTCGGCTGCCCGCCGCCGGGAACGCGGTCACCGCCAAGATCGGCCGGTGGTCGGAGCGCTGGGGGCAGGCCGCGCACCGAACGATCCCGTTCTCACCCGTCGTCGACGGTGAGGTCCTGCCGGTCACCCCGTGGCAGGCCTTGGCCGACGGTGCCGCCAGGGACATCGACCTGCTCGTCGGCCACACCCGCGACGAACAGCGGCTGTTCACCGCCCTGGACGGCCTGCTCGGACAGGTGACAGCCGAGCAGGCGGCAACAGCCCTCGAAGCCCTCGCCCCGGACGGCGCCCGCCGCTACCGCGACAGTTTCCCGGATGCGGGCCCGGACGAACTGTACGAGTTGGTCAACTCGGACTGGTTGTTCCGCATGCCCACGCTCCACCTGGCCCAAGCGCAAATCGCGGCCGGTGGGCGTGCCCACGTCTACGAGCTGACCTGGCCCGCCCCGGGCATGGGTGGTGTCCTCGGCGCCTGCCACGGCCTCGATGTGCCGCTGGTGTTCGGCAACCTGGGCAGCGGCCAGCCCGCCATGCTGATCGGCGACGACGCCCTCACCGAAGCAGAAGCGCTGTCCACCCACATGCGCGCCGCCTGGACCACCTTCGCCACCCACGGCGACCCCGGCTGGCCCGCCTACGACGAGCACCAACGCCTGACGCACCTCTTCGACACCCGATCGACCGTCGTCGCCTACCCCGAAGACACCTCACGGCTGATCTGGCAGGACCAGACCTTCACCAGCCTGCCGCTGAACGACCGATAGCGGACCCGGAGTTGCGATTTCTGCCAGTCTGAGAAGGGTCAATGAGGGGTGTCGCTGCTTGCAACGACCGATCCCCGAGCTTTTCGTAGAGCTTGATCGCCTGTTCGAGTTGGTCGACGGCTTCCGAGATGAGCCCGACTCGGAAAAGGGCTCCGGCGAGTACCCGGTGCGTGTCGGCCTGGGCGGGCAGGTCGCCGAGTTGCCGGCAGGCGTGCAGCGCGTGGGTGTGCAGGCTGATCGCGTCGTCGTGGTACTTACCGGAACTGAGGTAGCGCCAAATGGTCTGCGACATCGCGACGACGTATTCGGCGTCGGCGTGCTGGGTGACGGCGAGGAGGTTGGCGCGCTCGTCGTTCAGCCAGCTGAACGCGGAATCGTAGCTGTCGAACACCGGCACCGCGGTCGCGGGCGAGGCGAATTCGTTCGGGGCCATGGTGTTCATCGCCGCGGCGGCGGCAGCGAGGTAGTAGCCACGCAGCCCGGCCAGCGCGTCAGCGCGCTCGTCCGGGTGGTCGGTGGCTTCGGCGAGTTCGGCGGCGTAGGCACGCAGCAGGTCGTGCGGCTCGTACCGGCGAGCGTGGGTTCGGTCGACCAGGTGGGCGCGGACCAGCACGTCCAGCGCCCGGCCGGTGTCCCGCAACCCGGCTCGGGTCATCGCGGCGGCCGCGTGGGCATCGATGTCCTGCCCGGGGTGCACCCCGAGGAGCCGGAAGACCCGGGCCACGGCGGGTTCGAGCCGGCAATAGGACCAGGAGAACACCGCACGCACCGCCGTGTGCGGATCTCCGTCGACATCGAGCAGGTCCAAGGCGTGCTGCCGCTCGATGAGCTCGTCACCGAGTTCGCAGACGGCCCTGTCCGGCTGTGACCGCATCTGCTCGGCGGCGATGCGCAGCGCCAGCGGCAAGCGGGCGCACCGTTCGACCAGTATGCCGACAGCCGCGAGCTGGGCGTCGGCACGGGAACCGAGCACCCCGCGGACCAGGGAGACCGCGTCGGCGGGCGGCAGCCGGTGCAGCCTGATCCGGTGCGCGCCGTCGCGGGCGACCAGGCCGGTCAGCGATTCGCGGCTGGTCACCACGGTGAAGCAGGAGGGGGCTCCCGGCAGCAGCGGCCGTACCTGCTCGGCGGTGCGCGCGTTGTCGAGCAGGAGCAGCATCCTCCGTCCGTCCACCAAGGACCGGAAGCGGGCCGCGCGCTCGGCGAGAGCTTCGGGGATGGCCGCGCTTTCGACGCCGAGCGCGCGCAGGATGCCGGCGAGCGCGTCCGAAGGGGAGACGAGGGTGTCGGGCCCGTAGCCGCGCAGGTCGACGTAGAGCTCCCCGCCGGGGAACCTGTCCCGCGCCCGGTGCGCCCATCGCACGGCCAGTGCGGTTTTGCCCACCCCGGCCGTGCCGGTCACCACCGAGATCGTCACCGGCACCTCGTCCGGCACGAGACCGTCCAGCTCGTTCAGCTCCTCCTGCCTGCCGACGAAGCCGTGCACGTCGGCCGGGAGCCGGCCGGGTACCTCCCGGAATCCGGGCCGTGCGGGAGGGACGCCGTCCAGCACCCTGCGGTGCAGTTCGCGCAACTCGTAGCCGGGCTCGAGTCCGAGTTCGCCCACGAGCGTGTGCCGGGCCCGCCGGTAGACGTCGAGTGCTTCGGCTCGGCGGCCCGCGTGGTACAGCGCGGTCATCAGCAGTAGGTGCGCTCGTTCTCGAAGCGGGTGCCCGGCCAGGAAGTCGGTGAGTTCGCCGAGGATCGCTTCGTGCAGGCCCGCGTTCAGCTGGGCTTGGTAGAGCGCTTCCGTCGCGGTGAGCCGTTGTTCGAGGAGCCGACGGCTCCAGTCGGTCAGCGGCCTCGCCTCCAGGTCCGCGAACGGAGTACCGCGCCACAGTGCCAGTGCGGCACGCAGTGAGCCGATGGCCTGCTGCGGCTCGTGGCTCACTGCCGCCAATCCGGTGCCGAGCAGTGCGTCGAACCGACCGGCGTCCACCTCGTCCGCTGTCGCACGCAGCTCGTAGCCGACCGCGTTGAACGAAAGCCGGTCGGGATCGTCGAGCACACCGCGCAACCGGTGCACGTGCACCTGGAGTTTCCGCACGGTTCGTGGATCACGGCTGCCTTCCCACAGCGCGTCGGTCAGCGTGTCCACCGTCACGAGCTGGTTGGACCGGGCGAGCAGCGTGCCGAGCAGCGTCCGCTGCATCCGGCCGGACACCACGCTGACACGATCGCCGACACGGACTTCCACCGGCCCCAGCACCCGGAACTCCGTACGACCCTCCACCGCGTGGTCCATCGCCCCGGCTTCCCGCCTCTTCTGTCGTCGGGTCCACCGCGGCCCTCACGTCCGGCTTCACGGTGTCCGGCACGGTCAGCCTGACGGTCATCGTTCCCCTTTTCGCCGTAGCGTCCGGTAGAGCGTGTGCCAGTCACCCCTCGCGGGCCGGTCACCCACAACCGGGAACGCTAGACTGCGAAAGCGAGCCGCCCCAGTGTCGGTGTGCACAGTGCAGCAGGCATCCGGTCACTTTCCGCTGCGCCAGCCCGGTTGTGCCGTCCGACCCAGGGGCACTGAGGAGCTGCCCGGGATGTCGAGCGAGCCCATGCCGACGAACACGAGCCGTCATCACGACCAACTGCGACTGCTGTGCCAGCAGGCGACCGGCCCGGACGGCGTGCGGCGCGTGCTGGAGCTGCTGGCCCAGTGGTGCACCGGAGAGGTCGTGCTCGCGGGTCCGCACGAAGGACAGGCGGTCGCGGTTCCGCCGGACGCCGGAAGACTTCTCGGCATGGTCGGCGAAGACATCTCCCGAGTGCGCGCCGGGCACGCAGGTGCCGCTGCCGTACACGCGGACGGGCAGCACATCGCGGTCTTGCCGGTGGGCTCACCACCTGAGCGGCCGGTGCTGGTCGTCGCGTCCCGGACCCCGCTGACCTCGGAACACCGGAGTCTGCTCGCCGCCGCGGTCGATCCGCTCTGGCTGTGCTGGCGCACGGCGATCGCCGAGGGGCGGGCCGAACGCCTCGACACCGCCGACGCGGCGATGCGCGAAGCGGTGCTGCACCTGCTCATGGTCGGGCACCTGTCCGGTGCCCGCCGGACCGCGGCGGTCCTCCGGCCACCGCTGCCCGATCTCGCCCGGGTCTACGTGATCGCGGGCACCCCGGACTCCCGCGGCCGGCTTTCCCCGCGGTGTCGCGACCTGTTCGGCGAAGCCGCCTGGGTGGTGCCGTGCCCGGTCTACAGTGGACACATCATCGTGCTCGCCCCGGCCGAACCCGGTGGTGAAGACGAAAGCCGCGCCACTTCGGCACCACCAAGCCTGATCCAGGAACTGACCGAGACGGTTCCCCAAGCCCGGATGGGCATCGGGCTGCGGGTGGCACTGCGGGACATCCCGGTCGGGTACAAACAGGCGTTCCACGCGTTGTCGGTCGCCCGCCACCGGCCGGAGCGGTACGCCCGGTTCTCGCCGAGCAGCGAACTGGGCGAACTACTGGGCCACGCCGGGCAGGCATGGGCGGCGAGCACGCTCGCGCCGCTGATGGCCTACCGGCCCGCTCGTTCCCAGGACCCCGACGCCTTCGAACTCCTGGCCACGCTGCTGTCGTGGCTCGACTTCGGCGCCAAAGCGGCAGCGCAACTGAAGATCCACCGCAACACGCTGTCCTCGCGCCTGCGGCGCATCGGCGCCGAGCTGCGCCGCGATCTCACCCGGTTCAGCACCCAAGCCGAGCTCCACCTGGCGTTGCAGCTCATCGACGAGCGGCCGCACCCCGCCGCGGCGACCGAAGCGATCGAAATCAGCACCCTGCTGGACCGTCCGGAAATCCGGCGCTGGGCCGAGGTCCGGCTGGCCCCGCTGGTCGCCGCCAACCGGCGGACGCTGCTGACCACCGTGCGAACCTGGTTCCAGCACGACCTGCGCACGGCCCCCGCCGCCATCGCCTTGGGGATCTCCGAGCACGGCCTGCGCAAACGCCTCGCGCGGGCCGAAGAACTCCTCGGCCGGGCACTGCTGGCGGGCCCGTCGGCCCGATACGACCTGTACCACGCGCTCCACGTGCCGAGGAAGCCGCGATGAGTACGGGGTCATCGGGATGAGCGCCGGAAGGTTTTCCGGTACGCGCCCGGGTTGACCCCCACGGTCTGGGTGAACTGGGCGCGGAAGTTGCTCGGCGACGGGAAGCCGACCTGCGCCGCGATGCGGTCGACGGTGTGATCGGTGATTTCGAGGAGTTCCTGCGCGTGCCGCACGCGGACGCCGGTGAGCCACTGGATCGGGCTCTGCCCGGTTTCCGCGTGGAAGCGCCGGGCGAGGGTGCGGCTGCTCATACCGGCCGCGGCCGCGATGTCCGCGAGGGTCAGCGGGCGGTGGGCGTTCTCCTCGATCCAGGTCAGCGCTTTCTCCAGCGTCGCGGTCTGGTAGGTGGGGCGGTTGCGGAGGATGTACTGGCCCTGCCCGCCGGTGCGCTGGAGGGGTGCGACGGCCAGGCGGGCCGCGTCCGCGGCGACCGCGACGCCGTAGTCGCGTTCGACGATGTGCAGGCACATGTCGAGACCGGCCGACGCGCCCGCCGACGTCAGGATCTGCCCGTTGTCGGTGAACAACGCGTCCGCGTCGACGTGGACGGCCGGGTGGCGGCGGGCGAGTTCGTCGGTGGCGAGCCAGTGCGTGGTCGCCCGCTGCCCGTCGAGCAGACCGGCCTCGGCGAGGATCAACGCGCCGACGCAGATCGACGCCACCCGCGTGCCCCTGGCCACCGCCGCCCGCAGTGCTTCCCCGACCGCGGGCGGCGTCGGCCGGGCCGGGTCGTTGCGACCGGGGACGACGACCAGGTCCGCCCGGTCCACTTCGTCCAGCCCGGCACCGACGCCGATCCGCACCGCACCGGCGTCGACCACCGGCTCCGGGCCGGCCACGACGATCCGGTACCCCGGGCGCCCGTCCGGCAGCCGGACGCGGCCGAGCGTTTCGATCGGAGTGGCCAGATCGAACACGATCACGTCGTCGAGTGCGAGCACCACAACCGTGTACATGCCCCGAAAGTACCCTCAGGGCCGTGTGGCGAGATACAGGCGCCTTGTGTCTTGATAGCCAATGGTCGGCGGCGTCGGAAGTGCGCAGGATGGTCGGTGACCACCGGCGAAAGGATCACCCATGTCCCACCCGCGAGCCCAGTTCGTGCTCTTCGACGGCTTCGACCCGCTCGACGTCGTCGCGCCGTACGAGGTCCTGTCCGCCGGGCGCGAGTTCCTCGGCGGAGCGCTCGACGTCGAGCTCGTGTCCGCCGAGGGGCCTCGGGACGTCGTCTCCGGCACTCCCGGCATCACGCTCACCGCGACCGCCGCCCTGGACCCGGCCGTTCCCGGTTACGTCGTGGTGCCCGGTGCGTCCGGCCCGTCCCACGGCGATCCGGACGAGGTCGACACCATTCCCGTGCTGCTCTCGCGATTCGCGGCCGGTGCCGCGGCCCCATTGCTGCGCGCGTGCCTGGACAACGCCGCCGTCACGGTCGCGACGGTCTGCGGCGGGTCGCTCGGGCTGGCCATGGCCGGGTTGCTGGCGGGCCGCACGGTGACCACGCACGTCCTCGCCATCGACGACCTCGCGGCCACCGGCGTCACCACCGTTCGAGCCCGCGTCGTCGACGACGGCGACCTCGTCACGGCCGGCGGCGTCACCTCCGGTCTCGACCTCGCGCTCTACCTGCTGGAACGCGACTTCGGGCCGCGGATCGCGCACGCCGTCGAGGAACTGTTCGAGTACGAGCGCCGGGGCACCACCTGGAAGAACAGCGGACTCGCCGTCGCGACGGGAGCCGCGTGAGCAACCGCTAGGTGCCAGAGATGCGCCACCGGTTGTCGGCGGTTCCGTTGTCGGGCTCCTGGACCGCGAAAGCGCCCGCGCCGGTGGAGTTGTTCTCGATGCCGAGCAGCTTGCCGCTGTTCGCGTTGCGGATCTTGTACGTTCCGTCGCCCTGGTCGAGCAGCGTCCACCGGTGATCGGCGGTGCCGTTGTCCGCCCACTGCAGGACGTGCGCGTTGTCCGCGGTGGACATGTCCCGCACGCCGAGGACCTTGCCGCTGTGGGCGTTGCGGAAGCGGACCGCGTTCCCGTCGGCGACGATCTCCCAGTTGTGGTCCGCCGTGCCCGAGTCGTGCCACTGCAGCGCACGGCCACCGTCGGCCGTGGACATGTCCTGGATGCCCAGCACCAGGCCGCTGCCCACGTTGACGAGGCGGGAGGTGCCACCGCCCTGGCCGCCGGTGTTCCAGTAGACGTTGTAGTTGTGGCCGTGGGCGTCGTGGAAGGGGCCGAGGTTGACGGTGGAGCCGTTCGCGGTGGCGGTGAAGGCGAGCGAGCTTGCGCCGGTCTTGGTGATCGAAGCGGTGTTCAGGACCGGCGGGGAGCTGAGCGAGGCGTTGCCGTAGTTCCCGGACAGCACCGCCGGGCCGTAGGTGATCGCGGCCAGGTTCGGGTTGTCGTTGGCCTGCCTCATGATGATCCGCATCGGCAGGCGCACGGTGACCGTGTCGCCGGAGGTCCACGAGCGCGTCAAGGTGGCGTAACTGCCCGGTGTGGTGGCGATGTCCTGGACCGTGCCGTTGACGCTGATGGTGGCCCCGGTGGTCCAGCCGGGGATGCGGACGCGCATCGGCCACGTCCCGCCGACGTTGCCGGTGACCTGGAGGTCCGTGGTGTCGCCGACCGGGTACGACGTGGTCTGCGTGACCGTGATCCCGCGCTGGGACCAGGTGAGCACCGACGGCAGGAACAGGTTCACGATCAGCGTGGTGCCGCTGGAGAAGTAGACGGAGTCCATCAGCGCGGTGTGCATCTCCAGGCCGGTGCCCTGGCAGCACCAGAAGGAGTCGTAGTCGGTGCTCCACGTGCCGCCGCCCCACGCCGGGCCCACGCCGCGGCGGCCGCCAGGGTTGAGTGAGGTGAAGTAGGTGACGTGCCCGTGGGGATCGGCCGGGTTCTGCTGGCCGATCATCTGGTTCAGCCACGCCCGCTCGTAGTAGTCGAACAGCTGGGCCCGGGTGGGGTCGAGCGCGAACAGTTCGCGGGTGAGCTTGAGCATGTTGAAGGTGTTGCAGCTTTCGCAGGTGTCCTTGGTGAGGTAGCCGGCGATGGCGTGGGGTGGCCGGAAGTGCTCGGCCTGGCTGTTGCCGCCGATGACGTAGGTGTGCGCGTTCACGCAGGTGTTCCAGGCGTTGGCGGCGATGTCGCGGTAGCGGGTGGTGCCGGTGGCCTTGTACTCCCGCGCGGCGCCGATCCACTTGGGCACCTGGGTGTTGGCGTGCAGTCCGTTGAGCTGGTCCTGGTTGGCCGCGAGCGGGGTGAACACCGCGGCGTGGTCGAACCGCTGGGCGGCGGTGAGCCAGCGGGTGTCGCCGGTCTGCTGGTACAGGTCGGCCAGCACGGCGTTCATGCCGCCGAACTCCGTCTGCAGCATGGTCTGCATCTGCTGGCCGGTCAGCCTGCCGGTGCGCCAGTCGACCCACCCCGCCAGCCGCAGCAGCACGTCGCGCGCCTGCGTGCTCTCCATGAGGCGCCACACGTCGAGCAGACCGGCCATGGTCTTGTGGATGCAGTAGTACGGCACGTTGCCGTTGGTCAGCGTCCGCGCCTCCAGCGCGCTGAAGTCGGACTCGGGGAAGCCGGAGAGGTACCCGGTGTTGAACCCGGCGGCGCCGTTGTTGGCCTGGCACTTGGCCAGCTCCGCCACCAGGTGGGCGGCCTTGTCGCGGCAGACGGTGTCCCCGGTGACGGCGTAGACCTGCGCCCAGGCGGAGAGGAAGTGCCCCTGCATGTGGGTGCGGAAGGGGAAGGACGGCGCGTCCCAGCCACCGTTGGCCGCGGCACCGTTGGTGGAGAGCCGGTGGTTGGCCCGGAAGTTGTACAGCAACCGGTTGACATCGACGAACCGCAGGTAGTTCACGGTGCGGTTCTGGTTGTCGAGCCACCGGCTCGCGGTCAGCCGCACCTCGCCGAGCTGAAAGGGGTGCGCGGACACCCCGAGGTCCGGCCGGACCGGGGTGATCGCCGCGTGGGCCTGCGAGCCGCCGAACTGGTATCCCGCGGCGGACGCGACCGCCGCGGCTCCGGTGACCTGCAGGAGCCGCCGCCGGTTGAACGAGGAAGACATCCCGCACCCCTTCGGTGTCACGAACAGCTTCGTACCGGCGCTCGGTCCACAATGGACGTACACCGGCCGCCTTCGTCGGAAGCCTGCCACAGCGGGCAGTGTTGGCGCTAACATGACAACCCGTTTGCCGACTTGTCCGCCACACCCGTACCGCTGGAACGCCGTCACGCTTGCCCCATCCGGCCGATCCCGCCCGGCCCGCGACCCCCGGGTGACCCGGAAAACTGTTCGCCGATCCGGTGTGGCACTGCTAGCGTCGGAGGTCCGCGAACGTGGAGGAAGCCATGGCTGCCCGGAACTTCTCACCGGGCCACCACCGTGAGGTCGTCTGAGGCCTCCGGGCGCCCGGTGTCATCGCCCCAGAAGCCGATGCACCGCGAGGAGCTTTCTCATGTCCGGAATACCTTCGTCCACCTGGTACGTGGACTTCTTCACCGAACTGCCCAACGAGTTCTGGCGGCGTGCCGTGCCGCCGGAGGTCACCGTCGAAGAGATCGACTTCGTCGAGGAACGTCTCGGTCTCGGGCCGCGCTCGCGGGTACTGGACGTGCCGTGCGGTAGCGGGCGGCACAGCCTGGAACTCGCCCGGCGCGGGCACCGGGTGACCGGTGTCGACTTGTCCGCCGAAGCGATCGGGCACGCCCGGCGCGATGCCGCCGGTCTGGATATCGAGTTCGTCCACGCCGACATGCGGGAAATCCCGCGGGACGCCGGGTTCGACGCCGTGTTGTGCCTCGGCAACAGCTTCGGCTACCTCGAACTCGACGGCCTGCGTGAGTTCGCCGCCGCGCTGGGCGGGGCTCTCCGGCCCGGCGGAGGTCTGGTCGTGGACTTCGGCTCGGCGGCCGAGTCGATCCTGCCCGGATACCGGGCCGAGCCGCGGACCATGCGGACCGGCGACATCACCGTCCTCGCGAGCAGCGAGTACGACGTCGCCGGAAGCCGGATGTTCAGCCGCTACCGGTTCACCCGCGGCGAAGAGGAGGTCGACGTGACCGCGATCCACCACGTGTACACGGTGGCGCAGATCGTCGACCTGCTGTCCGGCAACGGGTTCACCGACGTCAAGCTGTTCGGCGGCCCGGACGGCGAACCCTACGGTATCGGCAGCGGGCGGCTTCTGCTCACCGCGCGCCGAGTGTCCTGAGTGGACGCTGCGGGCGGGCACCCGCCCGCAGCGCTCCCCGAAGTCGCTGGCAGGCTATCCGGACAGCAGGGCGTGTGCTTGCGCGGTGCGCTGGTAGAGCACGAAACGACCGTGGCGGTTCTTCGTGACGAGGCCGATCCGATGCATGGCGCTGAGGTGGTAGGAGACCGTGCCGGGGGCGTAGCCGAGCTTCCGGGCGAGATCGGTGGTGGAGCGGGCGTCCTCCAGTTCGGTGAGCAGCCGCGCCCGCGCGTCGCCGATGACCGCGGAGAGGCCGCTTCCGGATCTTCGCGTGCCCGCGCCGACCCGCCGGGCGGGGAGGTAGAGGACCGCTTCGTCCGGGCTGTCCACCTGGACGAGCAACTCCGGCCAGTTGAGCACGCCCGATACCAGGACGAGGTCACGGCCGGTGATGTCGATTTCGCCGGTACAGGGCTTGTCGAGCGTGATGACCTCCCCGGACCACGCGATGCCGGGATGCGCGGTGTTGAGCGTGCGTCCCAGGCCGTTCGAGGCCAGGGAACCCGCCCGGTCGGCGATGTCCTGGTCGATGACCGTGTTCAGGACCGGCCAGGCATCAGCGAGGGCCTCGCGGAAGAAGCGCTGGAGCCCCGCGGCGAGTCGTCGCTGCAGCCGCCCGGAGTCGGCGGCCCGCTGGATCGCGACGGGTGCCGCACGGCCCCAATGCGCCGGGATGCTGGTGGTCATCTGGAAGGCGAGATCGTCCCCTTCGGTGGATTCGATGGCGGCCAGTTGTTCGTCGAACAGTTCGCCCCAGCCAGTGCCGCCGCCGGGCTGTGGCGTCAGCAGATCGGGCATGTAGGTCATTCCCCGGGGCGGAACCAGGCAGGCGAGCAGCGCGACGTCGGGGTGGGCGAGCGCCGCGCGCGCCGCGGGACCGGGGTCACCGAACACGGGGTGCCGGTGTCCGGACGCCGTGGTCTTCAGCCAGGTGGTCGCCTCGATCGCCGGTGAAAAGGAGAACCGGATCCGGCTCATGGTGTCCGCGTCCACGCGCAAGGTGATCATCGCCAGCGGATTTTACCGTCGGAACGCCGGATTCGAGCCGATTCGAATTGTTTCCCGCTTCCGTCCGGCTTCGGTTCACTGGGCCGGGCAACACCCGTGGAGAGAAGGAGATCCTGATGACAGCGATGACGCAGATCGGCCGGAAGGTCGCCGGAGCCGTGCTGACGCTCGCGGCCACCGCGACCACGCTGCTCGTGGCGGCGCCCGCGTCCCAGGCCGCCGTGTGCGGGTTCTGGGAGAACCACGCCGGCGCCTACTACGAGCACTGCAACGCCCCGAAGGCGATCCTCATCCGCGTGGACCGGGCGGGCGGTGGGGTGGAGAACGACTACTGCCGGCTGGTGACCAAGACTCGGACGTACCTGGGTACACCCGCGCAGATCGACCACGCCTACTACATCAGCTCGGGAATCTGCCCGGTCTGAAGGTAGTGCACCCCGGCCTCAGTGCAGCTCGTTCGCCGTGAGCAGGCGGATTTCGGCGCGCAGCCAGGCGGCGGGGTCCGCCGGGGCGGTGCCCCAGGCCCGGACGGCATCGGCACAGCGGGTCAGGCCCGTGCGGGTCAGGGCGGCGGCGACCGGGGTGGCCCTGGCCGGGAAGGTGGGCGGCAGGCGGGTCAGGCCGCGGTGCGCGGCTTCGGCGAGCAGGGTCAGCGCGCCCTCGATCGCGGCGGCCAGCGGGCCCGGCTGGACCGGGCCTTCGGCAGGGGGGACGGCGCCGGTCGGGGCCACCAGGTCGGGCACGACCACGCCGTCCGCGGTGCGCACGGCGAAGGGTTCGACGACCAGCCCGCCGCCCGCCCGCCGGATGGCGCCGCACACCTCGACCGGGTTCCCGGCCAGTGCCTCGGCCAGCGCGTCGAGAGCGCCGGGCGCGGCGGTGCGGTGGGCGAGGCTGACCGTCGCCTCCGCGCCGCCGGAGTCCACGACGACCGCGTCGAGGCGCTGGGCGCCCGCGAGGTAGCGAACCTGCCGGACTCCGGCCACCGGCACCACCCGGACCAGTTCGGCCGCGACTCTCGGCCGGACCACCCTCGGTGGCAGGCCGGTCAGCTGGGCCAGCGCTTCGGTGACCGACGGACGCAACGCGGGCGGCAGTCCGGCCCACGACTCGCCCACCGGGCTGACCGTCGTGCGGGCCAGCCTGCCCGCGCCGAACCGCACCACCCGGCCCGCGCTGCGGACCGCCGCCTCGCTGACCACGTTGCCCGCGGCGAGCGCCGCCAGCGTGGTGCCCGCGAGCCTGCGAGAGCCGATCGGCCCGGTGCCCGGAGTCCAGCGGTGCCGCACCGCCAGCACCGTTTCCGTCCCGGGATGGGCGAGGAAGACCTCCGCGGTGTCACTGCCGTCCTCGTGACCCACGCGGCACCCCAGCGCCACCAGGCGGACCTGCCGCAGCGGTGTCTCCGCGGGCTCGTCGGTGCCCAGCACCCGCGCCGGTGCCCGCGCACCCGAGTGGTGACGGGCGTGGAGTTCCGCGATCAGCTCCGCGACCCGCGCCGGTTCGTGCCGGGCGGATCGCGTGCCGTAGGCGGTCAGCTGCTCGACCAGCTCCGCCAGCGCCGCGGCGGGCCAGCGCAGATTCGCCCGCTCGCACGCCGCCTGCTCGCGGCGCAGCGCGGCGACCAGCACCTCGTCGGCCGACACGACCCCGGTGCGCAGAAGCTCACCGGCGGCCGCCGCGACACCGGCCATCGCCACGGCCGCGCCCGCGGGCCGGTCCGCGCTGCGCGCGAGTTCGACGGTCACATCGGGATCCGCGGGCGCCTGTGCGTCCGCCTGCCGGAACGCCCACACGGCGACCACGACGAGTACGTCCCTGGCTTCCGCGCGGGCGTCGCAGTCGACGAAACCCAGTTCGCCGGGGACCAGGAAGCGCACGGTGGCCGACGGGGTCTCCACGGTCATGGCCTGCCTGCGCACCCGCGTGGTGAGCCCGCCGCTGACCGCGCGCCGGGCCGCGGTCAGCGTGCGGGCGCCGAACTGGGCGGTCAGCTCCTCGTCGGTCACCGACCCCGGCCACCCCGCCGGCACCTCGGCGGCCGGTGCCGCGGGGGCGGCGGCGTGGTCGCGCTGGTAGGCGAGCACGGCGCCGACGCGGTGCCGACACACCCCCGGCGCGCCGCACGTGCAGCTCGCCGAGTCCAGGCCCTGGCCGGGTGGCAGCACCACCCGGGTGCCGTCGGCGAACACCGCTTCGACCGTGCCGTCCTCGGCCGAGGTGACCGGAGGAACGCCGTCGAGCTCACGGGTCGCGCGTTTGAGAAGGCCCCGGTTCGCGAGGGTGACGAGCGCGTCGGTGGTCAGCGCGAGCAGATCCACCCTCACCGGCCGATCCTCTCCGCCACGAATTCGGCGAGCTGGCCCGGGGTCATCGCGCCCACGTGCGCGCCCGCGTCGGCCAGCCGCTGGCCGAGCGCCCGGTCGTAGTCGGGGTTCGCGTCCTCGTCGAGGGCGGCGAGGCACAGCACGTGCGTGCCCTGCCCGGCCAGCCCGCGCACGGTGCGCACCAGCGCACCCTCGTCGCCGCCCTCGTAGAAGTCGGACACGATCGCGACGATCGCCCGCCGCGGCGCGTCCACCAGGCCGGCGCCGTAGCTGACCGCGCGCGCGATGTCCGTGCCGCCGCCGAGCTGCACCTTCATCAGCAGCTCCACCGGGTCGGTCACCTCCGAGGTCAGGTCGACGACGTTCGTGTCGAACGCGACGAGGTGGGTGCGCAGGCCGGGCACGCCCCACAGGCAGGCGGCGGTCACCGCGGCGTGGATCACCGAGCTCACCATCGAACCGGACTGGTCCACCAGCAGCACCAGCTGCCACGGCTGGGTGTGCCGCCGCCCGCGCGAAGTGAACCGGGGTTTCTCGATCAGCAGGCGCTTCGAGCCGGGCTGGTAGTGCGCGAGGTTGGCCCGCACGGTGCCCCGGAAGTCGAAGTCGCGTGCCTGCCGGAAGTTGCTCGGCCTGCGCAGCCGCGTGCCGGTCAGGCCGCGCTTCACCTCGGTCGCCATCCGTGCCATCAGTTCGCGGACCACCTCGGCCACGATGCGCCGCGCCAGCGCGAGCACTTCGGGGTTCATCAGGTGCTTGGTGCGCAGCACGGCCCGCAGCAGCGCCGGGTTCGGCTCGACCCGCGCCAGCACTTCCGGGTCGGTGACGATCTCGTGGATGTCGTAGCGCTCGACCGCGTCGCGCTCCAGCCGCTCGACGGTCTCCCGGGGGAACAGGCGGTGCACGTGGTCGAGCCAGTCGACCGGCGTGAGGTTCGAGTCCCCGCTCCCGCCGCCGCGCACCCCGCGCTCGGCCAGTTCCGGGTCGCGGCCGTACAGCCACGCCAGCGCGGCGTCCATGGCCGCGGCCTCGCCGTCGAGCCCGGTCATGCCCGCCGCCGGTGCGCCGAGCACCAACCGCCAGCGCTCCAGGTCGCCCATCGGTCCGTCGTTCACAGGTCCGCCAGTCCCGCCCTCGTGAGCATCTCGTCGATCGCCTCCTCGATGGCCGCGCCCCCGGCCACCAGCACCGGGTCGGCCCGCACCCGCAACAGCCCCCGCCCGGAGCCCTCGCCGCCGTGACGCGCCACGAGCGCGGTCGCGAACCGCTCCCGTTCGGCGGGCGGGAAGAACTCGAACGCCTGCCGCAGCGCGGGTAGTGCGACCAGGAACTCGTGCGCGGTCAGCGCGCTCACGAGTTCGTCGAGCACCGAGGTGAGCCCGCCGTCGTCGAGCACCTCCTCCCGCGCCACCGCGAACAGACCGGCGAGCCAGTCACCGAGCACCGCGGGCGCACGGGGCACGGCGTCGCTCGGGGTCACCGCCGCGCCCAGCGCCCAGCACAGGCCGAGCCCGGCACCGCGCAGGTCCGGCGGGACGTCCCGGTTCGCGACGAGCCTGCCGCCGACCCCGATCGCGCTCTCCGCGTCGAGGCCGAGCGCGGCGCCGCCGTCGCGGACCGCGTCCCGGACCGCCGCGAGCGCACGCAACCGAGCCGGTTCGGCGGGGACGTCGCCGCCGCGGATGCCCTCGGCCAGCCACAGCGCCCGCGTGGTCGCGGTGGTGACCACCGTGCCCAGCAGCGCGCTGCCCGCGGTGCCGAGCAGCCGGTCGTGGCGCCACAGCCCGAGCGCGACCCGCAGCGCGGCGCCGAGCGGACCCAGTTCCCGCGCCGACGCCACCCCGGCCGCGACCCGGGTGGTCAGGTCACCGGCGAGGTCGGCGAGGCCACACAGCGCCGCGTCGTAGAGCAGCCCCGCGAGCGAACCCACCTCGTTCCGGCGATCGGCCCGACCGGCGAGCGTAGTGGCGGCGGCGTCGGCCAGGGTGCCGCCACGGGCCGCCGCCTCGATCAGCGCGGGCTCGCGCTGATCGGAGAGGGTGAGCTGCCAGCGTTCGGCAGCCGTCGCGTCTCCGCTCGCCGGCGGGCCCGACTTCCGTTCCACGCCGGGGACCCGGAGCACGCGCAGCCGGTGCAGGACGCGGCTGCGCCGCAGATCGGTCGAGTCCGTGAGGTCGAGCCGGACGTCCCGGCTGCCGTCGAGGTCCAGCGCGGCCAGCTCCGCGGCGACCGCGCCGACCAGCGGCGGCGCCGGGGTGTCCGGGTGCAGGCGGCCGGTGCGGTCGCCGGTGAGCGCGGCGACCATCTCCACCACCACCGGGTGCGCGCCGGGCTGCAGCGGACCGCGGGCCGACCACGGCAGCGGCTGCTCCAGCGCGTCCGACACGAGCGCGCTCGCCAGCCCGTCCAGCACGTCGGTGCGGGCCGGGTGCGGGTGCCCTCGCAGCGTCGCGAGGCCCTCGGCCAGAGCCCTGGCCGAGATCAAGTCGGCGGTGGACACCGGTTGCCTGCGCGCCCGCAGCCGCGTCACCACGTCGGCCACCAGCCCGGACGCCGCCTCCCGCGGCCCGGACTCCCAGAGTCGCTGGTAGTAGCCGGGGGAGGGCATGCCGGAGGCGTAGCCGGTGAACGCGTCGAGCCTGCGGTTCGAGTACGGCACCAGGTAGCTGCCGGTTTCGGTGCCCTCCGGCACGTCCGGGACGGTCGGCCAGTCCGGGGTGGCGTCCGCGTCGGCGAGTCTGGCCACCAGCGCCGGGCGGTGGAACCCGCCGACCACCACCACGACCGGGCCGTCGTCCCGTGCGGCCGCCGCGGCGACCCACCGCGCCATGTACTCCTCGCGGGCGGTGTCCTCCGCCCCCGCGTCCGCCTCGCCGCGCACGAGGTCGAAGTACGCGTTGAGCCGCTCCGCCAGCCCGTCGTACGGGTGCGCCTCGACCAGGTGGTCCCACAGCACGTCGACGTTGTCCACCGACAGCGCGCGGCACAGCCGTTCCGTGGCGTCGGCGTAGCGGCGTTCCGCATCGGCGTAGACGTTCTCCGTGTCGGCCGCCCGCCAGCCGGGCAGGTCGATGAACCGAACCTGCGCGCCCGCGGCCCGGCCCTCGGTGAGCGCGATCCACTCGGGGGAGTAGTCGCAGAACGGGGCCCACGACAGCCGGGTGCGGGCGGCGTCGCGCACGTAGCTGAAGATCGCGAGCGGCGGGGTGTGCCCGAGCAGCAGTTCACCGATGCGGCCGGTGAAGTCGGCCGGTCCCTCGATCAGCACGTGCGCGGGCCGGTGCGCGGCGATCGTCTCGCGCACCAGCCGCGCGCACGCCGGGCTGTGGTGGCGGACCCCGACTATGTGCACGGCGCCCCTGGGTACCGGTGCCGCCATCAGCCCGGCAGCCGCAGCCGAGCGCCGTGCAGTTCCGCCCACGCGGGCGAGCCCTTGCGCCGGGCGGCGTCGTGTTCGAGGTAGCGGCGCAGCTTCGCGAGGTCGTCCGGGCTGTCCTTCGCGGCCGTCCCGGCGAGGCACTCGACGACGTCCTCGCCCGTCCCCGCCTCACCGCGCAGGTACCAGCCCCGCAGGCCGACGGCGTGCGCCACCGACACCGCCTCCGCAGTGCTGAGCACCGTGGACAACCGCTCCCCGCCACGGCCCCCGGTGCCCGCACGCAGCTCGCGGAACGTGGTGACCAGCACCTCGAGGACGTCGCGGCGTTGCGCCACCGGCACCCCGGAGCGGCGCAGCAGCTCCGCCGACTCGGTCTCCACCAGCGCCAGTTCGGTGTCCAGATCGGGGATCGGGAACACGGTCTCGAAGTTGAACCGGCGCTTGAGCGCCGCGCTCATCTCGTTGACCCCGCGGTCGCGCGTGTTGGCGGTGGCGATCACGTTGAACCCGTCGGTGGCGAACACCATCGCGTCCGGCCCGCTCAGCTCGGGGATCGCCAACACCCGGTCGGACAGCGGGGAGAGCAGCGAGTCCTGCACCTCCAGCGGGCAGCGCGTGATCTCCTCGAACCGGACGACCTTGCCTTCGGACATGCCGCGCAGCAGCGGCGCGGGTACCAGCGACCGCGTCGACGGGCCCTCCGCGACGAGCATCGCGTAGTTCCACGAGTAGCGGATCTGGTCCTCGGTGGTGGCCGCGCCGCCCTGGATGGTCAGGGTCGACACGCCGCTCACCGCGGTCGCGATCAGCTCCGAGAGCAACGACTTCGCCGTGCCGGGTTCGCCGACCAGCAGCAGCCCGCGGCTGGTGGCCAGGGTGACCAGCGCACGGTCCACCAGGGACGGATCGCCGACGAACTTGTTGCGCACCCCCAGTTTCGCGTCCCCCACCACGAACCGGCGGGCCGCGTCGAGGCTCAGCGCCCACCCCGGCGGGCGGGGCGCGGTGTCCTGCTCGCGCAGGCGGGTCAGCTCGTCGGCGAACCGGACTTCGGCGGGTGGCCGCTGCATTTCCTGCTGGGTGGTCACTGGGCGCTCGCCAGCTCGGTCAGGTCGGCCAGCAGTTCGCTCGCCGACACCGCGTCGATGGTGCCGAACGGCGTGTCCTCCCGCGGCCACCAGCCGTCGTGGTAGGTCGACAGGAACACCCGCCGGATCTCCTGGTTCTCGCCGAGCATGGTGGGGTCGCCCGCGACGATGCCCTCCTCCAGTTCGATGACCCCGAACCAGCCGCCCGTGAGCGGCTTGACCACACCGGCCTCGACACCGCCGTCCTGCGGCGTGGTCCGCTCCCAGCCGCGTTTGGTGAGCCCGAGGACCCGGCCCACGCTGACCTTCGTCTTGTCGAACCGCGCGAGGGTGAGCGCGGCGCGCTCCTCGTCGGTCAGCGCCAGCACCTGCCTGCCGAGCTGGGGGAACGGTTGCAGGATCTCGTAGTCGGCGAACACCTCCGACCACGCGGCGAGCGCGTCGCCGAGGTGCAGCGGGTGCGCGACGCCGACGGTCGTCCCCTCGGGCGGGGTGAAGGTCTCGTCCTCGGCGTCGGCGAGCGAGCGGTCCTCGGCCAGCCGGAACGCGCCGACCAGGGCGTCCCGCTCGTCGTAGACGCCCCACACGAGCCTGCGCACGACGTGCCGGAGGAGCGGGTGCCCGGAGAAGTAGCGGGCGAAGTCCTCGTGGCTCCACCGGCGCCCGGTGACCATGGCCCGCTCCAGGCGCAGGATCTGGTCGCTCGCCAGGGTGCGGACGTCCTTCTTCAGCGCGGAGAACCGCTGGTGGGCGGCGGTCGCGAGGTCCTGGTCGTCCTTCGCGCCGGGCTTGGGCAGCGACTTGCGGCGGGTGCCGTCCTCGTCGGAGACGGTCGGGCGCAGCGCCTCGTCGAAGCCGACGACGAACTTGCGCGGACCGTAGTCGAGCACGAGCGTGCCGTCGTCCGCGAGCCCGAGGTCGGGCACCAACCGGTCGGCGAGCTGTTCGGCGGAAAGGCCGAGCTTGGCCGCCACCAGCTCGATCTTCTCCCCGGCGCGCTGCTTGAGCCCCGAGAACTTGACCTTCTGCGCGATGCCGTTGAGGTGCATCAGCGCGACGTCGGTGCCGATCTCGGCCAGCACGTCCAGCCCGGTGACGGCGCGGGCGTGCCCGCCCTCGCCGGGCCAGGCACGGATGACCGGCGAGAGCCGCCGCACGGTCTCGTCGTCGCCGATGGCGGCCAGCGCGGTCAGCGCCCAGCCGTCCTTGGGCGGCATGCCCGCCTTGCGCCACGCCTCGAACACCGCCCACCCGAACTCGGCGAGCGAGCCCGGGTCGCACACCTCGGCGACCTGCGTGACACCGCCGTAGGGCTCGTCGGGGGTACCGAGCGCGAACATGGTCACCAGGTCGGCGGTCGACGCGGTGGGCAGCGCGAAGTCCGCGCCACGCAGGCGGATCTGCGGCAGCCCGGCGGGGTCGGCCCACGCGCCCAGCACCGGCAGCTTCTTCGGCAGCAGCTCCAGCGGATCGGCGGCGAGGACACGCGCCACCCCCTCGCCCGCCTCGGCACCGGCCAGCCGGGTCGCCTCGGCGACCACGGCGTCGGTGCCCTCGTGCGCGGCCAGCGTGCGGAGCATGGCCTCCGCGGCGTCCCGGGCCTTGCCCGTGGGACCGAGCGCGGCGGGCAACAGGTAGGGCAGCGTCGCCAGGCCGTGCCGCAGGAGCCACGCCCGCACCACCGGCCGGACCGTCTTGCGGCGTGCCATCGCCGTGACCATGAGCGCGGCGACCTCGGTGCCCAGCACGGGCAGCAGCGCCTTGAAGTCGTCGTGCCCGTTGTTCATGGCGACCACTGCGGTGACCGCCGGGACCGCGGCGGTGCCGAACCGGGCCATCAGGGCCGGACCCGACACGTCGATGTTGTAGACGTGCTTCGGCTGCCAGGCCGTGAGCGCGGGCAGTGCCAGCTCCTCCGGCGCGTGCAGCAGCACCGAGGGCATCACCCAGTCGCTGATCTCCAGCTCCGCGGCCCAGTCGATGCCGGGACGGGTGTAGCGGCTGGCGTAGGTCTGCTTGCCCTGCTCGAGGGCCTGCTCCCGTTCCCCGTCCGCCCACACCACGCGCGTCGGCGCGTCGACGGACAGCTCAGCCAGGACCACCGGGGACGTGGTGCGGCGCGGGCGGGTCCACGGCGGGCTGGCCAGCACCGGCGGCAGCAGGTCGGCGGGTGCGTCGGGCAGCCGGACGACACCTTCCTGGGTGGCGAGCGCGGCTTCCCTGGCTGCCTCCGGCAGCGTCGGCACGACGTCGGTGAGCAGTTCGTGGCGCGCCATCAGGTGGATCCGCAGCAGTTCGGCGGCCACCTCGCCGCCCTCGGCGGCCGCCTCGGCCAGCAGCCGGGTGGCGCGAACCGGGTAGCGCTGCACGGCCTCCTGCAGCGCGGCACGGAACGGTGCCTTGTCCGCGTCGGCGACCAGGCCGCGGAACGCGTCGTCGGTCGGCATCGCGACGATCGCCGGGAGCAGCCGCTTGAGCAGGTCGTTGTCGGCCTTCGCGGTCCACCGCACGAGGAGCGGCGCGGCGGCGGGACCGATCGTGCGCACGACCGTCGGCAGCACCCTGGACTGGCGCCGGAGCCCGTAGCCGCTGCCGAGCGCTTCGAGCTGCTCCGCGCTGTGCACGGCACACAGGTACAGCCACTCCGTGACGTGGTCGAGGTCGTCGGCCTCGGCGGGCAGCTCGTCCACCCAGGCCCGCTCGGTGGGCGCCAGGAACGCCGCGACCAGCCGGGTGGTGGGATTCTTCCGGAAGCCGCCGAGCAGCTCGACGACCCGTGCGTACTCGTCGTCGTCCGCCGCCGCGATCGCCGTGCGGACCTCCCCGAGCACGTCGGCGCCCGCCCAGCGCCACGGCACGGGCTCGCCTTCGCTCAGGTGGCGCAGCATGGTCACCGACCGCCGCTTGTCCAGGCCGTGGGTGGTGAGCGTGGGCAGGTGCATCGCCGCCTCGACCGCGAACAACAGCCCGTGCTCGGCGAGCCAGAACTGCCCGAACCGGCCGACGTCGTCCCGGTCGTAGTAGGTCGCGGAGGCGCTGAGGACGGTGAGCACCGCCGCGGCGCCCAGCGGGTCCGGGGTGCCGCCGAGGTGTGCGCGCGCGGCGGCGGCGGCCAGCTCGTCGCTGCCCGGCGCGTCGAGCAGTTCGTCGACCTTGGGCCGGAGCCTGGCCAGGAGCCTGTCGGCCACCTCGCGCGCGTCGGGGGAGGGGCGGTAGCGGGGCTTGCCCTGGTCGCGACGGGGGTATGCCATCCGCACCACGCCCGCCGGCGGGTCGAAGGTGTCCTCGTCGACCGCGGTCGCCGCGGGCCGCGCGGCAGGCTTCCCGGCAGCCGCGCCCTGGACGACCGGTTCCTGCGCGGCTGGTGCCTGCGCGGTTGGTGCTTGGGTGGCCGGTGTCTCGGCGTCTGGTGCCTGGGGCGGCTTCTCGGCGGCCGGGGCGGGGGTCGCGGTCGCCGTGCCCGTGTCGGTGTAGCCCTTCTTCACCTTCTCGTCGGCCTGCTTCGCGAGGAACGCGGCCGCGTCCTGCGCCGAGCCGAACTCCTTGCGCTTGGACTGCCCGGCGGTCCCGATGCGGCCCCACGTCACGACCACTTCGGTGCCCCGCACCACCCCCTCCCAGAACTTCGCCGAGCCACCACCGATGTACTCAAGACGCCGCACGTTCCACTCTTTCCTGCCCGTACTTCTCCGACCGTGTGCACAAGCTAGCCGGGCACACCGACAGTCCGGAGTGGATCGCGCGGATTGATCCTCAGTCGATCAGCACCGGCAGTGCGGGCACGGTGTTGAGCAGCAAACCCGGCGGGCGAGCGGGTTCCACTTCCGGCTGCGCGAGCCGGAGCCGCGGGAAACGCCGCACGAGGGCATCCAGGGCGATCCGGGCTTCCAACCGGGCCAGGGGCGCGCCGAGGCAGTGGTGGATGCCGTGTCCGAAGGCGACATGGGGCGAGCCGGACCGGGTGATGTCGAATTCGGCCGGTTCGGCGTACCGGCGGGGGTCACGGTTCGCCGCCAGGAGCGCGGGCACGATGACCTCTCCGGCCGGGATCGTCACCCCGGCCACTTCGACGGGTTCCGCGGTGATCGCGGGGACCGACGCCTGGCCGGGCCCGTCGAAGCGCAGTACTTCCTCGACCGCGTCGGCGATGCGCTCCGGCTGGGACCGCAGCAGGGAGAGCTGGCCGGGATGGGTCAGCAGGGTGTGGACGCCGATGGTGATCAGGCTGACGGTGGTTTCGTGGCCCGCGGTGAGGAGCAGCACGATCGTCGAGGTGATTTCGTCGTCGGTCAGGCGGTCGTCACCGTCCTGTGCCTGCACGAGGCCGGTGATGAGGTCGTCGGCTGGCGCCGCCCGCTTTTCCTCGACCAGGTCCCGGATGCACCGGACCATCGCGGAGGCGGCCGCGATGTACTCCTCGGCGGGGTGGATCGAGCCGTTGATGAGCACCGCGGACCACTGGCGGAAGGCGTGGCGGCGGTCGCTGGGCACGCCCACCAGTTCGCAGATCACCGTCATCGGCAACGGGTAGCTGAACAGCGGCACCAGGTCGGCGGGCTGCCCATCGGCACCCGCGCGAACCAGGTCGTCCAGCAGTTCCGCGGTGATCTCGCGGACGCGCGGGGCGAGTTCGTCGATGCGCCGCCGGGTGAAGGCCGCGGACACCAGTTTGCGGAGGCGGGTGTGGTCGGGCGGGTTCCGCAACAGCATGTTGTGGTTCATCGCCGCGTCGAGCTCGGCGGGCACCCGATCGCTGTGCGGTGCGGGAGCCGATGGCTTGACCACGGCCGGATCGGCCATCAGCGCACGGACCTCGTCGTCCCCGGTGACAAGCCACACCGGGACCCCGGTGAACAAGGTCGTCTGGTGCAGCGGACCGCGGGCAGCCAGCTCGGCCAGTGCGGCGTGCCGCGCGGACCCGGTGAGTTCGGTGAAAGGTGACACGTCCGCGCTCATCGACAGGACCTCGACACGGTGAACCCCCTGTGACGCCTCATCCCCAGTGCGGGGCGGCTGCGGCCAGTGTACTGAAATCCGGGGAACGGCCGGTGGTCTCCGGAATCAGGGGGTTCATCGGGCGACGGTCATTCCGGATTCCGCCGCAGGTCGGCCACGAGCTGGACCCACGCCGCGCGATAAAGCTCGGCGCCATTTCCTCCGGCTGAAGCGCTTTGCCGCAGGGCGCGTTCGGCTTGGGCGGGTGAGGCACCCAGGTCCCGGGCAGCTGCCTGGAAGTCCGGCTCGCTCGCCATTTCGGGCAGTAGCGGATTGTCGCTGTCGTTCTTCTCGCGGTCGCCTGTCACGGAAGGGGACTACCCGCGCGGGTAGTCACTACACAACGGGCCAGGTCGCGGTGTTCGCTGGGCGATAGGCCGTAGGCGGCCCGGAAGGCGCGGCTGAAGTACGCGGGATCGGTGAAACCCCACGGGTGGCGATGACGTGAATGGGTGATTCGCCGTGGCGGGGATCGGCCAGGTCGCGGCGGCAGCGGTCGAGTCGCCGCCGCCGTGTCCAGGCGGCGACGGTGATGTCCTGGGTGCGGACAGGCCCGCGATCACCACGCACACACGCAGGCCCTGACCAGCCGCCGGCCTCGGGCCATGGACAGCAGGGCGGTACCGGCGAGCAGGAACAGGAACACCGAGCCGTAGCGCCACAACGGTATTCCGAGGCCGGCGAACGGCAGCAAATTGTCCGCCTGGCAGGCCACGGACGCGTCGGCGGTCAGGCGGGCGAGCTGGCCGGCGCCCAGCCACCACCCGATCACGGCCCCCCACGCAGCCGTGACAACCACTCGCGGCGCACGCCACCGGCTTCGCTCGCTGGCCGTCACCAAGGCAGAATACGACGACCGGCACGGCGGAGGTCCATCCCCGACCGTCTGGTAGGCGAAATCCGGCCAGTAGTCCGACATGGAAGGGGCCCGGCCGCGTTCACGGCCGGGCCCTTCTCGATATATCTATCGTTGGTACGGCCCGGGGGAGCGCGGGTTCAAAGCCTTCGCGGAGGACGAAGACCCCGGCTTTTCCATGGCCGGGCAGGAGAGGCCCTTTTTCGGCACGGTCAGGTCGAGCAGGTAGGCATCCACCGCTTCGTTGACGCACGGGCTCGGCCCGTCGTTGCCGTAGGCGGTGTGGCCCCAGCCCTCGTAGGTGATCAGGTGCGAACCGCTCTGTTCCGCGGCGGTCTTGTTCCACTGGTACACCGTGGCCGGGTCATGCACGTTGCCGACCATGACCAGCGGCGGCGCACCCTTGATCTTGAGTGGCTTCTGCGGGTTCGTCGTCTTCAGCGGGTTACCCGCGCAGGTGAGCGCGTGGTCGACGTAGGGACTCCACTCCATGTTCGGGAACTTCGCGGACAGCTTCGTGCGCAGCTTGTCGTATTCGGCGAAGTTCTTCACCGGGTAGCGCCAGTCGCTGCACCAGATCGGCGGGTACGGGTGGTTGATCGCGGCGGCCGCTTCGAGTGTCGCCGCCGACGTCGTGCCCGTGCCGTCCTTCAACCTCTTGAGCTCGGTGGCCACGTTGCCCCACATCACCGGCCTGGTCACCGAGAACATCCGCTGCGACAGCTCGTAGAAGCCGATCGGAACGCCCGTGGCCGGGTTGGTGAGCGTGCCCGCTTTGGCCCGGCCCTTCAACTCGCCGTAGACCTTCGCGGTGCCCTGCCCGTACAGCGCGCAGGTTTCGGTGGTATCGCACCACTTCGCGAACTCCTGGAAGGCCACCTCCACCGGCTCGGTCTCGGTGCGCATGAAGTCCCACGCCGTCGACAGGCTGTGGTCCATGTTGCCGTCGTTGACCATCGCCCGGATCCGGCCCGGGAAGCGCTCCGCGTACTGCTGCCCCATCAGCGACCCGTACGAGTAGCCGACGTAGTTGAGCTTCTCTTCGCCGAGCGCGGCGCGGATGGCGTCCATGTCGCGCACGGTGTTGAGGTTGTCGACGTGGTCGATCAGCTCACCCGAGTGCGCACGGCAACTGTCGATCAGCTGCTTGTTGAGCGAGACCAGCTTGTCGAACTCCGCCTGGCTGGTGGGCCGCCGTGCGTCGAGTGCCTGCTGCGAAAGCGTTTCGTCGCAGAGCAGCTGCTGGCTGGTGTTGATGCCGCGCGGGTCGAAGCCGACGACGTCGAAGCGGGCGGTCACCGCCTCGGTGAACGGGTCGGCGTTGGCCACCAGGCCCACCCCGCTGCCGCCGGGGCCGCCCGGGTCGACCAGGATCGAGCCGATCCGGTTCACCTGGTCCTTGGCCGGTCGCTTGGCGAGCCCGATCCTGGTCTTCGCGCCGTCCGGCCGCGACCAGTCGAGCGGCACTTCGATGGTGGCGCACTGGGCGCCCTTGCCGTTCGGACACGGCTGCCAGTCGACGGTTTCCACCGCGTTCGCGGTGGCCGGTGCGGCGACGGCCGCGATCAGTACCCCGGTCACCGCGCCGATGAGAGATCTTTTGACTATGCGCACGCAGTTGGTTCCTTTCCGTCGGCTACGTGCTTCAAGCTACCGACAGAACCGATCACACGGAGTCCGATTTCGACATCACCGAGTCACCACGTGCACGTACGTTGGTCGAGCCAGCCGCCCACTGGCTCGACCACTGCCGTCCGCGGCTCAGGTCGCCTGGCCGATGTCCGGGGTCAGCCGCTGACGGAGTAGCGGTGACCGTGATCCGCGAGAGCTGACCCGTCGGGGATCGCCCACCAGACGCCGCCGCAGGTCGAGTACTGCCACAGCCGCTGCTCGAAACCGGTCCGGTTGTACGCCGAGCGGAATCCCAGAGGTGCGGGGAATTTGCAGGACTTCGGCGGAGTGGCCATGATCTTGTACCTCGTGCCGTCGAAGTGGGGCAGGCTCCAGACGCACAGGTAACCCTGATCGCACAGCGGCGCTCCCGCGACAGCGGCTGCTTTCCGCCCGCGCACCTGGTCCGCGTTGGCGACCGGCACGTTCCCCGCGAACCCGACGAGGAGCAAGCTCAACAATGCCGAAACTTTCTTGACCCTTGCGTTTTTCCTGCTTTTCATCGTTTCCTCTCACTGTCGGAACGAATGCCGTAGTGCGAAGACATCAAGGGCCACCGACCGAGTAGCGGTGATTGTGGTCCCCCAAGGCGACCCCGTTCCGGATCCACGTGTGGCCGGGGCCGGTACAGGTGGAGTACTGCCACAGCCGCTGCTCGAAACCGGTCCGGTTGTACGCCGAGCGGAACCCCAGGGGCGCCGGGAACTTGCAGGAACCCGACGGGGTCGCCGTGATCCTGTACCTCGTGCCGTCGAAGTGGGGCAGGCTCCAGACGCACAGGTAACCCGGGTCGCACAGCGGCGCTCCCGCGACAGCGGCCGCCTTGTGCACGCGTACCTGGCCCGCATGGGCGGCCGGCACGTTCCCCGCGAACCCGACCGCGAGGAGACTGAAGAAAACCGCTGCTTTCCGGACACCCCTTCTCACCGTCGGTGTCTTCCTGATGACCGTCGACATGCCTTCCCTTTCGTTCGACTCGCAGCAGGCGGAACCGCCCGAGCTGTGTGCCGTCCGAGGATGGGTCGGCGGTGTTGGCAAACGGTTGCGGAAACCTTAAAAGCCCAGTTCAGCGAAAAGAGTGCGGGCCGGGGGACCGTGCTCGCTACACTTCGCCGGGCTGACCGGGCCACGGAGGTGAACGGGTGTGATCCTTCGTCTGCTGGGCGAAGTCGGGTTGCTCGTGGACGGCCGCGAGGTCGATCTGGGCCCGGCCAGGCAGCGGTGCGTGCTGACCGCGCTCGCCGTCGACGCCAATCTCGCTGTGTCGGTGGATCGTCTGACGCAACGGGTGTGGGGAGAACGGCCGCCCTCGCGCAGCCGGGCGACGCTGTCGGTGTACCTGTCCCGTCTGCGGCAGGTGCTCGCGGTCACGCAGTCCGCCCGGATTTCGCGGCGCAGCGGCGGATACGTACTGGAGATCGAGCCGGCGGCGGTCGACCTCGAGCGGTTCCGCGACTTGTGCCGCCGTGCTCGCGCGGGCATGACCGACGACCGGCACGCCGCCGGCCTTCTCACCGAGGCAATGGGTCTTTGGCACGGTGAGGCCTTGACCGGCCTCGTCAGCGACTGGGCCACAGCCGAACGCGAGCGCCTGGCCCAGGAGCGGGCCGAAGCGGAACACGACCGCACCGACGTCCTGCTCCGGCTCGGTCACGGCCCCGATCTGCTGGCGGACCTGGCTCGCCGCGCCACCGCGAACCCCGTGGACGAACGCGTGGCCAGGCAGTACATGACCGCGTTGTCGCGCGCCGGGCGCACCGCGGACGCCCTGACCCACTACGAGCGGATCAGCGACCGCTTGGCCGAGGAGTTGGGCACCGACCCCGGAGCGGCGCTGCGACAAGCGCACACCGAGGTCCTGCGCACCAGCACCGCGACCATTCTCGGTCCCTGTTCTCTGCCCTACCGGATCCCCGATTTCGTCGGGCGTGGACACGAACTGGACCAGTTGCGCCAGGCGCTGCACGGCGGAGCCGTGGTGCTCGTGCACGGGATGGCAGGCATCGGCAAAACCGCCGTGGCGGTGCGGGCCTGCCACGACAGCGCACCGCGGTTCCCCGATGGCCAGCTGTACATCGACCTGCACGGCTACTCGCCAGGGCACCGTCCCCTCTCGCCCGCCGCCGCCCTCAGCGACCTGCTGGCCCAGCTCGACATCCCGCCCACCCGGCACCCGGATGGGCTCGACGGCCGTGCCGCGCTGTGGCGGGCCCGCACCGCGGGACGCAAAGTGCTGGTGCTCCTGGACAACGCCGCCGACGCGCACCAGCTCCGCCCGCTGCTGCCCGGTACCTCCAGCGCCGCGGTCGTGGCCACCAGCCGTCGCAGGCTCACCGCCATCGAGGGCGCGCACACGCTCGCCCTCGACCTGCTGCCCGACGCGGACGCGATGACGCTGTTCACCGCGGTCTCCGGCCGCGACGGCGCCACGATCGCCGCGCTCTGCGGCGGTCTGCCCCTGGCCCTGCGCATCGCCGCGGCCCGGTTGCGGAACCGGCCCCACTGGACGCCCGACGATCTCGCGCGGCGACTGGCCGAGCGCCGGCAGCGCCTGAGCGAGCTGCGCACCACCGATCAGGACCTGGCCGCTGTTTTCGCCCTGTCCTACCGTGAACTGGACGCTTCGCAGCAGCGCGTGTTCCGGCTGCTCGGCGCACACCCGGGAACGCGCATCACCCTCGCGGCCGCGAGCGCGCTCGCCGGCACGAGCGCCCGCGACACCGAACTGCTGCTCGACGCCCTGCTCGATGCCCATCTGCTCGTCCAGCTCGATCGTGAGGCCTACGCCCTCCACGACCTGCTCGCCGAACACGCGCGCAGCCTCACCGAGCCCGCCGAGCGATCCGACGCCCTCGACCGCTTGCTGGACTACTTCCGCGGCGGCGGAGCTGACGACTGGCACGCCCAGGAACTACCGAATCTGCGGGCCATCACCCAGTGCGCCCTGGAACGCGGACTGTTCCAGCACGGATGGCGCATCGCCGACCACACCGCGCGGTATCTGCGCATGCGTGGGCACCGCGACGAATTCCTCGCGGTGGCCCGCCTGGGCGTCACCGCCGCCGAGCACCTCGACGATCCACACGCCCTGCTGCCCAGTCTGGACAACCTCGCCAACGCGTGCTGGGAAGCCGGGCACCTGCAGCGCGCGATGGAGGTGGCCGACACCCAACGACGACTCGCGGCGGCGAGCGACGCCCCCGTCGCCCACGCCACCGCCCTCTCGCGGATCGGCACCCTGCACGGCATGTTCGGCGACTACCGCACAGCGTTGACCTATTACCAGGCGGCGCTTTCCGGCAGCGTGCCGGACACCACGGTCACCGCGGTCGTGCTCGGAAACCTCAGCCACGCCCACGAAATGCTCGGTGAGTTCGACCAGGCCCTCGCCGCGGCCACCCGGGCACGGCTGTTGCGCGAACAGGCCGAGGACTGGCGGGGATGGGCGCTCGCCACCGCGCAGGAAGCGCTCGTGCTCGCCCGGCTCGAACGACTCGACGAAGCACTCGCCACAGCGGCACGAGCGGTCGACACCGCAGTGCGCCACGACGACCCATTCGGCCAGGCTTGGACGTGCACCGATCACGCGGAAGTACTCCTCGCCGCGGACCGGCCCGAGGAGGCACACCGGCAAGCACGCCGAGCGTGCACCATCCTGGCCGGCCTGAACCAGCCGCTCCTGCTGACCATGGCCGCCAACACCCTCGGCGACGCGCACCTCGCCCTCGGAGAGCCGCGACCGGCCCTCGATCACTACCGCACCGCCCACCACACCGCGGAACGCATCCACTACCAGCGGCAGAAGGACCGGGCCAGTGCCGGCTACGACCGCGCCCGCGCTGCCCTGGCACTCCCGGCGGCCACACCGAACGCAGGTTGAACAGACCTCTCCCACACCGCGTCGAGTGCGCCCGGCAGTCGCAGCTTCCAGCCGTGGGGTGTCGCGTGCCGTCCTGGCGCGGGCCGCACGCCGGGCATCCGCTCGATCAGCACATCCAGTGCGGTCCGCGCGAGGGCGGTGACCAGCGGGTGTGCGGGGCAGTGGTGCGGTCCGGCGCCGAACCCGAGGTGGGTCCGGACGTCGCGGTGCAGGTCGAACCGGTCCGGGTCGGTGAACACCTCCTCGTCGCGGTTGGCCGAAGCGATGGCCGCGGCGATCAGGTCGCCTGCCGGGATCTCCCGGCCGCCCAGCGTCACCGCGCGGGTGGTGCGCCTGCCCAGCACGCCGACCGGGCCGCTCCAGCGCAGTGCCTCGTACACCGCCGCGCCGAGCAGCGCCCGGTCGGCGTGGACCGCGGCGAGCTGGTCCGGCGCCGACCACAACGCCACCAGCGTCCAGCCCGCCAGCCAGCCGGGCTCGAGCACGCTCAGGCCGAGGTGCTTGAGCACGGGCACCACGTCGGCGTCGGGCCGTGCCCGGCCGTGCGGTCGATCGTGGTGCAGGAGATGGGAAATCACCGAGCCGTCCGGCCGCGCCCGCAGCCGGCCCACGGCTTCGGACACGGCCGTGCCCTCGCCCATGACCGCCGCCGCGGCCGCGGTCACCGCGGGATCGCGGCCGAAGTCGTTCGCCACCTCGGTGAGCACCCGTCCCCAGCGCCGGAGCACGTCCGAGCCGGGGTCGAGCCCGAACAGCGTGGTCAAGCCGATGACCGAGACCGGCTCGAAGTAGTCGCCCGCCAGGTCGGCCCGCCCGGCCGCGCCGATCCGGTCGGCGACCCGGCAGGCGACCGGCCGGGCGATCGTGTCCACGAAATCGGTCACCCGGTGCGCGTCGAAATCGTGCCGGAACGCCTCTCGGAGGTCGTGGTGTGCCTCGCCTTCCCGCAACAGCAGCGGTGTCCCGCCGCACAGCCCGATCAAGGGTGAAGCGGGCTGATCGGTGGTGAACCGGTCCACCCCGGTGAGGACCGTGTGGACGTCGTGCCACCGGGTCACCAGCCACTGACCGGCCTCCGGCACCCAGCTCACCGGTTCTTCGCGGCGCAGCCGGGCGTAGGCGGGATAGGGGTCGGCCTCCAGTTCCGAGAGCGTGACCACGGCGTCAGTCGGTGAAGGTCAGCACGGCAGAGACCTCGGGCAGCGGGTACGGGTGCCCGGCGAGCCGTTCGGTGTGCTTGGCGAGGCTTTCGAGGAACTTCGCCGCGAGGTCCAGGGTGAATCCCTGCCGGCACACCACGCGGATGACGTCCACGTGCTCGAGGCCGGGCGGCAGGCTGTACGCGGGCACGTGCCAGCCGTCGCCCTTCAGCGCCTCGGACAGGTGGTAGACGGTGAACCCCACGTCCTCCGGGTCGCGCAGGCGCAACGCCACCACCGGCAGGTCCTCGCCGTCGCTGATGATGTCGAAGGGGCCCATGGCCTGGACCACCTTCGCGACGTACCGCGCGACTTCCTGGCACCGCTGGGCGATCAGCTGGTAACCGGCCAGCCCGTTGCGCAGGAACTGGTAGTACTGCGCGATCACGCCGGAGGCCGGGCGGGAGAAGTTGAGGGTGAACGTGGGGTGGTGGCCGCCGAGCACGTTGCAGTCGAAGACCAGCGATTGCGGCAGGTACTCCGGATCGCGCCACAGGCACCAGCCGGAGCCCGGGTAGACCAGGCCGAACTTGTGCCCGGAGGCGTTGATCGAGACCACCCGCGGCAGGGCGAAGTCCCAGGCGAAGTCCACGTCGAGGAACGGGGCGAAGAAGCCGCCGCTCGCGGCGTCGACGTGCAGCGGTACGTCCACACCGCGGTCCGACGCCACGCGGTCGAGCGCGGCCGAGATGCCGGCGACCGGGTCGTAGCGCCCGTCCTGCGTGCTGCCCAGCACCGCGACGACCCCGATGGTGTTCTCGTCGACCGCCTCCGCGGTCAGCGCCGGGTCGAGGATCGTCCGGCCTTCCGCGAGCGGCACCATGCGTGCCTCGACCTCCCAGAAGTTGCAGAACTTGGGCCAGCACACGTGGACGTGGGTGCCGAAGACCAGGTTGGGCCGTCCGGTGCCGCCGCGTTCCCGCCAGCGGCGCAGCATCGCCAGCCCGGCCAGCATGGCCGCCTCCGAACTGCCGCTGGTGGAACAGCCGATGAAGCGGCCGTCGTCCTCGTGCCACAGGTCCGCGAGCATGTTGATGCATTCCTGCTCGATTTCGGAACTCGCCGGGTATTCCTCGCGGTTCATCAGGTTGATCGCGGCGGTGTCCGCGTAGATCCGCTCCAGTTCCGGCTCGGCCGACGTCGTGCAGAACGTGGCGAGGTTGAGGGCGGCCCGCCCGTCGAGCAGGAGCCGGGACTGCACGATGCCCGCCGCGACCCCCGCGGGCATCGGGTTTTCCGGAACTCTGCCCTTGGGGATGACGTCTTCGCTGATCCGCTGGGCGAAAACGGGAGCGAGCTGCAGATCCTGCTCATCGGTAATCACGCGCTGCAAACTCATGGCGACCTCCGCGGTTTCGAATGGGGTGCGTGGTGGGAAACAATGTCGGCGCCGCGGCATTTCGGTGAGCTCACGCGATCGAACCGGAATCCTCGGTGACTTCCTCATCGTGCCAGATCCCGGGGAAGGGCGAAATGCCGCTGGTGAGGCACAACCCGGACGGGGCGGGTGATGACTCCGGCCGCCGGTGACCGTCGCCGGGCCATCTCGGCTGCGTCTACGTGATTCACGAAAGAGGCATTATGGGCCGGAAAGCGCCACCAGTGCGGTCACGTAGCGTGCGTTCGGCGGTGAAGGAAATGTCCGCGGTTTGTTCGAGGCTGTGGACAAGTCCATGAAGGCGCGCGGATTTCCGGCACGGTCCACAGTGGATCGACGGTACCGCGATGCTGTTCGCGGGTTTGTTCGCACTCCTGATCCCGGTCACGTTGAGCGGGTCTGTGCCGCACCATGACCCGCCTGATCGCCATCCCCGCGCGCTACCGGAGGGGGTGCCCGCGCAGTACGGCTCCGGCCAGTTCGGCGGGCGTTCCCGTGGTGCTGTCGACGGTCAGGTCGTAGGGGACGCCGTGGTCGTGGACCATGCGGTGGTGACCTCGTGCGAGCCCAGGCGGGTTGCGCCGGCCGCGTTCGCGCTGTTCGGCCACCGCGAGCGGGCAGGTGACGCACACCAGCAGCACTTCCAGGCCCGACAACGCTTCCAGCCACTCCGGCAGCAGATCCGGGGTCAGCAGCAACTCGTCGATGACCAGGTCGTCGCCCCCACGGGCGAACGCGGCGGCTGCGGTCCGCGCGGACCGCAGCATCCGGCGTCCCACCTCGCCGTAACGAACGACCACCGACGGGTGCCCGTCCGCGTCGCCGCCGGTGCGGTCGTACCAGAAGCCGTCGCGGCTGAGCGGACCGTCGCGACCCCCGCCCCAGTTCGGCGGCACCAGGCTGAACAGTGTGTCGATGCCCCAGTAGACGAACGGGGTGTCGCTTTCGTCCTGGATGGCCCTGGCCAGGGTGGTCTTGCCCGCACTCGACGTCCCGTTGAGGAAGATCACCCGGCCGGGCCGGTCACCGCGGATCGATGAGCGCACGATCAGAACCAGTGCAGGCAGTGCGGGGGACGCTCGGCGCGGAAGAGGGTGTCAGCGAGGGTGGCCGCGCCTGCGTGGTGGGCCCGGATGTGCCCGGCACGCACGAGCGTGCTCGGGGTGGTGCCGCCGAGGTAGATCGAGCCCAGGTCGCTCACGTCCAGGGACAGGTCGGGCTCCTGATCCGTCGGAACGCACTCGGCCTTGCCGTCCCGGACGGTCAGCAGGTAGCGGGCGTGCTCGCCGAGGAACGGGTCGTCGACGTCGAGGACGATCTCGCCGTCGGCGAACCAGCCGCGCGCGGTCAGCGCACGCGGGACGTCCAGCAGCCGTACCCAGAGCCATTCGGTGTCGTGACTGATCTGGCCGGCGTTGAAGTCCGCGAGCTGCCAGCGCAGCGGGTGCTCGGTCGGGAAGTGCTTGAACACCACTTGAGCGACCAGATCGTGGCCGAGCACGAACCGGGCTAGGGCCGTGAAAACCGCGTCGTCGGCGGCGATGGTCTCGTCGACCGTCAAGGTGTCGGACTCGCCGAGCGAGTAGCTGGCGTACCCGTCCGGGACGCCGTCGGCGTCACGGTGGACGGCGACGTAGCGCGGCGCCAGAGAGACCGGGGGCTGCCCCGCGCCCGAGGTCCACCAGGGGTGCGGCCGGAGCAACGCGCCGGGCTGCGCGCGGCGGTACCGGTCGTAGACCTCTTCCAGGATCTCGCCGCACTCGGCACGCCTCAGCAACTCGACCGAGCCGGTGACGTCGGACGTTCCGCGCGCACGGGGGAGGGCGAACGCGGCCCGGTGGCGCGGCACCGTCAGCCGTCGCGTGTAGGTCGCCGGTCCGTAGCCGAACCTGCCGTAGATCGAGGCCTCGGAGGCCAGTAGCACGGCGAGGAACTCACCTCGGGTCCGCAGGTCGGCGAGCTGATGCCGCATCATCGCGCTGAGCACGCCTTGCCGTCGATGGGAGGGCAGGACGCCGACGGCGGTCACCCCGGCGGCCGGGGCGAGGATCTCACCGGGCAGGGTGAGCTCGAAGGAGCAGGCGGTGGCGGTGCCGACGGGCCGCCCGTCCGCCGTCACGGCGAGCAGGCCGCGATCCATTTCCAGCGACGACCACCACACCGTGTCGCCGTCGGCCAGGGAGCCCGGGAAGCGGCCGAACGCGGCATAGAGCGTGTCAACGAACACCTCGCGGTCCTGCTCGGTCGTGGAACGGATCTCCATTGCTGCCGCCGCCTCCCTGCGATACCGGCACCACGACCCGTGGTGTCCCGCCACAGTGCAGCGCTGACTCGCGGCCAGATCAAGCGGATTACGACCGTGAGACAGCGCAGCGCGAAGCCGAGCGGGCGCTCGATCAGCGAGTCGCCCGAGGGCAGGCGAACAGGCCGGGCCCGTGCCGATCACCTGACGTCCGCTGAGAACGGTCAGGCGGTTCCGCCAAGCTGGTGACCCGATCAGAGGCAGTAGACGATGTTGTACTGGAAAAGGGTCCAGCCGTCGAAGTTCCGGTTGTCCACGAAGAGCTCGCCGGTATCCGGCGCGGCTCGCACGACGTTGCTGGGCGTCCAGACCGACGTCAGGCGGAAGGTGCGCCTGGACGGATCGACGTCGACCCAGTTGAAGAGGGCTTCGATGGCGGTGGAAGGGGCATCGGCGCGGACCGAGCCACCGCGATTGGCGAGATAGCCGCCAGTGTTGTTCGACTGCAACCGCGTCTGCGTGGCGCTGACATCCTGGATCCAGAATTCTTCGGCCGCGCCCGTGCCGGTGCTGTCGGCGTAAACACGCCTGAGGCTGTCGGTGCGAAGATTCCTGCCCCGCTGAACCGCCGTGATGGTGACTTTGCACTGCGCCGGATATGCGGCGGTGCCCTCGGATGGCGTCGTCTTCACCGGCTTCGCCAAGGCGGCTGACGTGGAGAGCCCCGTGGTGAGGCACAACGCGCTCAAGGCGATCAGCAAGACTTTGATCCGTCTGGGTTTACTCACTCAGCTTCTCCTGATTCAGGTGGGGACGCGAACGAGACGCTGTCCTGGAACAGAAAAGAAAACTGACCGACATCGAGTCAGCCGATCGTTGTCGGACTCCATTGACGGCGCACCGGCGAGCCTTCATCGTTCGCGCTGTTCGTCGCCGGCTTGTCCAGGAAGCAGATGACACACGTGCAGCCCATCGCGTGGATTCCGCCGTGGTTGTACCTTCCGCAGGCATCGACCGCGCCGTTGACCGGAATGGTGTTGGCGTAATTCTGCCCTGGCTGAACCCACGAGTGGTTGCAGGTCGCACCGCCCGGGCAGCCACCTCCCTGCAGGTACACGTAATCGCCGTGTGTTGCGGAGGTGATCTGACCGTGGTATTGACCGGCCCCCTCCAGTCTCCAGAGGTTGATCCGCATTTCGAACAGCGGGACCTGTTCCACCAGTACGTAGCCCGCGGCGATGAGTTCACGGGTTTGTTCCGCGTCGGACGATCCGGCTTGTGCCAAGCCGGATCCGAATACCGCGGTCGACAGCATGATCAGCAGTCCGAGTGCCAGGCTGTACATTTTGCGCATGCGCTTTGACCCCTCCAGTGGGAAGCTTGGGACGAGGCATCACCGTGTGGGGCAGAATGCGAGCCGGTGGCTGCGCCAAGTTGAACAGTGTCGCCATGGTGTCGTCAAGAGCCCGGGGCCTGTTTCAAGTTGGATCGAACAGGCGGCATCGTGCAGGCCCCATTTCTGCCCAGAGTCGCGTGGTGGAGGAGCCGCGTCCACGGGACCGCGGCCAGGTCGGCCATTGCGGCTGACCCCAAAGAGGGAGGCGGTGTTTTGCGCAACGGCGATCGGGTACACGCCGGCCATGATCGACTTTTCGGGTGCCGTGCCGGAGTCCTGCGGATGAGCGACGTTGCGCGAGCCCGGCTTTCCCGGCGTGGTCTGCTGATCACCGGCTTCGGCGTGGTCGTCGGGGCCTGTGCCCCGCCGCCGCCGAACGAGCCGTCGCCCACCCCGCCGCTCGCCGCCCCGCCAACGCCGCTGGCGGCGGATTCCCCGGCTCCGCCGACACCGGAGCCCGCGCCGATGGACGCGGGCCTGCTGGTCGGCTTCTGCGGCGCGCCCGGCGCCAAGGCGCTGGGCAAGATGACCGGCGATCTGGCCGCGGCGGGCCAGGAGCTGACGCAGCAGCTCCGGCAGTTCCCGGGGGACCGGCCGCCGACGCCCGTCGTGGAACTCATCGCCACCGCCACACATCGCACGCCGGGGCCCGACGGCATGTACCGCAGCCGTGCCTCGGAGTCCACCGTCACCGACTACCTGGACCAGGCCCGCGCGATGAACGGCATGCTGCTGCTGAACATCCAGCCCGGCCGCGCGCCGTTCCTGGCCGAGGTGCAGGCCTACGAACGCTGGCTCACCGAGCCCGATGTGGGTGTCGCGCTGGATCCCGAGTGGGCGGTGCCGGAGGGCGTCGTGCCGGGGGAGGAGTTCGGCCGCACCTCCGGGGAGGAACTCGACGCGGTCGCGGCGTACTTGAGTGGACTGGTCACGCGTCATGGACTGCCCCGGAAGCTGATGGCCTACCACCAGGTCTCCGCATCCGTGGTCCGTGACGAGGCGGGCCTGCGCGCCCACGACGGCGTCGTGGCGATGAAGATCGTCGACGGTATCGGCAGCGCCGCGGCGAAGAAGGCCACCTGGGACCAGGTGATGAAGACGAAACCGGACCACGTGCGCACCGGTTTCAAACTCTTCTACGACGAGGACACCCGAGACGGCGCGAGCCTGATGACACCGGCCGAGGTAGTGGCACTGGAACCGACGCCAGGGTACGTCGTCTACGAATAGCCGCTCGTGCGCAGGAGACCCGGCCTGTCGGTTCGCGATTCCTCGGCTGCCTGGCGAATGCGTGGATCAGCCTTTACGCGTCAGCAGGCGTCCAGTTCGCCCTGGAGCAGTGGCGAGTCGCCGGGCAGTGCGGTGAGGGGAACGACCTGGCCGCGGGAAGCGCCACCGCCATGCCGATGGCCGCCGTTCCCAGCACAATTCCGGCGCGCTAAACAAAGCTCGTGCGGGATGACCAGCACGTGTCCCGACCAGGCCACGTGGCGGCAGTGCGATACGCTCGAAGGCGACCTGTCCGACATTTCTTTGTCGGAATGCTCATGCCGAATAGGGGAAACATGGACGTCACCCCGGAAGCAGGCGGATCGCGCACGCTCGAGCAGATCGAAGGCCGCCACTGGGGCGACCCGCCCGCCGACGCGACCCCGATGGTCAAGACCGTCTACGAACTGCGTCGCAAGCCAGTGGCGTCAATGGAAACGGAAGACCTCCGCATGTTGCTGTCGCAGCAGGAGGGTGTCGATGTCCTGGTGCCTGTCGCGCTGACCCGGCTCGAACAGAACCCGCTCGCCGAAGGGGACTTCTACGCCGGTGATCTGCTCACCGCCGTGCTGAGGATCCCCCAGTCGTACTGGCGGCAGCACCCCGGGCAACTCCGCCGGGTGTCCAGCGTGCTGGAGGCGTTGGGACACCTGGAAGGACACGACACGGTCCGGCAACAGATCGAGGCCTTCCGCGGGAACGATGTCCGAGATGCTCAACCGGTGGACGGTGCTTGTTAGGGTCCGTTGTGGACACGATCGCGAAGGTGCTGCTGGGTTCGAAGGCGGGCGGAGCGATGGCCGCCAGGGTGCACGCCGCGGCTCCGTGGGGCGTCGAGCGCGGTCAGGCCCCGGCCGTGGTGTTCCACTTCGTGGCGCAAGGCGCCTGCTGGTTGCGCACCCGGGAAGCGCGACCCCTGCGGCTGGAAGCCGGTGATTTCGTCATGCTGCTCGATGGGTCCGGACATGCCGTGTCCAGCGACCCCAGTGGTCCGCTGACTTCCGATGACGCACTCATCGCGGGAACCGGATTCGATTTCGGCGGAACCGGGCCGCGAACGCGGCTTCTCTGCGCGGGGTACCGGCCCGGACGCGCTCTGCCCGCTTCGCTGCGGGCCCAGTTGCCACCGGTGTTGCACATCCGGCCGGCGCAGTCGGCGGTGCACGGTCACCTGGCCGAGACGGCGCGGATGCTGGAGGAAGAGACCACAGCCGGCCGGCCGGGCTCGCAGATCGTGGTGGACCGCCTTGTCGAGGTCCTGGTCGTGCAAGCGTTGCGCGGCTGGACTCGGGCGATGCCGCCGCAAGACCTCCCGGTGGCCGCGGCGATGACCGCGCTGCACGACGAATTCGACCGGCCGTGGACGCTCGACGACCTGGCACGCCGGTGCGGGGTGTCGCGCGCGACGTTGACCAGGCGGTTCACCGCCGTGACCGGCGAACCCCCGCTGACCTACCTCCGACGCCGGCGGATGGAGATGGCCGCGAACCGGCTCCTGGAAAGCGACGACTCGCTGGCCACCATCGCCAAACTCGTCGGGTACGCCTCGGAGTTCTCCTTCTCACGGGCGTTCACCCGCACTTTCGGCGTGGCACCGGGGCACTACCGCAGAACCGCCCGATGACAGCGAGGCGAGTCCGCGGGGGGCCCGGTCAGCCGATCCGCATGGATCGTGGTCAGCGTGCTCACCGTGGTCCCCGGCCGCGCCACCCGCCTGCAGGGGCGGCGTGCACCTGATCCTGCTGGCCGCCTTCCTCTTCCTGGCGGTGAACCCCTGAGTGCCGTGAATGTGGCTTTGACGGCCGAATCCGCCGTGAAAGCCACATTCACGGCACCTCGGCGGTGTCCGTCGGGGTGGGACCCGGCGGCTGATCAGGAAGCCGAAGGCGCCGACGGTGAAGAACATGACGATGCCGTACACCGCGCCCGGGATGGCGATGCGGGTGTTGTCGAGCCCGGATGATCGTCTGCTCCACGGTGTTGCCGTCGCTGTCGACGGCTTTCGCCCGCAGTGTGGCGAAGCCGGTGGCCGGGTTCGCCACGGTGGCGGTCCACCCGGCCCGGTCACGGTGCAGTTTCGTGCTCTGCCAAGTGGTGCCGTCGTCCGGAAGCCGGGCCGGCGCCTCACCCCGGTCAGGGGCGCGGACGCCGACCCGGCTGGTCAGATCTGTGTCAGGTGCTCAGGGTTGCCGGGTCAGCAGGCCGGGGCGGTAGGGCAGGAGGCCGTAGTCGCCGCCGGACTTGGGGTCGCGTCCCTGGTAGAGCAATTGCAGGTTGCAGGGGTCGATGGTCTTGGTCTGGTCGGGGTTGCTGCGGATCAGGTCGCCGTGGCTGATGTCGTTGGTCCAGGTGGCGCCGCTGTTGGCTTTGCCGGCGAAGGGGTTGCTTTCGGTGGCGGCCTGCGGGGTCCAGGAACCGCCCAGGCTGGTGGAGGTGAACGAGCGGAAGTAGCGCCCGTTGGCGCCCATCGCCTCGACGAGCATGAGGTACTGGTTCTGGCCCTGGACCTTGTAGACCTCGACGCCTTCGAACAGGTTGGCCTGCGTGTCGCTCATGATCGTGGTGTAGGACGAGCCGAAGCTGCCGGGGAAGTTCCCGATGGGCATGCTGGAACGGTAGATCTTGCCGTTGTCACCGGCGAAGAACAGGTACATGTTCGTGTCGTCGGCGATGAGGGTCTGGTCGATGGGCCCGGTGCCGGAGCCGGTGATGCTCGCGGTGGACAGGGTCTGCGGCGCCGACCACCCGTTCGGGTTGGTGGGGTCGCTCGAGGTCCGGTAGCTGAAAGCGGGCCCACCCCACTGGTAGGCGAGCACCCAGATGTTCTTCGGGGCGAAGTAGAACAGCGTGGACGCCACGGCGCCGGAATTCATCGCGTTCTGGCCGGCCGAGGCCATGTCGGACCAGTTCGTGAAGGGGGTGAAGTTCATCGAGCCCCAGGTCGTTCCCGTGTCGTGCGTCGTGGCGTAGACCAGGTGCTTGCCGTTGTGGACGACGTGGGTGAAGTCCTTGAGCGAGACCCAGCCCGATCTCGGGTTCGCCAGCGGGCCCGTCGATGTCCAGCGGTAGGTCGACGGCAGGGAGCACGCGTCGGCCAGGCGGACGAGTTGCCACTGCTGGCTGGCCACGTTCTGGTCGCCGGACTGGACGACGGCCGCGCCGTCCGCGGTCGACTGGCCCGTCACCTGCACGGCTTTGCCGCTGTTGCGGTTGAGCAGCCGGACGTAGCCGCTGTCGGAGTCGGAGAGGCGGAACTGCTGGTTGGTTCCGTTGAGGTCCGTCCACTGCTGGACCTTCCCGCCGTCGGCGGTCGAGAAGTTGTCGATGTCGAGCACCTTGCCGGAGTTCTTCGACTTCAGCCGGTAGTAGCCGTCGCCGGAGTCCGCGAACTGCCACTGCTGGTTGGCTCCGTCGTGGCGGGACCACTGGTGGACCACCGCGCCGTCCGCGGTCGACTGGCCCGTCACCTCCACGGCTTTGCCGCTGTTGCGGTTGACCAGCACATACCACGCACTCGTGTCGACGGTCGCCGCCGACGCCACCGCGGTGTCGAGCGCGACCGCCGCGGTAGCCGCGAGGACGGTCGGGAGCAGGGCGATCAGCACGCGCCCCCAACGGCCGCGCCAAGCACGACCCACCCGGCGGGATGGCACGGCCGGCGGGGCTTGACCCATCGGACTCATGATGGTTCTCCTTCGGCGTCAGGGCCGCACGAGGCCCGAGGTAGTCGCTGGCGATGCAGCATGGTGACCGGGCGACAACGCCGACGCGCCCCGTTCCAGCTCCTCGATCAGCGGGGAGGAGGCAGTATGGGAGCGCTCCCAAGCGTACCGCGACCACCCGGCAACCTCCAGCCCGCCTTTTCCGGAGAGGAAGTCCCGCGGCCGGACCGGCGCCCGCCGGGGCGGACCGGCCGGTCCGCACTCCGGGGGAAAACCCGAACGGGGTAACACCCGGTTTGCCCGGCGCCATCGGTGGTATCTCGGTGGTCCCTTCGGCGGCTCTCGGAATCATCCGGCCGTGGCGGCGGAAGGGACTTCTCGTCGGTCAAACAGTGCGCCGACACCCACGCGGCTGCCTCGTGCGGGGATTGTGCCGTCGTCACGCTCGCGTGAGGACGGTGCGCGGCGCACTCGCGTGCCGACCACTAGCGAGCGGTGAGGACATCATGATCAACACTGATCGACCCCTCCGGGGTTCCGACGTGCCGACCCTGGGTGTGGAGGAGGAGTTCCTGGTCGTGGACCCCGGCAGCGGCCTGCCCGTTCCGGTGGCCGGAGACGTCGTCGACCTGGCAGGCCGGCTGGGCGGGGACCTGCAACCGGAGCTGACCCGGGTGCAGGTGGAGAGCAACACACCGGTGTGCCGCACGCTGCGCGAGGTGCGCGGGCACCTGGTGGGCGCGCGGTCGATGGCCGCGGCGGCGGCCTCGCAGGCGGGGGCGCGGCTGCTGGCGGTCGGCGTGCCCCTGACCGGCCCGATGGGACAGTCCTTCAGCGACTCCGATCGCTACCGGCGCATCGGGGAGGATTACGGTCTGCTGGCCGCCGAGCACGGCGTGTGCGGTTGTCACGTGCACGTCGCCGTGCCGGACCGGGAGACCGCCGTGCAGGTGTGCAACCACCTGCGGCCCTGGTTGCCGGTGCTGCTCGCGCTGACCGCCAACTCGCCGGTCCACCAGGGCGTCGACACCGGTTACGCGAGCTGGCGGTCGGTGCTCAACAGCCGCTGGCCGTGTTCCGGGGCGCCGCCGTACTTCACCTCCGCCGAGCACTACGACGCCGTGCTGGACATGATGGTCGCCGGCGGGGCGGTGCTGGACCCCGGGATGGTGTATTGGGATGTGCGGCCGTCGGACCACCTGCCCACGGTCGAGGTCCGGGTCTCCGACGTGCCCGCCACGGTCGACGAGTCGGTCCTGCTCGCCGCCCTGGTGCGGGCACTGGTGACCACCGCCATCGCGGCGATCGGCCAAGGCGATCGGGGACTGCCGGTCACCGCCGAGGCGTTGCGCGCGGCCTACTGGCGTGCCGCGCACGACGGCATCGAGGGGGACGGCATCGACCTGTTCGGCAACCGCCGCGTCCCGGCGGCGCACCTGCTGCGGCGGCTGATCCGCCACGTCAGGCCGGCCCTGCGCCACACCGGGGAACTGCACGCGGTCAACGTCCTGCTCACCAAGGTGCTCCAGAACGGCAACGGCGCCGTCCGCCAGCGGCGTGCGTTCCAGCGACGCGGACGGCTCGAGGACGTGGTGGCGCTCCTGAGCCGGGACACCGGCGAAGACCGGTTACCGGAAACGGCCGCGTGATCGTCGATGCCGAGCCGTCCGCGCCCGGCGAGGGTTCCGGTGCCGCGTGCGGGTGTTACGGGAGGGTGGGCAGGTAGGTGGGGGCCCGCCGCATCGGCGCGGCGCGTTCGAACGCCGCCGCGAACCGCAGGACCTGCACGTCCGCTCCGTGGCCGGCCATGAACGACACGCCGATCGGCAGTGGACCGGCGAAACCTGCCGGGACGGTGACGTTCGGGTAGCCCGAGACGGCCGCGGGCGTGGAGGAGCCGAGTCCGGTGGGATCGCCGGCGTAGTCGGTCAGCCACGCCGGGCCATTGGTCGGAGCCATGATCACCTCGAGGCGGTGTGCCGCGATCACCTCGTCGATCGACCGGCGAGCCAGGTCGGTGGCGGTGCGGCGCTGGCCGAGGTAGGCCGGGTCGGTGATCGGCGGTGCCTTCACGGCCTCGTGGAACAGGTCCTGGCCGAACCGGCTCAGCTCGACCGGGTCCGTCTCGTTGAACTCGATCAGCTCCCGCACCGTCCGCGGCACTCCCGGTCGCGTCGCGAGGTACGCCTCCAGGTCGTGCTTGAACTCGGCGACCAGCGCGGGCAGGCCGATGGCCTCGATCCGGCCCTGGTACGGCAGGTCGACCTCGACCACGGTGACACCGTGGCGCCGCAGCACGTCCACCGCCTCCTCCACCACCCGGGCGGCCTCGGGGTCGTGGGCCGCGTGGGACGCCCTGCGCCACACGCCCACGCGCGCACCGCGCAGCGGGGCGGACGCGAGCGCGGCGGCGTAGTCCACCCCGCGTCCCTCCAGCACCGACATCAGGATCGCGGCGTCCACGACGTGCCGCGCCACGGGGCCCGCGGTGTCCTGCCGCGTCGAGATCGGCACGATCCCGTCGCCGCTGATCCGGCCGTGCGTCGGCTTGAACCCCACGACGCCGGCCTGGCCCGACGGGCACACGATCGAGCCGTTGGTCTCGGTGCCGACCGCGACCTGCGCCAACGACGCCGCGACCGCCGCGCCCGAGCCCGACGACGAGCCGCACGGGTTGCGGTCCAGCACGTGCGGGTTGCAGGTCTGCCCACCCACGCCCGACCAGCCGGAGGTGGCCCACGCGGAGCGGAAGTTGCCCCACTCCGACATGTTGGTCTTGCCCAGCACGACGGCACCCGCCGCGCGCAGGCGCCCGACCAGTTCGGCGTCGTCCGGCGGCGGCACGCACAGCGCCCGCGATCCCGCCGTGGTGCCCAGGCCCCGGGTGTCGATGTTGTCCTTGATCAGCACGGGGATGCCGTCCATCGGCCCGAGCGCCTGGCCGCGGGCGCGTCGCTGATCGCTCTCGGCCGCCTGGCCGGGCGCATCGGGGTTCACGAAGAGCACCGAGCGCACCTGCCGGTCCACGGTGGCGATGCGGTCCAGGTAGGCGCGGGTCAGCTCGGCGGAGGTCAGCGCGCCCGACTCCATCCGGTCGACCAGTTGCGGGATCGTGGCCGCGTCCAGGTCGAGGTCCGGGCGCCGGTCGGCCTCGGCGCGGGCCGGCGGCGCGGCGGAGGGGGAAGGCATGGCGTATACCTCAAGCTGGCGAGCGGCCGGCGTCAAGCCATTGTGAGTCACATCTGCGTTTCGGCAGTGCTCGGGCTGGGTAAGGCCGCCCGACCGTGCCGGGAAACCGCGGTCGCCGGTACTCGGGTGCTTGGCTGTCCTTGATCGGGGTATACGGACGCCACCCCAGCGCTGGGTCGTCCTGTCAACCGAGTCATCCGAGGTGAACCATGTGCGGAATCGCCGGTGAGGTCGTGACCGGCCGGACCGGAGTCCCGGACCTCGACGCCGTGACGCGCATGACGCGCGCCATGAGCTCGCGCGGACCGGACGGCGAAGGCCACTTCTCGGCGGAACGGGTGGCACTGGGCCACCGCAGGCTCTCGATCATCGACCTGTCCGACACCGGCTCCCAGCCCATGGTCGATGCCGACCTCGGACTCGCCGTCGCCTTCAACGGGTGCATCTATAACTACAAGCAGTTGCGGGCGGAGCTGTCCGACCGGTACCGCTTCACCTCCACCAGCGACACCGAGGTCGTCCTCAAGGCGTACGACCGGTGGGGCGAGCACTTCGTCGAGAACCTCGTGGGCATGTTCGCCATCGCACTGGTCGACCGGCGGCGCGACCGCGTGCTGCTGGTTCGCGACCGGCTGGGGATCAAGCCGCTGTACGTCGCCGACCTGCCGGGCCGGACCCGGTTCGCCTCCAGCCTGCCCGCGCTGCTGGCCGGCGGCGGCGTGGACACCGGCCTGGACCCGGTCGGCCTGCACCACTACCTGTCGTGGCATTCCATCGTCCCGGCGCCGCGCACGATCCTGCGCGGCGTGCGCAAGCTGCCGCCCGCCACCGTGCGCGTCCTCGAACCCGGTCGCGAGCCCCGCGACCGCGTCTACTGGCAGCCGTCCTACACCCGGCGGTCCGAGCACGCCGGGTGGACCGCGCGGGACTGGCAGGAGGCCGTGCGCGATGCCCTGCGCACCGCGGTGCGACGGCGCACGGTCGCCGACGTCGAGGTCGGGGTGCTGCTGTCCGGCGGGCTGGACTCCAGCCTCCTGGTCGCCCTGCTGGCCGAGGAAGGACAGCGCCCCAGCACTTTCAGCATCGGCTTCACCGACCGCGACGGCCTCGACGGCGACGAGTTCGCCTACTCCGACGCGGTCGCGCACAAGTTCGGCACCGACCACCACCAGCTCCGCATCGGTGACGACCAGCTCGCGCCCGCCGTCGGGCACGCCGTCGCGGCGATGAGCGAGCCGCTGGGCACCCACGACGTCACCGCGTTCCACCTGATCTGCCGGGAGGTGGCCCGCCACGTCAAGGTCGTGCAGTCCGGCCAGGGAGCCGACGAAGTGTTCGGCGGCTACCGCTACCACCAGCCCGCGGCCGGCGTGCCGCGGCATGCGGCCGCACAGGTGCTCCACGACGCGTTCGCCGACCACGACGACCTCGAGCACATCCTGCACCGCGACTGGTCGGCCGAGGGCGACCCCAGCGGCGGCCTGCTCGCCGCCCACCTCGACCGGCCGGGTGCGGACACGGCGCTGGACGCCGTGCTCCGGACGGACACGCACCTGCTGATGCCGGACGACCCGGTCAAGCGGGTGGACAACATGGCGATGGCGTGGGGCGTCGAGGCCAGGGTGCCGTTCCTCGACCAGGACCTCGTGGAACTGGTCGCGGCGTGCCCACCGGAGTACAAGTCCGGCCAGGGCGGCAAGGCGATCCTCAAGGACATCGGGCGCGAGATGCTGCCCGTCGAGGTGGTCGACCGCCCCAAGGGCTACTTCCCCGTCCCCGCCCTCACCCGGATCGACGGCGACGTCCTCGAAATGGTGCGCGCCGCCCTGTCCTCCACGGCGGCCCGGCAGCGCGGCGTCCTGCGCCCCGACTACGTCAAAGCCCTGCTCGACGACCCGAACGGCCACTCCACCAAGGTCGGCGGCAACGAACTGTGGCAGGTCGGCGTGCTCGAACTGTGGCTCCAGCACCACGGCATCGCCTGAGGTGACAGGGCTCCTCGGTGAACGCCGGCCACCTGCGATCGGTGCGTGCGCACACCTGGCGGTGACGGGATGGACGTCACACGGTCCGGGACCCCGCGAGCGGAACACCGGCACCGCGCAAGCGTTGTACTGACTGTCGGTACGGCGGTGTCCCCGGGCCTCACCCCTTGCCTTCACGGAATACCGGTCACGCTGGAGCCGTGTCGTGCCACTCGCCGAGAGGCGACCCCCGTACCGGCCTTCATTCTCCCGTTTCCGCTCGCAGGTCGACCCCCCTCGGACCTTCGCTGGGCGGAAGCGGGACCGATTCGGCCGGCGGCGTTTTCCGCGGCGGCCGAAGTGGTGTGCGGTGAGTCAGGCGCTGGCCGTGCTCGCCGTTTCGATCCCCATGCCGTGGGTGGCGGTGCTGATCGCCAACGACCGGCCACCGCGCAAGACCGAGAAGGTGAGCACGCTGGACCGGCGCCCCCACCCGAGGTCGGGACCGGGATCCGTGACGGGTCGATAGGCTCCCGTCCATGTCAGAACCGAGGAGTCTCCGGAGCCGCTGGGCGGGTGTCGGTGCCGAGGTGCGCGACCGGTGGCTCTCCGTGGCCCTCACCGCCGCCGCGTTCGTGCCGGGACTCGCCGTTATCGGGGCCCAGTTCGGCGACCTGCCGCGCCGTGGGGCTGACGTCTTCGCGGTCCTGCTCGTCGCCGGGCAGACCCTGCCGCTGGCGGTGCGCAGCCGGTGGCCCGCTGCGACGTTCGCTGTCATCGGGATCAGCTTCGCCGCGCACGAGGTGCTCGCGTACCCCACGACCGTCGGTAGCCTCGCGCTGTACTTCGCGCTGTATTCAGTCGGGGCGCACCAGGAGCGGTTCCGCCAGGTGGTCGCGGCGGTGGCATCGGCCGGGTACGTGGTGTTCGCGGTTCTCCTGGTCCTGCGCGGATCGCCCGCGGGCCCGCCGGACTACGCCGTCTACTTCGTGGTGCTGGCCGTGGTCTGGCTGCTGGGCGCGATGGTGCGGCAGCGACGGCGCCAGGAAGCCGAGCGGCGCCGCCTCGTCACCGAAGCCGCTGTGGCCGGCGAACGCGCGCGGATCGCCCGTGAACTGCACGACGTGGTGACCCACCACGTGACGGCCATGGTGGTCCAGGCCGACGCTGCCCGGTACCTGGCACCCGAGCGCGTCCCGGAAGTGCTCACCGCGATCACCGGCTCGGGGCGGGACGCACTCACCGAACTCCGGTTCCTGCTGGGCGTGCTCGAAGCGACCGGCGCGCGCACGCCGGGCCTGGCCGCGCTGCGCGACCTCGTCGACCAGCCCGGCCGGGTCGTCGAACTGGTCGAGGAGGGCGAACGCCCGGAACTGCCCGCGGAAACCGAGCTGACCGCCTACCGGATCGTGCAGGAAGCGCTGACCAACGCGGCCAAGTACGCCGCCGGTGCCCCGGCGGCGGTGCGTGTCAGCTACGGCGCGGACTTCCTCGAAATCGAGGTGACCACCGGAAGCCCGACGACCGGGTCCGGCGCGCTCGGCTCCGGCGGCCGCGGGCTGGGCGGCCTGCGTGACCGGGTGCAGGCGCTCGGCGGCCGGTTCGCGGCAGGACCGTTGGCGGACGGCTTCCGGGTCAGCGCCATGATCCCCGCCGGGAGTGCCGCATGACCGGCCCGCCGATCCGCATCCTGATCTGCGAAGACCAGGAGCTCATCCGCGCGGGTTACGCGACCGTGCTCGGTGCTCAGCCCGATTTCGAGGTGTCCGGTCAGGCGGGCAACGGCCACGAGGCGCTCGCGCTGTTCGAGCGGCTGCGCCCCGACGTTGTCGTGATGGACATCGAAATGCCGCTGCTGAACGGGATCGAAGCGACTCGCCGCATCGCCGGTCCCGAAGCGGCGAGCCCGGCGAAGGTCCTGATCGTCACGACCTTCAACGTCGGCCAGTACGTCTACGACGCGCTGCGGGCCGGTGCGAGCGGATTCCTGCTCAAGGACGCGCCGCTGAACGAACTGGTCGAGGGCGTGCGCACGGTCGCCCGTGGCGACTCGCTCCTCGCGCCCGCGGTGACCCGGACGCTGATCGGCCGCTACGCCGACCGCATCCGCCCGGCCGGAACTCCCGCCGCGGGCCCGCTGGACGGGCTCGCGCGACGGGAGCTGGAGGTGCTGCGGCTGATCGCCGGCGGCCTGTCGAACGCGGAGATCGCGGCCGAACTGGTGCTCAGCGTGGAGACGGTGAAGACCTACGTCTCGCGGATCCTGACCAAGCTGGACCTGCGTGACCGGGTACAGGCCGTGGTGCTGGCCTACCGGACCGGGCTGGTCAGCGCCGGGTGACGAGCTTCGCCCGGCGCAGCAGCCACACCGCCGGGACCAGGCAGCACAGCAGCGCGAAGAGGCTCGCTTCCGGACCGAACGCCCCACCGGTGAGCACGTCCGGTCCGGAAAGGACGGTGCGCAGCAGGCCGGGTTCGCTGTCGGCGCCGGAGACCGCGGTGCCGAACACGCCGGATTCGGAGAAGTTCCAGGCGAAGTGCAGGCCCATCGGCAGCCACAGCGACCGCGTGGCCGTGTAGGCGATGGCCAGCAGCGCGCCACCTTCGACCGCGACGGCCAGGGTGCCCCAGAGCGTGGCGTTGCCGTTGAGCAGGTGCGTCAGGCCGAAGATCAGTGACGAGACCGCGATCGCGACGATGCTGCCGGTCCGTTCCTCCAGGACGCGGTGCACCACACCGCGGAACAGCAGTTCCTCGGTGACCGCCACCGAAGCCATCGAGCCGACCACGCCCAGGCAGGCCCAGACCGAGCCACTGGTGAAGTCGGCGTCGGTGAAGAGGACCGCGAGCAGCATCGTCGCGAGGAAAGCGCCCGCGCCGATGAGCGCGCCGCGCCCGAGCCCGCTCCACCGCCCGGCGGCGGCCAGTTCCGCGACCTCCGCCCGGTTTTCGACGCGCCGGGAAAGCCATCGGTAGGCGACGATCGCCCCGGCGGCCGCGCCGATCCCGACGAGCAGACGCAGCACCGGCACGCCCGAAACCAGCATGTCCAGCGCGCGGGCGGCGATGAGCAAGGCGGCGGTACCGACGAGCAGAATCGGTACCCGGAACCGCTGCAGCGGTGTTTTCCGCTCGGTGGGGATGGTCATCAGAAAAGTCCTCTCGCCGGTTGCTCCGCAGTACGGCGAGATTACGAACGAGCCGATGTCCGCCACATCGCTCCGTGGCGGACATCGGCGGTAGCTCTCGAGAGGGACACGGCGCCGACCGGCGTTCAGGGAGGGGACGGCCGGGTTCGCCGTGGCCGACAGCGCTGCCGGCCACGGGATGCCACTACCAGCGGATGCCGATGTTGGACGGTCCCTGCGGGCCGGAAACCCTCACCGTGTAGTGGCCGGTGGGGTAGTTGGCGCAGGTCCAGGACCGGGGCGGGTCCTCGGCGCGGAACGTGGTGCCGCAGGTGCGGCCCTGGCCGGACACCGACCACGTGGCCGTGCCGCTGCCGTGCACGTCGGCGTCGACGTGGAAGGTGGTGGCCTCGATGGTCAGGCCGAGCTCGCAGGCGGCGGTGGAGCAGTCGGAGTACTTGCCGCCCGCGTGCGCGACCTGGGGGATGAGCACGAAGGCGCTCACCGCGACGACGGCAGGGAGGACTCCCCGGAAGAGCTTCTCGCGCATCGGCTCAGCTCCCGGTCGGGTTGTCGAGCCAGCGCAGGCCGATCGACGTCGGGCCCGACGGGCCGGTCACCCGCGCGTGGTAGCGGCCCTTGGGCGACCAGCTGCGCAGCCACGAGCCAGGTCCCGCGGCCGCGTCGAAGTCCTGCACGTGGTACCAGTTCTCGTCCAGGCTCCACAGTTCCCAGCGCCCGGTGCCGGTGCCGTGCACGTCGGCGTCGATGGACAGGCCGCCACCTTTGTAGCCGGAGACGTAGAGGTCGCAGACCGTGGCCTGGCAGGTGGAGGAGAAGGCCGCGGCCGAAGCGGCCTGCGGGAGGAGCACCGCGGCGGAAGCGGCGATCACGCCGATGACCGCGCCGCGGGAAAGGCTCTTGCGCATCGATACCCCTGAAGTCGTTGCGAACGAAGGAAGAAGTCCTCGGTCAGGCGAGGAAGTACCGCGTGCCCGGCACGCGGATCGGGACGCTCACCAGCGCAGACCGATGCTCGAGGGGCCCTGCGGACCTTCGACTCGCGCGCTGTAGGTGCCCGCGGGTGCGTTGTGGCAGACCCACGAGGCGGGGCCCGCCGAGGCGTGGAAGGTGTTGCTGCAGTTGTAGCCGTTCGGCCCCCACACGTCCCAGCGGCCGATCCCGACGCCGTGCACGTCGGCGTCCACCGAGATGGAGCCACCCGGGAAGCCGGGGACGCCGGAAAGATCGCAGTTGCTCATCGAACAGGTCGCGCTCTCCGGCCCGGCCATCGCCATCGGCGGGGCCAGCACCAGACCGGCGCCCACCACCGCGGTCGCGATCGCGCCACGGGAAAGGATTTTGCGCATCGATGCTCCAGGATTGTTGCGTCCCGGGGAGGAAGTGCTGGACAGCAGCGCGCGGCATGGATTCGCGCATCCGTCTTCCCCAGGGCGAAAGTCGCCGACGGAGCGACCTTAAGGCAGCAACCGGCGCCGCGGTCGCGGTTTCAAGCTTGGATGAAGTCCTTGCCCTGTCCCGGTCCTCGTTCGACTGGGCTGATCGTGCGACTTGTGTAACGCGGCGGTCGTGGGGGCTGACTGAGCTTTCGGTGACCCGATCAAGTGGAGGCCGTGGATGAAGATCGACTTGTTCAACGAGATCCAGAATCCCCGGCCGTGGCCGGAAGGGCACGAGCAGCTCAGGTTCAGCCAGGCGCTGGAACAGGCGGTGCTCGCCGACGAACTCGGTTACGGCTGCTGGTGGCAGGTCGAACACCACGGCGCGGGGGAGTTCAGCCTGTCTTCGGCACCCGAGTTGATGCTGGCCGCGTTGTCGCAGCGCACGAGCCGGATCCGGCTGGGGCACGCGGCGGTGCTCGCTCCTGGCCGGTTCAACCACCCGATCCGCGTCGCCGAGCGGGCCGCGACGCTGGACCACCTCAGCGGTGGCCGGGTCGAACTCGGCCTGACCCGGTCGACGATCCCGGAATGGCGGTTGTTCGGCATCGAGCCGGACGACGCGCGAGCCCAGACGCAGCAGGCATTCGAGATGGTGCCGCGGATGTGGACCGAGGACCGCTTTTCCTACGACAGCGACTTCTACCGCATCGAGGATGTCGCGATTTCGCCGAAGCCGCTGCAGCGGCCCCATCCGCCGCTGTGGCAGGCGGCGGCGAGCCCGGCGTCGTTCGAGGAGGCCGGGCGCCGCGGGGTCGGCGTGCTGGGCACGACGATGTGGGAGTCGCTGGAGCGCGCGGGCAGGCTGGTCGAGTTGTACCGGGCGGCGGCCGGGCGGTGCACGGATCCGGTCGGGGCGTTCGTCAACGACCAGGTCGGGTTCTTCACGTTCGTCCACTGCGCGGACACCGACGAGGAGGCCATGCTCAACGGCGCCGCCGCGGCCGCGGCCTGGTACACGGTGACGGCGTTGACCTTCTTCGAAGCGGCCAGCGAGTTCGTGCGGCTGAACGCGCGCCAGGAGGACCTCGTGGCGTCACCGGACGGTGGTGGCCTCACCGGCGAGTTCCTCCGGAGCGAGGCCCGCAACGCGCCGACCGAGGCGAACCTGCTGATCGCCAGGATCCTGCAGGGTGAAGCGGTGCCCGACGACGAGATCTTCACCGTGCTGAGCGCGCAGGACTCGCTGATCGTGGGCAGCCCGGACACCTGCCGCGCCAAACTGCGGGCGTACGCGGATCTCGGGATCGACCGGATGATGTGCCTGCAGCAGATCGGTGGCATCCCGCACGAGAAGGTACTCAAGAGCATTCGCCTGATCGGCGAACTGATCCCGGACCTGAGCTGACCACTTCGAGCACCCGCTGATCGGCTTTCTTTCCTGCTCGGTATCCCGGGGAAGAGTGGCTGAGCGCCGCGGTGCTCAAGATTTCGGCGCAGCTCGTGCGGAGCAGAGCAGGCGATGTCGTCGTCGGCCGCGCAGGGTTCGCCTGTCAGGATGCTGAGATGCCATCTCGTGCGCGTGCGGTCGATCCTGGCGGGCTCGCTCGCTGGTGCCTGGAGCATCTGGGCAGCTCGCCGGTGGAGGAGCTGTTCAGGTCCGGGCACCTGTCCACTGTCCTCGGGCTCCGGCTGGCCGATGGCCGTGAGGTCGTGGTCAAGGTCCGTCCGCCCGCGCCGCGGATAGCGGTATGCGTCGAGGTCCAGCGTCGCCTGTTCCAGGCCGGTTATCCCTGCCCGCGGCCGCTCACCGGCGCCACACCCTTCGATGGTGACATCGCCACCGCGGAGCTCTATGTCCCCGGCGGCGCCGAGCTACCGAGCGCGGACCGCGCGCCCACTGTCTTCGCTGAGGCGTTCGCGCGGCTGATCCGGCTGGCCCCCAGTCCCGCTGAGGTGTCCGCGCTCGACCCGGCACCGTCGTGGGCGGCCTGGGATCACGCCGGGGACGGCCTGTGGCCGCGCTCGGAGGACTCCGATGTCGACCTCGATGAGGTGTCCGGCGCGGAATGGATCGACGAAGCCGGGCATCGTGCTCGCGACCGGTTGCGGATCGGCGAGTCCGGCGCTGTGCTCGGCCACTGCGACTGGCTTGCCGGCAACCTGCGCTGGAGCGACGACGAGCTGCTGGTGGTGCACGACTGGGACAGCGTGACCGCGGACAGCGAAGACGTCCTGGTCGGCTTCGCCGCCGCGCTGTACTCGACCGTCGACGCGGACAAGCTGGCCACCGTCGAGGACACGCGGCGATTCCTCGTCGCGTACGGCCATGCGCGCGGCCGGGACCTCAGCGCCGGCGAACTTCGACGCGCGTGGGCGGCGGGCGTGTGGACCAGGGCCTACGACGCCAAGTTCCAGCACGCGATCGGGCAGCCCATCACCTCACTGTCGGAGGACGAGGCCCGTGAGCGCCTCCACCATGCCGATACCGCGTGACCACCCCGCCAGCCGGATGGCCCGACTCGATCGTCCTGCACACACGATCCCGCCCGCCATCGCCCAGCTCTTCGAAGCCTTCCGGGGGCCGAGCCACCGGTTCGTCGACAGCGACGATGCCGTCTACCCGCCGGAACGCCATGATGTACGCCGAGTGTTGGCTGGTCCTCCCGATCATCGACCGCTGAGCGAGTGGCCGAAGCCTGCCCGGCGGGCCCGCGCCACGTACCGTGGATTGGGTGAGCACCACATCGCCCCCCACCTTCACCCTGGGCGCCGACTTCGCCCGCGCGGTCCCGGAGCTGGCCCTGGCCTGGCAGGCGGAACAGGTTCCCGAGCCGCGACTGCTCGTGCTCAACGAGCCGCTCGCCGAGGAGCTGGGCCTGTCCGCGGCCTGGCTGCGCGGCTCCGAGGGGGTGCGACTGCTGGTGGGCAACCACGTTCCCGACGGTGCCACCCCGGTCGCGCAGGCCTACGCGGGGCACCAGTTCGGGTCCTACTCCCCGCGGCTGGGCGACGGCCGCGCGCTGCTGCTCGGCGAAGTCGTCCACGCCGACGGCCTGCCGCGCGACCTGCACCTCAAGGGCTCCGGGCGCACGCCGTTCGCCCGCGGCGGCGACGGCCTGGCCGCGGTGGGGCCGATGCTGCGCGAGTACGTCGTCAGCGAGGCCATGCACGCACTGGGCATTCCCACGACCCGCTCCCTCGCGGTGGTGGCGACCGGGCGATCGGTGCGCCGCGAGACGCTGTTGCCGGGCGCGGTGCTCGCCCGGGTGGCGAGCAGCCACCTGCGGGTCGGGAGCTTCCAGTACGCCAGGGCCACCGGCGACCTCGATTTGCTGCGCAGGCTCGCCGACCACGCGATCGCCCGGCACCACCCGGGCGCCGCCCAGGCCGAGCACCGCTACCTGGCGCTGTTCGAGGCGGTGGTCGCCGCGCAGGCGTCCTTGGTGGCCCGCTGGATGCTCGTGGGCTTCATCCACGGGGTGATGAACACCGACAACATGACGATCTCCGGCGAGACCATCGACTACGGGCCCTGCGCGTTCATGGACGAGTTCGACCCCGCCACCGTCTACAGCTCGATCGACCACGGCGGGCGCTACGCCTACGGCAACCAGCCCGTCGTGGCCGAGTGGAACCTCGCCCGGCTCGCCGAAGCCCTGCTTCCCCTGTTCGCCGAAGATCAGGAGCAGGCGATCGCACTCGCGGTCGGGGTGCTCGAAGGCTTCGGCGAGCAGTACGAGAACGCCTGGTCAGCGGGCATGCGCGCCAAACTCGGCCTGCCCGGGGACGCCGCGGTCATCTCAGGGCTGGTCGAGGAGCTGCTCACCCTCCTGCGGGACAACCACGTCGACCACACCACGTTCTACCGCCGCCTGGGCGCGGCGGCGCGAGGCGACGCCGAACCGGCGCGGGAGTTGTTCCTCGACCTCGCGGCGATCGACGGCTGGATGACGCGCTGGCGGGCACTGGGGCCGGACGCCGACGCGATGGACCAGGTGAACCCGGTCTACGTCCCCCGCAACCACCTCGTCGAGGAAGCCCTCGCCGCCGCCACCGAGGGGGACCAGGGGCCGCTCGACCAGCTCCTGGACGTGGTGAGCGCCCCCTTCGACGAGCGGCCCGGCCGTGAGCGGTACGCGGCCCCCGCCCCGAAGGACTTCGCCGCCGCCTACCAGACCTTCTGCGGCACCTGACGCGCTGTCGTTTCAGGCGTCGGCTGCCGCGGCGAGGACGCGGGCGAGTTCGGTCGGCTTGGTGAGCATGGGCCAGTGACCGGAGTCGATGTCGACGAGATCGAGGCGGGTGACCTTCGCGAGTTCGGCGACCTCGCCGGCGTCGATCAGCTCCTGGGCCTGGGCAACGGTGAACTCGGGACACACGAGTACGACCGGCACATCGAAGCGCCGCTCGTCCGTCAGCCGCACGACGCCGGTGGCGACGCCCTCGGGTACGGGGATCGCGGTGGCCGCGAAGGCGCGCCTGGCTTCCTCGTCGAGGTCGGCCGAGTCCGGTCCCTCGAAGGGCGCCCAGCCGGGGAAGGGCATGACGCCGTCCCGAAGTTCGAAGAAGTCGGCGTATGGCTTCCCGTCGGCGGCCGGGAAGCCACCGATGAGGACGGCCTTGAAGACCTTTTCCGGCCGTGCGTCGGCGGCCAGCCAGGCCAGCGTGCAGGCTGCCGAGTGCCCGACCACCACGGGCCTGCCGGAGGCCGAGTCCACCGCGGCGAGCACGGCCGCCACCTGGTCGTCGAGCGTGGCGGAAGCCGATCCGTCGCCCTGGCCGGGCAGGGTCAGCGGCACCGGGTTGTGGCCGAGCGACCGGAGTGTGGACGCGACCTCGTCCCAGGCGGATCCGCCGAGCCACAGGCCGGCGATGAGCAGGACGTCCATGATCAGTTCTCCTTTCCCGCGGTCAGGTCACCGCGGTGCCTCGACAGAGCACGCTATAGCCGATTCCGTCGAAATTCTTCGAGAAGCCGGTATCCAGGTCGAGTCGGTCCGAGGGCCGCACGGCGGGTACCGGCTCCGGCGTGGGACGAAGTTCGCCGTCTCGCAGTGCGAAGTAGCCCATGACATCGGCCAGATGCGCGCGGTCCTGGTGAGTGGTCACACCCACCCATTCCGGAGTTCACCCGGTCGCGTCACCAGCAGGATCGAGGGGGTTCAGTCGCACGTGAAATTTGAGCAACCCGTGGCCATGGGTGGTTAATATCTGTCCACATGAAGATGATGACCGGAAACTCAAGGAAACGAGCGTCGCTGCGGACCGCTGGTGTGCTGGCCGCCTCGGTGGCGGCGCTCGGCGGCTCGGGATTCGTGGCGACGGCGGCGACCGCGCACACCGAGGGCGACGTCGGCACCATGACCCGCCAGGTCGGCTGTGGAAGCCTGAACCCGAGCGAGCTGGCCAACGCGTGGCACGGCACCAACAGCATCGGCGGTCTGTGCTTTGTGGACGGTGGTACCTGGAACTCCTCGGTCGGCCGGAACGTGCACTCCTACTGCGCGGGTGACCACGACTCGCTGATCCAGTACAAGTTGCCCAACGATCCCTACATGTACTCGCAGACCGCGCCGCGGCGCACTTGCCGTCCCTTCGACTACAACGCGGACATCTGGGTGATCACCCGCACCCGGTGATCCGCCCGCTGGGCCCCCGCCCAGGACCTGGGCGGGGGCCGGGCACTGGGCCAAACCGAGCGGCAAATCACGCCCGGGAGAATTGATATACGGCGGCCGGCGACGGGACGCGTGGCTACTTGAGTCCGTCAACGTGTCGCACCAGGTACTCGAACTGCTCTCGCCGAGGTGTTTGTCGTCTGCCAACGCCACTCCGTACACCCGGCGGCACCCGACGGCCCTGAAGGTTCCGGTGACGCCAACCGTTCGGTTGTACCAGGCATCCTGATTTCTTTCGCGATTGTTGGTGTCGAAGTCCGTTCGTCCCTCGTTCCCCCTCGAAGCGAGGCACGGCGACTTCTGGAATCAACCGGAACAGTCGCACCGACGCGGTCCGGCGTGCGGTATTATTCGCTCTTCTTGGCGATCGGCAGAATAACGAATCCTCGCTGTCAGCGGGGCCATGTGCGCCGCACTCCTCGGTTTCGGCGCTGTGTCGGCGACGCAGGCCACCGCCGCTGAGCCCCCGGCAGCAGCGCCACAAGCGGCGGTCCAGCTGAGCTCGTACTGGGAGCTCTACTACGACCAGTGGTTCAACTCGGCGGCCAAGTGGGAGGCCCGGGGCATGGACGTCACGGATCCTTCGAGTTGGCACTACATCCCCGGTACGATCCGCTACGACTGCTTCCTGGGCTCGGGCCACACGAAGTGGTCGATGATGATCGAACGGTGCGACTGCCGAATCGAATCGGGCGACGCGAGGCGGTCGATCAGCATCGGTTAGCCCTTGATGCAGCGATCGTCACAAGTGCAGAGTTCGGGAACCGATTGAGTTCAGTTCCCGAACCCTGCGGGTTTCTGCACGAAAGTACCGTGGCTTCGTCGAGTCTTCCCTCTACGAACGGAAAACCGACTGCCCGGAGCCGATTTCGTATACCGCGTAGCCGTCGCGCACATCGAGCAGCCGGGGTTTGCCCTTCCCGGTGAAGCGCACGCTCGCCGCGTCGCGGGCCGGGACGTGCACTTCGGCGCGGACGTTGACCGGCACGTCCAGCCGCAGGGTGAAGTCGTCGCCGGAGCGGCGCCAGTCCACCGCGACCTGCCCCCGCTGGATCGGCACGGTGCCGGCCGCACTATCCACACCGGAGTGTGGCGGCCGGATCCGGATCCGGGAACCCGCCGGAGCGAGGGAAGTGACACCGAGCAGGGTTCGCTGCATTTCGGCCAGCGCGGTCGCGCCCCACGAATGCGACAGGCTCTGCCCGGTTTCCGGTGCGTCCCACGATTCCCAGGTGAACGTGCCGCCCCTGGCCAGGATGTTCGCCCATCCCGGGCCTGCTTCGTCGGTCAGCCGGGCGACCACGGCGTCCGGGTTTTCGGTGAGCGCGTTCAGCAGCCGGTGGGCGGTCATCGGCCCCATCCGCAGGCCGAGTCCGATGACGTGGTCGACGACCGCTCCCCGGCTTTCGGGCGGGACGATGCCGTAGGAAAGCGCGTAGGCGCCGGCGATCTGGGAAGCGTGCGTACTCGGTGAACCATCGTCGCGCAGGCCGTCGATGTAGCGGCCGTTCGTGTCGCGGAGCTTCTGGTTGATCGCACCGGCCAACGTCGACGCGTCTGCTCGGAGTCGGTGTGCTTCGGCGTCGCGGCCCAGTGCTTCGGCGGCGTTCGCCGTGGACCGCAGGGCGTCCACGGCGAGGATGTTCACCGTGGTGCGCGCCGCGGTGTCCATGTCGTAGCCGTAGCGCATGGTGGCGGGCCAGTCGACGATGCCGTACTGGTAGGCCCCCGAACCGCCGGTGAGCCGGGTGACCAGCCCGGTGTCATCGATGTGCCGTCGCACGTAATCGGCGACCGCGGTCATCACGGGATACGCCTCGCCGAGCAGTTGCCGGTCACCGGAGTGCAGGTGGTAGTCCCACACCCAGCCGGGGAACACCTCGGTGTAGTCGGGGATGTCGCGTTTGCCGTCACCGTTGGGGTAGACGGCGTTGAGCCTGCCGTCGGGCCAGTAACGCTGCTGGGAGGCGATGAACTGGCGGATCGCCTGGCGCGTCAGCCCGCGCTCGCCGTACCCGGCCATCGTGGCCGTCGAAATGTCCACCGCGTCACCGAGGAACTGTCCTTTTTCCCGGGTCGGGGTGTCCAGGAATTGTTCCTGTGCCCCGTAGAGCGCGGATCGGAGCATCAGGTCGAACACCGCGTCGACCCGGGGATCGTCGGTGTCGAGCCGCGCGGTTCGCGCCGGATCGACCGCGGTGTGCTGGAGCACGGCACGGATGTCGGTGTCCCCGGCGGCGATCTCCAGGTAGCGGAAACCGACGTAGGTGAAGGCGCGGAACGTCTGCTCGCCCGCTCTTTCGGTGTAGGCGAAGCTCAGATCGGTGTTCTGGTTGTCCTCCGGTGACCGGGACACGCTGCCGTCCGCGGCCAGCAGGTAACCGGCTCGCATGGGGATCCGGCGGCCCGGCTGCCCGTCGTGGAAGGTGACCAGGGGGACCGCGGTGAGCACGCGGCCGAAGTCGGCGACCACCGCGCCCGAATCCAGCTTGGTGATGCTTCGCGGGGTGACGACTTCGGTGGTGAGATCGGTTTCCTGGCCCCGCAGCCGGGTGAAGACGCCGCTCGGGTGCGTGCCGATCACCTGCGGGCTTCGCCAAGCCGAGGCGTCGAAGCCGGGACGGTTCCAGCCGAGCGGTTCGGCGGTCGCGTCGAAGTCTTCCACGTAGTCGCCGCCATCGCCGTTGCGCTGCGGCGCGGCCAGCCACGGCCCCTTGGTGACCTGCCAGCTCGAATCGGTGACCACCACTTGCCTGACGCCATCGGCGTGGTCGACGACCAGTCGCACCAGCAGTCCCGGTTCGCCGGCCGGGCGGCCCTGACCGCCGCCGTACCAGTGGTAGAGGGCGCCGATCGTGGCGTGCTCGGCCGCGGCCAGGCGCGCCGTGACGTCGACCGTGCGGTAGTACCCCTCGTCCGGGTAGCTGAACGCCCCGCCGCGGTCGATCACCTCGCCGTTGAGGTGCAACTCGTACTGGTGGCTCGCCGCGACGTAGGCCCGCGCCCGCACGATGGGTGCGTTCCGGATGGTGAAGTCCTTGCGCGCCAGCGTGTAGTCGTCCGGTTCACCGGTGGTCCGGCGGATCCACGTGGCCGCCCAGTCCGCGTCGCGCAGTCCGGTGTCGAAGGAAGCCGTTGCGGCCCAAGGGGATGGGGCACCACGAACGTCCCAAGTGCGCACGGTCCAGGTGTAGCTGGTGGCCGGGGTCAGCTCCGGGCCCGCATAGGCCACGTACTCCTGGCGGGCCGAGGCGACCCGGCCGCTGTCCCAGACGGTGTGCCCGTCACCTGTCCTGACGAGGATTCGGTACGCGGACTGGACTTCGCCCGGATCGCGGTCCCTCGGGCGCCACCCGAACAGCGGAGCGCCTTCGACGTTCAGCGGCCGCGCGCGGTCGCCGACGGTCAGGTCCGCCGGTGCGCTCGGCGAGTGGTTCGGCGTGGCCGCCGCCAGCGGGCTGAGCCCGGTGGTCAGGGCGAGCACGGCGGCCAGCGCTCGTCCGCACATCCGGGCCCGCAGACGCATCGACGGCTTCCCCTCTGCTTGTGAGCGCTAACAAACCCACCCTCCGCGCGACCGGTCTCGAAGTCAATACTCCAGGCAGGGCCACAAGGAAAACGCTTTCTGGCATTGACGCCGCGGGGCCGCCGCTGTCACGGTGAGGCGGATTGGCATTCCCGGCGCAGCCGAAGGAGAGAGCCGATGTCGAGGTCGCCGAACCGTCGTGACGCGCTGAGGCTGGGCGTCGCCGGAGCCGCCGCCGGGGGAGCCGTGGCCCTGCCGGGTGTCGCCGCGGCGACCGCGCCGGACGGGCACGGCGGCTCCCGCGGGGCCTTCTTCGACGTCCGGGAGCACGGCGCCCGCGGAGACGGCAAGACGCTCGATTCACCGGCGATCAACCGCGCCATCGACGCCGCCTCGGCGGCCGGCGGGGGCACGGTCCACTTTCCGGCCGGCACGTACGCGAGCTACTCCGTGCGGCTGAAGAGCAACATCACGCTCCACCTCGGCCACGGCGCGACCCTGCTCGCCGCCGAACCGGTGGACGGACAGGGATTCGACGACCCCGGCGAGGGTGCGGGCAACCCGTACCAGGATTTCGGGCACAGCCACTGGCGGGCCAGCCTGATCTGGGGCGAGGGACTGGAGAACATCCGGATCGCCGGGCCCGGCCGGATCGACGGTGCTTCGCTGGTGCGGAACATGGAGCCCGGCAGCCCACCGGGCACCGGGGACAAGGCGATCGCCCTCAAGCTCTGCCGCAACGTGGTGATCCAAGACGTCACCATCGTGCGGGGCGGTCACCTGTCGATCCTGCCCACCGGCGTGGACAACCTGTCCATCCTCAACGTCCGGATCGACACCGTTCGCGACGGCATCAACGTCGACTGCTGCCGCAACGTGCGCATCTCCGACTGCACGGTCAACACCCACGGCGACGACGCGATCGTGCTCAAGAGCTCCTACGCGCTGGGCTTCGCCAGGGCGACGGAGAACGTGACGATCGCCGACAGCATGGTGAGCGGCTACGACGTCGGAACCCTGATCGACGGGACCTACCAGCGGGAGGACCCGGAAGCCGCCGACCGCGACGGCCCGACCGGCCGGATCAAGTTCGGCACCGAGTCCAACGGGGGTTTCCGCAACATCGCCATCTCCAACGTCATCTTCGAGCGCTGCCGCGGGTTCGCGCTGGAGACCGTCGACGGCGGGCTGCTGGAGGACATCACGATCAGCAACATCACCATGCGGGACGTGTCCAACACGCCGTTCTTCCTGCGCCTCGGCGCGAGGATGCGCGGGCCGGCCGACGTCCCGATCGGCGCGCTGCGCCGGATCAGCATCAGCGACGTCACCGTGCACAACGCCGACCCGCGTTACCCGTCGATGATCATGGGCCTGCCGGGTCACCCCGTCGAGGACGTCCGGATCAGCAACGTACGCGTCCACATGCGCGGCGGGCTGTCGATGACCGAGGCCGCCGAGCAGCCGCTCGAGCTGATCAACACGTTCTTCGCCGAGCCGGGTGCTCGTGAGCCCTATGCCGTGCCGGAACGGGAACAGGCGTATCCCGAGCCGTCGATGTTCGGCATCCTGCCCGCATGGGCGCTCTACGTCCGCCACGCGACCGGCGTCCAGTTCGACCGGGTCAGCCTGCGGTTCGAGCAGCCGGACCGGCGTCCCGCGATCGTCCTGGAAGACGTCCGGGACGCGGAGTTCCACCACGTGCGGCTCGCGAAGGCCGACGGCGCACCGACGTTCGTGCTCCGCGACGTCACCGATTTCACCGTGCACCAGGGCAGACCGGTGGAGGAGGTGCGCATCCCCGGGCACGTCGGATCGCGGGAGTTCTGACCGGCCGGTGTCGCTGGATGGGGTGGGGGTCAGTTAGCGACGGGGGATGTGGGGCAGCCAAGGGGTGGAGGCCCCGCGACGGGGTTCCAGGCACTACACGCAGAGGTGGAGGAACCACGATGATGATCCGACGAATGCTCATGGGCGCGGCGGCAGCCCTGCTGATGACCAGCGGAACCGCGGTGGCGGCCCCGGCCCGGCAAGCCCCGGTCTGGGTCACCGAACAGGAGTGCGTGGACGGCGGCGGCGGGCCCGTCAAGCTGCCGATCTTCCCGGATCTCACCGTCTGCGTCGGCGGAGCGCACAACGAAGCCCTCGTCCGCGGCGCAACGGCGCAGACCCCGAGCGGCGGCCAGGCGACCTCCCCGAGCTGACGTGGCCGGCGAACGGCGAGCCTTCCCGGTCACTCCAGGCGTATAACGACCTATTCAGCCGCGCTCGAGTCGGGCATGGGATTCGGCTGCGGGCGTGCCTGGCGACGGCACAGCCGACCGCGGCGCGCAGAGCAACTGCCGGTTTTGGTACAACGTGCGCTTCCGTGACGCCGCATCCGGGAGGAGCACCCATGGCTCGACTGCTCGCCGCTCAGGATCTCGAGGTCCACCCGGACTACCGGATGTTCGGCATCGGGGAAAACGCGACCGGTTTCGGCGAAACCCCGCCGGTGCCGGGTGCGGGCTGGCTGGGCGTGGGACGGGCGTCGGTGACCGTGGGCGTGATGGAGGACAACCCACGTGAGCTCCCGCTGCGCCTCGAGCACTGGGACAGCGAGCCACCGATGCCGGAAGGCCCCGACACGCAGCACACCGTCTGCCTCCAGTTGCCGACCGGGAAGATCACGATCGACCAGGTCACCTACGGCGGGCAGGACACCGACCTGGACCTGGTTCCCGGTCTGTACGCGGCCCGGATCTCCGGCTGGCGCGGCAACGTGCTCAGGGAGCGGTACCTGGCCCAGTTCTGGCTGCTGTCGCCGACCGCCAGGTTCCTCCGGACCGGGGGCCGGCAAATCGGCGAGGGCTGTGACCGTTTCGCGATTCTCGACCGGGCCGCGGGAATACGCGAGGTGCCGCCGTCCGGAGGGCGGCTCGCGGTCGACGAGGCACTCATCCAGGTCAGGTATGACCAGGATCCGCCGCTTGTCCTGCTGGAACTGTGGGATGGCCCGCCGCTCGAACTCGGCGAGGCCCGTGTGCACGAGCCGTTCCGGCTGCGGCTGCCCTCCGGCCACCTCGACATCACACAACTACGGCCGGGCACATCGGAAGTGCAGGGCGGAGCGGTCCCGCTGGCCCGCGTCCCTCGTGGCGACTACGACGTCAGCCTGACCGTGCACACGCCGAACAAGTACCTGTTCCGGTTGTGGCCGGTGTCGACGCCGTCGACGTAATCGACCTCCGCCTCGACCCGGAAACCCAGCTCACCCAGGTCGGCGCCTCGGTTCCGAACGCGATGCGGGCCATGTGCCGCGCACCCGTGGGTCGTCGGTGCATCATGGGCGGGCGGGTCACCAGGGGAGGCAGGATGGTCGAGCAGCCGGAGGCGTTGCTGCACCGCTACGAGGAGGCGCGTGCGAAGCACCTGGCGTCACGGAAGGCCGAAGCTGAGGCGCTGGATGCTTTGCAAGCGTTGAAGAAGCCCAGGGACGAGGAGGTGGAGCAGGCTCGCCGGCGTGCCTTCGCGGAGTGGGAGGAAGCGGTTCGGCGGCCGCGGCGGCCCTGGCTGGTGCGCCGTTGGCGCTGGTGGTGGAGGCGTACGCGGCTGTACCGCTGGCAGCAGGGCCGGGCCGACCACTGCGCCGCCGCGTGCGCCGACGCGGTCGAGCAGTACCGCCTGGACTTCGAACGCACCCACGGGGCCGACTACGAGCAGGTCGTCGAGCGAGCCCGCGTGGTGCACAACCGTGCGGTCACCCGCCGCCGGGTCGCGGACTCGGCCGATCGCGAGGTGACCCAGGAGATCATCCGGCTCCTGCACCGCGAACACCGCTGGACCCCGCGCGAGATCAGCGACGCGCTGCCGAACCAGACCGAGCACGGGGTGAAGAAGGCTCTCGGCCTGCTGCCGCGACCCACCTCGCGCTCGCGCAACCCGCGCCACACGGGAGGCGGCGGCTGGGACGGGTATTACGTCGGTGGCTACGACGGGGGAGCGGCCAACTGCAGTGGTGGCGGCGACGGTGGCGGTGGTGGCGGGGGCGGCGACTGACCCCACGCCCCACGGCACAGCCGTGACGCACGCTGAACAACGAGGTATCCAGTTCACCCGAGGGCATCCAGGGCGTGGACGGGAATCCCTGCCCAGGTCATCGAGCGGTCCACGTGCGGTGCCCGCCGCCCGGGTGGACCGGGCGGCGGGCACCGGCGGTCAGCCGGAGTACCTGACGGAGAACGGGTAGTACCTTTCCTCGGTGGAACCGCCGTCGGCACGGGTGCCGGTGACGGTCAACGAGTAACTGCCGCCGTGGGCCGGGGTCCAGGTGACCGCGGCGTTCCCGGCCTGGTCCGCGGGCACGGTGACCTCCGGGGTGCTGGTCCCCCCGCTGAGGTCGTTCACCCGGTACGTGTAGGCGGTCATGCCGTCGGTGGCCGGGCTGAAGATGAAGGTGCCCTCGATGCCCGGACCGCCGCTGTCGCCGCCGGGATATTCGGCCGAGGTCACCAGTGGGGCGTCGGTGACGGTGAAGGAGTAGTACGCGTGGCCCGAGTGGGTGCCGTCCGCGGCCTTGGCCCGGACGGTGGCGGTGTGGAAACCGGGCCACGTCGGGGTGTAGGGCGTGGTCGCGGTGCCGTCGGCGCCCGCCGCCAGTGCGGTGGTGACTCCGTCCACTGTGAACTCATAGGCGACCGTGCCGGGCAGGCGGGAGGCCAGGTGGAAGGTTCCCTGGTGCATCGGGCTCGCCGGCCACCTGTGGAATTCGGCCGAGGTCACGATCGGCGAGTCGTCCACGGTCAACGAGGTCCCACCCTCGTTGGACAGCAGGCCGGTGGCGTTGCGGGCTCGCGCGGTCAGCCAGAAGCTACCGCCCTTGGCCGGGGTCCAGTCGAATTCCGCGCTCCCGTCCGGCCGGGCGGGCACGGTCAGCTTGGTGTCCGGGTCGAACGAGAACCAGTACACGTACTCGGTGATGTCACGCATCGGCGACCGGAGCGTGAACGTCCCCGGCACACCGGGACTGTCCGCGCCGGTTCGCGAGATGTACGGTGCGACGCCGTCGATGTAGAGGTGCTGGACGCGAATTTCGGAGATCACGTCGTCGTTGGCGCTCTGCACGCGGAGAAAGGTCGACGCCGACGAAGGCGGGACCCAACTGAACTCCGCGCCACCGTCCGGACGGGCGGGAATGGTGACGCGGTCACCGATCGGCTGGTCGTGGTCGGTCGTGAACCAGTAGGTGTAGGAGGTCGTTCCAGCCAGCCGGGGCGTGAGCGTGAACTGCACCGGCGTGCCGATCTGCACCGGACCGCCGTACTCGATCACCGGGGCGGTGTCGACCTGGAAGCGGTATTCGCGGTCCAGTGAAACCGTTCCGTCGAGGCCGGTGTTGCGGACGTAGAGCACGTTTTCCCCGCCGTGCGAGGGAGCGAGGGTCACTTGCGCCTTGCCGTCGGCGCCCGCGGCCACGGTCTGCTCCGAGGTGTCTTCGAGGCGGTAGGTGTAGCTCGTGGTGTCCGGCAGGCCGGGGCTGAACTCGAACACACCCGGTACGCCGATGTTGCCCTCAGGGTTGGTGGTCTGATCGGGATAGAGGTTCGACCAGACGTGGGGCCGGATGTCGCGCACAGTGAACGTGGCGCTTTGGTCCCACGAGTAGTTGTTCGCCCGGTCGATGGCGCGCACCACCGCGCTGAACAAGCCGGTTTCCGGTGGCGCCCAGGTGATCGTCGCCGAACCGGTCACCGGATCGGCGGGCACCGAGGTCCAGGGAATCGGGTCGGGGCCATTCTGGCCGTGGCGGGGGAAGTAGTACTCGTAGCGTGCCACGTCGGTGGAACCGTTGGGGGAGAAGGTGAACTCGCCCGGAACGCCGATGCCGCCGCGGGGTTCCCACTGATCACCGGACAGGTAGACCGCCGATTTCACCGCGGGGATCTCCGGCCGGACGCTGTCCGGGGTGTAGTAGCACGTTGGCGACCAGTCCGAAGTGGCGGTGCCGTCGGAGATCCGGAGCCGCCAGGCATAGGTGCGGTCCGAGGGCAGCCCGGAGTGGTCGAACTGCGCGTAGGCGTGGCCGTCCACCACCCCCCAGTCGAGTTCGCGGCGCAGCGTCGGGTCGTCGGCCGACCACAACTCCCAGTTCGCGGTCAGTTCCTGGCCGGGATCGGGGTCCGTGGCGGTGGCGTGGAAAACGGTGATCTCGTCGCCACGGACGAACGTGCCGGGCGCCGTGGTGGCGCAGGGACCGCCCGGATCGGAGTACAGGCCGGACGGCGTGGCGGGCGGCGTGTTGGTGGCTCCGCTCGCGGCCGGGGTTCCGGCGAACAGCAGTGCGGTAGCGGAAAGCAGGGCGGCGGCGGTCAAGGTCCGGTGTGGTCTTCGCCGGGACGGCGATGTCCTCCGGTGGAATGCGCGCAGCATTGATCGATCCCCCTCGTGACGTGGAGGCAACCCCACGTCGCTCCCCAGCGTGTTCAGCTCAGCACCGGAGTCCGACGGTGGTCAAGACCACTGAGGTGACCCGTGACCATCCCGGAACACGGGGTGTCACGGCGCTGACGCACGCCTAGTGCCGGTCCCGGCTTCGTCGTGGCCAGCCCCAGTTCGCCGCCGCGGTCGCTTGCTCTATGCAGAGAGCGGGATTTGTGTCATGAAAGGGAGATGACGAATACATCAGAAGATGCGTACCGGCACATTGTCACCCAGTCCATCGCGTTCCTGTATCCCGCCGCGCTGCGGGCGGCGGCGCTGCTGGAGGTGGCTGATCATCTGGCGGGCGGGCCGCGAGACGTGGCCGAACTGGCTGGGCTGACCGGGGCGAATGGCCCGTACCTGCGGCGCCTGCTGCGTCTTCTGGCCTCCCACGGGACTTTCCGGGAGGACGAGGACGGCCGGTTCCACCTGACGCCCCAAGCGGATCTGCTGCGGGCTGACGCTCCCCGGTCCCTGCGGGCAGCGGTGCTCCTGGTGACCGAGGACAGCTGGTGGCAGTCCGCCGCCGACCTCGCCGAGGCGGTCCGGCGTGGCGAACCGGCGTTCGACCGTCGCGTCGGCAAGCCGTTTTTCGCCCACCTGGCCGAACATCCGGAGCACGGAGCGCTGTTCGACGCGGGCATGGCGGCCTACTCGGCCGGCGATATCGGCTACCTCGTCGAGGGCTACGACTTCCCGGACAGTGGAATCATGGTGGATGTCGGCGGTGGGCGGGGCGGCCTGCTGCTCGCGGCGCTGCGTGCCCGCCCGGGCCTGCGCGGCATTCTTCTCGACCAGGAACAAGTGCTGGCGGGCACCGTGCTCCCCGAGCTCGGCGCCGACGACCGGTGGACACTGCACCCGGGCGATTTCTTCTCCTCGGTGCCCGCCGGCGACCTCTACACGGTCAAGAACATCCTCCACGACTGGAGCGACGACCAGTGCGTACGAATACTGGAGAACTGCCGCCGCGCGATGAACCCGGGCGCCCGCCTGCTCGCCGTCGACGCGGTCATCCCACCCGGCAACGACCCGCACTTCGGCAAGGCGATCGACATACTGATGCTGCTGCTCCTCCCGGGACAGGAACGCACCCGATCGGAGTTCGAGCGGATCTTCGAACGAGCCGGGTTCCGGATCACGCAGGTGATCCCCACCCCCGGCACGGCGTCCATGATCGAGGCGGTGCCCGCCTGACCGACTCTTGTAAGTCATCGTGCGGAACGGACGCCTTCGCCAGGCAAGAGCGTCCGCATGGTTTCGATACAGGTCGGCTCGGAAGTCGAGGCGGGAGAGACCTGGCCGACCCCAGGAAGTGGCAGACGCTACGGCTGCGTGATCTGCAACCACACTGGTTCGGCCGGATGTTCCTGGGCGAGCGCGCCTGGCCGATCGAACCGGCGGCCGGTAACGGCTGACAGCGGCGGTGATCCCCGACGGCCTGGCTCCAGCGGGCACGTCACTTGTTGATCGGACGGCAACTCGATCCGAAATGCTGTAATAGCTGATTCGGATGGACCGGTTCGGGTCGAAGTATTCGATGCGGACGAGATAGCGTCACTTCGGGTTCCGGTTAGTTCGCCAAGGAAACATGTCAAAGTGTACGCCAATGATGGTGATTTATTCGTCATGTCGTGTTTGTTTTGGCCGCTATTTAGGCAGGAAACGGCTCTCGAGCTGCCCTCGAGGCCGGTGCGCACCACGACGAACCACCCGGGGACGAGGCCCGATCCTCCGCTGTCGATGACGGATCGCTTGCACGGGCTCGACCGCGCTCGGCGACCTGCGCACGCGAGTACGGCAGGCTCACCTGTTCGGGTCGCCAGGCCGGGTTGGCTCGATTCGGCTCATGCTGCTCGTGAAGTACCTCCACCAGGGTGCGCAGTGGAGTCGATCGCGCCGGTCCTGCCGCTGAAGGGTGGTGATGCGCACCGCCGGACCGGACTTCTTGTGGGTGTTCAGGTGATCGGCCGCGCCGCTCGGCCGGTACCGCGCGGTTGCCCAGCAGGAGGCGCTTTTCCTTGCCAGCGAAGGGTTTTCACGAATCGGGCCGCGCGTCGATCGGTCGGGTGGATCAGGGGCGCCCGGCGTTAGGCGCCGGGTGTGGCGGAAACCCCTGGCACGTCAAGCAGAACTGGTGCGTCACCGACTCCGGCGAAGGAGGTGCAACCGATGCGCGAAATTTCGATGAGTGCCCACAAGGTGGAGCGGGCCGACCGCAACACCGCCTACTTCCACTGGATCTACGACAGCAAGTAACGCTGCGGGTGCGGGGGCCGGGCGCCGATCCGGGTGCCCGGCCCCGTCCCGGTCCCCGCCGGAACCGACCCTCACCTCCCAGGAGTGCCGTCATGCGCCTTCGCCGCGCCAGCTGTGTGGTCTGCTATTGGTACGAGGGCGAGTTCGTCGCCCATCCCTATCCGGGGCCGGAGCCGACCGCGGTGCACCCGGCGGCCGCGGAGATCCTGTCCGCGTTCGGCGAGTGGATCGAGCCGGCGAAGGCCGCTGAACTGCTCGACCACCTCACGCCCGCGACCGTGGCCGAAGCGGTGGAGGCCCTGTTCGAGGCGGGGCTGCTGCTCGCCGAGGACAGCCCGCAGGCCACCCGCGACGCCGAAGTGGCCCAGCAGTGGGCCACCTGGGCGCCGGAGGCGTCGTTCTTCCACTACGCCACCCAGGACCTGTCCTGCCCCACCGAGGAGGAGCGGCAGCGACTACTGGCCGAGGGGAGCGGCCAGGATTTCCCCGACCACGTGCTGTTCACCGGCTACCCCGACGCCCCGCGGGTGCTGCTGCCGCGCCGTCCCGCCGACCTGCGGCTGCCGTACGACCAGGTGCTCTACGCCCGTCGCACCCACCGCGACTTCGCCGCCGAACCCGTCGCGCTGGACACCCTGGCCACGCTGCTGGCCACCGTGTTCGGGCCGGTCGACTTCATCGACAGCGGGCACGAGGTGCTGTTCCGCCGCACCAGCCCATCCGGCGGCTCGCGCCAAGAACTCGAGCCGTACGTGGCCATCCGCGACGTCACCGGCGTCGATCCGGGGATCTACCACTACAACCTGCGCGAGCACTCGCTGGAACTGCTCTCGCCGGGGCTGAGCGCGGACGAGGTCGCGCACCTGTGCGCCGACCAGGCCTGGGCGGGCGGCGCGGCCTTCCTGGTCGTGCTCGCCGCGGTGATCGACCGCATGAGCAGCAAGTACCGCAACGCCCGGTGCTACCGGGTGAGCCTGCTCAACGCCGGGCACCTCGGGCAGACCTTCGCGCTGACCGCCACCGCGCTCGGCCTCGGCCCCGCGCAGACCGGCGCGTTCCACGACACCGCGGTCGCCGAACGCTGCGGCCTGGACAACATCGGCCACACCCCGGTGTACGTGCTCGCCGCCGGGCACCCGCACCCCGAGCCGGAGAAGGGGCCACCACCCGCTCGGCTGGACACCTTCAGCGGCAGCGTGCTGCAACGCTGACGCGAAATATGTTTCTATTGGACTGTAGGAGGCGAAACCTCGAAGGCGGATGCGGTAAACCGCGGAATCCGCGGCCCTTCGAAGGGGGGCCCGGTTCGGGTGCCACTTACCCCAACGGAACCGCGTGGCTGGAAGAACCTCCGCGCCGGGTCGGGCCCGGCGCGGAGGTCACCTTCGCCACCGGATATGACAAGTGGCACGGTCGGTCCCTCGTGGCCTACCCCGCAGGCCCCGTGCTCGAACGCGGCCGAGCTGTGCACCCCCAAGCGGTAGCGTCGACGGCACTGGTGCCCTGAGCCCCGCGTTGATCGGGTGTTGAGCGCGGCTGCGCAGACTGGCGGCAACGTTCACCGCACAGCTGTCGAAGGGCCGCCATGCCGGAGAGACTCCCCGTTCACGTCACCGCGACCGACCCGATCCTGGAAACCGGGGTGGCCGCCCAGTTGCGCACCCGTCCGGAACTGGTCCTGCTCCCATGCCGGACCCCGCGCTCGAGGTCGATCCGTCGGCGGTGTGCGTGGTGGTCAGCGACGTGGCCGACGACGCCGCCCTGCGGCTGGTCCGCGAACTCCGCGGGCGGGGCCTGCGGCAGGTGGTGATGGTGCTGGCGGTGATCGACGACGGCGCCCTGCTGTCCGCGGTCGAAGTGGGTGTGTGCGGCCTCGTGCTGCGCGCGGAAGCGACCCCGGAGCGGCTGGTCGAATCGGTCCGCCACGCCGCGGCGATGGGCGGGGTGCTCTCGCCCCGCTTGCTGGGCAGGCTGCTGGATCAGGTGAATCGCCTGCAGAACCAGGTCCTGGCGCCACGCGGGCTGCGGTTCTCGGGTCTTTCCGACCGCGAGGCGGCGGTGCTGCGCATGATCGCCCAGGGCATGGAAGTGCGGGAGATCGCCGCGCAACTGTGCTATTCCGAGCGCACCATCAAGAACACCGTGCACGACGTGGTCAGCCGCTTCCAACTGCGCAACCGCACCCACGCCGTCGCCTTCGCCATGCGGGAAGGCATGATCTGACGATCTCGCGGAAGAGCCGTCGACCGGGCCGGTGCCCCAGCGAGGAGGAAGACCGCGGATTTGCCGACCCGCCTATCCGCTGATCGGAAACCATCCCCAACTTCAGGGATACGCCTCCGGTGGCCTCGCGGCAAAACTGAGGACAAGTCGCGCGGCCGCGTTGACGACCATCACGGGAAATCCGGAAGGGGATGGGCGTGAAAAGGATCGGGCCGAAGAAATTACTGACGCTGCTAGGAACCGCCACCGCCATCGGCACCGGGGGTGTTCCGGCGGTGGGCTGGCTTGACCTGGAGGCCACGAATTTCGGGGCAGAAACCTTCCTGTGCCTCGACTCGTACAACGTTGTCGCGTCGGTGAGGACGCCGTCGATGTCGGCGCCTGCCGAGCCGCGCTGGCCGGCGAATTCGATGTAGGCGTTCGGGCCGGAGATCTGGAAGTAGATGCCGTCGCCTGGGGTCATGTCGTAGACGGTGGCACCGGGCCAGTTGACGTAGGTGTCGTCAAGGGTGGTCTCGATCTTGGCCAGGGCGTCAGCGGTGGTGTTCTCGTCGGCCAGGCCGGCCCAGTTGGCGATGACGTCGAGGAGGAGTTGCTTTTGCTCGTCGGTGAGGTCGGCGCCGGAGAGCCCGGTGCCGGTGGGGTAGTCGCAGGTGTCGCCGGGTGCGCAGACCATGGCTGCGACGTCTTCGCTCTGGTAGAGGGCGGCTTTCTGCTCGTCGGTCAAGCTGTCGTAGAAGGCGAATGCGGTCTCGTAGATGCCGGCGAACGGCTGCACCTCTTCGCCGTCGGTGTTCGTGTAGACGGCGGGCTGCACGCCCAGGTGGGTGGGGGCGAACGTGATGGCGTTGATGCCGAGGTGGTGGCCGCCGTTACGTCCCGTACCCCGACGGCCGCGTGGCTGACACCGACCAGAGTTTCGCGGCGGTCGCTTCGGTGGGGGTGGAGTGGGAGGGCTACGAGGTGAGCCTTTCGGGCACTGTGTGGGACCGCGCCGCCGACGGCTACGGCGTGCGGGTGGAGGTGGGCTACCACTGGCAGAACGGTGCCGTCTGGGAATGGACCACCCGCATATTCGGCAAGGCCGAGGGCGGCAACACTTCGTGCGAGCCCAGCCCGCGGCTGGAGCAATTCCTCTCTGTCGTCGGCTGAGGAGTTCCCGGCGGTCTCGCACGGCTTCCACCAGGCCGCCGACCCCGGTCAGCTGCTGACCAGGCCGGCGAATCGCTGCCGATAGGACGTCGGCGTGGTCGCGTACGCCCTGACGAAGTTCTGCCGGAAGGTGACGACGCTGTCGTAGCCACACGTCTCGGCGATGCGGGCGACGGTCCACGCGGTCACTTCGAGCAGTCTGCGTGCCTCGTCGAGTCTGCGGGCGGTGACCCAGCGCGCCGGGCTGGTCCCGGTCGTTTCGCGGAACCGCCGGACGAAGTTCCTGGTGCTCATCCGCGCGTGGCCGGCCAGATCTTCCACCGAGAGCGGGAGGTGCAGGTTGGCGGCCGCCCATTCCAGGGTGGTGCCGATCGGGTCGGTCGCGCCGGCGTGCCCGGCCAGCGGGCGCTCGATGTACTGGGCCTGGTCGCCCTCCCGGTGCGGTGCGATGACCAGGTGCCGTGCCACCGTCGTCGCCGCGGCGGCCCCGAGGCGCTGCCGGACGATGTGCAGGCAGGCGTCGAGCGCGGACGCCGTGCCGGCGGAGGTGAGCACGTCGCCGTGGTCGACGTAGAGAGCGGAGGATTGCACCGCGACCTCCGGATGACCGGCGGCGAGTCGCGCCGCCGCTGCCCAGTGGGTCGCCGCGCTCCGCCCATCGAGCAGCCCGGCGCTCGCCACCGGGAAGGCGCCCAGGCACAGGCCCACCACACCGGCGCCGCGCCCGTGCGCGGCCCGGACCACTTCGACCAGTTCCTCCCGCGGCGGCGGAAGATCCGTGGGCCACGAGGGGAACACGACCAGATCGGCCGCGCTCGCGACAGCAGGGGAGCCGAGCCCGTCGACCACGAGGCCCTCGGAGGTGCGGATCGACCGCCCGTCCGCGCTCCACACGGTCGTGCTCCAGTCCGTGGCGAGCCCCTGACGGGACACTTCGTCGAAAACGAGGAGTGGGGCGGCGAGGTGGAACGTGGTGATGCCGTCGAAGGCGTGGACAGCGATCTTCATGCTTGGCGCAATCCCATCGATAGTTGACTTGTGCGCCACTCACGATAACCCGTCGCGCCCTGCCAGGGTGGACACGGTCAAGGCGGTCCGCGTGACCGCTCACCCCTGGAACGGAGATCGGCACCTTGGAAACCCAGCCCCGCCGCGCCCTCGTTGTCGTCGACGCGCAGCTCGAGTACTTCGACGAGGACCGGCCGCTTGCCGTGCAGTACCCGCCCCGGGACGAGTCCCGCGCGAATCTCGTCGAGGCGATCGATGTCGCGATCCGCAACGACGTTCCCGTTGTGACGGTGCGCCACGAGCTTCCCCCGGGCGCCCCCGTCTTCGCCGCCGGCTCCGAGGCGGCCGCGGTCCACCCCGACGTGGTGGAACGCGCCACTGGAAAGGGCACGGAAATCGTCAAGCGCTTCTCGAGCGTTTTCGCGGACACCGAGCTCACCGAGTGGCTGCGAGCACACGAAATCGACACGATCACACTGGTCGGCTACATGACGAACAACTGTGTCCTCGCCTCCGCCGCCTCCGCTGAGCCGCTCGGCTTCACCGTCGAGGTGTTGAGGGACGCGACGGGCGCCGTGCACCTCTCGAACGAGGCGGGCTCCGCCTCGGCACGACAGGTCCACGACACCCTGATGGTGCTGCTCCACTCGAACTTCGCCGCGGTCGCCACCACCGACGACTGGACGTCGGCGGTGTCCGGTGCCCGCACGCTGCCGAAGAGCGACCTGGGCAACTCGGCGATCCAGGGCAGGAGCGCGCACAGCGCCCGATGACTTCGCCGACGCGGTGATCGGCCCGGTTGCCGTCCTGCCACTTCAGTGTTGGTCGCTGGGTGATCTCAGCTGGTGGTCTGGACCGTGGTCGTGGCGTCGGCGTCCATGACGACGAGGCCTGCGTCGGCAGCGGTGTATTCGTCCCTGAAGCCGAAGGCGCTGGGCGAGGGCCCGCAGGTGCGCAGCAGGTGCAGCCGCTCGACCGCCTCGTCGACGGTGGGCAGGTGGCCGGCCGGGATCCACCACATCACCTGGAACGCCGTCTTCGGCAGCTCGAACCACTCGGCGCGGCGCCGGAGCACGTCGAGGTGGCCGCTGCGGTAGACGTAGTCCCACAGGCTGTCGCGGTTCTCCCAGACCGACATGTTCACGATGACGTCCGCGCCGAGCGAGGTCCGGATTCCGGTGGCGTCGTTGCCCCCGCCACCGACCAGTCGCCACACGAACCCGGGCGCCTGGTCGGCGACGGCGTTGAGGGTGTCCAGCATCGAGGTGAAGCCGTGCGTGCGCGGGTCGTCCAGAGGGTGTTTCAGGGTGCCTACGTTGAGCTGGGCGAGGTGGTGTCCGGTCATGCGCTCACCTCACCACCCCGATCTCTCTAAGTCAATCTTCATTATTTTTAGAAGAGGTGACGGCGACGCAGCACATCGACGGCTGCGGATCCAGATAGGCCCGCAGTCCCTCGGCACCCTCGAGGAGGCCTTCCAGCAGGGCCAGGTTCATGCCGCAGATCAGCGCGGGGTGCCGCTCCGAGAGGACGTGGAACGGGCAGTTGACGAGGCGAAGGACGACGCCGTCCGCGTCCGCGCGCGGCACGTAGCCGCGCGCGGACAGAACTGCCCGCACCGCGTCGAGGTCCTCGATCGGTCCGGCGGCGGCCCGCGCGGCTCGTCCCTCCCGCACGGCGGCGGCCCGCAACTCGGCATCCAGCCGGGCGCTGTCCGCCACCTCGGCCAGCAGGTCGGCGGCGGTGCGGTAGTCCCGCGCCGGAACCGACACGTGACGCTCGGCACCGGACCGGCGGTAGAGCTTGGCCGGGCGGCCGGCACCCGGACCCGAACGCCCGGTGAGCCGCCGGCTCCCGGTGACGAGCAATCCGGCGTCGACGAGTTTGTCGAGGTGGAACGCGGCCAGTGTGCGCTGGATCCCGGCGCCCTCGGCCGCCTCGTTGCGACTCACCTCATGGTCCTGGGCGACCACGTACTCATACAGCCGCCGCCGGACCGGATCCTGCAGCGCCCCGATCGCCTCGATGTCCTCCATCCCACCAGTCTAAGAACAACGCAGGTAGTCGATAGAGACCAGTGGCGGAAGTCGGAATCGCGGAACAGGGTCGGCGCGATCGGCAGTTCGCCCAGCGTGAACGTCGACATCGACCCGGCGCCGAAGCCGCGGTGGCCGCGTGCGCAGTGTGCGGCTCCGCGCGGGGACCCGTCCCCTTCGCTGCTTCCTACGCTGCCGACATGAAACGGCGTTCGACGAAACGGATTTTCCGCGTCCTCGTGGTGGGGGTGCTGATGACCGGCGTTGCCGGGGTGGCCGAGGCGGCGGGCCCGCGGCTGGACGTGGCCGGGGTCACCGCCAGCGGCGATGACGGGAACGTCGCGGCCAACACCCTCGATGGCGACTTGTCCACCCGATGGTCCGCCGAAGGCGACAACGTCTGGATCAGCTACGACCTGGGCTCCGCGCAGACCGTGGGATCGATTTCCCTGGCCTGGCACAAAGGGGACTCCCGCAAATCCACCTTCGACGTGCGGACCTCCGACGACGGATCATCCTGGACCACCATCGCCGCCGGGCTGTCCGGCACCGGCACCACAACCGGCCTCGAAGCCCACGACCTCACCGACACGAAAGCACGTCATGTGCGGATCGTCGGTCACGGCAACACCTCGAACGACTGGACCAGCATCACCGAAACCACGATCCACGGCGTCGACGGCAACAGCGGCGGGCCCGGGCGGACCGTCAACGTGGCGAACTCGTCACAGCTGTCCAGCGCCTTCGCGGGGGCCCAGGCGGGAGACCGGATCGTGCTGGCCGACGGCAGCTACAGCATCGGCAAGCTGAGCGGCAAGAACGGCACCGCGGACCAGCCCATCACCGTCGTGGCGGCCAATCGTGGCGGGGCTGTGGTCAACGGCGGGCAGCTGGAGGTGTCGAACTCCTCGCACGTGGTGATCGACGGCCTCCGGTGGACCAACAGCAACACGCTCAAGCTCACCAGCTCGAACCACGTGCGGCTGACGCGCAACCACTTCCGCCTCACCGAGTCCTCCTCCCTCAAGTGGGTGCTGGTGCAGGGGGCGGGCAGCCACCACAACCGGATCGACCACAACCTGTTCGAGGAAAAGCACCAGCTGGGCAACTTCATCACCATCGACGGCTCGTCGACCCAGCAGTCCCAGCACGACCTCATCGACCACAACCACTTCCGCGACATCGGCCCCCGGGCCGAGAACGAAATGGAAGCCATCCGGGTCGGCTGGAGCGGTATCTCGCAGTCCAGTGGGCACACCGTGGTCGAGTCGAACCTGTTCGAGAACTGCGATGGCGATCCGGAGATCGTCTCGGTCAAGAGCAACGACAACACCGTGCGCTACAACACCTTCCGCACCTCGCAGGGCACCCTCTCGCACCGCCACGGCAACCGCGGCGCCTTCTACGGCAACTTCTTCCTCGGCGAAGGCAAGGCGGGAACCGGCGGCATCCGGATCTACGGCCAGGACCACAAGATCTACAACAATTACTTCGAAGGCCTGACCGGCAAGGGCCATGACGCCGCGCTGCAGGTCGACGGCGGCGACGTGGACACCTCGGGCGCGCTCAGCGCCCACTGGCGCGTCTACCGGGCGACGGTGGTGAACAACACCTTCGTGAACAACGCGTCCACCATCGAGGTCGGCGCGAACTACAAGCTCGCCCCGGTCGACTCGGTCGTCGCGAACAACGTGGTCGTCGGCGGTGAGGGCAAGCTGTTCGACGAACTCAAGGTGCCGGTGAACATGACTTATGCGGGGAACATCGCCTGGCCCACCGGCGCCGCGACCATCGGCATCGTGCGACCCGATGAAGCCATCCGGAAGGCCGATCCGCTGCTGGTCCGCGACGGGTTGCTGTACCGGCTCACCGCCGGGAGCCCCGCGGTGGACGCCAGTGCGCCGGGTTACCCGTTCACCACCGACGACATGGACGGCCAAGCCCGCGTGGCGGCGGTGGACACCGGCGCCGATGAGCACTCGTCCGCCGCGGTCACCCGTGGACCGCTCGACCCGGCCGATGTGGGACCGGGCGCGCCGTAGCACCACTCGCACCACCGACCGGACGACATCGACGGATCAGGGAGGCAGTGATGGCAACGAGGCTGGGTGAAACAGCCGGTGGACGAGGACAACCCCCGGAAGAGCGGATCTCCGGCGAGCGATCGGGTCAGGCGCGACGGCTGGGGACCGTCGCCGCGGTGTGCCTGGTGGTGGCCGGCGTGGTCGGTGTGGTCGAAGCGGGCGCGGCAGCGGGCCCGCGGCTGGACGTGGCCGGGGTCGCGGCCGGCGACGATGACGGCAACGTCGCGGGCAACACCCTCGATGGCGATCTGACCACGCGGTGGTCCGCGGAAGGCGAAGGCGTGTGGATCTCCTACGACCTCGGTTCCGCACGAACCGTGGGCTCGGTGTCACTGGCCTGGCACAAGGGGGACACCCGCAAGTCCACCTTCGACGTGGAACTGTCCGGTGACGGGACCTCCTGGTCCACCGTCGCCGCCGGGAGAGCCAGCACCGGGACCACGAACAGTCCCGAAAGCCACGATTTTCCCGACAGCACCGCACGATACGTACGCATAGTCGGTCACGGCAACACCGTGAACGATTGGACCAGCATCACCGAGACGGCGATCTTCGGCGCCGACGGCGGCACCGGGCCGGGGACCGACCAGACGCAGGCCGCCGTCCGGCACAACTGGGGTACGCCCCGGCCGATCTCCGATGAATTCGACTACACCGGCCCGGTCGACCCCGCGAAGTGGGCGACGCCCTCCGGCACCATCGGCGGCACAGCCGGGTGCTGGGAAGGCCACGCCGGCAACGGCCGCCGATGCGCGAAGAACAGCACAGTCGCCAACGGGCTGCTCACCCTGCGCGGCGAAGCCAACGGCGACACGGGCTGGCTCCGGCAGAAGCACGACGCCCAATACGGCAAGTGGGAGATCCGGTCGCGCTCGCGCAACACCGGCCCGAGCGGCGGGCTGTACCACCCGTTGCACCTGATCTGGCCCACAGCGGGCAACAGGCTGGAGAACGGCGAATACGACTGGGTCGAATACTCCAACCCGGACGCCCAGTGCCTGACCGCGTTCCTGCACTACCCGAAGAGCCCGTCGGACAAGAAGGAACGCCGCGACCTGTGCCCGCTCGACATGACGCAGTGGCACAACTTCGCCTTCGAGTGGACGCCGGAAGCGCTCGTCGGCTACGTCGACGGCGAGGAATGGTTCCGGCTGGCGGACGGCGCGAACGCCGACCGCGGTGACATCCAGGCCATGCCGTCGGGACACCTCAACATCCAGCTCGACAACTTCACCGGCGCCGGCGGCCTCCGCCCAGCCGTCTTCGAGGTCGACTGGGTCCGGCTCTACGCGTGACCGAACCCTTTGTCCGGTGGCGAACCCGATCCGGCCGGCGGGCCGGGCCGGGTTCGCCCCGGCCGGGCGCTGGACCACTGCGGCGATCTCATCGCACGATGGCCCGCTTCCAGCCTGGTTCGCGCGGAGCCTGGGGCTGATCCGATTGTGACTGCTTGGGAGCGAAGTCATGACCGCCGATCTGCACACGATGATCTCCCTGTCCTGACCAACGGTTCAGACCCATCCGGTGTGACATCGGCTCCGAATACCCAGCATGACCGCCCCGACGGACCCGCCTCCCACATCCAGCACCCGCAAACCGCGGCTGGGCGTGGTCCGGGCAGCCTTGCTCGGAGTACTGGCCCTGGCCGCCGCCTTGGCCGCCGGGCACCTGGTGGCGGTGTTCTTCAGCGTCAACGCTTCGCCGTACCTGGCCGTGGGCAACGGCGCCATCGACCTGACCCCGGTGGAACTGAAGAACTTCGCCATCCGCACCTTCGGGACCTACGACAAACTCGTGCTCCTGCTGAGCATGGCCGTCGTGATGATCACCATGGCGGCGCTGGCCGGAATCGCTTCCCGCCGCACACCGGTACCGGGTACGGCGGCGATCATCCTGTTCGGACTCGTCGGTCTGCTCGCGGTGTTCCAGCGACCTGATCTGAGCAGTGCCGCGCTCCTCGCGCCGGCGACCAGCTTGCTGGTGGGGACAGTCGTCTTCCGCCGGCTGCATCGATTGGCCCGTGCTGCTTCCGCGCCCGGTACCGAGCCGGCTGCCGGCCGGGATCCGTCGCGCCGGAGTTTCCTGGTCGCAGGCGCCGGGGTGATCGTCGGCGCGGGAGTGGCCGGTACGGGCGGACAACTTCTCGCGGGCACCCGTGACGCGGCGTCCTCACGGGCCGCGGTCGGGCCGCTGGTTCCTGCACGGACGGCTCTGGCGATCCCGGCCGACGCCGACTTCGCCAAGCTCGGCACACCGACTTTCCTGACCTCCAACAAGGATTTCTACCGCGTCGACACGGCGTTGTCGCTCCCTCAGGTGCGCACCGAGGACTGGGGCCTGCGGCTGCACGGCATGGTCGACAACGAGCGCGACTACAGCTACACCGACATCCGCGACCGGCCCCTTGTCGAGCGCACCATCACCATGACCTGCGTGTCCAACGAGGTGGGCGGCACCTACGTGTCCACGGCGAACTTCGTCGGCGTGGACCTGGCGGACCTGCTCGCCGAGGCCGGGGTCCGGCCCGGGGCCGAGCAGTTGTTCTCGACCAGCGCGGACGGCTGGACCTGCGGCAGCCCGGTCGCTACGGCAGCCGACCCCAGCCGTGGCGCGATGCTGGCGATCGGGATGAACGGTGAACCGCTGCCGATCGAGCACGGTTTCCCGGCGCGGCTGGTGATTCCCGGGCTGTACGGCTACGTCTCAGCCACCAAATGGGTCATCGATCTGGAGGTCACCACCTGGGCGGCGCGGCGGGCGTACTGGCTCGAACGCAGCTGGGCTGAGCAGGCTCCGATCAAAACCCAGTCCAGGATCGATTTCCCGAAGGGGTTCGAGACCGTGCCCGCGGGGAAGGTCCGCGTCGGCGGTGTCGCCTGGGCTCAGCCCACCGGGATCGCCAAGGTCGAGGTGCGCATCAGCAAGGGAGCGTGGCAGGAAGCCACCCTGACCCGCGAGGTCAACCCGGACACCTGGCGCATGTGGTGGCACGAATTCGAGGTGCCCCCGGGCAGCCATCAGGTCACCGTGCGCGCCACCGACAGATCCGGCTACACCCAGACCGACGCCCGCGCGGGCACCGTGCCCGACGGTGCCACGGGCTGGCACGTCATCAACTTCACGACCCGTTGAGGAATTTCCGCACCACCACCAATCCGGATCGATCCCTGCTCCGAATCCCCATCAACAAGCAAGCCGGAAATAGCTTTCCCATAAATGGAGTGATCTTTGTGAAGAAGCTTCGCGTCGCTGGAATCGGCATCACCGCGGTGGCCGCACTTTCGCTGGCCGCTTGCGGCACTGACGACCCCGCGCCTTCGGGCAGCGGCGCCACCAACGCTCCCGCGCCCGCACCGACGAGTGAAATGGCTCCGTCGATGCCCGCCCCCGCCGCGGGGGGTGCCGGGGTGACGACCAACGCGGACGTGTTCGGCCCGGCCTGTTCGCAGCTGCCGCAGGGCAACGAGCCGGGCTCGCTGGACTCGATGGGCCCGCAGCCGGTGGCCAGCGCCGCCTCGACGAACCCGCTGCTGACCAAGCTGGTCGCCGCGGTGAAGGCGACCAATCTGGTGGACACCCTGAACAGCCAGCAGGCGATCACCGTGTTCGCCCCCGCCGACCCGGCGTTCGCCGAACTGGGCGACGCCAAGTTCACCGAGCTGGCAGGCAAGCCCGACGAGCTGGCCCCGATCCTGCAGTACCACGTCGTGGCCAAGCGCTACGACGCCAAGGGCCTCGAAGCCGCCGGTGGTTCGCTGGACAGCCTGAACACCGCCGGTGGGCCGCTGAAGATCGTGGGCAGCGGCGAGAACATGACGGTGAACGGCGCGAAGGTGCTGTGCGGCAACATCCCCACCAAGAACGCCACCGTCTTCGTGATCGACAAGGTCATGATGCCCGGCACCAACCAGTAACACCCTCCCTGCGCGATCATCCCGGCGCAGCGCGCACTGCGCCGGGATGATCGCGCCTTTCGCGTCACGCCGCACGGCTCCGAACGCGGGTTGTCCATCGTGCTCACCGACGCCAACGGCAGCACCTTCAGCCGCAGCCCCGGCCAAGTTCTCAACATCGTCTACCTGAACAGCGAAGCCGCCACCGCAGGCGGCTTCTTCCCCCAGGCGTCAACGGCGAGGTCAACACCAGCGCCGACAACAGCTGACAAGGAGATTCATGATGCGCAGAACCACCGCCGTGCTCGTGGCCACGGCCGCGATCCTGGCCGCCGGGTCCGCCACCGCGTCCGCCACCGAACCGGCCGGAGCCGGGGGAGGCCTGCTCGTGCTCAGCGAAGGCGGGCTGCTGACCCACCACAAGGCCAAGGCGCCATCGCTGATCACCCACAAGGTGTGGGTCAAGGGCACCGCGAAGCACGACCGCCTGATCGGCATCGACGTCCGCCCGGCCAACGGGACGGTCTACGCGCTCGGCTCGTCGGGCCAGCTCTACACCGTCGATGCGCGGTCGGGCAAGGCCACCCCGATCGGCGCGCCCGTTCCCATCCAGGGCAAGGCGGCCGGGTTCGACTTCAACCCCACCGTCGACCGGATCAGGCTGGTCACCGACACCGGCCAGAACCTGCGCCTGCACCCGGACACCGGCGCCGTCGCCGCGGCCGACGGCACACTCGCCTACGTACCCGGCGACCAGCACACGGGTGCCCGCCCACAGGTCGCCGCCTCCGGCTACACCAACAGCATCGCCGGAGCCACCACCACGGCCCTGTACGGGCTGGACTCGGCCAAGGACACCCTGGTGCTGCAGGGCACCAAACCCGGCGTCACCCCGCCGGTCTCGCCCAACACCGGCCAGCTCTTCACCGTCGGACGGCTCGGGGTCAACATCACCTCGGTCAACGGGTTCGACATCGGCACACCGGGTTCCGCTGAGCACGCCGTCGCCGCGGTCCGCCTCGGCGGAGCACTGCCCGTCGCCGCTCTGGTCAAGGTCGACCTCACGTCCGGACGCGCGAACCTCATCGCGCCGCTGCTGACCAAGCCGGTCGGGGTCGCCTTCACCCAGTAACCGTCTCGGTGACCACCACTCTCGCCGTGCGTGTTCCGCTTCCAAGCAGGCGGTAGTTAGCGAAGGGGTGCTGAACGCGAGTCACGGTCCACACTGGATCCAGCTCAGCGACCCGGTGAGGGTGCTCAGGGGCCGACGTAGAGCATCCGGTTGGGCGCACCGTTCAGCGGAGCCGGGCTGACCGCGCCGGGTGTGGCGTGGTCGACCAAGGCGCGCTGGACCTGGGCCGGGGTCCACGACGGGTGCTCGGAAAGCACGAGCACGGTGGCACCGGCCGCCACGCCCGCTTCGTTCGTCGCGAGGTTGTACTCGTCGCTGCCGCTCCCGATGGCCATGTCGGAGAAGGGGGCGTAGAGATCGATCCCGGGACCTTGGCGGGAGCCGAAGAAGTTGACCAGGCTGCCCGAAGCCACGGTGATCGCCTCCGGCACCCGGCCCGGCGAGATCCGCGTCGGATCGCGGTCACCGGTGACGTGGTCCTGTGCGCCGGAGGTGGTGACCAGCGTGACCCCGCTGCGGATCAGGCGGAGTGCGGCCTCGTCCACGGCGGGGTCGGCGCCGTGGGAGAGGTTGAGCACCGCGACGGCCGGTTTGATGGCGTTCGCGCTGACCCAGTCCAGCCCCCGGATGAGCCGCTCCGAGGTGGTGGTGGGGCTGCAGGCCGTGACCCGCACGCCGGTGATGCGCACTTCCTTCGCCACCCCGTGCCGGGTGCCACCGACCACACTGGCCAGGCCGGTGCCCGGATTGTCCATCGGCTGGCAAGCCGGGGCGCCGGTGAAGTCCGGGCCGTTCACCGCCCGTCCGCCGAAGGTGGTGTGCGTGGTCGCGATCCGGTCGCCGAGCACGTAGGCGTGCACCTCGCTGCCGGTGGTGCGCCACGAGTAGGTGCCGGACCGGCCGTGATCACGCTGGTCGATGCGGTCCAGTCCGGGTGGCGGATCGAGTTGCGTGCCACCGGCCGCCGCGGTGGCGGGCACGGTGGCGCCGAGCACGGTCGCCGTGATCAGTCCGAGAATGGCTGCTGTCGTGCGCATGGAACTCCTCGACTTCGCCGCGGGACCGCCTGGACCGATCGATTACAGGGGCAGCGGCGCAGACGGGCAAGCCTCTTCAGCAGCCGGTGAATCGTCCTGCCCCGAAGTCCGCCGATCCGCCACCGGAAGCGGCGGCCGGGGCCGGATGACCGCGCTGCACCTGATCGCCGCGGTGCTCTTCGTGCTGCCGGCGCTGGTTCTCGGCCTGATCTTCCACGACGGATTCCTCGCCTGAACATCGCCGAGCCCAGCGGCCGGTTGCGGCCATTTCCGCTTCGTGCCGTGGCCGGATGGTCTTGACTGGGTCGACGGGCGAGAATCCGGCCCGGCTACCGACCGGAGGAGGAGCGGGTGAGCAGGTCCGTTGACCAGTCGCACGGGCGCCGGCCGAGCGGGGTGCCGCGCGCGCTGGCGGTGACTTTCGCGGCCCTGCTCGCGTTGCTGGCGTTGTCGGCGGCGTGGGGCTGGCTCGATGCGGGAGACGACCGAGGGACCACCTTCGGCACCGTGCTCAGGATCGTGCTGGCCATCGACGGCGGGTGCACTTTCCTCGGCGCGGTGCTGCTGGGGCTGCGGTGGCCCGTCGGCCGGATCCTGACCGCGGTGGGCGGTGGTGGCGCCCTGGCCCTCCCGGTGCTGGTGTTCCCGGCCGCCGTCGTGGCTCCATCGGACTCGGCTTACGGCATCCGCGAGATCGGCGGTCCTCTCGTGCTCCTGGTCCTGATCCTGTTCGGCCTCATCACGATGGTGCAAAGTCTGCGTCGCGACACCCGTGACGCCGTGGTCCGGCAGTGACCTGCCGCCGACCACCGGACCGGTGCGGATAATCGAGCCAGTTCTCCTCTGCGCGGCGTCGTGGGTGCGGGCGAGCGGCGATGCTCGACGGTGAGATTGTGGTCAAGTGCGGGATGCGCCTTTCGTACGCGGTCACGACATCAGGGAAGCGATGCCGGCGCGAACCTCACGGACGAAGATCCCGGGCTGTTCGAAGGCTGCGAAGTGCCCGCCACGCTCGGCGGCGTGGTAGTAGCGTAGGTCGCTGAATTGCGTCCTCAGCCAACGTTCGCTGAATGCGAAGACCTCCTCGGGAAACTGCGTGTATGCGGTGGGGATCCGCACTGGTTCAGGCTCGGTGTTGAAGTACTGGGCGTTCTCCCAGTAGATCTGGGCTGATGATGCGGCGCTGTTCGTCAGCCAGTACATCATCACGTTGTCCAGCAGGTGATCCCGCGACACGGCGCGCTCCGGGTGGCCGTCACAGTCGGTCCAGGCGTGGAACTTCTCCACGATCCAAGCGAGCTGGCCGGCTGGGGAGTCGGCCAGCGAGTACCCGATCGTCTGCGGACGGGTGGCTTGCTCGGCGGCGTAACCGTTCTCTTCGGCGAAGAATCGCTGCGTCCTGGCCAGCATTTCCTGTTCCTGCTCGGTCGGCTCACCAAGCTGGTGAAGCGCCTCCGGTGAGACCCGTGCGACGTTCAGGTGCACCCCCAGCAGGCCCTTGAAGGCGCCGGCGGCCATCGCGGTGGTCACCGCCGAGCCCCAGTCACCGCCTTGCGCGTAGTAGCGCGGGTATCCGAGGTGACCCATCAGCTCGTGCCAGGCGCCGGCGATCTGCTCGATTCTGGTACCGGCCCGGGACGGCTTGTCGCTGAATCCGAAGCCGGGCAGCGCGGGGACCACCACGTGGAACGCGTCGGCCGCTGAGCCGCCGTGCGCCTCGGGGTCGGTCAGGGGGCCGATCACGTCCAGGAACTCCACGACCGAACCCGGCCAGCCGTGCGTCATGATCAGCGGACGGGCCTGCGCGTGCGGGGAGCGAACGTGCAGGAAATGGATGCCCAGATCACCGATCGTGGCGTGGAACTGGGGGAACGCGTTCAGCCGGACGGCCGGCCGCTGCATGTCGTACTCGTTGGCCCAGTACTCGCACAGCTCGCGGGTGTAGCTCAGCGGGATGCCCTGCGACCAGTCGTCCACTGTCTCCGGCTGGGGCCACCGGGTACGAGCCAGCCGTTGGCGCAGATCGGTGATCTGCGCGTCGGTAATCTCTGCCCGGAAGTCGCGCGTCTGGACCGTTGTGGTTCTCATTCGGTGTAGCTGCCCTTCGTGGGAGTGGCATTGAGAAGTGAGCTGCGCCGCCTCGGCAGGGGTGTGCGAGCAGATCGAGCAGCACACGAGGGGCGTGCACGGCCGGCGAGCGGAGCCGGCCGGCACGCGAGGACGTCTGGGCTCACGCCTCCTTCCACTCGATGATCTGGAGGTAGTTCCCGTCGGGGTCGGCGAACGTGCCGAACCTGCCCTTCTCCCGGTCCTCGACGGCGATCCAGTCCACGCCGGCCGCGTTCAGCTGCGCCGCCACGGCGTCGAAGTCGTCGACGTGGAAGTTGACGACCGCGCGACCTGGTTCGTCGTTCTTCGTCTCAACGTCGTCGCGCCCGTCGATGACCAGCAGGAAGCCACCCAGGTCGATCGGTCCCTCGCCGGTGAACTCCGGTGCCAGCGCCTTGATGTACCAGGCCCGCAGCTCGGCGGGCCGGGTCGTGCCGAGCAGCATGCTGCCGGGCTTCAGTGTCGTCATGTCGAATCTCTCTTCTGGGTGTGTGGTTGTCTCAGGACCGGGCTCAGTCGACGAGTGCGCCGCCGGACAGGTTCGCGATCGTCGCGGTCATGGCGCCTGCCCGGTCCGAGGCCAGGAACGCGACCGTCTCCGCTACTTCCGAGAGCGTGGGCAGCCGCTTCAGCAGCGTCCCTTGCGCCAGCCCGTCTTCGAGGAACTCCTGGACCGACTGTCCGGAGGCCGCCGCGGCCGGCTTGAAGAGGTCCTTGGTGTAGGAACCCGCCGCCGGCGCGTCGACGACCGCGTGTGGACGGATGTTGACGACCCGGATGTTGCGGGGAGCCAGCTCCGCGGCCAGAATCCGCGAGAAGGCCTCCTTGCCGGCCGCGCTCACGCCGTGCCCCAGGATGCCGCTCACGGCGAGCTTGGCGCCCGGCTCGGACAGGGTCAAGATGACCCCGGGGCGATCGCGACCCATGTGCCGCGACACGGCCTTGCTCGTGATGAACAGCGTCCGCAGGAAGCCGTCGACCGGGCGCATGAACTCCTCCAGCGAGAGATCCGCCAGCGTGGTTCCCTGGTCGTGCCCGACACTCACGGCATTCAGGGCGACGTCGATGCCTCCGACCGTCGCCGCGACCGCTTCGGCGTGCTCGTCGACCGCCCGTTGGTCGAGAACGTCGAGCTGCGCGGTCTCGACCTTCCCACCCGTGGCGGCGATGTCGCGCGCCACGGCGTCGAGTTTCGCCAGTGTCCGCCCGGCGAGGAAAACCCGCGCGCCTTCTCTGGCGAACACCCGTGCGACAGCGCCGCCGATCGCGCCGCCACCGCCGTAGATCACGGCGTTCTTGCCGTCGAGCAGCAAATCACTCATGTGTTTCCTTTCCTCATGCGGACCCTCGTCCGCGACAAGAACTGCCTTTTCTCATTCCGCGACGCCGTCCGCGGGTTCCGTGGCCGGCGTCTCAGTACGCGGCACCGCGGGCGGGGTCAGGAAACCGGTCGCCCACGCCACCGGGATGGCCACCGCGACGATGACCAGGCCGGTGAGCGTGGCCGATGAGCCGGCGAAGTGGCCGAAGACCGCGCCGCCGACGGCAGAGCCGATGGCGATGCCCACGTTGATGGCGGAGGCGGGGAGCGACTGGGCGAGCGCACCGCCGGGTCCCGCGAGCGCGACCACCCGGTACTGCAGGGACGGCGCCATGCTCCAGGCGAAGAACCCCCAGGCCAGCAGCGCGACGGCCACCAGCGCGGCGATCTCGCCGACGAGCAGGAGCGCCAGCAGGGCCACCGCCACCCCGATGGGGGCCAGGGTCAGGGTGCGGGCGGCGTCGCGGTCGGCGAAGGCGCCGCCCGCGAGGGAGCCGATCGCGGTGGCGACCCCGTACGCGAGGAGGAAGACGCTGATCAGGCCGCCGGAGATGCCGGTGACGCCCTCCAGGAAGGGCACGATGTAGGTCAGCGCCGCGAACAGCGAAGCGAACAGCAGCGCGCACAGCGCGAGCACGGCCAGCACCCGAGGCGCGAACGCGTACCTGGCCTGGTTGCCCGCTCGGGCGCCGGTGCTCGGCGTCGGAGGCACCAGCGCCAGGGTGCCGACCATCGCCAGCGCGGCGAACGCGGCCACGGCGATGAAGGAGCCACCCCAGCCGACCGTCTGTCCGAGCAGTGTGCCGAGCGGGACACCCATCGCCGTGGAGACCGCGACGCCGGAGAGGACGACCGAGATCGCCCGGCCCGCTCGCTCAGGCGGGACCACGGCCATGCCGACGGAGAACGCGGTGGCGACGAGAAGTCCGTGCAGGCCACCGGTGATCACGCGAACGGCGACGAACAGGCCGAAGCCGGCGGTGGCCACCGCGATCAAGTTGGCCGCGCCGAACAGCAGGAAGGCAACGGCGAGGACTGTTCGCCGGTCCAGCCGGATCGTCGCCGCGGTGAGGATCGGTCCGCCGATGGCGACGCCCAGCGCGTAGGCCGTCACCAGGAAGCCCGCCGCGGGGATGGACACGTCGAGGTCGGCCGCGATCAGGTTCAACATCCCGACCACGAGCAGTTCGGCGCTGCCCAGCACGAACATGCCGAGGAAGAGGGTCGCCAGCGCGAGGTTCGCCCCGCCAGGGTGCGGCGTCGGCTGCTGGGTGCTCATGGGTACCTGCCTTGTCGTCTTCTCCTGCGCCGCCGGGCCCACCGGCGCTCGTGTAGGTGTTGACTCCACGGCGGCGCGCGAGGAATCGCCGATTCCTTTCTCGGGCGTCGGAAGTCCATGTCTTCAGAACGGTGGTTCGGCAGCGGCCGACCGGAACCAGGAGGAGACGCACGTGTCCACGAGCATGTCGACCGGGGACGTGACCGCGGCCGAAGGAAGTCCTCGGCGCACCTGGGTGCTCGTGAGCACCTCGATCGCGTCGCTGCGCAGGCACGGCTGACCCGTAGTCGAAGGAGTAGTCATGTCCGATCTGAAGGCCCACGCCGACCTGGTGCGCCGGCTCCACTACGGGACGCTGCTCGTGCTACCGAACGGTGCGGACTGCGTCTACCCGATCGACGGGCCGACCAGCGACAATCTCCGCGAGGTGGGCGCCCGGTGACCGCGGACGTCGCCGGTGACGTGTTGCTCGCGCCGGCTCTGGACTACGCGACCCGGTCGGCGGCACGGCTCACGCTCGCCGATCTCGATCGCCCGTCGGCCTGCGCCGGCTGGACCGTGGCGGAGGTACTGGTGCACCTGACGGAGTCGCTGCGGTTCCTGGCCAGTTCCCTGACTTCCGGCGTCGTGCCGGCACAGATCGCCGAGCCGTCGTCAGGACCGGGCACGGTGAAAACGCTGTGCCGCGACCTCGGCCGGGCGGGTGCCTGCCTGACCGCCGCGGCACGGGACCTGCGCGGACGGCGGTCGGTCGCGGTCGGCGACATGCCGTTGCACTGCCACCACCTGATCGTCGTGGGCGCGATCGAGGCGGCGGCGCACGGCTGGGACGCCGCGGCCGGAGCCGGCCGCGGCCGGTCCATCCCCGACGACCTCGCCGCACGGCTGCTCGCCGAGCTGCCCCTGGTCATCGACGGCGGTACCCGCCGAGGAATCTTCGCCGACCCGATCGTCCTGTCCCCGGACCGTCCGGCCGCGGAGCGCCTGCTCGCGGCCCTGGGCCGGGACCCGCGTGTCGGACCGTCCTGACGATCCCGACCGATTCCTTTCGCAGGCCGGCGGTGTCCAAGTCAATGAACAGGGAGTGAGGAGTGCGTAGTGTCCACTGGGGTGATCCGTCGATGAACGCTGTGCGGCTGCCCGACGAGTTCGACCGGCTGCGGGGCGGTCTGATCGCGCACTGCTACCAGATGACCGGTTCCTACCAGGACGCCGAGGACGTCGTCCAGGAGACCTACCTGCGGGCGATGCGCGGCATGGAGGGCTTCGAGGCACGCTCCTCGCTCAAGACCTGGCTCTATCGGATCGCGACCAACACCTGCATCACCGCGCTGAACCACCGAAGCCGGCGCGTGCTCCCGGCCGGGCTCGGCCCGCCGGCGTCCGACCCCGACGCCCACGTCTTCGACGATGAGTCCGTCGCGTGGCTCGAGCCGCTCCCCGACAGCGCGCTCAACCAGCGGGACCGCGACCCCGGGGAGGTGGTCGTGATGCGCGAGTCGGTGCGGCTGGCGTTGATCGCGGCACTGCAGTACCTGCCGGTGCGGCAGCGCGCGGCATTCCTGCTGCGGGAGGTGCTCTCCTGGTCGGCCGCCGAGATCGCGGAGACGCTCGGCATCAGCGTTCCCGCGGTGAAGAGCCTGCTGCAGCGGGCCCGCAAACGGCTCGAGGAGCTCGACCTCCCCGCCCAGCGGCTGGCGCCACCGGACCTGGCACTCGAGCGTGCGCTGCTCGACCGCTACATCGCGGCGTTCGAGGCGGGGGACGCCACCGCCATCCGCGCCGTCATCCACGACGACTTCAGCCTCGAAGCCGTGCCGCACCCCGTCTGGTTCAAGGGCCTGCACGTGTGCCTGCCCTTCCTGGAACGGCGTGCCTTCAGCGCGCCGGACCGGGTGGTCCGGTTGCTGCCCGCCCGCGCGAACGGCCAACCCGCCGCGGCCAGCTACCGCCCCGACGCTTCCGGGATCCTCCGGGCCGAGGGCCTGTGGGTGTTGACGGTCCTCGGCGACCGCTTCTCCCACGCGGTCAAGTTCCACGACCCGGCCCTGGTCACGGCCGCCGGCCTACCCGCCCAGCTCACGACGCGACTCGACCCGCGGCCGGCGATGACCGAAGGCCTCAAGATTTTGACTTGATCGCCCGAGCTACTCACCGGCGACGAGGCATTTCACCAGGTGGTGTGGACGTCGACCGAACACGTCGCCGCTGCGAGCGCGCGATGCACGGTCGAAGCGCCCGCCGGTCGCTTCAGTGCGCGTCGGCGGAGTTCCGCCGGACCCTGACCGCGCTCGGTGTTCCTCGATGGGCCGGATCAGTTCCTGCTACGACAACGCCGTCGCCGAGTCCTTCTTCGCCACCCTCAAAACCGAGATCGGCACCCGCTCCTGGCCCACCCGCGACCACGCTGTTTTCGCTTACCTGGCCTACTGCAATCAGCTACAGTCCACGCAGCGTGAAACCCGGTGTCCGATTCCCGGGGGAACCTCACACCGAGCAGATCGCCTGTGTGCGCAGCCGTTGCCGGTGCAGTGCCGGTGCCGGGCCAGACCGGCACGGCACCGTGGTCGTGGTAAATCGATTGCCTTGTACCCGACCCCGCACTACGGTGCGGCCAGTGACCGAGAGAGCGCTGACCGCGACCGGGCAGGACTGGGAAGAGCAGGCGCGGAACTGGATCGCCTGGGTGCGCAAACCCGGCTTCGACTCGTACTGGCGCTACCGCGACGCGTTCTTCGCACTGGTGCCGACCGCCGGCCGAGCAACCCTCGACCTCGGCTGCGGCGAGGGCCGGGTGTCCCGCGACCTCGTCGAGCGAGGGCATCGGGTCACCGGCATCGACGCCTCGCCCACACTGCTGGATGCGGCGCGAGAGGCCCATCCCGAGGGACGGTACCTGTTGGCCGATTCGGCAGACCTCCCCTTCCCGGACCACGACTTCGACCTCGTCATCGCGTACAACCTGTTGATGGACGTCGATGACCTGCCGGGCACTGTCGGCGAGATCGGCCGGGTGCTCGAGCCGGGCGGCAGGCTCTGCCTGTCGATCACCCACCCGATCACCAACACCGGCAGCTACCGGGACGGCCTGTTCGTCCTCGACCGTCCCTACTTCGGACGTCACCGCTTCGAGGACGAGGTCGAGCGGGACGGGATGCGGATGAAATTCCAAGGGTGGAACCACCCGCTGAGTGCCTACACCACGGCCTTGGAAGACTCCGGTCTGCTCGTCGAGGCCCTTCGGGAACCGCAGGTCGACAACGACACGATCCCCTGGCACATGTGGATCAGGGCGGTTCGTCCGACGCAGTGAGGCGTTTTGGACATCCCCTTGCCGTTGGACAACCGCGTTAGCCGGATCCGCGGGCGCGCACGGCGTCCACGCAGTCCGGACATAGCGCTCGTGGCGGCAGCGTTCCAGGTGCGGCGCCGGGCACTCGAACCGCCGACACGGGGCAGAGGGATTGCCAGCGAGTTGTGCGCGTAGTCGGTGGGGCGAGCGGTTACAGCCGGCCGCGCGCGCTGCCTGGACTGGAGCCCAGCCGCCAATCCGACTTCCGACCTGATCGGTACGTCTTGCCCGCGCGGACCCGGCTGGCTTGCTGCCGGATCTTGGCGCACGACGCGTGCCCCCAGCTGCCGTTCACGACCGCGCGAGCTGTGCGCCCTTCGCATACGGCTTCCCGCAGCCAGCGCACGTTTCCGGCTCCTCGGCCCCGGCCTGTGTCGCCGTTGGCTTCTTCATCTCAGCTGGCTTGGGGTCGACGAACCTCGTCTGCACCTTGCCGAACTTCGGCCGACTCCGGCGCGGTGTTCGCACGGTCGCCGTTGTCGCGCCGATGGCGGTCGGTAGTGCCTCTTCCTGTCCCACGCCGAGCTGGTGGCCGTACGCGATGTCGCGCGCGGTTCGCCGGCGTGGCTGGCTCGGGTCTTCCTGCTGTGCCGTACGGGCCGCTGGTCGATGCGGAAGCTCGTGCCCGACCGGCCGAGCGCACGGCTCTCCGGTCGCGCGCAGCAGGTGCCCGCAGATGTATTCCATTAGCGGAGGCTACAACACGACTGTCCGCGATCGACATGTCCTGACCTGTGACCTGCGCATCCGCAGGTCACGCATACCCGCGCAGTCTCGACGGCGAGTGAACAGCACGGCATCCTTATCCGCCCGGTGCGGGTCCCTCGCTGAGCCAGGCCGTGCCGCGTTCATCAGGGCCAGCGCCGACTTCCGGCGGTCCGATCCGCTCATCGACATGAGTGGACGTCCCCTAGCCTTGTTGGCTTGGGCGCTTGGCGCATTGGGTGCCGTTCAGCGACCGTCGACGGAAACCCGTGGCCGTGCTGCGTGCACATCCATTGCGCAGCGCTGTACGAGTGAACGGATTCCAGGGGCGAAGCGCGGGAATTCAGTCGGCGAGGATGTCTCAGTGGACCAGGCCGCCGATGTCGTTGGCCTCCCGGTAGCGCTTGGCGAAGCTGTCCGAGCGCTCGGTCATGTTGCCGTAGCCGGGATAGCCGGTGTCGTCGCGGAGCCAGGCCCGGATGAGCTTGTCGTTCGCGGCGTACGCCGTGTACGCCTGCTCGTCCGAGATGCCGTAGGTGCTCTTGAGGTGGTGCAGGTTGGCGGCGGCCAGATTGATCGCCAGGCGGTCGTCGTGGGCGAGCCTGCCGCGGATGTCGTCCTGGCTGACCTTCTCCCCGTGGTACTTCGCCATCAGGTCCGCCGCCGTGCCCGCCTGCATCTGTCCGATGCCCACGGAATCGCCCACCAGCCCGGACGACTCCGCGCGCCGGAACAGGTCGAAGGGCACCTTGGTGCCGAGCGAACGGCCCTCGCCTTCCTGGATGAGCAGGGCGGCGAGCACCTTCGGGTTGATGCCGTACTTGTTCGCGGCGGCGAGGATGTCCTTGCCGTGCGGGTCGAGGAAACTGCCGGAGCCGGTGACCGAACTCTTCCAGGCGCCGGCGTTCCACGCCCCGGCGAGGCTGGTGTGGGTGGGCTGGTTGAAGTCGTGCTTCTCGCCGCCGAGGTTGGCGCGCAACGCCCACGCCGCGGTCTCATCGGCTTCGGACGCGTCGCGCAGCACCTGGTCGATCCGCGTCTGGATGGCTTCGATGGCGTGCCTGCCCTCCTCGATGGCGTCGCGGATGTCGTCCTTGCCGCGCCAGGTGGAGCGGTCCTGTGGATCCACCGGCGGATTCGCGGTGACCTTCCCGTTCTGGTCCACCTTCAGCCCCTTCGCCGGCGCCTCGTGATCGGCGATGCGGTAGAGCGCGTCCTGGTCGCGCTTGATCCGGCCGTGTGCCTCCTCCAGCAGGTCGCGAATGCCCCGCGCCTGCTGGGCGGCGTCACCGAACTCCTTGCTCGTCTCGCCGAGGAACGACATCGCCGTCCGCGCGGCGGGTCCGGTCCACCCGGAGGCCTTGAGCGGCTGGGTCACCGTGTCCGTCAGCTCGGCGCCCAGCGCCTCCACCTTGCCGATCACCCGGCCCCAGTCGTCGACCGCCTGCTCGAGGGCGTGCACCGGTGCGTGGTACAGGTTCTCGTAGTTCAGCATGCCCCTGCCTATTCGAAGAACTCGGCGATCTCCGCCATGGACAGCTCGGTCTTGTCCTCGTTCAGCTGGTACCCGCCGGCGCCCGCGGCCAGGCTCTGCTCGATCTTGTGGCACGCCTGGTGGAGCGTGGTGATCTGCGAGTACCAGAGCTCGCCGGTGTGCTTGAGCGCGGTACCGAGCTGGAAGTTCTCCGCGCCGAGCGTGCGGGCGGCGGTTTGCGTTGTCTCGTCGGGTATCCGGCCGTCCTTGCCGAGTTGCTCGCGCACCTCGGCCGCGGCGCCGGAGCCCTGCTTCAACGCCGCCGGGTTCACCTCGTGCCCCGTGTTCCCCATGACGCTCAAGCCGTCCGGAGATCGCCGAGCACGGCCGCGAGCCGTTCCCTGGCCTGCTTGTCCATATCGGATACCTTCACCGCGCTCTGGTCGAGCTTCCACGCGGTGTGGGCGGTCTGCTCGACCAGCGTGGTCAGCTCCTTCCACCAGGTGTGCCCGCATTCCTTGAGCGCCGCGCCCGATTTCCAGTCCGCGTGCGCGCCGGCGGCTTCGTTGCCGCTGTGGAACAGCGTGCCGATGGTGTTCTTGGCCGTGTCGGCACCGGCCCGCAGATCGCTGGCGACCTGGCGGACCCCGTCCGGGTTCATCCGGATGTTCGGCGGAGCCATGCCTCTCCTTTCACTCCCAATTGGGGTGGGGCCGGACCACGAGCGGGACGTCCCCGCCGCCGGTGCGTGTTTCGTTGTGCGACAGGCGGTGGTTGAGCCCGATGTTCGTGTGGTTCGAGTTGTGCTGCGTGTAGAGGATTTCCCCGTCCGGGGTGACCGCGGTGATCACCGACGCGTGGTGGATCACGCCTTTCTCGTCGCGCATGTACAGCAGGTCGCCGGGCCGCGCGTCGGGCACCGAAACGCTTTCACCACCGTTTTTGACCATGTAGTCGTGGTGGTTCTGCGCGGCCGCCCACGCGTCGCCCTGCCGGTACTGGTCGAGCGGGCCGGCGAACGGCAGCTTCGGCAGGCCCTGGTGGTCCTGGTTCCACCCCTTGTCGCCGGTTTTGTCGTGCGGCACCATGCCGCCCTCGTTCATCGCGTAGGAGACGAAGTTGGTGCAGTTCTCCATGCCGGGCACGTCGGAGTAACCGCTCTCGCCGTGCTTTTCGGCCCAGCGGATCATCTCGATGCGGTTCAGTCCGTCGGTACCGACCAGGTTCTTCTTCACCTCCTCCGGAATGCCCGGCATGTCGTGGAGTTGCACCGGTGCGGCGCTCAGGTACTGGTTCCGCTGGTCCTGGCTGAGCGACTTCCACCACTCCGCCTGGGTCCGCGCGTCGGCGTTGAGCGGCATCGTCTGCCGGAGCATGGCCAGCCCGGTGTGTCCGGCCTTCTTCACCTCGTCGTTGAGGATGTCCTTGGACAGTTCGTCCTGCGTCATCAGCTTCGTGATGCTCGCGGGCTGGATCAGCCGCTTCAGGCTCGCCGCGGCGTCCTCGTCGATCTTGGTGGCGTCGTTGACCGCGTCCCGGATCAGCCAGCCCGCGCGCTTGGCGCGTTCCTCGGCCTTCGGATCGGTGGATCCGGACGGCACGGTCACCTTGCCGTCGCCGTCGACCTCGAAACCGCCCTCGGTGGCGAACGCGACGGCCGACTCGAGGTTGCGCTTGGCGGCGGCCAGTGCGGTGGCGAGGCTGTCGAGGGTGGTCACCACCCCGCGGATCGCCATGCCCGCGGCCTGGAAGTCCTGGGCGATCTTGCGGCAGAGCCCGCCAGCCTTCTCTCCGAGCGTGTCCGACCACTGCTCGCCGAGCGCGTTGCCGCCGCGCTCGTAGAGGTTCTCCGCCGCGGTTTCGGCCTCCTTGGCGAGCTTGAGCCAGTCGTCGGCAGCGGCGGCGAAGGTGGCCGGCTTGGCTGCCTTGAGCTGCTGGTAGGTGACCATGCCGACCACCTTCGCCCAGCCGCGCCGGCCGGTGTGCCGGTCGATCACCCCACAATCCGGTGGCCCGGCCGGATCCGGGTGGCGGATCGGCGGAAGAAACCGACCTCAGTGGTCACGGCCGGTCCGGCTTCGGGTGGGACGTCACACGTTAGGAGATGACACGCGGGCTCGGACCAACGCATGCTGGGCGTCGACAACTGAGGTCGACGGTCGAAGGAGTGCCATGTCTCGATGGGGTAGGCGAGTCGCATCCGTGCTGGTTTCGGTGGTGGCAGCTGCGGGGTTGATGACCGCCGCGGCGGCGCCCGCGGCAGCCGACACGGTCACTGCCAAGTACTATGCCTACTTGGGGACCGGGGGCCTGTGGTATATCAATCCGCAGTTGACCGTTACCGCCCCGACCACGGCGAATGTCGGCGCGACCGGGTCGATCGTGGCGAGTTTCAGAATGTTGTGGCCGTCCCGGTTCGGCGAGGTACCGGCCAACGAGCTCGACTATGCCTGGATGTCACTCCAGTTGGAAGGTGCCGAGAGCGAGTCGTTGTCCATTCATGAGATGACGCATCCGAGGCTGGTGCCAGGTGAGTGGGTGACCTTTTCCGGTAGTGCCGAGTATCCGTACAGCAATGCGGGAACCGTAACCTACCGACCAGCCTGTTTTTCCCCGAACTCAGGCCTCGTCTTTTGTCCGGCCGGCCCCCCGAGCGTGCCGATCGCGGACACCACACAGGTTTCCTAGTGCTGTGACCGGGATGGTTCACCGGGGTGTCGTTGGCTGGTGATGCGCGTGCACCCGGTTCGATGGCGGGACATCGTCGAACCGTGGAAGTGCCAGTTCGGCCGCGGATACACAGGCCGGTGCTCAGCGCAGGTCGAAGGCCAGCATCACGCCGAAGGCGATCAGGACGCAGCCGGTGGCCACGGTGAGCACCCGGTGCGCCACCGGCCGCCGCAGGAGTGCGCCGGCGGTGCTGGCGAACAGGGCGAAACCGCTCAGCCACGCCAGCCCCATGACGAGGAAGATCCCGGCCAGCACCAGGGATTCCACTACGGCGGACGGGCCGGGGGTGACGAACTGCGGGATGAAACTGGTGAAGAAGATCGCGATCTTGGGGTTGAACACGTTGCTGAGCAACCCTTGGCGGAACGGCGAACCCCGCCCCGGCCGCGGCGCCGGCTCCGCCGCGGCCGGTGGGGAACGCAGCGAAAGGAACGCCGTCACGCCCAGGTAGACGAGGTAGGCCGCGCCGGCCAGTTTCAGCACGGTGAACGCGACTTCCGACGACCGGAGCACGGTGACGATGCCCAGCACCGACGCCGCCGTCCACACCAGCAGCCCGGCTTCGATGCCGAACGCGGTGGCCAGCGCGGCCGGCCTGCCGCGGTCCAGCGCGTTCTTGGTGACCAGCGCCATGTCCGGGCCAGGGGTCACCACCAGCAGCGCGGCGACCGGGACGAAGGCGAGCAAGGTGGAGGTCACGGCCGCGTCTCCGGTGCCGCCGGCGCGAGCCGCCGCCGCACGAACTCCAGCGCGGGCGGCAGCGCACCGGCCACATATGCCCAGTCGTGCCCGCCCGGCCGCTCGTGGTACTCGTGCTCGATACCCCGCTCCCGCAACGCTTCGCGCATGCGGCGGTTCATCCGCAGCACGCGGTCGTAGTCGTCCGCGCCCACGTCCACGTACAGCCCGACGGGCAGGCTCCGGTCGTAGCGGTCGAGCAGTTCGCCGGGGTGGTAGCCGAGCCTGGTCGCGCTGCCCAGCACGCCCCACACGCGTTCGTGGCCCGCGACCGTGGGCATCAGCAACCCCGGCTCACCCCGGTGCGCGGCGTAGGGGTCGCCTGCCCGCAGCGGCGCGCCGAACGCGCCGCCGAGGCTGGCGGCCGCGGCGAAGACCGACGGGTGCCGCAATGCCTGGAACACCGCGGCCGCGCCGCCCATGGAGAACCCGGCGATGCCCCGGCCCGCCCGCCCGCCGTGGGCCGGGAACGCGCGGTCGACGGCAGGCACCAGTTCGTGCACCAGGTAGTCCTCGTACCGGTATCCCTGGTGGTCGTTGATGAACCAGCGGCGGCCGCTCTCCGGGAGCACCACGATCAGCCCCAGCGCGGCGGCGTGGCGGAGCAGGCCGGTGTTCCGCAGCCAGGTGCCGCGGTCGCCGCCGTAACCGTGCAGCAGGAACAGCACCGGGTAACTCCGCCCGTCGCGGTGGTCCGCCGGCAGCAGGACGTTCACCCGCTTGGCCCGGTTCAACGCGGGGCTGAACCAGGTTTCGGCCAGCACGACCGCTTCGGCGGTCTCCGGCATCATCGGGCCGTCTCCACCGCGCCGAGCGACGCGCACAGTGCTTGCCGGTCGACCTTGCCGGTCGAGGTCAGCGGCAGCGCGTCCAGCAAGTGGATCCGGTGCGGTAACAGGGAACGCGGCAGCACGTCCAGGACGTGCCGGCGCAGATCCGCCTCCGTGGGCGGGTTGCCCGCTCGCGGCACGACAGGGATGACGCAGCCTTCGAGCCGGAGCGAACCGTCGGCGTCGGGCCGGGTGACCACCACCGCCTCGGCGACTCCCGGGTGCGTGAGCAGCACGCTCTCCAGCTCACCGAGTTCGACGCGGTAGCCCCGCACCTTGACCAGGTGGTCCCGCCGCCCGGCGAAGATCAGGGCACCTCGCGCGTCGCGCCGCACGATGTCGCCGGTGCGGTACAACGGGCCGCTGCCGGGTCCGGGCACCAGGCGCTCCGCAGTCTTCGCCGGATCACCCCAGTAGCCGAGCATCACCGAAGCGCCCCCGACGAGCAGCTCGCCGTCGTGCACCACGGTGGTCGCATACGGGCAGGCCCGCCCGATGGGCACCGGCTGCTCGCGGTCCGGCGCGACGTCCTCGGTGGTGACCCGGTGGTAGGTGCACACGTTCGTCTCGGTCGGCCCGTACAGGTTGTACAGCGCGGCGGACGGCACCAGCCGCCACAGCCGCCGCAGGTGCTTGAGCCCGAACACCTCACCGGCGAACAGCACCACGCGGAGCCCGGCCAGCTCGGCTTCCCCGCCGGCGTCGAGCATCCGGACCAGCGCGTTCGGCACGGAGTACCAGATCGTGATGCCCTCGCCCGCCACGAACCGGCTGAGCGCCCGGCCCAGTCCCTGGTGGTGCTCCGGGACCAGCACCAGCCGTGCGCCCGCCGCCGCGGCGGCGAACAGGTCGAACACGGACAGGTCGAAGTGGAACGGCGCGTGGCCGGACAGCCGGTCGGCCGCGGTGACCCCGAACTCCCGCACCGCCCAGTCGACGAACGCCCTCCCGTTCGCGTGCGAGAGCATGACGCCCTTCGGCCTGCCCGTGGATCCCGACGTGTACAGGATGTAGGCGAGATCACCGGGTTCCGGGCGGGGGAGCGGCGGCCCACCGCCCCGGGTCGCCTCGGCCCAGCCGAGGCACCGGACGGCGCCGGGCGGGCCGGTCGCGACCGGGCAGTCGGCCAGCACCACCAGCGAGACGCCGATGGCCAGGAGCGGGCTCTCGTCGAGCAGGGCGTACTGCTCGCGAGCCAGCACCACCGCCCGGACACCGCAGTCGCCGAACAGGTATTCGGCGCGCTTGACCGGTGCGATCGGATCGACCGGGACGTAGGCGGCACCCGCCTTCAGCACCGCGTGCACGGCCACCACGGCCTCGATCGACTTGGTCAGCCAGATGGCCACGCGGTCACCGCGGCCGACGCCGGCCTCGGCCAGCCGCGCGGCGAGCGCGCTGCTCAGCTCGTCGAGTTCCCCGTAGCCGAGCGAACGGTCCCGGTACCGCACCGCGATGGCGGACGGGTCCCGCCGGGCGGCGGCCGCCAGGTAGTCGCACAGCGTGCCGTCCACTACGCCCCCGTTCCCCCGGAGCGCAGCCCCAGCTTCCCGGCGATCACTTCGCGTTGCAGCGCGGAGGTGCCCGAAGAGATCCGGGTGCCGAGCGCGTCCCGCAGATCGCGTTCGATCCCGGCCTCGGTGGTGTAGCCCTGCCCGCCGTGCAGGTCGATCGCCGTCAGGAAGGTCTGCACCGCGGCCTCGCTGGTCTGCAGCTTCGCCATCTCGGAGAACACCGAATCGGTGGAGTGCGCGAGCTCGGCCGCCGCCCGGTAGGTCAGCAGGCGGGCGGACTCCAGGCGCACCTGCAGGTCGGCGATGGTGTGCGCGACCGACTGGAAGCCGCCGATCCGGCGGCCGAACTGCCTGCGCTGCCCGGCGAACCGGAGGCACTCGTCGATCTGCCGTTGCATCGCGCCCAGCATGGGGGCGAGCAGCAGCGCGCGCTCCCAGGCCATGGTGGCGGCGAACACCGCCCTGCCCTGCTTCTCCGCGCCGAGGCGCATGTCCGCGGGCACCTCGCAGTCGTCGAGCACGAGTTCCGCCCACGGTGCCGTGCGCAGGCCGGACTTCGCGCGATCGGGCTCGATCCGCAGCCCCGGCCGGTCGCGGTTCACCAGGAACGCGGTGACGCCGGTGAAGCCGAGCCCGGGATCGATGGTGGCGTACACGATCAGCACGTCGGCGATCGGGCCGTTGGTGACGAAGCGCTTGCGCCCGTTGAGCAGATAACCACCACTATCGCGGCGGGCCTGTGCGCGCAGCGACAACGCGTCCGAGCCCGATTCGGGTTCGGTGATCGCGTGCGCGCCGATTGTGCGCCCGGCACAAAGATCCGGCAGCAGCAGGTGCTTCTGCCGGTCGGTGCCGAACTTCCAGATCGGCACCGCCGCGGCCCACAGGTGGGCGCCGGCCGACATCAGCAGGCCGTTGTCCCGGCAGCCGTAGCCGAGCCCTTCCAAGGCGTGGGCGCAGGTCACCGGGTCGTGCCCGGACCCGCCGTGTTCCACCGGGATGGGCAGGCCCAGCACGCCCTCGGCGGCGCACCGCTTCCAGCCATCCCACCAGAACTCCTGCGCTTGCTCGCGGCCCGCGACGTCGTCGGCGAGTTCGCGCGTGGCGAAGTTCCGCAGCCGCCGGTGCAGCGCCACCTGCTCGTCGCTGAAGGTGAAGTCCATACCTTCACCCGTGATCGAGGACGGGGAGTTCGGCCAGTGACCGCCGCACCTGCTCGTCGGTGGCCGTGCAGTCGGCCAGCTGCCCGGCCAGGTACTGCTCGTAGGCCGCCATGTCGAGCAGGCCGTGCCCGCTGAGGTTGAACAGGATGACCTTGGGCGTGCCCGCCTCCCGCGCCAGCAGCGCCTCGTCCACCGCGCACCGGATCGCGTGCGCGGACTCCGGTGCGGGCACGATCTTCTCGCTGCGCAGGAACTGCAGCCCGGCTTCGAACACGGCGCCCTGCGGGTAAGCCACCGCTTCGATCGCGCCGTGGTGGTACATCGCGCCGACGATGGGCGCGGCCGCGTGGTAGCGCAGCCCGCCGGCGTGGATGCCCGCCGAGACGAACCGGTGGCCGAGCGTGTAGGACTTCGCCATCGGGGTGATGCCGGAGAAGTCGCTGTAGTCCCAGGCGTAGACCCCGCGCGTCAGCTTCGGGCAGGCCGCGGGCTCGACCGCGACCAGCCGGGTGTCCAGTCCCCGGCGGATCTTCTCGCGGTAGAAGGGGAACGCGAGCCCGGCGAAGTTGCTGCCGGCGCCCACCGCGCCGATGACCACGTCGGGGTGCTCGCCTGCCAGTTCGAGCTGCTTGAGCGCCTCCTCGCCGATGATCGTCTGGTGCAGCAGAACGTGGTTTTCCCCGCTGCCGACGGAAAACCGGCAGTCGTCGGTCGTGATGGCCTGTTCGATCGCCTCGGCGTTGGCGATAGCGAGGCTGCCGTCGGTGTCCGGGTCCGCCGCCAGCGCCGCCCGCCCCGCTTCGGTCCGCGGGCTCGGGCTGGGCACCACCTCCGCGCCGTGCGCCGTCATCAGCAGGTGACGGTACGGCTTCTGGGCGTGGCTGCACCGAACCATGTAGGCGGTGCAGCGCAGGCCGAAACTCTGGCAGGCCATGGCGAGCGCGGTGCCCCACTGGCCTGCGCCGGTGCCGGTGGCGAGGTGCTCGACGCCGGCGCGCCGGTAGTAGTAGGCCTGCGCGATCGCGGTGTTCAGCTTGTGACTGCCGGCCGGGCTGGTGCCCTCGTACTTGTAGTAGATGCGCGCCGGGGTGTCGAGCAGGCGTTCCAGGTACCAGGCCCGGTGCAGCGGGGTCGGCCGCCAGCGGCGGTATTCGTCCCGCACCGGTTCGGGGATCTCCACCCGCGGTTCGAGACTGACCCCGGTGCGGTACATCGACAGCGGCAGCTGCGGCACCACCTTCCGCCCGTGCGCCACCGCACCGCGGGCACGGCGTTCGTTCGGCACCCGGAAGGGCAGGTCGGCGAGCACGTTGTACCAGTGCGAGGGGGTTTCGTCCGACCCCAGCTCGAACCGGGTGCGGGGCACCGTCGCGGTCGCCGTCACGCGTGCATCCCGGTGAGCTTGTCCTCGACCAGCCCGATCAGGCTGCTCACGTCGCGCAGGTCCGCGGCCAGCACGTCCTCGTCGTCGACGTGGATGGCGAACTCGGCTTCCAGCGCGAGCAGCACCTGCAGCAATCCCATCGAATCGAGGCCGATCACCGAGGTGTAGAGCGGCTGGTCGTCGGTGATGTCCTCGGCGGGCAGCGCCAGGTCCAGGGTGCGGGTCAGCACCACCTTGACCCTGGTGGCGGTCTGCGCCCGCCGCGTGGTGCCCCCGTTCGGGCGGAAGCCCTCCGCCGGGTAGTGCACCTCGTCGAAGGAGAAGTACTGCACCAGCCCGGCGGCGTGGCACTCGGGCCGCTGGTCCGAGAGTTCGTGGACGGTCTCGAGCACGTCGTCGGCCACCGGGTAGAAGACCGGGTGCAGCAGCGGGTCGCCGCTGGCGACGATGCCGCGTTCGACCGCGACCTCGTAGAGCGGCGTCTCCGGGTAGATCCGGATCCGCGGGCTGACGTCGACGTAGTTGAAGCCGATCTCGTCGACGTGCCGGAAGGTCTCGCGCACCGATTCGACCGTTTCCGCCGGGCCGCCGAACAGCAGGCTGCAACTCACTTCCATGCCGAGGTCGCGGCACATGCGCACGGCGTTGCGCACGTCCTCGACGGTGAACCCCTTCCGCAACTCGCGCAGCACCCGGTTGTCCAGGCTGTCCGCCCCGAAGTGCACCTGTTTCTTGCCGAACCGGGTGTACAGCTTGGCGAGCCGTTCGTTGAACGCGGCCTTGTGCGGATTGATGAAACCGTCCCAATCCACGTCGTCGAGGCCCGCGTCGAGCATTCCCTCGAGAATCGCGATGGCGTGCTTGACCGGCAGGTTGAACTGCGCGTCCGCGAAGAAGATCTTGTGCACACCGCCGCGATACAGGTTGCGCACTTCGCTGACGATTTCCGCGGGCGCGCGCATGGTGATCACCCGGCCGTCGATCGCCGGGTAGTCGCAGTGCTGGCACCGGAACGGGCAGCCGAATTTGGTTGCCACCCCGATCCGGCCGCCGTCCTTGAGGTAGAAGGCCTTGTCGATCACGTTGCGCTCGAACTCGCCGCTTACGCACCGCGAGTAGTCCCGGATGATGCCGGGTTCGGCGGTGCCGGCGTCGAGTTCGCCGAGCAGCCGCTCGATCGCGCCGAAACCTTTGGAAACCAGGGCGTATTCGACGCCGAGGTAATCGCGGACCCCTTCCGGGCTCAGGTTGACCGCCGAGCCGGCGATGCCCATCGGGCCGGAGTGCACCTGCCGGAAGCGGTCCACGATCGAGCGGATCAGCGGCAGTTCCGGGGCTTCGTTGTCCATCCCGCTGTCGATGTTGCGCACGCCGAGCAGCACCAGGTCCTGGTGGGCGGCGCTGCCGATCTCGTCGGTGGCGTTCAGGTCGAGCACCGAGATGTCGTGGTCCCCGCGCCGCAGCAAATGCTCGGCCGTGTATTCCAGACCGGCCGGGAAAACCTCTGGTGTGAGCACGTTGGGATTGACGAGCAGGACCTTCATCCGAACCCCCTCCGCCGGTCGCGGGAACGCGCCCCGAAAAGATCTTCCGGCGATTTCGACGCCCCCCGACCAGGCGGGTAGAGCCTAAGCGGGCCGATCGGGGGTGAACACTCCTCCAAACGAGTGGACTCCGGGAAAGCGGCCGGACGGTGCGGCGCGCTGATTCGCCCCGGCCAAGCGTGAATCGATCATGTCTGGCTCGGCGACACCGTTTCCCTTAGAGGATGCAACTGCGTCGTCGAGCCGGGGACCGCACCGGTGAAGCCTGTGCATTGACGCTGCAGGCGCGAACCAGGTGACCTCGATAAGGCAATTGCCTTGTGCCGTGAAGCGATTACCATCGCAGACAGCGTTCCCCACAATCGTTACGGAACCGTCGCGGCACCGCTCAGCAAGCCCCGCGAGCGAGTGGTGGAGCACCTCACTGTCCACATTCACCGGTTCGCCCGAACTCAGCTGGAGCGGGCAGGGTCCGGGGCAGCCGGAAGCGTGGCAGCACGCTCTTTTCGAAGCGGGTCATGGCGCGGATCCGGCTGCCGGCGAGGGTGAGCACCATCAGCCCGTTCGCGTGGCAGATGCCCGTCCGGGGATCCGGTACGTACATGCCGAACGCGGGCTGGCCGTTGGCCCTGGTCGCCACCAGCCGGTAGGTGCGGCCCCGGTGGAAGGTCACCGTGGTGTGGAATCGAGCTGCCCGCTCGCGGCCCTGGTATTCCAGTGGCAGTGGCGGCATGGTCAGCCAGACGTCGTCGGTCAGCAGGGCGACCAGGCCGTCCACGTCGCCGACTTCGAACGCCCGGGTGAAGCGGGTGATGAGTTCCTGCTCGACCGCGGAGTTCGCCGGTGGGGGCGGCTCGGGCTCCTCTGACGATGACGGGCGCTGCCGCAGGGTGGTGCGTGCGCGTTTGAGTGCGCTGGTGACCGACTGCTCGGTGGTGTCCATGAGGTGCGCCACCTCGCGGGCGGGGAATTCGAGGACGTCACGGAGGATGAGGACGGTGCGCTGACGGGGCGGCAGCAACTGCACCGCTGTCACGAACGCCAGGGAGATGGCTTCCTTGGCCTCGTACCGCTGCCCGGGGCCGGCGGCATTGTCGGCCCGTTCTTCCAGCAGGAGGTCCGGGTAGGGCTCGAGCCATTCCACTTTGCCGAGCCGAGTGGGTTCCGGCGGGTCGGACCAGGGCACCGGCCCGTGCGTGTGTGGACGCCGGCTGGCCGATCGCAGCGTCTTGAGGCATCGGTTGGTCGCGATCCGATACAACCAGGTCCTCACCGAGGACCGCTCCTGGAAACCGCCCAGCCCCTGCCAGGCCGACACCAGGGTCTCCTGCAGCGCGTCCTCGGCATCCTGCATCGAACCCAGGATGCGGTAGCAGTGCACGTGCAACTCGCGCCGATAGGGGTCGGTGAGCTCACGGAACGCCTCCCCCTCTCCGTTTCGCGCTCGCGCGATCAGGTCCGTGGTCATCCCGCCACCCCCACATCGTTTCCTCGTCCAGTTCCCGCAAGCCCGGCAACGGTATGAGCCCGCACGGGCATCACGCACTGGGCGGGCGCACGTGGAGGTGCGCCCGCCCCGGAGCGGGGCGCCGTCAGGCGGCGCTGACGGTGTAGTTCAGCACGACGACGCCCGACCGGCGGGCATGCGTGCCGACCAGGGTCAGCGGTGTCTTCGGGTTCTCGCGGAAGGCCCCCAAAGCCTGGCCGACGACGACGGGATGCACTGCGAAGCGGAGCCGGTCCAGGAGGCCGTGCTCCAGAAGGGTGTGCGACAGCCGCCCGTGGCCGAAGACGACCAGGTCGCCGCCGCCCTCCTCCTTCAGCTTCCGCGTTTCGGCGACCACGTCGCCGCGCACGAGCACCGAGTTGTTCCAGTCGGCCTGCTCGAGCGTCGAAGAGAACACGTACTTGCGGATGCCGTTGATGGCGTCGGCGAAGTCCCCCTTCTGGCCCGGCCAGCGCCAGGACAGGTCCTCGTACGTGCCGCGGCCCATCAGCATGGCGTCGCACCCCTGCAGAAGCTCGAACGCCTCCTTGAGAAAATCGTCGTCGAAGTAGTTCAGGGCCCACGATCCGGGGTCGTTCACAACTCCGTCGAGGCTCATCAGCGTCGACTCTACGATCTTGCGCATGTGTCGTCCTTTTTCGTTGGCAGGGATCTGTTCGTGCGTCAGCTCTGCTCGGTGACGGGTGAGGGCGGCCAGAGGTAGACCTTGTCCGCGGCGATGCGAACGGCCACCCGCGCCGCCTCGGGCTCCGGCGGCGGTTCGACACCGTCCATGTACCGGTCGTACATCTCGCGCAGGAGCACCTTGCCGGGATCGTCGGTGATGGTCACCGTTCCGCGGATCTCCACGTACGCGGCCGTGTGCGCCAGCACGAGCAGGCTCACGCGGGGGTCGCGCTCCATGTTGCGGGTCTTCAGCCGTCCCCTGATCGTGGTGAACACTGTCTCGTCGCCATCGCGCTTGACGAAGATCACTGAAGACTGGGGCCGTCCGTCGGCGTTCGTGGTCGCGAGGATCGCGGTGTGTGGCCCATCAAGAATGTGGCGGGCCACAGCGGGCAGCGTGATGGTCACGGGTCTCCCTTCGAGGTCGGGCGCGTGGGCGGCGCCGCGCGTCGGACCGGCTCGGACCGGCCGGGTTCCTTCGAGGCAGACCCTGCGCCGGGCCGGGAGGGGGCGTTCGCCGGGCGGAGCGTGACCCGAATCACATTGCGAGCACCTCGGCGCAATCACCGGCGTAGGCCGGGGTGGAGCAGGTACTGGCGACGTTGTCCTCCTGGGCCGGACGGCACCGCGAACACTCCGCCGTGGAGGACCAGGTGCACCGGAGGACGTCGGCCTGCGGACACGTTGCGCACAGTCCTGCCCGCGCCAACGCGTCCTCGAGGCTGTCTACGGCCGGCCGAACTCGCTCGGGCAGGCCCGAGCGCACCGAGTGGTCAGGGGCGTCGATGCCCAGGCCTGGCGTCACATCAGCAGCGGTCAAGTGCGCTACACGCGCCGCTCCACCCCGGCAACTACAACCGGCTCGCTCGATTTCTGCGGCGACAGGGCAAAACCGCACCCGACGAGGCTCCGTTGCACCCGCGCCACCTGGACCGTCGTGCGCAGATCATCGAGGAACTCACCAAGGACCGCTCCGAGTAGCCTCGCCCGCGATGTGTACGACACCGCGGATGGTTGCGGCCTGCTGCAGCAGTTTCCCGGGATGCCGGCGGTCCCGGGGTCGACCGTGGTGGCCGAATCTCGGGAGTCGCTTCAACGAGCTGGAGGGTCAGCCGGTCGGACCGTGTAGCCGGTACTTCCGGGCGGCCTCGAGCCGTTCGGGAGCGAAGGCGTCCACCGCGCCCACGGCTGCCTGCTCGCCGCGGATTCGCTGCGCCGCGCTCTCGAGCACGGGGTGGCCGGGCGCGCGGGCGAGCTGGAAATGCGACTCCATCGGTGTCTGTTCGTCGCCGCCCCAGGAGACGGCCCCGCCGAGTTCGGCGAGGATGTCACGGACGACGGTCTCCTCCCACGGGTAGAGCCCGCCTCGGGCGCCGAGGGGGTAGCAGACGGCGCGGATGGCGATCGCGGTCCCGGACAGGTAGTTCGATTCGTAGGGCTGGGTGACCGGACGGTCTGGCGCGAAGCCGGTCAGATCCCCGTCTCGCAGTGAGCCGATCTCGTAGTGGAACCGGCGGGCGACGTGCGCCAGGATCGTCGCCGCGTCCCCCTCGGCCAGTGCGACCGTCTGGTTGCTGCCCTCGATGGCGAACACGCCGGCCCGGATCAGGATCGGCCAGCCGTTCGCGGAAACCGGGCCGGACCACCCGCCCGCGGCGACGGCGGTGGGGGCGGCGGCGAATCCGGCGAATCCGGTGAGGGCGGCGGTGGCCGAACCGAGGAACAGCCGGCGGCTGAACGGTCTGGGCATGGTCATCGGGGATTCCTTCTCGCGTGGGTGGTCGCCGCGACGGCCCCGGCGAGGCACACCACCGCGGCGACGGCGAAGAGCACCAGACCCGGATTGACCCAGCCGGGCACCAGGTCGTAGCCGGCGTTGCACCTGTTGTGCATGGGGAAGAACTGGCCCGGTTCCTGCCAGTTCCGGGCGCGGTAGGCCTGGTCGAGTGGCTGTCCCGCGGCGGCGCAGGTTTCGTCGATGTCCTTGCCGCCCGACCACATCCCGGTGAAGGCGGTGACTGCGAAGCCCAGCAGGGCGAGCAGGGCCAGGCCGAGCCAGGCGGGTGGGCGGAGCCGGGTGCTCACCGGGCCGCTCGCTGCTGGGCCTCGCGCAGGTAGGCGGCGTGGTTGGCCTGGTACTGCTTGGCCATCCGCGACTCCAGGCCGGTGCGGGCCAGCAGGGTGTCGGCGAAGCCCTGTTCGAACCGCTGGAGGTCCTCGTAGCCCAGCGTCCTGGGCGGGGCGTGGATGCCGATGAGCCCGAGCTGTGCCAGCACGACCTTGGGATCGTCCGCGGCGGTGAGGATGTTGTGCGCCAGGAAGTTGCAGTCCTCGGCGTTGGTGAAGCGCTGCTGGTAGTAGTGGGTGAACCGGCGCAGCGCGCCGCCGCCGTTGTACTGGTCGCGGACCGCGGTGACGATGTCGGTGCCCGCCGCCACCCGGCGGGCGATCAGATAGCCGTCGGCGTCCTCGATCAGGTCGGCGAAGCCGAAACTGGTGGTGACGTCGGGTTTGGCCAGCTTCTCGTCGCAGAAGGTGTGCCCGTTGGGGTAGGTGTCCACCGCGTCGCGCCAGTCGGCGTAGAAGGTGAGCAGGTCACCGCCCCAGCCCGCGATGTCGCCCGCGTTCACCCGCTTGGAGTTGTCCGGCTGGGGGTAGACGAGGTGGCCGTTGGCCGTGGCCATCATGTGCTCGGTGCCGATGGTGTACCCGGTGACCGGGTCCACGAACTCGGTCATCACCGTCAGGCCCTGGGCGTTGGCGTAGTTGACGAAGTCCTCGTCGACGCCGCCGATCAGGCCCTTCCACTTCCAGTCGTTGTAGGCCCGGTGCCGGAGGTACTCCATGACCAGCCGGTTCCGGTCGCCCTTGCCGTACGAGCCGGCGCAGTCGTAGAGCCGTTGCACGTAGCCGATGAACGTGTCGGCGGGGCCGGTCGGGTCACTGACGCTGCCCTGTCCCGGGTCGCCGCCCTGGTTCCGGGCCACGTCGCGGTCCAGGTCGAACCGGTCCGTCCCGTTGGTGACGGTGAACTCCTTGATCTGGTTGAACGACCAGTTCGCCGGCAGCGGGAAACCGAGGTTGCCGGAGAAGCCCCAGGACATCCCGGAGACGAAGGAGTGCCGCGCGTAGGTGCGGTTGGTGATGTTGGCGCAGACGTTGCGGGAGCCGTACACCCCGTGCACGTACTTCTTGCCGTTGTAGGCCAGCCCGGCCTGCACGCCGTGGAAGTAGGGCACGATGGCCGAGTCGATCTGCTCCTGCGTGGCGTCGTAGTCCACCGCGAAGTAGATCACCGTGCCGCGGTTGAAGCCGTAGCCGGCGGCGAGCTGGTGTGCGTTGAGGGCGTGCTGGTAGCCCTGGGAGTAGGTGAAGTCGGCGAGCTGCCGGGCGTTGTCCTGGTAGATCGGGTACACCCGCATCCCGGCGTCGAAGATCGTCTTCAGTTCGCCCGGCTTGATCTCCTTGTCCAAAGTGGACCCAGGCGGATCGTAGAGGTAGCGGCCGACCACTTTGTACCCGTTGGTAGTCAGCCACTGGGCCCGGGAGGCGGTGATCTCGAACCGGGTGTCGCAGCCGTGCGCCGGCCGGTCGGCGTCCCCCATCGACACCAGCAGCTGCGCCCAGGTCTCGTAGGTTCCCCGCCCATTCACGGTGAGCTGGGAGAATTCCTGGAACTTGGTGACGTAGGTGCCCAGTGCGTCGTCGAAAGCGGACTTCTGGGTGGTGCGAACGTCTCCGATCGGCACCGGCTCGTTGAACACGCAGGCCGCGGAGAACAGCTCGACGAAGATGCCGGAGCTGCCCGGCCCGACCGTGCGGGTCTTCAGCCCGGCTTGGGTGCTGGGGCCGAAGTTGCCGTTGGGCTGGCTGATGCCGAGTTCGTACTGCAATCCGATCATCAGCGACTTCTGCACGTCCCGCGAGTAGTGCCCGTCGCAGGGCCCGATGGTGTAGGCGTCGCGCTGCCAGTAGCGCCCGTTCAGCCACTGCTGGATGCCGCGGACCTTCTCGGCTCCGGTGCCGATGACCACGTAGGCGTCCATGTTGAGCACGCACCGGAAGAGCTGGGGCGTGACCTGCCCGCCCGCGGTGCCGGTGCCACCGTCGGGCAGGCCCATGTTGACCCGCATCTGCTTGACGGCCTCGGTGGTCACCGCGCCGTATTCGCCGTAGCCGTTGGCTCCGTGGTAGCCCTTGCAGAACAGGCCGTGCTGGATGATCCGCACGATGTTGCTGTTGCGGTTCCAGCCGAAACCGATATCGCCCAGTTCCTTGACCTTGGCCATCGTGCCCGGCCCGAAGGAGGCCACCACCGGGGAGATACCCAGTTCGTGCTGCAGGCCCATGGTCAGTGCGTACATCGTCGACCAGCCGGTGCGCCCGTTCTCCGGGCAACGCTGGTAACCCGCCACCGAGCCGTAGGTGGCGTTCACCCACTTCTGCGCATCAAGGACTCGCTCGTCCATACCGCTTGGATCCCCCTGAGTTCGACGCCCGTCATCGTGACGCGGCGGCCCCGAGTCGAAAGCGTACTGAGCCAAGACCGATCTATCGAGGATCTTTACCCCGATGGCGCAGCGGCCGGCTTCGGCGCGTTCGCATTCGAGTTGAACCCGATGCGACAGGCCTGCAGGTCCTGGTGCTCCACGCCGGTGCGCTCTGCAGGATCGCATGATCTCCGATGCTGTCGAGGGATCGCACGAGCCACAACCGCCTGCGGTTACCGAGGTATTCCGTTCGTGTCTGTCGCTGGCCGGTTCACCGGAAGCGACGACAGGTGTGCATTCGCGCGCAGTGAGGCGTTCAGCCACGGCAACATCGACCTCGACGCACAGGATCAGTTGCGCCCGTCCGGAATGGCGCCGACGAGCCGTACGGCGTGCCAGGAGATCGGGGGCAGGACCACGCGCACGGAGTTGCCGGTGCGCTCGGCGGGGTGGGGGCGGGGGACGATCCGGTCCGGGGCGTGTTCGGTGTTGGTGGCGGACGGGTCGGGGTCGTGGAGGATCCACGACTCGGCCACCTCCAGGTCACCGAAGGCCCTCGTGGCGACGCGCAACTCGACCGGCTCGAAGCGGTGGCGGTTGACGGCGAGGAGGACGGTCTCGCCGGAGGAGGGGTCGTGGGTGGCGACCGCGTCGACCACGGGGACGTCGCCGTGTCGGGCGGTCGTGTGGGTGGGGGCGGTGATCTCGGTTCGCAGCACGTGGCCGCGGGCCAGACGGGAGGTCAGTGCGAAAGGGTGGAAGGTGGTCTGCCGCCAGGCCGGGCCGCCGGGTTCGGTGCGGATGGGCGCGATCACGTTGACCAGCTGCGCCTGGCAGGCGGCCGTCACGCGGTCGCTGTGCCGCAGCAACGAGATCAGCAGGTTGCCGACCACGACGGCGTCGGCCACGTCGTAGGTGTCCTCGATGAGCCGGGGCGCGACCCGCCACTCGGTCGGCGGGTCGGCCTGGAACCGGGTCTGGTACCAGACGTTCCACTCGTCGAAGGACACACCGATCCGTTTGCGGCTTCGCAGTCGCGCGCCGACGGCGTCGGCGGTGGCGACGACGCTCTCGATCTGGCGGTCCATGTCCACCGCGGACGCGAGGAAACTGTCGACGTCGCCGTCGAGCACCTCGTAGTAGGCGTGGCAGGAGATGTGGTCCACCTGGTCGTAGGCCAGCTCCAGGACCGTGGCCTCCCACGCGCCGAAGGTCGGCATCCGGGAGTGGGAGCTGCCGCACGCGACGAGTTCGAGTCCCGGCTCGGCCTGGCGCAGCGCCCGCGCGGTCTCCGCGGCGAGCCGGCCGTACTCGTGCGCGGTCTTGTGCCCGGTTTGCCACGGCCCGTCGAGCTCGTTGCCCAGGCACCAGAGCCGCACGTCGTGCGGGTGCTCGGCTCCGTTGCGCCGGCGCAGGTCCGCGAGGTGGGTGCCGCTCTCGTGGTTCACGTACTCGTGCACGTCGAGCGCCTCGGCGACACCGCGGGTGCCCAGGTTCACCGCGTACATGACCTCTACGTCCGCCTTGCGGGCCCAGCGGACGAACTCGTCGACGCCCACCGCGTTGGTCTCGATGCTGCGCCACGCCAGGTCCCGGCGCACCGGCCGGTCGGCGACCGGCCCGATGCCGTCCTCCCACCGATACCCGGACACGAAGTTCCCGCCGGGGTAGCGGACCAGCTCGACACCGAGCTCGCGGGTCAGGGCCAGCACGTCGCCGCGGAAGCCGTCCTCGTCCGCGGTCGGGTGCCCGGGCTCGTGGATCCCGGTGTGGACGCACCGTCCCATGTGCTCTACGAAGGAGCCGAACAGGCGGCGCCGCACCGGCGCGATGACGTGGTCCGGGCTGATCGCTACGGAAGCGGTGAACACGGGTCTCCTGCGGTCGTAGGGTTACCGGAGTGCGCCCGTGCTCGCCCCGCTCCGCCAGAAGCGTTGCAGCAGAACGAAGGCGACGACGAGCGGGACGATGGCCAGCAGCGAGCCGGTGACGACGAGGTTGAACAGCACCCGGGTCCCCGCCTCCTGCTGCGCGGTGTTGAACCAGGTGGTCAGCCCGACCGTCACCGGGAACAGCTCGGCGTCGCTCAGCATCACCAGCGGCAGGAAGTAGTTGTTCCACGTCGACACCAGGGTGAACAGGAAGACGGTGGCCAGTGCCGGCCGGATCATCGGCACCACCACCTGCCAGAAGATCCGCAGCTCACCCGCCCGGTCGAGCCGGGCGGCGTCGAGCAGCTCCACCGGTACGTTCGCGGCCACGTACACCCGGACGAGGTAGGTGCCGAACGGGCTGAGCAGCGAGGGCAGGATGACCGCCCACGCCGTGTTGACCATGCCCACGTTGGACAGGATCAGGTACGTCGGCAGCACCAGCGCCGTCGCAGGCACCATGATCATGCCGAGGAGCGCCGTCTCGAAGAACCGCTTGCCCCAGAAGGAGAAACGGGCCAGACCGTAACCCGCGAGGGCGGCGAGCAGGGTGGCCCCGGCGGCGCTCACCCCGGAGTACAGCGCGGTGTTCTGCAACCACCGGCCGTAGACGCCACCGTCCTCGCGGAACAGCGCGGCAAGGTTGTCGACCAGGCTGAAGTCGGCGAACCACAGGGCCGGGCTGGACAGCAGGTCGGCCTGGCTCTTGGTCGCGGCGATCACGATCCACAGCAACGGGATCAGGAAGTACAGCATGCCGACCGCCATGAGGAGGTGCGGCAGCCGCGCTCGCGGCGTCACGAGTCGCCCCTCCTTCGCCGGCTCACCAACACGAACGCGTACGCCGCGACGAACACCACGAACCCGAGGGTGAAGGAGATCGTGGCCGAGTAGTGGAAGTCCGAGTACGCGAACGCCTGGTTGTAGGCGTAGAGGTTGGGGGTGTAGCCGGCGGAGATCTGCGGCGCGAAGCGCGACATGACGTACGGCTCGACGAAGAACTGCATGGTCCCGATGACGGTGAATACCGTGGCGAGCGCGATCGCCTGTTTGATGGCGGGCACCTTGATCCGCCACGCGAGCTGTATCTGGGAAGCCCCGTCGATCAGCGCGGCCTCATACATCTCCCTCGGCACTCCCTGCAGCGCCGAGTACAGCACGATCATGTTGTAGCCGGTCCACGCCCAGGTGACGATGTTGCCCAGCGACGCGAGCAACAGGCCGGCGGAGAAGAAGTCGACCGGCGCGCCGCCGAACACGGTCGGCAGGTCCGCGAACGGCCCGAACGTCCTGCTGTACAGGAACCCCCACATGAGGGCGCCGAGCACGGCCGGAACGGCGTAGGGCATGAACGCGATCAGGCGGAACGCGACCGCGAACCGGGTGGTGATCGCGTCGAGGGCGAGCGCACCGACGAGTGCGATGCCCAGCATCACCGGGATCTGGACGGCGCCGAACACGACCACCCGCACGAAGCCGTCCAGCAGCATCGGGTCGGTGAACGCGCGTACGTAGTTGTCGAAGCCGGTGAACCGGGTGCCGAGGGCGAGGCTCTTGCTGGACAGGCTGAGCCAGAACGCGTACCCGAGCGGTACGACCAGGAACACCACCACCACGAGGAAGAACGGCAGGACGAACAGGATCCCGGCTACCGGGTGGCCGGTCAGGCGGCGTCGGGTCACGGAAACCTCCTACGACGGCTCGATGACCGTGAAGCCCTGCTGCTTCGCGTAGCCGACGACGTTCTCCTGGGTCGCCGACAGCACGGTGTCCCATTCCCGCTTGCCCGCGACCGCCTCCGCGCAGCGGTCGTTGAGCTCGCCGAAGACGAAGTCCTGGAACGGCGTGTAGTCGAAGTCGCCCAGCTTCTCCGACACCGGCACGAAGATCTCGTTCACCTTCTGACCGGCGAAGAACTCGTAGGCCTTGCCGGTGAACGCGGGGTCGGCGGCGACGTCCTTGACCAGCGGGTAGAGGAATGCCTTGTGCAGACCGATGTCCCAGGCTTGGTCCGAGGTGCCGAACAGTTCACGTGCGACGACGGTCGCCGCCTCCGGGTTCTCGGCCTGCTTGGTCACCGTGAACGTCGAGCCGCCCCAGTCGCCCTGCTCGTCGGCGCCCTTCGTCCACTGCGGCATCGGTGCGACCGCCCACTTGCCCGCCGTGTTCTTCAGCGATCCGGCGACGTAGCCCGGGGTCCAGCCGGCGGCCGCCCACGTCCAGTACTTGCCCGAGTCCAGCGCCGCGGTGGCGTCGGCGGTGAAGAAGGGATCCGTGGCCATGAGGTCGCGCTCGACCAGGTCGCCGTAGAACTCGATGACCTTCTCGCAGGCCGGGTTGGTCAGGTCGATCGTGACCCGGTCCCTGGCCTCGGTGAGCGAGTAGCCATAGGGCCGGCAGCCGGCCTGCCACATGAGCCCGTTGAGCCACCCGCCATCGCTGCCGAAGCTCGCGATGAACGCGTCCGGGTCGACGGCCTTCATCCGCTCCGCGGCCGTGGCGTACTCGTCCCAGGTCGCCGGCACCGGGATCTTGTGCTGGTCGAAGAGGTCCTTGCGGTACATCAGCGCCATCGGGCCGCCGTCGACCGGGATGGCGTAGACCTTGTCGCCGTCGGTGGCCTGGCCCCAGGCCCATTCCGCGTAGCGGTCCTTGTCCTCGCCCGCGCCGTATTCGCCCATGTCGACGAGGGCGTCGAGGACGAGGAAGGTCGGGATCTGCTGGAACTCCACCATCGCCACGTCCGGCGCTCCGGTGCCGGCGGTGAACGCCGTCTTCAGCTTGGCGTACTGGTCCGGGCCGGTGCCCACGTTGGTCCACTTCACCTGGATGTCGTCGTGGGAGGCGTTGAACGCGTCGACCACGCCCTGGAACTCCGGGTACCACGCCCACACCGATACGGTCACCGGCCCGCCGTCGGACCCGCCGTCCTCGCCGGCGCAGGCCGCGACCGCGAGCAGACCGGCGGCGGCGAGAACCGACGCCGCCTTTCTCAAGCACCTGATCGCTGGCATGGGGCGCCTTTCGGCCGGGCCTGCCACCCGGAGGCGGGCAGCCGACATCACGGAAAGTGATCGATTCGCGGAGAGCAAGGTGGGGCGGCTATCCGTCCCGCTGTCGCTGAGCGTCGGTGAGGACTGTGTGCCGCGGTGGGCAGGGTCTGGCCGATCCGGCCGTTGCTGCCGCCGTGGAACCGGATTTTGCTGCGCTGCAAACAGTATGCATCCCGCTTTGCTGCGCTGCAAGACCGGCTGTCGCGGCATCAGGTGGTCCACCGGCCTGGTCCGGTTGTCGTGGCGAGGACCTGACGTGCACACTTCCCGCAGGGCCGCCGGGCCGAACCGGAGGCAAGGTCCGGATGGAGGAGTGGTCATGCGGGACGCTACTCTGCGTGATGTTGCCCGGATCGCGGGTGTGTCCGCCCGGACGGTGTCGAACGTGGTGAACGGCTACGCGCGGGTCACCGAGCACACGCGGCAGAAGGTGGAGCGGGCTCTCCTCGAGCTCAACTACCGGCCGAACGTGCTGGCCCGCAACCTCGCGCGTGGGCGCTCCGGGCAGATCGCGGTGGTCGTGCCCTACCTCGACACGCCGTACTTCTCCGAGCTGTTGCAGGCCATCATCCCGCCGGCCCGGGAACACGGCTACAACGTCCTGATCGACCAGACCGACGGTGACGCGGCGCACGAACGCGAGCTGATCAGCCGCGGCGCGCGTGCCTTCCTGTTCGACGGGATGATCCTGAGCCCGCTCGGCCTGGCGCAGGAGGACCTGGTCGAGATCGACCCGGACCTGCCGCTGGTGATCCTGGGAGAGCGGGTCTCCAACGGGGTCTTCGACCATGTGGGCATCGACGACGTCGAGGCGTCCCGGGCGGCCACGGCGCACCTGATCGGCCTCGGCCGGCGCCGGGTCGCGGCCATCGGCGACCAGCCGTACCCGACCGGCGAGGCCGCGCAGTTGCGCACCCGTGGCTACCGCCGCGCGCACGCCGATGCCGGCCTGCCCGTCGACGAGTCGCTGATCATCCCGACGCCCCGGTTCAACCGCGCCGACGGTTCCGGCGCCATGCGCGAGCTGCTCGCCCGCGAGGACCCGCCGGACGCCGTGTTCTGCTACAGCGACCTCGTCGCGCTCGGCGCCCTGCGCGCCGTGCTCGACCACGGGCTCCGGGTGCCGGAGGACATCGCGCTCATCGGCTACGACGACATCGAGGAAGGCCGCTACTCCAACCCGACCATCAGCACGATCTCCCCGGACAAGGCCGCCATCGCCACGACCGCGGTGGAGCGACTGGTGCGGCGCATCGCCGGCGCGGAGCCGCCGCACGGCATCGAGGTGCGCGCCGGCCACCGGCTGATCGCGCGGGAAAGTACGGTCGGCCGGACTGTTGCCGAGAACAGTGCGAAAACCTCCTGAGTGGGCGCCCGGTTCCGATTGATCTTGTGGCATCGCAGTTCACTCGGTGAATCAACTCTCCACAGTGGATCCACATACGGCTGCCCAGTGCTGTTAGCGATAACAGCGAACTCTTGTTCGCCGCCGCGACATGTGCCTATCGTGCTGGCGACGCCTCCGGTGGAGATGACCCGGGGCGATACCAAGGTTCCTGCTCGCAAGGAGGCGACGCATGGGTCCGCGCACGCACCCCACAGTCCCGGCACCACCTCGGTCCCGACACCGACGGGCGATCCCGGCCACCGCGGCCATCCCGTGGCTGAGACCCGTGGCGGTCCTGCTGGTCTCCCTCGCGCTCACCGTCGCAGCGGCTCCGGCCGCGTTCGCCTACCCCTTGCCCGGCAGGGTGACCGGCGACGTCGGCGTGCACGACCCGAGCGTGGTCAAACGGCCCGACGGCAGCTACCTGGTCGCCCACACCGGCAACGGCATCACGCTGAAGACCTCGACCGACCGCACCGCGTTCCGCAACGCGGGTTCGGCCTTCCCCAACGGGACGTCCTGGGCGAACCCGTACACGGACAACAGCCGCAACCTGTGGGCGCCGGACCTGTCCTACCGCGACGGCCAGTACCACCTGTACTACTCGGCCTCCACGTTCGGCTCGAACCGCTCGGCGATCTTCCTGGCCACCAGCCCCAGCGGGAACTCCGGCACCTGGACCCACCGCGGTCTGGTGATCGAATCCCGGACGTCGGACAACTTCAACGCGATCGACCCGGACCTGGTGGTGGACGACCAGGGCCGCTGGTGGCTGAGCTTCGGCTCGTTCTGGTCCGGCCTCAAGATGATCGCACTCGACCCGGCCACCGGACTGCGCGCCGACTCGACGGTCCGCAGCATCGCCGGCCGCAACGGCGGCGCGATCGAGGCGCCGAACATCGTCAAGCGCGGCAGCTACTACTACCTGTTCGTGTCGTTCGACCAGTGCTGCCAGGGCGCCGCCAGCACCTACCGGGTCATGGTCGGCCGGTCCACCAGCGTCACCGGGCCCTACGCCGACCGCAACGGCACCGCCCTGACCTCCGGTGGCGGCACCGAGATCCTGGCCGGACAGGGCAGCGTGCACGGCACGGGCCACCAGGACGTGTTGGCCGACAGCGACAGCGACGTCCTCTTCTACCACTACTACGCCGACAACGGCGCGTCGCTGCTCGGCGTCAACCTGCTCGCGATCGACTCCGCGGGCTGGCCCTACCTGCACTAGGGAGAACTCGTTGATACCGCCTGACATCCGGGAGTAAGTCATGGTCACGACGGGCAGCGGTGCGTTTCCGCGCCGGACCGCACTCGGCCTCGCCGGCGCCGCAGGAGCGGCGGCGATGCTCGGCGTCTCCAGCCAGGCCGTAGCCACACCGCTGCTCGTCGCGCCCAGCGGCGCCTGGTGCTGGTTCGGCGGCCCGAGAGCGGTGCACCACCAGGGCCGGCGGAAGCGCACCTACATCGGTTTCATCACCGATTCCGGCGAAATCACCGTCGCGCAGTACGACCACGCGACCACGCGCCTGACCCATGCCGTGCTGGCTGAGAACTTCGAGATCGACGACCACAACAATCCGGCGATCCACGTGCTGCCGGACGGCCGCCTCGAGGTGTACTGGACCGCGCACGCGAGGAACATCCCGCTGTACTACCGCCGATCCAGGCTCCCCGAGGACATCACCGGCGGCTGGGAACCGGCCACGACCATCACCACGAACACCGAGGGCCAATACGGCTGGACCTACACCAGCATCGCCCAATTGGCCGCCGAGAAGGGCAGGAAGTACCTGTTCTGGCGTGGCGCGGACTTCAACCCCGCCTTCAGCACCACCGTCGGCGACGGTGGCCAGTGGACCGAAGCCCGGTCGCTGATCCAGGTCCCCGGCCAGCGGCCGTATGTGAAGATGTGCACCAACGGCCGGGACACGATCCACTTCGCCTTCACCGACGGGCATCCCCGCAACGTGCACACGAGCGTCTACTACATGTACTACCGGGCCGGGCACCTCCACCGGGCGAACGGTGCACGCATCGGCCCGCTCGGTACCCCGGTGAGGCCATCGCAAGCGGACAAGGTCTATGACGCGACAGGCCGCCCCAAGTCCTGGATCTGGGAGATCGCGACCGACCGCGGTGAACGCCCGGTCCTGGTCTACGCCAACTTCCCCGCCGACACCGACCACCAGTACCGCTACGCGCGATGGGACGGAGGTCGCTGGCACGACCACCGGATCACCGCTGCGGGAGATTCGATCAGCGCGGACGGCAAAGAACCCCACTATTCCGGCGGGATCTCGCTCGACCACACCGATCCCTCGACGGTGCTGCTTTCCCGGCAAGTCCCCGGCGGCCGTCACGAAGTCGAACGGTGGCGCACCGCCGACGGCGGCTACACCTGGACGAGCGAACCGGTAACGCGGAGCTCCACCGAGCTGAACGCACGTCCTTTCAAACCGGTCGGCCTGCCAGGGGACGGCGCTATGAGCGTGCTGTGGATGGCCGGTGAGTACCCGAGCTACGTCGGCTATCAGACCCGCATCATGGCTCTCGGTGCGGACGGGCAGGCATTCACACTCTGAGCGTCGAGGATCCGCCGTCATCAGCCGGCCGCGGTGGAACTCGGGGGCCGATTTCCGCTAGTCCTCAGTGGACTCCGGTGTCAGGGTGGGGCCATGGCCGACGCCGATGTTCGTTCCCTGCTGCACCACACCGCCGAGCTGGCCGGTGCCTACTTGACCGCTCTCGATCGCGGCCCTGTCGGGCACCGGTCGAGTCGTGAGGAGTTGCGTGCGGCGTTGGATGGGCCGGTTCCCGAGGACGGTGCCGAGCCGGTGCGGGTGGTCGAGGAGCTGGTGCGTGATGTGGCGGGTGGCTTGCTGGGTTCCGCGGGCGGGCGGTTCTTCGGCTGGGCGATCGGCGGCACCGTTCCGGCCGCGCTGGCGGCGGACTGGTTGACCTCCGCCTGGGATCAGAACGCCGCGCTCTACGCCTGCAGCCCGGCCGCGGCGGTGGTCGAAGAGGTGTGCGGGGCCTGGCTGCTGGAGTTGCTGGGGCTTCCCGCCGAGGCGTCGGTGGCGTTCGTGACGGGCACTCAGCTGGCGCACGTCACCGCGCTGGCCGCGGCCCGGGGCAAGTTGCTGCGCGAGCGCGGCTGGGACGTCGAACGCCAGGGGCTGTCCGGCGCGCCACCGATCCGGGTGCTCACCGCCGGGCACCAGCACGGCTCGATCGACAGGGCGGTACGGGTTCTGGGGCTGGGCACGGAGTCGATTCGCGCGGTCGGTGCGGATGCGCGCGGGCGCATCGACCTGGCCGGGCTGGAGCGGGAACTGCGCGCGCGAGACGTGCCGACGATCGTCTGCCTGCAGGCGGGGAACCTCGACACCGGTGAGTTCGACCCGTTCGAACCGGCGTGCCTGCTCGCGCGGGAGCACGGGGCGTGGGTTCACGTGGATGGCGCTTTCGGCCTGTGGGCTGCGGTCAGCCCCCGCCACCGCGAGCTGCTGGCCGGGGTCGGACTCGCCGACTCCTGGACCACGGACGGGCACAAGTGGCTGAACCTGCCCTTCGACAGCGGCTTCGCCATCATCGCCCATCCCGCCGCGCACCGGGCCGCGATGTCGTTTCGTGCCGGGTACCTCATCCACGCCGACGACGCTCGCGACCAGCTGGACTGGAATCCCGAATGGTCCCGGCGCGCACGGGGTTTCGCCTGTTACGCGGCGATCCGTTCACTGGGCAGGCAAGGCTTGCAGGACCTGGTCGAACGGTGCTGCGCGCACGCCGAACGCCTGGTGACCGAGATCGGCGCCTTGCCGGGCGCGCAGATCCTGTCCGGCCCGCGGCTCAACCAGGGGCTCGTGCGGTTCCGGGCCGCGGACGGCGCGCACGACGACCGTACCGACACCGTCATCGCCCGGATCCAGGGCGAGGGCACGACCTGGTTCGGTGGCACCACGTGGAACGGCGTGCGGGCGATGCGGGTCTCGGTGCTCAACTGGCGCACCACCGAACGCGATGTCGAGCGCGCCATCGCGGCCGTGCGCGCCGCGCTCAGCCACAGCTGAAGCCCGGTCACCGCCGGGTGAAGGACTGCGTCAAACCGCGCTGCGGTCGCCGAGCACGATGGCTCCTGCGGCCCGGCGCGCTCCAGGTGGAACTGCGTGAGCGCTTCGACCGAGATCAGTGGGCGCAGCGGCCGCTGGAGCCGCACCTGGCGGTGTTGCTGCTCGCTGGCTCATCGGCGTCACGCCGAAGCGGCTGGCCCGCATCCACCGCTTCGCCGCGGTCGGTGCAGCGGTTGAACGTCGCCGGCTTCGGGCGCCGTCACGAGCGACGACCGTGGTTCCATGGTCGGGAAGAGCGCCTGCGTCAGGCTTGAGTGCGACGGTAGTACGCCGCCTGGCGGGCGCGGTGGCCGCACGAGTTGTGGCACCACCGCCGCCGGTGGTGCGTTCGCACGAACAGCAGGGGACAGTCGTCGCTCTCGCAGAGCCGCACCGGCCGGACGTCCGCCGACGCCACCACCTGCACGCAGTCCTCGGCCAGTGTGGCGAGCAGGACGCGGTCACCGATCCGCGTCTGCGCCGCCGTCGCACCCGAGGTGAGCTGCCACACCGACGGTGCCGCCGCCGCGCACTGGTTGATCAGCCGGACATCCGCGAGGTCGAGTGCGGAACCGGCCGACACCGCCAGGAAAACCCGGCGCACCGCGTTCCGAAGCTCGATCAACCCGCCCTCCGGCACGATATGACCGGGCGCCACCTCGGCGACCCAGCTCCGCGCGGTCTCCGGATCGGCGAGGAAGTCGAACTCGCCGTAGAGCGTGTTCGCGAACTCCACGGAGGCGGACTCGCCGAGCAGCGGCAGCTCGACGCTCACGGGCGGTCCAACCGGTAGACCACGTGCTCCCGCGTCTCGGCGGGATTGTCCGGCTCCAGGTCCGCCACGCCGACGCGCCGGAAACCCGCCTTCTCCAGCGCACGCCACGACGCCACATTCCGGGCGTGCACGGGTACCAGGATCAACTTCGCCGCAGGCAGGTCGCGCCAGGTGTCGGCGGCGATCTGGGCGATCATCCGGCTGCCCAGTCCCAAGCCGGTCAGCTCCGGCGGCCCGATCAGGTAGTCGATGGTGACCGCGCCCTCGGGCACCGGCATCGACGGCGCGAGCTCCTCGACGTACTCGGGGTAGTCGTGCCAGAAGGACCGCTGCACCAACCCGAACGGCGTGCCATCCGCGCTGACCAGCAGGTCCTCGCCCGGCTCCGCACCGCGGGCGGACGCGCCGAAGTCGCGCTCGAGCGCGTCCGGCGTCGTCTCGTGGTGCCACCAGTGGTGCACATAGGGCTGCTCCAACCAGGAAGCGAGCAGCGGAAAGTCGGTCGTCCGCAGACGGCGGAAGGTGATACGGGCAACCGAAGTAGCAGACATACGATCAGCCTAACTGATGGGTGAAATAAATATCACCCATCAGTCCGCGTGCGACGGTTCAGCGGCGACGAGCGCGATGTCGCCGATCCCCAAGCCACCGTGACCGCGGGAACTCCGTGGCCGGTCCGCGCCGAGGTTTGCCTGCTCGCGCTGCCTGGGTAAGTCCTTCGAGCGAAAAGACTGGAGGCATACTTGAAAACCTGGAGCTTGGTGCTGGGCGGACTCCTCTTCGTGGCCCTCGGCGTCCTGCTGCTGTGGACGGGCTCGCCGCTCCACGGCCTGATCGCCCTGTTGTTCAGCGTGATCAGTTTCCTCGCGATCCCCGCGGCCAGGGCACAAAGCCGAGGCGAACCCCCGTGGCCCCGCAAGCGGCTGGTCTACGCCCTCATCGCCCTGTGCCTCGGTGTCGTCATCGGCGGGCTGTTCCTGGTCTTCGCCCCGGACGGGGGTACGACGTCCGGCCGTCTCCTGTCGCCGGACACACCTGCCGAGGTGCGCCTCCTCGGCGGTGCGCTGCTGCTGGCCTCCCTGGCCGGGCTGATCACCGTCAGCCGCCGGATGACCCGGCAGCGGTGACCCGCACCGCCAAGCTGACCGACGACATCCGTCCGATGCCCGCAGGTCGAACAGACCGCCAGGCAGCGCAAGATCCGGGACCACCCTGCTCGCACGGAGAAGACATCAACTCCGTACGTCATCGGTGAGGACGCGGAACGCCTTTCGGCGCCGGTGGGCAGGCAGGCGAAGCTCGTCGTCCTTATCGTTCGAAACCCGGGAACCGGCCGGCTGGGTCGCCGATGGTCATCGGTGGCGTTCCCGGTCCCAGCGGTCGAGGAGTTTGGGGAATTCGCGGCCCATGAAGGCGTACATGTCGCGCATCGACTCCAGCCTGACGCGGCTCTTGGGGTTGCCCCCGGCAACGGCCAGCCCTTGCTCGGCGAGTTCCGCGAATGTGGTGAATTCGGCCATCTTCGCCCGGAACGCGCGGCCGAAGACGTCCTCGGTCAGCCGGTAGTGATCGCGGCGCCCGCGGGGTGGGCGGAAGCGCTCGACGAGCCCGCCTCGTTCGAGTAGCCCCAATGCGACGCTCATGCTGCTTTTGGCCACACCCAACCGCTCGCACAACCCCGGGGCGTCGGCGGAATCCTCCGGATCGACCAGTAGCAGACCGATGACCCGGCCCGCTGTGCGGCTGAGCCCCAAGCGCTCGAAGTACAGCCCGGCATGCTCGACGAACTCTTCGACACTGGCCACAGCCAAAGCCTACTCTGTTCGGAACGTTCCGAACAAAGTAGGCTTCTTGCGTGCTCACCATCGCCATCACCGGCGCCAATTCCGGGATCGGCCTGCGCGCCGCCCGCGTCCTCGCCGCCGCCGGCCACCAGGTACTGGCACTGTGCCGGGACCCCGGCCGAGGCCGCGCTGCGCTGGCGGACATCAACGCGCACGCGACGTGCCCGGCCGTCCTCATCCAGATCGACCTGTCGATGCCCGACTCCATCGGCGCCGCGGCCGAGCGGCTCGCGCAGAGTGCCGACCGGCTCGACGTGCTCATCAACAACTCCGCCGTCTTCGATCAAACGCTGCGCGAGCCCCAGTTCACCGAGCAGGGGCATGAACTGTTCTGGGCCACCAACCATCTTGGACCCTTCCTGCTCACCGCGCGCCTGAGCCCGTTGCTCGCCGCCGCCGGCAAGCCTCGCGTGATCAACGTCGCCAGCAAGGGACTGCTCTCGATGCCACGCATCCGGGTCCGCTTCGACCAACTCGACGACCCGAGCTGGTACAGCCCGACCCGCGCTTACTACCACGCCAAACTCGCCCAGATCATGACCACGTTCTCCCTGGCGGGCAAAGGTGGAGGGCGGCTGGAGGCGACCTGTGTGCGCGTGCCCGCGGTACGCCTCGACCCGGATCGGGTGAAAGCCATGCCTGCGCTGCTGCGCGCCCTGTACACACCCAAGAACCGCTTGGCGGTGCCCGCCGAACGCCTTGGTGAAACCTACGCCCGCCTGGCCACCGGGAAAGGCAGCCCGCCCGGCCTCTACGTGGACGAAGCCCTCCGTCCAGTCCGCGCGCCCGCCTTCGCCTACGACGAGGCCGCCCGCGAACGGCTGTGGGCGGTGTCCCAATCCGCCACCGGCAACCCGGCCTGGACGTGGTGACCGGACCATGTCGCCGAGCCGCTGACGGAGAAAGTGAGATGGCCGGCCGACTCGGTGGCAAGGTCGTGCTCATCACCGGAGCCGGCGCAGGTCGAAGGCCGGGCCACAGCCGAATAGTTCCGCGCCATTCCACAACGTCCGCTCATCAGCGTAAGGCGTTCTGTGTCAAGCAGATGGTCGGTGCCTCGTCCGTCGTCGGTCCCTGTGTAGCGGTCACGGGGGTGATCCCAGCAGCGTGTAATCGGGGCGTCGTCAGCAAGGTGGTTCGCGAGCTCGCGGGGGAGTTCGCCACCGTGCCACCGTCCGGCATCGTCGGCACGGTCGTCGCGGCGGCTGACTCGCTGGGACGTGGCCGGTCGCGCCAGGTGGTGAGCACGCGAAACCGCTCCCACCGTCCACGGTGGACGATGGGAGCAGCCGCGGGTTACTTGGCCCGGACGATTTCTCCGCTGTGGCGGCGTTCGCGGTAGTCGCGCATTTCGCGTTTGACGATCGGCGCGAGCAGGTAGAGCCCGGCGATGTTGAACAGTGCCAGCAGGAACAGCACGGCGTCGGCGAAGTCGAGCACGCTGCCGAGGGTGAGCACCGAACCGGCGACGACGAAGAGGCAGAACACGACGTGGTAGAGGCGTTCGCTGAGCAGGCTCTTGCCGAACAGGTAGGTCCAGGCCTTCTGGCCGTAGTAGCCCCAGGTGATGATGGTCGACACGGCGAAGAGGACCACGGCGACGGTGAGCACGTAGGGGAACCACGGCAGCACGGTGGCGAAGGATTCCGAGGTGACCGTGACACCGTCGGGGGTCTCGCCGCCGGCGAACACGGTGGCCTTGGCGTCGGTCCAGAACTGGGTCTTGGCGATGATCACGGTCAATGCGGTCATCGTGCAGATCACCACGGTGTCCACGAAGGGCTCGAGCAGGGCGACGTAGCCTTCGGTGACCGGGTGCTTGGTGCGCACCGCGGAGTGGGCGATGGGCGCGGAACCGAGCCCGGCTTCGTTGGAGAACGCCGCGCGCTGGAAACCCACGATCAGGGCGCCGATCGCGCCACCCGCGACGCCTTCGGGGGCGAACGCACCGGCGAAGATCTCGCCGATCGCACCGGGCACCGCGTCGAGGTTCACGCCGATGACGATCAGGCACGCGGTGACGTAGACGATCCCCATCGTGGGTACGAGCCTGCTGGTGACCGCGCCGATGGACTTGATGCCGCCGATCACGACCGCGCCGACGAACGCGGCGAGCAGCAAGCCGAAGATCAGCGCGGCGCCATCGCCGCCGAGCAGGCCGTCGTCGCCACCGGTGACGTCGCGCAGCTGGGCGAAGCTCTGGTTGGCCTGGAACATGTTGCCGCCGGCGATGCCGAAGAACAGGATCATCACCGCGGCACCACCGGCCAGGACCCGGCCGAGGGTCTTGCCGGTGGCGTTGGGGAAGCGCTCGGCGATGCCCTTGCGCAAGTAGTGCATGGGCCCGCCGGAGACGGTGCCGTCGGCGTGGACCTCGCGGTACTTCACGCCGAGGGTGCACTCGACGAACTTGGTGCACATGCCGAGCAGGCCGCACAGGATCATCCAGAACGTGGCCCCGGCGCCGCCGACGGTGACCGCGACCCCGACACCGGCGATGTTGCCCAGCCCGACCGTGCCCGACAGCGCCGAGCTCAGGGCCTGGAAGTGGCTGATCTCGCCGGGTTCGTCGGGCTTGGTGTACTGGCCACGGGCGATGCGCGTGGCCAGCCGGAAGGCGCGGAACTGCACGAATCCGAAGTAGACGGTGAACGCCGCGGCGGCGATGACCAGCCAGGCGACGATCCAGGGGAAGGTGACGCCGAAGACGGTGACTTCGGCGAAGACGAACGCGGACAGGCCTTCGGAAATCGGGTCGAACACGGTGTTGATCGCGTTCTCGATCCCGGACAGCGTGCCGCCTTCGGCCGCCAGTACGTGGGGTGAATCAGACATGGTGCGCAAGTGGACCGAATCGGGCGCGAAGATGCAAGGGATTCGCCGACTTTTCAGATGTTTGTCATCTTCTCCCGCTGATCGCGGGGGTGCGGATCGCCAGGTCCCGTCGGGTGTAACTTCCCCCTGCCCGGGGAGCTCGTCAGCGGTTCAGCCCGGCTTTCCACCGGTCGATCAGTGCGGGCAGTTCGGCCATCAGGTAACCGTAGAAGTCGCGCATCTCGACCAGCCGCCGTCCGGCGGGGCTGGTTTCGCCGGTGACGGCGATGCCTTCGTCGGCGGCCCGCTGCATGGCCTGGACGACCTGGTTCTGGCTCGACATCAAGGTGGCCCACGCCCCTTCGCGGAAGCGGAAGTGCTCGCGGCGGCTGCCGGGTGCGGGCACCTTCTCGACCAGCCCGACCATGGTCAGGTTCTTGATCGCGGTGGACACCGTGCCGGGGCTGATCACCAGGCGCTCGGCGATCTCTCCCGCGGTCATGGTCTCCTGATCGGCGAAGAGCAGGGCGCTGAGCACGCGCGCGGTCATCCGCTGCATACCGCCTCTGGTCAGGGTCAACGCCAGTCGCTCGGCCGCGTCGGTGGTGTCCGCCATCCCGCTCCTCCCGTATTTTGACGACATCTTAACTCTCTCCAATATTCGCAAAGTTGCGAAAACTCGATACCTTGCTCAGTATGACAGTGATCGAGGTCAGTGCGCTGACCTTCAGTTACCCCGGCAGCGCCGAGCCCGCCGTGCGGGGCATGGACTTCGCTGTGGGCCAGGGGGAGATCTTCGGCTTCCTCGGACCCAGCGGCGCGGGCAAGTCGACCACGCAGAGGATCCTGATCGGCCTGCTGACCGGCCACGGCGGCCGGGCCGCGGTGTGGGGCCGGGAACCCGCCGAGTGGGGGCAGGACTTCTACCACCGGGTCGGGGTGTCCTTCGAACTGCCCAACCACTACCAGAAGCTGACCGCGCTGGAGAACCTCGAGTTCTTCGCCTCCCTCCACAGCGGACCTGTCCGGGATCCGATGGACCTGCTGGACTCGGTGGGGCTGGCCGGGGACGCGCACACCCGCGTCGGCAAGTTCTCCAAGGGCATGCAGATGCGCCTGGTGTTCGTCCGCGCGCTGCTGCACGACCCGGACCTGCTCTTCCTCGACGAGCCGACCTCCGGACTCGACCCGGTCAACGCCCGGATCGTCCGCGACCTCGTGCTGGCGGAGAAAGCTCGCGGGAAGACGGTGTTCCTGACCACCCACGACATGGCCACCGCGGATCAGCTGTGCGACCGGGTCGCCTTCGTCGTCGACGGCCGGATCGCGACCCTGGACTCGCCGCGAGAGCTGAAAGTGGCCCGCAGCCGCCGCCAGGTCCGGGTCGAATACCGCGACGCCGGCGACGCCGTCACCGGCACCGAGTTCCCGCTCGACGGCCTCGCCGACAACGCCGACTTCCTGCGCCTGCTGCGGGATCAGCGGGTGGAAACCCTGCACAGCAAGGAAGCCACCCTGGACGACGTGTTCGTCGAGACCACCGGACGGAGCCTGCGATGAGCCGGCTCGGTGCCGTGCTGCGCTTGGAGCTGCGACTGCAGCGCCGCTACAAGTTCGCGCACGCCGCGGTGTTCTCCGGGGTGATGTGGCTGGCGCTGCTGCTGCCGATGCCGCCCGGCCTGCGTGCCGCGGTCGAACCGTACGTGATCCTCGGCGACCTCACCATCGTCGGGTTCTTCTTCATCGCCGGAGCCGTGTTCTTCGAAAAGGGGGAGCGCACGCTCGACGCCGTCGTCGCCACGCCTCTGCGGTTCGGCGAATACCTGGCCGCGAAGGTGATCGGCCTGACCGGGCTGTCGGTGCTGCTCGCGGTCGGCATCGCCACCGCGACCAGCGGCGTGGACTACCACCTGCCGTTGCTGGTGACCGGCACCGTGCTGGGCACGGTGCTCATGCTGCTGGTCGGTTTCCTCAGCGCGCTGCCGTTCGCCTCGGTCAGCGACTGGGTCATGCCCGCGGTGTTCCCGATCGCGCTGTTCAATCTGCCGATCCTCGGTTACGCCGGTCTCTGGGACACCGGCTGGCTCTACCTGGTGCCCACCTACGGGCCGCTGCTGTTCTTCGGCGCCGCGTTCGACCAGCTCACCCTGCAGCCCTGGCAGATCTTCTACGGCCTGGGCTATCCGGTGCTTGCCGCGGCGGGATTGTGGCTGCCGGCCCGGCGGTGGTTCGACAAGTACCTGATCGCGAAGACAGGAGACGCCTGACATGAGCACCTTCGCCGCACTCGGGCGCAACGACCTGCGCGGCGTCCGCCGCGACACGCTGCTGGTGGGCCTGTTCGTCGCCCCGCTGGTCTGGATCGCCATGGTCCGCTTCGGCACCCCGGCGGCCACCACACTGGCCGCCGGCGAATTCGACTTCGACCTCACCCCGTACCACCCGCTCATCCTGGTCGGCTTCCTGCTGCTGACCAGCGCGATCGTCGTCGGCGGGGTGATGGCGCTGCTGGTGCTCGACGAACGCGACGCGGGCACGCTCACCGCCATCCGGGTCACCCCGGTATCGATGGGCAGCTACCTCGGCTACCGCTCCGCCACCACCGTCGGCGTCACCCTGCTGATCGTGCTCGGCACGATCAGCGCGAGCGGCCTGTTCCCCGCCCGGCTGATCCCGGCGCTCGTGCCGATCGGCCTGCTGACCGGGCTGTCCGGGCTCGTCGTCACGCTGGTCATCCTCGCGGTGGCCACGAACAAGGTCGAAGGGCTCGCGGCCATCCGCGCGCTCGGCATCGTCATCGCCGGACTGCCGCTGCTTCCGGCCTTCGTGGATTCGCCGTGGCGGCTGGCGTTCGGGGTGGTGCCCACGTTCTGGCCCACCGAGGCATTCCTCGCGGCGGTCGACGGCACCACCTGGTGGCCGTACCTGGCCGGCGGGGTGGTCTACCACGCACTGGTCATCTGGCCGCTCTACCGCCGGTTCACCCGCTCCACCGGGTGACGCCCGCGGAACACCGCGGCCGCGAACACCACTGCCGATGACGACGGGGTCATGTCCGGCCGGAGAGGGTGTCGCCGTACGGCACGGCCTGGATCACCAGCTCCGCCGAAGCGGCGTCCTGGACCACCAGGCGCATGGTGGTGACCCGCGCGATCACCCCGTCGGGGAGATCGATGACCGAGCCGGGCGGCAGGCAGACCGCTCCCGGCAGCCGGACCAGTTCTTCGCCGCGGAGCTGGTCCCGGATGACCGTGGTGATCGCGTCCAGGTGATCGGTGCTCATGGGGAGGCCTTTCGTCGGCGCAGCAACAACGCTGCCGACCAGACTTCCCGGCTCACCTGCGGTCAACCCTGACGGCCTGGCCGGTGCGCTCCCGTTACCAGGGGCGGCGCGGCGAGCTGACCTGGCGATTTGCCCTCGATCGGGTCCGTGAGGCATCTTTACCCGCGGAGCGCCGGGAAGTCTGGTCGGCAACCTCGTCCTCGCGAACGCGGGTCGAGGACGTTGTCGAGGGCGGAGAACGACGTGGCGCTGATCCTGACGCGTGGTGTGACGCCTGCGGGGAACCCTCCCAGGCGTTACCGGCCGGAGCTGCAGGGACTGCGCGCGGTCGCCGTGGTGCTGGTGGTCGTCTACCACGTCTGGTTCGGCCGCGTCTCCGGTGGCGTGGACGTGTTCTTCCTGATCTCGGGCTTCCTGCTGACCGGTCAACTGGTGCGGGCGAGCGAGCGCGGTGGCATCGGTTTCCGGGAGTTCTGGGCACGGCTGATCAAGCGGCTGTTCCCCGCCGCCTTGACCGTGCTGCTGGTGGTGGTCGCCGCGTCGGTGCTCCTGCTGCCGGAGAACCGCTGGTTCCAGACCATCCGGGAGATCTTCGCGTCGGCGCTGTACGTGCAGAACTGGCGGCTGGCCGCGGATTCGGCGGACTACTTCGCCCAGCACGACACCGCGAGCGTGGTGCAGCACTTCTGGTCGCTGTCCATCCAGGGCCAGTTCTACCTGGTGTGGCCGCTGCTGGTCGCGGTGGTGGCGCTGCTGGCCGGACGGTTCCGGCGGAACGTGGCCGCGGCCTTGCTCGTGGTGTTCGCGGCCTCGCTCGCGTACTCGGTGGTGCTCACCGCGCTCGACCAGCCACTGGCGTATTTCCACTCGCTGACCAGGATGTGGGAGTTCGCTCTCGGTGGCCTGCTGGCGATGGTCATCGACCGGATCACCCTGCCCGGGTCCGCCCGCCTGCTGCTGGGCTGGCTCGGCATCGCCGGTCTGCTCTCCTGCGGTCTCGTCCTCAGCGTCGGCGCGGTGTTCCCGGGATACGCCGCGCTGTGGCCGCTGCTGTCGGCGGCCGCGGTGCTCGTGGCCGGCGCCACCGGCAGCCGGATCGGGGCCGACCGGTTCCTCAGCACCCGGCCGATGCGCTACCTCGGCGATCTGAGCTACTCGCTCTACCTCTGGCACTGGCCCGTCCTGGTGCTCTACCTCGTCGCGGGGGAACGCACCGAGGTCGGACTGGCCGGAGGCGTGGGGATCATCGCGCTCTCGGTGGTGCTGGCCGTGCTGACCTACCACTTCATCGAAACTCCGCTGCGTGAATCCCGGATCGGGGTCACGCGCCGCTGGGGGGCTTACCGGTTCGCCGCGCTCGCGATGGTCCCGGTGCTGGTGGCGGCAACAGCGTGGCAGGTCACCTCGCAGTGGAAGGCCGACGCCAACGCGCTCGCGGTCGGCGACATCGACCACCCTGGCGCCAAGGCGCGGGAGCCGGGTTTCGAATACTGGGGTGCGCAGAACGCACCGCTGGTGCCGTCGTTCGTGGCGTTGTCCGACGAATACGCGCACGTCGATGAGAACAGGTGCACCACCGCGCAACGCAGCGAGGAACTCGTGGTCTGCGTGAACGGACTGCCGGACAACCCGGTCCGCCGGATCGTGGTCGTCGGCGATTCCCACGCCCAGCAATTCCTCGCCGCGCTGCGCCCGGTCGCCGAGCGGAAGAACTGGCAGATCATCTCGATGCTGCGCGGTGGTTGCCCTTTCTCCACCGATTCCGAAGCCGTTCCCGGAGACCAGCCCTGCATCGACTGGAACGCCGCGGCCGCCGACGAGATCGTCGCACTCGCTCCCGACGCGGTGTTCACGATCGGTACCCGGGATGTCCGCGTGGGAGTCACCGAGCACGTCCCACCGGGATTCGTGGCGCAATGGCGCAAGATCGACGCGGCGGGCATCCCGGTGCTCGCGGTGCGGGACAATCCGCGCTACGACTCCTCACCCTCGGCGTGTGTCGAGGCCAACGGCCCGGCGGCGGCGGAGTGCAGCACACCCCGGGCCGACCTGCTGGCACCGGAACCGCCCTACGTGACGATCCCTGACCTGCCACCGCGAGTGTCCTTCTTGGACTTCAGCGACTACTTCTGCGACGCGGAACTGTGCCCGCCGGTGATCGGCAACGTGCTGCTCTACCTCGACGACAACCACATCACCGCCACCTACATGAGCACCATGTCCAGCATGGTCGAAGAAGCCGTCGAAACCACCCTCGGCTGGCGGGAGGAAGTGTCATCGGACTCGGATCGGTGAAGCTCGGCGGCAGGCCGTCACGCCTTCGTGCCCCTCGATTTGCCCCAGGCCGATCTTTCGGCATCTTCGCGCGTGGAGCGCCGGGAAGTCTGGTCGGCATCCCTGACCCGGCCTGGCCGAGCACTTCGAACACCGGATCCGGCCGTTGTCCTCGGCGTTCGCCGTGCCCGTGTTCGCGCTGTTCGCCGCAGGTGTCCCGCTCGGCGGCTGGGACGGCCTGCGTAGCGCGCTGACCGACCCCGTGGCCCTCGGTATCGTGGCCGGGCTGGTGGCGGGCAAGCCGATCGGGATCTTCGGCGCCACCTGGCTGCTGGCACGCTTCACCCAAGCCGACCTGGACGAGGGACTGGGCTGGATCGACGTGCTCGGCGTGGCCGTGCTCGCCGGCTCGCTGCTCGCCGCCCTGCTCGCCACGATCATCCTGCGCGCCCGCAACCGGGTGTACCGGCGGATCCACGAGCTGGAGAACCTCGACGAAGACGCCGACGGCATCCCCGACGTCTACGAACGCCGAGACGAGCAGGGAACCCCTTGAGCACAGGCCTGAGCGGGTCTCGTCAAGCAGGCAGCCCGGCAGCCCATCGGTGATCTTCCTGTCGGGCCACACGTCCTGGTGGCTGTCAGGCTTGTAGCGCCTCAGTGCCATTGGCGTTGATACGCGCGGTGCCGGAGCGGTCGGCCTCGGCTGCGTCGGCGACCGCGTTCGCGGCGGCTTCGGCGGCTTGCGCCGCATCGTCCGCCGCACGCACGGCCAGTTCGTCGGAAGTGGCGGTGTCGCGGGTGGCCGGGGACTGGGGGAGGGCCTCGGTGAACGCCCGGGACACGCCCTGGAGCGCGGAGGTGACCTCACTGGGGATCACCCAGAACGTGTTGCCGGGCCCCTGAGCGAGCTGAGGCAGCATCTGGAGGTACTGGTAGGCGAGCAGTTTGGGGTCGGGGTCGTTGCGGTGCACGGCCTGGAACACCTCGTCGATGGCCCGGGACTGCCCTTCGGCCTTCAAGATTTCCGCGGTCCGGTTGCCTTCCGCGCGCAGCACGGCGCCCTGCTTGTCGCCCTCGGCGGTGAGGATCTGCGACTGGCGCTGTCCCTCGGCACCGAGGATGGCGGCGCGCTTGTCGCGCTCGGCCCGCATCTGCTTCTCCATCGCGTCCTTGATGGACTGCGGCGGGTCGATGGCCTTGATCTCCACGCGGTTGACCCGCAGACCCCACTTGCCGGTGGCGTCGTCGAGCACGCCGCGCAGTTGGTTGTTGATGGTGTCGCGGGAGGTGAGGGTGCGTTCGAGATCCATGGAGCCCACGACGTTGCGCAAGGTGGTGACGGTGAGCTGCTCGACGGCCTGCAGGAAGTTGGCGATCTCGTAGGCCGCGGCGCGGGGATCGGTGACCTGGAAGTAGAGCACGGTGTCGATCTCGACGACCAGGTTGTCCTCGGTGATCACCGGTTGCGGTTGGAACGAGACGACCTGTTCCCGCAGGTCGATCACGGGGTAGACCCGGTCGACGTAGGGGATGACGAAGTTGAGGCCGGGTTGCAGAGTGCGGTGGTAGCGGCCGAGACGTTCCACGTTGCGGGCACGTGCCTGGGGGACGATGCGCACCGCCCGCAGCACGGTGAAGGCGGCGAACACGGCGATGAGCATTCCGGCGATGAGGAAGGCGGAGAATTCCATCGGTTACTCCTGGGGGTAGACGAGTGCGGTGGTGCCCTCGATCTCCATGACGTCCACGGTCGCTCCGGCCGGGATCACCGAGGTCTGGTCGTAGGTTCGGGCCGTCCATTCCTCGCCGCCGATGCGGACCAGGCCGGTGGCGCCGGTCACGTCGGAGACGACGAGAGCCTTCTTGCCGATCAGTGCGTCCACGCCGAAGCGCTGCAACTGGGGCTGGAGCATGTGCCGGAGCGCGACGGGGCGGACGAGAAGGACGCCGATCGTAGCGGCGATGGTGAACACCAGGAGTTGGAAGGGCAGCGGAAGTCCGACGGCGGCGAATCCCACCGTGACCAACGCGGCGGCACCGAGCATGCCGAGCGCGGCGGTGAGGGTGAAGATCTCGGCCACGCCCAGCACCACCGCGAAGATCAACCAGATCAGCCACAGGCTCACGGGGCGGCCCTCCTGCCGGTCGATGGGTGGACGAACGAGGGCGAAGTGTTCGCTGGTCTTCAGCGTGCTCTGCGTGACGTGCGCGCATAAGGCACCTGGCCAGCCATGCTTGACCGGTCTCACCTGCCGGATCCCGGCAAGGTGGCGCCCGGGGGAGCGGGGGCGCGGTCTGCCCGGCAGGTGGACCGCTCTCTCAGCCGGCCGGCGGTAACGGCTGACTCGGCCAGTCGAGCAGCCGTGCCCCGAGCACAGCCGCCTCCAGCGTGAACCGCTGTGTGGGCTCGGAGACGTCGTGTCCGGTGAGGCGTTTGATCCGATCGATGCGGTAGGTGACGGCGCGGACGCTGAGGTGCAGCCGGCGGGCAGCAGCCGCGCTGACCCCGCCTGAAGCGAAGTATCCCGCCAGGGTGTCCAGCAGCGGCTGCGCGCCGCCTCGTGCGTGCTCCAGCGGGCCCAGCACGGTGGTGACCAAGTCGGTGATGGCGACCCGGTCACGGAGAAGTACCTGGAAGACGAGCAGGTCGGCCGCGAACAGCACCCGTGCGGCGAGGCCCAGCGACTCGGCCAGCTCCAGCGTTCCGCGGGCCTCCTCATAGGAGCGCATGGCACCCCCGGGCCCCGCGTGGGTGCGGCCCACCCCGATTCGCCAGCGTTCGTCGGTTCCCAGCACGACTTCCACCTGCCGGGCGAACTCCGCGAGCACGTCGGCGGCGGTGCCGGCGGCGATGCAGATCAGCAGGTCGTCCTTGGTGGTGACCAGGACGTCGCGGGTACCGAAGCGCGCCAGCATGGTGGACTCGACGCGGCGGGTCGTGGGGTCGCCGTCGACAAAGCGGTGGACCGATCGAGCGACGGCGACGGCGAGGTGACCCGCCAACTGCAGACCGAAGCGTTCCGCCGTTTCGGCCAGCCTCCCGAGGTCACTGCGACCGTTGAGCAGGTCGTCGATGAACTCCCGACGCCGGGCCTCTTCCTGGCGCATCACCAGCCGCTGGGCGCCTTCGTAGCCTTCGGCGAGGGCGACGATGGCGTCGTCGGCGGCGCGCAGCACGCTCTCGCCGATGGCCCGCACCGTGGTCCCGCTGGCCCCCGCGACGCTGGGAAGTTCCCGCCAGACCAGCCAGTTCGCGCTGAGGTAGAGGTCGACCAGAGCACGCAGAGGGATGTTCTGCTCGGCCGCAGCCGCGCCGAGCACACGCCGCGTGTCGAGCTCGTCACGGTCCAACCGGCGTCCCGTGGCACTCACCGCGACCAGCATCTCGATGTAACCGTCGAGGAACTCGTGCGACTCGACGCCTGAGTCTGCCGCCGCCCGGTCGGCGAGAGCAGCGACGTCCCCGGCCTGGAGTTCGTACTCGGTCGCCATGGGATCACTCTCCTCCGCAGGCGCCTTGCCGGGTTGCGGCAACCCCGTGCCACCCAGGGTAACCGGGCCGGTGCCTGGTCGCCGACCCTCACGACGTGCAGGGCGAGGTCCTCGACTCTGCAGGGCCGTTTTTCCGGGTCCCGGCAATACGGCCCACTCACCGCTGCCTGCTGCAACCCTGCCCACGCTGGGAAGCGGCACCTACGGTTAGGGAGGACGGACATGACGCGTCGGGCAGGCCCACGCGACCATCCGGCGCGCTCTCCGGGCCGGAGAGGCTGGTGGTTCACGCCCGGGCCGCGATCGGACCGGTCTCTGGCAGACCGCCGACGATGGGCGCCCCTGGCCACCGAAGAAACGCGGACCAGGCCGTCGGCTCGTCGGTGTCCGAGCCATCCGCCAGAGCACGCCGGCGCCGCCAGGGATTGGACCTGTGACCGGCCAGATGGGAGAGGTGTCATGGAATTGTCGAGGCGGGAGCAGGAGATCCTCGCTCAGATCGAAGGCGAATTCTCTTCCAGAGAGAAGAAACTGGCGGCAGACCTGGACACGGGAACCGCGCGGCACCTCCTGCACTCACCCATCGTGCGGACCGGACTCGGCTTGACCGCGCTTCTCGTGCTCGGGCTCCTCGCGGTGATCCTGCTCGGGGTTCTGCTGTTCGAACTCGGGCCGGTCGGTCTGTGCGTCGTCACAGCCGCTGTGGTGATCCCGTGGTTCATCCTCGCCTACGCCCGCGTCAACCGCGGCCGGCCCGACGACTAGCTCGCAGTGGCCCGACCAAGGAGAAACCCGTCACCAGCACCGCGCATGAGTTCGCTGATGAAGGGAGTGGCCAGGGCTGGCAGTAGGCCCAAACCGATGGCCGTGCCGCTGATGGCGAGGAAGTTCAGCGAACCATCGGGGTGCGGAAAGCCCGGGGCGCCAGCTTGGTGGCGACTTCGATCCACGGCAGAATCGCCAGGGCGGAAACCCAGCTCAGGCGCACGTGCTCCCGCGTGCCCGACCCAGGGAAGGATGGCCGGTGATGTGGCTTCACCATTGGTGGCGCTCAGCGCGGCTACCCGCGAATGTGCCGGAGGGGCGTTTGCTCCCACCGGGGGAGGCGATCAAGTCCGCCGCTGGGCGGGGAGACGAGGGCGGGGCGCTCAACGACTGGGAACGACGGCAACTCGACTTGATCGAGCAGCGGTTGGCCGAGGAGGATCCCGGGTTCGCGCACACTCTGCGGACGACGACCGGTTCTGTCGCAACCGTGTGGACGGCACTGGCGCTCGTGCTCGGGGTCGTAGCCCTGCTGGGCGCACTCGCGGGGGACGTGAGCCTGCTGCTGGTCGCAGCCGGGTGCGCTGTCGCGGCCTGCTTGCTTCGCCGTCACCACCATCGTGGCGGCACGGGTGCGCACCGCCGGGGAGACAGCGACGGCCGGTGAAGCCCGCGCCGGATCTGGACCGGTCAGCGTCCGGTGGTCGGCGCGATTGCGTGCCAGACACGCTCTCGACATGTCGCTGGACTGCGGAAATAAAGAATCCGCTGGCTGCCCGTCACCGGCTGTTCACCGCTGCTTGTCTCGCGGTCGAAGCCGGGGTGGTGATTGACTGACCGCACAGTCCGGCCGTCCTGGAGGTTTCATGTCCCGGCTTTCCCGCGTCCTCGCCGTGTCGCTGCTCGCCTCGCTCACCGCTGTGCTCGCGGTTCCGGTCGCCACCGCCGCGGAGGGGGCGCCCGCGGTGATCGCGCACCGCGGTTCGTCGGGGGTCGTGCCCGAGAACACGCTGGCCGCGGTCCGGCAGGCAGTCCGGCACCGGGCGGACGTCGTCGAGAACGACATCCAGCGCACCAAGGACGGCGAGCTGGTGATCGTGCACGACACCACGCTGGCCCGGACCACCGACGTCGAAGCGGTGTTCCCGGAACGCGCCCCGTGGAACGTCGGGGACTTCACGCTGGCCGAGATCAAACGGCTCGACGCCGGGTCGTGGTTCGCCCCGGAGTTCGCGGGCGAGCGGGTGCCCACTCTGCGCGAGTGGGGCGCGGCCGTCGGTGCGCGGGCGAAGATGCTGTTGGAGCCGAAGGCGCCCGAGCTCTACCCGGGCATCGAGAAGGACCTGGACCGGGAACTCCGCACGGTCCCGGTTTTCCGCGCCGCGCTGCGCGGTGAGCGGATCGTCGTCCAGTCCTTCAACCACCCGTGGCTGCGCGGCTACCAGGAACTGGCGCCGGAGGTGCCGGTCGGGCTGCTCTTCGGGACAAAGCCCACCGCGACCGACATCGAGCAGGCCGCGGCCTGGGCCGACCAGGTCAACCCGGCGTTCAAGGTGATCGACGAGGCGACCGTCGACCTGGTGCACGGTCACGGCATGGAGATCCACGTGTGGACCGTGAACGACGGCCAGGGCATGCGCACCGCGCGCGACTGGGGTGTCGACGGCATCATCACGAACTACCCCCAAGTCCTGCGGGACCTGCTCCGCGACTGACGGACGAGCGACGAGGTCGCCGGTCCCGGACCGGAGAGAACGGCCGGGGCCGCCAGGGCCGGCTACCGCTGGACGGCGCCGCCGTGAACGCCTGTGGGAACCTCGTGCCCGGCCCGCGAATCGCCTGGCAAAGCCTGCTCGCAGCGAACAGCGGGATTCTGGGCTCGGCGATCGACAGCCGTCAAGCACGCTGCACGCCACCGCAAATACCCAATTCCTGTGATCAGCGAAAGTGGTGATCTTCTCGCCGGTGGCGAGGTCCCACACCCGCGGTGCGGTCGCTGCCTGGCGGCCATTGTCCTGCGCGTAAGGGGGACCGCCTGCCTTGGCGACCCGCCGACCTCCTGGACTGGGCCCGACGAAGGCGGATTGGTACGGCTGTCTGGCAGCGGCGTCGAGTTCCGGCACGCGGAGTTGCGTTCTTGGCTATTGACAGCTGATTCTTGCAAGAACTGGGAACCAAACTCCGCTCGCTCACGGAAAACGCCCGCGTGAACAGCGGCGACGTGTGATCGCGGTTCAGTGCGGGGCCACGACGCGGCCTGCAGGCACGCGCGGGCAGCGGAGAGGAGGGTCGGAACCTTCCCCGTTCCGACCCTCCTGCCGGCACAGACTAGCGCATACTCGCTCACACGTTCGACCGGTTGGCAGGGTGGATCTTCTCCCCGACGGCACCGCGGCGGTATCGACCGCCGAGGTCGACGCCGTGTAGCAGGAGACTGCTGGATCACCGGCTGGGCCGCTCGCCGGAAATGGCGGGCGGCCCAGCCGGAGTGGGTCACGGGTAGCTGATGACGTTCTGCGCTGTTCCTGCGTTGGAGCTGTCGGCACGGGAGCCGGTGTCGTTGACGACCGAGTTGATCGAGCCGCTGCCGTCGAGGAACACCGTGAGCAGGCTGGTCAGCTGCACACCGGGGGTGCGGGGCACGCGGAACGACATCCGGGACTGGATGTCGACCCCCTGGTTGAAGAAGCTGTAGCTGCCCAGGCCCCAGCCTCGGAACGTGGTCACGCCCGGCGCGACCTCCAGGGCCGGGTAGCCGGGGTTGGCTCCGTCTTCCTGCCACGCGGCCTGGCTCGGCGGGTCGTAGGGGCGCTCGTTCTGGTACATGACCACGCGCCCGCGCTCGCCGCGCCAGATCGTTTCGGTTTTCTGGTAGTGCTCCACGAACAGTCCGTTGGCGCTGACGTCGTGGCCGTTGACGACGGCCCCGTGGTCGGCGGTGTTGCGGTCCCAGCCGATGCCGGTGCCGTGGTCGCCGCGCCAGAGCCAGGTGTGGTCCAGCAGCACGTTCGAGGCGTTGACCTCCAGGCTGGTGGTGGCCTTGCCCTCCAGGGTGCCGCCGATGCGCACGAACACGTCCTGGAGCACCACCGGGTTGCTGGTGCCGCCGCATTCGCAGGTGCCGCCCGGGCGGCCGACCTGCACCAGCACCGGTGAGTTGACCGGCCCGGCGTCGACGGTGAAGCCGTGCAGCTTCACCCCGGCCACGTCGTCGACGGTCACCGCGGCGTTGCCCGCCTGGGGCGTGATGGTCGGCATGCCGAGACCCAGCACCAGGGTGTCCGGCCGGGTGACCCGGATGGGCTCGGAGTAGCGGTAGGTGCCAGGGGACAGCAGGAGGTGACGGCCCTCGGCCAGCGCCTGGTTCACCTGCGCGATGCCGGTGGCGGGCGTGGCGACGAGGAAGTCGCCGAGGCCGATGGCCCGCTCGCCGGTGTCACCCCTGGTCGGGCCCACCGAGTCGCGGCGCACCGCGGGGACGCGCACGGTGTAGCTGCCGCCCGAGCGGGTCAGGTACGGCTCCTCCATCGACACCGGCGTGGTGTTCAGGGTCGTGTAGGGCTGGGCGCCCGGCACCCCGAAGCTGGTGGCCGGGGCACCCGGCGTACCGGCGAACACCTGGTTCCACACGCCGTTGCTCCAGCTGCTCAGCTCGCTGTTGCGCACCAGGAACTGCTGCTGGGAGCCGCTGACCACCTCGCCGCGGAAGCGGGAGTCGGCGATGAAGCCGCCGCTGGCGTACCACGGGCCGTCCCCGCAGTAGTCCATCAAGGAGAACTTGCCGTTGACGTCGACCCGGCGCATCGGCGCGGCCTGGGACACCGCCCAGAAGTTCGTCGCCGCCCGGCAGCCCTCCCCGCCGGCCACGTTGATGGTCAGGTTGGCCATCGACCGCCAGAAATTGGTCAGCGCGATGCAGTTGCCCGTGCCGTTGACCTGGCACTGGTTGTAGACGCTGACCCGGCCGTTGATCTGCACGTCACCGGGCTGGGCGCCGAGGCCGGCCACCTCCGTGTAGTAGCCGACCCGGATCTCCAGGGGCTGCTGCGGGGTGCCGTAGCTGCCCGGCTCGAACAACAGGGCGTAGCGGCCGGGGCCGAACTCGGCGCCGGTCTGCTGGTTGGCGATGGCGTCCACGGTGGCCTGGATGTCGGCCTGGGCCATGCCCGGGTTGAACACGTACACGTTCGCGCCGAGTTCCGGCGCGTTGGGCGGGATCGGTGCCTGCACCACCGACTGCGTCGCGGTGGTCGCGGCCGAGGTGTCTGCCGTGGCCGGTGCGCCGGTGATCAGCGACCCGGCGACCAGCACCGACGCCATCGTGCCGAGCAGGGCGGCGGGCTTGCGCCGGCGGGCGCGTGGGGGTGTTCGGTGGGGAAGGGAAAAGGAGCGCAACAGAATTCTCCTTACCGGCCTGGGGAGGACCGTGGATGACGGCTGACCCGGCGTGCGCGTCACTCCGTCGTGAGCGGGGAGATGTGCACCACACTCTGGGTGGTGCCGCCGTAGTACAACACACGTGCTCGCTGAGAGACGATCCGTCGATCCGGCGATCTACCAGCACAGCCGGTGACGACAAGATCGTCGAAGCCTTCGAGAAGACGGTCAGCTGGTTCCGAAGCGAAGAGGCCGGAGTCCGCCTCCGCAGCGTCGAACCAGCCCGCGAACGCCGCCTCCCGGTCCACAGTGGGGCCGTACGCGCCTTGCCGCTGTGGCTTCGGACCTCAGGCGCCGGATCGCGAGGTAGATCGCGCGCTGGCCGCGAATGCGTTACGTGGCGACGTCGGCGGCCAGCCAAGCCAGGGTGCAGGCTGCCGAGTGCCCCGCGATGAGCAAGACGTCCACGATCCGAGTTACCGCCGATCCAGACACTTCGCTGATCGTGGAGTCACCCGAACGCACCGTCGAACTCCTGGGCGGCCTTTTCCAGGGCTTCCTTGGCTGAAGCATCCTGCCGTTCGAGGAAGTTCGCGGTGGAGATCAGGTACTCGCCCAGGTTCGTCACCTGTTCCGAGGTGGTATCGAGGATGCTCGCCAGCTCATTCCGGACCGCGTTCCAATCCACCCAAGGCCCGGTCGTTCCCAGTCCGATCGCCACCCCGCCGCTGAGTTCCGGGCGCTTCCAGATGCACTCCGTCGCGGAGGCCTCCCTGACACCACGAGCGATCGTTCGTATTTCTCCGGCGGTTTCGTCGGCGAAGATCTTTCCGGCACCGCGAAGTCGCTCGAATTCGACGGCGATGTCCGCGTCCGGCTTGTGGTCGGGGGCCGAGTCCTCCAGGACGTTCTCCACGTCCAGGGTGAAGCACGTGCGGTAGGTCCCGGTGTCCGGGTTGTAGACGGTTTTGTCGCCGAGGTGCTCCAGCGCTACTCGAAGGAGGTCGGTGCTGTCAGCATCATCACGCTCGATCTGCGGTTCGAGGCCGTTGTCCGGGTTGTCGTTGAGCGTCGACTTGATCGACGCGAGGATTTCCGTCGCGGAGCCCCCCGGGATCGCCGCCTCGAGATCGATCACATCCCTGTTCTTGCTTTCGATCGCTCCCAGAAGGGCATCCGCGCCTGCGAGGACGAGACCAGCGGCCGCCAGGCCGATTCCTGCCGGCGCCAGTGCGGGGATCAGTCCCATGGCGCCGACGATCCAGCCGGCGCTTTTGATGTAGAGGGGGATGTCGACCCGCTTCTGGTAGGACATCACCTTCGTGGCGTAGAAACCTATTTCCATGACGCTGACCCGAGCGCTTTGCCACATGTTGCCCATGCCGTCGAGCTGTGCGGCCAGCATCGCGCCCAGGGTCCAGAGGTTCAGGAAGGTTCCTTGCAGCGGGATGACGAATCGGTCGATGGGCCCATTGATGTGCGGGGCCCACATCCTTTCGGGAGGAGTGGTGCCTTGTGCTCCCGGGTCGCGGCTGACCAGGCCAAGGGTTCGGCACGCCGTGTGGTAGGACTCGCCTGGAAGGGAAAGGTTCTCCAGTGGCTTGATCGCCTCCCGGAGGTGGTGCGCGGACTGCCAGAAGTTCTTTTCGTGTGGAATCAGGTCGACCTCGTCCCAGCCGGCGAACGCGTCGTCGACGCGGTTCACCCATTTCCGGTAGAGCCCCTCGATCTCGAATCCGGTGGAGTTCGGCGGATCCGCCCAGACGTCGAAGGTCACCGTGGTCCGATTGCCCTCGTGGTCCTCCACGTACGCGGTTCCGTCGGCTGCCTCGTCCGGTCGTGACGGTATCGCGGGTAACCGGTGATGCTTCATCCACTCAGGTGGCTCGTATCCGGGTTCATACTGCTGGTCGTGATGTGTCGCGTCATGATTCAAGGAAATGCGATAGCCTTCATCGGGATTGCCGGAGTGGCAACGCATCGCCCCCTTGCCGCGCACGTTGTCCCAGATGTCCCGGTCTATCGCCGCTCGAACAAGTCCCCACTTCATCGCGTCGACGCCGTCTTGCGTGTACGAGTTCCTTCTGTCGTCGGCCATGACCGAGCCCTTCCCCTCGTGACCACCGGCGGGAGATCGTGCTCGGCTCGCCTGCGTGGTGCGTCGGATCCTACAAGGCCCTCGGTGTGGACGGGGAATTTTCTCCACTTCGAGGGACGGCCGATGTAGCTGTTGCAACGAACGCGCTTGTGGAGAACCGTCCCTTCTGTGTCAGCAGGAATGCCGACCGGGACGGCGAGGTGAGTAGGCAGGGCGCGGAGTTCCAGCGGATTCGGTGGCTCCGCTTAGCTGTCGACTGACATGACGACGTGGAAGTGCTTCACCATGTCCGGGTCCTCACCGATCGGCTGCCTGTCCAACGCGACCCAGGCGTGTGCGGCGAAGGGTTCGGTGACGACGCCGGTGCGCCACTGTGGCCAGGTGCCCCGCAGCCGGCAGAGCAGTGCGGTGGCGATCGAGCGTTGCAGGCAACGAGGGCCCGCGCAGGCGATGCTGACCGCGACCACGGCCCGGCGGGCACGGAGGGCTTGCTCGGCGGTGGCCGGGGTAGCTCCTCGGGCGGCGAGTTGAAGCAGCTTCCGCAGGCGGGAGGGTGAGGCGGTGGCCAGCAGTCGGCCGGCGAGGGCCGCGGCCAGGGCGGCGGGCCGCTGGATGAGGGGGACCCGAACGCGAGGTTCCAGCGTCATGTCGACGCCGCTCATCGCGTGACCAGCCCCGCGTCGTCGAGTGCGCGCAGCAGCGCTGTCACGTCCGCGGCGACGTGGTCGGTCGCCGCGGGGTAGGTGGTGCGGAGATCGGCCACGATGCTCGCGGTGTCGGAGCCGGTCAGCAGTGCGCGCAGGACCGTGGCGCCGGTGTTGTTCATCGTCCAGTAGCGGCCGGTTCTTTCGTCTAGGAGCACCATGCCGCGGTCGGTCGGTGTCATGGTCACGTGCGCGGACAGGGTCAAGTCCATGGGGTTCCTCCTCGATTCGCCGACGCGGGTTCGCCGGTGTTTCGCAGCCATAGTTCGCAGGCCAGGGTCGCGTCGAGCGGCATCAGGGTCAGGGCGGTGGCGTGGGCGCCACGCAGGACCCCGCGGACCGCGGCTGGATCGATCAGTCCCATGCGGGCCAGTCGCGAGTCGGCCATCAGGTCCACCAGTTCCTCGCGGCGGTTGCGCATTCCGGCGTACATCGCCGCGCTGGCCTCGTTCTTGGTCGTGCGGGCGAGAATGTCGCCAGGCACCAGTCCGGTCATCGCGGTCACCAGGGCGGGCTTGAACCGGTGGGGGTCCATGCGGTCTTCCAGGCGGATGCTCAGTGCTGCTTCCAGGACCCGGTCGTCGGTGAACGGGGCGTGGAAGGTGACCCCGTGCGCGGAGGCGAGGTGGGAGTGCCGTCGCAGCATGCGCCCGTTGACGCAGTTGATCCGGATCATTTCGTGTTGCACGGGCAGCGGAGACAGCGGTTCGGGACGGGAACCGGCGGCCGCGTGCAGGGACTGGTGGATGGTGGTGGCGGCGTCGGTGGTGATCCACGGTGGCAGCGTTGGTGAGGCCTCCCACGCCGGCGCGCCGAGCTTTCGCGTGGTGTCCGGTGTCCCGGTTGCGCAGCCGGTCAGCCAGTCGGCATAGGACTGGCTGTAGCTGAGCACCGCCGCGGTGGCGCGCATGGACCAGCGGCGTCGTGCCCTCAGTGCCCGAGCGTGGTGTAGGGCCAGCGGCGGGCGGGTCAGGCGCCGCCCTTGGCGAGGTAGTCGGCGGGGTCGTACAGGATGCACAGTCGCTGGATCTTCCCCTCGGCGAAGGTGAAGAACTCGGTGAGCCGAGAGGTGCCTTCGGGCAGGTGGGCGTCGTAGCACACGGCGGCGCCGTCGGGGTCGTGGACCTCCTGGATCAGGTCGATCTTCTGGATGTTCGCGATGAACCCCCGCACTCCCTGCAGGAACGGAGCGGCCCCCGTCCTTTGCCCGGCGATCGGACCCTCGAAGTGGAGGTCCTCGGCGAGCAGTGGTGCCAGGTTCCGGCCGTCCCCGTAGCTCTCGATCCCGCCCGTGAGGATCCGGTAGTACTCCCTGAGCACGACGGGTGCCCTGTCGTTGACCACAGTCATGGTGCTCTCCCTCGCCTCGGAACGTGGTTGAAAAACTAAACCACTTGGTAGAGATTGGCAACCATCCTGCTAGTCTGCCGACGTGCGTTCCTACAACCAGTACTGCTCGATGGCACGCGCCCTCGACCTGGTGGGCGACCGCTGGACCCTGCTGATCGTCCGCGAGCTGCTCACCCAGGGCCCTTGCCGCTTCTCCGATCTGCGCCGCGGGCTGCCCGGCATCGCCAGCAACCTGCTGGCCGACCGCCTCCGCGACCTGGAGAGCACCGGGCTGATCGCCCGCCACGACGAACCGCCGCCGGTCGCCGCCACGCTCATCACGCTCACCGACCGCGGCAGGGACCTCGGGGGCGTCGTCCGCGAGCTGACCCGCTGGGGCGCCCCGCTGATGGTCGCCCCGCCGGACGACGACGCGTTCCGGGTGCACTGGTTCTCGCTGCCGCTGCGCCATCTGTGCACGGACACCACACCCGACGAGCCAGCGAGCGTCGTGCGCCTCGGCGACCTGGGCGATGGCTGCGACATCATCGCCGACCGTGGCCGGATCGACGTACGCCCCTGCTCGACCGAACGCCGGCCCGACGCCAGGATCACCGCGCCGCCGCAGGTGTTCGTCGCACTCTTCACCGGCGCGGTGCCCCTGCGGACGGCCATGACCATGGGACTTGCCGTTGACGGCTCCGTCGCGGCCCTCGAACGCGTGCTACCCGGGAAGATCGATGGCTGACGTACCCAACGGCGACCTGCTCGACCGGGTCGCGAAGGACTTCACGGACGATCGAGACGTCGCCATGGGGACGATGTTCCGCAGCCCGGGGCTCCGCGTCGGCGGCAAGATCTTCGCCTTCCTCGGACACCGCGGTGAGCTCATCGTGAAGGTCCCCAGCGACCGGGTCAGGGAGCTCATCGCCACCGGACGGGCCACGCAGGTGGTCATGGGCAACCGGACAATGCGGGAGTGGATCGAGCTCCCCGCCCTGGGAGACCGCACGGCGACGCTCGCCTTCTGGCGAGACGTCGCACGCGAGGCGCACCAGTATGTCGGCTCCCTGCGGCGACCGAGTTGATCAGCGGCGGGAACCGCCGGTCACCCAAGCGATCGTCGCCGCCAGTGGCGGTCGGGGCGTCGTGAGGGCGGAGAGTGTGTAGTGCACCGTGCTGTTGAGCTCGGCGGAGGGCGCACCAGCGCGGGATCGTAGGTTGACTCCGTAGGCCAGTCTGCGGGCAAGCTCAGCTCCGCGGCGAGCGGCTCGTTGAGCACGAGCAGCCGCGGCTCGGGAACCTGCTCCGCCTGCCAGGGCAGGGTCAGCTCCGGGAGGGCGCCAGCGCGGTGCGCACGGCCTCGGTGGCGCGCCAGTCGGTCACCAGATCCGCATCGCCCGGACGTCGTTCCAAGCCAACCGGCCACCGCGCTGACGTCGCGAGCCCAGCGAACGTCGCTGTAACGCGGGTCACTGGCACACCGATGCAGGCAGTGACACTGAACTGGGGGATGTCACATGCGAAGTCTTCGCGCAGCCACTGCCTGCCTGGTACTTGCCGGGCTGCTCACCGCGCCCGCCCAAGCCGCCCAAGCCGCCCAAGCCGCCTGCACCTGGACCGAAACACCCATTCCGCCCGCCGACACGTGGGGAACCGCGAACGTGGTGGCGGGGACCGGCACGGGCCACTACGCCGGGACCGTGCGCCGGGTGGAGAATGGCCAGTTCTTCATGGAAATGGTGCTGTGGACCGCCGGTGAGCCGTTCGGCCGCACGCAACCGCCACCGCCCGGGTACCGGCGGCCCGGTCCGGTGGACGAGAACGGCACGGGCACGGTGGCGGTCAACGCCCAATCCCTCGACTCCTCGGAGATCGGCGCGTCGTTCCGCTACCACGGCGGACACCAGGGACTCGGCGTCTACGAGCGGCTTCCGGTGCCAGACGGGTTCAAGCAGGTGAACGCCGAGTCGATCAACGAGCGCGGTGACGTGCTCGGGACCGCCACCGCGGACAACCGCACCGAAGCCGTGGTGTGGCCGGGCGACGGCGCCCCGCCCGTGGTGCTCGAACTGCCCGAGGACAACTACCTCCTCCGGGCGATCGACATCGACAACGACGGCACTGTGCTGCTCCACCTGGCGCAGGGGCCGCACCTCTGGCGAGCCGGGGGGCTCATCCCGCTGGCCACGCCGCCCGGTTACCGGCTGACCAGTGCCTCGTCGCTTCGCGGTGGCATCGCCGTCGGATACACCCGCGCGCTCGACGAGGTCGCGACCCACCAGGGTTTGCTCTGGAGCGATCCGGCGAATCCGGAGTTCCTCAAGGGCGCTGCCTTCGGTGACGACATCAACGCCGGCGGCCAGGTTCTCGGCCGGGACACGGAGTTCGCCGACGCCGTCTGGCAGCGCACCACCTTCGTCGACGCGATCCCGGCGAACGGGCCCGCGAACCGGGTCTTCGACGACGGCAGCATTCTCGCGGAGCGCCCGGGGGGTTACTCGGTCTGGCGCGCCGCGTGCCTCGGGACCACTTAGGACACATGCCGCCGTCGACACGAAGCTGGTTGCGGCCGGTCATGACCATCACCTCCGTTAAGGACTAGTGCGCTGCCGGATGCGGGGCTGGGGCCCAGCTTCGCACGATCGGCAGGGCGGCGAGATCATGGTGGGCCTCGATGCGCCCGACCTTGACGACGTGCTGACCGCCGCGAAGGAAGACCACGAGTCGGTTATCGACTTCACCCGCACCTTGGTCCGCGTCGCCAGCCGCGGCGGCATCGACCCCTACGAACCGGTCCTGCAGGCGGTGACGGCCTGGCTGCGCACGCACCACCTGCCCGCGGTGACACTGCGAGACCGGACAGGCTCCATCATGGGCCTCACCTGCGAGATCAAGGGCGCGCACCCTGGCCCGCGCTGGGTGCTCGACGCCTGCCTCGATACTGCCGTGTTCGGCGATGAGCCGCGTGGACACACCCGCCCCTGTCCGCGACGGTCTCCGACGGCTGGCTCTGGGGACGCGGCGCCGCGGACTCCAAGGTCGGCGCGGCGATCTTCTGCCACATCGCCGCCCGACTCGCCGCCCACCCGGAACGGCTGCATGGACGCCTCGCGCTGCTGTTCGACGTCGATGAGCACACCGGCGGCTTCGGCGGCGCCCGAACCTACTTCGAAGGCCCGGACGCTCCCGGCGAGGTCGCCGGCGTGCTGATCGGCTACCCGGGCATCGAGCACGTCGTCATCGGCGGCCGTGGCGTCTACCGCGCCACCCTGCACGTCCACGGCATCTCCTCGCATTCAGGCGGCCGGGTAAGCACCCCGAACGCGCTCGTCAAGGCCGCCGACTTGATCCGGGCACTGCACGACACCGCCATCCCCGGCGAATCCCGTCCCGATTTTCCCTTCCGGGAAAGCTCACGGTCCCAGCTGCCGAAGGCGGGCAAGGATTCTCTGTAACCCCGGACCTGTGCGTCCTCAACGTCGACATTCGCACCACCACAGACTTCGACAGCACCGCGGCAGCAGCTCTGCTGCAGCACGTAACTCACCGCGTCGACCATGCCTGGCCCGACACCCGGACCACAAACATCGAGCCGAGCATCCACTGGCCCGCCTACGCCCTCGACCCCACATCGGCGCTCAGGAGGGCACTACTCGACGCGGCGACAGCGACAGGTTTCGACGTGCAGCCCAAGATCGCAGGCCCATCCAACATCGGCAACTACCTCGCCGGCCTGGGCATACCGGCCACCGCAGGCTTCGGAGTCGACTACCGCGGACTACACGCCACCGACGAACGCTGCCGCATCGACACCATCCCCGCAGTCCAAACTGCATATCAGCACGCAGCCACGACACTACTGGCCGGCCGACACTGACAATTGCGGGCCGGGACCTCGCCCCGCTGGTTCAGTGGCTTACTCGCACGGCCTGTCGGCAACGCCTCGGCCGGTGCCTGCGCGGTCTGAGCGAGGTGGTGGCCGCTTGCCTCGGACCATAGCCGCCGCGATCTTCTCGCCGCACGCGCCTGGATAGCACGACAAAGTTCGTGGCCCGCGGGAAGCAGGGTGTAGACCTTGGCGGTCATGGAAGCACAGAGACGGGACCAGCGCGTCCATCGCTTCGGTAACCTCACGCTGGTCACCTCGGCTTCAGTCGTTCGGTATCGAACTCTGCATGGTTGGTGAAGCAACCGGAGTTCCGCGCAGAGTCCAGCCTGCAGATCAACCGGGACATCGCCATGGCCACAGGCTGGAGCCTGGCCACATCGATCAGCGGGCCGCTCACCTCGGCGCGATCGCGGCGGAAGTATGGCCCGGCTCACCGCTGATCTCACAGTCCGGGAAGTCCGCGTGGCCAACCCGCAGACCTAAGTCAAAATTGGTGTCTCGGGAGAGAGATTCGTTTCGCTGAACGTCCATTTCGAACGTTCCGGCGGCGGGACGTCGCGTCGGCGGCAGAACCGATCGACCCGGGACCGGGACACCCTGCCTGGCCGACTACCTCAACAGCGTGTCCGCGGCCCAACGAAAGGCGGGTGGCGACGGCCGGACCATCGTGGTCGGGCACTCGATGGGCGGGCCCACGAGCGCACGTGCTCGTCCGCGACGGCCTCGTCCAGGTCCACGTCGGTGATCCCGGCGTCGGCCAGCAACGCGGCCAGCTCGGTTCGCAGTGCCGTGGCCGAGCTAAATCTGGGGTGCCGGTTCCGTCCAGTTGGGCGGCCCGAGCGGGCCGTCGGAGATGGGGAAGTTGGCGTGCATTTCGCGGATCAGCTCGCCGACGCGTTGGCTCGTGGACTCCATCAGCTCGTCGGCTTTCTGCAGGAAGCTGTACAGCGTGCCGTAGAACCCGCCGGGTTCGAGGGCCTTGTTGCCGTTCTGGTTCTCCAGCACGTTGAACATCATGTCCACCGCAGCGACCCCGGCCATCGGGCCCGCCGTCGCCACGCCCGCGATACCGGAGAAGAACTTCCAGCCGGTGACGAGTCCCTTATTGACCGAGGAGGTGGCGTCGACCTGTTCGAGCTGCTTGACGCACGCACCCATGAGGCTGTTCAGGTTGAAGCGGGCTCCGTGGAGGATCGCGCCGTAGCGGACGAGGTAGTCCGAGAGCACCCCGAGGGCGGGACGCCGGCGTTCGAGCTGCCAGTTGTCGATGATCGAGCACCTCGCGTGCGCGTCCGCGGGCACCGAACCGGGCGGGCCGGTCCAGTGGTCGCCCCACCAGGCGCTGCCGGCCTGCAACTGGTCGAGCTTGTTGTACTGCAGTGATTCGGCGTCGGAGAAGCCCGCGCGCCGGATCACCGTGACCGCGTCTTTGATCCAGCCGCCGCCCGTGCCGCCTTCACCTTCGCCTTGTCCCTCGAAGCGGAGGGCTTCGGCGTTCTGCCCCGGCTTGCCGGCCACCCGGCCGATGTCCTGCCCGGTCAGGATCTCCGCGTGGCTGAAGAACTCGTCCACGCTGAGATCGCGGCTGCCGTCCTCGTGCGCCGAGCCACGGAGAATGGGGTGGAGGGTGACGTGCACCGCTCCCGCCCGTGGATCGATGGGGTTGAGCCAGGGATTGTTCTCCGTCGACGGCATTTCCGTCGGATCGAAGATCATGTCCTCGGCCTTCACGAACACCGGGTCCCACACGGGCGGCCCGTCGGTGACCACGCTGAGCGCCTTGAGCATTCCGTGCAGTGCCGGCGCGTACCCGTCCCGGAAGATCGGGTCGAGCTGCTCGACCGGCCCCGACGAGTCGTCCTCGTACCACCGCTGCGCCATGAGGTCCCCTGCTTAGTCGAGATCGAACATCGAGGCGATCGACTTCAGCTGTTTCACGTTCTGCGCCTCGCGCGATTCGAACGAACTGGCCGTCGCGGTCATCCGGTCGCGCAGCCCGGCGAGGAAGTCGATGTAAACCCGTTCGTTCTGGAGGTAGCGGGTCAGCAGTTCGTTAAACTCCGTGGCGAACGCGTGCAGGCTCGCCTGGTAGCCGCCGGTCTTGCCGTGACCACCCTTGAGGGTGCCATCCACGGCCTCTCCGGCGACGCGGTCGAGTTCGGCGTAGGCGCCCTCGAGGTAGTCGATCACCGGCACGGCGGGCTCCGCCGAGCCGGCGCGGCTGCCGTCGCCCAGTATCTCCCCGGCGAACCTGCGCAACTCCTCCATGTCCACCACCATGTCCGCCAAGGCTCCTCCTAAACCGGACCGCGACCCCGATCGACCATGACGATAGCGGGGGCCAAGCCGCTGCGCAGGGATTTCGTCGAACTTCCACCCCCGACCAGCGCCTGCGCCACACCACGTTTGCGGCCTGCGGTGGGACGTCGACCACGCCAGATCACGGTCCCGGTTGTTTCGAGCGCGCCACGGACTCTGTGACGCGGTGGCACGCACCCCGTCCCTGCCGTCGCCGCGTACTGCCCGAAGACGGCTCCCGGTGCGGGATCGTGACGAGTTCGGCGGTGGCGCTACCTGCAGCCCGGGGCCGAGGTGTCGCAGCGGTGCCCGGCTGGGCGTCGGCTCGGGATTGCCGGGGCTGAACAACGGTTGGAGCCACCTGTTCCGAGGCCGAGCATGGTTGTCGGCGAGGTGTCCCAACTCGGCTCGGCCAGCACGTCTTCGACCACCACCTGGTGCGCCAGGTAGGCCGAAAACGGTGGTCGGCAACTCGGATCCGGAGGCGACCTCGGATCGTTGTGGCCGGTAGACGATGGTGGCGCCGGCGGCCACCCACAGTACGCGCGTCATCTGCGGACTCGCCCCATGATCAAGATCAGCACGGCGAACTCCAGTGCTATCGCCGCCGGCACCAGGAGTCATCCTAGGGCGTGTCCTGCGGATCTTCTTCATGATCGTGTGTAGAGGATGGGGTGTGGTGGGTCGTGGTGAGCTGACGGACAGGGCGTGGGCGGTGATCGCGCCGTTGCTGCCTGCGCAGGCTGGGCGGCGGGGTGGGCGGTGGCGTAGTCACCGGCAGGTGATCAACGCGATTGTGTGGCATGAGCGGACCGGTGCGCCGTGGCATGATCTGCCCGAACGCTATGGGCCGTGGAAGACCGCGCATGAGCGGTTGCATAAGTGGACCGCGGACGGGACGTGGGACCGGATCCTGGAACACGTGATCGTCAAGGACGACTCGCTGGGAACCTTGGAGGACAACGTCGAGTTCGTGATCAGTATCGATTCCACGAGTGTGCGGGCGCATCAGCACGCGGCCGGGGCCCGGAAAAAGGGGGCTGCGCGGACTGGATCGAAGACCTCGCGATCGACGGGGAATGCCTCGGGCGCTCGCGGGGAGGGCTGACGACCAAGCTCCATCTGGCCGTTGACGGCGCGGGCTTGCCTTTGGCGGTGATCCTCACCCCCGGTCAGGCCGGGGACAACCCGCAACTACTGCCGCTGCTGGACGAAGTCCGGGACCTGGAGGTGGATGGGCAGAGAGTGCGGGTGGGGCGGGTGCTCGCCGATAAGGCCTACACTCACCCCAGCACCCGCCAGGCGCTCCGCAAGCGCAGGATCAAGGCCACCATTCCCGAACGCGCTGACCAGATCGCCCGACGCAAGGCCCGGGGCTCGGCCGGTGGCAGGCCACCGGCCTTCGACCCAGACCTCTACACGCTGCGCAACGTGGTCGAGCGATGCTTCAACCGGCTCAAACAATTCCGGGGCCTGGCACCCCGCTACGCCACACGAGCCGCCTACCACCGCGCCGAGATCATCCTCGCCTGCATCGTCCTACACCTCCGATGAAGATCCCCAGGAGACGTCCTAAGCGGCCATCCGGTCGGCTACCGCGTTCAGCGTCGCCGCGGCAGCACGTCCGCCCACGCTGGTGTGGAAGCTCGGGCCGACAGTTGCAACGCCGCGACCTGATGCCCTCGCACGCCCGGCGCATGACCACCTGCACCCGATCAGCGGCAGCAGTGTGGTGGTGGCAGGAAGCTGTCGCTACTCCTCGTCTCCCCGTCGTGCGAGCTAGTTTCGAGCTCTCGGCGGTTCGGAAGGGGATGCGAGCCTATGGAGACCTCGGCGAAGGCATTGAGCAGAACGCTGCTGTACGCACTGTCCGGCGGCGCGTTGTCGGTGTTGTTCGTAGTGGCGGCGGCACAGCAGGCTGAGGCGGCGCCCGCTCCGCCGCCCCCCAAGGCAACGGACAGTGGCATGTCCGGTCGCAATGAACAGCGTGAGCGGAAGTCGCGGCAGGCGCAAGCGGAGAACAAATCCGAGGAAAGCCGGAAGCAGGCCGAGAAAGGGCGCAAAGCCAAGGAGGACGCCCAGCGGCGGGCCACGGCAGACCGCGAGCGCAAGCAGGAGAACAGCAGCCAGGGCAGTCGCAACGAGCAGCGTGAGCGGAAGTCCCGGCAGGCCCAGGCGGAGAACAAGTCGGAGGAAAGCCGAGAGCAAGCGGAAAAAGGGCGCGGAGCCCAAGAGGAAGGCCGCCGCAAAGCCGAAGAGGACCGTCGCGCAGTCGAGGAGCGCAAGCGCGAGAACAGCGGTCAGGGCGGTCGCAATGAGCAGCGCGAGCGCAAAGGTCGGCAACAGAAGTGGGAGCAGTCGTCTCCCGAGAACCAGCGACAAGCCGACCTCGGCAGGAAGAAGCAAGAAGAGAGCCGCCGCACACCGAGCGAACGTGAACGCGAAAACAGCGGCCAATCCGGCCGCAACGAACAACGTGAACGCAAAGCTCGGCAACAGAAGTGGGAAGAAGCCTCTCCCGAGAACCAGCGACAAGCCGACCTCGGCCGCAAAGCCCAGGAAGAAGGCCGACGCAAAGCTGAAGAGGCGAACCGGCAACGGGCCGAGAAGCTGCGTGAGCAGGCCGAAAACAGGAAGGCCGTCGACCGCGGGCAATCGGGTCGCAACGAGCAGACCGGGCGCACGGCCCGCCAGGCGCAATGGGAACGCACCTCCGCCGAGAACCGCCGGCAGGCCGAATTGGGCCGTCAAGCCGAGCAGAACGGCCGGCGCAAGGCCGAGGAAGCCCGCCGGAAAGAGGAGAACAAAAGCTGGCTGGAACGCACCGGCGACCGCATGCGGGAAGCGGAAGAGGCGTTCGAAGAGGAGTTGCGCAAGGGCCGTGACTGGGCGGAAGACCAGATCAACCAGGAGCGCGCCGATCCGGACAAGGACACCGACGCCGCCACTGGCGTACGACGTTTTTCCGCCGGTGTCTACAAGTCCGTGCACGACAACGCGCATGCGGCGGGCGAGTACATGGACAAGCTCGCCCGGTCCAGCGAGGGCGACCTCCAGGCGCAGCGCGAGATCGAGCAGGACGCCAAGGACTTCGTCGATGGCGCCAAGCGCACGGTGAACGACGTCGTGAACGACCCGCGCGGTGCGGTCGAAAGGGTAGCCGAGGCGGGCAGGCGTGCCGTGGAGAACTTCCAGCGCGCGCCGGTCTCGGGTGCCGGTGAACTCGTCGGAAACCTGGCCGGAGTGCGCGGATTAGGCAGCACCTTAAGGAACGCCCGTGATTCCGGTGGGGACGACGATGAACCTGCGGAAGCGCGTGCCGAAGCTCCCCCGTCAGGATCGGAGCGCTCAGCCGGGCGTCCCGGTGATCATAGCTCTGCCCCTGGCGGCGAAGCCGGACCCCGCGCGCCCCAGGCCAGCAACCAGAACGGCAGCGATGGCCCCGTGCGCGTGCCAGCCGCAGACCGCGCCGCACCGGGTGGCGACGGCGCCCGCAGCGGACCAGCCGCAGGAGAGCGCACCACAAGCGGCGACAACGAAAGTCAGCGGGCTGCAGACCGCACCACACGTGACAACGACGCTACCCGTGCACCGGTCGGCGGCGCCGGAGATCGCACTTCGCGCGCAGACACAAGCCGTGACGAGGATGGCCAACGGGAGCCGGCAAACGACGGCGACACCCGCCGCGGGCCCACTGGAGCGGCTGAAGACCGCGCAGCGCGAGAAGACACCGAACACGAGTCAGACACAACGGGCAACCGCGCTGACCGAGACGGCGACAATGACTCCCGTCGCGGACCAGCGGCCGCTGACCGAGGGGATGACGAAGAGACGGTACCGCCCGGGGCCATCCCCTACCACGGTGGTGACTCCGATTTCCGCCCGATCCCCGCCCAGTGGGGCGATCAGCCGGTCGGGCCACCGACGTGGACGCGGGCCGAGACCGTGCAGCCGGCGTCCTATGGGGAAGTCGTGGACCGGCCGATCACCACGTCCCCCCGGGCGGTGCGCTGGGAGGTCGAGCAGTTCAAGTGGGACGACGATCCCGACAGCGCCATCGCCAGGTACGCGGGCAAGGCGGAGGCCGCCAAGAGCGAGCGTCCGCTCTTCGGCGAGAAGGGCAAACTCACCCGGAAGGTCGTCGCGGACGCCAGCGCGACGGCCGGCTTCAACCACGGGCTGTTCACCCAGCTCCTCGGCCAGGACCTCCGGCGGAACACCAATGGCTGGGGCGCCGAGGCCAGCGCCAAGGGCGGCATTGCGCAGAAGGGCTCCATCGAGTACGACTCCGGGGCCACCAACCCGTTCCGATTCCGGGCGAAGGGCGAGGGGTCGGCCGGGGTCGAAGGCAAGGTGACGGCTCGCTCGAACAAGAACACGTTCCTGCTCCATGGTGAGGCTCTCGCGGGGGCGAAGGGCAGCGTCCGCGTCGGTGGCGAATACCGTGGTTTCGGCATCAGTGCCAACGCCGAGTTGCTGACCGGGCTCGGCCTGCTGGGCAAGCTCGGCCTGGAAAAAGGGCCGGATGGCCGCATGCACCTCAGCACCTACCTCGGTGGAGCCGCCGGTATCGGTGCCGGTGCCGGCTTCGACCTCACCTTCCACCGGGACCGGGCCGAGACGGCCCTGCTGATGGGCGCCGATTGGCTCGCCGGTCAGGGCCGCCGGTCCGCCGACGCCGCCACCCCCACCGAGCGCGGACCGGAGAAGCGCTCCGCACCGGTGAAGAAGAACGCCAAGAACAAGGGGAACAAGGCGACGAAGACCGACCGCGGCCGGAAGGGATGAGCAGCCATGCCGATCCACCACCGTGAGGACGTGCCCGTCCCCCTCGCCTTCCAGGTGCCAGACGGGTGGCAGCCGGTGTCGCCGGAGGGCATCGGCTCACCGGGGACGGCGTTCGTGGCGCTGAACCTGGCGACCACCGGTTCCGGGTTCACCGCGAACATCACCCTGGAGGAGGAGTACCGGCCGGACCAGACGTCGCTGTCCGAGCTGGCGGATGCCTCGCTGCGCGGTCTCGCCGAGCGGACCTCGGCGACCCGGTTGCTCGACCGCGCGGACGTCGGCGGTCTGGAAGCGCCGGGCCTGACCCAGGTCATCGGTATCACCGCCACGGTCGACGACATGGTCCGGGAAGTCGTCCAAGCGCAGTTCTACCTCGCCCTGCCCGGCATCGACGACCCCCGTAACCGCGTGGTGCTGCTGGCGGTCCTGACCGCCACCGAAGAGCAGTTCCCGGAGGTGGTGGGCGACTTCGGCGCGTTCGTCGGTTCACTGAAGCCAGGCGCGACGGTGGGGTAGCTGTGCTGTCACGACTATCGGAAGGTGGTGTCGCCTCGTAGAGAGGGCCTGGCCATCGTCGAGCCACCTGACCAGTCGGCGCACCGCGGTCCGGTTGCCGATGAAGCGCAGGGTCCGGGCCCGTAGTTCGTCCAGGCACCGGCTGTGGCCCGCCACGCAGGCCAGGGCGGTGAGTTGTGCACTCAAGTTCCACCAGCACCGGCAGGCCGGGTGGTTGCCGCTGCGGCCGTGCCCGGCTCGCGCCGAGCACCACCCACACCATTGCCGCGGTCCGGGAATGTCGGAGAAGCGGATGTGAATGGCGGCGGGTCGTGCGGGCCGTCGATGGCCCGGCACAGGTCGCTCAGCAGCACCTGCGGGTCCAGTTCACCGGCGCGGGGTGGCGGCAGCCAGCGGCTGCCCCAGCGGGCGTTTCCAGGCGTTCAGTGCTGAAAGCAGGAAAGTCGGATTGCGATGACCGGCGATCACGAAGGTCTGTCCATCACCTACGGAGAGCGGGCCGGGTGCGCCGTGGTACGCGTCGCCGGGACGCTCGACATCGCCGGTTATCCGCGGCTGCGGGACATGATGCTGCGCGTCGACGCGAATCGGAGCCGTCGAGCAGTTCCTCGGCCTCGATGTCGAGGCGGTGGACGTTCGCGTCACCGACATCCCCCTGCCGGACGCCGACTGACGCCGACGGAAAGACCGGCGGAAGGCCCTGGCCGCACCCGGGGCCTTCCGCCGAATACCGCGCCCGGTTCATCCGCTTGATCCATTTCGCCGCACCGGCGGAGACGGAAGACTCTCCTTGCACGCAGGCCCGAGCCCATAAGGAGAAGCATGTCCCGCACCTTCGGCGCGCTCGCCGCCGTGATCCTCGGCGTTTCACTCGTGACGGCCGCACCGGCCGCCGCCGCGCCGTCACTCTCGCTCCCCACCGAATTGCCGCTGCCCAACGGATTCCAGCCCGAGGGCATCGCCATCGGCCACGCTCCCATCGCCTACTTCGGCTCACTCGCCGACGGCGACCTGTTCCGCGTCGACCTCCGCACCGGGAAGGGCGAGGTGTTCAGCCAGGGCCCCGGCACCCAGTCGGTCGGGCTGAAGGCGGACAAGCACAACCGGCTGTTCGTCGCCGGTGGCGCCGCCGGGGACGCGCGGGTGGTGGACGCGAAAACCGGAAACCTGATCAAGAGCTACAAGTTCGCCGACGCCGACACCTTCGTCAACGACGTCGTGCTCACCGACGAAGCGGCGTACTTCACCGACTCCCGCCAGGCCGTGCTCTACCGCGTCCCCTTCGGCAGGCACGGCAAGCTGCCCGACGCCCACACCACCCTTCCGCTCACCGGTGACTTCGTCGTGACGCCCGGCGCCTTCAACGCGAACGGCATCGCCGAAGCCCCCGACGGGCGGTCCCTGCTCATCGTGCAGACCGTCACCGCCCAGTTGCACCTGGTGGACAAGAAGACCGGCGAAACCGAACTGGTCGACCTCGGCGGCGAATCGCTGGTCAACGGCGACGGTCTGCTGGTCCGGGGCCGCACGCTGTACGTGGTGCAGAACCGGTCCAACGCCGTCGCCGTGTTCACCATCGCCGAGGACGGCAGCCACGCGCAGCTGCGGGAGCGGATCACCGACCCGCGCTTCGACGTGCCCACGACGGTCGCTTCCCACGGCAAGCGCCTGTACCTGCCCAACGCCAGGTTCACCACCCCGCCCACTCCGGAAACGCCCTACAACGCGGTTTCCATCCCGAAGAGCTGACCCGCGCTACAACAGCTTCTCCGGCGTGATCGGCAGAACGCGGACGCGTTTTCCGGTGGCGTGGAAAACCGCGTTCGCGATCGCCGGGGCGATCCCGATCGCGCAGATCTCGCCGAGCCCCTTCGCGCCGAGCGGGTGCGCGTTGGTTTCCGCCTCGTCGATGAACAACGCGCGGATGTCCCCGATGTCGGCGTGGATCGGCACGTGGTAGTCGGTCAGCGCGGGCGTGATCAGCCTGCCCGACACCGGATCCGCCACCTGCCGCTCCATCAGCGCGCCACCCATCGCGAAGATGATCCCGCCGCGCGCCTGGTTCTCCGCCGTTTTGGCGTTGAGCACCCGGCCGCAGTCGAAAACGCACGAACCAGTCTGTATGGCCTGGACCAGGTGCGCGGGAACAGCTTCGGAGGGCGCGGGCGATCACGGGGGAGCCAGTTGGAGGTTTCACGTAGCGGAGAAACACCCGAAACTCGCGCCCGGAGAAGTTCTCCCGGACGGGAGTTTCGGGTGTTTCGTCGCGGAAACTCGAACGTCTAGTTCGGTGGCGGGGCCTGGTCCCCGCCACCCCTCTCAGAACATCAGATCACTTACCCAAGAACGCTGGACAAGTTGACGTCAGCGGCGGCCTCGCCATTGGCGAAGCGCTCCCCACTTCGTTCACGGCTTGCCCTCGAAGCCATCCGCCATGGACTCGGTAACCGTGGCGGAAGCCTGTCCGGCGGCGGCGCTGGTGAGCAGCATGGCCGCGGCCAGCACCGCCGTGAGCAGCGAACCCCATCATGTCGATCTCATGCGATATCCCCTCTCCTTCTTCCTCGAAACCCCGCTTTGGTTGTCTGCTTTCGTGCTAGATCACGAGCATTCGAAGGCCATGTCGTCGAGCCTGATGAATTTCCCAGCCCCTGTGCTGTTCCCGAAAATGGCCTGAACGTACACCTTGCTCACACCGTTGAGGTTGATTCCCGACGTAACGATGCGCTGGTAACTGCCACCGCCCAGCCAGGGCGCGGTCGTGCCCACCAGGCGCCAGCCATTGAGGTCCCAGACCTGGAGCTCGACCTGCGCGCCACCGTCGACCGGGTGCGCCCAGATGCTGGCCTTGCAGCTGTTCCGCGGCCAGCTGTCGATGGCGACCCCGTACCGCTCCGCCGCCCAGCCGTGCGCGGCCCACAACCAGCCGTTGTTGGCGCCGTTGCGGGCCACGCCGCCGCCGTAGTCGCCGTCGGCGACGGCGTTCCCGCTGGTGAAGCGCTCCCACCTCGACCACGGGTCGCCCTCGAAGCCGTCCGAGGCGCCCGCGAACACCTCCGCAGCGGCCTGTCCGGCCGCGGCGCCAGTGACCAGCATGGCTGCAGCTCCGAGCGCCGCCATCCACCGTGTCAATCTCCTCATGATGTCCCTCCGGTAACTGGGGCAGCTGATTCGTGAAGAGCGCGTGGCCACGCGAAGTACCGAACATGACAGCGGCGGCGATAGCCGGGAAGAGGCTGTCCCGTTGAGCGGACCAACGCACCCAGCGTGGTATCCGGCCGGCGATTCACGCCTCACACCAGGTCGGGGCGCATCACGCTGAGCAGAGGGGGACCGATGGATCTTCAACCGAGCGACGGACGCCGGACCGGCCACACCGGTAACGGGGCCGGACGCGGCGTACTGGACGGCGCCTTTCTCCTGCTGGCCGAACTCGCCCGGATCGGCGAGGCCGGTCCGACCCAACTAGCCGCCGCCACCGGGTTGCCAAAGCCACCACGCACCGGCTGCTGGACCAGCTCACCGGCCTCGGCGCGGTGCAACGCGATGCCGGGCGCTACCGGATCGGGTCACGCATGTTCCGCATCGGCACGGCCTGGCAGGCCCATACCTCGCTACGCGCGGCCGCCCACCGCCCCCTCCGGGAACTCGCGACAGCATTCGACAACGCCAGCGTGGGTGTGTCCATGCCCGAAGCAGGACGCTCCCTGCTCGTGGGCGGACTCCGCGGCGAAGTGGATCAGGTCCGCCCATGGCGCGCCGGACTGCAACTCCCGCCCGGCTGCGCTGCGGACATCCTGACCGCGACCAGTACCCCCGGAACGGCAGCACCCAAGTACTACTCCACGAAGGAATGGAAACGACTGACCAGCGACATCGCCGATCGGGGCGTGGCCTTCGACTACGAGTCCGCGCCCTGGGCGTCCTGCGTGGCCGCGCACATCCGCGCGCCTTCCGGGAAGCCCATCGGCGCTGTGGGCGCAGCAGTGTTCGACAGCGGGCGGCTGACCTCCATCGCCACGGCCGTCCAACGCGCCGCAGACATGATCAGCACGAATCTGGCACGAGTCAGCCCCTCCCCAGCCTGAGGTTGAACGACAAGCTCAGGCGGTCACCACCTTCAGCACTTCGAGCAGGGCCTCGGCCCGGTGGTGGGGGTGGGTGACCGACAGAGCGAGCTCTTCCGCGCGGTCGATGTCGGCGTGGGCCATGGCGATCGCCGTGTGCGCCAAGGTTTCTTGGAGCGCGAAGTAGGTGTTCGGAAGGGATTCGCAGAGCCGTTCCGCGCGTTCGGGATCCACTGCCGCCATGGCCTCCGCGGCCGCCGCCAGGGCTGCGGTCCGTTCGAGGTCGTTCTCGATGGTCTTCGCGATGCGTTCGGCGCGCTCGGGGTGTGCGGCGCCGATGGCGCCGGCCACGACACCTGTCGGCCACGGGCTTCCGGTGTCCTTCGCGATCGCCTTGGCGCGTTCCACCGCCCGGTCGGGATCGCGCGTGGCGAGGGCCTTGATCACGGATGTCATCGCCACGGTGTGGTCGCGCTGGTCCATGATCCGCTGTGCCAGCTCATCGGCTTCGGAGATCAGACTGTCGGCCTGGGGTCCCTTGCGAGTGGCTATCTTCGCCGCGATGTCGGCCAGCAGGGGTGCGAGTTCGGCCGGTTGCTTGAACGAACGGGCGATTTTCACGGCGCGGTCGGGGTCGGTCGCCGCGGCGGCTCTGGCCACCTCGGCCAGGAGGCGGCCGTTGCGCCGGGGGCCCGCCGAGGTGGCGATCCGTTCGGCCAGCCGGAGATCGAACGCGGTCGCGGCCATCGCCGCGTCGTGGACACCCACCTGACGGTTCTCCTGGCCCACGCTGGCAGCGGACTCGATCAGGCGCTTCGCGCGGCGGGGATCGCTGGGCGCCACCACTGTCGCCATGTCCGCCAGTGCTTTCGATTTCTCCCCCGAGGCCTGGTGGGCACGAGATGCCGCTTCGTTGAGCAGCTTCTTGGCCCGGCGGGGATCCGAGGGTGCCACCGCGACCGCCAGTTCGGCCATCGCCACCAGCGTCCACCGGTCCCAGAGCGGGCCGACGCCGCCGAGCAGCCGCTCGGAACGGGCGGGATCGGGGACCGCGAGCCGGGCGGCCATCGTCGCCAGCAGCGAATCGCGCCCGTTCGACCTGGCGAACTGTTCGCTGCGCTCAGGGGACACCGCGGCCACGAACTTCGCCGTCTCCACCAACAACCTTTCGCGTGTCTCCTGCAAGAACGCTGAGCTCGGTGACCGGGCGGCGTCGATCAGCTGGTCGAGCAGCCACGCCGGCCGCCTCGCGTCCTCGTCCACTCGCACGACCTCCCCGTAGCCGGTTCCTCACCATGAGGTACCAGTCTGGCAGGAAACCGGGCTATCAGAGCCCCGCCCGAGCGCTGGGGGCTATTCGTCGGCGACGAGGGTGGTCTCGATGGCTCGGGCGCGATCGTTTTCAGAGGACCTGCCACGCACCCTGATCACCGCCGCCGCGACCGAAAGCTAGTGGCGGCTGACCCGACCATGAGCGCCTGTTGCGACCGACACTGACCGAGAAAAGGTGCCGACCTCCGTCCTACGAGGTGAACGCGGCGATCGACGCCTACAACACCTCCGTGACGCAGGCCGGTTAAGTGAGCGAGTGGCCCACGCGCAGGCTCAGGAACGGCGGTTGAGTAGGGGCGAGGGCAAGCGCTCGTCGACATGGCCAGGGCGAGGAGAAGTACGTGCGGACGGAACCACCGAATCTCTTATCGTGCGCTCGTGACAGGCACTGGACAACGGCCTCTCGAACCTGCGCGCGACGCACCGCCACACCGTCCGTGTTGATGTCCCCGCGGCTTTCGCGACCAGCTCGACGTGCTGTCCAGGTCCCAGCGACAGCCACGACTTGCTCATCTTCGGCGGTCTGGCGATGAGGTGCACGCCCTTCACAGATGACGCCTTGAGCGGTAGATACTCACGCGGTGACCTACTTCCCGGACCTCTCCACGTACGAGTACTGGCCCTCCAGCCACCCCATGGTCAACATCGGTTGGCTGGAACCAGGTCACGATTTCCCCACCGGGGATGGGGACCTCGAGCTGCTCGAAGCGCTCGTCAAGCTGGAGAGCGTGCAGCAGAACCTGACGCGTGGCTTCCACGTGTGCGGTTTCTGCGATTCTCCCGTGGAACAGGTCCCGAGTCCCTACACGCAGACCGGGGAGACCCTGATGGGATTCGGGGAGATCCATGCCGTCGGCGCCGATGGAGTGAGGTACGCCGCCCCGACCCTGGTCCTCCACTACGTGGTGGAGCACGGCTACCGGCCACCGGCCCCTTTCCTCGACGCAGTGCTGCGCACCGCCGACGAACTCACCGCCCGCATGACCAGCAACCACGACAGCACCTGACCATGCCCGTGCCCGTAGTCGCCGACGCCTTCGGCTGTCTCCCGTGAAGCGGTGCCGAGCAGTGCCCGGTGCCCGTCGATCTCCTCCACGGTGAGGTGCTGCAGGCCCGGGTCCCTGGTCTTGTCGGCCCCCGGGTAGGCCACCAGTCCGCCTTGAGCGCCCCACTGGCAGGCTTTGCCGCTCGGGTCCGGGACTTCCGAGCCGTCGATGAACACGTCCAGCCGGACGGTGCCTTCCGGGCTCAGCGCCTGACACGGTTGTGCGGCGAGGCCGGCGAGCGTGGGCTGAACCGGGGTGACGAGGGACGGGGCGGCCGAGGAAGTGGCGGCCGGCGACGGCGTCGCCTGGTTGGACTGTGGGCCGGTGGTGGGTCGGGGGCGCCACAGGCACTGAGCCCGGCCAGCAGAATGATCGTCGTCCAGCGACGCACGCCGTCCATCGCTATTCCCCGATCGTCCGGCGGGCGGGCCCGTTCGCGCTGCGGGGAACGATCGGGACCACGCCGATGGCGCTCAGGACGGCGACGAAGCCGTTCTCGATCTGGGTGGCGGTGCTCGGCCAGTAGCCGGGCGTCGTGCAGAAGTCCCCGCTGCAGTTCATCGGTGGCGGGCCGGCGCAGCCGGTGACGAGCAGGACGGCCGCACCGGCGACGGCGGCCAGCCGGAACCGGGACACAACGGGACTTTTCACCGGAACGAGCCTCCTCACAGGACCGGGACGGAACGCCGTGGGGCGGACGCCACCAGCACCATCACGCCGATGGCCAGCAGGATCGCGATCACCGCCTGGTAGAAGCCGGTGAACACGCTGATCAGCGCGCTCACGGCGCCCACTGACTCCATTACCAGCGCCAGGCCGCGTGCCCACGGACGCCGGACCAGGAAGGCGGCGGCGAGCATGACGAGGGCCGCGATCAGGGGGTTGAGCACGATCACGAACCACACCGATCCCGCGACCTCCTGGTTGTGGTCGAGGCGTTTGCTGATGGTCAGCAACTGCACGATCCAGATCCCGAACGAGGCCACGGCCTGCGCGAACATGATCACCTGCGCGATCCTGAACTGCCTGTTGCCCACCGGCGTTCCCCTCCCCGACAGCCCTCGCTCCGACGGCCCTCGCCCTGACGACTCCGCGCACGCTAGCCGCCCCGGCGGGCCCCCTCCCGAGCTTGGCCGTTACCTGTCACCCCGGGCGTTCCCCGGTGTTTCCCCGGAAAGGCCGACACGCCGCCGATCGACCTCGACAACCGCGAGCAGAACGGCATCAGGTGGGCCGCGGCCACGCGTTCTTGGCGGCCTGGCGAATGGCGGTGATCAGCGGGCGGTGCTCCGCGGTGGCGTGCCAGGCGAGCGCCGAACTGCACGGCGACAGGTCGGTGACGTCGAGGAACTCGACTCCGGGGCGGGGGAACAGGTGCTTCGCCGCGTACGGCTGCAAGGAGATGGCACCGCTGTGGGCGACCTCGGCGTAGAGGCTCTCCAGGTCGCTGACGACGGGACCGTAGCGGACCGCGACGCCGCTGGGCCGGGGGTCGGCAGCCCAGAAGTCGCGCCAGACCCGGGGGCAACCGGAGGGGAAGGAGACGATCGTCCGGCCGTCCAGCTCGGCGAGCGTGACCTGACCGCGACCGGCCAGCGGATCGTCAGCGGAGACGCAGACCACCCGCGGTTCGGTGTTCAGGTGGTGGGTGTGGACGTCGTCGGGCGCCGGCGGCCGGCAGAACACCACATCGACCTCGCCGGTGTTCAGGCTCTGGAAATGCTCCACCAGGTTCAACAGCCGGATTTCGACTTCCAGGGCGGGGTGGAGGCGCCGCAGCTCACTGAGCACCGCGGTGGTGTGGTCCATCGCCGCCTCGGCTCCGACCGTGCCGACCACCACCCGCCCGCCGAGGCCGTGAGTGTGGTCGTCGGCGACCTGCTGCAGCTGCCGCATCGCCTGCACGACGGTGCGCGCGTGCGGCAGGAGGGCCTGGCCCGCCGGCGTGAGTGCCGTCGACCGGCTGGTGCGGGCGATCAACTCGACCCCCAGCCGCCGCTCCAGCGCGCCGAGCTGCCGGCTCAGGGCCGGTTGGCTCATGAACAACCGCGCGGCCGTCCGGCCGAAGTGCAGCTCCTCGGCGAGGGTGAGGAACATCCGCAACTGGTGCACAGTGGGAGCCGACGACCGCTCCACCTCCCCGCCTGTCATGCACGGCACCCTAGCCGCCGGTATGCGCCGCGGTGGCGGAAGCCGGGGATCGGGGCACCAGCGGAGACGACCGGAGCGGCGCCGGTGGAGAAGGGGCTGGTGAGCAACCACTCACCAGTGGTGACTGTGCACGGCACCCTTCCATCGCGGGACATCCGGGCGCCGGGTGCTCAGTACTCGCGGTCCTTCCCCAATAGCCTCCCTGCTTCTTGGTGGGTGCGGTCCGGTGTGTGCCGGCTGTCGGTCGTGGTGATGCTCGCGTACCGGGAAGGCTTTTCAAGGCCTCGACAATGCCAATTCATCCGGATCGATAACGTTTTGTATATCATTCGTTCGGCAATTGTCATGGCCGGATTGTTGTGTGTCGAGTCGGGCGTCGGCATAATCGTTTTCCCGGTGGTGGCCGATGTCGTCACTCGGAAAGGGGGATCGACATCGCTGTGAAAGTGCTGGCCGGGCGGTTCGCGCTGGACCTCTGGGAGGAAGACGTCTACGACGAGCAGGAAGGCATTCGGCTGCTTCGCATCAGGAACAAGAAAACCTTCGAGGGTGATTTGCAGGGCACGAGCGAGGCCAATCTTCTGCAGACCCGAACGCCGGGCGGATTGGTCGCGTACGTGGGCATGGAACGCGTGCGGGCGGAAATCGAAGAAGGCGGGTGCGCCTTCGTGCTCCGCCATTCGGCGGTCGGCGACGCCTCTATCGGATCCGCGAGCATCGACGTCGTTCCCAGCTCGGGACATGCGGAACAATTGTGCGTTCTGTAGCCTCGGAAGCTGGTCCCGCTCAGCGCGTCATCGGCGAACAGGGGCGCTGAGGGCCAGCGCCTGGATTCCTTGCAGAGCGGAGAATTTCGCACGCAGGATCAGCCTGGTCTGCCATCCGACCACGGTGATCACCAGGCCGAGCTCCACGATCAGGACGGCCACCTGCCGTTGACCGCGACTCCCGGGGGCGCTGATCAGACCGTGCTCATCCCTCGCGCCGTGCCGGAGAAGGAGTCGCGGAGGTCGAGGTCACCGAGTGCGGCCGAGAACGCTCGCTGGTGGCGAAGCGGTACAGCGCGGTCTGGTAGATCCCATTGAGGGTGGCTACCACGACAGCCACGAGCAGCACCCACACCAGCGACAGCAGAAGACAGACGTACAAAGTCGCGCGGACGCCGATCAGTGAGCCGAGGCCGATCGCGGCGGCGACGCCGGTGGCCGAGGCGACCATTCCCAGCAGGCTCAGGCCCGCGTACCCGGCGATGTTCTCGCCCCACGTCCGGCGCAGCAGCTCGGCCGAGCGCTTCGGCGCGTCCCGCAGCCTTACGTCTTCGAGCGTGAGCACGGGCAGCACGAGGTAGGCGATCAGGTTCCAGCCGATGTCGGCGAGGGCGCCCAGGAAGCGCAGGGCGAAGTCCATCCGGTCTTCGATCGCGCGCAGCACAGCGACACCGTGGGCGTCAGCACCGACCAGGCCAGCAGCCCGGGCCAGCGGCGTCCCGCCGCCACCAGTCCCGAGCCGATCCGGGCGCGCTCGCCTCGCAGCGCTACGTCGGCCTGGGAGATCAGCGCGGCTTTGAAGAAGGTGGTGGCCATCGTGATCGCCAGGAGGCACCCGGCGGCGAGCAGCATCCAGCCCAGCATCCCGGGTCGCTGGGCGGCGAACAACGCCGGCGTCAGGATCGCCGCGGCGACGAGCAAGACCGTCAAGCCCGACAGGACCGGGAAACCGGCGATGTGCGGCTGCGCGCGCAGCACCCGCCAAGAAGCCTTGAACATCAACGAGATCGTGGACCAGTAGCCCATTCGGAAGCCCCCATGAATGACCGATGCGCGCGTGAGCGCGGCGACGCGTCATCGCACAGGGGGTCCAGGCTTCAGTCCTGCTTGAAACGCCGAGCTCAGCCGAAGGTGGTGCCGGCTATCGCTTCTCCGGAACTCTCGCGTTCATGCGATCACGGAGCCACCAGCGCAGCCTCTTCGGCTGGGAACCCGACGAGGCCACCACCACCGACGTCCGGGGCAAGGACCTCCACATGATGTTCAACCCGGCCCGTGGGCGTTTCGCGACCGGTGCTCGGCTTCGTCGTACGTGCGCCGCGCGGCCGCTGGTCCGGGCTGCCGCGTCGATGAGTGGAAGGTTTTCCTCTGTTCGAGTGAATCGGTGAACCTCTTTTTTCTGGTCGCGTTGCCTCGTGGCATGGTCCCCACGGGAGACTTTGGGGATAAGCAAACCAGAGGGGAATCATGAACTACCGATCATTTCTCGCACGCCTTGGTGTTGCGCTCGCCGGCGCTTTTGTGGCGATCGGGGTCGTTGCCGCGCCAAGCTCCGCGTCGGCCGCGAATGGGCAGGATCCAGTGGCTACACGCTCCACACGTCGTCGGGTGCGGCTATGCCCATTCGGCCTGAGGCCGTGTGTGGGCCGCGTGCGGCATTTCGGATCCCGACAACAAGCTGGTCAGGCGATTCGGGCTCGGCTCGGGTCAGCCCGACGGGGGGCCGGGCTGGCAGATCTCGGACTTGCGGTGCGGCACTGCCGGATACGGCTATCGTCACATCAAGGACCGGTACATCACGGACTGGGAGAACATCGCCTTCATGGTCGGATGGAACTGGCGGGACATGGCCGACTTCGCGCTGGAGCACGGTCTCGACTACCCGCAGCGAGTGGATTACCGCTCTGGCAACGACACCTTCCTCTACCAGGGGGCCTTCTGGCTCGCGGATTCGGAGGGGAACGTGAAGGCCAAGTACTGCTCGCAGAACGTCATCGCCTTGCGGGACGGCGAGATCATCACCTCGTTCCCGAAGTCGAGCAGCCTGCCGACGGGCGTGTGTTGATGCGGGAGCCGAATTTGCTCGGGGAGCTTGTCCGCCGGCTGAACCTGGTCGGCGGACAAGCCGCCTATCACCCCGAAGAGGGCGGCGTCGTCATCTCGGCGTGGCGGGAGGAAAAGCTGGATCCGCCGGTTCGGCTGGCCGTCGACGAGGACACACTTGAACGGCACCTTTCTCTCCTGCACGACGATGCGGCGTCGCTGTGGCCGGATACCGATCGGGAAGCCGGCGCATTCAACCTTCTTTCCGTGCACATCGAGGAAACCGTTCTCACCCGTAAGCCCGGCCAGACGGATCTGATTCTGGACCGGGACAAACGTGTGCCGGAATGGGTGGAACCGGACGGAAGTCACTCGTAGTTCGGTGCCCGGCAACAGCGGCACCGTTCGTTCATCAAGCGTTCACCTCCCGATGGGCCGCCCGCGCGTCAAACGAGTCACGGGCGATGAAGGATCGTCCGCACGGGGAAACGACCTGGGGAGACGCAACGAGTGAAACGCCGGTTGTCCATCGCCGCCGCAGTGGTCCTGGTCCTGGCTGTGGCAGGCGTGGTCGTGTTCGGCGGGCCGGACGAGGCCGGGACAGGCACGCGGGCGGGCGAAACGACCACGGTCAAAGGAGTGATCGGCTCGGAGAAGCTCGCCTTCTTCTCCGATCAGCGAGTGGTCGACGCCTTCGCCAAGCACGGACTCAAGGTGGAAGTCGACACAGCCGGTTCGCGGCAGCTCGCGACGAGCGTGGACCTGGGCGGCTACGAGTTCGCCTTCCCGTCCTCTTCCCCGGCAGCGCAACGCATCCAGCGTGACCGCTCGGTCACCGGGGTGTACACGCCGTTCCAGTCGCCGATGGCCGTCGCGACCTTCGAGCCGATCGTCTCGCTGCTCGCGGCGAACGGTGTGGTGCGCCAGGGCGCGGGCGACTACCAGGTGCTCGACATCGCGAAGTACCTCGAGATCACCCGCGCGGGTACCCGCTGGGACCAGTTGCCCGGCAACACCGCCTTCCCCGCGCGCAAGAACGTGCTGCTGACCACCACCGACCCCCGCGAGTCCAATTCGGCCGCGATGTACCTGTCGATCGTTTCCTTCGTGGCCAACGGGAACACCGTGGTCAACTCGCCGGAGGCCGAGGCGAAGGTGCTGCCGGAGCTGTCGAAGCTGTTCCTCGACCAGGGTTACACGCAGAACAGTACCGAGGGCCCGTTCGAGGACTACCTGGCCGCCGGAATGGGCAAAACGCCGATGGTGCTGATCTACGAGTCGCAGTTCGTGGACCGGCTGGTCCGCGCAGACGGCGCGATCCGGCCCGACATGCGGCTGCTCTACACCGCGCCGACGGTGTACTCAAAGCACACGCTGGTTCCATTGTCCCCCAACGGGGATCGGGTCGGTCACTTGCTGACCACCGATCCGGAACTGGGCAAGCTGGCGGCCACCTTCGGTTTCCGCACCAACGATCCGCGCCTGTTCGGCGAGGTGACCGCCGCGGCGAAGGCGCCGGTGCCCGGCGATCTGATCGACACCGTGGAACCACCGTCGTTCGAAACGCTCGAGCGGATGCTCGACGCGGTCCAGAAGCAGTACTAGATGGACGCCTTCGAACTCACGCCACCGGAACCGGTGGCCGCGGTGCCCGCCGAGCGTCTCGCTGGACTGATCACTTTGGACGATGGCACCCGGGCCGCCGCCCAGCGGCGCGCCGAGCACTTCGCCGAACGCCTGCAAGCGCTGGATGTCCGATCGCCGCAGTTCACCGCGGTGCTCGACGAGCTGCTCGCGGTGGGCGAAGCCGACATGCGGGCCGCGGCCACCGTCGCCGGCGCGCTGCTGGACCGGTCCGCCCGCGCGCTGTCGGGAACGCGTGGCGACATCGCTTCCCCGCAGCAGCAGGTGACCGTGAGCCTGTCCGGGCTCCGCCGTACCGTCGCCGAACTGGATCCGGCGAAACTTCCGATCACCGGGCGGAAACTGCTCGGCATGATCCCGATCGCGGGTGCGGCCAAGAAGGCGCTGGACCGGTACCGGGCGGCGAACGAGCCGGTCAACGCACTCGTGCTGGACCTGCGTGCCCGCCAGGACGTGCTGCGGCGGGACAACGCCGTGCTCCAGGGCGAGCGGGAACGCCTGTGGCAGACCATGGGCAAGCTGGCCGAGGCGGCCGCCTTCGCCGAGGCCGTGGACGCCGCGATCGACCGCCAGGCCGGATCTTCGACCTCACCGATCCGGTGCACGCCAACGCGTTGCGGACCGACGTACTGCACCCGATCCGGCAACGGCACCAGGATCTGCTCACCCAGCTCGCGGTCAGCGCGCAGGGCTATCTCGCGCTGGACCTGGTCCGCCGGACCAACGACGAGCTGGTCCGCGGGGTCGAGCGCGCGGTGTCGACCACCGTGTCCGCGCTGCGGGTGGCGTTGCTGGTCAGCGCGGCGCTGGCCGGGCAGCGGGACGTGCTCGACGAGGTCGACGCGGTGCGCGCGACCACGGACGGGCTGATCCGGGCGAACAGTGAACTGCTCGCGATGCAGAGCGAAGAGGTCCGCAAGGCGAGCAGTGATCCGGCGGTCGGCGTCGAGACGCTGCGGCTGTCCTTCGACCGGATCTACGCCTCCATCGACGCGATCGACACCTTCAAGGCCGACGCGGTCCGCACGATGGCGAGCACGGTCGAGTCGCTCTCGGGTGAGATCCGCCGTGCCGAGGACTACCTGCGCCGGTCGCACGAAGCGGCACCGGACAGGCGAGGCGAGGGAGCCTGATGAGGAAACTGATCGCGTTCGCCGTCGCGGTGGCGTGCGCCGCGACGCTCGCCGCCTGCGACACGGGTCAGGGTGCCGATCCGGAGCAACCGGCCGGGCCGCCCCAGCCGGGAACCCTGCGTGTGCTCGCGGGCAGTGAACTTGAGGACCTGAAGCCGGTACTCGAGGAGGCGGCGAAGGCCACCGGGGTCACGGTGAACTTCAGCTTCACCGGCACCCTGGAGGGCACCGAACTACTCGCGAACGGTGGCGCCGACGGCAAGTACGACGCGCTCTGGTTCTCCTCGAACCGTTACCCGCAGGGCATTCCCGGCGCGGCGAGCAGGCTGGGCAACCAGACCAAGGTCATGAGTTCGCCGGTGGTGCTTGGCCTGTCCACCTCCGCGGCGCAGCGTCTCGGCTGGGCGGGCAGGCCGGTCAGCTGGGCCGAGATCGCCGAGCAGGCGGGCAACCAGGCGTTCACCTACGGGATGACCGATCCGTCGGCTTCGAACTCCGGTTTCTCCGCGCTGGTCGGCGTGGCCTCCGCACTGGCGGGCACCGGCAGTGCGATCGATGCCGGGCAGATCGGCGCGGTGACCCCGGCGCTGACCGAGTTCTTCACCGCGCAGGCGCTGTCGGCGGGCTCGTCGGGCTGGCTGTCCGAGGCCTACCAGCGGCGGGCCATCGGACAGGAACCCGGTGCCAAGGTCGACGGCCTGATCAACTACGAATCGGTGCTGCTGTCGATGAACGCCGGCGGCAAGCTCCCGGAACCGCTGACGCTGATCTACCCCAGCGACGGCGTGGTGACCGCGGACTACCCGCTCACCCTGCTGAACAACACCGGCGACGACGCCCGCGCGGCCTACCAGAAGCTCACCGAGCACCTGCGCTCGCCGGAGGCACAGCGCCGGATCATGGAGACCACGCAGCGCCGCCCGGTGGTGCCCGGGGTGCCGCTCGGGCCGCAGTTCGGCAGCCAGAGCCTGGTGGAACTGCCGTTCCCGGCCACCCAGGAAGCCTTCGACGCGCTGCTTTCCGCCTATTTCGACAAGATCCGGCGGCCGTCCCGCACCTTGTACGTGCTCGACACCTCGGGTTCGATGGCGGGGGATCGCATCACCGCGCTGCGGTCGGCGCTGGTCGGGCTGACCGGTGCCGACGGTTCGCTGACCGGGCGGTACCGGAAGTTCCGCAGCCGGGAGGAGATCACCATGCTCCCGTTCGACACCGGGCCAGAGCAGCCACGCACGTTCACCGTGCCGGAGCAGGATCCGCAGCCGGCGCTGGACCAGGTCAAGGCGTTCGCCGAGGGGCTCGCTGCGGACGGCGGCACGGCGATCTACGACAGCTTGAAACGGGGCTACCAGGTCCTTTCGCCGCTGGTGAGCCAGGACGCGAACCGGTTCACCTCGATCGTGCTGATGACCGACGGCGAGAACACCGACGGTTCGGACGCCGCGTCGTTCGAGGCGGCGCTGCCCGGCATGCCCGAGAACGTGCGGGGTGTGCCGGTGTTCACGGTGTTGTTCGGCGAGGGCAACGTGGACCAGTTGAACCGGGTCGCGTCGCTCACCGGGGGTAAGGTGTTCGACGCGCGTGACACCGATCTGGGCAAGGTCTTCCAGGAAATCCGCGGGTACCAATGATCCGTTATCTCGGCTCGACGAAGAACCTGGCCGGCTGCGCGGGCGGTCTGCTCGGGCTGGTGCTCTACCTGACCGGGGTGGTCGGCTCGTTCTGGCCGCTGGTCGTCGCGGGCCTGTACGCCGCGGGGGCGCTGCTCGCGCCACCGGAGAAGGTCCACCTGGTGCCCGACGCGGCCGCCGAGGCCGGTCAGCTGCGGGCCGGGCTGGAAACTTTGGTGCGTAAGGTTTCCGAGCAGGCGGGCCGGATGCCCGAAGGCTCGGTGGAGATGGTCCGCCGGATCGCGGAGATCCTGGACGGCCTGTTCGCCCGCCCGGCAGACCTGCGCGTGAATCCCGATGTGCTGCACGCGGTCACCACGCTGGCGCGTGTGGATCTGCCGCAGTCGGTGGAGACCTATCTGAACCTGCCGTGGTGGGTGTCGGCGAAACGGCTGGCGGGCACCGCCAACAGCGCGGGTGACGAGTTGCGTACCCAGCTCAGCCTGCTGCTGGGCGGGGCCGAGAAGATCGCCGAGCGGTTCTACGCGGCCGAGCTGCACCAGCAGGCCGATCACACCCGCTACCTCCGCGACCGGGACGATTCGCCCGGTGGATGATCGGGCCGCGTTCATGTCCGCGTGCCGAACATCCGGCCGAGGTCCGCGCTCGACGACACGACCAGGTTTTCCGCCAGCCGCAGTGTTTCCCGGTCCCTGGCGGCGAGCGCGACGCCGAGGGTGGGGTCTTCGGTGAAACCGGACGACGGGATGGTCGGCACCAGTACCGCGCCCAGCCCGGCGCACGCCTGGGTGAGGCCGCGGACGTGGTCGTAGAGCAGGTCTTCCGGCAGCCGGGCGCCCAGCCGGAGCCGGTCGCAGGTCCGGACCAGCCACGGTGCGCCGTGTACCCGGTTCAGCCGGGCCCGCAGGCAGAAGGCGATGGCCGGGCCGGTGACCCGGCAGTTGATCTCGGTCGGCGCGAGCCTGCCCGCCGGGGCCGGGACGAAGTCGACGTCGAACCAGCCGCGATAGCCGGAGGCCGCGAGCGCCTCGCCCACCCGCAGGCCGAACCGGGCGGCCACCCGGCCGGTGGGCGCGGGCAGCACGCCCTCTCCGATGAGGACACCCGCGTACCGCGTGCCGTCGACGTCCATCACCCCGGCGCCGACCAGGTGCACGCCACCGTCCGCCGCCACCACGCCGTCGACCGTGACATCGCGGCACGGGCCCGTGGCGGCGACGAACTGCTCGACCACCACCTCACCGGCCACCCGCGACCGCCGCATCCGCCGCCGGAAGGCCCGCACGCCACCCCAGCCGGCCACCAGTTCGGGGGTGACCACCAGCGTGCCGGAGCCCCCGACCCCGTGCACCGCCTTGAGCACCACGCTGACGCCGTCACCGGCGCTGCGAGCTGCCACCGCGGTCGCCTGCCTGCGGCAACTTCACCCAGGCCTCCGGCTCGACCGCCACATCGATGGTGTCCCACGTGATCCAGAGGTCGTCGAACTTCTCCCAGCAGATTTCGAGCTGCGGCCCTTGCTCCAGGCGGAGGACGACGGGCAGGTCGGCAATCCACTCGTCATGGGCAAGACCCCAGACCGTCCACGTCTGGTCCACTCGAAGTCTTGGCAGAGACCGCAGTCGTACGACCTGCCGGTGAAGTTGTTCGTCAGCAGGACGGAAAGCGGGCAGCCAGCCCGAGACGTGAGGGTCCGTCGGGGTCACGGTCGAAACGGCCCACGGCAGGAGGATCGAAGCACCTGGGTTTGGTGCGACCAGCGGCGTGGAGGACGTTGGTGACGGGTCGGTCCCGGAACGCCGCGCGACAAGCGGCTCCTCGGCGGCGGTGCACCGTCCGCCCCTAGACTCCAGCCGGGAGCAATTTCGATACGCATACGGCTAGGTATATGATTCGTGCATGACCGTGTTGATCGTGGGAGCGGGCCCGACCGGAATGACGTTGGCGTGCGGTTTGGTCGCGCAGGGCGTCGAGGTGCGGCTCGTCGACCGGGCCGCCGGGCCTGCCGAAACCTCGCGGGCGAATATCCTGCACGCACGTGGTGTGGAGGTTCTGGACCGGCTGGGCGCCCTTGGTGACCTGCGGGAACGGTCGCTCGAGCCCGTGGGCATGCGGATGCACGTCGGCGGCAGGCCGATCGCCACCATGCGGTTCCTGCCGGATCGGCGGGAGCGCACGCAGGCACTGTTCGTGTCGCAAGCTTCGATCGAGGCCGGGCTGCGCCGTCGGCTCAGCGAGCTGGGCGTGCCCATCCAGTGGGGGACCGAAGTCACCTCCCTCGATCAGGATGCGCCCGCCGACTGGGTGGTCGGGTGCGACGGGGCCCGCAGCATGGTCCGCGAACTCGCCGGGATCGACTTCCCCGGCGTGCCGGTCGCCGAGCGGTTCCTGCTGGCCGACGTCCACGCCGACTGGGACCGCGACCGCAGCGTCTCCGCCGGCTGGTACCACCGGGACGGCATGCTGCTGGCCATGCCCATGCCCGGCGCGCCGACCCTGTGGCGCCTCATGGCCGACGTACCGCACGACGGCGAGCGGCTCACCCCCGATGAGGTGGTCGAGAAGTTGCGGCAACTGCTCGTCGAGCGCGCGGGCCAGGCGCCTGTCGGTATCCGCGAAACCGTGTGGGCTTCGGTATTCCGCATTCACCGTCGACTGGCGGCCGACTACCGGCGCGGCCGGGTCCTGCTGGCCGGCGACGCGGCGCACACCCACAGCCCGATCGGCGGCCAGGGCATGAACACCGGCATCGGCGACGCGGAGAACCTCGCGTGGAAGCTGGGTTTGGTGGTCCGCGGCCTGGCCGGCCCCGAACTGCTCGACACCTATGGGGCCGAACGCCGGCCGCTGGCGGCGGACGTCCTGCGCAACACCACGGCGAACACGCGGCTGCTGCTCGGCGAGACGGCACTCACGCGGATACTTCGGGACCGGGTGGTGGTGCCGTTGCTCGGCAGGCCGGTTGTGCAGCGCCGGGCTACGCGGGTGGCATCGCAGTTGTGGGTCACCTACCGGCGCGGTCCGCTCGGTGGCCGCGGTCCGGCGCCGCGGCCGGGTGATCGCCTCCCGGACGGCGAATACCAGCGCACCGACGGAACTCGGACGCGGCTGCACGCGGAGCTCGGCCCGGCGTGGGCCCTGGTCGGCGGCTCGGCCGGATTGCTGGCCGAGGCCCGCGAAGCGCTGGGCGAGGTGGCCGGCCTGCGAGGGGAGGGCGACGCGCTGCTCGTCCGCCCGGATGCCCACCTCGCCTGGCGCGGCAATGACCCCGCCGCCCTGCGGGATCGGCTGGCGGCGATGCTGCGGGTGCCGGGCGTTGGCACAATGCGGCCATGACTTCCGCACGCACCGGTCCCGGCCGTCCGCGCGACCCGCAGGCGGACGAGGCGATTCTGCGGGCCGCCGTCGAGCTATTGGTCGAGCGTGGGGTCGAGCGGACGAGTATCGAGCAGGTCGCCCGGCGGGCCGGGGTGGCGAAGGTGACCGTGTACCGGCGGTGGAGTTCGAAGGAAGAACTGTTCGCTCAGGCGCTCGAGTCCACGCGTGAGCAGGTCCGTGCGGTCGACGAGGTCGGTGGTCCGTTGCTCGACGTGCTCGAGGAGCTGCTGCCTCGGTGGGGTGAGCTGCTGACCGACCCCGGCGCGCGGGTGCTGACCGCCCGGATGATCGGCGCCGGGCCGGACCACCCGGAGCTGCTTTCCACGTACTGGCGCCACCACCTCGAACCCCGCCGCGAGCGGGCCCGGGAAACCCTCGAGCGCGCGAAGCGGGACGGCGTGCTGCCGGCCCTCACCGATGTCGACATGGTGATCGACATGATGTGGGGAGCCGTCCTTCACCAGCTGGTACTGGCGCCCGGCGACCGCTCGGTGTCGGAGCTGACTGCCTACCTGCGCCGCATGCTCCGACAGCTGGGCTTCGCCCTCCCGGAGTGATCACCGGCCGAACCGACACTTCGACGGGGGTCGCTACATTTCCCACCGTGGCGATATTCGCGCCGGACATGTCGACTGGTTGCTTGGGCCATTACGTGCCCTCGCACGAGTCTCCGCCTCTGACGAGGGAACGACCTGGCCCGAGGTCTTCCCTGGCCAGCCACCAGGAAGAGACCGGCGCACGTCTTGGTTGCCGGGCCCGGGCTGAGGTTTGGCGCCGCTCATGCTCCGGGTAATCCCATCGGGTGACGGAATGGGGGCGTTCATGAGAATCGGGCTCGTGGTGCTGGTCAGCTCGATGTTCGTGGCCGGCGGGGTACTGCTGCTCTTCACCGGGTCGGTCGTCTTCGGCCTGGCCTGCCTGTTGGTCGGTGTGGCGGGCTTCGTCGCGCTCCCGGCGGTCCGGGCCGGTGAACGGGGCGAGACCCCGTTCACCCGCAAACGGCTTATCCACTCCCTCATCGCGCTCGGTCTCGGCGCGGTGATCGGTGTGCTGTTCCTGGTGTCCGGCGCCGAGTGGGGCCCGGGCTCCGGGCGCCGCTGGACGCCGGACAGCCCCACCGAATCGCGCCTGTTCGGCGGCGTCGTGCTGGTGCTCTGCCTGAGCGGGATGGTGGCCGGCGCGCGCCGGCTGACCCGACTTTCGGTGAAAGGTCCACCCTGGATGCGCGGCCCGGCGCCTGCCACGTACCGCTGATTCGGAAGAATACGAGGGTATTCACGAGTAAGAAGCGGCACAGTGGCAGAGCTACCTGTTGCAAGTGGGCCACAGACGAACCCTGAGCCTGACTTGTTCGGGATTGTCGTGTTGGGCGCAACGAGTGGCGTATCGTCCTGCTCGCCAACGCGGTCAACGCGGTGAACCCCATACATGCCGAGACCGATTCACCCCGCAGCGGGCGGTGTCGGCCACGCGAAGCGCTCGATGAGGTCGACCGGATCGACGTAGCCGCTCCGATGGTTTCCACGGGCGGCGGGTATGCCGATGGGGCTGAGCGAAGATGGCGAGCGCCGGACCCCTCTCCAGGCGCCGTTCTGATACTGCGGCGGCCGCGCTCGAAGACTGGCGAGCCGACTTCGACGCTTTGACCTACCAGCTGATCGACAGCGGCCTCGCCGTAACACAGACGAAGAGTTCGCGGGCCAAGCGTAGGGAGCCTGTAGTGGGACTACGGCGTTTATCGGCCAGGACCAGCATCAATCACTGAAATCGTGGCGCGCGTTCCGGCAGTGAGTGCCGACCACGACGACGGTGGTGTATCTTTCGGGGACCACCGGCAGCATGCTCGGGTGAGTTCGACGGATCAACTTACCCAGTCGGCATAGGTGTGTCACAGCACCGCCGTGAATGAGGCGGTACCGCTGGAGCTGGTGATTCCTTCCGGGGTCAGGCAAGCGGTGAGGCTGGTGACTGGCAGCACCTTAGTCTGCACGACGGTCGCGCCGTTGAACAGTCCCGCGGTCACGGTGCCGGTGAGGACGAGCACGGTGGTGCCACCGGGCTTGAGGTTCACTTCGAATCCGCCTTGGACGACGCTGCTGTGCCCGTTGTTCCAGTGGTAGACCGACGTGTTGGTGGTGGAACCGGACAAGCAGCTGAACGTACCGTTGACCAGGGAAGTGAAGGTGGCACCAGTGATCTCGGGGTGGCTGGGTGACACGCAACCGGCGAGCGTGCCGTCAGCGGTGAATTCGAGCGCTTCACGGTGGGCAGGGAGCGTCCGCACTCGACCGGGGTGGAGTCGACGATCCAGGTGGTGTCGGTCCACAGGTCAGTGTCCGCCGCCAACCAGCGTATGACCTGCTTGATCAGCGGTAACGCGGCGCGCAGGCGACGGTTGTAGCCGGACTGGCCGGGCAGGTACCGGAACGCGCCGGGCATCCGGACGGGCAGGAACCGCAGCCACCTGGCCTCGGAGGTGAACCCGAGCAGCGCCTGAGCCACGGCCAGGGTGACCAGCTCCGCGTCGGTGAGTTTCGGCCGTCTGCCCATGCGACGCCTACCGGCGAGGTGGTCATCGATCTTGACGTAGAGTGCGGTGAGAAGGGTGTTCAGGTCGGTCGTCACAAACTGATCTTGAACACCCTTCGTCCGTCTCCGGCCACCGCCTCCACTTACGCATTACTCGTCTAGCGGCAGCCATGGCGATGCGGTGGCGGCCTGGCCAGCGATGCAGCGCGCGTGGCCGCGGCGGGCGCGCGCTGGTGACGATCCGCACTGCTTCATCGGTGCTGATCAGCTCCGGCCACGGCACACTGTCGATCTCGGCGCGCCAGGCCACCAGCAAGGTAGCCACGCAGTGCTGCTGGCTCATGCGGTGGCCTTTCCGAAGTGGACGTTGCCCGCCTTGTCGCCCTGGCGCTCTCCGGCGTTACGCCGCCGCGGCCGTCCCGGACAGCCGGGTGGGGCTGGTTCAGGCCTGGACCCAGGGCCAGGTCATGCGCACCGTGGTGCCCGTGGGGGTGCTGCTCACCGCGGCCTCCGCCGTCAGCGCACGCACGAGGATTAGCCCACGCCCTCCCTCGGGGCGGGGCGGACCGTCGCGCCATTGGCCGGTGTCGGACACGGTGACGGTGAGGAACCCGGGTTCCAGCTGCGCGGTCAGGGTCATGGTGCCCTCGGCGTCACCGGGGTAGGCGTGCTCGGCGGCGTTGGCCAGCGCCTCGTACGCGGCCAGCCGGACGTCCTCGATCAACTCGACGGGAAGCCCGCGGGTGTGCATCCACTCGGTGAGCACCTCACGGACCAGGCTGGCCTGCACGGGGGATGCCGCGACCTGGCGTATCAGCGCCGAATCCGCCTGCTGATCGGAACGCTCGAGGGCATCCGGATCAGTCATGACGAGGCCCCTCGGCTACGCGAACAATGCCCGGATTCTACCCTGTTGGCAGGCTGGACAAACCGGATCAGGGGTATGGCGGCGGCATCGGGGCGATGCGCCAGCAGGGCTGTTGCTGCGGCGAGGGCGAAAGCGATGGTCTGTCACGGCACGACGAGGGCGCGCTGCAACGCACCGGTGTCTCGACGTGCCGTGGTCCCGGTGGTTCCGCCTAGGCCGGGCTGCGCCATGCCAGGGATCACCACCTGCTGCGGAAGGGGTCCCGAGAGGGAGGTGAGGTACCGCAGTCAAGCAATCGGGACCGCGCTGCGGATCGTCGCGCGCACGCTGCACTGCCGCCGCATCCTCTCCGCACCGCTGCACGACTGGTCTTCGGGTGATCGGGACGTCCTGGCCGGGCTGGTGAGCCGGTTCGCCGCCGACCTGCCCGCTCGACACCGGCGGCGCTTGGCCCCGGCATCGGGACACCGATGATGTCGCCCGGCCGCGACCGAGGACCGCAGCACGGAGCGAGTGGCCCAGGGCGTGTCAGGCTGACAGGGTGTCGCCGGAATGTTGCGGTCGCGACTGTGTTCGGACGGCTGTCCTTTCCGCTGCACTGCGCTCCCAGCGCAGGGTAGGCCGAACATCGGCTGAGCCACGGACCTTCGCCGAAGACTCGCCCGGCGTGGCATCGGGCAGCGAGGTGTCGGTCCAGCGGCGTTGTGCAATATTCGTGCCTTCCTGGGTAACGATTACCTCTGGTGTGGGATCGCTTCGTCAGGATGTCGCGCATGGTTGACAGTGCGCTCCGGGTGCAACGCAACACTGTGGCGGGAACTTGTCCAGCACAGGTTTCCGCACTTGGCACCGCACCTGTCGCGCCGCCAAGTCCTAGTCGGCGCCCCGGATACCGCGCGTTCAGGCGAGAGGCCATGGAATTTCTCGGCGAGCATGCGCTTTCGGCTCCGTGCCACAACGCACGGAGCCCGGTGAATCGGATAGGCGTCGAGGACGGTCCGACGGTGCGACCCCTGCGCACCGTCCGAAGTCCGAGCAAGTTGCCTCATGTCGGTCAGCGTGAACACCGTTTTTCCACTGCATCAGGAAGGTTCGCTCCCTTGCGTAACTCCGCCGTAGTACTGATGTCCGTGCTCGCCGTCGCCGCCCTTCTCAGCGGGTGCGGCAGCAGCGACCGTCCTGGTCTCGACGACGGCAGCGAGCTCGGCGATCTGGGCACCACCAACGACGAGAACGGCGCCCGCGAAGCCGCCCGTGCCTACCTCGACGCCTGGGTCTCCGGCAACGCCTCCATCGCCTGCGGTCTGCTCACCCCTACCAAAGCCCGCGGGATCGGCATGCAATTCGGGGACGGCACCTGCCAGGCCGCTGTCACCAACCTGCGCAACCGCATGAGCGAATCACTGCGCGAGACCTACGAGAACGCGCAGATCACCGAGGTCGAGCTGTACACCGTCGACGACAAGCCCAGCGCCACCGTGCAGCTCTCCGCCGAACTCGAAGGGCCGCTCAACGGCAAGGACAGCTTCCGCTTCCTCTACCAGGCCGGGCGCTGGCAGACCGTCGAAGAGCCCGAAGCCAACCGCTAACCGCTGGCCACCTGGCGCGCGAATATCGCCCCGACGCCTTGGTTACGTGAGAACTCGGTCTTGTTCGTGCGGGCCTAGAAGGGATTTTGTTTCACGTCAGGCGGTGGGCCCGGCCGGCCATCGATGGCCGGCGGGGTCGCCGATTGGGTTCCCGCAGCGATAATGATGATGTCGCCTTGGTGTTGGGCGTGGCCGACCACGGTGACTGTCCACAGTGGCCCGGTGTCCGACAGTTCGTCTGCGTGCACGGCGACGATCTGTCGGTGAGGTCGGGTAGCCAGGGTTGTTCGGTGGTGGGGATGAGGATGCGGGTGGCGATCGCGGTGAACCGGGCCGGGCAGACCGCGGGGAGTGCGTGGTGGGTGTAGACCAGTCTGCCGACGGCTGTGCGGTGCAGTAGTTGCCAGCATTGCCGAGCTGGTCAGCGGTTGTCCGGTCTGGTCAGTGACGGCGGGCTCGGGCGGGGGTGACACGCCGCTCCACCCCGTCCATCATCAGTGCTACCACCATCAAGATCAACGGCAAGCTCAGTGCGAACCACATGGGTGGACCTTTACCCCGCCCTCGTGACGCGAAAACCTGGAGCCAATGATCCCGGACCTGATCGACCTCGTCCGCCGGGGCGAGGCGGTGGCTGGCGCTCGGCGATCTTGTGGATGCCGGGTCGGGGCGATCAGGTGTGCAGGGATCGTGCCTGCGTGTGCAACAAAGGTGCCATCCCAGGTAGCTGAGATGTGAAGATGGTGGTTATGGCAAGAGTGCGGACCAGAGAAGATGCCGAGCTGGGGCGCGATCAAGCTCGGGTCGAGCGCGACCGCGAGAAGCGCGAGCGCGACAACCGGGCGCGGGCTGCTGATGTGGAACGCCCGAGCGGGGCAGGCGAAGCTGGGGTCGTGCCGTCGTATTCCGACGTGCTGGCCATGGACTATGACCAGGTGATCGCGGCGGAGACGGCGCTGGCCCGTCACTACGACCACCTGTCGAGTTTCTTGCCTGGTGCTCAGCGGCTCGGGGCGAGGTTGCAGGACGGGTCCAGCCCGGTGACCCGCCCGATGCGGCAGGCATTCGGGTTGCGCGGCGGCGCCGCGCCCGGCGGGGTGCAGGCTTCGCTCCAGGGCTACCTGGCCGAGTTGGCGTCACTGCGGCACACACTCGCCGGGGTCCGGGCCGCTCATGAGGAGCACGACCAGAGCGCGGCCGCCGGCCTGCGCCGCGCGGCAGCGGAACAGCGGACGTGAGCCCCAGCCACGCCCGGCATCCAGGCGACGTCGCGCGGGATCAGTCCGCCCACGAGGGGCAGTCGGCACGGGAGCGCCGCCGCGCGAAGAAGCGGCGGGTCAAGCGGAAACGGGAACGGGAACGGGAACAGAATCTACGCGACGCCGATGTGTTCGCACCGATCAACTGGCGGTTCTACAAGCATTACGAACTGTGGAAGATGATCAAATCCGCAGAACCCGGCGCGGTGGGCTCGGTCGCGCACCACTGGGGTGTTCTCGCTCGCGAACTCAGCCTCGCTACCAGCGACATCCAGGCCACCATGCAGGAATTGATGTTCGCCTGGCAGGGCCCATCCGCGCAGCGTGCCGCCGCGTCGGTGTCCACGCTGACCCAGTGGGCCAGCACAGCCAGCGACCAAGCCCACGGCGTCGGACTCGGCCTGGACAACTACAACTCGGCCATCTCCGAAGCCCAGCGCAAGATCCCGGAACCGGTGCACTACTACGCTGAACGCTGGTTCAAAGACGGGCGCGGAGTCAGCCCGCTCGAGGGGCCTGATGGGTTGTACTTCATGAACAACCTGCTCGACGATCATCTACCCAAGAAACAGCAGGCCGCCGACGCCAAGAACGACGCAGTACGGGTGATGACCGAATACGAGGACGCCAGCCGCGACACCCACCGCAGCCTGCCGCAACCGTTCGCCGCGACCCCCGCCATCACCACCGACCCGGCACCCACGCCACCAGCGCCCCCGCCTGAGCCACGGCCCGACGACGCCGCGCCGAACGTTCCGCCGCGCAGGAACGACGCTGACGACGCCGCGGGTGAAAATCTGGATTTCGGCAGCACCCACGCCGCCGCGACCACCACGGCACCCGGCGGCACACCTGGTCCTACAGGCCTCATCGGCGCCGACGGCCTCGCGCGCCCCGGCAGCGGCCCGAACTGGGCACCGGGCGCCAACCCCGTCCTCGGCGCTGGTCCCGGAGCGCTGGCCGGGCAGCCCGGCGGCCCGGCCGCCTTGACCGGGTCAGGCAACATCAGCGCGGCGGCGAGTCCACGCGGTGGCAGCGCCGCCGGCGGCGCGGGCTTCTACCCGCCGCTGGGCGGGCAGAACGCCAACCAAGATCAAGACACCGAACACCGGGTGCGGTGGGTCGACGGACTCGACCTCATGGATGACATCGCCCCGGCCTACCCCAGCGTCCTCGGCGAGTAACCCCGCTCAGCGCGCCTCACCCCCGGCAAACGATCAAGCAGCCGAACAACCCAGTCACGGTGTCGGAGAGCCGAGTAGCAGTGCGTTCTGGTCACGGAGGCAGTGTTCTCTTCGCTCCGGCGCACTGTTCTGGACACGAGGGGTGTTAGTTCGAGGCCGTGTTGTTGTCGTCTTCGGTGGTGGAGTTTGTCACGGCGCCCCGGCCGTGGGGCCCGGTGTCGGGTTCTTCCTCCTGGCCGGTCCGAGGGGAGTACCCGCGGGACGATTCGGGTTGGCCGAAGAGGTTCTGGTGTTCGCTGGGGGAACTCATGGGGTGCCTTTTTCTGATGGTGCGGGGTTTTGTGTGGTCAGGAGTTCGAGCGCGTCGATGTGCTCGGCGCGCAGGTAGAGGCCGGCGGTCTGCTCGACTTTGCCGAGGAAGGTGCCGTCCTCGCTCAATCGCCAGGCTGTCTGGAGGAACAGTTCGCCGGGGTCGGGGTAGGAGGTGGCGTAGGAACGGCTGCCGTACCAGCCGCCAGCCCAGGCGCCGTCCTTGAGCCGGACGCGCACGAAGCACGGTCCGCGATCGCGGAACGTGTGGTCCCAGGCGGTTGGTGTGGTGCTGAAGCGGGCCGCCGAGCCGCGGCGTTGCCACCAGGACACCACGAGGGCAGCGGTCGCTGGCAGGACCGCGAACAGCAGGAGCGCCACGATCCCCACCAGTCGCGGCTGCGCGGACAGCCCGGCCCAGCCCGCCGGTGCGCCACCGCGGGCGAGGCTGATCAGCTGCGGTCCGGCGGCGACGGCGTAGACACTGTCGAGCACGATTGAGGCGGTGACCGCCCGCAGCACCCGGTGTCCGAGGTCGCGTTCGGCCGGCACGGGCCCACGCAGGCGTTCCCGCGTGAACTGGTACACCACGCCGGGCAAGAGCAACAGCACCGCGAACACGAGCTGGGTGACCGTCGACGGCACCTGGTTCACGGCGAGCCCCCTTGATGACACGGACAGTGAACGTCTGCCACTGATCGTCACTATACTGTCGGGTGTGCCGACCCCGCGATCACCGCGTCAATGCAAGAAGATGGCCGTGGCGGGGGTCCATGCCTGGCACGCCTACCGGCAGACCGACCGGGAAGAGGACCTGCGCCTCGCGCTGTACAACCTGGCGGCCTCGCTGCCCGGCCTGCCGAACCGGCACTGGGCGAGGAAAGACGCACTGAGCAGTTTCGCCGGCGCGTTGCGGCGGGCCTACGAGCTCCAGCTGAGCAGCCCATTCTCGTCGAAAACGGACAGGCTCACCATCGCCGACGACCTGGTGGCGACCTGCCGGGAAATGCTGGAGCGGCTGAGGCCCCGGCACCGCGACCGCGGCTGGTGGACCGCCGAACTCGCGGAAGCCCTGCTTTGGCGCTACGACTGCACGGGCGAACGGCGGAATCTCGACGAGATCATCGAACTGCGGGCCGGGGTGGACGCGGCTGTCCCGCTGCGCCATCCGAAGCGACTGGCTTGCCTCGCCTCCGCTCTGGATTCCCGGGCTGCCGACGGCGACTCCGACCAGGCCGTCGAAGTGCGCCGTCAGCACGTCCAGGCCACCAGCGGGCCGAAACGGGCGGCCGCGCTGGAAGGGCTGGCCACCTCCCTCGGCCTGCGTGCCCTGCGCACGCACAACCTGAACGACTTCGACGAAGCCATTTCGGGCTTTCGCGCGATCACGCCGACCGGCCCGCGCACCGTGCTTGACCGGCGTTGCCTGGCTTGGCTGCTGGAGGAACGGTGCATGCTGACGGGGGAAATCGCCGATCGCGACGAAGCGATCGAGCTGTGCCGCGGTTCCCTCACCACGCCGGGCACGAGCGACGCCCGACGCCGCGAAGGCGAAGACATGCTCGGACGCCTGCTCATGGCGCGGTTCGCCGCCCAGCAGCGGATCGCGGACCTGCACGAGGGGTTCGACCTGCGACTGCGCGCGCTGCCGGATCACCACCCCGATCGGCGCCTTGACCGAGAGATCGGCCGGGAAGCCTTCCTGGCGCCCCTGATCGCCTGGGGCGAGTTCATGAACGACCTGGCCAGGCCGGGCGACCTGCGTACCGACACCCCGCCGCGCCTCGAACTGGATCCCCGGGTGGTCGCGCCGCTGCGGGAGCGGTTCGCGATGGTGACCCGGCTGCTGCCGCCCGGCAGCCCGCTGGCCGTCGAGGCGCTGTACTTCGAAGCGGTGCTGGCGTGCAACAGCGGCGAACGCATGGACTTCGACGATGTGCTCGGCAAGTTCGGGCGCGTGGCTGACCTGATCGACTCGAACGACCCGATGCATGCGGTGGTATCGCGGCAGTGGAGCGCTGTGCAGTTGTCGCGCTACGAGCACTTCCGCGATGAGCGGGACCTGTCCGAAGCGGTCACGCGCCTGCGAACCCAGCTAAGCGATGCCACCCGGCCGCGGTCCGCTCGCTCGGCCGCGGGAATGAGCGCGAGCGAATGGCTGGTGCGCTACCAGCATTGGAACGACGCCAGCGATGTGCTGGCGGAGACGGTCGAGCTGGTCTCGGGCTGGGCAGCCGAGGCGGTGAGCAGACAGGCCCGCGAACAGTGGCTGCGGCACTCCGGGGAAGTCACCCGGCTCGCCACCGCTGTAGCGCTCCAGGCCGGGAACCCCGGCAAGGCCGCGGTGCTGGCCGAACGCGGCCGTGCGGTACTGCTGTCCCGGGCACTCGACCACGGCGACGACGTGGCCGCAGTGCGCGAGCACGCACCCGAACTGGCCGCCGAGTTCGAACGCCTCGGCGGGTTGCTGCGCGAGGACGCGCCCGCCGGGCGGGACGCGGGCGCGCACCGGCGCAAGCTGCACGCGGAATTCGAGAAGGTCGTCGCCGGGATCCGTGCACTGCCAGAGCACCGTGACTTCGGGGCACCACTCGAACTGGCGGACCTGCGCGCCCAATCCGTGAACGGCCCCGTGGTGGTGTTGAACACCAGCCCCATCCGGTCGGACGCGCTGATCTACGCCAGCGGTGACCTCGACGTGCTCCCCTTTCCCGGCACGACCACCGAGGTACTCGCGGAGCAGGCCGGGAAACTGCTGCGTGCGGTCGAAACGTCGAGCGGCCGATGGGCGACCGGTGACGAAGCCGCGCAGCGAAGCGCGCAGGAGCAGATCACCGATGTGCTCGGCTGGCTGTGGGACACCATCACCCAGCCGGTGCTCGACCACCTCGGCTTCACCGGCCCGCCGGCCGGGCGGGCGTGGCCGCGCCTGTGGTGGATCCCGACCGGCCCGCTGGGCTTCCTCCCGGTGCACGCCGCCCAGCGCGACCACCACGGCGCACTGGACCGCGTGATCTCCTCCTACACCCCGACGATCAAGGCGCTGCGGCGGGCACGCGGCAGCACAGGAACCGGACGCGGCCGCTCGGCACTGACCGTCGCCATGCCCACCACGCCCTCCGGCGACCACCCGATCAATCCGCTGCCCAGCGCGGCACGCGAAGCCGCCCTCGCCGGCGAGCACTCCACCGCACACCTCGCGCTGACCGCCGAACAGGCGACCCGCGCCAAGGTTCTCGCCCAGCTGCCACACCACGAACGCGTGCACTTCGCCTGCCATTCAATGGCCGATTGGCAAGACCCGTCGGCAGGCAAGCTGCTGCTCCACGACCACGAAACGAACCCCCTCACCGTCGCCGACGTCGCGAATTCCCGGTTCGCTAGCGGCGTCGAACTGGCGGTCCTCTCCGCCTGCGGAACCGCTAAACCCGACCGCCGGTTCCTCGACGAAGCAATCCAGTTCACGTCGGCATTCCACGCGGCGGGCTTCCCCCACGTCATCGGAACATTGTGGGAAATCCGCGACCCCGTACCGGTCGACCTCACTGCGGCCTTCTACCGCGGCCTGACCCGCAACCTCTCCCACGCCGAGGCGCTGCACCACGCCACCCGCGAACTCCGGCAGCGCTACGAACCATTCCCCAGCCTCTGGGCCGCCCATCTCCACACCGGCCCCTGACCTCGGCCTTGCAGCCAACCAACGAGGGCGTAGCTGATTGTGTAGGCAACATCGTCCAGGTTGAGCACTCTCCCACTCCCTGCGGCGGCGAACATGCCCGCCTGCTGTGAGCGTCGCAGGGGCCGCGAGGACCACAAACGATGTCTCGAGTCGGTTAGTCACCTGAACGTGGGGGCAAGTGACACCAAGAGTGTCGGTGCGGTCAACGCGAAATTATGGTGAGGTTGTTCCGCATCGCGGAACATGCGAGCAGCGGCGCCCGATCACTCGTTGCCGGGAGAGGCGCCGCCAGCGCAGGAACCCGAGAACCTCGGCGAGGGCGAGGGCGACGTGCCGCCGTGGAACCCCTCTGCGGTGCCGTTGAGTGGAATGCTGACGGTCGTGAGGTTGCCGGTAGCGCCCCCGGAGTGGCCCGGTGGCGAATCGGGGCATACGGGCTCCGGCCGTGCCAGGGAGGACATCGATGACTGACCCCGATCTTCCTGCCGGTCCCCGTGCCGAGGGGGTGCGGAGGTGGCGCAGCGATCGTGGCTGCGGGAGGTCGCCGCGGTGGCGGCGCAGGCCAGTGTGCTGCGCGGGGTGCTCGCCGAGTGGCTGACCACGCTCGAGGTACCCGAAGGCCTGGCCGCCGACATCCGCCGGGCAGCGTACGAAGCCATGGCCAACGCGGTCGAGCACGCCTACCCCGCCCGCGAGGACGGGACCATGACGCTGGCCGCGCACCTGGAGCCCGGATTCCTCACCATCGTGGTGAGCGACACGGGCCACTGGCGTGACGGGCCGCCACGCCCCTCCGGCGGGCGCGGCTTGCCGATGATCCGCGCCTTGGTGCCTGAAGCGGCCGTCACCAGCACCCCGACCGGGACCACCGTGCGCATGGTGTGGCCCTGAGGCACCTCCTGACTTCCCGCCATGGCGCGGCCGTGGTCGCTGAGGCTCAATGGGTCGGTGTCGACGCGGACAGATGGCTGGGCAAGCGGGGCCAGGCGCGGCGCCCTCGGCGGAGGTGACGAGGCGGTGGTACGCGGCGAGGTGGTAGCCACCTGGGTTGCCGGTGCCGAGGGCGGCGGCCCGGGGCCGGTGCGGGAGGGGACCGCGCCGGGCTCGCCGTTCGCGGTAGCAGGGTGTGCTCGGGGAAGCCCTCGGCCAGCGGTGTGTTGCGCGGCCAGGTCCAGCTTCGCGCAGGCGTCAACACTGCGTCGGCGGTCCAGGTCAAACGGTCACCGCGCGGGCAGGGGAAGAATTAGCGCAGGTCCCTGACCTCTCAGCACGATTCTGGTTCCGCTTGCCGAGGTCACCAGGTCGTTTGCTCGCCCCAGAAGTCCGCCGCAGGTTCGAGTCCCCGGCAGGCTGGCAACGATGGGAACGGGGATGCCCCGGAGCGGTCTTCAGTTACGCTGCCGGTCGTGCCTGAACAGACCTGGGCGCCCCAGCCGGGGACGCCCGTAATCGAGTACCGATCCGGTCGGTGGGCGTTCATCGGCGGGCTGGCCATGTTCGTCTTCTTCGGGTTGGCTGCCGTCTTCCCGGACGTCGGGACCCCCTCGGCAACGTCGAAAGATATGCCTCCGGCCCTTGCGTCGTTCCTCTTCGGCGCGCTCGCGCTGGGCGGCCTGCTGATCATGGTCGGCTCCGTCCCCCGCACGCACCGCTTCGTCGTCGATGAACGTGGACTGTGGTGGCGAGCCGGTCGCAAAACCGACCTGATCGGGTGGGAGGAGTTGCGCGCCGTGCGCGGCCAGCAACCGCGTCCGCCGGACAAGGGCGACCCGAACTCGAAGGCCGTGCGGTCGGCCCTGGTGTTCACTCCCGTGGACCCCCACTTCCGCACCCGCCACGCGGCGCTGTTGAAACGCACGCCCACTGTCGGTCCGGAAGTGGAACTGAAGCTGTCGAACATCGCCACGGTCCGGCAACTGGCCCAGGGGATAGCCAAAGTCCGGCCGGGCTTACTGCACTGATGTCCTGCGGCATCACCGCACCTCCGGCTGCCATCGCCAGAGCTGCCGTCGCGGTCCCAAGCATCCGTCGAATCATCGTCGCGATTCCTTCCTGACTTGGGGAAGGGCCCTGAAACCCGCGGCGGGGCTCCTTGATGAGCGCTGTGGCTAGACGGGTTGTCCGTTGTACTTTCCGCCTGAACACCAGGCATTGTTCCCATAGCCCTCGACGTGGCCGCCCCCGCGCATGCATTCCCACGGGCTGACCTCCTGAGCGGTCTCCTCGGCCATGGCCGGAGCGGCCGAGACGAGCGCAGACACCGCCACCCCGCCTGTCATTGCCAGTGCCGCCGCTGCGGTCGCGAGCATTCGTCGAATCATCATCGCGGTTCCTTTCATCCCTCGGGGGAGGGTTCCCGGAACCTGTGGTGAGGGTTCCTGCCCATCGGATACCCCGGCCCTCCCGCACCCCTAACCAGCACCCACCACATCCAGTGACACCGACCACGACAGTGGTTCGCACCGCCTGGTTGTCGGTCCCACCCGTTGCGTCAGCAGGAATCAAGCGGAATGGACGCAGCGTAAGGGCACGCCGAGGTCACCCAGCTGAGTTCGCGCTGAGCGCGCGGATGAGAACGACAACCACCGCTTTGGTCTTCAGCGGAGCTGACACGTGCCCGACCGGACATGTCCGGTCGGGCACGTGAAGCTTGCGGATGGGTAGGCCTCTGACCTGCGACACGCAAAGTAAGTCCGGACAACTCCCGGCCGAGTGTCCGGACCTACTTTGCGGATTCGGCGTCCAGCGCGGTGGCCTGGGCATACGCAGGCGGCAGCTCGGCCAACGGGGACAGTGTCCGGCCGGTGTGCGCCTGACAACCGGCGCTGACCAGCTGCAAGACCTAGTGTTCTCGGCTTCATGACCGACCCGGCGCAGCGATGGCCGCCTGTGAACATCAACCGTGGGGGAATTCACCTCTGTAACACTATCTTGCCTTCTTTTAGGTGTCCTCAGTCAATGTCACCGACGAGATCAGTGGTGTCGATGTCCCAGTCGTCTTCGGGGTCCGCCTGGAAATTTTTCACGTACAACGCATACCTGTACTCATCATCTCGCGGGCCCCGTTCCCATCGACCTTCGCAACGGTAACCGGACCACCGCTCCCCAAGGCCGTAACCGTTGCTTGCACCTGTCCGCTCGCAGTTGCTCTTGGAGTTGTACGAACCCATATATGTCTCGCTCGGATCCCAGGCCATAGCGGTTCCGATTGCGCCCACCATCGTCAACAACACGCCGACCGTCACCGCCGTAATTCGACGAGTATTCATGTTCTTCACCTCTCTAGTATTGGCAACCGGGTTCCTGACACGTTCCCTGTTGACCGAAACTTGCTGACATCTCTCAGATACCCCTTACCCTGGCGGCGATTCGCCCAGATCGCCGCATCACGCGCGTACTACCCGAAAGTGGCAGGCCGAAAGCGAGTCCTTCCAACGCGGGAATAGCCGGAGATCGACCGGAGGCGGTCAAAATCTCTCGACGAGAGAGGTTTTCTCCCTCGGTCACCGGCCCGCAAACTAGACCCCAACCCCGCAGCCGACCCGCAAACTAGGTCCGAAACCCGCGAGGTTCACGCGGACAGGACAGGACATATCTGCTGGTCGGGCACACTTTCACACTAGAGCGACGACGTATGTTGTCAGTGACAACGCACGTAGTCAGATGGGCAGGGGCATCGTGGATGAACAGGGTATGGGCAGGAGGGGTCACACGCGCATGGCGCAGGATCGGCCTGTCCGTGCTCGACCGCGACCGCTGGGTGTGCCAGCTCTGCGGGCGCGTGAGCAACCCAGACCTGTGCCCGCCCCACCCGCAGAGCGCCACCGTCACCACACCCGCCTGTCCGACGCGCAGACGTGCCGTTCGGCGTGCGTGTACGCGGCCGCCCGGGTGCTGCCCGGCGACCCGCCGCTCGTGGACGACCTGCTCGCGATCGCGCGCTACGTCGAGACCGGCGCGATCCCCGGTGACACCGCCAGCAGCTCCGGTCCGGAGGGAGACGGCCATGCCCCTCCTGCTGCTGGCTGACCCGGCCGTCGTCGCCCGCTGAGCTGGGCGTGCCGAGGACGATCCGGCCGTGGCCGATGCCGTGGCCTCGGCGTCGGCGCGGTTCCGGGGCGCCGTGCGCCACCCTGTGTCGCTGGTGGCCGACGACGTGGCGTGGCTCGACGGGCACGGCTGCACGGTGCTCACGCTCCCGGCCGCGCCCGTGGTGGCTGTGACCACGGTCGAGGTGCGCGGCCATGCGATCACGGATTTCACCTGGTCCCGACAGGGGCAGCTCCGGCGGGCGCGCTGCTGGCCGAACGAGCTGGTAGCCGTGCGCGTGGTCTACACCCACGGCTACGACCCGGTGCCCGAGAACATCGCGGACACGGTGCTGACCGAGGCCCGCTACCTGCTCACCGTGCAGCCCGGCATCTCGGCGATGACCGTGGGCGGGGAGTCGCTGTCCTTTTCAGCTCCGGCCGCAGCGATGCCCGAGTCCTGGACACGGGCAGTGGACCGCTACCGGCTCAACCGCGGAGACCAGGCGTGATCTTCGGACGTGCTGGACTACACGGCCGGAACCCGCACGGTCGTGCGCGGAGTCTGCGTTCAACCTCGCTCGTCGACCGAGACGACCTCGGACGCCCGGAACATGGTGACGACCGGCTGGCGGATCTACACCCCGGCCGGAATGGACCTCGACGTCACGCCCACCGACCGCATCGAGTGGGCGGGCCGGACGTGCGAGGTCATCGGGGAGATCGCGCGCTGGCCCCATCCGGTCCGACTCGGCGCTGTCCACCACTGCGAGATCGATATCCAGGTCGTGCGGTTGGCAGGTGGGTGTCAGGTTCGGGCAGTGGGCCGGACTGATGGTGGAAAACAGCGCAGCAGGTGCTCGGCGGCGCGGCGGTCGCCGATGGTCGTGGCCTTGCCGGTCTCTTCAGCCTTTGCGAGCGGCTGCCCGGCGAACACGAGCGACTGCAGGGTCGATGAGTCCGCGGTGATGGTGACGTCGGCTTTGTTGGCGTTGCCGCGCGCGACTCGGAAATGTCCATGCCTGACCTCGGCTCGGAAGCGGTCGTCGCCGACTTGCAATTGGACGACCGTCTCGAGGCGGCCGGCGATGTCGGCGTCGAAGGTGGTGGTCAACGCGAAGATCAGCCCGTCGACACTGAGGTTCTGGTTGGTCGAGTCGCTGACCGGGATCCGGCTGCCCCATTGGGCGAGGGCCGTCAGAACGGGCTCCAGTTCGCGGCCACGTTCGGTCAATTCATAGCTCCAGGTACTGCTGGGTGGTCCGAGTTTGCGCCGCCGCACGACGTCCGCCTGGGCCAGTTCACGGAGGCGCTGCGACAGGACGTTGTCGCTGATGCCGTGCAACCCGTGCCGCAGATCGGTGAACCGCTTCGGACCGAAGACCAGTTCGCGGATCACCAACAGCGCCCAGCGTTCTCCGACGAGGCCCAGCGCTCGGGCGATGCCGCACGGATCGTCGTAGCCACGCACCGCTCGATACTAGCAGGCACCACTTGCCTATACGTAGCTACTACTCCTAGGTTAGGAGTCAATGCTGCGATGGCCCTGTGAGGAGCCCGAATGATCTGTGTGATGTCGAAAGATGGCACGTCGATCGCCTACCAACACGCCGGAACTGGTCCGACGGTCATCCTGGTAGGGGGCGGGCTCGACGACGGTTCGGAGAACGCGGCGCTCGTCCCGGAGCTGGCGCGGCACTTCACCGTCGTCAACTACGCGCGCCGCGGCCGGGGTGACAGCGGTGACACCAGCCCGTACGCGGTGGACCGTGAGATCGAGGACATCGACGCGCTGATCCGCGAGGCCGGTGAGTCGGCGCACCTGTTCGGTGTCTCGTCGGGCGGAGCGCTCGCACTCGAAGCCGCCGCCGCCGGACTCGCCATCGACCGGATCGCCGTGTACGAGGTCCCTTACCTGATCGACGATGACGCGGCACAGCAGTGGTTGGAGTACGTCGACCGGCTGACCGCGGCACTCGCCGACGGTCAGCGCGGCGACGCGCTCGAACTGTTCATGCGCCTGGCGGGCTCGTCCGACGACGATATCGCCGGAGCACGCGCTTCGTCGTTCTGGCCCAACCTAGAAGCACTCGCCCCCACGCTCGCCTACGACGCGGCCTGTCTGGGAGACGGACGGCCACCGGTCACCCGGCTGGCAACCATCACACAGCCGACACTGGTGGCAACCGGCGGCATCCCGGATCCGCACATGGGGGGCCTGCAGCCCGGATTCTTCGACACCGCCGCGGACGCGATCGCAGCGGCCCTGCCCAAGGCAGAGCGCCGGATCATCGAGAGCCAGACACACGTGGCCGACCCGAACGTACTGGCCGGCGTGCTCGAACAATTCTTCACCCCATGACACCGACTCCGCCTTGTACGGGACACGCAACCGGCCGCGGCACGCACCAGGGCCACCCGGCTCCCGCAAGCGGCCAGCCAGTGGAGGCGTTCGTCGAGGGTCGGGGAGTGTCGTGGAGGTCGACGGAGACGTGGACCCCGGCCGGTGTGGATGCCGGGTGAGGATCACCGCCGAGCCGGGTTCGACTCTGATAAGGCCGTTCGAGCATGCGATCTTGACGCTGCTCGGATAGACACCGCCCGGGTCCACTATCAGGAACTGGCCGTGGCTCAGCTGCAGGTTAGCCGCGGCGGGCGCCCTGGTCCGGTCACTGTTCATCCTCGGCGCGCTGGCCGAACGCGGCCCCATGCACGGCCACCAGATACGGCGCGATGTCCGCTCGTGTTGAGTCGGTCGGCGATGGAGCGGGGGCAGCAAGCCGTGACGATTACCCGTCCTGGTCGCGGGCGAAGCTGTCGGTGGCGGCGATGATCGCCGTTGTTCGACGGTGGCAGGACAGCGCCAGTGGGACTGGGTGATGCAGCGTGCATCACCTCAGTGGGACTGGGTGATGCACGCTGCATCACCGGACAGCCGCCAGGGCAGTTCCGCGGTGGTGAGACGCCGGCGAGCGGGCGCGAGCATGGTGCGCCCGTAGCCGAGGCGGGGCAGCATCGACAGCTCGCCGGCGAGTGGTCCCCAGTCGAGGTGTGTCCAGGTGGTGTCGAAACCCCGGGGGGTGTCCCTATGGGTTTGTCAAGCGGCTGCCGCGGTGTGGGCTGGTTCGGGGTGTCGGTAGTGGGTGCCGGTGCGGAGCATGGCGTAGAGGACGTCGCAGCGGCGTCGGGCGAGGCAGATGAGGGCGGCGTTGTGTTTCTTGCCTTCGGCTCTTTTGCGGTCGTAGTAGGTGCGGCTGGCCGGATCGTGCAGTGCGGCGAAGGCGGCGAGGAAGAACGCGCGTTTGAGTTTGCGGTTGCCGGTGCGGGCGGGGTGTTCGCCTTTGATGCTGGTGCCCGAGGCGCGAGTGACCGGGGCGATGCCGGCGTAGGCGGCCAGGTGTGCGGAGCTGGCGAAGTTGGAGGCGTCGCCGATTTCGAGCAGGATGCGGGCGGCGGTCCTGACCCCGATGCCCGGCATGGAGGTCAGGACCCCGGCAAGAGGGTGCGCATCGAGTATCTCCTCGACCTCGGTGGCGAGCTGTGTGCGTTGCTGGAGCACGGTTTTCAGGCTGTCGGCGAGTCTGGGCAGCACGGTGTCCGCGGCGGTGGTTCCGGGGACGGTGACAGTCTGCTCGCCGAGCGCGGTCATGATCGCCTCGACCAGTTTGTCGCCCATGCGCGGGGCGTGGGCCTTCGCTATCGCGGTGAGTTTGCGGCGCCCGGCCTTGCGGATTCCGGTGGGGCCGCCGCAGCGGGACAGGATTTCCAGGACCGCCGGATGACTGATCTTCGGGCCGATCGCGCGTTCGAGGGCGGGATGGACGCCGGTGAGCAGCCCGCGGATGCGGTTGCCGAGGCGGGTGGCCTCACCGGCCAGGTCGTCGTCGAAGCCGACCAGCACCTCCAGCTCGGCCAGGGTGTCATCACCGACGTCGACCGGGCGCAGCGTGTGGGGCAGCGAGCGGGCCGCATCAGCGATGATGAACGCGTCGCGGGCGTCGGTCTTCGCCCGCCCGGGATAGAGGTCGGCGATCCGGCGCATCGCCAGTCCGGGCAGATAGGCGACCTGGTGCCCGTGGGCTCGTGCGACAGCGACCGGCAGCGCGCCGATCGTCGCGGGCTGATCGACGACCACCAGCAGCGGCCCGTGGCTGGCGAGTTTGTCGAACAGCGCTCGCAGTTTGGGTTCGCTGTTGGGCAAGGGGCCGTCGTGCAGCCTCTTCCCGGCCGGGTCCAGGCCCACCGCGTGGTGGGACTCTTTGCCGACGTCAAGACCGAGGAACACGCCGAAACTGCTGCTCATGCACGCGTCTTTCGTCCGTCGCGGGTGGTCGCCGGTCAGGCATCGATGGCCGGCACCCACGTTACGACGAGACCTACCCGGCGGGGTGGCCGTGTCCCTATCAGCGGTCCCTCGATGCCGCCAGGCCCAGTGACACCACCCCCCGGATCATGGACTCGACTGGGGGCATCAGTCATGCCGAACCTGGCGACCACAGCTCCTTGATCAGGAACTACGAAAAAGGTAACGGGGGGGACGTGATGCGCAAGCGCGGCCTCGTGGCCGACCTCGTGCACCTGGCCATGGACACCAGCGGGCGACGTCCGGAGCTGTGGGCGGTGGGCAGCGAACCAGCACGTTGCCTTCGCACGAGTACCAGCGCGGTCGGGGAACTGCTCCGCTCCCGACCTTACGTGGCGTACGCGGTCGATAGCCACGACCGGTGCCACAGCAGTCGATCGACAGGCCGCTGATGTCGTGGTTGGCCGTGTTGGAGGCCCGCAGATAGAACTGAACCGCCGATGACCAGGGAACGTCGGGGTTTTCACTTTCATGTGCGTGCGGAGAGGTCGATCTCTTACCTTCGGGAACATGACGGAGAAGACGATTCCCAGGCTGATGGCCCAGTCGATTGAGTCGGTGGCCGACTTCTACACCGCATTGGGGTTTAAGATCACGTTTCGGCAGACGGTGCCGTACCAGTTTCTGAGCGTGAAGCGCGGGGGTATCGAGCTGAACTTCTACGGAGACAAGAAGTTCGATCCGACGTCCTCCGCGCATGGCTGCCTGGTCGACACCGATGACGTCGACTACCTGTATGCGGCCTTCACTGAAGGGCTGCGGGAGGCCTTCGGGTCAGTGTCCACTGAGGGACTTCCGCGGGTGGGTGCGTTGAAGGACATGAGCTACGGGGTGCGACAGTTCCTGGTGACCGATCCCGGTGGGAACACTGTCCAGATCGCCCAGCCGATCAGCGAGGACCAGCGGCACCGGCCGTTGCCGACGGCGACGTTCGACCGGGCCATCCACATGGGCTCGCTGTTCGCGGATTCCAAGCAGGACCTGGAGCTGGCGGTGAAAGTCTTGGACCGGGCTCTGCATCGGACCGACGAGGAGCCGACCGCGGTCCAGCTCGTGAAGCTGCTGGTACTTCGAGCCGACGTGGCGGTCCGCCAAGGTGAGCCGGCTCTGGCCCAGGAACTGCTGACCCGCGCCAGGGCCGCCGGGGTGCGCGGACCGGAACTGGCTGACGACCTCCGGCGGGTCGCGGAACTTGAAGCTGGGCTGTGAGCAGAATCCAGGCGGCAGGCAGGACCGACCGTCAACGGGTGAGCAGAATTCAGCCTCAACGCCTGTTCCACTTCCTTAGTACTGCAACGACACTTCGTGATGGCCTCGTCGGTAGTGGCTGGCTCGTGCTCGGGCTTGACTGATTCGTCGCCACCATGACCAGTGCATCGCATGTTGTGTTGTGTGCCGGACCGGTGCTGTAATGCGGTTGAACAGTTTGCGAATTTCGTTGGACGTGAGCGGTATCAGGCCGGACGTGGATCCCCTTTTTTCGCGGCGTCTCGGGTGATGACAAGGAATGCCGCTGCTGCCGTGGAAAGGGTCATATGCCGATACCATGCTTCGTATCGTCGGACCTGGTAGTGGTCGAGCCCTGTTTCATTCTTGGCAGTTTGGAAACTTTCTTCAATCGCCCAACGTCTCCCGGCGACACGTACCAGTTCTTGGAGGTCGGTTGCGGCGGGGCCGAAGCAAATGTAGTAGGCGATCTCAGAGGGGTCGCTGACCGAGCGGCGGGCCAGCAGCCAATGTCCAACCTCTGGTCGACGCAGGGGGCGGATGTCGACGACCGTCCAATCATAGATCCGTTGCCCCTGTGCGCCATCGCCGCAGGACAGGCGCTGCCAGGCGGCCGGGGCGACGTCCGCGATGACGGCGTGGGCACGCCGCTGCCGCAGATCCATGGAAATTACCATCTGGGATTTTGGTACTGCGAGCACATGCGCGATGTCATGTTCTTCCAGCCAGAGTCGCAGTCGTCCCACCTGCCCGTACGCTTCGTCGGCAGTGAACCACGCAAACGGGATGCTCGCGGTGAGCGCCCGCTCCAGCATCAATTGTGCCAACTCAGGTTTGGTCGCGAATCCGACGTCGTCGGGGATGCCAGCCGCAGTACAGCGGTCGCGATCCACGATCCACTCTTTCGGCAGATACAACTCCCGATCGATCAAAGCCCGCCCCCGATCCGAGGCGTACGCCAAGAACACCCCGATCTGCGAATTCTCGGTCCGCCCAGCCGTGCCCGAATACTGACGTGTCACGCCAGCCGACTTCGTGCCCTTCTTCACAAACCCCGTCTCATCTGCAATCAGCACGCCGCGTTCGGTGTCCGCCAGCACTTCGATCACCGCGGTACGCACATCATCACGAACGCTCTCGGCGTCCCAAGCGTAGGAGTTCAACAACCTCTGCATACCTTGCGGACCGGATTCACCGACCGTCTCCGCCAAGCTCCAGCCGTTCTTGCGCTCCACCTCGGCCAGCAGTCCCCGCAGGTAGGAAGCCATTTGCCGCCTCGGCTCCACTCGCGAAAACCGCGCCGCGAACCGCCCCGCGAACGCCGTCAAGCCCGTTGACCAGCCCGTCACCATCTCCAACACGCAAGATCGAATACATGGTCAACGAGAAAGTGTCCACCCGACACGCCAGTGTCAATGCATCACGAAGTGTCGTTGCAGTATTAGAGCGTGTCTCATTTGGCGAGTTTCTTGTAACAAGTGAGGGTTGCGGCCAGAGTGAGGAAGGCGCAGAAGTGGTTGGCGTAGCGGTCATAGCGGATGGCGAGTCGGTGGTAGCCGAAGAGCCAGGCGATGGATCGTTCGATGACCCAGCGGTGTTTGCCGAGTTTGGCGAAGACCTCGCGTAGGTGGGTGCGCTTGGTGTCTCGGGCGAATGGATGCCGTGGGCTTTCCCTGCGCGCAGGAACCGCACGTGTTGCCTGGCGAACACCTCGGAGTGTTGGCCTCGTGCGCCCCAGCCGCGGGGCGGTCGAAGTGCCCCTCTGGCGACACCGAACCTTCGTCGAGTTGCTCGCCCTTTGCGGAGGAGGCTGCGGCCGTAGTTGTGGGTGCCGGCCATTCGGTGCAGTTCTGCGCCTGTGGGTCCGGCCTTGTTCGTCTGCAGCGAGGTTGCGGTGCCACATGCGTTCTTCGGCGGTGAGCGGGGCCGGCGTGGTGCGTTCCTGGTGTTCGGGAGCGGTGTAGTCGCGGCGTCTGGTTCCGCGGTGGCGGCGGAGGCATTTGTGGCTTGCTCGGTGGCGCTTGAGAGCATAGTTCGACTGGTTCGCCAAGACCCACGGAGTGCTGTCCGCCCTACTGAGCAGGCGTTCGGGCCGCGCGTCACGATGACGATCCCCGGTCGCGGGTAGCCGAGCATCGCACTTCAGTGATTCAGGCCCCGGACGGCCTGTTTTCGTTCTGCGTAGTCCCGTCGCCCGCAGCCGGTGGGGGAGGGCTGGCGGATGGCTGCGGGGTGGGTGCAGGGGCGTCTGCCGTGGTCGTTTCCTCGGGTGTGACCCGGTAGGTGTCCAGTGCGGCCAGTCCTGGGTGGTACCCGGAGCTGACGAGTTCGCCGACGAGGAGCCACATGGAGCGTTCCTCGTCGATCCGCTGCGGGAGGGCGAGCCCGAGTGCGGCGGCCAGGGGCTGGCGGCCCAGGTTGACCATGGCCCGGACCGCGCCGGCCCATTCGTCGGTGGCCACGACGGCGAGGCGGTACCAGAGCACGGTCAGCGGCAGCAGGCTCACGATCGTGGTGATGACCAGCCAGGGGTGGACGGCGGCGCCGATGGCGAGGTCGACGGCGGCGGTCACGACTACCAGCAGGTGGCCGTAGAGCAGGCTGATGAAGAAGTCGACGTTCATCCGGGCGTCGTCGGTCTGCTTGCGCGCGGGTTCGCCGACGGCCGCGTTCAGTTCGTGCCAGAGCACCTGGGAGTCGAGCCGGTACCGGTTGCGCCCGTACTCCTCGAACCGGCGGATGGCGTTGCCGAGCCGGGTCGGGGCGACCTGCCGGTCGTCCACGGGGTAGCGGTGCAGCCGCTCGTCGAGCAGCGCGAGCCAGACCACGCCCTTGCGCAAGTCCGTGCGGAGGTGCCGGCTGATGACCGGGTGGGCGCGGAAAGCGGCGAGGGTCGGCCGGTCGGCGTCCGCCAGGCGGCCCGCTGTTTCCTGACCGGCGAGAGCCGCGGCGTCCACGCGGTTTCGCAGCAGGTGCTTGCGAGCCAGATGGCGCCGGCGTCGAATTCGGGCAAGCCACTGGGGCCAGCCGAGATAGCCTTCAAGGATCCGGTAGAGCGGAGTCTGCAGGGCGGCCAGGACCAGGCCGAGCACAGTGGTGGTGACCAGGCCGAAGATCGCTGCCCGAGCCGCTTCGGTATTCAGTTCGCCGAACCTGCTCAGCTTCGGTGCCACGACGAAGCCGAAGATCAGCACGTTGATCAGGCTTGGCAGGATCCAGCCGATCAGCACCGCCCGCCCGCCGCCGAGGGCGCCTTGGAATATCCCGGTCACCGGTTACCCGCGTGGCCTGCCGCGGCGCGACAACCGGCGAAACCACGACTCGCGCACGTCGCCGTAGGGCCCCGGGGTCGTTTCTGGCGGTACCTCGACGTCGGCAGGCTTCGACGCGGCGGGGGCTTCGGAGGCCGATGTCGAGGTCTGTCGTCGGTGCTGGCTGCTGTCGTCACTGTCGCCGACAAAACGCGGGCCGGGTGGGCGGCTGCCGACCCGCCCGCTCGGTTCTTCCTCGTAGTCGTCGTCGCCGGGTTCAGGTTCGGTCCAGTTGAGGTAACGCTTGAGGCGGTGCTGGGCTCCGGTCAGTTCCCACAGGACTCCCTGGTTGGCGGATCCGGTATCGGATTCGGCGGCGATCACGAACGCCTCGCGGAATTTGTCGAGGGCAATGCTCGCGTTGCCCGCTGGGTGAAGGGCGGATGTCTCGGCCCACCGGTCCAGGACTGGTTTCACGCTGTTGTCCAGCTCGTGCATAACGCCCTTCAGCGCGCGCTGAAGGGCGTTGCGCCGCTCCTCGAGCTTGCCCGGCTTGAAGCTCAGGGGGTGTTCCTTCTCGGCCTCGCGCAGCCGGCTCAACGCGCGTTCGATGGCGTCGTACGCCGTCCACATGGCTTGGCGGTTGTCCTGTTCGCCGAGTGCTTGGTGGGCACGGTCCAGGAGGTTCGCGGCTTTGCGGAGCGGGTCGGCTTTGTCGGACTGGGCAAACCTCGACGTGAGTTCGGCGATCGAGCGGGGGACCGGCGGTGAGCTGGCGTTCAGCACGTCCAGCACGTCCTGCAACATGCGTTGATCGGCTTCGATCCGCTCGGACTGCGCTAAGCCGGCTCGGTGGTGAGAGTTGATCTGCGCGTGTAGCCGGTCTCGTGCGTGAGCGACCGCGTCCCGCACTGCCCGGTTAGCCTGTTCAGCCTCGCCCATGGGAACTCACCGTACTCGTGTGAGCACGATCGGTCTGCCGGTTTCCCCGATGCCGCTAACGATTGCCGATCGACGTGAGCTTGGTGGCGAGATCAGCGGTGGCGGGGGTGGTGGTACTGCTGCCGGAGTTCGAGGGCTTGTTTCCATACCTCACGAGCTGCGCCGGTGTCGCCGTCGTTGTGGTAGACCTCGCCGAGTGAGGTCAGGGCGTCGGCGGCTCCGTCGGGGTCTTCAGGTCGCGGTAGCTTCGCTGAAGGCTGCTATGCAGCCATCCGCAACCCCCTCAGTCACACCGAGGGCGAACTTCCCGAAGACCAAGCACTCGAACAACTCGCCGTCCTGAGCGTCCTCGCCCGCTGGGTCGACACCGCCACACACTCGACAAATGACCCGACCGACCGCAGTCACAACGAAGCAGAAAGCGGCGCATCCTCGCCTCCGGCGACACCACCCGGGTACTCGTGCTTACCACGTACGACATCGACGACTACGTGTACGAAGCGCTGCGTGCGGGCGCGAGCGGATTCCTGGTCAAGGACTCACCGCCGGAGCGGGTGACAGAGGCAATCCGCGCGGTCGCCGCCGGGAACGCGCTGCTCTCGCCGTCGGTGACCCGGCGACCGCTGGACACCGTCGCCGCCGCTCTGCCCCGCAAAGACAAGTCGCCTGTGACTTGGTTCCTTGCGCAGGAAGAGAATCCGGCCTGGGAAGGGAGACCCGTGGGCGAGCTCCCGGTTCAGGGTTGTCCTGCATCTTGCCGGTGTGGGTTCCCCTACTACCCTGTGCAGGGCCGCTGTGCGGGGCCGCTGAAACCTGCTAGAAGAGACGAACCATGCTTTTCTCCCGGCAGTAGAGGGGATCGATCGCGACATGCCGGCCGACGGGACGAACGCGCGCAAGGTCGATCGCGGCGAAGCTGAGGGCGGGGGCCCGATCAGCCGGAGCTCCGACGGAGTCTGGACGGTGCGCGGCTACGCCGCCGCGCGTGCCGTGCTGCGCAGCACCGACACCGTCCAAGCTGGACTCGGGGTGGAGACCGTCGAGAAGATGCCTGCCAAGATCCGGCGTCCGGTTCTGTACCGGGACGGGCCAGAGCACCGCGAGCATCGTCGGCAGACCGCGAGGTACTTCACATCGCGCCGGGTCGACGAAAACTACCGGGGGATTATGCAGAGCGTCGCCGACAAGCAACTGGACAAGCTTCGCGGCTCCGGGCAGGCGCACCTGTCGGATCTGAGCTTCAACCTGGCCATCGAGGTGGCCTGCGCGGTGATTGGCCTGACCGAGAGCCGTCCGGGTCTCCAGCGCCGGCTGGAGCGCTTCTTCCCCGAGGAATTCGGCACGCCGGGCTTCACCAGCTTGAACGGGCTCTACTGGATCTGGCGGCAGGCAACCAACTGGGCCGGCATCTACCTCAACGATGTCCGGCCCGCCGTCCGCGCGCGCCGCACCGGGCGGCGTGACGACCTGATCTCGCACTTGCTGGACGAGGGCTGCTCATCGGCGGAGATCCTTGGTGAATGCATCACCTTCGCCGCCGCGGGGATGGTCACCACGCGCGAGTTCGTCAACCTCGCCGCATGGCACCTGTTCACCGACAGCGCGCTGCTCGGGCGCTACCGCGCCGCGGAGGAGACCGAGCGGCTCGCGATCCTGCACGAACTGCTGCGGCTGGAACCGATCGTCGGGCACCTCAGGCGGCGCGCCACCGCACCCCTGGAGTTGCCGGCCGGAAACGAGGAGTCGGTCACTGTCGCCGCCGGCGAGATCATCGACATTCAGCTCAGCGCGACCAACGCCGATCCGGAGGCCGTAGGCGATCGGCCGCTTGCGGTATGCCCCCTGCGCCCACTCGACAACGTGTCCGCCTACGGCCTGTCCTTCGGGGATGGTGCGCACAAGTGCCCCGGCGCGAACATCGCGATCGTGGAGACCGACATCTTCCTCAGCAAGCTGTTCGCCCTGCCGGGGGTGCGGATGAACACAGCGCCGCGGGTGTCGTTCAACGACGCCATCGGCGGTTACGAGTTGCGCGACATGGTCGTGACGGTGCCGACGAGATAGCGGCCGGGAGGGTGCCGGGACCACGTGCGGCACGAGGTCCCGGAGAAGGGTTACGTCTTGCGGGCGACACCGCCGAGCAGGTTGTACTCGCCATCGCTGGGTTCGGTCAGGCGCGGGCCGTTGGGCCACCATTCGAAGAGGTGCGTCAGGCCGGGTTCGACCATTTCCAGGCCCCTGAACAGCTCGGCGATCTCCCCGCGCGTGCGGTAGTAGCAGCTGCCCATCATCTCGTTGAACCGCGCCTGGGACTCGACCGCGAGCTTCGCACGAGAGCTGCCGTCGTCCGGGTTGTGCAGATGCGAGATCGCGACGTAGGAGCCGGCCGCCAAGGCGTCGACGTAGGTCTGCATGATGCCGACCGGATCCTCGTCGTCGGCGACGTGGTGCAGCGAATTGGACTGGATCAAGCCCACCGGCCGGCTCAGGTCGAGATGCCGGGTGACCACATCGCTGGCCAAGATCTCCGCGGGGTTGCGCAGATCGGCCATCAGGAAGCGGGTGTGCTCGTTCTCCTCCAGCAGTGCGCGGCCGTGCGCGGCGACGGTCGGGTCGTTGTCGACGTAGACCACTCTCACCTCGGCGTTGAGCCGCTGGGCTTCCTCGTGGGTGTTCTCGGCGGTGGGCAACCCGGAGCCCAGGTCGAGGAACTGGTCGACGTTGGCTTGACCGGCCAGGAAACGGACCACCCGGATCAACCACGCACGGCACTGCCGTCCAACCAGGATGGCTTCCGGAGCGACTTCCTGGATGTACCGGAGGACCTCCCGGTCCACCTCGTAGTTGTCCTTACCGCCGACGAAGGCGTCGTAAACCCGCGCGATGCTGGGTTTGGAGGTGTCAATCGTGAACCGGTCGACTTCTGCCATGGCACGATCCGCTCGATCAGGAGGCAACGATCAAGACCAGCCTATTTGCCAAGCGGTAACCGGTTAGCAGCGGGGCATGCCCGACTGGGGTGCGGGCTTGCCATCGCGACGGGGTTGGTGGCAGTACGGGGTACAGGCCTCAGAGCGGCAGCCAGTCCGGCCACCACGGTGGCGTGTCGCCGGGGCAGAAGTGGTCAACTACGTCGTCCGAGCCGAGGGCAAGTACCGTTGCCCGTGCTGCTTGATCGACCGTGGCGTGCCCCCGAGTTCGCGCGTGCGGTGCTGAGCTACACCGGCCCGTACCTGGGATGAAGGTTCACCGATGACGGCTGAGAAGACCTACCTGTGTTTCGTGCCCGAGCACACTGACAGTGGGCACCGGGTGCTGGGCATCCGCGTCGGTGACGACGGGGCTGGCCGAACCGATCGCCGCGCTGGCCGACGCGCCGGTCGCGACCGTGCTGGCGGACGCGCTCAACGGGCGCCTGCAGCGCCGCGACACCGCCACGCGCCAGCTCGACGCCGTACTCGCGGACGTGCCCGACGAGGTGCACGCCGCGGTGTCCGCCCTCGTGTCGCACGTGGCGCGCACCGGCGCGGCGCAGGAACGCCTGCGGGTCGCGGCGGCGCTACCGGGCCTGTACACCACGACGCACTGTCCGGGACGGTGCGCGGTGTGCGAGACCTGCCGCAACGATTGCGCCGACTGCCCCCGGTGCCGGGACTTCGATTTCCTAGGTCCTTTGTGGCGGCCCTGGGCTCGCCGGTCCCGGTCGGACGGCCGCTCTGGTTCCAACGGCGCGCTGCAGCGCCTCGACCGTGCGCCGGAGGTCCTCGTCATACCGCTGAGGGGACACATCGGTGGGGCCGGAAACTGCCATCTCCGATGCCGGAATTGCCGGTCCTCACCGGGCACCATCCGCGTCCTCGGTGGGCCATTCCGGGCCGCACCCACCCTGGCATCGCTGCTGGTGCAGAAGCATTTCGAAGATCGTCTGAGCGGGTCGGTGGCGGAGGTCACTCGCCCGATGCTTCACACCAATTTCCCTGGAGCAAACCTGGAGCGCGGGTGCATGTCCAGCCGCGTCCAACGGCACCGAGGTGAGCTGAACGGTAGCGAACGACCAGGGCATTCTCTGTTTGTGCTGGTAGAAGGCTTGCATGATCTGGCAGTGAGGGGGGCAGGGGTTCGAGTCCCCTTAGCTCCACAGTTCCCAAAATCCCCTTCGATCGAGTCGTTTCGGCTGGTCGGAGGGGTTTTTTGTGTGTGCTGGTTGATCATGGGTGATCGTTTCAGGTGCTTGGCGGTGACCCTGGTGGGGCAGTCCTGGGGCATTGCTCTGGGCAGCGTCCGGTGCTTGGTTTGTGTCGTCGCTGGTGGGAGTGGTGCGTGGTGGCTGACCCCCCGCTGTGGCGAAGAGGAGGACGACGACCGCGAGTGCCGCGTCGGGCTCGGGCGGTAAGGGTGGCGCTGGTGGGATGGGGTGGAGGGCTTGCCAGCGTTGTTCGAGGTCGGCGAGCAGGCGTTGCTCGACTTCGGGTGCCACGTGGGAGTAGGTCTCGACGACGCGGTTGTCGAGGTGGTGGCCGAGTCGGCGTGCTTGGGCGATCTCGGGTGCGCCGCCGGCGATGAGCCAGGTTTTGTGGCTGTGGCGCAGGCCGTGGAAGGTCAGGCCTGGTCGGACGGGCTGGCAGCGGGCTACGGGGTCGGCGGTGTCGGTGTTGCCGTCGGCCGCGGGGCGCAAAGACGCGGCGGATGAAGGTGGAGCGCCATAGCCAGGTTCCGCTGGGTGTGGTGAAGACGAACTCGTAGGGATGGTGCGCGAGGTGCTCCCGCAGTAGGTCGGCCAGGAACGGTGGCAGCGTGATGGTGCGGGCGGAGGTGCGGGTCTTGGGTGGGCCCAGCCAGCGGGTGCTGGCGGACTCGTGCAGTGTTCCGAACTCGGGGTCGATGGTCAGCGTGCCGTGTTCCAGAGCGATGTTGTCGCGATGGAGTCCGGCGAGTTCGCCCCAGCGGCAGCCGGTCCAGGCGGCGGTGATGATCAGGAGGCGGGCGATGGGGCCGCCCAGCAGCGCTGCTTGGTCGGCGATGCGCAGCACTTGATCCGGCAGGGCCCAGATCCGCTCTGGGGCAATGCGTCGGGAGCGTCGGCCGCGGCGCCGTCGGCGTCGGACTGGGTTGAAGGGGATGAGGCGTTCGTCGGCGGCGTCGGTCAGGATCATGGAGAGCAGGTTGAGTTGGCTCGACACGGTGGCTGGTGCGTAGCCGGCTCGGTTGAGTTCTCTGGTCCATTCGGTGATGTCGAGGGTGGTGATGGCGCCGAGCGCGGTGGTGCCGAAGTGGGGCAGGATGTGGCAGCGCAGTCGGCAGCGGTAGCTCTCAATGGTGCGTGGGGCCAGATCGAGGCTGCGAAACCAGCGTGACACCCACTCGGCGACGGTGATCGCGCTATCAGCCGGGTCGATCCACACCCTCCGGCGCCGATCGGTCGCCAGATGCGCTGCGTAGGCCTCGGCGTCACGCCGGGAGCGAAAGCCCGACACCGAATCCACCGTGCCGTGTCGCCGGTAGCGCACCCGCCACGACCGCATTCCGCTCTGTTCCACCCAAGCCATGGCCGCCTCCACTCACTCGAGAATCTATGAGAGAAAGCGTGCGGCGCCTCCTCAAGGGTTAGAAGCCTGCGGGTTGTCCTTGCTCGCACCCCGAGACCGCCCGTTATGTCGGTCGCAAGCAAGGCAATTGCGGATACTGCTTCCCCTGCCTGATTCGCCGCGCTTCGCTGGCGCACGTCGGATGGGACGACGACGAATACGCCTACGACCTGTTCGACGAGCAGGACCTCAACCGCCGCAGCCGCCGCGGAGCGGACCTGCGGGCCGTCATCGCCGGCACATTCGCGGATCGACCGGATCGAGACGTTCTCCGCAACGGCCCTCTCCCGCAAGGCGAACGCGCGGCTTTTACCGGCGTCTGGCGGCGCGGGCTCGCCGAGCTCCGCGCCTGGCTTGTTGGCGGAGCCCACGGCGAGTTGGCCGAACTGGTGGAGTTCCCGTCGCGAAGACTCGCGCGCTGACTGACACGCACTGCCACATCGACGGCTACGACACCCCCTCGCCGTGTTGGACGAGGCCCGTGCGGCAGGAGTGCACGTCGTCGCTGTGACCGAGGACCACGGCCAGTATCGCTTGCTACGGACCGTCTCGGCCGACGCGCGGGCGTCGATGTCGCGCTACGCTTCCACCCGCTGCGTGCAGGCGCCGCGTCCCCTCACGATCTGGCCCGGTTCCTCCGGCTGCTGCCACAAGCCACCTGGATCGGCGAGATCGGACTCGACTTCTCGCATGCCGGATCGGCGACCCGCACACAACAACTCCGCACCGTCCTGGCCGACCCCCAACTGCGAAGCCGACCAGTCACTGTTCACAGCCGTGGCGCTGAACGCGAAACCATCACCAGGCTTGCGCAAGCACAAGTGCCGGCAATCCTGCACTGGTACACCGGTCCGCTGGCCGCCGTTGACGACGCACTCAGCGTAGGACTCTGGTTCTCGATCAATCCCTTGATGGCTCGATCGAGAAAGGCCGGGGAGCTGCTTCAACGACTTCCGCCGGAACGGGTACTACTTGAAACTGACGGCCCCTTTGCCCGCTGCGGAAACCGTTCGGCCACTCCCGCCGACTTGCACGGGATAGTCGAATCCCTCGCGCGGCGGTGGGATACATCGATCAGCGAGGCCCGGGGACTATTGTACAGAACCAAAGCAATTTCAGGCGCTCGCGCACATTCAGTCCGATGAAGGCTCGGAAGGATCGATATGCGATACGTCGTCGCTGCCATAATTGTATCTGCAACTGAGTAACTCGTGGAGCGCCTCTGAGTGGGCACCATTTGCGGGGATCGCAAGAACCCAGTGGCGCAAAGTGGAACCGAGAGATATCATCAACGCTTCGTGAAACTGCTCTGGTGAGAATATGCTGGGGCGAATCGGATCGTCTGCAGATTCAGGTGCAAGAAAGCGCTCTTGAAGGCGTCGTGCTTCCTCTGCAGGAGGCCCAGCGGGTCCGCCTCCCCGCCTCATCCTCGGTCGGCCGGGTCCCCGCCGGTTCCCCGCGAACGGCCCTGAGGTCTCCCGGGGTCCGGCATCGGTGCGTTGCCGAACACCTTCTCGCCCTCGATGGCGAAGCGCGGCAGCAGCCGCCCGAACACCGCGCGCTCTTCACGCGTCCAGTCGGCGCAGACGCGCCGGATCAACGCCCTGTTGCGCACCCTCATGTCGTCGAGGAAGTCCTGGGCCGCCGGGGTCAGGGTCGCCACCATCGCGCGCCGGTCCCGCTTGTCGGGCTGCCGGGTCACCAGGCCGCGGGACTCCAGGTCGTCGAGGTGGCGTGTCACCGTCGTGCGGTCGAGGCCGAGCTCTTCTGCCAGTTGCGACACGCGCAGCGGTCCGGTGCGGTGCAGCACGAACAACGGCGAGGCGGTGCCGCGGCGCAGCCCGGCGGAGATGCCGCCGGCGGTCCGCTCGAAGAAGTCCTCCGTCGTCCGCGTGAGCAACGCCATCGCGTCGAAGACGCGGTTCTCGAGCGTCTGCCGCGTCATGGGCCCGCTCCGCTCCCGGCGCGCCGGGGAAGGGGTCGAAGCACCTGCGTCACCGTGAGTCGTCATGCCGGCGTCACCGCGTCCAATCGTCGAGCTGGCGGGAGAGGTCGCGCGGTCCACGCCGCGCCGCCTGGTGCGGATTTACGTGTACACCGCTTCCTGAAGCAATGTACGCGAGCACCTGCCCTGGTACTCGGCCGACTTCGGCGGCAGCACCGGAAGCGCGCCAATATATGTGTAGACGACCTCATAAAATACGTGTACCGTAACGCATATCTGAACGGCGGCCGAAGGTCATGGCGACCATGCCGGAGCGCGCCGCCACCCACATCACCCCCTGAAGGGAACCGCGCGTGGAACCGAACTACCCGCTGCACCTGCCGGACTTCCACATCGGCGATCCCGCACCGGCCTACCGGGACCTGCGCCACAACTCGCCGGTGCACTGGACCAGCGCCAACGGCGGGTTCTGGGGGATCACCCGCTACGAGGACATCAAGTTCATCGGCTCGCGGCCGCACCTGTTCTCGTCGGCCAAGGGAGTGCTGATGCCCGACGGCAAGCCCCGAACGGCCGACCCGCGCCCGATGCTGATCACGACCGATCCACCGCGGCACAACGCGTTGCGCAAGCTGATCTCGAAGGGCTTCACCCCGAGGCACATCAACGCGATGGAGCCGGACGTCCGCGCGATCGTGCGCGGCGTGCTCGACTCCGCGGAAGCGGGCGTCGAACTGGAGTACGCCGAGGGGCTCGTCGCGAAGGTCCCCGTCCGCATCATCGCCGACCTGCTCGGGGCACCGGCCGAGGACTGGGAGCAGTTCCGCGCCTGGTCCGACGCCTCGGTCGGCTCTGCCGACCCCGGTATCACGTTGACCTCGCAGGAGGGGTTCGGGGCACTGACCACGTACTTCCGCCAGCTGATCGAACTGCGGGAACAGCGCCGCACCAACGACCTCATCTCAATCCTCATGGACGCCGAGGTCGACGGCGAGAGCCTGTCCGACGACGAGCTCATGTCGTTTCTGCACCTGCTGCTCGTCGCCGGCAACGAGACCACCCGCAACCTGATCGCGCTGGGCACCATCGCGCTGATCAACCACCCCGAGCAGCTGCGGATGCTCGTCGGCGACCCGAGCCTGATCCCCTCCGCAGTCGAGGAGATGCTGCGCTACACCTCCCCGGTCACGCACATGACCCGCTGGGCCACCGAGGACGTTGAGCTGCGCGGCAGGTCCATCAGGAAGGGGCAGGCGGTCGTGCTGCTCTACGGCGCCGCCAACCGCGACGAGGACGTCTTCGGCGACACCGCAGAGCAGTTCGACATCACCCGCCGGCCCAACCCGCACCTGGCCTTCGGCACCGGCGAGCACGCCTGCCTGGGCCTGTCATTGGCCCGGCTGGAAGCCCGTGTGTTCTTCGAGGAGTTCCTCGCCCGCTTCGACCGCGTCGAGCTCACCGGTGAGGTGTTGCGGATGCGCTCGACCATGGTGCCCGGCGTCCGGACCATGCACGTCCGCCTGGGTGCCGCGAACGGGAAGGCGTCTGTCCGATGAGGATCGCCCTGGACCGGGCCAGGTGCACCGGCATCGGGATCTGCGAGTCCTTCGCGCCCACCGTGTTCGAGGTGGACGACAACGGCGAACTGGTCGTGTTGTCCACCGAGGTGCCAGAAGGCGCGCTGGACGAGGTGACCGCGGCCGTCGAGGGCTGTCCGGCCCTGGCACTGAGACTGGAACCGTGAGCGCCACGACGGTCCACACAGGACCCCGCTCGCTCGTGGTCGTCGGCGCCTCGCTCGCGGGTCTGCGTGCGGTCGAGGCAGCGCGCAAGGCCGGATTCGCCGGCCGCATCACCCTGATCGGCGACGAGCCCCACCTCCCTTACGACCGGCCGCCGCTGTCGAAGCAGATGCTGGCTCCAGGAGGCTCGACCGAACCGGTGACCTTCCGCAGCCGTGCGGAACTCGTCGACGAGCTGGGCGTGGAACTCCTGCTCGACACCCCGGCCACCGGACTCGATCCGGACACCGGGGTCGTGCACGCCGGCGGTGCAGAGGTGGCCTACGACGCGCTGGTCATCGCCACCGGCGCCGCGGCCCGCGGCCTGCCGGGAACGGAAGGCCTGGCAGGTGTGCACCTCCTGCGGACGCTCGACGATGCGCGCGCGGTTCGCCGTGCTCTGGACGAGGGTGCCCGCACCGTCGTCGTGGGGGCCGGATTCGTCGGCTCCGAGGTGGCCTCGGCCGCCCGCGAGCGCGGCTTGCCGGCGACTGTCGTGGAGGCGCTGCCGGCCCCACTGGTCCGGTCCGTCGGACCCGAGCTCGGTGCCGCGTTGTCGTCGTTGCACACCCGCAACGGCACCGTGCTGCGCTGTGGACAGGCCGTGGCCGCGGTGGAGGGCACTGACCGGGTCGAGGGCGTCCGCCTCACCGACGGCACCGTGATCGGCGCCGACCTGGTCGTCGTCGGCATCGGGGCGGTGCCCCGCACGGAGTGGCTCGCCGGCAGCGGACTGCCCGTCGACGACGGCGTGGTCTGCGACGAGTTCCTCGGCGCCGGCGCACCCGGCGTCCACGTCGCGGGAGACGTCGCCCGCTGGCACAACCTCCTGTTCGACCGCTCGATGCGGGTGGAGCACTGGTCCGCCGCCGCCGAGCAGGGGGCGCGTGCCGCACGCAACGCGGTGGCGCCGGCAGATGCCCGGCCCTACACGACGGTTCCGTACTTCTGGTCGGACTGGTACGGCTCGCGCATCCAGTTCGCGGGTGTCGCGGCAGAAGGCGGTGTCGAGATCGTCTCGGGCGACCTGGCCGGCGACCACTTCGTCGCGCTGTACCGCGAGGGCGACCGCCTGACCGGGGTGCTGACCCTGAACGGGCAGCGCCACGTCATGAAGTACCGCCGGCTCATCGCTCAACGAGCCCGCTTCGACGAAGCCGTCGCGTTCGCCAGGACGTCGGCGCCCGTGCGCTCCGCGACCGCCCCTTCCTGCACTTCCGCCAACACCGGCCTACCGCTGGAAAGGACGAGACAGCTATGACCGGATTGCAGCAACACGACACGATGGACGACGACCACACGACCTCACCCTCCGACACGGGGCCCACCCGTGACGAGGCGATGCTCGCCCGCATGGGCACGCGGATGGGCTTCATCTACTCCGCTGTCCCCGTGGTCGTGTTCGTGACGGCGAACCTCTTCCTCCCCTTACCGGTGACGCTCACCGTCGCCCTGCTGACGGGGGCGGGACTGATGGTGTTCCGGCTCGTGCGCGGTGAGCGCTGGATCTCGGCGTCCGGCAGCCTGGCAGGCGTCGCGGTCGCCGCCGGGATCGTGGCACTGACCGGGTCGGCGAAGAACTACTTCGCGGTGGGGATTTGGGCCTACCTGGCGGGCTTCGTGATCACTCTCGGCTCCGTGCTGCTCCGCCGGCCGGTCACCGGCGTCATCTGGAACTTCGTGCACGGCCGCAAACACCGGTGGCGGAACGACCGGACGGTCCTGCGCGCCCACACCATCGCCACTCTCGCCGCAGCCGTTGTGCTGGGTGTCCGGTTCGGCTTCCAACAGTGGCTCTACCTCAACGACAACACCAGCGCGCTCGGTGTCGCCCGCATCGCGATGGGCACGCCGTTGTCGGCGCTCGTCGTGGTCGTCATCGTGTGGGCCTTCCGGCGCAGCACCAAGCAGTTGCTCCCGAAGAACCCGTGACAACGCCACCGAGGACGCTCATCGCCGTGCTCGCTCTCGCGGGGATCACGGTGTCGTTGCAGCAGACCTTCGTCATCCCCTTGCTCCCTCATCTGCCGGCGCTGCTGCACACGACTCCCGGCAAAGCCTCGTGGGCCGTGACGACCACGTTGATCGCGGGGGCGGTGTCCATCCCGATCGCCGGCCGGCTCGCTGACATGTGGGGCAAGCGGCGTGTTCTGCTGTGTTGCCTTTCCTGGCTGGTCACGGGTTCCGCGGTGACGGCGCTCAGCACCTCGCTGGGCTGGTTCGTCACCGGTCGCGCCCTGCAGGGCACCGCCGCTGGTGTGGTCTCCCTGGGCATCAGCCTGCTCCGCGACCACCTGCCGGCGCGCCGGCAGGCCTCCGCGACGTCGGTGATGAGCACGTCGCTCGGCGTCGGGGCCTCACTGGGAATTCCGCTGTCGGCGTCGCTCGCGCAGTACACCGACTGGCGGGTCCTGTTCTGGACCGCGGGTGGACTGGCCACCACGGCGGGTGTGCTCGTCCTGCTCGTCGTGCCCCGCACGCCGCGGCCGCGGGACGGCCGGTTCGACCCGCTGGGGGCGTTGCTGCTCTCGGGAGCGCTGGTCTGTCTCTTCCTCGCTGTCTCCCAGGGCGGTACTTGGGGGTGGACCGGCGGCCTCACCCTCGGGTCGTTCGCGGGCGCTGCCACGCTGCTGGTCCTGTTCGGCGCGTGGGAGCTGCGCATCCCGCAACCGTTGATCGACCTGCGGGTGAGCCGCCGGCCGCAGGTCCTGCTCACCAACACCGCTTCGGTGGTCTTCGGCTTCGCCATGCTGACCAACTCGCTGGTGTTCACCCAACTCCTGCAGATGCCCGCGACGGCGGGGTACGGGTTCGGCGAGTCGATGCTCGTGGCCGGCCTCCTGCAGGCGCCGGGCGGAGTGTGCATGATCGCCGTGTCACCGGTGTCGGCCAGGATGACCATCCACTTGGGACCGAAGGTGACGCTCATGGCCGGTGCCCTGGTCCTCGCGTGCAGCTACGGCTTCGCGGCGCTGTGGCACGCCCAGCTCTGGCAGTTGCTCGTCTGCACCGCCCTCGTCGGGGCCGGCATCGGGCTCGCCTACGGGGCAATGCCCTCGCTCGTCATGGACGCGGTCCCCGCCGGTCAGACCGCGGCGGCCAACGGTCTGAACAACCTCTGCCGGTCGTTGGGCACGTCCGCCGCCGGCGCGGTGACCGGACTGCTCCTCGCCGCCGGGGCCACGACGGTGAGCGGGCGCGCAGTCCCGGACCCTACCGCGTTCACCACCGTCCTGCTGGCCGGCGCGGCGGCGGCGCTGCTGGCCCTGGTCGTCGCCGCCTTCATCCCGGGTCGTCCACGCGTCTCACGTGGTCGGGGGACGACGCGCGAAGCTGCCGAGCGGGTCCTGGAGGTGTGAGCTCAGGCGGCCCTGGCGTGCTCGACGAGAAGCTCGGCCCGCGGGGTGCGGGCGTGGAAAATCCTGCTGCGACTGTTCGCCGCGCCCACCGCGGCATCGCCGAACTCGAAGCCGACGTCAAAGCCTGGATCGACGCATGGAACCGTGACCCGAAACCCTTCGTCTGAACCAAGACGCCGACGAGATCCTCGACAGCCTCGCCCGATGCTGTCAACGAATCAACGAATCACGACACTAGGGCCGTTGTGCGGTGTTCTTCGCTGGTCCAGGCGCGGGCGTAGAGGAATTCTTCGGCCAGGATGCGGTTGTAGCGTTCGACTTTGCCGTTGTGGCGTGGGGTGTAGGGCGTGATGCGCTGGTGGCGGGCGGCGCGTAGGACGGTGGCGAAGTCGTGGGCGCGGTAGCAGGCGCCGTTGTCGGTGACGATGCGGTGGATGTGGGCGGGCCGTGTCTGGTGAAGAACGCCCTTGCGCGGTGGGTGAAGGCCGCCATGAACACCGTGGTGAGGGCCGGCGCGACAGGAAGCGACCCCCGGTTCGCCGCTGACTCGGATGCCCCGGGTGCCGCACGTTCATGCACGTGATCACCGGCGCGTATTGCGATGTGTTCGGCCATTCTTGGCGCTGTGGCCCCGTCGCACCTCAATTCACCCCGGGGTGCTGCCGTGACAGCAACGCCGTGTTCCCGTCCGAGTGGCCCGTGTTTCGATCGGTGCACTCACCAATTCCGGTGGCTCGTCCTGCGCGCGGTTCAGCGGTGCGGTAGAACTGCTCCACAGTGAACACTTACCAGACCGAACACGGCTGCAGCCATTCGCCGCCGGGACCGCCCCCATCAGTCTTGTCGCAGGAGTGGAAATGTCGACCGATCGGCTAGGGCCAACGGCCCCGGTCACCGCGCACTTCCCAGAGGTCGCCCGTTGATGGACCAAACCGTGATGTACCAGAGCTATGCGGTGGCCGATCCCGACTTCTATGAGCCGCTGCACCGGTGGGACGACAGGGCCGAACGGTACCGTCCGGCTGACGCTGATCCTCCCGAGGGCTGGCGGCGATCGGAACAAGAGATCTGGGTCTCCTGGTCGCCCGACGGGGTGAAGCTGCCCGCACAGGGCTGGAAAGTGCACGTGTCGGCGACGCCGCAGGATTCCGCGCACGTGCTCGGCGTTGTCCTCGAACACTGCGTGAACCGGACGATCGCGGTCAAATTCCTGCGCAGCGTGAAAATGCTGTGGTTCCTGAACTCCAAGTACGCCCACCGCGGTTCCAGCGGCAAGTTCTGTACGCTCTACCCCGCCGACGAGGACGAGTGCGAACGTCTCCTCCGGGAGCTCGGCCCGCTGCTGGCGGATTTCGGCGGGCCGTACGTGCTCAGCGACCTCCGGTGGCGGTCCGGGCCGCTGTACACCCGATATGGAGCGTTCGGCCGTTTGTCCTCAGTGGACGATTCAGGCGAGCGGGTGCCGGCGTTGCGGACCCCGGAGGGGAACCTGGTCCCGGACCGCCGGGAGCCGGTCTTCCGTGCACCGTCCTGGCTGCCGGTCCCTGAATTCCTGCGGCAGGACCGCGAGTCGGAGAAACTGCCGTACCGGGTGGAACGTGCGCTGCACTTTTCCAACGGTGGCGGGGTCTACCTGGCTGCGGACCGGTCCGGCCGCCAGGTCGTGCTGAAAGAGGCCCGGCCGTGGGCCGGACTGGACCACAACGGCGAGGACGCCGTCGCCCGCCTCAAACGCGAGCACGACGTGCTGCGGGAGTTGACCGGCGCGCGGGGGGTCCCAGCGGTGTTCGAGCTGTTCACCTGCTGGGAACACCATTTCCTCGCCGAGGAGTACGTGACGGGAACCCCGCTGGCGCAAGCGATCTCCGGCAGGCACCCGTTCACGGTCCCCGATGCGACCCCGGCGGAAGTGGCGGGGTACACCGACTGGGTGCTCGACGTCCGGGAGCGGGTGGGCCAGGTGCTCGACGGCCTGCACCGCCGGGGAATCGCGTTCAACGACCTGCACCCGCGCAACATCATCCTCCGCCCGGATGGGACGGTCACCTTCGTCGATTTCGAACTCGCCGCACCTGTCGACCGGCCTCGGCACTCGGGACTGGGAGTTCCCGGGTTCGCTCTTCCTTCCGGGCGCACCGGGATCGAGGCCGACCGGCATGCACTGGCGTGTCTGACGCTGTGGATGTTCCTGCCGATGAGCACCTCACTGCTGGCCAGGGACCCGCGCAAGGTGACGTTCTTCGCGCGGTTCCTCACCGATCGGTTCGCGGTGCCCGCAACGGTGGCCGATGACCTGGTTCGCGAAGTCGAGTCGGTCCGCCCGGCGGCACCGGAGCGCCCCGCCCCGTTGCGGGACGATGTGTTGGAAGAGGGCTACCGGGATTGGCCGTCCCTGCGGAAGGGCATCGCCGATGCGATCATCGCCGCCGCGGATCCCCGGCGGCCGGACCGGTTGTTTCCCGGTGACGTGCAGCAGGCCCGGTACGGGGGTTTCACCTTGGCCCACGGCGCGGCGGGAGTGCTTTACGCGTTGTGGAAAACCGGTGCCCAAGTCGTACCCGAGCACGTGCGGTGGCTGACCGAGGCCGCCCGTACCGCCAGGGATCCCTTGCCCGGGCTGTACAACGGGCTCCACGGCGCGGCCTGCGTGCTCGAACTGCTGGGGCACCGCGCCGACGCGCTGACGATCCTGGACCGAGCCATCCACTCGGGGGTACCGGTTCGCACGAAGGGCCTGTTCGGCGGGCTGTCCGGTATCGGTTTGAGCTTGTTGCACTTCGCCGAGGTGACCGAAGACCCAGTGGTGCGCACCGAAGCCGATGCGATCGCCGAGCGCCTCGGCCGCTACCTCCGCGCCGGGAAGCCCGAGCCGGACCAACCCGCGGCGGCCGGGCTGCTGCACGGGTTGTCCGGAGCCGCCCTGTTCCTCTTGCGCCATCACGCGCTCACGGGCGAGGCGGAGACGCTGGAGCTGGCGTCTCTGGCGTTGCGTCGGGAACTGGAGCACTGCGCACCGGGGAAGGGCGGAACGCTCGAAGTGCGCAGGAACGGCAAGGCCCTGCCCTATCTGGGAACGGGAACCGCAGGCGTCGGGCTGGTGCTGCGGGAGTTTCTCCGGTTCCGTGCCGACGAACGGTTCAGGGACGCCGGAACACGCATCCGTGACACCTGCCGCCGGGAAAGCGGGATCTTCCCGGGGCTGTTCTCCGGCCACGCCGGATTGCTCGCCTATCTCGCGGGTGACGCCCTGCCCGACGACAGGGCCATCCGCTTCCACCTGAAGCGGATGTCGTGGACGGCGGAACGGCGTGGCCGGGGCATCGGGTTCGCCGGAGACCAGCTCATGCGCCTGTCCACCGATCTCGCCACCGGCTCGGCCGGGGTGTTGCTGGCCCTGCACACCGTTTTCCGGGAGCCCACCGGCTTCCTGCCCCTGTTCCCGGCACCTGCGGAGGAACCCGTGGCGGCCGGCGCCTGAAGACCTGGAAAGGTCCGATTCACTCGGAAGGAGGTGATTTCCATGAACTCCGTGCTGGAACTCCAGTCGCTGGACACCGAACAGCGCAGCCACCACGAGCAGCAGGACAGCATTCTGCTCAGCCTGCTCACCGTGTCGTGCTACGAGGACTGAGCGACGCCGGTTCCCGCCCGTGCCGCCCTTGCCGGCGGTACGGGCAGGAACGCCGGAACTCGCTACCACGCCCCGAAGTCCCGGGCACCTCGATGAGTACCCGCAGCCCGGCGGGGACAGCCATCCGGATGGCGGGGATACCGGTTGTCACCGTCAGCACGTCGTGTCAGGAGGGGTTCGCTGCCGAGTCGGTGCCGGGGGGCTTCGTCAGCTGGGCGCTCCACAGTGGCGGCCCCGACGACTTCGGACCACCCCCGCTCGCTCGGAGAAGACAGCTTCTGTGGCCTACAGTGACCCCGCCGCGCATCAGCACTCTCGACGAACTGCTCCGCGCGGCCGACTACGTCGTCTGTGATGCGGACGCGCTTCTATCGGTGCCGGTTTCACTCGCGTGAGCCAGCTGCTGCGCGTCGACGATCGCGTTCTCTTCGAGGGCGTTGAGGACCGAGTTGTCGCGCTCGCCGGCGCGCAGGTCCGGCTGATCGCCGAGGATGGCACGCCGAGCGTCGTGCTACTGAGCCACCTCGTCGGCTCGCCTGGCTTCCTCCTTTTAAGCAACGACTCCCCGTCTGGGCCCGCTGGCCGGCCAACTGCTCGACAACGTATTGCACTGTGCCGAGCCATTCAGTCACGGTTGCCGCGGCGTGCGGGTCGCCCGTCCCTTCGAACGTGGTCACCGCTTTCGCTCACGCGTCCTTCGCTTCAGCCAGCCGACCTGTCTCGTAGAACGCGTACTGAGATTGGGGCACTGCGCCGGACAGGGGGCCCGGGATGGTGGATGAGGATGGTGGCGGCAGAGGATCGCAGCCGGAGCGCCCGCCGCTGGCGGTCGGCGGGCTGCGGCAGATCCTCGCCGTGCTGAAACGTTCGTCAGGCGGCCCGCCCCTCCTGGACCGGCTGGCCGAATACCTGGCTGGCGCCCGGCCCGAACGGATGCTCAGCAGCTTGCCTCGACGACTAGCTGACCGAGCCGTTCGAGAAGCTTCACCTCCGCACCCACCTCGATAAGGCTGCGCTGAAACGGCATCTCGACGCCATCCGGACCCGGGGCTTCGCGATCGACGATGAAGAACTCAGACCCGGTGTGCTCCTGTGTCGCCGCCGACGGAGCGAGCCTGTCCAACGTGCGGGCGGCCCGCTGGGCGACGGCGTTGGCTCTGGAGGCCGAGTTCCTTCCTGCGAAGGCGAGCCTGCCTGGTGACACGTTCCAGGGCCAGGTGAGGAGGCGTGCCTGAGGCCCAGTCGCCCGGTGCTTCACACCAATTTCCCTGGAGCAAACCTGGAGCGCGGGTGCGCGCCCAGCTGCGTGCAATGGCACAGAGGCAGGCTGAACGGCAGCGAACGACCAGGGGATTCTCTGTTTGTGCTGGTAGAAAGCTTGCAAGATCCTCACTGGCGGTGAGGGGGTCAGGGGTTCGAGTCCCCTTAGCTCCGGGCATGGGCGGACGACGTGCTCGAACACTCGGGGCTGCTGGAGCAGTACTACGATCGCTACGGGCCGAACGCGTCCGCCCACCATCCCTCTCGGACCGTCCCGGACAAGGAGCACAGGCGCGATGACCCACCCGTCCTCCACCGCCCAGATTCTCGGGCTCGCACCCCACCCCGAAGGCGGCTGGTACCGCCGCGTCTACACCTCACCCCTCACCGTGGTCCATCCGATCGCGCACGAGAAACGCCCGACAGCGTCGCTGATCCACTACCTACTGCCGCCAGGAGAACAATCCCAGTGGCACACCGTCGCCTCCGACGAGATCTGGCTCTGGCACCGCGGCGGACCACTCACCCTGGTCACCAGCCCACCCGGACCGAAACCGACCACCGAGACCACGCACCGACTAGGCCAGAGGATCGAAGACGGCGAACAGTTGCAATGCCACGTCCCCGCCGGTCACTGGCAACGAGCCTTCCCCACCGGGAACACCGAAGTCCTCGTCAGTTGCCTGGTAACCCCCGGGTTCGACTTCGCCGACTTCGAACTGGCCACTGACGCGGTCTCTAGGAATGTTGTCCCTCAAGACTGAGCGATCGGGTCCGGTGCTAGATAGGTGAGATAAGCCTGGCGGCGAGGCCAGAGACGAAGCTCCACCCTCGATGACCATGCGCGGACGCGTCGCGTGGCTACCGCCCCGTGCGGCGCGCCGGTGGGCCTCGATCAGATGCACCAAGGCCTCGTCGCGGTTCTTCGGTGAACCGCTCCCACTCGGCGACTCAACCGGCTTGGGTCAGGAAGAACGGCGCCGGTGGACACAGCGCGTGCCTTTTCGGGCGGACCAGTCTCCGCTCGCGCGGGGAAGACAGTTGCTGGGCGGTGTGACTCTTTCCGGCGCCGGACCGCCGCGCTCGCGCGGGAAGACGACGTTGACTGGGAACGACTTGCCGGGGTAGAAGGCGGACCACCCCCGCACACGCGGGGACCACCAGAGCAAGACGCTCCTGTCCTCCACGCAGGACGGACCACCCCCGCTCGCACGGGGAAGACATCTTCACAGACGGTGAAACCCGTCGGATCGCGTTGAGCGGGGAGGGCTCGCGGCCCTCGTTGCTCTGGAGCGGGCAGGATGTGGTGCGGGGAGTCGTGCTGTCGGATGCGCGATCCCGTTCCCGGCCCGAGGATTGGATGCCCAATGGGACGCTTGTCGGTGTTCACCTTCCAGTACATCGCCATCGACACAGAGGCTGGTGTTACGCCGGAAGAGTTCGAGACCTTCGTGCGTGGTGAAGGCGTTCACCTGCCCTTGTACCCAGGGTGGCGGTGGACTCTGCTGCGTGGGTTGCGCGGAGAGCGGACCGGGCAGTACCTGATGTTGTACGAGATCGAGAGCGCCGAGCAACGCGACCGCTACGTCACAGCCCAGGGCGAGCAGACCGAGCTGGCCCGGCTCTTCTGGGCGCGGCACCCGGAGGCGGGGGCTGTGCTGGCGCGATGGCGGCGGCTGGGTACGTTCGGTGAGCTGCCGACGTTGTTCACCGACTACCGGCTGCTGGCCGACAATCCGCGGAGCACGGTCACGCCCGGCCCCCGCTACCGTGACCGCCCGGGGGAGGATCCCGTCGCCCGGGTTGTCGGGATCCACAACCTGGCGTTGCGCGCCGGTGTGACCGAGGAGATGTTCGACCGCTTCATCGCCGAGAACCACCACCGGATCGACGACTACCCGGACTGGCGGTTCCACGTGCTCAAGGGCGAGCGGGGCAACCGCCTCGACCAGTACGTGATGATGATGGAGATCGCGAGCCTGGACGCGCTGGACGTCTTCTACCCCGAGCCCGACATCGCCACCGGCGAGGCCGCGGAGTTCGCGGCCGCCCACCGCGACACCAAGCAGATGTACGAGGAGTGGAAGCAGCTCGCCTCGTTCTCGGGCTCGCCGCAGATCTACACGGACTACCTCGCTGTCGCGGAGAACCCGGCGTAGTCCCGCACGACCGGGACGGGCCCGGGGTCAGGTGGTGGGTGCGGAGCCAGTCGCGCATGGCGGTGGTGATCTCGGCGCGGGTGGTTTCGTTGAGGGTCTCGTGGCGGGCGTCCTACTAGGTGACGACGGTGAGGTCGGTCAGTCCGGCGTCGCACCTGGGGCGCCTACGCACTGCCTCGCCGGTCACCTTGCGCCAGATCAGCCAGACAGGCGACATCTGCCTGGTTACCCCGCCCCTGCACCACGCCGACCCCGACGACCCACGCGCCGCTCGCGGGGAAGACCCGCTTACTCATCACCCACCACGGCGCGGCGGCGGACCACCCCCGCTCGCGCGGGGAAGACTTCAACTCCAGCTGGAGCTTGTGCCGGTAGACCGGACCACCCTCGCTCGCGCGGGAAGAGACTTCGTGACTTGCGACGATACACAGCGGAACGTTGTTCGAGTGCTTTGCGGGTATTGACCGTCGAGGAGGCGCTGAGGGGCCGTAGGTGGCGAGGCTGTGTAGATGCGGCGCTGAGCGTGGTCACTGGTTACAGGGCCCAGACAGGGCGGTCGTCGCCTCGTCGGTCAGGTGGGGCAGGATCCGGGTCGGCAGCATGACGATGCCTCCGAGCCGGCGCCGGTTATGGGGAGGCTGTGGGCGAGGGTGGGCAGATCGGGTGGCCCGGCCAGCTCCAAGAAGCAAGGTGGCGGCAGGGTGGCCTTCCGGGTAAGCAGTGCCGCGCTCAGCAAGGGCGCCCGGGGGTCGCCGAGGTGGGTCAACGCTTGCTCAGCGCGGGTGAACCAGCGGCGGGCCTGGTCGGGCCGGCCGAGTGTGGTGTGGGTGTAACCATGCAACAGCAAGACGTCCGCGGCCGCCTCCGTGGCTTCAGCGGGGGCGGTGAGGTCGAGGAGCGCGGTGGCTTCGGTGAGCCGTTCCAGCGCGGTGTGTGGCCGGTTCACCGACAGCAGGAGCTGCCCCAGGTGTCGCAGCGTGCACACTTGCAAGCCAGTGATGTTCAGGGCGCGGTAGTCGGCGCGGGCTGCGTACAGGCAGTCCAGGGCCGAGTGCGGGTGTGTCGGCGCCTCTAGCACCCCGAGGGTCAGGCTGACGGCCGCGAAGCGTGGCTGGTCCTGGTTCTGTCACGCCTGGTCCGGAAAGTGTGCAACCTGTGAGCCGCGTCGACCGGGTGCCCGAGAGCGTTCAGGATCGCCTCGACCACGGCGTCCTCGGCAGTCGACCATCCATCCGGCGAGGTGCTGGCGGTAGTCATGCGGGAACCCGTGCACATGCCCGGGCCACCCCGGAGATTCGCTCACCCGGCGAAGACATCACTTCTTCGTTCCGCAGCTTCCGCGCGGGTACTAGACCTGTGTGGGCCTTGGAAGCGCCGACCTCGAGCAAGGAAGAAACAACTCTGGAGACGGCGCCCCGTCTGGACAGTGGTCCAAGGTTGGTCCAGAGGCGACTTCAAAATGCCGCTTTGAACTCGCGAGAAGCTTGGCACAAAAAGCCCGCTGACCTGGACATCTGTCCGTGGTCAGCGGGCTTCCGCTACCGGTCGGGCTGACAGGATTTGAACCTGCGACCCCTTGACCCCCAGTCAAGTGCGCTACCAAACTGCGCCACAGCCCGGCTGTCACCGTCCCGCGGGAGGTGATGGGGAAGAGCTTAGCGCGTCCCTCCAGCGGGTCCGTAGGCAGGGGGCAGGCACGACATCACCGCAGGTCAGGACTCGTAAGGGTTGTTCAGGTACGCCTGGCTGAAGCTGCCCTCGTTCGCGAAGTACTGCGACACCAGGTAAGCCGGGTGCGAGGTGAACATGCCGCGCGGGAGGTCATCCCCGTCATTGGCGTCGTCCCAGCCCCAGGGTGGGTTGGCGGCGTTGTCCTTGCCGTTGTCCCCGCGGAAGGTGCCCCAGGTGGCGAAGGTGGCGCTGTCCGCGCGGTGGGACCACAGGCCGCCGGTGGCGAAGATGTTCACCAGGCGATAGGACACCGAACGGTCGTTGCCGCCGGAGGGGGCTTCGCCCGTCGTGCCTGGGTAGTAGACGACACCATCGCCGCCGGGGAAGGTGGTGCCGTTGCCGGCGTAGCAGCCGTGGCCCTTCGCTTCCTGCCGCGTGGTCGGGTGCGCCACACCGTTGTGGGTCTGCATGGGCAACACCGCGTCGACCGACTCGCGGCCCCCGGTGTACGGGCTGCCCGCGGGCACGTACGAGTAGAAGTCGCTGTGCGCGATGGTGATCATCGCCTCGGCCTTGCCGTAGGTGCTGCCGTCCTTGCGCACGGTCAGCAGCACGCCCTCCATGTCGTTCTCGTGCGTGTTCCGGCTGAGCGGGTCCGGCTGGTCGTCCCAGTCGCGCGGGTGGAAGAAGCCGTAGACCAGGAACCAGTGCGTCGAGGTCTCGGTCACCGAGTAGTACACCGCGCCGGTCAGGCGGGCCGCCGAGTCGTCCTGGTGCTCCCAGTTGTCCAGGCCGTCCCAGTTGCCGTCGTAGTCGATGGCGGAGAGGTAGTCGGCGTCGGCGTCGGACGAGTCGGTGTCCTGGTAGTGGATGGGTGCCCAGCGCGCGGCCAGGTCGGCGTCGGCGGCCGTGGCCGTGCCCGGCAGCACCAGCAGGGCGGCCACCGGGAGCAGCGCGGCCAGCGAATGTCGAAGTCTCATGCGGGATGGATAGCGGTTCCCGGCCCCGGCCCACAATGGACATCTGTCACCAGGCGGCGTGTCGGTCGCCGGAAGCGGCCGGGCGGCGGGGGAGACTGCCCGGCGATGTACACCCCATCCGATCTCGCCGACCTGCTCGAGTGCGAACACCGCAGCGTGCTCAAGCAGGCACTCGCCGCGGGCCTGCCCGGCGCGCCCCGCCCGGGCAACGGCGCCGACCAGCTCGCGGTCAAGCACGGCCGCGCGCACGAGGAGGCCACGCTCGACCGCTTCCGCGGCGAGAAGCACGCGGTGGTCGAGATCGAGCACACCGACCACGCCACCGCGGTGTCCGACACCGCCGTCGCGCTGTGGTCCGGCGCCCCGGTGATCTACCAGGCGGTCTTCGACGACGGCGAGTTCACCGGCCGGGCCGACTTCCTGCTGCGCGACGACCAGGGCCGCTACGAGGTCTACGACACGAAGCTGGCCCGCCACGCCCGCCCCGCGGCCGTGCTCCAGCTCACCGCCTACGCCGACGCGCTGCGCAGCGCCGGCTGGCCCGCCGGGCCGCACATGCACCTCCTGCTCGGCGACGGCAGCACTCGCACCCTGCGCGTCGACGACTTCTTGCCGCTGCTCCGGCGGCTGCGGGAACGCCTGCTCGCCCGGCCCGCGCAGCTGCCTGTACAACTCTGGGCCGACCCCCGGCCCGGGTGCGCGAGCTGCGGTTTCGCCGACCACTGCGCGTCCGGCCGAGAGTCCGATCGCGACCTTTCGCTGGTCGCAGGCATGCGCAGTGACCAGCGGCGCAAGCTGGCCGAGGCCGGGCTCGGCACGATCGACGCGCTGGCCACCGCCGAGCCGGAGGACCGGCCCCGCGAGCTGTCCGAGGCCAGCTTCACCACGCTTCGTGCCCAGGCGAAGATCCAGGTCCGGCAAGACGAGACCGGCGAGGTCAGCTACGAGATCATCGATCCGGAGCCGCTCGCCGCGCTGCCGCAGGCCAGCCCCGGCGACGTCTTCTTCGACATGGAGGGCGATCCCTACGCCCTTGGCGGCAGCGGGCTGGAGTACCTGTTCGGCGCGGTCACCACCGACGGCGGCCAGCGGTTCACCCCGTTCTGGGCGCACTCCCGGGCGGAGGAGAAGCGGGCCTTCGAGCGGTTCGTCGACTTCACCATGGAACGACTGGCCGCCCACCCCGGCGCGCACGTCTACCACTACGCGCCCTACGAGGTCACCGCGCTCAAGCAGCTCGCCGCACTGCACGGCACCCGCGAGGAACAGGTCGACGACCTCCTGCGCGGCGGCGTGCTCATCGACCTGTACGCGGTGGTGCGCAAGGCTTTGCTGGTCTCACAGCGCTCGTACTCGATCAAGTACCTCGAACCGCTGTACATGCCGGAGGCACGCGACGGCGAGGTCAAGACAGCGGTGTCGAGCATCGAAGCCTACGAGGAGTACCTGACGCTTTCGCAGCTCGGCGAACCCGAGCAGGCGGCCGAGGTGCTGCGCGGGATCAGTGACTACAACGAGTACGACTGCGTGTCCACCCTGCGGTTGTTCGAGTTCCTGCACCAGATCCGCGAGAAGGCCGGGATCGAACCGCTGCCGGACGAGTCCGGTGAGGACGCGCTGCTGCAGGACACCGCCGACGAGGTCGCCGCGCAGCGCCGGGCCGAGCGCGCGGCGCGGCTGGCCGCGCTGGTCGATCCGCTGCTCGACGGCCTGCCCGCGGACCCGGTGGACTTCACCGAGTCCGACCGCGCGAAGGCACTGCTCGCCGCGTCGGTGGGCTATCACCGCCGCGAGACGAACCCGGCCTGGTGGGAGCACTTCCGCCAGCTCGCCGCGCCGCTGGCCGAGCTCGAGGTGGACACCAGCTGCGCGGTGCCGGTGTCGGTGCACGCGGGGGAGTGGGTGCCGCCGACCGGCCGCGCCCGCACCGCGAAGCGGTCGCTGACCATCGCCACCGACCCCGAGCACCCGCACCCGTTCACCATCGGTGACAAGGTGCGCCTGCGCTACGGCTCGGAGGCCAGGAAGGCCGAGGTGATCGCCGCCTCGGCCGAGGAGCTGACGATCCAGGAGAGCAGCAAGGTCGACGAGACCACCGACGCCCGCCCGCTCGCCGTGCTGCCCGGGGAACCGGTCCGGCCCACGCCGAAGGACGAGGCGGTGGCCGACCTGGCCGAACTGGTGGTCGGCAGGCTGCCGGAACTGCCGCCACACCCGGGCGTCGACCTGCTGCGCCGCCTGCCGCCCCGGCTGCGCCAGGGCAAGAAGCTGCCGGAGTCCGGTGAGGACCTGGTCCGCACGGTGATCGAGGCGGTGGACGCGCTCGACGGCTCGGCGCTGGCCGTGCAGGGGCCGCCCGGCGCGGGCAAGACCTACCTGGCGGGCAAGCTGATCGCGCACCTGGTGAAGGCCGGGAAAACCGTCGGAGTCACCTCGAACAGCCACAAGGCCGTGGAGAACGTGCTCAGCGCGGCCATGGCGAACGCGCCGGAGCTGCCCTGCGCCAAGCGTGCGCGCAAGGTCCCGGACCCGAAATCGTTGTGGGAGCAGCCGAAGGGCAACAAGGAACTGGCGAAGTGGCGCACCGAGCACGACACCGGGCACCTCGTCGGCGGGACAGCCTGGAACTTCGCCAGCGCCGACTTGCGCGCCGAGCCGTTCGACGTGCTGATCGTGGACGAGGCCGGGCAGTTCGCGCTCGCCGACGCGCTCGCGGTCTCGATGTGCACGAAGAATCTGGTGCTGCTGGGTGATCCGCAGCAGTTGCCGCAGGTGGTGCAGGGCACGCACCCGGCGGGCGCGGAAGCCTCGGCGCTCGGGCACCTGATCGGCGAGGCCGACGTCATCCCGCCGGAACTGGGCTACTTCCTCGACCAGTCCAGGCGGATGCACCCGGCGGTCTGCGAGCCGGTCTCACGGCTGTCCTACGCGGGCAGGCTGCACGCGCACCCGACCGCCGCGGACCGGGGCATCGACGGCGTCCCCGCCGGGCTCTACCTGTCCGAAGTGGACCACCGGGGCAACACCACGCGCTCGGTGGAGGAAGCCGCCGAGGTGACCGCGATCGTGCGGGCCCTGCACGGTCGCAAGTGGACCGACCACGACCGGGTCCGGCCGCTGGACGACGGCGACATCCTGGTGGTGGCGCCCTACAACCTGCAGGCGCGGGTGGTCGGCCGCGCGCTCGAGCGGGCCGGTTTCCCCGGGGTGCGGGTGGGCACGGTGGACCGGTTCCAGGGCCAGGAGGCACCGGTGGTGATCACCACGATGACCTCGTCGTCCGCGGTGGACCTGCCGCGCGGCCTGGACTTCCTGCTCTCCCGCAACCGCCTGAACGTCGCGTTGTCGCGGGCTCAGGCGGTCGCGGTGCTGGTCTGCTCGCCGCGCCTGGTGGAAGCCGACATCCGCACGGTCGAGCAGATGCGGCTGGTCTCCGGCATGGTCGGGCTGATGGCGGGCGCCGAGCCGTTCACGGCGTGAAGTTGCCCGCCGCGCCGGTGCTGTCCTGGGCGTAGGTCAGCTTCGGCGGGAACCACTCGCTCATCCGCTTCCACTCCGCGGCGGCCGCGTCCGGGGTCATCCTGGAGATGTCGGACATCTTCTGGTCGAACTTGGCCACGTCGTAGGAGTAGCCGCGGCCGACCTCGGCGAAGTGGGTGATCGTGGCCATGTCCTTGACGTGCGGCGGCAGATCGGCGAAGTCCTTGCGCCCCTTTGCCCAGTCGTTCAGGTCGGCCGCCGCGCTCTTGCCGCCGTCGCCGCCGGGCGCGGTCACGCTGGTGACGAAGTCGTTGTAGCTGGTGGGTTTGCGACCGTCCATCTTGACCACCGGGTCGTACTGCTGGAACCCCGGGCCGAGCTTGATCCCGTGGTGGTCCAGGCCGATCTTGGTGTACGGCGGCAGGCTGTCCAGGTAGGCCTTGGTGGAGGCGTGGTTGCCCGGCTTCATCCAGACCTGCGAGTGCCAGTGCCTGCCGAGGTTCGCCAGTTCGTCGGCCGTCGGGCCCTTGAGCGGGTTCTTGAAGCCCGGCGGCACCGGCCGGTTCGGCGGCGCCGCGCTGCCGCCGGTGTTGCCCGCGTTGTGGGTCGAGTTCGGCGTGGTGGGGGCGCGGTCCGGGTCCTGGCTGCGGGTGCACACCAGGCCGAGCACGTCGGTGTCGGCGTACGGGTCGCCGACGTAGGCGAACGGGTTCGGCCCGGCGGCCAGGCCCAGCGGGTCCTGGCTGAGGTACCGCGCCGACGCCGGGTCGTAGTAGCGGAAGACGTTGTAGTGCAGGCCGGACTCGAGGTCGGCGTACTGGCCGGGGAAGCGCAGCGGGGTGGTGGCCCGCGCCGCCGACGACGGCAGTTCGTGGCCCCAGAGCGTCCGGCGGCTGTGCCAGGCGAGCTGCCCGCGCTCGTCGACCAGCTCGGTCGGCGTGCCGACCGGGTCGGTGACGATCGAGTGGAAGCGTTCCCCGGCCGGGCCGCGGTCGAGCTGGGTGACCGGGGTGGCGGTGCCCGGCAGGTGGTTCCAGGTGGTGCTGTGCCGGGTGCCGTCGGCGTCGACGCGGATCTGCTCGATGAGCGTGGCGCCGTCCCAGACGAACCAGGTGGTCTCGGCGGGCCTGCCGTCGGGCAGCAGGCGGTGCTTGGCGGTCCGCCTGCCGAGCGGGTCGTAGTGGTAGCGCCACTGGTGGCCCTCGGGCGTGGTCAGCGTGGTGAGGCGGTCGCCGGTCCAGCCGTAGTGCCACACCCGCTCGCCCCGCGGGTGGGTCTCGCGGCGGCGGACGCGCCTGCCGAGGTGGTCGTGGTCGAAGGTGACGCCCGCGCCGCCGGACCAGGTGACGAGGTTGCCCGCGCGGTCGTAGCGCAGCTCCTCGCGGCCGTGCGCGGCGGTGACCGAGGTGATGCGTGCCGCGTTGTCCCTGGTGAAGGCGGTGCGCCCGCCGATCTCGTCCTGCAGCGCGGCGAGTTTGCCGTCGGCGAGGTACTCGAAGATCCGCCGCTGGACCGGGGCCGCCCCGGCGCTGAGCTGCTGCGTGGTGAGCCGCCCGCCGGGACCGAACGCCTGCTCCAGCACGCTGAACCCGTCGACCTCGCGGGCCACCGCGCGGCCGTCCGGGTCGTGGCGGTAGCGCACCACGTGCCCGGCGCTGGTCAGCGCGCTCGGGCGGTCCTCGTCGTCGAAGGTCCATTCACTGTCCACCCCGGACGGAGTGCGGCGGCGGACGGTGTTGTGATCGTAGGCGAAGGTGACCGTGCGGCCGTCGACGGTCTCGCGGACCACCCGGCCGTACTCGTCCCGCTCGAATTCCACTGCGGACCCGGCGGAGGTGATCCGGACGACCTCGCCGACCGGGTCGTAGGCGTAGGCGGTGATGCCCTCGGGACCGCGGACCTCGACGAGGTTGCCGAGCAGGTCGTAGCGGTATTCGAGTACCTGGCCGGTCGGCTCGGTGGCGAGCGTGAGCTGCCCGGCGGCGTCGTAGGTGTAGGTGCGCGTGCGGCCGTCGAAGTCGGTCTGCCCGGCCAGCCTGCCCACCGGGTCGTAGCGGTAGGTCCAGGTGCGCCCCTCGGGATCGGTGACCGAGGTGAGCCGCAGTTCGGTGTCGTAGCCGTAGGTGGTGCGCCCGCCCGCCGGATCGGTGACCGCGGCCAGCAGGCCGAAGGCGCCGTACTCGCGCCGGGTGGTGCGGCCGAGTTCGTCGGTGTGCTCGGTCTCGTTGCCTTCGCCGTCGTAGCGCCAGATCGCGCGTTCGTGGCGGACGCCGGTGCGGGAGGCACGCCGTCCTTCGATGGTCCAGCCGAGCAGGACGTGCCCGCCGCCGACCTCGGGGATCGCGCGCGGCCTGCCGAACTGGTCGTGCTCGACCGCGGAACCCGGCGGGGTGCGGTCTTCGGCCGTGTGCAGCGGCAGTCCGGTCGACGTGCCGACCGGCTCGGACAGCGGGTCCGGGGCGCCGGAGGCGTAGTGGCGGTGCCAGATCCGGTGCTCGCCGCGGACGGTCACCGAAGTCAGCACGCCGTCGTGGTGGGCGAGGTGGGCGGTGCTGCCGTCGGGCCGGACGACCTCGGTCGGCGTGCCGAAGCGGTCGTGCTGGAACCGCGTGGTGCGGCCCAGCGGATCGGTGCGGCTGCGCAGGTGCCCGTGCTCGTCCCAGGTGAAGCGGGTGGTGTGGCCGAGCGGGTCGGTTTCGGCGGTGGTGCGGTGGTTCTCGTCGAGTTCGAAAACCGTGCGGTGGCCGAGGGAATCGGTGTGGGTGGTGACGCCATCGCCGTACTCGAAGGCGCCGTCGAGGTAGGCGCCGTCGCCGACGGTGCGCACGCAGCGGCCTTCGGCGTCGTAGACGTAGCGGTACCAGACGCCGTTGCGGTCCTGCCAGCCGATGACGCGGGCGTGCGCGTCGTAGTCGAAGTGCTGCGGCTGACCGGAGGAGTTGAGCACGTCGGCGAGGTTGCGCCGCTCGTCGTAGGCGAAACGCCGCACGGTGACGTCGGGGGTGTGGTCGTTGCCGAGCACGGTGAGTTCGGTGACGCGACCGTCCTCGACGCGCAGGCCGACGCGGACGCCGTCGGCGCGCTGGAGCAGGGCAGGGGCGCCGAAGTCGTCGTAGAAGACCTCGGTGCGCAGGTCACCCTCGATGGCGCGCAGGGGCAGGGTGCGGCCGGGGCCGGAGAAGTGCAGGGTCTCCGCGGCGGTGATGAGGGTGTAGCCCTGCTCGGTGTGGGCCAGCGGCCAGCGGGGCCCGGCCAGCGGGTCGACCGGGTCCTCGGCGTGCGGGTAGACCAGCACCATGCCGTCGGGGGAGAAGTAGCAGACGTGCTCCTCGTCGACCTCGATGCGCTGGTCCACAGTGGACGTCCACGACGGACCGAACCAGCGGCCGGCGCGGTAGGAGGAGACGTGCGTGCGCCGCAGCACGAGGTCGCCGAGATCGAGGTCGGTCTGCTCGATGACGACCTCGCCGGTGGCGATGTCCACCGGGTCCGACTTGCAGTTGCGATCGCCGGCGCCGGTGGAGCGGTCGTTCGGCTTGTCGGGCTTGTTGCCGCTGGGCGTGGTGCTGGGTGGAGTCGTTCCGCCCAGGTTGGGGCTGGGTGTCGGCGTGGGATCCGGTGTGCTGGGGCTGGGTGGGGTGTTCGCGGCTGGTGGTGGGGTGTCGGGTTTGGCCCCACTGGGCGTGGTCCCGCCGCCTCCGCCGTTGCTTTGGCCGGGTGGGGGGTTGGGGGTGGGGGTGGCTCCGCTGGGGGTGGTGTCCCCGCCCCCGGAGCGCACGGTGTCGGGCTTGGGCGGGGCGCCCTCTTTGATGTTCTTCAACGCCTTGGTGGCGTCGCCGAAGGAGTCACCGAGTTTCTTGAGCAGCGGGGAGAGCTTGCTCAAGGCCTGGACCAGCTTCTTGGTGATGTCGGCGATCTTGGCCGCGGTCTTGGCCACCGCGGCGACCACCTGCGGCACCACCCACGCCAAACCGATCCCCAGGGTGAACAGCACCTGCAACGCCCAGCTGATCATGTGCCCGACCAGCTCGGCGATGATGTCACGCACCAGCGAGCGGACCGCGCCGACCACCTCACCCGCCGTGCCGATCCCGCTGGAAGCGCCCTCGGCCGCGGTCTGCGCGGCCGCAAGCAGCGTCGCGGTGTCCGCACCCCGGGTGCGGTAGGCATCCCCGGCCGGACCCGTCCACGACGCGGTGTCCTCAGCGATCATCTTCGCCAGATCCGCACTGATCGACGACAGTTCGGTGCCGACGTTCTTCCACGTGTCCGCATGCGACTTGATCACATCCGGACTCCCCGTCAACGCGTCCAGCGCATCCGACAACGGGCCCACGTGCTCGATCAGCCAGCCGACCCCGTTGGCCAGGATCGCCCCGAACGGATCCATCGCCATCCCGAGCGCATCCAGCGCGGCCCCCGCCGCCCCCAGCACCCCCGCGGCCCAGTCACCACTCTCGATCGCCTTGCTGGTCTCACTGATCGACTCCAGCAACGGCATGCCCGAGATGGCTGTCGTCGAGTCCTTGACCTCGGCTACCAGCGGATTGCCCACGGCGTTCCCCCGCCCCCTCAGCTCAGTCGCTGCTCAGTCAGTCACGCAGCGGGTCGAAATCAGGGTCCATGTCGTCGTCGCCGTCCTCCGGGCGGCGGTTCGGCCGCCGGGTCGGCCCCGCAGCGGGCGGCGCGGGCGGGACCGGCGGTGCCGGTGGCGCGGGCGGCGGAGTAGCAGCCGGTGGGGGCGGCGGCGGGGTGTCGTCGCTGTCGTCGTAGTCCCACTTCTCGGACACCGCCCCGGCCGCCTCTTCGCCCTCGGGCTCCGGCTCGGGGAACCGCGACCGCAGTTCCTCCATCATCAGCGACCGGGTCTGCTGGTCCTCGTCCCCGAGTTCGGCCTGCATGGTCTCCCCGACCTGGCCGACCACCTGGGACTGCGCGGCCTGCATCGTGCGCAGGACCATCGCGGAGAGCTCCGACGGCGCGATCTGCCGGATGCGCTCGCTGAACTGCAGGTCGGTGACGCTGCCGTCGGCGCGCACGGTCACCCGCACGGTGCCGTCCGGGCTGCTCGCGCTGGTCCGGATCTGCTCCACCTGCGCCTGGGCCGCCTGGTAGCGCTGGGCCTTGTCGGCGAAGCCCTGTGCCCACTGGTCGATGCGGGCCTCCACCTCGGCGGGGTCGCGGCCGATGGCCCCGAGTCCGTTGGTCATGGCAGCTGTACCACCTTCGTAGCTTCGGCGTCCTGGCGGAACTGGGTGAGCGGCTTGACGTGCGAGCGGTCGGTCTCGCGGTAGGAGTCGGCGGCGGTGCGCACGTTGCCCGCGGTGGTGGTGACCCCTTCCACCGCGGCGTTGAGCGCCTCGATCCCCTTCTCCTCCATCGGGTTCACGATCGGCGGCAGGAACGAGCAGAGCAGCCCGTAGGCGCTGTCGTCCATGCTCACCGTGTGCGCGGCGTCCAGCGCGGTGTTCAGCCGATCGGTGATGCCGTCGAGGTGACTCGCGTGTGCGATCAGATCCTCGGGCTCGACCTCGTAGGCCATGGTTGCCCCTCCCCTCAGCGCGCGCCGGCCAGCACTGTGGCCACCCGCTGCTCGATGCGTTCGTTGTCGGCGGGCGCGATGCTCAGCCACGAGTCCTCGCGCACCATCAGGTAGCGGCCCTGGTGCGTGTCGAACCAGGTGACCAGCGTGGGCAGCCGCTCGGTGCGCCTGCCGCCGATGGTCACGCCGAGCTGACCACCGGCGCGCCGGTTGTTCGCCAGCTCCAGCAGCGCACCGGCGTCGTTCCGGGACATCCCCGCCCGGCTGAGCACGATCCGCTCGTCGAGGTCGCCGCCGTACGGGTCGTCCTCGTCCTCCTGCGGCTCGGCCGCTTCGGCGAGTGCCTGGTACGGCAGGGACATGGCCTGCCCGGGACCGGCGTTGCCGTCCGGCAGCACCTCCACGATGGACCGGGCGAGCGCGGTCGGCCGGATTTCCCGCAACCACAGTTCACCACCGGCCAGCACGGCCAGCACCGCGTTGGCGCCGCGCGCGGCGGCCAGCGCGCGCACCGGGTAGCCGATGTGCCCGATGGCGTCCACGGCCACGTCGTAGTGCGCGAGCACGAGCAGCAGCGCCTCCAGGTCCGCGTCCACCCGCTGGCCACGGGCGAGCCCGCGGTCGCCGAGTTCGCGGTAGACCTCGGCGGCCAGCTGCGCGCGCTGCTCGAGCGTGCGCCCGGTGCTCGGCACGTCCAGCGGGTACGGCATCCGGCCGAGGTCCAGCTCGCCCCACACGATGTCGAACTCGTGCGCGGAGAGCACGAAGTCAGGGGTGTTCACGGTTGCTCCGGCTTCTTCTTGCGGGCGCCGATCACCGGCGGCGGCAGGTCCTCACCCGGCACCTGGAAGATCTCCTCGCCCTGGATGTAGGCGGCCGAGCGCCGTTCCTTGTCCTCTTCGCCCTGGCCACGACCGCCGGCGGCACCCATGCCGCCGCCCATCGCGCCACCCATGCCCGCCGCGCCCGGCCCGGCGGCGGTGCCGCGCGGGCCGAAGCCTTCGGCGGGCATCCGGCCACCGGTGCCCGCGCCGGTCGAGGCGCCGGGACCCTGCGGGCCGTAACCGCCACCGGCGGCACCCGAGCCGCCGCCACCCGGGCCGAACCCGGCACCACCGGCACCGGCACCGCCACCACCGCTGCCCGGGCCGAAGCCACCGGCCGCGCCGCCGCCTCCGCCTCCGCCGAAGCCGCCCATGCCGCCGACACCCGGGCCGGGGGGCATGGTGAAGCGCGGGACCTGCGGGGGGTTCACACCGGGGCGGTTCACGCCGCCGGGGCCCGGGTTGGGACCGGTGCCGCCGCCGTACTGGGTGCCGCCGGGGCCCTGGTAGTCGGGCATCTTGGGCGGTGGCTGGTAGCGGTTCTGGCGGATGGTGTCCTCGACCCCGCCGCCACCGCCGCTCTTGCCGCCGCCGGGCAGGTTCGGCATGGAGAAGTTCGGGGGCGTGCTCTGCGGCGGCGTGCCACCGCGGAAGCCGCTGGGGTTGGTGCCCATGTCGGGCGCACCGCCACCCGGGGTGTTCGGCATGGTGAAGCTGGGGGCGTTCTGCGCGCGGGTGGTGTCCTGGCGCGGCATCGAGTTGGGGGCGAACCCGGCACCACCGGGACCGCCGCCACCGGGAATACCACCCGGGATACCGCCGGGCATGCCACCCGGCATCTGCGGCATGCCGGGCGCGCCCGGGCCGCCACCGGGGCCACCGCCGCCGGCCAGGCTCGCCGCCGCGGGGGTGCCCACGTTCGGCATCCCGGGCATCTGGGGCGAGCCACCGGGCCCGCCGGGACCGGTGAAGCCCGCCGTGGTGGTGGTGGTGTCGGCCAGCGGCTGGCCGGTCTGGAACGGCTGGAGGGGCGAGGTGCCCTGCTGGGCCCGCTGCAGCGCCTCCTGCTGGCTGTTCGGGCCGCCGGGCGCACCGGCACCGCCGCCCGCGCCCCCGCCACCACCGGCGGCGTCCATGTCCTCGACCGCGTTCATCGAACGGCTGACCGCCATCATCGGCGTCGCCTTGGTCACCGGCGCCACGAACCGCGGCGTGCCGGAGTCGACCTCTCGCGAAGCGGTCTCCATCTGCGACATCACCGTGACGGCCTGCTCGTGCGCGGCGTTGGCCTGGTCGCTCTTGACCCGCACGTCCTGCACGGCGGCGGCGAACCCGGCCAGCCCGCCGGTGGCGAAGCCGTTGGTGACCATCGCCTGCCAGTCGAACTCCACCGGCTCGGGCATCGCGGAGCGGGCGTTCTCCATGATCCGGCCCTGCTCACCGATGCGGCGGCCGACCTCCTCGGCGGTGGTCGCGGCGTTGCCGGACCACTGCACCAGCTCCAGCACCGACTCCCTGGCCGAGTCCGCGCCGTTGCCGCGCCAGCCGCTCTCGGTGGAGCGGATGCGCTCGCCCATGCGGCGCGAGTGCTCGTTCATCTCCGCGCCGATGCCGGTCCACTCCTGGCCGAGCTGGCCGACCTGGCCGGGGTCGTTGTTCAGGTGGACCGACTCGTACAGCTCGCGGTGGCTGCGTGAGCGCCAGTTCTGCGTCTGCGTCAGCGCGAGGTCGGCGGGGTCCGGCTGGTCGTCGTTCACGCGTTGGTCTCCCCGTTCGCGTTGCGGAGCAGGTTGGTCGAGTGACCTTCGAAGTCGCCGTAGCGCTGCATCGCCACGCCCACCGTCTCGTGGGCCTTGGCCAGCAGTTCGCGGTAGGGGACCAGGACGCCGGCGAGGGCGGAGTCGGCGTCACCGGCCCGCTGCTGGAACTTGCCCGCCATCGCCTCGGCGACCGGGTTCTGCCCGAGCGGCGCCTGCCGGGACAGGTCGATGGACCGGCGCAGCCACACCTCGACCTGGTCCATCTGCTCGGTGAGCATCTTGCGGATCTCCTCGCCGATCGCGGGGTCCACCGCGAGATCGCCGGAAGCCACCTGCTCCCGGAGTCCCTCCACGCGGGCGGCGAGCGCGACGACCGTCGCCTGGGTGGGCATCAGCCGCTGCGCAGCAACTGGTTCTTCCTCGGCCACCGTTGGGGCTCCCTGAGATCGACCGTGTCGTTTCCCCGCGAGTCAACCGGAGATGGCGCCCGGGTTCAGCCGGGTGCGGCCGGTGCTGCCCGATCCGACACCGGGTGCTGCCCACTCACCCCTGCGGGCTGGTTTCGTGCCGCAGCCGGGCGGCCAGCTCGGCCGCCGCACCGGTCTTGAGCTCGGCACACAGCGCGAGCGCGCCCGCCCGGTACTCGTCCGCCGTGGGATCGCCCGTCAGCTCCAGCATGGTGATCAGCTCGGCCAGGGTGTTCGCGCGCTTCCAGCGGTTCGCCACCCCGGTGAACACGCTCAGCGCCAGCGTGAAGCACTCGCGGGCCAGGTCGTACTCGCCGGCCTCGCGGCGGGCGATGCCCTCGTGCAGCGCGGTGTCGGCCTCCTCGATGCGGAAGCCGGACTCCTCGAAGTAACCCCGCGCCTCGCGCAGCGTTCTCGCCGCCCCCTGCCAGTCGCGCATGGCCAGCAGCGTGCCGCCGATGTCGAGCAGGGTGACCGAGCGCAGGAACCGCCGGGTGTCCGGGTTGGCTTCGGCCTGCCTGGTGTCGGCGTCGGCGAGGACTCCGCGGTGCACGACGAGCGATTCCTCGTGCTTGCCGTGGACCCGCAGGATGCGCCCGAGCGCGTTGCGGATGGTGCCTTCGCCGGTCCAGAAACCGAGCGCTTCGGACAGCTCGACCGCGCGGCGCACGCTCTCGAGCGCTTCGTCCAGCCTGCCCAGCCGCATCAGCACCGAGCCCCGGTAGCCCAGCGCCCACGCCTGCTCGGCCTTGTCGCCGATTTCGATGGCCACCGCCAGCGCCTCGTTGTGCGCGGACAGTCCGCCGTCGTTGTCGCCGAAGCAGAAGTACCGCGCCCAGCCGACGAAGTTCAGCAGCACCGCCTCGTCCAGCTGGTTGCGCAGCGCGCGGGCGGAATCCACGCCGCGCTGGAAGATCTCGTCCCACGGCCGTTGCTGGGTCCGGCCGTCGGAGTACCAGTGCAGGGCGCGCGCGAGGTCGACCACCTCGCGGTGCAGGCCTTCCCCCGGCGCTTCGCGGTGGGCCGCGAGCCAGTTGCCCGCTTCCAGGTCCAGCCAGGCGCCCGCGCCTTCGCGCGTGTCGAACCGGCGCGCGGCGTGGGTCGGCGCGACCAGCGCGTCCGGCATGAAGGCGCGCCCGGCCTCGGTCGCGGTGTGCAGCAGGTGGTCGAGCACGGTGCGCCGGTGGCGATCGCGGTCGCCGGGTTTCTCCTCGGCTTCCAGGCGTTCCACCGCGAAGATCCGGATGAGGTCGTGGAACTGGTACCGGCCCGGCGCGGCGGCCGCCTGCAGCAGGTTGGCGTCGACCAGTTCGTCGGCGTGGATCTGCACGTCGGCCTCGGCCATGCCGGTGGCGACCGCGGCCAGTTCGCTGCCGAAGTCCGGGCCCGGCACGATCGCGAGCCTGCGGAAGACCAGGCGGGCGGCGGGGGAGAGGCGCCGATGTGACATCTCGAAGGCCGAACGCACTTGCAGATCGCCCGCCGACAGCGAACTCAGCCGCGTGCGCTCGTTGCGCAGCTGGGTGGTCAGGTAGGCGATCGTCCAGTGCGGGCGGCTGGCCAGCCGGTTGCCCGCGATCCGCACCGCCAGCGGCAGATTTCCGCACAACGCCACCAGCTCCGCGGTGGCCCGCGGTTCGGCGCGGACCCTGGCTTCCCCGGCGATGGCGGTGAGCAGTTCGACCGCGCCGAGGTCGACCAGTGGCTCGAGCCACAGCCACCGCGCCGATTCCAGCCCGGCCAGCGCGCTGCGGCAGGTGATCAGCGTCAGGCAGCCGGGGGAGGCCGCCAGCAGCGGGCGCACCTGCGCTTCGTCGGCGGCGTTGTCGAGCAGCAGCAGGATGCGGCGGCCGGCGAGCAGCGAGCGGAACAACGCGCTCTGCTCGGGCACGGTCATCGGGATCTGCTGCGGGGGCACGTTCAGCGCGCGCAGCAACTGGGTGAGCGCGGTGCGCGGGCTGGTCGGCTCCTCGTCCATGCCGCGCAGGTCCAGCGCGAACGCGCCGTCGGGGAACTGCGGGCGCAACTGGTGCGCCGCGGTGACCGCCAGTGCCGTCTTGCCGACGCCGGGGTGCCCGACCACGGACACCACCACGCCGCCCGCCGCGTCGGACACCGCTTCCCGGTGCAGTTTCGCCAATTCGCCTTCGCGGCCGAGCAGATCCGGCACGGACGGGGGCAGTGTGACCGACGGCGCACTGTCGTTCTCTTCCTCGGATTTCGGCGTGCGGCGGCGGCCCTGCCGCGCGGCTTCGAGGAACTCCTGCCGGTCCCCGCCGACGAGCCCGAGCGCGTCGGCGAGCGCGGTCGCCGAGCGCCGCTGTGCTCCCAGGGCACGCCCTCGTTCCAGGTCGCTCAGCGCGCGGATGCTCACACCCGAGTTCTCCGCCAGGTCGGCCTGGGTGAGCCCGGCCGCACGGCGGTGGCGGAGCAGGAGCGCGCCGAAGGCCGCTTCGTCGCTTCGCTGTCCGTCGTTCACCACGGTCCATTTAACCGGCAGAATTGGCCGGCGCGAAAACCTGCCGGTTGTTCCGCCTGGTCTGCCGGTGTGCTAGCCGCTTGACTAGGGTGGTGACCTCGAGTTTGTCCACCAGCCGAATCCCCGCTCCGCCTGGGAAACCGGCCCTGCGCGCGGTTCCGTCCCCGATCCGGGTCACGGTGCTCGCCGCGGATCCGTTCGTCCTGGCCGGGGTTTCCGGTGAACTGAAGGCCAAGCCCGGTGTCCACTTGGTGGACGCCCAGGCCGACGTGGTCGTCGCGGTGCCGGACGGCACCCGGAAACTGCACGAGGTGCTCGCCGGGATCGACCCGCGGGCACGCGTGGTGCTGGTCGCCGACGACCCCCGGCCCGCCGAACTGCTGACCGCGGTCGAGCACGGGCTGGCGGTGCTGCTGCCCCGCCAGGAGGCGACCACCGCGCGGCTGCTGCACGCGATCAACGACGCCTACCAGGGCCGTGGCGCGCTGCCCGCCGAGCAGCTCGGCGAGCTGCTCAAAGGGGTGACGCGGCTGCAGCGCGAGGTGCTCGAACCCCGCGACCTGACGCTGAGCGGCCTGTCCCGCCGGGAGACCGACGTGCTGCGGCTGCTCGCCGAGGGACGCGACACCGCGGAGATCGCCGCGGAGATGGCGTACTCGGAGCGGACGGTGAAGAACATCCTGCACGGGCTGCTGACCCGCCTCGACCTGCGCAACCGCACGCACGCCGTGGCCCACGCCCTGCGCCTCGGCCTGATCTGACCCCGGCCAGTCCTTTGTGGCCACAGCCGGACGGGTGTGGGCCACGACACGAATGTGGCTTGGGGAGCCGAATGCGCCCCCGAAGCCACATTCGTGTCCTCGGTGCGCCCCGCGGGGTCATTTCGGTGGGGTGACGGCGGTTTCCACTTCGGCCAGGGTTTCCGCGGAGACCAGGCCGGTGTCCTCGAGCACCTCCATGTGGTCGAGGACGGTCTGGTTCGCCTCTCGCGCGTGCCTGCGGATGAGGTCGTTCTGCGTGCCGGCGCGGACCTCGCCGATGGTGGCGAAGATCTTGCCGTGCGAGGAGCGCAGCACGTTCGCGAAGAACCGGTCGAACTCCTCGCCGCGCAGGCCGTTGAGCTGGTCGACCCACTGCTGCTGTTCCGCGGTCGCCTCGTTGGGCAGTTCGACGCCGAGGATCTCGGCGTCCTCGCGGACCAGCTGGTCCAGCCGCGAATGCCCTTCGAGCAGGTGGTGCCCGGCGCGCTTGACCGCCTCGCTGGACCCGTTGGTCTGCGCCAGCCTCCCCGCCGGGATCTCCCACAGCCCGGCCTGGCGCACCTTGACCAGGAAGGTCTTGTCCAGCTCGGTGACCGGGCCCGCGGTACCGGCCTGCGCCGCGGAGAGCTGGCCGGGGGCGGTGACCGCGTTGGCCGCGGTGTCCCCGCTGCGCAGTGAGATCACCACGGGCACCAGCGCGGCCAGTGCCACGACGGCGAGTGCGATGGCCAGTGTGCGCAGGCGGAACCGCGTCGTTCGCGTGTGTCGCATTCTGCCTCCAGATCGTGCGGGGTCTGCCGGGGTCTGCACAGTGGAAAACGGACACCGGCGCCGGACGTTCGATCCGCGCGCGAATTCGCCGGTGCCCGGCGTGGACTGAACCGTTCCCGCCGGTGGTGCGTAGTTCCCCGGTGACCGGCTCCGGCCACCGGAAGGAAGTGATCAGGTGCGGCACAGGGTGGACCCGTCGCTGTTCGGGCAGACCGCGCACAGTCCGTCGTACTTCGAACTGGCGCGGGCGGGTGAGCAGGGCGGGCCGGTGATCGACTTCTGCATCCCGTGCAACCCGTACTTCCCGACCCCGGCCATGTTCGACCTGCTGGCAGGCAACCTCGAAGCGGTGCTGAAGTTCTACCCCAGCGACGCCGAGACCATCGGCCGCCAGCTCTCCCGCGTGCTGGGGCTGAACCCGGCGACCCTGGCGATGGCCAACGGGTCCACCGAGCTGATCACCTGGATCGACCACCTGTGGGTGCGCGAAAGCCTGGCCGTGCCGATCCCCACCTTCGGCCGGTGGACCGACCAGCCGATGGAGACCGGCAAGCGGGTGGACATGTTCCCGTTGCTCGAGCAGGACGGATTCGCGCTCGACCTCGACGCCTACGCCCGGTTCATCCGGGCTCGCGGGTCGCGGGTGGCGGTGCTGTGCAACCCGAACAACCCCGACGGCCACTACCTGCCGCGCCGCGAGGTGCTGCGGTTCGTCGACGAGCTGGCCGATCTGGACCTGGTGGTGGTCGACGAGTCGTTCATCGACTTCGTCGAGCAGGAGCGCAACCCGTCGATCGCGGTGGAGGCGGCGATCCGCCCGAACGTGGTGGTGCTCAAGAGCCTGGGCAAGAACTTCGGCCTGCACGGCATCCGCTTCGGTTACCTGGTGGGGAATCCGGCGCTGGCCGGGAAGATGCGGCGGACCCTGCCCAAGTGGAACCTCAACTCCCTGGCCGAAACCGTGGTCTTCATGCTCGCCGAGCACGCCGAGGAGTACTGCGAAAGCCTCTACCTGCTCGCCCGCGACCGCTATCTGATGGGCGTGGAACTGTCCAGGATGCCCGAGCTGACCGTGTTCCCGTCACAGGCGAACTTCCTGCTGGTGAAGCTTTCCGCCGGCATCGACGGCACGCAACTGCGCGACCACCTGTACACGCGCCACGGCATCCTGATCCGGGAGTGTGGCAACAAACTCGGGATGAGCAATCAGTTCCTGCGGCTGGTGGTGCGCCCGGAGGCCGATGTCGCCCGGCTCGTCGCCGGCCTGGCCGAGTTCACCAGGCCGCACGACGGGTCCGGCGAGAACACCGGCGCTTTCGAGGTGGTGCGCAGCGTTTCGTGAGGACGGTCAGGCACCGGCGCGGCGCAGGCGTTCGGCTGCCTGCACGCGCACGGCCTCGACCGAAATCGGCGGAGTTCCGTGCAGGGCCTCCCATCGGGCGTTGTGGGCGGCCACCCACAAGCTGGCCGCCCAAGCGATTTCCTGCTCCTCCTCGGTGAACCGGCGGCCGCGGAGCTCCTGGTAGGTGTCCAGGAACGCGGCGGAACTCCCGATCGTGGCGAGGGTCGTCGGCGAGCCACTGGTGAACGCTCCGCACGCCGCCCCCGCCAATGCCGCCTCGGGCTGCCACGCCAGGCTGTCCCAGTCGTGCACGGCCCACACCCGCCCGTTCCGCCAGCGGAGGTTCTGCTTCTCGAAGTCGCCGTGGCCCAGCACGCACGGCAGGTCGGCGGCCAGCAGCCGCTTGCGCACGCGGGCGGCCGCGTCGACGACGTATCCGGGCACCAGGTCCTGGTCCCGGTCGTCCAGGAACCCGATCGACGGCCACAGCCCGGGATCCGCGTGGTCCCACCGCACCCAGCGCGGGTTCGGCAGTGGCGGCGGGACGGTCACGTCGGCCAGGCCGGTCATCAGCCGGGCGAACACCGCCGCGTACCGGGCGGCGATCGCCGGTGAGTCACCGCCCAGCGGCTCACCGCCGGGCCGGAACTCCTCGGCGTGCACGGCCAGCGTCCCGACGCCGACCACGGGCGTCAGCGGCCGGGGGCACGGGAAACCGCGGTCCGCCAGCCGCGCCTGCGCGGCGACGCACGACGCGGTCCGGCCGTCGTCCTCCCGCGCCTTCACCACGACCTCCCGGCCACCGGCCAGCCGCAGTCCGTACACCGCCGACATCTGCCGCACCGCGAACACCACGCCGGCCGGTTCCTCGCCCAGCTGATCGGCGCACCAGGACGGCAGCCAGTCCGGCAGCTCGGTCATTTCAGCTGCGGACCCGCAGCATCACGACGCCGTGCGAGGGGACGTCGGCCGAGATTTCCCCGCGGCTGAAGGACTTCCGCCCGGTCCACAGGTCGGTCATCCGCAGCCGCCCGTCGTCCGCGCCGACCTCCTCGGCGGTGGTGCTGATCTTCGCGGTCTGCGCGGAGCGGTTGAACAACGCCACCGCCACGTCACCACCGGCGAGTGGCCGGGACCACACCTCGAGGTCGCCGTCGTCGCGCACGCGGTCCGCCGCGACGCCCTTCGCGTCCTGGTTCACCGCGAGCACCGCGCGGTTGGTGAGGATGCGGTGCACACCGTCCGGAATGGACCGCAGGTCGTTGCCCGCGATCATCGGCGCGGCCAGCATCGCCCACATGCTGAAGTGCGCGGCGGCCTCGGTGTCGGTCAGGCCCGGGAAGCCTTCGACGTTGTAGACGCCGACTTCCAGCATGTCGGGATCGTTCCAGTGCCCGGGGCCCGCCCAGTCGCGCAGCGGCTCGGTCACGTCGACGATGTCGGTGACGCCCATCGGGTAGGTGTTCGGGTTCCCGGTGCGCCACACCGGTTTGATGTCCTCGGTGGTGCGCCACTGGTCGGCGATGTCGCCCCAGTCGTACTTCGCGCCGTTCTTGTCGGGGTGGTAGCTGTTCGCGTTGATGCTGTAGAGGATGTCACGGCCGGTGGCGCGCAGGGCGTCGCGCATCAGGGTGAACCCGGCGATCTGGTCGTCGAGCGTGCCCTCCGGGGAGCACCAGTCGTACTTGAGGTAGTCCACGCCCCAGTCGGCGAAGGTCTGCGCGTCGTGCGCCTCGTGGCCAAGGCTGCCGGTCGCGCCCGGATAGGCGCCGCCGCGCTGGGCGCAGGTCAGTTCGGTGGGCACCTGGTAGATGCCGAACTTCAGGCCCTTGCCGTGGATGTAGTCGGCGAGCGCCTTCATGCCGCTGGGGAAGCGTTCCGGGTGCGCTCTCAGCGAGCCGTCCTCGGCGCGCTCGGGGTCGAACCAGCAGTCGTCGACCACCACGTATTCGTAGCCGGCCGCGGCCATGCCGGAGGAGACCATCGCGTCTGCGGTGTCGCGGATGAGTTGCTCGTTGATGTCGCAGCCGAAGGTGTTCCACGAGTTCCAGCCCAGCGCCGGGGTCGGCGCCGGTTCGGCCGCCCGCGCCGCGGCGCCCGTGGTACCCGCCGTCGCGAGCAGCGTCAAGGTCACGAGCAGGGCGCGCTTCACCGGAATCATCAACCCACCTCCAGACAAGGTTCAACAAAAACGAACACAAGACAACAACAAACTAACTGCGAGCGTCAATAGGACGTTCAGGCATACCGGGCGTACGCTGCGCGGCCATGGATCCCGCGTTGGCCCGGCCCCGCGTTTCCGCTCCGGCGATGTTCGGTGCCCCGGCCCCGGCAGGCGCTCTGCTGCCGTGGGAATGGGCGCACCAGCGGCTGGTGGAGGCGCGGGACTACTGGATCGCCACCACGCGCCCGGACGGCAGGCCGCACTGCCGTCCCGTCTGGGGTGTGTGGCTGGCCGACGGTTTCTGGTTCAGCACCGGCTCCGGCGCGGTGCGGAACCTGGCGGCGGACGACCGGATCACCGTGCACCTGGAGGACGGCCAGGAAGTGGTGATCGTCGAAGGCGTGGCACGAACGGGCCGGGATCGAGAAGCGCTGCAGGCCATGTGCGACGCCTACGGCCCGAAATACGACTACCCCATTTCGCCGCGCGAGGACGGCACGGTGGCCGACGCTTCGGGCCTCGGCGGACCGGCCTTCCTCGTGCTGCCGCAGGTCGTGTTCGGCTGGGGTCGGGACATGACCTCGCCGACGAAGTGGACTTTTTGAACGGGTCAGCGGTTCAGCGCGGCTGCCGCGGCCTTGGCGACGACGTCGGCGGTGGCGGCCAGCGCGGGCGAGTCGAGTTTCCACTGCTGCCAGAACAGCGGCACGTCGATCGCGTGCTCCGGGGCGAGGTCGACCAGCGTGCCGTCACGCAGGTGCGGTTCCGCCTGCGCGGTGGGCACCATGCCCCAGCCCAGCCCGGCGGCTACCGCTTCGACGAAGCTTTCCGACGACGGCACGTAGTGGCGCCGCGGTCCGGCGCCCCGGCCGTGCGTCAGCTTGCGGGTGAGCCGGTCCTGCAGGTCGTCGCGGCGGTCGAACAGCACCACCGGCGCGTTCGGCAGCGTCTGGCGCAGGGGTGCGTCGCCGAGCAGGCGGGCCGCGAAATCCGGGCTCGCCATCGGCAGGTAGCGCATCCTGCCCAGCGTGCGCACCGAGCACCCGGTGACCGGGTCCGGTGAGGAGGTCACCGCCGCCATCACCACGCCCTCGCGCAGCAACGCGGTGGTGTGGTCCTGGTCCTCGCGGTGCAGTTCGAAGACGACCCGCAGTTCCCCGGGCACCTCGGCCAGCGCGGGCAAGAACCAGGTGGCCAGCGAATCGGCGTTGACCGCGATGGACAACCGCGCCGGTTCGCCGGTGTCAGCCAGGCCCAGTTCGGTCCTGGCGTCACGCTCGATCCGCGCCAGCTGCCGCGCGAACCGGACCACGACCTGCCCGGAATCGGTGGGGCGCACCGGTTTCGTGCGCAACAGCAGGACTCGGCCGGTCCGCTGCTCCAGCGCCTTGACCCGCTGGCTGACCGCCGACGGCGTCACGTGCAGGGCGGCCGCGGCGGCGTCGAAGGTGCCTTCGTCGACCACCGCGAGCAGGGTGCGCACCTGGTCCAGGGGGAGTTCGCTCATCACGATCGCTAATGTTACGTAAGAATCTTGAGCTGTACTGTTGACGCCCCGGCTCGTAGCTTCGGGGCATGGGCAAAATCCTGCTGACCGCGGCCGCCGGTTTCGGTACCGGCCTGTCGCTGATCGTCGCGATCGGCGCGCAGAACGCCTTCGTGCTGCGCCAGGGCATCCGCCGCGACGGCGTGCTCGCGGTGGTGGCGATCTGCGCGGTGTCCGACGCGGTGCTGATCGCGCTCGGCGTGGCCGGGGTCGGCGCGGTGGTGGCCGCCTGGCCGCAGGCGGTCACGGTGGTCGGCCTGCTCGGCGGTGCGTTCCTGCTGTGCTACGGATTCCTCGCCGCGCGGCGGGTGTTCCGGCCGTCCGGGATGCGGGTCGACCTCGACCGGCCGGCCTCACCGCGGCGCGCGGTGCTCACCTGCCTGGCGATGACCTGGCTGAACCCGCACGTCTACCTGGACACCGTGCTGCTGCTCGGTTCCGTGGCCGCGGCCCGGGGCGACCTGCGCTGGGCGTTCGGCGTCGGCGCGGTGCTGGGGAGCCTGTGCTGGTTCACCGCGCTCGGCTTCGGCGCGCGCCTGCTCACCGGGTTCTTCGAGAGGCCGTCGGCCTGGCGGCTGCTCGACGGGCTGGTCGCGGCGACCATGGTCACCTTCGGGGTGGTGCTGGTTGCCGGCGCCTAACGCCGGACGCGGGCGGCGAACGCCACGAGCTGGTCCCGGCGCAGGATCGCCACGGCCAGCGAGACGGCCAGCAGGATCAGCGGGAGCGTCGCGTCACCGTTGTCCAGGACGAACAACTCGGTCGCCGCCGCGCCCACCATCACCCCGGCCAGGCCGAGCGCGGCGGGACCGGCCAGCCCGGGGATGAGCAGCCCGATCGCCCCGGCGGCCTCGAGCACCCCGGTGGTGTAGCGCAGCCACTGGCCCAGCCCGATCTGCTCGAAGGTCCGCTCGGTGTGCCCACCGGCGAAGAGCAGGTAGGCGCTGTAGAGGAACTCGGCGGCGAGCAGGATCTGCACGATCCACAGCACGACGTTGAGCACGGTGAGACCGCGGGTACCGCTCACTCGCTCCGGCATGCGGTGCATCCTGCCCCACGCGGCGGGGTGGGACCAGGGGCCGCCGCGGCCGGGCTGCCACCCATCGGGAACATCCGCGCACCACTGGTTCGAGCGGGACTGGCCGGGGTGACTACGGTTGGTCGTGTCCCGCCGACCGTTTTCCCGAGAGGAACCACCATCGTGGCCGAGACCGACCGCCTGATCGCGGAACGCTACCGGCTGCTGGAGCGGATCGGCGCCGGCGCGATGGGCGTGGTGTGGAAGGCCGAAGACGAGCGCCTGGACCGGGTCGTGGCGCTGAAGGAGCTGATCCTGCCCCACGGCGAGGACAACGCCGGCGTGGTCGCCGACGCGAGCGCGCGGGCGATGCGCGAGGGCCGGATCGCCGCGCGGCTGACCCACCCGAGCGCGATCACCGTCTTCGACGTGGTGATGGACGACGACCGCCCGGTGCTGGTGATGGAGTACCTGCCCTCCACCAGCCTCGGCGAGGTGCTCGCACGCCGGGAACGGCTCAGCGCCGAGGAAGTGGCCGCGATCGGCGCGCAGATCGCCGCGGCACTGGCCGCCGCGCACGAGTCCGAGATCGTGCACCGCGACGTCAAACCCGCGAACGTGCTGTTGTCCGACGACGGGGTCGCGAAGCTGAGCGACTTCGGCATTTCCCGTGCCGCGGGCGACGGCACGCTCACCGCGACCGGCTTCGTCGCCGGGACCCCGGCGTACTTCGCGCCCGAGGTCGCGCGCGGCGAGGACGCCGACTCGCGGTCCGACGTCTTTTCCCTCGGTGCCACGCTCTACCACGCGGTGGAAGGCGCTCCGCCGTTCGGCGTCGGCGAGAACCAGATCGCACTGCTCTACCGCGTGGCCAACGGCGAGTTCCCGCCGCCGGAGCACGCCGGTCCGCTGCACGGCCTGCTGTCGCGCATGCTCGACGTCGATCCCGCCGCCCGCCCGGAAATGACCGCCGTCGCGGCGGAACTCACCCTGGTCACCGAGGCGAAGACGGTCCAGATCGCGCCCGCGCAACTCGGGGGCGGCGGCAAGAGCCGGCTGCGCCCGATCCTGCTGGCCTGCGTGATCGTCGTGCTGATCGCCGGTGGGGTGGTCGCCGTGCTGCTGATGAACCGCGAAAAGACCCCCGAGAACCCGCCGCCGGTCGCGCAGAGCACGTCGGAGACCGCGCCCGCACCCCCTCCGCCTCCGGAGTCGTCGGCCGCGCCGGAATCCTCGGCGAGCCCGCCGAGTTCGTCGGCACCACCGCCCTCGTCGCCCGCGCCGAACCCGGAGCAGGCCCTGCAGCAGGCGGTCACCGACTACTACAACCTGCTGCCGGGGAACACCGAAACCGCCTACGGCCTGCTGTCCGACCGGATGAAGCAGTCCCGCGCCAAGACCTACGGCGACTACGCCGCGTTCTGGGGCGGGATGAGCGATGTGCAGGTGTCCAACGTCAGCGCGACCGGGAACAACACCGTCTCCGTCAGCATCGTCTACACCAGGTCCAGTGGGGCGACCGAACGCGAGCAGCACACCTACACACTGGTGCAGAGCGGCGGCAAGTGGCTCATCGACAGCCAGCGCTGACGCCCGCGAACGGGTGATCCCCGCCGGTTTGCATTACGGATGCGTGAAAGTTGCGGCGCCGCACCGTTGAGCCGTCGTATGGTTACCTACGGTGAGGGGGATCACGGGCACCAGCCAGCGCAACGGAGCCGGGCACGCAGGGGAGCCGTGGCGGATCAGCATCCTGGATCTGTCGGGTTTCACCCTGGGGGCCGGTATCTTCCTGGGCGAGTACACCGCGCTCACCTGCGCGCACGTGCTTTCCGACGATCCGGAGGCCGATCCGGCCGGACTCCGGGTCCGCGTGCGCTTCGTCGGCCTTCCCGGCCGGCCCTGCGTCGCCGCGACTGTCGTGCGCGAGGGCTGGGTCCCCCAAACGGCCGCCGGTGGTGACGTTGCGCTGCTGCGATTGGCCGAACAACCCGCCGTGCCCGGCGCGCCGCTCTGCCACACCCGGGCCGTGCGCGACCGGACGGTGCACACCTACGGCTTCCCGGAACCCCACGACAACGGCGTGTGGGTGAACAACGCCGAACTGGCGGGCCCGGCGGGCGAGTGGGTGCAGCTGAACTCGCCGTTGCCGGGCGAGCGCGTGCGCCGCGGGTTCAGCGGGGCCGGTGTGATCGACAAGGCCACCGGCGCGGTGATCGGCATGGTGGTCACCGAGTACACCGACGAGACCACCGGGCTGGCGTTCATGATCCCGACCCGGGTGCTCACCGGGTACGTTCCGGCGCTCGCCGAGTTCGTCGCCGGGGAGTTGCCGGAGGCGCCGGGCACCATCACGGTGCTGATCGCCGACCGGCACACCGCGATCACCAGTGGCTTCAGCGAAGTGGCGGGGGACCAGGCCGGCCGGATGCTGACGCTGGACACCACCGGCAAGAGCCCCCGCGAGGTGTCGCACCGGCTCGAAGCCGAACGCGCGCGCGCCCAGTGGCCGCCCACCGTGGCGCTGGCCGCGGTCGACAGTTCGAGCCAGCCGGAGCGGCTGCTGCACGAGGTGGTCCGGCCGCTGCTGGAGCGCGGGGCGCAGGTGATCGTGCAGTTCAGCGCGGACAACGCGCCGGGCGCCGGGATCGCCCGCGACTGGCAGCGCGACGAGAACGCGGCCCGGCTGGACCGCCTGCGGCAGCTGGCCGCCGGGTTCGAGTCCGAAGAGGACAGTGTGCTGGTGCAGGCGCGGCGGCTGGCCAGGAAGATCCAGCCACTGCCCGAATTCCGCCCGCGCAGCGCGGAACTGGTGCTGCTGCTGGGCGCCGCCGACGCGGACGAACCCACCCGGATGCACCGGCGCCTGGCGCGGATCGAGGACTGGGTGCGGGAGCAACGCGACCAGCTCACCGTCTACCAGCACAAACTGGCCGCCAAGGCGGAGGAGTACGACGAATTGCGCGGGCAGTTGAGTGCCTACAACGCGATGGCCGTGCGCCACGGGCTGATGGAGGACGAGGAGCTGGCCGAGGTCTACCTTCCGGCGAAGGCGGCGCTGAGCACGCGCCCCTGTTCGCTCCCGGACGCGGTCCCGCTGGTGCACTCCTACGCCACGGCGGTCCGGCGGAAGCTGGCGCGGACGTGAGCGCCGGCGTGCCGATCTGCCACGGACTCCCGGTCGGGCCGAACGGGTTCTGCGACGTCTGCGGGCACAGCCGGGTCGCCACGGGCCCCGAGGTGAAGCCGGTGGTGCCCTCGAGCCAGCGCCGCGGCACGGACAGCGATCTGGCCGGGGACAGCGAGTTCCGGTCGCTGCCCGCGGTCGAGACCCCCGATCCCGCCACCCTGGTGCTGACCGACCCGAAGGTCCCGGTGGACCAGCAGTTCTGCGGCCGGTGCGGAGCCGAGGTGGGCCGTCCGTACCGCGGGCAGCCCGCGCTGCGGGCGGGGTTCTGCGAGGAGGACGGCGAGCCGTTCGACTTCCGGCCGAAACTGGCCGCGGGTGAGCTCGTCGGCGGGCAGTACCAGGTGCTCGGCTGCCTGGCGCACGGCGGGCTCGGCTGGGTGTACCTGGCCACCGATACCCACCTGCCGGACAAGTACGTGGTGCTCAAGGGGGTCATCGACCGGCACAACGCCGGTGCCCGCCGGCTCGCGCAGGTCGAACGCGACGTGCTGACCCGGCTGGACCACCCGAACATCGTGCGGATCGTGGACTTCGTCGCCCACCCCGACCGCGGCGCGGACAGTGACGACGAGTACATCGTGATGGACTACGTCGGCGGGCTTTCGCTGATGGAGGTGCTGAAGCACCCGGAACTGCTGCGCGTCGAGCACGTGATCACCTACGGGCGCGCCATCCTCTCGGCACTGGACTACCTCCACGGCGAGGACCTGCTCTACGTGGACATGACGCCGAACAACGTGATCCACGGCGACAAGCGGGTCAAGGTGATCGACCTCGGGGCCACCAGGGCGATCGACGACCGCGAGAGCGTCCCCGTGCTGACCCGCGGTTACCGCATCAGCGACCGGGAGCACCGGTCGCACGGGCTGACCGTGCGCTCCGACGTCTACTCGGTCGGCTGCACCCTGCGCACCCTGCTCGACGCCACGCCGGGGGCGTCGAGCGCCCAGGTGGGCACCGAATCGCTGGACCTGGTGATCAGCCGCGCGACCGACGAATACGAACGCCGGTTCACCAGCGCCGCCGAGATGTCCGAGCAGCTGGACGGCGTCCGCCGCGAGGTGCTGTTCCTGCGGCCCCGGCGGTCGGTGCGCTTCGAGAACACGCCGGAACTGCTCGACGCCGGGCTCGGCACGGTGCCGGGGCTCGCGTACTGGACCGAGCAGAATCCGGTGCTGGGCAGTGGTTTGCCGGAACCGCGGGTGGCGGCCTCCCGGCTGCCCCTGCCGCAGCCGGACACCCTGGACGACGCGGTCGAGGTCGAGCTGACCAGGGCGCGTGCCCGCATCGAACTGCGCGACCCGCGGGCCGCCGAGCAGGCGATCAGCCGGGCGAAGGAGCTGCTGGGGCCCGGCGCCGAGCACGACTGGCGGATCGCCTGGCACCTCGGGCTCCTGCACCTGGCCGAAAGCGAGGGCTCGGAGCCGCGGAAAGCCGCGCAAGCGAAGTCGCGGTTCGAAGCGGTGCGCAAGGCCTGGCCCGCGGAGGACGCGCCGAAGCTCGCGCTCGGCTACTGCGCCGAGGTGCTCGGGGACCGCGCGGAAGCGCTGCGGCTCTACCAGAACCTCTGGGCCCGCGACGACGGCCAGGTCAGCGCCGCGTTCGGCCTGGCGCGGTGCCTGCTCGGGTCGAGCGGCAAGGACGAGGAGGAACGCCGGGAGAACAAGGAGAACGCCATCGCGGCGCTCGACGAGGTGCCCGGGATCTCCCGCCACTACGACGCCGCGCGCATCGCCGTGGTGCGCCTGCGGGTGGCCGCGCCGGTCAGCCAGGCCGATCTCGAGGATGTGGCGAAACGGCTGCCGGAACTGTTCCTCGACAACGAATCGCTGGAACTGCTCACCACGCTCGTCCGGCACGCCGCGCTGGAATACCTGCGCGGGGGCGGGGCGGGCGGCTGGCACGGCGGTGAGCTGTTCGGCGCGCCGGTGACCGAGCACGGGTTGCGGAAGGGGCTGGAGAAGTCGTTCCGCCGCATCGCCGGGCAGGCCCGCGACGAACACCAGTACGGCGACCTGGTCGACCGTGCCAACGAAGTCCGCCCGCTGACGCTGAGGTGAGGCCGTCGATGTCACAGGAGTCCGAACCCGGGTTCGAGCTCGAACTCAACCAGACCAAGTACCTGTCCCCGTCCGACGAGACCATGCACGCGATCCTCAAGGTGCGCACGGTGAACGTGCGGCCGCCGGGCGAGGCGGCGGAGGTGCTGCTGGTGGACTGCTCGGCGTCGATGGACTGGCCGCCGACGAAGATCGCCGCCGCGCGCCAGGCCACCTCGGTCGCCATCGACACCCTGCGCGACGGCGTGCACTTCGGCGTGGTCAGCGGCACCGGCCGCGCGTCGATGGTCTACCCGGCGCGCGGGCTGGCCCCGGCGAACGAGGAGACCCGGGCCGCGGCGAAGGCGGCGGTGCGCCGCCTGATCGCGGGCGGCGGCACCGCGATGAGCACCTGGCTCACCCTGGCGGCGAGCCTGTTCGAGCCGTACCGGGACGCGGTCCGCCACGCCATCCTGCTCACCGACGGCAAGAACGAGTCGGAGAACCCGGAGCGCCTCGACCAGGCGCTCGCCGCGTGCGCCGGGAAGTTCGACTGCGACGCGCGCGGTATCGGCGACGACTGGAACCCCGCCGAACTGGAGCGGATCTGCGGGGCACTGCACGGGCAGGCCGACGCGGTGCTGGCCGACGCCGAACTGGCCGCGGACTTCGGCAGGTTGATCGAGTCCTCCATGGGCCGGGCGATCCCCGAACTGCGGCTGCGGATCACCACCATGCCGTTCACCGGGCTGCGCTTCGTCAAGCAGGTCTACCCGTCCTTGGTGGACATGACGGGACACCTGCGGGCGGCCGGGGAGCGGAAGCTGGAACTGCCCACCGGGGGCTGGGGCGCGGAGGACCGCGAGTACCACCTCTGCTTCGACGTGGACACCGGTGCCCTCGTGCGGGACAAGGACATGCAGCTCGGCCGGGTCGAGCCGGTCGGCGCCGCGGTGAGCAGCACCGTGCTCGGCTGCCTCACCGACGACCTCACGCTGTCGAGCCGGCTGGACGAACAGGTCAGCAAGCACACCGAGCACGCGGAACTGCGTGCGGTCGTGCTGGACGCGCAGCGGCGGTACCAGGCCGGTGCGGTGACCGAGGCCGCCCAGCGGTGGGGTGAAGCGCTGCGGCTGGCGATCAAGCTCCGAGACGAGAACCTCGCCGTCCGGCTGCGGCGGCTGGTCACGGAAGGAAGCGACGGCGGCTTCCGGCTCAAACCGGGCGTACGCGAGCGTGATGTCGGCTCGGCGATCCTCGGTTCCGCGATGGCGCCGCGCTCGCCGGCCGCGGCCGAACCCGAGCAGAGGGACGCCGAAGAGAGCGGGGATGTGCGGGTGTGCCGCGAGTGCAAGCGGATCCTGAGCCCGCGGGCGAAGGTGTGCGGGCAGTGCCGCACGCCGGTGGAGACGGCCGGATGAGCACGTTGCGCCGGTTGCTGCGGCTGCGTTTCTGGCTGCTCACCGCCACCGTGGTGGCCACGATCGCGGCGCTGGCCACCTTCGCCGGCATCCAGGCCACCGTCGCGGAGGTCCGGGCCCGGACCGCGCCCGCGGTGCTGGAGGTGGTGGCCGCGCAGGACGCGCTGGTCAAGGCGGACAACGCGGTGGTGACCAGCTTCGCCACCGGGCAGGTCGAGCTGATCGGGCCGGGGGAGCGGCACCAGAGCGAGATCGTCATCGCGCGCCAGAGCCTGACCCAGGTCGCCGAGCACAACGCGGCGGGCACCGAGGGCAGCCGCGCGCTGCAGGTGGTGGAAGGGCTGCTGGCCGACTACGCGAACTTCGTCGAGCAGGCCGACGCGCACTACCGGCAGGACGACGGGCGCATGCTGGGCACCGCCGATCTCTGGTACGCCTCACGCCTGATGCACCAGCCGGAGAACGGCATCCTGGGCAGGCTCGGCGCGCTCGCCGAACTGCAGCACACCGCGCTGCGCGACCAGCTCTCCGGTGGCTGGCTCACCACCGCGGTGGTCCCGTTGTGGCTGCTGCCGGCGCTGGCGCTGCTCGGCCTGCTGGGGTACGCGCAGGTCCGGTTGCGCCGGAAGTTCCGGCGCCGGTGGAACTTCTGGCTGCTCGGCGCCACCGGCCTGCTGGTCGGCATGATCGTGACCACCTCGTTCGCCTTCGGCTCGGCTTCGGCGGCCCGTGACGCGGGCGGCACGGTGGACACGGCCGTGGCTTCCTGGCGCGAGGGCACCGCCGCCGGGGCCTCGCAGGGCAGGCCGAAGCTGGTCGAACTGCTGCGTGAGCACTGCGGGCCGGCCTGTGGTGGCGTGGTCGCCGAACTCGCGGCCGGGGTGCCGGACGGTGGCGCCGCCCCGCCCGCGTCCACCGGTGATCCGGCCGACGACGGCGGCCGGATCGACGACCAGCTGGATTCCGCCGACGTGCCCGCGTTCGCCGAGTACCTGATCGCCGGCTTCGGCCTGGTGATCGCCGGACTGGTGGTGGCCGGTTTCCACTACCGCATCGAGGAATACCGGTTCAGGTCCTGATGAGACGTTCACTGGGCCGGGCGCTGCTCGGCATCCTGCTGCTCGGGCTGAGCGCGTGCTCGGGCACCCCGGAACCCGCCGGGGGCACGCTCACCGTGCTCGCCTCCTGGGAAGGCGCCGAGGGCGCCGCCTTCGAGTCGGTGCTGGAGCGGTTCGAGGACGAGAGCGGGATCGAGGTCGACTACCGCGGTACCCGCTCGGTCAGCCAGGTCCTGCGCTCGGACGTGCAGAAGGGCAGGCCGCCGGACATCGCCGTGCTGCCCAATCCCGGTGAACTCGCGCGGTACGTGGAAAGCGGCGACCTGCGCCCGCTCACGGACGTGCTCGGCGAGTTGCCCGGCGCGCAGTGGCTGCCCCTGCAACGCCTCGGCACGCCGGCGTACTACACGGTGGTGGTGAAGGCGGACCTGAAGAGCATGATCTGGTACCGCCGCGGCAGCCTGCCGGGCGCGCCGCCGCGCACCTGGGCGGAACTGGTCGCGCTCAGCGGCGAGCTCGGCGCGCGCGGGCAGACGCCGTGGTGCCTCGGCATGGAGTCGCAGAGCACCTCCGGCTGGCCGGGCACCGACTGGATCGAGGACATCCTGCTGCGGCGGTCCGGCCCCGAGGTCTACCAGCGGTTCGCGGCCGGTGAGCTGCCGTGGACCTCGACCGAGGTGCGCCAGGCATGGCAGGACTGGGGACAGCTGATCGCGGCGCCCGGCGCGGCGCGCGGCGGTCCGGATGGCGCGCTGCTGCTGGGTTTCGGCGACAGCGCCAAGCCGATGTTCACCAGCCCGCCGGGCTGCGTGCTGGACCACTTCGCGTCCTCACGGGTCAGCGGTTACCAGCAGTACGAGCTGCCAGGCCGGTCGAAACCGACCGTCGACGAGTTCGACTTCTTCCCGTTCCCGGTGCGGGAAGGCACCGGGAACCCGGCGGTGGAACCGGCCGGGGTCTCGGCGGACCTGGCAGGCATGTTCACCGATTCGGAGGCGGCCCGCGCGCTGATGCGGTACCTGGCTTCGGAGCGCGGTCAGGCGGTGTGGCCCGCCGAAGAGACCAGCGCGACCTTCTCGATCAACCGGAACCTGCTCGACCAGGGCGTGTACCGGGACGCGCTGAGCGTGCGGGTGGCCGAACGGCTGACCTCGGGTCCCTGGTGCTTCGACGCCTCGGACATGATGCCGGAGACGATGAGCGACGCGTTCCACCGCGCCGTGCTGGACTATCTGGGCAACACCGGCGACACCGGCGAGCTGGACCGGTTGCTCGAAGTGCTCGAACAGGTCCGGGTCGGACTACCGGCCGAGGAACGGCTCAACCTGCCCTGCGGCCGCTGAAAAAGCAACACGAGGAGGCGAAGTGACGGAGTTCGTGCGGTTCCCGCTCGACGACGGTGGTTCGGTGCTGGTCGAGGTGGAGGTCCCGCACGCGGTCGAACGCGCCGGGCGGCCGAAGAACATGCTTCGAGAGGCGGGGATGTCCTTCGAACGCGCGCTCGACGAGGTGCGGGGTGCCGCGGCCGCCGCGCTCGACCGGTTCCGCTCGATGGGCCCGGACGAGGTGGAGCTGAAGTTCGGCGTGAAGCTGGACGCGCAGGCGGGCGCGGTGATCGCGAAAACCGGGCTGCAGGGCCAGTTCGAGGTGAAGCTGAAGTGGCTGCGCGATCCGGCCGCGGTGCGCCCGGAGGAAGCCGTGGAGGATTCCGCGCCCGCCAAGGCCTCAGAGCCCGCCGATGGGCAGGGCGAGTAGCCGGAAGCTCAAGCCCTTGCCGTGGGTGTCCAGCGCGAGCGAGGTGGTCACGCCGCCGTCGAGCGCGTGGCGGCACCGGAACTGCAGGGCGCACAGGTTCGGCAGCACGTACCGGACCACCTCGCCACGCAGTTGACCGGACAGGTGCGCACGCACGCGTTCGGCGGTCACTTCGCGGACGAGCAGCGGGAAGTCCTCGTCGCGGTAGGGGAACAGCGACAGGATCGAGGTGTCGCCCTTGTCGCCGGCGCGGCAGTGCGCGATGTCGTGCAGGATCATCGCACCGGCCGGAACGTCGTCACCGTGGGTTCGGCCCGCTCGCGGTCGAGGAGTGCGGACACGATGCCGATGACCTCCGTGGTGCTCGTGCGGACGCCGCCACCGCCGGCGGGCCCGTTGGTGTACAGGGCTTCGACCTCGTGGCAGACCACCTCCGCCGCCTCGCGGTCCGGGGTCAGCGCGGCCACCCGCAACCGGCTCTCGGTGTCCGAAGTGGACAATTGGATCCGTGGTGGCACGGGCAGGCGCGCGGTGACGATCTCCCCGGCCAGCACGGCGCGCTCCCTGGCGTTCGGGCCTTCGTAGGAGATCTCCGCTTCAGCCCGGAACCCGGCGCGGTAGCCGACGCTGACCTTCAACCGCCGCGGCCGGGTCCGCCCGACCGCGCCTTGGACCGCGACCCGGTCCGGGCCGGTCTCGCGCAGGGTCACCTCGCGCAGGTCTAGTTCCACGTCCGGGGTCAGGTAGGCGGTGGGATCGGTGATCTCGTACAGCAGTTGCTCGCGCACGGTCGCCAGTGAGACCAGGCCGCCCGTGCCGTCCGGCTTGCCGAACACCGCCGAGCCGTCGGCGCCGACGTCGGCGAAGGGGAAGCCGAGTTCGGCCAGTCCGGGCACCTCCTTGTGCCCGGGGTCGGCGAAATAACCACCGGTGAGCTGCCCGGCGCACTCCAGCAGGTGGCCGACCAGGGTGCCGGCGGCGGCCGGGTGCGGATCGGCCAGGTCCCAGCCGAGCCGGTCCGCGAGCGGGGCGAGGAACAGTGAGGGATCGGCGACGCGGCCGGTGAGCACGACGTCCGCGCCGAGCGCCGGTGCGATCGCGTCCGCGCCGAGGTAGGCGTTGGCGGAGACCAGCTCGCCGTGGTCGGCCAGCGGCACGCCGTCTTCGAGCGCCGGGGTGCGGGGGTCGATCCGGTCGAGCACGTCGTCACCGGTGACCACCGCGACCGTGCGATCGAGCCGGAGTTCGCCGAGCAGGGCCGCGGTCGCGCGACCCGCGGCGAGCGGGTTGGCCGCGCCCATGTTCGTGAGCACACGCACGCCGTGTTCGGCCGCCAGCGGCAGCAACCGCCGGAACCGCGCGAGCAACCGGGGGTCGAACCCGGCGTCCGGATCGGTGAGCCTGCGTTGCTGGCCGAGCGCGATCGTGCGCTCGGCCAGGCATTCCAGCACCAGGTCGGCCAGTCCCGCCTGGCGCACCAGCACTTCGGCCGGTTCGAAGCGGTCCCCGGCGAAGCCCGCGCCGCTGCCGATCCGTGTGGTTCGCATGGTTCCCTGGTTCCCCTCAGACGGAGATCGCGCCGGTGAGCAGCGCGACGGCGGTCATCACCAGCGTGGTGCCGAACGCCCACTTGAAGATGAACCGCTGGTGCGCGCCGAGGTCCACCCCGGTCATGCCGACCAGGATGAAGGTGGACGCGGTCAGCGGGCTCAGCGGGAAGCCGGTGGTCATCTGGCCGAGCAGGGCGGCCCTGGCCACCTCGGCCGGGTCACCGCCCAGCGCCGCGCTGGTCTCGGCGAGCACCGGCAGCACGCCGAAGTAGTAGGCGTCCGGGGTGAACACCAGGCTCAGCGGCATGCCGGTGAGCGCGGTGAGCGGCGGCAGCGCGCCCGCCGCCCAGTCCGGGACGACGCCGACCAGTGCGCGGGCCATCGCGTCGATCATGCCGGTGCCCGACAGCACGCCGGTGAACACCCCGGCGGCGAAGATCATCGTGGTCACCAGCACCACGTTGTGCCCGTGCTTCTCGAACAGTTCCTGCTGCTGCGGCCACTTCGGCCGGTTGATGAGCAGGCCCAGCACGAACGCCACGACGAAGAGGATCTCCAGCTTCGCCAGCTGGGCGAGCAGGGCGGCGACCAGCGCGAGCGTGAGGACCACGTTGAGCCAGAAGCGAACGCGGTCGGCGCGCGTGCGCTCGGCCTTGGCTTCTGCGGGCGGTTCGAGCGCGATCACGCCGAGGCGTTTCCGCTCGGCGCGGCCGATCAGGTAGGCGGCGAAGAGCACCCACAGCACCCCGCCGATCATCGCGGGCAGCAACGGCAGGAACAGCTCGCCGCTGTCGCGGTCCATCGCCGCCATCGCCCGCGCGGTCGGGCCGCCCCACGGCACCATGTTCATCACGCCGGCGCCCAGGCAGATCACGCCGGCCAGCACCAGCGGGCGCATGCCGAGCCTGCGGTAGAGCGGCAGCATCGCCGAAACGGTGATCAGGAAGGTGGAGGCGCCGTCGCCGTCGAGCGCGACCAGCAGGGTGAGCACCGCGGTGCCGACGGTGATCTTGAGCGGATCGCCCTTGGCCCAGCGGAGGATCCGGGCGACCGCCGGGTCGAACAGCCCGGCCTCGATCATCAGGCAGAAGTACAGCACCGCGAAGGTGATCATGATGGCCACCGGTGCGACCGTGGTCAGGCCCTTGCCGATCAGCTCGCCCAGCCGGGGTGCCGCGCCGACGGCGAGCGAGGCCAGTATCGGGATCACGGTGAGCGCGAGCAGCACCGAGACCCGGCGCGAGAGCACACCGGCCAGGAAGACCGCGATGGTCAGGAAACCCGCCACTGCCAGCATCGTGTTCCAGGCCTTTCCCCGTCGCCGTTGACGCCGTCGACTGTGCGATAGCTCGCCTATCGAGGTCAAGCAAGGGTTTCGCATAGACTGATGCACCATGCGCATGGATCTGACCGTTCCGCAACTGCGCGCGGTGGTCGAAGTGGCCGACGCGGGCGGGTTTACCAGTGCCGCCCAGCGGCTGCACCTGGCGCAGTCCTCGCTCAGCCGGGCGATCGGCGAGGTGGAGCGGCGCGTGGGCGTGGCCCTGTTCGAACGCACCACGCGACGGCTCGAACTGACCCCGGAGGGCGCCGAGTTCGTGCGCATCGCCCGCGGGGTGCTCGACGCCTTCGACGCCGGGATGCGCCACTTCGCCGGATTCCTGGAGGGATCCGCCGGGCACGTGCGGGTGGCCACGCTCCCGTCGCTCGCCGCGATCCTGCTGCCGCCGGTGGTCGCGGCCTACGGGCGGGCGCACCCGGCGGTGGAGCTGTCCATCGAGGACGCGTTGTCCGGCGAGGTGCTCGACCGGGTCCGGGCGGGCGCGGTCGATCTGGCGGTGACCGTGGTGACCGAGCCGTTGCCCGATCTGGAGGTGCGCGAGCTGGCGGCGGACCGGTTCTGCTGCATCTTCCCGCCCGAGCACGCCTTCGCCGGGAGTCCGGCGCTGACCTGGTCTTCGCTGGCGGGGGAGCCGTTCATCGCCTTCGGGGCCGCGTCGAGCATCCGGCGCCTGGTGGATCGCGCGCTCGACGCCGGTGCGGTGCGGACCGGCCGCCGGATCGAAGCCAGGAACATCGCCGCGGTGGCCGGCCTGGTCGCCGCCGGGCTGGGCGTGTCCGTGGTGCCGGGGCTGGTGCTGCCCCTGGTTTCCTTCGCGGGCCTGGCACACGCGCCGTTGCCCGCGGTGGAACGCACCATCGCCGTGGTGCGCGATCCCGCGCGCCCGCTGGCTCCCGCCGTGCGGGCGTTCCTCGACGCCCTGTTCACCGATCGGGCCGAGCTGCCGCCGGAATCACAGTGGCTTCCACGGTGATGTCGCGAAGGCGCCGGACTTTCCGCGCACCGGTTGGTGGACTGGGCCCATGCCCGCCGTCTTCTGCGTCATGCTCGGGATCTTTTCCCTTGTCACCAGCGAAATCCTGCCGATCGGGCTGCTCACCCCGATAGCCAGGGACTTCGGTGTCTCCGACGGCACGGCCGGGTTGATGATGACCCTGCCCGGTGTGCTGGCGGCGATCGCCGCACCCGTGGTCACCACCGCGGCAGGCCGCCTCGATCGGCGGAAGCTGTTGTGCGCCTTGGTGCTGCTCCTGGCGTTCGCCGATTTCCTCGCCGCCCTCGCGCCTTCGTACCCCGTCATGCTCGTGTCACGGGTGCTGGTCGGGCTGGTGATCGGCGCGTTCTGGTCGGCCGGTGCCGGGCTCGCGCCCCGCCTGGTCCGGCCGGAGCGGGTGCGCACCGGCACCGCGGTGATCTTCGCCGCGGTGCCTCTGGGCTCGGTGCTCGGCGTACCGGCGGGCACCTTCATCGGCGACCTCGCCGGCTGGCGAGCGGCGTTCGTCGTGCTGGGTGTGTTCACCACGGTCCTGTTCCTGGCCATGCTGGTCTGCCTGCCTTCGTTGCCCGCGCGGCAGGTGACCAGCGCGCCGGTGCTCAACGCCCTGCTGCGGCGGGGGAGCGTCCGCGTCGCGCTCCTGGTCACCTTCTTGATCGTGCTCGCGCACTTCGGCACCTACACCTACGTGACCCCGTTCCTGCTGGAAGTCACCCGGCTCGGCCCGGGTGCGATCACCCTTTTCCTGCTGGCCTACGGGATCGCGGGCATCGCCGGAAACTTCCTCGCCGGGTCCACTGTGGACCGCAGGCCGCGCCGCACCTTCGCGGCGGTCGCCGGAACGCTCGCCGTCACCACCGCGCTGCTCCCGGTGCTCGGCGGCAGCCCGCCCGGGGCGCTGGTGTTGCTCGTGGTGTGGGGCCTGGCTTACGGCGCGGTGCCGGTGTGCTCGCAGACCTGGTTCGCCAAGGCCGCGCCCGAGGCGCCCGAGGCCGCGACGGTGTTGTTCACCGCGTCGTTCCAGGCCACCATCGCGGCCGGGGCGTGGCTCGGCGGGCTGGTGGTGGACGCCTTCTCGCCGTCGGCCGTGCTGCTGCTCGGCGGACTCGTGGCCGCACTCGCGCTGGCCGGGCTCCGGCGCCCGGTGAAGCGACCGGGACTGACGCCGAGGTGACGCTTGAAGTGCCTGCCCAGGTGCGCCTGGTCGTAGAAGCCGGCCGCGGTGGCGACCTCGGCGGGGCGCTGCCCGGCGAGCAGGAGCCGCCGCGCCAGGTCGACGCGCCGCCCGGTCAGGTACAGGTGCGGTGGCAGCCCGAACGCCCTGGTGAACGAGCGGACCAGGTGCGTCGGGTGCGCGTGCAGCACCTGCGCGGCGTGCTCCAGGGTGAGACCGTCGACGGTGTGCTCGTCGAGCAGGCCCCGCAGGTCACCGGCCAGGCGGTGCACCGGGACGGGCCGCGGTTCGGCCCGGCGTCGCAGGTGCGTGCGCAGCCGTTCGCGCACCAGCGCCAGCCTGCTCTCGGCTTCCAGTTCCTCGCCCGGCTGAGCCAGCACCAGGTGCAACTGGTGGAGGCGGTGGCGCAGCGCCGGGTCGAAGAACGTGGGCTGGTCGACCGCGGCCCCGGCCAGTTCGGCACCCAGTATCGACGTGTCGACGTAGAGCACACGCTTGCGGAACCCGGCTTCGGTGGCCGACCGCCCGTCGTGCGGCACGTGCGGGGGCAGCACGGTCACCGACGGCGTGCCGATGCCGTGGTGGTGCAGGTCCAGGTCGAACCGCACGGCACCGTCGTCGACGATCAGCACCGTCCAGGCGTCGTGCGTGTGCGGTGGGTAGGCGTGGCCGACGAAGTGCGCGTGGAAGACCTCGGAGACCCCCGGCACCCCGGGTTTCCAGGCCCTGATCATGTCAGGAACATACAAGACGCCCCCGGCGCCGGGCGTGAGACTGGAGCGGTCCAGCCACCCGAACGAGGAGCACCACCGTGACCGCCCGGTTCGACACGAAGATCGCCGTCCTGCTGCGCGAAGACCTGGAGTCGTGGCAGCGGCTCAACGTCACCGCCTTCCTGAGCAGCGCGATCGCCGGAGCCGACCCCGCACTGATCGGCGAGCCCTACGCCGACGCCGACGGCACCGAATACCTGGCGATGTTCCGCCAGCCCGTGCTGGTCTTCGCCGGCGACGCCGAACTACTGACCGCCGCCCATGGCCGCGCGCTTTCCCGCGGGCTGCGCCTGGCCGTGTTCACCGAGGAGTTGTTCAGCACCGGCAACGACGCGGACAACCGCGCCGCGGTGCGGGCGGTGCCCGCCGAGAAGCTGAACCTCGTCGGCCTCGCGCTGCACGGGCCGAAGAACGCGGTGGACAAGGTGCTCAAGGGCGCGAGTCTGCATCGGTGACCTGGCCGTCGGCCTGCTTCTCCTCGCCGATGGCCGCGACGAAGTCCGCGACCACCTCGGCGGCGATCTCGCGCACCTTGACGTTGCGGTGCTGCGAGAAGCTGACCAGCTTTTCGAAGGCGGCGTCCGCGTCACACCGGAACGCCGCCATCACCAGCCCGACGGCTTCGCTGACCGTGCTCCGCGTGTCCAGCGCCCGGCGCAGGTCCATGGCCTCGCGTTCACCGGCCGCGATCAGCTTCTCGCGGAACCACGACAGTTCGAGGTTGACCCGGACCCTGGCGACCAGCTCGCCGGGGTTGAACGGCTTGGTGATGTAGTCGTCGGCCCCGTGCCCGAGCCCGTCCACAGTGGACTCGGCGCCGGCGCGGGCGGTGAGCAGCATGAACGGCAGCCGCGCGGTGGACGGTTCGCTCCGCAGCTCACGCAGCAGCGAGACGCCGTCGCGCCCGGGCAGCATCACGTCGCTGAGCACCAGGTGCGGCCGGTGCGCGGCGATCCGCTCGATCGCGGCGTCCACGTCGGCCACCGCGTCGACCTGCCAGCCCTGACCCCGCAGCAGCCGCAGGATGTGCGTGCGCATGTCGGCGTTGTCTTCGACCAGCAGCACGCGGGCTTCGCCGGGGCGGCCGGTGTCGCCGGCTTCCTCGTCCGGGCGGGGCACCCACTGCCGGGCCTCGTCGGCGAACTCCGCGCCGATGGCCGCGCCCACCGTCGGCTTCGCCGGTTCCGCGTCGACCGGCCGCCACGGCACGGTGACGGTGAAGGTGCTGCCCGAGCCCAAGGTGCTGTCCACGCTGACCGCGCCACCCAGCGCCGCGGCCAGGTCCGAGACCAGTGAAAGCCCGATGCCCGCGCCTTCACCGGTCCGCCCGGCGGTGCCTTCGACCTGGTGGAACCGCTCGAACACGCGGCCCTGCTCGGTGTCGGGGATGCCGGTTCCGGTGTCGCTCACGCTGAGCACCAAATCGTCGTTCCGCACCGCGAGGCCGACGGTGATCGTGCCCTGGTGGGTGAACTTCAGCGCGTTGGACAGCAGGTTGAGCACGACCTTGGCCCACATCTCCTGGTCCAGCGAGATCACCGTGCTCGTTCCCTCGCCCAGGTCGAGCCGCAGGTCCAGCCCGGCGTCCTCGGCGGCCGAGCCGAACATGGCCGCGCATTCGGCGGTCAGCTGGGCCGGGTTCACCGGCTTGAGCTTGGGCTGGAGCTGGTCGGCCTCGGCCATGGCCACGTCGAGCAGGGTGTCGACCAGCCGCTGCAGCCGCCGGGCCGCGCGCAGGGCGGCGGTCATCGTGTGCTGCTGGTCGGCGGGCAGGCTGCCCTGCTCGAGCAGGGCTTCCAGCGGGCCGATCAGCAGGGTCAGCGGGGTGCGGAACTCGTGGCTGACGTTCTGGAAAAACCGGGTCTTCGCCTTGTCCAGGTCGGCCAGCGCGCTCGCGCGGTGACGCTCGGTCTCGTAGGCCAGCGCGTCGGTGAGGATGGCTGAAAGCCGCGCCGCGACGAGTTCGAGGAAGCCGCGGTAGGAGTCGTCGAACTCGCGGTACGGGCTGATCCCGACGACCAGTTCGCCGACCGGCTCCGGCCAGCCGGTCACGGTCAGCGGGAACTCGATGAGCTGGGCCGGCGCGCCGGTTTCGAACCGGAAGACCGGCGCCGGTGCCATCTCGGTGCCGTCCCCGCGCAGCGAGGCCGCCACCACCGGCAGGTCCGCCCGGTTGTCGCCGAGGATCCGCACCGCTTCCCGGCAGGCGTCGGTCACCGGGTGCTCGGCACCGGCCAGGTTGATCGTGCCGAGCCTGCGCAGCGTCTCCAGCCGCCGTTCGCTGAGCACCCGGCTGGTCACGTCGGTGGTCGCCACGAACACCCCGGCCACCGAATCGTCCTCGGCGTACACCGGGCTGTAGGAGAAGGTCCAGTAGGTCTCCTCCAGGTAGCCGTGCCGGCGCATGAGGAGGAACTGCTTCTCGGTGTAGGTGGCCTCGCTGCCGTCGAGCACGCCCTGCGCCAGCGGGCCGAGTTCGTCCCAGACCTCGGCCCAGCACTCGGCACCGGGCTGGCCGATGGCCTCGGGGTACTTGTCGCCGAGCACCGGGGTGTAGGCGTCGTTGAAGATCTGCACCAGCCGCGGCCCCCACCACAGCAGCATCGGGATCCGCGAGGGCAGCACGGTGCGGATCGCGCTGCGCAGTTCGACGGGCCAGTCCTCGACCGGGCCGAGCGGGGTGGCCGCCCAGTCGGTGCGGCGCAGCCGGGCGCGGGTCTCACCGGGGCCCGCGAAAAGCCGCTCCGCCGCTGACCGTCTGTCCATGGTGGGTAGCCTCCCGGCTGCCGGTGCGCGCCGGGCGCGAAGTCAACCCGGCTAGCTGTTCAACCGGCGCGGTCCGAGCATACCGCTGCGTGATCACCCGCAGTGACAGCTACCCGTCCAGCAGGAAATCGAGCACGAGCGGGCCCGCGACGTCGCGGAATTCGTCGAAGTAGGCGTGCCGGGCACCGGGGATCAGGTGCAGCCGCGCGCCCGGGATCCGCTCCGCGAGCAGGGGGGCGTTGGCCGTGGGGTTGAACACGTCTTCGCTGCCGTGCACCACCAGCGTCGGCGCGGTGATCCGCGGCAGGGCGTCCCAGCTGTCGTGCTGCGCGCTGGCGAGCAGGTGCGCGCGGCGGGCGTGCGGAGGCATGTCCGGGTCACCCAGCGTGTGGTACGGCCCGGGGTGCGTGGCGATCCAGCCGGGCGTGTACATCAGCTCCAGCAACGCCCGGCGGGCCGCGGCGGCGTCACGCTGGCCGAGCGACCGCTTGACCTCGCGGTCGCGCTCGAGCCCGTGTGGCAGGCCGGGGGAGGTGCAGCCGAGCACCAGCCCGCCCACCCGCCCGGCGTGCTCGGCGGCGAGCCACTGCGCCACCCGCCCGCCCATCGAGGTCCCGTACACGTCGGCGCGCTCCACGCCGAGGTCGTCGAGGATCGCCACCACGTCCTCGGCGAACCCGCGGGTGCTGTACGAGTCGTCGTCGGGCTTGTCGCTGCGCCCGACCCCGCGGTGGTCGTAGGTCACCGTGCGGAAGAACGGGTCGAAGTCCGGCCGGGCGGTGTCCCACCAGTGGTGGTTGTTCGCCTGCCCGGCGAGCAGCACCAGCACGCGCTCGCCCTGGCCGTGCACCTCGTAGTACAGCTTCACATCATCGGGCGTGCGTGCGAACGGCATACGACCGATCTTAAGCCGGGAAGCGGGCCACCCACTTGTGCTGCCAAGGGGTTTCGACCGCACGGGGGTGGTAGTGCTCACGCGTCCAGGCGACGGCTTCACCCCCGGGGACGCCGGCCAGGCGCGCGAGGCAGGCCATCACGGTGCCGGTGCGGCCGACGCCACCGCCGCAGGCGATTTCCACGCGGTGGCCCTCTTTCGCCAGTGCGTGCAGGGCACGGATGCGCGTCACCGCCGCCTGGCGGTCGAGCGGGAGCAGGAAGTCCGGCCAGCTGATCCACTCCTGCGCCCAGGCGATGTGCCCGCCGTGGGAACGGCGCAGCACGCGCGTCCCGAGGTACAGGCCGTGGTCGGGCGGGTCGCCTTCCGGTGCGCCACGCCGCAGGCCGCGGCCGCGCACCCAGGAACCGTCGGGAAGTTCGATGGCGCCGGTCAGCTGGGTCACACTCACCCGGCCATCGTGCCAGAAAACCGGGCCGGACCGGCGGGTGCGCGGAGCCGCCGGTCCGGCCCCGCGCACCCGGCGAACTCACTCCTGGCAGGTCTTGCCGCGGTTGACGCAGTTGACCAGGCGCCACATGATCCGCTGCGACATCACGTTCGCGAAGTCGTCGTGGTCGCTGAGCGGGTTGTGCTCCTCCTCCGGGAAGGAGTCGACCGCGTACTGCCCGGCGAGCTGGACCTCACGCGGGACGTCGTAGGTCAGCGTGATCCGCAGCTGCGGCACCGCGCGGAACCCGCGGGCACACCGCCCGTTCTGGTCGGGGAACACGATGTGGTCGCGGTGGTTGGCCGAGTCGATGTTGCGGCCGTCCCAGCAGCTCGGGAAGTCGTGCAACCGCACCACCTTGCTGCCCTCGGGGCAGATCGGGTACTTGTTCATCAGCACCCGGTCCTCGAAACCGCTGCAGGTCCACGAATCGCGCGCGTTCTTCGGCCCGTTCGTGCCCACCTTCGCGTCACCGTAGAGGATCCGCAGGAAGCGGGGCATCGCGGTGACCTTGCCGACCGGGCTGCCGCGGAAGGTCAGGTCGACCGCCTCCGGCCGCTGGATCTCGCCCTCGTTGCCCTCGAGCTCGTTGTTGTCGTTCTCCTCCGGCTGCGGCTGCCGTGCTTCCTGTTCGGTGCCCTCGGCCTGGGCGTTGTCGCTGTTCTCGTCACCGTTGGCCACACCGGCGTTGTTCTGGTCCTTGACCGCGCACGGCGCCAGTCCGCCGAGGTTCTGCGGCTTGTCGGCCTCGGCGTCGATCGCGTTCGCCATCCGGTCGATGGCTGCCGCCCGCTCGGCCTTCAGCGGTTCGAGCACCGCGGCCGGGTCCTCGCCGCCCTGCACCTTCTGCTCGGCCGCGTCGAGCTGGCCGTCGAGGTTGCCCAGTTCGGTTTCGACCTCGTCCTGGACGGGCTCGGGGATCTCGTCGGGCAGTTGGCTGGCCACGTCGGGGCAGTCGACCCGGGGTTCGGCCTTGGCCTGCTGATCGGCCGCCTGCGCTTGTTTGCGCTTCGCTTTCTGTTCTTCAGCCGGCGGATTTTCCGCGGGCGCTTCTTCTGCGTTTTCGGCGTTGATGCGCAGCACCGGCCAGAAATAGGTGGATTTGTCGCCGTTGCGGCAGGTGGTCCCCGCCCGCGCCAGGCTCCGGTTGTTGGAATCGGCGTTGGTGGAGAGGTTGCCGACGTAGTCGTGCAGGTGCTGGGCACCGTTGCGGACGCCGGGCTGGGCGATGAAGTTGTCCGGGTTGAAGTGCCCGTTCTCGTTCCGTCCACAGTCGACCGTGAACGTACCTTTGCTGGCTCTTCGCTGGGGCTGGGGCGTCTTCACGTTCGGCGTGACGGTGGTGATGTCGACGAACAGCGACTTGTCGGCGCCGTCCGCGCTCGCCGGTGCGGGGTCACCGGCGCTCGCGTTGAGAACCACCACGCCGACCGCGATCACCAGGCCGATCGCGCCGGTGGTCAGTTTCGTGCGCTTCGAAATGCGATGTCTACCCTTGTGCTGGGCCATGGAGTACCTCATCGGGGTCAAACTTCGTCGGGGTGGGGCCGCGTCGCCGGGACAATTCCCCGATCGCTGCCGAGAAATTGCTCCGGCCGGGGAAGACACGGCTTCGAACGGGATTTACGTCCGCCCGGCGAGTTTTGTTCAGCTCGCGGATGAGGTTGCGCCATCCGGCGCAGTACTACTGGGCCGGACGGCCCATGGTGAAGAACTCGGGGTTCGGGCGCAGCGCGGTCAGGTGCGCCAGGCGGTTGGACAGGGCGAACAACGCGGTGATGGCGCCGACGTCCCAGATCTCGTCCTCGGTGAGTCCCGCCGCGCGTGCCCGCGCCAGGTCGGCCTCGCCGAACTTCGCCGAATCACGGGCCAGCGCGAGCGCGAGGTCGACGATCGCGCGCCCGCGCTCGTCCAGCTCGACCTGCCACGGGTTGCCCGCCACCCGATCGGCCAGCTCGGGGTCCTTCGCGCGGATGCGCAGGATCGCGCCGTGCGCGACCACGCAGTAGGTGCAGTGGTTCGCGCTCGAGGTGGCCACCACGACGAGTTCGCGCTCGGCCTTGCTCAGCCCGTCGGAGCGGTCCATCAGCGCGTCGTGGTAGTCGAGGAACGCCCGCAGTTCGGCGGGCCGGTGGCCCAGCGCGCGGAAGATGTTCGGCACGAACCCGGACTTCCCGGCGATCGCCCCGACGCGCTCGCGCAGGTCTTCGGGCAGACCGTCGAGTTCGACCACGGGGAACCGGCTCACGTCTTCACTCATGACCCCGAGCCTAAGCGGCGGCCAGCAGGTCCAGGATCACCGCCGCGGTCCAGCTGAAGTCGCTGGCGCCGTGGCCGTTGCGGGTGAGCGGATCGACGTATTCGCGGAACCCCACGTCGTCGGCGGCGCTGAGCAGGCCCGCGCGGACGGTGGCGGCGAGTTCGTGCTCGCCGTGCAGCCGGAGGCCGCGCCAGAGCAGCCAGCCGATGTTGAACCAGGCCGGGCCGCGCCAGTAGCGGGTGGCCTCGAACATCGCGTCGGTCAGGTCGAAGCTGGGCGGCAGGCCGATCTCGCCGAGCCGGAAGCGCGGGCCCACGGTGGTCTTCACCAGCGCGTCCGCCACCGGCAGCCCGGGCACCACCAGCGGGATCAGTCCGGCGACGCTGCCGCAGCGCAACGACTGTCCACTGTGGACGTCGCGGGCGTGGAAGCAGCCGTCGCCCCCGTCGAACAGGGTCTCCGACAGCGCGTCGCGCACCCGGGCCAGCTCGGCCAGGTGCGGTGCCGGGTCCAGACCCAGTTCGACGGCGATGTCGGCCAGCGCGGCTTCCGAAGCGGCCAGGAGCGCGTTGGTCAGCGGGTCTTCCACGGCGAAGGCGTGCGTGGCCAGGTCGTCGGCGTACCCGTGGTCGCGGTAGGTCTGCGCCAGCCGGACGTAGCGCCCGTAGTCCAGGTCCGTCGGCCGCTCCCCGGCGGCGGCGTGCTGCAGGTCGCGCCGGGTGAACAGCGAGGTGGTGGGGGCCACCCGGCTGAGCGGGGTGTCCCACGCCGGACTGTTGTCCATCCCGGACTCCCACGGGTGCACGATGCTCACCAGCCCGCGCCCGCCGAAGTCGCGGCGGCCGGTCAGGTAGCGGTGCCAGGCCACCAGCCGCGGGTACAGCCTGGGCAGGAAGCCGCGTTCCCGCGCGAGTTCCGGTGCCGCGAGGAAGGTCTCCCACGCGGCGAGCGCGTGCACCGGCGGCTGGATCAGCCCGGAGGTCGCCGGGTGCCCCGGTGCGGTGACCGTGGCCGACTGCCAGAACGCGGGACCGGGGAAGTAGGCGTCGGCCGGGGTCGAGGCGTCGAACACGATGTGCGGCACCCGCCCGTCCGGCCACTGCGCGCCGAACAACGACTCCAGCTCCCGCTGGGCCCGCCGCGGCGAGAGGTGGCGCAGGCCCAGCGCGATGAACGCGGAGTCCCAGCTCCACTGGTGCGGGTAGAGCCCGCTCGCCGGGATGGTGGACTGCCCGTGCCAGTTGTCCAGCAGCACGCGGCTCGCGCGTTCGCGCAGCCCGAGGCTCATGACGCGCGCCGCAGGAAGGACGGCACCGCGCCGAGTGCGGTGGTGGGTTCCCCGCGCAGGCGGCACTCCAGGGTCAGGTAACCGGTGTAGCCGATCGCGGCCAGCGCGCCGAGCACGCCCGGCCAGTCCACGTGCCCGGTGCCCGGCTGGAACCGGTTCGACTCGCTGACGTGGACGTGCCCGAGGTGGCGTTCCGCCTTGGTCAGCGCGGTGACGGGATCGTCCTCCTCGATGTTCATGTGGTAGGTGTCCGCGGCGATCCGGATCGAGTCGAGCCCGGTCTCCTCGATCAGCGCGGCGGCCTGCTCGAGCCGGTTGACCATGTGGTCCTCGTACCGGTTGAGCGGTTCGAGGTAGAGGTGCACGCCCTCGGTCCTGGCGTGCTCGCCCAGCTCGGTCAGCCCGGCGAGCAGCACCTCGTGGTCCTCGGCCTCGCTGCGGGGCGGCTCGAACGGCGGCAGCCGGCGGGAGAACATCCCGTAGGACGCCGGGGTCATCACGCCCTGCCCGCCGAGTTCGGCGATCACCGACAGCTGCGACTTCAGCTGCGCGATGGCGTCGGCCCGCAGGTCGGGGTCGAAGGCGGCGAAGAAGTGGGACATCTCCACGCAGACCGTCGGCATGACCACCCCGGCCGCCGCCGCGCGCCGGAGTTCGGGCAGCCGGTCGAGCAGGGCGTACTCACCCCGGCCGCGCAGTTCGATCGCGTGGTAGCCGGCCGCCTGGGCGAACTCCCACTTCCGCTCCAGGGTCTCTCCTGGCAGCAACTGTTCTTGACAGCCGAATTCGGGCACAACTACTCCTGGTCGAAATCGAGCACGATCTGCAGCGCGTCACCGGGGCTGGTGTCGAGCAGGCGGTAGGCCTCCGCCACGCGGGACGGCGGGAGCTGGTGGGTGACCAGCGACGCCGGGTCGAGCAGGCCCTGGGCGCTGAGCCGGAGGAAGGTCTCGTTGAGCCGCGCCTGGTCCCAGCGACCGGACAGGCGCGCGGTGACGCCGCCGATCTGCGAGCTGATCAGCTCGACGCGGTTGTGGTGGAACTCTTCGCCGAGCCGCAGGCCACGGCCCTCGTCCTGGTAGAAGCCCGCCGCGACCACCCGCCCGCCGGGCGCGACCGTGCGGATCGCCTCGTGCAGCGCCAGGTAGGACCCGCTCAGCTCGATCGCCACGTCCGCGCCGCTGCCGCCGCTGTGCTCCCGCACACCCTCGGCGACCTGCTCGCCGACGGGGTCGAGCGCGAGCACGGCACCGGCCTTGAGCGCCTCCGCGCGGCGGGGGGCCAGCGCGTCCACCGCGACCACCTCGGCGCCGCTCTGGCGCGCCATCTGCGTGGCCAGCAGTCCGATCACGCCCTGGCCGAAGATGGTCACCACCTCGCCGAGGTGCATGTCCGCGGCCAGGATGGCGTTGAGCGCGACCGCGCCGACCCTGGCGAACGAAGCGGCGAGCGGATCGAGGCCTTCGGGCACCGGCCGCACCTTCTCCGCGGGCAGCACGGCACCGCTGCGGTGCCCCCAGATGCCCCACACCTGGTCGCCGGGCGCGAACCCGGTGCCGGGTGCCGCTTCGACGACTTCCCCCGCTTCGGAGTAACCCCAGCCCACCACGGGGTATTGCAGTCCGGGGATCTCGGCGGTATCGGTGAACAGGCGACGTTCGGCGTTCCAGGTACGGGTGAGGTACGGGTTCGTACCCCGGTAAGCGGTCAGCTCGGTACCCGCCGAGATGCCCGAGAACCGGGTGCGCACGCGGACCTGGCCCGGGCCGAGCGGATCGGCCGGGATCTCGGCGAGCTCGACCCGCCGCGGACCGGTGAACTGGACGACTTGCACTACGCCGGGCAACAGCCCTCCTCGCTCGGTGTTACGACCGGGACTATACCTACTTATGTCTTGTCACCAATCATAAGGTCTGCTTCGATGTGGCTCCTGCAGCCAGAAGTGGAGGCATGGAATGCGATGGAGCGTCCGGGTGGCGGCCATCTCACTCAGCGTGGTGCTGGGCGGGGCGCTGCTCACCGCCTGTGGGGGAACTCCGCGACAAGGGCCGGGACTGGTCGTCTGGAGCCTGGAGAACCTGCCCGACCGGTTCCAGGCGACCGAACGGCTCACCCAGCGGTTCACCGAGCAGACCGGCATCCCGGTCGACCTGGTGGCCATCGACGAGAACCAGTTCAGCCAGTTGGTGATGTCCTCGGCTGCCGCGGGCAAGCTGCCCGACGTCATCGGTGCGCTGCCGCTCACCTCCACCTGGCAGCTGGCCGGGAACGAACTGCTCGACACGGCCGCGAGCCAGGAGGTCGTCCAGGCGCTCGGGCCGGGCACCTTCTCCGGCCGCGCGCTCGAACTCACCCGCGACGGCGACCGCCAGCTCGCGGTGCCCTCCGACGGCTGGGCGCAGATCCTGGTCTACCGCAAGGACCTGTTCGCCGCCGCCGGGCTCGCGCCGCCGGACACCTACGACCGGATCACCGAAGCCGCGCGGCGGCTCGACCAGGGCGAGATGTCCGGGATCTCGATGGCCACCGCGGCCAACGACGCGGCCACCGGGCAGGCGTTCGAAGGGCTCGCCGTCGGCAACGGCTGCGAGCTCGTCGGTGACGACGGCGCCATCGCGCTCGACAGCGGACCCTGCCGCAACACCTTCCAGTTCGTCGGCGACGTGGCCGGGAACCACGCCCCGCCGGGCGCGCAGGACATCGACAGCACGCGTGCCACCTACTTCGCCGGCCGGTCGGCGATGATCGTGTGGTCGTCGTTCCTGCTGGACGAACTCGGTGGCCTGCGGGACGACGCACTGCCCGCGTGCCCGGAGTGCACCGCCGACCCGGAGTTCCTGGCGCGCAACAGCGGGGTGATCAGCGCGATCGCCGGCCCCGACTCGGCCGAACCCGCCCAGTACGGCGAGCTGACCTCGTGGACCGTGCAGGTCGGCGCGAAGCGCGAGGAAGCCAAGAAACTCGTCGAGTTCATGATGGGGGAGCAGGCGTACCCGGAGTGGCTGGCGATGGCGCCGGAGGGCAAGATCCCGGCCCGGCGTGGCACGGCGGCCGAGCCGGACAAGTTCACCAAGGCGTGGGAGAGCCTCCCGGCCGGGGTGGACACCAAGCGCCCGCTCGCCGAGATCTACCCGCCGGAGACGATCGCCGCGCTGCGGGAAAGCCCGGAACGCTTCTCCCGCTGGGGTTTCGAGCAGGGACAAGGCGTGCTGGTCGGCGCCACGGCCGGGGAGATGCCCGTGCCGAAGGCGGTCGACGCGATGCTCGGCGGCAGTTCGCCGGGTGACGCGGCCGGTGAAGCCGCGGAGGAGATCCGCTCGATCCAGACTTCGCTGAGGTGAGGGCGCGGTGAAAACCATGAAGGGAACGCTCCGGCAGCAGGAGAACCGCGCCGGGCTGGCGATGATCTCGCCCACCCTGCTGGTGGTGCTGGCCGTGGTGGTGCTGCCGATCCTGTGGACGGTGGTCCTGGCCTTCCAGCGGATCCGGCTGATCAACGTCCGCGACACCGGCCTGTTCGAGCGCTACACCCTGCAGAACTTCGTCACCGTCTTCGGCTCGCCGGGGTTCTGGAGTTCGGTGGGGACCACGCTGGTCTACGCCATCGGCGGCACGGTGCTGGCGCTGCTGCTCGGCCTGGCCGCCGCGCTCGCGCTGCGCAAACCGTTCCGCGGCCGGGGTTTCCTGCGCGGGGCGATGCTGCTGCCGTACGTGGCGCCGGTGGTGGCGGTGGCCTTCGTCTGGGAGGTGATGCTCAGCCCGCAGTACGGCATCGTCAACGAGTGGGGCGCGCGGATCTTCGGCTGGGACCGGCCGATCGCCTTCCTCACCCAGCGCGAGACCACGATCTCCCTGCTGGGCCTGGACATCCCGATCCCGGTCGCGCTGCTCACGGTGATCGTGTTCGAAGGCTGGCGGTACTTCCCGTTCGCCTTCCTGTTCCTGCTCGCGCGCCTGCAGGCGATCCCCGGTGAGCTGGAGGAGGCGGCCAGGGTGGACGGGGCCACGCCGACCCAGCGGTTCCGGCACGTGGTGCTGCCGCAACTGGCCGGGGTGATCGCGCTGCTGGCCATGCTGCGGTTCGTGATGAACTTCACCAAGTTCGACGACGTCTACCTGCTCACCGGCGGTGGCGCGGGTACCGACGTGGCCAGCGTGCGGGTCTACGACTTCATCACCGCGCGGTTCGACGTCGGCGCCGCCTCGGCGCAGGCGCTCGCGCTGGCCGCGGTGCTGCTGGTGTTCCTGGCGGTGTACCTGAAGTTCTTCGCGCCGAAACCGGAGGACAAGTCGTGAACCGGGATACCTTCGAGACCAAGCTCTTCCGCGTCCTGCGGTGGGTGGTGCTCGCCGGGCTCGGGCTGGCGACGCTGTTCCCGTTCTACTACATGATCATGCTCTCGGTCCGGCCGATCGAGGACCTGCTCCGCGATCCGGGCGCGCTGTGGGTGAGCATCTCGCAGTGGACCACGGCGACCTACGAGGAGGTGCTCTCCTCCGAGGACTCCGGCGGCCAGGGCATGCTCGGGCTGCTGGCGAACTCGGCGCTGGTCTCGGTCGGCACCGTGCTGCTGACCCTGCTGGTGTCCATCCCGGGTTCGTACGCGGTGACCCGGCTGCGCTTCGCCGGGCACCGGCAGGTGCACTTCCTGTTCCTGGCGGTCTACCTGTTCCCGGCGATCCTGCTGGCCGTGCCGCTGTTCGTGCTGTTCACCAAGCTCGGCCTGCGCGACTCGCTGGTCGGGCTGACCATCGTCTACGTGGCGCAGACCATCCCGGTCTCCATCTACATGCTGCGCAACTACCTGACCACGATCCCGGAAAGCGTCGAGGAGGCCGCCGCGATCGACGGCTGCACCCGGCGGCAGGTGCTCACGCGGGTCACCATGCCGCTGGCCGCTCCCGCGATCATGGCCAACGCACTGTACGTTTTCATGATCGCGTGGAACGAGTTCCTGTTCGCCCTGCTGTTCCTGGTGGCCGACCGGGAGAAGTGGACGGTCTCGCTCGGGCTGGCGCAGCTCTCCGGCGGCATCGAGGTGCCCAAGACCGTGCTGATGGCCGGTTCGGTGGTCTTGACCATCCCGATCGTGCTGCTGTTCTACGCGGCGGAACGGATGCTGACCGAAGGGCTCACCAGCGGTGCTGACAAGGGATGACCGCTCGTCCGCCGGCCACCTGCTGTGGCTGGTGCGGACCGGCCGGGCGACCACGCGCGCGGAGTTGCAGGAGCACACCGGACTCGCGCGGTCCACCGTGGGGCACCGGCTGGACGCGTTGCGGGCGGCGGGATTCCTGCGCAGCGGCGGGGTGGGCGGGTCCACCGGCGGGCGGCCGCCGGTGAAGCTGGAGTTCAACGACCGGCACGGCGTGGTGCTCACCGCCGATCTGGGCGCCACGCACGCCCGGCTCGGCGTGTTCGACCTCGCCGGGACGTCGCTGGCGGAGTCGCTGACGCCGCTGCGGATCGCCGACGGCCCGGCGCCGGTGCTGGACTGGGTCGAGGGCGAGCTGGCGGCGCTGGTGGAGCGGGCCGGGCTGCGCCGTGGTGACGTGCGCGGTATCGGGGTGAGCGTGCCGGGGCCGGTCGAGTTCGAGACCGGCACGGTCCGCGAGCCGCCGATCATGCCGGGCTGGGACGGCTTCCCCGTCTCCCGGCACCTCGGCCGCCGCTGGGGCGTGCCGGTGCTGGTGGACAACGACGCCAACGCGATGGCCTTCGGCGAGCACATGAGCCGGTCGCCGGACTGCCCGTCGCTGGTGCTGGTGAAGGTCTCCACCGGCATCGGCGCGGGCCTGGTGCTCGGCGGCCAGCTCTACCGCGGCATCGACGGCGGCGCGGGCGACCTGGGGCACATCCGGGTCGACGCGTCGTCCCAGGCGCGGTGCATGTGCGGGGCGCAGGGCTGCCTGGCGGCACTGGCCAGCGGTGGCGCGCTCGCCGAGCGGCTGACCGCCTCGGGCGTGCCCGCGGCGTCCAGCCGGGACTTCGTCGAGCAGGTGGCGGCGGGCTCGCCGGCGGCCGCGGCGCTGGCCAGGGAAGCCGGTCAGCTGGTGGGCGAGGTGCTGAGCACGGTGGTGTGCCTGGTCAACCCGCAGGTGCTGGTGCTGGCCGGGGACCTCGCCGAGACGCAGTTCGTCACCGGCGTGCGCGAACTGCTCTACCAGCGGGCGCTGCCCAGGGCCACGCGGAACCTGAAGGTGGTGACCAGCGACCTCGGCGACCGGGCCGGGGTGCTGGGCCTGCGCGCGATGGTGGTCGAGTCGGTGTACTCACCTGAAGCGGTGGACCGCGTGCTGGACGGGGCCGCCACCGCGCCTTGATCACTTGCGCGCGGCCGCTCACGCGGAACAGACTCGTCCATGCTCAGTGCCTTCACCCCGCAGACCACCGACGCCATCGCCCGCGCCCGCCGGCACTCCGTCGGGGACCTGGTGCGGCGCACCGCGCTGCGGTACCCGGACAAGCTCGCGGTGGTCTCCGGCGACCGGCGGGTGAGCTTCGCCGAGTTCGACGCCGCGGTGAACCGCTGCGCGCACACGCTGGCCGCCCGCGGGCTGGCCAAGGGCGACCGGCTCGCGCTGCTGAGCCACAACTGCTGGGAGTTCGCGGTACTGGTGTTCGCCACCGCCAAGCTCGGCGTGGTCCTCGTTCCGGTGAACTTCATGCTGGGCGCGGCGGAGGTCGCCTACATCCTGCGTCACGCCGGGGTCAGCGGCATGGTCGCCGAGGCGGCACTGGTCGGCACGGCGAACGAGGCACTGGCGGCGGCCGAACTCGACGACGTGCCGCGCGGCCGCATCTCGGCGAGCGGGGCGCACGACGAACCCGGCTGGGAAGAGGTCACCGACTGGATCGAGGAGCCGGGGGACGTCAGCGCGCCGGACGTGGTGGTCGGCGACGACGACCCGCTGCGCCTGATGTACACCTCGGGCACCGAGTCGCGGCCGAAGGGCGTGATGCTGTCGAGCCGGTCGCTGCTGGCGCAGTACGTCTCGTGCGCGATCGACGGCGGCATGAGCGCGGACGACGTCGAGGTGCACTCGCTGCCGCTGTACCACTGCGCGCAGCTGGACTGCTTCTTCTCCGTCGACGTCTACCTCGGCGCGACCAGCGTCATCCTGCCCGGCCCGGACCCGGCGGCGCTGCTCGCCGCGGTCGAGCGGGAGCGGGCGACCAAGCTGTTCGCGCCGCCGACGGTGTGGATTTCCCTGCTGCGGCACGAGGACTTCGACCGCACCGACCTGTCCAGCCTGCGCAAGGGCTACTACGGCGCGTCGCCGATGCCGGTGGAGGTGCTGCGCGAACTGCGGGAGCGGCTGCCCGAGGTGGAGTTCTGGAACTTCTACGGGCAGACGGAGATGGCGCCGCTGGCCACGATCCTGCGGCCGCACGAGCAGCTGCCGAAGGCCGGTTCGGCCGGGCGTCCGTCGATCAACGTGGAGACCGCGATCGTGGACGAGCAGGACAACCCGCTGCCGCCGGGCGAAATCGGCGAGATCGTGCACCGCAGTCCCCACGCGACACTCGGGTACCACGACGACGAGGAGAAGACGGCCGAGGCCTTCCGCGGTGGCTGGTTCCACTCCGGTGACCTCGGTGTGCTCGACGCCGACGGTTACCTGTCCGTGGTCGACCGGAAGAAGGACATGATCAAGACCGGCGGCGAGAACGTGGCCAGCCGGGAGGTCGAGGAGGCCATCTACCTGCTGGACGGCGTGGCGGAGGTGGCGGTGTTCGGCATCAGCCACCCGCACTGGATCGAAGCCGTGACGGCGGTGGTGGTGCCGCGCGACGGCGTGACGCTGACCGAGGAGCAGGTGCTCGCGCACGTCCGCGGCCACCTGGCGGGCTACAAGTGCCCCAAGTACGTGGTTTTCGCCGACGCGCTGCCGAAGAACCCCAGCGGGAAGATCCTCAAGCGCGCACTGCGGGCCCAGCACGCCACCCTCGGTCAGGGGTCCTGAGCCGAAACTGTCGTACCCCCGCGCCACCCTGTCTCCATGGCAGAAGCGGACGAACTGACCGACCTGGTCGCGTCGGCCGACGCGCGACTGGAGAAGGCGACGAAGTGGGGGCGGCTCACCTTCACCCTGGACGGCGACTGGCACCACTGGCTCTGCGCCATCGCCGCGCCGAAGAGCGGGGTGCGCCTGGTCTTCCACAAGGGCGTGCTGCTGGACGACCCGGCCGGGCTGCTCACCGGCTCGGGCCGGTACGTCCGGGAACTGACGGCGAGCGCGGCTCTGGCGCACCCGGAGCAGGTGCGCGCACTGGTGCGAGAGGCCATCACGCATCAGACGGAACTACTGGACTAGGAGGGTTTCACGAGAGAGGCAGATGGAAGGTGTGCACGGTGTCGTAACGGCGCCCGGTGCTGACGCGCACCTCGCCGGTCTTCTGGCCGTAGACCACCGACCACTGGGTGTGCCCCTGGTGCACCTGGGAGAGCAGGTCCATGGCCTGGCCGGGGTCCAGGCGCCCGGCTGAGCCGGTCAGGACGCGGCTGGCGGTGGCGTAGCGCGGGTCGGCCTGCCGGGTCGCCTCGTCGGTGCCGGTCAGCTCGAAGTTGACCAGCGCCTGCCACGGTCCGTGCTGCCGGTGCACGACCATGGTGCCTTCGACGAACTCGAGCACCGCGGCCTGCCCGTGCGCGTCCGCGACCAGGTAGTGCAGCGGCGGCCCGGCGGTGAAGTCGACGTTGTACCGCTCGAACACGGCGATCGCCTCGTCGACGGTCGCCGCCTCGTCCAGCGCCAGGCGCATGACGCGGATCCCGCCGACCTTGCCGCGGCCGGGGTGCCGGGTGGGCTCGGCTTCCGGGGTGGTCGCCATGCCGATGGTCAGCCCCTTCGCGTTCATCCCGTCGTAGGGGAGCAGGGGCGCGTTGAGCAGCGCCTGCCTGCCCGTCTCGGTGGCGAAGTCGACCTCTCGGGGCAGGCCGAGGTTGGAGGTGTCGACCAGGGACACCGAGGCGTAGCCGGCCGGCGGGGTGGTGAACAGCAGCAGCACCGGCTGCTGGGGGTAGTCGAAGTTGCGGCCGAAGAGCGGGGCGGCCGGGTCGCCGTGCGCGGTGAACAGCGAGCAGCCGGACCCTGGCCGCGCGGGGTCCTGCGCCATGCCGGTGTAGCGGTCGTAGGCGCCGTGGAAGGTCATCGTCCAGAGCGGGTGGTCGTCGACCCGGCGCAGACTCGCCAGGGTGAGCTGCGCGTCGGACGGCGCCGGTGACCCCGGCGGCGCGGGCGCGCTCGGCGCGGCCTGGCACGCGGTCAGCAGCAGCGCCAGGACCAGGGCGGATGTGGCACGGGTCACGTGTTCATCGTCGTGGCACCGGGGGCGGCCGGATACCGCCGATCGGCGGGCCGACCTGCGTGGTCAAGGCCCTATCCGGGTGGTGAACAGCGCGGATGAAACACTTCGGGGGTGATCCTCGGATACGTGTTCGCCGTGCTGGCGGCGGTGGCGTCGGGCAGCGGGTCGATCCTGGCGTCGATCGGCATCCGGCGCGCGGGTGCGTACGCGGGCCGGTCACGGGACCTGATCGGTGTCGGCAGGCAGCCGTTCTACTGGTTCGGGCTCGGTGTCGACGTGCTCGGATTCCTGTTCGCGGCGGCCGCGCTGCACCGGCTGCCGCTGTTCCTGGTGCAGTCGGTGCTGGCGTTCAGCGTCGGCGTCACCGCGATCATCGCCGCCATCCTCGGCACCCGGCTGGCGCCGGCGGGCTGGAGCGCGCTGGGGCTCGGCGCGCTGGGGCTCGTGCTGCTCGGCGTGTCCGCCGACCCGGGCCCGGGGAAGGTCCTGGACACCGGCTGGCGCTGGGCGCTGGTGGCGACGGTGGTCCCGGTGCTGGCGATCGCCTTCTACGCCCGCCGCCGCTCCGGCTTCTGGGCGGCGCCCATGCTCGCCTTCGGGGCCGGGCTGGGCTACAGCTTCGTCGGCATCGCGGCGCGGACCCTGCACATCCCGGACTCGATCTGGCCCATCGTCTTCGACCCGACGGCGTGGGCCATCCCGCTGAACGGCATCGCCGCCGCGGTCCTGCTGGCGATGGCACTGCAGAGAAGCGGGGCCACCGCCGTCACCGCCATCATGTTCACCACGAACTCGGCGCTGTCGTCCCTGATCGGCCTGGTCTACCTCGACGACGGGGTCCGCGTGGGCTTCGGAGGCGCCGCCGTGGCCGGCTTCATCTTCGCCATCGCCGGCGCCATCGGCGCCGCCCACTACGCCGCCGTAGCCCGCCAACCCACCCAAACCCCCACCCCCTCCTAACCCCACCCCACGCTCACACACCCGACCCCCACACGAGCAGCCGAGACCCACACTCAGGCACCCGAGTTCCACACTCAGGCACCCGAACCCCACGCTCAGGCAGCCGACTCCCACGTTCGGGGCCACGAGTTCTACGTTCAGGCAGCCGAGTTCCACGTTCAGGCAGCCGACTCCCCACATGCAGGTACCCGAGTGCCGCGTTCGGGACCATGAGTCCTACGTTCGGGCAACCGAAGCCCGCACTCAGGTAGCCGACTCCCACGTTCAGGTACCTGAACCTCACGTTCAGGCGGCCGAGTCCCGCACTCAGGCAGGCGAAGCCCACGCTCAGGCAGCCGAAACTCACGTTCAGTACCACGAGTTCTACGTCCGGGTAGCCGAGATCTACCTTCAGGAAGCCGAACCCCACTTCGGGCGCGCAAGTCCCACGCTCGGGTAGCCGAGTTCGACAGTCGGGCAGCCGAGCCCCACGTTCAGGTAGCCGAGTTCAGCACTCGGGCAGGCGAGCTCTCGGCTGCCCGAGTGTGAGCCTCGCGCTCGCCCAGGTGGCATTCGACATCGCAGGTGTGGGCCTCGTGCTCGCGAACGTGGGTTTCGGCTGCGGGAACGTGGAACTCGTCGTCGCCAATGTGGGTTTCGGCTGCGCGAGCGCAGAACTCGGGCCGGAACGTGAGCCCCGGCCGCCTGAATGTAGAACTCGGCTGCCCGGGTGTGGGACACGGCGCCCGAACGTGGGGTTCGGCTGCCCGAACGTGGGGTTCGGCTGCTTGAGTGGGGGACTCGCTGTCTGGGCGTGGGATCTGATGCTTGAGTGCAGGACTCTGCGCCCGAATGTGGCACTCGGCTGCCTGAGTGTGGGACTCGGGTGCCTGAACGTAGAACTCGTGGTTCTGAACGTGGCACTCGGCTACCTGAATGCGGGATTCGGGTGCCTGAACGTGGGGTTCGGCTGCCTGAACGTGGACTTGGGGGTCGGGTGGGTTAGGGGTGGGGGCGTAGGCCTAGGCGGTGTAGTTCCCAGCGGGCCAGTTCGGCGAGGACTTCGGGGTCTCGGGCTCGCCAGCCTTCGGTGACTTCCCCGGCGGCGGCGAGGCGCGGCAGTGGCTGGGTGACCAGGGCTCGCAGGGCCAGCAGGTCCTGGCCGCTCTCCCCGAGGCGGCGGAGGCGAGCGCCGGCGGTGGCCTTGCGGATGAACCGGATCCGCAGCGGCAGCCAGGTCACCAGCAGGAACAGCACCGGCATGGCGATCAGCACCGCGGCCAGCCACCACGCCAGGTCCGTGACCGCCTCCACCTGCCACTGCCCGGCTTCGCTCAGCTTCGTGCTCGCGTCGGAGCCGGTGTGCAGGGCGTCCGCCAGTGCGCCGCCGACGAGGGGGACGTCGTCGGCGTTGTCGGCGGCCGAGTCGAAGGTGCCCCGCAGGCCGTTGCCCGCGTCGATCAGCCCGTCGCCGGGGGCGCGCAGGCGCATCACCTGCTCGTGCACCTCCATCGCCAGCCAGATCGCGAACGCGGTCAGGCACACCGCGAACAGGTCGGCGGCGACCTGCAGACCCCAGCGGAACGGCCGATCGGCGTAGAGCTTCATGCGGGACTCCCTCGCGACGGTGGGGAACGCATGGGGTTTTACCCGCGCCGCCCGAAACCGAACCCTGGGGGTGCGCGAGAATGCCCCGATGGGCGGGACGGCGGAGAAGCACCTGGTGTACTGCTGGATCGAGCGCGACGGCGCGGCGTTGTTCCTCCGCCGCGTCGACGGCACTTTCCACGGCGGCCGCTGGGAGCTACCCGGCGGCACGGTCGAGCCGGGCGAGCCGATGGAGAGCGCCGCCGTGCGCGAGGCCGCCGAGGAGACCGGGCTGGCCGTCCAGGTCACCGCGGAACGCAGCCGGCACACCTGGATGGACGTCACCGGCCGCGATCTGCGGGTGCACGCCCGGATCTACGAGGTCGCCGACGGCACCGGTGATGTGGTGCTCAATCCGGGCGAGCACCAGGAGTTCGCCTGGCTGACGCCCGAGCGCGCCGCCGACCTCGACCTGCTGCCGCACGTGCGCGAGACGCTCACTCCATGAGCAGGGCGATGCCGTGGTCGGCGCGGGTTTCCTGGGCCAGGTAACCGATCCGCCGGGCGGTGTCCCGCGCCAGCCGGTGGTGCCGCAGCGCGGCTTCCGGGTCGCCGGTCGCGCGGCAGGCGGCGCCGAGGCTGTTCGCCGCCATCGCGAGCAGGAGCGGGTGGTTCAGTTCGGCCAGGATCTCGCACGCCCGTTCGGCCTGCTCACGCGCCTGCGCGGGCAATTTCGCCGCGAGCAGGACGTCGGCGTGGTCGATCCGGCTCCACGCCTCGCCGAACGGATAAGCCAGCTCGACCGCCGCCCGCACCGAACGTTCGGCCAGCGACAACGCCTCGCCGGACCGGCCCAGGTGCGAGAGCACCACGGCTTCCTGCGCCGCGCTGAGGACGGCGCCTCGCTCGTCACCGGCGCGCCGCCGGATCTCGGTGGCGCGGCGTGCGGACGCCAGCGCGTCGTCCGACCGGCCGAGCATGACCTCGTTGTGGCTGACGTTCGCCAGGATCAGGCTGGTCAGCGACTCGTCCGCCGCGGCCAGCGGCAAGGCGTCCCGGTAACAGGCGAAAGCCTTGTCGTACCGGCTGAACATCCCGTGCAGCGCACCCAGCCGGGACAACGCGGCCGCGCGGTCGACAGCGGATTCGGCCAGGTCGAGGCGTTCCTCGGCGCACGCCATCGCGGCACCGAGTTCCCCGGATTCCCAGTAGGCGTCGGCGAGATAGCCGAGACTGCGCTGGATGGCGTCCGGGTCACCGAGCCGTCGCGCGGCGGTGTTGCCCGCTCGCGCCACGGTCAGGAACTCGTCACGCCGACCGCGTTGCTGCAGGTGACCCGTGGTGTGCTCGGCGATCCGCCACGCGTGGTCGTACCGCTCGTGGGCCAGCGCGTGTTCGGTGACGGCGACCAGATTGCGCGTTTCCCCGGCATACCACCGTTCGTCGCCACCATCGCGGTAGTAGTCGAGCAGCCGAGAGCGGGCGACGGCGGCCTCATCCGGCTCGGCGAGACCGCGGGCGTGCTCGGCGAGCAGGTCGTGAAAACCGTATCCGCCACGACTGTGCTGGGTGAGCAGATGCGCGTCCAGTAGTTCTTCCAGCAGTCGATCGGCGTCCCTTTCGGACAGACCAGCCATGGCCGCCGCTGCTCCGGTGGTGAGTACGGTGCCGGGGTGACCGCCGAGCAGCCGGAACATTCGGCGCCGCACCGGGCAAAGGTCCTCATAGGACAAAGTGAAAGCGGCGGCCACATCACGACTTCCGGCGCGCAACTCGGCCAGGCGGTCGTGCTCGGAACCCAGGCGCCCGGCCAGCTCCTCGACCGTCCACTGCGGACGATGACGCAGTCGCGCGGCGGCGATCCGGATCGCCAGTGGCAGGTATCCGCACCGCTTCGCCACGCCCGAGTCCTGTCGCCCGGACACCGCGGTGAACAGCGCCGATGCAGAGCTGGGCGGCAGGATGTCCACCGAGATCGGGACCGCACCATCCAGCGCGGTGAGGTGACGGCGGCTGGTGGCCAGTACCGCGACCGTGCCGGTGCCCGGCAGCAGCGGGCGCACCTGGTCCTCGTTCAGCGCGTTGTCCAGCAACACCAACAGTTTCCGGCCCGCCGTGCGTGCCCGCCACAGCGCCGCGCGCCGGTCCAGACCATCGGGATGCCGGTTCGCGGGCACGCCCAGTTGTACGAGCAACGCCTCCAGGGCGGTTTCCGGACTGAGCGGCGCCCGGCCGGGCGTGAACCCGTGCAGGTCGACGAAGAGCTGTCCGTCGCCGAAGGCCGGTGCAGCCAGGTGCGCGGCGCGCACGGCGAGCGCGGTCTTGCCGACGCCCGCCATGCCGTCGACCACCACCGGTGCCCCCTCGGGCAGCAGGCTGACCAGCCGGTCCACTTCGTGCTGCCGCCCGGTGAAGTCCGGCAGGTCGAAGGGCAGGTAACACGGCCCGGCGGGGTCCTCCGGCGGCTCGCGCAGCACCTGCTCGTGCAGCGAGCGCAACCTTGGCCCGGGTTCGACGCCGAGTTCGTCCACCAGCCGCCGCCGGGTCGCCTGGTACACGCGCAGCGCATCCGCCTGCCGCCCTCGCTGGTGCAGGGCGCGCATCAGCAGCCCGGTGAAGCCCTCGCGCAACGGGTGTTCGGCGACCAGCGCGGTCAGCTCGGCCACCACGTCGTCGCCGTCGGCCAGTTCCCCGGCCAAACAGAACTCCAAAGTGGACAGCCGGCGTTCCTCCAGCCGGGCCACCTCACCTTCGAGCGCCGCGCTGGCGATCCCGGCAAGCGCCGGGCCGCGCCAGCACGCCAGCGCCTCGCGGTACTCGCCGCGCTCCGCGTGCGCCTCGAACTCGTGCAGGTCGAACGCCGGCGGGCGCAGCACGAACCCCGGCCCCTCCGCGGTGAGCACGTCGTCGGCGAACCCCGCGTCGAGCAGGGCGCGGCGCAACGCGGTGGTGACGTTGCGGACCTGCCGGGTGGCGGTGGCGGGCGGTTCGCCGTCCCACACCACGTCGACCAGGCGGTCGACCGGCACCACCCGGCCCGCCGCCAGCAGCAGCGCGGCCAGGATGCGTTCCTGACGCGGTCCGGCCGGTGGCACCGGCCGGACCCCGGCACGCACCCGCACCGGCCCCAGTATCCGAAACTCCATGGTTTTCCCAGCTAACCAGCTCGGCACCGGCGATGCACGCGTGATGCGGCGATGATGCGCGGCCCGGCCAGGTTCGGTCCATCGAAGCCAGAACGGGAGGGCGAAAAATGCGCAAATGGGTGTCTGGGGTACTGGCCACCGCGGCCGTGGGGGTGGTCGCGGCGGTGCCGGCGGTGAGCACGGCCTCGGCCACCGACGAGCAGGCCGCGAACCAGGTCTGCCAGCGGGAATTCGACCGGGCCGTGTGGGAGGACATGGACAGCTACAACAAGCGGGACGAGGCCCGCTACCGGGCGATCATCCACCGCGACATGGTCACCGTCGGCCGCAAGGGACAGTTGTTCATCGGCTACGAGGCGAACATCCAGCCGGTGCTCGAGGCGTTCAAGCTGCCGTACGAGTGGAGCATGCCGTGGACGGTGACGCACACCGTGGTCAACGGCTGCAAGTCCGGGTTCGCCATCCTCGACGCGTACTACCGGGTGCCGTCGCAGAACGTGGACCGGCACTACACGGTCAGCCTGACGCTGGTCAAGGAGCGCGGGAAGTGGCAGGTCATCAAGGACACGGTCACCGACGTGCTGCCGTGACCGGCGGGGTCACAGGCTGAAGTCGCCGAGCAGGCTGGCCAGCATCAGGTTGGCGAAGTGGTGGCCGACCTGCTCGCCGCTCAGCGGCCCGTCGTGGTGGTACCACTGGCCCAGCCGGTGGATCGCGCCGAAGTGGTACTGCACCACGACGTCGGCGGGCACGTCGGTGCGGAACAGGCCCGCGCGCTGGCCGTCTTCGACCAGCTCGCGGACCCGTTCGTGGTACTGCCTGCGTTCCGCGCGCACCTGCGCCACCTTCTGCTCGGGGAGCAGGTGCATCGACTGGAAGAAGACCACCGCCTCGTCCAGGTGGGCGATGCTGGTGGCGACGACGTCCACCACGATCGCGTGGATGCGCTGCGGGAGGGGGAGGTCGGACGCGGCGATGGTCTCCATCCGCTGCGTCTGCACCCGCAGCATCCGCGTGTAGATCTCGTGGAGCAGGTCGTCCTTCGAGTCGAAGTAGTGGTACAGCCCGCCCTTGGTCACCCCGGCCGCGAGGACGATCTCGCGGACCGAGGTGCCTTCGAACCCCTTCTGCGCGAACAGGGTGGTGGCGGCGCGCAGCACCCGGTCGCGCACCGTGGCTCCGGTGCCCGATTCGGCGGTCGTGCCGGTCATGCCGGGCTCCTTTCCACGGTTGTAGATGATCACATGTTAACTGGTACCGCCGAACAGGTTGATCTCCTGCGGGGTTTTGCGCTGGAGGTTGCCCGGGGTGATCGGCCCGTTCTCCCGGTCGGTCACCACCGGTGCCTGGATCTCGGTGGTGGTGGTGTCCGGGTTGACCTTGAACACGTAGGCGCCGGTGTAGCCGGAGTGCGACTGCTGCGTGAAGCCGAAGGGGGTGAGGCCGGGGCCTTCCAGCGCGCCGGAGCTCATCGCGTCGACGAGCTTCTGCCTGGTGAGGTCCCGGCCTGCCGCCTTGAGCGCCTGGGCGAAGGTGAACGCCTGGACCATGCCGAAGACCACGGTGTTGGTCAGCTGCTCGTTCGGGATGTACTTCTGGTGCACCTCGCGCAGCAGCTTGATCCACGGGTCGTCGGCGCGGCTGACGTCGGGCAGGTAGCCGGTGCCGACCAGGCCGTTGAGCAACTGCGGGGCGGAGACCTCGGTGCCGCCGCGCTTGCCGAACTCCTGCAGCAGGCCGGTCAGCGTGGCCGGGTCGGCGCCGATGCTGCTCACCACGAACTGCGCCCGGTAGCTGATCTTCGCCGAGGTCAGGATGGACAGCGCGGTGTAGGCGGGCACGCAGGAGCAGACGATGACCTCGGCGCCGGCGTCGCGCAGCGCGGAGATCTGCGGCAGCACGTCGGTGTTGGCGGGGTCATAACCCTGCCGCGACACGATCTGGTCGGCGATGAACTGGTCGAGGCCCTTCTGCGAGTCGCGGCCCACGTCGTCGTTCTGGAACATCAGGCCGACCTTCTTGCCCGCCAGGTTCTTCTTGATCCAGTCGCCCTGGATCTTGCCCTCGCGGGTGTAGTCCACCTGGTAGCCGAAGGTCATCGGGCTCTTCTGCGGGTCGTCCCACATCAGCGCGCCGGAGGAGACCAGCAGGTCGGGCACCTTCTCGGTGTTGAGGAACTCGATCACCTTCGAGTGCGTGGGCGTGCCGAGGCCGCCGAGCAGCGCGAACACCTGGTCCTGCAGGACGAGCTTCTTGACCACCTCGACCGTGCGCGTCGGGTTGTAGCCGTCGTCCTCGACGCGGTACTCGATCTTGCGCCCGTTGACGCCGCCGTTTTCGTTGATGTAGTCGAACATCGCCCTGGCGCCGACCGAGATCCGGCTGTACCCGGGCGCGGCCGGGCCGGTCAGCGGCTGGTGCGTGCCGACGAGCACGCTGGTGTCGGTGACGCCGGGCGAGGTCGCCGAGTCGCCGGCGTCGCCGGTCTGCTGTTCACCGGCCCCGCTGCAGGACGCCAGGGTCAGTGCCGCGGCCAGTGCCGTCGCGACAAGGGTCGTTCTCTTCATCGGTGACCTTCTTCCGTGCTTCGGAGACGAGAGAGTCGAGACAGACGAGACAGACGAGACAGACGAGACAGACGAGTCCATAGTGCTCGGACACCACCCTGGATCCCTTGCGGGAAAGCGAGAACCACAACGATGAGCACCACGCCGTACACCGCGAGCGGCAGGTTGTTGGCGATGTCGGTGCCGAGGTCGAGCGCGTGGGTCAAATCCTCCGACCACGCCTGGAAGTAGACGAGGGCGAGCGCGCCCCAGAGCGCGCCCCACATGCTGCCGATACCGCCGAGCACCATCGCAGCCAGCAGGCTCAGCGAAAGCACCGGGCTGAACGAGCCGGGCGCGGCGGTGCCGAGCAGGAACGCCTGCAGGCCACCGGCCAGCCCGCCGCAGATCGCGCTGATCACGAAGGCGAAGATCTTCGTCCGTCCGGTGTGGATTCCGGAAAGTTCGGCGGAGACCTCGTCGTCGCGCACCGCGCGCAGCATGCGGCCGAACCGCGAGCGGGTCAGGTTGGCCAGCACCACCAGCGCCAGCAGCACGGTGGTCCACACCACCCACGCCTGCCACTGCGGGGTGGAGACGGTGCCCGCCAGCGAAGCGGGCCTGCTGTTCACGGTGAACCCCAGGCCGTTGCTGCCGCCGAGCACCTCGGGGAAGCGCTGGGTCACCGCGGGCAGGCCGACCGCCAGCGCGAGCGTGGCCCCGGCGAGGTAGGGCCCGTGCAGCCGGGCGGCGGCGGCCCCGGCGAGCGTTCCCGCGACCCCGCTGGCCGCCGCGGCGAGCAGCAGGTCGACCCAGAACGGCAGGCCCGGCGCGTAGATCACCAGCAGCGCCACGGTGTAGGCGCCGATGAACATGAACGCGCCGTGCCCGAGCGAGACCTGCCCGTTGAAGCCGGTGAGCAGGGTCAGCCCGGCCACCGCGATCAGGTAGTAGCCGACGGTGGCCAGCCGGACGTTGGTGAACGGATCGACCACGAAGCTCAGCGCGACGATCACGGCGAGCGCGGCCAGTGCGAGCAGCAGGTGCCGCACCAGCGGCGGCAGGCCGGCCGAGGTGCGCACCGGGGCCGGGGTGCCCGGCCGGAGCCGGTCGCGCAGGGCGGTGGATTTCTCGGGCATGGGTCAGACCCTCCTGGCGACGGCTTGGCCGAACAGGCCGTTCGGACGGAGGGCCAGTACCAGCACCAGGATCGCCAGCGCGGCGACGGTCACCAGCTCCGGTCCCAGGTATCCGGACACATAGGACAGTCCGATCCCGACGGCGAAGCCGCCGAGCACGGTGCCCGCCGGGTTGTCCAGCCCGCCGATCACCGCCGCGGTCAGCGCGTAGACGAACACCCCGTCGAGCACGGTGGGGAACAGGAACGGTGGGGTGGCGAGCAATCCGGCCAGCGCGCCGACGGTCGCGGCGAGCGCCCAGCCGACGGTGAGCATCAGCCCGACCCGGACGCCGAGCATCCTGGCCACCTCCGGTTTGAACGCCGCCGCCCGCATCCGCAGGCCCAGCGAGGTGAACCGGAACAGCACCAGGATGCCCACCGCGGTGACGAGCACCGCCACCACGGTGAACAGGTTCGAGGCGGAGAACAGGCCGCGGAAGTCGAAGGCGTACGGGAACGACTGCGGCTCGTTGGTCCAGATCATCCCGGAAATCGCCTGCAGCACCATGAGCAGGCCGAGGGTGACGATCACCGGGCTCAGCTCGGTGCGGTTGCGCAGCGGGCGGATCAGCAGCCGCTCAGTCAGCGCGCCCAGCACCGCGCCCGCCGCCAGTGCCACGGCGAAGGCCAGCCAGTAGCTACCGGTGGCCTTGTTCACCGAGTAGGCGAGGTAGGTGGAGATCAGCGCCAGCGCGGGCTGCGCGAAGTTGATCACCCGGGTGGCCCGGTAGATGATCACCAGCGACAGCCCCAGCGCGGCGTAGACGGCGCCGGTGGCGACGCCGTTCACGGTCAGGGCCAGGAAACCGTTCATCGACTGCGGTTCCGTTCGGTCGGGGGGTCAGAAGCCGAGGTAGGCGTGGCGGAGCTGGTCGTCGGCCAGCAGGTCCTCGGCGCGGTCGGTGGCGACCACCTTGCCGAGGGAGAGCACGAAACCGTGGTCCGCCACGGAAAGCGCGCTGCGGGCGTTCTGCTCGACGAGCAGCACGGTCAGCCCGGTCGCCGCGCGCAGGTCTTCGATCACCTGCAGGATCCGCAGGGTGATCAGCGGCGCGAGGCCGAGCGACGGTTCGTCCAGCAGCAGCAGGCGCGGCCTGCTCATCAGCGCCCGGCCGATCGCCAGCATCTGCCGTTCACCGCCGGAAAGCGTGGCCGCGAGCTTGTTCCGCCGTTCGGCCAGCGGCGGGAACAGCTCCAGCACCTCACGCAGGGCGACCGCGCGGTCCGCGCGATCGCGGCGCCAGAGCGCGCCGAGGCGCAGGTTCTCCTCGACGGTCATCTCGGTGATCACGCCACCGGTTTCGGGCACGTGCACCAGACCGTTGCGGGTGAGCCGGTCGGCGGGCCAGCCGGTCACGTCGGTGCCGTCGAAGCGCACCCGCCCGCTGTCCGGGGCCACCAGCCCGCCGATGGTGCGCAGCAGGGTGGTCTTGCCCGCCCCGTTCGCGCCCAGCACCGCGGTGATCGATCCGTCCTTTGTGGACAGGCTGACCGCGTCCAGCGCGCGGACCGCGCCGTAGCTGGTGACCAGGTCCTCGACCTCAAGCACGGCGCGCCCCCGAGACGTCGGCGGTATCGGTATCGGCACCCAGGTAGGCCTCGGTGACCAGCGGGTCGGCGCGGACCTCGGCCGGGGTGCCTTCGGCGATCAGCTCGCCGAAGTTGAGTACCACGATGTGGTCGCACACGCGCATGACCAGGTCCATGTGGTGCTCCACCACCACGACCGAGGTGGTCTCGGTGAAGCGGCGGATGCGCCCGGCCAGTTCGTCGATCTCCGCGGCGGACAACCCGCTCGCCGGTTCGTCGAGCAGCAGCATGGCCGGTTCGGCGACCAGCGCCCGCGCCAGCGCGACGCGTTTCTGCACGCCGTAGGGCAGCATCCGGGGAATCGCCTTCGCGTACTGGTCGACGCCGAGTTCGCGCAGCACGTGCATCGCGCGGTCGGTGAGCGCGGCCTCGTCGTGCGCGGCCTTGCGGGTGCCGAAGATGGTGGCGAACCCCTTCGCACGGGCGTGTCGTTGCGCTCCGGCCATCACGTTTTCCAGCACGGACAGCCCGGCGAACAGGCCGAGCCCCTGCAGGGTGCGCGCGATGCCGAGGCCGGCGAGTTCCCGCGGGCTGTGGCTGTGCAACTGCTCGCCACGCCAGTGCAGCGACCCCTCCTGGGGGCGGACGAACCCGCAGATCACGTTGAACAGCGTGGTTTTGCCCGCCCCGTTGGGGCCGATCACGCCGACCACCGTCCCCGGCGGTACCGCCATGGTGACCTCGTTCAGCGCGACCAGGCCGCCGAAGCGCACGGTGATCCGGTCGAGCGCCAGCAACGGCGAGGGGGAAGCGATCGTCATTGGTCTCCTCCACGACACGGGATCCCAATATGTGGAACACCCGATACCGCGCGGTCGGTATGACGCGAAACTATGCGGAACCGGGCATCGGCGTGTCAACCCCTGGGGTCCCGGTCGTGACCGGAGTGTGCCGTGGTGGCGGGGAAAACGCGGTGCTTCAGGGGCGCGGGCCCACCTCCCGATCACCGTCGCGGACCAGGATCGCTTGCACCGGACAGGAATCGGCGGCATCGAGCACGAGTTCGTCGGGTTCCACCTCCGGCGCGACCGGCTCGGCGTGCTCGGTTTCCAGTTCGAAGTACTCCGGCGCGAGCGCCGCGCACATGCCCGAGGCGATGCAGTCGTCGCCCGAGACCGAAATCCGCCAGCTCATCGGCGCCTCACCAGCCCACCGGCATCGTGCGCGGGCCGCGGACGATCATCTGGCTCTTCCAGGCGATGTCACCCACCGGGTGCAGGCCGGGGAAGCGGGTCAGCAGCGCGCCGAGTGCCTCCTGCAGTTCGAGCCGGGCCAGTTGCGCGCCGAGGCAGTGGTGCACGCCGTGGCCGAAGCCGAGGTGCTGGCCGACTTCGCGGTCGACCTTCAGCTCGTCCGGGGAACCGAAGCGCAGCCGGTCGCGATTGGCCGCGCCGACCGCGACCAGCACCGGTTCACCCGCGCGGACCAGCATCCCGCCGACCTCGACGTCCTCGGTGGCGTACCGCGGGAACGCGGCACCGGCGCCGAGCGGGACGAAGCGCAGCAGCTCCTCGACGGCGTTGTCCAGCAGCTCGGGATTTTCCCGCAGTTTGGCGAGTTCGCCGGGGTTCTCGCAGAGCACGTAGACGAAGTTCGGGATCTGCGAGGCGGTGGTCTCGTGGCCGGCCACCAGGATGCCGACGCAGAGGTCGACCAGTTCCAGTTCGGACAGCCGGTCCCGGACGTCGCGGGCTTCGATCAGCGCGGTCATCAGGTCGTCGGCCGGTTCGGCGCGGTGCTGGGCGAGCAGGCCGGCCATGTACCGGCGGATCTCCTCCTGGTTCCGGTCGAACTGCTCGAGGGTGAGCCCGGCGGTGGAGAGCAGGCGATCGCTCCACACGCGGAAGCGCGGCCGGTCCTCGGCCGGCACGCCGAGCAGTTCGCAGATGACGGCGACCGGGATCGGCAGCGCGTAGTGCTCGACCAGGTCGACGGGCGGTCCCATGGCGACCATGTCGTCGAGCAGGGAGTGGGCGAGTTCGCGCACGCGGGGGCGGAGGGCTTCGACGCGGTGCTTGGTGAACGCCTTGGCCACCAGCGTGCGCAGCCGGGTGTGGTCCGGCGGCTCCATGGCGAGGATGCCGTTGTTGCGCTGGGAGGGTGAACTCCTTGGCGCGTCGTGGGATTCGGCTGCCGCGCGGCTGAACCGGCGATCGCCGAGCACCAGGCGGGCGTCGGCGTAGCGGGTGGCGAGCCAGGCGGGTTCGCCGTAGGGCAGCTTGACCCGGAGCAGGCCTTCGCGCTCGCGGGCCTCGGTGTAGGCGCTGTCGAGTTCGAGGCCGTCGGTCTGGTTGAACGGATAGGTGACGGGTTCGGCGCTGGTCATCCGGGACCCCCGTTGATCGTTGTTGTAAGCACTTGCTCACAACGTACGACCCGGTCACTCATCGCGTCAACGTGATCACTGCGCGCAGAGGCGTTACGGTGGGGCGGTGACCGGACGACGCCCGCGCCGGGACGCGGCGGCGACCCGGCAGGCCCTGCTCGACGCGGCCGAGGTGCTCTTCGCCGAGCGCGGTTTCGACCGCACCACGGTGCGCGAGATCGCGCGCCAGGCCGACACGAACCAGGCGCTGCTGTTCCGCTACTTCGGCTCGAAAGACGCCCTGTTCGAAGCGGTCGTCGCGCGCCGGGGACGCCAGCGACTGGCGAAGGGGGCGCCGGAAACGCTGGTGGAGGACACGCTGCGCGGCATCCTGGTGCCGGAGTCGACCGCGTACCACTCGCTGGAAACCCTGCTCCGCTCCACCGGCAACGACAACGCGGCCGCGACGATCCGGCGTGAGGTGGGGGAGGAGTACAGCCACGCGCTGGCCGCCCTCACCGACGCCCCGAACGCCGACCTACGAGCGGATCTGGTCCTGGCCTGGATCCTGGGAATCGGCCTGCTACGGCACATCGCCCCCAAAGACCCCCTGGCCGACGCGGACCCGGATGAGGTCGTCGACCTGGTACTGGCCTCAGTCCGCTCCCTCCTCGAACGCTCAAGCTAACCCCACCCTCGCGCGCCCCTCGGCCCCACCCACCCGACCGCAGAACTCAGGTGCGCGAGTGTGGAACTCACCTGCCTGAACGTGGGATTCGGCTACCTGAACGTGGAACTCGGGTGCGCGAGTGTGGGATTCGGCTGTCTGAACGTGGGGCTCACTGCCTGGGTGCCGGACCTGGGTACTCGCCCTCCAGCATGCGAGTTCTACGTTCAGGCACCTGAGTTCTACGTTTGGGTAGCCGAGTTCCGCGTTGGGGTGCCTGAGTTCTACGTTTGGGTAGCCGAGTTCTACGTTGGGGTGCCTGAGGTCCGCGTTGGGGTGGTTGGGGTCGGCGGTTGGGTGGCGTGGTGGGTTTGGGCTTCGGGGACCATGGCGGGGTCCAGGGTGGGGTGGAGGTCGGCGGCACGTGTCCAGTGGTCGGCGGCGTCCTGTGGACGGTGGTCGTCGTGGGCCACGTTGCCCAGGCCGGTTTCGGCGCGGGCGGCTTCGTAGGTGCTGCCGCATTCCAGGCTGCGGTCGCGCGCGGCGAGGTAGGTGGCGCTCGCCTCGGCGAGGTGGCCGGTCAGGTGGTGGATCCGCGCCTCGGTGTTCAGTGCCATGGCGGCGTCCATGTCCAAGCCGAGGCGATCGAACACCGAGAGGGCGAAGGAGATGTCTCCCAGGGCACCCGCGTAGTCGGCCAGTGCGGTTTTCACGATCGCCAGGCCACGCGTGGTGATGGCCGCGTTGCGCTCGCTGCCGGTGCGTTTGTAGAAGTCGCGGGCGGTACGTAGGCCGTGGAGTGCCGCGTCGTGGTTTCCGCGGTAGTGCTCGACCCACGCCAGGTTGCTCAGTCCGGTGTGGACACCGTGTTGATCGTCCAAACGCGAATAGAGCGCTAGTGCGCGGCGGTAGGTGGCGGCGGCGTCGTCGAGGTCGCCCCGGTCGCTGAAAGCCATACCGAGGTTGTGCAAGGTGGTCGCCTCGGCCCAGGCGTCGCCGTCCGCGTGAGCGGAAGCGGTCGCCCGCTCGCAGGTCCGGATCCAAGGATCCCACAACTTCGCGAGGAAGAAATAGCTCCGGAGCGTGAACGCGAGTTTCCAGCAGTGCGAGTGGAAGCCGCGGTCGCCGGCCAGCAGGCACAGGGCCACCAGGTGCGGCCATTCCTCGCGCAGCCACGAAATGGCACCGGATTCGTCGTGGATTTCCGGTTCCCTGGGCTTCTCCGTGAAGGCGAAGTCCGGGCGGAAGCGTTGCGGAGCAATGAATTGGTCAGCGCGGACCGCGGAGAACAGGGCCGCGTCGAGCAAGCGGAGCAGCGCGGCCTCCCGTTCCCGGTCGCTGATTTCGGTTTCGGCCTGGGTGCGGACAAAAGTCCGGAGCAGGTCGTGCATTCGGTACCGCCCGTCGAGTTCGCTGAGGAGGTTGCCGGCCAGCAGGTGCTCCAGCGCGTCCTCCACCTCGCCGCCCGCCAGCGCGGCGGCGCACCAGTGACCGAGGTCGGCACCGGGGTGGAGGGTGAGCAGCGCGAGCAGGCGCCGCCGTGGCGCCGGGAGATCGTCGTAGGACACCCGGAAAGCGGCCGCGACGTCACGTTCGCCGTCGTCGAGGGCGGCGATCCGCGCGGGTTCGTCGGCCAAGCGCCGGTTCAGGTCGGCCACCCGCCACGACGGCCGCGAGCGCAGTTTGGCCGCGGCGATCCGGACCGCCAGGGGAAGCCTGCCGCAGCGCTCGACCACCGAGTCGACCTCGGGGCTCGCCTCGTCCCTGGCACAGACCGCGCGGAACAGGGCGGCGGCTTCGTCCGGTGACGGCAGGTCGAGCGCGATGTGGCTCGCCTCGTCCAATGCCGCCAAGTGGTGGCGACTGGTCACCAGCACGCGGCAAGCCGGTTCCGCGGGCACCAGCAGGCGGACCTGCTCGGCGCTGCGAGCGTTGTCCAGCACCAGGAGCAGCGCCCGGCCGCGGGTGCGGTCGCGGAAAAGCGCGGCTCGATCGTCGGTGTGGGCGGGAATCCGCTCGCCGCGCACCCCGAGCAGGCGCAGGAACCGGTCCAGTGCCTCGCCGGCGCTGACCGGCGTCGCACCCGGTGTGTGCCCGCGCAGGTCCAGGAACAACGTGCCACCGGCGAAATCGCCCTGGATCCGGTGTGCCGCCCGCAACGCGAGCGCGGTCTTGCCCACACCGGCCATGCCGTGCACCACGCACACCGACGGCCCGCCGAAAACCGGCTCCCGCAGCGCCGCCTCGATCGCGGCGAGTTCGGTGGTGCGCCCGACGAACTGCGCGGTGGCCGGTGGCAGGGTGGACAACGCGGGTTCCGGTGGAGCCGCGACGGGTACCAGCGCGGCCAGCGTGCCACCCGAGCCGAGTTCGGTGTCGCACAACGCCGCCAGCGCGGTGTTCGGGTTCGCCACCCCGGTTTCGACCTTGCTCAGGTAGCCCTTGCTGTAGTGCACCCGGGACGCGAGTTCGGTCAGCGACAACCCGGCTGCCTGCCGCAGCCTGCGCAGTTCCGCGCCGAACGCCGGATCGCCCGCCATGCCACCCCCACCCTCGCCCGCCGCCCAGTATGGCGGGCAGGCGGTGCGGGCGACAGCGGTACTCAACGCGCACGGTGCACCGCGGTGGTCTCCACGGGCACGGACGCCGGTTCCCCGGCCATCGCCACGCCCAGCACCACGCCGAACGCGGTCAGCCAGGCACAGAGCCGGAACAGGGCGGGCAACGGGCACAGTATCTTCATCACTACTCCAGCCGGCGCGTGATCACGGATCTTCTTCCGATCCCAGCGTGCGGTCAGCGGGGGCCGGCCCAGAAGGGGTTTCGTGTTTCCAGCCGGACAGGAAACGGGCACGGCCGAGCAGGCCGAGGCGCCGGTAGGTGGCCACCGCGTCCCCCAGCAGCGCGTGGCCTTCCTCGACGCGGCCCGTGATCACCAGGGACCGCCCGAGCCCGGACTGGGCGTCCGCGATGGACATCACCGCGCCGATCTCCGCGGCGATGTCGAGCCCCTCGGTGAAATAGCCCTCGGCCGCGGCCAGATCGCCCAGGTCGAGGTGGATGCTGCCCAGCCGGCACAGCACCTCGGCGTGCCCGGCCCGGTCGCCGCCGAACAGCCGCCGCGCCTGCCCCAGTGCCGCGAGCGCGCCGTCGATGTCAGCGGTCGCGTGCCGCGCCCCGCCCAGGTAGGTCAGCGCGTTGGCCTGGCCGTTGGGTGAGCCGACCTCGCGGTAGATCTCGTACGCCTCGCTCAGGCAGGTGATCGAGGCCGGGTAGTCCTCCAGTGCCACCGCGGTCCGGCCGAGGTTGCACAGCGAATGCGCCCGGCCGATGCGGTCGCCCAGTTCGGTGTGCAGCGCGAGCGCCCGGTGGTGCTTCCGCACGGCGTCCTCGTACTCACCGACCGAATGCAGCACTCGGCCGAGGTTGTTCAGCGACTGCGCCTGCCCCAGCCGGTCGCCGAGCTTGCGGTAGCACCCGTAGGCGTGGCGGTGGTGCTCCATGGCCATGTCGAAGTTGCCGGTGCGGTGCTGCAGCCGTCCCATCGTGGCCAGCGTGTGCGCGAGGCCCTGGCGATCACCCAGTTCGAGGTAGAGGTGGTAGGCCCGGGTGACCCCGGCGCCCGCCTCGGCGTAGTCGCCGCTGCGGCCCCGCACGTTGGCCAGCCGGTCCAGCGAGTGCGCCTGCCCGAGGTGGTGCCCGAGCCTGCCGAACAGCGTGTAGGCCTCGGTCAGGCAGGTGGTCGCGGCGTCGAAGTTCTCCACGCGGTAGTAGACGTGCCCCAGTTCGGTGAGCACGTGCCCGGTGCCCAGCCGTTCGCGGTGCTCGTCGAAGAGCTTGAGCGCGTGGGTCAGGTTCGCGATGGCCGCCGGGTAGTCACCCCGCCGGAAGTGCGCGCGGCCCAGTTCGGTCAGCGCCTGGGCGTGCCCGAGCGGATCACCGAGTTCGCCGAACAGCTCGCAGGCCCGCGTCAGGTTCGTCATCGCCGGTTCGTAGTCGCCGGTGAGCAACTGCATGGCGCCGAGGTCGGTCAGCGCCCACGCCTCACCCGCGGCGCACCCCTTGCGGTGGGCCACCTGCGCCGCGGTCTGGTGGATCGCCAGCGCGCGGTCCCAGTGCCCGTGGCGGCGCAGGAACGGGTGCAGCGCGTGCGAGAGGCTGATCGCGTACTCGGCGTACCCGTGCATCGCCGCGTGGTCCACACAGACGGTGAAGTTGGCCAGCTCGGTGGCCAGCCATTCGGCGGCGCGGCGGTCGGAACTCAGGTCGGGCATGGTGGCGGGCCGGTCGAAGGCGATGACGTACGGCGGTTTGCGGTGCGCGGCCATGGCCGTCCCGGCTTCGGCCGCGGTGTGGGCGTAGTACCCGAGCAGGCGGCCGATCGCGGCGGCGTCCTCGCCGGCCAGCGAAACCGCGTACTGCCGGATCAGGTCGTGCTGCCGGTAGCGGCCCGGGCTCGGCTCCTCGACCAGGTGGTTCAGGTAGAGCGCGTCGAGGTTGAACCGGGTTTCGTCCGGGTCGGCGTCGTCCAGCGCGGCGGCGGCGTAGAGGTCGAACTCGGTGCCCAGGTGCAGGCCGAGGCGGCGGAACAGGCGCTGCTGGCCGGGCGTGAGGTCCCGGTAGGACAGCTCGAAGGCGGCGCGGACCGACCGGCTGCCCGCGAACAGCTCGCCCAGCCGGTCGCGGGACCCGGTCAGCTGCTCGGCCAGGTAGTCCACCGTCCAGCTGGGATGGCTGCGCAGTCGCCCGGCGGTCAGCGCGATGGCCAGCGGCAGCCGTCCGCACAACCGCATCAGCCGGGCCACCGCGTCGGGGTGGTGCCCGCTGGGCGGGGTCCTGGTCAGCCGGGAGAACATCGCCACCGACTCGTCGACCGGCAGCAGGCCCAGGGTGAGCGGGTGCAGGTCGTCCAGCCCCGCGAGCCGCTGACGGCTGGTGAGCACCACGAGCACGCCCGGCGCCCCCGGCAGCAGCGGGCGCACCTGGTCGTGGTTGGCCGCGTCGTCCAGCAGGAGCAGCACCCGCTTGCCCGCCATCCGGTCGCGCCACATGCCGGCGCGCTCGTCCAGCCCGGCCGGGATCTGCTCGGCGGCCACCCCGCAGCCCAGCAGCAAAGCCTGCAGCGCGTCGGCGGGATCGACCGGGCGCTGGGCGGCGCAGTGCCCGTGCAGGTCGAAGAAGTAGAGGCCGTCGGGGTAGTCGGTGGCCAGCTGGTGGGCCAGGTGGACGGCGAAAGCTGTTTTACCGACGCCGGGCATGCCGTCGATGGCGTAGATGGTCACCGAGTCGGCCGCGCGCCCGTCCGGGGCGATCAGTTCCTCGAGCTGGTCCGCCCGGCCGGTGAAGGCGGGGATGTCCCGCGGCAGGGTGACCGTGGTGGCCAGCAGCGGCTGCGGCGCGGTGCCTGGCACCGGCAGCAGGCCGGGGCGCGGCCCCAGTTCCGGGCGCGGGTGCGTGGGCACGCCGTGGAACAGCCGCAGCAGTTCTTCGATCCCGGCCTCGGTGAGTTCGGCGACCAGGAAATGGTCGGCGCAGCGCGGTTGCAGAAAGCGCGGGATTTCGTCGATCGACCGACCGGGCAGTACGACCGGGAACAGTTTCCGCACCCAGGTTTCACGGTCCTGGTGCAGCCGGTCACGCAGTTCGGCGGCCTCGCTGCGGACGCCGGGATTGCGGTGGCATGCGCCGGTCCCGTCCCCGGCCCCCCGATATCCGGGTGACGCGATCACCACCACGAAGTCGGCGAGATCGATCTGCTCGTGCATCCAGGCGTACCAATCCCGGCGCTGCCCGGTGTACCAGGCGTCGACGTGCACTTCGACGCCGGAACGGGTCAGCAGTGCGCAGAACGCGAGCACCTGTTCCTGGTGCTCGGTGCTATCGTGCGCATAGGAAACGAATATTCGTGGTGTTTCCCGTTCCGGGCCGGTGTCCGCGTTCACGGCGTCCACAGGCGCCCCCTCGATTTCCCCTCGGTGCCTACGCTGAGTGCGAAACCTAGCAAGGACTCGGGGGCGGAGCCAATTCCTCCCCGGATTCCACCCACGGGTACCGAAGGTCATCCGGATGTCGTAACGCGAACTGCACCCGGTTCAGGAATCCGCCGGTGCGTGGAAGTGACCGAGTACGGTCTTGATCGCGTCGCCCGCGGCCGGGGTCAGGCGCCGGGCCTGAGCGGCCTGAGCCAGTTCGGGATCCGGCCGGAAGGCGGGCTCTTCGGTGGTCTCGGTGCTGAAAGGCTGCTCCAGGCGGGCTTTCACGGCGCCGCCGAGCCGCAGGAGGCTGGCTTCGAAGTCGTTCAGCGTCTCGGGAACCTCGGCGGCGGTCATCACCCGTGCGGGGAGAGGAACCGGGCGGTAGTCGGTGCGCGGGTGGGACAACAGCGGCAGGCAAGCCAGCAGATCGTTGGCGTCGCGGTCACGGACGGTCAGTGGCGGGAGATCCGGGGCGAACCGGTTGCGCACGGTCTTCGGAATGGAAGAATGGTCGTAGAAAGTGTCGTCGACCGTGCCTTTCGGAATGAGCGGGGATACCGCGACCGCGGGCACCCGGACACCGCTGACCCGGAAGTCGAAACCGTTCTCCGCCGGTGGCAGCGGGCTGAGGTGCTGGCGCGGCGGTACGTGGTCGAAAAAGCCGCCGTGCTCGTCGTAGGTGATCAGGAAAAGGGTCTTCTCGAACACCTCGGGACGGGCGGCGAGCGCGTTGTAGATGCGCCCGATCAGCGCTTCGCCGCCGGTGAACCCGGCATCACCGGTGGTGTTGTTCGCCGGGTGCTGGCTGTTGCCGGGGCCCAGGCCATAACCGTGATCGGGCTCGACGAACGAATAGGCGGGCAGCGTGTCCTGCTCGATGTCTTCGAGCAGAGCGCTCATTCCGCGGAAGTTGTCGCGCTGGTCGGTCCACAATTTCCAGAAGGCCCACACCTGGGCGATACCGTCGTGGTAGACCACCCAGTCCCGGTCCGCCTCGGACAGTTGTTCGAAGATCGTGCGGTTGCCGTAGAACCGGGCCTCGATGTCGACCGTGCCGTCCGAGGTCGCCGCGTGCGCGAAGTTGCGGTTCGGCCAGGTCTCCCCGGGCACCGCGGCGAACCACCGGGTGAGCACGGCGAATTCCTTGGCCAGAGAGGACAGGACCGGGGTCTGCGATTCGGGCAGGCACCGCATGATGTCGGTGGCGCGGGCCGGGATCGGTGCCGGCGCCCCGGTGAGCCAGCGCCAGAACCCTGCGAGCAGCGCGGGCAGGCCGGTGGGCGCCGGGCGGCCGAGGGTGTCCGCATAGGACTGGATGAAGCCGCGCATCCGGGGCAGGCCGGGTGTGTTGCCGTAGATCTGCTGCCGGACGGCTTCGTGCGAGTGTCCCGGGTCGACGCCGAGTGCGGCGGTCGCGTCCGCGGTGGCGGGTACCAGCGCCGAGCGGCGTGCCGCGGGATCGATCGGGCAGAGCGCTCCGGCCGCGGACTCGAAACCCGGGTCGGGGTGGTCGAGGAACCCGAGCAGGTGGTCGAAGGACCGGTTTTCCATCATCAGCACGATGACGTGGTCGACTGACGCGTTCACACCCGCTGAGTCGCGTGCGCGTGCGCCGGTGTGACGGCGAGATGGGGTGGTGACCGAGCGGGAACGGTCCGTCACCGGCCGGACCGTTCCCGCGCCGGCTCAGCCGGTGACGTCGAGGTGGGCGGGCACCGGGGTCGGTTTCGGTGCCTTGCCGCCCGCCTGCGGCTTGTCCCCGGCCGGTTTGGGGGGCGTGCTCGGCTCGGGGCCGCCGGCGCCGGCCTTGGCGCAGGTGGCCGAGGCGATGTCGAGGGACTGGGCCTTGCCGAGCAGTTTCGCCGACACCGCGGTCACGGTGAGGGTGCCGTCGTCGTTCTTGGCCTGCTTGTTCACCACCAGTTCCAGCAGCGGGGCGAGCGGCACGGTGGTGTTCGGCGGCACCTGGCCCAGTTCGACCGCCTTGCCGCCGACCTTCAGGTTCGCGATCGACACCGAGCCCTTGCCCTCGCGGCATTCGGCCTTGACCACCTCGGCGCTCAGCCCGGGCAGGGCCGCCGCGCCGGGGAGCGCGCCGAGGTCGAGGGCGAGGCCGGCGACGCTGGACTTGGCGTGCGAAGGCTTCACCTCGGCGTTGAGCGCCTTCGCGCTGACCAGCGACGGACCGGAATCCGGCAGCGCCACCGAGGCGATCGACTCCTGACCGGGCCCGGCGATCGACGGCGTGCGGGGGATCTTGGCCAGTCCGGACGCGGCGATCGCGTACGCGGACTCGGCCTGGGTGGCCGAGGCGGGCGAGGCGGTGAGGGCCAGTCCGGCCGCCACCGCGCAGGCGAGCACGCCGGTAGTGCGTGGGGACAAGGGAAGAACCTCCAGGTTGGACGCAGGTTGAACGCTGTGGGGAACGAACGCTGTGGGGAACGAACGCTGTGGGGAACGAACGCTGTGGACCTCAGGAGATGAGCACGACGGTGCCGAGCGGCAGTTCCACGAGGCGGTCGAGCGCCTCGCGGGTGACCCGCAGGCACCCGTCGCTGGTGGCCTTGCCGACGAAGCTGTCGTCCGGCCAGGTGTGCAGCCCGACCGTGCCGGGGCCGCCGCCGAAGGTTTCGTGGGAATCGGAATGGCTGCTCAGCGGCAACACGATCGGGCTGTAGGTGTTCACGCTCTCCGCGATGGAAGCGAGGATGAACGCCCGGCCGGTGGGGGTGGGGTGTTCGGGTTTCCCGATGCCGATGCTCCAGGAACCGGTCGGCTTGCCGGATTCGAGGATTTCCAGCCGGAATTCGGCGAGGTCGACATCGACCTGGAAATCGTTCTGCGCCGATTCGACGTTTTCCGGGGTGGCGTGCAGCCAGCCGGTGGCGCCGTTGGGGCGGGTGGGCAGCAGCACCTGCGCCCAGTCGCCCTGCCGGGCGAGCACCGGCACCCAGGTCGGCGAGCCCACCTGGGTCACCGGAAGCCGGGCGATCGGTTCCGCGCCGGGTGCGCGGTAGATCACCGCGTCGGCCTTGGGGTGCAGCACTTCGCCGCCGGTGGGGATGGTGGGGGACGGGTCGGCGGGCGCGGTGGCGAGTTCGCCGAAGGTGGTGGCCTCGGGCAGTGCGGCGAGCACTTCGGGGGAGGGCGGTGGCGGGACCGCAGGGGCGGCGGCCCCGCCACCGTCGGCACTGCCGCAGCCCGAGAGCGGCAGCACCAGCACCAGTGCGGCGAACGCGAAAACCGCACGAAGACGCGCTCGGCCGCAGGTGGTCGGCAATTCGGTCATCAGGGTCTGTCCTTGCGCAGAGTCATCCGCATCGGGGTGGCGGATCCGGGACGGCCATTGCTAACACCGGCACCCGGTACCGATCAATGGCCGCCGATTTTCGGGCAACCGCTCCGGCCTGCGGTTTACCGGCGTTTTCCCAGGTCGTCGAATTCATCCTTTCGGGGCGGAATTCCTATTTCCGTAACGTGCCGGGAAACACACTCTGAGTGTCGGCCCGTGCGTCCATTCCGGAGAGCACACGGAAATTGCCCGGCGGGTCCGATCACGCGGAGTGGCCGCCGGTCGGCCGCCCCCGGGCGGGCGGGTGCCACCGAAGTGCTACGGTCATCTAGTGTCTTAGTTGAGTAGAACAATCTGGAGGTGGCCGTGATCGAGTTCCGGGTGGACCGGGCGCTCGGCCTCCCCGCGTACCTGCAGCTGGTCCGGCAGGTCAGGGAGGCGCTGCGGCTCGGCTGGCTGCGGCCGGGGGACCGCTTGCCGACGGTGCGGGACGTGGTCGCCAGCAGTGGCGTCAACGCCAACACCGTGCTCAAGGCGTATCGCGAACTGGAGCACGCGGGGCTGGTCGAAGCCCGTCAGGGGTCGGGGACCTTCGTCCGCGCCTCGCTCGGTTCGGTCGACGCCGCGGTGATGGCGGGCCTGCGCGACCGCCTCACCGAATGGGTGACAGCGGCCCGCGCGGCCGGTTTGGAGGACGAGGACGTGGACGCGTTGATGCGAGCGGTGCTCGCGGGCGAGACGAACCGAGTGGAGGGCGCATGACCGCCGTGGTGGACCGGCCGGGTACCGCGATCAGCGTGGACCGGCTGGCGAAGAGCTTCCGCGGCCCGTTGCCGCGGCGAGGGGTGAACGAGGCGCTGCGGAGCTGCTCGTTCAACCTGCCCGCGGGCGAGGTGGCCGCGCTCGTCGGCGCGAACGGGGCGGGCAAGACGACGCTGCTCACCGTGCTCGCCGGCCTGCTGGCCGGGGACGACGGAGAGGTGGCGGTCGCGGGCCGGATCGCGTTCGTCGCCCAGGACAAACCGGTGTACCGGCACCTGACCGCGCTGGACATGCTCGGCGTCGGCGCCCGGCTGAACCTGGTCTGGGACCAGGACAAGGCGCGGGGCTGGCTCGACCGCTTCCGGGTGCCGCTGGACCGGCCCGGCGGCAGGTTGTCCGGCGGGCAGCGCACGCAGGTCGCCTTCGCGGTGGCACTGGGTTCGCGCCCGGACGTGCTGCTGCTCGACGAGCCGCTGGCCGAGCTCGACCCGCTGGTCCGCCGCGAGGTGATGGCCGACCTGCTGGTCGAAGCCCAGGAAACCGGGATGACCGTGGTGCTGTCCACGCACGTGGTCGGCGAGCTCAGCGGGGTGGCCGATCACCTGCTGCTGCTCGACCACGGGCAGCTGGTGCTGGCAGGCGAGCTCGACGACCTGCTCGCCGGGCACGTCCGCTGCACCGGGCCGCGGGCGGAGGCGCCACCGGTGGCCGGGACCGTGATCGAGGCCAACCACCAGGAACGGCAGTCGAGCTTCCTGGTCGAACTGCCCGCCGGCGGGGTGCCGCGCGGGATCGCCGAGCCGTGGACCTCGCGGCCGGTCAACGTCGAAGAACTGGTGCTGGCGCGACTGGCGCGGCGAGGGGAACGGGGATGAGCGTGATCATCGAAAGCGCCGCGCCGCGGACGCGGAGCCGAATCGGCTGGCCGGACCTGCTCTGGGTGACCTGGCGGCAGCACCGCGCGCTGCTGCTCACCTCGATCCTGCTGACCCTGGCGGGGATCGCGCTGGCCCTGTCGATGACCGGGCTGCTCGCGTCCAGGCAGGATCCGGTGGTCTCCCTCCTCGGCTTCGACGCGCTGACCACACCGGCGCGGTGGGTGCTGCTGGCCGAGCAGGGGTTCGGCGTGTTCATCGCGGTGTTCTGGGCGGCACCCCTGGTTTCCGCGGAGTACGAGCGGCGGACGAACCTGCTCGCGTGGAGCCAGGACGTGTCCCCGGTGCGCTGGCTCACCGGCAAGGTCGCGCTGTTGCTGCCGATGGCGCTGGTGCTGGCCGGTGCGGTCGGGTTCGCCGGGAAGGTGGTGGCCGACTACTACCACCACGACGACAGTTTCCGGCAGTTCGACGCGGCGGTCTTCGAGGCCTCGCCACTGCTCCAGGTGGGTTTCGCGGGGTTCGGCTTCGCGCTCGGGCTGGCGTTGAGCGCGATCACCCGCCGCACGGTGCTGTCCATGGCGCTGACACTGGGGATCTTCGCGGTGGTCCGGTTCGCGTTGATCCCGGCTCGCCCGTACTACCTGACGCCCGAGCGCGTGTTCCAGCCGATCGGCCAGTCCGGCCGGCCGGTCGCCGAGCACGACATCTCGCTCGACGCGGGTTACCAGAACGCCGGCGGGACGCAGGTCGAGTTCCCGCCCGCGTGCCAGAACCTGATCTCCGGCGTCGGCGTTCCGGGCGGGCGTGAGGAGTGCCTGCGGGGACAGGGGATCGTGGGTGTCTTCTACGACTACCAGCCGGCCGGCCGGATACCGGTGTTCCAGCTCATCGAGTTCGGCGTCTTCGCCGCGCTGGCGGCGTCGCTGTTCGTGGTGACCTGGCGGGTGATCCGGCGGGCGGCCCGGGGTTAGCACTGCGGCCCGGCGGCGGGCGTGGTTTGGTGAGCGCATGTCGTCTTCCGACCAGCGGGAGCTGGAACGCGCGCTCGGCATGCCGGTCACCGCCTGCCCCCGGGCCGGGGAGTTCCACAACCTGCACTACCGCGCCGACGGGATCTTCATCAAGGTCCTCGACAATCCGGAGTGCCACCGGCACGCCGTCCAGGCCGCGCCGCTCGCCGAGGAACTGGTGCGGCGCACCCCGCGGCTGCTCGGGCACGGCGAGCTGGGCCCGGACCGCTGGTGGCTGTCCTACGAGTGGATCGACCTGGCCCCGTTCGAACCGACCCCGGCGGCGGTCGAGACGGCGGGGGAGATGCTCGGCCACCTGCACCGGGCGACAGCGGGCATGGGATCGGACGACCGGCTGGACCGCCTGGAGCTGCGCACCGAGATCGAGCACCGGCTGGCCGTGCTGGACCGGATCGACGGCGAGGCCGCCGACCGGGTGCGGAAGGTGCGCGACCGGTTCGACGGCGTCGAGCTGACCGGGGAACCGGTGCTGCTGCACGGAGACGTGCACTGGAAGAACTTCGGTGTGGACGCCGACGGCCGGATCTGGTGGTTCGACTGGGAGGACGCCGGTTACGGCCACCCGCTGCTCGACTTCGGTGAGCTGACGGACTTCCCGCTGTCCGAACCGGCCGTCCGCGACTCCTTCCTGCGCGGGTACCACCGGCACGCCGAGCCGGTGTACCCGTGGCCGGAGGCGATGTCGCTGGTCCGCCTGCACACCGCGACCGGTGTGCTGGTCTACGCGCTCGCGCGGGACCTGCCGAAGTTCGCGCAGCAGGGCTACGCGCTCCTGGAGGCCCTGGAGGCGTCCGCGGGGGCATGAAGGTTCTCTCATCTGCCGCTCACCAGGCCGTCATGCGAGGTCAGGACGGTGGAACGGGTGAGAACCGAGCTGAGCCTGCTCACCGGGGAACCGGCGGGTGAACTGCTGACCGCGGTGGTCGGCCAGGCGGGCGGGACCCTGCTGGACTGGGCCGCCACGCAGGTCGACCACCAGCCGCGTGGCCGGACCACCGTCGGCTACACCGCCCGCGTGCGGTGGGGCGACGGAACCGAGACCGGCGAGACCTTCGGCGCGTGTTCCGGGCCGCTGCCCGAGGGCGTGGTCCGGTTGAGCGACGGGGTCACCGACATCGGCGTCTGGCGGTTCCCGTTCGATCCGGAACTGCCCGCGTTGCGCACCGCCTTCGACCCCGTGGGCATGCGGCGCCTGGTCGAGAACGCCGGACTCCGCTGCGATGGCGAGGTCCACCTGCGCGTGCGGTCGTACCGGCCACGGCGTCGTGCGGTGATCGAGGTGACCACGCCCGACCGGCGGCGCGTGTTCGTGAAGGTGGTGCGGCCATCCCGGGCCCGTGACCTGCACGAACGCCACCGTCTGGCGGCCTCGGCCGCGGTTCCGCAGTCACTGGGCTGGACCGACGGCGGACTGGTGCTGCTGGCCGGGCTGTCCGGCCGGACGCTGCGCCAGGAACTGCTTTCAGAGGACGTGGTGACCCTGGACGCCGAGAGTGTGGTGTCGGCATTGGACAGTCTTCCGCCGGAACTGGCGACAGGGCCCCGACGCCGCACCTGGGGGCAGAAAGCCGGTCACTACGCCGAAGTGATCGCCGCCGCGGCACCGGAATTCGCCGGACGGGCCAGGGCGGTGGCTCGCGCGGTCGGTCACGACCGTCCACAGGGGCCGGACGTGCCGGTGCACGGTGACCTGTACGAGAACCAGTTGATGGTGCGCGACGGCCGGGTGACCGGCCTGCTCGACATCGACGGGGCCGGGCGCGGCGAACGGCTCGACGACGCCGGTTGCCTGCTCGGTCACCTCGCCGTGCTGGCCCAGCTCCGGCCACTCCGTGAAAAGTCCATTTTGGACGTGGGTGCGACTCTGGAGGAACGGTTCACCGCGGACCTCGACCCCGAGGTGCTGGCTCTGCGTGCGGCGGCGGTGGTGTTGTCGCTGGCCACCGGACCGCACCGCGTGCAGGAACCCGACTGGCGGCACCAGACCGGGCGGCGCCTCGCGCTCGCCGAACGGCTCCTGGATGAAAAGTCCTTCACCCGCAATGGGGTGGCCATTTCATCTTCGGCCTGAAAACTGGATCTTGTCAGCGAGGAAAGGAAGTCAGAGATGAACAAGCGACCGTGGCTCATCGCCGGAGCGACCATCGCGCTCGCCGGGTTCGGCACGGCGGTGGCCACCGCCGACGGCGGCCCGACGCTCAACGACCCGCAGCAAGCACCCGTGGTGCAGCAGGTCGACGCGCCCCCGGCGCCCCCGGCGGCGGTGGACCAGTCGCCGGAATCCGCCGACTCGCCCGCGGCTTCGCCGGTCGACTCGGCCGATTCCGCCGCGGACTCGCCGGACGACGCGGCTCCGGCGCAGCCGGGCGCGGCCGACCAGGGCGACGACACCGCGAACACGGCCGACAGCCCCCACTGATCCGGGATCAACCCCAGTGCGCGGGCCGGGCCAGGGACGGCGGCAGCTTCGTGCTGCCGTCGCCCTTGGCGGCGTCCAACTGGGACTGGATGAGAAAGATGCTCTCGGTGAGATCGGCGCCACGCACGTCCGCGTCACGGAAGTCGGCGCCGATCACGTCCGCCAGCCGCAGGTCCGCACTCCGCAGATCGGCGGCGATCAGGTAGGCGCCGCGAAGGTTCGCGCCCGTGAGGTTCGCGTTCTTCAGCCTGGCGCCGATGAGATCCGCGCCACGGTGGTTCTTCTTCTTGCCCTTCACCGAAGCGCGGGCGAGTTCGCTGGCCCGCAGCAGCAACGCGTTCGCTTCTCCGCGCAGGCCGTCGACATCCATCTCCCGCAGTTCGGCCGGATCTTCCTTGGTGCGCAGGTCGATCCGCTCGCGGAGCTCGCTCAATCCTTTGTGGACCGAATGTGCCTGGGGCAGGTCGAGCGCTTCGGTCAGGTAGTACAGCAGTTCGTGCAGGTGCCGCATGACCGGGAAGACCTCGAACATCAGCTTCGCGGTCTCCGGTGCCCGGCGCCAGTCTCGGCCGCCGAAGGTGATCTGCGAGACCTTCTGCCCGGCACCGAAGCAGTCGTAGACCGTGCACCCGGGCATGCCGCGCGGGCGCAGTTCGGTGTGGACGCCGCAGCGGAAGTCTTCGCGCAGGTTCACGCACGCCCGGCCGGCGGGCTTGTCCATGGCGAAATCGGCGGATTTCGCGAAGGCCGGTGCCACGCAGCACAGGGCGAAGCAGCGCGCGCAGTCGGCACGCAGGCTGCCGCGGTCGAGATCGGGCAAAACAGGCTCCAGCTTCCGGGGACGTCCCGCCGAGTTTACCCGCTGAGCGTGACGAAGATCCGGGTGCAGCGGTCGACCACCTGCTCCTCGGTGAAGTCCAGGTCGCCGTCCAGCCACGCGGTCAGGGTCTGGTTCAGGCCGCCGACCAGGAATTCGGTGTCCAGCGCCAGTGTCGCGTCCTTGCTGGCGCCGTAGAACTCGCGCACCTGCGCACCGAGCAGGCCGGCGAACATGCGTGCCGACGCCGCCCGCCGTTCGGCGAGCACCGGCAGGTTGAGCTTCGGGGAGAACAGCAGGCGGCCCCGGCGGGGATCCTCCGCGACCAGCCGCACGATGTTGGCCAGCCCCGCCCGCACCTTGGGGTGGGCCTCGGCGGGGGCGGCCTGGACCGCCGCGAGCGTGGTCTCGGCGATCTCGCCGACGACGTGGTCGAACACCGCCGCGGCCAGCGCGTCCCGGTCGGCGAAGCTCTCGTAGAAGTACCTGGCCGCGAGCCCGGCGGCCTTGCAGGCGCCGCGCACGGTGAGCGCCCCTTCGGTGCCGAGCAGGTCGAGCCCCGCCGCGACGAACTGCGCGCGGCGTTCGGCCCGGCGGTCGCCACCGGCCACCCCGCCGTAGACGCGCAAGGACGAACTCTCCATGGCCCCCATCTTGACAGGTTCCGGCGCCAGGCGGTCTGATATCTGCGAACGGACGTGAGCAGAATTGGAGCCGATCATGCCCGAACTGGCGGACGCCGTGCTCGGTGCGGGCCTGATGGCGGGCACCGCGAACGTGATCATGCAGCTCGGCAGGCCCGGCGTCGGCTACGGCGTGGCCGAGAGCCGGGTGCACAGCGGGAACGTGTTTAAGCACCCGGTCAAGCGCACCCGGACCACGCTGACCTACCTCGCCGTGGCCACGCTCGGCACCGACGAGGAACGGCGTGCCTACCGGCGCGGGGTGAACCGGTCGCACGCGCAGGTGCGGTCCACCGAATCGAGCCCGGTGCGGTACAACGCCTTCGACGAAGACCTGCAGCTGTGGGTGGCGGCCTGCCTGTACAAGGGCTTCGAGGACACGTACACGGTGTTCGGCGGGCCGCTGGACGACGAGGCCGCCGACGAGCTGTACCGCGGTGCCGCCACCTTCGGCACCACGCTCCAGGTGCGGCAGGAGAGCTGGCCCGCCGACCGGGCCGCGTTCACCGAATACTGGGAAAAGTCCCTCGACCGGGTAGACATCGACGACCGGATCCGCGCCTACCTGACCGACCTGGTCGAACTGCGCTTCCTGCCCCGGTTCGCGCGCGTGTTCGCGCCGTACCACCGGTTCGTCACCACGGGCTTCCTCCCGCGGCGCTTCCGCGAGGAGATGCGGTTGCCGTGGACCGCCCGCGACCAGCGCCGGTTCGACGCGCTGATGCGCGCGTTCGCCGTGGTGGTCCGCTTTTCACCGGAACCGCTGCGCCGGTTCCCGTACAACCTCTGCCTCTGGGACCTCCGCCGTCGCCTCGCCGCCGGCCGTCCGCTCGTCTGATCAACCCCGAAAGGTGCCCGATGACCGACCAGGAAGACTTCGTCCAGGCGATCGGTGAGTTCTGCCGCCGCGAGGTGGACCGCAAGCAGGGCCCGCACAGCGACGAGCTGTACGGCAAGCTCGCCGATCTCGGCTGGCTCGGCCTGTCGTTGCCGGAGGAGTACGGCGGGAGCGGCCGCGGCATGTCCGACCTGGTGCTCTTCCTGGAGGAAACCGCGTTCTGGCGAGCCCCGATCGGCGGGTTCGCCACCACGATCATCGCCGCCGCCGCGTACGAGAAGTTCGGCTCGGAACAGCAGAAGCGGGAGATCCTGCCCGCGGTCGTGGGCGGCTCGGTGCTGGCGATCTCGATGTCCGAGCCGGAGGCCGGTTCCGACGTCGGCGCGCTGAGCTGCCGGGCCGAGCGCCGCGGGGACAGCTGGGTGATCAACGGCCAGAAGACCTGGTGCTCGAACGCGCACTACGCCGACCACATCCTGCTGGTCGCCCGCACCTCGCCTGGGCAGGGCAAGCACGAGGGCATGACCATGTTCTCCGTGCCCGCCGGCATCGACGGACTGGCCGTGCACGGCATCGACACCATGGGCGGCAAGGAGGTCAACGACCTCTACTTCACCGACTGCGTACTGCCCGCCGACGCCGTGGTCGGGCGCGTGGACCACGGCTGGCGCCAGTTGATGACCGGGCTGAACCTGGAGCGGATGATCCTGGCCGCGGTGATGCTCGGGACCGCTCGGCGGGCGTTCGAGGACGCGCTGAACTACGTGCGCGAACGCCGTCAGTTCGGCAAGCCGATCGGCAGCTTCCAGGCGCTGCGGCACCGGCTCGCCGACCACGCCACGGAACTGGAGTGCACGCGGCTGCTGGTGCACGACGTGGCGCGCAAGATCGAGGAGAACCCGGACACCAGCCTGCCGCGTGAGGCGTCCATGGCCAAGCTGAAGGCCACCGAATTCGCCAAGGCGATGGCGCTGGACGGCATGCAGATGCTCGGCGGGTACGGCTACGCCACCGAATACGGCATGGAGGCGCTGCTGCGGTCGGCGGTCGTGTCCACTGTGTACGGCGGCACCAGCGAGATCCAGCGCGACATCATCGGCAAGACCTACGGGCTGTGAGCGCGCGCCGGTGTAGCCTGCGCTGTTGTGGAAGACGAGGTCGCGGCCGGGCTGGTCCTCGATGCCGCCGAAGAACTGTTCTACGGGCGCGGGATCCAGGCGGTCGGCATGGACGCCGTGCGGTCGCGGTCCGGGGTGTCGCTGAAACGGCTGTACCGGTTGTTCGCGTCGAAGGACGATCTGGTCGAGGCCTACCTGACCCGGCGGGACGAGCGCTGGCACGCGCGGCTTTCGGCTTTCGTGTCCGCGGTTCCCGAGGTGGATCGCCCGCTCGCGGTGTTCGACTGGCTGGCGGTCTGGTTCGCCGAACCTGATTTCCGCGGGTGTGCGTTCGTCAATTCCTATGGGGAGCTCGGCACGACTTCGGCGCGGATCGCGGAAATCTCGCGGCAGCACAAGCGGCGTTTCCGGGCCTATGTGGAGGGAGTCGTGGCCTCGGCGGGTGGCTCAGCCGCGTTGGCCGCGCAACTGGTGCTGCTGGCCGAGGGCGCGATGGTGGTGGCCGGGATGGACCCGGGCCCCGAGCCCGCCGCCGATGCGCGGCGGGCCGCGGAGACGCTCTTGCTCTTGCGCTGAGAACCTGCGTTCTCCTAGGGTTGTTTCCCGTGGAGAACGTGCGTTCTCCGGATCGCTGGAGGAGTCATGGCCGATCGCCCGCCGCTGCCGCCGTTCACCCTGGAGTCGGCGATCCACAAGGTCCGGCTGGCGGAGGACGCCTGGAACACCCGCGACCCGGAGAAGGTCGCGCTCGCCTACACCACCGACACCCGCTGGCGGAACCGTGCCGAATTCGCCAACGGCCGCGCCGAAGTCGTCGCCCTGCTCCGCCGCAAATGGGCCGTGGAACTCGACTACCGCCTGATCAAGGAACTCTGGGCCTTCGGGGACAACCGCATCGCCGTCCGCTTCGCCTACGAATGCCACGACGACGCCGGCAACTGGACGCGCAACTACGGCAACGAAAACTGGGAGTTCAACGAACACGGCCTCATGCGCACCCGCCACGCCTCCATCAACACCCTCCCCATCCCCGCCTCCGCCCGCAAACTCCACTGGCCCCCCGGCCCCCGCCCCACCACCCACCCCTCCCTAACCACCCTCGCCCTCTAACCCACCCCACACCCGACCCCCACACTCGAGCACCCGACCCCCACCTTCGGACACGCGAGTTCCACACTCGTGCACCCGAGTCCCACGTTCAGGCACGCGAACCCCACGCTCGTGCACCCGAGTCCCACGTTCAGGCACGCGAACCCCACGCTCGTGCACCCGAACCCCACGTTCAGGCACGCGAGTCCCGCACTCGCGCACCCGAATCCCACGCTCGAAGCAGCCGGACTCGCGGCCGCCAACGTGGAACCCACGTCTGCGAGCGCTGAGTTCGGCTGCCCGACGTGGAACTCGAGTGCCTGAACGTGGGGTTCAGCTGCCCGAACGTGGGGTTCAGCTGCCTGGACGTGGGGTTCGGGCGCCTGAATGTGGGGTTCGGCTGCCTGAACGTGGGACTCGGGTGCTTGGACGTGGGGTTGGGTGTTTGGACTGAACTGGGGGATCGAGCTGACGAGGGGCCAAGGAGACCAGTGCTCATGGGGTGAGGTGGGGGAATCGGGGGAATCTCCGGGGTCTCACCGATGCGAACCCGGCGCCGAGGCCGCATGGTGGAGGTATGACAACACCGACGAGGACACTGACCAGGTCGAGGGACAACAAGGTGATCGCCGGCGTCTGTGCGGGGATCGCCCGCAAGATGGGCTGGAAGCCCCGCACCGTGCGGATCCTGTTCGTGGTCTCCTGCGTCCTGCCCGGCCCGCAGTTCCTGATCTACCTCGCCCTCTGGCTGATGATGCCCAAGAGCAACTACTGAGGGTCAGCGGCTCGGCCGGTCACCTGGCGACGGGAGGGGCAGACCCCGCGCCAGGTGCCGGATCCGGCTAGCCGGCCGGCAGGTACTTTGGCGCCCGCCGGACTGGTGCTGCGTCTTCGAAGGCGGCGGCCAGCGAGAGGACGTCGGCGTCCGCCCAGCGGCCGGCGAAGAGGGAGACGCCGATCGGCAGGTCACCGGCGTATCCGGCGGGCACGCTGACGTTCGGGTAACCGGCGACCGCGGCCGGGGTCGACGAGCCCAGTTCGAAGGCGTCACCCTCGCCGTACGCGGTCTTCCACGCTGGGCTGTTGGTGGGCGACACGATGGCGTCGAGATCGTGAGCCGCCAGGGTTTCGTCGATGGACTTGCGTGCCAGCGAGGTCGCCGTCTGGCGTTGTTCGCGGTAGCCGGGATCGTCGGTTCCGGGCGCGGTCAGCGCCTGCTCGAACAGTTCCTGCCCGAACTTGCTCAGCTCCACCGGATCCCGCCGGTTGAACTCGACCAGTTCGGCGATGCTCTGCGGCACACCCGGCCGTGTCCGGAGGTATGCAGGCAGATCACGGGTGAACTCGGTCAGCAGCGCCGCGCCCTCCGCCGCGCCGACCTGGTCCTGGTACGGCAGTTCGACGTCGACCACCTCGGCGCCGCGCGTGCGCAGGACGCCCGCGGCTTCCTCGACGACACGGTCCACATCCGCGTTGACACCGCTCTGCCGCCACAAGCCGATCCGCGCGCCATCAAGCGCGTCCGGGCGCAGCTCGCGCGCGTAGTCGGTGGGCTGGTCGGCCGGGTAGTCGCCGGTGGGCGGATCGGCGGGATCGCGGCCCTGCAACGCGGACAGGGTGATGGCCGTGTCCACCACGTTGCGCGCCATCGGGCCCGCGGTGTCCTGCTCGGCCGAGATCGGCACCACGCCGGTGCGGCTGACCAGTCCCAGCGATGGTTTCGCGCCGACCACGCCGTTCGCCCCCGCCGGGCAGACGATCGAGCCGTCGGTCTCGGTGCCGATCGCCACCTGCGCCAGCGAAGCGGCGACGGCCGCGCCCGACCCCGACGAGGAACCACACGGATTCCGGTCCAGAACATAGGGGTTGTGCGTCTGACCGCTGACGCCGGACCAGCCGGAGGTGGACTTCGTCGACCGGTAGTTGGCCCATTCGGACAGGTTCGCCTTGCCGAGGACCACCGCGCCGGCGGCACGCAGCTTGCGCACGAGCGTGGCGTCCGCGACCGGGGGTTTGCCCCGCAGCGCCCGCGAACCGGCTGTGGTGTCCAGGCCGCGGGTGTCGACGTTGTCCTTCAACAACACGGGAATGCCTTCGAGCGGGCCGCGGGCGTGACCGGTGCGGCGCCGCAGGTCACTGGCAGCGGCTTGCGCGATCGCCGTCGGATCGACCGCCAGCACCGCACGCACCTTGCGGTCCACCGTGGCGATGCGGCCGAGGTACCGGCCGGTGAGCCCGATCGAGCTGAGCTCGCCGCGGTCCATCAGGCGCTGCAACTGCGGGATCGTGCTGCGGTCCAGATCGAGCCCCGGCGTGGCGGCCGCGGGCGCCGGGACCGCGACGCCGACAGCGAGGACGAGGGACAGCGAAACCAGCCGGAGTAAGCGCACACCGCACCCAACCCGCCCGGCCACGCGGGCGTCAAGAGCAGGAGCAACGGAACAGGCCATGAGTGGGGCATTCCTTGGTCGTCCACCGGTCGGAATGCCCCACCCATGGCGGGACGCGAGGGGGCTGCTCGGGGGTGCCCCCTCGCGGGTCAGGGGGCGTCGGTGCCGAGGGTGTAGGCGCCGGAGCCGCTGTAGGCGTGCACCCGCCAGCGGTAGGTGCCCGCGGTGCCGGTGTAGGTCACCGTCTCGCTCGCCTCGGGCGTGGTGCCGCTGGACACCGCGGCCCAGGTGCTGCCGTTCCACTTCTGCAGGTACAGGTCGAAGTCGGTGCCGGACGGGCCGGCCAGGCAGCCGCGGTGGGCACCGGTGACGGTGGTGGTGTACGAGCCGCCGTTGGGCTGGAAGGCGTTGGCACCGCTGGAGAGGTTGCCGTTGTAGGTGTTCTCGGCGTCGTCGCAGTCGCCGCCGGGCGGGTTGCCGCCGCCGTCGGTGACCAGCGTCAGCCCGTAGGTCTGCAGGATCTCGTTGACCGGCTGGAAGTAGGTGGTGCCACCGGAGCTGCAGTTGCCGGAGCCGCCGGAGGTCACGCCCTGCGCCTGGCTGCCGGAGATCGCCGAGCCGCCGGAGTCGCCGGGCTCGGCGCAGGCGTTGGTGCGGATCAGCCCGCTGACCGTGCCCTGCGGGTAGGTGACCGAGGAGTTGCGGGCCTGGATGGTGCCGCAGCGCCAGCCGGTGGTCGAACCGGACCGGCAGATCGACGAGCCCACCGGGGCGTCCTGCGACCCGGCCACCGCGACCCGGCCGCCGGAGTAGTTGTTCACCGCGCCGACCGGGGTGTTGCCCGCGGCGACGCGCACGTGGGCGTAGTCGTTGCCGGGGAAGCTGGAGCCGGCGAACTGGCCGGTCGGCTGGCTGGTGCTCGCGCCGGTGTTGCCGCAGTGCCCGGCGGTGACGAAGCCGTCGGTCACCGAGAAGCCGATCGAGCAGCGGGTGCCGCTGCCGATGTAGTAGGCGTTGCCGCCGACCACGTCGATCAGCGGGCGCGGGGACTCAGCCGAGGCGACCACGGTGACCGCGTCCGCGGGGACACCGCTGTCCGCGACGAACGAGTGCGCGGCACCGAGGGCTTCACCGCGGGAGAGCACGACGATCCGGTTGCTGGAGACGTCCACGTACCACCCGGCCACCGTGCGCGGGCTGGTCGCGCTGCGACTGTCCAACTTGGACTTCAGGGCGTCCAGCTGGGCTTCGGTGCGGCTGACCACCACGGCTTCGGCGCCATCGGCGCGGGCCGTGCGCGCGGCGGCCTCGCCGGTCACCGCGACGACCAGCTTCTCCTTGCCGGGGTCGTACCAGGAGCCACCGTAGCCCTGGGAGAGCTTCTTGCGCAGCAGGCGGTCGGTCTTCGCGGCACGGTCCTCATCGGACAGCCGGGAGGCGGCTTCGGTGGCGCTGATGCCGAGGTCTCGCTGCATCGCGCCGAACAGTTCGTCCGAAGTGCCCGCGACGGCGGCGGTGACCGTCATCGCGGTGAGCACGCTGGTGGCCGCGGCGGCGGCTCCGAGCAGGGCGACCAGGCGTCTGGCCATGCTGGGCTCCTAGCGGTGGAGGGGTGGGGTTAAGCGACGTTAACCTCGCCTTCCACACGGCGGGAGATACCGTTTGCGTCATACCACCGGCGTCGGACCCGGCACGCCGAACTCGGGGTGCTCGCGCAGGAAGGCCGAATACCGCGGGCTGCGCGCGGTCACGTCGCGGTAGGCGGTCCTGGCCAGTTCCAGCAGCCGCCCGGCGAAGGCCGCGGCCGCGCCATCGGGGTGCCAGCCGAGCAGGTTGCGCCACCGCAGGGGGTTGCCGGCGATCGGCACCGCGCGCACGCCCGGCATCCGGCGGAACATCGGCTGGCACAACGCCACCGCGTCCCCGGATTCCACCAGGTCGATGCAGCTGTTCACGTCGGTCTCGTAGAGGGAGCGCGGGGCGAAACCGGCGCGGGCGCAGGCGGCGGCGAAGCAGTCGCCGAAGCAGCCGTCGCCCGGGGTGGCCCCCCAGTTCGCCTCGGCCAGGTCCGCCAGGTCGACGGCCGGGGCGGCGGCGAGCGGGTGGTCCTCGGACAGCAGCACGAACACCGGGTCGGTGGCCAGTGTCCGCCAGACGAGCCCGGGCTGGACCGGGGGAGGGGCGTCCCCGCAGACCCCGGCCAGGGTGAAGTCGAGGCGGCCCTCGGCGACCATCGCGGCGAGTTCGTCGGCCGACCACGAGACGTGCGTGGTGATGCGGAGGCCGGGAAGACTGGAGTTGAGCTGGTGCACCAGCCCGCCGAGCACGTGCCCGTTGGCGGAGCCGAGCCGGAGTCGCGCCGGGGTGTCGCCGGGCTCGGTGGCGTTGGTCAGCCGCGCCGCCTCTTCTTTCAGCGTGGACACCGCGGGCAGCAGCAGCCGGGCGCGGGAGAGGACCAGCTCGCCGAGCGGGGTGGGCCGCACGCCACGGCGGTCGCGGTCGAACAGCGGCCCGCCGAGGGTGCGTTCGATGCGGTGGAGTTGCGCGGTGAGCGCGGGCTGCGCCAGCCCGAGCGCCGAGGCGGCCTTGGTGATGCTCCCGGCTTCGGCGACGGTGCAGATGATCCGGAAATGGCGCAGCTCCAGCTCCATACGCCAACGTTAGGTGCCAGGAGCGGGCCGCGACAGCCCTGGGACTACTGCACTCTGATGGGCGCGGGCTACGTAGGCCGGATGGAGCAACGCCGCACGCCCGCCGTGCCGGAGCGCGACGGGCGTGCGGCGCCGGAGAGTCCTACTTGACCGGTTCCTGCAGGGTGTCGACGCCCGGCACGCCCCGGCCGCGCAGCGAAGCGCCCTTCGTCTCCGGGACGAAGATGAGCGCGATGCCGCCGACCACGCAGGCCGCCATCATGTAGTACGCCGGGAAGATGTTGTCCCCGGTGGCGCCGATCAGCGCATCGTTGACCGCCGGCGCGGTCCCGCCGAACAACGCGGTGGAGACGTTGTAGGCGATGGCGAACCCGGCGTAGCGCACGTGCGTCGGGAACATCGCCGGGAACATCGCCGAAATCGTGCTCAGCTGCGGGACGTAGAGCAGGCCGAGGATGGCGAAGGCCAGGATCGCCGCGCCGAAGCCGGTGCCCATCAGCTTGAACAACGGGATGGCGAGCACGAACAAGCCGATGATCGAGACCCACCACAGCGTCTTGCGGCCGACCCGGTCGGACAGCGCGCCGGAGAACGGCAGCAGCACCATCATCGCCAGCTGGCCGATGATGATCAGCGTCAGCGAGTCGTCCGCGGACAGCTTGATCTGGCCTTCCAGGTAGGTCGGCATGTAGGCCAGCAGGGTGTAGTTCACCACGTTGAGCGTGACCACCAGCCCGACCAGCAGCAACAGCGGCTTCCAGTAGGCACCGAGCTCGCGCAGCTGGGTCGAGGTCTTCTGCGCGGTCTCGCCCTTGCGCTCCAGCTCGCGGAAGACCGGCGTGTCCTCCAGCTTGCTCCGCAGGTAGAGCCCGACCAGCCCGAGCGGCGCGGCGATCAGGAACGGCAGGCGCCAGCCCCAGTCGCCCATCGCCTCGGCGCTGAGCGTCTTCTGGAAGATCAGCACCAGCAGGGCACCGAGGGTGAACCCGGCCAGCGTGCCGAACTCGAGGAAGCTGCCGTACTTGCCGCGCTTCTTGTCGGGGGCGTACTCGGCCATGAAGGTGGCCGCGCCGCCGTACTCGCCGCCGGTGGAGAAGCCCTGGACCATGCGGAGCACGATCAGCAGGATCGGCGCGAAGATGCCGAGCGTGGCGTACCCGGGCAGGAGGCCGACGCAGAAGGTGGCGCCCGCCATCAGCAGGATGGTGGTGGCGAGCACGCGCTGGCGGCCGATGCGGTCGCCCAGCGGGCCCCACACCAGGCCGCCCAGCGGGCGGACCAGGAACGAGATGGCGAAGACGAGCAGGGCGCCGAGCGTCGAAGCGGCCTTGTCCTCGCTGGGGAAGAAGGCGTCGGCGATGTAACTCGCCGTGTAGGCGTAGACACCGTAGTCGAACCACTCCGTGGCGTTGCCGATCGCGGAGGCGGCGATCGCCTTCCGGAGCGTTTTCTTATCCGGTTCCACCCCCGGGCCGGCGGTCCCGTCGTGCTGGCTGACCATGAATGATCCTCCGAAATCTGGAAAGCAGTGCAGCTGGTCGTTCGGCCCCCGATACCGGTCGAACGCTGTTCATGGCCGTTCACCGCGCCCTCGCGTGTGTGGTACGGCTCGTCGATTCAAGCACCTCACCAGCGATTTCGCTGGCCGATCTTCCTCCCCGTCCCCTCGTGCCTATGGCGTCGGGGAAGGACCCTGGCCAAACGAGGGGTTCTTGTCAAGTTCACGCGCCGATAATCCGCTTTGCACCGTGCGGAATTCCGGCAGTCCGCTCCGGACTGTCCACAATGGAATTCCAGGTGAAGTACTGCGGCGCAACGAAAATCACGCGGTGCGCTAACGTGGCGGTGACAATCGGCACGGGAGGGTTCATGACGCAGGTGTTCGACATCGGCCCGGCGGTCCGGCGGCTGAAAGCGCTGGTGAGCGGGGTGCGGGAGGAGCAGCTCGGGGCCCCGACCCCGTGCACCGGTTATGCGATCGAAACACTGCTCGACCACATCCACGGTCTTTCACGGGGATTCCAGGCCGCCGCGCGCAAGGACCTCGGGCCGCTGACCGCGGCCCCGCCGGAGCCGCGGGCGGGCGCGCTGGGGGACGACTGGCGCACCCGGATCCCCGCCGAGCTGGACGCGCTCGCCGAAGCCTGGCGGGCGCCCGGAGCGTGGGACGGGATGACCGCGGTGGGCGGGGTGGAACTGCCGGGCGCGGTCGCGGGCCAGGTCGCGCTGAACGAACTGCTCGTGCACGGCTGGGACCTGGCGAAGGCGACCGGGCAGCCGTTCGAGGCCGATCCCGGGGAGATCGAGGTGGCCACCGGCTTCGTCCGCATGATCGCGCCACCGGATCAGCCGCGTGATCCCGGTCTCTTCGGCCCGGTGGTGGAAGTGCCCGAAGACGCGAGCGCGCTGGAACAATTGCTCGGCTTGAGCGGGCGCGATCCGTCGTGGCGGGTGCCTGCCTGACCATTCGCGAGCTGGGCGGCGGCGAAAGCGAGTTTGTCCGGGTTGAGCACGTTCCGGATCTCGCTGAGCCGTCCCCCGGTGAATTCCGGCACCATGACCGCGGTCAGCGCACCCGACTCGAACAGCAGCAGCGCGGGTTCCCCGTTGATCGGTGCCACGGTGAATTCGGCGCCCGCCATGCGCGGGTGGCGGGCCAGCCCGAGCAGGAAGCGCAGCACCTTGGCGCGGCCGGTGATCGGGCGGCGCGCGGCGCTGGCCTTGCCGCCGCCGTCGGACCAGGCGACCACGTCCTCGGTGAGCAACCGCTCCAGTGCGGGCAGGTCACCCTGGTGCATGGCCGCCAGGAAGCGCTCCACGATCTCCTTGCGCGCCGGGACGTCGAACCGCTTGCGCGGCTCGCCGACGTGTTCGCGCGCACGCCGGTAGAGCTGTCGCGCGTTCGCTTCGGAGACGCCGAGGATGCCGGCGATCTCGCGGTGGCTGTAGTCGAAGCCCTCGCGGAGCACGAAGGCCGCCCGTTCGGCCGGGGTGAGCCGCTCCAGCAGCACCAGCACGCCGAACCGGAGTGAGTCGCGCTGTTCGGTTGTTTCCCACGGCCCCGGCCCGGTGACCACCGGCTCGGGCAGCCAGGGGCCGGGGTAGTGCTCGCGGCGGGCGCGGGCCGAGGTGAGCCGGGTGAGGCAGAGGTTGGTGACCACCCGGGTCAGCCAGGCCGCCGGGGTGTCCACCGGCCCGGCCTTCTCCCAGCGGAGATAGGCCTCCTGCACCACGTCCTCGGCCTCGGCGGCCTCGCCGAGCATCCGGTAGGCCAAGGAGAACAGGCGGGGCCGGGCGGCCTCGAACTGCTCCAGCGATCCAGCGGTCACGCCGCCAGCTTGCCAGGTTTCCGGCCCGGTGAACCGGCACCGTTACGACACCCGGGGTGGGTCAATCACCAATCGTCCGCACCCGAAGGATGGTTCAGTAACCCAGCGTGACCGGGTGAGCGGGTCCACAGGGTGGGATGGAGCGCTCAAATAGCCGCTATCGGTGCCCTGGGGCTTGCCGTAGCGTCCTCCGTCAGGTGTACACCGTCGCTTTTCCCGGCCCTTTCCTTCCCTGCCTTGGAGGCCGTTCGTGAGTCGACGTTCCCTGCGCACAATCCTGGCCCTGGTCGGTTCCGCCGCAGCCGCGGTCGCCGTCGCCAGCCCAGCTTCCGCCACTCAAGTGTCCATTTTGGATTCATCGGCCGAGCCCGCCGCGCTGGCCGCGGCCCAGGAGTCGCTGAGCCAGCGGCTCGGCGCGGCCTACGCGAGCTCCTGGATCGACAGCACCACCGGCAAGTTCGTCGTCGGCACCACCGACGCCGCGCGCACCGCCGAGATCCGCTCGGCAGGCGCGGTGCCGAAGGTGGTCGAGAACAGCGCGGCGAAGCTCGCCGATGTGCAATCCACATTGGACAGCAGAGCGAACTCCGTGCCGGACTCGGTGACCGGCTGGTACGTGGACGTGACCACCAACGAAGTGGTGGTTTCGGTCCTGCACAACGACGCCGCCGGTGTCGCGTGGGCCAACGCGGCCGGTTCGGCGGTCCGGGTGGAGCCGACCACCCAGGCCAACCACCCGAAGTGGAACCTGATCGGCGGCCAGGCCATCTACTTCGGCGGCGGCCGCTGCTCGATCGGCTTCAACGCGCGCAACTCCTCGGGTACCCGGTACATCATCACCGCCGGGCACTGCACGGAGATCGGCGGCAACGTCACCGGCACCGGTGGCGCGATCGGCCCGGTGGCCGGTAGTTCCTTCCCCGGCAACGACTACGGCCGCATCCAGGTGACCAGCTCGGCCGCCGTGTCCACCCCGCTGGTGGACCGCTGGTCCAGCGGGTCGGACGTGACCGTGGCCGGTTCCGCGGTCAGCCCGGTGGGCAGCCGCATCTGCCGCTCGGGCTCGACCACCGGCTGGCGCTGCGGCACCGTGGGCGCGTTCAACCAGACCGTCAACTACGGCGGCGGTGACATCGTCTACGGCCTGACCCGCACCAGCGCCTGCGCCGAGCCGGGCGACTCCGGCGGCTCCGTGGTCAGCGACCCCGGTTCCGGCACCCGCGTGCAGGCTCAGGGCATGACCTCGGGCGGTTCGGGCAACTGCTCGTCCGGCGGCACGACGTTCTTCCAGCCGGTCAACGAGGCGCTCAGCGCCTACGGCCTGACCCTCTACACCGGCTGACCTGTTCTCGCGCCGGCTGAACACGAATGTGGCTTTCGGGGCGGATTCCGCTCCGAAAGCCACATTCGTGTCCCCGGCAACCTCCGGATCCAGTGGGGCTTCAGAGCCTGCGCAGGCCGTCCAGGACGCGGTACATCAGGTCCAGGTCGGGGCGGCCGTTGTCGGCGATGGCGGTGGCGTGCACGGTGACCCGGCCCGCTTCGGCCAGGTCGCCGATCAGGACCTGTGCCACGCCGAGGGGAACGGAGAGCTGCGCGGCGATTTCGGCCACCGAGCGCGGCTGCAGGCAGATCGAGAGCACCCGCGCGGACTCGGGGGTGGTGAACCCCGTCCGCCTCGGGTCCGCGGCGATCAGCGTTTCGATGGCCAGCTTCCGCCTGCTCCGGGTGCGCCCGCCGGTGAGGACGTACGGCCGCACCCGGACCCCGTCGTCCACCGGCAGTGGCGGTTCCGGTGGCAATGGCGGTTCCGGCGGAGGTGGCGGTGGCGGAGGCGGTGGTGGTGGCGGCGGGGGTTCGGGCTCCGGCTCTGGCTCTGGCTCTGGCTCGCCGTACTTCTCCAGCGCGCTCGCGGACGGGAAGCGTGCGCCCGAGCGGCCGACCCGGTCCTGGCGGTGGCGTCGTTTCCTGCCGTCGCGGCCGGTGCTCGCGCTGTCGTCACCGTCGTCCAGCTTCGCCCGTTGCCGTGCCGTCGGGAAGCGCGCGCCGGACAGGCCGACCGCCGGTTCGTCCGGGATCCGCTCGGGTTCACCCATTGCTCGTTCGACCGCCTAGTACGCCTGCGGATTTCGCGACAGTTTCGAAGGCGACCCATACTACTGCCGGAATCCGCCGTGTCACCCGCCCTTCGGGGGAATCAGCCGCCCCGGTGCAGCGTGGCGTAATTGCGATCTCGGGTGGATGTTTCCGGGGTGTTTTCGATTTGATCGAGCCCGGTAACACGGCCGAAACAAGGACGCACGGGATTTCAGTTGCCGGGCCGCACCAGGCCGCTTTCGTAGGCGGAGACCACGGCGTGCACGCGATCCCGCTGGCCGCTCCGCTGCGGAAACGCTACGGCCGCGGTCCGGTCACCGTGGTGCGGGACTCGGCCGAAGCATTGGAGTCCTATGTGGACGAACCGGTGGACGTGGTGATCTCCGGCCTGCCGTGGGCGGTGATGACGGCCGCCCAGCAGGGGCGCATCCTCGACGAGGTCACCGCGGTGCTGTCGCCGGACGGCCGGTTCACCACCTTCGCCTACGGCTACACCGCGTGGACCCCGCCCGCCAGTTCGCCGCGTCGCTGCGGAAACGGTTCGCCGTGGTCACGCGGGGACCACTGGTGTGGCCGAACCTGCCACCCGCCTTCGTGCACCGGGCGGCATCGCCGCTGGCACCGGCCGGGGAGGTCCGGTGTGGACGGTCTGCTGCGCTCGCTTCTTGACCTCCCACCGCCGCTGATCTACCTGGTGTGCGGGCTGCTGATCACCGCGGAGACCGCGCTGCTTCCCGGGATCGTGCTGCCGACGCTGTCCACGCTGCTGCTGATGGGCGGGCTCGCCGAGCAGGGCACGCTGAACCTGCCACTCGCGCTGGCCGTGGCGGTGACCGCGGCCGTGCTCGGGGATCAACTGGCGTACCTGGAAGGACGCCGCTGGGGGCCGCGGCTGCGGTCTTCGCGCTTCGGCAGGCGAGTCGGCGACGCGCGCTGGAACCGGGCGGAGTCGTTCAACGCGCGGTACGGCCTGCCGGGTGTGATCGCCGGGCGCTTCCTGGCCGGGGTGCGCACCGTGGTGCCGCGCGTGGCCGGTTCCACGGCGATGCCGTACCGGCGGTTCTCGGCCGGGAGCGCGTGCGCGGCAGTGGTGTGGGCAGGCGCGGAAATCCTCGCGGGCCACGCCGCCGCATCCCTGACCTAGTAGCGTGTCGCTGCTTAGTGTTGGTGGGTGTGGCTGGGAGGCTGTTGTCCGGCGGGTCCTGCATCCCGCCGGACGAGGATGGCTGTGGTGTCGGAGATGAAGCGGCCGGTCACATTGACCGCGCGGGATCGTGAAGAGCTGCGTCGACTGACCGTCACGGGTGTGCATCCGGCGTCGGCGATCAGGCGGGCTCGGGTGCTGCTCGCGTTGGACACTTCGGTGGGCGAGCCTGATCCGAAGGAGGTGATCGCGGCCCGGCTCGAGGTCTCGGGCGAGATGCTGCGGCTGGTCGCGAAGCGGTTCGCTGAGACCGGCGGTGATGTCCACGCCACGATCTCGCGCAGGAAACGGGACCTTCCGCCGGTGCCGTCTCCGGTGACCGGTGAGGTCGAGGCCCGGCTGATCGCGCTGGCGTGCTCGCAGCCGCCGGCCGGGCATGCCCGGTGGTCGTTGCGGCTGCTGGAAAAACACGTCGAACTCACCGAGGACATCCCGAACCTGGACCACTCGACCATCGGCCGGGTCCTAAAAAAACGGAACTGCGCCCTCATCTGAGAAAGTGCTGGAACATCCCGCCACGGGCAAACGCGGAGTTCGCGGCCCGCATGGAAGACGTGCTGGCCGTCTATGCCCGGCCGCACAACCCCGCCCGCCCGGTCGTGTGCATGGACGAGAAGCCCTTCCAGCTACTCGGCCAGGTCCGCGACCCGTCACCGGCCCGGCCGGGCCGCGATGCCCGTGAGGACAGCGAATATGTCCGGTGCGGCACCTGTTCGATCTTCGTGTGGACCGAGCCCCTGCAAGGGTGGCGCCGTGTCTGCGCCCTGGCCCAGCGAACCAAAATCGACTGGGCCAGGCAAGTCAAACAACTCCTGACCGTGGACTACCCCGACGCCGAGACCGTGGTGCTGGTCATGGACAACCTCGGGCACCCACAGCATCGCCTCGCTCTACGAGGCCTTCGAACCCGACGAGGCCTTCGCCCTGGCCCAGCGCCTGCAGATCCACCACACCCCCAAACACGGATCCTGGCTCAACATCGCCGAGATCGAACTCTCCGCACTCAGTCGCCAGTGCCTCGACCGCCGCATCAGCGACATCGACACCCTCAACACCGAACTCGCCGCCTGGCAACACGCCATCAACGCCGAGCAACGCCAAATCCGCTGGCAGTTCACCACCGACAACGCACGCGTCAAACTCCGCCACCTCTACCCCACGAGTTAGCCGCGACACTCTACTAGGCGCGCTGAACTGGGACTTTTGGTGCCTCGTGCGTGAGTCCGAAGAGTTCCGGGGGCGGGGGCGGGCAGCGTGGGGTCCATCGAAGCCGATCGACGGACAAGGACAGCGAACATGACGAAGAACCCCACCCCGATCACCTTCATCGGCCTCGGCCCGATGGGCCAGGCGATGGTGCGGGTGCTGCTCGAGGGCGGGCACCCGGTCACCGTGTGGAACCGCACGGCGAGCCGGGCCGACGGCGTGGTGGCGGCCGGGGCGAGCCGCGCCGACAGCGCCGCGAGCGCGGTCGCCGAGAACGAACTGGTGATCCTCAGCCTCACCGACTACGAGGCGATGTACGACATCCTCGGCCCGGTGGGCGACGCGCTGCGGGGCCGCGTGGTGGTCAACCTCAGCTCCGACACGCCCAGCCGCACCCGCGAGGCGGCGGACTGGCTGGCCGGACGCGGGGCCGAACTGATCGCCGGTGGCGTGATGGTGCCCGCCGAGTGGGTCGGGCAGGACGGCTCCTACGTCTTCTACAGCGGACCGGAGGCGGTGTTCGAGCGGTTCCGCGAGCCGCTCGCGCTGATCGGCCGCACCGACTACCTGGGTGCCGACCACGCCCTGGCCCAGCTGTTCTACCAGGCCCAGCTGGACATCTTCCTCACCTCGCTCTCGGCCTACCTGCACGCGAACGCGCTGCTGGAGGCCCACGGCGTGACCGCGGAGAAGTTCTGGCCCTACGCCGAAAGCAACCTGAACACCATCGCGCCGATGATGGCCGAGGCGCCGAAGCAACTCGACACCGGCGACCACCCCGGCGACCAGGCCAACGCGCTGATGATGAAGGCCACCGCCGACCACATCGTGCAGGCCAGCTACGAGGCCGGGATCGACACCGGGCTGCCGCGGGCGGTGAAGGACCAGTACGACCGGGCCATCGCGGCCGGGGACGGCGACAAGAGCTGGACCAGCCTGTTCGAGCAGCTGCGCCGGCGCCGCTGAGCCGGTGATACTGGTGGGGTGACCGAACGCAAACCGCCGGGGGTCGACTTCGAGAGCTGGGTGGACCGCCAGATCCGGACCGCGCAGGAGCGCGGCGATTTCGACGACCTGCCCGGCGCGGGGAAGCCGCTGCCGGGGCTGCGCGGGCCCCGCGACGAGCACTGGTGGCTGAAGGACTACCTGCGCCGGGAGGGGGTCTCGGCGGGTGCGCTGCTTCCGGAGTCGCTCCTGCTGCGCAAGGAGCTGGAGCGACTGCCGGAAGCGGTGCGCGAGCTGCGCACCGAGCGGGAAGTCCGTGACCACGTGCGGGTGCTCAACCGCCGGATCGCCGAGTGGATGCGGATGCCCACCGGGCCGCAGGTGCCGGTGGGCCTGGCCGACGCCGACGAGGTGGTCGAGCGGTGGCGAGCGGAGCGGGTGGCGGTCACGCCCGCCACCGAGCCGGAGGCGACCGTTGAGCCACCGAAGCGCCGGAGCTGGTTCAGCAGGTCACGTCGACGTCGGCGCCGGACTTGAACGAAACGTGCACGTGGTCGAAGTGGTTCGCGGTCTCGCCGCCGCGGTCCTCCATCATCGACCAGCCGCTGCCGTCGTTGTAGCGCTGCCGCCAGATCACGTAGGTGACGCCGAAGGCCTTCCGGTTCTGCAGGATGTAGTCGGCGATTTCGTTGCCTTCGGCGGTGCCCACCATGAAGTCCAGTGCGAGGCCTTCGGGGTGGTCACTGGCGCCGGAGCGCCCGGCGGCGCCACCGATGTCGTCGACGCCGAACTTGGCCTTGATGTGGTTGCCGACCTGGGCGACGTGGGGCTTGGTGCCTTCCAGGGCGGTGCCGCACTTCTCGGGTTCGGGGGTCTTCTTCTCCGAGGTGGTCTCCGGCGGCGGGGTGGTCGTGGTGACCGCCGACGACGACGGGGGCGGGGTGGTCGTCGTGGTCGTCGGGGCGGGCGGGGGACTGGTCAGCGCCGGGGCGGGGAGGGCGGGGGGTGGTGGCTGGACCGCGAGGGCGACCCCGGTCTGCGGGGACTCCCACGGGCCGCCGGTGAGCCACACCGGCACCACGAGCACGGCTGCCACGCCCGCGCCCAGGCCGGCCGGCATCTTCCACGACGCGACCTTCTTGCGATGTCTTCCTGACATTTCTGCTGCTCACTCACTGGTTCGGGGGTACCGGTGGGTAGCTCTGCACGAGAGCCGACGGCAACATTACGAAACGGCTACGGCAGAGTCACGTCCGAGTGTCGAGTGCCACAAAACTGTTGAGCAACCCATTCGTGCTGTATACGTCTGCGCACGTAGAACGGTTTTCTGTGACGTTCCGGCAACTCTGTGCGATCGCGACACGAATCGAACAGGTGAGCGAATGTCGTCGATTTCGCGGGGTTCGGATGCGAACATGTGTTCGTGCGAACCGAGGCCACCATCCTGCACGCGGACCTGGACGCGTTCTACGCTTCCGTCGAGCAGCGTGACGACGCGAGCCTGCGCGGGCGGCCGGTGATCGTCGGCGGGGGAGTGGTGCTGGCGGCCAGCTACGAGGCCAAGGCGTGCGGTGTGCGCACCGCGATGGGCGGGTGGCAGGCGCGGGCGCTCTGCCCGGACGCGGTCGTGGTGCCGCCGCGGATGAAGGCCTATTCGGCGGCCAGCAAAGCGGTGTTCTCGGTCTTCCGGAACACCACGCCCCTGGTCGAGGGGATCTCCATCGACGAGGCCTTCCTGGACGTCGCCGGGCTGAAGCGGCTGCGCGGCGAGCCCGCCGACATCGCGGTGCGGTTGCGTGAGGACGTGCTGCGCGAAGTCGGCCTGCCGATCACCGTGGGCGTGGCCCGCACCAAGTTCCTCGCGAAGGTGGCCAGCGCGGTGGCCAAGCCGGACGGGCTGCTGGTGGTGCCGCCCGGCGGTGAGCTGGACTTCCTGCACCCGCTGCCGGTGGAGCGGCTCTGGGGTGTCGGCCGGGTCACCGCCGAGCGGCTGCACTCGCGCGGCATCACCACCGTCGCGCAGGTCGCGGACCTGGCCGAGGGACGGCTGGTGTCCATGCTCGGCCGGGCGGCGGGGCACCACCTGCACGCGCTGGCGCACAACCGCGACCCGCGCCCGGTGCGCGTCGGCAAGCGACGCGGGTCGATCGGTTCCCAGCGCGCGCTCGGCAGGCGGCCGCGCACCGCGGAGGACCTCGACGCCATCCTGCTCGGCATCGTTGACCGGCTCGGCCGCCGCTTGCGGGCGGCGCACCGGGTGTGCCGGACGGTGGTGCTGCGGCTGCGCTTCGCCGACGGTTCGCGTGCCACGCGCTCGCACACGCTGCCGGAGGCGACCGCCGGCACGCAGGTGGTGCTGTCCACGGCCAGGGAACTGCTGGCGGGCGCGATGCCGATCATCGAGAAGCAGGGCATCACGCTGCTGGGCCTGTCGCTGGCGAACCTGGACGACGAGAACGCGATCCAGCTGACCCTGCCGTTCGGGAAGGCTGCGGAAGGCTCACTGGACGCCACCCTCGACGACCTGCGGGAACGCTACGGCGCGGCCGCGGTGACGCGAGCGGTGCTGCTGGGGAAGGACCAGGGGGTGCAGGTACCGCTACTACCGGACTGACGCAGACGGCTCTGCGGCGGCTGGCTTGGAGCGGCGATCTGCCCTCCCTCACCGACAGCCAGCACCCGCCCCGGCCGCTTGCCCGGTGCCACCACCGCCGCCCCGTCCGAGCAGCCACCAACCAGTCGGGGGAGCGCTCGGCCCGAGCCACACATCGGCAGCCCTGTGCCTGGCCCCGGGCCTCGACGAACAGCACCACCGCGATGTGGAGGTGGGTGGCCGCGCTGGCTGCTCGTGGAGGGAAGGCGGAGGTAGCGCTGGGTGGCTGCGGGGTGGGGGTGGCGGTGGCTTGGCGCTGGATGAGCGGCCGGGGCGAGTGCTGGCCGTTGGTGGAGGGGGCGTGGAGGTAGCGCTGGGTGGCTGCGGGGTGGGGGTGGCGGTGGCTTGGCGCTGGACGAGTGGCCGAGGCGAGTGCTGGCCGCTGGTGGAGGGAATGCGGAGGTAGCTCTGGTTGGGCGGCGGTCATCCGGCCCAGTTGCCCGGCAAGGGGAGCCGTGCGCTGCCGGGGCAGGAGGTGGCCTGGGCCGTAGGGTGGGCTGTCATGGCGCGAGCGCGGTGGGGCGAGTGGTGGCAGGTCACCCGCTACACGTTGGTCACCGGGGCCGCCCCGCAGGCCGAGGTGTCCAAGTCGGTGGCGCTGCGCCGCTTGCGGGTGGTGATCTACTGCGCCATCGGGATCTGGGCCGCGTTCGTCGCCGCGCTCACGGCGCCGCCGTGGGTGGAGGGGACGCCGCTGGTCTTCCCGCTCGCGCTCCTGGTGCTGGCCCCCGCGCTCGTCGCCATCCGGTCGCCGTTGTGGGCCTGGCGGCTGGTGCTGGTACTGATCGCCATCACCCCGCTGGTGCACCCCGGCTCGGTCCGCCAGTGGGGCTGGGCCTGGTCCCCGGGCCTGGCACTGGTCACCGCGCTGGTGCTCTACGTCGTGGCCGAGAGCCACACCCAGGCCGTCGTCGCCCGTGTCGCCGTGGTGACCGCCGCCTTCCTGCCCTTGCACGTCGGCGACTGGCGCGACTGGCTGATGCTGGTCGTGCTGATGACCGTGCTGCTGGTCCTCGGCAACACCGTCCGCCAGCGCCGGATCGCCGAACGCCAGCGCGCGGCCTCGGCGACCAGGAACGCCGTGTTCGCCGAGCGTGCCCGCATCGCCCGCGAACTGCACGACGTGGTCGCCCACCACATGTCGGTCCTCGCCCTGCGCACCGACTCCGCGCGCTTCCGCTTCCCCGGGCTGTCCGACGACGTCCGGACCGAATTCGCCGAACTCAGCGAGACCGCCCGCGAGGGCATGGTCGAAATGCGCCGCCTGCTCGGGGTGCTCCGGGCGGAAGGGGCCGACGCCGAACCGACCGCACCCCAGCCCACCGCCGCCCAGATCGCCGAGCTGGCCGAACGGGTTCGCTCGCTCGGCATGGACTGCGAACTCGACGTGCGCGGCGGGTTCGACGACCTGCCCGCCGGCGTCGCGTTGTCGGTCTACCGGATCGTCCAGGAAGCGCTGAGCAACGCGGCCCGGCACGCGACCGGCAGCCGGGTCGTGGTCGAACTGGTCGCCCACGGCGACGCCGTCGGGGTCACCGTGCGGAACTCCGCCGGCGGTGGCGTGCCCGAGCGCGGTGGTCCGGGGCACGGCCTGCTCGGCATGCGTGAGAGGGTCGCCATGCTGGGCGGCACGCTGGAGGCGGGTACGACCGGCGACGGCGGGTTCCGGGTGGCCGCGCGGCTGCCGGTGGGGGAGCGGGAGGGCAGCGAGCCTTGATCACCGTGGTCGTGGCCGATGACCAGACGATGGTCCGGCAGAGCTTCCGGGCGGCGCTCGACGCGCAGGACGACCTGCGCGTGCTCGGCGAGGCGGCCGATGGCGCCGCCGCCGTCGAACTCTGCGCCCAGCTGCGGCCGGACGTCGTGCTGATGGACGTCCGCATGCCGGTCATGGACGGGCTGGAGGCCACGCGCCGAGTCCTCGCCGGCCCCGCCCCGGCGTCGAAGGTGCTCATGCTGACCACCTTCGACATCGACGAATACGTCTACGGCGCGCTGCGGGCCGGGGCCAGCGGTTTCCTGCTCAAGGACGCGCCGCTGGACGACCTGGTCACCGCGGTCCGCGTGATCGCCGCGGGCAACGCGTTGTTCTCGCCCTCGGTGACCCAGCGGCTGGTGCGGGAGTTCACCGCGCGCGGCCCGGCGCTCGAAGCGGGCTCGCGGGTCGGCGAGCTGACCGAGCGCGAGACCGAGGTGCTCCGGCTGGTCGCGCAAGGACTGTCCAATGTGGAGATCGCGGCCGAGCTGGTGATCGCCGAGCAGACGGCGAAGACCCACGTCAGCCGCGTCTTCGCCAAACTCGGCGTGCGGGACCGCGCCCAGGCGGTGATCGCCGCGTACGAAGCGGGCGTGGTGGTACCCGGGTAGTACGCGCCCGCCGGGACGGTACCGGGGGAGCAGCCGGGAAACCGCTCCCCAGCCGGACGATCGCGGCCCCGGACTCCGGCATCGTCGGGCCTCGTGAAAGCACTGATCGCACTGGTGTCGGCCGGACTGGGGGCGACCGGGCTGCTCTGGTGGGTGCTCGACCGCCCGCTCGGCGTCGACACCGCCGTCTACCGCGCGGGTGGCTGGGCCGTCCTGCACGGCGAACCGCTCTACGAGCACCTGCGGGCCCTGCCGGAGTGGACCCCGGAGCTGCCGTTCACCTACCCGCCGTTCGCGGCGCTGCTGTTCACGCCCTTCGCCACGCTGCCCGTCCAGCTGTGCTGGTCGCTGCTCGCGGTGACGGCGGCACCCGCGCTGCTGGTGACCGTCCGCGCCTTCACCGACGACCGCCGCTGGTGGCTGGTGCTCGGCGGGTTCGCGCTGTACCCGGTGTGGCAGGGCATCGGGCTCGGCCAGGTCAACCTGGTGCTGATGGCCCTGGTCGTGACCGATGTGCTGGTACTGCGGCAATCCCGTTACCGCGGACTGCTGATCGGGCTGGCCGCCGCGATCAAGCTGGTGCCGCTGATCTTCATCGGGCACCTGCTGCTCACCGGCCGACGGACGGCCGCGCTGCGGTCGCTCGGTGCTTTCGCCGCCGCCACCGCACTGGGTTTCCTGGTGCTACCCAAGGATTCCGTGCGCTACTGGACGTCCGCGATCTTCAACGACCACTTCGCGCAGATGAAGGGCTGGATCGGGAACCAGTCGTGGCAGGGGTTCGTCGCCAGGACCGCGCCGGAGGACTGGGGACTACCGCTGACCGCCGGGTTCTGCGTGCTGGCGGTACTCGCCTCCGCACTGGTGGTCCGGCGCCTGCACCTCGCCGGTGACGCGCGCGGCGCGTTGCTCACCACCGCGGGCTGTGCTCTGCTGGTGAGCCCGATTTCCTGGACGCACCACTGGGTCTGGCTGGTACCGCTGCTGGCCTTCCGGCCGTCGCTGCGGCTGCTCGCCCCGGTGTTCGCGCTGCCGGTGGCGATCACCGGCAACCTCTACCTGGTCACCGCGGTGGTCCTGCTCGGGGCCCAGGTGCGGGCCCCGAGCAGGCGGTTCACGCGCGCTCGATCGCTTCGATGATCTTCGGCCGCAGTTCCGCGGCGCTGATGATCGCGTCCACCGAACCGACCTCGACCGCGCGCTGCACGCTGTGCACCCGGTCGAACTCGGTGGCCACCTCGCTGAGCTTCTCCGTGCGGACCGACGAGCGGACCTCCGCGAGCCGCGTGGTCAGCGCGGCCCGCTCGGCACCGGTCGCCTCGGCCACGCGGGTCTCCAGTTCGGCCACCCGCGGATCGTTGGCCGTGCGGGAGTTGACGTCACCGGCGAAGACCACCGCCGCCGCCGGGGCACCGCCGATCACCGAGGCGAACGAGCCCTCCACGGCCAGCACGGTCATGTTCGGGTTCAGCGCCTTGGAGAACACCACGAACGCGCCGCCGTGGTACCGCGAGATCACGCAGAACACGATCGGGCCGTCGAAGTTGACGATCGCCCGCCCGATCTCCGCGCCGTACTCCAGTTGCAGCTTCCGCATCGACTCCGGCGAGCCGTCGAAGCCGGACAGGTTGGCCAGCACCACCAGCGGCCGGTTGCCGCTGGCCGCGTTGATCGCCCTGGCCGCCTTCTTCGACGACCGGGGGAACAGCGTGCCCGCGGTGTAGGTGTCCGGCCCGTCGGTGGGCGGGAAACCGCGCCGCGGCACCGACCGCGACTCGATGCCGAGCAGGCACACCGGCCGCCCGCCGAGGTGCACGTCCTGCACCGCGGCGGTTTCCGCGTCGGCCATGCCGGCCCAGCGCTCCAGCACCGGGTGGTCCTGGTCGGACACCGCGCGCATCACCGTGCGGATGTCGAAGGACTTCTTGCGATCCGGGTTGGTGGCCGGGGAGAAGATCTCGCCGACGGTGGTGAAGTCGCTGCCCTCGGCCTGGTGCGGGTAGCCGGTGATGTCGCGGTCGTGCGGGTCGGTGGTACCGATCGGCCGCGGCCCGGACTCGCCCGGCAGCACGTAGGTGTGGTCGTAGTAGGACATCAGCAGGCCGCACGCGGCGGCCAGGTTCGGTGCCCAGTACTGCGCCTGCCCGTTCGGGCCCATCACCCGGTCGTAGCCGCCGATGCCGAAGTTGTCCTCGGCCGAGACCCCGCCGGAGAAGTCCAGCGCCTGCTTGCCGGTCAGCACCATCGCCGAGTCCGGGGTCATCACCAGGATGCCCTTGGTGTGCATCAGCATGGTGGCTTCGGCGTTCCAGTAGGGCTGGGCGCCGACGTTGATGCCGACCACCACGATGTTGATCTCGCCGCCGTCCTGGGTGAAGTGCACGATCCGCTTGAGCGCGGCCGCCACCCAGTCCATGTTCTCGGTGCCCGAGCCCATCGAGATCCGCGCGCCGGAGGACAGCGCGTACCACTCCAGCGGCACCCGCAGTTCTTCGGCGAGGTCGAGTGCGGCGATCACCCGCGCGCACTCCGGCTCGGACAGCGCGCCCAGCGACTTGGTCGGGTCGCCGAGCAGCACCACCCTGGTCATGCCCTCGGGGTGGCGGCGGGTCGGCGTGGTGACCACCCCGGCCACGATCGCCGCGGAGTTCCCGCCGCGCGGGCGGTCCACCGGCACCAGCTTGCCGTCTTCGAGGTCGTACTCGGTGAAACTGCCGCCGTCGCCGGTGAGCAGGCCGGTCAGCTCGTACGGGTAGACGGTGCCGCGGCTGCTCGCGCGCAGCACCTTCTGCCGGTAGCTGTCCATCGGCTCGATCGGCTCGGTCTCCGGCACGCCCACGCTCATCCGCGCGCCGTGCCCGGCGTCGAAGCCGATCCGGAACGCGGCCTCGGTCAGCTTGCCGGTCTCCGGGTCACGGCGGCGGCCGACGAACAGGACCTCCTCCAGCCCGGCGCCCGCGGTGGTCGGCAGCACGCGCTGGGCGATGATGTCGACCTCGGCCATGGTCAGCTCGCTCGGCGGCCAGACGTAGATGAGGATCCGGTTGGTGCCCAGCCGCTTGCGCGCCGGGCGCTGCGACTGCACGGTGCGGATCGCGTCCAGGCAGGTGGCCAGCACCTGCTCCAGCGCGGGCAGCGCGTACAGCCTGCCCTCGCTGTCGCGCAGCGGGGTCAGGTCGCGGACCTGGGCCAGCGCCACCAGCCGCTCGTCGGCCGGGTTGGCCGGGGCCACGCACTGGAAGAGGTAGGCCTCCTCGTCCGGTGAGGGCAGGCGGGTCAGGTCGAAGTTGCTCAGCCGCTCCAGCTGCATCCGCTGCGCGATGCGCGGGTGCAGGCCGCGGATGAGGCGTTCCTCGGCGAAGCCCGCCGACGACGGCCGGAAGGTGAAGTGGTGGTGCATCACCGCGCCGCTGCGCCCGGCCACCGTGGTGGTCACCCGGCGGACCCGGCTCGGCAGGTCCTCGGCGGCGATCACCTTCCGCAGTTCCGCGGCCATCTCGTCGGCGTCCTCCGGCTGGCCGTCCCAGCTGAGGTAGAGATCGGCGACCAGGTCACCCTTGTCCGCCAGCGCGCGGACCGCCGCGCCCAGCGAGGTGAAGTCGACCGCGGTGGTCACCACGTGCGCGGCGCCTTCGGCCCGCTGGCTCTCGGCGACCACGAAGGTGCAGCCGCCCGCCTGCTCGGTGCGCACGTTCGACAGCCCGCGGTTGCCGTAGTACCGGCGGGTCAGCACTTCCAGCAGCGGCGCGTGGTCCACGCCGGGGCGGCCGATGCGCTGCCCGAGCAGGCGCACCAGTGGTTCGGTGCTGGCCACCATCTCGGCGATCCGCTCGGCGCGGTCCGGGGCGTCCGGGTGCTGGTCGAGGTGCCGAAGGTGCTTGCGGACCGAGGTGTAGACCGCGGCCCGGTTGCGCCGCAGCAGCGGCTGGGCGAACCAGGTGAACACCACGCCGCGGGCGAGGTCGGAGACCGCGGGGTAACGCAGCTGCGTGGCCGCGATGAGGTGCTCCAGCGCCGGGCCGGTGTCGTCCCGCAGGGTGCCGCCGGGAGGGCCTTCCTTGAGCCACTGCCGCAGGAGCGTGGCCACGATGTCGGCACCGGCGCCCGCGCGCTGCTGGGCCAGGAAAACGCGGAAGACCGCGGTTTCCAGCTCGGCCGTGCGCTCCAGGTCGCCGACCCCGTAGTGGCCGAGCACGGTGGACAGGCGGTCCTGGAAGGTCGCCGACACCCCGGCGCGTTCGACGTCCAGGCTCTGCAGGTAGGTGTGGAAGTACTCGCGCGGGCTGTGCACCCGGGAGTCCGGAGTGGACTCGTCGAGCGCCGGGCGGTTCCGGGTCAGCTCGGACAGGTCGGCGAAGACGGTGAGCAGGTCCAGCTCGCCCGCCAGCGGACGCCCGCCCGCCGCGACCAGTTCGGCGCGGGCGGCGAGGTAGCCGTTCAGCACGCGGCGGCCGTCGACCGGGTCCGCGTCGAAACCGAGCAGGAGGTTGCGCAGGTCCTCGAGACCACGCGAAACCCGGTCCTGCGCGGGCACCCCGGCCGGTTCGGCCGGCAGGTCGATCGCCACGCTGTCGGTGGCGTCGTCGGCCTGGGCGTCGTCGTCGCCGAGCGGTTCCAGGCGCAGCAGCGGCGCGCCGGTCTCCACCTGGCTGCCCACCGAGACCGCGCACTCCTTGAGCCGCGCGCGGAACGGCGCCCGCAGCACGGTTTCCATCTTCATGCTCTCCAGCACCAGCACCGGAGCGCCCGCCTCGACCTCGGCGCCGACCTCCAGTGGCGTGGCCACCACGAGCGCGGGCGCGGGGGAGCGGACGACGCCGCCCTCGTCGCGGCTGATCCGGTGCGCCACGCCGTCCACCTCGACCAGGTGGATGGGGCCGTGGCTGGCCGAGACCAGGCGGAACCGCTGCCCGCTGACGGTGATCTGGCCGGTGAAGCGGTCGAAGCGGTCGATCTCGACGTCGGCGGCGTGGGGTTCGCCGTCGCCACCGGAGACGCCGACGCGGAACCGCTGCGGCCCGACCCGCGAGACCTGCACCTTGTAGCCGGCGCCACGCAGTTTCAGCTCCAGCGGCCTGCCGCTTTCCAGCTGCACCTGCGGACGGCCGCCGTGCGCGGTGGACAGCAGCCGCTGCCGGGCGACGGCTTCCTCGTCTTCGTAGGCCTCGATGGCCGCGGCGGCCAGCGCGACCGCGGAGTTCTTGTGCGTGACCAGCCTGCCCTCGCCGCGGACGCGGTCGATCCAGCCGGTGTCCGCGGAGGCGTCGAGCACCTCCGGCTGCTCGAGCAGGTCGAGCACGAAGCTCTTGTTGGTGGCCCCGCCCTCGATGATCACCGTGGTCTGCGCCATCGCGCGCCGGAGCCTGCCCAGCGCCTCTTCGCGGTCGCGGCCGTAGGCGATGATCTTGGCGATCATCGAGTCGAAGTCGGCCGGGATGGTGTCGTTCTCGCTGACCCCGGTGTCCACCCGGATCCCGGGCCCGGCGGGCAGGTCGAGCCGGACGATGCGGCCGGGAGAAGGCGCGAAGTCGCGGTCGGGGTCCTCGGCGTTGAGCCGGGCTTCGATCGCGTGCCCCAGTTCGGCGGGCGGCTCGCCTTCGAGCTTGCCGCCCCCGGCCACGTGCAACTGCGCCTTGACCAGGTCGACGCCGGTGGTGGCCTCGGTGATCGGGTGCTCCACCTGCAGGCGGGTGTTCACCTCGAGGAAGGCGAACAGCTGCTCGCCGGGGTGGTACAGGAATTCGACGGTGCCCGCGCCGCGGTAGTCCACGGCGAGCGCGAGCCGCTCGGCGGCGGCTTTCAGTTCAGCAGTCTGCTCGGCGGAGAGCACCGGGGAGGCGGACTCCTCGATGACCTTCTGGTTGCGCCGCTGGATCGAGCAGTCGCGCACGCCCAGCGCCCACGCGGTGCCCTGGCCGTCCGCGATGACCTGCACCTCGACGTGGCGGGCGCCGGTGACCAGGCGCTCCAGGAAGACCACGCCGCTGCCGAAGGCGCGCTCGGCCTCCATGCTGGTGCGCTCGTAGGCTTCGGCCAGCTCCTCGGCCGAGTTGATCACCCGGATGCCGCGGCCGCCGCCCCCGGCGGTGGCCTTGAGCATCAGCGGGTAGCCGATCCGGCCCGCGGCCTCGATCGCGGCGTCCAGGCTCTCCACCGCGCCGCGGCTCCACGGCGCGACCGGCACCCCGACCTCTTCGGCGATCAGCTTCGCGCCGATCTTGTCGCCGAGGCGGCGCATGGCCTCCGGGCTCGGGCCGACGAAGGTGATGCCGAGCTTTTCGCACAGCTCCGCGAACGCCGGGTCCTCGGCGACGAAGCCCCAGCCGACCCAGGCGGCGTCCGCGCGGGTCTCGGTCAGCGCCCGCCCCAGCACTTCGAGGTCGAGGTACGGGCGCGCGGAAGCCGGGCCGAGGCAGTAGCCGATGTCCGCCTCCCGCACGAAGGTGGCCGTGCGATCCGCGTCCGTGTACAGGGCGACGGTCTCGATCCGCCTGCCGGTTTCCACGGCGAGTTCGCGGACGGCGTGGATGAGCCGCATCGCGGCCTCTCCACGGTTGACGATGGCGACACGACTGAACACCGAGCTGAGCCTCCCAAGTCCCGCTGAGTACCCGTAGCCTCTCGCACACCGGCGGGTGGTTCCTATGTCGTCATCGGCGCATGGCGAGGGCCTGCTTTTGTAGGAACCCGCCAAAGGACACCCGAGCGCAGCCGATGGCCAGCTCATTTCTTTGTGGCTGACCGACCACTTTCCGGTGTGAGGTTGGTCGCAGCGAGGCCGGCGAGCCCGTTGTCGTGCGCGAAGACGATCGCCTGCAGCCGGTCGCGCAGTTCGAGCTTCGGCAGGATCCGGGTGAGGTGGGTCTTCACCGTGGTCACGCTGATGAACAGCCGTTCGGCGATTTCGGCGTTGTTCAGCCCGCGCGCCACGAGCACCAGCACTTCACGCTCGCGCCCGGTCAGCCGGGCGACCTTCGGATCGGGCTCGCGCGGCGGTGCCCCGCCCAGTTCGCGCGCCATCATCCGGTCGATCACCGAAGGCGCGAGCACGCGGTCACCACGCAGCACGGCGCGCATCGCCACCAGCATCTCCTCGCCGCTGGCGTCCTTGAGCAGGAACCCGCCCGCCCCGGCGCGCGTCGCGGCGAGCACGTACTCGTCGAGGTCGAAGGTGGTGAGCATGAGGACCTTGACTTCGCTGTCGCGGGCGCAGATCAGCTCGGTGGCGCGGACGCCGTCGAGCACCGGCATCCGGACGTCCATCAGCACCAGGTCCGGCCGCAGTTCACCGGCGAGTTCGACGGCCTGCTCACCGTTCTCCGCCTCACCCACCACGGTCAGGTCGGGCGCGCTCGAAACCACCATGCGCAGGCCCCCGCGCATGAGCGCCTGGTCGTCGCAGATGAGGACGCGGTGGGTCAAGACGCCTCCAGCGGGAGTCGCGCGGTGACCCGGAACCCGCCGTCCCCGGCCGGTTCCGCGGTGAGCTCGCCCCCGAACATCGCCACTCGTTCACGCATGCCGAGCACACCGTAACCGCTGCCGTCCACCGCGCGTGCCCGCTGGACCCCGTACCCGCCGTCGTTGACCACCGACACCTCGATCTCCCGCGCGTCCTGTTCGGGACGCCCGAAATCCACGGTCACCGCGCAACGGGCGCCGGACGGCGCGTACCGCAGCACGTTGGTCAGCGCCTCCTGGACGATCCGGTGCACGGTCATCGCCGCCCCCGGTGACACCCCGCCGGTGCTGCCGAGCACGTCGAGCCGGGTGGCCACGCCGGCGATCCTGGTCTGCTCGGCGAGCCCGGCGAGCGCGTCCGGCCCCGGCTGCGGTTCGGTGCCCGTCCCGGTTTCCCGCAGCACGCCGAGCACGCGCCGGAGTTCGACGATGGCCTCGCGTCCGGTGCCGCTGATCGCCTTCAGCGCCTCGTCGACCGCGTCCGGATCCTGCCTGCCGAGCAGCCGCGCGCCCTCGGACTGCATCACCATGGTGCTCACCGCGTGCGCCACCACGTCGTGCATCTCGCGGGCGATCCGCGCCCGTTCCTCGGCGACCGCCGCCCGCGCCAAAGCGTCCCGCTTTTCCTGCGCTTCCCGCGCGCGCTCGCGGGCTTCGCCGAGTTGCTGCAACCGCACGCTCACCCCGTCCGCGACGGCGAGCGTCGCGATCAGGAACACCGTCAGCACCGCCAGCAGCACCGGCGTCGCCTGGGTGAGACCGCCGAGTTTGACCGACCACAGCGCCGAAAGCACCACGGTCGCCCCGACCGCGGGCCAGAACGCGCGGCGCGGCCCGTAGACCACCAGCGCGTAGATCAGGAAGACCAGCGAGAGGTTCGCCGGGAGCAGGGCGTCGCGCGTCCCGGTGAACGCGATCTGGCCGGCGAACACGGTCAGCGCGAACGCGATCGCCGCCACCGGGCGGGTGCGGCGGAACGGCACCGGCAGGATCAGCAGCCCGCTGAGCAACCGGACCGGCCAGTTCGCGTACGGCGAGAGCAGCACCGCGGGCAGGGACAGCAGCACGAGCAGCCCGGTGAGCAACCAGTCGGTCACCACCGGGCGTGCCCGCACCCAGGACAGCAGCCTCCGCACTCCGGCTACCTAACTACGCGTCGCGCTTCTTGGCGACCGAGATCGCGAGACCGAACAGCACCACCGCGAACGCGGCGAAGTAGGCGGCCGACCCCCAGTGCCCCAGTGGCCCGCCGTCGCCGCTCACCAGGTGCGCACCGGCGCGGAACGGCAGCCAGTCGCGCACGGCCGGGCCGAATTCCGGGATCAGGCCGAGCAGCATCTCGCCCTGGAGCACCCAGCAGAGCAGCAGGGCGAGCGCACCGGCGGTGTGCCGCAGCAGCACGCCGACGGCCACCGCGATCACCGCGGAGATCGCGTACAGCAGACCGGAACCGAGCACGGTCCGCCACTCGGCGCCCCCGGCCAGGCCCGCGGTGCGGTCCGGCGCCAGCAGTTCGGCGGTCAGCCAGGCGACCGGCCCGGCCAGCATCCCGGCCAGCCCGGCGGCCACGGCCACCACCACCGCCTTCGCCGCCAGCGCCGGCCCGCGGGCGGGCTCGGCCTGGAAGGTGGCGCGGATGGTGCCGAAGCGGTACTCGGTGGTCACCGCCAGCGCGGCGAGCACGACCACCACCGCCAGCGCGATCTTGGTGCCGCCCTGGGTGTCGGCCACCGACAGGTCGCCCTCCCCGGCGGTCGCCATCAACGCCGCGGTGCCGACCACGATGACGAAGGCGCTGATCAGGCACCACCACGGCGAGCGGGTGGAGAGCAGTTTGATGCGTTCGGAAACGAGCAGGTTCATGGTTCACGCCGCCTGGTACTCGACCGCGTCACCGGTCAGCCGGAGGAACGCCTCTTCCAGCGAGCCGCGCTGCGGGCTCAGCTCGTGCAAGGGGATCCCGTTGTCGAAAGCCAGTTCACCGAGCTTCGCACTGTCCACCCCGGACACGAGGAGGGCGTCGCCGTCCCGGGAGAAGAGCGCGCGTTCGCGGCCGAGCACGGCACCGAGCAGGTCGGTGCGCGGGGTGCGCACCCGCACCACGTTGTCGGCGGCGCGGGCGATGAACTCGTCGGTACCGCACTGCGCGATCAGCTTGCCGCGGCCGATGACCACCAGATCCTGCGCGGTGAGCGCCATTTCGGCGAGCAGGTGGCTGGACACCAGCACGGTGCGCCCGTCGTCGGCGAGCCGGTGCAGGAACTTGCGCACCCACAGCACGCCTTCCGGGTCGAGCCCGTTCACCGGCTCGTCGAAGAGCAGGATCTCGGGGTCGCCGAGGATGGCGCTCGCGATGCCGAGCCGCTGCGACATGCCGAGCGAGAACCCGCCCGCGCGCTTTCCCGCCACGTCCGTCAGCCCGACCATTTCGAGCACTTCCGCCGCCCGCCGCCGCGGGATGCCGTTCGCCGCCGCCAGCCACTCCAGATGGGCCTTCGCGGACCGCTGCGGGTGCACCCAGCGCGCGTCGAGCAGCGCGCCGACCGTCCGGAGCGGGTTCTTGAGTTCCCTATACGGGCGCCCGTTCACCAGCGCATGCCCGCCGTCGGGCCGGTCCAGGCCGAGGATGACGCGCATGGTGGTCGACTTGCCCGCGCCGTTCGGCCCGAGGAAGCCGGTCACCCGGCCCGGCCGCACGGTGAACGACAGGTCGTCCACCGCCTTCTTCGGGCCGTACCGCTTGGTCAGCCCGGTGGTCTCGATCATCGAAGCTCCTTTCCGCCTCGACGCACACCGTGCCGTCCGGCGTGGCTCCGGCGCGTCGGCGTGCAGGCCGCACCTCGTCGTCCGCGGAGACGACATCCGCGTACGACCGGGGGAGGACAGCGCTCGGGCGAGCCGGCATGAGGAACGCACGGTCGGAACGTGCGATACGCATGGTGATCAGGAGTTCCGCCGAGCACCCCTTACGGCGTAACGTTGAGCGGCAGGTATGCCGGTGGTGGCCGTTTACGGAGGGGTTGGACACGATGCGCGCGATGTGGAAGGGCTCGGTGTCCTTCGGCCTGGTCACGATTCCGATCCACCTGTACGCCGCCACGGAGAACAAGAACGTCTCCCTGCGGCAGGTGCACGAGGAGGACGGCGGCCGCATCCAGTACAAGCGGTTCTGCACCGTCGACGGCAAAGAGGTGCCCTACAGCGAAATCGCCAAGGGCTACGAACTCGACGACGGTGAGATGGTGGTGATCACCGACACCGACCTCGCCGAGCTGCCACTGTCCACTTCGAAGTCGATCGACGTGCTGGAGTTCGTGCCGCTGGAGTCGATCGACCCGATCTTCTTCGACCGGACGTACTACCTCGAGCCGCAGAAGTCGATGGCCAAGCCGTACGTGCTGCTGCGCGACGCGCTGCACAAGTCGGGGCACGTGGCCATCGCCAAGGTCGCGGTCCGCCAGCGGGAATCGCTCGCGCTGCTGCGCGTGGTCGGCGACGTGCTGGTGATGACCACCATGCTGTGGCCGGACGAGGTGCGCGCCGCCGACTTCGGGTTCCTGAACGAGGACCAGCCGCAGATCCGCGACCAGGAGATGGCCATGGCCGGCTCGCTGATCGACTCGCTGTCCGAGCCGGTGTTCGAGCAGGACAAGTACCGCGACCGCTACCGCGAGGCGCTGGAGGCGCTGATCGAGGCGAAGGCCGCGGGCAAGGAGACCACCGCCGTGGCGGCGCCCGCCGACGACGGTGAGGTCGTCGACCTGATGGCCGCGCTGCAGGCGAGCGTCAGCGAGGCGAAGAAGAGTCGCAAGACCGATATCTCTCCTGCGGAGACGGCCGAGAAGCCGAAGGCACGCAAGTCCACGGCGAAGAAGAAGAGCGCCTGACGACACGCCGAGCACGGGGTGGTGGGCGGCGTGCGGCCGGGCTGGTGGTACGAAGGAACGATGGAATGCGCGACCTGTTCCGCGGGTCTCGACCACTGCCACGGCACGCTGGTGCTGCACTTCGAGGCACAACCGGAGTGCACCGAGCCGGGGTGCGCCGATCTGGGCCGAGCCCGCCACCTGCTGATCATCGACTGCCGCAGCGTCTCCGGGGACTGCGTCTGCACGGAAACCCACCTGGTCAGCGCCTGAGGGCCTCACTCCCCGCGTACGACCACCACGGGGCAGTCAGCGTGCTGGATCACGCTGGACGAGGTGCTGCCCAGCAGTAGCTTGCTGAGCTTGCCGTGCCGGTGCGCGCCGAGCACCACCGCGGCCGCGCCGACCTCGGCGGCCAGCCGTACCAGGGTGTCGGCGACGGTCACGTCGTCGGCCACGGCGTGGCCGGTGGCGTCGAAACCGTGCTCGGACGCGAGCCGGGCACCCCAGGTGGCCAGCTGGTGCGCGGTTTCGTAGGCGGCCTGGTCCACCGCGAGACCGGTGCGGATGTCGGTGGAGGCCGGAGCGCCCTCCATGCCGCTGATCGGCAGGTTGAGCGGGGAGAACGCCTGCCCGGCTTCCCAGACGGTGACCACCAGTGCGCGCCGGGCGCCGAGCAGGGTGGCTGCCTCACGGATGGCGTGCTCAGCCGTGGGTGTGCCGTCGAAGCCGATGAGGATCCGGGCGTCGCTCATGATGCGTCTCACCGTACGCCCTCGGCATTCGGGTGCAACTCACCGACCACACCCTTGCAGGTTTCGTGCAGGACACGCATACTTTCGCCAGTCACAGCAAAAGTGATTCGTGCAGGCATCGTCGCCTCACCGTGCGTTGGCCTGCGAACTCTCCCTCCCCAGTAGTTCCCCCCGTAGTGCCACCGCAGTGAAAGGTGAGCGCGATGTTCGTTCGAAACCTCCCCCGCAAACGCAGACCCGGCCGCTGGGCCGCGGCGGTGCTCGCCGTCGTGGCGGGTGGCAGCCTCGCCGTCGCCGCGCCGGCCGGCGGCAGTCCCGCCCCGGCCGCCGCCGCACCACCGGCCACCATGGCGACGACCTTCGCCGACGAGTTCAACCTCCCGGCAGGCACCCCGGTCGACGGCGGCAAGTGGCAGCTGGAAACCGGCGACAACGTCAACAACCACGAACGGCAGTACTACACGAACAGCACGAACAACGCCGTGCACGACGGCCAGGGCAACCTGGTGATCACCGCGCGGCGCGAGAACCCGGCGAACTACCAGTGCTGGTACGGCCGGTGCGAGTACACCTCGGCGCGGTTGAACACCGCGGGCAGGTTCACCCAGGCCTACGGGCACTTCGAGGCGCGCATCAAGATGTCGCACGGCCAGGGCATGTGGCCGGCGTTCTGGATGCTGGGCAACAACATGGGCAGCGTCGGCTGGCCGGAGGCCGGCGAGATCGACATCATGGAGAACGTCGGTTTCGAGCCGTCCACCGTGCACGGCACCCTGCACGGGCCCGGGTATTCGGGCGCGGGCGGCATCGGCGGGGCGTACTCGATCGGCGGCCGGTTCACCGACGCCTTCCACACCTTCGCCATCGACTGGTCGCCGAACCGGATCACCTGGTCGGTCGACGGCAACGTCTACCAGACCCGCACGCCCGCCGATCTCGGCGGCAACCGCTGGGTGTTCGACCACCCGTTCTTCATGATCCTGAACCTGGCGGTGGGCGGGTACTGGCCCGGTGACCCGAACAGCAGCACGCCGTTCCCGAACCAGCTGCTGATCGACTACGTGCGCGTCACCAACGACGGCGGCGGTGGGTCGCCGGGCGGGCAGATCACCGGTATCGGCGGCAAGTGCCTCGACGTGGCGGGCGCGAACACCGCGAACGGCACGCCGGTGCAGATCACCGACTGCAACGGCAACGCCGCGCAGAACTGGACGGTCGGCGGCGACGGCAGCATCCGCGCACTCGGCAAGTGCCTGGACGTCTCCGGCGGCTCCACCGCGGACGGTGCCGTGGTCCAACTGTGGGACTGCAACGGTTCCGGTGCCCAGCGCTGGGCCACCCCGGCGGCGAAGGACATCGTGAACATCGCCGCGAACAAGTGCCTGGACGTCATCGGCAACAGCTCGGCGAACGGCAGCCGCACGCAGATCTGGACGTGCACCGGTGCGGCCAACCAGAAATGGAACATTCCCGCCTGACAACGGCGTCGCGGGAAGCAGAGGAGCAGGGCCGGGCAACCCCCGACCCTGCTCCGCCCCCCTTCGAATGTGGAACTCGGCCTCCCGAGTGCGGAGTTCAGCTGCCCGAACGTAGAACTCAACTGCACGAACGTAGAACTCGCCCGGAACCCGCCCCCGGCGAACCCCACATTCAGGCACCCGAGTTCCACACTCGCGCACCCGAACCCCACATTCGCGCAGCCCAGTTCCACACTCGTGCACCCGAACTCCACATTCAGGCAGCCGAACTCCACACTCATCAGGCCGAACCCGGGAGCCTGAAGACCAGGGGGCACCCAGGCCCCTCCCTCACCCCGGTCCAAAGCCCAGAACACGGCGGGGGTTCCGGTGTCAAGGCAAGCGTTCCCGCCTTGACACCGGAATCCCCGCCGTAGTCACAATGAAAAACCGGGGTGACCCCGACAAAACACCCGCTCCTAACGCACCAGCCGGTCGACAGGCACGACGGCGGCCATCGCGTCCATCCCCGCGTCGTTCGGATGCAGGTGGTCCCCCGAGTCGTAAGCGGCTCGCATGCGCGTGGGCTGCGCCGGGTCCGCGGTGGCCCGGTCGAAGTCGATGACCCCGTCGTACTCGCCCGAGGTGCGGATGAACTTGTTCAGCGCCTGCCGGTCCGCTTCGCCCTCCGGCGTGTAGTAACCGGCGCCTTCGAACGGCAGCAGCGTCGCGCCGTACACGCGCAGGCCCAGCGTCTTCGCCCGCGCGATGAACTGGCGGTGCACCGTGATCAGGTCCTCGGCGGCCACCGCGCCGCGCGTGCCGCCGATGTCGTTGATGCCCAGCAACAGCACCACCGCGCGCACACCGGCCTGCCCGCTGACGTCCCGGTCGAACCGCGCCATCGCGCTCTGCCCGGCCGGGCCCTGGTCGGTGAGCAGCCGCGCGCCGCCGATGCCGGTGTTCAGCACGCCGAACTCGGCCCGCTCCGGCCTGGTCAGCATCCGGGCGGCGACGCGGTCGGGGTAGCGGTGGTTACGGTCCACCGTGGTGATCGCGCCGTCGGTGATCGAGTCGCCGAAGAACACCGCCGAACCCGCGCTCACCGCCCGCACGTCCACCCCGTCGAGCAGGAACCACGACGTGCCGAGCGATGCGAAGCCGGTGCCCTCGGCGGCGGTCTCGTCGCCGGGTGTGGTCCAGTTCGTGGCGAACGCCGACCGGTGCTGGGTGAGCGGCCCGGTCGGGCCCGGCAGGTGCAGCGACACGCTCAGGTTCGCGCCGTCGGGCACGGACAGCTCGATCGGGTCGGACACCCATTCCGCGCCGATCGGGATCGTGGTCGTCCGCTCACCGCCGAAGCGGACCTGCCGCAGCGTGTCCTCGTCCACCCGCGAACCGCCCTCAGCGTGCTGCACGGCGACGGTGGCCGCGCCGATCGCCAGCGGCGCGGTGCCGAACACGTTGGACAGCCGCAGCCGGAGTTCGTCGCCACCGACGGAAAGGTGCACCACCTGGCGCAGCGTGGTGTCGGTGAGCCCGGTTTCGCCGGTGCCCGCGGAAGCCACGGTGACCCCGGTGGTCCACGAGCCGACCCACGCCGGTCCCGCCCGGCCTTCGGGTGCGGTGGAGGCGCCGGGCGCCGCGGTGAACAGGAGCACTCCGGTGGCCGCGAGCACCGTGCCGCGGCGGAGCCAGGAACGTCGGGACAAAACGCGAGCTGCTGGCATGCCGATCCCCTCAAGGCCGGTGGCTGCACTCCGGAACACGATTTTCCGGCGCCCGCCGATGATCGTCAACCGCCATCACGGCCGAACACCGTCGGCGGACGGTCGCGGCAACGCGTGTCCGGCGGCGGGCGCCGCGCCCGGACCGCATATCGTGTTGGCGCGATCGCAGGAGGTGCGCCAGACCGTGCAAGGGGTCGACTACTACGAGCTGCTCGGGGTTCCCGAGAGCGCGTCGGCGGCGGAGATCAAGTCGGCGTACCGGGCGCTGGCGAAAGCCATGCACCCGGACGCGGGCGGGAGCTCGGACTCGTTCCGGCAGCTGCGCGAGGCCTACGAGACCCTCGCCGACCCGGATCGGCGTGCGGAGTACGACTTCGGTGACCCGTGGGAGGCCGACGACGACCCCGAGCCGGTCCAGCCCGCCCGCTACCGCCGCTGGGAGTTCGAGGACGACTACGAACCCGTCTGCCCGCACATCGAGGCCGACGAGATCCCGTGGTGGCCGCTGGTCGACGCGCCGGGGGACCGGCTGCCGCGCGAGGGCCGCGGGCACGCGCCCTGGCTGCTGGTCGCGGCCGGCGGGCTGGCGATGTGCCTGCCGATCCTGCTGCCGCTCGACGTCACCGCGCCGGTGGTGGTCACCTGGGTGGTGCTCGCCGCCATGGTCAGCGCGGCGTGTGCCTGGCTTGTCCGCGGGTACGCCGCCGATGTCAAGGCGGAGAAGGAACTGACCGCGGAGTTCGGCGACGCCGCGGTGTTCGGCCGGACCGGTACCGACCCCGACCAGATCGGCGAACGGCTCACCGCCGAACTCCTGGACCGCTACCTGACCCGGCTGCCCGGCCTGCGCGTGTTCCACAGCCTTGCCTGGCCCGGCTCGGTGTTCGCCGACACCGACCACGCGATCCTGTCCGGCAGGCGGCTGGTGCTGATCGAGTCGAAGGTCTGGCCGCCGGGGCACTACGCGCTCGACGACCTCGGCGAGCTGACCCGCAACGGCAACCGCTTCCGCGGTGGCGGCACCAAGCTCCCCGAGGCGATCGCGGCGTTCCAGGACCTGTTGCCCGAGGTCGAGGTGCGCGGCGCGATGGTGCTCTACCCGAACCGGCCGGGCGAGATCACCACCGAGGACGACGACTGGCTCGCGCCGCCGATGACCCCCGAGCAGTTCGTCTGGGAGATCGGTGACTGGCTGGCGGAAAAGCCCGCGGCACTCGACCCGGTCACCTTCCGCGCGCTGCGGGCGCAGGTCGTCTGAGCTCAGCTGTAGGTCCAGTGACCGAGCCAGGCTTCGCGCCAGGCCACCGTCAGCTCGGCGATACCGTCCACTTCGGACTGGTCGGACTGGTGCTTCCAGGCGTCTTCGAGCAGCGCGCACATCCGCGACTCGCCCCGTTCGACACCGGTGCCGCCGAAGCGCTCCACCACCGCCCGCGGCACGCCCAGCTTTCCCTTGGCCCGCACCACGGACTGCTCGGTCGCCCGGCAGATCAGGTACTCCACCGACACCGCCGCCGCGTCCTCGCCGAGCACCTCGCGCAGCGCGCCGTGCAGGCAGTCCAGCGGCGCCGCCAGCCCGTCACCGGAGAAGGCGATCCGCCACGACACCCACACCGCCATGATTTCGCCCGCCAGCGGCGGCCGGTAGTCGAAGGCCGGGCCGAGGAAGGTCTGGTAGTCGCTGGCCGGGTGGGTGCGGTCGCGGTTGGCCGGTTCGTCGGGGATGGCTTGCAGGCCGAGCCGGAAGAACAGCTTGCGCAACAGTTCGTGCGGGCGTGATGGCACCGTGTCCGCCGAGAGCAGCTTCGTGAGGATCTTGTTCAGCCGTTCCGCGGTCACGCCCTCGATGGACAGCTGGAAGTGGATGAAGGCCAGGTCGTCGAGCGAGGTCCCGGTGCACCCGGCCACGCCCACCTGCGGATACCGCTGGAGGAAGGCGATGATCGCGTGCGTGGAGCCGACCCGGGCCGGTCCGGCGCAGGTCAGCGGAAGGCAGGTGCTCATCGGCTTGGAGCCGGTGGCCGGTCCGGTGCGCCGCACGTCCCGGCACACCTCGAACCAGTTGCCCGGCCGGTGCCCCGGCCGGGTGTCGGCGATCCAGAACCCGAAGCCGTAGTCCTCGCACAGCGCGCGCAGCCGGTCGCCCAGTTCCAGCCGCCGCTCGGCGGAGGCGTCCGGCAGCGCGATCGAGAACCGCACGGCCAGCGAGGAACACGGCGACGGCGACTCCTTGCGCGTGCGCAGGTCGTGCCCGCGGGTCTTCACCACGGTCGGCAGCTGGGCCGGGCACTGCAGGGTGAGCAGTGGCGCGCCGGCGACCCTCGTGGCGACCTCGGAGATCTCCTTGGTCAGGTCGCGGACCGCGATCCCGTGCCAGTCCTGCGCTTCGGTGGCGAGCCGGTCGATCACCACGAGGCCTTCGAAGGTGCGCGCCGACTCGTAGATGAACGTCGGGTTCGGCAGCGCGGTGTCGCGGAAGAGCCAGCCCTCGGCCAGCGGTTCCGGCCGGGCGCCGCCGCGCGGGCCGTCGGCCGGGTCCTGGCCCGGCCCGTCCGTCGCGGCCCTGGTGCGCGTGCCGATCACCACGCCACCGCCGTTCGCCGCCGAGCACAGGGTCTCCACGAAGACCGAGTCCGGCGACAGCGCCAGTTCGTGCAGGTAGCCCGGCCGCGCGGCCACGTGGTGCACCTCGTAGTCCACCTGGGTCAGCGACTGGCGCGCGATCTCGAACCCGGCCCTGGCCAGGTCGGCGATGGTGCGGATGGAGGGCTCGCTCATCGGAGACCACCCGCCGAGTCGAACCGGACGTTCGGCGGCAGCGGGGTACTGGCGATCGGCCCGTTCCCGGCCCACTTCGGCACGCCGATGCGGCTCAGCGGCATCCGCTCGTCCCGCCACGACCGCAGGCTGCACAGGATGAGCGCGGTGAGCACCGGCAGCGCCACCGCGATGGTGAGGAACACCTGCACCACCTCACCCCTGCTCTGCGCGGCGATCGCGGCGGCCAGCCCGGCGGGGGAGACGATGCACAGCTGACCCAGTGTGCGCGGCAGGGTCCGCAGGTAGGCGGCCACCGACCGGCGGGGCGGCAGGGTCAGGCGGGTGTAGAGGAAGCCGGGCACCAGCAGCAGCATGGTGATCACCGACTGCCCGTCGCCGACCTCGCCCAGCGCCTCGGTCGCCTCCCGCCCGTACGGCAGCGGGCTGCCCACGAGGAGCCAGCCCAGCACCCACACGGTCGCGGCGACCGCGAGCGCGTAGAACATGACGCTGCGCGGCCCCGCCTCGCCGGAGTCCTTGAGCACCAGCCCGGCGCGGATCCGCACCTGCTCGCCGTAGCCGCCCTCGCCCGCCGAGCGCCGCCAGTACGCCTGCGCCTGGTTGTCGGTGAAGTTGCCGACCACCACCAGGTCCTGGCCGAGTTCGCGGCGGCTGACCTCGTCGGCCGCCGCGAGCAGGTTCTCCCCGGTGACCTCGGGATGACGCAGCAGCGCGTTGTCCACGTCGTTGCCGGCCAGGCGCACCGCCTCGCCGGTGGTCGCGGCGGCGGCCAGGCGGTGGGTCACCGGCAGCGCGGACTCCGGCAGTTCGACGCCGGACCGGCTCGCCTCCCACCTGCGGCGCCGCAGCAGGTCGGCCAGCTTGCGCAGCACGGTCTGCGTCTGCAGTTCGAGGATCTTGCCCGCGGCGGTCTTCGTCGCGGCCAGCGGCCGCCTGCCCAGCGACCTCAGGTCGGCGGCCAGGCCGCGCGCCAGCGGGCCGTCGGCGTCGGTGGTCAGGTACATCCGGGTCAGATCCACCTCGGGCGCGGTCTGCACCACCAGGTGGTAGGACCGCAGCGTGGCCGGGATGACCGTGTCGTAGCGGGCGAAGTAGCCGCTGTGGCTGGCCCGTACCCGCCGCCAGTGCTCGGCGAACCGGCGTGGCCGGTCGGCGCTAACGTACAGCGGGGTCTCGTAGTTCAGCCGGTGCTCGTCCACGGCGTCGTCCAGCGCGATCACCAGCAGGTAGTCGCGGACGGCCACGTCGAGCAGCCGCGCGTAGTCCCGCAGCAGGTGCGCGTAGCCGTCCAGGATGCCCAGCGCCATGTCACGGCACTGCTTGCCGTGCCCGGCCACCATGCCCTCGGCGGGCGGGTGGGTGAACTGCTCGGCGGGGTGGTCCCGTTCGGTGAGCAGGGTGAGCAGCGCCCGCTGGATCAGCCAGCGCGGTTCGTGCAGCCAGAACAGGAACGCGCTGAGGTCCTGTTTGGGCGAGTTCGCGTTTTCGTCGCTGGCCAGGATGCCGCGCAGCAGGCGGTAGAGGCCGGAGGCGAGCAGCCGTGAGGTCTCGTGCTGGGTCAGGCGCGGCAGTTTCTCGCCGGCGCCGTCGTAGACGTCGACCGGGGAAACCCCGCTGCGTGGCAGCCGCGCGATCGGCACCCAGAGCGTGGTGCCGCCGGGCCGGGAAACCGCGCGTTCACCGTGTTCGCGGCCGATCAGGTGCTGCAGGTTCGCGGTGGCCTGCCGCTGGCCCTCGTCGAGCAGTTTGAGGCTGATGTCCACGTCGGTGGTGCGCCGCGCGGTGCCGTGCTCGACCACGGTCAGGCGCTCGGTCAGCCGCCGGACGTGGTTGAGCCGCAGCGCGGTGTCGAGCAGGGCCAGGCCGACCGCGGCGCCGTTGTGGGACAGGCGGGGCGGGGCGCCGGGGATCGGCACCGTCTCGATCGCGTGCCGCAGGCTCGCCATGCCGTCCACGCCGGACCGCCCCCCTCACCCTCGCGAACACCGTTCATCCCACATAGGTCGGCGCGGTGGCAAGTGCGTCGCGGAACCGGGTCAGCCGGTCGTGGTCCACCGGCGCGAGCGCGGGACCCGGTTCGCCGGTCCAGCCGGTGACCGGGCTGATCCCGTGCAGTGAGTTGACCGCCCAGACCTCGGTGCCTTCGAGGTCGGCGGGCAGCGCCCATTCCTCACTCAGCGGGATACCGAGCTCGGCGACGGTCACCGAGGGCAGCACCGGGAGGTTGCGCGCGGGCGCGCAGAGGTGGTCGCCGCGCCACCAGAGCAGCGCGGCGTTCGCGGCCTCCAGCACGCAGCCGGACTCGTCGAGCAGCAGCGCGTCGTCGGCACCGGTGTCCTGCGCGCGGGCCCGAAGTTCGGCGAGCATCGGCAGGTCCGGGCCCTTGATCCGGGGGTGGGCGCGGACGACCGGCTCCGCCGGGATCCAAAGGCGGGTTTCCGGGCGCGGCGGGGGAGCGGGGCGCAGCCAGAACACCAGCGAGCCGTCGGCGTGCGCCTCCACCCGCGGGAACCACCGCTCGCGCAGCGGCAGCTCGGCCACCACCGCCGCCCAGAATCTGTCCACAGAGGACTCATGGATCCTGGCGATGGTGGTGGCGCCCCTGGTGAACCGGGCGCGGTGCCGGCGCAGGCCACGCACGGCACCCCGGTCGAGCAGCCAGGAGTCCACCACCAGAGCGTCCGTGGACGGAACTTCCGTGGGCACCAAGCCGCCGGCCCACGTCCACCGGCGGCGATCGTTCACCAGGTCAAAATACTCGGGAGCGCCGCCAAAGTCTCGGCTCGGACGATCCCGGCTTCGGCCGGTGACAAGTGACACGGAGGTGGCTTTCGGAGCGAAAATCGCTCCGAAAGCCACCTCCGTGTCCATCCACCCGGGCGTTCTCAGTGGTCCCGGTGCGTGGCCAGCTGCGCCAGCGTCTCCAGTCCGGTGGCCGCCCGGCTCTCCGGCCGGGCCGCTCGCAGCCTCGATCTCGCCTCGCCGAGCAGGTCGTCGGCCTGCACCCGGCTCCACGCCCGGCCGCCGGCCAGTTCCACCAGTTCGGCGGCTCTGACCAGCCCGGCCTCGGTCAGCTCCGCGGCGTGGTACAGCTCGGCCAGTTCCCGCCCGGCCGGGGTGCCCGAGGTCAGCGCGGACACCACCGGCAGGGACTTCTTGCGGCTGCGCAGGTCGTTGTGCACCGATTTCCCGGTCACCGATGGGTCGCCCCAGATGCCGAGCAGGTCGTCGATGAACTGGAAGGCGAGCCCGAGCTGGTCGCCGAACAACCGCAGTTCGCCCGCCCGCTCGGTCTCCGCACCCGCGGCCAGCGCCCCGAGCGCGCACGAGGCGCCCAGCAGCGCGCCGGTCTTGCCTTCGGCCATTCGCACGCACTCCGGCACCGTGACGTCCATGCGCTGCTCGAAGGACAGATCGGCGATCTGGCCCTCCACCAGGTCCTGGACCGCCGCGCTGAGCACGCGCAGCGAGGGCTGCCCGCTGTCGGCCAGCACGTCCATCGCCAGCGTGAGCAGCGCGTCCCCGGTGAGGATGGCCGCGCCGGTGCCGAACACGTGCCAGGTGGTCGCCCGGTGCCGCCTGGTCGTGTCCCCGTCCATCACGTCGTCGTGCAGCAACGAGAAGTTGTGCACCAGTTCGACCGCTACCGCCGCGGGGATCGCGTCGCCACCGCCCATCGCCTCGGCGCAGAGCAGGACGAGCGCGGGCCGCAGTGCCTTGCCGCCGTCGCCGTCGGCGGGCCTGCCGCGTTCGTCCAGCCAGCCGAAGTGATAACCGGCGATGCGCCGCAGCGAACCCGGCAGGGTGTCCACCGCCGCCCGCAGCGCCGGTTCGACCGAGGCCCGGCTCCACGCCAGGATTTCGCCTGCCGTGCGCACGTCGCCGATGGTTTCCACAGTGGACATCGCAGTCGCCTTCCGGTCAGCGGGTGATCTCGGCGTTCTCCAGCACCCCGACCGCGTCGGGCACCAGGATCGCCACGGAGAAGTAGGCGCTGACCAGGTAGGAGATGACCGCCTGGTCGTTGATCCCGGTGAACCGCACGCTCAGGCCCGGCTCGTACTCGTCCGGGATGCCGGTCTGGTGCAGCCCGACCACACCGTGGTTCTCCTCGCCGGTGCGCATGGCCAGTACCGAGGAGGTGCCGCCGTCGCTGATCGGGATCTTGTTCGACGGCAGCAGCGGCACCCCGCGCCACGCGTGCACCGGCTTGCCCTCGAGCTCTTTGCCCTCCGGGTAGATACCGCGCTTGCTGCACTCGCGGCCGAAGGCGGCGATCGTGCGCGGGTGCGCCAGGAAGAACTCGGTCTTGCGCCGCCTGCTCAGCAGCTCGTCGAGGTCGTCCGGGGTGGGCGGCCCGCTGCGGGTGTGGATGCGCTGCTTGAGGTCGGCGTTGTGCAGCAGCCCGAAGTCGCGGTTGTTGATCATCTCGTGTTCCTGCCGCTCGCGCAGGGCTTCCACGGTCAGCCGCAACTGCTGCTCGGTCTGGTTCATCGGCTGGTTGTAGAGGTCCGCGACCCGGCTGTGCACCCGGAGCACGGTCTGGGCCACGCTGAGCTGGTACTCGCGCGGGGACTGCTCGTAGTCGACGAAGGTGGACGGCAGTTCGGCTTCGCCCTCGTGCCCGGAGGCCAGGCTGATCTGCGCTTCCCCGTGCTTGTTCTGCGCCTTCTTCGGATCGGCGCGGAGGCGGTCCAGGTGTGCCCGCAGGTTGTCGGACCGGTCGAGGAAGGCCTCGACCTCGGCACGGGAGAGCGACAGCACCGTGCAGGGCGTGACCGCCTTGATGGTGAACTCCCAGATGCCGTCGCCTTCGAGCAGCACCGAGTTGCCGAGGTGGTCCCCGTCGGCCAGCACGCCGAGCACGGTCTGGTCGCCGTACTGCCCGGTGCCGATCTTGTTGACCTTGCCGTGGGCGATGAGCAGCACCTGGTCGGCCTGGTGGCCGAACTCGGCGAGCACGTCACCGGGGGCGAACTCCTGCTGGCGGAACCGGTCGGCCATGCCGGTCAGCACCGCGTCGTCGTCGGCGTCCTCGAAGTCACGCAGCGCGGGCAGTTCCCGAAGCTCCTGCGGGATCACCCGGACCTCGGCCCCGGTGTTGGTGAAGGTGACGCGGCCGTCGCCGACGGCGTAGCTGAGCCTGCGGTTCACCCGGTACGAACCGCCGGGCACCTCGGCCCACGGCAGCACGCGCAGCAGCCAGCGCGGGGAGATCCCCTGCATCTGCGGCACGGACTTGGTCGTGGTGGCCAGGTTCCGCGCGGCCGCGGTGCCCAGGCTCTGCCGGCTCGGCTGGCCGGTGTCGACCTCGAGATCGGGTTCGGTGACTGTCATTTCGCTCCCCGGTTCAGTGCGTGTGCTTCCTCGGTCGGGCTTGGTCGGGTCTTCTCGGGCGGACTCGATCAGCCGTCGCGGCCGATCTCCACGTTCTCCAGCACGCCGAGCGCGTCGGGCACCAGGATCGCCGCGGAGTAGTAGGCGCTGACCAGGTAGGAGATGATCGCCTGCTCGTTGACCCCCATGAAGCGGACCGAAAGGCCGGGCTGGTACTCGTCGGGGATGCCGGTCTGGTGCAGCCCGATCACGCCCTGGGCCGCTTCGCCGGTGCGCATCAGCAGGATGGAACTGGTGTTGGTGTCGGTGACCGGGATCTTGTTGCACGGCAGGATCGGGATCCCGCGCCACGCGGGCAGCCGGTGCCCCTCGATCTCGGCGGCGGACGGGTAGAGCCCGCGCTTGTTGAACTGGCGCCCGATCGAGGCGATCGTGCGCGGGTGCGCCAGGAAGACCGCCGGGTCCTTCCACACCACGGCGAGCAGCTCGTCGAGGTCGTCCGGGGTGGGCGGCCCGCTGCGCGTGTGGATGCGCTGCTTGAGGTCGGCGTTGTGCAGGAGGCCGAAGCTGCGGTTGTTGATCATCTCGTGTTCCTGGCGCTCGCGCAGCGCCTCGATGGTCAGCCGCAACTGCTGCTCGGTCTGGTTCATCGGCTGGTTGTAGAGGTCCGCGACCCGGCTGTGCACCCGCAGGACCGTCTGCGCCACGCTCAGTTCGTATTCGCGCGGCGAGAGTTCGTAGTCGACGTAGGTGGACGGCAGTTCGGGTTCGCCCTCGTGCCCGGAGGACAGGTTGATCTCGGCTTCACCGTGGTCGTTCTGCGGGCGCGTGCGGCAGCTGAGCGAGCGCTGGACGTGTTCGCGCAGCAGCTCCGAGCCGCCGTTCAGCTCGCCGAGCGACTGCTCCCGCAGGGTCAGCACGATGCACGGGGTGACCGCCTTGACGGTGAACTCCCACTCGCCCTGCTCGCCGGCGAGAACCTGGTCGCCGAGGTACTCGCCGTCGGCCAGCACGCCCAGCACGGTCTGGTCGCCGTAGCGGCCGCGGCCGATCTTCTCGACCTTGCCGTGGGCGATCAGCAGTACCTGGCTCATCGGCGTGCCCGCCTCGGCGATCACGTCGCCGGCCTGGTACTCGTGCTGCTGGAACCGCCCGGCCAGCGAGACGAGCAGTTCGTCGTTTTCGAACCCCCGCAGCGTCGGCAGTTCGCGGAGTTCCTGGGGGATGACCCGGATCTCCGAGCCGATGTTGGTGAAGCTGACCCGGCCGTCGCCGAGGGTGTAGCTCAGCCGCCGGTTCACCCGGTAGGCCCCACCCTGCGCCTGCACCCAGGGCAGCACCCGCAGCAGCCACCGCGAGGAAATGCCCTGCATCTGCGGCACGGACTTGGTTGTGGTGGCCAGGTTCCGGGCGGCCTTGGTGCCCAGGCTGGACTGGGGCCGTCCCTCGCCGACACCCGGCTCGACCGATTCGGTCACAGTCACTGCGAATCCACCCATCTCTGGTTCGGAACAGTCGGAACAGTTCGGCACCGGATTTCACGGCACCCCGGCGGTCGCCGGCACCCACCGGCAGCACGAAGAACCGGGCGCAAATCCGCCCATTTCGCGGACCGGCCGGTATTGGAGGTTCAGGATGATTTGCCGTGTCGATCCCCGGTGGTCGACAGCAGCGACGTTAGCACCGGCTCAACTGACGCGGGAGTCACCCGAAAGGGCTTTCGGGCAGATGTATTAATGCGCTCGAGAAATCCCCCGGAATGACACTGACCACTATTTTCCGGTACGCACGGTAGCGCCCGGCGCCCGCCGGGCCACGGACGGCTCAGCGGGGCACCCGGTGATCGGCTGAACGGGTCCTCGTGGGGCCGCTCGGCCGCTTCCCGCTGGGCCGAACGGGCTGCCCCCGGCGGCCGGGTGGCGGGCCGAAACCCACTGTCCCCAATGGAGTGCCGGCCCGGTGGGCGGGTGGTTTCGGTGACGGGTGGTGAGCGCGGGCGACCCGGTCGGCCTAATCGCCGATCGGTCGGGGAGCTCACGCGGGCCGGAGTACTCGTCCCGGTTCTCCGGCGGCCGGGCAGATGGTCCGAAACGGTGGTTGATCATGGGCCGGTTCACCAACCGGATGAACTGCCTCATGCTGGCTTGTGACTTAGGGTGCCGGTGGATAACTTGTGTTCGCGCTCTGCCCCGCGAAGGGGAGGTCGCCGGTTTCAACCGGGTGCGTTCGAGTTCGGAAAACCCTTGGGGAGGCAGGGTCCGAAACGTGCGCGCCGCTATTTCCAGGTGCCGTCGCCGGGGTATTCCCCACCGGCGGGACGAATCATGCCCGAGGCAAGTGCAGGAGTTCGATGAACATCTATCTGAGCGGCGTGTTGTGGGTCGCCGGCGCCGCGGTCGTCGCGGGGGTGACCGCGTATCTGGTGCGGCGGTTCGGGCTGGACGAGGGCCGCCCCGGCAACAACGACGCGGCCGGGCAGGTGTTCACCATCGTCGCCGGCCTCCACGTGGTGCTGGTGGCCTTCGTGCTCATCTCGTTGTACGACGCGGTGAACGAGGCCAATGACATGTCCTACGAGGAGGCCGACGGCCTGGTGGCGGTGGCCTGGGCGGCGGACTCGCTGCCCGAGCCGGTCGCCGCCGACGTGCGGCGCTTCGCCGCCGAGTACGCCTCGACGGTGGCCACCGAGGAATGGCCGAAACTGCGCGAAGGCGAGTCCGTGCCGCGGACCGCCGAGCGCCAGCTCGAGGACCTCCGCGCGGCGATCACCGACGCCGAGGTCCCCGACGACGACTTCTCCGTCGGCCGCAAGACCGAGGCGGTGGACAAGCTCTGGGAGGTCTACCAGGCGCGGCAGGCGCGGCTGAACGGTTCCGACAGCGTCGGCGTCGGCGCGGTGGTCTGGTTCGTGCTGATCGCCGGCAGCGTGATCACCGTGTTGCTGCCGAACCTGTTCGGTGGCACCAAACTGCTCACCCACGTGATCATCGTGTCCACCCTGGCCGCCACGATCACCCTGCTGCTGTTCGCCATCTACCAGTTGCAGAACCCGTTCGGGGGTGGCGCGCAGGTGGAGCCGGAAGCCTTCCGGTGGGCCGTCGACCGGCTCGCGTGATGCGGCCCGCGCACTACGGCGCCTACGGTGCCGCACTGGCCGCGGGCTTCACGCTGAGCATGGCCGGACCGGCACTGGCGGCCGCACCCGCCGCCGGTCCGGCCCACTCCGCCGCGGTGGAGGTGGAACTGCGCCTGTGCCTCATCTGGCCGCTGTGCGCGCCGAAACCACCCTGCCCGCCGCAACAACCCCCACCGCCCCCGCCACCACCGCCGGTGCCCCCACCGCCGCCACCACCGCCGGCACCCCCACCCGAGCCGCCGCCTCCGCCGCCCCCACCCCCTCCGCCGGAGCCACCGCCGGAGCCGGAACCGCCGGCGCCCGCCCCGACCCCGCCGCCGAAGCCGCCCGCCCCGAAGCCGCCACCGAAGGCGACGACCGAGCCACCACCGACCAGCCGGCAGGCCGTGGTTCCGCCGCCCCCGGAAACCACCCCGCCGGAACCGGAATCGGCGCCGCCCGCTTCCACGCGGAAGCGGGCGGCGCCGATCAGGCCGGCCGCGGCACCGAGGCCGGAAACCGCGATGGACACCGAGGAGAAGCGCCGCTGGGGGCTCACCGTCGTGGTGCTCACCCTCGGCGCGGGTGCCGCCGTGCGGGCGGCCGCCCGTCACCGCTGAGCCGGGCTCAGACGTTGGTCAGCTCGTCGATGAGCGCGTCCACGTCGAAGAAGGCTTCTTCGGTGCCGATCGGGACGACGCCCGAGGCGGCCTCGATGAAGGTTTCCACGTCGCTGCGCAGGAGTTCGACGAGCGCGTAACCGCCGGGGGACTCGAATTCGACGGCGAAGAACTCTTCGTCGCGGGCGAGTTCCGGCCGGATGCGGACGTCGCCTTCGCCGACCGGCCCGGCCAGTCCGGCGATCAGGAGGTCCCGGGCGAAGGTCCAGTCGGTCCAGGTGCCGTCGCCGGACTGGAAGGAGAGGGAGACCGCGAACGGCTCGGCCGCCGAGTACGAGAAGCGGGAGAGCACGGGCGCGTCCGCGTCGCTGAGGGACACGAACTGGTGCTGGTGTACGGCGTCGTTCATCTCTGGCCACCTTCTTCCTTCATTTCTGTCGACACTGGGATGCTCGAGTACGCGCCGGCTTACGCGGTTCTGGCGGCCGTTCACGCGAACCGGTGTACGGCCCGCTGGTGGACGGCCCCCTGCCTCACCCGATCCGGTGTACGGTGCTGGTTACACGGAGTCAGAAAGTGGCAACTACCAGCAACAAAGGAGTCCCCTCGCGATGACCGCAACGGAACTGCTGGCCTCGGTCCAGGCGGAACTGGCACCCCGCGACAGCGAGAACCGGCTGGTGCCGCTGATCACCGAGGGCAAGGCGCCGCGGTCGGTCTTCGCCACCATCGCCGCCGAGGAGCTGCGCATCGTGCGCAGCGACTGGCGCAGCTGCCTCACCCTGGCCGCGCGCAGCGAGGACCTCGCCGTGCGGGAGTTCTTCGCCGACCTCGCCGCCGGTGAGCGGCTGGCGCTGGACAAGCTGCCCGCGCTCGCGGCCGCGGTCGGGCTGGACGAGGCCGCCCTCGACGCCTACGAGCCGCAGGCGGGCTGTCAGGCGTACCCGGCGTACTTCGCCTGGCTGGCGCTGAACGGCGAACCGGCCGATGTGGTCGTCGCGCTCTATTCGAACTTCGCCGCCTGGGGCAGTTACTGCGCCGCGATCACCGGCGCGATGCGCGAGCAGTACGGCTTCGACGACGAGGCGTGCGCCTTCTTCGACTTCTTCGCCACGCCCGCGCCCGGCCAGGCCGAGCAGGCCGCGGCGGCGGTCCAGACCGGCCTCGACGCCGGGCGTGACGACCGCGAGGCCCGGCGGTACGCCCGGCTGTTCCAGAGCTACGAGCTGATGTTCTGGAACACGCTGGCCGATCAGCCGGCCTGAGTGACGCCCGCGCGGGGGAGCGCGCCGAGCTCTCCCCGCGCGTGGAGGTCGAGGAACGCGGTCACCACCTGGGGATCGAGTTGGGTGCCGCGGGCGTCGAGCAGTTCGCGCACGGCCTCGGCCTCGGTGCGCGCCGGGCGGTAGGGCCGGTCGGCGAGGATGGCGGCCCAGGTGTCGCACACGGCCAGGATCCGCGCTTCGAACCGGATCGCGGTCCCGGCGAGCCGGTCGGGATAGCCCTGGCCGTCGAACCGCTCGTGGTGCTGGCGGATCACGTCGGCCACCCCGCCCAGGCCCGGCACGGCCAGCGCGAGCCGGTACCCGTAGACCGGGTGCTGCCGGATCTGCTTCCACTCGTCTTCGGTCAGCGGCTCGCGCTTCTCCCAGATCTCCTTGGGTACCAATATCTTCCCGACGTCGTGCAGCCGTCCGCCGAGTTCGGCGAGCCGCACGCTGGCCGGTGACCGGCCCAGTTCGCCCGCCACCAGCGCCGCCCACCGGCCGACCGCCCGGCCGTGTTCGTGGGTGGACAGCCAGCCGTCCACCTCGTCGGCGATCCGCTGCAGGTAGGTGAGCCCGGCGTCCTCGTCGGGCTCGGGTTCGGCGGGCCAGCCGACCACGCGGTCGCGGCCGCGGTTCTTCGCCGCGTAGAGCGCGCGGTCGGCGGCGCCGACCAGATCCGCGGGAGTCTTGCCGTGCAAGGGAAAGCTCGCCGTGCCCACCGAGATCGTCACTTCGATCGGCGAGTGCCCGCCGTCGATCGCGACCGGGCTGTCGGCCACCGCGCGGCGGATCCGCTCGCCGATCACCGCCGGTTCCTCCCCGCCGGAGCCGCGGATGAGCAGGGCGAACTCCTCACCGCCGTAGCGCGCCAGGATGTCGGTGTCCCTGGTGGCGCTGCGCAGGCGGCGGCTGATCTCCACCAGCACCTGGTCCCCGCACGGGTGGCCGTAGCGGTCGTTGATCGACTTGAAGTGGTCCACGTCGGCGATCAGCACGGCCAGCGCGGAACCGGCCCGCCGCGCGCGGGCGATCTCGGCGGGCAGTTCGGCCTCGAAGTAGCGGCGGGTGTGCAGGCCGGTGAGCCCGTCGGTGATCGCCAGCCTGCGTTGCTCGGAGACCAGCCCGGCCAGCCGGGCGATGGTCAGCACGAACAGGATCGCGCAGGCGCACCCGACGATCGGGATCGAGGAATAGGCGCCGTGCGCGTACTGCACGAGCAGTGTCGCCGGCGCGATGAGCGCGGCCGCGCACAACGCGGTGATGCGCAGCGGCCCCGGGCCGCGATCCGGGGCGCCGTCCGGATCGGCGAGGTGCGCCATGCTCGGGTGCAGCGCGGCGGCGCCGAGCGCGAGGTTGCCGGAAAGCCAGAAGGCGTCGAGGAAGTTGCCCGCGGCGTAGGTCTGGTCGAGCTGCTGGAACACGTAGGTGCTGTCGGCGGCGAAGAAGGCCAGCAGGTTCGTCGACAGCAGCACGAACGCGGTGTTGCGGCGGCCGCGCCCGAGGATCAGCCGCACCGCCACGGCGAACATGGCCAGGTCCATCATCGGATACGCCATCGACGCCACCTTCACCAGCAGCGGCGAGTCGGCTTCGGTCTGCGGGCCGATCAGGTACAGCCACGAGAGCATGCCGGCGACCACCGCGAGCAGCGCGGCGTCGAGCAGGCTCGGCACGTCACGGCCGGTGGTGCGGCGGCGGATCAGCAGCACCAGCCCGGCCACCACCAGCGGGTAGTGCGACAGGTACAGCACGTCGGCCGGTGCCGGGAACGACGTCTTCCCCAGGATGAAGTGCGTGACGTAGAAGTTCGCGTCCGCGGCGGCGTAGACGACCTGGCTCAGGCCGAGCAGCACCCACGGCAGCCACGAGCGCGGGCGGTTGCGCACGCAGCCGAGCAGCACCGCCGCCGCGGCCGAGGCGGACACCAGGCAGTAGAGCGTCACGCGCAACACCGGGGGGCCGCCGGAGAGCACGGCGGTGTAGTAGGCGGCCACGGTGAATGCGCCCGCGACCAGGTAATACGCCCAGACCAGATCCGCCGCAGGTGCCGACTTGCGCTTCTCCACGCCCTCTTCCGTCTTCGTGCGATGGGTCGCCGAACCGTCACCGTACGCTACCGCGTCAGCCGAACAGGGCAAGCCCTTCGGGTGACCGGTGGAGCCGGTCGGAAAAGATTCGAACCGGACCGCCGGATGCCCCGTGTCTGTGCTGCCGGTGCGTGGCACGGTTACGCGGTCACTTACGCGCCCACGGGCGGGGAGGAGAGCTGGATGGCGGCGTTGTGGTCCCGGAAACGGGAACCCGCGGCCGACGAGGCACTGATCCGAACGGTCTACGAGGAGCACGGGCGCGCACTGCTGGCCTACGCGACGCGGCTGACCGGGGACCGGGCGGCCGCGGAGGACGTGGTCCAGGAGACACTCGTGCGGGCCTGGCGTAATCCGGACGTGCTCGTCAACGGCAAGGGCTCGGTGCGCGGCTGGCTGCTCACCGTGGCCCGCAACATCATCACCGACCGGTTCCGGGCGAAGTCGGCCCGCCCCGCGGAAGTGCCCGAGGTGCCGGAGAAGCCGCCGGTGCAACGGGACCACGCGGATTCGGTGGTGGATTCGGTGGTGGTGCTGGAAGCGCTGGACCAGCTCTCCGCCGACCACCGGGACGTGCTGGTCAAGATCTACTTCGAGGGCCGCAGCGTGAGCGAGGCGGCGGCGGCGCTCGGGGTGGCACCGGGCACGGTGAAGTCGAGATCGCACTACGCCTTGCGAACATTGCGGAACACGTCGCTGGGACGGCAACTGGCGCTGAAGGGGGTGGCCGGATGAACACGGGACACGACGCGCATCTGCTCGGCGCCTACGCGCTGGGTGCGCTCGACGAGCGGGAGGTGCGCGCGGTGGAAGAACACGTCGCGGCCTGCACGCGGTGCGCCGACGAGCTGGACGAACTGCGGCAGTTGCACGACGCGCTCGGCGAGGTACCGCCGGAGGCGCTGCTGGACGGCCCGCCCGAGGGCGGGGATCTGCTGTTGCAGCGCACGCTGCGGCAGGTGCGCACCGAGCGTGGTGGGCAGGAACGCAAGCGGCGCTTCGCCGTCGGCGTGGCGGCGGCCGTGGTGGCCGCGGCCTTCCTTGGCGGCGGCGTGATCGTCGGCCAGCAGTCGGCACCCGACGCGCCGGAGGTGGTGGCGCTGCCACCGGGCACGAAGACCAGCGCGGGCACCGATCCCGGGACCGGCGCCAGCATGACCGCCACGGTGAAACCGGCGGCGGGCTGGGTCCGGATCAGCACCGACATCAAGGGCATCCCGGCCGGGCAGAAGTGCCGGATCATGGTGGTGGGCAAGGACGGCACCCGTGCGGAAGCGGGCAGCTGGCTGGTCTCACCCGCGGGCGAGCGCGACGGCACGAAGCTGGACGGCGCGGCACTGGTGCCGCCGGATCAGGTGGCCGCCGTGGAGGTGGAGAACTTCGACGGGAAGACGTTCGTCTCGGTGCCGGTGTGAGCTGAGGTGGACACGAATGTGGCTTTGGGGGCCGAATCCGCCCCCAAAGCCACATTCGTGTCGCGCGGGGGAGCGACCATGGGGTGACGCGGGCTCAGCCCGGAGGCGGATGTGCCGGGCGGCCGGGCTTCCTAGGCTGGGGCGGACTCGTTGCCGAGACCCCTGGGGGTTCGATGCGAAAGTCCATGGCGGCCGTCGTCGCGGTGGTGTCCGCGGCGGTGCTGGCCCCGGCGGCGCAGGCCGCACAAGGTCCACAGTGGACACCATGCGCGGACGGCGGCCCGCTGCTGTGCGCCACGCTCACCGTGCCGCTCGACTACCGGGATCCCGGCGGTGAGCAGCTCGAGCTGGCGATCTCCAAGCTGCCCAGTGCCGCTCCCCAGCGACGCGGGGTGCTCCTGCTCAACCCCGGCGGTCCCGGTGGGGCGGGGCTGGACATGCCGATGTCGCTGGTGTTGTCCGGGATACCGGCGAGCGTGCTCGATACCTACGACCTGATCGGCTTCGACCCGCGCGGGGTCGGCCAGAGCTCGCCGGTCACCTGTGATCTGCGGCCGGAGCAGATCGTCAGCAACGTGCCGCCGTATGCCAAGGACGCGGCCGACGTGGTGGCCAGGGCGCAGGTCGCGCAGGGGCTGGCGCAGCAGTGCGCCGCGTCCGCGAGCGGTCCGCGGCTGCCGTTCATCACCACGGCGAACACCGCGCGCGACATGGACCGGATCCGGGAAGCCCTTGGCGAGCCGAAGATCTCCTACTTCGGCGGTTCGTACGGCAGTTATCTCGGTGCGGTCTACGCCACGTTGTTCCCGGACCGCACCGACCGGTTCGTGCTCGACAGCGTGACCGGGACCGGCGGGCTGGACATCACCGGTGCGCGGCTCCTGGGTCAGGGCATGGAAGACCGTTTCCCCGACTTCGCCCGCTGGGCGGCCGACCGGCACACCAGCTACGAACTGGGCCGGACTCCGCGCGAGGTCAAGGCGAAGTACTTCGACCTCGCCGCGAAGCTGGACGCGAACCCGGTCGCCGGCGTGAACGGCGCGTTGTTCCGCCACCTCACGTTCGGTTCGCTCTACGGGGACGGGAACTTCCCGGTGCTGGCCCAGCAGTGGCAGGCGCTGGACCGGACGGACCCGTCCGCCGGGGCGGCGGCCGCGCAGGATTTCGCGAACCTGCTTTCGTCGCAGCTCTACGTGCTGTGCGGGGACGCGGACTGGCCGGAGTCGGTCGCGGCGTACCAGCGCAACGTGGAGCAGGACCGCAAGCGGTACCCGATGTTCGGGGCGGCGTCGGCGAACGTCTGGCCGTGTGCCTTCTGGGCGACCGAGCCGGTGGAGCCGCCGGTGCGGATCACCGGTGAGGGACCGTCCACTGTGCTCCTGGTGCAGAACCGCCGCGACCCGGCGACCCCGCTGGCCGGTGCCCGTGAAATGCGGCGGACGCTGGGTGATCGCGCCAGGATGGTCACCGTGGACCAGGGCGGGCACGGGGCCTACCTGTCGGAGAACGCCTGCGCGAACAACGCGGTGAACCGGTTCTTGGTGGAGGGCGTCCGGCCGAGCCGGGATGTCGCTTGTGGGGCTGACAAGTCGGCGTTCGCCGGGCTTTCTGATGAGGCGCGGCGGAATCGGGAGGACGCCTTCGCGGAGGTCTATGCGCATCCATTCGGTGCCCATCCTGGCAGCTGATGGTTTTCTGTGCTTTGGACCGGGATGGGGAGGGTCCGGGTGCGCGTCGGTTTCGGCTTTGTACCTCGCCTCGCGCCTGAATGCTGGGTACTCCAGTCTCACTTCTGCGGACTCGGTGCCCGGAACGCGGGATTCAGGTGCCCGAGTGTGGAACTCGGGTGTTTGAACGTGGGGTTCGGGTGTCTGAGTGTGGGGTTCGGCGGGCGGGGGCGGGTTAGGATGGGGGGATGGGACATGGGGTGGAGGGGCGTGTGGCGCCTCCGGCGTCGCTGGACGCGCAGAGCGCGGCGGCGGTGGCGGAGACGCTGCAGGCGCTCGCCACCCCTTCACGTCTGCTCATCCTGAACCGCCTGCGGCATGGGTCGTGTGCGGTGGCCGAGTTGGCCGAGGCGGTGCGGATGGAGCAGTCGGCGGTCTCGCACCAGCTCCGCCTGCTGCGCGCGCTGAACCTGGTCACCGGCAGGCGCCAGGGCCGCAGCGTGGTCTACAGCCTGTATGACTCCCACGTCGCGATGCTGCTCGACGAAGCCGTCTTCCACGTCGAGCACATCCGCCTCGGGATCCGCGAACCGTTCCCGGCCGCCGAGGTGGGCTGAGGCTGCCGATACCATCGGTCTCCTTATGAGCGCAATCCTCGTCGCCAAGGAACTGGCCGCCGGCCACGGTGATCGTGTGCTGTTCTCCGGGCTGGACCTGGTGGTCGCGCCGGGTGACGTGGTGGGCCTGGTCGGCGCCAACGGCGCCGGCAAGTCCACCCTGCTGCGCACGCTGGCCGGGCTGGTGCCGCCGGAGCAGGGCACCATCCGGCTGAACCCGCCGACCGCCACGGTCGGGCACCTGCCGCAGGAACCCGAGCGCCGCCCGGGTGAGACCGTGCGCGAGTTCCTGGCCCGCCGCACCGGCGTCGCGCGGGCGCAGCAGGAGCTCGACGACGCCACCGCCGCGCTCACCGAAAGCAAGCCGGGCGCCGACGACGCCTACGCCACCGCGCTGGACCGCTGGCTCGCGCTCGGGGGCGCCGACCTGGAGGATCGCGCCGCCGAAGTGGTCGCGGAGCTGGGTCTCGACGTCGGACTGGACCAGGCGATGACCGCGTTGTCCGGCGGGCAGGCCGCCCGCGCGGGCATGGCCTCGCTGCTGCTCAGCCGCTACGACATCTTCCTGCTCGACGAGCCCACCAACGACCTGGACCTCGACGGGCTCGACCGGCTGGAGAAGTTCGTCGGCGGGCTGCGCGCGGGCACCGTGCTGGTCAGCCACGACCGCGAGTTCCTCACCCGGACGGTGACCCGCGTGGTCGAGCTGGACTTCGTGCAGCAGCAGGTGAACTCCTACGGCGGCGGTTACCAGTCCTATCTGGAGGAACGCGAGATCGCCCGGCGGCACGCGCGCGAGGAGTACGAGGAGTACTCCGGCACGGTCGCGGGGCTCGAAGCGCGGGCGCGCACCCAGCGCAACTGGATGGACAAGGGCGTGCGCAACGCCCGCCGCAAGTCCTCCGACGGCGACAAGATGGCCAGGAAGTTCCGCGCCGACGCGACGGAGAAGCAGGCGTCGAAGGTCAAGCAGACCGAGCGCCTGATCGAGCGGCTCGACGCGGTTGAGGAGCCCCGCAAGGAGTGGGAGCTGCGGATGGAGATCGCCGCCGCGCCCCGGTCCGGTGCGGTGGTGGCCACCGCGCGGGCCGCGGTGGTGCGCCGCGGCGAGTTCACGCTCGGGCCGGTGGACCTCCAGCTCGACTGGGCCGATCGCGTGGCGATCACCGGGGCGAACGGCTCGGGCAAGTCGACCCTGCTGGCCGCGCTGCTCGGCCGGATCGAACCGGACGAAGGGCAGTGCTCGCTGGGTTCCGGGGTGGTCGTCGGCGAGGTCGATCAGGCACGCAAGCTGTTCTTCGGCGAGGAGGCCCTGCTCGACGCGTTCGCCGCCGAGGTGCCCGAGCTGGTGCCCGCGGAGGTCCGCACGCTGCTGGCGAAGTTCGGGCTGAAGGCGGTCCACGTGCTGCGCCCGGCGGTCACCCTCTCACCCGGCGAACGGACCCGTGCGGCGCTCGCGCTGCTGCAGGCCCGCGGGGTGAACCTGCTGGTGCTCGACGAGCCCACCAACCACCTCGACCTGCCCGCGATCGAGCAGCTGGAAGCCGCGCTGGCGACCTACCCCGGCACCCTGCTGCTGGTCACGCACGACCGCCGAATGCTGGACGCCGTCGAGGTGACCCGGCGCCTCGAAGTCGCCGAAGGCCGGGTCACCGAACGCTGACCCACCCGGGCGGCGCCCCGCCAATGCTATGAGTGGGGCATTACTTGCAATGGACGCAAGTAATGCCCCACTCATAGCATTCAGCCGGCGCCGGGCGGTGCCGGGCGTGGGGGTCAGCGGCGGAAGCGCCAGGTCTTGCTATCGAAGGCAACGCAGATGCTGGGCGAGAGCACGACCACCCGGAGCGTGCCGTCGCGCTCGTCGAAGTCGATGCCCTCGGTCTCGAACTCACCGGAGCACCCGCTTTCCAGCGGCAGCTGACCCAGCGCGCTGACCCGGCCGGTCACGTCCGAGCCGTTGAGCGCGCCCGCGAGGTCGACCTGGAGCAGTGGCTTGGTGATGCCGAACAGGGAGCCAGCGGGATCGTTGGACGAGCAGAGCAGCTGCGTGGCGGTGACGAAGTCGCAGCCCTGGATGTCCCGCACCGGCCGGTCGAGGCGGATCGCGAAGGCGTAGGGCAGGTTCTGCGACGGGTTCTTGGCGACGATGCCCGGCGTCGGGTGCACCAGGAAGCGGTCCATCGTGCCGTACTCGCCCGCCACCATCCAGCCGCCGTCGGGGGAGACCGCGGCGAAGGAGTTGTTGTTGGCCTCCCAGGATTCCAGCGCGTGCTGGTACTCCGACCACAAACCGTCCGGCGCCTGCACGCGGAACAGCTTCGCGCCGCGGTCGTCGCGCTGGTACGGCTCGATGTAGTAGCCCTTCGCGGTGCCCGGGTCACCGACGTGGTTCCAGCCGCGGGCGGCCACGCCCGGCGGGATGGTGCCGATCCCGGTGTAGCGGATGGTCGTGCCACCGGGACGCTCGATGGTGGCCAGGCCCTGGCTCTCGTCGAGCGGGCGGGCGACGTCGGAACCGATCTTCTGCCACGGCCCGGTGGCCTGGGCGGCGGTGACGGTGGAGAGCAGGATGGCGGGGACCAGGGTGAACGCGGCGACAATCTTGTTGAGGCGCATGGGAATCAAGTACCAGCCGCGGGTGGCGGGGAGAATCCGCCGGAAGGTGGTTCATACCAACTCCCGGGGAACCGTTGACGACTGTGGCCCGGCTCACTACGCTGACGGAAACCGTCTGGAAAGTTAACAGATTAATTGCGGGGGAGCATCCAGTGCGAACAGGGAGTCCACGGCTGCTGCGCGAGATCAACGATCGCGCCGCGATCGACACGCTGCTGCGGGAGGGGCCGATCACCCGGTCGGACCTGGAGTACGTGATCGGCCTGTCCAAACCGGCCACCGCGCAACTGCTGACCCGCCTGGAGCAGGACGGCATCGTGGTCAAGGACGGGGTGCGCGGCGGCGGGCGCGGCCCGCGAGCCCAGCTCTGGTCGGTCAACGGCGCGGTGGCGCACGTGGCCGCGGTCGACCTGACCCCGCACGCCGCCGAGTTCGCCATCGCCGACGTCACCGGCAAGGTGCTCACCGAGTACAGCGAACCGCTGCCGGTCGACGCCGGTGCCGACGTGGCAGGCGCCTTCCGCGAGGCCACCATCGCCGCCGCGGCGAGCGCGAACCTGGCGCTGGAGGACCTCAAGCACGTGGTGATCGGCGCCCAGGGCGCGGTCAACCCGAAGACCGGGCACCTCGAGTCCGCGCCGCACCTGCCCGGCTGGTCCGGGTTCGACCTGCCGGGCAAGCTCGGGGAAGCGCTCGGCGTCGACGTGACCATCGAGAACGACGTGAACCTGGTGGCGCTGGAGGAAATGATCTCCGGCGAGGCCGCCGAACTGCGCGACTTCGTGCTCGTCTGGCTCAGCGAAGGCGTCGGTGGTGCGGTGGTCGTCGGCAGGCGCCTGCTGCGTGGTGCTTCCGGTGGCGGCGGCGAGATCGACTGGCTGCGCATCCCCGGCACGGACGGTGCCGAAGGCGGTCGCTTCGGCGATCTGGTCGACTCGCCCGCCATCGTGGAACTGGCCGCGCGGCACGGCATCACCGAGCCGACCGGCTGGGCGGCGGTCGGGTCCGCGGTCCGAAGTGTCCAATCAGGACAGAATCAAGAAGGCCAGGCTTTTCTGTCGGCCTTCGCCCGCCGCGTGGCGCTCGGGGTGGCCAATGTGGTCAGTGTGGTCGACCCGGAAACCGTGCTGCTGTGCGGAGACGTCAGCCGCGCCGGTGGCGAGGTGCTGACCGGCCTGGTCGCCGAGGAACTGCACCGGCTGGTCGTGCCCAGCACCCCGGTCGGCCTGGCTTCGGTGCCGGGCAACGCGGTCCGGGCCGGAGCGCTGCACTCGGCGCTGGCCAAGGTGCGCGAGCAGCTGTTCGGCCTCGCCCCGGCGGCGGCCCTCCCGATCTCCTGAACCACCCAAGCAATCCCCAACCAAGGAGTGCCTATGCGGGCGTTCAAACTGCTTCTCGGTATCGCGTCGGTGTCCCTGCTCACGGCCTGCTCCGGCGCGGCGAGCGGACCGGCGGGCGGCGGTGAGCTCGGGGCGGCGCCCGGCAAGGACGAAGCGCTCACGCTGACCGTCTACAGCAAGTTCACCTCGCGCGAGTACGACGTGGTGACCAAGGGGCTGGAGAAGCTCAAGACCAAGTTCCCGAACATCCAGATCAAGCACGAGGGCAACCAGGACGACGACAAGCTCACCCAGTCCATCCGCGGGGGCAACCCGCCGGACGTGGCGATCTCCTTCTTCACCGACAACCTCGGTGCCTGGTGCTCCACCGGCAGTTTCACCGACCTCAAGCCCTACATCGACCGGGACGGGCTCGACCTGGGCGTGATCCCCGAGGCGGTGCGCAGCTACACCGAGTTCGAGGGCAAGCGCTGCGCGATGCCGATGCTCGCCGACGTCTACGGCTTCTACTACAACAAGGACCTGTTCGGTGCCGCCGGGCTGTCCGCCCCGCCGAAGACCACCACCGAACTGCTGGAGATGTCGAAGCGGCTGACCCAGTTCAACCCGGACGGCTCGATCAAGGTCGCCGGATTCCTGCCCTCCATGCCGTTCTACTCGAACCAGGCACAGATCTGGGCCCCGAACTTCGACGCGCACTGGCTCGGCCCCGACGGCAAGTCGAACCTCGCCACCAGCCCCGAGTGGAAGGCGATGTTCGAGTTCCAGAAGCAGCTGATCGACTCCTACGGCGGCCCGCAGAAGGTGGAGCAGTTCAAGTCCGGGCTCGGGGACGAGTACTCGACCGACCACGCCTTCCACCGCGGCAAGATTGCGATGATGTTCGACGGCGAGTACCGGACCGCGTTCCTGGCCGACCAGGCTCCCGAGGTCAACTACGGCACCGCGCCGCCGCCGGTACTGGACAGCAAACCCGACCGCTACGGCGGTGCGTTCACCACCGGCACCATCATCGCCATCCCCAAGGGCGCCAAGAACCCCGGCGCCTCCTGGGAACTGGTCAAGCACATGTCGCTGGACACCGACACCCTGGTGGAGCTGGGCAACGGGCTGAAGAACGTACCCAGCACCGAAACCGCGCTCAAGGACCCGCGGCTGCAGGTGAGCGACCAGTTCCGCGAGTTCCTCACGATGTTCTCCAGCGGCAAGCTGCTGCCGAACCCGACCACGCCGATCGGGGACGCGCACCTCAAGGCGGTCAACGACTTCGCCGAGCGCTGGCAGGCGGGCAACGAGCCGAACCTCGAGGAGGGCCTGAAGAAGGTCGACGCGCAGATCAACGACGAGCTGGCGCAGAAGTAGGGCCACGACGATGACCGCCACCCTGGGCCGCGCGGTCGCGCCACCCCCGGCCCCGCCCGCGCGGCGGCGGCCGGCGGGGCGCGGCCGCCGCCGCTGGACCGCGCTGGCCTTCCTGGCCCCGGCCCTGATCGGCTTCCTGGTCTTCTTCGGCTACCCGCTGATCGCCACGGTGTACTACTCGTTCACCCGCTACGACCTGGTGAACGCACCGGAGTGGATCGGCTTCGGCAACTACGTCCGGATGTTCACCACCGAACCGCTGGTCGGGACCGCGGCGTGGAACACGCTGTGGCTGGTGGTCGTGCTGACCGTGACCAGGGTGCTGTTCGCGCTCGGGGTGGCTTCGGTGATCGCCCGGCTCAAGCGCGGGGTCGGGCTGATCCGCACGCTGTGCTACCTGCCAGCGCTGGCCCCGCCCGCCGCCGCGACGCTGGCCTTCGTGTTCCTGTTCAACCCGGAATTCGGCCCGGTGAACCGGTTCCTGCGCCTGCTCGGCATCGACGGCGGGCTGTGGTTCAACGATCCGGCGATGTCGAAACCGGCGCTGACCCTGCTCGTGCTGTGGGGTTCGGGCGAGCTGATGATCATCATCCTGGCCGCGCTGCTGGACGTGCCGCAGGAGCAGTACGAGGCCGCCGAACTGGACGGTGCCGGGCCGCTGCGGCGGTTCTGGCACGTCACCCTGCCGACGATCTCGCCGGTGCTGCTGTTCGGCGTGGTCAACTCGATCATCTTCGCGCTGCAGTTCTTCACCCAGGCGGTGGTGGCCAGCGGGGTCGCCTCGGGCAGTTCCGACGTGGCTGGCAACACGAAGTACATCGGCGCCCCGCAGAACTCGACGCTGACCTACCCGGTTTGGCTGTACGTGCAGGGCTTCCGCTACTTCAACATGGGGTACGCGGCGGCGATGGCGGTGCTGCTGTTCGTGGTCTCGTTCGGCTTCACCTGGATCCTGGTCCGCCAGTTGCGCAAGGCGTCGGCCGTCGAGGGAGGTGCGTGATGGTCGCGGTGACCGACCGGCCGCTCAAGCCGATCGAGCGGCGCCGGCGGTCGTGGGACCGCAGGCTGCAGTGGGTGGCCACGCACGCGCTGGGGCTGGCGCTGGCCATCGGCTTCACCATGCCGGTGGTCTTCGTGCTGCTGACCGCGGTGATGGCCGACGACCAGACGATGACCGCGAGCCTGTGGCCGGAGGAATGGCACTTCGAGAACTTCATCGAGGTCTTCGACAAGGTGCCGCTGCTGGACTACCTGGTCAACAGCCTGACCTACTCGCTGCTGGCCACGCTGGGCATCCTGCTCTCGGCGATCCCGGCGGCCTACGCGCTGGCGAAACTGCGCTTCCGCGGCCAGAACCTGTTCTTCATGATGACCGTGGCCGCGATGATGCTGCCGCCGCAGGTGGTCGTGGTGCCGCTGTACGACCTCTGGGTGCGACTCGGCCTGACCGGCGGCCTCGTGCCGCTGATCGTGCCGTACTTCCTGTTCGACGCCTTCAGCGTGTTCCTGCTGCGCCAGTTCTTCCTCACCATCCCGCGTGACTACCTGGAGGCGGCCAAGATCGACGGCTGCTCCGAGTTCGGCGCGCTGGTGAAGGTGCTGGTGCCGATGGCGAAACCGGGTATCGCGGCCACCGCCATGTTCTGCTTCCTCTTCACCTGGAACGACTACTTCGGGCCGCTGCTCTACACCGGCGAGAACCGGGACGGCTGGCCGCTTTCCCTGGCGCTGGCCTCGTTCCGGGGCATGCACCACGTGGAGTGGAACCTGACCATGGCGGCCACCGCGCTGATCATGGCGCCGGTCATCGTGTTGTTCGCCTTCGCCCAGAAGTCGTTCGTCCGGGGAATCACGTTCACGGGAGTCAAGGGTTGAAACTGACAGTGGTCGGTGGGGGATCCACCTACACGCCGGAGCTGATCGACGGGATCGCCGGCCGGAGGTCCACTTTGGACGTGGACGAGATCGTGCTGGTGGACCCGGACGCGCACCGGCTGGAAGTGGTGGGGGAGTTCAGCGCGCGGCTGCTGGCGCACGCCGGGCACCCGGCGAAGGTCCGCACCACCGGGGACCTGGAGCGCGGGGTGGACGGCGCGGCGGCGGTGCTGCTGCAACTGCGGGTCGGCGGGCAGACCGCGCGCCGGTCCGACGAGACCTTCCCGCACCGCTGCGGTTGCATCGGGCAGGAAACCACCGGCGCGGGCGGGCTGGCGAAGGCGTTGCGCACGGTGCCGCTGGTGCTCGACATCGCCGACCGGGTGCGCGCGGTGGCCGGGGAGGACACCTGGATCGTCGACTTCACCAACCCGGTCGGCATCGTCACGCGGGCGCTGCTGGACCGGGGGCACCGCGCGGTCGGCCTGTGCAACGTGGCCATCCACCTGCAGCGCACCTTCGCCGGGCTGCTCGGGGTGGACCACGAACACCTGCGGCTGGACCACGTCGGGCTCAACCACCTGAGCTGGGAACGCGGGGTGCGGGTGACCGGTGCGGACGGCACGGTCACCGATCGGCTCCCGGAGCTGATCGAGCACCACGCGGACGCGGTCGCCGAGCACCTCGACATGCCGGTGGACTGGCTGCGCCGCTTCGGCGTGGTGCCGTCGTACTACCTGAAGTACTACTACTCGCACGACGAGGTCGTGGAGCAGCAGCGCACCTCGATGCCGCGCGCGGACGTGGTCACCGAGGTGGAGAACGAGCTGCTGAAGGTGTACCAGGACGAGGACGTGGTGACCAAGCCCGAGCAGCTTTCCCAGCGGGGCGGGGCTTTCTACTCCGAGGCGGCGGTGCAGCTGGTGCACGCGCTGACCGGTGGGGGACCGGCGGAGGAGCACGTGGTCAACGTGCGCAACGACGGCACGCTGCCGTTCCTGCCGGACGACGCGGTGATCGAAGTTCCGTCCACTGTGGATGGAACGGGGGCGAGGCCGTTGCCGGTCGCGCCGGTGGAGCCGATGCTCGCCGGCCTGATCGCGCACGTGACCGCCTACGAGAACCTGGCCCTGGAGGCCGCGCTGCACGGTGGCCGCGAACGGGTCGCCGACGCGCTGCTCGCGCACCCGCTGATCGGCCAGTACCGCCAGGCGGATCTGCTGGCGGACGCGCTGATCGACGAGAACCGCGACCTGCTGCCGTGGGCCAAGGCATGACCTCCGAGCTGGTGGTCGCGATCGACGGCGGCAACAGCAAGACGGACGTGCTGCTCGTCGACGCGACGGGGAAGGTGCTCGGCGAAGCACGCGGACCCGGTGCCTCCCCGCAGAACGTCGGGGTGACGGCCTGCGTCGAGACGCTGGAACGGCTGGTGCTGACGGCGCTCGCCGGGGCCGGGCTGTCCGGCGACCGGCCGTTCGGCGTGCACACCTCGGCCTACCTCGCGGGCCTGGACCTCCCGTTGGAGGAGGAGATCCTGCACGACGCGCTCGCCGCGCGCGGGTGGTCGCCCTCGCTGGCGGTCGGCAACGACACCTTCGCGCTGCTGCGCGCCGGGACCTCAGGCGGGACCGGGGTGGCGGTGGTGTGCGGGGCCGGGATCAACTGCGTCGGCGTCGGGCCGGACGGCCGGGTGCACCGGTTCCCCGCGCTGGGACGGATTTCCGGGGACTGGGGCGGGGGCGCCCAACTCGGTGAAGAGGCACTGTGGTGGGCGGTGCGCGCGGAGGACGGACGCGGCCCGTGGACCGCGCTGCTGCCCGCGGTGACAGCGCACTTCGGGGTGGACTCGGTGGTGGAGATCGTGCACCGCCTGCACTTCGGCCGGCTGCCCGCGCACGCGCTGAACGACCTCTGCCCGGTGCTGTTCGACGTCGCCGCGGCCGGGGACGAGATCGCCCAGGGCGTGGTGGACCGGCTGGTCGAGGAGGTCAGCGTGCTGGCGACGGTCAGCCTGCGGCGGCTGGACCTGACCGGCGGCACCCCGCAGGTGATCTTCGGCGGCGGGGTGCTGACCGGGGTGGCCGAGCCGGTGATCGCCGAGATCGAGCGCCGGTGCCGGAAGGTGGCCCCGCACGCGGAGTTCCGCGTGGTCGACGTGGCACCGGTGGTCGGCGCGGCCCTGCTGGGACTGGACGCGATCGGCGCGGACGTACCCGCGAAGGAACGGCTGCGACTGCTCTCCGGCGGCGTCATCTCCGAAACCCTCCAGGACGCCGCCGACAGCTGAAACGCTATGAGTGGGGCATTACTTGCGTTGAACGCTAGTAATGCCCCACTCATAGCGGTCTGCGCGGGCCGGGAGGGTCAGTCGTCGGTGCCGGTGAGGTACGGGTGCAGCGTCTCGGCGAGGTGCGGGCGCGGGGTGAACCAGTCGGCGAAGTCGAGGCCCTTGACGCCGTCCTCGGTCTCGGCCTCGAACAGCAACTCGTGGTCGAGATCCTCGAAGGCGTGCTCGTTGAACGCGGCGAAGATCTCCTCCAGCGGCAGCTCTTCGCTGATGCCGGACAGGTCGAGCTGCACCGCGGCGGCCGACTTGATCAGGTGCAGGCCGAGCGCCTCGGCGGTGCTCTGCGGCGCGGTCCAGCCGGGCTGGCACAGCCGGTAACCCAGGATCGAGGTGCTGACCAGGAACTGCTTGGCGAACAACGCGGTGTACTGGTCGGCGAAGCGCTCCGGCAGCTGGTCGAGCACCCACAGGGTGTCCTGCTCACCGGCGGTCACCTCGGCCTCTTCGAGCGCCTGGATGTCCTGGAACAGCTCGTCGGTGAGCACCTCGATGCCCTGCACGAACGCGCCCGCGACCAGGGTGGCCTGCTCGGCGGACACCGACTCCTCGTCGTCCGGCACGTGGCCGAAGGCCTCCAGCCCGAACGCGCGCAGCTGGTCGGCGCTGGCGAGCAACTGCTCGCGGGCCGCGGCCAGTTCCTCCGCGGTCGGCTCCTCGGTCTCTTCGTCCTCGTCGTCGGCGTCGACCGGCTGCTCGTCGTCGCCGAAGGCGGCGGCGAGGTCCTCGTCGGAAGCCGAGACCTCGCAGCGGCTCACGGTCCAGTCGGTGAGCAGCTGGGTGCGGTCGAGCAGTTCGTCGAGCACGTGGCGGGCGCCGTCCTCGGCGAGCACCAGCGCGGGCGCGTCGAGCGCCCAGGTGATCACCGCACCGGAGGCGCGGACCTCGACGCTGTGGTCCACGGGTTCGATCTCCACCCCGTCGGGACCTTCGACGGCGGCGAGCTGGTCGAGCTGCTCGTCGAGCAGCGTCGCCACGCCCAGCCGCTGGAGCGCGTCCAGTTCGGCGGTGTCGGCTGGCGGGACGATTTCGGCGATGAGCTGGTACTCCACGCGCGGAAGTGTGGCACCCCGCCCGGGCACGCGCACGTCGGGTCCCCAGTACGGTGAGTGCATGCCGGACCGCCTCTACTACCGCCAGCTGCTCTCGGGCCGCGACTTCGCCGTCGGCGACCCGGTGGCCACCCAGATGGTCAACTTCGCCTACCTGATCGGGGACCGCGAGACCCGCGAAGCGGTGGTGGTCGACCCCGCCTACCGGGTCGCCGACCTGCTGGACGTGCTGGCCGCCGACGATATGCGGCTGACCGGCGCGCTGGTCACCCACCACCACCCCGACCACGTCGGCGGCGACATGATGGGCTTCTCGCTGCCCGGCCTGGCCGACCTGCTCGCGCTGTCCCCGGTGCCGGTGCACGTCAACGCCGAGGAGAAGGACTGGGTCAAGCGGGTCACCGGGGTCTCGGACTCGGACCTGGTCGGCCACGACCACGACGACCTGCTGGAGGTCGGCTCGATCCCGGTCCGCCTGCTGCACACGCCCGGGCACACCCCCGGCAGCCAGTGCTTCCTGGTCGGCGACGACCGCCTGGTCTCCGGCGACACGCTGTTCTTGGAGGGTTGCGGCCGCACGGACTTCCCCGGCGGCGACGCGGACGCGATGTACCGGAGCCTGCAGTGGCTGGCGGGGCTGTCCGGTGACCCGGTGGTCTACCCGGGACACCAGTACTCGGGGGCGCCCTCGTCACCTCTGTCGGATGTGCGGCGGGACAACTTCGTGTACCGGCCGCGATCGCTGGAGGAGTGGCGGTTGATGTTCGGGGGGTGATTTTTGGGGTCCACCCCGGTATTTCAGTGTGACGACGGCGGGGATGCCCTTGTCAAGGCGGGAACGATGCCTTGACAAGGGCATCCCCGCCGTGTTTTTGGCTGTGGGCCGGGGATGGGGAGGTTGGATGCTCCTCTTCTTCTTCTTCGGTTCGGGCCGGGCCAGGCCAGGCCCTCGGACTCTGCCCCCTTGCCCTTGCCCTTGCCCTTGGCTCACGGCTCACGGCTCAAGCTTCGGCTCGTGGCTCGTGGCTCGTGGCTTCAGGCGGCTCGGGCTTTGAGCCTTGGGCGGCTCAGGCCTCAGAGACATCGGGCGGCTCGAGCCTCAGGCGGCTTGAGTTCCGGCTTTGGCGCTCTGGTGGTTTGGCTGGTGGCGCGGTCCTCGGTGCTATGGCTCGGGGCTCGGGCTTGGAACTCGCGTTCGGGTCCGAACTCGGCGTGCATCCGCGGCTCGCGTTCGGTGAGGGCGCACCCGACCGAATGTGGAACTCGGCAGCGCGAGTGCGGGTCTCGACTACCCGAACGTGGGACTCGGCTGCTCCAACGTGGGTCTCGGCTGTCCGAATGTGGGGTTCGGCTGCGTCAGCGTGGGGTTCGGCTGCCTGAGTGTGGGGTTCGGGTGTCTGAACGTGGGGTTCGGCTTGCGAGGGTGGGGGCGGGGTTAGCGCATGCCTAGGTGGTGGGTCAGGTGGATTTCGATGACCACCCGGTCGGGTTTGGGGCGTGGCTGGCGGTGGTAGCGCGCGGCGTAGCGGTTTTCGGCGTCGCGGACGGAGTCCGGGTCTTCTACCAGGCGGGCCCGGCCTTCGAGGGTGGACCAGCGGCGTCCGTCGGCTTGGCTGACGGCGGCGGGGACGTCGCCGCGGCGGACGTTGCGGGCTTTGACGCTCGCGCGGAAGGTGATCACCCTGGCCACGGCGAAGTCCTCGTCCACGGTCACGCCCACCGGCACCACGTGCGGCAGGCCGTCCGGGCGCAGGGTGGTCAGCGTCGGGAAGTGCCGTTCGGCCCAGAACGCGCGCAGTTCGTCGGACGGGTCGATCAACGGGCTCCCTCGTTCCTGGTGCGGGGCAGGCGGACGGTGAACCGGGTGGCTCCCGGCCCGCCGGCCAGCGTCACGGTACCGCCGTGCGCGGTGACCAGTGAGTGCACCACGGCCAGCCCCAGCCCGCTGCCGCCGCGTTCCCTGGCCCGCGAGCGGTCGACGCGGTAGAAGCGGTCGAAGATGCGGGCCTGGTCCTCGGCCGGGATGCCGGGACCGGTGTCAGCGACCTCCAGCACGGCCTCGGCCGAGGTCGCCCGCGCGACGAGGGTGACCGAGGTGCCCGGCGGGGTGTGCACGGCCGCGTTGGTCAGCAGGTTGTCCAGCACCTGCCGCAGGCGCAGCGGATCGGCGTTCAGGCGGATGGGGCCCGCGTCGGCGTCCACGGTCAGCTCGCGGTCGGCGTGCGCGGCGCGGAAGGCGTCACCGGCCGCGGTCGCCAGCTCGACCAGGTCCACCTCCTCGCGCCGCAGCGGCGCCTCCACCTCGGCGTCGTCGAGCCGGGCGAGCAGCAGCAGGTCGTCGAGCAGCAGGCTCATCCGGCCGGCTTCCTGCCGCAGCTTGGCCAGGTGCGCCTCGCGCTCGGCCGGCTCGTTGGCCGCCGCGTACTGGAACAGGTCGGCGTACCCGCGGATCGAGGTCAGCGGGGTGCGCAGCTCGTGCGAGGCGTCCGCGATGAACCGGCGCAGCCGCTGCTCGGCCGCGGTCCGCGCGCCGAGGGAGGAGTCGATGTGCGCGAGCATGGTGTTCAGCGCGGTCCGCAGCTCGTCGACCTCCACGCCGCCGCCGGTGCCGGTCGCGCGCACCGGCAGGTCGGGGGAGTCGGTGAGGTCGCGGGTGGTGATGTCGTGCGCGGTGTCGGCCATGTCGCTGAGCGGGCGCAGGCCGCGGCGCAGCACGATCCGGCCGGTGATCACCAGGATGGCCAGCGCCAGGCTGAAGGTGGCCACCTCGACCGCGATCAGCTGCTGCACCGTGCTGTCCAGCTCCGCCTCGGGTGCCGCGCTGACCAGGACGGTGCCGGTGACCGGGTCGATCGGGCAGGCCCGCACCCGGAAGTCGCCCTCGCCGCGCAGGTGCACGGTCTGGATCACTTCGGTCTCGGTCGCCGCCCGCGCCACCTGTGCCAGGTCGTCGACGTCCTGCGGCAGCCGGTCCTCCGGTTTCGGGGTGGCAACCCCGTCACGGACGTCGAAGGCCACCGAGTACCACGAGTAGAACGGCGTGGGGTCCTTCGCCGGGTACTTGCGCAGCTTCTCGCTCTCGTCGAGCTGGCTGGAAGTCAGCTGGTCGTCGAGCCGGTCACGCAGGTAGTCCCGCATGATGCCGACGGTCAGCATGCCGACGATGGCGAAGACGACCAGCGAGAGCGCGGCCAGTGCGAAGGCGAGCCGGGTGCCGAGCCGCAGCCGGTTCCACGCGCCGAGCCAGCGCGTCACCTGGCCGCCTGGCGGACCACGTAACCGACCCCGCGCACGGTGTGGATCAGCGGCTCGGCCTCGCTGTCCAGCTTCCGCCGCAGGTGCGAGATGACCAGTTCGACCACATTGGACTTGCCGCCGAAGTCGTACTCCCACACGTGGTCGAGGATCTGCGCCTTGGTCAGCACCCCGGGGGAGCGGCGCATCAGGTAGCGCAGCAGCTCGTACTCGGTGGGGGTGAGCGTGACCAGCCGGTCGCCGCGGCGGACCTCGCGGGTGTCCTCGTCCAGGGTCAGGTCGGCCACCCGCAGCACCGAGTGCTGCCACACCGGGCCCGTGCTGCGGCGCAGCACCGCCCGCAGCCGCGCCATCAGCTCCTCCACCGAGAACGGCTTGACCAGGTAGTCGTCCCCGCCCCGGGTGAGCCCGGCGATGCGGTCGGCGGTGCCGTCCTTCGCGGTGAGGAAGACCACCGGCACCATCGTGCCGGATTCGCGCAGGCGGTCCAGCACGGTGAAGCCGTTGAGGTCGGGCAGCATGATGTCCAGCACCACGATGTCGGGGTGGAACCCGGCGGCCTCACGCAGCGCGGCCTCGCCGCTGCCCGCGGTGACCGCCTGCCAGCCTTCGTACTTCGCCACCGTCGCCACCAGGTCGGCGATGTGCGGTTCGTCGTCGACGACCAGCAGCTTCACCGGATTTTGCCCGTTCACCGTGCTCACGCTGCCATGGTGCGCCACGCCGCCGCCGCTGGCGAGGCGCGGGGGGCGCGCGGCGCGCGACCGACAGGATCTCGACAGGTGGCGGATAGGATCGCCTCAGCTTCGCTGCGCACGCTGGGTCCATGGCCGAGTTCACCACCGCCGGGCCCCCGGCGACCGCCCTGCGCCCGCGGACCGCCGCGAGGCTGGCGCTGTCCACCCTGTTCCTGGCGAACGTCGTGGTGGTCACCGCGTTGTTCGCCGCCTCCGGCCCGTCGAGCAACGTGCTCGTTTCACTCGGACGGCTGACCGGGCTCTACGGCGCCCTGCTGATGGCCTTCCAGTTGCTGCTGATCGCCCGGCTGCCCTGGGTGGACCGCAGGCTCGGCATGGACCGGCTGACCTCGTGGCACCGCCTGCTCGGCTTCGGGCTGGTGTGGACGCTGACCGGGCACGCGGTGTTCATCGTGTCCGGGTACGCGGCGGTGGAGGGCACCGGCCCGATCGACCAGCTGGGCACGCTGATCACCACCATGGAGGACGTGCTGCGCGCGGTGGTCGCGCTGGTGCTGATCCTGCTGGTCGGCGGCCTGTCGGCGCGGTACGCGCGGCGGCGGCTCGCCTACGAGACCTGGCACTTCGCCCACCTCTACACCTACCTCGCCGTGGTGCTCGCCTTCGGCCACCAGGTCGCGGTCGGGGAATCCTTTGTGGACTCCCCGGCGGCGCGGGCGTACTGGTGGACGCTGTGGGGTGCCGCGCTCGCCGCGGTGGTCGCCGGGCGGGTGGTGCTTCCCTTGCGGCGCAACCTCAAGCACCGGTTCCGGGTGTCCGCGGTGGTCCCGGAATCGCCGGAGGTGGTGTCGGTCTACATCACCGGGGAGAAGCTCGACGAACTGCCGGTGCGGGCGGGTCAGTTCTTCCTGTGGCGCTTCCTCAGCCGCGATCGCTGGTGGCAGGCCAATCCGTTCTCGCTGTCCGCCGCTCCCGACGGCCGGACGCTTCGGCTCACCGTCAAAGCCGTGGGGCAGGGCAGCGCCGGCTTGCGCGGCCTGCGGCCCGGGACCCGCGTGTTCGCCGAAGGCCCATACGGCGCTTTCACCACCGCGCACCAGACCCGCGAGAACGCGCTGCTGATCGCCGGTGGCGTCGGCATCACGCCGATCCGCGCCCTGCTCGAGGAGGTGCGCGGGCATGTGGTGCTGCTCTACCGCGTCCGGTCCGAGACCGACGCCGTGCTGCTCGAAGAGTTGACCGCGATCGCCCGCACCCGGGGCGCGGTGCTGCGGCTGCTCACCGGTCCGTCCGATCAGGACGGTCCGGCCGGGCCGGTGCTGGGGCCGCGGAACCTGGCCGCGCTGGTGCCCGACGTGACCGACCGCGACGTCTTCGTCTGCGGTCCGCCCGGAATGACCCAAGCCGCCCTGCGCGGCCTCAAGGAACTCGGCCTGCCCGCGGCGCAGGTGCACGCCGAGCGGTTCAGCCTGGCCGGTTGAGGAGAGAGATGAAGAAGACCATTCCCGTGCTGCTGCTCACCGCCGGTGGGTTCATCTGGCTGTGGCAGTACGAACCCACCCCGCACACCGAAACAGCCGTGGTGGCGCAAGCCGAGGCACCCGCCCCGGCCGCCGGTTCGGCGACGCGGACGCTGACCGGGACCGAGGTCGCCGCCGGACGGCACGGCATCGTCCAGGTGCAGGTGGTGCTGACCGACGGTTCGATCACCGAGGTGCAGGTCCTGCGTGCCCCGGCCACCAAGCCGACCGAGGAGGCGCTGCCCACGCTGCGGGAGGAAGCGCTGAACGCGCAGAGCGCCGAAATCGACACGGTCTCGGGAGCTACCATGACCAGTGAGGCCTACGCCGAGTCGCTGCAGGCGGCTCTCGACGCGAAGGGCGCCTGATGCTGGGGAATCCACGCCGGGTCGAGCACATCATGGGCTTCCCGATCTCGGTCGACATCCGCGCCACCACCAGCCCGCTCGGGTCCGCGGTGGACCACGCCTTCGACTGGCTGCGGGAGGTCGACGCGCGGTTCAGCCCGTTCCGCGCGGACAGCGAAGTGAGCAGGCTCAACCGCGCCGAGCTGACCCCGGCCGAGCTCAGCGACGACTTCATCGAGGTGCTGGCGGTGTGCCGCCGGTACGAGGAACGCTCCGGCGGCGCGTTCAGCGTCCGCCTGCCCGGCCGCGGCCTCGACCCGTGCGCGGTGGTCAAGGGCTGGGCGGTGCAGCGGGCGGCCGAAGCGCTGATGGACGCCGGCGCCCGCCGGTTCTGCGTCAACGCCGGTGGTGACGTGGTGGCCGCCGGTGGCCCGTGGCGCGTCGGCATCCGCCACCCGGACCGGATCGACCAGTTGTGCGCGGTGCTGGCGGTGGAAGACGCCGCAGTGGCCACCTCTGGCCGGTACGAACGAGGTGACCACATCTTCGACGGCCGCACCGGCGAACCGGCCACCGGACTGAAGAGCATCACGGTCGTCGCCGACACGCTCACCATCGCCGACACCACCGCCACCGCCGCCTTCGCGCTCGGTGCGGACGGCCCGGAATGGGCCGCCGCGCAACCGGGCTGCGAGGTGTTCGCGGTCACCGAAGACGACCGCGTCATCCGTTCGGCGAACCTGCCGCTCGGCTGAGCGGGGTCAGCCGAACTGGCCGAGCTGGTAGTCCCCGGCGGGCTGCTGGACCGCGACGTTGATGCGGTTGAAGGTGTTGATCATCGCGATGGCCAGCACGATGGCACCGAGCTGCTCGTCGTCGTAGTGCTTGGCCGCGTTCGCCCAGGCGTCGTCGGTGACCCCGCCCGCGGCGTCGGCGATGCGGGTGAGCTGCTCGGTCAGCTCCAGCGCGGCGCGCTCGGCCTCGGTGAACACCTTGGCCTCCCGCCAGGCCGCGATCAGGTTGAGCCGCAACGAGGTTTCCCCGGCGTGCGCGGCTTCCTTGGTGTGCATGTCGAGGCAGACACCGCAGCCGTTGATCTGGCTGGCGCGGATCTTCACCAGTTCCAGCGTGGCGGCGGGCACGGACGAGTCCCCGCTCGCGCGGGCGGCGGCCACGATCCCCTTGAACGCCTTGGTCATGGTGGGGATCTCGAAAATGTTCAGTCGCGCTTCCATGTGGTGCTCCTCGGGTTGTTGGTGATTACACCTCTTCGACCCCGCAGCCCGGCGGGGTGTGACAGCAACGGATGTGACCCGCGTCGCACCCGGGTGGTAAGAAGCCACCCCCGGCCTTATCCGGGTCTCGTAACGACGGTCACCACCAGCCGACTCCCACCGGTGCGTCATACCGACGAATGGAGGAACCCCGGTGGATGACTGGCGAGGACAACAGCAGCCGAACTGGCAGATGCGGCCCGCTCCGCCGCCGTACGAGACGGGCTGGACCGCCGGGATGAAGTCGCTCACCGCGGTGGCCATCACGCTGGTGGCCGGCCTGCTGATCACCTTGACCGTGGTGCTCGTCCGGCAGGGGCGGCCGGACGTGGTGGCCGCGGAACCCGGGCAGCGGTACCCGGTCTACGTGCCGCCCGCGGCGACGGCACCGGGGTACGCGCCGCCGGCGACCACCACGACCACGACCGCGCCCAGGGCCACGACCACCCAGCCCACCCGGAATTCGGCGTTGTCCCTGCTGAGCGCGCAGGTCGAGGAGGATCGCGCGCAGGTCTCGGGCCTGGTCGGCTACTGGATGCCGCAGCTTTCGTCGAAGCGGCCGGGGCTGGTGGTGCGCGGGGTGACCCAGGACCACGACAGCATCTGGGCGGACCACCAGGCGAACAAGTCGCGGTACCCGGCCGCGCTGCTGCTGTGGTCCGGTGACTTCGACAGCTTCAAGTACCCCGACTTCTGGATCACCGTGGTGCCGGAGCGGTTCGCCACCGGTGTGGCAGCGAACGAGTGGTGTGGGACACAGGGCATCGGCAAGGACGACTGCTACGCCAAACGGCTGGCCCACAGCGGCGGATACGCAGGAAATACACTGAACCGCAAATGACACGTTCTGCCAGCACCCAAGCTTGGCTGCTCTCGCTCAGCGCGGGGGCGGCGGTCTGTGCGGTGATCATGGTCGTGGTGCCGCACGCACCGGTGCCCGCGGTACCGCCGTCACCGGCGCCGTTGGCGCAGCCGAAAAGCGCACCGGTGGCCCCGGGCTCCCCGTCGCCGACCGCCGCCGTGGAACAGCCGGACTGCGCCGGGCTCGCCGCCGGGATGAGCGAACGCGACCAGCTGGCCCAGTTGCTGATGGTCGGGGTGAACCCGGCGGACGAGGGCGACGCGGTCAAGGTGGTCCGCGACGACCACGTGGGCGGCATCTTCGTCGGCGGCAGCGCGACACGGGTGCTCACCGGCGGCCGGTTGAACGCGGCGCACGCCGCCTCGCCGCACCCGCTGCTGGTCGCCGTGGACGACGAAGGCGGCCGGGTCCAGCGGATCGACGACCTCGACGGTGAGCTGGACAGCGCGCGCGAACAGGCCGCGTCCGCCACACCCGAGCAGGTCCGCGCGCTCGGCGCCGAACGCGGCCGTCAGCTGAAGGACCGCGGGGTGACGGTCAACCTGGCGCCGGTCGCGGACCTGAGCGAGGCGTCGGCCTCCACGGTGATCGGGGACCGGTCCTACGGCACCGACCCCGCGGTGGCGACCCGGTACGCCGGGGCGTTCGCCGAAGGGCTCACCGAAGCCGGCGTGATCCCCGTGCTCAAGCACTTCCCCGGCCACGGCCGCGCCGAAGGCGACTCGCACAAGGGACTCGTGCGCACGCCCGCCCTGGCGGAGTTGAAGGCCGAAGACCTGGTGCCGTACGCGAACCTGCTGCCCCGCGGTGCGCCCGTGGTGATGCTCGGCCACCTCGACGTCCCCGGCCTGACCCAGGGCGAGGCGGCTTCGGTCAGCCCGGCCGCGTACCGGCTGCTGCGCGAGGACTACCACTTCGACGGCGTGGCGATGACCGACGACCTCGGCGCGATGCGGGCGATCACCGACCGGTACGGCCTGCCCGACGCGGTGCTGGCCGCGGTGACCGCCGGCGCGGACCTCGCGCTGTGGTCCGGCCACGACGCGCCGGGGCCGGTGCTGGACCGGCTGGCGCGGGCCAAGGCTTCCGGGGAACTGCCCGGCGAGCGGGTGGCGGAGGCGCTCACCCGGGTGCTCCGCCTGCGCACGGGGTGCCGTTAGTGGCGGCACCCCGCGCACCCGGGGCGGATCAGCCGCCGAACGCGGTCAGCCAGCTGATGAGCGATTCGAGCACGGAATGGGTCTGCATGCTGTCCACCTCCTTTCCTCTCCCCTGATTCGAGAATCCGTCCTCGGGTACGGAAAAGGGAGTGGTTTCCTGTTTCCTGTCATTTCCGGAAACGGAAACAACGCGTGGTGCTTGCCACCGGGTGGACGTCCCGGCTTGCGCGCGGGTGCGGACCCGGCCAGGCTGGAAGGCGTCGATTCCGGAGGGGGAATGACCGCGGTGAGCGCACTCGTCGAAGAGCTGAAGGCGCTGCGCAAGGGCCGTGGCGTGCTCGCGGGCAAGCTGGACGAGCGGATCGGGCCGGAGATCCGGCGCTGCTGCGGGGTGCGCGCGGGCGACCGGCCGTCGGAGGTCCGCGAGAAGGTCACCGTCACGCTGGCGGCCGCGATCGCGGAGTTGCCCGAAGACCTCGGCGGTCTGCTACTGGTCGCCTACGCGCTGGATTCCCGGCTGCGCCTGCCGTTCTACCAGGAACGCATCGACCGCGTAGCCGACCAGTTGCACCGGGACCGGCGCACCGTGCGGCGGCGGATCGACGACGGCATCGTGCACCTCGCCGAACTGGTGGACGGCCGCGCTCCCGAACCGCCGGAGCCCGGCCTGCCCGGCGAAACCGGTCCCGGCTGGCACACCGAGAAACTGCGGACCTTCGTGAACCTGGAACCCGCCGCGCCGGAAGCCTTCGAGGTGCGGCGGGTAGTCGCCGACCGCGACGGCATCGGCGCGCTGGACCTGGCGTTCACGGTGACCTCGGCCGACGGCGGCCCGGAGATCGACATCTTCAGCGGCGGGCGGCTGGCGGGCACGCGGAAACAAGCCACCGATCGCGTCGGTTTCGAATTGCGTCTACCGGCCCCTTTGCGCCGAGGGCAGACGCATGAATTCGTGGTGCGTTTCAAAGCCGGTGCGCCAATGCAGCCGCATTACGCGTGCGTGCCGAAACAACGCTGCGACTATTTCGACCTGCGCGTGCGCTTTCCCGCCGACCGGCTGCCCGCGGCGGTGTGGCGCGTGGCCGGCGGGTTCCAGCGCGACCTCGACGACCCGGTCGCCACCGGGGACCCGGTCCACCCGGACCCCACCGGCGAAATCCGCGGCGAGTTCCGCCGCCTGCTCCCCGGTCTCGCCTACGGCTTCCGGTGGTCCCAGGAAGGTTAGCCGCGCAGGGTTCGGGAAAGCGCCAGCGAAGTGGTCCGGACGGCGGGGCCGATCCGGGCCGTGCCCATCCGGTTCGTCCAGCCGGACAGGGAGATCCCGGCGACCGCGATGCCGTTCGCGTCGAGCACCGGGCTCGCCACGCAGACCACGCCCGGCACCGATTCCTCGCGTTCGTAGGCGACGCCGTCGGCCCGTGCCTTCGCGAGCTGGCGCCGGAGCAGGCCGGGGGCGGTGATCGTGCGGGGACTGATCCGCCCGAGGCCCGCCGCGATCACCTGTTCCACCAGGCTGTCCGGGGAGAAGGCGAGGATCGCCTTGCCCACCGCGGTCGCGTGGGCCGGGAACCGCCCGCCGGTCCGCGACGGCAGGAGTGGTGCGTCCGGCCCCCGCAGCACGTCGAGGTAGACCACCTCGGTGCCCTCCAGGATCGCGAGGTGGACGGTGTTGTGCGTGGCTTCGCGAAGATCGGCGAGGTAGGGCCGCGCCGCGTCGACCAGCCCGCGCTGCCGGACGGCGAGCTGCCCGATCTCGAACAACCGCAGGCCCAGCCGGACCGCGGTCCCGTCCCGTTCCAGCAGGCCCTGCCCGGCGAGGTGCCCGATCAGCCGGTGCGTGCTCGACTTCGGCAGGCCCGTGCGCCGCGCCAGCTCGGACACGCCCAGCGCGTCGTCCCCGGGCCGGAAGGCGGTCAGCAGCCGAGCCAGCCGGGCCGCGGTGGCCCCTTCGTCGTTCCGCTCAGCGGGACACATGCATTGAGTGTGCCCCATCGGCGGGTGGATGGTGAGTCCCATGCCCGACACCGCCCTGCACCTGGCGCTCGCCGAAGACCTGCTCGCCGCCTACGTCTCCGGTGAACCGATCCCGCCGCTGATCGACGCCCACCCCGAACTCACCGTCGAAGACGCCTACGCCGTGCAACTGGAACAGGTGCGGCACTGGCAGGCGGGTGGCTCGGCGGTGCGCGGGCACAAGGTCGGGTTGTCCAGCGAGGCGGCCCGGCGGCAGATCGGCGTGGACGAACCGGACTTCGGGCACCTGCTCGACACCATGTTCTACGCCGAGGGCGAGCCCATCCCGACCGCCCGCTTCCTACAGCCGAGGATCGAGCCGGAGATCGCCTTCGTGCTCCGGAAACCCTTGCAGGGCCCCGGAGTAACCCCGGAACAAGCGGCCGACGCGGTGGACCACATCCTGCCGGCGCTGGAACTGGTCGACTCCCGCATCCGCGACTGGCGTATCTCCATTGTGGACACCGTGGCCGACAACGCCTCCTCCGGCGCGGTGGTGCTCGGCGCCACGCCGGTCCCGGTGGACGCCATCGACCTGGCCGCCGCGCCCTGCGAACTGCACCTCAACGACGTGGTGATCGAGACCGGCGACAGCGGTGCGGTGATGGGCTCGCCGCTGAACAGCCTGGTGTGGATCGCCAACAAGCTCGGCGAGATGGGCACCGCGCTGCAGTCCGGCCACGTGATCCTGTCCGGCTCCATCACCCGCGTCTCCCCGGTCGCCCCCGGCGACCACGTCACCTGCACCATCGACGGGCTCGGCGCGGTCAGCGCCGTGTTCAGCTAGGAGAGCGCCCAGTGGCCACCACCGCGCGGACCGCCGCCATCGTCGGTCCCGGCAACATCGGCACCGACCTGCTGATCAAGCTCCGCCGCAGCGAACACCTCGACGTCCGGTACGTGGTCGGCGTCGACCCGGCCTCCGACGGGCTGGCCAAGGCCGCCGCGCTCGGCGTGCGCACCTCGGCCGAAGGCGTGGACTGGCTGCTCGCCCAGGACGAGCCGCCGGAGCTGGTTTTCGAGGCCACCTCGGCGAAAGCACACGAGGCGAACGCGCCGCGCTACGCCGAAGCGGGCATCCAGGCGATCGATCTGACCCCCGCCGCCGTCGGCCCGTTCACCTGCCCGGTGGTCAACCTGACCGAACACCTCGCGGCACCGAACCTGAACCTGATCACCTGCGGCGGCCAGGCCACCATCCCGATCGTGCACGCGGTCTCCAGGGTGACCCCGGTGCCGTACGCGGAGATCGTCGCGTCGGTCTCGTCGCGTTCGGCGGGGCCGGGCACCCGCGCCAACATCGACGAGTTCACCCGGACCACCGCCCGCGGCATCGAAGAGGTCGGCGGCGCGGGCCGCGGCAAGGCGATCATCATCATCAATCCGGTCGAGCCGCCGATGATCATGCGCGACACCGTGTTCTGCGCCATCGACCCCGACGCCGACCGGGGGGCGATCACCGACTCGATCCACGAGATCGTGCGTGCGGTGGGGGAGTACGTGCCCGGCTACACGCTCACCGCCGAACCGCAGTTCGACGATCCGCGACCGGGCTGGCAGGACCGCGCCAGGGTCGCGGTGTTCCTGGAGGTGGCGGGCAACGGCGACTACCTGCCGCGTTACGCCGGGAACCTCGACATCATGACCGCCGCCGCGGCCCGCGTCGGCGAACTGCTCGCGCAGCGGAAGGCGGTCTCGGCATGAGCTCCGACGAGGTCCGGCTGGTCGACACCACCCTGCGCGACGGCAGCCACGCCATGGCGCACCAGTTCACCGAGGCGAACGTGCGCGACACCGTGCGTGCGCTGGACACCGCGGGCATCTCGCTGATCGAGGTGACCCACGGCGACGGGCTCGGCGGCTCCACCTTCAACTACGGGTTCTCGCTCGTCGACGAGCGCAAGCTCATCGCGGCGGCCGTCGAAGAGGCCAGGAACGCGAAGATCGCCGTGCTGCTGCTGCCCGGTCTCGGTACCGTCGACGACCTCAAGGCGGCGGCCGATCTCGGTGCGGGTGCGGTCCGGATCGCCACGCACGGCACCGAAGCCGACGTCTCCGAGCAGCACTTCGGTGCGGCACGGGAGATCGGCCTGGAAACGGTCGGCTTCCTGATGCTCTCGCACATGTCCACGCCGGACGATCTCGCCAAGCAGGGCCGGATCATGGTGGACGCGGGCTGCCAGTGCGTCTACGTGGTGGATTCGGCGGGCGCACTGATCCTGGAGGACGCCTCGGAGCGGGTGGCCGCACTGGTCGCCGAGTTCGGCGACGACGCGCAGGTCGGCTACCACGGGCACCAGAACCTGAGCTTCGGCGTGGCGAATTCGGTGCTCGCCCATCGCGCCGGCGCACGCCAGATCGACGGTTCGCTCGCCGCACTCGGGGCCGGCGCGGGCAATTCGCCGACCGAGGTGCTCGCGGCCACCTTCGAACGGCTCGGCGTGCGCACCGGCGTGGACAAGGACGTGCTGATGGACGCCGCGGAGAACGTGGTGAAGCCGTACATCACGCGGTTGCCGGTGATGGACCGGTCGTCGATCGTGCAGGGGTTCGCCGGGGTGTACTCGAGTTTCCTGCTGCACGCCGAACGCGCGGCCGAGCGCTACGGCGTGCCCGCGCACGAGATCCTCTACCGCGTCGGCGCGGCGAAGTACGTCGGCGGCCAGGAGGACATGATCATCGACATCGCGCTGAAGCTGGTGGCGGAGCGGGATCAGGCGCGGGTGAGCAGCCGGACGCAGTGATCGATCAGGTGCTCCCGCGACACCTCGAGCAGCCCGCCGAGGTAGGCGATGAACAGGTTCGCGAGGGCGCCGACCAGCCCGATGGCGGTCATGTCGCGGTCCACCTCGGCCGAGCCGGGCGGCAGCTGCCCGCGGACCAGCGCGGCGAACGCGGGCAGCAGCTCGACCCCGCGGCTGGACAGCGCGGGGTCGCTCAGCGGGGCCAGCAACAGCACCCGGCCCTGGCGTGGATCGTCGATGATCAGCTCGACGAAGGCGGTCACCGCGGCGCGGGCGCGTTCCTCCGGTTCGGGGGAACTGGCCTCGACCGCGTCGATCAGCACCTGCCGTGCGGCCTGGCCGACGTGCTCGTAGACCGCCAGCACCACCTCGTCGCGATCGGCGAAGCTTTCGTAGAAGTACCGCTCGGTGAGCTTGGCGTGGCGGCAGACCGCCCGCACGCTGATCGCCGGGCCCGCCTCCGCGCCGAGCAGGTCGATCCCCGCCTCGATCAGCTGCGCGCGCCGCGCGGCCTTGCGATCGGTCAGCGTGGTGCCACCCCAGGTCCGGCCAGTCATGCGTGCGTACCTACTCGTTCTTCCGGCCGCGCATCCGGCACGGCGGCGAGGTCGCTTTGAGGTCGTTCACCGGACTGAGGCACGCCGTGCCGCTGGGCGGCCCGACGCGCCGCAGTCCGATGAACGACGCGACCTCGCAGTTGACTACGACCGTTGTCAATCCTAACCTGACAACGGTCGTAGTCACATTGAGGAGCGCACATGTCGGAGCAGCCGGAACCGCTCGGCCCGGACTCGCTGACCTGGAAATACTTCGGCGACTGGCGCGGCTTGCTGATCGCGTTGTGGGCCGGGTCCATGCAGAACATGCACCCCGAGCTGGGCGCGGGCGTGGAGGAGCACTCCCGGTTCTTCAGGGAGCGCTGGCAGCGGCTGTTCCGCTCGCTCTACCCGATCGGGGGAGTCATCTACGACGGCCCCCGCGCGCACGAGACCGCCAAGCAGGTCCGCGGGTACCACGACACGATCAAGGGGATCGACTCGAAGGGCCGCCCGTACCACGCGCTGAACCCGGGCACCTTCTACTGGGCGCACGCCACCTTCTTCGTCAGCGCGCTGCTCATCGCGGAGAACTTCATGGGCGGGCTCACCGCGGCGCAGCAGCGCAGGATGTTCGACGAGCACGTCCAGTGGTACCGGATGTACGGCATGAGCATGCGGCCGGTGCCCGGGACCTGGGAGGAGTTCCAGGAGTACTGGCACCGCATGTGCACCGAGGTGCTGGAGGACAACAAGGCCACCCGCGACGTGCTCGACATCCGGGAGATCGCGAAGCCCGCCGCGCTGCCCTGGCTGCCGTCGCCGGTGTGGAACCTGGTGCGCGGGCTGGTCGCGCGCAACTTCGTCTGGCTGACCGTCGGCATGTACGACCCGCCGATCCGCGAGAAGCTCGGCTACACCTGGACCGCCCGCGACGCGCGGCTGCACCGGCTGACCGGCAAGCTGATCAACGCGGCGTTCAAGCTCGTGCCGTTCGAACGGCGCTACCACCCGCGGGCGCGGGCGGGCTGGCGGCGCGCACTCGGCCGGGCGCCGGTGGACGCGCCGCTGGTGGAAACCCCCGCCCGCAACCTGCCGCCGCTGGACGAACGCGACAGCCCGACGCACTATGCACCCCGGGTCCCGAACCAGAAGGAGCACGCATGAAGCTGGGTTACCACGTCGGTTACTGGGGTTCCGGCCCGACGCCGGGGGCGCTGGAGGCGATCACCGAGGCGGACCGGCTCGGCTTCGACTCGGTGTGGAGCGCCGAGGCCTACGGCTCCGACGCGTTCACCCCGCTGGCCTGGTGGGGGTCGGCGGCCGAGCGGGTCAAGCTGGGCACGAACATCGTGCAGATGTCTGCGCGCACCCCGACCGCGACCGCGATGAGTGCGTTGACCATGGACCACCTCTCCGGCGGCCGGTTCGTGCTCGGCCTCGGCGCGTCCGGGCCGCAGGTGGTGGAGGGGTGGTATGGGCAGCCGTACCCGAAACCGCTGGCGCGCACCCGTGAGTACGTGGAGATCGTGCGGCGGGTGCTGGCGCGCGAAGCGCCGGTGACCTTCGACGGCGAGTTCTACCAGCTGCCGTACCCCGGTGGCGCGAAGCTGGGCAAGCCGCTGAAGCCGACCGTGCACCCGCTCCGGCGGGACCTGCCGATCTACCTGGCTGCCGAAGGGCCGAAGAACGTCGCGCTCTCGGCGGAAATCTGCGACGGCTGGCTGCCGCTGTTCTTCTCCCCGAAGAGCGACGCCTTCTACCGGGCCGCGCTCGAAGAGGGCTTCGCCCGCCCCGGCGCTCGTCGCAGCCTCGCGGACTTCGAGGTGCCGGCCTCCGTGCCGGTGATCGTGCACGACGACGTCGAAGAGGCGGCGGCGCTGATCAAGCCCTCGCTCGCGCTCTACATCGGCGGCATGGGCGCCAAGGACGCCAACTTCCACCTCGACGTGTTCGTGCGCATGGGCTACGAGGACGTGGCGGCCAAGGTGCAGGAGCTGTACCTGGACGGCCGCAAGCAGGAGGCTGCCGCCGCGATCCCGACCGCGCTGGTGGAGGACATCTCGCTGATCGGCCCGCCGTCGAAGATCCGCGAGGAAGTGGCGGAGTGGGAGAAGACCGTGGTCACCACGCTGCTGGTGCGCGGCGATGCCGCCTCGCTCCGCCGCATCGCCGACGTGTTGTCCTAGCCGGTGCCGTGAAGGTGGCTTTCACGGCACATTCCGCCGTGAAAGCCACCTTCACGGCACCTCTTGGCAAGGTGAGCCCGGTCACGTAACCTCCTCGATTGAACGTGAAGCGCATTCACATTCCGAGACGGAGGCGGCATGCCGGTCAGCCGGAGGCAGGTTTTGGCGGGTGCCGCCGCGGTCCCGCTGGCGGCGGGTGCGCTGAGCGCTACCGCCACCGCGGCCCAAGGCGGGTACCTCGTCGGCATCGGGATCGCCGACGTCACCGGGCCCGCCGCGGAGAACGGCATGATGGGCTACTCCATGCCGCAGCAGCAGACCGCCGGCATCCACCAGCGCACCCGCGCCAGGGCGTACATCATCGCCGAGGGCTCGAAGCGGATCGTCTTCGTCAACGCCGATCTCGGCGCCATCTTCCAGTCGGTGCACCAGGCCGTGCTCGCCGAACTCGCCCGCGCGTACGGGCAGCTCTACACCGAGCAGAACGTCCTGCTCAACGCCACGCACACGCACGCGGCCTGCGGTGGTTACTCGCACTACGCCGCGTACAACCTGTCGATCCTCGGCTTCCAGGAACAGACCTTCGACGCCGTGGTCCGCGGCATCGTCGAAGCGATCAAAGCCGCGCACGAGGACCTGCGGCCCGGCACGCTCAGCCTCGGCCGCACCGAGCTGACCGACGCCAGCGCCAACCGCTCCCGCACCGCGTTCGAGCTGAACCCGGCCGCGGACAAGGCCTTCTTCCCGCTGTCGGTCGATCCGGCGATGACCGTGCTGCGGCTGGCCCAGCAGGGCCGCGACACCGGCGCGATCTGCTGGTTCGCCACCCATGGCACCTCGATGACCAACGCCAACCAGCTGATCAGCGGCGACAACAAGGGCTACGCCGCCTACCACTGGGAGCACGAGAAGGCCGGAGTCCGTTACCTGGACGGCAAACCCGGGTTCGTGGCCAGCTTCCCGCAGACCAATTCCGGGGACATGTCGCCGAACCTGAACCTCGAGCCGGGCTCCGGGCCGACCGAGGACGAGTTCGAGAACACCAGGATCATCGGCGAACGCCAGTACCACGCGGCCCGCCGCGCCTATGACGCGAGCACGCCGGTCAGCGGTGCCATCGACTTCCGGATGTCCTTCGTGGACATGTCCCGAGTGGACGTCGACGGCCGGTTCACCCCGGACGGCCGCCCGCGCCGCACCTGCACGGCCGCCATCGGCGCGTCGATGCTGGCGGGCAGCACCGAAGACGGTCCTGGGCTCCCGCTGCCCGAGGGCATCCGCAACCCGTTCCTCGACGCGCTCGGCGGCATGGACGCGCCGGTGCCGCAGGCGCTGGCCGACGCGCAGGCGCCGAAGGTGGTCGCGGTGCCGTTCGGCGCGATGAAGCCGTACCCGTGGGCGCCGGAAGTCCTGCCGCTGCAACTGGTCCGCGTCGGCTCGCTCTACCTGGTCGCCGGGCCCGCCGAGTTCACCATCGTGGCCGGGTTGCGCCTGCGCCGCACGGTGGCCGCCGAACTGGGCGTGCCGCTGGAGAACGTGCTGGTGCAGGGCTACGCCAACGCCTACAGCCAGTACGTGACCACGCCCGAGGAGTACGACTCGCAGCAGTACGAGGGCGCGTCGACCTTGTTCGGCCGGTACACCCTGCCCGCCTACCAGCAGGAGTTCGCGCGCCTGGCGGCCGCGATGCGTGCGGGCCTGCCGGTCGACCCGGGCCCGCGGCCGCGCGATCTGACCGGCGAGCAGCTGAACTTCCAGCCGGGTGTCGTCTTCGACAGCGCGCCGCTGTTCAAGAGCTTCGGCGACGTGCTGACCGAGGCGAAGAGCAGCTACCGGCGGGGTGAGCAGGTGCTGGCCGAGTTCGTCACCGGGCACCCGAAGAACAACCTGCGCCGCGGCGGCACCTTCCTCGAGGTGCAGCGGCTGGTCGACGGCACCTGGGTGCGCCACGCCGACGACGGCGACTGGGCGACGAAGTACCGCTGGGTCCGCACCGTGCTCGGCGAGTCGAAGGCGGTGCTCACCTGGGACATCCCGGCGAACGCCCCGCTGGGCAAGTACCGCCTGGTGCACCACGGCGACTGGAAGCACGGCCTGACCGGCGCGATCACCGCCTTCAGCGGCACCTCGCGCGCCTTCGTCATCGCCTGACCCGTGCGGCTCATGAGCTTCAACCTGCTGCAACTGCCGTGGCCGGTCCAGCGTTCGCACCGGGACAAGGCCGCGCGCGCCCGTGCGGCCGAGGCGGTGATCCGCGAGGTCGGGCCGGATGTGCTGGTGCTCAACGAAGCGTTCAGCGCCGAGGCGATGGACATGGTGCGCTCGCTCGCCGACGACTGGCCGCACCGCACGCCCGTGGTCGGGCGGCACGCCCGCTGGTTCACCGTCAGCGGCGGGGTGCTCGTGCTGAGCCGGTCCCCGATCACCGCGCGCCACCAGGTGGTGTTCACCGACCATTGCCTGGGCACCAGCGACCGCTTCGCCGCCAAAGGCGCCGCACTGGTCCGGGTGGCCGGAGTGTGGGTCGTCGGCACGCACCTGCAGGCCGACGCCTGGACCCCGCGTCGCGCCCACGCCGTCCGCACCCGCCAGCTGACCGCGATCCGGCGGCTCGTCGAGCGCGCCGTGCCCGCAGGTGAACCGGTGGTCATCGCCGGGGACCTCAACGTCGGGCTGGCGCGCAAAGCCGAGGCCGAACGCGTGCTCGGAGCCGCCCTCCACGCCGCCCCGACCTGGACCTACGACGCGGTGGCCAACCCGCTCGCCACCCCGCCCGGCTACCGCGACGTGCTCGACTACCTCGGCGCCTTCCACCACGGCGGCCGCCCCCGCCCGGTGATCGGGCCGGTGTCGGTCTCGCATTTCGGAGGTGACACGATTCCTTCCGACCACTACCCGGTTTCGGCGAAGATCGAGTATTAGTGTCGGCACCGGATCGTCGCCGCACAGGCCGGTTATCTAGGAGGATCATGGCCGGGCTCCCGCTCCGGACACGGCTCGGCTACTCGGTCGGCTCGTTCGTCACCGGGGCCTTCGGCACGGTGCCCGGGTTGCTGCTGCTGCCCTACCTCACCGACACCATGGCCGTGCCCGGCGCGATCGCCGGGGCCATCGTGCTGGTGCCCAAGGCGTGGGACGTGCTGTTCAACCCGGTGGCCGGCCGGATCTCCGACGCACGGCTGGCCAAGGACGGCAGCCGGGCGAAGTTCCTGCTCTTCGGCGGCATCGGCGTGGCGGTGCTCTTCGCCGCGTTGTTCGCCCACCCCGGCTTCGGCAAGACCTGGCTCGACGCCGCGTACGTGGTGGCCGTGTTCTTCCTGTGCGCCACCGCCTTCGCCTTCTTCCAGGTGCCGTTCAACGCGCTGCCCGCCGAACTGACGCCGGGCTACGAGGAACGCACCCGGCTGAACAGCTGGCGGATCGGCGTGCTGGCGCTGGCGATCCTGGTCTCCGGCGGCGGTGCCCCGGCCATCGTGGACATCTTCGGGGGCGTGCCCGGCTACCAGGCGATGGGCGTGGTGATCGGCCTGGTCATCCTGGCCGGCGCGCTCGGCGTGTACTTCAGCATCCGCCACGCCCCGGTCGCCGAGATCCGCGAGCCCACCACCAGCTGGCGCGATCTGCTCGCCACGATGAAGTCCTGGCGCCCGTTCCGCTGGCTGCTCGGGGTCTACTTCATCCAGTCGCTGGGCATCGGCACCCTGCTCGCCGGGGTCAGCTACGTGGCCAGGTACGTGCTCGGCGACCCGGGCCTGCAGACGCTGCTCTTCGTCGGCTTCGTCGGGCCCGCGCTGCTGGTGATGCCGTTGTGCATGGCGCTGGGACGGCGGTGGGGCAAGGTCACCGGGCTCCGGGTGTTCACCGCGGTGTTCGCCGTCGCGCTGCTGGGCATGCTCGCTTCGCGCGTGCTGCCGGTGCCGGCGGTCTTCGTGTTCGTCGCGCTGGCCGGGGTCGGCTACGCGGGCATCCAGGTGTTCCCGCTGGCGATCCTGCCGGACCTGATCACCGCGGAGGAGGAGCGCACCGGCGCCGCGCGTGCCGGGGTGGCGGCCGGGGTGTGGACCGCGGGCGAAACCCTCGGCCTGGCGCTGGGGCCCGGGTTGTTCGGCCTGATCCTGCAGCTCGGGGGCTACGTGTCCTCTGTGGACTCGTCGGCCGCGCAGCCGGAGAGCGCGGTCACCGCGATCCTCTTCGGCTTCTCGCTGCTGCCCGCGATCCTCGTCGCGCTGGCGATACCGTTGCTGCGCAAGAAGATCCTGGAACCGAGCCGATGACCTCCGCCGAGGACGTGCTCGCCGAACTCCGGGCGCTGCGGGCCGGGGACCTGCCCACGCACGGCGCGCGCACGCTGGCCTACGTCTACGACAGCGGACTGTCCGGAGTGGACGAACTCGCCGCCGGGGCGCACGCGCTGGCCGCGCACGCCAACGGCCTCGACCCCACCGCGTTCCCCAGCCTGCTGCGCCTGGAGAACGACCTGGTGGCCGCGACCGCGGAACTGGTCGGCGCCACCGAAGACACCGTCGGCGCGGTCACCTCCGGCGGTACCGAGTCCTGCCTGCTCGCGGTGCTCGCCGCGCGGACCGGCGCGCCGGAGGTGCGCGAGCCCGCGATGGTGCTGCCGGAGACCGCGCACGCGGCCTTCCAGAAGGCGGCGCACTTCTTCGGCGTGCGGGCCGTGCCGGTGCCGGTGGACCCGGTGACCTTCCGCGCCGACCCGGCGGCGATGGCGGCGGCGATGGACGAGCACACCGTGCTGGTGGTGGCGAGCGCGCCGTCCTACGCGCACGGGGTCGTCGACCCGATCGCCGAGATCGCGGCCGCCGCGTCGGCCAAGGGCATCCGCATGCACGTCGACGCCTGCATCGGCGGCTGGGTGCTGCCACACCTCGGCGCGCCGGAGTTCGGCTTCGGGGTGCCGGGCGTGACCAGCGTTTCGGTCGACCTGCACAAGTACGCGTACTGCCCCAAGGGTGTCTCGGTGTTGTTGCACGCCAACGCCGAACTGCGCCGCGGCCACTACTTCGCCAGCGCCGACTGGCCCGGGTACACGATGCTCAACTCCACCGTGCAGTCCACGCGCTCGGGGGGTCCGCTGGCCGCGGCGTGGGCGGTGATCCGGCACATCGGTCCCGACGGCTACCGGCGCCTGGCGCTCGAAGCCCGCGCGGCGGCGGAGGAGATCGCCGCCGGGATCGGCAAGATCGACGGCCTGCGGGTGCTCGGCTCGCCGGACTCGACGCTGGTCGCCTTCGCGCTGGACGGCGCGCCCGGGTTCGACCTGTTCACCGTGGCCGACGAGATGTCCGCGCGGAAGTGGTACGTGCAGCCGCAGTTCGCCCACGGCCTCTCGCCGGAGAACCTGCACCTGACCTTGTCGGCGGCCAACCGCGGGCACGAGCCGGAATTCCTCGCCGACCTGGAGGCGGCCGTCTCCTCGGCTCGTGCCGCCGGGCCGGTCACGGTGGATCCTCGGATCGCCGGATTCGTCGCCGCGCTGGATCCGGACCAGCTGACTTCCGACCAGTTCGCCGGGCTGCTCGGGGCGGCCGGATTGGGCGAAGGCGGCGCCGTGCCCGCGCGGATGGCCGAGGTCAACACGCTGCTTGCCGCCGCTCCGGCACGCCTGCGGGAGCGGTTGTTGCTCGAATTCCTGGGGCAGATGCACCACTGACCCTTGACCTCCAGCATGGTCGAGGTCCCAGGATGGTCCCCATGATGGAGATCGGGGTGATCCTGCCGTCGGTGACCGCCCAGCGCGAGCAGGGGCTCGACCTGCGGGCGGCGGCGCGGCACGCGGAGGCGGCCGGGCTGGACGGGGTCTGGATGGGCGACCACCTGGCCACCGGTATGTCCACTCTGGACTGCGTGGCCGGGCTGGCCACCGCCGCCGCGGTCACCGAGCGGGTGCGGATCGGGGCGAGCGTGTTCGTGCCGGCCATCCGGCCGCTGGCCTGGGCGGCCAAGCAGCTCGCCAGCCTGCAGTACCTCTCCGGCGGCCGACTCGTCCTGGGGGTCGGGTCGGGCGGCGGAGCGGCGCAGTGGGCGGCGGCGGGGGTGCCGTTCGCCGAGCGGGGCAGGCGGACCGACGTGGCGCTGGAACTGCTGCCCGACCTGCTGGCGGGCAAACCGGTGCGGCTGGTGGACGCGCCGGGGGAGCCGGTGGTCGAACTGGCGCCCGCGGTCCGGACCCCGCTGATCTGGGTCGGCAACGACTCGGCGGTGGCCCGGCGGCGGGCGGCCCGCTTCGGCGACGGCTGGTTCCCGTCGCTCATCCCGGTGGACGAGGTGGTCCGCGGGCGCGGGCACCTGGCCGAACTGGCGGGGGAGTACGAACGCCCGCTGCCCACGGTGACCGTCGGCGGGGTGGTCTCGTTCGGCGGCACCCCGGCCGGGGAGATCGCGGACCAGATCGCCGGCGGCTACGGCATGCCGATCGAGCGGGCCAGGAAGGTGCCGATCACCGGCACCCCGGACGACGCGGCCGACCGGTTCGCCGAGTACGCCGCCGCCGGGGTGGACCACCTCGTCCTCGGCATCAGCGGCGGCGACTGGCGAACCCAGGTGGACCGCCTGGCCACCGCCCGCCACCTCGTCGGCTGAGGGGGACACGAATGTGGCTTTCGGAGCGGAATCCGCCCCCAAATCCACATTCGTGACAGTGGCCCGCGCCCCTCAGCGGCCTCCCGCCGGGTAGGGGAGCAGGGCCATTTCGCGGGCGTTCCTGATCGCCGTCGCCACCTGGCGCTGCTGCTGCGGCGTCAGGCCCGTCACCCGGCGGGCGCGGATCTTGCCCCGGTCCGAGATGAACTTCCGCAGCAGCGCCACGTCCTTCCAGTCCACTTCGGACACCTTCTCCGCGGCGAGCAGGTTGCGCCGCTTCTTCAGCTCACGTTTCACCCGTGCTCACCAACTCGACTTCGTCACGCCGGGCAGTTCACCGTTGTGCGCCATCTGCCGGAACCGCACCCGCGACAGGCCGAACTTGCGCAGGTGCCCCCGCGGCCTGCCGTCGGCGACGTCCCGGTTGCGCAGGCGCGTCGGGCTCGAATCGCGCGGCAGGGCCTGGAGGGCCGACACCGCCGCCGCCTTCTCCTCGGGCGAGGAACCGGGCGAGCGCACGATTTCCTTCAGCTCCGCCCGCCGTTCCGCGTGCCTGGCCACGATCACCCGTCGCTGCGCGTCGCGGGCGATCTTCGACTTCTTCGCCATCAGCGGTCCTCCTTGAACTCGACGTGCCGCCGGATGACCGGGTCGTACTTGCGCAGCACCAGCCGGTCCGGGTCGTTGCGGCGGTTCTTCCTCGTGACGTAGGTGAAGCCGGTGCCCGCCGTGGACCGCAGCTTCACGATCGGCCGGATCTCGTTGCGCGCCATCAGAACTTCTCCCCTCGGGCCCGCAGGGAAGCGACCACCGAGTCGATCCCGCGCTTGTCGATGGTCTTCATGCCCTTGACCGACACCCGAAGCCGGATCCACCGGCCCTCGCTCGGCACCCAGTAGCGCCGCGTCTGCAGGTTGGGGTCCCAGCGGCGCGAGGTCCGCCTGTGCGAGTGCGAGACCTGCTTGCCGAACCCGGGCCGCCGCCCGGTGACCTGGCACACAGCCGACACCAGTCCTCCTCAGTTGGTATTGATAGTCATTTTCATCTACAATACACACCCGTGACCGAAGACCCCCGCATTCCCCTCACCCTGATCGGCAGCCTGGCCGCCGGGGCCAGTGCCGCGCTGGCCGACCGCCTGCGAGCCGGCGAGCCCGGCACCGCGGTGGTGCACCACAACCTGCGCCGGATCCACGAGGGCGTGGTCACCCGCAGGCTCCAGCTCGGCCCGCGTGACCAGCTCACCGGGCTCGAGCTGGCCCACGGCTGTGTCTCGTGCACCCTGCGCCAGGACCTGCTTCCCCTGCTGCGCAAGCTTTCCCGGCTGCCCGAGGTGCGCCGGATCGTGGTCCGGCTCGACGAGGCGATGGAACCGGAGCCGGTGTGCTGGGCGCTGGAGCACACGCTCGTCGGCGACCGGCCGGTGCTCGAGGACGTCCGCGTCGAAGCCGTGGTCGCGGTGCTCGACCGCGATACCTGGCTCACCGACGTGACCGGTGACGACACGCTCGCCGAACGCGGCCTGCGGGCCAGCCCCGAAGACGAGCGCACGCTCGCCCAGGTCGGCATCGCGCAGGCCGAATTCGCCGACGTGCTCGTGCTCGACGGGGACGCGCCCGACGCGTGGAGTGCCGCGAAAACCACCGCGGTGCTCGACCGCCTGGCACCGACCGCGGCCCGCCTCGAACTGTCCGAGGTGACCGACGTGCGTGACGCGGTGCCCGCCGATGCCCGCCGCGGCGAGGTCACCGACATGCACGGCCCGCTCCTGCGCGGTCAGCCACCACTGGCCGCCGACTGCGGGATCGCGCTGCTGACCTACACGCGCACCCGGCCGTTCCACCCGGAACGCCTGCACGAAGCCATCGACGTCCTGCTCGACGGCGTGGTGCGCACGCGCGGCCGGGTGTGGGTGGCGAGCCAGCCCGGCATGGCACTGTGGGTCGAGTCCGCGGGGGGCGGGCTCGGCATCGGGCACGCCGGTGCCTGGCTCGCCGCCGATGACGGTCCTGATTGGACGGACGTCAGCCCGGAACGCCGTACCCTGGCGTCACTTCGCTGGCACCCCGAATTCGGTGACCGCGCGCAGGAACTGGTGGTGCTCACCCACCAGGCGACCCCGCAGGAGGTCGAAGCGGCGCTGGACGCGGCGCTGCTCACCGACGCCGAACTCGCCGCCGGGCCGGACGCGTGGCGGCGCTACCCGGACCCGTTCGGCGAATGGCACGAAGAACCCTGCGACGACGACAAGGCAGACGCCCCGGGACACGAGGTCTCGGCGGCCGACCGGAAGGACGAGCAGCGATGAAACCGGGAATCCACCCCGACTACCACCCCGTGGTGTTCAAGGACAACGCCACCGGCGACGCCTTCCTCACCCGGTCCACGATGACCTCGGAGAAAACCGTCGAGTGGACCGACGGGAACACCTATCCTCTGGTGCTGGTGGACATCAGCTCCGCCTCCCACCCGTTCTGGACCGGCGCGCGCCGCATCATGGACACCGCCGGGCAGGTCGAGAAGTTCCACCGCCGCTACGGACAGCGAAAGGCCGGTAAGTGATGGCCGTTCCCAAGCGCAGGACCTCGCGCAGCAACACCCGCCACCGCCGCGCCCAGTGGAAGGCCGCCGCGCCCGACCTGGTGCCGATCGTGGTCGACGGGCAGCGGCAACTGGTGCCGCGGCGGCTGATCGGCCACTTCCAGCGGCTCGCCCGGTGAACCCGGAGTTCGCCGGCGGGGTGTTCACCGCCGCCGGCTCCCAGTTCGCCTCCTGGTACGCCCGGCTGTGGCGGCCCCTCGGCGAGCTCACCGTGGCCGTCACCCGGCCGTCACCGGGCGACCGGGTGCTCGACGCCTGCTGCGGCTCGGGTGCCTCGGCCGTGCCCGCCGCGATCGCCGTCGGCCCGTCCGGGCACGTCGACGCGGTGGACATGGCCGACGGCCTGCTCGACCAGGGCCGCGCCACCGCGGCGGGCCTCGGCCAGCTCGTGTTCACCCAGCACGACGTGCTCACCTGGGACGGCGGCCCGTACGACCTGGTCCAGTGCGTGTACGGGGTGTTCTTCTTCCCGGACATGGACGCCGGTGCGCGGCGGCTGATCAGCCTGCTGCGCCCCGGCGGCCGGTTCGCGGTGACCACCTGGCGCCGCGACGGCATGGCCCGGATCGTGCCGATCGGCCAGGCCGCCGCGGCGGCCGAGCGCCCGGAACTGACCGAGTCGGTCGGCCGCGTCGGTTCGCAGGGCCGGATCGACACACCGGAGAAGCTGACGACCTGGCTGACCGACCTGGGCCTGGTCGACATCGAGGTCGAGGAGATCGGGTTCGTCCAGCCGCTGCACCCCGAGGACGCGTGGACGCTCTACCTCGGCGCGGCCATGCGGGCCTTCATCACCGGGATGGACGAAGCGGCCGTGGCGCGGGTGAAGGAGCGCTACCTGGCCGGTCTCGCCGAAGCGGGCCTCACCTCGCTCGACTGCGGTTCGCTGGTGGCGGTCGGCCGCGTCCCCGCGTGAGATGCTGGGTCCATGACGGATCCCGAACCCGATCCCGAGCTGCTCGAACTGTGGGCCAAGGTCTTCGGTTTCGCCAGGGGCGGGCAGACCGCGGAGCTGGCGGCCTACGTGGACGCCGGCATCCCGGCGAACCTGACCAACGACCGCGGGGACACGCTGGTCATGCTCGCCGCCTACCACGGGCACGCCGAGACCGTCACCGCGCTGATCGAGCGCGGGGCCGACCCGAACCGGATCAACGACCGCGGTCAGAGCCCGCTGGCCGGTGCGGTGTTCAAGGCCGAGCCCGAGGTGGTCAAGGCACTGCTCAAGGGTGGCGCGGACCCCGAGGCTGGGCAGCCGTCCGCGCTGGAGACCGCGCGCGTGTTCGGCAATGCCGCGATGCTCACAATCCTGGAACCCTGACGCGCCCGCGCCCACCCGGCCAGGCATGCTTCTACGCATGCCAGAAGATCCCCACTACCTGTCCGGCCTCGACCTCTCCGGGAAACGGGTGGTGATGGTCGGCGGTGGCATGGTCGCCCAACGGCGGTTGCCGCGCCTGGTGGGCGCCGGCGCCGAGGTCGAGGTGATCGCCCCGCACGTCACGCCCTCGGTCGAAGCCATGGCCGAGGTCGGCGAGCTGCGCTGGCACCGGCGCGCGTACGCCGACGGGGACCTCACCGATGCCTGGTACGCGCTGGCCTGCACCGACCGGCCCGAGGTCAACGCCGCGGTCTGCGCCGAGGCCGAGCGCGCGCGGGTGTTCTGCGTCCGCGCCGACGCCGGTACCGAGGGCAGCGCGGTCACCCCGGCGAGCGGGCGGCACGGGGGAGTGCTGGTCGGTGTGCTCTCCGGTGGGGAGCCGTTGCGCTCGGCCGCCGTGCGCGACTCCATCCTGGACGGCCTGCGGGCGGGCACGGTGGCCGCCGAGTACCGCACCCCTGGCGGCGAACTGCCCGGCGTGGCGCTGGTCGGGGGCGGTCCCGGCGATCCGGAACTGATCACCGTGCGCGGCAGGCGGCTGCTCGCCCGCGCCGACGTGGTGGTGGTCGACCGGCTCGGCCCGCGTGAGCTGCTCGACGAGCTGCCCCCCGAGGTCGAGGTGATCGACGCGGCGAAGATCCCGTACGGCCGCGCCGCCAGCCAGGACGTGATCAACTCCACGCTGATCGAGCAGGCGAAGGCGGGCAAGTTCGTGGTCCGCCTCAAGGGCGGCGACCCCTACGTCTTCGGCCGCGGCTTCGAAGAGGTCCTCGCCTGCGCCGACGCGGGCATCCCCGTCACCGTGGTCCCCGGGATCACCAGCGCCTTCGCCGTGCCCGCGATGGCCGACGTGCCGGTGACCCACCGCGGGGTCACCCACGAGGTCGTGGTGGTCTCCGGGCACGTGCCGCCGGGGCATCCGCAGTCGCTGACCGACTGGTCCGCACTGGCCCGGCTGCGCGGCACGATCGTGCTGATGATGGGCGTGGAACGGCTGCCGCGGTTCGCCGGAGCCCTGCTCGATGGCGGCCGCCCCGGTGACACCCCGGTGGCGATCATCGAAGACGGGACCATGCGCACCCAGCGGGTCCTGCGCTCCACCCTGGCCAACGTGGCCGAGGAAGCCGCGGCCGCCGGCGTACGCCCACCCGCCATCATCGTCATCGGCCCGGTCGCAGCCCTCAGCAACCCCACCACCCCCGCCTGAGTGCTATGAGTGGGGCATTACTTGCATTCATTGCAAGTAATGCCCCATTCATAGCGTTCAGCTCAGCTTCCTAGCGAACCCCACGTTCCTGCAACCGAACCCCACGTTCGGGTAGCCGAACCCCGCATTCAGGACGCCGAGTTCCACATTCAGGGGCGCAAGCTGGGGCCCCACAGCGCTCGCAGCGGCGTGTGGCTCAGCTGCCTAGCGGACGAAGGAGCGGTCCAGGAAGTCCAGCACCGCGTCGGTGAGCCTGCTCGGGTCGAGCCGGAACTCGATCGGGCTGCGTGCCTGGATGAACTCCGCGTCGGGCAGGTCCATGGCCAGGGTGTCCGCGTCGCCGAAGGGGTGGATCGGGTCGCGCTGGTGGCCGATGACCAGCGTGGGCACCTTGATCTGCCGCCGCACCGACTTCGGCGGTGCGATCCGGCCGAACAGCACGCCGTGCAGCAGCGCGGCCATCCCGGCCGGCTGCTGGTCCAGCGTGTCGGTGACCACGTCGACCCACTGGTTGCCGTGCGGCACCAGCCCGGCCACCGCGGCCACCCCGCGCACGGTCACCGGCACGAACCGCGCCGCGAACAGCAGCGGGGCGAAGGTCAGCAACCCGGCCACGATCGCGTTGTCCAGCACCGGCATCTCGGCGATCAGCGAGTGCATCCGTTCGGGCGCGGAGACCGCGACCTCGAGCGAGACGTTCGCGCCGAGCGAGGTGCCGCCGATCACCGCGCGCTCCACCTCGAGGTGGTCGAGCAGCGCCACGGTCTGCTCGGCGAAGGCGGGCATCGAATACAGCCAGGAGTCGGCCGGGCGCGCGGACTCGCCGTGCCCCAGCAGGTCGAGCGTGACCACCCGGTAGCCCTCGCTCGCCAGCCGCCTGGCCAGCGGCGCGTGCATCCGGCGGGTGAACATGATGCCGTGGGTGAGCACCACCACCCGGTCCCCGGCCCCGTATTCGGTGTAGGCCAGCCGGTGTCCGTCGTGCACGAACGAGCCTGCCAGCTCGATCGGCCTGCTCGCCCGCCTCGGTTCGCCGGGCTCGTCCAGTACCACCGCCGCGCTGTTCGCACTCATCCCGTCACCGTCTCTCCCGTAACGCCCGCACCCACTAGGAAACCATCTACCCGGTCTGGTTGGCACCCCGCCAACCAGTCACCGGCCGGTCGCTGGCCCGCGCCCGTACTCATGAGTAATGATGACCGCCATGACTGACGCTGTCGCCCCCGAAGCTGCCTACGCCGATTTCGTTTCGCTCAAGGTGGACCGATCCGGCCACGTCGCCGAGGTGACCCTGCTCGGCCCCGGCAAGGGCAACGCGATGGGCCCGGACTTCTGGCGCGAGCTGCCGCGGGTCTTCCGCGCCCTCGACGCCGACCCCGAGGTCAGGGCCGTGGTGCTGACCGGCAGCGGCAAGCACTTCTCCTACGGCCTCGACCTGCCCGCGATGATGCCGAGCTGGGCCCCGCTGCTGGCCGGGGACGCGCTGGCCAAGCCACGCACCGCCTTCCTCGACGAGATCCGCACCCTCCAGGAGAGCGTGACCGCGGTGGCCCGCTGCCGCAAGCCGGTGATCGCCGCGGTGTCCGGCTGGTGCATCGGCGGCGGGGTGGACGTGATCAGCGCCGCCGACGTCCGGCTGGCCAGCGCGGAGGCCAAGTTCAGCGTGCGCGAGGTCAAGGTGGCCATCGTCGCCGACCTGGGCAGCCTGCAGCGCCTCGCCTCGATCATCGGCGAGGGTCACCTGCGGGAACTGGCGCTGACCGGCAAGGACATCGACGCCGCCAGGGCCGAGCGCATCGGCCTGGTCAACGACGTCTACCCGGACCAGGAGGCGGTGCTGGCCGCGGCGCGCGAACTCGCCGGGGAAATCGCTGCGAACCCGCCGCTGGTGGTGCAGGGTACGAAGGACGTGCTCTCGGTGAACACCGAACGCCAGGTCACCGACGGCCTGCGCTACGTGGCCACCTGGAACTCCGCGTTCCTGCCGAGCAAGGACCTCGCGGAGGCGGCCCAGGCGTTCCTCGAGCGGCGCGCACCCGAGTTCAACGGCGAATGACGGCACGGACGGGCAGGGAGTGACCAAGGTGGGCGACGAAGCTTCTCAGCGGTTCCGGACGGCGCGCGACTTCCTGCTCGCGCACCGGGAGGACTACGCGGCCGCGGACGAGGGCTTCGCCTGGCCGGAGTTCGGCGAGTTCAACTGGGCGCTGGACTGGTTCGACGTGATCGCGCGCGATCCGGCGAACGCCGGGCGGTACGCGCTCTGGATCGTGGAAGAGGACGGCACGGAGAACCGCTGGACCTTCCCGGAGATGGCCCGCCGGTCGGACCAGGTGGCCAACTGGCTGCGCGGGCTCGGCGTGCGCCGGGGCGACCGGCTGATCCTGATGCTGGGCAACCAGGGCGAGCTGTGGGAGACCATCCTCGCCGCGATCAAGCTGGGCGCGGTGATCATCCCGGCGTCCACCCTGCTCGGCCCGGCCGACCTGCGTGATCGGGTCGACCGCGGCGGCGCGAAGCACGTGGTCGTCCGCTCGGCGGACATCGCGAAGTTCGCGGACGTGCCCGGTGACTACACCCGCATCGCGGTGGGCGAGCCCGCCGAGGGCTGGCACGAGTTCGGCACGGCCTACGCCGAATCCGCCGAGTTCACCCCGGACGGCACCAGCCGCGCCGACGACGAACTGCTGCTGTACTTCACCTCCGGCACCACCGCGCAGCCGAAACTGGTGCGGCACACCCAGGTCTCCTACCCGGTCGGGCACCTGTCCACGATGTACTGGATCGGCCTGGAGCCGGGGGACGTCCACCTGAACATCTCCTCACCCGGCTGGGCGAAGCACGCCTGGAGCAACCTGTTCGCGCCGTGGAACGCCGAAGCGACGGTGTTCCTGTACAACTACACGCGTTTCGACGCCGTCGCGCTGATGGCGCAGATGGATCGCTGCGGTGTCACCAGTTTCTGCGCGCCGCCGACGGTGTGGCGCATGCTCATCCAGGCCGACCTCAGCGCGCTGAAGACCCCGCCGCGCAAGGTGGTCGGCGCCGGCGAGCCGCTGAACCCGGAGGTCATCGAGCAGGTCCGCCAGTCGTGGGGCGTGACCATCCGCGACGGCTTCGGGCAGACCGAGAGCAGCGTGCAGATCGCGAACACGCCGGGCCAGGAAGTGCGGCCGGGCTCGATGGGCCGCCCGCTGCCCGGGTTCACCGTGGCGCTGGTCGACCCGGTGACCGGCGAGCGCGCCACCGAGGGCGAGATCTGCCTGGACCTGGCGAAGCGGCCGGTCGGCCTGATGACCGGGTACGCCGACGACGCCGAGCGCACCGAGGCGGCCTTCGCGAACGGCTACTACCACACCGGGGACGTCGGCTCGATCGACGAAGACGGCTACATCACCTACGTCGGCCGCACCGACGACGTGTTCAAGGCTTCGGACTACCGGATTTCGCCGTTCGAACTGGAAAGCGTGCTGATCGAGCACCCGGCGGTGGCCGAGGCCGCGGTGGTGCCCGCGCCGGACCCGATCCGGCTGGCGGTGCCCAAGGCGTACGTGGTGCTGGCCAACGGGCACGAGCCGACCGCCGACACCGCGCTGGCGATCCTGGCCTACTGCCGCGAGCACTTGGCGCCGTACAAGCGAATCCGGCGTCTCGAGTTCACCGAGCTGCCCAAGACGATCTCCGGCAAGATCCGGCGGGTCGAACTGCGTGGCCGTGAGGACACCGCGCAGGAGCGCCCGGCGGGCGAGTTCCGCGAAGAGGACTTCCCGACGCTGAAGGGCTGACCCGCGCACACCACCGGCGCGACGGCGGCGGCGAGGAGGCGTACGGTGGTAGTGGCGATCAAGACGGCGCCTCCGGCGAGAAACGTGCTCCGCCCGTTCTCGCCGAGGCCGCCGCACGCGGCCGGGAACTCTGCCCGCCGCCGATACCGGCTGTCCTAAGTGGACGGTAACAGCGCGTCATTCCCGTCTCGGCAGATGGAAAATCGGGTGAAAGTTCGGCGCGAGCCGTTAACGAACCGCCGCTGCCGACCGACAGGTATGTCAGGAGGTATCGCGAACCCCGCGCGGTGCGTCCGGCATCACCCCGAACCCCGAACAACCTGAAAGCACTGAGAGCGATGGAAAACCCAGCAGAACCCGGAACAGTCCAGTCCCAGCCCGTCACCACGCCGCCGACCACCCCGTGCAGCGTGGTGTGGAGCCTGGGACGTCCGTACGTGCTCGAGAACAACGCGCGCTGGGTCGGCGCCGACCCGCGTGGCCGCCCGCAGGTGCTCACCCGGGCGGACCTGCAGCGCCGCGGCTGGAGCTACCGCCGCGCCAGCTGAGCCGGAGGAAGCCACCCGCTCACCAATGCCTAGGCTGAGCGGGTGAGCGAGCCCCTGCCCAGCACCACCGAGCCGGAACCGTCGTTGGCCCGGCAGGCACTGACCGTGCCGAACCTGCTGTCCATCCTGCGACTGGCCGGTGTGCCGGTGTTCCTGTGGCTGCTCCTCGGGCCCGAGGAGGACGGCTGGGCGCTGGCGGTGCTGGCCTTCGGCGGCTTCACCGACTGGCTCGACGGCAAGCTCGCCCGCTGGCTCGACCAGGCCAGCAGGCTCGGACAGCTGCTCGACCCGGCGGCCGATCGCCTCTACATCGTCGCCACCCTGATCGCCTTCCTGCTGCGCGACATCGTGCCGTGGTGGGTGGTGGTCCCGCTGGTGGCGCGCGAACTGGTCGTCGGCTGCTGCATCCTGGTGCTGCGCCGCCGCGGGTTCGCCCCGCCCGAGGTGACCTACATCGGCAAGGGCGCCACGTTCGTGCTGATGTACGCCTTCCCCTTCCTCCTGCTCACCCAGGGCGGCTCCGACCTGGCCGCGGTCGCCCGGCCCATCGCCTACGCCTTCACCGCCTGGGGCGGCGTGCTGTACCTGTGGTCCGGCGCGCTGTACGTGCTCCAGACCGTGCGGGCGATATCGCCGGGGCGGGGTGCCGCCAGGCCGGTCTGAGTGGAAGACTGCTTTCTCGACGAGTGGTGAGAAAGGGGAACTCCAGTTGACCACTCCGGAAGAGTTGCACTACACCGAGGAGCACGAGTGGGTCGCCGTCCGTGGCGAGACCTCCGTACGGGTGGGCATCACCGAGTACGCCCAGGATCAGCTCGGTGACGTGGTGTTCGTGGACCTGCCCGAGGTCGGCATGGTGCTGACCGCGGGGGAGAGCTTCGGCGAGGTCGAGTCCACCAAGAGCGTGTCCGAGCTGTTCGCGCCGCTGGACGGCGAGGTGGTCGCGGTCAACGACGCGGTGGCCGACTCGCCCGAACTGATCAACAGCGACCCCTACGGCGAGGGCTGGCTGATCGAGCTGGAACTCACCGGTTCGGCCACCACCGACAGCTTGCTCGACGCCGAGGCCTACCAGCGGCTGACCAAGGGCTGAGCCCCGTGCCCGCGGGCACGGCCGGTTGGGGGAGCCCACCAGGGGCCGAATCGATCAGGCACGGTACGTTGGGCTGCACACGTTCCGACGAAAGCCCTTTCAGTGCGTAAGGAGAGCTCAGGTGAGCACGAACGACGGGCCCGGCGTTCCCCCGGAGCAGTCTCCGGAGCGGACCTCCGTCTTCCGGGCCGATTTCCTCGCCGAGGTGGAGGGCCGGGAGGCCCAGGCGCCGGAGCCCCCGGTCGCGGGCATCGACGCACTGCCGTCCGGCTCGGCCCTGCTGGTCGTCAAGCGCGGCCCGAACGCGGGCTCGCGCTTCCTGCTCGACCGCGACACCACCAGCGCGGGACGGCACCCGGACAGCGACATCTTCCTCGACGACGTGACGGTCTCGCGCCGCCACGCCGAGTTCCGCCGCGAGGGCGGTGAATTCGTGGTGATCGACGTGGGCAGCCTCAACGGCACCTACGTCAACCGTGAGCCGGTCGACCAGGCCGTGCTCGCCGGTGGGGACGAGGTCCAGATCGGCAAGTTCCGCCTCGTCTTCCTGACCGGCCCGGGGCACGGGGGCCAGGGGACGCGGTGACGGCTGCCGGGCGGCAACCGCGTGATGGTCTGAGCATCGGGGCGGTGCTGGCGCAGCTGCGCGGCGACTTCCCCGATGTGACCATCTCCAAGATCCGGTTCCTCGAGTCCGAGGGACTGGTGCAGCCCGGCCGGACACCGTCCGGGTATCGGCAGTTCGCCGCGGCGGACGTCGAGCGGCTGCGCTTCGTGCTGTCCGCGCAGCGCGACCACTACCTGCCGCTGAAGGTCATCAAGGAGCAGCTCGACGCCGCCGATCGCGGCGCCGAGCCCCCGGTGCCTTCGCTGCGGCCACCGCGCAAGCTGGTCTCGCTCGGCGCGCCCGCCGGCGACCACGGGCTGCCCACCCCGGAGGACTTCGAGCAGGGCAGACCGGTCCGGGTGACCCAGGAGGAGCTGCTCGCGCAGTCCGGGATCGACGCCGCGATGCTGGCCGAACTCCAGCAGTACGGCCTGGTCCGGCCCGGTGCGGCCGGCTTCTTCGACCCCGATGCGGTGCTGGTCGCCAAAACCGTGCGCGCGATGACCGAGTACGGCATCGAACCCCGGCACCTGCGGGCCTTCCGGGCTTCGGCGGACCGTGAAGTCGGCCTCCTGGAGCAAATTGTTACGCCGGTCTACCGGCAACGCGACGCCGCCGCCAAGGCCAGGGCCGACGAGGTGGTCCGCGAGCTGGCGGCGTTGTCGGTCACGCTGCACACGCTGCTGGTCAAAGCGGGTATCCGCGGGGTGACCGGCGGCTGATCCGGCGCGCCGGGAATGATCTTGATCCGGGAAGCGTTCACCTTCGGGTGAACGTGTCGGGACCGCCCGGCGCCGAATCCGTTGCTGAACCCGGGGACCCTCATGCCGTACGGTTGGAGAAGCCCGCCAGGCGGGCGCGAGAACAGAATGAGCACAGCGTCCGGAAGACGGGTAGCGTCGAGGGTGGCGATGCGGGATCCTTGGCACAGCGTGCGGCCCGTGTGCAGGTTAGGGAGGCGAACCCGATGAGCGAGATGCGCGTCGTCGGCGTGCGGGTCGAACTGCCCGCGAACCAGCCGATCTTGTTGCTGCGGGAAACCGAAGGAGAGCGGTACCTGCCGATCTGGATCGGCTCTGTCGAGGCCACCGCGATCGCCCTGGAGCAACAGGGTGTGCGGCCGGCCCGGCCATTGACCCACGACCTGCTCAAGGAGGTCATCGGCGCACTTGGCCGGGAACTCGAGCAGGTGGTCATCACCGATCTGCGCGAAGGCACCTTCTTCGCCGAACTGGTCTTCGACGGCGACATCCGCGTCTCGGCCCGGCCGAGCGACTCGGTGGCGCTGGCGCTGCGGGTCGGCGTGCCGATCCACGCCGAGGCCTCGGTGCTGGAAGAAGCGGGCCTGATCATCCCGGACGAGCAGGAGGACGAGGTGGAGAAGTTCCGCGAGTTCCTCGACTCCGTCTCCCCGGAAGACTTCCGCGGCGCCGACACCTGATCCCAGGCTATGAGAGCCAACGCTATGAGTGGGGCATTACTTGCATTGAACGCAAGTAATGCCCCACTCATAGCAATCAGGCACGGGTGGCCTTCTCGAAGAGGGTGGCCAGTTCGCGGCCGTAGCGCTCGGCGTCCAGGCCGGGCTCGCGGACCAGGCGGTTCGCCAGGCCGTCCAGTGCCTGCCGGATGCTCAGCGCCATCACCTCGATGTCGAACTCCCCGAAGGCGCCCTCTCGCTGGCCCTGCGTGAGCTGCCGTTCGATGCGGCCGACCTGCATGTCCCGCACGACGGCCTCGTGGAACATCTGGCCACCGCTCTCCTGGCCACCCCACAGCCGGCCCAGGATTTCGTTCATCGCCCGCTGGTAGGCCGGGTGCGCGCCGGCGAACGCCGCTTCCGACTCGATGAACCCGCGCAGCATGCCCGCCCGGGTGGTGTCACCGGCCAGCCGCTCGGCCATGAACTCGTCCTTGAGCTGCGAGATCGTGCCGATCGTCGCGCTCATCAGCTCCTCCTTCGAGGCGAAGTGGTAGGAGATCATCCGCGTGCTGCTCAGCCCGGCGTGCTCCACGATCCGCGCGAAGGACGCCTTCGCGAAGCCCAGTTCGGCGATGACCTCGATGGTGGCCTGGATGATTTGTGCGCGCCGTGCCGCTTCGGTCACGGTCAGTCCCAGTTCCGGCTGGGAGTCTTCGTTTACCTGCATGAGTAAAAATTAACACGGCCGAGTAAATCCGGCAAGGCCGAACCTTTGGCCCGGTGGGCCGCGCGTCGCGTTGACCGGCCCCCCGGCCCGGCTTACCGTCAACAAGAGGTGAATCTCGACGGTGATTACGCCGATCGGAGTGTTTGAGATCCGCCAAGTCGTGTTTGCCGGTCCGGAACAGGGCCGGGCGAGGGGAGGCATGGGTGGTCGAGGGAAGGTCGTTCGAGATGACCGACGGCGAGCAAGGTGAGCTGTTTCCCGACGCGTCCCTGCCCGACGAACTGGTCGGCTACCGCGGCCCGGCGGCCTGCCAGATCGCCGGCATCACCTACCGGCAGCTGGACTACTGGGCCAGGACGAAGCTGGTGGCGCCGAGCATCCGCACCGCGCACGGCTCCGGCTCGCAGCGGTTGTACTCGTTCAAGGACATCCTGGTCCTCAAGATCGTCAAGCGCTTGCTGGACACCGGGGTCTCGCTGCAGAACATCCGGGTCGCCGTGGAGCACCTGCGTGAACGCGGGGTCCGCGACCTGGCCAAGGTGACCCTGTTCTCCGACGGCACCACCGTCTACGAGTGCACCTCGCCCGAGGAGATCGTCGACCTGCTGCAGGGCGGCCAGGGCGTGTTCGGCATCGCGGTCAGCGGGGCCATGCAGGAGATCAGCGGCACCATCCACGAGTTCCCGGCCGAACGGGCCGACGGCGGTGTGGTGGAGACCATGCGCCCCGACGAGCTGACCCAGCGCCGCAACGCCCGCCGGACCGGGTGATCACCCCCCATGGGTGAGTTGCTAACCTGGTTCCCGTAGTCGTAAACCCTGCGCGGGAGAGACCGGGCGGCCAATCGCCTCGCCCGGCGCCGAAGGAGCAACTCCTCCCCGGAACCTCTCAGGCACCCAGGACCGCGCGGGGGAGACGCCTCTGGAAAGCGGGTCGCCGGACACTCACCGCACGACCCCGCCGAAGGTGCAAGCCCGTGGACTCGCGGGTGAACCTCTCAGGCGCCCGGAAACGGGCAGGGACAGAGGGGGAGGCCACATCCATCCCCGCCCAGCGCCGGGCACGGCTCAGCCGGGAACCTTGTCGAGGAAGCCGTGCACCTGCGCGACGCGGTCGTCCTCGACCACCAGCACGTCGAACCCGATCACCAGCGGCTCGGCTCCCTCGGCACCGAGGTGCCAGGTGAAGCGCGCGATGTCGTGGTGGCCGTCGACCGGGCCGTGCAGGGTGAACCGCAGGTCGGCGAACTGCTCGCTCGCCGTGGCGAAGAACTTCTCGATGTCGTCCCGGCCGGTCACCGCGCCGAGCGGGTCGGTGTACCCGGCGGACTCGGTGAACAGCTCGTCGATCAGCGCGCGCCGGTCGGTGCCGGTGGCGTTCCAGGCGGCGAGGTAGCGCTCGGCGAGTGCGGTGAAGTCGCTCATAATGTTGCTCCTTCGTTCGGTGGACTGGGCACAACTTTTCCCGCCGCGGCGCGGTCCGTCGATTACCCGTGAAGTAATGGCAGCGGTGCCCGGCCGCCCGTAACGTCGGGTCCGTGACCACAGCCACCGCTTCCCGTCCCGTGGGCGAACTCCTGCGTGAATGGCGCGACCGCCGCCGCATCAGCCAGCTCGACCTGGCCATCTCCGCGGACATCTCTACGCGGCACCTGAGCTTCGTCGAAACCGGCCGGTCTTCCCCGAGCCGCGACATGGTGCTCCGCCTCGGCGAGCACCTCGACGTGCCCCTGCGCGAGCGCAACCAGTTGCTGCTCGCCGCCGGATTCGCCCCGGTGTACGGGGAAAGCGGGCTCAACGCGCCGGAGATGACCGCCGCCCGCGACGCGGTGCGGCAACTGCTCACCGCGCACGAGCCTTACCCGGCGGTGGTGCTCGACCGGCGCTGGACCATGGTCGACGCGAACGCCAGCGTGGCGCTGCTGGTCGAGGGGGTCGCACCGGAACTGCTGGACGGGCCGGTGAACGTGCTGCGCGCGACGCTGCACCCGGACGGCATGGCGCCGCGGATCGTGAACCTGGGGGAGTGGCGGGCGCACCTGCTCGGCCGGTTGCGGCGCGAGGTGGCCGCCACGGCGGACCTGGAACTGGCGGAACTGCTCGCCGAACTGCGTGGCTACCCCTGCGACGACGTGGTTCCCGAGGTCGAGGTGCCGAACCCGGGTGACATCGTGGTGCCGCTGCGCCTGCGCCACCGCGGCACGGAGCTGACGTTCTTCAGCACGGTGGCCACCTTCGGCACACCGCTGGACGTCACGCTCGCCGAGTTGTCCATCGAGGCGTTCTTCCCGGCGGACGCGCACACCGCCGAGGTGATCCGCTCAACCCCGCTCGGCACGCCAGCCGGGTAGCACGGTCACCGTCGAGGCGAACAACAGCAGCGCGATCAGCAGGAACGGCCCGGCGACGCCGACCAGCGCGGACACCGCGCCCGCCGCGGCAGGCGCCGCCGCCTGAGCCACGCGGTTGCCGGTCAGCCGCAGGCCGAGCGCGGTGGAGCGCAGGTTGTCCGGTGCTTCGCGCACGGTCCAGGTCATGGTCAGCGGCTGACCGAGCCCGAGCACCAGGCCCAGCACCGCCATCAGCGCGGCCAGCGGCCAGAAACCACTGGTGAACACCAGCGCGGTCACGCAGATCCCGGCCAGCCCACCGCTGACGGACAACACCGCGAGCCTGCCGAAGCGCCCCACCAGCAACGGGATCAGCAGTCGGGACAGGAAGGAGAAGCCGGCGCGCACGGCCAGCAGCGCGCCGACCACGGCGGGACTGAGGCCGCGATCCTCGCCCAGCACCGGGAGGTACGCGGTGATCACGTCCACACTGGACATCACGGCGAAGCTGGTGAAGATCGCGACGAGCAGCCTGCGGTTGCCGAGCAGGGCCCTGGTCGATCCCTTGTGGACGGTGTGGTCGCCGTTCTTCTTGTTCCGCGCCAGCGCTTTCAGCGTCCAGGCGAGCGCGAGGCAGAGCAGGGTGATCACCACGCCGACCGTGGTGGCCAGCAGGAAGGCTTCCCGCGTCTCGGCGACCATCGCGCCCGCCGTGGCCGAGCCGATCACCCAGCCACCGGTCAGCGGCCCGATCAGCTGGCCGATCGAGGCGGCCGCGGTGAACCAGCCGAAGTTGCGATCCTGGTGCTCCGGCGGGGAAAGCTCGGCCACCAGCCCTTGGAAGGCGAGCATCAGCGCGAGCTGGCCGACCCCGATCACCACGTTGCCCGCGGCCATCAACGGGAGCGTGGTGGTGAACGCCAGGCCGAGCGCGCCGGCGGTCATCGCCAGTCCGCCCCCGGCGAGCAGCCAGGTCATGCCGCCGCGATCGGCGGCCCGGCCCATCGGCAGCGCGAGGAACACCGGCAGCAGCGCACCGGCCGCGGCCACCAGCCCGACCGCGGTGGCGTCGCCGCCGAGCGCCAGCACCCGGTAGGAGGCCACCGGCCGGATCAGGAAGGTGACCAGGTGGACGGCGAGCGAAGCGGTGACGACCAGCGCCAGTCCGGTGGTCGCCGGGCGTGGGACGGGCACTCGATCATCGTCGCAGCGCGCGCGCCGCCGGGCACGCGCGGCGGTCCAGGTGAGAGGATTCTCGCAGCGGGATCGCCCCGCCGGCGGAGAGCCAGTGAGGAAGAACTTGGTGAGCATCGCGCTGCACAACGAGGTCCCGCTCCCGCTGATCAGCTTCGACGCCGGTGCCCTGCCGCCGGACGCGGTCGCCGGTTCGGTGCGCCAGGCACTCGACGCCGGCTACCGCGCCATCGGGGTGCGCCCGTCGGGCGAGTCCGGTGCCGGTGAGGCGATCCGCGACCTGCCGCGCGAGGACGTGTTCATCACGCTGACCCTGCCGGGTACCGGGACCGGCGACGCGCTCGCCTCGGCCCTGCGTATGCTCGGCACCGAGCGGATCGACCTGGTGCTGCTGGAACGCCCGACCGCGCAGGCCTGGCGCGAGCTGATGCGAGCCCAAGCCGAGGATCAGGTCCGTGCGCTCGGTGCCGCGGGCCTCGCCGCCGACGGGTTGCGGCACTTCATCGACACCATCGGGTTACCCGCGGTGCACCGGCTCGAGCTGCACCCGCGTGAGCCTCGAGCGGAACTGCGGGCCCTGCACTCGCGGCACGGCATCGTCACCGTCGCGGCCGACCCGCTCGGGCCGGGCGACCTGCCCGCCGTGCTGCGCGGGCTGGCTGCCAAGTACGGCAAGAGTCCGGCCCAGCTCGTGCTGCGCTGGCAGCTCGAGCTGGGTCACGCCGTGGTGGTCGGCCCCGGCCCGCGGACCCTGCTCGCCGAGCAGCTCGGCGTGTTCGACTTCGAACTCGCCGACGACGACCTCGCGGTGATCGCCGAGCTCGAAGGCACCTGAGTTCAGGCGGCCGTGAGCCCGGCGGCCGCGAAGTCCGCCTGCTGCGCGGGCTCGGTGAGGAAGCCGCGGAAGGTCTGGGCCGCCCGCTTCTGCACGTCGTCCACGCCGTTGCCGGACAGCCCGAGGTACGGGTAGTCCGCCGAGCGCGCGGAGGCCACCGACTGCGCCGGTGAGCCGATCATCTCGGGCTTCTTCGTGGTCAGCTCGCTGATCCACCAGGAGGTTTCCGGCAGCCAAGCCGCCGGCATGCCGCGGATGGAGGTCAGCTCGCTCTGGCCGAGCAGCGCGTCGAGCACCCGCTGCGAGGCCATGGCGTCCACGGTGATGTTCACGCAGTGGCCGTGCACCACGGTCTTCGCGTCGTTCCAGCGGGTGGCCGCGGCCTTGACCGGCGCCTCCGCGCTCGGGGTCACGATCACCCGCAGGCTCGCGTCGCCTTCGGCGCAGCTGGCGGCCTGGGCCTCGGCGCGGCTGTTCAGCTCGCCGCTGGCCCAGCCCCAGCCCAGCCAGCCGAGGCCGAGCAGCGCGACCAGCACCAGGCAGGCGATCGGCCAGGTGGCCACGCGGCGGCGGCGCTTGCCGATGGCGCGGTGGCTGCCGGTGGCGCTGATCGCCTTGTGGCTGCCGGTGGTGGAGACGTCACGCTCCGGGCCCTGTTCGGGCGGCGGCGCGGGGGTGAAGGAGGGCGGGGGTTCCGGTGCGCGGCGGGGAGGCCGGGGTGCCGCGGGCCGGGGTGGTGCGTTTCGAGGAGGTGCGGTCCGGGGAGCGGACGTCCGGGTCGCGGGGGAACGATAGCCGGACGATCTGCCGTGAGGGGGTTCCGGAGCCGGGTCCTCGACCAAGCTGTGTCGCCCCATCGTGTGCCTTTCTGGTCTGATGCCTAGACGCTCTCAGTATGCAACCAAAACGTTATCACTCTAACAGACGTAATCTGGACGGGAAATGCGATGACGCTCAGTTGTCGCACAGCCTGCCAGCAACGGTACAACCGGACAATAGTGTGTCGCTGCACTCGATCAGGCGAGCGCGCAGGGGGGCCGCCCGCCGGGCGAAAGCCCCTTGCGCCCTGGCGTATTCGGCCCGTCCGGCCGGCGTTTCGATCGGCACCGCTGGGTAACCGAACGGGGACAAATCGTAAGGACTGGCGCGCATGTCCAGCTCGCGGATGTCGGCCGCCAGTTCGAAACAGTCGCCGAGCAGTTCGGCCGGGACGAAGGGGCCCAGTTTGTAGGCCCATTTGAACAGGTCCATGTTCGCGTGCAGGCACCCCGGCTGCTCGAACTCGAGCTGCGTGTCGCGTGCGGGGGAGAGGGTGTTGTGCGGGACGGCTTCGGGGGTGAAGAAGCGGAACGCGTCGAAGTGGCCGCAGCGCACCTCCAGTGATTCCACCACCTCGTCGGTCCCGGCACCGCCCAGCCGCAGCGGCAGCTGGGCGTGCCGGACCTCGTCGTGCGGTTGCCGGTAGACCATCGCCCACTCGTGCAGCCCGAAGCAGTTGAGCCGCGCCGGCCGAGACGCCGTGGCCGCCAGCAGCGAGGAGACGAACCGCGCGGTCCGCTCCCTCGCCGGGGTGAACGCGGCCGGGTCGACCGTGACGCCGTCCTCGGTCTCGTGGTACCCGCGCCGCTCGAGGAACCGCTTCGCGGCCTCGCCCGCGAGCACCACGCCGAACCCTGGCTGCCACCGCTCCACGTGCGACGGCCGGTGCGAGTAGTAGGTGAACAGGAAGTCCAGCACCGGGTGCTTCTCACCGCGGGAACGGCGTTCGGCGTGCGGCACGGTCCACTTCCGCATCCGCGCGACGTGGGCGTCCTCGCGAGCCCGCCATTCGGGCTCGGCGAGGACCACGGGCTCGCTCACGCCGTCACGTGCGTGCCGTCCCGCACGGTGCCCACGTATTCCTCGACCAGGTCCTCCAGCGCCACCACGCCGACCACGGTGCCATCCGCGTCCAGCGCCCTGGCGAGGTGCCCCCGTTCGCGGCGCATCACCGACAGCGCGCTGTCCAGCTTGGCCTCGGCCGAGACCTGGCTCAGCGCCCGCGTCTTCGACGGTGGCAGCTTCGTCTCGGCCGGTTCGCCGACCAGGTCCAGGATGTCCTTGACGTGGATGTAGCCCGAAAGCCTGCCTTCGGCGTCCAGCACCGGAAAACGGGAGAAGCCGGTGCTCGACACCGCCTGCTCGACGTCGCCGACGGTGGGCGTGGCGGGCAGCGTGGTCAGGTCGCCGACCGGCACGAGCACGTCCGCCACGGTCTTGCGGACCGAGGACAGCGTCTGGCTCAGCCGCTGGTGCTCGGACTGCTCCAGCAGCCCCTCCCGGCGTGATTCGCTGAGCAGTTCGGCGAGTTCGGCGGAGGTGTAGGCGGTCTCCAGTTCGTCCTTCGGCTCCACCTTGAGCAGCCGCAACCCCGCGTTGGCCACGGTGTTCAGCAGCCAGATGAACGGGTTCGCCAGCTTCACCCACGCCACGTGCACCGGCACCAGCCACAGCGCCAGCCGCTCCGGGTCGGCGATGGCCAGGTTCTTCGGCACCATCTCGCCGATCAGCACGTGCAGGACGGTCATCACAATCAGCGCGAAGGCGAACGCGATCGGGTGGATCACGTACCCGGGCAGCGGCAGCCCGATCGCGCCGAAGGCCGCCTCCAGCTGGTGGGCCACCGCGGGCTCACCGAACTGGAGCAGCAGCAGGGAACAGATGGTGATGCCGAGCTGCGCGCCCGCCAGCATCTGCGAGACGTGCTTGCTGGCGTTGATCACGATCCGCGCGCGTGCGGTGCCCTGCTCGGCGAGCGCCTCCAGGCGGTCGCGCCGGGAGGAGATGAGCGCGAACTCCGCGCCCACGAAGAAAGCGTTGGCCAGCAACAGCAGGCCGATCAGGGAGATGGCCACCCAGTCGTTCACCTGGACACCTCCACCCGGTGCGAGACAGCCGGTTCCGCGGTGGCGGAGCCGATTTCGCGGACGCTCGGCCGGACGCTGACCTCGGCGATGCGGAGCCGGTCCATCGCGGTCACGGTGAGCTTCCAGTCGTCGACGTCGGCGGAGTCACCGGGTTCGGGGATGCGGCCGAGGCGTTCGAGCACCAGGCCCGCGATCGTCTCGTAGTCGCCCTCCGGCATGCGGAAACCGGTGATCTCGCGGACCTCGTCGGCCCGCAGCTGCCCGGAAACCACCCAGCTGTCGGTGCCCAGCTGCCGTGACGACGGTTCCTCGCGGTCGTCGTGCTCGTCGAGGACGTCGCCGATGATCTCTTCGACCACGTCCTCCAGGGTCACCAGCCCGGCCGTGCCGCCGTACTCGTCGACCACGATGGCGAGCTGGTAGCGCGAGTCGCGCAGGCGGTTCAGCAGCGCGTCACCGGGCAGCGACTCGGGCACGGTCGGCACCGGGCGCATCACCGAGCCGATCCGCACGGTCTCGCGCTCGGCCTGGCGGACGGTGAACGCCTGCTTGACGTGCACCGCGCCCTGGACGTCGTCGAGGTCCTCGTTGTAGACCGGGAACCGCGAGAAGCCGGTGCGCTGGGACAGCTCGATCAGGTCGTTGATCGCCTGGTCCACGGTGAGCGACTCGACCTGCACGCGCGGGGTCATCAGTTCCTCCGCGGTGCGGTCGCCGAAGCGCAGGGACTTGTCGAGCAGTTCGGCGGTGGCGGTGTCGAGCGTGCCGCTCTCCGCGCTGGCCCGCACGATCGAGCCCAATTCCTGTGGCGACCGGGCCGAGCGCAGTTCCTCCTGCGGCTCGACGCCGAACTTGCGCACCACCCAGTTCGCGCTGTTGTTCATCATCGTGATGAGCCACTTGAAGGTCTTCGAGAACCGCGAGTGGTAGCCGGCCACCGCGCGGCCGGTCTGCAGTGGCCGGGCGATCGCCAGGTTCTTCGGCATCATCTCGCCGAGCACCATCGACAGCGAGGTGGCGATCACCAGCGCCAGCACCACGGAGGTGCCCGCGGCCACCGCGGGCGAAAGACCGAGCCCGATCAGCGGCGGCTCGATCAGGTCACCGATCAGCGGCTCGGCCACGTACCCGGTGATCAGCGTGGTCAGCGTGATGGCCACCTGCGCGCCGGAGAGCTGGAAGGACAGCGTCCGGTGGGCTTCCAGCAGCGTCTTCGACTTCTTGTCGCCGACCTGGCGGACATTGGCTTCGACGGTGCTGCGCTCGAGCGCGGTGAGCGAGAATTCGGCGGCGACGGCGAGGCCGGTGCCGATGGTCAGCACCACCACGAACAACACGCCGAGGATCGACAGCAGGATTTCCATCACCGGGCTCCGGCCTGCCGGTGGTGGCCGGATCGATGGCCGGTGGGCGGGGGATCGGGGAAGCCGGGTTTGCCACCCGGCTTAGTACTGTCACCAGGTGACGGCGCGTCGCGCACGGAAGAATCTCTCCTCGGGAGGGGTTGTCACGTCTTGTGGATGATACCGGCCGGTTCCGCCGAATGTGCGAGTGCTCGGCGGATGTCCCTGCTCACAGCTTCGCCCGGGTGAGTCCCGGATCGCGGCCGAGCAGGGCGACCAGCCGGTCCGACGGCGTGGCGTCCGCACCGGCTTCCACGGGGGCCTCGAAGATGCCGCTGCCTTCCCAGCCGGACACCTGCGGGCCCAGTTCGGCGAGCAGGTCCTCGGCCAGTCCGTCGTCGATGCGGTACTCCGCGCCGATGGCCACCGCGAGGTCCCAGCCGTGCACGGCGAGGTCGCCGGTCATCTGCCAGCCGTAGTCCTCGAGCGGGATCTCGCCGGACGAGACGTGGACCGTCTGGCGGCGGCTCTGCTCGAAGGCCCGCCGCGCGGCCTTCGACGCGATTTCCCAGCGCCGGACCGGGTGGTCACCGAGCTGGTCGCCGTCGTAGCGGTCGCCGACCTGCTCGGTGGTGGCGCCTTCGAGCAGGTCCGGGGCCCAGAGCTGTTCGTACACCAGGTGCCCGAGCAGGTCCCGGACCGTCCACTCGGTACACGGCGTCGGATCGGCCCACTGGTCGCGGCCGATGCGGTGGACGAGGGCGTCGAACCCGCGCAGGGCTTCAGCGTGTGCGTCGAGGAAATCCATGATCCGAGTCCATCACGGCCGCGCGGCACCCGCAGGGTTCCGGTGGTGCACGCGCACGGTTTCCTCCACCAGGTCGAGCACCGGGGTGAGGTGGTCGGCGGGCAGGCCCATGGCGAGGTGCGAGACGAGCCCTTCGAGCACCAGCTCGAGGAAGGCGGTGAGCACGTCGACGTCCACGTCGTCCCGCAGCTTGCCCGCTTCGTGCTGGCGCAGCAGGCGCTGGCGGGTGGCGCGGGTGAGCTGGTCGGAGCGCTCGGCCCAGCGCGCGCGGAACTCCGGGTCGGTGCGCAGGCGGCGGGACAGTTCGAGCCGCGTGCCCAGCCAGTCCGCCGGGTGCGCGCTGCCCTCGGAGAGCAGGTCGCGCATCACCTGCACCAGGCCCTGGTCGGCGACCACCTGCGCCATGCGGACCGCGTCGTCCTCGGCCAGCGCCAGGAACAGCGACTCCTTGTCGCGGAAGTGGTGGAAGATCGCGCCGCGCGAGAGTCCGGTGGCTTCCTCCAGGCGGCGTACCGTGGCACCCTCGTAGCCGTAGCGCGCGAAGCACACGCGAGCGCCGTCAAGGATCTGCCGCCGGCGAGCGTCGAGGTGGTCCTGACTGACACGTGGCATCGTCCGATCCTGTCACCCGGGGTAGTGCCTTCGCAATCCGTACGTACGTACTGTGTTGTCGGGTGACTGGTGGATCGGCGAATTTCCCCCGTCCCGGCGGAACCCTGCACTAGTCTGCTGCGTCACAGGCATGATCACCGTGCCGGGTTTCGTGACTGGATTTTCGTGGACTGGGGAGAGCGGGCATGTTCGACGTGGGTGGTGCGGCCAGCGCCGCGGTGCAGAAGGTCTGGGGAACTTTGCCCACCGCCGGCGCCCCGGCCGCCGCACCCGGTGGAGCGGGCGGTTCCTTCGAGATGGACGCCGAGGAACTCGACGCGGTCATCGGCCTCTGGGAAGCCGAGCTCGACAAGCTGGTCGAGGACGCGCAGGTCATCGAAGACATCTCCTGGAGCTTCACCCCGCCCGCCACGGACGACGCGAGCGTCGGCTACGTCAACGCGGGCGTCGACTCGATCGAGGCGCTGCGCTCGCAGAACGACTCGATGCTCAAGTACGCCCAGGAGTACGTGAAGAAGCTGAAGGCGGCCAAGGAAGCCACGGTGGCCGCCGACGAAGCGAAGGCCCAGGCACTCAAGACGGCTGAATAGGGCAAGCGTGAACAAGCTGAAAGCTGTGGTCCTGCTGGTGGTCACCGCGGCCTCGCTCGCCGCGTGCTCCGGGGAGACCGGGGGCAAGCCGCGGCCGGTGGAAACCGCCGCGCCCCAGGGTTCTTCGACCGGGCAGCCGCCGGACGGGCCGTCGATCCCGGACCCGCTCGACGCGAGCGCGTTCCTCGGCAACCCGTGCGAACTGACGCCACAGGCGAAGCTCTCCGGCCTCGGGTACACCGAGCCGGGCGAGCCGAAGACCGAGGACGACGTCGCCAAGGTGCTGGCGGGCCCGAGCTGCCACTGGCGTGGCACCGAGCCGGGCGTGGGCATGACGGTCCAGGTGCAGACCGGGAACCGGGACGCCGGGATCGGCGGGGTCGCCGGGCTGGAGAAGGCCAAAGAGAGCCGCCAGCTGGGTTTCCTCGAGCAGACCGAGGGCATCGGCGGATATCCCGCCTTCTTCGCGGGCCAGTCGGATCGCCGGGCCACCGGCACCTGCGCGCTCGCCGTCGGTATCGCCGACGACCTGACCTTCACGGTGACCAGCCTGGGGTACGAGGGCGCGCAGGACTCCTGCGACAACTCGACCGGGGTCGCCGCGATCGTGATCGACACGCTGAAAGGGGGCGCCTGAGGTGAGCGGCATGGACGGTCAGGCGATCTACGACAACTTCAAGGGCGGCGACAGCGATCGCCTCCGGTTGACCGCGGAGAACGTGCAGAAGCTGTCCTCCTCGTTCGAGGAGCGGGCGCAGAGCATCAAGTCGCTGCAGGAGCGGATGAAAGCCTCCTGGACCGGGGACGGGGCGAACGCGGCCAACGCCGGCGCGGGGCCGATGGAGCGCGCGTTCGCCGAGACCGCGGTGCCGCTGGACGTCACCGCGGTGTCGGTGCAGGCGCAGGCTTCCGGGTTCGACCACACCAGCAACGCGGTGGTGCCGGTGCCGCCCGCGCCGGAGAAGCCGAGCGGCTGGAGCCTCGGGCTGAAGTCGGCGATCCCGATCGCGGGGCCCTTCATGGCCGCCGACGAGGTCAACGACTACCAGAAGGGCATGCAGGCCCACAACGAGGCGAACGAGAACAACGTTCGCGCGATGGACCAGTACAGCGACATCAGCAAGAGCACCCAGCAGGCGCTGCCGACCGACTACCAGCTGCTGACCTCCGACGGCGCCGCGGTGAAGCTGAAGACCGACGGCCCCGGCCCGGTCACCCCGCCGAACTGGCGGGAACCGTGGCAGGGCAACGGGGAGAACGGCGACGACACCGGCGGCGGCTCCGGCGGTGGTGGTGGCTCCGGCTCCGGCAAGATCGACGACTCGACCGGCAGCAGTGGCACCGGGGGCACCGGGGGCACTGGCGGGAACGGCGGTACGGGTGGCACCGGCGGGACCGGGGGCACTGGCGGAACCGGTGGCACTGGTGGGACCGGTGGCACTGGTGGCGGCGGGGACACCGGCGGGACCGGTGGCGGCACCACGACCAGCGGTGACAAGGGTGGCAAGGACGGCGGCGGGACCACGACCAAGCTGCCGCCGAAGGTCCCGACCGGCAAGCCCGGCTCCGGTGACCCGGTGGTCGGCCTAATCAACAACCCGAACACGAGCAACCCGACGGGCAATCCCACCAGCAATCCGACCGGGCCGGGCAATCCGGCCACGACCAATGGCGGACGGCAGGGCGGCAGCGCCGCGGGCCGGCTGCTCGGCGGTGGCCCCGGCGGTGCCATGGGCGCGGGCGAGGCGGCGGCTCGTGGTGCGGGCAATTCGCTCGGCGCCGGTCGCGGCGCCGGTGCGGGTGGCCTGCTCGGCGGCGAAGCCGGCGGTCGCGGTGGCGCGGCGGCCGCGGGCCGTGGTGGCAGCGCGGGCGGCCCGATGGGCGGCGCGCCCGGTGCCCGCGGTCAGGGTGGCGAGGACGAAGAGCACCAGCGGCCGAGCTGGCTGGTCGAAGCCGACCCCGACGCGCTGTTCGGCACGGACGAGCGGACCATGCCCCCGGTGATCGGGGAGTGACCGCTCCGACGGTGGTCCCGGTCGCCGCGCTGGCCGCGCTGGTCGGCCGGGAACGGGCCGGGCAACTGCACATCACCCTGCAACCGCAGCCGATGTGGTACCCCGACCGCGATCGCGACGAGCTGTCCCGGCAGATCGACGAGGCGCTCGCCGAGGCCGGGCTGCTCGACCACACCGGCCGGACCAAGGTCGAGTTCCTGGACCTGCTGCCGTTGCTGACCTCGGCGTCGATCGAGTTCTACGGCTGGGCGACGCGCGGCGACGAGACCATCGGCCTGCTCGCGGCTTCGCGCGGCATGCTCGGGGTGCTCGCCGTGCGCTCGGGTGCCTGGGTCACCCTCCGTGAGGTCGGCCAGCACGAACTGCCCGAAGCGCTGGTCGCCGAACTGCCCGAGCTGTACGCGGGCGGCGGGCGGTCGCAGACGGTGCGGGTGCGTGACTTCGAGGACGCCGCGCGCGGCAAGGAGCAGGGCCGGACGCCGCCGCAGGCGATCTCCGACGTGGTGAAGGTCGTGCAGCGGCCGGTGCACGGCACCGGTGAGCTGTACGCGGGCAAACGCGACGAGGTCGGCCGCTACGCCCGGGTCGAGCATCCGCTGCACTACGCCGACACGGACTGGGGCCGGTACCTCAACTACACCGTCGGGGACGGCCCGGAAGCCGAAATCCACGTGGCCCCGGCAACCCCCGCCGCCCTGGCCACCGCCCTCCGCTCCCTGTCCTCCACCCTCACCCCCGCCCTCCGGCAGACGCTCTGAGTGGGGCCGCGTGCGGCGAGTGTGGAGTTCAACTGCAGGAGTGCGGAGTTCAACTGCAGGAGTGTGGAACTCAGCTGCCTGAGTGTGGGACTCGCCCGAAAGGTGCGTTCAGGCGAGTCCCACGTTCAGGCACCCGAACCCCACGTTCAGGCAGCTGAACTCCACGCTCGGGTAGCTGAACCCCGACCCGACGAGAACTACGGGATGGTGAGCACGGGGGTCAGGTGCTCGGTGGCGGCCCGTTCCACCCGGTTCGCCGCCGCGAGTTCCCAGCCGGTCTCGCGCGGCGGGCGGCGGTCGGTGTTCCACTGCGCCAGCAGCAGCGCCACCTTCGACTGCATCTCGGTGCGCAGCCGCAGGAACGAGTCCGCCGGGTCCGCGCCGACCTCGCCCAGCAGCAGCCACCACGCCCAGGCGGCGGCACCGGCGTTGGCGACGAAGTCGGGGATCACCGGGATGCCCGCCAGCACCAGGGTGGCTTCGGCGGCCTCGGTGGTGGCGGCGTTCGCGGCTTCCACGACCACCTTCGCCGCGACCTGCTCCACATTGTCCTCGGTGATTGCGTACGAGATCGCCGCAGGCACGAAGATGTCGGCCTCGATGCCGAGCACCGCGTCGCGCGGCAGCCGCTGCACGTCCGGCGCCACCTGGCTGCGGTCGATCTCCCCGTAGGCGTCGCGCGACTCCAGCAACGCGGGGACGTCCAGGCCCGCGGGGTGGTACAGGGTGCCTGCCGCGTCGGCGACGGCGGTCACCCGCATGCCCGCTTCGTGCAGGTACCAGGCCGCGCCCCCGCCCATGGTGCCGACGCCCTGGATGGCCACCGTGGTCTCGGCCGCGTCCCAGCCCCATGCCGACGCGACGCCGAGGCAGGACTGCGCGACGCCGTACCCGCCGACCACGTCGCCGAGCAGCAGGCCGCCCGGCACCGGTGCGTTCAGCCCGGTCTGCACGCGGCGCAGGGTGCGCGCCGGATCCGCGGCCCGCGAGATGGCCGCGTGGTAGGACTGCTCGAGGCCGAGGCTCGCGAACACCTCGTCGATCAGGTGCTGCGGCACGCCGAGGTCTTCAGCGGTCACCCAGTGCGCGTCGAGCCACGGGCGCATCGCCGAGCAGAACCGGCTGAGCACGTCGAAGGCACGCGGGTCCTTCGGGTCGAAGTCGATGCCGCCCTTGGCGCCGCCGACCGGCAGGTTGAACGTGGCCGTCTTGTTCGCCATGCCCCTGGCCAGGTCCTCGACCTCGGTCATCGTGCAGCCGGGGCGCATCCGCGTGCCACCGGTGGCCAGCCCGGAGACGAGCGTGTGCACCACGAGAAATCCTCGAGTACCGGTCACCGGGTCCGTCCAGGTCAACCTCAGCAACGGTTCGGTGCTGTTCTGGGTGCTCACTCGACCCACCTCCAAGCTGTTTCTCGAGCGGGCGGGCCCAGGTGGTTCCGGCGTGCACGGCGAACACACCGGTTTGGACCCACCCTCGGGTGCGGTACTCCACCGGTGTGGCTTCGGTTCTGGAAGGTCGTGCGACGAGGAAGGCGCTGGGGCGTTGCCGCATTCCGGGTTACCGGGTCCAGAGTGAGCCCCGGGCGCCCGGGCGTCCAGTTAAGGATCGTGCACGGTTTTGTTTAGGGTTTGTGTATGGAGTTTTCGTTGCAGAGACTGCGGATGCTCCGGGAGCTGGATCGGCGGGGAACCGTCACCGCCGCCGCCGGAGCACTGCACTACACGGCGTCGGCCGTTTCGCAGCAGCTGGCCCAGCTCGAACGGGACGTCGGCGCCAAGCTGTTCGAACGGCTCGGCAGGCGCGTCCAGCTGACCGAGCTGGGCAAGCTGCTCACCTCCCACGCCGAGGAGATCCTCGGCGCGGTCGAGCGCGCGGCACTGGCGCTCGAGGAGGCCCAGGAGTCGGTGACGGTCCGGCTCACCGCGGGGGTGTGGGCGTCGGTGGCTTCCGGGCTGCTCCCGCACGCGCTGACCGCGCTGGCCGCCGAGCACCCCGGCATCAAGGTGCGCACGCGTGAGCTGGCACCGGAGGAGACCGCGGACGCGGTCCGCGACGGTTCGCTCGACTTCTCCTTCGTCATCGACTACTCGGACGCGCCGATGCCGTGGGACCCCGGGCTGGAACGCGCGGTGGTGGCGGTGGAACGGCTGCACGCCGCGGTGCCGGCCGGTACCGTCCCCGCCGCCAGCATCTCGCTGCTCGAACTGGCGGACCAGCCGTGGATCCTGGCCAGTCCGAAGAGCCACTTCGGCCGGGCCATCCGGATCGCCTGCCGGCGCCACGGGTTCGAGCCGAAGATCGACCACGAGGTGGAGGAGCAGGCCACCGCGATGGCGATGGTGGCGAAAGGACTCGGCGTCACCCTGGTCTCCGATCTCGGCCTGATGCTGCGACCGCCCGGTGTGGACACGGTCGCGCTGGCCAGCCCGCTGATGCGGACGGTGTCCATCGCCTACCGCACCACCGCGCTGCGGCGGCCCTCGTTGCAGCTGGTGATCCACGCCGTGCGCGCCGCCGCCGCCGAACTCGGACTGGCCACGGAGACCACGCTTCCCTGACCGGCCGCCACCCCGGCCAGATTCGCTCGAATGGCGTAGCGATCACGCCCGGAATCGGGGTTTTGGTGCGGATCCCGCGCCCGTTTCGCCCGGCTGCGGCGCCCCGCGTTCACCTCGCCGCCACCGTGGGCGGCTGCGATTGTCGGACCCCGCGTGTAGCGTCCGAATCTTGGTGATCCCACTAGACATCGAGTTCGGAGGTGGCATGACGACGGTCAGAGATTTTCCTTCTCCCGCAACGGGTAACCTCGCCGCGCGGGTGGTTTCCGACCGCGCGGAGGGTGAGGCCTACGTCGCGTCGGTGTGCTTCAAGCACGGTCCGCCGAGACTGCTCGGGGTGGAGCTCGAGTACACCCTGCACCACCGGGACGACCCGTCCCGCCCGCTCGACCCCGGGGAACTGGCCGCGGCACTCGGCCCGCACACCCCGGTGACGCTCGATCCCGGCAGCCCGGCCACGCCGCTGCCGGGCGGTTCGCCGGTCAGTCTCGAACCCGGCGGCCAAGTGGAGCTTTCGGCCCTCCCCAGTGAATCCCTCGCCGATCTCGCCGGCGTCGTCGACGCCGATCTCGCCTATTTCACCGAACTGCTCGCCCGGTCCGGGCTGGAACTGGGCGCCACGGGCATCGACGCCCATCGCGCCCCCCGCCGGATCCTGCAGACCCCCCGCTACGCCGCCATGGAACGCCGTTTCGCGCCGGACGGTCCCGGTGGTGCCACGATGATGTGCAGCACGGCCGGGCTGCAGGTCTGCGTGGACACCGGCGAGGCCGAGCACCTGCCCGCGCGCTGGGCCGCGGTCCACGAACTGGGCCCGGTGCTGCTGGCCCTGTTCGCCAATTCCCGCGTGCACGCGGGAAAGGACACCGGCTCCGCCTCGGCTCGCTGGCTCGCGGTGATGGCCACCGAACGGGCCCGCACCTTCACGGCCACCGCCTCGCCGGACCCCGCGGCGGACTGGGGGCGGCGGATGCTGGACACGCCGGTGATGGTGGTGCCGCGGCGGGACGGTCCGTGGGACGCGCCGGTGCGGTTCACCTTCGCCGACTGGATCGAAGGCCGGGGTGAGGCCGGGGTGTTCGGCCCGCCCACGGTGGCCGATCTGGACTACCACCTCACCACCCTGTTCACCCCGGTGCGCCCGCAGGGGTACCTGGAGATCCGGTACCTGGACGCCCAGCCGGCGCAGGGCTGGCTCGACGCCACCGCGCTGCTCGCCGCCCTGCTCGCCCGGCCCTCCACAGTGGACAAGGCCCGCGAACTCTGCGAACCCGTCGCCGGTGCCTGGGAGGCCGCGGCCGGCCGCGGCCTCGCCGACCCGGCCATCGCCGCGGCCGCCAAGGCCGTGGCCGACCTCGGTTGCGCCGCACTCGGCGAAACCGGGCTGGCACCGCCGGTGATCGACCGGATCGCCGACGCCGTGCAACACCGAGCCGCATCCCCCTCAGCTTCGCCTACCCCAGAGGAAAGGGCGTGAACCCCCGTGGCTACCTCGACCGCGGAGAACAACCCGCTGCTGAACCTGAGCCCGCAGGACCTGCGCGCGCACACCGCCGAAGCCCTCACCAGGGCACGAGCCCGCAGCACCGCACTGACCGATGCCGTCGACGACGAGGACCTGGTGCGCCAGCACTCCAAGCTGATGTCGCCCCTGGTCTGGGATCTCGCGCACATCGGCAGCCAGGAGGAACTCTGGCTCGTCCGTGACGTGGGCGGCCGCGAGCCGCTGCGCCCGGCCCTCGACGAAATCTACGACGCCTTCATGCACGCGCGAGCGGACCGCCCCGGCCTGCCGCTGCTCGGCCCCGCCGAAACCCGCGCCTACGTCCGCGAAGTCCGCGACAAATCCTTCGACGTGCTGGAGAGGGCGCCGCTCGACGACGGGAACGCGTTGCAGCGCAACGCGTTCGCCTTCGGCATGATCACCCAGCACGAGCAGCAGCACGACGAGACCATGCTGGCCACGCACCAGTTGCGCCGCGGTGAGCCGGTGCTGCACGCCCCGCCGCCGCCACCCCGCCGCGCCGGTGCGCTGCCGTCCGAAGTGGTGGTTCCGGCCGGTGCGTTCGTCATGGGCACCACGGCCGAGCCGTGGGCGCTGGACAACGAACGTCCCGCGCACGAGACCCCGGTGGACGCTTTCGCCATCGACACCACGCCGGTCACCAACGGCGCCTACCTGGAATTCCTCGACGGCGGCGGGTACGCCGACCCGCGCTGGTGGAGCGAGGAGGGCTGGGCGTACCGCAACGAGCACGACATCGCCGCCCCGCGTTTCTGGCGCCGCGAAGGCGGACAGTGGTGGCGCGTCCGGTTCGGGGTGCACGAACGCATCCCGGAGGACGAGCCGGTGGTGCACGTTTCCTTCCACGAGGCCGCCGCGTACGCGGCCTGGGCGGGCAAGCGGCTGCCGACCGAGGCCGAGTGGGAGAAGGCCGCCCGGTTCGACCCGGTGTCGGGCCGGTCGCGCCGGTTCCCGTGGGGTGACGAGGAGCCGACGGCCGAGCACGCGAACCTCGGGCAGCGGCACCTGCGCCCGGCCCCGGTGGGCGCGTACCCGGCCGGTGCCTCGCCACTGGGCGTGCACCAGCTGATCGGGGACGTCTGGGAGTGGACGAGCAGCGACTTCCACGGCTATCCGGGCTTCCGCGCGTTCCCGTACCGCGAGTACTCGGAGGTGTTCTTCGGGCCGGGGCACAAGGTGCTGCGGGGTGGGTCGTTCGGCACGGACGCCGCGGCGATCCGCGGCACCTTCCGCAACTGGGACTACCCGATCCGGCGGCAGATCTTCTCCGGGTTCCGGTGTGCCAGGGACCTGACCACCGGCGAGCGGGCCTGAGCGCGATGTGCCGACACGTGGGTTATGTCGGCGAGCCCTGCTCGCCGGCGGAGCTGCTGTTCGAGGCGCCGCATTCACTGCTGCACCAGTCGTACGCCCCGGCGGACATGCGGGGCGGCGGCACGGTGAACGCGGACGGCTTCGGCCTTGGCTGGTACGGGGCGGCCGCCGAGCCGCTCCGGCACCGGCGTCATACTCCATTGTGGACAGATGAGGGGCTGCGCCCGCTGGCCGCTTCCCTGCGCACCACGGCGTTCCTCGCGGCGGTGCGCAACGGCACCGCCGGCATGCCGGTGAGCGAGGCGGCCTGTGCGCCGTTCGGCGACGGACGGTGGCTGTTCAGCCACAACGGCCTGGTCCGGAACTGGCCGGAGTCGGTGGTGTCGCTGGCGGAGAAGCTGCCGGTGGCCGACCTGCTGCGGCTTCCCGCGCCGACCGACTCGGTGCTGCTGTGGGCGGTGCTCTCCGCCCGCCTGCGCGACGGGGCCGAGCCGGTGGGCGCGGTGACCGGACTGGTCGGCGAGGTCGAGGCGGCCGCGCCCGGGTCCCGGCTGAACCTGCTGCTGACCGACGGCGAACTGCTGGTCGGTACCGCGTGGACCCACGCACTGTCCTATGTGGTGACCGAGACCGGGGTGGTGGTCGCCTCCGAACCCTGCGACGACCGGCCGGGCTGGACCCCGGTGCCCGAACGGCACGCGATCACCGTCCGCGGCCGTCAGGTCGAGATCATCCCGATTCCCTGCTGAGGAGCGAAAACCCGCCATGAGCGAACCCGATCTCACCGAGCACCACAGCCCGGTCGACGTCACCGAAGCCCTGCGCGCCGACGTGCGCGCCGGGCTGAGCGCACCCCGCAAGTGGCTGCCGCCCAAGTGGTTCTACGACGCGGCGGGCAGTGAGCTGTTCGAGAGGATCACCGCACTGCCCGAGTACTACCCGACCAGGGCCGAGCGGGAGATCCTCGCCGGCCAGGCCCCGGCGATCGCGCGGGCCACCGGCGCGCGCACCCTGGTGGAGCTGGGGTCGGGGTCGAGTGAGAAGACCCGCTTGCTGCTCGACGCGCTGACCGCGCACGGCACGCTGGAAACGTTCGTGCCACTGGACGTTTCCGGCGCGGCGCTGGCCGAAGCCACCGAGGCGATCGCCGCCGAGTACCCGAAGCTCGCCGTGCGCGGCGTGGTCGGCGACTTCACCGAGCACCTGGACCTGCTGCCGGGCGGGTCCCCGCGGGTGGTGGCCTTCCTCGGTGGCACCATCGGCAACTTCCTGCCCGCCGAACGCGCGAAGTTCCTGCGCTCGGTGCGCGACGTGCTGGAGCCGGGGGAGTGGCTGCTGCTCGGGGCCGACCTGGTGAAGGAGCCCGAGCGGCTGGAACGCGCCTACGACGACGCCGCGGGCGTGACCGCCGAGTTCAACCGCAACGTGCTGCGCGTGATCAACGAGCGGCTCGGCGCCGATTTCGACGTCGACGCCTTCGAGCACGTGTCGCACTGGAACGCCGAGGACGAATGGATCGAAATGTGGTTGCGTGCCACCGAAGAGCAGGTCGTCCGGATCCCGGGGGCCGACGTGGAGGTCCGCTTCGCCGCGGGTGAGCACGTGCGCACCGAGATCTCGGCGAAGTTCCGGCCGGAAGGCCTGGCCGCCGAACTGGCCGCCGCCGGGTTCGACGTGGCGGAGCGGTGGACCGACGCCGAAGGCCTCTTCAGCCTGACGCTGGCCGCGGCCGACAGGAAATGAGTTAACCGATTCGGACGGCGCCACGCCGGTCCCTCCCGTGGCATCCTCCGCTCGCTGGTGACGGCGAAGGGAGGACTCGTGTTCCACTCCACGGGAGGGCCGGTGCGCAGACAGGTGCTCGCCGGTGCGGTGGTGGCGGCGTTCGCGGTGGCCGGGCTGCCCGCGACAGCCGGGGCCGCGCCGGTGCGGGCACCGGAACCGGCGACGGTGGGGGCCACCGCGCCGGTCAACTGGACGGCGTGCCCGGCCTCGACGCTGGTCGGCGTGCCGCCCGCCCAGCACCAGAACTTCAGCTGCGCCTACTACCGGGTGCCGATCGACCACGACAACGCCGCACTCGGCACCATCGACATCTCGCTGCTGCGACGGCACGCCCGCCAGCCCGCGGCGAAGATCGGTTCGCTCTTCCTCAACCCCGGCGGACCCGGCGGCTCGGGCCTGCGCATGCCGATCAGCGCGGACCGCTTCCTCGAACCGGAGCTGCTGGACCGGTTCGACCTCGTCGGCTTCGACCCGCGCGGGGTCGGCGGCAGCAACCCGCTGCGCTGCTTCACCACCGCCGAGGACGAGGCCGAGGTGTTCGCCAAGCAGGTGTCCGTGCCGATCACCCGGACCGAGATGTCGGACTCGCTCGCCGCCTACCGCGACTACGCCGGCTTCTGCGACCGCAACGCGAGCAGCCTGCTTGACCACATGTCCACTCGGGACGTGGTCCGTGACCTCGACCTGCTGCGCGCCGCGGCCGGAGACCGGAAGCTGACCTACATCGGCTTCTCCTACGGCACGCTGATCGGCGCCACCTACGCGAACATGTTCCCGGAAACCACCCGTGCGCTGGTGCTGGACGGCAACGTGGATCCGGAACTGCGCACGAGCGACGGCCTGCAGTACGACCGGGAACGCGCGCGCGGCTTCGAAATCTCACTGAGCGCCTTCCTCACCGAGTGCAAGGAAGCCGGGCCGAAGTGCGCGTTCAGCCCCGGCGATCCGCGGCAGAAGTTCGACGAGATCCGCGAACACCTCCGCAAGCAGCCGATCCCGCTGCCCGCCGGTGGCTTGCTGACCATCCACGAGTTCACCGGTGGGGTCGGCAGCGCGCTGTACAACTTCTCCGAGTTCTCGGAGCTCGGCGAGAACCTGCAGTCGGTGTATGAGGTGCTGCACCCGCCGGCCACGAAGGCCGTGGCGGCGGCCGACCTGCCCACGCTGACCGCGCCGAGCACGCGGCACCGGTACGACGTGCGGCCGGACACCCCGTACACCGCGGACGATTCGTACTTCGCGGTGAACTGCTCGGACAAGGCGTTCAAGCACAAGCAGGGCAAGCTGCCCGAGATCGCCGCGCGGTGGGAGAAGGAGTCGCGCACCTTCGGCCGGTCGCAGGCGTTCGCCGACGCGGCGGCCTGCCCGGTGTGGCCCGGCGAGGAAGAGCCCTACACCGGGCCGTGGAACGCCAAGACCGAGACACCGGTGCTGGTGGTCGGCAACTACTACGACCCGGCCACCCAGTACGAGTTCTCCCGGCGGATGGCCGGCCAGCTCGGCAACGCGCGGCTGGTCTCGGTCGACGCGCACGGGCACTGCATCCTCGGTGACTCGCAGGGCGTGGACGACGTCGCCGCCGACTACCTGATCGACCTAAAGGCGCCGCCGCCCGGACTGGTCTTCCAGCCGGACGTGGCCCCGTTCGATCCGGTGCTGGCGGCGAGCTAACCGCGGTCGAGCCGGGCGACGCGCGAAGGTGTGTCGTCCGGCTCACCGCCTCGGACAGCCCCATGGCCGGGTGTAGAGTCGATCAGCCCTGATCAAAGGGCCGCGTCCGGCGGCCGGGGCCACGAAACGGAAGCGAGGTGAGCGGCACATGCCCGAGGACAGTCCTGGCGGGATCGGCACCGCCGCCACCCGCTGCGCGACACGGCGGTAGCCCTTCCCGTCCTGTCCGGTTTGTGTGCGCACGCCGGAAAGGCGGGTCGTGATGACCTACTTCGAAGTACTGCTGCGCATCGGCACCGGGGTCGGCCTCGGCGCGGCCATCGGGTTCGAGCGCCAGTTCCGCGCCAGGATGGCCGGGCTGCGGACCAACACGCTGGTCGCGGTCGGCTCGACGTTGTTCGTGCTGCTCTCGGCACACGGGTTCGACGGGCTCGGCAACGCCGACCCGACCAGGGTCGCCGCGCAGATCGTCTCCGGCATCGGGTTCCTCGGTGCCGGGGTGATCCTGCGCGACGGCGCGAACGTCCACGGCCTCAACACCGCGGCCACCCTCTGGTGCTCGGCCGCGGTGGGCGCGCTCGCCGGAGCCGGGCTCTACGGGGTCGCGGCCGCCGGTGCCGCCGTGGTGGTGCTGGTCAACGTCGGCCTGCGAGCCCTGGGCCACACCATGGACCGCCGCCCGGACTGACCCCCCCACCGGCACGAATGTGGCCCTCGGGACCCCCTCCACCCCACCGCCACATTCGTGCCCTCGACCCCCACACTCACACAGCCGAGTTCCACACTCAGGTAGCCGAACCCCGCATTCGGGCAGCCGAGTTCCGCATTCAGGCAGCCGAGTTCCACGTTCCCGCAGCCGAGTTCCACATTCGGGCAGGCGAGTCCCACGCTCAGGTAGCTGAGCCCGCATCCAGATAGCCGAACCCCGCATTCAGGCAGCTGAGATCCACGTTCCAGCGGCCGAGTTCTACGTTCGGGCGGCCGAGTCCCACATTTCCAGCGGCCGAGTTCCGCACTCGGGTAGCCGAGTTCCACGTGCCCGCAGCAAGTTCCACATTTGCGGGCTCGGGGCAGCACCCCTGAATGCCATGAGTGGGGCATTACTCGCGTTGAATGCAAGTAATGCCCCACTCATGGCATTTGTCAGGAAGTGGCTCAGGCGGTCATTTTGCGCAGCACGTACTGCAGGATGCCGCCGTTGCGGTAGTAGTCGGCTTCACCCGGGGTGTCGATGCGGACGACCGCGTCGAACTCCACCTTCGTGCCGTCCTGCTTGGTGGCGGTGACCTTGACCGTACGCGGGGTCTCACCGTCGTTCAGCTTGGTGATGCCCGCGATGTCGAAGGTCTCCGTGCCGTCGAGGCCGAGCGAGGAGGCCGACTCGCCTTCGGGGAACTGCAGCGGGATCACGCCCATGCCGATCAGGTTCGACCGGTGGATGCGCTCGAACGACTCGGTGATCACCGCGCGCACGCCCAGCAGCGAGGTGCCCTTGGCCGCCCAGTCACGCGACGAGCCGGAGCCGTACTCCTTGCCGCCCAGCACGACCAGCGGGGTGCCCGCCGCCGCGTAGTTCTGCGCCGCGTCGTAGATGAACGCCTGCGGCGCGCCCTCCTGGGTGAAGTCGCGGGTGTAGCCGCCCTGCACGTCGTCCAGCAGCTGGTTGCGCAGCCGGATGTTGGCGAAGGTGCCGCGGATCATCACCTCGTGGTTCCCGCGCCGGGAACCGTAGGAGTTGAAGTCCTTCTTCTCCACGCCGTGCTCGGTGAGGTACTCCGCGGCCGGGGTGCCCGGCTTGATCGCGCCGGCGGGGGAGATGTGGTCGGTGGTGACCGAGTCGCCCAGCTTCGCCAGCACGCGCGCACCGGAGATGTCGGTGACCGGCGCGGGCTCGGCGGTCATGCCGTCGAAGTACGGCGGCTTCCGCACGTAGGTGGACTCCGCGTCCCAGTCGAAGGTCTTGCCCTCCGGGGTGGGCAGCGACTTCCACCGGTCACCGCCGTCGAACACGTCGGCGTAGTCCTTGGTGAACATCTCCTGGGTGATCGCCGAGTCGATGGTCTGCTGGATCTCCTGCGTGGAGGGCCAGATGTCCTTGAGGAACACGTCGTTGCCGTCGCCGTCCTGGCCCAGCGGCTGCGACTCGAAGTCGAAGTCCATCGTGCCGGCCAGCGCGTAGGCGATCACCAGCGGCGGCGAGGCCAGGTAGTTCATCTTGACGTCCGGGTTGATCCGGCCCTCGAAGTTCCGGTTGCCCGAGAGCACCGACACCACGGTCAGGTCGTTCTCGTTGACCGCCGCGGAGACGTCCTCCGGCAGCGGGCCCGAGTTGCCGATGCAGGTGGTGCAGCCGTAGCCGACCAGGTGGTACCCGAGCTTCTCCAGGTACGGCCAGAGCCCGGCCTTCTCGTAGTAGTCGGTGACGACCTGGGAACCGGGCGCCATCGAGGTCTTGACCCACGGCTTGACGGTCAGGCCCTTCTCCACCGCGTTGCGGGCGAGCAGGGCCGCGCCCAGCATCACCGACGGGTTGGAGGTGTTGGTGCAGGAGGTGATCGAGGCGATCACCACGGCGCCGTGGTCGAGCACGAACTCACCGCGGTCGTCGGACTTGACCCGCACCGGGTTGCTCGGCCGCCCGGTGGCGCCGTCCGCCGCGGACTGCAGGTCCACCGCGTCCTCGTCGGCGAAGGACAGCGCGCCCGGGTCGCTGGCCGGGAAGGACTCTTCGACCGCCTCGTCGACGTTGGTGTGCGGGGTCTCCATCTCGCCGTTGACGTAGTCGTGCACCGACTTGCGGAAGGCGGACTTCGCGTCGGTCAGCTCGATGCGGTCCTGCGGGCGCTTCGGGCCGGCGATCGAGGGCACCACGGTGGACAGGTCCAGCTCGATGTACTCGGAGTACTCCGCCTCGCGCGACGGGTCGTGCCAGAGGCCCTGCTCCTTGGCGTAGGCCTCGACCAGCGCGACCTGCTCGGCCGAGCGGCCGGTCAGCTTGAGGTAGCGCACGGTCTCTTCGTCGATCGGGAAGATCGCCGCGGTGGAGCCGAACTCCGGGCTCATGTTGCCGATGGTGGCGCGGTTGGCCAGCGGCACCTCGGCCACGCTCTGGCCGTAGAACTCGACGAACTTGCCGACCACGCCGTGGCGGCGCAGCATCTCGGTGATGGTGAGCACCACGTCGGTGGCGGTCACCCCGGCCGGGATCTCACCGGTGAGCTTGAAGCCGACCACGCGCGGGATGAGCATGGAGACCGACTGGCCCAGCATGGCCGCCTCGGCCTCGATGCCGCCGACGCCCCAGCCCAGCACGCCGAGGCCGTTGACCATGGTGGTGTGCGAGTCGGTGCCGACGCAGGAGTCGGGGTAGGCCTGGCCGTTGCGGGCCATCACCGTGCGCGCCAGGTGCTCGATGTTGACCTGGTGCACGATGCCGGTGCCCGGGGGCACCACCTTGAACTCGTCGAAGGCGCCCTGGCCCCAGCGCAGGAACTGGTAGCGCTCGCGGTTGCGCTGGTACTCGAACTCGACGTTGCGCTCGAAGGAGTCGGCGGTGCCGAACACGTCGATGATCACCGAGTGGTCGATCACCAGCTCGGCGGGGGCGAGCGGGTTGACCTTGTCCGGGTCGCCGCCGAGGTCGGTGACCGCCTCGCGCATGGTGGCCAGGTCGACCACGCAGGGCACGCCGGTGAAGTCCTGCATGATCACGCGGGCGGGGGTGAACTGGATCTCGGTCGACGGATCCGCCTTCGCGTCCCAGCCGCCGAGCGCCCGGATGTGGTCGGCGGTGATGTTCGCGCCGTCCTCGGTGCGGAGCAGGTTCTCCAGGAGGATCTTCAGGCTGTAGGGCAGGCGCTTCGAGCCGTCGACCTTGTCCAGTCGGAAGATCTCGTACGAGGCGTCGCCGACCTTCAGCGTGTCACGCGCGCCGAAGCTGTCCTTGCTGGCTGGTGCAGTCACGTCTAACTCCATGGGCATGGACGGACCTGTGGAAAGTCGTCCCGGGTCAGTTCGGTGTGTTCGGTGCGGTCGTTCGGGTGGACCACCGCCGAGTCTTGCGCACCGACGCCGCGTCCGCAGCAGCAGGCTGGCATCGGTGCCCGTGACAAACAGTACGCTTGTCCTGTTTTCGATTCAAGCCGCCACGCCGGTGGCGCGCGAAAAAGGCCCCCGCGAAAGTTCGCGGGGGCCTTCTCGGCGCGGACGCGCGGGAGGTCTCAGTTCGCCAGTTCGAGCAGCGCCTTGATGTCACCCGGCTGCAGGCTGCGCAGGACCGTCATGCCCTGCTCGCTCAGCGTGCGGATCGGGCTGACGTAGTGCTTGCCGGAGACCTCGGTGGTGATCACGCCGACGCCCTGCTTGAGGATGCCGGTGCCGAGGCTGGTCAGCGCCTGCCTGACCGCGGGCGGCATGGAGCTGTCCGACTCGCTTTCGACCAGGTCGGCCAGTTCCGAGGCGCACATGCGCTCGGTGCGGCCCTCCATGGTCATCGAGTAGCAGTCGGCGTCCTTGCTCAGCTTGAAGTCCTCGCCGTCGGGGCCCTGCATCTCGAGCGCGGTGAGCGTGGCGCGGGTGCCCCCGCCGACGCTGCTGCTCTCGGTCTCCAGCTTGAGCACCTTCGCCCCGCTGGGCTTTTCGCGGCCCGCCGCGTCGAGGATCGCCGGGCCGGCGTCCTGCAGCGCGCCCATCTCGTCCGGCGGCAGCAGTTCGATGACCCGCTTGATGTCGGCGTCGAGCGCGGCCTGCAGCAGTTCCTTGACCGCGTCGTTCGAGCTGGCGGCGCCGTTGGCCGCGATGCCCTGCGCGGGCCACGCGGTCTTCTCCTCCAGCAGCGCGTAGTCGGCGATCGTGTAGAGCAGGCTGGGGTACCAGGCGTCGTCGACCTTGACCGTGGCGATCCGCACCGGCTCGCCCTTGTTCTTGCGGACCTCTTCGGCGATGTCGATGGTCTCGGTCTCCGGGCCGGTGGGCACGTCGTCCGAGCTCAGCGCGGCGTCGAGGAACTCCTTGGTCAGCGGGATCTTGGAGAAGTCCGCGGTGACGGTGATCTTGCCCGCGGTCAGCTTGGTGATCGTCAGGTGGTCGTTGACCTGCTGGGACTGGCTCTCGTCGAAGACCAGGCCCTCGGTCTTGATCTCCATGCCGGACAGCGCCTGGGGGTCGGCCTCCTGGCGGACGATCTCCAGCCGCTTGAGCTCGGCGGCCACCTCTTCGATCGGGTCGGTGAACAACGAGGCCTCGGCCGGGGCGAGCGTGCTGAGCAGGCCGACCACGTCACCGGAGCCGATGGTGTTCGCCAGGTTCTGCGCCGCCAGCGTCGGCGTCTCCGCGCCACCGGAGGAGCTCTGCGAGAGCGCGAACCAGGTGACCCCGCCGCCGACGGCCACCACGAGCGCGATCACCAGGCCGAGGATCAGGCCCTTGCGGCTCTTGGGTGCGCCGGGTCCGGCAGGTCCGGCAGGTCCGACGGGCTGGACCGGGTAGCCGCCGGTGCCCTGCTGCTGGGCGTAGTACTGCTGCTCCTGGGAGTACTGCTGCTGGTACTGGCCCTGCTGTGCGTACTGCGGCCCGGTCTGCGGGGCGTACTGCTGGCCGTACTGCTGCTGTTGTTGCTCACCGGTGTGCGGGTAGTACTGCTGCGCCGTCGGCGGGTACTGCTGCGGGTACTCCTGACCGCCCTGCTGCCCTTCGCCACCCTGCTGCGGCCACTGGCCACCCTGTCCTGGACTGGTCACGAGACCCCTCGATTCCGTTGTGCCTGGCCGTCGTGCCCGCGCGATCGCAGTGACACGGCGACCGCGCCGAGCGCCCCGATAACGGCGACCAGCGTGCCGATGGTAGTCGTGACGGGCCCCAATGGTGTTACGCCGATGGGCCCGCCTTCATCACCGCCTTGGACGGCGGCGAACCCCGCCGCGGTTCCCACGAATATCGCGAGCACCACGGTCAGCGCGGCACCGGTGCGGGTGAGCCCGAGCACCAGCATGGCGATCGCGGTGGCGGCCAGCAGCGGCACCACGATCCACACCCGCAGCGCGAGCAAGACGAACGGGTTGCCGGTGAGGTCGAAGCGGTCGATCAGGCCGACCAGCTGGTAGCTGCTGCGGTTCACCGACCCCGACCGGAACCAGCTGAGGAAGCTGCCCACCACGGCGAGCACGAGGCCCGTGGCGGCGGAGGCGGCCAGCACCTTGGTGGCCATCGAGCGGGTGGCCGTCGGGCGGTTCGGCACGGTTTCGTCTCCTCGGTTCGCGGTCGGTGCCGCTTGGACGCGCGGCGGGGGTGCTCGGTTCGCCCGCCGCGCGTCCCCGGATCGGGGGAAATGTGGTCAACGAGGCCGGTGTTGGGCGTGTGACTGGTGGTCATCATGGGGTGCAGGTGGCACAGTGCTGGCCAGGACCGGTGTTGTCGCAGGTCAACCGGTGTCGGTTGAGGACAGACGGAGGTGGCGGGTGCGGCGTGGCGAGCGTGTGCGGACGGGCTGGGCCACCGTGGGCTCACTCATCGTGATCCTTCTGCTGGGCGGAACCGGCACCGCGGTGGCCGTGCCGCCACCGCCGCCGAACCCCAGCGACTCCGAGATCGGCAGCAGCCGTCAGGACGCCGACGCGAAGGCGGGCGAGGTGGGCAGGCTGACCAACCAGCTCGCCGAGGCCGAGGCCGAGCTGGGCGAGCTGCAGGCCGAGGTCGAGCTCAAGATGGAGGACGCGAACAAGGCTCGCGTCGACATGGAGACAGCGCAGGACGAGGCGAGCGTGGCCCAGCGCGACGCCGACTCGGCGGGCGCCGAGGCCGACGCCGCCGCGTCCGAGGTGGAGAGGGCACGTGCCGACCTCGACCGGTTCGTCGGCGCCAGCTACCAGCAGGGCAGCCGGATCGGCTCGGTCTCGGCGTACATCGGTTCGGACAGCCCCCAGGACCTGCTCGCCCGCGCCCAGCTGCTCGACGCGGTCGGCGGCAGCCAGGTCGACGCGCTCGAGGGCATGCAGCGCGCGCAGACCGGCAAATCCAACAAGGACGCCGAGGCGCGCAAGAAGCTCGAGGTCGCCAGGGAGAAGCAGGAGGCTGCCGAGCGGGCGAAGGGCACCGCCGACGCCGCGCAGAACGAAGCGGTCCGGGCCCAGCAGGACCAGGCGGCGGCCAACGGACGGCTCGAATCGGAGAAGGCGGACGTCGAGCGGCGGCTCTACGACGCGCAGTCCCGGGTCAGCGGGCTGGAGGGGCAGCGCCAGCGGTACGAGGACTGGCAGGCGCAGAAGCGCGCCGAAGAAGAGGAGCAGGCACGCCAGGCGGCGATGGCCCGGCCGAGCCCTGGCGGGACCAAGGACAACGGCTCGGCGGGCAAGCCGTCGGCGCCGTCCGGACCGGCCGGGCGCACGGTCGAGGCGGTGATCGCGCGGGCGATGTCGCAGCTGGGCGTGGTCTACGCCTGGGGCGGCGGGAACCAGAGCGGGCCCACCCGCGGCATCCGCGACGGCGGCGTGGCCGACGCGCACGGCGACTACCGCAAGATCGGTTTCGACTGCTCGGGGCTGATGATCTACGCCTTCGCCGGGGTGAAGGGGCTGCCGCACTACAGCGGGTACCAGTACAACGCCGGGCGGAAGGTGCCGCTGTCGCAGATGCGCCGCGGCGACATGCTGTTCTGGGGCCGCGGCGGCGGCCGGATCCACCACGTGGCGCTCTACCTGGGCAACGGCCAGATGATCGAGGCACCGCACTCCGGCTCGGTGGTCAAGGTCTCGCCGGTGCGCTACGGCGGCATCATGCCCTACGCGACCCGCCTCATCGGCTGAGGTCGATTCGGCGCCTTCCCGTTCGACGTTCGGGTGAGAACCCCGAGTCCGGACGGAGAGGACCATGCTCGAACCAGCAGACGTGCGCCGGATCGCCCTGGCGCTGCCCGAGGTCACCGAGGTGGCCGAAGGGGCGGCACTGAGCTTCCAGATCCGGCGCCGCACCTTCGCCGCGGTGGTCGCCGACGGCACCCGCGCCCTGCTCCACCTCAAGGAAGCCGACGTCCGCGCGGCGGTCGAGGAGGAGCCGTCGGTGTTCAGCGGACTCGTCCGGCAGCAGCGGCTGCTGCTCGAGGTCGACCTGGCCAGGGTCGACCCGGAACGGTTCCGGGAACTGACCGGGCGGGCCTGGGCCTGGCGCGCGCCGAAGCGGTACGTGGCATCCTGAGCCGGTGTTCGCCGGAATAGTGCTCGCCGGTGGCGAAGCCCGGCGGTTGGGGGGCGTGGACAAACCCATGCTCGAGGTGGGTGGCAGGCCGCTGCTCGCGGGTGTGCTCGACGCGCTCGGCGGGGCCGCCGCGGTCGTCGTCGGCCCGCCTCGACCCGGCCTGCCCGCCGTGCGCTGGACCAGGGAGCAACCGCCGGGCGGTGGTCCCGTGGCGGCGCTCGCCGCCGGGCTCGCCCTGCTGCCCGAGGCGACCGAGATCGCCCTGCTGGCGGCGGACCTGACCGGGCTCACCTCGTCCACAGTGGACCGCCTGCGCCGCGCCCGTGGTGACGCGGACGGTGCCCTGCTGGTCGCGGACGGCCACCGCCAATGGCTGACCGGGGTGTGGCGCGCCGGTGCGCTGCGGGCGGCGATCCCGCCCGAACCCGCCGGTGCCGCCCTGCGCCGGACCCTGACCGGTTTGTCCATTGTGGAGGTACCCGCGGTGGCGGGGGAGGCGGCCGACGTGGACACCCCCGAGGACCTGGACCGGCTGCGCCGCTCGCGGTGATCGCGTCTTCACAGCCGTCATACCGGGACGCCGGTTGACTACGGTGGCGGCACCATCTGCAGAAGAACCCTTGTCGAGGAGGCACCCGTGACCGATCCCGGCTACGCCGAAGGCGTGCCCGGTCAGCAACCCGGCACCCCCGCGCGGGACGCCCAGTTGCTGGAGCGCACCGTGTTCGAGGTGAAGCGGATCATCGTCGGGCAGGACCGGCTGGTCGAGCGCGTGCTGGTGGGCCTGCTGGCGAAGGGGCACCTGCTGCTCGAAGGCGTGCCGGGCGTGGCGAAGACGCTCGCCGTGGAGACCTTCGCGCGGGTGGTCGGCGGGTCCTTCTCCCGCGTGCAGTTCACCCCCGACCTGGTGCCCGCCGACATCCTCGGCACCCGCATCTACCGCCAGGGCGCCGAGCGGTTCGACGTCGAACTCGGCCCGGTGGTGGCGAACTTCGTGCTCGCCGACGAGATCAACCGCGCGCCGGCCAAGGTGCAGTCGGCGATGCTCGAGGTGATGGCCGAGCGGCACGTGTCCATCGGCGGCAAGACCTTCCCGATGCCCGACCCGTTCCTGGTGCTGGCCACCCAGAACCCGATCGAGAACGAGGGCGTCTACCCGCTGCCCGAGGCCCAGCGCGACCGGTTCCTGTTCAAGATCGTGGTGGAGTACCCCACGGCCGAGGAGGAGCGCGAGATCGTCTACCGGATGGGCGTGACCCCGCCGGAGCCGCACGAGGTGCTCAGCCCGGCCGAGCTGGTCCGCCTGCAGGGCGTGGCCTCGCAGGTCTTCGTGCACCACGCGCTGGTCGACTACGTGGTGCGGCTGGTGCTGACCACCCGCACCCCGGCCGAGCACGGCCTCACCGACGTGGCGGGCTGGGTGTCCTACGGCGCCTCCCCGCGCGCCAGCCTCGGCATCATCGCCGCTTCGCGGGCGCTCGCGCTGGTCCGCGGCCGTGACTACGTGCTGCCGCAGGACGTGGTCGACGTGGTGCCGGACGTGCTGCGCCACCGGCTGGTGCTGTCCTACGACGCGCTGGCCGACGGGGTCCCGCTCGACCACATCATCACCCGGGTGCTGCAGACCGTGCCGCTGCCGCAGGTCTCGGCCCGGCCGCAGGGTCCGCAGGGGCCGCAGCAGCCGGTGCCGGCGGGCGCGCCGGTCAGGTAAGCGGCGAGGTAGATGTTTTCGGCGAAGGACACCAAGGACGAACGACCCCGCTGGGCGCCACCGGTCCTGCGGGGCGACCGGCTCGAGGCCGGGTTGCGCACGCTCGAACTCGACGTGCGGCGGCGGCTCGACGGGCTGATGCAGGGCAACCACCTCGGCCTGGTCCCCGGCCCCGGCTCCGAGCCGGGGGAGGCGCGGCCGTACCAGCCCGGTGACGACGTGCGCCGGATGGACTGGGCGGTCACCGCGCGCACCACGGTGCCGCACATCCGGGAGACCGTGGCGGACCGCGAACTGGAGACCTGGGTGGTGGCCGACCTCTCGGCCAGCCTGGACTTCGGCACCGCGCTGTGCGAGAAGCGCGACCTGGTGGTCTGCGCGATGGCCGCGCTCGCGCACCTGACCGGGGGCGGGGGCAACCGGATCGGCGCGATCATCTCCACCGGCGCGCAGACCGCGCGCATCCCGGCCCGCGGCGGCCTGGCCCACGCGCGTGGGCTGGTCCGCAAGGTGGCGGAAACCCCGCGTGCGGGGGAGGGCACCCGGGGTGATCTGCCCGCCGCGATCGAGCAGTTGAGGCGGCCGCCCCGGCGGCGCGGGCTGGTCGTGGTGATCTCGGACTTCCTCGGTGGCATGGAATGGCAGCGGCCGCTGCGCGGGTTGTCCGCGCGGCACGAGCTGATCGCGGTCGAGGTGCTCGACCCGCGTGACCTCGACCTGCCGGAGGTGGGCACCGTGGTGCTGGCCGACCCGGAGTCGGGGCGGCAGCGCGAGGTGCACGCCACCCCGTTGCTGCGCAAGGAGTTCGGTGCCGCCTCACGGGCGCACCGGGCCGAGGTGGCCGCCGGGATCCGGCGCGCCGGGGCCGGGCACCTGGTGCTGCGCACCGATTCGGACTGGATCGCGGACATGGTCCGCTTCGTGGTGGCCCGCAAGCGCGGATGGTCGGGAGGTGTCGCATGAGCTTGACCGGATTCGCCGCGCCGTGGTGGTTCCTGCTGCTGATCGCGGTGGCCGGGGTGGTGGCCGGGTACGTGGTGGTCCAGCGCCTGCGGCGGCGCCGCACGCTGCGCTTTTCCAATCTCGAACTGCTGGAGAAGGTGGCGCCCAGGAGCGAGCGCCGGATCCGGCACGTGCCCGCCGCGCTGATCACCGTGGCGCTGATCCTGCTCACCGTGGCGCTGGCCGGGCCGACCGCCGAGGCGAAGGTGCCGCGCAACCGTGCCACGGTGATGCTGGTGATCGACGTGTCGCTGTCGATGGAGGCCACCGACGTCGCGCCGAGCCGGATCAAGGCGGCGCAGGAGGCGGCGCGCTCGTTCGCCCAGGGGCTGACCCCGGGGGTGAACCTGGGCCTGATCTCCTTCGCGGGAACGGCGACCGTGCTGGTGGCGCCGACCACCGAGCGGGTCAACGTGGTCAAGTCGATCGACAACCTCAAGCTCGCCCAGTCCACCGCGACCGGTGAGGGCGTGTTCGCGGCGCTGCAGTCGATCGAGGGCTTCTCGTCGGTGATCGCGGGTGCCGAGGGCCCGCCGCCGGCGCGCATCGTGCTGATGACCGACGGCAAGCAGACCGTGCCGACCGACGACCCGTACGGACCGCGGGGCGGGTTCACCGCCGCGCAGGCCGCGCGGCAGGCGCAGGTGCCGATCTCCAGCATCTCGTTCGGCACCTCGCAGGGCACCGTCGAGATCGAAGGCGAGCAGGTCCCCGTCGAGGTCGACGACGAGTCCATGCGGGAGATCGCCAAGCTCTCCGGTGGCGAGTTCTACAAGGCGGCGACCGCCGAGGAACTCAAGCAGGTCTACGCCAACCTCGGCGAGCAGATCGGCTACGAGACCAAGGACGCCGACGCGAGCAGGCCGTGGGTGGTCCTGGGCACCCTGGTGCTCTTCGCCGGGGTCGGCAGTTCCCTGCTGATCGGCCAGCGCCTGCCGTAGCTTTCGGGGTGCGCGCTCATCCGGCCCGGTGCCGGATGAGCGCCGCCACGCCGTCGAGGATGCGGTCGAGGCCGAACGCGTAGCCGAATTCCCGCTCCTGCTCCGGTGTCTCCGCCGGGTAGTCGAACGCGCCCGCGTCGATCGCCGCGCGCAGGGCGGGAAACCGTGGTGCGTCGACGAGTTCGCCGAGCAGGCCGCTGTGCGCGGCGATCGATTCGCTTGACGCGGCCGTGCCGAGTTCGGCGCTCATCCGGGCGCTGGTGAGCAGGTGACCGGCGATCAGCAGCACCACCCCGGTCTTGTCGGCTTCGGTGAGCCCGGTGCCGCGCAGCGCGCGCAGGGCACGATCGGTCCACGCCAGCTGGTTCGGGGTGATCGGCGGCCCGGTGATGGGCAGGTGCGGGATCCACGCGTGCGCCCGCAGCATCGTCCACTGCGCGCGGGCCCAGCGCTGCAGGCCGAGTCGCCAGTCGTCGCCGGGGTCGTCCAGTTCCGGTGGCACGGTGGCGACCGAGTCCAGCATCAGCAGCAGGATCTCGTCCTTGCTCTTCACGTGCCGGTACAGCGACATCGCGGTGAAGCCGAGCCGGTCGGCGATCTTCGCCATCGACACCGCGCCGAGTCCGTTTTCGTCGGCCAGTTCCACCGCTGTGCGCACGATGCGGGGCAGGCTCAGTCCCTCCTCCGGTTTCCGTGCCGGATCGCCCGGCCGGGCCCAGAGCAGTTCGAGTGCGGCGGGCAGCTGATCGTTCATGGCTACGAATATATGCTATAAACTCCAGTTTATGGCATATACAGCGATGATCATCGGCGGCGGTGTCGCGGGAGCGGCGAGCGCGGTCGCCCTGAACCGGGCGGGTATCGACTCCGTCATCTACGAGGCGTACGACCGCGGCGCCGACAACGCGGGGGTCTTCCTGACCCTGGCGGTGAACGCCCTCGACGCGCTGCGCGCGCTGGGGATGGACGTCGGCGAACTCGGGTTCGACACCCCGAGAATGGCGATCACCAGTGGCTCCGGCCGGAAGCTCGGCGAGTTGCCCTACGGCACGGCGCTTTCGGACGGCACGGTCAGCCGCACGGTCAAGCGGGCCGACCTGTACCGCGCGCTGCGGGAGGAAGCCGTTCGCCGTGGCGTGCGCGTCGAATACGGTAAGCGGCTCGTCGACGCCGAAAGCACCGGCGACGGCGTCCGGGCGCGGTTCGCCGACGGCACCACGGCCGAGGCTGGCCTGCTGATCGGCGCGGACGGCCTGCGGTCACGCACCCGCGAGATCATCGCCCCGGACGCTCCGGGCGCGCGGTACGCCGGACTGCTCAACACCGGCGGCTACGCCCGCGGGGTCGAGACCGGTGCCGAGCCGGGCGTGATGAACGCGATCTTCGGCAGGCGCTGCTTCTTCGCCTACACCGTGCACCCGGACGGCGAGGTCTGGTGGGTGGCGAACCCGGCGTACCCCGCCGAGCCCACCCCGGCGGAGCTGGCCGCGATCACCCCGGAGCAGTGGCGCACCCGCCTGACCGGGTTGTTCCGGCGCGACCGCGGGCCCGCCGCGGCCATCGTCGAGGCCACCGACCGGGTGTTCGCCGGGTGGAACACCTACGACCTGCCCACCGTGCCGCGGTGGCACCGCGACCGGATGATCATCGTCGGCGACGCCGCCCACGCCACCGCGCCGTCGATCGGGCAGGGCGCGGCCATGGCCATCGAGGACACCGTGGTGCTGGCCAAGTGCCTGCGGGACAGCACGTCCGTCGCGGACGCGTTCGCCGCCTACGAGGGCCTGCGCCGCGAGCGGGTGGAGCGCGTGGTCGAGCAGGGCAACCGGACGGGCGGCTGGAAGGCGCTCGGCCCCATCGCCCGGCTGCCCCGCGACCTGATCATGAGCGTGGCGATGAAGCGCATGGCCCGCACCGGCGCCGACCCGAGCCGGTGGATCTACGAGCACCACCTCGACTGGGACACCCCGGTGTCCGCTTAGGACGCGCCGGCGAAGTCGTGCTGGCGCCAGGCTTCGTAGACCGAGACGGCGGCGCTGTTGGCCAGGTTCAGCGAGCGGTTCGCCGGTCGCATCGGCAGGCGGACGCGGTCGGTGACCTCCGGGGCGTCGCGCACCTCCGGCGGTAGCCCGGCCGACTCCGGCCCGAACATCAGCACGTCACCGGGGGAGTAGGCGACCTCGGTGTGGCGCTTGCTGCCCGCGGTGGTGAAGGCGTACACCTTCGCGGGCAGCAGCGCGGCCCACGCCGACGCCAGATCGGGGTGCACCCGCACCACCGCCAGGTCGTGGTAGTCCAACCCGGCGCGGCGCAGGTGGTTCTCCTCGAAGTTGAAGCCGAGCGGCTCCACCAGGTGCAGTTCGCACCCGGTGTTCGCCGCGAGCCGGATGGCGTTGCCGGTGTTGGGAGGGATCTCCGGCCGGTAGAACAAGATGCGGAACACCCGCCCACCCTAACGAGCCCCTTCAGGAGTTGTACGGCATGTTCGGCCACCACAGGACGCCGGCGCGGTAGCCCAGCTTGACCGTCCAGTAGAAGACGAAGAACGTGCCGACCAGGATGAAGGCGGCGGCGGAGACGCGGGCCGCGCGGCCGGGTGAGCGGGTCAGCCAGCGCTGGAAGCGGCCGCGGGTGGCCAGCATGACGATCAGGAACAACACGGCGACCCCGGCGATGTTGCCCGCGGACTGCAGCGCGAAGGTCAGGAAGCCGAGCAGCGGGTTGTCGGTGGAGGCGGCGTACTCGTACAGCTTGCGGAACGGCGGGTACGGCCTGCCGATCAGGAACGCGCCCATCAGCCCGCCGAGGAAGACCAGTTCGGACCCGGGGCGGCGGGCGAAGAGGCCGGCCAGCGGGTTGCGGGCGATCCCGGCGTAGCTCAGCCCGCGCCACAGCATGATCAGGCCGATGATTCCGAAGACGATCCCGGCCTGCAGGATGCGCACCGGCAGGCCGGTCTCCGGGTCGCCGAGCCGCGCCGAGGACAGCTGCGGCATGCCGTCGCTGAACAGCACACCGATCGCCCCGTAGAGCCCGGAGACCACCACCGCGCCGAAGAGCAGCAGGCCGATCGGGCGCAGCATCGCCAGCAGGCGGCTGCGGTGGTCGCCGGGCTGCGCGGCCAGCGGGGCCAGCGCGCTGAACACGGCCACGTTGCACGCGGTGAACATGCCCGCGATGCCGGTGACGAAGGCGAACGCGATGGCCATGCCCGAACCGGAGATGGTCACCCCGGCGAGGTCCTCACCGAAGATCGGCCCGGCGATCCCGCCCGCGATCACCTTGTCCACCAGGTGCGGGGACCACAGCACGGCGAGCACCACGCCGGCCAGGCCGGAGAGCAGCACCAGCCGCCACGGTTTCGGCGGTGCCCCGGTGAGTTCGGCATCGGACAGTGGCGTGGGCTGGGTCATCGGGGTTCCTCCGCGGCCGGTCAGCACTGGTGCCGGAAGTGAACCGCCCTGTTGACCGCTGATCAAGGTGCGATCGGCGCAACAGGGGTTGCTCACCACAGAACCCGGAACTGGGGTTGCTAACCCGAAATCGCCGCCCGCTCCCGCGCGATGATCGCCTCCACGTCGAGGTCGTAGTTGCAGAGGATCACCGCGGTCCAGTCGCGGTCGAGGTAGCTCGACCAGTTGGTGCTGCCGCCCGCGATACCACCGCTGTGCCCGAGCACCCGCTGCCCGCGGTACAGCGCGGCGATCGGCCCGTAGGCGTGGAAACCCTCACCGCGCAAGGGATCCGGCGGTCCCATCGGGGCCGCGCTGACCTTCCCATTGATGTAGAGCTCGTGGTAGGCGCGGCCGAGCAGCTTGCCTTCGCGCAGCGCGCGGGCGAACGAAACCAGGTCCGGCGCCGAGGCGAACCCGTTGCCCCCACCGGATCCGATGAACGCCCTGGCGGAGGTCGAGCCGGGCGCGCCGCCGAGCACCGCGCCCTTGCCGAGGTGACGCACACCGTCCACACGCGACCCGTCGGCCCGCAGGATGTAGGGGTGGGCGATCCGTTCGTCGCGCAGCCATTCGGGCCTGGTGTAGTAGGCGGAACGGTGCATCCCGGCCGGGGCGAAGATGTGGTCGCGGACGTAGGTGTGGAACGGCTTGCCGGACACCGCGGTGACCGTCCCGGCGACCTCGGCGGCGAATCCGCCGAGGTGCTCGCCGAACTCGTCGTAGAACCGCAGCCTCCCCTGTTCGGCCAGTCGGACCACGGCGAGCCCGGTGAGCGGAGAGCAGGGCACGTCGTGAAGTGGGGGTCATGGGCGCGATCGAACCCGGCCCGGTGTTTTCGTGGCGTTTCAGCCGTGCAGTTCGCGGTAGGTCCGCACGGCACCGGGGTGCAGCGGGACCTCGCCGGTGCCGATGAGCGTGCGCACGTCCAGGAACTGCGCGCCGACCGCCTCGGCGGGCACCAGGTCGGCGGCGTGGCTGACCAGCACGCGCACCACGGCCGCCGCCACATCGTCCGGCAGGGAAGGCGCGCAGGCCAGCAGGTTCGCGGTGCCGATGGTGGGTACCTCGCCCACGCCGTCGTAGGCGCGGGAGGGCACGCGCACCTGTTCGTAGACCGGGCCGTGCACCGCCCGCAGCACCGGCAGCACCTGGTCGAGGGCGAGCAGCCGGATCGGGGTGTCGCGGTCGAGTTCGCTGATCGCCGGGGTCGGCACCCCGCCGGACCAGATGAGCGCGTCCACCCGGCGGTCGCGGAGCGCGGCGATCGCGTCGTCGAGCAGCAGGGTGCTGGGCTCGACCTGGATCCCGGCGACCGTCAGCATGCGCTGGGCGAGGAAGGCGGCGCCGGAGAACCGGGAGCCAATGGCCACCGGCCGCCCGGCGAGCCCGGCCAAGTCGCGGACCGGGCCGTCGGCGCGGACGACGACCTGCAGGTAGTTCTCGTAGACCCGGCCGAGCGCGCGCAGCGGCACCGGCACGGGGAACGGCTCCTGGCCGAGCACCGCGGTCTGCGCCACGTCGGCCAGCACCAGCCCGAGATCCACGGCGCCATCGCGGAGTCGGGTCACGTTGGCGACGCTGGCCTCGGTCACCACAGCTTCGCCGTGCAGATCGGGCTCGGCCTTGGTGATCTCGGCGGCGAGCAGTTCGGCGAAGGCCAGGTAGAAGCCGCCGCGTTCGCCTGCCGCGATGGTCACCTTGCGTTCCGGGCCGCGATAACCGCCGGGGGCGCAGCCGGTGAGCAGCGCCAGGCCGCCGACGAGCAGGCTGCGGCGTCTCATATGGACTCCAGCAGGAGTGCCACGCGGACGGTCAGGCCGTGCGGTTCGGTGTCGTGCAGGCTCAGGCTGCCGCCGTGGGCGGTGGCGAGCCGTTCCGCGATGGCCAGGCCGAGTCCGGTGCCGCGTGGGGCGCCATCGCCGCCGCGTCGCCAGAACCGTTCGGTGGCCTTCGCCCGGTCCTCTTCGGACAGCCCGGGACCGTTGTCGCTGACGAGGAGCACCACATGCTCGTCCTCGGCCGAGCCGCTCAGGGTGACCTCGGGGCCGCCGTAGCTGATGGCGTTGTCGAGCAGCACGTCCAGGATCTGCGCCAGATCGGTTTCGGGGCACCGCAGCAGCGCCTCGGGGAGGTCGTCCACGCGGATGTCCACTTCGGACCTTTCGGCCGACGGACGCCAGGCGTCGACCCGTTCCGCGACCACGCTGCCCAGATCCGCGGACTCCGCCGAGCTCTCGGCCGCCGCCCTGGTCGCCGTGCTTTCGGCGACGGCCAATGCCAGCAGTCCGTCCAGCAAGGACTCCAGTCGCTCCACTTCGGTCACCGTCGCACGGTAGGTGCGCTGCCCGTCCTCGCTGACCTCGGGCGCCAGGGAGTCCACGCGCAGGCGCAGCGCCGCCATCGGGTTGCGCAGCTGGTGGGAGGCGTCGGCGACCAGGCGCCGTTGCTGCTCGGCGGATTCCAGCACGGCGTCGGACATCTGGTTGAACTCGGTGGCCAGCACGCGCAACTCCTTCGGGCCCGCGCTGGCCGGCACCTGGACCCGCCGCCCGCCGGTCACCGCGAGCACCCCGTCTTCCAGCTGGTGCAGGGGTTTCAGCACCCAGCGCGCGAAAACCCAGGCCAGTGCGGCGAAGGCGAGCGCCGCGGCCACCGCGCCGAGGCCGGTCAGCAGCCAGCTGTGGCCGACCTCGGCCGCGGCGGTGTCCACCGAGGCACGGAGGAGCACCACACCGGCGACGCGGGTGCTCGGGCCGACCGGGCGCGCGAACACCACCGGCTCGGCCGACCACGGGCTGAGGGTCTCCGGCGCCGGGGCGGCCTGGTTGCGGAGGGTGGCCTCGATCAGCTCCCGCACCGGCGGCTGGTCCGCGCTCAGCTCCCGGCTTTCCACCAGCGGACGGCGGTCGGCGTCGACCACTAGCACCGGTTCGTTGTATAACGTCCTATACGCTTCCGCTTCGGTGCGCAGCATCGCCACGTCGCCGGATTCGACGGCCTGTTGCGCGAGCAGGACGAAGCGGTCGACGTCGGCGTTGCGGCTGATCACCAGTTGCTGCGTGCGCTGGTCCGCGGTGGCCGACAGCAGCGGCACGGCGAAACCGGCGACCGCGACCAGTGCGAACACCAGCAGGGCGACGAGCAGGCGGGCGCGCACGGGTCAGCCGCCGAGCCGGTAGCCGAAGCCGCGGATGGTGGTGAGCAGGCCGGGGCGGTTCAGCTTCGCCCGCAACTGGGTCAGGTGCACGTCCAGTGAGCGGGACACGGCCAGCCGGGCGTCGCCCCAGACCTCGTCCATCAGCTGCTGGCGGCTGACCGCGGTGCCAGGGCGGTCCGCGAGCACCGCCAGCAGGCCGAATTCCTTGGTGGTCAAGGTGATCTCGGTGCCGCCGACCAGCACACGCCGCGCGGCCAGGTCGATGTCCACGTCGGCCACCCGCACGACCTCCGGCGCCGCGCTGTCGCGGGCGCGCCGGGCGACCGCGTCCATCCGGGCCAGCAGTTCGGCGAGGCGCACGGGCTTGGTCAGGTAGTCGTCGGCGCCCAGGCGCAGCCCGCTCACCACCGAGCGTTCGTCGTCGCGGGCGGTGAGCACGACCACCGGCACGGCGGAGACCTGGCGGATCCGGCGCAGCACGTCGAGTCCGTCGGTGTCGGGCAGGCCGAGGTCGAGCAGGAGGAGGTCCGCGTCACCGTGCCGGGTGAGCGCGTCGGCGCCCCGGGCGGCCCTGGTCACCACGTGCCCGCGGCCCCCGAGTGATTCGGTCAGGGCGTCGGCCACCCCGTCGTCGTCCTCGACGAGCAGCACGCGCACGACGGGTCCTTCCACCTCGGGCTTTCCGCGCATTGTGCCGTACCGGGGCTACCAGTCAGTAGAGGTGGCGCGCGTGCAGCGGCCGGTACCCGGCTGGATAACCTTCGTGCGTCAGCAGCGGCACGAGGGCTAGGAGTGCATACGTGGGACGGTCCGTTCTGGTCACCGGGGGTAATCGCGGCATCGGCCTGGCGATCGCGCGCGATCTCGCGGCCCAGGGGCACAAGGTCGCGGTGACCCACCGCGGTTCCGGCGCTCCCGACGGGCTGTTCGGGGTGCGTGCCGACGTCACCGACAGCGAGCAGATCGACGCCGCCTTCAAGGAGGTCGAAGAGCACCACGGCCCGGTCGAGGTGCTGGTGTCGAACGCGGGCATCACCGACGACACGCTGCTCATGCGCATGGGTGAGGAGCAGTTCACCCGGGTGATCGACGCGAACCTGACCGGCGCCTACCGCGTCGCCAAGCGCGCCACCCGCGCGATGCTGAAGGCGCGCTGGGGCCGGTTCGTGTTCATCTCCTCGGTGGTCGGCCTCTCCGGTTCGGCGGGCCAGCTGAACTACGCGGCGAGCAAGGCCGGCCTCGTCGGGCTGTCCCGGTCGCTGGCCAGGGAACTGGGCTCGCGCAACATCACCTCGAACGTGATCGCGCCGGGCTTCGTCACCACCGAGATGACCGACGAGCTGCCCGAGGCCCGCCGCAAGGAGATCCTCGCCACGATCCCGTCCGGCCGGTACGCCGAGCCTGCTGAAATCGCGGCGGCGGTGCGCTTCCTTTCGTCCGACGAGGCAGGCTACGTCAACGGCGCGGTGCTGCCCGTCGACGGCGGCCTCGGCATGGGTCACTGACACACCGGGCCACCGACCCGTTTTCCCACCCGAACCTGGAGGTATTTGTGACCGGACTGCTCGAAGGCAAGCGCCTGCTGATCACCGGGGTGATCACCGACGGCTCGATCGCCTTCCACGCCGCGAAGGTGGCGCAGGAGCAGGGCGCGAAGGTGGTGCTCACCGGCTTCGGGCGGATGTCGCTGGTCGAGCGGATCGCCAAGCGCCTGCCCGAGCCCGCGCCGGTGATCGAGCTGGACGTGCAAAACAACGAGCACCTGGACACGCTGGCCGACCGGGTGCGCGAGCACGTCGACGGCCTGGACGGGGTGCTGCACTCGATCGGGTTCGCCCCGCAGAGCTGCCTCGGCGCGCCGTTCCTGGACGCCCCGCGTGAGGACGTCTCGGTCGCGGTGGAGGTGTCGGCGTACTCGTTCAAGTCGCTGACCACCGCGGTGCTGCCGCTGCTCGGCGAGGGCGCGTCGGTGGTCGGCATGGACTTCGACGCCCGCGTGACCTGGCCCGCCTACAACTGGATGGGCGTGGCGAAGGCGGCGCTGGAGTCGGTCAACCGCTACCTGGCACGGGAACTGGGGCCGAAGGGCATCCGGGTGAACCTGGTCTCGGCCGGTCCGGTGAAGACCATGGCCGCGAAGTCCATCCCCGGCTTCGGCGAGTTGGAGGACATGTGGGGCGAGAAGGCCCCGCTGGGCTGGAACACCCAGGACCCGACGCCGGTGGCGAAGTCCATCTGCGCGGTGCTCTCGGACTGGCTGCCCGCCACCACCGGCTCGATGATCTGGGTCGACGGCGGCGTGCACACCCTCGGCCTCTGACCCTCCCGCCAAGCCTGGCGAATGCTATGAGTGGGGCGCGGTGTCTAGCGGTGGTTGCAACTCCTGAGTGAGGAGGGGTTGTGATGGGTCGTCGGTTGTTGCCGGTGGGTGTGGTGGCGGGGTTTTGGGAGGGGGTGCGGGCGGGGTTGTCGGTGCGGGCGGCGTCGCGGGTGGTGGGCGTGTCGCACGAGACAGGGCGGCGGTGGTTCGCTCAGGCTGGTGGGGTGAGTGCGAACGCGAGGATTCCCCGGCCGGGGTCGGGCCGGTTTTTGAGCCTGGCCGAGCGGGAGGAGATCGCGGTGGGGATCGCCCGGGGTGAGTCCAACACGCAGATCGCCGCCCGGCTGGGGCGGGACAAGTCCACCATCGGCCGGGAGATCGACCGCACCGTGGGCCGGGTGCTGGGCACCGAACACGCCGGCACCGATGCGCGAGAACACTACCGGGCCTCGGTCGCGCACGAACTGGCCCGCGAACGCGGCAAACGGCCGAAACCGGCGAAACTGGCCGTGCACCGGCAACTGCGTGAGCAGGTCCAGGCCGGGCTGAACCAGAAATGGTCCCCCGCGCAGATCAGCGCCACCCTGCCCGAGCAGTTCCCCGACGACCCCGGCATGCGCATCAGCCCGGAAGCGATCTACCAATCACTGTTCGTCCAGGCCCGGGGTGCGCTGCGGCGGGAACTGGCCGCCTGTTTGCGCACCGGGCGGGCACTGCGGGTCCCGCGTAACCGGGCCCGCGCCCGCGCGCAAACCTCGAAACTGGGCCACCCGATCCCGATCTCCCAGCGCCCCGCCGAAGCCGCCGACCGCGCAGTACCCGGACACTGGGAAGGCGACCTCATCCTCGGCAGCGCCAACACCTCCGCGATCGGGACCCTGGTCGAGCGCTCCACCCGCTTCGTCATCCTGCTCCACCTGCCCGACGGGCACACCGCCGAACAGGTCCGTGACGCGATGATCCCCGCCATCACCGCCCTGCCCCAGCATCTACGCCGCTCCATGACCTGGGACCGCGGCAACGAAATGGCCCGCCACCCCGACATCACCCTGGCCACCCGGATGCCCATCTACTTCGCCGACCCCGCCAGCCCCTGGCAACGCGGCTCCAACGAAAACACCAACGGACTACTCCGCCAGTACTTCCCCAAACACACCAACCTGACGACCCACACCGCCCAAGACCTCGCCCACGTCGCCACCGAACTCAACAACCGCCCACGCCAGACACTGGGCTGGCACACACCAGCCCGATGCCTACGTGAACTACTATCCCAACCAACCTAAGTTGCAACCATCGGTTGAGACCACCGGGCATTACTTGCATTCAACGCAAGTAATGCCCCACTCATAGCATTGAGCGGAGCCGCCACCTGGCTCAGGAGCTTATGGCGTCAGGCGGGCCGAGTGGCGTCGGCGACGTGCCAGCTGTCCTCGTGCAGGTGGTACCGGGTGATCCGGCCGCCGGTCACGGTCAGTTCGATGGCGAACCGGGTCTCGATCCAGCGGCCGGTGGACCGGACCCGCGAGCGCAGGTGCCCGGTGCGCACCGCCTGCTCACCGTCCACAAAGGTCCGTTCCACCTCGTAGACGTCCCGCTCCAGATAGCGGTCCAGGTCGGCGAAGAACTCGCGGACCTCGGCGCGGGTGGTGCGCTTGCCGATCCACGGCACGACCGCGGTGTCGCCGGGGATGTCCCAGTCGACGGTCTCGGCGAACAGTTCGGCGATCCGGCCGGGGTCGTAGTCGGCCATCCGGCGGTCGAGTTCCGCCAGCACCTCGCGGGTCATGGGTTTTCCTTTCCTCTCAGGGATTTCAGGCGAGAACCAGTGCGCGTTCGTCCCGCTGCTGCAGCGCGGAGGCGAGCGCGACGCCACCGAGGGCCAGCACGCCTAGTGCGATGCTCACCCAGGTGACGCTGAGGTAGCCGAGGCCGGCGTCGATGGTCAGGCCGCCCAGCCACGGCGCCACCACGATCCCGGCGTTGAACGCGGAGACGTTGCTGGCACCGGCCAGCGTCGGTGCGGCCGAGGCCAGCGCGAACACGCGGACGTTGAGCGCGGGGTTGGTCAGGAAACCGGTCAGCCCCAGCAGGAACGCCGCCGTCACCGCGACCGCGGCCGACGAACCGGCCGCCGCGAGCACCGCCAGCACCACCACCGCCGCGCCGATCCCGCCCCCCAGTGTCCTCAGTGGATGGACATCGGCGAGCCGCCCGCCCAGGGTGATGCCGATGACCGCGCCCACGCCGTACAACCCGAGCACGCCGGGCAGCCAGCCGGCCGGCAGGCCGCTCACCTCGGTGAGCAGGGGAGCCAGGTAGCTGAAGGTCGCCATCGCCATCGCGGTGCTGGCCGAGGTGATGCCGAAAGCCAGCCACAGCCGGGGATCGCGGTAGGACCGCAGTTCGCCGCGCAGGCTCGGGCGCTCGGCGGCGGGCCGGATCGACGGAACCAGCAGCAGCACCCCGGCGATCGCCACGGCGGTCAGCGCCGCCACCGCCCAGAACGCCGAGCGCCAGCCCGCGAACTGGCCGAGGAGGGTGCCCGCCGGCACGCCGAGCACGTTGGCCACGGTCAGCCCGCCCGCCATCACCGCCAGCGCGCGGCCACGTCGTTCCGGCGGCACCATCGCCACCGTGGTGACCGCGGCGACCGCCCAGAACCCGGCGGCGGCCGCCGCGCTGACCACCCGTGAGGCGAACAGCAGCCCGTAGGTGGGCGCGACGGCGCCGACCACGTTGCCCAGCAGGAAGATCGCGAGCATGCCGAGCAGGGTGAGCTTGCGCGGCAACCGGAGCGTGGCCGCGGCCAGCAGTGGCGCGGCCACCAGCATGCCCACGGCGAACGCCGAGATCAGCAGCCCGGCGTCGGGGATGCTGACGCCGAGGTCGGCGGCGATCGGCGGCAGCAGCCCGGACAGCATGAACTCCGAGGTGCCGAGCGCGAAGATGCTCAGCGCCAGTACGTAGACGGCGATCGGCATCCGTCCCCCTTCGTTTTGGATCGACTGGTTCAAAATGTGGGCAGCACAAGGCCGGGCGGGTGTGGAGGGGAGGTCAGAGCGTGCTGAGGGCGAGTTCCGCGATGCGTTCGAGCGTGGGGCGGTCGGTGCCGCTGCGCGCGCTCAGCCGCAGCGCGGCGATCTGGCTGTGCAGGAACCGGGCCAGCACCAGCGCGTCGTGGCCGGTGCCGATCTCGCCTTCGCGCTGCCCGGCGAGCACCACGGCGTGCATCGCGGCCACGTAGCGCTCGGTGTCCTTCGCCAGCTGGGCGCCGACCTCCGGGTCCTTGTCGCCGAGTTCGGCGAGCGTGTTCACCGCGAGGCAGCCGCGGTGGTCGCTGGTGAACTCGTCCTCGATGGTGCCCAGCAGCAGGGTGCGCAGCTTCTCGCGCGGCGACCCCGGCCGCTCGAGGAAGTCGATCTGGTGCTGGGTCGCGGTGTCGCAGTAGTGCTGCAGCGCGCGGACGAACAACGCGTGCTTGCTGCTGAAGGTGTTGTAGATGCTGCTGCGCCCGAGTCCGGTGGCTTCGCAGAGCTGCTGGGTCGACGTGCCTTCGTAGCCGCCTCGCCAGAACGCGTGCATCGCGGAGTCGATGGCGGCTCGCTCGTCGAATTCGCGGGGGCGGGCCATGGCAGCACCCTACCTGTTTTGGACCGACTGTTGCAAAACCCCCGGGCAAGCGTGGCCGGGGTCACCGGGGGAAGATGGACACCGTGGGTTACGACGCGTTGCTCTGGTTGTCGTTCGGCGGTCCCGAGGGCCCGGACGAGGTCATGCCGTTCCTGGAGAACGTGACGCGCGGGCGGGGTGTGCCGCGCGAGCGCCTCGAAGAGGTCGCCGAGCACTACCAGCACTTCGGCGGGGTCTCGCCGATCAACCGGCTCAACCGCGACGCGATCGCGGCGGTGGAGAAGGAACTCGCGGCACAGGGCATCGGCCTGCCGATCTACTTCGGCAACCGCAACTGGCAGCCCATGGTCGAGGACACGCTGGCCAGGATGCGGGCCGACGGCGTGCGCCGCGCGCTGGTCTTCCCGACGAGCGCCTACGGTGGCTACTCCGCCTGCCGCCAGTACGACGAGGACATCGAGCGCGCGCGGTCGGCGGTCGGCGAGGACGCGCCGGAACTGACCAAGCTGCGCCAGTTCTTCGACCACCCGCTGTTCATCGGCGCCTTCGCCGACGCCCTGCGCACGGCTCGCGCCGAACTGGACGACCCGGCGGGCGCCCGGATCGTGTTCGTCGCCCACTCGGTGCCCCTCAGCGCGGACAAAGCAGCCGGGCCACCCGAAGAGGGCGGGCACCGGTATTCGCGCCAGATCGCCGAAGCGGCGCGGTTGGTGGCGGCCGAGGCCGGGGTCGAGACCTACGACGTGGTGTGGCAGTCGCGTTCCGGCCCGCCGCAGGTGCCGTGGCTCGAACCGGACATCGTCGACCACATCGACGCGCTGCACGCCGAGGGCGTGCGCTCGGTGGTCGTCTGCCCGGTCGGCTTCGTCTCCGACCACCTCGAGGTCATCTGGGACCTGGACAACGAAGCCGCCGAACGCGCGCAGGAGCTCGGGATGGGCTTCGCCCGCGCGGCCACGCCCGGCACCGATCCCCGGTTCGCCGAGCTGGTCGTGGAACTGATCCGCGAGCAGGTTTCCGGTGCCCCCGCGCGGAAGCTGTCGGACTTCCCGGTGGCGGGCTGCACGGTCAACGGCGCGCCCTGCGCGATCGCCTGCTGCGAACCGGCCCGGCGGCGTCCGGTGAGCTGAATCCTTCTCACCGGGAACCGACTCTTGTAGGGGCCGGGACAGTCCCGGTGCTGGAGGAGGTTGCCGTGGACGCCGTGGACGCCGTGGACCAGGATGGGTGGCCCCGGGAGACCTTGGTCGCCGCCGCGCAGGGCGGGGACCCCGGTGCCATCGCCGCCCTGGTCTCGGGTTCACACCCGCACGTGCAGCGTTTCGCGCGCTCTCTGTGCGCGTCGCCGGAGGACGCGGAGGACTCGGCGCAGGAAGCGCTGATCATCCTGTACCGCAAGATCGGCACCCTGCGGGCTTCGGGCGCGCTCGCGTCGTGGATGTTCCGGATCGTGCGCCACGAATGCCTTCGCCGGGCCCGGCGAGCGTGGCGTGGTGACGACCTGGCGCATCCGGGCGCGGTGGTGTCCGCGGAGGACGACGTCCTGCAACGGCTGGAGGCGCAACGGGTGGCCGCGGCGATCGCCGAGCTGCCCGCCGACCAGCGTCGCGTCCTGATCATGCGGGACATCCAGGGCTATTCCGGCCGCGCGGTCGCCGACGCGCTCGGCCTCAGCACGCCCGCGATGAAGTCCCGGCTGCACCGGGCCAGGGCCGCGGTCCGCCAGCTGCTGCTGGACGCACGGTAGACCTCGCCAGCCATTTCCGAGGAGTTTCGTCATGCTCGAAATCGGTACCACCGTCCCCGACCTCGCACTCGAAGACACCGAGGGGCACGCCGTCCGGCTCGCGGACTACCGCGGCAAGGACAACGTGCTGCTGTACTTCGCGCGCTCGACCACCTGTCCCGTGTGCAACAGCCATGTCAAGGATCTCGCGGAGCTGACGGCCGCCGACGTGCGTGTCCTGGTCGCCGTCCCCGAAGGCCGGGCGCAGGCCGCGGCCTGGCGGGCGAAGCGGAAGCCGCCGTTCCAGGTGGTCACCGGCCGCCACGGCACACCGCACGAAGCGGTCGGGTTGCTGCGCAAGGTGTTCGGCGCGCTGCAGCAGTCCGGCAGCCTGCTGATCGACCGGGACGGCATCATCCGCCACGCCCACGCGGCGACCATGCCCACCCACAGCTACGACAAGAAGGGGATCACCGGAGCGATCCGCGCCCTGTCGGCTCAGGCGCCCGGTGGGACGACGCGGTAGTGCGTGGTCAGCCGCCGGTCGTCGTCCAGGATGTGGAAGGCGATCGACGGCGGCGCGTCGAGGTCGGTGGTCTCGTCGCTTTCCCACGGCAGGTTGACCGTCGACACGACACCCGGCGCGACGAGCAGGGGCAGGCCCGCGAAGGTGCTCGCCGCACCCGTGTGCGCGTGGCCGCACAGCACCGCGACCACGTTGGGGTACCGGCCGAGCAGCGCGGCCAGCCGGCCGGCGCCCGACTGCCCGATGTCGTCGACGTACGGGATGTGCAGCACGACCGGCGGGTGGTGGAAGCACACGAACACCGGATCGTCCCCGGCGCCGGCGAGGACCGACTCGAGCCAGGCGAGCGTTCCGTCGTCGAGGTGGCCGCCGGCGCGACCGGGGACGCTGGAGTCGCACAGGGCGAACACGGCGCCGCCGACGCGGTGCACCTGGTTGATCGGCTCGCCGGAGGCCTGTTCGCCGAGCAGGACCTCCCGGTACGGCCCGCGCGCGTCGTGGTTGCCGGGGCAGTGCAGCGGCTTGGGCGGACCGGCGAACAGCTTGGCGACCTGCTCGTACTCCTCGGCCAGGCCGTGATCGGCCAGGTCGCCGGTCACCAGTACCGCGTCGAGTTCGCCCGGCAGGCCGTCGAGGTGGGCGAACACGCGGGCCGCCCGGTCCAGGCTGCGCGGCCCGCCGTCGAGGTGCAGGTCGCTCACGTGCGCCAGCACGATCACGGCAACCGGTCCGGCTGGTCGGCGAAGACCCGGATCGTCTCGTTGACGGCGGCGAACCGGGCGGTCCGGACGGCGTCGTGCAGGGGACGCAGCGCGTCGGCACGGCGAAGGGCAGCTGACGCCGAGAGCGCGCCGCCCGGGTCGTCGGCGTGGGCGAGCGCGAGGATCGCGCCGATCTCTTCGGCTCGCTGCAACACGCGGAGCGCGCGGCCGGGAGTACCGGACGGCCAGCTCACGTGGGCCGTGCGGCGCAGGCGTTCGGACAGTTCGGCGCGCACGCCAGGGCGTTCCCTGGCCACGTCCAGCTCCTGCAGCGCGCCCGCGCTGTTCCTGGTCGCGCTGGTCAGGTCGTGCTCGGCCTCGCCGAGCGCGACGTACTCCATCGGCGCCGCCGTGGTGATCCGGTGCACGGTCCAGCGCAGCAGGCCTTCGGCGATCGTCTCCGGCACCACGCCGTACCCGACGTCCGGGAAGACCACCGCCTCACCCGAGCGCAGCGCGGCTTCGGTCAGCGGGCCACCACCGCCGAGACCGCGCACGTCGCCGGGCGCGGGCAGCACGAGCCGCGCGGAGCCGGCGTCGAGGCGGCGCAACGCGGTCAGGAAGGTCGCGAGCCCGGCCGGGCGCTCGCCGGTGACCGGGATGTCGAAGGCGTCGGCGACGAGCGGGTCGGCGGCCACCACCTCGTGGTCCTCGCCCCACACCCGGAGCGCGTCGAGGGCGTCGTCGGAGGCCGCGGCACCGTGGAGCCACGCCGAGGACCAGACCGCGAGGGACGCACTGGGACAGCACACGGATGCCAAGCGTACCGGGCCCTGGAGCTGGTCCACGTCGACGGAGGCCGCCGAGGTCAGTAGCGTCGGTGGGGTGAACTCCGCACCAGCACACCTGCCCCGCACCGCGGGGGAGCTCCGCGCCGCCGGGTACACCCCGCGCGGTGTGAAAACCGAGATCCACGACAACCTGCTCACCGCCCTGCGGGCCGGCAAGGACCCGTGGCCGGGCATCGTCGGCTTCGGCCGCACCGTGCTGCCGCAGCTGGAACGCGCGCTGCTGGCCGGGCACGACGTGGTCCTGCTCGGCGAACGCGGGCAGGGCAAGACGCGCCTGCTGCGCACCCTGGCCGGCCTGCTCGACGAGTGGACGCCGGTGATCGAGGGCGCCGAACTGCCCGAGCACCCGCTCGACCCGATCACCCCGGCCTCACGCCGCCGCGCCGCCGAACTCGGCGACGAGCTGCCGGTCGCCTGGCTGCACCGGACCGAGCGCTACACCGAGAAGCTGGCCACCCCGGACACCTCGGTCGGCGACCTGATCGGCGACGTCGACCCGGTGAAGGTGGCCGAGGGGCGCAGCCTCGGCGACCCCGAGACCATCCACTTCGGACTGGTGCCGCGGGCGCACCGCGGCGTCGTGGCGATCAACGAACTGCCCGACCTGGCCGAGCGCATCCAGGTGGCCCTGCTCAACGTGATGGAGGAGCGCGACATCCAGGTCCGCGGCTACACGCTGCGGCTGCCGCTCGACGTGCTCGTGGTGGCCACCGCGAACCCCGAGGACTACACCAACCGCGGCCGGATCATCACCCCGCTGAAGGACCGCTTCGGCGCCGAGATCCGCACCCACTACCCGCTGGAGCTGTCGGCCGAGGTGGGTGTGGTGCGGCAGGAGGCGCGGCTGGTCGCCGAGGTGGGGGACCCGCTGCTGGAGGTGCTCGCCCGGTTCGTCCGCAACCTGCGCGAGTCCAGCGTGATCGACCAGCGCTCCGGCGTGTCCGCGCGGTTCGCCGTCGCGGCGGCGGAAACCGTTGCGGCGGCGGCGTTGCGACGCTCCGCGCTGACCGGTGAAGAACCCGCCGTCGCCCGCCCGGTCGACCTGGAGGCCGTGCCCGCCGTGCTGCGAGGCAAGCTCGAATTCGAACCCGGGGAGGAGGGCCGCGAGACCGAGCACCTGGTGCACCTGCTGCGCCGGGCGGTCGCCGAGACCGCGCGCGAGCGGTTCGCCGGGCTCGACCTGCGTCCGCTGGCCGACGTGATCGCCGACGGGCACCTGGTCGCCACCGGTGACCGCGTCCCGGGGGCCGACGTGCTCGCCGCGCTGCCCGAACTGCCGCTGCTGCACGAAGTCGCCCACCGCGCGGGCGTGTCCGCCGACGACTCGCCGGGGCGCATCGCCGCCGCGGTCGAACTGGCACTGGAATCGCTGTACCTCGCCCGCCGGGTGGCCAAGGACGAGGACGGGTCCAGCACGGTGTACGGGCCATGACCTACGCGTACGGGCCGTGGCACGACGGTCCCGACCCGCTGGCCCCGCCCGCCGATCTCCGCGACGCGCTCGACGAGATCGGCCGGGACGTGCTGGGCGGCTCGTCGCCCCGCGCGGCACTGGAGGAACTGCTGCGGCGTGGCAGCCGCGGCACCACCGGGCTGGACGAGCTGACCCGCCGCATCTGGCAGCGGCGCTCGGAGATCCAGCGGCGCAACAACCTCGACGGCACGCTCAACGAGGTCCGGCGCCTGCTGGGCGAAGCGCTCGACGCGGAGAAGCGCGCGCTGTTCCCGGATCCGTCCGACGACGCGCGGTTCGACGAAGCCCGCTTGGACGCGTTGCCCCCTGGCACCGCGGCGGCGGTGCGGGAGCTGGCCGAGTACTCGTGGCGGTCCGAACAGGGCCGCGAGAACTTCGAGAAGATCCAGGAGCTGCTCGGCAAGGAGCTGCTGGATTCCCGGTTCGAGGGCATGAAGGAGGCTTTGCAGAGCACGCGGCCCGAGGACGTCGAGCGGGTCCGGCAGATGCTGGCCGACCTCAACGCGCTGCTCGCCGCGCACGCGCAGGGCTTCTCCGACGTCCCCGAGCGCTTCGCCGAGTTCATGCGGCGGCACGGCGAGTACTTCCCGGAGAACCCGAAGAACATCGACGAGCTGATCGACGCGCTGGCCGCCCGGTCGGCGGCGGCCCAGCGCATGCTCAACTCGATGACCCCGGAGCAGCGCGCCGAACTGGCCGAGCTGTCGCAGCAGGCGTTCGGCAGTCCCGAGCTCGCGCAGCAGCTGGCCAATCTCGACTCCCAGCTGCGGGCGCTGCGGCCGGGTGAGGACTGGGAGTCGGCCGGGCGGTTCCGCGGGAACAACCCGATGGGACTCGGTGAGGGCGCGCAGGCGATGGCCGATCTCGCCGAATTGGACGCGTTGGCCGAACAGCTCTCGCAGTCCTATCCCGGGGCGAGTCTGGACGACCTCGACCTGGAGGCGCTGACCCGCCAGCTCGGCCAGGACGCGGCCGTGGACGCCCGCCGGCTGTCCGAACTGGAACGCGAACTGCGTGGGCAGGGGTTGTTCGAACGTTCGCCGGACGGGTCGCTTCGCTTGTCTCCCAAGGCATTGCGCAGGCTGGGGGAGACGGCGCTGTCGGACGTGGTGCGCTCACTGCGCGGGCGCACGGGCGACCGTGAAACCGCTTCGGCGGGCGCGGCGGGCGAGCCGACCGGTTCGACCCGGCTGTGGCGCTTCGGGGACACCCAGCCGTGGGACGCGTCGCGCACCGTGCGCAACGCCGTGCTGCGCAACGCTTCCGCCGGTGGCGCGGCGGTGCGGCTGGACGTCTCCGACGTGGAGATCGCCGAGACCGAGCACCGGTCGCGGGCCGCGGTCGCGCTGTGCGTGGACACCTCGTGGTCGATGGTGCAGGAGGGCCGGTGGCTGCCGATGAAGCGCACCGCGCTGGCCCTGCACCAGCTGATTTCCACCCGGTTCCGCCACGACGCGCTGCAGCTGATCACCTTCGGGCGCTACGCGGCACCGGTCGAGCTGGGTGACCTGGTCGGCCTGGAAGGGGCGTGGGAGCAGGGCACGAACGCCCACCACGCGCTGCTGCTGGCCGGACGGCACCTGCGGCGGCACCCGGGCGCGCGGCCGGTGGTGCTGATGGTGACCGACGGCGAGCCGACCGCCCACCTGGAGGCCGACGGCGAGGCGGAGTTCTCCTACCCGCCGCTGCCGCAGACCATCCGCCGGACCCTGACCGAGGTGGACCGGCTGGCGAAGCTGGGCGCGGCCGTCACCGTGTTCCGCCTCGGTGACGACCCGCGCCTGACCTCGTTCGTGAACCTGATCGCCCGCCGCTCCGGCGGGCGGGTGGTGGCGCCGGACCTGGACGGACTCGGCGCCGCCGTGGTGGACGACTACCTGCGAAACCGCTTCTGAGTCAGAGCGGGTATCAGCGCGTGTCTACGTCACGCTGCAGTTCCACGTCCCGCACCCCGGGCACGTCCTGCAGCGCGGCGACGTCGCTCGAGCCGATCGACCCGGTCACCGTGCCGATCGGTTCGAGCACCGCGTCGACGGTGAGGCCCGCCTCTTCCAGCGCGCTCACCACCGCCGGGATCGAGGACAGTTCCTCGTCGGCGATGGACACGATCACTTTGCGGTCCTCGGTCATCGCCGCTCCTCGCTGGTTACGGCGACCGGCTCAGGGCGCCTGGACCAGTCCAACACCTGAGTCCTGCGAAGACAACCCGGTGCGCAGCGAGCACTGCGAGAGCCTGCCCCACAGTTCCCAGCCCCGGGCGCCGTACTTCTGCGCGACGAGCGCGGCCAGGCCGGACACGTGCGGCGTGGCCATGCTGGTGCCGCTGATGCTGCGGTAGCGCTTCGGCATCGGCCACGCCGAGTGCACGTTCACGCCCGGCCCGCCGATGTCCACGCCGTGGCCCGCGTCCACCGAACCGGAGGAGAAGTCGGCGATCGCGCCCGCCGGGTCGACCGCGCCGACGGCGAGGATCGACGGGCAGTTCGCCGGGTGCCCGATCGGCGCGATGCGGCCGTTCGCCCGCTCGCTGGCGTTGCCCGCCGCGGCGATGATCAGCGTGCCGCGGCCGAGCGCGCGCTGGGCGACCTGCTCGTAGATCGGCGAGAACGGGTCACCCGGGTTGGTGTCCGCGCCCAGCGACATGGAGATGATCGCGCAGCCGTTGCTGATCGCCCAGGAGATGCCGGCCAGGATGCCGCCGTCGGAACCGGAACCGGAGTTGCCCAGCACCTTGCCCGCGTAGATCTCGGCCTCGTAGGCGATGCCGTAGCCCGGCCCGCCGTCGACCTTGCGCGGCCCGCACGAGGTGCCGATGCAGTGCGTGCCGTGGCCGTTGGCGTCCTGCACGTCCTCACCGGTGACGAACGAGCTGGTGACCAGCGTGCGCCCGGCGAAGTCGGGGTGGCCGACGTCCACGCCGGTGTCCAGCACGGCGACCCGGACGCCCTTGCCGCTGAACTGGCTCTCGTGCGCCCGGGTGGCCTGCAGGCCCCAGGTGAACAGCTTCTCGTCGATCGCGGCCTGCTCCGCGGTCGGCGCGGCCGGGGAGATCGCGAAGACCGTGCGCTCGGGCTCGATCCGGGAGATCGGCCCCGGCGCGTCCGCCGCCGCGGTGAGCGCGGCGACCTGGTCCTCACCCGCCGTCACCACCGCCACGCCCAGCTCGTGCAACAGCAGTCCGTCGGCGTCGCCGAGCGAGCCCGCCGTCGCGGTGTCGTACAGGTCCGCCGTGCTCGCCGTCCGCAGTCCGGCGACGTCGGCCATGCTCCGGGCCCCCGCCACGGCTGAATCCTCTTCCAGCAGGACCAGATACCGCCCCGTGGTCCTGCTCGCGCCGTCCGTCATGTCCCCATCCCCTTGTGCTCGGAAAGTGTGCCTCTGGGTGAGTCGCTTTCCGGGCACGGGGTGCAACACGAATCACGTCACCTTTTGGTGGCGATCCGACCGGCGGGACTGATCAATTCCGCCCAGTGACAAGGATTCTCGCGCCGCGGGCGGGAACCATGGTGATGTGCCGGGCTTTCGCGTGTTCCCGGTTGGGCCGATCGGGCGACAGGTGGAAGCGGCGCAGCACCTCGCGCAGCACGACATTGGCTTCCATCAAGGAGAACCCGGCGCCGAGACAGCGGCGGACCCCGCCCCCGAACGGGAACCAGGTGCCGGCGGGCGGCGCGCCGTCGAGGAAGCGCTCCGGCCGGAACCGCGCCGGGTCGGGGTGGTGCGCCGGATCGGCGTGCACCAGCGCGATCGACGGCTGCACGGTGAACCCGGCGGGCAGCAGGTAGCCGCCGACCTCGACGTCCTCGGTGAGCCGCCGCGCGACCTCGTGGATCACCGGGTGCAGGCGCATCGCTTCCTTCGTCACCGCTTCGAGGTACTTCTCGTCGCCGGAATCGGCGGCTTCGGTGGCCACGCGCAGGTGGGCGGGATCGCGGGCGAGTTCGTGGAAGGCCCAGGCGAGCGTGGTCGCGGTGGTCTCGTGCCCGGCCAGCAGCAGGGTGATCAGCTGGTCGCGCAGTTCCGCGTCGGACAGCGGATCGTCACCCGGCACGGTGAGCAGGCGGGACAGCACGTCGCCGCGCGCGTCCAGGTCGTCCGCGCGGCGGCGGTCGGCGATCTCGGCGTAGATCAGCTCGTCGATCTCCCGCTGCCTCTGGGCGTTGCGCTTCCACGGGCCGAACTTCTGCAGGTTCGCGTTGTGCCAGCCGAAGATGTCCAGCGGGCTGATGTCGAGCAACCGGCCCAGCAGGACGCGCAGCCGGTCCAGGCGTGGTCCGTCGGCCACCCCGAACACCACGCGCAGGATCACCTCCAGCGTCAGCGCCTGCATCCGTGCGTGTGAACGGAAAACCCGATCGTGGGGCCACCGCTGGACCTCGGCCACGGTCAGCTCGGTGACCATGTCGCGGTACCCGCGCAGCGCCGCGCCGTTGAACGCGGGCATCAGCAGCTTGCGCGCCCGCATGTGCTCGTCCTCGTCGGTGAGCAGGACCGAGTGCTCGCCCATCAGCGGCTTGAGCACCGCGTTGCCCTCACCGGCGTGGAAGGTGGTGGCCTGGCCGGTGAACACGGCCTTGATGTGCTCGGGGTCCGACAGCGAGACCACGTCGCGCTCGGGGTAGATCCGCAGCCGGACCACGTCGCCGTAGCGCCGGCGCGCCAGCGGCAGCAGGAACTGGCGGAAGCTGCCGAAGAGCACGGTCTGCACGGCGACCGGCAGGCGCGGTCCCGGCGGCAGCGCCGCGGATCCGGCCGGGCGGGTGGCGGGACGGGTCGGTGCGGTGCTGGTCATGGCGTCTCCTCCCGAGGCGTCTGCCCCGATTTATACGCGCGTATAGATCGGGTGTCCAGGTGTCCCAGCACCTACGCTGTGCTGGTGGGTCACCGCGAAGAACTGCTGGCCGCCGCGCGGCGGCTGCTCGAGGACAAGGGCTACGCGCACATCACCGCGCGCGACCTGGTCGCCGCCTCGGGCACCAACCTGGCCTCGATCGGGTACCACTTCGGGTCCAAGGCGGGCCTGCTCACCGCGGCGATCGGCGAGGTCTTCGAGGAGTGGACCAACCAGCTGGCCGACATCGCGATGGCCGAGCCCGGCGTGCCGCCGATCGAGCGCGGCCGGGTCACCTGGACGGCGTTCCTGGACAACCTCGACACCCGCCGCGCGCTCCTGCTGTCCTATGTGGAGGCTCTGGCGCAGGCCGAGCGGGTGCCGTCGCTGCGCGAGCAGTTCGCCGAGCAGTACCGGCGCTGCCGGGGCCGGGTGGCCGGGCTGGTGGCGCAGTCCCTCGGCGAGGGCTGGTCCGCCGACGACCCGCGCTGCGCGGCGGTGGCGAGCTTCGTCATCGCCGTCTGCGACGGGCTTTCCGTGCAGTGGCTGCTCGATCCGGAAGGCGCGCCGAACGGCGAGGACCTGACCGCCGGGCTGGCCCTGCTCTGGTCGGCCTCGGCGCAGTGGCCGGATCGGGCTTGACCCTCACGCGACGTGAGGACCCAGAGTGGCCTTCGTCAGGGCCGGGACACCGGCCGAAGGGGAGAGGGGAACGCCGTGGGCTTGCCGGTCGGCCGGGTGGCCGAACTCGCCGGGGTGACCGTGCGCACGCTGCACCACTACGACGAGATCGGCCTGCTCACCCCGAGCGGCCGCAGCGCCGCCGGGTACCGCCGCTACAGCGACACCGACCTGGACCGGTTGCAGCGCATCCTGCTGTACCGGGAGCTGGGCTTCCCCCTCGAGACGATCGCGGCCATTGTGGACGAACCGTCGGCCGATCCGATCGGGCACCTCAAGCGCCAGCGCGAGTTGCTCCACGAAAGGATCGAGCGGTTGCAGCGCATGGTCGCGTCCGTCGAGCACGTGCTGGAGGCGAAGATCATGGGCGAAGCACTGACACCGGAGGAGAAGCTGGAGGTATTCGGTGGTTTCCGCGAGCCGGAGGGCTACGCGGAGCAGGCCGCCGCGCGCTGGGGCGGGACGCCGGAGTGGCAGTGGGCGCGGCAGCACACCGAGCCGATGGGCAAGCAGGACTGGGCCGAGGCCGAGCGGGTCCGGCAGGACTGGGTCGAGCGGTTGCTGGCGCTGCTCGACGAGGGCGCGGCACCGGACAGCGAGGCGGCGATGGACCTCGTGGAAGAGCACCGGCGGATGCTCGGGGCGTTCATGGGGGAGTGCGGGTATGAGATGCATCGCAACGTCGCCGCGCTCTACGTGACCGAACCGGCACAGCTCGGGTTCCTCGTGCGCGAGCCGGACCAGCGCCCGGGCCTCGCGGAGTTCATCCGCGACGCCGTGGTGGCGAACTCCGCAAGGGCGGAGTAGCGCCCCCGCCTTCCCGTCCGATCATCCCACCGGGCGGGAAGGCACCGCGGGGGTCGGCTTACGCTGGAGCGTATGCAGACTTGGTCATCGACTCCTGTGCCCCGGGTGCCCGGGACCTCCCGTCCCCTGCGGCTCCACGACACCTCGACCGGGCAGCTCCGGCCGACGGCGCCGGGATCGACGGCCCGGTTGTACGTCTGCGGGATCACCCCGTACGACGCCACCCACCTCGGGCACGCGGCCACCTACCTGGCGTTCGACCTGGTGAACCGGCTCTGGCGGGACGCCGGGCACGAGGTCCACTATGTACAGAACGTCACCGACATCGACGACCCGCTGCTCGAACGGGCCGCGCGCGACCAGGACGACTGGGTGGTGCTCGGCATGCGCGAGACCGCGCTGTTCCGCGAGGACATGGAAGCGCTGCGGGTGATCCCGCCCCGCGACTTCGTCGGCGCGGTGGAGACCATCCCGGAGATCGTCGAGGTGATCGGCAAGCTGCTGGCCAGCGGCCTGGCCTACCGGGTGGACGACCCGGAGTACCCCGACATCTACTTCGCCAAGGACGGCAGCGGCCGGTTCGGCTACGAGTCCGGGTACGACGCCGAGACCATGGCGAAGTTCTTCGCCGAGCGCGGCGGCGACCCCGATCGCGCGGGCAAGCGGGACCCGCTGGACGCGCTGCTCTGGCGCGTCGCGCGGCCCGGTGAGCCGTCGTGGGAGTCCGAACTGGGCGCCGGTCGTCCCGGCTGGCACATCGAGTGCAGCGCGATCGCGGTGAACCGGCTCGGCATGGGCTTCGACGTCCAGGGCGGGGGTTCCGACCTGGCGTTCCCGCACCACGAATACAGCGCCGCGCACGCCGAGGCGCTCTCCGGCGAGCACCCGTTCGCGCGGCACTACGTGCACGCGGGGATGATCGGCCTCGACGGTGAGAAGATGTCGAAGTCCAAGGGAAACCTGGTGTTCGTCTCCCGCCTGCGCGCGGACAAGGTGGACCCCGGCGCGATCCGGCTCGGCCTGTTCGCCGGGCACTACCGCAGCGACCGGTCGTGGACGAACGAGGTGCTCGAAGCCGCCGAGGCGCGGCTGTCCCGCTGGCGCGAGGCGATCTCGCTGCCCGCCGGACCGGCCGCCGAGGACACCGTGGCCCGGCTGCGCGAGCACCTCGCCGACGACCTCGACACGCCCAAGGCGCTCGCGGCCGTCGACGCCTGGGTGGACGAAGCCCTGACCCGGCGGGGGACCGACAGCGCCGCGCCCGGACTCGTGCGCGACGCCGTCGACGCCCTACTCGGGATCGCTCTCTGACCGTCCCGCGCGGACAGCGAGTTCCCGGCCGCGGAAGCGGCGCTGCCACAGGCGGTCGTGCGAAACGGCGACGACCGCCCCCGGGTAGTCCCGCAGCGCGGCTTCCAGTTGCTCGACGAGCACCGGCGAGAAGTGGTTCGTCGGCTCGTCGAGCAGCAGGACGTCGACCGGGTTCGCCAGCAGCCGGTCGAGCCGGGCCCGCCGCCGCTGGCCCACCGAAAGCGGGCCGGAGGCGGCCGGTTCGTCCTGCGGCAGGTAGCCGATGCGCCCGTGCGCCCGGACCGCACCGGGCGCCAGCTCACCGGCCAGCACCCGCAGCAGGCTCGACTTGCCCGCGCCGTTCGGCCCGGTGACCAGCAGGCGGTCGCCCGCTCGCAGGGTCAGTCCGTCGAAGGCGATCCGGCCGGGAATGTCCACCGCGGACACCTCCAGCAACGGTCCTTCGGCTTCGCCCGTGGTGCGGGCACTGCTGGTGAACCGCGGCGGATCGGGTGGCTTCGGCACCGGTTTCGCCCGCAACCGCCCGAGCCGTTCCCTGGCCGACCGGGTGCGGGTGGTGATCGACTGCTGCACCCGGCGCCCGTCCCCGTGGTACTTGCACTTGTTGTGGTCGGCCATCGGGCGCCCCGGCGCCACCCGGTACGCGGTGTGCTCGGCGAACTCGGTCCAGCGCGTGAGCTCCGCCCGCCAGTCCTCATACGCCTGCTCCCACCGCAGCCGCGCGGCACGGCGTTCGCGGAGGTAGCCGTCGTACCCGGTGCCGTAGCGCCGGACCGTGCCGGAGTCCACCTCCAGCAGCGTGGTGGTGATGGCGGTGAGGAACAGCCGGTCGTGCGAGACGGCCACCACCGTGCCGCGATGCCGGCGCAACCGGTTCTCCAGCCAGCTCAGCGCTTGCGCGTCGAGGTGGTTGGTCGGTTCGTCGAGCAGCAGCAACTCGGGATCGGCCGCGAGCACGGCGGCCAGTGCCAGCCTGGCCCGCTCACCACCGGACAGCTCCCCGAGCCGCCGCTCCCGCGAGAGACCGGAAAGCCCGAGCGTGTCCAGTGTCTCCGCCAGCCGGGCGTCCACTGTGTACCCATCGCGGCGTTCGAACTCGGCCAGCAGCGCGCCGTACCGCGTCAGGTCCTCATCGGACATCTTCCTTTCCAGGCGGCGTAGTTCGGCTTCGAGCCAGCGGAGATCGGCCAGTGCGCTGTCCGCGGCATCGGCCACGGTGGCTTCCGGTGAGAGGGCGAGTACCTGGTCGAGAAAGCCCACACCGCCCGGAAAACACACGCTGACCTCCCCGGAATCCGGCCGCACCGAACCCGCCACCAGCTGGAGCAGCGTGGACTTTCCCGAGCCGTTCTCGCCGACGATCCCGGCTCGTTCACCGGGGCGCACGGAGAACGTCACGTCCCGCAGCACACGATGGCCGGGATAAGCCTTCGAGACCGCGTGCAGGCTCAGTTGCGCGGTGGTCGTCCTACTCAAGCGCGGTCCTCCTTTCCGTCTCGCAGCCTCAGTTCCCGGCCGGTCCAGCCGCGGCGGAGCCAGCGGTCGTGTGAGGCGATCACCACGGCACCGGGCGCGGTGCCCAGCGCGGCGAACAGCTCCTCGGCCAGGGTGAGGGAGATGTGGTTGGTCGGTTCGTCGAGCAGCAGCACGTGCGGTGGCTCACCGAGCAGGAGCGCCAGCGCGACCCGCCGCCGCTGCCCGACCGAGAGGTGCCCGACCGGCCGGTCCAGGTCACGGCGGGCGATCAGGCCCAGCTCGCTCAGCGTGCCGTCGCCGGAGAGCTGCCGCGGTGTCCGGCTCGGGTCGGGGAACACGACGTCCTGTTCCAGGAAACCGATCCTGATCCCGCTGCCGCGGCTGACCGTGCCGGATTCCGGGACCAGCCGCCCGGCCAGGACGTCGAGCAGCGTCGACTTCCCGGCGCCGTTGCCGCCGGTGATCAGCAGCCGGTCGTCGGTGGTGAGATCGAGTTGTCCAATGTGGAGCCTCCCGGGTACGTCGATGCCCCGCGCGGACAGGGCGAGCTTGTCCTCGGCGGCGGCCGCGGTCAGGTTCGCCGAGAACCGCAGCGGGGCGGGCGGTTTGCGGACCTGGTCACGGCGCAGTTCCTCGTAGCGCAACTGGGCGTTGCGCACCCGCCGCGAGATCTGCTTCTGCACGCGACCGGTTTTGAAGTCGTAGAGCATCTTCGCGTTGTCGCGCTGCGGCCGGTTGTGCGCGACGTCGCGCGCGGTCACCGCCACGGCTTCCTTCAGTTGCCTGAGTTCGTCCTGTTCCTCCGCGTACCGCTGTGCCCAGCGCGCCCGTTCGGCCCGTTTCTGGACCAGGTAGTCGGAATACGTGCCGCCGTACCGGGTCGGGCCGCCGAGCGCCGGGTCCAGGTCGACGATGTCGGTGCACACCGCGTCGAGGAAGACGCGGTCGTGCGAGGACAGCACGACCACGCCGGGCAACGCGGCGAGGTGGCGTTCGAGGAACTCCATCCCGGCGTCGTCCAGGTGGTTGGTCGGCTCGTCGAGCAGCAGGGTGGCCGGCTGCCGGATGAGCAGGGCGGCCAGGCCCAGCCGGGACCGCTGGCCGCCGGAAAGCGTGCCGAGGGGCCGGTCCGGCGCGATTCCCGCCAAGCCGAGCCCGTCGCACACCAGCTTGGCGCGGCGGTCGGCGTCCCACAGGTCGTGGGCCTGCGCCCATTCCAGGACCAGGCCGTACTCGTCGAGCACGGCCTGATCCTCCGGTGCCCTGGCCAGCCGTTCGGTCAGCTGATCGAGCCGGGTGGCGGCGTCGCGGATCTCGCTGAGCGCGTCGTCGATGACGTCGGAAAGCCGTGCGTCGCCGGGGAAGGGCAGCTCCTGCACCAGGAACCCGAGGTCGGCACCGCGTTGCACGGTACCGGCGTGCGGCTCTTCGAGCCCGGCGAGCAGGCGCAGCAGCGTGGACTTGCCGATGCCGTTCTCGCCGACCAGTCCGAGCCGCTGCCCGGCGCTGGCCACCAGGTCGAGCCCGTCGAAGACGACGCGGTCGCCGTAGCTGAACGAAAGATCCCTGGCTTGCAGAGACATCGTGGTTGAAGAAGACATGGAGCATCACCGGCCTGTGGAGCAATAGGGGACACCCGCCGGGCAGGAGAAGGCCTCGGACGCGGGTGGGGGCTGGTGTCAGTTGTCCATGATGCGAGCAGGTTAACGCAACTCAAGTTGGATTAGCAACCCCTTGGCTTCCGGGATCTTCTGTGCAACTCTGAAACAACACTTTCGAAAGACTTCTTTCAGATTGGACCGGCGATGACCGAACTGCCGCCGCGGACACGCGTCCGGGATGTGGAACTGCTCAAGGCGCTGGCGCACCCGCTGCGGTCGGCGCTGCTCAACTACCTGATGGCGGTCGGTCCGCGCACGGCCAGCGAGTGCGCGGTGGCGGTGGACTCGTCGGCGTCGAACTGCAGCTGGCACCTGCGGCAGCTGGCCGAGTTCGGCCTGGTGGAGCGGGCCGAGGGTGGGGACGGCCGGGAGCGGCCGTGGCGCGTGAAGCACGTCGGGCTCGACTTCGGCGAGCTGGCCGACGAGCCGTCCGCCCGCTCGGCCCAGCTGGCCGTGTTCGGCACCCGCCTGCGCGAGGAGGAGGAACTGACCCAGCGCTACCTCGACACCGCCGAGCGGAGCGAGCCCGAATGGCTCGACGCCTCCTCGATCAACTTCTACGGGCTCCGGGTCACCGCGGCGGAGCTGGCGGAACTGGTCACCGCGGTCGACGCGCTCATCCGGCCGTACGTCAGCACCATCCGCCAGGACGCGCCCGCCGACGCGCGCCCGGTGCACGTGAGCCTGCGTGCCTTCCGGCGGATCGAAGCCGACGGGAAGCCGAGCGCGTGAACCTGTTGCGGGAGCCCAAGTTCGCCAGGCTGTCCGCGGCCTCGCTGTTGTCCGAGGTCGCCGAGTGGATCCTGCAGGTCTCGCTGCCGCTGTCGATGTACCGGCTGACCGGCTCGGCGGCGTCCACCGCGGTGATGATGATCATCGGCCTGGTGCCGGCGGTGGTGGTCAGCCCGATCGCCGGTCTGCTGGCCGACCGCGGCAACCGGCACCGGGTGCTGTGCGCGGTCTCGCTCGCGCAGGCCGTGGTGGCCGTGCCGCTGCTGCTCGCCGAGCACGTGGCGGTGCTGTACGTGGTGATGGCCGCGCAGGCCGGGCTCGCGGCGATCTCCGAACCCACGCGCAACGCGCTCGTCCCGCAGCTCGTCGGCCCCGAGCGGGTGACCGCCGCGAACGGGCTGATGAGCGTGAACGCGAACGTGGCCCGGCTGCTCGGCGCCTGGGCCGGAGGCTGGCTGCTCGGACTCGGCGGACTCGGGCTGACGGTCGGCGTCTACGCCGGGGTGCTGGTGCTCGCCGGGGTGCTGTTCGCCCCGCGGTTCGCGGTCGACCTGCCGGGCACGGGAAAGCGGCCGCACGTGCTGCGGCAGTGGGTCGACGGGCTGGCCGAGATCCGGCGGAACCCGGCGCTGCGGGTGACCTCGGTGGCGGTGGTGCTGCAGTCGATCGCCCAAGGCATGTTCCTGGTGCTTTTCCTGGTTTTCGTCGTCGAATCGCTGCGGGGTGACGAAGCCGACGTGGGCCTGTTGCGGGGCGTGCAGGCCGTCGGCGGCCTGGCGGCGGGGGTGCTGGTCGCGACCGTGGCCCGGCGGGTGGCCCCGGCGAAACTGTTCGGCTGGGGCGCGCTCGCGATGGGGTTGTACTCGGCGCTGATCTGGAACACCGCGCACGTGACCACGGCCATGGCGGTGTTCGTCGGCCTGTTCGCGGTGGCCGGTGGACCTGGGGTTTTCCTGGGGAGCGGGGTGCTGTCGGTGATCCAGACGGTGACGCCGCCCGAGCTGACCGGCCGGGTGCTCAGCACCGCCTTCGCCGGGATCGCCGCCGCCCAGGCGCTCGGCATGCAGGTGGCAGGCGCGCTGGCCGACCGGATCGACCTGGAGATCTTGCTCGACGTTCAAGCGTTGTTGTTCCTGCCGGCCGGAGCGCTGGTGCTGCTGCGCTTGGCCCGGCGGCGGAGCCCGGCGCTAACGTAGGGGCGTGCCCACCCTCTTCGCCACCAGTGACCTGCACGTGACCCACGAAGGCAACGCCGAGGTCGTCGACACCATCCGCCCGGACGGACCGGAGGACTGGCTGCTGGTGGCCGGGGACGTGGGGGAGCAGGTCCCGGCGATCACGAAGACGCTGAAGATGCTGCGCGACCGGTTCGCCAAGGTGATCTGGGTGCCGGGCAACCACGAGCTGTGGACCACCGACCGCGACCCGGTGCAGCTGCGCGGGCAGGCGCGGTACGACGAGCTGGTGCGCCGGTGCCGCGAGCTCGACGTGCTCACCCCGGAGGACGAGTTCGCGGTGTGGGAGCACGGCAGCGAGCCGCTGACCATCGCGCCGATGTTCCTGCTCTACGACTACAGCTGGCGCACCCCCGCCGCGCAGGGGCGGCCGCTGTCGGTCGCGATGGATCAGGCGCGGGAGGCGGGCGTCATCTGCACCGACGAGTACTTCCTGCACCCGGACCCGTATCCGACGCGCCAGGAGTGGTGCGCGCAGCGGCTGAGGGTGACCGAGAAGCGGCTGCTGGAGATCCCCGAGGACCGCAAGACGATCCTGATGTCGCACTGGCCGCTGCACCGGCACCCGACCGAGCCGCTGTACTGGCCGGAGTTCGCGATGTGGTGCGGCACCACGGAAACCGAGGACTGGCACCTGCGCTTCCGCGCGGAGATCGCGGTCTACGGCCACCTGCACATCCCGCGCTCCACGAAGGCGGACGGGGTGCGCTTCGAAGAGGTTTCGCTGGGCTACCCGCGGGAATGGCGCAAACGAGCCCGAGGCGCCGTACCCCTGCACCGCCTCCTCTGATCCGCCCAAGAGCCCCCGGGCGGCACCAAGTAGGCGAAGTTCAGGAAAAGCTGACCGAACCGGGCCCGGTACCGTCGCCCGGTGGCGCGGTGGCCCGTTTCGCGAGCATCGCGGCGAGTTCGACGCGGGAACGGACGCCGAGCTTGGTGTAGATGTTGCGGAGGTGGTGGTCGACCGTGCGGTGGCTGATCACCAGGCGCCGCGCGATCTCGCGGTTCGTCTTGCCCCCGGCGACCAGCAACGAGATCTGTGTCTGCTGCGGGGTCAGTGAAGGCAGATCGCCGTCGGTGAGTTCGGCCGGGTCACCGCCCGCCGCGCGGAGTTCGGCGCGGGCGCGCCCGGCCCAGAAGTCGGCGCCGTGCCGTTCGAACAGGCGGGCCGCGTCGCCGAGCAGTTCGCGCGCGTCGCGGAAGCGCCGGTCCCGGCGCAGCCGCATCGCTTGGCACAGCTGGGTTTTCGCCAGTTCCAGCGGGGTCCGCGCCAGCCGGTGCAGGTCCACGGCGATGGTGAAGTGCTTGTCGGCGGCATCCGGGTCCCGCGCCAGCAGGCCGTGGCACCGCTGCGCCAGCGCCCGCCACTGCACGCTGCCGGTCGCTTCGGCCCAGCCGTCGAGCACCCGCAGCCCGCGCACCGCGTATTCCGGTTCTTCGCAGCGCACGGCCGCCTCGACCAGCAGAGGTGTGGCGAGCACGGCGATCGCCGGTTGCGCGTGCCCGGTGTCGGCGGACAGCGTGTGGAAGCGGGCCAGCGCTTCGGCGGGCCGGTCGGTCGCCAGGTCCAGGCACACTTCGGCCCACGCGGCGATCGCGCGCGGCCTGCCGAGCGAGCGCCGGTCGAGGTCGGGTTCGGCTTCGTCGAGCCACTTCCGGGCGGCCTTGGTGTCGCCGAGTTGCGCGGCCGACAGCGCCAGCACGGTCCGGTTCTCCGCGGCACAGGTGCGCTGGCCGGCGCTTTCGGCCAGGCCCTCGGTGGCCGCGGCCACGGCCGCGCGGTGCCGGTCGAGCAGCGCCGCCGTCATCCCGAGGTGGATCAGCGCCCACGGCAGCGTGGTCACCGCTTCGATCCGGGCCCGCGCGACCGCCGCCGCCGCGTATTCGTGCGCCAGTGCCGTCCGGCCGAGGGAGAGCGCGGCTTCGGCCGCCCAGACCTGGCTGCGCACGTCGTCGGGCGCCACCCGCAGCGCTTCCTCCAGCGCCGGGATCGCCTCTTCGTGCCTGCCGGAGAAGGTCGCGGTGAGCCCGCGTGTGTGGGCGGCGGCGAGCCGCACACCCGGTGCGTCCGAGGTGCGCGCGAGCTGGGCGGTGCGCACCGCGATCGCGGCGAAGCCCCGCAGGTCACCGCTGATCCGGCGGGCTTCCCCGGCCAGCATCAGCGCCACGGACTTCTCGGTGGGCGCCAGGCTTTCCGCCGCGGTGAGCAGTTCGTGCGCGGCGACCGCCGGTTCACCGTCCCGCAGCTCGATTTCCCCCTGTAGCAGCCGATCCCCGGCCCGGCGCAGCAACTGCCGTGCCCACGCCGTGCGGCCGAGTTCCCAGGCGCCGCGCGCGGCCGGGATCAGCCATTGTGGACCGTCCGAGCTCAGTTCCGCCGCGCGTTCGAAGGCGTGCACGGCCTCTTCGGTCACGCCCGCGCGCAACGCCGCCTCGCCGAGCACGGTCGCCATGGCGGGCGCGGTGTCTTCCCGGAGCGTCGCGCGGACCACCGGACTGGCCAGCAAGCCCGACGCCAGTGCTTCCTCACGGGCGTGGACCCCGCACCGGTCGAACTCGCTTCGGCTCAGCGGCGACTCCGACGCCGTCAGCAGCACGAACCTCCGGGCCGCCGGGGTCAGCGCGTCGAACACCCGGCGATAGGCGGTGCGCTGCCGTCCTTCGGCGGGCAGCGTCTCCCCGCCCGACTCGGCCAGCTCCCGCAGGTCCAGGGGATTGCCACCGGCGAGCGTGAGCAACTCCGGCGGTGCGCCCGGGGGCAGCAGGTTCGCGGCGGAGGTGTCGTCGAGGGGCGCCAGGCGGATCGTGGGCAGGCCGTCGAGCGGATCCGGTCCGGCGGGGCCCGGCCCGGTGGCGAACACCATCACCACCGGGAGCCCGGCCAGCCGCCGGGCCGCGAACGCCAGCGCGGTCAGCGACGCCTCGTCCCACCACTGCGTGTCGTCGGCCCAGCAGAGCAGCGGACCGAGTTCGGCGAGCAGCCGGTGCACCGCGCTGAACAGGGCGAACTCACCCGATTCCGGCCCACCAAGCCCGGCGGCGAAGCGGACCGGGTCCGGGCAGCCGGGCAGGTCCGCCACCGGTTGCAGGAACCGGTGCAGCGCGCCGAAGCGCAGGGCCCGCTCGGCCGGGGCACCGGCGGCGCCGAGCTGGCGGAGCCCACCGGCCGCGGCGTGCTCCAGCAACCGCGTCTTGCCGATCCCGGGCGGCCCGGTGAACCGCACGACCCCGCCGCCGGTGGCCAGCAGGTCGTCGAGCACCGCCAGTTCCCGGTCCCGCCCGAACAGCGGCGGGCCGGTCATGTCAGCTGTTCGCGCAGGGTCCGCTTGAGGATCTTCCCGGCGGCGGACACCGGCAGTTCGGGCACGAACCGCACCTCCCGCACCCGCTTGTACCCGGGCACCTGCGCGTTCACCGCGTCGAGCACGTCGGCACCGGACACCGAGGGCCGCGCGGGCACCACGAAGGCCACCGGCAGTTCGCCGACCGCCGGGTCCGGGCGGCCCACCACCGCCGCGGCGGCCACCTCCGGCAGCGCGACCAGCAGCTCCTCCAGCTCGCGGGGGTAGACGTTGTACCCCTTGTACAGCAGCATGTCCTTCTTGCGGTCCACGATGGACAGGTAGCCGTCCGCGTCCAGCACGCCGATGTCGCCGGTGTACAGCCAGCCGTCGCGCAGCACTTCGGCGGTGGCTTCGGGCCGGTTGTGGTAGCCGCGCATCACCTGCGGGCCGCGCACGCAGACCTCGCCGCGTTCCCCGGTCGCCACTTCGGCGCCGTCGCCGTCGAGGGAGGCCAGGCGCACCTCGGTGTCGAACACCGGCCGCCCGACCGCACCCGCCTTGCGCAGGCCGGAGCGGTGCGACGGGGTGCTGGTCGCGCCCATGGTGACCTCGGTCAGGCCGTAGCCCTCCAGGATCGGCGTGTCCGGCAGCAGCCGGGTGAGCTGGTTGATCATCTCCAGCGGCATCGGCGCGGCACCCGAGCTGATCGAGCGGACCGAACTGAGGTCGCGGGTCCGGATGTCCGGGCAGGCCAGGAGCGCGGCGAACAACGCGGGCGCGCCGCCCATCGAGGTGACGCCGAGCCGTTCGACGTCGGCGAGGTAGGCGGCCGGGTCCAGGCGGGAGTGCAGCACGACCGTGGTGCCGCCGAGCACCGGCGCGTTCAGCCCGCCGATCGTGCCCATCGCGTGGAACCACGGGGTGAGGTTGATCGCGATGCCGGTGCCCAGCCGGGTCGGCCACTCCTCGGGGCTGCCGACCTGGTCGAGGACCAGCCCGCCGTACTCGTCGAGCGCGGGGACCGCGCCGGCGCCCCAGCAGGCGTACTGCAGCGTGTTCACCACGACGTTGCGGTGCGGCAGCTGCACGCCTTTCGACACCCCGGTGGTGCCACCCGTGTAGGCCAGGTGCGCCAGGTGTTCGTGTACGTCGAGGTCGAGATCGGGAGGCGCCTCGCTCATCCCGGAGCAGAGGTAGGGCACGTCGGCGGCGGTGATCGTGCGCACCGCGCCCGCGTCGGCCAGCTGCGCCTGCGCGGCGGGCTCCGGCAGCAGCGGGCTGACCGGCACGAACGTGCCGCCGGCGAGCAGCGTGCCGTAGTAGGCGACCGGGTAGGCCAGGCAGTTGGGCATGCGCAGGGCGACCCGGTCACCGGGGGAGAGGCCACCGGCCAGCAGGCCGTTGGCGAAGGCGGCCGCGGCCCGGCCCAGCTCGCCGAAGGTGATCCGCTCGTCGCCGTGCACGAAGGCGTCGCGGTCGCCGAAGCGCCGGGCGGACCCGGCGAGGATCGCCGGCACGGCCACCTCGGGGTAGTCCAGCGAGGGGCCGAATCCGGGCAGCCAGGTATCGGGCATGGAGACACTCCTTTGTGGACAACGCCGTCCGGGGAGGCACACACGAGCCTGACCGCATGAAACACCAAGCCGATGTGTTTCACAACCACCGGTCCGGCCTATCGGACAGGTACCGGCGCGCCCTCGACGAGGACTCCCAGCAGCTTGGCCGCCGCTTCCAGGTTCGGCCGGCCTGCCGCGACCATGTCCGAGTAGAGGAAGGATTCGCCCAGACGCACCAACGCGAAGCTGAGCGAGTCGAGGTCGACCACCGGGGTGAAACCGCCGTCGGCGACGTCTCGGGCGAGCAGTTCGCGGTAGGCCGCCATCACCTTGGGCTGCACGCGGCCGTGCGGATCGGTGAGCACCCGGATGGCCGTGGTCGGCTCGCTGTCCAGCAGCACGCGCAGGCCGGTCGCCGCGGCCACGTCCGCCCGGTACCAGCCCATCACCGTCAGGCAGCGCAGCTGTCCCTCGGTGTCGCGCACCGCCGGGCCCGCGGTCTCCTCCCAGCGGCGGACCGCCCGGCTCAGCGTGCGTTCGGACATGCGCCAGAGCGCGTCGCCGAGCAGGTCCTCCCGGTTGCCGACGCGGCGGAACAGGGTGGCGCGGGAGATGCCCGCCTCGGCGGCGAGCGTGCTCAGGTCCAGCCGTTCGCCCCGCGCGAGCTTGCGGGCGGCGAGTCGGACGAGGTCCTCGGCACGTGCGGTCACGAGGGGAAAGCCTATCCGCGACCGGCCCCGGGGACCGGGGCTGGCGATTTCGCCGATGCCAGGCGGGCGCGCCGGGTGCCAGAGTCAGCACCGTCCGTCACGATCGCCCCCGATCCTCCCCCGAAGGAGCACAACGAAGTGCGCAAACGACTCATCGGTGCCGCGCTCGCCCTCGCACTGAGCGCCGCCGCGTTCGCCGCCCCGGCCGCCGGCGCCCAGCAGAACCCGTACCAGCGGGGCCCGGCTCCGACCAACTCCAGCATCGAAGCCACCACCGGCCCGTTCGCCACGTCGGAAAGCACGGTTTCCAGCCTGGTCTCCGGCTTCGGCGGCGGCACCGTCTACTACCCGACCAGCACCAGCGAGGGCACCTACGGCGCGCTCGCCATCTCGCCGGGCTTCACCGCGTCGCAGTCCACCATCTCGTGGATGGGCCGCAGACTCGCCTCGCAGGGGTTCGTGGTGATCACCATCGACACGAACACCATCTACGACCAGCCCGCCAGCCGCGGTGACCAGCTGCTCGCCGCGCTGGACTACCTGACGCAGGACAGCCCGACCACCGTCCGCAGCAAGATCGACCCGACGCGGCTCGCCGTGGCCGGGCACTCGATGGGCGGCGGCGGCTCGCTGGAGGCCTCGGTCAAGCGGCCGAGCCTGCAGGCGGCGATCCCGCTCGCGCCGTGGAACAGCGACAAGAGCTGGAACACCGACCAGGTGCCGACCTTCATCGTGGGCGGCGAGTCCGACTCGGTGGCCCCGGTCTCCAGCCACGCCGAGCCGTTCTACACCTCGATGTCCAGCGCCCCGGACAAGGCGTACCTGGAGCTGAACAACGCCAGCCACTTCTTCCCGAACACGCCCAACACCACGCAGGCCAAGTACATGATCTCGTGGTTGAAGCGATTCGTGGACAACGACACCCGCTACGAGCAGTTCCTCTGCCCCGGCCCGTCGAAGTCCACGCTGGTGGAGGAGTTCCGCAGCACCTGCCCCAACGGCTGACCCGAGGGGAAAGGGCCGGGAGTGCGCCCCCGACGCACTCCCGGCCTTCTGCTGGGTGGCAGCGGTAACGTCTGGCGACCATGACCGCCCCGGACGAAGAAGAACGACTCGGCGAGATCGGCTCCGTGGTGTGCACGGTGGTGCGCACCCGGCGGCCGTGGGACCTGGACCTGGACGCGCTCGTGATCCCGGTCGGCGGCGGGCTCGGCGAACTGGGCGAGGCGCTCGCGGAGCACACCCCGATCTCGACTGGGAAGCCGTGCCGTTCGGGAAGATCACGCCGATCTCGCCCTGGACGATGCCCCTGCCCGGCCCCCGGCCGCGGCGGGCGATCTTCGTCGCCTCCGGCTCGTCCGGCGATCCGGAGCGGGGGAACGCGGCGAAGGCCACCGCGTCCGCCATCACCATGGCGCGCCGGTCCGGGGTCGCCGCGCTGGGCATGCCGTTGCTCAGTTCCGGGCGCCTGGGCAATCCGCCGTCGCTCGCGGCCGGTGCGGTGGTGCCCGCGGCGGTCGCCGCACTCGCCGAGAAGACCGGGCTTCCGTTGCGGCGCCTGGTTTTCTTCGCCAAGAGCCGGAAGGCCACCGACGCGATCCGCGAGACCTTCGCCGGTCTCGGCGAGGACGTAGTGGCCCCCGAGGAGCTGGCGGGTGGGGTGAGCCGGGATCTGGTCGATCCGAACCGGGGGATCCCGCTCAGCGAGGACCAGCTCGGCGTCGCGGCGTACGTGTCGATGCTGGCGACGGTGATCGCCGACCCGGCCACGCCACTACCGCTTTCGGTGGGGGTGTTCGGCGAATGGGGATCCGGCAAGAGCTACTTCATGGGCCTGCTCCGCGCCGAGGTGGAGCGCCTGGCCAGCCAGGACATCGTGCAGATCGGGTTCAACGCCTGGCACTACGCCGACAGCGACCTGTGGGCCAGCCTCGGCGACGAGATCTTCCGGCAGCTCGCCGGGGTGGACGCGAAATCCCCGGAACGCGCCGAGCGCATCCGCGCGGAACTCTCCGAACGGCTCGACCAGCGCCGGCAGCTGGAAGCGGAAACCCAGGAGGCGCGCGAAACCGCGGCCGAGCTGCAGTCCGAAGTAGACACCGCCATCGCCGGGCGGGAGCGCAGTGCCCGGCTGCTCGTCAAGGCGCTGCGGAACTCGCCGGCCTTCAAGGACCGCGTCGATCGCTTGTGGAGCAGGCTCGGCGTCACCGACGAAGCCGAACAGGGAAAGCTGCTCGCCGAGCAACTGCGCGGCTCGCTCGACGACGCGGCCGTGCTCCGGCGGATGCCGGGGGAGCGGCACGGCAAGCTCGCGCTCGTCCTGGCGGCGGTGGTGCTGGTCGCCGCGTTCCTGGTACCGCTGGCGTGGGAGTGGCTCGCCGGGGCCGCCGCGTTGTTCACCCTCTTCGCCGGGACCGGCATCACCGTGCTGAGCCGCGTGCGTTCGGGTCTGCGCGATCTCCGCGAGCTGAGCGAGGACCTGCACACCGGGATCACCGCCGCGGCCGAGCAGGAACTACCCGAGCAGCTCCAAGCCCTCCGCGCCGCCGAAGCCGAGCAGCGGGTCGCCGAGGCGCAATTGACCGAGGTCGTCGCGCAGGTGGGCGCGCTGGGCAGGCAGCTCACCCGCCTCGCCCCCGGCCACCGCCTCTACACCTTCCTCGCCGACCGCGCGCGCAGCGACTCCTACGCCGGGAACCTCGGCATCATCTCCACCATCCGCAAGGATTTCGAGCAACTGGTCAAGCTGATGGCCGAGTGGCGCGAGAGTCCGGACGACGGCGTCACGCCACGGCGGCCGGTGGACCGGATCGTGCTCTACATAGACGACCTCGACCGGTGCAGCCCACGGCAAGTGGTCGAGGTGCTGCAGGCGGTGCACCTGCTGCTCGCGTTCGAGTTGTTCGTGGTGGTCGTCGGCGTCGATCCGCGCTGGCTGCTGCGGGCCCTGCGCAGCCACTACGCCGAAATCCTGGCAGACGACGAGGGAGACGCGCGGGTCACGCCGGAGGACTACCTGGAGAAGATCGTCAACATCCCGCTCGTGCTGCCGGGGCTGGCGCCGGACGGGATGAGCAGGCTGCTGCGCTCGCTGGTGCGGACCGGGCAAGCGGCACCGGCGGCGGTCCGGAAGACCGAGCGGGTGCCGGACGAATCCGCCATCGAGGTGGAACCGGGGTCCGAAGTGGACATCCAGCGGCAGGCGACACCGACGGCGGAACCGCGGCCGCTCACCGAAGCCGAACTGGACCTGCTCTCCACTCTGGACTTACTGGTCGGCACGCCGCGCGAGGCGAAGCAGCTGGTGAACCTGTACCGCATGGTGCGCGCCACCCGTGACCTGTCGATGGCCTCCCGGTTCCTCGGCCAGGACGGCGAACCGGGGGAGTACCAGGCCGTGGTGCTGTTGCTCGCCCTGCTCACCGCCCACGCGCGGCTGCTCTGCCCGGTGCTCGACACCCGGCCGGACCCGGCGCGCGGGATCCGCGGCGGACTGGTCCACCGGGATCCGTCGAGCAGCTGGTGGCAGTTCGTCGCCGACCTCGGCCTCCAGCAGGACGGAACCGGCTGGATGAACCCCGTCGCCGGGCCGATCGACGGAGACCGGCTCCACGACTGGCGCCACCTGCACGCCGGGCTGAGCCGGGTTTCCGACGCGGTGGAGCTGCCCGACGTGTCCGCGCTGCAACTCTGGGCGCCGCGCATCCGCCGGTTCACCTACGTGCTCGTGCCGCGGCCCGGTCAGCGGCGGTAGGACAGGCGGATGTTCTGCGGTCCGGCCGAAATCCGCTCCCTGGTGAATTTCGACTCGAGCAGGCGGAGCACCGGCTCGCGGCGGCGACGGCCGATCACCGGGCGCCAGAGGAACAACACGAGCTGCCCGCCGGGGCGCAGGACCCGGTGCGCGTCGTGGATCGCGGCCAGCGGATCGCCGAACTCCTCCAGGCTGTAGCCGTAGAACAACGCGTCCACACTGGACTCCGCCAGCGGCAGGGCGCAGCCGTCGCCCGGCTGGTAGGTCAGCCGCGCGCCGGGCGCGCCGTCCAGCCGCTCGCGCAGCACCTCGAGGCTGCCCGCGTCGGGGTCGAGCGCGATGAGTTCGCTGCCCGCGCCGAGGTGATTGGCCAGTGCCCGCGTGTAGAACCCGCCGCCGCTGCCGACCTCGAGGCAGGTCATGCCCTCGACCGGCCGCACCCAGCGCACGTCGCGCGAGGCCAGGTCCCAGCCGAAGGCCGCGCGCAGCGCGGGTGAGCTGATCAGGCGGTAGAGCGCCGCGGGGGTGCGCCAGCCGGCCCGGATCCCGGTCGTGGTCATCGTGCAGCTCCTGTCTTCGGTAGCAGCCGGGCCGCGGCGATCGCGGCGACGGCGAAGGTGACGAAACCGGTGGCGAGCGCGACGGTCATGCCGTCGACGAACGCGCCGCGCGCCGCGTCCAGCAACTGCGCGGCGACCGGCCCCGGAAGTGCCGACGCGGCCTCGGCCGCGTCGGTCAGCCCGCGCCCGGCCAGCTCCGCCACGGGCGGCGAAACTCCCGGCACAGCGGGGAAGGCAGCGGTGTAGACCCCGGCGGCGATGCTGCCCAGCACCGCCACACCGAGTCCGGCACCCAGTTCGTAGGCGGTCTCCTCGACCGCCGACGCGGCCCCGGCCTGTGCCGCGGGCGCGGCCGCGAGCAGCGCGTCGGAGGCGGCGGTCAGCGCCACCGAGATGCCGAAGCCGACCGCGATCAGCACCGGCCCGAGCAGCCACAGGTTCTCCGTGGCGTCGAGCCACAGCGCCGCCGCGCCGAGCGCGAGCCCGACCACGGCGAACCCCGCGACGGTCACCGCGCGGCCTTCGAACCAGCGCAGCAGCGGGGCGGCGACCAGGCTGCCCACCACCGCGGCGACCATCACGAACAGCAGCCGCAGCGCCGCGTCCATCGGCTGCAGCACCAGCACGAGCTGGAGGTACTGGGCGAACAGCAGGCCGAGGCCGACCAGCGACAGCATCACCAGCAGCACGCTGCCGACCGCCACGCTGAACGCGCGGCTGCGGAACAACGCGAGGTCGAGCAGCGGGGAGACCAGCCGCCGCTGCCGCCGGACGAACAGCACCAGCAGGCCGATCCCGGCCAGCCCGGCGAGCGGGCCGAACAGGTACATCGATCCGCCGTGCGGTGTCTGCTTGATCGCGAACGCCGCGCCGAGCACGCCGCCCGCGGCGAGCAGCGCGCTGAGCGGGTCCCACTTCCCGGCGGGCGGGTCCGCCGATTCCGGGATCAGCCAGTAGGTCAGCGGCAGCGCGACCAGCATCACCGGCACGTTGATCGCGAACGCGGCGTGCCAGCTGAACTCCTGCACCAGGAACCCGCCGAGCAGCGGCCCCAGCACCGCGCCGGACCCGGCCACCCCGCTCCAGACGCCGATGGCGGTGCGCCGCTCGGCCCGGTCGGGGAAGGCCTGGCGCAGGATGGAGAGCGTGGCGGGCATGATCATCGCGCCGCCCACGCCGAGCACGGCCCGCGCGGCGATCAGCATCGGCACGCTCGTCGCGAACACCGCCGCCAGCGAGGCCAGCCCGAACACCACGTAGCCGAGCACGAGCACGCGCCGCCTGCCGTAGTGGTCGCCGAGGGTGCCGAAGGCCAGCAGCAGCGGCGCGGCCAGCAGCGAGTAGACGGCGATGATCCAGAGCTGCTCGGTGGCGTCCGGGCGCAGGTCGGCGGCGATCGCGGGCAGCGCCATGTGCAGCACGGTGGCGTCGATGGACACCAGCAGCAGGCTGGCGCACAGGATCGCGAGCACCGCCCACCGCCGGCGCACCAGCGCTTCCGTCCGCCCCATGCGGATCATCCTCGCTTGCCGAACCCGCCCGCACGACGGCGGGAGGGTGGATTCGAAGTCATCCTCAGGTCGGACAACCCCTGTCGGGGTCGCCGCTCCTCGCGCCCAGCAAGATGAGGGTTCCCAGGACGAGCGCCCCCGCGGGCAGCAGGAAAGCCAGCCGGGGATCGGCGTGGTAGAGGCCGGTGAAGGCGAGTGGGGAGCAGGCCATGCCGAGGAACCGCAGCGCCTGGACCACCGAGATGGCGCCGTTGCGTGCGGCTCCGGCACCGGTGATGACCAGCGTGTTCGTGCCGACAGAGATCAGCTGGGCGACCACCCCGCCGACCGCCCACGCGCCGATCAGCACCGGCAGCGAACCGGCCAGGCCGAGCAGCACGACCACGGCACCGCCGCCGAGCAGGCCGGTGGCCACCGCGGTCACCGGGCCGAACCGGTCGGCGAACCCGCCGCTGAGTCGTGCGGTGGCGAAGCCGGCGGCACCGAAGACGGTGAGCGCGAGCCCGCGCGGGCCGGAGCTGAGCTCGAAGACGTCCTCGAGCCGGAACGCGACCAGGAAGGACAGCCCGGCCAGGCAACCCCAGCCGAGGAACACCAGCAGGCCAGGCACCACCGACGGCCGGAGCGCGGCCCGCCACGACGGCGGTGGTTCCGGATCGGCCGCGCCGGGGTCGGCGGGCAGGGGTGCCGCGGCCAGCGCGAGCGCGGTGACGGCGATCCCGGCGAAGGCCCACGGCCAGGACAGTTCCGCGGCCAGCCCGCCGACCAGTGGCGCGGTGGTGTGCCCGAGCGCCTGCATCGCGGCGAACACCCCGAGCGAGCGCCCGAGCCGTTCGCGCGGGGTCACCGCGGCCAGTCGGGCGAGCAGCAGCGGGGTGATGAACGCGTTCGCCGTCCCCTGCAGCCCGCGCGCCACCAGGAACAGCCAGAACCAGGGCGCGACCAGCGCGAGCAGGGCGGTCACCGCGTAGGCGGCGTAGGCCAGCCGGATCGTGCGGACCACGCCCCAGCGCTGCCCCAGCGTGCCGGAGACCAGCATGACCAGCGCGAACGGCACCAGGTAGACGGTCAGCGACGAGGCCGCGCCCGCCGGGCTGGTGCCGTAGCTCGCGGCGAGCTCGGGCAGCATCGCCACCACCACTCCGGCGCCGAACGGGCCGAGCAGGCCGCCGAGGTGGAGCCCGAACAACTACCGGGGGCCGTCGAGCCCACCGGGGCGCCGCCGCCGCAGGTAGCGCTCGAACTCCGCGGCGATCTTGTCGCCGCTGGCCTCGTCGACGGTGATCTCGGCGTCCCGCTCCTCCAGCGAGCGCACGTAGTCGCGGATCTCCTCGTCCTCGTCGGCCATCTCGGAGACCGTGCGCTGCCACTCCTCGGCCTGCTCGGGCAGGGCACCCAGCGGGATCTCCACGTCCAGGATGTCCTCGAGCTTGTGCAGCAGCGCCAGCGTGGCCTTCGGGGACGGCGGGTGCGAGACGTAGTGCGGCACCGCGGCCCACACCGACACCGCCGGGATGCCCGCCTGCACGCACGCGTCCTGGAGCACGCCGACGATGCCGGTCGGGCCCTGGTAGCGGTTGCGCTCCAGGCCGAAGCGGGCGGCGGCCGCGGCGTCGTAGGCGGTGCCGGTGACCGGCACCGGCCGGGTGTGCGGAGTGTCAGCGAGAAGTGCACCCAGGGTGACCACAGTGGACACCTGAAGGTGATCCATGTGCTCCAGCAGCTCGGCGCAGAAGGCGCGCCAGCGCATGTTCGGCTCGGGCCCCTGGACCAGCACCACGTCCCGGCCGAAGCCTTCGGGGTGGCATACCGCCAGGCGGGTGGTGGGCCATTCGACCCTTCGGGTGACACCGTCCACCATGCGGACAGTGGGCCTGCTCACCTGGAAGTCGTAGTACTCATCGGGGTTGAGCTCGACCAGCGGGGTGGCGTCCCAGTTCAGCTGCAGGTGCTCGATCGCGGTGCTGGCCGCGTCACCTGCGTCGTTCCAGCCCTCGAAGGCCACCACCATGACGGGTTTGCCATCATCGGCGGCCTCGGAGACCGGTTCGGTGTGCGGGCGGTTCGGCTGTTCGGGCTCACTCACTGTGCCAGCCTACGACCTGGCGGAGGCCGCGCTGACCGTAGGCTAAGGACCATGGCCGAACGACTCTCCTCGCCCTTGCTGGACGCCCTCGCCGAGCGGGTCGTGGTCGCCGACGGTGCCATGGGCACCGCGCTGCAGGCACACGACCTGTCGCTGGACGACTTCGACGGCCTCGAGGGCTGCAACGAGATCCTCAACGTGACCCGGCCCGACGTGGTGCGCTCGATCCACCGCGGTTACCTCGAAGCCGGTGCGGACGCGGTCGAGACCAACACCTTCGGCTGCAACTTCGCCAACCTCGCCGAGTACGACATCGAGGACCGCATCTTCGAGCTGTCCGAGATCGGCGCCCGGCTCGCGCGGGAGACCGCGGACGAGTTCGCCACCCCCGACCAGCCGCGGTTCGTGCTCGGCTCGGTCGGTCCCGGCACCAAACTGCCGACACTGGGGCACGCCCCCTTCACCCGCCTGCGCGACGCCTACGTCGAAGAGGTGCGCGGGCTGCTGGCCGGCGGCGCGGACGCGGTGCTGGTCGAAACCACCCAGGACATCCTGCAGACCAAGGCGTCGATCATCGCCGCGCACCGCGCGATGGCCGCCGAGGGCAGGCGGGTGCCGGTCATCGCCTCGATCACCGTGGAGACCACCGGCACCATGCTGCTCGGCACCGAGGTCGGCGCCGCGCTGCAGGCGCTCGAACCACTGGGCATCGACCTGATCGGGCTCAACTGCGCCACCGGCCCGGCGGAGATGAGCGAGCACCTGCGCCAGCTGTCCAAGCACGCCAAGGTGCCGCTGACGGTGATGCCGAACGCCGGGCTGCCCGAGCTCGGCCCCCACGGCGCCGTCTACCCGCTCGGCCCGGAAGGGCTGGCCGAGGCGCTGGCCGGGTTCGTCCGCGAGTTCGGCGTCGGCCTGGTCGGTGGTTGTTGCGGCACCACCGACGAGCACATCCGCCAGCTGGTCGCCGCGGTGCGCGAGACCGAGCGCGCGAAGCGCCGCCCGCGCCCGGAGCCCGGCGTGTCCTCGCTGTACCAGGCGGTGCCGTTCGAGCAGGACTCGAGCGTGCTGATGATCGGCGAGCGCACCAACGCCAACGGCTCCAAGGCCTTCCGCGAGGCGATGCTGGAAGGCCGCTGGGAGGACTGCGTCGCGATCGCCCGCGACCAGACCCGCGACGGCGCGCACATGCTCGACGTCTGCGTGGACTACGTGGGCCGCGACGGCGCGGCGGACATGGCCGAGATCGCCTCCCGCTTCGCCACCGCCTCCACGCTGCCGATCATGCTCGACTCCACCGAGATCGACGTCATCCGGACCGGCCTGGAGCGCCTGGGCGGGCGCTGCGCGGTGAACTCGGTGAACTACGAGGACGGCGACGGCCCGGAGTCCCGGTTCACCCAGGTGATGGAGCTGGTCGCCGAGTTCGGCGCCGCGGTGGTCGCGCTGACCATCGACGAGCAGGGCCAAGCACGCACGGCCGAGCACAAGGTGGCCATCGCCGACCGGCTGATCGCCGACATCACCGGCAAGTACGGGCTGGCCGAGTCCGACATCATCATCGACACGCTGACCTTCACCGTGGCCACCGGGCAGGAGGAGTCGCGCCGGGACGCCGTGGAGACCATCGAGGGCATCCGCGAGCTCAAGCGCCGCCACCCCGACGTCCAGACCACGCTGGGGCTGTCGAACATCTCCTTCGGCCTGAACGCGGCCGCCCGCCAGGTGCTGAACTCGGTGTTCCTGCACGAGTGCGTGCAGGCCGGGCTGGGCACCGCGATCGTGCACGCCTCGAAGATCCTGCCGATGTCGAAGATCCCGGACGAGCAGCGCAAGGTCGCGCTCGACCTGGTCTACGACCGCCGCGCCGAGGGCTACGACCCGCTGCAGGAGTTCATGGCGCTGTTCGAGGGCGTCACGGCGTCCTCGTCGAAGGAGTCGCGCGCCGAGGAACTGGCCAGGCTGCCGCTGTTCGAGCGGCTGGAGCGGCGCATCGTCGACGGGGAGCGCAACGGCCTCGACGTGGACCTGGACGAGGCGCTGCAGACCCGCCCGGCGCTGGAAATCATCAACAACACGCTGTTGTCCGGCATGAAGACCGTCGGCGAGCTGTTCGGCTCTGGCCAGATGCAGCTGCCGTTCGTGCTGCAGTCCGCCGAGGTGATGAAGGCGGCGGTGGCCCACCTCGAACCGCACATGGAGAAGGACGACTCCGGCGGCAAGGGCCGGATCGTGCTGGCCACGGTCAAGGGCGACGTGCACGACATCGGCAAGAACCTGGTCGACATCATCCTGTCGAACAACGGCTACGAAGTGGTCAACCTGGGCATCAAGCAGCCGATCACCTCGATCCTGGACGCCGCCGAGGAGAACAAGGCCGACGCCATCGGCATGTCCGGCCTGCTGGTGAAGTCCACCGTGATCATGAAGGAGAACCTCGAGGAGATGAACTCCCGCGGGGTGTCCGCGAAGTGGCCGGTGCTGCTCGGCGGCGCCGCGCTGACCAGGTCCTATGTGGAGAACGACCTGACCGAGATGTACCTCGGGGACGTCCGCTACGCCAGGGACGCCTTCGAGGGCCTGCGGCTGATGGACGCGATCATGGCCGCCAAGCGCGGTGAGTCGCCGGTCATCAAGCAGGAGGAGGAGGCCAAGCGCGCCGAGCGCAAGGCCCGCCGCGAACGGTCGATGCGCATCGCCGAGGCCCGCCGCGCCAAGCAGGAGGCGGTCGAAGAGGAGCCGCCGGCCGCGCGCTCGGACGTGGCCACCGACGTGGCGCTGCCGCCCCCGCCGTTCTGGGGCAACCGCGTGGTCAAGGGTGTGCCGCTGGCCGAGTACTCGGCGATGCTGGACGAGCGCGCCACGTTCATGGGCCAGTGGGGCCTCAAGGGCGCCCGCGGCGGCTCCGGCCCGACCTACGACGAACTGGTGGAGACCGAGGGCAGGCCGCGGCTGCGGTACTGGCTGGACAAGCTGACCGCGGACGGCGTGCTGGCGCACGCGGCGGTCGTCTACGGCTACTTCCCCTGCGTGGCCGAAGGCGACGACCTGGTGGTGCTCACCGAGGCCAAGCCGGACGCGCCCGAGCGCACCCGCTTCACCTTCCCGCGCCAGCGGCGGGACAGGCGGCTGTGCCTGTCCGACTTCTACCGCCCGCGCGAGCTGGCGATCGAGGCCGGCGAGGTCGACGTGGTGCCGTTCACCCTGGTCACCATGGGCCAGCCGATCGCCGACTACGCCAACGAGCTGTTCGCGGCCAACGCCTACCGCGACTACCTCGAGGTGCACGGCCTCGGCGTGCAGCTCACCGAGGCGCTGGCCGAGTACTGGCACCGCCGCATCCGCGAGGAGCTCCACTTCGCCAGCGGCGCCGCGGTGGCCGAAGAGGACCCGGAGGACATCGAGCGGTACTTCAAGCTCGAGTACCGTGGAGCGCGGTTCTCCCTCGGCTACGGCGCCTGCCCCGAGCTGGAGGACCGGGCGAAGATCGTGGAGCTGCTCGGCGCGGAGCGCATCGGGGTCAAACTGTCCGAGGAGTACCAGTTGCACCCGGAACAGTCCACCGACGCGATCGTCTGCCACCACCCGGAAGCGAAGTACTTCAACACCTAGGAGAGCTACGTGACGCAGACGTCCACAGTGGACGAGTCAGCAGGGGCCGGAACGCCGATCGCCGCGGTGCTCTGGGACATGGACGGCACCCTGGTCGACACCGAGAAGCTGTGGGACGTCGCGTTGTACGAGGTCGCGCAGTGGCTGGGCGGCGAGCTCTCCGAGGCGCAGCGGGCGACCCTGGTGGGGTCCAACATGGAGACCACCACCCGGTTCCTGCTGGGCACGCTGGGCAAACCGGACACCCCGGAGCTGCGCGCGGACATCGCCTCGTGGATCCGCACCCGCACCGCCGCGTTGTTCGGCGACGCGCTGCCGTGGCGGCCGGGTGCGCACGAGGCGCTGACCGCGGTGCGCGCGGCGGGCATCCCGTCGGCGCTGGTGACCTCGACCGAACGGGAACTGACCGAGCTCGCGCTGAACACGATCGGCCGGGAGTTCTTCGACGTCACCGTCTGCGGGGATGAGGTCGGCGGCCGCAACAAGCCCGACCCGGAGCCGTATCTGCTGGCCGCGCGCCTGCTCGGCGTGGACCCGGCGCGCTGCGTGGCGGTGGAGGACTCCCCGCCGGGCACCGAATCGGCGGTGGCGGCGGGCTGCACGGTGCTGGTGGTGCCGAACGACGTGGCCGTGGACCCGGGGCCGCGCCGGGTGTTCAAGGAGACCCTGGTCGGCCTGAGCCCGGCGGACCTGGCGGACCTGCTGCGCTGAGGGCAGCCCAGGGACACGAAGGTGGCTTCCGGAGCAGGATTCCGCCCCGGAAGCCACCTTCGGGTCCGGGGTGGTGCTAGGTGAGGAATTCCGCGGGGATGTCGGCGTGCTTGGTGCCGATCACGGCCACGTAGTGCAGTGGCTCGCCGCTGATGTCGAGCCGGTGCCGGTAGCGCTCCGAAGCGCGGACCTCGAGGACACCGTTGTCCTGGCAGGTCTTGATGAACCCGGCGAAACCGGAGGTGTCCTCTTCGGTGAGGAACCGGTCCTTGATCGTGAAGGCGATCCAGCCGCCGTTGCGGACCAGGTTGAACGCCGCGCGGAACGCGCTCGGCGGGATGTCCGAGTAGCCCAGCGCGGCCACGCAGACCATGGTGTTGAACTCCGCCGCGGCCAGTGCCGCGGCGACCTCTTCGGACGGAGCCGTCACGTCGCCCACGTGGTAGGCGTCGTAGACCTCGGGTCGTTCCCGGTGCGCCGCCTCGGCCGCCTCGGGGATGATGTCGGCGCCGACCAGGTGGCCGACCCCGATGGTGCGCAGCTGCTCGCCGACCAGGCCGTTGCCCGCGCCGAGGTCGAGCACCCGCAGTCCTTCCGCGTCGTAACCGTCCCGCTGCAACTGCTCCTTGAGCAGCTTGGCGATGACGTCCGGGGAGCGGCAATCGAGAACTTCGTGGAACAACTGCTCGTACAGACCGTGAACGCGGTAAATACGGTCGTAGTCGTGAAAACGGATGTCGGCCCATTCACCGTCGAGGAGAACCGAGCAGTACTCGGCGTCCTGGTCGATTTCCTCGGGCCGCTCCGGCAACCTGATCTGCAGCTTCTCCAGTGATCGTCGGTTCTCCATATCACTTCTTCCCGTTGTCTCCCATGTACCGAGGACCTTTCTGACATAAGTGGACTCCGGGCCGAACGTCAACATCGACTGGACCATTCGGAGCAGGGCGGATGTGATCGGTCTGGCACGGTGGGCGGCCCCGGTCGGCGCCCGCGGGCCCCGGGTGGAAGGATCTGCAGACCGTGAAGACCTTCGATGAGCTGTTCTCGGAGCTGGCCGAGCGCGCCCGCACCAGGCCCGCCGGATCGGGCACGGTGACCGCGCTGGACGCCGGTGTGCACGCCCAGGGCAAGAAGGTGCTCGAGGAAGCGGGCGAGGTGTGGATCGCCGCCGAGCACGAGTCCGACGAGCGGCTCGCCGAGGAGATCTCGCAGCTGCTCTACCGCGTCCAGGTGCTCATGCTCGGCCGCGGTTTGTCCACAGAGGACGTCTACCGGTACCTGTAGGCAACGGGTACCCGCCACAAAGGAGTCAACGTGCTGCGTGTCGCTGTGCCGAACAAGGGAGCGCTGGCCGGGCCCGCCTCCGAGATGCTCGGTGAGGCGGGGTACCGGCAGCGACATGAGCAGCGCGACCTGACCGTGCTCGACCCGGCCAACGAGGTCGAGTTCTTCTTCCTCCGGCCCAAGGACATCCCGATCTACGTCGGCTCCGGCGAGCTGGACCTCGGGATCACCGGCCGGGACCTGGCGCTGGATTCCGGCGCGCCGGTGGAGGAGAAGCTCGCGCTCGGCTTCGGCGGATCGACCTTCCGCTACGCCGCGCCCGCCGGTCGCGAATGGCAGCCGGCCGACCTGCACGGCAAGCGGCTGGCCACCTCGTACCCGCGGCTGGTGCGCGACGACCTCGCGCGCCAGGGCATCGAGGCCGAGGTGATCCGGCTCGACGGCGCGGTGGAGATCTCCATCCAGCTCGGCGTGGCCGACGCGGTGGCCGACGTGGTCGGCTCCGGCCGGACCCTGCGCCAGCACAACCTGGTGGCCTTCGGGGAGACGATCTGCAAGTCCGAGGCGGTGCTGGTGCAGCGCAAGGACGGGCCCGACACCAAGGCCAAGGCCCAGCTCGCGGCCCGGCTGCGCGGGGTGGTCTTCGCCCAGCACTACATGATGCTGGACTACGACTGCCCGCGGACGCTGCTGGACACCGCGATCGCGATCACCCCGGGCCTGGAGTCGCCGACCGTGGCGCCGCTGGCCGACCAGGACTGGGTGGCCGTGCGCGCGATGGTGCCGCGCAAGGAGGTCAACCGGATCATGGACGAGCTGGCCGAGGCCGGGGCCAAGGCGGTACTGGCGTCGGACATCCGCTCCTGCCGGCTCTGACCGGGTGGGCGGCGCGCTCACCGCGTTCGCGCCGATCTGGGCGCTGACCGGGCTCGGGTACCTGCTGAGCCGGTTCGGGGTGCTCGGTGAACGCGCGGACGCGGTGCTCACCCGGCTCGCCTTCCAGGTGGCGATGCCCGCGGTGCTGTTCAGCACGCTGATCGGCACGCCGTTCTCGGCGCTGGCCGATCGCGGGCTGCTGGCCTTCGTGGTCGGCACCGCGGTCATCGCGCTGCTCGCGTTCACGCTGTCGACCTGGGTGTTCCGCCGTCGTCGTGCCGAACGCACGCTGTCGGCGGCCGCGGCGAGCTACGTGAACGCGGGCAACCTCGGCATCCCGGTGGCGTTGCAGGTGCTGGGCAGTTCGTCGTTCATCGTGGCGGTGCTGCTGTTCCAGTCGCTGCTGATGATGCCGTCGATGCTGGCCGCCATCGAGTCGGACGTGCCGCGCGACGACGGCCCGCGCTGGCGGCGGCTGGTGCTGCTGCCGGCGCGGAACCCGGTGATCGCGGCGTCCATGCTGGGCCTGCTGGTCGGTGGCATCGGCATCCCGCTGCCCGCGGTGGTGCTGGAGCCGATCCACACCCTCGGCGACGCGGGCGTGGCGTGCGCGCTGCTGGTGCTGGGCATGTCGCTGCGTGGCGACCAGGCCGTCCCCGGGCCACCGGGGGAGCGCCGCCGGGTGGAGCTGGTGGTCGTGGTGCTGCTCAAGGCGCTGGTGCAGCCGGGCGTCACGCTCGGGGTGGGCCTGCTGCTCGGGCTGAGCGGGCCGTCGTTGTTCGCCGCGGTGCTCTGCTCGGCACTGCCCACCGCGCAGAACGTGTTCATCGCGTCGAGCCAGTACGCGGTGGACGTCCGGTTCGTCCGGAACTGCGTCCTGATCTCCACCCTGCTGTCGATGGGTTCCCTGACCCTGATCGCCTGGCTGCTGGGTGGGGCGGTGGCCTAGCGGGGTGGCCTCGGGCGCTTCGGCATCAGGTCGTAGAGCTTCTTCCGCGCGCCGCTGTCGTTGACGTTGCGCGCGTGCGCCACCTCGGTGATGAAGTCCTCGAAGACGAACTCCGCCTCGGCGGGCACCAGGGTGGCCACCGGCTGGCTCTGCCGCCGGTCCTCCAGCGCCCTGGCGATCTGGTGGAAGGCCACCGCCTGCGCGGTCTCCGGGGCGAAGGTGGTCACCGGGATGCCGCGCACCGCGGCCTCGTTCATCACCACGCCCAGCGGCACGTGCGCCAGCATCGGGATGCCGAAGGTCTGCAGCTCGTGCATCGCGGTCACCGCGTAGGTCGACATCGGCCGCCGGTACAGGCCAGGGACCAGGCCGAAGTAGGTGATCGGTTCGCGGCCGACGAGCTGCTGCACGTAGTTGAGCTGGTCGTTGAGCAGGCGCAGCGCGCGGATGCTGGTGCGGTCGGGCTGGACCGGCACCAGGATGCCGTGCGTGGCGGTGAGCGCGTTGTTCGTCAGCACGTCCAGCGCGGGCGGGCAGTCGATGATCACGTGCTCGTAGTTGGCGAACTGGATCACCCTGGCCAGCTGCCAGCCGGGCACCCGGAACTGGTCGAGCCGCCGGATCAGGTCGAACATGCCCGGCGAGGTCGGGATGACGTCGAAGGCGCCACCGCGGCCGATGTTGCTGCGCGGGTGGCTGACGATCAGCTCCTCGACCGGGCCCTTCCACATCTTGGTCAGCGCCTTGGCCATGCTGGGCCGGTGCGCCGGTGCCTCCGGCAGGCCGAGCATCTCCGTGGTGGCGTGACCCTGCGGGTCGAGGTCGATGAGCAGGACCCGGCGGCCCTGCTCGGCGAGGGCGGCGGCCGCGCCGACACTGAGCGCGGTCTTGCCGACCCCGCCTTTCTGGTTGACCACCGAGGTGATCTGCATGCCGTGGGACTCCCGCGTGCTCGTGGTTGGCTCGAAGAGGCAGATTATGGGATCTACCCCGTCAGCGGTGGGATATCCGCGGTGTCGGCGTTCAGCGGGGCCGCACCAGCAGCGCCTGCGCCCCGGTGGCGACCTGCCCGCCGGGGTCGTGCAGCCTGCTGGTGGCGGTGCCGATGCCGTCCGGCCCGACCACCGTGCGCGCGTCCAGCCCGATCCACTCGCCGTCGGGTTCCCGCTGGATGTGCACGGTGAGCTCGGTGTTGATGAACCACCACTGACGCGGGTCCAGGTAGTTGGACACGCCGTTGCCGGAGTCGGCCACCGCGAACAGCCGCTGCAGCGGGCTCGGCTTCTCTCCGCCGACCAGCGCGACACGCTGGCGTGCCCACACCGTGGCCGGTCCCGGTTCGGCCATCGAGCCGTGGACCGCCCGCCATTCGGTGGCCGCGAGGTACCCGAAGTCACCGCCTGCCCAGTGCTCCGGCCACGGGGTGGGCTCGGCGGTCTCCGGCGGGGGCAGCGGCTCGGCGCCCCCGGCGATCACCTCGGTGCTGTCCGACGTGGCCAGCCGCCAGGCCGACGCCCGCGCGACCACCTTCTCGCCGGCGCTCAGCTCGGCCGAGAGCAGTTCGACCGAGCGGCCTGGCCGGTCCAGCCGGGTCCGCACGGTCAGCTCGGTCAGCGGCGCCGGGCCGAGGATCTCCACGGTCACCCTGGCCAGGCGGCTCGCGTGCGCGAGCGGGACCTCCTCGAGCGCCCGGACCAGCAGCGCCGACGGCGGGCCGAAGTGCTGCGTGCCGGGCGACCACGGGCCGGCGGTGTGCTCGGTGGGGGAGAACCGGCCGTCGCCGAGCGGCTCGTAGAACGCGGTCATCTCAGTCCGCCCGATCCAGTGGTGTTTCCTCACCGGGGTCCGGTTCCGGCCAGCCGGGGTACTCCGGGGGAGTACCGCCGAACGAGGGGCAGTGCGCCTGGTGGTCGCACCACCCGCAGAGCTTGCTCGGGTTCGGCCGGAAGTCCCCGGTCTTGCCCGCCTTGAGGATCGCCTGCCAGATGGCCTCCAGCGTGCGCTCGAACCGGCGCAGTTCGGGCTCGTCCGGGGCGTAGGCCAGCGACTGGCCGTCGGTCAGGTACATCAGCTTGAGCTGGCGCGGCACCACCCCGCGCAGCCGCCACAGCACCACCGCGTAGAACTTCATCTGGAACAGCGCCTTGGCCTCGCCGATCTCGCGCGGCGCGGCGCCGGTCTTGTAGTCGACCACCCGGATCTCCCCGGTGGGCGCCACGTCGAGGCGGTCGATGTAGCCGCGCAGGAGCACGCCGGAGCCCAGTTCGGTCTCCACGTGCAGCTCGCAGGCCTCCGGCTCCAGCCGCGTCGGGTCCTCCAGTTGGAAGTAGGCGTCGACCAGCTTGCCCGCCGAGCGCAGCCAGGCGTCGACGTCGCCCTGGTCCTCGCCGAACAACTGCATCCACTCCGGGCGCAGCTGCTCGGACATGTCCGTCCAGGCCGGGCCGAGCAGCTCCTGCGCCCGGTCTCGCTGCCGTTCGGCCTGCGGCAGGGCGAACAGCTTCTCCAGCACCGAGTGCACCAGCGTGCCCCGCAGCTGCGCCTTCGTCGGCGTTTCGGGCAGCTTGTCCACCGCGCGGAACCGGTAGAGCAGCGGGCACTGCTTGAAATCGCTGGCTCTCGACGGGGACAGCGCGGGACGGCGGCGCACCTCGGGCACGGCATCGGCTTCGGCGTTCGCGGTCGGCAGGGGCGCTGACATAACCCGCACCCTAGGACAGGGGTACGACAAACCGGGTGACGGGCGCGCGCCGGGCGGCCGGATCACCGCTTTCCCACACCGGGCGTTCTAGGCTGTCCGGGTGAGGACCAACAGCGGCTCGATGCGGCCGTCCGCGCGCCGCGAGTCGGCGCTGGACGGCGGCCTGCTGCTGTTCCGCGTCGACGGGGTGCCGGTGCTGCTGGCGCCGTCGTGGTGGGTCGGCTCGCTGCTCGTGGTGGTGCTCTACGCGCCGCTGGTCGAGCGGCTGCTGCCCGGCGCGGGCCCGGTCACCTCGTGGACCCTCGCCGCGGCCTTCGCCGTGCTGCTGGGCCTGTCCGTGCTCGCCCACGAACTGGGCCACTGCGTGGTCGCGCTGCGGCTGGGCATCCCGGTCCGGCGGCTGCGGTTGTTCCTGCTCGGCGGGTTGTCCGAGGTGGCGAGAACCCCGCGCAAGCCCGGTCAGGAGGGGATGGTCGCCGCGGCCGGCCCGGTGGTGTCGATCCTGCTCGCCGGGTTCTGCGCGCTGCTGCTGCTCGCCGTGCCCGAAGGCGGCGCGGCCTGGCTGCTGGTGGCGCAGTGCGCGGTGGCGAACCTCGCGGTCGCGGTGTTCAACCTGCTGCCCGGCCTGCCGCTGGACGGCGGGCGGATGCTGCGTGCCGGGGTCTGGGCGGTGACCGGCACCCGGTCCACCGGGACCAAGGCCGCGGTCGTCGGCGGTGGCGCGGTGGCCGTCGGCCTGCTGGTGTGGGCCATCTGGGGCCTGGCAGGCGACAGCGACGACAAGTGGCTGCGGCTGGGTGTGTGCGTGGTGACGGCGTGGTTCGTCGCCATGGGGGCCAGCGCCGAACTGGCCGCCGAGACCCGGCGTGGCTGGCCAGACGGGCTGGAGATCGCCGACCTGGTGCGCCCGGTGCTGCAGCTGCCCGCGGAAAGCCCGGTGTCCGACGCGCTGGCCGCCTCGGCGGGCCGTGGCGTGGTGCTGGTGCGCGCGGACGGCGTGGCCGCCGGGCTGCTCGACGCGAACGCCGCCGAGCGGCTGGCCGCGCAGTCCCCGCAGTCGCCCGCGGAGCTGGCCGCCGAGCCGATCCGGGCCGAATCGGTGCTGCTGCTGTCCGAACCGGGGGACGACATCGCCGAGCGCGTGCGGGAGACGGCCGCCTGGCAGTTCCTGGTGGTCGACGACGAGGGCAGGCCGGCCGGCGTGCTCCGGCGGGAGGACCTGCGGGCGGCGATGAGCGGGCGGCGTCCCGGCTGATTCCCCGCGCGGGTGGTCTGAAAGGATCTGGCTTCCGTTTCAGACCAGGAGGTTGGCACGTTGGCGTCGGCAGGGGGCCCGTTCCGGGTTGGTGATCGGGTGCAGCTGACGGACCCGAAGGGGCGGCACTACACCATGGTGCTGGCCGAGGGTGGCGAGTACCACACCCATCGCGGCGCGCTGGCGCACGACCACGTGATCGGGCAGCCGGAGGGGTCGATCATCGTCTCCGCGGGCGGAACCTCGTACTTGGCGCTGCGGCCGCTGCTGCCGGACTACGTGCTGTCCATGCCGCGCGGCGCGCAGGTGATCTACCCGAAGGACGCCGCGCAGATCGTGATGTGGGGCGACATCTTCCCGGGCGCGCGGGTGCTGGAGGCCGGTGCCGGTTCGGGCGCGCTGACCTGCTCGCTGCTGCGGGCCGTGGGGTCCGAGGGCAGCGTCACCTCCTTCGAGGTCCGCGACGACCACGCCGAGCACGCGGTGAAGAACGTGGAACGCTTCTTCGGGGAGCGCCCGGCGAACTGGCACCTGACCATCGGCGACGTGGCCGAGCACACCGGTGAGGTGGACCGGGTGGTGCTGGACATGCTGGCGCCGTGGGACGTGCTGCCCGCCGTGCAGCGCAACCTGGTGCCCGGGGGCGTGCTGACCGTCTACGTGGCGACGGTGACGCAACTGTCGCGGATCACCGAGGCGCTGCGGGAGCAGCAGTGCTGGACCGAACCGGAGTCGTGGGAGACGCTGATGCGCCCGTGGCACGTGGTCGGCCTGGCCGTGCGGCCGGACCACCGGATGGTCGCGCACACCGCCTTCCTGCTCACCACCCGCCGGCTGGCGGACGGGGTCACGCCGTTGAAGCTGAAGCGTCGTCCGAGCAAGGGGTGAGGGGTGGGGTTTTCCGCCCCGGTTTTTGATTGTGACTACGGCGAAGAGGGGCTTGTCAAGGCGGGAATGATGCCTTGACAAGCCCCTCTTCGCCGTGTTTTTGGCTGTGGACCGGGGCGGGGTGGGGAGTCTGGGCGGGGTGCTGGTGGGGTGCCCGGGTGGCGGTTGTGTGGTGGCCCGGTGGGTGGTGGGGCTGGGGAGTGCCGTGAATGTGGCTTTCACGGCGGAATCCGCCGTGAAAGCCACATTCACGGCATGTGCGGGGGGACGAGGGGGCAGGGGGCTAGCCTGGGATGCACCACTTCGCGCGCTGCTTGACCAGCTTGAACGGGGTCTCCTTGAAGTTGCCCCCGCCTTCCACCCGGACGGTCACCGTGGCGCTGTCCCCGCTGACCTCGACCGGTTTGGCCAGTGTGGCGGTGATGTCCCCGGCGCGGTCCCAGGTGTCCTGCAGGCCCTTGACGTCGGCGTCCTTCTGCACGTTGCAGGCGATCGTCGCGTACTTGCGCGCGTCCTTCGAGTTCAGCGCCTCGATGACCACGTCCCCGGCGGCTTCCGGGGTGTCCTCGCCGCGGCCGGTCGCGCTCGAGGGCGCCGGTCTGGTCGCGGGGGACGAGGACGAGGGCGCGGGCAGGACTGGTGGCGGCTGGGCGGCGGGCGGCTCTTCGTCGCTGCCGGTGAGCACCAGCACCAGGGTGAGCGCCGCGCCGAGCAGGATCACCGCGCCGACGGCCACGCCCACGACCAATCCGGTTTTCTTCTGCCTTGCGGAGTTCGGTTCGCCGGGCCAGCCACCCGGTGGTGGATACGCCTGCGGCGGCGGATACTGTCCGTAACCGCCGTAGGGCTGCTGCCGCCCGTACGGATCGGGCGGCTGGGGTGGCTGGCTCATCGTGCTCGGCTCACTGTCCTCGTTCGTCCCCCGGCGCCCGGGGTCAGCTGCCCACGCACCACCGCGAGGCTTCCTTCTTCAGCTTGATCGGCGACTTCTCCGACTGCCCCTGGAACGACAGCTCCGCGTCGATCGTAGCGGTGTTCCCGGTGATCACCGGCTCGCCGAGGAGCTTCGCCTCGACCCCCTGCGGCATCTCGTCGATGTCGGACTGGGTGACCGTCTCCGGGCTGCAGGCGACCTCCTTGGCGAGGTTCACGTCGCGGTCGTTGATCGCGTCGACCGCCTTCTGGCCCGCTTCCTTCACCTCGGTCTTGTCGCCTGGCGAACCGGCGTCGCCGCTGCTGCCGCTCGGCTTGCCCGCGCTCGGCTTCCCGGAGGCGGGCGGCGGCACCTGGCCACCCGGCGGCTGGGCCTGTGACGTGGGGTTCTGCTGCGCCACCTGGTCCGAGGAGCCGTCGTCGCCGGTGAACAGGATGATCGCGGCCACGGCCCCGCCGATCACCACCACCGCGCCGATCACCAGCCCGATGATCAGGCCCGTTTTCTTCTTCTTGGGCGGTTCTTCCCCGAACCCGCCGGGGTACTGCGGCTGCTGCTGCCCGGAGCCGAACGCGTCCCACCCCTGTTGTTGGGCGTAGGGGTCGGGCGCCGGTGCCTGCTGCCACCCCTGCTGCTCCCAGCCACCCTGCTGGGGTTGCTGCGGCGCCGGGTTGAACGCGTCCCAGCCGGGTGCCTGGCCGCCCTGCTGCGGGTACTGCTGCGGCTGCGGTCCGGTGTAGGGCTGCCCGGCGCCCGGTTGTCCCTGGTAGCCCGGTTGGCCGTGCGGTCCGGGGCCCCCGGGGTGCTGCGGTGGATAGGTCAAGACTGCCCCCTAGGAAGTCGGTACACGTCCGGGTTCACCGAGCGAGCGATGTAGACGCACGGTAGCGGTCGGCCCCGCCTCGCCTTTACCGGGTTGGACCATTGCGCATCCGGGAACCCCGTGATCCCGGTGCGACGCGCCGATCCTGTGATGCGGATAGGGCTTCTCAAGTCGGTGATCGCCGGTACCGTGGACTGAAAAGCACTCCGAGGAGGTGCCGACATGCAACACGACCTTCCCGGAGGTCGGCCGGAGGATGCCGACCCATCAGAATCGAGTGGAGCTGGGAACACGTCGGATGAGCAGGCACGACAGGTCCGTTTCCTGGAAGAGGAAGTGGCACTGCTGCGCCGGAAGCTGACCGATTCACCGCGCCAGAACCGGGTGCTCGAGCAGCGGCTGGCCGAGGCGTCGGAACGGGTCAGTCAGCTGACCGAAAGAAATAACAAACTGGTTGAGACGCTGCGCGAGGCGCGGGGCCAGTTGCTCGCGCTGCGTGAGGAAGTCGACCGCCTCGCCCAGCCGCCGAGCGGATACGGAGTATTCCTGGCGGCCTTCGAGGACGGCACGGTCGACGTGTTCACCTCCGGCCGGAAGATGCGCGTGTCGGTTTCCCCCGCGGTCGAGGTGGAGACGCTGCGACGCGGGCAGGCGCTGCGCCTGAACGAGGCGCTGACCGTGGTCGAGGGTGGCGGCTACGAGCAGACCGGTGAGGTGTGCGCGCTCCGCGAGGTGCTCGCCCCCGAGGTCACCGGTGGCAGCTCGCGGGCGCTCGTGGTCGGGCACGCGGACGAGGAGCGGGTGGTCTTCCTTTCCGACCCGCTGGCCGAGCAGCCGCTCAAGCCGGGCGACTCGCTGCTGGTCGACTCCAAGGCGGGCTACGCCTACGAGCGGGTGCCGAAGGCCGAGGTCGAGGACCTCGTGCTGGAGGAGGTCCCCGATGTCAGCTACGAGGACATCGGCGGGCTCGGGCGGCAGATCGAGCAGATCCGCGACGCGGTGGAGCTGCCCTTCCTGCACTCGGACCTGTACCTGGAATACCAGTTGCGGCCGCCGAAGGGCGTGCTGCTCTACGGCCCGCCGGGTTGCGGGAAGACGCTCATCGCCAAGGCGGTGGCGAACTCCCTGGCCAAGAAGGTCGCGCTGGCCAGGGGCGACGATCCGGGCGACGGCTCGGAAGCGAAGTCGTACTTCCTCAACATCAAGGGCCCGGAGCTGCTGAACAAGTTCGTCGGGGAGACCGAGCGGCACATCCGCCTGATCTTCCAGCGGGCGCGCGAGAAGGCTTCCGAGGGCACGCCGGTGATCGTGTTCTTCGACGAGATGGACTCGATCTTCCGCACCCGCGGCAGCGGGGTGTCCTCCGACGTGGAGACCACCATCGTGCCGCAGCTGCTCTCCGAGATCGACGGTGTCGAGGGCCTGGAGAACGTCATCGTCATCGGCGCCTCCAACCGCGAGGACATGATCGACCCGGCGATCCTGCGGCCGGGCCGGCTGGACGTGAAGATCAAGATCGAGCGTCCGGACGCCGAGGGTGCCAAGGACATCTTCTCGAAGTACCTGGCCGAGGGGCTGCCCATCCACGCCGACGACCTCGCCGAGTTCGGCGGGGACCCGAAGGCGACCTTCGACGCGATGATCCAGCACACCGTCGAGCGGATGTACGAGGAAAGCGACGAGAACCGGTTCCTCGAGGTGACCTACGCCAACGGGGACAAGGAGGTGCTCTACTTCCGCGACTTCAACTCGGGCGCGATGATCCAGAACATCGTGGACCGGGCGAAGAAGGCGGCGATCAAGTCGGTGCTGGAGACCAAGCAGCCCGGTCTGCGCGTGCAGCACCTGCTGGACGCGATCGTCGACGAGTTCGCGGAGAACGAGGACCTGCCGAACACCACGAACCCGGACGACTGGGCCCGGATCTCCGGCAAGAAGGGCGAGCGGATCGTCTACATCCGCACGCTGGTCACCGGCAAGAACCAGGACTCCGGTCGGGCGATCGACACGGCCACGAACACCGGGCAATATTTGTAGGAGCGAAGCAACACCGAGCCTTCTGCAAAGGGCGGTGCACCGGAGCGATCCGGTGCACCGCCCGTCCAGTTTTCCGGCGTGTTCCGGGCCGGATCGATGTATAACGGCCTATACTTCGCGGCTATGAGCGGTGACGAGTACCCGACCCCCCAGCCGCCGGTGACGCCCGGTCAGATCAACGAATGGCTACGGACGGTCGCCGAGTCGGCCCGGCGTGGCGAGCTGAGCGCGGACGAGCTGATCGGTCTCCTCGGCCAGTTGCGGGCCGCTTCGACGGCGTGTGCGAACGCCTCGGACTGGGCTTTGCTGGCCGCCAGGGAGGCCGGGGCGAGCCTGCGGCAGATCGCACCGGTGTTCGGCAAGGGTTATGTCCGCGCCCCTGCCGCGCGGCTGGAAAAACTGCACCGGCAGGTGCTGAATTCGGATCAGTTCCTCGAGTTGATGCGGCGGAAAGAAAGCGGGGAGGCCTGACGCTCGCGCGTTCGAGCGGGCAGCCGATTATGGGCGACTTCTACGACCGGGACCACCGGGACTGGGCCGGTGCGCCGGTCGACGCACGCCGCCGCGAGGGTGTGCGGCGCCTGCCGGGCGGGTTCGCGGCCCCGGGCGGGGAACTGCGGCTGACCGTGCCGGGCCGGCTGACGCTGCTGCTCGCTCCGGATGGCGCGGTGCTGGCGTTCAGCGGCCCCCGGGAGGCCGACGCCCGCTTCCGGGCCGGGATGGACCCCGTGGCGTGGGTGCGCGAGGTCGCGGGTGAGCCCGTGGTGGAGCGGGTCCGGCGGATCGTGCTGCCGGAGCCGCGCGGCCCGCTGTTCGCCCGCGGGCCCGGTTTCACCGCCGAGCTGGACCGGTACGGCCTGCTCCGGTGCACCGGAGAGCCGCCGTCCGGCCCGGACCCGTTCGAGGAGCTGCGCGAGCGGCCCGGCGTGGACCTGACCGAGGGCTGGGTGCTGACGCCGGGGGAGACCGTGCGCAAGCAGTCGCAGCTGGGTGTCGACGCGATCCGGGGCGCGATCGACGTGCCCCGGCTGCCGGTGCCGGCGGGGGAGCGGCGGGTGGCCGCGCCCGGCCGCGAGATCCTGGTCTCAATGCACGAGCGCGGCTCGGTCCGCTGGTCCGCCCACATCGGCGCGAACGGCGAGTTCGACGGCCCGCTGCCCGGCGACGGGTTCGCCGAGGCACCCGAACGGTGGGCTCGGGAGGAAGCCGGTCGCCTACGTGACCCGGAGTTCTGGGCCTCGGTGCAGGAGGTCGGCAGGCTGCGCGTTCCGCCGCCCGGCGCGGCGATCGCCGCCCAGCTCGGCGACTACGTCCTGGAGTTCGCGCGGATCGGGATCACCGCGTCCGGCGAGGTGACCGTGCTCGGCCGGTACGGGCACGAGGTGACCGCGTTGCTGCGTGAGTCGCCCGCGTTCGGCGAGGACCCGGTGAACTGGCTGCGTCACCTGCCCGAGCACCTGATCGCCGCCGGGAGTGCGGCGTTCCGGCCCGCGCACGACCACTTGTTGCTCACCTACCGACGCTAGGCCGGTCAGGTGAACTCTTGACGTGCTGTGAAGCGGATCACTAAAGTCGGGCTCGCTCATCAGTTAGGAAAGTTTCCTGTCTATTCCGCCGCCCAGGTCAGAGAGGAAAACTCGTATGCGTTGGGACAAGATCCGGCACCGGGTCGCGGCGGTCGCCGCGGCGACCTTCCTGCTGCCGGTCTCGGTGGCAGGCGGGGCGCAGGCAGCTCCGGAACCGGCGGCGATCACCGCGCTGCCCCCGGGCTCTCCGGCGGCGATCAACGGCCAGCTGAAGGTCTGCGGGCTGCAGCTGTGCAACCAGTACGGCAAGCCGATCCAGTTGCGCGGCATGAGCACGCACGGCATCCAGTGGTACGCGCAGTGCGTGAAGGCGGCTTCGCTGGACGCGCTGGCCGGTGACTGGAAGGCCGACGTCCTGCGGATCTCGATGTACGTCCAGGAAGGTGGCTACGAGACCGACCCGGCGAAGTTCACCGCGCTGGTCAACGGCTACATCGAGGAAGCGACCAAGCGGGGCATGTACGCGCTGGTCGACTGGCACCAGCTCAGCCCCGGCGACCCGAACCACAACCTGGGCCGCGCCAAGACCTTCTTCACCGAGATCGCGAAGCGGCACAAGGACAAGACCAACATCATCTACGACATCGCCAACGAGCCGAACGAGGTCAGCTGGGCGGGCATCAAGAGCTACGCCGAGCAGATGATCCCGGTCATCCGCGCGCAGGACCCGGACGGCGTGGTGCTCGTGGGCACGCACGGCTGGGCCTCGCTGGGTGTTTCCGACGGCCGCACCGAGGCCGACATCGTGAACAACCCGATCAAGGCGAGCAACTTCATGTACACCTTCCACTTCTACGCGGCGTCCCACCAGGACGAGTACTTCCAGGCGCTTTCGCGGGCCGCGTCGAAGCTGCCGCTGTTCGTCACCGAGTTCGGCACCCAGACCTACACCGGTGACGGCGGCAACGACTTCGCCTACGCGCAGAAGTACCTGGACTTCCTGGCCAGCAAGAAGATCAGCTGGACGAACTGGAACTTCTCCGACGACTTCCGGTCGGGCGCGGTGTTCAAGGAAGGCACCTGCGCGGGCGGCAACTTCAGCGGCACCGGTCCGCTGAAGCCAGCCGGGGTGTGGATCCGCGACCGCATCCGGTCCGCGGACAACTTCCCCACCAGCTGACGCGCCCCGGCCCCACTGCGCCCTTCCGGTTACCGTCATGCCGTGGCGGAAACACCGGAGATCGCAGTGGGGCTGGCCGCGCTCGGCAGGCCCGCGTACATCAACCTCGGCCGTGAGGGCGCGTTGCCGGGCAACCGTGACGTGGCCTCGATGCGCGCGGCCACCTGGGAAGTGCTCGACGCGGCATACGCGGCCGGGGTGCGCTGGGTGGACGTCGCGCGCTCGTACGGGCGCTCCGAGGAGTTCCTGTCCGGCTGGCTCGCCGAACGCGGGCACACCGACCTGACGGTGTCCAGCAAATGGGGCTACGCCTACGTCGGCGGCTGGCGCCTCGACGCCGAAGTGCACGAGGAGAAGGAACACTCGCTCGCGCGGTTCGAGCAGCAGTGGGCCGAGAGCACTTCGCTGCTCGACTCCCGGATTTCCTTGTACCAGGTGCATTCGCTGACCATCGACAGTCCACTGTTCACCGATGGCGCCCTGCTGGACCGGCTCGCCGCGCTCGCCGACACCGGCGTCCGCGTCGGATTCTCCACTTCCGGCCCGGCGCAGGCGGAAACCGTGCGGCGCGCGTTCGAGCTGGAGCGGTCGGGACGGCGGGTGTTCACCGCCGTGCAGTCCACCTGGAACGTGCTCGAGCCCTCCGTCGGCGAAGTGCTCGCCGAAGCCCGCGCGGCGGGCAACCTGGTGGTGCTGAAGGAAACCCTGGCGAACGGGCGGCTGGTCGCCGAGCCGCCGGAGCCGGTCGCGGAGCTGGCTGCCGCCCGCGGGGTCACCCCGGACGCGATCGCGCTCGCGGCGGCACTCGCCCAGCCGTTCGCCGACGCGGTGCTCGCGGGACCGGCGAGCGTCGCGCAACTCGAGTCGAACTTGGGCGCGGTAAGAGTTCCACTCGAAGACGCCGAACTGGAGCAGCTGCTCGCGCTGCGCGAAGCACCGGCGGACTACTGGGCCCACCGCTCCCGCCTGGAGTGGAACTAGATACAGTCTCCGCGGTACGGACAGCGGGACCCGAGGGGGTTGCAGGTGCGTCAGGTGCGGGTGGCCGCGCTCGCGGTCACGGCGGTCGCGGTCGCCGGGCTGGCAGGTTGCGCCGATCGGCCGAACGACCTCGACACCTACTACGACGACCCGGTCGCCTCGTCGGCACCGGCCGCGCCGCCCGCCGCTCCGCCTGCCTCGACCGCGCCCGCCGCCCCGGCCCAGGAGCGGACCGCGACCACCCCCGCGCTGCTGACCGACACCGACGTCGCCGCGGAAGAGGTCCGCGTGGCCGCCAAGCCGTCGACCCCGTCGAAGTGCCTGGCCCCGCTGGTCGAGCCGGTCCCGGAGGAACAGCGCAAGCAGCGCGACTGGCAGTACCGCTCGGGTGCCTCGCTGAGCCACCGGGTGCTGGTCACCCGAGGTGCGGCCGAGACGGTCAACCGGCTGATCTGCTCCGGCGCCACCCCGGTGCAGCTCGCGCCGACCGGGGCCGAAGCGCAGCGGGCGTGGTGCGAGACGGACAAGGGCGCCGCGGTCTGCACCGTGCTGCTCGCCCGAGGGGACGTCATCTCGGTGGTCCAGGTCGCGGCGAGCACGCAGGCCCGCGCCACCGACGCGGCCAAGAGGCTGGCCCCGATCAGCGCGGGCGCGCTGGTCCGCGTCGCTTCCTGAGCCTCACGGGTCGTAGCGGCGGAACCATTCGAGGACGCCGAGCCTGCCGTCCGGGATGAGCGGGCTCTCCGGGTCCTCGGCCCAGCTGCGCAGTTCCTCCAGCTCCAGCCACTCCCCGGAGACGATTTCCTCCGGCTGGTGGACGATCGGACCGTCCCAGCGGGCCTCGAAGGCGAAGTTGTGGCAGTGCATCGGCGGCTGGTCGTAGACGTGCACGAACAGCGGCCGCAGCGGTGCGCCTCGGACGCCCAGCTCCTCGGCCAGCTCGCGGCGCGCGCAGTCGGCCGGTGTCTCACCCGCCGCGACCAGGCCGCCCGCCCAGCAGTCGTACATGCCGGGGAAGACGTCCTTCGTGTCCGTGCGCAGGTGCACGTACACGTTCGCGCCGTCGGGGGAGCGCAGCAGCACCACGCCCGCGGCGTGCCACAGCCCCTCCGCCCGCACCCGGGACCGGGGTGCCGCGCCGACCGCGGCACCGCTCTCGTCGTACACGGCGACCAGTTCGTCGTTCACGACACCCATCCAATCGCGGCCACCTGGGAGGTGTCACGCCCCTTCGGCACCGTAGGGTGGACGATATGAGGCGGATCATGGGAACCGAGGTCGAGTACGGCATCGCGGTACCGGGCGATGCGACGGCCAACCCGGTGTTGACCTCCACCCAGGTGGTGCTGGCCTACGCGGCGGCGGCGGACATCCCGCGGGCCCGGCGCGCGCGCTGGGACTACGAGGTGGAATCGCCCCTGCGCGACGCCAGGGGGTTCGACCTCGCCGGCCCCGGCACCCCCGGTCACGACCCCGACGTGGAGGACCTCGGCGCGGCCAACGTCATCCTGACCAACGGCGCCCGGCTCTACGTCGACCACGCGCACCCCGAGTACTCCGCGCCCGAGGTCACCAACGCGCGCGACGCGGTGATCTGGGACAAGGCGGGGGAGCGGGTGATGGAGGAGGCCGCGATGCGCGCGGCTACCGTGCCCGGCCAGCCGGCCCTGCAGCTGTACAAGAACAACGTCGACGGCAAGGGTGCCAGCTACGGCACCCACGAGAACTACCTGATGGCCCGGTCCACCCCGTTCACCTCGGTGATCTCCGGGCTGACCCCGTTCTTCGTCTCGCGCCAGGTGATGACCGGCTCCGGCCGCGTCGGCCTCGGCCCGCAGGGTGAGGACGCCGGGTTCCAGCTCTCGCAGCGCTCGGACTACATCGAGGTCGAGGTCGGCCTGGAGACCACGCTCAAGCGCGGCATCATCAACACCCGCGACGAGCCGCACGCCGACGCGGACAAGTACCGCAGGCTGCACGTGATCATCGGCGACGCGAACCTGGCCGAGTACTCCACCTACCTCAAGCTCGGCACCACCGCGATCGTGCTGGACATGATCGAGTCCGGGATGCGCTTCGACCAGCTGAAACTGGACGAGCCGGTGCGCGCGGTGCACCAGATCAGCCACGACCCGACGCTGAAGACCAAGGTCGACGTGGCGGGCGGGCGCAAGTTCACCGGATTGGACATCCAGTTCGCCTACCACGAGCTGGCCTCGGAGTTCCTGGACCGGACCGGCGGCGACAGCCAGTCCAAGGACGTGCTGCGGGTCTGGGGCGAGATCCTCGACGCGCTCGCCCGCGACCCGGCCGAATGCGCCGACCGGCTGGACTGGCCCGCCAAGCTGCGGCTGCTGGAGGGCTACCGCGCCCGCGACCAGCTCAACTGGGGCGCGCCGCGGCTGCAGTTGGTCGACCTGCAGTACTCGGACGTGCGGCTGGACAAGGGCCTGTACAACCGCCTGGTCACCCGGGGCTCGATGAAGCGCCTGGTCACCGAGGAGGAGGTGCGCGCGGCGATCACCACCCCGCCGTCCGACACGCGGGCCTACTTCCGCGGCCGCACCCTGGAGAAGTACGCGACCTCGATCGCGGCGGCGTCGTGGGATTCGGTGATCTTCGACGTCGGGCGCGAGTCGCTGGTGCGCATCCCCACGCTGGAGCCCCTGCGCGGGACGAAGGCGCACGTCGGGAAGTTGCTCGACGACTCGGCGACCGCTGAAGAACTGGTCGAGGCGCTCACCGGTTCGGACTAGAGAGCGACCCAGGAGTGATCCAGTGGAGGCCCCGAATGTCGGTTCCACTGGGTAGGCTTGAGAACAACGGCCACACCGGGAGGCGAGTATGGCTCAGGAAAAGATCGAGCGGCACGGCGGCGGTGACTCCGACGAAGAGGTCGAGGGTGGCGCCCCGGCCGGTCAGGAACGGCGCGAGAAGCTCGGCGAGGACGTGGACACCATCCTCGACGAGATCGACGACGTGCTGGAGGAGAACGCCGAGGACTTCGTCCGCGCCTATGTGCAGAAGGGCGGGGAGTAACCCCCTCGCGCACCACCGGTCCCGCAGATCTTCGTTGATGGGAAAAACGAGCACGTATGGACAACACCTCGCACCACTCGGGCTTCGCGCTGCCCGCGTCGTACCTGACGACGACGAGTTCGTCGTTCACCGACTTCCTGCGCGCGGAGGCTCCGGACCTGCTCCCCGGTCGCCGGGGAGCAGGTGCTCAGCCCGGCGCCCTGTCGGACGTGCCCCACGGCACGACCATCGTCGCGGTGACCTTCGCCGGCGGCGTGCTGCTCGCCGGTGACCGGCGGGCGACCACCGGCAACCTGATCGCCACGCGGGACATGGACAAGGTCTACGTCACCGACGAGTACTCGGCGGTCGGCATCGCCGGTACCGCGGGACTGGCGCTGGAGATGGTCCGGCTGTACGCGGTGGAGCTGGCCCACTACGAGAAGCTCGAGGGCGTCTCGCTGTCGCTGGACGGCAAGACGAACAAGCTGTCGATGATGGTCAAGGCGAACCTCGACGTGGCCATGGCCGGGCTCGCGGTGCTGCCGCTGTTCGTCGGCTACGACACCGAGGCGGCGGACCCCAAGCGCGGCGGGCGCATCGTCTCCTACGACGTGACCGGCGGGCGGTACGAGGAGCACGGCGGCTACCACGCCATCGGTTCGGGCTCGCTGTTCGCCAAGTCGTCGCTGAAGAAGCTGCACGACCCGGACGCGGACCTCGAAGGGGCCGTGCGGGTGGCGGTGGAGGCGTTGTACGACGCCGCCGACGACGACACCGCGACCGGCGGACCGGACCTGGTGCGCCGCATCTTCCCCACGGCGGTCACCATCACCGCCGAGCACGGCGCGGTGCGGTTGCCCGCCGAGCAGGCCGAAGCGGTCTCCGAGGCGGTCGTCAACGACCGTGCGCAGCGGCCGGGCCGTCAAGGCTGAGTTTCAAGACTTCCCAGTTCGAGAGAGTGGAGCCACCGCAGTGACGATGCCGCTGTACGCGTCGCCCGAGCAGCTGATGCGCGAGCGTTCCGAGCTCGCGCGCAAGGGCATTGCCAGGGGACGCAGTGTCGTGGTGCTGAAGTACGCCGGTGGCGTGCTGTTCGTGGCGGAGAACCCGTCGACGACGCTGCACAAGGTGTCCGAGATCTACGACCGGATCGGCTTCGCCGCGGTCGGCCGGTACAGCGAGTTCGAGAGCCTGCGCCGGGGCGGGATCAAGTACGTGGACCTGCAGGGGTACCAGTACGACCGCCGCGACGTGAACTCGCGGGCGCTGGCCAACGTCTACGCCCAGACCCTCGGCTCGATCTTCACCGACCAGCTCAAGCCGTACGAGGTGGAGATCTGCGTGGCCGAGGTGGGCACCACCCCGGCCGAGGACCAGCTCTACCGGCTGACCTACGACGGCTCGATCGGCGACGAGCCGCGGTTCGTGGCGATGGGCGGCCAGACCGACCCGATCACCTCGAAGCTCAAGGACACCTACGAAGAGGGCCTCGAACTCAGCGCCGCGGTCGCCGTGGCGGTGGCCGCGCTGCAGACGAGCGCGCCGAACACCCCCGCCACCAACGGCGGCGCGGGCGAGGTCGGCAAGCTCGAGGTCGCGGTGCTCGAGCGGGAGCGGCCGGGGCGGGCGTTCCGCCGGATCACCGGTGCGGCGCTTGAAGCGTTGTTGCCCAAGGCGGAGAAGCCTGAGGAAGCCGAGGCGGAGAAGTCCGAAAAGGACGCTGCGAAGCCGGATGAGCCTTCGGGTGGGGATTCCAAGTAGCGCCCCGCTTTTTTAGCGTGACTACGGCGAAGACCCTCATGTCAAGGCGGGAAAGATGCCTTGACATGAGGGTCTTCGCCGTGTTTTTGGCTGTGGACCGGGGCGGGGTGGGGGATCTGGGCGGCTGCCTCGGTGAGGTGCCCGGGTGGCGGTTGGAGAGAGTGGGCCAGGTGCTGTGAATGTGGCTTTCACGGCACATTCCGCTGTGAAAGCCACATTCACGGCACCTGACGGAGCGACCCACCCCGGAGGTCGTTAGAGGCGGTAGAGGGCCAGGGCGCTGGGCTGCGACTTGAAGTGGAAGCGTGAGCCGAGTGGGCCTACCTCGCCGTCGGTGGCGACCCGGCGGTTGCCGTTGAGCAGCTTGACCTCCAGCTCCGCCACGTCGTACTCGCGGTAGACGTGGCTGGTGCCGAGGGTGTTGGTCAGCGCCGCGGCGATGAACCGGGCGCGTGAGTACGGGACGTCCGCGCGCAGGTAGCGCACGTCGAGCAGGCCGGTGTCCAGCGCGGGCCGGTGCGCCGGGGCGAAGCCCTTCGGGATGTACGGGCCGTTGCCGACGAAGATCAGCCACACCGAGGTCCGGTGGCCGTTCAGCTCGACCTCCAGCGGCCGCGCCTTGTGCAGGCTGCGTGCCATGGCGATCGCCATGGCGGGCCACTTGGGCAGTTTGTCCTGCAGTTTCTCCCGCATCCGGACCATTTCGGGGTAGCCGCCGATGCTGGCCGTGTTGACGAACCAGCGCCGCTCGGTCTCGCCGAGGCCTTCGACGGTGACCTCACCGAGGTCCATGCCGACCGCGGCACCCGCCTCGGTGGCCGCGTCGGCGTCCGGCATGGAGCGCACGCCGACGTCGCGGGCGAAGTGGTTGAGGGTGCCCGCCGGGATGAGCGCGAGCGGCAGCTTGTACTCGGCGGCCACCGAGGCGACCGCGGCCACGGTCCCGTCCCCGCCGGCCACGCCGAGCGCGCGCACGCTCCCGCGGCGTTCGATCTCCGCGGCGAGCTGGACGCGGATGTCCTGGTGGGCGTCCGGGTAGATGATCGTGGCCTTGGGCCAGGCGTACCGGACGTCCTCGGTGGGGTCCTGGCCGTCGATCCCGGAGCGCGGGTTGACCAGCGCGAGCATGTCCTCGCCGTCGACCATCACCGGGGCTTCGGCGGGGTGCGCGGTGTCGCCGGGCACGGTCGGGTGCACCGGCCACCAGTGCCGCGTGGCGACCGCGGCGCCGACCCCGATCAGCGCGCCCGCACCGACGTCGCTGGGCCAGTGCACGCCGGTGTGCACCCGCGAGTAGGCCACCGCGGCCGCAATCGGCGCGATGGCGAGGCCGAGCACCGGCGACTCCATCGCCACGGCCGCGGTGAACGCGGCCGCCGAGGCCGAGTGTCCGGACGGGAACGACGACGAGGTCGGCCGCTTGACCAGGCGCCGGTGTTCCGGCACCTCTTCGGCGGCCGGACGGCGGCGGGGGAACAGCGGCTTGCCGATGAGGTTGGCGGTCAGGCTGGCGCCGCCGATGGCGACCAGGCCGCGCATCGCGGCCCGCCTCCCGGTGCCCTTGCGGGCGCCGATGGTCGCGGCGACCACCCACCACAGCCTGCCTTTGTTCGCGGAGCGGGTCAGCGCCATCAGGGCGCGATCGGCGGGGGACCTGGGGAGCGCGGCGCTGCGGCGGACGAGGGCGCGATCTGTCTCGCCGACCTGGCTCAGCGGGCGCTTGATGTGCCTGAACACGTGGTGCAACGTAACCGACGCAACGCCGACGCCCGAACGGCGCACCGACTTGGGGGTACTTGCGCATACTCTGGTGGCATGCAGCGGCGGATCTTTGGGATCGAGACAGAGTTCGGGGTGACCTGCACCTTCCACGGGCAGCGCAGGTTGTCGCCGGACGAAGTGGCCAGGTACCTGTTCCGGCGGGTGGTTTCCTGGGGACGTTCGTCCAACGTGTTCCTGTCGAACGGCTCTCGCCTCTACCTCGACGTCGGATCCCACCCGGAGTACGCGACGGCCGAATGCGACGACCTCACGCAGCTCGTCACGCACGACAAGGCGGGGGAGCGCATCCTCGAGGACCTGCTGGTCGACGCCGAGCGCAGACTGGGTGACGAGGGCATCGGCGGCGACATCTTCCTGTTCAAGAACAACACCGACTCGGCGGGCAACTCCTACGGCTGTCACGAGAACTACCTGGTCACGCGAGCCGGTGAGTTCTCCAGGATCGCCGACGTGCTGCTGCCGTTCCTGGTCACCCGGCAGCTGATCTGCGGGGCGGGCAAGGTGCTGCAGACCCCGCGCGGCGCGGTGTACTGCCTCTCCCAGCGCGCCGAGCACATCTGGGAAGGTGTGTCGAGCGCCACAACGCGGTCGCGGCCGATCATCAACACCCGCGACGAGCCGCACGCGGACGCCGAGCGCTACCGCAGGCTGCACGTCATCGTCGGCGACTCGAACATGGCCGAGCCGACCACCCTGCTCAAGGTGGGTGCGGCGAACCTGGTGCTGGAGATGATCGAGCAGGGCGTGCAGTTCCGGGACTTCACCCTGGACAACCCGATCCGGGCGATCCGCGAGATCAGCCACGACCTGACCGGGCGGCGCCAGGTGCGCCTGGCGGGCGGCCGCGAGGCCTCCGCGCTGGAGATCCAGCGCGAGTACTACGCGCGGGCGGCGCAGCACGTGAAGACCAACGGCTCCGGCGCTACCGCCGAGCGCGTGATCGAACTGTGGGGCCGCGCGCTGGACGCGGTCGAGACGCAGGACTTCTCGAAGATCGACACCGAGATCGACTGGGCGATCAAGCACCGGCTGGTGGAGCGGTACCGCGCCAAGCACGACCTGGACCTGTCCAGCCCGCGCATCGCGCAACTGGACCTGGCCTACCACGACATCCGGCGCGGGCGCGGCATCTTCGACCTGCTGCAGCGCAAGGGCTTGGTGCGCCGGGTGACCGACGACGGCGAGATCGAGGTGGCCAAGGACACCCCGCCGCAGACCACCCGCGCGAAGCTGCGCGGCGACTTCATCGCCGCCGCGCAGGCCGCGCAGCGGGACTTCACCGTGGACTGGGTGCACCTGAAGCTGAACGACCAGGCGCAGCGGACCGTGCTGTGCAAGGACCCGTTCCGTTCGGTCGACGAACGCGTGGAACGCCTGATCAGCTCCCTGTGAACGCCTGAAACGCCATGAGTGGGGCATTACTTGCGTTGAACGCAAGTAATGCCCCACTCATGGCATTCGCCCGCGGAGGCTTGGCTGTCCGAGTGTGGGGTTCGGCTGCCTGAGTGTGGAACTCGGCTTCCTGGGTGTGGGGTTCGGGTGCGGGAACGTGGGACTCGCCCGGGGGCGCACGATGAGCGGGGCCGTGCTCGCCGGGCAGTGCGAGCAGGGCCCCGCTCATCGCATTCGGCGCGCGGCCGGGCGGGCGCGGGATGGGCGTGACCCGGCCGTGCGCTGGTCAGGCGGGCACGCCGCGCCGGAACGCCGGGATGACGATGGCGCCGACCACGATGTGCAGCAGGCCGAGGGTGATGCGGGCGTCCACCGGCCCGGTCGCGAGCAGCGGGCTGGCCAGCGACAACACCATCACCGCGATCGCGATGAACGTCCAGACGCGGCCCTTGCCGCGGCGTTCGAGCAGGGCGAGCAGGCCCCAGCCGACCAGGGACACCGCGACCGTGGCGATGACGATGGCCACCAGGTCCACGGTCTGCGGGGCGCTGCCGCCGATGCTGGTCACGGTGAGGTCGACGCCGAGCACCGGCACCGCCAGCGTCCAGATCAGCGATGCGGCGACCGCGGCCGCGGCGATGCCGCCGACGCGGGTGAGCGCCTTGGACCCGCTGGGGGTCTTCGGCTCGGTGCGTGTGGTCATCACGGCCTCCTGATAGGTCTGGCGCGCAGGTAACGCCGTTTCAACGGTGTCCTCGCACGATAGGGGCGGTGCGGAGGGCCGCACTTCAACTGTTTGGTTGATGCTCTTCGCTTTGCGTGATCCGCCGGGATCTGGTAGTTACCTACCGCCGATGCGATGGGGGTTGCCGAAATGCGCAAGATCCGCCTGACCGTGCTCACCGCCCTGCTCCTGGCCTCGACCGGGGCCCCGGTGGCGGTGGCCGGCCCGGTGCCGAGCTGGCAGCCGACCCCGACCGGCGTGACCGCCCAACTGCGCGGGCTCGACGCGGTCAGCGCCCGGGTGGCGTGGGCCAGCGGCAGCAAGGGCACCGTCCTGCGCACGGCCGACGGTGGTGCGTCGTGGCAGCAGGTCGCGCCCCCGGGCACGGCCGCGCTCGACTTCCGCGACATCGAGGCCTTCGACGACCGGCGCGCGGTGGTGATGTCGGCGGGCACCGGCACGGCCGCGAAGATCTACCGCACCGACGACGGCGGGGCGAGCTGGCGACTGTCCTTCGAGAACACCGACGAACGCGCCTTCTACGACTGCATCTCGTTCTTCGACCACCACCGGGGCCTGGCGATGAGCGATCCGGTGGACGGCCGGTTCCGCATCCTGTCCACTGAGGACGGTGGGCGGAACTGGGCGGAGGTGCCGCCGGAGGGGCTCCCGCCCGCGCTGCCCGGGGAAGCCGGGTTCGCCGCGAGTGGACAGTGCCTGACCACCGAAGGGCCCAAGGACGCGTGGTTCGGCAGTGGCGGTGGCGCCACCGCGCGGGTGTTCCACTCGCGCGACGCCGGTCGCACGTGGACGGTCACCGACACGCCGCTGTTCAGCAGCCCGTCCGCCGGGGTTTTCGCGCTGGGCTTCCGCGACCGGCTGCGTGGCCTGGCGATCGGCGGCGACTACGCCAACGAGGCCGAGCCGGTGGCCGCGCTCGCGCTGACCCGCGACGGCGGCCGCAGCTGGGAGCGCCCGCCCGCGCCGCCAGTGGGTTACCGCTCGGGCGTGGCTTGGCGGCACCACGCCGTGCTGGCCGTCGGCCCGACCGGCAGCGACATCAGCTTCGACGGCGGCGCGCACTGGACGTCGTTCGACTCCGGCAGCTTCGACAGCGTCGACTGCACCGCCCGTGGCGCGTGCTGGGCCTCGGGCGCGGCCGGGCGAGTCGCCAAGCTGGCCGCCGAACCGGCCTAGTCGCGCTCGAGCAACGCGGCGATCACCTTTTCGAGGTGCGGTTCCAGGTCCTCCGGGGTCGCCCCGCTGATCGCCGGGGTGCCGATCACCGAGCGCAGCACGCCGATGCCGAGCATCCACGCGCTGAACAACTCGGCGCGCAGATCGCCGTCCGGTCCACCGCCGGTGAGGTCGGCCAGCGCGCGCACGTAGGTCCCGCAGACCTCTTCGCGCAGCCGTTCCCGGGTCTCGGCGTGCCCGGAGGACCGCAGCATGGCGATCAGGGGGTGCTCCCCGGCGTGGCTCGGCCAGTCCTGGAAGGCGATCGAGCCGAGCAGCCGTGCCGGCAGTTCCTCGCGCGGCCCGCCGAACAGTTCGGCTGCCGGTGCCGGCACCGCCGTGGCTTCGTCGAACAGCTTTTTCTTGGACCCGAAGTAGCGGAACACCAGTGCGGGGTCCACGGCGGCGTCCCCGGCGACGTCGCGCACGCTGGTGCCGTCGAACCCGTCGCGGGCGAAGCGGAGCCGGGCGGCGTCGAGCAGGCGGGCCCGGGTGGCCGCGCGGTCGCGCTTGTGGTCCTCGGCCACCAGGCCTCCTAAGTCATCGATCGTTGACAAGCTTCTCCGTGCCTCGCTAGCCTAGTGAAGTCACCAATCGATGACTTCTGGGGCGGGCGATGCGGGAACTGGTTGTTTCGGGCGGCACCACGGGCATGGGAGCCGCGCTGGCGCGGCACTACCTGGACCGCGGTGCCCGGGTCACGGTGATCGGGCGGAACCCGGTCCGCGGGCGGGATTTCCTCGACCACGCCGAGCGGATCGGCGCGGCCGGGCGGGCGGCGTTCATCCCGGCGGACCTGACCTCGGTCGCGGAGAACCGGCGGGTCATCGCGGAAGTGGCGACCCGGCACGAATTCCTCGACGGGCTCATCCTCACCGCGATGCGCGCGTTCCCCCGGCGCGTGGAGACCGCGGACGGCTTCGAAGGGCACTTCTCGCTCTACTACACCAGCCGGTACCTGCTCAGCCGCGGCCTGACCGGACTGCTGGAGCGAGGGGAGTCGCCGATGATCGTCAGCGTCGGCGGGGTGGGCACCCGGAAGGGGAAGATCCACTGGGACGACCTGGCGCTGCGGGAGAACTACGGTCTGCTGCGCGCCATGCTGCAGGCCGGGCGCGCCTCGGAGTTGCAGGCGGTGGCCTATGTGGCCGACCACCCCGAGGGGCGCGCGAAGTACCTGCTGTTCCACCCGGGCTATACCGACAGCGGGTACGCAGACCTGCCGCAGCCGAAGCGGGCGCTGATGAAGGCGATGGCGAAGCTCTTCGCGCAACCGGTGGCCGAGGCGATCGCGCCGATCACCGAGCTGATCGGCGCACCGCCGCCCGGGCGCCTGCTCGCCTACGACCGGCGTGAGGCCCTCGGCACGGATCTGCCGACGCTGGACGCGGATCGCGCCCGGCGCCTCGGCGAGCTCACCGCGGCGCTCCGCTAGCGCCCGGGACGCGCGGACGCGCGACGGGCGGACCTCGGCAACGGGGGACCGGCGGCGGGCTACTGTGTCCGGGTGTCCACCGCCCGCGCCGAGCGCCTGGTCAATCTGGTGCTCGCCCTGCTCGCCACCCGGCAGTACCTGACCGCCGACCGGATCCGCGGCATCGTGCCCGGCTACGCCGATGCCGCGACCGAAGACGCCTTCTTCCGGATGTTCGAGCGGGACAAGACCGAGCTCCGGGAGCTGGGCATCCCGCTGGAAACCGGGCGCAACTCCGGGTTCGACCCGATCGAGGGCTACCGGATCGCCCGCCGCGACTACGAACTCGGCGAGATCGACCTGGCCCCCGACGAGGCCGCCGCGGTGGCGCTCGCGGTGCGCCTGTGGGACTCGCCGGAGCTGACCGGGCAGGCCCAGGCCGCGCTGGTGAAACTGCGGGCCGCCGGGGTCGAGGTGGACCAGAACGCGCAGCCGGTGGTCGAGCCGCGGGTGCGCACCGAACCGGCCTTCTCCCCGCTGCTGGCCGCGGTCCAGGCCGGGCAGCCGGTGCGGTTCGAGTACCGCCGCAGCGACTCGCCGGAGCGGCTGGTCCGCACGATCGAGCCGTGGGGCGTGATCTCCTGGAAAGCACGCTGGTACGTGGTCGGCCACGACCGCGACCGCCGGGCCACCCGCTGCTTCCGGCTGTCCAGGATCAGCGGGGACGTGCGGGCCTTCGGCAAGCCGGGTGAGGTCCGCCGCCCGGAGAACGTGAACCTGCTCGAGTACGTCGCCGGCGCGGTCGAGCCCGAGCCGAGCCCGACCACCCCGGCGCTGCTGTGGGTGGCCGACCAGCGCGCGGCCGGGGTGCGGCGCCGGGCCAAGCCGGTGGACCGGCTGAGCGTGGACGGTGTCGAGGGCGACGTGATGGAGATCGAGCTGTACTACCCGGAAAGCGCCGCGGACTGGATCGCCGGGCACGCGCCGGACGTGCTGGTCCTCGAACCGGACGTGCTGGCCAAGGCGGTCCGCGGCAGGCTCGAGGCGATCGCGCACGGGATCGGGGCGGACCGGTGAGCCGGGGATCCACCGAGCGCATGCCGCGGTTGCTGGCATTGGTCCCGTACCTGCTGGCCCGGCCGGGCATCGAGATCGACGAGGCCGCGCGCGACTTCGGCGTGCACCCGCGCCAGCTGCGCAAGGACCTCGAACTGCTGTGGATGTGCGGGCTGCCCGGCTACGGCCCCGGCGACCTGATCGACCTGTCCTTCGAAGGCGAGACCGTCACCGTCACCTTCGACGCCGGTATGCGCCGCCCGCTGCGCCTGACCGGCGCCGAGGCCACCTCCATGCTGGTCGCCCTGCGTGCGCTGGCGGAGACGCCAGGGGTGGCCGACAGCGACGCGGTCAACCGCGCGATAGCCAAGATCGAGGCAGCCGCGGGGGAGGCGAGGCCGTCCGGCGTGGTGGTCGGCACGGGCGTGCGCGAAGCGGAGAACACCGCCCGCGCCCGCCGCACGGTCAGCGAGGCGCTCAAGGCCCGCAAGGCGCTGCGGCTGCGTTACTACACCGCGTCGAAGGACGAGATCACCGAGCGCACGGTCGACCCGATGCGCCTGCTGATCGTGCAGAGCTTCGGCTACCTGGAGGCGTGGTGCCGCCGTGCCGAGGGCGTGCGGTTGTTCCGGCTGGACCGCATCGACGGCGCCGAAGTGCTCGACGAGCGCGCCACGCCGCCGCCGGACGCCCGGCCCACCGACCTTTCGCACGGCGTGTTCGCCGAACGCCCCGGCCAGGGCGAAGCGGACCTGGTACTCGAACGGGACCTGCGCTGGGTGGCCGAGTACTACCCGTGCGAGGAGCTGGCCGAACTGGACGGCGGCAGGCTGCGGGTGCGGATGCGGTACGGCGACGAGTCCTGGATGGTGCGCCTCGTGCTCGGCCTCGGCGGCCGGGTCCAGGTGGAACGGCCGGCGGAACTCGCGTCGGCTGTTCGCCGCCGGGCGCTCGACGGACTGGCCAGGGCACGTCACCTGCCGGTCACCTGATTCCAGTACGGTTGTCCGCGTGTCCTCCATGCTGAGCATCGCGCTCGTGGTCATCGGGCTCGTCCTGCTCGCGGTACTGGCGATTCGTCTGCGCCGAGGCTTGCGCGGGCTCCGGCGCACCAGCAGCATGGTGACTACGGCTGCCGGTGACCGTGCGGGGTTGCTGCGGGCGCGGTCCGCCGCGCTCCGAGTCGCCGTGGCACGAAGGCGTGGCCCGCGTAAGATCCACACGATAGAGCGATAGGGAGGCCAGAGATGAACGCTCTGCAGCCGTGGCACCTGATCATCCTGGTTCTGGTCGTCGTCCTGCTGTTCGGGGCCAAGCGCCTGCCGGACGCGGCGCGGTCGATCGGCAAGTCGATGAAGATCTTCAAGGCCGAGACCAAGGACCTCAAGGACAAGGACGAGCCGGAGACACCCGCCGAGGGCGCCGGCGCGACCGCCGCCGAGACCAAGGCGCTGCCGCAGACCCCGGCGGGCACCGACAAGCAGGTCGCCGACCTGCAGCGGCAGCTCGACGAGCTGAAGAAGCAGCAGCCGGCCACCACCCCTTCGGACCACACGCCGAAGAGCGCGGGCTGAGCCAGCCCCGCGCGCGTGGCACCGGCGGAAGCCGCCGCTGGCGGTGCCACGCCGGTGCTGTCCCGCACCCCCAGTCCCTGTAGCGCAGAAGAACGGACCCCGTAGTGGCGGACGAGGGCACCAGCCGCAAGAGCAAGCGGCGCAGGAGGAGCCGTCGGTACAACCCCGACGGCACGATGACGCTCATCGAGCACATCTACGAGTTCCGCAGGCGGCTCGGGTACGCGCTGCTGGCCATCCTCGCCGGTGGTGTCTTCGGTTTCATCTGGTTCGCGGTGAAGCTGGGGCCCATCCCGTCACTCGGTGACATCATCACCGCTCCGTACTGCGCGCTGCCGGACGACGTGCGGATCGAGTTCGAGGGCCGCGGCTGCACGCTGCTGCAGACCCAGCCCTTCGAAGCCTTCATGATCCAGTTGAAGGTGGGCATCGTGGCCGGCATGGTGCTGGTCGCCCCGCTGTGGCTGTACCAGTTCTGGGCGTTCATCGCGCCGGGTCTGTACTCGAAGGAACGCAAGTACGCGATGACCTTCGTGGGCTTCGCGAGCCTGCTGTTCGCGGCCGGTGCCTACCTCGCCTTCTTCCTCATCCCCGGCGCGCTGGCCCTGCTCGTCGGCTTCGGTGGTGACGAGTTCGCCACCGCGCTGGCCGGTGACAAGTACATCTCCTTCGTGCTGTCGCTGCTGATCATCTTCGGCGTCAGCTTCGAGCTGCCACTGCTGATCGTCATGCTCAACCAGGTGGGCGTGCTCAAGTACGCCCAGCTGAAGAAGTGGCGCCGCGGCATCATCTTCGCGTTGTTCGTCTTCGCCGCCTTCGCCACGCCGGGCAACGACCCGTTCTCCATGCTCGCGCTGGCCGGGGCGCTGACGCTGCTCTGCGAGGTGGCCATCCAGGTCTCGCGGTTCCACGACCGCAGGCTGGACAAGAAGCGCGGGACCGAGGGCTGGGACCAGCTCGACGACGACGAGGCCGCGCCCTTCGAGTACACGCCGAGCAGCATCGACGAGCCGGAGCCGGTGCCCGCCGAGCGGACCAAGCGCGGCAGGTCGAAGACCGACGACATCACCTAGTGGGCGGGCACGCGGCGCTGGCCGTGCACCCGGCCTCCGGGCACGGCGCGGCGGCGCGGATCGCCGGCCGGGTCGCGGAGCGCCTGCGCACCGCGGTGGACCGGCTGGACCTGCTGGTGGCCAACACGGTGGAGGAGTCGCGGGCGCTGATGCACTCGTCGGCGGCCGCCGGGCTGGATCTGCTCGTGGTGCTCGGCGGGGACGGTGCCGCCCACCAGGGCGTGCAGTTCTGCGCCGGGCGTGACGTCCGGCTCGGCCTGGTCCCGGCGGGCACCGGCAACGACTTCGCCCGTGCGCTCGGCGTGCCGGAGGACCCGATGGCCGCCACCGACGCGGTGATCTCCGGCGCGGAACAGCGGATCGACCTCGGCCGGGTGGGTGACGCCTGGTTCGGCACGGTGCTCTGCGCCGGGTTCGACGCGCTGGTCAGCGAGCGGGCGAATCGGTTGCGCTGGCCGAGCGGACCCCGCCGCTACGACCTGGCCATCGTCAGCGAGCTGGCCGCGTTCCGGCCCGGGCCGCTGCGGGTGCGCACCGAGGACACCACGCTGGAGCTCGAAGCGACCATGGTGGCCGTCGGCAACACCGGCTACTACGGCGGCGGCATCCCGATCTGCCCCGGTGCCCGGCCCGACGACGGCCTGTTCGACGTGACCGTGGTCGGCCGGGCGAGCCGCACGGAACTGGTGCGCATGCTGCCGCGGCTGCGGGCCGGACGGCACCTGGACCACCCGGCCGTGCAGACGCTGCGGGCCAGTGAGGTGATGCTCGAGGGGTCGGACTGGCCCGCCTATGCCGACGGCGAGCCGCAGGGCCGCCTGCCGATGGCGGTGCGGTGCGTGCCCGGCGCGCTGCGCCTGGCCGGGGCTCAGATCCGGTAGTCGCCGATCTGCCACAGGTACGCCCGGAACGCGGGCAGCGGGATGACCTGGGAGTTCTCCGGGAAGAACACGACCCCGCAGCGGTGGCAGAACCAGGCGCGGGACCACACGTCCAGCACCCGCTGCGAGCCCTGCCGCATCTCGGCGTTCGCGCGGCCGCGGTGCGAGTACTGCAGGAAGCCGAGCACCGCCATGCCGATGCCGAGCGCGGGCCAGATCCAGGTCCAGAACAGCCCGATCAGGCTCATGGGGGAGCCGGCCACCGTCAGCGACAGCGCGATGAGCAGCGCGAATCCGGAGAAGATCGTGCTGAGGATGCCGAGCACCAGGTGCCCGCCGGTGCCGCGGACCGGGGGGTTCGGGTTCAGCGCGGCGGAGACCGCGCTGGTCGCGACACCGTGGTAGGGCGTGGCGTAGCCGGTGTCGCCGGTCATCGCCGGGCCGACGCCCCGGTAGGACATCCGCCCGCCGTGGTGCACCGCGGGCACGTGCTGGACCTGGTCCACCTCGCGGCACTGCGGGCAGGTGAGCGGTGACGGCGTGGCTTCCCCGGTGTCCATCGCGGCGGCCCCTCTCGAAGCGATCATGGGAGTGAGATGCCGCGGGAGCCCGCTCGGTTCCCGGCCTGCCGAATGCGCGCGGGCCGGGTGGTGTGAAACGCTGAGAACGTGTCCGACAGCTCCGCACTCTCGCCTGCCGAAGCCTACGGGCAGGCCAGGCGCCGCTCCCGGTACCGCCAGCTGACCCGGTTCGCGGCCGAATCCGCCTTCGTCTTCGACGAGTTCCAGCTCCGCGGCTGCGAAGCGCTGGAGGACGGGCACGGGGTGCTGGTCTGCGCGCCGACCGGCGCCGGCAAGACGGTGGTCGGCGAGTTCGCCGTGCACCTGGCGCTGGCCGAGGGCCGCAAGTGCTTCTACACCACGCCGATCAAGGCGTTGTCGAACCAGAAGTACGCCGACCTGGTGGCCCGCTACGGCAACGACGCGGTCGGTCTGCTCACCGGCGACACCGCGATCAACGGCAGCGCGCAGATCGTGGTGATGACCACCGAGGTCCTGCGCAACATGCTCTACGCCGGGTCCTCGACGATCAACGAGCTGGCCTACGTGGTGATGGACGAGGTGCACTACCTCGCCGACCGGTTCCGCGGCGCGGTCTGGGAAGAGGTCATCCTGCACCTGCCCGAGCACGTGCGCGTGGTCGGGCTGTCGGCGACGGTGAGCAACGCCGAGGAGTTCGGCGAGTGGCTGGTCGCGGTGCGCGGGGACACCACGGTGGTGGTCGACGAGCACCGCCCGGTGCCGTTGTGGCAGCACATGCTGGTCGGCGGCCGGTTGCTGGACCTGTTCGCCGGGGACAGCGGCCGTGACGTCGAGCTGCAGATGAACCCGACGCTGCTGCGCCGGGTCGAAGAGGTCGGCGCGCGGTTCGCGTCGCCGTACGCGCTGCGCAACGCACGCGGCCGTCGTGGCGCTCCGCCGCGTGGGCCCCGGTTCCGGCCGCCGTCGCGGGTCGAGGTCGTCGAACAGCTCGACGGCGCCGGGCTGCTGCCCGCGATCGTGTTCATCTTCTCCCGCGCGGGCTGCGAAGCCGCGGTGGCGCAGTGCGCCCGCTCCGGGCTGCGGCTCAACACCCCCGAAGAGGCCGCCGAGGTCCGCCGCGTCATCGCCAGCCGCACCGGCGACCTGCCGGAGGGCGACCTGGGCGTGCTTGGCTTCTGGGAGTGGCGCGAGGCGCTGGAGCAGGGCATCGCCGCCCACCACGCGGGCATGCTCCCGGCGTTCAAGGAGACCGTCGAGGAGCTGTTCGTCCGCGGCCTGGTCCGGGTCGTGTTCGCCACCGAGACCCTCGCGCTGGGCATCAACATGCCCGCGCGCACGGTGGTGCTGGAGAAGCTGGTCAAGTACAACGGCGAGGCGCACGTCGACCTGACACCCGGCGAGTACACCCAGCTGACCGGCCGGGCAGGCCGCCGCGGCATCGACGTCGAGGGCCACGCCGTGGTGGTGTGGCAGCCGGGGGTGGACCCGAAACAGGTCGCCGGGCTCGCCTCGACCCGGACCTACCCGCTGCGGTCGTCCTTCCGGCCCGGCTACAACATGGCGATCAACCTGGTGGCGCAGCTCGGTGCCGAAGAGGCGCGCACGCTGCTGGAGCAGTCGTTCGCGCAGTTCCAGGCGGACCGGTCGGTGGTCGGCACGGCCCGCCGGATCGACAAGAACACCGAGGCGCTCAAGGGTTACCGCGAGGCGATCACCGGCGACTTCGACGAGATGCTGTCCTATGTGGAGCTCCGGAAGAAGATCTCCGACCGGGAGAAGGCGCTGGTCCGGCAGAACACCTCGGCCCGTCGCGCGCAGACCACGGAGTCGCTGGAGAAGCTGCGCAAGGGTGACGTGATCGCGGTGCCGCAGGGCCGCCGCGCCGGGCTCGCCGTGGTGGTCGACCCGGGGCTCGACCCGCTGCGCGAACCGCGGCCGGTGGTGGTCACCGAGGACCGCTGGTCCGGGCCGCTGTCGGTGGCCGACTTCCCGGCGCCGGTGGAGGCGCTGGGCCGCATCCGGCTGCCCAAGCACGTCGAACTGCGCTCGCCGAAGACCCGCCGCGACATCGCCTCGACCCTGCGCGACGCCGGGATTTCCCTGCCGGGACGCGGGAAGCGGCGCACGACGGCGAACGACGACGGTGAGCTGGCCGCCCTGCGCCGGGCGCTGCGCGCACACCCGAGCCACGGGCTGGCCGAGCGCGAAGCGAACCTGCGCTGGGTGGAGCGCTACCAGCGCCTCGCCGCCGAGAACGCCCAGCTGGAGCGCAAGGTCGCGGCCACAACGCACTCGCTGGCCCGTGCCTTCGACCGGATCCTGCGGCTGCTCTCCGAACGCGGCTACCTGCGGGACCACGCCGAGACGCCGGTGACCGAGCACGGCAAGCGGCTGGCCCGGCTCTACAGCGAGTCGGACCTGCTCGCCGCGGAGTGCATCCGCAACGACGTGTGGGCCGGGCTCAGCGCACCGGAACTGGCCGCGGTGGTCTCCACGCTGGTCTTCGAAGCGCGCCGCGATTCGGCGGGGGAGCCGCGGCTGCCCCAGGGCGCGGTGACCAAGGCGTGGCAGGAGACCGTGCGCCTGTGGGCGGACCTGACCGAGGACGAGCGCAGGCACCGGCTCGACCGCACCCGCGAGCCGGACGCCGGGTTCGCCTGGCCGGTCTACCGCTGGGCGCGCGGGGAGTCGCTGGAGAAGGTGCTGACCTCGGCGGAGGCCAACGGGCAGGAGCTCTCCGCCGGGGACTTCGTGCGCTGGTCACGGCAGGTCATCGACATCCTCGACCAGATCCGCGACGTGCTCGGCCGCGGCGATCCGGTGGGCGCGACCGCCGCCGAGGCGGTCCGCGCGGTCCGCCGGGGCGTGGTCGCCGCGGGCGGGACGTGACACCGGCCTGGTCGAGGAGGCCATTCGTTACGTGAATTGCACCCCGGCCTGTGGTTGGATCGCCGGGGACGAGCACACCGGACATCGCGGAGGCGAGAAGATGAGCACGCCGTACGGCGGCAACGACCCCCAGCAGTGGGCCCAGCAACCGGGCTATGGCGGGGGGACACCGCAGGGCACGCCATCGGGCGGGTTCCCCGCCCAGCCACCGCAGCCGGGCTACCCACAGCAGGGCGGCTACCCCCAGCAGCAGCCGGGGTACGAGCAGCAGGGCTACCCGCAGCAGCAACCGGGCTACCCGCAGACCGGCCCGCAACCGCAGTACGGGCAGCAGCCCGGCGGTTACCCGCAGCAGCAGCAACCCGCCTACGACCCGAACCAGCCGCAACCGGGGTACGACCCGAACCAGCAGCAGTACGCCCAGCAGCAGCCGGGCTACCCGCAGACCGGGCCGCAGCCGCAGTACGGCCAGACCTCGCAGTACGACTTCGCCCAGCAGCAGCCGGGCTACCCGGGGCAGCCGGGCCAGCCGCAGGAGAGCGGCAAGAAGTCCGGCAAGGCGCTGTGGATCGGGCTCGGCGCGGTGGTGGTGATCGCGCTGGTCGCGGTGGCGCTGCTGGTCTGGCCCGCGCCGTTCAACAAGAAGGTCTTCGACAACGTCGCCATGCAGGACGCGGTGCGCAAGGTGCTCACCGAGAACTACCAGGTGCAGGGCGTCGAAGGGGTCACCTGCCCGGAGAGCAAGGAAGTCAAGAACGGCACCGGGTTCGACTGCGAGGCCAAGATCGGCGGCGCCACCAAGATGGTGCCGATCAAGGTGGTCAACGAAGCCGATGGCACCTACGAAGTCGGCACGCCGAAGTAAATCGGGTGGCCTTGGCCGGGTGGTGTCGGCGAGGATCGACGCATGAGTGACTTCACCCTGCGCACCCTCGACGGGGACGAGGTGCGCGACGCCGCGCGCCTGTTCCTCGCGGGTCTGCACCTCGGCGCCCCGAAGGACGAAGACTGGGACCGCACCGGCGCACGGGCCTACCAGCCCGGCCGCACGCTCGGCGTGTTCGGCGCCGGTGACGACCGGCTGATCGGGACCGCGCGGTCGATGGACGCCGAGCTGACCGTGCCCGGCGGGCGCCGCCTGCCGTTCGCGTCGGTCACCGGGGTCGCGGTGCGGCAGGACCGCACGCGCCGCGGGGTGCTCACCGAGTTGATGCGCGCGCAGTTCGAGGACTTCGCGGCGCGGCAGGTGCCGGTCGCCGGGCTGTACGTCACCGAGGGCTCGATCTACGGCCGCTTCGGCTACGGCGTCAGCACGCTCGGCCACCAGTACAAAGTGGACACCCGCAGGGCGCGGCTGCGCCCGGGAGTACCGCGTGGCGGGGAAATCGAGCTGCTCGACCTCGACGAAGCCGTCGAACGGCTGCCCGGGCTCTACGCCTCGCTGCCCGCGCACGGGCCCGGTCACCTGACCCGGTCGCCGTGGTGGTGGGCCGGTCTCGAAGGCATGTTCCGCCGCAGCGACAAGCCGTTCGTCACCCTGGTGCACCACGGTGCCACCGGCCCGGACGGGTTCGCCTGCTACTACGCCGATCGCATCTTCGACGCGGACAGCGTGCTCCACCTCGAATCGCTGCACGCGGCGGACAGCACGGCGCTGGCCGGGCTCTGGCGCCACCTGCTCGGCGTCGACCTGATCGACGAGATCTCCACCTCGTATCGGCCGGCCGACGAAGCGGTGCCGCTGATGTTCGAGGACCCGCGGACCACGAAGGCCACCGGCTCGGCCGACGAGCTGTGGCTGCGCCTCGTCGACGTGCCCGCCGCGCTCGCCGCCCGCGCCTACGGCCGGGGTTCGCTCGTGCTGGAGGTGTCCGACGTGGTGCTGCCGGCGAACTCCGGGCGGTACCTGATCGACGACGGGGAGGTGAGCCGGACCGAGCGTCCCGCGCAGGTGCGGCTCGGCGTCTCGGAACTGGCGATGTTGTACCTCGGCACGTGGACGGCCCGCGCGCTCGCGGCGGCCGGGCGGATCGAGGCGGTCGACGCGGCGGCCCCCGCGCTCGCGGACGATCTCTTCGGCACGCGCACCGCCCCCTGGTGCGGTACTTTCTTCTGACCTTGCCGATCCATGAAGCAGCGGGGGTGTCCGGGTGCGGTGTCGGCTTGTCGGATGGGGACTGGCGGCCGTGCTGGCGGGAGCGCTGGCCGGTTGTGAGACTGCCGATCCGCCGTCTGCCGCGCCGCCCACCGCCCCGGCCCTTCCACCCCCGGCCGTCGCCACCACCTCGCCCACCCCGGTGAGCTTCGGCCCGCAGCCGAAGCTGTTCGACCACACCGCGGTGGCCGAGGGGGTGCGCCAGGTGCTCACCCAGAACTTCGGCGTCACCGGACTCGGCACCGTGCTCTGCCCGCCGGGGCAGCCGGTGCGCGCCGGGCACACCTTCGACTGCCAGGCCCAGATCGGCGGGGAACAGCGGCCGGTACCGATCACGGTCAAGACCGACGAAGGCGAATATGAGGTTGCGGCGCCCGGTTGACTTGGCGTCATGAACGACTTGGTTTTCCGGCCCATCGCCGAAGGGGAGCGGCGGGCGGTACACCGCCTGCTGGCCGAGGCACTGCACGCGAGCCCGCCCGACGACCAGGGCTGGCAGCTCGTCGGACCGTCCTTTCCGGCCGACCGCACCTTCGCCGCCTTCGACGGGGACGCCCCGGTCGGCATGACCAGTTCGTTCGCCACCGCGATCGCCGTCCCCGGCGGGAAGACCCTGCCCGCGGCTGCGGTCGACGGGGTGGCCGTGCGGGCCGACCACACCCGCCGCGGCGTGGTCACCACGCTGCTTTCCGAGCAACTGCGCGACTGCGTGCGCCGCGGTGACCTGATCGCCACGCTGCACGCCAGCGAGGCCACCATCTACGGCCGGTTCGGTTACGGCGCCGCGACGACGGGTCAGAACCTGCGGGTCATCACCTCGCGCGCGGCCCCGCGGCCCGAAGTGCCGGTGACCGGCCGGGTCCGCCTGCTCGGCCCGGCCGAGGCGGTCGGCCGCGTGCCCGAGCTGTACCGGCGGATCGGGCTGACCCGGCCGGGCATGATCCAGCGGCCGGAGCTGTGGTGGCCCGCCTACCACGACCGGCTGGTGCGCGACGGCGGTGGCGACCACCGCGTGGCCGTCCACATCGGACCCGACGGCGAGAACGGGTACGCCGTGTTCCGCACCACCGACCAGCGCACGCCGGACGACCCCGGCCGTGGCGCGCTGCTGGAGGTCCGGGACCTGCACGCCGCCGACCTGGGCGCGGCGGCCGGGTTGTGGCGCTTCCTGATCGGCCTGGACCTGGTCGCCGAGATCAGTGCGCCGATGCGGCCCGCCGACGAACCGCTGCGCGCGCTGGTCGCCGACGCACGCGCGGTGCGGGTGACCGGGGTGGAGGACCACATCTGGGTGCGCCTGCTGGACGCGGGCGCGGCGCTGGCCGCCCGCACCTACCGCGAGGCGCCGGCCGTGGTGCTCGGCCTGGAAGACCGGTTGCTGCCGGAGAACACCGGTTCCTACCGGATCACCGCGGACGGTGCCACGCGCACCGACGCGCCCGCCCAGTTGCGGGTGGACGCCGAGGTGCTGGCGATGCTGTACCTGGGGGAGTGGCGGGCGAGCACCCTGGCCGCGGCGGGCCGGGTCACCGTCGTGGACCCGGCCGCGCTCCCGGACGCGGACGAACTCTTCCGCGCCGACGTCCGCCCCTGGTGCGGGACCTACTTCTGACCGGCGGCGACCGGTAGTGCCTTGAGCAGCCGCTCCACCGAGGTCCCCAGGCCCCAGCGTTCCGCCAGTTCCGCCACGCGCGCGGGATCGGCGGGTTCGGCGGGGACCCGGTCGGGGCGGGACATCTTCACCGGCGCGTCCGCGGCCACGCGCACCACGGTCGGCGCGACGGCGAGGTAGCCGGCCGCCTCGGTCAGGCGGATGCGGGTCTTCAGCGGCAGGTTCTTGTCGGCGTTGCGCCCGGCCTCGACCAGCGCCTCGAGCGAGCCGTACTGGGTGATCAGCTTCGCGGCCGTCTTCTCGCCGATGCCCGGCACGCCCGGCAGCCCGTCCGAGGGGTCGCCGCGCAGGGCCGCCATGTCGGCGTAGGCCGCGCCCGCGTTCTCCACCGGCACGTTGTACTTCGCCGCCAGCGCCGCCGGGTCGAGGATCTCCTTCTTCATCCAGCCGCGGCCCACGTAGAGCACGGTCGCCGGGGTCGGCTCGTCGCGCACCAACTGGAAAAGGTCGCGGTCACCGGTGATCACCTCGACCGGCGCCTCGGTCTCGTGCACGGTCAGCGCGCCGATCACGTCGTCGGCCTCGTAGCCCGCCGCCTCGGCGGTGGCCAGGCCGACGGCCTCCAGCAGGTCGAGGATGATCGGCACCTGCGGGCTGAGCGTGTCCGGCACCTCCTCGGCGTTGACCTCCGCGTCGGCCACCCGGTGCGTCTTGTACGTGGGCAGCAGGTCCACCCGGAACTGCGGCCGCCAGTCGGCGTCGAGGCAGGCGACCAGGCGCGAGGGCTTCCGTTCGGTGAGGATGCGCGCGACGGTGTCGGTGAAGCCGCGCACGGCGTTCACCGGGGTGCCGTCCGGCGCGGTCATCGACTCGGGAACGCCGTAGAAGGCACGGAAGTAGAGGCTGGCGGAATCCAGCAGGGCCAGGGGTGCGGTCACCCGTTACAGCCTGCCACGAAACCGGGTGGCCGGTTCTCCCGGATTGCCGGGTTGATTGCAGAGGATACTTTGCAAAGAGCTCTCTGCGTTCTACGCTGGCGGCATGGAACGGAAGACCGTCGAGCTGGACTCGCGCATGCTGCGGGCATTGGCGCACCCGCTGCGGATGCGCCTGGTCGAACTCCTGCGCCGCGACGGCCCCGCCACGGCGTCCGGGCTGGGCAAGCGGCTGGGGGAGAGTTCGGGCACCACCAGCTGGCACCTGCGCCAGCTCGCCGAGCACGGCTTCGTCGAGGAGGACGCCGAGCGCGGCAACCGGCGTGAGCGGTGGTGGCGCGTGGTCCACGACAGCTTCAACCTCAACGCGATGCGGTTCGCCGGCGATCCCGACCTCACCGGCCCGCTGAACACCTACCTGATGAGCGCGGCCGAACGCCGCTACGAACGGGAAGCCTCATTCTTCGCCAACGCCGAGCGGTGGCGCGACTCGTGGGGCGACGCACCGGCGTTCAGCGACTACAGCCTTTCCCTCACCCCGGAGGAGGCGCAGGAGCTGTCCGCCGAGGTGGACGCGGTGGTCGCGCGCTACCGGCGTGAGCCCCGCGAGGGCGACACCGCGGTCGTCGCGCACTGGGCCGCCTTCCCCCGCGAACGCCACCCGGAGGAGCCGTGAACAGAGCACTGATCGCCCTGGTCTCGTCGACCGCGATCTCCTCGGCGGGCGCGGCGATGACCCTGGTCGCCGTGCCGTGGTTCGTGCTGGACACCACCGGCAGCGGCGCGCAGACCGGCATGGTGGCCGCGGCCGAGGCGGTGGGCCTGCTGTTCTCCGTCGCGCTGGCCGGTCCGCTGGTGGACCGGTACGGCGGGCGCGGGATGAGCGTGCTCGCCGATCTGTTCACCGCCGCCGCGGTGGCCGCGATCCCGCTGGCGCACGGCACCATCGGCCTGTCGCTGCCGGTGCTCCTGGTGCTGTCGCTGGCGATCGGGGCCGGACGGTCGCCGGCCCGGACGGCGAAGCAGGTCCTGCTGCCGGCGACCGGGGTGCGGATCGAACGCGGCGCGAGCGCGCAGGAAGCCGTGCAGCGCCTCGGTGATCTGCTGGGCGCCCCCGCGGGCGGCGTGCTGATCGCGGTGCTGAGCCCGCCGCCGGTCCTCCTGCTCGACGCCGCCACGCTGGTCCTCGCGGCCGCCCTTGTCGGTTTGTTCGTCCCAAAAGGACAGACCAGTTCGCGACGCGGTAGCGGATATCTGCAGGAGCTGCGGGAATCCGTGGTCGCGCTGCGCCGGGACCGGCTGCTGCTGGCGGTGTGCCTGATGTGCGCGGCGACCAACGCGCTCGGCATCGGGCTGTTCACCGTGCTGCTGCCCGCCTACGGCACCCTGGTGTGGCACGACAGCACGCTGGTGGGCCTGGTGATCGCGGGCAGCGGGGCCGGTGGCGTGCTCGGCTCGCTGCTGTTCGGCTGGCTCGGCAGGCGCTGGCGCCGGTGGCCCACGTTCACCCTCTGCTTCCTGCTCTGCGGCCCGCCCGCGTTCGTGCTGATCGCCGCGGACCTGCCGCCCGCGGTGCTGGTGGCCGCGATCGCGCTGACCGCGATGGCGAACGGCCCGCTGAACCCGCTCATCGCGGCGGTGAAGTTCGACCGGGTGCGGCCCGAACTGCGGGGCCGGGTGTTCGGGGCGATCAGCTCGGTAGCGCTGGCGGCGATGCCGCTGGGCAACCTGCTCGCCGGGGTGCTGATGGACCTCGCCGGGCTGACCGCGGCGTCGCTCGCACTGGGGGGCGCGTACCTGCTGATCACCTTGTGCCCGCTGCTGTTCCGCGTCTGGCGCCAGCTCGACGCGCCACCACTGGTGGAGCTGTCGCCGAGGTGAGGCGGCCCGGCCCAGGATAGGATTCCGGCCATGGCACGCCGATCCCTCCACACCCCAGCTCCCGACGCCGCCGCCCTTCGAGCCCGGCTCGACCGGGCGAAGCAGGCCGCGACGGCGGCGGACACCGACGCTCTGGTGATCGCCCCCGGATCGGACCTGCGGTACCTGATCGGCCAGGCGGGCGGCTCGTTCGAGCGGCTCACCGCGCTGGTGGTCCCCGCCGAGGGCACCCCCGCGCTGGTGCTGCCGAAGCTGGAAGCCCCCGGGTATGCCGAGGTGCCCACCGACGCGCTCGGCGTCGAGCTGCACACCTGGGTCGACGGCGAGGACGCCTACCGGCTGGTCGCCGGTCTCCTCGGCAAGCCGGGCCGGGTCGCGGTCAGCGACTTCACCCCGGCGCTGCACGTGCTGGGCCTGCGCGAGGCGATCGCCGGGGCCGAGCAGACGCTGGCCGGTCCGGTGATCCGCGAGCTGCGGATGCGCAAGGACGCCGCCGAGATCGAGTCGCTGCGCCAGGCGGGCGCGGCGATCGACCGGGTGCACGCCAGGGTGGCCGAATGGCTCAAGCCGGGCCGCACCGAGGCCGAGGTCGGCGCGGACATCGCCGCGGCCATCGTGGAAGAGGGCCACAGCGAGGCGGCGTTCGTCATCGTCGGCTCCGGGCCGAACGGCGCCAGCCCGCACCACGACGTGTCGGACAAGGTCATCGAGGACGGCGACGTGGTGGTCGTCGACATCGGCGGCCCGCTGCCCGACGGGTACAACTCCGACTCCACCCGCACCTACGTGCTCGGCAAGCCGCGCGACGCGGACGTGGCCGAGACCTACGCGGTGCTGCAGCGCGCGCAGCGTGCCGCGGTCGAGGCGGTGCGCCCCGGCGCGACCGCCGAATCGATCGACGCGGCCGCCCGTGACCTGATCGCCGACGCCGGTTTCGGCGAGTACTTCATCCACCGCACGGGCCACGGCATCGGCCTGGACGTGCACGAGGAGCCGTACATCATCAAGGGCAACGCGCTGGCGCTGGAGCCGGGCATGGCCTTCAGCGTGGAGCCGGGCATCTACCAGGCCGGCCGCTGGGGTGCGCGGATCGAGGACATCGTGGTGGTCACCGAGACCGGTGCCGAGGCGGTGAACAACCGGCCCCACGAGCTGGTCGCGCTTTGACCACGCCGCTGGAGCCGCTCGACCAGGCGATCGCGCGGGAACTGGCCGCGGACGGCCGGTGCAGCTTCACCGACCTCGCCGAACGGGTCGGGCTCTCGGTGTCCGCGGTGCACCAGCGGGTCAAGCGGCTGGAGCAGCGCGGGGTCATCCGGGGCTATTCGGCACGGCTGGACGGCGAGCAGATCGGCCTGCCGCTGACCGCGCTGATCTCGCTCACGCCGAACGATCCGGCCGCCCCGGACGACTACCCGACGCGACTGCAGCACATCACCGAGATCGAATCGTGCTATTCGGTGGCCGGTGACGAGTCGTACATCCTGCTGGTGCGGGTAGCCTCTCCGCTGGGACTGGAAGATCTGCTGCGGCGGATCCGGGAGTCGGCCAAGGTGTCGACGCGGACCACCGTGGTGCTGTCCACGCCGTTCGAGGGGCGCTCACCGACGCTCTGACTTCCGGCGGGTGAATGGTACGATAAAAGGTATGGCAACACGTAAGGTAACCCTCTCGCTCGACGCCGGAGCGCTCGAGTTCGCCGAACGGGCCGCGAAAGCCCACGGCATCTCCGTCTCGTCCTGGTTGTCCAAGGCCGCCCGCCGGGAAGCCGTCCGCACCGGGTACACCCCGCACGTCGCACCCCCGCAGGTCGAGGCACTGGCGCTGGCCGACGAACTGGAACTGGCGAAGGCGGAGGAGGACCTGCGTGCGGAGGGGTGAAGTCTGGACGTACCACCCCCCGACCGAACCGTCCCGCCAGCGCAACGTCCTGCTGCTGTCCTCGGACGGCGTGAACGATTCCGAGCGGCCGTGGCTGCTCGGCACCGAACTGCTGGACCGCGACCCCCAGGACATCCTGGGCGTGGCCGTGGACGGCCGGTACTGGATCTCCACCCTCAACCTGACCCGCCTCTACCGCCCCTGGCTGGACGAACGGGTCGCCGAAGTCGGCCTGGACGTCCAAGAACGCATCGACATAGCCCTACGCGCCGCCCTGGACCTCTGACCCCCGAACCCCACGTTCAGGCAACCGAGTTCCACACTCGGGCCGCCGAGTTCCACGTTCAGGCGGGCGAACCCCACACTCGGGTAGCTGAGTTCCACGTTGGGGCAGCCGAGTCTCGCACTCGGGGAGCCGAGATCCACATTGGAGCAGCCGAGTTCGACGTTCGCGTGGCCGGGTTCGCGACACGGAGGCCAGTCAGCCCGCGGTCGGCCAGGGGGTTGCTTCGATGAGTTCCTCTGGAGCGGACAGGCGCCAAGCTTCGTAGACGAGTTCCTCCAGTTCGTCGCCTTCGATGCCGGACAGGTAGACCACCACCCACCCGAAACCGCCGGTGGTGAACTGGACCTCGAACACCTCCGGCCGCTCGGCGACCAGCGCCTGCTGTTCGGACAGCGTCTGCTTCAGCCCAACCGTCTGCGTACGCGGCCAGTAGTACCCGAAACGCTTGCCGCGCACGCTGTACGAGGTGTACTCGCTGCCCTTCGCGCGCTGCACCTCGGCCAGCGCGTCCACCATGCGCTGGAACTGTTCACTGCGCACGCTCACGTCACACCCCCCAGGAATCGAGGCCTCAGTCTAGGCCCCGGCACCGACAGGAGTTGATCAAGGAGCCTGGAGCAGGCCGTCCACCACGCGGTGAACCTTCGTCAGGGCGTCCTCGTCGCCCAGGCGCAGGGCGGAGTTCGCCGCCAAGAGGACCGCGTCGAGCTGGAAGGCGGCGAGTTCGGGGTCGAGATCCCGGATTTCCCCGGCCTCGACCGCGTGCCGCAGTTCGCCGGCGAGCAAGGCCTGCCAGTCGCGCTGGTCGCGGACGAGGGCATCGCGGATCGGGCCGGGTTTGCTGTCGAACTCGGCCATGGTCGCCGCCCGGAAGCAGCCGCCGGGGAACAGGGGGATGGTCGCGTACTCGGTCCATTGGGCGATCAGCGCGCGCAGCCGGGCGACGCCGTGCGGGCGGTTCGAGGCGGGCCGGACGACGGCGTCGAGGAAGGCCTCGCGCGCTGTCTCGACCGCCGCCAACTGCAGCTTTTCCTTGGTGCCGAACAAAGCTTGGACGCCGCTCTTGCTCATGGCGAGGGTCGTGGCGAGGCGGCCGATGGTCACGCCGTTGAGGCCCTCGAGCGAAGCCATGTCCACCGCGTGGCGGGCGATCGACTGCCGGGAGCGGGCGCCGCGGAGCAGTCGCCCATCGGAGGTGGTCACCGGTTCATCCTCGCACAAAAACCTGGCCCAAACAATACGAACGGTCGTATGGTGAACTCGTGCTGACCGAACTGAACGACCCTTTCTGCTTGACCAAAGAGAGCGCGGCGCGGATGCTCGCCCGTGCACCTTGGCGCCGCTTCGCCGTGATCGGCGACAGCCTCGCCGCGGGCACCGGTGACCCGACTCCGGGGTATGCGCCGCTGCCCTGGGGTGACCGCGTGGCTGCCGCGCTCCCACTGAATCTGGCTTATCAGAACACCGGCACGATCGGCGCGACCATCGGCCGGACCCTGGCGACTCAAGTGGACAGTCTGCTCGCCTTCGAGCCTGATCTGGTCCACGTCGCCTGTGGCGCCAACGATCTCTGGCGACCGGAGCCGGATTTCGGGATCGTGGAAGGGAACCTGCGACGCTTGTTCACCATCGCCGCGAGCACCGGGGCCCGGCTGACCACCTTCACCCTCGGCAGGGCGTTCACCGTGCCGCGGTTCCCCGACTTCCCCGACCGCGTCCGCATGCTCAACAAGCTCACCCGAGCCATCGCCGCCGAGCACGACGCGGTGGTGATCGACATGTGGGACCACCCGGTCAACGACCGTCCCGAGCTGATCAGCGCCGACGGCATCCACTTCGCCGGGGTCGGTCAGGCGGTGCTGGCCGCCGAGGTGGTGCGTGCGCTAGCCGGGTTGGTTCCGGGTGCCGCCGGGGCGGCGGTGTAGCAGGTCGAAGCGCGACCACATGGCCTCGGCCGCTTCGATCGACTCGCTGGTGCGGCCCGGGTCGACGGCTGCGAGCTGGGCGACGATCGCCTGGACCAGGGCCATGCCGGCGGTCAGCGACGGGAAGAAGGTGACGCCTTCCGCGGGCACCATCAGCACCTGCTCCGCCGCGCCCGCCAGCGCCGGGCTGGCCGCGTCGGTGACCGCGAAGACCCGGGCGCCGCGTCGGCGAGCTTCGTCCGCGGCGAGCACGGTGCTTTCGTACAGGCGCCAGAAACTGATCGCGACGAACACGTCCTCGCCGGTCAGTTTCGCGGTGTGGTTGGCCAGTTCGGCGTCACCGGCCGTGACCGCCTGCACGTCGTACCCGGCCAGGCGCGCGTTGTGCGCGAAGGCGATGCCGACCGCGGCGTAGCTGCCGTCGGCGATCACCACGGTCCGCCGCGCGGCGGCGATCGCCTCGGCCGTGGTCCGGATCGCGTCCTCGTCGAACCGGCGGTTGAGCAGCGCGAGGCTGTCCAGATCACGCCGCAACGATGCCGACGCGGGTGAACCGACGCCGTTGTGTTCCTCGGCGACCTGCGGTGCGCTGAGCGAGGAGAGGTAGCGCGCCCGCAACTCCTGTTGCAGCGCGGGCCAGCCGGCGAAACCGAGCGCCTGCGCCGTCCTGGTCACCGTGGCCACGTTCACCCCGGCGAGCTGGGCCAGTTCGCCGGTCGAGCCGAACGACGCCCGGCGTGGCTGGGACACCAGCAGTTCCAGCACCGCGGCCGAGCGTGGCCGCAGCCCGCGCTCCGGCATCCGGCCCCGCAGCCAGCTTTCCAGGCCGTCGTCGGTTTCCGCGTCCGTCACGGGCTTCACGGTAACGCACGGTGCAGGCGCGACCGCTGTTGCAACAAGTATTGCAAAAACCGAGATATGCAGTATAGCTTGTCGGCACCTCGTTGGCGGACACGAAGGGCGCGCTATGACGCTCCTGGCACGACTCGATCGGCTCCCGCTGAGCCGTCCCCACTACAAGCTGCTGCTGATCGGCGGCCTCGGTTACACCTTCGACGGCATGGACTCGGCCGTGGTCGCCTTCCTGCTGCCCTCGGTCAAGGAGGTCTGGGACCTCAGCAACGGCCAGCTCGGGCTGATCGGGTCGGCCACGCCGTTCGGCTTCCTCTTCGGCGCCGTCGCGGCCGGCTTGCTCGGCGACCGCATCGGCCGCAAGAAGGTGATGATGTACGCGCTCGCCTTCTACGCGGTGTTCTCCGTCATCGCGGCCTTCTCGCCGAACTACGAGATCTTCCTCGGTGCGCGGGTGCTGGCCGGACTGGGCGCGGGCGCGGAAAGCGCCATCATCGCGCCGTTCCTGTCCGAGTTCGTGCCCGCGAAACGACGGGGCTGGTTCGTCGGCGCACTCGCCGGGTTCTTCTCGTTCGGCTTCGTGGCCGCCGCGCTGATCGGCCGGTTCGTCGTGTCGGCCTCGCCGGAGGGCTGGCGGATCGCCCAGCTGATCACCGCGCTGCCGATCGTGATGCTGTTGTGGTGGCGGCGATCCCTGCCGGAGTCACCGCGCTTCCTGCTGACCCAGGGACGGGAGGCGGAAGCCGAGCAGGTGGTCCTCAAGCTGGAACGCGACGTCGAACGCGCGACCGGGCGGGCGCTGCCCCCGCCGGAGCCCGCCACGCTGCAGCCCGCCACCGAGACGCCGAAGGTCAACCTCCTCATCGCATTGCGCTTCCTCTGGAGCCGGGCGATGCGGCGGCGGACGGCGGTGATCTGGACGGTCTGGTTCGTGATCACCTTCTCCTACTACGGCTTCTTCTCGTGGATCCCGACGCTGCTGGTCGAGCGCGGCATCACGGTGACCAAGAGCTTCGAGTTCTCCATCATCATCTACCTGGCGCAGATCCCGGGGTACTTCTCGGCGGCCTGGCTCTCGGAGAAGCTCGACCGCAAGCAGACGATCGCGTTGTACCTGACCGGCTCGGCGATCAGCGCGTTCTGGCTGAGCCAGATGGACGCGCCGTGGTCGATCACGCTCGCCGGTGCCGTGTTGTCGTTCTTCCTCAACGGCACCTACGCCGGCGTCTACTCCTACACCCCCGAGGTGTTCCCGACCTGGATCCGTGCCACCGGCACCGGGCTGTCCAGCGCCTTCGGCCGGGTCGGCAGCATCCTGGCGCCGACGATCATCGGCCTGTCCGCCGCCAGCCTCGGCTTCGGCGGGGTGTTCGGCCTGACCACGGTGGTGCTCGGCGCCGGGGTGCTGTGCGTGCTGGTGTTCGGGCTGTCCACCGCCGGGCGCTCGCTGGAAGAACTGACCGAACACGGCGCCGCCGTGTCGACCGCCGAGGAGATGACCAAGTGACCTCTCTGTCCACTCTGGAGGATCGGGTACGCGCGGAGGTGGGGGTGGAGCTGTTCACCGTGCTGGCGTGGGTTCCCGTGCGGCGGGCGCTGCGCCGGGTGCACAGCAGTCACCCCGCGGAATACCCGGTCGGCGGCGAGAAGACCGTGGAGGTCGCCCGCGGCTGGCTCGACGAGTGCATCACCGCGCAGCGGCCGTACTTCGGCCCGGACGCGAAGGCGGTGCGGGAGATCTTCGCCGACCACGAGCTGATCGCCGGGCTCGGGTGTGGTGCGGTGATCAACGTGCCGGTGGTCGACGAGGACGGCCGGACGCTCGGTGTGCTCAATCTCCTTGACGCGGAAGGGAAGTACGACCAGGCATCGGTCGATGCGGCGATGTCGCTGGCGCCGCTGGCCGTGCCCGCGCTGCGCGACGAGGTGGTCCGGTGAGCTCGCTGCTGCTGCGCAACGCCCGCCTGCTCGATCCCGAGGTGGGGGAGTACGTCGAAGGTGACCTGCGGTGCGCCGACGGCCGGATCGCCGAGACCGGCCCGGACCTGAAAGCCCCGGACATCCGCACGATCGACCTGCGGGGCGCGGTGGTCGTGCCGGGCCTGATCGACGCCCACGTGCACGTGACCGCGTCGACCGCTGATCTGGGCTCGCTCCCCGCGCAGTCACCGTCCTATGTGGCCGCGCACAGCATGAACACCATGGGGCGCATGCTCGATCGCGGGTTCACCACCGTCCGCGATGCGTCCGGGGCCGACTACGGCCTCGCCGACGCGCAGGCGGAGGGGCTGTTCCGCGGCCCGCGCCTGCTGTTCTGCGGGCGGGCGCTGAGCCAGACCGGCGGGCACGGTGACAGCCGCGGCCGCGGCACGCATCGCCACGACGACCACCCGTGCTGCGCCGGGCTGGGCCGGATCGCCGACGGTGTGGACGCGGTCCGCGCCGCCGCGCGCGACGAACTCCGCAAGGGCGCGCACCACATCAAGGTGATGGCGTCCGGGGGAGTGGCGTCGCCGACCGACCGGATCGACTCCCTGCAGTACTCCGCCGACGAACTCCGGGCCATCGTCGAGGAAGCCGAAGCCGCCAACCGGTACGTCGCCGCGCACGCCTACACCGCGCGGGCGGTGAACCGGGCGCTCGAACTGGGCATCCGGTCGATCGAGCACGGCAACCTGATCGACGACCGCAGCGTCGAGCTGTTCCGCGAGCACGACGCGTTCCTGGTGCCCACCCTGGTGACGTACTGGGCGCTCAAGGAGGAGGGCCGCGAGTTCGGGCTGCCGGAGTCGAGCTGGCGCAAGGTGGACGAGGTGCTCGGCGCCGGGCTCGAAGCGCTCGAACGCGCGGCCCGCGGCGGGGTCAAGATCGTCTACGGGTCGGACCTGCTCGGCGGCATGCACCGGCACCAGAACCACGAGTTCCGGCTTCGGGCCGAAGTGCAGCGCCCGCTCGACGTGCTCCGGTCCGCGACCTCGGTCGCCGCCGAGCTGACCGGCCTGACCGGGGAGATCGGCACGCTGGCCCCGGGCGCGCACGCCGACCTGCTGGTGCTCGACGGCGATCCGCTCCAGGACATCGGGGTGCTGGCGTCGCCGGAGCGGTTCCGCTTGATCGTGCAAGGCGGCATTCCGGTCTGAACAGCCCAGCTCAGCACGGCCGTTCGGTGCACTTTCACTGGTTCAGTGCATACTTTCGTTGACTTGTGGCGAAAGTTCTCTCTAATGTCTTGTGACCTGAGTTACAAATCCGGTCCCCCTGGAAAGAGAGAACATGCGTCTTCCAGTGCTGTTCGCCGCGTTGCTCGTCGCCGGTTCGGGGCCCTTGCTGGTGCCCGGACCGGCGGCGGCCCAGATACCACCACAGGAACCAGGGGTGACCCTGCGCGTCTACGACGTCCAAGTCGGGCTGGACAAGCTGTGCACGCTCAAGGCGGGCCAGACGCCCAACATCGACAAGCTGATGCCGGTGATCGACTGGTCGACCACCGGCGACTTCGGCATCGGCGACAACTTCGTCTCCGAAGTGACCGCGAACCTCAACATCGCTACCGCCGGCACCTACAACTTCCGGCTGACCAGCGACGACGGCTCCCGGCTGCGCATCGATGACAACGTGGTCATCAACCACGACGGCTTGCACTCGCCGACCGCCAAGGACGGCTCGGCCCAGCTGAGCGCCGGCTACCACGCCCTGCGCATCGACCACTTCGACGCCACCGTCGACCAGGTGGTCCGCCTCGAATGGCAGCCGCCGGGCGCGTCCGGCTTCAGCGTGGTGCCGAACTCCGTGCTCAGCACCGACGCCGGCGTGGTCAGGGTGACCGCGCCCGGCCGCAAGGACTGCGAGGCGAGCGGGGACAGCCCTGGCGACGGCGTGCCGCTGACCGGGGTGCACCCGAACTTCACCCTGACGAACCTGCGCCCGAACGGGTTCGAGCCGCAGGTCAGCGCGATGGACTGGCTGCCGGACGGCAGGCTCGCCATCGCCACCTGGGGCGGCACCGACAACGAGCTCGGCGAGGTCCACCTGCTCAGCGGCGTCTCCGGCAACACCGACCCGTCGAAGGTGCGCACGCAGAAGATCGCCGAAGGGCTCAAGGAGCCGATGGGGCTCAAGTACGTCGACGGCAAGCTCTACGTCTCGGAGAAGACCGGGCTGACCGAGCTGAACGACACCAACGGCGACGGCGTGACCGACGACTACCGCACGGTGGCGACCTGGCCGTTCGGCGGCAATTTCCACGAGTTCGCCTTCGGCCTGCTCTACCGGGACGGGTTCTTCTACCTGAACCTCTCGGTGTCGATCAACTACGGCGGCGCCACCACCGACCCGCAGCCCGCACCGAACCGCGGCACCACGATCAAGGTGAGCAAGGCGACCGGTCAAGTGTCCTATGTGGCCGGTGGGCTGCGCACGCCCCACGGCATCGGCTGGGGGCCCGATGGCGACGTCTTCGTGACCGACAACCAGGGCGGCTGGCTGCCTTCGTCGAAGCTGGTGCACGTCAAGCAGGACCGGTTCTTCAACCACTACATGAACCCCGACGGCCCGTTCGACAACCGTGCGGTGACCGCGCCGGCGCTGTGGCTGCCGCAGAACGAGATCGCCAACTCGCCGAGCAACCCGATCCAGCTGCCGAGCGGCCCGTTCGCGGGGCAGCTGGTGTTCGGTGACGTGACCTACGGCGGCATCCAGCGCGCCTATCTGGAGAAGGTCAACGGCGAGTACCAGGGTGCGGTCTTCCGGATGACCCAGGGGCTCGAAGCCGGGGTCAGCCGGATCAGCCTCGGCCCGGACGGCGCCATCTACACCGGTGGTATCGGCGCGGGCGGCAACTGGGGCCAGCCGGGCAAGCTGAGCCACGGCCTGCAGAAGCTGACGCCCAGCGGTACCGGTGCGTTCGACATCCTCGCCATGCGTGCGGTCGAGGGCGGGTTCGAACTGGAGTACACGCAGCCGCTGTCGAACGAGACGGCGCAGGGCCTCGCCGCGAAGTACCAGGCGTCGCAGTGGCGTTACGTGCCGACCGCGGACTACGGCGGCCCGAAGATCGACGAGCAGACGGTCCAGGTCTCGTCGGCTTCGCTTTCGGCCGACCGCAAGAAGGTCACGCTGCAGATGCCGGGCCTGAAGGCGGGTCACGTGGTGCACGTCCGTTCGCCGCGTCCGTTCGCGGCGGAATCCGGCGCTTCACTGTGGAGCACCGAAGCCTGGTACACGCTGAACGCGCTCGTCGGCACCGCGCAGGCGACCGAGTACGAGGCGGAGACGGCCGGGCTGAGCGGTGGCGCGGGGGTCAACACCAACCACCCCGGCTACTCGGGCACCGGTTTCGTGGACGGCTTCTGGAACTCGGGCGCGGCCGCCGCGTTCACCGTGAACGTGCCGTCGGCGGGTGACTACAACCTCGGGCTGCGGTACTCGAACGGCCCGGATCCGTTCGCCGGCAGCAAAACCGTGAGCGTCTACGTCAACGGGACGAAGGTGCGGCAGACCCGGCTGGCGAGCACGGTCGACTGGGACACCTGGGCGACGCACACCGAGGCGCTCGGGTTGCGGGCCGGGAACAACACGGTGACCTACAAGTTCGACGGCGGGGACGACGGCAACGTCAACCTCGACAAGCTCAGCCTCACCCCGGTGCGGCGCGTGACCCTGTTCAACGGGTCCAATCTGGACTCGTGGGAGAAGCGGTCCGGTGGCGCGGCGACCTGGCCGGTGGCCGGTGGCTCGATGGAGTCGCTCGGCGGTGACATCCGCACCAAGCAGAAGTTCGGCGACTTCAAGCTGCACGCCGAATGGCTGGAGCCGCAGTACCCGTCGAACGTGACCGGGCAGGCACGCGGCAACAGCGGGGTGTTCCTGCAGGAGCGGTACGAGGTGCAGGTGCTCGACTCCTACGGTGACACGACCCTGGCCGCCGACGAAGCCGGTTCGATCTACTCGAAGCGGGCGCCGGACAGCAACCCGGCGGCGGCACCGGGCACCTGGCAGACCTACGACATCACCTTCCGCGCCGCGCGGTTCGACGGCGCGGGCAAGAAGATCGCCAACGCGCGGGTGACGGTGGTGTGGAACGGGGTCGTGGTGCACAACGACGTCGAGATCGACGGGGTGACCGGGTCCGCCAGCCTGCCGGAGGGCCCGACGCCGGAAGCCGTCTATCTGCAGGACCACGGGGACGCGGGGGAGAACCCGCGCTTCCGGAACCTGTGGATCGAGCCGCTGGGCTGACCCGTAGCGGTGACACGAATGTGGCTTTGGGGGCCGATTGTGCCCCCAAAGCCACATTCGTGTCCTCACACCGCCGTCACGAACATCAGGCACAGCCCGACGCATATCGTCGCCCACGCGGTCCAGGTGTGGGCATCGTGCGGCCAGGCGACACTGGCTCTCGGCCGCCCGTGCGGATCGGCGGGGCCGGGAACGCGCTGGGGGGAGCGGCGCCGCCGGAAGGTGGCCCGAGTGCGGCAGGTCGATCGGCTCGAACAGGTGGGACATCGTGGCCACCGCCTTTTCCCCTTGTGCGTGAGGTCGGGAGGTGTGGCCGAATGTGACACCGGAAGCGTGTCTCTCACCCGTTTGCTTGGGAAAGTGGAACTGAGTGCAAAAAATACCCCGAGCTAGCGCCGAAAGAGTGAACAAAACGCCAAGATCGCGCCCCAGCGTAACAAGCCGTAGTCGGCGGACGAGGTAACCGAGCGTAGGAACAGCGCCCGGACGCGAGGAACGATCGCCATGAGTACCACGAAACCCGGCCTTCCCCAGTCGCCGATGAAGCGCATGCCGAAATGGCTCAAAATCACGCTTTCGGTATTCGGGGTGTTGTTCGTCCTCGCGCTCATCTTCGGGAAATCCGCACCCGAGCAGCCGACGCCACCGGCCGCGGCGCCGACGACCACCATCTCCGCGCCGGCGAGCAAGGTGCCGCAGCCCGCGGAGTACGTGGTCGCCGGGATCGAGAACGGCGACACCGTCGAGCTGACCGGACCCGCCGGGACGATCTCGGCACGCATCCTCGGCATCGAGACCCCGCCGCCGACCGGCGACAGCTGCTTCCGCGACGAGGCCTACCAGTGGGCCAGCCTGGCGCTGTCCGGCAAGGAAGTGGTGGCCGTGGTCGACGAGGCCCAGCGGACGGTGGTGTCCTTGGTGTTCGCGGACGGCACCGACTACGTGACCCAGACGCTGCAGACCGGCCAGGCGAAGTTCGTCGCCGACGCCGCGCTCGGCACCGCGGCGGCCGGGCTCCGGACGGCCGAAGCGGCTGCCAAGGCTGCCGGGCTCGGGCTGTGGGCGCAGCCGTGCGGTGGGGTGATCACCAGCGCGCCGAAGCAGGCCGCCGTGCCGCAGCCCGCCCCCGCTCCCGTCCCCGCGCCGACCAAGCAGGCCGTCCCGCCCCAGACCACGATCCCGGTCGAAGAGCCCGAACCGGCCGCTGCTTACTACAAGAACTGCGACGCCGCCCGTGCCGCCGGGGCCGCCCCGCTCAGCGCGGGCGACCCGGGGTACAGCCTGAAGCTCGATCGCGACAAGGACGGCATCGCCTGCGAGTGATCAGGCGCGCGAGCGGCCGATGTAGACGTTGCGCGCCCGGTAGTAGGTGTCGCCGGACGGCCCCGGCGACCCGGACGAGCCCTCCATTTGCAGGTTCAGGATGAGCCACATCGGCTTGTTCACGAAGTTCGCGGCGCGGTGCTGGCCGACCCAGTTGCCGTCGAGGTAGTAGTGGATGTCGGCGTCGGTGGCGCTGACCTTCGCGATCCAGGCGCGGTAACCGTGCCAGGAGCCCGGATTACTCACGTTGACGACCGTGCTGGACCAGCCGCCGCTGGCGTTCTTGTAGGTGTTGAACCAGTTCCGCGCGTCGCCCTTGTATTCGAGGATGTCGCTTTCCGGCGGCCAGCTGGTGGCGCCGGTCAGCCAGAACGCGGGCCAGGTGCCGCGCGCCGAGGGCGCCTGGAACTCGCCCCGGACCTCCCACTGCGGGAACTGGTCGCTGACGACCACCTGCTGCTTCGCGTGCAGCGTGCCGGAGTGGTAGTGGATCGGCAGGTACGGGTCCTTGCTGCTGGTGCCCTCGTCCCAGTTGATCCGGCTCGCCTTGAGCACCAGCACGCCGGAACCTTCGAGGTACACGTGGTTGTGGTCGGACGCGCTGCCGTACATGCGGGCGGTGCCGTTGTGGTCCGAACCCCACGGGTACCGGTAGTGCCACGCCGATTCCAGCGCCGGATAACCGGAGAAGCTGCCGCTCAACACGGTTTCCCAGGTGGCGGCCGCGGCCGGGCGGAGACCGCCGGCCGCCAGGCCGAGCAGACCGGCGGAACCGGCGATGAGGAAGCGGCGTCTGTCCGTTGCCATGATTCGACCTCTCTGTCGATCGGGCAGGTGGAAAGCGCTTTCAGCCTGGTCCCGACCGGAGCGGGGCCGCAATCCGCCGGTCAGGTGTTAGCGCTCACAAAGTCGCGATCCCCGCCGGATCCACCTCGGCCCGGACGGCGGTCCGCCACCTCCTTATAGCGTTGGGGACCGCGCGAGCCGGAAGCCGACGTCGTCGACGGTGAAGGTCGGGTGGCTGCGGCGCCGGACCGAGGCGCGGCAGCTCCAGTGCTCGTCGAACCAGCCGCCGCCGCGGAGCACCCGGTAGGTGCCGTAGACCTCCGCGTCGTAGACGTCCCAGCACCATTCCCACACGTTGCCCAGCGTGTCGTGGAGACCCCAGGCGTTCGGGCGCTTGCCGCCGACCTCGTGCACGCGTTCCTCGGAATTGCCGCGGTACCAGGCGATCTGGTCGATCGGGCCGTACCGCGCCTCGGTGCTGCCCGCGCGGCAGGCGTGCTCCCACTCGGCCTCGGTGGGCAGGCGGTAGCCGTCGGCGGTGGTGTCCCACTCGACGTCCTCGGCGTCCGCTTCGAGGCGGTAGACCGGGGTCAGCCCCTCCCGTTCGGACAACGCGTTGCAGAACCCGACCGCGTCCAGCCACGACACGCTCTCCACCGGCAGCTGGTCACCGGTGGCGGCGCTCGGCCGCTTGCCGGTCACCGCCGCGTACAGCTCCTGCGTGACCGGGACCGCCGAGATGCGGTAGGCCTCCAGCGCCACCGGCCAGCTGCGCTGGGTCCGGCGGTCGGCCAGGGTCACCCGGCCCGGCGGGATCGCGATCATCGGTTCCACGGGCGGCGACTCTAGCGCGGTGAGCCTCAGAGCTCCCCGGAAGTACCGGGCGATCGGCGGTGGCCGCATTCCGGCTTGACCCTGACCCCGCAGGAGCCTTGAGGCTGATCAGCATGAGCGAGTTCAAGAGCCCCGTCCCGATGCCCGGCCCCGGTGTGACCGCGCCCGAGCCCTATCGGGAGTTCTACGGCATGCCGATGTTCGTCATCCTGCCCACCGCCGACGTCGAGGAATCCAAGGATTTCTGGATCCGCGGCCTCGGCTTCATCGACCTCTTCTCCGCCCCGCAGAACCAGGTGGTCCACCTGCGGCGGTGGGCCTTCCAGGACGTGCTCCTGGTGCCGGGGGAGCCGATGCCCGAGCCCACCTTGATGAGCACCAGCTTCTCCTGCGTGCTCGACGAGATCGAGCCGATCGCCGCGCGCTGCGAGGAACTCCGGCCCGGCAGCACCGCCGCCCCGGTGGAGCAGCCGTGGAACTCGGTCGAGCTGACCGTGATCACCCCGGAGAACGCCCGCGTGGTGATGACCGCCGCCCGCCGGATCGATCCGGACAGCCCCGTGGCCGACAACCTGCGGGAGCTGGGGATCGACATCCCCCGCGGATGAGCACCGCGAACCCGGTGCGCGACACTGGGCTGGTGATGGATCCCGCACCGCCCGGCCCCGGCGGACTGACCGTGGGCCGGGCGGCCGCGCTGGTCGGGGTCAGCGTCAAGACCCTGCACCACTGGGACGGCATCGGCCTGGTGCGGCCGAGCGGGCGGACCTGGGCCGGGTACCGGGTGTACTCGGCGGACGACGTCGCCCGGATCCACCGGGTGCTGGTCTACCGGGAGATCGGCTTCCCGCTCGCCGAGATCGGCCGCATCCTGGACGACCCGCGCACCGACGCACAGGACCACCTGCGCCGGCAGCGGGAAGAACTGGTGGAGCGCATCGAGCGGCTACAGCGGATGGTCGGCTCGGTGGACCGGATGATGGCGGCCTCGAAGGTCGGCATGCGGTTGAGCGCCGAAGAACAGGTCGAGATCTTCGGCGACCACTGGCAGCTGTCCTGGGTGGAGGACGCCGAGGAGAAGTGGGGCGAGAGCCCGCAGTGGGCGCAGTACGCCGAGCGGGCCGCCGAGCGGACTCCGGAGGACTGGAAGGAGCTCGTGGCCACGGCCGACGAGCTGCACGCCGATCTCGCGGCGGCCTGCCAGGCCGGGGTCGCGCCCGGATCGGAAGCGGCGAACGTGCTGGCGGAACGGCATCGCGCGATGCAGTCGGAGTACTTCGACTGCACGCATTCGATGCACGCCTGCCTCGGCCGCACGTTCGCCACGGACCCGGGGTTCCGGTCCTACTACGACGGTTTCACCCCGGGGCTGGCGTGCTGGCTGCGCGAGGTGATCTTCGCGAACGCCGAAGCACACGGGATCGACCCGGAGACCGCGGTGTGGGAGTGACCCCGGAGCCAGCTGGTCCAGACCTCCGCGACCGCTCGCTTACCTGACGCACCCGCTCTACCTGGGGAAACCGCGATGAGCCGGAGCCGTGGTCGCGGAACGCGCCGTCGGTGAATAATGTGGGCAGTGCGTCCGAGGCCTCCTAGCCCGGGCACTGGTCTCCGGTCGCGCTCGCTGCTGGACCCGCCGAACCCCACTGGCGGGTCCAGCAGTTCCTCAGTTCTTGCGGGCCACGCCCCCGGTCATGAACCGGACGCCGATGGTGGTGGCGTCGGTGACGATGGTCTCCGGGCGCCACAGCGGCAGCGGCACGATGCCCGGCGGGAGCAGTTCGAGACCGTCGAAGTAGGCGGCCAGCTCGGCCGGGGTGCGCACGCGGCCGGTGCCCAGCTGCGAGAGCAGCACCTGCTCCAGCTCCGCGCTCTCCGGGGAATCGCTGAGCCGGGTGAAGTTGGTGATGAAGAAGTACGAGCCGGAGGCGGCCGCGTCGCGCAGCGTGCGCACGATGCCCGCCGGGTCCTCCTCGTCGAGCAGGTGGTGCAGGATGCCCACCAGCATCACGCAGACCGGCTTCGAGAAGTCGATCATCGAGACGACCTCGGGGTGCGCCAGCACCTCCTGGGGCTTGCGCAGGTCGGCGGTCACCACGCGGGTGTTGTCGTTGTCCTGCAGCAGCGCCCGGCCGTGCGCCAGCACGATCGGGTCGATGTCGACGTAGACCACCTTGGCGTCCGGGTTGACCTGCTGCGCGACCTCGTGGGTGTTGCGCGCGGTCGGCAGGCCGGAGCCGAGGTCGAGGAACTGGGTGATGCCCTTTTCGGCGGCCAGGTGGGTGACCACCCGGTGCAGCATCGCCCGGTTGTGCGCCGCGATCTCCTTGAGCTCGGGCATCACCGCGAGACTGGCGTGCGCGACCTGGCGGTCGATCTCGTAGTGGTCCTTGCCGTCGAGCATCACGTCGTAGACGCGGGCGGCGGTCGGCACCCCGTCGTCCAGGATGACGACTTCGGTATCGGTCGACTCGGCAGGCATGTGGTGATCGCTCTCCTCACCGCTGATCGGAAACGCACCCAGGATAGTCACTCGCGCACATCCTGTCACAGCTTCGGCACCCTCAGCTGGCGGGGCGTCAATAGGCCGGCCGCGCGAAGTCCGCGAGGACGGATTCCCGCCAGCGCCGGGGATGGGCCGCGCGCCAGAGTGGTCGGTATGACGACTTCGTCCACCACAGACCCGGTTTCCGTGCTCGAAGGCATGTACGCGGCGGAGGCCGAGTACCTCGCCGCCGGGCAGGGCTCGTTCGCGCCGCTGGCCCCGTTCTTCGCCGAAGACGTGGTCCTCCACCAGGCCGACGCCCTGCCCTACGGTGGAATCTGGCGCGGGCACGATGGAATGGCGCGGTTCTTCGAGGCCATGGGCCGGACCTGGGCCAGCTTCGACCTGGTCGAGCAGGACTACCTGGCGACCACCAGTCCGCTCGTCGTCCGGACCAGGGTGCGGGCGCGGGCCAGGGACACCGGCCGCGAACTCGAGTTCCTGATCCTGCAGACGATCACCGTCGAGGACGGCCGAATCACCGAAGTCCGTCCGTTCTACTGGGACACCGCGGCCATCGCGCGGGCGTGCGAGACGGGCTGACCGGCCGGGGCCGAATGCTATGAGTGGGGCATTACTTGCATTCAACGCTAGTAATGCCCCACTCATAGCATTGACTGGGGACAAGCTGGGTCGGCGTGCAGGGCTTTCGCGGTGGGGGAGTTGGGGAGGTCGGCCGGGTCCGGGTATGTGCCGAGCACTCGGTCGGCGGTGCCCGAGGTGGTCACGGTGAACCAGTAGTGCTCGTTCTTGAAGTGGTGCAGCCGGTGGTTACGCCAGATCGCGCGGTAGAGCCGGGTGCGCGGCCGGTAATCGCTGTGCACCAAGTAGTGGGTCCACTCGTAGCCGAGCCCGAGCAAGCCGAGACACGTCAGGAAGGTCAGCCCGGTTTCCAGGCGCGGGAAGGCGAACAGGCCGATCGCGGTAACCGCGGGCAGCAGCCAGAGCAGGGTCTGCCACGGGATGAAGATCAGCGGCACGTCACGCGGATCGCCGTGGTGCTCGCGGTGTTTGCGGGCGAGCAGCGAGTCGATGGTGAATCGGCCGATCCGGCGTGGCCGCCAGTGCAGCACGCTCACGTGTACGACCCACTCGAACAGCGGGAACACCGCGAGCATGAGCGCCGGGACGAACAGATCGCTCAATCGCCAATCGCCGAGCAGCACGCGTGTGACGGCCGCGGCGACCAGCAGCGCCCCGATCATCCACGGCGACGGCCGGGTCCGGAACACCCGGGCGGCGTCGGCAAGGGAGAGCGGTTCACGGGGCATGACGACCTCCTCGTCGGCGGGCCTCGAAGGTAGGTCGCATCGTGGTCAGTGGTCAAGTGGTATGACCAGTTCGCATCCGCTAAGGTGACCGCATGACCGCGTTCAGACGGGTGGAGCGCCGCTCGGTGCCCGACGAGGTGTTCCAGCAGCTGCTGGACGGGGTGGTCGACGGCGAGCTCGCCCCCGGCGCCAGCCTGCCCGCGGAGCGTCAGCTCGCCGAGGTGCTCGGGGTTTCGCGTCCGGCGGTCCGGGAGGCGTTGCAGCGGCTCGCGCAGACGGGACTGGTCGAGGTGCGTCAGGGCGGCGCCACCACGGTGCGCGATTTCCGCCACCACGCGGGCCTGGACCTGTTGCCGCGCTTGCTGATCCGCGCGGGACGACTCGACACGGGTGTGGTCCGCAGCATCATGGAGGCGCGGCTGACGGTGGGGCAGGAGGTCGCCGCGCTGGCCGCCGACCGGGCCGGGGCGCGGCTGGAAACCCCGTTGCGCGCAACGATTTCGTCGCTGACGAGCACCGACGACCCGGTCTCGCAGCAGCGGCACGCGCTGGAGTTCTGGGGACACGTGGTCGACGGCGCCGACTCGATCGTGTTCCGGTTGATGTTCAACAACCTGCGCGCCGCCTACGAACCCGCGCTGGACGCGCTCGCCAACGTGCTCGGCGCCGAAGTCGGCCGTGCCGGGCACTACCGCGAGGTCACCGACGCCATCGTGGCCGGGGAACCGGCGCTGGCGAAGCGAAGCGCGGCGGAGTTGTTGCAGCTGGCCACTTCCGAGATGGACGAAGTGCTTCGCCGGCTGGACGCCTCAGCCGAGTCGTAGGCGCACCGCCTTCGGCAGCCCGGCGACCACGCGTTCGTAGGAGTGATCGACCAGATCGAGCACCTCGTCGTCCGGCACCGAGCCGTCGAGCAGCACGGTGTTCCAGTGGCGCTTGTTCAGGTGGTAGCCGGGCTTGATAGCCGAGTGCTCGTGCCGCAGGTGCAGGGCGAGTTCGGGGTCGCACTTGAGCGACACGCACGGCGTGCCGTCCATTGTGGACAGCAAGGCGAAGATCCGGCCCTCGATCTTGTAGACGTCGATCTCCGGGCCGAACGGGTGGTCCTCCACCGCGGCGGGCAACGACAGCGCGTGCGCGCTCACTTCTCGCGGTCCCACGACTCCTCCTCTCGTCAACGCTTCGGCCAGTACCAGGAAGGGCGGTCCAGCCTGCCCTGCCCGGACAGGATCGTGGCACCGAGTTCCTTCTCGAGTTCGAGCGAAGCCGCTTCGCCGGAAATCTGTTCCAGGGCCCGAACCAGCGGCTGGGCGTGCGAGACGACCACGATCTGCGCCTTCTTCGCGGCGATGGCGATCAACGCGGCCAGCGCGGGCAGCAGTTCGGGGTGCAGGCTGGTCTCGGGTTCGTTGAGCACCAGCAGTTCCGGCGGCCGCGGGCTGAGCAGCGCGGCCACCCAGAGCAGGTAGCGCAGCGTGCCGTCGGACAGTTCGGCGGCGCTGAGCGGGCGCAGCAGGCCGTCCTGGTGGAAGCGCACCTCGAACCGACCGTCGGTGTTGGCCACGGTCAGCTCCGAGCCCGGGAACGCGTCGTCGATCGCGGTGGCCAGCGCGTCGGCGTCACCGGACTCCTGGATGGTGCGCAGCGCGGCGGCGAGGTCGCCGCCGTCGTGGTCGAGCACCGGCGTCCGCGTGCCGATGCGCGGCTGCCGCGCCGGAGCGCCGGCGTCGGTGCGGAAGTGGTCGTAGAAGCGCCACGACCGGATGCGCTCGCGCACCACCAGCAATTCGGGGCAGGCACGGGGATCGGCGAACTCGCTGAGCATGCTGTCGGTCAGCCCGATGCGGTGCCTGTCCTCGGCCCAGGCGCCGGTCTGATCACGTGTGCGCACCATCGGCCCGGCACGATCGGCGAGCAGCGTGGCCGTGCGGAGCACCGGACCGTGCCAGACGGCTTCGCGCTTGAACTCCGGGTCGAGGTTGAACGCCGTCTCGCCGGGCACCGGCAGGCCGAGGTCGAGCGCGTAGCCGAATTCGTCCCCGGCGAAGCCGAGCCGCAGCCCGACAGCTTTGTCGCGGCGCGTGCCCTGCACCGGCGAGCGACCCTCGCGGACGGCTCTGCCGTGCACCTCGGGTCCGGCCCACAAGGTCGACGGCAGTCCACCCTCGCGCGCCAGCGCCGCCACGGCACCATTGCGCGCCGCGTCGGCGAGCAGGCGCAGCGCACGGTACAAACTGGACTTACCGCTGCCGTTGGCCCCGGTGACCACGGTCAACCGGGACAGCGGCAGCACCAGATCTCGCAGCGACCGGTAGTTCTCGACGGCCAAGGTGGTCAGCACCCGCACACGCTAACCCGCGGCACCGACAGATTCGCGTCACAACACCACGAAGACGAGCCAGCTGACCGCCGGGGCGACCAGCACCATGCTGAAGCCCCAGCGCATGAGCTTGCCGAAGACCTCTTCCCTGGTCTCCTCCGTGGCGTTGGCGACCACGAGCGCGCCACTGGTGGAGAACGGGCTCGAGTCGACCACCGAGGACGAGATCGACAGCGCGATGATCAGGCCGACCGCGCCCACCTCCCCGGCCAGCAGGAAGGGCACGGCGAGGGGGATCAACGCACCGAGGATCCCGGTGGTGGAAGCGAAAGCGGAGACCGCGGCGCCGATCAGGCAGATGATCGCGGCGGCCAGCAGCGGCACGCCGATGCCCGCCACCTGGTCACCGAGGAAGGTGATGGTGCCCGCCCGTTCCATCATGCTGACGAAGGTGACGATGCCGCAGATCAGCAGCACGGTCGGCCAGGCGACCTGCGAGACCGCGCCCTTGGCGCTCTTCGGCGACACCAGTGAAAGCAGCACGGCCACGCTGATCGCGGTGAAGCCCACGTCCAGGTCGAAGAACAGCACGCCGATGGTGAGCCCGAGCAGGCCGGCGAGGGTGAGCGCGCGGTCCAGGGTGAGCTTCTCCGAGTCGCCGGGGCCGGCGTCGGTGGAATCCGTGCCGCCGCTGACCGGGGCTGGGTCGTCACCTTCGGTCCGGCCGCCGACCGCGGCCAGTTCCGCCACCGGTTCCCGGCCGCGGGCCAGCAGCTTGCGCCCGCCGAAGAGGAAGAACACCACCACGCTCAGCGCCACGTTGAAGACGAACGAGCTGACGAACAGCAGCACCGGGTTGCCCGGCAGGTTGTTCCGCGTGACCACGCCGTTGACGATGCCGCCGAAGATGCTCATCGGCGAGAAACCGCCCGCGCTGGCGCCGTTGATGATGAACAAGCCCATCAGCGCCGGGTTGATCCGGTAGCGCAGCGCGAATCCCATGCCGATCGGCGCGATGATCGCGACCGCCGCGGGCACCACCGCGCCGACCGCGGTCAGCGCTCCGGTCACCAGGAACATCATCCACGGCACCAGTGCGATCCGGCCCCGCACCACGCGCACGGCCTGGTGCACCAGCCAGGTGACGGTGCCGTTGTTGGTGGCGATGGCGAAGAGGTAGGTGACCCCGACCAGGATGACGAACAGGTCGCCGGGGAAGCCGCCGACGATGTCGTCGCTGGACTCGCCGAGCACCAGCGTGCCCACCGCGAACGCGGCGACGAAGGCGAGCGCGCCCATGTGCACCGGGAGCACGGTGGCGATCAGGAACACCGCCACCAGCGTGGCGATCATGATGATTTGCACCGACATGCGTACTCCCAGGGTCGGCGATGACATCCGGGTCGGGTTCCGCATTACGGAATCGTGCTTCCGTTGAGTGCGAGTATGGCCGGGGTCACACAGGTCGTCAAGGGTTGAACCGTCCACTCGACCCACTGGCCGCGGCGGGCTACAGTTCACCTGGCGGTAACAGGATTCCGTATTGCGGACACGGGCGAGAGGACTGCCATGAGTTACGCGGGCGGCAGGCACTTCCTGCAGATCCCCGGCCCGACCAACGTGCCCGATTCGGTGCTGCGGGCCATGGCCGCGCCGACCATCGACCACAGAGGACCGGAGTTCGGCGAACTCGGCCGGTCGGTTCTGGCCGGCCTGAAGCCGGTGTTCGGCACCACGCGGCCGGTGGTGATCTACCCGGCTTCGGGCACCGGCGCCTGGGAAGCCGCGCTGGTCAACACCCTCAGCCCCGGCGATCGCGTGCTCTGCTTCGAAACCGGGCACTTCGCCACGCTGTGGCAGGAGATGGCGGGCAAGCTCGGGCTCACCGTCGACTTCGTGCCGGGGGACTGGCGCCACGGCGTCGATCCGGCGCGGGTGGCCGACCGGCTCGGCCGGGACTCCGCGCACGAGATCAAAGCGGTTTGCGTGGTGCACAACGAAACCTCCACCGGGGTCACCAGCCGGATCGCCGAGATCCGGGCGGCGATCGACGCCGCGGACCACCCGGCGTTGCTGCTCGTGGACACCATTTCCTCGCTCGGCTCGATCGACTACCGGCACGACGAATGGGGTGTCGACGTCACGGTCGCCGGGTCGCAGAAGGGCTTGATGCTGCCGCCCGGACTGAGCTTCAACGCCATCGGTGACAAAGCCCTTGCCGCAGCGGAGAACGCGAAGCTGCCACGGTCCTTTTGGGACTGGCGGCCGATGCTCGCGGCGGCTGAACGCGGCTACTTCCCCTACACCCCGGCGACCAACCTGCTCTACGGACTGCGGGAAGCGTTGCGGTTGCTGGACGAAGAGGGCCTGCCCAATGTCTTCGCCCGGCACAGCCGGCACGCCGAAGCCACGCGTGCGGCGGTGGCCGGGTGGGGACTGGAGGTGTTGTGCGCGGACGAGCGTGAGCACTCCGCGGCGCTGACCGCGGTGCTCGTGCCCGAAGGCCATGACGCGGACAAGATCCGCGCGCTCATCCTGGACCGCTTCGACATGTCGCTCGGTGCCGGGCTGGGCAAGCTGGCCGGGCGGATCTTCCGGATCGGGCACCTGGGCTCGTTCAACGACCTCAGCCTGGCGGGCACGTTGTCCGGCGTGCAGATGGGGCTGGCGCTCTCCGGGGTGCCGATCCGGCCCGACGGGGTCAACGCCGCACTCGACCGCCTTTCGGTGTCGTGATGACGGCCGGGCTCGAAGAGGCGCTGCGGGACGGCGTCGAAGGCGAGGTCCGGGTCGACGAGTACACCCGGCACCTGTTCTCCCGGGACGCGAGCATGTACTCGATCACGCCCCGCGCGGTGGTGTTCCCGAAGCACACCGGGGACGTGGTGGCCGTGGTCCGGGCGGCGCGGGCCGCGGGCGTGCCGATCGTGCCGAGGGGCGCGGGCACCAGCCTGGCCGGGCAGACCGTCGGCCCCGGCGTGGTGGTCGACTTTTCCCGCCACATGAACCGGATCCTGGCGCTCGACCCCGAAGCGCGGACCGTACTCGTCGAGCCGGGCGTGGTGCAGGACCAGCTGAACCAGGCCGCCGCGGCGCACGGCCTGATGTTCGGGCCGGACACCTCGACCAGCAACCGCGCCACCATCGGCGGCATGATCGGCAACAACTCCGCGGGCAGCGGTTCGCTGACCTTCGGCATGACGATCGACCACGTGCGCGCGCTCGATGTGGTGCTGTCGGACGGGTCGACGGCCCGGTTCGAACCGGTGGTCGAGGCTGAGCGCACTCGCCGCGCCGGGCAGTCCACTTTGGAGGGCCGGATCCACGCCGGTCTGCCGGAACTGGTGCGGGACAACCGCGAAGCCATCGAAACCGGCTTCCCGCCGTTCTGGCGCCGTGCCTGCGGCTACCGGCTCGACCGCCTGCTCGGGGACACGCCCTTCGACTTGGCGAAGTTCGTGGTGGGCGCGGAAGGCACGCTGGCCATCACGACCGCGGCACTGGTGGACCTGGTGCCCAAGCCCCGCCGCACGGTCTACGCGGTCGGCCACTTCACCACCACCGCGGGCGCGATCGCGGCCACCGAGGACGCGTTGTCCTGCTCGCCCGCGCAGGTCGAGCTGATGGACCGGACCATCCTGGACCTGTCCCGGCAGAAGATCGAGTACGCCGGGCTGGGCTCGATCCTGCAGGGCGATCCGGACGCGCTGCTGTTCGTCTCGTTCACCGGTGACGACGAGGCCGAGCTGATCGCCAAACTCGACGAGCTGAGCGCGTTGTGGCAGCGCAATTCGCACGGCTACCACACCTTGCGCGCGATCACCCCGGCGCAGCAGACCGCGTTGCTGAAGGTGCGCAAGTCGAGTCTCGGCCTGCTGATGGCGGCGAGTGAAGGCACCAAACGTCCGCTGGCCTTCGTCGAGGACACCGCCGTCGAGCCGAAGTACCTGCCCGAATACACCCGGCGGTTCAAGGAGGTCCTCGACGAGCACGGGCTGACTGCCGGGTTCTACGGGCACTGCTCGGTGGGCTGCCTGCACATCCGCCCGTTCGTCGACCTCGCCGACCCCGCGCAGGTCGCGACGATGCGCGCGGTCGCGGAGAAGATCAAGGACCTGGTCGCCGAGTACGGCGGGGTCAACTCCAGCGAGCACGGCGACGGCCTGGCCCGGTCGGAGTTCAACCGCGAGATCTTCGGCGACGAGCTGTACGAGACCATGCGGCGGGTCAAGGCGCTGTTCGACCCGGACGGGGTGCTCAATCCGGGCAAGATCGTCGACGCCCCGCCGATGACCGACCACCTGCGGGACAGCTCGCTGCCGCCCGCCCCGGCGTTGCGCACGCGGCTGGACTTCGAGGTGGTCGGCGGCATGCGCGGCGCCGCCGACCGGTGCATGAACATCGGGCTGTGCCGCAAGAGCAGTCCCGGCGCGATGTGCCCGTCCTACATCGCCACCAAGGACGAGGAGCACTCCACCCGCGGCCGGGCCAACGCACTGGTGCGGGCATTGTCCGAACCGGACCCGAAGGCCGCGCTGGGCGACGAGCGGCTGCACGAGATCCTCGACCTGCGCCTGATGTGCAAGGCGTGCAAGAGCGAATGCCCGATGGGTGTGGACATGGCCGCGCTGAAGACGGAAACCCTGTCACACGAACACGACCTGCACGGGGTGCCGCTGCGGTCGCGGATCTTCGGCGCGATCAGGACGCTGAACCGGCTGGGCTCGGCGACCGCGCCGCTGTCGAACCTGCCCGGCAGGATCGGCCCGCTGCGGAAGCTGATGGAACGGCGGGTGGGGATCACCGCGGCCCGGCCGTTGCCGAAGTTCGCGCGCCGCAACCTGGTCCGGTGGTTCGGCAGCCGGGACCTCGGCGGAACCGGTGGGCAGGGACCGCTGACCTTCCTCGCCGATTCCTTCACCACCTACACCGAACCGGGCATCGGCCAGGCGGCGATCCGGTTGCTGGAGCACGCGGGCTGGGAGGTCGGGCTGGCCGGCGGTGGCTGCTGTGGCCGGTCGAGCCTGTCCAAGGGACTGGTCGACGACGCGAAGCGGAAGTCGCGCAAGCTGATCACCGCGCTCGCCGGGCAGCGCGGCCCGATCGTCGGCTGCGAGCCGTCGTGCCTGTTCACCTTGCGCGACGAGCACCTGTCGCTGTTCCCGGGGGACGCGCCCGCCGCTGAGGTCGCCGGGCGCGTGCGGCAGGTCGAGGAACTGCTCACCGAAGCGATCGACGACGGCAGGTTGTTGCTGCGCGAGGATTCCTGGCTTGCCGGTCGCCGGATCCTCTACCACGGGCACTGCCACCAGAAGGCCGAGGTCGGCACCGCGGCGACCCTTGAGTTGCTGCGCCGCATCCCCGGTGCCGAGGTGGTCGAACTGGACGCCGGGTGCTGCGGCATGGCCGGGTCGTTCGGGTTCGAGGCCGAGCACTACGGGATGTCGATGACGGTCGGCGGTGACCGGCTGTTCCCCGCTCTGGCCGCGGAGCCCGAGGACACCGTCATCGCCGCCACCGGGGTTTCGTGTCGCCAGCAGATCTTCCACGGCTCGAACAGGACGGCCTGGCACCCTGTGGAACTGATCGGACAAGCGCGATGACCGGCCCGCTGCACGGCGTCACCGTGATCGAGGTCGGCGTGTTCATGGCGGCGCCGTTCGCCACCGCGCAACTGGCCGATCTGGGCGCCAGGGTGATCAAGGTCGAGTCGCGGGAGGCACACGACCCGGTGCGCTCGACCGGGCCCTTCGTCGGCGGGGTCAGCAGCACCTTCCTGCGGTTGAACCGGAACAAGGAAGCCGTCGAACTCGATCTGAAGTCCGATGCGGGCCGGGCGGCGTTCGTCCGGCTGGCCACCGCGGCGGACGTGGTGGTGGAGAACCTGCGCCCGGGAGCGATGCGGCGGCTGGGCCTCGGACCGGACGAACTGCTCGCGGCGAACCCCGGACTGGTCTACGCCTCGGCGTCCGGCTGGGGCCAGGACGGTCCGCTGGCAGGCCAGCCGGGGCTGGACATCATGGCGCAGGCGCGCTCGGGCCTGATGTCGGTCACCGGCGATCCCGGCGCCGGACCGGCGAAGGTCGGGGTGCCGGTCTGCGACCTGACCTGCGGCCTGTACGTGGCACTCGCGGTCACCGCGGCCCTGCGTCACCGGGACCGGACCGGCGAGGGCCAGCACGTGGACGTTTCCCTGATGGAGTCCGGCGTTTCGCTCGCGGTCTGGGAAGCCGGGCGGTACTTCGCCACCGGCGAGGTGGGGGAGCGCCACGGCACCGCGCACCAGTCGCAGGCGCCGTACCAGGCGGTCGAGGCGGCGGACGGCTGGGTCACCGTCGGCGCGATCACGCCGAACACCTGGGCCGCGTTCACCCAGGCGCTCGGCCGCGAGGACCTGCTCGAAGATCCGCGCTACGAAAGCAGTTCCGCGCGGCTGGCGCTGCGCGGCGAACTGATCCCGGAGATCGAGCGGACCACCCGGCAGCACACCACGGCGGAGCTGGTGGCCACGCTGACCGCCGCCGGGGTGCCGTGCGCCCCGATCTCGGACTACGGCGAGGTGTTCACCGACGAGCACCTGACCCAGCGCGGATTCTTCTGGGACGCCGAGCACCCGGTCGCCGGGCGGGTGCGGCAGGTCGGCTCGCCGATGCGGTTCTCCCGCACGCCCGCGCGACGGGATACGGCGGGCCCGGATCTGGGCGAGCACACCGAGAAAGTGCTCGCCGAGTTCGCGCCCCCGGCCGTTCCCGATGCCGGTGACGACCTGCTCGTCGAACTGGATGACGACGTCCTGACGGTGACGTTCAACCGGCCGGATTCCCGCAACGCCCTCACCTTCGCGATGTACGAAGGGCTGCACGCCGCCTGCGAACGGGCGGACGCCGATCCGGCCGTGCGGGTGCTGGTGCTGCGGGGCGCGGGGGACAAGGCGTTCGTCGCGGGCACCGACATCCGGCAGTTCGCCGACTTCCGCACCGGCCAGGACGGGGTCGGCTACGAGGCGTCGATCGCGCGGGTGGTCGACCGGCTGGAGGCGGTGCGCAAACCGACCGTGGCCGTGGTGCGCGGGGCGTGCACCGGCGCCGGGCTCGCGCTGGTGGCCGCCTGCGATCTGCGGGTGGCGGACACCGGCGCCCGGTTCGGCGTGCCGATCGCCAGGACGCTCGGGAACTGCTTGTCCGCCAACACGATCTCCCTGCTGGTCCAGCACACGGGCCCGGGACCGGCACTCGATCTTCTGCTGCGCGGGCGGTTGCTGGACGCGGCCGGGGCCGAACGCGCGGGACTGCTCAGCGAACTCGTGCCACCGGAGGAACTGGAGGAGGCGGTGGACCGGGTGGTCGGCGACCTCCGCCGCGGCGCGCCGCTGACCCAGTGGGCGGCCAAGGAGATCGCCCGCCGGATGCGCCGCCGCCTGCTGGTGCCGGACGAGGACGTGGTCTCCACCGTGTTCGGCAGCGAGGACTTCGCCACCGGGGTGCGCTCCTTCCTGGCCGGAGAACGGCCGGACTGGTCCGGTCGCTGAAAGTCGGGTTGAAATCGATTTGAACTATTGCCCTTTCCCATCCGTGTGCCTCGCGTGACGGACAGCGGAGTGGTGATCGCGGGGCGCTACCGGCTGGCGGACCGTGCGGGTGAAGGTGCGATGGGCGCGGTGTGGCGCGCCAGGGACGAGCGGCTGGGCCGGGTGGTCGCCGTCAAGCAACTGGGGATGGCCGATCCCCGGGCGATGCGTGAGGCACGCGTCGCCGCCAGGCTGCGGCACCCCCACGCGGTGACCGTGCACGACGTCGTGGACAGCCGCGACGGGACCTATTTGATCATGGAGTTCATGCCGTCGAGCCTGTCGGCACTGCTCCTTGGTGGGCGGACCCTCCCACCGGCGCGGGTGGCGAGGCTGGGCGCGCAGGTGGCCTCCGCCCTCGCGGCGGCACACGAACTGGGCATCGTGCACCGCGATGTCACGCCGGGCAACATCCTGCTCGGCGCCGGCGGGCACGCGAAGATCGCCGACTTCGGCATTTCGCGAGCGCCGGGCGAGGCGACGGTGACCGCGGCGGGGTTCATCGCGGGCACGCCCGCCTACCTCGCGCCGGAGGTCGCCGGCGGTGCGCAGGCCACGCCGGCGTCCGACGTGTTCTCCTTGGGCGCCACGCTTTACGCGGCGCTGGAAGGCAAACCGCCGTACGGCAAGGAGCGCAGCACACTGGCGATGCTGATGCGGATCGTCGGCGGGGAGATCGATCCGCCGCGCCGCAGCGGGCCGCTCACCGGGATCCTGCTGCGCATGCTGAGCCGGAACCCGGCGGACCGCCCGGTGATGGCGCAGGTGCACGCCGAGCTGTCCGCCGACCGCCGTCCCGCTCCGGTGGTCGTGCCACCGGGACGCCGATCGAGGCTGCGTGCCGGGGTGGTGTCCGGCTTCGCCGCGGCCACGCTGGCCGGTGCGGGAGCGCTCGTCGGCTACGCGGCGGGCGGCGAGGAGGTCGTCGGCACGGTGCACACGGCAGCGCCCAGCGCATGCGACGCACGGTTCGAGGTGACGAATTCGTGGCCGGGCGGGTACGAGGGCGTGGTGACCGTGCGCAACCTCGACGCCGCGCCGCTGAAGGGCTGGACCGTGCGCTGGTCCCAGCCGGACGGGCACAACATCAACAACCTGTGGCACGGCGAGCTTTCCCAGTACGGCGACACCGTCACGGTGACCAGCGAGGACTGGAACTCCGTGGTGGTGGCGGACGGCAGCGCGAACTTCGGGCTCATCGCCGGGGTGCTCAACGACAACCCGGTGCTGCCCGCGGTGACCTGCAAAGCCTGACGGTTCAGCCCGCGCCGCGGATCTCTTCGAGGCGTTCCTTGCGGTCACAACCCCAGGCGCCGAGCGGGCGCAGCGCTTCGATGAGCGTGGCGCCCGAGCCGGTGAGCGAGTATTCGACCTTCGGCGGGACGGCGTGGTGCACTTCGCGGTGCACCACCTCGTCGCGTTCGAGTTCGCGCAGGTGCTGGATCAGCATCTTCTCGCTGACCCCGGCCAGTTCCCGTTTCAGCTCGCCGAACCGCTTCGGGCGCTGGCCCAGCGCCCACAGGATGAGCACCTTCCACTTGCCGCCCACCACGTCGATGCCGGCGTCGAGTCCGGAGACGAACTTCTGGCACTGGGGCACCGGCACACACCTTTCGGTAAGTACCCCACTATTTAGTGGGTACTTGATCATCGGTAAGGGGGAAACCACGATCGGGTTGTTCGTATTCCCCCGATCCCGGACCGAGTTGAGCCATGCGCCTTTCCCTGTTCTCCCTGATGCTGGTCGTTTTCGGCCTGACCACCGGCGAATTCGTCATCGCCGGCATCCTGCCCGACGTGGCCGCCGGGCTGTCGGTGTCCATCCCGTCGGCCGGCCTGCTGGTCAGCGCCTACGCACTGGGCATGATCGTCGGCGGGCCGGTGGTCACCGTGCTGACCGCGCGCGTGGCCCGCAGACCGCTGATCGCCGGTCTGATCCTGGTCGCCGTGGTCGGGAACCTGGGCTCCGCGGTGGCGCCCGGCTACGTCCTGGTCCTGCTTTCCCGGTTCGTTTCCGGGCTGGTGGTGGCCACCTTCTTCGCGGTGGGCATCGCGATCGCGGTGTCGCTGGCCCAGGAGGGCAAGCAGGGTGCCGCCGTGGCGAAGCTGACGCTGGGCCTGAACCTCGGCATCGTGCTGGGCACGCCGCTGGGCACCTTCGTCGGGCACAACCTGGGCTGGCGGGCCACCTTCGCCGCCGTCGCCGCGATACCGCTGATCGCCCTGCCGCTGGTGTTGCGCTTCGTCCCCGCGCAGCCCGCCGCCGCCACCGGCTCGGTCTTCGGTGAGCTGCGGGTGTTCGGCAATCCCGCGCTGCGCTGGGCGATCCTGCTGACCGCCGTCGGGAACCTCGGCGTGGTCACGGTCTTCGTCTACATCACCCCGTTGCTCACCGGGCTCAGCGGGTTCGGCGCCGAAGCCGTGCCGTGGCTGCTGCTGATCTACGGCGCGGGCGCGATCGCGGGCAACTTCCTCGGTGGCTGGCTGGCGGACAAGGCGCTGCTGCGTTCGGTGGCCGCGTTGCTCGCCGTGCTCGCCGGGGTGCTGGCGGCGTTCTGGGTGTTGAGCGCGAACCGCCCCGCCGCGCTGGTGCTGACGTTCGTGCTGGGGCTGCTGGCTTTCGCGATCATCCCCGGCATGCAGACGCGCGTGGTGACCACCGCCGGTGCCGCGCCCACGCTGGCCGTGGCGGTCAACGCCTCCGGCTTCCAGTTGGCTTCGGCGTTCGCGGGCTGGCTGGGCGGCTGGGTAATCGAAGACGGCCCCGGTCTGGGTTCGCTCTACCTCGTCGGCGCCGGGCTCACGGTGGCGGGGCTGGGCATGGCCCTGCTCGCACTCCGGCGCGAACGGCGCAGTTCCACCGCCAGTTCGGCCGCAGTGTCCAGCAGTGCTTCGACGAAGGCGTCCGCCGGTTCGCCACCGGAATGACGCGCGATGGCCGCGGGACGGATCGCGGCGGGGTGGTCGATGCGCACGGCCTCGACGGTCGGCGGGAGCGACGGGACGGCCAGTCCCGGCACCACGGTGACCCCGAGCCCGGCCGCGACCAGGCCGAGCTTCGCGGTCCAGTCCTTGGCCACGAACGCGATCTCCGGCTGCCACGACGAGTCCGTCCAGGCGCCGAGCAGGGAGGAACCCGGCTCGGCGCTGCCGGCGATCCAGCGTTCGGCTCGCAGTGCCGCGGGCGTCGCGCTCGGCCGGGTGGTGAGCGGATGTCCCGCGGGCACCGCGACGAAGAGCGGATCTTCCAGCAGTGGCAACAATTCCACTCCGTCCGGCGTCTTGCCGGGCGGAGTGACGACGGCCAGATCGAGCCGCCGCCGGGCGACCGCGGTCAGCAGCGACGGGCTCAGCCCTTCGCGCAACGGCACCCGCAATCCGGGCGCACGGCGGGAAACCGTGGCGATCGCCCGTGGCACCAGCGCCGCGAGCGCGGTGGAGAACGCCCCGACCCGCAACCGCCCACCGGGCCGGGCCTCCAGTTCGCGGAGGTCCTGGCGGGCGGCGTCGAGTTCCCCGAGCACGGCGTCCGCCCGGCGGAGCAGCAACCGGCCCGCCTCGGTCGGCTTCACCCCGCGGGACCGGCGCTCGAACAGCGACTGCCCGGCCGCCTGTTCCATCAGCGCGATCTGCCGCGAGACGGCCGACTGCGTGTAACCGAGGCGGTCGGCGGCGACGGAGAACGAGCCGTGCCTGGCCGCTTCGCGGACCACGGCCAAGCCCAGCACGGTGAACTCACTCATGCGCGATACTGATACCACACATGCGAGACTTTCGTTTGACGCATAGCTGGGCGTACGTAGGTTGAACGCCATGGGAACTGCCGAAAACAAAGCAATGGTCGAAGGAATCTTCGCGGAGATGGCCGCCGGGAACCCGCGGGCGATGAGCGACGCGATGGCGGACGACTTCCGCTGGGTCATCCCCGGCGCCTGGTCGTGGAGCGGGACCTGGCCGTCGAAAGCCGAAACCCTGACCGGACTGCTGCGCCCGCTGATGGCCCAGTTCCCCGGCGGCTACCGCAGTGAGGCCGATTTCGTGCTCGCCGACGGCAACCGGGTCGTGGTGCAGGCACGCGCCCAGGCCACCACCACGGCGGGCGAGTCGTACCACCAGACCTACTGCTTCGTCTTCACCGTCGAGGACGGGAAGCTGACCGAGGTCATCGAGCACTGCGACACCGCACTGGCCGAACGAGTGCTCATCAACGTCACCAGCCGAACGCTATGAGTGGGGCATTACTTGCATTCAACGCTAGTAATGCCGCACTCATAGCATCCGGAGGCCGTCGTGGGCACCGGGAGAAGCGGAAGTCCTCGGCGCCCGGCAGAATGGCCCGATGACGCAGCGCGCACTGGTTCTCGGCGGCGGAGGCATCACCGGGATCGCCTGGGAGTGGGGGATCCTGGCCGGGTTGGCCGAAGCCGGGGTGGACCTCACCGGCGCCGACCTGGTGGTGGGCACCTCGGCCGGTTCGGTGGTGGGCGCGCAGGTCGCGTCCGGCATCGAGGCCGAGACCCGCTACCAGGCCCAGCTCGCCCCACCGGACGGGGAACTCGCGGCGGCGCTCGGGCGCGGCATGATGCTGCGGTTCGCGCTGGCGATGCTCGGCCCGGCCGACGCCCAGCGCTTCCGCGCCCGTGTCGGCCGGATCGCCCTGCGTGCCCGCACCGAGGCTTCCGAGGCCGACCGGATCGCGGTGATCGAGTCGCGGCTGCCGGTGCGCGAGTGGCCGGAGCGACGGCTGCTGCTCACCGCGGTGGACGCGGAGACCGGCCGCTTCCGCACCTTCGACCGCCACGACGGCGTACCGCTGGTGCACGCGGTCGCGGCGAGCTGCGCGGTGCCCGGGGTGTGGCCGCCGGTGACCATCGACGGCCGCCGCTACATCGACGGCGGCATCCGTTCGGGGTCCAACGCGGACCTGGCCGCCGGTGCCGATCGGGTGGTCGTGCTCGCGCCGCTGCCGCGCGGGATCGGGCCGATGACGGGCGTCGGCAAACAGGTCGAAGCGCTGCGCGCGCACGCGTCCGTGGTGCTGGTGACCCCTGACCAGGCGGCTTTGGCTGCTTTCGGGCGCAACGTGCTCGACCCGGCGAACCGCGCGGCGGCCGCGCGTGCCGGTTACGCGCAGGCCGCGGCGGTGCTCGAGGAGGTCCGCCCGGTCTGGTCATAGGCGTTACAGTCGGTCCTGATGACTGAAACCGAGGGACAGCAGCCGGTCCGGGCGCTGGCGCGGGAATTCGCCCGCCTGACGTTCCTGCTGATCAACGCGCGGACCACCGCCGGGGTGCTGCAGCAGGTGGTCGACGCGGCCTACCGGCTGGTGCCGGGCACCGAGCTGGTGTCGATCACCCTGCGCTCGCCGGACGGCCGCTTCCACACCCCGGTCGAGACGGCGCCGGTGGCGCTCGAACTCGACAAGGTGCAGTACGACACCGGCGAGGGTCCCTGTGTGTCGGCGGCGCGGCCGGATGGGCCCGCCTACGTGCGGAGCGGGGACCTCGGCGCCGATCCGGCCTGGCCGCGGTTCGGTCCCGCCGCCGCCCGGCACGGCTACCACTCGGTGCTGTCCACCGCCGTGCTGCCCGACGCCCGGCCGCCGCAGCTGTCCGGCGCGCTCAACCTCTACAGCACCCAGCCGGGCGGGTTCAGCGAGGACGCGCAGGACATCGCGCTGCTGCTGTCGACCCACGCGTCACTGGCGCTGGCGCGCACCGAAACGTTCAGCCGTGCCGAACTCCAGGCCGCCCAGCTGCGCCAGGCGATCGACAGCCGCGACGTGATCGGCCAGGCGAAAGGCATCCTGATGCAGCGTCGCGGGCTCACCGCCGACGAGGCGTTCGCCATCCTGCGCCGGACTTCCCAGCGGCTCAACGTCAAGCTGACGGATGTGGCCGAAGCGCTGACCGCCCGGCCACCCACCGGTCCCTGATTGCACTCAGGGTAGTCGTTCGGTAACAATTGGTGTTCGCCTGGCCGGGTGGCCGGCTTCGGGGTGTTTCACTGTTCGCATGCAGCCAGTGGTCCAGACGCCTCAGACGGGATTGGTGCATTCCTACCTGTACCTGCGCCGGGCGGTGGGGGTGATCGGCCTGGCGCTGCCGGTGGTGCTGGTACTGGGCAAGCTGCTGCTCGAGGGCGGTGGCCTGCAGGAATCGATCAGCGGCTACTACCACACGGTGATGAGCGGGGTCTTCGTCGGCAGCATGTGCGCGGTCGGCACCTTCCTGCTGTCCTACCGCGGGCACGACCGGCTCGACGACCTGTGCGGGAACGTCGCCGCGGTGGCGGCGATCGGCGTGGGCCTGTTCCCGGTGGCCGTGGGGCCCGATCCCTCGGCCACCGCACGACTGGTGGAGACCGTGCACGTCGTCTGCGCGGCGGTGTTCTTCTTGACGCTGTCGGTGTTCTGCCTGTTCCTGTTCACCAGGAGCACCGGGGCGCCCACGCGGCGCAAGGCCTCGCGCAACCGCGTCTACCGCGTCTGTGGCGGGGTGATGCTGGTGTGCCTGGCGCTCATCGCGCTCGAAGGGCTGTGGCTCGCCGACGTCCTCGCGCCGCTGAAACCCGTGCTGTGGCTGGAATCCGGCGCCATCTTCGCGTTCGGGGTGGCCTGGATGGTCAAGGGCGAGACGCTGTTGCGCGATCACTGACCGCCGGCGCGCAGGCCCCGGCGACCACCAGCATCACCACCACCACGACGAGTGCGTTGCGCAGCCCGGCGAATTCGCCGAGCAGGCCGAGCAGCGGTGGCCCGACCAGGAAGGCCAGGTAGCCGATCGTCGCCACGGCGCTGACCCGCGCGGCGGCGTGCTCGGGATCGTCGCCCGCCGCCGAAAGCGCGACCGGGAAGCCCAGCGACGTGCCGAGCCCCCAGAGCACCACGCCGGCCGCCGCGAGTTCGATGCCCGGAGCGAGGACGACCAGCGCGACGCCCGCGGTGGCGATCACCGCGCTGCCGCGCATCGCCGCGGTGCGGCCGAACCGGTCGAGCACCCGGCTCCCGCTGAACCGCCCGGCCGCCATCGCCAGGCCGAACAACGCGTAGGCGACCGAGCCGATCGTCGCCGTGGCACCGAAACCGTCGACGGTGATCAGCGGCAGCCAGTCGTTCGCCGAGCCCTCGGCCAGCGCCATGCCGAGCACGATCACGCCGATCAGCACCACGCGCGGCTCGCGCCAGACCTTCGGTGCCCGCGTCCGCTCACCGGCCTCGTCGGCGGGGGAGTGCGCCGGGATGCCGCGCACGGCCCAGACCGCCACCACGGCCATCAACGCGGCGGAGGTGCCGACGTGCGGCGCCACCGGCACGGCCAGAGCGTTGAGCGCGATCCCGGCGAGCGCGCCGGCGAAGGTGCCGATGCTGAAACAGCCGTGCATGGCGGGCAGAACCGAGGCGTCCAGCGCCCGCTCGACCTCCGCGCCTTCGACGTTCTGCGCGACTTCGGAAGCACCCATGCCCAGGCCGAAGAACGCCAGCCCGCCGCAGACCAGCCAGCCCGCCCCGAGTGCCGCGCCGAGCGCGATGAGCAACAGCCCGGCCACCATGGCGACCGAGCCGAGCGCGATCACGAACCGCCCGCCCCTGGCCACCACCAGCCGCCCGGCGACCGCGATGCCCAGCAGCGAACCGACCGACAACCCGGCGATGATCACGCCCATCTGCGCGGTCGACGCGCCGACCGAGTCGCGGATCGCCGGGGTCCTGGTCACCCACGAGGCGAAGGTGATGCCGGTGAGCAGGAACATCGCGAACAGGGCGGCCCGCCAACGGCGTACCTCGGGGGCGATCGGTGTGGTCTGTGCGGTCATCGCTCAGTGATCCGGTGGACCGCGCGCCGCACCCGCTCGGGGTCGAACGGCTCGGTGGACAGGTGGCTGTGCAGCACCATGCCCTCGATCAGCGCGTCGATCTCGGGCGCCGAGTCCTCGGGGAAGTGCCGCGCCAGCGACCGGCGGCTGGCGTTCATCCAGTCCTGGATCAGCTCGCGGAACACCGGCTTGCGGATGGCGAGCACGTACAACTCGACCATCAGGAGCAGATCGCGGTCGAACCCGAGGCCCTCGTCGCAGATGATCCGGACCACGCCTTCGCGGCCGTCGCCGCCGGGCGGGATCGCGGCGAGCGCGGCGTCGAACCGGCCGTGCATCCGCTCGGCCAGCCTGGTGAAGGCGAGCCGGAGCAGTTCGTCCAGGTTCGTGAAGTGGTAGGTGAGCGAACCGAGCGGCACGTCGGCGGCCTCGGCCACCGCGCGGTGGGAGGTGCCGGCGACCCCGCGTTCGGCGATCACGTCGATCGCCGCTTCGATGAGGCGCTCGCGGCGTTCGGGGTCGAACCGCCTGCGGCGGGCGGGCTGAGGGGTCACCAGTGCTCCAGTCCGGTCGATGCGTACGACTGTACACATCGGGTCGGCCGTGAACCACCGGCTCCCCGCGCCCGTGTAACCCGTCAGTAGCTACTCCCTGCAGAGAGGATCTCCGGCTCGTGAGCGAGGAAACCGCCGTGGACCGCGGCCCGGTGCGCCAGGTGCTGGCGCGGGCCGGCCTGGCGCTGGCCGCCCTGCTGGTGCTCGTCGCGCTGGTGGTGCCCGGCGAACCGGACCGGCTGACCCCGGGCGCGTTCGCGCGGCTGCCGGTGGAGGCGCTGGCCGGGGTCGCGCTGGTGCTCGTGCTGCCGGTGCGCCCGCGCCGGGTGCTCGCCGTGCTGGCCGGGGCGTTCCTCGGGCTGCTCACCGTCGTGAAGCTGATCAACATGGGCTTCCTCGTCGCGCTGGACCGCCCGTTCAACCCGGTGTTCGACTGGAACCTCTTCGGCCCCGCGATGGACCTGCTCATCGCCTCGCTGGGCGAGACGGCGGCGGCCGTGGCGGTCTGCGGGCTCGTGCTGCTCGCGCTCGCGCTGGTCGCCGGGCTGACCCTGTCGGCGGTGCGGCTGGCCCGGCTGGTCGCCGGGCACCGCACGGCCTCGACCAGGGCGGTGTCCGTGCTCGGCGTGATCTGGATCTTCTGCGCGGTGTTCGGCGTGCAGCTGGTGCCCGGGGAACCGGTGGCCGCCAACAGCGCGGTCGCCTTCGCCTACGACGACCTGCGCCAGGTGCGCGCGGATCTGCTGGACCAGGGGGCCTTCGCCGAGGAGTCCGCCGCACCCGACCCGTTCGGCGCGGTCCCCGGCGAGCAGTTGCTGACCGCGTTGCGCGGCAAGGACGTCGTGCTCACCTTCGTCGAGAGCTACGGCCGGTTCGCCGTGCAGGATTCGGATGTCGCGGCCCGGATCGGCCCGCTGCTCGACGAAGGCACGAACCGCCTGCGCGCGGCCGGGTTCGGGTCCCGCAGCGCGTTCCTCACCTCGCCGACCACCGGCGGCGGAAGCTGGCTCGCGCACTCGACGCTGCAGTCCGGGCTCTGGATCAAGAACGAGCAGCGCTACGACAGCCTGTTCGCCACCGACCGGCTCACCCTCGGCGGCGCGTTCCAGCGAGCGGGCTGGCGCACGGTCGGTGACGTCCCGGCGCACACGCGGGACTGGCCGGAAGGCGAGTTCTACGGCTACGACCAGTACTACGACGCACGCAACGTCGGCTACCAGGGCCCGTCCGAGTCCTACGTGACGATGCCCGACCAGTTCACGCTTTCGGCCTTCCACCGCGCCGAACGCGCGGCCCCGCACGCGCCGCTGATGGCCGAGATCGACCTGGTGTCGAGCCACTGGCCGTGGTCGCCACCGCCGCCGGTGCTCGACTGGAACGCCGTCGGCGACGGCTCGGTCTACCACTCGCTGATGCGCCCGCCGGTCGAGGGCCTGTGGTCCGACCCGGCGCTGATCCGCGGTGCCTACACCGAGACCATCGAGTACTCGCTGACCTCCCTGCTGTCCTATGTGGAGACCCACGGCGGCGACGACCTGGTGCTGGTCTTCCTCGGCGACCACCAGCCGTCGACCATGGTCACCGGGGAAGGGGCCGACTGGGACGTGCCGATCACCATCGTGGCGCGCGATCCCGCCGTGCTCGACCGCGTGGCCGGGTGGGGCTGGCACGACGGTCTGCGGCCGGGTCCGCAGGCGCCGGTGTGGCCGATGGACGAGTTCCGCGACCACTTCCTGACCGCCTTCGCGAGGTGAGCACCTTGCCGAGGGCGGCCGAATCGGCATACTCTCAACATCGAGATGGTGTGAACATTTGAAATGCGGGGAGTTCTTCCGGATGGCAGCCGAGCAGGCACCGAGGTGCTCCTTCTGCGGGCGGGCGCAGCAACTGGTGCGGCGGCTGATCGCCGGTCCGTCCGGCGTGCACATCTGCGACGAGTGCGTCGGCGAGTGCACCGAGCTGGTCGGCGAGGAGACCGTGGCCCCCGAACCGGCGGAAGCGCCCCGCCCGCAGGAGATCCGCGAGTACCTCGACCGGTACGTGGTCGGGCAGGAGAACGCCAAACGCGCGCTGGCGGTGGCGGTCTACAACCACTACAAGCGGATCGAACGCGGGGCTGCGCCCGCCGGGAAGCACGCCAAGGAGGAGCCGGTCGAGCTCGGCAAGTCCAACGTGCTGCTGCTCGGGCCGACCGGCTGCGGCAAGACCCACCTGGCCCGCACGCTGGCGAAACTGCTGAACGTGCCGTTCGCCAGCGCCGACGCCACCGCGCTCACCGAAGCGGGGTACGTGGGTGAGGACGTGGAGAACATCCTGCTCAAGCTGATCCAGGCCGCCGACTACGACATCGCGCGGGCCGAGACCGGCATCATCTACCTCGACGAGATCGACAAGATCGCCCGCAAGTCGGAGAACCGGTCGATCACCAGGGACGTCTCCGGTGAGGGCGTGCAGCAGGCGCTGCTGAAGATCCTCGAAGGCAGCACGGTCTCGGTGCCGCCGCAGGGCGGGCGCAAGCACCCGCACCAGGAGAACCTCCGGATCGACACGACGAACGTGCTGTTCATCGCGGCCGGGGCGTTCGACGGCCTCGAGCGCGTCGTCGGCGAGCGGACGGGCAGGCGCGGCCTGGGGTTCGGCGCGGAGGTCCGGCAGGCGCCCGAGGCCTCGGCCCACGTGCTGCCCGAGGATCTGATGCGCTTCGGCCTGATCCCCGAGTTCGTCGGCAGGCTGCCGATCGTGACGAAGGTGGAGCCGCTCGACCGCCCGACGCTGGCCCGCATCCTCACCGAACCACGCGACGCCCTGCTCAAGCAGTACCGCAGGTTGCTCGCGCTCGACGGCGTCGAACTGCGGTTCACCGACGACGCGGTCGACGCGATCGCCGAGCAGGCGCTGTTGCGCGGCACCGGTGCGCGGGCGACGCGGGCGGTGCTCGAAGAAGTCCTGCTACCGGTGATGTACGAGGTGCCGAGCCGTGACGACATCGCCGAGGTGATCATCGGCCGCGACACCGTGCTGGACCGGGTGCGCCCGGCGCTGGTGCCACGCGCGCGGCACAGCCGGTCGGCCTGAGGGGGTCAGGGCTTGGGTTTGGGGCGCACGCGGTCCCGTTCCCAGCGCAGGAACATCCCGGAAGCCGCGGAAACGCTGGTGAGCAGCCAGACCAGCACCCCGGCGTCGTCCGTGACGCCGATGATCGGCAGCAGCTCGGGCAGGATGTCGATCGGCGAGACCAGGTACACCAGCGCGAAACCCCACAGCGCCAGACGGCTCTTCGGCAGCCCGTCATAGCCCTCGCGCCGGGACCGGAGCAACCGGGGCAGCGCCTTCGCCCGGTCTACCACGTTCCCGACCGGCACCGGCTCACCGGCGGCGATCTTGCGCCGCCGTTTCGCGGACCGCCAGGCCAGGCCACCCGCGAACAGCGCCACACCGGCGACCGCCAGCCCGATGCCGAACCCGGTGGCCGGCAGGCCGAGCACGTCGGCGTCGCGGAACAGCAGGGTCGACACGCCCAGCAAGACGAGCAGAACTCCCAGTAGGGCCACGAGGCCAATGTTAGGCGCTCGTGCCCGAACGCGTTACCTGAGTGAGATCAGCGGGCCCCGGTGCCGTCCGGCCAGTACGTCGCCGTGGCACTGCTGGGGCGCGCACCAGCAGCCGAGCGCCCGGCCGCGCAGTTCACCGAGGCCCAGCCGCCGCAGCAGGTGCGGCTGGGCGTCCAGCCATTCCTCGTACAACAACACCGACCGCGACCGGTCGGTCCTCGCCTCGGCGACGAAGGGGCTGGCGAAATCCGACTCGGGCCAGTCGTGCCGGGTGCCCGCGTGACCGATGTAGACCAGCAGCCCGGCTTCGGTCAGCCACGGCACGAGCCGCCGGTGCGGCCCGTTCTTCCGCACGTTGACCACGGTCGCCTGCCCGCCCAGCACGCGGGCGGCACGTTCCTGCTCGTCCTCGGTCCACCGTGACGCCTGCTCCGGCAGTCCGCTGCACGTCATGGCCCCACCCTAGGGCCGCGGCCGGGCGGAGCAACTTGATCAAGCGGAGCCGCGAAGAACCGCCGCAAATCCCCGGTCAGCAGCTCCGGGGCCTCCATCGCCGGGTTCGCTCCGCGTCGACGCCCAGAAATCCTGCATGAGCGTCGGCGAAGACGGCCCGTCCATGGCGATCTGGGTGAGCAGGATGGTCACCAGGCCGGTCGAAGGGACCAGGTGGGCCGCAGTCCCGGTGCCGCCGACCCAGCCGTAGCGGCCCGGCGCGGCCCACGGGTGCAGCGGCTCGACGTCGACCGAGCCGCCGTAGCCCCAGCTCTGACCCTCCAGGAACAGCTCGCTGCCCTCGCGTTGGGCCGGGGTGAGCTGGTCGGTGCGCAGTCGCCGCACGGAGTCCGCCGAGAGCACGTCCTCCCCGTCGGCCAACAACATGCGTGCGAAACGCAGCCAGTCCCGGGCGGTGGAGACGAGCCCGCCCGCGCCGGAGGGGAACGCGGGCATGCGGCTCCACTGCCCGTCGGGACCATCGGCCCGCTCGAAGCCGCCTGCCGCCGCGGCACGGTAGTAAGTGGTGAACCGGTGCCGCTGGGACTCGGGCACCACGAAGCCGGTGTCGGTCATGCCCAGCGGTGCGAAGATCCGCTCGGCCAGGAACTCGGGCAGCGACCGGCCGCTCGCGCGGGCGATCAGCACACCCTGCAGGTCGGAGCAGGTGTGGTAGAGCCACGCCTCGCCCGGCTGGTGCACCAGCGGAACACCGGCCAGCGCGGTCAGCCACTCGCCGGGCGGCGGGACGTGCTGGGGTTCGCGGCCGTCCCGCTGCACCTGGAACAGCGCCTGCACGGCGGGCACGGAGAAGTCGGAGGAGAAGCCGTATCCGGCGGTCGAGGTGAGCAGGTGCTCCACGGTGATCGGCCGGACCGCGGGCACCACGTCGTCGACCGGACCACGCGGGGTGCGCACGACCATCGGCGCTTCGAGCTCCGGCAGCCACTGGGCGATCGGGTCCTGGAGCGCGAGCACACCTTCTTCGATGAGCACCAGCACGGCGGCGGCGACGATCGGCTTGGTGATCGAGGCGATCCGGAAGAGCGAGTCCTCCGCCATCGGCGTGGCGGTCTCGACGTCGGCGTGGCCCGCGGTCCGTACCTCCACGTGGTCCCCGCGCGCCACCAGCGCCACCGCGCCGGGCACCGCACCCTTCGCGACGTGGGTGTCCAGCAGTTCCTGCAACTCGTCATCCATCAATCCGTCCTTCCTTCATCAGGACAGACCGGCGGCGAACCGCGAACTCATCGGCGTACCTCCCTACGATGGCGGTATGACACGGGTGGTGGTGCTGGGCGGCACCGGGCACATCGGCGGTTACCTGATCCCGCGGCTGGTCGCGGCCGGACACGAGGTGGTGGTGCTGAGCCGCGGCAAGGCCGAGCCCTACCGGCCGCACGCGGCCTGGCGCGCGGTCACCGCGGTCAGCGCCGACCGCGACGAGGAGGAACGCACCGGCGCGTTCGGCGCCCGCCTCCGCCAGCTCGCGCCGGACGTGGTGATCGACCTGATCTGCTTCCGGCCGGACAGCGCGCGGCAGCTGGTCGAGGCGCTGCACGGCCGGATCCAGCACTTCCTGCACTGCGGCACGATCTGGGTGCACGGCGCGAGCACCCAGGTGCCGGCCACCGAGGACCTGCCGCGGCGGCCGTTCGGCGAATACGGCGTCGCGAAGGCCGAGATCGAAAGCTATCTGCTGGACCAGGCGCGGCGGCACGGCTTCCCGGTGACCCTGCTGCACCCCGGCCACATCTGCGGTCCCGGCTGGCCGCCGGTGAACCCCGCCGGGAACCTGGACCTCGACGTGTTCCGCAAGCTGGCCGCCGGTGAGGAACTGGTGCTGCCGAACCTGGGCATGGAGACGCTGCACCACGTGCACGCCGACGACGTGGCCCAGTCCTTCACCGCCGCGATGACCCACCGCAGTGTCGCGCTCGGCGAGAGCTTCCACGTGGTGTCCCCGGCGGCGCTGACCCTGCGTGGATACGCCGAAGCCGTCGCGGGCTGGTACGGGCGCGAGGCCCGGCTGTCCTACCTCGGCTGGGAACAGTGGCGCGAGACGGTCGACACGGACTCCGCCGCGCTGACCTGGGACCACATCGCGCACAGCCCGAACGCCGCCATCGGAAAAGCTCGGCGGCTGCTGGAATTCCAGCCGCGGTACAGCTCACTCGAAGCGATCCACGAAGCACTCGAATGGCTCGCGGCCCGAGGCGACCTTCCCGCGCTCAATCCGAATTCGCCTTGAGCAACTTCAGCGGCACGTCGGCGAACCCGGCGGGCAGCGACCGCGGCCCCCAGTGGCCCGGATACGCGGGATGTCCCGGATATCCCGGAAAACCGGGGAATCCGGGATAACCGCGATACGGCTGGCGGTGCCGGTGCAGGAACCGGTCCCCGACGATGGTGCCGAGGTAATCGCCGGTGGTGGTGACCGCGTCGGCATCACGCCAGGGAAACCAGCCGATCCACGCCGCGTGGGAATTGAACAGATAACGATCGTCCGGCTTGCGGCGGAAAGCGATCCACAAACCGGACGAGTCGTAGTAGTGGAGCGCCATCACGCCTCCGTGGTCAGGCCATGCCTTCGGCGCAGGGCGAAGGGGCCCAGTATGCCCGGTTGTGGGCCGTCGACCAGGAAATGAACCCGGTCAGCGCCGAGCCGATGCACCGCTGTGATGTGGAGCGGCATGTGCGGCCGGCCGGAGCTCGGTTGACACCGCGCGCGGGCGGCCAGCTGAATGTTAGCGCTCACATGCCCCGTGATCTCGAGAGAGGACAGCGGTGTCCAGACGATCATCCAGGCTCGTACTCACCTTCGCCGCGCTGACCGCGTTGACGGTCGCGCCCCTTCCGGTGGCCGCGCAGGCCGCGCCCGCCTACACACTCGACATCGATCCGGCCGCCGCCGGGCCCGACCTGCCGCGCAGCATGTACGGCGTTTTCTTCGAGGACATCAACCACGCGGCCGACGGCGGGCTGTACGGCGAACTGGTGCGGAACCGGTCCTTCGAATTCGATCCCGCCGACAACTCCTCGTTCACCGGACTGACCGCGTGGACCGCGGCCACGAATGGCGGTACCGCCCGCGTGCTCGACGACGCGGGCAGGCTCAACGAACGCAACCGGCGTTACCTGAAGCTCGAGGTGACCGGCGGCTCGTTCGGCATCACCAACGGCGGCTACAACGCGGGCTTCGCGATCGAGCGCGGGAAGCAGTACGACTTCTCGGTGTGGGCGCGCGGCGACTCGGCCGCCCCGCTCACCGCGAACCTCACCGATGCCGCCGGTGCCGTGCTGGCGCGGCCGGTGGTGGTCACCGCCCAGGCGGGCCGGTGGGTGAAGTACACCGGCAGCTTCACCGCGCGCGAATCCAGCACCACCGGGCGGCTCACCGTGACCGCCGGCGCGTCGGTCAGCCTGGACATGGTTTCGCTCTTCCCGCGTGACACCTACAAGAACCGGCCCAACGGGTTGCGCCGCGACCTCGCCGAGAAGATCGCCGCGCTGGAGCCGGGTTTCGTGCGGTTCCCCGGCGGCTGCCTGGTCAACACCGGCAGCCACGAAGCCTACGAGGCACCGGACTTCCAGCGGCGGCGGTCCTACCAGTGGAAGGACACCATCGGCCCGGTCGAGGAACGCGCCACCAATGCGAACTTCTGGGGCTACAACCAGTCCTACGGGCTCGGCTACTTCGAGTACTTCCAGTTCGCCGAGGACATCGGCGCGATGGCGCTGCCGGTGGTGCCCGCGCTGGTCACCGGGTGCGGGCAGAACCAGGCCACCGACGACCCGGAACTGCTGCGGCGGCACGTGCAGGACACGCTCGACCTGATCGAGTTCGCCAACGGCCCTGCCGATTCGCCGTGGGGCGCGCGGCGGGCGCAGATGGGTCACCCGGAACCGTTCGGGCTCACGCACCTGGGTGTCGGCAACGAGGAGAACCTGCCGGACGAGTTCTTCGCGCGCTTCACCGAATTCCGCAAGGCGATCAACGAGCGGTACCCGGAGATCACCGTGATCAGCAACTCCGGCCCGGACGACGCCGGGGCCACCTTCGACCGCGCTTGGGAACTGAACCGGGCGGCCGATGTGGACATGGTGGACGAGCACTACTACAACAGTCCACAGTGGTTCCTGGAGAACAACAACCGGTACGACACCTACGATCGGCAGGGGCCGAAGGTGTTCCTGGGGGAGTACGCCTCGCAGGACAACCGGTTCGCGAACTCGCTCGCCGAGGCCGCGTTCATGACCGGGTTGGAACGCAACGCCGACGTGGTGCGGCTGGCTTCCTACGCGCCGCTGCTCGCCGACCGGGACAACAACCAGTGGCGCCCGGACATGATCTGGTTCACCAACTCGGCTTCGTGGGGCTCGACCAGCTACGAGACGCAGAAGCTGTTCATGACCAACGTCGGTGACCGCGTGGTGCCGAGCGAAGCGTCGACCACGCCCATCGTGAACGGCCCGATCACCGGCGCGGTGGGCCTTTCGACGTGGGCGACGAGCGCGCGGTACGACGACGTCACGGTGACCGCGGCCGACGGCACCGGCCTGTTCGCCGACGACTTCTCCGCGGGCGCCGGGAAGTGGACGAACATCAGCGGGCGCGGGAACTGGACCGTGGACGGCGGCTCGTACCTGCAATCCGATGTGGCGGCCGAGAACACCATGGTGACCGCCGGGGACCCGGGGTGGCAGAACTACGACCTGAGCGTCAAGGCCACCAAGGAGGCCGGCGCGGAAGGCTTCCTGGTCGGCTTCGGCGTGCGGGGTTCCGGTGACTACTACTGGTGGAACCTCGGTGGCTGGGCCAACACGCGGTCAGCCGTGGAGAAGGCGACCGGCGGGGGCAAGCAGACCCTGCTGGAGAACGGCACGCGGATCGAACAGGGACGGACCTACGACCTCCGCGTCGAGGTGCGGGACCGCCACGTGACCCTGTTCCTGGACGGCCAGAAGTGGGGCGAGTTCACCGACGACAAGGTGGCCGAACCGTTCCGCCAGGTCGTCACCCGCGACGCGGCGACCGGTGAGCTGATCGTGAAGGTGGTCAACGCCCAGTCCGCGCCCGCCCCCACCCGGATCGACCTCGGCGGCACGCGGATCGCACCGCAGGGCCGGATCACCACCCTGACCGGCGCCCCGGACGCGGTGAACACCGAAACCGCCACCCCCATCCAGCCGGTCGAATCCACTGTGGACAAGCTGTCGTCCACCTTCGACCACACCTTCCCGCCGCACTCGATCACCTTCCTCCGCCTGCACCCGCAGCCGTAGGCGTCCCGCGCGACGGGTGAATGCCATGAGTGGGGCATTACTTGCGTTGAATGCAAGTAATGCCCCACTCATAGCGTTCGGCTCCCCCCACGTTGCTGGCTGGGGACGGTCCCGATGGCTCAGCGCAGGGTCCGTTGGACGCGGTGGTGTTCGGCTGGGTTCAGGGGGAGGACGATGCCGTGGCGCGGGGAGGTGGGCAGGTCGAAGGCGGGGGACATCGTCCAGGTGCCGGAGGTGAGGTCGGTGGTTTCGAAGGGGACGTAACCCCGGCCGCCGAACTCGTCGATGAACAGGTACCACTTGTCCCCGGTGTTCGCCTTGAACACCGTCGGGCCCTCACCCCGGCTGATGGCGCCCTTCCCGATGCAGTCGGCGACGAAGTCCCACGACGGCGCCAGCAGGTCCGCCGAACTCTCCTGCAGCACGAACTTGCTGCACGGCGTGGACGACGACGGGTTCCGCTCGTCCTTGGTGAACCGGTGGTACACCCCGTCCGCGGCGATCACCGTCGAGTCGATCACCGAGTACCCCGGGTCGTTCCACACCCGTGCTTCGCTGAAGTGCACGAAGTCCGTGGTGGTCGCGTACATCATCCGGTTGTAGCTGTCGCCGAGGTGCTGCGGGTCGTTTTCCGCGTACAGCTTCGACGCCCAGAAAACCACGTACGAACCGGTCGCCGCGTTCCAGTAGGCCTCCGGCGCCCAGGTGTTCCCGGCCGTCGGCGGCGAGACCAGCGCCGAGCGCTGCGCCGACCAGTGCACCAGATCGGCCGACTCCCACACCATGATCGACCGGCTGCCGGTGCGCTGCACCTGGTCCCAGTCGCCGTTTCCGTGCATGCGAAGGTCGGTCGCCAGCAGGTAGAACTTCCGGCCGTCCGGCGAGCGCAGCAGGAACGGGTCGCGCACCCCGCGATCACCCAGTGCCGAGGTGAGCACGGGCCGCCCGCCGTTGAGCTCGTCCCAGGCCAGCGGGTCGTCACCGCGGCTGGCGGCGAAGTAGATCTGCTCGCCGTCGGGGGTGCCTTCGCCGGTGAAATAGGCGAACAGGTAACCGGAATACGGCGTGGCCGCGGCGGCGGGCGGTCCCACGACGAGTCCGAAGAGGACAATCAGGCTGAGCAGCAGGCGGGCCGGCATCTTCGGTGATCCTTTCGGCAGCTTCGCACGGTGATGGATCCGAGACTTGACGCGCTTAGTGTTATCGCTAACACTGGCCCGTGTCGAGTAGGGTTCTCCCGGACGGAACAGCCCGGGAACTGGAGGTGGCGTCGGTGGCCAAGCGGATCGAAGCGCGGGAACCCGCGCCCGCCGTGCGATTGCCCGCGCTCACCGACGTGGCCTCGCTGGCCGGCGTCTCGCACATGACCGTCTCCCGCGTGATCAACGAGACCGGTCCGGTCCGCGCGGAAACCCGGGAAAAGGTGCTGGCGGCCATCGAGGAACTGGGCTACCGGCCCAACTCCACCGCTCGCGCGCTGGCCACCGGCCGGTCGCGCAACCTCGGCGTGGTCGCGCTGGACTCCACCCTGTTCGGCCCGGCCAGCACCCTGTTCGGGGTGGAGCTCGCGGCCCGTGAAGCCGGTTACGGCATCGCCATCGCCAGTGTCAGCGACCCGCGGCGGGACGCCATCGCGCAGGCGGTGGACAGCCTGCGCCGCCAGGCCGTCGAAGGCGTGGTGGTGATCGCCCCGCACGTGGCGGCCAAACCGGCGCTGCGGGCGGCTCCGGCGGGCATCCCGCTGGTCGCCGTGGCCGACACCGACCGGGCCTCCATCCCGGTGGTGTCGGTGGACCAGCGCGACGGGGCCCGTCAGGTCACCGAGCACCTGCTGGGTCTCGGCCACCGCACGGTCTGGCACGTCGCGGGCCCGGCGGACTGGCTGGAGGCACGGGCGCGGGAACAGGGCTGGCGGCGCACGCTCAAGCGGCACGACGCGGAACCACCGCCGGTGCTGCGGGGTGACTGGAGTCCCCGATCGGGTTACGAAGCGGGCAAGCGGTTGCTGGGCGAACGCGACCTCACCGCGGTGTTCGTCGCCAACGACCAGATGGCGCTGGGCCTGCTGCGGGCGTTCTCCGAAGGGGGCCGGTCGGTGCCGGGCGAGGTGCACGTCGCCGGGTTCGACGACGTGCCGGAGGCCGCGTTCTTCTCCCCGCCGCTGACCACCGTGCGGCAGGACTTCATCGAGGTGGGCAGGCGCACGTTCGGCCTGCTGCAGGAACAGATCGAGGGGGCGGCCGCGCCGGCGCGCTCCCTGGTGCCGGCGGAACTGGTCGTCCGCGAGAGCACCGGCGCGTAGGCCGTCCGGGGCAGTGCCTTGCCCCGACCGGCTCGCAGCCGAATGTTAGCGATAACAGTATTCCGGATCAGTGTGGATCGAGGAGTGAGAGCCGTGAAGCGAAGGATGTGGGCCGTGTGGTCGGCGGCGATCGTGGGGCTGAGCGTGCTGGCCGGGTGCGGGGGTGGGGGTGGCGGCACCCAGGCGGGCGGCGACGGACCGCTGACCATCGGCTTCTCCCAGGTGGGCGCGGAGAGCGGCTGGCGAACGGCCAACACCCAGTCGATCCAGGAGGCCGCCGCGGCGGCCGGGGTGGACCTGAAGTTCTCCGACGCGCAGCAGAAGCAGGAGAACCAGATCAAGGCGATCCGCTCGTTCATCCAGCAGCGGGTGGACGTGATCGCCTTCTCGCCGGTGGTGGAATCCGGCTGGGACACCGTGCTCAAGGAGGCCAAGACGGCCAACATCCCGGTCATCCTCACCGACCGCGCGGTGGACTCGCCCGACACCACGCTCTACAAGACCTTCCTGGGGTCCGACTTCGTCGCCGAGGGCCGCAAGTCCGGTGAGTGGCTGACCAAGGAGTTCGGCGCGGCCACCGGTCCGGTGCGCATCGTGGAACTGCAGGGCACCACCGGCTCCGCCCCGGCGAACGACCGCAAGGCCGGGTTCGCCGAGGTGATCGGCAAGGACCCGAAGTTCCAGGTGGTCGCCTCGCAGACCGGGGAGTTCACCCGGTCCAAGGGCAAGGAAGTGATGGAAGCCTTCCTGAAGTCGCAGGGCAAGATCGACGTGCTCTACGCGCACAACGACGACATGGCGCTCGGCGCGATCGAGGCCATCGAGGGCGCCGGGCTCAAGCCGGGCACCGACGTCAAGATCGTCTCGGTGGACGGCGTGCGCGACGCGCTGCAGGCGCTGGCCGACGGCAAGATCAACTTCGTGGTCGAGTGCAACCCGCTGCTCGGCACCCAGTTGATGGACCTGGCCAAGAAGGTGGCCGCCGGCGAAGCGGTGCCGCCGCGGGTGGAGACCCAGGAAACCGTGTTCGACCAGGCGGCGGCGAAGGCCGCGCTGCCCGAGCGCAAGTACTGAGGCAGGCCTCCCGGCGCCGGCCGCCGTCCGGCGCCGGGATCCCACTCCCGAAACGAGGGGCAGCATGACTGGTCCGCCGATCCTGACCATGACCGGCATCCGCAAGCAGTTCCCCGGGGTCGTCGCGCTCGACGACGTCGGTTTCCGCCTGTACCCCGGCGAGGTGCACGCGCTGATGGGCGAGAACGGCGCGGGCAAGTCCACGCTGATCAAGGTGCTCACCGGCGTGTACGACATCGACGCCGGCGGGATCGAGCTGGGCGGCGAACCGGTCGCCTTCAGCGGCCCCGCGCAGGCCCAGCGCCACGGCATCAGCACGGTGTACCAGGAGGTCAACCTCTGCCCGAACCTTTCGGTGGCGGAGAACATCTTCCTGGGCCGGGAACCGCGGCGGTTCGGCCGCATCCAGTGGAAGCCGATGCGCAGGCGCGCGGCGGAACTGGTGCGACGGCTGGACCTGGACCTCGACGTGACCAGCGAACTGGGCGGGCACTCGCTCGCGGTGCAGCAGCTGGTGGCGATCGCCAGGGCGATGGAGGTCTCCGCGCGGGTGCTGGTGCTCGACGAGCCGACGTCCAGTTTGGACACCGGCGAGGTGGACAAGCTGCTCGGCGTGCTCCGCGGGCTGCGCGCGGACGGCATGGCCATCCTGTTCGTCTCCCACTTCATCGACCAGGTCTTCGCCATCGCCGACCGGATGACCGTGCTGCGCAACGGGAAGCTGGTCGGGGAGTACGTCGCGGGCGAGATCACCCCGGTGGCGCTGGTGACCAAGATGATCGGGCGTGAGCTGGGCACCCTGGAGGAACTCGAGGAGCCGCGCCGTGACTGGGACCCGGCGGAGAAAAAACCGTTCGCCACGGCGACCGGACTGGGGCGCAAGGGCGCGATCGAGCCGTTTTCGCTGACCATCCGCGAAGGTGAGGTCGTCGGCCTGGCCGGGCTGCTCGGTTCCGGGCGCACCGAACTCGCGCGGTTGTTCTTCGGGGCCGACCACAGTGACGAAGGCACGCTCGAACTGGCGGGCCGGAAGACCACGCTGCGCACCCCGCGGGCCGCGATGTCCGCCGGAGTGGCGTTCTGCTCGGAGAACCGCAAGGCCGAGGGCCTCATCGAAGACCTCACCGTGCGCGAGAACATCATCCTGGCGCTGCAGGCGAGCCGCGGCTGGACCCGCCCGATCTCGCGACGCCGCCAGGACGAACTGGCCAAGAAGTACATCTCCGCGCTGGGCATCCGCCCGGCCGATCCGGACGCGCCGGTGGGCACGCTGTCGGGCGGCAACCAGCAGAAGGTGCTGCTCGCCCGCTGGCTGATCACCGAACCGCGGCTGCTCATCCTGGACGAGCCCACGCGCGGCATCGACGTCGGCGCGAAGGCCGAGATCCAGAAGCTGGTGGCCGAACTGGCCGACGGCGGCATGGCGGTGTTGTTCATCTCCGCCGAACTGGAGGAGGTGCTGCGGCTGAGCCACCAGGTGGCGGTGCTGCGCGACCACCGGATGGTCGACTGCCTGCCGAACTCCGGGCTGACGCCGGAGGCCATCATGCGCACGATCGCCGAAGGAGCGCCGTCATGAGCAAGTACCGGCTGTTCTGGCCCGCGGCCGCGCTGGTGGCGCTGCTGCTGGTCAACCTCTGGCTCTCGCCGTCGTTCTTCGCCATCCAGATCCGCGACGGCCACCTCTACGGCACCCTGATCGACATCCTGCGCTTCGGCGCGCCGCTGATCCTGGTCGCGCTCGGCATGACGCTGGTGGTGGCCACCGGCGGCATCGACCTCTCGGTGGGCTCGGTGGTCGCCATCGGCGCCGCGGTCGCCTGCTCGCAGATCAGCACACTGCCCGACCAGAACGCGGCGGGCGGGATGTTCGGCGCGCTCGGCATCTCCCTGGCGCTGTGCCTGGTACTGGGGCTGTGCAACGGTTTCCTGGTCTCGGTGATCGGGATCCAGCCGATCATCGCCACGCTGATCCTGATGGTCGCCGGGCGAGGGCTCGCGCAGCTGGTCACCGGCGGCCAGATCATCACCGTGGACTCCGACCCGTTCCGGGTGCTCGGCGGCGGCTACTGGTTCGGCCTGCCCGCGCCGATCCTGATCGCGCTCGGCATGGTCGCCGCGACCGCGCTGGTGGTCCGCCGGTCCGCGCTCGGCCTGCTGGTCGAATCGGTCGGCGGCAACCCGGAGGCGAGCAGGCTGGCCGGCGTCCGCGCCCGCGGCCTGCTCACCCTGGTCTACGTGTTCTGCGGGCTCTGCGCGGGCCTGGCCGGGTTGATGATCAGCTCGAACGTCTCCAGCGCCGACGGCAACAACGCCGGGCTGTGGATCGAGCTGGACGCGATCCTGGCCGTGGTCATCGGCGGCACGCTGCTCTCCGGCGGGCGGTTCTCGCTCGGCGGCACGGTGCTCGGCGCGCTGCTCATCCAGACCCTGTCCACCACCGTCTACACCGTCGGCGTGCCGCCGGAGTCGACCCTGCTGGTCAAGGCGCTCGTGGTCACCGTCGTCTGCCTGGTGCAGTCCCCGGCGTTCCGGGCCCGGTTGCGGCGGCGGAAGAAGCCACCCGCGCCGGCTCCCGCGGACCGCGAGGCGAAGGTCGAGGTGCCGGCATGAGCACGGTCACCACCCCCGCCCCGGTGCGCGGTGGCTGGCGGCAGGCGCGGTACCTGCCGATCGCCGCCTCGCTGGCCCTGCTGATCGCGGCCTACACCTTCGGCGCGACCCGTTACCCGGCCTTCGGGGACGGCCAGGTCGTGCTGAACATCCTGATCGACAACGCCTTCCTGCTGGTGGTCGCCGCCGGGATGACCTTCGTGATCCTAACCGGTGGCATCGACCTGTCCGTCGGCTCGGTGGTGGCGCTGTCCACCGTGCTCTGCGCGGAACTGCTGCGGGCCGGGCTGCCCGCGCCGGTGGTGATGCTCGCGGTGCTCGCCGCGGGCGCGGTGCTCGGCCTCGGCATGGGGTCGATCATCCACTACTTCGAGATCCAGCCGTTCATCGTCACGCTGGCGGGCATGTTCCTGGCCAGGGGGATCAGCTACACGCTGAGCACGGAGTCGGTCTCGCTGGACGACCCGCTGTTCGTCGCGATCGCGCAGACACCGGTGGAACTGCCGGGTGGGCTGCGCGTCTCGGTCAGCGTGCTGATCGCGGTGGCCGTGCTGCTGGTCGCCGGGTACGTGCTGCACTACACGCGGCTCGGGCGCACGGTCTACGCGATCGGCGGCAGCAACCGGTCGGCGCTGCTGATGGGGTTGCCGGTGGCGCGCACGCGGGTCGGCGTCTACACAATCAGCGGGTTCTGCTCGGCGCTCGGCGGGATCCTGCTCACCTTCTACACGCTGTCGGGCAATTCCTCGCACGCGGTCGGCATGGAACTCGACGCGATCGCCGCGGTGGTCATCGGCGGCACCATCCTCACCGGCGGCTCGGGGTACCTGGCAGGCACCGTGCTCGGCGTGCTCGTGCTGGGTGTCATCCAGACGCTGATCACCTTCGAGGGCACACTGAGCTCGTGGTGGACGAAGATCGTGATCGGGGCGCTGTTGCTGGTGTTCATCCTGTTGCAGCGGCTCATCGTGGGTCGTGCCCGGTGAACCGGTCGGTGTGGATCGACCGGCCGGGTGAGCTGGTGGTGCGCTCGGGCGAGGTGCCCTCGCCGGGGCCGGGGGAGGCGCTGGTCCGGGTCGCGTGGTCCGGCATCTGCGGGTCCGACCGCGAGATCATGCAGGGCACGCGGCCCGCGGAGTACGTGCGGTACCCGGTGGTGCCGGGGCACGAGTGGTCGGGCCGGGTGGCGGCGGTCGGCGACGGGGTCGGCGCGGACCTGGTCGGTGCGCCGGTGGTCGGTGAGGGCATCCGGTCGTGCCAGGTGTGCCCGGCGTGCCGTCGCGGCGACACCAACCTCTGCGACGGCCCGTACGAGGAGACCGGGTTCACCCAGCCGGGTGCCTGGGCCGACCACCTGGTGGTGCCCGCGCGGCTGCTGCACCGGCTGCCGGAGACCGCGGACCTGCGTGCGGCGGCGGGCCTCGAACCCGCGGCCTGCGTGGCCGCGGCGTGCCTGAAGCTCGCCGTGCAGCCGGGGGAGCGGTGTGCCGTGGTCGGGGCGGGCATGCTCGGCCTGCTCGCCGTGCAGTTGCTGCGGGCGGCGGGCGCGGGGGAGATCGTCGTGGTCCACACGCGCCGCGACCGGGCCGCATTGGCGACCCAGTGCGGTGCCGATTCGCTGGTGCTGCCCGCGGAGCTGGACTCGCTGGCGGGTTCGTTCGACGCGGTCCTGGAAGCCGCGGGCGCGCCGGGCACGGCCTTCAACGCGGTGGCCTTGTCCCGGCGAGGTGGCCGCGTGGCACTGACCGGCATCCCCGGCGCCGAGGACCAGCCACTGGACCCGGTGACCTTGGTGCTGAACGAGATCACCGTGCACACCGTCTTCGGCGCGCCTCCGCGTGCCTGGACCCACGCCGTCCGGGCCTTCGCCTCGGGCGCACTCGACCCGGGCCTGCTGGTCACCCACGAGGTCTCCCTGGACGACGCCCCCGAGGCGTTCCGGATCCTCGCCGAGGAACGGCACAAGGCGGTGAAGGTGCTGCTCGCTCCGTGACTCGTGGGCTGTTCGAGATTTCGGACGGGCGGGTAGAGTGACGGGATCACCTGCCCAGGAGGTCCCATGAGCCGTGCGGTCCCGGCGGTCAGCCGTGCACTGGACATCCTCGAACTGTTCCGCGCCGAGGAGGAACTGAGCGCGCCGCAGATCGTGACGCGGCTGGGGTTGCCGCGCACCACGGTGCACGAGCTGCTGAACACCCTGGCCGACCGCGGCTACCTCAACCGGCTCGGGGACGAGGGGACGCGGTACCGGCTCGGCGTGCGGTTGTTCGAGCTCGGTGGGGCGTACGAGTCGCGTTTGGACCTGGCGCGCGAAGGAACCGTCGCGGCGGCGGTGGTTTCCGCGCGCAGCCAGGAAACCGTGCACGTGGCCGTGCGTGACGGCGACGAGGTGCTCTACGTGGCCAAGACCGACAGCACGCATTCCGTGCGCATGGTTTCGGCGGTCGGCAGGCGGCTCCCGGCACACTGCACCGCGGTCGGCAAGATGCTGCTGTCTTCCTTGTCCCGCACCGAATTCGACGTGCTGTACCCGCCGGGACGGCAGCTGGCCAAGATGACCGCGCGCAGCCTGGGCACGCCCGCGGAGCTGTGGCAGGCGCTCGACCGGGTGCGCACCGACGAACTGGCGCACGAGTTCTGCGAATCGAATGACGCGGTCAGCTGCGTGGCCGCGCCGGTCCACGACCGCACCGGCGCGATGGTGGCCGCGCTCAGCCTGTCGGTTCCGGTGCACCGCTGGACCTCCGTGCCCGGCAGCCAGTGGGACGAGTGGGCCCGCGAAGGCGCCGCCCACCTCTCGCTTTCACTGGGGGCTCCGGCGAAACCCGCCCGGTGAACACCATCCGGGATACCGAACGGCGTCCGATCGGCTCTTGACGCTGCGAGTGTTAGCGCTCACAGTTGAGGGCGTCGTCGCTGTCGAAGGGACAGTTCAATGCCGAACCCCCATCGCTCCGCCGCTTTCACCCGCCGTGGCGCCCTGCGCGCCGGGGCGGCACTGGCCACCGCCGGCGCGTTCGCCGGCGTCACCCCCGCGTTCGCCGCGGGCAACACCCGGCAGGTGGTGAACCCGCTGATCCGGCAGCGTGCCGACCCGTTCATCACGCGCCACCGCGGCCAGTACTACTTCACCGCTTCCGTTCCCGAGTACGACCGCGTGATCATCCGCGCCTCGCCCACCATCGGCGGCCTGGCGGGTGCCCAGGAGGTCACCGTGTGGCGGCGCCCGGCCAGTGGCGTGATGGGCGGGCACATCTGGGCGCCGGAACTGCACCGCATCGACGGTCGCTGGTACATCTACTTCGCCGCGGGCAACTCCGACGACGTCTTCCACATCCGCCCGTACGTGCTCACCACCGCCAGCGAGGACCCGCGCGTGGGGCCGTGGACGGTGGCCGGGCGCATCAGCCTGCCGTTGAACACGTTCTCCCTGGACGCCACCACCTTCGCCCACCGCGGCAAGCGGTACCTGAGCTGGGCCCAGCACGACCCGGCACTCGGTCCCGGCACCAGCCTGTACCTGGCCGAGATGTCCTCGCCGGTGGCCATCACCGGCACGCCCACCAAGCTGTCCACGCCCACCTACGACTGGGAAACACGCGGGCACCGGGTCAACGAAGGCGCCGCCGCGCTCATCCGCAACGGCCGCGTGTTCCTCACCTTCTCGGCCAGCGCCACCGACGCGAACTACTGCATGGGCCTGCTGACGGCGAACGAGTCGGCGAACCTGCTCGACCCGGCGTCCTGGCACAAGTCACCGCAGCCGGTGTTCGCCACGAACCGGGCGAACAGCCAGTTCGGCCCCGGCCACAACAGCTTCACCACCGCGGAGGACGGCGCCGACGTGCTCGTCTACCACGCGCGCCAGTACGAGCAGATCACCGGCGACCCGCTGTACGACCCCAACCGCCACACCCGCGTGCAGCGGCTGCGCTTCCACGCGGACGGTTCACCGGACTTCGGCGTGCCGGTGGCCGACGGCCCGGTCGAGCTGTCCCGGCACGCCTGAGCCGGATCAGTCCGAATGCGACAGTCCCCAGCTGCCGGTGAAGGTCTCGCCGGGAGCCAGCGTGAGCAGGCCGTCGCCGGTGTTGAAGGCGTTGGGCGCGCAGGTCATCGGCTCCACGGTGATGCCGAGGCGGGCCGGGCGCCCGGTGCCCGGCACGTCGTCGGTGTAGACCTGCAGGTACCGGTGACCGGCGTCGGCCCACACGGTGACCGTGCGCCCGGACGGCGCGGTCAGCCGCACGGAGGTGGTGCCGTCGGCGTCGGCGGCCAGCCCGGTGTACGCGGTGTCGAGCGCGGTCGTGCCGAGCTTGCGGCCGCCGCGGAAGTCGTACTCGGTGCCCTCGACCGATTCGCGCCCGGTCGGGATGAGGTTCGCGTCGGTCGGGTAGTAGGTGTCCGCGGGCAGGTCGACGATCAGTTCGTCGACGGTGTCGGTGAGCCGGACGTACGGGTGGTAGGCGGCGCCGAAGGGTGCGGGCCCGGTGCCGGTGTTCGTCGCCTGGAGCGTGCAGCGCAGGCCGTCGTCACCGAGGGCGTAGGTCAGTCGCAAGTGGAGGCTGAACGGGTAGCCGTATTGCGGGCGCAAGCGGTGTTCGAGAGTGACCGCGTGCTCGTGCCGCTCGGTGATGTCCCATTCGACCCAGGTGAGCAGGCCGTGCAGGGCGGCGTCGCGCGCCGGTTCGGTGAGGGCGACCTGGTACTCGTGGCCCTCGAAGGTGTAGCGCCCCGCCGCGATCCGGTTGGGCCACGGCGCGATGGCCTTGCCCTGGTGGCTGTCGCCGAGTTCGGCCGGGTCGTGGGTGAGCAGCAGTTCCGTGTCACCGGTCCGCCACGACAGCAGGGTGGCCGCCACCGCGCCGATCACGGCCCGGTCCTCGCCCCAGCCGATCTCGGCGAGTGCTCCGGCGGCGTCGGGCGAAACAGCGGGCATCGGATCTCCTCGTGGTATTTCGAACAGGTGCCGGTATTTCGATGTCCGAACGCTATCCGGCGCCGCCCCGCCGGGTCAAAGGGAGACGGCTGTGGTCCGTGAGATTCCTGCGGTGGCACGCGCGCTCGACGTGCTGGAGTACGCCCTCGCCGAGGGCCGGGTGAGTGCGGGCGAAGTGACCGCGCGGCTGGGCGTGCCCAGAACCACCGCGCACGAGCTGCTCGCCACGCTGGCCGAGCGCGGTTACCTGGCCCGGCCGGCCAAGCGCGCCGCGTACACACTCGGCCCGGGCGTCGGCAAGCTGGGGGAGTCGTGGGCCGTCCGGCGGCGGCTGGAAAGCGAGGGTGAACCGCTCGCCAAGGCACTGGCGGCGTGGTACGGCCACGACGTGGCGATCGCGGTGCCCGCCGGGGAGCGGGTGCGGGTGGTCGCCTGCTCCGGCCCACCGGTCACCGAGGTCGGGGTGCTCGGCCGCGTGCTGGCCGGAAGTACCGGGGTGGAACGGGAAATCGCCGAGGAGGCGGTGCACCTGGCGGCCGGTGTGCTGGGGGCGTGGGGACCGGTGGCGGCGCTCGGCCTGCGGGTCCCGCGCGACTGCTGGCTCCGGGTTCCGGCGCCGCAGTGGGACGCCCGGGTGGCCGCCGGTGCCCGCCGGCTCGGGCGTGTGTTGACGGGCGCGACCACGGCTGTCTAGAGTTTCGAACAGCATCCGAAATATCGAACAGGAGGCGGAATGCCCGCCGACACGCTCCGCGCCGCCACGGTGGCCGCCAGGGAACTGGCCGACTGGCCGCCGGATCGGCTGGCCAAGGCACTGCACCTGGTCGCCGACGCGCTGGCCGCCGCCGGGGACAAACTGGTGCCGATCGCGGCCAGGGAGAGCAATCTGCCGGTGGCCCGGCTGGAGGGCGAACTCGGGCGCACGGTGTTCCAACTCCGGTTGCTCGCCGGGGAGGTGACCGGCGAGCGGTACCGCGAACCGGTGGTCGACCGGGCGGATCCCGGCTGGCCCGCCGGTGGCCGCCCGGACCTGCGCCGCCTGCTGCGGCCGATCGGCCCGGTGCTGGTGTTCGGCGCGAGCAACTTCCCGTTCGCGTTCAGCGTCGCGGGCGGGGACACCGCGTCGGCGCTGGCCGCCGGGTGCCCGGTGATCCACAAAGGACACCCCGGCCACCCGGAACTCGCCGAAGCGACGGCCGCCGTGGTCTCCGCCGCGCTGGGTCGCGCCGGAGCCCCGGACGGCACGTTCTCCTTGCTGCGCGGGGAAGAGGCGGCCCGATCGGCGTTGCAGGCACCCGAGGTGAAGGCCGCCGCGTTCACCGGTTCGCCCGCCGGGGGCCGGGCGCTGTACGCCCTCGCTGCCTCACGGCCGGACCCCATCCCGTTCTACGCCGAGATGGGCAGCGTGAACCCGGTCTTCGTGACGCCGGCCGCGGCGGCCGCGAGGCACGCGGAGATCGCCGCCGGGTACACCGATTCCTACCTGCTCGGCGCGGGCCAGTTCTGCACCAAGCCCGGCATCCTGTTCTACCCCGCGGCCGCGCTGCCCGAGTTCGAAGCGGCCGTGGCCGACCGGGTCCGCGGGCAGGCCGCCGCGACCCTGCTCAACGAACGGATCGCCGAGGCGCATGCGCACCGGCGCGCGGAACTCGCCGCGCACCCGGCGGTCCGCGTCGTCGTATCCGGCGCGGACACCCCGGACGGCACGCGGGCGGCCCTGCTCGCCACGACCCTGCCGGACCTCCGGGCGGCCGGTGAGGTGCTGCTGGCCGAGTGCTTCGGCCCGACCTCGCTGCTCGTCGCCTACGACGGCGAACACGAACTCCTCGCCGCGGCGCGGTTGTTCACCGGTGAGCTGACCGCGACCGTGCACGGCGAAGCGGGGGAGCAGGTCGCCCGGCCACTGGTGCGCAGGCTCGCCGAGTTCGCCGGGCGGGTGGTGTGGAACGGCTGGCCGACCGGCGTCGCGGTCACCCACGCCCAGCACCACGGCGGGCCCGCTCCGGCCGCCACCGGCACCTTCACCTCGGTGGGCACCGCGGCGATCCGGCGGTTCCTGCGCCCGGTCGCCTACCAGAACCTGCCCGGTGAGTTGCTGCCGCCGCCGTTGCGGGACCACGACCATGGCTGAGGCGGTGACCGAAGCACTGGCCTGGCACGGGGAAGGGCCGGTGTGGTGGGAGGACCACCTGGTGTGGGTGGACATGCTCGCCGGAGACGTGCTGAGCCTCGCCCCTTCCGGGCAGGTGACGCGTACGCACGTCGGTTCGGTCGCGGCGGCACTGCGGCCGCGCCGGTCCGGGGGCTGGGTGCTGGCCACCGAACGCGGGTTCGCCCTCGCCGAGGACCTGACCGGGCCGGTCACCGCACTCGGTCCACTGTGGATCGACGAGGGCATCCGGATGAACGACGGCGGCTGCGACCCCGACGGCCGGTTCTACTGCGGCTCGATGGCCTACGACACCAGGAAGGGCGCGGGCGCGTTGTTCCGGCTCGACCCGGACCACGGCGTCGAGCGGGTGCTCGCCGGTGTCACCATCTCCAACGGTTTCGCGTTCAGCCCCGATGGCACCACGGCGTACTACGTGGACACCCCGACCGGGCGGATCGACGCGTTCGACTACGGCCCTGACGGGCTCACCGGCCGCCGGCTGTTCGCGAAGGTCGAGCCCCCCGGCGAGCCGGACGGCCTCACCGTGGACGCCGAGGGCGGCGTGTGGGTGGCGCTGTGGGGTGGCTCGGCGGTGCGCCGCTACGGCCCGGACGGGGTGCTCGACGCGGTCGTCGAACTGCCGGTGAGCCAGGTGACCGCTTGCACCTTCGGCGGACCCGGGTTGACCCGGCTCTACATCACCACTTCCCAGCAGGACGCGGCGCCCGACCACCGGGCCGGGGCCGTGTTCGCCGTGGACCCCGGTGTCGCGGGGCTGCCCGCGCTCACCTTCGCCGGCTGAAACTTCCCAGAAAGGCGCGCCACGTGCAGAGATTCCGCGAGTTGCTCGGCGAACTCGGGTTCGCCGAGTCCGACCACGCCCTGCCCGACAGCACCAAACGCTTCCCGGACGGCGCCCAGTACCGGGTGGAGCTCCCCAGTGTCGAGGGGCCGGAGGTGTTCGACGCCGTGCTCGCCGAGGCGGCCGCGCGCGGGGTGCCGGTGCACCGCGTTTCCCAGGGCAGCGGCGGAATGCTGCTGACCGGGGACGAGCTGACGCGGATGGCGGAGACCGGGGTGGGCGCCCGGACCGAGGTCAGCCTGTTCGCCCGGCCGCTCGCGGGCTGGTCGACCGGCGCCGCCGCACTGGCCTCCGGCGCGGGCGCGCTCGCCGCGCAGGCCAGGGGCACCGAGCAGGTCGTGCACAACCTGGCCGACATCGCGCGGTCCGCGGCCGCGGGGATCCGCAGCGTGCTGATCACCGATCTGGGCACGCTGGAGGTGGCCGCCGCCGCCCGGGAACGCGGGCTGCTCCCGGCGAGCCTGCAGTTCAAGATCAGTGTCCAGATGGGACTGTCCAATCCGGTCTCCATCCGGCTGGCGGAGCGGGTCGGCGCGGACACCTACAACGTGCCCACCGACCTGAGCCTCGGCCAGCTGGCGGCCGTGCGGGCCGCGGTCGACCTGCCGCTGGACATCTACCTCGAGGCACCGGACGACCAGGGCGGGTTCATCCGGCACTTCGAGATCGCCGAAATCGTGCGGGTGGCCGCACCCGTGTACCTCAAGTTCGGCCTGCGGAACTCGCCGAACATCTACCCCAGCGGCACGCACCTGACCGACGTGGCCATCCGGCTGGCCCGCGAACGGGTGCGGCGCGCGGAAATCGGCTTGGCGTTGCTGGCCGAGCACCTGCCGGACGCGGTGATGTCCGAGCTGGGAGCCGAAGGAATCGCACTGCCGGAACCGCTGAACCAGGGAGCTGCCCGATGAAGATCACCGCGGTCGACACCTTCGTGCTCGGCACGCCGTGGCGTGACCTCACCTTCGTCCGCGTCACCACCGACGACGGGCTGACCGGGGTCGGCGAGACCCGCATGCTCGGGCACACCAGGGCGCTGCTGGGTTACCTCGCCGAAGCGGCACCGCGGCACGTGGTCGGGCACGACCCGTTCGACACCGAAGCACTCGTGCAGCGGATGAAGTACGGCGACTACGGGCGCGCCGGCGAGATCGTGATGTCCGGCATCGCGTGCGTGGAGATGGCCTGCTGGGACATCATCGGCAAGGCGCTGGGCCAGCCGGTGTGGCGGCTGCTCGGCGGCAAGGTCCGCGATCGCGTCAAGGCCTACGCCAACGGCTGGTACACAGTGGAGCGCACGCCGGAAGAATTCGCGGCGGCGGCGAAGAAGGTCGTCGAGCGCGGGTACCTCGCGATGAAGTTCGACCCGTTCGGCCCCGGGCAGTGGGAACTGGAACCGGCCGAACGGCGGCGGTGTGTATCGCTGGTCGAGGCGGTGCGCGACGCGGTCGGCCCGGACGTCGAACTGCTGGTGGAGATGCACGGGCGGTTCGCGCCGGCCGAAGCCATCCGGATCGCGCGGATGCTCGAACCGTACGATCCCGCGTGGATCGAGGAACCGGTGCCACCGGCCAACCTCAAGGCGCTGGCGACGGTGGCGGGCAAGGTCACCATCCCGGTGGCCACCGGCGAGCGCATCCACGACCGGGTCGAGTTCCGCGAACTGTTCGAATCCGGTGCGGTGGACGTGATCCAGCCCGACATCGGGCACCTCGGCGGCATCGCCGAGACCCGCAAGCTGGCGGCCACGGCCGAGGCGCACTACACGCTGATCGCGCCGCACAACGTCGGCGGCCCGGTGCTCACCGCGGCCAACCTGCACCTGGCGGCGTGCACGCCGAACTTCAAGATCCAGGAGCACTTCAACGACTTCGCCGACGAGCACGTGAAGCAGGCCGCGCCCGGCCTGCCGGAGGTGGTCGACGGCTACTTCGCGCTGCCGGACGCGCCCGGCCTCGGCGTGGAACTGGATCCCGATTTCATCGGCGAACACCCGTCGACCGGCGCCTTCTTCGACCTGTTCAAGGAAGGCTGGGAACGGCGGGGTACGTCGTAGTCGAAACTTTCGACATGCCTGGCCCCGACCGAGGGTGCGGAAGAGCGAATCCGCTGGTCGATCGCCCCGCTAGTCGGCCGGGGCCAGGCCCAATGCGTTTCGGTATGTTTCCGAAAACTGTTCGAAACTTGTTGACAGTCTCGTGTGGCTGGACGAACACTCGGTGTGTCCCCCGCCGGCCTCAACGAGGAGGAAACATGTCGATGGACGACGTCCAGCCCAGCCCGATCAACCGCCGGTTGTTCCTCGGCGGCACCGGCGCGCTGGCGCTGGCCACCACGTCCGCACTGGTGCTGCCCGGGACCGCGGGCGCGGACACCACCATCACCACCAACCAGACCGGTACGCACAACGGGTACTTCTTCTCGTTCTGGACCGACGGCGGCGGTTCCGTTTCGATGACCCTGAGCAACGGCGGCAACTACCGGACCAACTGGAGCAACACCGGCAACTTCGTCTGCGGCAAGGGCTGGAGCAACGGCTCGCGCAGATCGGTCAACTACTCGGGCAGCTTCAACCCCTCGGGCAACGGCTACCTGTGCCTCTACGGCTGGACGTCGAACCCGCTCGTCGAGTACTACATCGTCGAAAGCTGGGGCAACTACCGCCCGACCGGCACGCACCGGGGCACCGTCAACAGCGACGGCGGCACCTACGACATCTACCAGACCATGCGGTACAACGCGCCGTCGATCGAAGGCGACAACAAGACCTTCCCGCAGTTCTGGAGCACGCGCCAGCAGAAGAAGGTCGGTGGCACGATCAACACCGGTACCCACTTCGACGCCTGGCGGAGCAAGGGCATGAACCTCGGCAACTTCAACTACTACATGATCATGGCCACCGAGGGCTTCCAGAGCAGCGGCAACTCGAACATCTACGTGAGCTGATCACCGGCCGTTCCAGTCGGGATCGGCGGCCAGCACGATGGCGCCGAGATAGCCGTCCGCCTGCCGGGTCACCTTCAGCAGCATGCTGTCCTCGAAGATGGTGTCGCCGTCGTTGAAGGTGTCCCGGCCGGTGTGCGCGGCGTAGGGCGCGTCCGCGAACACCGCCGAGTTCAGCGCCTCGTCGAACATGAGCTGGCTGGTCAGCACCCGCTCGTTGCTCACGTGCACCATCACGTGGATGTGCACGGTGCGGCCGCGGTACCAGCCGGGCCAGACGGTGGTGAACTCGACGACCCCCTCCGCGCTGGTCACCTGTGCGCCGCGGAGGTAGCGCCGGTCATCGGTCGGGGTCAGGTCGGCCATGCCGTCACTGGCTCCCGTGCCGCCCGATGGCGGGCCGCCCGCGGGAGGGGCACCCGCGGGCGGCCCGCCGGTTCCCCCGGTGGACTGCGCCTCCGCGCCGGAGTACAGCCCGTTCGCGTCGCAGTGCCAGATCTCCACCACCGCGTTCGGCAGCGGCGCGCAGGTTTCGCTGTCCTGCACCTTCAACGCCAGCCGCAGCGTGGTGCCCTGCCGGTCCTCGCGGATGTCGGCCCGCACCTTGTCCGCGTCGAAGTAGTACGGGCCCTGCGTGGTCTCCGGGGTCAGCGTGCAGGTACCCGCCTCGCTGAACACGTCCTCGGCGGTGGCCGCCGTCGCGGCGGCGGACGGCTGCTGCTCACCGGTGGTGCACGCGGCGAGCAGCCCGGTCAGGCTGAGCGAGCTGATCCCGGCGAGCAGGCGACGGCGGCTGACCCGCTGCCCTTCGTGGTGGTCGGTCATACCGTTCACGCTAGGCAGCGGGCGTGGGCGCGGCCTGTGGGCGAGCTGTGCGTTCCCTATGCGCCGCGGTCGGCGACCAGGCGCACGGCCAGCGCCCCGAAGATGGCCGCGGACACCCGGTCGAGCCAGCGCCGGATCGAGGGCCGGCGCAGGAGCAGCGCCGCGAGCGCGCCCGCGGTCAGGCCGACCGAGCCGTCCACCGACAGGCCCACCGCGATGAACACCGCGCCGAGCACCAGGAACTGCACGCCCATCGGCCAGCTCGCTTCGGGGTGCAGGAACTGCGGGAAGAAGGCCAGGAAGAACAGGATCACCTTCGGATTGGCCAGGTTGGTCAGCACCGCGAGCACGTAGGTGCGCCGCAGGCTCCGGTCCGGCACCGGCTCGGGATCGGTGTTCGCCAGCGCCTGCTTCGACGAGCGCAGCGTGGTCACCGCCAGGTAGACCAGGAAGGCCGCGCCGGCGATGCGGACGGCGTCCAGCACGGCCGGGGCCGCCTGGAGCAGGGTGCCGAGGCCGAGCGCGGCGGCCGCGGTGTGCACGGCGAGCCCGGTGGACATGCCGAGCGCGGCCACCACCCCGGCGCGGCGCCCCTTGGCGATGCCGTTGGCGACGATGAACAGCATGTCGGGGCCCGGCACCAGGCTGATCACCAGCGCGGCGACGACGAAGGCCAGCAGTACGGAAAGATCCACCGGGCCATCCGACCACACCGAGGGCCGGGCCGGGAACCGGTTTTCCCCGCCCCGCCGTTGCTGACGAGCGGAACCGAGCCTTCCGCCCCACCCCGCCGGTTCACTACGATCCGGCGGTACCTCAATTCGAGGGGAGCCGGTGTGAGCGATCTGTTCGGGCTACTGGAAAAACGTGCGGAAGCGAATGCGCGGGCCGAGGTGGTCGCCTACGCCAGGGAAATCCCGGATTACCGGCGTGAAGCCGCCGATCCACGAGGGCACGCGGCGATGCTCGACTACGCCATCTGGATGCGCCGCCACACCGTCGAAATGACGCGCGGCGACGATCCACTGGGCGAATCGGCGTTGGCGTTCATCGGCGAGATCGGCCGGGAGCGGGCGAGCAACGGGTTCAGCACCGGGGCCGCGGAATCGGTGCTGGTGCTGCACGCGAACCTGATGCTGCACGAGATCCACGACGCGGCGGGCGACGGTGAGGACCTGAACCAGTTGCTCCAGTTGACCGCGTGGTTCGGCGCGCAGGGATTGCGAGGCACGGCCGCGTACATGCGCGGCTATCTGGACGAACAGGCGTTGCGCGTCAAATTGGCGCAGCGAATACGCAATTTGGCGGAATCGCTGCTGGTGAATGCGGCCACGGCCGGGGAAATCGCCCGCAGCCTCGGGGTCACCGTGCACGAGGAATACGTGGCGGTGGTGGTCCGGTGCCCGGAGAAATCCGGCGAGCTGGCCGAGGAAATCGTGGAACTGGCGTTCAAGCAACACGCCGTTCCGGCGTTCTGGCGGGAGCCGGATGAACTCGTCGCGCTGCTTCCCGCGGGCCGGGACGAGCCGCTGACCGTGGTCCGGGCGATCGCCGAACTGGCGGGCGGCCCGTGCGCGGTCGGTGCCGCCCCCGGCCGGTCCACCGCGCTCGCCGAGGCGGTGGCGGTGGCCAGGCGGGTGGCCCAGGTGGCGCCGCGCGAGCGGGTTCCCCGTGCCATCTACGGGATCCCCGAGGTCTTCGTGGAACTGGGCGTGGCCCACGTGCCGGAGGTCGACGAGTGGCTCGGCGACCTGGTGCGGCGGCTGGCGAACGGCCCGGACCTCGTGGTCACCCTGGACGTCTACTACCGCAACGACATGAACCGGCTCACCACCGCGCTGGCCCTGCACATCCACCCGCGCACCCTGGACTACCGGCTCGGGCGCGTCCGCGAACTGACCGGGGTCGACCCCGGATCGGTCCGCGGCATCCGCATCCTGAGCAGTGCGGTGGCGCGGGCGCTGCGCGAGCCGGGGTGAGCGCAGCGCCCGGGAGACCGCTGCTACTCGACGACCAGTTCGACCGGGATGTTGCCGCGGGTCGCCTTCGAGTACGGGCACATCTGGTGCGCCTGCTCGACGAGCTGCTTGCCGGTCTCCTCGGCGAGCTCGGCGGGCAGTTCGACGCGCAGGGTGACCGCGAGTGCGAAGCCGGTGTCGTCCTTGTCGATGCCGACCTCGGCGGTCACCGAGATGTCCTTGGTGTCCACCTTCGCCTGCCTGCCGACCGCGCCCAGCGCGCTGGCGAAGCAGGCCGCGTACCCGGCGGCGAAGAGCTGCTCGGGGTTGGTGCCCTTGCCGTCGCCGCCGAGCGCGGGCGGCATGGCCAGCGCGAGGTCGAGCTGGCCGTCCGAGCTGACCGCCCGTCCGTCCCGGCCGTTGGCGGTGGCTGCCGCGGTGTAGAGCGCCATGGGGTTCCTTCCGTCGGTGTCTGCCCGGCAACTGTGGCACACAATTGAATTGTGCACAACCTAATGTACGCTGGCGGCATGACCGCGAGCCACGACCAGGCGCCGCCCGTGCGGGCGGAGGAGCTCCTGCGCCTGGACAACCAGATCTGCTTCGCCCTGCACGCGGCCTCCCGCGCGTTCAGCGGCGTGTACCGCACCGCGTTGCGCGAGCTCGATCTGACCTATCCGCAGTACCTGGTGATGCTGGTGCTGTGGGAGTCCGACGGCATCCCGGTCAAGGAGATCGGCGCGCGGCTGCGGCTGGACTCCGGCACGCTGTCGCCGTTGCTCAAGCGGCTCGAGGCGGCTGGACTCATCCAGCGGCTGCGCAGTGAGCAGGACGAACGCTCGGTGGAGATCCACCTTTCCGCGGCGGGGGAGGCGTTGCGGGAGCGCGCGCTGGACGTGCCGAGGCAGATCGCCGGTGCCACCGGGATGCCGGTGGCCGAACTGAAGGACCTGCGTGCCAGGGTGGCCGCGCTGACCGCCGCGATCGACGGCGTCCAGGCTCAGGGCGAGAGCTGCCCCTGAGCGATGTCGACGTCCTTGCTCTCCTTGGACAGGTAGAAGGCGACGAACGAGACGGCGGCGGTGAAGATCATCCAGCCCGCCACCAGCCAGCCCTTGCCGTCGGCCTGGGCCACCAGCGCGGCGGCGATCAGCGGGGAGAAGCCGCCGAGCGCCGCGCCGATCTCGCGTGAGGCGGCGAAACCGGTGTAGCGCACGCGCGCGCCGAACAGTTCCGCGTAGAAGGCCGGCTGCACGGCGATCATCGGCGCGAAGCCGAGCGTGGTCGCCAGCACGAGCGCGAGCCAGATCAGCAGCGGCTCCCTGGTGTCGAGCAGCAGGAAGAACGGGAAGGCGAAGGCGGCGGTGAACACCACGCTGAACAGGTTCAGCGGACGGCGCCCGATCCGGTCGGACAGCGCGCCGTACACCGGCTGGAGTGCGATCACGAAGACGCTGAAGACGATCACGCCGGTGAGCCCGACCCAGCGGTCGAGGCCCAGCGTCCTGGTCAGGTAGGTGACGGTGTAGGTGGCGTAGATGTAGACCACCGCGGTGTCGCAGATGTGCGCGCCGATGCCGATGACGAAGTTGCGCGGGTACCGCCGCAGCGCGTCGAACACCGGCAGGGACACGGTGGCCCGCTTGGCCGACATCTTCTTGAACACCGGGGATTCGGCGACGCGGAGGCGGACGTAGAGCGCGACGCCGATGAGCACGAAGCTGAACAGGAACGGGACGCGCCAGGCCCAGGCGAGCACGGTCTCACGGCCGAGTTGCTCGACGAGCAGGAACACCACCGTGCCGGAGAGCAGTCCGATTTGGACACCGGTCTGCGCGAACGAGGTGAAGAAGCCGCGGCGCTTCGGCGGTGCGTGCTCGGCGAGCAGCGTGGAGGCGCCGCCGAATTCGGCGCCCGCACCCAGTCCCTGGCACATCCGCAGCACGGTGAGCAGGATCGGCGCGGCGATACCGATGCTCTCGTAGGTCGGCAGCAGGCCGATCAGGCCGGTGGAGACGCCCATCACCAGCGTGGTGAGGACCAAAGTGGAGCGTCGGCCGATGCGGTCGCCGAGGTGGCCGAAGACGAAACCGCCGAGCGGGCGCACCGCGAAGCCGACGCCGAAGGTGGCGAAGCCGATGATGGTGCCCATGGCCGGGTCGGCGGTGCGGAAGAACAGTTCGTTGAACACCAGTGTGACGGCGAAGCCGTAGATGAAGAAGTCGTACCATTCGAGCGCGGTGCCGACCACGGAGGCGCTGACCACCCGGCGCAACTCGGACATGACCTACTCCCTCAGTAGAGCTTGCAGTTCCTGCCAGACGGCGTCGGTGAGCGGGATGCCGTCACGTTCGCGTTCCTGCCGGACGCGTTCCTCGGGTTCGCCGGGGACGAGCACTTCGGTGTGCCCTTCGGCTCGCCTGGTGTGGTGCAGTTCGGCGCAGAATTCCTCGGTTTGCTCGCGGAACTGTTGTGGTGGCAGGAAAGCCGCGATGTCGAAGGCGAGCAGCACGGTGCCGAACCCGCCTTGGTAGCCGGGCATGCTGCCGATACCGGTGCCCGAAACGAGGCCGCCGACGATCTCGATCAGCACGCTGAGGCCGTAACCCTTGTGCCCGCCGAAGGGGAGGAGCACGCCGCCTTCGTAGAAATCCGCCGGGTTGGTCGTGGTGCGGCCTTCGCCGTCGAGCACGAATCCCTCGGGCACGCGTTCACCGCGATCGCGTGCCACGGCGAGTTTCCCTTCGGCCATCCCGGAAGTCGCCCAATCCATCACCACGGGTGGCTTGCCTTCCTGGCGGGGGACCGCCCAGGCGAGAGGATTGGTGCCGAGTCTGCGCTCGGCGCCGCCGTGGGGTGCGACGGTGGGATCGGCGTTGCCGAAGGCGATGCCGACGAGGTCGTGCTCGGCGAGGGTGGCCACGTACTCGCCGAGCCTGCCGATGTGGTTGCAGTCGCGGATGGTCGCCACCCCGGAGCCCTGTTTCCTGGCGAGACCCTGGAGTTCTTTCGTCGCATGAGCGGCGGCGAGCTGCCCGAAGGCGCGGTGGCCGTGGACCGTCACCGCCCCGATCCGCACGAACTCGGTGCGCGGCTCGGCCCTGGGGTCTATCTGTCCACTTCGGATCTGCCGGAGGTACTGGGGCAACCTGCGCACCCCGTGCGAATCATGGCCGAGCAGGTTGGACAGCACCAAGGAGCGCGCCACCTCCTCCGCCGCCTCCTTCCGCGCTCCGGCCCTCACCAGCACGCGGCGGGCCACCTCGTGCAGCTCTCCCCGCTCCACCCTCATCTGTTCCACCCCACGGAACGCCGTTTCACCACCATCCCCCCATACTGCCACCCCACCCCCCACCTGTGAACCAGCTCACACCCCTCACATCCAGGCGCCGCCCCCCACGCTCAGACGCCCGAACCCCACACTCCCGCATCCGAGCCCCACGTTCCCGCACTCGAGCCCCACGTTCAGGCAGCCGAACCCCACGTTCAGGTACCCGAGTCCACGTTCAGGCACCCGAACCCCGCACTCAGGCAACTGAGTCCCACGCTCGAACAGCCGAGCCGCACGTTCAGGCAGGTGAGCCCCGCATTCGGGCAGCTGAGCCCCACATTCAGGTAGCCGAGTCCCACGTTCAGGTAGCCGAGTCCCACACTCGGACAGTTGAGTTCCACGTTCAGGCAGGCGAGTCCCACACTCGGGCAGGCGAGTCCCACACACTTCCGCAGGCGAGTTCCATACTCGGGCAGCCGAGTCCCACGTTGCCGCGGCCGAGTTCGACTTTCCGGGCGCCAGGCACCGGCCGCTCGCCAGATCGGCTGCCGGGTCCGGTCGGCACCGCCGTGGGGATTCGGCGAGGGGGCCTGTACTCCGGCCGCCTGATCGGGCTCCGCCCGCGAGGGGTGGCCTCAACGATCCGAACGTTGAACTCAGCTGCCCGAACGCAGACTTCGGCCGCACGAGTGTGGACTCGGCTACGCGAACGTGGGGTTCGGCTGCAGCGGCGTGGGATTCGGTACGAGAGCGTGGACCTGGGCCGCGCGAACGTGGGACTCGCCTGCCCGAGTGTGGAGTTCGCCTGCGGCAACGTGGTACTCGCCTGCCTGCACGTGGAACTCGGCTGCCTGAGTGTGGAACTCGGCTGTACCAACGTGGGATTGGGCTCGCGATTGGGGAACTCGGCCTCGCGAGTGTGGGGTCCAGCTGTGGGAGTGTGCGACTCGGGTGCGTGAGTGTGGAACTCGAGCTTTTGAACGTGGGACTCGGCTGCGGCAGCGTGGGGCTCGGGTGCGGGAACGTAGAACTCGGGTACCTGAACGCGGGACTCGGGTGCCTGAGTGTGGGGTTCGGCTGCCTGAACGTGGCACTCGGGCGCCTGAACGTGGGACTCGGGTGTCTGAGTGTGGGGTTCGGGGGCGGGGACGTGGGGCGGGGTGGGGGTGGGTTAGGGGGCGCCTAGGGAGGTGGAGGTTTGGGTGGCGGCTTGGGTTACCAGGGCGGGGATGTGGGTGTGCGGGTCGGCGGGGTGGGTGAGGGTGGCGGCGGAGAGGGCGCCGAGCACCTGGCCCGTGTGGTCGCGGAAGGCGGCGCCGATGGCACGTACGCCGGGTTCGTTTTCCTCGTGGTCTTCGGCGTAGCCCTGCGCGCGTACTCGGGCGAGCTCGGCGAGTAGGGCGTCCTCGCTGGTAAGGGTGTGCGCGGTCCGGGCGGGCAGGCCGGTACGCCGGACGAGGGAGCGGACCTCGTCGTCCGGGAGGGTGGCCAGGATGGCCTTGCCGATCGACGTGCAGTGCAGGTGCAGGCTCATGCCCACCCGCGACGCCAGGTGGTACGGCTTCGCGCCCTCCAGTTTCGCCACGTACACCGCCTCGTCGCCGGACAGGAGAGCCAGGTGCACGGTCCAGCCAGTGCGTTCCTGGAGCTCACGCAACGTCGGCCGGACCTGTTCGGCGAGGTCGAGGCGTTGCAGGAAGCGCCCCGCCAGGCTGAGGATCCGCGGCCCGCCGAGGTAGCTGCCGTGTCCGTCCGGGCGCGCGAACCCGTGGCGCACCAGGGTTTGCAGGATCCGGTGCACGGTCGGCTTCGGCAGCCCGGCGGCCGCGGCGATGTCGGCGATGCGCGAGTGGTCGGCCAGTGCCTCGAGCACGCCCAGCGTCTTGTCCGCCGCCGACAGCGGGACCTCACCTGCCATGGCACCAATGTAGGCGAGGCGCGATCACCCCGCCGCCGCTCACCACGTGACGGGAAACCGCTCGAGCCCGCGCACCATCCGGCCCCGCCGCCACGGCAGCTCCGCCGGGTCCGCGGCCAGGCGCAGACCGGGCAGCCGCCGCAGCAGCGTGCCGATCGCCACGCGCAGCTCCGCCTTCGCCAGCTGCGCGGCCACGCAGAAGTGCGGCCCGTGCCCGAACGCCAGGTGCGGGTTGGGTTTCCGCGCCAGGTCCAGGTCATCGGGGCACGCGTGCCGGTGCGGATCCCGGTTCGCCGCGTCGATCTGCACCAGCACCGCCTCGCCGGCACGGACGACCACACCGCCCAGTGCGACGTCCTCGGTGGCGATGCGGGTGAAGCCGCCCGAGGTCACCGTAGGGGTGAACCGCAGCAGCTCCTCGATCGCGGAGTCGAGCAGCCCGGGCTCGGCCACCAGCGCGGCGAACTGCCGCGGATGCGTCAGTAGCGTGTAGGCGAAGTTGCCGATGTGGTTGGACGTCGTCTCGAGTCCCGCGTAGAGCAGCGTCACCCCGAGCACCACCAGTTCGTCATGGCTGAGCGGTCCCTTGACCAGCGCGCTGAGCAGGTCGTCCGCCGGTTCCTCGCGGCGCAGCGCGACCAGCGACGCCAGGTACTGCTTCAACCGCGCGAACGCCTCGTGGATCTCCTCCGGGCTGAACGCCGTGGTGGCCAGCGCGACGTCGATCCAGCCGGTGAACCGGTCGCGGTCGGCCAGCGGCACGCCGAGCAGGTGGCAGATCATCGTGACCGGCAACGGCACCGCCAGCCCGCCGACCAGATCGGCGGGCGGTCCCGCCGCCTCGAGCCGGTCGATCAGCTCGTCGGTGACCCGCTGCGCCTGCGCGGTGAGCAGTTCGAGCCGGCGCGGGGTGAACGCGGCCGCCACCAGCCGCCGCAGCCGGTTGTGCTCGGGCGGGTCCATGGTGTGCAGGGTCGGATCGGTCAGCCGGCGCGGCGAGGTGCGCGGCACGTCCCGCCCGAGCAGGGCCGCGCGGCTGAACCGCGGGTCGGCGAGCACCGAGCGCACGTGCTCGTCGCGCACGGCCAGCCACGCGTCCCCTCCGTGGGGCAGGCGGACGCGGCTCAGCGGTTCGTGCTCACGGAGTTCGGCGTACTCCGGTTCGAGGTCGAGCCGGTGCGGATCGCGGAACGGGTAACTGCGCGTCGGGCCCATGCCGGTCAGGTCGTTCCGCGGGCGTGCCGAGTTCCGCTAGCGGACCACGCGGAACCACAGGGGCGCCGGGCCGACGTGCTCCAGCCGGACGAGCGTGGCGCCGGGGTGGTCGAACAGGCGGATCCCGTCGCCGAGCAGCACCGGCGCGACGAACACCAGCACCTCGTCGAGTTCACCGGCGGCGAGGCACTGCCGGGCCACGTCGGCGCCGAGCACGTTGACGTACTTGCCGTCCGCGGCCGCCTTCGCCAGCGCGACGGCCTTGCCGAGGTCGTCGGCGAAGGTGACATCGGGGACGGGGACCGCCGGGATGTGGTGGGTCAGCACGACCTGCGGACCCGACCACCCGCCGCCGAACGCCTCGCCCGCCTTCTCCGGGTCGTCGCGGTGCGGGTCGTCACCGCGGTAGGTCCGGTTCCCCACCAGCAGCGCGCCGACCTGCGGGATCAGGGCGTCGACCGTGGGATCCGGCCCGGCGTGCGCGGTCAGCCACGACAGGTCGCCGCCGGGACCGGCGATGAACCCGTCGAGCGACATGGTGGCCGAATACAGGAGCTTGCTCACGAACTGCCTCCTCGTTGGTGGGCTGACCCGCGTTGAGACGACCGCGGCGCCCCGGACTCATCGGTCCGCGGGCAATTTCTCCGGCAGGCCGAACGCCGGGAAGAGGCCGGCGTCGTGGAAGGCGTCGGCCTCGGTCACCTGGTCGCCCTCGATCCGCAGCACGGAGATCGCGAACGGCCGGAAGTCGGGCGCACCAGGGCGCCGGAGATATCCCGCGACGGCGGGCTGGTGGTTGGCGCCGATCAGCAACATCCGGAACCGGCCGATGTACTCGGGCGAGGCGGGATCCCAGCTTTCGGTCAGCGCGGCGAGCACCGCGTCGCGTCCGAGCAGCCACATCGGCCACGGCGGCATGGTGGTCCGCACGTCCTCGGCCAGCATTTCGGCGACAGCTGCCAGGTCGGCGCGCTCCACCGCGTCGACGTACTTGCGCAGCACGGCCCGTTCGCGCTCGGTCGGCCGCGGCCACTCCGACCGCCGCTCGGGCAGGTGCTCTCGCAGCGTGGCCCGTGCTCGTTGCAGCGCGCTGTTGACCGCGGCCACCCCGGTGTCCAGCTGGGCCGCCACCTCCTTGGCAGGCCAGCCGAGCAGGTCGCGTAGGAGCAACGCGGCGCGCTGGCGGGGTGGCAGGTGCTGCAGCGCGGCCAGGAACGCCAGTTCGATGGTCTCCCCGGCGACCACCGCCGCGTCCGGTTCGTCGTCGACCGGCGCGACGGGCTCCCACAATCGGTCGGGAAACGGTTGCAGCCAAGGGATGTCGTGGCGCTCGTCGAATGAGACCCGCGGATCCGACGGGCCGGTGCGGTGGTGGGGGAGCACCCGGCGCGACCGGCCCGCGAGCACGTCGAGGCAGGCGTTCGTGGCGATCTTGTACAGCCACGCCCGCGCGGTCGAGCGGCCCTCGAAACCGTCGATACCCCGCCACGCGCGCAGGAAGGTCTCCTGCACCAGGTCTTCGGCTTCGTCGAACGAGCCGAGCATCCGGTAGCAGTGCACGCGCAGCTCACGGCGGTGCTGTTCGGCCAGCGCGGTGAACTCGTCAGCGTTCATCGGCGGCGTCCTCGATGGGGAAGAGGATCGGGCTGAGCAGGTACTGCGTCCGGTCCGGCGCGGGATCGTGGCGCAGGTGCGGCACGATCGCCTGCCGCAGGCCGGTGATGAGCTCGGCGAGTTCGGCCGGGTCGAGCCAGATCGCGTGCTGGCGGTAGCCGACCGAGTCGGCCGCCGGATCGGCGTGCTCGCGATCGAGGTAGGCGTTGAACTCGGCGATCAGGATCGTCATCGCGACGGCGAACCCCCGCCGGTGCTCCTCCGGCGTGACCACGGCGTCGATCACCGCCCGCTCGCGGCTGAGCCGGTACCGCCGCTCGACCGCGCCCCGCACGCGCGTCTCACCGTCCACTTCGAGCACCCCGGCGTCGGCCAGCAGGCTGACGTGCCGGTAGACGGTCGCCTTCGACACGTCCGGGGTGCGGTCGCACAGCTCGGCCGTGGTCAGCGCCCGGTCCCCGGTCAGGGCGTGCACGATCCGCAACCGCACCGGGTGCACCAGAAGTTCCAAGGTATCCACGCCGGAACGATCTCATACCGTGCTACCGTTCTCAAACCATGCGAAAGGTGGAGTCGTGACCTACGAAGCCGGAAGACCGCCGCTCGGGCCGCACTACGAAGTCGGCGGGCGGAAGCTCGCCGTGTACCGCTCGGGGGACGGCGGGCCCGCGGTGGTGTTCCTGCCGGGAGCGGGACTGGTCGGGCTGGAGTTCCTCAACGTGCACGAGCGCGCCGCGGAACTGACCACGAGCGTGCTCTACGACCGCGGTGGCACCGGCTGGAGCGATGCGGTGGAGCTGCCTCGCAGTGCGGAAGAGGTCGCGACCGAGCTGCGCGATCTGTTGCGTACGGCCGAAATCCCGGCGCCGTACGTGCTGGCCGGTCACTCGCTGGGTGCCTTCTACGCCCGCCGGTACGCGCAGTTGTTCCCCGGTGAGGTGGCCGGCTTGCTGCTGCTGGATCCCGGCCACGAGGACATCTTCGACTACCTGCCTGCCGAGGCCGCGGAACTGAACGAGCAGATGTCCGCCGACATCCCGGAATTGACCGCGGAGCAATTGGAGCAGTCACGGACCGCGCTCGCCGAGCTGTACGCCGAATGGCCGCGAGCCGTGCTGGAGCCGTTGATCGAAAACCGGCTGGCGCTCTGGCGCACCGGCCTGGACGAGACGGCCAACTTCGAAAGCGAACTGTACGGCGAACTGCGGGCCGGGGGAGCGTTGCCGGACGTGCCGCTGATCGTGTTCACCGCGATGGGCCGCAACCCCTATTGGGCGCAGTTCGCTTCCGAAGAGCTTGAACGGGGGCTGCGCGAAGGACTGCACGCGATGCACGCGGCGATGGCCGCTTCCGTGCCACGCGGGGAACATCGGGCGCTCGACGACGCGCCCCACCAATACCTCCAGGTGAAACACGCCGACGTGCTCGCCGAAGCGATCGGGGACCTCGTCGGCAATTCCAGGAGAAGAGGAACAGGGGCAGGAATTGATAATCTGGGGGTATGACACCATGGTATGAATCGCAGCGATTCCTGCGCAAACTCCGGCAATTCTCCGCCGGGGAGGACGCGGCCGCCGAACACGCCGAGCACCTCGAACTGTTCCGCCGGTTTTCGGCTTACAGCCTGATCACCGAGGACCTGTTCTGCGACAACCTCGCGCTGGTGCGGGAACGGTTGCGCGACCTCGACGGCGCGGTCGTGGAATGCGGTACCTGGAAGGGCGGCATGGCCGCGGCGATGATGCAGCTCGGTGGCCCGGAACGCAGTTACCACTTCTACGACTCGTTTTCGGACGGTCTGCCGCAGGCCACGCCGACCGACGGCGAGGACGCGATGACCTGGCAGGCGGCCACCGACGATCCGCTGTACTTCGACAACCTGCGCACCAAGGCCGAGGATTTCCGGGCGCTGGTGGCGGAATCCGGGTTCCCGTCGGTGCACGTCCACGAAGGCTGGTTCGCCGACACCGTGCCGCAGTACGACGGCGAGCCGATCGCCGTGCTCCGGCTCGACGGCGACTGGTACGACTCGACCATGGTGTGCCTGGAAAACCTGTACCCGCACGTCCGCGCCGACGGCATCATCATCCTTGACGACTACGACGCCTGGGACGGGTGCAGCCGGGCGGTGCACGACTACCTGTCGGCCACCAAGTCCACCGCGCGCATCCGGCGCTTCGGCGGCACCGGGGTCGCGCTGCTGCACAAAGTGGATGCTTGACCGACGGACACGAATGTGGCTTTCGGAGCGGAATCCGCTCCGAAAGCCACATTCGTGTCCGATGCCAGAAAGATGCCAGGAAGCTCAGTCGGGGACCGAGCCGCAGGTCATGTTGGTGATGGTGCCGGTCATGGCGGCCGCCCGGTCCGAGGCGAGGAAGACCGCGACCGAGGTCATTTCGGCCAGCGTCGGCGTCCGCTGCAGCATGGTGCGTTCCGCGAGCACGTTCGCGTGGCCCTCGGGGTCCAGGCCGTCGGTGGCCTCGACCGGGGTGTCGAACACGTTGGTGTGCCAGTCTTCCGCCCAGGCGCCTGGAATCCCTTCCGAGCGCAGGCCGAGCACGCGGACGCCGTGCAGGCCGATTTCGGCGGCCAGGCACCGGGTGAAGGTCTCGATCGCGGACTCGGCGACGGCCGTGCCGCCCATCAGCGGGCCGACGAGCTTCGCGGGCGGCGAGGTCAGCGTCAGGATGACCCCGGACTGCTGCTTGACCATGCGGCGGGCCGCCGAGCGCATGGTGTGGAAGTTGCCCACCACCGCGGTGTGGATCGGCCGCACGAAGTCGTCGAGCTCGATGTCGAGCAGCGGCACCCCGTGCACGTCGCCGTGCGAGATCAGGTTGAACGACACGTCCACGTGCCCGATCTCGTCGAGGTGGTCGTCCACTGCGGCCTCGTCGAGCGCGTCGACCACGCCGACGTGCGCGGTGCCGCCCCCGGCGGTGATCTCGGCCGCGACGGCTTCGAGTGGGGCGGCGGTACGACCGGCGAGGTGGACCGTGGCGCCGTCGTCCGCGAAGGCGCGCGCGACGGCCCGGCCCATGGCTCCGCCGGCCCCGTAAATGACGGCGTTTTTGTTCGCTAGCAACATAGGGGCTCTCCTCCAGCACCGCCTTGACCGCATGTCATCAAGACGTTACCTGGCGAAGTCGGCCCCGGGCGTATCGAATATTGCTCAGTGTTCAAGTGATCAGTTGGTTTGTTTCCGCGAACCATTTGATCGTGTGCCGCAGCCCTTCGGCGGGCGCGGTCTCCGGCGCCCAGCCGAGTTCCGCCTTGGCCAGGCCGATGTCCGGGCAGCGCCGTCGCGGGTCGTCCTCGGCGGCCTCGATGTACTCGATCTCCGACTGGCTGCCGGTGAGCCGCAGGACCTCTTCGGCGATCTCCAGCACGGTCAGTTCGTGCGGGTTGCCGATGTTCACCGGTCCCGGGTGGCCGCTGGCGGCCAGCGCGAGCAGGCCGGTCACGGTGTCGTCCACGTAGCAGATCGACCGCGTCTGCTGCCCCGTGCCGGCCACGGTCAGCGGTTCACCACGCAGAGCCTGGGTGACGAACGCGGGGATCATCCGGCCGTCGCCCGCCCGCATGTTCGGGCCGTAGGTGTTGAAGATGCGGGCGATGGCGGTGTTCGAGCCCCACTCCCGCCGCGCGGCCGCCGTGTACGCCTCGGCGTAGCGCTTGGCCTCGTCGTAGACGCTGCGCGGGCCGATCGGGTTGACGTTGCCCCAGTAGTCCTCGCGCTGCGGGTGCCGCTCGGGGTCGCCGTAGACCTCGCTGGTCGAGGCGAGCAGGAAGCGCGCGTCGTGGCGGCGGGCCACATCGAGCGCCCACGCGGTCCCGGCGGAACCGACGGCCAGCGTCTCGAACGGCAACCGCAGGTAGTCGCGCGGTGAGGCCGGGCACGCCAGGTGCAGGACCAGGTCGAACTCACCGGGCGGCTCGCCGGGCGACGCGGACACGTCCGCCTCCACCAGGCTGAAGCCCGGGGTTTCCAGGAGCTCCCGGAGGTTCTCGCGGACGCCGGTGGCGAAGTTGTCCACGCAGACCACCTGCGTGCCGCGGGACAGCAGGCGCGCGCAGACGTGCGAACCGACGAAGCCGGCCCCACCGGTCACCAGTGCCCGGGTGAAGTTCCAGTCCATACCGGGGGTGTACCCGGCGATCATCCGGGTATGCGGGGGCCATGCGTGTTCTGCTCACCGGCTGGCCCAGTTTCCTCGACGGCGAAGCGACCGCGGGGGACGTGCTGAGCCTCCGCGCCGTCCGCACCGCGCTGACCTCGGCCGGGATCGACAGCGAAACGGCATGGAGCCCGGCGTTCCAGCCCGGCGCGCTGCGGCTGGAGGACGCCGACCCGGCGCGGTACACGCACGTGGTCTTCGCCTGCGGCCCCGCGCACGGCGAGCAGGTCCGGCGGCTGCACGAGCGGTTCCCGGACTGCGGGCGCATCGCCGTCGGGGTCTCGGTGATCGATCCGGCCGATCCGGCGGTCACCGGCTTCCACCAGGTGCTCGCCCGCGACGAGCCCGGCGGCGCCCGGCCGGACCTCGCGTGGTCCGCGAGCACCAGCCACACCCCGGTCATCGGCGTGGCACTGGCGCCCGGCCAGCGCGAGTACGGCGAGAAACGGCGGCACGACGCGGTGCACGAGTCGCTCGGGAAGTGGCTCAACACCCTCGACTGCGCCCGCCTGCCGGTGGACACCCGGCTCGACACCCGTGACTGGCGCAACTGCGCCACCCCCGACCAGTTCGCCTCGCTGCTGGGCCGGTTGGACGCGCTGGTCACCACCCGGCTGCACGGGCTGGTGTTCGGCCTGCGTGCCGGGATCCCGGTGCTCGCGGTAGACCCGGTCGACGGCGGCGGGAAGGTCTCCGCCCAGGCCAGGGCGCTGGGCTGGCCCGCGCTGGTGGACGCCGCGTCCGCGGTCGCACCCGGTGCCTTCGACCGCTGGTGGTCCTGGTGCCTTTCCGAGGGCGGCCGGGCCCGCGCGGCCGGACACGAGCGCCCACCCGGAGAACCCCTGCTCGCCGAACTCGTCGCCGGGTTGAAAGGCACTCGATGAAGACGACGGTGGTGATCGCGACCCGCAACCGGGCCGACGAGCTGGCGAACACGCTGCGGGAACTGTCCGCGTTGCGCCCCCAGCCGCCGGTGATCGTGGTGGACAACGGCTCCACCGACCACACCGCGGCCGTGGCCAAGGCGGGCGGCGCCCAGTTGATCAGCCTGCCGGAGAACCTGGGCGCCACCGCGCGCAACCTCGGCGTCGAAGCCGCGCGCACGCCGTACGTCGCGTTCAGCGACGACGACTCCTGGTGGGCGCCGGACGCGCTGGTCAAGGCCGAGCTGTTGTTCGACCGCCACGCGCGGCTCGGCCTGATCGCCGCGAAAACACTGGTGGGGCCGGAAAACCGGCCGGACCCGGTGATCGAGCTGATGGCGGGCAGCCCGCTCGGGCGGGACGCGGGCACGCCCGGCCCGGCCGTGCTCGGCTTCCTCGCCTGCTCGGCGATCGTCCGCAAGCAGGCCTATGTGGACTGCGGCGGATTCGACCCGCTGCTGCACTTCGGCGCGGAGGAGAAGCTGCTGTCCTACGACCTCGCCGCCCGCGGCTGGCAACTCTGCTACATCGAGGACATCGTGGCGCACCACCACCCGTCGCCGGTACGCCTGCCCGCCGCGCGCAGGCAACGGCTGGAGGCACGCAACAACCTGCTCATCGCCTGGCTCAGGCGCGCGCCGAAGGACATCGTCACCGCCACGTTCTCGGCGCCACCCCGGGCGCTGGCCGGTGCCGTGCGCCGGTTGCCGCGCGTGCTGCGGCAACGACGGCGCCTGCCACGGACGGTGGAAGCGCGGGTCCGGCTCCTGGAAGGAAGCGCATGAAGACCACGGTCGTGATCATCACCAGGGACCGCCGCGGGGAACTGCTGCACACTTTGGACCACATGACCGCCTTGCCGGACGCGGCGCCGATCATCGTGGTGGACAACGGATCCAGCGACGGCACCGCTGACGCGGTCCGCGAGCGCCACCCGGAAGTCGAGCTGATCCGCGCCGAACGCAACCTCGGCGCGCTCGGCCGCAACCTCGCGGTCAGCCGGGTCACCACGCCGTACGTCGCGTTCTGCGACGACGACACCCGCTGGCAACCGGGTGCGCTGACCAGGGCGGCGGAGTTGCTGGACGCGCACCCCGGGCTGGCTTCGGTGACCGGCCGCTGCCTGGTGGAACCCCACCTCACCGAGGACCCGATCACGCCGGAACTGCGCTACTCGCCCGTGCGCGGCCCGGATTGGCTGCCGGGACCGGCCCTGCTCGGCGTGATGGCGGGGTTGTCGATGTTCCGGGTGAGCGCCTTCGAAGAGGTCGGCGGGTTCTCGCGGCAGATGTGGTTCGGCGGCGAGGAGGAACTGCTCGCCTTGGACCTCGCGGCGGCGGGCTGGTGGATGTGCTGGGCCGAGGACGTCGTCATCCACCACGCCCCGTCGAAGGCCCGTGATCCGAGGCGGCGGCGGCAACTGGGCATCCGGAATACATTGTGGACGCTGTGGCTGCGCCGGCCCGTGCGCAGTGCCTGGCGCCGTTCGGTGGACGTGATCGGTTCCGCGCCGCGGGACCGGTTCACCGCTGTCGCCGTGGCCGAAGCGGTGCGCGGGTTGCCCTGGGTGCTCCGGTCGCGCCGGGTGGTGCCCGAAATGGTGGAAGCCGGTCTGCTCGAATTGGAGCAATCGCAGCGGAATTCCGTTGCACGGCGTTATGTCGGCTGAATGGCCTGGGTGAGGCCCTCGTTTTGGTTTCCGGACGCCAGGGTATCGCTGGAATATGGCGATCGATATTTTTGTGCTGGGACTGGACGAAGCGAACGAGCGCACCCTGCGGAGGATTCCGGGTGCGGAGGACTACCGCTTCCACGGCGTGCTGACCATCGAGGACATCCAGCACGGCGAAATCCCGATCGAGGACCTGCTGGAGAAGGCGCAACGGGAGCTGGACGCGTTCGACGGCGAGATCGGGGCCATCATCGGCTACTGGGACTTCCCGGTGAGCACGATGGTGCCCATCCTGTGCAAGCGCTACGGCCTGCCGTCCGCGCCGCTGGAAGCCATCGTCAAGTGCGAGCACAAGTACTGGTCCCGGCTGGAACAGGCCAAGGTGATCGACGAGTACCCCGAGTTCGCGATCGTGGACCTGGCGGGCGAACCGGAGAAGCCGGAGAAGATCGACTACCCGCTGTGGCTCAAACCGGTGAAGTCGTTCAGTTCGGAGCTGGCTTTCCACGTCGGCGACGAGCAGGAGTTCACCGCGGCGGTCAAGGAGATCCGCGAGGGCATCAGCCGGGTGGGCAAGCCGTTCCAGTTCGTGATGGACCAGCTGGACCTACCGCCCGAGATCGCGGAGATCGGCGGCGAGGCGTGCCTGGCCGAAGCGGCGCTGACCGGCGTGCAGGCGGCCGTGGAGGGCTACGTCTACCAGGGCGAGGTCGTGGTTTACGGCGTGCTCGACTCGATCAACTACCCGGGCACCACCTCGTTCCTGCGGCACCAGTACCCCTCGCAGCTGCCCGACGAGGCGCAGGCGCGGATGACCGAAATCGCCCAGCGGGTGATGAAGCAGGTCGGCCTGGACCACGGCACCTTCAGCATCGAGTACTTCGTGCACCCCGAGAGCAGCCAGGTTTCCGTGCTGGAGATCAACCCGCGGCACTCGCAGTCCCACGCCGAGGTCTTCGAGGACGTGGACGGCGTGCCGAACCACTACCGCGTGGTGCAGCTCGGCCTCGGCAAGGACCCGGCCCGGCCGCCGCGCCGCGGCGAGTGGGCGATCGCGGCCAAGTGGTACCACCGCCGGTTCGAGGACGGCGTGGTCGAGCGCGTGCCCACCGACGAGGAGATCGCCGAGATCGAGCGGAAGATCCCGGGCGTGCAGATCCAGCTCGTCGTCGAGGAGGGCCAGCGGCTCTCGGACCTGCCCGCCCAGGACAGCTACAGCTTCGAGCTCGCCGACATGATGATCGGCGCGGCCAGCGAGAAGGAGATGGAGGAGAAGTTCGACGCGGCGGTCGACGCCCTCCAGTTCCGCTTCTCGGCCTGACCGGGGTGCTCAGCGCCGCACGATGTGCACGATCCGCCGCGTGGCGTCCCGTGCCTCGGCGAGCGTGGTGAGCATCCACGCGTGGAACATGCCCTCGTACTCCCAGTACTCCAGGTCGATGCCGCGCCCGGCGGTGACGTCACGGAACCGCCGGGCGTCGGCGAGCAGGACGTCCCGGGTACCGATGAACAGGCTGAGCCTGCCCAGGCCGGTGAGCTTGCCGTTGACCGGGCTCAGCCAGGGGTCGTCGAGGGGGAGGCCGCCCGCGTACAGGTGGGCGGCCTCCAGCAGGCCGGGGACGCTGAGGTACGGGTCCACCCGGTCGAGTGCGGGCTCGGCCGGGTCGGTCATGGTGGCGTCGAGCCAGGGGGAGAGCAGCACGATCTCCTTGGGCTGGTCCGCGCCGTGTTCGCGGAGCTGTTCGGCGAGCACCAGCGACAGCGCGCCGCCGGCGGAGTCACCCATCAGGATCCGGCTGTGCGGCTCGGTGTCGCCGAGCACGCGGTCGTGGATCCGGCGGACCAGCGGCACGGTTTCGGCGCAGGTGGAGCCGGGGGCGAGCGGGTAGACCGGCACGGTCACCGCGCCGCCGGTCTCCAGCGCCAGCCGCCGGGTGAACTCCCAGTGGTCCCGCTGGATCTCGTGGACGTAGGCGCCGCCGTGGCAGTACAGGACGTGCTTGGCGCTGGTCAGGGCCTGGGGGCGGATGGTGTAGCAGGCCGTTCCGTCCACGTCGGTGCGGGTGACGCGGGTGCCGCGGTAGATCAGCGAGGGTGGTTCCTCGTGGTCGTGGCGGCGCCCGCTGTCCACGCTTTCGCGGAGTTTCTCCGGGTCGGCGTACACCTGCTTGCGGCGCATCAGCCACATCGCGGTGATCAGGGCCCTGGCTCGGATGCTCGGTGCGGAACGCATACCGGTGCTTACCCAACCGGGGGAACGGGTATGCCCGGACGGTCAGGTCCGCCTGGTCTTGGGGCGGTGGCTGGTGTCGCAGAACGGGAACCGGCGGCTTCGGCGGCAGGCGCACAACGCGACCACGAACCGGTCCGACCGCGTGGTGGTGCCGTCGGGCAGTTCGACCTCCACCGGTCCTTCGACCAGCATCGGGCCGCCGGGCACCACGCGCACCCGGCGTGCGTCGGGTTCTGTGGTCATGAGTTTTCCCTTCGTTTCAGCAGCCGGACGACCGCGCGTTCCAGTGTTTCCCGGCGGGCCTCGTCGTCGAGGTCACGGGCTCGCCGCACCGCCCGTTCGATGGTTTCGCCCTCTTCGAACGCCTGGACCAAACGCGGATCGACGTAGGAGGCCTTGGCCACCGCGGGCGTGTTGCCGAGGGCTTCGGCCACTTCCTTCATCACCGCGGTGACGGTGCGCTGCGACACCCGGTCGGCGTTGCGGCCGAACGCGGCGGCCGCCAGCACGGTGGCGTTCCAGGTGCGCAGGTCCTTGGCGGTGAATTCCTCGCCCGCCATCTCCTTGAACCGCTCGTTGATGTCCTCGGCGCGCACTTCGTGCCAGTTCGCCCGGCCGTTGCGGTAGACCAGCAGCCGGTCGCTGCCGGAGTCGTTGCGCCGCAACGCTTTCACCGACTTCGCCAGCAGTGCGTCCCGGACCGAGACCGCACGGTGGGCGCCGCCTTTCGCGGTGTAGCTGAACCGCAGTTCCTCACCGCTGAGCCGGACGTGCCCGCGCAGCAGCGTCGCCACGCCGTGCGTGCCGTTCTCCTCCGCGTACTCCTCACCGCCGGTGCGGAAGATGCCGCGGTCGAGCAGGCGCAGCGCGGTACCCAGCACCCGTTCCCGCCCGAGCCCGGCCGTGCCCAGGTCGGCGGTGACCGCCTGCCGCCAGCGCGGCAGCCGCCGGGCCAGGTCGAGGACGCGGTCGTGCTTCTCCTCGTCCCGCTCGCGCCGCCACTGCTCGTGGTAGAGGTACTGGCGGCGCCCGGCGTCGTCGACGCCGACGGCCTGGATGTGCCCGTCGCAGTCGGGGCAGATCCACACCTCCCGCCACGCGGGCGGGATGACCAGGCCCTTGATCCTCGCCAGGGCTTCGGGATCGGCGAGCTTCTCCCCGTCCGGGGTCAGGTAGCCGAACCCGCGTCCCCGCCGGACCCGCCGGATGCCCGGTCCCTGGACATCGCTTCGGATCAGCAACGTCCACTCCCTGCACTGAACCGGTGATCTTGACCGGCCACGGGTACCCCGCGAAGGGCGCCGCACACACGGTTCACGATCTCGTGTTTAGGTGACTTCGGGCGGGCAACTACTTAGACCATGAAAGTGCTCGCCTGGCATGTGCACGGCTCCTGGATGAACGCGTTCGTCCGGGGTCAGCACACCTACCTCCTGCCGAAACTGGCCGAAGGGGGCCCGTGGGGGCTCGGACGGGCAGGCCGCCCGTGGCCGGACAACGTCCTCGACGTGGGCGCCGACGAACTCGGCGACATCGAGGTCGACATCGTGGTGCTCCAGCGGCCGGAGGAGATCGACCGCGCCGAGAAGCTGCTGGGCCGGCGGCCGGGCCGGGACGTGCCCGCGGTGTTCGTCGAGCACAACACCCCGCTCGGGGACGTACCGGACACCAGGCACCCGCTGGCCGGGCAGAGCGCCATCCCGATCGTCCACGTCACCCACTTCAACCAGCTGGTGTGGGACTCCGGCGACGCGCCGGTGATGGTGATCCCGCACGGCGTGCCCGATCCCGGCGAGCTGTACACCGGCACCGAGGAACGCGCGGCCGTGGTGATCAACGAGCCGATCCGCCGGGGCAGGCGCACCGGCACCGACCTGCTGCCGGCGTTCTGCCGCGCGGCGCCGGTCGACGTGTTCGGCATGGGGCTGGACGGGCTGAACGAGCACACCGGCGTGGCCGGGGACCGGCTGCGCCCGATCGGTGACCTGCCGCTCGGCGACCTGCACCGGGAACTGGCCCGGCGACGGCTCTACCTGCACACCGCGCGGTGGACCTCGCTCGGGTTGTCCCTGCTCGAAGCCATGACCCTGGGGATGCCGGTGGTCGCGCTGGCGACCACCGAGGCGGCGGTGACCGTGCCGAAGGAGGCCGGTCTCGTGGCCACCGACGTCGGCGCGCTGACCACGATGATCCGCCGGTTGATCGAAGACCCCGAACTGGCCCGGTCGACCGGGAAAGCCGCGCGCGAACACGCGCTGGCGGCCCACGGCCTCGAAGCGTTCCTGCACAACTGGGACACGCTCTTCGGCCGGGTGATGGCATGAACGAATTCGCTGGAGGTAGCCGATGAGGATCGCGATGGTCTCGGAGCACGCCAATCCGTTGGCGGCACTGGGCGGGGTGGACGCCGGCGGGCAGAACCTGCACGTGGCCGAGCTTTCGGCGGCGCTGGCCAGGGCGGGCCATCGGGTGACGGTCTACACGCGGCGCGACGATAGGGACCAGCCGGACGAAGTGGTCACCCCGAGCGGGGTGGCGGTGCGCCACATCACCGCCGGGCCGGAGAAGCCGGTGCCGAAGGACGATCTGCTGCCGTACATGAACGACTTCGCGCTGCGCCTGGAACAGGACTGGCTGGCCGAGCCGCCGGAGGTGGTGCACGCGCACTTCTGGATGTCCGGGCTGGCTTCGGTGCTGGCGGCCAAGTCCGCCGGAGTGCCAGTGGTTCAGACCTTTCACGCGCTCGGCGTGGTGAAGCGGCGGCACCAGGGTGAGGCGGACACCAGCCCGCCCGATCGCGTGCGCATCGAGCGCATGGTGGGCAAGCACGCCGCGCGGATCGCCGCGACCTGTTCGGACGAGGTCTTCGAGCTGATCCGGATGGGCGTGCCCCGTTCGGCGATCTCGGTGGTGCCGTGCGGAGTGGACCTGGAACGGTTCACCCCCACCGGCCCCGCGGAGGAGAAGGGTGCACCGCATCGACTGGTGGCGGTGGGCAGATTGGTGCCCCGCAAGGGTTTCTCCACCGCGATCGCCGCGCTGCGCGCCATCCCGGACACCGAGCTGGTGATCGCCGGCGGTTCCGACGACCACAACGAAGAAGCCAACCGCCTGCGCTGGTTCGCCCAGCGCATGGGCGTGGCCGACCGGGTGCACCTGCGTGGCGCGGTTTCCCGCGACGAAATGCCCGCCTTGATGCGCTCGGCGGACCTGGTGCTCTGCACGCCGTGGTACGAGCCGTTCGGCATCGTGCCGCTCGAAGCCATGGCCTGCGGTGTCCCGGTGGTGGCCTCCGCGGTCGGCGGGCTGACCGACACGGTGGTGGACGGGTTCACCGGTGCACTGGTGCCACCACGGCAGCCGGGACCGCTGGCGGCCAAGATCCGTGAGCTGCTGGCGGATCCGGTGACCCGGGAGGCCTACGGCGCCGCGGGCACCGATCGGGCCTCCGCCCGGTATTCGTGGGACCGCATCGCCGCGGACACGCTCCGGGTGTATTCGAACGTGCTGTCCGCCAGTGCCCCCGCCGCCATGCTGGCGGGTTCGGACAACTGATTCCCCGCGTTCACCCAGCAGGGCCGGTCCGCCCCCGGTGGACCGGCCCTGCCCTGCGTTTCCCGGGAGAGTCGCTTCAAGCAGTAGCCGACTGACCGCCCGGACAGCGAGAAGGCGCAGGAAATCGTTTGAGAGTCGCTTCAGCGGGTAGCGATACAGAGAGAGATGCCAGCGATTCACTGGAGGTGACCGGGTGCGGATACTCGGGATCAACGCCGTGTTCCACGACCCCGCGGCGGCACTCGTGGTCGATGGCAAGGTGGTGGCCGCGGCGGAGGAGGAACGGTTCAGCCGTCGCAAGCACGGCAAGCGGCCGGTGCCCTTCGCCGCTTGGGAACTACCGGAACAGGCCGCGCGCTGGTGCCTGGAGCAGGCCGGGATCGACGAGTCCGAACTGGACGCGGTCGGCTACTCCTACGACCCCTCGATGGTGGACCACAGCCTGGGCGGGCTCGACCCCTCGTGGGAGGAACTGCGCACCACCTATGCGCAGCGGGCCCCGAAGTTCCTCAAAACCGTGCTGCCCGGCCTGGATCCGAACATCGTCCGTTTCGTCCGTCACCACGTCGCCCACGCGGCCTCGACCGGACTCGCGGCGCCGTTCGGGGATTCGGCGGTACTGGTCGCCGATGGCCGCGGGGAGAACATCTCCTACCTTGCCGGTGAATACCGCGACGGCAAGCTGGTGGAGTGGGCCACCCAGCAACTGCCGCACTCGCTCGGCCTGCTCTACGAGGACCTGACCGAGCACCTCGGCTTCGCCCGATCCAGTGACGAGTACAAGGTGATGGCACTGGCCTCCTACGGCACCCCGCGCTTCGAGCCGGAGTTCCGCGAACTGGTGCACACCACCGGTGACGGCGGTTTCCGCACCGAGCCGGTGGACTGGGAATCATTCGCGCCCCGGCGTACCGGCGAGTTCGAGCAGGTGCACGCCGACCTGGCCTCCACTGTCCAAAAGCGACTCGAAGACGTCCTGCTGGAACTGGCGAGCTGGCTGCACGACCAGACCGGGCAGACCCGGCTCACGCTGGCGGGCGGCATCGCGCTCAACTGCGTGGCGAACAGCCGCCTGTACACCGAAAGCCCGTTCGAGGACATCTGGGTGCAACCGGCCTCCGGTGACTCGGGCACCGCGCTCGGCGCGGCGCTGCACCTGGCCGCGGAGGCGGGGGAGCGGCTGGAACCCATGTCCGGCGCGGATCTCGGCCGCGGCTGGAGTGACAGTGAGTTGCAGGACTGGCTCGACCGCGCCGGGGTCAAGTACGAGCGCCCTGACGACGTGGCCGAAGCGGTGGCCGAAGCACTGGCCGACGACCGGATCGTCGCGTGGTTCCAGGGCCGGGCCGAGTTCGGGCCGCGAGCGCTGGGCCACCGGTCGCTGATGGCGCACCCCGGGCACAAGGCGAACCTGGAGCGGCTCAACGACGTCAAGGGGCGCGAGCAGTTCCGCCCGGTCGCGCCGATGGTGCTGGCCGAGCGCGCCGGGGAGATCTTCAGCGGCGGCCCGCTGCCGAGCCCGTACATGCTCTTCGTGCACCAGGTCGCGCCGGAGTGGGCGGAGCGGCTGCCCGCGGTGACCCACGTGGACGGCACGGCCCGCATCCAGACCGTCGACGCGGCGGAGAAACCGTTGCTGGCCAGGATGCTGGCCTCCTTCGCCGAGCGGACCGGCTTGCCGGTGGTGGTCAACACCAGCTTGAACACCGCGGGACGGCCGATGGTCGACGATCCGCGGGACGCGCTGGAGTGCTTCGGCTCCAGTCCGGTGGACCTGCTCGCGATCGGCCCGTTCGTGGTGCGGAGGGCGGTATGACCGCCTACACCGTGGTGATCCCGACCGTCGGGCGCCCCGCGCTGCGGACCCTCCTCAGCGGACTGGACCACGGTGACGGCCCGGCGCCCGCGGAGATCATCGTGGTCGACGACCGGCCCGGCGGCGAGGAACTGGACCTGCCCGGTCTGCGGTTGCCCGTCCGGGTGCTGCGCAGCGGCGGGCGCGGTCCGGCGGGGGCGCGGAACCTGGGCTGGCAGGCCGCGAGCACCGAGTGGGTCGCCTTCCTCGACGACGATGTGCGCGTGCCCGCCGACTGGCGCCGCCTGCTCGTCGAAGACCTGCGTCCGGAGATCGACGCCTCGCAGGGCCGGATCCAGGTGCCGTTGCCGCCGGATCGCCGTCCCACCGATGACGAGCGCGGCACCGCGGGCCTCGCCACCGCCCGGTGGATCACCGCGGACATGGCTTACCGCCGTGAAGTGCTGATCGCCATCGGCGGCTTCGACGAGCGGTTCCCCCGTGCATTCCGCGAAGACGCCGACCTCGCCCTGCGGGCCGAACACGCGGGCTACCGGCTGGAACGCGGCCAGCGCGTCACCATCCACCCCGCCCGCCAGGCCGACTTCTTCGCCAGTGTCCGCGCGCAACGCGGGAACGCCGACAACGCCTTGATGCGCGCCAAGTTCGGCCGCGACTGGCGCAAGGACACCGGTGAGGGCCCCGGCAGGCTGGGCAAGCACGCGCTGACCACCGCGCTCGCCGCCGCGACGCTCGGCCTCGCCGGGACCGGGCGGTGGCGGTGGGCCAGGTTCACCGCCGGTGCCTGGCTGGGCCTGACCGCGGATTTCGCCCTGCGCCGGATCCTGCCGGGCCCGCGCACCCCCGGCGAGATCGCGCGGATGCTGGTGACCAGCGTGCTCATCCCGCCGGTCGCCTGCGCGCACCGGCTGGCCGGAGAGGTCCGCGTCCGCGCGGATCGCGGACCGGCCGCCGTCCTGTTCGACCGCGACGACACGCTGATCACCGACGTGCCCTACCTGGCCGACGCCGATCAGGTCAAACCCATGCCGGGGGTCGAAGAAGCGTTGCGGCGCCTGCGTTCCCGCGGGGTGCGGGTGGGCGTGGTCAGCAACCAGTCCGGCGTGGCACACGGGCTGATCACCCCGGAGCAGCTGGCCGAGGTGAACGCCAAAGTGGACGAACTGCTCGGCCCGTTCGACACCTGGCAGGTCTGCGTGCACCGCGACGCGGACAGCTGCTCCTGCCGCAAACCCCAGCCGGGCCTGGTGGAACAGGCCGCGCAGGACCTGGGGGTGCCGGTGGCGCAGTGCGTGGTGATCGGCGACATCGGCTCCGACGTGCAGGCCGCGCTCGCCGCCGGAGCGCAGGCGATCCTCGTGCCCACCGAGAAGACCAAGCCCGAGGAGATCGAGCACGCGCGCCGGTACGCCCGGGTCGCGGACACCGTGGACGACGCCGTCGCGCTGGCCTTCGCGGGGAGTCGTCCGTGAGCGGGCGCGTGCTCGTGGTCCGGTCGGACAACCTCGGCGACGTCCTGCTCGCCGGGCCCGCCGTCCGTGCCGTGGCCGCCGAGGCCGATGAGGTGACGTTCCTGGCCGGACCGCGTGGTCGCGCCGCCGCCGAGTTGCTGCCCGGTGTGGACCGGGTACTCGAGTGGTGCGCGCCGTGGATCGACCCGGAACCACCCGCGATCACCGCGGCGGACATGACGGCCTTCCGCGACCGCATCCGCGAGGTGCGCGCGGACCGGGCCCTGATCTTCACCTCGTTCCACCAGTCGCCGTTGCCGATGGCGCTGGCGCTGCGGGAGGCAGGCGTCGGGTGGATCGGCGCGATCAGCGAGGACTACCCGGGCGCCCTGCTCGATCTTCGCCACCGCATCGAGGGTGACGGCGAAGGTGACGGCGAGGGTGACGGTGACATCCCCGAACCCGAGCGCGCCCTGTCACTGGCCGAGGCCGCCGGTTTCCGCCTGCCGCCCGGTGACGACGGCAAGCTGGCGATCACCGGTCCGCTGCCCGACGTGTCCGACCTGGTCGGCGAACCCGGGTACGTCGTGGTCCACCCGGCCGCGACGGCGCCCGCCCGCGAATGGGGCGTGGACCAGTACGCCGCGGCCGTGCGGCTGCTGGTCGAACACGGCTACCGCGTGGTCGTCACCGGAGGACCCGCGGACGCCGAGCTGACGCGGCGGATCACCTGCCCCGGCGCGCTGGACCTCACCGGCCGGACCGACCTGCGCGGCCTCGCCGCCGTGCTCGCCGGCGCCGCGGTGGTGGTCGCGCCCAACACCGGGCCCGCCCACCTCGCCGCCGCGGTGCGCACGCCGGTGGTCTCGCTGTTCGCGCCGGTCGTACCCGCCGCGAGGTGGGCGCCCTACGGCGTGCCGGTGGTGCTGCTCGGCGACCAGGCGGCGGCCTGCCGGGGCAGCCGGGCGCGGCACTGCCCGATCGACGGGCACCCGTGCCTGAACCGGGTGGACGCGGAAGAGGTGCTCGACGCGGTGCGGCGGTTGCGGGAAGCGGCGGAGGCCAACGAGTTGGAGCACACGGGAGGTGCAGCGTGATCACGGAACATTTCACGGCGCTCAGTGAAGCGCTGGGGCGGCTGAACGCGGCGGCCCCGAAGATCGACCGGTGGGGGCGGCACCTCGCCACGGTGCTCGGCTCCGGCGGCAGACTGCTGGCCGCGGGCAACGGCGGCAGCGCGGCGGAGGCCCAGCACCTCACCGGCGAGCTGGTCGGCAAGTACCTGCACGACCGGCGGCCGTTCTCGGCCATCGCGCTGCACGCCGACACCTCGGCGGGCACGGCGATCGTCAACGACTACGGCGAGCAGGAGCTGTTCGCCCGGCAGGTGCAGGCACACGGCCGTCCCGGCGACGTGCTGGTGCTGCTGTCCACCAGCGGCCGCAGCCAGAACGTCTGCGCCGCGGCCAAGACCGCGCACGACGAGGGCCTGACCACCTGGGCGCTGACCGGCCCGCTGCCCAACAGCCTCGCCGCGCTGTGCGACGACGCCATCGCGGTGGAGGCCGAATCCACCGCGACCGTGCAGGAAGCCCACCTGGCGATCGTGCACACGCTGTGCGCCGCCTTCGACCGGGCCATCGGCGTGGAAGGCATGGTCGCGTGACCCGCGGCCCACTGGTCGTCGTCGGCGACACCCTGCTCGACATCGACGTGGACGGCACCGCCGACCGGCTGTGCCCGGAAGCGCCGGTGCCGGTGGTGGACGTGGTGCGTGAATGGCACCGCGCCGGCGGTGCCGGCCTGGCCGCCAAGCTCGCCGCGCGGTCCACCTCGGAGGTCGTGCTGCTCACCGCGCTCGGCGACGACGAAGCGGGGGAGCGGCTGCAAGCGTTGCTGCGCAACGAGGTCGAGGTGCTCGCGCTGCCGCTGGACGGCGGCACGCCGAGCAAGAAGCGGATCCGCGCGGGTGGTCAGCCGATCACCCGGCTCGACGAGGGCGACGGGCGGCTGATCGATCTCCGCTCGCACCGCGGGCTCGCCGACCTGCTGCGCAGCGCCTCGGGCGTGCTGGTCGCCGACTACGGCCGCGGGGTCGCGAGCAACGGCTTCATCCGCCGTCAGCTCGCCGAAGCCGCGCGCCGGGTGCCGGTGGTGTGGGATCCGCACCCGCGCGGCTCGCAGCCCGTGCGCGGGTGCCGGCTGGCCACGCCCAACGACAGCGAAGCCGTGCGGTTCGCCGGTGAGAAGCGGCCGCCCGACGAACTGGCGCGGACCCTGCGCGTGGCGTGGGCCGCCGAGGCCGTCGCGGTGACGCTCGGCGCGGACGGTGCGGTGCTGGCCGATGGCCAGCAGACCCGGATGGCCGTGGTGCCCGACGGGTGCCGTGTGTCCGCCGCGGTGCGCCCCGACACCTGCGGTGCGGGAGACCGGTTCTCCAGCGCGGCCGCGGCGGCGCTCTACGACGGCGCGAGCACCGCCGAAGCCGTGGACCTCGCGGTCGAAGCCGCGGCCAGGTTCGTGGCGGCGGGTGCGGCCAGTTCGCTCTCGGAGACCCCACCCGCGCTCCCGGCGCCGAGGGCGGGCGACCCGTCGGCCTTCGCGCTGGCGGCGAAGGTCAAGGCGCGCGGCGGCAGGCTGGTCGCCACCGGCGGCTGCTTCGACCTGCTGCACCCGGGTCACCTGACCTTGCTGGAGCAGGCCCGCGCGATGGGCGACGCGCTCGTCGTCTGCCTCAATTCCGACGAATCCGTCCGGCGGCTCAAGGGCGAGACCCGGCCGATCCTGTCCGCGCCCGACCGGGCGCGGCTGCTGAACGGGCTGGCCGCGGTGGACGCGGTGGTGGTGTTCGACGAACAGACCCCGGAACGGCTGCTCGACCGGCTCGCGCCGGACGTGTGGGTCAAGGGCGGGGACTACGCCGAAGCGGACCTGCCCGAAGCCCCGGTGGTCCGGCGGCACGGCGGTGAGGTCGTGCTGGTCCCGGTGCTCGACGGCTACTCGACCACGCGACTGGTCACCCGATGAGGAGGAGGACCATGACAGAACTGGGCAACGTGCTGATCTCCGGCGGTGCGTCCGGGCTCGGTGCCGCCACCGTGGCGGCCGTGCGGGAGGCGGGCGGCAGGCCGCTCGTGCTCGACCGCAACGCACCCGCCGCCGACGTGCCGTACGTCCAGGTCGACGTCACCGACACCGAAGCCACCACGCGGGCGGTGCAGCAGCTGGCCGAGGAGGCGGGCGGGCTCGACGCGGTGTTCACCGCGGCGGGCATGGACATCCCCGGCACGCTGGACTCGGTGCCCGCGGACACCTGGGAGAACGTGGTCCGGGTCAACCTGTTCGGCACCGCCGCGGTGGTGCGGGCGGCGCTGCCGCACCTGGAACGCTCGGGCGGCACGGTGGTCACCGTCGCCTCGACGCTGGGCATCAAGGCGGTCAGCGACGCCACGGCCTACTGCGCGGCGAAGTTCGGCGTGGTCGGCTTCACCAGGGCGCTGGCCGCGGAACTGGCCGGCCGGGTCGGCGTGACCCTGCTGGTGCCGGGCGGCATGCACACCGCCTTCTTCGACACCCGCGAGGACCGGTACAAGCCACCGGCCGACGCCAAGCTGAACCGGCCGGAGGACGTGGCGCGGACCGTGGTGTTCGCGCTCAGCCAGCCCACCGGTTCGCAGGTGCGGGAACTCGTGGTCTGCTCGGACGAAGAGTCCTCCTGGCCATGAGCGGAATCCTCGTCCTGCGCGCGCTCGGGCTCGGTGACCTGCTGGTCGCCGTGCCCGCGCTGCGCGGGCTGCGCCGGGCGTTCCCGGACGAGCGGATCACGCTGGCCGCGCCCGAGCCGCTCCGCGAACTGGTCCCACTGCTCGACGCGGTGGACGACCTGGTCCCGGTTCCCGGTCTCGGTGCCCTGAAGGCGCCGGAAGAACGGCCGACGCTGCTGGTCAACCTGCACGGCAGCGGGCCGGAAAGCCTGGCCGACCTCGCCGCGGTGGCCGGTGAATCGCCGGTGATGACCCACGCGCACCCCGACTTCCCGCGGTATCGAGGTCCACAGTGGACCGAGGAACTGCCGGAACGGGAGCGCTGGTGCCGGTTGCTGTCCTACTACGGGATCGACGCCGATCCGGGCGAGCTGCGGATCGGCCGCCCGGCCGAATCGAGCCCGGTACCCGGCGCGGTGGTGGTCCACCCCGGTGCGGCCTTCCCGGCCCGCCGCTGGCCACCGGCCCGCTTTTCCACCGTGGCCAGGGAACTGGCGGCCGCCGGGCACCGGGTGGTGATCACCGGTTCGGCGGCCGAACGGGATCTCGCCCGTGAGGTGGCCGCCGGCGCCGGGCTCGGTGAGGGCGCGGTCTTCGCCGGGCGGACCGGTCTGCGCGCGCTCACCGCGCTGATCGCCGACGCGGCACTGGTGGTCTGCGGGGACACCGGCGTGGCGCACCTGGCGTCCGCCTGCGGGACCGCCTCGGTGCTGTTGTTCGGGCCGACCGCACCCGCGCGCTGGGGACCGCCCGACCAGGAGCGGCACATCGTGCTGTGGGCGGGCACCACCGGCAACCCGTTCGCCGACCGCCCGGACCCCGGGCTGCTGAAGATCGAGGTACCCGACGTGCTGTCCGCGACGCGGCAGGCACTGGGAGGGAAACGCGATGGCTGAGCTTTCTCTCGGCGTGGTCGGTGCCGGTTACGTCGGCCTGACGACCGCCGTCTGCCTGGCGCACCTCGGGCACCGGGTGTGCTGCGCCGACATCGATGAGTCCAAGGTGGACGCACTACGCCGCGGCGAGGTGCCGATCAGCGAACCGCGGCTGCCGGAACTGCTCGCCGAAGGGCTGCGCACCGAGCGCCTGCGGTTCACCACCGAGATCGCCGGACTCCGGGACGCCGACGTGGTCTTCGTCTGCGTGGCGACCCCGATGGGGGAGCGCGGCCGAGCCGATCTGCGGGCACTGGAGTCGGTGCTGCGCGAACTCGGCGGGCTGCTGCGCCCCGGCACCGTGCTGGTGCTGAAGTCGACGGTCCCGGTGGGCACCACGGCCCGCGTGCCCGAGCTGACCGGGCGCGACGACCTCCCGGCGGTGAGCAATCCGGAGTTCCTCCGCGAGGGCTTCGCCGTGCGGGACTTCCTGGAGCCGGACCGGATCGTGATCGGCGGGGACGCGGGCGCGGACCGGGTGGAGGCGCTGTACTCGGCGTTCGACGCGCCGGTCCTGCGCACCGATCCGGCGAGCGCGGAACTGGGCAAGTACGCCAGCAACGCCTTCCTCGCGGTGAAGTTGTCCTACGCCAACGAACTGGCCGAGCTGTGCGAGCAGGTCGGCGCCGACGTGCGGCAGGTGACCAGGACGATGGGCCTTGACGACCGGATCGGCCCGGCGTTCCTGCGCCCCGGCCCCGGCTGGGGCGGCTCCTGCCTGCCCAAGGACGTCGCCGCGCTGCGCCGGTCCGCGCGTGACCGCGGCCTGCGGTTCGGCCTGCTGAGCGCGGCCGAGCGCACGAACGCCGTGCAGCACGAGCGCGTGGTCCACAAGATCCAGGAGGTGCTGACCGGCTCGCCCTACGGCTCACCCGCCGGCCAGCGGATCGGCCTGCTCGGCCTGACCTTCAAGGCGGGCACCGACGATCTGCGCGATTCACCCGCGCTGGCCATCGCCGCCCGGCTCGCCGCGCGTGGCGCGGTGCTCACCGGCTACGACCCCGCGGTGCCCGCGGCCAAGGGCGGCTCGATCCCGGACGTGCACGTGGTCGACGACCCGCTGCTGGTCGCCAAGGACGCCGCGGTACTGGTGGTGCTCACCGAATGGCCCGACTTCCGCGACCTCGACTGGGCGCAACTGGCCCAGCTCACCGACCGGGCCGCCGTGGTGGACACCCGCAACCTGCTCGACGCCGACGCACTGGCCCGGCACGGGTTCACGTGCCGGGGCATCGGCATCCCGACCCGATGAGGAGGCACCCCATGCCCGAAACCGCCGCGACGATCGCCACCGCGAGGCAGGCGCAGCGAGCCTGGGCCGCGACGCCCGCCGCCGAACGCGGCGCGGCGCTCCGGCAGGCGGGTGCCGCGCTGCGAGCGCGGGTCGGCGAACTCGCCAAGGCCAACGAAACCGACACCGGGCGCCTCGAAGCCGAGGCCGCCGAGGGCGTGCTCGCGGGCGCGGGCACGCTGGAGCAGTACGCCGAACTCGGTCCGGTCCACCGGGGTGCCACCCTGCGCGGGGACATCTCGGCGACCGACTTCATGGTGCCCGAGCCACGCGGCGTGGTGGTCGCGCTGACGCCGTGGAACGACCCGGTCGCGGTCGCCTGCGGCCTCATCGGCGCGGCGCTGGTCACCGGGAACACGGTGGTGCACAAGCCGAGCGAGCGGTCGCCGATGACCGGCGCGCTGCTCGGCGAGATCCTCGCCGAATGCCTGCCGGACGGTGTGCTGCAGACCGTGCCCGGCGACGGCCTGGTCGGGGCGGAACTGGCCGGGCACCGCGGGGTGGACCTGGTCGCGCACGTCGGCAGCGTGGAGGCGGGCCGGGCGATCGCGCTGGCCTGCGCCCGCACCGGGGCCAAGGCGCTGCTGGAGAACGGCGGCAACGACCCGCTGGTCGTCGACGGGGATGTGGACCCGGCCTGGGCGGCCGGGCAGGCCGCGCTGGGTGCCTTCGCCAACTCGGGCCAGATCTGCGTCTCGGTGGAACGGATCTACGTGCACCAGGAGGTGGCCGAGGAGTTCGTGGCGGCACTGGCGGTGGAGGCCCGCACGCGCGGACTGCTGCCGCTGGTGGACAACCGGCAGCGGGACAAGGTCGACGCGCACGTCCGCGACGCGGTGGCCAACGGCGCCCAGCTGCTCGTCGGCGGCGACGCGCCGGCCGGACCGCAGTACCCGGCGACCGTGCTCACCGGCTGCACCGCCGACCTGCTGGTGATGCGGGAGGAGACCTTCGGGCCGGTCGCGCCGGTGCAGGTGGTGCGCGACTTCGACGAGGGCATGGCGGAGGCGGCCACCGGCGAGTACGGGCTCGCGGCCACCGTGCTGACCCGCTCGATGGCGAACGCGCAGCGGGCGTGGCGGGAACTGCCCGCGGGCACGGTGAAGGTGAACTCGGTGTTCGGCGGTGCCCCGGGCGGCGCGGCCGAGCCGAGGGGCGTCAGCGGCAGCGGTTTCGGCTACGGCCCGGAACTGCTCGACGAGATGACCCAGATGAAGGTGGTGCACCTGGAACCCGCGCCCTGACCCCGGACCGGTTGCCCGCGTCATTAGGGTGGGCCCCATGGCGTCGATCAAACAGTTCCAGGTCACCTTCGACTGCGCCGATCCCGACCGCCTCGCCCGGTTCTGGTGCGAGGTGCTCGGGTACGAGCCATCGCCGTCGGAGGGCCCGGCGTCGGCCTGCGTCGACCCCTCGGGCGTGGGACCACGGCTGTACTTCCAGCGCGTGCCCGAGGGCAAGGTCGTCAAGAACCGGGTGCACCTGTGCGTGCGGGTGGGCACCGGCCTCGTGGGTGCCGAGCGGCTCGCCGCCCTCGAAGCCGAGTCCGCGCGACTGACCGCACTCGGCGCGGTCCAGGAGCGCGTGCTGTACGCCGACGAGGAAAACGAGTCGTGCATCGTCATGCAGGACATCGAGGGCAACGAGTTCTGCTTGGACTGAGGGCCGCTCAGGCGCGGGGGGACAGCGCGACCACCGGGATGACGCGGCTGGTGCCCTCCTGGTACTTGGCGAACCCGGGGTACAGCTCGGCTTGACGGGCGTACAGCTCGTCGCGCTCGGTGCCGGTCATTTCCTCGGCGCGCACGGCGAACCTGTCCGTGCCGACCTCGATTTCGGTGTCCGGCTTCGCCCTGAGGTTGTGGTACCAGGCGGGGTGCTGGTCGGCGCCGCCGTTCGAGGCGAACACCAGGTACCGGCTGTCGTCAGCCAGGTACATCAGCGGGCTGATCTGCGCGCGGCCGCTGCGGGCGCCGACGTGGTGCAGCAGCAGGAGCGGAGCGCCCGCGAACGGACCGCCGACGCGGCCTTCGTTCTGGCGGAACTCCTCGATCACCTGCGTGTTGAAGTCGCTCATCGTGCTGTCTCCTCGGTGGGTTGCCTGTCCGAACAGGTAAACCGTCGCCGTTATTCCGGCTAACCTGGGCGGATGGAGCACACCGCGGTGCCCACGGCGGCGGGAACGGTCAGCCACGCGATCTTCCGTGTCGCCCGGCTGCACCGCATGCTGGCCGGACAGCTACTCCGGAAGGTGGGCCTGCACCCGGGCCAGGAGCTGCTGATGATGCACCTGTGGGCCGCGGGGCCGCAGCGCCAGGTCGACCTGATCGCGGTGCTCGGCTCGGACTCGGCCACCATGACGCGCACCGTGCAGCGGCTCGAACGCGCGGGCTTCGTCCGGCGGCGGCCGAGCCAGGACGACCGGCGTGTGGTGGTGATCGAACCGACCGCGGCCAGCCAGGCGTTGCGGGCGCAGGTCGAGGACATCTGGACCCGGTTGGAGGAGGCGACGGTCCGCGGTCTCGACGACGAGGAACGTGCCGAAACCCTGCGTGTCCTGCGGCGGCTGGAGGCCGGGCTGACGGGCGCCGCAGATCCTTGACCGCGCCGGTCCCGCCCGGAAAGCTGAGTGTGTCCGACGGACCACCGACAGCGAAGGCCGCCATGCTGAGAAAAGCGCTCGTCCTGCTGTTGACGCTGGCCGGCTTCGCGGTCGCCACCCCGGCCGTGGCCGACTCCGGGCGGGCCACGGTGCTCGAGGAACGCCTGCTCGGTGACCGGCTGGTCGAGCTGGTCGTCCGGTCCCCGGCGCTGGACGCCGACGTCGGCGTGCGCCTGCTGCTGCCGAAGGACTTCGATGTCGAACCGGGCAAGCGCTGGCCGACGCTCTACCTGCTGCACGGCTGCTGCTCGGCTGCCGAAGGGCACGTCGAATGGACCACCTACAGCGACGTGGCCGAGTACACCGAGGACCTCGGCGCGCTGATCGTCATGCCGGAAGCCGGTGACGTCGGCTTCTACTCGGACTGGCTGTCCGGACCGGCGTGGGAGACCTTCCACCTCACCGAACTGCGGCGGCTGCTGGAGCAGCGCTACCGCTCCGGCCACGAGCGCACGGTGGCGGGACTGTCCATGGGCGGCTTCGGCGCGTTGTCCTACGCGGGGCGGCACCCGGGCCTGTTCAAGGCGGCGGCGTCCTACAGCGGCCTGGTGCACACCACCCACCAGGGTGAGCCGACCACTTCCGGTATCCAGGCACTGATCGCCGCCTATGGCGAGGATCCGCTCAAGTTGTGGGGCGACCCCGTCGCGCAGGCGCGGGTCTGGGCCGCGCACAACCCATACGACCTGGCACGGCGCCTGCGTGGACTGCCGGTGTTCATCGCCTCGGGCGACGGTCAGCCGGGTCCGCTCGATCCGCCGGGCACCGCGTTCGACCCGACCGAACAAGTGCTGGGCGCCCAGTCGGTCGCGACAGCCGCGCGGTTGAAGCAGGCCGGGGCGAAGGTGACGACCTGCCTGTACGGGCCGGGCACGCACACGTGGCCGTACTGGGAACGAGAACTGCACCGGTCGCTGCCGATGCTGGCCAAGGCGATGGGCGCGTCGTTCACCCCGCCGGAGTCGCTGCCCGCCGCCTGCTGAGGTTCTGGGTTCTTATGCGGTGACCGAGTGCTCCCGGCTGGCGGCGTCGAGGGCGGCGCGCAGTTCGGTGATCTCGGCCACGGAGAGCTCCAGCCGGGTGGTGCACGGGCCGCGCTGGCCGTCCGGCGGGCTGGTCAGCTCGATGCTGGAGCCGTCGTCACGTGCCCGGAGACGGATGCGCCCGCCGCAGGCGAGTTCCATGGTGACGGCGGATTCGTCCCGCTGGGGCTTGAGCCGGTTGAGCAACCACGTTCTGATCACGAACGCTGACTACCCCGCGCGGCCGGCGGGAAAACGCGCCTTCTCCAGTGGATCCAGCCGATGCCCGCGAGGCCGAAGAGTCCCCACAGCAGCAGGGCCGCGCTGCCGCCCACCACGCCGACGACCAGCATCAGCACCACGGTGAGGTCGGTGAGGGTGAGGATCAGCCGCCACCGCTTCGCCTGGGTGGCGTGACCGGCGCGGAGCTTGGCGGCGAGTTGGGGGTCGTCCTCGCTGAGGCTCTGCTCGATCTGCCAGAGCGCGTGGTGGTCGGGCTGGGTCACGGTGGCCTCCTCATTCCCCGGACTGCGGGTCGGTGTCGTCGTGCGGGTCGTCCGAGGTGCCCTGCTCACCGCGGATGACTTCTTTTTCCTTGTCCTCGTCCTCGTTCTTCCGCTCACGGGTCACGACGCGCTCCTTCGGGTGGTCGGTAGACACGGATTTCCCCGCTCAGCGGGATCCATGCGTCGCCCTGGTGCGAAAACCCCGGTCGGGGCACCACCCGATCGGGGGCAGATCCGGTGATCCACCCGTGTCCGGGTACGCCACCCGTGGCCGATGACGAGGGAGAGTGGTGGAGATGAACGTGCTGTGGTGGGGGCTCGCCGGACTCGGCGGCCTGCTCGGACTGGTGGGCCTGGCCGGATTGGCCCGCCGCACGGAACGCCCGCGACGACGCGAGGGTGACCCGCTGGCGGCCTATCCGTTCGCGAAGGAACGCTGCACGCCCAACGCGGACAACGCGCACACGCCGTTGATGCTGCCCAAGATCACCCCGGAGCAGGCGGGTTTGACCAGGCCGCCCGCGGAGAGGACGCCGCCGGTGGCCGGGGTCTTCGAAGGCAGCCTGGACGGGCACGCCAGCCAGACCGAGCCGTTGCGCCAGGTGGACATGCCCGAAGGCGTCCGCGTCCCGGCGGAGCCGGACGTCCCCGCCCCCAACCCCGAACGGGTGAATCCCGAACCGGCCGCAGGCAAGCTCATCCCCACCGAGCCGATCCCCGAAATGGACATGCCACTCAGCGCCGCGGCGCAGCACCCGGAAACGCTGCTCCAACCGGAACTCGCCACGGAGGGCAGGCACCGGCTGGACAGCCCACTCGTTGCACCCTCCACCCCGATGGCTGCTGAGGCACCGTCGGAGGCCGAGACTCCCGGGCGCTCAGCCGCACCGATGGGTTCTGAGGTCCCTATGGGCACTGCTGCGGCAATGGGTTCCGAGATCCCTGGGGGCGCTGCTGCGCCGATCGGTCCCGAGGTTCCCGCGGGCACTGCCGCACCGATGGACGCTGCCGTTGCTGGAGGCGCTGCTGCGCCGATGGGTTCTGAGATTACTGCGGGCGCTGCTGCGCCGATGGAGGCTGCCGTTCCTGCGGAGCCTGTCTCGCCGATGGAGGCTAACGCCCCTGCCGGGCCTGTCGCGCCAATGGACAGCGAAGCCCCAGCGCGGCCAGCCGCGCCGATGGACACTGGAGTGCCCGCGTGGGCTGCCGCGCCGATGGGTGCCGAAAGTCCTGCGGGGGCCGCCGTGCCAATGGGCCCTGAGGTGCCAGCGCGGACGTCCGCGCCAGCGGAGCCCGAGGTTCCCGCTGAGCCGATGGGGGGCGAGGGCCCTGCATGGTCTGCCCCGCCGATGGAGGCCGAGCAACCCGCGTGGGCCACCGAGCCTGTCGAGGCTTCCGGACGGTTCGATGCTCCCGTTCACGACGAGGCCTCGCCGTCGATGGAGCACGAAGTTCCAGCGCGAACTGCCGCGGGGGCCGAGCCTCCGCGCCAATTCGACGAGCCCGCTTATGCCGATGCGCCTGCTCGAGCTGAGTTCCCGGAGCAGACTGCCGAGCCCACCTACGACGAAGCTCCGGAGTGGACCACCGCTACGACGGGTCGGCTTGACGCGCCTGGATCAGTGGAGCCCGAAGCCCCGGGCCGATTCGACGAACCTGCCTATGCCGAGGTGCCGGAGTGGGCTGCCGAGCCTGTTTATGCGGACCTTTCGGAGCGGACCGCAGCGCCGGAAGCGCCGAGTCGAGTCGATGAGTTCGGTTATGCCGAGATGCCGGAACAGGGACCGGCTCAGGTAGCCGATGAGGTTCCGGGCCGGAGGGATGCCTACGCCCAAACCGCGACTTCCGGGCAGAGTGAGGGGCCGGGATGGGCTGACGCTCCGATGTGGAGTGAGGCTCCGGCTGAGGAGGCACCGTTGGAGCCGGAGGCGTCCAGGCGTATCGATGCGCTCATCGAATCCGAGACGCCAACTCGGGACGAGATGCCGGAGTCGGACTACGCGCCCATGCAGCCCGAAGGCTCGGAGTGGGGTAGCGCGCCCGCTCAGGCATCGGAGCGAGCTGACATGTCCACGCAAGCTCCGGCGCAGCCCGAATCTTTCGCGGATGCTGCGCGGTTCGAACCCGCCGCGCAGGCCGAGGCTCCGGGCCGGTTTGACTCGGCCGCGCAATCCGAGGCTTCGGACTGGGGTGAATCACCTGTGCAGGCTGAGGTGCCGGGCCGGTTTGACTCGCCTGGGCAGTCCGAGGCTTCGGACTGGAGTGAATCGTCTGTGCAGGCTGGGTCACCAGAGCGGTTTGATTCACCAGTGCAGGCTGAGGCGCCGGAGCGGTTTGACTCGGCCGCGCAGGCTGAGACGCCGGGCCGGTTTGATTCGGCTGGGCAGACCGAGGCTCCGGAGCGGGGTTGGTCGTCTGTGCAGGCCGGGTCACCGGAGCGGTTTGATCCACCGGTGCCGGAGCGGTTTGACTCGGCCGCGCAGGCCGAGGCTCCGGGGTGGAGTGAATCACCTGTGCAGGCTGGGTCGCCGGGGCGGGTGGATGTGGCTGGGCAGGCTGAGGTGCCGGAGCGGTTTGATTCGGCTGGGCGGGTTGAGGCTCCGGACTGGAGTGAATCGTCTCGGCAGGGTGAGGCGTCGGGGCGGGGCGGGGCGGCTGAGGATGCGGGGCGAGCGGACATGTCCCCGCAGGCCGGCATGCCGGGGCCGTACGAGTCCTCTGTGGATGGTCGAGGGGTCGAGTGGCTTGACACGCCCGATCAGGCTGGGCAGGCCTCGCGAGTGACGGGGCAGCGTTCTGAGGCGCCGGGACCTGAACCGCGGCAGGGCGAAGCGTACGTGGGTGGTGCAGAGGCGGAGACGGCACAAGAGCGGTCCATGTGGTCCGAACCAGCGGACGGGCATCGGCTGGTGGGGCCGCCGGTGGAGGCCGAGAGTGCCCAGGCGCACGAGCGGGACGAGGCGCCGTCTCAGGCTGGGTGGGCGCAGTCCGCGGAACCGCGTAGCCGGACGGAGGCACGCGAGGCACAAGAGGCGCACCAGGCACACGCGCCGACGCCGGTGGACGCGGCGGCCCAGACCTGGATGCAGGCCCCCGCGGAGCCCTACACCCGCGACCGCAACGAGGGGCGGCACCGGCTGGAGGAGACAGCCGACGTGGAGATCCCCGCCCCGGCGGTCAGTCCCGAACAGGCCGGGGACGGCGAGGACTCCCAGCACCCGGTGCGCAAGGCCGTCAGCCGACTGAAGACGAAGGTGCCGGACTCCGTGGGGGAGGTGGTGCGCAAGTTCCGCCGGTGAACCCCGCGGGCCGGGACGCGGTGCTCGACAGGGAACGCACCCCCGCGTTGAGCACCGCCAGCAGCGGCACGGCGAGCAGCGCACCGGCGATCCCGGCCACCACCCACCCGATGGCGATCGACAGGACCACCGCCAGCGGGTGCAGCCGGACCGCGCGGCCGAGGAACAGCGGCTGCAGCACGTGCCCCTCCACCTGCTCGACCGCGATCACGATGCCCAGCAGCACCAGCCCGGTCACCGGCCCGTTCGCCACGAAGGCCACCAGCACCGCGAGCCCGCCCGCCATGAACGCGCCGAACACCGGGATGAACGCGCACAGGAACACCACCGCGGCGAGCGGCACGGCCAGCGGCACGCCGAGCACCGCGATACCGATGCCGATGGCGACCGCGTCGACCGCCGCCACCGCGATGGTCGCGCGCGTGTAGCTGACCAGCGCCGACAATGCCTGCCGCCCGGCCACGTCGACGCGGTCGCGCAGCGAATCGGGCACCGGCCGCAGCAGGAAGGCCCAGATCCCCGGACCGCCGGTGAGCAGGAAGACCAGCACGAACAGCACCAGCACCGTCTGCCCCAGCACCTCACCGGCGGTCATGGCGGTGTTCAGCGCCCCGGTGGTCATGTCCCCGCCGGTGCCGGTCACGGTGCTGAGCAGCCGGTCCAACGAGCCCCGCACCCGTGCCTCGTCCAGGTGCAGCGGCCCGGTCGACAGCCAGCGCACGACCGCGTCGACCCCGCGGACGATCTCCTCGCGCAGGGCGGGCAGGCCCTGCACGAGCGCGGTGATCACGAACGTGAGCAAGCCACCTAGCACTGCTAGACCTCCTAGCAGCACTAGCGCTACCGCTGCTAGCCGCGGCACGCGGCGTCGCAGCAGCACCTGGACGGCGGGGGCGAGCAGCGCGGCCAGCAGCAGCGCGATCGCCACCGGTACCAGCACCGGAGCGAGATAAGCGGCGACCACGCCGAGTACGTACAGGCCACCGGCGACCAGCAGCAGACATCCGGCGATCGCGGCGGAATAGCGCAACGCCGGCGGAACCCGCCGGCCAATGTGCTCGGGCAAGAAGCCTCCTCGGGTCACCCGGGAACTACCCGCGCACCCGCCACGAAAGCCCGGCTCACTCGATCGTGCGCCAGTCGTGCTCGCCCAGCTCACTCGAAGCCTGCGGGCCCATCAGCAGCATGCCGCCGTCCACCACGAGCGACGCGCCGGTGATGTACGCCGCGGCCGGGGTGGCCAGGAACGCCACGGCAGCCGCGACCTCCCTGGCGTCGCCGGTGCGGCCCAGCGGCACGCCGGGGCGTTCCTGCGAACGCGGGTCGGCGTCGGTCTGTCCGGTCATCGGCGTGGAGATTTCCCCTGGTGCCACGGAGTTCACCGTGATGCCGTGCCGCGCGAGTTCGATGGCGAGCACCTTGGTCAGCGCGCCGGCACCCGCTTTCGCCGCGCAGTACGGGGCCGCGCCGACCCGGGGGGCGTGCTCGTGCACGCTCGTGATCGTGATGATCCGCCCGCCGCGCCCGGCGGCGACCATGTGCCTGGCCGCGCGCTGGGAACAGGCGAACGGCCCGTCCAGGTCGACCGCGATCACCTCGCGCCAGGTGTCGAAGCCCATGTCGATCGCGAGTTCGGCACTGCCCGTGCCCGAGCAGTTGACCAGCACGTCGACCCCGCCGAGATCCTCGACCAGCGCGTCGATGACGTCGGCCTCACCGGGCAGGCGCGTCAGATCCAGTTGGCGGACGTGCGCGGAAACGCCGTGGGAGCGGACTTCGCGGGCGGTTTCCTCGGCCCCTTCGGCGTCGGTGTGGTAGGTGATGCCGACGTCGAGACCGCCGCCCGCCAGCGCGACCGCCACGGCCCGGCCGATGCCGGAGTCCGAGCCGGTGACGATCGCGGTGCGGGGTTCGGCGGTGTCGGCTGCTGTCGGTGCGGGAAGGTTCATGCTCTCCGGCTACCCCGGATCACCGGGGCTGTACCGCGCAACGGTCAGCCGGCGCGCCGCTGGTACCGGGCTTTCGCCAGTTCGTAGGCGGTGTGCAGCAGTTCGCGGGTCGGCGCTTCGGTCCGCGGCCCCGGGTTCACCACGGCGAGCCAGCCGACCGAGCCGTAGACGGGATGCGCGAACAGGGTGTCGGTGACGCTGTGGTCGACGTCTTCAGCCGGGGTTCCGCGGTGTTCGTGGCCGGTCCACTTGCGGAAGTTGTCCTTGCCCGCGTTGACGTTGACGCGGAAGGTGTCCGGGCGGTCCAACCGGGACTCCTCGTCCCCCGGGTAGTTCTTGGTCACGATGGTGGCGAACGGCTGCGTGGTGGTGGGCATGACACCGTCGGGCGCGTAGAAGAAGAACGTGTCGCCCCAGGCCAGCTTCGGGGAGCCGTCGCCGGGCCCGGGCCGCACGGTCAGCACTCCGTCGAGGCCGTCCACGTAACCGATGATCTCGTCTGGCTTCATGTGTTCCAGCGTTTCATTGAAGTGCTTGTGGAGACTTCGGGCCGAGGACCATAAGGTCGATACGTGCCAACTCTCCACTCGCCGGATCTGCGCACGGCCGAGGTCGCCCGGCGTGCCGGGTACTCGGTGCAGCAGGTGCGCAACCTCGAGCGCGACGGCGTGCTGCCACCGGCGGCGCGCACGGGATCGGGTTACCGCGTCTACCGCGAGGTGCACGTGCGGTGCGCGCTGGCCTATCGGGCACTCGCCGCCGGAACCGGTCCGGTCGAAGCCAAGCGGATCATGCGGGCGGTCAACGGAAATCCGCTGAAGGCGCTCGCCATGCTCGACGCGGCCCACGCGCGCCTCCACACCGAACGCACGGATCTGCAGCTCGCGGAGAAGGCCGCGGAGGCGATCTCCGCCGAGCCAATCCATGACGTCAGCCCAGCGGATTCGATGAGCGTGTCGGAGCTGGCCACCGCGCTGGGCGTCCGCCCGTCGACCCTGCGGCACTGGGACGCGGAAGGCCTGGTCGTACCGGATCGCGATGAGAGCAGGGGAGCGCGCCGCCGGTACTCCCCGGCGCAGGTCCGGGACGCCCGGATCGTGCACCAGTTGCGCGCCGCGGGCTACCGGATCGGGCCGCTCCAAGCCCTGATGCCCCAGGTGCGCTTGGGGAATCGAGGTGAAGACCTCGCAACCGTGCTCGCCGCGAGGGAAGCGTCGATCACGACCCGCTCGCAAGCCCTGCTCGACGCCGCCGCGGCGCTCAGCGCGGTGATGTCAGGCGACGCCGTCGTCTGAACTATCGACACTGTCGATTCCGGCGCGCACCAACGGGGTTCCCGTCTCGGCGATCCGCGCGGCGGCCTCGTCGTCGAGTTCGTCGTCGGTGATGATGCGGTCGATCTCGTCCAGCCGCAGCACCCGGTACCGCGCGAACCGGCCGAACTTCGCACTGCCCGCGACGAGCACGGAGGTCGTGGCCGCGGCCAGTGCGGCGCGCTTGACCTCGACCTTCGCCTCGACGGGCGTGGTCACGCCGTGCCCGACGTCCCACGAACTCGACGAGAGGAAGGCGATGTCCAGCGACAGCTCACGCAGCGCGAGCGTGGCGAGCCTGCCCGCGGTGGACCGGTTCGCGGTCTCCACCCGCCCGCCCACGCAGATCAGGTCGACGCTCGAGTGGTCGCAGAAATCCGCCACGGTGGCCAGGTCGTTGCTGACCACGGTCAGGTCGCGCACGCCGTCGAGAAACGGGCGGATGGCCTGGATGGTGGTCCCCGCGTCGAGGTAGACGGTCATCGAGTCGGTCACCAGGGTAGCCGCGGCCCGGGCCATCGCGGTCTTCTCGGCCCGGTCGGCGCCCGCCTTGTCGGCGCGGTCGGGCTCGCGCAGCAGCCGGGTGGCGATCTTCGCGCCGCCAGGGGTGGCCTCCACGCTGCCCTGCTTCTCCAGCGCCGCGATGTCACGCCGGATGGTCATGTGGCTGACGCCGAGCAGTTCGGTGAGCTGGTGGTAGCTCAGGACCTGCGCGTGCCGCAGGTGACGCAGGATCTCCTGCCGTCGCTGCTCGGGGATGAGCGGCGGGCTCGCCATGGACTACCTCCTCGGGGTGCCGAGTGTAGTTCGCGTGCCCCAGGGACTGGACCACTGCCGCGCCAGCGCCGCGATCGCGTCGGCGTCGAGTTCCCGGCGCGCGAGTCCGTCGGTGAGCAGCGTGATCCGGCAGGCTTCCTCGAGTTCGACGGCCCGGTCGACGGCTTCGTCGAGATTCGCGCCGGCGAGCACCGAACCGTGGTTGGACAGCAGGGCCGCGCGCAGTTCCCAGTGGCACTCGCGCAGATCCTCGCCGAGCCCGGGATCGCCGGGCGGACGGTAGGGGAGCAGCGGCGTCTGGCCCACGCGCATCACGAAGTACGGGGTGAGCGGCGGGACCGCGCTGTGGTCGGCCCACGGCTGGAGGCAGGACACCGCCACGGTGGACGGTGAGTGCACGTGGACCACCGCCCGGTGCCGGGGATCGCGCTGGTAGAAGGCGAGGTGCAGCGGCCACTCCTTGGACGGCTTCGCGCCTTCGAGGTGGCGGCCGTCCAGGTCGAGCACCGCGACGTGCTCCGGCCGCATCCGCCCGAGGGACACGCCGGTGCCGCTGAGCAGAATCCGGTCCCCGTCCCGGACACTGATGTTGCCGCTGGTCCCCGGGCTGAGTCCTTCGCCGACCACGCGGACGCCTGCCGCGAGCAGGTCTTCGAGCGCGCTCACGCGAGCCGGTCCCAGGCGGAGGTGAACAGGTCGTCGGGCCCGAAGTTGCCGCTTTTGAGCGCCAGCGCGACTTCGTGCCCGCCGTCGGTGACCGCGCCACTCCAGCAGATGCCGGGGGCGATCTCCGGGCCGATGCGCAGCAGTCCGACACCGAGCGCGCGCACGATCGCCCCGCTGGTCTCCCCGCCCGCGGCGAGCAGTCGCGTGACTCCGGCTTCGCCGACGAGCCGTTGTGCGGTAAGGGCGAGCACCTTCTCGACCGCGGGTGCGACCGGATGTCCGTCCACTTCGGACACCACGTCGGCCGGCTCACCGGCCGCGTAGACGACGGGCACGCGGCCGGGTCCCTGGGCGCGGACCCAGTCGACGACGCGGTCGACCTCGGCGTCCGGTTCGTGCACGGCTGCTCGTGGATCGACCCGCCGCACCGGCTGGGAACGGGCGGCGGCGGCGATCTGCCGCCCGGTGGTCGCCGACGCGCTGCCGCACAGCACCACCCGGCCGGTGTCCGGAATGGACTGCCAGTCGCCGGCCGGGCTTTCCCGTGCGGGCAGGCCGCACGCCAGACCGGAGCCGCCGCTGAGCACCGGGCTGTCGGCGACCGCCGCGCCGAGCACGCGCAGGTCCTCGTCGTCGATCGTGTCGACGACGACATACCGGGCCGGCGCGGCGGCGAAGGCCGCACGCACGGCCTCCGGGCCCTGGCGCACCGTCTCGTGGTGGATTTCCGCGACGGCGTGCGGGGTCTGCGGCCGGAGCAGGTCGGCGACCCGGGAGCGGGTCATCGGGGTGAGCGGGTGGTGCCGCATCGACGAGTGTTCGAGCAGGTCACCGCCGACGAAGAGGTGCCCGTGGTAGACCGTGCGGCCGTTGGCGGGCAGCGACGGCGCGACGACCACCCGCTCGGCGCCGAGTTCGTCCGCGACCGCGTCCAGCACCGGTCCGATGTTGCCCTGATCGGTGGAATCGAAGGTCGAGCAGTACTTCACGTAGATCTGCCGGGCACCCCAGTGCCGCAGGCGCCCGAGCGCGGCCCGCGAGGCGCGCACCGCCTCGTCGACCGGCGCGGTCCGGGTCTTGAGCGCGATGACCAGGGCGTCGAGGCCCGCGCGGGCCTGCTCACCCGGGTCGTGGTCCTCGATGGCGACCGCGACCCGGTACCCGTTGCGGCGCACCATGATCGCCAGATCGGTGGCGCCGGTGAAGTCGTCGGCGATGGCTCCCAGCATGCGTCCATCACACCTCATGTGAAGATTTGGTGCAAGTTTGTAAAAATCTAGATCGTGTGTCACAGTACGGCCCTCAGATTGGAGCAACGGTGATCCACTCCCATGCCGCGCGGGGCCACGAGCCGGTCCGGATCGCGCTGACCGGGGCGAACGGCGGTTACGGCCGCACACTGCTGGCGCAGTTGCGCCGCACGCCCGAGCTGATCCCCGCCGCGCTCGTCGAGCCCGACGCGGCGGGCATGCGGCGCACGCTGGCCGAACTCGGCCTCGAAGCCGCGGTGGTCGCCGACGGCGCCGCACTCGACTGGTCCGGCATCGACGTGCTGGTCGAAGCGACCGGCCAGGTCGGGGTCGGCACCGCCTACGCCGAGGCCGCGCTGGACCACGGCGTGCACGTGGTGATGGTCAGCAAGGAGGTCGACACCGTCGCGGGCGTCGACCTGGCGGACAAGGCGGCCGCGGCCGGGCTCCGCTACCTGCCCGGCGACGGCGACCAGCCGGCGAACCTGCTGCGCCTCGCCGACTGGGTTTCGGCCACCGGCCTGGAGATCGTCGCCATCGGCAAGTCGGGGGAGTACGACCTGGTCTTCGATCCGGCCACCGGCACGGTCACGCAGGCCGGGGTGACCATCGACGCGCCGGGGCTGGCCGACCTGCTCGACCTGGGCCCCGAGCCGCGGGAAACGCTGAGCCGCCGGGCCGCGCTCGTCGACGGGCTCAAGCGCTCGGCCGCCGCCGACCTGTGCGAGATGACCGTGGTCGCGATGCGCACCGGCGCCGTGCCCGACCGGGAGGATCTGCACTACCCGGTGGCCCGCATCGCCGAACTCGCCGACATCTACGCCGCCCGCGAAGACGGTGGCATCCTCGGCCGCGACGGCGTGGTCGACGTGTTCTCCGCCCTGCGCCTGCCGGGCGAGGCCGGCTTCGCCGGCGGGGTGTTCGCGGTTGTCCGCACCGGCGATCCGGTGACCTGGGAACTCCTTCGCGGCAAGGGGCACGTGGTCAGCCGCGACGGCAGGTACGCCTGCTTCTACTGGCCGTACCACGCGATGGGCGTGGAAACACCGCTCACCATCCACGCCGCCGTCAGCGGGGTCGGTGTCACGCCCCGCCCGCGGCCCACCACGCTGCTGGCCGCGCGGGCGGCCACCGCGCTCGAACCCGGCACCTCGTTCCAGGTGACCGGACACCACCACGAGATCAACGACGTCGCCCCGGTCATGGTCGCGCCCGAGGACGGTGTCGCGCCGTACTACCGGCTCGGTGGCGCGCGGCTGCGCCGGGCCGTCGCGGCGGGTGGACTCGTGCGCCTCACCGACCTCGATTTTGGGCACCAGAGCCGGAAGGAGCCGGGAGCATGAGCGCCGAGATCGTCGCGCTGGTCGTCTTCGCGGCCGTGTTCGCCATTTCCGCCATCCGTAACGTCCACATGGGAGCGCTGGCGCTGGTCGCTGCGTTCATCGTGGGCATCGGCGTGGTCGGCGAGAGCCTCGACGAGATCCTCGAGGCGTTCCCGGTGGACGCGCTGCTGATCCTGCTCGGCATCACCTACCTGTTCGGCATGGCCAGGGAAACCGGCACGATCGACTGGCTGGTGGACCGGTCGATCCGGCTCGTGGGCCCGCGGGTGGCGCTGCTGCCGTGGGCGATGTGGCTGATCGGCACCGCGGTGGCCTGCCTCGGCACCTCGCACGCCGCCTTCGCCGTGGTGCCGATCGCGATGTCGCTGGCGACCACGCACCGGATCAGCCCGACGCTGATGGGCATCGCGATGAGCTCGGCGATCGTCGGTGGCGCACTGGCGCCGACCAGCATCAACGGCATCACCGTGGCCACCATCGCCGAGGACGCCGGGCTGCCGTACAACGCGGGGCTGATGTTCGCGCTGTCGGTCGGGGTGAACGCGCTGGTGGTGCTGGTCGCGTTCCTGATGTTCGGCGGGCCGGAACTGATCCGCCGGTCGCGCGAGGAAACCCCGGAGGCGAGTGGTGGTGGCACCGCGGTGATCACCGCGCCCGCGCCGCCGATCACCCGCACCCAGGTGACCGTGCTGGTGACGCTTTTCCTGCTGGTGGCGGGTTTCTTCACCCTCACCGTGCTCGACGTGGACGTCAACCTCGGTGTGGTCGCGCTGACGCTCGCGGTGTTCCTGTCGCTGCTGGTGCCCGACGTCGGCCGTCGTGCGGTGTCGAAGGTCGACTGGGGCACGATCCTGCTGCTCGGCGGCATCCTCACCTACGTCGGCGTGCTGACCCGGCTGGGCGCGATCGACCAGCTCGGCGAGCTGGCCCGGTCGGTGAACGTGCCGCTGGTCGCGGCGCTGGTGATCTGCGTGATCGCCGGCCTGGTCTCCGCGTTCGCCTCCACCATCGGCATCCTCGGCGCGCTGATCCCGCTGGCCGTGCCGCTGCTGGTGGCGGGCGGCGGGCTGGAGATGACCGGGTTCATCTACGCGCTGGCCATCTCGGCGTCGCTGGTGGACTGCGCGCCCTTCTCCACCACCGGTGCGACGATCGTCGCCTCGGCAGCCGAGCCGGAACGGCCGCTGCTGTCGAAACGGCTCACCGCCTGGGGCTTCGCCATGGTGCTGATCGGCCCGGCCTTCACCATCCTCACCATGGTGCTGCCACAACTACTCCTGGCCTGATCGACCGGCCTGAATGCTATGAGTGGGGCATTACTTGCGTTGAATGCTAGTAATGCCCCACTCATAGCATTCCAACGTGGCTGGTCGGAGGCCGCGAATGTGCGACTCGGGTGCGCGAACGTGGAACTCGGCTGCCTGAGTGTGCAACTCGGCTGCGCGAACGTGGAACTCGGGCGTTTGAGTGTGGGGTTCGCGCTGGGTCAGGGTTGGGTGCGTAGGGCGTAGCGGCGTTCGGCGTAGGCGAGGTCGTCTCGCCACAGGCGGGCCGCGGTCCACTTCATCAGCGGCCGCACGACCGGCGCCGCCTTGCGGGCGACGGCGAAGCCCGGGCGTGACGAACCGGCCACGGTGGCTTCGATGACGGCCGTGCGCGGTCGCCCGTCCGGGCCGGTGCCGCGCGGGGTGGCGTGGGTTTCCACCACGCTGCCTTCCCCTTCGCCCTCGATGATGCGCATCACCACGGTGCGCGGCTCGGGGCAGGTGAACTCCGCGCGCACCGGCACGCCGAGCCGTCCGGCGACGCGGAAGGTCACGTCCACCACGAACCGGTCGTCGTCGTCCCGCGGTACCTCGACCACGGTGAGCCTGGCGAACGAGTACGGGTGGAACCACGCGCCGTGCCACGGGTCGAGGCGGTTGGCCACGACGTCCTCCGGCTCGCACACGCCTTCCAGCGTGGCCACCGCTTCGAGGCTGGCCGCGGCCTCCGGCCGGGCGGGCACCACGGGCCGGTCGAGCGGCGGCTCGCCGCCGACGTCGTCGAGCCGGACCCAGGTCAGCACGCCGTCGTCGAAGGCGGGCAGCGGCCGCCAGCCGTAGCCGCCCTTGCCGGACAGCTTCAGCCCGTGCCAGCGGCACACCAGCGCCCCGCAGTCCAGCCGCGCGTCGCTCAGCGGCGCGCCCAGGTGCGGGCAGGCACCGGGCCCGATGCGCACTTCGCCGTCCTCGTCCCGCCAAGCCACCAGTTCCCGTCCGGCCACCGTGGTGCCGAACGGCCGGTCGGCGCGGATCGACCGGCTCGCCGCCAGCACGAACCAGTTGCCGGACGGGCGGTCCAGCGCGCGGCTCAGCGCCGACTCGATCACCGTCGCCCTCGCGTCGGCGAAGGTGGGGCGCTGGGCGGCCCAGCGCTCGGGCGGGATGGGCTGGATCGGCCAGTCGCTCGGCCAGCTCACGCGCACGTCGTCACTTCCTTCCTGCGTTGTCGGATCGGGTGGCCAGCGCGCGCAACACCGCGAGACGGCCTTCGTTCGGCACGGACGAGGTGGGGTGCCCGCGCAGTCCCCACCCCGCGAGCAGCCGGTTCGCCGCGTGCCAGCCGGTGGTGGCCGCGCGTTCCATCAGCGCCACCGGCAGGTCCACCCGGATGCCGTCCCCGGCCAGTACCAGCCCCGGCACCGGTGTCTCGACCGTGGGACGGCGGGCGAAGTCGCCGAGGCCGAACAGCGGGCAGTCCTGCCGCCATTCGGCCAGTTCGCCGACCACTTCGGCGTTCGCGGTTTCCGGGTAGAGCTCGTGGAGCCGGGCGAGCAGCCGCTTCGGCAGGGTTTCGGCGTCCTGCTCGACGGCGTAGGCGTGCAGTTCCACCACCGAGCCGCCGGTCTTCGCGGCCCAGCTGCGAGTTTCGGCCTCGAACCGGTCGAGCACGCTGATGTTGTCCAGCGGCGGCAGGCTGCCGGTGCCGAGGAACGCCGGGCGGTCGGCCCGGACCGGCCGGTCCAGCCAAAGGCGGCGGACGTGGAACGGCGGTGCCACGCGCAGGCCGAGCACGCGTTCCCGCCACGACGGCGTCCCGAGTTCCGGCGAAGCCTGGAGCAGGGAGCGCAGGCCGGTCACGTCGGCGGCCAGCACCACACCGTCCACTGTGGAGCCGTTCACCTCGAAACCGGTCCGTGTCGATGCGATCGATTCGACCGGCGTGCCCAGGTGGAGGCGCACGCCCAGCTCGCCGAGGTACGCGGCGAGCGGGTGCCACAACGCGGCCGGGAAGCTGTTCGTCGGGACGTCGAACACCAGCCCTTCCGAGGAACCCAGGAAGTACAGGTGGAACATCGTCACCAGCTCGGCGGCCGAGAGGTCCGAAGGTGAGGCGAAGAAGCTGCGGGAGAACACTTCGAACGCCAGGTGCCGGGCGTCGGCCGGGAAGTTGAGCTGGTCGAGGTAGGTGGCGGCGTCGATCTCGTCGAGGCGGTGGTAGACCTCGGGAACCCGGACGGTGGCCAGCGGCAACGCGGACGCCGCCTTGATCCGGGCGAGGTCGCGCAGGCGGAAGGTCGGGCTGCGCAGGGCGAACACCAGTGCGTTCCACGGTGGCGACTTGGGCAGCCCGCGGAAGGAATCGGTGCGCCCCTGGGCATCGAGCAGCGGGTAGTCGGCCACCGGCGTGAGACGGTCGAGCGCGGGATCGGTCCGCCGCAGCAGCGCGCGCAGGTTGTAGTACTGCCGGAAGAACGCGTGGAAACCGCGGCTCATCGTGACGGGCGTGCCGTCCGCCAGGGTCGTCTCCCAGCCGCCCGCCCGGCCGCCGAGGTAGTGCTCACGCTCGTAGAGGTCGACCTCGACACCGCGTTCGGCGAGCGCGGTCGCGGCGGTCAGCCCGGCGATCCCGCCACCGACGACCGCCACGCGCGGGCGGCGCTGCAACGCGTCGGCGTGGGCGAGACCTCCGGGCGCGGGGTACTCGACCCGTCGTCGGTCGGTCATCCGCGGGTTCCCGGTGCGTCGCCGAGGAAGGTGTGCACCACGCCGTGCTGCCAGCCGGGCACGGTTTCCCGGTGCACCCGGGCGAAACCGTTGCGGCGCAACCGTTCCTCGAACGCCGTCGCGCCGTCGAAGGTGCGGACGCTGTGCCACAGGTGCCGGTACAGCGTGGCGTCCCCGGTGGTCAGCCGCCCGGCCGGGATGATGATCGACCAGCACACGGCGTCCCACACCAGCCGTGCTCGCGGCGAATCCGCCACCGAGTACTCGTGCACGGCCAGCGGCGCGCCCGGTCGCAGCAGTTCGGCGAACCGCCGCAACTGCGCGTCCGGATCGTCGAGGTTGCGCAGCAGGTACGCGGCGAGGATGCCGTCGAACGGGCCTTCGGCGAGGTCCTCCACGCGCGTGTGCACGAACCGCACCGTGTCCGGCCACGACTTCGCCCGCGCCTGCCGCAGCATTTCACCGGAGGCGTCGATGGCCACGATGTTCGCCCGTGGTGCCGCCGAAAGCAGCGCGGCGGTCGACGCGCCGGTGCCGCACCCCGCGTCCAGCAGGGTGAGCCCGGCACCGCCGCCGGGCAACCGCATTCGCCGCGCGGACAGCCTCAAGTGCTCGTGGTAGCCGGGATTGGCCCCGACCAGGCGGTCGTACGCCGCCGCCGCGCCGTCGAACGCGGCGGGCACCTTGGCACGGGCGAGCCCGCGAGGACCGAGCTTCACGTTGTCTCCTTCCGCTGCTGCCGCACCCAGAACAACAGCACGGCGGTCACCAGGGAGAAGCCGAAGAGGAAGTCCTCCACCGGGATGTCCCACGGGAACCGCACCCCGCTGAAGTGCTCGGGCGCGTAGGTCACGATCGGCGCGCTGAGCTTGGTCAGCCAGCCGTCCACCGGGATCTGGAACGCGGTCACCACGGCCATGGTCAGCCAGTAGGCCGGCTGCCGGAACAGGCCGGTCCGCAGCACCAGCAGTTCCAGCGCCACCACCACGGGGACCGACAGCACGGCGGGCACGGTGTAGCCGATCATCGGGCGCCCCCGCGCGACCGGCGCCGTGCCCAGGCCAGAGTGGCCGTGACCGCCTCGAAGGTGAGCAGTCCGCACAGCGGGATCACCAGGAAGAACAGCAGTTCCTCGACGGGCAGCGAGAACGGCAGCAGCACGCCGGTGACGAACTCGGGGTTGAAGCCCCACACCCCGCCGGCGATGGCGATCACGTCCCACACCAGGAACACCGCGGCCACCGGCAGGACCGCACCGGCCAGCCGCCGCGGCCGCCGGTAGACCGGGCGGCCGAGCCACTCCAGCGGCAGGGTCACCAGGAGGCAGGCGCCGAGCACCGCGAGGTATTCGAACCGGTTCATCGCCGTGCTCCCGGCAGTGCTTCCCGCACGCGCACCCGCGCGACCCTGGCCAGCGCCACCCCCGCCACGGCCGCGCGCCGCGGGCGCGAAACGGTGGCGCGTCCGGCGAACACGTCGTGGTCCGCGGCTTCGATCCGGTCGAGGATGCGGGAGTAGAGGTCGAAGGCGGTGGACACGCAGGGCCGCGAAGCCGGTCGCAGCATGGCCACTCCCGGTTCCGCCTCGCGGTAGATCGCCCTGGTGAGCGCGACCTGCTCGGCCAGCGCGCGGCGGACCCGGGCATCGGCGCGCCGATCACACAGGCACCGGTGCAGCCGGTCGCGGTCCACCCCGGCCGCGGCGAGTTCGTCGGCGGGCAGGTACACACGGCCGCGTTCGAGGTCTTCGGCGACGTCACGCAGGAAGTTGGTCAGCTGGAACGCCCGGCCCAGCGCGGCCGCGGGCCCGGCGGCCTCGGCGCGGCTGGTCACCGTGCCCAGCACCGGCAGCATCTGCAGGCCGATCACCTCCGCGGAACCGTGGACGTAGTCGTAGAGGTCCTCGCGGGTGGGGTAACCGCTCACGGTCAGGTCCATCCGCATCGACCGGAGGAAGGCGGTGAACAGCGCCGGGTCCAGCTCCAGCCGCCGGACCGCGTCGGCCACGGCGACCAGCACCGGCTCCTCGGGCGGGGAGCCGTCGAAGGCGTTCTTCAGCGCCCGCTCCACGTCATCCAGCCGGGTGGCCAGGTCCGCGGTCGTCGCCCCGGGCGCGGGCTCGTCGACGAGGTCGTCGACCCAGCGGGCGAAACCGTAGAGCGCGTGCACGGCCGGGCGCTGCGCCGGGCGGAGCAGGCGGGTGGCGAGGAAGTAGGTGCGCCCGTGGCGGGCGTTCAGTTCGCGGCACCGGCCGTACGCGTGGCGCAACCCGGTGCCGGTGATCCCGGCGGCGTCGAGTTCGGCACGGGCGAAATCGAGCGACGTGGCACGTGCCACCGGCGAACCTCCACACTCGACAGACCGCCCCAGGGTGCCCACGGAGCGGGATGACTACACACACCTAAGCTCAGCCGCGGTGCCCGGGCGAATCGAGGACTTCAGTGCGCATCCTGGTGGTCGAGGACGACGACGGCGTGGCGGCGGCGGTGGTCGACGCGCTGGTCTCCGCCGGGCACGGCGCGGTCCGCGCCAGGGTGGCCGCCGAAGTCGCCGCCCTGCGGCAGGACGCCGATCTGGTGCTGCTCGACCTCGGCCTTCCCGATGCCGACGGACTGGACGTGCTGCGGGAACTCCGGCGTGCCGGCGAACTCCCCGTGCTGGTGATGACCGCCCGCTCGGCGGAACGCGACGTGGTGCGCACGCTGCGGCTGGGTGCCGACGACTACCTGGTCAAACCGGTCCGCCTGCCCGAACTGCTGGCCCGCATCGAAGCGGTCGCCCGGCGGCGGCCGAAGTCGCGGCCCGCGCCGGAGGTCGTCGAACTCGGGGACGTGCGCGTCGAACTGGCGGCGGGCCGGGTCACCGCCGGTGACACCGAAGTGGTGCTCACCGGCAAGGAGTTCGACATCCTCGCGGTGCTCGCCAGGGCGGCGGGCACCGCGGTGAGCAGGCAGGCGCTGATCGAGCAGGTGTGGGGCGAGGCGCCGGAGTCCCGCGCGCTCGACGCGCACGTGGTGACCCTGCGTGGCAAGCTGGGCCGGCCCGGCCTGCTGGCCACCGTGCGCGGTTTCGGCTACCGGCTGGGCGAGGCGAGTCCGATTCGTTACCGGTCATCGTCCTAAGAAACGGTGAAGACGGGCGGCCGGAGGCGCCCCGCGTTCCTACGGTCGTCGGCACACATCTCCGGCGCAACGAGGAGCAGGAGCCATGAACACTTCCGCCACCGGGACCGAACCGCAGCTGACACCGCCGACGGGCAAGGCGCGTTTCCGGGGACTGGGACCGGGCCTGCTGGCCGCGGCCACCGGAGTCGGGGCGGGGGACCTGGTCGCCACCATGGTCGCCGGCGCCCAGTACGGCACGCTGCTGCTGTGGGCGGCGCTCATCGGGACCGTGCTCAAGCTGGCGCTCGGCGAGGGCGTCGGCCGCTGGCACCTGGCCTCGGGCACCACGCTGCTCGACGGCTGGCGCCGGCTCGGCCGCTGGGCCACCGGCTTCTTCGGCATCTACATCGTCATCTGGGGCTTCGTCTACGGCGCCACCGCGATGTCGGCGGTCGGCCTGCCGCTCAACGCGTTGTTCGGCGGGCTGCCGGTGCGCGGCTGGGCGATGATCGCCGGGGTGCTCGGGCTGGCACTGGTCTGGGGGCAGCGCTACCACTTCTTCGAGAAGTTCATGACCGTGCTGGTGCTGATCAAGTTCGCCTCGGTGGTGGCGGTGGCCATCCTGGTCACCCCCGACCTCGGCGAACTGGCGAAGGGCCTGACCTTCCAGCTGCCCGCCGGGTCCACGGTGTACGTGCTCGGCCTGATCGGCGGCGTCGGCGGCACGATCACCATGGCGGCGTACGGCTACTGGATGTTCGCCAAGGGCTGGAAGGGCACCGGCTGGCTGTCGATGATGCGGCTGGACAACGCGGTCGGCTACCTGATGACCGGCGTCTTCGTGGTGGCCATGCTGATCGTCGGCTCGACCATCCTCTTCGGACAGAAGATCACCCAGTCCGACAGCGGCCTGCTGATCCTGGGCAACGAACTGGGGGAGCGGTACGGGCAGTGGGCCCGCATCCTGTTCCTGGTCGGCTTCCTCGCGGTCACCACGACCTCGCTGTTCGGCGTGTGGAACGGCGTGAGCCTGCTGTTCGCCGACTGGACCCGCGCCATCCGGCTGCCGCACGGGCGTCGCGCCGAACTCCTCACCGCGGTGGTGCCCGGTGAGGAGAAGGCCGGTGACACCGCCGCCTACCGCGCCACCTCGGTGGAGAAGTCCCTGCCGTTCCGCGGTTATCTGCTCTGGCTGACCTTCCCGCCGATGTTCCTGCTGTTCCTGGACAAGCCGTTCGGGCTCACGCTGGTCTACGGCGTGCTGGGCTCGGTGTTCATGCCGTTCCTGGCGATCACGCTGATGCTCCTGCTGAACTCCACCCGCGTGGAGCGCGACGGCCGGTCGGGCTGGCTGTCGAACCTGCTGCTCGGCTCGGCTTCGGCGTTGTTCCTGTTCCTGCTGATCACCGACCTGGTCGAGCGCTTCGGCTGAGCTTTTCAGCGCGGCGTGAAGGGGCTGTGGCCGGGTGCGCACCGGATTTAGGCTGCGGCGCATGAACAAGAGAATCGGTTACTCGATAGCGGGACTGCTCGGCGCGGCGGCGCTGGCCGGACTGGCCGGCCCCGCCGTCGCCGCGACCCCGGTGACGGTCCAGGTGGACTCGACGGTGGAGAGCTACTGCGGTCCGACCGACACCATCCGGGACACCGGGCGGAACATGAGCTTCTTCATGATCTTCACCGGATCCACCTTCCACCAGGGCCGGTGGATCAGGCACTACGACGCCAAGTATCTCAGCGGCGCGTTGTTCAAGTACACGAGCAACTCGTGCTGAGCCGCCGGTAGGCGTCGGACACCTGGGCGAGGAATTCGGTGTCCTCGGCCAGGTCCGTGCCGCCGGTGACCCCGGCGGGCCGGGCGGGCGGGGTGGCGCCACCCGCCCGTGCTTCCAGTGCCGCGGCGACCACCGCGGCTTCGGCCGCCGCGGCACCGGCGTGCCGCGTGCGCGCGGCGACCTCGGGGCACCGGTAGGGCTGCAGGGCCAGCAGGCCGTCGCGGATCTCGATCACCCGGCGGTACAGCCGCAGGCGCAGCCCGCGGACGACCAGCGCGTCCGGTGTCCGGGGCGGGTCCAGCGCGATCGACGGCTCGGCGCGGTACAGGGCGGTCCACAGTGGACCGAGGCGGCGGAACAGCCGGTGGCGGCGCAGCCAGCCGGTGACCGCGGGCAGCGCCGCGCCGAGCAGCACCAGCAGGTAGGCCGTGGTCGGCAGCACCTTGCCCGGCAGGACCGTCCGGCCGAAGGGGAAGGCGAAGTCCAGGCGTGGCGCCACCGCCAGGATCGACTTGTTCAGCAGGTACAGCAAGGAAAGCGCGGTACCGGCGACGATCAGCCGCAGCCCGGCCCGGAGGACGGCGTCGTGCGTTCCGCGGGCGTACCGGGCGCCGAAGGCGATGACGGCGAGCAACGCGGGCAGTTGCGCGGCGGCGTAGACGAGGCAGTACTCCATCACCCGCGGCGTCTCCGGGCGGATGTCGGTGAGGGACACGAACAGCAGGCACATCACCGCGAACGCGCCACCGGCCCACCACGCCTGTCCTCGTGCTCCTCGCGTTCGTCCGGTGAGTCCGGCCATGAACTCCTGCCCGGCCCACGCGGTGAACACCATGCCCGCGTGGCTGACCAGGCGAGCCGCGTGCGAAACGCCTGCGAGGTCACCGATCGCGGCGTAGACGGCCGGGATCTGCGCGGTCAGGGAGCAGGCGAGCCCGAGCAGCACCCAGCGGACACGCCGCCGGGCGAGGCCGCCGCCCCGCCCGCGGCTGAGCAGCACCACCCAGGCCAGCAACGCCGGCCCCCCTTCGCGCAGCGCGCTAAGCAAAGTCGTCGTCCAGTGCGTTGCGCAGGCGGCCGGTGACGGTGCGGCCCGGCGTGGCCCGCTGCCGGATCAGCGAGGCGAGCAACTCGGCTTCGCGTTCCTCGGCGGAGGAGTAGCCGGCGCGGCCCAGCACCCGGCGCACCATCGCCGGGTCCAATCCGGGCAGCAGCATCGCGGCCTGCTCGGCCGGGTCCAGCGAGGCGGGGTAGTGATCGCAGAGCACGTGGGCCAGTTCGTGCAGGATGATGTGTTCCCGGTGCGGTGGCGTGGTTTCGCTCTCGTGGAAGATCAGGTCGGTGTGGTCGGTGGCGATCCACAGCCCGCAGACCCCGGTCAGCCCGCTCATCGGCAGCAACCGGATCGGCCTGCCGCGGCGCGTGGCCACCTGCTCGCACAAGGTGTGGACGTCGAACGGGATCGGGAGCGGCAGTTCGCGCAGCAGGGCCGCGTGCCGCCGCCGCGTCCGGCTCACGGCTCGTCGGCCGGTGCGTCCGGCTGGGGCAGTCCCTCCAGCTCCCGCACCCGGTCGACCATGTCCGCGATCGCTTCCAGGCTCTTCGGCGAAAGTCCGCTGGCGCGCAGGGCGATCCGGCGCACCGGCGTGTCCCGCAGCGCGGTGAGGAGCGCGAGTTCGGCGTCGATGCGCCGGGTCTCCTCCTCGTCGAAGAAGTACGCGGCAGGCACGCCGAAGAAGCCGGCGAGCGCTTCGAGGTGGCGCTTGGTCGGGTTGTCGCGGACACCCTTGCGCAGTTGCCACAGGTAGGTCGCCGAAATGGTCGGACCGCCGCGGCCGCGCAGGGCCTCGGCGACCTCTTCGAAGGTGTACTCGCCGCCGTCGCGGGGGCGCACCGTGCGGAAGAGGTGGTCCACCTTCGCCGCCAGGGCGCCCCCGTCTCCGGACATGGCGGGGAGTCTACCGATTGACCTTCGTTTCACTGCTGTTTATGATTGCCCGCACTTCATCAACTGAGGTGAAGATCCCATCGCGGGCAAGGAGAGGGGGCCCGCGATGGGGGCGGGGCAGGCTCAGCCGGACACGCGCATGGCCGCCACCGGTGCCGGTCGCAGGGCGATCCGGGCGGGGATGGCGATCGACCCCCAGCCGAACGCCGCCGCGGCACCGGCGATGCCCAGGTAGACCAGTGGCGGCACGGTGGGCAACGGCGACGCGGTCAGGCTGAGGCTGACCCCGATCAGCGGTGGCAGCGCGGCCAGCGAACCGAGCACCACGGCGGCCACCACGACCACCGCCGCCTCACCACGCATCATCGACCGCACCTGCCGCGGCTTGGCGCCGATCAGCCGCAGCAGGGCGAACTCGCGGACCCGGGCCGCGGTGGCCAGCACCAGGATGTTCACCACGGCGATGGCGATGAAGCCGAGCAGCAGCAGGTTCAGCAGGAGGTTGACCGCCGACTGCGCGGTCGCTTCGGTGTTCTGCGCGGCGGTGAACGAGGCCCGGTCGGTGAGCCGCAGCCCCAGCGGCAACGCCTCGCGCAACGCGTCCGGATCCGCGCCCGGCGCGGTGGCGAGCAGGAGTTCGTCGTTCAGGCGGCTGCCGGTGTGCGCGAGCACCACCTCGTTCGGCAGGGTCACGTCACCGAAACCCAGTCCGTTGCCGTAGATCGCCACCACCTCGGCCGTGTGCGGGGTGCCGTCGCCGAGTCGCATGCTCAGCGGTGACCCGACCTCGACGCCGAAGCTGTCGGCGGCGAGTTCGCTCAGTGCCACCGTTTCCCCGGTGAGCCCGGACAGGTCCCCCTGCCGGGGATCCAGGTCCAGCACCTCGCTGATCCGGTCCGCGGTGATGCCTTGGGCGGGGTAGGAGTTCGTGGCGGGCTCGCCGAGTTCCTGGTGGGTGATGAGCACCGAAGTGCGCGCCACCGGGGTCGCCGAATCGACTCCGGGAAGCTGCCGGACGGTGTCGACCACGGCGGGGGCGATACCGCCGTCGGCGACGATCACGTGATCGGCCCGGATGCCGTTCGCCGCCTGATCCTGGGCGGCGGCGTTCGTGGTGGTCGCGGTGAAGATCTGCACGGACGCCAGTGCCACGCCCATGATCAGCGGCGTGGCCGCCGACCCGAGCCGCCGCGAGCGCGCCCGGGTGTTGGCACCGGCGAGGTAACCGGCGGTCGAGCGCAGCACGCCGAGCTTTTCGAGCAGCCCGGCGGTGGCGGTGAGCAACCGCGGTCCGAGCAGGGCCACGGCGATCACCAGCAGCAGCGCGGAACTGGCCGCCCCCGCGACCGCGGTGTTCCCCGAAAGCACCATCGGCAGGCCGATCCCGGTCGTCGCGCCCAGCGCGGCGAGCGCCCAGCCGCTCATCAGGCGGACCCGGCCCAGGCGCGGCGGTTCCACCGCGGCCTCGCCGAGCGCCGCCGCCGGGCTGATCCGAGCGGCCCGGCGTCCCGCGATCAGGCCCGCCCCCAACGCCGCCAGCAGGCACAGGAGTACCGAGGCGAGGACCGGAAGCGGTCCGATGGCGAACCGGAATTCGGCGGGCACGGCACCGTAGCCGGCGAGGGCGTCCCGCAGCAGCAGGCTCAACCCGATGCCGGGCACCGCCCCGAGCACCGACGCCACGGCGGCCAGTACCAGGGATTCGGTGGCGATCAGCCGGTAGACCTGCCGCGGGGTGGCCGCGACGGCTCGCAGCAGTGCGAACTCACGGCGGCGCTGCTGGGTCGCCAGGCCGAGTGTGCTCGCCACCACCAGCAGCACGATCATCAGCATGGTGCCGCCGAACGCGGTCGACATGACCACCAGGAACTGCCGCGCGGCGCCGACGTCGAGGAATTCCGCGTCGGCGCGGTCGTCACCGACGGCGGTGGTCACCTCGGGCACCGCCTGCTGGATGCGGGTCGCCAGTTCGTCCGCGTCCGTGCCGGGGTCCGCGAGGACCGCCACCGCGTCGACCCGATCCGGACGACCGGACAGCACCCGCGCCTGCTCGTCGGTGAGGAACGCGGCGGCCTGCCCGGAATTGGTGGTGCCGACCACGCGGTAGCTCGTGGCGACCGCGCCGATCTCCAGTTCGGCCCGATCACCGACGCGGAGGCCGGCCTGCGCGGCGGCACCGCCGTCGAGCACCACTTCGTCCGCGGCGGCGGGCTCCCTGCCACTGTCCACAGTGGCCGGTCCCAGTTTCGTGGACGACCACCCGTGCGCGTTCAACGGCACCGTGCCGCCGCCGTGGCGGAGCGCGATGTCCACGCTGACATCACCGACGGCCGCCTGAACCCCGGGCACGCGGGCGATCTCCTCGGTGAGCCCGGCCCGCAGCGGGACGCGTTCGCCGAACCGCTGGCTCAGCCCGTCCGGGGTGGGCACCGACTGGATCGCGGTCACCACGACCGGCGCGGTGGCGTAGCGCTGGGGCGGCATCCCGGCCCGCAGCCCCGATTCGAGCAGAACACCGCTCGCGGTGATGAGCGCGGAGCCGAAGAACACCGCGACGAACGCGGCGGCGAAGGCCCCGCGCCGGTTGCGGACCGATTGCCAGGCAAGGGAGAACATCGCGGTCACCACTCCCCGAGGTGGGTCATGCGCTCGGCGATCCGGTCCGGCGTGGTGTGCGCCAGTTCGCCCGCGATGCGGCCGTCGGCCAGGAAGACCACGGAATCGGCGTACGAGGCCGCCACCGGGTCGTGGGTGACCATCAGCGCGGTCTGGCCCCAGCGGTCCACCGCGTGGCGCAGGGTGGTGAGCACCTGGCGGGCGGTGCGGGTGTCGAGCGCGCCGGTCGGCTCGTCGAGGAACATCACGTCGGGCCGCGTGACCAGCGCGCGGGCGATCGCCACCCGCTGCTGCTGACCGCCGGAAAGCTTGCTGGGCCGCCGGTCCAGCGGCACGTCCAGCTCCACCGAGCGCACCACCTCGGCGAGGAAACCGGGGTCGGCGGGACGCCCGGCGAGCCGCAGCGGCAGCAGGATGTTGTCCTCGACGCTCAGCGCGTCGAGCAGGTTGTAGGCCTGGAAGACGAACCCGATCCGCGAGCGGCGCAGCTCGGTGAGCGCGGCTTCGCGCTGCCCGGTCAGTTCGGTGCCGCCGAGCAGCACACGGCCCGAGGTCGGCCGGTCCAGCCCGGCCGCGCAGTGCAGGAAGGTGCTCTTGCCCGACCCGGACGGTCCCATCAGTGCGGTGAAGCTGCCCTGCCGCAGGCTGATGCTCACCCCGTCCAGCGCCCGCACGGCGGCTTCCCCGCTGCCGTAGGTCTTGCTGACCGATTCCATCCGCACCGCACTGGTGAGGCCGTCCGCGACTGTCGTCATTCTGGTTTTCCTTCCGGATTCACTGTCGGAAGGAACGCTAGGGACGCGCGGGGCGGGGCACAGTGGCGCGGAACCCCGAACCGGGGGTGTAGCCGGCTACACCCCCGGCTTCGGCGAAGGACCAGCGCGGCGGGCGCTCGCTTCGGTAACGTGGGGCCGGATCATGAACGAGGTTCGGATACGAGAGGCCGGTTCCGCGGACCTACCGCTGCTGATTCGCGCCATGGGACAGGAGCGGTACTTCAGCGACCGCCTCGACCGCCAGAAGGACGGGCTCGGCCGCCTGCTGGTCGCCTGGCAGGAGGACCGCCCGATCGGCGTGGTCTACCTCTGGCTGGAACTGGCCGAGGAACCGGAATTGCGCGAGCACCTGCCGGACACCCCGCTGCTCACGCACCTGGAAACCCACGTCGAGCACCGCGCCCGCGGCATCGGCACCAGCCTGGTCGGGGCGGCCGAGCGGTGGCTCGCCGACAAGGGCTACGACCGGGTGGCGCTGGCCGTGGAGACCACCAACGTCCGTGCCGCGCGGCTCTACGCCCGCCTGGGCTACCAGGAGTGGCCGCACTCCACGGTCCGGTGCCTTTCCCTGACCGACAGCGACGGCCGCCGGAACGTGGAGGTCTGCCGGATCATGGTCAAACCCCTCGCTACCGGGGGACGCGCGTAGTCAGCGCTTCGAGTCCGAGCGCCTTGATCGCGGCTCGCGCACTGCGTTCGCTGCGCACCTGGCGGTAGGCCTCGTTCGAATGCACCCGCCACTCGTGGCGGTCCTGCCGCCACGCCTCGACGTAGGCGACGCAGAGTTCCGGTTTGATGGACTGGCACCGGCCGCGGGCCGCCTTCAGCGAGTTGAGCATCCTTACCCGCTGGGCGTCCTCCGGCAGTCGATCCGCCACCATGGCGATCACCCCGGTGATGAACCGCTGGCGCTGCTCCAGGAAACCCCGCCAGTACCCCCGCTCGCCCGCCTTCTTGAACGTGCGTTCGTCGTCGAGCAGCCAGAACAGGCCCTCGGCGAGGCAGTCGCCGAGTTCCTCCAGCCTGGCCCGCAGTTCGTGGGCGAACGGGTCATAGGGCCGCTGCGTCGCTTCGCCGGTGACCGCGGTGGGACGCAGACCGTGTTCCCCGAGCAGGAAGAACCAGTCCTCGTTGTAGATGTTGGGGAAGAACGAGGTCATCGACTTCCGGCCGACCGCCAGCGCGCCGCCGCCGATGAAGGTCTCCTGCTCGCCGCCGGCTTCGCGGTAGGCGTGGCAGACGACCGAGTTGTCCGGGAAACCGCCGATGGCCAGTCCGACGCCCGCGTGGTCGCTGGTCAGCGCGGCCGCCCGCGCCAGGTCCAGTGGATCGGGGACGAGGATGTCGTCATCGAGGAACACCACGCGGTTCCACCCGGCGAGCCGGGCGAGGAGAAGGCCGAGGTTGCGCTTGGCGCTGGTGTCCTCCCGGCGTTCGAACGGCGTGTCCGCGAGCAGTTTGGCGGTCTGGAACTCGGGCAGCACACCCGGCCGCAGCCGGTCCGTTTCGAGCGCGAGGAGTTCGATGCCGCGTTCCTCGGCCAGCCCCGCGATGGTCTGCGCCGAGGACCACTTGCTGGACAGCGTCACGAGCGTGCAGTCCAGCCGCGCGGCGAGCTCGATCGTGGGCCGCAGCGCGCTGCCGTGCCGCGCGGTGGGCACGATGATGGCGTCGACCCGCGCGGTGTGGTGCCCCGCGTCCGGCGGGGTGCGGAGCAGGTGGCGGTGGGAACCGTGGTGGTCCGCCGTCGCGACCCGCGGTGCGGTGGGGCCGGTCAAGCGGGGCTCACCGGCCATTCGTGCAACCTGGACTGCGCCCAGGTCCAGTCCGGGGTGACCACCAGGCCGTTGACGATCTGGATCCGGCTGATGATGCCGAACTCGTTCAGCCCGGAGAACCGGCTGCGCAGGTACGCGGCGTTGCGGTCGCGGAACCTGGCGTCGGTCAGCGCGCGGACCACCCCGTAGGTGCCGCGGCCGAACGCGCCGTTGCAGATCGTCACCGTTCGCTTGGGGTTGAAGGGGTTCAGCGCCCGGTAGAACAGGGCGACGTCCTCGAGCAGCAGCAGGCGATTCCCGTCCTTGCGGACCTTCGGCTTGAACGTCTCGATCCGGCCCCCGCCGCCGATCTCGAAACTGCTGATGTCGTTGTCCTCCGGCCTGGCCAACTGCCGGACCGGCAGTTCGGCGCGTTCGAGCAGGTCACGGGTGACGAAGTTCCAGTCGACCCCGCCCAGCAGGATCAGGTGGCTGGTGTAGTCGTCGGTCACCAGTTCCGCCGGGGTGCGCAGGTGCACTTCGCTGTCCGGGTTCGCGGCCCGGACGTGCCCGTGGAGTTCGAGCAGCGCGTCGAGGTCCGCGTACTTGTACATCTCCACGAAGTCGGGACCGTCGGGGTCGGCGAGCGGCATCTGCCGCTTCAGCCGCTCGGGCAACTCGGAGCCGACGATGGTGATGTCCTGGCGGGGGGTGAAGTGCCACGGATTCTGCTCGTACCGGTTCGTGACGGCCGACGCCGCGGTGGGGGAGTCCTCGCGGAGGCTTTTCAGCTCGCGGAGCAACTTCGCCTGGTGGGTGCGTTCCTCGTCGGTGAGCTGGGCGTGGGTGAACCGGCGGTACGGGGTCTCGGCGACGGAACGCTCGGTGGCGAAGAACGTGGCGTAGGCCTCGAGGCGCCGGACGGGTGGCTTGGCCTGGCCGTTCTCCCAGGACGAGATGGACGGGACGCTGGCGCCCAGCGCGGCGGCCAGGTCTGCCTGCGTGATGTGCCTGCCCGGCCAGGCGCCACCCTCGCGGAGCTCGCGCAACCGCCGCGCGAGCGGCTGGCCTTCAGCTGGGTTCACCCCGTCACATCCTTCAGCAGAACTTCAGTCCGAGTCCCGAAGAGCCCGCACTATACCGATGATCTCTTGCGCCTCACTGACGCCTCGGTGAAGTTGCCAGCTATCGACCACTTGGCTCACCCGGTCAGGTATTCCTTGCACTGCGGTTGCCTTCGGCCTTAGTCTGAATCCCGCAGTAGTTCGGAAACTATACCTGAATATTTCTGAACTTGCCAGCGATCCGGGTGAGGAGCCAATGATGAAGCTTGTGTCATCCGACCTCCGACCGGCGGGCTCGTCCTGGTGTCGGCGTGCGCGCCGCACCGCGACGGTCGGCCGTACCTGAGCGGCGGCGAGGTGGTCATGGTGAGCTTCCTGTCACCGATACCACTGCAGCGCACGATGATCGTGGTCGACATCGAGGGGTCCACCCGCCGGAACAACTCGGCCACCGCGGTGCTCCGCAACGACCTGTACGAACTCTTCGAGACGGCGTTGCTGGAATGCGAGATCACCGACAACCTGCGGGACCCGTTCACCGATCGCGGCGACGGCCTGATGGCCTTCGTGCACGCGGTGGACCAGGCCCCGAAGACCCTCATGCTGAACAAGTTCATCCCGGTGCTGCAGCGACTCCTCGGCGAGCACGCGGCGCGGCAGCCCGAACGGGAGTTCCGCATCCGTGCCGCGATGCACGCCGGTGACGTGCACTTCGACCTGCGCGGCCCCTTCGGTGAGGACGTCACCCTCACCACCCGGCTGGTCGACGCCCCGGAGCTGAAGGCGGCGCTGCGGAAGACCTCCGCGCTCCTGGTGCTCGCGGTGTCCGAGCAGTTCCACCACTCGGTGGTCCGGCAGGGTTACGACGGGATCGACGAGGAGCGGTTCGAGCAGTCGATCGAGCTGGACATCGGTGGACGACCCGCCCGGGGCTGGGTGCAACTGCCGGAACCCCGCGCGCCGGGGAAGCCGATCCCGCTGCGTGACCGCGTTTCGCAGCGCACCAAGGCCGCGGCACGGTTCCCGGTGCGCACGCCGCTGCCTCGCCGCCTCCGGCGCGACGTGCCGGAGGACCGCGATACCACCGGGAACGACCCGGCGGCGGAGAGACGAATCTCGTCCTGACCCCGTCGCCGGCCGCGAGTCAGGGGACGACCTGGCCGACGCCGAGCATGTTGCCTTCGCTGTCGCGGAACCAGGCGGCTCGTTCGCCGCGGCCCTTGCTGGGGTAGTTGCCGTCGATTTCCATGATGCCGTCCACGGCGCCTTCGTATTCCTCGAACTCCACGCCGCGGGCACGCAGCTCGGCCACGGTCGTCTCGAGGTCGTCGACGTAGAAGCTCATCTGCGTGAAGGAGCCGTTCGACGCGCCCGCGGAAGCGAACAGGCAGAAGACCCCGGACGCGCCGACGTAGCGCAGGCCGCCTTCGCGTTCCTCGGCTGGTTCGAGCCCGAGCTTCTCGGCGTACCAGCGACGCGCGCGGCCGAGGTCCTGCGCGGGGATGCGGGCTTCGATCCGGGAGCCGGTCAGCATTTCCGGGTCACGACCTTTCGGTGCGGCGTTCGAGGAGGATGGTGTCGTGCCAGGTGCCGTTGCGTTCGGCGATGCGTTCGCGGACGCCGACGGTGCGGTAGCCGGCGGAGTGGTGCAGGGCGATGGCGGGGCGGTTTTCGGTGAGGATGGTGGTTTGCAGGGTCCAGAGGCCGTTGTGGTCGGCGGTGGTGACTTGTTTGTGGAGGAGGGCTTTGCCGATGCCGCGGCCGCGGTGTCGGGTGTCGACGTAGACGGAGGTTTCGGCGACTCCGGTGTAGTGGTCGTGGGTGGATACGGGTGCGGCGGCGGTCCAGCCGACCACTTCGCCGTCGAGTAGTGCGACCCAGCGGTGTGCGGGGTGCCAGTAGGCGTTGAGGGTGTCGCGGGTGGGCACGGTGGTGTCGAAGGTGGCGATGCCGGTGTCGATGCCTTCGCTGTAGATGCGCAGGACGTCGTCCCAGTCCTCGTCGATCATGGCGCGCACGGTGATGTCGGTGGGTAGGTCGCTGGGGCAGCAGGGGCGGGGTGCGAGCAGGCCCATGACCGCGTCGGCGGCTTGGGGGAAGCCGGTGCAGCAGGCGGCGTTGATGGTGACGATGGTGGCGGTGCGTTCACGCCGGAGTCGCACGAAGCCGACGTCGGCGAGTTTGCGGATGTGGTGGGAGCAGGTGGATTGGCTGATGCCCAGGGCCTCGGTCAGCTCGCCCACGGTCACACCGCTGGGCGCGGTGGCCACCGTGTGCAGCAGCCGCACGCGCGTGGGCTCGGCCAGGCAGGCGAACCACTCCGCGTAGGTGGCCGCCTCGGTCGCGGCCAGCACCGGCAGGTCGGGAGCGAGCGTCATGCCACCCAGTATCGGCGGGATTCGATGAGGGCGTCAATCGACGCTGATCGATAGCCAGTCGGTCGTCTCGAGTACCCGGACAACGGCGTCACGGCCTTCTTGCCCGAGGGGACGGACCGGCCTCGGCAGGTTCGGCTCGGACAGCAGACCCAGTTCGACGGCCATGGCGGACATGACTCGATAACTTCCGTAGCGCGCGTACAGATCCCACAGCGGGTTCAGTTCCGCGGTCAGCGCGTGGGCTCGCTCCGCGTCACCGGCGGTGGCAGCGCGGGTAAGGGCGAGGGCGGTCTGGGGAAACAGGCCGCCCAGGACGCTGTACCAGACCTCGCAACCGGCCAGCAGGCCTTCGGCGGCGACGGCGTCGCCACTGATGCCGAGGTTGACGGTGTCCGGGATGAGTGAGCGCAGGCCGGGAATCCGGTCGCGCGCGCCGGGCGGGATCTTGATCGAGGCGACGCGGGGCAGCCGGGCGATCCGCGCGTGCAGTTCGTCGGTGAACTCGACGTGTGTGGTGCCCGGGTTGTCGTAGACGATCAACGGCACCGACAGCTGGGCGGTGACCTCCTCGTACAGCCCGAACACCTCGTCGTCGGTGAGGGGCTGGTAGGTCATCGTGGGCACCAGCACCGCGGCGGCGCCGGCTTCCTGGGCGTCTTCGACGTGCGCGAGCACCTCACGCGTACGCAGGGCACCCACGCCGACGATCACCGGCACCGAACCGGCGCCGCGCACGGCCAGCCGGGCGGCCCGCGCCCGCTCTTCCCGGTTCAGATAGGGATAACTGCCGGTCGAGCCGAGCGCGCAGAGGGAGTCGACGCCCGCCTCGGCGAGCCTGCCGACCAGGCGTTCGTAGGCGGCTTCGTCGATGCCGTCGTCGGTGACGGGCGTGAGCGGGAACGCGCTGAGTCCGGTGAACAAGATCTTTCTCCTAAGCGGTGCGGTCGAGGCGGATGCGCACGGCGACACCGGCGCAGCCTAAAACGGCCAGTCCGCCGAGCACGGTGGGCCAGGTCAGTTCTTCGCCGAGCAGCAGCGCCGCCCAGAGGATGGTCAGCACCGGCTGGACCAGCTGCACCTGGCTGACCTGCGCCATCGGGCCGATCGCCAGGCCGCGGTACCAGGCGAAGAACCCGAGGAACATGCTCACCACCGCGAGGTAGGCGAAGGCCGCCCATTCCTTCGCCGAGCCCACCTGCGCCTGCTGGGTCAGCGCGACGACCGTCAGTGCGAACATCAGCGGCGCAGCCAGCACGAGCGCCCAGGACACCGTCTGCCACGAGCCCAGTTCGCGGGCGAGCAGCCCGCCCTCGGCGTACCCCGCCGCGGCGGCGACCACGGCCCCGAACAACAGCAGGTCCGACCAGTGCAACCGGCCGAAACCGCCGCCCTGCAGGGAAGCGAACGCCAGCGCGGCCACCGCGCCGATCCCCGCCATGACCCAGAACGACCGCGGCGGGCGTTCCTTGCCGCGCACCACGGCCAGCACGGCTGTCGCCGCCGGGAGCAGCGCGATCACCACGGCGCCGTGACTGGCCGGGGCGGTGGTCAGCGCGTACGAGGTGAGCAGCGGGAACCCGGCCACGACCCCGCCCGCGACCACGGCCAGCCGCGCCCACTGGCGTCTGTTCGGCAGGTGCTGCCGGGTGAAGGCCAGCGCGGCAGCGGCCAGCAGCGCCGCCACCGCCGCCCGCGCCGAGCCGACGAACAGCGGCGAGAGACTGCCGACGGCCACGCGGGTGAAGGGCACGGTGAAGGAGAACGCCGAAACGCCGAGCACTCCCCACGCCAATCCGGCCCGCGACGGCGATAACGTTGCCGCCGGATTTCGGATAACGCTACTCTGTGCTGACATGGCCAACGATAGCACCGCTCGCATCGTCGACGGGCTGCGCGCGTGGATCGCGCAGGCACCGCCGGGCGCCCGCGTGCCGTCCAACCGGGCGCTCGTGGCCGAGTACGGCGCCAGCCCGATCACCGTGCAGAAGGCGATGCGCGCACTGGGCGCGCTCGGGCTGATCGAAAGCCGCCCGGGTGTGGGCACGTTCGTGCGTGCCGTGCGAACCGCACGTCCGCTCGACTTCGGCTGGCAGACCGGGGCGCTGCGTTCACCGCAAGCCCGCATTCCCGCTTTGTCGACGCCGTTGCGCAGCACCTCGCCCGACGCGATCGGCCTGCACGCGGGCTATCCCGATCAGACACTGCTACCCGAACGCCTGGTGCGGGCGGCGTTCGCGCGCGCGGCCCGCGGGGAGTCGGCCCTGTCCCGGCCGGACGCCGCCGGCCTGCCCGCGTTGCGCGCCTGGTTCGCCACCGAACTCGCCGAAGCCATCCCGGCCGGTCTCACCCCGCCGACCGCCCGCGACGTGGTGATCCTGCCGGGCAGCCAGAGCGGGCTGAGTTCACTCTTCCGTGCGCTGGTCGGGTTCGGGCAGCCGTTGCTGCTGGAATCGCCGACCTACTGGGGCGCGATCCTCGCCGCCGCGCAGGCCGGGGTGCACGTCGTTCCCGTGCCCAGCGGGCCCGCCGGTCCCGATCCGGACGAACTCGCGCGTGCGTTCGACGAGACGGGCGCGCGGGCCTTCTACGCCCAGCCGAACTACGCCAATCCCACCGGCGCCCAATGGACCGACGAGCGCGGCGAGCGGATCCTCGAGATCGTGCGTGCCCGGGGCGCCTTCCTCATCGAGGACGACTGGGCCCACGACTTCGGCATCGAAACCACCGCCCGGCCGCTGGCGGTGCACGACGACGCCGGTCACGTCATCTACCTGCGTTCCCTGACCAAGAACGTGTCGCCGTCCGTGCGCGTGGCCGCCGTCATCGCCCGCGGTCCCACGCGCGACCGGATCCTCGCCGACCGGGGCGCGGAATCCATGTACGTCAGCGGTTTGCTGCAGGCGGCCGCGCTGGACGTGGTGACCCAGCCGGGGTGGCGCACCCATCTGCGGGCCCTGCGGCAGCAACTCCGGACCCGGCGGGACCTGCTCGTCGGCAGCCTGGCCGAGCACGTGCCGCAGGCGCACCTCGAGCACGTGCCCCGCGGCGGCCTGCACCTGTGGGCACGGCTGCCGGACGGGACGGACCTCGACCGGCTCGCCCGCGACTGCGAGACCGACGGCGTGCTGATCGCGCCCGGCGCGGAATGGTTCCCCGCCGAGCCGTCCGGCCCGTACGTGCGGCTGAACTACACCGGCCCGGACCCAAGCCGCTTCCCCGACGGCGCCCGGGCCATCGGCCGTGCCCTGGAACGGCAGAACGGCACCTGAGGTGTCCGGAGTGGACTCCGGTGGCGGATGGCGGGCGCGTCCGTAAGGTGGTGAACGACGTTCCACGAACCCCGGAGTCCGCATGCTCGAGATCGGCGTCCTCACCTGGCTGGTGACGATCGGCCTGGTGATCGTCCTGCTGGCGGTGGACCTCGTGCTGGCCGCGGTGCGGCCGCACCGGGTCGGGTTCGCCGAAGCCACGGCGTGGTCGGTGTTCTACGTGCTGGTCGCGATCGGCTTCGGCGTCTGGTTCATGCTGGCCTACGGGGGAGAGGCCGGGACCGAGTACTTCGCCGGGTACATCGTCGAGAAGAGCCTCTCGGTCGACAACCTGTTCGTCTTCGTGATCATCATGACCACGTTCGCGGTTCCGGAGGAACACCAGCACAAGGTGCTGACCTTCGGCATCGTGCTGGCGCTGCTGATGCGGGCGCTGTTCATCGCCGTCGGCGCGACGCTGCTGTCGTTGTTCTCCTTCATGTTCCTGATCTTCGGGCTGATCCTCATCTTCACCGCGGTGCAGTTGTTCCGCCACCGCGACGAGGACCCCGACGTGGAGAACAACGTCGTGGTCAAGGCCGCGCGCCGGGTGCTGCCGACCACCGAGGACTACGTCGGCGGCAGGCTGACCACCAGGGTGGACGGCCGCCGGATGGTCACCCCGCTGTTCGTGGTGCTGGTGGCCATCGGCGGCGTCGACCTGCTGTTCGCGCTGGACTCGATCCCGGCGGTGTTCGGGGTGACCGAAGAGGCCTACATCGTCTTCGCCGCGAACGCCTTCGCCCTGCTCGGGTTGCGTGCGTTGTTCTTCCTGGTGAAGGGCCTGCTGGACCGCCTGGTGTACCTCTCGGCCGGGCTGGCGCTGATCCTGGCGTTCATCGGGGTCAAGCTGATCCTGCACTGGGCGCACGTGGACATCGACCCGGCCGTGCCGGAGATCCCGACCCCGCTCAGCCTCGGCGTGATCATCGGCATCCTGGTGGTGGTCACCGTGGCCAGCCTGCTGAAGACCAAGCGTGACCCGAGTGCCAAGGCACACCCGGGTTCACTGCGTGCCCATCCTCGCGACACCGACGACAACGCCTAGCGCTGGGTCGCGAGCCACTCGTCGAAGGTGGTCGGGGCCAGGTGGGCGCCGTCGCCGGGGAGCAGGGCGTTGCCCGCCATGGTCGGGCCGAAGGGGCCGGACCACGTCGGCACCAGTTTGACCGTGCGGCCCCGCGCTTCGTGGGTGCGCCGCGCCATGTCGACGAGGTCCTGCGGTTCGGGACCCGCCAGATCGGCGTAGCGGCCGCGGGGTTCGCCCGCGGCGATCTCGGCGAGCACCCCGGCCACGTCCGCGGGCGCGATCGGCTGCACCAGCAGCGGGGCGATGGTGGCCACCCCGTCCTGCTCTGTCCAGCCCGTCACCATCGCGGCGAAGTCGTGGAACTGGGTGGCCGGCACGATGGTCCACGGCACCGGGCTCGCGGTGACGAGCCGTTCCTGCTCGCGCTTCCCGGCGTAGTGCGCGTTGCCGCCGATCCGGTCGATCCCGACGATCGACAGCAGGACGTGGTGCCGCACGCCTGCTCTCTCCTCCGCGGCGAGCAGGTTCCGCGTGGTGGTGCCGAAGTAGGCGACGGTCTCGGCTTCGTCGGCCGGGGGCGCGTTGGTGACGTCGACGACCGCGGCGACTCCGGCCAGCACGCCGTCGAGGCCCGCGCCGGTGGCCAGGTCGACGCCGAGCGAACGGCTGATGGGCACCACCTCGTGCCCGGCCCTGGTGAGGGCGGCGCTGGTGAGCGCGCCGATGTTGCCGGTCGCGCCGGCGATGGCGATCCGCATGACGGTCTTCCTCTCTGGGGGTGTCTCCAAGCTATTAGAGACTAAACAGATCCGCAATATCTACGATAGACTGGGGTGGTGAAACTGCCCGCGAGCACCGAATGGGTGCTGCACTGCGCGACGACGCTGGCGCAGCTGGAGCCGGGGACCTCGGCTTCGACGGCCCAGCTGGCGCAGTACTTCGACCTCCCGGCGCCGTACCTCGCCAAGCAGTTGCAGGCACTCGTCCGCGCGGGGGTGCTCACCGCGACCACCGGGCCGCGCGGCGGCTTCCGGCTCGCTCGCCCGGCCGCCGAGATTTCACTGCTGCGGATCGTCGAAGCCATCGACGGCACGTCGGCGCCCTACGAGTGCCGCGAGATCCGCCAGCAGGGCCGGGGCGCCCTGCCCGCCGAGGACTGCCGTGACACCTGCATCCTCGCGGTGAAGATGGCCGAGGCACACCAGGCGTGGCGCGAGAGCCTGGCCGGGGTCAGCCTCGCCGACATCCTCGCCGGGATCCCGGCGACCGCACCGGCCCGTACCCGGGAACGCCTGTTCTAGGCCGGTTTTCCGCTACTGTGACCAGCCATGCAGGAGTCCCGGCTGGTGGCGAACCGGTATCGGCTGGACCGCCTGTCGGGGCGCGGCGGCATGGGCGCGGTCTGGCGGGCCACCGACGAGCTGATCGGGCGGGCGGTGGCGGTCAAGGAACTGCGGCCGCCGGGCGGGCTCGACGCCGGGGAACGCGCCCTGCTCAACCGGCGGGCGTTGCGCGAAGTCCGCACAGCGGGCCGGATCGACCACCCCGGCGTGATCGCCATCCACGACATCCTGCCCGCGACCGCCGACGACGACGCGATCTACATCGTCATGGAACTGGTCGACGCGCCGGCGCTCGCGGACCTGCTGGAGCGCGGCGCGTTGCCGGAAGCCAGGGTGCGCGTGCTCGGCAAGCGGATCCTGGCCGCGCTGGACGCCGCGCACCGGCTCGGCGTGGTCCACCGCGATGTCAAGCCCGGCAACATCATGGTGCTGCCCGGCGACCAGGTGAAGCTGATCGACTTCGGCATCGCGCACACCATGGACGACACCCGGCTGACCCGCGACGGCATCATGGGCTCGACCGCGTACATGGCGCCGGAGTTGTTCCAGGGCGAGGAGCCGGCACCGGCTTCGGACCTGTGGTCCGCGGGGGCGACGCTCTGCCATGCGATCACCGGACAGCCGCCGTTCAGCCGTGAGTCGACCGCAGCCACCGTGCACGCGATCCTCTACGCCTCTCTGCCTCCGCTGAACTGCTCGCACTCGCTGGCCGACGTGGTTTCCGGGCTGCTGACCCGTGACGCGGGGAAGCGGATGTCCGCCGGGAAAGCGCTCGAACTGCTCGCGCCCGCCGTTGCGCCGACGATCCCGCACACCACGGTGAAGGAGAGCCCTCGCCGTCTTTATTGGGCCATCGCGGCGATCGGCGTGGTCTGCGTGCTCGCGCTCGGTGCGCTCGCGATGGACTGGGGTCCGGCCGCGCCGGGTCCCCCTGCCACCGTCGCGGTGAAGCCGGTCGGTGGGGTGCTGGCGGGGACGACGGGCACGCGGGCCATCGTGCTCGCTCCCGACGGCCGGACACTGGTCACGATCGGCGAGGAAGGGCCGGTGCGGTTGTGGGACGTAAGCGATCCGGCCGATCCCGTGGTGCTCGGCGAACCGCTGGCCAGCGCGGCGGGCCGGTATTCGGCGGCTTTCTCCCGTGACGGGCGGACGCTGGCGGTGGCCGATGGGGATTCGGTGCGGTTGTGGAACTCCGCTCCCGGAATACCCGCTACGCCGATCGGCTCACCCATCGCGGGTGAGGGTTTCGGGGCGGTGGCGCTGAGCGCGGACGGACGGCAGCTGGCCACGGCGGACTCGGCCGGACGGCTCCGGCTGTGGGACCCTGCCGCGACGGCGACGCCGGTGGCCGAGGCGATCGTGCTGAAGAAAGCACCGGAGTCGATGGTGTTCAGCGAGGACGGCCAGTCGCTGGTGACCGTCACCGTCACCGATGAGGTGCAGTCCTGGGACCTCACCTATACCGGGCAGATCCTGCCGTTGCTCGAGTCCTTGGCCGGCAGCAGCGGGGTCCGGATCAACCAGGCCGTGCTGAGCCCCGCCGGGGATGCGGTCGCGACCGTCGGCGCCGACGACAAGGTGAACCTGTGGCGGATTTCCGCCCTGACCGAGCCACCGGCGAGCTTCACCACCACGCCGCTGTACGGCGGCATCCTGACCGAACCAGTGCGCTTCGGCCCGGACGGTGACGTGCTGACCGTGACCAACACCGCCGAGGGCGTGGAGCTGTGGGACGTGGCCGATCCCGCCAAGCCGGTCGAACTCGGCTTGGCGGGTCGTGCCGATGTGCCGGGCGAGCTCGCCGACTTCGCCCTGCCAGGGCCGGGCAAACAACTCCTGGTCACCGCGAGCGCGGACCACGGTGTCCGGCTGTGGCGGGTCGGCGGAACCTGACCGGGGTCAGCCCGCTTCGCCGGAAGGCGCGGGAAGCTGGACGCCCAGCGGGACCGGCGTGCCGAAGTTCGGCGTGCCGTCGGCGTTCCAGGTGAACTCCTGCGCCCGGGTCGACCGGTTCATGTCGCAGCCGCCGCTCGCGGAGTTGTTGGCGTGGTAGACGATCCAGTCCTCGGTACCGTCCGGTGACTTGAAGAAACCGTTGTGCCCCGGCGCGAACACCCCGTGGGCGTCGTTGCGCTGGAAAACCGGGTCCGGCGCCTTGGTCCAGTGCGCCCGGTTCAGCGGGTCGGTGCCGGTGAAGGTGAGCAGGCCCAGTTTGTAGTCCGGCCCCCAGCACGCGCTGGCCGAGTACACGATCATCGTCTTCCCGTTGCGGTACAGCGGTTCCGCGCCTTCGTTCACCGCCGCGGTCTGCTGCTCCCACGCCAGCGTCGGCTGGCTGATCGTCCGCCGCGCTCCGCTGATCGTGTAAGGAGTGGACAGTGGGGTGATGGTGAGGCTCTGCGTGCCGTCCATCGCGCTGCCGAGCAGGTACAGCTTGCCGTTCGCCCGCAGCACGCTCGGGTCGAGTTCCCAGGTGTCACCGAGGTCGGCCTTGAAGCGGTAGGGCCCCATCGGGTTCGTGCCGTCGCTTTCCAGGACGTGCAGGCGTTGCGTCGGCACGTAGTCGGACACGTTCTGCCCGGCCACGTAGTACAGGTACCAGCGCCCGTCGATCAGGTGGAACTCCGGCGCCCACAGGTTGCAGCAGCCGTTCGGGCGCCCGGCCAGGTCGAACACCACGGTCTCGGGCGCGGAGGCCAGCCCGGCGAGCGTGGCCGACCGGCGCATGGTGATCTTCGAGGTCCAGGTGGTGGTCGCGAGGTAGTAGAAGCCGTCGTGGTACTGCAACCACGGGTCGGGGCCGTTGGCCTTGACCGGATTCGTGAACGTGCCCGCACCCAGCTTCACCAGCTGCCACTGCTGGTTGACACCACCGAGGTCGGGCCACTGCACCACCCTGGCGCCGTCGGCGGTGGAGAACTCGAAGACGTCGAGCGCCTTGCCGCTGTTGCGGTTGAGCAGGCGCACGTGACCGTCCGCCGAGTCGGCGAGCCGGAACTGCTGACTGGGCCGGTTTTCGTCCGTCCACTGCACGAGGTCCGCTCCGTCGGACATCGACGAACCGGCGAAGTCGAGCACCTTCCCGCTGTGCCGCGACTTCAGCCGGTAGTGGCCACCGCCGGAATCGAGGAATCGCCACTGCTGCCAGGCACCGTCGTTGCGGGTCCACTGGGCGATCCGGGCACCGTCGGCGGTGGCCAGGTCGTAGACGTCGAGCGCCTTGCCGCTGTGCCGGTTCACCAGCACGTATGTGGCGTTGGGGTCCACGGTCGCCGCCTCGGCCGGGCGCGGCACGGTGAGGCCGCTGCCGAGCAGGGTGGCGATCATGGCGAGCACGAGGGCGAGCCTGGTCATGGTTTCTCCCTGCGACACTGCACGGATGAAAGAGTTGTTAACGCTAACAGCATGGGGGCGGGATACTCAACCAGCGGCTTGCCGGTTTCGGAACAGTCGGGCTACCGTGCTCGGGAACGCTCCCAGTCGCGGCGGCCTACCCGAATCCCGGGGTGACCACCGGGGAGCTGGACGAACCACGGCCTGGTGATCGAATCGGGGCCGTCGAACGACTTCAACGCGATCGACCCTGGCCTACCCCTACTACGCGAACACCGGCGCGGCCCTGCTCGAAATCAACTGGCTCGGCTTCGGCGCGGCGGTCTGGCCCTACGTCCACTGATCACGGCACCGGGGTGCGCAGGGTGCCTTCGGTGAGGAACTGGTGCAGGTTCTGGAAAGCCAATTTTCCCATGGCTTCCCGGGTTTCCCGCGTGGCGCTGGCGATGTGGGGGAGAAGCAGCACGTTGTCGAGGTCGAGCAGCGGCGAGGGAACGTGGGGCTCATCGACGAACACGTCGAGCGCGGCACCGGCCAGCTTCCCGTCCACCAAAGCCTTGACGAGCGCGGGTTCGTCGACGACCGAACCGCGGGACACGTTGACCAGGAAGCCTTCCGGGCCGAGCGCGTCGAGCACGTCGGCCGAGACCAGTTCGCGGGTGCCGTCGCCGCCTGCCACGGCGACCACCAGCGCGTCGACCTCGGCGGCGAGCGCGGCGGGTGAACCGGCGTAGCGGTACGGCACCCCGTCGACCGGGTTCCGGGAGTGGTAGGCGAGGTCGACGCCGAACCCGGTGAGGCGGGTGGCGATCGCCCGGCCGATCCGGCCCAGGCCGAGGATGCCGATCCGCTTGCCGCTGACCTTGGTGGCGAGCGGGACCCCGCCGCCCGGCCAGGCGCCGCGCCGGACGTGGCGGTCGGCGGCGGCCAGCCCGCGCATCACGTCGATCAGGCCGCCGACGGCCAGGTCCGCCACGCAGTCGGTGAGCACGTCCGGGGTGTTGCTCACGTCGATCCCGCGGGCCCTGGCCCGTGCCACGTCCGTGGTCTCGTACCCGACTCCGAAGTGGACGATCGCGCCGAGGCGGGGGAGTGCGTCCATCACCTCGTCCGGCACCCCGATCCGCGCGCTGGTGATGGCCGCGGCGAACTCCTGGCCGTACGCGGCGAGGTAGGCGGTGGGATCGGGCTGGTCGAACAACCGCACGGTGTGGTGGTGGGTGCTGAGCGCGGACTCCAGTGACGGCAGGAGCGGGCAGAGTTGGAGCACGGCGCCATCGACGGTCATGTCCCGAGCCTCACCAGCGCGGTGCGGCCGGGTCGAACCCGGGCTCGAAGCGGCGGAAGTAGCCGGTGTCGTCGCGTTCGCGGATGCCGCAGGAGAGGTACTGCTCGTGCAGGCGCGCCAGTGCGTCGCGGTCGAGTTCGACGCCGAGGCCGGGTGCGGTGGGCACGGCGACCGAGCCGCCTTCGAAGGCGAGCGCGCCGGGCACGATCACGTCGTCGGCCGGATCCTTCCACGGCCAGTGCGTGTCGCAGGCGTAGTTCAGGTTCGGCGTGGCCGCGGCGAGGTGGGTCATCGCGGCGAGGCTGATACCGAGGTGCGAGTTGGAGTGCATGGACAGGCCCATGCCGAAGGTGTCGCAGATCCGCGCCAGCGACCGGGACCGGTCCAGCCCGCCCCAGAAGTGGTGGTCGGACAGGATCACCTGCACCGCGTCCGCCGCCACGGCCGGCTTCACCTGGTCGAAGGCGACCACGCACATGTTGGTGGCCAAGGGCATCGACACCTCGCGCGCCACCGCCGCCATGCCCTCGACGCCGGTGGTCGGGTCCTCCAGGTACTCGAGCACGCCGTCGAGTTCGCGGCCGACCCGGATCGAGGTCTCGACGCTCCAGGCGCCGTTCGGGTCTATCCGCAGTGGATGGCCGGGGAAAGCCTTGCGCAGCTCCAGGATCGCCTCGGTCTCGGCCTCCGGTGCGAACACCCCGCCCTTCAGCTTGATCGCGCTGAAGCCGAATCCGCCGATCATCCGCTCGGCCTGGGCGACCAGCTGCCCAGGATCGAGCGCGGCTCCCCAGGCGTCGTCGGCGGCCCCGGGGTGCCCGGCCCACTTGTAGAACAGGTAGGCGCTGTAGTCGACCCGGTCGCGCACCGCGCCGCCGAGCAGATCGCTGACCGGGCGGCCGATCGCCTTGCCCTGGATGTCGAGGCAGGCGACCTCGAACGGCGACAGCACGCGGTCCGCGGTCCGGCTGCCGGTGACCATCCCGCTCATCCCGTGCCCGCCCGTGCTGGTGTCCGCGGCGAGCGCCACGTGGATCCGGCGGGCGATCTCCTGCACGTGCCACACGTCGACACCGTCGAGTTCGGCGGCCGCCAGCCGGAGGCGCTCGAGGTGCCCGGCGTCGCCGTAGGTCTCCCCGAGTCCGGTCAGCCCGGAGTCGGTGACCAGTTCGACGATCGCGCGCAGGGCGAACGGTTCGTGCACGCCGACCGTGTTGAGCAGCGGCAGGTCCGCGAACGCCACCGGTGTGACGCGGACTTCCCGGATGCGGTGGGACTCGGTGTTCGGCACAGGGAACCTCCCGGCGGACGGACGGTCCCGGGCAGCCTAACCGCTACCTGTCCACATGTGAAGACAGCTGATACATACGAAGACAGATCAGGCGTCTCCGGTACTCCCGAGCTCGGTGGCCATCGCGGCTTCGTCGATGGTTTCGCGGGCTTTGCGCATCGCACCGAGGATTTCGGCCTCGCGTTCGGGAGTGAGGCGGGCCAGCGGGACCGAGCAGCTGATCGCGTCCGTGGCCGGAGCCGAGTAGTGCAGCGGCAGGGCGAAGCACTGCACCCCGAGGCTGTTCTCCTGGCGGTCCACCGCGAACCCGCGCTCGCGGATCTCGGCGAGGTCGCCGAGCAGGGCGGCCCGGTCGGTGTGCGTGTTCGGCGTCAGCGCGGTCAGCTCGGCGGGCAGGTGCTCGTCCACCTCGTCCGCTCCGAGTTCGGCGAGCAGTGCTTTGCCGAGCGCGGTCGAGTAGGCGGGCAGGTGTCGGCCGACGCGGCTGCGCGGGCGCAGGTACTGGCTGGAGGCGCGGGTGAGGAGGTAGACCACCTTGTCGCCGGAGAGCCTGCCGAGGTGGAAGGTCTCGTCGAGTTGCTCGCCGAGCGTGTCCAGCACCGGCTTGGCGATGCGGACGCAGGGATCGGTGTCGAGGTAGGTGGTGCCGGCGAGCAGGGCGCGGATGCCGATGCCGTAGAGGGTGCCCGAGGCGTCCGTGCGCACCCAGCCGTACTTGGCCAGGGTGCGCAGCAGGGCGTAACAACTGCTGCGGGGCATGTCGAGCGCTTCGCTGAGTTCACGCAGCCGCGCCGGGCGGTTCCGCCGGGCGGCCAGCAGCTCCAGCAACTCCAGGGTGCGGGCCGCCGACTTCACTTCGCGGACACCGCCACCGGGGAGCTCGGCCGGTGCGGTCATCGATGCCCTCCTGCCTGCGATCGGGAGGCACCACGTTACCGGCCGCGTACCGCCCCCATCGCGGTGACGACGCGGATAGGCTGCCTGGTCATGAAGGCGGCGCTGGTGATCGTCGATGTGCAGGAGACGCTGCTCCCGCTCGTCTGGCGCGGGGAGGAACTGGCGGACCGGATCGCCGCGCTGGCGCGGGGACTCCGGCGGGGCGGCACGCCGGTGGTGGCGTTGCAGCAGGTCTTCGACCCCGAGTCGCCGGTCAGCGCGCGCCTCGGTCTCGAGCCGTCCGACGTGGTGATCCGCAAGACGGCGACCGACGCCTTCTACGACACCGAGCTCGCCGCCCTGCTCACCGGCTGGGGCGTGGACACGATCGTGCTGACCGGGCTCGCCACCGACTACTGCGTCGACGCGACCGCGCGGTCCGCGCTGAGCCACGGCCTGGACGTGGTGCTGGTCAGCGACGGGCACGCCCCGGCCACCGAGGGTGATCCCGAGGCGGGCCTGACCGCCGAGCAGGTCGTCGACCGGCACAACCGGATCCTGAGCACCGCCGTCCACCCCGGCGGCACGCTGCGCCTGTGCCCGGCGGCGGAGCTTCCGGCGCTGGTCCTCAACTAGGGTTCGTGCGGTGGAACCTGGTGAGGTGATCGCGGACCGCTATCGGCTGGTGTCGCTGCTCGGCCGGGGCGCGATGGGCGTGGTGTGGCTGGCGCACGACGACCGCCTCGATCGCCGCGTGGCGGTGAAGCAGCTGCTGGTGGACACCGGGAACGCCGACGACGCCGTCGCGCGGGCGATGCGCGAAGGCCGTAACGCAGGGCGCCTGCGGCACCCGAACGCGATCGCCGTGCACGACGTGGCCGAGCACCAGGGGCGCCCGTGCCTCGTGATGGAGTACCTGCCGTCGAAAAGCCTCGGCGCGCTGCCGGACCTGGGGCCGCGCGAAGTGGCGAAGATCGGCACGCAACTGGCCTCCGCGCTGGAGGCCGCGCACGAGGCGGGCATCGTGCACCGCGACATCAAGCCCGACAACGTCCTGATCGCCGAGGACGGCACCGCGAAGATCACCGACTTCGGCATCTCCCGTGCGGCGGGCGACGCCTCGGTGACCGCGACCGGGGTCCTGGCGGGCACGCCCGCCTACCTGGCCCCCGAAGTCGCGCGCGGCGGCGAAGCCGACAACCGCTCGGACGTGTACTCCCTCGGCGCCACGCTCTACGCGGTGCTCGAAGGCGGCCCGCCGTTCGGTGTCGACGACAACGCGATCGCGATGCTGCACAAGGTCGCCGGTGGCACCATCACCCCGCCGCGTCGGGCGGGTGAGCTGACCGGCGCGCTGCAGTGGCTCTTGCACCGCGACCCGGACGCGCGCCCGACCATGCGGGCCGCGCGGGAGGTGCTGGCCGCCGCTGCCGAAGGCCGCCCGGTTGCGCCACCGTCACCGCAGACGCTCCTCTTACCCGTTCGGCGCCGGGTCTCCCGCCGGACGGCGGTCACCGGTGTGGCGGCCGCGGCGCTGGTCGCGGCCGGTGTGGTGGTCGGCGTGCTGATCAACGGCCCGGGCTCGACCGGCACGCCGGTGGTCGCCGCCCCGGCTTCCTCGTCTTCACCGCCGGCGCCGACGTGCACCGCCCAGTTCACCGTGGCGGGCACCTGGCCGGGTGGCTATCAGGCAGGGGTGAGCGTGCGCAACGGCAGCTCCGGCCGGCTCACCGGCTGGGAGCTGAGCTGGGAAATGCCCGGCGGACACCGCATCGCGCACCTCTGGAACGGCAAGTTCACGCAGGACGGCGAGGCAGTGACCGTCACGAACGCCGACTACAACGTCTCGATCGCCGCCGGTGGTTCCGTGGAACTCGGGATGACGGTGATCGCTTCGGAAGACACCAGGCCCGCGCCCGAGATCCGGTGCCGGGAGCTGTGATCAGGCGAACCGGCCGTCCTCCCGGTGGATCCAGTACCGGCGCAGCATGCGCAGGACCACGGACACCTGCAGCGCGCTGATCCCGGGCAGTGGAGCGAGGTCCCTGGTGAGGAAGTCGGCCATCTCGTCCTCGTTGCGGAAGACGCCCTGGTGGATCACCGAGGTGGTGCCCGCGACGATCGAGACGTAGCGCGCGGACGGGTGGCGGGCCAGTTCCTCCGCGACCGCCTGGATGGCGCCGGGGGAGATGGTCAACGCGATGATCACCTCCAGCCCGTAGCCGAGCAACGCGGGCTCCACCTCGACCCGCGGCCGGACGAGGCCGCGGCGCAGGATCGACTGGATCAGCCGGTAGGTGGTGGACTGGCTGAGGCCGAGCACCCGGCCCGCCTCCGCCGCGGTGACCCGCCCGTCCTGTTGTAATAGCGCTATCACCCGGCGCTCGTCCTCGCCGGCCTTCGAGCCACCGGGGCTGTCCGGTGGGGTGATGGCGTCCGCCGCTTGGGACAGCGCGGCCACCTGGGCGTCGTCGAGCCGGTGCAGCCGCCACGAATCGGCTCTGGTCAACGCGCGCAGGACCAGTTCCGAGTGTGTTCCGGCGACGCCGGGCACGCTCGGGATGCGCTCGGTCAGCAGCTCCCGCGCCCGCGCGCGGTCGGTGTCGTGGACGGCGAGGTAGACGTCGGACCGGCCGGAGGTCTCCGCGACGAGCTGGGCCTCCGGGAGTCGCGCGAGTGCGTGCGCCACCTGGCCCACCGCGCCTGGCTGCGTGGTCACCCAGACGTGCCGCGGATTGCCTTCGGCCCTGGCCGCCCATTCGACCTGGCCGATCACGCGCAGGATCCGCTGCTCCTCCAGCCGGGCCAGCCTGCGCCCGACCGTGCTGGAGGACATGCCGAGCGCGTCGGCCAGCACGGCGACGGACGCCCGCGGGGCGACCTGGAGCGCGGCGACCAGGTCGAGATCGGCTTCGTTGGGCACGACTGACTGTATCACCCGGACTGACGGATTCTGTGACTGAAATCCGCGTTCTCCGCTTCAAGCTTGCACTATTCGGCCAGGTGCCCGTCTAATGAGCCCGCAAGCCCCGGGAAGGAGACGCCGCCGATGAGCACCAGTCAAGCCAAGCCGGCCTCGAGAGTGCTGAACCTGCTGCTGCGCGCCCTCGACGGGGTCGAGCGCCTCGGCAACAAGCTGCCGCACCCCTTCTGGCTCTTCGTCATCCTGAGCGGGGTGCTGGCGCTGGCCAGCTGGGGCCTGTCGGCGGCGGGGGTGTCGGCGGTGAACCCGGCGACGGACAAGACCGTCGCCGCGAAGAACCTGCTCTCCGCCGACGGCGTGCGGATGATGGTCGAGGACGTGGTCAAGAACTACACCGCGTTCCCGCCACTGGGCACGATCCTGGTGGTCATGCTCGGCGTGGCGGTCGCCGAGCGCTCCGGGCTGCTCGCCGCGGTGCTCCGGTCCGGGGTGTCGAAGGTGTCACCGCGGTGGGTCACCTTCGCGCTGGCGTTCACCGGCATGGTCTCGCACGTGGCCTCCGACGCCGCGTACGTGGTGCTGATCCCGTTGGGGGCCATGGCTTTCCGGGCGGTGGGCCGCAGCCCGATCCTCGGCATCGTGGTCGCGTTCGTGTCCATCTCGGCCGGGTACGACGCCAGCCCGCTGATCACCCCGTCCGACGCCATCCTGTCCGGGCTGACCACCGCCGCCGCGCACACGATCGACCCCACGTACGTGGTGACACCGCTGGACAACTACTTCTTCTCGCTGGCGTCGTCGTTCGTGCTGGCCGCGGTGATCACGCTGGTGACGGAGAAGGTGCTGGCCCGCCGGGCCGAGGCGATGCCGGTGGACGAGGACGCCGAGCAGGACGACCTCGGCTCGCTGGAGCTGAGCGCCGAAGAGCGGCGCGGGCTGCGTGCCGCGCTCATCGCGCTGGTGGCCGTAGTGCTCGCGCTCGTGCTGGCGGTCCTGCCCTCGGGGTCACCGCTGCGTGGCGAGGACGGCAGCATCGTGGAATCGCCGCTGCTCACCTCGATCTCGATCTTTCTCGCGCTGGCGTTCCTGGCCGTGGGCTGGGCGTACGGCAAGGCGGCGGGGACGGTGACCAGCAGCCGCGACATCCCGGGGTTCATGGCGCACGGATTCAAGGAGATGGCGCCGATCCTGGTGCTGTTCTTCGCCATCTCGCAGTTCCTGGCCTACTTCAAGTGGACCGGCATCGGGGAGATCACCGCGATCCACGGCGCCGGCGCGCTGAAGTCCGCCGGCGTGTCCGGTCCGGTGATCCTGCTGGGCATCCTGCTCGTGGTCACCGTGATCAATCTGATCGTGACCAGCGGCTCGGCGCAGTGGGCGCTGGTCGGCCCGGTGTTCGTGCCGATGCTGATGCTGCTCGACATCCCGCCGGAGACCACCCAGGCGCTCTACCGCATCGCCGACTCCTGCACCAACGCGATCACCCCGATGAGCCCCTACTTCGTGATGGCGCTGGGTTTCCTGCAGCGCTACCGCCGCTCGGCAGGCATCGGCTCGCTGCTGTCGATGACCATCCCGCTGGCACTGACCCTGCTCGCCGTCTGGACCGTGTTGTTCTTCGTGTTCTGGGTGTTCGGCATCCCGCTCGGCCCCGGCGCACCCGTCCGCTAGAAAGGAAAGCCGTGTCACCTGCCGACTGGGCCCAGCGCGCCCTGCCCGCGATGCTCGACGACCTGAAGACGATCGTCGAACTGGAGACGCACAGCTACGACAAGCCCTTGCTCGACCGCGGGCTCGACACCCTCCGGTCGTGGATCGCCGAGCGGCTCGGCGAGCCCGAGCACGAAACCCGGCACAGCGATGACACGCGTGGCGACGTGCTCGAACTGACCTATCCGGGTACCGCGCCCGGATCTGTCCTGCTGATGAGCCACTACGACACGGTCTGGCCGACGGGCACCCTCGCCGGCTGGCCGTTCACCATCGAGGACGGCCGGATCAGCGGGCCCGGCGCGTTCGACATGAAGCTCGGCCTGGTGCAGTCGGTGTGGGCGCTGCGCGGGCTGCGGGAACTGGGGCTGCCGCACCCGTCGGTCAAGTTCCTGTTCAACGGGGACGAGGAGATCGGCAGCACGTTCTCCCGGCCGCACATCGAGGCGGCCAGCGAGGGCACGCTGGCGAACCTGGTCTTCGAGGCGTCCTTGGACGGCAAGGTGAAGACGTCCCGCAAGGGTGTGGGCCTGTTCGACGTGACGGTCACCGGCGTGGAGGCGCACGCCGGGCTCGACCCGTACAAGGGTGCGAGCGCGATCCACAGCCTGGCCGAGATCGTCACGCAGATCGCCGCGGCGGGCTCGCGCGAGCGCGGTACGACGGTGAACGTGGGCACCATCAGCGGTGGCACCGGGCGGAACGTGACGGCGGGACAGGCTGTCTGCGGGATCGACGTGCGGGTCGCCGAGCCGTCCGAGATGCAGCGCATCGACGAGGTCTTCGCCGGGTTGCGGGCAAGCGACCCCCTCGTCACCGTCGAAGCCGCCGGCGACTGGAACCGCCCGCCGATGACCTCGAACGCGCCTTCGCAGGCGTTGTTCGAGAAGGCGCAGGCGGTGGCGGAAGACCTCGGCTGGTCGCTCGAAGACGCCACGGTCGGCGGCGCCAGCGACGGCAACTTCGTCTCCGCGCTGGGCCGCCCGGTGCTGGACGGCATGGGCGCGGTGGGCGGCGGCGCGCACGCCCGGCACGAGCACGTGCTGGTGGCGCACATCCCGCACCGGACCGCGCTGACCATCGGCCTGATCACCGCGCTGACCGCGGGGTAGCGGCACACTGGGGCCGTGACGACGGGCAAGGTGCGGCTTTCCGTGCTGGGGAAGATCAAAATAGCCTCTGACCAGCTGGACCAGCAGCGGATGCGGCGGGCGATCGACTCACGCGACGTCATCGGCCAGGCCAAGGGCATCCTCATGGTCCGCCGCGGCCTCAGCCCGGACGAGGCGTTCGACCTCCTCCGGCGTACCTCGCAGGACCTCAACGTCAAACTCGTCGAAGTCGCCGAGACCCTCGCCCGGCGCCACACCGAACTCGACCGGGCGGACGGGTCATCGCCGCGGCGACGTGGCGCCGCTCGATGTCGCCGACGTAAGGGGTCCGGGCCTCAGTGCGCCGCGCCGGCGATCAGCTCGGCGGTCAGACCACCGTACTGGTAAGGGAAAGCGTGGGCGCCGGGGGCGGTTTCGGTGCGGGCGTTCGGGCACGCGGCCGCGAGCTGGTCGAGCCACGTGCGCGGGGCGAAGGCGTCGTGCTCGCCCCGTATCAGGAGGGTGGGGCAGGACACCGCGCCGATCAACCGTTCTGGCCGGTCCTGCCGGGCCGATCGGATGAAGCGCGTCATCAGCCGCGGCCCGCCCCGTAGGTAGTACGGCCAGGTGACCGGGATTTCCCCGGGTGGCTCGTGCCGGGAGTTGCGGACGAAGGCGCGGACCAGTGCGGGGAAGGGACCCAACGCCGGGGGGATGGTCGGTCCGATGAGCACGAGTGCGCGCACCAGGTGCGGTGCCGCCACCGCCGCGTGGAGGGCGGCCTGCGCACCGGTCGAGTGACCCACCAGCACCACCGGTTCCGTGGGCACCGCGGAAAGCCACGCTCCCACGGTTTCGCCGACGGCGGGGACCTCGGCCGGGCAGGGCCGCGGCGGCCGGTGCCCGAAACCGGGGACGTCGAGGAGAAAGGCGCGGGACCGGGTACTGCAGGCGTCGACGGTGTCCAGCAGATAACCGAGGGCGCCGAGCTCGGGAACGAGCACGACCGGGGCCGTGGCCCGGTGCGGTGGCCCTGCTTCGAGGCTGCGTACCCGCCGATCGCCCGCCACCACGTCCCAGCGGACCCGGTGGGACCGGCGCTGCTGCCGGGTCATCGTGGTCGAGTTCGTCCTATTTCGCGGAGCGAGGTTTGGCGGTCTTGTCCATGAGCAGGACGCCCATCGCGATCATGCCCAGTGCCAGGCCGAGGTGGAGCCAGTTGTCGGCGTGGTTGAGGGGCACGAAGTTCGCCGTGGAGTCGTGGTCGATGACCAGGCCGTAGATCCACAGCACCAGGTAGACGATCCCGCCCCCGATGAGGAAGTTGCGGGCGCCTTCGACCGACCTGGCGAGTACGAGTCCGAGGGCCCCGAAGGCCAGGTGCACGAGGTTGTGCAGGATCGAGACGGCGAAGATACCGAGCAGCATCGCTTCGGAGTGGTGCCCGGCGAAGGTCATCGTGTCGTAGTCCTGGGTGATGCCGGGGATGAAGCCCATGATCCCGACGAGCAGGAAGACGACCGAGACGGCCAGTGCGGCGAGCTGGACGGGCCTGCGGGCGGTACGGGTGGCTTGCGGGTTCCTGCCGGCCATCGGAGTGTCCTTTCCCTGCGCGTGTCGTCCGTCGGCGACGTGAACGGGTACCGGCTACCCCGCGCGGGGGCGCGTAACCTTGGTGCGAGGAGGGCCGCTGAACGCCGGGCGAGCGGGTGTTCGCGGCCTGGGTCCCGTTGTGGCCGGCGCGGTAGCCGGTCCGGTTTCGTGACCCGCGGTGACCGGTAAGACCACCGCGGGCACGCTCGGGCTACCCACGATTCCGGCCGGGAACCACGGCCGGTCAGCGTGTGCTCTCCGCGGCCGGATCGCCTTTCTTCGAGCGCCCGCTCACGTCGTCGACGATGGCCGCGTCGATCGCCTCGACGTCGATGCCCCGCTCCCGGAGCAGGGCGTCCACTTTGGCCTCGAGGCGGTCGTCGCCCTCGCGTGACTGGGACGAGCCCCAGTAGAAGAGCATCGCCAGGCCCATGGCCTGCCACACTAATTGCAGGAATTCGGACTGCCAGTTCTCGAACGTCGCCGACAGGAACTGCGGCACGAAATCCGCCCAGGTGAAAACCTGCCCGTGTTCTTCCGCGTTGTTCGACACCTCGATCAGCTGGGTGACGAATTGGCCGACCCAGCTGAGCAGGAACAACGCGAAGGTGATGATCGCGAACGAGTAGGCCTTGCCGAACGGCGGCCGTCCTCGCCGGTGCAGATTCTTCCGCATCCCCGAACACCTCTTCTCCGGACTGGCCACCGGTGGGATCGGCGGCGCCTGGCGTTGGTACCCATCGGCGGGCGGAATACACGCCGGAACCGTGGTTGACGCCGCGTGCGGGTGGGTATCCCGGCGTTTCGTCAAGCAGGTGGCGACTCTCGGTTCCGGTGAGAGGCGGTCACGCCATGAACATCGAATTCGATCTGGTCGCAGCTCGCGGCCTGGCCTGGTACGTGCGTGAAGTGGCGGCCGAACTCGGTCTGGGCGGCGGGTGTTTCTTCGTTCAGCTGGATTCGCCTGCCCATGCCTACGTGGCCATCGACGAGCGGCTTCCCCGCTTTCCGGACCGTGATCTGGCGCTGGTGTGGGACGAGGAGCACGGCTGGGCGCTGGCGGTGGAGACCGCCTCGGCGGAGGACTTGATCGTGCTGGCCTACCTGGGTGGCGACGTGCTTCCCCGCCCGCGGTGGTCGCGCGGTTCGCGTGCCTGCCCCTGAGTGCGGTGCGGTTGACCTCCCCGGAGCCGCCCGTGCTGCGCCGGGCGGGGGACCACGACGACCTGGTTCAGCGGCTGGGCCGGTACGCCTCTGGAGGGCAGGGTGGTCAGGCACACCCGTTCATTCACCTTGCCGGGTGACGCGTCCCGGGTGGAGGTGCGCAACGCGCCCGCGCACGCCCGGGCCCTGCTGCGCGATTTGTTGTGCGGGTGCCCGGACGCGGTGGTCGACGACGCGTTGCTGCTGGTGGACGAGTTGCTCACCGATGTCGTTCGCGCCCCGGCCACCCTGCGGGCCGTGCGGCTGGCCCGTGAAGACTCCGGGGCGGCGCACCTGTCGGTCGAGGTGGACTACTTCGATCAGCCGGTTCTGACGCCGGGGCGCCCGAGTGGGGACGTGTTCGTCGGTCGCTGTCTTCTCGAGCGCCTGGCCGCGTCCTGGGGTGTCCGGTGCTCGGGTGCCCACGGGACCGTGTGGGCGCGGTTCCCGCTCGACCGCGGCTGACCACCAGGGGCGGTCAGTCCTGAACCGCTTTGGGCGGTGCGGTGGGGTGGTCGGTGAGGGCAGGTCCTGGATGGTGAGCCGTTCGAGGTGGGCGAGCGTGTCGGTGACCGTTCCGCAGGCGGAGAAGGCGTGGCGTTGCTGGGTGGCGCCGTTGCCGTGGGCGAGGACGCGGTTGAGCAGGGTAGTGGTCAGGCGGAGGTCGCCGAACCGTTCCAGTTGCGAGGCGGAACTCGCGGGCTCGGCGCTGATTGGGGCTGGGGTCGTTCTCGGCCGGGACAGCGTGGTGGAGCTCGGAACGCATGAGCGTTCCCATCGCTGCCGTCAAGGCGCGCAGGCGGTGTTCGCGCAAAGCTATTCTCCTTGCGGCCGAGAAGTTTTCGTCAGGCCGATGGCCCGCTGGCGGTGTGTGAGCGTGCTGGAGTAGCGACCCCACGATGATCGTGTCGGACAGCTCGATTGAGTCTGGCCGCGTAGCAAAGGCGGCCATCGGCCGGCGACTGGCTCTGTCAGGCCTTGCCCGGTGGCCGACCGTGACCGCCGTGACGGGTCTCATCCCACTTCGTGGTGTGAATCAAGATTTTGCCGAGACCGGTCCTGCTTGACCCTTGCGCTGGTCCGTGTCGTCTCCCGCTTTCTGCAGCGCGGCGTCGTCGACCTTGGCGGTCAGCACGGCCAGGGCCGCTTGCAGGAACGCAATATCGGCCGCCGGAACCCGATCGTCTTCGTCATCGTCGGTGTCCAAGGCCTTGCGGGCAGTGGAACGCAGGTCCTTCTCGACGTCGCGAGCACGGTCGAGGATGTCCGCTGTGCCAGGTGTGAGTCGCTGTTCGCGCGGGCATCCGGACGTGTGCGCGCGGAGCGGCGGTCGGCTGGTGACGGCGGGGTGGCGATGTCGGGGCGGGAAGGGCTCCGGCAACGACTCGCCCTGCCGGTTCTGCTGATCGGCACCTTCCTGGGGGTGCTCGACGGTTACGTCGTGACGGTGGCACTTCCGTCGGTCCAGCATGCTCTCGAAGCCGGTCAAGGCCAGACGCAGTGGGTGGCCGCTGGTTACGGCTTGGCCTACGCGGTCACTCTGGTCATCGGGGCACGCCTGGGCGATCGGTACGGCAGGCGGCGGATGTTCGTCGTGGGCATGACGGCGTTCGCCGCGTCTTCGGCGGTGTGCGCGCTCACCCCGGATGCGACGGTGCTCGTCGCTGCACGGCTGGCGCACGGAATGTCCGCGGCCGTGGCCCTGCCGCAGGTACTGGCGGTCATCCGGCACAGCTTTCCGGACCGCCGCAGGCAATCGGCGATCAGTTGGTACGGCGCCGTCGTGGGAACCGGGGTGAGCATTGGGCCGGTGTTGGCCGGGGTGCTCCTGACGGCCGCGTCGGATCCGGACGGCTGGCGCTGGCTGTTCGCGGTCAATGTGCCGGTGGCGCTGGCCGCGGCGGTCAGTGCGCGCTGGCTGGTCACCGAGTCGCGCTCGGCATCGGTGCCGGACCTCGACGCGGCCGGTGCGGTGTTGTTGTCCCTCGGCCTGGCCGCGCTGCTCGGCCCCTTGACCTGGCTCAGCGAAGTCGGTTGGCGCTGGCCGATCGCCGCCGTGCTCCCGCTCGCCCCGCTGGCGCTGACCGCCTTCGTGATCCGGAACAGGACGCTGGCCCGCAACGGGCGCCTGCCGTTGTTTCCCCCGGTGCTGGCCGGCGACCGGCGGTTCACCACCGGCATCGGCGCCGTGCTGCTGTTGTTCTTCGCCGGTGCCGGCGCCCCGCTGTTGTTCGTGCTGACCTTCTACCTGCAATCCACGATCGAACTTTCGGCGACGCTGACCGGCTGGCTGTTCGCGCCGCTGGGAATCGGCTTCGCGCTCGCTTCGTCCTTGGTGCCGCGGTGGGCGAAACCGGGAACGACCGCGGTGCCTGCTTGGGGTGCAACGCTGGTCGCCGCCTGCTTGTCCGCGATGCTCGTGCTGGTCTGGGCCGCGCCGGTCGGTGCGCAGCCGGCCGCACTGGCCTGCCTGCTGTTCGTGGCAGGAATCGGCCAGGGGCTGGCCGTGAACCCCTTGCTGGGGTTGGTGCTGTCGGTGGTGCCCGCCGATGACGCCGGGGTCGCGTCCGGGACGCTGCTGACGGCCACTCAGCTGGGCAATGTGCTGGGCGTGACCGTGGTCGGAACTACGTTCTTCACTGGGCAGAGCAGTGGCGGCACCGGAAGTCCGTCGGCGCTGACCGCGGCGCTGGCGATCCTGATCGCCGGCACGGCCGGCCTCGTGCCGGTCATCCGGGTCATCGGCCGTACCCAACATCGAACCGCCGCCGGGAAGGACGCTGAGAAATGACCGATGCCGAGGCGAGAGGCGCTCGCCCGTCCAACCAGTTCGCTGATCGCGTGGCCGGTTGCCTGGCGGGTGCGGCGGTGGCGGATGCGCTGGGTGCGCCCACCGAAACCCGCACACCCGAGCAGATCCGGCAGCGCTACGGCGGGTGGGTGGAGGACATCGTCGAACCCTGGCACGAGAACTGGCGGGAGGCCCGCCCGCTGGCGCCGTACTACCAGGGTGACGGCAGGATCACCGACGACACGCTGATGGTTCAGGCCATCGTGGACGCCTACCTGGAAAAGGGTGACCACCTCGACGCCTACGACGTGCCGCAGTACGTGCTCCCGCGGCTGATGAGCGTGAAGCGGTGGATTCCCGAACTCGACAAGGAGACGGTGCCGCTTCAGCGATTGTTCCTGTCGGTGAAGTGGCTCGCGTTGCGGCTGTACTACGGCCACGTCGAGCCTCGGGAAGCGGGCGTCGGCAACATGATGGACTGCGGTGCGGCGATGTACGCGGCACCGTTCGGCGTGGTCAACGCGGCGGATCCCGAGGCGGCTTACCGGGAAGCGATCGACGTCACCGGGGCACACCAGTGCAGCTTCGCCCGGGAAGCGGCGGGCGTCTGCGCGGCCGCGGTGGCGGCGGCCCTGCACCCCGAAGCCACGGTCGATTCCGTGGTCGGCGAGTGCCTCCGGCTCGCCAAGGACGGAACACGCGAAGCCATCACCGCGGTGTGCGCCGCCGCGAAGGGTTGCGGTGATTGGCATGAGCCGGGTGTGTTCGCCGTGCTGCGCGCGGCGATGGCTCCGTACGACACGATGGGGGAGGACTACACCGATCTCAGCCCGCTGGGAGCCCGGCGTCCCAGCCGTCTGCACTCCATCGAGGAGTTGCCCATGGCGCTGGGGATGTTCGTCCTCGCGGGCGGGGCGTACCGCGGCACCGTGCTCGGCGGGGTGAACTACGGCCGGGATTCGGATTCGATCGCGGCTATGGGCGGAGCCATCGCGGGCGCGTTGCACGGCTTGTCCGCGGTGCCCCGGATGTGGTTGTCCCGCATCGAAGCGGCGAGCCGGTACGACTTGGTCGGCCCTCCGCTGCGGCTTGCCGAGCTGGCGATGCAGATCAGCCGACGCGACCACCACCGCCACCGGGAACGCGAGCGAGCCTTTCAGCGGCTGTGCGGAGCTCCACCGAAGCCGTGATCCGGGGCTCCCCGAACTCGCTCTCGTGCAGGTAGTGGCGGCGGGCGTAGAGCCCGGCTCGCAGCCGGCTGGGCACCCCGATTTTGCGCATCGCCTGGGTGAGGTGCTTCTTGACGGTGGTTTCCGCCAAGTGAAGGTATTGGGCGATCTCGCCGTTGCTCAGCCCTTTCCCCAGCGCGCCGAGCACGGCCCGTTCTCGCTCGGTCAGTGCCACTTCACCCGGTCCGGGTCTGCTGGCGAACGACTCGGCCTGGACGTCTTCGCAGGGCATCCGCGGCGGTTCGGGAAGGAAAACGGTGGCGCCGCCGGCGATCAGCGTCACCGCGGCGACGAGCTGGGACTGCGCGACGATCGGTGACACACATCCGTTGACACCGGCTTCGACGACTTCGACGAACGCGGTGGCCGTGCCGACTTCTCCGAGCAGGACGATTCTGCTTTCCCTGGTGGTGCGCACAGCGCGCAATCGGCGGACTCGGGCGAGCTGTTCCGGCATGTTGTCCAGTATCGGGAGGATGATCACCACCGATTCCCGGGCTACCGCCTGCTGCACAGCCTGACGGTCCGGAGCGACGCCCGCCAGCACTTCCAACTGCCCAGTACTGGAAAGCATCGCCGTCACGCTCGCGCGGGAAACCGGATGTGGATCTATGACCAGCATTTTGACGGCCATCGTCCCCCCTGTCACGTGGTTCAGAAACCAGCAGGCACGTGCTGGGCCCGCTGTACCCGTTCTCGTCACCGTGTATCCAAGTTCCCCTGAATGGTCCAGCCCCACCGGGCAGGAGTGCGTGTCTACCCGGTGACGGCGGTCCTTTCGGACCATCGCCCGGTCCGAAGGTAGCTGACCGAGGTGCGGACCGTACCTCGACGACGCTGTTCAAGATCCGATAACGTCGAAGACGCTCGAAGCGCGAATCCGGTTAACCATCAAACCCTCTTGGCGGTCATCCATGTCCGGAAGAACTATTGCTTTCATCACCGACCTCGGGTTGCGGGACGACGCCGTCGGAATGTGCAAGGGAATGATGCTCGACATCAGCCCTTCTTCGCAGATCGTGGACATAACCCACGAGGTCGCACCATTCGACGTTCAGGTCGGTGCCCGTTACCTGAAGGATCTCGCCGAATATTTCCCGGCTGATACGGTGTTCTGCTGCATAATCTACCCGGAGACCGGTACCAGTCCGACCATCGTCGTGGAAAACGAACGAGGGCAATACCTGGTCGGCCCGGACAATGGTGTTTACACGCACATCATGGACCGCTCGGGAGTTCGCCGCGTGCACGAGGTGCGCGACGAACGCGTTCAGCGAAACCCGCCTTCACCGTCGTTCTGGGGCCGCGATGTGGTGGTGGCCTGCGCTGCCCACCTCGCCGCGGGTTTCCCGATCCAGGAAGTGGGGCCGGAACGGGCGGACGTCGCGAAGCTGACCGAATCCGTCCCCGAGGTGCAGATCGGTGACGGGTACCTCCGAGCGGCGATCGCACTGGTGGACGTCAATTTCGGCAACCTGTGGAGTGACGTCACGCGAGGACAGTTGCGCGAGGCCGGCTTGGCAGGAGCCGACCGGCTGGAAGTCCGCATGGACGGGCACACGCACCAGTGGCCGTTGGTCTCCACCTTCTCCGAGGTGGGCCTCGGGGAACCGCTTGCCTACTTCAACAGCCGTGACGAGCTTTCGTTCGCCCTCAACCAGGGCAACCTCGCCGAACACATCGGCGTCCGCCGGGGCACGGAAATCGAGCTCGTTGACGCCAGGGTGCACGAGTGAATCCGGCGAACACGGCCAAGCCGCTCATCGTCGTGCTCTGCCGCCCGCCGGACGCCCCCGACTGCAAAACCCGCTTGGCGCGCGACATCGGCCGTGTCGAAGCCGTGTCCCGCTACCGGGGGATGCTGGAATCGGTGCTCGGCACGGTCTCACTGGCCGGCACGGACGTCAGGATCGCCGTCGCGGGCGAGCCCCTGGCGCTCGCGCCGCTGGCCGCCGACCGGGCACCAGCCGCCGAACTGGTCCGCCAGCGCGGTGCCTCCTTCGGGGAACGGCAGGCGCGCGAAGTCCGGCGAGGCCTCGATGACGGATATCGTCCCGTCGTCCTCGTGGCTTCCGACCTGCCCGCTCTCAGCCTCGAGGCGGTGACCTGGTGCTTGAGCCGGACCGGGGAGCACGATGTGGCGATCGTCCCCGCGCATGACGGGGGCTATTCCCTGCTGGCCAGCCGCGTCGAGCTGCCCGTGCTCGCCGCGGTCCCGATGAGCACGACGAACACCTGCCGGGAGTTGTCGGCTGCACTGGACCGCACGGGGTACAGCCGCGTCGTCGCCCCCTTCGTCGTGCGCGACGTCGACCAAGCGGGAGATCTGGACGATCCGCACCACGGGAGGACGGATGAACAAAGAGCTGACCTACAACCGGCAGTACAGCGTTCGCGCTGAAGCCGAAACCGCGGACGGGCTCGACACGGGAGGGCTCACCCTCGACAACCGTTTCCACGTCGGGGTGGCCGACGCGACGGGCGAGCTTCCGGCCGGGCAGCTGTCGACCCCGGTGATGGTGCACGGCAGCCTGATGGTGCGGCTGTACCAGCCACGTGGCGAGGACGCCGAGTCCCGTCACGACCGCGACGAGCTCTACGTCATCCTCCAGGGCTCGGGACTGCTGTTCCACGGCGCGCACAGCCGGGGTGACACCCCATACCAGCGGTTCCAGCGCGGTGATGTGCTGTTCGTCCCCGCCTACGTCGTGCACCGCCTGCTCGACCTGTCCGAGGATTGTCTGATGTGGACCATCAGGTACGGGCCACCCGGCGGTGAAGCGAAGGCCGACAGCCCGGTCTCGCCCCGCAACGGCCACGGACCGGACGATGCGTGAGCTGAGGGCGGCGGTCGTGGGGTGCGGGGTCCGCGCCCCCGCCCACGCCACCGCCTGCGATGGCACGCCGGGGGTGACGGTCGCCGCCTGCTGCGACCTCGACGCCGGACGCGCCCGCGCGCTGGCCGAACGCTTCGGCATCCCCGGCCGGTACACGGATGTGGCCCGGATGCGGGAAGAGATCCGCCCTGATCTGGTGCACGTCGTCACGCCACCGGCCGGCAGGCTGGAGGTGGTGCGTGCTGTGCTGCGGGGCGAGCCCAGGGCCGTCATCGTCGAGAAGCCGTTGGCGCTGACCCCTCATGAAGCGGAGTCGATCATCGACGAGTGCGCGGCCGCCGGTGCCGAACTGGTGCTCAACCACCAGTTGCGGCACCTGTCCACGGCGGTCGAGCTGCGCGACTTCCTCGCCGGCGCGCCCATCGGCCGGATCAGGGCGGTGCGGGCCGGCACGCGGTGCGACCTCCACGAGCAGGGCAGTCACCTGTTCGACCTGGTGCAAGCCGTGCTCGGGGACGGATTTACCTTCCACCGCGTGCTGGCGCAGGCGACCGGCCTGGTGGAAACGGGGCCGACCAAGGGGACACCGGCCACCGTCTGCGGCATCATCGAGTGCTCCGCCGGGGTGCAGCTCGCCTTCGCGTGTGGCCTCGGCGCTCCCGGCTGGACCGGCACGGACAACGCTTGGCACCAGCTGGGTGTGGAGGTCGTCGCGGACGGCGGCATCGCCGGACTGAGCCTCAACCGCGGCTGGTGGTACCGGACCGACAGCGGTTCCGGTGGGGCGCTCGCCGACTTAGAGGCGCGCGAACCCCGGGCGCAACGGGAACTGGTCCAGTCCGTGGTGCGGAGGATTCGAGAGCCCGGGGGCGCGGCCGGTGCCCCCAGCAGCCCACGGGAGATGGTGGATCTGTTCGCCGCTGTGGAAACGTCGGCCTACCGGCGCCGCTGGACCGCGCCAGGCGGCGGCCGGAGCGCCGATTGCGAACGGTTGCGCCGATGCCTCGCCGAGTCCGAGAGGGCCGCCTCGTGATCCCCGGTGCCCGCAACATCGATCACCTCGGGTTGACCGTGCCAGACCTGGGTCAGGCGGTGCGGTTCTTCACCGATGTGCTGGGCGGTGAGTTCCTCTCCGCGTTCGGGCCGGTCGCCGATCCCCGTGGTGATTGGCTGGCCCGGCGCCTCGGCGTACCGGCCCGCGCCGTGGCGTGGGGCGCGCTGGTCCGGCTCGGCCCCACGATGAACCTCGAGCTCTTCGAGTTCGACACCCCGTCGGACGGCCCGGCTACCGCGGACGCCGTCTCCCTCGGCCTCGTGGTGGACGAAGTGGGGGCCGCGAGGGCGTACCTGGCGGAGCAGCACGAGGTGCGGCTCGAATGGGCCAGGCCGTCCGGCGAGCTCATCGCCCTGGCGCCGTGGGGCCTGCGTGTCGAGGTCCGGTGCGGTGACGGACCCGGGCGCCGGTGGAGCAATCGCGACGACCAGTCCGACTTGGTGCGCGGGCAGCACCCCCGCGGTGTTCCCGGAGCCCGCGAGGCCGATCGCATCGGACTGTCCGTGCCGCAGCTGGACTCGGCCGTGGCCTTCTTCACCGATCTCCTGGGAGCGGTGGCCACCGGTCGCCGTGACGGCGTGACCGAGGTCCGGTTGGGCCCGGTGACCACCCTCCTGCTGAGCGAAGACGCCGGTTACCAGCCGCAGCGCAACGACCTGGTCGGCGGCCACCACATCGCCCTCTACGCAGACGACGTGGAGGCAGCCGTGCAGTATCTGCGCGCGCGACCGGACATCGAGGTGCTGGCCGGGCCGGAACCCGCGGACGCGGACAACCCATGGGTGTATTTCCGCTCCCCATGGGGGCTTTGTCTCGAAGTGCTGCATCCCGCGGTCCGCACTGACCGCCACTACGGCCCCGAACCGAAATGGACGCCGGCATGACGAGGACACCCGTGGCCCACGTCGTGGTGCCGTCCGTCCACGACCCCGCCGTGGCAAAAGGCGGCACCTGCTTCTACCGCTCCGTCGTCGAAGCGGCGGCACTGGCGGGCCCGGTCCGCTGCTACGAGGGCGCCAGACCGAACCCACGCCAGGATTCGGTCGGGCAGCTCGGCGACGACCTCCGCCACCACGTCCGCCGAGGGGACGTCGTGCTCAAGTGCGCCGGCGCGCTGGGCGTGGCCACCGACAGCCAGGCGGACTTCCTGGTGCCTGACCTCGGTGCCCACAGCCTCTACCTCGACGCCGACGCGCCGTTTCGCTTGCCGCACCTGAGCGCGGCACACCCTTTGGCTCAGGCCCTGCCGTCTTACAGCGGTATCCTGTTGTTCGCCGGCGGATCCCGCGCCGAGCAGCAGTACCGGCTCCTGTGCAGCGGTACCGCTCCTGACGTCACGCACATTTCCCCAGCGCTGTACGGCTTCACGCTCCCAGGCGGGATCAGCGACCACGACCTCGACCGGCACCGCGACCTGACCTTGCTCGTGCCGGTGGCGGCACATTCGTCACGGGAAAGCCGTGTCATCCGGTGGCTGGGCCAGCTGGTCCGGAACGCCAACGGGGTGCGGGTCGGGCTGGTGGGGGACTGGCCGATCACCAGCGCGCTGCCCGGGGTGATCCGGTTGCCCATGGTCGATCCCCTGGTGCTGCAACGAACCTATCGACGAGCCGAGTTCACTTTGAATCTGCTCCGGCCGGAGTTCCCCGGATACACCGACACGGTGCCCGCCCGGCTGTTCGAAGCCGCACTCGCGGGATCTGTGCTGGTGACCGAGCAGTTCGACGGACTCGCCGAATACCTCGAGCCCGGCGTCGAGTGCCTCACCTTCCGCGCCCTCGACGAGGTTCCGGCCCTGCTGAAGACCACGGAAGCCGAACGCAGGCGCATGGCCCAACGCGCCAGGGAACGAGTCGTGCCCGCCATCGGGCGGGCAGCGCGGCAACTGGCCGCGATCGTCAGCGAACTGGCCGGCACCGGACCACCGGAACAGCCCGGACTTTCACCTGTGCCGCCCACGTGGCCGCCCCGAGCGGCGTACCGGCCGGGTGCGTGGGCCGCGGTGCTACCGGCAACGTCCGAGCGGTTCGTCGCACTACTCCGGTCGCGGCTGCCCGATCTGCGCTTCCGGCGGGTGGACGACCTCACCGACTTGGCTCCCGGAGCCCTGCTCGTGGTGGCGGCGGGTGCGAAGAACGAGATGGACGAACAACTTCGTCGCAGCGAACGCGTGGTGCCCGCGGTGATCGCGGATGCTTCCGACACCTCCGACGCGGCGAACGCGCGCTGGATCCCCGGCCGCGACTGGGTGCTGCCGGAACAGGACCACTGGCCATGGCAGCGCCCGGCCCGTTCGGCGTGAACACCGTGAAAGGAGCACACCGATGCGCCTGGGATTCGCCCTGCCGCACTACGACTTCGGGTCGCCGTCGGCTTCACCGCTGGCTCAGCGGGCGGTCCAGTGGGCGGTTCGTGCCGAGGAGGTGGGCTTCGACCAAGTCTGGGTCTCCGACCACTTCTTCTTCGAGATCACCGAACTCGACGGCGTCGATGGTCATCCCGGCCGCACCGCCAGCCCGGAATGCTGGTCGCTGCTGGCCGGGATCGCCTGCCGCACCCAGACGGTCCGGATCGGTTCGCTGGTCAGCCCGGTCGGCTTCCGCAACCCGCGGTTGCTCGCGCGGATCGTGGCCGGCGTCGATCAGCTTTCCGGCGGGCGACTCGACGTGGGCCTGGGGTCCGGCTGGCACGCCGCGGAGTTCACCGAGCACGGCTTCGAATTCCCCGCGTTCGGCCGTCGCTGCGCTGACCTGGAGAACGCGCTCAAGAGCATCCGAGCCGATCTGGCCGCGGCCGCAGCCGACACCACCGGGCTCAGGGGCCTGCTACCGGCCGTCCAGTCACCGGTACCACTCTGGGTCGGTGGCAGCGGAAGCCGCACGCTCGACCTGACCGCCCGGCACGCCGACGGCTGGAACCAGGTGTGGGAGACCGGCGTCGCCGAGTTCGTCCAGCGGCAAGACGCGCTCGACGCCGCCTGCGTGGCGCAGGGCCGGCCCCCGGACCAGGTACGGCGGTCGGTCGGCCTGTACACCTTGATCGGCCGGGACGCCGATGACCTGGCCGAGCGCTGGCGGCGCCTGCAGGCATGGGTGCCCGGTGGGTTGCTTGACGACGTTTCGTTGCGCGACTGGGCGCGGCGGACGCTCACCGGCACACCCGAGCAGATCCTCGCCCGCCTGCGGGAATTCGCCGACGCCGGTGCCGACCAGGTCACCGTCGCGTTCGCCGTGCCCTACGGGTTCGGCCTGCCCGACGACGAGCAACTCGAACTGGTCGCCGAGCACGTGCTGCCGTCGTGGCGGCGACGGTGATCGTCCCGGGGTCACGGTGCTCGCGAACCGATCGTCCTGCCCGAGGGGAGCAGCATCGCGCACAAACCCCCGGCGAGCACGATCCCGGCACCGCTCAGGAACGCGGCGGCGTATCCGCGCGCCGACTCCGGCCCTCCACCAGCCACCGCCATGACGGTGGTCAGCATCGCCAGGCCGAGCGCGCCGCCCACGTGGATCGCGGTGTTGAACACCCCAGCGGCGACACCTTCCTGGCTGCCCGCATCCCCGGTGGCGGCCGCGGCGAGCGCGGTGAAGGTGAAGCTGACGCCCAGTCCGGCGAGCACGGTGCCGAAGGCCATCAAACCGAAGTACCCGTCGGTCCGCGGCAGTTGAGCGAGGACGAGAAAGCTCACTGTGAGCACGGTGAACCCGGTCGAAGCGGCGGCCCGCGGCCCGTGGGAACCGGTCAACCGGGCGGCCAGCGGCCCGCCCGCGGCCGCCGCGGCGGCGTAGGGCAGGAAGGCGAGGCCGGTCTGCATCGCCGTCCAGCCCCGGTTCTCCTGCAGGTAGATCGTGCAGAGGAAGAGCACAGCGGCCTGCCCGGTGCCCTGGGTCAGCGCGGCGAGATTCGCCCCGAGCAACCGGCGTCGCCGGAACAGTGCCCAATCGGCCAGCGGCTGGCGGGCACGGCGCTGCTGGAGAACGAATCCGGCGAGCAACAGCCCCCCGCTGGCGAGCGACACCAAGCCCCATCCCACCGGGCCGGTCCGCTGCCTTTCACCGGCTTGCACGATCGCGTACATCACCGCGGCCAGCCCGGTCACCAGCAACACCGCTCCGAGGACGTCCGGACTCCCACGCTCAGCAGAACGGCCGGGGGCAGGCACCGCCACCGTTGTGACCACGATCGCCGCGAGCGACACCGGTACGGCGGTCAGGAAGATCCAGCGCCAACCCCATTGCGCGGTCAGCACACCACCGGCCACCACGCCGATCGCGATGCCGGACGCGCCGGTAAGCACCCAGATGCCCAGGGCCTTCGACCGCTGCGCGTGCTCGCGGAACAGGAAGTTGATCAGCGCCATCGCCGACGGCGTCACCAAGCCCGCCGCGATGCCCTGACCCGCTCGTGCGCTCAGGAGCGTGGCCGGATCGGCCGCCACGCCCGCCACCACCGAAGCGATCGTGAACAGGACCAGCCCGGCGAGGAAGACCGCGCGGTGGCCGGTCCGGTCCGCCAGCCGCCCGGCCACCAGCAGCGTGCCGCCCAAGGCGAGGCTGAACGCGGTGATCACCCACTGCAGCACGGCGGTGTCCAGCCCCATCGCGAGCCCGATCTCCGGAAGCGCGACGTTGACCACCGACGAATCGGTCACCACCAGGAACTGGCCCGCGCACAGGGCGCCGAACCCCCACCAGCGGCGCTTCGGTTTCCCGGCTTCCGCGCGCATGTCCCGGCCTTCCCACCCGGTGGACCGATCCCCGTCCGATCCCGAGTACCCGATCCGGGTCCGGTTACGTGCTCGGCAAGGAGGCGCCGCGAGCGATGGCGAGAAAGATCCCGCTAGTGGGCCGTCGATCGACGGTTTGCGCCACCGCCTTGGTGCTCGTGCCGGCGGTGACGGCAGTTGTGCTGCTCTGCCGGTTCGAGAGCTCTCCGACCCGTACGACGGCGATGACGCCGCCGTCACCATCCGGTGGCGACGGCGTGCTGCCCATGATCGTGCCCGCGGCGGTGGTGGCCGTGGTCGTGGTCCGGGCAGCGGGCTGGCTGGCGGCCAGGCTCGGGCAGCCGGCCGTCGTGGGCCAGATGATCGGTGGGCTGGTGCTCGGGCCGAGCATGCTCGGCGCCTTCTGGCCCGACCTGCATCGGCGGGTCTTCAGCGAAGACGTCCTATCTGTGCTTGACGTCTTCGCGCAGCTCGGCGTCGTGATCTTCATGTTCGAAGTCGGCCGTGAACTCCCGCTCCAGTCGCTCGGTCACCGGAGGGCGACGGTACTGACCACCGGCTTGGCCGGGCTGGCGCTACCGTTGCTCATCGGCGTCGTGCTCGCCATGGGGCCGCTCACCGCCCTCCGCCCATCGCCATCGCCGGCGATGGCGTTCGCGTTGTTCATCGGGGTCCTGCTCGGTTCCACGGCCTTGCCCGTGCTGGCCCACATCCTGACCGAGCGGGGTATGCGCACCACCGATGTCGGAGCCGTCGGCCTGGCCTCCGCCGGAGTGGGCGACGTGTGCGTCTGGTCCTTGCTCATCGTCGCGACCGCACAGGTGCAAAGCGGTTCACCCGCTGGTGCCGTCGGCGTACTGGCCCTCGTCGGTGGCTTCTCGCTCGTCCTGTGGGTATTGGTCAGGCCGGCGCTGGCGGCACTCGCGCGCCGCGCGTCCCGCGCCGTGCTCGCCGTCGTACTGCTGGCCACCGCCTTCGGTGCGGCGGCGACCATGGAGTGGCTGGGGGTGGGCGCCATCTTCGGCGCCTTCGTAGCGGGGATCATCACTCCACGTCGATCGCCCGACATCGAATGGCTGGCCCGCCGCGTGCGCCGGCCGGCGAAACAGTTCCTGCTTCCCCTGTTCTTCGCGGTGCTCGGCCTCCACCTCGAGGCGACCGGAAGCACGCTGGACTGGGTGGTGCTGAGCTGGCTGCTGGCAGGTGCCCTGGGCGGGAAAGCGCTGGGGGTGTACGCGGCAGGCAGGCTCACCGGACTGGCTCCGCGTGCCGCCGCGATCCTGACCACCATGTCGAACTGCCGCGGCCTGACCGAACTGGTGATCCTGCAAGCCGGTCTCCGTGCCGGACTGGTCTCCGGCACCCTGTTCAGCGCGATACTGGTGCTCACGCTGCTCACCACCGCGCTGACCGGGCCGATGCTGCGCCTGCTGGCCGAACACCCCGGACGCGGGACCTGACCGAGCCTCGATCCGCGTCTTTCCGGCGTGGCTGCGGCCCCGATCAACCCTCAGACTAGTGGGGCAACGGCGTGGTGGTGCTGCGTACTGCTCCTGTTCGCGTGCACGTGGTGGCGTGGACCGCGAAACCCGGGCGTGAACCGTTGAAGCCGGAATACTCTCGGGCCAGCAGGGCGGCTTCGACCCGATTCCGCAGATTGAGCTTCGCGAGCAGGTGTGCGACGTGCGACTTGACTGTCGAGGGTTCCACGCCGAGTTGGTCGGCGATCTCCAGGTTGGGCATTCCGCGGCCGATGTAATGCAGTACCTGTCTTTCCCGGCCCGTCAGGACACTGAGATCCGGATTGGGAACGCTGCTGGCGAGAAGATTGCCTTCCAGGTGGTCGAGAAGCCGGCGAGCCGCCGGGGGTGCGAGTGCGGCGTCGCCCGCGGCCAGCGCACGGACTCCGTTGATCAGTTCCTCGGGCGGCCTCGTTTTCAACAGGAAACCCGCTGCGCCGTTCCTCAGGGCTGGAAGCACCAGATCGAGATCGTGAGTCACCAGCAAGCCCACTTGCGGCGAGCGGGGGATTCCATTGCGCAGCAACCGGGTGAGTTCCACCCCGCCGAACCGCGGCAAGTCGGCATCCACCAGTACGACATCGGGGCTGGTCCGATTGATGATGTTGAGAGCGGAGGTTCCCTCGGCGACTTCGCCGACGATAGCGATGTCCGGCTCGTCATCGAAGATCTTGCGGATGCCCATCCGGCGTAGAGCGTCCTGGTCGCAGAGCACAACATTGATGGACATCTTCCCCCCGAGCGGTCTCCGAGTGGTGACGTGATGACCGGCTACCCGGCGCCATTCGGAATTAACCTCGGATCAACCTCGGGTTTGAACGATGTATTCTGCGACGTCGGCACCGTCGTCGATGTCGGCGACAGTGCTCGGGCAGAGTTCGGTTCCACGGCCGGATTCGGTCAGGGTGTGACGCAGCCGGTCGAGCGTGCGGGCATCGCTCATGATCAGCTTTGTCAGTTCCGGCACCGGGTCCGTGGCCGAAAGAACGCCGTAGCCACCGTCGGGGGAGGGCACCACGGCGACTCGTCCGGTGAGCGCTGTGCGCACCGCCCACCGGACTTGATCCGCTTCGAGTTGCCAGAGGTCCGAAGCGACCAGCGTGACAGGTCGATAGCCGTCCGCGAGACCACGTACGATTTCGTGCGCCGAGCGCTCGGGAAGCCCGTTACCTTGCTGCCGGACGAGTTCGACGTCCGTCGAAAAGGTGGCTGCCAGGCCAGCGAGCGCGAGCGGGTGACCGGCGACTGTGATGCGCACAGGCCACCCCGTGCCGATGCAGACCGAGAGCACCTGGCTGAGGCACTGGGTGTAGATGCGACGGGCTTCCGCCCGCCCGCGTGCCGCAGCCAGTCGCGTCTTGCAATCGGCTGCGTCCGGTGGCCGCGCCATCACCACGATCAGCGGGCCGGGATCATGATTCATCGGTTCGAGTTTCCACCAGGGTGGACACTGTGTCTTCCCCACAATGGTGCGACTGGTTCTCCACCTTCCGGGTGAGCCCGCTCGGGGGAAATGCGTCCAAAGCGGCGCCTTTCTTTTCGGCCTGACTGGTGAAGACGGCACACGAGGTTCCGTCCGACACTGATGGCCACGACCGAAGGCGGCGGTACGAGGGCAGGAGGAGCGCGATGCGGATCGACCACTCGGCCAGAACGTCCACAATAGACGGAGGTGGCGGTGACGGGCAGGCGGGGGTGATCGCCCCACCGGGTTCGTGGCGTGGGCGAGCCGACCGGTTCCTGCTCGTCCCCCGTTCACCGTGGTACCGGTTGATCGTCGGCTTGCACGACGTGATCACGGTGCGCACCATCGAATTCTGGCGTGGGCGGGGTGCCAAGGCGATGCAACTGCCGGTGACCACCGGCGCCGTCTCCAGCCCGATGGGGCTGGGCAGCGACTCACTGCCGGTCAAGGTCAAGATCGGCGAAGAGGACACGTACCTGGCGGATTCCATGCAGTTCCTGCTGGAATACGGGTGCCGGCTCAACGCGGAAGGCTGCTACTACATCATGCCCTCATTCCGGGGCGAGCAGCCCGATCGATCCCACCTGAGCCAGTTCGTGCACAGCGAAGCGGAACTCCCGGTCGATCTACCGACGTTGCAGCGAGTCGTCGAAGACTACCTGCGGTTCCTGGTCGCGGGCATGATCGAAGAACACGGCAGTGAGCTGCACCGGATCGTCGGCGACGTTTCCCACCTGGAGCGGATGGCCGACCGCGAAGGCGCGTTCGGTTCGGTGACGTTCGACGAGGCCGAGCGCATCCTCGGCGGCGATGAGCGCTATATCCGCAGGGAAGCGTCGTGGCGGACGATGACCAGGGCCGGCGAGCACGAGCTGATGCGCAGGGTCGGCGAATTCGTGTGGGTCACCCACTTCGATCACCTCAGCGTGCCGTTCTACCAGGCATTCGACGGGGACGGCACTGAGCTGGCCAAGAACGCCGATCTGCTCTTCGGCATGGGCGAGACCGTGGGCGCCGGTGAACGGCACATCACCGCCGAGCAGACGAGGCTCGCGCTGGAGAAGCACCACGTGGCCGCTGGTCAGTACGACTGGTACCTGCGCGTCAAGGCCGAGTTCCCCATGCTCACCAGTGGGTTCGGTCTCGGTGTCGAACGTTTCCTGATGTGGGTGCTGCGGCACGACGACATCCGTGACATCCCGCTGGTCGAACGCACTCCGGACGCCGCGCCGGGACCGTGACCGGGGGTGGAGGCGGGTGGCCGGCACGAATGGGAGAGAAGGGAATCATGAGCGAGACAGTGCGAATCACCGGCGGCGTGGGCGACCGGGTAGAGGTACTGGAGTACTTCCGTGCCAAGGCGGCGAGCTACGACGACGTCGACGCCCAGGCCTACTGGCGCTTGTCCGATGCACTGCTGTGGGACGCCCTGCACGATCACGTCCTGCCCGCCGTGCCCGGACACGGCCGCATGGTCGACGCGGGCGCCGGGACCGGACGCTGGAGTGACCGTATCCTGCGAGCCCGGCCCGACCTCACCGCGACCCTCGTCGATCTGTCGCCGGACATGTTGTCGGAAGCGGCGGCCAAGGCCCGAGGCGGGCAGTACGTCGATCGCGTCACCCCGGTCGAGGCGGATCTGCGTGAGGTGTCCACGTCGGTGCCGCCGTCATCGGCCGAGCTGGTGATCAGCTTCCACAACGTGCTCGGCTTCCTGCCCGAACCCGAGCGGACGATCGAAGACCTCGCCGCCTTGCTGGTTCCCGGCGGTCAGCTGGTCGTCGTCGTGCCGAACGCCTACCACGCCGCCTTCTTCAACCTCACCCTCCGGGCGGTAGGGGAAGCTGAGCGCGCCATCGCCGAGCGCCGCGGGCGATTCACGCGGGACATGCCGATGATGCGGCTCTTCACCCCGGCCGGGATCAGCGAGGCGTTCCGCGCGGCCGGGGTGGTCCCCCACCTGCTCACCGGTTTCCCGGTGCTGGTCTATCCGGGGTACCAGGAGACCCAGTTGCACGGGCAGAGCGCGTCGCTCGGGGAGTGGCTGGACGAACCGGCCGAGTACGATGCGGTGCACGCTTTGGAACGCCGGCTGCTCGGCGACGCATCGCTCGCCGCGAGGGGCAACAACCTTCTTGTCGTCGGGCGCAAGAACACTTCCGATGAGTCCCGCTGAGCGGACGCTGCACGTCCTGGCCCCGCACGTCACCGACCACCGAGTCACCAAGGGCGGCACCAACGGCTACCGGGCCATCGCACTCGCCTGCGCGAGCACCGGCCCGACCCAGGTGCACCAGCTCTTCCCCGACTCGGTCACCGCGCCCGCGGACTCGGAAGTGTCGCGCCTGCGTGTGTGCACGCACCTGAACCTCCGCGCCTTGGTCGAGGCCGTTGAGGCGACGCTGAAGCCGGGCGACGTGGTGGTGAAGTGCGTCGGGGCGGGACGCGACGAAGACCACGTGCTCGACGTGGAGGTAATGGATCTGGCTCGCCGTGCCGGGGCCAGGGTCGCCTACCTCGACGGCGATGCCGCGTTACGGCTGGACCGGATGCCCGCCCGCTTCTACTTGCGTGACCTGCTACCCCGCCTGGACGTGGTGTTCTTGCTCGCTGGCGGCGCACGGGCGGAGAAACGCTACCTCTCCCTCGGGGCGCCCGCGGTTGTCCGTGTGCCACCCGCCATCACCACGTTCGCGCTGGGCAGCATCGACTCGTCCACCGGAGGGCGGACCGAGTCGCCGCGCGCCACGGCCAGGGACATCGATCTGCTGGTCACGGTCGGCAAGGTTTCCGCGCGAGAAGCTCGGCTCCCCGCGTGGATCGATGCGGCTGCGCTCGCGGGCCGCAGGGTCGCCGTGGTGGCGCCACCGCAGCCCGGGATCGGCGCACCAATTGAACACCTCGCGCCACGCGACCCGATCGCCTTGCAGAAGCTCTACCTTCGTTCGCGGTACACCCTGAACCTCCTGCGGGGACCGGCGCTGCGCTTCGGGCACACTCCGCCGAACCGGATGTTCGAAGCCGCTTTCGCCGGCAGCGTGGTGATCACCGAGCCGTACCCGGGGATCGAGCAAGACCTCGTGCCCGGCCGGGAATGCCACGTGCTCACTGACCCGGGTGCCTTGCCTGCCGTGCTCGACGAGCCCGTCGACGACTGGCAGCGCATGGGTGCGGCAGCCCGGGAGCGGGTGGTGAACTCGGCCCGCCACGGCATGGCGAAGCTGCGCTCCGCGCTGAACGATCTGCTCGCCAAGCCCCCCGACCCCCAGCCCAGCGTGCGCCGTTCGACCTGCCGCATACTGGAAACGCTCGATGGTTCGCCTGTCGTCCTCGACGATTCGGTATCCAGTGAGGCGCTCGAAGCCGCGATGTCCGTGTTGCCGAACAGCACGGTCCGGGTGTCGAAACCGGATGGACCCGCTGAGCTGGACGACGTCGTCCTGGTGCTCTCCGTGTCAGCCAAGGAACACTTCGACGACACCTGGCGAGGTCCATCACCGGCGGCGTTGTTCGTCTGGGCGCCCGACGGTGCGCCGATGAGCCCGCGTATCCACTGGCTGCCCGGACGGGACTGGCTGCTGACTCCCGCGGGCATCTCCACACGGGGGCCACGATGATCGGATCTCCACCCGCCGATCGGGAGGACAAGCCCAAGTACCCGTTGCGGTCACTGGTGCGCCGCGAGGGATGGCTCTGGTGGGCGAGTGGCGCGGTGTTGTCCCGGTTGCCGGGAAACATGGTGCCGATCACCCTCATCCTGGCCTTCGCCCAGGGTCGAGGTGCACTCGTTGCCGGGTGCTTCACCTTCGGCACGGTCACCGCGGCCGTCTGGCGCGCCAAAGCCCTCGACCGGACCGGCGCACGCCGGGGACTGGGCAAGGAGGCGCTGTTGAGCGCCACCGCGCAGGCGATCCTTGTCCTGGTCGTCGTCCTACCGTTGCCCACCGCCGGTCTCACGGTGATCGCCGCACTCGCTGGTGCGGCCGGGTCCGCGGTCAGCGCCGGTTACCGGGCCGCACTGCCCCAGATCGTCCCAGCCCCGCTGCTACCGGCGGCATACACCGCCGACGCGGTCATCATCGAGGTTTCCTTCGTGGTGTCCCCGGTCCTGGCCGCTGGAGTCATCACCCTGTTCTCGCCCGCGGTGGTCTTCCTGCTCGGTGTGGTGTTCGCTCTTACGGCGGCCGTTGCCGCCCGTCGCCTCCCGGCTGGTCGGAAATCCGCAACGGCCGCCGGGCGCGTTGGCCGACTCTCACCGGCACTGCCGGTCTTCGTGGTGGCCGCGGGTTCCGGCACGGTGCTCGGACTGCTGCAGGCCGGTGTGCCCGCGAAACTGCTTCAGATCGGCTGGGCGGCTGCCGCCGCGGGCCTCCTGTTCAGCGTCATGTCGGCCACGAGCGGAATCGTGGGCGCGGTGATCACCGCGCGCGGTGGCCTCCACGGCCACAGCCGTAGGACGGCCACGGTCTTGTTCGCGCTGGCCACGATCGCGGTCGTCCTGCTCGCCGTGGGGCCGGACTTCCCGACGTTGCTTCTGGCCATGGCCCTGTTCGGGGCTCCACTGGCACCGCTGAACGCGTTGGCGGGTCTTGTCATCGTGCGACGAGTACCTGAAGCGGCGCACACGCAGGCGTTCGCGGTGCTGAGCATGTGCACCGTCACCGGATCCAGCATCGGCCTGGCCGCTGCTGGTGTGCTCGTCCCTGCCGGATACGCGGGCCCGTCTCTCGCCGCAGCCGCGCTGTGCGCCGTGATCACCACAACGGTGGCGGTCGCGCACGTCCGCCACCACAGGCATCGACCACACCTCCGGAGGCCCGCGTGAGTCGTGAACCAGCCCGGATCGGGATCATCGGGGGCACCGGGCTCTACCGGTTGCTCGAGGACGCCGAGACGGCCGAGATGACCAGCCCGTACGGCTCCCCATCGGCTCCGGTCACCTTCGGCACGATCGCCGGGCGCCGGGTCGCCTTCCTGCCACGCCATGGCGTCGACCACCAGTTTCCTCCACATGCGATCAACTACCGGGCCAACCTGTGGTGCCTCGGCGAAGCGGGCGTCACCGACTTGATGACGCTGTGCTCGGCGGGGAGCCTGTCGCCGGCCGTGGCGCCGGGTCACCTGGTGGTGTGCGACCAAGTGATCGACGCGACCAAGCGCCGCGTCGACACCTATTGCGACGGCATACCCATCACACACGTCAGCCTCGCCGACCCCTACGACGAGGAAATGCGTGCCACGGCCGTGGCACGGGCCAAAGCCATGGGGCTCCCGGTGCACGATCGCGGCACCGTCGTCGTGATCGAGGGGCCACGCTTCGCCACTCGGGCCGAATCCCGTGCCCACAAGGCCGCAGGCGCGGAACTCATCAACATGACCCAGTACCCCGAAGTCGCCTTGGCCCGCGAACTCCAGATCGCCTGCTGCGGTATCGCATTGATCACCGACTACGACGCCGGTCTCGAGGATCGGGCCGATGTCATGCCGGTCACCGGCGTCTCCGCTTACCAACTGTTCGAGGAATTCGCCGAGCGCCTTCGTGCCCTCGCGATCGACTTGGTCGAGCACCTGCCACTGTCCCCGAACCGCCCGGCCCTCACCGCCCTGCGCGAGGCGCGGTTTCGTTCGTAGGAGTTTCATGCTTATGCCAACCGTGCTCCGGCCAGGCGACACCGTCGCCGTCATCTCGCCCAGCTCAGGTGCCGCCGCGCTGCATCCCCGGCGTGTCACACGGGCTGTCCGCGCCATGGAGAACCGGCTGGGCCTCCGGGTGCGCATGGCGCCACGGTCCCGGGAAATCTCCGGTTGGACGGCCGGCTCAGTGGACCAGCGCATCGCCGATCTGCACGAATCCTTCGCGGACCCGAACGTCGCCGGCATCCTGTGCTCGATCGGCGGCGATCACTGCGCCCAGCTGCTGCACCGGCTCGACCTGGATCTCGTGCGGGCCCACCCCAAAGTTTTCTGCGGCTATTCCGACGCCACTGTCTTGCACCACGCCCTGTACGGCCAAGTGGGGTTGCGCACTTTCCACGGACCGTCCTTGCTCATGGAATTCGGCGAGTGGCCCGAACCGTTCGCCTATACCCTCGAGCATTTCCGGCGTGCGACGATGAGCACTGAACCGCTGGGCGCCATAGCTCCGAGCGAGTGGTACGTACAGGAATTCCTCGATTGGGCAGACGACGAATCCCGTCCTCGGCAACGTCGTCCGGCTTACTCCAGAACGGCCTTGCGGCCGGGGGAGGCTGAGGGGCCGGCACTCGCGGGTTGCTTGCCCACCTGCACCCAGCTGCTTGGCACACTCTGGCAACCGAGTTACGACGGAACCGTATTCTTCTTGGATATCCCGGACGCGTATCGACCAGCGGACGCCGATCGGGACCTGTGGCACCTGCGCAACGCGGGAGTCCTCGACGACCTGGCCGCCCTGGTGGTAGCGCGGGCACCGGGTGAAACTCCCGCGGAAATCGAACTGCTGCACCGATCTGTGGAGCAAGCGACCGAACATACTTCTTACCCGGTGATCGCGGGACTCGACGCGGGGCACACCGACCCGATGGTCACCCTGCCACTGGGAGTACGCGTCAGGATCAGCGACACGGAGGTCACCGTCTTGGAACCCGGTGTCCGCCCATGAAAGAGACCTGGTCTCGGGGCACCCGGCGAACGGTGGTTCGCTGTCTGGACGGCTACGACCGCAGCCGCGACGAGGGCACCTCGCAGCGTCAGTGCTGAAGAGGAGGGCGCGGAAATCGTGATCATACGATCCCGACACCTTCGCTTGTAACAAGGCTTGTAACGGGCTAGTACTCCAGCCGGACTTCGTGACGTCGCTGGTGGGCTGCCCGCTGGCAGGTGCGGCCACCAGTTGATCATGGTCGGTTGTGTGGACTAACCCTGATCGGCTGGTGGCCGCGGGCCCCAGCGTAAACCCTGACCGGTGGGCGGTGATGTTCGAGGAGATGATCAGCCGGATCGCTGGCCGGTTCACCCGTGTCGAACCCCGCCGACGAGCACGAACACTGCTCCTGGGGCTGCTCTCAGACCTGCCGGACAAGAACTGCTGGACTATCTCCGAACACGCCGGCGACGGCTCCCCCGATGGCGTGCAACACCTGCTGCGTAAGGCAGTGTGGGATGCCGACGAACTTCGCGACGACCTGCGTGACTACGTCACCGAACACCTCGGCGATACAGACGTGGTGCTGGTCGTCGACGAAACCGGCGACCTCAAGAAAGGCGTCCGCACCGTCGGCGTGCAACGCCAGTACACCGGCACCGCGGGACGCATCGAGAACGCCCAGGTCGCGGTCTACCTCACCTACGCCACCGACACCGGGCACGCGTTCATCGACCGGGCTTTGTACCTGCCGAAATCCTGGACAACCGATCCCGGCCGCTGCACCGACGCCGGAATCCCTGCCACCACCGTGTTCGCGACGAAACCGGCGCTGGCGAAGACCATGATCGGGCGTGCCCTCGACGCCGGTGTCCAGGTCGGGTGGGTCGCTGGTGACGAGGTCCACGGCGCCGACCCCAGCCTGCGCAAGGACCTCGAGCAACGCGGCGTCGGCTACGTCCTCGCCATCGGCTGCGACCGCCGCGTCACCACACCGGCAGGCGAACTGCGCGCCGATGGTGTCGCCGCGAGGCTGCCCAAACATGTCTGGCAGCGCCTCTCCGCGGGTACCGGAGCGAAGGGACATCGCTACTACGACTGGGCTTTCGCCGACATCGACAACGACGAGCGCGGCGGTTGTCGCTGGTTGCTAATCCGCCGCAACCGCACCACCGATCAGCTGGCGTTCTACCGCTGCTACTCGCCTCGGCCGGTGGCGCTGCGGGCCCTGGTGCAGGTTGCGGGCAGGAGGTGGACGGTCGAGGAATCGTTCCAGACCGGCAAAGGTCTCACCGGTCTTGATCAGCACCAAGTCCGACGCTGGACCTCCTGGCATCGCTGGACGGTCATGGCCATGCTCGCCCACGCTTTCCTCGCCGTTGTCGCGTCTACCGAACGAACCCGCGAGTCTGCGACCGCCGGGTGGGTTTCGCTGACCTGCAACGAAATCCACCACCTATTCACCACCCTCATCAGCCGCCCGGTTCTCGATGCCGCACACCGGATCCACTGCTCACGATGGCGCAGACGCCACCAATACCGCGCCCAGCAAGGCCACTACCAGCGACAATCCACCCACGAACCATGACCATCACGAACTACGGCTGGAGTACTAGTACTCCAGCCGGACTTCGTGATGTCGCTGGTGGGCTGCCCGTAGACAGGTGCGGCCACCAGTTGATCATGGTCGGTTGTGTGGACTAACCCTGAACGGCTGGTGGCCGCGGGTCCCAGCGTAAACCCCGACCGATGGGCGGTGATGTTCGAGGAGATGATCAGCCGGATCGCCGACCGGTTCACCCGCGTCGAACCCCGCCGACGAGCACGAACACTGCTGCTCGGGCTGCTGTCGGACCTGCCGGACAAGAACTGCTGGACTATCTCCGAACACGCCGGCGACGACACCCCCGACGGGATACAACACCTGCTGCGCAAAGCGGTCTGGGACGCCGACAAGGTCCGCGACGACCTGCGCGACTACGTCACCGAACACCTCGGCGACACCGGCGCCGTGCTGGTCGTCGACGAAACCGGCGACCTCAAGAAAGGCGTCCACACCGTCGGAGTGCAACGCCAATACACCGGCACCGCGGGTCGCATCGAGAACGCCCAGGTCGCGGTCTACCTCACCTACGCCACCGACACCGGCCACGCATTCATCGACCGAGCCCTCTACCTCCCGACATCCTGGACCACCGATCCCGACCGCCGCGCAGGCGCCGGAATCCCCGACGACACCGCATTCGCGACGAAACCCGCGCTGGCGACCACCATGATCGGGGGCGCCCTCGATGCCGGCGTCCGTGCACAGTGGGTCGCCGGGGACGAGGTTTACGGAGCCGACCCCCACCTGCGCAAGAACCTCGAACAACGCGGAGTCGGCTACGTTCTCGCCATCGGCCGCGACCGCCGGGTCAGCACTCCAGCAGGCGTGCTGCGCGCTGACGGTGTCGCCGCGAGGCTGCCCAAGCACGTCTGGCAACGCCTCCCCGCCGGCGCTGGAGCGAAAGGACATCGCTACTACGACTGGGCTTTCGCCGACATCGACACCGCCGAGCCCGACGGGCACCGGTGGCTGCTGATCCGCCGCCACCGCACCACCGGCGAACTGGCGTTCTACCGCTGCTACGCACCCGAGCCCGTGCCGCTACGGATCCTGGTTCAAGTCGCGGGCCGCAGGTGGACGATCGAGGAATCCTTCCAGACCAGCAAAGGCCTCACCGGGCTTGACCAGCACCAGGTCCGACGGTGGACCTCCTGGCACCGCTGGACGGTCATGGCGATGCTCGCCCACGCCTTCCTCGCCGTTGTCGCATCGTCCGAACGAAACCCCAAGTCCTCGACCGGCGGGTGGATCTCATTGACCTGCAACGAAATCCACCACCTGTTCACCACACTCATCAGCCGACCCGTTCTCGATGCCGCGCACCGGATCCGCTGCTCAAGCTGGCGCAGACGCCACCAACACCGAGCCCAGCAAGGCCACTACCAGCGACAATCGATCCACGAACCATGACCATCACGAACTACGACTGGAGTACTAGATGAGGTGGCGTTGGAGTTCAGCGCTGATTCCGCTGCGGACGTGGTGCCCGTCGAAGTCATCTACACCCTGGGGAGCGCCCGGAGCACAGCGGTGCTCCTGGTCGAGCGTGCGGGCACCACGGCGATCGTGCTGGATGAGCGGCGGGTGCTCGACCCGTTGCTCGTGCTGGTGAGCGTCCGGTCCGGCGAGTCCGCCTTCACCACCGCGTCGCTCGCTGCCGCCACCGTCCCCATCGGCGGGGAGTTGTGGTGTACCCGGCGGTTTACGAGGTTGGCGGCGTCGTTTCCCGGTACCTCGCCGCGCCGCCGGAAACGCTGGCCGCCCGTCACACCGACCGGCGAGCGCCGGGAGTGGCACTGAACTACCAGCCCACACCCGAACTCGTCTCTACGGCCGAGGCGCGGCTGGTCGAGCTCATCACCGGCTGCTTCGCGACGCTGCCCGCTGTGCCGAAGGGCTGGTCACCGTCACCCCGCACGACAAGGTGAGGGTCACCTTCCTGACCGAACTCGCTCTGAGCCTGTCCACCGTGCAGACCTGCACCGCCGGTGGCGGCACGCTGAGCGCCAAGGCCACGGGCGACGTCGTCGGCGCCGGTCTCACCGACCTCGTCCTTTCCCCCGATGGCACGAGCTTCTTCAGCGCGGCCGGCTCGCGGGACCGGGTCGAAGCCTTCGCCTCCGCGGACCTCGTTCACCTGGCCACCGGAGCGCTCACCACCGATGCCAAGGACATCTTGATCTACGAGGACGGCGGTATCACCCCGGTCGAAACCGTGGCACTGGATTCCGGCGAAAGCGTCGCCCGCGCGGCCTCGCCTGGACCAACGACCAGGACCGCCTCTTCGTGGTCACCCAGCACTACAACCAGCCCGAACCCGCCCTGGAAGTCGTCCACCACCCCGTCGACTAGGAACACCGGTGCCGACCTGGACGCCACCCGGGTCGGCACGTCCCGCTGCTGAGTTGGCCGCAGAAGGACGGTGGGGGACCGGTCCCGCACAATGCGCGTCTACTGCACGTCATGATCCGAATAGTCGTCATCGCGCCTGCTGGGGGCAGGCTTGCTCGCCGCGTGCGATCAGCGTCCCGGCATTGGCGGGTTCGTTCTTCTACGACGGCGTGCACTCGCCGTGGCTCAGCGGCCATGGTGGTAACGCGCTGCGCCGACCGCGACGACGGTGACTCCGGCCGAGACAGCTCCGCTCGTCCGACGTTCGAGCTTCCTCCATGTGCTAGCCGAAGCCTTTGAGGACGGTAAAATCCCGTTCGCGGGAGAGCGCCGGCTGTGCACCTGATCGACGTGTCGAGGAAGAGGGACGGCGTGACTACGGGAAGAAGACACTTGACGTGGCTGGTGCTGGTCATCGCCTGCGTGGTCGCGGGATGTGGTCCGGGGTCCACCGGTCGTGCCTCACCGGACGCGGTGATCAAGGCGGTGGAGAGCTTCGCCGGACCTGATGCTCAGGTGTACCAGAATCGGGTGCTGGTGCATCCGCCGGACGGCGAGATGAGCTGGCTGAGCCTGGTCGTGGCGTGCAAACCCGGTGGAGGTTGCGTGGTGGTCGCGCCGGACGGCGCGAGCTATCCGGATCTGGAAGCCTTCGTCGACGACACGGAGCTCATCGAGCCGGGTGCGAGCGTGCGCGGAAACGCCGACCTGGCCTTCCCCGACAAGGACGTGCGCTCGGAGACCTTCACCAAGACCGACCCGTGGATGCAGGGCTGGTACATCGGCGGGGGAGCGCTGCTGGTGGTGCTCGTCGTCGCGGTGGTGTGGCTGATCGTTCGGACCCGACGGCGCCGCCGGGAAGCCGAGCGCCTGCTTCGGGCCTGGCGCGAACCGCCGGACGCCGAACGGGGGGCCGTCTAGGTGTACTGACCTGGGAGGTTGGGAACGCGGCTGGTGGGTGGGTGGCCGCCGAGTGCGGTGTGGCCGCGGTGGTGATTGTAGGTGTGGAGCCATCGTGGTAGGGCTGCGCGGCGTTCGGTTTCGGAGTGGTAGGGGCGTGCGTAGGCCCATTCGTCGAGCAGGGTGCGGTTGAAGCGTTCGACTTTGCCGCTGGTTTGGGGTCGGTGGGGGCGGGTGCGTTTGTGGGTGATGCCGGCGGTGGTGAGGGCCTCGCGCCAGGCTCGGGATCGGTAGCAGGCGCCGTTGTCGGTGAGTACCCGTGTGACGGTGATGCCGTGCGCGGTGAAGAAGGCGTGGGCGCGGCGCCAGAACGCGACCGCGGTGTCTTTCTTCTCGTCGGGCAGGATCTCGGTGTAGGCCAGGCGGGAGTGGTCGGCGACGGCGTTGTGCAGGTAGTGGTAGCCGATCCGGGGTTTGCCGTGCGGGTAGCGGGCGGTGGTGGTGGCTTGCTTGTTGCGGTGGGCGCTGGCGCGGTCGAGGACTTTGTGGCCGCCGCCGTCGGGGATGTTGCCCAGTTTCTTGATGTCGACGTGGATGAGTTCCCCGGGGGTGGCGCGTTCGTAGCGGCGGATCGGCCGGCCGGTGGCGCGGTCGAGATGGGCCAGGCGGGCCAGGCCGTAGCGGGTCAGCACGCGGTGGACCGTGGCGGGATTGAGTCCGAGCAGGTAGCCGATACGGGCAGGTCCCCACCGGCGTGCCAGGCGGACCTTGATCACCCGCCGTTCGGTGCGCGCGGGTGTGCGGCGCGGGCTGTGGTGGGGTCGGCTGGAGCGATCGCGCATCCCGGCCTGTCCCTCGGCGCGGTAACGGCTGGCCCACCGCTGCGCGGTGGACACCGAGACCTGGAACCGTTCCGCCGCACGTCGCAGCGGCCATCGCTCGTCCACGACACAGCGAGCCAGCCGCAGCCTGCCTGCCGGGGTCAAGGGTGCGTTAGCGTGGGTCATGAGGGCCTCCGTTGCTTCGGTGCAGATGTCGCAATCCACACCGAACCCGGAGGCCCTCCCTCATTCCAAGATCATCCGGCTACGTGTCGCCACGTTCACAACGTCCCGGGTGAATACACCTACGCGGGTGGCCAGGCGGACTGCTTCGCTGGAGACCGTGCGACGTCCATTGCCGACCACCTCTCGGATGAGGTCGTGGGCCGCAGGGCGGTTGCGGACGTCTTCAGGGGCTTCCTGTTCGGCCGTCTGGAGGAGAAGCAACGCACTGGCGTAGTCGCGGCGCTGCTTGTAACCCTTTGCCTGGTCGAGAAGGAATGCGACTCGGCGCTCGATAGAGGGCGAGCGATCGTGATTGATCCGTTCAGCGAGTCTCAGGCCTTCGACCGCCTCGCCGGATTCCACCTCGACACTGACGGCGTACATCGCCACGTTGGTGGGTCCGAACGCCGTCCAGCAGGTGTTGCGTTCGCCGACGTGCTGGGCCAGCGGGACAGCTTCGCGAAGTCGATCACGAGCGGTCCAGGCGTTGCCGCTGCGCACTGCGGCGATGGCGGCAACCAGGAGGAGCGAACCGGTGAGCGCGATCGCGTCGGCGTCACCGCGAGCGACCAGTTCTTTCAAACTGTTTTTGGCCCGGACCGCGACGTCCTCGGCGCCCTGTGCTTCTTTGTCCGCCAAGAGCACCTGGGTCATGTTCCAGTGAGCTGCCGCCAGCCGGACTGGGTCGTCCGCGGCTTCAGCGGTCCGAAGGGCGGTCGGCGACCAGCAGAGACAGCTCTTTCCGGCCGATGCGCTTGGTGACCGTGCGCACCAGCCCGTACAGGTCAGCGGCGTATTGGTGGGCGACGCGCCGGCTGCGGGCCTCGGGACTTCGCAGCGCGGATTCGGTACGCGTGATCAGCTCAGGAAGGCCAGCGGTCAGCCGACTGTAGCGCTCGGGGGAGGTCTGCCAGGTGGACCACGCTGCCAAGACGTCCCCGTGCAAGACATCGAGGTCAGGGGAGGAGGCGGGCTTCGGCGCCGGGCCGGTAAGTGCACGGCAAAGGGCGTCGCCCGCGGTGCCGGATGTCGGCGGGCGGTGGTGCACCGGGAGATGGCTGAGCAGCTGACCCGACTCGACTCCGAGCACCTCGGCGAGCTGGACCAGTACGGGAATCGCAGGGAGCTTCTTACCGAGTTCGATCTGATACAGGTAGTCCGGGGTGATACCGGCCAATCCGGCAACGACCGTCTTGGACTTGTGGGCGGCCGACCGGTAGAACTGGATCCGGCTTCCCACCACGCGCGCCAGATGCTCACTCATCGCGTCCGCCCCTCATCGCGCAGGCCTGACCAGTGCAAATAGTAGCTCGCGCGATGCGGCCCGTCACGGGTGGCAGACTTTCGTCATGACCGCGCCCACTGCGCCGCCCCAGACCCTGCTGCTCTGGGACATCGACCACACACTGATCGAAACCCGCGGTGTCGGCCGCGCCATCTACGACCGGGCTTTCCCAGCGGCGACGGGACGGCCTCTGGCCAAGCTGGCGTCTATCTCCGGCCGTACGGAACTCGACATCATGCGCGAGTCGCTCCGCGTGAACGGCCTCGAGCCGACGGAGGCGATGGTGAACCGCTTGGCGGCCGCGCTCACCGAAGGCTATGAGGACGCACGGGAGGAACTGGCAACGGTCGGTCGTGCACTACCTGGTGCCGAGGAGACTCTGGCCGAACTCGCGAGGAATCCGACGGTGCATCAGGCGGTGCTCAGCGGCAATCTGCGAGCCGTGTCGCGCATCAAGTTGGAGGTCTTCGGGCTGGAGCGCTTCCTCGGCCTCGACAGCAGCGCCTACGGGGACGACCACGTGAGTCGACCTGAGCTGGTGAAGATCGCGCAGGGCCGGGCACGAGAACGCATTGGCGGCCGGTTCGACAACGCCGACACGGTGCTGATCGGTGATACGCCCAACGACGTGCAGGCCGCGTTGACCGCAGGCGTGCGAATTGTCGCGGTAGCCACGGGTAAAAGCTCCATGGACGAGTTGCGCGACGCCGGCGCGACCGTGGTGTTGCCCGAACTCACCGGCGCCGCAGCGACGTTGTTCGGCTGAGTCGCTCGGCACGCGCCCGGAGCAAACTCAACCAGTTGGGCTGGCGCGTCCCCCCGAGGGCTCTGGCTCGACGCGCCACCTTCCGGTGGTCATCGGGCAATTATCTTTACGCATGATCGATAATATTCCTTTCAAAGGAATGTCGTGATGAGACCAGGCTGTCGGTCGAGACCGCGATATTGTGAAGGTTGAAACCCGGATTTGTGCGCGGTGCGGCCTCGCGGGGGCCGTAGCTTCGTCGCGTAAGGCCAGTACTTCGGCGTCGGCGGCGTACCGGAGCCGGTGAAGAATCATGTTCTGTAAGAGCGGGCTGAGCGCGAAGTGTTGAATCGACGGCACGACAGCGTGGTGGGCATTCTCCTGCTGCAACTGGCTCCCCATTGTGTCGAAAGCCTGATGCGATCCGACGGTCTCTTCGAGGAAGAGTGCGGTGAGTTGTAGGTTGTGTTCGGAGGCGAACTCGCGAAGCGCGTGCTCGTTTTGTCGTACCACGTCGTCTGGGCAGTACGCCTCGACCTGGAAGTATCCGAACGCCCGCATGGCCTGGGGATTGTTGTTCTCCACTATCATGAACGCGGCCTTCCGGGACAAGCGCATCCCCGCCAACCCGTGTCTGGGCGTGCGGGTCAGCTCCGGTGCCTACGACGAGGAGCGGCTGGTGGCCACGCCGGTGCTGCGGGCGGCGATGCGGCTGTATGAGCGCGGACTGGGCTTGGGCGGGTTCACGTTGTGCCTGATGGATGCCTGCACCGGGGCGCGTTGGGGGGAGTTGGTCGGGCAGCAGCGGCACGAGTACGACGCCGAGGCTCGACGTATCCGCATCTGCGCGCCGCTCAAGGAGGTCAGCGGGAAGGTGTTCAAGGGCGGGCAGCGCGCTGACCACGCCGACGGCGCGCCCTCGCACCCAACACCGGCGAGGCCGGGCAAGCGGCGAGGCAAAGGCAGGAAGAAGGGACGGACCAAGACGCCCGCCGGGACGCGGTGGGTGGAACTGCCGCCGGGGATCGCGGTGTTCTATGAGGAGCTGATGGACAGCCATCGAGACCCATTTGTGATGTGCACGCCGGAGGGCAAGCCGTGGCGCCGGTCCAACTTCCGGGCCCGGCATTGCGCCCGGTGTGGGACGGCACGGAGACCACGGAGATGGGGGAGGCTCAGGTGGCTCCGCCGATCCTGCCGGAGTTCACGTTTCATGAGGGACGTCACACTCACGCGAGCTGGCTGACCGAGGACGGGATCGCCGAGGTGGCCCGGCGGGCCCGGCTGGGTCAGCGGATGAAGGGCATGGCCCGGGTATACGACCACGTGACGCCGGAGATGCGGCGGCAGGTCATCCAGGTGCTCGAAGCGCGGTGGCTGCAGTCGTTGAACGCACTCACCCCGGCGGAGCGGGTCAAGCTGGGGGAGTGGTTCCCGCACTTGAGGCCGACCAGGCCTGAAACAGCGCTGGAACCGGCGAAGAAGGCCATCGCCTTTTCATCGCCTTCAGAACAGTAAAGCCCTGTCCCCGATGAGGAGGGACAGGGCTTTGACCTGCGACAACATGTGGTGCGCGATACTGGGATTGAACCAGTGACCTCTTCCGTGTCAGACACCGCGCCGATCGTGCAGGGGTCCACGCCGAAGCAGGCGCTGGAGCACGCGGCCGACCTCGCGGTACTGGCCGATTCGCTGGGCTACCACCGGTATTGGGTGCCCGAGCACCACGGCATGCGCGGTGTCCCCAGTTCGGCTCCGGCCGTGCTCGTCGGCCACCTCGCCCAGGTGACCCGGCGCCTGCGGGTCGGGGCGGGTGGGGTGTTGCTGCCCAACCACGCCCCGCTCGTGGTGGCCGAGCAGTTCGGCACGCTGGCCGCGCTCCACCCGGGACGGATCGACCTCGGGATCGGCCGGGCGCCGGGAGGACCACCGGCGGCGGTGGCGGCCGTCCGTTCCGGGCGGACCGCCGGGCCGTTCCGCGCGCAAGTGGAAGAACTGCGCGCGTATCTCGCCGAAGAAGCGGACGTTCCCGCGATCCCCGTGGCGGGCGGGAACGTCCCGGCGCTCTGGCTGCTCGGCTCGTCCGGCGACAGCGCCGAACTCGCCGCCGAACTCGGGTTGCCCTACGCCTTCGCCCACCACCTGAACCCTGAACTGCGACCGGCGGCGCTGGTCAGCGTGTCCGTCATCGCCGCGGAAACCGACGAGCGCGCGGAATGGCTCGCCGGTTCGACGCGGATGAAGGTGCACAGCCGGCTCCGCGGCACCCGAATCCGGCTGCCCAGCCCGGAAGACGCCGCCGGACACCGCTACGACCGTCCGGACACCGGGGCCCGGGTGCTGTGCGGAAGCCCGGAAACGCTGCTGCCGCGACTGCAAGCCGTCCTGGACGGGACCGGCGCGGGAGAACTGATGATCACCACGCCGGTGTACCACCACGAGGACCGACGCCGCTCCTACGAACTCCTCGCCCCGCTCGCCACCCGGCTGACGCCCGGCTGAATGCTATGAATGGGGCATTACTTGCGTTAAACGCTAGTAATGCCCCATTCATAGCATTCGAAGGAGCTACCTGGGGCCGCGCGGGGTCACAGGTGCTGGTGTACCTCGTGGTGGTGGATGACGAAGTCGGCGAAGACGTGGATGCCGTGCCTTCCGGCCACTTCGGTCAGTGCGGCTCGCAGGTCGTGCAGGTGTCCCGGGGCGAGCTGCAGCGGTGGCTCGTCCGGCTGGTAGGTGGCTCGCGGTCGTGGATCACGATCGCGGCGGACTCGTGGCCCGGCCCCGGGATCAGGTCGAGCGCCCGGCCGCCGAGGTCGAACTCACGGCGCTCGTTCGGCCAGTCGGTGAAGCCGAAGTACGCGATCACCTCGTCCCTGCTCCTGCCGACGATGGTGGTGCGCGGCCGGTCGGCGAACTGCCCGTCGGCCGCGACGTGATCACCGTGGCCGTGGGTGTGCGCGACGACGAGTTCGCGGTCGCCGATGAGTTCGTCGACGGTGGCCCGCAGCGGGAAGAACTCGGCTTCGGCGGTGGCACCGGTGTCGAGCAGGAGCGCGCGCCGCTGCCCGGAAAGCAGGAACAGGAAGGGCGCCTCGTAGTTCAGCGCCTTGTTCTGGCGGAGGATCCAGGTGCGCTCGTCGTAGGTGTGGACCTGGAGTGGCGGGGCGGTGTCGAACTTCGGCACCGGGTGCCCGGGGTGCCAGCGGACGTCGAGTCGTGGCGTCATGCGCTGATCCTGGCACGCGGCGCCTACGATCGGCGGGTGGTCGAGCCCCGAGGAACCGATGCGCCGGATGACCTGTTGTCGTTCGTGGAGGTCGCGCTCGATCGGACGCAGGAGCGCCTGCCCGGCACGGACCGCGCGGCGATGGCCATGGTGCTGATGATCCACCGGGTGGCGAACGCGCTCGTCTACGACCTCGAATCCACCGTCCACCGGCCCGCCGGGTGGAGCTGGTCGGCCTTCCGGCTGGTGTTCACGCTGTGGGTCTCCGGGCCGCAGGAACCGAGCCGAGCCGCGGAGCTGACCGGGATGAGCCGGGCCGCGGTGTCCAGCCTCGCCAAGACGCTCACCGCCTCCGGCGTGCTCGACCGGGTGCCCGACGACCGCGATCGCCGCACCGTGCTGCTGGCGCTCACCGACACCGGCAGGCAACGGCTCGAGGCGACCTTCCGCCGTCACAACGAGCGTGAAGCGGCTTGGGCCGGACTGCTCGAACCCGGCGAACTCGAAGTGCTCAACCGCGTCCTCGGCAAGCTCGCGTCGGCCGCGCACACCGAGGACTGGGTCAACCTCCGCTTCTGACCGGAGTTGTGACCCAGATCACTGGCATTCCCCGCGGCGGTCCCGTACGTTCCCCGCTAATCAAACCTTTGATTACCTCCCAATGCCGGGAAGGGACTGCCAATGACGCTCAGCCCCCGAACCGTCCCCACCAGCCCAGCGCAACTGCGGCGCGTGGTGGGCGCCAGCCTGGTCGGCACCACGATCGAGTGGTACGACTTCTTCATCTACGCCTCCGCCGCCGGCCTGGTGTTCGGCAAGCAGTTCTTCCCGGCGCTCGACGGCACGGCGGCGCTGCTGGCCTCGTTCGCCACGCTCGGCGTCAGCTTCGTCGCCCGGCCCATCGGCGGCATCGTCGCCGGCCACCTGGGGGACCGGTACGGGCGCAAGGTCGTGCTGGTGGCCACGCTCCTGCTGATGGGCGTCTCCACGGTCGGCGTCGGCCTGCTGCCCGCATACGCCTCGATCGGCGTGGCCGCGCCGGTCCTGCTCGTCGTTCTCCGCCTGCTGCAAGGACTTTCCGCCGGTGGCGAGTGGGGTGGGGCCGCGCTGATGTCGGTGGAGCACGCGCCGCCCGGCCGTCGCGGGTTCTTCGGCTCGTTCCCGCAGATCGGCGTGCCGATCGGCCTGCTGCTGGCGAACCTGGTCTTCTTCGCCGTCTCGGCCACGACGACCGAGGAGCAGTTCCAGTCGTGGGGCTGGCGCGTGCCGTTCCTGCTGTCGGTGGTGCTGATCGGCGTCGGGTTCTTCGTCCGCGCCAGGGTTTCCGAGAGCCCGGTGTTCACCGAACTGCGTGACCGGCGGACCCGGCGGTCGGCTCCGCTGCCGCGGCTGTTCCGGGCCCACCGGCGGGAACTGCTCGTCGCAATCGGCCTGTTCATCGCCAACAACATGGTCGGCTACATCCTGATCGCGTTCATCAACTCCTACGGCACCCGCACCCTCGGCCTGTCGAGCTCGTCGATGTTGTTCGCGGGCATGGTCGGCGCCGTGGCCTGGGGTGTGTTCACCATCCTCGCCGGACGGTGGTCCGACACCTGGGGCCGCCGCCGCACCTACCTGGTCGGCACGGTCGCGATGGCGGCGTGGACCTTCCCGTTCTTCCTGCTCTTCGACACCCGCTCGATGCCGCTGATGTTGTTGTCGGTGGTCGTACTCGCGTTCGGGCTCGGCCTGACCTACGGCCCGCAGGCCGCGACCTACGCGGAGTTGTTCCCGGCTTCGGTCCGCTACAGCGGCGTTTCCTTCGCGTACGCCTTCGGCGCGATCCTCGGCGGCGGGTTCGCGCCCTTGGTCGGAACGTGGCTGATCGGCGTCACCGGCACTTCTTTGTCGGTGTCGGCCTACATGCTGCTCGCCTGCCTGGTCACCCTCGCCGCCGTGCTCGCGTTACGGGAACGTCCCGCCGCCGAGCGCGAGGCGTTCGTGCTGGCGACCGACTGACCACCGCACTGCGAAAGGAAAACCGATGGCCAAGCCATTCGCCTCGTCCGCCGACACCGCCGTCAAGGAGCAGACCCTCGAGGTGCTCGCCGACGGCGTCTACGCCCTCACCGCGGAGGGTGATCCGAACATCGGCGCGATGGAGGGCGAGGACTTCCTGGTCTGCTTCGAAGCGCTCGCCACCCCGGTCGCCGCGCGGAAATGGCTGGCGAAGCTGCGCGAGCACACCGGCAAACCGGTGCGTTACCTGGTGCTGAGCCACTACCACGCGGTACGGGTGCTCGGTGCCAGCGCGTTCGACGCGGAAACGATCGTCGCGCACGAAACCACCGCCGCACTCGTGGCCGAACGGGGATTGCAGGACTGGGAAAGCGAGTTCGCGCGGATGCCGCGGCTGGCCGAGGCCGCCGAATCGGTGCCCGGTCTCACCTGGCCCACGCTCACCTTCGCCGACCGCCTCACCATCGACCTCGGGGGCGATCGCGGTGAGCTGGTGCTGCAGTGGCACGGCCGCGGGCACACCGAAGGCGACATCACCGCGTGGCTGCCGCGGCAGAAGATCCTCTTCGCCGGTGACCTCGTGGAGGCCGAGGCCGCGTTGTACACCGGCGACGCGTTCCACCGTGATTGGGCGACCGGCACGCTGGACGCGGTGAAGGCGCTCGGCGCCGAGCAACTGGTCGGCGGCCGTGGCGCGGTCAGCCGGGGCCGGGACGCCGTCGACGCCGCGATCGAGCAGACGCGTGGCTTCCTCGACGTGATGATCCGCGAAGTCGGTGCTGTACAACAGCGTGGTGGCACGCTCAAGGAGGCTTTCGAGGCCACGCACGCCGCGCTGGTCGGCGACTACGGCCACTGGCCGATCTTCGAGCACTGCCTGCCGTTCGACGTGTCGCGGCTCTGGGACGAGCTGTCCGGCGTCGAGCGGCCGGTGATCTGGACCGCCGAACGCGACCGTGAGGTGTGGGCGCAGCTGCAGGGCTGACCGGAGGGAAGCTTGATGCGCAACGAATCCTGGCCGCTCGAGCCGGTGCTCGTCGTGGGCGCGGGTCCGGTCGGCCAGACCACGGCCCTGCTGCTCGCGCGGTGGGGGGTGCCGTCGATCGTGCTCGACCGGCGCCCGGCGCGCGATCTGGCCGGGTCCAAGGCGATCTGCCAGCAGCGGGACGTGCTCGACGTCTGGGAGGCGGTCGGCGCGGGCCGCAAGATCGCCGCCGAAGGTGTCACCTGGACCACCGCCCGCACCTTCCACCGGGACGCCGAGCTGTTCAGCTACGAGTTCGCCGAGCCCGGCGAGCCGGTGTTCCCGCCGTTCGTGAACCTTTCGCAGACCCGCACCGAGGAAATTCTGGACGAGCGGATCGCCGCCGAACCACTGGTGGAGCTGCGCTGGGGCCACGAGGTCACCGATATCGACCAGGACGCGGCCGGCGTGACCGTGCACCTGGCCGACGGCCGGACGCTGCGCGGGTCCTACCTGGTCGTGTGCGCGGGGGCACGCAGTGACCAGCTGCGCCGCCTGCTCGGCGTGAATTTCGAGGGCGAGTCCTTCGACGACCGGTTCCTGATCTGCGACATCCGCGCCGAGCTGCCCGGCTGGGCCACGGAACGGCGGTTCTACTTCGACCCGGCGTGGAACCCCGGCCGCCAGGTGCTCATCCACCCGTGCCCGGGGTCGACCTTCCGGATCGACTGGCAGGTGGCGGCCGGTTACGAGCTGGAGGCCGAGGTCGAATCCGGCGCGCTGGACGCGCGGATCCGCCGGATCATCGGCGACCGCGACTACGAGATCGTCTGGAAATCGGTCTACCGCTTCCACTCACGGGTGGTGGACCGCATGCGCCGCGGCCGGGTGCTCATCGCCGGGGACGCGGCTCACCTGGTCTCGCCGTTCGGCGCGCGTGGCTTGAATTCCGGCGTCGGTGACGCGGAGAACGCGGCCTGGAAGCTCGCTTACGCCGGGCACGGCTGGGCCCCGGAGGACCTGCTCGAGACCTACCACGACGAGCGGCATGCCGCGGCACTAGAGAACCTCGCCGTGACCACCGCGACGATGGATTTCCTCGTGCCCTCGGACGAGACCCGGGCACGGCGGCGAACCGAGGTGCTCGAACGGGCGGCCACGGACCAGGACGCGCGGGCGAGCGTGGACTCCGGGCGGCTGGCCGAGCCGTTCTGGTACGTCGATTCCCCGTTGACCACACCGGATCCGCGGCGCCCGTTCGCCGGCCGCCCAGCGCGTGGCGAGGCGCCACCGGCCGGGCCGGGGGTGCTGCTGCCGGACGCGCCCGTCGTCCTGCCGGGCACCGGCCCGACGCGGATCCGGGCTCTCGCGCGGGACGGCTTCCTCCTGCTGGCCGGTGCCGGATTCGGCACCACGAAAGCCGTCCGCGTGCTGAAGCTGCCCGAAATCGATCCGGGAGGAGCGCTCACCACCGCGCTGGGGGCCCGGCCCGAGGAGGCCTGGCTTGTCCGCCCGGACGCCCACATCGCCGCTGTGCTCACCGATCCGGCCGGCCTTCCGGCGGCACTCGCGCGGGCACTCGGCTCGCTAGAGTGAAGCCCGTTTGCCGCCGCTACCGACTGACGAGGATGTCGAGGATGTCTCAGTGCTGATTCCCGCTGTCGTAAGCCACCTCTGCGACGACGCCGCCGTGTTCCCGCCCGGCCTGGCCCCGCTCCCGGACGCCGTCCGGGCCTACCGCGAACGGGCTGAGGCCTGGTACGTGGAGCTGGTCGGCCCGCTCGTGCTGTCGGCCGCGGAGCTGCCGAAGCTCGGCCCGCTCCTGCCGGACGACGGCTCGCGGCTGCCGTTGTCGGTGACGTTGCCGGAAGGCCCGGCCGGGTTGCCCGACGCACTGGCGACAGCGGCCCGGCTGCCGGTCGAGGTGCGTTCGGTGGAGGTCGCGGTGCCCGGCGAACTGTCCACGAGCGAGTTCCTGTCCCGGCTCGACGGTGTGCCCGAGCTCGATGTCTACGTGGAGGTCCCGCGGGACGACCGCCGTCCGGAGATCCTGGACGGGATCGCCGGACGGTACCGGGCCAAGTTCCGGACCGGCGGCGTGCGGGCGGAGATGTACCCGGGCGAAGCCGAGCTGGCCGCCGCGATCACCGCGGTGGTCAAGGCGGGCGTGCCGTTCAAGGCGACCGCCGGGCTGCACCACGCCGTGCGCAACACCGACCCGGAGACCGGGTTCGAGCAGCACGGTTTCCTCAACGTCCTGCTCGCCACGGACAGCGTGCTGGACGGTGGTTCCACCGAGGACGCCGCCGCGATCCTGGCCGGACGCGACGGCGCCAAGATCGCCGGTACGCTCGCGGCGCTCGGGCCGGAGCGGATCGCGGCGGCCCGCGCGGCCTTCACCTCGTTCGGCACCTGCAGCATCACCGACCCGCTCACCGAACTGGTGGAGCTGGGCCTTGTCACCGCGCCGCGACCCGGCGCCGGTACGAAAGGATCGACCGCATGACCGTCATCGAGCTCCCGGACGGCTCGCCGTTCGGCCACGACAACCTGCCGTACGGGGTGTTCTCGCGCCCCGGCGAAGCAGTGTCTTCGCGGCGGGCCGGCGTCCGCCTCGGCGACTCCGTCGTGGACCTGGCGATCCTGCTCGGCGATGACTTGTTCGCCGCTCCCACGCTCAACCCGTTCCTCGCCGAAGGCCGCGCCCGCTGGGACCAGGTGCGCGCCCGGCTCGGCGAACTGCTCACCGGTGACGTCCCCGATGAGGCGGTCCACCCGGTCGCCGAAGTGGAGCTGCACCTGCCGTTCGAGGTCGCGGACTACGTGGACTTCTACGCCTCCGAGCACCACGCCGCCAACCTCGGGCGGCTGTTCCGGCCGGATTCCGAGCCGCTGATGCCGAACTGGAAGCACCTGCCCGTGGGCTACCACGGCCGCGCCGGCACCGTGGTGGTCTCCGGCACCGAAATCGTGCGCCCGTGTGGTCAGCGCAAGGCACCGGACGAGACCGCGCCGACCTACGGGCCGAGCCGCCGCCTGGACATCGAGGCCGAACTCGGCTTCGTCGTCGGCTCCGGGTCGCCGCTGGGCGGGCGCATCGGCGTGGACGAGTTCGACGACCACGTCTTCGGTGCGGTGCTGGTCAACGACTGGTCCGCCCGCGACCTGCAGGCCTGGGAGTACGTGCCGCTCGGCCCGCACCTGGGCAAGAGCTTCGCCACCTCGATCTCGCCGTGGGTGGTGCCGCTGGCCGCGCTCGCCGCCGCTCGCGTCCCGCTGCCCGGCCAGGACCCCGAGCCGCTGCCGTACCTGCGTGGCGGGGACTGGGGTCTGGACATCGACCTGGCCGTGGCGTGGAACGGCGAAACGGTGGCGCGGCCGCCGTACCGGGAGATGTACTGGTCGCCCGCGCAGATGCTGGCCCACCTGACCGTCAACGGCGCGTCGGCCCGCACCGGGGACCTGTTCGCCTCCGGCACCATCTCCGGCCCGGAGAAGCACCAGCGCGGCGCGTTCATCGAACTCACCTGGGGCGGCCGCGAACCGATCACCGTCAAGGGCGAGGAACGCACCTTCCTCGCCGACGGCGACGAGGTCACCATCACCGCCACCGCACCCGGCGCCACCGGTGGCCGAATCGGCTTCGGCGAGGTCACCGGCAAGATCCGGCCCGCCGTGGAATGACGCCGGGCCGACCAGTTCAGGGGGCTAGGCGGTGAAGTGGTGGCAGAGGGCGAGCAGTAGCCCCAGGTTCACGATCTCGTGGGTCGGCACCGGAGGTAGAACCAGGCGGCGGTGGGTGCCGGAGAAGTTGAGGAGGCCGTTGCTCGGGTGGACGCCTTCGAGATCCGGCCAGGCGGCGGCCCGGTCCTTGACCGAGACGCCCTCGCGGGTCAGCTTGACCGTGCCGAAGCCGGCCGTTTCGCCGCGGGCGAGGGCCGCCAGCGTGCCGGGGGACTGCGCTTCGGTGATGCTCTGCTGGATGTGCGGGCCCCAGGTGCCTTCGTAGGTGAACGGGGCGCCGCGCACGAGGGTGGTGATGCCGAGCCGGTCGCGCTGGCGGGCGAGCAGGAGGTCGTTGCCGCGGCCGATGGAGACCGCGGCGCCGTCGGGGTCGATGAGGGTGTACCTGGCGTCGGCCGCGCCGCCGTTGACGGTGGTGATGCTCTGCAGCACGCGCGCCGATGCCCAGTCGTAGGCGGCTTCGAAGCCGTCGGGACCGGTGATCACCAGGCCCCGCGCGAAAAAGTGCAGGCGGGCGTCGGCCCATCGTTGGGAGAACAGTCTTTTCTTGGCCACATACGTCGCCTGCGCCCACTCGCCGAGGCCGTGTGCCGCGGCGAGGGCCGACGCTGATCCACCGGGCGCGAGGCCACTCTCCGTCATGGACGGTCAGGGTAGGGACGAGCGATGAATTCCCGATGAAACGGCGTCCCCGGAGCTGAGCACGGCGAGCGTGCGCTTCCACCGGTCGATCACCACCGACACGTCGGCACCGGGGTCGACCACGCGGCTCATCGCCGTGCCGGTCAGCAGGTCGACGGTGAACTGCGCCAGGGTCGGGACGCGGGGGTCGTCCTCGCCGACGAAGGCGGTGATGGCGCGGCGGATCGAGGTGAACACCCGCCGCTGTACCGGGGCGAGTGCGGCGCGCAGTTCGGCATCGGTCCGCGAGGCGACCCACAACTCCAGCGCCGCGGCGAAAGCCGGGCTCTGCAGATCGCGCCAGACCAGGTCGACCACACCGTCCCAACCGGACTCGGCCGGGGGATCGCCGTCGAGCACGGAGATCCGGCGGTCGGCCAGGTCGTCGACCACCGCGGCCATCAGCGTCGCGCGGGTGGGGAAGTGGTGCAGCAGCGTGCCGCGGGCGACCCCGGCCCGCCGTTGCACCGTGCCGACCGTGGTGGCCGCGTAACCGCCCTCCACCAGGCACGCGTAGGCCGCCTCGATCACCCGTGCGCGGGTCGCCGTGGCGCGGTCCTGCTGGGGCGGGCGGGGTGTGGACACCGCGCCACTCTAGTGGCACGATCGCGAAACAGTCTGGTCGGACTGCTTTGTGGAAGGTGATCGATGAGCAGGCGCCTCGGTGCGTTGCGCGCTGCCCGTTCCGTCGTGACCGCGCTCGTGCGCAACGCGATCGCGCGCCGGAGCCCGGCGGCGGGGCTGCCGGAGGTGCCCGCGCCGTCCGGAGTGGACGGCTACGCCCGGCACGTCACCGCGCTCGGGGCGATCGCCGCCGAGCCCGCCGTGGTCGTCGACCTCGCCCGCGACCTCGGCCGTGCCCACGAGTGGCTCACCCTGCACGCGGCCTGGCGCGGTGACCGTCCCGAACGGATCGAGCCGGGCGCGGAGTTCGTGCAGCAGATCCGGCTGATGGACATCCCCGCGCAGGCGAGGTGGGTGGTCGAGCGCGCGGACGACGAGGGGTTCGCGTTGCGCGGGACCGGTCCGATGGGCATCACCCTGGGGCTCTGGTGCACGGTGCGCCCGGCGCCGGGCGGCACGGTCATCCGCTTGGACGGCGCCCTGGACGGAGCGCCGGTGCGCGGGCCCGTCGGGTCGACGGCCGTGCGCAGCGTCGAACTGGCCCTCGCCGACTCCATTTCCGCGCTCGCGGCGCTCGCGCAGGGCGCTCCGGGCAGGCGGCTGTCGGTGCCGGACGAGCCGATCCGCCACGAGCGGACCGGCCGGCTCCTCGATCCGCACACGCCGGTGGTGGTCGGCGTCGGTCAGGTGGTCAACCGGCGGCCGGACCTGAACGCCCCCCGCGAGCCGGTCGACCTGGCCGCCGAGGCGCTGCGGGAGGCGGCCCGCGACTCGGGTGCCGCGATCGACCTGCTGGCCCAGGCCGACCTCGTCTACGCCGTGCCGAGTGCTTCGTGGAGTTACGCCGATCAAGCGGGCGCGGTCGCCGAACTCGTCGGTGCCTCGCGCGCGACGACCGTGCAGACCAGCGCCCAAGGCGGCGACGGCGGACAGCTCGCGGTCAACGACGCCGCCCAGGAGATCGTCGACGGCCGGGCCGAAATCGCGCTCATCTCGGGTGCGGAAGCAGGCGCCACCATGGCCGCGTTGCAGCGCGCGGGCACCGAACCCCGCTGGACCCGGCAATCCGGCGACGCCGCTCCCGACCGGAAGATCGGGCAGGACCGCCCCGCCAACAACGAAGCCGAGACGGCCGTAGGACTAGGTGCGCCGATCTTCGTCTATCCGCTGCTGGAGTCGGCTCTGCGTGGCCGCGAAGGCAGCGACCCCGACGAGCACCGCACCCGGATCGCCGGACTCTGGTCGCGGATGTCGGAAGTGGCCGCCTCGAACCCGTACGCGTGGGACCCGACCGCGCGCACACCGGAGGAGATCGCGACGCCGGGCGAGCGGAACCGCTGGGTCAGCGATCCGTATACCAAGCTGATGTGCGCCAACCTCCAGGTCGACCTGGCCGCCGCGCTGGTGGTCACCAGCGTCGCGGCGGCCCATGCGGCGGGCATCCCGCAGGACCGCTGGGTGTTCGTGCACGCCGGGGCGTCGGCCACCGAGCAGTGGTTCGTCTCGGAGCGCGCCGACCTCGCCGAATCGCCCGCCATCGCGGCGGCCGGTGCCGCGGCCCTCGGCCACGCGGGCGTCTCCGTGGACGACCTCGGCCCGGTGGACCTGTACTCGTGCTTCCCTTCGGCGGTCCAGCTGGCGGCGAACGCGCTCGGGCTGCCGTGGGACGACCCGTCACGCCCGCTGAGCGTGACCGGCGGCCTCACCTCGGCCGGTGGGCCCGGCAACAACTACGGCACCCACGCGGTGGCCACGATGGTCCCGCGACTCCGGGACGCCCCGGCCGAGATCGGGCTCACCACCTCGCTCGGGTGGTACGCGACCAAGCATTCCGTCGGCGTCTACTCCGCGACCCCGCCGGAGAAGGCGTTCGCCCACCTCCGCCCGGCCTTCGACCGCCCGGCCACGCGTCCCGCGTCGACCGAATTGGACGGCACCGGTGTTGTCGAGGCGACCACCCTCGTCCACCGCGGCGACGGGGAACCGGAAGCGTTGCTGCTGAGCGTGCTCGCCGAGGACGGCGCGCGCGTGCTGCTGCGCAATGAGGATCCGGACCTGCGTGAGACCGACCTGCTGCGACGGCGCATCCGCGTGACCGACGGCCGGATCGAGGTCGCCGACGCGGACCGCCAGGAGTTGCCACCGCCACCGGCCGCGCCCGTGCGCACGAGCCGCCACGGGGCGGACGGCGAGGTCGTGGTCATCACGCTGGACCGCCCCCGGGTCCGCAACGCGGTGGACCGGCGCCTGGCGCTCGCCCTGGAGCAGGCGGTCGACGACGCGGAAGCCGACCCGACCGTGCGCGTGCTCGTGCTGACCGGCGCCGGGGGCACGTTCTGCGCCGGGATGGACCTGGCCGAGGCGAACCGGGGCGCCGTACCGGTCACCGATCGCCGCGGTCCGCTGGGGCTGACCGCCGAGCCGCCGGTGAAGCCGACCATCGCCGCGGTCGAAGGCGCGGCGCTGGCCGGTGGCTTCGAACTGGCGCTCTGCGCGGACTTCATCGTGGCCGCCGACGACGCGGTCTTTGGGCTACCCGAGGCGAAACGAGGTCTCCTGGCCGCCGCGGGCGGGCTCTGGCGGACGGCCACCAGGCTGCCCCGGGGTGTCGCGCTCGAACTCGCGCTGGTCGCCGAACCGCTGCCCGCCACCCGGCTCGCCGGACTCGGCCTGGTCAACCAGGTCGTGCCCGCCGGTACCGCGCTCGACGCCGCGCTGCGCATGGCGGGCAAGATCGCCGCCAACGCGCCGCTGTCGGTTCGTGTCGGAAAGGAAATGATCGACGCCGCCGTCACCTGGGACGATGGCGAGGGGTTCGCCCGCCAGAGCGAGCTGGCCGGTCCGGTGCTGTTGTCCGAGGACGCGCGCGAAGGCGTGGCGGCCTTCGCCGAGCGCCGGTCGCCGGTCTGGACCGGCCGCTGACCCACCCGAATTCCCCCGAGACAAGGAGCCCCATGACCGCCGATTTCCTCGACCGGCTCGACCCCAACGTGGCCGTCCAGTTCCTCAACCGGGTCGCCGAGACCCCGGACCTCGAGGCCTTCCGCTACCCCCGGGGCGAGGGCTGGGAGTCGGTGACCTGGCGGCAGGCCAGCGACGAGGTCCGCAGGCTCGCCGCCGGGCTGCTCTCGCTCGGCCTGGAGCAGGAGCATCGCGTCGGCATCGCGTCGAACACCCGCTACGAGTGGATCCTCGCCGATCTGGCGGTGATGTGCGCCGGTGGTGCGACCACCACGGTCTACCCGACCACGAACGCCGGCGACACGGCCTACATCCTCGGCGACTCGGAGTGCCGCGTGCTCTTCGCCGAGGACGACGAGCAGCTCGCGAAGATCGCCGAGCACCGCGGGTCGCTGCCCGAGCTGGTGAAGGTGGTGACCTTCGACGGCACCGCCGACGGCGACTCCGTGATCACGCTCGACGCGCTGGGCGAGCTCGGTGACGCCTACCTCGCCGAGCACCCCGACGTCATCGAGACCACGGCCGCGGCGATCAAGCCCGACCAGCTGGCGACCCTGATCTACACCTCCGGCACCACCGGCAAGCCCAAGGGCGTCCGGCTGCGGCACCGGGGCTGGGTCTACGAGGGCGAGGCGATCAAGGTCCAGGGCATCCTCGGCGAGCAGGACCTGCAGCTGCTGTGGTTGCCGATGGCCCACGCGTTCGGCAAGGTGCTGCTCTCCTCGCAGCTCGCCTGCGGGTTCGCCACGGCGATCGACGGCCGGGTGGACAAGATCGTCGACAACTGCGCCGAGGTGAAGCCGACCTTCATGGGCGCGGCGCCACGCATCTTCGAGAAGGCGTACGGGCGCATCCAGACCATGCAGGCCGCCGAGGGCGGGGCGAAGGAGAAGATCTTCCACAAGGCCTTCGAAACGGGCCTGCGGGTGGCCGAACTCAAGCGCGAGGGCAAGGCGGTGCCGCTGCCGCTCAAGGTCAAGCACGCGTTGTTCGACAAGCTCGTCTTCAGCAAGGTGCGGGACCGCTTCGGCGGGCGGGTGCGGTTCTTCATCTCGGGCTCGGCGGCGCTCAACCGCGAGATCGCGCAGTGGTTCAACGCCGCGGGCATCCTCATCCTCGAGGGCTACGGCATGACCGAGAACACCGCGGGTGCCGCGGTGAACCACCCGGACACCAACAAGTTCGGCACGGTCGGGCGCGCGCTGCCCGGCGCCGAGGTCAAGATCGGCGAGAACGACGAGGTGCTGCTGCGCGGCCCGCACGTGATGGAGGGCTACCACAACCTCCCGGAGGAAACGGCCAGTGCGTTCACCGAGGACGGCTGGCTGCGCACCGGGGACAAGGGCAGCCTCGACGAGGACGGCTTCCTGACCATCACCGGCCGCCTCAAGGACCTGTTCAAGACCTCCGGCGGCAAGTACGTGGCGCCGACCTCGATCGAGTCCAAGTTCGCCGCGATCTGCCCGTACGCCAGCCAGTTCCTGGTCTTCGGCGCCGAGCGCAACTTCGTGGTCGCGCTGATCACCCTCGACCCCGACGCCATGGCGTCCTGGGCGGGGGAGAACGGCATGGCGGGCAAGAGCTACTCGGAGATCGTCCGCTCGGACGAGGCACGCGCGATGGTGGCGGGCTACGTCGACCAGCTCAACGAGGGCCTCAACCGCTGGGAGACGGTGAAGAAGTGGGAGATCCTCGGCCACGACCTCAGCATCGAATCCGGCGAGCTGACCCCGTCGATGAAGGTCAAGCGGAACGTGGTCGCCACCAACAACGCGGAGCTCATCGCGGCCTTCTACCAGTGAGCCCCGGCTCAGCCGATCGGTGGGTGCGGCTCAGCCGTCCGGTGGGGGCGGCGGTTCAGCCGCCCTCCCGGCAGCTCGGCTGATGCGCGCCCGGTCCCCGCGCTGCGACGGTGAGCACCTGAGCCGGAGCACGTGAAGGGGATCGGGATGAGTGGACGCAACCAGGTGAGCCGACGGGTGGTGCTCGCCGGAGCGGGCGCGGTGGCGGGTGGCGCGGTGATGACCGGTCACGCGGCCGCCTCGGCGCCCGCCCCGGCGGTGAAGATCCGGCCCGGGGATCCGCGGTACGAAAGCCTGTTGCGGGGCAACAACTTCCGCTTCGTGGGCCGGCCGGACGAAATTCGCGTGGCCGCGTCGACCGAGCAGGTGGTGGGCGCGGTGACCGAAGCCGCGCGAACCGGCCGCCGGGTCGCGGTGCGCAGCGGTGGCCACTGCTTCGAGGACTTCACCGCGAACCCCGGGGTGCGGGTGCTGCTGGACCTCTCCCCGATGGACGCGATCGGCTACGACCCGGCCATGCGGGCGTTCGAGGTGCGACCGGGTGCCACGCTCGGGCAGGTGTACCGGGCGTTGTTCCGGGGCTGGGGCGTGACCGTCCCGGGCGGCAGCTGCCCGGCGGTGGGCGCGGGCGGGCACTTCGCGGGCGGCGGGTACGGCGCGTTGTCCCGCCGGTACGGCTCGGTGGTCGACCACCTGTACGGCGTGGAGGTCGTGGTGGCCGACCGGGACGGCGGCGCCCGCGCGGTGGTCGCCACCCGCGAACCCGGCGACCCGAACCGCGGCCTGTGGTGGGCGCACACCGGCGGGGGCGGCGGCAACTTCGGCGTGGTCACCCGGTACTGGCTGCGCTCGCCCGGCGCCACCGGTGACCCGTCGCGACTGCTGCCCGCGTCGCCGCGGGAGATGCTCGAATGCGTGGTCGCCTGGGCGTGGGAGGGCATGACCGAGCAGGCGTTCACCACTTTGCTGCGCAACTTCGGCGCCTGGCACGAAAGCCACAGCGAGCCCGGCTCGCCGTCCGCCGGGCTGTACGCGATCTTCCTGCTGTCGCACCGGAATTCCGGGTACTTCTCACTCGCCGTGCAGATCGACGCGAGCCTGCCCGGCGCGGACGAGCTGGTGACCGAGTTCGTCGCCGCGGTGACCGCCGGGACCGGAGTCGAGCCGATCCACCACTCGCGGCAGACGCTGCCGTGGCTGCACAAGATGACCTGGCCGGGCACCGGTGAAGCGGGGGACGCGGGCACCCGCCGGTACAAGAACAAGGCCGCGTACCTGCGCCGGTCGCTGAGCGACGAGCAGCTCGCCACGGCACACCGGCACCTCACCAACGACACGGCGGCCGGGGAAGCCGGGATGCTGCTGATCGGCTATGGCGGTCAGGTGCGCGCGGTGGCGCCGGAGGCCACCGCGGTCGCCCAGCGCGACGTGGTGATGAAGGCGGTCTACTACACGACCTGGGCCGACGAGAGCGGTGACGCGGCCAACCTCGCCTGGGTCCGCCATTTCTACCGCGACGTCTACGCCGCCACCGGTGGCGTGCCGGTGCCGGACGAGGTCAACGACGGTTCCTACATCAACTACCCCGACACCGACCTGGTCGATCCGGTGTGGAACACCTCCGGCGTGCCGGGGCGCACGCTCTACTACAAGGACAACTATCCGCGCCTGCAGCGGATCAAGGCCCGCTGGGACCCGCGCGGGTTGTTCCGGCACGCCCTGGCCGTCGAACCGCCCGCCTGACCGGCCATTATGGGCGGGCGAGAGCCCGGGAGGAGCGCGGGGATGGACGGTGTGGTGCTGCGCGTCGTGCCCTTCGCCCTGCTGGCGGTCCTGGCCGTGGCCACCGTGCCCATCCGGTGGGCGGACGGCCGGTCCCCGGTCGCCGACCTCGTCCTGTGCGCGCTGGTGGCGGGGTGGCTGCACGTGGTCAACCGGCACCCCGCCTGGCGAGAGCGCCCGTCGGTGATGGCGGTCTTCTTCGCCGTGCTGGTCGTGCTGTTGGCGGTGCTGGTGATCCGGGCGCCGTGGTTCGGCTTCTTCACCCCGGCCGCGTACCTGTACGCGTTCCGGGTCCTGCCGTGGCCGTGGCAGCTGGCGGGGGTCGGCGCGGTGGCGGTGCTGGCCGGCACCGCGCAGGCCTACGCCGTGGACCGCAGCACGCACCTGGGGCTGCTCACCTACGTCGCGGTCGTGGCCGCGAACGTGATCCCCCTGTGCGCCTTCGCCTGGTACGCCCGGCGCGGCGACCTGCGGAACGAGGAACGCGTGCGGGCGCTGGACGAGGCGCGTGAGGCGAACCGCAGGCTGGAGGAGTCGCTGGTGGAGAACGCGGCGCTGCACGAGCAACTCGTGGTGCAGGCCAGGAACGCGGGCGTGCACGACGAACGGCAGCGGATGGCACGCGAAATCCACGACACACTGGCGCAGGGGCTCACCGGCATCATCAGCCAGCTCCGCGCGGCCGAGCACGCCGGTGACGACCCCGCGAGCCGGAACCGGCATCTCGCCGCCGCGACCGGGCTGGCACGGGAAAGTCTCACCGAGGCGCGGCGATCGGTGGACGCGCTGCGCCCGGAACCGCTGCGGACGGCACGACTGGAGGAAGCGCTGGCGAGCGTGGCCGATCGCTGGTCGGCGCTGCACGACGTCCCGGTCCAGGTCACGACGACGGGGACCGCGCGTCCGTTGCGGCCGGAAGCCGAGGTCGCCCTGCTCCGGGCAGCCCAGGAAGCACTGTCCAATGTGGCCAAGCACGCGCTGGCGAGCCGGGTGGGGGTGACCTTGTCCTATTTGGACCACGAAGTGGCGCTGGACGTGCGCGACGACGGCCGCGGGTTCGATCCGGACGTCACTGGCTCCGGGTTCGGGCTCGTCGCGATGCGGCAGCGGATCGAGGGGCTGTCCGGCACGCTGCAGATCGAGTCGGAACTGGGAGCCGGGACCGGCATTTCGGCTCGCGTTCCCGTCGTGGGGTGTACGTCGTGATCCGGCTGCTGATCGTCGACGATCACCCCGTGGTCCGCGATGGGTTGAGCAGTATGTTCTCGCGCGATCCGGACTGCGAGGTGGTCGGTGAGGCGGCCGACGGCGCCGAGGCGGTCCGGCTCGCCGGCGAACTGCGGCCCGATGTGGTCCTGATGGATCTGCGCATGCCCGGCATGGACGGCGTGCGCGCGACGAGGGAACTGGCAGGTCTCGGCACACGCGTGCTGGTGCTCACCACATACGACACCGACAGCCATGTGCTTCCCGCGATCGAAGCGGGCGCCACCGGCTACCTGCTCAAGGACGCCCCCGGTGACGAACTCCTGCGAGCGGTCCGCGCCACGGCACGCGGTGAAGCCGTGCTCGCGCCCTCGGCGGCGGCCCTGTTGATGAACCGCGTGCGCTCGTCCGCCGCGGGCCCGCTCAGCCCGCGCGAACTCGAAGTGCTCCAGCTGGTGGCGGCCGGTGCCACGAACCGCGAGGCGGCCGCGAAGCTGTTCATCACCGAAGCCACCGTGAAGTCCCACCTGCTGAACATCTACGGCAAGCTGGACGTCGGCGACCGCGCGGCCGCGGTCAGCGAGGCGTTCAACCGCGGCCTGCTCGTTCCCCGCTCAGAGGCGTGACGCTGGCCTTACTTGCTGTCGACGGCCATCCGGACGCCGAGCGCGACGAGCACGGTGCCGCTGACCGCGTCCAGCCTGCGGCGGATCTCCGAGCGGCGGAACCAGCGGCCCGCCCGGCCGACGGCGGCGGCCAGCGCCAGGTACAGCCCGATCTCGATGGCCACCTGGATCAGGGCGAGCACGGCGGTGGTGGCGAACAGCGGCCGCCCGGCCGGGACGAACTGCGGGTAGAAGGCGATCATGAACGCCGCGGCCTTGGGGTTGGCCAGCATGACCACCGCTCCTTCGCCGAACGCCTTCGCCCAGCCCTTCGCCGGGGCGGCGGGCAGTTCCTGGACGGGCGCGTCCCCGTGCTCCCGGCTGCGCCAGGCCGCACGCCAGGCCTTGAAACCGAGGTACACCAGGAAAACCGCGCCGAGGACACGCAGCACGAGGTAGGCGATCTCGGAGGCGGCGACCAGTGCGGCCAGCCCGGTCGCGGCGAACAACGCCCACAGGTACAGCCCGGCCTCGAGGCCGAGCACCGTCGGCACGGCACCGCGGAACCCGTGCACCGCGGCCCGTCGCAGGATCAGCGCCATCGCCGGCCCCGGTGAGGCCGAGATCAGCACGACGGCCAGTGCGAAGGCGGGCAGCAGGGCGACCAGATCCATCACGGCATCATGCCCGGGGACACCGATCGGCTCAACGCGTTTGCCGCCTGTGACGGTGAGTGATCAACCGTTGACACCCGAGCGGGCGCGGTAATACTGTGAGCGCTCCCAACAGCCCGCCGGCTCCGTCTCCGGCAGCGGGGCCGAACCCGATCTCACGTACCCACGCGATTCGGAGTTCAGCCAATGCCCATGCCCAGAACCGCGCGCCCCGCGACCTTCGGCGCGGTGCTCGTCCTCTTCGGCGCGTTGCTCAGCGCGCCGGTGCAGGCGACCCCCGCCACCCCGTCCACCGTCCCGTCCACGACGGAGAAGCTCGACCGCGGCCTGATCAGCGTCCGCTCGGAGAAGGGGAACTTCGTCAGCTGGCGGCTGCTCGCCGGTGACCCCTCCGAAACCGCCTTCAACGTCTATCGCGACGGCACGCACCTCACCCAGGTCACCGGCGTGACCAGCTGGCTCGACGAAGGAGCGCCGGGGGAGTCGCGGTACACCGTGCACCCGGTGGTGAACGGCGCCGAACAGCGGTCCGCCGCGGCCGAGGAGTCGCTGGCCTTCCCGATGGCGTCGTCGATGGACGTGCCGCTGCAGATCCCGCCCGGCGGCACCACGCCCTCCGGTGAGAGCTACACCTACAACGCCAACGACGCCGGCGTCGGCGACCTCGACGGCGACGGCCAGTACGAGCTCGTGCTGAAGTGGGAACCCAGCAACGCCAAGGACAACTCGCAGTCCGGCTACACCGGGAACACCTACCTGGACGCCTACGAGCTGAACGGCACCCGGCTGTGGCGCGTCGACCTCGGCCGCAATATCCGGTCCGGCGCGCACTACACGCAGTTCCAGGTGTTCGACTACGACGGTGACGGCCGCGCGGAGGTCGCGGTGAAGACCGCCGACGGCACCCGGTCCGGCACCGGTCAGGTGATCGGCAGCTCGAGTGCCGACCACCGCAACTCCAGCGGCTACATCCTCGCCGGACCCGAGTTCCTGTCGGTCTTCCGCGGTACGGACGGAGCCGTGCTGGCCACCGCCGACTACGCGCCGCCGCGCGGGAACGTGGCCTCCTGGGGCGACAACTACGGCAACCGCGTCGACCGGTTCCTGGCGGGCACCGCCTATGTGGACGGTTCGAGGCCCAGCATCATCATGGCCCGCGGGTACTACACCCGGTCCGTGGTCGCCGCGTGGGACTTCCGCGGCGGCCAGCTCACCCGGCGGTGGACCTTCGACTCCAACTCGTCCACCAACGGCGAAGCCTGGACCGGCAAGGGCAACCACCAGCTCTCGATCGCCGATGTGGACGCCGACGGCCGCGACGAGATCATGTACGGCTCGATGGCGATCGACGACAACGGCGGGGGCCTGTGGCAGAACAACACCCACCACGGCGACGCTTACCACGTCGGCGACTTCATCCCGTCCCGCGCGGGCCTGGAGGTGTTCAAGCCTTCGGAGTGGACCAGCGAGCCCACGCACTGGATGGGTGACGCCCGCACCGGGCAGCTCATCTGGAGCGCGCCCTCCTGTGGCTGCGACAACGGGCGCGCGGTGGCCGCGGACATCTGGTCCGGCAACGCCGGTGCCGAGGCGTGGTCCGCCTCCGTCGGCGGACTTCGCAGTGGTACCAACGGGAACCAGGTCGCCTCCCGCAAACCCGGCTCGATCAACTTCGTGCTCTGGTGGGACGGCGACGCGCAACGCGAACTGCTCGACGGCACGCACATCGACAAGTACGGCACCGGCGGCGACACCCGTCTGCTCACCGGTTCCGGCGTCGCGTCGAACAACGGCACGAAGGCCAACCCCGCGCTTTCGGCCGACATCCTCGGCGACTGGCGCGAAGAGGTCATCTGGCGCACCACCGACAACCGGGCGCTGCGGATCTATTCGACCACCGACAGCACGAGCATCAGCCGTCCGTCGCTGATGCAGGACCGCCAGTACCGCCTGGCGATCGCGTGGCAGAACTCGGGCTACAACCAGCCGCCGCACCCCAGCTTCGCCATCAGCTGATCCTCGGCACTCCCAGGAAAGGACGTATCATGGCCGGCTCCCTTCGGCGACTGCTCCACGGATCCACGGCCGTTGCGGTGCTGGCCGCCCTCTGCGCGGGCGTCGCCCCGGCCGGAGCGCAGGGCGCGTCGTCGGCGATCATCGACGGCGCGCGCCTGCACCAGCCGATCGACGGCTTCGGGTTCTCCGAGGCGTTCGCCCGCGCGGACATCATGCGTGGCTCGGAAGGACTTTCCGAGCCGAAGCAACGCGAGATCCTCGACCTGCTGCTCTCCCGGACCGGGGGAGCGGGCCTGTCCATCCTGCGGCTGCACATCGTTTCCACGCCCGCCGCCTCGATCCAGCCCGTGGATCCGGGTGGACCGGACGCGGAACCCCAGTACGTCTGGGACGGTGACGACGAAAGCCAGGTGTGGCTGGCCAAGGAAGCCAAGGCGTACGGCGTGGACCGCTTCTACGCCAACGCCTGGAGCGCGCCCGGCTACATGAAGACCAACGGCGACGAGGCGAACGGCGGCACGCTCTGCGGACTCTCCGGCACGTCCTGCGCGAGTGGTGACTGGCGCACCGCCTACGCCAACTATCTGGTCAAGTACGCGGAATTCTACGCGGGCGAAGGCATCCGGGTCACCGATCTCGGCTTCACCAACGAACCGGACTACACCGCCACCTACTCCTCGATGCGGTTCACCCCGGCTCAGGCGGTCGAATTCACCAAGGTGCTCGGGCCGATCGCGGCGAAGGCCGGGCTGGCGGTGGCCTGCTGCGATTCCTACGGCTGGACGCACCAGCGCGACTACACCACCGCGATCGAGGCCGACCCGGTGGCGCGCGACCTGGTCGCCACGCACACCGGGCACACCTACGCCAGCCCGGTCACCGGCCCGCTGCCGACCACCCGCCCGACGTGGATGTCGGAGTGGTCGCCCAACGGCACCACCTGGAACGAGAACTGGGACGACGGCAGCGGCTACGACGGCATCACCATCGCCCAGGCCGTGCACACCGCGCTCACCACCGGGAACGCCTCCGGTTACGTCTACTGGTACGGCGCCTCCGTGGGTACCACCCGGGGCCTGATCCAGATGAACGGCGACGGCTACCGCGTGTCCAAACGACTGTGGGCGCTGGCGAACTACAGCCGGTTCATCCGGCCGGAAGCCACCCGCATCGGGGCCACCACCGGCGACGCGAACCTGTCCCTGTCCGCCTTCCGGAATCCCGACGGCTCGCTCGCCGTGGTGGCGCTGAACACCGGCAGCAGTGCCGCACCGGTTTCGTACAGCCTGCCGAACACCGGGGTCACCAAGGGAGCCGCCATCCCGTACCTGACCGACGACACCCACGACACCGCGGCGCAGGCGCCGGTTCGCATCAGCGACGGTGGTTTCACCGCCACCGTGCCCGCGCGGTCGCTGGTCACCTACCGGATCAACACCGGCTCGCGCCCCTGAGCCGTGTCGGCGTTCAGAGCGGGTCGGCGAGGATGCCGTGGACGTAGGTGCCCGGGTGCGTGGCCGCGTCCTGGCGCAGCACCGGCAGGTCCGACGGCCAGTCGACGCTCAGCGGCTCGGTCTGGCCCGGCGGGATGGTGACGAGGTGCGTCGGCGTCCAGCCGGGGCCCGCTTCGGGCGCCGGGGTCAGCACGGTGATGGTCGCGGTCGCCGTCTTCCCGGCGGGGACGTCGTTGGCGGGCACGCTGTTGTCCACCCGCGGCAGGTGGTAGACGGTGCCCATCGGGTCGTCCGGCCCGACCAGGTCGACGCCGGGGACGCCGTGGAGGCCGCAGGTCTGCCCGGAGGTGTTGGTGTAGGTCAGCGGCACTTCGTACTGGCCGGAGCCCTCGTCGCGCTGCTCGGGCACGCCGAGCGCGACGGACAGATCAGCGGTGCCGCACCTCGGCGTGCTCCCGTCGCTGACCAGCTTCGGCGCGGCCCCGCCACCCCCGGCCTGCGGCTGCCGCTGCGGGGCCGCGGTGCCCGGACCACAGGCCGCCAGCGCGAAAACCCCCGCCACCGCCGTCGTCCCGAGCGCCACTCGCCTGTTCCGCATGGTTCTCCTCCCGCCTGGTGAATCCCTGACACGAAGAAGATGTTCCAGTGGGTGCCCGCGATGCGTGGTTGTGGGATTGGCCCCCCGAAAGCAACCTCCGCCCATGCCGGACGTCGTGCGTGCTGGGTCCGATTAGGACGGTCCCGTTCCCGGCACTGCTTTTCCGAGGTCGGGAAGTGGCTCGAGCCACCTGACAAGCAGGTGGCGGTGGCCGGGGAAGATCCGCCATTCTGGAGGAGCCAGGAGTACGCGGATCCACGAAAGGGAATTCCGATGAACAATCTGGTTCTCGCCCAAGCCGCCGTCGACCTCAACCCCGGCCTCGCGGCCATCGGATATGGCCTGGGGGCCATCGGGCCCGGTATCGGTGTGGGCCTCATCTTCGCCGCGGTCATCAACGGCACCGCCCGTCAGCCGGAAGCGCAGGGCAAACTGCTCAGCCTGGCGTGGACCACCTTCGCCATCGTCGAAGTGCTCGCGCTGATCGGCATCGTCATGTTCTTCCTGGCTTCGGCCTGACGCCAGGTCCCCGGGTGCCGCACCCCGTCACCCGGGGACCGAGCGCGCCGACGACGGTTTCAGTCCACTGAGGACAGACGGATGCCCGGCCAGCGGCCCTCGGCGGCGAGTTCCCTGGTGACTTCGACGATGCCTTCACGGACCGCGGCCACCGGGTCCCGGGGTTCGTAGAGTTCGGTGGAAGCCCGGACGGCCACGTGCCGTCGCAGGCCGGGGTCGGTGATCCGCCGGACACCCAGGTCGCGCGAGTCGCCGTGCCCGGCGACGACGGACAGCGGCAGGATCGTGCACGCCTGTCCGCTCTCCGCGATGCGCACCATGGTCCCGAGCGACTCCACATCGGCGACCACGGTCGGTGCCAGGCCGTGTGCGGCGAACGCGCGGTCGATCAGCGTCCGCAGGTTGCTGCGGCCGCCGGGGGTCACCAGCGGCACCGACCGCAGCTCCACCAGCGAAACCTCGTCCTCGGACCGTGGCCTCGGCGACGGCTGGCCGATCAGGTACAGCTCTTCGGAGTACAGCGGCGTCTCACCCGGCCGTGGCGCGTCGGTCTCGGGATAGACCGCGGCCAGGTCGAGCCTGCCGACCAGCAGCAACTCGTGGATGTACCCGCTCATCGACTCGAACAACTGCAGGTGGATCCCCGGGTGCCGCGCCTTGGTCCACGAGAACAGGGCAGCGGCCAGCGGGGTGGCCACCGTCGTCGGCAGGCCGACGGCGACCGGGCCGTGGATGTGGTGCCGCCCGTCGGCGGCGGTCTCGGACAGCCGGTCGAACTGCCGTACCAGCTGCTGGGCGTCGCGGTAGAGCGCCCGGCCCGCCGAAGTGGGCACCACGCCCCGCGGGCCCCGGTCCAGCAGGCGCACGCCCAGGTGCGCTTCCAGCTGCGCCATCCGCTGGCTGATCGCGGGCTGCGAGACGTGCAGCCGCGTGGCCGCGCGGGACAGGCTGCCCGATTCGACGACGGCGATGAGGTCGCGCAGATGGGCGATGTCCACGCTCCCACCTTCCCTCACCGGCCCCGCTCCGCCTCCCGCAGGATCCGCCTGGCCCGTTCGACGACCGGACGATCGATCATCTCACCGTCCACCGCCGCCGCCCCTCCGTGGTCGGCGGCCAGCACCCGGCGCGCCCAGCCCACCTCGGCTTCCGGCGGCGCGAAAGCCGCGTGGACCAGGGGCACCTGCACCGGGTGGATGCACAGCTTGCCGCCGAACCCCCAGGCCTTCGCCCGCGCCGCCTCCCGGCTGACGGCCTCGGTGTCCCGGATGGCCGTGCTCACCCCGTCGACCGGGGCGGGCAGCGAACCCACCACCGACCAGCGGACGAGATCGCCGCGCGACGGGTCGAGCGCCGCGTCCGCGGTCACGCCGAGGTCGAGCCCGAGGTCGATGCTGCCGAAGAGCAGGCGGACCACCGGCCCGGCCGCGACGATCCCGGCCAGGTTCACCAGCCCCCGTGCCGACTCGATCAGCGGCAGCACGGCGACCCCGGCCGCCTCGGCGGCGGCCCGCACGTCTTCGGCGCTCTCCGCCTTGGGCACCACGACAGCGGCCGGAGACAACGCACGGCAGGCGGCCAGGTCCTCCGCGGCTTCCGGCGTGCCGATGGCGTTGACCCGCACGACCACCGGCACCGGCGACTCCACCGGCCAGTGCTCCCGGAGGGCGACGCGGGCGGTGGCTTTGTCCGCCGAGGCCACGGCGTCTTCGAGGTCGATGATCACCACGTCGGCGCCGCCGGCCGCGGCCTTGGCGAACCGCTCCGGCCGGGACGCGGGCACGAACAGCCAGCTGACCGCGGTGGCGAGCGGGCCGGTCACGCCGCGCCCTCCGCGATCAGCGCGTCGATGTCCGCCTCGGCCAGACCCAGTTCGGCGAGGATCGAGCGGGTGTGCTCGCCGAGTTCCGGCACGGGGTCCATGCGCGGCTCGCCGGTGACCAGGCCCGGCAGCGAGAGCGACGGGACCGGGCCCGCCGGCGTGCCGACCTCGTGCCAGCGCCCGCGTGCGGCGAGTTGCGGGTGCGCCCAGACCTCGGCCATCGAGTTCACCCTGGCGTGCGCGACCGGGATCGCGGCGAGCAGGTCCATCGCCTCGGCGCCGGTCAGCGCGGCGAACCGGGCGGAGATGAGCGAACCCAGCGCCTCGCGATGGGTGTTGCGGTCGGCGTTGGTGGCGTAGTCGGGATCGGTGGCGAGTTCCGGGCGGCCCAGGAATCGCTCGCAGAAGGCCCGCCACTCGCGGTCGTTCTGGATGCTCATCATCACCACGCCGCCGTCCCCGGCTTCGAAGGGGCCGTAGGGGTAGATGGTCGCGTGCGCGGCCCCGGCCCGCACCGGCGGCGGGGCGCCGTCGTAGGCGTAGTAGAGCGGGAAACCCATCCATTCCACAGTGGCCTCGAGCATGGACACGTCGACGTGCGCGCCCTTCCCGGTCCGGCCGCGTTCGAGCAGGGCGGCGAGGATGGAACTGTAGGCATACATGCCCGCGGCGATGTCAGAGACCGAGATGCCCGCCTTGGCCAGGTCGTCGCCGTTGCCGGTGACCGACACCAGCCCGGCTTCGCTCTGCACCATCAGGTCGTAGGCCTTCATCGTCTCGTACGGGCCCGGCGTGCCGTAGCCGGAGATGTCGCAGACGATCAGCCGCGGGTGTTCGGCCCGCAGTTCTTCGGCGCCGAGCCCGGCGCGGGCGGCCGCGCCGGGTGCGAGGTTCTGGATGAACACGTCGGCGTCGGCCAGCAAGCGGCGCAGGATCTCCTTCCCGCGTGGTTTCTTGATGTCCAGGGTGAGTGATTCCTTGTTCCGGTTCACCCAGACGAAATGGGAGCTCAGGCCGTTGACGCGGGTGTCGTAGGCGCGGGCGAAATCGCCGGCCCCCGGCCGTTCCACCTTGATCACCCGGGCACCGAGATCGGCGAGGTGGCGGCTGGCATAGGGAGCGGCGATCGCCTGTTCCAGCGACACGACGGTCACACCACGGAGGGGCTGCATATCCTGCTCCTGGGTAGAAAAGGGGATCAGACCACGAAACTGAGGGCCGAGACGAGCACCAGGGAAATCACCGAAGCGAGCGCGGTGACAAAGGTGAGCGCTTTCAACGCGCCCCGCGTGGTGACACCGAGCATGGTCTGGAACATCCAGAAGAAATTGCTGTTCACGTGCAAGGCGAACAACGCGCCGGAGCCGATCGCGAGGCCGAGCACCGCGGGTGGCACGTCGAGCCCGCCCATGATCGGGGCCAGGATGCCCGCGGCGGTGATGGCGGCGACGGAGATGGAGCCGATGGCCAGGTGCAGCACGGCCGCGACCAGCCACGCGAGCAGGATCGTCACCACCACCGGCACCCCGGCTTCGGCGGAGAAGAACCCGCCGAGCACGTCCTCCAGCCCGGCCTTGCCGATGACCGCGCCCAGCGAGCCGCCGACGCCGGTGATCAGCAGGATCTGCCCGGTCGAGTTGAACCCCTTGGTCATCGACTCGGCGACCCGCTCCCGGCCGAGCGTCCGGCGCGCCAGCAGGTAGGCGCCGAGCAGGCCGGTGAACAGGGCGAACACGGGGTCGCCGAGGAAGGCGAGCACGCTGGACCCCACACCGGCGGCTTCGGTGATCGCGCCGGTCGCGATGAGCAGCAGCGGGACCACGATCGGCAGGAGCGAGACGGCCAGCGGCAGCCTGGCCCGCACCGGCTCCCCGGTGTCGTCGGCCTCCAGCGGGAGCGCGTCGGACACCTCGTCCTTGGCCGCGTTCCAGAACCCGCGCTTGAGCAGGCGGCCGTAGACCAGCATGGTGAGCACGACGGTGATCGGGCCGAGCACGAACCCGTAGAGGAGCATGGTGCCGAGCGGCAGGTGGAGCAGTCCGGCGATGGCGACCGTGCCGAGCCCCGGCACCACGAACACGTAGCCGACCAGGATCCCGGCGGTGAGCGCGCCGCCCATCATCGCGAGCCCGTCGCGGCCCATCCGGGGCGCCGCCGCGCGGGCCAGCGGAGCGGCGAGCACCAATTGCACGTCCACGTAGATGGACGGGAAAATGGTGCTCAGCACCACGCCGAGTACGTGAGGGATTTTGCGCGGCCCCAATCCGCGGATCAGCAGTTCGACCAGTTTCCGCAGGGCGCCCATCGAATGCAGCAACGAGCCCAGCAGGACGCCGAAGCCGATGAGCAAGCCGACTTCGGCCATGATGTCGCCGAATCCCCCGGCGATGGCTTCGATGGTGCCGTCGAACCCGAGTCCGCCGGTGAGCCCCAGGTAGAGCGAGCCGATGACCAGTGCGATGACCGGGTCGACCCTGGTCACCAGGATGAGCAGCACCACGACGACAATCGCGATTGCCGTGTGCAACACAATCAACGTGCGAATCCTCTCCCGCCAGGCCGCCTCGTCGCGACCACGCCTTGCTGCGAGAGCAGAACACAGGAACATCGCCCCCGGTAGGCGGCAATTCCGAAGACCACCATAAGGAGAGCTGATAGCTCGCGCTTGACCTTGACCCCGGCGTCAAGGTTTAGCGTCCGCGCCATGGAAACCAGGAAAGCCGTGCTCGTCACCGGCGCGGGCACCGGGATCGGCCGCGCCACCGCCCGCCGGTTCGCCGCCGAAGGGGCCGATGTGCTCGTTGTCGGCCGGACCGCCGAGAGGCTGGCGGAGACCGCCGAGGATCACCCGGACATCCGCACCTGCGTCGCCGATGTGGCCGAGGATCCGGAGGGCATCGTCAACGCCGCGCTCGACGCGTTCGGCCGTCTCGACGTCCTGGTCAACAACGCCGCGATCACCCGGCCCGCGGCCCTCGGCACGATCGACCGCGAAGTGGCGGAAGAACAGTTGGCGACGAACCTGCTGGGGCCGCTGTTCCTCACCCAGCAGGCGTTGCCCCACCTGGATTCCGGCAGCACCATCGTCAACATCACCTCCAACTCGCCCCACCAGGGCTGGCCGGGCAATTCCGTCTACGGCGCCACGAAGGTCGCACTCGACTTCCTCACCCACACCTGGGCGGTGGAACTCGCCGGGCGCGGCATCCGCGTGGTCTCGGTGGCCCCCGGCATCACCGCGACGCCGGTGCTCGGCCACGCGGGCTGGTCCGCCGAGCGGATCGACGCGGCGGCCGCGGACCTCCGGCGCCGGATCCCGCTCGGCCGGATCGCCCAGCCCGACGAGATCGCCTGGTGGATCGTGAACGTCACGCGCCCCGAAGCCGGTTACCTGACCGGTACGATCGTCCGCGTCGACGGAGGGCTGGGTGCTGCGGGCTGATGCTGATCGGTGAGCTGGCCGACCGGGCCAAGACGACCACCCGGGCGCTGCGGTACTACGAGCAGCAGGGCCTGCTCCGGTCCGGCCGCGCGCCGAACGGCTACCGGGACTACGACGAGACCGCGGTCGCCCGCGTGGGCAAGATCCGGCTGCTGCTCGCGAGCGGCCTCACCGCCGAGGACGTCCGTGCCCTGCTGCCGTGCCTGGACCGGGAACTCACCGGTCCTGTCTGCGAGGACAGCGCCCGGATCATCGCCCGCCGGCTCACCGTGGTCGAAGAGAAGCTCGCGGCGCTGGACACCGTCCGCGCGCAACTCGCCGACGCGCTCAGCCGATCAAGGTCTTCAGCAGGTCGACGGTCCGCCGCGCGGCCGGATGGTCCACAACGGACTTCTTCACCGCGGCGCTGATGTGCCGCACCGGCCGGGGGGCGACCACCGGGATCGTGGTCAGGCCGCCGGGGAGTTCGCGGATGCCCAGCTCCGGGATCACCGTGATGCCGATTCCGGTGGCCACGAAGGAGATCGCGGTCCGGTAGTCGTGGGTCTCGACGGCGAAGCTGGGGGAGAACCCAGCCTGCGCGCACGCGGTGAGCAGGATCTGACGGCAGGCGCCCTGCCGCAGGTCGTTGTCCACCCAGGAGCGTTCGGCCAGGTCCGCGAGCGGGACCTCCGCCGAGCCCGCGAGCGGGTCGTCGGTGCGGACGACGGCGAGGTAGGGGTCGTCGACGAGCCGGTGCACCTCGACGTGGGCGGCTCGTTCGACCGACGCGTCCTCGACGAAGATGTCCACGTCCGGGTCGCCGCCGGTGAACTCGGTCATGCGCAGGTCCAGCCGCAGTTCGGGGAATTCGGCCCGCAGGGTGGCCACCACCGGTGCCAGCCAGCTTTCACCCGCCGAGCCGAAGTAGCCGATCGACAGGCTGCCCACCCGCCCGGCACGCAGGTCGCCGACCACCTGCTCGAGCTGGCTCAGCGCCTCGAACAGGGTCTCGGCCTCGGCCGCCAGGGTGCGTCCGGCAGCCGTCGCTTCGATGCCGCGCCCGGCTCGTTCGAACAGCCGGAGCCCGGTTTCCCGTTGCAGCGTGGCGAGGTGTTGGCTCACCGCGGACGGGGTGTACCCGAGCGCGGTGGCGCTCGCCCGGATCGAACCGGTCGCGATGACGGCACGCAGTACGCGGAGTCTGAGGAGATCCAGCATGGCGGCAACTGTACAGTGTGACTTAACAATCATGCAGTATTAATCGCTTGTGCTGTCCAAACCTGCCGGGTGACGATGGCCGCGTGACCGAACTCCAGACCGCCCCCGCCGTTTCCGCCGGCCGCGCGCCGGACACCGTCAAGACCGCCGCGGCCGTGGTGCTCACCGTGGTGCTGTGGGCCTCGGCCTTCGTCGCCATCCGCGATGTCGGGCACACGATCTCGCCCGCGCCCATGGCGCTGGCCCGGCTCGCCGTCGCGGCCGTCGCACTCACCTTCTTCGTGCTGCTCCGGCACCGCCGGGCCCCGATCGTGCTGCCGGCGCGCAAGTCCCTGCTGCTGATCTCCGTGTACGCCGTGCTCTGGCTCGCGGGCTACACCGTCGCGCTCAACGCCGCCGAACGGCACGTGGACGCGGGCACCGCGGCGCTGCTGGTGAACATCGCGCCGCTACTGGTCGCCGTCGTGGCCGGGAAGGTCCTCGGCGAGGGCTACTCGCGGCCGCTGATCATCGGCTCCCTGGTGGCGATGGGCGGTGTGGCCGTCATCGCGGCGGGCGCCGATTCCCAGCGCGACTGGCTCGGTGTGGTCCTTTGTGTACTCGCGGCCGTGTTGTACGCCTCCGGTGTGCTGGTGCAGAAGCTGACCCTGCGCGCGGTGGACGGGCTGACCGCGATCTGGCTCGGCTGCCTCATCGGCACCGCGGTGTTGCTGCCCTGGGTACCGCGGTTGATCGCGGAACTGAGCGCCGCTCCGGCCAGTGCCGTGGCCGGTGTGGTCTACCTCGGCCTGTTCCCGACCGCGATCGGCTTCACCGCCTGGGCCTACGCGTTGCGGCGGATGGACGCGGGCCGCCTCAGCGCCACGACCTACGCCGTGCCCGCCGTGTCGGTGCTGCTGTCCTGGCTGCTGCTCGCCGAGGTCCCGACCGTCTACGGCCTGCTCGGCGGGGCGATCTGCCTGGCCGGGGTGGCGATCGCCCGCCGCCGGTAGGTCAGCCGGGCTCGAGGTGGGCGAGCACGTTGACCACCGAGCCGCCGGGGTCCTCGACGAAGAAGCGGCGCACGCCCCACGGCTCGTCGGTCAGGGGATAGACCACCCGCAGCCCGCGGCGCACGGCCTCGGCGTGCGCCGCGTCGACCGCTGCCGCCGTGCCCACGTCGATCCCGAAGTCCGGCTTTTCCGTGCCGTGCGGGGGAATGATGAGCTGGGCCGTGGGGTTGCCGGGGGAGCGCAGGCAGAGGACGGGGTCTTCCATGGCGACCTCGAGGCCGAGCACGCCGACGTAGAACTCCCGGGACGCGGCCACGTCTTTCCCGCCGGCGTAGGGGAGGATTCGTTCGATCATCGGCCGATTCTCGCGGCTCGGCGCCCGGCGGTCTTGGAGAAACGGGAGCCAGACGGGTGTATAACGCCCTATTCAGCGCGGCTCTGTGCGGTTTTTCAAGTGAATGCTCAAGCCCTCACGTCCCGGGGCTGCGGAAGGGCGAAGATGCCGATCGGTGTCGTAGTCGCCGTCGGCCAGGGCGCGGTAGGGGATGGGCGGTTCCGAGCCGAGCGTGGTGAGGCGGGCACGCAAGCGGTCCGCCTCGTGGTCGAGCTGGTTCCAGCCGGGGCGGTCGGTGCCCGCGACGAGGTGCGGCCGCAGCGGCTGCATGCCGGTGTACCAGAAGATCCCGTGCAGGAACGGGAAGAACAGCTCGCCCGCCTCGCCGTTGATCCCTCGTGGGTCGAACGCGGTCTCGCGGTCTCCGGCGGTGATCACGGCGAGGGCGCGCTTCCCGGCCAGGCCGCCGTCGCCGTACTTGCGGGTGCGACCCGCCGAATCCTTGAGCCCGAAGGCGAAACCCTTGACGAAGACGCGGTCGAACCAGCCCTTGAGGATCGCCGGCATGCCGTACCACCACAGCGGGAAGTGGAACACCACGAGCGAAGCGCGCCGGAGCTTCTCCTGCTCGGCGACGATGTCCTCGGTCAGTGAGCCGCGCTCGTACGCCTCTGCCGACTGGTCGCCGACCGGGAGGTCCGGGCGCGCGGGTACACCGAAGTCCTGTGGCGTCACCGCGGCGTTCCAGTCCATGGCGTAGAGGTCGGAGGTCGTCACCGCGTAGCCGAGGTCGGGCAGCGTCTTGGTGGTGACCTCGGCCAGGCGCACGTTGAGCGAGTGGGCGCTGGGATGCGCGATGACCACGAAAGCGTCCATGAGGCGAACGCTAGGAACGAAGTACGCTCGGGACAAGTACGCACATTCTCGGCACATACTGACACTTCGGATAGTGAGGAGCTCGGATGCGGGATCCGGTGCGCGCCGCGCTCGACGTGTGCCCCGTCGAAGTGTCGATCGCCGTGCTCGGCGGAGCGTGGAAGCTGAGCGTCGTGCGGTACCTGCTGACGCGCACGCACCGGTTCGGCGAACTGCAGCGTGCTGTCGGAGAGGTCACGCCGCGCACGCTCACCCGTGCCCTGCGCGAGCTCGAGACCGACGGGATCGTCACGCGCACCGTCTACCCCGAGGTGCCGCCCCGGGTCGAGTACTCCCTCACCGAGCTGGGCCGATCTCTCGGCCCGGTGGTCGACTGGCTGGAGCAGTGGGGCGAGGCCTACGCGAAGGCGCAGGCCACCCTTTCGAGTGACGCCACCCTCGGTGACTGAACGCTGCTCAAGTCAAGTGAGGAAATCACTAGATGCGCAATCAGGCGGTACATCACCATAGCATCTGTCACATTGGGCCACATGTCGACTACTACAGGTTGACTACAGTCCCTCTACAGGTGTCCCTGTAACGCTCAGGTTACGGAAGCGGGGCTGGGGTGCCGTTTGCGCGCGGCGGCCACCCGCTCCGGACAGTGACGCAGCGAAGGGGCGGCTCATGGGATTTGCCGACTTGCCGGAGACCTTCCGGAGCTTGGCCGAACGGACGGGCGTGCCCGGGGCGCAGTTGACCCTGCACCGGGCGGGCGAGACCGTGACGGTGACCTGCGGACGCCCGGCGCTCACCGGCGCCGCGACCGTGGGACCGCGAACGATGTTCCCGCTCGGCTCGGTCACCAAGACCTTCACCGCGACCGTGGCCGTGCAACTGGTGGCGGACGGCGACGCCGAGTTCGACGCGCCGCTGTCGGAGTACCTGGGCGAACTGGCGGGCGCCCGGTCCCGCGCGCTGCGCGTGGTCACCCTTCGCCAGGCGCTCAGCCACACCGGCGGCGTGATCTCCGATTTCGAGCTCGACACCGACGGTCCCGTCTCCCCGCGCCGGTACGTGCAGGCGTTGCTGGACCGCCCGGACGTGTGGCGGCCGGGCAACGCGTTCTCCTACTCCAACACCGGATATGTGCTCGCCGGGCACCTGGTGGAGCGGCTGACCGGGATGGACTGGTGGGAGACGGTCGATTCGTTCGTGAACGCGCCGCTGGGGCTCGATGTCAGCCGGATCGACGACCCGGCGCCCGGCATGGCGGTGCCGCACGTGCCCGCGGCCGGTGGCCTGACCGCGGTGGAACCCGCGCTGCCCGCCGGCTGGGCCCCCGCGGGCGGGCTGGCCGCGACGAGTGAGGCGCTGGTGCGGTTCGCGCTGGCGCACCTCGACGGGAAACTGGTGCCCGCCGAGTTCGCCGCGGCCATGCGGGAACCGGTGGCGGCGGAGCCGTTCGGGGTCGCCGACGGCTGGGGGCTCGGCTGGGCGCTGTATGACTCGCCGGACGGACAGTGGTACGGCCACGACGGCACCCTGGCCGGGAGCAGTTGTTCGGTCCGGGTGCACGCGCCGTCCCGGACCGCGGTGGCGCTGCTGGCCAACGGCAGCGCCGGGCTGGACCTGTGGACGCGCATCGCCGCCGAGATCGGCGTCGGGGCGTACCGGCCGCCGCGGGTGGAGTTCACGAATCCGCCGGATGGCACCGAATTCGTCGGCGACTACCACAACGACACCACGTGCTTCACCGTCAGCCGACGCGGGCACGGGGAGCTCGGACTGTCCGACGGCACCGGGCTGGACGCGGTGCTGCGCGTGGGCGACGGCGATCTGGTCCAGGTGCTGGGCATGGACGAAGGCACGCACGTGGGCCGGTTCCTGCGTGACCCCGGCGGGGAGGTGGCCGCACTGCAGTTCAGCGGCCGGGTCGCGCGCCTGCGGGTCGCGCCATGACCAGGATCCACTTCACCTTCGACGACATCGCAAGGACCTGCCTGGCGGAATCGCTCAACCCGGCCGAGGAAGCGGTGTTCGCCCTCGATGCCTTGTCCGACAAGCAGAACACCGCGCTCGCGAGCTGGCGGCGCACGGCCGTACGGCGGTTGGGCGAGCTGACCGACGTCGTCGCGGCGCTCTGCCGGCAACTCCGGCCGGTGCCGGACCTGTTGTGGCTGACCGACCGGCGCGCGAGACCGGACGACGACCGGCTGGCCGCCGCCGGGCTCACCGGATCAGGCGTGGCTTCGCTCGCCCGGCAGTTCGCCGAGGGTGTGGTGGTGCCGTGCTGGCCCTCGATCGCGAACCACTTCGGCACCATGGTGCGGCGCAAGGAAAGGGAGTCGGGTGGCGGGGTGCACGCGTTGCTGAGCACGCTGCACCCCCGGATCCGCTGGCACGGCCCAGCTCTCGACATCGACGACGACCGGGCGGCGGAGATCCGGCTCGCCGGGCGGGGCCTGACCGTGGTGCATTCGGCCTTCCTGAGTTCCGCGCCCGCCGTGCTGATCGGCCGGGGGAGTGAGACGGATCCGCCGGCGCTGGTGGTGTCCGCGCTGCCGCAGATCGCCGGGCGCCTGCGCTGGTCGCGTGAGCGCGATCCCTCCGTCGCCGCGTTGAGCGCGCTGCTCGGGAGAACCCGGGCGACGCTGCTGTGGCAGTTGAGCGACACTTGCACGACCGGGGAACTCGCGAAACGCGCGGGCGTTTCGGCGGCCACGGTCAGCCAGCACACCGGAATCCTGCGTGAAGCGGGCCTGATCACCACCGCGCGGCAGCGGAACACCGTGCACCACAGCCTTACCGTGCTCGGCAGGCAACTGGTGCGCTAGCCCTTTTTAAGCTCTCCCTTAAGGTGTTTGACCCCCGTCGGCGAGCGCCCATATGGTCGGGTAACCCGAAAATACTTTTCCGTTTTGCCTCTCTCGGTGAATGGAGTGAACGCAGATGACTTCGTCTTTTGTCGATTCGGATTCGGAACGGGCAGTCGCGTCCATCTTCAACTCGGCGGTCGCCTCGGCCGCGATCGGTGCGGCTTGGGAACTGGGCATACTCGACGAACTGCGGGAAAACCGGAAAGCGGATCTGCCGAGCTTCGCGTTGCAGCACGACCTCGACATCCGCTCGGCGCAGGGGCTGGTCACCGCGCTCGCGGTGGTGGGCGTGGTCGAGCGCGACCGCGACACCGTGGTGCCGGGCCGCCACTTCGACGAGGCGTACCGGACGAAGTCGCTGTTCCACTGGCTCAGCCTCGGCTCGGGCCAGCTGTTCTCCCGCATGCAGTACGTGCTGCGCAACGAGAACCGGACCGGCGCGCTGGATCGCCGTGACTCCGCGGCCATCGCCTACGCCTGCCGCGACATCAACACCCAGTACTTCGACCCGGCGTTCTGGGGCGCGATGGACGGCCTGGGCTACGAGTTCAGCTCGGTGGTGGACCTCGGTTGCGGCAGCGGCGAGCGGCTGATGCAGATCCTCGACCGGCATCCCGGCGCCACCGGGATCGGGGTGGACCTGGCCGGGCCCGCGCTGGAGGTGGCGGTCGCCGAGACCAAGGAGCGCGGCCTGTCCGACCGGCTCACCTTCGTCGAGGGTGACGCCCGCGAGATCACCTACCGCGACGAGTTCGCCGACGTGGACCTGTTGACCTGCTTCATGATGGGCCACGACTTCTGGCCGCGGGAGAACTGCGTCGCGACGCTGCGGCGACTGCGCGAGGCGTTCCCGAAGGTGCGGCGGTTCCTGCTCGGCGACGCGACGCGCATCCTGCTGGGCGACCCGCAGACCGGGGGCGCGGTGACCGAGGACGACGTGCCGGTGTTCACCCTCGGCTTCGAACTCGGGCACGCGATGATGGACGTCTACCTGCCCACGATGGACGAGTGGGACGGCGTGTTCGCCGACGGTGGCTGGCGCTGCGTGAACAAGCACCTCATCGAATCGCTGACCCTGTCCGTCGTCTTCGAATTGGAGCACGCGTGACCAATCCGTTCGAGAACCCGGAAGGCAATTACCTGGTCTTGCGCAACCACGAGGGTCAGCATTCTTTGTGGCCCACCCACCTGGCCGTTCCGGCGGGCTGGGAAACGGTGCACGGCGAAGCGGGACTGGACGAGTGCCGCGAATACGTCGAACGCCACTGGACCGATATGCGCCCGGTGAGTCTCGCGGCCCGGATGGACAGCCGCTGAGTCACCGTTTCCCCGATCGAGTCACGAATCCGAATGGGCGATCCGGCCCGAGAAAGCGCGCGGAGGTTGAAGTGGATGGCGCCGCACCACCGACGTTCACCGAGCTGTTCGAGGCACAGGTCCGGCGGTCCCCGGCGGCGACCGCGCTGGTCCACGAGCGGCGCTCGTGGACCTACGCGGAGCTGAACGGGCGGGCCAACCGGCTCGCCAGGTCGCTGGTGGCCAGGGGCGCCGAACCGGAGCGGCTGATCGCGCTGCTGCTCCCGCGCGGGCCGGAGTTCGTGGTCGGTGTGCTCGCCGCGCTCAAGGCGGGCGCACCGTTCCTGCCCATCGACGCGAGCTACCCCGAGGACCGGATCCGGTTCCTGTTCGCCGATGCCGCGCCCCGGCTCGTGGTCTGCGAGAGCGGGACCGAGGCCGCGGTACCGGCGGACCACCGGGCCGGCCGGGTGCCGCTCGACGACCCCGCGCTCGTGGCGGAACTGGCGGCGCACGCGGACGGCGACCTGACCGACGCCGACCGCGCCGCGCCGGTCCTGCCGGACCACACCGCCTACGTCATCTACACCTCGGGCTCCACCGGGCGGCCCAAGGGCGTGATCATCAGTCACGTCGGCGCGGACACCGTGCCGAGGCTGGCCGGGCGCTTCGGCCTCGACCGGCACAGCCGGGCGCTGCAGTTCGCCCCGACCGGCTTCGACGCGGCGTTGTGGGACATCTTCACGCCGCTGCTGACCGGGGGCGCCATCGTCGCCGCGCCCGCCGAGCGGACGAGTTCCGACCTCGCGCTGGCCGAACTGCTGGTCGAGCAGGAGATCACCCACGCCACCATCCCGCCCGCCGCGCTGGCCGCGATGTCCCCTGGCACCTTCCCGCCGGGGGTGTCGCTGTACCTGGCCGGTGAGGCGTTCGCGCCGACGCTGCTGGAGAAGTGGGCGCAGGGCCGGTTCGTGGTCAACGGCTACGGCGCCACCGAGGCCACGATCTGCACCACGGTCAGCGAACCGCTGCGGGGTGCGGTGGTGCCCCCGCTCGGCACGCCGGTCGACGGCACCACGGCTTACGTGCTGGACGCTTCACTGCGGCCGGTCGGCCCGGGTGAGATCGGCGAGTGCTACCTCGCCGGGACCGGGCTCGCCCGCGGTTACCTCAACCGGCCCTGGCTCACCGCCGAACGGTTCGTGGCGAACCCGTTCGGGGCGCCGGGGGAGCGGATGTACCGGACCGGTGACCTGGTCCGGGTGACCGACGGCGGCGAATGGCTGTTCGCCGGTCGCGCCGACAACCAGGTCAAGATCCGCGGATTCCGGGTCGAGTTGGGTGAGATCGAGCTGGCGCTGGCCGCCTTCGAGCACGTCGATCGCGCGGCCGTGGTGCTCGGCCAGGACCGTGAAGGCGAGCCGCGGCTGGTCGCCCACGTGGTGGCCAACGATGCCGGTGCGCTCGACAGCGACCAGCTGCGTGAGTTTCTCGGCGCGCGGTTGCCCGCGTACATGGTGCCCTCGCTTTACCTGCTGCACGACGAATTCCCGCTGACCCCGCACGGCAAGATCGACCGTGACGCGCTGCCCGAGCCGTCTTCCGGGACGCTGCTGGCCGGCCGCGGCGGCACGCGCACCGAGCCCGCCACCGAAACCGAGCGCCGGATCGCCGAGATCTGGTGCGCTGTCCTCGAACTGGACGAGGCCCACCCGGAGGACGACTTCTTCGCCAAAGGTGGCGATTCCCTGCGTGCCCTGCGCGTGCTGCGCCAGGCGATGTCGGTGTTCGGTGTGCACATCTCGCCCGAAGTGCTGTTCGACGAGCCGAAGCTCGCCGGGTTCGCAGCCGCTGTCGACGCGCTCGCCGGGCAGGCTCCGTCCACCATCGACCGTGTTCCGCGCGAGGGCCCGATCCCGCTGTCCCCGGTCCAGGAGCGCCTGTGGTTCCTGCAGGAGTTCGACCGGGAATCTTTCGAGTACAACGTGGCCGGTGGCCTGCGCTTCCACGGTGACCTCGACGAGGGCCTGCTGCGGAGGGTGCTCGGCGAGCTGGTCGCCGAACACGATTCGCTGCGGACCGCCTTCGCTTCCACCGGCGGCACCGGGCACCAGCTGGTGTCACCGCCGCGGGACGTGGACCTGCCGCTGATCGATCTTTCCGGCGTCGGCCATGAGGCCTTCGAGCGCCAGGTGCGGCCCGAACTGGTGCGCCCCTTCGACCTGCGGCGTGAGCAGCCGAGCCGCTGGTGGCTCTACCGGTTCTCCGAAACCGAGCACGTGCTCGTGTTCTCACTGCACCACATCATCACCGACGGCACCTCGATCCGGTTGATGGCGGAGGAACTGTGTGCCCGCTACGACGCCGGGACGCGGGGCGCCGAGGCGGACCTGCCGGCGCAGGCGGTGCAGTACCCGGACTTCGCGGTGTGGCAACGCGAACAGTGGCGTGATCCGGCCGGGCACCTCGACTACTGGCGGGCGCAGCTGGCCGATCTGCCGATGGCCGAGGTGCCCGCCGACCACCCGCGCCCACCGGTGCGTCGCGGGGCCGGGGCGCGCCACCAGTTCGAGATCCCCGCCGAGCTCACCGACCGGCTGCGGCGGATCAGCTCGGGTGCGGACGCCACGCTGTTCGCCACCCTGGTCGCCGCGGTGCAGGTGCTGCTGGCCCGCTACACCGGTGAGCGTGACATCGCCGTCGGCACGGTGACCGACGGCCGCAACCGGCCCGAGCTGGAGCGGATGCTCGGCTTCTTCATCAACACGCTGGTGCTGCGGTCCACAGTGGACGAGCAGGTGTCGTTCACCGGGTTCCTGCGCTCGGTCAAGGCCACCATCCGGGACGGGCTCGCCCACCAGGACGTGCCGTTCAACCGCATGGTCGACGCCGTGGGCGTGCCCCGCGACCCCAGCCGCACGCCGTTGTTCCAGGCCGTGGTCGCCCTGCAGGACAACTGGCTTCCCGGCCGCGAGACCGGCGGCCTGCGCGTCGAGCGAGCGAGCCTGCCGGACACCGTGGCGGTCACCGACCTGGTCTTCGATTTCGAGGAGTCCGGCGGCAGGCTCAACGGCGCACTCGGCTACGACACGAGCCTGTTCGAGCCCGCCACCGTCGAGCGGATGGCGGAGAACTTCCTGACGTTGCTGACCGCGGTGGCCACCGACGCCGACCGTCCGCTGTCCCGGCTGCCCTCGCTGGCCCCGGCACAGCAGCGGCGGATCACCCTGGAGTACAACGACTCCGCCGGTGAGCAGCCGCTCGACGTGCCGCTGCACGAGTTGTTCGCGCGGCACGCCGGCGCGAGCCCGGACGCCACCGCGGTGGTCTACGACGACGCGCGGCTCACCTACGGCGAACTCGACGCGCGGGCGAACCGGCTGGCGCACCACCTGATCGGCCTGGGCGTGCGACCGGGCGAGGTGGTCGCGATCTGCGCCGAGCGCGGGATCGACCTGCCGGTCGGCCTGCTGGGCATCCTCAAGACCGGGGCGGCCTACCTGACCGTCGATCCCGGCCAGCCCGCCGAGCGCACCCGGTTCATGATCGAGGAAGCCGGGGTCTCGGTCGCGCTGGCCGGGGACGACCACCTCGGCGAGTACCGCGAACTGGTCGCCACCGCGGTCCCGCTGGGCGCCGACCACCCCGACTTGCCTGCGCAGGCTCCGGAAATCGCGGTCAGCGGCGACGACATCGCCTGCGTGCTGTTCACCTCCGGCTCCACCGGACGGCCCAAGGGCGCCGTGTCCCCGCACCGCGCCACCGTGCACGCGTTGTACGGCACCGGGTTCTTCGAGCTGGACGAGCACGAAGTGATCCTGCAGAGCATGGGCGTGTCCTGGGACGGGCTCTCGCTCGAACTGTGGTCGGCGCTGCTGCACGGAGCCTCGCTGGTGTTCTACCCCGGCCGCTCGATCGACGCCGACGTGCTGGTCTCCGAGGTCCGGCGGCACGGGGTCACCACGATGTGCCTGGCGGCGGGCCTGTTCAACCTGCTCGCGGAGAACCACCTCGACCTGTTCGGGGACGTCCGGCAGGTGCTCTTCGGCGGGGACGTCGCCTCGATGGCACACATCCGCGCGGTCGCCCGGACCTACCCGGAGCTGCGCCTGATCAACGGCTACGGCCCGGTGGAGACGATGGTCGCCGCCGCCTGCCACCGCGTGCGGCCGCGCGACGTCGCGGACGACCGGCCGCTGGTGCCGATCGGCCCGCCGCTGCGCAACCGGCGGCTGTACGTGCTCGACGGCTCGCTGCGCCCGGTGCCCGACGGCGTGTCCGGTGAGCTGTACATCGGCGGGCCCGGCGTGGCCTTCGGGTATGTGAACCGGCCGGCGCTGTCCGCCGAGCGGTTCGTCGCCGACCCGTTCGGCGCGCCCGGCGACCGCCTCTACCGCACCGGTGACCTGGCCAGGTGGACCACCGAGGGGCTGCTGGAGTTCCTCGGCCGCGCCGACAACCAGGTCAAGGTCCGCGGCTTCCGGATCGAGCCCGGTGAGATCGAGATGGTGCTCGCGGACGACGACCGCGTCGGCCAGGCGGCCGTGCTGGTGCGGGAGGACACACCCGGCGTCAAACGGCTGACCGCCTACGTCGCGCCCGCCGCCGGTCACGCGGTGGACGCACTCGACGTGGCGAGCCTGCGCGCGGTGGCGGCGGAACGCCTGCCGGAGTACATGGTGCCCGCCGACATCGTGGTGTTGCCGGAAATCCCGTTGACCCGCAACGGGAAGCTCGACCGCGGCGCGCTCCCCGCGCCCACCGGCCGGGCCGCGGGCGCGGGGGAGTACGTCGCGCCGCGCACGCCGGTGGAGGAGACGCTCACGCGGATCTGGGGCGAGGTGCTCGGCACCGCGTCGTTCGGCGTCACGGACAACTTCTTCCAGCTCGGCGGCGACTCGATCCTGAGCCTGCAGGTGGTCTCGAAGGCCCGGCAGGCGGGGCTCGCGGTCAGTTCGCAGCTGATCTTCGGGCACCAGACCGTGGCGGAACTCGCCGCGGCCGTGGTTCCGGCCGGAGTGGCCGAGAACTCGGAGGGGCCCGTCGCCGGTCCGGTGCCACTGCTGCCGATCCAGCGGTGGTTCCTGGACCGGCACCCCGAGCACCCGGAGCGGTTCAACCAGTGGGTGCGCGTGGAACTGTCGCCGGAAGCCGATCCGGCCGTGGTGCGCCAGGCACTCGAACTGGCCGCCGGGCACCACGACGGGTTCAAGCTGCGTTTCGGCCCGATGCAGCGCCTCGACCCCGAGGCGACCACGCTCGACTGGGTCGAGCAGGAGCAGTCCGAAGTGGACCCGGCCGTGCACTCGTTCGACCTCGCCGCCGGGCCGCTGCTGCGCGCCGTGCTCACCCGGCCCGCGAAGCTCACGCTCATCGCGCACCACCTGGTGATGGACGCGGTGTCCTGGCGGATCCTGCTCGAAGACTTCGGCACCGCTTACGAAGCCCTCACCGCGGGCCGGGAACTCCGGCTGCCGGGCCGGACCACCTCGGTCAAGGCGTGGGCCGAGCTGGTCGCGGACGCGGCACGGGACGGCCGGTTCGACGACGAACTCGACTTCTGGCGTGCCGTGTCCGCCCCGGCACCCTTGCCGCGTGACGGTGAAGCCGGGCCGGCCGGTACCGCCAAGGCCGTCACGGTCCGGCTGGACGCGGAGAAGACCCGCGCGCTGGTGCAGCAGGTGCCGTCGGCCTACCGGGCGCAACCCCACGAAGTCCTGCTCGGTGCGCTCGCCGCCGCGCTGGCGTCGTGGACCGGGAGCCCGGACCTGCTCATCGACGTCGAGGGACACGGCCGCGAGGACGGCGCCGACATCGCCCCGGCGGGCACCGAGCTGTCTCGGACGACCGGCTGGTTCACCACGCTGTACCCGGTTCCGCTCACCGTGGCGCCGGGGATCGGCGAGGACGCGCTGCTCAAGTCGGTGAAGGAGCAGGTGCGTGCGGTCCCGCGGCGAGGGCTCGGCCACGGCGCGCTGCTGGCCAACGGCAGCCTGCCCGAGGACCGGCCGAACCCCGAGATCAGCTTCAACTACCTGGGGCAGTGGGATTCCGCGGCCGACGGCGGATCGCTCTACGACGGCGGTTCGCTGGCCATGGGCCTCGACCGGCACCCCGGGCACCGCCGCGAGCACCTGCTCGACGTGGTCGGCTCGATCCGCGCCGGGGAACTGGAACTCGAATGGACCTACTCCCCGGAGGCGCACACCGAGCACACCGTCACCGCGCTGGCCGAATTCATGCTGGACGAACTCGGCGCGCTGATCGCGCACTGCGCCGGCGGCGCTCGCGGGTGCACGCCGTCGGACTTCCCGCTGGCGGACCTGGACCAGGACGCGGTCGACCGCATCGCCGGTGACGGACGGGACGTGCAGGACATCTACCCGCTCACCGCGATGCAGCAGGGCATGCTCTTCCACAGCCTGGCCGAGCCCGAGGAGGACGTCTACCACGCGCAGGTCGAGTTCGTGCTGGACGGTGTGTCCGATATGGACACCCTGGCGCGGGCCTGGCAGGAGGTGACCGACCGGCTCGACGTGCTGCGCACCTCGCTGGTCTGGCAGGAGGTCGAAACCCCGGTGCAGGTCGTGCGCCGCGGGGTGGTGCTGCCGGTCACCCGGTTCGACCTCTCGGCGCTGACCCCCGACCGGCAGCGGGAGGAACTGCGGGCCCACCTGGCCCGCGACCGGGCCGCGAAGTTCACCCTGGCCGAGCCTTCGGTGGCCAGGGTCGCGATCGCCGCGCTGCCCGGCGACAGCGCCGCGGTGGTGTTCACCTTCCACCACGTGCTGCTCGACGGCTGGAGCGTGCAGCAGGTACTGGCCGAGCTCTTCGCCGCCCACGCCCGGCTGTCCGGTGTGCCCGGTGCCGCCGATCCCGTCCGGCGCCGTCCGTTCTCGGACTACGTCGCCTGGCTGGAGCGCCAGGACGAAGCCGCGGCCGGGGAGTACTGGCGGGAGGAACTGGCCGGCCTGGGAGAACCACCCGCGCTGCCCTACGACCGCCCGCCGGTGCAGGCGCACCGCGCCCGCGGCACCGAGCAGGTCCGCCGCGCGCTGCCGGAAGGACTCCGGCGTCGGCTGGCCGAGTTCACCAAACGGGAACGGCTCACCCTCAACGCCCTGGTGCAGGGTGCTTGGGCGCTGCTGCTGTCGCGGTACTCGGGGCAGCGGGACGTGTGCTTCGGCTCGGTGGTGTCCGGCCGCGACGGCGACCTCGCCGGGGTCGAGGACATCTGCGGCATGGTCATCAACACCATCCCGGTGCGTGCCCGGATCGACGGGGCCGGCGGGGTGCTGGACTGGCTGCACGAGCTGCAGCGCAAGCAGGCGCGGTCGCGGCAGTTCAGCTACGTTTCGCGGCGCCAGCTCACCGGCTGGCTCGAAGACGGCGGGTCCGATCTGTTCGACAGCGCGGTCGTGTTCGAGAACTACCCGGTCCGCTACGACGTGGCCGCGGCGCACGGGCTCGGCATCCGCGACCTGAACGCCGCCGACGCCAACAACTTCCCGCTCACCCTGGTCTTCTTCGCCGCGGACGAGCCTTCGTTCATGCTCGCCTACGACGGCACGCTGTTCGACGCCGCCACCATGGAACGCCTCGGCGAGCACCTCACCGCCCTGCTCGAGTCCATTGTGGAGGCAGGCAACCAGCCACTGGCCCGGATCGGCCTGCTCAGCGAAGCGGAGCACGCGCAACTGGCGCGGTGGAACGACACGACCACGGACTACGCCGCCGAGCACACCCTGCACGCCCTGTTCGAGCAGCAGGCCGACCGCACGCCCGGCAAGGTGGCGGTGATCGGCGGCGACGGCGAACTGACCTACCGCGAGCTCGACGAGCGCGCGAACCGGCTGGCCCACCACCTCATCGAGGCGGGGGCCGGGCCCGACGGCGTGGTCGCCATCCTGAGCCGGCGCGACCTCGGCATGGTGGTGAGCATGCTCGCCGCGCACAAGGCGGGCGGCGCGTACGCCATGGTCGATCCCGAGTACCCCGAGGACCGGATCGCGCGACTCGTCGGCGACCTGCGTCCGGCTGTGGTGGTGGCCGAGGAGGAGCTGGCCGCGAAGGTACCGGACGCAGGTGTGCCGGTGGTCCGCCCGGACAGCGACGCCGCGGCGATCGCGGCCCGGCCCGCCGACCGGCCGGACGGCGGCGCGTCCCCGGACAGCCTCGCCTGCGTCATGTTCACCTCCGGGTCCACCGGGCGGCCGAAGGGCGTGTGCGCCCCGCACCGCGCCATGGTCCGCACGTTCACCGGCCAGGACTTCCTCGAATTCGGCCCGGACGAGGTCTTCCTGCAGTACTCGCCGATGTCCTGGGACGCCGCGCAACTGGAGCTGTGGGGCGCCACGCTGCACGGCGGTACCTCGGTGGTGTGCCCCAGCCCGAAGCTCGACCTGCCGCTGCTGATCTCGCTGATCGAGCGGCACCGGGTCACCACGCTCTGGCTGTCGGCGAGCCTGTTCAACGCGGTGGTGGACAACCACCCCGGCGTGCTCGACCAGGTCAAGCAGGTGGCCACCGGGGGCGAGGCGGCGTCCACCCCGCACATCAGGGCGGCCCGCCGTCGCTACCCGGACCTGCGGCTGGTGCACGGCTGCGGCCCGGTGGAGAGCATGGTCTTCGCCACCACGCACCAGATCTCCACCGCCGACACCGGCCCGCTGATCCCGATCGGCGCGCCGATGCCCAACACCACCGGCTACGTGCTGGACGCCGACCTCAACCAGGTCCCCGTGAGCGTGGCCGGCGAGTGGTACATCGGCGGTGACGGCCTGGCCCGCGGTTACCTCGGCTGGCCCGCGCTGACCGCCGAGCGGTTCGTGGCCAGTCCGTTCGGCCCGCCGGGCTCGCGGCTCTACCGCACCGGGGACGTGGTGCGGTGGCGCGCGGACGGCACGATGGAGATGCTCGGCCGGGCCGACGACCAGGTCAAGATCCGCGGGCACCGGGTCGAACCCGGCGAGATCGAGACCGCGCTGCTGGGGCACCCGGACGTGGCCGCCGCGGCGGTGACCCTGCGCGAGGACCAGCCGGGGGTGCGGCGGCTCATCGGCTACCTGGTGCCCGCCGGTTCCTGCGACGTGGCCGCGGTGCGGGACTTCCTGGCCGAACGGCTGCCGGACTACCTGGTGCCCGCCGCGTTCGTGGTCATCGACGCACTGCCGCTGACCTCGACCGGCAAGGTCGATCGGGCCGCACTGCCCGAACCCGCCGGGCGCCCGGAACTCGCCGCGGCCTACCTGGCCCCGGAAACGCCCACCGAGGAAGGCCTCGCCGGGCTGTGGAGCGAAGTGCTCGGCGTGGAGCGGGTGGGCGTGGAAGACGACTTCTTCGACATCGGCGGCGATTCGATCCTGACCATCCGGCTGCTTTCGGAGATCCGCGGCCTCTTCGGCGTGAAGCTCTCGCCGCGCGTCGTGTTCGACAAGCGGACCGTGCGGGCGCTGGCCGCCGCGGTGGAGGTCGCCGTGCTGGAGGACATCGAACGCGCACTGGCCGCCGAGGGCGCCTGAGGGACCGGGAGGGATGGACGTGGTGGAGACCAACCGGATCGGCTACGCCGGTGGCGCGGTCGACGTGCTGGTCGATACGGCGGGCTGGGACGCGAGCCGGCCGCAGCTGTGGCCGTCGGTGGGCATGTACCCGTGCTACGACGAGCTGCTCTACGACCTGATGACGCTGGACGAGGTGCGCAACACCGCGTACCGCACCGCGCTGGAGCGCACCGCACCCGGCCGCTCGGCGCTCGACATCGGCACCGGCCGCGACCTCAACTGGGCCATCGAAGCGGTGGCGGGTGGCGCCACCGAGGTGGTCGCCGTGGAGGGCATGCCCGAAACCTACGAAATGGCCAGGGAACGGCTCGCCGACCTCGAATGGGGTGACCGGATCAAGCTGTGCCAGGGCCTGTCCACCGACCTGAGCCTGGACCGCCGGGCCGAGTTGTGCGTCTCCGAGATCATCGGCGACATCGGCGGTGCCGAGGGCGCGGCCGTGGTGCTCGCCGACGCCCGGCGCCGCCTCACCACCCCGGACGCGGTGTTCGTGCCGGACAGTTGCGCCACCTTCGCCGGTGCCGCCTGCTTCGACGACATCTTCGGCGGTGAGACCGGCTTCTTCGCCGAGTCGCTGGACCTGCTGAGCCAGGCGTTCACCATCCACAACGGACCGTTCGACGTGCTGCTCGGCGTGGCCAACGCGGGACCCGAAGCGCTGGTGACCGATCACGCGCGGCTGGAGCAGCTGGAGTTCAACGGGGACCTCGCGGTCACCGGGGACACCTCGGCGACCCTGACCGTGCGCCGGCCCGGCCGGGTGGACGGGCTCCTGCTGTGGATCGAGCTGCGCTGCCTGCCCGGTGGTGAGCCGGTCAACTCGCTGACCATGCGCACCAACTGGATGCCGGTGTACCTCCCGCTGTTCGACCGGCCCCGCGAGGTGCGCCCGGGGGACCGGCTGGACCTCGGGTTCCGCTACGCACCGGCCGAGGACGGCGTGCACCCCGACTACTCGGTGACCGCGCGCCTGCACACCGCCGACGGCGAGGCGGGCGGCGAGCACCACGTCCGGCACCGACCGACCGATTTCCGCGCGCACCCGGTCTACGAGCGGCTGTTCCCCGCCCGCTGACCCACCGAGCGCGTACCCCGAGGAGGAAACGTGGACACCTCAGCTCACGCCGATCGCATCGCCGCACTGCCTGCCCACCTGCGCGAACGGCTGCGCCAGCGGCTGGCAGGCCGGGCGCGGGCCGAGGAGGACGGCATCACCAGGGTCGGCGACGACACCCCGGACGGCCGCCGCGGCCCGCTGCCGCTGTCCTTCGCCCAGCAACGGCTGTGGTTCCTCGACGAGCTCGACGGCGGCGGGGTGGAGTACAACAGCGGCTTCGCGGTCCGGCTGACCGGGGAACTCGACCGGGCCGCGCTGACCGGCGCACTGCGTGAGCTGGTTGTCCGCCACGAGGCGTTGCGCACCACCTTCGACACCGTCGACGGCGAGGCGGTGCAGTACGTGCGGGCGCCGTACGACCCGTCGGCGCCGCTGGTCGATCTGTCCGGAAGGGACGATCCGGAAGCGGGCATCCGCGCCGAACTCGACCGGTTCAACCAGCCGTTCGACCTCCGTCAGGGGCCGCTGTTCCGCGCATTGCCGGTGCGGTTGTCCGAGCAGGAACACCTGCTGGTGCTCGGCATGCACCACATCGTGATCGACGGCTGGTCGCTGGAGGTCCTGCTCCGCGAACTCGGGGCGCTGTACTCGGGTGCCGCGGACCTGCCCGAGGTGGCGGTCCAGTACGCGGACTACGCGGTGTGGCAACGGAACCGGATGTCCGGGCGGGCACTCGACGAGCAACTGGCGTACTGGAAGCAGCGGCTGGCCGGGATCGTCCCGCTGGAGCTGGCGGCCGACCGGCCGCGGCCACCGCAACGCGGCCAGGCGGGGGCGCTGCGCACGTTCTGGTTGCCGGACGAGCTGGCCGCCGGGCTGCGGGAGCTGAGCCGGGCGCACGACACGACGTTGTTCACCGTGCTGCTCGCGGCCTGCAAGGTGTTGTTCGCGCGGTACTCCGGGCAGGACGACATCGCCGTCGGCACCCCGACCGCGGCGCGCAACCGGCCGGAACTGGGCGGGACCGTCGGCTTCTTCACCAACACCGTGGTGGTGCGCACGGAACTGAGCTGGCAGCAGTCCTTCGCGGACTTCCTCGGCGAGGTCAAGGCCACCGTGCTGGACGCGCTCGCGCACGACGAGGTGCCGTTCGACCGGCTGGTGGAGGCGTTGCGGCTGCCCCGCGACCCGAGCCGCACCCCGGTGTTCCAGTCCATGGTCGCCTTCCGCGGGGCCAAGCAGGCCGCGCTGGAGCTGCCCGGACTGGCCGTGCGGGAGTTCCACCTGCCGCGGGAGTCGTCGACCTTCGACCTCAGCCTGGAGTTCCAGGACGGCCCCGGCGGGGTGCTCGGCGCGCTGGAGTACAGCACCGACCTGTTCGACGCGGCCACCATGGAGCGGTTCACCGAGCACCTGATGACGCTGCTGGGCGGCATCGTCGCCGACCCGGGCGCCCAGCTGGCGCACCTGCCGTGGCTGACCGGGGCGGAGCGTCGGCGGCTGCTGGTGGAGTGGAACGACACCGCGGCCGGGTACGAGGTGCCCGGCGCCATCCACGAACTGTTCGAGCGCCAGGCCGCGCGAACCCCGGACGCCGTCGCGGTGTCCTACCAGGACAGTGTGCTGACCTTCGCGCGACTGGACGAGCGGGCCAACCAGCTCGCGCACGAACTCGCCGCCCGCGGCGTCGGCCCCGGCGTGCTGGTCGCCCTGTGCGTCGAGCGCGGACTGGACATGGTGGTCGGCCTGCTCGGTGTGCTCAAGGCGGGCGGTGCCTACGTCCCGCTCGACCCCGGGCACCCCGCCGACCGGCTCTCGTTCATGCTCACCGATTCCGCCGCCCCGGTGCTGCTCACCCAGCGGCGCCTGCTCGACCGCCTGCCGGACACCGGTTGCCAGGTGCTCTGCCTGGACGAGGCGTGGCCCGGGCTCGACCGGCACCCGGTGACCCCGCCGGAAACCGCGGTGGGACCGGACGACCTGGCCTACGTGGTCTACACCTCGGGCTCGTCCGGCACGCCGAAGGGCGTGATGATCGAGCACCGCAACCTCGCCTACATCGCCGACGCCTGGAACCGCCGCTACCACCTGGCGGGCAAGCAGCTGCGCTTCGTCTCGGTGACCACGCTGGCGGTCGACCTGTTCTTCTCGGACCTGCTGCGGTCGGCGTTCTTCGGCGGCACGATGATCATCGCCCCGGCCGAGGTCGTCACCGACCCGGCCCGGCTGCTCGACCTGATCGAAGAGCGGGACGGCACCGCGATCGAACTGGTGCCCAGCCTCGCCAACGCGCTGGTGACCGAACTGACCGACCGCGGCACCCGGCTGCCCCGGATGGGCCTGGTTTCGGTGGGTTCGGAAGGCTGGCGTGCCGAGGACTGCGCCCGCCTGCTCGACCGGGTCGGGCCGGGTTCGCTGGTGGTCAACGCCTACGGCTCCACCGAGATCACCGTCGACTCGACGATCCACCAGCTCGACTCCGCCGAATCCGCGCGGCGCACGCCGATCGTGCCGATCGGGCGGCCGCTGGCCAACACCCGGGTGTACCTGGTCGACCGCGAGCTCCACCCGGTGGCGACCGGGATCCCCGGCGAGATCGTGGTCGGCGGTGACGGCGTCGGCCGGGGCTACTGGAACCGGCCCGACCTGACCGCGCAGCGGTTCTTCGACAACCCCTTCGGCGGTGGCGGCCGCGTCTACCGCACCGGCGACCGCGGCCGCTACCTCCCGGACGGCACGCTGGAGTTCCTCGGCCGGGCCGACGACCAGGTCAAGATCCGCGGGTTCCGGATCGAGCCGGGCGAGGTGGAGGCCGTGCTCGCCGAGCACCCGATGCTGCGTCAGGTCGCCGTGGTGGCCAGGGCGGACGACGACGGCAAACCGCGCCTGGTCGCCTACCTGGTGCCCGGTGATCCCGCCCCGACGACCGCCTCGCTGCGCTCGTTCGTCGAGCAGCGGCTGCCGGAGTACATGGTGCCCTCGGTGTTCGTCACGCTCGACGAACTGCCGCTGACACCCAGCGGGAAGGTGGACCGGCGCGCGCTGCCGAGTCCGGAAGCCCGCCCGGCCGTCGAATCCGGCTATGTCGCGCCCCGCACACCGGTCGAAGAGAAGCTGGCCGCGATCTGGGCCGAGGTGCTCAAGGTCGAGCGGGTCGGCGTCGACGACAACTTCTTCGAACTCGGCGGCGACTCGATCCTGAGCATCCAGCTGGTGTCGAAGGCCCGCCGGGCCGGGCTCCGCCTGGTGGCCAAGGACATCTTCACCCACCAGACGGTGGCCGCGCTGGCCGGCGTGGCCGGTACCGCGCCGGTGCGCCGGGCTCCGGCCCGCGCGGGGGAGACCGGGGCCGCGCCGCTGACCCCCGTCCAGCACTGGTTCCTGGAGACGCACACCGAACAACCGCACCACTACGCCATGTCGGTGTCGCTGGAACTCGCCGAGGACGCCGACGAGCTCGCTGTCCGGGCGGCGGTGCTCGCCGTGGTCACGCGGCACGAAGCCCTGCGGACCCGCTTCCTCAAGGCCGACGGCCAGTGGCGTCAGGACATCGCGCCGCTGGACGAGACCGCCGTGTTCCGCCGGGTCAATCTGTCCGAAGTAGACGACGCGACCGAGCGTTCGGCGATGAGCGAAGCCGCGCTGGCCGCCCAGTCCGGAATGGACCTGGAGCGGGGAGTGCTCACCCGCGCGGTGCTGTTCCACCGCGGCCGCCGCCCCTCGGTGCTGTTCCTGGCGATCCACCACCTGGTCGTGGACGGGGTGTCGTGGCGGATCATCCTGGACGACTTGTCCCGTGCCTACGAGCAGGCCCGCGCGGGGGAGGAGATCGACCTCGGCAGCCGGTCGACCTCGTTCACCGAATGGGCGGGCAAGCTCGCCGGGCACGTGCGCGGTGGTGCGCTCGACGGTGAACTCGGCTACTGGTCGGCGATCCGGAACGAGCCGGTCGGCGAACTGCCGGTGGACACCGAAGGCGCGAACACCGCGGGCTCGGCGGCCAGGGTGACCGTCCGGCTGGACGCGGCCACCACCGAGGCCCTGCTGCACCGGGTGCCCGGGGTCTACCGCACCCAGGTCAACGACGTGCTGGTCGGCGCGATGGGCGCGGTGCTGGCCGACTGGACCGGGCGCGACCGCGTGCTGCTCGGCATGGAGGGCCACGGCCGCGAGGAGATCGTCGACGACGTGGACCTCTCGCGCACGGTCGGCTGGTTCACCACGCACTTCCCGGTCGCGCTGACCGTGCCGGGATCACGGCGGACCGAGGACTGGGGCGGGGTCCTCAAGGCGGTCAAGGAACAACTGCGAGCGATTCCCGGCCGCGGGCTCGGGTACGACGCGCTGCGTTACCTGAGCGCACCGGGGTCCGCCGGGCACGCCTTACGCGAGGACCCGCTGCCGCAGATCAGCTTCAACTACCACGGGCAGTGGGACGGCGGCGAGGACGGCACCGGGCTCTATCGCACGGCCGGGTTCGGCGACCTCGGCCAGGACATGGGCCCGGATGAGGCGCGGCCGTACCTGATCGACGTCGTCGGCATCACCACCTCCGGGCAGCTCGAAATCAGCTGGTTCTACTCGGAGAACCTTTTCGCCGAGGCCACCATCCGGTCGCTGGCCGAGAAGCTGCTGGACCACCTCCGCGGGATCGCCGAGCACTGCGCCGGACCCGGCGCGGGCGGGCGGACCCCGTCGGACTTCCCGCTCGCCAAGCTCGACCAGCGCGCGCTGGACGAGGTGTTCGGTGCCTTCGGCGGTGGCCGTGACCTCGAGGACCTGTACCCGCTCACCCCGATGCAGCACGGCATGCTCTTCCACAGCATGGTCGACGCGGGTGCCGACACCTACTTCGACCAGATGACGCTGCTGCTGGAGGGCGTGTCCGAGCCCGAGTCTCTCGCCCTGGCCTGGCAGCGGGTGGTGGACCGCACGCCGATCCTGCGCACTTCCGTGCACTGGCGGGGATTGGACCAGCCGCTGCAGGCGGTGCACCGCGCGGTCGAGGTACCGGTGACCCAGCACGACTGGCGCCACTGCTCGGAACCGGTGCGTCAGCGCGAACTGCGGCGCCTGCTCGACGAGGACGCCGCAGCGGGCGTGGACCTCGCGGCCCCGCCCCTGCTGCGCGTCCACATCGTGCGGACCGACGATCGCAGCGTGTGGCTCGTCCGCAGCACGCACCACATCCTGCTGGACGGCTGGAGCAACGCGCAGATCCTCACCGACGTGTTCGAGGAGTACGCCGCGATCCGGGACGGCCGGGAGCGCCCGGCACCGGCCCGCCGCCCGTTCCGCGCCTACCTGGACTGGCTGGCGGCGCAGGACCCGGCCGAGGCCGAACGGCACTGGCGCGGTGTGCTCGGCGGTTTCGACTCGCCCACCCCGCTGCCCTACGACCGGCCGCCGCTGGCCGCGCACACCAGCCGGTCCACCGACAACGTCCGCCTCGACCTCACGCCCGCGCGGACCGAGCGGCTGAACGAGTTCGCCCGGCGCCACCGGCTCACTGTCAACGCGGTGGTGCAGGGCGCGTGGGCGCTGCTGCTGTCGCGGTACGGCGGCGGGGACGACGTGGTCTTCGGTGCCACGGTGTCCGGGCGGCCCGCCGACCTGCCCGGTGCCGAGGAGATCGACGGCATCTTCATCAACACGATCCCGGTGCGGGTGCGGGTGGATGGTGCCGACGAGCTGGTGCCGTGGCTGCGCCGGTTGCAGCAGGCGCAGGCCGAGGCCCGCCAGTTCGAGCACGTCTCGCTGGTGCAGTTGGGGAACTGGAGCGAACTGGACGCGGCGGCGAACCTGTTCGACAGCATCGTGGCGTTCGAGAACTTCCCGTTCGACGGCAGCGAGACCGGGCACGGGCTCCAGGTCTGGAACATTACCGCGCTCGACGACACGACGTTCCCGCTGACCCTGCGGGCCTACCCGCTGCGGCGGCTCGGGCTGGAACTGGCCTACGACCGTGACCTGTTCGACGCCGAGACCGTCCGCCGGCTGTCGGCCCACCTGGGTGATCTGCTGGCCGCGATGGTCGATCAGCCGGACCGTCCACTCCGGACACTGCCGATGCTGGTCGAGGCCGACCGGGCACGGCTGGCCGCCTGGAACGAGACCTCGGTTCCGGTCGACACGAGCCGGTGCGTGCACGAGCTGGTGGCCGCGCAAGTGGCCGCGACGCCGGACGCGGTCGCGGTGACGTGTGACGGGGAAAGCCTGACGTACGCCGAGTTGGACGCGCGGGCGAATCGGCTGGCGCGGCACCTGGTCGCCCACGGGGTCGGCCCGGGCGTGCTCGCCGGAGTGGGCCTGGCGCGCGATCTGCACCTGCCGGTGGCGCTGCTGGGTGTGCTGAAGGCCGGTGGTGGTTACCTGCCGCTGGATCCGGATTACCCGGAGGACCGGCTGGCGTTCATGGTGGCCGACTCGGGTGCCCGGGTGGTGATCACCACCGCGGATCTGGCGGACGGCCTGCCTGCCGGTGAAGCGGAGGTCGTCTGCCTGGACCGGGATGCCGAGCAGATCGCCGCGCGGTCGGCCGCCGCACCGGAAACCGGTGTCACGCCGGAAGATCTGGCCTATGTGATCTACACGTCGGGGTCGACCGGGAAGCCGAAGGGTGTTCAGGTCGAGCATCGCAACGTCACCAACCTGCTGCTGACCACTGCACCCCGGTTCGAGTTCGGCGTCGAGGACGTGTGGACGATGTTCCACTCGTATGCCTTCGACTTCTCGGTGTGGGAACTCTGGGGCGGCTTGAGCACTGGTGGCCGCGTGATCGTGGTGCCGAAGTCGGTCGCCCGGGCGCCGGAGGAGTTCTGGCGGCTGCTGCACGACGAGGGCGTGACCGTGCTGAACCAGACCCCCGCGAGCTTCCGCGCGCTGGTGCGGTCGGCCGGAGATGCCCTGCCCCGGCTGCGGACGGTGATCTTCGGTGGTGAGGCGCTGGAGCCCGGGCACGTGCGTGAGTGGTTCGAGCGCTTCGGCGACTCCCCGGCACGGTTGGTGAACATGTACGGCATCACCGAGACGACCGTGCACGTCACCTTCGAGGAGCTGAACTGGCCGGAGATCGAGGCGACTGGCCGGATCCGGATCGGCCGCCCGCTGCCGAATTACCGGATCGACCTGCGTGACGAACACGGAGCGCCGGTGCCGGTCGGGGTGGCCGGGGAGATCCACGTCGGTGGCGCCGGGGTGGCACGAGGTTACCTGCACCGCCCGGAACTGACCACCGAGCGGTTCGTGGACGGGTGGTACCGCACCGGTGACCTGGCCAAGTACCTGCCCGACGGCCGGCTGGAGTACCTGGGCCGGTGCGACGACCAGGTCAAGATCCGCGGGTTCCGGATCGAGCTGGGCGAGGTCGAAGCCGTGCTGTCACGGCACGAGCAGGTGGCCGGGGTGGCGGTCGTGGCGCAGCGGGAAGCCGAGACGGCCCGGCTGGTCGCCTACGTGGTGCCCGCCGGTGCGCAGCCCGAGGTCGCCGAACTGCGGGCGTTCGCGGCGCGGGAACTACCCGACCACATGGTGCCCTCGGTCTTCGTGCCGCTGGACCGGCTGCCGCTGACCCCCAGCGGCAAGGTCGACCGGCGCGCGCTGCGGACCAGGCCGCTGGACGGGGCACTCGAAGGCGGGAAGTACGTCGAACCGAGGAACGAGACCGAGCGGGCGCTGGCCGGGATCTGGGCCGACGTGCTCGGGATCGAGCGCGTCGGCGCGCTGGACAACTTCTTCGAACTCGGCGGCGATTCGATGCTCAGCATCCAGGTGGTCTCCAGGATGCGTTCGGTGCTCGGCGCGGAACTCACGCCGCGAGCGCTGTTCACCACACCGACGCTCGAAGGACTCGCCCGCGCCATCCCGGCCGGCGGAACCGGCAGCGGGCTGATCCCACGTGCTTCGCGTGACGGTGATCTGCCGCTGTCCCACGCGCAGCAGCGCATGTGGTTCCTGAACGAGTTCTCGCCGGGCAGCGCCGAATACAACAGCTGCACCGGACTACGGCTCACCGGCCCGCTGGATCTCGATGTGCTCGGTGAGGCCCTGAACGCCTTGGCACAGCGGCACGAGTCGCTGCGGACCACGTTCGATTCGGTCGACGGGCACGGCGTCCAGCGGGTGCACGCCGAGGTCGTGGTGCCGCTCGCGCTGACCGACCTGTCCGAATACGGCGTCGGAGTCGCGGACGAACGCGTGCGCCAGACCCTCGCGGACGAGGTCGGCACCCCGTTCGACCTGCGCACCGGGCCGTTGTTCCGCGCCCGGCTGGTACGACTGTCCGAACAGGAGCACCTGCTGGTGCTGAGCCTGCACCACATCGTCACCGACGGCTGGTCGATGAGCGTGCTGACCGGCGAACTCGCGAAGCTGTACACCGCCGGGGTGCGCGGGGGGCCCGCGGAACTCGAGCCGTTGCCGATCCAGTACGCCGACTTCGCGGTGTGGCAACGGGAGCGGGGGAGCAGCCAGGAGCAACTGGACTACTGGAAGGCCAAGCTCGCCGGACTCGAACCGCTGGAGCTGCCGACCGACCGGCCCCGGCCGCCGGTCAAGACGGCCCACGGCGCGGTGCACCGGTTCGACGTGCCCGCCGCGCTGCTCACCCGGCTGAAGAAGGTCGCGAACGCCGGTGACAGCACGCTGTTCATGATGCTGGTCGCCGCGACCCAGCTGCTCTTCGCCCGGTACAGCGGGCAGCGCGAGGTCGCCGTCGGCACGGTGGTTTCCGGCCGCGACCGGGTGGAGCTGGAGCGGATCGCCGGGTTCTTCGTCAACACGCTGGTCCTTCGCTCCACTGTGGACCCAGCGCTGACGTTCGAGGAGTTCCTGCGCCAGGTGCGGCAAACCGCGATCGAGGCGTTCGAGCACACCGACGTCGGCTTCGAGCAACTGGTCGACCTGCTCGCCCCGGTGCGTGACCCGAGCCGCAACCCGCTGGTGCAGGCCCTGGTCGTGCTGCAACAGACGCCGGGCGGGCGGATCGAGTCCGGAGAACTGGTGATCGACGAGTACGAACTGCCCGCCGCGCTGGCGATCTTCGACCTGTCCGTGGAGTTCACCGAACGGGACGGCGAGCTGCTCGGCCTGGTCGAGTACAACACCGACCTGTTCGACGCGGCCACCATCGACCGGATGTCCGGCCACCTGATCCGGCTGCTGGACGGTATCGCGGGGGAGCCGGGCACCACGCTCGCCGGACTGCCGATGCTCACCGCCGAAGAGCGCCACGAGCAGACGGTCACCTGGAACGAGACGACCGTTCCGGTGGACACGAGCCGGTGTGTGCACGAGTTGGTGGCCGCGCAGGCGGCGGCGACCCCGGACGCGGTCGCGGTGACCTTCGACGGCGAAAGCCTGACGTACGCGGAGTTGGACGCGCGGGCGAATCGGCTGGCGCATCACCTGGTGGCCGAAGGTGTCGGCCCGGGTGTGCTGGTCGGCGTGAGCCTGGAGCGCGACCTCGGTCTGCCGGTGGCGCTGCTGGGTGTGCTGAAGGCCGGTGGCGGCTACCTGCCGCTGGACCCGGACTACCCGGAGGACCGGCTGGCGTTCATGGTGGCCGATTCCGGCGCACGGGTGGTGCTCACGAACGCCGGTCTGGCCGCGGACGCCGAGCGCATCGCCGCATACCCGGCCACGGCACCGGAAACCGGCGTTATTTCAGAGGACTTGGCGTACGTGATCTACACGTCGGGGTCGACCGGGAAGCCGAAGGGGGTCCAGGTCGAGCACCGCAACGTCACCAACCTGCTGCTGACCACCGCCCCCCGGTTCGAGTTCGGCACCGAGGACGTGTGGACGATGTTCCACTCGTATGCCTTCGACTTCTCGGTGTGGGAACTCTGGGGCGGCTTGAGCACCGGTGGCCGGGTGGTCGTGGTGCCGAAGTCGGTGACGCGGGCGCCGGAGGAGTTCTGGCGGCTGCTCACCGATGAAGGCGTCACCGTGCTGAACCAGACCCCCGCGAGCTTCCGCGGCCTGGTGCGCTCGGCGGACACCGCGCCCTCTCGGCTGCGGGTGGTCGTCTTCGGTGGTGAGGCGCTGGAGCCGGGTCACGTGCGTGAGTGGTTCGAGCGTTTCGGTGACTCCCCGGTGCGGCTGGTGAACATGTACGGCATCACCGAGACGACCGTGCACGTCACCTTCGAGGAACTGGACTGGCCGGAGATCGAGGCGGCGGGCCGGATCCGGATCGGCCGCCCGCTGCCGAACTACCGGATGTACCTGTTCGACGAGGACGGTGGCCCGGTCCCGGTCGGGGTGGCCGGGGAGGTCCACGTCGGTGGCGCCGGGGTCGCCCGTGGTTACCTGAACCGCCCCGAGCTGACCGCCGAGCGGTTCGTGGAGGTGGCGGGGGAGCGGTTGTACCGCACCGGTGACCTGGCCCGGTACCTGCCCGACGGCCGGCTGGAGTACCTGGGCCGGTGCGACGACCAGGTCAAGATCCGCGGGTTCCGCATCGAACTCGGCGAGGTCGAGACCGCGCTGGCCCGGCACCCGCAGGTCGCCGGGATCGCGGTGACCGTCCAGCGCGACGGGGAAACCGCCCGGCTTGTGGCACACGTCGTCCCCGCCGATGCGGAGCCCGAGGTGGCCGGACTGCGGGCCTTCGCGGCCCGGGAGCTGCCCGACTACATGGTGCCCTCGGCGTTCCTGCTGCTCGACCACCTCCCGCTGACCCCCAGCGGCAAGGTCGACCGGCGCGCGCTGCAGGCCACGCCGCTGGACGGCGCACTGGCGGGCAAGGAGTACGTCGAACCCCGCGACGGGACCGAGCGGACCATCGCCGCGATCTGGGCGGGCGTGCTCGGCATCGAGCGCGTCGGCGCGTTCGACAACTTCTTCGAACTCGGCGGCGACTCGATGCTGAGCATCCAGGTGCTCACCCAGGTGCGCCGGACCGGCCTGGAGATGTCCACGAAGGACATGTTCACCCACCAGACGGTGGCCGAACTGGCGGCGAAGGTGACCGAGGCCTCGGCGGTGGCCGAAGCGGAACCGGTCACCGGCGAGGGCCCGCTCACGCCGATCCAGCACTGGTTCCTGCGGCGGCACCCGGTCGAGCCCGACCGATTCGACCTGTCGCTGTTCGTCGAACTCGCCGAGGACGTCCACGCCGAGCTCGTCCAGGGCGTGGTCGAAGCGCTGACCGAACACCACGACGCGCTGCGCACCCGGTTCGTCCGCACCGGCGACGGCTGGCGGCAGCGGGTGCTGCCGGTGGCCGAGGCACGCCCGGTGTTCGACCTGGTCGATCTGTCCTCTGTGGACACCGAGAAACGGGACCGGGTGATCGGCGAGCAGGTGAACGCGGCTCGCGACGGGTTGGACCTGACCGGCGGGCCGGTGGTGCGCGCGGTCCTGTTCACCGGCGGCGAGGTGCCGCCGACGCTGTTCCTCGGCGTGCACCACGCCGTGGTCGACGCGGTGTCGTGGCGCATCCTGCTCGACGACTTCGACGTCGCCTACCGGCAGCTGCTGGCGGGGGAGCGGCCCACGCTCGGTGCCAAGACCACCTCCTACCTGGACTGGGCGAACCGGCTCGCCGAGCACGTGGCCGCGGGCGAACTGGACCACGAGCTGGCGCACTGGTCCGAAGTGGACGCCACGGTCGCCGCGACCGCGGTGCCGATCGACCACGGCGGCCTGAACACGGTGGGGTCCGCCGCGACGGTGTCCACCCGGCTGACCGCGTCCGAGACCGAAGTGCTGCTGCGCAAGGTCCCCGGCCGGTTCCGCACCCGCATCGACGACATCCTGTTCGGCGCGGTCGCCCACGGCTTGGCCCGGTGGACCGGCCACCGCACGGTCGCCATCGACGCCGAAGGCCACGGCCGCGAGGAACTGCTCGACGGGGCCGACCTGTCCAGGACCGTCGGCTGGTTCACCGCGATCTACCCGGTCGCCCTGTCGGTCGACCCGGCCGGGGACGAACCGGACTGGCCCGCGCTGGCGAGGTCGATCCGGAAGCAACTGCGTGCGGTACCCGGCCGCGGGGTCGGTTACGGCGCGCTGAAGTACCTCTCGGCGGGCGGTGGCCTCGTGGACGGCCCGGGTGCGCAGGTCGCGCTCAACTACCTCGGCCAGTGGGACACCGCCATGACGCCCGGCGGCGTCATCCGGCGACAGGTGTCCGAGATCGGCACCGACCAGCCGGGCGAGGAGATCCGGACCCACCTGCTGGAGGTGCTGGGCGGCGTGCAGGGCGGCGAACTGGAACTGGGCTGGACCTACTCGCGCAACGTGCACGACGACGCCACCGTGCGGCGCGTCGCCGGCTCGGTCATCGAAGCCCTGCGCGCGCTCGTGCGGCAGGTGGAAGAACTCGAGAACGGAGCAGACAAGTGAGCAGAATCGTCCTGGAGGCCGAAGAACGCGCCCAAGTCGCCGCACTCGCCGACGAGGTGCTCAGCGGGGTCGAGGTGTGGGACCCCCTGCAACTGGTCGACGACGTGACCGGCCTCGCCGAGCGCCTGCCGCTGCGGCTGCGGGAGTTCCTGGTGCACTCGCGGATCAGCGAATCGGACATCACGGTGATCTCCGGACTGCCGGTGGACGAGGAACTGGTGCCCACGCCGGTCGGCTGGGACCTGGCCGCCAAGACCGGCGCCGGGCAGCGCGAGGAACTGGTGCTGCTGCTGTGCGGCGCGGTGCTCGGCGACCCGTTCGGCTGGGCCACCCAGCAGGACGGCCGCGTGGTGCACGACGTGTGCCCGGCGCCGGGCATGGAGAAGTCGCTGACCAGCGCGAGCAGTGAGGTCGCGCTGTCGCTGCACACCGAGGACGTGCACCACCCGTGCCGCGGTGACTACGTGTCCCTGTTCTGCCTGCGCAACCCGGACGCCGTGGGCACCACGTTCGTCCGGATCGGGGCGCTGGACCTGCCACCGGACACCCGCCGGACGCTGGCGGAACAGCGCTTCCGCTTCTACCCGGACGACTCCCACGTGGGCGCGGTGCTCAACGCCCTCGACGGGGACGAGACCGCGGACGCCAGGGTGACCGACCGCGAGTACGACCCCGGCTCGGCCATCTTCGGTCCGGCCGAACGCCCGTACCTGCGCTTCGACGTGGATTTCATGTCCGGCGCCGACGACGACGCCGAGCACGCCATCCGCACCGCGGTGGACTGCTTCGCCAGGTCCGTGGAGCGGGTCGTGCTGGCCCCGGGGGACGCGGTGTTCGTGGACAACTACCGCGTCGTGCACGGCCGGGAGCCCTTCGTGCCCCGCTACGACGGCAAGGACCGGTGGCTCAAGCGGCTCAACCTGATCCGCGACATCCGCCGCCTCTACGCGATCAGCGACACGCGTTCGCGCATCATCGCCTGACGAGGAGCCAGACATGGGTATCCGAGGTGCGGGCCGGTGAGCGGCCGTCCCGCCACCGCCGTCCCGCTTTCGCGCAATCGCGACTTCCAGCTGCTGTGGCTGGCGCAGACCGGGTCCGAGCTGAGCCAGCACGTGTTCCTGATCGCCTACCCGCTGCTCGCGGTGGCGCTGACCGACCTGCCGATCGCCGCCGGGCTGCTGGGCTTCCTGGCGACCGGGGTGCAACTGGCCTTCGGGCTCCCCGCCGGGCTGCTGGCCGATCGCTACGACCGCAGGCTGATCCTGGTGCTGGCCAGCGCGGCGCGGGCGCTCGCGCACGGCAGCCTGGCGGTGGCGATCTGGCTGGACGCCGGGTCCTACCTGCACCTGCTGGCGGTCGCCATCGTCGAAGGGCTCGCGCTGGCGGCGATCTTCCCGGCGGAGGAGGCCGCCCTGCCCCAGGTGGTCACCACCGGCCAGCTGCCGGACGCGATCGCGCTGAACACCGCGCGGTCGTCGGTGGGGCAGATGGGCGGCAACAGCCTCGGCGGCGTGCTCTACGGGCTCACCAGGGCGCTGCCGTTCGCGGCGAACGCGGTGCTCCAGCTGCTGGCCACGCTGGCGCTGCTGTTCGTGCGCATCCCGCGCCACCACGGCCGGGAGACGTCCTCAGTGGACAGTGCACGGCGGTTCTGGCCGGAGCTGACCGGCGGCCTGCGCTGGCTGCTGCGGCACCCGACGCTGCGGGTGATCACCGCCTGCGGGGTGCTGGTGAACCTCGGCTTCGGCGCCTTCCTCACCGCCTTCATCCTGATCGCCAACGCCGCGGGGGTGCCGTCCGGGCAGGTCGGTGTGGTGGTGGCGATGCTCGGCGGTGGCGCGCTGGTCGGCGCGCTGCTGGCCGGGCGCCTGCAGCGGGTGCTGCGGCCCTACGTCTCGATCAGCGCCGTGCTGTGGGGTGCCGCGCTGCTGACCCCGCTGCTCGCGCTGACTTCGAACATGGTCGTGGCCGGCGTGGTGTTCGCGCTGGTCGGCGCGCTGGTCCCGCTGGCGAACACGACGATCATCACCTACCAGCTGGTGCTGACCCCGGACGGCCTGCGCGGCCGGGTGTCCGCGGCGGTCGGGGTGTTCGACAACGTGGCGGCCGCGCTCGGCCCGCTGGTGGGCTCGGTGCTGGTGCAGTTCACCTCCGGCCGGACCGCGTTGTTCGGCTGCGCGGCCCTGCTGCTGGTGCCTGCCGTGCTCGCGGCGCTGAACCGGACGCTGCGGCGGTTCTCCGGCCATACCGAGGAAGACGACGGGAAAGGCGAGGTGACGGTGTGAAGAGCGTGGCCGGACTCGGCTCGATCGACCTGACCGATCCCCACACCTACGTTCGGCACGACCTGTCCGGGCTGTGGCGGTACCTCCGCGACGAGCAGCCGGTGCACCGGCACCCGGAGACCGCGCGCGGGCCGGGTTTCTGGGTGGTGAGCCGGTACGCCGACGTGCAGGCCGCGGCCCGCGACGTCAAGCGCTACACCTCCGAACGCGGCAACTCGCTGGACACCCTCCTGCTCGGCACCGACCCGTCCGGCGGGAAGATGCTGACCACCTCCGATCCGCCGTGGCACACGCACCTGCGCAAGCTGCTGCTGCGCTCGTTCTCGCCACGGGCGCTGGGGATCGTCGTCGACCGCGTGCGGGCCAGCACCGACCGGCTGATCGCCGAGGCGGTGCAGGCGGGGGACTGCGACGTCGCCGCCGACGTGGCCGCGCACGTGCCGCTCGCCACCATCTGCGACCTGCTGGACATCCCCGACGCCGACCGCGCGGAACTGCTGCGGCTGACCAAGTCCGCGGTCAGTTCGGACGACCCGGACGCCACCGCCACCGACGGCTGGATGGCCAAGAACGACATCCTGTTCTACTTCGCGGAACTGGCCGAGGAGCGCAAGGACAACCCGCACGCCGACATCGTCAGCCTGCTGGCCACGAGCGAGGTCGACGGCCGCCACCTGAGCCAGAGCGAGGTGGTGCTCAACTGCTACAACCTGATCCTCGGCGGTGACGAGACCACCCGGCTGGCCATGGCGGGCGGGATCGACGCGCTCATCGACTTCCCGGAGCAGTGGCGGGCCCTGCGCGACGGCGAGGCCGGCCTCGACACCGCGGTCGAAGAGGTGCTGCGCTGGACCACCCCCGCCCAGTACTACGGGCGCGTCGCCAAGCAGGACCTCGAAATCGCCGGGCAGCCGATCGCCGAGGGCGACATCGTCACGCTGTGGGCCGGTTCGGCGAACCGGGACGAGCGCGCGTTCGACCGGCCCGACGAGTTCGACCTGGGCCGGACCCCCAACAACCACCTGACCTTCGGCTACGGCCCGCACTTCTGCATCGGCGCCTACCTGGCCAGGGTCGAACTGCACGCCCTGCTCGACGGGTTCCGGCGGCAGGTGGGCGGAATCGAGCGCCGCGGCACCCCGGAACGGATCTACTCCACCCTGTTCACCGGGTACAGCCGGTTGCCGGTGCGGCTGCGGGGTCAGGGGCGAAACGACGTCAGTGCGGGAGGCGGTGCAGCTTCGACTTGAGCTCGGTGACCTGGTCGTCGGCGCCGAAGTCCTGCCACAGGCGCAGCGCCACGTTCAGGTGCACGCGCGCGGTGTCGGCGTTGTGCTGGGTGGCGGCCAGTTCGCCGAGCAGTTGCCAGCTGGCCGCCTCAGCCATCCGGTCACCGCTGCGCGCGTACATCCGGGCCGCGCTCTCCAGCGCCAGCGAGGTCTGCGCGCGCTCACCCCGCTCGGCGTACAGACGGCCCAGCTTCACCAGCGTGTACGCGCGGCACCGTTCGTCGTTCAGTTCCTCGAAGATGTCCAGCGCGCGACGCAGGCTGCGCAGCGCGTGGGCGGTCGCCCCGGACTCGCGGTGCAGCTGGCTCATTTCCCGCAGCACCACCGCTTCCCGGTGCACGTCACCGAGTTCGCGCGAAAGCCGCAGTGCCTCTTCGAACCACGGTTCCGCCTCCTCCGGCCTGCCCTGGGCGAGGTGGATGGTCGCGATGCCGTTGCGCAGCTGGGCTTCGATGGCGCGGTCGCCGGTCTCGACGACCAGTTCGAGGGCGTGCCGGACGTGGTCGAGCGCCTGTTCGTGGTGCCCCAGGCTGCGTTCGACGGTGCCGAGGGCCGAGGCCGCGAGCGCCTCGCCGCGCCGGTCGCCGATCTCCTGGCACAGCCGCAGTGATTCCCGCAGGCTCTCGGTGGCCTCGGTGAGCGCGTCGCGGTAGATCTGCACCTGCGCGAGCCCGCGCAGCATGGCCGCCTCACCGGGCTTGTTCCCGGCCTCGCGGACCACCTTCAGCACCAGCTGGTGGCTCTGCCGCCAGTCCTCGTGCTGGTTGTGCACGTCGTAGTAGCAGGCCATGTGCGCGGCCAGTTCCCAGGCCAGCTCGTCCATGTCCCACTCGGCGGCCAGTTTCACCGCGCCGAGCAGGCAGACCCGCTCGGCGCTGAACCAGGCCAGCGGGTTCGCCACCAGCTGCGCCACGGTCTCCGGTGGCAGCGGGCGGCGCACGGTGAGCCCGGGCTCCGGCCGGAACAGGCTGGGCGGCAACCGATCCACGGCCTGCTCGACGAGGTCGAGCCAGGTGGCGAGCAGCCGGGTCAGCGCCGCGTGCCGGGTCGCGGCCGGGAAGGTCTCGGCGGTTTCGAGCGCGTAGGTGCGCAGCAGGTCGTGCAGCCGGTACCGGGGCTGGCCGACGGCGTCGGTGTCGGCCAGTTGCACCAGGCTCGCGTCGACCAGCAGGTCCAGCACGTCGTGGGCGTCCTGGCGGTCCAGCAGCGGGCCGAGCACCCAGCCCGGCAGGCTTTCCCGGCCCAGCAGGCCGAGCAGCCCGAAGGCCTGCACCGCGATCGGCGGCAGGGACCGCAGGCTGAGCCCGAAGCTCGCGCGCACGTCGAGTTCGCCCACGCGCAGTTCGCCGAGCCGCTTCGACTCGTCGGCCAGCCGTTCCCGCATCACCCGCAGCGGCCAGGTCATCCGGCCGGCCAGCCTGCCGCCGGAGATCCGGATCGCCAGCGGCAGGTAGCCACACGAGCGCAGGATCTTCTCGGCCTCCTCGGGTTCCGCGGCGACCCGTTCGGCGCTGACGATGCTGGCGAACAGTTCGCGGGCCTCCTGCGGCCGGAACACGTCCAGTTCGACGTGGCGCGCGCCGGGCAGGTCGTTCATCTGGGTGCGGCTGGTGACCAGCACCGCGCAGCTGCCGGTGGAGGGGAGCAGGGGGCGGACCTGGTCGGCGTTCGCGGCGTCGTCGAGCACGAGCAGCATCCGGCGGCGGGCGAGCAGCGAGCGGTACAGCGTGGTGCGCGCGGGCAGGCCTTCCGGGATCCACGCGCCGGTGATGCCGAGCGCGTGCAGCACCTCGGCCAGCAGCACGGCGGGGTCGCGGGGATCGGCGGAGGTACCGGCGAGGTCGAGGTAGAACTGGCCGTCGGGGAAGTGCGGTTTCGCCGCGTGCGCGACGTGCACCGCCAGGGTCGACTTCCCGACACCCGGGCCACCCGCCACCACGGCCACCGGCGGCGGGCCGGTTTCCTTCCGGGAGGCGATCACCTCGGCGATCGCCTCCCGCTTGGCGCGGCGGTCGGTGAAATCCGGGACGTCCGGCGGGAGCTGGTGCACCGGGAGGTCGGGACTCGGCGGCGGTTCCTTCTCGGGCTGTGCGGCGGGTTGTGCCGGTGAGGCCAGCGCGCCGTCGGCACGCAGGATCCGCTCGTACAGCCGTTGCAGCGGGGGACTGGGGTCGACGCCGAGTTCGTCGGCCAGCCGCTCGCGGAGGTCCGCGTAGGCGGTGAGCGCGTCGGCCTGCCTGCCGTTGCGGTAGAGCGCGAGCATCTGCAGTTCACGCATGCGTTCCCGCAGCGGGTGTTCCTTGACCAGCTCGGCCAGTTCCGCGGACAGCTCGCCGTGTTGCCCGCGCAGCAGGTTGACCTCGGCGAGGTCTTCGAGCACGGTCACCCGCAGCTCGTTCAGGTTGTCGGCTTCGGCCCGCACGAGCGGGCTGACCGGGACGTCCTGGAAAGCGTTCCCGCGCCACAGCGCGAGCCCACCGGAAAGCAGCCCGGCCGCCTCGTCGGTGTCGCCGGCCCGCCAGGCCGCCCGCCCGCTGTCGACGAGTGCGAGGAACCTGCCGAAGTCGGTGTCGGCCGGTTCGATTCGGAGCCGGTAACCGGGTGCCTGGGTGACCAGCAATTCGCCCTGCCCGTCGCGCAGGAGTCTTCGCAATCGTGACACATAACCGTGTACTTGATTACCCACCGTCTTCGGCTGGGCTTCGTCCCACAATTCCGCGGCGATCCGGTCCACCGAGAGCACCTGGCCCGCCTCGATCAGCAGCGTCGCCAGCAGCAGCCGCCATTTGGGCGCACGGATCGCCCGCCATTCGGTCGCATCGAGAAACTCCAGTGGCCCCAGGGCCCGAAAGCGCATCTGTCCCCCACGGTCGGCTCGGGTGCGGCGGAGTTCGCCGTCGGTCTCGCCCGCACCACCCAACCTGGCCCAGGAATGCGCCGCGGTCAACGGGTTGGGAACTTTCCACCGCAGGCCGGGAACCCGGTGACGGCCGAATAGGCTGCCACTGGGCAAAATGGTGGCCTTTACCTATTGTCCGGAACGAAGTCAAGCGGAACAACGAGGTCTTCCCCTAGAATTCGCGGCATTTCCGTATTGCCGGTAGTGCACGAAAACATGGGCGCCCGTGGCACCCAGCAGCCGCTGCCGCTTCGATACTACGATCTTGGACAGCGATCGAAGGAGGGCAACGTGGTCGAGGTGATCGGCGCGGGTTTCGGCCGGACCGGCACGCTGTCGTTGCACAGCGCCCTGGAGACGCTGGGTTACGGGCCTTGTCACCACATGCGCGAGGTCCTCGGCAACGCGGACGCCACCGCCGCGTGGGCGAAGGCGCTGCGCGGTGACCGCGACGCGCTCCGAGCCGCCGTGGACGGGTATCGCGCCACGCTGGACTTCCCGGCCTGCCTGCTGTGGCGCGAACTCAAGGAGTTGTTCCCCGAGGCCAAGGTGCTGCTCAGCGTCCGCGAGCCGGAGAGCTGGTACCGCAGCGCCGCCGCGACCATCTTCGACCCGGTGATGGAGCAGGTCGTCGCGAAGCTCAGTGCCGGTGACAGCCCGATGACCGCCGAGATGATGGCGGCGATGGCCGACCGCGGTTTCGGCCACCGCGGCAAGGACGAGACGATCGCCTGGTTCCTCCGGCACAACGAAGAGGTCCAGGCGGCGGTCCCGGCGGAGGAACTGCTGGTGTACCGGGTGACCGAGGGCTGGGAGCCGCTGTGCGAGTTCCTCGGCGCCGAGGTGCCCGACGAGCCGTTCCCGCGGGTCAACGACACGGCCGAGGTCGCCGAGAAGGTCGGGGACTTCCTGGGTTAACCGCTGATCAAGCGGCCCGCGACCGGGGCGAGAGGGTGATCGGGCAACGTCCGGCGGCCGCTCGGGCAGGCTCGATGGCCCGGCAGTTGCCCTGGTCACCGGGGTTGCTTTGACTTACGACCATGGCCAACCCCTTGATCGCCGAGGTGCAGGACTCGACCACGGCTATTTCCGGCATGCCGTTGCTGGAGTCGATCAGTGAGACCAGCAAGGCGATCGAGAGTGGTGACTGGGCCGCGGGGGTGCTGGGGGCGGCGGGGGCCGCGCTGGATGCGCTCGGGATGGCGATGGATCCGTTCGGGGCGATCCTGGCCAACGGGGTCGGCTGGCTGATCGAGCACGTGGGCCCGTTGTCGGATGCGCTGGACGCGTTGACGGGGAGTCCGGATGTGATCAAGTCGCATGCGGACACGTGGAAGAACGTCGGCACCGAGTTGTCGTCGATCAGTGCGGATCTGGCGAAGATGATCGCTGAGGACACCGCGTCGTGGACGGGTCCGGCCGGGGATGCCTACCGCACCCGGGGTGCGGACACCGCGACGCTGCTCTCGGCGGCGCAGACCGCGGCCGAGGGCGCTTCGAGCGGGATCGGCACGGCGGGTGAGGTGGTCGGCGCGGTCCGCTCGCTGGTGCGTGACATCATCGCCGAGCTGGTCGGGCACATGATCAGCTGGGCGTTGCAGGTGCTGTTCACCCTGGGTATCGGTTTGGCCTGGGTGGTGCCGCAGGTGGTCGCCGCGGTGGCCAAGACCGCGGCCAAGATCGCTGACATCACCAAGAAGCTGGTCCAGGCCTTGAGCAAGCTCTCCCCGCTGCTGAAGAAACTCGGTGACTCCTTCGGCGACGCCACCAAGGCGTTGAAGAACATCAAAGAGGGCGCCCCGCCCAAGCCCGACACCGTGCGCTCCGGGGGCGGGGACACCACCCCCAGCGGAGCCACCCCCACCCCCAACCCCCCACCCGGCCAAAGCAACGGCGGCGGAGGCGGGACCACACCCAGCGGAGCCAAACCCGACACCCCACCACCAGCCGCGAACACCCCACCTCCACCCACCCCGAAAGCACCGGACCCCACCCCGACGCCCACGCCCACCCCGACGCCCACACCGACACCGACCCCCACGCCCACCCCGAAACCGGACACCACGCCCAGCGGCAACAAGCCCGACAACGCCCGCGACCGGGCCGTCGGCGCCGACGACCGCGTCTGCAAGTCCGACCCGGTGGACATCGCCACCGGTGAGGTGGTGATGCGGCAGGTCGACCTGACCATCGCGGGCACCCCCGAACTCGTGCTGGAACGCACGCACATCTCGTCCTACCGCGCCGGTCGCTGGTTCGGTCCGTCGTGGACGTCCACTGTGGACCAGCGCATCGAGGTCGACCGGGAGAACGCCTGCTACTTCTCCGCTGACGGCCTGATCCTGGTGTACCCGCTGCCCGCCACCGGTGAGGCGGTGCTGCCCGTCGAAGGCCCGCGGCTCCCGCTGCGCCGCGAGGGTGACGGCTACCGCATCGACGACCGCGCCGGCCGGCTCACCCTGGTCTTCACCACGGCCCCCGGTCAGCCCGCCGGTGTGCTGCCGCTGACCGCCATCGAGCACGAGAACGCGCCGCGGGTCACGGTCGAGTACTCCGCGACCGGGGCGCCCAGCGCCATCCGGCGCGCCGACGGTCACGAAGTGCGGTTCGCCTCCGCGCGCGGCCGGATCGTCGAGATGGAGGCCGTCGGCACGGCGGACGGCACCGTCGTCCCGGTGGCCCGGTTCGGCTACGACGAAGCCGGGCGGCTGACGCAGGTCACCAACTCCTCCGGCCGCCCGATGACCTTCGACTACGACCCGGCCCACCGGCTCGTCGGCTGGCAGGACCGCACCGGCACCTGGTACCGGTACGTTTACGACCCGGCCGGCCGCTGCGTGCAGACGGTCGGCGCCGGTGGCTTCTACGACGGCCGCTTCAGCTACGACCTCGAAGCCCGCGTCACCCGGCACACCGACGCGCTCGGGCACAGCAGTGAGTACCGCCTCAACGACGCGGGTCAGCTGATCGCGGAGACCGACCCGCTGGGGAACGTCCGCCGGTACAGCTGGGATCGCTACGACCGGCTGCTCTCCCGCACCGACGAGCTGGGCCGCGTGACCGGCTACACCTACGCCGACGACGGCGAACTCCTCGCGGTGACCCGCCCGGACGGCTCCGTCGTGCGGGTCTCCACCACAGTGGACGGTGCGCTGACGGTCGAGGCTTCCGGGGATGACGCGGTCGCACGGCGCGAATACGCCCCCGGAGCGGCACCCGACCTCACCACCGGATCGGTCGGGTCCGCCTCGCCGTTCCGAGCCGAGGGCCTGCCGAATCCGCTCGACGACGAGCCAGTGGCAGCAGGTGGTCCCGGTGAACGCGACCTGTTCGGCCGCCCGCGGGTGACGCACACGGCCTCCGGGGCCGCCGTCCGTCTCGGGTGGACGGTCGAGGGCAACCGCACGGTCCGCACCGGCCCGCTCGGGCGGCACGAGGTGTGGCGCTTCGACGCCGAGGGCAACGTCACCGAACACCGCGGTGCCGCCGGTCAGGTGACCCGGCGCAGCTACGGCCCGTTCGGCCTGCCCACGCTCGACCTGGACCCGGCCGGCGGGCGCACCACCTACACCTACGACGGCGAGCTGCGGCTCGTCGCGGTGACCAACCCGCAGGGGCTGACCTGGCGCTACACCTACGACCCGGCGGGCCGCCTGACCGCGGAAGAGGACTTCGACGGCCGCCGCCTCAGCTACGCCTACGACGAGGCCGGGCAGCTGCTGAGCATGACGAACGCGCTCGGCGAGGTCACCGAATACCGCTACGACCTGCTCGGCAACGTGGTCGAACGCCGGACGGCCGGCGGGCGCACCACCTACGCCTACGACGCGCTCGGCAGGCTCTCGCGCGCCACCAACCAGGATTCCGTGCTGGACATCGTCCGCGACGTCCACGGCCGGGTGATCGCCGAAGCGGTCAACGGGCTCGCCGTCCGCTGGCACTACGACGAGAACGCCGTCCACCGCGGCACCCCCGGCGGGGCCGACAGCAGCTGGTTCTTCGACGGCTCGGGCCGTCCCGCGCTGCTGATGACCGCCGGGCACGAGATCCGGTTCGACCACGACCGGTCCGGTCGCGAGGTCGGCAGGCACGTCGACGGGGTCAAGGTCCTCGGCCAGGTCTTCGACGAGCAGGACCAGCTGGTCGAGCAGGTGCTCACGGCGGGGGAGCGGCTGCTCAAGCGCCGCCGCTACACCTACCGGGCCGACGGGCAGCTCGTCGGCATCGACGATTCGGCCACCGGCTCGCGGCAGTTCCGGCTCGACGCGGCCGGGCGGGTAACCGAGGTGTCGGGGCTGGCCGGGGTCGAGCGCTACGGCTACGACGCGGCGGGCAACCTCACCGGTGCCGCCACCCCGTGGTCCGAGACCACCACCGGCCCGCGCCGGTACTGGAACAACGCGCTGGTCGAGGCGGGTACCACCCGGTACGCCCACGACCGCCAGGGCCGGGTGGTCTCCCGCGGCCAGGTGACCCCGTCGGGCGGCAGCGCCTGGACCTTCGCCTGGGACGCGCTGGACCGGATGACCGGCCTGACCACGCCGGACGGCACCCGCTGGACCTACCTCTACGACCCGCTCGGCAGGCGGTTCGCCAAGCAGCGCTGGGCCGCGGGCGCGGACGGCGTGCCGGTGATGACCGACGAGGTCCGCTTCGTCTGGAGCGGCTCGGACCTCGTCGAGCAGATCACCCAGCGGCCGGACGGTTCGCGGACGGTCCTCACCTGGGAACGCCACCCGCTCGACAACCGGCCGGTGACGCAGGCCGAGTACTCCTGGCCCGAACACCGCTCGCGGTTCCACTCGATCGTCGCCGACGTGGTCGGCACCCCGACCGAGCTGGTCGACACCAACGGCGGTGTCGCGTGGCAGGCACGAACGAGCTTCTGGGGTGTCGCCGCGCCGTCCACCGTGTCCACTATGTCCACTGTGTCCACTATGGACTCGGCATCGACGCCGCTGCGCTTCCCCGGCCAGTACCACGACGAAGAAAGCGAACTGAACTACAACGTCTACCGCTACTACGACCCGGCGGCGGCGCGGTACCTCAGCCAGGACCCGCTGGGCCTGCGCCCGGCGCCGAACCCGGCGGGCTACGTCACGAACCCGCTGCTCGCCGCCGACCCGCTCGGCCTCGCCGGTGACGGTGCCTGCGGCGCCCCCGGCGGGCCGAAGAGCGTGCCCGACCGCCCCGGGAACAACGACCCCGCGCACATCGACCCGGGGCCGAAGAAGCCGGACGGCAAGCCGGACACCGACCGGGGCGTCATCGACCTGCGCAACCTCACCGAGGAGGAGTACTTCAAGAAGAGCGCCCAGCTGAAGGAGCTGCTGAAGACCGACCCCAACGGCGCCTGGTTCTGGTCGGGCGGCGGCAAGGGCGAGGACGGCAAGTGGCACTCGGTGATGGACGTGGCCAACGACACCGCGAACAAGCACGGCGGGACCACGCTGGAGGGCAAGCTCGACAGCAACGGGATGAAGATGCCGGGCTGGACGGACAAGGGCGAGTTCAACAAGCCGATCTGGGACGACGCCTCGGCCGCGTACGCGCGGAACACCAGCGGGAACGTGCACGTGATGCTGGTGACCGGCGCCGAGGGCGCGCGGCGGCAGGACAACGTCTTCGACCTCACGGAGTTCCCCATCCTCCGGCACAACCCGAACGTCGACCGCATCTACACCCACGACGTGCAGTTCGACCCGAAGACGAACTCCTTCAACCCGACCGGCGCCCACGACCTCCTCTGGGAGAACCCGAACCGCCCGAAAGCAAAACTCTGACACCCCCCGGCGGGTGGCTGAATGCTATGAGTGGGGCATTACTAGCGTTTACCGCAAGTAATGCCCCACTCATAGCATTCGGAGGCTCAGGTGGGCGCGCGGGGGTGTTCGGCGGCGCTTTGGGTTAGTAGGCGCGGCCGAAGAGGACCTGTTTGCCGTAGGCCGACGACGCGCCGCAGCGGACGCAGGGGCCTTGCGCGGCCTCGCCGTCCAGGGGGACGCAGCGCGGGGAGGCGGGCGTCAGGGACTTGATGTCCTCTTCGCAGGCGCGCGTGCCGCAGTGCAGGGCGCGCGCCCAGCCGGTGGACACGGCGTCGGCGAAGTCCGGCCAGGAGGTGGCCTCGACGGTGTGGCTGTCGCGGAATTCGGTCGCCCGCGCGAGCAGGAAAGCCTGGAACTCGTCCAGGATCCCGGGCATGACCTCCGGGAGTGAGTCGAGCGGCACCGCCCGCTTGCCCTCGTCCCCGAGCCGTTTCGCCAGCATCGCGGTCCCGGCTCGCAGGTCGCGGGGGCCGAGTTCGAGCCGGACCGGGACCCCGCGCAGCTCCCACTCGTGGTACTTGAACCCCGGGCTGAGCTGGGGCCGATCGTCCACGTGGGTCCGCACACCGGCCGCCCGGAGCCGCCGGGCCAGGTCCCCGGCCGCTTCCTCGACCGCCACGTCGCCGCCGCGGGTGATCGGCACGATCACCACCTGGTACGGCGCCAGCCGCGGCGGGAACACCAGGCCCCGGTCGTCGCCGTGCGTCATCGCGATGGCACCGATCATCCGGGTGGTCATGCCCCACGAGGTGGTGTGGCAGAACTCCTCCCGCCCGGTTTCACCGGTGTACCGGATGCCGAACGCCTTCGCGAAGTTGACGCCCAGGTAGTGCGAGGTACCGGCCTGCAACGCGCGGCCGTCCCGCATCATCCCCTCGATGGTGAACGTCGACACGGCACCGGCGAAGCGCTCGCCGGGCGTCTTTTCCCCCGGTACCACGGGAATAGCGGCCAGGTCGCGGGCCACCTCGTGGTAGATGTCCAGTGCCAGCATGGTTTCACGCCGGGCGTCCGCCTCGTCGGCGTGCGCGGTGTGCCCCTCCTGCCACAGGAATTCGGTGGTGCGCAGGAACATCCGGGGCCGCAGCTCCCAGCGCACCACGTTCGCCCACTGGTTCAGCAGCAGCGGCAGGTCGCGGTGCGAGGTGATCCACTTGGCCATCATCTCGCCGATGATCGTTTCCGAGGTCGGCCGCACCACCAGCGGCTCTTCGAGCTCCTTGCCCCCGGCGTGGGTGACCACCGCCAGCTCCGGGGCGAACCCTTCGACGTGCTCGGCTTCGCGGTGCAGGTGGCTTTCCGGGATCAACAGCGGGAAGTAGGCGTTCTCGTGCCCGGTGTCCTTGATGCGGCGGTCCAGTTCGGCCTGCAGCCGCTCCCACAGCCGGTAGCCGTACGGCCGGATCACCATGGTGCCCTTGGCCGGGCCGCGGTCCACCAGCCCGGCCTTGACGACCAGCTCGTTGTACCAGGCGGCGAAGTCCTCGCTCTGCGCGGTCACACCGCGTCCGTCCCGTGCCATGCTCGCGGAGGTTACCGCCCCCGCTGCGGCGCCTCATCCGATTTTGCGCGCGGCCGACCCTTTCCCGGCGCCGATGGTGTCCATACCTGTGAGAAGGCACCACGGGAGAGAAGGAGTCACCATGCGAGGGACCGAGGCCGGGACGCTGGCGGCACGGGCGCGGAACGGGGACGGGCAGGCGTTCCGCGAACTCGTCGAGCCCTACCGGCGGGAGCTCCACGTGCACTGCTACCGCATCCTCGGCTCGGTGCAGGACGCGGAGGACCTGCTGCAGGAGACGTTGCTGGCCGCGTGGCGGGGGATCGGCGGCTTCGAGGAACGCGCGTCGCCGCGGACCTGGCTGTACCGGATCGCCACGAACCGCTGCCTCAACGCGCTGCGTGCCGGGGCCCGCCGTCCGCTCACGGACCACCGGCCGGAGGTGCCGTTGCCCGAGCCGTCGCACCGCCGCCCGGAACCGAGCTGGCTGGAGCCGTACCCCGAGATGATGCTCGACGAGATCGCCGATCACGTGCCGGGGCCGGAGGCGCGCTACGAGATGCGGGAGTCGGTCTCGCTGGCCTTCCTCGCCGCGCTCCAGGAGTTGCCGCCGAAGCAGCGGGCCGTCCTGGTGCTGCGGGACGTGCTGGGCTTCCGGGCCGCCGAAGTTGCCGGCATGCTCGACACCACCGAGAGCGCGGTGACCAGCGCGCTGAAGCGGGCGAGGAACACGCTGGCCCACGAGCTGCCGCTGGCCGATCGCGAAAGCGCTCCGCTGCCGGAATCACCGCAGGAGCGCCGGATCGTGGACGACTTCGTCCGCGCCTTCGAAAGCGGTGACGTCGACGCGATCGTGGCCCTGCTGACCGACGACGCGTGGCTGACCATGCCCCCGCTGCCGCTGGAGTACCAGGGTCCCGCCGCCATCGGGCACTTCCTGCGCACCGTCGCGCTGCGCGAGGACCCCCGCTTCCTGCTGATCCCGACGCGCGCGAACGGCCAGCCCGCCTTCGGCTGCTACCAGAGCGATCCCCGCACCCCGATCCTGCACGCGCACGGGGTCGTGGTGCTGACGCTGGCCGGCGACCGGATCGCCGCGGTGACCCGGTTCCTCGACAACTCGCTGCTGACCGTCTTCGGCCTGCCGCGCTCGCTGCGGGAGGGGCGTCGATGACCGCCAAGCAGGCGTGGGTGCTGGCGCTGGCTTCGCTGGCCTCGTTCATGATGGCGCTGGACAGCCTGGTGGTGACCACCGCGCTGAGCACGATCCGGGCGGATCTGACGGCGTCGGTCGAAGCGCTCGAATGGACGGTCAACGCCTACAACCTGGCCTTCGCCGTGCTGCTCCTGACCGGTGCGGCGCTCGGTGACCGCTTCGGCCGCCGCCGGGTGTTCACGACCGGTTTGGCCTTGTTCAGCGTCGCTTCGGCGGCCTGCGCGCTGTCCCCGGACATCGGCACCCTGATCGCCGCCCGGGCGTTGCAGGGCGTCGGCGCGGCGATGGTGCTGCCGCTGTCGCTCACCCTGATCAGCGCGGCGTTCCCGCCCCCGCAGCGGGGCCGGGCGATGGGGCTGTACCTGGGCATCACCGGCCTGGCCACGTTCAGCGGCCCGTTCGTCGGCGGGGTCGTCGCGCAGGGGCTGGCGTGGCAGTGGATCTTCTGGCTGAACCTGCCGATCGGCCTGGTCGCCATCGCGCTGACCGCGCGGCGCGTGGCCGAAAGCGTCGGCCCGAACAGCCGGTTCGACCTGCCCGGGGTGGCACTGGTGACCGCGGGTGCCTTCGGCGTGGTCTGGTCGCTGGTGCGCGGCAACGCGGCGGGCTGGACCAGCGCGGAGGTGCTCGGTGCATTGCTGGGCGGCCTCGCGCTGGTGGTCGTGTTCGTGCGCTGGGAGCAGCGCACGGCGACACCGATGCTGCCGATGCGGTTCTTCCGGGCGAGGGCGTTCGCCACGGCCAACCCGGCGAACTTCTGCGTGTTCGCCTCGCTGTACGGGACGCTCTTCTTCCTCGCGCAGTACTTCCAGACCGTGCACGGCACCGACGCACTGGGCGCAGGGCTGCGGCTGATGCCGTGGACCGCGACGCTGATGGTGTGCGCGCCGATCGCCGGTGCACTGGCCGACCGGTACGGCGAGCGGCGGTTCGTGGTGGGCGGACTGCTGCTCCAGACCGCCGGATCGGCGTGGATCGCGGTCGTCGCCGGACCCGGCACCGGCTACGGCGAACTGCTGCCCGCGCTGATCGCCGGCGGTGTCGGACTGACCATGGCCATGCCCGCCGCGCAGAAGTCGGTGGTCGCGGCGGTGCGCCCGGCCGAGATCGGCCAGGCGTCGGGCGTGTTCATGATGCTGCGGATCCTCGGCGGGGTGTTCGGCGTGGCGGTCGCGGTGGCCGTCTTCGCGGCCGCCGGGAGTTACGCCTCGCCCGAGGAGTTCACCACCGGCTTCACCGCCGCGATGGGTTCGGTCGCGGCCTTCGCCTTCGCCGGCCTGCTGATCGCCCTCGGCATGCCCGGCAGGCAGCGGGCCACCACGGCCGTACCGCCGCGACCAGCCAGTTCCCTGTCCGCTTGATGTTGTTTTCCGATGTGGAGGACCACCGATGACCGAACTGAAGGACCTTGCCGGGCGGCTCCGCGAGCTGCACACCGGGGACCTGCTCGTGCTGCCGAACGTGTGGGACGCGGCCAGCGCCAAGACCGTGGCCGACGTGGGTTTCGCCGCGATCGCCACGGCCAGCGCCGCCGTCTCGGCGACGCTCGGCCACCCGGACGGGGAAGGGGCGCCGTGGCAGGAGATGTTCGCCGCGGCCGGGCGCATCGCCCGCGCGGTATCCGTGCCGGTCACCGTCGACGCCGAGGCGGGATACGGCATGCGGCCGCGCGAACTGGTGGACCGCCTGCTGGAGACCGGCGCGGTCGGCGCCAACCTGGAGGACACCGATCACCGGTCCGGTGGCCTGGCCGAGGCGGGTGCGCACGCCGAGTGGCTCGCGGGCGTGCGCGCCGCCGCCGAGGAAGCCGGAGTGCCGATCGTGCTCAACGCCCGCATCGACGCCTTCCTGCCCGGCCGGGGCATCGCCGAAGCGGACCGGCTGGCGGAGACGATCCGGCGGGGGCGGCTCTACCGGGAAGCCGGGGCCGACTGCCTGTACCCGATCGGCGTGCGCCGGAAGGCCGATCTCGCCGCGCTGGTCACCGAACTGCCGGGGCCGGTCAACGGCAACACCGGCGACGAGCTGGACCTGGCCGCGCTCCGGGAACTGGGCGTGGCCCGGGTTTCCTACGGCCCGCGGCTCCACATCGCGGCGATGGCGGGTCTGAAATCCACTGTCGAGGAACTCCAACGCGCCTGAGGGGATGGCACAATCGCCGCCATGGGGGTTCCACTGCGGTTTTCCGCGGCCGCGCCCGGTGGACGGCGGTTGTCCCACTACCGGGAGTTCCCGCCGTCCGCGGCGCTGTCCGGCGTCGCCCAGTGCACCTGGGAGGGCGTTCCGGGCTGGTCGCGAGAAATACGTGTGCTACCGGACGGGTGCGCCGACCTTTCGTGGGACGGTGAACGGCTGCTCCTGACGACGGGCTTGGTGCCGGTGCGGATTCCGTTGTCGGCCACGGTGAATCCGGTCGGCCTCCGGCTGCACTGCGGAGTCGTGGGCGGAGTGCTGGGGCCTGCCGCCTTGTCCGAGCCCCTTCCGGCAGCCTCGCGCACGGGAGCCGAATTGCGAGAGGCCGTCACCTCCGCCGAAAAGCGCGTCGTACTCGAACGTTTCGTCGTGCGGCGGCTGCGCGACGGGTTCCGGCCGGATCCGGTACTGCCCGCCTTGGTGCGGGAACTGACCGATCCGGGAGCCAGGGTCGGCCTCGTGGCGGACCGGCTCGGCCTGAGCGAACGGACGCTGCGGCGGCGGTTGCACACCGCTGCCGGATGCGGTCCGAAGGAAGTCCAGCGGGTACTGCGGTTCTCCCGGTTCGTGCGCCGGCTCGGCGACCTGGCGGCCGGACGGGCGGAGTTGTCCTCGGTGGCCGCGGACCTCGGGTACGCCGACCAGTCGCACCTCGGCCACGAGTGCGTCCGCCTGTCCGGGTCCTCGCCCGCCCGGCTGGTGGCGGGTTACGCGCGTCACAGCGGTGTGGCCGGAATCGACCAGACGGCCACGCCCTGAGCGGCGAAGGTCGGCCCATGGAGCCGATAACGCTGCCCGTCCGCAGTGACGACCTGGACACCAACGGTCACGTGCGCGGGCCCGCCTACCTCACCTACGCCGACCATGCCCGGTGGGTCACCGCCGTCGCGGCCGGTGCCGACCTGGAAGTGTTCCGCGCCCACGGTCTGGGGCCGGTCAACCTCGAAACGACCATTCGTCACCTGGCGGAACTGCACGCGGCCGACAGCGTCACGATCACCTCGGTGTACGAATGGCCCGGCGGCCGAACCTCCCGCATATTCCAGCAACTACACCGGCAGGACGGCGTGGTGGTCGCGGAGGTGAGCAGCGTCTGCGGCCTGCTCGACCTCACCGAACGGAAACTGGTGGCCGATCCCGCCGGGCGGTGGCGTGCCCTGGCCACGAACCCGGCCCTGCTGGGCCTTACCTGAGTGGGCCCCTACCTGAGTGGGCACAGCGCCGCCGCGTCACCGGCGCAGGAGTAGAACTGGAAACCCGCGAGCGCGCTGCGGCCCTCCGGCGCGTGCAGGAAGCTCTTGAACAGGCCGGACAACGATCCCGGCTCGGAGCCGGAATGGCTGTACACGTACTCGACCGTCCAAAAGGGATAGCCGTGGTCGTGCAGGTCGTCGAGCGTCCCGGCTCGCCCGTCCAGGCCGATCTTCTTCACCCCGGCGGCCTGGTCTACTTCGGACACGCCCGCGTACCCGATCGCGTCGTCGAGGTTGGCCACCCGGTCGAGCACATCGCCGGTCGAACCCTGTTCGCAGACGATCGGCAGCTGTGACGGGACGCCCGGAAGCCGTTCCCGGCAGGAGTCCGACGTGGCGTCCGCCTGCTTGACCGGGGCACCGGGGGTGCTGCCGAGCACGTACCGTTCCAGCGCCTGGCGGGTTCCCGAGTCGGTGGAGCGGCCGACCACGCGGATTTCGCCGGTGTCACGCGGATTTCCGGTGATGTCGCTCCAGGTCCGTGCGGCGCCGGTGAAGACGCGCCGGGCGTCCGCGGTGGAGATCGAGTCGATCGGCACGTCGTCGCTGACGACGAAGGTGAACGGCACGATCGCCACCGGCTCCGCCGCCAGCCCGCCGAACTGCGGCTCGTCGAACCGGCCGTCGGAGAGCGCGAGCTGCTGGGTCCCGTTCTCGGCGGCGGTCAGCAGCCGCTCCAGGCCTTCCCGGCTGCCGGGCGTGCGGACCTTGACCGACGCCTCCGGGCAGTACGCGCCGTACGACCCGGCCAGTTCCGTCGCGGCCCGGCCGAACGCGGTCGAGCCCTCGACCGTCAGCGAGCCGGGTGCGCACACCACGCCCTCGGGGAGCTTGGTGAACGGCGTGACGTTGTTGAGCAGCAGCACCACGGCGAACGCCCCGGCGCACAGCGCGGTCAGCCCACCCCACACCAGGGTTTGCGGCCGGATCTTCTCCCGGCCTTCGTGCGTGGTGATCCGGCCGTCGCGCAGGCCGCCCTCGACCACCACCTGGTGCTTGGCCCCGGGCTTGGTGCCGGACAGCACGATCACCAGCTTGAACGAGTGGTCCGGCTTGAGCCCGACCGGTGGCAGCTTCATCCGGTCGCCTTCGATGGTGAAGTCCGCCAGCCCGGCCAGCACCCGCTGCAGCTCCTCGGGCTCGAACTCGGTCGCGTCGGCCGAAACCACCTTGCGGCCGGGGAAGTGCAGGCTGAGCGGGGACACGTAGTCCTCCGGATCGACCGGCCTGCCCCCGGTGCTCTTGATCCGGACGACCACCACGCCGGGATCGGTCACCGCGTGCTGTTCGCCCTCCAGCCGGACGGTCTCCCCGATGTCGACGCCGAACGGGGCGTCGATCCGGATCCGGCAGGACAGCACCCGCTCCCGCCGCGACCGCACGAAGGACACGACCGTGCCGACGACCGCGGCGGCCGCCGCGGCGAGCAGACCGGCGATGCCGACCGGGCTGATCGCCGCCTCGGCGACCCACTGCCGTTCGGTGACACCCAGCACGGCCGCCACCGCCGCCACCGCGGCGAAGGCGACGCGCTGGCGGGTGCTGCGCCTGCGTGGCGCGGCACGGTTGACCACCGCGTCGGACAGGCGGCGCGCGCCCGCGGCCGTCGAAGGCTGCGCCTGCTTGGCCCGGCTGATCCGTGCTTCGGCGATGGCCACCTGCTCCCGGACCCACGCGGGGTCCCGGTCCGGGTAGGCGACGTCGTGCAGGTCTCTGGCGACTTCGTCCACGGTCCGGCGCGTGGCCGGGTCAGTCTCCGGCATCGGTACCGCTTTCCCCGCCACGCGGCGGCTTGGCGCACTCCGGGCACCGGCCGGACATGCCGTCCAGCACGTAGGAGGCTTCGAGGACGGCTTCCCACATGACCTGCTTCGGTCCCTTGCCGCGGTTGGCTTCGGCGTTGAGGAACTGCTCGACGATGAGCTCCCAGTGGTCCTGTGCGGTCCGCCAGTTGCCCTGGTGGCGCAGCACGAACCGGATCCCGAAGTAGTGCGGGACCTCGAAGCCGTGCTTGCCGTACTGCAGGCGGTCGAGCAGGGGGATGGGCCCGATCCGCCGGGTGGCCTGGCGCCCGCGCAGGTTGCGGATGTTGCGGTTGTCGGTCACCTCGGTGACCACGTACCCGGCCACCGCGCCGGCGAACCCGGTCACCACCAGCCAGCCCGAGATCGACAACGGCAGCGCCAGCCACGCGTTCGCGGTCTCCCACGGTGAGGTGATCTGGACGCTGACGTCGTAGGCGACCCGGCCGCCGAAGACCGCGGCGTTGAGCACGAACAGCCCGGCGAAGAAGGCGAGGATGTAGTAACCGCGGACCCGCAGCCAGTACTGGATGCCGGTGTGCCTGCCCAGTGACCGCCGTCGCCGCCGGGCCAGTGCCCGCAGCGACTCCCGCCGCGGCGGTCCGGCATCATTCGGTTCGCCCGCTTCGACCGGTTCCCTCGTCCGCTGCGCCGTCACCATTTCCGCTCGAGACTTTTCGCGGTTCCTTGCCCGATACCGGGAAAATACCCGACCCGCGGCACCGCTTCCGCGTGTTCCGCTCGTTGTCCATCCACCGTTCATCGGCGGTAAATACCGGCGAAACCCGCGGTCATCCTCGAACCAGGTGGCCCGGCGCTGGGACATTCACGGCCTTCTCCCGGTATCCGGTGCACTTCCCACTCATCGGAAATTCCACAGTGTACTTCCGGGCGCCGGTGGATCATGCCGATGCGTTCGTCCATTCCGGACATTATTTTCCGGTGATCTTCGCTCTGGTCTGGCCGGTGCGCCGTTGCTACACTTCGGACTCGGTTGTCGGCCGCTCTGGGGAGCCTGCAGGGAACACCTTCACTGGTGCGTGGTCTGCCGCCGGTCGCACGAATCCGACTCCCGGGCCGCGGTGCGCGCTCCGGTCGATCAGGGAAGCTGGGCTGGGCGAGGATGAAGATCGACGAGGCTTTGCGTGGTGCCATGGCGGTGGACGGTGCGCTGGGCATCGCGCTCGTGGACTACCAGAGCGGCATGGTGCTGGGGCAGCAGGGCGGCAACGCGCTGCTCGACCTCGAGGTGGCCGGTGCGGTGAACACCGACGTCGTGCGCGCGAAACTGCGGGCCATCGAGACCATGCAGCTGGAAGAGGTCATCGAGGACATCCTCATCACGCTGGGCTCGCAGTACCACATCATCATGCCGCTGGACCGGCACACGCCCAGCGAGAAGCTCTTCCTCTACCTCGTGCTCGACCGGTCGCGCGCGAACCTCGCGCTGGCCAGGCACCAGCTCCGCCGGCTCGAGCAGGCCATCACGGTATGAGCGCCGAGACGCAGCGCCGGGAGATCCGGCTGCGCGACCCCCAGGTGGTCGGGGAGTTGCTGGACCGCGCGTGCGCCGAGGTCGACGACGTGCGGCACGCGGTGATGACCAGCCGGGACGGCCTGGTGATCGCCGCGGACAGCGGCTCCCGCACCGAAGGCGACGGCGAGGCCACGATCGCCCTGCACGGTTCCGCGCTGGCCGCCGCCGCGGCCAGCATCGGTGACCACTTCAGCGGCCTGGTGTCACAGGGCCGCCTGCAGTCCACGGTCTTCGAAGCCGAACGGGGCTGCGTGGGCGTGTTCCCGATGAGCAGCACGCTCCTGCTCATCGTCACCAGCATGCCGTCGGTCACCCCCGGCCGCTTCGCCGCCGCGGCCCGCCGGGTGGTCTCGACCATCCTGCAACCGGACCACTGAGGACCCGAGGATCAGCGGATGCGGAACTTCCGCATCATCTTCAGCCCGGACAGCATGCTCTTGACGTACTTCTCGTGGTCCTGCCCGGGGCGCGGTCCCATGACCTGCTTCTTCAGCACGGCCAGGTTCTGCACGTCGGTGTACTTGAGCAGGCCCTGGTCACCGTGCCGGGCACCGACGCCGGAGCTCTTGACCCCGCCGGACGGGGTGCCCTTGGCGGCGTAGGCGGTGGCGAGGATGTCGTTGATGTTGACGTTGCCGGATTCCAGGCGGGCGGCGACCGCACGCGCCGCGCCGAGATCGCTGCCCCAGATCGACGCGTTGAGGCCGTAGTCGGTGTCGTTGGCCAGCGCGACGGCTTCGTCGACGGTGTCGTACTCGTGCAGCGCCACAACGGGTCCGAAGGTTTCGGTGACCCCGCAGACCATGTCCTGCGTGACGCCTTCGAGGATCGTCGGCTCGAAGAACGCCGGGCCGAGGTCCGGTCGCGCCTTGCCGCCGCAGAGGACGGTGGCACCCTTGGCCACGGCATCGTCCACATGCGACTGGACACGGCGCAGGTGGTCGACGGAGACGAGCGAGCCCATCTCCGGCCCGAAATCGTAGGCGGCGCGGACGTCGAGCGCTTCGGCCTTGGCCACGAACGCGTTCTTGAACTCGTCGTAGCGCGAGGCCGGCAGGTAGATCCGTTCGATGTGCATGCAGATCTGCCCGGTGTTGCCGAAGGCGCCGAAGACCGCGCCCTGCACGGTTTCCGCCAGGTCGGCGTCCTCGAGCACGATCATCGGGTTCTTGCCGCCGAGTTCGAGGCAGCAGCCGATGAGGTTGCGCCCGGCCCGCTCGCCGATCACCCGGCCGGTGGCCGTGGAGCCGGTGAACATCACGTAGTCGGCCTGGTCGATGAGCGTCGGGCCGACGTCGGGGCCTTCGCCGCACACCACCTGGAACAAGCCCTCCGGCAGCCCGGCTTCTTCCAGCATCTGGATGCCGTAGAGCGGCGAGAGCGCGGTCTTGTTGTCGGGCTTGAGCACCACCGCGTTGCCGGCCATCAGCGCCGGGACGGCGTCGGAAATGCCGGTGGCGAACGGGAAGTTCCACGGCGCGATGATGCCCACGACGCCCTTGGGCTGCCGGATCTCGGTCGACGTCGTCAGGAAGGGCACCGGCCCGCCGCGCTTGGTCGGCGCCAGCAACCTGGTGGCCCGCTTGAGGTAGTGGCTCATCACCATCACCGGGTCGCAGGTCTCCTCGATCGCCATCTGCCGGTTCTTGCCGCTCTCGACCTGGATGAGGTCGGCGACGGTCCGCGCGTGGTCGACGAAGATCGCGTGCGCCCGCTTGAACACCGCCAGGCGCTCCTTCAGCGGGGTGGCCGCCCACTTCCGCTGCGCCGCGCGGGCGACGGTGAACGCCTGCTCGATGTCGGCGGGCGTCGACTGCGGGAGCTCGACGAGGGTGTCGCCGGTGTAGACCTCGGTGAGCTGCCAGGTCGCGCCGGACGAGCCGGGCACCCTGGCGACGAGCCGCCGCAGGAGCGCGTCGGTGGCCGACGCCGGACGGGTGAGCGCGAGCGGGGTGACGGTCATGGACTTCTCCCGGTCAGTGGACTCGGTCGTCGCCGAGGACGAGCCGCGCGCCCATCTCGCCGATCATGATGCTGGGCGCGTTCGTGTTGCCGCCGGTGATCGACGGCATGATGGAGGCGTCGCAGACCCGCAGCCCGTCGACCCCGCGGACCTTGAGGTCGGGGCTGACGACCGCGAGTTCGTCGACGCCCATCCGGCAGGTGCCGACGCCGTGGTACACCGAAGTCGCGCGGTTGAGGATCGCGTCGCGCAACTCCTGACCCCGCAGGTCCTTGCCGGGGTGGATTTCCTCCTTGACCGCGCCTTGGAACGCGCCCGAGGCGAAGATCTCGCGCGCCATCTCCGAACCTTCGCCGAGCACTTCGAGGTCGGCCGGGTCGGCGAGGTACTGGGGGTCGATGAGCGGGGGCGCCGAGGGATCGCCCGAGGCGAGCCGGAGCGTGCCCCGGCTCTTCGGGTAGATCAGCGTCACCAGCACGGTGAGCGCGGGCCGCTTGTCGACGTCGTGCCGGATCGGCGCGTCCTGGTTGGGGGAGACGTACGCCCACGGCAGGAGGTGCAACTGGAGGTCGGGGACCGCGCCGGCCTGGGAGGTCCTGAGGAACGCGACCGCTTCGAACACCGAGTTCGCCAGGAACGTGGTGCCGGGCCGCATCAGTTCCCTGGCCAGGCCGCGGGCGAAGTACGGCGGTGTGCCGGTGTTCCGGCTCGACGACACGTGGAAGGTCAGCGCGTGGAACATGTGGTCGTGCAGGTTGTCGCCGACGGGCAGGTCCGCGACCACGTCGATGCCGTGGCCCCGCAGGTGTTCGGCGTGGCCGATGCCGGACAGCATGAGCAACTGCGCCGAACCGACGAACCCGGCGGAGAGGATGACCTCCTTGCCAGCACGCAGCGTGCGCCGGGTGCCGTCGGCGTCGACGACCTCCACGCCGGTCGCGCGGCCGTTCTCGATGAGCACCTTCCGCGCCAGCACGCCGGACTGCAGTTGCAACGTCCGGGGAGCGAGGTCGTGGATGTAGCCGCGTGAGGCGCTGTAGCGCAGGCCGTCGGCGGCGTTCTGCTGCATCCGGCTGACGCCTTCTTGCGATTCGGCGTTGTAGTCGTCGAGGATCTTGCAGCCGATGGTGTCGGCGGTGGCCTGGACGAACTGGAGCGACCCCTCCTGGGGGATCTTGTTGCGGGTGATCCGGATCGGGCCGCCCGCGCCCCGGAACGTGTTCTCGCCGTCCTCGAAGTCCTCCATGCGCTTGTACGCCGCGTTGACGCTGTCGGCGTCCCAGCCGGTGTTGCCCTCGGCGGCCCAGTCGTCGAAGTTGGCGCGGTTGCCGCGGACGTAGACCATGCCGTTGATGGAGCTGGAGCCGCCGACGACCTTGCCGCGCGGCACCGGCATCCGGCGATCGAGGGCGTGCTTCTGCGGCACCGAGTACAGGCCCCAGTCGAAGGGCTTCTTGAGCTGGGGGACCGCGTGCATCGGCCCGACCAGTCCCGGCTTCCTGACCAGCAGCCGCTGATCGGTCCTGCCCGCCTCCAGCACGATCACGCTGGCCCCGGACTCGGCCAGCCTGCCCGCGATCGCCGCCCCCGAGCTCCCCGACCCGACGACGATGTAGTCCGCCTCGTCGCCCCGCGGTGCCCTCTTCACCATGTCCGCTCCTCGGTCCGGCGCGCCAGCAAAACTATAACCTGTTCTAGTTCCGCTACCGTAGAGCGTCCCCGCCCGCTCCGCAATGACCCCGTGCGCTCACCGTCGCTCCGGCGAAGGCCGTGGACTGGTCCGGGCCCACCGCGGCGCGGGCGGCGGTCGTCCTAGGATCGGCGCCTGGCCGGACCGGGAGGGAAACGTGGGACTGCGGTTCGAGACGCGCTCGTCCGATTCGGGGTGGGTGGACACCGTGTGGACGTGCCGGAGCGAGCAGGTCTCGGAGATGACGTCGGTCGCCACCGAGACGTGGGGGCTGGTGTTCTGGCGGATGCGGGGCCTGACCTACGCGGCCGTCACCGGGCCGGAGACGCGGGCCGGGACCGCGCCGGTGCCGGAGGACGCGACGTTCGTGGGCATCCAGTTCGCCGTCGGCACCTCGCTGCGGGCCGTGCCCGCACCGGCCATGGTGGACAGTGGGATCGTCCTGCCCGACGTGACCAGCCGGAAGTTCTGGCTCGACGGTCAGCGCTGGGAGATGCCCGGCGCGGATGACGCCGAGGCGCTCGTCGAGCGGCTCGCCCGGCACGGGACCGTGACCCGCGATCCGATGGTCGCCGACATCTGCCGTGGCTATCGGCCAGCCGTCTCGGAACGGACGGTGGAACGCCGCTTCCGGGCGGCGACCGGCCTCACCCGAGGCGCCGTCCGGCAGATCGAACGCATCCGCGCGGCCGCGGTACTGCTGGCCTCGGGTGTGGTGACGACCGACGTGGTAGGCAAGCTCGGCTACTACGACGAACCGCACCTCGCTCGCGCCCTGCGGCGGTACGTCGGCCGGACGGCGCAGCAACTGCGCGCCGGTGAGGGCGATGGCGCGATCGCCCTCGATCCCGGTTCAGCGCACGACGTCGTAGACCAGCTTGGTGACCCCGTTGGCGTAGGCGGCTGAGTCCCGCAGCCGCAGGTTCTGCTTGTCGCGGTCCTCCCCGCTGAACACGCTCTTGCCCGCGCCCAGCAGTACCGGGAACACCAGCAGGTGGTACCGGTCGATCAGGTCGGCCTCCGACAGGCGCCGCGCGAGTTCGGCGCTGCCGTGGATGAAGATCGCGCCGCCGTCGGACTGCTTCAGCTTCGCCACGTCCTCGGCCGACCGCAGGATCGTGATCGGCCCCCAGCCCTCGACCAGCGCGTCCTCGGTCAAGGTCGTCGAGACGACGTACTTCGGCAGTTCCTTGTACGCGACGTGGTCCTCCGAGTCGGGCCAGGTAGTCGCGAAGGCATCGAAGCTCCGGCGGCCGAACATCAGCGCGGTCGTCTCTTCGAGTTCCTCGCCTTTGAGCGAGTAGGCCTCGGCCACGAACTCCGTCTCCAGCACCCAGCCGCCGCTGCGGTGCCCCTCCACCTTGCCGCCGGGCGAATCCACCACGCCGTCCAGCGACATGAAGCCCGTGTAGATCAGTTCACGCGTCAAAAGTGCTCCTTCGAAAAAGGCGGCGAGGCCGCCCGGCCAACCGGTCCAGGCCACTTTAGGGTCGGCACGGCGGAGAGGTCTTGGACGAAACCGACACCGCCGCGTCAGGCCGGGCAGTGGCTGTCCGGCGCGGGCAGCGTGGTGTCGCTGAAGTACCGCTGCACGAGCTGCCGCGTGCACGCGGACCGGGTGGCGGCGCCGTGACCCATGCCGTCGTAGGTGACGAACACCGAGCCGGGCAGCTGCTCGGCGACGTGCCGGGCGCCCTGGTGTGGCGTGGAGGCGTCGTAGCGCGCGTTCAGCACCATGATCGGCGGCACGTCGTCCACGTCGAGCGGGCGTTGCGGGTTGCTCGCGGGTACCGGTGGATTGATGCACAGCGTCGCGATGTCGTAGGCCGAGGAGCGCACATCCGGGGCTACCGCCCGAGTTCGCGCGGCCAGCCGTTCGACGTCGGCGTAGGAAGCGAGGTCGTTCCGGTTGTCGGCGCACTGCAGGAAGATGGGCAGCGGCGTGGTCGCCGCGAGTTGCTGACCGGTGTGAGCCGCTTCGAGGCGCGCGATTTCGGCGGCCACCGCGGGCAGGTCCGGGCGGGTCAACGGCGAAACGATCCGGCTGGTGAGGGCTGCCGGATCGATGAACTCGGCCGGTGCTTCCGGGTCCGGCAGGGTGCCCGCTTCGGCGCGGTCGTACAACGCGGCGAGCCGGGAGCGGACGTCGGTGTTGTGCAGCACGCACGCGGCGTCGGCGTCACACCACTCGACGAACCGGTCGAACGACTCCTGCCCGGCCAGCGCTCCGGTCACGGCGAACCGGCCGGAATCGACGCTGTGATCGTACACCGCGTCCAGCACCATGGTCCGGATCCGCTCGGGGAACTGCTCCGCGTACATCTGGCCCACCACGGTCCCGTACGACAACGCGTACAGGTTCAACTTCTCCTCGCCGAGCACGCTGCGCAACGCGTCGACATCTCGTGCCACCTGCGTGCTGTCGAGGTGGTCGAAAACCGGGCCGGTCCGCTGACGGCAGTCCGCGCCGACAGCTGCCTGTGCGGACAGGAGTCCCTCGAATTCGGCCTGACTGCGTGGTTCCGGACGGTCCAAAGTGGCCACCAACGCCGAGTCGCAGATAACCGGCGAACTGCGGCGGACCCCGCGCGGGTCGAAGCTGACCACGTCGAAGTGCTCGACGACCTCGGGCGGCAGCAGGACACTCAGGATTTCTTCGTTGGTGACCGCGTCGACACCGGAGCTGCCCGGCCCGGCGGGCAGGTACACGATCGTGCCCTGCTTCTCACCGGTGGCCGCGTGCCGGGCGACGGCCATGGTGAACCGGTCGCCGTCGGGCTCGGCCCAGTCGACCGGGACTTCGACCTCGGTGCACGACGCGGACTCGGCGCAGGCAGTCCATCCGACGGCCGGCATGGGCAGCGCGACCACCGATCCGGCCACGGCGGTGGACAGGAGCAACAGACGGATTTTCATGCGGTCCACAGTGGTCTGGGAGACCGCGCGTCACCTCCTGCGCAAGGCCAGTGCTCGCCTCCTACCGCGGTAGGAGGCGAGCGACCCCGGCGCGGATCTACTGTCGGGGCGTGACGACCACGAAGTGGCTTCCGGTGCGCGTGCTGCCCGTGCTCGTGACGGCCGTCGACCTGGCCGTGCTGCACGGGCCGGTGCCGGTGACCTCCCTGGACTGGGTGCTCGGCCTCACCGCCGCCGTGCTGACCGGCGCCGGGGCGTGGCTGCCGCTGACCACGACCGTCGCGCAGTCGGCGTTGCTGCTCGCCACCGCCGGCGGGGCCGTGCAGGCCGCGATGCCGGTGATGTTCGTGCTCACGATGATCACGCTGGGGGAGCTGTGGATCCGGCGCGGGCGGTGGCCCGCCCTGTGCGGCACCGCGGCCTTCGCCGCGGCGCAGTTGTGGCTGTACGCACCGGCGTTCGACCCGCTGCTGACCCCCACGTCGCTGCTGCTGACCGCCGCGCCGCCGGTGCTGCTCGGCCTGTACATCCGGTCGGTGCTGGGTGTCGCGCTGGAGGCGGATCGCCGCCGCGAGGAAGCCGTCCTGGCCGCCAGGGTCGCCGAGCGCACGGCGATCGCCCGCGAGTTGCACGACCTGATGGCGCACCACCTGGCGTCGGTCGCCGTGCAGGTCGGTGCCGCCCGCCACGCCCTGCACGGCAGCGACCCGCGCGTGGACGAGGCGCTGGCACAGGCACACGCCACCACCCGTGCCGGACTGGGCGACCTGAAGCGGCTGATGACCGTGCTGCGGGACCCGGCGGCGACGACCGAGGGCAACGCGGCCGGTGCCTCGCTCGCCGACGAGGACGGGTTGCCTGCCGCGCTCACCGCCGTCGTGGAACGCACTCGCGCGGCGGGCGTGGCGCTCGACGCGGAGATCGACCCGTCCGTGGCGGGCCTCGACTCGATCCGGCGCCTGGCGGTGCTCCGGGTCGTGCAGGAAGGCTTGACGAACGTGGTGAAGCACGGCGGCCCGCACGCGACACTGACCGTGCGAGCCGACGACCACGCCACACGGATCGCGGTCACCGACGACGGGACCGGTGCCTCGTCCGGCGCGCCGGGATTCGGGCTCGTCGGCATGCGCGAACGCGTCGAACTGCTGGGCGGGCGCGTCACCGCGAGCGGCCGGGATGGCGGCTGGAACCTGCAGGTGACGATCCCGTCGGGAGGCGAGCCGTGATCCGCGTACTGCTCGTCGACGATCAGCGACTGGTGCGTGCGGGCCTGCGGATGCTGTGCGAGGACTGCCCGGACCTGGACGTCGTCGGTGAGGCGGAGAACGGCGAGGAAGCCATCCGCCAGGCGGGCCTGGTGACGCCGGACGTGGTGCTGATGGACCTCCGGATGCCCGGCGTGGACGGCATCACCGCCACCGCGCAGATCGCCGCCGCGCGGCCCGCGGTCCGGATACTGGTGCTGACCACGTTCGACGACGACGAGCACGTGTACCCGGCGCTGGCCGCCGGTGCGCACGGGTTCCTGACCAAGGACGCGCCGCCGGAGGAACTGCTCGACGCGATCCGCCGCACCGCCGCGGGGGAGTCGCCGTTCAGCCCGCGGGTGTTGCGGCGCCTGGTGCGCAAAGCCGTTGGCGCGCACCAGAAGCCGGAAGAGGTGGTGGACCTGACCGAGCGGGAACGGGACGTGCTCGCCCTCGTGGCGGACGGACTGTCCAATGCGGAGATCGCCGCCCGCCTGCGCGTGGCCGTCAGCACGGTGAAGACGCACATCACCAGCCTCATGACCAAAACCGGCGCGGACAACCGAGTCCGCCTCGCCCTGCTCGCCCACCGCCTCCCCCCCACGCCCGCGTTGACCGGCGCCGGACCGGTCGTTGTGACATCGGCCGGGCCGCGACCGATCTCTACCGGTGGACGCTTCCGGTGAACAGCACATCGACGTGCGTTTCGTCCTCAGTGGCCAGGATTTCGCCCTGAGTGCGGACGTGGTGACCGAACGGCTCCGGCATCGGCTGCCGGAGGAGATCCGCACCCACTGGGTCGAAGTCGAGGGGGTGCGCTTCCCGGTCAAGCAGGCACTGGAGGCGGCGCTGGGGATCCACCGCACGGAGTTCACCTCACACGCCGCCCTCCTGCAGTTCCGCAGGCTCGGCCTGGTCACCAGCCAGCGAACCCGTCCCGCGGGGGTCCCCGCTCGCCGTCCGGCCGCCCGGAAAGCCGCCCAGGTCAGCGTCGAGGAGGCGGGCGCCGCGTTCGCCACACTGGTCGCGTTCCTGCGCCAGGCCCCGCTGACCGAGGGTGTCGGCGCACTGGAACACGCGCTGGTCGGCGTCGACGCGCATCGTGCCGAGGCGATCGGGAACGCCGCCGGCCTCACCTCGGACCTCCTGGAGGCCGCGCTGATCGTGCGGACCAACGTGGGCCGGGTCAGCGACGTCATCCACGCCACCGTCATCGCGCTGGCCCTGCCCGTGATCCTGGAGGACGGCGAAACCGTGACCGAGCGGCCGTCACTCGGCCCTGGCAACGACCCGGCCAGGTTGTTCGACCTGGCGACCAACCGCCGGGTCGCGGAGTTCAAGGTCGCGGTGTGGTCGGGCGGGGACGTGGTGCGCAAGCGGGCCCTCGTCGCCGACCTGGTGCACCTGGCCATGGACGGCAGCGGACGACGTCCCGAACTCTGGGCGGTGGGCACCGAACCGGCGCGGTTCCTGCGCACGAGCACCAGCCCGGTCGGGGAACTGCTCGGGCGCTCCTCACCGCACCTGCAACACCGGTTCACCCACCGCTACGGGACCTCGGCCATCCCGCTGCGCGAGTTCACCGCCACGCACGCGCAGCACGTGGAGCTGCTGGACATCACCGACGTGGTGCCGACGGTCTCCGCCGCGCTGCGCTGACCGCCGTCGGCTGGTGATCTTGCCGATGCGCTCGAGCCGGTTTGCCAGCATGATGGCGGTATGGCGATCGATCCCCGGGGTGCTGACCTGAAACGACTGCTCGCGGAGGACCCCGGCGGGCCGGTGGTCATGCTGAACCTGCTGCGGTTCGCCGACGGCGGGCTCGAGTCCTACGAGGAGTACGCGCGTCTCCTGCGGGAAAAGTTCCTGGCCCGCTACGGCGCGGAGATCCTCTACGCGGGTACGGGGTCCACCGTGCTCGTGGCGGAGGACGGGCAGAGCTGGGACGCGGTGGTGATCGTCCGGTACCCGGATCGGGCGGCGTTCAGCCGGATGGTCGCGGATCCCGAGTACCAGGAAGTGACGCGGTTCCGCACGGAGGCGCTGACCGAGGCGGTGCTCCAAGCCACCGTGCCCTGGAGCTGACCCGCCTCGGGCAGCGCGGGGACCTCAGCCGAGGCCGCCCACCCGGACCGGGAACGCCTGGATCGTGGCGATGGTGGTGCCCGGGTCGCCCGGCAGCACCAGGTCGACCGGGTTCTGCAGCTGGTAGAGATCGCCCTTCGGCGGGAACTGGCTGATGTGGCCGACCAGCACCGCCGGTTCCTTCGTGGTCAGCACCAGCGGCTGGTCGATCCGAGCGCCCGGCTGGACGATCTTCATGGTGAAGCTCAGCACCATGGTCTGCTCATACCGCTGCGGGAACGGCTGGGTGAGCTTCAGCGAGCTTTGGGCGGCCACTTCGGCGTCCTGCTGCTCGATGACGATCGCGCCGCTCTGCCGGGAGGCGCCGCCGGGTAGTTCGCCGGACATGCGCAGGCCGAGCATCCGCAACCGCACCGACGTGGCCGGGTTGTCGTCCGGGCTCGCCTCGGCGCGGAACGCGACCTCGCCCCGGAAGTCGGTCTGCACATCGGTGTTCCCGATCCGCAGCCCACTGTTCTCGGCGATCAGGCCGAGCGTGAACTCGGCGCCGACCGGCGGCACGCCCGCCTGCTGGGCGGCCCGGGCCGGCAGGCCGACGGCCGCCATCCCGCCGATGCCGAGCGCCGCCGCGGCGGCTCCCTTGAGGAAGTTGCGGCGGCCGGTGCCGAGGTGCCTGTCCGAGGCGGTCATGCGCTGTCCTCCACTGCTGTGATCGGAAACCTCCCTCGACGCTAAGTCGCTGATCAAGACCACGGGAAGCCCGGTTCAGCCACCCGGGTGGACGGTGAACCTGATCGTGGGCGAAGACGAGCGCGGTGGTTTACCGGCCGCGGGGGTCTTCGCTGGGGCCTTGGTTGTCGGGTTGGGTGGCGGCGGCGGCGAGTTCACCGGGGTCGGCGGAGCGTTCGCGGCCTTGTGGTGTGCGGTGTCCTTCGTCGCGCATGCGCTGGATCATGTGGGGGTAGTGCAGTTCGAATGCTGGTCGTTCGGAGCGGATGCGGGGTAGGTCGAGGAAGTTGTGTCGTGGGGGTGGTGAGGTGGTGGCCCATTCGAGGGAGTTGCCGTAGCCCCAGGGGTCGTCCACTTCGGCGGGGTCGCCGTAGCGGTAGCTGCGCATGACGTTGTAGATGAACGGCAGCACCGAAAGCCCGAGGACGAAGGAGGCGACGGTGGAAATCAGATGGAGGGTGGTGAATTGGTCGGTGGCCAGGTAGTCGGCGTAGCGGCGGGGCATGCCGGCGCTGCCGAGCCAGTGGTGGATGAGGAAGGTGCCGTGGAAGCCGAGGAAGGTGAGCCAGAAGTGCAGCTTTCCCAGCGGCTCGTCGAGCATGCGGCCGGTCATCTTCGGGAACCAGTAGTAGATGCCGGCGAAGGTGGCGAAGACGATGGTGCCGAAGAGGACGTAGTGGAAGTGGGCGACGACGAAGTAGGTGTCGTGGACGTGGAAGTCGATGGCGGGTGCGCCGAGTAGGACGCCGGTGAGGCCGCCGAAGAGGAAGGTGATCATGAATCCGACGGCCCAGAGCATGGGGGTTTCGAAGGTGAGTTGTCCGCGCCACATGGTGCCGATCCAGTTGAAGAATTTGATGCCGGTGGGGACGGCGATGAGGAAGGTGAGGAAGGAGAAGAAGGGGAGTAGGACGGCACCGGTGGCGAACATGTGGTGGGCCCAGACGGAGAAGGAGAGTGCGGTGATGGCGACGGTGGCCCAGACCATGAGTTTGTAGCCGAAGAGGGGTTTGCGGCTGAAGACGGGGATGATTTCGGTGATGATGCCGAAGTAGGGCAGGGCGACGATGTAGACCTCGGGGTGGCCGAAGAACCAGAAGAGGTGTTGCCAGAGGATGGAGCCGCCGGTGGCGGGGTCGAAGACGTGGGCGCCGAGGTGGCGGTCGGCGAGCAGGCCGAAGAGGGCGGCGGTGAAGACGGGGAAGGCGGCGAGGATGAGGATGCTGGTGAACAGGATGTTCCAGGTGAAGATGGGCATGCGCCACATGGTCATGCCGGGGGCGCGCAGGCAGAGGACGGTGGTGATCATGTTGACGGCGCCGAGGATGGTGCCGAGGCCGGTGATGATGAGTCCGGTGACCCAGAGGTCGCCGCCGACGCCGGGGGAGTAGGTGGCGGTGGACAGGGGGGTGTAGGCGAACCAGCCGAAGTCGGCGGCGCCGCCGGGGGTGAGGAAGCCGGAGATGGTGATGAGGGCGCCGAAGAGGTAGAGCCAGTAGGAGAAGGCGTTGAGGCGGGGGAAGGCGACGTCGGGTGAGCCGATCTGGAGGGGGAGGATGAAGTTGGCGAAGCCGAAGACGTTGGGGGTGGCGTAGAGCAGCATCATCACGGTGCCGTGCATGGTGAAGAGCTGGTTGTATTGTTCGTTGGAGAGGAACTGCAGCCCGGGGACGGCGAGTTCGCCGCGCATGAGCAGGGCCATGAGTCCGCCGATGAGGAAGAACGCGAACGAGGTCGCCAGGTAGAGGATGCCGATCTGTTTGTGGTCGGTGGTTTTGAGCAGCCGGAGCAGCATGTTGCCTTTGGGGCCGGCCTGGCGGGGTGTGCGTCGCGCGACCGGGGTGAGCACCGGCCGCGAATTCGTCTGAGTCATGTGAGCGGCCCCTCGTTCGGCAGCAAGAACGCTTCGCGGGCTACCCACCGCTCGACGGTTCACCCGTGGCAAATGGGTGGAATCGGGGGCGACCGCTGCCCCGGCTTCGGTGTGGTCCGCCTGCGCATAACCGCGGAGAGGCCGGGTAGCCGACCGGCATGATGAAACAGGCGGTGTGGCAGGGCCTGGTCTCCGGCGCGGCCGGGGTCGCGGTGATGACGCTGGGCGAGAAGCTCGAGCAGCACTTCACCGGCCGGCCGGACTCGCACGTGCCGGCGCGGGTGCTGCAGCGGCTGACCGGGATGGACGAACGTCCGGGGCGGCAGCCGGTGGCGGTGAACTGGGCGATGCACTTCGGTCAGGGCATCCTGCTCGGCTGTCTGCGGTCGGTGATGGCCCACGCCGGACTGCGCGGCCCGTGGGCGTCGGCCAAGTTCGCCGTGGTCCGCCTGACCAACGACCAGATCCTGGAGAACGCCACCGGCGTCGGTGCCCCGCCCAGCAGCTGGCCGCGGCGTGAACTGGTGGTGGACCTGGTGCACAAGACGGTCTACGCCTTCGTCACCGGGTTCGTCGCCGATGCTCTGGCAGGCCGTTCCGGTCCCGGTCCGGGCCAGCGGCACGCCGCGATCCTGCCCGGCCGTCACCCCGATGTGGGTCCGGTCCCGCGCGAGGACGCGCACAGCCGTTGAACGAGGCGCATCCAACGCTGCTGCCTAGCAATGAGCTTCCGGACAGTCCAGCCGTTTGAACGAAGAACACCCGATCGAGCCAACTCCGTGGCTTCTTTCGCGCATGAACATGATTTTTTCGGGAAACCGGTGCTCTGCCCACTGATCCCAGGAGGTTGTTCACGGTGTTCCGGCATACGAAATTGCTGCAGTTCGAGGCCAAGCCGGAAAAGCCCGACCCGGTGTACGCCCGGAAGTTGCAGGAGCTCATCGGCGGGGCGTACGGCGAGATGACGGTGACCATGCAGTACTTGTTCCAGGGGTGGAACTGCCGCATGGAGGGCAAGTACAAGGACCTGATCATGGACACGGCGACCGAGGAGATCGGGCACGTGGAGATGCTGGCCACGATGGTGGCCCGCCTCCTCGAGGGTGCCCCGTCGACGGTGACCGCGGAGGCGGTGAAGGATCCGGTGATGGCCGCGGTGATCGGCGGGATGGACCCGCAGCAGGCGATCGTGGCCGGTGGCGGGGCGATGCTGGGCAACTCCCAGGGGGTGCCCTGGATCGGCTCCTACATCGTGGCCAGCGGCAACCTGCTCGCCGACTTCCGCGCCAACGTCGCCGCCGAAGCCCAAGGCCGACTGCAGACCGCCCGGTTGTACAACATGACCGACGACCCCGGCGTGAAGGAAATGCTGAAGTTCAACCTGGCCCGCGACACCGTGCACCAGAAGCAGTGGCTCGCGGCCATCGAAGAACTGAAGGCCGACGGTATCGAGGAGACGCCGATCGCGCCGAACGCCTTGCTCGACGAGGAGGACCAGGTGCACAACAACACCATCTGGCACCTCTCGGACGGCCCGGATGGCGCGTCCGGTGGCTGGAGCAACGGCGACCACGACTCCATCGAGTACCTGATGGACCCCGAGCCGCAGGGTGGTCCGGGCACCGCCCCGAAACCGGACCCGGCGCTGTACGGCACGTATGCGCTGGTGAAGAACGAGGCGGGAGCGACGAAGGCCAAGGCCAAGACGAAGGCCAAAGCCAAGCCGGCCAAGAAAAAGAAGAGCTGAGCACGACCGCTCGGGTGGCGGCGGCCCGCCACCACCCGAGCGGGCTCCGTCCGGTCAGGTCGACTGCCAGCGGTGCACCCCCGCGCCCTGGGCGTAGGACAGGTGCCCGCCGAGCGCGCCGCCCGCGCTGATCGCGGCGAGCCCGACCAGGCTGGCCGCGACGCCCGCGCGATGCGCGCCACGCGCGCGGCACAGGTAGGACACCGCGAACAGCGCCGCGCCGGTGACGTTGGAGGCGGCGTGGGCCAGGCCCACCCGTCGCTGGCGCGGGCCGAGTTCGGCGTAGTCGGCCAGTCCCAGCAGCACCGTGGGCGGCGTCGCGGCCAGGCCGAAGGCGATCAATCTGCGGGCGGCCTCCCGATCGTCGGTGCCGAAGTCGAAGATCGCCGAGCACACCCAGGCGCCGATGGGCACGGTGACCAGCAAGGGGTGCAGTGGGTGACCGAGCCAGGCGCCGCGCAGCGCCCGCCGGGTTCCGGTCCTGTCCAGGGCCCGGCGGACCCGGTCGGCGAGTCCGGCCGCGGGGCCGTCGGCGGCGCGCCACGATTCGACGCGTTCGAGCAACTGGTGCGGGTTCATGCCGCCCCGGTTACCCCGCCGATGGGCCGGGTAACTCGGACGCGTGCGGTTTCCGCAGCCGAGCACTACACCGGTTCTGGGTTGCCCGGCCGGTGGATGGGTAAGCCGGGAGGGTGGACCAACTGCTCGGCATTTACCTCAATGATCAGCTCGCGCTGGGTATGACCTGGCGGGAACTGGCCCGGCGTGCGGCGCGCAACAACCGGGGCACGGCGTTCGAAGCTCCACTGGCCGAAGTCGCCGCGGCCATCGCGGCGGACGTGGAAGCGTTCCGCGGCATCATGAGCTCGTTGGGGGTCCGGCCGAATCCGGTGAAGGCCGGACTCGCGCTGCTCGGCGAACGGCTGGCGCGGTTCAAGCCCAATGGGCGCCTGGTTTCGTACTCGCCGCTGAGCCGGTTCATGGAGCTGGAAGTGCTCGCCATGGGGATCGAAGGCAAGAAGATCCTCTGGTCGACGCTGCGGGACGGTGCGGCGCTCCAGTCCCGGCTCCCCGGCGTGGACTTCGATCACCTCATCGAACGTGCTGCCGGACAGCGCTCGATCCTGGAGCCCCTGCGCCGGGAAGCGGCGCGGGACGCATTGCGCGAGGCGCCATCCTGACACGGCGACAGCGCCGACGGTGACGATCGAGCCCGATTCGGCGCGGTGAACTCCCGCGGTGACTCAGGGATCATTTCCTGAACCCTGGTGGACGCCCGCCTTCGAGAGGACCGTGGAGCCATGGGCAGTCCCGATGGACGCGAGGAAGCTGCGCGGCGCTTGGTCGAGCGGGTGCAGCGGCGGATCGCGCTGAACGAGGCCGTCGGCATCATGCAGACATGGCGCGACTGCGGGCAGCAGGAAGCTCGCGACGATCTCCGGGGCAATCACGGTGTGGCGGGGCAGCAGGTCGAGGCGGATCGGATGATCGCGGTGGTCAACGCGGACGCGCGGAACCGCGACGATCCCGACGCCGGTTGGGACTGACGCCTATTGGCAGTGGTCAGGTCTTCGGCGTTGAGCGAGCCGCTGGTTATCGCGCGGGCGATGTCGAGCAGGGTTTGCCTGGTGAGGCTGCGTTCGGCGAGTCGTTCGAGTCGGCGTTGGTCGCGTTCCTGGGTGAGGCCGAGGACGGCGAGGTCGGTCGCTCGATGCCGACGTGAGGAGTGCGGGCCTCAGCGTGCCGCGCCGGCGATCAGCTCGGCGGTCAGATCGCCGTACTGGTAATGGGAAAGCGTGTGCACCGGGCGCGGTCTCCGTGCGGGCGTGCGGGCACGCGGCCGCGAGCAGCCGCGTGCCCGCCCCGCAGGTACGGCCAGGTGACCGGGATTTCACCGGGTGGCTCGTGCCGGGAGTTGCGGACGAAGGCGCGTACCAGCGCGGGGAAAGGGCGCAATGACGGGGGCACGGCCGCGGCGGCCGGTGCCCGAAACCGGGGACGTCGAGGAGGAAGGTGCGGGCCCGAGTGCCGCAGGCGTCGACGGTGTCCAGCAGGTAACCGAGGGCGCCGAGCCCGGGAACGAGCACGACCGGCGCTACGTCCCGGTGCGCTGAACCTGCTTCGAGGCTGCGTACCCGCCGATCGCCCGCCACCACGTCCCAGCGGACCCGGTGGGACCGGCGCCGCTGCCGGGCCGGGTCATCGCGGTCGAGTTCATCCTATTCCGCGGAGCGAGGTTTGGCGGTCTTGTCCATGAGCAGGACGCCCATCGCGATCATGCCCAGTGCCAGGCCGAGGTGGAGCCAGTTGTCGGCGTGGTTGAGGGGCACGAAGTTCGCCGTGGAGTCGTGGTCGATGACCAGGCCGTAGATCCACAGCACCAGGTAGACGACCCCGCCCCCGATGAGGAAGTTGCGGGCGCCCTCGACCGACCTGGCGAGTACGAGTCCGAGGGCCCCGAAAGCCAGGTGCACCAGGTTGTGCAGGATGGAGACGGCGAAGATACCGAGCAGCATCGCTTCGGAGTGGTGCCCGGCGAAGGTCATCGTGTCGTAGTCCTGGGTGACGCCGGGGATGAAGCCCATGATCCCGACGAGCAGGAAGACGACCGAGACGGCCAGTGCGGCGAGCTGGACGGGCCTGCGGGCGGTACGGGTGGCTTGCGGGTTCCTGCCGGCCATCGGAGTGTCCTTTCCCTGCGCGTGTCGTCCGTCGGCGACGTGAACGGGTACCGGCTACCCCGCGCGGGGGCGCGTAACCCTGGTGCGAGGAGGGCCGCTGAACGGGTATCCGCCCGCCATGATCGAGGTGGACAGCAAACCGGGGTACGTCCTTCCGTTCCGGTGCGAGCACGACGAGGACCTGGCCGAACTCACCGCGTACCTCAGCCGGTTGTCCCGGCACGCGGAGGTGGTGGTCGTCGACGGGTCGGCTCAGCCGTGGTTCGACCGGCACGCGCGGGCATGGGGACACTTCGTCGAGCACTGCCGGCCTGATCCGGATCTGCGCTGTGCCAACGGGAAAGTCGCCGGGGTGCGCACCGGGCTGCGCCGGGTGCGGGCCGCCGGTGTGGTCATCGCCGACGACGACGTGCGTTACGAACCGCACGAACTCGCCGCGGCGATCCGCCTGCTCGAGCACAGCGACCTCGTCGTGCCGCAGAACTACTTCCGGCCCTTGCCGTGGCACTGTCGTTGGGACACCGCGCGCAGTCTGCTCAACCGGGCTTTCGGCCACGACTACCCGGGCACGCTGGCCGTGCGCCGCGAGGCCTTCCACCGCTTGGGTTGCTACGACGGGAACGTACTGTTCGAGAACCTCGAACTGATCAGGACCATCCGGGCCCGCGGTGGCACGGTCCGCCACGTCCCGGCGTTGCTGGTCCGGCGGCTGCCGCCCGACGCGCGGGTGTTCCTGTCCCAGCGGGTGCGCCAGGCGTACGACAGCTTCGCCCAGCCCGCGCGGCTGGCCGCCGAGCTCGCCATCATTCCCGTGGCCGCGGCTTTGGCCCGGCGGGGCGGGGCCGGGGCCGCGGGGATGGCGCTGGTTTCGGCGGTCGCCGCCGCTGAGGCCGGACGACGGCGAGCGGGTGGCGCCGCGGTGTTCCCGGCCGACTGCCCGCTGTGGGCCCCGTTGTGGCTGGCCGAGCGCGGCGTGTGCAGTTGGCTGGCCGTGGCGCTGCGACTGCTGCGCGGTGGAGTGGGTTATCGGGGCGGACGCCTGGAAGTCGCCGCGCATTCGGATGCTCGCTTGGCGCGCGAGCAGAGCCGGTAGCCGGTCCGGGGTTCGGGACCTGCGGTGGCCGGTAAGACCACCGCAGGCACGGTCCGGCTACCCACGAATCCGGTGGGGAACCGCGGCCGAACAGGTGGTTGACGTGGCGTGCGGGTGGGTATCCCGGCGTTTCGTCAAGCAGATGGCGACTCTCCGGTTCCGGTGAGAGGCGATCACGCCATGAACATCGCATTCGATCTCGCCGCGGTTTCTTCCACCGGCCGGGCCGGTCGACCCATGGAGGGCACGGTGGTCAGGCACACCCGTTCGTTCACCTTGCCCGGTGACGCGCCCGGGGTGGACGTGCGCAACGCGCCCGCGCGCGCCCGGTGCCTGCTGCGCGAGTTGCTGTGCGGGTGCGCGGACGCGGTGGTCGACGACGCGTTGCTGCTGGTGGACGAGTTGCTCACCGACGTCGTCCGCGCGCCGGCCACCCTGCGTGCCGTGCGGCTGGCCCGTGAAGACCCCGGGGCGGCCTACCTGTCGATCGAGGTGGACTACTTCGACCACCCGGTGCTGGCGCCGGGGCGTTCGGGTGGGGACGTGTTCGTCGGGCGTTGTCTTCTCGAGCGCTTGGCCGCGTCCTGGGGTGTCCGGTGCTCGGGTGCCCATCGGACCGTGTGGGCGCGGTTTCCGCTCGGCTGACCACTCGAAACAGGTTGCCGGTCAGTCCTGGATCGCCTTGGGGCGCGCCGGTGTGGTCGGCGAAGGCAGGTCCTGGATGGTGAGCCGTTCCAGGAGGGCCAGTGCGTCGGTGACCGAGCCGTAGGGGGAGAAGGCGTGGCGTTGCTGGGTGGCGCCGTTGCCGTGGGCGAGGACGCGGTTGAGCAGGGTGGTGGTCAGGCGGAGGTCGCCGAACCGCTCCAGTTCCGGGCGGATGTGCCGGATGAGTTCGGCGAGGAGGTCCGCCTGGGCCTGGGGTCGTCCGGAGGGCAGGTGGATGCCCGAGCCGGTGAGCCCGTCGCGGGCGGCGCGCCAGGTCGCCGCGCGCAGCAGTTGTTCGGGTACGAGGGGCGCGGCCTGTCCTTCGGCGATCAGGCGTTGTGCGGCCGCGACCAGCGCCCGGACGAGTGTCGCCAGCACCACGGTCTCGTCCGCGGTGGCGGGGACGTCCGCGACGCGGATCTCGACGGTGGGCAGGTGCGCGGACAGGCGAGCGTCCCAGTACAGCGCGCTTTCGTCCAGTACCGCGCCGCTGTCGACCATCGTCGCGACGAGTTCGTCGTAGTGCGCGGCCGAGGTGAAGTAGGGCGGTGGCCCGGCGCAGGCCCACCGGGACTGCAGTACCGCGCGCCAGCTGGCGTAGCCGGTGTCGCGGCCGTGGTGCACCGCGGAGTTGGCGGTGAGCGCGAGCAGGACCGGCAGCCACGGCCGGAGGTGGTTGAGCACCTGCACGCCGGTCTCGCGGTCGGGGACGTCGACGTGGACGTGGCAGCCGCAGACCAGCTGCTCGGTCAGCAGTGGCCCGGCGTGTGCGGCCAGGTCGCGGTATCGCTCGTGCTCGGTGAGTTCGGGAAAGCGCGTGCCGCCGGGCTGGACGCCCGCGGCGATCAGGCGGGCACCGGCGGACAGGGCCGAGGCCGCGGCGGTGGCCCGCGCGCTCAGCACGTGCCGGCGCAGTTCACGGGCGTCGTGGCAGACCGGTGAATTCAGTTCCAGCTGAGCCTGCCCGACTTCCCGCTGTGCCAGCAGGCCGATGGGGCCGGCGACGCCCAGAACCTCGTCCGCGCACGAGAAGGTGTCTCCGGCGGAGTCGATCAGGAGGAATTCCTCCTCCACACCCATCGAGGGCGCGTCAATGCTCGGCATGGCATACCTCGGCAATCAGGGGAATACACCGTGGGGAAAAGGGGGATGTCGTGATTCGGCACGGGCTCGACCGACCCGAACCGGCTACCACTGGCCATCCCGGGTCAAACACCTGGGAACAAAGGAAATTCGCGAGTACGGTCACGCCGCCGAAGCCCGGTATCCCGCGACAGTTCCATCGTGGAGCAAGGCGATTCCACCGTGGAGCGAATCAAGGGATCCGAATGCTCGCGGCGATTCCGCGCACGCGGTGCGACGGAGATCTCATCGGCAGGCGGCCGGGTGTCGCCGGTGGATCCACGGGTAGTCCGGCCGCATGAGTCCCCACGAACCGGGCCGGCCGCCGCACCTGGCCGAGCGGGCGGTCCGCACCTTGACGACCGCCGCGCGAGAACATGTCGTCGTTTCGATGCTGGGCATCCCGCGGCTGCTGCGACACCCCATCTGGCGGGCGGCGGACCCGCGCCAGGGCTCGGGACGTGGTGTCCTGCTGGTCCCGGGCTTCGCCGCGCACGACCACAGCCTCGCCCTGACCGCCGCGTGGCTGCGAGCCCGCGGCTACCGCACCACCGGGGCCGCGATCGGGCTCAACGCCGGGTGCACCACCGAACTGGTCGAGCGCATCGAACGCCGGCTCGAAACGCACGTGGCCGCCACCGGCGGGCGGGTGGTCCTGCTCGGGCAGAGCCGGGGCGGCACCCTGGCCCGCCTCGCCGCCGCCCGCCGTCCCGAGCTGGTTCGTGCCGTGGTCATGCTGGGCAGTCCCGTGGTGGATCCGCTGGGTGCGCAACCGGACGTCCTCCGGTTCGCCCGGTTCCTCGCCCGCCTGTCCGCGGTGGGTGTGCCGGGGTTGCTGGATCAGGACTGCTTCACCGGGGACTGCTTCCGGGACAACCTCACCGCTCTCGCCGACCCGCTGCCCGGCGACGTCCCCGTGCTGTCGTTCTATTCACGCTCGGACGGCATCGTCCCGTGGCGGTCCAGCCTGGACCCCCACGCGGAATGCGTGGAGGTGCACAGCACCCACACCGGAATGGCGTTCGACCCGGCGTTCTACACCGAACTGGAGCCCAGGCTCGCCCAGTGGGCCGCCGCGGGCACCGACCGCCACGAACAGCTGGACCACGCCTGCTGACACCGTGCCCGGGGGCGACAGCCGCCGAACGGAGGCAATAACCCGGCGGTGGCGGTGAATCCGCGTGAGGTGGCCGTGGCGGGGTATGCCCGGCCGAGATCCGCGAGATGTTGGGAGTGGTGATGAGGTCCACGACCGGAGCCGCTGTGCTCGCCGCCGCCGGAGTCGCGGCGGGCACCGCGTTCGCCCGCAAGCTGAGTCCGCCGCCTGCCCGGAACAGGTGGCTGGCGGTGACGGTGAACCTGCCGCAGGACACCGTCGAGCGCCACGAGCACCTGCGTGCGTTCACCGAACTGGCCGATCGGGCCGAAACCCGGGTCCGGCAGGCGCCCGGCGGCAAGGGCACCGAACTGGCCGCGCGGTTGCGTGAAGAACCGCCGTCCGCGGTCGCCAGGGTGGCCGGTGCCGATCCACGGCAGGAGGTGCGCACGGTGCTGCGTGAAGTGAAGTCGCTGCTGGAGACCGGGGAAGTGGTCCAGCCGGACGAGCCGACCACCGGGAAGCCGACACCGGGCGGCAGGCTGGTCCGGTTCGCCACCCGCCGGGCGCAGGGGGAGGGGCGGCTGTGAAGGCACTGTGCTGGCAGGGCGTGAACAAGTTGTCGGTGGAGACGGTCCCCGACCCGCGGCTGCACAACGACCAGGACATCATCGTCAAGGTCACGGCCACCACCACCTGTGGTTCGGACCTGCACCTGATCGGGGGCTACATCCCCGCGATGGAGGCCGGCGACGTGCTCGGGCACGAGTTCCTCGGCGAGGTGGTCGAGGTCGGCCCCGGGGTGCGGCGGCACCGGGTGGGTGACCGGGTGGTGGTCGCCTCGTTCATCGGCTGCGGCCGGTGCTGGTACTGCGCGAACGACCTGTGGTCGTTGTGCGACAACACCAACACCAATTCGGGTATCGCGGCGGCGTTGTACGGCTACGAGCCGGGCGGCATCTTCGGCTACTCCCACGCGATGGGCGGCTTCCGCGGCAGCCACGCCGAATACGTGCGGGTGCCCTTCGCCGACCACGGTGCGTTCACCGTGCCGGAAGGGGTGGACGACCACAGCGCGCTGTTCGCCTCGGACGCGGTGCCCACCGGCTGGATGGGCGCCGATCTCGGTGGCGTGCGCGAGGGTGACGTGGTCGCGGTGTGGGGGTGCGGCGCGGTCGGGCAGATGGCCGCGCGGGCGGCGATGCTGCTCGGCGCCGAACGGGTCATCTCGATCGACCGGTACGCCTACCGGCTCGAATCGGCCGAACGGCACATCGGTGCGGAGACCATCGACTACACCGCCACCGACGTGGGCGCCGAACTCCGGGAACGCACCGGCGGGCGCGGGCCGGACGTGTGCATCGAAGCGGTCGGCATGGAGGCGCACAGCGACGGTCCCGGCCACGTCTACGACCAGGTCAAGCACCAGTTGCGACTGCAGACCGACCGGCCGACGGCCGTGCGTGAAGCCATCCACGCCTGCCGCAAGGGCGGTTCGGTGTTCGTGCTCGGCGTGTTCGGCGGCGTGGTGGACAAGTTCCCGCTCGGTGCGATCCTCAACAAGGGCCTCACCATCCGCGGCGCGCAGCAGCACGGGCAGCGCTACATCCCCATGCTGCTCGACCGGATCGCCCAGGGTGAACTGCCCACCGCGCACCTGGCCACCCACACCCTGCCGCTGAGCGAAGGACCGCGGGGCTACGACCTGTTCAAGCACAAGAAGGACGGTTGCCTGCGGGCGGTGTTCCACCCGCACTGACCCCACTTGTCCCGGCGCGACCAGTACGAGAGAACCTGGTACTCGGTCGCCCGGGCGTGGCCGGGGCCGGTGGGTGGATCCGCCGAACCCGGGTGGTTCACTGACGGCCGCGCTGCGGGGTCTGTTCGGCCATGCCGTGCCGCAGCGGCGTGGTGGATTCGGCCGCGGTGGCTTCCTGAACGGGGGATCCGTGGGCGTGCTTGGCGGCTCCGGGAGCCCGCGTGGGGTCACCGCCTGTCGGCTGCGCGCCCGCGTCCAGCTGCTCCAGCCGGGAACGCAGGATCTCCAGCACGGGAAGCCGATTGCCGTGCCGCTCTTCGTGCTCGATGAGTTCGCGCAGGGCCGGTGCGGTCAGGCTGCGGACCCGATCCTTCACCGCCCCGAGTGGCAACTGGTCGAAATCGGGAATTGAGTCGGTCATGGACGGCGGCTACCCATCGCCTGCTCGGTCAACCGTGTTTCCCCCGATTCTGACGCCGATCGGGACTTGGCCGTCCATCGGTCGCCCTTATCCGTGTCGTTCCCGAATTCCCCTTGCGGTGGCAAACGAGGACCCGCTCCGCCTCAAGGATGGCGGGGGAAAAATCCGAGGCAGAGCGGGAGTCGAAGACCGGCCCGGGAGTCGCCTCTCGGCGAGTGGCCGTCACCAGGTACAACGCCCCGGCGAGCCCGGTGTTCCACTCCCGGGTTGCGATCTGGGTCTCATCGCCAGACCTGGACTTGTGCCATTCCAGCCCCGCATGACATTCGCGTTCGACGACGCAAACGGGTCGTATTTCGATCAGTCCGTGGCGGGCAGCCAGTCCTCGGTGTCGCGGTGACGGCCGAGCCCGACCGCGTCGAACTCGTCCAAGTGCTCGCCCTTGGCGACTTCGAGTTGCCGAAGCGCTCGGGAGATCGGGCTGCCGATGGACGGGAAAGGTTCGTCCTCTGCCAGATGCAGAGGTCCGAGGACCACCTCCCCGTCGTTCCACACCTGTGCGACCTGCGTGCCGTCTCCGCCGAAGAACTCGGCCTCGACATAGGCCACGGGGCCCTTCGCCGAACACGCTGCCAGCGCGCTGCCGAAGCCGGCCGGAGTTTCCCGGAATCCGTCGATTTCCGGAGCATCGAGGACGGTGACCGCGTCGAAGAACGCGTCGGTCATGGGCAACAGCCACAGGTGCTGGCAGAGGGGCACGATGCACGCCTCCTCGATGTCGCCGGCCAAGTCGCGAAGCACGGGTTCGCTGGCGATGACGGCCTGCAGGCAATATCCCATGTTCACCTTGTCGCTCGTGCGTGACTTTCTTCCCGTGAGAGGCCGCGCTGTCGCCCGTCGATGATCGACCAGAATGGGGAGCATTTCAGGGGATCGTCGGCTGGGCATCGCCGGCCGTGTTCGAGTGCGGTGCGGGCCACTTCGATACGGCGTTGACACTCGGCCAGTTCGGCCAGCTTGTGCTCGACCAGTTCCTGTCGGGCCCTGTCGCTCGCCCGCGAGGAAGTGCCCGATCTCCGCCAGCGAGAAGCCGATGTCGCGAAAGAAGAGGACCGCGCTGACTTCCCTGACCGCCGACGCGGCATAACGCCGTCGTCCCGCCTCCCGCGTCATCGGCCGCACCAAACCGAGCTCGTCGTAGTAGCGCAGCGCGCTCGTCGGCACGCCGGTCCGTTCGGACAGCTCACCGATGGACAGCGACGTCGGAGCCGGGGTGCGCTGGGTGGCGGACATTGACTTCAAATGTACTTGAACTGCTTGGCTGACCTCATGAAAACCAAGGAGAGGGTGCTGGGGCGCGTCCTGCGATGGTGGGGTCCTCGCGGAGGGCTGGCGCAGTTCCACCGGCCGACCGCGTCCTCGAACTCGGCTGTGGTCCGGGTGTGGCCGTCGCCGCCCTCGCCAGCCGGGCGTCCCGCGGATCGGTCGTCGGCGTCGACCATTCGCAGGTGATGATCCGCCAGGCCCGCCGCCGCAACAGGCTTGCCATGAGGGCCGGGCGAGTACGCCTGGTGCACGCGCCGGTCGAGAGCCTGCCGGTCGGCGACGGGCCGTTCGACGCCGAGCTTGCCGTCAACACAGTCGGCATGTGGCCCGAGCCGACCGCCCGGCTACGCGAACTCGCCGGGCTGTTGCGGCCCGGCGGGCGCATCGCGCTGGTGTCCCAGCCCCGCTGTCCCGGTGCCACCGCGGCCGATTCGGCGGCGGCCGCGAATGAGCTGACCGGGCAGCTCGGGCACGTGGCGTGAAGCTACGGGGTCCAGTCCGCGTTGGCGCCGCACAGGATCACGCACGGACGCTCCCCGGGGACCCGGCCGGACAGCCACGCGGCGAACGGCACCGCGGCCGCCGGTTCGACGGCCAGCCGGAACTCCTCCCACAGCCGGTCGCGTGCGGCCAGGATGTCGTCTTCGGCGACCAGCAGCGAGCGCACCGGGTAACTCGACAGGATCCCGAATGGGACCGTGCCGGTGCGCGTCGCGCCGAGCGCCGACGCGGCGACGGAGACCACTTCGGTGTCCACCGGTTCGCCCGCGGCAAGCGCGTGGTGCAGGCAGGCGCACCGCTCCGGTTCGACCGCGACGGTCAACCGGCCCGCACCACCCAGAGCGACACCCGCCGCGAGGCCACCGCCCCCGACGGCGACCGCGATCGAGTCCACCTCCGGTGCGTCCTCCACGATCTCGGCCGCGACCGTGCCCTGCCCCGCGATCACCACGGGGTCGTTGTACGCCTCGACGTACCGGATGCCCGGCCCGGCGGCTTCCCGCGCCGCGGCCGCCGCTTCGAAGTAGGTCGAGCCCGCCCGGACCAAGCGCGCGCCGGCTCGTTCGATGCGCCGTGCCTTGCCATCCGGCACCGATCCCGGCACGAAAACGGTGGCGCGCAGGCCGAGGATCGCGGCGGCGGTCGCCACCCCGATCCCGTGGTTGCCGCCCGACGCGGTCACCACCTCGGCCGGCCGGTCCCCGGCGAGCAGCGCGTTGAGCGCACCGCGCAGTTTGAAGGAGCCGGTGCGCTGGAGGTGTTCGAGCTTGAGCGCGAGCGGCCTGCCGTCGACCTCCGCGTGCAGCAGCGGCGTCCGCCGGACGTGCGGGCGGATGCGCTCGGCGGCTGCGGTGACCTCGGTGGTGAGCGTGGCTGTCATGACTCCACCATGCCGCCAGGAAGCCGTTAGCGACCAGCGCTGATCGCTTGCCGGACGTTAGCGATACTTAGGGGGTGATCACCGCTGAACGGCTGCGGGTGCTGGTCGAGGTCGCGCACGCCGGGTCCATCGCCACCGCCGCGCGCCGCATGGGGTTCACCCCGTCCGCGTTGTCGCAGCAGCTCGCCAGGCTGGAGCGCGAGGTCGGCTGCGCGCTGCTGGACCGGCGGCCGACCGGCGCGGCGCTGACCGAAGCGGGGCGGCTGCTTCTCGCGCACGGCGAGGCGATCACCGGTGAACTGCGAGCCGCCGAACTGGCCATCGCGGAGCTGCGCGAACTGCCTGCCACCGACCTGGGCATCGGCGCGTTCGCCACCGCGGGGCAGGTGCTGCTCCCGCCCGCGCTCCGGGCCTTCCGCCAGGCGCACCCGCGGACCCGCCTGCGCCTGACCGATCTCGAACCGCCGGACGGCTACGACCTGGTGCTCTCCGGCGACCTCGACCTGCTGATCACCCACCGCTATCCAGGCGTCCGGCTGCCACCGTCCCGCGGCCTGGCGCGGCGGCCGCTGCTGGCCGACCGCCTGCGCCTGGTGTTGCCCGCCGACCACGCGCTGGCGAACGCCCGGCGGCCGCGGTTCGAGGACTTCGCCGAGGACGACTGGATCTCCGGCGACGACGCCGCACCGAGCCGGGTGTGCTTCGAAAGCCTGGTGGCCGAAACGGGGGTGGCGCCACGCGTGGCCTACGAAACCCGGGACTACGCGGTGATCCTCGCGCTCGTGCGCGCGGGGCTCGGCGTGTCGTTCGTGCCGGACACGCTGCTGGCCGGAGCCGGTCAGGACGGGCTGGTGGTGCGCGACCTGACCGGCAGGCGGCCGGTGCGCGAGATCCACACCGTGCACCGCGACCGCCCGCCCTCACACGTCACGACGATGGTGTCCCTGCTCGCCGGGAGCGCGGCCAGGTTCACTCCCCGGTCAGCTCATCGCCCGCTTCAGTAGCTCGCCGAGCCGGGCCTCGACCGCCGGGGTCAGCTCGGCCAGCGCGAACCAGGTGGCCCACAGGTCGCCGTCGTCGAGGTTCGCCTGGTCGCTGAAGCCGAGCATGGCGTAGCGCGTCTTGAACTTCGACGCGGGCTGAAAGTGGCAGACCACCTTGCCGTCGTGGGCGTAGGCGGGCATCCCGTACCAGAGCTTCGGCGCGAGGCCCGGCGCGTTGGCCTTGATCACCTCGTGCAGCCGCTCGGCGATGACGCGGTCGGACTCGGCGAGGCCCGCGATCTTCGCGAGCACCTCCGGTTCGGTGTCGGCCTTGGCGCCGCGGCGGGCGCGGGTCTTGAGTTCCTTGGCGCGGTCCTTCATCGCGTCGCGCTCTTCGGTGGTGAACCGGTCGTACTTCTCGCTGGTGGTCATGCTCGTTCCTTTCGGGGTCTTCGTGGCTTTCGGGGGCCGGTTCCGGATCACCACTGGCCGGCCTGCTGGCGGGTCGGGGCGTTGAGCCGGTTGAACGCGTTGGTGATGGCGATGTTGAGCAGCAGCGCGGCCAGTTCCTTCTGGTCGAAGTGCTTGGCGGCCACGTCCCAGACCTGGTCCGGAACCGGGTCCGGCCGGTCGGCGAGCCGCGTCACGGCTTCCGTCAGTGCCAGCGCGGCGCGCTGCTCGTCGCTGAACCACGGCGTTTCGCGCCACGCGGCGACGGCGTGCACCTGTTCGTCGGTCACCCCGTGCCGGCGTGCCTGCTGGACGCCGCCCACCACGCACGGGCCGCAGCCGTTGAGCTGGCTGGCCCGGAGGTGGCTCAGCGCCAGCAGCCCGCCGTCCACCCCGGCGCCCGCGATGGCCCGGTTGACCGCCATCAGGGCTTCCATCGCGTCGGGGACCAGCATCGCCGGGTTCGGCATGCGCTCGGTGGGCATCGGTTTCTCCTTGGTCGGTTCGTCTCGCTGACAAGAACGAGCTGACCACCGGCGCACCCCGGCCCGCGCCCTCCGTGGGACACCGTGGGACAGCAGGAACGCTCTGAACAGCGCGAACGTGGCGTTGATCCGGTTCGGCGGGGCGGGACGGTTACGGTGTTCCCCGTGTCCAGCCCCCAGGAGCGACTGGTCGCCCAGCTCGCCAGGATCAAGGAACTGAGCGGTCTCAGCCTGCGTGCCCTCGCCACCGAGTCGGGGTTGAGCAGTTCGTCGCTGTCGCGGTACCTGACCGGCAGGCTCGTGCCGCCGTGGGAAGCCGTCGTGGCGTTGTGCCGGGTGGTGGCGCGCGACCCGCGGCCGTTGCGCCCGCTGTGGGCGGAGGCGGCCAAGGCCGGCGCGGCGCCCCCGCCCCGCCGCAACGACCTGCCCGCCGACCTGTTCGACTTCACCGGCCGGGAAGCGGAGTCCGCGCTGGTCGAGGAACTGCTGCGCACCGCGGGCGCGGTCGCGGTCGACGGCATGGGCGGGGTGGGCAAGACGAGTCTCGCGGTGCACGTGGGCCACCGGCTCGCCCCGGCGTACCCGGACGCCGGGCTCTACCTCGACCTGCACGGCTTCACCCCGGGCCAGGAACCGCTGGCACCGGGGACCGCGCTGGGCAGGCTGCTGGCCGCGCTCGATGTCGCGCAGCCGCCTGCCGACACCGCCGAGCGCGCGGCGCTCTGGCGTTCGGAGCTGTCCCGGCGGCGGGTGCTCGTGGTGCTCGACAACGCTGTCGACGCCGAGCAGGTGCGACCGCTGCTGCCCGGTGCGGGGAAATCCGCGGTCCTGATCACCAGCCGCCATCGGCTGGTCAGCCTGGACGGAGTGCCGCCGGTGTCGCTGGAACCGCTGGGCGACGGCGACGCGGCGCACCTGTTCGGCAGGGCGGCCGGGCTCACCCTCGCCGAGGAGGAGGCCCTCGGCCAGGTGCTGGAGCAGTGCGGCGGGCTTCCGCTGGCGCTGCGGATGGCGGGCGCCCGGCTCCGCCACCGTCCGGGGTGGACGGTCGCGGTGCTCGCCGAACGCCTGCGCGACAACGCCGGGCGCTTCGACTCGGTGTTCGGCATGTCCTTGCGGCAACTGGACGGGACCCAGCGCCGGGTGTTCCGGCTGCTGGGTGTGCTGCCGGGTGAGGACTTCGACGCCGCGGTCGCCGGTGTGCTCGCCGGTTCACGCCCGGCGGAGGTGGACGCGGTCCTGGAGGAACTGCTCGACGCCCACCTGGTCCAGGAGCTTTCCCCTGGCCGGTACCGGATGCACGACCTGATCCGGCGCTACGCGGCGGACCTCGCCGCGGACGAGGACGGGGCTCAGGCCGACGTCGCGTTGCGCCGGGTGCTGAACCACTACCTCGCCCAGGCTGTCGCGCACGACGCGACGTTGCCGTCGCCGCATCGCCCGCGACCGTCGCCGGGGGATCCGGCACGGGCGATGGCCTGGTTCGACTTCGAGTACACGAACCTGGTCGCCGCCTTCGACGCCGCCGTGCGGCTCGGTGTGGACGAGGTGGTGGCCGAACTGCCGCGGGCCATGCGGGTCTGGTTCTTCCGGCACCGCGGCAGCGACGACCAGGCCCGGTTGCTCGAAGCCGCCGCTGCCGCCGCGGGACGGCTCGGGCGCCACCAGGACCGGGCCGCACTGCTCTCGGACCTGGGCTTCGCCCACGCCGCCGCCGGACGCCTCGCCGACGCGCTGTCCGCCTACGACCAGGCCGAGCGCGCCGAACCGGACGAGCAGCTCGCCGCCGGCCTGGCGCTGCGCACCGGCTTCGCGCGGCGCGATCTCGGCGACCTCGACGCGGCACAGGCGCAGTTCCGCCGGGCGCGCGAGTTGTTCGAAAAGCTCGGGCAACGGGCCGGGCAGGCCCAGGCCCTGGCCTTCGACGGCTGGGTGACCCTCCACCTCGGCAGGCCCGGCGACGCCATCGACCTCGCCCGCGCGTCCGTGGCCATGGCCGACGGGCCCGCGCGGATCACCGGACTGGTCACCCTCGGCGTCGCACTCGCACCGGACGACCCGGCGGAATCACTGCGCACCCTGCACGACGCGCTGCACGTGGCCGAGCGGCACAACCTGCCGCACAATCAGGCGTGGTGCCACAACTACCTCGGCGTCGCGCTGCGCGTCACCGGGTCGGCCGAGCAGGCCCTCGAACACCACCGGCGGGCGTTGGAATTGCTGGAACCACTGACCGAGGTGCAACTGGAAATCGACTGCCTGCACACCTACGCCGAAACCTGCCGCGTCGCGGGCCGCCACGACGAGGCGCTCGCACTCCTCGATCGCACCATCGCACTCGCCAGGAAACTGGACCGGCCCCACGATGAAAACCTCGCCCTCAGCGCACGGGAGGCCCTCACCGCTTGAAGTTCGCCGCTATCCGCTGTCGCCGCCCGACTTTTCGGTGCGGCGTTCGAGGAGGATGGTGTCGTGCCAGGTTCCGTGGCGTTCGGCGATGCGTTCGCGGACGCCGACGGTGCGGTAGCCGGCGGAGTGGTGCAGGGCGATGGCGGGGCGGTTTTCGGTGAGGATGGTGGTTTGGAGGGTCCAGAGGCCGTTGTGGTCGGCGGTGGTGACTTGTTTGTGGAGGAGGGTTTTGCCGATGCCGCGGCCGCGGTGTCGGGTGTCGACGTAGACGGAGGTTTCGGCGACTCCGGTGTAGTGGTCGTGGGTGGATATGGGTGCGGCGGCGGTCCAGCCGACGACGTGGCCGTCGAGTAGTGCGACCCAGCGGTGTGCGGGGTGCCAGTAGGCGTTGAGGGTGTCGCGGGTGGGCACGGTGGTGTCGAAGGTGGCGATGCCGGTGTCGATGCCTTCGCTGTAGATGCGCAGGACGTCGTTCCAGTCCTCGTCGATCATGGCGCGCACGGTGATGTCGGTGGGTAGGTCGCTGGGGCAGCAGGGGCGGGGTGCGAGCAGGCCCATGACCGCGTCGGCGGCTTGGGGGAAGCCGGTGCAGCAGGCGGCGTTGATGGTGACGATGGTGGCGGTGCGTTCACGCCGGAGTCGCACGAAGCCGACGTCGGCGAGTTTGCGGATGTGGTGGGAGCAGGTGGATTGGCTGATGCCCAGGGCCTCGGTCAGCTCGCCCACGGTCACACCGCTGGGCGCGGTGGCCACCGTGTGCAGCAGCCGCACGCGCGTGGGCTCGGCCAGGCAGGCGAACCACTCCGCGTAGGTGGTGGCTTCGGTGATCGGCAGTTCAACCGGGGCGAGCGTCATTCCCTCAGTATCGACGGAAATCGATGGTTGCGTCAATCGACCACCGTCGATACAGTCCTCGGCAACGTTGAATCGATAGCCGTCGATGCTAGGAGTGATCGAGTTGACTGAGTGGCCGGTAGTAGTGGTCGGAGCTGGGCCCGTGGGGCTGGCGGCAGCGGCTGAGCTGCTCGAACGTGGCCTTGAGCCGCTGGTGTTCGAGCGTGGGGAGCAGGCGGGAGCGGCGGTGGCGCAGTGGCACCACGTGCGCTTGTTTTCGCAGTGGTCGGAGCTGGTGGCCCCGGCTGCCAGGCGGCTGCTGGAGCCGGCGGGCTGGTCGCGTCCCGAGGGCTATCCGACGGGTGAGGAGTGGGCGCGGCTGTACCTGCGGCCGCTGGCGGCGGCGCTGGGGGAGCGGGTCCGGTTCGGCACCGAGGTGATCGGCGTGGCCCGCCGTGGCCGGGATCGGGTGGTCGACGCCGGGCGGGACAGCGAGCCGCTGACCGTGCACGTCCGCGAGGCCGACGGCACCGAGCGGCGGGTCACCGCGCGGGCGCTGATCGACGCTTCAGGTACCTGGACCGGCCCGAACCCGCTGGGCGGTGACGGGCTGCCCGCACTCGGCGAGCACGCGGCGGCCGACCGGATCGCCTACCAGCCCCCGAATCTGGCGGATCCGGCGGTGCGGGCGCGGTATGCGGGCAAGCACGTGGCGATCGCCGGGAGCGGGCACTCGGCGCTGACCGCGCTGGTCGCCTTGACCGAACTGGCGCAGGACGAGGCCGCCACGCGGATCAGCTGGATCGTGCGCCGCGGGGCGGCGGGCAACGTCTTCGGCGGTGGCGAGGCCGACCAGCTTCCCGCACGGGGAGCACTGGGGCTGCGCGCCAAGCGAGCCGCCCAGGACGGGCACGTCCGCGCGGTGACCGGTTTCCGCACCGAAGTCGTGGAACGCGCCGGCGACGGGCGCCTGACTTTGGTGTCGGATCAGGGAAACCGGGTGGAGCAGATCGACGAAGTCTTGGTGCTGACCGGTTTCCGGCCGGATCTGTCGTGGCTGTCGGAGCTGCGGCTGGAACTGGACGCGACCCTGCAGGCGCCGGTGCGCCTGGCGCCACTGGTGGATCCGAACGTGCATTCGTGCGGCACGGTGTATCCGCACGGGGTCAAGGAGCTGGCGCACCCGGAGCCGGGCGTGTTCCTGGCCGGGATGAAGAGCTACGGCCGGGCCCCGACGTTCCTGGCGATGACCGGCTACGAGCAGGTGCGCAGCATCGCCGCCGCCCTCGCCGGAGACCAGGCCGCGGCCGAGCGCGTCGAGCTGGTGCTGCCGGAAACCGGCGTCTGCGGTGGATCCGGCGTGTTCGACGCCGACCCTGCCGGCAGCGGTTGCTGCGGCGCGCCTGCCGAGCCGGAGACGTTGACCCTGGCGGCTCCCGCGCCGAGGGCGTGAGCACGAGCACGACGGTGCGGCCCGCGCTCAGCCGCCGCGGGCTGCGCCGCGTGCTGGCCACGCTGTGCCTGACCGAGATCACCAGCTGGGGCGTGCTCTATTACGCGTTCCCGGTGCTGGGACCGGAGATCGCGCGCTCGACCGGCTGGTCGCTGCCGTGGATCACGGCGGGGTTCTCGGCGGGGCAGCTCACCGCCGCGCTGGTCGGCATCCCGGTCGGGCGGTGGCTGGATCGGCACGGCCCGCGGTGGGTGATGACCGCGGGCTCGGTGCTGGGGGTGCCCGCGGTCGTGCTGATCGCGCTCGCGCCGGGCCTGGGCTGGTTCCTCGCCGCGTGGGTGGTGGCCGGGGTCGCGATGGGCGCCACGCTCTACCCACCGGCGTTCGCCGCGCTGACCCGCTGGTACGGGCCGCGGCGGGTCAAGGCGCTGACCGTGCTCACCCTGGCCGCCGGCTTGGCCAGTACCGTGTTCGCGCCCTTGACCGCCGCGCTGGTGTCGCAAGTGGACTGGCGGCAGACGTACCTGGTGCTCGCGGGAATCCTGGCGGTGATCACCATCCCGGGGCACCTGTTCGGGTTGCGGGGACCTTGGCCTGCCGCCGAGGGCAGGGATGCGGGATCCGGCTCGGCCGATCCAGCCCGGATCGCGCGCAGCCGGGCGTTCCTGGTGCTCACCGCCGCGTTGGCGCTGACCGCGTTCGGGGCGTTCGCCGCAGTGGTGAACCTGGTGCCGCTGCTGACCGAACAGGGGGTGAGCAGCGGCACCGCGGCGATCGCGCTCGGGCTCGGGGGTGCCGGGCAGGTGCTGGGGCGGCTCGGGTTCTCCACGTTGGTGAAGTGGACCGGCGTGCGCACCCGGACCCTGCTGGTCCTGCTCCTGTCGGCGGCGACCACGGCCGTGCTCGGGTTGGTCACCTCGGTCGTGGCGTTGATCGGCGCGGCGATCGTGGCGGGCATGGCCCGCGGGGTCTTCACCCTGGTGCAGGCCACCGCGATCACCGACCGCTGGGGCGCGGCGCACTACGGCAGGCTCACCGGCCTGCTCTCCGCCCCGCTGACGGTCACCATGGCGTTCGCGCCGTGGGCCGGGGCCGCCCTCGCCGGTGCACTCGGCGGCTACTCCGAACTTTTCCTCGTGCTGGGCGGGATCACCGCGGTCGCCGCGGTGGTCAGCCTCGCCGGCACACCACCAACTTCTTCTGGGAGGACTTCATGAACGACGTGGTCATCATCGGGGGCGGCCAGTCCGGCCTGTCCGCCGCCCGCGCGCTCAACCACCACGGGATCCGGCCGATCGTGCTCGAAGCCGGTGCTGAACCGACCGGCTCGTGGGCCGATTACTACGACAGCCTGACCGTGTTCTCACCCGCGCGGTACAGCGGCATGCCCGGCCAGGACTTCCCCGGCGAGCCGGAGAACCACCCGCACCGCGACGAGGTCGTCGCCTATCTGCGCCACTACGCCACCACTCTCGACGCGGACATCCGCACCGGCGTCACCGTGACCGCGGTCGAAAACAGTCCGGCTGGGTTCGTCGTGCGCACCGCCACCGGCGAGAGCATCACGGCGACCGGGGTGATCGCCGCGACCGGCTCGTTCGGCAACCCGCACCGGCCCGGACTACCCGGCCAAGACGGTTTCACCGGGCGGGTGCTGCACGTGGCCGACTACCGCAACCCCAAGCCGTACCACGGAGAACGCGTCGTCGTGGTCGGCGGCGGCAACTCCGGCGTGCAGGTCGCCTACGAACTCGCCGAACACGCCGACGTCACCCTGGCCACCCGGACACCGGTCAACTTCCTCCCGCAACACCGCGACGGCCGCGACGTCCACCACTGGCTGGTCGAATCCGGATTCGACCGGCTCCCACCCCAGTGGCTGATCCACTACCTCGGCGGCCCGCTGGTGATGGACACCGGCGACTACCGCGCCGCCATCGACTCCGGCCGCCTGCACCGCCGCGACATGTTCACCGACTTCGACGGCGACCGGGTCATCTGGCCCGACGGCGAACGAGAGCACGTCGACACCGTGCTGTTCGCCACCGGCTACCGCCCCGACCTCGGCTACCTCGAACCCCTGGACACCCTGCAGGACGGCATGCCCCTGCACACCGGTGGCCTCTCCATGACCCACCCCGGCCTGGGCTACGTGGGCCTGGAATTCCAGCGCTCCTTCTCCTCCAACACCCTGCGCGGCGCCCACCGCGACGCCGAGCACGTCGCCGCCGCGCTGGCCGCCCACGTGCACGACGCACCCACGACGGTCGGAGTCCGTTAAGCGGCCGGATCGAGCAGCTCGGCGATCAGGGCGCGGACCCGGCGGTCGATGTCGTCGCGGATGGGGCGGACGGCCTCGATCCCCTGACCGGCGGGGTCGTCGAGCTGCCAGTCGAGGTAGCGCTTGCCGGGGAAGACCGGGCAGGTGTCGCCGCAGCCCATGGTGATCACCACGTCCGAAGCTTCGACATCGGCGGTGGACAGCTTGGAGGGGAGCTCGGCGGTGATGTCCAGGCCCCATTCGGCCAGTGCCTGGGCCGCGGCCGGATTGACTTCATCCGCCGGTTCGGACCCGGCCGAGCGCACCCGGATCCGGCCCAGGGAATAGTGCTGCAACAGCGCGGCGGCCATCTGGGACCGGCCGGCGTTGTGCACGCAGACGAACAGGACTTCAGGCAAGGTCGTTCCTCTTCCTCGGGGCACCACGGTGGGATCAGTCTAGCCTGATATCATCGCCGCATGATGTCAGTACCCGCTGACGTGTTGCCGGTGGAGTTGCTGCGCCTGGTGGCCGACCCGCTGCGCGCCCGGATCATCGGCCTGCTCGCCCGCGAGACGCTGTGCACCACGCACCTGGTGGAGGAGACCGGCGCGAGCCAGACCAACGTGTCCAACCACCTCAAGCTGCTGCGGGAGGCCGGTCTGGTCACCACCGAACCGTGTGGCCGCTACACCTACTACACGCTGCGACCCGCGGTCCTGCGCACCTTGGGTGCGACGTTCACCGCACTCGCCGACACCGCCGAAGCCAACGTCGAGAGCAAGAGGGCCTGTCCGTGACCCAGACCGCCGAACCGGACGTGCTGCGAAAACTGTCCTTCCTGGACCGCTTCCTGCCGGTGTGGATCATCGCCGCCATGGGCGCCGGGCTCCTGCTCGGCACCGTCGTGCCCGGCCTGCAAGGGGTACTGGAGGCGGTGAAGATCGGCGGCGTCTCCGTGCCGATCGCCCTCGGGCTGCTGCTGATGATGTACCCGGTCCTGGCCAAGGTGCGCTACGACCGCCTCGGCACCGTCACCCGCGACCGGCGCACCCTCGTCCTTTCGCTGGTGCTGAACTGGCTCATCGGCCCGGCGCTGATGTTCGCCCTGGCCTGGCTGCTGCTGCCCGACCTGCCCGAGTACCGCACCGGACTGATCATCGTCGGCCTCGCGCGCTGCATCGCCATGGTGATCATCTGGAACGACCTGGCCTGCGGCGACCGCGAAGCCGCCGCCGTGCTGGTCGCGCTGAACTCGGTGTTCCAGGTGCTCATGTTCGGCGTGCTGGGCTGGTTCTACCTCGACCTGCTCCCCGGCTGGCTCGGGCTGCACAGCGAAGCCGTGCAGTTCTCGTTCTGGGAGATCGTGCTCAACGTCGTGGTCTTCCTCGGCATCCCGCTGCTGGCCGGTTACCTGACCCGCCGCTTCGGCGAGAAGACCAAGGGCCGCACCTGGTACGAAGGCAAATTCCTGCCCCGCATCGGCCCGATCGCGTTGTACGGCCTGCTTTTCACCATCGTCGTGCTCTTCGCGTTGCAGGGCGAAACCATCACCTCCCAGCCCCTCGACGTCGTGCGCATCGCACTGCCGCTGCTGGTCTACTTCGCCGTCATGTGGGCCGGTTCCTACGCACTCGGCAAGGCCGCCGGGCTCACCTACGAACGCACCACCACCCTCGCCTTCACCGCCGCGGGCAACAACTTCGAACTCGCCATCGCCGTCGCCATCGGCGTCTTCGGCGTGACGTCCGGACAGGCGCTGGCCGGGGTGGTGGGTCCGCTGATCGAGGTGCCCATGCTCGTCGCCCTGGTCTACGTCAGCCTCTGGCTGCGCAAACGCTGGACCGCCGAACGCCGGTGAAACAGGACCGCGAAGGTTGCCGGTCAGCCTGGGCGCTACCAGGATCGCGTGGTCGAAAGCAGTTGGAGTGCGGTGTGGGCGGCGCTGCCGGTTCGCGCGCTGTAGAGCAGGATCGAGTGGTCGGTGCCGTCGCCGAGGGTCAGGGTTTCCAGTTCGAGGGCGAGTTCCCCGACCTCGGGGTGACGCAGGTGGCGGGTCCCGTAGGCGTGGCGGGCGACTGGGTGTTCGGCCCAGAGGGTGGCGAATTCGGGGCTGTTGATGCTGAGGTCCCCGATCAGCTCGGTCAGCCTGCGGTCGCCGGGATGGGCGGCGGTGCTCACCCGCAGCGCGGCCACGGCGCACGTCGCCGCGGTCGGCCAGTCGGGGTGGAGGTCGCGGTGGTGGGGATCGAGGAACAGCATCCTGATCAGGTTGGGCCGCTCAGCCGGGTGATCGGGTGCCGCGGGGTCGAGGTGCGCGGCGAGCAGCCGGTGGCCGAGTGCGTTCCAGGCGAGCACCTCGGTGCCGATGCCGAGCACGACGGCGGCCACGTCGCCCAGGTTGTCGAGGAGTTGCCGGGTACCTGAGCGGGCCTGGGCCGGTTTGGGTGCGCGGCGTGGTTTCGCCGGTTGTGGCTGGGCGAGGCGATGCAGGTACGCCCGTTCGTCGTCGGTGAGGCGCAGCGCGCCCGCGAGGGCGTCCAGGACGACCGGGGACGCCTGATGGCTGTGCCCCTGCTCCAGCCGGGTGTAGTAGGTGGCGCTGACCCCGGCGAGCTGCGCCAGTTCTTCGCGGCGCAAGCCGGTCACCCGGCGTGTGCCGTAGGAAGTGATGCCCGCTGCCTCCGGCGTGAGCCCGCCGCGCCGGGTGCGCAGGAAATCGCCCAGGGTCGTGCTGTCCCGCATGCCTGCCAGTCTGCCCGTCCCGCCCGCCTCGTGACTGTCCCTGCCAGTGCCAGGCAGCGCGTGACCACTCACCGCAGGGTGTCGCGGCAGCGGGACGGGGCCGGTGGACTGGCGGCACAACCACTTCGGAAAAGGGACTTTGACATGAAGATCGCTGTCTACGGCGCGAGTGGCTTCACCGGCAAGCTGGTGGTCGCCGAACTGGCTCGCCGGGGCATCACCGGCGTAGCGGCAGGCCGGGACGCCGAGCGCCTGCGTGCGGTGGCCGAGCGGTGGCCTGGCGCGCGCTGGGTCGCGGCCGAGGTGACCGACCCGGCGGCGCTGGTCGCCGCGTTCCGCGGGTGCGACGTGGTGATCAGCGCGGTGTCGCCGTTCATCCGGCACGGCGAGCCGGTGGTGCGCGCCGCGATCCAGGCCGGCTGCCACTACGTCGACACCAGCGGTGAGCAACTGTTCGTCAAGCGGGTTTTCGACGTCCACCACGAGGACGCGGTGCGGGCGGGAGTCACTGTCGTGCCCGCGGTGACCGACGACGGGCTGCCGGGCGACCTGATCGCCCACCTGGTGGGGGAGCGGGCGGCACCGGCCGGCCTGCTCACGATCGCCGACCTGCGCGGCTTGTCGGAGGTCTCCCGTGGCACCGCCACCATGGCTCTGGAGAACAAGGGCGTGCTGACCGAGCAGGCCCTCAGCTACCACGACGGGGAGTGGCGCACCGACCTTCCGCTGACCCGCTCCACGGTGCCCGTGCCCGATTCGCCCACCGGCCGGTCCGTGGTGAAGTTCGCCGTCCCTGGCACCGTCACCGTGCCGCGGCACGTGTCCGCCCAGCGCATCGAAGGCGCGGTCACGGCCGAGGTCGCGGCGGCCTTCACCACCGTCACGCCCGCGATGGTGGAAAGCCTGCCCGAAGGCCCCGGCGACGACGCTCGGCGAGCGAGCCGGTGGATGATGGCCGCTCACGCCACCGGCCACGACGGGCGCGAAGCCACCGGGGCTGTGTGGGGCAACGATCCCTACGGCAGCACGGCGGTGGTCGCGGTCGAGATGGCCCAGCGGCTGACCACGGACGGCGCCGCACCGGGCGTGCTCGCCCCGGCGCAGGCCGTCGACCCCTCCACCTTCCTCGACGCCCTCGCCGTACACGGCATCCGGTGGAGCATCCAGGACGAAGGAGCGCGGCGCTGATGGCGAGGCCCTGGACGATGAGCGCGCCCGGCCGTGACCGGCCGTCGCGCTGATATCGCGTGCTCATCGACAAGGCGGCCTGCGCGCCGGTCGCTGGAGGACCCGGTGCTGTTCGACGAGATCGTGCGGACGTGCCCGTCCGGTGAACCCGCGCGCTGACCGGACGGTCGACCGGTTGGGTGGACTCGTACGGCCGAACGAGGGACTGCCGGGTCGAAGGCCGCGAAGTCCGCCGGTGCTGGTCGTAGAACTGCGGTTCATCGGCGCACCACGCGGTCTCCACCGGGCGGAGGGGTGGCATGAGGCGGCACGCGGTTCACCGCACGATGGTCCTGGTCGACGTGGAGGGCTTCGGCGCTCCGGTACGGACCCTGCCCCACCAGCTCGGTACCCGCGCGGCGCTGTACGCGGTGGTCGGTGCAGCGCTGGCGGCGGCCGGGGTGCCGTGGGACGACTGCTACCACGAGGACCGGGGCGACAGCGTGTTCGTGCTGGTTCCACCAGAGCATCCGAAGGCACCGTTGGTGGAGGTGCTGCCCGAGGCGCTGGCGCGTGCGGTGCGCGAGCACAACAACGCCGGCCCTGACGCCGCACGAGCCCGGTTGCGGCTGGCGGTGCACGCCGGTGAAGTCGCCTTCGACGAGCACGGGGTCACCTCCACCGCGCTGACCACCGGGTTCCGCCTGCTCGACGCGGCTCCGTTGAAGAAGGCTCTGGCGGACTCGCCCGGGGTGGTGGCGATGATCGTGTCCCGGCTGGTCTTCGACGAGGTCGTGCGGCACTGCGCCACGGTGGACGCGGCGACGTTCCGCCCGGTCGAGGTGACGGTGAAGGAGCACCGGGACCTGGCCTGGATCGCCCTGCCCGACCACCCGTACCACCCCGATCACGCCGTACTCGCCGAAAACCGGGCGTTGCCGGGTATCGCGCCGGGCGAGCCCGTCCCGCGCCAGCTCGGGTCCGCCCCGGCGGAATTCGTCGGCCGTGCCGAGGAGTTCGCCGCGCTCGACCGGGTTCTCGCCGCCGCCGGTTCCCCGGGGTGGGACGGCGGCCACGACACGGGGGCGACGGCGGTGATCTCCGCGATCGGCGGTACCGGCGGCATCGGCAAGACGTGGCTCGCCCTGACCTGGGCCCACCGCAACCTGCACCGGTTCCCCGACGGGCAGCTCGCGGTGGACCTGCGCGGTTTCAGCTCCGGTGAGCCCCGGCATCCCGCCGACGCGCTGGCCGATTTCCTCGCCGCACTCGGCGTCGACCGCGACCACCAGCCCACGGACCTCGACGCCCGCGTCGCGCTCTACCGCACCCACACCACCGGCAAGCGGATGCTCATCCTGCTGGACAACGCCGCCGCTCCCGACCAGGTGGTGCCCCTGCTGCCCGGTGGCACCACCTGCACCGTCCTGATCACCAGCCGCGATCGGCTCCGCGGTCTCATCGCCCGCCACAGCGCCCGCCCCGTCCACCTCGACGTGCTCGCCGACACCGAAGCCCGCGTCCTGCTCGACACCGCGCTCGGCGACACCCGCGCCGGCACCGGTGCCGAGCGGGCGCTCACCGAGCTGATCGGCCTGTGCGGCGGCTTCCCGCTGGCGCTCGGCCTGATCGCCGCCCGCATCCGCGACCAGCCCGAGCTGCTGGAAGACCTCGTCGGCGAACTGCGCGACCTCGGCCTGGACGCCCTGGACTTCGCCGACCCGGCCGCCAGCCTGCCCACCGTCCTGTCCTGGTCGCTGCGCCACCTCACCGAAACCCAGCGCACCCTGTTCGGGCTGCTCGGTGTGGCCCCCGGTCCCGACACCACCCTGCCCGCCGTGGTCTCCCTCACCACCCTGAGTCCAGCCCTCGCCCGCAAGGCGATGACCGCGCTGGAGGAGGCGTCGCTGATCCAACGGCGGCCGCACGGCCGCTACGTGATGCACGACCTGGTCCGCGACTACGCCGCCGCCACCGCCCACGACCTGCCCGGCGACGTGCGGGACGCGGCCCTGGTGCGGGTGATGGACTTCCACCTGCACACCGCCCACGCCGCCGACCGCCTCCTGGAACCCCAACGCCAGCTGTTGCCCGCCGATCCGCCCGCGCCCGGCGTCCAGCCGCACTCGTTGCCCGACGCCGCGGCCGCGATGGTGTGGTTGGAGGCCGAGCACGCCACGCTCCTCGCCACCCAGCGCACCGCGGTCGCCCTCGGCCGTCACCACGTCGTCTGGCACCTCGCCAGGGCACTGGACACCTTCCACCTCCGGCGCGGGCACCGGCACGACGCGCTCGCCACGTGGCGGGCCGCACTGGGCGCCGCGGGCGGCCTGCCCGACCCCGCCACCCGTATCCGCGCTCACCGGCACCTCGGCCGCGCCTACTCCCGGCTGGGCGTGCACGAGGAAGCCGCCGCCCACCTGGACCAGGCCCTCTCCCTGGCCGTGCACCACCACGATCGCACCCAGCAGGCACACACCCACCAGGCGCTCGCGACAACCTGGGAACGGCGGGGGGACGACCGGCGGGGCCTGGACCACGCCCGGCAGGCCCTCGATCTCTACCGCACCCTCGACCATGCGACGTGGGAAGCCGACATGCTCAACGGGGTGGGCTGGTACTCCGCGCGCCTGGGCGACTTCGACACCGCCCGCGACCACTGCCGCGCCGCACTCGCCCTGCACCGGGAGCTTCGCAACGCCACCGGCGAGGCGGCCACCCTGGACAGCCTCGGGTTCATCGCCCACCGCACCGGCGACCACCGCCTGGCCGTCGACCGGTACCAACAGGCCCTCGCTCTGCGTCGCGCCCTCGGCGACGCCTACGAGGTCGCGGGCACGCTCGAGGGCGCGGGCCACTCCCACGCCGCACTCGGACAACACGAACAGGCGCGCGAGGTCTGGCGGGAGGCAGTGGCGCTGTACCGAGGGCAAGGACGCGACACCGACGCCGAACGCGTGCAAGAGCAACTCGGCAACCTCGACGGCTGAACTCCTGGTCCGACGTCGAGAGGTTTCAGCATGTCGGTGATCACAGGTCGCGTGGTGGGGCGGCGTGTGGGGTATGTCTGTACTGAGGTCGCCAGGCCCCGGGCCGGCCTTGCCGGTCGGGTCCGTTGAGGGGTGCCGGGAGTGGCGTTCCCGTGCGCGAGGAGTGAAAGGTAGTGCCCGTGATCGTGGAACGGCCGGATCCGCTGGCGCGGTTGGACGCCACCACGGAAGCTGTTCTCGTCCTGCAGGAGATCGCGGCTGCCGAGGAGCCGCTGGATGACGTTCTGGGCCGGGTCGGGGCGACGGCCGCCCGCGCGCTGCCCGGCGCCGATGGGGCGACGATCACCGTGCTGACCGGGGAGGAACCCCGCACGGCGGCGTGGACCGATCGGCGGCTGGTCGACATCGACGCCGGGCAGTATGCCGGGAGTCGTGGTCCCTGCTTGGAGGCCGCGCGGACGCACCGGACCGTGCGGACGGTGGTGAGCGCGTGCCACCGGCAGTGGCCGGAGTTCGCCGCCGCTGCCGAGGAGGCGGGGATCCGTGCCACGTTGTCCGCGCCCTTGCTGGTGGGTGCCGAAGACGGCGGGGAACTGGTCGGCTCGCTCAACATCTACAGTCGCACCGCCGCGGCGTTCGATCCCTTCGATGAGGGGTTGTTGCGCCTGTACACCGCCGCAGCCGCGGCCGCGATCATCAACGCACGCCGCTGGCAGCAGTCACGGGAGAAGACCACCGGGTTGGAAACCGCGCTCACCTCACGGGCCGAGATCGACCAGGCCAAGGGCATTCTGATGGCGCTGCACGGGTACAGCGCCGACGAAGCCTTCGCGCAGATGGTCAAGCAGTCCCAGCACAGCCAGATCAAGGTCAACCAGCTGGCCCGGAACCTGCTCGCCTCGGTCCGCATCGACGGCGAAGCACCATCGACGTGAAGAGGCCGACACCACCGACGGCGCCGAGTGCGGTGGAGATCGGCCGTCGCGGGTGTACCACCGGTGCCCGGCGGTACACCCCACGTTCTCAGTGTTGGAGTTGTCGTCCGACGTCGCGGTGCTGGGCTTGGTGAAGCTGGTCTTCTAGGGAGACGATGCGGCACGCCGCGTCGACGGCGGTGCCCTGATCGACCAGTTCCCGCACCCGCGCGGCGATGCGCAACTGGTGGCGGGAATAGCGGCGATGCCCACCGGCGGAGCGCTGGGGTTCGATCAGGCCGAGCTCCGTCCAGGCTGCGCAGGAAATTCTGGCTGGTGCCGAGCATGTCGGCGGCCCGCCCCATGGTGTAGGCCGGGTAGTGCTCGTCATCGAACTTGCCGGTCGTCGCCGGGTCTTGTTGGTCAGGGATCATTCCACCTCCACATCACGAAGAACCCCGGGTGCCGACACGGCACCCGGGGTTCCAGGGGTCGAGAGTTCACCATTGTCAACCGGCCCGACGGCCGGTGAATTACACCCGCGGAGCCCAGCCGTGAGACCGGTTGTGCGGGGATCGCTGATTCGTAACCGAGAACCACCTGCCAATCCGATGGGACTGCGGTACCCGCGCGGCCCTGCTGCACAGCCGCGGCGGGCGATCCAATGATGCGCCCTTTCCCTTCTATCCGGTGTTTCTTCCTTGCCTTGCACTGCTGTCGCGATCACCACCGGCCAGAACCCCTTACCGAGATCGGCCCCAGCACGCGTGGTGCCGCAGGCCCGGTGCGCCGCAGCCACAAAATCCTGCTCGGCTTCGGCACACCCGGCCGTCTTCACTTCATACTGCGAACTTCACTTCATACTGCAAAACTGCGAACTTCACTTCGTATTGCGTACTTCACTGCATACTGCGAACTACGGGTATCGCCATCACTGCACTTCCACGGACGCTGTTGCTCCGTCCGCGTCTTGCACTACTCGACCGGGACCGGTTACTTCCGTCTTCACTGCGTGGCCCCGGATACTGCTCCCGGTCACGGCCGGAATCCCGATCCTGCCTGGGTTCCCCCTCGCGTGACCGTCCTGTCTCATATCGCGGGTAGTTACGTCCTCTCCCGCGCCACTTGACGTTGTCTCTCTCCGTACGAGCAGAACACTACACACACCCGGCGGCGAATGTCTACCCCGCCCGGCATAGATTTCCTCCGCAGCTGGAGTGCGGCTGTCTGACCTGGCGAAGGTGCAGGTCAGCCGGGGCCGGACTACCCCGGCACGAACGTCCTGGCTTGCTAACGTGTGCTGGGGTGGCCAGAAGGTCCTGTGCCCGAGAACGGCGGTGCGCGTCATGTCCGGTGGCGAGAAGAAGCCGGGTGCTCGGCGGTAGCAGGCGGCTGGAGGCCACGACCGCGCGTTGACCGGCAGGGAAGCGGGACTCGCTGAACGTGATCTCAAGGCCGATCAGCGGGACCGGGCAGCCGATGAACGGGAGCAGTTGGCGGATCGGCGGGAAGAAGCCGAGGATGACCGCGAGCGGCTCGCGGATGAACGGGAGTCGGTCGCCGATACCCGCGAAGAAGCACTGGTGGACCGTCAGCGGCGGTTGGACGAGCACAGCCGGCGACGCGTCGCCCGCAGTGCCGAGCAGATCGAACTCGCGCAAGCCACGTTGGACCGTGCGCGGCAGAGCCTGGCGCGCACCGAGAGGTACCTTCGGGCGAGTACCTACCGGGCAGCCCTCGAGCAGGCCGAGGTCGACCGCGAAACCGCCGCCACCGACAGGATGAAGCAGGAAGCGCTGCGCGACGCGCAGGAGGTCCCGCACCCCTCAGCCTTTAGCGGGCAGGGGAGCAGCCCGCGGTGCGGCCGGGCACAGGCAGGCCCACGCCGGGGATCAGGAGGCCACCCAGGGCCACACCATGCGCACGGTGGTCCCGGTCGGGGTGCTGGTGACCGCCGCTTCGGGCACCACAGCGCGGATCATCGGCAGGCCACGGCCGCCGGAGGGACGTGCCGGTCCCTCACGCCAGTGACCGGTGTCGCTCACCACGATGGTGAGGAATCCGGGCTCCAGGTGCGCGGCCAGCGTCATGGTCCCGTCCTCGCGGGCGGGGTAGGCGTGTTCGACCACGTTGGCCATGGCCTCGTACACGGCGAGCCGGATGTCATCGGCCAGCCTGTCGGACACGCCGAGGGTGCTCAGCCATTCGGCGAGCACCTCGCGCAGCACACTCGCCTGAGCCGCGACCGCGGCGACCTCCCGCAACAACGACAGCGACGATCCTCGGGATGTTTCCGCGCCCTTGTCGGCTTGGGGATCGGGCGCGGTCATGGTCGTCCTCGCTGGGGCACAGCCCGGAGTGTATCTCGCCCTGCCCGGTGCCGGACCAACTCGTCAGTAGGGCCGTGAGCAGGAGTCACTCCGCCGGGGAGTCGAGGCGGAGTTGCCGGTTGAGCACGGCGCGCGCGACCTCGGTCAGCGGCAGGTGCGCGCTGAAGGCGTGCGCGCGTAACCGCAGCAGAGCGTCTTTCATGCTGATCCGGAGCTCGGCGGCCAGCAACCCGGTCGCGATGTTGACCTCGTCGTAGAAGCCTGGGGCGTCCTCCCGCGTCCACAGCGGGGCGTCACCGCTGCGGCTCTCGGCGGCCAGTGCGGTGGTGGCTATCTCCGCCAGCGTGGCGGCGTCGCGGATCCCGCCGGGGCCGAGCGGGCCGGGGCGTCGGCGGTACAGGGTGAGGGTGCCCATCCGGATCGCCCCGGTCTGCAACGGGAACGCGAACGCCGAGCCCACTGCGAGGGACGCCACTTCGTCGGCGAGACCGGGCCAGCGGGCCTGCTCGGCCCGCAGATCGGTGACCAGCACCGGTTCCCCGGTGGCGAAGGCCGCGACTCCCGGGCCCTCGCCCACGGTGTACTGCGCTTCCTCCAGTGACTCCGCCCAAGCGTCACTGGCCGCGATGAGGTCCTGCGAGGTGGCGCCGCGCACGGTGATCGCCGCCGCGTCGATCTCGAGGTGCTCGGCGGCGACCGCGCAGGCCACCCCGGCCCAGCCGGAAGCCGCCGTGCGAAGGTCCGCTCGCTCGGTGACCAGCCGCCACAGCCGATCCTGGCACTGCCCGTCCACCACTTGCCACCTCCAGCCGGCAACCACTGAGCCGGCAGCCCTGACAAGAACCATTTTCGCGCATCATCCCCGACACCGCCGCGCATCCGGAGCAGGCGACGTGATCAGGCGCGATGGTCTTCATGTCCGAAGTGGAGCGGGCACTCCCGCGGTGACTCGGAGACCGGGCCGTGGAGGGGCAGGATCGGTTCCAGCTTGAGTAGTTCGATGAGCCGTTGGACGGCTGGGGAGCGGCGGGGGATGAGGTAGGGGATGTCGGCGGTGCGTGCGTGCAGGGCGGTGTCGACGAGTGCGCGGATGCTGTGGGCGGAGCAGAAGGTCACTGCGGCGAGGTCGATGATCAGGGCTCGTGGCAGGAGCCGGAGTTCCTGGTGCAGACATTGCCGTAGGCGGGCGGTGCAGCTCCAGTCGAGTTCGCCGGTGATGGCGATCCTGGTCGCCGCGGTGGTGGTGGTCACCGACGCGGTGGTCAGCGGGTTGAGCGGGATCGTGGTGGTGGAGTTCATGAGCGTGCTCCAGTGGCGGGAGGTCGTCCTGCCTGGCATGCCGACCTGACCCAGCGATTTCAGCCGTGTCCTGAGGGCGTGGCTGCCGGTTTGAACCACGTCACCCCCGGGAAACCCATTCGGCTCATTTCCTAAACCTGCCGAGCACTGGCTGCTACCTCGGGAACCCGGTTTCCCAGGACGTCCAGCGGCCGGCCGTCGAGGGAAGCGCGGAGCGCTCAGGTCAGGTCTTCGAGGGCGGCTGTGGTGGAAGGGTAGAGAGCCAGTATCCGGTCCAGCGCGGTCACTTCGATGGCTCGTCGCACGGGGCGTGAAGGAGCGCAGATCGCGAGGCGCGCGTTGCTGCTTTGAGCCTGGCGGTGTGCTTCGACGAGCTGGGACAGCCCGCTGCTGCCCAGGAACGGAACGCCCGCGAGGTCGAGGAGCACGAGGTCCGGTGACTGCGCCCATGCCTGGTCCAGTGCGGTGGCGAACTGGGTGTCGGTGAGGACGTCGACGGCGCCGGTCACCGCGAGCAGCACCACTCCGGCCGAGGGAGCCGACACGGAGGTGCGCAGTTGCGAAGCCGTGGGGTTGGCGGGGTCGGGCACGGTACTACTCCAGCTGGCTGTGAGCGGGGCAGGGGCACAGTCGCAACTTCACCGTAGAGAGTGACAGCCGGCGCCTCAACCACGGATTCCGCCGTCGATGGGTGTGCCCCGTCCATCGGACAGCGTCATAGTTTATCGCTCGCGTGGGGAAGACTCATGACCAACTCCGCGTCGACGGCGCGGGCGCGGTGCTGGACATGAGCCTCACCGGTTCGATCGGATGGTGGTCCGGGCTCCTTACAACCCCGTCACCTTGACGGGGAATTGGTCGATGGTGGCGATCGTGGTGGCCGGATCGTCCGGCCGGATCAGGGTGATCGGGTCCTGCAGTTGCAGGAGATCGCCGTCGGGCGGGAACTTGGCCGGGGTTCCGCTGAGCTTCATCGGCTCCTTGGTGACCAGCACCAGCGGTTGGTCGATCCGGTTCCCCGGCTGGTCGATGGTCACTTCGAGGTTCAGCACCATGGCCTGCTCGTACTTCGGCGGAAGCGTGCCGGTCATCTTCAGCACGCTCTGAGGGTTCGCGTCGTCGCCGTGGTGCTCGATGGTGACCGTGCCGCCGTTCGGCAGGTCGGCGGTCAGCCGGTGGCTGACCGCTTTCAGTTTCACCGAGTTCGCCGGGTCGGCCGAATTGGTTTCGACTCGTACCGTGGACTCGCCGCTGAAGTTCGTCTCGACCTGTTCGCCCTGGATGGTCATCCGTGCTTTATCGACAATTATTTCGGCCTTGATTTCGGTGCCTGCCGTCGGCAGTGAACCCTGCCGGGTGGCCTGGGCGGACGGCCCGGCGAGCAGGCTTCCGGCCAGCACTCCGACGACACCGAGTGCCGCCACGGTGGTGCCTTTCCGGAAGTTCCGGCGTCCGGTGCCGAGGTTCCGGTGTGCTGCGTTCATCGTTTTCCTCCATTGCGAAATTGGCTGGGCATTTCCCGGAACAACGGTGGTGATCACGGAGTCAGGATTCGATCCGGGCGAAACGGCGGCTGCCCGCGAACAGGAACAGCGCGCTCATCGCGGCCAGGCCCGCGAGATCCACCAGCAGTGGTGAGCCGGCGTGGAGAACAGGGGATCCGGTCGTGGCCGTGGGCAGCAGTGCGCTGATGGTGCCGCGCAGGGCGTCGACACCGTAGGCGAGGGGGTTGAGGAGCGCGGGCCAGCTCGCCCATCCGGGCAGTGAAGACAGGGGGAACATGGCGCCGGAGAGCAGGAACATGGGCATCGACAGAATGCCCAGGATGGCCTGGAAGGTCTGTGGGCGGCGCAGTGTCACGGCCAGCGCCGCGCTGAGCGTGGTCACGGCGAGCGCGGTGAGCGCCAGTTCCACGGTGAGTGCGCCCAGCAGCAGGGGGTGGTAGGGGATTCCCGCGAAGCCCGCGGTGAGGAGTAGCAGTACCACCGCCTGGCAGGTAGCGACCGTCGTGCCACCCAGGCACTGGCCGACGAGCAGGGCGCTGCGGGGTACGGGAGCGACGATGACCTCGCGCAGGAACCCGGTCTGCCGGTCGCGCATGATCGCCATGCCGCCGGTGATGGCCGGGCTTTGGATGGCCATCACCAGCACCCCGGGGAACAGGAACAGCAGGTAGTCGCCGCCCTGCCCGGCGCCGCCCGGGGGAGCGCCGGTGAAGGCCGCGAGGCCGGGGCCGAGGCAGAGCAGGAACAGCAGCGGCTGCAGCAGGGACAGCAGGCTCCCGGTGCGGTCGCGCAGGAAGTGCAGCATTTCGCGGCGCCACAGCACGCGCACCCCGCGGGTGTAGGTGCGCAAGCCCCTGTCCCTCGTTTCGGGTTCTGCCCGTACCCGGGCGGCGGCGGTGCCGGTCAGGGAGGTGGTCATGCGGTCGTTTCCTCCTCTGTGCGCAGGGATTGGCCGGTGTGCCGCAGGAAGACGTCGTCCAGGGTCGGGCGCGTGACGGTCACCGAGAACACGCGCACTCCCAGTTCGGCGCACAACCGCGGCACCTGCGCCGCCGCGTCGGGCATGCTGATCACCAGCCCGCCCCCTGGCAGGTCGGCGGTCTCGTGCTGGGCGAACCCTTCCCGCAGGGCGGCTTTGGCCTGGTGGTCGTCGGCGGTGTGGAGTTCGACGCGGTCGGCGGCGATCGCGGACTTGAGCCCCGGTGGCGTGCCGTCGGCGACGATGCGCCCGCGGTCGATGATGGCGATGCGGTCGCAGTGCTCCGCCTCGTCGAGGTAGTGCGTGGTGACGAAGACCGTCATGCCGTGGAGCTCACGCAGGCGCCGCAGGTGCTCCCACGTTTCCGCGCGGCTGCGCGGATCCAGCCCGAGCGTGGGTTCGTCGAGGAAGAGCACCTGTGGCTGGTGCAGCATCCCCCTGGCGATCTCCAGGCGGCGTTTCATGCCACCGGAGAAGCCTTGTACGAGATCGTTGCCGCGTTCGGCCAGATCGACCAGTTCCAGCAGGGAGTCGACCCGGGACTTCCGCCGGAGACGGGGAACACCGTAGAGATCGGCGTGCAACAGCAGGTTCTCCCTGGCGGTGAGTTCGTTGTCCACGGTGCGTTCCTGGAACACCAGGCCGATCCGCCGCCGGACCGCGGCCGGCCGGGAGACGACGTCGGCGCCCGCGACGCTGGCCTGGCCCGCCGAGGGCGCGGCGAGGGTGCACAGCATCGAGATGAGGGTGGACTTCCCCGCGCCGTTGGGACCGAGGAAGCCGAAGGTCTGCCCGTGGGGCACGGTCAGGTCTATGTGGTCCACCACGGGGGTGGTCCGGTAGACCTTGGCCAGTCCGCGGGTGCGGATCGCCACATCGGCGTCGGAGTGGCTGGTGTTCGCCTGCATCACTGGCACCTTTCCGGTGTTGGGCGTCGCGGCGGGTGGGTCAGCTCAGCAGGAGCGCGCTGTCCCAGCCGGTCGACGGCGGGGTGTCCGTCGCGTAGGTGTGCAGGGCGAGGGCGATACCGGCGGCCCCGTCCAGGAAGCCGGCGCGGTGGGGGGCCTGGTGGATGCCCGCGCTGAGGTAGCGGAACCCGAACCGGGCGTCCGGCTCGTAGGCGTCGAGGACCCGCGAGGCCAGGAACGGCAGGTGGCCTGCCAGGCGTTCGTCGCCCGTGGTGTGCGCCAGGCGCCAGGTGGTGTGCAGCAGCCCGGCCCATCCGTGGCACAGCGTCGCGTCGGTGATGTCCGCCGGAGCGGCGAGTTCGGTGTGCAGCGCCTGCCGTGCGGTGCGCTGCCAGTCAACGCGGCCGGCGACGTCACCGGCCAGCTGAAGGCAGGCGGCGACGCCCGGGGTTCCGTAGCACCAGGCCGTTCGCACCGGTGCGGACGAGCCGCGGGCCGGGGCGGTGAGTTCGTCGAAGGACACGGTCGTGGGCCAGCCCCGGTCCGTGCGCCGGGCCAGCAGCCAGCCGGCGATCCGGTGGATGGCTTCGCCCTGCCCCGGCACGCTGATGCCTTCTCGCTCGAGCAGGCAGAGCAGGGCGAGTGGGCCGCAGACACCGTGCGCGAGACCGACGTTGGCGTGGCCGCGGGAGTACCCCGGCTCGTCGCCCATGGTCGGGGACCCGGGCACCCACCAGCCGGGCACGGGGTGCCCGTGGACCCGCACCGGCTCGGTGAGGCGCACCAGGTACCGCGCCAGTTCGCTCAGCAGCCCCTCCCGGGGTGGCCGGCGGGTGAGCAGGTACCGCCCGAGGCCGGTCAAGCCGCCGATCACGTCATAGGCGTTCATGCCCCATCCGGCTCGGTCGGCGTCCAGGCGCTCGTGCTCGGCCTCCAGCCGCTGCCGGATGTGCTGTTCCACGTGCTCGTCGAGCTTCGCCGCGAGCGCCCGGTAGTCCCCTGGCGAGCGGCGGGCCGCGCTGAGGGCGAAGGCCAGTGCGGGCAGGCCGTGGTAGAGCCCGTCACGAGGGCTGCCGACCAGTTCGCGTGCTGCCTCCCGCAGGTGGGCGTGGGCGGCCGTGCGGTACTCGTCCCGGCTGTGGCCCAGTTCCGCGAACAGCAGCACCACCCCGGGGTGGCCTTCGCCCAAGGACAGCGCCGACCACGGTGGTGCCGCCGGCTCGGGTGAGCCGGGCACGGATTCGACGTTGTCCGTGGCGGTCGCGGCGGACACCACGTGCGCCGGGTCGCGCAGCCGCGCCGCCGTTTCGGCCACGACACGTGCCGCCCGTTCCCGCAGCTCCGCGGGATCGGTGCCCACGCGGGACGCGGTCACCTCGCTGGGGGCGCTCATCGGGCGTGCCTCCGGCGGTCCCGGCGTGCCTGCACCACACCGCGGGCGAGTGCGTGCACGGCCTTCTCCGAATCCTCGTCGCTGCCGATGAGCCGGTTGTGGTGCATGTGGAACAGGGACAGCAGGACCTCCGGCGGCGCGGCCCACGCCCGCGGTCCGGGCGCGTGCAGGACCCGGCCGTAGCCGGCCACCGCCGCGGCCCGTCCCGCCCAGGCGGCTCGCACAGCCGAGCCCCCGGCCAGCTGCTCCAAAGCGGTCCACACCCCGTCCGGATCGAGCAGGTCGATCGCCTCGCGCCGGCGGCGCTGGAACGACTGACGCGCCAGTTCCTTGGGCACCGCCCGCAGCAGCCATTCCTCCCACGGCCGCTGCTCGTCAGCGGCTTCGAGACCATCCGGCCCGTCCGGCGTCCAGAACGCGCGGAGCAGGTCGATGACGTTGGCGGCCGCGAGCAACACCGGGTCCACGGCGAGCTCACCGGAATGCAGCAGCCGTACCTGCTCCACCGCGGCCACGCTGTCGGCGTGGAAAGCCCGCTCGGCCGCTTCCATGGCTTCCGGACCGCCGTATCGCTCGAGTTCGGGGTCGTAGGTGTCCAGTGCGAGCCGGCCTGCCAGACCCTGCGCGCGCAACCCGGCTGCCCAGTCGTGCAGCAGCGGCAGGAAGCCGCCACCGAGCAGCTGGGGTTCACCGTGGAAGCGCAACCGCAGGTGCGGGCCCCGATCGTCGCGGTAGCGCAGGTAGAACCAGCGATCGACCCCGGCGGGCAGCGCGGCGAGCAGGTGGGGCAGCCACCTGCTCAGCACCTCGTTCTGCACCGCGGGGGAGCAGTAGAGCGCCGCGGCCGCCCAGTGCCCTCCGGGAAGGTGCTCGGCGTGGGCCGGGCGGGGCGGCGGGATGCGGAACCGTTCGTGGGCTGCCGCTTCCCCCGCGGGCACAGGGGGCGCGGGGGAGCGGCGCACCAGGGGGAAGACGATCTCGTTGTGGTGCCCGCCTTCCGGCCCGGCCAGCCAGCCCGTGCCCTCGCCGGGAAGCGATTCGTAGACCACCGCGTCGGTCTCTTCCCGCAGCGCGTGCCGCAGAACGTGCAGGTGCAGCACATCGGTCAGGTCGAGATCGAGGCAATGGTCCACGACGGCGACGCGGACCGCGTCGGGAACCGCCAGGCGATCCCGCCACCGCCGCACCGCGTCGGCCCACCGGTGGAACGGCTCGCGCTGGTCGCGCACCCCGTCGTCCGGGCGCCACCTGGCGCGGCTGAGCACACTGCGTCCGTAGCGGACCCGCGGCAGGTACGGCAGGGCCTCCGCCGCGCCCCAGTCCCACCCTCCCCATGGGCGGCGGCCACTGGCCTGGATCTCGTGGAGGAACCGGGCCAGGTTCGGTGCCTGGGTGCCGGGATTGAGCATGTGGAGGATGCTGGGCGCGACCCGGCGGCCCGTGCCGGTGTCGACCAGGAAGAGGCGGGTGCGATCCGCGCGGACGGCCAGTCGCTCCACGTCGAGGACGCCGGCTTCCCCGCGGTCGGCGAAGGTGCCCACCGGGAGCTGGTGGTCCACCAGCCGAGGGACCTGGGCGACGTTGGCGCTGCGTCCGACCACGGGCTGGAAGCTGATCTGGGCGCCGAGGACATCCGCTCCGCGCACCTCCGCCGAGCCGATCGACTCCCGCAGCGTCGCGCTCGCCGCTTCGGGCAGCAGGTGGGTGAACCGGCCCATCGCCGCCCCCGCGACACCGGAGACCGCTGAGACCACCAGGTGGAATCGTCCCGCCTGCAGCGCGGGCAGATCGGTGGCCACCAGGTGGGCGAAGAGTTCCGCGGACACCGGAGCCGAGTCGTCCCGCGGGGCCAGCAAGCTCGTCACCGGGTCGTCCGGGGCGTCGGTCAGCACCACCTCGCCGGCACCGGTGCGCCCGGCGCAGTGGGCCAGGGTGGCCAGCACGCGGTCGCGGCGTCCGGTGTCCGGGGGCGCGATCGGCGGGGAGTGGCGGCCGGTGCGCGGCAGCCGGTAACCGGCGGGCGCGCCCAGGCCGAGTTCGGGGTCGAGCAGCTGCTTGACCGGTACCGCCCTGGCCAGCCCGTACCGTTCGACGAAATCGGCGTGGTAGCCGCTCAGCGCGCTTTGTTCGGTGGTGCCGGGGCTGAGCCGCCACAGCAGGTCCGCGGCGCGTTCGGCCTCCTCGGCGACCGCCTGGGGCAGCCGGACCTCCGCGTCCAGGGCGAGGTCGACCTGCACCACGTGGTCGGCCTTCCGCAAGGCGCGCATGCGTGCGCCCGCCGCCCGCAACGTCGCGTGCCCGTCGCCGAGCGGAGTGTCCGCGTAGGCGTCCAACTCCGCGCGGATCGCGCGCAGTTCGGCCAGTTCGGGCAGCACGGTCGGGTCGAGGTCACTGCCCAGGATGTGGTCCAGCGGATCGGGTGCATCCAGCGGAGGGCGTAGCCCGGTGAGCAGGATGTCGCACTCCACCAGGCGGAGCAGCAGTTTGCCGAGGGCGCCGGGATTTCCGGGGAAGGCCTCGCGCAGGGCTGCCTCCACCTCGGCGAAGGGCGTCGGAACACCGGCGAGCCGCAGCGCCGTCCGGACCACCGGGGTGTGCCGGACGCTGACCTCGTCGACGTTCTCCCCGCCCACCACCCCGGCCAGGATCGGCACGTAGGGCAACACCACCCGGCCACCACGGACGGCACACAGGGTGTTGACCGTCACCCGCAGGCGCCGGAGCACCTCGAGACGCTTTTCCCACTCGACCACCAGGCCGAGCAACCAGCCGAGGTCCGGCCGGACGGCCCGCCGGTGGTCGGTGCCGAAACGCACCTTCGCATCCGCTGGATCAGCGGCGAATTCCGCGACGGCGACGCCGGCCATCAAACCGAAGGGAGTGGCGCGAGTGGCCATGCGCAGGCGGTACGCGGTGAGTGCCCGCGCCATGCGCTGCGTCGCGGCGCGGTCCGGAGGGCGCTCGCTCGATCCGTCCAGCGCCTCCACGCGGTCCAGCAGCGCGGGGCTGGAGACGGCGACCGCTTCCCGCACCAGGGGATCGGCCACACACTCGCGGACGTACCGCGACAGTCGCCGGGCGCCGGCGGCACCGTCCTCGACCTCCGGCCCGAATCGGATTTCAGGCGCCCGCTTCGCCGGGTGAACCGGGGCACGCACGAGTGCCACCGGCGCGCAGCGCCACAGCAATTGGTCATCCACGTGATCCACCTCGGTGTCGAAGGCCGGAATCCGGTGGTCCCGGTAGTCCGGTACCGCGGGCGGGCACGGGTGAGCCCGTCCGGACCGCACCCGTGCCCGTACGGCTCAGCAGTTGGCGATCGTGCAGCCGCAGCCGGTGCACCGCCACGTGGAGCAACTCGCGCAAGTGGGATACCACGTGGCGGCTGCCGCGTCCGGCGACTCCGTCGTCCTGACCTCCATGACGTCGAGGTCGAACACATCGGTACCGTGCTCGTTCTGCATTTCCAGAACAGACATAGTCGAACATACCCTTCTGCATCGTCGGATTCGCAAGATGCCCGCAGTTACGGGCCGTGATCCAGAGTGAGCGCGCGGATCGCCGGACGGAAGAGGGCGACGCCTTCTTCCCGCTTTCGTGTACCAGGTGCGAAGTCGTGTTTTCTTCGCGTCCGATCCCCCATTTCGCTGACGGCCTTTCGCAAACCGTGTCCGGGGGGAACCAGTCGGAGTTCAGGGGCTCATACTGCGGCGTGAAGTAGTCCGTCGTGCCAACAGTTGAGGAACGGACGATCGCTGGATCTCCTGCTCTGCAAGGGATTCCAGTGGGAGAGATGACGCATTCCCAGGCCGCCGTCGCGGGATGTCCGTGTCCGGAAGGCGGGAAAGCCCCGTCAGAGACAATGGCCATGGTGCCGACGGTGGTTATTTCACCGGGCCACACTCGTGAGTGACCGGAACCAGGCCGGCCCTCGCTCGTTCCCGCATCGGCCGAGAGAGCGACGGCAATTCCTGAACGTTCGTCAGGGGAATGGTGATGCCGGCCAGACGAGTGCGGTCAGCGAAGTGCGGGGAACAGCGCGGGCTGCGCGGGATCGTCGAGCGCGCCGGTCAGGCGCAGGCACTCGCGGCTCACCGGTAACCCGGCCGGTGTGTGGGCAGGGTGAGGCCGTGGATCCAGCCGACCCGGATCACGGCGCAGCGTCGCTCCCGTCGAGCGCGCGGATCGCCGTGCTGGTTTCGACACCGTCGTCGTGGAGCACCTGACGCATGCTGGAAATGTCGAGGAAAGCGGCGTCGAGCCGGTGGGTGACCAAGCGCGAGAACGCGGTGCCGAACTTGGCCATCGAACTCCTGCCCGGGATGAAGATGGACAGTTCTTCTCGTGCGCCGAAGGTCTGCACCTCGAAGTTCCCCGGCAGTTCCGCGAGTGCCTCCTCGTCGCCCGTGACAGGAACCTTGACCAGCCAGTGCGGCCCCTCCAGGGTGACGCTCCGCTCCTTCTGCCCCGGAGTCTCGATGGCCCACGTCCGCCACGGGGTTCCGGACACGGTGGCTCCGCACGACTCCACCGCCCTGGTCACGCTCGCGACGGAGGCGGCCGTGGCGGTGTCGGCCGCCTCCCAGTCGTACCGCTGGTATTCGGCTGCCGGGCCGGGCACGAGCGTCGAAACCACGGTCATTTCGGGGACGTGACGTCGACGCGCCTGGGGTTCCGAAGTCAGGAACTCCAGGCCGTCCCTGATCGCCTCGTCCTGCGCCTGCCGGACGCGCTGGATCTCCGCGACGTGCTGCCGCAACAGCCCGGCGGCCTGGTCGGGCTCGTCCAGAGCGCGGCGGACCTGCTTGACGCTCATGCCCGTGCCACGCAGGACGGTGATCAGCATGGCCCGTTCGAGCTGGTCGAAGGTGTACGAACGATAGCCGGTCCGCTCGTCGACCTCGGCGGGCACGAGAAGGCCCTCCGAGTGGTAGAAGCGCAGTGTCTGCGGTGGCAGATGACTCAGGTGGCCGAACTCGCTGATGGGAATCATGGGTCAAGAATCGGCCCTGTGGTTACTGCAAGGTCAAGCGGGAGGGCGGTGATCCGTCGCACTTCGATGGTATGCGTGGTGCTGAGTAGGTGTTATCGGTGGTTCGCCTGTCGAATTCGCCGGCGATTCGCATTTACGCCGCCGGAATCCGGCAATGAGCACTAGTGCAGAAATCGGCCGTGCTGTCTATTCCCCGCCGTGCCGTGTAGGGTCCGGGGTGGTTGTATATCGACCGCCGGTGACCGCACTCTTGCGGGACGTTCGAGCGTTTCTTGCTCCTCCACCATCGGTCTCGGATCCAGGAAAGTCCACATGCGACACAATCGCACCATTCCCACCCTTGTCGGCGCCGTCGTTCTGGCTGCCGGTTCAGCTGTTCTCCTGCCCCTGACGGCGCAGGCCCGTGCCGAATCCGTCGCCTGCACCGAGGCGGCGCTGGTCACCGCGGTCACCGCGGCCAACGCCGCCGGTGGTGGCACCGTGACGCTGACCCCGGGCTGCACCTACACCCTGACCGCGGCCCACGGCGACGACGGCGTGCACGGCCCGGCCGGTCTTCCGGTCATCACCACGCCCATCACCTTCGAGGGCAACGCCAACACCATCACCCGGGCCCCGGCCGCGGCCGCTTTCCGCATCGCCCAGGTGGCGCCCACCGGCGGTATCACGCTCAAAGCGGTCACCGTCAGCAACGGTCACGCGGCCACCGCGGGCCAGGACAACGGCGGCGGCATCCTCAGCTTCGGCTCGGTGACCCTCACCGGCGGCGCGTTGTCCGGCAACACCGCCAACGGTCAGGGCGGAGCCCTCTACAGCACCGGTACACCGGCGGCGGCCACGTTCACCAGCAGCACGGTCAACGGCAACACCGCCGGCCAGGGCGCGGGAATCGCGAGTCTCAACGGGACACTCACCCTCACCAGCAGCGTGGTCAACTCCAACGCCGCCACGGTGAACCCCGGCGGGATCTACTACCTGGCCGGGTCGGCCACGCTCAACACCTCCACGGTGACCGCCAACACCGCGACCAACTGCACCGGCAGCCCTTCACCCGTTCCCGGATGCATCGGATGATCGCCGTTCCCAGGAAAGAAGCCGTGGTGCGAAGAACCCGCGGTGCGGTGCGGGCCGTCGTCGGTGCCACCGCGCTGAGCGCGGGAATGGTCGTGCTGGCCCCCGTGGCGCAGGCGACCACCATTCCGGTGGCCTGCGGGGAAAACGCGCTCATCGCCGCGGTCAACCTGGCCAACTCCACGGTGAACAGCGATACCCTGACCTTGGCCGGGGGCTGTACCTACGCGCTGACGTCCCCGCACGGCGGACCCGCCAACGGATTGCCGGTGATCACCACGCCGATCGAACTGCTCGGCCCGGCGACCATCACGCGTACCGCGCTGCTGCCCTTCCGGATCGCCGAAGTCGGCCCCACCGGAAGTCTCACCTTGACCACGTCGGTCGCCTTCACCAACGGCAGCGCGGCCGGCAACGGCGGCGCCATCCTCAACCGCGGCGCCGTGACGCTCACCGGTAGCAGTCTGAGCGGCAACCAAGCCACCCTCGCCGGTGGTGGCCTCGCCAACGCCGACACCCCCTCGGGCACCGCCCCCGCCGCGACGTTCACCCGAAGCGACGTCCTCGGCAACACCGCCGGGCTCCAGGGCGGCGGCATCTACAACGGCCTGCGCGCCACCCTGACCACCTCGGGAGTCACCGGCGGTCCGATGCTCATCAGCGCCAACAGCGCGGCCCAAGGCGGCGGGATCGCCGCGGTCGACTCGACCGCGACCACCCTCACCCAGACCGCGGTCACGGTGAACCACTCCGTACTGCCCGCGGGCGGGATCTACCGCGCCAACGGCACCATGACCACCAACAACACACCCATCACCGCCAACACCCCCGGCAACTGCGCCGGGAGCACCCCCGCGGTGCCCCACTGCACCGGCTGAGCCAACCCACCACCAGCCCCAGCGGGCCCACCCGCTGGGGCACCACCATGCGGCGGTGGCTGCGTCGCCTCGCCGGCGACGGAGCACCTTGTTCACCTGATCGTGTAGTGACAGCGAGGCCGGTGGGCGCGTCGGCTGAGGCCGATTTGCGTTCTGCGCACCGGTGATGCGAGTGTGGAACCCCTCTCACGGCGGACCTGGTCAGGTTCGTGTTGTCTGCCGCCCCGGCCCCCGGCGGTCGTGCCACCTCAGAAAACGAGCGGCGGGCAGTCATGCGTTCTTCCGGATCGACCGGAACTCCCCTTCGACCGGCAGTCGAAACCCTTTCGGGCAACGGACATCGTGCTGCTCCGGTCGTCCACCGCCGAAGGGAGCCGATGCGGGTCTTCCTCGCTGACGACCAGGAGCTGCTGGCCGAGGTACTGTCGGCCAAACTGTCCGGGAACGGGCTGCTGGTGACGGGCCGCAGCGCCACCACGGACCCCCACCTCGCCGAGAACGCGGCCCGCGCGCAGCCGCACGTGATCGCCGTCGACATCGAGGCGGCGGGGTCCGCCGCCGGCCGGCTGCTCGGCTGCCTCGCGGCCGCCGCGCCCCAAGCCCGCATCGTCGTGCTCACCGGCAGCCGCGACCCCGCCCAAGTCGTGGTCGCCACCCGCTGCGGCGCCGTCGGGTGGATCGACAAGAACAGTTCCACCGACCACCTCATCGCGGTGCTGCACGGCGTCTGCGCCGGCGAAGCCCACTTTCCCCCCGATCTGCTCGGGTCGGTGCTGCCCCAGCTGCGCGCCGACAGCCTGCGAGCGCACAATTCCGGGTCTGCGCTCGACCTGCTGACCACGCGCGAGCACGACGTGCTGCTCGGCATGGTCGAAGGCAAACGAAGCCCCCAGATCGCGGCGGAGTTGTTCCTGTCGGTGAACACCGTGCGGACGCACACGCACAACCTGTTCAACAAACTGAAGGTGCACAGCCGCCTCGAAGCCGCCAGCATCGCGCGCGCCGCCGGCCTGCGGCCCAGGTTCGCCGACGCACCGGCCGGTGAACTCGGGCGTGTCTTCGCCGATCGGTTCCAATTCCCCCGGCATTACCCGGGGAGTCATTTCGAAAGCAGCGATTCCGGAGGTTCACGAGCCAAGGACGTGGCCTGCGAAGCCTGACGTGCTCGCGGAACCCGTGCCCCGCTTTTCCGGCCAGGACCGGAAAAGCGGGGCACGGGCGATTCCACTGCGGGTCAGCAGGAGCAGACGCCGCCGTTGTTGACCCCGGCGACGCCGTTGGGGCCGACGCCGCCGCTGTTCCCGGTGGTGATGGAGATGACGTTCACGCCGGTACCGCCGTTGATGGTTCCGGTGTTGCCGAGGCCACCGGCGCCACTGGCGCCGCCGAGGCCACGGGCGCCACCGGGGCCGGCGCAGCCGGTTCCGCCGTTGCCGCCCGCGCCGCCGTTGCCGCCCTGGCCACCGGCGGCGGTGATGCCGTCGGCGCCGGCTTCACCGTTGATGGTTCCGGTGTTCGCGATGCCGCCCGCGCCACCGGCACCGCCGACGCCACCCGCGCCACCGGGCTGGGTCGCGCTCATGCCGTTGCCGCCCTTGGCGCCGAGTCCGCCGTTGCCACCGAGGCCACCGTTGGCCCGGAGGGTGTCCAGGCCCGCGCCGCCGTTGATGGTCCCGGAGTTGCCGATCCCGCCGGCGCCACCGGCCCCGCCGATGCCACCCGCGCCGCCGCCGTGACCGCAGCCGCCCAGGCCACCGGCCGCGCCCAGACCACCGGCACCACCGGTGGCGGTGACCGTGTCAGCCGCGGCGTCGGTGGTGCCGCCGTTGACGGTCGCGGAGTTGCCGACACCGCCGGCTCCGCCTGCCCCGCCGATGCCCCCGGCTCCCGCGCCACCGGCCATGTTGCCGCTGGCGGCACCGGTTCCGCCGAGTCCGCCGTTGCCGCCCTTGCCACCGGAGGTGGTGACGGTGTCGGCGCCGTCGCCGCCGTCGACGAGACCGGCGTTACCGACTCCGCCGACTCCGCCCACGCCGCCGTTGCCCCCGGCACCACCGGCGCCGCTGGCCAGCCCGATACCGCCCGCGCCGCCGTTTCCGCCGTTCCCGCCTGGACCACCGGTCACGGTCACGGTGTCGGCTCCGGCTCCGCCGTTGATGATCCCGGTGCTGACGACACCGGTTCCGCCGGTGCCGCCGACGCCGCCGTTGCCGCCCGCGCTGCCGGCCGGGGTGCCCACGGTGCCGGGGGCTCCGGGGGCGCCGTTCGGGCCGTTTGCGCCGGTCGTGCCGGTGACGTTGATCGTGTCGTTGCCGCCGAGCGCGTCGATGGTTCCGGCGACGGGGCCGCCGGTGATGGTGATGATGTTGGCCACGGCGGTTCCGGTGAGGGTCTGCCCGGCGGCGATGCCGGCGGTGCAGACGAAGTTGTTGCCGGTCTGGGTGCAGCCGGGCGGCTGGGCACTGGCCGTGCCGGGCGCCACCAGTGCGAACCCGGCGGCGGTGCCGAAACCGATGACGGCCCGGCCGATCCGGCGTGCTGTCGTGGTCTGTGTTGTCGTTCTCATGGTCATGCTCCACCCGTAGGGAGGGTCCTGGCTGGTGCCAGGAACCCGCAGGGCGGTGTGGTGACCGAGGTCTGGGGTCACTGCCCGGTGCCGCTGAGAGGGCACCGGATCACCAACACCCTCGGCTGAGAAGCTTCCGCTCTCCACCGTCCGATTTGAAGACAAACGGTGCACAGCCACCCTAATGCGACTCAATTCCCCCGAAATGCGACCGATTTCTTCCTGAAGTGGCCGTAATACGCCGACTCTCGGCAGTCAGGCGTAATCCGTTCGTGGTGAATGTCCCCCGATGAGCACAGCGCGTCGAAACGGCCGCGCCTTTCTGCGGGCGCGGCCGTTCTCAACGATTGTGCTTTCCCGAAACGAGTGACTGGATCAGCTGGTGGAATGGTGAACAGTCGAAGTCGGCAGGAGGCAGGTGTAGCTCAACGGGACGAGGTTGACGAATGTTCCACCGGCCCCGGTGCAGATCTTGGTGGCTTCCGGAACCCGGCGGTCGGCCGGGCTGAGGGGGTTGAAGACGCAGACGTAGCCGACCGGGTTCACGGTGAGGGACAACACGCCACCGGTGGCGTAGCAGAGCGCGGTCGCGTTTCCCATTCCCGAGCCCGGGCCGGAGATCGGCGGGGTGCTCGTGCTCTCGCAGCCGGCGTGGATGTCGGGGTCGGGCGCGGGTCCCTGGCAGGTGTCGATGCCGTCGCCGCCGTCGAGACTGTCCTGGCTGCCGTCGCTGGAAGAGCCGGCGAGGGTGTCGTTGCCCGCGCTGCCGGAGATCGAGTCGATGCCCAGGCCGCCGGTGAGGCTGTCGGCGCCGGTGCCGCCGGTGATGGTGTCGTTGCCGTCGCCGCCGTCGACCGTGTCGTCGAGGGGCGAGCCGGTGATCGTGTCGTTCCCGCCGTTGCCGAGGATCGTCTTGCCGGGGTTCGTGCCGCCGCAGTCGATCGTGTCGTTGCCGGGACTGCCGACCACCGTGGTGTCGGTCTGGACCACTCCGGCGCTCACGACGCAGTTGACGGCGGCCTGTGCGGCCGGTGGTGCGACGGCCAACAAGAACGGGACCGCCAGGGTTCCGGTGAGCGCGGCCACGATCCCGCGGCGGAGCTGACTTCGCTGGATTCTCATGTTTTCATTTCCTGCAATCGCATTGGTGGCGATGACTCGCGCAGGCACAGCGCGCCTGCGGGATTGGGTTCGGGCGAACCACGCGCTGCCTCACTGAAGTGCCGGCATCCGCTTTCGGTCACACAAAAAGCCTCGGTTCGTGATTCACCCGCGATCATCGCGGGTGAATCACGTCACCGAGGTCTGGGGTACGGTCTGTGACGTTACTCCTGCTGCGCCAGATACCGGTACCCCTGCACCCGAATGGACGCAGGTTTCGTGCGCTCTTTCAGCGGCTCGTGCCGGGGCGGATGACCGCCACGGGGCAGGTGCCGTGGTGCAGCAGGGATTGACTGGTCGAGCCGAGGCACATCCCGGCGAAACCGCCGCGGCCGTGTGAGCCGACCACGAGCAACTGCGCGCCTTCGGCGGCTTTGAGCAGTCCGCGGACCGGGCGATCCCGCACGGACCGTTCGGTCAGGTCGACGTCGGGGTACTTCTCGTGCCAGCGGGTCAGGTGCTCGGTGAGCCCGTGTGCCTCTTCCTCCTCGATCAGGGTGTGGTCCACCTCCAGCGGCATCACCGGCCAGCCGCGTTCGACGGACAGGTCGTTCCAGGTGTGCACGGCGATCAGCGGCACGCCACGCCCGGCGGCGGTGCCGAAGGCGAAGTCGAGCGCGGCGTCGGAGTTCGCGGAGTTGTCCACGCCGACCACGATCGGACCGTTCTCCGGTGTCTCGCCCCGCACGACCACCACCGGGCAGTGCCCGTAGTGGGCCAGTGCCACGGAAACCGAACCGATCAGCAGACCGCTGAAGCCGCCGAGTCCCCGTGAGCCCAGCACGACCAGCGCGGCCGTGGCGGACTCGGTCACGAGCAGTTCCGCCGCGGTCCCGATGCGCAAGTCGGTGCTGGTTTCGATGCCCGGGGCGGTTTCCTCGGCCGTCGCGGCGGCCTGGGCCAGCCACTGCCGTCCCTCGTCGAGCAACGCCTCACCGTAGGTCCGTGGCAACGACACCGGTACGTGGGGAGCGGACGGCGGCACGAAACAGGCGTGGAACAACCGCAGCGCACCCCCACGACGCCTGGCCTCCTCGGCGGCCCAGCGCACCGCGTGCAACGCGGACTCGGAACCGTCCACTCCGACCAGGATCGAACGGCTCAGCATACCGGCATTCATCGTATTTCCTCCGCGCACTAACTTCGATGATCGTGTGGTGTCCCCGAAAACTCAGCTTCCGGAGAGATGCGACAGTTCAGCGGTACAACGCGGTCAGCCTCAGACGACGCGGTGGGGGTCGGGTGCGGGCTCTTCTTCTCCGGGCAGGTGGACGTCGGTGACGCTGATGTTGACTTCGACGACCTGCAGGCCGGTCATCTGCTCGATGGCGGTGATGACGTTGCCGCGGATGGCGTTGGACAGCCCGGCGATGGAGTAGCCGTATTCGACGAGGACCTGCAGGTCCACGGCGGCCTGGGTGTCGCCGACCTCGACGGAGACGCCCTGCCCGGCGCTGGCCGCGGCACCGGGGATGCGGTCGCGGATCGCGCCGAAAGCGCGGGCGGTGCCGCCGCCGAGCGAATACACGCCGGGGACCTCGTGCGTGGCCAGACCGGCGATCTTGCGGACCACGGTGTCGGCGATGGTGGTGGTGCCCTGGGTGGAGGTGAGCGCGCTGGCCCGGCTGCCTTCGTGGTCGCCGGTGGCGGCGTGGACGGTGGGGTTCACGGTGGAGGCGTTCGTCATTTCCGGTCCCTGATCTTGGTGGGCGGGCGCGGATCGGCTCGAGGAGCCGATCGGCTTCGGCCGCGGTGAAGGCGGATCCGGCGTCGAGCCGAAGATCACGGCCGGCCGGCAGGATCGCCCTCGCTCAGCGGTACGCCGGGGTCCGGGGCATATTCGCCCATGCTACGCCGGTCGAGCGGGATCCGCCGCGCCGATCCCACCGCGGTCCGGACAGCTGAAGCGTCCACAAAGGATTTCGGCCGAAGGCGAAGACCAAGGAACCGTGGTGGGCGAAAGGCTGCCAGCTCGGCGTAGGGTGGGGGCATCGCCCCGGACTCCGGCGACACCGACGGCCACCACAGGTGCTCGGGAGTCCGAACCCGCCTCCCGGACCTGGACGATGGGTGTACCCGCGATCGGGTTCGTGAGCACGGACCACCGCGTGCCCTTGGTGAGCCCTCTTGCGTTTCACCGGTGGAACAGTTCTCCTCCGTTCTCGCGTTCTCGGTGGCGGACGTCGTCGAATTCCGGCGGGCACGAAGTACCGGAAGTCGAAAAATCCTGATGGGACAACTCCATGACCACGGCCACGGCGGTCCGCCCGCCACCACGACCCCCTCCCGAGCCGGAACCGGTCCCCGCGTCCGGTCCGGCCGGGTAGGCGCGCCATGCACAATCCCCGAGTCGCCGAGATCTTGTCGCTGATCGCCCGTGGGGACAGACGGGTCACGCTGCCCGCCAGGTTGTGCGCGGAATGCCTGTCGGCGTTGCCGATCAGTGGTGCCGGGGTGGCGCTGATGACCGCCGACGGGCCCAGCGGGGTGGTGCTCGCGGCCACCGATGGGCGAGCCCGGCAGCTGGAGGAACTGCAGTTCGCCCTCGGTGAGGGGCCGTGCGTGGAGGCCTCCAGCAGCGGCCGCCCGGTGCTGCAACCGGATCTCACCGCCGACGGGTCGGCGCGGTGGCCTCGGTTCTGGGACGCCGTGCTCGAAGCCGGGGTGCACGCGATCTTCGCGTTCCCGCTGCGGGTCGGCGCCATCCGCGTCGGTGTGCTCGACCTCTACCGCGACACGCCGGGAACGCTCGACGCCCCCGACCTGGCCGACGCGCTCGCCTTCGCCGACGCGGCCACCGTCATGGTCCTGCACCTGCAGGACACCGACGAGGACGGTGGGGTGGACGCCGCGCTGACCGAGCCGATCGACAGCCAGGCCGTGGTCCACCAGGCGACCGGGATGATCACGGTCCAACTCGGTACCAGCCTCGCCGACGCGCTGCTGCGGCTGCGCGCCCACGCGTACACTGCGGGGCGGACGGTGGCGGCCGTCGCCGCCGACGTGGTCAGCCGGCATCTGCGTTTCAACGACAGCGAGTCCGGCACCACCACGCGGCACGATCGGCCATGACCCCAACGAGATACGGGCGGTGGGCTCATGACGAGCCGGGAACAACTTCTCGCCAGCACCTTCGTCGGCCTGGCGGACACACTGGTGGCCGACTTCGACGTCATCGACTTCCTGCACACGCTGGCCACCCGCAGCGTGGAGGTGCTCGACGTCGACGCGGCCGGCATCATGCTGGCGGATCCCCACGGTGGCCTGCACGTGATGGCCTCCTCCACCGAGGAAGCCCGCCTGCTCGAACTGTACGAGTTGCAAAGCGACGAGGGCCCGTGCCTGGACTGCTTCCGGTCCGGTCGTCCGGTGGCCCGTGACGACCTGCCCGCGATGAGCACCTCGTGGCCGGTGTTCACCGAGCAGTTGCAGGAACTCGGTTTCCACTCGGCGCAGGCGCTGCCGATGCGGCTGCGCGCGGAGACCATCGGGGCGCTGAACCTGTTCCGGTTCGCGCCCGGCCGGTTGAGCGAGGCGGATCTGGAGATCGGTCAGGCCATGGCCGACGTGGCCACCGTCGGACTGATCCAGGAACGCGCCATCGCCGCCGGTGAACTCCTGGCCACCCAGTTGCAGACAGCACTGAGCAGCCGTGTCCAGCTGGAGCAGGCCAAGGGGGTGCTCGCCCAGCGCGTCGGCCTGCCGATGGACGAAGCCTTCCAGGTGATGCGTGCCTACGCTCGCAGCCACAACCGCCGGCTCGGCGACGTCGCCGCCCAGATCATCCACGGCACCCTGACCGACCAGATCTGGACGAACCGGCAGCCGGGGCCCAGCACCCCGCCCCAGGTGGGATAGCCGGGCGATCCCGGCCGGAACCCTGGCTGTTCGAGCAGAAGACCGGGCACTGGGGTGCCCGGTCTTTTTGCGCCCCGGCGGGAGATCGGATCGTTCTGGTCGCCCGTCGGGGCGGTTTTCGCTTACAGGGCACCGCCGGTCAGCGAGGCCAGTACGGAGCTCGCGGCGCCGACGATGCCGTAGACGGTTCCGGTGACGATGCCCACCACGGAGTCGACGAGGCCGCCGATGATGACCAGACCCATGACATTTCTCCTCTGTATTGATGTTGCGTTTGTTTTGCGTACAGGAATCGAAAGAATGCTGCGCGCGGATTCCCTGCAGTGGGGAATACATCGATGCTCGACTGGTGCGACGTGTCGCGTTGAGAGGCACTGAAAGCGTCAGTGCGCACCGGTTGAACTCGCGGGCAGCGGGCGAGCAAGAAATGCAAAAGACCTCGGTGCGCTTTCGCGTTTCGCGAGTGCGTCACCGAGGTCTTGAGCAACAAAACCAGCCTATCACTGCGTCGGTATGGCCGATACCCGTACGCCCGAATGGCCTAGCCTGAGTTGGCGAACGATGTTCGGGCGGGCAGTGTCTCTCGCCGGCCGATGACCTTCACTCAGACCTGGCCCTTGGCGAGCAACTTGACCGGGAAGGGCTTGTAGGCCTTCGCCGTGAACTCGCCGTAGAGCTTCATCTGGCTCTGAGCGCCGTCCTTGCCCTGGTGTGACATGAAGTAGATGAAGTCGATGTAGTCGTCGGTCTGGGCCTTCGACCAGAACACCGGGCTCACCCCCTTCTGCAAGGCGTACCAGTAGTCGACCACGATGAAGTCGGGTCCCCAGGTGCCGGAGTCGTTGATGTTCGAGCCGGTGGCCCGGTTGACGACCACGAACATGTGGCCGGTCGCCGGATCGCCCGAGCCCACGAATTCGACGGAGGTGCCGGCCGCCAGTGGGCTGTTGTCGGCGACGAGGATGGCCACCGTGGCCGTCGCGTAGAGGTTGCAGTAGCCGTAGAACTCCGCCACCTCGGCGATCTGCTTGGCGTAGCCCAGCCACTCCTTCCGGCGCTCCTCCAGGGTTTTGCCGGCCAGGCCGATGGTCACCGGGTCCGTTCTCGGGGGTGTCCGGCCCGCGTCGGCCCGGACCGCTTCCGTCAGCCTTTCCGCGCTCCACAGCGCGCGCGGCGGCGGGCCCATCGGCAGATCCTTCGCGGCCTTTTTCATCCCGGTGGCGTTGATGGTCGAGTAGACGTTCTGGACATACGCCCGCTGCCCCGGGCCGTTGGCGTACTTCGGCGGTTCGCCCTGCGGAACGGTGAGCGGGCTCAACGGTGATCGCGACAGCCGATCACGGATTTCGTCCACCAATTCCTGGTCGATGGCAATGGGCGTGGCAGTGGTCATGGTCATCCCCGTACCGTTGTGTGGCGTTTGTGGAAGAATAACGCCATTCGCAAGATGTCACGAGCGTCCCGCCATTTCGTTCGTGCTGGGTAATCACCAACAGAAACCCGCCGCAAGCAAGACTGACCTGGGGTGGCGGTTACCGCTCGATCCGGACGGTTCCTGCGCTTCCGTCGATGGTGATCAGCTGTCCGGTCTTGATCTCGCGAGTGGCATTCCGGACGCAGATGACGGCGGGGATGCCGTATTCCCTGGCCACGGTGGGGCCGTGTGCCAGCGGTGAGCCGGTTTCGGTCACCAGGCCCGCTGTGGTCAGGAACAGTGGTGTCCAGCCGGGGTCGGTGGTGGGGGCCACCAGGATTTCCCCGGGTTCGATGTGCGCCCCGGCGGGGTCGCGGATCACGCGTGCTTTCCCGGTCGCGCGGCCCGCCGCGCCGGCCATCCCGGTCAGGACGCCGTCTTCCGCGGGCTCAGTCGGCGCGAGAGCCTCCACGTCGGTTCCATCGGAGAGCAGGGCGCCGGGAACGGAGGGACGCCGCAACTCCCGCCGGTAGTCCGCGCGCCGCAGGGCCACCAGGTCACGATGGTCGGCCCCGTGCCGCACGGCCGATCGTGCTTCCCCGAGATCGAGGAACATGATGTCGTCGGCGCGAGCGAGCAGCCTCCGGGTGACCAGGTGCTCGCCGATCATGAGCAGTTGCCGGCGGGAGGTCTGAAGTGCGGGCAGCCAGGCGAACTTCCCGATTTCGCGGAGGCCGGTGAGCCGGCGGGACCGGCGCATGAAGAACACGGCGATCCGGCCGCGTATCGGCCGCTCGCGGCGCACCCGCCTGGCCAGTGTGTCGATCATTTCTTCCGCCTTCGCCGCGGCCAGCCGGAATCGCCGATCCGGTTCCTGAGCGGGGTCGTCGACACGGAGGTAGTTGGCGATCGTGGCCCACAGCGGCGCGGTGTCCTCTTCCCACCGGGGCAGGCCGACGTCGATTTCAGCGGCTGCGCGCAGGCCGTACCGGTCCAGGAAGCGGGCCATCCCGATGTCCGGTAGTTCGCCGGCGCGGTATCTCGTGGCGAGCTCGGCCGGCGCGGTACCGAGGAACAGAGCACGGTGTTCCCGGGCTTTCACCGCGAGGTCCCAGAGTTCCAGATCCATCTCGGTGGTGACGTTGTGCGGCATGCCACCAAGGACAACGTCGAGTTCTTCGGCCGAAACGAGGTCGCCGAGGAGCGCGGCCGGGGCCGCGCCGACCATGATCCCGGCCATCAACGGCCCCATCAGGCCCAGCATGCCGCGGCTCATGACCACGCCGTGGGAGTCTTCGGCGACCCAGTCCAGCCGTGTTCCGGCCGTGGCGGTCTCCGGCGGAACGGTCCGGCGCCGGATCTCGTCCACGGCGCGGTACGCCCTGGCCCTGGCGGCATCCGGGCGAACCAGGCTCGACACCAACCCCGCGAGCAGGCTCGGTGCGAGCAGCGCGGTGACCCGGACGGCGTTGCCCAGCCGGAACGGCAGGCCGGGGCGGGGCGCGAAACGCGGATCGGTCAGCATGCGCTCCATCGAGCTCTGCACCCGGGGTCCGTAGATTTCGAGGGAGGTGGGCAGCTGGTCTCGCAGGACTGTGCTCCGGATGAAGTCGGTCAGGTCGAAGTAGAGGCGACCGCCGATCGGCACCAGGCGAGGCAGCGGATCCAGCAGGGCGTCTCGGACACCATGGGCCTGGAACCACTGGGCCGCACCGATCTTGAGCAGCGACACACCCATCGGCGTGCACGGTCGCAGCATGCCCTGGATGTGCCCGAACTCGAGGTACAAGCGGGTCTCGCCGGTGCCGGGCGGAAGCGGGAACAGGGTGGTGATCGGCCGCGACTGGAGCAACCACAGCGTGCCGGCCGGATCGATCGCCCATTCGATGTCCTGTGGTGAACCGAAATGCCGCTGCAGCCGCCGTCCGGCATCGCGGAGCTGCCGGAGCTGGAGGTCATCGAGGCAACCGCCCTCCGGTGAGTCCGGCGAGCCCTCGCCGAGGACGTAGTGATCGGCCACGACGGAACCGTCGACGACGGCGGTGCCCAGGCCGGGAGCGGCGTCGACGACCATCTCGGTGCGGCAACCGGTGATCGGGTTGGCGGTGAACAGGACACCGGCCACGACGGGGTCGATCATCCGCTGGACCACCACGGCCATCGCGGCGTCGTCGATCCCGGCAGCCGCGCGGTAGGCGGTGGCCCGGTCGCTGTGCAGGGACGCCCAGCACTCGCGGACGGCGTCGACGAGCGGTCCGTCCCCTTCGACGTCGAGGAAGGTGTCCTGCTGGCCGGCGAAACTCGCGTCCGGCAGATCCTCCGCGGTGGCGCTGGACCGGACGGCGACCCGGCCCCCGCCGAGCTGCCGGTAAGCCTCGAGCAGTGCCTTCTCGGGCAGGTCCCGCGCCACGTAGGACTCGACGGTCAGGCAGAACCCGTCCGGGACTCGTTCACCTGCCCGGATCATCTCGCCAAGACCCGCGGCCTTGCCGCCGGCCAGCTCGATCATCGAGGAATCAAGGTCGGCCAGACGGATCACGTGCGCACCTGCGGACATCGGAAGCCTCTCGTCGACAGTCGAAAGCGACTGCCGACCAGGCTTCCCGGCGCACCTGGGAAAACCGTACTCCGTCTTCGAGCCGGTGTCGACCGGAGCGCGGCCTTCAGTGTCCACACTGGACGGTGCCGGGCGGGCGGCTCGGTCAGCGCAGTGGTGCGGTCCGATCGCCGGGTTCAGATCGCCAGGTCCCGTCGGGTGTAGCCGATCGTGCCGAACGCGGTGAGCACGGCAGACACGGTCAGCAGTCCGGCCAGTCCGGGCCAGTCGGGTGGCGCTAGTGGAACGGCGGCGATGTGGGTGAAGGGGGAGAAGCCGAGGACCCAGTCCGGAGCCCCTGCGCTCTGGGCCACGACCTGGTAGAAGAAGCCGCCCACCGCCGGAAGGGCGCCGAGTGCCACGGTCGCACGAGGTAGCCAGCCGAGCCCGGCGATGGCCGCGCCGAGCGAAAGCAACGCGATCGGGATGATGTTCAACGCGCCGTGGACGGCGGCGGTGAACCCGAGCGGGGCGCCGGCCGCGGCGGCACCCGCCCACAGCGCGAGTCCGGCGCCGGTGGCCAGCAGCAGGGTTCCGGCCGTGGTGATGGCGAGTTCGCTGCCGAGCAGTTTCCGGCGGGAGAACGGCATGGCGAACAGCAGCGTCGCTCGCCGGCTGGTTTCGTCCTCGGCGAAGGAGCCGGTTCTCACCGCGGCGTAGACGCCGGTGGGGATGGCCAGCAGGCTGAACATCGTGGCGGCGAAGCCGTCGGGGGAGCCGAGGCCGCCGAAACCCGCTCCCGCGGCGAGTTCGCTGAAACGGGCGTTGTCGCTGAGGAATTCGCTGATGGAGTTGGTCAGCGACCCGATGAGGGCGAAGTAGGCGGCCACGCCGAGCAGCCAGCCGGTCCACGGCCGCAGTGCGCGGCGCAGCGCGAACCCGGTCAGCGAGTGGAGCAGGCGGGTGCGTGCGCGGCGACGGGCGTCGAGTGCCAGTGGTGCGCTGTGCAGGTCTCGGCGACCGGCGGCGACGATCGCGGCCGCGGCGAGCACGACCGCCAGCGCGCCGAGCCCGGCCAGTGGCGCGACGCGGTTGGCCGCATAGGGCTGGAGCTGGCCGAACAGGCCGAAAGGTGTGAGCCATCGGACCCAGTCCGGTGCGTCGATGCCGTCGGTGATCATCCTGGCGAGCAGGGCGGCCCCCAACGCACCCACCGCCGCGCCGGTGGCCGGCGACCGCGACGGCAGCAACTGCGCGGTGAGCACCCCGACCGCGGCGAACACGAGGCCCAGTGCGGCGATCCCGGCGCCGTGCAGCACCGCCCCGGCCGGTGCGGTGCCGGTGATGAGCAGCGCGTGGCTCACGCCGATCCCGGACAGCGTCACAGCCGCGGCGATCACGATGAGCCGGCGGGCGAGCAGGCCGCGTGCGGTGGTCGTGCCGGACAGCAGCAGGTCCAGGCGGCCCGCGTCCTCGTCGCCGCGGGTCAGCCGGGTCGCGGTCAGCGCGGCCCAGACCCCGACCAGCACACCGATCGGGGTCCCGGTGCGCCACACGGTGAATCCGCCGGGATCGTCGAGCGCGACCGGTTCGCCGAACAGCGTCCGGATGGCGGGGTCGGCGGCCAGCGCCCGCAGTGCGTCGTTGTCGAGCGCGCCGGCGAAGGTGGTCTGGTACTGCGCGGCGACCAGCGCCGACATCCCGGCGGTGATCGCGATGATCGCGGCGGCGCCGAACCGGAGTTGCCGGATGGCCAGGCCGATCATCGGACCGGCTCGCCGTAGTAGTCGAGGAAGATCTCGGCGAGGCTGGGTTCGCGCATGCTGATGCCGGTCACCGTGGTCTCGGTCAGCGCCCGCAGGGCCGCCGCCGGTGGGCCTGCCAGCGAAAACCGCAGCCGGGCACCGTCGAGCCGTTCGACCCCGCTGATCTCCGGTATGCCGGACAGGCGCGGTGCCGCGCCGGTGTAGGCGACTTCGACCTCGGTGCGGCGCAATCGGCGCAGCTCGGGGAGGCCGGCGACCTCGACCAGCTCGCCGGCCCGCAGGATGCCGACACGATCGCACACGGCCTCGACCTCGGCGAGCAGGTGAGAGCTGAGGAACACGGTCTGGCCGCGCTTGCGGGCGTCGTGCACGCAACGCTGGAACTCCCGCTCCATCAAGGGATCCAGCCCGCTGGTGGGCTCGTCGAGCACCAGCAGTGGCGCCCGGCTGGCGAAGGCCGCCACCAGGGCGACCTTCTGGCGGTTGCCGGTGGAGTAGGCCTTGGCGCGCTTGCCGGGGTCCAGTTCGAAACGCTCGACCAGCTCGGCGCGGTAGGCGATGTCCGGCGGTGGCCCGATCCTGCCGAGCAGGGTGAGGATCTCCCGGCCGGTCAGCGACGGCCACAGGGTCACGTCAGCCGGGACGTGGGCCAGGTGGCGGTGTGCCCGCCGGACGTCGCCTGCCGGATCGCCGAAGATCTCGGCGGTGCCCGCGGACGGGCGGATCAGCCCGAGCAGCAGCCGGATGGTGGTCGACTTCCCCGCGCCGTTCGGCCCGAGGAAGCCGAAGACCTCACCGGCCGGTACGGACAGGGACAAGTCGCGGACCGCGGTGGTGGGCCCGAAGCGCTTGCTCAGTCCCCGCATGCGGATGGCTGTGTGGATGGCGTTGCCGGCCATGGGAAGCCTCTCGTTGACAGTCGGAAGCGACTGCCGACCAGGCTTCCCGGCGCACCTGCGGGAACCGTACCCCTGCCCGGGGCGCTTGTCAGCGGTTCGGTCCGGCTTCCACCGGCCGATCAGTGCGGGCACCTTCTCCACCAGCCTGACCCTTGATCGCGCTCGAGCCCATCAAGGTCGCCACACCATCGGCTGTCGCGATTTGCCCCGGCCGCTTCTTTGCGGCATCTTTGCGCGTGGTGCGCCGGGAAGTCTGGTCGGCACCCTCGCCCCGACCGGGGGCGAGGGTTACGCGACCGGTGGCGCAAACCGCCGGAGAGACGCAGGAGACCGGCAAGACGTGAACCGAACCCCCCGGACTCGCCCGACGCTGTTCAGCCGCCGATCGTGGCCCGAAACCCGGCGGATCGCCGACATCCTCCGCAAGGAGACGATCGGCGGCGCACTGCTGCTCGCCGCCGCGGTGGTGGCGGTGGTGCTCGCCAACTCGCCGTGGAGCGACTTCTACGAATCGGTACGCTCCTTCACGATCGGCCCGGCCACTCTGCACCTGGACCTGTCGGTGTCGACCTGGGCCGCGGACGGCCTGCTGGCCATCTTCTTCTTCGTCGCCGGGCTCGAGCTCAAACGCGAATTCGTCGCCGGGGACCTGCGCGACCCCCGGCGCGCGGCGGTGCCGATCGCCGCGGCCTGCGGCGGGGTCCTCGTTCCCGCGCTGATCTACCTCGCGATCAACTCCGGCGGCGGTGAAGCGGCCCGCGGCTGGGCGATCCCCACCGCCACCGACATCGCCTTCGCACTGGCCGTACTGGCGGTGGTCGGGCGCTTCCTGCCCTCCGCGCTGCGCACCTTCCTGCTGACCCTGGCCGTGGTGGACGACCTGATCGCGATCCTGATCATCGCCCTGTTCTACACCGATGACCTGCGGATCGTGCCGTTGCTGCTCGCACTGGTCCCGCTGGGGATTTTCACCCTGCTGGTGCAGTACCGGGTCCGGTCCTGGTGGCTGCTCCTCCCGCTGGCTGCCCTGACCTGGGTGTGTGTCCACGAGTCAGGCGTGCACGCCACCGTCGCCGGGGTCCTGCTTGGCTTCGCCGTGCCGGTGCTGCGTAGCGAACGCGCCGGGGGACCGGATGCCGGCCCCGGTCTGGCCGAGCACTTCGAACACCGGTTCAGGCCGTTGTCCTCGGCGTTCGCCGTGCCCGTGTTCGCGCTGTTCGCCGCCGGTGTCCCGCTCGGTGGCTGGGACGGCCTGCGCAGCGCGCTGACCGACCCGGTGGCGCTCGGCATCGTCGCCGGTCTGGTGGTGGGCAAGACGATCGGGATCTCCGGCGCCACCTGGCTGTTGTCCCGATTCACCAAGGCCGAACTCGACGACGGGCTCGGCTGGGTGGACGTGTTCGGCCTGGCCATGCTCGGCGGCGTCGGATTCACCGTCTCGCTGCTCATCGGCGAACTGGCCTTCGGCGCGGGCAGCGAACCGGACGATCACGCACGGGTCGCCATCCTCGTCGGATCACTGCTCGCCGCGCTGCTCGCCGCGATCATCCTGCGCGCCCGCAACCGGGTGTACCGGCGAATCCACGACATGGAGAACCTCGACGAAGACGCCGACGGCATCCCCGACGTCTACGAACGCCGCGACGACACCTGAGCCTGCCTGCCGTCGTCCTGAGTGGACCAAGCGTTCGCAGCCGTCATCCCGGCCCGCGCTTGGCGGCCTTGCGGCGGCCGAGCACGACGGCGCCGAGGATCATCGCGGCGAGAACGCCCAGCAGTGGCAGCACGCCGATGGTGTCGACCCAGCCGGCCAGGGTTTCCTGGATGGCACCGGCGGCCTCGATCACGGGGTCTGCGGCGTCGCCGTCGCCGAAGTACAGCCGTAGTTCGTACACGCCGTAGTAGGCGACGTACAGGCCGACGACGACGAGCAGTCCGCCACCGATCCGGTTGACGTGCGGCAGTATCCGGCGGAAGCCGGTGGTCACGGTGGAACCGGCCAGCGCGACGGCGGTCGCGAGCACGCCGACGACCAGGGTCATGCCCAGGCCGTAGGCGAGGTAGGCGGTGACGCCACCGAGGACGGAGCCGCTGCGGAAGGTGGCGCTGGTGACCGCGAGGAAGGGCCCGATCGTGCAGGACAGCGACGCGATCGCATACGCCAGGCCGTAGCCGAACATCGAGCCCAGCCGCGCGGTCGGCGCGCCCTTGCTCAGCTTGGGCAGCAACAGGGTGAGTTCCCGGCCGGTGAGCATCCAGACGCCGAGCCCGAGCAGCGCGGTGCCGATCACCACGGTGATCGCGGGCAGGTACTGCTGCACCGAGGCCGCCAGCGGCGCGACGACGAGCCCGAATATCCCGAACACCACCAGGAACCCCAGCGCCATCGCGGCCGTGGCCGCCAGTGCCCGCCCCACCAGCGCGGTACGGCCGCGCGTCCCACCGTCGTTGCCGGCGATCACCAGGGTCAGGTAGGCGGGCAGCATCGCGAAGCCGCACGGGTTCAACGCCGCGACCAGGCCGGCGGCCAGCGCGAAGCCCAGCGTCTGCGGGTCCACGCCGTCAGGTGCCGGTGAGCGCGCTGACGCGCGTGGCGAGGTCCTCTTCGGACAGCGTGCCCTTGACCACATCCACCGAGCCGTCCGCGCCGATGAACGCGAACGCCGGTTGCGCGGTCACGCCGAACCGCTTCCACACCGCGGCGTCGAGGTCGGCGAGGTGCTCGAAGGTGCCCAGTTCGTACTTGGCCACGAACTCCCGCATCGCGGGCACCTGGTCCTGGGCGGCGACCCCGACGAAGGTGGTGCCGGTGCCGGCCTGCGCCGCCTTGGCCACGGTCGGGGCTTCCCGCCGGCACACCGGGCACCACGGTGCCCAGAACCACAGCACCGCGGGCTTGCCCGCGAGGTTCTGTCCGGAGAAGTCCTTGCCGTCGACGGTTTTCACGGTGAACCGGAGCTGTTCGGCCACGGCCGCCGCAGCCGGTTCCGTGGTTCCCGTCGTGGCCGGGGCCGGTGGTGTGCCGGGCGTCCCGCCGGTGTCCGCGGGCGTGCCGCACCCCGCGATCAGCCCGAATGTGGCGATCACCAGTCCCACGGACCGCAAGAGCTTCACGCGAACACCTTTCGTAGCGAACGGTATGCGGCGCCGACAGTAAGCGGTGCGCGGCAGCACCGATCCGGCGCGCGCGGGTTCGTAAGCCCGTCGTAATAACTCGCGCTTCATCGACCGCGGCGCACCGAGCACCGGGAGTACCGTGACGTGAGGGTATTGTCGCGGCAGCCTCGCTGGGTGGGGCGGTCATGCGCTGGATGACCTGGTCGAGGAAGGGAATCGGTGTGGGCGAGCAGATGCAGATCGGCGAGGTCGCCGAGCGCACCGGGCTGTCCCTGCGCACGATCCGGTACTACGAGGAAGTCGGGCTGGTGGTGCCCAGCGCGCGCAGTCAGGGCGGGTTCCGGCTGTACACGGAACCGGACATCGACCGGCTCCAGCTGATCAAGCGGATGAAACCACTGGGTTTCCAGCTGGAGGAGATGCGCGACCTGCTGGCGATCCTCGATCCGACCCCGGGCAGCCCGGAAATCGAGGACCCGGCAGCGCGGCTGGCCGAGTTCCGCGAAGCCACCGGAAAAGCGTGTGCTGACCTGCGGGCGAAGCTGGCCATCGCCGAGGAGTTCGAGGTCCTGCTGCGGTCCCACATCACGGCCTTGGGACGGAAGCGGAAGAAGCCGGCTGCGAGCAAGCCACGGCGTTGATCAGCCGCCTTCGGCCACCAGCGGTTCGAGGAGCAGTTCGGGGTTGCGGCGCAGCATGACGCGCAGGTCGAGTTCCTCGGCGAACAACGCCAGGTCCGTGCCGTCGAGGCGGGTGAGCACCTCGCTGTGGCGTCCTGAGTCGACGATGGAGCGCTGCTGGGGGTCGGCCAATCGCCGCACCGTGTGGTAGGGCAGGGTTTCCAGGCGCACCGGTGCGGTGAACTCGGTGGCCAGGCGGTGCGCGGCGACCTCGAACTGCATCGGCCCCACCGCGGCGAACACCGGGGCGGCGTCCCCGCGCCGGTCCGAACGCAGCACCTGCACGACCCCCTCCGCGCCCAGTTGGTCGACGCCCTTGCGGAACTGCTTGGCGCGGCCGAGGTCGGCGGGCCGGGCCACGGCGAAGTGCGCGGGTGCGAAGCTGGGCAGGCCGGGGAAGCGCACCGCGGGTTTGCCCGCGTGCAGGGTGTCGCCGACGTGCAACGCGGTGGCGTTGACCAGCCCGATGACGTCACCGGGGTAGGCGGTGTCCACAGTGGAGCGACGCTGGCCGAACATCTGCTGGACGTACTTGGTGGCGAACGGTTTCCCGGTGGTCGCGTTGGTGACCACCATGCCGCGTTCGAACATCCCCGAGCACACCCTGGCGAAGGCCACCTGGTCGCGGTGGGCCCGATCCATGCCGGTCTGCACTTTGAACACGAACGCCGAGAACGGGGCGTCCAGCGCGCGGGTCGTGCCGTCGACGTCGGTCCGTGGTGCCGGCTCCGGCGCCAGTTCGACCATCAGGTCCAGCAGGCGGCGGACGCCGAAATTGCGCACTGCCGCGCCGAAGAGCACCGGAGTCGCCGTGGCATCGGAGAAGCGGGCGACGTCGAATTCCCCGCCGGAGGCGCGCAGCAGTTCCGACTCTTCCCTCGCCCGTGTCCACTCGTCTCCGGCCGCGGCTTCGGCTTGCCCGGGAGTGAGGTGTTCCTCGGGCGGGGTGGTGGTGTTACCCGCGGATTGCCGGTAGGGCACGAAATCCGCCGCGGTGACGTCGAGTACGCCGCGGAGGTGCCCGGCGGGACCGACCGGCCAGGTCAGCGGCATGGGCTGCAACCCGATCCGGTCGGTCAGCTCGTCGCACAGGTCCAGGGCGTCCCGGCCGGGGGTGTCCCACTTGTTGATGAAGGTGATCACCGGGATCCCCCGGTAGCGGCAGACGTCGAACAGCTTCAAGGTCTGCGGTTCCAGGCCCTTGGCGGCGTCGAGCAGCATGACCGCCGAGTCCACCGCCGAGAGCACCCGGTAGGTGTCCTCGGAGAAGTCCGAGTGCCCCGGCGTGTCCAGCAGATTGATCACGGCGTCGCCATAGGCGAACTGCAGGGCGGCCGAGGTGATGGAAATGCCGCGGGCGCGCTCCATCTCCATCCAGTCCGAAGTCACCCCGCGCCGCCCGGCTTTGCCGTGCACCGCGCCCGCCTCGGAAATCACCTTCGCGTGCAGCGCCAGTGCCTCGGTCAACGTCGACTTGCCCGCATCCGGATGGCTGATCACGGCGAAGGTGCGCCTTCGCCGGGCTTGCGCCACCACATCGCCGCCCGAGAGGGGGACCGGGGTCTCCGCCGTCACCTGCTCACTCCTGCCCGGCCCGCCGACCGTCTCCGCGCGATGAATCTACTTTGACGTGAGAGTACGGTAGGACGGCTGTGCTCGTGACGGGAGCACCTGCCGGTCGTCGTGGACGGGAACTGGTTCGTCGCGGCGGTCAGTCCGCGGGTGCTGTCGTCGCGAGGTAGACGGTGGCGGTGGCCTCGCGTTGCTGAAGCGGGTTGGCGAAACTGACGACCTCGGCTCGCGCTCGCGCGAAACAGCTGGTCAGCGCCGCGGTGAACTCCTGGTCGGGCGGGTCGTTCGACCAGAGGCCGAACACGCCACCCGGGTGGAGGTGCTCGGCGACGCGCCGCAGTCCCGCTGGTTCGTAGAAATCCGCGTGACTGGGATGCAGCACGTGCCGCGGCGAATGGTCGATGTCGACCACGATGGCATGGAATTTCCGCCAGGGCACGGTCCCGCCAAGGCCTTCGGGGGAGCGGAGCATCGCGAAGAAGTCGCCGGGTGCGAAAGTGCACCGGGGATCCGCGCTCAAGGCCGCACCTGCGGGGATCAGCCCACCCTCGTGCCACTCGATCACGGCATCGAGTGCTTCGATCACGGACAGGGAACCGACGCGCCGGTCGTCGAGCACCGTCTGCGCGGTGTAGCCCAGGCCGAGACCGCCCACCACGACGTCGAAGGCCGTTCCGGTCAGCTCGGCCAGCGCCCGGCGACCCAGTTCCACCTCGGCGACGGTGAACAGGCTCGACATCAGGAACTCGTCGTCGAGTTTGATCTCCAGCACGTCCTTGTCCACCGTGGGATCCCAGCGCCGGCGCAGCACCAGCTCGCCCAACGGGGTCGAACGCCAATCCAGTTCCTGGAAACGCCTGCTCATCGGCACAGCGTAGTCAGCGTGCTCTTGCTTTCGCCGGCCAGCGTGGTCAGGAAGGGGCGGGCTGGCCGGTGTAGTCCTCGCCGGCGTAGGACGGGCCCCGCCACCACCCGGGCTTCGTCGTCGTCGTGACGTGCTTGTCGAAACCGTCGGTGGGGTAGCGGTAGTGGACTTCGGACAGCGTGCCCCACGCCGCGGGGTCGGCGTGGCCGGGGAGGGACGCGGGTACCTCGCGGTAGGTCGCCACCGATCCCAGCGCGGCGAAAGCGCCGCCGTAGGGCCGGTAGCTGCGGGTCAGGTCGCCGTGGTGCCCGTAGTGGTGGGGTGCGCGCAGCAGCAGCACGGGTGGTTCGACCAGCCCGTCGGCGAGGACGGGGAGCCGGGCGCAGGGGTACCAGACCGAGATCGGCCAGTCGACCAGCACCGGACCGGGTACTTGCCCGACCCGTTCGTGGAGGGTGCCGCCGTCGGCCAGCCGGACCGCGTCGGCGGCTCCGCAGGTCTGTCCCGTGATCGAGTCGAGGTTGGCGTGCACGGGCGACCACGAACCGGCGGCGTGCTGGTTGAGCGCCGCTTTGCCGTGCAGCCCCATCAGGAGGACGGGCATGGCGGCGACCGAGGTGCCGGCGAGAACGATCGCGGTCCACCCGGCGAGCCGGGTCGGCCACGGCTGGTCATCGCCGCCGGTGACGCCGCGGCGGCGTTGCCCGAGCAGGAGCACTCCGGCGGCCACGCCACCGAACAGGAGCAGGACCGCCGGATCGGCGGGCAGACCGTCGGCGAGGCGCCGATCGAGGAACGGCATGCCGAACCGGTGATATCCCCACCACGAGTTCGGCCCGTACCACACGAGGCTGATCACGACGGTGATCACGAACAGCACCGAGAACCGGATCACCCAGCCCGCTCGTTCGCGGGCGAACGCCCGGGGGAGCGCGGCCAGACCGTAGGCGATCACCAGTGCGGCGAAGAAGTCCAGCGCCGAGAAGTGCGAGGCGATCTTGGTGGGCGTCAGCAGCAGCGCGGCCAGTCCCAGCCCGAGCCAGGCGAACGGCCAGCTGAACACGCCGGAGAACGTGTGCCCCGGCTGGTGGCGGGGACTGAGCACGATGACGATCACCAGCAGGGCGATGCTCAGCAGCACCGGAAGGCGCCGTGCGGGGTGCTGTTCGAAGGTAAAGTCGTCGGCGACCCCGCCGAGCAGCATCTGGTACCGGCTGAACTCGCCGTACCAGCTCTGTGCCGCGCCGTACCAGTACCGGGCTCCGGCGGAGTCGGCGAAACCGCCGATGCCGGAATCCAGGAACACCAGCGGGGAGGCCACGGCAACGGCCGCGGCCACCAGCGCGAGGAACAGCACCGGGGGCCGGTCGACGGGCAACCGGTCCGCGGTGACCAGCACCCCGAGCGCGAGGGGGATCAGGGCGAGCATCCCGGTCGAGGTCACCGCGAAACACGCTCCCGCCGCGAGCCCGCCGACGATCAGCCAGCCCGGGTTCCCGGTCAGCCGTGCCCGGACCGCGGTGTAGGCGCTGATACCGGTGCACAGCACGACGAAGGGCTCCGGACGCAGGCCGACACCGCCGGACATCCACACCACGGCGAACGCCGCCGCGAGCAGGGAGGTGGGCACCCGGACCGCGTCGGTGTGCCGGCGCAGCAGGCGGGTGATGCCCAGCAGCAGCAGCCAGATCGCCAGCCCGGCCACCATGGCGGGCACCCGGGTCATCAGCGGCGCCCAGCTCACCTGGAACAAGGGGGCGAACAGGTACTGCAGCAGGATGGCCGGTGTCTCGGCCGCGTTGAGCGCCATGTAGTAGTCGCCCGCGAACCCGGAGGCCCCGAGGTTGCGGTGCATGCCGAGGAACCAGCCGTCGTCCACGGTTTGCGGCCCCAGCACACCCCAGGCGGCGATACCGGCACCGACCAGCCCGGTCCACGCGGCGTCCGAGCGCCACGCCAACCTCGCTCCCGGACTCCCGCGGCGGTGCCCGAAGATCCTGAACCCGGCGATGACGCAGCCGAGCGCGCCGACCGCGAACGCCACCATCAACACCACCTTCAGCGGTGCGGGGGAGGTCTGGAAGCGGGCGTCGGCCTGCGCCCGGGCCGACACGGCACCGGCTGTTCCGTCGGCGGGCAGGTCCGTCACGAACGCGACCACCTGCGGTACCAGTGCGTCCGCACGCAGCAGTTCCCGCTCCCCGGCGGCGGACCGCACCGTCGTGCGCAGTCCGCCGCCTCCGGCGTGCACCCGGTATTCGCAGTCGCCGGTGGGCACCGGCCCGAGCGGGTGCTCGCGATCGTCGAAGACGCTCACCAGCTGCCGGTCGCGGATCTGCAGTGCCAGCCCTTGACCGCGTGCTTCTTCGGCGTCGGCGGGAAAGGTCGCAAAGGCGGTGGTGGTCGCCCCGGGCGCGGCGGTGGCGACCGCTGCGCACGCCACCGCGACTTCGAGTTCCAGGGGACGGTACGGCAGGAACATCGCCACCGAGGACCGCGCGGGTTGCCCGGCTCGCGGCCACAGCACCTCGGCCTGCTCGGCCTCGACCGGCGCGAACGGGATCGCCAGCGCGACAGCGATCGTGGCCAGCGGCAACGCCAGCCACGACCGCCGGAACGGCCTTGGCCGGGCGCCCGGCCGCCGCTGGACCGCCCGCGCCATCGCCGGTGCTGTGGCCGACACCATGCCCACTGGCCGCACCTCCGCTCCCGCGCGAATCGAGCGGGGTCGTCGCCGAAATGTGTCCTCCACCCTGGAGCAACAGTCACGTGAGAGCAGAGTTGGCTCGCTCCTCGTCCGGGTGATGTGCCCGGTTCACCCCGTGGTGGTCGGCGCGGCGTGACCCTGAGCTCACTTCTCCTGGGGCGCCTTCAGGGACGGCACATCTCTCATCTAACGTGACGTGAGAGTTGCCGAGGTGGCACGACGAGGTATGCGCCACCGGCGCCCGAGCAGGTCAGGTTGTCTTCTGTGCCGAGTTCTTCTTCCTTGGTCCCCGCGCGCCTGCGCGGCGTGCGGCCGTCGTGGTTGTCGCCGAAGGTGGCCCGCACCGAGATCCTGGCGGGGCTGGTCGTCGCGCTGGCCCTGATCCCGGAGGCGATCTCCTTCTCGATCATCGCCGGGGTCGACCCGAGCGTGGGATTGTTCGCGTCGTTCACCATGGCGGTGGTCATTTCGATCGCCGGCGGTCGCGCGGCGATGATCTCCGCGGCGACCGGGGCGATCGCGCTCGTGGTCGCCCCGCTGGCGCGTGAGCACGGCCTGAGCTACCTCATCGCCACGGTCATCCTGGGTGGTCTGTTCCAGATCGTGCTGGGGTCGCTGGGGGTCGCCCGGCTGATGCGGTTCGTGCCGCGCAGTGTGATGGTGGGCTTCGTCAACGCGCTGGCGATCCTGATCTTCCTGGCGCAGGTACCGGAACTGATCGACGTGCCGTGGCCGGTGTACCCGCTGTTCGCCGCCGGGCTCGGGATCATGGTGCTCTTCCCCAAGCTCACCAAGGTGATCCCGGCGCCATTGGTGTCCATTGTGGCGCTCACGGCCTTGACGATCGCCGCGGGCGTCGCGGTTCCCACGGTGGGGGACAAGGGCGCGCTGCCGGACTCGCTCCCCGTGCCAGGGATCCCCGAGGTTCCGTTCACCGTGGACACCCTGGTGCTGCTCGCGCCGTACGCGTTCGCCTTCGCGCTGGTCGGGCTGATGGAATCGCTGATGACCGCGAAGCTGGTCGACGACATCACCGACACCCACTCGAACAAGACCCGCGAGGCGATCGGCCAGGGCGTCGCCAACGTGGTCACCGGGTTCTTCGGCGGTATGGGCGGGTGCGCGATGATCGGCCAGACCATGATCAACGTCAAGACCGCCGGTGCCCGCACGCGCCTGTCGACCTTCCTGGCCGGGGCGTTCCTGATGGTGCTGTGCATCGTGTTCGGCCCCGTCGTCTCCGACATCCCGATGGCCGCTTTGGTCGCGGTGATGGTGCTGGTGGCCTTCGGCACCTTCGACTGGCACAGCGTCGCCCCGGCCACGCTGAAGCGGATGCCCGCCGGGGAGATCGCCGTCATGGCCATCACCGTCGCCGTGGTCGTGGCCACCGGCAACCTGGCCATCGGCGTGGTCGTCGGCTCGATCACCGCGATGGTCATCTTCGCCCGCCGTGTCGCGCACCTGGTGGAGGTCAGCGCGGTCGCCGATCCCGAGCGCGGCCAGGTGGTCTACGTGGTCACCGGCGAGCTGTTCTTCGCCTCCAGCAACGACCTGGTCTACCAGTTCGACTACGCGAACGACCCGGACAGCGTGATCGTCGACCTCTCCGACGCCCACATCTGGGACGCCTCCACCGTCGCCGCACTCGACGCCATCACCACCAAATACGCCGCCCGCGGGAAGACCGTCGAGATCGTGGGCCTGAACAAGCACAGCGCGGTCATGCACGGCAAGCTCACCGGAGAGCTGACCGCCGGCCACTAGGTGCGCCACCCGCCCGCGCGAGTGTGACGTCACCAGCCGCCCACGACCCCAGCAACCAGGGCCTCCCCGAGGCGTGTGGCACAACCCCATCACCGCACACCTCGGCCGGCCACGACCCCCACGAACGGATTCGCGGGGTATCCGGCAACACCAGCCACCCTCGCCCGAGCATCAGGGGGCGCTCTCAGAAGGTGAGGCCGAACATGTCGGGCACGTACCGCCCGCCGCCGAGGGTGTCCTCGCTGAACTCACCCAATTCCACCAGAACCGGCGGCTCGTACAGGTCCGGAATCATCTTCTCGTTGTCCATCACGACAATCCTTTCAAGGTGAATGAATCTCATGGCCGAACCACTTGCGTTTCCAGGTTCGCCCGCTTCGCACCCCTGAAACGACATATCCGCTTCAACACCTCATCGAGTTCATTGATAGCACCGGATTTCCGGAACGTCTGACATTCATTCATTGTTACCGGCCAGTCGTCTGCCGTGAGAGTTATTGAATCTAGGACTATGGTGATTACCCGCGGGGGTTGGACAACGCGAAGTTTTCCGAAGCCCTTCACCTCAATGCGGCGGGTGAACGACTCCTCGCGGTGTCGGCAGTGGTCGCGGGAGGTAGCTTGAGTGACTTGGCGGACGTCCAGCGGGGGCGTGCCGCGGTGTTCCCGGGCGGTCGATGTCCGGGGGGCGGGAGAGTCGGCGCGTCATGACCGACGATCACGACGTTTTGTCCGTCACCTACGGCGAGCGTGCCGGGTGCGCTGTGGTGCGCGTCGCCGGGACGCTCGACGTCGCGGGTTATCCACGGTTGCGTGACACGATGCTCAAGTGCGCGGCTGAGCAGCCGTCGGCGGTGATCGTGGTCGTGGAGCGGCTTCACGTCGCCACCGCGAGCCTGCTGAGCGTGTTCGCGCAGGTTTCGATGCGGTTGTCCGATTGGCCGGCGGTGCCGGTCCTGCTGGTCGCCGCGGACGAGTCGGCACGCCGGCTGTTCGAGCACACGCCGGTGTCCCGGTTCGTGCCGGTTTTCCGCACGGTCGAGAGCGCGGTGCGCGGCGTTCAGCGTCATCCCCAGCGGCGCAGGGCGAAGCTCACGCTGCCCCGGCTGGTCGACACGGCCCAGCAGGCCAGGAACTTCACCAGGCGGGTGTGTGAGTACTGGCTACCTGGCAACGAGGTCGTGGCGGACGCGGTGGTCATCACCAACGAACTGGTGGACAACGTGCTGCTGCACACCCAGTCGGAGCCGTCTTTGCGGCTGGAATTGCGCCAGCAGGTGCTCAGCGTCGCTGTCAGCGACACGTCGCCGACGCCGGCCCAAATTCGGGAGGGCGAGGACGGTTTGAGCGGTGGTTTCGGCTTGGTGGTGGTCGCGCAACTGGCGAAGGCATGGGGCAGCACCCCGGCGATGTTCGGCGGCAAAGTCGTCTGGGCGGCGTTGGACTGCGAGCCGCCGGTGCCCATGTTCCATCCGTTCAACCCTTCGCCGTGACAGCTCCGGCCTGCTTCGTTCAAAACAATGGCCAGGCCCCGGCCCACCGCGGCGGGCGCGCTCGGTGGGGAGCAGGTAGCCGGTGGAGGAACCGCTGACCGTGGCCACGGTCAAGCCGACCACCCCGCGCAGTTCCTCGTCCCACACCCCGTCGTCGCTGCCGCCGGGAAAGCCGACCACGCGGATCCGATGCCCCCAGGCATCCCGGCGACGACCATGCCGGCGGGATTCGCGTCGGTCGGCGCCGGGCTGGTCAGCCGCAAGAGGGCGAGGTCCCCGGTTTCGTCGCCTTGGAAGGGTTCCCAGTCGACGACCTCCGCCTGCCTCGCTTGGCTGCCCAGCATCGGGAAGTCGAGGCTCATCAGGCCTTCCGGAGGTTCGGCCGTATCGTCCGAGCCACCCAACGCGGAAGCCACCACGTGCGCGCAGGTGCACACGTGCTCCGCGGACACCAGCAGCCCGGCTCCGACGACCGCGCCCGCGGTGTTCCGTATCCGGACCACGGCAGGGCTCAGCACCTCGGAACCCGGAACAGAGCCGTCCTGCATCGCTTCCCCCTCTGGAGGAAACCCTACCCATCTGACAACCGTGGCCTCACGGCTCAGCGAGACGGTGTTCGGCTGACTGATCTCGGGCGTGTCCTCGAATTGTCGCAAGGCCTCCGCGGGGCCGTCCTGAAAAGAACGGTCCCTACCAAAGAGACCTGTGGTGTCTCCATCGGACGATGTGCCGAGGGCGCCCGTGAGCCAGGGTGCCGGCTGTGGAAAGAATGAACTCGATGCCTGCACTGGCCGCCCGCATGTCGCGGACGCCCGCTCTGGTCGATCGCAATGCCTGGTTCCCGGGCCGGGTCATCGGGGGCGCGGCGCTCGTGCTCGGTCCCCTGGTGTGGTGGGCGGGGCTGTTCCTGAGGTACCTGGCGCTGCGTTCCGGAGCCTTCACCCCCGAGCAGTTGGCGGAGTTCGCCGGTCAGCCCTTCGCCGCCCGGTCGCAGCTGGCGGCCTACCTGGCGAACCCGGGGCTGGTCACGGCCGGATACGCGTGCTTCGCCGCCGGAGCACTCCTGTTGTGGCCGGCCTTCGCCACGCTCGCCCGCATCGTCGCGGCGCGGGCGCCGGTGCTCGCCCGCTGGGGTGGCGCGCTCGTCGTCCTCGGTCTGTTCGGGCGGCTGTATTTCGCCGGGGTCGATCAGACCGCCTTCCACTTGGCGGCGTCGCAGGGGCTCGACCGGGCGACCGATTTCGTACTGGCCCATTACGCGGAGATTTCCTACGGGCCCTGGCGGGTCGGTGTCACGGCGTCCGCCTGCAAGTACCTCGGAATGCTGCTGCTGGCGGTCGGCGCGTTCCGGTCGGGGACGTTCGGCCTCGGGCGGTGCCTGGTGCTCCTGTGGGCGGGAACGCTGTGGGGAGGCGTGCTCAAGGCGGTCCACCTCGCCGACCTCTTCGAATACGGTGCCCTGTGCCTGGTGTTCCTGCCGTTGGGCATCCGGGTACTCCGGGACCGGGTGGTCGAACTACGCGCCGAGCCGCGTCCCAGCGGTGACTTCCGCGCCCTGCGCTTCCTGAGCTGGTGAGGAACCTTAGGCTCGGTGCGATGGGGATCCAGGTGCTGCGTGATCGGCTGAGGACGTGGTGGCTTCCGGCCGCGGCGTTCTGCGCGGCTTTCCTGCCGCCCACGAGATCACCTGCCCACTTCACGTTCGCCGCGGTGCCGGTGTACGTCGAGGCTGTGGCGGCCGGGCTGGTGGCCGCCGCGGCAGCGCGCATGGTGCCGCGGCGGCACTGGCCGTTGTTCGCGGTCGTGGCGGCCGACGCGGTGCTCCGGAGCCCCGGGTTCCTGCTGGCGGTGGCGTCCTGCGTCGCGGCGACCACGTACCGGCGCCCTCGGCACCTGGCCGGGTACGCGGTGGCCGCGAGCCTGCTGGCGGTGCTGCCCCAGCCCGGTGCGGACATCTTCTCCTCGCTCGGCGGGGCACCGCTGTTCGTGTGGTTCCCGTTGATCATCGCGTTGTGGCTGGACGCGCGGGCACAGGCGGTGGCCGGGTTGCGCGAGCGCGCCGAACGGCTGGCACTGGAGCAGGCGGCGCGCACCGAGCAGGCCCGTGCGCACGAGCGGGCCCGTATCGCACGGGACATGCACGATGTGGTGGCCCACCGGGTCTCGCTGATGGTCCTGCGGGCGGGGGCGCTGGAGATCAACGCGGGCGACGAGAAGACCGCGACCGAGGCTGAGCTCATCCGCGTCACCGGCAAGGAAGCGCTCACCCAGCTCAGGGCCGTCCTCGGCGTGCTCGAGCAGGGGGAGCGGCACGCTTCGCCACCACGTCTGGCGCTGGTCGATCTCGACTGGCTGATCGAGCAGTCCCGATCGGTCGGTGTCGCGGTGCAACGGTGCGACGAGGGCACACCGCGCGAGGTGCCCGCCACCGTGGGCCAGACCGCCTACCAGATCGTGCAGGAGGCACTGACCAACGTGCACAAACACGCCCGCACCGCCACCACCCGCGTCGTGCTGAGGTATCTGCCCTCGACGCTGCAGGTCACCATCGAGAACACCGTGCCGCGCGGGGCCACGCCGACGATGCCGGGCAGCGGACTCGGGCTGAAGGGCCTGAGGGAGCGCGTCGAGACACAGGGTGGTCGTTTCACCGCTCGTCCGGAACCGGATGGCGGCTTCCTGGTCTCAGCGGAGCTTCCGGCGTGATCCGGGTGCTCATCGCCGACGACGAGGCACTGGTGCGAACCGGACTGCGCATGATCCTCCAAGCCACGGACGACATCGAGGTGGTCGCCGAGGCGGGAACCGGGGCCGAGGCGGTCACCGCCGTCGCCCGTCACCGGCCCGACGTCGTGCTCATGGACGTGCAGATGCCCGGCATGGACGGCGTCACCGCACTAGCCGAAATCAATCGGTCCGCGAACCCACCCCGGGTCGTCATGCTGACCACCTTCGATCGCGACGAACACATCTACGGTGCCCTGCGCGCCAGAGCGGCGGGATTCCTGTTGAAGGACACCGCCCCGCGCGACCTGATCGCCGCTGTCCGCACGACGGCGGACGGAAGCGCGGTGCTCTCGCCCACCGTCACCAAGCGGGTCGTCGACACCTTCGCCGACAAGCACGCCCCGGACGCCCGCGCTGCCCGGGAACGCCTCGCCGCTCTCACCGAGCGCGAACGGGAGGTCGCCCACGCGGTGGCCCAGGGCCTGGCCAACGCCGAGATCGCCCGGGAACTCGGCATGACCGCGACCACCGTCAAGGCCCACGTCAGCCGCTCACTCACCAAACTCGGACTGACCAACCGGGTACAAATCGCGCTACTCGTCCGCGACGCCGGTTAGACCTCCCGTCAGTTTTCGAGACGGTCAGGTGTGCCAGGCACAGGGACCCAGGTTGAACCCCGCGGTGGCGGTGTCTCGCCGGTGCCGATCACGAAAGGCCGTGACGCGGCCTCTGGAGTGCGAGCCGCTGGAAGCGTCCGTAGGGCTCTGCGTCGATCAGGGTGACGCGGACGGTGGCGCCGTTGGGGACCTGGTAGGTCCGTTGCTCGCCTGGCTTGGCACCGGCCAGGGCGCGTCCGAGCGGCGAGTCCGGGGAGTAGACCTCGAGATCGTCCTGTTCGGTCTCGTCGCGCGAGCCGAGCAGGAAGGTTTCGGCGGTGCTGCTGTCGTCGTACTGGACGGTGAGCACCATGCCCGGCTCGGCGATCCCGTCGTCGGGGGGATCCTGGCCGACGACGGCTTCGCGCAGGATTTCGTCGATCTGGCGAATCCGTGCCTGGCGGTGGCGTTTCTGCACGATGCTGTCGGGATCGTCACCGCCGGAAGCGTTCTCCTCACCTACCAGGTCGGCGCGCTCTCGGACCAGGCTCCGGTGGGCGTGGGGTGTCAACCACGGGCGAACTGAGGTGGTCATGGTGATCCTTCCGGATGGTGGTTCTCGGTGCGCGGCGGAAGGAGGGCGCCCGCGTCGATGGCGAACCAGGTGGCCGCCTTGAGCAGGATGTCCTTCTCGGTGCGCAGCAGGGCGTTTTCGGCGCGGAGTCGGGCCAGTTCGGCCTGTTCACCACGGGTCGGCGCTGCTTCGGATGCGGTTTCGGTGTCCGGGTTCATGTCCTGTCGGTGTGTTTCAGCGAAGCGGGTCGAACGGGCGCAGGGCGCCGGGCTGCTTGCCGGTGGTGATGTACTCGGCGAGCAGGCGTCCGGTGATCGGGCCGTGGGTGAGCCCCCACATGCCGTGCCCTCCCGCGACGAACAGGCCCGGTGCGCCGGCCGCGCCGATCACCGGTCGTCCGTCGGTGGTGACGGGACGGGAGCCGACCCAGACGTCGGTGCGCTCATCCCACCGGATTCCGGTGAGCAACGGGCGCGCCGACGCGATGATCGCTTCGACCCTGGCCTGGTCGAGTGGCGCGTCCGGTTCCCGGAACTCCATGGTCCCGGCCACGCGGAGGCCGCCGCGGTAGGGCGTGCAGGCGACGCGGATGTCCGGCAGGTAGATCGGGCCCGGCACGGGGTCGTCGGTGGGCACGGTGAAGGAGTAGCCGCGCCCGGCCCGCACCGGGACGGTGACACCCCACCGCCTGCCGAGTTCGCCCAGCCAAGCCCCGGTAGCCAGGATGACGGCGTCGGCGGACAGGGTCTGCCCGGTGCTCGACCGCACGGTGAGCGCATCGGAGTGCTGACGCACCGAGGCGACCGCGAAGCGGTGACGGATGGTCCCGCCGCGGCTGACGACCGACCGCGCCAGCGACTCGACGAAGCGACCCGGGTCCACGTACCGCTGGCCGTCGAGCCGGACGCCGGCGCCGTTGCGCGCGGTCAGTTGCGGGAACTGCTTCGCGAGGTCGGTCGCGGTGAGCCCGGTGCAGGAGATCTCCTGCCCGGCTTCACCCAGGCGCCGCAGTTCCGCGAGCAGCCGGGCCGCGGCCCGGGTGTTCTCGAAGACCGCTGTGATGGGTGCGTCGATCGTCGGCGCGTCGACCCCGTTCGCGGTGAGCACGTCGAACGCTTCGAGGCATTCGTCGTTCAGCGGCAGGTTGGCCCGCGCCGCGCGGGTCCAGGACTTGCCGGTGCAGTGCGCGGCGAACCGGGCCAGGAAGGCCCACAGCCGGGGATCCGGCGTCGCGGGGACGTGCAGCGGCGCCTGCCGGTCGAGCAGCGTCCGCAGTCCGTAGCGCAGCACGCCCGGCTCGTTGAGCGGGATGGCGAGCCCGGGGGAAAGCCAGCCGGCGTTGCCCCAGGACGCGCCCGCGGCGATGCCGGTGCGATCGACCACGGTCACCGGCACGCCGCGCTCCTGCAGGAACCACGCGGCCGACAGGCCGACCACGCCGGCGCCGATCACGATCGCCGAGCGCGGGCCGCCGTCGATCCGGTCGAGTTCGGGCATGACGTCCTCCGTGGCGTGAGTGGTGCTGGTGCTGCCAGGGTGACCCGGACCGGGGACGCGGTGCTTGTCCGGAACCGACAACCGGGCGCGGCCCGCTTGTCGGTTCCGGTCAATCGGGCGGGTCGGAGACGGCGAGTTCGATGATCATCGCGAGCCGCTTCGCGGGTACGTCGAGCTGCAGGGTGGTGACCTCGGCCATCTTCCGCAGGCGGTAGCGGATCGTGTTGGGGTGCACGTCGAGCCGCTCGGCGGCCTGCGCGAGATCGCCCTGGGTCTCCAGCCACGCGCGCAGGGTCGGGAGGTAGCTGGTGCCGTGCGCCGCGTCGTGGCGGGCCAGGTCGGAGATCGGCCCGCGGGCCGGAGCCCGGCCTGCCGCCGCGGCCGCCCGCAGTCGCAGTACGAGGATGTCGTCCCAGGACTCGTCGTAGGCGATCGCGGCGTCGGTGCCCGGCCGCAGGTCGTGGAGCGCGACGCATTCGTCGGCTTCCTGCCGCCCGGCCGGCAGTTCGGCGAAGGTCGCCGCGGCGCCGATCCCCGCGACGACCGTCACCTGAGCGGGCAGGGCGGCACTAATGGCGTCGACCCATTTCCGGGCCGCGGTGACGTCCTCGCCGGGCAGGACGGTGTAGACGGTGTTGCTGAACAGCGTGCTGCGACCCGGGCGTGACCAGCCGAATCCCGTGGTGGCGCGCTCGAACGCCAGCAGGAGTGCCGCGTGGCGCTCCTCGGCGATGTGGGCCTGCAAGGCGATGACCCGGAACCGGCCGGGCGGCAACCCCAGCCTGCTGAGCACCGAAGCCGCGTCCGGGGTGCCCTCCAGCAGCCGGATCACCAGATCGGATTCGACCTGCCGTTCGAGATCCGCGCTCGCTCGCGAGCGCAGCAGGTGCAGCCCGACCGTGCGGGAACTGTCCCGCAACACGGCCCGCCGGGCATCGTCCAGGGGCTGCTCGCACTCGACCCAGATCGAGCCCAGCGACTCCCGGCCGGCGCGGACCGCGACCACCATGCGGCCGCCCAGCCCGTGCTCCGGCGCGGCCTCGACGAACAACGGCTCATCGGACTCGGCGAGGTGGGCGAACACGCCCCGCCGGTCGAACAGCCCGCGAGCCCGCTCCGGCACCCGCCGGCCCAGGATCGTTTCCAGGCGGACCTGGTCGGCTCCGTGCTGCAGGCTGGAGTAGGCCAGGACGCGGGAAAGCTGGTCCTCGATGGTCACCGTGCTGCCCAGCGCGTCCGCCAGGCTGTCGGCCAGTGCGAACAGATCGGTCGGCCCCCGTCCCGACTCGGTCTCGCGACCTTCGAGGACCAGTCCGTAGACGACACCGGCGATCGCGCCCCACGACACCTCCGGCTCGACGGCGAGCACCGCGACACCGCCGGCTTCCGCCGCCGCGATCGCCTCCGGTTCCAGCGGCGCGGCTCCCCGCACCAGCACGACCGACGCCCGGGCGTCGGCCGCCAGCCCCACGGCCGCGCCGACCGAGTCCGCTCCGACCGCGAGGAACACATCCCCACGCAGCTCGCGGGACTCAGCCGGGTCGTGCACCACCACATCGCGCAACGAGACATCCCGCGAGACCGGGCAGCAGCACAGCCGTACCCCGTAACCCCCGAGGACGTTCACCAGCCGGTCCAGCGTCACCATGACCCGTTCCTACCCCACAGCGACGGCGGGAGCCGAACCCCCACCCGATCAGAAGTTCGCGATCCCCAGCGCCACCAGCGTGACGACTTTCAGCAGCTCGATACCGAGCACCATGCCGAGCCAAGTGAAGGTGAACGCGCTCACCAGGGCGCCGGACGCGTGATCCACAGTGGGAGGCCTTCGTCGTCGGGCTGCCGGATTCGACGGATGGGCTGCTCGGCGTAGACGACGCACGACCGCAGGTCCGGGCACACGCGAGCCGTCGCGCGCCGTTCCGTCAGCGGAGAGCCGGCGCGATTTTACCCAATGCAAGACCGTGAAAATCGCGGCGGCCTGCGTTTTCGCCCGACGCTCTCATGTACATCTACTTGTATGCATATATATTGTCGCATATGTTCGTGGCATGGCAGCCACCGTGCAGCAGCAACTGGCGGCGATCTCGGAGCGGAACCGGTTCCGGATCGTCGAGTTGCTCAAGGACGGGCCGCAGCCGGTTGGCGGCATCGTCGATGCGCTCGGCCTTGGCCAGCCGCAGGTGTCCCGGCACCTGCGGCTGCTCGCGGAGGTGGGCGTGGTCGAGGTGACCAAGCGGGCCCAGCAGCGGATCTACCGGCTGCGCCCCGATGCGATGCAGGTGATCAGCGACTGGGTGCAGGGCTTCGCGGCTCTGTGGGCGGAACGGATGGATCGCCTCGGCTCCCTCCTCGACGACGACCGTGCACCCGAGCCGAACCCGTGAGGAGGTCGACCGTGCCCGACGGCATCGTGATCGACAGGACCAACAACACCGTCCACATCAGCTGCACCTACGCCGCCGGCGTCGACCGCGCCTGGTGGGCGTGGACCGACCCGGAGGCGATCACCCGCTGGTGGGGGCCGCAGGGCTGGGTGGCCACCGTGTACGAGATGGACGTGCGACCCGGCGGTCGCTGGCGGTTTCAGATCGCGCCGGTGGACGGCTCGGCAGCCGCGGTGCGGTGCGTCGCCACCTACCGCGTGGTCGTCCCGCGTGCCGAACTGGCCTACGACGACACGTTCGCCGACGAGGCATGGCAGCCCGAAGGCACGGACACCTTCCCCACCACGGTCACCTTCACCGCCGTCGGCACCGGCTGCACCGTCGACGTCGCGGCGAGCTTCCCCGACCGCCCAGCGCTGCAACGGGCCGTCGAGCTGCGGATGACCGACGGCTACGCCGAGGCACTCGACCGGCTCGGCAGCGTGCTGGACACCCGGAACAACCCCCGCTGAAGGAGAAAACCCATGGCCACCCTCACCTCGGCAGGGGATAGGCCGGTTCCGGATCGGCGAGTTGCGCCTCGGTCAGGAACCGTTCGCACGGCGGCGTCGCGCCGAGGTCGACGACACTGGCGAGATGGGGCGAGCCGCAGGGTCGGCAGCTGTTCATCGAAAGGCTCCTTGGCTCGCGTCACGTAACGGAGACGTCGGCACCCCGGGCCGCCTCGTTACACGCTCGCCGGCACTCTCACGCTTCTGCCTGCCGACCCGAACTAGCCGTTTCGGGCCATCGGCGCAAACGTTTCGCCTATCCGGGCGCCGGTAATCGGCAAATGCGCGTTTTCCGCCTGAGTTCCAGGCTGGAAATCATGCCTTTGGCGTACTTTTCTTAGTCCTGTCCCGGCCGCGGCGCCATTACCTGCTTTTTGAGCAGCCCCTGATCGCCGTGGCAGGCGCCGGCCCCGGAGGTTTCACCCCGCCGGAGGGAAAGTCATCGAAGGGCAGCAGGTGGGCGGCGTCGCCGGCGAATGGGTCGCTGGTATTCGCAGCCGCGCCAAGTCGCCGGAGTGACAAGGATGATTCGAGCCTATGGCAGCGTCAGCTGTGGCAACCGTGGCTCGGTCGTCCGGAGGTTGCCGACGTCATGATCCCGCGACTACTGCCCGGTCCTGAGTGGGTGTTGCCGCAGGTGAGGTCGGTCGTTGTCTACGGAGTAGAAGTCCCGCGCGGATGCCGAGCCCAACCGGACGCGGGAACGAGGTGCGGCTGCCGAAGATCGCCCGCGATGGTTTTGCTGGAAAGGGTGGAACACACAGTTGCCACCCGTCGTGGCACCGGCCCCAGCGCTGATCCGGGTCAGTCGTTGGGGTTGCGCTGGAACTTGATGGAGGAGGCCAGGTCGTTGAAGCTGGGCAGGAAGTCGACCATCACGCTCGGCTGACCGGCGTTGATCATCCGGAAGGTCCCGGCGCTGTCGTTGAGGTGGGAGTTGTTGAACAGCGTCACGTCGTTGCACCAGCTCCAGCCGAGGAAGGAGGAGGTCTTGTTCTGCATCCCGGTCCGAATCCAGTCGACGCGGTACCCCTCCTTGTCGCACGGGCCACTGTCGCCGAAGTACATCTCGTAGTCGCCCTGGCCCCACTCGTGCTCGTAGACATCCCCGAGCCAGGTGCTCTCGGCAGCCGCGACGTCGAGTTTCGCCGCTTCCTTCGTGTCCGCGCACTCGCGGGCGACCACGCGCGAAGCCTCGCCCGGCTTGCCCTTGGCCAGCCTGGTGGCGCAGTACTTTCCCTCTTCGGGCGAAGCGTCGGCGGCCGCGATCCCGCTGCCGAACAGGGTGCTGACCGCGGCGGCCACGCCGAGCGTGAGAACCATGGACCTGTGTCTGCGCACGGGATTTCCTTTCGCGGGGACACTTCGAACTTCCACCGTGACACACGGCGCTCAGCGCTGCCCCGCATTCACCGAGCGCTGAAGCAGAGACTCCACCTCGCGCACAGGCGATCCGCACACGGCAATGAGCCCTCAGCGGCGATAGACCTGACCGAGCGGCACCGGCTGCCACACACCAGCTCCAACGCGCCGGCTGCGGGCATGGTGCTCGCTAGGACGTTCGAGTGAACACTCCAGTTCTTCGGTTCGATCGTGGACCGGGCCGCTCCGGCGGGTCGCCGGCTACGCGGCCAGGATCGAGCTGATCCGCTCGATGACGGGGCGGCATTCGAAGAGCAGTCGTCCGACGTTGAGGTCCTTGTCCCCGAAAACCACCATGAGCGCCGTGCGGTCGATGGCGTAGACGGCCATGTAGCCTTCGCTGCCGAAGACCACGGTCTGGGCGAGCGTGCCTTTGCCGGTCAGTTCGACCGCCTGACGGGCGATCCCCAGGTCCGCGGCGGCCAGCGCGGAGATCTTGGCCGGGTCGATGATCGCCGCCGCGTCGGCGACGATGGGGATCCCGTCGACCGCGGCGATCACCGTGTCGGTGATTCCAGTGACGAGTTCCCGGAGGTTCCGCAGTTCGGCGATCAGTGCATCGAAATCCACTACTGTCACTTTCTGTTCAATCGACGGGAACGGTCGGCCAGCCTGCGATATGGGGAAAGGGAAACGGTCGATACGACCGTGGGGTCCTGCACGAGAACGGGAGTGAGACTAACCGGAGTTCACCCATCTGTGTGTCGAGTGCGCCGTGGAGCATTACACGATCGTGTGAAGGGGTGCTCGTCTTGTAACGATGGCTGTCGGCCGAGCGCGATCACGTCGAAATATTTTGGCGATGCCATTCGCGCCGAAATTTTCCGAGAGCGGCATCGACCCGGCAATCGGTGCCGGGAAAAGAAGCGTGCCCTGGATCATGTGGCCTTGGTCGTGTGAATTTCGAAATCGCCTGCGAAGACTTTTCTGTCCCGAATTATTTGATTGCAAGAGCCGCGGTCGGGAGGGTGCCAGGTTGCCGGGATCGCCGGTCACCGGGTGATCCCGGCACGGTCGAGCGACGCCGTCTCCTGCGAAACGCCGGCCTGGCCGCCGCACTGGCCGTTCCGTTCTCGATGGGGTCGGCCACGGCCGAGTCGTTGCCCGAGTCGTTCTCGGTGGAGCAGCCGCGCCGGCCCTGGCTGCGAGTCACCGGATGTGAAGCGCACCACCTCCGTGAGCACCAAGGCCGTGGAATGGTCCAGCTGGTGATCAAATACTCCCGCAGGCACCGGAGCCCTCGCTTTTCCCGGAGCGACACGCGTGCCATCGTGCGGACTCGCGGCGCTTGCCGGCGGCGGGAAGTCACACGGAAGAGAGAGCGCGGCATGCAACGACGGGCGCTACTGGGGCGCGAGACGGAGCGCCGCGCACTGGCTGCCCTGGTCGAGCAGGCCGCCTCCGGGGCGGGTGGCGCGGTGGTCGTGCTCGGCGCCCCCGGGATCGGCAAGTCGGCGCTGGTCACCGAGGCGGCGGCGCGAGCCGCGGATCGTGGCACCAGGGTGATCACGGCGGTGGGGGTGGAGTCGGAGGAGGACCTGCCCTACGCCGGCCTGCACCAGCTGGTCCACCAGTTGCGAGACGGGATCGACGACTTGCCGGGGCCGCAACGCGCTGCGCTGCGCGCGGCCGTCGGGCTCGCCGACGAGTCCGTGCCCGACCTCTACCTCGTCGGCCTGGCCGCGCTGACCCTGTTGTCGGACGCGGCGGTGAAGGCACCGCTGCTGGTGGTCGTCGAGGACGCCCACTGGATGGACCGGGCCAGCCTCGACGTGCTCGGGTTCGTCGCGCGGCGGATCGAGTCCGACCCCCTCGCCCTGGTCGCCGTCACCCGCTCCCTCGACGACCGGCTCGGCGGCGCCGGGCTGCCTGTGCTGCCCCTGGACCCGCTGACGGACGAGGTGTCGGGTGAGCTGCTGGACGCGGTGGCTCCCGGTCTGGGGCAGCAGGTCCGGCGGCGACTGCTGGTGGAGGCGGCGGGAAACCCGCTGGCGTTGACCGAGCTGCCGGTCGCGCTGCGGTCGGTCGGTGGTGCGTACGCGCTCACGCCGGGTCCGCTGCCGTTGACCGAGCGGCTGGAGCGGACCTTCACGGCACGCGTCTCCCGTCTTCCCGCCGACACGCGGGCGGTCCTCCTCCTCGCAGCGGTCAACGGCGACGGCACGATGGACGAGTGCCTCGCCGCCGCTGCCAGGATGCTCGGGACGGCGGTCGGCGTCGCCGCCCTCGGGCCGGCGGTCGGCGCCGGCCTGCTGGAGTCCTGGGGGATGGTCTTCCGGCACCCGCTCGTCCGCTCGGCGATGCACCACGCGGCGACCGCCGCGGAACGACAGGCCGCGCACGCCGCGCTCGCCTCCCAGCTCCAGGGGCAGCCCGATCGGCAGGCGTGGCACCGCGCGGCCGCCACCGCCGGTCCCGACGAGCACGCGGCGCGGGACCTGGACCTCACCGCCGGCAGGGCCTTGCGGCGCGGCGGTGTCGCCGCGGCCGCGGCCGCGCTGCGGCGAGCGGCGGAGCTGACCGCGGACCCCTCCGCTCGTGCGGACCGGCTGCTGCGCGCGGCCGAGCTCGCCCTGGAGTCGGGCCAGTGCGACGCCGCGGCGCACCTGCTGGACCAGGCGCGCTCGCTGGACCTCTCGGCCAGGGACCAGGGCCGTGCGGCCTGGGTCGGCATCGCCCTGGTCGAAGGGGCGGCGCAGGGCCAGGGCACCGCGACCGCCGAGCTGGCCGAGCTGGCCGTCGAGATCGCCGCCGGTGGTGAGCCCGTGCTGGGACTGCGCATGCTGTGGGGCGCGGTCCTGCACTGCTTCTGGGGCGAGCCGGGGCCGGCCGCCCGCCGGCGGGTCGCCGCCGCCGCCGACCGGATGCCCGTGGACGCGGACAACGCCGACCTGGTGGCCCTGCGGGCGTACTGCGCGCCGGTCGAACGCGGACGAGCCGTTCTCGAGGCCCTGACCGGTCAGCTGGACCGGTCGTCCGAGGACGCCGAGGGGGACCAGCTCCTGGGTGCTGCCGCGGTGACGGTGGGTGCTCCCGCCCTGGCGAGCCGGCTGGCCACGAGGTCGCTGGACGCCCTGCGGGCACAGGGCCGGCTGTCGATGCTCGCCAGGGCACTCTGTGTGCAGGCGGGCGGCGCCGCACGGCTCGGTGACGTGCGCGCTGCTCACCTCGCCGCCGAGGAGGCCGCCGAGCTGGCGCGCGAGACCGGCCAGTCCCTCGTGCACGCGATGGTGCACGCCATTCGGGCACAGGTCGCCGCCGTCTGCGGCGACCCGCGGGCGGAGGCGTGGGCAGCGGAGGCGGAGCGCACCGCGCTTCCCGGTGGCGCGCGCCCGGCGCTGGCCATCGTGCAGATGGCCCGCGGGCAGGCGGCGCTCTGCCAGGGGCGCTACGGCGACGCCTTCGGGCACCTGCGCCGCGTCTTCGAGCCCGCCGACCCCGCTTTCCACCCCTGGCTGCGTTTCTACGGGGTCGCCGAACTGGTCGAGGCGGCCGTGCGCAGCGAGTCCGCCGAAGCGGCACGGGAGGTCCTGCGGGAGCTGACCCCGCTGGAGGAGCTGACCCCTTCACCCGCCCTGCTCTGCGGGCTGCGCCTCGCCCGCGCGTTGCTCAGCCCGCCGGACGCCGCCGAGCAGCTCTACCAGGCGGCCCTCAGCGCCGTCCCCGTCGACTGGCCGTTCGAGCGGGCACGTGTGCACCTCGCCCTGGGCGCGTGGCTGCGGCGGCACCGGCGGCCCGCGGAGTCCCGCGCCGTCCTGCAGGCCGCGCGCGAGGTCTTCGACGCGCTCGGCGCATCGGCCTGGGCGGAGCGGGCGCGCCAGGAGCTGCGCGCCGCGGGTACGTCCTCCCCCCGCCAGGACCCGGCCGCCGTCGACCGGCTCACCTCGACCGAGCTGCACGTCGCCCAGCTCGCCGCGCAGGGACTGACCAACCGGGAGATCGGCGAGCGGCTGTACGTCTCGCCCAGGACGGTGAGCACCCACCTGCAGCGGATGTTCCCCAAGCTGGGCGTGACGTCCCGCGGGGAGCTCGCCGCGGTGCTGCGCGGCACGATGACGTACGCCGAAGACGTTGTCTGACGGACGCGGCCGGCCCGGCTCGCTCCCTAGGTTCGTGCCATGCCCGGTCCGCACACGGCGGACGGGCGGGAAGGCACCATGGGAACCATCACCGTCGGCACCGAGGGCTCGACCGGCATCGAGCTGTACTACGAGGACCACGGCTCCGGCCAGCCGGTCGTCCTGATCCACGGCTACCCGCTGGACGGGCAGTCGTGGGAGAAGCAGACCGACGCGCTGGTCAAGGCCGGCTACCGCGTCATCACCTACGACCGCCGCGGCTTCGGCCGGTCGAGCAAGACCATGACGGGCTACGACTACGACACCTTCGCCGGCGACCTGGACAAGGTCCTGACCCAGCTCGACCTGAATGACGTCGTCCTCGTCGGCTTCTCCATGGGCTCGGGTGAAGTCGCCCGCTACCTCGGCACCTACGGCTCGCAGCGGGTGGCGAAGGCGGCCTTCCTCGGCGCGCTCCAGCCGTTCCTGCTGCAGACGGAGGACAACCCCGCCGGCGTGCCGCAGTCGGTGTTCGACGGCATCGCCGAGCAGGCCGAGGCCGACCGCTACGCCTGGTACGAGAACTTCTTCGTCGACTTCTTCAACACCGACGAGACGCTCGGGTCCCGCCTCAGCGATGCCGCGCTCCGGGCCAACTGGGTCACCGCCATCGCCTCGGCGCCGGTGGCGGCCTACGCGTGCGTCCCGGCGTGGCTCACGGACTTCCGGGCCGACGTGGAACGCATCGACGTGCCGTCGCTGATCCTGCACGGCACCGCCGACCGCATCCTGCCGATCGACGCCACCGCCCGCGAGTTCCGCCGCCGCCTGCCCGGCGCCCGCTACGTCGAGATCGACGGTGCACCGCACGGCCTGCTGCTCACGCACGCGGCCGAGGTCAACGCCGCCCTGATCGCCTTCCTCACAGACTGAGAACCGGACATGCACAGATTCACGCACCGCGTCACCGCTCTGCTGGCCGTGCTCGCCGCTGCCGCCGGGCTCGCCCTGTTCGGCGTGTCGAACGCGGTGGCTTCCCACCCGGCAGCCGGGCAGAAGCCCACGATCGTCCTCGTCCACGGCGCCTTCGCCGACGGTGCGAGCTGGAACCCCGTCATCGAGCGGCTGCAGCGACGAGGCTTCACCGCCGTCGCCGTGGCCAACCCCCTGCGCGGAGTCGCCTCCGACGCCGAAGCCCTCGACACACGCCTCGCCGCCATCGACGGGCCCGTGGTGCTGGTCGGCCACTCCTACGGCGGTGCCGTCATCACCAACGTCAAGGCGCGATCCCCGAAGGTGAAGGCGCTGGTGTACGTCGCCGCCTTCGCTCCCGCCGAGGGTGAGGCCGCGGCACAGCTCGCCGCGAAGTACCCCGGCAGCACGCTGGGGGAGACGCTGGCACCGGTCCCGCTGCCCGACGGCTCGAACGACCTCTACATCAAGCCCTCGCTCTTCCGGCAGCAGTTCGCCGCCGACGTCCCGGCGCGACAGGCCGCTCTCATGGCCAGCACCCAGCGCCCCATCAGGGATGCTGCCCTGAACGAGGCGTCCGGCGCACCCGCCTGGGCGAGCATCCCCTCGTGGTTCCTGCTGGCCGGCGCCGACAAGAACATTCCCCTGCGGGCGCAGAAGTTCATGGCCGACCGGGCCGGCTCACGCGCCACCGTGACCGTCGAGGGAGCCTCGCACGCCGTGGCGGTCTCGCGTCCGAACGCGGTCGCCGAACTCATCCTCCGCGCCGCGCGCTGACGGCTTCCCTGGCCCCGCGAGCAGGAGGCTCGCGGGGCCGGGGCGGTTGCCGAGCCGCTTCTGGGCCAGCGGTGATCGCTCGACTGCCGACCGCGGCCAACGGCTCCGCGCGCCCACAATCCCTCCCCACGTCGCTCCCGCGGAATGACCGCCGTCATCCGGACGAGGTGAGCGACGCCCCTGCCGTTCCGATGAAGGAAAGTCATGCGCTTCAGCCCTTCGACCGTGCTGTCCCGGATCATCGAGAGCACGCTCGCCCTGCTCGGCGTCCCCATCTTCTTCGCGGACCTGGACGACACCAGATGGATCGCGTTGTGGGACCTCATCGCCGTCGTCTACCTCGCGATCCGCGTCATCCGCCTCAGTCGCGGCAAGCGGGCGGGCGACGACCGGGGCGCGTGGGTCAAGAGCGCGCTGGGCCGCCGCAGCGGCACCCTGTTCACCCTGTTCACCAGCCTCGTCGGGATCACGTCCGGCCTGACCATCGTGCTCATCGAGGAAGGCACCCAAGCGGCGGTGCTCGGCAAGGCCATGGGTGTGCTCGCCGTGCTGCTGGCGTGGGCGATCCTGCACTTCGGGTACGCCGACCGCTACGCGCAGGCCTACTACCGCGCCCTGCCCGAGAAGCTGTTGGTGTTCCCCGGAACCGAGCACCCGACGTTCGTCGACTTCGCGTACTTCTCGTTCACCGTCGGCACCACGTTCGCGGTCTCCGACGTCGAGTCACGCACCTCCGGAATGCGGCTGCGGATCCTCGCGCACGGCGTGCTCTCGTTCATCTACAACACCGCGATGCTCGGCATCGCCATCGGTGTGCTCAGCGGCTGACAACCCGAGTGGCGCTTGCTGGCGGGGTGGGAGGATTCGAAGGCTTCGAGGCCAGATTGCGCCTCGTTCTGTGAGCGGGTGCGTGTCGTGATCGCGGACCACTACGTCGCGACGCGCCCAGCGTTACCTGCTGTATAACGTCCTATTCGGCACTGCTTTGTATTAATAGCATCGCTACTCAATAACAAGAAATCCGCTCCGGAGGAGTGACCTCATCCAACTCATAGCAGGCGCGCCGCTGGATCCGGCGAGACCGTTCGTCGAGTTCTACCGCCGCTACGACCAGGTGGAGCTGTGGCTGCCGATCCGGGGGTGAGGCTCAGCGGGTCCAGACGACCGGCTTGCGCATGGTGGTGGCGAGTGTGGCCAGCGCCCGCTTGTCGATCTTGCCGTTCGGTGTGAGGGGGAGTGCGTCGAGCTGGTGCAGGCGGTCGGGCACCATGTAGTCGGGCAGGACGCGGGTCAGGCGGTGCCGCAAGCGCGCGTGGTCGAGCCGGGTCCGGCCGACCACGAAGCAGGTGAAGATCAACGGCGCGCGCATCGAAGTGGGCGAGGTCCAGTCCGCGCTGGACGTGCTCACCGACGCGGAACGCCAGTCGCTCCTGCACAGCTGGTCCACTGGCGACTGATCCGCGTCCTGAGTGCGTGTTTCTCGGTCACCTGACCGAGCAGCGCTGCTGGGCATCGCCAGCGATCTCCTCGGGCAGCGGACCGGCACCGCCGGTGAGGGTGATTTCGCCGACCAGCGCCGGTGATCAGGAACTCGGATGAGCCGTCGTGCGTAGTACTGACAACGGACATTTCCGGCTGATCGACCGCGAGAGGACCATGGACCCGTCCCGAAGTACCGGCACCACGTCCGGTGACACCCCAGATCCCGCACCTGCCCGGCGGAAGGGGGTGACGCCGCCGTGGTGATGGTGGTGGTGAACATCCTCATCGGCGTGGTCGTCGTGCTCCTGCTGACCGCCGCGACCGGCTATTTCGTGGCCCAGGAGTTCGGCTACATGGCCGTGGACCGGTCCCGGCTCAAGGCCCGCGCGGCCGAGGGTGACCGCGGCGCCGAACGCGCGCTCGACATCACCCGCCGCACGTCGTTCATGCTTTCGGGTGCCCAGCTGGGCATCACCGTGACCGGCCTGCTGGTCGGCTACGTCGCCGAGCCGATGATCGGCGCGGGCATCGGCACCCTGCTCGGCGGAGTCGGTGTGCCGCAGGCGGTGGGCGTCGCGGTGGGCACGGTGCTCGCCCTGCTGTTCTCGACACTGGTGCAGATGCTCTTCGGCGAGTTGTTCCCGAAGAACCTGGCGATCGCCAAGCCGGAACCGGTCGCCCGCAGGCTGGCGTTCTCCACCCGGGGCTACCTGGCCGCGTTCGGCTGGCTGATCCACCTGTTCGACAAGGCGTCGAACCTGCTGCTCAAGGTGCTGCGGATCGAACCGGTGCACGACGTCGAGCACGCCGCGACCCCGCGCGACCTCGAGCACATCTTGGCCGAATCCCGCGAGACCGGCGACCTTTCGCGCGACCTGTCGATCCTGCTCGACCGGGTGCTCGAACTGAACGACCGGACCGCCGAGCACGCCATGATCCCCCGGCCGCAGGTCACCGCGATCTCCGGTGAGGCGACCGTGGGCGAAGCGATCGAGCTGATGGCGGGCGGGCATTCCCGGCTGCCCGTGCTCGGCGAGAGCGTCGACGACGTGCTCGGCGTGCTCTGGCTGCGCGATGTGCTCGACCGCGACGAAGCCGAGTTCGGCACGCTCACCGTGCGCGAGTTGACTCGCGACGCGGTCGTCGTGCCCGCGTCGTTGCCACTGCCCGGCGTGCTGGCCCAGCTGCGCGAGGCCGATGACGAGTTCGCCTGCGTGATGGACGAATACGGCGGCCTGGCCGGGGTGATCACGCTGGAGGACATCGCCGAAGAGGTGGTCGGGGAGATCACCGACGAGCACGACGCGGCGAACGAGGACCGGGTGGTCGCCGAGGACGGCGGCTGGGTCCTCCCCGGCAGCGCCCACGTCGACGAAGTCGAGCGGTTGCTCGGCCAGGACCTGCCCGAAGGGGACTACCAGACCATCAGCGGCCTGGTGATCGCCGAACTGGAACGGTTGCCCGAGCCCGGCGACACCGTGCAGGTCACGCTCGCCGCTTCGCAGGCCGACGAGTACCCGGAGGAACGGCGGGTCACCGTGGTGGTGCGGGAAGTGGAACGGCACGTGCCCGCGTTGCTGTGGGTCGGCATGGACACCGGCGCGGAGGTGGCGCGATGAGCGGCCTGAGTCCCTTGATGGCCTCACTGATCTCGGCGGCGATCATCGCGCTGAGCGCGTTCTTCGTCGCCATCGAGTTCGCCTTGATGGCCGCTCGCCGGTACCGCCTGGAAGAGGCCGCGGAGACCAGCGCGTCGGCCCGCGCGGCCCTCAAGAGCGCCCGTGAACTGTCGCTGCTGCTCGCCGGGTCACAGCTGGGGATCACGCTGTGCACCCTCGCGCTGGGTGCCATCGCGAAACCGGCCGTGCACGACATGATGACCCCGGTGATGGAGGGCTGGGGCCTGCCCGCGGCCACCGCCGACATCGTCGCGTTCGTGCTGTCGCTGGTCGTGGTCACCTTCCTGCACCTGGTGGTCGGGGAGATGGCACCCAAGTCGTGGGCCATCGCCCACCCGGAGAAGTCCGCGACCATGCTGGCCATCCCGATGCGCGGCTTCATGCGCGTGACACGGCCGTTGCTGGTGGCGTTGAACAACATGGCGAACTGGTGCCTGCGCCGCGTCGGCGTGGCGCCGGTCGACGAAATGAGTGCCGGCCGCACCCCGGAGGACCTGCGTCAGCTGGTCGACCACTCGGCGAAGGCGGGCGCACTGGACGCCGACCGGCGCGACCAGCTCGCCACCGCGCTGGAACTCAACTCCCGGCCGTTGCGCGACATCACCCGGCCCCGGAACGAACTCGTCGGCGTACCGGCGGACGCGTCGGTGGAGGCCATCCGGGAAGCGGCACGCACCAGCGGGCACCTGCGGCTCGTCGTGCTGGACGGCAGCACCCCGATCGGGGTCGTCCACGTGCGCGACGCGCTCACACCGGGCGGCACGGCGGGCGAGCTGATGCGCCCGGTGCTCACCTTCGATGCCGACACCGCGATCTACCGGGCGCTGAACACCATGCGCGACAGCCGCAACCACCTCGCCCTGGTCGAATCCGGCGGCGAGCTGGTCGGCCTGGTCACCCTGCGGGACCTGCTCGACCGCCTGCTGGTCACCCAGGCCGCGACCTGATCACGCTGGGGTGAGACGGCATCGCCGCAATCGTGCACGAGGCCGGCCTCGACGACGAGCGCTACCACGCCCCCGAAGCGCCGGCCTCGACGATCATCACTGCCGGCCAGGCCAGCAGCGGCCGGGCACCTGGCGATGGCCGCCGGGTGCAGGCATGTGTGGACGAGACGGTGAACGACGCCGACGACTGGACCCCAACCATGAGTTCGGGCTGGTAGGTACGTGAGCGGCTCGTCACCGTCACGGATCGGCGATGTCCAGGGTGACCTTGGACAGTGGGCAGCCCACGCAGGCCAGTACGTACCCGTCGGCCTTCTGCCGGGGAGTCAGGCAGTTCGGCTCGGTCATCGCGACCTCCCCGCGGCGTAGTTTCACCCGGCAGTCCCCGCAGTTGCCGACCGTGCACGAGTACGGCATCTCCAGACCCGCCGCGAGCCCGGCGTCGAGCAGCGTCTGGCCGGGCTCGACCACCACGGAGCCGACCACGCGCGTTCCGTCCTCGACGACCATTTCCTGCGGCGTGGTCGCCGTGGTGGTCGTGCTCACCCCGCTGGTGTAGCGCTCGTGGTGCACGCGGTCCTCCGGCACCCCGAGTTCGGTCAGGACGCCCTGGACCGTGTCCATCAGCGCCTCGGGTCCGCACAGGTAGTACCGGGCGTCTTCCGGCGGCCGCAGTTCGGAGAGCCAGCCGCGCACACCCGCGGCGTCGAGCCGTCCGTGTTCCCGCGTCAGGACGTGCGTGACCGACAGCCGCTCGGGTTTTTCCTTCTCCAGCAGGGAAAGCTCATCCGCGAAGATGATCTCCTCCGCGCTGCGGTTGCTGTAGAGCAGGGAGATCCGGGCGGGCGCCGGTGCCGCGAGCAGGGTGCGGATCACGCTCATCATCGGGGTGACCCCGCTGCCCGCGGCGACCAGGACGACCTCGTGCGCCGCTGCCGGGTCGGCGTGGAAGGACCCGGAGGGGCCACGGACCGACAGCCGGACCCCGGCGCGCACCTCGCGGTGGATGTGGGCCGAGAACCGGCCGCCGTCGACCTGCTTGACCGTGACCTCCAGCCGTGGTGCCCCGGGTGCCGACGACGCGGAGTACGCGCGCCGCACCGGCCGGCCGTCGATGTCCGCGACCAGGGTGAAGAACTGCCCGGGCCGGAAGTCGAAGGAACGCGGGTTTCCGACGTCTTCGAGAACGAGGGTGACCGCACTGGGTGTTTCCCGGCGCACCTCGGCGACCCGCACCTCCCGCAACGGGTTCTCCACGGCGACAGGCCGCCCGGCTCGCCGTGAGCCGACCTCGACCTCCTCGTAGCCCTCTTTCCGCAGCCCGGACCGGTAGGCGCGGTTGATCGCCACCCGGAGTAGCCGGCCGATCCCGGGGACGCCCGCGACCACCTTGAGCACGCGGGTGAGCAGGCCTCCCTCGGCGTCGGCCAGGTTCGCGGCGAGGTGGTCCCCGGCCAGTGCCATCAGGTCCGGTACCGTGCCGCGCTCGAGGTGCGCGGTCCACACCCGTGAGCGCGTGACGGCGTCGTTCGCGGTGACCTCGGCGTGTTCGACGTCGATGAGCAGCGCCGCGTGCGGGGGAGTCCCGCGCAACGCCATCGTCTCCAGCAGCGCCGGGTCGTCGGTGATCGTGCCGCGCCCGCGGCCGTGGAGCACCCCGGTCCGGCCGGGGACGAGGGCGGCGAAGGAGAGCCGGTCGTCCTGGAGCAGGTTGTGGAGGCTGTCCGCGCGCTTGTTGCCCTTGCGGTCGGGGATGGCGAGCGTCCGGCCGTCCAGGATCCGCGCGACGGCCGGACGGTCTCCGCGCGGGCTGGTGTCACAGCCGCCCGATTCGTCCCAAGTGGATAGAGCGAGGAACGGTGCGGTGGCGAGGAATTCCGCGACGCCGGGTCCGTGCAGCGGGCCTTCGCCCTCGATCACGGGTGGCGGCTCGGCGGGAACCGGTGGCTGCCACAGGCGCGAGCGGATCACCGCCTGCGCGCAGTGCACGTACGCTTCCTGGACGTCGACGAACGTCTCGGCGCCTTTCCGCTTGGCCACCGAACCGTTGAGCCGCAACGTTTCCCCCACGCCCGGCAGAAGGAAGACGAACGACACCGGACCATGCGCTTCGCCATCGGGCACGGTGAACGAGATCCGCGTCGGCGAGTGGACGCGCACGAATCCCGGTGTGCCGCCGACGAACGTCGTGCGGCTGGTGCCCTCGGCGTCGCGGTAGCCGAAGCCCGCGAGCGGGCAGTGCGCCAGGACGGTCCGGCACCCCTCGTCGAGGGCGCTGATCTGCTTCAGCATGATCATCGACGGTGGCCGCCCCAGGGCCGCCTCGATCTCGCCGGCCGTCGTCAGGCAGCGGACCGTGCTCGCCCGCACCGCGCCCGGCGTTTCGTTTCCGCAGTTCATGACACTATTGTGAGCATTAGCTCAGGTATCTGGCTACTCGCTTTTGCCGCCTTCGAGGAGGACCAGCATGGCCCCGGCAGACCGTCGCTTGGAGCCACGTCGCAAGCCCCGGCAGGTGCGTGCCGAACTCACGCGCGAGCGCATCCTCACCGCGGCTGCTCACGTTTTCGCCGAGCACGGCTACGCCGCGGGCACCACCAACCGCATCGCCGAGCGCGCCCGGATCTCCATCGGCTCGCTGTACCAGTACTTCCCGAACAAGGACGCCATCCTCGCCGAACTGCTGGTCCAGCACATCGACCGCGGCACCTGGACCGGGGCCGACGAGCTGGACCTCGCACCCGGGACGCTGGAGGCGGCGGTCCGCGCGATCATCCGCGACGCCATCGACAACCACAGCGACGACCCCCGGCTGCTCCGGGTGATGATCGAGGAGGCGCCGGTCTCCCAGGACCTGCTCGACACGATCGACCGGCACCAGAAGCTGCGAACGGCCCAGGTCCGCGACGTCCTCGCCCGGCACCCCGACGTCCACGTGGGCGACCTCGGCGCCGCCGCGGAGCTCATCCTGTTCACCGTGGAGATGAACACGCACAAGTTCATGGCCACCCCGCGGAACTTCCCGGTCGAGACGTTCGAGGAGGAGCTGGTCGCCATGGTGACCCGGTACCTGCGCGGGGACCGGTAGCCGCGCCGCCTCCGAGCGGTGAAGGGCCTCAGCGGAACCGGGTGCGTAGTTCTCCGAGGCCGTCGATCCGGCTGATCAGTTCGTCTTCCGGCGTGAGGTAGCGCGGCGGGGTCATCCGGTTGCCCACCCCGGCCGGGGTGCCGGTGAACAGCGCCGGGCAGGAGCGGGCAGATCGCGGAAATCCGCCCCACGAGGTCCGCCACGTCGAAGATCATCTCGTCCGTCGACGCCTGCTGGACGACCTCTCCGTTGAGCAGGCAGGTGATGCCGCCGCTCCCGCTCCATTCGTCCGGGGTCACCAGGTGCGGTCCGGTGGGGCCGAAGCCGGGGAAGGACTTGCCGAGCGAGAACTGCGGGGGTGTGCCGCGCGACTGCACTCCGCGCTCGGAAAGGTCCTGGCCCACCATGAACCCGGCGAGGTGGGCCGCGGCTTCGCCGACCGGGATGCGGTGCCCGCCGGTGCCGATCACCGCGACCAGTTCCACCTCCCAGTCGACGCGGCCGCCCGGCAGCTCGACTGTCGCTTGTGGACCGGTCAGGCAGGTGGGGAACTTGGTGAAGACCAGGGGTTCCTCCGGCGGGGAGTACCCGGCTTCCGCCGCGTGCGGCGGGTAGTTCAGCGCCACCGCGAACACCTGCCGCGGCTCCGGCACGGGTGGCCCGAGCAGGCCGGGGTCATACGGTTCCGTGGCCGGGGGCACGGATTCCGCCCATTCGGCAAAACTCGCCCCCTGCCGCAGGACCGACATCGGCTCCGGGCCGAAGCGGCCGCCGCTGGCCGCCGACACGTCCAGTGCCCGGGATCCGGTGATGAGGGCGGCACGGCCGCCGAGATTCGCCAGGCGCACCGGTCACCGCCACTGTTCGGCGGCGGGCGGGGGAGTGCCGTGCGCGTCTTCCCACGACACCACCGGGTTGCGCAGCACGCCCAGCTTCTCGATCTCGGCCTCCACGACGTCACCGGGCTTGAGGTAGTGGGCGAAGGGGTCCTCGGTGCTCGCGGCGACCCCGGCGATGGTGCCCGTGGTGATCAGGTCACCGGCGCTGTAGCACTGCGGCGAGTGGTAGGCCACCAGTTGCGGGATGGACACCGACATCCGGCTGGTGTTCGACTTCTGCCGGACCTGGCCGTTGACCCGCAGTTCCATGTCCAGGTCGTGCGGGTCGGGCACCTCGTCGGCGGTGAGGATGTACGGCCCCAGCGGGCAGAAGGTGTCGATGGCCTTGGAGAAGGAGAACACGCCCGACTCCATCTCGCGGCGCTGGATGTCCCGCGCGGTGATGTCGTTTCTGGTCGGCGCACTCGCCGGACTCGCAGGCGCCGCCCTCATCGTGCCGATCCACACCGTCGCCTAGTGTCGCGCGTCTGATGTTCGTTGACGGGTGGTGTGGGGCAGGATCTCGTCGGCGGTCTTGGTCCAGGCGAACGGGTGGCAGCGGGTGTTCCAGCCGTCGATGAAGGCGCGGATCGTGGTGACGAGTTCTGTGACTTGTCGAAGGATCCGCGGCGGATGGCCTGGCGGGTGATGATGCCGAAGAACACTTCAACCAGGTTCAGCCAGGACCCCGAGGTGGGCGTGAAATGCAGCGTGATCCTCGGGTTCCTGGCCAGCCAGTTCTTGACCTCAGCGTGCTTGTGGGTGTGGTAGTTGTCCAGCACGACGTGCAGTTCGCGGCGCGGGTATGCCTTGGCCACCTTCTTGAGGAAGTCGAGGAATTCCGCTTTGCCGTGCCGGTCGTAGCACTGGTCGGTGACCTTCCCGGTCGCGATCTCCAATGCCGCGAACAAGGTCGTGGTCCCGTTGCGCTGGTAGTCGTGGGTGGCTTTCTCCGGTAGTCCGGGGCGTAGTGGCAGCATCGGCGCTGTGCGGTTGAGTGCCTGGATCTGGGACTTCTCGTCCACGCACAAAACGAGCGCCTTCTCCGGCGGGTTCAGGTAAAGCCCGGCCACGTCCCGGACCTTGGCCTCCAGTTCCGGGTCGGTGGAGAACGTGAACGTCTCCTGCCGCCACGGCTGCAGGTGGTACTTGCGCCAGGCTCTGGCCACGGTCGCGTCCCCGATCCCGAGGTGCCGGCCCAGCAGCCGGCTGGACCAATGCGTGACCGCCAGCGCTTCCGGCGGTGGCTCGAGGGTGGCCGCGATGATCCCGGCATCGTCCACAGTTTTCGGGCGCCCGGGTCGGGGTTCGTCATCCAGGCCTGCCAAACTGTGCGCGGTGAACCGGTCACGCCACTTGATCACTGTCGGACGAGAAACCCCGACCAGTCGGGCGGTGCCTGCGGTTCCGTGTCCGTCCGCGACCGCGAGCACGATCCGGGCCCGCTCGACATGACTGGCCCGGATCGCTCGTGACCGTGTCCAGGACTCCAAGATCGCCCGGTCCTCGTCACTGACAACCACATCCGAGGAAGCCATGGCTTATTGTCGCAAACCCACGGCCGTAAACTAATTAACGACGCGCGACACTAGTCCCCGCCCCGCGCTCCGAACGCTATGAGTGGGGCATTACCAGCGTTGAATGCGAGTAATGCCCCACTCATAGCATTCGCCTTCTCCGCCTCGGCTGTCCGGATGTGGGTTCGGCTTCCTGAACGTGGGACTCGCCCGGGTGGGGGCGTGGGTCATGAAGGCTGGGATTGGGATTCCTGGTAGATATCCGCGTAGGTGCGTGAGTCCTTGATCAGGTCGTCGCAGAAGGCGGCGACGTCTTCGCCGATGAGTTCCAGTACGCCCTTGCCGGACGCGGCGCCCTCTTCGAAGAAATCGACGATTCCCGAGAGCAGGGTTCCCTCGACCAGGTCCACCGGCCCGACCTTGAAGAAGTACTTCTGGCTCTCCTTGTAGACGATCTGGTAGTCCGGCGGGAGCGCCTTGACCCGCGCCAGGTGCGCCCGCCACTGCTTCTTGCCCTCGATGATGTCCTGGATGCCCATGTCAGCCTCCCAGCCGGTTCAGTTTCCTGGCGACGTTCCGGTTCAGCTGCCGTCGCCACCGATCGCGATAGGTCCGGGCGCCTTCGCCTCCGGCCAGTGCGGCGCAGAAGCCCTTGATGTCGTCACCCAGCACCTCGTCGATGCTTTGCCCGTCGGCCGCTGTCTGTTCGAGCAGTCCCAAAGCGCCGTCCATGATCGGCATCAGGTTCCGGCCGGTGAAATCGCCGTAGGGGAGAAGGTGCGCCTTGATCTGTTCCCACGCCGCTCGGTGGTCGGCGGGCAATGCCTGCGCCCGGACTTCGAACTCGTTCCACTCCCTGGTGAGATCGTTGCCGGTGATGGTCTCCCAGAAGTTCATCTCCCGCCCTCCCTGAGCTTGTCGATGCGTGAAGTGATGTATTCCCATTTCGCCCAGAACGTCGCGAGTTGTTCGCGTCCCGCGTCGTTGAGCGCGTAGAACTTGCGCGGCGGGCCCACCCCGGACGGTCGTTTCGTCACCTGGACGAGCCCGTTCCGCTCCAGTCGCAGCAGGATGGTGTAGACCGTCCCCTCGACGACGTCGGCGAAACCGAGTTCGTTCAGCCGGCGGGTGATGGCGTACCCGTAGGTCTCCTCGCTGCCGATGATGTGCAGCACGCAGCCCTCGAGCGTGCCCTTCAGCATCTCCGTCAGATCATCCATCCTGCGATCCTCCCGGTATCGGCTTTCCTCAGCCGAGGCAGGCCCGGACGGCGTCGGCGAGGTTCGCCGCACGCGGGTCGTCGGGCCGGTAGTTCCAGAGGTTGGTGACGTAGCCGAAACCGAGCTCGGCGTCGGGATCGGCGAAGGCGATCGAGCCGCCGGAACCCGGGTGGCCGAACGATCCGGGCCCGGCCATCGGCCCCGGAGGGCAGGCTCGCCAGAACCGCGCGGATGACCGGATCCCAGTCGCACGCCTGCTCGAAGGTGAGCGGTCCGTCGACGATCGGCAGCCCGGCCTGGTGGGACAGTAGCCACCGCACCAGGATTTCTTCTTTGCCCGCCGCGCCGAATTCCGGCCAGTACCGGGCCACGGGCGCGTCGAGGTCCAGTTCACCGCGTTGCACCAGCAGGTGAGCGCAAATGGCGGTGGCGCCCTTGGTCGTGGAGGCGACCTGGACGATGGTGTTCTCGCGCCACGGCTGGTGGGTCTCGCGATCCGCGAGGCCGTCCCACAGGTCGACCACTGGACGGCCGCCGACGTAGACGCTGCACGCCGCGCCGATCTCGCCGGGGTCCCCGTCGAAGTTCGCGCGGAAGGCGTCGGCGACCTTCCCCCACCCTTGCTCGACACCGTTGCGGCGCTGTGCCGTTTCGTCGGTCACGCTGAGGTCCTTCTGGACAGTTGAGGCCAGTCGCAAGCGACTAGGAGATCTTGCGGCGGTAGCTGAGCACGGCGAAGGCGTAGGCGACGACGAGGATGCCGGCGCACCAGGCCAGCGCGATCCAGATGCCGGTGCCGACCGGTCGCTGCGCGAACAGGTCGCGGATGGCGTTGACGATGGAGGTCACCGGCTGGTGCTCGGCGAAGGCCCGTACCGGGCCGGGCATGGTGGCGGTGGGGACGAACGCCGAGCTGAGGAACGGCAGGAAGATGAGCGGGTAGGAGAACGCGCTCCCGCCTTCCGCCGACTTCGCGCCGAGACCGGCGACGACGGCGATCCACGTCAGCGCCAGGGTGAACAGCAGCAGGATGCCGGTGACCGCGAGCCAGGCAGGCAGCCCGGCGCCCGAGCGGAACCCCATCAGCAGGGCGACGCCCACCACGATGACGAGGGAGACCAGGTTGGCGACCACCGAGGTCACCACGTGTGCCCACAGCACGCCCGACCGGGCGATCGGCAGGGACTGGAAACGTTCGAAGATCCCGCTTTTCAGGTCGGTGAAGAGCCGGAGCGCGGTGTAGGCCACGCCCGACGCGACGGTGATCAGCAGGATGCCGGGGAGCATGTAGTTCACATACGATGCCGAGTCCGTGGCGATCGCGCCGCCGAAGACGTAGACGAACATCAGCATCATGGCGATCGGCGTGACGACGGTGGTGATGATGGTGTCCGGGCTGCGGGTGATGTGCCGCAGGGACCGTCCGAGCAGGACGGTGGTGTCGCCGAAAACGTGTGTGCTCATCGTCGTTGTCCTACTTTCCCGTGCGGCTGTCACCGACGATGGAGAAGAAGACGTCCTCGAGGGTCGGCTGCTTCTCGACGTATTCGACCTTGGCGGCCGGGAGCAATTGTTTGAGTTCGGCGAGGGTGCCGTCCACGATGATCCGTCCTTCGTGGAGGATCGCGATCCGGTCGGCGAGCTGCTCGGCCTCCTCCAGGTACTGGGTGGTGAGCAGCACCGTCGTGCCCTGCCCGGCGAGTTCCCTGACCGCCTGCCACACCTCGGCGCGGGCCTGGGGGTCGAGCCCGGTGGTCGGCTCGTCCAGGAAGATCACCGGCGGATCGCCGATGAGGCTCATCGCGATGTCCAGGCGGCGGCGCATCCCGCCGGAGTAGGTAGCGACCCGCCGCGCGGCCGCGTCGGTCAGTGAGAAGCGTTCCAGCAGCGCGTCGGCGATCTCGCCCGGGCGTTCCTGGTGCCGCAACCGGGCGATGAGCACCAGGTTCTCCCGCCCGCTGAGGATTTCGTCGACCGCGGCGAACTGGCCGGTGAGGCTGATGGCCTCCCGCACGTTCGCCGCGTGCGTGGCGACGTCGAAACCGCCGACGCTGGCCGTTCCCGCGTCGGCTTTGAGCAAAGTGGACAGAATTCTCACGACGGTGGTCTTGCCAGCCCCATTGGAGCCGAGCAAAGCGAAGATGCTGCCCCGCGCCACGTCGAACTCGACCCCGCGCAACACCTGCAGATCCCCGTAGGACTTCTCCAGGTCCCGCACCTGGATCGCCTGGACGAGTCGTGTGGACATCAGGACGCCCCTGTTTCTTCCGGTGCCCTAGCCGAGCTATGCGGTGTCACTAGGTACCGGTAGATAGTAACACTAGCTAGCGGCGGGGCGTCAACAGTCGCGGACGGGTTATCGCGCTGGGCGCAGTGCCGTGCCGAGGTGCCGCCGGGTCGCGGTGATCGCCCGGCGGAGGCTTTCCTTCTCGCCCACCTGGGCCGTCAAGCTCGCGCGGGGGATCTCCAGCGCGTAGGGAATGCCGGATGGCAGGGCGGCGAGGATGCCGGTCACGTCGATGCCGCCCTCGCCGGGGAACAGGCGCTCGTAGCGGGCCGTGTGGATCAAACCCTCCACAGTGGACGGTATACGAGCCGGGGCGTCGCAGACGTGGGCGAAGTGGAACCACTCGCGGGGCAGCCGGGTGAGTTCGCCGATGCTCGATCGGGAGCGGGCGAAGTGCAGCAGGTCGATCAGCATCCCGGCGTTCGGCCGGTCGGCCGCGTGCAGGACGTGGGCCGCTTCGGTGAGGTCCGGGGTCTCGGTCCACGACGGGAACTCGAGGTCCGCCGACAGGCCCAGTGGGGCCGCCAGGTCGCAGAGCTGGGCGAAGTGCTCGGTCTTGCGGTCGCGATCACTGTCGGGGAGCTGGGTGATGACGTGCCGGGCACCCAGTTCGGCGCCGGTTTCCAGGAGCCGGAGGAAGCGCTTCGGATCGTCGTGGGGGCCGATCCTGGCGAGTTCCACGTCCAGTACCTCGATGCCGGTGGCGGCCAGCGCGCTCTTGGTCCGCTTCAGCAGCGCCGGGTCAGTCGCGATCGGGTAGTGCGGCTCGTCCGGGGTGACCCTGGTGAGCCGGAGTCCGACGTAACGGTAACCGGCCTCGGCCGCGGCCTCGATGAGTTCGGGCGGGGACAACGTGAGGGCCGACAGGTGCGCTACCGAGTAGTCGTGGGCGGAGAAGTCCTCGTGCACCGACGCGGGCTGGGGGATCACCGTCTTCGTGACCAGGCGGCGTCGGCGTTGCGCGGCCATGCGGATCGGCGCGGTGGCCGCGGCGCCGTAACCCGCGTAGCCGTCGATCCGTTGCACCACCTCGAAAAACACCCGGGACCCGAGGACTTCGGTGCAGATGTGGAGGTACTCGCCGTGTTCGTCGCGGTCGTACAGGATTGACAGTTCGCGCAGGGTGGCGCTCAGCTCCGGTGGTAGCTCGAGGCGGGCGTCGAGGTCGTCGTAGTAGTTGCCGGGTAGGTCCAGCAACGGCGCGCCCATCGCGCGGAGGGCCCGTGCGCTCGCGATGACGTCGGTCGAGGTGAACGCGATGTGCTGGGGTTCCGGCACCGCGGGTGCCCATTCGCCGCGGCGGAAGAGGGCCGCGTTCAGCGTCAGGCGTACCCGGTGGCCGGGGTCGGTCGCGGCTCGGCTGCGGATGAGGCCGAAGGGGGCCGCCAGCTCCATCGCGGGCTGGGTCCGCAGGCCGAGCACCGCCCGGTAGAACAGCGCCGCCTGGTCGAAGTCGTCGAACGGCTCGGTGAGCGAGACGTGGTCGATGCCCGCCAGCAGCCCGGCGGTGCCGGGCTCGGCACCGGTCGGGGCGAAGTCGGCGAGCCAGTCGTTGCCCGGATCGCCGGTGCGGCAGAAGAAGACCGTGGTCCCGTCGGGTGCGGCGACCGAGTACAGCTCCGCCTCCTGGGGTTGCCTGCGGCGGGTCAGGACGGGCGCGAGCAGGCGTTCGGCCCGTGTCGCGGACGCGGCCGGATCGGCGCTTTCCACGGCCAGCGCCGACAGTTCCGCGGTGCCGGGTGCGGCCGCCACACGGGGTGTGCCGTTGAGGAGCACGCGCGCGGCGCCCTGCTGCCACAGCTGCACCGGCTTCGACCGGTGTTGCCCGACGTGCGTGAACCCGAAGGCCGTCAGCGTGCGTTCGAACACCGGGCCCGACACCTCGTCCACCGCCAGTTCGGTGAACACGTGCCCGGCCAGCGCGGGCGCGGCGGGCAGGTCCGGCGGGACGAACCGGTCGCCGAGCGACTCCCGCAGCGCGACGAGCGAGCGCATGGCGTCCGTCGCGGACCGGCGCGGGTCGGCCTGGCGGAACACGTCGTTGGACACTTCGAGGGCGAGCGGGCCCCGGTATCCGGTGGCGAGCACCGCCCGGACGAACTCCGCGAGGGCGAACGAGCCCTGACCGGGGAAGAGCCGGTGGTGGTGGCTCCACTGCGCGGTGTCCATGGACAGCCGTGGCGCGTCGGCCAGCTGCACCGCGAACACCTTCGCGCCCGGGATGACCCGGACCGCGGTCAGGTCGGCGTCCCCGGCGAGAACGTGGAAGCTGTCCAGGCACAGGCCGAGCGCCGGGTGGCCGGCGCGGCGCACGATCCGCCACGCGTGGGCGTAGGTGCGGACGAACCGGGCCCAGGCGACGGCTTCGTAGGCGATGCGGAGGCCGCGGGCGGCGGCCCGGCTCGCCAGCAGGTGGAGCTGTTCGGCCGCGAGGTCGTCGTCGTCCACCGCGTCGGGGGACAGCGACGAGCAGAGCAGCAGGGTTTCGGTGCCGAGCTGCTCGAGCACGTCGAACTTGCGTTCCGCGCGCCGCAGGTTCGCGGCGAGCACGTCCGGTGGGACGGCTTCGAAGTCGTGGAACGGCTGGTAGAGGTCGATGCTGAGGCCGAGGTCGGCGCAACGCCGCCGCACCTCGCGCGGTGACCACGGTGCCGCGAGCAGGTCCGCCTCGACGATCTCGACGCCGTCGAACCCGGCTGCGGCGGCGGCGATCAGCTTGTCCTCGAGCGTGCCGGACAGGCACACCGTGGCGATGCTCAGTGCCGGGGCGGTTTCGGGGGAGCGGCCGGTGTCGTCACGCGGTGCCATGTCGCACTCCTCGGTGAGGGCAACGATGTGGTGCGAACGAACTAGATAGTTACTTATACGCCGACGACCCGGCGCCGGACACCCCCGGTTTCGGTCAGAGGACTTCGATCTTGCCGGTCGAGCGGGGACTCGCCGGGTCGTTGAAGAAGTACTCGCCCTTCGCGGTGAACGTGTGGGTGTACGACTCGCCAGGAGCGAGGCGCACGTCGAAGAGCCCTTCGAAGAACTGGGTCGCGCCCCGGGTGCCCGCGTTGCCCGCGTGGTTGGTGAACGTGACGGCCGTGCCCACCGGGACCCGCAGGTGGGTCGGGGCCATGGCGTTGACCGCGGTCGACTCGGTGGCGCCGATCCCGCCGGTCGCCGGGTCGTAGGTGCGCCCGATGATCACCGTGTCCCGCACCGCGCTGCCGTCCACCGGGGCGCCGGACACCGGCCTGCGGACGACCGGGGGCGGCGGGACCGGCGCGGGGGCGACCCGGCCGCCGAGCTTGAACGCCCAGAGGAAGTCGCCGCGTGGGGCCGAGTTGCCGTACGGGATGCCGGTGCCGCCGGCGTAGACGGCCACGTACTGCTCACCGTCCACTTCGTACAGGACGGGGCTGCTGCTGATCGCGGCACCGCACTGGAACCGCCACAGCTCGCGGCCGCTGTCCGCGTCGAGGCAGAGCAGGTAACCGTCGGGCTGCCCGATGAACAGCAGGCCGCCCGCGCTGGTGAGGATCCCGTTGCCGTGCGCGAGGGAGTACGGCATCCGCTTCTTCCACCGCACCTGGTTGGTGCGCACGTCGACGGCGACGATCCCGCCGGTCTGGTACTCGCCGGGCGGGCGGAGCCCGTTGCTCGACTCGGTGAGCGAGTGGGCGGCGGCCACGTAACCGAACCCGGTGTAGACGCAGCCGGTGCGGTGGCTGAACGACTGGTGGCTCCAGTCGGCGCCGCCGCCGTGCCCGGGGATCGACAGGATGGGAACGTCCCAGTGCGGGGTGAACAGCGAGCCGCGGACGTAGTGGGGGACCGCGCGGTTGGGGTCGCCGGGGATCGCGGTGCCCAGCGGCTGGTCGACGACCGTCGTCTCGGTCCACGGGCCCTGGCGGGGGAACGGCTGCGTCGGCCAGGTCTTCTGGCGCGGCTCCTGGGGGACCGGCCGTTCGTCGATGCCCAGCGGCGCCGAGCCGTTCTCCCGGTCGAGGATGTAGTACATCCCGGTCTTGCTGCCGTAGATCACCACCTTGCGGGGGCGGCCGTGGATCCGCACGTCCGCGAGCACGGGCGCCATCACGTTGTCCATGTCCCAGATGTCGTGGTGGACGGACTGGAAGTGCCAGCGGTATTCGCCGGTGGCCAGGTCGATGGCGACCAGGGAGTTGGCGAACAGGTTCGTCCCGCCGCGTTCCGAGCCGTCCTGGGACGAGCGGCTGCCGCGCGCGTTGCCGAAGGTCCAGTACGCCAGTCCGAGGTCGGGGTCGATCGCGGGGTGAATCCACGGGGTGGCACCGCCTTCGGCCCAGGACTCGCCTTCCCAGGTGTCGTTGCCGAACTCGCCCGGTCCCGGGATGCCCCAGAAGTGCCACAGGAGTTCCCCGGTGTGCGCGTCGACCGCGAGCCCGGCGCCGCGGTCGCCGTCGGCGGTGCTGAGGTAGAGGCGGCCGTCGTGGTGGACGATGGCCACCTTCTCCAGCGCGCCGTACTCGGTGATCTGCTTCTCCCACACGACCGCGCCGGTTTCCTGGTCCAGTGCGATGATCCAGCTGCCGTTGGCGTGCGTGAAGACCTTGCCGTCACCGACCGCGACGCCGCGCCGGGTCAGCGTGCCCCGGGTCTGCCGGTAGACCCACTTGGTCACGCCGGTCCGGCCGTCCACGGCGAACACGTTGCCCGGTGCGGATTCGAGGTAGAGCACGCCGTCGACGGCGACCGCGGTGCTCTGGTTCGTGCCGGTGGTGAGGCCGCCTTCGATCCGGTTGACCCAGGCGGCGCCGAGCTTGCGCACGTTGCCGCGGTGGAGGTCGTCGAGCGCGGAGTAGTTCTGGTTGCCCAGGTTGCCGCCGACCTTCGGGAAGTCGCGGCCGCCGGGGGTGGTGGCGATGGGCGGCCGGTGGCCCGCCGTCCGGGGGTCCGCCGACGCGGGTGCGCCGGACAGCGCGCCCATGCCGACCGCGGCGGCGGCCGCGCCCTTGAAGAACTTCCTGCGCTGGATCTCCGCCATGCCGCGCTACCTCCGTGGGGAAAGCTGAGCGCCGTGGTCCACCTAGCGGACCATGTGGACTGTTGGACGGTTCAGCGTAAGCTCGGCACGTCGTGCTTCACAAGACCAGCATGGTTTCTTCGGTCCGCTTCGCGGACCCGGCGAAAGGTCAGGACGTGCGCAGACGAGTAGCGATGACGGTGACCGCGATGGTGAGCGCCGCGGTGGCGATGGCAGCCACCGTGCTGGCCGTCGGCGGACCGGCGGCGGCGAACAACGGGGACCGGCCGGGGGCGAGGGAACTGGGGGAGCCGGACTACGGCGTGTGCCGGGGAGTGCGGCCGCAGTGTTACCACGACTGGGGCAATTTCGACCTGTCGCAAGGGATCCGGGTGCTGGTCTACTCGCGGACGGCGGGTCCCCGGCACGCGAACCTGGGCCCGGCGCTCGCGCCCGGCCTCAACCCGCCGCTGGTCGACGGCAACGTGGCGCAGCAGGGGTTGGTCCGGCTGGGCCAGGAGAACGGATTCGCCGTCGACTGGACCGAGGACGTCACACAGCTCTCGTCGGCCGGTCGCCTCTTCCCCTACAACGCGGTGGTCTTCCTGAGCACCACGCGGGACACGCTCGACGACGCCGCGCAGACCGCGCTGCGGCAGTACATCCGCGGGGGTGGCGGGTTCGTCGGCATCCACAACGCGTTCGGCACCGAGTACAACTGGCAGTGGTACGAAGGCCTGCTGGGGAACGCGAACTACTACGACCACGGTCCGTACCAGCCGGGGACGGTGCGGACCACCAGCCGCAAGGACGTGTCCACGAAGAATCTTCCGGGCCGGTGGCAGTTCGCCGACGAGTGGTACAACCTGGTCCCCTTCCCGAGCGAGGTGCGGGTGCTGGCCGAGGTCGAAGAGTCTTCGCTGGCCCAGGGCGCACGCGGCGGCAGTGGCCACCCCGGCCACGGCGACCACCACCCGGTGGCCTGGTGCCAGTACTACGACGGTGGCCGATCATGGGTGACCACCCTCGGCCACGACGGCAGCGCGTTCACCGGCACGTCCACTGTGGACGGATCTTGGTACTTCCGGAAGCTGCTCGCCGGCGGCATCCGCTCCGCCGCAGGCGCCGACCCCTTCTGCCGATAGCACTCATCGGTCCGAGCACTGTCACGAATGTGGCTTTCGGCTGCCTGAGTGTGGGGTTCAGCTGCTTGAGTGTGGGGTTCGGGTGTCTGAACGTGGGGTTCGGGTGCCTGAGTGTGGGACTCGCCCGGGATGTGCGGGAGCCGGGCGAGTCCCACGTTCGTGCAGCCGAACCCCACACTCAGGCAGCTGAACTCCACACTCAGGCAGCCGAAAGCCACATTCGTGACAGGTGCCCGGGGCGGTCAGAGGCCTAGGTAGATTTGTCGTACTCGTGGGTCGCGGCTCAGTTGTGCTGAGGCGCCGGTCATGGCTACCTCGCCGTTTTCCATCACCAGGCAGGTCTTGGTCGCCTCGAAGGTGAGCTTCGCGTTCTGCTCCACGAGCAACAGCGCATGCCCGGCGGCGCGCAAGCGTTGCAGCACCGCGAGGATGTCCTCGATCAGCTTCGGCGACAGCCCCATGGAAGGCTCATCGAGCAGAATGAGCCGCGGGTTGGTCATCAGCGCCCGGCCGACCGCCAGCATCTGCTGCTGTCCGCCCGACAGCGCGCCCGCGAGCCGGTCCCGCATCTCACCGAGTACCGGGAACAGCTCGAACACCTCGCCGAGAGTGGTGAGCGTCGGACCCTTCCACTTCCGCACGTACGCGCCGAGCAGCAGGTTCTTCTCGACCGTCAGGCCGGGGAAGACGTGCCGCCCTTCCGGTACGTACCCGATGCCGTGCCGCACGATGTCGCGGGCTTTGACCTTCGTGAGGTCGCTGTCACCGAACCGGATGGTCTCCGCGGTCCTCGGCACCAGCCCCATCAGCGCCTTGAGCGTGGACGACTTGCCCGCCCCGTTGGCGCCGATGATGCCGACGCACTCGCCCGCGCCGACGGTGAAGCTCACCGAGTTGACCGCCCGCACCCCGCCGTAATGCACGGACAGGCCCGACACCACCAGTTCGCCGTTCACCTCCCCACCTCCGATCCGACTTCGGCGACGATCTCGGCGGTGTTCATCGAGTCACCCAGGTAGGCCTCGATCACCTCCGGGCGCACCGCCACCTCAGCCGGGGTGCCGTCGGCGATCACCCCGCCGCTGGCGAGGACCGTCACCCGGTCGCACAGCGACATGACCAGCCCCATGTTGTGCTCGATCAGCACCACGGTCACCCCACTGTCCCGGATGGACCGCACGATCTCGCTCAGCTGCCCGACCTCCTGGCCGTTGAGCCCGGCGGCCGGTTCGTCGAGCAGCAGCAGCGTCGGCCCGCTCGCCATGGCCCTGGCGATTTCCAGCCTGCGCTGGATACCGTAGGGCAGCGATCCGGGTGCCGCGCCGGCGAAGTCGGTGAGCCCGAACCTCGCCAGCAGCTCGTCGGCCCGCGCACGCAGCTCGCGTTCCTCGCGCAGGACGCCGACCGGCCACAGCGCGTACCGCCACACCGCCACCATCGACGACCGGTCCAGCGCCACCAGGATGTTGTCCCGCACGGTCATCCGGTCGAAGAGCCGCAGGTTCTGGAACGTCCTCGCCAGGCCCAGCCGGGAGAGCTGGTGCGGGCGCCGCCCGGTCACCACCCGGCCGTCGACCGACGCCGACCCCGAAGACACGCTGTAGATGCCGCTGACGATGTTGAACAGCGTGGTCTTGCCGGAGCCGTTCGGCCCGACCACCCCGCGGATCTCGCCGGGGCTCACCGACATGGACACGCCGGTGAGCGCCTTCAAGCCGCGGAAGTGCTTGCTGATCCCGGAAATCTCCAGGCTCGACCCCGGCCCGTGCTCCGTGTCCGGGGCCGGGTCGAAGGGGCCCAGCGCGGTCCGTTCGCCGGTGGCCTTCCGCCGCCGCGCCACCTTGTACAGCCGCGAAGGGATACCGGCCAGGCCGGTCGGGGCGAACACCACCATCAGCACCACCACGGCGCCGAACCCGAGTTGGGCGTAGACGGAGAAGTCGACCAGCACCTCCCGCACCAGTGACAGGGCGATGGCACCGACCACGCACCCGAGGATGCTCTGCCTGCCCCCGATGATCACCATCGCGAGCAGCAGGAACATGTTGGCGATGCTGAACGTCTCCGGCGCCACGTAGCGGATGAGCCCGGCGTAGAGCACCCCGGCGAGGCCGCCGTACAGGCTCGCGAGCACGAAGGCGGTCATCCGCAGGATCGGCACCGGAGCGCCGACGGCTCCCGCCGCGAGCGAGTCGTCGCGCATCGCCCGCATCCGGCGGCCCAGCCCGGTGTAGGCGATGAACCCGGCGAACCCCAGCGCCAGGCCGAACACGATCAGCTCGAAGTAGTAGTACAGGTACTCGTTGGACAGGTCGATGCCGAACAGCGGCGGTACCGGGATGCCGGAGATGCCGTCGGCGCCGCCGGTCAGGGTGCTGTTGGTGACCCAGTTGGTGAACGCCAGCGCCAGGCCGAGGGTGACGATGCCGAGGTAGTGGGACTGCATCCGCAGCGCGGGTGTGCCCACGAACAGCCCGACCAGCACGGTCGCCAGCACCGCGAGCACCGCCGAGGTCCAGAACCCGAAGCCCGCCCCGGTGGTGAGGATCGCGACGGCGTAGGCGCTCACCCCGAAGAACGCGACCTGCGCGAGGTTGATCTGGCCACCGAGGCCCATCGCCAGGCCGAGGCCGATGGCCAGCAGCGCGAAGACGATGGCGATGTCCATCACGTGGATGCCGTACGGGCCGAGCTGGTACGGGAGGAACCAGGCGGCCACGGCGACCACGCCGAAACCGGCGATGCGGAGCCTCATGCGCGGTTCACCGTCCGCTCGCCGAACAGCCCGGTCGGTTTGATCATGATGACCACGGTGAACACCAGGAACACCACCAGCTCGGAGTACGCCTGGAACCGCCCGGCCATGTACGAATCGAGCACGCCGATCGCGAGGCCGCCGACGATCGCGCCCTGGATGTTCCCGAAGCCGCCGAGGATGGCCGCGGCGAACCCCTTGATGCCCAGTGAGCCGCCGAGCGTCGGGTTGACGTAGAGCATCGGCGCGACCAGCGCGCCCGCCAGCGCGGCGAGCCCGGCGCCGATGGCGAACGCGACGGCGTTGCTGCGGCCCACGTGGATGCCGACCGCGGTCGCCGCCTCGTGGTCCATCGCCACCGCCTGCATGGCCGCGCCCCGCTTGGTGCGCTGCAGGAACAGCACCAGCGCGACCGTCGCGAGCGCGGCGATGGCCAGCACGACGAGGCTGTAGGTCCGGATGCGGATGCCGAACACGTCGAGCGGCTCGGTGTCCACCGGGGACGGCACCGCGTGCCCGGTGGCGCCCCAGATGATCGTGGCCACCGCTTCGAGCACCATGCCGAAGCCGATCGTGCCGATCAGCATGAGGTCGAAGTCCTTGTTCTCCAAGGGCCGCAGCACCCGCTCGATGACCAGCCCGATCGTCCCGGTGACCAGCATGGCCACCGGGATCGCGATGAAGAACGGCAGGCGCGCGGACATGTAGAACGTCGAGGCGGCGTAGGCGCCGATCATCACCACCTGGCCGTGGGCGAAGTTGACCAGCCCCATCGTCCGGTAGACGATCGAGAAGCCCATGGCCACCAGTGCGTAGACCGCGCCGAACCCGAGTCCGCCGACCAGGGTCTGGAAGAAGACTTCCATCGCCTCAGCCGGCGGATTCGGCGACGAGCTTGCCGGCGGTGATGACGCCGATCGAGGTGGTGTGGATGCCCACACCGCTTTCGTCGAACTCGAAGTTCCCGAGCAGCCCGTCGTGCTTGGTCCCGCGGATCGCGTCGGCGAGTGCCTGACCGGTGGCCCCGTTGCTTTTCTTCAGCGCCGTGAACACGATGTTGGCCCCGTCGTAGGCCTTCGCGCCGTGCAGTTCGGCCTCTTCACCGTGTGCGCCCTGGTAGGCCTTGGCGAACGCGCGGGACGCGTCGTCGGTTTCGTTGCTCAGGTACGGCGAGCTGACCACGGTGCCTTCGGCGTTCGCCGCGCCCGCGGTCTCCAGGTACACCGGGGTGCCCATCGGTGCCGCGCCCGCGATCGTCGCCGTGATGCCCAACTCCCTGGCCTGCTTGACGATCAGGCCGGCCGCCACCTCTTCGGCGCCGACGAACAACGCGTCGGGGGCCTTCTGCCGGATGGCGGTCAGCGCGGCGCTGAAGTCCTTCTGGTCGGTGGTGACCACCTGGTCGTCCACCGGCGTGATGCCGCGGTCGGCCAGCGCCTTGGTGAACGCTTCCTTCTCACCCTTGCCGTACGAACCGTTGTTGGAGATCAGCGCGATGTTCTTGGCGCCCTTGCGGTCCACGAGGTATTGGGCGAGCGTTTCATCGTAGGTGTCGCTCGTCGGGCCGTTGTAGAAGGCGAACGGGCTCTTCGCGGCCGCGATCGCGGGCGACTGCCCGGAGGTGATGTTCGGGATCTTCGACTGCTGCAGGATCGGGATCATCGCGACGGTCACCGCGCTCTCCGCGGTCCCGATCATCGCCACGAAACCCTCGCTGGAGATCTTGCGTGCCAGGTTCGTGCCCACCGTGGGGTCGCCCTGGTCGTCGAACAAGCCCAGCTCGATCTGACGGCCGTTGATGCCGCCCCTGGCGTTCCACTCGTCGGCGGCGAGCTTCGCGCCCTTCCACTCCCATTGGCCGAGCGAGCTGAGCTGCCCGCTCTGCGCGTTGACCACCGCGATCTTGAGCGGGCCGTTGTCGTCACCGCCTGAGGACGAAGTGCTCCCCGGCGCGCTGCACGCGGTGCTCGCCGCGAGGGCGAGCACGGCGGATACGAGCACTGGCATCGTGGTTCGTGATCTGTGCATGAATCGTCACCTCGTTGTGGATTCAAGTTGTGAGATCAGCAGGGGGACTCAGTCGAAGGCGCCGCGGTAGATGTCCTTGATGTTCCAATGCCCGGGGGTGGGCACGGGCTCGTTCACCATCGGCACGTCGAGCACCGAGGTCCTGCGGCTCTCGATCGCGGTCCGCAGTGCCTCGGCCAGGTCCGCCGGTTTCCCGATGAGGTGACCGTCGGCGCCGCACGCCCGGCCGTAGGCGGCGAAGTCGGGGGAGTAGGGGTTGCCGTCGGCGTCGGTGAACTCGCAGCCGTAACTGGCGCCGAAGCTCGCGGCCTGAAGATCGGCGATCGTGCCGTGCGCCCGGTTGTTCATCACCAGGAAGATGACCGGCAACCCCTGCTCGACCGCCATCGGCACGGCAGGCAACTGGGCGCTCAGCCCGCCGTCACCGACCAGCGCGACCACCACGCGGTCCGGCTCGGCGAGCTGCACCCCGACCGCGGCGGCCGGGCCGAAGCCCATGGTGGAAAGTCCGCCGGGGGTGACGAACCGGCCTTCCGGCGGCAGTTCGTAGCACTGCGCGACACCGTTCTTGTTCCAGCCGACGTCGGTGACGAGCACCGCGTCGGCGGGCAGCGCGTCGCGCAGGTCGGCGAGGATGCGTTCCGGCCGGAGCGGGAAGTCCTCGCTGCGGCCGCGTTCCCGGCTCGCGCCGAACAGTTCCCGCCGCTCGGCCGCGATCTTCTCGCGCATCGCCGGGCGATCCGTCCCTTGTGGACTCCGCGCGGTGACGGCGGAGGCGATGGCGTCGACCGCGAGTGCGGCGTCCGCGACGGCCCCGATCTCGACCGGGTAGTTGCGGCCGATCTCCGCGGGGTCGATGTCGATCTGGATGAGCCGCGCGGGCGGGAACTGCCAGGTATAGTCGGGATTCCAGGAGCTGGCGTCGGTCTCGGCGAACCGGGTCGCGAGCGCGAGGACCACGTCGGCGTCCCGCGTGTACTTGTTGGTCAGCTCCAGGCCCCAGAACCCGGTCATGCCCATGACCAGCGGGTGCCGGTCGTCGACGACGCCCTTCGCCATCAGGGAGTGGGCGATCGGGATGTCCAGGTGCTCGGCGAGCCGCAGGAGGGCCGCCCGGCCTTTCTCGTCACGAAGGCCGCCGCCGAGGTAGATCAGTGGCTTCTCGGCGTCGACGAGCAGCTCCGCTATCCGGTCCGCGTCCTCTGTGGACAGGGCCGGTGCGGGACTGTGCTTGACGAGCGGGAAAGCCGGCCCCGCCGGAACCTGGCGCGAGAACAGGTCCATGGGGATGTTCAGCAGGACCGCGCCCGGCCTGCCGGAGGTCGCCGTCCAGAACGCCCGCTCGGTGAACCGCGCGATGTCCTCCGCCCGGTGCGCGCGCCACGCCCGCTTCACGAAGGGCGCGTAGATGGCGGTCTGATCGGCGTCGGCGTGGAGGTTGACCTCCTGGTGCGGGTGACGGCCGTGGTAGTAGGACGGGATGTCCCCGGCGATGGTGATCAGCGGTACCGAGTCCAGCGCCGCCGTCGCGACGCCGGTGACGGCGTTCATCATGCCCGGTCCCACGTGGACCAGCAGCACGCCGGGTTTCCCCGTCATGCGCGCGTACCCGTCGGCGGCGTGGGCGGCGGCCTGTTCGTGCCTGGCGATGACGAACCGGATGCCGCTGCGGCCCAGTGCGTCCAGGAAGGCGATGTTGGTGTGCCCGCAGGTGCCGAAGACGTACTCGACGCCGTAGGACTCGAGCTGGGCGGCCAGTGCCTCCGCGGCGGTGACGCTCATCCCCGCCCCCAGATGGACAGCTCACGCAGGATCAGGGTCTTGACCACGGTGTAGTCGTCGATCATCTGCGCCGGTGCCTCCCGTCCGAAGCCGGAGTCCTTCACGCCGCCGAACGGGACGTGGTCGAGCCGGTAGTTCGACGACCCGTTCACGATCAGGCCGCCCACCTGCAGATCCCGCCACGCCCGGAACACCGTGGTGAGGTCCTGGGTGAACAGGCCGGCCTGCAGTCCGTACCTGCTGCTGTTGCAGGTCTCGATGACGTCGGTGAGGTCGTCGTAGGGGAGCACGGCGACCAGCGCGCCGAAGACCTCGTCGGTCACGAGCGTGGCGTCGGCGGGTGGATCGGCGACCACCGCGGGCCGCAGGGTCGCGCCGTCGCGCTCGCCGCCGACGACGAGCCGGGCACCGGACGTGGTGGCCTGCGTGATCCACTTCTCCACCCGGGCGGCTGCCTCGTCGTCCACCATGGAGCCGACGTCGGTGGCCGGGTCGAGCGGGTCGCCGACGGTGAGCCCGGCGACCTCGGCGCGGAACAGCTCGACGAACTCCGCGAACCTGGACCGCTGGACGTAGACGCGTTGCACGGAGATGCAGCTCTGCCCGGAGTTGCTGTAGCCGGTGCGGGCGCAGATCCTGGCCGCGTGCGGGAGGTCCGCGTCCGCGCAGACGATCGTGGCCGCGTTCCCGCCCAGTTCCAGCACCAGCCGCTTCGCCCCGGCGGCGCGAGCGACGGCGGCACCGGTCTCGGGGCTGCCGGTGAAACTGATGACGCTGACCTCCGGGGCAGCGCACAACGCGGCGCCGACGCCGCCATCACCGTGCAGCAGCTGCACCGCTTCGGGCGGCATGCCCGCTTCGAGCACCAGCGCGACCATCGCGGTGGTGGTGGCGGGCGCCTGTGGTGGCGCCTTGACCAGCGTGGTGTTCCCCGCCGCGAACGAGGCGCCGAGCTTGTGCGCGAGCAGGTTCGCCGGTGCGTTGAACGGGGTGATGGCCAGCGCCACCCCGGCGGGCGCCCGGTAGGTGAAGGCGGTGTTCCCGACGCCGCGAGCCCATCCGGCGACCGGCAACGTCTCGCCGCCGAGTTGCCGGGCCTCGGCGGCGCACACCGCGAAGGTGTCCGCCACGCGGTCCATTTCGCCCAGCCCGTCCTTCACCGGCTTCCCCAGTTCGCGGGCGATGAGCCTGGCGACCTCGGCGCGGTGCGTGGTCGCCAGCGCGGAGGCCCGGTCGAGCACCGCGGCTCTCGTGGCCGGTGCCAGCTCGGCGACCGCCCGGGCTCCCGTACGGGTGAATTCCCTTGCGGCCGCGACCTGTGCGGGAGAGGCGGGGTAGGAGCGGGAGACGGCTTCGCGGAGGTACGGACCGACCCGCTCCACGGGGGAGCCCTCCGTGGCCCACTGCCCGGCGACGTACGCCGGTGCTTCGGTGATCGAGTCGGCTCTGGCTTGGTCGAGAACGTCGGTCAGCACCACAGTTCTCCTCGTGAACCATCAAGCGGTACAACTGGACCGCTGTACGGACTGGGTGTAACGTACGGCTCGCCCCCTTTCGCTGGCAAGTCTCGGATCGAAGAAACTGGACGGAGCGGAGGCGAAGCGGTGAGGATGGTGGATCGTCGTGGCAAGAGGGGAAACCGTGGTCAAATCGGCGGGTACCGAGCAGGTCCCTGATACGGGCGACGTCGGCGAGTCCGGCGGCGTGCGCAGCGTGCAGCGCGCCTTCGACATCCTGGGACTGCTGACCGAGTCCACGCCCGCGATCTCCATCGGTGAGATCGTGCGGGCCACCGGGCTGGCCAAGACCACGGTGATCCGGCTCGTGCAGACCCTGGAGCAGAACGGTCTGCTGTGGTCCACGGCGAAGGGCTACCTGGCCGGGCCGAGCCTGTGGCGCTGGGCGCACCTCGCCCGCAGCAGCTGGGAACTCCCGCCCGAGACCAAGGAACTGATGCGCGGCCTCGCGCAGCGGCAGCGGGAGACCGTCAACCTCTACGTCGTCCGCGACATCTACCGGGTCTGCGTCGCCCAGCAGGAAAGCCCGCAGCCCCTGCGTCACGTCGTGCACGTCGGTGACGAGCTGCCGCTGTGGGCGGGCGCCTCGTCGAAGATCCTGTTGCGGAACTCCGACTCCGCGCACCTCTCCCGGGTGGCCCGCAGTTCGCCGTACGGACCGGACCACCTCGATTCCCTGCGGGCGCAGATCGACGAGGCCACCGAGCGCGGCTACGCCTTCAGCCACGGTGAACGCGAGACGGGACTGTCCGCCGTCGCCGTGCCCGTCTTCGGCCGCTCGGGCACAGCGATCGCCGCACTGTCGCTGTCCGGGCCGACGGTGCGGTTCCCCGACGACCGCGTCACCGAATTCGTCGCCACGCTGATCGAGGTCTCCGGGCACCTGACCGAGCGCGGTTTCGACCACCCATTCCGCATGTAGGTCCCCCGGCCGGTGCGGTGTCCTTTCAGTTCTGCGCGTCATTCGCAGAAGGAGCAGACGCATGGAAAAACCACCGTTGCACGGAATCCGGGTACTCGATCTCACCAACGTGCTGGCCGGCCCCTACTGCAGTTATCAGCTGACGCTCTTCGGTGCCGAGGTGGTCAAGGTCGAAGTGCCCGGATCCGGGGACCTGGCCCGGCATCTCGGCCCGGACGCCGAGCTGAACCGGGCCGGTGTCGGCGCCTCCTTCCTCGCGCAGAACGCGGGCAAGAAATCGATCGAACTGGATCTGAAGAACGACGCGCAACGCGCGGAATTCGAACACCTGGTGCGCGGCGCGGACGTGCTGATCGAAAATTTCCGTGCCGGGGTACTCGCCCGGTTGGGTTTCGGCTGGGACCGGTTGCGGGAAATAAATCCGGGACTCGTCTACTGCGCGATCACCGGCTTCGGGCAGACCGGCCCGATGAGCCAGGCGCCCGCCTACGACCAGATCATCCAGGGGCTCTCCGGGATGATGAGCATCACCGGCACCGAGGACACCGCGCCGCTGCGGGTCGGGTTCCCGGTCTGCGACACCGTTGGCGGGCTGATGGCCGCGCTGTCGATCTCAGCGGCGCTGGTCGGCCGGGCGCGCACCGGCGAGGGCTGCTTCCTCGACCTGTCGATGCTCGAGGCGTCGATTTCGGCGATGGGCTGGGCCGTTTCGCACTACGTGATCAGCGGCGTCCGACCCGGTCCGACCGGACAGCAGAACGCGACCGCGGCGCCGTCCGGCACCTTCGAAACCGCGGACGGGCTGCTCAACATCGCCGCCAACCGGCAGGTCCAGTTCGAAAAGCTGTGCGGGCTGCTCGACCGGGCCGACCTGATGATCGATCCGAGGTTCGCCGACCGCGAAGCACGCAAAGAGCACCGGGACGCGCTGAACACCGAACTGACCCGCGAACTGCGCAAGCGCACGGCCGTCGAATGGGAACGGCTCCTGCCCGCCGTCGGTGTCCCCGCGGCGCGCATCCTGACCGTGCCGCAGGCAGTGGAGTCCGAACAGTTGGCGCACCGGGGTTTCTTCACCGACGTGCCCTTCCCCGGCGACACCGGCCGGGTCGTGCGCACCAGCGGGAACGGGGTCCTGATCAACGGCGCGCCACTGCGGCCGACGGGCGCGCCACCCCTGCTGGGGGAGCACAACGCGCAGACCGGGGCGTTCGCCGACCGCTGGGGTGAAGGCCGCCGATGACCACGGACGCCGAGGTCGCCGACTGGTGGGCGACCGGCATCACCCGGATGGCGCCGGGGGTGCTGGAACTGCGGGGCACGCCGATCCAGGACCTTATCGGCTCCGCCGGGCTGGTCGCGACGATCTGGCTGATGACCCGCGGCGGCCCGCCCGCACCGGGGGAGGCGGAGTTGCTGGAGGCGGCGATGGTGGCCTCCGTCGACCACGGACCGCAGGCCCCGTCCATCGCCATCGCCCGGATGACCGCGACCTGCGGGGTCGGGATCAACAACGCCATGGCCTCCGGGGTGAACGCGCTCGGTGACGCCCACGGGGGAGCGGGGCAGCAGTGCGTCGAGCTGCTCACCGAAATCGTCAGCCTGGAGGACGCGGGGCAGTCTCTCGACGCCGCCACCGTCCGGGCGATCAGCGAGCACCGCTACGTGCCGGGGTTCGGGCACCGGTTCCACCCGGTCGATCCACGCCGCGCCCCGCTGCTCGCCCTCGTCGACCGTGCCGTCGAGGACGGCGTCGTCGCGGGACGGCACGTGCGTGCCGCGCGGGCTGTCGAGGCACGGCTGAACCACGGCCGCGGCAAACCGGTGCCGATGAACATCGACGGCGCCACCGCGGTGATCTACGCCGAACTGGGTTTCCCGCCGCCGCTGGCCCGCGGCCTGTTCGTGCTCAGCAGGAGCGTGGGAATCCTGGCGCACGCGTGGGAAGAGACCACGCAGGGCCGGCGCAACAAGGGGCCGATCCCGCGGTCGATCCTGCCGACCTACCGAGGAGGCACCACCGATGCACCTGGCGATCCTGCACGGGCCGAACCTCAACCGCCTCGGTGAGCGCGACCCGGCCAAGTACGGGGTCGCGACCCTCGACGACATCACCCGCGACGTCGACGCGACCGCGGCCAGGCTGGACGTGACCGCGCTGCACTTCCAGTCGAACCACGAAGGCGCGCTCACCGAATGGGTCCAGGACCGGCAGCCCGCCATCGACGGGTACGTGGTGAACCCCGCGGGCCTGGCTTCCTACGGCTACGCGTGGCTCGACGCGCTGTCCGACACCGGCCGCCCGTTCGCCGTCGTGCACATCTCGCAGTGGCACGCGCACGACGGCAAGGACCGGACCGACGTCTTCGCCGCCCACGCGGCCGTGTACCTGGCGGGCGCGGGATGGCGTGGCTACTCGCTGGCGCTGGACGCACTGGTCCACCGCCTCCGAGAGCCGTGATCACCGGCTTTCAGTTCGGCTGGAAGAACGCGAGCAAGCGCCGGCTGGCGTCCGGCGCTTCCAGCAGCTCCTGGATTCTCGCGGAGTCCCGGGCGGCGGCGCTGGTGCGGTCGAACATCTCCTGTTCGTATTCGGTGACGGCGGCGGCGAAGTCGTCCGGGTGCGCGGCCAGCGCGAGGCCGAGCACGGCACCGTCGAGCAGGGCCATGTTGGCGCCTTCTCCCACCGGCGGCATCAGGTGCGCGGCATCGCCGACCAGCGTGACGCCCGGGGTCGACGGCCAGGTCAGGCCGATCGGGAGCGTGGTGAGCGCCCGGGGCACGACCGTGTCGTCGCAGGCCGCGATCAGTGCGGTGATCCGTGCGTCCCAGCCGTCGAACAGGTCCATCAGCCGCGCCCGGGCGGCGGCCGGGTCGTCGAACGGGATCCCGCTGGTGGCGAAGAAGTCTTCGCCGGTGCGGTAGAAGTTGAGGCCGATGCGCACGCGGCCGTCGCCATTGCGCTGTGCCGCCAGTGATTTCCCGTCGCCGAGCACCCAGTAGTTGCCGCGCCCGACCATCGCCGCGAGGCCGGGGTGGGTGCGGTCGATGTCGGGGATGCCGATCTCGACGCAGTTCTGGCCGATGTGCGCCGGTCGGGCATCGGTGAGCAGCGCACGGACCCGCGAGTTCGCGCCGTCGGCGCCGACCAGCAGGTCATAGGCCGCACTGCTGCCGTCGGCGAAACGCAGCACGCCGTCGCCGGCGGACTCGAACGCGTACCCCCAGCGCACCGCGTCCTCGGGGAGGGAGTCGAGCAGCAGGTCACGCAGATCGGCGCGGTCGACCTCGGGGCGATCGAGCGGGGCGTCGTCGGGCGTGTCCTCCTGGAGCAGCAGAGTGCCGTCCGACTCGAGAAGACGCATGTCCTGGCCTTCACCACGGGCGATTTCGTGGAACTGGTCGATCAGCCCGGCCTCGCGCAGCGCACGCTGGCCGGAGTGGATGTCGAGCATGCCGCCCTGGCCGCGTGCGTCGCGCGAGGGTTCACGCTCGTAGACGACGGCGTCGATGCCGTTCAGGTGCAGCATCCGGGCGAGGGTCAGGCCGCCGAGGCCGGCTCCGACGATGGCGATGGTCATGGCTCTCCTTTGATACGGCGTATCTCTCGATACAGTGTATCGCGGCAGGCGTTGTATGGTCTGCGGCATGTTGGTGTGGGAGCGGCCGGAGCCGCCGGCGCGACCGGTGCTGGCCCCGTTGAGCCGGGAGCGGATCGTGCGAACGGCGATCCAGCTGGCCGACGCGGACGGCCTCGAGGCGGTGTCCCTGCGCAAGGTCGCCGCGGCGCTGGAGGTCGGGCCGATGCGGCTGTACGGCTACATCGCCACCAAGGACGAGTTGCTCGACCTGATGGTCGACGCGGTCTACGCGGAGATCCGGCCGGAGGGGAACGACTGGCGAGCGGTGCTGCGCTCCCTCGCCGAAACCACCCGGCAGGCGGTTCACCACCACGAATGGCTCGCCGACCTGATCGGCGGGCGGCCCCAGCTCGGGCCGCACGCGCTGGCCAGGGGAGAAGCCGTGCTGTCCGCGCTGGACGGCGTCGACGTGGACCTCGCCATGCCGCTGGTCACCGCGGTCGACTCGTACGTGATCGGCGCGGTGCGCCGCGAGATCGCCGAGCGGCGCGCCGAGCGGGCCACCGGGATGGACGAAAGGCGCTGGCAGGCCGAGCTCGGGCCCTACCTGAAGCGGAAGCTCGCCACCGGTGAACTCCCCGCACTGGCCACGGTGGTGCGCGATGCCGTCCACCTGGACGCCGACGAGACCTTCCGGCTGGGCCTCGACCTCATCCTCGACGGCATCGAAGGCCGTCTGCGGCGATAACGCGGAAAAATCCGGCGATCCGCGATGAGTTTCGCGGCCTTCGGTGGTCGTAGTTGTCGACCCCGTGATCAAGGAGGACTTCTGATGCGCAGCGTGACCTATTCGATGGGCGTTTCACTGGACGGCTACATCGTCGGGCCGGACGGCGGCTTCAACTGGACCACGCCCAGCGATGAGGTTTTCCGCCACTCCATCAAGGAGATCAAGGAGGTCGGCGTCCACCTCCTGGGGCGGCGGCTGTACGAGACGATGCTGTACTGGGAGACCGCCGAGCAGAACGACACCCTCGACGACTTGAGGCTCGAGTGGGTCGCGCTCTGGAACCCGCTGCCCAAGGTGGTGTTCTCCTCCACGTTGTCGTCGGTGCAGGGCCGAGCCCGCCTGGCTTCCGGCAGCCTGGCGGAGGAGATCGAGCGGTTGCGAGCCGAGCCTGGGGAGGGCTCCATCGCCCTCGGCGGCGCGACCCTCGCCGCCGAGGCGGCCGCGCTGGACCTGATCGACGAGTACCTGGTCCGGGTCTTCCCGGTGCTGCTCGGCGGCGGCCGGCCGTTCTTCCCCCAGCACGAGCGCCGGGTGGATCTCGAACTGGTCGAAACCCGCACCTTCGAATCGGGTGCCGTCCACCTCCGCCACCGCGTGCTGCGCTAGCCGCTCCCCCAGCCAGCCACGTTGCGAATGCTGGGAGTGGGGCATTACTTGCGTTGAACGCCAGTAATGCCCCACTCATAGAGGTGATCTCAGTGAGTTTGGCGCTCGATCGGATGGCGGCCCGCTAGCCGCCGTAGCGCTTGGCCACCTCGTGGAAGGCTGCCTTTGGGGTCCAGGTGGTCGGGTCGCCGACCGTGACCTTTACGATGCCGAACCCGGCCTTGTCCAGGTCGCGGCGCGGGTCGTCGTGGTGGGGGTAGTCGGGCATGGCGAAGGTGAAGACGAAGCAGCCGTGCACGCCGGTCTCGTTGTAGAGATCGATCAGCTCGCCCAGATAGCGGGCCTGGGTTTGTTCGTTCCTCGGGTGATCACCCTTGATCGTGGGTTCCTCGGCGAACCAGTTGACGATCCGGAACGAGGCCGGTCCCCTGAGTTCGGCGCCCTCGTAGGCGCCGCAGCCGAACTCGTTGATGATCACCGGCTTGTCGTTGTCCCGCACCAGATCTGTCACGCGGCGGGCGTAAGCGGCATGGTCGGTTCCCGTCCGGTAGAGGCTGATGGCCACCGAGTCGAACCGGGACCAGTCGACCTCCTCCCAGCTCGCCGCCCCGTAGCCGACCGAGCCGCGGAACACCCGCCGCGCCGTCTCGGCGGCCCGGCCGAGCAGGAAGTCGAGCCGCCGGTTCATCCGCCGTCGCACGAGCAGGCGTGCCTTGAAGATGACCCGCAGCCGAAGGAAGGACCACCGGCCGGGCACGATCCCGCGAACGGTATGGGAGAACTCGCTGCCGACGAACAACGTCACCCGGCCCGGATGGCGTGCGCGCAGTTCTTCGGCCGCCACGCCGATTCTCTCCAGGTGTGCCAGGACCTCAGGCTCGCGGTGGTCCACCAGGTTCGGTCGGATCCACACGTCCAGCCCGACTTCCAGTGCGTACTCGGCTGCCGCGACGAGCTGGTCACCGTCAGGACCGATTACCGACACGGTCGTGCAGTGCAGTTCGTCGTGGATCGCCTGGAGATCCCGCCGAACGACATACTTTGGAGCGTCGTCCACCAGGTAGGTCATGCCCCGAAGGGTCAGCATGCGATCACACCCCTTTCGGCGCGGCGGACGCGGGTGGCGGCGCCGGTCAACAGCGCGATGGTGCCGAGGAGGATTACGGCGTTCATCGCGTACTTTCGTGCCCTCGTCCACCTCGCCGAGCGGCTCGACCAGGAACGCCAGGGTGGCCCTGGCGACCAGCGCGCCGCCGACGATTGCCAGGACGTACTCCCCCTTTGATTCCGTATCGTGCCATGCTCGACGTCCCCCGCGAACTCGCCCAGTACGTCGGCCGGCTGCTGCGCGCCGAACGCCGCGAGCGCGGCACCCGTCAGGGCAGCAGGACGCTGACCTGCTTCTACCAGGCGGTGTTCGCGCTGCGGTGGTTCCGTGACAACCGCGATGTCGCCGCGCTGGCCCGTGACCACGGCATCTCCCGCGCCACCGGCTACCGCTACCTGGACGAGATCATCACGGTCCTCGCCGCGCAGGCCCGGACCTGCACGAAGCCCTGCAGCAGGCCCACGCCGACGGCGTTACCCACGTCATTCTGGATGGCAAGCTGTTCGCCAGCGACCGGCTCGCAGAACAGACCATCAGCGTCAAAAGGCAAGCTGATCGACGCCTGGTACTCCGGTAAGGCCCACGAGCCCGGCGGCAACATCCAAGCCCTCTGCGCCCCGGACGGTTTCCCGCTGTGGGTCGCCGACGTCGAACCCGGCTCGACCCGCGACCTGACCGCCGCCCGCGCCCACGTGCTCACCGCCCTGTGCTGGGCAGCCTCCCAGCTCAACCTGCCCACCCTGGCCGACGGCGGCTACGACGGCGCCGGGATCGGCGTTCACACCCCGGTCAAACAGCCCTCCCACGGCCGCGAACTCGACGTGAACACCCGCACCTACAGCGCCCTGCTGCGTGGGCTGCGCTGCCTGGGCGAACGCGGCTTCGCCCTGCTGGTCGGCCGCTGGCGCGCGCTGCGCCACATCACCACCAGCCCACGCAAGATCGGCGACATCGTCAAAGCCGCACTCGTACTCACCCACTTCGAACACGGCCGGCTCACCTGAAAGTCGTTGAGATTACTTCATAGCGTTCAGGGGCTTCCGTGAGTGGGAAGGGCTACTCGCGGCGGGCGTCGAGGGCGGCGGCGTCCTCACAGGACAGTGGCCTAGCCGTACCTGGCGCTGGGTTCGGGCAGGGTGCGGATGACGAGCCAGCTCAACGCGGGCAGGACGGCCAGCGGGGCGAGCGCGAGTTGCAGCGAACTGTGGTCGGCGATGGTGCCGATGAGCGGGCTGGCGATCCCGCCGATGCTGACGGTCAGGCCGAGGGTGACGCCGCTGGCGGTGCCGACCCGGGTGGGCAGGTAGTCCTGGGCGAGCGTGATCTGCAGGGAGAACGGGGTGTAGAGCCCGGCGGAGGCCAGTGCGACGAACAGGTAGATGGCCGGGCCGGGAACGAACACGACCCCGGCGATGGCGCCGATGGTGCCCAGGTACGACCAGCGCACGACGGTGATCCGGTCCCAGCGGTTGGCGAGCCTGCTGCCGAGGATGGTGCCGACGGCCCCGCCGAGATAAAGGAGGAACAGGGCGGCGGTGCCCGCCGCGGTACCGCCTTCGGTGCGTTGCTGGGCGTAGAGCGCGATGAACGCGCTGAGGCCCACGAACACCACCGAACGGAAGACCACGGCCAGGGACAGCCTCAGGAACGAAGCCCGGTCGTCGTCACGTCGGTGCGGTTTCGCCGCGGCGGTGGTGGGGCGTGCGGGTGTGGCCAGTGCGCGCAGCACGGGCAGGCACAGCACGCTCCCGGCCAGGGCCGGGACGACGAGCAGCGGCGACAGTTGCAACCCACCGGCGACGAGCACGACGGCGACGAGAATGGGTGCGGCGGCGAAACCGAGGTTGCCGCCGAGGGAGAACCAGCCCATGGCGGTGTGGCTGCCGCGGCTGACGATCCGGGCGACGCGGGCGGCTTCGGGGTGGTAGGCGGCGACGCCGATACCGGACACCGCCACGAACGCCAGCGTCAGCGCGTAGGAACCGCTGATCCCGCTGAGCGCGATGCCGAGTCCGCCCAGGACCGTGCTCACCGGCAGCAGCCACGGCATGGCCCACCGGTCGGTCAGCGCGCCGAACAGTGGTTGCACCACCGAGGACAGCAGGGACGCCGCGAGCACGATGCCCGAAGCCGCGGCATAGCCGTAGGCGCGCTCGGCGATGAAGAACGGCACGAGCGAGGCCACCGCGCCCTGGTAGACGTCGACGCAGGCGTGCCCGGCCGACAGCAGGATGATCGACTTGTTCCGCCACACCCCGCCATGCTCGCCGGTCGGTGCTGTGTCGCGCTTCCGATAAACTGACGCCTGATGACGGAAATCCGCCACCTCCCGCGTGCGCCGACCCGGGTTCAGACGCTGATCGCCGGTTCGGGCATCGGCGCGCACCGGCACGACGACCACCAGATCGTCTACGCCGCGAAGGGCGTGCTGGCCATCACGACCGACCGCGGCTCGTGGATCGCGCCGGCCACCCGCGCCATCTGGGTACCGGCCGGGACCGTCCACGCCCACCACGCGCACGGCGAGCTCGAACTGCATCTGGTGGGCCTGCCCGCGACGGACAACCCGCTGGGCCTGACCGAGCCGAGCGTGCTGACCGTCGCCCCGTTGCTGCGGGAACTGGTCCTCGCCTACACCGGCGCGCCACACGAGGATTCCCCCGAGCGGCAACGGTTGCGGGCCGTCCTGCTCGACCAGCTCCGTGCCGCGCCGCAGCAACCCGTCCACCTACCGGCGCCCGCCGATCCGCGGCTGAAGGCGGTCTGCGCGATCCTGCACGCCGATCCGGCCGACAACCGCACCCTCGCGACCCTCGGCGCCCAGGTCGGCGCGAGCGACCGCACCCTGACCCGGCTGTGCAAAGCCGAGCTGGGCATGAGTTTTCCGCAGTGGCGCACCCAGCTGCGGCTCTACCACGCCCTCGTCCTGCTGGCCGACCGCACACCGGTCACCACCGTGGCGCACACCTGCGGCTGGTCGTCCACCAGCGCGTTCATCGACGTCTTCCGCCGGGCTTTCGGCCACACGCCGGGAACCCACCACCACCGGTGAGTCCGGGTCCTATACCTCTTCGCAAATGCTCCCGAAGACGTACATGCCGGTGGGGGTGGCGTTTCCTTGCAGGTAGTAGCAGCTGTAGAGCCGGTTCATCGACTCGTCGAGCACCGAACCGGGCGGCTGCGCGCCGACCGGGCCCGTGCACGGGGAGCCGATCACCGGCTGGTTGACCAGGATCGTATGGAGGGTGGCGATTTGGCAGCGGTAGGTGGGCGCGCTCGCCTGGGCGGTGGCGGGCACGAGCAGGCTGCCGAGGGCGAGCGAAAGGGTGACCAGCGAGGTGGTCGATCGTCGGGGCATCCCACCACGTTGCCTCGCCGGACGTCCGAGGCCAGCCACCAACCGGGTGCGAACCGAGGCCGATGACGTTCGATGATCGAAAGGGGAATCGGGCCGGAATCTTTCACTTGATCTCATGACAGCGCGCCCTGAATCCTTCGGTGACCCGGGCGACGGTGAGGTCGAGGGGGCCGCGATCACGGCCGGCGGAAGCTGATGCGCATCAGCCGGCTGTCGGCCCAGTCTTCGAGCCGGGTCGGCCGGATGGTGCCGGGGTCGTGGGGCTGATTGAGATCCGCGACGATCTCCGCCAGCACGGCCTGACGTTCAGCGGGGTCGGTGACCGGCGTGGCCCGTGCGGGCAGATCCGCCCGGATCTCTTTCTTGAGGTGGAAGGTGAAGCTGGAATGGGCGAGAAGGTTCGCATGCCAGTCGGTCGCAGCCCCGCCGGCGCCGCTGCACAGGTAGGTGGCGCCCGCAGCCCGGTAGAAAAAGATCTCGATGCGGCGTGGCCTGCCGGTGCGGCGCCCCAGTGTCGTGATGTCGATGATCCGTTCGCTGGTGCCCGCGGCGGGGGTGATCTCGATGGCTCGCCGGAGGTGATCGGGCAGGTCCCGTGTTCCAGCGTCGTTCCATCCGGTCGTGTCTGGACTGCTCATGCGATCTCGGCCTGCAGGGCGGGCCCGAGGAGGAGTCCGCCGTCGATGACGTACTCCGACCCCGTGATGAACGACGCGTCCGATGAGGTGAGGAACAGGAGAAGCCGGGTGACGTCGGCCGGCTCGCCGAGCCGGGGGATGGCGAACGGCTCGGGTGAGTAGAAGTCGGCGATTGCCGTGGTGGCGCCGGCTGCTGGTTCGTGGATGAAGGAGGTCGCGATCACGCCGGGGTGGATGGTGTTCACGCGGATGTGGTCCCGGCCGAGTTCGAGCGCTGCCGTTCGGGTGAGACCTCGCACGGCCCACTTGCTGGCGACGTACGGCGCGTAGTGCGCCGTGCCGCCCAGGCTCATGGTCGAGGCGATGTTGACGATGGCTCCCCCCGCCGCGCGGCGCAGAACGGGAGCGGCGACCTTGATGCCGAGGAAGGTCCCGGTGAGGTTGATGTCGAGGATGCGCGCCCACGTGGCCTGGTCCGTCTTCTCGATCGGCGCCGGCGGGTTCTGGACGCCCGCGTTGTTGACGAGCACGTTCAGGGCGCCGAAGGCGCTCTCGGCGGCCAGCACGGCGGCGGACCACGAGTTCTCGTCGGTGACGTCGAGGTGGGTGAAGCGAGCGCGGGTCCCGAGCTCGTCGGCGAGAGCGGCGCCGCGTTCGGCGTCGATGCCGCCGATCACCACGTTCGCTCCCTCCGCGTGAAAGGCGCGTACGTGGCTCGATCCCTGGCCACCGGTCCCACCGGTCACGAGCACGGTCTGGTCGTCGAAGCGGCGCATCGGATGTTCCTTCAGTACGGGAGTGACTGACCGGGCTCACCAGTGAGGAACGGCGGTCAGTGGTGAGCCAAGCGACTCACCATTCCCCTGACACTAGGTCGGCGGTAGTGGCGAGTCAAGCCACTCACCTCGTATGCTCGGCCCATGAGCAAGGGCGTGACGACGTATCACCAGCGCATCGCCCAGGAGAAGCGCGCGCTGATCCTGACGGCCGCGACCGCCCTGTTCCTCGAGTTGGGCTACGACCGGACGTCGCTGGCGCGGATCGCGGAGCGCTCTGGCGTTTCGCGGGCCACCTTGTTCAAGCAGTTTCCGAGCAAGGCTGCCCTGTTCGACGCCATGGTCACCGAGTCGTGGTCGACCGCTGACGAAGAGGACCCTCCGCCGGCGGGCAACATCGTCGACGGGCTCAGCACCATCGGTCGCCGCTACGCCGAGCTGTTGGGCCGCGCCCAGATGACCGACCTGTTCCGCATCGTCATCGCCGAGCTGCCGCGATTCCCCGAACTCGCCAATGCGCAGTTCGCGCACGGGAAGATGCCCTACTTCGAGTCCGTACGCGGCTACCTCCTGGCCGAACACGAGGCGGGAACGGTGCGGATCGAAGACGTGGACCTCGCGGCCACCCAGTTCCTGGGCATGATCTCCAACTACGTCTTCTGGCCGGCACTCCTGGTGCCGGGCTGGGAGGTGAGCGCCGAACGCGTCGCTCAGGTGGTCGACGAGGCCGTCCGCACCATCGCCGCCCGGTACGCCACGACCGGACCAGGGCCGTCGGCCAGCGACTGAGTTCGCGGCTACACCGTCATCTGTGAAGAGCCCCTTCGTCTCAGGCGCCCGGCCGGTTCCCGGTCGGGATGGTGATGGGCGTGGTCGTCGGTGAGCCCGCGTTGTTGAGGAACAGCATGGCGATCGAGCGGATCAGCTGGTCGAACATGTAGAAACCGACCGGCATCACCGGGATCAGGCCTTCGCGGAAAGCGATGTAGGCCGGCCACCCGGTGCGGATGAGGGCGGCCGCGGCGTAGTCGCGGCGCAGGTTGAGCCAATCGCCGATCGCGTCGCTGAGGACGTAGCGGACGAACTCGTTGAGGAACCCCCTGGTGACGCCCAGGTCGATCTGCGCGGTCAGGCCGAGCAGGTCCTCGGCCAGTTCCCTGCCTTCGAACGACGGCGCGAGGATCGGCGTGAGCACCTGCTCCGACTGCGCGTACGCGGCGGACCAGGTCTGCGGGATGAACTCCTGCCGCACACCGAGCAGGTAAAGGGCGACCTGCCACGAGTGCAGGAAGGCGGTCTCCTCGGCGGCCGTCATCGGGACGCGCCAGTCCTTCATCTTCTTGTGCACGAAGGTGCCGAGGCTGTGGAAGGTGACCAGGATGTCGCCGTTGCTGATCGGGATCCGGTCCGGCTCGTCCGCCACCGCCATCCAGTGCGGCGACTGCGGCAGCAGGTGCCGCACCGCGGCGTGCACCAGGCGCGTCTTGTTGGCGGTGACCACGAACTGCCCACTCGGTTCGAAGGCGTTCAGGTCGCTCAGGTCGTAGCCGAAGGTGAACGTCTTGGCCGCGCGGTCCTTCATGTCGGCGCCGCCCGCGGACCAGTACACGGACTTGGCCTCGCGCGGGATGACCGTGCTCATGATGCCGCTGCCGAGGCCGTACAGCATGAACAGGTAGGTGTCCTTGCGCCGGTTGAAGTCGGCGGCGAGACGCAGCTTGTCCCGGTCGGCCCAGGTGGGGAGCTGGTTGGTCTTCGCGAGGTAGGCGGAGAGGTCGCCCGGCAACCCGCCCGGCAGCGCGTGGTTGTTGTTCACCCACGGCTTGATCGCGGTGTTGACCGCCGGAACCCCGCCGTTGTCGAGGATCCGGGCCATGATGCCGTCGATCTCGTCGTCCCACGCCCACCACGGGTCGGTGCCGGCGCTCGCGGCGCTTGCCGAAGCCAGGCCCGGGACAACCCCCGCCGCACCCACCAGGCCCAGCGCGACGCCGAGCGACAGTACGTTCCTTCTGCTGAGATTGCTCATTTACTTACCTAGCTTCCTCGGTAGGTAGAAGTGCGATTCCACAAGCTGTCGCGGCGTGCTCCGGTGCGAGACTCGTCGTTAACATAGCGACGCGAGTCGCCCGTCGGCAAGGGCCTCTCGAAGCTGAATCGGTCCGCGACCCTGATGGGCGTGATGGACGGTTCGGTATTGGAACCGGTACTCCAGCCGCCCCGGTGGCTCACCGCGCCGGCTTCTCGTCCATCGCCCGCAGTTCGCCCTTGACCACCTTCCCGCCCGCGTTGCGCGGCAACTCGGCGACGACCACGAGATCCTTGGGCCGCTTGAAGGAAGCGAGCCGTCCGTCGAGGAACGCGGTCAGCTCCGGCAGCGAGAGGGTGGCATGGGGGGTGACGGAGACGAACGCGACCGGCACCTGCCCCCAGCGCTCGTCGGCCCGGCCGAGCACGGCGACCTCCCGCACCGCCGGGTGCGCGGCCACGGCGTTCTCGACCTCGGCGCAGTAGATGTTCTCGCCACCGCTGATGATCATGTCCTTCTTGCGGTCGACCACCCAGACGAAGCCTTCCTCGTCCTGCCGGACCAGGTCGCCGGAGTGGAACCAGCCACCGGCGAACGCCTCCTCGGTCTCCCGCGGCTTCTTCCAGTACCCCTGGGTCACGGTGGGGCCCCGGTAGACGATCTCGCCCACTTCGCCGGTGGCGACGTCGTTCATGGCGTCGTCCACGACGCGGTACTGGAGGGTCGGGATCGGCTTGCCGACGGAGCCGAGCTTGCGCAGCGAGTCCTCGCCGCTGAGCACGCAGGTGATCGGCGAGGTCTCGGTCTGGCCGAACACCGCGACGTTCAGCGCGCCCGGGAACTTCTCGGCCATGGCACGCAGGGTCGAGTCGCTCGCGGGCGCGGCCCCCCAGCTGATGACCCGCAGCTTCAGCTCACGCCGGTCTATGTCCGGCTGGGCGCAGAGCAGGTCCCACTGCTGCGGCACGTTGAACACCACGGTGGCCCCCTCGCGCTCGTACGCGTCGAGCACGGCCTTCGGGTCGAACGCACCCAGCGGGTGGATCACCACCGTGCCGCCGACCAGGATGTTCGCCACGATCGAGCCGAGGCCGGCGATGTGGAAGAAGGGCGCGGTCAGGAAACCGACGTCGGAGTCGTCGGACATCTTCATCGCCCGGATACAGGTGAGGGCCTGAAGCTGCATGTTGCGGTGGGAGAGCAGCACCCCTTTCGGGCGGCCGGTGGTGCCCGAGGTGTACATGATCAGCGCGATCGACTCCTCGCTGACGTCAGGCAGCTCGATCGGCTCGTGGGCCGCCAGGAACTCCTCGTACGCGACCTGGCCGTCCGTCTCCGGCTCGCCGATGACGATCACCGTGCCGATCGACGCGGCGGACGGGGCGGCTTTGAGCAGGGGGAGTAGCCGCGCGTCGACGACGACCGCCGACGGCGTGCAGTCGGCCAGGATGTAGTCGAGCTCCAGCGGCGCGAGCCGGAAGCTGAGCGGGACGGCCATGGCGCCCAGGCTGTTGGCCGCGAACACGCTCTCGACGAACCACGGGTGGTTCAGGGTCAGCAGCGCCACGCGTTCGCCCTCGGTGACGCCCCGGCCCGCGAGCGCGGCGGCGAGCCGCAGGGACCGCCGCGACAGCTGCGCCCAGGTGGTGGTGTCCCCGAGGTACCGCAGTGCGGGCTTGTCCGGCCGCATCATCGCGTGCGTCGCGGTGTGCGCCATCCAGTGGTGGCGGAAGGACCAGGCGGGAACCGCATCGTTCGACATGGGGCCACTCCTCGGTGAGCTGAACGTCGAGCGGCGTCATTATGCGCGGTCAGGCCGTGGTTCGGGAAGAAAAAGTTAATGGCGAGTCACGCGGGCGACGCGCGCGGCCCGCCGGTGCCGGTACCCGGCCGTTCCGTGGTTGACTGACGCTCATGGCCTCGTACTCGCGCCCGTTAGCCGGGGTGCCGCGGTGACCGCCGGATCTCCGGCGGCCGTTCGACCACGCAACCGCAAGCAGCTCATCGTCGAGGCGGCAGGCCGGGTGTTCAGCGAACGCGGCTACCACGCGGCGTCCATGGAGGAGATCGCCGCGGGGGTGGGCATCACCGCGGCGGCGCTGTACCGGCACTTCCCGAACAAGTACGCGTTGTTCGCCGAGTGCGCGAACCACATGGTGGACCGGCTCGTCGCCGCGATCGACGGCGTGCCGCCCGAGGGAACCCTGGCGGACGTGCTCACCGCCGCCACCCAGCTCGCGGTCACCCACCGCGCGTCGGGTGGGCTGTACCGGTGGGAAGCCCGGTTCCTCGACAAGGAGGACCGCCACGTGCTCGCGGCGAAGTTCGGGCACATCGTCGAGCGGGTGACCGAGGTGGCGCGAACCGAGCACCCGCTGCCCGAGGAACACCTGCGGGCGGCGGCGGCCCTCGGCGCGATCGGGTCCATCACGATGCACCGCGTCTCGATCGCGCAGCGGCGGCTCGAGGAACTGCTGGTGGCGTCCGCCACGCGGGTGGTCGCGACCGACCCCGCGGCGGCGACCGGCGGCGCGTACCTCGTCGAACTGCCCAGCCGGCCCGTGGCCCGCACGCGGCGTTCGGAGATCCTCGAGGCCGCGATCGCCTTGTTCGAAAAGGACGGTTTCGCCAACGTCACGAACGCCAAGATCGCCGAGGCCGTCGGGCTGGTCCCGTCCGCCCTCTACCGCTACTTCCCCGGCAAGGCCGACATCCTGGCGGCGGCCTGCCTCCAGGCCGCGGGACTGCTGGCCCAGGCGGTGGAACAGAACCTTCACGGGGTCACCGACCCGCACGAGGCCGTGGCCGCGCTCACCGCGACCTACGTGGCCTACAGCTTCGAGCACACCGCACTGACCAGCGTCGCGAACGCCGAACTGGTCGGCTTGCCGTCGAACCTGCGGCGGCCACTGGTCACCGCGCAGCGCGAGCACATCGCCGTCTGGGAGCAGTTGCTGCGATCGGCCCGGCCGGAGCTCGACTCCCGCCAGGCCAGGGTGCTGGTGCACGCCAGCTTCGGCGTGGTCGTCGAGGCCGGGCGCCGGCTGCGGTGGCAGGACAGCCCCGGCCACCGCGATGCCGTCGCCGCACTGCTCGTGGGTGCGCTGGGCGTCTGACCCGGCAGGCTGCGCCGAAAACGCTATGAGTGGGGCATTACTAGCGTTGAACGCAAGTAATGCCCCACTCATAGCACTCGCCGGAGGAGCTAGGTCGTTGGCGAGGCGTCAGGCGACGCAGTTCGCCAGTGTGGCGTTGGGCGCGGGAACTCCCGCCGGCCCGAAGAACAACTTGGCGCAGGCGCTCAGGAACGCCGTGTTCTCCTCGGCGATCCAGTGCCCGCTGTCCGGCGCGACGACACCGCGGACGTCGTCGCCGACCTGGCTGAACGAGTTGGCCACGAGCGGGCCGAAGGCGCCTTCCGCGCCCATCGCCAGTACCGGCATCTGCAGGCGCTGGTGCGCGTTGGCCTTGTTGTTCGTGGCGTCGGCGGCGAAGGCCCGGTAGTACTCGTAGCCCGCGGTCCGGCGGGCCGGGCTCGCGTAGGCCTGGAAGAAGGCCGCCTGGTCGATGCGCTCGGGGTAGCGGGCGCCGCTGAACAGCCAGCCGAGGTAGGTCGGCACGTCGTCGTTGTCGATCAGCTTCTCCGGGACCGGCGCGGCGGTCTGGTTCAAGCCGAGGTGGAAGCTGATGCCGTTGACGTCCTCGAGGCCGAAGCCGGACAGCGGGGTTTCGAGCACGGCCATCCGGACGACCTCGGCCGGGAAGTCCCTGGCGTAGGGGTAGGCGACGAGCGCGCCGGTGTCGTGGCCGAGCAGGGAAACCTGGGTGTAGCCCAGTTTGCGGACGCCCTCACGGATGCGCTTCGCGGTGGTCGCCTTGTCGTAGCCGCCGGTCGGGATGCTCGATTCACCCGCGCCCGGCAGGTCGAACGCGATCACGGTGTGGTGCTCGGCGAGCGAGGGCATCACCTTCGACCACTCCCACCAGGTCTGCGGCCAGCCGTGCAGCAGCACCAGCGGCGGTCCGGACCCGCCGCGGACGTAGTGCAGCGTGGTGCCTTGCACGGCAACGGTTCCGTGACTGAACCCCGGCAGGTTGCCGGACGCCTGCTGGTCGGCGGCCGGGGCGGCGACCGGGTCGGCGCTGGCCGCCGACCCGGCCAGGAGCAGCACGACCGCGGCCAGGGCGGCATACAGGCCGCGGCCCGCGCGCCGAAGGGGCCTGTCTCTTCGGATCACTTGGTTCTCCTTGCGCTACAACGGAAATTGATCTCTCATCGGGATGATCAACTGGAAGTCGACGTCAACGTAGTCCATCCCGCTGGGGGCCAACAACCCTTGAGCGCGAACCGAAGAACGCAATCGAGGAGAAGGGGGAATGTCGCGGATCGTGCTACTTGGCGTGCTCCGCCGGGTGGGGGACGGTCGAGGCGCCCGAGCGGTAAAGGGAACGGAGCTGTTGCTTGGAAAATTTCCCGGTGGCTGTCTTGGGTATTTCGTCGAGGAAGAACACCTGGTCCGGCAACCACCACGAGGCCACGCGGTCACGAAGGTGCTCGCGCACGGACTCGGCGGTCGGCGTGGTCCCGGGGTAGGCGACCACGCAGGCCACCGGCCGCTCGCCCCATTTGGCGTCGGCGACACCGATGACCGCCGCTTCGGCGACATCGGGGTGGTCCATGATGGCGTTTTCCAGTTCGACCGAGGAAATCCATTCACCGCCCGATTTCACCAGGTCTTTGGTGCGGTCCACGATGCGCACGTAGCCGTGACCGTCGATGGTGGCCACGTCACCGGTGCGCAGCCACCCGTCTTCGGTGAACGCGGCGGTGCCGCCGTCCGGGCCGAAGTAGCTGGCGGCGATGGTGGGGCCGCTGGCCTGCAGTTCACCGGGTGTGCGGCCGTCCCAAGGCGCTTCTTGCCCGTCGTCGCCGACGATGCGGACCTCGGTGAGCGGGATGGCCGGACCCGGAGTGCCCAGCAGCGCGCGTTTTTCCTCGTGGGTGTAGTGGTCGTGCGCGGTGCCGATGCGCGAGGTGGTGACCACCGGGCTGGTTTCGGTCATGCCCCAGGCATTGGTCAGCGGCACGCCGATGGTGTCGCGGTAGGCGCGGCTGAGCGCCTCGTCGACCGCGCCGCCGCCGCTCACGATCTGGCGCACCGACGAGAGGTCGTGCTGGTCGAGCAACGGCAGCAGGCCGCGCCAGACGGTGGCGACCGCGGCGCCGAAGGTGACCTTGTGGCGGGCCAGCATGCCCGCCAGTTCCGGCGGGCTCGTCGCGGGCCCGGGGAGGACTAAATCGGCGCCGCACAGCATGGCGCTGTAGGGCAGGCCCCAGGCGTTGACGTGGAACATCGGCACGATCGGCATCACCACGTCGCGTTCACTGATGCCGAAGGTGTCGGCCATCAGGAGCAAACCGGCGTGCAGGACCACGGAACGATGGCTGTACAGCACGCCTTTGGGATTTCCGGTGGTGCCCGAGGTGTAGCACAGGGCGGCTGCGGTGTCCTCGTCGTCGACGGCGAACTTCCGCCCGCTGTCCTTAGTGGACCAGAGAAGCTCTTCGTAGTCGACGATGCGATCGTCGTCGGGGATTTCGTCGTCACCGCCGTCGTCCATCACCACCACCGCGCGCACGGTGGTGAAGGTGTCGATCAGGGGCCAGATGCCAGGCAGGATCGAACGGTCGACGAACAGCACGTCGTCGGCGGCGTCGTTGACGATGTAGGTGATCTGCTCCCCGAAGAGCCGGTGGTTGATGGTGTGCAGCACCCGCCCGGTGCAGGGCACCGCCAGGTACAACTCGGCGTGGCGGTGGCTGTTCCACGCGAAGGTGCCCACCCGGGCGCCGGCCGGTACGCCGAGTTCGTCGAGCGCGTCGGCCAGGCGCCGCACCCGCGCGCACACCTCGGCCCAGGTCATCGTCGTCTCCCCGTCGATCCGGCCGGACACCACGGTCTTGTGCCCGAAGTAGCGTTCGGCCCGCCGGAAGAGGTGGGGCAGGGACAGCGGACGATCTTGCATCAACCCGTGCATCCGCGGGGTACTTCCTTTCGATCGCGGGAGAGTCAGCGTGTGCAGGCGAAGCTCGAGGCGGTGGCCGGATCGCCTGCGCGATAGTGGGGCCAGTACGGGAATTCACACAGGGGACGAGTGCGCTCGTGGTTCGCGTCGGTCACGATCGGACGCGAGGGCGCTTGTCCATTTCGGACCCATCGTTCGAGCGCGGACAGCGAGTCCCAGCCCGCGGTGAACGCGGGTGCGCCGACGTTCGCGTGGTTCGCACCGGGCACGAGGTAGTACCGCAGGAACGTGGCGGTCGAGTGCGCGCCCAGTTTTTCCTGCACCCGCTGGTAATAGTCGCTCGTCGAGCGATGCGACACCAGCTCGTCCGCGGCGCCGTGGAGCAGGATGAGCTTGCCGCCGGCGCGGGCGAACGGGCGGAGGTCCACGTTGTTGCGGTCTTGGATCGTGGAGAGGTAGCTGATCCGGTCGCGCCACTTCCCGGGGTCGCGGGGATCCACGGCGAGGGGACTGTGGCCGGGGTCGCGGGTCAGGAAGTACTTGACCCATTGGTTCCAGTACTGCATCCCGTACCCGCTGGTCACCGGCATGGGATCGGCCGGCGGGGTGGTACCGAAGCCGAGGAACGGGGTCCTCATGTCCGCTCCCGAAAGGAATGGGAAGCCCGGGTAGCCGGTCTCGCCACTGGCGACCCGGTACGGCCACTCGAACGAGGAGGACATGGCGGTCACGGCCGTGAGCTGAGCATCCGACAGACACTCCGGACCGGCGTCGACACCACCGGGGCAGCGAAGTACCTCCGGATTGAAGTGACAGCCGCGCTCGTTCGAGACGACGTTGTCCCGCAGGCCGTCCAGACCGTCACACGCGTTGATCACGCTGTCGTAGAGCAGCTTTTGCTTCTCCACTCCGGGAAAGGCGCCAGGCTGGGCCAAAACCTGCGTCAGGTACCCGAGGTACAGGGCCTCACTGAGGTTGTTCCAGGCCGGATAGGCGGAAATCACACCGTCGAAGGCTTCCGGCCACCGCTGGGCGACGACGAGGGCTTCGCGGCCGCCCGTCGAGCCGCCCGCGAAGTAGACCTCGGCCGGTTTCGTGCGGTAGGCGTGCCGGATGAGGAACAGGCTCGCATCGCGCGTCTTCTTGAGCGCGTCACCGGCGGCGAAGTTGTGCAGGGCTTCGTCGTTCGCGCCGAACGAGCCGTCCAATGATGGTGGTGCAGCCGGATCCTGCTGGTGGCCGGAGTCGCTGGCGAACACCGCGTATCGCCGGGCCAGCGGCACCGGCTGGTCCGCGGGCCCGAACGGCACATTCGCCGTCAGGTCGGGGATGGTGCCGTTGTAGCCGCCGCCACCGAACATCATCGCCTGGCGGTTCCAGCCGTGCGGCAGGCCGACGCGCAGCTTGATCTCGGGCGCCGACGGATCGACGGGGGAGATCGAGGCGTCGACCTGGCAGTAGGTGATCGTCACGCCACTGAGGACAGTGGTCTTGACCGAGGTCGAGGTGACGCGGCCGCCGGTGGTCGGCAGGCTGATCACCGAGGCCGGGATGCTCAGCTGCTCCAGCCCGGCGCATTCCGGCACCCTCGCCGGGTGCCCGGTCGCGGGGCCGGCGCCCGCGATCGCGCCTGTCAGCACCAGGGTCAGCAGCACGGGAAGTCGAGAAAGTGTTCTACGCACGCCGTTCGCCTCTCGGTGTCGTCAGGGGTAGAGCTGCGCGCCCGGGACGGCGTGCGGATCCTTGCGGACCTCCGCGGGATTCGTCTCCGGCAGGAACCACGCGCTGACGAAGGTGATCAGCCCCATGGCCATGATGTAGGCGGCGACCGGCACGGTGCTGCCGGTGTTCGCGATGAGCGCGGTCATCAGGAACGGGGTGCCGCCGCTGACGATGATCGCGGACAGCTGGTAGGCCAGCGACGCGCCCGAATAGCGGACGTTGGGCGCGAAGAGTTCGCCGAGGAAGCTGGCGATCGGGCCGTAGGTCAGCGTCTGGAAGATGAACCCGACCACCACGGCGACGAAGATCAGCGGCAGCGACGCGGTGTCGACGAGCCCGAAGTAGGGAAAGGCCCAGGCGGCGACACCCAGGCCACCGACCAGGATCAGCGGACGGCGGCCCACCCTGTCCGAAAGGTGCCCGGACCAGGGGATGACCACCAGCATCGCCACCGAACTGGCCAGCACGACCGCGAGCAGGGCGTCGCGCTCGAGTTCGAGCGTGCCGGTGCCGTAGCTCAGGAGTCCGGAAATGCTGACGTAGAACAGGCTGTTGGTGGCGGAAAGGAGCCCGCAGCCGAGGAGGATGGTGCCCCACTTGCTCCGGATGACCTGCGCCAGCGGAGCCCGGACCACCGCGCTCTCCGGCCGCGGCGCTTCCTTGTGCAGCTCCCGGAATTCCGGGGTGTCCTCCACTTTGGCCTGGATGTAGAGCACCACCGCGAACATCACCACGCTGAGCAGGAAGGGGATGCGCCAGCCCCAGCTGAGGAAGGCCTCGTCCGGCATCAGGCCGCTGGCCGCCACGAAGATCAGGTTCGAGATGATCACGGCGACGGGAACACTGGTCTGCCCGAAGGTGCCGGCGAAGCCCCGCCGCTTGGGCCCGGCGGACTCGGTGAGCAGGAGCATGATGCCGCCCCACTGACCGCCTGCCGCGAGTCCCTGCAGGAAGCGCAGCGTGACCAGCAGGATCGGGGCCAGCGCGCCGACCGATCCCGCGCTGGGCAGGCAGCCGATCAGGAAGGTCGCGGCCCCCATGAGCGCCAGGCAGGCGACCACGACCGGCTTGCGCCCGTACTTGTCCCCGAAGTGCCCGGCGAGCACCCCGCCGATCGGGCGCGCCACGAACCCGGCCCAGAACGTGCTGAAGGCGAGCAGCGTGCCCGTCAGCGCCGAGGATTCCGGGAAGAACACCTTGGGGAAGACCAGTGCGGCCGCGGTGCCGTAGAGGAAGAAGTCGTACCACTCGATCGAGCTGCCGATGAGCCCCGCGGCCAGCAGCTTGCGGAACGATCGTCGTCGAGTGGCGGGCGGATCGGCGTCCGGGGAGCCGGACTGTCCTTCGGGGTGCGCGAGCGGGGTGGCCATACGTGCCGCCTTCGTCGATAGCCGGCGAGTGATGGCGGTCATAGTATGGCGCGGTTACGCTGCGGTTGAGGTGTGGATCACCCACACCTGGAGTCGGTCCGGTGGAATTTTCCTCCACCTGATTTCGAGGAGGCACGGTGGCCGATGGCGAGGCGGAGTCGTACTCGCTCGCGCGCAGGCAACGTGAACTGGCGTCGTTGTACGCGACCGCGAAGTCGCTCACCGCGCTGGGCGAACTCGACGAGGTACTGCAGTCGATCGTGCACCACGCCCACGAACTGGTCGGCACGGACTTCACCTACCTCTCGCTGGTCGGCGCGGACGGCAGGCTGTCGGCCAGAGCTTCGGAGGGCACGATTTCCGCGTCCTTCCTCGCGGCGGGCATACCGGCCACCGTGGGACTCGGTGGCGAGGTGCTGGCCTCCCGGAGCCCGCACTGGGTGCGCAACTACGGCGCCGCGACCCTGTTCGACCACGACCCGAACTTCGACCGGCTGGCCGCGACCGAGGCACTCGTCGCCCTGCTCGGGGTGCCACTGGTCATCCGGGGCGAAGCGGTGGGCGCCTTGTTCGTGGCGGACCGTTCCGAGCGCTCGTTCCAAGCCGAGGAAATCGCGCTGCTGAGCGCCTTCGCCGATCACGCCGCGGTCGCCCTCGACAACGCGCGTCTCTACGAGGCGAGCCGGAATTCCTTGCAGGAGCTGCGGATCGCGTACCGGAAGATCGAAGAGCACATGGCGGTCATGGAGCGGGCGCAGGCGATCCACGAAGCCCTGACCGGTGTCGTGCTGGAGGGCGGGACCCCGGGTGATGTCGCGCAGCTCCTCGCCGACCAGCTGGGCGGGAGCGTCACGATCCTCGACGGGACCGGCGCCACTCTCGCCCGCCGGGACTCGGCGTCGAGCCCGTGCCGGGCACCCTCGGATTCCGGCCTGGCGGAGGCCGTCGGGAACGCCCACCGCTCGGGCCGCTGCACGACCTCGGTCGACACGGCCGGAGTCGCCCGCAGCGTGGCTTCGATCCAAGCGGGGGACAGCTACCTCGGCGCACTGGCGTGGAGCCGGGAAGCGGTCGCCGATCGCGGTGCCCCGGACGACATGGACCTGCGAACCGTCGAGCGCGCCACCCACATCCTGGGGCTGCTCATCCTCAAGGAACGGGCGGTCGCCGATGCCGGTGAACGGCTGAGCGGGGAGCTGCTGACCGAGTTGATGGTCGGCAGCCCCGGGATCAGCCCGGCCCAGCGCGCCCGCACCAGCGCCCGCAACATCGACGCCGACCGCCTGAACCTCGTCCTCGTCGCGGACTCTCCGGCGCTGTCGTCCACCGATCTTTCGCGGCACCTGCAAGGCATCGCCCGGGACCGCGCGGGACTGGCCGGGGAACACCTGGGCCGGGCCACGATGATCCTGCACAGCGTCGACGACGACCAGACCGTCGAGGAGGTCCACCACCGGCTGCGCCGCGCGCTCGGTGGCGCCGTCGTGGTCGTCGGAGAACGAGCGGCCGACCAGGACTGGTCACGGGCCTTCTCACTGGCCGGCCGCTGCAGCGCGGTGATCCGCGCGATCGGGCACACCGACCTGGGCGCCACCACGGGCCGATACGCCCTCTACGCCATGGTTTTCGACTCCGAACGGGTCCGGGAACTCGACCGGTTCATCGCCGGCTCCATCGGTCCGCTGCTCGACTACGACCAGCGGCGCGGGAGCAATCTCGTCGAGACCCTCAGCGCCTACTACGCCGAGCACACCAACGTCGCGGCGACCGCCCGTGCGTTGCACGTGCACGTCAACACGCTGCTCAAGCGACTGGACCGCGTCGGCAGCGTGCTCGGCGTCGATTGGCGCCACGGCAACGACCTGGAACTGCAACTGGGACTCCGGCTGCACCAGCTCCGAGCGATCCCGGCCGCCCAGGCGGATTGACCGGCCGGCGTCCGGGTGGGTGCGGCCGGGCGACGTGCTGGACACTGGGAGCGGCGGGAAGAACCGAGCGGAGGAGCAGACCAGTGGTGGAAGTCATCGGTGCCGGTTTCGGCCGGACCGGGACCATGTCGTTGCACAGTGCGCTGGACACCTTGGGGTACGCGCCGTGCCACCACATGAAGGAAGTCCTCGGGAACCTGGGTTCCACCACGGCGTGGGCCGAGGCCCTGCGCGGTGACCGCGAAGCGCTGCGCACCGCCGTGGACGGCTACCGGGTCACCCTGGACTTCCCGAGTTGCTTGCTGTGGCGCGAAATGACCGAGTTGTTCCCCGACGCCAAGGTGCTGCTCAGTGTCCGTGACCCGGAAAGCTGGTACCACAGCGCCGCCGCGACGATCTTCAACCCGGTGATGGAAGAGGTCGCCGCGCGACTGGCCGCCAGCGACGACGCGGTGACCACCGAAATGATGACCGCCATGGCGGAGCACGGCTTCGGCGACCACGGCAAGGACGAGACGATCGCCTGGTTCGTCCAGCACAACAAGGAAGTCATGGCCACGGTCCCGGAGGACAAGCTGCTGGTGTACCGGGTGAGCGACGGCTGGGAGCCGCTGTGCGAATTCCTCGGCGCCGAGGTACCGCAGGAGCCGTTCCCGCGTGTCAACGACTCGGCCGATTTCGCGGAGAACGTCGACCGCTTCCTCAGCGACGGCTCCATCGGCTGGTAGCTGTCCCCCGCGCGAGCTAGGCCCAAGTGTCCACTGTGGGGTGACGATCGCGGGGCGCCGGGCCCCTAGCGTTCCTCCAGGCTGCTACTGGAAGGAACGCACGATGAAGCGAATGCGATCGATGGCCGTGGTGTTGATGGCGACCCTGGGCCTCACGATGGCGACGACCACCCCGGCGTGGGCGACCTTCGAAGTCAACCTCTTCGACTGCACGTTCGGCACCGCCGATTTCCTGGTCTTCGGGCAGACGGCAGGCAACGGCCTCGGCACCCGCCGATGCTACGCCGACGCGGGAGACCTGTCGGTCGGCCTGGAGCGCGTCACCAGCTTCAAAAGCGGGAACAACGCAGGCTACTTCGAATACGAGCCAGGTGACGGCTACCGCTACCGGCACCACTTCCCCAAAGGCGAACAAATCACCAAGCGATACGGCTTCGTCGCCCACCTCCACATCAACTAACCCACGCTGCGGCACCCGAACCCCCACACCCAGGCACCCGAACCCCACGTTCAGGCAGGCGAGTCCCACACTCAGCACCCGAGTCCCACGTTCGGGCAGCCGAACCCCCCACTCGGGCAGGCGAACCCCCCACTCGGGCAGGCGAACTCCGCGCTCAGGCAGGCGAACTCCGCGTTCGTGCAGTCGAGACCTGCATCCGGGATCGTGAGTTCGACGTCGCGTTTCGCCTCGGGGCGATGTTCACCACGCGTGCGCCGGAGGCTTCCCGCTCATCCGCGACTCGCGAACGTGGAACTCGGCTGCCCGAGTGCGGGACTCGGCTGCCTGAACGTGGAACTCGGCTGCCTGAACGTGGAACTCGCGTGCTTGAGCGTGGGACTCGGTGGCGCGAACGTTGAGTTCGGGTGCGTGAGTGTGGGGTTCGGATGCGGGAGGGGTTAGATGGGTTGGGCGGTGGGCAGGATGGTGATTTCGGTGAGGTTGACGTGGCGTGGGGCGGCGGCCATGAAGGCGACGGTTTCGGCGACATCGGCGGACTGCAGTACGTCGATCTGCTCGATGAGGTCGGCCATGAGCTGGCTGGCGTCGGGGTCGGTGACGTGGTCCGGTAGCTCGGTGTCGACCATGCCGGGTTCGATGGTGGCCACGCGCACGTTCTTCGGCCCGAGTTCCACGCGCAGCAGCCGGGTGAGGTGGCTGAGGTAGGCCTTTGTGCCGGAGTAGACCGAGAACTTTTCCAGGATCCGGGTGGCCGCGATCGACGAAGTGCTGATCAGGTCGGCCGGTTTCCCCGCCTCCGCGGCGGCCGTCAGGTGTGGCACGAAAGCGCCGATCACGTTCATCACCCCGGTGACGTTCAGGTCGATCTGGCGTTGCCACTCGTCCTGGCGCAGGTCGGTGATGGGGGAGATGAGCTGGACGCCGGCGTTGTTGAAGACCAGGTCGGCCGAGCCGAGCCGATCCTCGACCTCTCGCGCGGCAGCGTGTACCGCGTCCCGGCTGGTGACGTCGACCGGGATGGCGACGGCGGTGCCGCCGTCACCGTTGACGGCGGCCACCAGGGTGTCGAGCTTGTCCTTGCGCCGGGCCAGCACGGCGACCTTCGCGCCGAGTCCGGCCAGCCGCGTGGCGGTGGCGGCGCCGATGCCGCTGGAGGCGCCGGACACCACGGCCACGCGGCCCGCCAGGGGCGTGCCGGTGAGCAGAGCGGACATGATCCATTCCTCCTTCGAGCAGGTCAGACCGTGACGGCGTCCTGGTGGGCGGTGGCGGCGGACTTCTCACGCCACGGCGCCACGTCCTGTTCGATCCGCGCCAGCTTGACCTCCAGCCGTTCGAGGGTGTCGGGACCGAGGTACAGGTGGGTGGGCAGCTCGTCCCCGCCGGTGACCTCGTGGATCAGGGCGGCGGCCTTGACCGGGTCGCCGAGTTGCGTGTGGTTGGCCGTGTCGACCCAGTCGAGGGTCTCGTGCGCCGGTGTGCCGTCGTAGTCGGCGATGCGCCGGCCCGCGAGCGAAAGTGAGCTGGCGTCGAGGAAATCGGTGCGCAGCACGCCCGGCTCCACCACCATGGACTGGATGCCGAACGGCTTCATCTCCGCGGAGAGGGCCTCGCTGATCCCGGCCACGGCGAACTTCGACGCGCTGTACATGCTCACGCCCGGCTCGCCCTCGAAACCCGACCGGGAACCGATGTGGACGAGCTTGCCCGAGCGCCGGCGGCGCATGACCGGCAGCACCGCCCGGGTCATGGCGATCAGGCCGAAGACGTTCAGGTCGAACAGCGACCGCGCCTCGGTGTCGGTGACCTCCTCCAGCGCCCCGAGCAGGCCCCGGCCCGCGTTGTTGACCAGGACGTCGATCCCGCCGAACCGCGCGGTGGCCGCCTCGACGGCCGCGGGGATGGCTTCGGCGTCGGTGACGTCGAGTTCGACGACCAGCGCGTGGGGCGCCGTCCTCAGGTCCTCCGGCACGCGGTCCGGGTTCCGCACCGCGACGACCAGGTCATCACCGCCGTGCAGGGCGGCGCGGGCGATCTCGGCGCCCAGGCCGCGGGATGCTCCGGTAATGAACCAAGTGGTCATGACTGTCTCGCTCCTTCCGGGTCCTCCTTGCTGACGGATTCGAGTTTGCCGAGGTGAGCGGGCCGGATGAAGGTCGCGGGTTTCCTGGGAGTGACGCACCCAGGAACGGCGTGGTCACGCAGCCGGTCGAACGCCTCCGCGGTCGGCGACGCCGGTTCGGCCTGGTAGACGACGAGTTGCTGGTGCGGCGCCCCGTTGACGGTGAAGGCGGAGAAGAGGATGTGCAGGTCGCCGACGTGCGGGTGGTGCAGGTGCTTGCCTTCCTGGGTCTTGGGTTTCACCTCGTGCCGGGCCCACAGCTCGGCGAATTCCGGGCTGCCGCCGGACAGTTCGGCGACCACCTCGGCGATGCGCGTGCTGTCGGGATCGTGCCCGTAGGCGGCGCGGAGTTCGGCCACGCACGAGTGCGCCGCGCGCTCCCACTCCTGGTAGAACCCGCGCCCGGCCGGGTCCAGGAACACCATGCGGGCCAGGTTCTCCGCCGTCGTGAAGCCTTGGTGCAGCGCGGCGGCCATCGTGTTGCACGCCAGGATGTCCAGCGCCGGGCCGAGCACGAAAGCGGGCGAGCCCGTCCACCCGTCCATGAGCTGCAGCAGCTGAGGGCTCACCGGCAGGCCGTCCGTGCGGCGCCCGGCCCTCGCCTCGGGTGGCTGGACCAGGAGCCACAGGTGTTCCGTGGCGGCGTCGTCGAGCCGCAGCGCCCGCGCCACCGCGTCGACGACCTGCGGCGAAGGGCTGGATTCACGACCCTGCTCCAGGCGCATGTAGTAGTCGCTGCTCACCCCGGCCAGGATCGCGACCTCCTCGCGACGCAGGCCCTTGACCCGGCGCCGGCCGTGCTCGGGCAACCCGACGTCGCGCGGCCGCACCGCTTCGCGCCGGGCCCGCAGGAACTCGCCCAGAGGCGTACCGCTCATCACCGTCGTCCCTTCCACCTCGGATCACCACGTGACCCTGATTGCCCGACCGGCGGCATCCGTAATCCGCACGGCCACCGAGATGATTGGTATTACAAACTATGTCCAGTAAGATCTCGGCATGGGACCCGATGACGCGCTCGAGGACGCGCTCGTCCGGGCGTCCTTCCGGGTGATGGCCGTGCTCACCCGCATCGGCGCCGAGCACGACCTGTCCCTCACCCAGCTGCGGCTGCTCGGCATCCTGCGTGACCGCCGGCCCCGCATGACCGACCTGGCCGCGTTCCTGGGGCTGGACAAGTCCACGATGTCCGGCCTCGTCGAACGCGCCGAGCGCCGGGGTCTCGTGGGACGGGACAAGTCGCCGGAGGACCGCCGTGCGACCGACGTGTTCATCACCCCGGCGGGCAGCGAACTCGCGGAACGGCTGCAAGAGGAGGTCCGCTCGGCCCTCGCGCCGTTCACGGACCGCCTGGAGCCGGACGACCGGCAGCTGCTCACGCGACTGCTCGACGTCATGTCCGGCAGGCCACCGGCGTCATGAGGTCAGGAAACCGGCCGGCGCAGTTCGGCACGCCGCCGCGCGAGCAGCAGGCAGGCGAGCACCGAGGCGACCACGAACACCCCGGCCGCGATGGCGATGTAGCTGAACACGCCCGTGGCGGAGTTCACCACGGCCCCGTCGGCGACCACGGTCGTGGCGGAGAGGACCGCCGCGCCGATGAAGCTCATGCCCACCGAGCCGATCGCGCTGACGACGGTGACCATGCTGGCGATCACCCCCTGGCGTTCCGGTGGCGCGAGGGTCGCCGCCATGTTGAACCCGGAAGCCAGCAGGGAGCCCACACACAGGTTGAGCAGCACGGCGAAGGAAATGGCGACGGGCAACGAGGTCACGCCGAAGAACATGCCGAGGGTCCCCACCGTGCCCAGCAGCACACCCGCGGCCAGGGCCACCGCCGGATCGGTGCGGGCCGCGACCCAGCCCGAAATCAGCCCTCCGGCGACGATCCCGACGGCGGGCAGGCCGAACAGCAGGACGAGCGAGCCCTGGGCGTCGAGCCCGTAGCCGAGTCGCTGGTCCGAGGAGACCTGGGCGATGAGGCTGAGGAGCTGGTCCATGCTCTGCACCGCGCCGGTGGCCAGCACGACCACGAACAGCGTGAGGATCAGTGGCCTGCCGAGGTTCCGGATGTCGACCACCGGCTCGGGCACCCGGCTCGCGACGAGGTACCACCGGGCCAGCGCCGCCGCCCCGCCACCGAGCAGGGCGAGCGCCCCCACGCTGAACCAGCCGATGTCCGCGCCGAGGCTGATGTAGCCGAGCACCGCGACCAGGCCGCCGCCCAGCAGCACGGTCCCGGCGATGTCGAGGCGCCCCGGCGTCCGGAACGGGGACTCGGGAACGAAGGCCCGGATGCTGATCACCGCGACGATCGCGAACAACGCCGATCCCGCGAACACGACCCGGTAGCCGAACTCCGCGGCCAGCGGCTCGATGAAGACGGCCAGCGAGATCCCCACCACGCCCGCGCCCGTGGTCACCGCGCCCACCGCGGGCATCGCGATCCGCGGCGCGCAGAGGTCGCGGACGATCGCGACGGTCAGGAAGACCCCCGCCACGGCGGTGCCCTGCACCACGCGCCCGAGTACGAAGACCCAGAGGGTGGGGGCGACCAGGCAGAGCAGCGCACCACCGCAGGCCACGAGCAACGCCACCAGCAGCATCCGGCGCTTGCCGTGGATGTCCGCGCACTTGCCGAACAGCGGAGCCCACATCGCCCCCGCCAGCATCGCGGTGGAACTGATCCACGCCGCCTGGCCGGTGTCGAAGTGGTCGAGCATCTGGGGCAGGACGAACAACGGCGTGACGATCACCGTGTCCGCGGTGAGGTTCGCGAGGAGCAGTGCCGCGATCTGACCGATGAGGCGCCGGTTCCACCGCGTGTGCGGTGGCTTGCCCGGCGGGGCTTGGGTGCTCAGGGTGGTGTCCACGAAACTCCTTCGGTGGGGTGCCTGAATAGTGCCTACGGGCGAAGGTAATGACGGAAAAGGCTGTGCCGGCGGGTTCTCACCGAGTTCCTACCTTTTCCTGTCCCGATTCCCGTGTAGCGCGGCGACCCGTTCAGCGAGAATCATCACGTCGGAATGCGGAAGGAACTGAATGACCTGCACCGTGCTGATCGCCGAGGACGACCGCGCGATTCGCGAGTCGCTCGCTCGCGCGCTGGAACTCGAAGGCTATTCCGTCGTCGATGTCGACGACGGGGTGCAAGCGGTGACCCGCGTGCGCAGGCAGAAGTTCGACGTCCTCATCCTGGACGTGCTGATGCCCGGTCTCGACGGGCTCGGGGTGGTCCGGCTCCTGCGTGCGGAGGGGGACCGGGTGCCGGTGCTGATGCTCACGGCGAGGGTCGAGACCTCCGACCGGGTCGCGGGTCTCGACGCGGGCGCGGACGACTACCTGCCGAAACCCTTCGAACTCGACGAGCTCCTGGCCCGCCTGCGTGCGCTGCTCCGCCGGGCCGCGCCGCCGGGCGACACCGGCGAGCGCGCGGTGTCCGTCGGGTCGCTCCGGCTCGATCCGGCCGGACGGCGCGCGTGGTGGGCGGCGACCGAATTGAATCTGACGAAGACCGAATTCGACCTACTGGAACTGCTCATGCGCAACGAAGGTGTCGTGCTCGACCATTCGACGGTCTACGAACGGATCTGGGGTTTCGATTTCGGCGGGGATTCGAAGAACCTGGCCGTCTACGTCGGCTACCTGCGGCGCAAACTGGCCGCGGCGGGCGCCGTGTCCGTGATCCACACGGTGCGCGGCGTCGGCTACGCGGTGCGGCACCCGTGAACCTCGGAACCCGGCTCACCCTCGCTTTCGCCGTCGTCGCCGCGGTCGTCGCGGGAATGGTCGGCGTGCTCGGTTTCCGTTCCGCGGTCGAGCGCGTCACCGGCGAGGTGGACCGCGGTCTGCGGACAGCCGCCGCCGCGGTCATCGGTAGTGAAAATGGGGAACAGTTGTTGCTGCCGCTGAGCGCGCAGCGGATCGAACCCGGCGGCGGTGTCACGCCGCTGGGCGGGCGCACCTTCCCCGTCAGCGACGCCGACCGCGCACTCGCCGCCGGGGCCGAACGCGGTGCCACGAGCACCACCGAGGTGAACGTGGGGTTCGACAGCTACCGGGTGCTGACCACGTCACTGGGAGCCGGGCGCGGCGCGGTGCAGGTGGGCATCGACATCAACCAGTCGCGGGAGGTGCTGAGCGGCCTGGCCAAGGAGATCACCGTGCTCGCCCTGCTCGTGAGCGCGATCGCCGCGGGTCTCGGCTGGGCGCTGGCACGCCGGATCACGCGACGGCTGGTGCGGCTGACCGCGATCGCCGAGGACGTCAGCGCCACCGCGATCGGCACCGGCCAGGTCCCGGTGGAAGGACGGGACGAGGTGGCACGGCTGTCGTCGTCGTTCAACACCATGCTGCGCAGGCTGGCGGAGACCCGGGAAGCACAGGAAAGCCTGATCCAGGACGTCGCGCACGAACTGCGCACCCCTCTCACGAGCTTGCGCACCAACGCGAGCGTGCTTCGCCGCCTGGATCGACTCGGGCCGGAATCGCGCGAGCGGCTGCTCGCCGACGTCGATGGCGAGACGCGGGAACTGTCCCATCTGGTCGACGAGCTGATCGCCCTGGCGCTCGCGCGGGGGAGTGACGAGGAGGAGACCGACGTCGAACTCGCCGACGTCGTCCACGCTGCGGTCACCCGGGCACGGCGACGGACCGAACGAGAGATCAGCGTCGAGATCGACCAGATGCGAGTACGCGGACAGCGACTCGCCCTGGAACGCGCTGTCGGCAACCTGCTGGAGAACGCGGCGAAATTCGACGCCGACGGGAGCGCGCCGATCGAGGTCGAAGTCCGCGCGGGCACGATCGCGGTGTCGGACCGCGGCCCCGGTCTTCGCGCCGACGACCTCGGCCGGATCTTCGACCGCTTCTACCGCGCGGACACCTCACGCGCACTACCTGGTTCGGGTCTCGGCCTGGCCATCGTCGCGGGCGTCGCCGAAGCCCACGACGGCGCGCCTTTCGCCAGAAACCGGCCTGGGGGAGGCGCGACGATCGGGTTCACCATCGGCCCGGCCCGCCTCCTGCCCGCTTACTGACGCCCGCCGGCCGCGCGCTCGGTCACCTCCGACTCGAACCGCGCGCCGATGCGATCCCAGATGTCCAGCGACCGGCGGAAAGCGGCAGCCTCACCGCTGAACCTGCCCCGCGCCCGAGCGACGCACGCGGCCGCCCAGTCGTTCTCCTCGGCCGTGCGTTCCGCCTGCTCCAGCCACTTCTCCGCGTCGGGCAGCTGCGCCAGCACCGCCAGCTCCGCACCTGCCGCGTTCGCGTACGCGCGGTACCAAGGTTGCGCGAACTCCTGAAAAGCGTTGCGCACCAGCCGGTCCGCGTCGGTCGAATGTCCGGTGTGGACGGCCAGCCGGGCTTCCACGAACGCTGTGGTGGCCGCGAGACTCCTCGAGCGCGGGTCGGTGTGGCCGGCGAACTCCAGCGTGCGTGCCCGCCAGAGCCCGTGGTCGCCACGCAGGCCGGTCGCCAGCTCCAGCACCTGCACCGACGGCGCGAGCCACGCCAGGAGCGGGGCCCCCGCGGCACGCCACTCGGCGAACGCCCGCTCGCCGAGTTCGACGGCCTCGTCGAACCGGCCGGACAGCGTGAGCGGCGCCAGGTACTTGAGCAGCGACACGAACGGGTAGTCGCCGTTGACCGGGTCCTGTTCGGTGGCGCGATCGGCGATGGTCAGTGCTCCCGGCAGGTCGCCCACCGCCACCGCGCACACCGAAGCGGAGTGGAACAGGTCGAACATCTCGATGCCGTCGGCCGGTCGGTGCCGGATGAGCACGGGCAGCAGGTCCAGCCGCTCACGGGCGATGCGGTAGGCCTCGCGCAGGCGGCCCTGGCGCGCGGCGGCCGAGTTCGCGCTGTCCAGGGCCCCTTGCAGCAGCGCCGGATCGCCCGCGTCGTGCGCGGCCTCGATGGCCGCAGCCGGGTCGGCCCCGGCCTGCCAGGCCCGTGCGGTGGCGAGTACCGCCGCGTGCTCACGGTCCTCGACCGGAATCCGTTCGGCACGCGCCAGCAGTTCCGCGCGGCGGGCCGAGGACACTTTGTGGCGGAAGTCCCCGACGAAGCGGGTCGCGAGGGTCACCGCCAACGCCAGCATCACGGCCCGGTCGCGTTCGTTGCCCGCGCTGCCGGCGCCGGAGAGCAGCAGCTCGAACGCGTCGTCGCCGTCGGCCAGCGACTGCGCGGCCTCCGAGGCGCTGCGCAGATCCCGCACGGCGTCGGCGGGCGCGGTGGCCCGCTCGGCCGCGGCGCGGTAGTGCGCGCGGGACTCGACGAACGAGCCTCGGGCGAACGTGAGGTGGGCGAGTGCCCGGCCCAGCCGGTGCGCCACGGGATCCGGCTGCTCGCCGGTCCTGGCGAGCGCCGCCCGCAGATCGTCGACCACTTCGTCGTAGCGGTCGTCCTCGTCGAGCCGGGTTTCCAGCTCCACGGCGACCCGGCTCGCCCACTCCAGGTGCGCGCGCAGCACCTCGTCGCGTTCCTCGTCATCGGCGAAGTGCTCCAGCGCGAACGCCCGGACCGTCTCCAGCAGCCGGTACCGCGTGCGGTCGGTGCCGCGCCGCACCACCAGGCTCTTCTCCACCAACCGGCCGAGCAGGTGCGCCACCGTGCTCGGCTGCTCGCGCGGCGAGACGGCTGCCGCGGCGTCGAGGTCGAAGCCCGCGGCGAACACCGCGAGCCGCCGGAACAACGCGCGTTCCGCGGGTTCCAGCAGGTCGTAGCTCCACCCGAGCACGTCGCTCAGCGAGTGGTGCCGTGCCTCGCCGCCGCGGGCGCCGACCACCGCCCGCAGCCGGTCGCCGAGTGCGGTGAGCAGCCCGTCGACGCCGATGGCGGCGGCTCGCGCTGCGGCCAGCTCGATGGCCAGCGGCAGCCCGTCGAGCCGTGCACACGCTTCGGTGACCAGTGCGGGAGCGGCGGCGAACGTGCGGTCGACACCACGAGCACGGTCGAGGAACAGGGTTTCGGCGGCCGAGCCGAGCGGCAGCGGCGGCACCGCGTGCGCTTCCTCGCCCATGACGCCGAGACGCTCCCGGCTGGTCGCCAGGATCCGGACCTGCCCGCCCACGCGCAACAGGGCCTCGACAAGACCGCCGACGTCGTCGAGCACGTGCTCGCAGTTGTCCAGCACCAGCAGCATCGCCCGGCTGCGCACCCGGTCGGCCACGCTGTCGAGCAGGGGCCGTGGCGGGCGTTCGGTGACGCCGAGCGCGGTGGCCGCGGCGGCCACCACCTGCCCGGGCGGCACCGGCACGAGGTCGAGGTACACCACACCGGCCGGGAACCGCGGGGCGACCGCGGCGGCCGCCGTCACGGCGAGCCGGGTCTTGCCCACCCCGCCCGGCCCGGTCAGGGTCACCAACCGGCTGCCGTCCAACGCCGTCCGCACGGCCTCAAGTTCCCCGGTTCGGCCGACGAAACTGGTCCGGGCCTCCGGCAGCACCGCGTCCTCGGCCCGTGCACCGACTTCGGCCGCCTCGGCGGCGAGCGCGGCCAGCCGGCGGCGGTCGCTCGCGCCGCACTTGCGCAGCAGCGCCGACACGTGGCTTTCCACCGTGCGGGCCGAGATGTGCAGCCGGCCGGCGATCTGCGCGTTCGTCAGGTGCTCGCCGACGGCCGCGAGCACCTCGGCCTCCCTGGCCGAGATCTCTCCCCATGGCAGCGCACCCATCCGCACATGATTCCGTACCCGATCCGTGGTGGGTACGGATGCCCGCGGGTGGTCGCGTGGCGCAGGCTCTGTCCCAGCGGACAAGTCGCCCACCAGGAGGAACACCATGCGACGCATCATCAACTCGACCTACATCTCGCTCGACGGCGTGATCGAGACCCCGCACCACTGGCCCTCCAGCGGCCCCGACGGCGGCAAAGGTGAGGCTGTACAGACCGAACTGCTGCTCTCGTGCGACGCGCTCGTCATGGGCAGGCACACCTACGACGGCTTCGCCCCCGTGTGGCCGACCCGGTCGGGCGACCCGGCGAGCGACCACATCAACGCCATGGCCAAGTACGTGGTGTCCTCGACCCTCACCGACCCGGAGTGGAACAACACGACCGTCATCGACGCGGACCCGGTGGCCGCGATCGAGAAGCTCAAGAACGAGCCGGGGAAGAACATCGTCCAGTACGGCTTCGGGCAGCTCACGCACGCGCTGCTGGAACACGGCCTGCTCGACGAGATCCACCTGTGGTTCCACCCGCTGCTCGTCCGCCGGGGCGGCCCGCAGGACCTGCTGTTCCGCGAAGGCACCCTGACCCAGCTCGAACTGGACACCGTGACCAAGCTCGACTCGGGCATCGTCATCCTGGGCTACCAGGTCCGCTGATGGACTACCGCCGGTTCGTCAGAAGACTCGACGCTTTCACCGCCCCGACGGAGTTGCGTCACGGCGACCTGGTCGCCCGGGCCATCACCCGTGCCGACCTGGCCGACGACGTGACGGGCATCAACGCGAGCCTGGCCCTCATCCGGCGAACCCGGGGCGGCGCCTGGCCGGCGGAGGCGGTCACCGAGGAATACAACTACGTCGACCTGGTGTGGCACGAAGCCGAATTCCGCGACGGCGGCTCGTACACCTACGTCCTGCGCGATCCCGCGGGCGGCTACCTGGGCTGCTGCTACCTGTATCCGATGGGAGGCCGCACGAAGCTCACGGAAGCCCTGCTGGACCACGACGTGGACGTGAGCTGGTGGGTGACGCCGAGCGCGTACGAGCGCGGGTACTACACGAAGACCCACTCGGCGCTGAAACACTGGCTGGCCCACGACTTCCCGTTCCGCGAGCCGTACTTCTCCAACAAGCAACTCCCCGGGTGATCGGTGTCAGCATCGGCAGGCTCTTCAGCCGGCCAGGTAACCGCCCGTGGCATCGAGGTCCTGGCCGACGAGGGCGCTGGAGTCGGCCGAGGCGAGGAACATGACGACGGCGGCCATCTCCTCGGCCCGCACGATTCGCTTGATCGGGTAGTCCTGGGCGATCTGCTCGTACGTCAGGCCGAACGCTTCGGCCGCTCTGCGCAGCATCGGCGTGTCGACCGCACCGGGCGCGAACGCGTTCACCCGGATGTTGTCGGCCGCGTACTCGAGCCCCGCGACCTTCGTGAGCGAGGCGACGGAATGCTTGCTGGCGTTGTAGGGCGCGATGGTGGTGAATCCGACCTCGGACGACAGCGACGCCGTGTTCACGATGACGCCACCGCCCTGCGCGAGCATCCGGGGTAGCTCGTACTTCATCGCGAGGAACACTCCGGCCACGTTCGTCTGCCACACGGCCGCCATGTCGGCGAGCGTCTGCTCGTGCAGCCGGGCCGCGCGCGGGCTCTCGATCCCGGCGTTGTTGACGGCGATGTCGAGCCGCCCGTACCGCCGCACACACGCGTCGATGAGGTCTCGTACCTGCGATTCGTCCCGCACGTCGGCTCGCCGGTAGGTCGCGTCACCTCCGGCCGCGCGGATACCGGCGGCGACCTGGCCGCCGAGTTGTTCCCTGCGTCCGCAGAAGAACACCTTGGCCCCTTCTCCCGCGAACGCCCGCGCGGTCGCCTCCCCGATCCCCGAGGTGGCGCCGGTGATGAGCACGACCTGACCGGCGAAGCGCCCCCGCGGGGCGGCGCCGGCGGTTCCGGCGGTCAGCGCGGTCGCGGCAACCGCGCCCGCACCGGTGGTCAGCATCTGTCTGCGCGTCGGCATTCCTGCTCCTTCACTCGCCCCTGGCCGAGAAGCGTTCTTCCGCTCGGCCCCGCCAAGCCAAGCAGCGTCACCTCACCGCTGGCCAATACCCGTGGCCATGCGTTCCAGGCATGGGCGGTAGCTCAGCTGGTGCCTTACAGCCGGGATTTCAGGACGGCGATCTCGGGCCACGGGTCGAAGCCGTGTTCGGTCAGCCAGCGGACTCCCCGCAGGCTTCGCAGCGACCACCACGCGCGGATCACGTCGAGGTCGACGTCGGTGCCGTAGCCGGTGATGACGTCGTCGAGGCGTTCTTCGTGTCCGAGCGTCAAGGTGGCGAGGTCGTACAGGGCGTCGCCCGGGGCTGCCTCTGACCAGTCGAGCACGCCGGTGACCTCGTCACCGTCGACGAACACGTGGGTGAGTTGCAGGTCGCCGTGGGTGAACGCCGGTGTCCACGCCCGGATCGCGGCCTCTGCGACCTCCCGGTTGCGCGTGACCAGGTCGGCGGGCAGGACGCCGTTGCCGATGAGCCATTCGCATTCGCCGTCGAGGTGTGAGGCGATCTCGTCGGGGCTCTTGCCGGGCCAGGGTGGCAGCGGTGCGTCGTGCAGGCTCCGTGCGGCGGCACCCGCCGCGGCCCACGCCGCCGGCGGTGCGGTCGACGGCTCCCCGAGGCGGCCGAGCGCCGTGCCCGGGAGGGCGGCGAGCGCGAGCACGGGCGGCTTGCGCCACAGCACTTCCGGAGTCGGGACCGGCGCCAGGGCCATCGCCTCGACCTCGAGGTCGGTGCGCGCCTGATCGCCGTCGATCTTCAGGAACACTTCGCCGGCACGCAGAGTCGCGCGCTCGTGATGGGCGACGACGACCTCGACTTCCTCCATATCGGTGATTATCACGGAGAGGGAAAGCGATTCGGCCTGAGGAGTCCGGTCTACTGCTGACCCAGCTGGAAGTCCGCGACTCGGATGGGAGATGGGGTGGTTCCGGTGGAGCGTTGCTGGTAGAGCACGGAAAGTACGCCTTCGCTTGCCACGCGGGTGTGGTCGACGTTGACCTCGCCGAAGACGTTCATGCCGGGGCGGTCGAAGACGAGGGTCCAGTCGGTCCAGCCGCTGGCCTTGGAGGCGGTGACGATCCGGGCGAACGGCATGATCAGGTAGAGGTTGTCATCGCGGTCGAAGACGATGCGGGTGCGGCCCGTGGCGTTGGGCTGGATCGGAACCTCGCGCTTGGTCCACGACCCGTCCGGGGTGCGGAACACGTGGAACGCGCGGCCCCAGCGGGTGCGGTCGGCGGCGTAGCCGGTGACGCACTGGGTGAACCGGCCGGGAACGTAGCTGATCACCGCGTGCGGTGCGCCTGCGCTGTCGACGGCCTGGCTTTCCTGGTTCATCAAGCCGTGGTTGGGGTCGAGCGGGTCGACCACGAGGTCCGGCGACACCGCGACGGGCGAGCCGCCGGTGGTGCCGGCGATCTGACCGGTGTTGCGGCGCCAGGTGCGGCCCCGGTCGTCGCTGTAGACGTAGCCGGTGTCGTGGTTGGTCAGCCCGCCCGGATTGCACAGCACCCCGGAACTGCCCTCGCGCCAGGTGAACGTGGCGTGCAGCCGCCCGTCCTGGCCGTAGGTCAGACCGTGCAGGTACATGTTGCGGGTCGTACTGCTCACGCCGTTCGGCGCGGTCCACGAGCCGGTGGCCGATGACCACCTGCCGAGCTTGCGCCACGTCGTGCCGTCGTACTCGGCGAGTTCGTTGGTGCCGTTGCCGGAGCGCCCGGTGCGGTAGCTCAGTTGCAGCCGCTTTTCCGGCGTGACGACGAACTGCGGGTAGCTGATCCCGCCGAGGTCCACTCCGTCCAGCGTGCGCTGCACCGGACCGAACCGGGCGGGGGACCAGGCACGCGACGCGGGCGCCGACACCAGGCCGGCTTCGGACTTGACGTAGAACACCGGAGTGTCGTGGACGTCCATGGCCACGTGCAGGCGCCCGTCGGCGGGGGAGATGCCGAGCGAGATGACGTTGTGCGAGTCGTTGACGGTCAGCGCGTGCGGCAGGACCGCCTTCTCCCACGCCCCGGCAGGCAACTGGCGCCGGGCGACCACGGCGCCGCGGTTCTCGGTGTACCAGGCGGTGTACTGGTAGCCGGCGTGGGTGAGGATCGCCTCCGACTGGTAGGACTGGTTGTTCACCAGCCCGTCGTAGGACACGAAGTACAGCGCCGCCGGGTCGAGCTGGGTGTCCCGCAGCAGTGTCACGCCTGGGCCCCCGCGTTCGGCCTCGGCAGCCACCGGGGAAACCAGTGCGAGGCAGGTGATCAACAGGATCAACGTGCGGAGCATGAGCGGACCCCTTCGCGCGGCCTACGCTTCTTCGCTTGCGCCGGGAAAGCGCTTTCCCAGCAGACTAGCGAAATGGGGGCTCGATGTCACGAATGTGGCTTTCGGGGCGAAATCCGCCCCCAAAGCCACATTCGTGACATGAGCCCAGCCACCCGGCGGGGCTTTCACGGCTCGGTGTCAGGTGCCGGACGAACCCGGGGCCACCAGGCCGGATTCGTAGGCGAGGATGACCAGCTGCGCGCGGTCGCGGGCGTGGAGTTTGGTCATGGCCCGGTTGATGTGGGTTTTGGCGGTCAGCGGGCTGATCACCATGCGGGCGGCGATCTGGTCGGTGGTCAGGCCCTGCGCGACCAGTGCGACGGCCTCGCGTTCGCGGTTGGTCAGGTGATCGAGCCCGATGGGGGCACGAGGTGGCTGCGTGACGTACCGGTCGATCAGTTTGCGGGTGATCGATGGTGCGAGCAGCGCGTCGCCGCGGGCGGCGACGCGGACGGCGTGCAGGAAGTCCTCGGGCTGGATGTCCTTGACGAGAAAGCCTGTGGCGCCGGCGCGCAGCGCGTCGAAGACGTACTCGTCCAGGCCGTAGTTGGTCAGGATGACCACGCGCACGCCGGTCAGGGCCGGGTCGGCAGTGATGCGGCGGGTGGCTTCGATGCCGTCGACGACCGGCATCTGGATGTCGACGAGCGCGATGTCGGGCAGGTGCTGCTCGGCCAGCGCCACGGCCTGACCGCCGTCGGCGGCCTCGGCCACCACGTCGATGTCGTCTTCGATGTCGAGCAGGGCGCGGAAGCCGCTGCGGATGAGTGGCTGGTCGTCGGCCAGCAGGACCCGGATCACGTGCGGTCCACGGGGAGTTCGGCGTGGACGGTGAAGCCGCCTTCGCCGCGGGGTGCGGCCCGCAGCCGCCCGCCGAGCGCGGTGACCCGTTCGCGCATGCCGAGCAGCCCGACGCCCGGCACCGGGTCGCTGTCCGGGGTGGCGGTGCCGTTGTCGTCGACCCGGATGACGAGCGTGCCGGGCTGGTGGTCGATGCGGACCGAGGCGGTGGTGGCACCGGCGTGCCGGGCGATGTTGGTCAGTGCTTCCTGGACGATCCGGTAGCCGGTCCGCTCGGTCGCCGCAGGCACGCCGCCGCGTTGTCCTTCGATGGTCAGCGTCGCGTCCAGTCCGGCTGCTGTGGCGCGCCGCACCAGATCGTGGATGTCGTCCAGCCCGTGCGGCAGATTCTTTTCGTCGTCGCGCAACGCTTCCAGGGTCGCCCGCAGTTCTCGTGCCGCTTCCCGGCCCGCGTCCCGGATCGCCAGTAACGCCTCAGGCACCGGTTCACCGCGTTTGCCTGCCAGGTGGACGGCGACTTCGGCTTGCAGCTTGATGACGGAGATCTGGTGGGTGAGTGAGTCGTGCAGTTCCCGGGCGATGTGCAGCCGTTCCTCGTCGGCACTGCGGCGCGCGGCTTCCGCGCGGGTGCGCTCGGCCTCTTCCGCTCGGCGCTCGGCCTGCCGCAGTGCTTCACCCGCCGCACCGGCGGCGACCAGCCATGCCAGCTGGAGTACGTCACGGGAGTGCGTGAACGCTTCGCCCACGGCCAGATCACCTGGCGCGGCCAGGATCGCGAGCGGGAGGGCCAACAGCATGAGCACCGCGCTGGCCACCGTGGCGACGCGGTGTCCCGCCCGGACCGCGGCGTACACCGCGACGAGGTAGGCGAGCGCGGGTACGTCGACACCGACGGCCTGGTACCCCAGTGCGCACGATGCGGTGACGGCCAGGACGGGAACCGGAGCCCGGCGCGAGGCGGCCAGCGCCAGACCACTGAGCACCACCAGTGCGTAGCCCAGCGGGGCGAGGCTCGAGGCGGGGTGCTGCCCGTACAGCCCGGCGGCGAGCAGGGTCGCCGAGACCGCGACGGCGATCGCCCCGTGTCCGAGCCCGTCCGGTCGCCTGCGCATGGGTGCACCGTAGCCGGACGCGCGCCCGGGCGAGTCCTGCGCACGAAGGATCAGCGAACTACCGCGGACGCGGTACTCCCGCGGTTGGTGCGACGTGCGCGGCAGTGCGGATTGCCTTCCTCCGCTGGATGCCCCGCGGCGGGTCCGGCGGACATGCTCGGCCGACATCCAGTCGAGAAGGAGCACCCATGTCCATCCACTCAGCTGTCCTCTTCGGACTGGCCGAACCGGCCGCCGTCGACGCCTACACCCTGACCGCCGGGCGGTTCTGGGCCACCTCGGCCGCGTTGCTGGGGCTGGCCGGTGTGATCATCGGCGGGCTGGCACGGGCCCGAGTCGCGCGGAAGTCAGCCTGGGTGGCCTCGGCCACGGGCCTGATCGCCCTGACCGGCGGCGTGCTGAACCTGGCCACTGCGGACGGTGGTCCCGGCACCGGCAACGGTGTGGTCGGTGGCGCCTTGGCCGTGGGACTGGGGTTGCTCGCGCTCGTCCTCGGCGGGCTGGCGCTGGCCGCAACCACCGTCATCGCGGAGCGCGGGTCGTCGAGCTGAGGAGCGGGTATGCGGCGGCGAGCGTTCAGCACTCGGATGTCCGGCGTTCCCCGCTCGGTGACCGGCGGACAGCCCCGCCTGAGGAGGTCTGTCACCCGGTCGGGGAGCGCCAGGTGACTGTGCCGGTTTGGCCGGGGCCGGTGCGGGAAGCCCGTGGGCATGGTGAGCATCGGGTACTTCCTGTCGTGCGAGGAGTTCGGTCCGCGGGAGCTGGTCGAGCAGGCCCAGCGGGCCGAAGCGGCCGGGTTCGAGCGGCTGTGGATCTCCGATCACTTCCACCCCTGGCTGGACGAGCAGGGCCAGAGCCCGTTCGTCTGGTCGGTGATCGGCGCGCTGAGCCAGGTGACGTCGCTGCCGATCACCACGGCCGTCACCTGCCCGCTGGTGCGGCTGCACCCCGCGGTGGTCGCGCAGGCGGCCGCGACCGCGGCTGTCCAGTGCCGCGGTGGCTTCACCCTGGGCGTGGGCACCGGTGAGGCGCTCAACGAGCACGTCACCGGCCAGCCGTGGCCCACGCCGCCCGTCCGGCTGGAGATGCTCGAAGAGGCGATCGAGGTGATCCGCGCGCTGCACACGGGCAAGCTGACCAGCCACCGGGGCAAGCACTACACGGTCGAGAACGCCCGTATCTACACCCGCCCCGAGCAGCCGGTGCCGATCTACGTCTCGGCCTTCGGCCCGATCGCCACCAAGCTCGCCGCCCGGGTGGGGGACGGCTTCTGCACGGTGGCCCCGGACGCCGACGCGGTGGCGCTGTACCGCCGGGAAGGCGGCGGCGACCGGCCGGTGCAGGGCGGGATGAAGGTCTGCTGGGCACCGTCCGAAGCGGACGGTGTCCGCACGGCACACCGCTTGTGGCGCAACGAACTGCTCCCGGGCAAGCTCCCCTCGACGTTGCCGAACCCGGACGACTTCACCGACGCGGCCGAGCTGGTGACCGAGGACATGGTGCGTGGCCAGTTCGCCTGCGGCCCGGATCCGCAGGCACACCTGGAGAAGGTGCGTGCCTTCGGCGACGCCGGGTTCGACGAGGTGTACGTCCAGCAGATCGGCCCCGACCAGGAGGGCTTCTTCGACGCCTGGAAGACCGACGTCCTCCCGCACCTGTGACAGCTCAGTCCAGCGTGATGGTGACCTTGATGTCGTCCGGTTCGGTGGTGAAGGCGTCGCCGAACCGGTCGAGGGGGACCCGCCTGGTGATCAGTTGCCGGAGCCAGGTGGTGTCGGCCTCGGCCAGTGCGCCGGCGGCCTGCCGGTAGTGGCGCAGGTTGGCGTTGACCGAGCCGATGACCACGTCGTTCTCCAGGACGAGGTCGCGGTTGAGGGCACCGGCGTCCACTGAAAGGCCGCGTCCGGCGGGGGAGACGCCGGTGAGGCAGACGATGCCGTAGGCGGCGGTGCCGGACATCGCGTCGAACACCACCGACGGGGCGCCGGTGGCTTCGATGACCACCTCCGGGTTGATCCGCGCCGCGACGTCGCTGGCGGACCCGTGGTGGTATTCGGCGCCCAGGGCCTTCACCGCATCGGGTTTGGCGCCGGTGGCGACCTGGTCGAGCACGTGGACCTCGAGCCCCTGCTGCGTGCCGAGCAGCGCCGCGAGCAGCCCGATCGGTCCCGCGCCGGTCACCAGTACCCGCCGCGGCTCGAACCAGCTGCGTTGCCCGACCAGCCGGATCTGTTCCCAGGCCTTGGCGACCACCGTGGTGGGTTCGGTCAGCACACCGACCTCACGCAGCCCGGGATCGAGCCGGACGGCGTAGTCGGCCTCCACGCACCACAGCCGGCTGGCGAAGCCGTCGAGTTCCTTGATCCCTCGTTCGGTGTAGCGGCCGTTGCGGCACATGTCGAACTCACCGCGTGCGCAGGCGCCGCAGGGCACCGGGTCCGGGCGCCGGACGACCGCGGCCACCAGGTCACCTTCGGAGAAATCGCTGTCCCGCGGCGCGTGGCGCACCCGGCCAAGGGACTCGTGCCCGAGCACCAGCCGCTCCCGGCCGGGCGGAGCCCAGCCGTACTCACCGCCGGCGATCTCCTTGTCCGTGCCGCACACCCCGACCTCCAGGCCCTCGACCAGCAACTCGCCGGGACCCGGCTCGGGTTCGGGGAGGTCGGACAGGGCCAGGCTGTTCTTCTGGCCGGGGCACACGGTCAGCGCATCCATGCCCGGTGATTACCCGCTCGGCCCATCGGCACACCGCGACCGAACAGGGGTCCGCGTCCGTGCTCGTTCGGACCGTTTCGCTTGATCTTCCGGGCTAGAGTGGCCTGCGGACTGGTCGCGTGAACGGGGGATGGATGTCGCCGCGGGTGGGGGAAGACTTCGGTGGGTTCCGCATCGACGGGGTGCTCGGCCGCGGCGGCATGGGGGTGGTCTACCGCGCCTGGCAGCACCGCATGCGGCGGCCGGTGGCGCTGAAGGTGCTGCCGCCCGAGTACGCCGAGGACCCGGTCTACCGCGAGCGGTTCGGCCGCGAGGCGGCCGCGCTGGCCATGCTCGACTCCCCGCACGTGGTGGCCATCCACGACCACGGCGAGGTGGACGGCTGCCTGTACCTGGCCATGCAGCTGGTCGACGGGCCGGATCTGACCCGCGTGCTCGAAGCCGGGCCGATGGACCCGGCCCGCGCGCTGGCGGTGGTGGACCAGGTGGTCTCCGCGCTCGGTGACGCGCACGCGATCGGCGTGGTGCACCGGGATGTCAAGGCGGGCAACGTACTGCTGCGACCTCGCGCCGAGCACCACGACGAGGACTTCGCGTACCTGTGCGACTTCGGCATCGCCCGGTCGGCCGGGGTCGACCGCACCTCGGAGACCAGCGGGGTGATCGGCACCGTGGGTTACATGGCGCCCGAACGCCTGCACGGAGCGCCCGCCACCGCGGCTTCGGACGTCTACGCCGTCGGCTGCCTGCTCTGGGTGATGCTGACCGGCGACCTGCCCTACCGGGGTAGCCAGCCGGAGGTGATCGTCGCGCACGACCGGGCGCCGATCCCGCAGCTGCTGGTCGAGGACCAGCGGACCGCGTCGGTCAACGCCCTGCTCCGGGCGTTGCTGGCGAAGGATCCGGCCGACCGGCCGAGCGTGCGTGAAGCGCGCGACCGTATCCGCGCGATCCGCGCCGATGCTCCTTCGCGTGCCGACGCCGCCCCCGAGCGGCCGGTCCGGCGTCGCCGCTGGTGGCCCGCCGCGGTGGCGGGCGTGGCCTTGGTGGCCGCCATCGGTGTCACCGCGACGATCCTGCTCTCCTCGGGCGCGTCGGCCACCGACCGCGTCGCCCTCAGCACGCCGGCCGGGCTCAGCTGCGAGCCGGTCTCCCCGGCGGACGAGGACGTGCGCGCGCAGGTCGTCTGCCGGCCCGGTGGCGAGGTCGGTGAACTCCGCATCGCCGCGCTCGACGACACCGACGCGGCCACCGGCTACCTGCGCACCGCCGCGGGCGCGGACCCGGCAGGGCTCACCGATGGCCGGTGCCCGGACGACCTGCCCGCCAAGCAGTCCTGGTCGCGGGACGGCCGCGGGGGTCTGCTCGTCTGCACGGTGCTGGGCACGACCACGCGCTTCGCCTGGACCGACGAGCGGCAGGCGACGGTTTCCGTGCTCGACGGCCGGGTCGGCACGCCTTACCCGGCCGATCTCCGTGCGGTGGAAGACTTCTTCGCCGGGCTCCGGTTCGGCTGACGCGTCAGGTCGCCCCTCGTTCCCAGCGCTGGGCCAGCGCGTCCGGGGAGGATCCGGGCGCGCCGAAGAACAGGCCGTAGACCAGCCGGGCGTCGTCGTCGAAGTAGATCGTCGGGCTGAAGTCGTCGGCGGTGACGAACCGGATGAACTGGCCGACGGTCGGCCCGCCCAGCCGGTTCCAGGTGCGCACTTCGACACTGCCGGGGACCACCCCGCCGTCCGCGGCGTTCTCCGCGCGCAGGCTGGTCAGGGCCGCGCGGTCCGCGGCGGTGCTGAACACCAGCATCGCGCCGTCGGCCGTCGGGCACTTGACCGTCTCCGCGGTGCCGGTGGTGGCGGGCACCGTGACGCACTTCGCGGACGGCTCGTTGATCACGTGCGACTGCGCGAAGTCCCACAACGCGCCGGAGGCGAACGCGGCACCCGGCACGTCCGGGCGCTTCAGCACCCCGAACTGCCGGGTGTCGTAGAACTCCGCCAGCGCCGGGAGCCCGGTCTTCGGCGCGACGAGCGTGGCGCTGACCGGGCGCGGGCTGTCGACGTCCCAGTAGACCGTGGATTCGCCCGAAGGCAGTTCCCGCATCGCGAAGGCCGCGTTCGGCCCGGAACTCGCGGCCGAGCGCACCGCGGTGGGGTCTTCGGCGAGCTTGCGGGACTCGGCGAGTCGTCCCGCCACGTCGTAGGTGACCAAGGTGAGCGAATGCAGTCCGGCGTCGCAGCCGACCCGTTCCAGCTCACCGGGTTCCGCGGGCTGCTGCGCGCAGCGGACCGCGCCGTCGAGCAGGCGGGCGCCGAGCGCACGATAGCGGCTTTCCACCTGGTCGAGCGCGTACCGGTCGGGTGGCGGCGCGGCGGGCTGAGCCTGGTTCTGGACGAATACCACCACACCCGCCGCGACCGCGGCCACCACCAGGACCACGGCCCCGGTGATCAGCCACGTTCGGCGGCGGCGCGAGGGCAGCTCGCGGGTCGGCGGCCGCTGCTGCGGACCGCTCCAGGTCAGCCGCCTTTCCGAGGCCGTCGGATCCAGCGAAGGCGCCGCGGTCCGCGTGTCCTGGGTGTTGCCCAGTTCTCGTGTGCGGCTTGGATCGCCGACCGCGGCGACGAGCGCGTCGATTTCGGCCGGTGTCAGGGCAGTCGCCGACTGGTTCAGCGCGGAACGCAGGGCGACGGGATCGGTGAGCGCGTGCCGCCCGAAGCGGCGCACGACTTCGGCGAGGCGGGGATCGCTGTACTGGTCCATCACGCGTCCGGATCGGCCCAGAACGCCCGCAGCGCCTGTTGCTCGCTGGTGCTCGCCTGCATGTACACGGCCACCCCCGTGGCGTCTTCGTCGAAGTAGAGCCGGGCGAGGCCCTCTTCCGGCTCCAGGAAACGGATCCGCGTGCCGTCGCCGTCGCGCGGCGTGCCCACCGGGATGCCCGCGCGCATCCCGGGCTGACCGGGCACGTACTCCCACCGCAAGGAGCGGATCGAGCCGGGACGCGCGCCGTCGTTGTCGGTCAGCAGCACTTGGCGCAGGGCGTCGAGCTGACCGGGGTCGAGCAGCTTGCGGAAGCTGGCGATGATGCCCGAGCCCAGTTCGCAGGTGACGCTCTCCTGGACACCGACGCCCGCTTCGGCGGTCTCGCAGCGAACGCCGGCGTTACCGAGGTACGGCTTGGCCGCGGCGAGCAACTGTGGATCGGTGAAGGCGGCGCTCGGATCGGGAAGTTCCGGCGGGGCTGGGGATTCGGACGTCGGCACCGCAGCGGTGGACAGCGGGACGGTGGTGGACGGCGCGACCGGTGGCCCGTCGGCGTTGTTCTCCCCGTCGCCGCTGAGGGCGAGCGTCACGCCGGTGGTGGCGAGCGCCGCCACCACCACGGCGACCCCGGCCACCACGGCGATCCGCTTGCCGCGCCGTGGTTTCTCGCTGGTCAGCACGGTGGTCGGCGCTTCGGCGGCCGGCGTTTCACGGGGGAGATAACCCAGCGCCGCACCGAGTTGGCCGCACGCCCATTCCGCGCCACTGCCACCACCGCAGGCCGCTACCGCTTCCCGTAGCGCGTCGGCCGGGCTTCCCGCGTTCTCCAGTACGGCGCGCATCCGGTCGGGCGCACCGGCGGCCGCCGCGGCGGCGAGTGCGCCGATTTCGGCCTCCTCCGGTGGAACGGGAAGGCTGCGCAGCGCGCCGGTGAGAACGAGCGGGTCGGAGAGCGCGGCACGGCCATGCCGGTCGGCTACCTCTTCGAGTGCGGTCAAGGTGCTCATGGCGGACAGTAGATCGCACCGCGCTTCAAGTTCGCTTCAACCCGTGGCCGGGGACCTGGAATGATCGTCGCCGTGGTGGTGGAGGTGCGCTTGCTCGGGCCGGTCGAGCTGGTCGTCGACGGCGTACCCGCGACGCCGGGCGGACCGCGGCCGCGCGCGGTGCTCGCGGTGCTGGCCGCCTCCGGCGGAGCCCCGGTGAGCGCCGATCGGCTGGCCGAAGCGGTGTACTCCGACACCGGCCGTCCCGCCGCCCGCGCCACCGTTCAGGTCCACGTGCACCACCTGCGGCAAACCCTGGGCGCGTACGGGAGCGCGCTGCGGCACGGACCGGGTGGGTACCAGCTGACCGGGGTCCGTGCCGACGTCCGGGCGGTCGAGGACGCGATCGGCCGGGCGCGGGCCGCCGACCAGGCACGAGACGTCACGGCCGCCGCGGCCGGTTACCGGCGGGCGCTCGAGCTGTGGCGCGGGCCGTTCTGCGCCGATCTGCCCGATCACGCCGCGCTCGATCCCGCGCGCCGCCTCTACGCCGAAATGCGCTGGGAGGCGCTGGAAGCGCGGATCGCCGCCGACCTGCGCGCGGACGGTGCTCCCGGGCTGGTGCGGGAGCTGGAGGGCCTGGTCGCGGAACAGCCGTTGCGCGAGCGGTTCTGGGGTCAGCTGATGGTGGCGTTGTACCGGGAAGGGCGCCAAGCCGAAGCGCTGGAGCGGTACCGGCAGGCGCGGCAGGTGCTGGCCGAGGAGGCGGGCGTCGATCCGGGACCGGCGTTGCGCGAACTGGAACGCGCCGTGCTCGCCCACGCCGGAACGGCCACCCTGCTGCGCGTGGCCGCACCCGGCGCGGAGCCCTCCGGCAGACCGCTGCTGACCTGGGTCGATGGCACGGGCCGGGCGCGGCAGCGGGAGTTGCCCGTGACGGGCCGCCTGGTCATCGGCCGGGACGAGAGCGCCGACATCGCCCTGCGGCACGACGGCGCCGTGTCCCGCAGCCACGCCGCAATCACCCCAGGAACGGGCGGGCTGGTGTTGACGGACCTGGGCTCTCGCAACGGAACCTTCCACAACGGCGAACGGGTCGGGGAACCGGCCGCGCTGGTGGTCGGCGACCTCGTGCGCTGCGGCAACACCGTGCTCGCGGTGACGACCGGCGTGTCGGTCAGCGCCATCGACGGAACCACCCGTTCCTGACCCCGGATCCCGGGAGGGTGTCAAGGGGTCGATCGGACCACACCGTCCGCGAGCCACCTCCGATACGTTCGGCAAAAAGTTTTCTGATGGGGGAGCAGGACCATGACCGTGCAAGCGGAGCAGGTGCCGCGGGCCGTGCCCAAGCGGCTGAAAACGTTCGGCGACGGGACCCCTTACGTCGAGGCCGGATTCTGGCGGACATTCCTGGCCTGGCTGGTCGACATCGCGGTGTCCCTGCTCTGCGCCGGGGTCGGCGTCGTCGTACTGGCCCTTGTGGACCGCACGGCGAACCTCGGCGGCGGGGTGCTGGTGCTGTGCATGGTGGCGATCCTGGTGCTGGTTCCGTTGCTGTACGGCGGTTTGTGCTACCGCGGCGGCCGCGCGCTCGGCGCGGTGCTCGCCGGGACCCGGCTCGTGCGCGTCGCGGACGGTGGCCGGCTCGGCGCCAAGGCCCCGTGGGCCATGCTGATCCGGACGATCTTGCTGCCGCTGCTCGTGTTCGCCCTGATCGCGGCCGTGTTCGGTGGCAGCGGTGGCGCGCCGGGCGGTTCGACGATCCGGGTCAGCGTGGACGTCCGCGCCACCGCCCGGCTCCGCTGATGGGCAAGCGCTGGGAACGCCGCAGGCGCCGGCTCGTGCACCGGTTGTCCGAAGCAGGACCGGTCGGCGGCGCGCTCGCCGTACTGCTCAGCTTGGGAAAGGCGCGGAACTCGGACTGCGAGGACGCGTTCGCCGAGACAGCGCTCGCCGTCGACGGGGTGGTGTCGGCCGAGTTCGCCTGCAGCGACATGTTCGGCGGTGGCTGGCAACGGGGCAAGGTGGTCCTGCGGGCTTCGTCGCGCGAGGAGGCGATTCGCATCGTGAACGCGCTGTTGCCGGCGTTCGCCGCCGAGCCGCGCCTGGAACCCCGGTGGTCGACGCCGCAGCAGTACCGGAGCGAGGACGGGTCGATCGTGGTGGGCGCGGGGGCCGCCGGGTTCTCTGGCGTGCCGAACATTCGTGAACTGCGCGACCGCTACGGGAAGGACCGGCCTCGGTGAGGCGAACGTGGTGGCTGCCCGCCGTGGTGGTGGGATTGGTGGTGCCCGTCTCGGGGTGTTCGGCCGACCGGTGCGAGGAGGCGTTCACCGCGGTGACGATGTCGGTCGACGGCGTGGCCTCCGCGACGTGGGACTGCAGTGACCAGTTCGGTGGTGGCTGGCAACGCGGTGACGTGGTGATCGAGGCGGACAGCGAAGGCAAGGCCATCGAGGTGATGGACGCGATCCTGAGGGCCTACGCCGCGTCGCCGGACCTCGAGGACCGCTGGTCGGTGCCGCAGAAGTTCAAAACGGGGGACCCGTCGATCATCGTCAGCGCGGGCGATCTGGGGTTCAACGGTCCGCCCAATCTCCGTGAGGTGCGCGAGCACTACGGCATCACCCCCGGCTGACCGGTGATCCACGAAGCACGGTAAAACGAAACGAGCGGGCGGCGTGCGCTGCCCGGAGAGCAGGCGGTATGAGTGGCATTGGCAAGTGGAACCTGGGTATCGGCGCCGTCCTGCTGGGCGTGGCCGTGCTGTGCTCGGTGCTGGACCTGATCCCGGCCTCGGTGATCACCGGCATCCTGGGGCTGATCGGGATCGGCGTCGCAGGCTACGACGTGCTCTACAACTGGACCGAGCGGCTTCAACTGCGCCGCCGGGGAGCCAAGGCTCGCAGGGAAAGCGAAGGCCGCTGAACGGCCCCACTCACCCCCGCCGGGGCGTGGTGCCTGCCCGGGTAGCCCTATATCTCCAGCCGACGGTGGTGGGCGACCTGGTCCAGGACGTCGACGACCTCGCGGGAGACGACCTCCAGCTGGCTGCGGCTGCCGATGATCGGCCTGGGGTAAGGAGCGCTCGGATCCGGGTCGGGCTCGCCGCGGGACCGGAGGATGTCCCGCGCGATCGCGTGCAGCATCTCGGGCGTGCCCTGCGGCTCGCCGTTCACGAGCACCACCAGGTCGCACTCCAGGGAGTTGATCCCCCGCCCGAGCCGGATCGCCAAGCTGCACACGGTCTGCCCCGCGGCGACCTCCACGGTGAATGATCGGTGGCGCGGGCCCGGAAATCGGGATCCCCGCGAGACTTCGGCCCCGGCCGACCGGTAGGCATGGAGGAACTCGCTCGTGGGAAGCGGGGCGAACGCGCCACTCGCGGTCAGCAGTGAGTCGTCCTCGTAGGTGCCCGCCGCTTCCGCGGACCAGTCGCGCCGGGCATCGCACCAGCGGTACCACTTCGCCGCGAAATCCGTGCGTGCCAGTGCGCGAGCCTGGACAGAGAGCGCGGGGCCCGGATCGGGGTCGGCATTCACGGTCAGTCCGTCAGCTCGGTGCGCACGGCCTGCCACTGCTCCCAGCACTGTTCGGGGTCGAGGTCGGGGTATCCGCGCTGTTCCGCCATCGCCCCGGCCAGCGACACCGGCACGCGGATGCAGGTCGCCCCGTCACGGATGCCGAGGACCTCTTCTTCCGTGAGAGGAGCGCCCTTCGAGCGTTCCGCGGCCAGCAGCACCGCGACCAAGGCGGGTGAGAACTCGATGACGAGTTCGTCCTCTTCGGACCTGTCCATGTCCGGATGCTAGACGACCCGCGGACGCCACGGGTGGTCTTCGGTCATGATCGCCGGTAGATCGCGATGGAGTGGCCGACTTCGTCGATCGGTGTGCTGGTGCCGAGCAGCGCGGCCAGTCGGTCATTCGCCTTGGCGGCGGCGGAATGGGACACGACGAGCAGGCCCCGCACCTCGCCCGGGGGCGTGGTGAGCGGGTCGGCGGCGTCGATGCCGTAGTGGGCGGGCAGGCCGCTGCCCTTGTAGACGAGCCAGATCCGCTCGCCGGGATAGCGCTGCTCCAGGCGATCCGCGAGCCTGCCGAGGTCCTGGCCCCAGTCGGCGTTCGAGTCGTGCAGGCGCAGATGGGTTTTCGACGGACCGCCGAAGGCTTCGTTGGAGTAGGGCAGGTAGTACGGGAACGTCCACAGTGAACTGGACGCGGCGAAGACGAGCAGGAGCGCGGTCGCGACGTGTGCCCACCGCCGGCGGACGGCGACCACTCCGGCCGCCGCGACGGCCAGGAACATCGGGACGAAGATCGCGTACCGCACGCCGAGGTCGCGGGCACCGGTCATCGCCGCGGTCAGCAGGACGGCCGTGGGAACGAGCACATAGGGCGACGCCGGGCGAAGCCGGGGAACGGACACCAGCACGACGGCACCGGCCAGCCAGAGCGCCAGCATGCCCAGCGGTGTCTTCACCAGCAGCGCGGCGGGCAGGTAGTACCAAAGCGAACCGAGGTAGTGCGTGCCGAACAGGAACCCGCCCCAGACCTGGTCCTCGAACCGGAACTGGACGCGCATGCCGTCCCGGTACGGCTCGGGCAAGGGCAGCCAGTCGACGAGCGCGCGAAGGCCGTGGGCGGCTGGCAGGTCCGCCGGGGCTTCCCAGTGCAGCCGCGGATCCACGGCGAAATAGGCGGCCCACACCACGGCGACGGCGATCACCGACATGACGGCGACGAGCCCGAAGAGCCGGCCCGATGGGAGGTCGTGTGTGCGGCGGTTGTCCCAGATGGACAGTGCGGCCAGGAGCAACAGCACCGGAACGGCGGCCAGGGTGCTCATCTTCGTGGCCAGGGCCGCACCGAGGGCAAGCCCGGCGAGAGGCAGGCACAAGGCGGGACGGCGCCGGGCCCGCCACAGCAGCCAGACCGACGTCAGCAGGAAACCGGCGGCCGGCACGTCGAGCGTGGCCAGCGATCCGTGCGCGATGAGGTCGGGGGAGAACGTGTACAAGGCGAGTGCCACCAGCCCGCCGACCGGGCCGCTCAGCTCCCGGGCGAAGGCGAAGACGACCAGGCCGAAGAGCAGCGTCAGCACGACCACCGGCAGCCGCGCCAGGAGCAACAGCCGTCCTGGATCGTTGCCCGCTTCGTAGAGCACGTGCCTGCCGAGCTGTGTCTGGTCACCGTCGAAGGCGGGATCGAGGCGCGCGTCGGAGAAGGCCAGACCGGCCGCGATGATCAGCTTGCCCAGCGGGGGGTGCTCCGGGTTGTACCGCAGGCTGTGCTGCTCCAGGTAGACCACGGCCGTGCCCGCGTAGACCGGCTCGTCGATGGTCGGCGTCTGCTCCACGGCGGCCGTGATCATCGCGACCGCCATCTGGACGAGGAGCACGACCACGACGAGCACGAGCCACCACCGCCGTCGTGCACTCGCTGTCGGCGCAAGATCCTCCGGGACGGCCTCTCCCGTGCTCGGCGACCGGCTCAAGGGGAGCGGCAAACCGGATTCCCTTCCTCGTGCGGGAACGAAGTCTGCCACTGTCTACGGCTTGACCGGTGGTCCGGTTCAGCGTCTCCACCCGACTGCCGAGCAGATCCGGACGGCCGCTCGCCGACCTCTGTCCGGACCTCCTCGGCGGATTCGGTGCACTACGCGGTCACGGGCTCACGCTGGACTTGCTGGCCGGTGTTCCGATGCCCGCGGTGAGGGCGAGAGCGGCTGCTTCGCCGCGAGAGGTGACGTCGAGTTTCTGCAGTACGCCGGTGACGTGGAATTTCACGGTGCTTTCGGTGATACCGAGTTCTGCGGCGATGGCTTTGTTGCGCATTCCTTGCGCGAGCAGGGCGAGGACTTCGTGTTCCCGGCGGTTCAAAGTGGTCAGCCGCGATTCGCTGGAGGGGTCGGCCGGGGGATCGAGCGGCAGCGAGATGGTGACCCGGCTGCCCCAGCCGGGTGCGGCGTCGAGGTCGAGGGTCGCGCCCAGGGTGTGGGCCCGGCCCTGCAGCTGCCGCCGGAGCGTCGTCATGTCGACGTCGCCGGAGCCCTGGTCGCGGACGTCGACGAGCAGGGACGCGTGGTCGCTCGTCCAGGCGATCCGCAGGCGTGCCAACGTGGTCTGGGCGGTGAACGCCAGAACAGCGGTCCGCGTCATCGCGCGCGCGGCGTGGGCCACCTCGCCGGGCAGCGGACGCCCGGTTCCGGAGGGGGCCACGAATTCGATGTGCGCGTCGTGGTGGCGCAGCATCGGCCCGATGTCCTTGCGCAGGCGGGTGAACGCGGCTCGTGGGGCCTCTTCGGACAAAGCCTGATCGGACTTCTGCGCGGTCCGCAGATCGAGCAGTGCGGCGGACGCCGAGTCGGCCGCGGCGAGGCGGGCGCGGCTGTCGTCGAGGCCGGTCGAGCGCAGCGGGGTCAGGATCGCGACGAGCGCGGCTTCGTGGGCGGCCGCCAGTTCAGCGATCGTGCGCTCTCGTTCGCTCGAGGCCGCGCGGGATTCGGCGAGGTAGTCCGGGCTGGCCTGTGCCACCTGCTGCCGGATGGACGTCGCGACCAGTCCGAAGATCGCGGACAGCAGTGCGGGCTCGGGGAAGCGACGGCCTGCGGTGCGCGGGACCAGGACCAGCAGCAGGTCGGCGGCATCGCGCACCACCCAGACCGTGCGGGACGCGCCGGCGATCGAGGCGGTCGTGCTGAGCGGGTGCCCCGGGCCGACGGTGGCCTTGAGCGCCTCGAGTTCGGCGATGGTGACCTTGTTGAGCATCTGCGTGGCGCCGGCGACCTTGCGCGGGCGCCCGGTGCACTCCCGGGTGAAGATGACCAGAGCGGTGTGCGGCCAGCGCTCGGCCAGGAACCGCGACAGGCGGCGGGCGATCTCGTGCAGCGGGCCGTCGATGACCTCTCGCAGCGAGGTGAGCTCGACTTCGGGGGAGGTGGGCATCCCAGGCAGCTTAACTGGCCGGAGGTCGAGGTTTTACTGGCCTGACGACCAGGCCGCGAGCACGGTCCGGCGGGTTACCGTCACGGACGGCATGCATCGACGTGCATGCTTCTCCGCCGAACGAAGGATGAACCCCATGCCACAGCAGGTCCGCGGTGTGATCGCGCGGTCGAAGGGCGCTCCGGTCGAGCTCACCGACATCGTGGTGCCCGATCCCGGACCGGGCGAGGTCGTCGTCGCGGTCGCCGCGTGCGGGGTGTGCCACACCGATCTGACCTACCGCGAGGGCGGCATCAACGACGAATTCCCGTTCCTGCTGGGCCACGAGGCCGCGGGCACGGTCGAAAGCGTCGGCGAGGGTGTCGAGTCGGTGGCGCCGGGCGACTTCGTCGTCCTGAACTGGCGCGCGGTGTGCGGGCAGTGCCGAGCCTGCAAGCGTGGCCGCCCGCAGTACTGCTTCGACACCTTCAACGCCGGTCAGAAGATGACCCTGCTCGACGGCACCGAGCTGACCCCGGCACTGGGCATCGGCGCCTTCGCCGACAAGACCCTCGTGCACGCCGGGCAGTGCACCAAGGTGGATCCGGCCGTCGACCCGGCGGTCGCGGGACTCCTCGGCTGCGGCGTGATGGCCGGGCTGGGCGCGGCGGTCAACACCGGCGCGGTGGGGCGTGGCGACTCGGTGGCGGTCATCGGCTGCGGCGGGGTCGGTGACGCCGCCATCGCCGGTGCGCGCCTGGCCGGCGCGTCGACGATCATCGCGGTGGACCGCGACGCCAAGAAGCTCGAATGGGCCGTCGAACTGGGCGCCACGCACACGGTGGACGCGACCGGCGCCGATGTCGTCGAGGCGGTGGCCGGGCTGACCGGCGGCTTCGGCGCCGACGTGGTCATCGACGCGGTCGGCCGCCCCGAGACCTGGAAACAGGCGTTCTACGCACGCGACCTCGCGGGCACGGTCGTGCTCGTCGGCGTGCCGACCCCGGACATGCGGCTGGAGATGCCGCTGCTCGACTTCTTCTCCCGCGGCGGCGCGCTGAAGTCGTCCTGGTACGGCGACTGCCTCCCCGAGCGCGACTTCCCGGTGCTGGTCGACCTGCACCTGCAGGGCCGGTTGCCGCTGGACAAGTTCGTCACCGAGCGCATCGGCCTCGACGATGTGGAGAAGGCTTTCCACACGATGCACGCCGGTGAAGTGCTGCGCTCGGTGGTGGTCTGGTGAGCGGCGAGCTGAGGATCGAGCGCGTCGTCACCACCGGAGTGTTCGCCCTCGACGGTGGCACCTGGGACGTGGACAACAACGTCTGGCTCGTCGGTGACGACGACGAGGTGGTGATCATCGACGCCGCCCACGACGACGCCGCGATCACCGGCGCGGTCGGCGGGCGCACCGTGGTCGCGGTGGTGTGCACGCACGGCCACAACGACCACGTTACCGTCGCGCCCCGACTCGGCAAGGACCTGGACGCGCCCGTGCTGCTGCACCCCGGTGACCAGGAACTATGGGAGATGACCCACCCCGGGCAGGCCTTCTGGAAGACCGGCGACGGCGAGCGGATCGCGGTGGCGGGCACCGAACTCGAGGTGATCCACACCCCGGGGCACTCGCCCGGCTCGATCTGCCTGCACCTGCCGGAGGCGAAGGCGTTGTTCTCCGGCGACACGTTGTTCTCCGGCGGTCCCGGCGCCACCGGCCGGTCGTTCTCCGACTTCCCGACCATCATCGGCTCGATCCGGGACCGGGTGCTCAAGCTGCCCGAGGAGACCCGTGTCCACACCGGACACGGGGACGCCACCACGGTCGGCACCGAGGCACCGCACCTGTCCGACTGGATCGCGCGCGGGTACTGACGGGGTCTCGGTGATGACAGGGCCCGGCGTGGAGCGCCGCCGTGCGGCAGACTGCTCGACATGCCCAGGGTAGCCACAGGGGAGTCCGTCCTCACTCGCGTGGTCCGGATCATCGAGGTCTTCACCGCGTCCCGTCGTTCGTGGACGATCACCGAGATCGCCCGCGCGGCGGACCTGCCGATCGCGACCACGTCGCGGCTGGTCGCCGAACTCGTCGGGCACGGTCTCCTCGCGCGGGAACCGGACGGCCGGGTCAGCGTCGGGATGCGGTTGTGGGAGCTGGCCCAGCGCGCCTCACCCGCGTTGTCGCTGCGGGAAGCGGCGATGCCGTTCCTCGAAGACGTGCACCACGTGGTGGGCCAGCACGTGCAATTGAGCGTCCTGGACGGGGACGAAGTGCTCTTCGTGGAGCGGCTGTCCGCGCCCGGCGCGGTGATCAACTACACCGACATCGCCGGCCGGTTGCCCCTGCACGCGTCCTCGTCCGGGCTCGTGCTGCTCGCGCACTCGCCGCCCGCGGTGCGGCAGCGGATCCTCGGCCGTCCCCTGCGCCGCTACACCGAGCACACGATCGCGGACCCCGACGCGTTGCGCCGGGTACTGGCCGCGGCGCGCCGGACCGGGCACGTGATCGCCGAAGGGCACATCCACGCCGAGGCCACCGGCGTCGCCGTGCCGATCCGGGGGAGCGAGGACACGGTCGCGGCGGCCCTGTCGGTCATCGTGCCGCGGGAAACCGACGCGTTCGCGCTGGTCCCCGTGCTGCGCACGGCGGCCCGTGCCATCTCCCGCGCGCTCGCCCGGTCATCCATTCATTGAGAATGCCCTTCTCAAGGGTGACGCTGGTTCGCATCCTTCCGTAATACCCACGGGAGGTAGCCAGGTGACCGAAGTCGTTCACGTCAAGCAAAGCCGGGAGCGGGCGAACGCGGGCACCGCGCGCGTCGCGGCCATCCACGCCGAAGCCGACGGCGTCGTGAGCCTCGTGCTCACCGACCCCGCGGGCGGGCGGCTGCCGGACTGGGCGCCGGGCGCCCACATCGACCTGGTGTTGCCCAACGGGTGCACTCGCCAGTACTCCCTGTGCGGCGATCGGTGGGACGCCCGCTCCTACCGCGTAGGAGTCCTGCGCGAACCGGCGAGCCGCGGCGGGTCGGCCTACGTCCACGAGACCCTGCGCGAGGGTGAGCTGATCGGGCTCGGCGGGCCACGCAACAACTTCCCGCTCGTGCCGGCCCGGCGCTACCTCTTCGTCGCGGGCGGCATCGGCCTCACGCCGCTGCTGCCGATGATCGCGCAGGCGGACCTGCTCGAAGCCGACTGGAGCCTGCTCTACGGCGGCCGCACGCGGAAGTCGATGGCGTTCCTCGACGAGCTGGTCCGCTACGGCGAGCGGGTGCGGATCGCGCCCCAGGACGAGGTCGGGCTGCTGGACCTGCCGCGATTCCTCGGGGAGCCGCGGGAGGACACCAAGGTCTACGCCTGCGGTCCGGGGCCGCTGCTCGACGCGATCGCCGTGGCGACCAGCGGCTGGCCAAGGCAGGCGGTGCGGACCGAGCGCTTCACGGCCCGCGACCGCGCCGCGGGCGGCCACGACACCTCGTTCGAGCTGACCCTCGCCCGATCCGGCCGGACGGTCGTCGTCGGCCCGGACCAGACGGTGCTGGAGGCCGTCGCGTCGACGGGCGTCGACGTGCTGTCTTCCTGCCGGCAGGGCACCTGCGGCACCTGCGAGACCACCGTGCTGGCCGGCCGGCCCGACCACCGCGACTCGATCCTCGACGACGACGAGCAGCAGGCGGGGGACTGCATGTTCCCGTGCGTGTCCCGCGCCCTCGGCGAGCGGCTCGTCCTCGACCTCTGACCCCGGCCCGCCCGCACTTTCACCATCCACAATGGAGTGATCACGGTGACCACCCAGCTGTCCGCCACCGCGCCCGCCACCGACGCCGACCCGTTCTGCGACGAGGTGCTCGCCGACCCGATCCCGCTGCAGCGCGCCCTGCGCGACGCCGGACCCGTCGTCCACCTGAGCACCTACGACATCCTCGCCTTCGCCCGCTACGAGCAGGTGCACGCCGCACTCGTGGACTGGCAGGGGTTCCAGTCCGGTGCCGGGGTCGGGCTGGCGAACTTCCGCAAGGAGCCGCCGTGGCGCCCGCCCAGCCTGCTCCTCGAAGCCGACCCGCCGCGCCACGACGCCCCGCGACGGGTCCTGCAGAAGATCCTTTCGCCCCGGGCCCTGCGCGCGCTCCGTGAGAAGTGGAGTTCTGAAGCCGAAGCCCTGGTCGACGAAGTGCTCGGCGATCGGTCCGGCACCGTCGAAATCGACGCCGTGCCCGAGCTGACCGAGTCCTTCCCGCTGCGGGTCTTCCCCGACGCCGTCGGCATTCCCGCGCAGGGACGGGAAAACCTGCTGCCCTACGGCGACCACCTGTTCAACAGCTTCGGCCCGCACAACCACCTCATCGAAGCGGGCGAGCCCCGCGCGGGCGAATTGCTGGCATGGACGACCGCGCAGTGCCGCCGCGAGGTACTCGCCCCCGAAGGATTCGGCGCCGACATCTGGGCCGCCGCCGACCGCGGCGACATCCTGCCCGAGCAGGCGCCGCTGATCGTGCGATCGCTGCTCTCGGCCGGGGTCGACACCACCGTGCACGGCCTTTCCGCGCTCCTGCACGCTTTCGCCACCCACGCCGGTCAATGGGCGCGCCTGCGCGCCGACCCGGCGCTGGCCCGGGTGGCCTTCGACGAAGCCGTCCGCTGGGAGTCGCCGGTCCAGGTCTTCTTCCGCACCGCCACCAGGGACATCGAAATCGGCGGCCGGACCGTCCCCGACGGGCACAAGATCCTGATGTTCCTCGGCGCGGCCAACCGCGACGAACGCCGCTGGGGCGCCGACGCCGACCGGTTCGACCTCGGCCGTGATCCCTCGGGCCACGTCGGCTTCGGGATGGGCATCCACCAGTGCGTCGGCCAGCACGTCGCCCGGCTGGAGGCCGAGGCGCTGCTCACCGCGCTCGCGCGCCGCGTCGAGCACCTCGAACCCGCCGCGCCACCGCGCCGGCACCTCAACAACACGCTGCGGTCGTGGGAGTCACTGCCGCTGCGCATCCGGATCGCCTGACACTCGACGTACTGGAAGGACAACGATGTCCCAGGACCTGCGCGCCGACCTCGACGAAGGCCCCATGCACCGCTCGCAATGGGTGGCCGTCGCCGTCTGCGTACTGCTCAACATGCTCGACGGCTTCGACGTGCTCGTCATGGCGTTCACCGGCAAGGCGGTCTCCGCCGAATTCGGCCTCAACGGCGCCCAGCTCGGGTTGCTGCTCTCGGCGGGCCTGGTCGGCATGGCCGCCGGATCGCTGTTCCTCGCGCCGTTCGCCGACCGCGTCGGCAGGCGGCCGCTGATCCTCGGCTGCCTCGCGATCGTCAGCGCCGGCATGCTGCTCTCCTCGCTGAGCGGCTCGGCGACCCAGCTCGGGCTGCTGCGCGTGTTCACCGGGATCGGCATCGGCGGAATCCTCGCCTGCAGCAACACCATCGCCGCCGAATACGCCTCCCATCGCTGGCGCGGCCTCGCGGTGAGCCTCAACTCCACCGGCTACGCCCTCGGCGCCACCCTCGGCGGGCTGATCGCCGTCGTGCTGATCGGCGCGTTCGGCTGGCGCTCGGTGTTCCTCTTCGGTGGTGTCGCGACCCTGCTCGCGATCCCGCTCGTGCTCGCCGGAATGCCCGAGTCGCTCGACTTCCTGCTCACCCGCCGCCCGAACCGGGCACTGGACAAGGTCAACGCCGTCGCCCGCCGCTTCGGGCGCCCGCCACTGGACGCGCTGCCCACGGTCACCACCGCGCCGGCCGGGGTCGCCGCGGGCTTCCGGACGCTGCTCGCACCACGGCTGCGCCGCGCCACCCTGGTCCTGTGGACGGCCTTTTTCCTCGTCATGGCCGGCTTCTACTTCGTCACCAGCTGGACCCCGACCCTGCTGGTCGAAGCGGGCCTGTCCGCCACCCAGGGCCTGACCGGCGGCACCCTGCTCAACCTCGGCGGCATCTTCGGCGCCACCGCGCTGGGCGCGCTCGCCGCCCGCTGGCCACTGCGCACCGTCCTCATCGTCTACCTCCTCGCCACCGCCGCCATGCTGGCGCTGTTCCTGGCCGCGCTCGGCTCGCTGACCAGCGCCTTCGCCGCCGGCGCGCTGATCGGGCTGTTCGTCAACGGCTGCGTCGCGGGCCTCTACGCCCTGACCCCCGTCGTCTACGACAGCGGAGTACGCGCGACCGGCGTCGGCACGGCGATCAGCATCGGCCGGATCGGCGCCATCCTGTCGCCCACGGTCGCCGGTGCCCTGCTTGACGCCGGGTGGACGCCGCGGAGCTTGTACCTGGCCTTCGCCGTTGTCTTCGTCCTCACCGCCGCGTCGCTGATCCTGCTGCGCGCCGAGCCGAAACAGCTCGCGCGCAGGGAAGCCGACCCCGTCCAGGCGTAGAACCGCGGCACCTCGCGGTGACGTTGACGTTCGCCGAGGCCGTACACCGGGTATGCCAGGGGCATGGCTGAACGAAAGGACAACCTCCTCACCCGGCAGCGGTCGATCGCCGCGCCGGCCGACCTGGTGCTCAACACCGCCGCGGACGTGACCCACGTGCCTGCCTGGCTGCCCGGCTCGGTGCGGCTGGTGGACTCCGGGCAGATCGACGTGTGCGTCGGGAGCGGCACGGTCCACGTCGCGGCTGGTGATGGTGGCGAGTCGGCTTACGAGGTTGTTCTCGACCCGGCGCGCCAAGTGCTGTCCTGGACTCCCGCGGACCCCGGTGGCTGGCCGGGGGAACTGCGGGTGTCCGACGGTGGGGCCGCAGGGGCGCGGCCAGTGCCCGGACATGCTTCTCGTAGCAATGGCCGCTGAAGCATTCGTCGTCCAGCAAACCGGGTAGGCCGATCGCGGAGAGCTTGGTGAGCATCCGGGCATGGCGGATCACCCGCGGATTCGCGCTGAGGGGATCGAGCACCGGACTGCCCGCCGTCACCAGCGCTCGCGTCAGATCAGGCCGTCGGCTCGCGAGGAGGCGGGCGAGCCAGCCACCGCGGCTCTGTCCCAACAGGACGATCGGACCGCCGGTGGCCCGTGCGTGGTGCTCCGCGCGCTGTTCGATGCGGTCCACCATTTCGGTGGTGCAGCCCACGTTGAGTCCGATGCGGGCGCAGGCCGGTGGCCAGGCGTCCATTGGCGATTTTCACGCGCCCTCCCGTCCACAGTGCACTCCGCGTACCCGGGACGGCCTCCGGAAAACAAGTGTTCCCTGCGCCGGGTGGACTGAACGGCCTCGGCCTGGGTACCTGAAGCCGATGTACGCCGACGCGCTCGTCCAGCCGTGGCTGGAGATCCTGCTCCGGGAAACCCCCGGGATCGACCTGTTCGACATCCACACCCACATCGGGCAGAACGACCCGAGTGGCTTCCACGCCGAGCTGCCCGAACTGCGCGAGGCACTGGCCCGCGTCGGCGCCCGCGCCGCGGTGTTCCCGTTGAGCGAGCCGGAGGGCTACTCCGCGGCCAACGACAAGGTGATCGACGTGGCGGCCGACGACCCGGCCCTCGTCCCGTTCTGCCGGATTTCGCCCCACGACCACCCGGTCCGGGAGGCGGATCGCTGCGTCGAACGCGGTGCCGCGGGGATCAAGTTGCACCCGGCCAGCGACGAGTTCACCATCGACGACGAGCGGCTCACCGGGGTGTTCGACCTGGCCGAAGCTCGGCGCCTGCCGGTCCTGGCGCACGCGGGGCCGGAGAACAAGCCGTTCGGGGACAGCCTGACGGACCTGCTGACCGATCGCCCCGAACTCCGCTTCATCGTCGCGCACGCCGGGCTCACCGACCTGTCGTGCCTGGCCGGTCGTGCGGCCGACTTCCCGAACCTGTTCTTCGACACCTCGTGGTGGAGCCCGACCGACCTGGTGTTGCTGCTGGGCACGGTGCCACCCGGACAGGTGCTCTTCGGCAGCGACCTGCCCTACTCGACCCCCTTGTGGGGTGCGCACGCCGCGCTGCGCTGCGCCCGGTACGCGGGCTTGGACCCGGCGCAGATCCGGTCGGTGATGGGTGGGCAGGCGCGGCGGCTGGTCGAGCGGGCCGACGTGCTCGACCAGGGACCGGCGCCCGGTCCGCCGCCCCCGCTGGACCTGCTGCTGGAACGGCTCTACGTCTACCTGGCCGCCGGTGTCGAAGCCACCAAGCGCGGTGAGGGGCCGGAACAGATGCTCGACCTGGCCAAGCACTGCTGCCGCGTGCCCGCCGATCACCCCCACGTCGAGGTGTTCGCGTCCGTCGAACAACTGCTCGACCGCTATGCCGACCACGAACTCACGTCAAGCACGCCCTACGCGCCCGGCTGGGACCTCATCACCGCGGCCGCGATGGTGGCCCGCACCCCCGGACCGCCCCTTCCCTGATGTACGGCACCTGCTCTGGTGTCACGAAAGCACGAATGAAGACCTCTTCATATGTGTGTTACGGTGCTGGAGGCAGGTGGGCCGGGGCGCGGGAGGGCAGTGTGCGGGCGTCGTCGTTGTTCGCGAACCGGGATTATCGGTATCTGTTCGCCGCGCAGGTCGTGGCGTTGTCCGGCACCGGGCTGGCCACGGTCGCGCTGGGGTTGCTCGCCTACGAGCTGGCGGGGGAACGGGCGGGCGCGGTGCTCGGGACTGCGCTGGCGATCAAGATGGTGGCCTACGTGACGATCGCGCCGATAGCGGGCGCGTACGCGGACCGGTTGCCGCGGCGCGCGTTCCTGGTGGGGCTGGACCTGGTGCGGGCGGCGGTGGTGCTGGCGTTGCCGTTCGTCGCCGAGATCTGGCAGGTCTACGTGCTGATCTTCGTGCTGCAGTCGGCGTCGGCGGCGTTCACGCCGACGTTCCAGGCGGTGCTGCCGGACATCCTGCCCGAGGAGAAGCAGTACACGCGGGCGTTGTCGGCGTCGTCGCTGGCATCGAGCATGGAAACGTTGCTGAGCCCGGTGCTGGCCGCGGCACTGCTCAGCGTGGTGAGCTTCCACTGGTTGTTCAGCGGCACCACAGCGGGATTCCTGGCTTCGGCGCTGCTGGTGATGAGCTCGTGCATTCCGCGGGCCAAGCCGAGTCCTCGGGCGGAAGTCCTCGATCGCATCGCGGCGGGAACGAAGATTTTCGTTGCCACGCCACGGTTGCGGGCGGTACTGGCCCTGGACCTGGCGGTGGCGGGTGCCGGTGCGGTGGTCATGGTCAACACGGTGAACTACGTCCACGACGCACTCGGGCTGGCCGACGCGGAGGTCGCGCTCCTGCTGGCGGCCCATGGCGCGGGCACGATCGTGGTGGCACTGGCGCTGCCGAAGGTGCTGGACCGGCTCGCCGAGCGCACGGTGATGACCACCGGTGCGGCGGTGTCGTGCGCCGGGATGGCCGGTGCGCTCGGTTTGTCCGCTGTGGACGGTGGGGAGTGGCGGTGGCCGGTCGCGCTGGTGGTGTGGGCGGTGTTCGGGGCCGGTGTGGCGCTGGTGCTGACCCCGGTGGGCCGGGTGTTGCGGCGCTCGAGCGCCCCGGCGGATCGTCCGGCGATCTTCGCCGCGCAGTTCTCGCTCTCGCACGCGTGCTGGTTGCTCAGCTACCCGATCGCGGGCTGGGGCGTGACGACGTTCGGGTTCACCGCGGGCTGGATCGCGCTGGGCGTGCTCGCCTTCGGTGGGACCGTCGCCGCAGTGGTGTTGTGGCCGAGGCGCGACCCCGAAATCCTCACCCACGTGCACTTCGACGTGCCCGCCGACGATGACCACCTCGCCGACGCGGAACCGGTCCCCACCGGCGGCTGGCGGCACACGCACGCCTTCACCATCGACGCCCGCCACCGCACCTGGCCCACGACGCGAGCGCTGCAAAAGACCTGAACGGCGGCCGACTCAGCGCAGACTCGTCGCCGACGGCGATGCTGCCACCGATCACCGTGCCTGCCGCGTCACCTCGGTGACCACCGCGGTCTCACTCTCAGACGCCGACTACTGCACGGTTCGGCCTGAGCGCTCGACGATGGTGTGGGCCGAGGATTCCTGGTGCGCGTCAGGCGGCCGATCGGTCGAGGCCGAGGATGCGGGTCAGGTCGCGCAGGCATTCTTCGAAGACGGGTTCCAGATCGGAGTAGGCGAAGTCCAGTTGGTGCAGGACTTCCATGCACAGCAGGCCGTACAGCCGGGTCCAGCAGGACAGGAAGACGTGCGCGGCTTCGGGTGGGAGCCGTCCGCCGATGGTGGCGGAGTAGGTGGTCAGCTGCTCGCGCAGCGATGCGGGTAGGTCGGCCGGGTCGGGTACGGGGAACGGGTTCGTCTCCCACAGTTCGACGGTGAGGTCCAGCAGGACCTGCTCGAACCGTTGCCCTGCCTGGTGGCGTTCCGAGTCCGGTTGCCGGTTCGCCGGGGTGATGGGGCTGGCGAAGATCCAGCCGAACTCGGCCGGGTGGGCGATGGCCCAGGCGCGCATGGCCCGGCAGGCCGCGAGTATGCGCTCGCCGGCCGGTGCGCCGGCGTGGGCGTCGCGGGCCTGTTCCATGGTGGTGGCCAGTTCGCGGAAGAAGTCCGCGGTCACCGCCCCGATCAGCGCGTCGTGGCCGGAGTAGTAGTGGTACAGCGCGGGCCCGCTCATGCCCACTTCCCTGGCGACCGCGTTGATGGTGACCGCCGCCGGTCCCTGGTCGACCAGGAGCTTGCGCACCGCCGCGTGGATCTCCGCCAAGGCGGTCTTGCGCAGCCTGTCGCGCCGGTTGCCGGTCTGTGCGGACATCCCACTCCTCTGTCGCTCGGGTAGCACCGTTGACACCCTAGATCATCTATGGTTCCTTAATGCCTCTAAGATAACTTAGAAGCATTAAGGAGTGCTCGTGAAGTCCGAGTGGCAGGGAGACCGGAGATGAAGGTGGTCATCGTGGGAGGCGGTATCGGCGGGCTGGCGGCGGCCGTCGCCTTCGGGCAGCGCGGCTGGCAGGTGGAGGTCCTCGAACGCGCTCCCGAGTTCACCGAAATCGGTGCGGGGGTGTCGATCCAGCCCAACGGCCTTCGCGCGCTGGACGCACTGGGCCTGGGCGATTCCCTGCGCTCCGGCGGCCTGGCCGATCCGCTCGCCGGCGTCCGCCGCACGGACGGGAGGTGGCTGATCCGCAACGACGTCGACGACCTGAAACGCCGCTTCGGCCAGTGGGTGACCGTGCACCGGGCCGCCCTGATCGACCTGCTGCGCGCGGCCGTGGCCGCACCGGCTCTGCGGCCGGGCACCGAGGTGCACTCGGTCCGCCCTGACGGCACGGTCGTGCACAGCGGCGGGACCTCGACGGCGGATCTCGTGGTGGGCGCGGACGGCGTGCACAGCGTGACGCGCCGGTCGGTCTGGCCACACGTGCCGGGCGCGCACTACGTCGGCTACACCACCTGGCGCCTCATCACGACACCTCACCCCATCGCGGTGAGCGCGGAGACCTGGGGGAGGGGCGAACGGTTCGGGCACGTGCCGATGCCCGACGGCCGCATCTACTGCTACCTGATGGCCAATGCCCCGGCCGGCTCCCGCACGGGCCTGGACCGGCTGCGAGAGCGGTTCGCGCGCTGGCACGAGCCCATCCCGGCCTTGTTGACCAGTGCGCGCGAGGACGCGGTGTCGCAGCACGACACCTACGAACTGTCCGAACTGGACACCTACGTCTCCGGGAACGTCGCGCTGCTCGGGGACGCCGCGCACGCGATGACCCCCAACCTGGGGCAGGGCGCCTGCCAGGCACTGGAGGACGCGGTCACGCTCGCCGCGGCGGTGGACACCCTCGGCGTGCGCGCGGGACTGGAGGAATACGACCGCGTTCGCCGGCCGCGCACCCAGCTGATCGCCCGCCGCTCCCGCCAGGCGGGTGCTCCCGCGCACTGGACGTCCCCGCCCCTGACCGCTCTGCGGGACGTGGCGCTTCCCCGCCTGCCGAACTCGCTTTTCGCCAGTTCGGTCACGTCCGCCTACACCTGGACGCTCTGAAACCGCCCAGCACACTTCGAAAGGCCGGTCGGATGCTCTTCCCCCGAATCGTGATCGCCCTCGTCGGAGTGATCACCACGGTCGGTGCCGTACTCGCCGACCTGGTCATCCCCGACCTGGCCGCGCAGCACGCCTTCAACCCCGCGTGGCCTCCCCACGCCAAGTTCCACGACGCCCAGTACATCGTGATGACGGTGCTCCTCGGCACCCTCAGTCTGCTCCTGGTCGCGCGGCGAGCCCGGAACCCGCGAGGCCGGCTGCTGTGCGCCGCCGCCATCCTGGCCACTCCCTGGCTCGGCATGGTCGGCGCGAGGCTGTTCCCCGGCACCGCCACCCACGACCCGGAATTCGCCGGTCAGACCCTGTTCGTGCTCGGCCTGCACGGGCAGGTCTTCCTCGCCGTTGTCCTACTCCTCGCCCTGGGCGGCGCGACGGTGGCGACACTGCGCGTCCCCGCGGATCCCGACCATCGGCTGTGAGCCGCCGCTGCTGATCAGGTAGGTGGTGCGACCCGGGTCGGCGCGGCGCCGCAGGGGGTCGCGGAACAGGCGGATCAGCAGGCTCGCCGGGGTGAGGACGAGGTAGTAGAAGACCGCGAGGAGGACGGTGCGCACGGCTGCTCCCGGTGCTCAGTCGAGGGGGATGTGGTCCCGCCAGTCGGTTTCTTCGGTGAAGGCGGGCTGCTCCGCCTTGTCCAGCAGGAAACCGCCGAGGGCGAGCAGGTCGATGTCGGTGCGCATGAAGCACGTGTACGCCTCGGCCGGGGTGTTGACGATGGGTTCCCCGCGGACGTTGAACGAGGTGTTCACCAGCACCGGGCAGCCGGTCCGCTCCTTGAACACCTCGAGCAGGCGCCGGTAGCGCGGCTCGGCTTCGGCGCCCACCGTCTGGATCCGCGCCGACGAGTCCACGTGCGTCACCGCCGGGATGGTGGAGCGGCGCTGGTGCAGCAGTGCCAGCCCGGTCGCGGTCTCCGGTTCCGCGGGTGGCACGCGCTGCCCCGGCGAGACGTCCGCGACCAGCAGCATGTACGGGCTCTCCTGGTCCAGTTCGAACCAGTCCTTCGCGTCCTCGGCGAGCACGGCGGGCGCGAACGGGCGGAACGACTCCCGGAACTTGATCTTCAGGTTCATCGTCGACTGCATGTGCTCGTTCCGCGCGTCGCCGAGGATGGAGCGGGCTCCCAGTGCTCGAGGCCCGAATTCCAGCCGGCCTTGGAACCAGCCGACGACCTTGCCGTCCTCCAGCGCGCCGGCGACGCGGTCCAGCAACGCCCGTTCATCGAGGCGCTGGTGCGGAAGGCCGTGGTGGTCGAGGAAAGCGCTGATCTCGGCGTCCGAATAGGAGGGTCCGAGCCGGGCGCCGCGCATGGTGGCGGGGCGGGCGCCTGCGGTGGCCAGTGCCGCGCCGAGCGCGCCGCCGGCGTCCCCGGCGGCCGGTTGCACCCACAGGTGGTCGAAGATCTGCGCCCGCGCCAGTTTCCCGTTGGCGACGCAGTTGAGCGCCACCCCGCCCGCCAGGCACAGCCGCGACTCGCCGGTCAGCGCACGGGCGGTGCGAGCCAGCCGCAGCACCACCTCTTCGGTGACCTCCTGCACGGACGCCGCGAGGTCGAACTCCCGCTCGGTCAGCGAGCCTTCCGGAGTACGTCGTGGCCCGCCGAAGAGGCGTTCGAAGGCGGCACCGGTCATCACCCGGCCGTGCAGGAATTCGAAGTACCGCAGGTTCAGCCGGAACGATCCGTCCGGCTTCAGGTCGAGCAGTTCCCGGCGGATCAGCTCCGCGTACCGCGGCTTCCCGTACGGCGCGAGACCCATCAGCTTGTACTCGCCCGAGTCCACCTTGAACCCGCAGAAGTAGGTGAACGCCGAGTACAGCAGGCCGAGTGAATGGGGGAAGCGCAGTTCGGCGAGGGGCCGGAGGCCCTCGGGTGTGCCGTGCCAGAACGAAGTGGTCGCCCATTCGCCGACCCCGTCGAGGCACAACACGGCCGCCGACTCGAACGGGCTGGGGTAGAAGGCCGAAGCCGCGTGCGACTCGTGGTGGCGCAAGGTGACCACCCGTTGTCCGGGTGCGAGGCCGAGTTCGCGCCGCACGGTCCGCTTCATCCGCAGCTTCCACGCCAGCCACGGCGGAAGGCTTTCGCGGAACGACGAGAAGCCGAGGGGTGCGAGCCCGGCGTAGGTCGCCGCGATCCGGCGGAACTTCAGCGCCGAGTCCTCGTAGAACGCCACCGCCCCCAGGTCTCCGACGGAGATCCCGGCTTCGCGCAGGCAGTACTCGACGGCGTGGTGCGGGAACGACGGGTCGTGCTTGCGCCGGGTGAAGCGCTCCTCCTGCGCCGCCGCCACGATCTCGCCACCGGCGACCAGTGCCGCCGCGCTGTCGTGGAAGAACGCGGAAATCCCGAGTACCGGCCGCTCAGCCATCGATCATCTCCTTGACCCGTCCGCGTGCCCTGGCCAGCCAGCCGGTCGACGCGGTGAGCGCCCGGTACCCCGTGCGCACCCTGGTCCACGCCGCCGTCCGCGCACCGGCTTCGGCCGAGGGCGGCAGTGCGGACAGGTAGGTGTCGACCGCGTCGGCGGCCCAGGCCGAATGCCCGGTGGCCACGTTGTCGATGGTGTTGTGGATGTCGACGAACCGGGTGCTGAACCCGTGGTGGCGCAAGGCGATCCGGGCCCGGCGGTAGCTGCCGCCGACGCCGGACAACTCCATCGCCAGGTTCAGCCCGAGCACCTCGGGCAGGAAGGTGCGGGGGAAGCGCCCGATGCACAGCCAGAACACCGGCAGCGCGAACGACTCCTCGCGGAAGCCGGGCCACCCGGCGAACTCCGGCGAACCGGTCGGTGGTGGCCGCACGTCCATCTCGGCCAGCACCTCGCGGTAGATGCGCGGGTGGTTGAGGTCCGGTCTGCCGTTGCCGAGTTCGTCCCAGTAGGTGTCGAACAACGCGTGCCCGATGTCGGTGGCCGCCAGTTCGTAGTCGGTGAAGCCCTGCAGCCAGGCGCCGTCGATCAGGGTCAGCGGGGCCAGTTGCACGGTCGAGTCGACCAGTGCCTCCCGCGACGGGAGCGGGGCGTCCGCGGTCAGCTCGAACTCGCGGGCGTGCCGTTCGTGCTGGTCGCTGAGCCACGGCCGCAGCCCCTCGGCAGGCCACTCGCCGGGCAGCGGCATCTCGACCGATTCGAGGTCGGTCCCGGCCCGCGCGAGCCAGCGCCGCACGTATCGCGTGCTGTAGCGGCGCAGGGCCGGAGTGCCGGTGCGGTGCTGCAAGGCGTGGTAGGCCGCGCGCAGGTCCGCCGGTTCCCGGCCGTCCTCGCCGGCGGAGGTGAAGGACGGCAACCGCGGTGTGGTGCTGCGCTGGGAAAGTGACGTCGGTGCCGTCGGTGCCGGCACCTCCGCCGACGCGGCCGGGAGGGAGTCGATCCACCGCCGGATCACCGCCACGTCCTGCTCGGCGAACACGCGGAACATCGGTCCCCGGTCCGAGATCAGGCTGGTGACCAGTGGGCTGGCCTCGGCGCGGCCGGGCCGTACCAGCCTGCTTCCCGCCAGTGCGGCCAGCAGCGGCTCCGGAGCGGACCGGGCCTGCGCCAGCCACTCGGCCAGCGGGCGCCCGGCCAGGGTGAAGTCGCGGTGGTAGACCGCCCCCTCCCTGGCCCGGCGCCGGAGCAACGCGGCCATTTCGTACGCCGGTGCCCTGGCCGCGTCCAGCTCGGCGTGCAGGTCTTCGTCGGCAGCGGTGAGCGCGCCCAGCGCCCAGTCGAAACCGAGCGCGACCCGTTCCCCGTCGAACCGCGTGGCAGCCAGCCTGCACTGCCCGGCCGGGTCGGCGCCGTCCTGCCGTGCCGCGCCGGGATCGAGCGCCGTCCAGTCCGCCGCGGCCGGAGCCGTGTCACGGACGAAGGTGAGCGCGGGCAGCAGGCCGACCGCGCGCAGGCACAGATCGGCGCCGGTTATCTCCGCCAGGAAGTCGCCGGGACGGCGGCTCATCGCCAGCAGTACCGCGGGCACCACGAACGCCGCGTCGCCGATCCGGTGGTCCAGCGCGAGGCGGGCCGCGGGAACGGCGTGCTCGAACAGGCCGAGGTGGCGCAGCAACGCGCGGAAGGCGCTGCCCCGCGAGGCGTGCGGACGGCCGACACCCACGTCGGCGGCGTAGAGCGCGAGCAGGCGCAACGCCACCGCGTCTTCGGCGTTGCCGGGGCTGGTGAGCCACTGCAGCCACGCACCGGTCAGCGAAGCCAGCGGCGCGCAGCCCAGTACCGCGCGTTTCACCGCCTCGGAGTCCCCGGCGAAGTCGCGGTACCGCTCGGCTCGCTCAGCCGACCAGCACCTCGCCGCGTGCTCGCGTTCGGGGAGGTCGTGGTGCGAGCCCGGAAACCGGTGCAGTTCCGCCCTGATCTCGGTGATGAGCGCGCCACCGGGCAGCGCGCATTCGGGATCGGCGGCCACCTGGTACACCGCACGCGCGGTGGGTTCCATGCGCCCCTCCCTAGAACAGCGGGTAGACCGAAGCGTCATCGGTCTTCTTCCGCTTGCGCCGGAACAGCTTCGCGACGATTCTGCGCAACACGGTCACGGTGGCGCCCCTTTCAGGTGAGCGACAGCTCGGTGGCGAGCAGTCCGGCGACGAGGTCGTGGCCTTCGTCGGTGAAGTGGATCCGGTCGACGAACACCCAGTCGTCCGGTTCGAGCGCGGCGGCGAGCACCGGGTTGAAGTCGAGGAACCGCACGCCGAGCGACGCACAGCCGGCGCGCAGTGCGTCGGCGTACCGGCGGCCCGCCTCGGGAGCGGCGATCCCGGCATAGGTGCCGGTGAAGTCCGATCGCTCGTCCAGCTCGTCGAACAGGAGCTGTTCCTGGGGGGCCGGGCGCTCCCGCACCCACGGCGCGAGGGGTTGCAGCACGAAGGTGAGCCGGGCGTCGCCGGCGAGCAGCCGCCAGGTGGCCAACTGCCGGAGAGTGAGTTCGGCGGCGTTCGCGATCTGCTCGGCCGGGCCGGGCACGCGCTCGGCCACCTCGCGGGCCGCCCGCCGCTCGGCGCGGGTGGGCGGCCCGCCCAGTTCGGCGGTCTTGTCGAAGAACTCGGTGCAGCGGAAGAAGGCCCCGTTCTCACCCTGCTGGGAAGCGGGCAGGCGGGCCAGTGCCAGCGTGTTGAACCCGGAGAACACCACGATCTCGGCGACCTCGGGCACCAGGTGCCGGTGCAGGGTGAACAGCAGCAGTTCCTGGGTGGCGTTGTAGCTGCGGCCGCCGAAGTTGAGCCAGGGCCGCGAGGGCGCGTACTTCGTCCACAGCCGGGAGGGCAGCGTGGCCTCGTCCCGGGTGGCGCCGGTGCCGAACACCGCGGAGTTGCCCGCCAGCACGTTGACCGGCCCGTCCGGCACGTGGCCGCCCGGGGAGGCGTGCGCGCCGGAGCCGTGCGAAAGGCGGAATCCCAGCCGGTCCGTGCGCACCACCGGCGAATCGTGCCCGGCGGGCTGGAAATACATCAGGTACGGCAGCCAGCGCACGGTTCCGCGCACGTACAACCGTTCCGAGTATTCCGGCATCTGCGGTGTGAGGATGTCGCGATGGGATTTCACGGATCGAACCCCCAGTGCTTTTCGTTCGCTTTCGACACCGTAGCGCCGCTTCGCCGGAGTGGGCAAGTTCGGTGACCGATTAGCGCGGCTAATCGGATCGATTAGCCGTCCGGTGTTGATCGTCGCGAAGCCGTTGCGGCATGCTTCGACGGGTACCGGATCCGGCTGCGGCCACCGTGGGGGGTGACATGCTCGGCGCGACGACTTTCCTGATAGGTAAGAGAAATTCCGTTGATCCCGTGGTGTGCGCCCAGCGCATCGCGATGGCCGGGCTGCGAGCGGTCGACGCCGGGGAACGGGTGCGGGAAACCGTGCGTGACCACGTGCGGGGAGAACTGCTCGAATCCGCGGAACGCGTTTTCGTCCTGTGTGTCGGAAAAGCCGGTGCCGCTTTGCTGGACGGGATAACCGGGACACTCGGCGGCCGGGTGTGCGAAACCATGGCGGTCGGCGCGCCCGGTTATCCACTTCCGGAAGCGGATTTCACCGCTGTCGGCGACCACCCCTTTCCCGGACGCCGAAGCGCCCGCGCGGCGGCGGGACTGCGCGCGTTCCTCGGCGACCGCGAGCTGGGCGCCGGTGACCTGGTGCTGGTCGGGGTCTCCGGCGGGGCCACCGCGATGCTCGCCGATCCGGTGCCGCCGCTCGACCACGACGACCTCCACGCCGTCAGCGCCGGGTTGCTCGGCTCCGGCATCGACGTGACCGAGGCGAACGACCTGCGCCGGGCGCTGTCCCGGCTGCACGCGGGCGGCCTGCTGGACCACTTCGGCCCGGCCCGCGCCGTCGGCCTGGTCGTGTCCGACAACGTGCAGATCGGCGACGCCGGGGTCGCCTCCGGCCTGACCTTCCCGGGGCCGACGGGTCTCGGCCGAGCCGCCGAGGTGGCCGGGAAGTACCTGCGCGACCCCGGTCTCCGCCGCCTGGTACTGGCCGCGCTCGCGAACGTGCCCGAGGCCCGCGGCCAGGGCGCGCGCGTGGCGAACTTCCACGTGACCGGTGGGGACACGGCCGTCGAGGCGATGGTCCGGTCCGCCGCGGACGAGGGCTTCGACGTGGTCTCGCTCGGCGGGCGCGTGCAGGGCCCGGTCACCGAGGTGGCCGAGCGGTTCGTCCAGCTGCTGACCACCCGCCGGAGAAGGCCGACGCTGGTGGTCGGCGGGGGAGAGGTGACCGTCGAGCTGCGCGGCGACGGCGAAGGCGGTCGTTGCCAGGAACTCGCGTGGCGGGTCGGGCTCGCGCTGGACGGGCTGCCCGGGACCGGGTTCGCCGCGGTCGCCAGCGACGGCGTGGACTTCCTCCCGCACTCGTCGGGGGCCTGGGTCGACGGCGGTTCGGTGGCCCGCGCCACCGCGGCGGGCATCGCCGTCGAAGCCGCGCTGGCCGCGAACGACACCTATCCCGCCCACGCTGCGCTCGGCCAGATCATCCGCCACGCGCCCGGGCGCACCAACGTCTGCGACCTCTACGTCGGCTGTGTCGATCCGGACCCGGCGGTGGCGCGGTGACGGGCGCCCGCCGGATCCTGCTGCTCGGCGGTGGTGTCGGGTCCTACGCGGTGCTGAAGGCGCTGCGCCCGCACGCCGAGGCCGTCTTCGTCGCGGAGTCGGCCGGGGTGGCGAACGAATGCGCCGCGTCCACGATGGCGGACGGCGCGGTGACCGTGAGCGGCTGGTTCCCGCCGTGGTCCCCCGCCGCGCGCTCGGACGAGGAACCGCGCGTGATCGGTGAGCTGCTGGACGCCGCCGCCGCGATGTCGGCCACCCACGTGGTGGCCGTCCGCGAAACGCTGGTCCTCCCGTTGTCCGCGCACCACAAGGCGTTCGAGGACCGCGGCCTGACGCTCTGCGTGCCGCCGGAGGGAGCCGTCCGGTCCATCCACGACAAGTTCGCGCTGCACCGGCACGCACTGGAGCACGGCGTCGGGGTGCCCGCCATGCGGACCGTCCGGGAAACCGGTGAGGCGCTGGACGTAGCCGAGTCGCTGGGCTATCCGGTGATCGTGCGCTCGGACGTCTCGGCCGGGTCGAGCGGAGTTCGCTACGCCGGGGACCCGCGGGCACTGCGCGGCACCGTCGCCGACTGGCTCGGGAAGGGCAGGCGGGTGGCGATCAGCGAGTACGTCGCCGGCGCGGTCGAGCCCTCCGGGGTGCTGGTGCTCGGCCGCGACGGCCGGGTGCTGGCCGAGACCTGGCTCCGCAAGATCCGCTACGCCAGCGCCAGCCGCTCGTGCTGCGTGGTGACCACCGGGCCGCCGCCGGGCGTGGAGGGCCTGCGCGAACTGCTCGCCGGCATCGGTTTCCGGGGCATGGCGGGCATCCAGCTCAAGCGCGACGACCGGACGGGGCGCTGCGTACTGGTGGAGATCAACGCCAGGCCGGGGCAGAACAGCAAGATCGTGCTGGAGCTGTGGCGGCGTGCGGGGGCCGACCCCGGCCGGATCCTGCTGGGTGCCTTCGAGCCGCCCACCGGGGCGCCGGAGTTCGCGCCGCCCGCCGGGCTGGTCGGGGTTTCGGTGCCCGAAGACCTGATGGCCCTCTACCGCGCACTCGGCCCGCCGTCGCGGATCGGCGCCCGGCCGGACAACCCGGCACCGTCGCCCCGGCTGATCGCCCGCTCGTTCGCCGACAGCTACCTGCGCCGGCGGTGCACGGTGGATTCGGTGTCCCGGTCGCTGGTCACCGACCACCGGTTCTTCCTGCGCTCGGTGCCCGCACTGCTCGGCCGGATCGCCGCCGAGCCGCTCGGCCTGGTGCCCTGGGGCGACCTCGACCTGCTGTCCAGGGCGGGTGGTCATGGCTGAGCTGACCGTACTGGACGACAGCGACGTCGCCCGCCTGCTGACGCCCGCCGCCACCGTCGCCGTGCTCCGCGACGCGCTCGCCCGGCACGCGCGGGGCGAGCTGTCGGCACCACCGAGGGCGCGCGTCCCGCTCGGACCCGGCGGCACCCTGGTGGCCAGTGCGGGTGGCGCGGCGGACGTCGGTTACGGCCTGCGCTGTTACGAAACGGGTTTCGACGTCGAACAGCTGACCGTGGTGTGGTCGGCGGCCACCGGCCTGCTCGCCGGCGTGGTGGCCGGGCGGCTGCTCGGCGAATACCGGACCGGTGCGCTGGGCGCGCTGGCGGTGGCGGCGGTCCGGAGTGGACGCTGCGGGCCGCTGGCCGTGCTCGGCTGCGGCAGGCAGGCGTGGGCTCAGCTGTGGGCGCTGAGCGCGCTCGTCGAACCGGCGGAAGTGCGGGTGTTCTCGCGGCGTGGCGGGCACGGATTCGCCCGCGAGGTCGCCGAAAGCTTCGGCTGGCGCTCGCAGGCCACCTCGGACGCCAAGACCGCGGTGGTGGGCGCCGACGTGGTCCTGCTCGCGACGAACAGCCAGGTCCCGGTCGTCGAGCCGGACTGGCTCGACCCGCTCGCCCACGTCAGCACCATCGGGCCGAAAACGTCTGCCGGCCATGAACTTCCGCCGTCGGCCTACCGCGATCGGCTGGTGTACACCGATTCGGCCGCGCAGGTGGCGGCCTATCCCGGTGGATGCGCGTTCGACGGCGTGCCGGGCGAACTGTCCACGCTCGGGCCCGCGCGCGGCCGGGGCACCGCGTACCTGTCGGCCGGGCTGACCGGGACCGAGGTCCTGCTCGCCTGCCACGTGCTCGCCGAGCACGAGCGGAATTCGTGAACGACCGAGGAATGGGGAGGCTGCCGATGGAGGCAACCGTGAAGGCGGCGCTGGAAGACTTCCGGCGCGACGGCTACGCGATCGTGCCCCGAGGGCTCGGCGAGTCCGAAGTGGACGCCCTGCGGGAGGTGAGCGCGACGCTGTTCGAAGGCGACTCGCGCGAGGCATCCCCGCTGGACGTGCTCGGCGCCGAGGAGATCGCGGCACTGGTCTTCGACGAGCTGGGCGGGCAGTTCCTGCGCGCGCTGCTGGGCGAGCCGTACGTGGTCTACCCGAACCTGGCCATGCGCAAGAACTTCTTCACCGGCTGGCACGTGGACCAGGCGTTCACCGGTCCCGGCCGCGAACTGGTGTGGGATCCGGACTACTGCCACGTCTCGGTGTCGGTCTACCTGCAGGAGAACACCGAGGAGGCGGGCGGCGGCATCGACGTGGTCCCCGGCTCGCACCTGACCTCCTTCGACGGCTTCGGGCAGGCCAGGCCCCAGGTGAAGACCGCGCTGGCGCTGCCGGAGTACGCCGAGCGGATCGTCCGCACCGAACCCGCGCCCGGCGACCTGCTGATCAAGCACGCGCGGCTGCTGCACGGCAGCACCGTGCCCGCCGACGGATCGGCCGCCAAGGCCAGGGACAAGTACGGGTTCGGCTACAGCGCCGGGCGGCTCGACGCCTTCGAGAACAACCGGTTCATCACCCACCTGGCCACCAAGCGGGTCAACGTGCTGCGCGGGGAGCAGGTGCGCCACGAGCGGCACACCCAGGAGATGGCGCTGAGCTATCCGCGCGATTTCCCGGAGTCCTTCCGCACGCGCGCCGAGCGGGCGGGCGTGGTGGTCCAGACCTTCGACACCTGCTGAAACGGAATCGGCGAGCATGGCACACAGCACCGAGCCCTACCACCTGATCGCCCAGCGCAAGCACACCGGCGACCGCGTGAGAACCGTCCGCGACGCCCCCGACGACGCACCGCTGTACGACTGCCCGGAAGCGACCGAGGCGGATGTCGAGCTGGCGATGGCCGCAGCCGCCGAAGGCTTCACGGCCTGGCGCCGGGCCACCGCCGGGCAGCGGGCCGAAGCGCTCTCCGGCGCGGCGGGCAAGCTGCGGGCGCGGGCGGCCGAGCTGGCCCCGCAGATCACCAGGGAGACCGGGAAACCGCTGCGGGCCGCGGAACAGGAAGTGCACTCGGCGGCACGCGTGCTGGACAACTTCGCGGCCTCGGTGCCCGGCGAGTCCGACCGCGTGGTGCGCGCGCACTCCAGCCGGGTGTGGGGACTGGAGCTGCGGGAGCCCGCCGGGGTCGCCGCGCTGGTCACCAGCTGGAACCTGCCGCTGCAGATCGCCGCGCAGAAGGTGGGCGCGGCCGTCGCCGCCGGGTGCTCGTTCGTGCTGAAGCCGTCGCCACTGGCCGCGGTCAGCCCGCTGGCGCTGGCGGAGGCCCTGCTCGACGCCGGAGTGCCGCCCGAGGTGTGCAACGTGCTCCAGGGCGGCGCGGAGTCGGCGTGCGCGCTGGCCGCGCACCCGGCGGTCGGGGTGCTCTCGGTGACCGGCGGCGAGCGGACCGGGCGGGAGCTGATGCGCCGCGCCTCGGCGCAGCTGACCCGGTGCGTGCTGGAACTCGGTGGCAAGAGCGCGAACATCGTCTTCGCCGACGCCGATTTCGACGCGGCGATCCAGGGCGCGGTGGCCGGCGTGGTCCGCAACCAGGGCGCGGTGTGCACCGCGGGCAGCCGGATCCTGGTCGAGCGTGCGCGGTACGCGGAGTTCACCGCCCGGCTGGCCGCCGAACTGGACCGGGTCGAGGTCGGCGACCCGTACGCCGACCCGCGGATGGGCGCGATCCGCTCACCCGAGCTGGCCGGCCGGATCACCGCGGCGGTCTCCTCGGCGCGGGCGGCGGGTGCGGTCGTGCACACCGGCGAGCCGGAGGTGGCGGTGCCGGGGCGGTCCGGTGCCTACCTGCGGCCGGTGCTCGCCGCCGAGGTGCCGGTGGACCACGAGCTGTGGCAGGAGGAGGTGTTCGGCCCGGTCGCCGCGATCACCCCGTTCGACGACGAGGAGCACGCGGTCCGGCTGGCGAACTCCACCCGGTACGGGCTGGCGGCGGCGGTCTGGACGGCCGACTTCGCCCGGTGCGAACGGCTCTGGCCCCGGCTGGAAGCCGGCAGCGTCTACCTCAATTCCTACCACCGGATCGACTCCGTGCCACTGGCCTCGTCCGGGCGCGGGCGGTCCGGGTTCGGCGCCGAGGGCGGCCCAGCCGGGGTCGCGGAGTTCCTGGTCACCAAGGGCGTGCACATCCCGGCCGGGCTGTGAAACCGGGTTGTGAAAGAGGAGGCAGGAGAGCTGATGGACACGGCTGAAGCGCACCAGCACCAGCGCCGGGTGGTGACCCGGATCCCGCGCGTGGACCGCGACGTGGTCAAGCGGTTCCAAGGCTTCTACAGCGCGATCGTGCTCGACGCCATGGGCAAGCACAACACCGCCGACGTCGGGCTGGGCCCGCTGAGCCCCGGCATGCGGGCGGTGGGCACCGCGGTGACCTCGCTGGGACCGGACCTCACCGTGCGGCGGATGGCCATCGACCTCGCCGAGCCCGGTGACGTGCTGGTGGTCGCGGCGGGCGGGGTGCGTGACTACGCGTGCTTCGGCGACGGGACCGCGAGCAGGATGCTGACCAAGGACCTCGCCGGAGCGGTGGTCGACGGGTGCGTGCGCGACGCCGCCGGGCTGCGCGCACTCGGCTTCCCGACCTTCTGCCGCGGGGTCACCGCCCGCAACTACCACTATCCGGCGGCGGGTGACCACGGCGGCGTGAACGTGCCGGTGGTGGTCGGCGGGGTGCTGGTGGAACCCGGGGACCTGGTCATCGCCGACGACGACGGCGTGGTGTTCGTGCCGCGCGCGCTCGCCGCGGCCGTCGCCGGCATCGTCGAACCGAAGCTCACCGCCGAGCGGCAGCTCCGGGGTTCGTGGACGGAGTACCCGCCGTTCGACGTCGCCGGGGAACTGCGCGAGCGGGGGTATGTGTTCGAATGACCGGACTCGCACTTCACGGCCGGGTCGCACTGGTGACCGGCGCGGCGGGTGGCGGCTGCGGATCGGCGATCGCGCTGCGGCTCGCGGACCGGGGCGCGACCGTGGTGGCCAACGGCCTGCTCTGGCACGCCGAGGCGCTCGGTGAACTGGCCGCGCGCCATCCCGGCATCCGCCCCGCCATCGCCGACGTCGGCGACGAGCAGGCGGTGTCCGCGTTGTTCGCGGAGCTGGCGGACACGACCGGGCACCCGGGCATCGTCGTGCACAACGCGGCGCCTTCACTCGCCCCGGTCGCCGTGTCCGCGCTGGAGACCGCTCAGTGGCGGGCCGAACTCGGCACCATCCTCGACGGCGCGTTCCACCTGGCGCGCGCGGCGGCTCCGGCGATGACCGCGGCAGGCTGGGGCCGGTTCGTGTTCGTCTCCTCCAGCGCGGCCTTCCGCGGGGCGCGCGGCCGCAGCGCCGCCTACGCCGCGGGCAAGGCGGCCCTGCACGGGCTGGCCGTCCAGCTCGCGCTGGAACTGGGGCCGTGCGGCGTCACCGCGAACGTGATCGCGCCCAGCCAGATCGACACCGCCAGAGCACGCCGGGGCGGGCGGCGCGACCACGGCTCGATGGCCCGGTCCGCCGGGCTGGTGCCGCTCGGCCGCGTCGGGCGCCCCGGCGACGTGGCCGGTCTCGCCGCCTTCCTGGCCGGGGACGAGTCGTCCTACCTGACCGGCCAGGTGATCCGGCTCGACGGCGGATCCGCACTCGCCGCACCGCAGACCGCGCTGAAGGGAGCCGTCCGTTGACCGGAAACCCCGTGCTCACCGCCGCACCGAGGCCGTTCGGCAGGCTGCCCGTCCGGGTCAGCCCGCTCGGGCTCGGCACCTACCACCTCACCGCCGACCGGCTGGTCCCGCACGACGAAGCGCTGCGGCTGGTGCGCGCGGCGGCCGACGCCGGGATCACCCTGTACGACACCGCGCCGATGTACGGGCTCGGGGAGGCGGAGGCCATCCTCGCCGAAGCGCTCGGCACCCGGCTCGGCGAGCAGGTGGTGATCGACAAGATCGGGCGGTTCGAGAAGAGCATCGTGGCCCGGCTCGGCGACCGCGGCTACCGCGAGCCCGCGGTCATGCTGGCCCAGTTCGAGCATTCGCTGCGGGTGCTGGGCCTGGAACGGCTGCCCGTGCTGCTGCTGCACGAAAGCGACTGGGACCAGTGGTGGGACGACACCCCCGGCGGGCTCTCCGGTCCGGTGCTCGACCTGGTGGCGCAGTTGCGGTCGCGCGGTCTCGTCGGCGGGGTCGGGCTTTCGGTGCGCAAGCCGGAACGCGCCGAGCAGCTGATCCGGAGTGGACTGTTCGACGCCATGCTCTTCGTGCACTACTACAACATCGTCTGGCAGGAAGCCGGGCAGAGCGCGATCCGGACCGCGGCCGAGCACGACCTCGGCATCGCCATCGGCGCGCCCTACCGGCAGGGGCTGCTGACCAGCACCGATCCGGCGCTGCTGGACCAGTTGACCGCCGAGCGCCGCTCGTCGGTGCCGCCGGGGGTCATCGAGCGGATCGGTGCCTGCCAGGACATCGCCCGCGGAGCCGGGCTGTCCATGCCGGAACTGGGCCTGCGGTGGCTGCTCGACGACCGCCGGGTGCACTCGGTGGTGGTGGGCCCGCGATCGGTCGCGGAGCTGGCGGAGAACGTGCGGTGGGCGGGCACCGGTCCGCTGCCCGCCGAGGTCACCGCCGAACTGGGCAAGATCACCGACATCCCGGTGGGTGCCTGGTGAGCCGGGCGAAGCTGCGGGTCGCGGTGATCGGCCGCAGCGGGCGCGGGAACTACGGCCACCAGCTCGACCACGCCTTCACCGGGCACGAGCGGGCGGAGATCGTCGCCGTCGCCGACGAGCGGGAAGCGGGTCTGCGGGAGGCACTGGACCGCACCGGCGCGCGGCGGGGCTACGCCGATTTCCGCGCCATGCTGGAGCGGGAGCGTCCCGGCCTGGTCGTGGTCGCGCCGCGGTGGATCGACTGCCACCACGACATGGTGCTGGCCGCGCTGGACGCCGGCGCGCACGTCTACTGCGAGAAGCCGATCGCGCAGACGCTGGAGCAGGCCGATGCCATGGTGGCCGCGGCGAAGGCACGCGGGCTGCTGTTCGGCGTCGCGCTCCCGGCCGTGCACGAACCCCGGTTCGCCCGGCTGCGCGCCCTCATCGCCGACGGGCTGATCGGCGAGGTGCTCCAGCTCAAAGGACTCTGCAAATGGGACCACCGCTCGGGCGGGCAGGACTTCACCGTGCTGGGCGTGCACTTCGCCGACCTGATCCGGCGACTCGGTGGCGCCGCGGTGACCTGCACGGGTCACCTCTCCGGTGGCGACGGGCCGCGCGACGGTGACGAGCAGGTCGGGCTGGTGGACGGGCGCCGGATGTGGGGCGCCTACGGACTTCGAAGCGGACTGCTCGCCACCATCGAGTCGTGGCCGTGCGGCATCGAGGACCGCGCGCGCCACCCGTACCGGCTGGAAGTGCATGGCACCAAGGGAATCCTGGTACACCGCGCGCCCTACGCCGACCATTCGCTGTGGCACCACGACGGTCCGGTGGTACTGCCCGGCGAACCGGCGTGGACGCGGATCCCGACCGAGCCGATCGCCCGGTACGGCGACTACCACCGCCTGGCCGCTGCCGACTTCCTCGACGCCATCGACGAGGGCCGCGAACCGGCGTGCAGCGGCGAGGACGGCACCGCCGCGCTGGAAATGGTCCACGCCGTCTACGCCTCGGCGCTGGCGGGCACCACGGTGCCCCTGCCGCTCGCCGAGCGCGGGCACCCGCTCTCACGCGCCGCGACCGCGGTGGCGTGACCAGGACCCGGATTTCCCCGATGCGGAAGGAGGTGGAGGCAATGGAGCGCGAGGAGATCGTCGTCACGGCCAACGTGGAGCAGTTCTGAGCCCCGGTCGTTCCGGCCGCGGTCGAGTACCGCGGCCGGAACGGCCCGTTCATCCGAGGAGCCGGGTATGACCGAGACGATCGAGGAGACCGGGGCCGGGGAGCTGTGGCGCCGGGGCACGGTGCGTGCCTGCCCGCCGGAGCGGACCTGGGCCCGCGTGCAGCCGCTGCTGCGCGAAGCCGGGGTCACCAGGGTCGCGGACATCACCCGCCTCGACGCCGTCGGCATTCCGGTGCATTCGGCGATGCGCCCGGCGTCGCGCACCCTGGCGGTGTCCCAGGGCAAGGGGCTGACACCGGTGCTGTCCGCGGTGTCCGCGGTGATGGAGGCGATCGAACTGTGGTTCGCCGAACGGCCGCGTGAGCCCGATGTGCGCGCAACACCGCTCGCGGCCCTGCGTGGCGAAGTGGGCTACCGGCTCGGCCAGCTGGATCTGGCCACCCCTTCGCTGCTCACCGACGACTACCCGCTCGACTGGCTGGCCGGGCGTGGCCTGCTCACCGGGCGAGCCGCCCTGCTGCCCAGCGAGTACGTGCTCCTCGACCGCACCGTGCGCGAGGACTGGCAGCCACCGCTGTTCGCGGTCACCAGCAACGGACTGGCCAGCGGCAACACCGGACCGGAAGCGGCGCTGCACGCGTTGTGCGAGATCGTGGAACGCGACTGCCTGGCACGCGCGAGCGCGGACCTGACCGGCCGACCCATCCCGCTCACCGGACTGAGCGACCCGGCCATCACCGAACTCGCCGGCAAGCTCGAAGCCAGTGCGAACGAGCTGTCCCTCTACGACATCACCGGACCGCTCGGCGTGCCGTGCGTGGCCGCCACCGTTCGCGACGCCACCGTGCCGGTGACCTTCGGCGGGTTCGGCTGCCATCCGGACGTACTGGTCGCCACGGCGAGGGCGATCACCGAGGCCGTGCAGCAGCGGCTGGCCACCATCGCCGGTACCCGCGACGACCTGCCGTTCGACCTCTACACCAAGATCCGCGCCGCCTCCCCGCAGCCGCCCCGGCCCCGTCCGGAGACCTGGTACGAGCCGCCCGTGAGCCTGCCCGTACCGGACTTCACCTCGGCGCTGGCCGAAATCGGCGGGCGGGTGCGGGACACCACCGGGCACGAGCCGATCGTGGTCACGCTGACCGGCCCGGCCGAGCCGATCGCGGTGGTCAAGGTGGTCGCGCCCGGCCTGCGCCTGCACACCGGGCGGGACCTGGCCACGGCGGGCGGTGCGCGATGACCGTGCACGTGTTCGCCGGGCCGTCCATCCCCGAAGCCAGGATTCGCGAACTGCTGCCCGGCGCCCGCCTCCACCCGCCCATCGGGCACGGCGCGGTGTTCGGCCTCGACCTGGCCGAAGGCGACGTGCTGGCCATCGTGGACGGGTTGTTCTACCTCAACGCCGCCGTGCGCCACAAGGAGATCCTGGCCGTCGCCGACCGCGGGGTGCGGGTCGTCGGCGGGGCCAGCATGGGTGCGCTGCGCGCCGCCGAGTTACGGGGGCACGGGATGCGCGGCGTCGGCCGGGTGTACGAGATGTACCGCGACGGCGAAATCGACGGTGACGACGAAGTCGCCCTCGCGCACGCCACCGCCGAACACGGCTACCGCCCGATGTCGCTCGCGCTCGTCGCGGTGCGTGAAGTCGTGCGGGAGGCGGTCGCCGAAGGCCGGTTGGCCGGCGGAACCGGGCGCCTGCTGGTGGACGGGCTGCGGCACCACCACTTCCCGGAACGCACGTTGTTCGTGCTCCGCGAAATCGGCCGGGAGCTGGGCATCCCGGAAGTCACCCTGGACTCGCTCGTCCGCGCGCTCGACGGAACCGAGCCGGACGTCAAACGCCGCGACGCCGAACTCGTGCTGCGCGAGGCGCTCGAGCCCGAGCCGCCCGAAGAGCCCGGATTCGTCAAGACCCATCACGTGACCCGCTGGGAAGAGCGATTCACCACGCTCGGCGACGTGCTGCGACGGCGAGCGCTCGGGGTGCTCCAGTTGTACTGGCCGGATTTCCCCGCGTTCTACGAGGAAGTGGTTCGCGCGCGGCTGACTTGCCTTTGGCAGTGCGGGGAAGCGGCATTGGCGGAGGAATTCACCCGGCGCACGGGGATCACCGAAGTCGGCGCCGGCCTCGCTCGCCGCTGGCTGCACCCGGGGGAAATCGGCGACGCGCTGCTCCGGCTCGCCGTGGCCAGTTACCGCGAGGCGCCGGGACTGCCCCCACTCGCCGCGGTGGAATCGGCTCTGCCACGGGGTTTGCTCGAACGCGCCGCCCGGATCGGCGCGGCGCTCCCCGAACCAGAGGAGGGCGACGTCCGCGCCTGGCTGGCCGGGTTGTGGGGCACCGAGCCGGACGCGGATGTATTGCAGCGCGCCGGTTTCGCCCGCGGATTCGCCGAATGGGGCGAACTGGACAAGATCGCCCGCGCCCTGCGTGGGCGCGGTGACGGCAGTAGCATCGTCCGGGAGCTGCACTGAAGCCGCTGATCCGGGGGGAATCGCCGAGCCATGCCGTCGCCGTCGTCGCTGCCGCCCACACCGCAGGCGGTCCGCCGCGACTTCCGCCTCCTCTTCACGGGCACGGCGCTGAACCAGGCCGGCGTGACCATCGAACTCGGCGCGCTGCCGCTGCTGGCGGTGTACGTGCTGGAAGCGACCCCGATGCAGGTCGGTGCGCTCTACGCCAGCGGCACGATCGCCTTCCTGATCATCGGCCTGCCCGCCGGGGCGTGGGTGGACCGGGCCCGGCGGCGCCGGATCCTGCAGTGGGCCGGGCTCGTGCACGCCGTGCTGCTGGTGAGCATTCCCGCCGCGGCCTGGCTCGACCTGCTCACCTTCTGGCACCTGCTGGTGATCGCGGCGGCCGGCGGCACGATGACGGTCTTCTTCGACGTGGCCGCGCCCGCCTACCTGCCGACCCTGGTGGGCCGCGGCGAACTCGGCCGCTACAACGCGAAGATCTTCTCGGTGCAGGCACTGGCGCGCTCGTCGGGCCCGGCGCTGAGCGGGGCGCTCACCCAGTTCGTCGGCGCGGCGAACGCGGTGCTGATGAGCATCGGCGCGTTCCTCGGCTCGTCCGGGGTGATCTCGCAGATCCGCACCCGCGAAGACCGGCCGCCGCGCGAGGGCCGCCACCTGCTCAAGGAGGTCTGGGAAGGCATCCGGTACGTCCACCGCGACCGCGTGCTGCGGGTGACGCTGGCGGCCGGGGCCACCTTCAACTTCTTCCGGAACATCGCCACCGCCGTGGAGGTGCTGTTCCTGGCGCGCACCCTCGGCCTGCCCCCGCTCGGGGTCGGGCTGCTGCTCTCGCTGTTCGGCATCGGCGGGGCGGTGGGCGCGCTGACCGCGCCGCTGTGGTTCCGCCGGGTGGGTGAGCTGCGGACGATGTGGCTGGTGCTGCTGACCACGCAGCCGCTGATGGCGCTGGTGGCGGTGGCCGAGCGGGACTGGCGGATGGTGCCGCTGGTGCTCGGCCTGTTCGGGGTCGGCTACGGCGGTCAGGTCTACAACGTGGCGCAGATGAACCTGCGCCAGCAGGTCTGCGACGACGGCATGCTGGGCCGGATGAACGCCTCCTGCCGGTTCGTCACCTGGAGCGTGGTGCCGCTCGGCGTGCTCGCCGGTGGCGCGCTGGGCGAGGCGTTCGGGCTGCGGACCGCGCTGTGGGTGGCGGCCGTCGGCGGCATGGGCGCGGCGCTGTGGCCGCTGGCCGCGCGGCGCTCGGCGACCTCGGCGCCGGTGTGAGGAAAGGAAGTATTCCCTTGTACACGCCTTACTACGACCCGCACCAGCCCACCTGGCTGGAAATCGCCGGCGGCCTGGTGACGGGCCCCTCGCCAGACCCGCCACGCCACGGCAGCGGGAAGCCGCGCACGCCGTGGCAGGCGATCTGCGAGCTGGTCACCCCGGCGGTGCTCAAGCCGCCCTGCTACGTCTCGTTCACCGGCGGGCGGGACTCCTCGGGCCTGCTCGCCGCCGCCGTGCACGTCGCCCGCGAGCACGGCGCCCCGCCGCCGGTGGCGGTCACCATGCGCTTTCCCGCGGTCAAGTCCGCCGACGAGGCCGACTGGCAGGAGCTGGTCATCGGCCACCTCGGTGTGCGGGACTGGGAGAAGCTGACCGTCGACTCCGAAGCGGGGGAGATGGACCTGCTGGGGGAGCGGTCGCTGGGCATGCTGTCCCGGCACGGCATCCTGTGGCCGTTCAACGTGGTGCTCTACAGCCGGGTGTTCGACGCCGTCCCGGACGGCGGCACGGTGATCACCGGGTTCGGCGGGGACGGCCTGTTCGAGCGGTGGTCCTGGGCCGGCCTGGCCGACGTCGCGCACGGCACCAGGAAGCCGGTCAAGGCGGACCTGCGCCCGCTCGGGCGGCTGCTCACCGGGCGGTCCACGGCGAAAACCACCACACCGGGCCGGATCTGGTCGCCCCACTGGCTCCGGCCCGACGCGCGGGCGGAGTTCACCCGGGTCCAGTCGGCCGATCAGGGCTCGGCGCCCCGCACCTGGGCGAACTGGGTGCGCTGGTTCGGCCGCCGCCGCTGGGTGGACGTGGCCAGGTGGAGCCTCGACCGGATCGCCGACGGGCGGATCGGCGTGCTCCACCCGTACTTCGAGCCCGAACTGCACGACGCGCTCATCCGCGACGGCGGCGCCCGCGGGTACGGCTCCCGCACCGCCATCATGGAGGCGGTGTTCGGCGGCGTGCTGCCGGAACGCACGGTCCGGCGCAGCACCAAGGCACAGACCTTCGCCAAGATCGCCTGGTCCGTGCACTCGCGGCGGTTTCTGGCGGACTGGGACGGGTCCGGTTTGGACGATCGGGTGGTCGATCCGGCGGCCCTGCGCGAAGAATGGGCAAAACCCGCTCCGGACGGCCGGTCCGCCCTGCTGCTGCTGGCGCTGTGGCTCAACCGGAACCGCGAGGCCGCGATGCGCCGATGACGGAGGTGGCGACCGGCGCGGTTCTTCCCCTTATGGTGGCACCGCGCGGGTCGCCTACGGCATCAGGACGTGGACGACCACGCGCCTGCCATGACCGCTTCGGACACCCGCGCGAACTCCCGCGTGGTCGCCGTTTCCCGCGAGTTCAGCCACACCGGCACCACCACCGCGGGCGGCAGGTCGTGCACCGGGACCACGACGAGGTCGGAGAAGGGCAGGCGGTCGAGCAGGGTGGCGATGGTCAGGTGCAGGCCGCGGCCCAGCGCGACCAGGCTCAGCACGTCGTCGTAGGGCACGTCCTCGCGGCCGGTCAGCTGGCAGAGGTCCGCGCTGGTGTGGCGCAGTTCGTTCCCGGCGTGGGTGAACCGCGGCGTCCACTGGTCGCGCAGGCCGCTGTCCACCGCGTCGGGCAGCCGGAGCAGTTCGTAGCCGCGCAGGTCCTCGAGGCCTACCGCGCGTGAACGGGCCAGCGGGTGGTCCTTCGGCACCAGCACGCCCCTGGCCTCCTCGCCGAGCACCGGGCCCACGGTCACCTCCGGATCCCGCACGGCGGTGCCGTCTCCGCCCGGCGACCACACCAGTCCCAGGTCCGCGCCGAGGTTTTCGAGCAGCGCGGGCAGCCGGGCGTCGCGCTGCGGCAGGAAGGAGACGAAGGAGTTGAACACGACTTCGCAGCCGGGCCGGTCCGCGGTGAAGGCCGAGGCCACCCGGCTGAGCCAGGGACCGCCCACCGTGGCCTGGTAGGCCACCCGGATCCGCTCGTCGCCCTCGCGCGCCGAGGCCCGGCATTCGCGCAGTGCCTCGACCAGTTCGCCGTACCCGTGCTGCACGCGGGCCTGGAACAGCCTGCCGAGCCCGGTCAGCCGCACGCGCCTGCTGGTCCGCTCGAACAGCCGACCGCCGACCTGGCGTTCCAGGCCCCGGATCGTCTGGCTCACCCGGCCCTGGGAGACACCGAGCCGGACGGCCGCCCGGCCGAAGTGCAACTCGTGGGAGACTTCCAGGAACGTTTCGACCTCGCGTAACTCCACCATCGCCCCCCAGCGTCGGTAGGTGGGCGGCGGATTGTTCCCGCCCACTGGTATCAGTTTGTGATTAACACACTCGGCAGAATACCGCCAAGCGGGGCATCCGATGCCGCAAGTGCGGCTGACACTGGGTGATGTCCCGGTTTGCCCTGTTTAAGTCCTGGCTTAAGCCCGCTTGCCCACTCGGAATCGCGGCCGGTTCCCGGAACTACAGAATTGTGTCAACTCAGTGGAATTGTCGGCGGCGATTCATTCGATCGAGTGGTCCAGCCGTCGGTTCACGGGATAGGGGCGAACCTCTCGTGGTGCCAGGCGTCTGGACCTTCGAAAGCGAATGAAAGGGGAAAACGATGAGGTATCTGCGTTGTGGCGTCGCCACCGGTTTCGCCGCGGTGATGATCCTGGCAGCGGGGCAGGTTCCGGCCGGTGCGTCCGAGGGGACCGAGCCCGTGCCGTGTGGCCCGGTCGACGTGGGCGCCGAGGTGCACACGCTGTTCGCCATTCCCGGACCGAGTGGAACTGTCGGTTGTGAAGAGGCTTTCGACGTCATTGCCGAGTACAACGCCCTTTCGACCGGCGCTCCTCCCGGCCCGGTCAAGCTCAGCGATCTGTGGACGTGCGTCGTCGACGACGCGGCAGCGGGAGCCGTGCGGTGCGTGCAGGGGGAGGACGGGGTCGACCACGGGCGGTGGTTCGAAACCGTGCCGCCGGAAGTGCCCTGACTCCGGGTTTCCCGAATGGCGGTGCCCGCCCCGGAACGGGCCGACTAGCGTCGGCGCATGGTGTCCGCCGCGCAGGCGCGCCAGAAGTACGACCAACTCGTCGACCGGTACGAAGAGATCTTCTTCTACGTCGGCACCGTGGGGGCGCGGCTGGTCGAATTCGCCGCACCGGCGCCGGGTTCGCGGGTGCTCGACGTGGGTGCCGCGATGGACGCCGCGCACCTGGACTTCGCGGACGGTTCGTTCGACCTCGCCGCCGCCGGTTTCGTGGTGCAGGTCCTCGACGACCCCGCCGCGGTGCTCGGCGAGGTCCACCGCGTGCTCAGGCCGGGCGGGATCGTCGCGTTGTCACTGGAAACCCAGTCCGTCGGCCGCCTCCCGTCGACGACAGCGGCACGCTCCCCGAGGATCGCCGCGCCGAATTCCAGACGCGTTTCCTCGAAGGCGCCCAGACAATGCACGACGACGGCGGCATCACGCTCGATTTCGCCGCCACGCTGCACCGCGCCCGCCGCCCCTAGCCGCTGTCCCGTACGCCGACTTGCTCCGGCGTGCACGGCTGGACATCACCGGCGCCGCGGCCAGCTGGTTGTCAGCCGGGGACGGCGGCGCTCGCCCAGCGCGGGGCGTGCCACGAACGGGCCGCCTGGCGGGCGGCTTCCAGGCGCAGCAGGGTGGCGCGGCGGTCGGCCGGGCGATCGTCGGCGGCCAGCCGGTCCGCGGCGTAGGCACGCAGCAGTCCGGTCAGCTCCAGCCGCGGTGCCGGTTCGGCCCAGTGGGCGGTCACCAGTCCGGCGGTCACCAGTTCCGCGACCGCCGAGTCCGCCTCGTCCGCGGTGGAGCCGAGCAGCGCCGCGCACATCGGGCCGATGGGCACCGGGCCGCCGACCAGGGGCAGCCGCCGGAAGAGGTGCTGGGCGGCCGGGCCGAGTGGCCGGTACATCGATGCGAAGGCTTCGGTGACGTCGAGGTGCGCGTGGGAGAGCGCGGCCAGCAGGCGGCCGGGACGTTTCAGCTGGGCGACCAGGGTGGCGATCCGCCAGTCCGGGCGGGCCGCGAGCCGGGCCGCGGCGGCCCGGACCGCCAGCGGCAGGCGGTCGCACAGCTCGACCAGGTGGCGGACGGCGTCCGGCTCGGTGCGGGGTCGTTCGTCACCGAGGACGGTGCCGACCAGGCGCACCGCGTCGGCCACCGGCAGCGGGGCCAGTGGCAGGTGGCCGACGCCGGGCAGCGCGGTGAGCCGCTGCCGCGCGGTGACCAGCACCGCGGCCGACGGCCCGCCCGGCAACAGCGGCAGGAGCTGTCCTTCGCCCGAGGCGTCGTCGAGCACCACGAGGATCCGCCGCCCGGCCAGCCGGTCGCGGTAGAGCGCGGCCCTGGCGTCCGCACCGGCCGGGAGTTCGGCGTCCGGGACGCCCAGTGCGGCCAGGAACCGGCCGAGCACCGCCGACGCGGCCCTGGGTTCAGGGGAGGTCCCGGCCAGCCCGGCGTAGAGCTGGCCGTCCGGGAACATCGGCGCCAGCCGGTGGCCCAGGTGCACGGCCAGGGCGGACTTGCCGGCGCCGGCGATCCCGGTCAACGCGACGATCGGCATCCCGGGGCCGGTGAGCAGCCGCTCGGCCCGCGCGGCGAGCCCTTCACGACCGGCGAAGTCGGCGGCCGCGAGTGGCAGGAGGCGGGCCGCCCGGCCGCCGTCCGGGGGTGCGGGCGGGGGAGCGCCCGCCTCGGCGGGCCGGCGCGGTGCGGCCGCGAGGACGGCCCGCTCGGCGCGGCGCAGCTCTTCACCGGGTTCCAGGCCGAGCTGCTCCACGAACAGCTGCCGGGCCCGCTGGTAGGACGCCAGCGCCTCGGCCCGGCGGCCGGACTGGGCGAGCGCGAGCATGTGCAGCGCCCGGACGCGCTCGCGGAAGGGGTGCGCGTCGACCAGTTCGCCGAGTTCCCCGGCCAGCCGGGCCGCCTGACCCAGTTCGAGCAGGACCGCGACGTGCTCCTCCACCACGGCGAAGCGGCGTTCGGCGAGCCGTTCGGCGGCCGAGCGGACCAGCCTGCTGGGTACGCCGAGCAGCGGCTCGTCCCGCCACAGGGCCAGCGCGGTTCCATACAGCCCGGCCGCTTCCGAGGGGCGTCGTTGCGTGGCCGCGAACCGGGCGCGCCGCACCGCGTCGTCGAACGCGGCGAGGTCGTGCGCCGCCGTGCCGACCTGGGCAAAGTAGCCGGGCGCCCGGGTGACGATGGTGCCGGGCAGGCCGCCGTCGGCCAGGCGCCGTCGCAGGGCGGACACGCAGATCTGCACCTGGGCCCGCGCGGTGGCCGGCGGCGCGTCGTCCCACACGGCGTCGATGAGCCGGTCGACCGGCACCACCTGGCCGGGCTCGAGCAGCAGCATCGCCAGCACGACCCGCTGCCGCGGCGCGGGGACCGGCACCGGGCCTGCCGGGCCGTGCACCTCCAGCGTGCCGAGGACGCCGAACCGCGTACCGGTCGCCTGCGTGGACATCGCACCTCGTCTCTGGCGGATCGGCCTGCTGCCGATCGCCCCGCCCGAGGAGAAACGATGCCCGCTCGGGCGCTCGCCCACATGGGTACTCGACCCCCATATTCCGGCTCACGTCGCGGCGTCCCGCCGGTACCGCACACCCGGCGTCCCGCGGCTACCGCCGTCCGGGCGGCTTCGCGCGGCGGGGGGAACGCGCTGCGTGGCGGGTGCGCCCGTTCGGCGTGGGCAATTCCGGCGGGACGGCGATAGCCGCCGATACGGGCCGTGGAAAGCCGATGTGGCCGTGATGGGCGGCCGATAGCCGGATTCCGAGACTGGGAGACATGCCCCAGCCGCCCCTTCCGGTGCCGTCCGCGCTGCACGTGCTCGTCACGAGCGTGCAGTCCGACGCGCACACCTGGAACCTGGTGTTCCTCCAGCTCACCGTCGAAGAACTGGGTCACCGCGTGACCAACCTCGGCCCGTGCGTGCCCGAGGCGCTGCTGGCCGCCGAGTGCGTGCGGCTGCGCCCGGACCTGGTCGTGGTGAGCAGTGTCAACGGCCACGGGTTCGCCGACGGGCTGCGGCTCATCGCCGGCCTGCGTAGCCGCGCCGAGCTGGCCGGGTTGCCGGTCGTCATCGGCGGCAAGCTCGGGGTGAACGGGCAGGAAGGTGCCCAGGAACGGGGCGCCGCACTGGTCGAGGCCGGGTTCGACGCGGTGTTCGGCGAGGAGACCGTGCACCTCGCCGGCACCGGGGCGCTCCCCGCGGCGGACGGCTCGCGGCTGTTCCGCTCCTACCTGGCGGCGCTGCCCGCAGGCCTGCCGTGCTGACGGCGGGACTCGAGCCGGTGCGGGCCGCGTCGTTCGGCGACTTCGTGGCACGTGCCGCGGTGGCGGGCCGGCTGGTGGTGCAGCCGCGCATGGGGTTCAGCGACCCGGACCGGCTGCGTGCCGGGCTCGCGGCGACCCGGGCCGCGGACGCGGTCACCGTCGGCACCCTGACCCTGGACAGCTACACCCGCGTCGGCGACCACACCGCGGCGCTCGAAGCGCTGACCGTCGGCGCCGACCTCAACGGCTACCCGCTGGTGGCGCACGGCCCGGAGACCACCCGCGCGGTGCTGGCCGGGCTGGCGGGCGACGACTTCCCGGTGCAGGTCCGCCACGGCTCGGCCGTGCCGGGGGACATCATCGCCGCACTCGGCCCGTCCGGCCTGCACGCCACCGAGGGCGGTCCGGTCTCGTACTGCCTGCCCTACGGCCGGACGCCCCTGCGGGAGTCGGTGGACAACTGGCGCCGGGCCTGCGAGCTGCTCGCGGGGCTGCGCGCACCGGGGGTGGAACCGCACCTGGAGACGTTCGGCGGCTGCCTGATGGGCCAGCTGTGCCCGCCAGGGCTGCTGGTCGCGATCAGCGTGCTCGAGGCGCTGTTCTTCACCGCGCACGGGCTGCGCAGCGTTTCGCTCAGCTACGCCCAGCAAACCGACCCGGAACAGGACGCCGAAGCCGTCCGTGCCCTGCGCACGCTGGCCACCGAGCTGCTGCCCGGCGTGCAGCACCACATCGTCGTCTACACCTACATGGGCGTTTACCCGCGCACTCCCGAGGGCGCCACCCGGCTGCTCGAACTCGCCGCCGAACTCGCGGTGCGCACCGGCGCCGAACGGCTGATCGTCAAGACCATCGCCGAGGCGTTCCGGATCCCCACCGTCGCGGAGAACGTGGCCGCGCTCGAAGCCGCCGACCGGGCCGCCCGGCGTACCGCGCCCGAACCGTCCACATCGGACGAACAGTTCGGGATCCTCGCCGAGGCGCGCGCACTCGTCGAGGCGGTGCTGGAGCTGGCCGACGACCCTGGCCGCGCGCTGCTCACCGCGTTCGCCCGCGGCCACCTCGACGTCCCGTACTGCCTGCACCCGGACAACGCCGGGCGCAGCCGGGGCTACCTCGACGACCGCGGGCGGCTGCGCTGGGCCGAAACCGGCGCGATGCCGGTGGCCGCCGACCGCACCAGCAGCAGGCCGATGACCGCCGCCGGCCTGCTCACCGCACTGTCGCATGTGGAGCGACGGCTCGACCGGGCCGCGCTCGGAACCGACCGACTGGGAGTCCACCGATGACCGTAGCCCCCGACCCCACGGCACCCGCCGTCCCCGACCCCGTCTCGGCCTTACCCGGCTCTCCTGGCGAGCACCTGTCCTCACCCGTCACGCAGGCGGCCCTGCGCATCCAGCACGGCCTGCTCGCGGGTGCCCGCGAATTCCTGGCCGACGCCGGGTTCACCGAGGTGCTGCCCCCGGTGATCGGCCCGGTCACCGACCCCGGCGCCCGCGGCGCCAAGCAGGTCGACGTCGACTACTACGGCCACCGCTACAAGCTGATGACCAGCGCGATCCTGTACAAGCAGGCCGCGTTGCGGGCGTTCGACCGCATCTACTCGATCGCGCCGAACGTGCGGCTCGAGCCGCTGGAAACGGCGAACACCGACCGCCACCTCGCCGAATTCCACCAGATCGACGTCGAACTCGCGCACGGCACCCGCGACGACGCGGTCGAGCTGGCCACCGGGCTCATCACCCATGCGGTGCGCCGGGTGGTCGAGCTCTACCCGGAGGAGCTGGCGCGGCTGGGCCGTGACCCGCGTGCGTTCGATGAACTGCGCGAAGGCGTGTTCGGCCGCCGCACGCACGCCGACGCCGTCGCGCGGTTGCGGGCGCTGGGCCACGACCAGAACCCGGGTGCGGAGATCGACTGGGAAGGCGAGGCGATCCTGTCCCGCGAGGCCACCCGCCCGTTCTTCGTCACCGACTACCCCAAGGGCTCGCGCGGCTTCTACGACCGCGAGAACCCGGACCAGCCCGGCACCCTGTGCAACTTCGACCTGCTGGCGCCCGAAGGATTCGGTGAACTGATCAGCGGGAGCCAGCGCGAAGCCGACTACGCCCGCGTGATCGCGCGGATGCGCGAAACCGGGGAGAACCCGGCCAAGTACGGCTGGTACCTGGACCTGCTGCGCGAAGGACTGCCCGGCAGCGCCGGCTTCGGGATCGGGGTGCAGCGGCTCACCCGCTACGTCGCCGGGCTGCGCTCGGTGTGGCAGGCCACGGCCTTCCCGAAGGTGCCGGGGGTGGTCGCGCCGTGACCGCCGGGCTGTCCGCCCCGGGCTTCCCCGAGGACGCCGTGCGGGACCGGGCCCGCCGCGGCACCGCGGCGATCTTCCCGGACCGCGCGGGTTACGGGCACACGCTCCACGGCGCGGGTGCCGCACCGGCCGCCGACGAGCTGGACGCGGCCCGCCTGGTGCCGCCGGTGTTCGTGCCGCGTCGCCTGGGCAAGCTGATCGACCTCGCCCGCGAACCGGTCTACGCCGACGTCGACACCTCCGCCGCGGTCGGCGGGTTCGCCGCCACACTGCCGGTGTACGTCTCGGCGTTCGGGTCCACCCAGGTGGCCGGGGCCGACCTCGGGCGCGCCGTGGCACGGCAGGCCGGACGGCTCGGGTTGCCGATGGTCATCGGCGAGAACGTGGTGCCGGTCAACGGCTACGGCCGCGTCACCGAGGGCGAGAGCGCCCTGCTCGGCCGCCTGCGTGCCTACGCCGAAGCGGTGCCCGACGAGCAGGGCGGCGTCGTCGTCCAGCAGAGCACCGAGGACGCCGACGCCGAGGTGTGGAACCTCGTCTACAGCGACCCGGCCGCGCGGCCGCTGCTGGACAGCGGGCGGCTCGGCTTCGAGCTGAAACTGGGCCAGGGCGCGAAGCCGGGGCTGGGCGGGATGACGGTGCTCGCCGAACCCGCCGCGCGTCGGGTGGCCGGGCAGTACCTGCTCGACCCGGTGTTCGGCGACGACGCCGGGCAGGTGCTGCGCAGCGGCACCCCCGGCACGTTCACCCAGGAGATCCTGGCCCACCAGGTGCACCTGATGCGCAACAACTACCCGCGGGCACGGGTGTGGGTGAAGCTGCCACCCGGGCGTGACGTCGGCGAGGCGGCCGAAGTGGCCTGGCAGGCCGGGGCCGACGCGGTGACCGTGGACGGGGCCGAAGGCGGCACCGGCTGGGCGCCCTCGGCGTTCCTCGACCACGTCGGGCTGCCGCTGGCGGAGTGCCTGCGCCGGATCGCCCGCCCGGCCGAAGCGGGTTCACTGCTGGTCAGCGGCCGGATGTGGGAGGGCACGCGGGTGGTCAAGGCGCTGGCGTCCGGGGCCACCGCGGTCGGCATCGGCCGGGCCGCGCTGCTGGCCGCGGACACCGACGCCGACGACGGCCTGGTGCGGTTCGCCGAAGCACTGGCCCTCGAACTGCGGCTGCTGGTCAGTGCGCTCGGCAAGTACGCGGTCGACGACCTCGGCGGCGAAGACGTGTGGTCGAGCGGGAGTCCGCGGCGGGAGGCGGAGTTCGCATGACCACCACCGTGAACCCGGCAGACGGCCGGGCGGCGCCGGCCACGCCGCCACCGGCCCGCGACCGCAACTTCCGCCTGCTGTGGGCGGGCGAGGCCACCAGCAAGGTCGGCAGCGCGGTGACCGGCGTGGCGTTCCCGCTCGTCGCGGTGGTCACGCTCGGCGCGGGCACGGTGGCCACCGGCCTGCTCAACGCCATGGCGTGGTTGCCGTGGCTGCTGATCGGGCTGCCCGCGGGCGCCTGGATCGACCGGTTCTCCCGCCGCCGCACCATGCTGGCGGCCGACTTCCTGTCGATCGCGGTGCTGCTGAGCGTCCCGGTGGCGGCGTGGCTCGGTGTGCTGAGCCTGGCGCAGCTGGTGGTGGTCTCGTTCGTGGCGGGTACCGCGTCGATGTTCTTCAGCACCGCCTATCAGGCGTTCCTTCCCGCGGTGGTGGCCAAGGAGCACTTGGCCGAGGCGAACGCGAAACTGCAGGGCACCGACCAGGTGGCCAACCTCGCCGGACCCGGCGTGGGCGGGCTCCTCACGCAGGCGGTGGGCGCGGTCTACGGCCTGCTCGCCGACGTGGTCACCTTCGCCGTCTCGGCGTTCTGCCTGCTGCGGATGCGGGTCGAGGAGCCGCTGCCGCCCAAGAAGGAGCGCACGACGCGGCTGCGCGACGAGATCGGCGAGGGCCTGCGCTACGTCGGCCGGGACCGCTACCTGCGCATCCTCGCGCTCAGCGCGGCGGTGGACAACTTCACGCTCAACGCGATGTACGCGCTCATCGTGGTCTTCCTGGTGCGCACGGTCGAGGCGCCGGCCGCGGTGGTCGGGTTCGTGCTGGCCGCGGACTTCGCCGGGGGGCTGCTCGGCGCGATGATCGCCCGGCGCGTGGCCACCCGGCTCGGCACCGCCAGGGCCCTGCTCGTCTGCTCGATCGGCACCGCCCCGTTCGCCCTGCTGATCCCGTTGACCCAGAACGGTTTCGGGCTGGCGTTCTTCGTGGTCGGCATCCTCGTGCCCTCGATCGGCATGGTGATCGGCAACGTCGTGGTCACCGGCTTCCGGCAGGCGTACTGCCCGCCGCGGCTGCTCGGCCGGATGTACGCCAGCTCGCGGTTCCTCCAGTTCGGCGTGATCCCGCTCGGCGCGGTGCTCGGCGGGGTCCTCGGCGCGGCGCTCGGGGTGCGAGAGGCGCTGTGGATCGTCACCGCGGTCGGCGCGCTGGGCAAGCTGCTGCGCCTGGTGGGCCCGATCCGCGAGCACCGGGACCTGCCGACCGCACCCCCTGAAAGCACCCCCGAACCCCGCAAGGAGCAGTGACGACCGTGCCGACGAACCCCTTCGAAGACGAGAACGGCGTGTACCTGGTGCTGGTGAACGACGAGAACCAGCACTCGCTGTGGCCGGCGCGGATCGCCGTGCCCGCCGGGTGGCGCGTGGTGTTCGGCGAGGACACCCGCCAGGCGTGCCTGGACCACGTCGAGCGCTCGTGGACCGACCTGCGCCCGGCGAGCCTGACCCGCACCTGATCTTCGTCCACTTCGGACCGTCCGCTTTTCCGCCGAACCATGGGGTGAAACCAACGTGACGCAGTCGCCCGAGCAGGTGCGCCCGGCCGGACCGGCCGGAACCCCGGTCCCCGCCGAGTGGACGGGAACCGCCGGTCCGGTGCCCGGTGACCTCCTGCACGAGGTGGTCGCCGGGCACGCCGCCCGGACCCCGGGAGCGACCGCGGTGGTGGCCGGGAAGACGCGGCTGACCTACCGGGCGCTCGACGAGCACGCCACGCGGCTCGCCGGGGCGTTGCAGGCCCGGGGCGCCGGGCGTGGGGCCGTGGTCGGGATTTGCCTCGACCGGGGGGCCGGGCTGGTGGTCGCCGTCCTGGCGGTGCTGCGGGCCGGGGCGGCCTACGCCCTGCTCGACCCGGCGTTCCCCGCCGCGCGGCGGCGGGCGGTGCTCGATGGCGCCGGGGCCGCGCTCGTGGTCGCGGACCCGGCTGGACCGGACACCGGCTGGGAGACCGTTTCCCCGGATGAGGCGGGCCCGTTCGTGCCGGTCCCGGGCGATCCGCGCGACGCGGCGTGCGTGATGTTCACGTCGGGTTCTTCGGGGGTGCCGAAGGGGATCGTGACGCCGCATCGGGCGGTGGTGGCGACGTTGGTTGGTCAGTCCTATGTGGAGTTCGGGCCCGGCGAGGTGTGGTTGCAGTGTTCGCCGGTGTCGTGGGACGCGTTCGCCTTGGAGTTGTTCGGTGCGTTGTTGCACGGGGGAACCTGCGTGGTTCAGCCGGGTGGGCGTCCCGATCCGTTCGTGATCGCGGAGTTGGTGCGGGCGCACGATGTGACGACGTTGCACGTGTCGGCGAGCTTGCTCAATCACCTGGTCGACGAGTACCCGGAGGTGTTCGACGGGGTGCGGCAGGTGCTCACCGGCGGGGAGGCCGCGTCGGTTCCCCACCTGGAGCGGCTGCTCACCCGGCATCCGGACCTGCGCCTGGTCAACGGGTATTCACCTGCGGAGAGCACGATCTTCACCGCCTGCCACGTCGTCGAACCGGCCGATGTGGCCGGGAACGCAGCGGTCCCGGTCGGTCGCGCGGTGGTCCACAAACGACTGCACGTGCTCGACGCCGGCCTCGCCCCCGTGCCGGTCGGCGTCACCGGCGAGCTGTACATGGCCGGGGCGGGCCTCGCCGACGGGTACGCCGGCCAGCCCGCGGCGACCGCGGAACGGTTCGTGGCGAACCCGTTCGCGCCGGGGGAGCGGCTCTACCGCACCGGCGACCTGGTGCGGTGGCGGGCCGTCGGGAACGGGCACGGGCACGGGGTGCTCGACTTCCTCGGCCGCGCCGACGACCAGGTCAAGATCCGCGGCTTCCGGGTCGAACCGGGTGAGGTGCAGGCCGCGCTGGCCCGCCACCCGGCGGTCCGGCAGGCCGCGGTGGTGGTGCGCGAGGACCGCCCGGGGGACAAGCGGCTCGTCGCCTACGCCGTGCCCGAACCCGGCACCGATGCTCATTCTACCGAGTTGCGTGCGCACCTGAAGTCCCTGCTGCCCGACCACCTCGTGCCGTCGGCGGTGGTGCCGCTCGACGCGCTGCCCCGCACCGCCAACGGCAAACTGGATCGCGCCGCACTGCCCGCCCCCGCGACCGGGGCGTCCGGCCGCCCGCCGCGCACCCCACGCGAGGCGGAGCTGTGTGCATTGTTCGCCGCGGTGCTCGACCAGGCGGTCGGTGTGGACGACGACTTCTTCGCCCTGGGCGGGCACTCACTGCTCGGGGCCCGCCTGCTCGGCCGGATCCGCGCCGAACTGGGGCGGCACCTGGATCTCCGCGCCCTGTTCGACGCGCCCACCGTCGCCGGGCTCGCGGAGTTGCTTGACAGCGCTGCGGTGGCCGGGCGCCCGGTGCCGGTGCGCCGGGAGCGGCCCGCCGAACTCCCGCTTTCCGCCGCCCAGCAGCGCATCTGGTTCCTCGACCGGTTCGAGGAGGCCCCGGAGAAGTACCACCTGGGCCGGGTGCTGCGGATCCCCGGCGCTTTCGGAGCCGCCGAAATGGCGGCCCTGACCGCCGCGGCCACCGACCTCGCCGCCCGGCACGAGGTCCTGCGCACCACCTTCCCCGCGACCGACGGCCGGCCCCGCCAGCACATCGCCGAGCCGGGGGAACTGCCCCCGCCGGTGACGTGGCTCCCGGCCGGGACCACGATCCGGTCCGAAGTGGAGCGTCCCTTCGACCTGGCAGAGGATCCGCCGCTGCGGATCGGGGTGCTGCCCGCGGACACCGGGACGCTGCTGGTGCTCACGCTGCACCACATCGCCGGTGACGGCTGGTCGATGCCCGCCGTCCTGCGGGACCTGGCCGTGGCCCACCGCGCCCGGCTCGCCGGGCACGCCCCCGACTGGGACCCGCTGCCGCTCACCTACGCCGATTACACGCTGTGGCAACGAGATCTGCTCGCCGAACGGGCCGGGCCCGAACTGGCGCACTGGCGCGCGCGGCTCGCCGGTGCCCCGGCCGAACTGGCCCTGCCCGCCGACCGGCCCCGGCCCGCCGCCCCGACGCACCGGGGTGGCACCGTGCCGTTCACCCTGGACGCCGCCGCCCACGCCCGCCTCGCGGCTCTCGCCAGGGAGCACCGCGCGACCGTGTTCATGGCACTGCACGCCGGGCTGGCCGCGCTGCTCACCCGGCTCGGTGCGGGCACCGACCTGCCGGTGGGCACCGTCGTCGCCGGACGGCCGGACCCGGCGTTCGACGAACTGGCCGGGTTCTTCGTCAACACGCTGGTGCTGCGCACCGACACCGCCGGTGACCCCACCTTCGCCGACCTGCTCGCCCGCGTCCGTGAAACCGACCTCGACGCGTTCGCCCACGCCGACGTGCCGTTCGATGCCGTGGTCGAGGCGCTCAACCCGGAGCGTTCCCCGGCGCGGCACCCGCTGGCGCAGGTCGTGCTGGTGCTGCAGAACACCGCCGGGGCCGAGGCCGCGCCGGGACTCGCCGAAACCGTCGAGCCGGTGCGCCCGGACGCCACCAAGTTCGACCTGATGCTCGACGTCGCCGAACGGTTCGCGCCCGGCGGCGGCGCGGCCGGGGTGACCGGCGTGCTGGAGTACGCCGCGGACCTGTTCGACCCCGGCACCGCCGCCGCGCTGGTCCGGCGGCTGCTCCGGCTGCTCACCGCCGACCCGCACCGGCCGATCGGCACGGTCGACCTGCTGGACCCCGGCGAGCACGCCGCACTCGCCGCCGCGAACGCCACCGCCGTCGCGGTGCCGGACCGGCCGGTGCACACCCTGGTCTCCGCGCGGGCCGCCGCCACCCCGGACGCGACCGCGCTGATCGCCGGGGAGCACCGGGTCACCTACCGGGAACTGGACGAGCACGCCGACCGGCTCGCCCACCTCCTGCTCGCGGCGGGCGTGGGCGAAGGCGCCGTGGTCGGCGTCCACCTCGACCGCGGCCCCGAACTGGTCGCCGCGGTGCTCGCCGTGCTCAAGACCGGCGCCGCGTACACCTTGCTCGACCCGGCGTTCCCGGCCGCCCGCCTGACTTCGGTGGCCGCGCGGACCACGCTGGTCCTCACCCGCGCCGGAGCGGCGGGCCCGTTCGCCGGGACGCCGGTGCTCGACCCGGGCGCCGCGCCGACCGAACTGGTGTCCACTGTAGACATACAGGTCGGACCCGATGCGCTGGCGTGCGTGATGTTCACGTCGGGCTCGACCGGTGAGCCCAAGGGCGTGGCCACCCCGCACGCCGCGCTGGTGGCCACCTACCTCGGCCAGTCCTACGCGGACTTCGGCCCGGACGAGGTGTTCCTGCAGTGCTCGCCGGTGTCCTGGGACGCGTTCGCGCTCGAACTGTTCGGCGCCCTGCTGCACGGCGGCACCTGCGTGCTGCACCCCGGACACCGCCCGGACCCGGCGCGGCTGGCCGAACTGGTCGCCGAGCACGGCATCACCATGCTCCAAACCTCCGCGAGCCTGTTCGACCACCTCGTCGACGAGCACCCGGCGGCGCTGCGCGGCCCGCGCCGCGTGTTCACCGGCGGCGAGCCCGCCTCGCCCGCGCACGTGGCGAAGGCGCTGCGGGAGTTCCCCGGGCTGACCGTGGTCAACGGCTACGGTCCCGCGGAAAGCCTCGGGTTCACCACCTGGCACCCGCTCACCGATCCGTCGCAAGTGGACGGTTCGACGGTGCCGATCGGCCTGCCAGTGGCGAACAAGCGGGCCCACGTCCTCGACGAGCGGCTGCGGCCCGTGCCATCGGGGGTGGTGGGGGAGCTCTACCTCGCCGGTGCCGGGCTGGCCCGCGGCTACCTGGGCAGGCCCGGCCTCACCGCCGAGCGGTTCGTCGCCGACCCCTACGGTCCGCCCGGCAGCCGCCTGTACCGCACCGGCGACCTGGCTCGCCGCCGGCCGGGCGGCGTGCTCGACTTCGCCGGCCGCGCCGACGACCAGGTCAAGATCCGCGGCTTCCGGGTCGAACCGGCGGAGGTGGTCGCCGCCCTCACCGCGCACCCGGGGGTGGTGCAGGCCGCGGTCGTGCCGTTCGGCCCGGCCCCGCTGCGCCTCGCCGCCTACTACGTGGCCCGCGGGGAGACGGCGCCGTCCGCTCGTGAACTGCGGGCGCACGCGGTGGACCGGCTGCCCGAGCACCTCGTCCCCTCGGCGTTCGTCGCGCTGGCCGAGCTGCCCCGCACCGCCAACGGCAAGCTCGACGCCGCGGCGCTCCCGGAACCCGAGGTGGTCGCCACCGGCGGCCGCCCGCCCCGCACCCCGCGGGAGGAACTGCTGTGCGGGGTGTTCGCCGATGTGCTCGGCCTGCCGCCGGGCCACGCGGTGTCGGCCGACGACGACTTCTTCGCCCTCGGCGGGCATTCCCTGCTCGCCACCCGCCTGGTCAGCCGGGTGCGCACCGCGCTCGGGGCCGAATTGCCGCTCGCCACGCTGTTCCGCTCGCCCACGGTGGCGGCGCTCGCCGAGGAGGTCGGCGCGATCCTGGCGGCCGGGGAAGGAACCCGGCCGGCCCTGCGACCCGACCCGGCCGCACCGCCCACGGTGTCGTCGGCGCAGGAGCGACTGTGGTTCCTCCAAGGTTCCGACGACGCCGCGTACAACGCCCCCCAGCTGTTCCGCTTTCCGGACCGGGTGGATACCGGCGCCCTGCGTGCCGCGATCGACGACGTGGTGGCCCGGCACGAACCGCTGCGCACGCTGCTACCCGTCGTCGACGGCCGCCCGGCCGCCGTGGTGCTAGACGGGGAAGCGGCCCGGCCGCGGTGGACGGTGACCCGGTGCGCGGCCGAGGAGTTGCCGGACGCGGTGGCGGTCGCCGCCCGTGAGCCGTTCGACCTCGCCACCGAGACGCCCCTGCGGGTGGCGGTGTTCGAGACGCCGGGGGAAACGGCGGTGCTGCTGGTGCTGCACCACAGCGCCTCGGACGGCTGGTCGCTCGGCCCGCTGACCCGAGACCTCACCACCGCCTACGCCGCCCGCCGCGCCGGGGGACCCGCGGCGCTGCCACCGCCTCCGGTCCGCTACCGCGACTACGCCCGCTGGCACCGCGAGCTGCTCGGCTCCGGACTGGCGGAAACCCAGGTGGCGTACTGGAAGGACACGCTCGCCGGGCTGCCCGCGGCGCCGGTGCTGCCCACCGACCACGCCCGGCCCGCCGAACCCGACGGCGTGGGCGCGACCGTGCCGGTGCGGGTGCCCGCGGCCGCCCACGCCCGCCTGGCCGGGCTGGCACGGGCCCACGGCGTCACGCCGTTCATGGTGGTGCAGGCGGCGCTCGCCGGCCTGCTGACCCGGCTGGGCGCGGGCACCGACGTGCCGCTCGGCACGCCGGTCGCCGGGCGTGCCGACGACGCGCTGGACGAGCTGGTCGGGTTCTTCGTCAACACGCTGGTGTTACGCACCGACACTTCGGGGGACCCGGCGTTCACCGAGCTGCTCGGCCGCGTCCGCGCCACGGACCTCGCCGCCCACGCCCATGCGGACGTGCCGTTCGAGCAGGTCGTCGAAGCGGTCAACCCGGCGCGGTCCACCGCCTGGCACCCGCTGTTCCAGGTGCTGCTGGTGTTGCAGAACGCCCCGGGCAGCGGCGCGGTGCTCGAACTCGGCGGCGAAGCGGCCCGGCCCGAACCGGTGCGCACCGGCACCGCGAAGTTCGATCTCGTGCTCGACCTCGCCGAGGAGCACGCCGACGGCGGCGCCCCGGCCGGGCTGACCGGCACCGTGGAGTACGCCACGGCGTTGTTCGACCGGGCCACCGCGGCGGCGTTCGCGGACCGGTTCACCCGCCTGCTCGCCGCGGCCGTCGCGGCACCGGACCGGCCGCTGTCCGCCCACGACCTGCTCGACGACGCCGAAAGGTCCCGGCTGCTGCGGGAACTCGGCGGCCTCGGCCGCCCGCCGCACCGGCCCGGCGGCACCCTCGCCACCCGTCTCGCGGAGGTGGCCGCCGCCCGGCCGGACGCCGTCGCCCTCGTCGCGGGGGAGGAACGGGTCACCTACGCCGCGCTGGCCGCCAGGGCGCGGCGGCTCGGCCGCCGGCTCGCCGTCCTGGGCGCCGGGCCGGGCACGGTCGTCGGGGTGCACGCCGAGCGCGGTGCCGACCTGGTGGCCGGGCTGTGCGGGGTGCTCGAAGCCGGTGCCGCGTACACGCTGCTCGACCCCGGTTTCCCGGAGGCGCGCCGGGTGGAGGTGCTCACCACCACCGGCGCCCGGCTCGTCGTCGGCGAGCCGCTGCCCGGGTTCACCGCGGTTCCCGTGGACGGCGACGGCCCGGAGGCCGAACCGGTCCCGGCCCACCCGGACGACGCGGCGTGCGTGATGTTCACGTCGGGTTCTTCGGGGGTGCCGAAGGGGATCGTGACGCCGCATCGGGCGGTGGTGGCGACGTTGACCGGTCAGTCCTATGTGGAGTTAGGTCCGGGTGAGGTGTGGTTGCAGTGTTCGCCGGTGTCGTGGGATGCGTTCGCGCTGGAGTTGTTCGGTGCGTTGCTGCACGGGGGAACTTGTGTGGTGCAGCCGGGTGGGCGGCCGGATCCGTTCGTGATCGCGGAGCTGGTGAAAGCCCACCGGGTCACGACGTTGCACGTGTCCGCGAGTTTGCTCAACCATCTGCTCGACGAGCATTCGGAAGTGTTCGACGGGGTGCGGCAGGTGCTCACCGGCGGGGAGGCGGCGTCCCTGCCGCACGTCACCCGGCTGCTCTCGCGGCGCCCGGACCTCCGACTGGTCAACGGGTACTCACCTGCGGAGAACACGATTTTCGCGCTCTGCCACCGCATCGGGCCCGCCGACCTCGCGGCGGCCCGGGTGCCGGTGGGCCGCCCGCTCGCGGGCAAGGACGTGTTCGTGCTGGACGAGCGACTCGGCCTCGCCCCACACGGCGTCATCGGTGAGCTGTACATGGCCGGGACCGGCCTCGCCCACGGCTACCTCGGCCGCCCGGCGGCCACCGCCGAGCGGTTCGTCGCGCACCCGTTCGGCGCGCCGGGGGAGCGGCTCTACCGCACCGGCGATCTGGCGCGCTGGCGTCCGGCCGCCGACGGCGGAGCTCCGGTGCTGGAACTGCTCGGCCGGGCCGACGACCAGGTCAAGATCCGCGGCTTCCGGGTGGAGCCCGAAGAGGTCCGCGCCGCCGTCGCCACCCACCCGGCGGTCCGGCAGGCCGCCGTGGTCGTCCGCGAGGACACCCCGGGCGACCGGCGCCTCGTGGCCTACGTCGTGGCCGCTCCCGGCACCGCCCCGGCACCGGGCGAACTTCGCGACCACATCGCGGATCGCCTGCCCGAGCATCTCGTGCCCGCCGCGGTCGTCGTGCTGGATGCGTTGCCGCGCACCGCGAACGGCAAACTGGACCGCGCTGCCCTGCCCGCCCCGGCGGCCACCGCGGGCGGCGGGCGCGCCCCGGGCGGCCCGCGCGAAGAACTCGTCTGCGGACTGTTCGCCGAGGTGCTCGGCCTTCCGCCGGACGGGGTGGTCGGCCCGGACGACGACTTCTTCGCCCTCGGCGGCCATTCGCTGCTCGCCGCGCGCCTGGCCGGCCGCCTGCGGACCGTCTTCGGCGCGGAATTGGACGTACGCACCGTGTTCCGCGCGCCGACCCCCGCGGCACTGGCGCGGCACCTGGCCCGCGCGGGCACCGGCTCCCGGCCGCCGCTGCGGGCCCGCCCCGACCGGGTGGTGGTGCCGGTTTCCGCGGCCCAGCACCGGATGTGGTTCCTCCGCGAGGTCGACGGCGGCAGCGCCTACAACGTGCCGCTGGCCTACCGCGGGCGCGGCCCGCTCGACCGGGGCGCGCTCGTGCACGCACTGGCCGACGTGCTGGCCCGCCACGAAGCCCTCCGCACGGTGTTCGCCGACGACGGCGGCGCACCGAGGGCCCGGGTGCTCGACGCCGTGCGCCCGGTGGTCGAAGTGGTCACCTGCACCGCCGAGGAGTACCCGGCGGCCCGCGACCGCGCCCTGGGGCACGTGTTCGACCTCGCCGCCGTCCCGGTGCGCACCACCGTGTTCGACCTGGGCACGGACGACTGGGTGCTCCTGCTCGTGCTGCACCACATCGCCTGCGACGGCGCGTCGGTCGGCCCGCTCGGCCGGGACCTCGCCACCGCCTACGCCGCCCGGGTGACCGGCCGCGCCCCGGACTGGTCGCCGCTGCCGGTGCAGTACGCGGACTACGCGGCCTGGCAGTCCGAAGTCCTCGCCGGTACCGAAGACGAACAGCTGGCGCACTGGAAGTCGGCGCTCGCCGGGCTCCCCGAAGCGCCGGTGCTCCCGACCGACCGCACCGACGGCCCCCGCGGGGCGGGCGTGGTGCCCGTGCCGTTCGCCCCCGGCACCCGCACCCGGCTCGCCGCGCTGGCGCGTGCCGCCCGCGTCACCCCGTTCATGGTGTTGCAGGCGGCCTTGGCTGCGGTGCTGACCCGCTTCGGTGCCGGTCCCGACGTCCCGATCGGCACCCCGGTGGCGGGCCGCGACGAACCCGCGCTCGACGAGCTGGTCGGGTTCTTCGTCAACACGCTGGTGCTGCGCACCGACACCGGCGGCGATCCGGCGTTCACCGAGCTGCTCTCCCGCGTCCGTGAGACCGCGCTGGCCGCCTACGCCCACGCCGACGTCCCGTTCGAGCGGGTGGTCGAGGCGGTCAACCCGCCCCGCACCCCGGGCAGGCACCCGCTGTTCCAGGTGATGCTGGTGCTCGACGGTGACCAGGGCGCGGTGCCGCGGTTGGCTGGTGCCGAGGTCACCGCCGAGCCGCTGGAGGTGGCGGTCGGCAAGTTCGACCTCACGCTCACCTGTGCCGAGGCCGGGGCGGACCTCACCGGCGCGCTCGACTACGCCACCGCCCTGTTCGAACGGTCCACAGTGGAGCGCATCGCCGGGTCGCTGGCCCGGTTCCTGGCCGCTGTGCTGGCCGAGCCCGCCACACGGATCGGCGAGGGTGACCTGCTCACCCCCGGCGACCGGAGGCGCTTCGCCGCCTGGAACGACACCGCCGTGCCGGTGCCGCTCGAGGTGAGCCTGCCCGAGCTGGTCGACCGGCGGACGGCGGTCGCACCGGACGCGATCGCCCTCGTGGCGGGTGCGCGGCGGGTCCCCTACCGCGAGCTGACCGCCGCGGCGCACCGGGTGGCGGGCCGGTTGCACGCGCTGGGCGTGCGGCCGGGGGTGGTGGTCGGTGTGCACATAGACCGCGGCCCGGAGCTGGTCGCGGTGCTGCTCGGCGTCCTGCGGGCCGGTGGCGCGTACACCCTGCTCGACCCGGCGTTCCCGGCCGCCCGGCTGCGGGCCGCGCTGGCCGAAGGCGGCGCACCCCTGGTGGTGACCGCCGACGCACTCGGACTCCCCGGCGGCGTGCAGGTGCTCGCTCCGGATGTCCTGCTCGCCCCCGGCGCTCCCGAGCCCGGCCCGTACCCGGACGCCGAGGCCCCGGCGTGCGTGCTGTTCACCTCCGGCTCCACCGGAACCCCCAAGGGCGTCCTCGCCCCGCACCGGGCGCTGGTGGCGACCTACCTCGGCCAGTCCTACGCGGACTTCGGGCCGGGCGAGGTCTTCCTCCAGAACTCCGCGGTGTCCTGGGACGCCTTCGCGCTCGAACTGTTCGGCGCCCTGCTCACCGGCGGCACCTGCGTGCTCCCGCCGGGCGGGCGCACCGAGCCCGACGTGCTCGCGGACCTGGCCGCCGCGCACGGCGTCACGATGCTCCAGCTCTCGGCCAGCCTGTTCAACCTCGTGCTCGACGAGTACCCGGGCGTCTTCGCCGGGTTGCGCCGGGCGATCACCGCAGGGGAGTCGGCATCCGTGACCCACGTCAGCAGAGCCGTCCAGGAATACCCGCAGCTGGCCGTGGTCAACGGCTACGGCCCGGCGGAGAGCCTGGGCCTGACCACCGCGTACACCGCGAGCACGGAACTGGCCGGCGCCACCACCGTGCCGATCGGCGGGCCGGTGGCCAACAAGCGGGTGCACGTGCTCGACGAAGCACTCCGGCTGGTGCCACCCGGGGTGGTGGGTGAGCTGTACGTCGCGGGCGCCGGGCTGGCCAAGGGGTATGTGAACCGGGCGGCGCTCAGCGCGGAGCGGTTCGTCGCCAACCCCTACGGCGCCCCCGGCGAGCGCATGTACCGCACCGGTGACCTCGCCCGCTGGCGGGTGCGGCCCGACGGCTCCGGGGTGCTGGAGTTCGCCGGCCGCGCCGACGACCAGGTCAAGATCCGCGGCTTCCGCGTGGAACCCGGCGAGGTCGAGGCCGTGCTCGCCCAGCACCCCGGCGTCGCGCAGGTCGCGGTCGTGGTGCGCGAAGACCGGCCGGGGGACAAGCGGCTGGTCGCCTACGTGGTCCAGCGGCCGGGAACCGACCCGGCGAGGTCGCTGCGGCGCTACGTCGAAGACCGGCTGCCCGCCCACCTCGTGCCGGCCGCGACCGTGCTGCTCGACGCGCTCCCGCTGACCCCCAACGGCAAGCTCGACCGGCGGGCGTTGCCTGCCCCGGAAATCGCCGCGGATCCGGCGGGCCGCGCCCCGCGCACCCCGCGCGAAGAAATCCTTTGTGGACTGTTCGCCGAGGTGCTCGACCTGCCGCCGCACGCGCGCCCCGGCATCGACGACGACTTCTTCGCCCTGGGCGGGCATTCGCTGCTGGCCACCCGCCTGATCAGCCGCGTGCGCACCGCGCTCGGGGTCGAGTTGCCGATCCGGGTGCTGTTCCGGCGGCCCACGGTGGCCGGGCTGGCCGAGGAGCTCACCGACGTGGTCGCCGCCGACCGCCGTCCCGCGCTGGACCCGGTGGAGCGGCCCGCCGAACTGCCGCTGTCGTTCGCCCAGCAGCGCCTGTGGTTCCTCGACCGGCTCGACGGGCCGAGCCCCACCTACAACGCGCCGTACGCCCTGCGGCTGCGAGGCGAGCTGGACGCGGCCGCGCTCGCCGCCGCGCTTTCCGACGTGGTCGGCAGGCACGAGGTGCTGCGCACCGTCTTCCCGGTGACCGACGGGCGCCCGGGCCAGCGGATCCTGCCCGCGTCCGCCGAACCGTTCCCCGTGTCCACAGTGGATCTCAGTGATGCGGCCGATTCGGCCGAAGCGCTGGCCACCGCGCTCGCTCTGGCCGCCGCCGAACCACACGACCTCTCGCGGCTGGACCGCGGGCCGCTGCGGGTGACCCGGTTCGTCCTCGGAGCCACCGAGCACGTCCTGCTGCTCTCGCTGCACCACGTGGTCAGCGACGGCTGGTCGCTCGGACCGTTGCTGACCGATCTGGCCGCCGCCTACCAGGCCCGCCTCGCGGGCTCCGTGCCGGAGTGGACACCGCTGCCGGTCCAGTACGCCGACTACACGCTCTGGCAGCGCGCCCTGCTCGGTGAGGACGACCCGGACGGCCTGGCCGCCCGCCAGGTCGCCCACTGGACGAAGGTGCTGGCCGAGCTGCCCGAAGAGCTGACACTGCCCGCCGACCGGCCGCGCCCGGCGGTGCCCAGCCACCTCGGCGACGTCGTCGGAGTCCCGGTGGATCCCGCGCTGCACGCCCGGCTGACCGCGGTGGCCCGCCGCGAGCGGGTCACCCTGTTCATGGTGCTGCAGGCCGCGGTCGCCGCGCTGCTCACCCGGCTCGGCGCCGGTACCGACATCCCGCTCGGCACCCCGGTCGCCGGGCGCACCGACGACGCGCTGACCGGTCTCGTCGGGTTCTTCGTCAACACCCTGGTGCTGCGCACCGACACCGCGGGCGATCCGACGTTCGCCGAGCTGCTGGGCCGCGTCCGCGAAACCGACCTCGCCGCCTACGCCTGCGCCGACGTCCCGTTCGAACGCCTCGTGGAGGTGCTGAACCCCGAACGCTCACCCGCGCGGCACCCGCTGTTCCAGGTCAACGTGGTGCTGCAGAACAACGCGCCGACCGAGGCCGGATTCGCCGGCCTGGAAGCCGAACCGGTGCCGGTCGGCGCGGGGGTGGCCAAGTTCGACCTCGGGTTCGCCTTCGAGGAGCGGCTCGGCGCGGACGGCACGCCCGCCGGGCTCGCCGGTTCGCTGGAGTACGCCCGCGACCTGTTCGACCGCGCCACCGCCCGAAGCTTCGCCGACCGCCTGGTGCGACTGCTGACGGCGGTCGCCGCCGATCCCGACACTCCACTGGGGACGGTCGACGTACTCGATCCGGCCGAGCGGCGGCGGGTGCTGGGCGACTGGGCAGGCGACGCTTCGCCGCACCCGGTCCACGCCACCCTGCACGAACTGGTCGGGGCGCACGCCGCTCGCACCCCGGACGCCACCGCGCTGGTGTTCGGCGAAGAGCGGATCTCCTACGGCGAACTCGACGCCCGCGCGGACCGGATCGCCCGCGGGGTGGCCGCCGCCGGGGCCGGTCGCGGCGACCTGGTCGGCGTGCACCTCGACCGCGGCCCGGAACTGGTCGCGACGCTGCTCGGCGTGCTCAAGGCGGGCGCGGGCTACACGGTGCTGGACACCGACTTCCCGGCCGAGCGGCTCGCCGCGGTGCTGGCCGAGGCCGACGCCGCGCTGCTGGTCACCGAAAGCGACACCCTCGCCGATGGCCCGGTTCCCCGGGTGCGCCCGGAGGAACTGCTCACCGCGCCACCGGGTCCGGCGCCGAGCGGGCGGGCCCGGCCGGGGGACCTCGCGTGCGTGATGTTCACCTCCGGTTCCACCGGCCGTCCCAAGGGGATCGCCGCCCCGCACCGGGCCGTGGTCGGCACCCTGTGCGGGCAGGACTACGTCCACTTCGGACCGGACGAGACGGTGCTGCAGTGCTCCCCGGTGTCCTGGGACGCGTTCGCGCTGGAGCTGTTCGGCCCGCTGCTGCACGGCGGGGTGTGCGTGCTGCAACCAGGGCAGAAGCCGGAGCCCTCGGCCATCGCGCGGCTGGTGGCCGAGCACCGGATCACCACGCTGCACGTCTCGGCGAGCCTGCTCAACTTCCTGCTCGACGAGTACCCCGAGACCTTCACCCCGGTGCGGCAGCTGATGACCGGCGGCGAGGCGGCCTCCGTGCCGCACCTGACCGCGCTGCTGCGGGCCCACCCCGGCATCCGCGTGGTCAACGGCTACTCGCCCGCCGAGAGCATGATCTTCACCGCCGCGCACGTGGTGACCGCCGAAGACACCCGGCGCCCCTCGATCCCGGTCGGCCGGGCGCTGCGGCACAAGCGGCTGCACGTGCTCGATGAACACCTGCGCCCGGTGCCGCCCGGCGTCGCCGGCGAGCTGTACATGTCCGGTGTCGGGCTCGCCGACGGTTACGTGCGCCGACCCGGCGCCACCGCCGAACGGTTCGTCGCGCATCCCCACGGCGAGCCGGGGGAGCGGGTGTACCGCACCGGCGACCGCGTGCGGTGGCTGGCCGAACCGGACGGCACCGCCGTGCTGGAGTTCCTCGGGCGCACCGACGACCAGGTCAAGATCCGCGGCTTCCGGGTCGAACCGCGCGAGGTCGAAGCCGCCGTGGCCAGCTACCCGACGGCAGGCCGCGTCGCGGTCACCGTGCGCGAGGCCGCACCGGGGGACAAGCGACTGGTGGCCTACGTCGTTCCGGCGGCGGGCGCCCCGCTGAGCGTGGCCGACCTGCGGCGCCACGTCGCGGACCTGCTTCCCGAACACCTGGTGCCCTCGGCGTTCGTGCCGGTGGACGCGTTCCCGCTCACCCCGACCGGCAAGCTCGACCGCCGGGCGCTGCCCGCCCCGGACTTCGCCGCCGCGGCGGCGGGGCGCCCGCCGCGCACCCCGCGCGAAGAGATCCTTTGTGGACTGTTCGCCGAGGTTCTCGACGTACCCGGCGTGGGCATCGACGACGGGTTCTTCGCACTGGGCGGGCATTCCCTGCTCGCCGCCCGCTTGATCAGCCGCGTCCGCACCGTGCTCGGCAAGGAGCTGGCGGTGCGCACGCTGTTCCAAGAGCCCACCGTGGCCGGGCTCGCGGCGCGGCTGGACGGCGACGGCACCACCCGGCCGCCGCTGCGGCCGGGGGAGCGGCCCGACCCGCTGCCGCTGTCGTTCGCCCAGCAGCGGCTCTGGTTCACCGGGCAGCTCGAAGGCACTGGCTCGACCTACAACGCGCCGTTCGCGCTGCGGCTGACCGGCGACCTGGACCGCGCGGCGCTCGCCGCCGCGCTGGCCGACCTGGTGGCCCGGCACGAGAGCCTGCGCACGGTGTTCCCCGCCGAAGCCGGTATCCCACGCCAGCGGGTGCTGCCCGCCGAAGCGGTGCGCGTCCCGCTGGCCGAACGGTCCTGCCACGAGGAGGACCTGGCCGGGATGCTGGCGGAGACCGCCCGCCTGCCGTTCGACCTCGCCCACGACCTGCCGCTGCGGGCGACGCTGTTCGACCTCGGCGACCGGCAGGCGGTGCTGCTGCTGACCCTGCACCACATCGCCGGTGACGGCTGGTCGATGGGCCCCCTGCTGCGGGACCTTTCGGCCGCTTACACCGAACGCAGCGCCGGGCGGGTGCCGGAACGCCCGCCGCTGCCGGTGCAGTACGCCGACTACACGCTCTGGCAGCGCGACCTGCTCGGCAGCGAGGACGACCCGGACAGCCTGCTGACCCGCCAGCTGCAGTACTGGGCCGGGGCGCTGGCCGAGCTGCCCGAGGAACTGGCGCTGCCCGCAGACCGGCCGCGCCCGCTCGTACCCCGCCACCTCGGCGGCGTCGTCGACCTGCGGCTGGACGCGCGGGTGCACGCCCGGCTGACGGCTCTCGCCCGCGCCCACGGCGTCACGCTGTTCATGGTGTTGCAGGCCGGACTGGCCGCCCTGCTGACCCGGCTGGGCGCGGGCACCGACGTGCCGCTCGGCACGCCCCTCGCCGGGCGTGCCGACGACGCGCTCGACGAGCTGGTCGGGTTCTTCGTCAACACCGTGGTGCTGCGCACCGACACCTCAGGCGATCCGACGTTCACCGATCTGCTGGGCCGCGTCCGAGAGACCGACCTGACCGCCTTCGACCACGCCGACGTCCCCTTCGAGCGGCTCGTCGACCTGCTCCGGCCCGCCCGGTCGGCGGCCCGCCACCCGTTGTTCCAGGTCAGTTTCGTGCTGCAGAACAACACTCGCGGCGAGTTGGAGCTGCCCGGCCTCGATGTGGCCCCCGAACCGGTGGGCACCGGCTCGGCGAAGTTCGACCTGACCTTCGCGCTGGCCGAGAACCACGCCGAGGACGGCACCCCGGCCGGGGTCGACGGTGCCGTCGAGTACTCCCGCGACCTGTTCGACCACGACACGGTCGAGCGGCTGGCCACCCGCCTGGTGCGGCTGCTCGGCGCCGTCGCCGCCGACCCGGGCCTGCGGCTCGGCGAGGTCGAACTCCTCGACGAAGCCGAACGACGGCAGCTGCTGGTCGAGTGGAACGGGACGGCGTCTCCGGAGCCGCCGTCGCACACCCTGCACGAGCTCGTCAGCCACCAGGCGGCCCGCACACCGGACGCGACCGCCATCGCCTTCGGTGAGACCGCGGTGAGCTACGCCGAGCTCGAAACCCGCGCCAACCGCCTTGCCCACCACCTGCTCGGACTCGGGTTCGGTCGCGGCGCGCTGGCCGGGGTCCACCTGGAGCGCGGCCCGGACCTGGTGATCGCGCTGCTGGCCGTGCTCAAGACCGGGGCCGGTTACACCCTGCTGGACCCGGACTTCCCGGCCGCCCGGCTCCGGGACGCGCTGGCCGACACCGGCGCCCCGGTGCTGATCACGCGGGACGCACTGGCCGGTGTGCTCGGCAGTGATGAGCACACCGTGGTCCGGGTCGACACCGACTCCGCGGTGATCGCGGCCTGTCCCGGCGACGACCCGGCGGTCCCCGGTGATCCGGGAGACATCGCGTGCGTGATGTTCACCTCCGGCTCCACGGGACGGCCCAAGGGCGTGGCCGCCCCGCACCGCGCGCTCACCGCCACCTTCCTCGGTCAGTCCTATGTGGACTTCGGTCCGGCCGAGGTGTTCCTCCAGTGCGCCCCGGTGTCCTGGGACGCCTTCGCGCTTGAGCTGTTCGGCGCGCTGCTGCACGGCGGGGTGTGCGTGCTGCAGCCAGGGCAGCGGCCGGAGCCGCGGGCCATCGCCGGGCTGGTCGCCGAGCACGGCGTGACGATGCTGCAGATGTCGGCGAGCCTGTTCGACTTCATGACCGACGAGCTGCCGGGCGCCTTCGACGGGCTGCGCTGGGCGATCACCGCCGGCGAGACCGCGTCACCCGCCCACGTGGCCCGTGCGCTGGCCGAGCACCCCGCGCTGCGCGTGGTCAACGGCTACGGCCCCGCCGAGAGCCTCGGCCTGACGACCGCCTACGAGGTGCCCCGCGACGGCTCCGTCCCGGCGGCCACGCCGATCGGCGGCCCCTTGGCGGGCAAGCGGTGCTACGTGCTCGACCCCGAACTGCGGCCGGTGCCGCCGGGAGTCACCGGGGAGCTGTACGTCGCCGGTGCCGGCTTGGCCCACGGCTACGTGCACCGCGCCGCGGCGACCGCGGCGCGGTTCGTCGCCGACCCCTTCGGCGAACCGGGCGGCCGCCTGTACCGGACCGGTGACCTCGCCCGCTGGCGGGCGCTGCCGGACGACTCCGGGGTGCTGGAGTTCGCCGGCCGGGCCGACGACCAGGTCAAGATCCGCGGGTTCCGGGTCGAACGCGCCGAGGTGGAACGGGCGCTGCTCGACCACCCGGCGGTCGAGCGGGCCGCGGTGGACGTGCGCGAGGACCGGCCGGGCGATCGACGGCTCGTCGGCTACGTCGTGCTGCCCGGCGGGCCGGTGCCCGAAACCGAGCTGCGCGACCATGTGGCCGGTCTGCTGCCCGGCCACATGGTGCCCGCCGCGATCGTGCTGCTCGACGCGCTGCCGCTGACGCCCAACGGCAAGCTCGACCGCGCCGCGCTCCCCGCGCCCCGGCTGATCGCGGGGGACGGCCGGGCACCCCGCGACGAGCGGGAAGCCGTGCTGTGCCGCCTGTTCGCCGAAGTGCTGGGGCTGCCCGAGGTCACCGTCGACGACGACTTCTTCGCCCTCGGCGGCCATTCGCTGCTGGTGAGCCTGCTGGCCGGGCGCATCGCCGCCGAACTCGGCGCGGAGGTCGGCGTGCGGACGCTGTTCGAGGCGCCGACCGTGGCCCGGCTGGCGCCCCGGCTCGACGACCCGGCACCGGATCCCGCCGCGGCCGCGACGCCGGGTGCGCTCGCGCCGCTGCTGCCGCTGCGAGCCGAAGGTGCCCGACCGGCGCTGTTCTGCGTGCACCCGGCGGCCGGGCTGGGCTGGCTCTACTCCGGGCTGCTGCGGCACCTGCCGGACCGGCCGGTGTACGCCCTGCAGGCGCGCGGGCTCGCCGAACCCGGGCACCGCGTCACCGACCTGGACGCCCTGGTCACCGAGTACCTGGCGCAGGTGCGCTCGGTCCAGCCGCACGGGCCGTACCACCTGCTGGGCTGGTCGTTCGGCGGCGCCGTGGCTCACGAGCTCACCGCTCGCCTGCGGGCCGACGGCGAAGAGGTGGCCGTGCTGGCGATCCTCGACGGCTACCCGTTCGCCGAAGACCCGGCCGCGCCCCGGCTGGCGCCCGGCGACCGGGAAGCGATCGCCGCGCTGCTCGACTCACTCGGCCACCCGGTACCCGAAGGCCCGCTCGGTGCCGGTGACCTCGCCCGCGCCCTGGACACCGGCCGCCTCGGCACGCCCGCGTCCGCGGTGCTCGGCGCGTTCGTCGACCACGTGAACCTGACCCGCTCGGCCACCTCGGCCAGCCACGACACCGACGTCCTGCTGTTCACCGCGACCGGCTCCGACGCGGCCAGCCGCTGGCCGCGCCACACCACCGGGGCGCTCACCGTGCACCCGGTCCCGGCCGCGCACGGCGACCTCGCCGGACCGGCCGCCCTCGCCCACATCGGCCCCGTCCTCGCCGCCTGGCTGGACCACACCGGAGGACCCCTTGCCTGACACCGCTTCACTCACCACCGGCCACGCCGCCACCGTCCGCCGGTACTTCGGGCTCATCGACGACGGCGACCTCGCCGGCTCGGTGGCGCTGTTCGCCCCGGACGCCGTCTACCGCAGGCCCGGTCACCCGCCGTTCGACGGCCGCGAGCGGATCGCGCACTTCTACCTCGACCTGCGCACCATCCGCTCGGGCAGGCACAGCTTCGACGCCGTGCTCACCGACGGGCACCGCACCGCCGTGCACGGCGGCTTCCGCGGCACCGGCTTCGACGGCGCCCCGATCGACCTGCGGTTCTCCGACTTCTTCGAGTTCGACGCCGACGGGGCCATCACCCGCCGCGACACCTACTTCTTCGCCCCGCTCGCCTGAGCCGGGCCGGTAGCCGAGAAAGGGACCACTCATGACCGCCGAAGCGCCCGCCCCCGTCCACGCCGAGCACGGTTCGCTGTTCACCGACCACCTGGTCACCGCGCGCTGGACCCAGGAGGAGGGCTGGGGTCCCGCGCGGCTCGGCCCGCTCGCCGACTTCGCGATGCACCCCGGCATGATCGGCCTGCACTACGGCCAGGTCGTCTTCGAAGGGCTCAAGGCCCACCGGCAGCCCGGCGGTTCGCTGGCGGTGTTCCGCCCGGACCGCAACGCCCTGCGCTTCCAGCGTTCCGCCGCGCGCCTGGCGATGCCGGAGGTGCCTGCCGAGATGTTCCTGGACGCGGTGCAGACGATCGCGGCGGCCGACGGCCACCTGGTCGGCGACGATCCGTCCCTGAGCCTCTACCTGCGGCCGCTGCTGTTCGCCAGCGAGGCGAACCTCATGCTGCGCCCGGCGCGCGAGTACACGTTCATGATGATGGCGTTCGTGGCGGGCGGTTTCTTCGGCGAGGTGGTCGAACCGGTGCGGGTGTGGGTCAGCCGCGATCAGGCGCGCGCGTTCCCCGGCGGCACCGGCAACGTCAAGTGCGCCGCGAACTACGCCGGGGCGTTCCTCGCCCAGCGCCGAGCCGAGGAAGCCGGTTGCCAGCAGGTGGTGTGGCTCGACGCGCTCGGCAGCGGCCGGGTGGAGGAGCTGGGCGGGATGAACCTGTTCTTCGTGCGCGGGGAAGGCCCCGGCGCCGAGGTCGTCACGCCCGAGCTGACCGGCACGCTGCTGCCGGGCGTCACCCGCGACAGCCTGCTCACCCTCGCCGCCCGGCTGGGCTACCGGACCGGCGTCACCACCATCACCGTCGACCAGTGGCGGGCCGAATGCGCCGCCGGCACCATCACCGAGACGTTCGCCTGCGGCACCGCCGCCGTGGTCACCCCGGTCGGCCAGGTGCACGACAGCGGCTCGGAATGGACGGTCGGCACCGGCGCGCCGGGCCCGGTCACCGCACACCTGCGCACCGCTCTGCTCGACCTGCACCAGGGCCGCACCACCGGCCCGGACGGCTGGATGGTGCCGATCCACTGAGGCATTCACCCGATTCGTGAGTGCGTGAGGTCGTCAACCCGGCCTCACGCACTCACGAGAGGGGTTCAGTTGAGGACGTTGCCGTTGCCGGGGCGGGCGGGGCGTGAGCGGCGCGCGTCCAGAGTCACGTAGGTGCGTTGCAGCCAGCGGTCCCGGCCGTCGTAGCGGGGGCGGAACGAGGTGCGCCCGTGCACCGCGATGCGATTGTCCACAATGGCCAGATCGCCGGGGGTCAGCACGAAGGTGCGGCGCACCGAGTCGAACGCCTGGCGCAGCTGGTCGAGCGCGTTCGCGGCAGTCACGTCCAGCGGGTCGGTGCTGGCGAAGTCCACCCGGATGTCGGGGTCGTCCGGGTCGCCGTCGAGCACCGGGCGCGGTAGCGGGGTTTCGGCGCCCTCGAACGAACCCGGCGCCGAGGTGATGAACCGCGGCTGCCCGAGCACCTCGCGGGTCTTCTCCGGCAGCAACTCCACCGCGCACCGCACCGACGAGGTCAGCAGCCCGGCCACGTTGTCGTGGTCGTTGCGCAGGCACATCAGGATCACGTAGTCCGGGCTGTTGCGGTGGAACGCGTTCTCGGTGTGCATCTTCAACCGCACCGAACCGGCGTTGCCCTGGAAATCCTCCTTGCCCGGCACCGGCACCACGTTCTGCACCAGCGCGCCGCCCTTCTCCTGGCGGAAGGCGACCACCTCACCCAGCTGCATGCTGGTCAGCACCAGCGCGGCCGCGGGCACCGCGGGCTCGTGCTGCACCGAGCCGGGCACGGTCGGCGTGGGCGGCAGGTCCCGTTCGTCGACCGGCAACCCGCGGATCTGGAGCACCCCCTCGCGCCCGGGATCGCGGCGGAAGCGGCGCACGGCCGCACCGAGCGCGGCGGGCAGCCGGCTCGCGGCCTCCCTGGCCCGGTCGACCCACGCCGGGTCGTCGATCCGGCCCGCCGGGTCGGCGAGCTCGACGGCCAGCCCCCGCACGGCCCGCCGGTCGGCTTCGGTCAGCTCGTGCGACATCGGGACACCGGCCTCGGGTTCGCGACTGTCGAGCAGCGTCATCTGGAAATCCCTTCTGTGACAGCACCTGCGGCGAGCATCGCGCCGGGGCCGGGGGCCCACATCACCCATGTGGTCACCCCGGGGGCGGGCGGGTGAGCCGATAGCAACATGGGTGATGTGGCCGGAACCGGGCGCCGACAAGGTTGGTCGTGCCGGGTGAACCCCGGTTCCCGGCACCACTTCGGCAATCCCCACCCGTGAGCGAAGAGGGGGTGAAGCCCGATGAACAACAACAACTTCAACAACCTGAACAACAACAACGCGAACAACAACTGATCGGTGCGCCCGTGGGTCCTGGCCGGTGCCGCGCACCGGCCAGGACGCCGCACCAGGACGGGGAAGAGCGATGGAACACGCCTTGTCGGTGGGGCAGGAGGCGCTGTGGTTCATCAACCGCATGGCGCCGGACAGCTCCGCCTACAACGTGGTCTTCACCCTCCGGACGCACAACCGGCTGGACGTGCCCGCGCTCGCCCGTGCGGTCCAGCTGACCGCGCACCGGCACGACGTCCTGCGCTCGACCTTCACCGAGATCGACGGGATGCCGCGGCGGGTGGTCAGCGACGGCGGCCTGCTCGGCCTGGAAGTGCGGGACGTCGGCGAGGTCGGCGAAGACGTGCTGGCCACGCTGGTGCGGGCCGAGGTCACCCGGCCGTTCCGGCTGCCCGTGGGCGCCCCCGCCCGGCTGGTGCTGCTGCGCCGCGCTCCCGACGACGCGCTGCTGGTGTTCGTCAGCCACCACATCGCACTGGACGGCCCGTCGCAGGTGCTGGTGCTCCAGGACCTGCTCGACGCCTACCAGGCGATGCGCGAAGGCGGAAGCCCCGAGTGGGCGCCGGTCAAAGCCACCTACGACGACTTCGTGACCGCGGAGCGGCGGCTGCTCGACTCGCCCCGCGCCGCCGAACTGGCGGCGTACTGGCGTGCGCTGTGCGAGGACGCCCCGACCGTGCTCGACCTGCCCACGGACCGGCCCCGGCCGGGGCACCAGCGGCTGCGCGGCGCGACGCACGTGTTCCAGATGCCCGAGGACATCGTCGCCGGGCTGGTGCCCGCGTCCCGCGCGAACCGCACCACGCCCGCGCGCTACCTGATCGGGCTGTTCCAGGCGCTGCTGCACCGCTACTCCGGCCAGCGCGACTTCCTCATCGGCTGCGCGGCCACCTCCACCATGGGCCTCAACCGCCTGGGCGTGGCCGGCTACTTCGTGAACTCGATCCCGTTGCGCACCCGCTGCGGGCCGGGTTCGACGTTCCGCGAGGTGGTCGCCGAGACCAGCGGGCAGCTGCGTGAGGGCATGGACCGGGTGGACTACCCGTCCGCCCTGCTGCCCCAGGCGCTCGGCCTGCCCCGCGCGTCCGGCACCTCGGGGCTGTTCCAGGCGCTGGCCACCACGGTCACCGTCGGCAGGCAGGCGCCGTTGTTCGCGCTGGCCGCCGGTGGCCACGGCACCACGGCCGACTACGCCGGGCTCCGGCTCTCCGGCTTCGACGTGCCGCAGCAGGAGGGCCAGTTCGACGTGACGCTGGAACTGGTCCGCGACCGCGCCTCCATCCGGTGCGCGCTCAAGTACGACACCGATCTGTTCGACCCCGGCACGATCGCGCGGCTGGCCGAGCACTACCGCCTGCTGATCCGGGCGGCGCGCGACGACCCCGGACGCCCGGTGGCCGGCGTGCCGCTGCTCGACGACGGCGAGCGCGCCAGGCTCCTCGCCTTCGCCACCGGCCAACCCCACCTCACCGCCGCTTCCTACGGAGGAACACGATGACTCACCCCGGCGACAACGGCCCCCGCTACCGGGTCGTGGTGAACAGCGAAGAGCAGTACTCCCTGTGGCCCGTGCGGCGTGAGCTGCCCGCCGGCTGGCGCGCCGAGGGCACCGAGGGGTCCCGCGAAGAGTGCCTGGCCCGGATCGGCGAGGTGTGGCAGGACCTGCGGCCGCTGAGCGTGCGCACAGCCGGGGCGTCGCGATGACCGCCACGCTGCTGCACGACGCGTTCGCCCTGCAGGTCGCCCGCACACCGGGCGCGGTCGCCGCGATCGACGGCTGGGACAGCGTTTCCTACGCCGAGCTGGACCGCCGCGCCGGGCACGTGGCGGCGGCGCTGCGCGAGCGGGGGTGCGCGCCGGGCGAGGCCGTCGGTGTGCGGCTGCGCCGGGGGATCGACCTGGTGGTCGCGCTGGTGGCGGTGTGGCGGGCGGGTGGCGCATACGTGCCGCTGGACCCGGACCACCCCGAGGACCGCATCGCCGGGATCGTCGAGGAGACCGGCTGCCGCATCGTGCTGACCGACGAGTCGGTGGCCGAGCTGATCGCCGCCGGGGGTGAGGCGCCCGCGCTGCCGCGGCTCGCGACCGCCCCGGACAGCCCGGCCTACGTCATCTACACCTCGGGTTCCACCGGGCGGCCGAAGGGCGTGGTGGTCACCCACGGCGGCATCGCCAACCGGGTGCACTGGACCGTGCGGACCCACGGCCTGTCCGCCGGGGACCGCGTGCTGCAGAAGACCTCGCTCTCCTTCGACGCGGCGGGCTGGGAGATCTTCGCGCCGCTGGTCAGCGGCGGCACCGTGGTGCTGGCCCCGGCCGGTGCCGAGCGCGACCCGGTGACCATGATCGAAACGGTCATCCGCGACGAGGTGACCGTGCTGCAGGTGGTGCCCTCGGTGCTGCGGCTGCTGGTCGCGCAGGACCGGCTGGCCGACTGCACTTCGCTGCGGCTGTTGTTCTCCGCGGGGGAGGCGTTGCAGGCCGAGCTGTGCCAGCAGGTCTGGGCCAAGGTCGACGTCGAATTGTGGAACACCTACGGCCCCACCGAATGCGCCATCGACGCCACCGCCTACCGCTGCGAGCGCGAGCAGAAGACCGGCCCGGTGCCGATCGGCGCGCCGATCAGCGGTGACCACGTGGTGGTGCTGGACGAGCACGGTGAACTCACCCCGATCGGCCTGGCCGGGGAGCTGTACCTCGGCGGTGCCGGGGTCGGCCTCGGGTACGCCGGTCAGCCGGAGCTGACCGCCGAGCGGTTCGTGCCCGACCCCCTCGGCGCGCCCGGCGCGCGGCTGTACCGCACCGGCGACCGGGCTCGCTGGCACTCCGACGGCATGCTCGAGTACCTCGGCCGCCTCGACGACCAGGTCAAGGTCAACGGCGTGCGGATCGAGCCCGGCGAGGTCGAAGCCGCGTTGCGCGCCCACCCCGCGGTGCGTGGTGGCGCGGTGCTCGCGGTCCCCGCCGCCAGTGGCGGTGGCGAACTGCGCCTGGCGGCGTTCGTGGTGGGCGACATCGAGCCCGCGGCGCTGCGCACCTTCCTGCGCGGACGGCTGCCCGAGCACCTGGTGCCCACGCTGGTGGTCCCGGTGGCCGAGCTGCCGCTGACCACGAGCGGCAAGGTGGACCGGACCGCGCTGCGTGCCATGGAACTCACCGAGCAGCCGGGGCGGCCCGGCTACCAGGAGCCCGCCACACCCGCCGAGCGGGTGGTGGCCGAAGCCTGGGCGGAACTGCTCGAGGTCGACCGCGTCGGCGCCGACGACGACTTCTTCCAGCTGGGCGGGCATTCCCTGCTGATCACGCGGCTGGCCGAATGGCTGCGCGCGAAGACCGGCAGGCGCATCGAGGTCCGCCACCTGTTCGCCGCTTCCACCGTTCGCGCCCAGGCCGCCCTTCTGTCCACAAAGGACGTCGAAGCGGCGCCGGAGCCGGTGGTGCGCCCGGACGGCAGGCTGCCGCTGTCCTTCGGCCAGCGACGGCTGTGGTTCCTCGAGCAACTGCGCCGGGGCCACCAGGAATACGTGGTGCCGCTGTTCCTGCGCGTGCCCGCCGGTACCGGCCGCGAAGTGGTCGGGCGGGCGCTGAACGCCCTCGCCGAACGCCACGAGGTGCTGCGCACCCGGTACGTGGTGCACGACAACGAGCCATGGCAGGTGATCGACCCGCCCGCCGAGGTCGAACTGCGGGTCGTCCAGGGTGCGCCGTCCAAGCACGAGCTGTTCCGCGCGGAGCTGTCGCGCGGGTTCGACCTGGCCGAGGGCCCGATCTGGCGTGCGCTGCTGCTCGACCGGCCCGGCCTCGACGGCCTGCTGCTGCTCACCGCACACCACATCGCGGTGGACGGCCGTTCGCTGGTGGTGCTGGCCGAGGAGTTCGAGCGGCTGTGCGCCGGGGAGACCGACCTGCCCGCGCCCGCGCTGCAGTACGCCGACCACGCCATTCGCCAGCGGCGCGCGCTGACCGGGACGCTGCTGGAGGAACAACTGGCGTACTGGCGGGCCGCGCTGGACGGCGTGCACCCGATCGAGCTGCCGGTGGACCGCCCGCGTGCCGCCGAGCGCGATTCCCATGGCGCGGCACTGGACTTCACCCTGCCGCCGGGGATCGCCGGTTCGCTGCTGGAGCAGGGACGGCAGGCGGGCGCGACCCCGTTCATGTCGCTGCTGACCGTGTTCACCGTGCTGCTCGCCCGCTACAGCCGTGACTGGGACGTGGTGGTCGGCACGCCGGTGGCCGGGCGGACCGCGCCCGAGGCCGAAACCGCGGTCGGCTTCTTCCTGAACTCCTTGGCGCTGCGGGCGAACCTGACCCCGGAGCTGAGCTTCACCGAGGCGCTGGGCCGGGTGCGGGAGGCCTGCGTGGGTGCCTTCGGGCACGCCGACCTGCCCTTCGAGCGGCTGGTCGAGGAGATCCAGCCCGGCCGCGATCTCGCCAGGACGCCGGTCTACCAGGTGATCTTCGACCTGCACGACGCGGACCTGGCCGAGGCCAACACCAACGTCGTCGGCTCGGACGTCATGCGGTCCATCTGGCGCACCGCGAAAACGGACCTGACGCTGATCATGCGCACCCACGCCGACGGCAGGCTCGACGGCATCCTGGAGTACGCGACCGCGTTGTTCGACCAGGCCACCATCGAGCGGCTCGGCGCGAACTTCGTCCGGCTGGCCGAATCGCTGACCACCGCGCCGGACGAGCCGATCGGCACCGCCGGACTGGTCGCCGCGCCGGAGCGGGAACTGCTGCTGAAGACGTGGAACGACACCACGGCCGAGCAGCCGTCGCGGCCGGTGCACCTGGCGATCGCCGAGCAGGCCGCGCGCACGCCGGAAGCGGTGGCGCTGGTGCACGACGGCGGAACCGTCACCTACGGCGAACTGGAAAGCGAAGCCAACCGGTTCGCGCACCTGCTGCGCTCGCGCGGGGTCACCGCGGAATCCGTGGTGGGCGTGCTGCTCGACCGCGGGCCGGACCTGGTGGCCGCGCTGCTCGGGGTGTGGAAGGCGGGCGGTGCCTACGTTCCGCTCGACCCGTCGTTCCCACCGGACCGCGTGCGGCACATGCTCGCCGACTCCGGTGCCGAGCTGCTGGTTTCGGATTCGGAACTGGCCGAGCACGCCGCCGGCTTCGGGGGCGGACGGCTGCTGGCCGACGTCGATCGCGAAGAACTGGCGAGCCAGCGCGCCGACGCGCCGGAAGAACCGGACGGCGACGGGCTCGACCGGCTGGCCTACCTCATCTACACCTCCGGCTCGACCGGCACGCCCAAGGGTGTCGCGGTGGCCCACCGCGGGCTGGCGAACTACCTGGACTGGACGGTCGGGGCGTATGCCGCGCACGGCACCGGCGGCGCGCCGCTGTTCACCTCGATCGCCTACGACCTCGGCCTGCCGAACCTGTACACCCCGCTGCTCACCGGGCAGCCGGTGCACCTGTTCCCGCAGGACTTCGACCTGACCAAACTCGGCCCGGCACTGGCCGACGCGGGCCCGTTCAGCTTCATCAAGCTGGCGCCCGCGCAACTGGAACTGGTACTCGGCCAGCTCGCCGACGCCGGGCCGGTGCCGCTCGCGGAACTGGTCAGCGCCGCGGGCGACTGGGTCCCGGCCACGCTCGCCGAACGCTGGCGCGCGGTGACCGGCCGTCCGGACGCGCGGTTCGCCGCCGAGTACGGCCCGACCGAGATCACCGTGGGCAACTCGGCGCTGTTCCCCGAAGCCGGTGCGCGCTCGACCGAGTTCCTGTCCATCGGGCACCCGATCCCGAACACCACCATGTACGTGCTCGACGAGAACCTGGACCCGGTCCCGATCGGGGTGGTCGGCGAAATCTACGTCGGCGGCATCGGCGTGGCCAGGGGTTACGTCGGCAAGCCCGAGCTGACCGCGGAGAAGTTCCGTACCGATCCGCACGGTCGGCCCGGCGGGCGGCTGTACCGCACCGGTGACCTGGGCCGGGTGCTGCCCGGCGGAGCCGTGGAGTTCCGCGGCCGCGCCGACAACCAGGTGAAGGTGCGCGGGTACCGGGTCGAACTCGGCGCGGTGGAAGCCGCCCTGCTGGCCCACCCCGATGTGCGCGAAGCCGTGGTCGTCCTCAAAGGACAGAAGCTGGTGGCCTACCACGTCGGCCGTGCCACCGAGCCGGCCGCGTTCCTGGCGCAGACCCTGCCACGGCATGAGATCCCCAGCCTGTTCGTGCCGATGGAGTCGCTGCCGCTGAACGCCAACGGCAAGGTCGACCGCCGCGCCCTGCCGGAACCGGACGCCGAAGCCGAGGGCGAGCAGGCCGGGCAGGCACCGCGCACGGTGGTGGAACGCCGGATCGCTGCCATCTGGGCGCGGGTGCTCGACCGGCGGATCGGCGTGCACGACAACTTCTTCGACCTCGGCGGGCATTCGATGTCGGCCGCCACGGTGGTGTCCATGCTCCGGCAGGAGTTCGACGTGGAGGTCGGCATGCGCACGCTGTTCGACGCGCCGACCGTGGCCGGGCTTGCCGAAGCCGTGACGGAGCTGATCAGGGCCGAGATCGACGGACTCAGCGCGGCCGAGGTGCTCGCGCGCAGCGAGGAGGGTCAGCGATGACCATGCAGGAGACCGAGCTCTACCGCGAGGAACTGGTGCGCCGCCGGATGGCGGGCAGCGCCGCGGGCAACCGGCTCTCGATCGGCCGCGCCGACCGCAGCACCCCGCTGCGGTTGTCGTTCGGGCAGCGGCAGCAGTGGTTCCTCAACCGGCTCGACCCGGGCAGCCCGGAATACCTGGTGCCGCTGGCGCTGCGGTTGCGCGGCCCGCTGGACACCGGCGCGCTGAAGCGGGTGTGGGCCGAACTCGTCGCCCGGCACGAGATCCTGCGCACGCGGTACGAGCTGGCCGGTGACGAACCCGCCCAGCTCGTCGACCCGCCCGCCGCTCCACGGTGGACGGACATCGAGGTGCCGGACGAGGCCGCCGCGCTGGCCGCCGCCGAGCAGGAGGCGCTGCGCCCGTTCGACCTGGAGCGCGAGCACCCGCTGCGGCTGACCCTGCTGCGCATCGGGGCGGCGGATCACCTGCTGCTGGCGGTGTTCCACCACATCGCCTCGGACGAGGTGTCGCAGGAGGTGCTGCTGAACGAACTCGGCGCGCTGTACGTGGCGTTCTCCTCGGGCAGGCCGTCACCGCTGCCCCCGCCCGCGGTGCAGTACGCCGACTACGCGGCCTGGCAACGGGACTTCCTCTCGGACCAGGCCATGGAGCAGCACCTGTGGTACTGGCGCGACCAGCTCGCCGACCTGCCGCGCCTGGAACTGCCGACCGACCACCCGCGGCCGCCGGTGCGCGGCTGGCGGGGCGCGAGCGTGCCGCTGGTCGTCCCGGCGGGCACGGCCGACCGGCTGCGTGAGCTGGCCAGGGCGGGTGACGCGACGCCGTTCATGGTGCTGCTGACCGCTTTCCAGTGCCTGCTGGCCCGCTACACCGGCCAGGACGACGTCACCGTCGGCACCGTGGTCTCCGGCCGCAACCATCCCGAGCTGGAGGGCCTGCTCGGCTACGTGATGAACAGCCTGGCCTTGCGCATGCGCATCGCCGGTGAGCCGTCCTTCGAGGACATGCTGGCCCGCAACCGGGTCACCGTGCTGGAGGCGCTGGACCGCCAGGCCGTGCCGTTCAGCAGGCTGGTCGACGAACTGCAGCCCGAGCGGGACATGTCGATCACCCCGCTGTTCCAGATCGCCTTCACCCTGCACGCGCTGCCGGTGCTCGGCGGTGAGCTGGCAGGCGTCCGGGCCGAGTACGTGGACCTGGAGTGGCAGGTGGCCAAGTTCGACCTGGCGCTGCGGCTGGCCGAGCTGCCCGACGGCTCGATCGGCGGCCACGTCGAGTACGCCACCGACCTGTTCGACGAGGCGACCGCGCGACGGCTGGCCGAGCACTACTCACGCCTGCTGGAGAGCATCGCGGCGGACCCGCGCACCGGCGTGCACGAGCTGGACGTGCTGCCTTCGGACGAACGCTCACTGCTGGTGCGCCAGGCCGGGCGGGCCGAACCCGACTCCGTTTCTCGCTGCCTGCACGAGGTGTTCGCCGAGCAGGCCGCCCGCACCCCGAACGCGGTAGCGGTCACCTGCGACGACGCCGAGCTGAGCTACACCGAACTGGACCGCTGGTCGAACCGGCTCGCCCACCACCTGCGTGACCTCGGCGCGGCCCCGGAAACCCTCGTCGGTGTCTGCCTGGACCGCGGGGTCGACCTGGTGCCCACGCTGCTGGGCGTGACCAAGTCGGGCGCGGGTTACCTGCCGCTCGACCCGGCCTACCCGGCCGATCGCCTGCGGTTCATGCTCGAAGACGCCGCCGCGCCGCTGGTGGTCACCACCGCGGCACACCTGGACCTGGTGCGGGAAGTCCACACGGGACGGATCGTGGTGCTGGACGGCGAGGGCGCCACGGCGCTCGACGCCGCTCCGGACACCACGCCGGAACCGTCGAGCGGCCCGGAAAACCTCGCCTACGTCATCTACACCTCCGGCTCGACCGGGAAACCGAAGGGCGTCTGCGTCACCCACGCCAACGTGCACGGCCTGCTCACCGCGGCCCAGCTGCACTACGGTTTCGGCGCCGACGACAGCTGGTCGATGTTCCACTCCTACGCCTTCGACGTGTCGGTGTGGGAGATGTGGGGCGCGCTGCTGCACGGCGGGAAGCTGGTGGTGGTGCCGTTCACCGTGTCGCGGTCGCCGGAGGAGTTCCTCGACCTGCTGGTGCGGGAGCGGGTCACCGTGCTGTCGCAGACGCCGTCGGCGTTCCGCGCGCTGATCGCCGCCGCCGAGGCGGACGACCCCCGGCTGGCGGACCTCGCGCTGAGCGCGGTGGTGTTCGCGGGGGAGAAGCTGGAGCAGCGCGAACTCGCGCCGTGGGTCAAGCGCTTCGGGCTGAGCCGTCCCGCGCTGATCAACATGTACGGCATCACCGAAACCTGCGTGCACTCGACCTTCTACGCGCTGACCGAAGCGGACCTGGAGCCGGGCGCGGGCAATCCGGTCGGCTACCCGCTCGACGGCGAGCGGATCCACCTGCTCGACCGGCACGGCAACCTGGTGCCCACCGGTATGGCCGGTGAGATGCACGTCGGCGGGCACGGGGTGGCGCGGGGTTACCTCGGCAGGCCGGAGCTGACCGCCGAGCGGTTCGTGCCGGACCCGTTCGGTGCCCCCGGCGATCGCCTCTACCGCAGTGGCGACCTGGCCCGCCGCCTGCCCGACGGCAGCCTGGAGTTCCTCGGCCGCATCGACCACCAGGTCAAGCTGCGTGGCTTCCGGATCGAACTCGGGGAGATCGCCGCCGCGCTGGGCGAGCACCCGGCCGTGCGTGACGCGGTCGTCGTGCTGCGTGAGGACACCCCGGGCGACAAGCGGCTGGTGGCCTACCTCGTCGCGGACGAGGCCGAGGCGCCGGACCCCGGCGAGTTGCGTGCGCTGGTGGCGAAGTCGCTGCCGGACTACATGATCCCGGCCGCCTACGTGGTGCTCGACCGGATTCCCCTGACCACCAACGGGAAACTCGACCGCCGGGCGCTGCCCCAGCCGGACGCGGGCTCGGTGCGCGCGGCCGGTGAGGTGACGCCGCCGCGGACGGTGACCGAGGCGCGGATGGCCTCGATCTGGCGGGACACCCTGGACACCGGCACGCTCGGCGTGCACGACGGGTTCTTCGAGGTCGGCGGTGACTCGATCCGCGCGGTGGCGCTGGTCGGCGCGCTGCGCTCGGCCGGATTCGACGTCTCGGTGCGGGACATCTTCGAGTACCGCACGGTCGCCCAGCTGGCCGCCTACTGCGACGAGCGCTCCGCGCCGGCGCCGATCGACACCCCGGTCGAGCCGTTCGAGCTGATCTCGGCGGAGGACCGGGCGCTGGTGGGGCCGGGGATCTCCGACGCCTACCCGATGTCCCAGGTGCAGACCGGCATGCTGGTGGAGATGCTGGCCGGTGGCTCGGACAACATCTACCACAACATCAGCTCGTTCCAGGTCAAGGACGAGCAGCCGTTCGACTTCGACGCCCTGCGTGACGCGGCTTCGCTGGTGGTCGAGCGGCACGAGATCCTGCGGACTTCGCTGCACGCCAACGAGTTCTCGGTGCCGATGCAGCTCGTGCACACCGACGCGGCGCTTTCGGTCGGCATGCGTGATCTCCGTGGCCAGGAGGCACAGGCGCAGCAGATCGCGCTGCGGAAGTTCACCGCGGCCGAGCGCGCCGCCCTGTTCGACCTGGCGCGGCCGCCGCTGATCCGGGTGTTCGCGCACGTGGTCGAACAGGGCTGGTGGATCTCCATCACCGAATGCCACGCCGTGCTGGAGGGCTGGAGCTTCCACTCGCTGCTGATGGAGATCCTGACCGCCTACGGCAAGCTGCGCGACGGCCGCAACCCGGAACTGGCCGCGCTGCCCGAGGTGCGCTACGCCGACTTCATCGCCGCGGAACTGGCCTCGCTCGACTCGGCCGAAGACCGCGGGTACTGGCGGGAACTCGTGGCCCGCCAGCCGAAACTGGAGCTGCCGCAGGCGTGGCGGGACCCGGAACCTGGCGTGCCGTACCGGATCGACCTGCCCTGCGCGGATCTGGTGGACGGCCTGCGCGGGCTGGCCACCTCGCTGGGCGTGTCCATCAAGGCGGTCTGGCACGCGGCCTACCTCAAGGTGATGAGCATGCTCACCGACCAGGAGGCGTTCAGCACCGGCCTGGTCTGCGACACCCGGCCCGAACTGCTCGGCGCCGACCGCGTGTTCGGCATGTACCTCAACACCGTGCCGTTCCCGTACGACCGTTCGGCCGGGACCTGGCGTGAGCTGATCCAGGCGGCTTATGCCGGTCAGGTGGAGCTGTGGCCGCACCGCCGTTTCCCGCTGCCGGAGATGCACCGCGACGCGGGTGCGGCCGGCTCGGCGGACCGGCTGATCGAGACCTTCTTCATCTACCTGGACTTCCACGTGATGGACCTGGGCCTGGTCGACGGGGAGACGGTGATCGACGACAGCCCGAACGAGTTCGGGCTGACCATGGGCGTGATGGGCGACCGGCTGATGCTGCACGCCCGGACCGACGTGGTGCGCCGCGCCGACGGCGACCGGCTCGTCGCCATGTTCCGCGCGGTGCTGGAGGCGATGGTCGCCGACCCGGGTGCCGACGCGCGGGAGACCTGCCTGCCCGCCGGCGAGCGCGAACTGGTGCTCAACGCCTGGAACCACACGGAAAAGCCGCTCGACAGCGAAGGCGTCGTGGAGCGGGTGCGGGCGGTGGCCGAGCGGCAGCCGGACGCCGTGGCGGTGAGCGACGACCGGGAAACCCTGACCTACGAACAACTCGTCGGCCGGGCGAGCGCGATCTCCGGGCAGCTCACCGGTGCCGGGCCGGGCAGCCTGGTCGCCGTGCTGGCCGATCCCGGCGCGCGGTTCGTCACCGCTGTGCTCGGCGTGCTGGGGGCCGGCGCGGCGTACATCCCGCTGGACACCGCCGCCCCCGAAGCTCGCACCGAACGGCTGCTGACCGACAGCGGCGCGCGATTCGTGCTGGTGACGCCGGAACACGCCGGGCACGCGGAACGGGCGGCGGCGAAGACCGGCGCGCGGATCGTCCTGCTCGGCGACGAGGAGCACCAGGAACTGCTGCCGCCGCGCGGCGGCGAGCACGATCTCGCGTACGTGCTCTACACCTCCGGCTCGACCGGTGCGCCCAAGGGCGCGATGGTGCACCGCCGCGGCATGGTCAACCACCTGCTCTCCAAGGTCGAGGACCTGACGCTGACCGGCACGGATTCGGTGGTGCAGAACGCGCCGCTGACCTTCGACGTGTCGATCTGGCAGATGCTGGCCGCGCTGCTGGCCGGGGGCCGGGTGCGGGTGGTCACCCCCGCCTGCGCCGCCGATCCCGCCGCGTTGTTCGGCACGGTCGAGGCCGAGGGGATCAGCGTGCTGGAGGTGGTGCCCTCGCTGCTGCGGGCGGCACTGGACGACTGGGATTCCGGCGCCCCGGTGCCGCCGCTGGGCGCGCTGCGCTGGCTGGTGGTGACCGGTGAGGCGCTGCCACCGGAGCTGTGCACCCGCTGGTTCGCCCGGTTCCGGAGTATCCCGGTGGTCAACGCCTACGGTCCCACCGAGTGCTCGGACGACGTCACGCACGCCGTGCTGACCGAGCCCCTGCCCGAGGGCGCCGCGCTGGTGCCGATCGGCCGGGCGATCCGGAACACCCGGCTGTACGTGCTCGACGGCAACCGCCGTCCGGCGCCGATCGGCGTGCCCGGTGAGCTGTACGTCGGCGGCGAGGGCGTCGGGCACGGCTACCTCGGCGACCCCGAGCGGACCGCGCAGGCGTTCGTGCCGGATCCGTTCACCGGCGAGGGCCTGCTCTACCGGACCGGTGACCGCGTGCGCTACCGGCCCGACGGGCAACTGGAGTTCATCGGCCGCCGCGACAACCAGGTCAAGATCCGCGGGCAGCGGGTGGAACTCGGCGAGGTCGAAGCCGCGCTGCGGGCGGTGCCCGGGGTGCGGGACGCGGCGGCGAAGGCCGCGGGCGGACGGCTCATCGGCTACCTGGTCGGCGAGGCCGACCGGGAGGCCGTGCGCGCCGAACTCGCCAAGACCGTGCCGGAGCACCTGGTGCCCTCGGCGCTGCTCGTGCTCGACGCGCTTCCGTTGACCCCCAACGGGAAGGTCGACCGCAAGGCGCTGCCGGACCCGGACCGCTCGCACCTGGCGGAGGAACCCGCGGTGGCCCCGCGGAACGCGACCGAGCGGCGGATCGCCGAGGTCTGGGGTTCGGTGCTCGGCGTGGCCGGGATCGGCGTGACCGACGATTTCTTCGCCGTGGGCGGGGATTCGATCCGCACGCTGACCGTGGTCGCCGGCCTGCGCTCGGCCGGGTTCACCGTCTCGGTGCGCGATGTGTTCGAAACCCGCACCATCGAGGCGCTGGCCGCGCGGCTGGAATCCTCGGCGGGGGACAGCGGGCGGGCACTGGCCTGGCTGCGCACCAGGGACACCAGCCCGCCGCTGTACTGCGTGCACCCGCAGGGCGGCAGCGCGCACTGGTTCCTGCCGCTCGCCGACCGGATGGGCCGTTCGGTGGCCGCCTTCGAGGCGCCGGACGGGGTGGGGGAGGAGCCGGTCGACCTGACCGCGCTCGCCACCCGCTACCTGGGCGAGCTGCAACCCGAAGGCCGGTTCGCGCTGCTGGGCTGGTCCTCGGGGGCGACGCTGGCGTGGGAGATGGCGCGCCAGCTGGCGGATGCCCGTACCCCGGCGTCCGCGTTGATCCTGATCGACCCGATCGGCGACCCGGCGGTCTCCCCCGAGGTGGTCACCAGCGACGTGCTCACCGACCGGCTCGCCGAACTGTGCGCGCAGCCGGACCTGGAGCCCTCCGGGGAGGTCCAGTCGCTGCTGCGGCTGGCCGGTCTGTCCGCCGACACCGCGGATCTGGAAGCCATGCGCCGCCAGGTCCACCGGGCACGGGCGCTGACCGAGGCGATGTACACCTACCGCTACCCGGCCGCCGGCACGCCGATCCGGCTGGTGATCACCGACGAGTGCGCCGAGGAACGTCACGGCGTGGTCCGCGGGCTGTCCTACCCCGAATACCTGAACCACTGGCGCGAACTGGCCGGTGGCGGGCTGACCGTGCACCGGATGGCCGGTGAGCACGAGGAGGCCCTGCGGCCGCGGCGGGCCGGGGAACTGGCCGCGCTGATCCAGACGCTGATGTCCGATGGAGGGACCCGATGACCGAGTTGATCGCCACCCCGGCCAAGCTCGCCAGGAACCTGCTGTCCCTCAACGACCTCGTCGAAGAGGACCTGGAGTACCTGGTGCGCCGCGGCGCCGCCCACGCCGCCGGGGTGAAACCGGGTGCCCCGCTCGACGGCGCCGTCGTGGGCGTCTACTTCGAGAAGACCTCGACCCGCACGCGCACCGCGTTCTCCAGCGGCGCGCTGCGGCTGGGCGCCCGGCTGCTCACCTACGGACCGGGCGACCTGCAGACCAACACCGGTGAGACGCTCGCCGACACCGGCCGCGTGCTCGCTTCGATGCTGGACCTGCTCGTCGCGCGGACCACGCTGCCCGCCGAGTCGCTGGGGCAGCTGGCCGGGCACGGCATGCCGGTGATCAACGCGATGAACGTCGAGGAGCACCCGACCCAGGGGCTCGCCGACCTGACCACGCTGTTCTGCCACTTCGGCCGGATCAGCGGCCTGCGTGTGCTCTACGTCGGCGAGGGCAACAACAGCGCGGCCGCGCTGGCGCTCGGGCTGACCCGGTACCCCGGCACCGTGCTCGAACTGCGCACGCCACCGGGATACGGCCTGGCGAAGCCGATCGCGGACACCGCGGCCGAGCAGGCGGCCCGCTACGGCTCGTCGATCGTCGAACGGCACGACATGGACGTGCTGCCCGGCGGGTTCGACGCCATCTACACCACGCGGTGGCAGACCACCGGCACGACCAAGGCCGACGAGAGCTGGCGCGAGACCTTCGCGCCGTTCGCCGTGCACGCCGGGTTCTGGGACGCCAATCCGCACGCGGTGTTCCTCCACGACCTGCCCGCCCACCGCGGCGAGGAGGTGACCGCCGAGGTGCTGGACGGCCCGATGAGCCTGGCCTTCCGCCAGGCGCAGCACAAGCTGCACAGCGCGATGGCGGTGCTGGAGTGGTGCGGCGGCGCCGACGTCGAAACCCCCGCCCGATGACCGCCACCGTTCCCGACCGGGGACTGCGCGGCAACCGGGACTTCCTGCTGCTGTGGTCCGGCGCCGGGCTGTCCTTCCTCGGCTCGCGGCTGAGCGCCTTCGCCTATCCGCTGATCGTGTTGTGGGCCACCGGATCCGCGGCCTCGGCCGGGCTGGTCGCCTTCGCCGCGCAGTTGCCCTACCTGCTGGTGCAGTTGCCCGCCGGGGTCGCGGTGGACCGCTTCGACCGCCGGAAGCTGATGATCATCTGCGACCTGGCGCGGCTGGTCGCGGTCGGCAGCATCCCGGTGGCGATGATCTTCGTCGGACTGAACCTGTGGCACCTGGCGGTGGTGGCCTTCGTCGAAGGCGCGTTCACCGTGGTGTACCGGATCGCCGAGCGGGCGGCGCTGCCCAGCGTGGTCCCGGAACAGCACCTGACCACGGCGATGTCGCGCAACGAAGCCAGGGAACAGGCGGCCGGGCTGCTCGGCCAGCCCGGCGCCGGCGTGCTCACCGCGGTGACGCAGTGGTTCCCGTTCCTGGCCACCGCCGTGCTGCACGCCTTCTCGCTCGGCACGGTGCTGATGATCAAGAAGCCGCTGCAGGCCGACGCGGGACCGGCGGAACCGCAGAAGCCGCTGGCGGCGTTGATGGAAGGGCTGCGGTGGATGGCCGGGCACCGCTTCGCACGGGCCGCGGCCGGGCTCATCGCGGTCAGCAACCTGTTGTTCCAGGTGCTGATGCTCAGCGTGCTGGTGATCGTCCGCGAGGACGGCGGTTCGCAGACCGTGGCCGCGGTGGTGTCGGCGGTCAGCGGGGTCGGCGGGGTGCTCGGCGCGCTCGGGGCCACCTTCTGGATCCGCCGGATCTCCTTGCCCGCACTGGTGATCGGCGCGAACGCGCTGTGGGCGCTGCTGGTGCCGACCACGCTGCTGGCCGCGAGCAACCCGGTGGCGCTCGGCGCGGTGTACGGCGTGATGTCCTACATCGGCGCGGTGTGGACCGTGGCGGTGGGCGCCTACCTGGTGCGCATCGTGCCGGACCACCTGCGTGGCCGGGTGACCAGTGTGGCCACGCTGCTGGCCTACGGGCCGCTCGCCTTCGGTTCGCTGCTCGGCGGGTTCGCCCTGTCCACGCTCGGGGTCACCGGTTCCGTGCTGACCGTCGCCGGGGTGATGGCGGCGCTGACCGTGCTCGCCGCGGCCAGTCCGGGAGTTCGTTCTCTCTCGCGGTAGTGGAAACGACGCAGCGAACGACGTGACAAAACAGCGTCATAAAACACTGTCACCAAATGGGGCTCTCGCGACGGCGGTCGTCGCGAGAGCCCCATTTCGGCGTTTCGCGGAGGCCTTTTCCGCGTTTCGCGGATCAAGGAAGGCGATGGTGGGGTTGTCCCCACCCGGCTTCCGGGGGTGCCCCGGGCTGACCCCCGCACCGCTTTCCACCAGCATCAATGGGGTACGAGCGACCGGAAACGCGGAAACGGAGCACCGGATGGCCCCGGAATTGTTCGATCTTCCCGCCGCCTCACTGATCCTGCTGCTCGGCTTCGCCGCCGTGCTGCTGGCGGGGGCGACACCCCGCCAGTTGTGGGCGCCGACGGCCGCCGCGGCCGGCGCTTCTCTGGTGCTCTCGCAGGTGGCGCACACCGGTGCGGCGACTGGCCTGGTGCTCTTCCTCATCGGCGGGGCGATTGGACTGGACCAGGCGCTTTCCATGCTGCGCCAGGATCGCCGCCGGTTGCGGAAACTGGCTTCGCGGCCCCACGCCCGGCATCTGCTGGCGAACCGCCAGATGACCACCACCGGTCAGCCCGTGCGGCTCGCCGGTGCCGCGGTGATCGTTTCCACCGCGACGCTGCACCTGGCCGTGCACCACGTGGTGACCGCGGTTCCGGCCGGTTCGCCCACGATTCCGGTGCTCGCGGTGGTAGCCTGCCTGCCGGTGCTACCCGCGGTGTTCGCCAAGGTCCGGGTCGCCGTGGTCGAGCGGGTTCCGTCGCTGCGGGCCCGGCCGGGCACCCGGGTGCTCTCCGTGCCGCACGACCCGCGGGCCGGAATGCTCCTTTCGGTGGTTGTCCTGCTCGCCACGGTCTTCGCCGTCGCAGCAATGTGAATCGATTTCACGCAAGTCGGAAATTCTAGCTGTTCTCTTGGTTTCCGTGTGCCCCGCGCGCCTGCGTATTCGGTAATGTCGTTTGCGTTACCGGATGTTGGTTTGTGTTGGTTGACGGAGGCCTGTCGTGGCGACTCGCGGTACCGGTACTGCGGCCCAGCTGCCCGAGCTGACCGGACGCGCGGCCGAACTCGGCTTCCTCACCGCCGCCGCCCGCGACCCGCTCGGCCCCTCGCTGGTGCTGCTGCGCGGAGGCGCGGGCACCGGGAAGACCAGCCTGCTCGACGCCGTCCACCGGGCGCTGGCCGCCGAAGGCACCGTGCTGCAGGCCGTCGCGAGGGAGACCGGAGAGGCGTACGACCTCGTCCGTGACCTGGTCGAGCCGCTCGACGACAAAGAACTCAAGGCGCTGAGCGAGCCGATGACCGACCGGTTCACCCTGCTGAGCGACCTGATGTGCCCGGTGATGCGGGCGTACAGCCGGGGCCCGCTGGTGGTCCTGGTCGACGAGGCCGCCGCGGCGGACGAGGATTCCTTGCAGTGGCTGGACTTCATCCTGCGCCGGTCCGCCGGGCGCCCGCTGCTGGTGGTGCTGGCGCTGCAGGCTGGGGACACCGGGCCGGTCACCGGACTGGCGGCCGAGCACGAGACGGTGACCCTGCGACTGGAGCCGCTGCCGGAAACGGACGTGCGGCGAGCCGTGGTGCGGGCGCTCGGTGCGGTGCCGGACGGCGGTTTCGCCGGGGCGTGCGCACGGCTGTCCGCCGGGAACCCCCGGTTGCTGCGCCGCCTGCTGGACGAACTGGCCGCGCGCGGTGTCCGGCCGGACGCCGCCGCGGTGCCGCGGGTGGTCGCGGCCGGGGAGCGGCTGCTCGCCAGCGTGGCACGCGAGTACCTGGACCAGCGGCCACCGGAGGTCGCCGCGGTCTTCCGGGCGCTGACCGTGCTGAGCGAGGCAGGCGCCCCCGAGCCCGCGGCACTGCCGGTCCTCTGCGCGCTGCCGGGCCCGCTGGTCGCCGGCGCGCTGGAACTCCTGCGCCAGGACGGGCACCTGCGGCCGGAGTCGGCGGCGGTGGCCCACCCCGAATTCGGCCGCGCCGCGCTCGCCCAGGTGCCCGACGGCGTGGTGGTCCGGCTCCGCCGGCACGCCGCGGCGGTGCTGACCGATCAGGGCGTGCCCGCGGCGAAGGTCGCGCACCTGCTGATGGCCCTGCCCGAGCTGCCGGAGCCGTGGACGCACCGCGTGCTGTGCCAGGCGGCCGCCGCGGTGCGGGCGGTGGACCCGGACGCGGCGGTGCGGTACCTGTCCCGGGTGCTGGACTGGGCGCCGGACGACGCGGAAACGGTGGTGCGCCTGGCCGAAACCGTGGTCGGCACCGATCCGGCGGCGGCGATGGCCTTCCTCGGCCGGGCCCTCGACCGCATCTCCGACGTCCGCGTCCGTGCCCGGCTCGCGCACCTGTTCGGCGCGGCCGCGCTCGCCGCCCGCCGGGCCCCCGAGGCCTTCGACGTGCTGGACCGCATGCTCACCGAGTTCGACGCGAAACGCGGCGGGTGGGCCGACGAGGGCGATGACGAGTTACGCGGCCGGATCCAGGTCGCGCTGACCACCGTGGGGCTGAGCGAAGAGGCCACCACCGCCGACGTGCTGGCCCGGCTACCGGAACCGGGACGGGTCGGCGGCAGCTCCCACGGCAGCCGCGTACAGGGCGGGCTCGCCGCCTACACCACCATGCTCGGCGGCCGGGACGCCGCCGCGGTCGCCGCCCAGGCCCGCCGCGCCCTCGTGCAGGGCCTGCCTTCGCGTTACCCGCCGCCGATCATCGCCGCGGCGACCGCGCTGACCTACGCCGGTGAACCGGGCGAGGCGCTGAGCGCGCTGAACCGCCTGCTCAAGACCGCGGGCGGACCGGTGAGCCGGACAGCGCTGGCGGCACGGGCCACCGTGCTGGAGGGCCTCGGCGAACTCCCGGACGCCGCCGCGGACGCCCAGTCCGCCATGCACGGCGCCGCCGAACTGGAGGGCATGGTCGCCGAGGCGGTGGTGCCCTCGGTGCGGCTGGCCTCGGTGCTGGTCAAGATGGGGCAGCCGGATCGGGCGGAGGCGCTGCTGGTCCGCACGCGCTGGCCGCACTTCGGCTGGATGTACCCGCAGGCCGTGCTGGTCTCGGCCGAGGTGCTCCGGCTGCGCGGCGACCACGCGAGCGCGCTGGCCATCCTCTTCGACTGCGGGAACCGCCTGGCCGAGGCCGGGGTGCGCAATCCGGTCTTCGTGCCGTGGTGGCTGGAGGCCGCCTGCCTGCTCGCCGAGCTGGGCAGGCAGGACGAGGCCGCCGGGCTGGCCGAGTACGGCGAGCAGACCGCGCGTGACTGGCAGACCGACGAGAGCGCCGGGCTGGCGTTGCTGGCGGCCGGGGTGGCCGCGCGGGGACGCCGTTCGCTGGACGTGCTGGCCGAAGCGGCCGACCGCCTCGCCGCCGCGCCCGCGCCACTGAGCCAGGCCAGGGCCGAGTTCCTGTTCGGCCGCGCGCTGCTGGCCGCCGACGACACCAAGGGCGCCCGGGCGCACCTGCGCCGCGCCATCGACGTGGCCACCCAGTCCGGGTACCTCGCGCTGGGCTCGGTCGCCAGGGAACTGCTGGTCTCGGCGGGCGGCCGGATGCACACGCTCCTCGACGCGCGGCGCCTCGGCGCGCTCAGCGGCAGCGAGTTGCGCGTGGCCGAGCTGGCGGCGGCGGGGGAGAGCAACCGCGAGATCGCCGACCGCCTCTTCGTCTCCCTGCGCACGGTGGAGACCCACCTGTCGAGCGTGTACCGGAAGCTGCGGATCGGACTGCGGGACGAACTCCCCGCCGCGTTGCGGGCGAGGTCCGAGGGGCTGGGCGCGTGAGCCGAGCCCCCGCGGGTGCGGTACCCGGGCTCGTGCCCCGGGAGTTGCCGCTGGTCGATCGGGAGGCCGAACTCGAGGTGCTGACCTCGGCGGTGACCGGGCTGGCCGCGGGCCGGTCGGCGTACGTGCAGGTCAGCGGCCCGCCGGGCGTGGGGCGCACCGCGTTGCTGCGCCAGGCGATGGCGGCTGCCGCCGGTGAGGACGTGCGCGTGCTGCACGCGGCCGGGGTCCCGCACGCGCCGGGTGATCCGGGCGCGGGCAACGACGTGGTCGGCGCCTTCGCCTCGGGCCTGCCCGCCGCGTTCGCCGGCGGGACGCCGACCTCGGTGGCCGCGCTCTGCGAGGACTTCGTGGCCGCCGCCAGGCAGTGCCCGCTGATGCTGGTGCTCGACGACGCGCAGTGGATGGACGACCGGTCGTGGTTCTGGCTGCGGGCCATGCTGCGCCGGTTGAACTGGGGTCCGCTGCTGGTCGTGGTCGCGGTCAACGAACTCGGCATGCCCGCCGAATCGCTCGCCGAATTCGGGGCCGAGGCGACCGTGCACGAGGCCCCGCGGCACGTGCTGCGGCTCGGCCTGCTGAGCACCGAAGGGATCCGGCGCCTGCTCGCACTGGGCCGGGAGCACCCGGCCGACCTCGACACCGCGGCGGAGGTGCGGCTGGTGACCCGCGGCGTGCCGTCGGTGGTGCGGGCCGCCCTGCACGCGGGCTCACCCGACCTCACCACCGGCGCGGTCGAGGCCAGGGGCGACTGGGTGGGCCGGGTGATGCGGGTGCTCGCGCCCGAACCGGCCGCGCTGGCCAGGACCGCGGCGGTCTGCGGGGACGATTTCGACTGGCAGCTGGTCTGCGCGGTGTCCGGCCTGCCGCCCGCGGTCGCGGCCAGGGCGGCCGGGCTGCTGCGGCGGCTCGGTCTCGCCGACGACGGCGGGCCCGCGAACCCGGTCCGGTTCACCGAACCGGTGGTCGTCGAACGGGTGCTGGCCGGGATGCCGACCGAAGAGCGGGCCGAGCTGTTCCGCCGGGTGCTCGCGCTGGGCCTCCGGGCTGGGGCCGAACCCGCGTTCCTGGCCAGGGTCGCGCTCAGCGCGCCCGCCGGTTCTCCCGGGGTCGAACGGCTGCTTCACGGCGAAGCCCGGCGGCTGAACGCCCGGCGCGCCCACGAGGACGCGGCCCGGCTGCTGGAACGCGCGTTGCGGGAGCCCGCGTCGGAGGCGGAGAAGGCGCGGCTGATGGTCGAACTGGCCGGGGTCGAATCGGTCACCGCGCCGGAGGCGAGCGATCGGCGGCTCGTGCGGGTCCTGCTCGGCGGCAGCCAGGTGCCGCCGGAAGTGCGCCTGCGCGCGGCGGACATGCTGGTCTCGCAGGGCCGCCCGGCTGTGGCCCGCCGCACGCTCACCGCCGCGGCCAGGATGAAGAGCATCTCCGAGGACGAGCGCGGCATGCTGGCCGCGATGTGCCGGCTCGCCGAAGAGACCATCCCGGAACTCGACGACTACACCTTCGGCACGGCGCCGGCGCCCCGCGAACCGCCGGGCACCCCGGCGAGCGCGGGCGTGGCGGCCTGGTTGCTCGCGGTCCGCGGCCAGGACCGGGACCAGGCGCTGACGCTGGCCAGGACCGCGCTCGACGTGCCCGGCCGGTCGGACCACCCGGTCAGCCCCAGACTGCTCGCCTGCGCGGTGCTGATGCTGGGTGGCGCGCCGGAGGAGGCGGAGAGGAGCCTCGACGCGCTGCTGGTCGAAGCCCGCCGCCGCGGGATGCGGGCGGCGGCGGTGTGGGCCATGCTCACCCGCGGCTCGGTGGCGCTGGTGCGGGAGCGCTGGGACGAAGCCGCCCAGTACTTCGACTGGATGGCGCAGGAACTGCCCGAACCGGGCTGGCACCCGATGGTGGCCGGGCACGCCAGGGCGCTGACGGTGACCCTGCACCTGCAGCGCGGCCGTCCCGATGAGGCCCGCCGGTGCGTGGACGAGCCGCTGCCGCCGGGGGTGGAGCACAGCATGGGTGGCGCGCAGGCGCTGTTCGCCTCCGGGCTGGTGCGCCTGGCCGACGGCGCTCCGGCGGACGCGCTCGAACTGTTCCTGGAGAGCGGGCGCCGGATGCTCGCCAGGCAGTGGGTGAACCCGGTGCTGCTGTCCTGGCGGGTGCTCGCCGGGATCGCGCAGCAGGCCTGTGGCCGTCCGGAGGAGGCGAAGAGGCTGGTGCTCGAGGAGCGCTCGCTGGCGGAGAGGTGGGGCGAACCCGGTTATGTGGCCCGGGTGAAGGGGTTGGGCGAAATCGTGCTGAGTCCGTCATGACCGGGTCGACCGCCGTGCGGCGCCCGCCGTTGCTCGAACGCGAAGGCGAACTGGCCGTCGCCGAGGCGGCCGCCCGCGGCGCCAGGGACGGCACGGGGTCGGTGCTGCTGGTCAGCGGGCCGCCGGGGGCGGGCAAGTCGGCGCTGCTGCGGGCCCTGCCCCCGCTCGCCCGGCGTGAGGGGATGACCGTGCTGCGGGCGGGCGGCGCCCGGCTGGAACGCGATTTCACCTGCGGGGTGATCGGCCAGTTGCTCAACCCGGTGCTGTTCGGCGCGGCCGAACCGGTCCGCGACAGCTGGCTGACCGGGCCCGCCGCCAGGATCAGCACCCGGCACGGGGACGGCGTGCCCGCCAACGGCCTGATCCGGCGGGACATCCCGCACCGCCAGCTGCTCGCCGGGCTCGACGCGCTGCTGGCCAACATCTCCGCCGATCGCGGTCCGCTGCTGGTGCTCGCCGACGACGTGCACTACGCCGACGAGCCGTCTTTGCGGTGGCTGGCGCACCTGGCGCAGCGCGTGCAGCACCTGCCGGTCCTGCTGGTGTGCTCGGTCCGCGACGGTGACGTGCTGGCCGACGAGCCGCTGGTCCGCCAGCTCGCCGAGGCCGCCACCACCACCGTGCGGCCGCGCCTGCTCTCCGCCGCCGCGGTGCTCGGCCTGGTCAACTGGCGGAGCGGGACCGAGGCCGACGAGGAGTTCTCGGCCGCCTGCCTCGAGGTCACCGGCGGCAACCCGATGTTCCTGACCGCCGTGCTCGACGACCTGGCCGTCGAGGAGATCGCGCCGGTCGCGGCGAACCGCGCCCGGGTGCACGCGGCCCGGCCGGTCCGGTTGCGCGACTGGCTGCTGACCTGCCTGCGCACGCAGCCCAAGCCGGTGTGGGAGGTGGCCAAGGCGATCACCGTGCTCGGCGAGCACGCCGATCTCGACCTCATCGGGCGCCTGACCGGACTCGACGAGGTGGCCTGCGAGCTGGCTTCCCGCACGCTCACCCGGTTCGGCCTGCTGGAGGCGGGGACTCCGCGATTCGCGCACGCGCTGGTCCGGGACGCGCTTGACGAGTCGATGACCGTCGAGGACCGTGAACGCGCGCACGTGCGGGCGGCCGAGGAGCTGCACCTGGGCGGCCGTCCGGCGGAGCAGGTGGCCGAACGCCTGCTCGGCGTGCTGTCGGTGCGGTTGCCCTGGGCCGCCGAAGCCCTGCGCAGCGCCGCCGACGCGGCGGTGCGGCGGGGTGCGCCGGACGACGCCGTCCGGTACCTGCGCCGGTTGCTGCTGGACGACACCCTGGACGACAACGACCGCGCGGCGGCTTACGTCGCGCTGGCGACCGCCGAGGTCGGGGCCGACCGCGCCGCCTCGGTCCGGCACGTGGCACAGGCCACCGCCCTGCTGAGTTCGCCACAGGACCGCGCCGCCGCGCTGGTCCGGCTCTCCCCGGCGCTCTTCGCGGACGCGCCGCCGTATGTGCGTGACCAGCTGGATGAGGTGGTCTCGCAGCTGGGCGCACCCGGTGAGCTGAGCGGCGGTGACCGCGAACTCGCGCTGCACCTGGAGGCCAGGGCACGTCACGTCGGTTCGGCGGACCCCGCCGAACTGATGGCCTCGGCGTGGCGGCTGCGCGGTTTCGGCCCGGACCCGGCGGTGGCCACCCCCGCCGAGCGTGAGCTGCTGACCGTCCTGTTGTTCGCCACCACCAAGGTCGCCGGTTCGACCGCCGCCGAGGTGGGCGGGCTCGGCGCCCGCATCCTGCGCCGGGAACCCGCCACGCCCGCGCACGTGCACGGCGTGCTCCCGCTGCTGGTGGACACCCTGTGCGCCGCTGATTCGGTGGGCGAGCTGGCGCCCTGGCTGGACAGCGCGTTCGAGCAGTGCCTGGACAACGGCACCACCACCGAACGCGACCTGATCGACGCGGAGCGGGCGCTGGTCGCGCTCAACCGGGGCAGGCTGGGCGAGGCGGGCGAGATCGCCCACCGGATGCTGGCCGGCCCGCCGCCGGACTGGGCGCGCACCGGCACGACGATGCTGGTGCCGCTGTCCCTGACCGCGGTGACCACCCGTGACGGCGAACTGATCCGGCGGCTGCTCGCCGACCCGCCGGAAGAGGGCACGAACGTGCTGGTCAGCGCCGTTCTCGGGCTGCTGCGCGGCACCGCTGCCGCGCTCCACGGCGATCGTGAGTCGGCACTGGCGTTCACCATGGACATCGGCTGGCAGCTCGAGCGCGCCGGGTGGCGCAATCCGGGCCTGTTCTCGTGGCGGCTGTTCGCGGCCACGCTGCAGAAACGCCTCGGCGACACCGCGGCGGCGCGGGAGCTGGCCGAGCAGGAGCGGTTGCGGGCGCACGAGTGGGGGGCCGCGGCCGCGATCGGCCGGGCCACCAGGGTGGCCGGGGACCTGACCCCGGGCGCGGCCGGGCTGGCGTTGCTGCGCGACGCCGTGGACGTGCTGGAGACCTCGGCCAACCGCTCGGAGCTGGCCAGGTCGCTGGTCCGGCTGGGGCAGCGGCTGCGGGAGACCGAACCGGACGAGGCCGGGGAGCACCTGAACAGGGCGCGCGAGGTCGCGGCGGACTGCGGGGATCCGGTGGCCGAACGCTGGGCCCGCCGGGTGGGGGAACGCCGGGCCGGCGCGGGCACCCTGACCAGGGCCGAACGGCGGGTGGTGGAGCTGGCCGCGGACGGGGCCACCAACCAGGAGATCGCCCGGTCGCTGGAGGTCAGCGTGCGGGCGGTGGAGAAGCACCTGACGAACTCCTACCGCAAGCTGGGGGTGCGGCGGCGCACCGAGCTGGCCGGTGCCCTGCGCGCCCGCAACTGGTAGGACGGGATTTCACCAACCGTACCCCGGCGGTGTGGTCTGCCCACCGCTCGGGCGGTCAGTGGTACGGCACCACGAGATTAGCCCCGCTTCGACCCGGGTGTGTGGGTTTGGGTTGACTTGGCCACGGACCGTTCCTAGCCTCGGAAATGTAACCGAAACATGCCGCCGTGCCGCGGCGACGGGACTTTCCCAGGCAAGGGGCGGTCGATGCTTTCGTATTCTTCCCAGCAGTGGCAGAGATTCCGGAAATCGGTCACCGGGTAGGTGACCGCCGACGGGGAACAGGCGAATTCGATGCTGAACCAAGCGCACGCTACAGCCGCGAAGACCGGGTGGCCGCTGCAATTGGTGCCCGCCGGGGAATCGCCGACGGGTGAGCTGGCCGAATTGATCGGCGCGCTCGCCGAATCGGCGCCGCCCGGGGTACGGGCGCGATTGCGGGTGCTGCTGGAAAACGCGGCGCGGGAGCAGGCGGAACAGGCGGACACCATCGGGCCGCTCGAGGCGGCGGTGCACCCGCCCGCCGAACTGGCCGCCCGGCTGATCGCCGACGGCACCGCGCCACCGCACCTCGAACCGCTGCTCGCGCAGCTCTACGTGGTGACCGTGCTGCAGGCCGGGCCGCGCGACCAGGGCGAACTCGCCGACGCGCTGGCCGGGTACGGCCAGGAGACGCTGGTGGCGCCGTGCCCGTCGGGCGCGGTGGCGCTGATCCCGGACGACGACGGTGAGCGCACTTCGCGGATCGTGCAGGAACTGGGCAGGCGGCTGCGGGGCCGCGTGTGGTGCGCGGTGGCCGGCCGCACGCGGGCGAAGATCCCGGACGGGTACCGGGAAGCGGTCGACGTGCTGAAGCTGGCGAAGGCCGCGGGCAGCGAGCCGGGCGTCTACGGCCGGGACGACTTCCTGGTCGAGTACGCGGTGTCCCAGCACGAGGCGGTCGCGGACAACCTGGTGGAGATCATCCGGCCGCTGATGGCCAGCACGGTGCTCCGGGAGACCCTCGGCGTGCTGATCCGCGCCGACTACAACCGCAGCCGCGCGGCCAAGGACCTCTACATCCACCGCAGCACGCTGGACTACCGCCTGCGGCGGATCGAGAAGATCACCGGGCACAACCCGATGACCGGCCGCGGCGCCCAGCTGCTCGGCGCGGCGATGACGGTTTACGCCTCGCGCAATTCGGCCTGAGACCCGCCCGATCCCCACGGGTGGAAATCGCCCCGGTCGCCTTTCGGCGGCCGGGGTGCTCCTCGTGCGCGCATTTCCGGCTGACTGAGGAGAAACTGTGAAAATCCTCAGTGTTCACCTCGGTGGAAGCGATTCCGATTCCTGCGGATAGCCGCTCCGTCATCAGCGCGTTTACCTTTCGAGCGGTGATACGCGGAATGGGTGATGACGATCGCGGTGGCTCACCGCTTGATCCCCGCCCAGGCCACGCCACATCCGCAGAGAGGACACACACATGGCCACCCCCACCGACCACCGTCCCCAGCTCCGCGTGGTGCAGCTGGACGGGCGCACGCTCACGCTGGACGACATCGTCGGTCTCGCGCGCCGGCCGGAACTGCGCGCGGTCGCGCTCGACGAGAAGGCCGCCCGCCGCATCGGCGAGTCCAACGAGCTCAAGCACCGGCTCATCGACTCCGGCACGCCCATCTACGGCGTCACCTCCGGGTTCGGGGACAGCAACCGGCGGCAGGTGTCCAAGCGCAAGACCAGCGACCTCCAGGACAACCTGGTGCGGTTCCTGTCCGCGGGCGTCGGCCCCTACGCCGAGCCGGACGTGGTGCGGGCCACCATGGTCGTGCGGGCGAACTGCCTGGCACGCGGGCATTCCGGGGTGCGCCCGGAGCTGGTCTCCGGCCTGCTCGACCTGATCAACGCCGACGTGCTGCCGATGATCCCCGAGCGCGGCACCGTGGGCGCCAGCGGTGACCTGGTGCCGCTGAGCTACCTCGCCGCGGCGCTGACCGGGCACGGCCGCGTGCTGCACCGCGGTGAGGAAACCTCCGCCGCGGAGGCGCTGACCGCCGCCGGGCTGAACCCGTTCGAGCTGGAGGCCAAAGAAGGCCTGGCGATGGTCAACGGCACCTCGTTCATGTCCGGCTTCGCCGTGCTGGCCCTGCAGGACGCCGCCGAGCTCGCGTTCGCCGCCGACCTGTGCACCGCGATGACCAGCCAGGTGCTGCTGGGCAACCCCGGGCACTTCGCGCCATTCCTGTTCGACGCCAAGCCGCACGACGGCGTGCTGCGCAGCGCCTCGGTGATCCGGGCCGCGTTGTTCGCCGACACCACCGCCGACGACGGCGTCCGCCGCCCTGACACCGATTTCGTCGAGCTGGAGCGGCCGATCCAGGACGCCTACTCGGTCCGCTGCGCCCCGCACGTCACCGGCGTGCTCCGCGACACCGGCGACTGGGCGCGGCACTGGCTCACCGTGGAGGTCAACTCCGCCAACGACAACCCGCTGTTCGAGGTGCCCGCCGGCGCGGTGCGCAACGGGGGCAACTTCTACGGCGGCCACGTGGCGCAGGCGATGGACGCGCTGAAGACCGCCGTCGCCAGCGTCGGCGACCTGCTCGACCGCCAGCTGGAACTGGTGGTGGACGAGAAGTTCAACAACGGCCTGACCCCGAACCTGATCCCGCGGGTGGAGGACGACGACTACGAGGCCGGCCTGTTCCACGGGTTCAAGGGCATGCAGATCGTGGCCTCCTCGCTGGCCGCCGAGGCGCTCAAGTGGACCATGCCCGCCGCGTCGTTCTCGCGGTCCACCGAGGCGCACAACCAGGACAAGGTCAGCATGGGCACCATCGCCGCCCGCGACGCCCGGTCGGTGGTGCACCTGGTGCAGCGGATCACCGCGATCCACCTGATCGCCCTGTGCCAGGCCGCGGACCTGCGTGGCCACGACGTGCTCAGCGCGCCCACCGCCGCGGCCCACGGTGCCGTGCGTGAGGTGTGCGACTTCCTCGACCGCGACCGCGCGATGGACTCCGACATCGAGCGCGTCGCCTCGCTCATCGGCAGTGGGGAACTGCGCGCCGCGGTGGAGCTGTACACCGAAGGCGTCAGCCGATGACCGGCGCGGTCGCGGCCACCGCCCGCCTCACCAGAACCCGGCTGCCGGACGGGAGCCAGGTGATCGGCAGCGCCGAGCCGCTGGGGGAGTACCCGCCGACCCTGGCGCATTCGCTGCGGTACTGGGCCGCGGCCACCCCCACCGCGGTACTGGCCGCCGAACGCGCGGGCGACGGCTGGCGTGAGCTGACCTACGGGGACGCCCTCGCCGAGGCCACCGCGCTGGGGCAGGCCCTGCTCGATCTCGGCCTGGGCCCGGGCGCTCCGGTGATGGTGTTGTCCGGCAACTCGCTGAACCACCTGGCGCTGACGCTGGCCTGCTACCTCACCGGGGTGCCGATCGTGCCCACCAGCGTCGCGTATTCCCTGCGCGCCACCGATCACGCCCGGCTGCGGGCCATTTCGGGGCTGGTCGAGCCCGGCCTGGTCTACGCGGAGGACGGCTCCCAGTTCGGCGCGGCGCTGGCCGCGGTCGGCGCCCACGCCGTTGTCGGGCGGGGGCCGGGCCGGAACCTCGCGGAACTGCGCGGCACCACGCCCACCGCCGCGGTGGACGACGCCTTCGCCGCGCTGACCCCGGACACCGTGGCGAAGATCCTGTTCACCTCGGGCTCCACCGGAATGCCCAAGGGCGTGCTCAACACGCACGGCATGCTGAGCGCGAACCAGCAGATGCTGCGCCAGATCTGGCCGTTCCTGGCCGCCGGGCCACCCACGCTGACCGACTGGCTGCCGTGGAACCACACCTTCGGCGCCAACCACAACCTGCACCTCGCCCTGACCAACGGCGGGAGCATCTACATCGACGACGGTTCCCCGAAACCCGGCGAATTCGACCGCACGGTGGATTCGCTGCGCTCGGTGCCGCCGACGGTCTGCGTGAACGTGCCCGCGGGATACGCGCAACTCGCGCAGCGCTTCACCGCGGACCCCGCGCTCGCCGCGCACGTGCTCTCCCGGATCGACATGATCCTGTACGCGGGCGCGGACCTGCCGGACGAACTGCGGCAGCGGCTGCGCGAGATCGCCCGGCGCGCCACCGGCCGTGACGTGCCCGTGGTTTCTTCCTGGGGAGCAACGGAAACCGGGCCCGCGGCCACGTCCACCTACGGCGGTGCCGACCGGGGCATCGGGGTACCGCTGCCGGGCACCGAGATCAAACTGGCGCCCGTCGCCGGCCGCCTGGAGATCCGCGTGCGCGGCGCTTCCGTCACGCCCGGATACCTGGGCGCGGACCTCGCCGACGCGCTCGACGAGGACGGCTTCTACCGCTCGGGCGACGCCGTACGCCTGGTCGACGAGGGTGGCGATCCCCGGCGTGGCATGGTGTTCGACGGCCGGATCGCCGAGGACTTCAAGCTGGACACCGGGACCTGGGTGGTCTCGGGCAGGCTGCGCAACCGCCTGCTGTCCGCCGCTGGCATCCTCTCCGACGCTGTCCTGGTGGGGGACAACCGTTCCTGCGTGACCGCGATCGCCTGGCCGCACGCCGAACGCTTGCGCGAGATCGTCGGCGAGGCCGCTGATCCGGAGACCGATCCGGCGGTGCTGTCCCACCTGGCGGCTGTGCTGGCGGACCTGAACAAGGGTCTCGGCGCCTCCGCACGCATCGAGCGGCTGGTGGTGACGAACACACCCCCGGACATCGACGCCGGCGAAATCACGGACAAGGGCCAGCTGAACCGCCGCGCCGTACTGCAATGCCGCTCAAACCTCGTCACCCTGCTCTACGAGACCCCCTCCAACCGCACCCGAGTCATCCACGCCCCGTAGCTCCAGGTGCCGTGAACGTGGAACTCGGCTGCACGAGTGTGGAGTTCGGCTTTCTGAACGTGGGGTTCGGCTGCACGAACGTGGGACTCGCCCGGCACCCCCTCCCGGGCGAGTCCCACGTTCACGCACCCGAGTCCCACACTCAGGCACCCGAGTTCCACGTTCAGGCACCCGAGTTCCGCACTCAGGCAGCTGAACTCCACGCTCGTGGCACCCATCGGACAGGAAAGGGGCCCGCCCCCGGATGTGGGGCGGGCCCGGCTGGGGTGGTCAGGCGATTTCGACGACAGCGGCGGTGAAGGTGAAGCCGACGGCGTAGGAGGCCAGTACGACCCGGTCACCCGAGTTCAGCGCGCCCTGGTCCAGTAGGTACTCCAGGGCGAGCAGCTGGTCGGCGAGACCGGTGTGGCCGAGGTGCCTGCCGTGCTCGGTCCAGGTGGTCTGGTCCTCGCTGATCCCCAGCGGTTCGAGCAGCGCCCACTTGCGCCACTGTGCGCCCATGTTCGGCACGAGGAACCGCGCGATGCCGTCGAGCGTGGTGCCGGCGTCACCGGTGGCCCGCTCGACCACCTCGCGCACGGCCGACTGCAGTCCACTTCGGACGCGCTGCGGGCCGAGCCGCTTGTACATGTGGAATTCCTGCCGCAGGCGGACTCCGGGCAGATCGGCGGGGGAGCCCAGGCTGATCGGCGAGCGGCGGCCCACCTCTTCGGCTTCGGACATCGACCGGGAAGCCGTGGAGAGCAACCGGATCGGACCCTCGCGAGTGGACAGCACCGCCGCGGACGCGGCGTCACCCCAGAGGTAGCCGTCGCGGGCGCTGTACCGGTCCCAAGCCGGGGCGCGGAAGCGGTCGGCGGTCGTCACCAGCACCGGCGGGGCGTCCGGCCGCGAACCCAGGTGCCAGGCCGCGGTGGCCATGGCCGCCAGCGCGCCGTTGCAGCCCTGGCGGATTTCGAACGCCATGGCCTCCGGGTTCAGCCCGAGGTGGTGGTGCACGTGGGCGGCGGGCGCGACGTGCTCGGGATCCCACACGCAGCCGAACAGCAGCAGGCCGATTTCCCCGGGGGAGGAATCGGCGTTCTTCAGTGCTTTTTCGGCTGCCTGGACCGCCATTTCCGGCGGCGTTTCCTCGGTTTGGCTGATCGGCACGCCGGTGGCGCCGATTTTCACCCGGTCCGCCTCGCGGAGTCGCCCGGCCTGAATGGCTTCCTCCACCGCCACCACCGGTGGCACGTGGCTCCCGATCCCGTTCAGGAAGACGTTGTCGTGACGCACGCCGGGCTGCCTAAGCCAGCCAGCCGGCCCGCTCGGCGACGATCTGGTAGACCGACCGCAGCGAGGTGACCGCCGTGATGTTGTCCTCGGAGATCGAGACGGCGTAGCGGCGTTCGAGCCGGATGAACAGCTCGATCAGCACCAGCGAGTCGATGCCGAAGTCGGCGAGCAGGTCCTCGGCGGCCGCCGCTCGCTCCGGGGTGGTGGACAGCAGATCGGCGACGATGTCGGCGATCTCGGCCAGGTGCTCTGCTTCCCGCGGGTCCGCGAGTGTGCTTTTCTCCATGGTCCCATGTTGTGCGCCGCGGGCGCGCGGCAAAACTGCGGAAATCCGCAGTTGCCGGTGCCGCCGGGATACCGGATGCTCGCAGTCATCCCCGATTTCGGCGAAAGGGCAGACAATGCGATTCGGGCTCTTCTACGAACTTCAGCTCCCACGTCCGTGGCACGACGGGGCCGAGCATCGTATTGTGCACGAAACGCTGGCGCAGATCGAGCTGGCCGACCGGCTGGGTTTCGACTACGCGTGGGCGGTGGAGCACCACTTCCTCGAGGAGTACAGCCACTGCTCGGCGCCCGAGGTGCTGCTCGGCGCGGCCAGCCAGCGCACCAGCCGGATCCGGCTCGGGCACGGGGTGATGGTGCTGCCGCAGCAGGTCAACGCCGCGCCGCGGGTCGCCGAGCGGATCGGCATGCTCGACCTGCTGTCCAACGGCCGGGTCGAGTTCGGCAGCGGCGAGTCCGGCACGCGGGTGGAGCTGGGCGGCTTCGGCGTCGACTGGGACACCAAACGCGCGCAGTGGAAGGAGGCGCTGACCGCGGTCACACAGATGCTCGCCGAGGAGCCGTTCCCCGGGTTCTCGGGTGAGCACGTGAATGTGCCGCAGCGCAACGTCGTGCCCAAGCCGATGCAGCGCCCGCACCCTCCACTGTGGACCGCCTGCAGCAAGCGCGAGTCGCTGCCCGCCGCGGCGGCCAACGGCCTGGGCGCGCTCACCTTCTCCTTCCCGAAGCCGGAGGAGGCGCACAAGTGGGTGTCGGAATACTACGACACCATCACCTCGCCGGACTGCGTGCCGATCGGCTACACGGTGAACCCGCAGGTGGCCATGACCCTGTACCTGAGCTGCCACGAGGACGAGAAGCAGGCGCGGTCGCGGAGCCTGGACAGCCACCGGTTCTTCGCCAGGTCGCTGGCCTACTACTACGGCATCGGCTCGCTGGCCCCCGGCCACACCGACCTGTCCGAGGAACTCGGCCTCAACATTTCCAGCCCGGACAACGGCGGCTGGGCCTCGGGCGCCATGGACGGCGCGTACGGCGGGGTCGGCACGCCGGAGCAGATCAAGCAGAACCTGCGCATGTACGAGGAAGCGGGCGTGGACCAGATCCTGCTGATCGCCCAGTCGGGCCGCACCAGCCACGAGCACATCTGCGAGTCGATGGAGCTGTTCGCGCGCGAGGTGATGCCGGAGTTCCACGAGCGGCACGAGGCGCTGGAGCGGGAGAAACAAGCCCGGCTGCGCCCGGCGATCGAGGCGGCCATGGCGCGGCGCGCCGAGGTGCCCGCGTCCGACCCGGAGTACCGGATCCCGCCGACGGTCGCGCGGCCGGTCAAGAAGTGAACCGTCAGACCGCACCGTGCCAGGCCCGCGCGATGGCTTCGGTCCGGCTGGTGACCTTCAGCTTCTCGAAGATCCGGGTGAGGTGGAACTCCACGGTGCGGCGGCTCAGCCGAAGCACCTTGGCCATGTCGCTGTTGCCCTGCCCGGCGCACAGCAGGTCGAGGATCTCCCGCTCGCGGTCGGTGAGCCTGGCGGCGTCCGGCTGGGCCGCGGGCGGGCGGCAGCGCCGGTCGACGATGACCAGGTCGGGCCCGGCGATCCGCAGGACGCCCAGCAGTGCCTCGCCGGTGATGTCCTCGAACAGGTACGCGTCGCAGCCGAGCGAGAGCCAGCGGGACACCCGCCCGGCGTTCTCGGCGGGTCCCAGTACCGCGAGCCGCACTCCCGGCGTGATCGCCCGCACCGTTCTCAGCAGGCAAAGTCGGTCCGCGTCCTCCATGCCCGCACCGAGCAGGAGCCAGGGCTCCTCGGCCCGGCCGATCAACCGGCGCACCACTTCCTCTTCGACGGGAAGGGTGCCGAGGCGGGTCAGTTCCAGTTCGGGGACCGCGCCGATCCGGCCGAACACCCCCGCAGGCCAGGTACCGGCCACCAGCACCGGCGCGGTGGTCAGGTATGTGCTCATCACGATTTCTCCTCCGGCAGCTAGGGAAAGCCGTCGGTCCAAGCTATGGCCGGGCGGGTGCGGCCACATCGCTCACTCTGCTACGGAGGTTCACCCATGACCGAGCCGGAACCCCTGTCCACCGCTCAGGAAGCGTTGTGGTTCATCCACCACATCGTGCCGGACAGCGCGGCCTACAACATCGCTTACGCCCTGCGGCTGCGGGGAAAACTGGACGAAGCCGTTCTCTCCCGTGCCGCCCAGGCGATCGGCACGCGGCACGAGCTGCTGCATTCGTTGTTCGCCGCCACCGACCGCGGACCGCGGCGGATCGTCGGCAGCCCCGGACTTTTCCGGTTGCGCAGTGTGGAAGTCGAGCCCGCCGACGATCTGCCGGGGCTCGTGCGCGCGGAGGTGGCCCGGCCGTTCGACCTGTCGCGGACCGGGCCCGCGCGCCTCACCCTGTTCCGCCGCGGGCCCGCCGAGTCGGTTCTCGTCCTGGTGGCGCACCACATTTCGACGGACTTCATCTCCGAAGCCACCATCCTGCGCGAACTGCTGGACGGCTACGCGGCACTGCTCGCGGGCCGTGAGCCGGAGTGGGAACCGGTCGCCGGGACCTACGCCGATTTCGTCGCCGCCGAGCGGGAACTGCTCGAATCACCGCGAGCCGCGGAACTCGCCGAGTTCTGGCGTGCCACCTGCGCCGGCGCACCGGTGTCCCTGGACCTGCCCGTCGACCGGCCCCGGACCGGCGCACAGCGCCTGATCGGCGCCTCGCACGTGTTCCACCTGCCGCCGGACGTGGTGAAGGCACTGGTTCCGGCGGCCCGCGCCTGCGGGGTGATGCCGCTGAAGTACCTGTTCGGCCTGTTCCAGGCGCTGCTGCACCGCTACGGCGGCCAGCCGGACTTCCTGATCGGCTGCGTGGCCGACACCCGGCCGCGGACCGCCCGCCAGGCCATCGGCCCGTTCGTCAACTCGATCCCGGTGCGTGCCCAGCCGGGGACCGACGCCACCTTCCGCTCGATGGTCGTGGAGGCGAACGCGCGGATCGCGCAGGGCATGGCGCACGTCGACTACCCGTTCGCGCTGCTGACCCGCGCGCTGGACCGGTCGCCGGAGCCGGGCGGGCAGCCGTTGCTCCAGGTGATGGTCAGCCTGATGTCGATCAATCCGGCCGAGCCGCTGCTCGCGCTGGCCGCGGCCCAGGACGGCTTCGAGATCGACTACGCCGGCCTGCGCGTGTCCGGCTTCGAGGTGCCGCAGCAGGAGGGCCAGTTCGACCTGACGCTGGAACTGACGCGCTCGGCCGCGTCGGTGCGCGGGGTGCTGAAGTACGACACCGACCTGTTCGACCACGGCACGATCGAGCGGCTGGGGCGGCACTTCGTGGCGTTGATCCGGGCCGCCATCGCCGACCCCGACCAGCCGGTCAGCGCGTTTCCGCTGGTGGACCCGGACGAGCGGGCCCGGCTGCTGGCGTTCAGCAACCTCGCCTGAGTGCGGGATTCACCCACCGAACCCCGGTGGTGTGGTCCGCCCACCGCCACCGGGTGCGGGTGGTACGGCACCACGAGATTAGGCCCGGTTCCCTGCGAGCGTGTGGGTTTGGGTTGACTTGATCACGGTGGGTTCCTAACCTCGGGAACAGCGGAGGAAAGCGGGTCCGGATTCTCGTGCGGACCGCTCGCCCAATCGCTCTTTTTGACATTTCTTGTGCACCCCGGTCGCCTTTCCGGCGGCCGGGGCGATTGTCGTGCGCGCCTTTTCGGTCGACTGGGAGAAAACTGTGGAAATCCTCAGTATTCACCTCGGTGGAAGGGATTCCGATTCCTGCGGATAGCCGGTCCGTCCGCACCGCGTTTACGTTTCGGTCGTTGATACGCGGAATGGGTGACGAGGATGGCTGAACAGTTCGGGAAAGCCTGGCACGATCGTGACCGTGAGTGGTCGGCGCTGACCGGCGCGCTCACCGCGCTGAGCGGTGGCGCGGGCGGTGTGGTGCTGGTGGAGGGTGAGCCGGGAGCCGGCCGCAGCCGCCTGCTGGCCGAGGCCGTGGCCGCTGCCGGGGAACACGGCGTGGTGGCCTGCTCGGCGCGGGCCGACGAGCTGACCCAGTGGACCCCGCTGGCCCCGCTGGCCGATGCGCTCGGCGCCACGGTGTGGGCGCTGGCGCGGCCCGACGACACCCCGATGCGCCTGTCCGCCCGGCTGCTGGGCGAGATCGAGGACCGCGCCCGCCGCGCGCCGCAGCTGATCGTGCTGGACGACGTGCAGTGGGCCGATCCGATGATGCTGGCCGCGCTGCAGTCCTTCGCCGGGCACCTGCGCGACAGCCCGGTCACCTGGCTGCTGGCCCGGCGCGACGGCACCGAACAGGGGCCCAACGGCGCCGCGGCGGCTCGCCTGTTCGACCGGCTGGCGGAGGCGGGTGCCGTGCGCCTGCGGCTCGGCCCGCTGTCCGACGAGGCCGCGGCGGCACTGGCCGGTGAGGTGCTCGACGCCCCGCCCGGTGACGACCTGGCCGCGCTGATCGCCGAAGCGGGCGGGAATCCGGCACTGCTGGTGGCGCTGGCCGAGGGCTGGCGCGAAGAAGACGCCGTCCGGGTGCGCGACGGACAGGCGCGGCCGGTCACCGAGCGGCTGCCCGCCCGGCTGATCGAAGCGGTCCGCGACCGGCTCAGCGGCTTCAGCGCCGACACGGTCGGGGTGCTCGAGGTCGCCGCCGTGCTGGGCCGCACCTTCCACGCGGCGGACGTCGCCGAGCTGCTGGGCCGGACCGCCGCCGGCATCGCCAGCGCGGTCCGCGAAGTGGTCTGCTCCGGCGTGCTGACCGGTGGCGCCGCGGTGGCCGAAGGCGGTGAACTCTCCTTCCGCTGCGCGTTGTTCCAGCGGGCGATCGGCGAGACCATCCCGGCTTCGGTGCGCACCGCACTGCACCGCCAGGCCGGTCTGCTGTTGCTCGGCCGGGGCCTCGACGCCCGCGAATCGGCGGTGGACCACCTGCTCAGCGGCGCACTGCCCGGGGATACCCAGGCCGTGCGGGCGCTGGCGACCGCGGCCGAACGCGTCGTCGACACCGAACCGGCCGCGGCGGCGTCGATCGCGGAGAAGGCGCTCGCCCTGACTTCGGCCGGTGACGCCGAGGTGCCGGGCCTGGCCGTGACGCGCGCGGCCGCGCTGCTGCGCACCGGACGCTTCGACGAGGCGACCGAACTGATCTCCGCGACCCTCGTGCAGTCCCCGCCGCCCGAAGCCGCGGCGCGCCTGCGGACGATCGAGGCCTCGATCCAGGTGCTCACCGGCCGTGGCGCACAAGCCGCGGTGGAGCTGGACGCGGACGGCGACGCGGAAACCCGCGCGGTCCGCCTCGCCGCGCTGTCCGGCACCGAAGCCGGAGTGACCCTCGCCGAAACGTCGGCGGACCAGGCCGGTGCGGTCGGCGCGGTCGCGCGGCAGCTGCTGGCCGACCGCGAGTGGTCCGGCGGGCAGGTGGCGGAAAGCCTGCGGCTGAGCCGGCTGGCCGCCGCGTGCCCGGTGCCGGAGCTGGCGGGTGTTCCGCTGCCGCACCCGGCGCTGGTGCTGGCCGACCGCCTGGCGCAGCTGGGTGAGTTCGAGCAGGCCGGGACCGTGCTGACGGACATCGCCGCGCGGATCGGGCAGGCCGGTCACGTACCGCTCGGTGCCGCCGTGCGGGTGACGCGGGCGCGGATCGCGCTCTGGGCCGGTCGGCTCGACGACGCGGTGGACGCGGCCAGGGGAGCGGACGGGATGGCCGGCGCGCAGGCCGTGCTCGGCGAAGTCGCCCTGCGGCGCGGTGAACTCGGTGAAGCCGACGAGCACCTCCGGCGCTACCGCGAACTGACCGGCCACGACGCCGTCACCCGGACCTGGCTCGAACTACAGCTGGCTTCGGCCCGCCTCGAACCCGCCGACGTCCTCCTCCTGCTCGGCACCGAGCGCCCGGGCCCGCCGCTGCTGCTGCACCCGGCGGCGGCCGGGTGGCTGGTGCGCACCGCGCTCGCCGCCGGTGACACCGGGCTGGCCGGTTCCGTGGTGGCCGAAGCGGCGGACCTCGCCGTCGGCAACCCGGGGTGCGCGCCGCTGGCCGCGGCGGCCGCCCACGCCGCCGGGTTGTTCCGGGGCAAGGCGGGCAAGCTGCGTGAGGCGGTGGCCGCGCACGGTCACGGCTGGGCGCGTGCGTCCGCCGCCGAGGATCTCGCCGGCCTGCTCGCCGACGAAAACAAGCCCGCGGCCGAGGTGGTGCGCGAACTCGACACCGCACTGGAGACCTACCAAACCGCAGGCGCCGTGCACGACGTGGCGCGGGTGCGCAGCAAACTGCGCGCGGCGGGGGTGCGGCGACGGCACTGGACCTACGCCGAACGCCCGGTTTCGGGCTGGGGCAGCCTGACCGACACCGAGCGCGACGTCGCCGAACTGGTGGCGCAGGGGCTGACCAACCGGCAGGTGGCCGCGCGCATGTTCGTCTCGCCACACACCGTGCACGCCCACCTCGGGCGCATTTTCCGGAAATTGGACGTGAATTCCCGGGTCGAGCTGACCGGACTCCGATTCCAGGTCGCGTGAAGCGCAGGAACACGTGTCCTTTATCAGATTTTCGCGGATTGTTCCGCATCGGCCCGCAGGGAGATGATGAATTTATGCACCAGCGTCCCGGAATTCGGCGAAGGCGGCCGTCATGCCACTGATCACCGAACCGCACCAGTTCAACGTCGGCGATCTCTACGTCGATCTGCTCGGCATCGTCGGGCAGCCGCTCTACCTCAAGTGCGAGGGGTTCAACTTCGCCGGGTCGATCAAGCTGAAGGCGGCCGCGGAAATGGTGGCCGCCGCCGAGCGCTCGGCGGCGCTCGGGCCGGATTCGGTGCTGGTGGAGTCCTCCTCGGGCAACCTCGGGGTGGCGCTGAGCATGATCCTCGCCGGGCGGGGCCGCCGGTTCGAATGCGTCACCGACAGCCGCTGCAACCCGGCGGCGGTGCGGTTGATGGAGAGCTACGGCGCGGTGGTCCACCTGATCACCGAACCGGGTGCCGACGGCGGCTTCCTGACCGCGCGGCTGGACCACGTGCGGGCCCTGTGCGCCCGTGACGACCGGTACGTCTGGCTGAACCAGTACGCCAACCCGGACAACTGGGGCGCGCACTACCGCACCACCGGCCCGGAGATCCTCAAGCAGTTCCCGGACGTGGAGGTGCTCTTCGTCGGCGCGGGCACCACCGGCACGCTGATGGGCTGCGCGCGCTACATCCGCGACGAGCAGCTGCCGGTCAAGGTGATCGCGGTGGACGCGGTGGGTTCGGTGACCTTCGGGCTGCCGCCGTCGCGGCGGCTGATCCCCGGACTGGGCACCAGCACGCCGCCGGCGATCTTCGACGCCTCCTTCGCCGACGACGTGGTGCACGTGAGCGAGCCGGACTCGATCGCGATGTGCCGCAGGCTGGCCGGGCACGGCTTCCTGTTCGGCGGCTCCACCGGCACGGTGCTGGCCGGGGCGCTGGACTGGCTTTCGCGGAACCCGATGTCCGGTACCGGTGTGCTGATCGCGCCGGACCTGGGAGAGCGCTACCTCGACTCGATCTACGACGACGGGTGGCTGGCAAGCAACTACGAGACGGAAGGGGCGCGAGGATGAGCATGGACAGCGCCGAAATCGCCGAGCGCAAGGCCGTGATCAAGGAACTGGCCTGTGACGCGTTCGAGGTGGAGCCCGAGGAACTGGCCGAGCACACGTTGTTCGACGAGGACCTCGGCGTGGACTCGCTGAACGCGATCGACCTGCTGGCCGCGCTGGAGAAGCGGTTCGGCGTGGAGATCGACCAGGTGGACCTGTCGCAGCTGACCAGCCTGGCCACGGTCTACGAGTTCGTCGCCGGGGAACTGGGCTGGGAGACCGGGGTCGCCACCGCGCAGCCGGTTTCCGGGGTCGTGAGCGCGACCTGATGACCGCCGTGTCCGCCCGCCGGGTGGTGATCACCGGCATGGGCGCCGTCTCCAGCATCGGCATCGGCCTGGCCGAGTTCGCCGCGGGACTGCGGGCGGGCCGCTCCGGGGCCGGTCCGGCGACCGCCTTCGACACCACGGGCTTCCCTTCGGAACTGGTCTGCGAAGTCACCGGTTTCCGTGCCGAGGACTGGCTTTCCGGCCCGCTCGGCCACGTGGGCAGGCCCGGCCGGTTCGCCGCGTCGGCCACCGCGATGGCGCTGGCCGACGCCGGGATCGGCGCGGAAGCGCTGCGGCCGCGCCGGGGCATGGTCGTGGTGGGCACCACCGACGGGCAGTCCCAGGACCTGGACAGCCTGGTGGCCACCACGGTCACCGACGGGCCGGAAGCGCTGGACCCGGCGCTGACCTCCCGGTTGTCCGCGCAACGGCTGGCGCTCGACGTCGCCGGCGCGTTCGGACTGTCCGATGTGGACGCCTACACCATCGGCACGGCCTGCTCCGCGGGCAACTACGCCGTCGGCGACGCCTTCGACGCGGTGCGCAGCGGCGCGGCGGAGTACGCGCTCGCCGGTGGTGCCGACGTGGTCAGCCGCCGCAACTTCGCCAGCTTCCACCGCCTCGGCCTGGTCGCGCCGGACGCCTGCCGTCCGTTCGACACCGGCCGCGCGGGCATCCTCAACGGCGAGGGCGCGGGGATCGTGCTGCTCGAACCGCTGGAGACGGCACTGGCTCGCGGCGCCACCATCCACGCGGAAGTGCTGGGCTACGGCCTCAACTGCGACGGCAGCAACCCGGTGGCGCCCGACCGCTCGAGCGTCGCGCGCTGCATGCGGCTGGCGCTGGACGACGCGCAGGTCAAACCGGAAGAGGTCGACCTGATCTCCGCGCACGGCACCGCCACCAAGCTCAACGACATCACCGAATGCGACGCGATCCGCGACGTCTACGGCGACCGGCCACCCCGCACCATCTCGCTCAAGTCGATGCTGGGCCACGCGATGGGCGCGTCCAGCGCGCTCGCCACGATCGCCTGCACGATCGCGCTGGAGCAGGGGTTCGTGCCGCCGACGATCAACCACCGGGAAACCGACCCCGCCTGCGGCATCGACTGCGTCCCGAACCGGGCGGTCGAAGCCGAACTGAGAGTGGTGCAGAACAACGGTCTCGCCTTCGGCGGCAACAACGCCGTGCTGCTGCTGGGCCGCTACGAGAGGACTCCGTCATGACGGCGGCTCATCCGGTGATCACCGGCTGGTCGGCGGTCTCGCCGTTCGGTGCCGGGGAAGCCGCCTTCGCCGAGGGCGTGCGCGCCGGTCGCGACACCGCCGCGCCCCCCGGTGAGGACTGGGCGGTGCCCGGACCGGCCGCCTGCCTGGTCCCGGACTACGACCCGAAGGCGCTGGTCGGCGGCAAGGTCGGCCGGGCGACCGACCGGGCCACGGTGTTCGCGCTGGCCACCGTCGGGCACCTGGCGGAGCGGGCGGAAACCGGGCCCGACGACCGCACCGGCCTGGTGCTGGGCACCACCTCGGGCAGCCTGCGCAGCACGATGAGCATCACCCGCGACTCGCTGGTCAGCGCGAAACCCCACCAGGTGGACACCAAGGTGCTGCCCGCCGCGGTGATGAACTACGCGGCCGCCCAGTGCGCCATCCGCTACGGCCTGACCGGGCCGAACACCACCATCGCGGGCGGCCCCGGCGCGGGCCTGTTCGCGCTGGCCTACGCGAACCGCCTGCTCGCCGCCGGGCGCGCCGACCGCGTGCTGGCCGGTGCGGTGGAGGAGTTCTCGACCGAACGGGCCTGGGTCAACCACCACAACGGCGGCGGGGTGCTCGGCGAAGGCGGCGTGGTCTTCCGCGTCGAACCGCACTCCGGCGCCGGTCTGGCCGAGATCGTCGCGGTGCACAGCCGCGTGGTGCTGGCCGGTGACGTATCGGAAGCCTTGCGTGACACAGCTTCCGCGCTGACGGCTCAGGCACCGGGCGACATCTGGGCGGCCGTCCCGGCCACCGGATCGGCCGCCGAACGTGCGGTGGCCTCGGCGATGTTCGGCGATTCCGCGCTGGACCGGGTGCCCGGCACCGGATCGATCGGCGACACCGGCGCGGCGGCCGCGGCCTTCGCCGTGGCGGCCGCCCTGTGCGCGCCCGGCCCGCCCGGCCGGCTCGTGGTGGTGCTCTCCGGCGACCCGGCCGGCAGCGCCGCGGGAATTCTGTTGCGAGTGAAGGGAAATTGATGTCTGCAGGGGTGGCCCTCATCAGCGGCGGAGCCAGGGGGATCGGCCGGGCGTGCGTGCGCCAGCTGGCCCAGGACGGCTACGACGTGAGCTTCTGCTACCGCGCCGACGAGCGCGCGGCCACGGAACTGGAGAAGGAACTGGGTGAAGAGGGCACCCGGGTGCTGGCGATGCGTGCCGACGTCACCGACGGCGCCGCGGTGCGGGAGTGGGTCTCGCGCACCGAGCGCGAACTCGGCCCGGTCACCACCGCGGTCACCGCCGCGGGCATCACCGCCGACACCCCGCTGGCCACCATGCCCGACGACAAGTGGACCAGCGTGCTGCGCACCAACCTCGACGGGGTGTTCACCGTCTGCCGGGCGGTGGCCTTCCCGATGATGAAACGCCGGGCCGGGTCCATCACCACGGTGTCCTCGGTGACCGGCATCTACGGCAACGCCGGGCAGACCAACTACGCGGCCTCCAAGGCCGGGATCATCGGCTTCACCAAGTCGCTGGCCAGGGAGGCCGGCCGGTTCGGCGTCCGCGCGAACGTGGTGGCGCCCGGCCTGATCGACACCGACATGTCCGACGCCATGCCGGAGAAGGCTCGCAACCACCTGATCGACTCGATCGCGCTGCGCCGCGCCGGCAGCCCGGAAGAGGTCGCCGAACTCGTCGGCTTCCTCGCCTCCGAGCGGGCCGGGTACATCACCGGGTCGGTGCTGGAAATCCACGGCGGCTACGGCGGCTGAGCGCACCGGAAGGAGCTAGGCATGGGCAACGGGGCACCGGGCCGGTCGGGCCGGGTGGTGGTGACCGGGATCGGCGTGATCTCGGGCATCGGCATCGGCAGAGCGGGATTCCTGGACGGGCTGCTGGCCGGACGCGGCAGTGCCGCGCCGGTCACCGCCTTCGACGTGACCGGGTTCGAGTACGGGAAGGTCTGCGAGGTGCCCGAGTTCGCCGTGGACGAGGAGCGCCCGCACTACGGCCGGGCGACGCAGATGATCGCCGCGGCGGCGCTGATGGCGGTGGAGGACGCCGGGGTGGCGCTCACGCGGTTGCGGGCCGGGCGCGGCCTGATCGCCGTCGGCACCACCGAGGGCGAAGCCAGGGACGTCGACGAGATGACCACCACCGAGGTGAACAAGGGCCTGGCGGACCTCGATCCGGTGCTGGCGCGCCGGGCACGACTGGGCCGCATGCCGGTCTCGGTCGCCGACGACCTCGGTCTCGAGGACGTGGAACTGGTGACGCTGCCGGACGTCTGCGCCGCCGGGAACTACGCCATCGGCTACGGCCTGGACGCGCTGCGCGCCGGTGAGGTCTCCTACGCGCTGGTCGGTGGCGCGGATTCGCCGTGCCGCAAGTCCTTCGCCGCCTTCTACCGGCTGGGCGCGCTCGCCCGCGACGAATGCCGCCCGTTCGCGGTGGACCGCACCGGCGTGGTGCTCGGCGAAGGCTCGGCGATGCTGCTGCTGGAACCGCTGGAGACGGCGCTGGAACGCGGCGCGCTCATCCACGCCGAGGTGCTGGACTACCACTTCAACTGCGACGCCGGGCACCCCACGCGGCCCTCGGAGGAGCGGGTGACCCAGTGCCTGCGCGGCGCGCTGGACAACGCCGGGGTCAGCCCCGCCGAGGTGGACCTGGTGATCGCGCACGGCACCGCCACCAAGGCCAACGACCCGATGGAGGCCGCGGCGTTCACCGAGGTGTTCGGGGACCTGCCGGTACCGCCGGTCGCGGCGATCAAGTCGATGATCGGCCACACCATGGGCGGCGCGGCCGCGCACTCCAGCATCGCCGCGATACTGGGGCTGGAGCACGGTTTCCTGCCGCCGACGATCAACCACACCACCACCGATCCGGAGTGCCCGGTGGACTGCGTGCCGAACCGGGCGCGCCGCGCCGAACCGGAGATCGCGCTGGTCAACTCGCTCGGCTTCGGCGGGCTCAACGCGGCCGTGGTGCTCAAGCGGTTCGACCGCCAGGCGGAGGGGATCGGCTCATGATCATTTCGGCGATGTCGGTGATCTCCCCGTACGGACTGGGGAAGGACGCCTTCGGGGACGGGTTCACCGCCGGCCGGTCCGCCTTGTCCAAAGTGGACGTGTCCGACGACCTGCCCTACGTCGAGGCGGGTGTGGTCGACGGCGAAGCGGTCAGTGCCCTCCTGCGTGACGACTGCGACCTGAACAGCCGTTCGCAGCGCTTCATCGGCCGCCCGTCCAGCCTCGCGGTCGGCACGCTGGCCCTGATGCTGCGCGAGCACGACCTGCTCGGCGAGTACGCCCCCGCCGAGCGCGCGCTGGTGCTCGGTGGTGATCTGACCACCACCGACCGCGCGATGGACCTGATGTACGACTCGCTCACCGAGGAGCTGCCGTACCACGTCAACGCCAAGCAGCTGCCGAGCACCGCGATGAACTTCCCGACCACGCAGTGCGCGGTCCGGTTCGGCCTCCAGGGCCCGAACTCGACCATCACCTCCGGCCGGGTGACCGGGTTGTCGGTGCTGAACTACGCCCGGCGGCTGCACCGCGCCGGCCGGGCGCCGATGGTGCTCGCCGGTGCGGTGGAGGACCTGAACGCGCGCCGGTCGTGGATCACCTGGCACGGGCTGGCCGGGCAGGAGCCGCGCCCGCTCGGCGAAGGCTGCTGCGTTTTCCTGACCGAAAGCGCGGAATCCGCCGCCGAGCACGGCCGCACCCCGATGGCCGAGGTGCTGGCGCTGGAGTTCGGCACCACGCTGGAGCCCGCACGCACGGCCGAAGTCCTGACCACCCGCATCCGCCGGGCGCTCGCGAGCGCGGAGGTGGACGCCGCCGGCGTCGACCTCGCCCTGCTGTCCGGAGTGGACGGGGACGCCGAGCACGCGGCGGTCACCGGCGTGCTCGGCGCGGACACTCCGGCGGTGTTCCCCGGCGACCTGATCGGGGACACCGCGGGGGCGTCCGGCGCGTTCCAGCTCGCCGCCGCGCTGTCCGACCCCACGGCCGGAATCGCCGTGCTCACCGCCGTCGACCCGGACGGCCAGGTCGGCTGCGGCGTCGTCCGAATCCTTTCCCACCGCTGAACGAGGAGCCCGAAGTGCCCACTGTCCCGTCCTTCGCCGTGATCTCCGGTGCGCAGGTGCTCGACGCCCTGCACGGTCAGGAAAAGCACGTGATCGACCTGGTCGAGGCGGCCTACCGGACGCACGCGGCCGGGCACACGGTCAACCCGCCGTCGTACTTCCTGCGCTTCCCGGACCGGCCGTCCTCCCGGATCATCGCGCTGCCCGCCTCGATCGGCGACGACGTGCGGGTCGACGGCATGAAGTGGATCTCCAGCTTCCCCGGCAACGTGGAGAACGGCCTGCCGCGCGCGTCCGCGGTGCTCATCCTGAACGACCACGACACCGGATATCCGTTCGCCTGCCTGGAAAGCTCGGTGATCAGCGCGACCAGGACGGCGGCGTCGGCCGCGCTGGCGGCCGGCGTGCTCAGCCGCGACCGCGGCCGACCGAAGCGGGTCGGGTTCATCGGCGTCGGCCTGATCGCCCGCTACCTGCACACCTACCTGAACGCGCTCGGCTGGACCTTCGACGAGACCGGCGTGTTCGACCTGTCCGCCGAGCACGCGGCCGGGTTCGTGGCCGGGGTGGACGGTGACGCGCGGGTGCACGGGAGCGCCGAGTCGCTCATCCGCGATTCGGACCTGGTCGTGTTCGCCACCGTCGCGGGCGAGCCGCACGTGCACGACCCGGCGTGGTTCGCGCACAACCCGCTGGTGCTGCACGTGTCGCTGCGGGACCTGTCGCCGGAGATCATCCTGGACTCGGTCAACATCGTCGACGACGTGGAGCACTGCCTCAAGGCCGACACCTCGCCGCACCTGGCCGAGCAGGCCACCGGCAATCGCGACTTCCTCGACGGCACGCTGAACGACGTGCTCACCGGCGCGCTCACCGTGCCGGCGGACCGGCCGGTGGTGTTCTCACCGTTCGGTCTCGGCGTGCTCGACCTCGCGGTCGGCAAGTACGTCTACGACACCGTCACCGCGACCGGCGACCTGACCGAGATCCCGGACTTCTTTGCCGAGCTGAAGCGCTACGAGCGGGCCCGGTAGCCCGGCGGTCCCTGCTCCACGCGGCGCAGCACCGGCCCGAGGCGGTGCAGGTCGTCACTGCTTTGGAGCTGCCGCTCGTCCCACCAGGTCGCACCGGCCTCGGCGAGCGGCTCGAGGAGTTCCCGAGCCTCGGCGGGGTCACCCGGGCTGACCCCGCCGAGCACCACCTCGAACGGGCCGGTCCGCTCGCGGTGCTCGCGGACGAAGGCGACCAGCTCACGGACCTCCTCGACGGCGGGCGGATACCCGTGGGTGGCGCTCTTGAACAGCGGCACCACGCCGTCCCACCTCGCCGCGCGGAGCATCGGCTTGCGGTGCGGCCAGAAGCCACCGATCCAGACGGGCGGGCGTGGCTGCTGCACGGTCGCGGGCAGCAACTCGACGTCGTGCACCCGGTAGTGACGGCCTTCGTGGGTGACCGGTTCACCCGACCAGTAGCGGTTGATCAGGTCGAGGCCCTCGTCGAGGCGCTGGGCGAGGACCACCGCGTCGGTGGTGTCGCCGAAGCTGCCGAACTCGTCCTCGATCGGCCCGCCGATGCCCGCGCTGAAGATCACCCGGCCGCCGCTGAGCGCGTCCAGGGTGGCCACCTGGCGGGCGAGCTGCTCCGGCCGCCGCCGCGCCACCGGTGTGACCAGGGTGCCGAGGTGGAGCCGTGAGGTCGCCAGCGCGGCCGCGGTGAGCAGCATCCAGGGGTCGCCGAACGGCTGGCCGCGGCGTTCCCGCTTGTCGTGCACGACGTGGTCCCAGACGAACAGGCCGTCCCAGCCGGCGTCCTCGGCGGCCTTGGCGACCCGCGCCACGGCTCGGGGGTCGGCGAAGTCGCCGAAGTTCGGGATGTTGATCGAGTAGCGCACCCGCGCATCGTCCGGCACCGCCCCCGCCGGGGGCAACCGGATTTCGCCCGCCCCGCGGTTCCCGATTGGGTATGCGGCGAGATGAATGTCTTTTCCCGGCGGTGGCGCACGCAATCGAACAGTGCTCCCGCGATAGTCACTCATTGGGGTGTAGTTCATTTCGGCGCGTCGCCGGCGAAGCGACTGACCTGCGGTGATGTCCCTGGACAACGGCGTGGAGGTAAGGCTTGCCTTCAATTTCCCCCGGTTGCGGACGGCCTTTCCCGGTGGGACGGTTTGCTCACTGACTCAATTCCCGCCACAGAAACCTTTGCGAGGTGCGGCTGAGATGACTTCCACCGAAATGCCCGCCGTGCACGAGTGCACGGTCACCGGGTGTTCCTACAACCACGACGGCTGCCACGCGTACGCCATCACCGTCGGCGGCAGCAACGGCGCCGCCGATTGCGACACGTTCGTCTCCCTGAACACCCAGGGCGGGCTCGACAAGGTCGTCGCGCAGGTCGGCGCCTGCTCGCGAACCGACTGCGTGCACAACTCCAGCCTCGAGTGCACCGCTCCCGGGGTGCGTGTGGGGCCGGGCACCGGTGACCACGCGGCCAACTGCCTGACCTACACCCCGCGCTGACGCCGTGGAAGGCGGCCCGGGCACCGGCTGACCGGGGCCGCCATCCGCGATCGCCGTGCGATCTTCCGCGAAGTGCTGAACACGGCGGAAACCTGGTGGCATCAGGACAAGTAGCCGCGATGTGCGGATGGCCAGGCGTCCGGGACGGCCCTAGCGTCGGTACATGACCGAAACCCTGGGCATCAGCGTTCTCGACCCGGCCGGGATCTCGCCGGCGCGCATGAGGAGCGTGCTGGGGCACTTCGCGACCGGGGTCGTGGTCATCACCGCGAACGGGCTGGGCGGACCGGTCGGATTCACCTGCCAGACCTTCGCCTCGCTCTCGCTCGACCCGCCGCTGGTGATGTTCTCCCCGGCGCGGACGTCGAGGACCTGGCCGAGGATCCGCGAGGTCGGCCGCTTCGGCGTCAACATCCTCGCCGAGGGCCACGAACACCTGAGCAACCAGTTCGCCCGTTCCGGCGCGGACAAGTTCGCAGGTGTCGCGTGGCATCCCACCTCGTCCGGCGTGCCGGTGCTGCACGACGTGTGCGCGTGGATCGAATGCACCGTCGAAGCCGAGTACGACGGCGGCGACCACACCATCGTCACCGGGCGGGTCCAGGCCATGGGCGCCGAAACCACCCCCGCGCCACTACTGTTCCACCGCGGACGCTACGGCATCACCAGCGCCTGACACGAATGTGGCTTTGGGGGCCGAATCCGCCCCCAAAGCCACATTCGTGTCCCGACGGCCTCGGGCCAGATGCGGCGCGCCTGGCGAGTCCCACGCTCCCGCAGCCGAACTCCACACTCAGGCAGCCGAACTCCACGCTCGGGTAGCCGAGTTCCACATTCCTCAGGGGAGGGTGAGGGTGGAGGTGTCGCCGTCGAATTCGAGGCGGGAGCCGTCGGCGTCCGGTAGAGCGCCGGTTTCGCGGGGGTCGTAGCCGGTGACGGTCAGCTGCACGCGGTGCCCGGCCGGGACGAGGTACGAGGTGGGCAGGAGCGCGAACCGCACCCGCGCCGTCTCGCCGGGGGTCACCGGTGCGGCATCCGCCGCCCAGGCGCGGTGCCATGGAACGCCTTCTGGCAGCGCGTACGGCGAGGGGTGCTCCGCGCGCAGCGAAACCTGTTGCCGCCCTTCGGTGATGACCGTGGTGGTGCCGTCAGGGGCGACGTCTTCGAGGAAGGCGAACACATGCGCGTCGGTCCGGTCCACGCGCATCGACAGCTCGGCCACCGGGGTGCCGGTGATCTCGGTGTCCCGGTCGAGCACCGGCCCGGTCCACCCGGTGCCGCTGCCGGGGATGTGGCACGGCTGGATGACCGCGCCATTGCCGGGATCGGACGGGCACCGCACGCCGGTGCTGACGGTGAACCCACGCGGTCCGGTGGCGGGTGAGCCCAGCACACCGCCGCCGCCGAGGGGCGCCGGCGTGCCGCCGGTGGGCCAGCTGGTGGCCGGCTTCCAGGTCAGCCCGGTGGCGTCGACGCGGTCCGAGGACGGGGTGGCGTAGTGGATCGGCGGGTCGGCGTCGATGCCGGTGTCGATGCCCTTGAGGTGCCGGTCGAAGAACCGGTGTGCTTCCTCGATCAACGCGAAACCCGCGTTCTCACAGTGCTTCCACGGCCCGATGAGCAGCCGCGAGCCCGGCACGTTGAGCAGGGACGCGATGCCCTGGCCACGCAGTTCGTCCCGCCAGCCGCCGATCACGTACAGCGGCACGCCCGAGTCGCGGATCGCCCCGGCGTAGCTGCCCGAGCTGCCCTCGCTCCAGAACCGGGACTGCACCAGCGGGGAGAAGCTGTCGCGGAACGGCATGCCGCGCCACAGGTCGGCGAGCACGGTGGACTGCTGGTGTTCCCGCGCGGCCTGGGCGAGCAGGACCTTGTCCGGATCGCCGTCCACCGGCTGGTTCTCCATGTCCTGCGCGACCGTGCGCGCCGGGCCGAAGCCCCACTGCGCGGAGATGCCGCCGACCCGCCAGGCGTCGTACTTGTCCCACGAGAAGCACCCGGCGAGCACGGCCTTCAGGTGCGGCGGCCGCACGGTCATCGCGTGCATGGCGGCGTCTCCGGTGTTGGAGCAGCCGTACATGCCGACGTTCCCGGTCGACCACGGTTGCGTGGCCAGCCACTCGGTGACCTCGTAGGCGTCCGTGGCCTCGATCCGGTCGTTGTAGCCGCGGCGGGCGCCGAAGGATTGACCGTTGCCGCGGCGCGCGACCTGCGCCACCACGTACCCGTGCGCGGCCAGTTCCGGCATCGCCTGGAAGCCACCGGTCCGCGGGCCGGCGCCGTCCTCCGGTTTGCGGTCGATCGACAGGCTGTGCTGCCACAGCACCGGGAACCGGCCCGGCGCGGCGGGCCGGTCCAGCCGCACGGCCAGCCGGGTGCCGTCGCGCATCGGCAGGTAGAACGATTCGCTCACCCGCTCGGTGAACCCGGCTTCCGGCCGGTACGAGCCGAAGGAACCCGCCGCGGTCGCGGGGCGGTCGGGGACGAGCAGGAAGGCGGCGACACCGGCGAGCACGAGGGTGATCGCGGCGGCCAGTATCAGGCGTGAACGTCGGGACATCGATGTCCTCCGGGAATCAGTGAATCAGTGCGCGGGAACGGCTTCGCCGAGAGCGGTCTCCCGGACGAAGGAGATCGCCAGCAGCGCGAGCACGGCGATCGGGAGCGTGGCGAGGAAGACCAGCTGGAGTCCGTGGGTGTAGGACTCGCGGACGGCGTCGGCCAGTGGTGGTGGCAGCGCCGCGACCTGGGCCGGGGTACCGAGCAGGCGGCGGACGGCTTCGTCGGTGGCGGGCAGCCCGGCCGCGTCGAGCGCGGCGGGGAGGTCGGCCCGCAGCCGCGCGGCGATCAGCGCACCGAAGGCGGCGACCCCGACCGCGCCGCCGAGCGTCCTGGTGAAGGTGGCCGACGAACTCGCGACCCCGACGTCACCGGGGTCGACGGCGTCCTGCGCGGCGAGCACGAGCACCTGCTGGGTCAGCCCGGTGCCCGCGCCGAGCAGCGCCATGCCCGCAGCCACCTGCCACGCCGGGGTCGTGGTGCTCAGCGGCGCGAGCACGGCCAGCCCGGCGACCAGCAGCGCGCAGCCGGCGGCCGGGAACCGCTTCCACCGCCCGGTCCGCGCGATCAGCCTGCCGGTCACCGCCGAGGTGATGATCATGGTGCCGACCTGCGGCAGCATCAGCAGCCCGGCGGCCATCGCGCCGTGCCCGTGCACCACCTGCAGGAACTGCGGCAGGTAGATGATCCCGCCGAACATCACCGTGCCGACCAGCAGGCCGGTCGTGCCGGCGATGGTGAAGGTGCGGCTGCGGAACAACCGCGGCGGCAGGATCGGGTCGGCGGCCCGCAGCTCACGCCACACGGCCAGCACCGCGGTCAGCAGCACGGCCGTGCCGAGCCCGAAGGTGGCGGGTGACGGCCACGGCCACGCGACCCCACCGGCGGAGAGCAGCACCACCAGTCCGCCCGCGGCCAGCGCGAGCAACGCCGCGCCGAGGTGGTCCAGCGGCGCGTGCGGGCGTGGCGGCCTGCGGTCGGGGGCGAGCCGGATGAGCAGCGCGGCGACGACGGTCACCGGCACCACCCGAGGAAGCACCAGCGCCAGCCAGGACCACCCGGCGTGACCAGCAGCCCGCCCAGCAGCGGCCCGGCCACCGAAGCGGTGCCGAAGGACAACCCGAACCAGCCGGTGTAGCGGCCGCGTTCGCGAGCCGGGACCAGCACCGCGACCAGTGCGTTCGCGCAGGCGAGGATGCCGCCGCCGGCCGCGCCCTGCAGCGCGCGCCCGGCCACCAGCCAGCCCATCGACGGCGCCAGCCCGGCGACCAGCGAAGCCACGACGAACATCGCGGTGGCCGCGAGCAGCATCGGGCGCGGGCCGCGCCGGTCGGCGAGCTTGCCCCAGACCGGGGTGGCCGCGGTCATCGTCAGCAGCGCGGCGGCGGCCACCCAGGCGACCTGGTCCTGCCCGCCGAGTTCCCCGGCGATGGTGGGCAGCGCGATGCCGATGATGGTGTTGGTCAGCGAGCCGGTGAACAACGCGACCAGCGCACCGGCGAGCACGGGCGCCGCCCGCTCAGCCACCGAGGACCTCGGCCTCGAGCCAGTCGCCCACCGACCTGTCGAGGAACGCCGGGTCGGACCGGCGGGCGTCCACGTTGTCCGCGTGCAGTTCGAGCACCGGCACCCCGGCCGCCCGCAGCGCCCTGGTGGTCGCCCAGCTGCCGCGGGCGTCGTCGGAGACCAGGTGCACCACCCCGTCGGCGCCGTGCGTGCGGGCCTGGTGCACGTACCACTCGGCCGACCACGGCGGGGTGTAGAGCTGGTCGGAGAACGCCGCGAACCGGGCCGCCAGCGCGCGTACCGGATCGCCGCCGTAGCGGAGATAGCCGTCGGCGGCGATCGCCAGGTACATGGACCAGACGAAGACCGCGCCATAGCGGTCCTGGAAACGCCGGTAGAAGTCGAGGTCGAACCAGAGGCCGCGGCCGATCCACATCAGCCGCGCCCGTTCGTCCTCGCAGACCGCGGCGCCCGCGGCGATCCGCGCGGCCACCTCGTCGTGCAGGGCCTTGGCGGCGTCGCGCGCCCATTCGGTGCCGCGGTGCCACTGCGGGATCATCACCGCCGGGATGCCGTCGGTGACCGCGATCGGGCACGGCCGGGCCGCCGCGATCAGGTCGCGGGTGCGCCGGTTCCATTCCTCCTGCTCGTTGACCAGGTCCATCACCTCGGTGAACCGGCGCTCGGAGAACCGCCGCCCGGTGGTGGTTTCGAGGAACCGGATCAGGCCGTGCAGCTCGCCGGTCATCAGGTCGAGCCGGTCGGTGCCGACCGCCTCCTCCCACCGGTGCGGCATCAGCTCCCACCAGCGCGACGGCACCGTGTCGGCGGCGGCGCTCTCGAGCGGGTAGAAGGTCACGCCGGGCTGCCCGGCCCAGACTTCGAAGATCTTGCGCGAGGCGTCGCCGGTGGTCTCCGCGAGCACGATCGACGGCATCGGCAGCCCGCCCCACGGCCCGGAATCCGGGGCGAACGCGCTGGCGAGGGAGGTCGAGCTGTACTGCTCGGTGTAGTCGGGGTAGCCGCGTTCCCGCAGCCGGGCCAGTTGCTCCTGGGTCTGCTGCTTCGCCGCGACGATCGAGGCCCACCACTGGTTGACCACGTACGGGATGCCCATCGCCCGGAAGATCTCCTGCGGCGCGTCGGCGTTCACCAGCGCCAGGGGCGTGCCCGCGGCGACCTGGTCCTTGAGCTCGGCGAACCACTGGCGCTGGTAGGCGGTCGCCGCGGCGGCGCTGGGCAGGCGGGTGCTCATCGGGCGGCTCCGGCGAGTTCCAGGTCGATCCGGCCGTACTCCTGGCGGTCGACGAGCGTGGCGGGGACTCCGGCGGCTTCCCGCTGGGCGGGGAAGTCCCACGGCGGCGCGTCGTCGTGGCGGCGGACGTAGGACAGCAGGCTTCCGGCACCACGTTCGCGCAAGGCGGCGGCGGTGTGCGCGGCCCGTTCCGCGATGGACGCCCGTGGCGCGGCGGGCCCGGCGAACTGGTATCGCTCGGCGAGCGCCAGTTCGGTCGGTGCTCCGACATCGGCCACGGCGAGCAGGTCGCCCCAGTCGTGGTCCTCGCCGACGATCAGCCAGCCCGCGTCCTCCAGCGCCTGGTAGACCGCGGGCGTGTCGTGACCGCTGCCGGTCAGGTACACGGGACGACCGGGCCGCGGCTCACGGCCGGGGAGCGTGGAAAGCACCTCCCGCACCAGTTCTTCCGCTTCGTCGACCGGCATGGCGGTGGTCACCGAGACCAGCGACAGCGCCTCAGTGCCGGTGAGCCGCCGCTCGCCGCGGTGGGTGCCGACTTCGCGGAGCAGGCCCCGGACCCGGTCGTGCGCGGCGATGGCGGCGGCCAGGTCGTCGTCCCCGATCCGCCGTCCCGCCACGGCTTCGAGCCACGACCGGAACTGACGCACCTTGGCCAGCACGTACCGGGTGGTCGTGTGGTGCGGCAGGTGCAGCACGTCGACCAAGTGCAAGGGCGGCAACGCGATCGACGGCTCCACCCGGCGGATTTCCCGCAGTACGTAGAACAACCGCAGCGACGCCTCGCAATCCCGGGACAGCACAAGGACATCGAGGTGGCCATAGGCGCCTTCGAGCAACCGGGTGAGCACCGAGCAGGCCACCGCGTCGAGGCCGCCGCCGAGCCGTTCGCGGCCCGCGCTCGCGTCCTCGTCCGGAGACCCGGTCAGGCGCAACGGCAACATCCCGGCGGCGGTCAGCAGTTCGACCGGCACGTCGGCGCCGACGTATCCGGCCACCGGGCGGCCGTCCGCCCGCCGTTGCGCGACGGCGTCATTCCGATCCGGCAGCAATGGGTCCTCCGAAGGGGTGAGATCGGTGCCGTGAATGTGGCTTTCACGGCACATTCCGCCGTGAAGCCACATTCACGGCACAAGCAGGGCGAGGCGAGGGGGGGTTAGATGACGGAGTCGGCGGCTAGGGCGGCGACGGTGTCTTCGCTGTAGCCGAGCAGTTCGCGGTACACGTGGTCGTTGTGCTCGCCGAGCGCGGGCGCGGGCCCGTCCAGGCCGACCGACGCGCCGGAGAACACGATCGGCATGCCGGTGGCGGAGAGGTCGGCGACCGCGCCGTGCCGGGGATGGGTGATCGGCACGACCTCACGCCGGGCGCGGACCAGCGGATCGCGGACCGCCTCACGGGGTTCGCGGACCTCGGCGGCGGGCACACCGTGCTCGGAAAGGCGGTCCACCACGTCCGCCGAGGGCAGCGTGCGGCACCAGTCACCGATCAGCGCGTGCAGTTCGTCCGCGCGCCGCACGCGTTCGTCCCGGGTCCGGTAGCGCTCGTCGTTGACGAGGTCCTCACGGCCCATCGCCCGCAACACCCCGCGGGCGAACGAATCGGTGGGCGCGCACAACGCGATGTGCCCATCGGCGGTGGGCAGGATGCCGAACGGCGCCAGCCGCGGCACCAGTGAGCCGGTGCGCTGCGGCAGCCCGACGGCTTCGAAGGCGTCGAACGGCTCGCACGCCACCAGCGAGGTCAGCGCGCCGAGCATGGACACGTCCACGTGCTGCCCCTGCCCGGTGGTTTCCGCCTGCAGCAATGCCGAAACCGTGCCGACCACGGCGAACAGCGGCGCCAGCAGGTCCCCGATCGGCAGGCCGAACCGCACCGGATCGCCGTCCGGCTCACCCGCGGTCATCATCACCCCGGACAGCGCCTGGATGATCGAGTCCATCGCCTTGCCCGACCCCGGCCCGCCCTGGGTGCCGAACCCGCTGATCGAGGTGTAGACGAGCCGGGGGTTGAGCTCCCGCACGGCCGCGTAGTCGATGCCGAGGCGGCTGGTGACGCCGGGGGAGTAGTTCTCCACCAGCACGTCCGCGTCCCGCACCAGGTCGGTGAACACCGCCTTCGCACGCGGGTCCTTGAGGTTCAGCGTCACGCTCAGCTTGCCTCGCCCGCGCACCAGCATCGACACCGACATGTCGTCGTCGTGCTTGCGGCCCAGCGCCAGCCCGTCACGGCCGAGGTAGGGCGCGTTGTTGCGCGAGGTGTCCCCGCCGGTCGCGGGGTTCTCCACCTTGATCACGGTGGCCCCGAGCCCGGCGAGCAGCAGGGTCGCGTAGGGCCCGGCGAGCGCGGTGGTCAGGTCGATCACGGTGCGGCCGGCGAGCGGCTGGTCGGTCATGGCTGGTCCTCCAGGGCTGGGACGCGCCCGGCTCCGGCGAGCAGGACCTGGTCGCCTCGGCGGACCAGCTCCCCGCCGAGCCGTGCGCGGGCGGTGATGTCACGGAGGTAGGCGAGTACGGCCTCGCCTTCCGGGGAGTCGGGTTCGAGCGGCACGGGCCTGCCGTGGTCGTCGATGTGGCACGGCACGACCCCGGCCTCGGCCAGCCCGTCGCGGTCGAACCGGCAGACCGCGACCACGGTGTGCCTGCTCTCCGGGTGGAACGGGTAGAACGGCAGGTCCGGATCGGGCGCGAACCCGTAGAGCGCCTTGCGTTTCTCCGCCCACGCCGCCCGTTCCGCGCTGTCGCCGCCTTCGGACGGGGTGAGCGCGCGGGTGACGGTGACGAAGTTGCCGAGGCCGTGGAAGATCGGCTTGCCGCGGTGGACCTCGATGCCGCGCATGATGTGCGCGTGGTGGCCGAACACCGCGTCCGCCCCGGCGTCGACCGCCGCGCGCGCCACCGGGCTCTCGTACATCGCCACCGCCGCCGGGGTGTGCCCGACACCCTTGTGCAACGCGACGAGCACGACGTCGGCTTCGGCGCGCAACGCGGAGATGTCGGCGGCCATCGCCTCCAGGCTGTCCGGGTCGGCGAAGGTGTAGATCCGCGGTGGACCGCCGGGGCTGGCGTGGTCGAGTTCGTAGTGGGTGAGCACGTGGACGTACGCGCAGCCCGCCTTGCGTGAGGTCGCCCAGGATTCACGCGGGCCCACGCAGTTGTACGACAGCACGCCGATCCGCAGGCCGTCGCGCTCGACCACGGCCGGGGTGCGGGCCTCGGCGAGGTCGGCTCCGGCGCCGACCGGGACCAGCCCGGCCGCGCGGGCGTGTGCCACGGTGTCGGTCACCCCGACCTCACCGGCGTCGAAGATGTGGTTGCCCGCCAGGGTCACCACGTCGAAACCGGCCCCGGCGAGCGCGCCGAGCGCGGCCGGGTCGGCCGGGGGCGCGGGCACGTCGGTGCTGATCTGCGTGGTGGTGGTCGAATGCGGGACCTCGACGTGCCCGATGGCGACCTCGGCCCGCCGGAACAGCGGGGCCGACGGCGCCAGGAAGCTCGCCGGGTCCGGTTCGTCGAGGATGAGGTCCCCGACGGCGGTGATGGTGATCAAGAGACTGCTTCTTCCGTGTGCCGGGACAGGAACGCACGCAGGCGCGGGCTGCGCGGATTGCCGAAGACCTCGGCCGGGGTGCCGGATTCGACGATCCGGCCGGCCTCCATGAACACGCAGCGATCGGCCACCTCGCGGGCGAAGGCCATCTCGTGGGTCACCACGATCATCGTCAGCCCGTCGGCGGCCAGTCCGCGCAGCACGCCGAGCACCTCGTCGACCAGCTCCGGGTCGAGCGCGCTGGTCGGTTCGTCGAACAGCATGATCCGCGGGCGCACCGCCAGCGCCCTGGCGATCGCCACGCGCTGCTGCTGTCCGCCCGAGAGCTGACGCGGGTAGTGGTGCAAGCGGTCGCCGAGGCCGACGCGCTCCAGCAACGCGATCGCGTCGCGCTCGGTCTCCGCGCGGTCACGCCGGTGCACCCGCACCGGCGCTTCGGTGACGTTGCGCAGCGCGGTGAAGTGCGGGAACAGGTTGAACTGCTGGAACACCATGCCGACGCGCCTGCGCTGGGCCGCCGCGCCACGCGGGCTCAGCGGCCGCAGCCGCCCGCGGTGCTCCTCGTAGCCGATCAGGTCGCCGTCGAGGTACATCGCGCCCGCGTCGATCGACTCGAGCTGGTGCACACAACGGACCAAAGTGGACTTCCCCGAGCCGGACGGCCCGATGACCACCACGACCTCGCCCTCGGCTACTTCGAGGTCCACGCCGTCGAGCGCCTGGTGCGTGCCGAAGGCCTTGCGCACCCCGCTCATCCGCAGTACCGCCGTCACGAGGCACCTCCACGCGCGAAGCGCCGTTCGAGCCTGCGCTGGGCCACGGTCAGCAGCGTGACCACGACCAGGTACCAGACGCAGGCCACGATCAGCATCGGCACGATCTCGTAGCTCTGGTTGTAGATCACCTGCACCGCGTGCAGCAGGTCGTTCATCGCGATCACCGAGACCAGCGCGGTGCCCTTGAGCACGCTGATGAACTGGCTGCCGCTGGGCGGGATGATCACCCGCATCGCCTGCGGCAGCACGATCCGGAAAAACGTCTGCGCGGGGGTGAAGCCCATCGCGGACGCCGCTTCACGCTGTCCACGGTCCACGCCGAGCACCCCGGCACGGATGATCTCGGCCAGGTACGCCGATTCGACCAGCGAAAGGCCGATGATGCCCGCGGTGAGCGGGGTGATCAGGTCGTTGGCGTTCCAGGTGAGCAGGGCCGGGCCGAAGGGCACGCTCAGCGAGATCTTCGGCAGCAGGTAGGCCAGGTTGAACCAGAAGATCAGCTGCACCAGCGGCGGGATGCCGCGGAAGACCCCGACGTAGAGCGTGGCCGCCCAGCGCGCCGGAGCGAAGCCGGACAGCTGCGCGGCGGCGAGCAGCCCGCCCACCACCGAGCCGATGACCATCGCCAGCACGGCCAGCAGCACGGTGGTGCCGAGTCCGGAAAGGACGGACGGGGCGAACAGGTGCGCGGCGACGACGTCCCACTGGAACCGCTCGTTGCCGATCAGGAAGGTGAGCAACTGCGCGGCCAGCACCACCAGCACGGCGGTGGCCACCCAGCGCCACGGCCGGAAGCGCGGCCGGGCGGTGGCGATGTCGTGCGTGCTCACCGTCGCCGGGGGATCGGTGGTCACCGTCATGCCGGCGTCCCGGCGTTGAACTCGGGCTGCGGCACGGTGACGTCGGTCAGGCCCCACTTCCGCATGATCTGCTGGTAGCGCCCGGAGGTGAACAGTGCACCGAAAGCCTGGTGCAGCACCGGTCCGAGCTGTCCCGACTTCGGCACGTAGAGCGCGAGCTTGTCCGCGGTGGCGCCCTGCTCCTCGGTCTGGGTGACGTAGGTGTAGACGCCCTTCTGCTGGGTGGTCACGTCGATCGCCGCGGCCTGGGTCATGCCCGCGGCCTCGGCCCGGCCGGACTGCGCGGCGAGCAGGGTGGCGTTGGTGTCGGCGAGCCCGATCGGCTGCACGGCACCGCGCCCGGTGCGCTCGCAGAACGCCGAGAGCTGCCGCAGCTGCTCCTCGACCACGCTGGCGGTGACCACGGCGACCCGCTTGCCGCACAGGGCGTCCGTGGCGGGGATCGGCACGGGAGCGTTGGCGGGCACCACGTAGGAGGTGCGCGTGGTCATCCAGGTGATGGTGTCGAACTGCTTCTCGCGTTCGGCGGTGACTTTCACCGGCCCGTTGAAGGCGTCGTAGCGGCTGGACAGCATGCCCTGCAGCGCGGCGGGCAGGCTGTCGACGACGATCGTCTCGGTACGCACGCCGAGCAGTTCGCCCAGTGCGTCCTGGAAGTCCTTGTCGATGCCGGTGATGGCGCCGTCGGCGCCGACCGTGCGGTAGGGCGGGTGCGAGTCGCCGGCGAAGCGGATGACCCCGGCCTGCCGGATGGCCTCGGGCAGCGCGTCGTGCAGGGCCGTGTCGGCCCCGGCCGGGGCCGGTTCGGCCGCGGAGTCGCCGACCTGGGCGCCGCAACCGGTGAGGGCGAGCAGGACCGCGGCCGCGGCGGTGAGCCGTCGTGCGGTGGGGGCTGATCGCATGGCGATGGTTCTCCCTGCGTTGGGCCTTGCCAGGCGTGGGTCGGGACAGTCGGGCGGTCGGGACGGTCAGGCACAGCCGGGAATCCGGGAACCGATCATTGCCGACTAGGATGGCGACGAGCGTCGCACGAGGTGTCGCCAATTGCAAGACCCGGTGCCCCCGTAGGCTTCCGGGCCGGAGGAACGGGAAAGGGAGCGCGGATGCCGGACACGCCGCAGCGGGCCGAACCGCAGCTGTTGCTGACCTCGCTGCTGGGCGACTACTGGTACTGGCGCGACGAGCACATCCCGTCCGCCGCGCTGGTGCGGCTGCTCGCGGAGTTCGGCATCGGCACGGACAACGCCAGGGCGGCGATGCGGCGGCTGGCCGCGAAGGGCCTGCTGACCACCTCACGCCGCGGGCGCACCACCGCCTACGGCATCCCGCCGCGCACCAGCGGGGTGATCGTCAGCCGCACGCACCGGATGCTCACCTTCGGCGCCACCGCGCCGGACTGGGACGGGCAGTGGACCGTGGTCGCGTTCTCGGTACCCGAGCAGGAACGCGAAGTGCGCACCGCGCTGCGGTCCCGCTTGCGGGTGCTCGGCCTCGCCGCGCTCTACGACGGCCTGTGGGTTTCCCCGCGTGACCTGGCCGAGCCCGCGATCGCGCTGCTCGCCGAACTCGGCATCGAACGCGGCAGTGTGCTGCGTGCGGCCGAGGTCCCCGGCGGCCCGGCGGCCGGGGGTCCCGCCGCGGCGTTCGACCTCGAACCGCTCGCCCGGCAGTACCGCGAGTTCGTCGAGCGCTACGAGTCGCTGCCTGCCCACCTCACGGCGGGCCGGGTGAGCCCGGCCGAAGCGCTGCGCACGCGCACCGAGCTGCGCGTGGACTGGCGGGCGTTCCCCGAGCGCGACCCGGACCTGCCCGCGGTGATGCTGCCGCCCGGCTGGTGCCGCGCCGAGGCGCAGCGGCTGTTCCTGGAGATCTACGACCGGCTCGGCCCGCTCGCCGAGGCGCGCTTCCGGCAGGTGCTCGCCGAAACCGACCCGGACCTGGCCGAACTCGCCTCGCACCACGACAGCGCCCGCATCGCCGAGCTCTACGCCGAACTGGGCGGCGACCAGGAGCACGGGGACACGCCGTTCGAGCGGGCCGTGCGCGCGCGGCGACTGGACGATCTGCGCCGCGGATCCTGATCCATCAGGAATCCTGCGCGTTTCTTCGTGACCCAGGTCACCACCTCTTGTCAAAAACCTTGACCAAGCCGCAGGCTGTGCGGACATTCATCAGGAACCCTGATGATGTTGAGTAAGGCCGATCAAGGAGGTTCGGGTGGAGTTCCTCGATCCCGCGCGGTGGTCCGGCAAGGTCTTCACCGGCACGTGGGCGGACGGCGGGTCCGGCACCCGCGAGGTGCGCGAACCGGCCACGGGGGCGAGCCTCGGTTCGGTCGGTGTCGCCGGTGCCGCGGACATCGCGGTCGCCGTGGAGCGCGCGATCCCCGCGCAGCGTGAGTGGGCCGCCCGCCCGCACGCCGAGCGTTCGGCGGTGCTGCTGCGTGCCGCCGGGCTGCTGGCCGAGCACACCGGCGCGATCGCCGAATGGCTGGTCCGCGAGTCGGGCTCGGTCCGGCTGAAGGCGGGCATCGAGATCGAGGGTTCCGCGGGGGAGTGCGTTCAGGCGGCCGCGCTGCCGTCCGCCCCCTACGGCGAACTGCTGCCCTCGGCGGGCCGGATGAGCTTCGAACGCCGGGTGCCCGCCGGGGTGGTCGCGGTCATCTCGCCGTTCAACTTCCCGCTGCTGCTCTCGATGCGTTCGGTCGCCCCGGCGCTCGCCCTCGGCAACGCGGTGATCGTCAAGCCCGATCCGCGCACCGCGGTCTGCGGTGGCGTGGTCATCGCGCGGATCTTCGAGGAGGCCGGGCTGCCCGCCGGGGTCCTCCAGGTCCTGCCCGGCGACGCCGAGGCCGGGGAGGCGCTGGTCGAGCACCCGCGCGTGCCGGTCCTCTCGTTCACCGGGTCGACCCGCGCCGGGCGCGCCATCGGGGCCCGTGCCGGTGAACTGCTCAAGCGCGCGCACCTCGAACTCGGTGGCAACAGCGCGCTGGTGGTGCTGGAGGACGCCGACCTGGAGGCGGCCGCGTCCTGCGGCGCGTTCGGCAGTTTCCTGCACCAGGGCCAGATCTGCATGGCCGTGGGCAGGCACCTGGTGCACCGCTCGCTCTACGACCGCTATGTCGAACTGCTCGGCAAGAAGGCCGAACAGCTGCCCGTCGGTGATCCGTTCACCGAGGAGGTCGTCCTCGGCCCGATCATCGACGAAGGCCAGCTGACGCGGGTGCGCGACCTGGTCGACCGCAGTGTCGCCGCCGGGGCGCGGCTGGTGCAGGGCGGCACCGCGGACGGGCCGTTCTTCCGCCCGACCGTGCTCGCCGACTGCGGCCCGTCGATCCCGGCCTACGCCGAAGAGGTGTTCGGCCCGGTCGCCTGCGTCCGTCCCTTCGACACGCTCGACGAAGCCGCGGAGTTCGCCGCCGACTCCGAATACGGGCTGAGCCTGGGCATCCTCACCGCCGACCCGGCCGCCGGGCTGGCACTGGCCGACCGCATCCCCAGCGGGCTGGTGCACATCAACGACCAGACGGTGAACGACGACCCGGCCGCGCCGTTCGGCGGGGTCGGCGCCTCCGGTGTCGGCCGTGTCGGGGGAGCCCGCGCGAACGTCGACGCCTTCACCGAAACCCAGTGGGTCACCGTGCGCGCCGAATCCGCGCGCTACCCGTTCTGAGCACGCTTTCCCAGAGAGGACCGAAAACCAATGTCCGCACCCGCCACCGACCGCGACTCCGCCGAAACGCCCTGGGGGCGGAACGTGCTCGTCGAGTTCGACGAGGGCATCGCCTGGGTCACGCTCAACCGCCCGGAGAAGCGCAACGCGATGAACCCGGCGCTCAACGACGAAATGGTGCGCACGCTCGACGCGCTCGAAGGTGACCCGCGCTGCCGCGTGCTGGTGCTCACCGGCGCGGGCGAAGCCTTCTCCGCGGGCATGGACCTGCGCGAGTACTTCCGCGAGGTGGACGAGTCGGGTGACCCGGCGGTGCAGATCCGCGTCCGCCGGGCCAGTGCCGAATGGCAGTGGAAGCGGCTGTCCACCTGGTCGAAGCCGACCATCGCGATGGTCAACGGCTGGTGCTTCGGCGGCGCGTTCACCCCGCTCGTCGCCTGCGACCTGGCGATTTCCGCCGAGGACGCCCAATATGGACTGTCCGAAGTGAACTGGGGCATCCCGCCGGGCGGGGTGGTCAGCCGGGCGCTGGCCGCGACGGTCAGCCAGCGGGACGCGCTGTACTTCATCATGACCGGCGAGCCGTTCGACGGCCGCCGGGCCGCGGAAATGCGGCTGGTCAACGAAGCGGTGCCGGCCGAGCTGCTGCGCGAGCGCACCCGTGAACTGGCGGCGAAGCTGGCCGCGATGAACCCGGTGGTGCTGCGGGCGGCGAAGGTGGGCTACAAGATCGCCCAGGACATGCCGTGGGAGCAGGCCGAGGACTACCTCTACGCCAAGCTGGAGCAGTCGCAGTTCCTCGACCCGGAACACGGCCGCCAGAAGGGCATGACCCAGTTCCTCGACGAAAAGGCCTACCGGCCCGGTCTTTCGGCCTACCGGAACGACTGATGCGCGACGAAGGCCTCGGCTCGTGGCCGGTGCGGCGGGCGCGGATGACGCCGGACCGGATCGCGCTGGTGCACGACGAGCGGTCGCTGTCCTACGCCGCGCTCGCCGCCCGGACGGCCGCGCTGGCACAGGGGTTCCGCTCGCTCGGCGTGCGGCGGGGTGACCGGGTCGCCTACCTCGGCCCGAACCACCCCGCCTACCTCGAGACCCTGTTCGCCACCGCATCACTGGGTGCGGTCTTCGTCCCGGTCAACAGCAGGCTGGCGGCGCCGGAACTGGCGTACGTGCTCGGCGACGCCGGGGTGTCCGTGCTGGTGCACACGGAGACGGCGGGTCCGCTGGTGGACGCGGCCACCCCGGCATTGCGGGAACGCCTCGTCGTCGGCGGCGCGGCCTACGAGGAGTTCGCCCGCGGCGCAGCCGCCCCGGCGGACGAACCGGTGGGGCTGGGCGATCCGTGCCTGATCATGTACACCTCCGGCAGCACGGGACAGCCGAAGGGCGCGGTGCTCTCGCACGGCAACCTCACCTGGAACTGCGTCAACGTGCTGGTCGAGTCCGATCTGTCCGGTGGTGAGGTGGCGTTGATCGCCGCGCCGCTGTTCCACACCGCCGCACTGGGCATGACCTGCCTGCCGACCCTGCTCAAGGGCGGGACCGCGGTGCTGATGGAGGCGTTCGACCCGGCCGCGGCACTGGCGGCGATCGAGCGGCACCGGGTCACGCTGCTGTTCGGCGTGCCCGCGATGTACGACGCGATGGCCGCGCAACCGGGCTGGGCGTCGGCCGACCTGTCCAGCGTGCGGACCCTGCTGTGCGGTGGCGCGCCGGTGCCGCCCGCGACCATCCGGCGCTACCTGGACCGCGGGCTCACCTTCGTGCAGGGCTACGGCATGACCGAAGCGGCGCCGGGGGTGCTGATCCTCGATCCGGAGGCCGTGCGCACCAAAGCCGGGTCCGCCGGGGTGCCGTCGTTCTTCACCGACGTGCGCGTGGTCGACCCGGCCGGTGAGCCGGTGGCGCCCGGTGGGCGCGGGGAGATCGTGGTGCGCGGGCCGAACGTCATGCTCGGCTACTGGAACCGCCCGGCGGACACCGACCAGGCGCTGGCCGGTGGCTGGCTGCACTCCGGTGATGTGGCCACAGTGGACGGTGATGGCTACTTCACCGTGGTCGACCGGCTCAAGGACATGATCATCTCGGGTGGGGAGAACATCTACCCCGCCGAGGTGGAGGCCGCGGCCTGCGACCACCCGGACGTGGAGCTGTGCGCGGTGATCGGCGCCCCGGACCCGAAGTGGGGCGAGGTGCCGCGCGCGGTGGTCGTGCTGCGGCCGGAAGCGCGGCTGACCGCTGACGAGCTGCGCGCGCACTTCCGCGAGCGGCTCGCCGGGTACAAGGTGCCCAAGTACATCGAGTTCCGCGACGAGCTGCCGCGCACCGGCTCCGGCAAGATCCGCAAGGCCGAACTGCGGGCGGGGTACGCGTGACCCGGGTACCTGATCGGGTGGCGGAGGTGCCCGGGCACGATCAACCCATGGCGGAACCGCTCACCCTCTACCTGGTCAAGCGGCTGGAGCTGGCGATCCGCGCGCGGATGGACGAGGCACTGCGCCCGAAGGGGCTGACCACGCTGCAGTTCACCGCGCTGACCGCCCTGCGCCGGCGGCGGGGACTGTCGTCGGCGCAGCTGGCGCGCCGCTCGTTCGTCACCCCGCAGACGATGAACGAGATGGTGCGCTGGCTGGAGGAACGCGGGCACATCGAACGCACCCGCGACCCGGCCAACCGGCGGGTGCTGCTGATCGGCCTCACCCCCGCCGGGGAAGCCCTCCTGGACGACTGCGACCCGCTCGTCGAGTCGATCGAACAGGACCTGCTCACCGCGATCCCCGCCGTGCAGCACCCGCTGTTCCGCCAAAGCCTGGAACTCGGCTACACCGCCCTGAGCGACCACGTCGCCGAGCCGTAACCCCCACCAGAACACTCGCGCAGCCGACCCCCACGTTCAGGCAGCCGAACTCCACGTTCGTGCAGCCGAACTCCACGTTCGTGCAGCCGAACTCCACGTTCAGGCAGCCGAACTCCACGTTCGTGCAGCCGAACTCCACACTCGTGCAGTCGATGCGGCACCCGCGCCCGCCGGGTGAGTGGTGATCAGACGCCCTGGCGCCACACGGTGGGACGCAGACGCCCTGCCTGTGTGCGCCAGTGTTCCCGCCGATACCGCACGACGACCACCGCGAGTAGCAGGCTGGCGGCGAGCTCGGCTGTGGACATTTCCCGACTGGGTGTTTTCCGCGTGCTGTCTTCGTGCACTTGTAACGCTCCTCCGCCGGTATTCGACCCACCATGCACGAGCCGGCAGCGTCACGGGAGTTCGAAGAACCGGTCTGATCCGCTGCGGCACCAAGGCAGAATTCAAGCACCGCAACGACTCCAGTGCCGACGAGCACGAGCGCGCCGACCGTGGCAACGGGCGGGGAAAAGATTCCAGCGACATCTACTCCTACCCCGGGGATTACGAACGGAAGATCGCGAAAAGGCCCGATTGTCAGTTGTACGGATCGATTCGCACCAATGTGCGCGGGCACGAGGCGGTCGATGGGTGATCGGCGAGAAAGGGAAATAATGACCCACCACGGGACATACGCGCCACCGGCTCCGCAGTGGACCGCGCCGGACGACACCACGAGGTACCTCTGCGCCGCGGCCCACCTCGACCCCGGGTACGCCAACGCCGCGCTCAAGGAGTACCTCGTCGAGCCGACGCGTGCGGTGCCGCCGTCGCCGGGGGTCGACGCCGCCAGGGTGCTCGGCGAGGCCGTGCAAGCACGGGCCAGGAGCAAGCTCTTCGACGGGCTCGCCTGCCTGGCGATGCTGATCTTCTTGGTGGTGAGCTGGGGGACCGTACTGCTCATCGGGTGGATCGTGCTCGCGCTGGTGGTGGCCGCGGTCGACTTCGTGCGCCGCGCCGCCCAGGACGGACCGAAGATCTCCCCGCGGGTGGTGGTCGGGGTGCTGGCCGTCGCCTTGGTCCCGTTCGTCCTCGAAACCGAGTTGATGACGGCACTTTTCGACGGGCCTTAGGCTTCGAGATCCACCAGCCGGGCCGCGGACGACGACACGGTCCAGATCCTCGTCGGCCTGCTGATGGCCTTGGCCGGGCTGGGCGTACTGGTCGCCCAGCGGTGGTCGACCTGGCACCTGCTCGTTGCGAAGTTCAGCCGCGGCGCGCGGGACACCGGGCGCGCGCCAGGGGCGGAGTTGTTCGGCGGCTTCTACGACGGCCAGATGCGGCGGTACCACCAGCAGGCGCCTGGTGGCGACGCCGCGCCACTGGTGGTCTATCGGGGGTATCACCCGTTCGTCGGTTCAGGAGCGCTGCGGGATCCGTGGTCGATGGCGATCCCCCTGGAGCGCCTGCCCGAGGAGGAGCGCGACGGTGCCGATCCGCTCAGCACGGCGTCGGTGTACGACGGGATCCGCCGGGCGATCGAGGAGCTCCGCGGAAGCTCGGAACTGTCCCCGGACAACCGGTTCCGGGAGCTGCGGGTCGGCGAAACGGTCTTCGTGCCCGCCGCCGAACTCGTCGACCACTTCCACACCTCGCAGGCGGTGCCCTACCTGCCGGATCCGGACGCGCCGCCGAACAGCTTCCTGGACCGGGAAGAGCTGGACCGCGTGCGGCTGGCGCCACGGGAGTGGGCTCGGTACTACCTGTGCGCCCAGGTCGAGACCTGGGACCGCGACCTGGTGCTCACCTTCTACCTGCACGTCGCGGTCTGCGACAGCACGCTGTACCTCGAGTGGACGCCGTGCGTGCTGACCCCGCTCCGCCCCGAGTACCGCTCGGTGGACCAGATGCGAGCCGGCTCCTTCGTCCCGGTGAGACAGGCGCTGCTGGACTGGCTCAAGTTGCCCGCAACCATGCCCGCGCGCGTCTGGAACCTCTGTTCGTGGATCCCGCGGCCCAAGCGGGAGGCGGGGGTACTGGACCCCGAGCGCTACGGTGCGTCGAAGAGCCTGCGGGAGCTGGCCGCAGGTTCTCTTTCCGAGTACTTCCAGCTCCTCGACGTGGAGCGCTACGACAAGATCCTGGACAGCCGGATCCTGCCGACGATCAGCCGGATGCTGCGGGCGGCGGGCTACTCCGCGGCCACGTTCGAGCAGCAGGCGTCCGTGGTGGTCAACAACGGCGTGAACATCCACGGGCCGAACCACGCGCCGATCGTGCAGAGCGGGCGCAACGACGGCTCGATCTGGGCGCGCGGCAGCGAAAAGCCCGGGGAATCGAAGAACGGGGCGAACCGATGAGCGAGCGCTTCCACAACCGGATCGACATCGGCGGGGACAGCACCGCTCCGATCGTCCAGGCGGGCCGCATCGACGGGGTGATCGCGGTCGGCGGTGACCCCCAGGTGGTCCCGGATCAACTGATCGCCTTGCTCGAACAGCTGCGGGTCGGGGTCGGCCAGGCCGGCCTGCGCGGACGAGAGGTGGTCGAGGACAGTCTCATGGACCTGACCGATGACGTCCGTGCGTTGCGTGACCGGGGAGCCGCGGCCGAGGTGAACGCCGCGGTGGCGAAGAGCCGGTGGGAGAAGGTCCGGTCGCTGCTCGTCGGCGCTGTGCAGTTCGCGCCGCTGGTGGTCGCCATCTCGGGCCACATCGAGAAGCTCTTCGGCTGAGGCTCGTGACGGTGCTTCGCGCGGTCTCGTTGCGAGAGCCATTCGTGTCACGGTTGTTCGTCGGTGGTTTGACTCTGCGTCACGAAGAGTCCAGCGAACGGGTGAACGCTGTCCCGGCGAACCCGATCTTGGAGGAACCGTGGACGAGACCACCCCGCGTCACCTTGGGCGCCGCTCGCTGTTGCGCGCCGCGGTCGGCGCACCCGCCGCTGTAGCGGTTTCGTCGGCGTTGTGGCCCGGTGGCGTCGCGCAGGCGGCGGAACCGGCCGGGCCGGTGGACCCGCAGGACCCGCGATTCACCCTCGCCGTGCTGCCGGACACGCAGTACCTGTTCGACGAAGGCGGCTCCGACCCCGGCCCGGTGCGCGAGACGCTGATGTTCCTCCTGCGCAAGCGCCGCGAGGACAACATCGTCTTCATGGCCCACCTCGGCGACGTCACCGAGCACGGCACGGAGGCGGAGATGCGGTCCGCCGACGAGGTCTTCCGCACGATCGACGGGCGCCTGCCCTACAGCGTGCTCGCCGGGAACCACGACGTCTCCGGGGACGACCAGCGCGGCGCCACCCCGTACCTGCGCACCTTCGGCCCGGACCGGTTCCGCCGGATGCCCACCTACGGCGGCTCGTCGCCGGACGGCTACCACAGCTTCCACGTGCTCACCGGCGGCGGCAGGCAGTGGCTGGTGCTCGCGCTCGACTGGCGGATCTCCGAGCGCGGCATCGCGTGGGCGCAGGGCGTCCTGGATCAGCACCCCACGCTGCCCGCGATCCTGACCACGCACGAAATCGCCTCGGCCGACGAGCAGGGCCGCGCGGCGCTGTCGGGTTACGGCGACCTGCTGTGGAACCGCCTGATCCGCGGCAACGACCAGATCTTCCTGACGCTGAACGGGCACTACTGGCCGTGCGGGCGCACCACGCTGACCAACGACGCGGGCAACCCCGTCCACGTGCACATCACGAACTACCAGGACCGGTACTACGGCGGCGCCGGGATGCTGCGGTACTACCGGTTCGACCTGGCGCGCAACGTGATCGACGTCGAGACCTTCTCGCCGTGGCTGCTGGGTCAGCGGCCGGAGCAGCGCAGCGCGTTGCAGGCCGAGCACGTCGAGCTGAGCGGTGACGTCGAGCGGTTCAGCGTCGAGATCGACTTCGACCGGCGGTTCGCCGCGTTCGCGCCGCCGGTGGTGCCGCCGCCGCGCCCGCCGTCGGCGGTGCTGGTGCCCGGCACGGTCGCGTACTGGCGCTTCGACGCGGCGGGTACCTCGCCGGGGCCGGACGGCTCGCCGGTGGCACCGGGCACCGTCGCGCGCGACCTCACCGGGCAGGGCAACGACCTGCGTGCCGAGCGGTTGCACGGCAGCGCGCCCGAGGTGCTCACCTGGTCCGCCGAACACCACGACGGGCAGCCCGCGCACGCCAGCCTCCGCTTCGACGGCGGGAAGTCGCCGAACCGCGGGGCGGTGCTGCGAACCGGGCCGGGCGCGCCGATCAACGGCATGCCGTTCCTGGACGGCTACACCATCGAGACCTTCATCAAGCTGCCCGAGCCGTTCACCGGCGACCACGCGTTCATGGGCATCCTCAGCTGGGAAGGCCGCGCCGGGGACGCGGGCAAGAAGAGCGGGTGGTCACCCGAGGAACCGACGTGCAGCCTGAACCTTTCGGGCGAGCGGTTCCTGCAGTTCGTGGTCTACCCGAAGCACACCGACGCGGACCCGACCTCGTGGAGCCACGCGCTGCCGACCGGCCGGTGGACGCACGTGGCGGTGGTGAACGACGCCCGCCGCACCACGGTGTACGTCGACGGCTCGCCGATCGCCCGCAACGCTTCGGCGGAGTCACGCGGCATCGCCACGCTCGGCAAGCCGTTCGTCATCGGCGCGACGCAGTTCGCGCTGTCCTACGGGCACGGCTTCTACGGCTGGGTGGGGGACACGCGCGTGGTGGCGCGGGCGCTGCGGCCGGAACAATTCCTGCGAAATTGATCCGCGTCCGGTGTCGAAATCGGGAAGCGGGCCGCGTACAACCAGCATGATGAACCAAACCAGCGAGCTGGACCAGCGCTTCACCGCGACCCTGGAGAAGAGCCCCGCGAAGGGCGGGCACACGTACCTGGTCTGGCCGGGCTCCGCGGCCCACTTCGGCACGCGGGGCCTGGTCAAGGTCCGCGGCACCATCGACGGGCACCCCTTCGAGAGCGCCTTCATGCCCCTCGGCGACGGGCGGCACAAGCTGCCCGTCCGCGCGGAGGTCCGCAAGGCGATCGGCAAGCAGGCGGGGGAGGAGGTCACCGTCACGCTCACCGAACGCGTCCTCCGCCGCGGGTGACTCACTATCCTGCTCGGCATGTCCGGGCCGGGTGAACGCATGCTGGAACTGCTGTCGCTGCTGCAGAGCGGCCGCGACTGGCCGGGTGCCGAACTCGCCGAGCGCCTCGGCGCGTCCCCGCGCACGCTGCGGCGGGACCTCGACCGGTTGCGGGAACTCGGGTATCCGGTGCGGTCGGAGCGGGGGCCGGGCGGGAGCTACCGGCTGGTGGCCGGGCGCGCGCTGCCCCCGCTGATGTTCACCGACGACGAGGCGGTGGCCGCGGTGGTCGGCCTGCGGTTCGCCGCGCTGGCCACCGGCGATCCGGGAGCCGGGAGCGCGCTTCGCAAGCTGGAACAGGCGTTGCCGCGGCGCCTCCGCCACCGGACCGAGGCGATCTCCGCGGCGACCGAAGGCACGCGACCGGTGGCGGGAGCCGATTCGGCCGTGGTCGCGGCCCTGGCCACCGCCGCGACCGCGCACCAGCACGTGGAGTTCGAGTACGTCGACCGCGACGGTGCCCGTTCGCGGCGCCGCGTCGAGCCGTACCGCCAGGTGCTGCTCGGCCGCCGCTGGTACCTGCTGGGCCACGACCGCGACCGCTCGGCCTGGCGCACGTTCCGGCTCGACCGGATCTCGGCGGTGGCGGTGCCGGGCACCACCTTCCGCCCGCGCGAGCTGCCGGCCGACGGCGTGACGATGTTCGCCGGCGGCACCGGGGGAGCGGCGATCCGCTTCGAGGCCCCGGTCGAGACGGTCGCCGAACACCTCCGCGCCGAAGCCGGAGCGCTCACCCCGCTCGACGACGGGGCCTGCCGTTACGTCACCGGCACCGACGACTGGGCGTGGCTGGCGGTGGCCGTCGCCGCGGTCGGGGTGCCGTACGAGGTGGAGGGGCCGCCCGAGTTGATCGAGCAAACCCGCCTGCTCGCGGCACGGGCCGCGCAGGCCACGTCAAGTGTATAACGACCTATTCAGCGTCGCTTTGATGCGTTAGCGCACCTGGCCGCTACGGAGCACGGCCACCGACTTTTCAATCCGCCTTGACCGGGTGTCCGAAGTGCCGCACGGGGGATTCCACCCGCGTCGCGCCGGGGCGGGTCCATTGTGGAACGGGACGGCCGGTCGCGCCCCAGGTGGCGTTCCCGTCCGCGTCCGAACTCCAGAACCAGCACGACGCACGGCCCTCCGGCCAGCCGCCGGGCTTGTCCTCCCACGCTTCGCCGCGGCCGTAGGGCGTCATGTCCAGCAGACCCAGGGAGCCGTTGGCCGGCTCGTTGCCGCGGGCCGTCGTGGAGTAGGTGAGGAACACGCGGTCGCCGTCACGCAGGAAGCAGGTGATGTACCCCATGTCGCCGCCGACCGGCTCGTCCAGGCCGCGCACCGAATACCAGGGCTCGGTGTAGCCCATGAATTCGACGAAGGGCGCCACTTCGTCCCACGGGCCCGTGGTCAGGATGGCGAACGAGACGCCGCGTGCGTTGAGGTAGACCGCGTCCCTCGCGTGCCAGGCGGTGGTGGTGCAGCCGGGGCACTGCCCGTGGTGCGGTACACCGTCGTGCCACATGTGTTTGTAGACCACGAGTTCGTCGCGGCCTTGGAACAGGTCCAGGAACGGGACCGGCCCGGCGGGTCCGACGATTTCGACCGTTCCGTCGAACTCCACCATCGGCAGGCGGCGCCGAGCCGCGGCGATGGCGTCACCCTCGCGGGTATGGGCCTTTTCGCGGAGCAACAGCTCGTCTCGGGCGGTCTGCCAGGTGAACCGATCGACCACGGGCGGGCGGCCAGGTGCGTTTGTCATGATGACCTCCTTCACGAACTCAACGAACGCACTCACGCCGTTTCGACATCGCTGAAGGAGAACGCCTGCCTGCTGTGCCGGAGCAGTTCGCGGAGGGCGGGGCTGCTCGTGCCCTTCCAGACCAGCGCCAGCAGCGCCGGGACGTCGACGTCGTCGAGGAGGCGGGCGGTCAGGCGGTCGCGGTAGCCCGCGGCCATCGACTCGCTCAGCACGGCGACCCCGAGCCCGCGCGCGGCGAGATCGGCGATCGCGTCGGCGGCGCTGGCCTGCAGGCCGATGGCGGGGTGGAGGTCCTGGGCCGCGCAGGCCCGGTCGAAGACCGTGCGCAGACCGGTGCCGGGTGGCATGCAGATGAGCGGGTGCTCGACCAGTTCCCGCAGCCCGACTCGCGGGGCCTGCGCGAGCGGGTGGTCTTCCGGGACGACCGCGACCAGCCGGTCGCTGACGATGGTGAGCGCGTCGAGCCCGGCCGGGGTGGCGACCGCGGTACCGACGAGCGCGAGATCGAGGGTGCCGTCACGGACCCCGTCGACGAGCCGGTCGGAGTTGTCCTCCAGTAGCGAGAGTTCGACGCCGGGGTGGGCGCGGTGGAAAGCGGCGAGCGCGTCGAACAGGGGAGTGACGGTGCAGCCGATCACCATGCCGATCGTCAGCCTGCCGCGGATCAGGTCGGTGACCTCGCCGACCGCCTGGCTGAGGGAACCGGCCGCGGCGAGCGCGGTACGGGCGTGTTCGAGCGCGGCCTTGCCGGCGACGGTGAGCGTGGCCGTGCGGGCGGACCGGTCGAACAACTCGGCGCCCAGCTCCCGTTCGAGCTGGCGGATCTGGGCGCTGACCCCGGACTGGCTGATGTGCACCCGCTCGGCCGCACGCGTGAAGTTCCGCTCCTCGGCGACCGCGACGAAGTACTCCAGCTGCCTCAGCTCCATGAGCGAGGATTCTAGCTCTGCGGGGAACCAGCTTTGTGACTTCTCAACGCGGTCAGGTCACCCGGGCGGTGCGGTACGGCGGTGAACTCGGCGAAGACGCCGTAGTGGTCGCTCGCCTGCACGCCGCCGACCGGCTCGGTGAATACGCGGCGGCAGTCCGCGACGGCCAGCGGCGGGCCGTGGATCCCGGCGCGCAGCATCACGTAGTCGATGCGCCGGCCCGCCTCGGCAGGCATGTCCCCGTCGCGCACGAGGACGTTGTCCGGGGAGAAGGTGTGCCCGGCGTCGTCCGGATGCTGGGCGCGCCAGGCGTCGGCATAACAGGTGCTCATGCCGTCGAGCGATTGCCTGCCGGTCCAGAAGCGGACGCTCGCGGAGTCCGGTTCGGCGTCGAAGTCACCGGCGAGCACGACGGTGGTGGCCGGGTCGGGCGCCAGCCGCTCGACGAACCGCGCCGCGGCCACCGCCTGCCGCTCGCGCTCGGCTTCGTAACCGTAGGGCCAGCTCGGTTTGTGGTGCACCAGCCAGAACGGTGATGGCGCCAGCACCTCGGCGGCGACCGTGGCGCACCAGGCGGAGCGGACTTCCCGGCCCGCCGGTCGCTGGTCCAGTTCGTGCACCGCGCCCAGCGGCCACCGGCTCGCGGCGACCGCGCCGACGCCGTCGTCCCGGCCGGAATGCCAGGCGAAGTGCCATCCCGGCCCGAGCAGTTCGACGATGTCGTCGTCCACTTCCTGCAGCGTGATCAGGTCGGGTGCCAGCGCGCGGATGCCCTCGGCGATGACGTCGCGGCGGCGCGGCCAGTCCGCGAGTTCGGGCGTCAGCGCGTTGAACGTCATTACCCGCATGAAGGCGAACGTATCGGGTACAGCGGGGTGGACCGAACTGGAGGCAATCGAAAATGCGTACTTCACGTCGCCCGATCCAGGTTCTCGCCCTGCTCGTCGGCATCGTCTTCCTGGTGGTGGGACTGCTGGGGTTCCTCCCCGGCATCACCGGCGGTGACCTCCACTTCGCCGGCCCGCACTCCGAAGCGGAGCTGTTCGGCGCGTTCCAGGTCTCGGTGCTGCACAATCTGGTGCACCTGCTCTTCGGCGTGCTCGGCATCGCCGCGTTCTTCGCGCCCGGCCCGGCTCGCGCGTTCCTGATGATCGGCGGTGGCCTGTACGTGGTGCTGTGGATCTACGGGGTGGCGCTGGACGACGAGAGCCCGGCGAACTTCATCCCGCTCAACAACGCCGACAACTGGCTGCACCTCGGCCTCGGCGTGGGGATGATCGCGTTCGGCGTGCTCGGCACGGTGCTCGAACGGGCCAAGGGCGAATACCCGCGCGACCCGGTCGACGCCGACTCAGACCGCTGACCACCCGTTGTCCACCGGCAGGATCACGCCGTTCAGGTTGCTCGCGGCGTCGGAGGCGAGGAAGAAGATCACCTCGGCCTGCTCGGCGGGGTCGGAGATCCGGCCGAAGTTGCCCAGATAGGGGCCGAGCGCGGACGGGCCGTGGCCTTCGCGGGGCAGCTGGGTGGCGATGGCGGTCATGGTCGCGCCGGGGGCGATGGCGTTCGTGCGGATGCCGGAGTCGCGGTACATGATCGCCAGCGACTTGGTGAGCCCGACGATGCCGTGCTTCGACACGGTGTAGGCGGTACCGGCGGCGCTGCCGCGCAGCGCCGCCTCCGACGCGGTGTTGACGATGGCGCCCTTCCCGCGCTCCAGCAGGTGGGGGAGGACCGCCCGGCTCAGCAGGAACGGCGCGGTCAGGTTGATCCGCAGCACCCGCTCCCACTCCTCGTCGGTGACATCGGCGGCCGCGGTCATCGCGTCCATGATCCCCGCGTTGTTCACCAGCACGTCGATGCCGCCGAACGACTCCACGGCGGTCGCGGTGACCCGGTCCACCACGGCCTGGTCGCTCAGGTCGCCCACGGCAGCTACGGCGGTGCCGCCCGAGCCGGTGATCTCCGCGACCACCGCTTCGGCGCCTTCGGTGTTGAGGTCGGCGACCACCACCCTGGCGCCTTCCGCGGCGAAGCGGAGCGCGGCCGCACGGCCGATTCCCGCCGCCGCGCCGGTGACGATCACGCTGCTGTGCTCGAGTCCGCTCATGGAGACCTACTTTCTGGCGCGTCGTGACATTTAAGGCACAGTGTGCCAGATAGTAGGCTGGGCCCGTGGTGGACCGGAGCACGCTGGGGCGGCCGCCGCTCACCGAGCGGCGCAAGGCGGAGACGCGCCTGGAGATCGCGCGTGCGGCGGTGCGGTTGTTCACCACGCGCGGGGTCGCGGCCACTTCGGTCGAGGACGTCGCGGCGGACGCGGGTATCTCGGTGCGCACGTTCTGGCGCTACGCCACCGGCAAGGAGGACAGCGTCCAGCCGCTGCTGACCGCCGGGATCGACCTGCTGGCCGGGGTGCTGAGCGAGTGGCGGCCGGGGGAGGACATCGCGGCGGCCTTCGACGAGGCGGCGCGCGCGACGGTCGCCGAGGTGCCCACGATGGTCTCGCTCGTGCGACTGGCCCAGGAAGAGGCGGGGTTGCGGGCGGTCTGGCTGCGCGCGCACAACGACGCGGAGCTGGTGTTCGCCGAGACGATCGCGCGCTCGATCGGCAGGCCCCCCGGGGATCTGCGGCCCCGCGTGCTGGCCGCGATGGTGAACGGCGCGGTTCGCGCGGCCGTCGAGCACTACGCCGAAGGTGGGCGGGCCGACTGGAGCGATCTCGCCGTGGTGGTCCGGGAGGCGCTGCAGACCGCGATGCGGGCCTTCGACACCGAGTCAGGTGTATAACGACCTATTCAGCCGCGCTTTGAGTCCACCATTCCGGCGCCAGCACAGACCAGACTTCGAGGTCGAAGCGCTCGCCGCGGTGCAGGGTGTACTCCCGGAGCACGCCGTCGCGCCGCATGCCGAGCCGGCGGGCGACCGCGATGCTGGCTTCGTTCTCCGACGCGGCCCGCCATTCGACGCGGTGGATGCCGCGCTGCTCGATGGCCCAGTCGATGAGCACCCGCGCCGCCTTGGTCACCAGCCCCTTGCCCACCGCCGAGGGCTCGAGCCAGCATCCGGCTTCGGCGATGCCCTGCGTGAGGTCCATCGTCCGGAAGAGCACACCGCCGACGAGCGTGCCGCCGCGGCGGATGCCGTAGAGCCTGCCGGTGTCGTTCGCGGCCTTGTCCGCGTACGACTGGAGGTAGGCGCGGCTGGATGCCAGATCCGTGACCAGGTCCGGCAGGCCGACGTACCGGCCGATGAACTCCCGGCCGCGGTCGATGTTGGCGAGGAACTCTTCAGCGTGCCACGGCTCGAGCGGGCCGAGCTCGGCGTCCCCCAGCGGAATCGAGTACATGCCCCGACCGTTCCACCGCACCTGTCCGGAACCGGCCGCACCACGAGTATTGACTGTCGTGATCTGGCTCACATAGCGTCGGATGCCGGAGTGAATCGTTTCAAAGCCCCGCGTTCCCCGTTCGGAAGGCAGGTAGTGCGATGAGTCCGGTTCGTGGCAAAGGCGTGCGCGCGGTGCTCGCGGCGGTGGTGGTGCTGACCGGCTCGCTCATCCCCCTTCCGGCCGCCGCCGGTGACGGTATTCAGGTCGGCGCGCTGACCGTGAACGATCGGATCAGCCCGCTCGGCATCGGCGGGGAGGCACCGCACTTCGGCTGGGCGTCCTTTTCGGACGAACAGAATGTCGTGCAAAGCGCCTACGAACTACGCGTGGGGGAGACGCCCGAATCGGGCGGGGTCTGGACGAGTGGCCGGGTCGCTTCCGCGCGTCAGTTCGACATCGCCTACGAAGGCCCGGCGCTGCGGTCGCAGACCCGGTACTTCTGGCAGGTGCGGGTCTGGGACGGTGGGGGCGGGGAGAGCCGGTGGAGTGAGCCCGCGTGGTTCGAAACCGGCCTGTTCGGCGAAGCGGACTGGGGCGGCGCGGCCTGGCTCACCGATCACGACGAGGCACTCGGCTGGGCCGACTACACCGTGGACACCGAACTGAGCCTGAAAGCACTGGCCGCCGGGATGTTCTTCCGCGCGCCGGACGGGCAGAACGGCTACCTGTGGCAGCTCAGCGTCGCCGACGGCACGGGTTTGCCGAAACTCCGGGTGCACAACCGGATCGACGGCACCTACAAGCTGCTCGCCATCGTCGACATCTCCGCTGCGGTGGCCCAGGAGCAGTTGCTCACCGGGCGCACGCGCTTCACGGTCGCGGCCACCGGCGAGACCGTCACCACCTCGGTCAACGGCACCCGGGTGGACCAGCGGGCGGTGACCGACTTCGCCGCGGGCACCTTCGGCTACCGCGTGGTGAACGCCAGTGAAGGACAAGAAAAGGCGGTCATCCACCGTGCCACCGTCACCGGCGCCGATGGCACGACGCTCACCGAGGTCGACTTCGCCGACGGCCGGAACCCGTTCTCCGGCGGCACCGTCGGCCCGGAAGGGCTCGAGCTGTCGACCACGGCTGAGGTGCTCTACACCCACCGGCCCAGCCTTCCCTTGTACCGCAGGGAGTTCGTCGTTCCGGCGGGTAAGGAGGTGAAGCAGGCGCGGGCGTACGGCGCCGCGCTGGGGGTGTACGAGCTGAGCCTCAACGGGGTCAAGGTCGGCGACCACGAGCTGGCGCCCGGCTGGACCGACTACCGCACGCGTGTCCAGCACCAGACCTACGACGTCACCGCCCAGGTACGCGAGGGCGCCAACGCCTTCGGCATCGCGCTGGCGCCGGGCTGGTACGCCGGCCGCGTCGGCAACCACCCGCCGGGCGTCTACGGCTCGAACCCCGCGGTGGTGGCGCAACTGCGTATCGACTACACCGACGGCAGCCACGACTGGGTCCGCACGGACACCTCGTGGCGTACCGCGCCCGGCCCGTTCGTGCTCGGCGATCTGCAGACGGGGGAGACCTACGACGCGCGGCTGGCGCGGCCCGGCTGGAACGATCCCGGCCACGACGAGTCGGCGTGGACCGCGCCGGACACCGCCGAATCGGCCACCGCCCGCGTGGTGCCCCAGCCCGACGAACCCGTGCGCGAGACCGAGCGGAAACCGGCGATCGCCCGTACCGAGCCGAAACCGGGCGTCTTCGTCTACGACCTCGGGCAAAACCTGGTCGGCGTGACCCAGCTACGGTTGACCGGCACCGCCGGGCAGACCGCGACCATCCGGCACGGTGAGGTGCTCAACCCCGACGGCACGCTGTACACCGAGAACCTGCGTGGTGCCGCGGCCACCGACCGGTACGTCTTCGCCGCCGACGGTCCGGCCGGCTACCGGCCGACGTTCACCCAGCACGGGTTCCGCTACGTCGAGATCACCGGCGTCACCCCGCCGGCGGTGGACGAGGTCGAGGGCGTGGTCTGGGGTTCGGACCTGCGGAACACCGGCAGCCTGAGCACCTCGGACCCGATGCTGAACCAGTTGCAGAGCAACATCACCTGGGGCCAGCGCGGCAACTTCCTGTCCGTGCCGACCGACACCCCGGCCCGCGACGAGCGCCTCGGGTGGACCGGCGACATCAACGTGTTCGCGCCGACCGCCTCGTACAACCAGGACACCCGCGCGTTCCTGCGCAAGTGGCTCGGCGATCTGCGCGCCACCCAGCGCGAGAACGGCGACTACTCGTGCGTGGCCCCGGATCCGGTCAATGCCGGTCCCGGTGGCGTCGGCTGGAGCGACGCGGGCATCACCGTGCCGTACGCGTTGTTCCAGGCGTTCGGCGACACGGCCACCGTGCGCGAGCACTACCCGTCGATGAAGCGGTTCTTCGAGTTCGTGCGCGGGGGAGCGGGCCCGGACCTGATCGACGACGGGCGCGGCCGGTTCGAGGACTGGCTCAACCTCGACGATCCGACGCCGAGCGGGGTGCTCGGCACGGCGTACTTCGCCGAGAACGCGCGCATGCTCTCGGAAATGGCGCGGGCGCTGGGGGAGCAGGCCGACGCGGACGCCTACGCCGCCCTGTCCGGCGAAATCCGCGCGGCGTTCACCCAGGCCTTCGTCAACGGCGACGGGTTGGTCTCCGGTGGCAGCCAGACGGCGTACGCGCTGGCACTGGGTATGAACCTGGTTCCGGCGGAGCTGCGGGCGAAGGTCGCGGACCGGTTCGTCGAGAAGATCGACTCCCGCGGTGGTTCGCTCACCACCGGCTTCCTCGGTACGCCGTGGTTGCTGCCCGCGCTGAGCGGGAGCGGCCGGTTCGACCGGGCGTACGACCTGCTGATGCGGCAGGAGTACCCGTCGTGGGGCTACGAAGTGAAGATGGGCGCCACCACCATGTGGGAGCGCTGGAACTCGATCAACCCGGACGGCAGCTTCGGCGATCCCGCGATGAACTCGTTCAACCACTACGCCTACGGAGCTGTGGGGCAGTGGATGTACCAGCACATCGGCGGCATTTCGGCGCTCGAGCCCGGGTATCACAGGTCGCGGATCGCGCCGCGGCCCGGTGGCGGGCTGACCAGTGGCGCCGGTTCGTTCGATTCGGCCTACGGGCCGGTGAAGTCGTCCTGGAGCAACGATTCCGCCGGTTTCCGGCTGTCGGTCGACGTGCCGGTGAACACGACCGCGGAAGTGGAGATCCCGGCCGCGTCGGCGTCGGCGGTCACCGGGGGTGAAGCCGGTCTGGCGTCCTCCTACGCCGACGGGGTGCTGACGGTGACGGTGGGCTCGGGGCACTACGAGTTCCAGGCTCCCCGGATCGCCACCACCGGCTGATCCGGTCGTGTCAGACTCGGTGGCATGACCGGGGTGGAGGACATCAGGCAGCTCAGCGACCGGTACGTGATCGGTGACGGTGAGCGCCCGCGGTACAGCCAGTTGCTGCACGGCAACTTCATCGGGCTGGGGACACGGCGGGACGGGTTCGTCCGGCAGTTGATCGAGGACGCCGCGCGCGTCACCGACGAAGAGCTGGGCCTGATGCTCGAAGAGGGGAACTGGCGGCCGATGCTCACCGCGGCCTGGCTGGTCGGGGTGGGCCGCCGTGAGGTGTTCCGCAAGCGGATCGGCGAGCTGCTGCTGGAGAGCAAGCTCGTCCACGCCGGGCAGGGTTACTGCTACGCGCTGGCCCGGCTCGGCGCCACCGCGGACGCGGCGATCCTGGCCACCTACCTGGACCGCTACCTGCGGCAGCTGAAGTCGCGGTACGACCAGGAGTGGGCGCTGCTCGCCCTGCGGCGCGTCGATGCCGGGCTGGGGACGCGGTACGCGGACCAGTTCACCTGGCCGGGCGGCCTGTGGCACCCGTGGGCGGCGGCCAACCACGCCGAGAAGGAACAGTCGCGGGAACTGATCACCCTCGCGTGGTCGCTGATCGACGAGGCCGAGCGGACGACGCAGAGCCCTGATGGCTCTGGTGGGTGAGGAGCCGCAGCGCGTCGGCGGAGGCCGGGTCGTTCGGGGTGTAGATCTCGAGCCGGTGCCCGGGGCTGTCGGGCTGGAGCCAGACCTGGTAGGTGACGTCGACCGCGCCGACGGTGGGGTGGCGCAGGTCCATGGCGCCGACCGTGCAGTCGGCGACGTCCCCGGTCGCCCACAGCGTCGCGAACTCGTCGCTGCGCATGGTGAGTTCGCCGATCAACGCCGCCAGGCGCGCGTCCGTGGGGAAGCGGCCCGCGGTGAGCCGCAGGTAGGCGACGTGGATGCGGGCGAGTTCGGCCCAGTTGTGGTGCAGGTCGCGCAGGAGCGGGTCGAGGAAGAACAGGCGCGGGATGGACGGCCGGCGCGCGGGGTCCTCGGGCGCGTCGAAGGGGAGGTGCCCGGCGAAGAGCGCGTGACCGGTGCGGTTCCACGCGAGAACATCGCCACGCCGCCCGAGCACGAGCGCCGGCATCGCGTCCGCGAGACCTTCCAGGAGCGCGAGAACACGCGGGTGCAGCACCTCCGGTGACGGTTCGCTGAGGCCGGGATTCGATGATCGGCGCGCGAGGTTGTGCAGGTGGACGGTCTCGACCGGATCGAGCTGCAGCACCCGGGCGAGCGCGTCGAGCACCTGCGCGGACGCGGTTTCGGCCTGACCCTGTTCGAGGCGGGTGTAGTACCCGGCGCTCACACCCGCGAGCTGGGCGAGTTCTTCGCGGCGGAGCCCGGGGACCCGGCGGGCGGTCCCGTAGGTGCGCAGGCCGATCTCGGCCGGGGTGACCCGGCCGCGGCGACCCTTCAGGAATCCTCCGAGGCTCTCCATGACACCGACCCTAGGCGGCGAGCGCGTGTCGTGGGTGTACCTGCTGGGTCTACCCACGGCACGGGGGTGGCTGGCCGTCGCGCGCTGCCGGAGATTCGGCGGCATGTCCCCACAGCACACGCACAACCCGCCCGGCCTGCGAGCCTGGGCCGGGTTACTGGTGATCCTCGGCCCGGTCCTGCTGGTCTCGATGGATGGTTCGATCCTGTTCCTGGCGATGCCCCGGATCGGCCAGGCGCTCGCCCCGAGCGCCGATCAGGCTCTGTGGATCCTGGACAGCTACGGCTTCGCGGTCGGCTCCCTGCTGATCGCCTTCGGCAACCTCGGCGACCGGTACGGCAGGCTGCGGCTGCTCATGATCGGCACGACGGTCTTCGGTCTCGCTTCGGCGGCCGCGGCCTTCGCGCCGAACGCGGAACTGCTGATCACCGCCCGCGCGCTGATGGGCGTGGCCGGGGCGACCCTGCTGCCGTCGGCGCTGGCCGTGCTGAGCGAGCTGTTCACCGATCCGCGGCGGCGGGCGCAGGCCATCGGCATCTTCGCCGCCGCGTTCGCCGCCGGGTTCGCGATCGGCCCGGTGCTCGGCGGTGTCCTGCTGGAACGGTTCTGGTGGGGTTCGGTCTTCCTGATCAACCTGCCCGTGCTCGCCCTGTTCCTGGTGCTCGCGCCGATCCTGCTCCGCGAGGTGCGGGCGGTCCGCCCCGGTCGCGTCGACGTGATCAGCGTGGTGACCTCGGCGGCCGGGCTCCTGCTCGTGGTCTACGCCCTCAAGCACGCCGCCGCCGAAGGGCTGGCGGTCGTCCCGGTGCTGGCCGGGATCGCGGGCCTGGCGTTGCTGGGGTGGTTCGTCCGGCGACAGCGGTGGCTCGAACACCCGCTGGTGGAATTCAAGCTGTTCCGCGACCGCGTCTTCACCGTGGCGGTCATCACCGGACTGCTGCCGCTGGCGGCGTGGTCGGCGGCCGCGTACTTGGCGGGTGTCTACCTCCAGTCCGTTTTGGACCTGCCGGTCCTGCGCACGGCGTTGCTCGCGCTGCCCGGCGCCGCGGTGCTCACGCTCACCTGCGTCGTGACGCCGATGGTGGTCGATCGCATCGGCAAGCGAGCCGCGCTCGTGGCCTGCCACTTCTCCGTCGCGGCCGGCCTGCTGTTGCTGGTGCTGACCGCGACCACGGGCGGGATCGGCTGGTACGTCGCGTCCACTGTGGTCGCCGGTCTGGGGTACGGCATCTCGTTCGCCGTCGTGGCCGACACCGCGGTCGGCGCGGTACCGCCGTCGCGGGCGGGGGCGGCTGGGGCGATCGCCGAGACCAGCAACGAGATCGGCAACGCACTCGGCATCGCGCTGCTCGGCTCGCTCGCCGCCCTGATCTTCCGGATCCAGGGACCCGGCCTCGCGCCCACGCTGGACGAAACACTGGCGCTTCCTCTGGCGGCCGGGGTAGGGGAGGAGGCGAAGGCCGCCTTCGTCAACGGCTTGCACACGGTCGCCGTGGTGGCCGCGGTCCTGCACCTGGCGCTCGGCGCGCTCGCCCTGCGCTGGATCCCGAAACCGGCGACACTGACGACTGTATAACGCCCTATTCAGCCACGCTTTCGGTAAATGCACACCGGTCACCGGCGCGGTGAGCGTCCACCCAAGACCGCTGTAGAGCACGAGGCCATCGTCCGTGGCGACGAGCACGCCGCGGTGGTAGGGCTCCGGGATCGGGCGCACGGCCGAGCTGCGCAGGGGAGTGGTCATCAGATGGCCGGGGATGTCGAAGGTCCACGCGTGGGAGAGGGCGGCGCGCACGGCTTCCCGTGTGGCGCAGACCTTGATCCAGGTGTCCGGTCTGGTCACCGTGGCTGCCACTTCGTCGAGGAGTTCGGCAACCGCCGAGAGGTGAGGTTCATGATCGACAGCCAACCGGAGGCCACCGACAATTCTGGTGTATAACATCCTATACGACAGCGCTTTTTACGAAAATGCCATCAAAGCCAAAAAGAACAGCACAGAAGTCAACGCAGCAGTTCGGTCAGGACGGCGATGCTGTCCTCGCGGTGTCCCTGTTCGACGGCCCGGGTGAGCAGGTCGTGCATCGGGGTGTTCCAGGAGAAGTCGACGCCGGACTCCTGCGCGAGTTCGTGGTCGTGCGCGATGCCCTCGTAGAACAGGCCGAGGGAGGAGGCGGGCCGGGAGTAGTCGCCGGTGTCGATGTGCTCGGCGAGGCTGGGCAGCACGGCGCCGATCATCTCCAGCCACTTCACCGTGTACGGCACGAGTGAGGCGGCGGGCAGGCCGCGCGCGGTGACCAGCGCCGCGCCCTGGAAGAAGCCGAGCAGTGCGGGCAGCAGCGTGCCGCCGACGGCCGATTCGTACAGCGCGGCCAGGTCGACGTCGGTGCCGAGGAACACGGTGTCGCCGCCGAGGGCGCGCAGGAGTTCGGCGTGCCGGTCGAACACGGCCTTCTCGCCGCTGTAGTAGAGCAGGGTGCCGGGTTCGCCGACCGCGTCCGGCACGTTCTTGACCGCGCCGTCGAGGAAGTCGGCGCCGTGTTTGGCGGCCCACGCGGCCATTTCGCGGGCGCCGGCGGGGGTTCCGCTGTTCAAGGTGATCAGGGTGCGGCCGGTGATCGCGCCGGCGGCGGGTTCGAGCGCGGTCAGGGTGGCGTCGTAGGTGGTGAGGCAGGCGATGGTGAGTGGGCTGGCGGCCACGGCGCGGTCGATGTCGGGTACTTCGCGGGAGGCGAGTGCGGGCACGCGGCCGGGCGTGCGGTTCCACACGGTGACGGAGTGCCCGCCGTCGATGAGTGCCTGGGCGAGCGCTGCTCCCATCGCGCCGAGGCCGGCGACGGTGACGTCTGTGCTGTGCATGTGCTGATCTTCGCCGGGCGCGTACCTTCGGGGAAGTACCTACATTTTTGTTCGTATGGGGGGATTCGATGAAGCGGCGGAGCTACACCTGCGGCCTGGACGCGGCGGTGGATGTGATGGGCGGGAAGTGGAAGGCGCTGATCTTGTGGGCGTTGCAGGATGGTCCGCTGCGCTTCGCCGAGGTGCGGCGGGAGGTGCCGGGGATCAGTGAGCGGATGTTGATCCTGTCGTTGCGGGAGCTGGGATCCGCGGGGCTGGTGCACCGGGAGGACTACCGGGAGGTGCCGCCGAAGGTCGAGTACTCGCTGACGGGGTTCGGCCGTTCGCTGCTCGCCGCCATGGTGCCGCTCGGCGAATGGGGCGAGCAGAACATGGCGGCGCTGGAGACTTTACCCCGTGATTAGGGGGAAATCGTGGCGTGGAGGTTGCCGTCTTCGCCTTTGAGGCAGGCGGCGGCGGGGGCTTCGCCGGAGAGGAATTCGCTGAGGCAGCGGCCGAACTGGGCGTGGCCTGCGGCGTTGGGGTGGAAGGATTCCTGGATCGCGTGGTTGGCGCGGTCCACTGAGGACAGGTCGGTCCACTGCACGGTGAGGCGGCTGAACCACTCGTGGGCGGCGTTGGGGCCGCCGCTGCAGGCTTCGTGTCCCGCGCCGGCGCGGGAGAGGTCGAGGAAGCGGGCGCCGGTCTGGGTGGCGGCGGTGCGGAGTCCTTCGGTGAGCTGGGTGATGCCGGGGCCGGCGACCCAGTCGAGGTCTTCGGTGCGGAAGGGGCAGCCGTTGAGGTTGCGGAATTCTTCGGGGATGCCGGGGCCGATGGGGGCGGCGTAGGACTGGAGCACGAGGTCGTAGTCCTCGGGGTCGTAGCCGCGGTCGGCGAGGGCTTTCTTGACGTCGGCGACGGCGGTCACGACGCGGGGGACCATGGCGTCGATCCGGGGCTGCCATTCGGTTTTGAGGCGTTCGCTGCAGGGGGCGGCGCGGATGTCGAACCAGGAGTGGAAGCACTCGGAGATGAGCTGGGAGAAGTGGGGTTCGTCGTTGGCGCCGACGGCGATGACCACGGCGGCGACGCGGTGGGTGGTGGTGAGTTCGCCGAGGCGCTGGGCTTGGGAGGTTTCGGTCCACTGCTTGGTGTCGCCGAAGCCGACCTGGGCGGAGGGGGCGCCGGAGCAGGCGAAGTTCATCTTCGCCTCGATGCCGGGGACCTCGGTCTCGTACACGGTGGCGTTGGGTGAGCGGTGGCACCAGTTGCCGTTGAGGCCGTTGGTGTCCGGGGTGTAGAGGCCGGCGCCTTCGCCGGAGAGGGTGCTGTCGCCGAGGGTGACGAGGGTGAGGGGGCCGGTGCCGGGTGGGCCGGGGGGTTCGAGTGGCCTGCCGGGCTGGGATTCGGGTCCGGCGAGCACGAAGATCGCCACCAGGGCCGTCACGAACGCGAGCGCGCCCGCGCTCATCCACCACCGAGACCGTCGCATCGTGGCCCAGTCTAGGAGATCAGGTCTGTGCCACGGGTAAGGCGACCGCGTCGGGGAGTTCGCGTTCGACGTGGCGGACGCGGGGGCGCAGGTAGGTGGTGGTGATCACCAGCAGGAGTGCCGGTCCGGCGAGGAGGAAGACCACGGCGATGCCGCCGCCTTGGCCGAGGCCGAGGTTCTGGGCGATGGGGGTGCCGAAGAGCTGGGCGACGGGTCCGGCGAGGCCGTAGGCGAGTGGTTCGGCGGACCAGGCGACCATGCGGCGGATGGCGAAGACGCGGCCTTGTTTGTCCTGGGGGGTTTTGAGTTGCCAGAGGGTGGAGGTGGCGGCGTTGGTGACGGCGTAGCCGCCGAGGATGCCGAACATGCCGGCGGCGAGCATCCAGACGGATTGTTCGAGGCCCATGGCGAGGACGAGGACGGCGTGGCAGGTGGCGACGGTGAGGATGGCGCGGATGAGTCGCTGGGGGCCGCGGGTGGTGCTGATGAGGAGGCTGACGATGGTCATGCCGGTCCAGCCGATGGCGTTGACGATGCCGAGGTCGGCGGGGGTGTGGGTGCTGAGCACGAGTGGGGGGACGAGCACGATGGCCATTTCCATGACCAGGTTGTTGGCGGCGAAGAAGAGCAGGAGGCCGAGGAGTCCTGGGCGCTGGCGGATGAAGCGCCAGCCTTCGAGGAGTTCGTCGCGGTGGGAGGTGGTGGTGTGGTCGGTGCTGGGGTGGCGGGGTTCGGCGGGGAGCCAGCGGAAGGAGTAGAGGAGGGTGCCGAGTGCGGCGGCGAGGGTGAGCAGGTCGATGGCGAGCAGGCCGCGGAGGCCGACGAGGGCGTAGAGGCCGCCGCCGAGCAGGGCGCCGAAGACCTGGCCTGCGGCTTCGATGAGGGAGACGCGGCCGTTGGCTTTGCCGAGGTCGTCCTTGGTGACCAGTTGCGGGACGAGGGCGGAGAAGGCGGGCCATTGGAAGGCTTTGAAGATCGCGCCGGTGCCGACGAGGACGTAGATGTGCCAGAGCTGGAGTGTGCCGGTGGTGTGCAGGAGGACGACGCCGGCGGGGGCGAGTGCGGCGCCGGTGTCGGACAGGAGCATGACGCGGCGGCGGTCCCAGCGGTCGACGAGTGCGCCGGCGACGGGGAGCACGAGGAGGGCGGGGAGGGAGGCGGCGAGGATGAGGGTGGCGAAGTAGGTGGGGGAGCCGGTGTCGAGGAAGACCCAGACGCCGATGCCGAAGGTGGTCATCGCCGAGCCGATGAGGGAGACGCCTTGGCCTGCCCAGATCAGGTTGAACACGCGCACGTCAGCGTCCTTCTGGTTCGGTCACGGCGTGGTGGAGGGTGGTGAGGAAGTCCCGCAGGCGTCGTTCGATGCCGTCGGGGGTGAAGAGGGTGGTGTTGTGTTCGAGCCAGCCGGACAGGCCGTGGGGGGTGCGGTAGCAGCGGAGGTGGAGTTCGTAGCGGCTGGTGCCGCGGTCGAGGGTGGTGGGGGTGGTGGTGAGGCCGGTGAGGTCGGCGGTGGGGGTGGGGAGGTTCTGCATGCCGAACATGACCTGGCAGCGGGGGCGGTGGAGTAGTTCGTAGGGGGTGTGCTGGTGTTCCCAGGTTTCGAGCACGGTGTGGCGGACGCGGGTGAGCAGTTCGCGGAAGGTGGGGTGGCCGTGGAGGTCGGCGGGGATTGACAGGATGTTGGCGTAGGGGCCTGCGGTGTGTTCGCTGGCGGGGTCGGGGCGGTTGCTGACGGGGACGGCGATGGGGAAGCGGTCCTGGCCGGTTTGCTGGTGGAGCCAGCGTTGGGTGGCGGCGAGCAGGACCATGAATTCGGTGGTGCCGGTTTCGGTGGCGAGGGTGTGGACGGCGTGGGCGGTGGTGGGGTCGATGTCGAAGTAGCGGGTGGCGCCGTCGAGGGTGGGCCGGTGCGGGCGGGGGTGGTCGGTGGGGAGGTCGAGTCGTGGTGGGGTGCGGTCGAGCAGGTGGGTCCAGAAGTCCACATCGGACTCCTGGGTGGGGGTGTAGCGGGTGACCGGGGGTAGTTGCGGGGTGCGGTCGGCGAGTTGGGCGTTGTAGTACTCGGTGAGGTCGCGTTGGAGGATGGAGAGGGTCCAGCCGTCGGCGGCGATGTGGTGCACGGTGAGGGCGAACAGGTGTTTGCCGGGGCCGAAGCGGATGAGGGCGGCGCGGATGGGTGGCTCGCCGGCGAGGTCGAACGGGGTGCGTAGTTCGGTTTCGGCCTGGGCGGTGGCTTCGGCTTCGGTGGTGGCGGTGCCGCGGTGGAAGCGGATGAGCACGTGGGGTTCGAGGTGGGCGCGGTCGGTGAAGCGGGTGCGCAGGATTTCGTGGCGGGCGACGGTGGCGTCGACGGCGCGGGCGAGCGCGATCTCGTCGAGTGGGCCGTCGAGGATGGCGGCGAAGCCGATGTGGTAGGCGGCGGTGCCGGGGTGTTCGCGGGTGTGGGCGAGGATGGCGCGCTGGGCCGGGGTGAGTTCGGTGGTGGATTCCCTCAGCGGCGACGGTTCGGTGGTGGGGCCGGTTCGGGCATCGAGCCAGGCGGCGAGTCCGGCGACGGTCGGGGTGTCGAGCACGGTGCGCAGGGGCAGTGAGTGGCCGAAGGCGCGGCGGATGCGGGCGGCGAGTTGGGCGGCGAGCAGTGAGTGGCCGCCGTGGGTGAAGAAGTCGTCGTCGCGGCCGGTGTCGTCGCGGTCGAGCAGTTCGTCGAACAGGGACGCGAGCACGGCTTCGGTGGGTGACTTGGCCGTGCCGGGGGTGTGTTCGGCGGGGGTTTCGAGTGCCGCGAGGGCTTTCTTGTCGACCTTGTTGTTGGCGGTGCGGGGGAGTGCGGGCAGGGCGTGGATCCGGGAGGGGATCTGGTATTCGGGCAGCAGGCCGCGGAGTTCGTCGCGCAGGGCGGTGCCGTGGAGGGTGGCGGGGGTGACGTAGGCGGTCAGGTGTGCGGGGGTGCCGGTGGCGAGGACGGCGGCTTCGGTGACGCCGGGCAGGCCGCGGAGCACGTTTTCGATGCCGGTGGGTTCGACGCGGTTGCCGCGGATCTTGACCTGGTCGTCGAGGCGGCCGAGGAAGCGGAGGGTGCCGTCGTGGTCGCGGCGGGCGAGGTCGCCGGTGCGGTAGGCGCGGGCGCCGGGTTCGCCGGCGAAGGGGTCGGGGACGAAGCGTTCGGCGGTGAGGGCGGGCCGGTGGTGGTAGCCCTGGGCGAGGCGGCTGCCGCCGATCCAGACTTCGCCGGGTACGCCGAGGGGGGCGAGGTCGCCGTGGCGGTCGACGATCCAGAGGCGGGCGCCGGCGGCGGGGAGGCCGAGTGGTGCGGGTCCTTCGGTGCCGGTGGTGATGGGGTGGCTGGTGGTGGTCATGGTGGCTTCGGTGGGGCCGTACTGGTTGACCACCAGTGGCTTGCCGCCGAAGGTGGCGCGGGTGCGGGCGCAGTCGGCGAGGTCGAGTGCTTCGCCGGCGGTGAGGACGAGGCGCAGGTGTTCCCCGTGTCCGGTTCGGGCGGCGCCGAGGATGGCGCGCAGGAGGGTGGGGACGACGCTGAGCAGGCAGGTGACCTGTTCGCGGTCGATGGTTTCGAGGATGGCTTCGGGGTCGGCGGCCTGGTCGTGGTCGAGCAGGGCGACGCGGGCGCCGGTGGTCAGGGGGCCGAAGAGGTCGCGGATGGCGGCGTCGAAGGGCAGGGCGGCGAGTTGGAGGACGGTGTCGCCGGGGCCGAGGCCGAAGTGGGTGCCGAGGTAGTCGGCGAGGTATTCGGCGGCGGCGCGGTGTGGGGTGCGGACGCCTTTGGGTTTGCCGGTGGAGCCGGAGGTGTAGACGAGGTAGGCGAGGTCGTCGGGGTCGATGGTGACCTGGGGTGGTTCGGTGTTTCCGGTGAAGGTGAGTTGGTCGACGACGAGTGCGGCGCCGCTGTCTTCGACGAGTTCGTGGCGTCGTGCTGGTGGGTGGTGCGGGTCGAGGGCGAGGTAGGCGCAGCCGGCGCGCCAGGTGCCGAGGATGGCGATCGCCTGGTCCGGGCCGCGTTCCAGGCACAGGGCGATGAGCTGTCCTGGATGGACGCGGGTGAGCAGGTGGTGGGCGAAGCGGTTGGCGTGTTCGTCGAGTTCGCGGTAGGTCAGGCCCGGTACGGCGGGGGCGTCGGGGGTGCGGGTGGTCTGGGCGGTGAAGAGTTCGGGCAGGGTACGGGGGTCGCCGGTGGTGGTGCCGGGGGTGAGTGCGGTGCGTTCGGCGGTGGTGAGGACGGTGTGCTCGGTCAGTGGTTTGTCCGGGTCGGCCAGTGCACCGCCGAGGAGGGTGAGCAGGTGCCCGGCGAGGCGTTCGACGCGGCCGGGTTCGAATTTGGCGGTGCGGTGGACGAGCCAGCCGCTGGTGCCGTCTTCGTCGAAGAGCAGGTTGAGGTCGGCTTTGGAGTGCGCGGGCACGAAGGGTTCGGGTTCGAGGACGACGTCGTCGGCGAAGTGGGTGGTGCCCGGCATCGGGTCGATGGTGACGCTGTAGCGGGTGAGGGCGGCGCCGTCGAGGCCGAGGTCGTCGACGAGCCGGTCGAAGGGCAGGGTGCGGTGTTCGTAGGCGGCGAGCACGGTGTCGCGGACGGTGTGCAGGAGTTCGCGGTAGGTGCCGGTGGTGGCCAGGCGGAGGACGACGGTGTTGAGCAGCAGGCCGGCGACGTCCTCGAGTTCGGGGCGGGCGCGGTCGGCGACCGGCATGGTGAGCACGAGGTCGTCGTGGCCGGTGTAGCGGCTGAGGAGGGCGGCGTAGGCGGCGAGCAGGCCCATGAACGGGGTGCAGCCTTCGTCGGCGGCGAGCGCGGTCAGCCGGGTGGTGAGGTCGGCGGGCACGGTGAAGTGGTGCGCGGCCCCGGCCGAGCCGCCGTTGTCGGTGTGGTCGGCGGGCAGGCCGGGTACGGGTGGCAGGTCGGCGAGCTGGGTGCGCCAGTAGTCCAGTGCGCCGGTGTGGTCGAGGCGGTTCTGCCAGGCGGCGTAGTCGGCGGCGGCGAGACGGCGCCGGGGCGGGGTAGTGCCGGTGTAGGCGGTGCGCAGGTCGTCGAGCAGCACCTTGATCGACCAGCCGTCCACGATGGCGTGGTGGAAGGTCAGGGCGAGCACGTGTTCGGTGTCGCCCAGGGTGATGATGGCGGCGCGGGCGAGTGGTCCGGTGGCCAGGTCGAAGCGGTGGGCGGCTTCGGCGGCGAGGATCGCGTCGAGTTCGCCGGGGGTGGCCGTCACGGTGGTCACCGGGATCGGTGTTTCGATGAGGGCGCGTCCGGGGCGGCCGTCGGTGGCGGGGAACGCGGTGCGCAGGGCTTCGTGGGTCGCGGCGAGGGTGTGGATGGCGGTGGTGAGGGCGTCGGTGTCGAGTGGGCCGTGGAGGCGGCAGATGGCCGGGAGGTTGTAGGCCGGGTCGCCGGGGTCGAGCTGGTCGACGAACCACAGGCGGGCTTCGGCGGCGGAGAGCGTGGTGCGGTCTTCGGCCGGGGTGACCTCGGGCAGGGCGGGGCCGGTCGCCTCGGTGAGCCGGGTGGCGAGGCGGGCGATGGTGGTGGCTTCGAACAGCGTGCGCAGCGGGACGGGGACGCCGAGGGTTTCGCGGACGCGGCTGGCCACCTGCACGGCGAGCAGGGAGTGCCCGCCGAGGGCGAAGAAGTCGTCGTCGCGGCCGATCTGGTCGACGCCGAGCACTTCGGCCCAGATTTCGGCGAGCCGTTGTTCGGCGGGGGTTTCGGGGGCGAGGTAGGGCTTGGCGACGGCGCTGTTCTCGCCGGGGGCGGGCAGTTTGGCGCGGTCGGTTTTGCCGCTGGAGGTCTGCGGGATGCGGTCGAGGTGGGTGTAGGAGGCGGGGACCATGTAGGCGGGCAGGTGCGTGGCGAGCCAGTCGCGCAGGATCCCGGGTTCGGGTGGGGTGGGGGCGGTGACGTAGGCGGCGAGCTGGTCGCCGCGGACGACGACCACGGCTTGGTCCACGGTGTCGTGTTCGGCGAGCACGGCTTCGATTTCGCCGAGTTCGATGCGGTGGCCGCGGAGTTTGACCTGGTGGTCGATGCGGCCGAGGCAGTCGAGTTGCCCGTCGGCGCGCCAGCGGCCGAGGTCGCCGGTGCGGTAGAGGCGGTCGCCGCCGAACGGGTCGGGGACGAAGCTTTCCGCGGTGCGGTCGGGGCGGCCGAGGTAGCCGCGTGCGAGTTGGACGCCGCCGACGCAGATTTCGCCCGGGACGCCGATGGGTTGCGGGCGCAGGTCTTCGTCGAGGACGTAGCAGCGGGTGTTGGCGATGGGCCTGCCGATGGGGACGCCGGGTTCGCCGTGGTGGGTGTCGCCGGCGGTGACGAGCACGGTGGTCTCGGTCGGGCCGTAGGCGTTGATCAGCGTGGCGTCCACTGTGGACAGGAAGCTGTCGCGCAGTTCGGGTGGCAGGGTCTCGCCCGCGCTCTGCACGAGGTCGAGCGAGTCCAGTGAGCCGCCGTCGGCGGCGACGAGCGCGGTCAGCATGGTGGGCACGAAGTGGGCGCGGGTGACGCCTTCCTCGGCGATCAGGCGCCGCAGGTAGCCCGGGTCGCGGTGCCCGCCGGGTTCGGCGATGACCAGCCGGGCGCCGCCGTGCAGCGCGGTGAACAGTTCGGCGACGGAGACGTCGAAGGTGACGTTGGTCTTGAACAGCACGGCGTCGCCGGGTGCGGGGCCGTAGGTCTCCAGTTGCCAGCGGATGTGGTTGTGGGCGGCGCGGTGGCTGAGCATCACGCCCTTGGGCCTGCCGGTGGAGCCGGAGGTGTAGAAGACGTAGGCGAGGTCGTCGGGGTCGACGCGCACGGTGGGCGGGTGGCCGGGTCCTTCGGGGATCTGGTGCAGGTCGAGGGTGGCGCAGGCGCTCACGCGGGGGGCGAGGGCGGCGTCGGTGACCACCAGTTCGGCGCCGGCGTCTTCGAGCACGCCGGTGGTGCGGGCGTCGGGGTTGTCGGGGTCCAGCGGCAGGTACGGGGCTCCGGAGCGCAGGACGCCGAGGATGGCGACCACGAGGTCGGCCGAGCGTTCGAGCAGGATGCCGATGGGCCGGTCGGGGGTGGCGCCGAGGCCGATCAGGTGGTGGGCCAGGCGGTCGGCGCGCCGGCCGAGGTCGCGGTAGGTGAGCTGTTCGCCGCCGCCGGACAGGGCGATCAGGTCACCGTCCACTGCGGACAGGTCGGCGAGGTTGGTGGGGGTGCCGTAGTCGGCGGCGGGTCCTGGCCAGTGCCCGGTGACCAGTTCGCGTTCCGCGGCGCTCATCAGCGGCAGGTCCCCGACCGGGGTGGCGGGGTCGGCGACGGCGGCGCGGATGAGGTTTTCGAGGTGGTCGAGCAGGCGGGCGGCGGTGGTTTCGTCCCAGCGGTCGCGGCCGTACTCCAGTTCCAGTTCGAGGCGCCCGGCGTCCTCCCCGGCGTCGAGGGTCAGCTCGAACTTGGCGTGGCCGGTGCCGGGGCGGGGCACGTAGGTCATCAGCACCTCGCCCAGGCGCACCGGCTCGCGGTCGACGGTGATCCAGTTGAGCAGCACGCCGAACACCGGGGTGGCGGCGAGGTCGCGGTCCAGCGGCAGTTCGCCGACCACGGTTTCGAAGGGCACGTCCTGGTGGGAGAACCCGGTGGCGGCCGTGGTGCGGACCTGGGCGAGCAGGTCGGCGAAGGGGGTGCGCCCGTCGAACCGGGAGCGCAGCGCCACGGTGTTGACGAACAATCCGATCAGCGGTTCGGCCTCGGGCACGGTCCGCCCGGCCACCGAGGTGCCCACGACGATGTCGGACTGGCCGCTGTAGCGGTGCAGCAGGCTCTGGAAGCAGGCGAGCAGCACCATGAACGAGGTGACGCCGCTGCGGCGGGCGAGGCCGTGCAGGTCCGCGGTGAGCGCGGGGTCCAGGTGGGTGCGGACCAGCCCCGCGCGGCCGGTCGGTGCCTGTGGCCGGTCGGCGGGCAGTTGCAGTCGTGCGGGGGCGTCGGAGAGCTGTTCGGTCCAGTAGTCGAGCTGGGTGCGGTAGGCGCCGCCGGTGAGCTGGTCGCGTTGCCAGGCGGCGAAATCGGCGTACTGCAGGGCCAGTGGCGCGGGTTCGGGCAGGCCGGCGTAGCCGTCGGCGAGTTCGCGCAGCAGGATGTCGATCGAGGAGCCGTCGAAGGCGATGTGGTGCAGTGTGAGCACCAGGTGGTGGCTGGTCTCCCCGGCGCGGATCAGCAGTGCCCGCCACACCGGGCCGGTGCGCAGGTCGAACGGGCGGCGGAACTCGGCCAGCACCTGCGCGTCGAGGTCGGGTTCCTGGTCGGCGTGCCGCAGTTGCACCGGTGTCGCGGCGACGACCTGGAACTCTTCGGCGCCCCGGCGTTCGTAGACGGTGCGCAGGATTTCGTGGCGGCGTTCGACGCGGCGCAGCGCGTTTTCGAGGCGGTCGGCGTCGAGCGGTCCGTCCAGCCGGAAGGGGAACAGCACGTGGTAGGTCGCCGCGCCCGGGTGCAGTTCTTCGAGGAACAGCATGCGTTCCTGCGCGGGCGAGGCCCGGCGCGGTCCCGTGGTCCGCGGGATGGTCCGTGCCTTCGCCCGCGCGAGCCGCTTGTCCAGCAAGGCCTGGAGGCGGGTGTCCGTGCTCATGCGTCGAGTTCTTCGAGCAGCACGGCCTCCACGACCGCGGAGAACTCGCCGAGGGTCTGGTTGTCCAGCACGGCCGTCATCGGCACGTCGACTTCGAGTGCGGCTTTGACCCTGGCCATGAGCTGGGTGATCAGCAGCGAATGCCCGCCGAGGTCGAAGAAGTTGTCCACCACCCCGACGCGCTCGACCCCGAGCACTTCGCTCCACAGCTCGGCGATCGCCTTCTCGACCGGGGTGCCCGGCTCGATGTAGGGCACGGGCGGCTGGGGCGCGGGCAGGGCGCGGCGGTCCAGTTTCCCGTTCGGGGTGACCGGCAGCGCGTCCAGCACGACGAGCTGCGAGGGCACCATGTAGGCGGGAAGCCGCTGGGCGAGCTGCTCGCGCAGCACGGCGACGTCGGGTTCCTCACCGGGGGAGCGGACCACGTACCCGATCAGTTGCTCGTCGAGCACCAGCGCCACGGCCGAGGCCACCCCGGGTCCGGCGGCCAGCGCCGACTCCACCTCGCCCAGCTCGATCCGGAACCCGCGCAGCTTGACCTGGTCGTCCTGGCGGCCGAGGAACTCGAGGGTGCCGTCGGCCCAGTACTTCGCGCGGTCACCGGTGGCGTAGAGGCGGGCGCCGGGCACGTCGCCGAACGGGTCCGGGATGAACTTGTCCGCGGTCTTGGCCGGGTCGCCGTGGTAGCCCAGTGCGAGGCAGTTCCCGCCGATGTAGAGGTCTCCGGGCGCGCCGACCACGGCCGGGCGCAGGCCGCCGTCGAGCACGTAGTAGCGCGCGTTGTCGATGGGCCTGCCGTAGGGGATGCTCGCCCAGCCCGGGTCCACGCGCTCGACGGGGAAGAAGTTCGACCAGATCGCCGCTTCGGTGGCGCCCCCCAGCGCGATCACCCGTGGTGCGCCGAAAGCGGTGCGGACCGAGTCGGGCAGCGTGACCGGTACCCAGTCGCCGCTGAGGAACACCAGCCGCAGCGAGTGTTCCGCCCGCGGGCCGCGCAGCGCGAAGAACGGCTCCAGTTGCTGCAGTGCCGCCGGGGCGGAGTCCCAGAAGGTGATCGGCTCGTCGTCCAGGATGGACAGCAGCCGCCGCGGGTCGCGGATCTCCTCGTCGGTGGCCACCCGGATGCTGCCCCCGGCGGCGAGCACGCCGAACACGTCGTACACCGACAGGTCGAAACCCAGCGAGGTGAGGAACAGGACCCGGTCGGCCGGGCCCATGCCGTGGGTGGTGTTGACCCATTCGATCAGGTTGACCACCGGCGCGTGGGACAGCAGCACACCCTTCGGGGTGCCGGTGGACCCGGAGGTGAAGATGACGTAGGCCTGGTCGTCGGGTTGCGCGCGCCGGGGCTGCGGGGCGCCGGGGGCGGGTTCGGCCAGTGCCCAGCCCGGGGTGCCGTCCGGTTCGCCGACCCACAGGACTTCGCGGTCGCCGAGTTCGCGGGCGGCGGTGACCTGGTCGCGGTCGGTGATCAGCACCGGTGCTTGCAGGGTGGCGAGCAGGGTCTGCGCGCGTTCGGGTGGCAGCGACGGCTCGATCGGGGCGTACGCGGCGCCGGCCTTGAGCACCCCGAGCAACGCGACCACGGTGTGCACGCTGCGCCGCAACCGCAGCGCCACGAAATCGCCGGGGCCGACCCCGGAGGCGGCGAGCCGGCGCGCGAGTTTCCCGGCCGCGTCGTCGAGTTCGGCGTAGGTGAGCCGGTGCTCGCCCTGGACGACGGCGAGCGCGTCCGGCGTGCGGGCGGCCTGCGCTTCGACCAGTTCGTGGATGCAGGCCGGGTTCCGCCGCACCGCGGTGTCGTTCCACCGCCGCAGGATCCGGTTCTCCTCTTCGGGCGTGAGCACGGTGAACTCGTGCAGTGCGGTCGCGCCGGAACGCAGGACCATCTCGTTGAGCAGCCGGTCGAGGTCGTCGAGCAGGCGGCGCGCGTCGGCGGCGCTGATCCGGTCGCGCGCGTAGTCCAGGCGCACCCGCAGGTTCGGCTCACCGAGATCGAGGCGCAGTTCCATGGGGTGGTGGGTGCCGGTGTCGTGGTCCCAGCGCACCACCTTGTCGAACAGCGCGGTGCCCTCGGCCAGCCCGGCGAGCGCGGCCAGTTCGGCCTCGGTGGGCGCGGGCTGCGCGAGCCCGGCTTCGAGCTGGGCGCGCAGGCTCGCGAGGAACGCGGTCAGCGGCAGGTCGTAACGCAGGCGCACCCGCAGCGGCGTCGGCCGGTCCACCCCGGCCGGGCGCACCCCGAACACCACGTCGGAGGTGCCCGCGTGCGCGGCGAGCACCAGGCTCCAGGCCGCGGCCACCACGTGCTCCGGTGGCACCCCGGCGGGCGCGCCCGCCTGCTTCAGGCCCGCCAGCGACGCGGACTCGCATTCCACGGTGGCGCTACCGGCCTCGGTGCCGGCGGCGCGTTCACTGCCGAGCCGGGTCGGCTCGGCGAAGCCGGCCAGCCGATCGGTCCAGAATTCCTGGTTCACCAGGGGCCTCCTCATCCTCGAGCAGTTTCGGCAGCTCGTTGGCGATGGTCCGCAGCGGATCGAGCACCAGCGGCCCGCCCGCCCGCGCCCGCCACCACCGGGTCAGCAGGTGCACTTCGGTGCACCCGGCGATCACCCCGCGGCAGCCGTACCGCGTGACCAGGTCCTCGACCTGCGCGGCGAGTTCCGCGCCGGCCGGTTCGCGCTTGAGCCGGTAGAGCAGCCGGTGGATCTCCTCCTGCGTGCCCGGCGGGGGCAGCACCACCTGGTGCGCCACCGACGGCCAGCGCGGGTCCGACTCGAACACCCGCGCCGCGCGGGTGCCGCTGGTGGCCAGCAGCAGGTACGGGCCGTCGCCGCCGACCTCGAGATCGTCGAACACCACGTCCACCAGCGAGATCAGCTTCGCCCGCAGGCCGGGGTCGAGCCGCCGGACGAAGTGGTGCGCGGTGACGCAGGTCAGCACGATCCGCGTGGCGCCCTGATCGGCCAGTGACTGCAACCGCTGCCGCAGGCGCGCGGTGAACTCCACGTCCCGGCCTTCACGGATGGCTTCGGTGCGGTCGGGGAACGCCGGGTCGGAGTCGAGCAGGCAGCGCGGCAGCTCTTGCTCGGTCGCGGGCCCGTGCCGCTCGTCCGCGGTCTCGTAGATCGTGCGGAGGAATTCGGCCGAGGCGTAGGGCCCCATGCCGCCGAGAATGCCGAGCACCGCCGCCACACCCGGCTCCTTTCCTTCAAGCCCGCGTTAAACCCGCTGGACACCGCCGACGAGTGTGGCGCTTGCGAAGGTCGATCCGGCGTGGTCGCGGCAGGGTTTAGAAATCCCCTTAGGACGTGCCGCGTGGCCCTGGCCACCCCCTGCGCACGCCGCTATGCATGGACCTCGCGGATCCGTTGAGCGCTGGGGGCGGCGTGGTCAGGCTTCGCGCACCGACCCGTGAGCGAAGGGGAATCCCCGTGCAGCCGACCGACTCCCGCCTGGAATCGTGGCTAGTCCAGCAGATCGCTTCACGAACCGGACTGGACCCGGACACGGTCGACCGCGAGGCGCCGCTGACCGGCTACGGATTGTCCTCACGGGACGCGGTCATCCTGATCGGGGAACTCGCCGAACTGCTCGAAAAGGACCTTTCCCCGACGCTGTTCTGGGAACACCCCACCATCCGGGCGCTGAGCACCCACCTCGCCGGAGGTGCCCCGGCCCCGGCACCACGGGAACGCGCCGCCGTCACCCCGGACGAGCCGATCGCGGTGATCGGCCTCGGCTGCCGCTTCCCCGGCGCGGACTCACCCGCCGAGTTCTGGGATCTGCTCGACCGCGGCGGTGACGGCATCGCCGACGCGCGACGCCGCGAAGCGCCGGACCTCGGGCGCACCCACGGGCTCCTGCGTGACGTCGACGGCTTCGACGCGGACTTCTTCAGCATCTCCGCCCGCGAAGTGTCCGCTGTGGACCCACAGCAGCGGCTGCTGCTCGAAGTGGCCTGGGAAGCGCTCGAACACGCCGGGATCGCCCCGACCTCACTGGCAGGCACCCGCACCGGGGTCTTCGTCGGCATCAGCACCAGCGACCACGCCCGCTCCGGCGCCGCGCTGAGCGCCTACAGCGGAACCGGGCAGGCGCTGAGCATCGCGGCGAACCGCCTGTCCTACTTCCTCGACCTCAACGGCCCCAGCCTGGCCGTGGACACCGCCTGCTCCTCGTCACTGGTCGCGGTGCACCTGGCTTCTCGCAGCCTGCGCTGCGGTGAAGCCGAAACCGCGCTCGCCGGCGGGGTCAACCTGCTGCTCTCACCCGAGCTGACCGAGGTGTTCGGCCAGGCGGGCATGCTCGCCGAGGACGGCCGCTGCAAGACCTTCGACGCCGGCGCCGACGGATACGTCCGCGCCGAAGGCTGCGGCGTGGTCGTGCTGAAAACCCTGTCGGCGGCCCGGCGTGACGGCGACAGGGTGCTGGCGGTCCTGCGTGGCTCGGCGGTCAACCAGGACGGGCGCAGCAACGGCCTGACCGCGCCCAGTGGCGCCGCGCAACAGGAAGTCGTCCGCGACGCCCTCGCCGAAGCCGGGCTCACCCCCGCCGACATCGGCTACGTGGAGGCCCACGGCACCGGTACCCCCCTCGGCGACCCGATCGAGACCCGCGCGCTGACCGCTGTACTGGGCGAAGGACGGGAAACACCGTTCCTGCTCGGCTCGGTCAAAACGAACATCGGGCACACCGAAGCCGCCGCGGGCATCGCCGGGCTGATCAAGGTCGTGCTCATGCTGGGCCACCGGCGCGTCCCACCCCACCTGCACCTGCGCGAGCGCAACGCCGAGATCCCCGCCGGGCCCTTCGAAATCCCCGAAACCGCGAGGGACTGGGCGAGCAGGCACGGACCGCTGACCGCCGGGGTCAGCTCCTTCGGCTTCGGCGGCACCAACGCCCACGTGATCGTCAGTGAAGCGGAGAAAACCGGCACCACGGGCGGCAACGAACTGCGCCCCCGGCACGTGTGCACCCTCAGCGCCCGCACGGAAACCGCGCTGCGGACCCTCGCCGCGAGCTACGCCGAACTCGACGAGCCCAACCTGCGCGACCTCTGCTACACCACCAATGTCGGCCGCGCGCACCTGCGTCACCGCGCGGCCTTCGCGGTGGGCAACCCCGCCGAACTCCGCGACCGGCTGACCGAGATCGCCACCGGCACCCCGTCGATGAACGTCCACATCGGACAGAAAAGCCCGGCGGGCCCCGGCGATCTCGCGTTCCTGTTCAGCGGGCAGGGCGCCCAGTACGCGGGCATGGCCCGCCAGCTCTACGCCACCCACGCCCGGTTCCGCGGCCTGCTCACCGACTGCGCCGAGCTGTTCGAAACCCACGTCGGCAAGCCACTGACCGCGGTGTTGTTCTCCGGCGACCACCTCGACGAGACCCGCTACACCCAGCCCGCGTTGTTCTGCCTCGAATACGCGCTCGCCCAGCTGTGGCTGGACTGGGGAGCCGAACCGGCGTTCCTGCTCGGCCACAGCGCCGGCCAGTTCGCCGCGGCCTGCGTCGCCGGGGTGTTCGACCTCGCCGACGGCCTCCGCCTGGTCGCCGAACGCGGCCGCGTGGTCCAGGAACTGAGCGAGCGCGGCGCCATGCTGGTGGTGTTCGCCGACGAGCCCACCGTGCGCGCCGCCCTCACCCCCGGACTCGCCATCGCCGCGGTCAACGGCGCCGGGAACGTCACCGTCTCCGGCGAACCCGCCGAGATCACCGCGCTGGCCGAAGCGCTGACCGGGCGCGGCGTGAAAACCAAGGCGATGAGCAGCGCGTGGGCGTTCCACTCGCCGATGATGGCCGCCGCCCGCGACGCCTTCGCCGCCACCGCCGCCTCGATCACCTACCGCGAACCCCGCATCGCGCTGGTCAGCGACCTCGACGGCCGCCTGCACCACCCCGACGCCGGCTACTGGACCCGCCACCTCACCGACACCGTCCGGTTCGCCGACGGCATCCGGCTGCTCGGCGAACTCGGCTGCACCCAGTTCGTCGAAGTCGGCCCGCAGCAGGTGCTCATCGGCGCCGGTCGCCGTGAACTGCCCGGCCGCGTCTGGGTGCCCTCGCTGCGTGAGGGGGTCGGCGACTGGGACGTGCTGACCGGCAGCGCCGCCCGCCTCTACGCCCACGGCCGCGACCTCGACTGGGCCGCGTTCCACCGCGGTCACCGCGCCACCCGCACCGACCTGCCCACCTACCCGTTCGAGCGCCAGGCGCACCGGCACCCCAGGGGAAACACCGTGACCACCCCGAACACCGCCACCACCGTGAAGACCGAAGCGCCCGGCACCGATCCCGTGCTGCCGGCGCTGGCCGAGGTGCTGGCCACCCTGCTCGAAACCGGCGCCCCGATCGATCCCGACGTGTCCTTCCTCGAACTCGGCGCCGACTCGATGACCCTGTTCCAGACCCTGCAGTCGGTGCAGCGCACCTTCGGCGTGTCGATCGCGATCAGCCGCCTGTTCGAGGAACTCAACACCCTCAACCGCCTCGCCGACCACATCCGCGCCCACGCCCCGGCCCCCGCGCTCACCACCCCCGAACCCGCAGTCGCACCCACCTCCGCAATGGCGGCGGTGGCCGGGACCGAGGTCGGCCGCTTCCTCGAAGTCCACGAGAAGGTCATGGCGCAGGCCTACGCCCTGATGCGCGGCGGCACCCCCGCCCCCGCTGCCACTGCCGCTGTGGTGCCGAAGCGCAAGGACGTGGTCCCGGTCGCGCCCCAGGACACCTTCGTCGCGTTCGCCCCGAAGAAGGCACAGAAAACAGCCGGGCACCTCACCGAGGAGCAGCGCAGGCTCGCCGAGGACGTGGTGACCCGGTTCTGCGCGCGCACCAAGGCCTCCAAGGACCAGGCCGCCCGCGAACGCACCTACCACGCCGACGTCCGCCACGCCCCGCAGCCCTACCTCACCCTGCGTGAAGCCCGCTACCCGCTGGTGGTCACCCGCTCGGCCGGTTCGCGGGTCTGGGACCTCGACGGCAACGAGTACATCGACCTCACCATGGGCTTCGGCGTCAACTTCTTCGGCCACGGCGAACCGTTCATCAACGACGCCATCACCGCCCAGCTCGCCGAAGGCATGCAGCTCGGCCCGCACTCCGGCCTCGCCGACGACGTGGCCCGCCTGATCACCGAGATGACCGGCAAGCAGCGCGTGGTGTTCTGCAACACCGGCTCCGAAGCGGTCATGGTCGCCGTCCGCCTGGCCAGGGCCATCACCGGCCGCGACAAGATCGCCCTGTTCGCCGGCGCCTACCACGGCTCGGCCGACCCGATCCTGGCCCGCCAGGACCCCTCCGGCGAGTCCGTGCCGCTCGCCCCCGGCGTGCCCGAGGACGTCAGCCGCAACGCCCTCGTGCTCACCTACGGCGACGAAGCCTCCCTGGAAGTGCTGCGCGCCCACGCCGGGGAACTCGCCGCCGTGCTGGTCGAACCGGTGCAGAGCCGCCGCCCCGACCAGCAACCCGTCGAATTCCTCCGCCGCCTGCGCGCGCTGACCAGGGAAACCGGTGTGCCGCTGGTGCTCGACGAGGTGATCACCGGATTCCGCATGCACCCCGGCGGCGTCCAGGGCCTGTGGGACATCCAGGCCGACATCACCACCTACGGCAAGGTCGTCGGCGGCGGCCTCCCGATCGGGGTGGTCGCCGGGGACGCGAAGTACCTCGACGCCATCGACGGCGGCGCCTGGCCCTTCGGCGACGCCCCCTACCCGCACTCGGTGCGCACCTTCTTCTCCGGCACCTTCTGCAAGCACCCGCTCGCCCTGGCCGCCGGACGCGCCGTGCTCGAAGAAATGCGCCGCCGCGGCCCCGCGCTGCAGGAGGAACTCACCGCCAGGGTCGCCGCGCTGGCCACCCGGCTCGACGCGATGTTCACCGAGGCCGGGGTCCCGATCCGGGTCGGGCAGTTCGGCTCGCTGTTCCGCCTGCGCTTCCTCGACGAAGCACCGTCCTCGGAACTGGTCGAGCTGTTCCACACCATGCTCGTCGCCCAGGGCCTCTACATCTGGGAAGGCCGCAACTGCTTCCTGTCCACCGCGCACACCGACGCCGACATCGAGCGCATCGTGGTGGTCATCGCCAGCGCGGTCAACCAGCTCACCGCCGCCGGGTTCTTCCCCGGCGCCCGGCCCGCGCTGGCCACCGCCGCCCCCGAGGACGACGACGGCTACCCGCTGAGCGAAGTCCAGCGCGAAATGTGGTTCTTCGACCAGGTCAGCGCCGATCACTCCCGCTCCTACAACGAAAGCGCCGTGTTCGACCTGCGCGGTGAACTCGACGTGCCCGCCCTGCGCGCCGCCGTCGACGACGCGGTCGCCCGCCACGACAGCCTGCACACCGTGTTCGCCAAAGACGGCTCCCGCCAGCAGGTCCTGCCCCGCCTGGCGCTCGAAGTGCCGCTGGTGGAGGTCTCCGGCGACGCCGTGCGGGCCTGGTTCGACGCCCGCGCCGACGAGGTGTTCGACCTGGCCACCGGCCCGCTGGTCAAAGCCGCCATCCTGCGCCTGGGCCCGGACCACCACCAGCTGTACCTGGCCGTGCACCACGCCGTGGTCGACGGCTGGTCGTTCATGGTGCTGTTCGACGAGATCGCCCGGCTGTACTCCCGCACCGGCGAGGCACTGCCGCCCGCCCCGCAGTACCGCGAATTCGTGCGGCGGCAGCTCGCCAAACCCGGCGACGCCGACTTCTGGGCCGCCCAGTTCCCGGACGGGCTGCCCGCGCTGAAACTGCCCACCGACCGCGCCCGCGACGCACGCACCTCCTGCCGCGGCGGTCGCGTCGAAACGCGATTCGCCGCCGACCGGGTCACCGCGGTCAGCCGCGAACTCGGCGTCACCCCGTTCACCGTGCTCTTCGCCGCCTACGCCCACCTGATGCACCAGCTCTCCGGTCAGGACGACCTGGTGATCGGCGTGCCGCAGGCCCAGCGCGACTACCCCGGCGCCGACCGGCTCGTCGGCAACTGCAGCACGCTGCTGCCCATCCGCAGCCGCCTCGACGGCACCCGCACCGTGCGCGAGTACGTCGCGCGGCTCCAGCGCACCCTGGTCGAGGCCTACGCCCACCCCGACTTCTCCGTCTCCGCGCTGGGGGAGCGGCTCAAACTCGACCCGCGCGCCCAGGTCGTCGGCACCATCTTCAACATCGACCGCGCCCCGGCCGTGCCGAGGCCCGCCGGGCTCACCGCCGACCTGCTGCGCACCACCCGGCGCTACTCGAAGATCGACCTCGAAGTCGACGTGCTCTTCGCCGGTGACCAGCTCACCGTCACCTTCGAGTACAACGCCGAACTGTTCGACCAGGCCACCGTGCACCGGCACGCCCGCACCTACGAGGAACTGCTCACCACCTTCCTCGAACGCCCCGACGCGCACTTCGACCAGCTCGACCCCTCACCGTGGAACCACACCGGCCACGACCTGGTGCCCGGCACCCTGCCCGAGTTGTTCGAAGCCCAAGTGGCCCGCACCCCGGACGCCACGGCCCTGCTGCACGCGGGCGAATCGCTGACCTACGCCGAACTCGACGCCCGCGCGAACCGGCTCGCCGGGCACCTCGCCGCCCTCGGCACCGGGCCCGAGGAGATCGTCGTGCTGGCCCTGCCACGCTCGGCGGACCTGGTGATCACCGTGCTCGCGGTGCTCAAAGCCGGCGCGGCCTACCTCCCGCTCGACCTGGACCAGCCGCCCGCCCGCCTGGCCCAGCTCATCGGCGACTCCGGCGCGCGGATCGTCGTCGCCACCGAGGCGACCGCCGGGCTGCTGCCCACAGTGGACAGTCTTGTGCTGCTGGACTCGGTGTCCCGCGAGCACGCCGAACCCCGGCGCGCCGAGCCGTCGAACGCGGCCTACGTGCTCTACACCTCGGGCTCGACCGGCCGTCCGAAAGGCGTGGTCGTCACCCACGAAGCCGTGTCGAACACCCTGCAGTGGTGGCAGCACGAAGCCGGGTTCGGCCCCGGCGACCGGGTGCTGCTCAAGACCCCGATGACCTTCGACCCGTCCATCCTCGAGTTCTTCTGCCCGCTGTTCACCGGCGCCACGCTCGTCGTCGCCGGGCACGACGGCCACAAGGATCCCGCGTGCCTGGTGTCGCTGATCCGCGAAACCGGCGTGACCTGCGTGCAGTTCGTGCCCACCACCCTGCGCGAATTCCTCGCCGAACCCGGCGCGGCCGGGTGCACCAGCCTGAAGACCGTGATGTGCGCGGGCGAAGCGCTGCCCACCACACTGGTCGAGCAGTGCTTCGACACCCTCGGCGCCCAGCTGTACAACCTCTACGGCCCCACCGAGGCCTCGATCGACCTCACCTACTGGAAAGCGCGCCGCGGCGTCGAAGCGGTGACCGTGCCCATCGGCCGTCCACTGTGGAACTTCCGGGTGCACGTGCTCGACGCCGACCTGTACCCGGTGCCCCCGGGACAGCCGGGTGAGCTCTACGTCGCCGGGATCGGCCTGGCCCGCGGCTACCTCGGCAGGCCCGAGGTGACAGCCGCCGCGTTCGTGCCCAACCCGTTCGAGGACGGCGGCGCCCGCATGTACCGCACCGGGGACCTGGTGCGCTGGTCCGACGAGGGCGAACTCGAGTTCCTCGGCCGCGCCGACACACAGGTGAAACTGCGTGGCGTGCGCATCGAGCTGGGCGAGATCGAAGAAGCCCTGCGCGCACTGCCCGGCGTCGACGACGCGTGCGTGCTGGTGCGCGACGAACAACTGATCGCCTACCTGGCCGGGGACATCGACGAACCGCTCCACCTGGTCCGGTCGCTGCGGGACGTGCTGCCCACCTCGATGATCCCGGCCCAGGCCCTGGCGCTCGACACGCTCCCGACGCTGACCAGCGGCAAGGTCGACCGCCGGGCACTGGCCGCACTGGCGCCGCCCGAAGCGGAAAGCTCCGCCGCAGAGCCCCGTACAGTCGCCGAAGCCCGCCTCCTGACCATCTGGACCGAAGTGCTCGGCCACCCCGCGGGCCTGCACGACGACTTCTTCGCCCACGGCGGCACCTCGCTCTCGGCGATGCGGCTGCTCACCCGCGTCCGCGGCGAACTCGGCCACGAACTGACCGTGCGCGACCTGTTCGCCGCCCCGACCGTCGCCGGGCTCGCCGGCCGTTTCGCCGGCCACGCCGACACCCGCCCGCCGCTGGTCCCCGTGCCGCGGGAGAAGCCGGTGCCGCTGTCGTTCGCCCAGGCCCGCCTGTGGTTCCTCTACCGGCTCGGCGGCCCCAGCCCGATGTACAACATCGCGATGTCGTTCCGGCTCGACGGCGACCTGCAACCCGAGGCGCTGCGCGCGGCGTTCGGCGACGTCGTCGGGCGGCACGAAAGCCTGCGCACCACGGTCGCCGAGATCGACGGCGTCGCCGTCCAGCACGTGCACCCCGCCGCCGAAGCGGTCGTCGACCTCGCCGAAGGCACCCCCGAAAACGCCGCCGAACACGCCTTCGACCTGGTCAACGAACTGCCTTTGCGGGTGCGGCTGCACCGCGCCGGGCCGGCCGAGCACGTGCTGACCGTGGCCCTGCACCACATCGCCGGGGACGCCTGGTCGTTCGGGCAGCTCGCCCGCGACCTCGCCACCGCCTACGAAGCCCGGTGCGCGGGCACCGCGCCGCGGTGGTCACCGCTGCCGGTCCAGTACGCCGACTACGCGGTGTGGCAGAGCGCCGTGCTCGGCGACGAGAAGGACCCGGCGAGCCTGGTCTCCCGCCAGCTCGCCTTCTGGAAGACCCACCTGGCCGGGCTGCCCGTCGAGCTGAACCTGCCCTACGACCGGCCCCGCCCCGCCACCCCGACCCAGCACGGCGCCAGCCTGGAGTTCGACCTGGCCGCCGCCCACCACGACCGGCTGCTCGGCCTGGCCCGCGAGTGCGGCGCCAGCTTCTTCATGATCGCCCAGGCCGGGCTGTCCACCCTGCTCACCAACCTCGGCGCGGGCACCGACATCCCGCTCGGCACCCCGGTCGCCGGGCGCGCCGACACCGCGCTCGACGAACTCATCGGGTTCTTCGCCAACACCGTGGTGCTGCGCACCGACACCGGCGGCAACCCGGCCTTCCGCGACCTGCTCACCCGGGTGCGCGAAGCCAACCTGCCCGCCTACGCCCACCAGGACGTGCCGTTCGAGCACCTGGTGCGCGTGCTCAACCCGCCGCGCTCACGCTCGAGGCACCCGCTGTTCCAGATCATGCTGGTCTCGGAGAACACCGAACAGGTCGACGTCGGCCTGCCGGGCCTGCGGATGCGCGAGGAACCGGTCGGCTCCACCACCGCGAAGTTCGACCTGGTGCTGAGCCTGCGTGAACACCACGCGCCGGACGGCACCGCCGCCGGCGTGCGCGGCTCGCTGGAGTACAGCACCGACCTGTTCGACGAGGCGACCGCACGCGGCCTCGCCGACGGGTTCGTGCGCCTGCTCGAAACCGTGGCCGGGAACCCCGGCGTGCGCTGTGCCGAAATCCGCTGAACCACCGCAGGAGGCAACGATGAGCGACGAGAACGACCGCCGGTACCGGGTCGTGGTCAACCACGAGGAGCAGTACTCGATCTGGCCCGAGCACCGCGAGAACCCGGCCGGGTGGCGGGACGCGGGCCGCAGCGGCACCAAGGACGAATGCCTCGCCTTCGTCAGCGAGGTGTGGACCGACATGCGGCCGCTGAGCCTGCGGGTGCGGACGGAGGCACGCGCGAATGCTTGAGCACGCGCTGCGTCCCGACCAGGGACACCGCACGCTGGCCGACGTGCTCGCGCGCAACCTGCCCGCCCGCGCCGACGAGCGAGCGGTGGTGATCCTCGACCGCGAAGGCCGCGAGGTCGACGAAGCCACCTACGGCGAACTGGACCGCCGCGTGCGGGCACTGGCCGCGCTGCTGCAGCAGGTCGTGGCGCCGGGGGAGCGGGCACTGGTGATGACCCCGACCGGCGTGGACTTCCTCGTCGGGTTCTTCGCCTGCGCCTACGCCGGGGTCATCGGCGTGCCCGTGCCACCACCGGAAGCGGGCGCGAAACAACTCGCGCGGCTGCGCAGCATCGTCAAGGACGCCGCCCCCGCCGCGATCCTGACCACCACCGAGATCGCCGAGTCCGAAGTGGCCGGTGAACTGGGCGCCGCACAACTGGTGGTGATCTCCGAGGTCGACCCGGACCTGGCCGGCCTGTGGACCGACCCGGGATCCACCGGGGAGCAGGTCGCGTTCCTGCAGTACACCTCCGGGTCCACCGCGGAACCCAAGGGCGCGATGATCACCCACGCCAACGTCGCCGCGAACCTGGCCGCGGTCTGGCACCTGGCCCACGTCGAACCCGACCACCCGCTGCGGGTGGTGAGCTGGCTGCCGCTGTTCCACGACATGGGGCTGCTGCAGCCGCTGCTCACCTTCTACACCGGCGGCCAGGTCGCGCTGATCCCGCCGATGGAGTTCCTGCTGCGGCCCGCGGTGTGGCTGGAGGCCATGTCGCACTACCGCGGCGAATTCTCCTGCGCCCCCAACTTCGCCTACGACGTCTGCGCCACCAAACTCACCGACCGGCAGCGCGCGGACCTGGACCTGAGCAGCTGGCGGGCCGCGGTCAACGGCGCCGAACCAGTCCGCTACGACACCCTGGAGCGCTTCGCCGCCGCGTTCGCCCCCGCGGGATTCCCCGAATCGGCGATCACCCCGGCCTACGGACTGGCCGAGGGCATGGTCTACGTCAGCGGCTCGCGGAAACCGGCCGACCCACGCTACGTCGACCTGGACGTGCTGGAACTGGAGAAGTCCGGACGCCTGGTCGACGCCGCGTCGGGGGGCCGCCGGATCGTGTCGTGCGGCCGGGTGCCGTCGAACCTGGATGTGCGGATCGTCGACCCCGCCACCGGCGAACCGTCCGAAGCGGACCGTCCAGGTGAGGTGCGGATCGCCGGCGCGAGCATCGCGGCGGGTTACTGGCAGCGCCCCGAAGCCACCGAGGCCAAGTTCGGCGGCGGCTGGCTGCGCACCGGCGACCTCGGTTTCCGGCGCGACGGCCACCTCTTCGTCCTCGGCCGCCTCGACGACATGATCATCGTGGACGGGCGCAACCACTACCCGCAGGACATCGAGCTGACCGTCGGCGAAAGCCACCCGCTGCTCGACCCGAGCCGCTGCGCCGCGTTCGCCTACGACGAGGACGGCCAGACCCGCCTGGGCATCCTCGCCGAAACCCAGCGAGGCGCCCCCGTCGACGACCCGGCGGCCGTGGCCGAGGTGATCCGCCACGCCGTCGCCGCGGAACACCAGCTCGGTGCCGCGGCCGTGCACGTGCTGAAACCGGGCGGCCTGCCCCGCACGACGAGCGGGAAGGTGCAGCGCGCCAAGAGCCGCGCCCTGCACGAGGCAGGCACCCTGCCCACCTGGTGAGGCCCTCGATCAGCTGCCGATCCCCCGACCGCTCGCTCTGAATGCTATGAGTGGGGCATTACTTGCGTCCATTGCAAGTAATGCCCCACTCATAGCACTCAGAGCCGGGGAAGGGGGAGTGTGGGCGCTCGGGTTTGTTCGCTTTGGTCAGTCGAGGGCGGCGGTGAGGACGCCGTCGAGTAGGCGGACTCGGCGGTCGGCGATGTCGTGGACGCGGTCGTCGTGGGTGGCGGCGATGACGGCGGCGCCTTCGGCCGCGCATTCCCGCAGCAGGCGCAGGACCGGGACGATGCTGGCGCTGTCGAGGTGGGCTGTGGGTTCGTCGGTCAGCAGGACTTTCGGCCGGGCGCTGACCGCGCGTGCCAGTGCGACCCGTTGTTGTTGGCCGAACGAGACTTCTGTCGGGTAGCGGTCGGCGAGGGCGCCGACGCCCAGGGCGTCGAGCAGGGTCTCCACCCGGGCGGTGATGTCTTCGCCGGTGGGGCGCAAGCGCAGTGGCAGCGCGACGTTCTCCGCCACGGTCAGTTCGTTCGCCAGGCCGAGTGCCTGCGGTAGCACCGCGCAGGTGTGCCACGGGGGTGCGTCACTGATCAGTACACCGTCCAGATAGACCGAACCCGAGTCGGGTGAGTCGAAACCGCCCAGCAGGGCGAGCAGCGCGCTCTTCCCGGAACCTGAACGGCCGGACACCGTGGTCAGCTCCCCCGCGTGCACCTGCAATTCCAGGCCGCGCAGCACTTCGACATCCCCGCTGGGATGGGCGAAACGCCGGTGCAGGCCCACCGCGCGCAGTGCCGGTTCGCTCATGCCGCCACCCGCCCTTCCCGCAACCGCACCACGTGCGAGCCGAGCGCGATCAGGCGGTCGTCGTGGGAGGCGACCACCACGGTGAACTCGTCGGCGACCAGATCGGCCAGGGTTTCCAGGACCAGGTCCGCCGACGCCTCGTCCAGCTGGGAAGTGGGCTCGTCGGCCAGGATCACCGCCGAGCCGCGCGCCAGTTCGCAACCGAAGGCCAGTCGCTGCTGCTGCCCGCCGGACAACGCGGTGAGCTGCCAGTCCGCGGTGTGCGCGAGGCCGAGCCGGGCCAGGATCGCCGCCGCGTCACAACCCCTTCGCGCGGAACGCGCCGCCGCGTGCAGATTGTCCTCAACGGACAGATATTCGAGCAGATTGTCCAACGGCTGCTGGAAAACCACGCCGAGGTGGTCCCGGCGCAGCAGCCGCCGGGACCGGTGGCCGAGTTTGGTGGTCTCGGTGCCGTCGAAGCACACCGAGCCGCGGGAAGGCCGGTCGACCAGGCCCAGCACGCGCAGCAGCGTCGACTTGCCCGACCCGGACGGGCCGGCGAGCACGGTCAGCTCCCGGTGCGGCACGGTGAACGCGGCGTCGTGCACGGCGGTCACCAGACCGGCCGGGGTGGGGTAGTCGACACCGACCCCGTCGAGCTGGAACATCGGGACGTCAGGCACGCAGCAACTCCGCGGTCCGGGCGGTGCGCACCGAGCGCACCGCGAGCCAGCCTGCCAAGGCCACCACCAGCACCGCGGCCGTGGTGGCGCCGAGCACGAACACCGTCGGGTCCGGCGGCACCGACCGCGGCGCCAGCCAGCGCGCCGGGTCGAACCGCGGCGCCGAGATCGCCGCGACCGCGACCCCGCACGCCACCCCGGTCACCAGCGCCATCCCGGCCAGCGCGCCGTGCTCGATCAGGTGGCTGCGCAGCAGCGCGCGCGGGCGCATGCCCATGCGCAGCACCAGCGCGCCGGCGAGCGCGTTCTGCCGCCGCCGGACCTCCACCGCCACCAGCAGCGCCAGCACCGCGACCAACCCCAGCACCCCGCCGAGCAGCACCACGAAACTGAAGGTCCACTCCACCAGGAAGAACGGCAGCGAGTCGAGCGCGGCGTCCCGGCTGAGCGCGTTGGGGTGCGCCAGATCCGCCGCCGCCAGCGCGCCGACCAGCCCGGACAGCGGCAGCTCGGACAGCACCGTCCACTTCGGCACGGTGGTGAGCTGGGCCGGGGACAGCGCGGCACGGGAGATCACGTAGCCGGGTTTGCCGCCGATGATCGGGAACAGCGCGACGTCGGCGACCGGGTGGGCGTCGGGCAACCCGGGCAGCGCGGTCTTCTGCCCCGGCCGGTGCCCGACCCGCAGCGCGGGCACACCGTCGGGACCCGGTGCGCCGAGCTTGTCCAGCAACGCCGGGTCGAAGTCGCCGAGCCAGGCCGATTCGGTGAACGACGCGGGATCGACCACGAGCACCACGCTGCCGGTGCCGGTCAGCTCGCCCACCACGGTGCTGTTCCCGCGCAGGGTTTCGGGCAGCGGGACCTCGCCGGTGCCGATCGGCGATTCGGTGTCGGCACGGGAGTTCGCGCCGACGAACACCCCGGATTTCGTCTCCAGCGCGTTCCGCTGCCCGTCGGCGATGCCGTTGCCCGCGGCCAGGGTGCCCAGCGCGAGCACGCCGATCACCAGCACCCCGGTCACCGGGGCACGCGCACCGGCCAGCCGCCGGATCGCCATCTGCAGCGCCGGGCGGGACCAGAACCTCGCGCGGTGGGAGGCGGCGAGCAGCAGCCACCCGAGCCGCGCGGCCACCAGCCCGGCGGTGAGCACCACGAACACCGGGTAGGTCAACGCGATCGGGTCGATCGGCGGCACCGGATCGGTCGCGGTCAGCGCTGGCCGCGCGGTCAGCCGCAACCAGCCGATCAACGCCAGCGCCGCCGACCCCAGTTCCCACGGCAGCCAGAACAGCACCTGCCGCCCGCGCCCGCCGTTGACCCGGCCCAGCTGGAACTCGCGGTGCACCCGGACCGAGACGACCCCGGCCAGCAACGCCACCGACAGCACGAGCACCCCGGCCGCGACGGCGACCGAAAGCCATTTCGCCGGTGTGCTCGCGGCCCCCGGCGGCCCGTAGACGCCGAGCAGCGCGTGCGCGAGCCCGGTCCCGGCCGCACCCCCGAGCAGCAGCGCCGATCCCAGTTCGGCCACCGCGAGCCCACCCAGCGCCAGCGGACCGGCACCTCGCGTGACGTGCAACCGGATGTGCCGGTACCGGCGCTGGTACCACTGCAACCCGACGGTGCCGATGCCGCCGAGGCCGACCAGCACGCTGAGCGCGGCCAGCGGCAGGATCGAGTCGCGCACGTTCTCCTGGGCCATGCGCGCGATGTCGTGGGAGACGGAGAACGGCACCCCGGCGTCGAGCCGCGCACCAGGGCCCAGATCGGCGCGGACCGCGGCGACCAGCTCGGTGGCCCGCCGCACCTGGTCCTCGGCATCGGCGACGGTCGCCGGTGCGGGGGCGTCGAAGGTGACCCGCACCGATTCCAGCTGCCGGACCCCCGCCGCGGCCACCGCGGTGTCGAAGCTCGCGCGGTCGGTGGCGAACACGATCGCCCCACCGGCCGGGTCGACCTTGCGCTGCTGCACCGCCAGCGCCTGCTGGGAGCACCACCAGCGCGGCGCCGGGTTGACCAGGTCCGCGTAGACGCCGACCACCGGCGGCAGCTGACCGCGTTCACCCCGCACCCCGAGGCCGAGCCCGGCCTGCGAGAACAGGTCACCGCCCATCCACAGCCCCGGCGCCCGGCTGCCGTCGAAGAGCGTGAGCTGGTCGAGGCCGCCGTCGGTGTAGCCGAAGCGGGTCTTGTAGGCCGTGCCGCCGAATTCGACGTTGGGCAGATCCGGCGTGTACATCGAGGCGCGTGGTGCGCCGAAGCCGTGGGCGGAGGCGTGCCGCCGGGCGGAGTCCAGCAGCGCCGGCATCGCGGCGGGGGAAACGTCGCGCTGGGTGAACGACGCCCCGTACAGGTCCGGGCACGAGGTCTCGGCCTGCGCGGACACCGTCGCGCCACCGGCGGCCGAGGCGTGCAGCACCGCCGCGCCGGCGAGGAAGCACGACAGCAGCGCCGTGACCCCGGCGACGAGCAGGGTCAGCGGACTGGACCACGCCGCCCGCGGTGCCTTGCGCCACGGGCTGGCACCGCGGTGTGTCCTGGGCATGGACGAGGCTGCTCCCCTGCGCCTTCGCATGGCTGTGCACGTTACCGCGCGAGGTCGGCCGCGTCGCCGGAGTCGGGCGAGTTCGTGACAAACGCGGGGCGGCACGCTTTACGCTCGGCTCGTGAATGATCTGGCCCGGGCCTGGGATGAAGCCGCTGAAGGGTACGAGGCGTACTTCGTGCCGCGATTCGCGCCGTGGGTCCGCACGGCGGTCGACGCGCTGGCGCCGCTGCCGGACGGGCCGATCCTGGTGCCGTGCTGCGGCACGCTGCCCGAGCTGGACGCGCTGACCGGGCACTTCCCCGGCCGGGAGATCACCGGGATCGACCTGTCCGCGGGCATGGTGCGCCTGGCCCAGGCCCGAGCCGCCGGGAACCCCCTGGTCACCGTCGTCGAAGGGGACGCGGCCACGCTGGATCCCCGGTGGACGGGCCGGTGCGCGGCCGTGGTGTCGGTGTTCGGGCTGCAGCAGCTGCCCGAACCCGACCTCGCGCTCGCCGCGTGGGCGGCGGCTCTGCGCCCGGCCGGCCGGCTCTCGGTGGTCTACTGGCCCGGCGCCATCGAAACCGACGGCCCGTTCGCGGTCATGCGGGAGGCGCTGCGCCCGCACGTCAGCCCGTCGGACCGGTCGTGGGAGGACCGGCTCGTCCCTGCGCTGTCCGAAGTGGAGCTGGAGCGGGACGAGTTCGTCACCCACACCATGACCCACCCGGACGCAGGAACCGTTTTCGAGGCCTACACCCGATCGGGCCCGCTGCGCCCGCTCGTCACGGCACGGGGAGAGCGGTTCATGCGGGAGTTGCGGGAGGAGTTCCTGCGCCTGGCCCCGGCCGGTGAGTGGACCCACCAGCCAGGCGCCCGGTTGCTGGCCGCCCGCCGCTAGCCCGGGGATGAGCCGGCGCGATCGCCGGATTCCCGGTCGTCACCGCAACGGCTCGAGCGCCTTCGCCAGTGGTTCCAGAACGGCCGGGGTGTGCGGTGGAGGCAGGTAGATGATGGCCAGGTCGAGGCCCGCTTCACCGAGAGCTTCGGCGTCCGCGGCGACCTGGGCGCAGTCGGCGTCCTGCCCGAGGCGGACGTGCGCGGACAACGTGATCTCGCCCGGGTCGCGGCCGATGTCCGCGCAGTGCCGGTGCAGCACGTCACGCTTGCGGGCGAACTCCTCGGGCGTGCCGCCGACGAAGTTCCAGTGTTGCGAGTACTTCGCGGTCGTTCGCAGCGGGCGTCGGTCAGCTGGTAGTGCTCGCCCTGGAACGTGGTGGTCTCCTGGGTGAGCAGGCCGACGAGAACCTCACAGGCTTCCTCGAACGGTCGCTCCGTTCCTTGACAGGACCGAGCCGCATGCCGTACGCGCCGGACTCCTCTTCGTTCCAGCCCGCGCCGACGCCGATCTCCAACCGGCCACCGGAAACGATGTCGAGCGTCGCGGCCATGTTCGCGAGAAGGGTGGGGTGGCGGTAGTGGATTCCGCTGACCAGCGTGCCGAGCCGGAGCCGTTTCGTGGCCTGCGCGAGCGCGGTGAGGGTCACCCAGCCCTCGAGGCACGGACCGGCCGAATCATCCGCCGACCCCGTACCGCGTGGCCCTCGCGCGCCCCCTGATCAGCCCACGAACTCGATCCACGGTCCGTTGCTGGTCATCCAGCTGTTCGCCGGGCAGCGCTGGCTGGACAGCCCGTTGCGGATCGACGGATTGCCGTACAAGATACCGCCCTCCGCGCATTCGATGACCACGCGGAACCTCGTGGCACCGCCGTCCAGGACTTTGCAGGTGGCGGACGCGGAGGCCTGCGGGTTCCGTTTGATGACCAGCCACTGGCAGTCGGCCTGGACCGTGACGCCTCCACCTGCCGGTGCGGGTGCGGCGGAACCAGTCGTCGTCCCGGAGCCCAGACCGGCCAGAGCGAGCGCGGCGACGGCGCCCGCGACCTTGACCTTGCGTTCCATGCGCACTCCTTTTCCTGCGATGTGGCTCAGCCGGAATGGTTTTCGGCTCCGCTATCAAAACGCTGCCGGCAGGCCTTCCCCAAGGGGTTTCATCGAGAAATGAAACCCCTGTTCGGGTCCCCGGACGGCGGGGGTCAGCGGGCTTCCCAGGTGCGGATGGCGTCGACGGTGGTGGCGGTGTGCTCGTCCAGCACGGTGAAGTGGTCGCCGGGGACGCGGAGGCAGTCGTGCGGCAGGGGCCAGTCCTGTTCCGCCGCGGCTTCGGTGGCGCGCAAGAGCAGCGTGGGCACTGCGGTCCGCTCCGGGTTCCAGTCGCAGAAGAGGCGGGTGTAGGCACCCATCGCGGCGATCACCGGATCCGGGATGGTGTCGAAGGCTTCGCCGAGGGTGAGGGCGCCGTGAGCGGGCAGGCGCAGCAGCCAGTCTTCGTTCTGGTTTTCCGGGGTGACGTGGTAGGTGTCGATCAGGACGATCCCGCGCGGCGGCCTGCCCGCCGCTTCCAGCGAGGTGGCCACGGCGTGGGCCACGGTTCCGCCGGTCGACCGGCCCGCCAGCACGAAAGGCCGGTCCCCGGCCAGCGCCAGCACGGCGTCCGCGTGCAGCCGGACCACGGCCTCCCGCTCGGCCGGAACCGAGGTGCCCGCGGCGAAACCGGGGTGCGGCAGCACGTGGACATCGCGCTCGCCCTCGAACGACGTCGCCAGCCGGGTGTACTCGGCCGGGCCGGGGCTGAACGAGGGCAGGCAGATCAGCGCGGGCGCCCGGTCACCGCGAGCCAGGGTCGCGGGGGTGGTGCGGTGCTCGCCCCGGTCGGCCACACCGAAACTCGGTGAGGCGAAGGACGCGCTGAACAGCATGTGCATCGCGGCCACCACCTGACCCGATTCGCACACCCGCCGGTACAGCGACGCCAGTGTTCCCGCGGCCGGGGCGGGTGGTGGCGTGCCCAGTTGGGTGGCGAGGTGCTCGGCGAGCGCGGCGGGTGTCGGGTGGTCGAACACCACGGTGGCGGACAGGTGCACGTCGAGCAGCGCGGCCAGCCGGTTGCGCAGTTCCACCGCGGTCAGCGAGTCGAAACCCAGCCCGGAGAACGCCTTGTCCGGCTCGATGGCGGCGGTGTCGCGGTGCCCGAGCACGTCCGCGATGGCCTGGAGCACCAGTTCGAGGGTGCTGCGGTCCCGGCGCCGTGCCGGGGCACCGGCCGGGGCGGCGGCGACCGCGCGCACCGGCCGCAGCAGGCCACGCAGCCTCGGCGGGACCGGCTGTCCCGGCCGCAGCGCGCTCTGGTCGAGCAGGACCGGCGCCAGCACCGGTTCGTCACCGGCGAGCGCGGCGTCGAACAACGCCAGCCCGTGCTCGGCCTGGATCGGCGCCACGATGGATGGCGCACCGGCCTGCGCGGACATGCCGTGCTCGGTGTGCCACTGGCCCCAGGCCAGTGACAGTGCGGGCAGGCCGAGGGTGCGCCGGTGGCGGGCGAGGCCGTCGAGGAAGGCGTTGGCGGCGGCGTAGTTGCCCTGCCCGGCGTTGCCCAGCACCCCGGCGGCCGAGGAGAACAACACGAACGTCGCCGCGTCACCGGCGAGTTCGTGCAGCCACCACGCACTGTCCGCTTTGGACCGCAGGACGGCGCCGAGCCGGGCGGGCGTCAGCGCGGTCAGGATGCCGTCGTCGAGCACCCCGGCGGCGTGCACGACCGCGCCCACCGGCCCGATCTCCGCCAGCAGCCGGGCGAGGTCCTCGCGGTCGCTGACATCGCAGGCGACGACCTCCGCGCCCAGCCCGGCCAGTTCGGCGGCACCTGGGGCGTCCGGGCCGCGGCGGCTGGTCAGCACGAGCCGCCGCACACCGTGGTGGGCCAGCAGGTGCCGGGCCAGCAGCCCGCCGAGCGCGCCCGTGCCCCCGGTGATCAGCACGGTGGCGTCGGGGTCGAAGGCGTGCCGGTGCTCCGGCGGCGGGGCCACGGTCAGCCGCGGCACCCGCAGCTGACCGTCCCGGATGGACACTTCCGGCTCGCCGCTGGCCACCGCGGCGGCGATCAGGTCGCGCTGGTCCGGGTCGCCGTCGACGAGCACGAACCGGCCGGGGTGCTCGTTCTGCGCCACCCGGACCAGCCCGCAGGCCGCGGCCGTGGCCGGGTCACCGCTTTCGGCGACCAGCACGAGCGGCCGCTCCCCGTCGAGCGATTCGTGCAGCCAGCCCAGCGTGCGCGTGGTCAGCGCATGCGCCCGGTCCACCACGTGCGCGGCCGGGTCGGTGAGCGCCCGGACGTCGAACTCGCGCTGGGCCGGGCCACGCGGGATGCTCTGCCAGACCGGCCGCAGCAACGCGCTGTCGGCGTCGGCCGAGGGCAGCGCGTTCGGCGGCAGCGGCCGGGTCACCAGCGAGTCGATGCGGGCCACCGGGTTGCCGTGGTGGTCGTCGATGGCCACGGCGAACGCGTCGCGCCCGGCCGGGGTGAGCCGGGCCCGCACGGCCGTCGCGCCGGTGGCGTAGAGGCGGACCCCGGTCCAGGCGAAGGGCAGCTGGATCGGGCCGTGCGCGCCACCGGCGAGCAGTTTCGCGTGCACGACCGCGTCGAGCAGCGCCGGGTGCAGGGCGAAGCGGCCGGGTTCGGGCACCCGGACCTCGGCGTAGACGGTGTCCCCGTCGCGGTGGATGGACCGCACGCCCTGGAACGCCGGGCCGTAGTCGTAGCCGCGCGTGGCGAGCGCGGCGTAGGCCTCGGCGATGTCGACCCCGTCGAAATCGGACTCGAACTCGGGCCAGTCGTCGGTGGCGGGCGGCTCGTCCTGGGTGGCCACGCGGCCGGTGGCGTGCAGCACCCAGGGCGCGGTGTCGCCGTGCCGGGCGTGCAGGGACAACTGCCCGGTCTCCTCGAGCAGCACCTGCACAGTCAGTTCCCCGGTTTCCGGCAGGGCCATCGGGGTGCGCAGCAGGAACTCCGCCAGTGTGGCGTCGGCGGCCTGCAGCGCCATCTCCACCAGTGCCGCCGCGGGCACCACCAGCGTGCCGGAGATGCGGTGGTCGGCCAGCCACGGGTGCGTCCGCACCGACAGCGTGCCGGTGAACAGCGTCTTCCCGGTGCCCGCGATCGGGCGCCCGGCCGAGAGCATCGGGTCCTCGCCGGAGTCGTCGAGCCAGAACCGCGAGCGCTGGTAGGCGTAGGTGGGCAGGTCGGCGACCGGGGTGCCGGCGAACATCGCCGCCCGGTCCAGTTCGGCGCCGTGCACCCACAGGCAGGCCACCGCCGCGGGCACCGAGGGCGACATCGGCGCGAACACCCCGTCGCTGGTTTCCTGCGCGGGCGCGGTGAGCACCGAGGACGGGCCCAGTTCGGCGAACAGCGTGACGCCCGCGTCCGAGAGCGTGCGCATCGAATCGGCGAACCGGACCGCGCGGCGGGCGTGACGCACCCAGTAGTCGGGGCCGCTCAGCAGGCCGGGGTCGGCGATCCGGCCGGTCAGCCCGGACACCACCGGGAGCACCGGGTCGCGATAGGACAGTCCTTCGGCGACCGCGCGGAACTTGCCCAGCATGGGTTCGAGCAGCGGGGAGTGGAAGGCGTGGCTGACCTCGAGCCGGGTGGTGCGCCTGCCCCTGGCGGCGAAATCCGCGGCCAGCGCGAGCACTTCGGCCTCCGTGCCGGACACGACCACCGACCGGGGCCCGTTCACCGCGGCGACGGCGAGCCGGTCCTCGAGCCCGGCCAGGCTCGCCAGCACCTCGCGTTCACCGGCCTCGATCGCCACCATCGCCCCGCCCGGCGGCAGATCACGCATCAGCGACCCGCGCGCGGCGACGAGCTCAGCGGCGTCCCGGATGGACAGCACCCCGGCCACGTGCGCCGCGGCCAGCTCCCCGATGGAATGCCCGGCCAGGTGGTCCGGGCGCATGCCCCACGACTCCAGCAGCCGGTACAGCGCGACCTCGAAGGCGAACAACGCGGCCTGCGCGAAATCGGTCCGGTCGAGCAGCGCCCGGTCGGTCCCGGTGATCACCGATCGCAGCGGGTGCTCGAGCAGCGGGTCGAGGAACCGGCAGACGTGGTCGAAGGCGGTCGCGAACACCGGGAACGCGCGCAGCTCCTCGCCCATGCCGAGGCGCTGCGCGCCCTGGCCGCTGAACAGGAACGCCAGCCGGCCCCGGGCGGCGGCGGTGCCGGTGATCACCCGCGGATCGGGCTCCCCCGCGGCGAGGGAGGTCAGGGCTTCGGGATCCAGCACCGCGGCCCGATGGCTGAACACGGGCCGGCGGGCGAGCGCGCGCCCCACTTCGGTGGCAGGCAGTTCCGTGACGGCGTCGGCGAGTTTCGCGGCCTGGGCGCGCACATCGGTCGCGCTGGAAAGCAACCACGGCAGTCCGGCGGGGGTCCCGGCCGGCTCGCGGCCGGGCGCCGGTGCCTGTTCGAGGATGACGTGCGCGTTGGTGCCGCTGATCCCGAACGAGGACACCCCCGCCCGCCTCGGTCTGCCGGTGTCGGGCCACGGTCGGGCGCTGTCGGCGATCTCGACCCCGGCCGACCAGTCCACGTGCGAGGTGGGCGTGCCCACGTGCAGGGTCTTCGGCAGCACGCCGTGACGCATCGCCTCGATCATCTTGATCACCCCGGCGACCCCGGCCGCGGCCTGCGTGTGCCCCAGGTTGGCCTTGATCGAGCCGAGTTGCAGCGGCCGGTCGGCGGGGCGGTCCGCGGTGTAGGCGGCGATCAGCGCCCTGGCTTCGATCGGGTCGCCGAGCGTGGTGCCGGTGCCGTGTGCCTCCACGGCGTCCACATCGGACGGCTGCAGCCCGGCGGCGGCCAGCGCGCGCTGGATCACCCGCTGCTGCGCGGCGCCGCTGGGCGCGGTGAGCCCGTTCGACGCGCCGTCGGAGTTGACCGCCGAACCCCGCAGCACGGCCAGCACCGGGTGCCCGTGGCGGCGGGCGTCGGACAGCCGCTCCAGCGCCAGCAGCCCGACCCCCTCACCCCAGGCGGTGCCGTCGGCGTCGGCGGAGAACGGCTTGCACCGGCCGTCCGGGGCCAGCCCGCGGCTGCGGCTGAACCCGATGAACGAGTTCGGCGTGCACATCACCGCGGCCCCGCCGGCCAGCGCCAGCGAGCAGTCCCCGGCCCGCAGCGCCGCCGCCGCCCAGTGCAGCGCCACCAGCGACGACGAGCACGCGGTGTCGATGGTGATCGCCGGGCCGCGCAGGCCGAAGGTGTAGGCGATCCGCCCGGAGGCCACGCTGCCCGCCGAACCCAGGCCCAGCTGCGCTTCCAGTTCACCGGGCACGTGCCGGATGCGGGCGGCGTAGTCGTCGTACATCAGGCCCGCGAACACACCGGTGTCGCTCTCGCGCAGCGAAGCGGGGTCGATCCCGGCCCGTTCGAACGCCTCCAGCGCCGTCTCCAGCAGCAGCCGCTGCTGTGGGTCCATCGCCAGCGCCTCGCGTGGTGAGATGCCGAACGGCGCCGGGTCGAACTCGGCGGCGTCGTGCAGGAACCCGCCGCGGCGGGCGTAGGAGTGCCCGGTCCGGTCGGGATCGTCGTCGAAGAGCCCGGCCAGGTCCCAGCCGCGATCGTCCGGGAAGTCGGAGGTGGCGTCGACCTCGCCGGCGAGCAGGCGCCACAGGTCCTCCGGCGAGCGCACCCCGCCGGGGTAGCGGCAGGCCATGCCGATGATCGCGATCGGCTCGGCGGCCTCGGCGGTGACCGGCGGCCGCTGGGCCGGTTCGGCTTCACGCAGGTGCCGCGCCAGTCGCGCGGGCGTCGGGAACTCGAACACGAGCGTGGCGGGCAGCGGCAGGCCGGTGCGTTCGCTGAGCCGGGTGCGCAGGTCGACCGCGCTGAGCGAGGTGATGCCGAGTTCGGAGAACGGCCGGTCCGGGGACAGCACGTCGTGCTCGGTCAGCCCGGCCGCGGCCGCGGTCTCCCGCAGGACCAGGTCGAGCAGGTCGGGGGCGGCCGAGCCGAGCTGGTGGCGCAGGATCTTGCCCGAGCCGGTGCGCGGCACGTGGTCGATCCGGTGGAACTCCGCCGGGACCTTGATCGCGGCCAGTTCGCGGCGGCAGGCGGCCCGCAGCCGGTCCGGTTCGAACGGCTCGGCGACCACGTAGGCGACCGGCACCTCGCCGAGCACCTCGTGCGACCGCCCGGCCACCGCCACGTCGGCGACCTCCGGCAGCGCGGCCAGCACCCGCTCGACCTCGGCCGGGTGGATCTTCTCGCCCCCGCGGATGATCAGCTCGCTGAGCCGCCCGGTGATCTCCAGGTGCCCGTGCTCGACGAACCGGCCCAGATCCCCGGTGCGGTACCAGTCACCCGGCTCCAGCGGCGGAACGCCGTGGTAGCCCAGCATCAGGCTCGGACCGCGGAACCACACCTCGCCCTCGGCGCCGGCGGGCAGGGTCTCGCCGGTGTCGGGATCGACGATGCGGGCCTCCTGCCCGGGGACCAGCGCGCTGCCCGCCGACCGCGGATCACCCGGTGCGGCCATGGTGATCTTGCCGGAGGCCTCGGTGCTGCCGTACCCGTCGAGCAGCGGGGTGCCGAAGGCCTCGGCGAAGGCGTCGCGCAGCTCCAGGCTGCTCGGCGCGCCCGCGGTGATGCAGACCCGCGGGCCGCGCACGGTGCCGTCGGTGGCGGCCACGAGCTGGCGGTAGGTCGCGGGCACGCCCCCGAGCGCGGTGAACCCGCCCTCGCGCAACGCGCCGAGGGTCTCCTCGGCGGTGAACCCGGGCAGGATGCGGGCGCTCGCGCCGACCACGGCCACTCCGATCACGCAGAAGGTGTGCGCGAAGGCGTGGTGCAGCGGCAGCGGCCACAGCAGGGTGTCGTGCTCGCCGAACCCGAGCACCGATTCGTAGCAGGCCTCGATGTTCCACAGCACCGAACGCTGGCTGGAGACCACGCCGCGCGGTTCGCCGGAAGTGCCCGAGGTGTAGAGGATCCACGCCGGGGCGTCGAGCGGGAGATCGTCGCGGGGTGGTTCCGGGGGAGGGGTGGTGGCCAGTTCCTCGAAGGCGGCCCCGGTGACCAGCACCGGCCGGTCGGTGACCCGGCGGACCTGCGGTTCGTGCGCGGCGTCGGTGATGATCAGCACCGGTGCGCAGTCACGCAACTGGAACTCTACCTCGGAGTCGGAGCCGCGCGGGTTGAGCGGCACACCGATCGCGGCCGCCCGGGTGATCGCCAGCAGCCCTTCGACGGCCTCGATCGAGTTGCCCAGCAGCAGCGCGACGCGCGTGCCCCGGCCGACACCGAGCCCGGCGAGGTGCCCGGCGAGGTGCCCGGTGCGCTCGGCGAGTTCGGCGTGGCCGATCGACCGGCGGGCGTCGCGGTAGGCGATCTTGCCCGCGAGCCGGCCGGCGTTGTCCCGCAGCGTCCCGGCGATCGACCGGATCCGCGTGCCCTGCGCCATGTGTCGTCCCCCTGCGAGGCCTCAGCTGGGACCAACTTACTCGTACCGGAAATTTGCTTTACCTAAGCAAGTATCGTAAGGTTGTATCGAGCAAGCATTCCGGAGGCGAACGTGATCACAGCGGCGACCGCAGCCGAGCTGGTGGACGCCCTGCGTGCGGTCATCCGCTCGGGCAAGGCCGTGCAGCAGCACGCCTACCTGCACGAACAGCTGCCGCCCGGCGCCGTGGCCCTGCTGTCGCTGCTGCACCGCGAAGGGGAGCAGCGGCTCGGGCGCATCGCCGAACGGCTCGACGTGGACCCGTCGGTGATCAGCAGGCAGGTCACCCCGCTGGAACGCGCCGGGCTGGTGCGCCGCCGCCCCGACCCGGACGACGGGCGCGCCGGGCTGCTCGCCGTCACCGGCGACGGCGCCCGCTACCTGTGCGCCCACCAGGAGCGGTGGGCGCAACTGGTGGCCACCGCGCTCGCGGACTGGGCCGAGGAGGACGCCGAAGCCCTCATCGGCGGCCTGCGACGGCTCACCACCGACGTCCGCGCCGTCCGCGCCCTCGTCGCCCCCTGAAATCCCTTCACGCATCAAGGAGAAACACCCAGTGGCTTCGCCCACGTCTTCAGCCGCGCCCGTCTCCGCCGAGGAGAGCGGGCGCATGGCCCACCGCCAGGTCCTGGAAGCACTGTCCGGGTTGCTGCTGGCGATGTTCACCGCGTTCCTGAGCTCGACCATCGTGTCGAACGCGCTGCCCACGATCATCCGTGACCTGCACGGCTCGCAGAGCCAGTACACCTGGGTGATCACCGCGACGCTGCTCACCTCCACCGCCAGCACCCCGATCTGGGGCAAGCTGGCCGACCTGGTCAGCAAGAAGCTGCTGGTGCAGTTGGCGATCGCGGTGTTCGCGGCCGGTTCGGTGCTGGCCGGGCTGGCGCAGTCGCTGGAGACGCTGATCGCCTGGCGCGCGGTGCAGGGCCTGGGCCTTGGCGGGCTGCAGTCGCTGGTGGTGATCGTGATCGCGGCGATGATCAGCCCGCGTGAACGCGGCCGCTACACCGGCCCGATCTCGGTGGTGATGTCGGTGGCCACGGTGGCGGGCCCGCTGCTCGGCGGGCTCATCGTGGACACCTCGTGGCTGGGCTGGCGCTGGTGCTTCTACGTCTGCGTGCCGCTCGCGGTGATCTCGCTGGTGGTCGTGCAGCGCACGCTGAACCTGCCGGTGGTCAAGCGCCCGATCAAGGTCGACTACCTCGGCGCCGGCCTGATCGCCGGCGGGGTGTCCACCCTGCTGATCTGGGTGACGCTGGCGGGCAACAGCTTCGGCTGGGGCTCGGGCACCTCGCTGCTGCTGGTCGCGCTCGGAGTGGTGCTGCTGGCACTGGCGGTGCTGGTGGAAAGCCGCGCGAAGGAGCCGATCATCCCGCTGCGCCTGTTCCGGGAGCGCACCACCGCGCTGGCGACCGTGGCCAGCATCGCGGTCGGCACGGCGCTGTTCGGCGGCGCGGTGTTCCTCGGCCAGTACTTCCAGATCGCCCGCGGGTACTCCCCGACCGCGGCCGGGCTGCTGACCCTGCCGATGATCATCGGCTCGATGGTCTCCTCCACCGCCTCCGGCCTGCTGATCACCAAGTACGGCCGCTGGAAGGGTTTCCTGGTGGCCGGTGCCATCGCCATGACCGGCGGGTTCGGCCTGCTCGGCACCATCGACCACACCACGGACATGGTGCTGCTCGGGGTGTTCCTGTTCGTGCTGGGCACCGGGATGGGCATGACCATGCAGAACCTGGTGCTGGCGGTGCAGAACACCGTCGCGGTCACCGACCTGGGCGCGGCCAGTTCCACCGTGGCCTTCTTCCGGTCGCTGGGCGGCACGGTCGGGGTCTCGGTGCTGGGCGCGGTGCTCGCCTCGCAGGTGTCCCAGCGGACCACCGACGGACTCGGCGCGGCGGGCATCGCCGTGCCGCCGGGCTCGGGTGAGGTCGGCATCGGCAGCCTGAACGAACTGCCCCCGGTGATCGGGGACATCGTCCGCGCCGCCTACGGGGACGGGACCGCGCTGATCTTCCTGATCGCCGGCGCGCTGTCGCTGATCACCCTGGTGGCGATCGTGGCCATCAAGGAAATCCCGCTGCAGACCAGCACCGGCCTGGAGCGGGCCGCCGGGGAGGACGCCCCGGCCGAACAGGTCGCCGCGCGCTGACCCCAGGGGTGGGCCACCCCGGGTGGCTCACCCCTGTTCACGTGTGAGCACGTGGTCGACCATTCCGTATTCCTTCGCTTCCGCCGCGGTCAGCCAATGATCGCGTTCGCCGTCGGCGAGCACCTTTTCCACCGGCTGCCCGGTGCGCTCGGCGGTGATTTCGGCTATTTCCCGTTTCCACTTCCCCGACATTTCCGCCTGGATCGCGATATCGGAGGCGGTGCCGCGGATGCCCGAGGAAGGCTGGTGCATCATCACCGCCGCGTGCGGCAGCGCGTACCGCTTGCCCGGCGCGCCCGCGCACAGCAGGAACTGGCCCATCGATGCGGCCAGCCCCATCGCGATGGTGCGCACATCCGGTGGTATCAACTGCATCGTGTCGTAGATGGCGAACCCCGCCGGGATCGAGCCGCCGGGGGAGTTGATGTAGAGGGTGATGTCGGAGTCGTCCGCCGCGGCCAGCAGCAGGAGCTGCGCGGTGATCCGGTTGGCCGACTCCTCGGCCACCTCCGAGCCGAGCACCACGATCCGGGAATCCAGGAGTCGTTCCTGTACCGAATCGGTCAGCGGCACACCGCTGTTCAGCTCGTTGCGCACCAATTTCCGCCTTTCCCGTGTTTTTCACTGTGTTTTCGACTGTGCGGTCAGGCTAGCGAAGGGAACGCAATTTCCCGCCTCGGTTCGCCGTGGGCGTAGCATGCCGATCATGGACATGGGGTCTCGGCAACCGCGGGCGCTGGCCGCCGCATGAAACTCGTCTGGGCACGCGAACCCCTGCCCGCCTCGGGCCCGACGCTGTTCCTCGCGGGGCCGACCCCGCGCAGCGACCGGCCGGTCCCGTCCTGGCGGCCCGCCGCGCTCGAGGTCATCGACCGCCTGCGGACCGGGCCGCTGACCGTGCTCACCCCGGAATCCCGGGGCGGCGTGCTCGCGGAGGACTACGACGACCAGTTCGCCTGGGAGACCACCGCCAGGGCGATGGCCACGGTCATCCTCTTCTGGATCCCCCGCGACCTGCGCGCGCTGCCCGGGTTCACCACGAACGTCGAATTCGGCCACGACGTCGCCGGCGGCCGGGTCGTGCTCGGCTGCCCACCCGACTGCCCCGACCCGCGGCGGAACAAGTACCTGATCCACCTGGCCCGGCACTACGGCGTCCCGGTGTGCGAAACCCTGGAAGACACCGTGGAAACCGCGCTCGAACTGGTGGACCGCAAGACGAGCGAGCCGGGCGCTTTCACCGAGCCGTGAAATGTGGCGTGCCGGGTGCGCGGAGCCGATAACTTCCCGGCGTGCTGAGAAAATTACTGCTGGTGGTCATCACCGCGCTCGCCCTGCTGACCGGAACCGCCGCCGCGGACGTACGCGGTCCCCGAGCGGATCTCATCCCCCCGAGCCTGGACGGGCAGAACTGCCCCACCGGGCGGTTCCAGCGGACCTCCGGGCCGTTCACCTTCGAATACCGCTTCCTCTACCGGTACACCCCGAACGGCGGCCTGGTCTGGATCGGCCGCTACCACATCCAGGTCACCAGCCCGGACACGCCGTGGCGCAACCTGAACCCCCCGGAGCGCGAATTCACCTGCTGAGCACCCGAGGACTCTCGAGATCCGCGAGATTTTCCTCCCGCGGTGGTGTCGAATGGCGGCTGGTCCCTTCGTTGCGAGGTCAGGACCGCCGTTCGAGGGAGTTCGCCATGAAGCAGTACCTGCTCGCCGTCCAGATCGACGAGAGCGTGCCGGAGACCGAAGAGGAGACGCGGGCGCAGATGGCCCGGACGGGCCAGGTCACCGACGAGATGCGGGCCGCCGGTGCTTGGGTGTTCTCCGGCGGTCTGCGGCCTTCGCACGCCACCACGGTCGTCCGCCCCGGCGGCGGCACGACCACGATGACCGACGGCCCGTTCGCCGAGACCAAGGAGCAGCTCGGCGGGTTCTGGGTGATCCAGTGCGAGGACCTCGACCAGGCGCTGGCCTGGGCGGACAAGGGCGCGCTGGCGTGCGGGCGCCCGATCGAGGTGCGCCCGTTCGACGACGGGGCGGAAGACTGAGCCCGCATGGATCTCGACAGCGTCTACCGGGCGGAGTACGGCCGGTGCGTGGCCACGCTGACCCGCCTCCTCGGTGACATCGGGCTCGCGGAGGAAGCCGTCCAGGACGCGTTCGCGGTGGCCGTCGGCAAGTGGGCCGAGGCGCCGCCCGCCAATCCCGGCGCGTGGATCGTCACCACCGCCCGCAACCGGGCCATCGACCGCCTGCGCCGGGAATCCACCCGCGAAGCCCGCCACGCGCAAGCCCTGCTGCTGCACCAGCCCGCCGAACCGGAGGAGGCCGGGCCGGTGCGCGACGACCAGCTCCGCATGATCTTCACCTGCTGCCACCCGGCGCTCTCGCCGCTCGCGCGGACCGCACTCACCCTGCGGCTGCTCGGCGGGCTGGAGGTGCCGGAGATCGCGCGGGCCTACCTGGTGCCGGAAGCGACGATCTCCCAGCGGATCGTCCGCGCCAAGAAGAAGATCCGCGACGCCGGCATCCCCTACCGGGTGCCCGAAGCCGCGGAACTGCCCGACCGGCTGGGCTCGGTGCTCACCGTGCTCTACCTGGTGTTCAACGAGGGCTACACCTCCACGTCGGGTGAGCTGCTGCGAACGGACCTGTGCGCCGAAGCCGTCCGGCTCGCCAGAGCGCTCGCCGAGCTGATGCCCGACGAGCCGGAGGTCATCGGGCTGCTGGCGCTGCTCCTGCTCACCGAGGCCCGGCGCCCGGCGCGCGTGGGACCTGCCGGTGAGCTGGTGGTGCTCGCCCAACAGGACCGGTCACTGTGGAACCGGGAACTCATCACCGAGGGCCACGAGCTGGTGCGGTGGTGCCTGCGCCGCGACCAGCCGGGGCCGTATCAGCTGCAGGCCGCGATCAACGCCGTGCACACCGACGGCCGGGCGACCGACTGGGCGCAGGTGCTGGCGCTCTACGACCAGCTGCTGGAACACGCCCCGAACCCGATCGTGGTGCTCAACCGCGCGGTCGCCGTCGCCGAGGTGCACGGCCCGGCGCTGGCGCTGGCCACCATCGAGGAGCTGGACCTGCCGGGCTACCACCTGCTGCCCGCCACCCGCGCGGACCTGCTCACCCGCCTCGGCCGCACCGCTGAGGCCGTCACCGCCTACGACGAGGCGCTCGGCCTGGCCACCAACGACACCGAACGGGCCTTCCTGCGAGCGCGGCGAGCGAGCCTGATCCCGGGCGACTGACCGGACTCCGGTGCTGGTAGTGCCTTTCACGCGTCGATGAATGGTGGGCAATTAACCGCCCGGTGGTTCTACCTTCAACGAACCAACCCATTCCTGGAGGTCCCATGAGAGCCGGAACGCTACGCAAGCTCGGCGCCGCACTGGGCGCGCTCGCGGCCGCGGCGGCCATGTCCCTGACCGGAGCGACCACCGCTTCGGCGACCGACGTCGGCACGCTGGACTCGCGCGGGTGCGCGTTCACCAGCGGACCGCTTCTCGCGCACGAGCTGTGCATCAACGTGGCCGGGGTGGGCAGCCACGTGGACCGCGCGCAGGGCGTGTTCACCGGGCCGCCGATGATCTACTGCGACATCACCTTCAAGCTGTTCGGTGTCGACACCGGCGGCAGGCACTGGGAGAACGAGCAGCGCGCCGGCTGCGGCCCCGCGCCGTACGTCGACTGGTACTTCGGTCCCGGCAACGGCTTCTTCAAGCCCAACTCCCTGCTGTGCGTGGGCGTGTCGACCGCCGCGGGCAGGCCGTACAACGGCGACTACGCCTGCATCACCATTCGCGCCTGAGCGGACCGAAAACACGCAACGGGCGGCTTCCCCACGGAAGCCGCCCGTTGCGTATGCCCGGTATCGCGAGAGTCCGGGGTCAGGCGTGCTGCTCGGTCCACCAGCGACGGCCGGCTTCGGGCAGGGTGTCGATCGGGTCGTAGTAGGGGTAGCGCCGCCGCAGGGCCTCGGCGTCGGTGAGTTCGATGCCGGTGCGGTAGTTCTTGGTCCAGTACGAGATGCCCTTCTCGCGGTCGTAGTCCGCGAGCTGGTGCACCCAGCGCTTCCCGACGTAGGGCACGTCGCAGACGATGCGCGGGGTCGCGTAACCGGGGAGATAACCCATGATCGCGTGCTGCAGCTCCTGCGCCTCGGCGACCGAGACCCGCCAGTGCTCGGCGTTGGGGATCATGTCGCACATGTAGAAGTAGTACGGCAGGATGTTCGCCTCGCCCTGCAACGCGAAGCACAGGTCGAGCAGCTGCGCGGGGGTGGCGTTGACACCCCGCATGAGCACGCCCTGGTTGCGCACGTCCCGCACGCCGACGTCCAGCGCGGTCCGGGCGGCCTCGGCGACCAGCGGGGTCACCGACTGCGCGTGGTTGACGTGGGTGTGGATCGCCAGGTTGACCCCGCGCCGCTGCGCGGTGAGCGCGACCCGCTGCAGGCCTTCGACCACCTTGGGCGCGAGCCAGTGCTGGGGCAGCGCGGCCAGCGCCTTGGTGGCCAGCCGCACGTCGCGCACGGTCTCGATGTCGAGCAACCGCATCAGGAACGACTCGAGCTGGTGCCACGGCACGTTGGCCACGTCACCACCGGAGACCACCACGTCCCGCACGCCCGGGGTGCGCTTGAGGTAGCCGATCATCGCGTCCTGCCGGTCGACCGGCTTGAGCGTGAGCTTGTGCTTGTCGATCAGCTCGGTGGAGTTGCCGACGAGGTCCATCCGGGTGCAGTGCCCGCAGTACTGAGGGCAGGTGGACAGCAGCTCGGCGAGGACCTTGGTGGGGTAGCGGTGGGTCAGGCCCTCGACCACCCACATCTCCGCCTCGTGCAGGGAGTCGCGTTCCGAATGCGGGTGCGAGGGCCACACCGGGTGCCGGTCGCTGCGCACCGGGAGCATGTAGCGCCGGATCGGGTCGGCGTAGAAGGCCTCGGTGAACTTCGCCGGGTCGACCCCGGCGTGCGGCGCCATGGTGTTGAGCATCTGCGGTGGCAGCAGCATCGACATGGTGGCCATCTCGCGCTGGTCGGCGAGCAGGTCCTCGTAGAAGCGGTCTTCGAGCAGGTCGCCCATCAGCAGGCGCAGCTGCTTGACGTTGCGCACGCACTTGACCCGCTGCCACTGCGGATCGCGCCACTCGGCATCGGTCACGTCCCGCCAGCCGGGGAAGCGCCGCCAGTCGGGCTCGACCAGCTCCTCGCGGGCGTAGGCGTAGGGCTGCTCGACAGCGGCGTCAGCTGCATCGGCGGGGGCCACAGGTTCCTGGGTCGCAGTCACTTGTACTCCTCGTCGTCGGAAACACGTTAAATTATCCTGTCATATGCTCAATCAAACGTAAAATATCCTGTCGCGCGCTGGGTGGTTCCCTGGGTGTTCGCCTGGTCGGCGCACCGGGCAGACTCTGGGTCCGTGACGGAAAGCAGCACGACGCTCCTGCTCGGCGGACGGATCCACACACCGGGCTCACCCGACGCCACCGCGATGGCGGTCACCGACGGCACCGTGGTCTGGGTGGGCCAGGACGGCCCCGGCCGGGCACTGCACCCGGACGCCGAACTCGTCCGGCTCGACGGCGCCTTCGTCGCCCCCGCCTTCGTCGACGCGCACGTGCACAGCACCGCCACCGGCCTGCACCTCGACGGCCTCGACCTGAGCGCGGTGCACGACGCCGGCGAGCTGCTCGCCGCGATCCGCGGCGCCGTCCGGCCCGGTGAGGTCCTCATCGCGCACGGCTGGGACGAATCGGACTGGACGAACCCGCGCCTGCCGAGCCGGGCCGAGCTGGACGAAGCCGCCGGGGGCGCTCCGGTCTACCTCAGCCGCGTCGACGTGCACTCCGCGCTGGTCTCCACCGCGCTGATCGACCTGGTGCCCGCGGCGAAGGAAGCCGACGGCTGGTCCGGCGCCGGGCCGCTGACCCGCGCCGCGCACCACCACGCCCGCCAGGCCATGCGCGAGCACATCACCGGCGAGCAGCGCCGCCGCGCGCAGGAGGCGTTCCTGCGCACCGCCGCGGCCCGCGGCATCGTCAGCGTCCACGAATGCGCGGGCCCGGACATCTCCGGCGAACAGGACCTCGCCGACCTGCTCGCGCTCTCGGCCGAGCCCGGACTGCCCGAGGTCGTCGGCTACTGGGGCGAACCCGGCGCGGTCGAGGTCGCCCGCCGCGTCGGCGCCCGCGGGCTGGCCGGTGACCTGTTCGTCGACGGCGCGCTGGGTTCGCACACCGCCGCCCTGCACGAGCCCTACGCCGACGACCCCGGCCGCGGCTCGCTCTACCAGGACGCCGCGAGCATCGCCGCCCACCTGGTCGCGGCCACCGAAGCCGGGCTGCAGGCAGGTTTCCACGTCATCGGCGACGCCGCGGCGGCCGAGGTGGTGCGCGGGTTCGAACTGGCCGAGCAGGAGGTGGGCAGGCGCGCGCTGAGCGGGCGCAGGCACCGCCTCGAACACCTCGAGATGGTCACCGCCGAGCAGGCCGAGGCACTGGCGGGCTGGGGCATCGCCGCGTCGGTCCAGCCGCTGTTCGACGCGTGCTGGGGTGGCGAGCACGGCATGTACTCCCGCCGCCTCGGTGAGCGGGCCGCCGCGCTCAACCCGTTCTCGATGCTCGCCGCCAAGGGCGTGCCGCTGGCGTTCGGCTCGGACTGCCCGGTCACCGCGGTCGACCCGTGGGCGGCGGTCCGCGCGGCCGTGCACCACCGGACGCCGGGCTCCGGGCTCTCGGCCAGGGCCGCCTTCAACGCCCACACCCGCGGCGGGCACCGGGCCGCCGGGGTCAACGACGGCGTCAGCGGCACGCTGCAGCCCGGCGCGCCCGCGCACTACGCGTTCTGGGCGGCCGGTGAACTCGTCGCCCCGGCCGCCGACTCCCGGGTGCAGCGCTGGTCCACCGATCCGCGCTCCGGCGTGCCGTCACTGCCGCCGCTGGACCCCGGGGCGGCACTGCCGCGCTGCCTGCGGACCGTCCGCGCGGGACGGATCATCCACGACGACTTCACCTCCGGTGCCTAAGGTCATGACCGTGACAGCGACCGCCGCCGAGCCGGTCCCGGGCCGGGCACGCCGCGCGTGGCGGCCCTGGTTGCTGCGCCTGCTGGGCGCGGCCGCCTCCGGGGTGCTGCTCTACCTCAGCTTCGCGCCCCGGCCGCTGTGGTGGCTGGCGCCCCTGGCCTTCGCCGGCTGGGCGCTCATCGCGCACGGCCGCCGGTTCTGGGGCGGGTTCGGCTACGGCTTCGTGTTCGGCCTCGGCTGGTTCGTCCCGCTGTTCACCTGGCTCAACGACTTCCTCGGCGACGACTTCGGCGTGTACCCGTGGCTGGGGGTCTCCGCGGTGCTGGCCGCGTTCATCGGCGTGTGCGGGGGGCTGAACACCTGGGTGGCGCGACTGCCCGGCGCGCCGGTGTGGATGGCGCTGGTGGTCATCGCGATCGAGCTGCCGCGGTCGGTGTGGCCGATGGGCGGGTTCGCCTGGGGCCGGGTGGCCTTCACCCAGCCCGAAGGCGCCTACCTGTCGCTCGCGTCGATCGGCGGCGCACCACTGGTGGGCTTCGCGGTGGTGCTGACCGGGTTCGGTCTCGCCGCGCTGATCCGCGCCCGGAGCCGCGGGCTGGTGGTGACCGCCGTGCTGGCCGCGGTACTGCCGCTGGTGGCCGGGCTCGCGGTGTGGCCGTCCATCGGCACGGACGCCCAGCAGGGCTCGGTGACCGTCGCGATCGTGCAGGGCAACGCGCCGAACGTCGGGCTGGCGCTGCAGGGCCGCCGCCGCGAGCTGCGGGAGAACCACCTGCTGCAGAGCGAACGCCTGCTCGCCGACATCCGCGCCGGACGCGTGCCCAAGCCCGACGTGGTGGTGTGGCCGGAGACCGCCACCGACGTCGTCGAAGGCCGCCGCGACCCCGAACTCGACCGGCTCGCCCGCGAGTTCGGCGTGCCGATGCTCGTCGGCGCGGTCTACCGCACCGCCGGCGGCGACGCCCAGAACTCGATGATCGTGTGGGACCCGGAGACCGGGCCGGGGGAGCGGTACTCCAAGCAGCAGCTGGTGCCCTTCGGCGAGTACGTGCCCGCCCGCGACCTCGCCCGGCTGGTCACCCCGTTCGTCGACGACACCGGCGACATGCTGCCCGGCACGGGCGAACCACCCGCGCTGCACAGCCGCGGCCTGATCTTCGGCACCACCATCTGCTACGAGGTCGCCTTCGACCACCCGGCGCGCGAAGCGGTGCTCGCCGGTGCCGAAGTGCTGTTCACCCCGACCAACAACGCCTGGTACGGGTTCAGCGAGATGAGCTACCAGCAGCTGGCGATGTCGCGGTTGCGTGCGGTGGAACACGGCCGGGCGGTCGTGGTGCCGGCCACCAGCGGGGTGAGCGCTATCGTCGGACCCGACGGTGGCGTTACGCGCTCGACCAGCCTGTTCACCGCGGCCTCGTTGGTCGAGCGCGTGCCGCTGCGGCGGCAGACTACGCTGTCGGATCAACTCGGAGCGTGGCCGGACACCGGGGTGACCGGGCTGGCGGTGGCAGGGGTGCTGGCCGGCGGCATCGTCCGGCTACGGACCCGGCGTGCCGACGCCGGGACAAGCGGAAACACGGAGGACTAGCGGATGGCGCAGGCGCCACGGGGGGCACAGCCGATCGAACCGGTGCTGGTGGTGATCCCGACCTACAACGAACGGGAGAACCTGGCACCGCTCCTGACCCGGTTGCACACGGCCCTGCCCGGGGTACACGCGCTGGTCGTCGACGACGGCAGCCCGGACGGCACCGGTGAGCTGGCCGACGAGCTGGCCGAGAAGGACGAGCGGGTGCGGGTGCTGCACCGCACGGAGAAGGCCGGGCTGGGCGCGGCCTACGTCGCGGGCTTCGGCTGGGGCCTGGAGCGCGACTACAACACCATCGTGGAGATGGACGCCGACGGCTCGCACGCCCCGGAAGACCTCCCGCGCGTGCTCGAGGCCCTGGGCGAGGCCGACCTGGTGCTCGGCTCGCGGTACGTGCCCGGCGGCCACGTGGTGAACTGGCCGTTCCGGCGCCAGCTGCTCTCGAAGCTGGCCAACGTCTACGCCGGGATCTGCCTGGGCGCGGGCATCAAGGACATCACCGCCGGGTTCCGCGCCTACCGCCGCGAGGTGCTGCAGAAGCTCCCGCTCGACGAGATCGCCTCGGCCGGGTACTGCTTCCAGATCGACCTGGCGTGGCGCACCGCCGAGCAGGGCTTCGAAGTGGTCGAGGTACCCATCACCTTCACCGAACGCGAAATCGGCGACTCGAAGATGAGCAGCTCGATCGTGTTCGAGGCGATCCTGCGCGTGGGCATCTGGGGCGTCAAGCACCGCTGGCAGCAACTACGGGGCCTCTTCAGCCGCCGCCGCGCCTGACCTCTGAATGCGGGGTTCAGCTACCTGAACGTGGGGTTCGGCTACCTGAACGTGGGGTTCGGCTGCAGGAACGTGGGACTCGCCCGGCCGTCGCCGCATCCCGGCGTGTCCCGCACTCAGGCAGCCGAACCCCACACTCGCGCACCCGAGCCCCACACTCGCGGCCCCCTGGGACCCCGGGCAGTGCCGTGAATGTGGCTTTCACGGCATCCGCCACCACCAACGCGACCAGCGGCCGGGCACCTCACCAGGACACCCGCCCAGACCCCCCACCCCGCCCCGGTCCCCAGCCAAAAACACGGCGAAGACCCCGATGTCAAGGCATCTTTCCCGCCTTGACATCGGGGTCTTCGCCATAGTCACAATCAAAAACCGGGGCGGACTCAGTCCGTCTTCAAACCCTTACTGGCGATGACGCGAGCGCTGCCTTCGCCGAGCCGGTAAGTCAGGCCCACCACCGCGCAGGAGCCGTCGGCCACCCGCTTGGCGATCGCGTGCGAGCGGTCCACCAGCAGGTCCACCGTGTAGCGGGTGTGCTCCTCGACGGCCGTGTCGCCGTCGGTGAGACCGTCCCGCGCGGCCAGCACGCTCAGCATCACCCGCTCCACCACATCACGGGTGAAGCCCGTGGGGCGCGAGCCGGAGTCCATCGCCTGCTGCGCGGCCGCGATCGCCCCGCACGAGTCGTGCCCGAGCACCGCGACCAGCGGCGCGCCCAGCACCTCGACGCCGTATTCGATGCTGCCCAGCACCTCCGGCCCGAGCACGTGTCCCGCGGTGCGCACCACGAACAGGTCACCCAGGCCGCGGTCGAAGATGATCTCCGCGGCCAGCCGCGAGTCGGAGCAGCCGAACAGCACCGCGAACGGGTGCTGCGCCGGTGCGATCGCGGTCCGGTAGTCCGCGTCCTGGTGGGGGTGTTCACGCGTCCCGTCGACGAACCGGCGGTTTCCGTCGAGCAGCATGGCCAAGGCTTCGTCGGGGCTCAGGGCGTTCTCGGTCATGCGCGGAATTCTTCCCCAACCGGTGCCCTCCCTCAGGTCAGGACGCGGTGACCTCACCCACACGAGCGCAGCGAAAAGCCCCCGTGGCGGGAGGACACGGGGGCTTTCGGTGGTGGGGAGGTCCGGAGACCGGCGGGGGATCAGGCCGAACGGGTGGTCCGCCGTCCCTTCAGCTCTTCGAGCCGCTCGTTGAGCAGGTCCTCCAGCTCCGGGATGGACCGGCGCTCCAAGAGCATGTCCCAGTGCGTGCGCGGGGGCTTGACCTGCTTCTGCTCGGGCTGTCCGCCGTCGACGATCTCGGATTCGCTGCCGTGCAGACGGCACTCCCACACCGAGGGGATCTCGGCGTCGTCGGAGAACGGAACCTCGAACTCGTGCCCCTTCGGACACGAGTAACGCACCGCGCGCCGCGGCGCCAGGTCGTGGTTCCGGTCGGTCTCGTAGCTGACGGCTCCCAGCCGGCTTCCTCGGAGTACACGATCGGCCATGATGGGGTCCTTTCAGTCGGCTCCGGGTGGAGCCTGGGCGATGCTCACCCTATGCAACGACGGACCGGTCCGCAGGATTCCCGGACTGGCATGTCGTCGCTCACGATGAGGTGGGTCACCCGTCGTCAACGGCTTACTCTCAAGGGAGTCGGCCGGCGCGCCGATGTGACGCGCATTCGGCCTTCTTTCTGGGGATATCCCCCGATTGGGCTAGGTTGGTGCCATTCAGGTCAGCCGTAGCTGGCCGTGCTCACCGGCACGCGGGCCCAGTTCCCCGTGCCGGAAGTGGCGGCGGCACAATACTTGGTAACGCACAGTGATCGCGTCGGGATGATCGTGTGCCGAGGGTGAATTTTCAACTTTCGGCTGATCGGTATCCGCGACGAACACGGTGTCCCCGGCACGCAGCACCTCCCCGTCGGCCACCCTGGCGTTGAACCGGCCCGGCAGCCCGCACCAGCACAACACCTCCACCTGGACCGGCTGCAGCTCGTCGGCCAGTTCGAACAGCCGCCGGGCACCTGGGAACAGCAGGCTCCGGAAATCCGTGGCGATCCCGAAGCAGTAGACGTCCAGCTGCGCGTCGTCGGCCAGCTCGGCGAGCTGTTCGACCTGTTCCGGCGACAGGAACTGGGCCTCATCGACGATGAGGTAGTCCACGTGCTGTCCCTGTACCCACTGATCCCGCACCAGTAACCGCAGATCGGTCCGCTCACCCACCTCCACCGCCCGCCGGGTGATCCCGATGCGGCTGGAGATCTGCGGCGCCCCGGAGCGGTCGTGGCGCACCAGCAGCAGTCCGCGCCTGCCCTGCCGCGCGTGGTTGTGGTCGATCTGCAGGGCCAGGGTGGACTTGCCGCAGTCCATCGGGCCGTAGCAGAACTTCAGCTTCCCCGCGGCCGGGGTGTTCCGCCGGAACCCGGCCACCGGCACCGACGAGAGAGCGTCGGTCGGGTCGGGCGCCGGCACGGGCGTTGATGGCACAGTCACAAAATTCGACCCTATCGGTCGGCTCGTTCACACGATCGCGGGCTCGCGGTTTCCCGCCGCCGCGATCGCCCGGCGCACCGGGATCAGCGCCACGAGCACGATCCCGACCACGAAGAACGCCACCAGAGCCAGCACACCGAGCCGGAACGACCCGGTCGCCTGGCCGACCGCGGCGAACACGAGCGGGCCCAGCCACGAGGTGCCGCGCTCGCCGACCTCGTACAGCGCGTAGTACTGGGCCTCCTTGCCCGCCGGAATCATCTGGCTGAACAACGAGCGCGACAACGCGTTCGTCCCACCCAGCACCAGCCCGATCCCCACCGCGACCAGGTAGAACTGCACCGCCTGCCCGGCCTGGACGAAGTACGCCCCGCCCAGCACCACGATCCACGCGGCGAGGCTGACGATGATCGTCTTCTTCGCCCCGATCCGCCGCGCCAGCAGCCCGTGCGCCATGCCGCCGAAGTACGCCACGAACTGGATCACCAGGATCGTCACGATCAGCACCTCGGTCGGGTGCTTGAGCTCCTCCTTGCCGTACTGCGCCGAGATCGTCACCACCGTGGAGATGCCGTCGGTGTAGATCAGGTAGCTGCCCAGGAACGCCAGCGTCAGCGGGAACGCCTTGGCCGAGCGGAAGGTGTGCCGCAGCTCGGCGAAGCCCGCGGTGAGCACCGACCGGCCGTCCGGCTCGCGGTGCGCCGGCGGGGTCTCCCGCAGCCACAACATCGGGATCAGCGTGAACACCGCCCACCACAGGCCCGTGGTGAGGAAGCAGATCCGCACCGCCATCGGCTCCTCGACGCCCAGCGCCTCGTGGTTGAGGTAGAACGCCAGCTGCAGGCCCAGCGCCACCCCGCCACCGAGGTAGCCGAACGCCCAGCCCTTGGTCGAGACCGCGTCCCGCTCGTCGGGGGTGGCGATGCCCGGCAGGAACGAGTAGTAGATCGCGATCGAGGCGCCGTAGCCGATGTTGGCCAGGATGAAGAACAAGATCCCGATCTGCCAGTTCGTGCCCGCCATGAAGAACAGCAGCGCCGAGGACACCGCGCCGAGGAAGGCGAACCCGGCCAGGAACCGCTTCTTGTACTGGCTGCGGTCGGCGATCGCGCCGCTGACCGGCAGCACCACCACCTGGACCACCGTGGCCACCGACAGCAGGTAACCCCACAGCGAACCCGCCGGGAAGGTCAGCCCCAGCAGGCTGATGTCGCAGTTGACCAGCGTCGACTCGGCTCCGCCCGCGTCCACGCACGGCGTCGGGCCGTTGCGCGTGAGGTCGGTCCTGGCGTCGGCGGCGGCCACCGAGCTCATGTAGATCGAGCCGAACACCGCCATCACCGTGGTGTAGAAAGCCGAGTTGGCCCAGTCGTAGAAGTACCAGCCGCGCTGCTCGCGGCGCCGGTCGCGGACCGGATCGGCCGGCGTGGTGTCCGGGGAGGTCGTGCTCATGGCTTGCGGGGACTCCAGGCGTGCGAAGGGGTCGTTTCGCGGGCAGGCTATGGCCTCCCGTCACCGGGCGCGGGCGGGATCCGGGGAATGTGTCCGGATCGCGACGGGGTAACCCGATGGGTGCACGAGTGGCTGGTGTTCCGGCTGTGACGCTTGTGGTTACGCAGCGTCGATACCTACTGTTCAGCGCATGGGCAGACCGATTCGCCGGATGGCCGTGCTCGTCGCCGCGGTGCTCGCGTTGCAGCCGGCACTGAGCCCGTCCGCCGCCGCCGACCCGCCCGCGAACTCCTGGGCCAAGCTGCGCATGTGCGAGTCCGGCGACCGCTACGAGACCAACACCGGCAACGGCTACTACGGCGCCTACCAGTTCGACCTGCCCACCTGGCGCAGCGTCGGGGGAGCGGGCCGCCCCGACCAGGCCGCCCCCGCCGAACAGGACTACCGCGCGCTCTACCTCTACCGCATGCGCGGCTGGCAGCCGTGGGAGTGCGCCACCAAGCTCGGGCTCAAGGCCGACGCCGACGCCAAGAGCAAGCGCAAGCCCACCTACGCCGAATCCGCCTACATGGGCGGCTCCGGCACCCCGCCACCCGCGCCCGACCCCAACGTCAAACCGCCGTGGCCGGGCGTGGTCTACGACTACGGCGACTGCGCCGAGCCGCTGAAGACCTTCCAGCTGCGGATGAACAACTTCGGCTACGGCTTCACCGGCACCGGCTGCTACCTCGACAAGACCAAGCAGGCCGTGCTCGACCTCCAGCGCGCCAACGGCATCAAGGACTCCGGCCTGCTCGGCCCGAAGACCTGGGACGCCGCCTGGGAAGGCAAGCCACCACGCTGACCGCCCTGCTCGCGGCCGACGAGAAGACCATCCGCATCGCCGAAGCCATGGCCGGACTGGCTGGCAGGGAAGCCCTGATCGCCTCCGCTCACTCGGCGAGCTGACCTACCACCTGGCCGAGCACCTCGGCACCGGACTCGAGCACTTCCCCGGCGGGCACGTCGGCCTGACCACCCACCCCGCCGACTTCGCCGAACGACTCCGCAAAGTCCTCTAAGCCGGTTCCCACACGCCACGGTCGACCAGCACCTCACGCAGCACATCGGGCCGGTCGGTCACCAGCCCCTTCACCCCGAGGTCCAGCAACGCCCGCATCTCCTCGGCGTCGTCGATGGTCCAGCAGTGCACCTCGACCCCGGCATACCCCGCCGCCCGCACGAACGAGCGGTCCACCACCGTCAACCGCCCCTGCCGCACCGGCACCTGCGCCATCGCACCCCGGCTCAGGAACCCCAGCCGCAGGAACGGCAGCCAGCCGTTCGCCCACAACACCCCCGCCGACCGCGGCCCCAGCGCCGTCAGCAACCGCGGCCCCGCCAGCCGCCGCACCCTGGCCAGCCGCGCGTCCGAGAAGGACGCCGCGGCCACCCGGTCGAACGCGTCCATCCGCTGAAGCACCCGCACGAACGGCTCCACCACCGCGTCGGTCTTCAGATCGACGTTGAACCGCGTCTCCGGCAACTCCTCCAGCACGTCCTCCAGCCGCGAGACCCCCTCACGGCCACCGATCTTCGCCTGCTTCACCTGCGCCCACGGCAGCGAAGCGACCAGCCCCGAACGATCCGTCGTCCGATCCAGCGCCGCGTCGTGCTGCGCCACCGCCACCCCGTCCGAAGTCGCGTGCACATCGGTCTCCACGTACCGGTAACCCTCGGCCACCGCCCGCCGGAACGCCGACAGCGAATTCTCCATGTCGGCCAGCTCGTCCAAGTGCCACCCGCGGTGGGCGAGGGCACGGGGGAGCGGCTCGGCGAGGTACGGGTGACTGGTCTCCACCAGCACAGTCTGCCTCCCCGGCGTGGCCCCGGCGTGAGCACCGGATGACCGGATAGGGTCGACCCCGTGAGCGAGGTGGCCGAGAAACCCAGCGTGACCCGCGAAGAGCTGAGCCGGATGCGCCGGCCCGGCGCGGCCACCCACTGCGGCTGGTGTGGCCGACGTCTCGAAGAAGGCGAATCCCGCGGCCGACGACGCCGCTACTGCGGCCAATCCTGCCGCCAGCGCGCCTACGAACGCCGCACCGCCCTCCAGCGCAGCGGCCTGCCCGAAGACGCCGTCGTCCTCTCCGACACCGAGATCGCCGACCTGCAGGACCGCCTCTTCCAACTCCGCTGCGCCGCCGAAGACATCGTCACCGCCGCCGACGACGGCGCCTCCACCGCCGAACTCCGCGAACTCGCCCAGGAAATCGCCCGCAGCGCGAAAGACCTCGAACAACTCCGCTAGAACCCCGCTGAAACCGCACTGGAACCGGCTGTGCCCGCAGCCGCGGTCGGCCACGGGCACAGCCGGGGGTCACACGCCGGCCGTCTGGCTGATCCAGGACCGGCTGCTCGCCACACTCGCGTAGTTGTTCGTCCCGGTCGGGTTGCTGCCACCCTGGTTCTGCACCGTCGAGGCCACCCCCACCTGACGACCGCCCGAAACCTGCGGGCCGCCCGAGTCGCCCTTCCACGCCGCACCGTTGATACCCCGGCTCTGGATCGCCGGACCACCGTAGGCATCGGTCGACCGCCCGGTGACCTGCACGTTGGCCGTCTTCAGCACCGACGAAGCCGGACCCGTCGGCGTGGTGCGGCCCCAGCCGTAGATCTGGTTGGTCGAACCCACCGCCGGGTCCGCGTTGCCCAGCGTGATGTAGGTGGTGTTGACCGCCCTGGTCAGGTGCAGCAGCGCCACGTCCCCGACCGGCGACACCCGCTGCTGGTCCACACTGACCTGCGTACCCGCACCGAGGGTGTTGCTGCCCACCCGCACGCTCATCGAGCTACCCAGGCAGTGCTCCGCGGTGAGCACCCACCGGGCCGCGATGATCGTGCCCGAGCAGTTGAAGCTGCCGTTGACGTAGACCTGCGCCCCCCACGGCACGGACGGGGCGGTCCCACCGCCGACGATGTCCGGCTGCGCACCGCCCGCGGTGGCGGTCCCGCCGGCGAGCAGGGTCATGGCGAGGGTGGCCGTGGCGGCGCAGACGGCGCCAAAGGTACGGACTCGGCTCACGTCGAGGTCCTTTCGGGGAACCGGGGAAGCCATCGGGAGTCCGGTGGCTGCGCCGAGAATCGGGCAGCCGGGCCACCCGCCAGTACCGACGAAGGTCGGGTGGTGGCGTGGTTGCCTACCGATGGCGGGGGTTTCACTACCTACACAAAGGCCCCCGCCGACCCACGACCGATTTACTCAGTAGTGCCGATGTCGAAATCCGGCACGCGGCACCTACGTCCCTGACGAAGGCACCCACCCGAGGCGCCCGGAACCAGGGGAGACCCCGTGCTCACCGAGATCAACTACCTCGCCGTGCTCACCGCCACCGTCACGGCCCTCATCGCCAGCTCCGCCTACTACGCCGTCCTCGGCACCCAGGCCGGCGAAACCCGGCCCTGGCAGATCGCCGTCGAACTCCTGCGCAGCGCCACCCTCAGCCTCGTGCTCGCCGGCCTGGTCACCCACTTCGACCTGCGCTTCGGCCCCGCACTGATCCTCGCACTCGTGCTCTGGACCGGCTTCCCGGCCGTCCTGCTCTCCGGCTCCGTGCTCTGGGAAAAGGTCGCCTGGCGCATCGCCGCGGGCCACGCCGGCGACTGGCTGCTCAAACTCCTCCTGCTCACCACCATCGTCAGCCTCTGGCGGTGAACCGGAACCCCAGCAACTCCCGCAGCGCATCGGTCCCGGCCGGCGTCACCCGCACCGCCCGGCCGGATCCGATGCGCTTGACCCACACCCGATCCAGCAGGTACACGCACACGAACGCCCCCGCCGCCCCCGCCAGGTGCGACCGCCGCTCCGTCCAATCCAGGCACGCCTTCACCACCGGCCGCCGCGCCGAACGCCACGCCGCGACATCGGCACCCAGCTCACCCTCGAACCACGCCACCCCCGACGAGGTCAACGCGAACCCGTCCGCCTGCGTCAGCAACCCCCGGCCCGTCATCGCATCGCTGATCGCCACCCCCAGCTCCCCGGCGAGGTGGTCGTAACAAGTCCGCCCCCGCGCCATCGCCGCCGACGCGGCCGACGCCCGCAACGTCCGCTCCCGCGCCCGCGGCGGCCCGAGATAGCCCACCAGATCCTCCAGCAACCGAGCCGTCTCCGGCCCCGCCAGCTGCACGTACCGGTGCCGCCCCTGCCGCCGCTGCACCAGCAACCCACCCTCGATCAACCGGTGCAGGTGCTCACTCGCCGTCGACGGCGCCACCCCCGCGTGCGCGGCCAGCTCACCCGCCGTCCACGCCCGCCCATCGAGCAACGCCAGGCAGAACGCCGCCCGCGTGCCATCGGCGAGCAGACCCGCCAACCCGGCCAACTCCCCACTGGACGCAGTCATGCCACCCATCCTGCCCCCACCACACTTCGGCCCCCACCGAAACAACCACCACCTAACTTGACCCCCGTGCAGATCACCGAAGCGCTCAACCTCCCCATGCCGCCCAACCACGACCCCGGCCCCATCGGCTGGCTCCGCGACCACGTCGCCCGCTTCAGCGACGGCGAAGCACACCGCCGACGCCGCGCCCTCATCACCGGACTGCTCGACGACATCGACCCCGCACAACTGAACCCGGCCACCCCCATCGCCGCACTCGCCCAAGCCGTGGGCATCCCCGCGGACCCCGCCGACGTGGCCGAAGTCGCCCGCGTCTACCACCCCCACCTCACCCCCGACACCACCGCCGAACAAGCACTGACCCGGCTCGTCCACGCCTGCGGCGGCACCTGGGACGAACCCACCGCCGCCAGGATCTGCATCCTCGTCCAAGCCTGCGCCGGACTCGCCGGACCCGTCCGCGTCACCCGCCGCCAAGCCCCCGACGGCACCACCCTCGAACTCGACCTCACCGCAGCAGGCCTGCGCTTCGGCGCCGGACCCCACGAATGCCCCGGCCAAGCCCTCGCCACCGCACTGGAGACCACCCGATGACCGACTTCTTCGCCCTCCACCACGCCGAAACCCCGCTCCTGCTGCCCAACGCCTGGGACTTCACCTCCGGCGCCGCCCTGCTCGACGCCGGCTTCCCGGCCATCGGCACCACCAGCCTCGGCGTCGCCGCCGCCCACGGCCTACCCGACGGCCACGGCCGGACCCGCACCGAAACCGTCGCACTCGCCCGCTCCCTGAGCCGCCTGCCCGGCCCGGTCACCGTCGACATCGAAGCAGGCTTCAGCGAGGACCCGGGGGAGGTGGCCGACCTGGCCGCCGAACTCGCCTCCTTCGGCACCGCGGGCATCAACCTCGAAGACAGCCGCCCCACCGGCGGCCTCGCCGAACCCGACGACCACGCCGCCCTCGTCTCAGCCGTGAAAACCCGCGTCCCCGGCCTCTTCGTCAACGCCCGCATCGACGCCCACTGGCAAACCGAGAACCCACCACCCCTGGCCCGCGTCCTCGACCGAGCCCGGCGCTACGTCGCCGCGGGCGCCGACGGCATCTTCGTCCCCGGCCTCACCGACCGCGCCGACATCGCCGCACTCGCCGGCGGCCTCCCCGTCCCACTCAACATCCTCTACGCCCGGAACCTGGACTACCGCGACCTCGGCGTCGCACGGGTCAGCCTCGGCTCCCTGCTCTACCGCGCCGCCCTGCACACCGCCACCGGCCTCGCCCGCTCGATCCGAGACGGGGGAGAAGCCCCGGACGACATCCCCGGCTACCGCGACATCGAGCGGTTCATTCCGTGAAACTGGTGTTCAGCGCCTGATAGGTCCGGTTGCTCGCCACCGCCGCCCGCTGCTCACGCCCCGTCGCCTCGATGTAGTTCTGACTGGTCGCCAGGCTCGCGTGCCCGAGCAACGCCATGATCTCCGAGGCCGTCGCACCGTCCTCGGCCAGCCGCGTGGCGAAGGTGTGCCGCAACGCGTGCAGGTTCGCCCCCGTCGGCACCCGATCCTGCAACCCGGCCGCGCGATAACAGGACTTGACCAGGTAGTCGAGCGCACCACGCCCGATCGGCTCCCCGGCACGATCCCGCAGCAGCGGCGCCGACCGGCTGAACCGCAGGTGCGGGAACTTCCGGCGGCACGAGGCGAGGTAGTCGTCGATGATCTTCTCCATCACCGGCTGCACCGGGATCGACCGGTCCCGGCTGCCCTTGCCCTGGACGTGCAACCGCTTCTCCCCGGACCGCCCGATCAGCGACTCCACGCTCAACGACCGCATCTCCGCCGCCCGCAGCCCGGCCACCAGACCGAGCGCGATCACCAGCACGTCCCGCTCCGGCCACGGGTCCCGGCCCTGCCGCGCGCCCTCGGTCGCGGCCGTGAGCAGCTTCTCCGGCGTGTCCTCACCCCGCAACGGCTTCGGAACCAGGGGAGGGGTCTTGGGGCGGGCCACCGCACCCATCGGATTTCCCGGCAACAGCCCGTCGGACACGCAGAAGGTGAGGAACTGGTTCCAGGTGGACCAGGCACGCAACACGGAACTCTTGGCATGCCCGTCGGCGAACGCCCCGAACGCCGTTCGCAACGACGCCGTCGTCAACTCCTCGACGCGCAGCTCCTCAGCGGCCCGCCCGGTGGCCTCGGCCAGCAGGGAAGTGAGGCCCGCCAGATCCCGCCGGTACGCGGCAGTGGTGTGCGGAGAGTCCTTGCGCGGACGGCGCGCGGCGAAGAAGGCTTGCTGGGCGTCGAGAACTCTCATGTGGATCTTGTACCGCACAACACCGACAGTTTATCGCCGCACCCAGGGATGGTTGCCGCTGCGGAGAGCTTCGATCAAGGTGCGGCTGTAGCCACTGGTCGCTACGACCTCCTCGATCCGCGTGCGGGGAGCGTGCTGCGGCAGCAGGTCGGTGACCAGTCGCGCTATGGCCGCGCGGGTATTGACGAGTTCGGCAGTCATATGACGTTCGGCGTCGCCGAGTCGCTGGAGTTCCGCGTATCGGTAGTCAGAGTGGCCGGGGAGGGGATCAGGATGAGGTGGCATCGGTTCATTCACTCCGGGATTCTGGCGTTTCTCCGAAGTCGGCGGCAATGGGAATGTTCTGCGCAGGCGGGTCAGTGAATCGGCGATGACCGAGGATCTTTTCACCATGTTTCATGCATAATGGCGATTATGCATGAAACGGCGGTCTGAGCGGGGTTGCCGCCCTATGGGGGACGGTGTCTCTCCGAAGACCTCCCAGGACGTTCTCTCAGGCGCGCCTTGCTCTTGTTCGCGTGTTGAGCACCGCCTGCCACGGAGTCCGGGCGACTGGAGGCGCCCGGCGACTTCGGCATCTTGTCGCTGTCGACACACGATCCACCGACCTAGTTTCGTCACTGTGACGTTTTGAGATGGTGTAACCCCGGACGTTCTCCACTGGGGGCCCGCGGCCCTCTGGCCGCCCGCCACCGGTGCGACTGCCTCTGCGCCCGGTCGATAGGCGGGCGCGGAGGTGCGGCGGGTGGCTCGTTCGCGGGCACCGAACATCGTCTGATCGAAACCTCCGGAGACCCCTTCTCGGGCGGCCTAAGCCAGGTTATCCAAACGCCGATAAGCGACATTATGTTAAGTAAGATGGTCGGCAGCCCCCGGAAGGGCCTGGAGCTTCCCCGATGCTCCGGTGGTCCCTATAAGAGCCAGCGCGCCGTCGTGTCGAGTTGACGCGTGGCGTCCGGTGCGGCGTTGTCGGCGCGTTCCGGCGTCGCTTGCCGGATTCGACGGCCAGCCGGAAGCTCCGGACTGTGTTCCTTGCGGGTCCGCGCCTGAGGCGTTCTCCCCCGGCTCATCGACCGTGTGTTCGATCGACTCCGGCGCCGCGGTTTTTGGGTGGGCGCCGCACTGTTTGGCCGTTAGGGTGCTCCGAATGCGTGTGGATCCTTCAAATGCCGAGCAGTTGTCTGCTTGGGACGGTGATCAGGGTGCGTTCTGGGCGGAACGCGCCGACCGGTTCGACGATGGTGTGGCCGCGTATCGCGAGCGCTTCTTCGAGGCGGCGGCGATCAAGCGGACGTCGGCGGTGCTCGATGTGGGGTGTGGCACCGGGCAGATGACGCGGGCAGCGGCTCAGCTGGCGCCCGAGGGGCACGCCTGGGGGGTGGATTTGTCCTCCCAGATGATCGAGTTGGCGCGTGAGCGGGCAGCCGAGTTGCCCAACGTGCGTTTCCTCCAGGCGGATGCCCAGGTGTACCCCTTCCCCCGGCACTCGTTCGACGTGGTGATCAGCCGCCACGGGGCGATGTTCTTCGGCGACGCCAAGGCGGCGTTCGCCAATCTGGCCGCCGCGCTGCGTCCCGGTGGTCGGCTGGTGTTGTTGACCTGGCAGCCGTCGGTGCGCAATGAGTGGGTGAGCACGTTCCGCCGGATCTTCTCGGCCGGGCGCGAATCACCCGCCTCTCCCCCGACGCCGAATCCGAAGCCGAATCCGAATTCGCTGGGCGATCCGGATCAGGTGCGGGAGTTGCTGACTTCGGCCGGGTTCACCGGTGTGCGGTCGGCCGGGCTCGGTGAGCCGATGTTCTTCGGGCGGGACGCCGAGGACGCGGCGGAGTTCGTCGAGGCGCAGTTCGGCTGGATGGTGCGGGATCTCCCGGACGAGGCTCAGGCCCAGGTGCGTGCCGAGCTCCGGGTGGATCTGGCCGCGCACCTGGGTGAGCACGGGGTTCGTTACGACTCGGCGGCCTGGCTGGTGGAGGCGAGTACGTAGGCCTGTGGCGTCGGCTCGCCGTCGGCGGGAGCGCGGACCAGTTGTGCCTGCACGGTGAAGCCCGCCTCCCCCAGTTGTTCGGCGATGCGTTCGGGGCGCAGGCGGCGGAAGTCGAGTGAGAGTGTGTGGCCGAAGCCTTCGTCGTAGTGCTGGACGTCGTCGCCGACCTGGAAGCCGAGCAGGAGGTGTCCGCCGGGGGCGAGGACGCGGTGGAATTCGGTGAAGACGGCGGGGAGGTCTTCGGCGGCGATGTGGATGATCGAGTACCAGGCGACCAGTCCGGCGAGTGAGTCGTCGGGCTGGTCGAGTGCGGTCATCGAGCCTTCGTCGAACCGCAGTCCCGGGTAGGTCTCGCGGGCGAGCTTCACCATCGAGGAGGACAGGTCGATGCCGGTGACCTTGACGCCGAGTGAGTCCAGGAACCAGGTGACCCAGCCGGGGCCGCTGCCGGCGTCGAGGACCGAACCGTGGTCGCGGGTGAGTTCGGCGAAGGCGGTGAGCATGGCGCGGCCGAGGGTGTCGGTGTCGTGCACGCCGTCGAAGTGCTCGGCGTAGGCCGCGGCCATGGCGTTGTAGCCGTCGCGGGTTTCGGTGAGGTAGGTGGGTTCGGTCATGGCGCCCGACGTTAGCGGAGGGCACCGACGACGACGGTGCCTGACAGTTCTTCGGAGTGCGTGATGCGGGGTGCCAGTCCCCCGGCGGTGAACGCGGCGGCGGTGACGGGTGCCTGTGCTTCGCCGGTTTCGATGAGGAGGTGGCCGCCGGGGGCGAGCCAGTGGGCGGCTTCGGCGGTGACGCGGCGGTGGACATCGACTCCGTCGCTGCCGCCGTCGAGGGCGACGCGGGGTTCGTGGTCGCGGGCTTCGGGCGGCATCATCGCGATGGCGTCGGTCGGGACGTACGGGGCGTTGACCACGAGGAGGTCGACGCGGCCGCGCAGGTGTGCGGGCAGTGGGGTGAACAGGTCGCCTTCGTGGACCTCTCCCCCGGCGGGTTCGACGTTGCGGCGGGCGCAGCGCACGGCGGCGGGGTCGATGTCGGCGGCGTGGAGTTCGGTGTCCCCCAGTTCGGCGGCGAGGGCGACGCCGACGGCGCCGGAGCCGCAGCAGAGGTCGACGACGACGTGTCCGCCGAGTGCGGCGGCTTGGTCGACGAGGAATTCGGTGCGGCGGCGGGGTACGAAGACGGCGGGGTCGACGGTGATGCGGTGGCCGTGGAATTCGGCCCAGCCGAGCAGGTGCTCGAGTGGTAGTCCGGCGACGCGGCGGGTGACGAGGTCGTCGAGTTCGGCGGGGGTGCGGGCGGCTTCGGTGAGCAGGCGGGCTTCGTCCTCGGCGAAGACGCAGCCCGCTCGCCGGAGCCGGGTGATCACGGTGTGCACGATGCCGGGACGTTACACCTCCGGGTGGTTGGCGCGGATGTTCGCCGCGGCGAGTTCGACGGTCCGGTCGATGCGCCGCCGGCGGGTTTCGGGGCGTTTGGCGGTGAGGATCCAGCCGAGGATGCGGCTCTGGGAGGAGGGTGGGAAGGCCTGGTAGTGGGCGAAGGCGGTGGGGTCGTGGTCGAAGCGGGCTCGGAGGTCGGCGGGCAGGATGCGGTTTTCGGCGTCGGCGAGCACGGTCCAGGTGCCGGTGTGCTTGGCGAGGTCGATGAGGGCTTGGCCGTGGTGGGTCATCCGGCCTTCGGCGATGAGGCGTTCGGCGCGTTCGCGGTTGATCCGGCTCCAGGCGCTTTTCGGGTTGCGGGGGCTGAACCTCTGGTAGCGGCTGTGCTGGTCGCGTTTGACGGATTTGCTGTCGATCCAGCCGAAGCAGAGTGCTTCTTCGACGGCTTCGGCTTGGCGCAGGCTCGGGGTGGGGCTGGTCTGGTTGTGGATGACGAGCTGGATTTCGGTGGCGGTGGTGCAGTTGCGGGTGAGCCAGTCGCGCCATGCGGCGGGGTCGGCGGTGTGGAGTTCGGTCACTTCTCCCCCAGGATGTCGAGGTAGTGCTGGTTGAACATGACGCCGAGCACGTTGCCGAAGGGGTCGGTGACCGCGGCGGTGACGAAGCCGGGGCCGCGTTCGGTGATCGGTTCGAATTCCTGGGCGCCGAGGTCGAGCAGGCGGGCGACGGCGGCTTCGATGTCGTCGACGTGCCAGTTGGCGATGGCGCCGCCCGGTCGGTCCTGGACCGCGCCCGGTGGGGCGTAGGTGGCGTTGACGATGCCGAATTCGTGCTGGTAGTCGCCGATGCGGAACTCGATGTAGCCGGGCATGCGGTCGAAGTAGGGATCGATGCCGAAGAGTTCGGTGTACCAGGCTTTGGCGGCGTCCATGTCGGCGGCGAAGAAGGTGGATTGGGCGAGTCCTCGGAGCATTTTCGGGTCCTTTCCGGTGCTGTTGGGGATCAGTCTTCCGGTCAAAGTGCGCACCTTGTGAGCACTTTGTTTGCCAGACTCGGTTCATGCGCGCTGATCGCCTTGTGGCCACCCTGTTGCTGATGCAGTCGCGGGGCCGGGTGACCGCGGCGGAGGTGGCTGGTGAGCTGGAGGTGTCGGTGGCCACGGCGCGGCGTGATCTGGAGGCGCTGTCGGCGGCGGGGGTGCCGGTGTACCCGCAGCCGGGCCGGGGTGGGGGCTGGTCGCTGGTGGGTGGGGCGCGGACGGATCTGAGTGGGTTGACCTCGGTGGAGGCGCAGGCGTTGTTCCTGCTGGCGGGTCCGGGGGCGGCGGTGTCGCCGGAGGTGCGTTCGGCGTTGCGGAAGCTGGTGCGGGCGTTGCCGGACACGTTCCGGGCGGAGGCGGAGGCGGCGGCGAGCGCGGTGGTCGTCGATTCGGCGCGCTGGGGTGAGGCGGATCGGGAGCGGCCGGCGCTGGTGGAGTTGCTGCAGGAGGCGACGGTCCGGCGGCGCAAGGTGCGGCTGGTCTACACGAGCCGGGGGCGGGAGCGCGCTGAGCGGCTGGTGGAGCCGTGGGGGCTGATCGACAAGGACGATCTGTGGTACCTGATCGCCGGGACGGAGGCCGGGCAGCGCACGTTCCGGCTGGATCGGATCGCCGAGGCGGTGGTGACCGAGGAGCCCGCGACGCGGCCGGCGGATTTCGAGCTGGGCGAGGCGTGGCGGCGGGTGGTCGACGAGGTGGAAATCAAGCGGTCGCTGGTGTCGGCGACGGTGTTGATCGAGCCGCGGTTGGTGTTCGTGCTGCGGTCGCACTTCGGCAGGCATTGCCACGTGGAGGGTGAGGCGGTGGACGGGCGGGCGCGGGTCCGGGTGGCCGCACCGGCTCCGGTGATGATCGCCCAGCAGCTGGCCGGGTGGGGCGATCAGGTGGAGGTGGTCGAGTCGGAGCCGGTGCGGGCGGAGCTGGCCAGGATCGGCGCGGAGTTGGCGCGCCGGTACGGCCCTAGCTGAAGATCTTCCGGGTCAGGTCGGCGGAGGCGGCGGCGTGTTCGTTGAAGCCGCCGTGGTCGCCGGGGAACAGCGCGGGTTCGACGCCGAGCTTGTCGGCGAGTGCGACGGCGGCCTCGCAGGCGAGCTGGCCGCGGGACTCCTCCCCGATGGCGACGGTGATGCGGTTGCCCAGTGCGCGCAGGGCGGTGTAGTCGGGCCGGTAGTCGCCGACGGCGTGCATCAGGTGGGCGAAGAAGAAGTCGAGGTTGGGCCGCATGGCGGCCATCTGCTCGCGCATCTCGGGGGTGGGTTCGGCGCCGTCGCCGTGACCGCCGTTGTTTCCGTCGCCGAGGCCGGTGCTTCCGAGGAACTCGGCGATGGCGGCGAAGGGGCCGCCGGTGCGGTAGGCCTCGTCGATGGCGGCCGTGCGGCGGGCTTCGTCCTCCTGGGCGGGCAGCAGGGAGGTCGTCGGCGGTTCGTGCAGGATCGCGGCGCGGACCTGGCCGGGGTGGCGTCGCAGGAGTTCCATGGCCGTCATGCTGCCCCCGCTGCTGGCGAAGACGAACCCGGGTTCGGCGGAGACCTCGGCGAGCAGGCGGTGGGCGTCGTCGGCGTGCTGGCCGACGAGGTCCTCCCCCGGTGCTCCGTCGATGGCGCTGCGGGACAGGCCGCGGGGGTCGTAGGTGATCACGGTGTGGTCGGTGGCCAGTTCGGGGGCGAAGGTGGTGAACGAGCCGGCGTCGGCGGGGCCGCCGGGGATGCAGAGCAAGGCCGGGCCGCTGCCCTGAACGTCGTAGTGGAGGGTGGCGCCAGGGACCTGCAGGGTGTGGGACATGGTGTGCCTTTCGTCGGTGGTGGGCTTCTCGACTCCCCGACGTCCGAGGTGCGCGCGGACAGACACATCGTGGGCGATGATGTGCCCGATCGGAAGGGAGGGCGCGGGGTGAAGTACGTGCTGTTGATCGGCGGGGAGGACACCGGTGCGGAGGAGACTTCGGCGCAGGTGTGCCGGAGTGAGGACGTGCGGGCGTGGATCGAGGAAATGACCCGGCGCGGGGTGTTGCTCGGGGGTGAGTTGCTGCACCCGGCCGAGGACGCGACCACGTTGCGGGTGCGCGATGGGGAGGTGCTGCTGGCCGACGGTCCGTTCGCGGAGACGAAGGAGCAGGTCGGCGGGTACAGCATGATCGAGTGCGCCGATCTGGACGAGGCGGTGTCGGTGGCTGCGGCGCATCCGGTGGCGCGGTTCGGGATGATCGAGGTGCGGCCGGTGTTCGACCCGGCGGACGTGCCTGACCTGCCCCGGTGAGCGCCGAGGTCCAGGCGGCGGTCGCGGCGGCGTTCCGGGAGGAGTGGGGCCAGGTGGTGGCCACGCTGATCCGGGTCACCGGTGACTGGGATCTCGCCGAGGAGTGCGCGCAGGACGCGTTCTCCACGGCGTTGCGCCGCTGGCCGCGGGACGGGATCCCGCGCAAGCCGGGTGCGTGGCTGACCACGACCGCGCGCAACCGGGCCATCGATGTGCTGCGGCGTGAGGCCGTGGGTGCGGCCAAGCTCCGGGAGCTGGCGGCTCTGCCGCCGCCGGAGGCCCGGGAGCCGGACGAGAGCGGGGTGCCCGATGACCGGTTGCGGTTGATCTTCACCTGCTGTCACCCGGCGTTGCCGTTCGAGGCGCGGGTGGCGCTGACGTTGCGCACGCTGGCGGGGTTGAGCACGGCGGAGATCGGGCGGGCGTTCCTGGTGCCGGAGGCGACGATGTCGCAGCGGCTGGTGCGGGCGAAGCGGAAGATCCGCAACGCCGGGATCCCCTACCGGGTGCCGCCGCCGCACTTGCTGCCGTCGCGGACGAACGCGGTGCTCGGGGTGCTGTACCTGTTGTTCAACGAGGGGTATTCGGCGTCGGCGGGTGCGGATCTGGTGCGGCGCAACCTGAGCGCGGAGGCGATCCGGCTGACGCGGGTGCTGGCCGGGTTGATGCCGGACGAGCCGGAGGCGCTGGGGTTGCTGGCGTTGATGCTGTTGCACGACGCGCGGCGGGAGACGCGGCTGGACGAGGCGGGTGAGCTGGTGTTGCTGGAGGACCAGGATCGTTCGCGCTGGGACGCCGGGGCGATCGAGGAGGGCACGCGGCTGCTGGAGTCGGCGTTGCGGCGGCGGCAGCCGGGGCCGTACCAGTTGCAGGCGGCGATCGCGGCCTGCCACGCGACGGCTTCGAAGGCGGAGGACACCGATTGGGCGCAGATCGCCGCGTTGTACGAGCGGCTGGCGCGGGTGGTGCCTTCGCCGGTGGTGCGGTTGAACCAGGCGGTCGCGGTGGGCATGGCGGAGGGCCCGGAGGCCGGGTTGCTGTTGCTGGACGAGCTGGCCGGGGGCGGGCAGCTGGCCGGGTACCACCTGCTGCCCGCGGCGAGGGCGGATCTGCTGCGGCGGCTGGAGCGCGCGGGTGAGGCGGCGGTGGCCTACCGGGAGGCGCTGGAGCTGGCGGCGACCGACGCGGAGCGGCGCTACCTGGAGAAGCGGCTCGCGGAAGTTTCCTGACCGCGGGTGTCGGTCCGGGCCGGAGCTGTTCGTCGGTGGGTGAAACCACGACGAGGAGGACGGATGGCGACCTTTGTGCTGATCCACGGTGGCGGCGGCAGCGGCTGGGACTTCCACCTGCTCGAGCCGGAGTTGCGGGCGCTGGGACACGATGTGGTGGCCCCGGATCTGCCCATCGAGGACGGGGCGAACGGGCTGGCCGAGTACGCCGAGGCGGTGGTGGCCGCGGTGGGCGCGCGGGAGGACCTGGTGGTGCTGGGGCATTCGTTCGGCGGGCTGGTCGCTCCCCTGGTCTGCGATCGGCTGCCGGTGCGGTTGCTGGTGTTGCTGGCGGGCATGATCCCGCGGCCGGGTGAGCCGGCTTCGGACTGGTGGGCCAACACCGGTCACAAGTCCACTGTGGACATGGAGGCGGACCCGATCGGCGCGTTCCTGCACGACGTGCCGCCGGAGCTGGCCGAGCAGGCGCTGGCGAAGGGGCGGCCGCAGTCGGGTGATTCGCTGGGCAGGCCGTGGCCGCTCGCGCGGTGGCCGGAGGTCCCGACCCGGCTGCTGGCGTGCCGGGACGACCGGTTCTTCCCGCTGGAGTTCCTGCGGCGCGTGGCGCGGGAACGGCTCGGGATGGAGCCCGACGTGATCGACGGGAGCCACAGCGTGCCGTTGTCCCGGCCGAAGGAGCTGGCCGTGCGGCTGGACGCCTACCTAACGGCCGAGGAGCAGCCCGCTCAGTAGTGCCCCGGCGAGCATCAGGCCCGCGGCCGCGGCGGCGGCGATCGCGTGCCCGTGGACCTGGGCGGCGAGGGTCGCTCCCCCGGCGGCGGCCGTGGCGATGCCGTTGAGCACGGCGATGCCGATCGAGCCGCCTAGTTGCTGGGCGGTGCTGAGCAGGGCCGACACGGTCCCGGTGTCCGCGGGGGCGGCGCTGGTGAGCGCGGCGTTCATGCTCGGGGACATGACCAGCCCGGTGCCGAGGCCGAAGACGAGCTGCGCGGGCAGGATGCCGCCGGTGTAGGTGCTGTCCGGGGTGAGCTGGGTGAGCAGTGCCAGCCCGGCGGCGGTGACCAGCATGCCGGGCACGATGAGCAGGCGCGGGCTGAGCTTGGTCATCAGGCGCCCGGAGAGCTGCGAGGCGGTGAGCACGGTGACCGCGGTGCCGGGCAGGATGGCCAGTCCGGTGCGCAGCGGGTCGAAGCCGAGCACTTCCTGCAGCTGGTAGGTGAGCACGAGCATGGTGCCGAACATCGCGGCCATCGTGGTGGCGATCGCGGTGAGCGAGCCGAGGCGGCGGCGGTCGGTGAGCAGGCGGGGCGGCAGCAGCGGATGGGCGGTCTTGACCTGGCGCAGGGCGAACGTGCCCAGCAGCACGGCGGCGGGCAGGAGCCAGAGCGGTTCGCCGGTGGTCGCGTAGACCAGTGCCGCGGCGCCGGTGACGCCGAGCGCGGTGCTGAGCGGGTCCAGGCGCAGCCGGTGGCGTGGGGTTTCGGGCAGCAGGGCGGGGATGAGCGTGGCGGCCACCGCGGCGATGGGCACGTTGACGTAGAGGCACCAGCGCCAGTCCAGTGCCGCGGTGAGCAGCCCGCCGGCGAGCAGGCCCGCCGCTCCCCCGGCGCCGACGACCGCGCTGAACCGGCCGAAGGCGCGGCCGCGTTCGGCCGGGTCGGTGAACAACGCGGTGAGCAGGGCCATCGCGGTGGGGGCGAGCAGTGCGGCGAAGGCGCCTTGGGCGGCGCGGGCGCCGATGAGCAGGCCGCCGTTGAGCGCGGCTCCCCCGGCGGCCGAGGCGAGGCCGAAGCCGAGCACGCCGATCAGCAGGGCGCGGCGGCGGCCGATGGCGTCGGAGATCCGTCCGGCGGGCAGGAGCAGGGCGCCGAAGGCGAGCAGGTAGGCGGTGACGATCCAGTGCCGGTCGGTGTCGGACAGGCCCAGGTCGTGCTGGGCGGCTGGCAGGGCGATGTTCACGATCGTGGTGTCGAGCAGCACCATCAGCTGGGCGGTGCAGAGCAGGGCGAAGCCCGGCCACCGGGTGGTGCGGGCGGGGGTCGTGGTCATGGCGTGGAGACTGGCAGACAAAAGTTAACTCGGTCAAGTTTTAAACTCGGGCAATGGAGGGCTAGCATGCGCCCATGAGCCTTCGGGAGCGGAAGAAGCTGCGCACACGCCAGGCGATCTCGGATGCGGCGATCTCGCTGTTCCTCGGCTCCGGCTTCGATCGGGTCTCGGTGGCCGAGGTGGCCGCCGCCGCGGAGGTGTCCAAGCCGACCCTGTTCAAGTACTTCCCCGCCAAGGAGGACCTGGTGATCGACCGGCTGGCCGATCACCGCGAGGAAGCCGCCGACGTGGTGCGCGCCGCGGCCGGGCAGCCGCCGCTGGCCGCGCTGCACGCCCACTTCCTGTCCGGGCTGGAGCGGCGGGACCCGATCACCGGACTCTGCGACGAACCCGAGGTCCTCGCGCTCAACCGGCTGATCTACGACACCCCGGCGCTGGTGGCGGGCATGTCCCGGTTCAACGACCACTCCATCGAGGCGCTGACCACCGCGCTGCGCGAGGTGACCGGCCGCAGCGGGCTGGCGCCGCGCCTGGCCGCCGGGCAGATCGTCACCGTGCAGCGCCTGCTCGCACTGGAGAACCACCGGCACATCACCGCCGGTGAGGCGGCCGCGAAGCGCTATCTCGCGGCCGCCGCCGAAGCCGATCAGGCGTTCGGCCTGCTGCGCTCAGGCCTCGACGGGCTCTGAGGCGAACGTCCGGGCGACGAAGTCCCCGAACGAGCGCGGTTCGCGGCCCAGTGCGCGGCGCACCCCGTCGCTGACGTGGTCACCGACGTTCCGCGCGACCCCGGCGAGCAGGGTCGCCAGCAGTTCGCCGAGCGGGCCGGGCACGGTCGCGGCGAACTCGGCCGGGGTGCAGTGGGCGAACTCGATCCGGCGGCCGCTCGCCTCGGCGATCCGCGCGACCGCCTCGGGGAAGGACAGCGGCTCCGAGCCGGACAGCTCGTAGACCTGCCCGGCGTGCCCGTCCTCGGTCAGCGCGGCGACCGCGACGTCGGCGATGTCCTCGGCGTCGACGAAGGCGTCACGGCCGTCCCCGGTCGGCAGGGCCAGCCTGCCCGCGTCGATGCCCGCCGCGAACTCGCCCTCGCTGAAGTTCTGCGCGAACCACGACGGCCGCAGGATCGTCCACTCCGGACTGCTCTCCCGGAGCTCGCGCTCGTGCACGGGTTCACCGGCGAAATCGGCGCCCCTGGCCGAAAGGAGCACCACGCGGCGCTGTCCGGCGCGGGCCAGCAACCGCGCGATCGGCGTGGTGCCCCAGCGTTCCGCCGGTGGCACGAGGTAGAGGGCGCCGGTGCCGGCCAGTGCGGCGTCCCAAGTGGACTCGTCGGCCCAGTCGAAGCGGATCGGGGTGGACCGGGAAACCGGCCGGACCGCCAGCCCGCGGGCTTCGAGGCGGCCGGTCACCCGGCGGCCCGTCTTGCCCAGACCGCCGAGCACGAGAATCGGTGTGTTCGTCATGGGACCACCCCACCAGCCGCGACTGAGACGGACCATGGTCGAAAAGCGCCGATGCCTGTGGCATCGTCTCAGCCGTGGACCCGCTCGACGACTACCTCGCCACCGTTCGCGCGCACGGCTCGGTGTTCGTGCGCTCGGTCTGCTCCCCGCCGTGGGGCCTGCGCTTCGACGACCCGCGGCCGCTGATGCTGCTGACCCTGGACGACGGCGCCGCCTGGATCCGGCGCGACGGCGGCGACCCCGTCCGGTTCGAAGCCGGGGAGATCGCCTTGGTGCGCGGCGGTTTCACCATCGCCGACCACCGCGACACCACACCCCGGGTGGTCATCGACGGGCGCAACCAGTGTTACGCCGCGGCCGAGGGCGCCGCCACCGCCGGAGACCGGTTCAAGCTCGGCACCCGCACCTACGGCACCCCCGGCGGCTCCGCGCTGCTGGCCACCGCCACCTACTCGATGCGCGGCCCGACCGCCGGCCCGGTGCTCGCCGCGCTGCCGGGCGTGCTGACCGTGCCCGCCGGCGACGATCCGGCACTGGCCCTGCTCGCCGTCGAGATCAGCCGCGACGAACCCGGCCAGCAGACCGTGCTCGACCGCCTGCTGGACCTGTTGCTCATCCGCGTCCTGCGCACCTGGTTCTCCACCCCCGGCACCCGCGCGCCCGCCGGGTACCGGGCGCTGGCCGACCCGGAGATCGGGCACGCGCTGTGCCTGGTGCACCAGCGGCCCGCCGAAGCGTGGACGGTGGCGTCGCTGGCCGGTGCGACCGGGCTGTCCCGCGCCACGTTCGCCCGGCGGTTCACCGCGCTGGTCGGCGAACCGCCGATGAGCTACCTCGCGGGCTGGCGGATGACGCTGGCCGCGGGCCTGCTCGCCGAGTCCGGGGCGAGCATCGGCTCGATCGCGCGGCAGGTCGGTTACGCGGACGCGTTCGCCTTCAGCGCCGCGTTCAAGCGGGTTCGCGGGGTGCCGCCGAGCGCGGTGCGGGCCGGTAGTCCGGGAGCGTGATGTTCCTGGCCGCCTTGGTGGTCAGCTTGTCGAAGATCCCGGCCAGCCGCCGCCACGCCAGCACCCGGTACATCTGGTTGCGGTGCCAGATCCTGAACTTCGTCGGCGGGGCGAGGAACGGGCCCGCGCCCTCGGCCAGCTTCTGGCAGCCCGCGGCGTAGTCACGCATCAGTTCCTCGTAGCGCGGGAACGCGACGCGGTGATCGCCGCGCGCGAGCGCCAGTTCCCCGGCCAGCACGTACGCGCCGACCATCGCGGTGCCCGTGCCCAGCCCGCCCAGGGTCGCGCCGTACCCGGCGTCCCCGACCAGCGCGACCCGGCCGCGCTGGAAGTGGGGCATCCGCACCTGGCTGATCGAGTCGAAGTACAGCTCCGGCGCCGCCCACATCGCCTCCAGCAGCCGCGGCACCTCCCAGCCAGCGCCCGCGCAGCGGTCCGCGACCAGCTGCTTCTGCTGGTCCAGGTCACGCCGGTCGTATTCGAGCGGCTCGGACGGGAAGACGAACCCGCCGTCGGTCTTGCCGCCCGCACTGCCCATGCTCGCCCCCAGACCCGGCTCGTTGTACATCAGGCCCGTGTGGTCGAGGCCGAGGAAGTTGGGGATGTCGAACGCGGCGACGTAGTACCCGAGGTGACGGATGAACCGCGATTCCGGCCCGAAGGCCAGCGCCCGGACATTCGAATGCAGCCCGTCCGCGCCGAGTACCAGGTCGAACGTGCGCGGCTCGGCGTGCTCGAAGCTCACGTGCACGCCGTCGGCGCTCTCGGTCATCGACGCGATCGAGTCCCCGAACAGGTACTCGGTGTGGTCCTGGGTGCGGTCGTAGAGCAGCCGACTGAGTTCGTCGCGCTCGATCTCGACGTCGCCGCTCATGAACGCCGAGGGCAGCTTCGCCAGTTGCCGTCCCCGCCCGTCGACGACCACCTGGTCGCCCATGTTGGTCTGGCGCCGCCGGACCTCGTCGAGCAACTCCATCTCACGCAGCACCCGCAGGTGCACATCCCCGCGGAAGTCCACCGCGAACCCGCCACCACGCAGGCCCGGCGCGCGCTCGACGACGGTCGCGGAAAAGCCGTACCGGTGCAGCCAGTAGGCCAGTGAGGGGCCGGCCACGCTGGCGCCGGAGATCAGGATCTTCTTCGTCATGGCCCCAGGCTCGGCGGTGACGCTGACCATCCGCGCACCACCGGCTGACGGCCGCTGTCAGCGCTGTCGGTCCGGGCTCGTCCGCCAGTACTGGCGCTTCTTCTCCTCGCGGACGAACACCCCGGCCTTCACCAGCTCCCGGCGCAGCTCCTTGGCCTCGTCGCCCTGGTCCTTGGCCAGCGCCTCCTTGCGTGCCCGCAGCAGCGCGTTGGCCCGGTCGGACAACTCCGGTGTGCCCTCCACCCAGAGCCGGTAGTCCTCGCGGTACGGGTCACCGTCGGCGTGCCAGGGATAGCCGTGGTCCTCGAACGCCGCGCGCACGCGGGCCTTGCTCAGGTCCGACGATTCGCGCGCGAGTTCGTCGCCGCCGGTACCCAGCAGCACGAGCTTGCCGCTGTCGAAGAACACCGCCCCGACCGAGCCGCGGTCGAACCGCCGGCTCTGCCCGCCCCGGCGCAGCTCGACCCCGGAGGTGCCGATGTCGAGGCTGAGCAGGTCCAGTTCGCCGAGCAGCGCCAGCCCCAGGCCGGCCACCGCGCCCAGGCCCAGCGCGCCGAGTGTGGCCGCGGGCTCCGGGATCGACTCCACCAGCCGGAACGGTCCCTGGAACGGGAACCAGGCCAGCGTGCTCACCCAGCCGGCGGCGAGCTTGAGCCCCCACAGCAGCGCCGCGCCCAGCAGCGGGCAGAGCAGCCAGCCCAGCACCCGCCAGCCGGGAGCGAGCGCGACCACGGTCGAGGAGGAGGTGCGCGTCATGTCACCGAATAATAGACCGCGTGCTCGGTTTATCTTTGAGCAGGAGGCGTTCGACGGTGTCTTCGCAGCCCGCGAGCTCGGTGAGGACGTCGGCCGCCTCGGCCCACCCCTCCCGGAACCCGGCCGCCCGCGCCCGGGCGAACAGGTGCGCCTGCTCGTTCTTCACCGCGGCGAGCCGGTGGTCGCCGCCTTGCTCGAACAGCACCGCGAAGTCCAGCGCCCGGCGCGCGCCCAGCGGCAGCGTGAACCCGGTGAGGAACCCGGCCGTCGCCGGGTCGACCGGCCCGCGCAGGTCCGCGGCCAGCGCGCGGATCACCTCACCGGCGCCGGGGTTGTCCCGGTAGATGCCGCTGAAGAACGCCCTCGCCTCGTCGTAGACGACCTCCCGCGGCGGGCCGATCCGCGTCCAGCGCTGGTAGACACCGTGCTCGTAGTCGACCCGCTCGGCCCGCCAGGCCGCCTCCAGGTCGGCGAAACCGAGCCGGGCGCACGGGAACCCGGCCGGGTCTTGCAGCAGCACGCCTTCGTCGTCGAGGTCGTAGGCGACCACGTAGTGATCGGCACCGGGGACGTCGCGGTGCCAGGGCACGTAGGTCAGGTGCCCCATGTCCAGCGGTCCCAGCAGCACGGGCCCGGTCGCGAGTTCCTCACGCAGGATCTCCTCGACCGGGACGTCGTCGGGGCCGCAGGTGCCGGTGAAGTCGCAGCCGAGCAGCCGCAGCGCGGCGTCCAGGCCCTGGGGCGGGGTGATCGCGCTGAAGTAGGTGCGCCCGTCCGGCACGCGGAGCGCCCCGAGCCCGACGCCGGTGAGCGGCTCGATCAGCCCGGGGCGCACCCGCTCGCCGTGCACCGACAACAGCATCGAGAGGGAGTCGGCGTAGCAGTAGGGAACGTTGCCTTGGTAGTCCATGGCGGCAGTTCTAGGACCTGACACCGTGTCAGGGTCAACCGGCGAGTTCGCGCGCTTGGCGCAACCACTCGGCGAACAGCGCGCTGTCGAGATCGGCCACCTCGCGCAGTTTCACGCTCGCCATCTCCTGTGCCCCGGCCGTCAGCCGCCCGGACGGATCGGTGATCGACTGCCCCTGCCAGAAGCCGAAGCTCACGTGCCCGGCGTAGGCCTTGACGAAGCAGACCGGCTTCTGGCCGGGTGTCGCGCCCAGGCTCCAGACGGGGTGGCCGTGCCAGACGGCGCCGGCGCCGGGGAACTCGGCGTCGATGAGCGGCAGGAGTTTGCCGAGCAGGTCCTGCTGGGCGGCGGGTAGGGAGTCGCGGTAGGCCTCGACGGTGGCGAACTTGGGCATGGTTTCCGGTCCTTTCCAGAGCGGGGGGTGAAGGTCAGCGGTACTGGGCGGCGACGAAGGAGATCCAGAGCTGCGCGGTGATGCAGCCGATGGCCAGGGTCAGCGAGCCGGCGACGCCGCCACTCATCGCCCACAGGTCACCGGCCAGCAACGCGGCGCCGGCGACGTGCGAGGCCACGGCGTGGCGGCGCTTCCCGGCCCGGCCGAACCGCCTGCCCAGCACGTGGCAGGCGGCGATCAGGGTGGCGAAGCTGAGCGTGCCCGCCAGCAGGTGCAGCAGGCTCGCGCCGCCGAACGGGTCGGCCGGGTCCATGGTGAACACGCCCGCTCCGATCACCCCGGCGCCGCTGAGGGCGAGCAGCCTCGCCGCCCAGCGGCCCGGCAGGACCCGGCTCAGCCCGGCCGCGCCGAGCACCATGAGCACGCCGCTCACCAGGAAGTTGGTGATCTGCAGCCAGCCCGACGGGCCGGTGCTGAGCATGCTCAGCGGCTGCAGCGTCAGGTCGAACCCGTCGCGGCTGGCGGCCTGCGCCAGCGAGACCGACGCCCACAGCGGCGCCGCGACGACCGCGCAGGTGAGCAGGGAGCGGGTGGAGGCCTTGGTCGAGGAAGTGGCGGGGGAAGCGGTGGCGATCATGGCCGGACCTTTCGTTTTCGGTGGGTGCTGCTGACGCGTCGCGGCCGGGATGTGACAGGGAACGGCTACATTCCCTGTCACATGGGTGGTTCGACGCGTCAGCGAAGGCACCCGAACGAAGGAGATGGCGATGCGCTACCTGATGATGTCCACCCCGACCGGCGAGACCACCAACCCGAACCTCGAAGCCGAGATGGGCGCGTGGATCGAGGAACTGACCGCCTCCGGCGTGCTGCTGGCCACCGGCGGCCTGGCCCCCACCGGCATCGAGGTCCAGGAGAACGACGGCGAGGTCACCGTCACCGACGGCCCGTTCGCCGAGGCCAAGGAGTCCGTGGCCGGGTTCGCGCTGGTGGAGGTCCGCACCGAGGAAGAGGTCGTGGAGATCGCGCGGCGGTTCGTCAAGATGGTCGGCAACAGCCGCAGCGTGATCCAGCAGGTCTTCGCGTGAGCCGGTGATGGACGCCCACCGCTCGATCGACGCGGTCTGGAAGCTGGAGTCGGCCCGGATCGTGGCCGGGCTGACCCGGCTGGTCCACGACGTCGGCCTCGCCGAGGAAATGGCGCAGGACGCGCTCGTGGCCGCGCTCGAACAGTGGCCGGAGGCAGGCGTCCCGGACAACCCGGGCGCCTGGCTGATGACCGTGGCCAAGCGGCGGGCGATCGATCACCTGCGGCGGTCCCGGCGGCTCGGCGAACTCGACGAGACCGTCGAGACCGCCGAGACCGAGACCGCCGCGGTGGCGGCGGAGCCCGAACAGGACGACGTGCTCCGCCTGATGTTCCTGTCCTGCCACCCGGTGCTGCCCGCCCCGGCCCGGGTGGCACTGACCCTGCGCCTGCTCGGCGGGCTCACCACCGCCGAGATCGCCAGGGCCTTCCTGCTCAGCGAACCGAAGATCGCTCAGCGCGTGGCCACCGCCAAACGCACGCTGGCCGAGGAACGCGTGCCGTTCGACCTGCCCGGCCCCGCCGAGCTGGCCGGACGGCTCTCCTCGGTGCTCGAGGTCATCTACCTGATCTTCAACGAGGGCTACTCCGCGACCTCCGGCGACGACCTCCTGCGCCCCGGCCTGACCCTGGAGGCGCTGCGGCTCGGGCGGCTGCTGGCCAGGCTCGCCCCCGGCGAAGCCGAAGTGCACGGCCTGGTCGCGCTGATGGAGATCCAGGAATCCCGCTCGGCCGCGCGCACCGGCCCGTCCGGCGAGCCGGTCCAGCTGCACCAGCAGAACCGCGGCCGCTGGGACCGCCTGCTCATCCGCCGCGGGTTCACCGCGATGCTGCGCGCCCGCGAAGCAGGCGGCAAACCCGGCCCGTACGTGCTGCAGGCCGCCATCGCGGTCTGCCACGCCCAGGCACGCACCGCCGAGGACACCGACTGGCGGCAGATCGCCACCCTCTACGACGCGCTCGTCCGGCTGCTGCCCACCCCGATCGTCCAGCTCAACCGCGCGGTCGCCTACGGCAGGGCCCACGGTCCCGCGGCCGGGCTGGCCATGGCCGACGCGCTGCTGTCCGACCCCGCCCTGCAGGACTACCACCTGCTGCCCGGGGTCCGCGGCGACCTGCTGGCCGAACTCGGCCGCAACGACGAGGCCCGGCTGGAGTTCCAGCGCGCCGCCGCGCTGACCCGCAACGCCGCCGAACGCGCCTTCCTGCTGCGCCGCGCCGACGGCCTGCCCGCCGGTGGCGCACCCGTGATCACCCTCGCCGAGGCCGCCGAGGACTTCCTCGCCCGTGACACCCTCGACGCGCAGACCGTGCGCTCCTACGGCCAGACCCTGCGGCGCCTGCGCACCACCCTCGGCGACCAGCTGCCCCTGGCCACGCTCACCGCCGACCAGCTCGCCCGCGTGTGCACCACCGCCTGGGGCGAATCGGCGGCCAAGACCTGGAACCGGCACCGCTCGGCGCTGCGCTCGTTCGCCGCCTGGGCCGGGATGCCCGACATCGCCGCGGGCCTGGAGCGCCGAGCCGAAACCCGCCCGCGCACCCCGTCGATGGCACCGGCCGAGTTGGAGGCGCTCTGGTCCGGCGACCAGCCCCTGCGGGAGCGGACCCTCTGGCGGCTGCTGCACGAATCCGGCGCCGGCGTGCGGACCGTGCTCTCCCTCGACATCGAGCACCTCGACCTCGACGACCGCCGCGCCCGGGTCGGCGGCACCTGGGTCACCTGGCGCTCCGGCACCGCCCGCCTGCTCCCCCAGCTGCTCGACGGCCGCACCCGCGGCCCGCTGTTCCTCGCCGACCGCCGCCCCGGCCCCGCCCGCACGCCCGCGGCGGCCGATCTCTGCCCGGAGACCGGCCGCCGCAGGTTGTCCTACGAACGCGCCGAGTACCTGTTCAAACAGGCGACCCGGGCGCTGGACCCGGCAGGCCGCGGCTTCACGCTGCGGCAGCTCAAACCGCGCTAGCCCGCCGCCGGGAACAGCGCGGGCTCCTCGAGGATCAGCTCGTCCCGCGCGTCGTACAGGGCGATGGTCACGTTCTCCCCCTGCCGCCCGAAGTCCTCGGGCAGCACGGTGACGAACGTGCCGCCCACGACCGCCGGTGTCAGCGTCGGCTTGCCGTTCGCGCGCCGCACCTCCATCCGCGTGGTTTCCGGCGGCACGAAACCACCGATGACCTCCTGACCCACCGACTCGGGCGCGGCGTTGATGCCGTTGGTGAACCCCCGGACCGCGCGCACCGCGGTGGGCTGGGACAACACCACGTCGTTCGACAGGATCTTCCCCGGGGCTTGGGCGCAGAAGACGAACCGCTGGCCGAAGGAGCCCACCACCACCGTGGTCGGTCCTTGGGACAGGGAAGCACCCGGCTGGAAACTCCCCGGATCGAGCGTCGCGTCGTGCGCCCCGGCCAGGCAGTCGCCCAGCAGGCGGCCCCGGTCGCTGGTCCGGTCCACCCCGGGCGTCGGCCGGTCGACCACGCTCAGCGCGGGCGCGGGCAACGTCAGTTCCGCGTCGTCGAAAGTCAGCGTGCCGCTCGACGGGCGTTCCGACATCGGGTAGGCGAACAGGCCGTCCACCGGCTCGATACCGACCGCGCTCGAGCCCTGCGGGTAGACCAGCCGGAGCATCCCCGGGCCACCGGCGACTCCGGCGATCAGCCCGCCCGGGGTGGCCAGCAGCACCGCGGTCGAGGTGCCCGGCGCGTACTGTGGCACGGCGTTCGGGTCCGACACCGTCACCGTGGTCTCCGTGGTGTCGCACACCAGCGGCTTGCCCTCGGCGCGGGACAGCACTGTCACCTGGAACGGCGCGTAGACCTGGGATTTGATGTCGCGCACCGGTATCCAGGTGCTTCGGTCCGGGAAGCCGTCCGCCTTGCCCGCCGCGCCGAGCGCCGCCCAGCAGCGGTCGAGCGCCTCGTCGACCAGCGCGGTCTCCGAAGGGACACCGGATGGCGGCGCCGTGGCCGGTGCCACGTCGTCCGGCGCCCGGAAGTCACCGGTCGCCACCAGCGCGCCCGCGGCCAGCACCGCCACAGCGGCCGCGGCCAGCGCCGGGCGCCGCCACGAACGCCGTCGCGGCTGGTCCATCCCCTCGCTCAGCTTGAGCCGGATGCTGTCGCGCACCTCGTCCGGCAGTTCCCGCCGTGCGGGCAGGTCGAAGTCGTTCACCGGGTCTCCTCCAGTTCCGTCCGCAGGCGGGCACGTGCCCGGGAAAGGTGCGACCGGACCGAGGATTCGGCCAGGCCGAGCAGTACCGCGGCGTCGGGCACCGGCAGCTCACCGAGCAGGCACAGCTGAACCACCCGCCGCTGCGCCGTCGGCAGCCGGGCCACCGCGGCGGCCAGCTCCCGCAACCGGTCACCCGCGATCACCCGGTCCACCACCGAGTCGGCGTGGTCGGACACCTCCGCGAGCGGCCCAGCCTTGCGCACCAGCCGCAACCGGCGCGCCGAACTGCGGTGCTCGGTGCGCGCCAGATTGCCCGCCACGGTGTAGAGCCACGGCAGCGCCGACTCGTTCACCAGCGTCACCTCGGCCCGCTTGCGCCAGGCGATCAGGAAGGTCGCCGACGCCAGGTCCTCGGCCACCGGCCAGGAGCCGGTCAGCCGGTAGGCGTGGTTCCACACCGCCTGCACGTGGCGCTCGAACAGCGTGGCGAAAGCGTCCTGATCCCCCAGGGCCGCGCGCCGCCACAACTCGGTATCGGATGCGTGGTCAGCCACCGGCACCCGTTTGCTTCTCGCGGTCATCACACCGGTAAGTGGCCGGCACCGCGGCGGGCGCTGCAGCCGGGTTCAGCGACGCCCGCCGCGAGCGTCGTAGTCGGTCCTGGCCCGCTCGACCTCGGGCAGGTTGACCGACCACTCCGACAGCGCGGCGAACAACGGCGCCAGGCTGCGGCCCAGCTCGCTGATCTCGTACTCCACCCGCGGCGGGACCTCCGCGTGGTAGGTGCGCACGACCAGCCCGTCCCGCTCGAGCCGGCGCAGCCGCTGCGTGAGCACCTTCGGCGTGATCGTGGCGATGCGACGCTCCAGCTCCACGAACCGCTGCCGCCCGTACTCGTGCAGCGCCCACAGGATCGGCGTGGTCCAGCGGCTGAACACGATGTCGACCACCGGCGCGATCGGGCAGGCCAGCTCCGGGGTCGTGGTGTGCTCGATCACAGTCCGCCGCCTCTCCCAGTACTTTCCTCTAGGTACCTACTATATCGGCGCCAGTAACGTCCCTCGCACACCGAACCGAGGGAGCGAACATGATCGTGGTGACCGGAGCGACGGGCAACGTGGGACGGCCGCTCGTGCAAGCCCTGACCGACGTGGGCGAGCAGGTGACAGCGGTATCACGGACGAACACCATCCCCGGCGTGCGGCAGCACCACGCCGACCTGCGACAACCGGAGACCTTGCGGCCCGCACTCGCCGGCGCCTCAGCGCTGTTCCTGATGGCCAGCCCCGATATCGACCTCACCGAGGTCGTGAAAACCGCGCTGGACGCCGGGATCGGGCGCATCGTGCTGCTGTCCTCCCAGGGCGTGGCCACCGGCAGGCACCCCGCCGTCCACGAGGCCGCCGTCACCGCGGGGAGTCCGGAATGGACACTGCTGCGCCCTGGCGGCTTCCACAGCAACACCTTCGCCTGGGCCGAGACCATCCGGACCCGGCGGCTGGTCGCCGCGCCGTTCGCCGACATCGCCCTGCCGACCGTCGACCCGGCCGACATCGCCGGAATCGCCGCCGCGGCCCTCACCCGGCCCGGGCACCACGGCCAGGCCTACGTGCTCACCGGCCCGGAACCGATCACGCCACGACAGCAGGTCGCCGCGCTCGCGGACGCGCTCGGCGAACCCGTGGGCTTCCAGGAACAGACCCGCGCCGAGGCCCGCGCCCAGATGCTCGGATACATGCCCGAACCCGTCGCCGAAGCCACCCTGGACATCCTCGGCACACCGCTGCCCGCCGAGCAGGAGGTCAGCGCCGACGTCGAACGCGTCCTCGGCAGGCCACCACGCGACTTCGCCGACTGGGCCGCCCGCAACTCCGCCGCGTTCAAATGAGTCGCCCGATGCGTGTACTCGACTCGACCATGACCCACCGCGAACTCGGCACCGGCACGCCGATCGTCTTCCTGCACGGCAACCCCACCTCGTCCCACCTGTGGCGGCACGTGCTGCCCGCGGTCGGCGACCCCGGGCGGCGCCTGGCGCCGGACCTGATCGGCATGGGCGAGTCCGGCAAACCGCCCGTCGGCTACACCTTCGCCGACCACGCCCGCTACCTCGACGCCTGGTTCGACGCGCTGGACCTGGACGAAGTGGTGCTCGTCGGCCACGACTGGGGTGGCGCGCTGGCCTTCGACCGGGCCGCGCGCCACCCGGGCCGGGTGCGCGGCATCGCCTTCACCGAGACCATCGTCAAGCCGATGACCTGGGCGGAGTTCCCCGAAGCCGCGCGCGAACTGTTCCGCGCCATCAAGACCCCCGGCGTGGGAGAGGCGATGATGCAGGAACAGAACGCGTTCATCGAGGCCCTGCCACAGTCGTCCGCCCGGCTCACCGGCGAGGACCTCGAGACCTACCGGCGGCCGTACCCGACAAGCGAAAGCCGGCTGCCGCTGCTGCGCTGGGCCCGCATGATGCCACTGGACGGCGAGCCCGCCGACGTGGTGCGCCGCGTCGAACGCTACGACCACTGGCTCGCCACCACCCCCGAGGTCCCCAAACTGCTGATCACCTTCCGCCCCGGCTTCGACACCATGCTGAGCCAGGACCTCATCGACTGGTGCGCCGCGAACATCGCCGGGCTCGACCTCGCCCACCACGATCTCGTCGCCGGGCACCACACCCCGGAAGACCAGCCCGAAGCGGTCGCCGCCGCCATCGCCACCTGGCTGGACGAACACGGGCTCAGGTGACCTTGGCTCTCAAGTCGAGATCGCGAGCGCCGTTTGTGCGTGGTCGCTGGTAGCGAGAAGACCGACAGGTGGGCTTTCGACGCTGCGGATGCTCTTGTTCAATCGCACTGCTGCTCGCCTGCCGTGGGACTGAGGCGTCAGGACACGTGACGCAGCCGCCGGAAGCAGAACCACGTCAGCAAAACCGACATAGCCAGGAACAGCGCCGTTTCGAGCCACTGCAGCGGCCAGAACCGCTCGCCCGGCTGGTAGACCAGGCGCTGGTGGTACCCGAGATCGGCCAGTTGCGCGAAGCACGCGTGCGACCGTTCGAAGTCCGGTATCACCCCTGGCTGCGGTTCCGGCGAGCAACCACGCACCGCCTCGGGCAGGGGGCTGATCGCGGTGCCGTCCCGGTCCACGGTCTCGTCGGCCAGAACCCAAGCCCCCGACGGCCGGGCCACGGCCAGCGAGACGGGCACCTGCCCACCGGCGGTTTCCTCCGTCCGGACACCTTCGATGACCTCCGCGGTCAGCGTGACCGCCTGCTCGGTCGCCGGCAGCAGGTGCGGGCGCACCGCCAGCGGCACCGCCACCTGCACGGCGGCGAACACGACCAGCACCACCGCCATACCCGCCACCGTGCGGCGCACCACGAGCCCGACCGCGACGCCGAGCACGAACGCGAACGCGGCATACCCGACCGGCGCGACCCCGCGCGCGGCGAAGATGGCGACCGCGATGCGCGGCTCATAGGAACTGCCGGGATCCGTCGCAGCGGCACCGTCGATGGGCGCGGCCCACCAGCTGACCACCGCGCTCAGCAACCCCGTGGCGACCATGGCCGCCACCACGCCGAGCGCCAGCTTGACCGCGAGCCAGCGGGTCCGCGTGACGGTCTGGTTCCACGCCAGGTTGTGCGTGCCGGTCTCCAGCTCGCGCGTGATCATCGGCACGCCCCAGAACGCGCCGAGCGCGGCGGGCAGGGCGTAGAGCGCGATCTGCCCGCCGCGATAGAACAATTCCTTCTGCTCGCCGACCGTTCCGCGGCCGACGAGCAGAAGCACCGCGACCACGGCGATCCCGGCGTACACCGACAACGCCGGGATACGGAACTGCCGCCACGCCAACCAGGTCATCGCACGACCTCCAGCGCGCGGGGCGCCTCCGCGCCCGGACCGCGCAGATACGCCAGCACCAGGTCCTCCAGCCCCAGCCCGCCGACCGTCCAGGCCGGATCGAGGATCGGGCCTTCGGTGCGGACGAGCAGCGTGGTCTGGCGTTCGGTGTGGCTCGCGGAAATGACCTTCTGGTCGCCGGGCAGCGTGCCCAGATCACGGCGGGGGCCGCTGAGGCGGTGGTGCGAGGCGAGCAGGTCTTCGACCTCACCCGTGAGCCGCACCTGCGAATCCACCAGCACGATCAGGTGGTCGCAGACCCGCTCCAGGTCGGTGACCAGGTGGGAGGACATCACCACGCTGAGCCCGTGCTCGGCCACCGACGCCATCAGGTCCTGCAGGAACTCCCGGCGCGCCAGCGGATCCAGGGCCGCGACCGGTTCGTCGAGCAGCAGCAGTTCGGGACGCTTCGCGATGCCGAGCGTCAACGCCAGCTGCGCCCGCTGACCACCGGAAAGCCGTCCGGCTCGCTGCCCCGGGTCCAGTCCGATCCGCTCGACCCGGTCACGGGCCAGGGTCGCGTCCCAGCCCGGGTTGAGCCGCGCGCCGAGTCGCAGATGGTCCTCCACGGTCAGCGTCGGGTAGACAGGCGAATTCTGCGCGACGAACCCCACCTTCGCCAGCTGCGCCGGTCCGCTGCCCGGCACCCCGCCGCACACCTCGATCGTGCCCGTCGTCGGCGCCAGCATCCCGGCCGCGAGACGGAGCAACGTGGACTTGCCGGCACCGTTCGGCCCCACCAGTCCCGTGACGTGACCGGCGGGGATGTCCAGCGCGCACCCGGCCAGCGCCCAGCGGCGCCGGTACCTCTTGCCGAGCCCCCTCGCGCGCAGCACGGTCACGCTATGCCCTCCCTGGCGGAAGCGTGAAACGTGTCGGCGAACAACGCCTCGATGCTCTCGTCGTCGAGCCCCGCGCGCCGCGCCTTCACCAGCCAGCGGCGCAGATCCTGGCGCAGCGGGGCCAGCGCCGCCGGGGAGCCACCGGACAACGTCGCCGTCACGAACGTGCCCACCCCCGGACGCGCCGCGACCAGCCCGTCGTGCTCGAGTTCGCGGTAGGCCTTGAGCACCGTGTTGGGATTGATGGCCAGCGCCGCCACCACGTCCTTGACCTTCGGCAGCTGATCACCTTCGTGCAGCAGGCCCAGGCGCAGCGCGTGCCGGACCTGGCGCACGAGCTGCTGGTACGGCGACAGCCCCGAACGGGCGTCCAGGTGGAACTCCAGCACCACGGCCTCCATTTAGCTAGTTACCTAGCACTGTAGGCGTGGGATGGCCGCAGCGGCAAGGTCAGGTGGTGACCGAACTGATCCAGTCACGGTAGGCGCCGACGTGGGTGTACTGGCAGCTCGTGCTGTTGCCGGTGGAGAGCACGCCGACCTGCACACCGGCGGCGTTGAACATCGGGCCGCCGGAGTCGCCGCTGCCGCACACCCCGTTGATGCGGTCGCCGTTGATCGCACGGCCGTCGTAGGCGTCGGTGGCGTGCACGTCGGTCACTTCCAGCCGGGCGTTCTTCAGCCGCGGCGACTGCTGACCGCCGCCGGTGTCACCCCAGCCGTGGATGGTGACGGTGTCACCGTCGGCCACGGAATCGAGGTCGCCGAGCGAAACCGGCGGCGCCTGCACGGCTTCGGCCAGCTTCACCAGCGCCAGATCCGCGTTTTCGTGCAGCGTGACCCCGCCCGGCGCGGCGTCGACATAACCACCTTGGGCGTGCTCGACATTTCCGACGCGGAAACCCCACTGGTGATTCCCGCCGATGCAGTGGCGGGCGGTGAGAATCCATTCCGGCGCGATGACCGTCGCGGTGCAGTACCCGTCCGCGCCATCTTGGTAAAGCCGGGCGGACCACGGGGCCGATTCGGTGAACTCGCCGTCGATGATGGCCTGGGCGGGTGCGTAAAGGCCGATCAACGCGGCGGCGGTGACCAGAGCGGTGGCAGCGAGACGCATGGATGAAACGGTAAGCGGCGCCGCGGTGAGTCGTCACCTGCGAAAGTCGGATTCTGTTTCATCAGGAATTCATCGCTTCCCGCTACGGTCCGCCGGTGATGAAAATACGAAAGGCAGCGCTGGTACTGGCCGGCCTGCTCGCCGCGACGGGGCTTTCCGTGGCCACGGGGTCCGTCGCGCAGGCGGAAGCCCCGTGCGAGGGCACCTACACGATCGTGGTCGGTGGTACCGGCAGTTCCTGGAACAACGACGGGTTCACCGGCAACATCCAGCAGCACGTCGGCTACCCGACCGCCATCCCCAACGGCGCCAGCGTCCGGGCCGGGGTCAACGAACTGAACCGGCTGATCCGCGACCAGCGCCACGTCTGCCCCGGTCAGCACGCCAAGGCGGTCGGCTACTCGCTCGGCGCCGCGGTGGTGCACGTCTGGGTGACGGAGAACTGGCAGAGCTTCGGCAACGTCAACGCCGTGCTCATCTCCGACCCCAAGCGGCAGGCCCCGCCCGGCCTCAACGGCGGCAGCGTCCCCTTCGGCGGCATCATTGGCTACCCCCTCGCCGGCGCGGACCGCTACTTCGGCGACGTCCCGGTGAAGTCCATCTGCCACTGGGACTACGTCTGCGACGAGTCGGCGGGCATCTGGACCTACCCGCACAACCACATCCACAACTACCCCAACGACTGGAACGTCGACCACCACAACGACAACGCCCACGAACAGTGGTTCAACGGCGCCTGGCACCCCTGGTAACCACTCGCCGGTACCCTCGGGCGCCTACCTGTCAGCGAGAACGCAGGTAGGCGTCCTCGGCCGCGTAATCGAAATCGGCCGGGTCGGAAGTGCGGGGTGGCGAGGACATCAGCCACCGCAGTTCCTCCTGGACGGTGGTCGCGTAATTGCCCGCGGGCTGATAGCCCAATGCTTGCGCGGCGCTGAGGTTCAGCACGATCGGCGGCACCCGATGCCACGGGTGCCGCCCGAGCCCGGGTGGGGCGCCGTCGTCCAGCAGCACTTCCCCGCCAGCTGTGCCCGGCAGCGGCGGCGATGATCCGTGAGATCGCCGACGCTGCCGTCACGTCCGGGTCGGCGGCGTTGAGGATGCGGCGCCCTGGCCGCTCGGCCACCAGCGCGACGAGCGCGGCGATGTTGACCGCGGCTGACGAGTGATCAGCACCGCCGCCCCGTCCGGCCAGGAGCACAGCGGGACGGCGATCCAGCGCACGCTTGAGGAAGTACCACTCCCGCGGCGACGAGGCACCCGGCCCGTGAACCTGCGACGGCCGCAGCACCGTGACCGGCAAGCCGCTGTCGAGCAGTGCCTGTTCGGCCGCGACCTTGTTCGGTCCGTAGCCCTCCGGCGAGTCGTGGGGCATCGAGCCCGGGGCCATCGTCGGCTGCTGTTCGGTCACCGGGGCATTGAATCGCGGCGCGACCGGCGAGTTGACGTGGTTGCCTTCGCGGTCGACGTAGACGGCTCTGCTCGACATCATCACCGTGGAAGTCGCGTGCCGGGCCAGCGGTATCAGCGAGCGTGCGTGGCCTGCGGTGAAACAGAGGCAGTCGACCAGCAGATCCACACCCGAGCCCAGGACGCTGCGCAGCGCCACCTCGTCATCGCGCTCGACGGGACTGAACCGAACCCCGACGTCCCCGAGCTCCGACGGCACCCGCGACTCGTCGCGGCCGGTGACGTGCACCGACCAGCCGTCCGCCAGCAACCGCCGGGCAACCGCGCGGCCGATTACGCCGGTTCCGCCGAGGACCAACGCACGCGACATCGACACCCCCACTCAGCTCAGGTCGTAGACGGTGACCGGGATGCCCTGATCTACCAGCTCACCGTGGACGAGCGGCTCGATCTGCTCCCACGACCCACCGGCCAGGCCGCAGCCGATCCGGGGCATGTGCACGCTTGCCTTCCGGTCCCGCGCTCGGGTGGCGAGGTGACCCAGGCACTGACGGACCGCGTCATAGCGAATGGGCGGGCCGGTACTGCGGCTGGTCCGCACCCCGCGCTGGCCCACCATGTTCGCCACCCAGGTTTCCGGCTCGACCTCGACGAACTGCACGGCACCCAGCCCGAAGTCGTTCGTGGCGCGCTCGCGATACCACCGCCGGTACGCGGCCTCGGGTTCACGCCACCGGCGGGAGATCGCCGACACGAAACCCTTGCCCCAGCCACCGCGGTCGTTGCAGATGTGCGCGACGATCGACGGCCCAGCCGGCTGGGGGCTGGTCGCGTCACCGACGAGGTAGCGGATTTCTGCCACCACCGGACGCTATCGCGCGACACCGACAATTCCGGGCGATCACTCGAGGCAGCGGAGCCACACCACGAGGGCCCTACCGATCCCCTCCCCGGGCTCGGCGTGCACCACACCCAGCCGCACACGCGTCTTCGTCGTGGTGTCCGTGCCGACGCAGGTGGGGCCGCCTGCTCCTTCGTGCCAGGCGTTGTCCCGGCCGACCCACGCCGCTCCGGCGATGATGTAGCCTTCCCCGCTCGAGTCATCGTCGGTGTCGTGCAGGGAAATGGCGACCCCGCCCGCGTCCGGCATCGCCCAGCCTTCGAGGATCTCGGGAGTGGCCGTGTGCCGCGTGGTGACCCACCAAACCCCGAACGCCACCGCGGCGATCACACCCACCGCCACCGGCGCCACAAACCGCTTCACGCGCGGACCTCCGCTCCATCTCGACTCGATCGAAGGACACGAATGTGGCTTTGGGGGCGGAATCGGCCCCCAAAGCCACATTCGTGTCCTGGCGAGATTCTTACCCGGATTACGGGATGGGGTCGGTGCTTTCCAGCCATTCGGTGCTCATTTCGCTCGCCGCGTGGATGCACACCAGTTCCAGTCGTTCGGTGCCGGTGTTGCGGAAGGTGTGCGGCGTGTGCGCACCCACCACCACGACGTCACCCGGCCCCGCTTCGGTTTCGTCGCCTTCGGCGTAGAAGGTGCCGTGGCCGGAGCGCACGATCCACGTCTCCGGGTACGGGTGCCGGTGCGGCTTCGGGCCCTGGCCCGGTTCGGCGTCCACCAGGAAGAAAGAAATGTCGGCGCCGTAGGGCTCGCCGATGAACTGGGCGTTGCGCGGCCCCGAAGGCGGGTGGATTTCCCGGATCACGTGGTGCATTGGTCCTCCTCGGCGGGTTTGGCGTGCGTGCCCCGGCGCACGAGCTCCGGGGTGAACAGGGCTCTTCTCGGCGCGAGATCGGGGTGGTCGATCCGCTCGGCCAGCATGCGCGCCGACGTCCGCGCCATCTCGTGCAGGTCGTGCCGCACGGTGGTCAGGTCGAACGACTCCCACCCGGCCGTCGGGATGTCGTCGAAACCGACCAGCGTCAGCTCCTGCGGGATCCGGATCCCGTGGCGCAGCGCGGCGTTGAGCGCGCCGATCGCGGTCACGTCGTTGCCGCAGAACACCGCGGTCGGCCGCGGCTCCTGCGCCCACAGCACGGGCAGCGCCCGGTAACCGGTGTCGAAGTCGAACGGGCCGCGCCCCGCAGCGCGCGCGAGACGGTTGCCTGGCTGACCCCGGCCAGCCGGGCCACGTCGTGGCTGGTGATCGCCATACCCGTCCCCTCAGCTGTGCATGTATACGCATCGTAGTGCGCTTGTGCACGCTCGGCGGCCGATTTCGACCAGGCCCACCCGGATCCGTCACTGACGAGGAGTTGCGGCGGTGGACCATCCGGCGCACAACCACGCCCCTCAACGACCGACGCCTATCGTTCTAGTCGGGTGGCCCTCGCCCATGCCGTGAATGTGGCTTTCACGGCGGAATGTGCCGTGAAAGCCACATTCACGGCGCGACCTACCTCGTCGAACGTCGCAGCACCTGGCGCCGCGCCCGCGACCCCGGTCCGCGACACAAATGTGGCTTTCGGGGCCGAATCCGCCCCCAAAGCCACATTCGTGACATCACGGCGAAGGCTCAGCAGGGGGCGGTGAGGGATCGGCCGAGGAAGCGGGCGGTGTGTTCGGTCAGCCGCTCGGCTCGGAGCACCAGCGCCTCGATTTCGTCCCACCGCCGCAGGTCGCGTTCCACTTCCGGCACCAGGCGGCTGGTGACCAGGAGCAGCAGGGTGTCGATCTCGTAGGCGAGGTCCGCCAGCTGCAGGAACGGCAGGTAGTCCGCCGCCGAGCCGGCGCCGTGGGTGCGTGCCCATGCGCACGCGGCATGCCCGGTGGATCGGCACACGAGCTGGAGGTGGTCCCGGATTTCCTGGCTCCGGCTGTACTCGGCCGAGTGACCGCCGCGCATGTTCCAGGCCACGGACAGCAGGCAACGGCCGGCATCCTCCATCGACGTGTTCATCACCGCCGCAGTGTCCGGCAGAGATCACCGGGCCCGCGTCCCCGACACACCTCAACACCGCATCGAGCGAACGCCAGGGACTTGCCAAGCGGGATGTTCCGCGCGGGTAACACCGGTGCCCGGTCCGCGACTCATGGGTATGCCGACCACCGACCTGGCCTTGCCTGGCTGGGCCATTCCCGCCCAGTCCCGCGCGATCGCCGTGGCCCAGCACAGCATTGCCATCCGGACGCAGTGGTGGCACCACGCCATCACCTCCCGCGGCCTGCCCGGCACGCCACCCGCCGGTGACCGGCTGAGCCGGGCCGAGGTGTGGTCGGCCGCGGACGACGTGTTCACCCTGTTGTGGCGCGCGTTGGCGTGGGGCTCGGGGCACTACCTGCGCAACAACACCCGCCGACTCGACAGCATCCGCGACGAGACGGCCCTCATCAAGGACGTGCTCACCGAAGCCCGGGAACTGTCCCGCCACGCCCCGGCCGCGGCCTACACCCTCCTGCGACCGGTACAGCGCAACGTGATTCCCTGGCTCGGCCCCGCCTTCTTCACCAAGTTCCTCTACTTCGCCGGTGGTGGCGCGCCCGACCACCCGTGCCTGATCCTCGACAGCGTGGTGGCCATGGCGCTGCGCGATCACGCCGACTGGAAGTCCCTGCCCACGGGGAACTGGTCCGCGCAGACCTACCAGCGCTACTGCGACCTGCTCGCCCGCTGGGCCCGGCGCCACGGCCGCGCCGCCGACGAACTCGAGCGCGCCCTCTTCCGCGGCAGGCCCAAGGACCTCACGTACCCGGTGGTGTGAGCTGGTAGACGCGGAACCCCGGGTTCTCGTAGACCAGCCGGAACGGCGGCCCGTCCCACGTCGGGGAGCGCTCGCGTTACTGCCCGGTCCGGCTCCGGTGTTCGCTGGGGCGTACGCCGCGCAGGCGCTTGAACGCCACGCTCAGCGCGAAGGCGTTCGCGTAGCCGACCTTCCTGGCGATCGTGTCGACGGTGTGGCCGGTCCCCCGCAGCAGGTCCGCGGCCAGTGCGATGCGCCAGCTCGTGAGGTAGGCCATCGGCGGCTCGCCGATCTGCGCGGTGAACCGCCGGGCGAGCGCGGCCCGTGAGACGCCGACCTTGGCCGCGAGGTTCGCCACCGTCCACGGGTGGGCCGGGGTGTCGTGCATGAGCCGCAACGCGGTGCCCACCACCGGGTCGTCCATCGCGCGGCACCAGGCGGGTGCCCCGGCGAGCGGGTTGTCGAACCACGAGCGCAGCGCGGACACCAGCATCAGGTCCAGCAGCCGATCCAGCACCAGTTGCTGGCCCGGCCGGTCCTTGGTGATCTCCTCGGCCACCACCTCAGCCGACGGGTGGGCGCTGTCCCCGGCGGGCACCACGAGCACGGCGGGCAGGGCCTGCAGCAGCCGTTCGCTGAGTTCTCCCCGCCGCTCGAACGCCCCGCTGAGCAGTACGGCGGCTCCTTCGGCGGGTGTGCCGCAGGTCCGGGTGTCTTCGAGGCCACCGGCGCCCGGGCAGTAGTCGGCGTCGGTCACCGTCAGCGCGGGGGTGGTGGCGGGATCGTCGGCCACCGAGTAGGGCACGTCGCCGCGGACGACGGCGATGTCGCCGACGCCGATGCGCACGGGTTCGTGCTGCTCGGGCACGATCCACGCTTCGCCGTGCAGCATCGTGGCCAGCGTCAGCGGTGCGCCAGTGGACATCCGCAGCGCCCAGGGTGACCGCATGATCGTCTGCCGGAAGACGGCTCCGCGTGCCCGTACGTCCGCCAGCAACTCCGACACGGCGTCCATGGGCGAAGTGTAGACGCCCAGACATCATCCGGAGGCTTCCAGCCATGGATCGTCTCGATCACCGCCGGTTGACTGGGGTCATGGCTGAACAACCGATTCTTGTCACCGGCGCGACCGGCAAATCCGGCCGCCGGGTCGTCGAGCGACTGCGCGCCAAGGGACTGCCGGTTCGCGCCGCCGCGCGGGGCGGCGAGCACCTCTTCGATTGGACCGACCGCGGCACCTGGGATTCCGCACTGGAGGGCGCGTCCGCGGTCTACATCGTCCAGTTGGACGGCACGAAGCTCGTCCGCCCGCTCGTCGAGCGGGCGGTGGCGCACGGGGTGCGGCGGGTCGTGCTGGCCTCGGGACGCGGCATCGACAACCCGGACTACGCCAAGGACAGCAGCGGAATGCTGGACGGTCTCGTCGACAGCGAGGCGGCCGTGCGCGAGAGCGGTCTGGAGTGGACGATCAGCAGGCCGGGCTGGTTCGCGCAGAACTTCAGCGAGGGCTTCTTCGCCGACGCCATCCGCGCCGGTGAACTGCGACTGCCCGCCGGGGAAGGGGCGGCCAGCTTCGTCGACGCCGAGGACATCGCCGCGGTGGTGGTCGCCGCACTCACCGAAGAAGGGCACTCCGGCCGGATCTACGAGCTGTCCGGCCCGCGAGCGGTGTCGCTGACCGAGGCGGTCGCCACGATTTCCGAGGCCACCGGCCGGGAGATCCGCTATGTGCCGCTCTCCGTCGAGGACTACATCGCCGAACTCGTTCAGGTGGGACTGCCGCCCGCGGACGCCGAAGCCTTCGCCGACGTCATCGAACCACTGAGGAGGGGCACCGACGAATACGTCTCCGACGGCGTGCAGCGCGCCCTCGGCCGTCCGCCGCGCACCTTCGCCGAATTCGCCGAGGCCACCGCGGCCGCCGGGAGCTGGCCGTCCTGACTACTCGCGGATGAGCGGTCCGCGAAGCGCTTTTGTCAAGCGGGGCACAACTTCCCGTCGCCCGGCGGGCGATCATGGAAGACTCCGATGACGATGGCTGGGTGACTCCCCACCACCGAGAAACGGACGCCCGTCCGCGCTGCTGGGACGGCGGGATCTGCTCATCCGCGCCGGGTTGCTCGGCGCTGTCGCCGCGGTCGGCGGCGTGCTGCCCGCGCGCGCGTCGGCGGACGTGCCGGAAGCCCTGGAACCGTTGCTGGAACTGGTTGTCCAGCCCGCGCTGAACCTGCTCACCGCGGACACCTACGCCGGTCTGGCCGTGTTCGGCGTGCCGGGGCCGGACCGGTACTCCGCGGCTCAGGGCCTGACCAGCCCCACCCCGGGCGGGGTCGAGGCGGGTTCGCCGGCGCTGCTCCAGCGCACGGTCGACTTCTTCGTGCCGTGGCCCGACGCCTACGTGCACGCCCTCACCGCGGCCTTCACCACCGGCGTCAGCGAGGTGCCGATCCCGTCGTCGTTGCTCGGCGGCTTGCTGGCGCCGTTGGAGGCGGTGGGCGCGACGCTCGACGACGTCATCCAGCTGGCCCTGCGCAACGACCGCACCCTGCCGATGTCGCTGGTCCTGGCGCTGCTGATGAACGTGGCGGCGACCCAGGTCCGGGCGACTTCGGTCGCCGGGCCCATCGCCGGTTCACCGTTCGCGAACCTGACCCACCAGGAGAAGGCCTACGCCTTCCAGCGGATCGAGCAGGCGAACCCCGCGCTGGTGGAGCTGATCGACGGCCACCTGCCCGAACCGCTCAACGAGACCGCGTCCGGCTTGCTGAAGTACGCGGGCGGGCTGCTGCTGACCTTGTCGACCTACTCGGCCTACACCGAATACGCGGTGTTCGATCGGGCGAGCGGGAAAGCGGTGCGGCGGCCGGTCGGCTGGGACCTGAGCCGCTACATGCCCGGGCGCACCGTGCCCGCGGACGGCTGGAACGAATTCCTCGGCTACTACCAGGGACGACGGGCGGTGGCGACCGCGCCCGAGTACGGAGAAGGCTGATGCGTGACGTGATCGTGGCCGGCGCCGGTGGTGGCGGGCCGGTGGTGGCGAAGGAACTGGCCGGGCGCGGCCTGGACGTGCTGGTGCTGGAGGCGGGACCGTTCTACCGCGACCCGGAGAACCAGTGGTCCCGCTACGAGAACGACTGCAACAGCCCGGCGGACGGTTACTTCCGCTTCGGCTCGTCGGACCGCTTCGAGCAGCCGCCGTGGTTCCGCGAGCTGCCGCAGTACGCCTTCACCTTCCAGCTCGCCGGATCCGGCGGCACCACGCAGCACTACTTCGGCAACTCACCGCGCGCCATGCCGGGGGTGTTCACCGACTACACCGGAGCCGACCGCGGCGCCTACGACGTGGCGCACCTGTTCCCCTTCGGCTACCGCGACCTGATCCCCTACTACGAGTGGGTCGAAGCGACGCTGCCCGTGCAGACCGCGGCGATGGGCACGAAGGAGGCGCTGTTCTTCCGCGGCTGCGAACGGCTCGGGCTGCCGGTGAACACCACCAAGGACATCCTGCGGGCGAGTTTCCGGCCGCAGGAGAACGCCATCCTGCAACCCGGCGGCACGGCGGGCCGGACGAACGAGTCAGCGCACCTGAGGTTCCCGGAGGCCACCGGCTGCACGTTCTGCGGTTACTGCTTCCAGGGCTGCCTCGAACCACGGCAGGCGCCGCGGAACCTCAAAGCCAAGCGGCAGACGGACAATTCCTACCTGCCGATGATGCTCACCGCGGACAGGTGGGCGTCCGGCGGCCGCCGCGCGTCGTTCGTCCCCGACGCCTTCGTGACCAAGGTTTTGACCGAGCAACGCGGCGGCCGGACCGTCGCACGGGGTGTGCGCTGGCGTGACACGCGCACCGGAACCGAACACGAGGAGACCGCGGCCGTGGTCGTGCTGGCGGGCGGGTGCACCGAGAACCCACGGCTGTGGCTCAACAGCGGCTTGCCCGACCCGAACGGCTGGGTGGGCCGCGGCTACACCGATCACGCCATCGACTGGGTGATCGGCGTGTTCGACGAGTACACCGGCAATTCCAAGGGCGCGTCCTCCTCGGCACGGGCGGACTTCCCCGGGTACGGCGCGATCGAGCAGGTCGGGCTCCCGCCCGCGTTGCAGGCCCTCAGCATGGGCCTCAGCGACAGCGGCGTGCGCGGGGCCTACGACAACGGCCGCGGCCCGACCGGCGCCTGGGACGGCAAGGCGGGCCGGGTGGTCGGTGCCGAGCTCAAGGCCGCGCTGTCCGACGTCGACCGCCTGGTCAACATCCTGGTGCTCACCGACGACGACGTGGAAGCGGACAACCGGGTGGAGCGCTCGATCCTGCCGCCGGACGAGCACGGCCCCATCCCCAAGGTGATCTTCGAACACCGCAACCGCAGCGCACGCACCCAGCGCAACCGCGAATTCCTTTGTGGACGCGGGGCCTCCGTGCTCCGCGAGGCGGGCGCGAGAACCGTGCTGCGCATGGATTTCCCGCCGGTCCCGCTGCACGTGCACTCCACGATGCGCATGGGCACCGACCCCGCCGATTCGGTGCTCGGGCCGCACGCCGAAGCGCGGTGGGTCGACCGCCTGTTCGTCGGCGACAACTCCGCGCTCGCCAACGCCCTCGGCGGCCCGAACCCCACCCTGACCACCCAGGCGGTGGCCACCCGCACCGCCGAGCACATCTTCACCAAGTACTTCGGCGGCGCCCACTGGGTCACCGCGGAAGCCCCGGTCAGCTCGCTGGACGACCGCGTCACCCAAGCCGTGCTGGACGGCGCTCTCGACTGAAACCAGGCCCCCTCGTCCCGTCGCGCGAACGGGGGAGGTGTGAACACGAAAGGCCCCGGGTACCCCTGGATAACTCGAATGGTTCCAGATTATGGGGGGTGCGCAGTGGTTCACACCGCGTCGCACGCCGAACTCCGCCAAGCCGGGTTGCGGGTGACGCGGCCCCGCCTGGCGGTGCTCGGCTGGCTCGCCGACCACCCGCATTCGACCGCCGACGCCATCGTCGGCGGCGCGCGCGAGGCGCTCGGCCGGATCTCGGTGCAGGCCGTCTACGACGTGCTCGCCGCCTGCGGTGAGGCGGGGCTGGTGCGGCGCATCGACCTCGCCGGGCAGCCCGCCCGCTTCGAACGGCGGACCGGTGACAACCACCACCACGTGGTGTGCCGCCGGTGCGGCCGCGCGGAGGACGTCGACTGCGTGCGCGGTGCCGCGCCGTGCCTGGAACCCGCCGGGTACTCCGGATTTTCCGTCGACGAGGCGGAGATCGTGTTCTGGGGGCTGTGCCCGGCGTGCGCCGGAGGGGCCGCTCCCACCCCCTGATGAGAGGAACCGATGAGCGACCAGCCCACCACGAACGACGCCGGTATCCCGGTCGAAAGCGACGAGCATTCGCTCACCCTCGGCCCTGGCGGTCCGATCCTGCTGCAGGACCACTACCTCATCGAGCAGATGGCGCAGTTCAACCGCGAACGCGTGCCCGAGCGGCAGCCGCACGCGAAGGGCAGCGGGGCGTTCGGCCGGTTCGAGGTGACCGCGGACGTCAGCCTCTACACCAAGGCCGCGGTCTTCCAGCCGGGGGTCCGCACCGAGATGGTCGCCCGGTTCTCCACCGTGGCCGGCGAGCGCGGCAGCCCCGACACGTGGCGCGACCCGCGTGGCTTCGCGCTGAAGTTCTACACCACCGAAGGCGTGTACGACATGGTCGGCAACAACACGCCGGTCTTCTTCGTCAAGGACCCGCTGAAGTTCCAGCACTTCATCCGGTCGCAGAAGCGGCGTGCCGACAACAACCTGCGCGACCACGACATGCAGTGGGACTTCTGGACCCTCTCCCCCGAGTCGGCGCACCAGGTCACCTGGCTGATGGGTGATCGCGGCATCCCGCGCACCTGGCGGCACATGAACGGCTACAGCTCGCACACCTACATGTGGATCAACGCCTCGGGTGAGCGGTTCTGGGTGAAGTACCACTTCAAGACCGACCAGGGCGTGGAAACCTTCACCCAGCACGAGGGCGACCAGCTCGCCGCGGCCGACACCGACTACCACACCCGCGACCTGTTCGAGGCCATCGCCCGCGGCGAGCACCCGAGCTGGACGCTGTACGTGCAGGTGATGCCGTTCGACGAGGCGAAGGACTACCGGTTCAACCCGTTCGACCTGACCAAGGTCTGGCCGCACGGCGACTACCCGCTGCACGAGGTCGGCCGGATGACCCTGGACCGCAACCCGACCGACCACCACACCGAGATCGAGCAGGCCGCCTTCGAACCCAGCAACCTGGTGCCCGGCATCGGGGCGAGCCCGGACCGCATGCTGCTGGGCAGGCTGTTCGCCTACGCCGACGCGCACCGCTACCGCATCGGCGCGAACTACAAGCAGCTGCCGGTCAACGCCTCGACCTCGCCGGTGCACAGCTACAGCAAGGACGGCAGCATGCGCTACACCAAGGTCTCCGACCCGGTGTACGCGCCGAACTCCAAGGGCGGGCCCCGCGCCGACCTGCAGCGCTACGGCACCCCGGCGGGCTGGGCCGCGGAAGGTGAGATGGTCCGCGCTGCCTACGTCGACCACGCCGAGGACGACGACTGGGGCCAGGCGGGCACCATGGTGCGCGACGTCCTCAACGACGACGAGCGGGCGCGCCTGGTCGACAACATCGTCGGTCACCTGCTCAACGGCGTGAGCGAACCGGTGCTGCAGCGTGCCTTCGACTACTGGCACAACGTGGACAAGGACCTCGGCGACCGCGTCGAAGCCGGTGTCCGCGACAAGCAGGACGAGAAGGACCCGAAGGCCGGCGAGCAGGGCAACCCGGCCAGGGAAAGCATGCAGCGCAAGGCCTGACGGTGTCCCGGGGGGAGCATGCGAATGCTATGAGTGGGGCATTACTTGCAATGGATGCAAGTAATGCCCCACTCATAGCATTGGGGGCGTTCCCGCGCCTCCCTGGTCATTCCCCCATGCGGCGCAACGCTTGCATGGCTTCGCGCTCCACGCGGGCGAGGTCGCCGAGCAGGGTGCTCGCCTGCACGAGCCATTGCTCGTCACCGGATTCCCCGGCTTGGGCGATCAGCGCGGCGACTTCCGTCCACAGCGTGGCCGCCTCGGCGTAGAGCCGGTGGCCGGAACGCAGGTGCTCGCTGTCGACCAGTCCGGTGCATTCGGCGAGGAAATCGCGGTAGAGGTTGCGGAACAACGCGCCGCCGGTGCCCGCTTTCTCCATCAGCAGGGCGGCTTGCGGTAGGTCCTGCTGCGGGTTGTCGGTCCGCTGGAGCCAGTCGCGCACCGACTTGCCGGTCTTTTCGATGCCCCGGTGCCCCAGGTTGGCGATGGGCGGATCGAGGAAGGCTTCAGCGCAGGCGGTGATGGCGAGCACGAGCTGGTCGTGTGCCGGGCGCCGGTTTCCGGGGACGGTGAGGGTGAAGGACCGATGCTTGGCGGTCATCGGCCCGCGTGCGGCTCTGGCCTGGGCGAGGCTGGTCAGGCTGGTGGAGACCGCCCCGCCCTGCTGCTCGGTGTCCACCAGGTAGGCGTTCCGGTCGTCGTAGCCGTACATGGCCACGACGTGGCCCCCGAAGTGCACCTTCGAACCAAAATAGTCCAGGTGGAAGCTGTCGAGCTGCAGCCCGACAGGGTGTCCGGCGTCGAGGGGACCCGCCACGTTCTGCCACGCCTTGCGGGCCGAAGTGGTCTCCTGGACCAGCAACTCCAGCCCGAGCCTGGTGGCCAGGTTCCTGGTGAGCTCGAAGGGTTTGACGCGGCCGCCGAGGAAGGGAAAACCCAGGTCCTTGCTGTCCCAGTACACAAAGGACAGCCCGGAACCGAGGCCGAAGAGCATCGGCTCGGACAGTTCGAGTCCCTGGTGCCCCAGCAGTACCGCCAGCGCCGTCGTCTCGCAGTGCTGCCCACCGCGGGCGTCGATGTTCACGTGCATGATGCCCATGGTGGACGCTCCCATTGTGGGAGATGCCACTGTGGAGGTGCCGCTCAAAGTCCGCCGTTGGCGCCGATTCCCCGCAGCGCCGTGTCGACCACGAGCGTGGCGAGCGCGTCCGTGTCCACTGGCTCGGGTACCTGGGTCGCTTCGTGAATGAGCGCGTAGTAGACGTGGCGGGCCCAGTCGAGATCGATGTCGGCGCGGATCACCCCGGCGTCCCGTGCGCGGAGGAAGAGGCGGTCGCATTCCTCGCGCACCTCGTCGTGCACCTCGGCCACGCGGGAATCGGCCGAGGAGGTGCGGCTCATCGCGAACCCCCAGCTGATCTTGACGTCCAGCACGTTCGCAGTCACCTGGTACAGCGCGACCAGGGGCGGGGCGGTCTCCGGGCGACCGCGGCGCACCGCTTCGCGGAACCGCTGGGCGGCCCAGGCGGTCAGCTCGTCGATCAGCACGTCACGCGTGGCGAACCGCCGGTGGACGGTGGTCCTGGCCACCCCGGCCGCCGCGGCGATCTGCTCGATGGACGCCGTGGGATCGGCGCTGAGCACCCGTTCCGCCGCTTCGAGAATCGCCTGCACGGTGCGCTCGGCATCCGCACGCCGCGGCCGCCCGGCCGGACGCGCCTCATCCTGCTGTGTCACCACGACCTCCTCTCGCCAGGTCGAAACACTACAGGCACGACCCTTGCGCGGCCGTACTTGCAACAGTAGTGTCGCAACTAAGAGACCAGACGGGTCTCAAGTGATGCAGATGGGTGGACAACATGGACCTTCAACTGACCGGCAAGACCGCTTTGGTGACCGGCGCGAGCCGCGGCATCGGCCTGGCCATCGTCACCTCGCTGCTCGCCGAGGGCATGCGCGTGGTGTCCGGCTCGCGCACCGTGCCGCCGGAGCTGGCTGCGTCCGGTGCGGTCGCGGTCCCGATCGACCTGTCCACCGCCGAGGGCCCCGCCCGGCTCGTCGAACGGGCACTGGCCGAGTTCGGGGAAATCGACCTGCTGGTCAACAACGTCGGCGGCGGTGACAGCGACGGCCGCCAGACCGGCGGTTTCACCGCCTTCGGCGACGACCAGTGGCAGCAGACGTTCGAGTTGAACTTCTTCAGCGCGGTCCGGACCACCCGTGCCGCCCTGCCCAGCCTGCTGCGGCGCAAGGGCACGATCGTGAACATCTCGTCCAACGGCGCCCGGGTCCCCCACGCCGGGCCGATGCCCTACACCACCGCGAAGGCCGCGCTGACCGCGTTCGGGAAGGCGCTCACCGAGGAGGTCAGCCCGCAGGGCGTGCGGGTGAACACCGTCTCCCCCGGCCCGGTGCGCACCTCGTTGTGGGAGTCCCCGGACGGCTACGGCGCGGAGCTCGCACGTTCGATGGGCGTGCCGCACGCGGACCTGCTGACCCGGATACCTGCCGCGATGGGGGTCACCACCGGCCGGTTCGTCGAGCCCGCGGAGGTCGCCACCCTGGTCGCCTACCTGGCCTCACCGCTGGCAGGCAGCACCACCGGCGCGGACCACGTCATCGACGGCGGGGCGATCAAAACGGCCTGACCGCGGCCAGGGAAGCGGTCCGAGCCCTATCCTGCCTGCCACGGAGTTCCGGAAGGAGGCCGAAGTGGCCGAGACGACGGTGGCCGGGGTGATGGCCGAACTGGCCGCCCTCGAGGACCCGAAAGCACGTGCGGTGAACGAGAAGCACGGTGACGACCACGGGGTGAACCTCACCAAGCTGCGTGCGGTCGCGAAGCGGCTGAAGACGCAGCAGGACCTCGCGCGTCAGCTCTGGGCCACGGGCGACACCGCGGCCAGGCTGCTGGCGATGCTCATCTGCCGTCCGAAGGCGTTCGGGCGGGACGAGCTGGACGCCATGGTGCGCGAGGCCCGCACCCCCAAGGTGCAGGACTGGCTGGTGAACTACGTGGTGAAGAAGAGCCCGCACGTCGAGGACCTGCGCCTGGCCTGGTTCGCCGACGCCGATCCGGTGGTCGCGGGTGCCGGCTGGGCACTGACCACCGACCGCGTGGCGAAGAAGCCGGACGGCCTGGACCTCACCGGCCTGCTCGACGTCATCGAGGCGGATATGAAGGGTGCGCCGGACCGCCTGCAGTGGGCGATGAACCACTGCCTGGCGCAGATCGGCATCGACCACGCCGGGCACCGCGCCCGCGCCATCGACATCGGCGAGCGCCTCGAAGTGCTCAAGGACTACCCGACCCCGCCGAACTGCACGTCGCCGTTCGCGCCGGCCTGGATCGCCGAGATGGTGCGCCGCCAGGCGGGGTGAGCCGATCGGTGCGATTCTGGCGGCATGACCGAGGTGCCCGGGCCACGGCGGGAACTGGAACGGACGCGGGACGGTGACGGCCCCGGCGCGGAGCAGGCCCGCATCGCGTTGACCGCCGGGTCCCCGCCCGACCGGCTGCGGGCCGCCATTCTCGCCCTGGCCCGCGCCCGGGGTGAAGACAGCAGCACCTGCCCGTCCGACGCGGCCAGGGCGGTGGCCGACGACTGGCGTCCCTTGCTGCCCCAGGCCCGGAACGTGGCCCGCGACCTAGCCCGAGCTGGTCAGGTACGACTCACCCAACGAGGCCGCATGCTCGACCCGGACGCCGAGTGGCAAGGCCCGATCCGGATCCAGCTGTCCCCGCACGCTGATGGCTGAGCCGGAACGCACGCCGGACGGGCGGTTCATCGTGGTCGACGGCCGCCGCTGGCGGGCCACCGACCCCGAAATCCCGGAAGAAGCGGCGGCCCGGTTGCGCAGCCTGCTGATGCGGGCCCGCCGGGACGTCGGCGCGGCCCGCCGCGACCAGGACACCGACGCCGAACGCGACGCCCGGGCACGCGTGCACACCGCCAAAGTCGCACTGGGCGAGCGCGGCACGCCCTGGTGGGACCAGGACTCCGCCGAGCGACGGGAACGCTGGCAGCGCGGACTGGACGCCCTGAGTTGACTCGGCCGGGGCAGCGATGAGTTTTCCGGTCGCCGCCGGTCCAACTTCCTGTAGGGCAAACCGAGTTCCCCGACCCGAGGAGAGCAGCAGCCATGTCACTCGTCCGCGTGCACAACTTTTCGATTTCCCTCGACGGTTTCGGCACCGGTGAAGGGCAGAGCAGCGAACTGCACTTCGGTCACGCCGGGCAGCGGCTGCACGAATGGATGTTCGCCACCCGGTTCTGGCAGGCCGGCGGCAGCGGTGGCGTGGACGACGTCTTCGCCAGGCAGCGCGGCCCGCTCGCCGAGCGCGACCCGGCGATCGGCGCGGAGATCATGGGAGCCGGGATGTTCGGCCACCCCGGCTGGCACGAGGACCCCGAGTGGAAGGGCGCCTGGGGTGCCAACCCGCCGTACCACATCCCGGTCTTCGTCCTCACCCAGCACACCCGGCCGTCCATCGAGATGGAGGGTGGCACCACCTTCCACTTCATCGACGCCTCACCCACCGAGGCGCTGAAGACGGCCCGTGAAGCCGCCGGCGGCCTGGACGTGCGCCTCAGCGGCGGGCCCACGGTCATCCGCGACTTCCTCGCGGCCGGGCTGGTCGACTACCTGCACGTCGTGGTGGTCCCGATCCTGCTCGGCAGAGGCGTCCGCCTGTGGGACGGACTCGAAGGGCTCGAGGAGCACTACCAGGTCGAAGCCACGTCCTCGCCCAGCGGCGTCACGCATGTCACCTTCACCCGCGCAGCCGGCTGAAAGGGGAACGGCCCATCGACAGCGTGCTGTCGATGGGCCGTTTCGCCACGTGGGTGCTCAGATCGGTTCCGGGGTCACCGGCAGGTGGCGGATGCTGTCACCGCCCTTGTGGTCGTGGGCGCGGGAGTACTTGGTGTCCAACGCGCTGGCCAGCTTGTCCACCGCGCCGCTGCAGGCCTCGTCGACCGTCGCCGCGTGGTGCGTGACCGCGACCGGCGGCGAACCCGCCGGCCGGGCTTCGATCGCGCACTTCTTGTCCTCGGTCCGTCCCGCGCCTTCTTCGCTGAAGTGCACTTCTACCCGGGTCAGCCACCCGTCGAACCTGGCGAGAGCGGACGCGAGCTCGGTCTCCACGTAGGCGGCCAGCCGTTCGCCGCCTTCGATTTTGTGATCGGTGTTGACCTGGATCTGCACTGTGTGACCTCCCGCTGTTGGAACTAACAGCCGCAGTACCCCCGATGCGCTCGGCACAAACCGCACCTGGCCAGCGGCAGGTTTGACCAGTGCGACTGCCAGGGTATCTATGCCGCACGAAACTCGGTCCGACATGAGGGTGGTGGATGGCCGTGGAGACACAGTCGTGGGGTGAACAACGGGCCGAACCGGTGCCGCTGGCCGCCGTGTGCGATCTCGACGTGACCGGGAACCGGGAGGTCCGGCAGCGGATCAGGGACCTGCTCTCCGGCGAAGCCGGGCTGCTGGTCGACGACGCGGTACTGGTGGCCGACGAACTGGTCAGCAACGCCCACCGCCACGGCGAGCCGCCGCGCCTGTGCCGGTTCGGGCTGATCGACCAGCGAAGATCGTTGCGGATCGAAGTGGACGACACCTCGCCGGGCGAACCCGCGATCCGCCCGGCGGACGCGACCGGCGGACGGGGACTGCTCCTGGTGGACCGGCTGGCGTCCTCCTGGGGCGTCCAGCACCACGGCCACCACAAGACCGTCTGGGCCGAACTGACCCTCGACCAGCCGGGCAGCAGCGGCCACGCCCCGCACCTGGCTGCCGCGCCCCGCGGACCACGTCCCAGCTGAGCCCCTACCACGCGAAGGGAGCGACGGTGCCACAGCAAGCACTCGGCGAGCCGGCCAGAACGACCCCGCCGCCGGAATGGCTGACCATCACCCACCGGAGAGTGTCGGGTGCCCTCGTGGTCGAGGTCGTCGGCGAGATCGACATGGAGTCCGCGCCCGCCCTGCTGGACGCGATGACCACCGCCATCGACCAAGCGCACCCGGACCCCTGCATCGTCGACCTGACCCGGGTCGGCTTCCTGAACGCCGCCGGACTGACCGCGCTGCTCGACGCCTCTCGGCACAGCCCCCGGCCACGACTCGTGGTGGACAGCAACAGCTGCGTCATCCGCCCCATCGAGATCGCCGGACTGGACAACGCGCTGAAGCTGTACCACTCCATCGAAGAAGCGCTCTAGGTTCCGGCGCTACGCCGGGGAAAGCGACGGGAGTTTCACCGCCCACCGGACCGCGGTGTCGAACAGGTGCAGCGCGGCGGGCGTGACCACATCGGGGTCCAGGCCGTCGTCACCGAGGAACAGGCCGACGCGGGCAGCCGGCGCGGTCGTGCCGAGCATCGGCGTGCCGGTCGGGTAGCCGAACAACGTCACCAGCGCCGGGTCGTCCGGCATGGTGGCGGCTCGTTCCGCGCTGTCGGGCACCACTCCCCAGCGCACCCGGTTCGGTCCCTTGTAGACGACCTGCTCCCCGGTGAGCCCGCCGGCCAGCGGACCGGCTGCTTCGGTCATCCGCACCCGGTCGACGCGCCAGGTCTCGCCGACCTCACCGGCCATGCCCAGATCGTCGAAGGCGAAGGACTCCCAGGTCAGCAGCGGGACCGGGGTCTCACGGAACTTCGTGCCGAGGTCACTGGAGGCGATCGTCGACGGCGCCACGATCAGCGCCTTGCCCGCAGCATCCGCTTCGGTGGTGACGGCCGCGGGTACCGCGACCACCGGGAACCCGAGGTGCTCCAGCCGTTCCCGGACGGACTCGTCGGCCGCCGGTTGCTCGGTGCCGGTGAGCAGCAACGCGGGCGGCGGATCCCCCACGGTCACCCGGACCGGCGCCGAAGTCACCACCTCGCCGTTGACCGCGACGGCTCGCGCGGTCAGCACATGGCGCCCCGGCGGTGGTGACCAGTCCAGCTCGTAGGGCGCGGTCGCGTCCTGACCGATTTCCGTGCCGCCGCTGCGGAATTCGACCCGGGCGATCGGGGTCTCCCCCGCCCGCACGGACGCGGAAAGCCGGTCGCCCGCCTCCAGGGTGACCACCTGGCTCGCGGCCGTGGCCCGGTCCAGGAACGGGCGCACCACCCCGGCGGCCACCTGTTCGTAGACCTCGCTCGCCGTGGTCGCGGCGCGTCCGGCGAGCACCCGTTGCCGCCAGGCGGTCGTGTCGTCGCCGCGGAGTTCGGCGCGCAGCCCGTCGGTCAGTGCCTGCCCGGCGACGCCGTACCAGCGCAGTTTGGTCAGCCACGGCTCGGCCTGGTCGACGAAGGCGGGATCGTTCATGCCTTCCCTCAGTTGCCCGGCCGCACCGGCCATCCCGGCGAACCGGTCGGCCAGCGCGGCACCGGCCGCACCGCCCGGATCCGCCCAGAAGGCGTCGATCAGCGAAGCCAGTTCGGGTGCTTCGACCGGGTCCAGTGGTGAGGATCGGGCGGCGTCGGCGAAGATCCGCAGTGCGCCGGTGGCTGTGCCGCCCAGCTGCTCGATCGCCCGCTGCCAGGACTTCGACGGCTGGTACGCGGCGGGATGCCAGCTGTAGTCGGCGGAGGTGAGCAGCGCGATGGCCGACGGCCGCGCCTGCGGCATCGGGTTCGCGGTCAGCCCGGCGATCCCGTGGGCCGGGAGGTCCGCCGCCCGGCCGGTGAGCGGGCCGAGGAACAACTTGCGCGGCTCGTAGTCGTTGACCGGGTAGTTGTCCCAGATGAGCAAGTCGTGGCGGAAGACCGCACTGGCCTTGGCCGCGTCCGCGCCGGTGATGGTGGCGGGAACCGTGCTCTCACCGGTCCAGTAGATCAGCACGTCCGGCGCCACCAGTTCACCGAACCGGTGCTGGTACACCGATCCGCCGACCCCGGTGTACTCGGTCGGCACGGTGATCAGGCGCCCGGCGCCCGGCCGCGGGGTCAGGAACGCACGCTGGAACTCGCCCAGCAGGTGCGCTTGCGCGGCGGCCAGCGGCGAGGGGTCGCCGCCGAACCGGAGTTCGTCCTCCGGGCAGTGCAGCCCGCCGCCGATGTCGTCGAAGAACACCGCGAAGTCCCGGACGCCGAGCTGCCACAGCGCGTCGGACTTGCGGGTGAGCGCTTCGAGTTCGGCGGGCGCGGAGTGGCAGATGTCCAGGCCGGGCGAGACCGCGAAGACGAACCGGACGTGCCGGTCCCGCGCGTGCCCGGCGACCCGGCCCAGTTCGGCCAGCTGATCCGGCGGGTACGCCTCACGCCACCGTTCCCGGTGGTAGGGGTCGTCCTTGGGGGCGTAGACGTAGGTGTTCAGCTTGGCCGTCGACGCCAGGTCGAGGTACGCCAGCCGGTCGGCGGTGGTCCACGCCGGGCCGTAGAACGCCTCGACGAGCCCGCGCCACGGCATCGACGGCCAGTCCCGCACCTGGACCGCGGGCAACCGGGTACGACCGCCCGCGACGATCGGCAGCTGCCGCAACGTGGCCGCCGCGCGGTAGGAACCCGTTCCGTCCACACCGGACAGCACCACGGTGTTCCGCCCCGACGCCAGGACGTATCCCTCCGCGGGCAAGCCCTCCGGACCGTCGATCCCGAGCCACCGCAACGCCTCCCCGGCTCCGGGGTTCTCCTGTGGCGTGCCCAGCCAGATCGTCAGGGGCGCCGGGCGATCGCGGCGGATCTCGCGCACACCCCAGTCCCGCAGGATCGATTCGACCTCGGCCACCGTCGCCGAATCCGCCGTGGCGCCGGTGTTCAGCGAAACCACCGGCGGCATGGTGATCGGCTCACCCCGGACCGCGAACGACTGCGGAACCGGGAAGATCGACGGCACCGGTGTGGCGCTCGCGAGCGGCGCCGGTGTCAGCCCGAGAGCCAGCACCAGCGCGACGACAAGCCGTAGTGCCCGGGTCATCCGCCCACTCCGATCGCGAACACGTGCAGGTCCCGATCCACGACATCGGCGGGCAGCGTCACGCTCGCCACCGTTTTGCCCGGGTCCAGCGCGGCTGAGGTGGAGAAGAGGTAGGTGCGGGTGTGGTCGGGCCCGGCCGGGTAGTTGCGGTACGGCATGTCCGCGGCGATCCGGTTGCCCGGCAAGGCGGGCACGCTGCCGCCCTTGAGCGTCCAGTCCGACAACGCGAGCGTGAACGTGCCGGTGGAACCGTCGGTGTAGGTGACCGAACCGGTCCCCTGGCCGTGACCACCGAGCGCGGAACCGAGGAAACCCAGCGTCGGCGCGCCTGGCCGGGCGCCGGGCAGCGGGATCGTCTGGCCGTGGGCCACCACGTTGTCGGGCTCACCGGGAGCGGCGGCGGGCCAGCGGAACGACACCCCGTCCCGGACCACCTCGGCACCCGGTGTGAAGCCCGACGCCGCCAGCAGTTGTGCCGAGTAACTGCCGCCGTAGTCGTTGAGATCAGCCCGTTCCGGCCGGTCGTCGGCACTGACGCCGGGGCTGTCGGCGACCCGGAGCAGGCTGTCCGGCGGCGCGACGACGAGGCGAGCGGTCGGGGCGGGCCACTGCTTGCCGTCTGCTGTGGACAGACGCAGCGCGGCTCGCCGATAGCCCTCGGGCGCGCCATCGGCGGCCTGGACGGACAACGGCACGTCGACCCGGCCTCCGGCGGGAACGGTCACCGTGCCCGACGAGGGAGTGACCGTGAGGTCCGCGAACGGGTCGAGCGCCCAGGTCACCGTGACCGGCTGATCGGTGAACCCCTGCAAGCGCAGATGCGTGCCCGATACCGCACCGGTCACGGGCGCCTGGCCTTCGGAGAAACTGGGCAGCCCGGGGCCCGCCCAGTCCCGCCGTGGGGTGTCGCCGAGCCGGAAGTCCAGCACGCCACCGGTTTCGACGAAGCCCGGATCGAGGTAGGCGCGGTCGTGCACACGGCCGTTCACCGTCACCCCGCGGAGGTAACCGGCGTCCGGCGCCCGCGGCGCGCGGATCACCAACGCCTGCCCGGAACCGCGCTGCAGCACGGCTTTCGGGAACAACGGCGTGGTCAGCGCCAGCTCGGCGCGGCCAGGGATGGCCGGGAACAGGCCGAGCGCGGTCCACACGTACCACGCCGACATCGCCCCGAGGTCGTCGTTGCCGTGCAGTCCGTCCGGCCGTGCGGAGAACAACTCGCGCTGCGCGCGGCGCACGACCTCCTGCGTCCGCCAAGGTGCCCCCGCCGCGTGGTAGACCCACGGGGTGACGAGGTTCGGTTCGTTGCCGAGGAAGGCGTGACGTGAGCGGGAACCCTCGTTGAGCTTGGCGAAGTGGTCGTCGAGTCGGGCCACCACCGCGTCCGGGCCGCCCGCCGCCGTGACCAGGCCGTCCAGGTTGTACGGCACCATCCAGGCGTACTGGGCCTGGCTGCCTTCCACCCAGCCGGTCATCCGGGACGGACTGCGTACGGGCAGCAGCGATCCGTCGGCCAGCCGGGGCGCGACCGAACCGGTTCCCGGGTCGAGCAGGTGCTGCCAGTTCTGGGCGCGGCGGGTGAACTCCGCGGCCGTCCCCCGGTCGCCGAGCGCGGCGGCGAACTGGGCGATGCTGAAGTCGGAAGTGGTGTACTCCAGCGTGATCCCGGCCGCGCCGCTCTGGTCGAGCAGGCCGATCGGCAGGTATCCGTGGTCCAGGTAGTGGCGCAGGCCCTCCCGGGGCACGTAGCCGGTGGCCGGATCGCCCGGCACGGTGGCCCCGCGGATCATGGCCGCCAGCGCGGCGGTGGTGTCGAAGTCCCGGGCACCGAAGGCGAGCGCACCGGCGAGGATCGGGCTGGACGGATCACCGGCCATCACGCTGGTGTGCCGGTTGGCGAAGGAGACCCGCGGCAGCCACCCGCTCTGTCCGGCCGCGTCGACCAGCGATTGGGCCATGTCCGACGCCCGCCGCGGATCGAGCAGGGCGATCAGTTGCATGTGCGTGCGATAGGTGTCCCAGCCGGAGAAGTTGGCGTACTGCAGCCTGCCAGGGCGCACGTGGTGCACCCGGTCGTCGAAGCCGCGGTACCGGCCGTCGGCGTCGCTGAACACGGTCGGGCCGAGCATGACGTGGTAGAGCGCGGTGTAGAAGGTGCGCAGGTCCTCCTCGCGGCCGCCCGCCACCCGGATCCGGCCGAGTTCGGTGCGCCAGGCCCGGTGTGCCGCGGCGGCGACCTGGTCGTGGGACTGGGTTTCGAGGTTGGTCAGCGCGCCCTCGGCGTCGGTGAACGAGATCCCGGCGGTGGCTTCCACCCGGGATCCGCCGAAGGTGACCCAGCCACCGGATTCCGGGCCGTCGGCGGACCGTCCGCCCGGGGTCAGCGCGTCGGCCGACCAGGTGCCATGGGCGTGGAACGGGCGGCTGAAGCGGTAGGCGAAGTACAGCGTGTAGGTCGCCGGAGCGCCGCAGAACTCGCCGCTGGTGACCTGGCCGACCAGGGTGTCGTCGCCGAGGATGCGCACGCTCGCGGCACTCGCGCCGTTGGCGCTGCCGCCCGCGTCGACCAGCAGCGTGGCGTCCGAGCCGGCGGGGAAGGTGAACGCTCCGGCACCACCGCGCAGCGCGGCCGCCAGGCGCACCTCGATCCCCGAGCCCAGCCGGACCGAGTAGGTGCCGGGCGCGGCTTGTTCGTCGTGGTGGCGGAAACCGCTGTGGTAGCGGGCGGGGTCGGCGGCCGGGGAGACCGCAGGCGGCTGCGGCACCGGCATGATCGGTGCGTCGCCGTACATCGGGCAGCCGGCGCCGGATTCGTGCGTGAGGCCGAAGCCGGTGATTTCGGTGTCTTCGTGGGAATAGCCCCCTGGTGGGGCGCTCGGGGTGGCCGGACTCCACTGCGTCATGCCGTGGGGCAGGGTCGCGCCGGGATAGGTGTTGCCGTTGCCCCAGCCGTCGCCCATCTTGGCGTTGAGCTCCGGGTCGCCGGGCGCGGTCCCGGTCAGCGGATTGACGTACGTGGTGGGATCGAAGGTGTCCGTGCTGTTCACGGTGTTCCCGCCGGCCGCGGGAACACCGGCGCACAGCAGCGACAGGACGAGGACGCCCATGCCCGACCGGCGGAGGAACACCATGACGCGGTCACCTGCCCATCGGTCGGTGAAAGCACCCTCGCTGCCGATATCGTGGGCGCGGCGGAAGCGGCCGGTCAAGGGACACGGGTGGACAATCGCCCACCGCGCGCTGGTGCTCGCCCTGTTCTCGGTGCTCCTGGTGGCCCCGCCGGCGGCCGCGGCACCCCCGCACACGCTGACCCTGGCCCCACTGCACCACGCACTGGTCCATCACCGCCTGAGCTGCACGGACGTCATCCGGTCGGCGCTGGACCGCATCGCCGCGCTCGACCGGACCGGGCCCGCGCTGCACGCGATGATCACCGTCAACCCGGACGCCATGGCCGAAGCCCGCGACAAGGACGCCCATCGGGGCGCGGCACTGCCACCGGCCCACTGCGTTCCCGTAGTGCTCAAGGACAACATCGATACCGCGGAGTTGCCGACGACCGGCGGCTCACCGCTGTTCGCCGACTGGGTGCCACCCGAGGACGCGACGGTGACCGCCCGGCTGCGGCAGGCCGGGGCGATCATCCTGGGCAAGGGCAACCTCGACGACTTCGCCGCCGCGGTGTACGGCGTGAGTTCGCTCGAAGGCGCGATGCGCAATCCGTACGCCACCGAGCGCACGGTCGGCGGTTCGAGCGGCGGCCCGGCCACCGCGGTCTCGGCCGGATACGTTCCGCTGGCCTTCGGCACCGACACCGGCGGCTCGCTGCGCATCCCCGCCGCGTTCACCAGCGTGGTGACCGTGCGGCCGACGGTCGGCCTGGTGTCCAGGGCGGGCACCATGCCGCGAGCGCTGACCCAGGACACCCCGGGCCCGCTGGGCCGCACGGTCGCCGATGTGGCGACCGGCCTGCAACTGGTCGCCGGGCCCGACCCGGCCGATCCGGCGACCGCCGGAGCCCGGCTGCCCGAGCGCGGTTACGCCTGGCACGCGCGCCACGGTGCCCTGCACGGCAAGCGCATCGGCATCGTCCGCAGTGGACTGTCGTTGTTCGGCGCGGACGACCCGGGCGTGCTGGCCCTGCTCGACCGCGCGGCCGCCGACCTGCGCAGACTCGGGGCCACGGTGGTCTTCCTGCCCGCGCCGGATCGCGACCTGCTCGGCGGGTCCTCGGTGATCACCTACGAAGCGAACCGCGACATGACCGGCTACCTGCGTGCCGCCGGGCCGGGCGTGCCGGTGCGCTCGTTCGCCGAACTGCACGCTTCCGGCGCCTACACCCCCTACGCCAAGGAAGCCTTCGACCGGGAGATCGAAGTCGACCCGGATAGCCTCGAATCCAACGTGGACTACCAGCAAGCGTTGCGGAACCGCGATGCGCTGCGCGAGCTGACGCTGGACCTGATGGCGCACGAGCGGCTCGACGCGATCGGGTACGCCTCGGCGATGCGCCCACCGGAGCCGATCGGCGTCGAGCAGGGCGGGGTGTTCACCAGGTGGAGCGAGAACACCGGCTTCCCGGCCATCGGCGTCCCCATGGGCTACACCCGGTCCCTGCCCGCGAGCCTGGAGCTGCTCGGCAAGCCGTTCGCCGAACCGCTCCTGTTCGAGCTGGCCGGAGCCTACGAACGCCACACCCGCCACCGGGTCGACCCACCCCTGTGAGTCAGCGGCGAGCTTCGATCTTCAGGCCACCGGTGGTCACCGCGCGGATGTGGTCACTGGCCAGCATCTCGTGCGGGTAGCCGAGCCCGATCGCGCTGGCCTCGTCCAGCCGGGTCAGCTGGGCGGCGGTGAAGTCGATCTCCAGTGCGCCCAGGTTGTCCTCCAGTTGCCCGGGGGTGCGGGCGCCGATGATCGGGGTCGTCACGCTCGGATTCTGCAGCGTCCAGGCCAGTCCGACCTGAGCGGGAGTACGACCCAGCTCCGCGGCGACCTCCTTCACGACATCGGCGATGGCGAGGTTGCGTTCGGTGACCGTGCCCAGCGCGCGGTTGAAGCTCTTGCGGGTGCCGTCGTCCTTCGCCGCGGTCAGGTCGTCGCGGGTGTACTTCCCGGTGAGCACCCCACCGGCCAGCGGTGAGTACGGGACCACCCCCAGCCCCAGCTCGCGGGCCATCGGGATCAGGTCGCGTTCCCCGGTGCGCTCGATCAGGCTGTACTCGATCTGCAGCGCCACCAGCGGTGACCAGCCACGCAGGTCGGCGATCGCCTGCATGCGCGACACCTCCCAGGCCGGGGTGTTGCAAATGGCCACGTACAGGACCTTGCCCTGCCGGACCAGGTCGTCCATGCCGCGCAGGATCTCCTCGACCGGGGTGGTGAAATCCCAGACGTGCAGGTAGAGCAGGTCGAGGTAGTCGGTGCCGAGCCGGCGCAGGCTCGCTTCCACCGAGGTGAACAGGCTCTTGCGGTGACTGCCCCCGGAGTTCGGGTCGCCGGGCCGCCGCTGTGTCGTGTACTTCGTCGCCAGCACCAGGCTCTCGCGCCTGTCGCGGGCGAATTCGCCCAGCAGGCGCTCGGAGCTGCCGTCGGTGTAGGTGTTGGCGGTGTCGATGAAGTTGCCGCCTCGCTCCACGTAGAGGTCGAACAACTTACGGGCCTCGTCCTGCTCGGCTCCCCAGCCCCACTCGGTGCCGAAGGTCGCCGCGCCCAGCGCCAGCGGTGACACCCGCAGCCCGGAGCGGCCCAGCAGCCGGTAGGTGTCGAGGGTGAGCGGCATCGTGTCCTCCTGTGCTCGTGATCTTCTGCCGAGCACCAGGCTCGTCCCGCACCGAGCCGGGGGTAAGGGAAGGAGGTTCCTGGGAACGCCAGTCCCACCCTCGCTGTTGCACCGGACATGACGACCCACACCGTGGAGCTGGCCGCGTTCCTGCGAACCCGGCGCGAACGACTGGACCCGGACGACCTCGGCCTGCCGTCCCGCCGGCAGGCCCGGCGGACCCCGGGACTGCGTCGCGAAGAGGTCGCCGAACTGGCCGGGGTCAGCGTCGACTACATCGTGCGGCTGGAACAGGGTCGCGGGCTGCGCCCCTCAGCGGAGGTCGTGGAGGCGCTCGCCCAAGCGCTGCGCCTCTCCCCCGTCGAACGCTCCTACCTGTTCAACCTGACCCGGCAACGCCCCCGCAACCCCGGCAAACCCGCCACCACCACGCCGCCGCCCCTGGCCCGGCTGGTCGATGACCTGTCGCCGCTGCCGGTCATGCTGGTGAACCACCGGTACGACCTCCTGGCCTGGAACCGCGAACTGACGAAGCTGCTGGTGGACTTCGACACCCTGCCTCCGTCGCAGCGCAACGCGATGTGGCTGTGCCTGATGCACCCGGAGATACGGGAGTACTACGTCGACCGGGAACGCGTTGTGCGGGAAGGGATCGCTCACCTGCGCGCCGCGTGGTCGGCGTACCCGGAGGATCGGGTGCTGACCGACCTCATCGCGGAATTCATCACCGGGGACGAGGACTTCGCCCGCCTGTGGGCCGAGCGGGACATCCAGGTCAACGGCCGTGGTCACAAGGTCCTGCGACACCCCGGCGCCGGCGTGCTCGCGGTGGATTTCGAAGTGCTCACGCCCCTCGAAGACCCGGACCAGCGCCTGGTGATCTTCCGCCCCGCGGACCCCGAGAGCCAGTCGGCGCTGGACCGCTTGTGCGCTGGTTCAGGGCCTGCGGCCGCGGAAGGTGCGGCGTAGGTCGCCCACCCAGGCATCGGGATTCTCCCAGGGGATGAAGTGACCACCGTGCTCGTGGGCGTGGACGTAATTGAACCACTCGGCCTGCGGACCGGTGGCGAACGCCCGGACGCGCTCGTCGGTGGTGTGGATGCCGGGCGGGTTCTCGTAGTCGACGAACGTGAGGCCGACCGGGGCCTGCACGACCGGGGTGCGGTCGTGGGCAGGCGTCCAGGGGTAGCGGTTGGCGTTGGCGTAGTAACGCATCGACGTGGCGATGGAATTGTTCCCCCAGTAGATCGTGGCGTGGGTGAGCAGGTCGTCCTTGGTGAAGACGGACTCGAGGTCACCGCCGTTGTCGCTCCAGGCGTTCCAGCTCCAGCAGCCAGGCGAGCAGTCCGGCGGGTGAGTCGCTCAGCCCGTGGGCCAGGGTGGCGCCGTCGAGCAGGTGCACGGCGAGGTGGGACGCCGAGCGGCGGTCCAGCTCGATGGTGCGGGCGCGGACTTCGGCGGGCTGGTCTTCGGTGAGGGGCCGGTTGCGGACGAGTCCGGGGTGAGACGGACGTTCAGGTCATCGAGGACCTCTTCGGACACCTGGATCGGCGTGGGCTCGAGCGGGAAGGCGCGCTGGGTGATCATGACTTCGTTTCTACCGCCCGCTGAGCTTCCAACTCCGCCAGCAGGTCGTCGACCTCCTCCGCGGAGTACAGGCCGACGGACGGCTGGCGGCCATTCGGCCCGATGATGACTTCGGTGTTGATCGCCTCGCCCGCGGTGGTGACGAAGGTGATGCCGGAAACGCTCATCCCGCGCCATTTGCGGGGACGCAGCTCGAAGCTCGCGATCTCGTTCCAGGCGAAGTAGCGGGTTTTGGTCAACGACCGCCGTCGCAGCCCGGCAGGTCCGCTGGAGAGCCCGGCCACGCTCGAGCGGCACACCAGTAGCACGAACGCCAGCGCCAACAACGCGGTGAACAGGACGAACCCGTGCAATCCGTGCTTCATCATGTAGAAGACCTGGCTCCACAGCATCACCAAGCCGAACAGCCCGACGAACACCGAGGTGGCCATATGGACCCATGCCCACGACGAGTGCGAGGTGACCGGTCTCCAACTCTCCTTCGACATCCGATGACCTTAGCCCGCCGGGGATCCGCAGGAACCGGTTTCAGCCGCTACGGTTGACGGCCCAGGTAGGCGGCCAGCCGGGTGTAGGCGTCGGCGTCTTCGGACACCTGCACGACCGGCCTGAACGGACCCTGCTCGCCGCGCTCGTCAGGGGGCGCGAACTCCACGAACGCTTCGAGCGCCTCGACGGCGAGGGCGGGCTCGAGGTCGGCGAGCCGCCCGGTGGCGTGGGCGAGGTCCCAGGAATGCACGGTGAACTCGTGGGTGTAGGCGTCCAGAGCCACCCGGCCGGGCATGGTGCCCCACGGCAGGGTGACCATGCGCTCGAGCATCGCGTCGTCGGCCCACGCCCGCTCCACCTCGCCCCGTGCTTGGGCGAATGCGCCGGTCCACTGCTCGTCGGCGATGTCGTCGACCACATCGGGGAGCTCACGCGCGTCACCGCCGGCGCTGACGTGGAACAGCTTGTGCAGCACCGCGATCAGGTGCCCGAGCAGCGCGCGAACGTCGTAATCGGCACAGGGAGTGCGATTGCCCAGCTCATCGGTGCGGGTCATGCTGATCTGCCGCGCGGTTTGGTCCAGTGCCTGAGCGAAGGATGGGCGCGGGTCGTGCACTGGCTGGGTCGTCATGCCGGTGACCCTACGAGCGAGCACCGACATTCTGCGTCGGCCCGCGAAGCCTTGCCGGTGCGCGGCACCAGCCACCTGGAGGGCTTCACCCAGGTGGCTGGTGCGGGGTGGTGCGTCCCCGTAGCACGGCAGCGAGTTCGGCACGGATGTCTCGTGGCGCCTCGGTGTCCTCGGCTGCGAGGTCGGTTGCCACCTCGAAAAGCGCAGCGTAGTCGCGGGCGAGGATGCGGGCGGCGGCTGCGGCTCGCTCGTGCTCGGCGAGCTGGGCCGTTTTCTCCTCGAGTGCGCGCCGTTGCTCGGAGTCGCGGGTGCGGGCCTGCTCGAGATCGGCGGTGAGGCGGTCGAGCGCTGCGGTGTGGTCGGCGCGAAGCCGCTGGGTGAGCTGCTCGCGGTCGGCAACGTGACGACGTTCGGCCTCGGCCAGCTGGTGGGCGTGGGCCTGCTGGACTTCGTTGAGCTGGTCGCGGTGCCGCAACTCGAGTTCGTATGTCGCTTGGGTGTGGGTGGCGCGATCGGCGTCGCGGGCGCGGGCGAGTTCGGTGTGCGCCTCGGTGAGTGATCCGTGTTCCGCTGCGAGCCGCTGGTGCTCAGCTTCCAGCTCGGTGTGCCGCTCGCGCAGGTCGGTGAGTTGTTCGGCCAGCCAACGGGCGTCGCGTTCGGACTCGGCGTGGGCGACCTCGGCGCGGTGCTTGTCCGCACGGGCGGATTCGGCGTCGCGGGTGGCGGCCGCGGCCTCGTTCTCCGCAGCGGTGCGTGCTGCCGCGTCGATGCGGGCCTGCCGTTCGGCGCGCTCGCGTGCGGCGTCGGCATCGGCCGCACGCTCGGCCGACTCCTGCTGAGCAGCCCGGGCCTCCGCCGCGGCGGTCTCGGCGGCCGCGATCCGGGCGACCGCGCTTTCGTTGATGCCGGTGAGCCGCTCCACCAGGGCGGTCAGCTTCTCGGTCAGCGCCTCGGCAGCGGGCACGATGGTGGTCACCGCGTCGTCGCGGATCTGTTCGAGTTCGACCAAGGGCAACTCCGGCTCAACCGGCCGGCGGCGCAGGGCCTGGGCCTGCTGCTGGTGCCCCGGCCCGCAGAACTTCTGCCGGTTGGACGCCGGGACGAACCGCCGATCGCAGCCATCCAGCGCGCATTGACGGGTGCGCCGCTCCCCCGCCCCCACTGCGCTGCCGCCGGTTGAGGCTTCTTCTCCGCCGTCTTCCCGCTCCCGGCTTTCCCTATCAAGCAACTTGATCGCTCCAGTCTAACTGTAATCTCCTAGATTAGACTCTATCTCTAACTAGTTAGAGACACAACCGGACAATCAAGTATGGGTGATAATCGCTGTTATCAGCCGGATGCTGCGCAGACGTAGAGGAGTTCGCCCGATGGTGCGGCTGTGAGGGGTGGGGCATCCGGCGGCCTGGCAACTCCGCAGACAACCAAGAACCCGCGGTGACGCAGACGCCTGTGGTGTCCGCCTCAGGTGCTCACATCACGGACGGCGTGAGACGGCAATCCCCCGTTGCTCGGGTGGTGCTCAGCTCCAGGCAAACAGGTCCTGCGTCAGGCCCATCGCCGCGAAGAGGTAGTCGCGGGACGTTTCGAGTTCCCCGCGCAACCGGGCCAGGTCTGCGCCGAGCAGCCGACCTTTCCACTTGCGCACCTTGCCGGCGACGATCACCGTCTCGACGTTGGAGCGGTCCATCAGCGACACGACCGCTCCCGGAACGCTGTTGAGCGGGGCCACGTTGAGCGCGGTGGCGTCGAGCAGGACGATGTCGGCTTCCTTGCCGGCCGTGAGCGTGCCGGTCTTGCTGTCGAGTCCGAGGTGCTTGGCTCCGTTGACGGTCGCGTACCGCAGCACGTCCCGTACGGTAAGCAGTTCGGGTGTGCCCGGGGCCGGCGTCGGCCAATTGTTCGGCGGCACGAGGTCGCCCTGGTCGAGGATCATCTGATTGACGGTCATGCGCTGCATGGTCATCGCGGAGCGCATCTGGGTGAACGGGTCCGCGGTCATCGTCGTCTCGACGTCGGAGCTCAGCGAGGGCTCCATGCCGAGTTGCTGCATCTTGAGGATGGGCGGCGTGCCGTGCCGCATCGTCATCTCGATCGGGAAGGCCAGTGAGACCTGCGCACCGGCGTCCCGCAACCGTCGCCAGGTCTGGTCGGACATGCCGGTCATGTGGATGAACAGGTTGTCCGGCCCCACTTCGACCCCAGCGGCGCCCTGGGCGAGGTCGTCGAAGACGGGCCGCATCCCCCACGAGCCGACGGAGTGCGCGGCGATCCGGATACCCAGCTCGCGGGCGATCGCCCAGGCGCGGGTGTACACCTGCCGGCCGAGGTGCAGCTCACCGCCCATGACCATGCTCCCCAGCTGGTCGTCCGAGGAGAACCACCGGTCCCTGATGCGGTAGGCGTCCTGCGGGTACCGGGCTGCCGCGCGGCCGTCACCCTCGAAGAACCCGAACGCCGAACGCCGCCCGGTGTCGACCAGCGCCTGAATCGCCGCATCGGTGTGCTCTGGGGAGTGGTGGATCTGCGAGACGTCCAGCACCGTCGTGACACCGGTGTCGAGCTGCGAAAGCCCGGCGAACAACGAGTTGATGTAGACGTCTGCCGGCCGGTAGACCCGCGCGAAGCCCCGCAGGATGTGCTCGCTGTAGTTCGGGTACGCGCTCGGCGAGCCCGAGTGATCGTCGAGAAGCAGGCCATTGGCGAGAAACGCACGTTCCGCGGTTTCGAACAGGTGGTGGTGCGTGTCGACGAAGCCCGGCAGGACGACGCGTCCCCGCGCGTCGATCACGCCGGCGCCGGCGGCTCGGATGCGGGGCTGGATGTCGACGACCTTGCTGCCCTCGACCAGGACGTCGGCGACCGCGAAGTTGCCTACGTTCGGGTCCATGGACATCACTGCGCCGCCACGGATGACGTAGCGGCGTCCCCGCTGTCCGCTGTCCTTCGGCGGCTCACCATCGTCATGTTGTTTGGTCATGGTGGGCCTTCCTGCGTGCGGTGGCCGCGGGAGTCGCGGACGCCTGTGCGATCAAGCCTGACTGTTCACGAAGGCCCGCCGACGGCGACGCGTCCTGATCAGCACTACGAGTTGATGTATCAACTAAAGGCTACGCCACTGAGTTGATTTGTCAACTCACGGGCTAGGATGACGCCATGAAGCAGCAGGGATTGACCGCACACGAGCTCCGCGCATGGCGGGTGTCCTTCCAGATGCTGGAGCTGCTGCGGACACGCATTGAGCAGCAGCTCCAGGCCAGCAGCGGTCTGTCCAACGCCGACTACACCGTGCTCGCGCTGCTGTCCGAGGCGCCGGACGGACGGATGCGCGCCTACGAGCTCAGCCGGATGGCCACCTGGGAGAAGAGCCGCATGCACCACCAGCTCACCCGGATGTGTAAGCGAGGCCTGATCACGCGGGAACGATGCGGCTCGCGCGGCATGGAGGCGGTGATCACCGTGAAAGGCCTCACCGCGCTCACGCAAGCCGCGCCCAGCCACGCCCAGGAGGTCCGCCGCCTTGTCATCGACCGCCTCACGCGCGAAGAACTCGATCAGTTCGCCGACATTGCCACCACGATCCTCGAGAACCTGCAAGCAGAGCAGCCACCCGTCTGACGGCGGCGGAAAGTCCGCGGGACGAGGAGCCGCCCATCGGGCTTCTGCAGGGCCGCGCTCGGTCTGCTTATCAAGTCGGCGATTCGCAAAGCACGGGCTGCTCAGAACCGGCCGCGAGCGGACGAGCGCGCTCAGGCCAGCTGAGCGCGCCCGGCGGGTATCGCACGCGGTGTCCGAGTTGACCGACGCCTTGACTTCGCGCTTCTTGGTAGGCTGACGACCCTTGCTTTCGGACCGCGAGGAGTGGCCGGTGGGCGGCTTCGGTTTCTCGGCGCAGGTTGATCCGGAACCGTGTGACACCCGGCCGGGCCGGTTCCGGGTGGCCCTGACGGACAAGTGGAACGCGCCGTTCCTGCCGCACGGCGGACTCACCACGGCCATCGCGGCCCGGGCCATGGAACGGGAACTGGCCTCACCGGAACAGCCGCTGCGCACGATCACCACGACGTTCGTCTCGAAGATCCCGCCGGGCGAGGTGACCGTCGACGTGACCTTGCTCCGCCGCGGCCGATCGATCTCCCAGGCGACCGCCACGATGTACAACCCCGAAGGCGCCGTCGGCTTGCTCGCCAGCGCCGTGTTCGGCGCTCCCCGGCCCGGTTTCGCCTTCACCGACACGGCCATGCCGCCCGGACTCCCCCATGTCGACGACTGCCCATCGTTCGCCGACACCCCCGACGACGCGCCCGGCCTCATCCCGGCGTCGCTGTGGGACCGGGTCAACGCCAAGACGGCCATGGGGCACCCACCATGGGCCAACCCCCGGCCCACCACCTCCGAACAGGCCTACTGGTACCGATTCGCCGAACCCCCGCTACGACCCGGCGGCCACCTCGACCCCTTGGCCTACCTCGTCCTCTGCGACACGATGATCGGGTCGGTGACCGAGCGCATGGGCTCAGGTCTGCCCAGGTGGCTGGCCCCCAGCGCGGACCTCACCGTCCATCTCCTCGGCGAAACCCGCACCGAGTGGATCCTCGCGCGCAACCGGGCGAAACACGCCGGCGACGGCTACGTCTCACTCGAGATCGAACTCTGGGACCCCGACCGGAACGCACTGCTCGCCACCGGCAGCCAACTCGCCCTGTTCAGCTTTCCCCACGGCGACGTGCAAGGGAAATACCCGGCACCGGAGTGACGTCGACCAGTGAAGTGGTCACTGACACTTCGTCTACGTTTTCGATGGCGTGGGTGGTCATGGCGAGTCGTCAGGGCTTGAGCAGGGTTTTGATGGCGCGCCGTTCGTCCATGGCCGCGTAGCCCTCGGCGACCTGGTCCAGGGGCAGGGTGAGGTCGAAGACCTGACCCGGGTCGATGCGGCCGGAGACGACCCGCTCGATCAGGTCGGGCAGGTAGCGGCGCACGGGGGCCGGACCGCCGCGCAGGCCGACGTGGGAGAAGAACAGTTCCTGGCCGTCGATGGCGACCTCGTGCGGGACGCCGACGAAGCCGACGTTGCCGCCCGGGCGCGCGGAGCGCAATGCCTGCCGCATGGCCTGGTCGGTGCCGACGCATTCGAGCACCGCGTCGGCGCCGATGCCGCCGGTGAGGTCCTTCACCGCGGCCACGCCGTCGTCGCCGCGTTCGGTGACGATGTCGGTGGCGCCGAACTGGCGGGCGAGGCGCTGGCGGGACTCGTGGCGGCTCATCGCGATGATCCGCTCCGCGCCCAGTTCCTTGGCCGCGATCACCGCGCACAGGCCGACGGCACCGTCACCGACCACCACGGCGGTGGAGCCGGGCCTGACCTCGGCGGCCTCGGCGGCCCACCAGCCGGTGCCCATGACATCGGAGACGGCGAGCAGGCTGGGCCAGAGTTCCTCGGCCGGTGTGCCGTCGACGGCGACCAGGGTGCCCTGGGCGTGGGGAATGCGCACGTACTCGGCCTGGCACGTGCTCATGAACTCGCGGTTGAGGCAGCTGGACTGGAAGCCGTTGCGGCAGTTCGCGCACGTGTTGTCCGAAGTGGCGAAGGAGCCGACGACGAACTGGCCCGGCTTCACCGCGGTCACCTCGCTGCCGACCTCCTCGACGAAGCCGACGTACTCGTGGCCCATCGGGTGCGCCTCGCCGATCGGCTCCAGGCCGCGGTAGGGCCACAGGTCCGAGCCGCACACGCAGGTCACCGCGGTGCGGATGACCGCGTCAGCCGGGTCGAGGACCTTCGGGTCCTCCAGGGTCTCGAAGCGGACATCGCCGGGGGCGTGGATCACTGCGCCGCGCATGGGGTTCCTTCGCTGTTCGGTGTCAGGAGGTGCCGGAAAGCACCACGTCGACCACCATGCCCCCGCCTCGCGCGCACAGCGAGTCACTAACGGGGGATGTACTGGCAGTACATCCCTCCGGGGGCGCGGTGGACGTACCGTCGGGGGGTGGACAACCGTGACGAGGTCCGCGAGTTCCTCACCTCGCGGCGCGCGAAGATCGCCCCGGAGCAGGCCGGTCTGCCTTCCGGCACCCGGCGGCGCGTACCCGGCCTGCGGCGCAGTGAGGTCGCCGCGCTCGCCGACGTGAGCGTCGAGTACTACGCCAAACTCGAACGCGGGACGCTGGCCGGTGTCTCCCCCGCCGTGCTGGAGGCCGTCGCCCGCGCCCTCCAGCTCGACGAAGCCGAACGCGCCTACCTGCTGCACCTGGCCCAGGCCGCGGACGGTTCCGACACCCTCACCCGGCCGCGACGCCGCGCCGGGCGGCAGTGGACCCCGCACCGCAGTCTGCAGTGGACACTGGACGCGGTCACCGCCGGAGCGGCCTTCGTCCGCAACGGCCGCTCGGACATCGTCGCCGTCAACCAGCTCGCCCGCGCCTTCTACAGCGACATCTACGCCTCGCCCCACAACCAGGCCAACCTCGCCCGGTTCACCTTCCTCGACCCGGCTTCCCGCCGCTTCTACCCCGACTGGGACCTCGCCGCCGACGTCTCCGTGTCCATCCTGCGCACCGAGGCCGGCCGCGACCCGCACGACAAGGACCTGCACGACCTCGTCGGCGAACTGTCCACCCGCAGCGACGAGTTCCGCACCCGCTGGGGTGCGCACAACGTCCGCCACCACGGCACCGGCACCAAGCGCTTCCACCACCACGCGGTCGGTGAACTCATCCTCGCCTACGAGGGACTGGAAATGGCCGCGGAGCCCGGGTTGACCCTCACCGTCTACACCGCCGAACCCGGTTCCCCCTCCGCGGAAGGTCTGCGGTTGCTCGCATCCTGGGCCGCCACCCAGGAGGCGGAGTCCGCTACCGGCAAGGTGTCCGGCTGAACGGTCTCACCGCGGCGCTTCGCCGGTGATCGGGAAGTCTCGGATGCGGCGGCCGTCGGCAGGAACGGCTGGACCCGGCCGGTCCGCGGCCTGCGGACCGGCCGGGCCGGCTCAGCAGGCTCTGATGCCGTCCACCTTGTTGTTGATGCTGGAGGAGACGAGGCCGTCCCATGATTCCGCCCCTGGAGTGGTGTAGACCAGCACCCACTCTTCGTTCGACCAGTTGTAGAATCGTGCCTTGGTGCCCGACGTCTGATTGTTGTGCCAAGACGTCATCTTGTCGTTGAAGTCCCAGCTGCTGAGGTCGTTGAATTCATTGCATTCGCTGAACTGGAGCCGGCGCCCCTCGAAATCCTTGCCGTCGTAGAGGCAGACCCAGGTGTATGGGCAGTTCTTCGTGCCCAGTGCGGACACGGGCTCTGCCGCCGCACGGGCAAACTTCTCGCCGGACAGCGGAATGGTGAGCACCACCTTCCCGTTCTGCCAGGCGACCTGGTTCGGGCTGATCTGCACGCCGCCCGGCGTCTGTTCGAGTGCCTGGGTGATTTCCGCCTGGAGGCTCATGCCCGTGGCCGAGGCTTGCGCCCCTCCAGCGGCCATGAGGAGGAAAGCTCCCACTGCGGCCACTACGCCGGTGATTCTCGTCGCCCTGGCGCGAATTCGCTTCATTCGGTTCCCTTTCTGCTGAGTGGAACGCTCGAACTCATTCGCCGACGATCATGGGGACGGGAGCTTTCACCGCACTTTCACGGCCATCACACTGCCTCAGAGGTGGACGGTCTCGCCGACCTCGAGCCCTACTCCCACTGGCCATCCTCAAGATCTACTTCGGGGATCGTCGTTCGGCCCCCGGGTGATCGAAGCGGTCATCGTGCGGCAGCGTAGCCAGTCGACGCGGTTCGCTGCGCGGCCAGCGCCCGGACCTGCTCCATCGGCGCGCACGGTTCGCAGGTCCACAGCCGGGTCACGCCGTCGGCGTGCGCGCTGACCAGCCGCCGCGCGTCCCGGCCGTAGGTGACCGACGGTGCCATCGAGCCGGTCCAGCGCACGACGATCGGGGCCTGGCCGTCGCCGACCGGCCAGAACCTGACCGTCTTGTCGCTGCCCGTGCTGGCGACCCACCGGCCGTCCGGGCTGTAGGCCACGTCCCACACCATGCCCTGGTGACCCCGCAGGACGACCGGCGGTCCGGAGGCGTTCACCGCCCACAACAGCACGGTCCCGTCCTGCGCCCCGGCGACGATCCCGCTTCCGTCCCGGCTGAACTCGACGCTCCACATGAGCTGGTCCCCCAGTACGTGCAGTTGCGCACCGGTTCCGATGTCCCAGACGCGCAAGGTGCCGTCGTCCGACGCACTCACCAGCCGCCCGCCGTCGGGACTGAAAGCCGTGCGGCGCACGGAATGCCGGTGCCCCCGCAGCACCGTCGACCGGTGGGGTTCGTCGACCCGCCACAGGTGCACCGAACCCTCCGGCCCGGACCCGGACACCAGCAGGCCGTCCGGACTCAGCGCCACTCCCAGCGCGTCGGGATCCGATGGCTGGGTGAGCAGCAGGCGGCCACTGCCGGTGTCCCAGACGCGGATGACCCGGTCCTCGGCGAGCGCGGCGGCCCGGCGGCCGTCGGCGCTGACCGCGACACCGAGCACGGTGGGCTGATCGCCCCGCAGAACCGTCGGTGGCTCGCCGGTCCCGGTTCGCCAGACCCGCACGGTGCCGTCGTAGCCGCCACTGACCACGGTCGCCTCGTCCGGGGTCACCGCTGTGTCCATCGCCGGGCCTTGGTGCCCGGCGGGCAGGGCGAGCACTTCCCCGCCCGCGGGATCCCACAGGCGCACCGTGCCATCGGCCCCGGCGCTGACCAGGCGCGTGCCGTCCGGGCCGAACCGCACCGCCACCACCCCGCCGTCGTGCCCGCGCAGCACGAACGGTTCGGTTCGCGTGGTCACTTCCCAGAGCCGGAGTGCGCCGTCGTTGCCACCGGTGACGACAGAGCGTCCGTCCGGCCCGAACGCCACCGAGGTGAGTTCGCTGGTGTGGCTGTCGAACACCGCCGGGGGCCGCTCGCCGCCGAGGTGCCAGACCCGCAGCGAGCCGTCCCCGCCCGCGCTGGCCAACCGGCCGCCGTCGTGGCTGAAGTCCAGCGCCTTGACGTGGTGGGTGTGGCCGGTCAGGACCTCGGGATCGCCCGGCGTCCCGACCGGCCAAACGCGGATTGCCCGGTCGTCCCCGCCCACCGCGAGCCGCTGCCCGCGCGGATCGAACGCCAGGCTCAGCACCCGGCCGGGCACGGTGAGCACCCGCGGCTCGGTGACGGCCGGTTCCCAGAGGCGGACGGTACCGTCGTCACCACCGGTGGCCAGCTGCCCGGAGGGGCCGAACGCCACGGCGTTGACGTTCCCGCTGTGCCCCGGCAGCGTTCGCTGCGGGGCGCCCGAGCCGACCTCCCACAGTGTGGCCGCACCACCCGCGCCCACGGTGGCCAGCAGCCGGTCATCGGGGCTGAAGTCGATTCCGGTGACCGGCCCGCCGGTGACCAGCACTGCGGGCTGTGTCCCGAATGCGTCCCCCGCCCGGTCCCAGATCCGGACCGTGCCGTCGAACCCGGCGCTCGCCACCTTGGCGCCCCCGGCACTCACCGCGAGCCCGGAGAGCCGGCCCTGACCGGTGTCCACCGCGGCCCGGCCACGGGAATCCGCCACCGCCTGGCGCAACACCGCCGACGCCTCACCGGACGGCGAAGCGTCGAATGCCCGCAAGGCCAGCGACAGCCCGAGTTCCGGCTGCCTGGCCAGTTCGGCACGGGCGGTGGCCACCTGCTCCCGGTGCGAGGCCAGGTCGCGTTCGGTCACCACCCGGCCCGCCTGCACGGCGGCCAGCCCGGCCAGGAAGCTGACCGCCACCAGCGCGCAGCTCAGGCCCATGACCACCATGTTCCGGCGGCGCCGCGCGACTGCCTGCTCCCGCAGCGCCCCAGCTCGGCCGGCCGTGAGGAACGCTCGCTCCTGGTCGTTGAGCGCGGTTTCGGGCCTGCTCTCCCACGCGGCCAGCCGGGCACCGCGGTAGAGCAGGCCGGGGTCCCGGTCGTGGCTGTCCCAGTCCGCCGCGGCCTCGGTCAGCCGCCGGTGCAGGTGCAGCGCTTCCCGGTCTTCGGTCAGCCACTCGCGTAGCCGCGGCCACGACCTGATGAGGGCCTCGTGGGTGATCTCCACCGTGTCGCGGTCGAGCGTGAGCAGCCTCGCCTTCGCGAGGCGTTCCAGCACCAGAGCCAGATCCGTGTCCTCGCTGTCGAGTTCGGCGCGGGTGATCCGGCGTTTGGTGTCCGCGGTGCCCTCGCCCAGCGCGGTCAGTCGCAGGAACAGGTCGGCCGCTACTTGGCGCTGGCGGGGTTCGAAGGAGTGGTGAACCGCTTCCGCGGTCTGCCGCAAGGCACCGTCGATGCCACCGGCTGCCTGGAACCCGGCCAGGGAAAGGGAGTTCCCGCGCCTTCGCCGCCAGGTTTCGAGCAGCGCGTGGGAGAGCAGGGGCAGGACGCCGACCTCACCGTCCGCGTGGGTGCACAGGGTCGCCAGCAAGGCCGATTCCACCGAGCAGTCCACGCGGGTCGCGGGTTTCGTGATCGCGTCGCGGAGGTCCTGGCCCGACATCGGGCCGACCACCACCTGGTGGTCCTGCAACACCTCCACCAGTTCCGGGTACCGGCTGCAGTGACCGTAGAAGTCGGCCCGGATCCCCAGCACGATCCGCACCCGGCTGTTCTCCGCGACCGCCGCGGTCACCAGCAGGTCGATGAACCGAGAGCGCTCCCGCTGGTCACCGCAGAGCGTGAAGACCTCCTCGAACTGGTCCACGAGCAGGACCAGTTCGGCGTGGTCCGGCCGGCTGGTCAGCGCCTGCCGCACCAGCCGGTGCAGGCCACGCGAGTCTCCGGCCAGGTCGCCGGCCAGCGTGGCCGGGCCGCACCCGAGCGGGGTGGCGAACTGGATCGCGCACTCCTCGATGGGGTGCTGCCCCGGCGTCATGGTGAGGACAACCGGCTCATCGGCCCGCAGTTCCGGCAGCAAACCCGCGCGCAACAGCGAAGTCTTCCCCGCGCCAGAAGCGCCGACCACGGCGACGAGGCGATTTTCCCGGAGCCGGTCACTCAGCTTTCCGAGCAGGCCCACTCTGCCGAAGAACAGATCGGCGTCATCCTCTTGGAACGCACTCAAACCCACATAGGGCGCACGGACATCGGGGTCGGCCGGATCCGGTTCGGTCTGCCGGGCGAGTTCGGCGGCGGCCGCGTGCCAGCGTTTCTCCCATTCCTCGGAATTCCCGTCGCAAGCACGCACATAGGCCAGCGCGATCGTCAGGCTGGGCAGTTTCCGGCCACCGGCCGCCCCTGACAGAGCCGAGGCGGACACGTGCGCCCGCGCGCCGAGTTCCCGGTACGACGGTTTCCCGGCTTTCTCCCGAAGCCGGCGGAGATCACCGGCGAACCGCACTACCACGTCGTCCTCGTCGCCCAGCGGGCGTTCGCCACGCGGCAACGCGCCACCCCCTCCCCTGCGGGGATTGTGCACGGTCTGTTGTGCAGCGTCCAGTGGCCGACCGTGGACAACCGATCGGCGCTACACAACGGTGAGCCGAATCGATGGGGAGGGATTCGCGGAGGAGCGCCAGGTGATCCGAGAGTGAGAGGAGAGCTCATACGACGGCTGATTGCACTTTGGATATCTGTGGGCAAGACCCTTGCTTGCCACCTATCACACACCAGGAGCGATTATGCGCAGAACCCTCGTTATGCTGGCGTCCGCGTGCGCCGTGGGCGGCTTGCTCACGGGAGGACAGACAGCCACGGCGGACGACCTCACCGTCCTGAGCTGTTATGGCAACGCCAAGCCCTACAGCAAGTTGTTCGACGTACGCTACGCACCCCCCACCTTCCCCGGCGCGTGGTTCACCACGACGGCCAACTGCGCCGACATCAACATCAAGACCACCGCGCAGCGACGAGTCAAAGTCTGCTTCCTTCCCTCAGGGGGCGGCGTGGTATGCCAGCCGAACTGGGTCTATACCGTTCCCAACCAATGGACTGTCGTCGCCACCAACGTGCAGGACGGTACGCGGTTCGGCTTCGATTTCGCTACCGGCGGTGCGAACAGCGGGCAGTACGCCGCGTAGAGCCCGCGAGCGTGTACTTCTCGTGCTGATGCGGCGGAGGGCGCAGAATGACCGCGGTGATTCTGCGCCTTTCCCGCCCACGGAAGGGCATCCCGGCGGCCGCTCGCCTCGGCGATCCGCGCGACCGCGCCGGGGAAGGACAGCGGCTGCTGTCCTGACTCAGCTTTCCGGCGTGTGGCCGATGCGGCGGTCGACGGCGATCCAGTTCGTTTCCCAGGTCAGGCCGCCGTCCGCGGAGAAGGCCTGTTCGAACTTGGCCCGGTCCGGCCCTTGCCGGTGGATGAGGAAGCGCACCTTGATCGGGCGTCCGCCGAACTGGTCGTCGCCGTGGAATTCGCCGGTGCCGTGGTGGAAACCGCCGTGCAGTGAGGGGGTGAGCAGGCCGTCGCCCAGGTTGATGAAGGTCAGGCTCCACCGATCCGCTTGTGGTTCGTAGAGCCGCATGTTGAGGGCCTCGATCCGTCCGGTCGGTCCGGAGACCTGGAGTTCGACGACGTTCGCTCGCCGGTCCAGCAACGGACGCACGACGGACTTCCCGCCGAAACGCAGCCATTCGTCCGGGGTCTCCGACAGTGGATCGGCGAGCACCCGGACATCGGTGTGCCAGGTGCCGATCTCCCAGTCGAAGTCCCGTTGACCGGCCTCCGCTTCAAGGCTCGACGCCGAGGCCGGCACGGTCAGCATGAGTATCGCGAGGAGGGCCACCAGGATTCGTCCGTGTGGCACGGTGAGCGGTCTGTGGAGGTTCACGGGCCCGACTATCCGAGGGGAGCACGACCATGAACAAGAAGGCACCTGCAGGTAACCCCGCCCAGCCGCGTCCCAATCCCCTGCCGGGTTGCCCGATGGCCGCGGCGTTCGCGGCGATCGGCGGGAAGTGGAAGCTGACCCTGGTGTACTGGCTCGCCCACGGCGAGTCCCACTTCGCCGGGCTGCGTCGCCGGGGTACGCCGATCACGCCCAAGGTCCTGGCCGAGCAACTACGGGAACTGGAGGCCGACGGGCTCGTCGAGCGGGTGGTGACCGGGCCGGTCCCGGCTCCCGTCCTCTACCGGCTCACGCCCTACGGCACCACGGTCCTGCCCGTCGTGGAGAGCGTCCGGGTGTGGGGTGAGGCTCACCTGCAGCGGACCGGTGGTGAGCTCCTCGGCGACGAGGCGATGCACTGCGCTCATCCGGTCGCCTGATGTCCGGATCCTTGGGATAGGTGTCCTTGTGGCCATCGGCCGCGAGTCGACAGACTGGCCACCGTGACGACCGGACCCGACGAAGTGATAGTCGCCGTTGCCGACGGGGTGCTGCTGCTCGATGTCGCCGGTCCGGTCCAGGTCTTCACCGACGCCGGTGGCTACCGGGTGCGGCTGGCGTCGTTGGACGGCGGATCCGTGCGCACCGACGTCGGCATCTCCCTGAGCGTCGACCTGCGACTGTCCGATGTGGACGAGGTGGATACGCTCGTCGTGCCGGGGTACCCGGGTCACGAGTTCGCCGCCATGGTGCCCGAGCTGGCCGACGCCGTGCGGCGGACGGCTCCTCGTGCCAGGCGGGTGGTCTCGGTCTGCACCGGCGCGTTCCTGCTCGCCGAAGCCGGTCTGCTGGACGGCCGGCGGGCCACGACGCACTGGGAGGCCTGCGCCGAATTCGCGAGGCGGTTTCCGCGGGTCACGCTCGAACCCGATGCCATCTACGTGTGGGACGGCTCGATCGTCACCTCGGCGGGCGCCACCGCGGGGATCGACCTCGCGCTCGCTCTGGTCGGTGAGGACCGCGGCGAGGACCGGGCTCGCGCGGTCGCGAAGCACCTCGTCGTGTTCCTGCAACGGCCTGGTGGCCAGGCGCAGTTCAGCGCCCGCGGTGCCGTCGCCGCGCCCCGCAACGCCACCCTGCGTCAAGCGCTGGAGCGGGTGGTGGCGGATCCGGGCGGCGATCACCGCCTCGCCACGATGGCCGCCGAACTCGCCATCAGCGAACGCCACCTGACCCGCCTGTTCCGCCGCGACCTCGGGACGACGCCCGGCCAGTTCGTCGAGCGGCTCCGGGTCGAAGCGGCGCAGGCGCTCCTCGAATCCGGCGACGCGACCGTCCCGGCCGTCGCCGGCGCCGCCGGTTTCGGCTCGCCGGAAACGATGCGCCAAGCGTTCCTGCGGGTCCTCGGCGTCGCGCCTTCGGCCTACCGGAACCGCTTCCGGCTGGCCAACCACCGAGTCAGAGCAGACCGTCGACCCTAGGAGTGCGCTCATGCCTTTCCCCGTGTCCCGTCGCACCGTGCTCGCGACCGGCCTCGCCGGCGGTGCCGTCGCGCTGACCGGCTCACCGTCCGCCGCGCAGCCCGGCCCGGCCGCGCATGCGGATCTGTCCTTCCCGGCGACCCGGCTCGCCCGCGAAGCCCGGCACCTGGCGCAACGCACGCAGGAGACCTACCTGCTCAACCACAGCCTGCGCAGTTTCCTGTTCGCGAGAGAGGCCGCCGCGCAGGAGGGCCGGAAACCGGGCCGGGACTACGACGTCGAGCTGACCTTCCTCATCTGCGTGCTGCACGACATGGGCCTCACCGCGTCAGCCACCACCGACCAGCGGTTCGAGGTCGCCGGTGCGGACCTGGCCGCGGAGTTCCTCGAACAGCGAGGGGTGACCGACGGCCGGGTCGACGTCGTCTGGGACGCGATCGCGCAGCACACCTCCCCCTCGTACCTGTCTTCCCCGGTGTTCCAGCGCCGTCGCGCACCGGAGATCGGCATCGCCACCGGCGGGATCGGGATCGACGTGCTCGGCGGTCCCGGCGACCTGCCACCCGGCTACGCGGACCGCGTGCACGCCGCCTACCCGCGTCTCGGCGGGACCCGCCCGCTCACCGACGCGGTCGTCGCACACGCGATGTCCAGCCCGCGCAAGGCTCCGTCGATGACCTTCCCCGGCGAAGTCCTCCACCAGCGCTACCCGTCGCTGCCCTACCAGACCTGGGACATGAGCGTGGACGCCGCCGGGTGGGGCGACTGATCACCACGGTCCGGCAGGATCAGGTGCTGCCGACGGGCCGGAGCATCGACTGCTCGCGCCCGGGATGCCGCTTGGCCGACAGCACGGTGAGCGCGGTGGCCGTCAGGCACACGAGCAGGGCCGTCCAGATGTTCAGGCGCAGCCCCAGGATGTGGTTCGCCGGATCGACCCGGAGCGCTTCGATCCACAGCCGGCCCGCCGTGTACAGCGCCACGTACAGCCCGAAGGCGCGGCCGTGGCCCAGCTGGAATCGGCGGTCCGCCCAGATCACCACCGCCGCCACCCCGAAGACCCACAGCAGTTCGTAGAGGAACGCGGGGTGGAAGGTCCCCAGCACGACGGGCTGACCGTCCGGGCCGAGAACGGCTTGGCCCGCGGACTGGTCCCACTGGTGGATCCGCAGGCCCCAGGGCAGTTCGGTCGGGCCGCCGTAGACCTCGTTGTTGAACCAGTTGCCCAGGCGGCCGATACCCTGGGCCAGCGCGATGCCCGGCGCCGCCGCGTCGGCCATCGGCGGCAGCGGCACACCGGCACGCCGGGCGCCGATCCAGGCCCCGAGCGCACCGAAGGCGACGGCACCCCAGACGCCCATGCCGCCTTCCCAGATGTAGAGCGCGTGGAGCGGATTCCCGCCGGGGCCGAAGTACGGCTGCCAGGAGGTGGCGACGTGGTACAAGCGGGCACCGACGATCCCGAAGGGGACCGCCCAGGTCGCGATGTCCAGTACCTGCCCGGGTTTGCCCCCGCGCCGCACCCACCGGCGCTGGGTCAGCCACACCGCGACGAGGATGCCGGCCACGATGCACAGGGCGTAGGCGCGCACCGGTATCGGCCCGAGGTGCCAGACCCCTTGCGTCGGACTCGGGATGACGGCGGGAATCCCGTGAAGCCTTGCCCCCAGAATCATCGCGACAGCATAGTCACGGACTCCTGGTGATCCTTCCCGGTGTATGCCGATACCAGCGAGGGACCGGGCTCCCTCCGCAGCGGGAGGAACGCGCTTGGACCGGGGGCCAGGGTTTCGGTACAGGCGCAGTATCGACCGAGAGGAACACCGATGGGGACACGGATCTGGAGTGCGACGCTGGCCGCCGTCGCGGCGTTGGCGGTGGTGACGGCACCGGCGACGGCCGCGGCGGAGGGCAGGCTGCCGGGCGTGGTCGGTTCGGCGGGCGGGCCGCTCACCTTCCCCGGCTATCCGGGGCAGCCCGTGCGGTTCGACGTGGTGGCCGAAGGGAAGCCGGGGACCGGGACCGGCCGGTTCCACGTCAACCACAAGACGGCCGAAGGTGGCCCGTACGCCGATTTCGACGGCCGGGTCGATTGCGTCGCGGTGCAGGGGAACCTCGCGATCGTCACCGGCGTGGTCGAGCGCGCCGAACTGCCCGGGGTGCCGGGGGTGGAGATCGTCGGGCGGCGCATCGGGCTGACCTTCCAGCAGAACAAGGGACCGGACCGGATCGGCTGGAGCTGGGCCTACGGCTCGTTCGAGCAGGACGTGCTGCCGTGCACGGGTGCCGTCCCGTTCTTCGAGACCGCGTACGGGGGTTACTTCGTGCGGGGCTGACCTCCCGGCCGGGACCCGCCGCGCGGAGGCGGCGGGTCCGGGTGGTCAGAACCAGCAGCCGACGAAGGCGCCGCCGGTGGTGTACTTCGGCCACGCCATCGCGTTGCGGGTGAGGGGACCGTAGATGCCGTCGGCCACGAGTCCGTGGAAGTTCTGGACGTTCAACACGGCGTTCCTGGTGGCGGAGCCGTACTGGGCGTCCTGGATGATCGGCTGGTTGTAGCACCTGCGCAGGGCGTCCTGCAGGACGAACACACCGGGGCCGGAATCGCCCTGGCGCAGGGTGCAGTTGGTGGCCCCGGTCTGGTGGCCGACGCTCGGGATGTGCACCCGGTAGGGAGTGCTGCCGTAGACGAACGTGGTGAAGTCGTTGCAGGTGGCTCTGGGGGACGCGGCCGTCTCCGGGTCGGCGGCGGCCACAGTCGCTCCGGCGGCCCCCGGCAGCAGAGCCGCGGCGGCGACGGTGACCCCGGCTGCGAGCTTCCTCAGCGTGGCGGTCATGGGATTCCTCCTGGTCTGGGAACGGGTGCTTCATCGGGCGAAAACCACGTTAGGCACGGGGTGTTCGCGGCCGGGGCACTCGAATCGCCACCCGACGCGGCCGCCGGATCGAGCCAACACGGCTGCTCATCGCGGGGTTCGCGGGTGAACGGGCGAGGCGGCGGCAGAAAGCGGCGGAAATACCGGCACTCGGCCGTGCACCACGGCCGAGTGCGCCTTCGTCAGCTCCGGGCCCGGCTCGACCCCCAGTTGCTCGGCGAGCCGGGCCCGGACTTCTCCGAAGAGCCGCAGCGCCGCGGCCTGTTCGCCTCCAGCGGCCAGACTCAGCACCAGCCGGGCAGCGATGCCCTCGTGCCACGGGTGCTCGTCCGCCAGCGCGTGCAGAGTCCGGACGCCCTGCGACGGCACCCCGTCGGCCAGTGCGAGGTCTGCGTGGTCCAGCGCGGCCGTGATCCGGCTGTGGGTCAGCGCGACGAGGGCGGGGTGCTGGTCCAGTCGCCCGGCGAGACCGCCCGCGGCCGGGCCGCGCCACTGGGCCAGTGCGTGTGCGAGCAGGGTCCGCGCGTGCCGTGCTTCGCCGCGTTCGCGCAGGCGTGCGGCTGAGCCCACCAGCTCGTCGAACCGCGCGACGTCGAGTTGAGCAGCTGTCAGGGTGAGCCGGTAGCCGCCTGGTTCGGCGCGCACGACATGGCCGGTCCGCCGTCCGGGTTCGAGCAGTGCCCGCAACTGGCCGATGTAGCGGTGCACCAGGCGAAGGCAGGTCGCGGGCGGGCACTCGCCCCACACCGCGTCCACGATCTCCTCGCGCGACACCCACCGCTGCGGCTGCAACGCCAGCAGGACGAGCACCGTGCGCACGGCAGGTGCGTTGAGCACGACCGGCTTTCCCCGGTGGCACAACGACAACGGGCCGAGAACGGCGAGCCGCACCCCCGGCTCCACCCCGGCGCAGACGGCCGTCGCCAGCGCCGCCCGTTCGGCTTCGGACAGCCGCATCGCGGTCGCCAGCCGGTGCAGCGAAGTGGCTCGCGGCCGGGCCACCCGGCCGCCCTCCAGGTCCCGTACCGCGCGCACGCTGAGCCCCGACCGTTCGGCCAGTTCCAGTTGGCTCATCCCCGTGCGGCTGCGCAGCTCTCTCAGCGAAGTTCCCGGCGTGCTGTGGAACGCGATCATCGCTCTGCCCCCCGTCGGCGGAATCCGAGGCGTCCGAGGTTAGGAGTCGTGGTGCGGTCAAGGCATCCAACGAGCGCCGGAGCGACGGGGACACCGGGAACCGTGCTCGGTCAACCATCGCGGTAGGCCTTCTGCTCCGGCGGGTGGACGACCGGTGGCCGGAGGAGAGCTATCGTCGTGCGGATGCGGCCGGCGATCGTCTCGGTGCGGCGGTGGGCCGAGGCGCGACCGCTCCTGCAGGACTCCGTGCTCGCGGTGGTCATGGTGGTCGTGATCGCGGAAGCCGGCCGCGCCGGGTTGAATACCCCCGCCCGGCCCGAAAGCGGGCTCGGACTGCTGCTGATCGCGGTCTCGAACCTGCCGCTGGCCCTGCGGCGCCGGGCTCCGCTGCCGGTGCTGCTGATCTGCTGCGCCGGCGCGATCACCTACGCGGCACTGGGTTTGTGGAACCCGCTCAACAACTTCGGCTGCCTGTTCGCCCTCTACACCACGACCGTGCTGCGCCCGAGGCGGATCTCGCTGCCGTCGGCCGTGCTGGTCTGGGTGGTGGCGTCCGGCGCGGCGGTGGGCGCCGGGGGCCGGGCGTGGTGGCCCGAGGTCGCGTTCGCCGCCTTGTTCTGCGTGGTCGCGTGGGCGCCCGGGGAGGTCCGGCGCACGCTCGCCGACCGCAACCGGCAACTGGCCGCCCTGACCGCGCAGCTGAACCGCGATCGGGCGGCGAACGCGCAGCGGGCGGTGATGGAGGAACGGATCCGCATCGCCCGGGAACTGCACGACGTCGTCGCCCACCACATGTCGGTGATCTCCGTGCAGGCCGGGCTGGCCCGGTACGTGCTGGGATCCGACCCGGCCGCCGCGTCGGCCGCCTTGCACACGGTCTCCGATGTGGCGGGCCAGGCGTTGCAGGAACTCCGGCTCCTGCTGAACCTGCTGCGTGTGGAACCCGGCGAGCCGCACGATCCCGAATCGCCCGGACTCGGCGGGCTGCCCGCGCTGGTGCAGCGCGTCTCGCTCAGCGGGGTTCCGACGACCATGGTCGTCACGGGCACCCCGTGGCCGCTGACCCACGGTGCCCAGCTCTGCGTCTACCGCGTGGTGCAGGAATCGCTCACCAACACCGTGCGCCACGCCGGGGCCGACCACGCCGAAGTGGCGCTGACCTTCGAGCCGGACCGGCTGGTCGTGCGCGTCACCGACGACGGGCACGACACCGGTCGCGGATCGGCGGGCGCCGGGCAGGGGTTGATCGGCATGCGGGAACGCGCGAAGCTGTACGCCGGGTCGCTGGTCGCCGGGCCGCGGTCGCCGAACGGGTTCGAAGTCGTGCTCACCCTTCCCGTGTCCTCGGCGACGCGCGCCGGACAGCACGGCTAGGGCCGGCTGCGGGACGGAACGGGTGCACATGACCACGGTGCTGGTCGTCGACGACCAGGTCCTGATCAGGGCCGGCCTCGCGGCGCTCATCCACGCCGCCCCCGGACTCGAGGTCGTCGGCGAGGCGAGCAGCGGTGAAGAGGCGGTCGAGCTGGCCGGGACCACGTCGCCGGAGGTCATCCTGATGGACATCAGCATGCCCGGCATCGGCGGGATCGCCGCCACCGAACGGATACTGGCCGAGCGGCCGGACCGGGCGCCGGCGATCCTGCTGCTGACCACGTTCGACGTCGACGAGTACGTCTACGGCGGCCTGCGCGCGGGCGCGAACGGGTTCCTCCTCAAAGATGTGTCGCCGGAACAGTTGCTGGCCGCCATCGTCGCGGTCGCCACCGGGGACCGGCTCTTCGCCGCGAGCGTCACCCGGCGGCTCGTCGAGGCCTTCGCCGCCAGGGCCGAGCGGGAGCCGCCCGCACTGGACGCGCTCACCGCGCGGGAACGGGAAGTGCTGCGCCTGGTGGGCACCGGAATCACCAACGCCGAGATCGCGCACCGGCTGACGGTCACCGACGGCACGGTGAAGACCCACCTCAACCGCGTGATGAGCAAGCTGAACCTGTCCAGCCGGGCGCAGGCGGTGGTGATCGCCTACGAAACCGGGCTGGTCGTCCCGAACCGGTGAGCCGCCCGCGGCTACGCGACAATGAGCCCATGCCCGCCCCAGACAACCACCCGGCCCTGGTCCAGTCCGGCGACGCGCAGGCAGCCGCGCGGATCCTGGCTCGGCAGGCGCCGGCGAACCGGGTCGCCACGGCGGTGGGTGCGGAGGTGCTGGAGGCCGAACGCCAGCGTGGACGGCTGATCCGGACGGTCGCCGAACTGCCCGCGCTCCCCCCGCCCGATCCGCAGGACCGCTACACCCCGCGCGCGCTCACGGTGACCTGGCTCAGTGGCAAGTCCCCGCACACCCAGCGCGGGTACCTGCGGGAACTCGACGACTGGCTCCACTGGTGCGAGGCCAACCAGCTCGATCCGCTCGACGCGCACGGAGCCGACGGCGACGCCTGGAAGGCCACCATGACCGCCAGGAAACGGGCTCCCGACGGCACCGTCACGCTCCAGAAACCCAGTGCCACCACGGTCAAGCACCGCATCGACGCGGTGTCCAGCTGGTACGCCTACCTCCTGCGCCACGAACGCGCCCAGCGCAATCCGATGGTCGCGGTCACCCGCCCGCCGGTCCCGGCGACCTCACCGCTGCAAGTGCTCGACGACGACGCCGAGTACCAAGCGTTTCTCGACTACATCGAGGAACGCGCCACCCGCCTGGGCACCGAGACCGCGTTCCGGGACACCGCGCTGATCCGCGCGCTGTTCACCCTCGCCGTGCGCGTCACCGGGTTGTGCACCGCCCGCATCGAGAACATCCGCCGGGTCGGTCAGCACACGAACCTGCACTACACCAAGAAAGGCGGGCAGGACGCCCACGTCCCCATCGGGCCGGGAACCCTCGCCACCTTCGAGCGGTATTGGGCCGTGCGCGCCGAACGTGAAGGCGTGCCGCGGGACAAGCTCAGCGGGCCGGTCCTCGCCTCGACCCCGCATCCGCACCAGCCCCAGCACACCGGCGGCCGGGCGCTCACCCAGCGCGACGCCCAGCGCATCCTGTCCCGGATCGCCCGCGAGGCCGGGATTCAGGTCCGGCTCTCGCCGCACTCCGGGCGCGCGACGGTGGCCACCCGCGCGTTGCGCCAGGGCGCGCCACCGCGGGCGGTGCAGGCGTTGCTCGGGGTCGCCAGCCTGGACACCGCCATGCGTTACGACCGCACCGACTACACCGGCGACCGCAGCCCGGTCTACCTGCTCGACCCGAAGTAGCCGCGCAGTTCGGTGCGCTTGACCTTGCCGGTGGCGTTCCGCGGCAGTGTCGCGGTGGTGAGGTGCCAGCGTGACGGGACCTTGTAGTACGCCAGCCGTTCGGCGACGTAGTCACGCAGCGCCGATTCGTCCGCCTCCGAGTCGAGGACGACGATCGCGCACACCTCCTGTCCGAGGTCCGCGTGGTCGAGCCCGATGACGGCCGATTCCGCGACGGCCGGGTGTTCGTCGAGGCAGTGTTCGACCTCGATCGGGTACACGTTCTCCCCGCCGCGCAGGATCAGATCGCTGCGCCGCGTGGTCAGGTACAGCAGGCCGTCGCGCAGGCAGCCGATGTCGCCGGTGCGCATCCAGCGGTCGTCGTCGAACACCGCGGCCGTCGCCGCCTCGTCGTTCCAGTAGCCGGTCATGTTGTACTGGCTGCGCAGCCAGATCTCCCCCGGCACGCCGTCCGGCACGACCGCCCCGGAGTCGTCGCGCACCTGGATCGACACGGTGGGGATCGGCGTGCCGACCGTCTCCGGATCGGCCGCCAGCGCGGCGGGATTGGTGACCGTCGCGCCGGTGCCCGATTCGGTGAGGCCGTAGCTGGTGACCAGGTTCTGGCGCGCGGCCGGGACCAGCTCGCGCAGCCGGGCCTGCAGCGCGGGTGAGGACGGCGCCGAGGCGAGGCCGAAAGCCTTCAGCGCGGACAGGTCGTAGCCGGCGGTTCCGGCCGCCACCAGCCGGTTCGCCATCGTGGGCACCACGGTCCAGTTGGTCACCCGTTCCCGCGACACCAGGTCCAGCGTCGCGCGGGCGTCGAACGCGCCTTCGCTCAGCACCACGGTTTCGCCGGTGGCCAGCCGCGGCACCGCCACGTTGTGCAGGCTCGCGATGTGGAACAGCGGCAGGCTCAGCAGCCAGCGGCCCGGTTCCGCCTGGCGTGGGTCCATCGCGGCGGACATCGCCTTCATCAGCCGGTGGTAGTTCGCCGTGGCCACCAGGTTGCGGTGCGAATGCGTGACGCCCTTGGGTTTCCCGGTGGTGCCGCTGGTGTAGACGATAGCGGCGGGATCGTCCTCGCCGACCGCCACCTCGGGCGGCTGCCCGTGCTGCTCCGGCAGGCCGGTTTCGAGCGACAGCACCGGGATACCGGGGTGCGGCGGCAGTTTGGCCGCTCGTTCCGCGTCGGCGATCAGCACGGTGGGCCGCGCGTGCTCGAGGGCGTAGGCGATCTCCGGGGTCGACCACCACGCGTTGTAGGCGGCGCAGATCGCGCCCAGCCGGACGGTCGACCAGAACGCGACTATCCATTCCGGACAGTTGGCGGCCAGTATGGCGATCCGGTCCCCTTTGCCGACCCCGTAGCGCTGGGACAGCACGGCCGCGAACGAACCGCTCAGCTCGGCGTGCTCGGCGTAGGTGAGCCTGCGGCGCGCGCTGACCAGGTACTCCCGGTCCCCCGGCGCGGGCGCTCCGGCCAGCAGTGCGCCCAGGTTCGGCGCCCGGCGGGTGAACACCGGCATGCGTGCCCCGAGCACCTCCTGCTCGGCGATCTCGAACTCGCCACCCGGTCCGGTCAGCGCGGCGAGGGCCTGCCGCGGGTCAGCGCCGTTGCTGTTCATGCACCACCACGCTAGCGGCAGGCGGAGCGGATGTCGACAGGCGTCCGCAGCAATTGACACGTGTCAAATGGGCTCGTAGCGTGGGTCGGCATGACCACGCGGACGTGTCTGATCGGGGCGGGCCTGAGCGGGCTCTGCGCCGGGAAGATGCTGACGGACTACGGCGTGCCGTACGAGTGCTTCGAGTCCTCGGACCGGATCGGCGGCAACTGGGCGTTCGGCAACCCCAACGGCCATTCCAGCGCGTACCGGTCGCTGCACATCGACACCTCGAAGCACCGACTGTCCTTCATGGACTTCCCGATGCCGGAGCACTTCCCCGACTTCCCGCACCACTCGCAGATCAAGGAGTACCTGGAGCGGTACGCGGAAGCGTTCTCCCTCAAGGACAACATCCGCTTCGAGACGCCGGTGGAACACGCGCGGCGGCGCCCAGGCGGAGGCTGGGAGATCCGGACCGGTGACGGCGAGGTGCATTTGTTCGACGCGCTGGTCGTCGCGAACGGCCACCACTGGGATCCGCGCTTCCCCGACTTCCCCGGCGAGTTCAGCGGCGAGGTCCTGCATTCGCACCACTACGTCGATCCCACTGATCCGCTGGAGATCCACGGGAAGCGGGTGCTCGTGGTCGGCCTCGGCAACAGCGCCGCCGACATCACCGTCGAACTCTCCCAGCGGGCGCTGGACAACACCGTGGTGCTCTCGACCCGCTCGGGGGCGTGGATCGTGCCGAAGTACATCATGGGCGTGCCCGCCGACCGGCTCTTCGCCACCTCTCCCCACCTCCCGCTGTCCTGGCAGCGGCGGCTGGCCCGCAACGGCCCCCGGTTGCTCACCGGGCGACCGGAACGCTTCGGCCTGCCCACGCCGGACCACCACTTCCTCGAGGCGCACCCCACCCAGTCGCAGGAACTCCCGCTCCGCTTCGGCTCCGGGGACGTCACCGCGAAGCCCGACATCAGCCGCCTGGACGGCGACCGCGTGCACTTCACCGACGGCACCTCCGCCGAGTTCGACGTGATCATCTACGCGACCGGGTACAACATCTCGTTCCCGTTCTTCGACCCGGAGTTCCTCAGCGCGCCGGGCAACCGGTTCCCGCTCTACAAGAGGATGTTCAAGCCGGGCTTGGACGATCTGGCGTTCATCGGGTTCGCGCAGGCGACGCCGACGCTGTTCCCGTTCGTGGAGTGCCAGGCGCGGCTGCTCGCGGCCTGGCTCGCGGGCACCTACCGGCTTCCGGACGAGCCGGAGATGCAGCGGGTCCTCGCCGAGGACGAGCGGCGGTTCGTCGCGCACTTCGCCGACCGGCCGCGGCACACCCAGCAGGTCGACTACTTCATCTACGAACACGACATCCGCACCCGGGAACTGCCCGCGGGACTGGCGCGGGCGAGGAGGACGGCATGAGCCCGGCGAAGGACCAGGTACTGGACCGCCGTGGCCCCAACCGGGGTGATCAGCGGCGCAGGGCGCTGCTCGGGGCGCTCGACGAACTGCTGCGCGAGGACACCTTCGCCGCGATCAACGTGCGCGACATCGCGCAGCGCGCGGAGGTCACGCGTTCGGCTTTCTACTTCTACTTCGAGAACAAGGCGATCGCCGTCGCGGCCCTGTGCGACGAGATGTACCAGGAGGCGTTCACCGCGGGCACCGAGTTGCTGTCGGCGGAGGGCGCTCCCGAGGACCGGATCCGCCGCACGATGGCCGGCCTGTTCGACGCCTGGACCAAGCACCGGCACGTCTTCCGCGCGATGCTCGACGCCCGCGACGCCGACCGGACCGTGCGCGAGCTGTGGGACCAGGACCGGGAATCCTTCGTGCCGCAGGTCGCGTCCATGATCGAGCAGGAACGCGCGGCGGGTCACGCGCCGGACGGTCCCGACGCCGCGCTGCTCGCCACCGTCCTGCTCGAACTCAACGATCGTGCGCTGGAACGGCTCTCCCGCGGCAGCGCGTCGGTGCCCGCCGAAGCGCTGCTGGACACGCTGGTCACGGTGTGGCTGCGGACGATCTACGGCAGCTGCCCATGACCGTCACCTTCGCCGTCGAAGGCGCCACCTGCTCGGGTCGGCGATTTCCGGCCGAATCCGACGAGCTGCGCACCGCGGACGGCGTGCCCTGTGTGGTCATGGCCCACGGTTTCGGCGCGACTCGCGACAGCGGTCTTGATGCCTTCGCGGCCGAGTTCGCCCGCGCCGGGCTGGACACGCTCGCCTTCGATTACCGCGGTTTCGGCGAAAGCGGAGGCGGACCGCGGCAGGCGGTGTCGATCGCACGCCAGCTCGCCGACTACCGCGCGGCGGTGGCCACGGCTCGCGGGCTCGACGGGGTGGATCCTCGGCGGATCGTGCTGTGGGGCGCTTCCCTTTCGGGCGGGCACGTTCTGGTGACAGCGGCCCGTGACGCCGAGGTGGCGGCGACCGTGGCCCTGGTGCCGCTGGTCGACGGACTCGCCGCGGTCCGTCACGCGGTCGGGAGCCACCCACCCGGCGGCATGGCCCGCTCTGCGGTGACCAGCTTGGTGGCGCGGCGAAACGTGCAATTGGTCGGACTGCCGGGGTCCGGCGCGCTCCTGTCCTTGCCAGGGCAGTTCGAGGCGTACACCGCGATGGCCGGGCCGAGCTGGCGCAACGAGGTCGATCCGCGTGCCATGGTGGAGATCGCCCGGTACCGGCCGGTGAGGCAGGCGCGGGCGGTCCGCGGTCCGCTGCTGGTCCAGATCGCCGACCTCGACCGGATGAGCCCGCCCCAGTCCGCCGCCAAGGCCGCGGTGGCCGCGCGTGCCGAGGTGCGCCGGTACCCGTGCGACCACTTCGACGTCTTCCCCGGCAACCGGTGGTTCCGGCTCGCCGTCGACCACCAGCTCGCGTTCCTGCGGCGAAAGGTACGGCCGTGACGACCCATACGATCCAGGGGCAGCAAGTGACGCTGCCGGTCCAGATCCGCGATGCCACGGCGTGCGCGGCCACCTTCGCCGTGCGCGCGTCCGCCGTGCGGCCGTTGCTGCGCTACGCCGGGGTGGACCTGGTCGAGCCGGTACCCGGCCGGGCGCTGTGTTCGCTGGTCTTCGTCCGGTATCTCGACGGCGATCTGGGGCCGTACCACGAATTCGGCGTGGCCTACCTCATCCGCTCCCCCGCCGGGCGCGGGTTCGGCGCGTTCATCCACTGGCTGCCGGTCAACCAGCCGTTCACGCTCGAAGCGGGCCGCACCATCTGGGGTTTTCCGAAGGAGATGACCGACATCGAGCTGCGGCTGGCCGGGCGCACGAAGAGCTGTGTGGTGCGGGCGGACGGGCAATTCGCCATGGGGCTGCTGGTCAAACCCGGTGTTCCGGTGCCAAGTGGCGCCGCGGCCACCTCCATCGACGCCTACTCCTGCCTGGACGGAGTGCTCCGGCGGACGCCTTGGGAACTGCGGGCATCCGGGGTGCGGGCGCGCCCTGGCGGCGCCGAGGTCCTGCTCGGCGACCACCCGATCGCCGCCGAACTCCGCACGATCGGGCTGCCCCGGCGCGCGTTGTCCGCCAATGTCATCGGCCGGATGCGGATGACCTTCGGCGAGGCCGAGGTCGTGCGGTGACCGGCACGGCGCTGGTCACCGGCGCGGCCAGTGGCCTGGGCAGGCTGGCCGCACTGCGCCTGGCCGCGACGGGCCGGCCGGTGGCGGCCCTGGACATCGACGGTGACAACCTCGCCGCCACCGCGTGGCGGGCGCCCGCTGTTCGTGGCTATCAGTGCGATGTCGCCGACGAGACCGCGGTGAGGGAAGCGGCCGCGACGGCGTGGGCGGAACTCGGCCCGATCGACCTAGTCATCCACGCGGCCGGGCTTTGCCGGATCGGCCGCGCGCTGGACCAGCCCCTGGATGAACTTCGGCGGGTGCTCGACACGAACTACCTCGGCACCGTGCACCTGGCTCGCGCGGCGATACCGCCGATGATCGAGGCCGGGCACGGCACCATGGTCGTGTTCGGCTCGCTCGCCGGGTGGCTGCCCTCGCCCCGGCTCGCCGCCTATTCGGCGTCGAAGGGTGCGGTGCACGCCTACTGCGAGGTGCTCGCCATGGAAACCGCGGGCACCGGCGTGCGGGTGCTGTGCGCGTGCCCGGATCACGTGGAAACGCCGCTGGCCGCCGGGGTCCGGGCCGCCGATCCCGGGGTGCTCGGCGATCGTGCGGGCGCCGATCCCGGCGCTGTGCTGGACGCGGTCGACCGTGCCATCGCGGACCCGGGCGCGCCGCTGTTCGTCTTCCCCGGCTTCGGCACGCGCCAGCTCTGGCGTGCCCGCCGGTTCGTCCCGGGTCCGCTCAGGCAGGTCATCGCCCGCTACGTCACACCGGCTCACTGAGTTCGACCGACGAGGTGTGGTCCCACGCGATCCGCCAGCCATCGGGCCGGCGCCGCCACACCAGGGAACTCGTGGCCCGCAGAACGGTTTCGGTCCCGTCGGCGGCGACCAGGCGGGCGATGAACATCAGTCGCGAGGTGGCGAGATCGCCGGACACCAGCACGTGCGGGCCGTCGGCGAGCTGGTGGTAGGCGGCGGTGAGTCCGCTGAACACCGGCTCCCACCACGAGCGGTACTCCTCGGCGCTGCGCGCCACCCGGTGCGCGGGATCGGCGTCGTCGTAGAGCAGCAGGTCCTGGGCGGTCCAGTCGTAGAACTCGCCCTGCACCGCGCGGAAGTCGAAGGGCGGGTCGCCGGGTTCGCGATCCCAGCCCCGCAACCAGGTCGCGTGTGCCGTCGCCACGGTTTCGAAGTCGTCCATGCGCTCAGCCTGGCGAAATCGCGGTGACGCGAGAAGGCCGCGACTATCCTGGGAGCGGCACACCCAGGGGAGGGGTTCATGCCGATGCCGAATTCGGTGCCCGGTCAGTGCCGCGCACTGCTCGAACCGGACACCACCGTCGAATACGTCCTGCCGGGCACGATGATCCTGGCGTACGGGGTCGGCGGGACGCCCCTCAACGTGCTGCTCGCGGTCACGGAGAAGGAAATCGTCGTCTTCCGCGTCAAACTGCTGAGCCGGTACCAGCCGGCGAAGATCTGGGCGCGCCACCCGCGACGGTGGGGCCGGGCCACGATCGAGCGGCACGGCTCGCTGTCGGCGACCTGCACGGTCGGCGGCCTGGTGATCGAGATCGAGGACGAGTACATCCCGGTGGTGCGGGCCGCCGGGCTGGACACGGTCGGCGGCGAACCACCGCTGGACCCGCACCCCCACCTGTGAACGGTCCTCAGCGGCGGGCGGCTCGGCGCGCGATGCCCGGTGTCGCCAGGATGAGCAGGCCCGCCAGGGCGAGGGCGGTGCGCGGGCCGGTGGCCGCGGCGAGCACGCCCCACAGCGCGGTCAGCGCGGCGGTGGTGGTCTTGGCGGTGACCGACCACGCCGACAGCGTGCGCGTCACCCGGCCCGCCGGGACCTGCCCGAGCCGGTAGGTGGCGAACACCGGGTTGAACACGCCCATCGAGGTGATCAGCCCCAATTCGACCACGATGACCAGCAGCAGGCCGGTGGTGCCGGGGTGGACGAACACGAGCCCGACGGGCCAGCACACGCGCAGCAGACCCGCGGTGCGCAGGACCCGGTCGTGCCCGAAGCGCGCAACGAGCCCGCGTGAAAGCCGCGAGCCGAGCAGCCCACCGATGCAGGGCGCGGCGAACGCGAGGCTGTACTGCCACGGCGCGAAGCCGAGTTCGCCGAGCATCAGCACGGCCAGCACCGGCTGCGGGGCCAGGATCAGGCCGTTGACCAGGACCGTGTCGACGAACAGCCGTCGCAGTTCGAGGTGGGTCAGGATGAAGCGCCAGCCTTCGACCAGGTCGCGGCCGCTCAGTGGGCCGCCGGTGCGCGCGGGCGGTGGTTCGCCGCCGCCGATCGCGCGGATGCCCAGTGCGGAGAGCAGGTAGCCCGCCGCGTTGCCCAGGACCGCGGCGACCGGGCCGAACCAGCCGATCGCGGCCGCGCCGAGCGGTGGCCCGAGCACGGTGGCGGTCCAGTTCGTGGACTCGAACCGCCCGTTGGCCACCAGCAGGTCCGCCGGGGGCAGCAGGGCTTTGAGGTAGGCGCCGCTCGCGGCCTGGAAGGTGATGTCGGCCGCGGCGCAGATCACGGAAACGACCAGCAGCTGGGCGAAACTCAGCCAGCCGGCGAGGTAGGCGGCGGGCACGCTCAGCATGGCCGCGAACCGGATCAGGTCCATGCCGAGCATCACCGGGCGTTTGCGGCGGAACTCCACCCACGGGCCGAGCGGGAGCGCCACCACCGCGCCCGCCACCAGGCCGGCGGCGGCGAGTAGCGAAACCTCGGCCGGGCCGGCGTGCAGCGCGACGATGGCGATCAGCGTGAACGCGTTGAGCGCGAACCGGGTGCCGAAGGTGCTGACCGCGTACGCCGCCCACAACCAGCCGAACCGCCGCCCCAGTCGCTCCCGCACGCGGTGATCCAAGCAAGCCGCCACCCGCGGCTCAAACAACCGGAGGTTGGTCTCCCACAACCGAGTTGCCCGCGCCGGGGCCCGGCTGTGATCCTCGGGTGATGCCGAAGCTGACGGTGGCGACCTGCCAGTTCCCGGTGAGCGCGGACATCGCGCGCAACGCCGGCTACATCCGGCGGCAGATGCGGTCCGCGCGTCAGCGGGGCGCGCGGGTCGCGCACTTCCCGGAATGCGCGCTGTCCGGTTACGCGGTCGCCGATTTCGAGAGCCACGAAGGATTCGACTGGCCCGCGCTGGAGGACGCGGTCGGCCGGATCAGGGAGCTGGCCGCGGAACTGGGGATGTGGTTGGTGCTCGGGTCGGCCCACCGGCTGAGCGAGGGCCACCAGCCGCACAACAGCCTGTACCTCGTCGACGACACGGGCGGCTTGGTCGACCGCTACGACAAGCGGTTCTGCGCTTCGGTGGATCTGGCGCACTACTCCCCCGGTGACCACCGGAGCGTGTTCACCATCGACGGGGTCCGCTGTGGAGCGTTGATCTGCTATGAGTACCGGTTTCCCGAGCTGTACCGCGAGTACCGGCGGGAGGACGTCGACCTGGTCTTCCACTCCTACCACGCGGGCAATGTCCCGGCGGGCGAACTGGCGGACCGGCCGTATCCCGCGGCCACCATGCCGCCGTCGATGATCGCCGCGGCCGCGGCCAACCACGTCTGGATCAGCTGCCCGAACTCCTCGGCGCCGCAGAGCTGCTGGGGTGCGTTCTTCGTGCGCGCGGACGGCATCGTCACCGGGCGCCTGCCCCGCAACCGGGCCGGGGTACTGGTGTCCGAAGTGGACACCGACGCCGAGCTGTACGACTCGACGGCGCGGTGGCGGGGCCGGGCGATGGACGGCGTTCTGCACAGCGGCGACCTCGTCGACGACCCGCGATCACGGGCGAGGACCAGCCTCGGTCCGCGAACTGGGGCGCGTTCGCCGAACCGGCCTGGCAGACTCGGCTCGTGAAATACCTGATCCTGATCTACAGCAACCCGGAATCCCGTGAGCTGTGGCAGGCGTTCTCCGCCGACGAGCGGGCCGAGGGCTGGAGCGCGTACGAGGCGCTCAACCGCGAACTCACCGCCTCGGGCGAGCTGATCGTCACCGAGCCGCTCGACCAGGTGCGCACCACCCGGGTGCTGGCGCGCGAGGGCAGGGCGATCACCACCGACGGCCCGTTCGCCGAGGTCAAGGAGCAGCTGGCCGGGTTCTACCTGGTCGACTGCGCCGGCGAGCAGCGTGCGGTGGAGATCGCCGCCAAGGTGCCCGAAGCCGCGTTCGGCCTGGTCGAGGTGCGTCCGGTGCTGGCCATGCCCGGGATGGCATGATCGAGGATCTGCTGCGTGAGCTGGCGCCGCGGGTGCTGGGCGCGCTGGTCCGCCACCACGGAGGGTTCGACACCTGCGAGGACGCGGTGCAGGAGGCGTTGCTCGCGGCCGCGTTGCAGTGGCCGGAGCAGGGTGTGCCGTCGAATCCGGCGGGCTGGCTGATCACCGTCGCCTCCCGCCGGTGGACCGAGCAGTGGCGCAGCGACACCGCGCGCCGCCGTCGTGAGGAGACGGTGTTCGCGCGGACCCCGGCCGAGCCGGTCGTGGTGCCCGATGCCGACGACACCCTGACCCTGCTGTTCCTGTGCTGCCACCCGTCGCTGACCCCGGTCTCGCAGGTGGCGCTGACCCTGCGGGCGGTCGGCGGGCTGACCACCGCGGAGATCGCGCGGGCGTTCCTGGTCCCGGAATCGACGGTGGGCCAGCGCATCAGCCGTGCCAAGAAGCAGATCAAGGCGGGCGGCGCCCAGTTCAAGATGCCGCCGGAGGGCGAACGGGCCGAGCGGCTCGCCTCCGTGCTCGGCGTGCTCTACCTGATCTTCACCGAAGGCCACACCGCCAGTTCCGGCGCCGAACTCCATCGCGTGGACCTGACCGCCGAGGCGATCCGCCTGACCCGCCAGCTCCACGCGAGCCTGCCCGGCGACGGTGAGGTCGCCGGGCTGCTGGCGCTGATGGTGCTCACCGACGCGCGCCGCCCGGCCCGCACGCGTGCCGACGGCGCCCTGGTCCCGCTCGCCGAGCAGGACCGCACGCTCTGGTCGGCGCAGATGCTCGCCGAAGGCACCGAGTTGATCACCGAGGCGCTGGCGTCCGCGCCGATCGGGCCGTACCAGTTGCAGGCCTCGATCGCCGCTGTGCACGGTGAAGCCGCCCGTGCCGAGGACACCGACTGGCCGCAGATCCTGACCCTGTACGGCTTGCTGCACACCCTGGCGCCCGGTCCGATGGTCACGCTCAACCGGCTGGTCGCGTTCGCCATGGTCCACGGCCCGCGAGCGGCGCTGGAGCGGCTGGCCGAAGCCGAGGCGGAACCGGCGCTGGCCGGGCACCACCGGCTCGCCGCGGTTCGCGCGCACCTGCTCGAGCTGGCCGGTGCGCACGACGCCGCGCGGGAGCACTACCGTCTCGCCGCGGCGCGCACGCTCAGCGAGCCCGAACGGCGTTATCTCGAAGACAAGGCGGGGAGCCCGATGACCATCGACAAGATCGCCTGGATCCACCTGCGCGACGGCAGGATCCTCGGCGCCCGCTCGCGCGGCAAGGACACCTACTACCTGCCCGGCGGCAAGCGCGACCCCGGCGAGACCGATCTGCAGACCCTGGTCCGGGAGATCGAAGAGGAACTGGCGGTCACCATCGTGCCCGGAAGCGTCGCCGCGGCGGGCACCTTCAGCGCGCAGGCACACGGCAAGAGCGCCGGGACCGAAGTGCGGATGACCTGCTACACCGCCGACTACGAGGGCACGCTGCGCGCCAGCGAGGAGGTCGAAGAGATCGGCTGGCTGACCTACGCCGATCGCGACCGCCTCTCGCCTGTCGGCCGCCTGGTCTTCGACCACCTGCACGAGGCCGGGCTGCTCAAGTGAGCGCGGCCCGCCGCTCGGTCAGCAGCCGCCGCTCGGCGGCGTTCTCCGCCAGCGAGATTGCCCGGTCGTAGGCCTCGGCGGCCTCCGCGCGGCGGTCGAGCCGGCGCAGCAGATCCGCGCGCACGGCGTGGAACAGGTAGTAGGAACCCAGGTCGAGTTCGTCCACAAGGGACAGTGCGGTGGCCGGGCCGGAGCGCTCGGCCACCGCGATCGCCCGGTTCAGCGCCACCACCGGCCCCGGGCTGAGCGCCAGGAGCTGGTCGTAGAGCTGGACTATCTGGGCCCAGTCGGTGTCCGCGGCGGTGGGCGCGTCGCTGTGCACGGCGTTGATCGCGGCCTGGAGCTGGTAGGGCCCGGGCCGGTTGCGGCGCAGGCACCGGCGGACGAGGTCCTGGCCTTCGTCGATCAGCGCGCGGTCCCAGCGGCCGCGGTCCTGGTCGGCGAGCAGCACCAGGTCACCGCCGGTCGTGGTGCGCGCGGGCCGGCGCGACTCGGTCAGCAGCATCAGCGCGAGCAGGCCCAGCGCTTCGGGTTCGTCCGGCATCAGCTCGGCCAGCAGCCTGCCCAGCCGCACCGCCTCCGCGCACAGGTCCTCGCGCACGAGCCGGTCGCCGGAGCTGGCCGAGTAACCCTCGTTGAAGATCAGGTAGACCACGGTGAGCACGGCACGCAGCCGGGCGGGCAGGTCGGCCTCGTGGGGCACCCGGTACGGGATGCCGGCCTTGCGGATCTTGCCCTTGGCGCGGACCAGCCGCTGCGCCATGGTCGGCTCGGGCACCAGGAAGGCGTGGGCGATCTCGGTGGTGGTGAGCCCGCCGAGCAGCCGCAGGGTGAGCGCCACCTGCGCCGGGACGGCCAGCGACGGGTGGCAGCAGGTGAAGATCAGGCGCAGCCGGTCGTCGCGCACGGGTCCCTCCTCCGGTGGTTCGCCCCCGGAGTGCAGCCTGCCCAGGCGCACCGCCTCGGTGTGCCGGTCCTCGCGGGTGGCTTCGCGGCGGTGGCGGTCGATCCCGCGGTTGCGGGCGGTGGTGATGATCCAGCCTGCCGGGCTCGGCGGGAGCCCGGCCGACGGCCAGCGGCGCACGGCCTCGCCGAACGCGTCCTGGACCGCTTCCTCGGCGAGGTCGATGTCGCCGAGGAAGCGGACCAGCACGGCGACGGCGCGGCCGTACTCCTCGCGGAAGACCCGCTCGATCTCCGCGTGCATCAGACCCGGTCGTGGAAAGGCCGGACCTCGATCGGCAACCCGAGCACCCGGGTCAGCCTGCCCGCCCACTTCAGTGCCTCGTCGAGGTCGGCGGCGCGCAGGACGGTGAACCCGCCGACGTGCTCCTTGCCTTCGATGTAGGGCCCGTCGGTCACCACCACTTCGCCGTCCTGGACGCGGACCACCGAGGACGCGTCCGGGTCGTGCAGCCCGCCGGCGAACACCCACGCCCCCGCGGCGCGCATCTCGTCGTTGAGCGCGGTCAGCCCGCGCATGATCGGTTCCAGCACCTCGGGCGGCGGCGGGTCGCCGACGGGCTGCTGGATGTTGAGCAGGTACTGCTGCACGGTTCCTCCTCGGGGTTGGCTCTCACCCCCTACACGAGCGGGCTCAGCCAGGATCGACACCCGGCGGCGACTGGGGGCCGCGGTAGGGCAGGGTCTGGCTGTAGACCACGTTCGTGGTGGTGCTGCCGAACTGCGCCAGGTCGTCGATGAGCCGTTCGAGGTGGGCCATCGAACCGGCGGCGACCTTGAGCGTGTAGCAGTCGTCACCGGTGGTGCGCAGGCATTCGAGGATTTCCATGCGTTCGCCGAGCAGTTTGTGCAGCGGGCCGTGCTTGCTGCCGGGGTACTTCAGCCGGACGACGGCGAGCACGGGATAACCGGCCTTGCCGAGGTCGACGGTGGCGCGGTACCCGGTGATCACGCCCGCCGCTTCGAGCCGCTTCACCCGCTCGGTGGTCGCCGACGCGCTGAGGTTGACCCGCTTGCCCAGTTCGGTGAGCGGGATCCGGCCGTCCTGCTGGACCTCGATCAGGATGGCCCAGTCGGTCGCGTCGAGATTCTCGGTCACCGGGCGAAGATACCGGCAGATCCACGGCGAGGGCCGCGATACGGCGTGAAGATCCTCTTCCCCGTTCGTGGGTCGCGCTCCTAGCCTTGAGCCCGTGCGAATAGGTGTCAATGTCCCCAATTTCGGCCCGGGTACCGATCCCGGTCGGCTGCGCGCGTGGGCGCAGCTGGTCGAGGGCCTCGGTTACGACCTGCTGATGGTCTCCGACCACCTGGTGATCACCCCCGATGTGGCCGAGCAGTACCCGCCGCCGTTCTACGAGCCGTTCACCACGTTGTCGTGGCTGGCGGGCCTGACCAGCCGCGTGCGGCTGGGCACCACGGTCCTGCTGGCGCCGTACCGGCATCCGCTGCTGACCGCGCGGATGGCCGCCAACCTCAACGAGTTCAGCGGCGGCCGCCTGGTGCTGGGCATGGCGGTCGGCTGGGCCCGGCAGGAGTTCGCGGCGCTGGACGTGCCCTACGAGCGGCGCGGGAAACTGACCGACGACTACCTGCGGGCGATGCGCGAGGCGTGGGAACAAAAGGAGGATTACCGCACCGAGCAGATCCCGCTCTGGATCGGCGGCAACAGCGACGCGGGCATCCGGCGTGCCGCGCGCCTGGGCGATGCCTGGCACCCGCTGCGGAACACGATCCCGTGGCTGCGCGATGGGCTGGTCAGGCTGGGCGAGGCCGCCGCGGCGGAAGGCCGTCCGGCGCCGGCGTTCGCGCCGCGCATCATCCTGCGCCTGACCGACTCCCCGATCGAGGGTCCCGAGCGGCTGGCGGGTGAAGGCACGATCGAGCAGATCGTGGGCGATCTCGAAGAGTTGCGGCGCCTGGGTGCCGAAACCGTGGTGCTGGACCCGTTCGGCGGCGATCCTGAGGAGACCCGCCACCCGCAGACCGCCTGGCACGCGCTCGCGGCCGTGGCCGACAACTGGGAGCTGACCCGATGACCGAAGAAGAACTGCTGCGCCGCGCGATCGGCCTCGCGGCGAAGGCCCGCGAGGGCGGCAACCCGCCGTTCGGCTCGCTGCTGGCCGGGCCGGACGGCACCGTGCTCGCCGAGGACCACAACACCTCGCTGACCGACGGCGACATCACCGCGCACCCGGAGCTGAAGCTGGCGCGCTGGGCGGCGCAGAACCTGGACGCGGAGACCGCGGCGAAGACCACGCTGTACACCAGCTGCCAGCCGTGTGGCATGTGCGCGGGTGCGCTGGAGCGGTCGGGACTGGGCCGGGTGGTCTTCGCGCTGTCGAACGAACAGTTGCTCGGCCTCAAGCCCGGCGGTGGATTCGCGCCCGTGCCGCAGGAAGGTCCCGCGCTCTACGAGGAGGCCCGGGTCCCGGTCGAGGGCTACTACTGAGCCCGCACCAGATCCTCCAATAACCGGACGGCGTGGGTGGCGTCGGGCAGGCCGGCGATCTCGTCACGCAGGCGCCCGGCGGCCTGGCGGTAGCCGTCTTCGTGCAGGACGTCCTCGGTCGCGGCGGCGATCTCGGCCGAGGACGCGGTCATCGCGTCGAGCACCCGGGCCACGCCGAGCTGCGCGCAGCGTTCGGCGTTGTGCGGCTGGTCGGCGCCCAGCGGCAGCAGGACCATCGGCATTCCGTGGGCGAGCGCGCCGAGCACGCTGCCCGATCCGCCGTGGGACACCATCGCCGTGCACCACGGCAGCAGGCTGGCCTGGGGGATGTACCGCTCGATCCGCACCGAGTCCGGCTGGGGCCCGAACTCGGCGGGGTCGATGTGAGGGCCGACGGTCATCACCACGTTGACCGGTAGTTCACGCAGTCCGGTGAGCACGCGGTGGAACAGGTCGCCGGATTCGGTGTTGAACACGGTCCCGAGGGTGAAGTAGACCGTGGGCGCGTCGGTGCGCAGCCAGTCGGGGGCGGGCACGTCGGGGACCACGGGGTCGAAGGTGAGCGACCGCGCGGTCGGCGGCAGGGAGAACGCCGGATCGCGGTAGCTGGGCGGGAACGGGGAGAGCACGAGGTGCCTGCCCAGCATCGCCATCTCCGGGTCAGGGTCGAGTCCGTGGCGGGCACGCAGTTCGTTGAGCGGCTCACCGACCAGGCCGGGCCGGATCAGGGAACCGGCGGCGATGACCAGCACGGTGGCGTGTGGCAGGCCGAGGCTTTCCGCGGCGACCACCGCGCCGAAGTCGGCTTCGTCGCACACCACGACGTCGGCTCGCCAATGACGGCAGAGTTCGATGATGCGCGGGCAGCGTTCGCCGGCGACCCGGCGCGCGTATCCCTCGCGCAGCGCCTGTTCCTCCTGGTCGAGGTCGATCTCGGCCAGTGGCCGGCGTTCGCGGGAGCCGAAGGTGTCGCCGCCGGTGTCGAACGCGGTGAAACCCGCGGCCCGCACGGTTTCCAGCAGTGCCGCCTGCCCGGTGAAGGCGATCTGGTGACCGGCGGCTTCGGCGGCCCTGGCGATCGGCGCGAGCGGGTTGAAGTGGCCGGTACCCCCGGCGAAGGTGAACAGGATGCGCACCCAGCCGATCCTGGCACGGTTCAGCCGCCGTAGAAGGTGTTCGGGTCGATCAGCCCGAGGGGGATGCGGCTGGCGTCCCTGGCCGGGGCGTGGCCGGTGAGCCCGCGCAGCACCACCGCGAGGCGGGGGCGTTCGTCGAGGCGCCGGGCGACCTCGTAGAAGGTGGCCAGTGCGTGCAGGCACGGGTTGCGGCGCTGGGCGCAGTCGCAGTCCGCGCGCACTTGGCTCATGCCGGGCAGATCGGCGTGCGCGGCGTCGGGCAGGTCGTCCCCGCGCAGCTTCTCGCGGGCGGTTTCGAGCGTGGCGGCGTCCCACTGCGGCACGGTGATCCGCACCCGGTGCCCGTCGACCGCGGAGGTGACCACCCCGGGCGCCAAGCCGACCTCTCGCACCTGTTCCCGGCGTGCCAGCGAACGGGCCTTGGGCAGGCGCGAGTCCGGGCGGGTGACCGACGTCGGCTCGGCCAGGCGCACCCAGTCGCGGCCCCAGACGGTGATGCCGAATTCCCCGCTCATCGGCGCGTTCCCGGTTCGAGCACTTCCCGCAGCCGTTCGTCGGACAGCTTCGCCAGGTCCTTCTCGATCGTGCGGGTCTCACCGGTGGCGATCCCGGCCAGGTCGCGTTTCCCGGCGTGGAGTTCGGCGATCGTCTCCTCCAGCGTGCGTTCGGTGAGCAGGGTGTGCACGGTGACCGCGCGGGTCTGGCCGATGCGGTGGGCGCGGTCGCTGGCCTGGTCCTCGACCGCGGGGTTCCACCACCGGTCGTAGTGCACGACGTGGGTGGCGCGGGTGAGGTTGAGCCCGAACCCGGCCGCGCGCAGGCTCAGGATCAGCACCGGGGGTGCCTGGTCGTCCTCCTGGAACCGGCGGATCAGTTCCTCGCGGGCGGGCAGGGAGAGCCCGCCGTGCAGGAACGGCGCGCCGAGGTGCCTGCCGAGCATCTCGCCGGTTTCGCGGTACTGGGTGAACACCAGCGCGCGATCGCCGTTGTCCGCGATCTCGGCGAGCATCTCGGTGACGCGGTCGAGTTTGCCCGAGCGGCCGTCGAGCTGCTCGGCCGAGGGTTCGGGGTGGTTGCAGATCTGTTTGAGCCGGGTGAGCAGGGCGAGGATGCGGCCGCGGCGTTCGATGCCGGAGCCGAGTCCGTCGCGGAAGGCGTCGTCCAGGCCGGCGCGGTAGCGGCGTTCCTGTTCGCCGGTCATCCGGCAGACCACGGTGACTTCGAGCTTGGGCGGCAGTTCGGGCGCGACCTCGGTCTTGCGGCGGCGCAGGATGTGCGGTCCGACGACCTCGTGCAGGCGCACGGCGGCCGAACTGGAGCGCCGTTGCTCGACGGCGGTGGCGAACCGGCGGCGGAAGCGGGCGCGGGTGCCGAGCACGCCGGGGTTGGTGAACGCGAGCAGCGACCAGAGTTCGTCGAGCCGGTTCTCCACCGGCGTGCCGGTCATCGCCACCCGCAGCCGGGCGTCGAGCGTGCGCGCGGCACGGGCGGTCTGCGAGTCGGGGTTCTTGATCTGCTGGGCTTCGTCGAGCACCACCACGTCCCACGCGATCGCGGCGAGCCGTTCGGCGCCGGAGCGCATGCGGCCGTAGCTGATGAGCTCGACCGAGCCGGGTTCGCCGCCGCCGATGGTGATCTCGGGGGCGAACTTCGCGAGTTCGCGGGCCCAGTTGCCCAGCAGCGAGGTCGGGCAGACCACCAGGTGCGGCCCAGCGCGGCGGGCCGCGAGCAGGGCGATGGCCTGCACCGTCTTGCCGAGGCCCATTTCGTCGGCGAGCACCCCGCCCCCGTCGGCGCCTTGGAGCCACGCCACCCCGGCGCGCTGGTACGGCCGCAGCGCGATGCCCTCGGCGGTGAGGCTGCGGCGGGCCGCGTCGACGGCGGCCTTGGCGGACCAGATGGTCGTCCCGTCCAGTCCCAGCGCGGCGTGCCCGGCGGTGGGCAGGCTCAGCTCGTCCGCCGGAGCCCCGCGGCGCAACGCGGCGGCGATCCGCGACCACGCGTGCACCGACTCCCCCGCGTCAGGTGGTGGTGCCCACTCCGCCAGCGCTGTCAGCGCCGGTTCCGGCGCCACGAGAACCGCCGGGACCTCGGCCGGGACCACTTCGCCGTCCACCGGAAGCGCGAGGCGCAAGTTCGTCGGCTCGCCGCCGGGTAAGCCCACCCGAGACACGGCGGCCGCCGGATTGTCAACCCCCCACCAGGCGAATTTTTCGGCTTCCACGACAAAACAGGCTTGAAGCCGCCCTGGCAGGACTAGGGTCATCGATTGATCAGCTTAGCGACGAAACGACCGGAGCGCTGGTGCCTACCGAAATCGCCCTGCGGGACTGGTCGCCCGACGACGCCGAGTGGTACGTGCGGCAGGTCGCCGATCCGGAGATCCGCCGGTTCACCACCGAGTCCGCCACGCTGACCGTGGAGGAGTTCCGGAAAGCACTCGACCGGCTCACCAGCTCGGACGACGAACTCGGTTTCGTCGCGGTGAACGCGATTTCCGGTCAGCGACTGGCCAATGTCGCCGCCCTGCGCAACGGCGACACCGCGGTCGTCAGCTACTGGGTGAGCGCGCAGGCCCGCGGCCAAGGCGTGGCGACGCAGGCTCTGGACGAACTGTGCGCCCGCGCGCTGACCCACTGGCCGATCACCGAACTCCGGCTCTACACCCACGCGGACAACCTCGGCTCGCAGCGCGTCGCGGAGAAGGCGGGCTTCCACCGGATGGAGGGAATGCCCACCCAACGCGAGGTCTACGGCGAAAAATGGCCGGTGCGCTGGTTCGAACGCCTCCGCTAACCAGCTGATGTGCCCTGCCGCGATGGCGCCCCGCCGGGCATTGGGGCAATCGCTGGCGCGGGCGCTTCGGGCTGATCAGCACCGCTGCGACTGCGCCCGCTGCCGTGTTCGGCATCGCACGATGGCGGCGCCGCTGCGGGCGCCGGACTGGTCAGCACCGTCGCGACGGTGGCCGCCGCCGGGTTCGGGGGCTGGTGGCCACCGCCCGCGATGGAGTCGCTGCCGGACGCAGGGCTGTTCAGCACCGCCGCGACGGTGGCCGCGGGTGCGGGCTGATCGGCAGCGCCCGCACCGCTACTGGCGGTCGCCGCCGGGCGCGGACTGGTCAGCACCGTCGCGACGGTGGCCGCTGCCCGGGTTCGGGAGCTGGTCGCCACCGCCCGCGATGGCGCCGCTGCCGGGCGCCGGACTGGTCAGCATCGCCGCGATGGTCGCCGCAAGCGTGGACGCGGGCTGGCGGCAGCGCCCGCAATGAGCGGTCGCCGGGTGGGTCGGCACTGCCGTAATGGTGGTCGCCGGCGCGGGCTGGTCAGCACCTCCCGCGATGGGCGGTGGCTGCGGCGGGTGTGTGGGCTGATTGCCAGGCCCGCGACGGTGGCCGCCGTCGGGCACGGGGCTGGTTGGCCCTGCCGCGATGGTGGCCGCCGCCGGACGGGGTGGTTAGCACCGCCCGCGATGCGGCCGCCGCCGCGGGCGCGAGTTGGGCGGCATCGCCGCCGGGTGTGGGGCCCGCTGCGGTGGTGCCGCAGGCGCGCGGCTGTCAGTACCGCTGCGGTGGTGGCCGCGGGCGCCGGGCATCGGGTCGGCGTGATCGGGCGGTTGCCCGGCGCGTCGAGCCGATGTCCGGCGCCTGGGCTGGTTACCGGGCGAGGTCGGCCAGGTCGGCGCTTTGCAGGTACGCCATGGCGGCCATCCACTCCGGGTCGGTGGCGCGGCGCTCGAGTTCGGCTGGGTCCACGTCCTCCACGCGGGTGTGCACCCACCAGAGGTTGTCGAAGGGGTCGAGCACCCGGCACACCCGGTCGCCGAACGGTGCGGTGGTGGGCCGGGTGAACGAACGTCCGCCCGCGTCGAGGGCGCGCTGGTAGGTGGCGTCGCAGTCGGCCACGTACAGGCGCAGGAAGCTCCGCGTGTCCGGCCAGTCGGGACGCTTGTCGAAGGCCATCACCATGGCGTCGCCGATCCTGAACTCGGCGTGCCCGATGTAGCCGTGCTCGTCGGCGACGCGGAACACTTCCTCGGCGCCGAAAGCCGCGGTGACGAACTCGATCAGCTTGCCGGTGTCGGCCGAGATGATCCACGGGGTGACGGTGGTGTACCCGGCGGGAACCCCGTTCACGGCGGCGGTCTTGCTCATGTCGTTCTCCTCGGTGTCGTGGTGGACCCCAAGTTAGAAGGCAAGTAGGTCAGCTTCGGTCCTACTTCGTTCGCGAAGGCGGACCGAGCCCGGCGACACCCCCATCACCCGCTTGAACGCGCGGCTGAACGCCGCCTCGGACTGGTAGCCGAGCTTGCCCGCCAGTTCCGCGACGGTGGCGCCGTCCTCCCGCAGGGTGCTCAGCGCGACGTTCATCCGCCACCGGGTGACGTAGTGCATCGCGGGCTCGCCGACCAGCTCGGTGAACCGGGCGGCGAACGCCGAGCGCGACATGGCCAGCTCGTCGGCCAGCGCGGCGACGGTCCAATCGCGGGCGGCGTCGCGGTGGATGAGCGAGATCGCCCGCCCGATCTGGCGGTCCTGCAGTGCGCCGAGCCAGCCGGTGCGCGCCACCGGGTCGGTCTCCATCCAGGACCGGATCGCCTGGATGACGAGGATGTCCGACAGCCGGGTGATCACCGTTTCGCCGCCGGGGCGCGGCTGGGCGGCCTCGGCGATCATCAGCCGCAGGCTGCTCTGCAACCATTCGGCGTGGGGGGAGTCGACCGCGGCCACGTGGATCAGCCGCGGCAGCAGTTCGATCAGTTTGCTGGCCGCGGGGTGGTCGAAGCGGACCGCGCCGCAGATGATGCCGCCCACCGGGCCGCCACCACCGTGCCGCAGGATCGCGTACCGGTCGCTGACGTACTCGTGCGGCAGCGACTCGATCGCGTTGGGCCGCAGGCCGGGGTCGGTCCAGAGGGTGTGCCCGCGGCCGTGCGGCACCAGCGCCAGGTCGCCGGGGCGCAGTTCGCGCGGCTCGGCACCCTCGACCGCCAGTGTGCAGCTGCCCGCGGTCATGACGTGGAACCACACGCAGTCCCGGATCGCCGGAATGGTCACGCTCCACGGGTCGCTCAACTCGGAGCGGCAGTAGAACGCGCCACTCATCCGCAGGAAGTGCAGTGCTTCGCCGAGTGGATCCGCCGGCGCTGGGATGTCGCCCGTCTTCATGGTTGTCGAGTATGCGGCCCCGGAAGATCGATCGTCCACGACTACTGGACGAACGAGCAGGAAACCGCGATGCACGATCATGGTTTGTCCAGCGGTGCCCGGCCATAGTTGGACGCACAGCAAGAACCCCACCAAGGAGGACACCATGATCACCGTTCTGGGCGCGACCGGGAACACCGGCGGCAAGATCGCCGAACTGCTGCTGGCGGCGGGCGAATCGGTGCGGGCCGTGGGCCGCTCGGCCGAGCGGCTGGAGTCGTTGCGGGCGGCCGGTGCCGAACTCGCCGTCGGCGACGCGGGTGACGCGGAGTTCCTGACCGAGGCTTTCCGCGGCGCCGACGCGGTCTACACGCTGCTGCACACGGCGCCGGACGTCGAAGACTTCCACGCCGAGCAGGACCGCAAGGGCGAGGCGATCGTCGAGGCGATCCGCCGGGCCGGGGTGCGGCACGTGGTCTCGCTGAGCAGTGTGGGCGCGGACCGCCCGTCCGGCACGGGGTTCATCACCAGCCTCCACACGCAGGAGCGCCGGCTGCGCGAGCTGGAAAACACCAGTGTGCTGTTGTTGCGGCCGGGTTCGTTCTTCGAGAACTTCCACGCTGTGCTCGGGCTGATCAAGGAAGCCGGGATCAACGCCGATTCGGTGGCGCCGGAGGCGAAGATCCCGATGATCGCCGCGCGGGACATCGCCGAGGTCGCCGCGGACGCGCTGCGCAAGCGAGACTGGACCGGGGTGGTGGTGCGGGAACTGCTCGGCGAGCGCGACCTCAGCTACACCGAGGCGACCCGCATCCTCGGCGAGGCGCTCGGGCTGCCGCAGCTGCCGTACGTGCCGATGCCGGCCTCGGAGATGGCCGATACTCTGCGGCAGGCCGGTTTCTCGGCGAATTCGGCGCGGCTGCACGTGGAGATGACCGCCGCGTTCAGCGACGGCACGGTCGCCGCCACCGGCGAGCGCACCGCGGAGAACTCCACGCCGACGCGGTTCGAGGACTTCGTGCCCGAACTCGCCCACGCCTACCGGCAGCTGTGAAATTCTGCTTCCCCGCAAGCTTTCAAGGAGCCCGTGATGCCTGACGCGCTGATTTCCGCACTGACCTTGGCCGCCGCCGTCGGCGCGGGCCTCAACGGCGGCCTGTTCTTCGTCTTCTCCACCTTCATGATGACCGTGCTCGGCCAGTTGCCGCCGGCCCAGGGCATCACCGCGATGCAGGGGGTCAACCGCCGGATCCTCAACCCGTTGTTCGGCCTGGTGTTCGGCAGCACCACGGTGATCTGCCTGTTCCTCGTGGTGGTCACCCCGTTTTCCGACCAGCCGGGCGGCGGGTGGCGGCTCGGGGGCGCGTTGCTGCTGGTGCTCGGCATGTTCGCCGTCACCATGGTGTTCAACGTGCCGCTGAACAACGCCCTCGACGCGGCGGACGCCGGCAGCGCCGACGGCGTCACCTTCTGGCGGGAGCGGTACCTGTCCCGCTGGACCGCGTGGAATCATCTGCGCACCTTCGCCTGCACCGGTGCCGCCGTCGCGCTGACCATCGCCTACGGGGCCACGGCCTGAGCGGGGGCCCGGCGGATCGGGATGAGCGTGGGTGCCGGGTCGGTGGTCAGGAACCGGGTGACGACCGCGGTGGTCAGCTCGGGCTGGTCCTGCAGGATCGCGTGGGAGGCGCCGGGGATCACCGCCAGTTGCGCGTCGGGCAGGCCCCGGTAGAGGGCCAGTGTGTGTTCGGCGTGGACCAGGTCGTCGTCCGCGGCGACGACCAGGGTCCGGCAGCCCACCCCGCTCAGTTCGCCGGCGGTGCGGGACGGGTCGGGGTTGGCCGGGTCGGTCAGTTTCCGGAACACCACCGGGAAGTGTGCCGCGCCGTCCGGGGAGACCTCGCCGTAGGAGTCGATCAGCTCCTGCGGCATCTGCCCGTCCGGGTCGGGCTGCACCACAAAGCCCTCGGTGGCGAAGGCGGAGCTGATCAGCACCAGCCGGTGCACCAGGTCCGGGCGGCGCAGCGCCACCAGTAGCGCGATGAACCCGCCGTCGCTGTAGCCGACCAGCCGCACCGGCTCGCGCACGACCTGCTCCAGGAACGCGATGGTGTCCTCGGTCATCCGCTGGTGGGTGATCGGCCCCGGGGCGTCGGCGGTGCGCCCGTGGCCGCGGCGGTCGAACCGGAACACCCGGAAGTGCTCGTTGAGCGCGTCCAGGTTCCCGGTGAACTCCCGCGCGTCGCTGAACCCGCCGTGCAGCAGGACCAGCGGCTCGCCCTCCCCCTGGACGTCGTACCAGGTGCGCGTGCCGTTCGACCCGATGTGCTCGCCCATGTGTCCTCCCTCGTCAGACGGCGTTTTCGCCCTCACGACGAACCCAAGCACGGCACACCGACAGTTCCGGATCGAACGGAAAGATCGCGCTGAGTAATCTGGGTCCATGATCGGGCGGAACGGCTGATGGCCGCGACCACACGGCTGCTCGTGCTCGGCGCGCTCCGCGAGACCGGGCCGGTGCACGGGTACGACCTGCGCCGCGAGTTGCTGTCCTGGGGCGCGGCGGAGTGGGCCAATGTCGCGCCCGGCTCGATCTACAACGCGCTGAAGTCGCTGGAGAAGGAAGAGCTGCTCGAGGTCGTCGGCACCGACCGGCAGGGCGCGCGTCCCGAGCGCACGACCTACCGGCTGACCGACGCGGGCGAGGCGGAGTTCCAGCGGCTGCTGCGGGAGAACCTGTGGGACACCCGCGTGCCGAACCACCCGTTGCTGATCGGCCTGGCGTTCTTCCCGCACCTGCCCGCCGGAGAACTGGCCGCGGCGATGCGGCGGCGTGCCGAAGAGCTGCGGGCGCGGGCCGGGTCGATCCGCGACGGAGTCCGGTCGATCCTGGCCGGCGGTCCCATCCCGCGGCACGTCGCCGAGAGCTACCGGTTCGAAGCGGCCCAGCTCGACGGCGAAGCCACGTGGGCGGCCGAATTCGCCGACCGCCTGGAGGACGGCGACTACGCCTGAGCTCAGCCGGTGAGCTCCACGCGGTCGCTGTCCTTGTCGGACAGGAACGCCGCCAGCGCCGAACCTTCCTCCATGACCTCCTCGCGTTCGGTCCGGGAGAAGGGCCGCAGCGGGGTGACGAGCACCGTGCCGGTGTCCTTGCCGACGGTCCAGATCGCCGAGACCCGGCCGTCGACCAGGACGACGCGCTCCCCCGCGACGGAGAGTCCGCGGTGCTCGTCGTCGATGATCCGGCCGCGGTCGTGGTAGCCGAGGATCGCGTTGTCGAACGCCGGCAGGAACCGCACCGGCGCGGGTGTGTCCGGGTCGGGACGGGGGGCGCCGGGCAGGTCCAGCAGTTCGCGGCCTCGCTCGTCGCGGAAGCCGACCAGTTCGCCGCGGACCGCGGACACCGCGGCGGGCAGTCCGGCGAGTCCGCTCCAGGCACGCAGATCAGCCGTCGCGGCCGGGCCGAAAGCGGCCAGGTAACGCCGGACCAGCGCTTCCCCGGCCGGATCGGTGCCCTCGGGCGCGGGTGGGGCGACCTCGCGCCCCACCCAGGACGCCAGTGGGAGGTTGCGTACTCCCCCTTTCGTCCGCCACAGCCCGCGCGGGGGCAGCTGCACCATCGGGATCAGGGCCGCGACCAGCAGTTCGCCCAGTGGCCGCGGTCCCGGTTCCGGCCAGCGCCGGGCCACCGCCCGCGCCAGTTCGCTCATCGACCGTGGTTCACCGTCGGCCATGACCGCGCGGCCCGCCGCCGCCAGTTCGTCGAGGTCCACGCCGCCGAGTTCGCGGCGGTAGGTGCCGAGCACGCGCTGGCGCAGCATGGCGTCGTGCCGTGTCCGCCAGGCGAGCACGTCCTCGGTGGTCAGGAGGTGGACGGTGCGGCGCATGAGGTGCGTCCGCACCGCTTCCCGGCTGGTCAGCAGGTCCGAGAGCGTTGACGGGCCGAACCCGCGCACCCGCGACCAGAGCCCGGTGAACGGCTCTTGCGGTTCCTGCGCCTGCAGACCGCACAGGTGGGCGATCGCGTCGAGCACCGGCAGGTCGGCGCGTTCGAGCAGGAGCTGCCGGTGCAGCGTGGCGCGGTTGAGCGCCCGGGCGGTGAGCACGGTCATGGTGGGTTCCTCAGCCGTTGTAGTCGCTCACGACGTCCAGGACCCAGACCACGCCGAAGCGGTCCTTGAGCATTCCATAGACGGGTGCCCAGCCCGCCGGGCCCAGTGGCTGGACGACCGTCGCGCCGCCGGTGAGCTTCTCCCAGTAGCCGGTGATCTCGTCGACGCTCTCGCCGCGCACCGAGGCGAAGAACGAGTTCTCGCCGCGGTCGAAGGCGAGGCGCGCGGGCACGTCGTAGGCCATGACGTGGAAGCCGTTGCCCGCGGCGACCTGGCCCCACATCACCTGGTCGGCCTCGGCCGGTTCGTCGAGGTTGCCGGCGTCCTTGTAGGTCACGACGGCGAGGTCACCACCGAAGACCGACTGGTAGAACTCCAGCGCCGCTCGGGCTTCGCCGCGGAAGTTCAGGTGGAGGGTGGTCTTGACCGACATGTCCGGCCCCTTTCGCTTCGACCGGGCTCCCTGCCCGGTCTGTACTGAACGATGTCAGGGGTAGCGGCCAGGTTGTGGCCTCTTCTTCGGGCAGAATGAACCGCGTGCCGAAAACTTCAGCGCGGCTGCTGTCGTTGCTCTCGCTGCTGCAGGCCCGCCGGGACTGGCCGGGGGCGCTGCTGGCCGAGCGGCTGGACATCAGCCCGCGGACCGTGCGCCGAGATGTCGACCGCCTGCGCGAACTCGGGTATCCGATCGCGGCCGTCAAGGGTCCCGACGGTGGCTACCGGCTCGACGCCGGTACCGAACTGCCGCCGCTGCTGTTCGACGACGAGCAGGCCGTGGCGCTGGCCGTCGCGCTCCGGATCGCCACCACCAGTGGCGCCGGGATCGAGGAGGCCGCGGCCCGGGCGCTGACCACCGTTCGCCAGGTGATGCCGGCCCGGCTGCGCCGCCGGATCGACACGCTGGAGGTCACCGCGGTGGCCAGGGCGGAGCCGGGGGTGGACAGCGGGGTGCTGACTGCGCTCGGCTCCGCCGTCCATGCCAGGGAGGTGCTGCGCTTCGACTACCACCAGCAGGCCGAGCCGCGGCGGGTGGAGCCATACCACCTGGTCACCCGGGGCGGCCGCTGGTACCTTCTCGCCTGGGACCTCGACCGGGCGGACTGGCGCACCTTCCGCGTCGACCGGCTCACGCCGCGCACCCCCACCGGGCCGCGCTTCACCCCGCGTGAACTGCCCGGCGGTGACGTGGCCACGTTCCTGGTGAACCGGTTCCACGGCGCGGACGGCTCGGGCAACTGGCCGTGCCGTGGCGAAGTGATCCTGGAGCTTCCGGCCGCCGAAGTGATCCCGTATTCCCGCGACGGGGTGGTCGAAGAACTCGGGCCGGATCGCTGCCGGCTGGTCCTGGGCTCGTGGTCGTGGGTGGCGCTGGCGGCCGATTTCGGCCGGTTCGACGCCGGTATGCAGGTCGTCGGCCCGGTCGAACTCAGCGAGGCCTTCGCGCAACTGGCCGACCGCTATACCCGGGGCGCCCTTGACCTTGAATAGTCAAGCTTGAATAATCACCACATGACCACCATGCGATACCGCCTGCTCGGCCGCAGCGGCGTGCGAGTGTCCGAGCTCTGCCTGGGCACGATGATGTTCGGCTTCCCCGACCTGGGTGTGGCGACCGCCGGTGAGGCGGACGGCGCGCTCAAGCGGTTCGCCGAAGCGGGCGGCAACTTCCTCGACACCGCGAACCGCTACGCCGGTGGTGAGAGCGAGCGGGTGGTCGGCGAGCTGATCCGGGCGACGCGTGACTACTGGGTGCTGGGCACGAAGTACGGCCTGAGCACCGATCCGGCCGATCCCAACGCGGGTGGCACGCACCGCAAGAGCCTGCGCCGCGCGGTGGAGGACAGCCTGCGCCGGCTGGGCACCGACTACATCGACCTGTACTGGGTGCACATCTGGGACGGCTACACCCCGATCGAAGAGGTCGTCGTCGCCCTCGACGAGCTCGTGCGCTCGGGGAAGGTCCTCTACCTGGGGATCTCCGACACGCCCGCGTGGCTGGTCTCGCGCGCGGTGACGATCGCCGAGGAACGCGGGCTCACCCCGTTCTCCGCGATCCAGGTGCCCTACAGCCTGGTGGAGCGCACGGTCGAGCGGGAGCTGCTGCCGATGGCCAAGGCGCTCGACCTCGCGGTGACCGGCTGGGCGCCGCTCGGCGGCGGGTTGCTGACCGGCCGCTACGGCTCGGACCGCGAACGCCCGGCCGACGGGCGCCGCGCGGGCGGTGAGATTTCCGAGCGGGAGCTGGCCATCGCCGACGCGCTCAACGCCGTCGCCGAAGCTCGCGGTGCCAGTTCGAGCCAGGTGGCGCTGGCGTGGCTGCGCGCGCAGCAGGCGCGTGCCTTGACGATCCCGATCGTCGGTATCCGCAACGAGGCCCAGCTCGCCGACAACCTGGGGCTGGTCGACCTCGAACCGGAGGAGCTGCGGCGCCTCGACGAGGCCAGTGCCCTCTCCCCCGAGTTCCCGCACGACTTCGACGGTGAGAAGTACGCCCACGGCGACGCTGTCGTGGACTACCACCGGGGTTAGGCCGGGGCTTCTCCCTTGGCGCAGGCGGCGGCGCGGTCGGTGAGCAGGGTGCGTTCGCGTTCGTTCCTGGTCATGTCCGCTGCCCGTTCGAATTCGGCCTGGGCCTCGTCGAACCGGCCGAGTTTGGCCAGGAAGTCCCCGCGGACCGATGGCAGCAGGTGGTAGCTCTTCAGCGACGGTTCCGCCAGCAGCGGGTCGGCCAGGGCGAGCCCGGCGGCCGGGCCGAAGGCCATCGAGTGCGCGACGGCCCGGTTCAGTTCCACCACCGGGGAGCCGGACAGGACGGCGAGGTCGTCGTAGAGCTGGGTGATCCGCCGCCAGTCGGTGTCCTCGGCGGTGCGGGCGCGGGCGTGGCAGGCGACGATCGCGGCCTGCAGCCCGTACGGGCCGAGCGCGGGGCTCGCCGCTTCGGCTCGTTCCAGCGCGTCGAGCCCGCGGCGGATGAGCAGCTGGTCCCAGCGGGTGCGGTCCTGGTCGAGCAGCAGCACCGGTTCGCCGTGGGGGCCGACGCGCGCGCGGGAGCGGGAGGCCTGGATCTCCATCAGCGCGACCAGGCCGTGCACCTCGGATTCCTTCGGGGTCAGCTCGGCGAGGATCCGGCCGAGCCGCAGCGCTTCCTCGCACAGGGCGGGCCGCAGCCAGTCGTCGCCCGCGGTGGCCGAGTAGCCCTCGTTGAAGATCAGGTAGATCACTTCGAGCACCGAGGCGAGGCGTTCGGCGCGTTCGGCTTCCTCGGGGACCTCGAACGGCACCTTGGCCTCGGCCAGCGTGCGCTTGGCGCGGACGATCCGCTGCTGCACGGTCGATTCGGAGGAGAGGAACGCGCGGGCGATCTCCTTGGAGGTCAGCCCACCGAGCATGCGCAGGGTGAGCGCGACCCTGGCTTCGGTGCTCAGGACCGGGTGGCAGGCGGTGAACACCAGGCGCAGCAGGTCGTCGCCGATGTCGTCGCCGTTGAGCACGGCGTCCTCGGGCGCGTTGGGCGCGTCGGTCTCCATGTCGTGGCCGAGCACCTCGATCTTGCGCTCGAGGGTTTCGCGGCGCCGGATCTGGTCGATGGCGCGGCGTTTGGCGATGGTCATCAGCCACGCGCCGGGGTTGCGCGGCACCCCGCTTTCCGGCCACTGCTCGAGCGCGGCCACCAGCGCGTCCTGGGCCAGTTCCTCGGCGAGGCCGACGTCGCGCACCATCCTGGCCAGCCCGGCGATCAGCCTGGCCGCCTCGATCCGCCAGACCGCCTCGATCGCGGCGTGCGTTTCGGTAGCCGTCATCACCGAATCACAGCATCCCCGTCGCCGCCGTCGCAAGCGACCCCGCCGGCGCGGCCCACCCTGGCCGCGATCTCCCGCAGGTGCGCGATCAGCTCGGGCGGCCCGTGCACCTCGAACTCGCAGCCGAGCATCACCAGCCGGGAGGCGAGCCATTCCAGGGTGTCGCCGTATCCACGCAGGCGGCAGGTGTGCTCGTCGATCGGTTCGAGGGTGCTCGTGGGGTCGCCGAGGCGGGCGCGGGCCTGCTCGATCGGCAGGTGCAGGGTGGCGTCGGCTTCGTAGACGGGCGTGAGGGAGTACATCCGGCTGGTGAGGAACTCGGCCGCGTCGCCGCCGGGAAGTTCGCGGGGCTGGGCGCGGGCACCGGTGGCGAGCGGGTCGCGGATGCGGTCGGCGCGGTAGATGCGCCAGTCGTCGCGCTCGAGGTCGAAGGCGACCAGGTACCAGCGGCGCCCGGCGGAGACCAGCCGGTGTGGCTCGGCGTGGCGCTTGCCGTCGGCGCCTTCGTTGGTGAGGTAGGCGAAGCGCAGCCGTTCGCGGTTGGCGATCGCGGCGGCGATGGTGGTGAGCACGGCTGGGTCGACCATCGAGGCGCCCGGGGTCAGCGCGGGCACGGTGGCGCCGCTGAGCGCGCTCACGCGGTACCGCAGTCGCGAGGGCAGGACCTGTTCGAGTTTGGTCAGCGCGCGCACGGACGCTTCCTCGATGCCGGTGATCGCGCCGCCCGCGGCGGTGCGCAGGCCGAGGGTGATGGCGACGGCTTCCTCGTCGTCGAGCAGCAGCGGCGGGATGGCCGCCCCGGCGACGAGGCGGTAGCCGCCTTCGGCGCCCATGCTGGCTTCGACCGGGTAGCCGAGGTCGCGCAGCCGGTCGACGTCACGCCGGATGGTGCGCGGGCTGACCCCGAGGCGCCCGGCCAGCTCGCTGCCGGGCCATTCACGCGGCGTCTGCAGCAGCGAGAGCAGGCTGAGCAGCCGTGCGGTGGCGGGCTTGGCGTCGGTCATGACGACCAGCATGCCAGCGCTCTAGGACAGCTCCGGTCCTACTTGGCGGCGGAGGCAGGGCGGCCCTGGTGCGCACCAGGCGCTTCAGCCCTTACCGGGCAGTGGAAGACCGAACAGGTCCGGCGTCTCCCGCTGGCTAGTGTGGTGGCAGCGATACCCGCCGGCGAAAGGAGCGGGCCGTGATGTCCGGAGCGAGTGGCCTCGTGGTGGTCGCGCTGACCGTGGCGGGGGTGTTCAGCCAGACCGCCGGCGTGTCGGCGGAGGCGGTGCCCGCCGCGTGTGAGATCGGGGAACTGCCCACTCCGGCGGGAACGGTGGCGGCCACGGTGGACGGGGCCACGCCCGAGGGCCGGACGCTGACCGGCTTCGCGATCACCGGCCTCGATCCGGTCGACGGCACGGCGGTGATCTGGCGGGACGGCGCGATCTCGCGGACCGTCGAGGACGCGCCCAGCGCCCTGCTCGACCTGAATTCCCGCGGCGACGGCGTCGGTGCCACCAACGGTCACTCCTGGGTGTACCGGGACGGTGTGGTCCGGGAACTGCCGGGTGCGGGCGTGGCGACCGCCATCGGCGAGGCCGGGCAGGTCGTGGGCAGCAGGCTGGAGCCGACGCCGAACGGTCCGCCGGTCGCGGTGCCGGTGGTCTGGGCCGCCGACGGGACCGGGATGACGGATCTGCCGCGGCCGGGCGGGCAGACCGGCCGGGCACTGGACATCGCCGCGGACGGCACGATCGTCGGTGAACTCGGCGTGGACGCCTACACCTGGCGGCCGGACGGCACCCACGGTCCGCTGCCGCGTCCGGCAGGGGTGCCGCCGACCGAAAAGGCGGGTGCCGAACGGATCACCGGGCCGTGGGTGATCGGGTACGCGGGCGGTTCGGTGCGCTGGAACCTCCCCGACGGCACGGCGGAGAAGGTCGACGAACTGCAGTTCTCGGTCGACGCGGTGAACGAGCGCGGCTGGATGGTCGGTGAGGGCGCGAATGCCGGCGCGCTGGCGATCATCGACGGACAGCCCGTGGAACTGCCCCCGCATCCGCAGTTGCGTGGGCTGCGCCTGGCCTCGATCAGCAGCGACGGCACCATCTTCGGCGGCACGGCCTACGACCGTCCGTCGATGTCCGAGCGCCCGGTGCAGTGGCGCTGCGGCCCCTGAGTACCCGGTCCGGCCTCGGCCTGGATCCGCGGATCCAGGCCGAGGGGATCGAGCCGGTCAGGCGGACAGGTCGTGCCGCAGGAATTCGGCGGTGTGGGAGCCGGTGGTGTGCAGAAGGTCCGCGGGCGGGCCTTGGAACAACACGGTCCCGCCGCCGCTGCCGCCTTCGGGGCCGAGGTCGATGATCCAGTCGGCGTTGCGGACGACGTCGAGGTTGTGCTCGATGACGATCACCGTGTTGCCCCGGTCCACCAGCCGTTCCATGATCTCCAGCAGGTGCCCGACATCGGACATGTGCAGCCCGGTGGTCGGCTCGTCCATCACGTACACCGAGCCCGCCTTGTGCAGTTCGGTGGCGAGTTTGATGCGCTGGCACTCGCCCCCGGACAGCGTGCTCAGCGGCTGCCCCAGTATCAGGTAGTCCAGCCCGACGTCGTTGACCGCGCGCAGCACCTCCCGCAGCTTCTTCTCGGTGAAGAACTCGACGGCTTCGGCGGCGGTCATCTCCAGCACGTCGCTGATCGACCGGCCGCGCAGTTTGTGCTCGAGCACGTCCTCGGAGAACCGCCGCCCGCCGCAGATCTCGCACACCGACTTCAGCCCGTCCATGAACGCCAGGTCGGTGTAGATCACCCCGAGGCCCTGGCAGTTCTCGCAGGCGCCCTTGGAGTTGGCGCTGAACAGCGACGGGCTGACGCCGTTGGCCTTGGCGAACAGCTTGCGGATGCCGTCGAGCAGACCGGTGTAGGTCGCGGTGTTCGACCGCCGCGAGGTGCCGACGGCGGCCTGGTCGATCACGATGGCGTCCGGGTGCTCGGCCAGGAACGCGTCGTTGACCAGCGAGCTCTTGCCCGAGCCCGCCACCCCGGTGACCACGGTGAGCACCCCGGCCGGGAAGTCGACCGTGACGTTCTTGAGGTTGTGGCTGGTGGCGCCGGCGACGGTGAACCAGCCCGACGGCGGCCGCGGCGCGGTCTTGAGCGGCAGCCGGTCGCGCAGGAACCGCCCGGTCAGCGTGTCGGCGCGGGCCAGCTCGGCGACGCTGCCTTCGAAGACGACCTCGCCGCCGCGTGCTCCGGCGTGCGGGCCCATGTCCACCACGTGGTCGGCGATGGCGATCACGTCGGGGTCGTGTTCCACCACGAGCACGGTGTTGCCCTTGTCCCGCAGCTTGATCAGCAGTTCGTTGAGCCGGTGCACGTCCCGCGCGTGCAGGCCGACGCTGGGCTCGTCGAAGATGTACATCATCTCGATCAGGCTGCTGGACAGGTGCCGGACCATCTTGATCCGCTGGGACTCCCCACCCGAGAGCGTGGTGGTCTCGCGGTCCAGGCTGAGGTAGCCGAGCCCGATGGCGACCAGGTTGCCGATCCGGTCGACGAGGCTGTCCAGCACGGTTTTCGCGGTGGGCACCTCGAGCTTGCCGAGCACGGTGACCAGCTCACCGGCTTCCATCGCGGTGAAGTCGGCGATGTTGTAGCCCTCGATGCGGCAGTCGAGCGCGGCCCGGCTGAGCCGGGTGCCCTCGCACGCCGGGCACACCCGGGTGGTGACGAACCGCAGGAAGATCTCGCGGTTGCGGTCGGACATGCCGTCCTTCTTGATGTAGAGCCGGGTGAACCGGTCCACCAGGCCCTCGTACCGGGCGTTCATCGATCCGCCCTGCCACTGCATGACGAGTTTGCCCTCGCCGTGCAGGAGCTGCTGCCACTCGGCGTCGTCGTAGTCGGCCAGCGGCTTGTCGTTGTCGAAGTGCCCGGAGCCGGTGTAGGTGCCCAGCACCCAGCCGCCGACCGCGAAGTCGGGGTGCTGGACCGCGCCCTCGTTCAGCGACTTCGACCGGTCGAGGAACTTGTCGAGGTCCAGTTGCACGGCCCGGCCGAGGCCTTCGCACTCCGGGCACATGCCCTGCGGGTCGTTGAAGGAGAAGGCGTTGGAGTACCCGGCGTGCGGCTGCCCTGCCCGGGAGAACAGCAGGCGCAGCAGCGGGTTGATGTCGGTGATGGTGCCCACGGTCGAGCGGGAGTTCCCGCCGAGCCGCTTCTGGTCGATGATGATCGCGGCCGAGATGTTCTCGATCTCGTCGAGGTCGGGCTGGCCGTAGCTGGGCAGGAAGTTCCGCGCGAACGCGGTGAAGGTTTCGTTGAGCTGGCGCTGGGCCTCGGCGGCGATGGTGTCGAAGACCATCGAGGACTTGCCGGAGCCGGACACGCCGGTGAACACGGTGATCTGCCGCTTGGGGATGTCCAGCGACACGTTCTTGAGGTTGTTCTCCCTGGCTCCGGTGATCCGGATGTGGTCGGTCTGCGGCATCAGCGGAAGGCCTCGGCGTTGTCGGCGGCCCACTGCGCGTAGGTGGTGCCGGGGTGTCCCATCAGGTGTTCGTACCCGGGTTCGGGTACCTGCGGGTGTTCGGTGGCTTCGGCGAACCCGTCGAGCAGCCAGTCGGCCACCTCGGCGGGGATGCCGTAGGCGAGCCAGATCTCGCGGTGTGCCTCCCTGGTCAGCTCGTGGAACCGGATGTCGGTGCCCAGCGCGGTGGCGATGGCCTCGACCTGCCCGGCCTGGGTGATCGACTCCGGGCCGCTGAGCGGGTACTTGCGGCCGGTGTGCCCGCTTTCGGTGAGCACCTTCGCCGCGACCCTGGCGATGTCGCGCAGGTCGATCGGGGTCTGCGCGGCGTGCGGGTAGGCCGAGCTGACCGTGCCACTGGCCTTGATCTCGTCCGCCCAGCCCAGGGTGTTGTTGGCGAACACGCCGGGCCGCACGAAGGTCCAGTCGAAGCCCGCCGCCTCCACCGCGCGCTCGACCTTGAGGTAGTGGGCCCCGCTGGAGCCCTCGCGTTCCTCTTCGTCGGCGTTGCTGCCCGAAAGCGCCACCACCCGGCCCACACCGGCCTCCAGCGCCAGCGCGGTGAAGTCCTCCACCGTGTCCGGCAGCGGTGCCAGGTAGACCGCGTCGACCCCCTTCAGCGCGGCGGGCAGGGTGGCCGGCCTGCCGAGGTAGCCGGTGACCACCTCCACTTCGGGCGGCAGCGCCGCCTTCTCCGGGTTCACGGTCAACGCCCGTACCGGCGCCCCCAGTGCCACCAGTTCGTCGACGACCAGGCGTCCGACGCTGCCGGTGGCTCCCGTGACCAGAATCGTCACTGTGCCCCACTCCTTTTCGTATCCCGTACGAGAAAGACCAGCGTACACCATACGGGAATGTAGGATCCAGTCTCGTGACGGTGGAACACAGTGGTGGTGGTGACCCGGACCGCAGCCTGCGGCTGCTCTGGCGGGACCGGCACGCCGAGCCGGAGCCCGCCAGGGGCCGCAGGCCGCGGCTGAGCCTGGAGGTGATCGTGGCCGCGGCGATCCGGATCGCCGACGCCGACGGCCTGACCGCGGCGTCGATGCACCGGGTGGCCAAGGAGCTGGGCGCGGGCACCATGACGCTCTACTCCTACGTGCCGGCGAAGGACGAACTGCTCGATCTGATGGTCGACGCGGTGCTGTGCGAGAACGCGCTGCCGGGTCCGGGCGAGCCGCGGCCAGAGTGCTGGCGGGAGCAGGTCGAGCTGTACTCCGAGCGCACGCGGGAGACCTACCGGCGCCACCCGTGGCTGCGGCAGGTGTCGATGACGCGGCCCGCGCTGGGGCCGGGGATGATGCGCCGCCAGGAGTACCTGCTGTCCGCGCTCGCCGGGATCGGGCTGACGCACCGGCAGATGGCCGCGGCGGCGAGCAGCGTCGCGACCTTCGTGAACTCCCACGCCGCGGTCGAGGCCGACACCGCCTACCTGGAGCGGGTCACCGGGCAGAGCACCGACACGTGGTGGCACCAGCGGCAGTCCTTCTGGGAGAACTACTTCGACACCGAGGCCAATCCGACCATCGTCGAAGTGTGGGAGAACGAGGGCTTCGAACTGGGCGTGCGCGAAGCGGCGGCCGAGGCCTACGACTTCGGGCTCCACCGGCTGCTCGACGGGATCGAGGCGCTGGTGGGCCGGGGGAAGCCGGGCGAGGGCCTCCCCCGGGCCGCCGATCAGGTGCCGTAGGCGTGCTCGGCGCGGGCCGTGCGCAGCGCCCGTGCCCACCACACCAGCTGTCCGAGCAGGACAGCGGCCGCGTCGTTGACCGCCTTGGCGTCCTTGGGTTCGCCGTCGGGGGTGAACTGCGCGCCCGCGTTGTGGAAGCTGACGGTCTCGCGCACGGTGACCGCGTGCAGTTCGGCCAGCACGACCCGCAGGGCTTCGACCGCGCGCAGGCCGCCGGAGAGCCCGCCGTAGCTGACGAACCCGACCGGTTTACCGCGCAGTTCCGTGCCGATCGAGTCCAGCGCGGTCTTCAGCGGGCCGGGGAAGCTGTGATTGTACTCGGGGGTGAGGATCACCAGTCCGTCGGCGGCGGCCAGGCGCGCGGACAGTTCCGCGCCGGGGAACGGGATCCGCGCCAGGTCGACGAGGTCCACGGAGATCGCCGGGTGGAGCGCGGCCTGGCCGGTGAACCAGTCCGCCACCACCGGGGCGAACCGTCCTTCGCGGACACTGGCGACGAGTACGGCGATCCGGAAGCGCTCGGACATGAGTGGGCCTTTCTGCGTGTTCTTCGGTTTCTTCGGCTGGTCAGTGGACACGGGCCTGCTCGGGTGCGGCCGGTTCGGTGACGGGCCGGAGCAGGACGACGGCGAGGACGGCCAGGCAGGCGGTGAGCGCGGCGCTGATCCAGGAGTTGACGTGGAAGCCGTCGGTGAACGCGGCTCTGGCGGCGGTGAGCAGCTCTCCGGCGGTGCCGGCGGGCAGTTCGACGGCCACGGTGACCGCGCCGCCGAGGGTGTCGTGCGCGACGGCGGCCAGTTCGGGCGGCACCTCCGCCGGGGTGCCTTCGGTAACGCCGGCGCGGTAGACCGCGGTGCCGATGCTGCCGAGCAGCGCGATGCCCAGCGCCATGCCGAGTTCGCTGCCGGTCTCGGACAGCGCGGAGGCGGCGCCGGTGCGCTCGGGTGGCGCGGAGCCCATGATCAGGTCGGTGGTGACGGTCATCGCGGGGCCGAACCCGAAGGAGAGCAGGCCGAATCCGGCGACCACGGCACCGATCCCCGCGTCGGGGCCGGTGAAGGTGAGCAGCACGAACCCGGCCACCGCGAGCACCAGGCCGCCGCCGAGCACGTGGGACGCGCGGACCCGGCGGACGATGGCCGGGGCCAGCATGGTGCCGGCCACACCGGCCACTGTGGACGGAACCGTCCACAGCCCGGCTTCCAGCGGGGACAGCCCGAGCACCAGTTGCAGGTACTGGGCGATGAAGAAGAACCCGCCCGCGATGCCGAACACCGCCAGCGTCTGCACGGTGATCGAGGCGGTGAAGCCGCGGTGGGCGAACAGGCCGAGGTCCAGCAACGGTTCGCGCAAGGTGCGCTGACGGCGCAGGAAGGTGTAGCCCAGCGCCAGTCCCCCGGTGAAGGCGAGCACGGCGGTCCAGTCGAACCCGTTCTCGGCGAACTTCTTCAGCCCGTAGACCGTGGCCAGCATGCCGCTCAGCGACAGCGCGACGCTGGCGAGGTCGACCCGGCCGGCGCCGTCGTTGCGGCTTTCGGGCAGCAGTACCGGGCCGGCGACCAGCAAGAGCAGCATGACCGGCACGCCGAGCAGGAACACCGAGCCCCACCAGAAGTTCTCCAGCAGGACCGCGCCGAGCAGTGGGCCGAGCGCGCTGCCCGCGGTGAAACTGGTCATCCACACGGAGATGGCGACGGTGCGCTGCGCGGGGTCGTGGAAGAGGTTGCGGATCAGCGACATGGTCGAGGGCATCAGGGTCGCCCCGGCGATGCCGAGCGCGGCTCGCGCGAGGATCAGCATCTCCGCGCTGACGGAGAAGGCCGCGACCACCGAGGCCACGCCGAACGCGGCGCCGCCGATCAGCAGCAGCTTCCGCCGCCCGATCCGGTCCCCCAGCGTGCCCATGGTGATCAGGAACCCGGCGATCAGGAAGCCGTAGATGTCGTTGATCCACAGCAACTGGGTGCCGGTGGGCCGCAGGTCCGCGCTCAGTGCCGGGACGGCCAGCCCGAGGACGTTCATGTCCAGCGCGATCAGCAGGGTGGGCAGGGCGAGGGTGGCCAGCCCCAGCCACTCCCGCCTGCCCGCTCGGGGTGGTGCGTGCTCGTGTGGGCTCATGGAGCCGAAGGTAGAACCTAAACCATAGTTGAGGTCAATGCCCGCCGGTGGCGCCGATGACGTGCTCGCCGAGGCGGACCAGCCAGCTGCCGCAGGCGCAGCGCCGGTAGCTGAGCGTGCCCTCCTCCGTGCGGTGCCGGGAAACGGGTGTGGATTCCTCGGCGGGACGGCCGCAGCGAGGGCAGGGTTCGGTGTTCGCCGCTCCAGCGTGCTGTAATGGTTCAGTGCACTTCAACCCTTACGGTGGTTCCGCGGCCCAGGTGGCCGCCGGGCTGGTGAACCTCGGGCACGCCCCGGCGGCGGAGCTGGTGGCGATGATGCGCTCGCACGGCATGTCGTTGCGGCGCTTGAGCGCGGCCGACGCCGCGGCGGTGGCGGACTGGGGCGACCGGCTGCGCCCGGTGTTCGCCGAGTCCGATGTGGACAAACGGGTGGATGTGGTGAACGAACTGCTCGCGGATTCGGCGTGCCGCCCGTTCATCTCGCGGCACGACGGGCTGGCCGCGCACCTGCACTACGCCAGCGAGCAGTCGGGCGCGGTCCGGCGGTTGCAGGCCTACACCGCGGGCGGGCTGGCGCACCTGCTCTGCGAGGAGCCGGAACGGCTGGGCAGTTGCGCGCGCCCCGGCTGCGGCACCGTCTACGTCGACACCTCCCGCAACGGCCGCCGCCGCTACTGCACCACGAAGTGCGCCACGCGCGTGTACGTCGCCGAGCACCGCGACCGCCGCCGCGCCGGCTGAGCGCCCCCGCCGGGAGTCGAACCCGGGTCTCCGGCTCCGGAAGCCGGTGTCGTCTCCGCTGGACCACAGGGGCGGAAATGGTGTGCCGCACCCCCGGCAGGAATCGAACCTGCGACCCCATGATTCGTAGTCATGTGCTCTGTCCGCTGAGCTACGGGGGTAGTGGTGGTGAGGCCGGAAAAGAGAGAACCGCCCGGCCGGTGTTCCGGTGGGGCGGTTCCGTGAGAAGCCGAGGACTCAGCCTCGGCGGGTTCGGGAACCGCGCCTGACTCGCCGTCGCGTGGTGGTCATGGCCGCCCCCTTCCCGTGCTGTGGTGACGTCAGTCTGGACCCGCGGGCGCGGAACGCGCAACCGGATTTCCCGGGGTGATCCCGGCCACGGGTGATCGGCGGTGCCCGCCGCCCCGATCGGCCGGGATGGCACCATGGTGAGGTGAGCAAGCGCTTAGTTGCAGTGGGCGACTCCTTCACCGAGGGAGTCGGGGACGACGATCCCGCGTCGCCGAACGGGGTGCGGGGGTGGGCCGACCGGGTCGCCGAGGTGCTCGCGGCCGAGGACGAGGACTTCCGGTACGCCAACCTCGCGGTGCGTGGCCGGTTGCTCCGGCCGATCCTGGCCGAGCAGGTCGAGCCCGCGCTGGACCTCAAACCCGACCTGGTCACCCTCTACGCCGGCGGCAACGACCTGATGCGGCCGAAGGTGGACATCGACGCGCTGATGGCGCTCTACGACGAGGCCGTCGCGCGGCTGACCGCGACCGGCGCGGTGGTGGTGCTGTTCACCGGCGTGGACGGGGTCGGGGACGCGTTGTTCCGCAAGATGCGCGGGCGGGTGGCCATCTACAACGAGTTCGTCCGTGAGATCTCCGCGCGCCACGGCACGCTGCTGGTGGACATGTGGGCGATGCGGCAGCTGCGGGACCGGCGGCTGTGGGCGCCCGACCGGCTGCACCTGAACTCGCTGGGGCACCAGGAGATCGCGATCGCGGTGCTGGACGCGCTGGGCGCCGCGCACCCGCTGGAAGGGGTCGCGCTGGGACCGGCGGAGACCGCCACCGCGCGGATCCGCCGCCGGGAGAACCTGCGGTGGGCTCGGGAGCACGCGCTGCCGTGGGTGGGCAGGCGCGTGCGGGGCGAGTCCTCCGGGGACAACCTGCGGCCCAAGCGCCCGGACCTGGGCCCTTACTGACCGGAAAACGAACGAGGGTGGCTCCCCCTGGGGGAAGCCACCCTCGCCGGTCACTGCTGTCGCGGCGGACCCGAGTACGGCCCGTTACCGGGGCCCTGCCCGGGGAACGGCCCGCTCGGCGGGTTCTGCGGCGGAGGCGGCTGCTGCTGGTAGGGCGGCTGCGCCTGCGGGAACGGCCGCGCCGCCGGGCGCTGCTGCTGCGACGGCGGCAACTGCGCGGGCTGCTCCGGCGTCGGCGGCTGCTGGCGCTCGGTCGGCTCCGGCTCGGCCTGCGGCTCGTTGTCCCCGCGCAGCGCGGCCAGCGCCGGCGGGGTGACGCGCGGCGCGGTCAGCGGGCTCGGCACTTCCTGCCGGGCCACGGCTTCGGCGGCGCGGACCGCCTCGGCGACCCTCGGGTCGGTGGAGGTGTCGAACCAGTCGGCCACTTCCTCGTCCTCGACCGGCGGGCGCTCGGCGTCGTCGTAGGCGGGCGGCTCGTAGCGGAACACCCCGTCGTCGCCGGGTGCGCCGAGCGAGCGGGCGAACCCTTCGAGTGCCTTGCCGTAGTCGCTGGGCACCATCCAGACCTTGTTCGAGTCGCCCTGCGCCATCTGCGGCAGCGTCTGCAGGTACTGGTACGCCAGCACCTCGGGCGTCGGGCGCCCGGCCTTGATCGCGGCGAACACCTTCTCGATCGCCTTGGCCTGCCCCTGCGCCTGCAGGTAACGGGCGGCCCGCTCACCCTGGGCCCGCAGGATCCGCGACTGCCGCTCGGCCTCGGCGGCCAGGATCGCCGCCTGCTTGGCGCCCTCGGCGGCGAGGATCTGGCTCTGCTTCTGCCCTTCCGCGGTCTTGATCGCGGACTCCCGCTGCCCTTCGGCGGTCAGGATCATCGCGCGCTTCTCCCGGTCGGCGCGCATCTGCTTTTCCATCGAGTCCTGAATGGACGGCGGCGGGTCGATCGCCTTCAGCTCGACGCGGGCCACGCGGATGCCCCAGCGGCCGGTGGCCTCGTCGAGCACGCCGCGCAGCTGGCCGTTGATCTGGTCGCGCGAGGTCAGCGTCTCTTCCAGGCTCATGCCACCGACCAGGTTCCGCAGCGTGGTGGTGGTCAGCTGCTCGACACCGACGATGTAGTTGGAGATCTCGTAGACCGCCGCGCGGGAGTCGGTGACCTGGAAGTAGACCACCGTGTCGATGGACACCGTCAGGTTGTCCTGGGTGATCACCGGCTGGGGCGGGAAGGAGACCACCTGTTCACGCAGGTCGATCCGGGCACGCACCTTGTCCAGGAACGGGACCAGGAAGTTCAGGCCGGGCGCGGCCACGGTGCGGAATCTGCCCAGTCGCTCGATCACCGCCGACTGCGCCTGCGGGACCACCATGACCGCCTTCGCGACGGTGACGATCACCAGCAGCACGACGATCGCGACGACGATTAACGCTGCGGTTGACAAGTTCGTCTCCCCTGTTCGTTTGGTGCGGCGCTCAGCCCGCTGCCGCGGGGCTCACCTTAGCGACGCCGGTTCTCACAGCTCGGCCGACACGACCGCCGTGGCGCCGGAGATCTCGACCACGGTCACCCTGGTCCCCGGCTCGAGCACCTGGCCCTCGGTGAAGCAGCGGGCCGACCAGACGTCGCCGCCCAGCTTGACCTGGCCGCTCTCGATGTCCACAGTGGACAGCACGACGGCCTTGGCGCCGATCAGCGCGTCGGCGTTGGTCTTGTGGTCCGGCCCGGAGAGGAAGCGGCGCTTGAGCGCCGGGCGGACCACGCCGACCAGCCCCACCGAGGCCACCGCGAACACCGCGACCTGCACGTAGACGTTGTCGGTGAGCAGTGCCGAACCGGCGCCGACCAACCCGCCGAGGCCGATCATCAGCAGCATGAAATCGCCGGACAGAACCTCCGCGGCGATGAGCGCCAACCCGGCCACGAACCAGATGAGTGCTGCCATGGCGTCCATGTTGGCAGATAGATCGGCTTCACACTGAGTGAGCGACTGGACGTGACCTACGCGTGATCTGCCGGATTCACCCTTCCGGCGGTGGCGCGACGAAGTCGATGAGCCGCTCCACCGCGCCGATCAGCGGCGTCTCCAGATCGCGGTAACTGCGGACCCCGCCGAGCACCCTGGCCCAGCCCTCGTACGGCTCGCCCCAGCCGAGCGCTTCGCAGATGCCTTCCTTCCACGGCAGGCCCTTCGGGATCTGCGGCCAGGCGCGGATGCCGACCGACGCGGGCTTGACCGCCTGCCAGATGTCGACGTACGGGTGGCCGGTGACCAGCACGTGCTCGTCGTGGAGCGCTTCCACCAGACGGGATTCCTTGCTGCCGGGGACCAGGTGGTCGACCAGCACGCCGAGGCGCCGCTCCGGGCCGGTGCCGAACTCCTCGATCATCCCGGCGAGCACGTCGACCCCGTCGAGTGGTTCGACCACCACGCCTTCGACGCGCAGGTCGTGACCCCACACGCGTTCGACCAGTTCGGCGTCGTGCTTGCCCTCCACCCAGATGCGCGAGTCGCGGGCGGTGCGGGCCCGCAGCCCCGCCACCTTCACCGAGCCGGACGCCGACGCCGCGGCCTTGGCCGGGCCGGCCTTCGCGGGCACCAGCGTGACCGGTTTGCCCTCCAGCAGGAACCCGGCGCGGCTGAGCGGGAACACGCGGTGCTTGCCGTGGCGGTCTTCGAGCACCACCGTGCCGTGCTCGAGCCGGACCACCGCACCGCAGAAACCGCCCGGCTCCTCGACCACCAGGCCGGGTTCGGCGGGCACCTCGGGGATCACGCGCTTGCGCGGCCCGGCGAGGACGTCGTCATAGGAATGGGAGCGCACGCCGGGCAACGGTAGCCACGAGCCCGCCCCAGCGGGGGACGCCACGCCGGTTCAGCGCGCACGCAACCCCTCGAGCACGAACCCCAGCTGCCGCCGCCAGCCACCGGGTTCCAGTTCCACGATCCGGCCCAGCGCCAGGATCTGCAGGCCGAGGTCCTGCCCGGTGACCTCGGGCCGCAGGCTGCCCTCCTCGTGGGCGCGCCGCACGATCGGCGCGACCGCCTCGGCCAGGTGCCCGCGGCAGGCGTCGGCCGCGGCGGAGGCCTCGGCGCTGGTCACCCCGTCGAGCACGGCCTTGTGCCGCGCCATGGTCGCCAGCGTCTGCTCGAGGAACCCGGCGAGCCCGGCCCAGGCGTCCTCGGCGGCCAGCGCGCGCTCGACGATGCCCGGCCACTCCCCCAGATCCTTCTCCAGCACCGCGCCGACCAGGTCGTCCTTGGTCGGGAAGTGCCGGTACACCGTGCCGACGCCGACCCCGGCGGCCTTCGCGATGTCGCGGATCTCGGCATCGAGCCCGCGCTGGTCGAACTCCTTCGCCGCGGCGGCGAGCACCAGCTCACGGTTGCGGGCGGCATCCCTGCGCATCACGCCGCCCATCCTAGCGTTGCGGAACCAAGGTTCCGTTACGTACGATCCGGAACCGTAGTTCCGGAAAATGGAGGGCACCCATGAAGACGATCGTGATCACCGGCGGCACCGACGGCCTCGGATACGCACTGGCCCGCGAACGGCTCGCCGCGGGCGACACCGTGGTGGTGATCGGCCGCAGCCGCGAGAAGTTCGCCACCCTCGGCGGCGGCGAATTCCTGCGCGCCGACCTCACCCTGATCAGCGAAAACCGGCGCGTGCTCGACGAACTGCGAGACCGGCACATCGACGCACTCGTGCTCGCCGCCGCCTACGCCCACTTCCCCCGCGTCACCACCGCCGAAGGCATCGAGCACAACTTCGCCCTCTACCACCTCAGCAGGCACCTGCTCGCCGACGGACTCCACGACCAACTGCGCGCCGCACCCCACCCGGTCATCATCGACACCACCGTGCCCGGCGCCCCCGCCGACGCGATCAACTGGGACGACCTGAACTTCGAACACGGCTACACCTGGAAAGCCGCCAACCTCCAAAGCCGCCGCGCCACCTTCCTGCGCGCCGCCGCCCGCACCGGCGTCCCCCACGTGCTGATCAACCCCGGCTTCGTCCGCACCAGCCACCAGGGCTCACTCACCGGCGTCCGCCGCACCCTCGTCTCCCTGCTCGCCCGGGTCGCCGGCACCACCCCCGAGCGCGCCATCGAACCGATCGACGCACTCATCGACCACCCACCGGCCGAGAACCTCAGCGCCTACCAGGGCCGCAAACGGCTACCGGTGGACATCGACGCCACCACCCTCGCCGACGCCCACCGGCTCACCACCCTCACCGACCGGCTCCTCAGCCCTCCCACGGCACCGGAAGCACCTTCCCCGCGGGATCGGTGAACGCTCAGGCACGCCGGAAAGCGCCGGGCGTGACGCCGTACACCCGCTGGAACCAGCGGCCGAAGTGCGCCTGGTCGGCAAAGCCGGTCACCGAGGCCGCATCAGCGGGTGTGACACCGGCCCTGAGCAGGGAACGCGCGTGGCGCAAGCGAAGTTGCCTCTGGTAGTCGCTGGGCGCGAAGCCGAACTCCGCGCGGAACGACCGGTAGAGCGCGAACCGGCTGCACCCCGCGACCTCGGCCAGCTCCGCGGCGGATACCGGTTCCAGATAGCGATCATCCAGGAGCGCCCGTACCCGATAGGCCACCTGACGCCGCGCGCGGTCGGTCGAAACCCGGTCCGGAGGCGCGATCGACGCACCACGACGTGCCATCGCCACCACAGCCGCGGTCAGTCGTTCGTCACGCACCAGCGGATCCGCCCCGCCGACCAGCGCGGCGTGCAACCGGGCGAGGGCACCGGCGAGCGCGTGATCGCTCAGCACGGGATGCGGGAACAACGGCAGCGCACTGATCACCTCGCGGACCACCGACGGCCCGATGTGCACGATGCGGTACTGATAACCCGACTCCGCCGCCGCCCGGCCATCGTGGACCTCGTCGGGGTTGAACGCCATCACCATCCCGGCACCACTGGTGTGGGCCGCACCCCGGCAGCGGAAGCGCTGCGCACCCACATCGGTGATGCCGAACGAATAGGTCTCATGGCTGTGCGGCGGATACACGTGCTCGAAGAAGTGCGCCTGCATGGCCTCCACGGGACGACCACCATCCCGCCAGTACCGCACCCAGCCACCGGCCATGACCGCGGTATGGGCCGCGCACCAGCGTTCAAGACCCCCGGGTGCCACCACTGCCATGGTCACCCCATGCCACCACGGAGCCCCTACCTGCTGCTGTCGATCACCATGGTGCTGTGGGGAACCGCGTTCTCCAGCTCCAAGTCCGTGGTGGAACACCTCCCGCACACCGTCGCCGCCGTACTCCGCTTCGGCGGCGCCGCACTGGCACTCCTGGTAGTGCTGCTCCTCTTCGGCCGGGGCCACGCGAAAGCAACCCGGCGAACCGGCGGGCGCGCCGCCCTGGCCGGCATCCTCGGCGTCTTCGCCTACAACGGATTCTTCTTCTGGGGACTCTCCCTCGCGCCCTCACTGGACGCCGGCATCCTCATCCCCGTCATGAGCCCCGTGCTCACCAGCTCGTTCCTGCTGATCACCCGCCGCGAACGAGCGTCGAAAGCACGCCTGACCGGCCTCGCACTGGGACTGTCCGGAGCCGTCATCTTCTTCCTCGGCGCGGGCGGCAGCTCACAGGAAGGCTCATCACGCCTCGCCGGAGACGCACTGTTCCTGCTCAGCGCGGCCTGCTGGGCCGCATACACACTCGCCGGACCCCGGGTACTGACCGGCATCGACCCGCTGCGCGCCACCACCTTCGCCACCTGCTCGGGCGCCCTGCTGCTGGCCGTGATCGCCGCACCCGACATCCCGGACGTGGCCTGGCACGACGTACCGTCCAGCGCCTGGCTGAACGTGGCCTACCTGGCACTGGGCGCGGCCGCCATCGCCAATCTCCTGTACTACCGCGGCGTCGCCGCCGTCGGACCCGCGTCCGCCTCACTGATGATGTTCGCCGTCCCGGTGATCAACACCGCCTGCGGCACCCTGCTCCTCGGCGAAACCCTGGGCACGGTACAAGCCGCGGGCGCACTGGTACTGCTGTCCGGCGCCGTCGCCGCCACCCTGCACCGGCGCACTCCAACCTTGGAACCCCCGACCGTGGAACCAAAGCCCCAGCAAACCCTCAGAACAACGGCCACGGAATCGCACGCCAGTCGTCACCCGGCTCCGGGAACCGCCCATCCGCCAGCAACTTCGCCGCCCGCACCCCCACCGCCCTGATCTCCGCCCGCGTCAGGTGCGGCGCCAACTCCGCCCCCAGCACACCCTCCAGCAACGACGGCACCGCCGCCAGCTTCTCCGCGATCTCCCCCGGCAGCTCATCACCGACCCAACCCCACAACACCGTCCGCAACTTCGGCTCCGTGTGCAGGCAAATCCCGTGATCCACCCCGTACACCCGGCCATCCACCCCGGCCAGCACGTGCCCGCCCTTGCGATCGGTGTTGTTCACCACCACATCCAGCGCCGCCAGCTCCCGGATACCCGGATGATCCGCATGCGCCAGCACCGCCGGCTCACCCAGCCGATCATGCGCGTGCAGCACCACCCGCCACCCCGGCGGCACCTCCGCGGGCGCCCGCACGTCGATCAAGTCCGCATCCTCATCGGTCTCGATCCACAACTGGACCATCCCCGGCCCGAACGGACCATCCCGCAACACCGTCGGCGGCACCCGCCCCAGCCCGGTGTACTCCGACACCAGCGCCGTGGCCACCTCACGCCCGGCCAGCGTCCCATCAGGGAAATCCCACAACGGGCGCTCCCCCGAAACCGGCTTGTACACCGCGTTCGCCTCGACCCCGTCCAGCTCCACCGAGCAGAACAAAGTCACGTTCGACGCGTCGACCAGCCGCCCCTCCACCGAGATCCGCCCCCGCGCGACCAGGTCCTTCGCCGCGGGATCGGAAGACGAATCGGCCAACTCACTCCTCGATGACATCCACGTCACGCCGGTACCCGTTCTGCCGCGGGCAGATGTGCCCCTCCGGGTCCAGCGGCTCACCACACAGCGGGCACGGCTTCCGCCCCGCGTTGACCACCCGATCCGCACGCTCGGCGAACGCCCGCGCCGCCACCGGGCTCAGGAACACCCGCACCGCGTCAGGCCCCTCCTCGGTGTCGTCGAGCACCACCGTCTCGTCGACCTCGCCCTCGGTCACCGCCAGCAACTCGATCACCACCGCGCTGCTCTCGGCATCCCAGCCCAGCCCCATCGTGCCGACGCGGAACTCCTCCTCCACCGGCACGGTCAGCGGCTCGGCATCGACGAGCTCATCGGGTGTCTCCGCCGGGATCTCGGCACCGAAGCGCGTGGCGACCTCGTCGAGCAGCGAACCGAGCCGCTCCGCGAGCACCGCCACCTGCTGCTTCTCGATGGTCACACTGATCGTGCGCACATCCTCGGACGCCTGCAGGTAGAAAGTGCGGTCACCGGGTTCCCCGACGGTCCCGGCGATGAACCGGTCGGGCTGACGGAAGACGTGGATTACACGGGCCATGACAACCTCGACCCTAAGCCACCGGGCGATCATCGGCATCCGCCGCCCCAGGTTTCGCCGCGGGCGAACAGGACCAGGGGAAAAACCCGACCTTTCCCCCAGCAGGTGGTGAATCGTTCACCACAAGATCGCGGAACGCTCGAACGAGTGACTAAACTCGCGCGATGCCCGAGATCGCGCCTTACGGAGCCTGGCCATCCCCCATCACCGCCGCGGACGTCGCCGCCGCGGGCAACCAGCCCCAATGGCTGGACGTCGTCGATGGCGAAATCTGGTGGGCCGAAGCCCGCCCCAGCGAACGCGGGCGCGTCGCACTGGTCAAAGCCGGCCCCGACGGCACCGTCGAAGAACTCCTCCCCGCCCCCTGGAACGCCCGCAACCGCGTCCACGAATACGGCGGCAGGCCCTGGCGCGCCATCGACGGCAAGATCGCCTTCACCCACTGGGACGACCAGCGCGTCCACCTCCGCGACCCGGCCACCGGCGAGGTCACCGCCCTCACCGCCGAACCCGAGATCCCCCAGGGCGTGCGCTACAGCGACCTCCGCCCCGGCCGCCCCGGCGAACTCTGGGCCGTCCGCGAAACCAGCACCGGCCCCCGCCGCACCGACATCACCCGCGCACTCGTGGCCATCTCCCTCACCGGCACCCCCGAACGCGAACTCGCCACCAGCCACCACTTCCTCACCGCACCCCAGATCTCCCCCGACGGCACCCACGCCGCCTGGCTTGGCTGGAACCACCCCGACATGCCATGGGACGCCACCGAACTCACCATCGCCGAAATCCACCCCGACGGCACCTTCGGCCCCCACCGCGTCCTCGCCGGCGGCCCCGGCGTCGCCGTCTGCCAACTCGAATGGGAAACCCCCACCACCCTCCTCGCCCTGCTCGACCCCGACGGCTGGTGGAACCTGCACCGCATCGGCCTCGACGGCACCACCCACAACCTCGCCCCGGTCACCGAAGAACTCGGCGGCGCACTCTGGAAACTCGGCCTCACCTGGTTCACCCCACTCGGCGACGGCAAACACGCCGTACTCAACTCCGGCCGCCTCGCCGTGCTCGACGAGCACACCACCCAGGTCACCACCGCCGACCCCGAAACCACCTGGGCCCCCGGCATCGCCCCCTACGGCGCCGGCATCGCCGGCCTCGCCGCCGGACCCCGCCAGGAAACCGCCGTCCGGCACGCCGACCTCACCACCGGCACCCTCACCGAAATCACCCCCCGCCCCGGCGAAGCCCCCTCCAGCCACCACCTCCCCGACCACCGCTACCTGCCCACCCCCGAAGAACGCGTGTTCACCGCCACCGACGGCGAACCCATCCCCGCCTACGTCTACCCACCCACCAACCCCGGCCACACCGGCCCCGCCGACCAGCTCCCGCCCTACCTCGTCCACGTCCACGGCGGCCCCACCGGCCGCAACCACCCCGTGCTCGACCTCGACTTCAGCTACTTCACCAGCCGCGGCATCGGCGTCGTCGCGGTCAACTACGGCGGCTCCACCGGCTACGGCAGGCGCTTCCGCGAACGCCTGCGCGAACAATGGGGCGTCGTCGACGTCGCCGACTGCGTCGCCGTCGCCCGCCAGCTCGTCGAAGAAGGCACCGCCGACCCCGACCGCCTCGCCATCCGCGGCGGCAGCGCCGGCGGCTACACCTCCGCCGTCACCATGACCACCCAACGCGCCTTCCGCGCCGCCACGGTCAAATACCCCATCCTCGACCTCCACCGCTGGACCGCCGACGGCGGCGAAACCCACGACTTCGAATCCCGCTACCTCGACGGCCTCATCGGCCCACTCCCCCAAACCGCCGACCGCTACCGCGACCGCTCCCCGATCAACAACACCGGCACCCTCACCGGCCCCCTGCTCTTCCTCCAGGGCCTCGACGACCAGATCTGCCCACCCGAACAAGCCGACCGCTTCGTCGCCTCCCTGCGCGGCACCGAAGTCCCGCACGCCTACCTCACCTTCGACGGCGAACAACACGGCTTCCGCAAAGCCGAAACCATCATCGCCGCACTCGAAGCCGAACTCGCCTTCTACGGCCAGGTCTTCGGCTTCGACACCCCCGGCATCACCCCGGTGGACCTCCGCCCGTGATCCGCCCACCCCGACTCCGCACCGGCGACCGCGTCGCCCTCGTCGCCCCCGCCGGCCCGGTACCCGACGAACTGCTCGACACCGCCCACCGCACACTCAAATCCTGGGGACTCGACGTACGCGAAGGCCCGCACACCCGCGGCGTGCACCCATCGGTCCCCTACCTCGCCGCCCCCGACGCCGACCGCGCCGCCGACTTCACCCAAGCCTGGCTCGACCCCGCCACCCGCGCCGTCTTCGCCGCCCGCGGCGGCTACGGCAGCATGCGCATGCTCGACCTCGTCGCTTGGCCCGCCCTGCGCGAAGCCGGACCCAAGATCCTCACCGGGTCCAGCGACATCACCGCACTCCACGAAGCCGTCGGCGTCCACCTCGGACTGAGCACGCTGTTCGCCCCCATGGTCGGCAGCACCCTGCTCACCCCCGGCGCCGCCGACCACCTCCGGCGCACCCTCTTCGACCCCGCAACCGCCCGCGACCTCGCCCGCCCCGGCGCCGAAGCACTGGTACCCGGCCGCGCGAGCGGCGTCCTCATCGGCGGAAACGCCAGCCTGCTGGTATCCAGCATCGGCGCCCCCGAACACCGACCCGCCACCGGCGCCATCGCCCTGCTCGAAGACGTCACCGAAAGCGCCTACCGGCTCGACCGCATCCTCACCCAGCTCCTGCGCTCCGGCTGGTTCGACGGCGTCCACGGCATCGTGCTCGGATCCTGGGTGGACTGCGGCCCACCCGAAGCCGTCAAAGCCCTCATGCTCGACCGCCTCGGCCCACTCGGCGTCCCCGTGCTCTGGGAAGCGGGCATCGGCCACCTCCCCGAGTCACCGACCGTCGCACTGGGCCTGCCCGCCGAACTCGACGCCGACGCGGGCACCCTCACCCTCACCGAACCCGCACTCTCCGATCAGGCCGATTAGGCCGCGTCCCACCACGCCAGCACCCGGGTACCGGACAACGTCAGCCACTTCGACGGCTCACCCGGTCCGACATCGACCTCGAACCACACCCGGCCCGGGTGCCGGTGCCCCGGCAACCAGGTACCGTCCGGCCGCCTGGCCGCCCGGATCAGCCCCACCGCCTCGGCCAGGCGCCGATCCCGCGGCGAGCCGTCGTACGCGGAAGCCTCGCGGAAGTACTCAGCCGCGTTGAGCACGTCGTAGAACCACCGGAACGGGTAAGCGAACCGGGTCACCCACGGCGCGATCGGCTCCCCGGTGGACAGCCGCCGGAACAACCGCCGCTCCAGCAGGTACTCCTCACCGGCACGCCGGGCCGCACGCGTCGCCTCCGTGCCCCCGGTCGCGACCTCGTGCGCCAGCAGGCCCTTCAGCGAGTTGAGTGTCGAGTGGACAGACGACCGCTCCGCTCCTTCCACCCAGCAGCAGTTCCAGCCGCCATCGGGCAGCCGGTGCCCGGCGAACCAGTCGGCGATACCGGAAACATCGACACCGAGCCACACCCCGTTCGCCAGCGTCCAGGCGTTGATGCAGCAGTCGACCTCACCACCCCAGTACGGCAGCTCGTCGTACTCCCAGCGGCAGTTCTCCGCGAGCAACTCGGCCGTGCGGCGTGCACGCAGCACCGCGGCATCGAGCCCCCACTCGCGCAACGAATTCAGCGAGTACGTCGTCGCCGTCCACGGCTGCCCCGGCTCCTGGTCCAGATCGAACCCGCGCGGGTAGTAGGCCCCGCCCGCCCACTGGCCATCCGCGTCCTGGTGCGCGAGCAGGCGCGCGCCGAAGCCTTCGGTGGCCACCCTCGCCCGCGTGGTTTCCCACACCTCGGGCGGTTCGCCCGCGATGTCCCGTTCGACCTGCCAGCGCAGCGCCGGATCCGAATCGCGCAGCCAGCTGATCAACTCGTTCCCCACCATGGCGGGACTCTAACGGCATACTCGGCGGCATGGGCAAGACTTACGAACGCATCGACGACCGCCTCCGCGCCTTCATCGACGCACAACCGGTCTTCTTCGTCGCGTCCGCACCGCTGAGCGGCGACGGGCACGTCAACCTCTCACCGAAGGGCCGCGCCGGCACGCTCGCCGTGCTGGACGAGCACACCGTCGCCTACCTCGACTTCGGCGGCAGCCACGCCGAAACCATCGCGCACCTGCGCGAGAACGGCCGCATCACGCTGATGTGGTGCGCCTTCACCGGCCCGCCCAAAGTGCTGCGCGTGCACGGCCGCGGCGAACCCGTCTTCCGCGACGACCCACGCTGGACCGACCTCGTGCCGCGGTTCGGCGACGCCGACGGACCGGCCCTGCGCGCGGTCATCCTGGTGCACGCCGAACTGATCAGCGACAGCTGCGGGTTCGCCGTGCCGTTCATGGACTACCGCGAAGAGCGCACCCAGCACGCCCAGTACTTCGGCCGCAAGAGCGACGCGCAGTTCGCCGCCTACTGCGAACGCAAGGACACCAACGTCACCAGCATCGACGGCCTGCCCGCGCTCCCGTTGCCGCTGCCGGAGCGGGCCGACCGTGCGCCTGTCCACTGAGGACTGCCGTACCCGGTTCGCCGGAGCGCGGGTGGCCCGGCTCGGCACGGTCACCGAGGACGGGGCCCCGCACCTCGTCCCGGTGACCTTCGCGCTGGTGGAAACCGACATCTACTTCGCGATCGACCACAAACCCAAGCGCACCAAGGACCTGCGCCGACTGCGGAACATCGCGGCGAACCCGGCGGTCAGTTTCCTGGCCGACCGGTACGAAGACGACTGGGACCAGCTGTGGTGGGTGCGAGCCGACGGCCGCGCCACCGTGCTCGACGGACACCCCGAAGCGAGCGCTGCCCTGCGGGAGAAGTACCCGCAGTACCGGACCACTCCCCCGGAAGGCCCGATCGTCCGGACCACCGTCACCCGCTGGGCAGGCTGGTCCTTCGTCTGAGCTGGTTTTTTTCAGCGGCTGGCAAGATTTTTGCTTAAAGCGGTAGCGTATAGGGCGTTATACACTTGAATGAGCAGATCGCAGTGACGGTCGGTGACGACCGTGCTCAGCGATCCAAGGATTCCGGCTTCCGCCAGGCCGCGATGAGCCCCAGCGGATCGGGCTTGAGCAGGGACGCCGCCGCGTACAGGCTCACCGCCAGCACTCCCCCGATGAACCACCAGTCGTAGAGCGCCTGCTCCCCCGTCGGGTAGTAGACGAGCACCAGGAACACCGACACGCCCACCACCCCGGCCAGATGCTTGCGGTCCCACGGGAACGCGGAAGCCAGCACGAAACCCCAGGTCAAGTACCACGGCAGGGTGGGCGGCGCGAGGATCGCCACAGCCAGCAACGCGGCCGCGGCCCGCAGCACGGCCTGGTTGCCGCCCGCGCGGGCCAGCCACCACTGCCGCACCACGAAGATCGCGAGCACCACCCAGGCAGCCGAGCGGAACACCGTGACGAACGGGGACGGCGGCACGTCGACCATGATGTGCGCCATGTTGTAGAAGATCTCGCCGATGCCGGTCGGGAAGTTCAGCCAGTTGGCGATCAGCTGCGGCGCGCTCATCCCGGTGAACCAGCCGATGTTCATCGAGCCCAGCGACACCCAGGTGCCCACCACGAAGACCGGGCCGAACACACCCAGCGCCGGCAGCAGCGCGCGGAAGAACCGTTTGACCGGCCCGCCGCTGGGCAGCTGCGCCGCCCACATCCAGACCAGGAACGGCAGCGCCACCGCCGCGGTCGGCTTGATCAGCATGCCGATGGTGACCAGGAAGACCGACAGCACCGGACGGCGTTCCAGCATGGCCAGCACACCGGTGGTGAGGAACCCGAGCATCAGCAGGTCGTTGTGCGGGCCGCCGACCAGGTGGATCACCGTCATCGGGCTGGCAACCGCCAGCCACAGCGTGACCGGCAGCCGCCCGCCGAGGTGCTTGACCAGCCGCGGGATCGACCACAGCACCCCGGCCAGGCCGACCATGATCACCAGCCGGGTGAGGATCACCCCGAGGATCATGTTGCCGCCGGTCAGCCCGACCAGCCACTTCGACACCAGCAGGAACAGCGGGCCGTACGGCGCGGGCGTGGTCTGCCACAGCTGGTGCACGTTGACCACCACCTCCGGCAGCACGTCCAGCTCGGCCGGGCCGAAGGCGTACGGGTCCTTGCCGTGGAGCAGCTGCGCGCCCTGGCCGAGGTAGGAGAACACGTCACGGGTGAACAGCGGTGGCGAGACCAGCAGCGGCGCCATCCAGCAGGCCGCCGCGACCACCACCGGCTTGGCGCCGACCCGGCCGTCCAGCACGTACCGCCCCAGCCGCACCCACGCCCACACCACGAGCCCGAAGCCGAGGTACAGCAGCGCCGTGGCCAGCGCGCGGCCGTGGCCGTAGCGGATCCACGACAGCGGACCGTGCCCCAGCACCGGATCGCTGATCAGGATGCCACCGGCGCCGAGCGCGGCGAGCATCAGCAGCGTCGACCCGACGGTGCCCATCGCGATCGTGCGGTACGGGAAGCGCGACGGCACGACGGTCAGCGCGTCGGTTCCCGCGGCGGGATCAGTGGTGGTCGCCATGTCACCACAGGAGATTACACACCGCCCTCTCCCACCGGCCCCGCGCCAGCACCCTCCGGAGTGAGCGTGCCACCCGGAAGTGCGGCCAGCAACGACTTCGTGTACTCGTGCCGCGGCGAGAGCAGGACCTCCTCCACCGTCCCCACCTCGACCAGCTCACCGCGGTACATCACCGCCACCCGGTCGGCGATGTTCCACGCCAGCCCGAGGTCGTGCGTGATCACCAGGCCCGCCAGGCCCAGTTCCCGCCGCAAACGCAGCAGCAGCGCCAAAATCTCCCCACGCACCGAGGCGTCCAGCGAGGCCACCGGCTCGTCGGCGACCACCACCTTCGGGTCGAGCGCGAGCGCGCCCGCGATCACCACGCGCTGGCGCTGCCCGCCCGACAGTTCGTGCGGCAGCCGCTGCAGGAACCGTTCCGCGGGCCGGAGTTCGGCCGCCTCCAGCGCCTTCGTGACGATGTCGAGTTCGGGCTCGGAGAACCCGTGGATCCGCGGCCCCTCGGCGACGGCCTCGTAGACGCTGTGGCGCGGGTTCAGCGCGCTCGTCGGGTCCTGCAGCACCAGCTGCACCCGCCGCCGGTACGCCTTGAGCCCCGCGCTGGTCATCGGCACCGGCTCGCCTTCGAACAACACCTGGCCCGAAGTCGGCTTCTGCAGGCCCATCAGCGTGCGGGCCAGCGTGGTCTTGCCCGAACCGGACTGGCCGACCAGCGCGATGATCTCGTTGCGCCGGACCTCCAGGTCCACCCCCTTGACCGCGTCGATGGTGGTGCCCTTGCGGTCGCGGAAGCGGACGTGCAGGTCCTTGGCCACCAGCAGCGGCCCCTCCCCCGTGTCCACCGGCGTCTCCGGCTCCGGCGGCAGCTCGCCCGCCGTCGCCGGGGCGAACCGGGACACCGGATCACCCACCGTGGGGAAGGCCGCGGCCAGTGCCCGGGTGTGCGCGTGCCGCGGCGAGGCCATCACCTGCCTGCCGTCGCCCTCTTCGACGATCTCGCCGTCGTACATCACCGCGATCCGCGCGCAGGTCGCCGCCAGCACCGACAGGTCGTGGCTGATCATGATCAGCCCGATGCCCTGCTCGGCGACCAGCCCGCTGAGCAGGTCCAGCACCTGGGCCTGCACGATCACGTCCAGCGCGGTGGTCGGCTCGTCGGCGATGACCAGCCGCGGCCGGCAGGCCAGCGCCATGGCGATCATCACCCGCTGCTTCTGCCCGCCGGACAGCTCGTGCGGATAGGCCCCGGCCCGGCTCACCGGCAGGTCGACCTGCCCGAGCAGCTCCTCGACCCGCTTGCGCACGGCCGTCTCGCTCTGCGCCTTGCCCTCGGGCGGGTGCAGCCGGATCGGTTCGGCGATCTGCTCCCCGATCCGCCGGACCGGGTTCAGCGCGTGCATCGCGCCCTGGAACACGATCGAGGCCGCCGACCAGCGCACCGCGCGCAGGCGCCCCCACTTCATCGTGGTGACGTCCTCGCCGTCGAGCAGGATCTCGCCGGTGATCTTCGCGGACCTCGGCAGCAGCCGGAGCACGCTCATCGCCACGGTCGACTTGCCCGAGCCGGACTCCCCCGCCACGCCGAGGGTGTCCCCCGGCTCCAGTCGCAGGTTGACGTCACGCACCGCGCGCACGTCCTCCCCCGGCGCCGGGTAGGTGACGTTCAGGTCCTTGAGCTCCAGCAGCGCGCTCATCGGTCCCCCCTCAGCCGCGGGTTGAGCACGGTCTCCAGCGCGCGGCCGACCAGCGTGAAGCACAGCACGATCGCCACGATGGCCAGACCCGGCGGCAACAGGTACCACCAGGCACCGCCGCTGACCGCACCGGAACTGAGCGCCGTCTGCAGCATCGAACCCCACGAGACGTTGTTCGGGTCACCGAGCCCGAGGAAGGACAGCGTGGACTCGGCGATGATCGACCCGCCGACCACCAGCGTGGTGTTCGCCAGCACCAGCGGCATCACCGCGGGCAGCACGTGCTTGCCGATCACGTGCAGGTGCCCGCCGCCCAGCGCCTTCGACCGCTCGATGTACGGGCGGCTCTCCACGGTCAGCGTCTGCGCGCGCACCAGGCGCGCGGTCGTCGGCCACGAGGTGACCCCGACCGCGACGATGATCGTCGGGATGCCCCTGGGCAGCACGCTGGACAACGCGATCGCCAGCACCAGCGAGGGCAGCACCAGGAAGAAGTCGGTGAACGGCAGCAGGATCCGCGCCACCCACCGGCCGAAGTGCCCGGCCGCGATGCCGACGATGGTGCCGATCAGCACCGAGAGCACCGTCGCGGCCAGCCCGACCAGCAGCGACACCCGCGCGCCCCAGAAGGTCAGCAGCAGCACCGAGCGACCGTCCACATCGGTGCCGAGCAGGTACTCCCCGGTCGGCGGCTGCAGCGGCCTGCCCGGCGCCTTGGTCACGTCCAGCCCCGCCGGATCGGTGATCACCGGCGCCAGCACCGCCAGCACCACGATCACCCCCAGCAGGGCCAGCCCGACCAACCCGCCGCGGTTCTTGGCGAACTCCCGCCACACGTTGCCCGCCGCGGCGAACCGGCGCTGCCACGCGATCGCCTTCGCCGTCTGCGTCACTTCGCTCATGAGGCACGCACCCGCGGGTCGAGCACCCGGTAGAGCACCTCGGCGAACAGGTTCATCACGACCACCGAACCGGCCAGAATCAAGAACACTCCTTGCAGCAGCGGCAGGTCCGGCCCGCGCAGCGCTTCGAACGTGAGCAGCCCGAGCCCCGGCCACGAGAACACGGCCTCGACCGTGACCGTGCCGGACACCACCAGCCCGAACTGCAGGAACACCAGGGTCACCGTGGGCAGCAGCGCGTTCGGCACGGCGTGCCTGCGGCGCACCAGGTCGTCGCGCAGGCCCTTCGCGCGGGCCGTGGTGAGGTAGTCCGCGTTCATCTCCTCGAGCAACGAGGACCGCATCACCAGCATGTACTGCGCGTAGATCACCGCGAGCAGCGTGACGCACGGCAGCGTCAGGTGGTGCGCCACGTCCAGGACCTCGTTGAAGAAGCCCGGCGGGGTGTCCGGCGAGGTCATGCCCCGGCTCGGGAACAGCCCCTGCGTGGCGATCAGCAGCATCAGGCCCAGCCAGAACTGCGGCACCGACCACAGGGTCAGCGCCACGCCGGTCTGCACCTTGTCGAACCCGCTGCCGCGCTTCCACGCCGCCCGCACGCCGAGCCACAGGCCCAGCACCACCGCCAGCACGGTGGCGGTGCCGACGAGCAGGACGGTGGGCCACACCCGCTCGCCGATCATCGCCGCCACCGGCCGGTTGTAGATGTAGGACGTACCGAGGTCACCGCGCAGCAGTCCGCCGAAGTAGTCGAAGAACTGCTGCAGCATCGGCTTGTCCACGCCGAGGCGGGCGCGGAGCTCGGCCAGCTGCTGCGGGCTGGTGGGCCGGTCCCTGGTCATCGTGGTGACCGGGTCGCCGGGGATCATCCGGAACAGCAGGAACCCCAGCACCACCACCAGCAGCAGGCTGACCAGCCCGGCGCCGATCTTGCCTGCGAGAAACCGAAGGGTCCCGGTACCCCCGCGTCGTTCGTCCGGGTCGGGCAGTTCCGCGCCCGTGGCTGTCGAGACCGCTTCGGTCAACGCCCCTTGCTCCTATTCCTTGTCGTCGGCGGACCCGGCGGACTTGCCGCGCCGCGACACCACCACACCGATCAGCGCGACCAGGATCACCGCGCCCGCCCCGATGGCGATCCACGCCCCGGTCGGCAGGCCACCCGAGTCCCCGGCCGCGGCCGCGTCCTCACCGGCGGGCACGGCACCGTAGAAGCTCCAGTACCCGCTCTGCTCCATCAGCGCGCCGCCGGCGACCGGCTGCTTGGTCAGCGACGAGAACTTGTCGGAGCGGTAGGCCTCCAGCGCGCTCTTGTAGTCGAGCACCACGCTCGGCACCTGGTCGTAGTAGCGGGCCTGGGCCTGCTTCGCGTACTCGGCGCGCTTGGCGATGTCCGGCTCGGCGGCCTGCAGCGCGTAGAGCCGGTCGTACTCGGCGTCGCAGAAGAACGCGTTGCTGCTCGTGCTGCCCGCGGTGGCGGGGAGCACCGAACAGGTCTGCTTGGCCAGGATGTAGTCCGGGTCCGGGTTGGTGCCCCAGCCCGAGAGCGCGAGGTCGTAGTTGCCCGCCGAAGTGGACTCGTCCACCTCGTTGTCGGAGACCAGGACCTCGGTGATCTTGATGCCGATCTCCCCCAGCCAGCCGGCGACGTACTTGACCACGCGCTGGTCGTAGTCGCGGGTGGCGTGCCCGGTGAACCGGAACTCGAGCTTGCGCCCGTCCGGCGCGACCCGGATCCCGTCCGGCCCCTTCGGGTAACCGGCCTGGTCGAGCGCGGCGTTCGCGGCGGCCAGGTCGAAGGTGTACTTCTCGGCCGGGCCCGGCGCGTAGTGATAGGTCTTGAACATCGGCGGCACGATGCCGCCCGGCGCCTCGCCGTACCCGCCGAGCACCTTGTCGATGATGGTCGCCGGGTCGATCGCGCGGGCGATCGCCTTGCGCACCCGCACGTCCTTGAGCGCCGGGTGCCCGTCGCCGATCGGCTGGCGGTCGAAGTTCTGCGCGCCCGGGTTGATCAGCAGCTCGTCGTAGCGGCGGCCGACCGCCTTGTTGGTGGTGATGCCCGGCTGGCCGTTGAGCGCGTCGAACTGGGTGGAGGTGAGCCGGTTGATCAGGTCGACCTCGCCGTTCTTCAGCGCGTTGACCGCGGCGTCGGCGTTGTCGAACTTGACGAACTGCAGCTCGTCCACCTTCGGCGCGCCCCGCCAGTAGTTCGGGTTCGCCTTCATCCGGACCAGCTGGTTGGTCTGGTACTCGGTGATGGTGAACGGGCCCGAGCCCACACCCACCTTGGCCACGGTGTCGGTCTCCGGCGAGGCCATGTCGGTCACGCCCGACCAGATGTGCTCCGGCACGATCGGCACGTCGAGCGCGGTCATCGAAGCCTGCGGCTTCTTCAGCGTCACGGTCAGCGTGCGGTCGTCGGTCGCGGTCACCGTCTGGAACTGCTCGACGAAGGTGCCGTTGGCCTCACGCGCGGCCGGGTCGCTCATCATCCGGTTGAAGGTGAACGCGGCGTCCTTCGCGGTCAGCGGCGTGCCGTCGGACCACTTCGCCTCGCGGATCTTGAACGTCCAGGTCAGCCCGTCCGGCGACGGCGTCCACGTCTCGGCGAGCCCCGCCGTGGGCAGGTTGTCCTCGGCCGAGGGCAGGGTGAGGAACTCCCAGGAGATCCGGCCGATCATCGCGGTGGAGGCGAAACTCGCGGTGAACGGGTTCAGGTGGTCGATGGACTGGACCAGGGCCACCCGCAGCACGGTCGGCTGCTGCGCCTGGGCGGGCCCGATGGCCAGCACGGGCGCGGCCGCCACCAGCGCGGTGGCGCCGAGCGCGGCCGCGCGCCGTCGCCAGGTACTTCTCACTGCACGCATTCTCGCGATCCCCAATCGTTCATGCTCCGTCGTCTGCTCGGGGGGCCGACCCCCGGACCCCCGAAGCCCTCCAAGCCCCGTCCCCGAAGGCCGAAAAGTAACCATTCACCGCCACCGGAAGTCAACGATTGCCGGGCGTTCATGCCAACCCGTTACCCAACCGGGCGGGGGCGATGACGAACGTCACTTGTGGCGCCCACTAGGTTGAACCCCATGCGGATCATGATCTCGGCCGACATGGAGGGTGCCACGGGGGTCACCTGGACCGACGACGTGGTCCCCGGAACCGAGCAGTGGCAACGATTCCGCAGGCTGTTCACCGGGGACGTCAACGCCGTGGCCGCAGGGCTCGCCGACGCCGGCGCGACCGACCTGCTGGTGAACGAGGCGCACTCGTCGCAGCGGAACCTGCTGCTGGAAGACCTCGATCCCCGCGCCCGCATGCTCACCGGCAGGCACAAGCCGCTGTCGATGATGCAGGGCGTCGACAGCGGTGTGGACGGTGTGGTCTTCCTCGGCTACCACGCCGGGGCCGGCGCGGACGGCGTGCTTTCCCACACCTACCTGGAGAACCAGATCACCGGGGTGTGGCTGGACGGCACGCACGCCAGCGAGGGTAGGCTCAACGCCGCGCTGGCCGCCGAATACGGCGTGCCGGTCCTGCTGGTCACCGGCGACGACAAGACCTGCGAAGACGCCGCCGGCTACGCGCCCGGCGCGGAACTCGTGGCGGTGAAGGAATGCGTGAGCCGTTACGCGGCCATCTGCCTGCCCCCTTCACGAACGGCTGAAATGCAGACCGAAGCGGCGCGCCGCGCCATGGCGCGGGCCGGTCGCGGAGAACCCTCGTCGCGGGGTCACCGGATCGAGGTCGAGTTCGACGCGAGCCACCTCGCGCAGGCCACCGCGGTCATCCCTACGGTGGAGCAGGTCGGGGTCCGCCGGGTGGGCTTCGACGCGCCGGACATGACCGAAGCGATGAAGGCGTTCAAGGTGGTCACCGCGATCGCCGCGGGCGCGGTGCAGGGGAAGTATGGCTGAGTTGGACGTCGTCTCCGTTTGCTCGGAGCTGATCCGGTTCGACACGACGAACCGCGGCAACGGGGACGCCGAAGGAGAACGAGCGGCCGCCGAGTACGTGGCCGGGCTGCTCACCGACGCGGGCCTGAGCCCGCGGATCCTGGAATCGGCGCCGGGGCGCGCCAACGTCGTCGCCCGCGTCGAAGGCAGTGACCGGTCCCTGCCGGCGCTGCTGGTGCAGGGCCACCTCGACGTGGTGCCTGCCGACGCCGCCGACTGGGCCGTGCCGCCGTTCGCCGGCGAGGTGCGCGACGGCTTCCTCTGGGGCCGCGGCGCCACGGACATGAAGGACTTCTGCGCGATGGTGCTGTCCGTTTTGGACACCTTCGCGCGCGAAGGACGCAAACCCCGCCGGGACATCGTGCTCGCCTTCGTCGCCGACGAGGAAGACCGCGGCGACTACGGCGCGCACTGGCTGGTCGAGCACCACCCGTCCCTTTTCGACGGTTGCGCCGCGGCGATCAGCGAATCCGGCGGCTACACCTACCACGTGCCCGCCGCCGACGGCCGGACCGTGCGCCTCTACCCGGTCGGCGCGGCTGAGCGCGGAACCGCGCACCTGCGCCTGACCGCCCGCGGCCGCGCGGGCCACGGTTCGCGGCGCAACCACGAGAACGCCGTCGTCCGGCTGGTCGCCGCGCTCGACCGGATCGCCAAGCACCAGTGGCCGGTGCACCTGACCCCGGCCACGCGCGCGTTCATCGAGCAGACCGGCAAGGCGCTCGACGTCCCCGTTGATCTGTCCGATGTGGACGGAACGCTGGCACGGCTGGGCCCGGCGGCGGCGCTGGTCGAGGCGATGGTGCGCACCAGCACCACGCCGACCATGCTCGAAGCCGGGTACAAGGTGAACGTGATCCCCAGCGTGGCGCACGCCCAGGTGGACACCCGGACCCTGCCGGACACCGAGGACGACCTGCTGGCCACAGTGGACGAACTGCTCGGGCCGGACGTGACCAGGGAGTTCATCGCGCGCCAGCCGCCGGTGCAGGCGCCGGTGGATTCCCCGTGGTTCGACGCCATGGCGGCCGCGCTGCGCGCCCAGGACCCGGACGCGGTCGTGGTGCCGTACTGCATGGGCGGCGGCACCGACGCGAAGGCCTTCGCCAAGCTCGGCATCCAGTGCTACGGCTTCGCCCCGCTGTGGCTGCCGCAGGGCTTCCACTACCGCGCGATGGCCCACGGCGTGGACGAACGCGTCCCGGTCGAAGGCCTCCACTTCGGCAGCCGCGCCCTGGCGCACCTGTTCACCCACTGCTGAGCCATCTCCGCTTCCGCAGCGGGTTTGGTGCTTCTGGCTGAACATGCTGTGCCTCAAAGCGGTGCCGTATAGGGCGTTATACACCCGACTGGGTTGTCTGTTTTCGGACGGGAAACCAACGCGTTCTTGACAACGATGTCACAGCACGCTTATTTAGCTGGGCGCCGTTCGCGGCGCTCCCCTGCGTCCCCCGCCCGGAACCTGGAGCAAAGATGCCCCGAAGCGTCCGACCACCGGTCTGCGCGCTGCTGTCCGCCGTCGTGTTGTCGGCTGGCTTGACCGCGGTCCCCTCCCCCGCGCTCGCCGCGCCCGCGCCCCCGCCCGACTTCTACTCCTCCTTCGAGCCCGGTGAGCCCGCGCCCGACTGGACTGACACGGTGGACATCGGGCCCGACGGCAAGCCCAAGGCGAACGGGGTCAACGGCGCCAACGGCACCGCCATCCCCGGTGACGTCCGCGGCAAGCTCGCCGAGGCGACCGCGAGCAGCGAGAACCCCGAGGGCGGCGAGATCGCGCCGAACCTGGCCGACGGCAAGCCCGAGTCGAAGTGGCTGTCCAAGCAGCCCGCCGCCTGGGCGCGGTTCACCCTGACCGAACCGGTCACCATCACCCGCTACGGCCTGACCTCGGCGAACGACTTCGACGAGCGCGACCCGCGGGACTGGAAGCTGCAGGGCTCGGCCGACGGCACCACCTGGACCGACCTCGACACCCGGACCGGGGAGGAGTTCGGCGAGCGCTTCCAGCCGAAGGAGTACCGCCTCGCCGCGCCTGCCACCTTCCAGCACTTCCGGCTCGACGTCACCAAGAACAACGGCGGCCCGCTGCTCCAGCTGGCCGAGTTGCTGCTGGCCAACGACGAACCGGCCCCGCCGGCGCTGCCCAACATGCGCAGCTTCCCCGACGGCGGCCCCACCGGTGGCTACACGAACAAGTCGCGCGTCGGCTACTCCGGTCTCCGCGCGTTCCGCTACTCCGGCACGCACACCGTCGAGGGCCGCGGCTTCTCCTACAACAACATCTTCGACGTCGACGTGCCCGTCGGCGACGCCACCGAGCTGTCGTACAAGGTCTTCCCCGAGTTCTCCGGTGACGACCTGAAGTACCCGAGCACCAACGTCGCGGTCGACCTGGCCTTCACCGACGGCAGCTACCTCAGCGACCTCGGTGCCACCGACCAGTACGGCTTCGCCCTCTCCCCGGCCGGGCAGGGCGCGGCGAAGTCGCTGTCGATCAACCAGTGGAACTCGGTCCGCTCCTCGATCGGCACGGTGGCCAAGGGCAAGGTCATCGACCGGATCCTGGTCGGCTACGACAACCCCGCCGGACCCGCGCCGCTGCAGGGCTGGCTCGACGACATCCGCCTCGGCGCCGGTACGCCCGCTCCCCCGGCCAACGCCCGCCCGAGCGAGCACGTGCTGACCACCCGCGGCACGCACGCGAACTCGGCCTTCTCCCGCGGCAACAACTTCCCGGCCACCGCCGTGCCGCACGGGTTCAACTTCTGGACCCCGGTGACCGACGCCGGTTCGACCAGTTGGTTATACCGCTATCACGAAGGCAACAACGCCCAGAACCTGCCGACCGCGCAGGCGTTCAGCGTGAGCCACGAGCCCAGCCCGTGGATGGGTGACCGGCAGACCTTCCAGGTCCACCCCTCGCTCGCGGCGGGGGTGCCCGACGCCAACCGCGACGCCCGTGAACTGGCCTTCAAGCACGAGAACGAGGAAGCCAAGGCCCACTTCTACGGCGTCCAGTTCGAGAACGGCATCAAGACCGAGCTGGCTCCGTCCGATCACGCGGCGATGTTCCGGTTCAGCTTCCCCGGCGCCGACGCGAACCTGATCTTCGACAACGTCAACAACAACGGCGGGCTGACCCTGGACAAGGCGGCCGGCGCGCTCAGCGGGTACTCCGACGTCAAGAGCGGGCTCTCCGCGGGCGCGGGCCGGTTGTTCGTCTACGCCGAGTTCGACAAGCCGGTCACCGCGGGCGACAAGCTGCCCGGTGAGGGCCGCGACAACGTGCGCGGCTACCTGCGCTTCGACACGGGCGGCACGAACACCGTGCAGATGCGCATCGCCACCTCGCTGATCAGCGTGGACCAGGCCAAGAAGAACCTCCAGCAGGAGATCGCGCCCGGGGCGACCCTGGAGTCGGTGCGCGACGCGGCCCAGGCGGCCTGGGACGACAAGCTGAGCGTGATCGAGGTCGAGGGCGCCAGCGCCGACCAGCTGCAGACGCTCTACTCGAACCTGTACCGCCTGTTCCTCTACCCCAACTCGGGCTACGAGAACATCGGCACGAAGGAACAGCCGAAGCTCCAGTACGCGAGCCCGGTCGCGGCGAAGACCGGCGAGGACACGCCGACGCACACCGGCTCGAAGCTGGTGGACGGCGAGATCTTCGTCAACAACGGCTTCTGGGACACCTACCGCACCACCTGGCCGGCGTACGCGCTGCTCACCCCGACCATGGCCGGGAAGATGGTCGACGGGTTCACCCAGCAGTACCGCGACGGCGGCTGGATCTCCCGCTGGTCCTCCCCCGGCTACGCGAACCTGATGACCGGCACCAGTTCCGACGTCGCCTTCGCCGACGCCTACCTCAAGGGCGTGAAGAACTTCGACGTCCAGTCGGCCTACGACGCCGCGCTGAAGAACGCGAGCGTGACCCCGCCGAACGCGAGCGTGGGCCGCAAGGGGCTCGACACGTCGATCTTCCTCGGCTACACCTCGACCGCCACCGGTGAGGGCATGTCGTGGGGCATCGAGGGTTACGTCAACGACTTCGGCATCGCGAACATGTCGAAGAAGCTCTACGACGAAGCCGCCCCGGACGATCCGCGCAAGCAGGAGTACCTGGAGAACCACGAGTACTTCACCAACCGCGCGCAGAACTACGTCAACACCTTCGACCCGAGCATCGACTTCTTCCAGGGCAAGTCGCCGACCGGCGACTGGCGCGTCCCGGCGAGCGAGTACGAGCCCCGCGAATGGGGTCACGACTACACCGAGACCAACGGCTGGAACATGGCCTTCACCGTGCCGCACGACGGCAACGGCCTGGCCAACCTCTACGGCGGCAAGGACGGCCTGGCGAAGAAGCTGGACGAGTTCTGGGCCACCCCGGAGACGGCCACCTTCCCCGGTTCCTACGGCGGCGTGATCCACGAGATGCGCGAGGCCAGGGACGTGCGGATGGGTCAGTACGGGCACTCCAACCAGCCCTCGCACCACATCCCCTACATGTACAACTACGCCGGTCAGCCGTCGAAGACGCAGGAGAAGGTGCGCGAGGTGCTCTCGCGGCTGTACCTGGGTGGCGAGCTCGGCCAGGGGTACGCGGGCGACGAGGACAACGGCGAGATGTCCGCCTGGTACATCTTCAGCGCGCTGGGCTTCTACCCGCTGCAGATGGGCAAGCCGGACTACGCCGTCGGCTCGCCGCTGTTCACCAAGGCCACGGTGAACCTGGAGAACGGCAAGAAGCTGGTGATCAACGCGCCGCAGAACAACGCGAAGAACATCTACGTGCAGGGCCTCAAGGTCAACGGCGAGGACCACTCGTCCACCTCGCTGCCACACGACCTGCTCGCGAACGGCGGCACGCTCGAGTTCACCATGGGCCCGCAGCCGTCGGCGTGGGGCACCGGGCCTGCCGACGCGCCTTCGTCGATCACCACCGGCGACGCCGTGGCCAACCCGCTGCACGACCTGACCGGGCCGGGCAAGGGCACCGCCACCGCGGAGGCGGGTGACGTGGCCACGCTGTTCGACAACAGCTCGGCCACCGAGTCGAAGCCCGGTTCCTGGGTGCAGTACCAGCTCAACTCGGGCACGGAGGCGGCCAGCTTCTACACGCTGACCTCCCCGAAGGGTGAAGGCGAACCGCGGAGCTGGGTGCTCAAGGGCTCCTACGACGGCCAGACCTGGGCCGTGGTGGACCAGCGCACGGACCAGAGCTTCAAGTGGCGCCAGCACACGCGGGCGTTCAAAGCGGCCAACCCCGGCCACTACACGCACTACCGGCTGGAAGTCACCGCGACCAACGGTGGTGCGGCCGGACTGGCCGAGGTCGAACTGCTGGGCAAACCGGACCCGGTGTGCACCACGACCATCGGCGCCGACCACCACGGCGCACTGGCCGTGACCAGCGGCGTGACCTGCGTGGCCGGCGTCGACGTCCGCGGTCCGGTGACCGTGGCCGAGGGTGCCTCGCTGGTGGTCGACGGTGGTTCGATCAGCGGCCCGATCTCGGCGGCGAAGGCCGGTTCGGTGCGGTTCCTGCGCACGAAGGTGACCGGGCCGATCTCGATCACCGGCACCACCGGCACGGTCGCGCTGGAGAACTCCACCGTGTACGGACCGGTGGCGCTCAACGGCAACACCGGCCCGTCGGTGCTGCTCGCGGCGAACACCCTGCAGGGCCCGCTGAGCTGCGGCGGCGGCACGCAACCGGTGAACAACACGCTGGCCAACGCGGTGCGGGGTGCCGTCGCCGGTCAGTGCGCCGGGTTGTAGTAGCGGCTCGTCGGCACGTCACGGGCGGCGTCCGGGTGATCCCGGGCGCCGCCCGTTAACGTGGGCTCCATGCCCGAGCAGCCGACCGAGTTCTTCTCGTCCTTCGAGCCCGGCGACCCCGCGCCCGGCTCCGGTGACCGGCTCCGCGTCCACGTCGGCGACGGCCCGGCCCAGGCGCCCGCGGCCAAGCCGAAGACCGGCTTCAGCGGCCTGCACGCGCTCAACTACCGCACCGGGGTGGCCGGCCAGGCACGCACCGGGTTGTTCCGCACCGACCTGGCCATCACCGAGCGCAGCGAACTGTCCTATGTGGTGTTCCCCGAAGCGGACCCGGCGTGGCGCGGCACCTTCGTCGCCATCGACATTGAGTTCGACGACGGCACCACGCTCGCCTCGCTGAACGCGCTCGACCAGCACGGCTTCGCGGTCACCGCGAAGGCGCAGGGCCTGGCCAAGAAGCTGTACCTGGACCAGTGGAACCACGTCCGCTGTTCGCTCGCCGCGGCCGCGGGCAAGCGCGCCAAGGCGATCCTGCTGACCACGGAGGTCCCCGAGGGCGACGGCGAGGTCTCCGGCTGGCTCGACGACGTGCGCATCGCCGAGCGTGAACCCGCCGGTCCGGTGGAGCCCGTCGACCGCGTACGCACCACGCGCGGCACGCACTCGGCGAACAACCGCTCACGCGGCAACAACATCCCGGCCACCGCGCTCCCCCACGGCTTCAACTTCTGGACCCCGATGACCGACGCGAGTTCCACCACCTGGGTGTACGAGTACCACCGGCGCAACAACGGCGCGAACCGGCCCGCGCTGGAGGCGTTCGGCCTGAGCCACCAGCCGAGCCCGTGGATGGGCGACCGGCACACCTTCCAGGTGATGCCGAGGATCGGTGAGCTGACCGTGGACCGGCAGGCCAGGGCACTGGCCTTCGACCACGCGAACGAGCTGGACCGGCCGTACCACTACCGGGTGCGCTTCGACAACGGGATCACCGGCGAGATCGCCCCCGCCGACCACGCCGCGATGCTGCGGTTCACCTTCCCCGCCGGGGAAGCGCACCTGATCTTCGACAACGCCGGCAACCGGGGCGGGCTGCGGCTGCACGCGGACGGCACGGTCACCGGGCACACCTGGGTCCGCAGCAGGCTGTCCGTGGGCGCGCGGCGGATGTACGTCTACGGCAAGCTCGACCGCGCGGCGAAGGCCGCCAAGAAGGTGCGGAACCCGTTGTGGCGGGTGGTCACCGGGCACCTGAGCTTCGACGTCGGCGAGCAGGAGTCGGTCACCCTGCGGATCGCCACTTCGCTGATCAGCCTCCGGCAGGCCCAGCACAACCTGGAACTGGAGATCCCGGACGGCACCACGTTCGACGCCGTGCGCGACCACGCTCGTGAGGAGTGGCGCAAGATCCTGGGCCGCTTCGAGATCGAAGGCGCCAGCGAGGACCAGCTCACCACCTTCTACTCGAACCTGTACCGGCTCTACCTGTACCCGAACTCGGCGCACGAGAACACCGGCACCGCCGCGGCGCCCGCCTACCGGCACGCGAGCCCGGTCAGCCGGAGCACCCGGCTCAGCACCGGGCGGCGCACCGGGGCGAAGGTGCTCGACGGGCCGATGGTGGTGAACAACGGCTTCTGGGACACCTACCGCACCACCTGGCCCGCGTACGCCTTGTTCAGCCCGGAACGCTGCGGCCAGCTCGCCGAGGGATTCGTGCAGCAGTACCGCGAGGGCGGCTGGATCTCGCGGTGGTCCTCCCCCGGCTACGCGAACCTGATGACCGGCACCAGTTCCGACGTCGCCTTCGCCGACGCCTACCTCAAGGGCGTGCACAACTTCGACGTGGTGGCCGCCTACGACGCCGCGCTGAAGAACGCCACGGTCACCCCGCCGAACAAGAGCGTGGGCCGCAAAGGCCTGGACGAGTCGCTCTTCCTCGGGTACACGCCGGCGTCCACACCGGAAGGTCTGTCGTGGGCGCTGGAAGGCTGTATCAACGATTTCGGCATCGCGAACCTGTCGCGAGCCCTCCATGAGACCGCCGCCGAAGACGATCCCCGGCGGGCCGAGTACCTGGACAACGCGCGGTACTTCACCAGCCGCGCGCTGCACTACGTCCACCACTTCGACAAGCGCATCGGTTTCTTCCAGGGCCGTGACGCCGCCGGTGGCTGGCGCTGGGCTCCCGAGCAGTACGACCCGGCGGTCTGGGGCTTCGACTACACCGAGACCAACGGCTGGAACATGGCCTTCACCGTGCCGCACGACGGCCGTGGCCTGGTGAACCTGCTCGGTGGCCGCAAGAAGCTCGAGTCCACTCTGGACACCTTCTTCGCCACGCCGGAGACCGGGCTCAAGCCGGGCTCGTACGGCGGCATCATCCACGAAATGACCGAAGCCAGGGACATCCGCCTCGGCCAGTACGGGCACTCCAACCAGCCCTCGCACCACATCCCGTGGATGTACCTGCACGCGGGTGCCCCGGCGAAGGCCCAGGCCGTCGTGCGCGAGGTGCTGCTGCGCTGCTACCTCGGCAGTGAGATCGGCCAGGGCTATCCCGGCGACGAGGACAACGGCGAGATGTCGGCGTGGTACCTGTTCGCCGCCCTCGGTTTCTACCCGCTCGCCATGGGTAGTCCGTCCTATGTGCTCGGTGCGCCGCTGTTCACCAAGGCGACCGTGCACCTGGAGAACGGCGAAGACCTGGTGATCAACGCGCCCGGCAACACGGCGGCCACGAAGTACGTCCGCGGGCTGAAGGTCAACGGCGAGCCGTACACGAAGACCCACATCCCGCACGCCACGCTCGTCCAGGGTGCGGTGCTCGATTTCGACCTGGCCGAGGAGCCCGGCGACTGGGGCACCGGCGAGGACGACCTGCCGCCGTCACTGACCACCGGCGACCTGCCTGCCGTGCCGCTGACCGACCTGCCCGGGCAGGGCCGCTCGTCGGACAACGACGTCTCCCAGCTCTTCGACGACACCAGCCGCACGCAGGTCAACTTCGGCACCGCCACGCCGACGGTCGAGTTCACCGTGGACGGTGCGCCGAGACCGGTGTCGTTGTACACCCTCACTTCCGCGCTCGGCGAGGGCGATCCGTCGTCCTGGGTGCTGGAGGGTTCGGACGACGGCGAGGCCTGGAGAACGCTCGACGAGCGGCAGGGCCAGGTGTTCCGCTGGCGCCGTCAGACCCGGCCGTTCTCCCTGTCCGAGCCCGCCGCTTGCCGCCACTACCGGCTGCGGATCACCGGCGGCACGGACCGCCGGATCAGCCTGGCCCAATGGGAACTGCTCGGGAGCACCACCGCATGATCGTTCGCTTCACCAAGGTCGCCAAGGTCATCAAGGTCACCGAGACGACGCGTGACCGCTTCGCCGCCTCCGACCCCGGCTTCGTCCGGTTGCGCCTCGCACTGTCCGCGATCTTCGGCATCGTGCTGACCGTGCTGGTGCTGCTGCCGTTCGGGCAGCCGCTGACCGTGGTGATGGTCGGCGCGATCGGCGCGATGATGAGCGCGTTCACCGTGCACGAGGACACCACGCGCCAGGACCTGGTCACCCTGGCGCTGGTGCTGCTGACGGGCGCCGCTTCGCTCACCCTGGCCAGTCTGGGCGCGTCGATGCCGCCGCTGGACAGCGTGGTCTTCGTGCTGCTGATCTTCGTCGCGGTCTACGCGCAGCGCTGGGGTCCCCGCGGGATCGCGCTCGGCTCGGCGACCTTCTTCCTCTTCTTCTTCGCGATGTTCCTGCAGACGCACCTCAAGCAGGTGCCCGCGCTGCTGGGGGCGTTGCTGGCCGGGATCCTGGTGAACGCCTTCATCCGGCTGGTGGTCCTCCCCCGCCGCCCGGCGAAGGAACTGCTGCGGGTGCGCCGGGCGTTCCGGGCGCGGCTGGCGGCGGTGATCCGGGCCGCGCAGGCGTACCTGGAATCCGGGAGCCGCAACGACAAGCAGCTGCGCACGGCGGCGAACCGGATGCACGAATGCGTGCTGATGGTCGAGGACGTGGCGCCGGACGTGGTGGACGAACGCGCGGTCGGCGTGCTGCGGCGCCGGGCGATCGAGGTCGAGCTGGCCGTCGAATGGCTGGTGATCACCTTGCGCCGCACCGCCGCCGAGGACCTCGACGAGGCCACGCGCGCCGACCTGGTCGCCGCGCTGCGCCGGTTCGGCGGGCTGATCGGCCGTGATCCGCGTGAGCTGCCGGTGATCAGCGATTCGGCCGAGTTCAGCCAGATGCTGGTGGCGGGCAGCAGGCTCGGTGAGCACGCCCGTCCGGGTGACGAACTGCGGCACGCCATCGCCGAACTGGCCATCGCCGACGTGAACGCGCAGCGGGTCGCCGAGAACGACGAACTGCCACCCGACGATGCTCCGGACACCGAGGAGACCGAGCGCAAAGCCGTCTTCGCCTATGACAACCAGACCCGGGGCGCCATCCAGGCCGTGGTCGGCGGCGGGCTGGCCGTGATCGGCGGCGAACTGGTGTCCCCCCAACGGTGGTATTGGGCCGTGCTCACGGTTTTCGTGGTGTTCCTCGGCTCCGCGACCGCGGGTGCCACCTTCGTCAAGGGCATGCGGCGGCTGGTGGGCACCCTGGTCGGCATCTTCGGCGGGGTGCTCGCGGCGCTGCTGGTGGTCGGGAACTCCCCGGCCACGCTCGTGCTGCTGCTGGTCTGCGTGTTCGGCATGGTCTACTTTTCGCGCGTCTCGCAGGCGATCATGGCCTTCTTCATCACCACCATGCTCGGCCTGCTCTACAGCCTGCTCGGCACGTTCACCTTCGAGGTGCTGTGGATCCGGCTGGCGGAGACCGCGGTCGGCGCGGTGGCGGGCATGCTCGCCGCGGTGGTGATCGTGCCGGTGCGCACGCGCGCGGTCATGCTCGACGACATCGCGGCCACGCTGGAGGACCTGCGGACGTTCGTCGAGCGCGCGGACGAACTGCTGTCCGGACGTGAGAATCACAACATCATCGAGCTGTCCCGCACCCTGGACCGCGACGTCGACCAGGTGCGCCGGACCATCGAACCGCTGGTCCACCCGGTGAACGTCAGCACCGCGCGGCGCGACCTCGGCTGGCACGTGCAGGGCACGCTGGAGTCCATCGCCTTCCGGGCGCGGCACGTCGCCGCCCGCGCCCAGCCGGGCATGTTCGCCGGTGACGACCGGCTCCCCGAGGTACTGGCCGGGATCACCCGCAAGGTGGACACCCTGCTGGAAGTGGTGCGCGAGCCCGCCACCGCGCCCCAGCGGCGGCTCGAACGCGAGACCGGCCTGCCGCCCGGCGAGTGCGCCGGGGACGCCACCCAGCGGTCGCTGCTGTCCAGTCTGGACCAGCTCGACGCCGAGCTCGTGGCGCTCGGGAACACCTTCGGCATGCGGCGTGACAAGACGCACCCCGACGCCGGTTACGCAGAGGGATAACATCGCTCGCACAAAGCCATGAGCCAACGCTGTCTGCAGGAGTAACGAGATGACCCAAGCCCCTGTCAACGTCACCGTCACCGGCGCGGCCGGCCAGATCGGGTACGCGCTGCTGTTCCGCATCGCCTCCGGTCAGCTGCTCGGCCCGGACACCCCGGTGCGACTGCGGCTGCTGGAAATCCCGCAGGCGGTGAAGGCGGCCGAGGGCACCGCGCTGGAGCTCGAAGACGGCGCGTTCCCGCTGCTCGCCGGCACGGACATCTTCGACGACGCCAAGCAGGCCTTCGCCGGGGCGAACGTGGCGCTGCTGGTCGGCGCCCGCCCGCGCACCAAGGGGATGGAGCGCGGTGACCTGCTCGAGGCCAACGGCGGCATCTTCAAGCCGCAGGGCGAGGCGATCAACGCCGGTGCCGCCGACGACATCAAGGTGCTGGTGGTGGGCAACCCGGCCAACACCAACGCGCTGATCGCCCAGGCGCACGCACCCGACGTCCCGGCCGAGCGCTTCACCGCGATGACCCGCCTCGACCACAACCGCGCGCTGGCGCAGCTGTCGAAGAAGCTGGGCGTACCGGTGTCGGAGATCAAGAAGCTGGCGATCTGGGGCAACCACTCGGCCACCCAGTACCCGGACATCTTCCACGCCGAGGTCGCGGGCAAGAACGCCGCCGAGGCCGTCAACGACCAGGCCTGGCTCGCCGACACCTTCATCCCGACCGTCGCCAAGCGCGGCGCCGCCATCATCGAGGCGCGCGGTGCCTCGTCCGCGGCTTCGGCCGCCTCCGCCGCCATCGACCACGTGCACACCTGGGTCAACGGCACCCCGGAAGGCGACTGGACCTCCGCCGCCGTCGTCTCGGACGGCTCCTACGGCGTGCCGGAGGGCCTGATCTCCTCGTTCCCGGTCACCGCGCGGAACGGCAAGTACGAGATCGTGCAGGGCCTGGACATCGACGAGTTCTCGCGCGCCCGCATCGACGCCTCCGTACAGGAACTCACCGAAGAACGAGACGCCGTCAAAAAGCTCGGCCTCATCTGACCCCTCGATTCCATTGCTCTGAGTGGGGCATTACTTGCATCCATTGCAAGTAATGCCCCACTCATAGCATTCGGGCCCGGCGAACACCTGAGCGCAGGGTACGTGCGTAGGCCGTTGGGGTGAGCCGGTGGCGAATCTGTGACAGAGCAGGGGCAGGTGTCACAGAATGCGGGCGTTGGTTGTCCGATCGCTGAGAGGGGTACGCATGAAGAAGGTCCTGACAGGTTTGCTGCTGGCGGGCATGGTCGCGCTGGGCGGATTCGCGATGAGCGGAGCGGCATCCGCGGCCACCGCCGTCGAACACGGCGGAGGCGACGGCAACGAATGGGTCATCACCCCTGACGGCTGGGAGTGGTAGCCCACCACGAAAAGGTGGCTCCCCCGGGGACCGAGGGAGCCACCTGCGCCTAGGCGCCCGTCAGGCCTCGGCGCTTCAGGAGGGGGTCGATCTCCGGGTCCCGCCCGCGGAAGTTGCGGAAGGCGGTCATCGGGTCGATGCTGCCGCCCCGGCCTAGGAGTTCCCGGCGGAAGTGGTCGCCGTTCTCCCGGGTGAGGCCGCCGTTCTCCCGGAACCACTCCACGCTTTCCGCGTCGAGCACCTCGCTCCAGATGTACGAGTAGTACCCCGCGCTGTACCCGCCGCTGAAGATGTGCGCGAAGTACGAGCTCTGGTACCGCGGCGGCACGGTCGGCAGCGAGACCCCGGCCTTGCGCAGCGCTTCCGCTTCGAAGGCCGCCGCGTCGCTGATCCGGTCGTCGGCCCCGATCGAGTGCCACGCCTGGTCCAGCAGCGAAGCCGCGAGGTACTCCGTGGTCGAGTAGCCCTCGCCGTACTGCTGCGACTCCAGCAGCTTGTCCACCAGGTGCTGCGGCAGCGGTTCACCCGTCCGGTGGTGCTTGGCGTAGTTGGCCAGCACCTCCGGCCACAGCATCCACATCTCGTTGACCTGCGACGGGTACTCCACGAAGTCCCGTGGCACGTTCGGCCCGGAGAACTTCGGGTACCGCACGTCCGAGAGCAGCCCGTGCAGCACGTGCCCGAACTCGTGGAACGCCGTGACCACCTCGTCGAAGGTGAGCAGCGTCGGCTCCCCCTCCGGCGGGCGGATGATGTTCAGGTTGTTCACCACCACGGACCGCTCGTCCCGCAGGCCCGCCTGCTCGACGAAGTTGTTCATCCAGGCGCCGCCGCGCTTGGTGTCCCGCGCGTAGTAGTCGCCGAGGAACAGGCCCAGCCCGGTGCCGTCGGCGTCGAAGACCTCGAAGATCCGCACCTCGGGGTGGTACTTCGGCAGGTCGTGCCGCTCGGTGAAGCTGAGCCCGTACAGCCGCGACGCCGCGTAGAACACGCCGTCGATCAGCACGCGTTCCAGCTCGAAGTACGGCCGCAGCGCGGCTTCGTCGATGTCGAACCGCGCCTTGCGCACCTTCTCCGCGTAGAACGCCCAGTCCCACGCCTCCAGCGAGATCTCGCCGCCCTCGGCGTCGATCTGCTGCTGCAGCTCCAGCGCCTCGGCGTTGGCGTTGGTCACCGCCGCCGGCGCGAGCCGTTCCAGCAGGCCCTGCGCGGCGTCGGCGGTGCGCGCGGTCTCGTCCGAGATCACGTACGCGGCGTGGTTCGGGTAGCCCATCAGCGCCGCACGCTCGGCCCGCAGGTGCGCGATCTTGATGATCAGCTCGGAGTTGTCGTGCTCGTTGCCGCGCTTGCCCCGCGAGACCGACGCGCGGTGCAGCCGCTCCCGCACCGCCCGGTTCTCCAGCGACGCCAGCGCGGGCTGCTGCGTCGGCAAGCTGAGCTTGAGCACATACTTGCCCTCGAGACCCCGTGAGGTCGCGGCTTCCGCGGCCGCCGCGACGGTGTCCGCCGAGAGCCCGGCCAGCTCTTCGGCCGTGTCCACCACGACCGCGAGATCGTTGCCCTCGGCGAGCAGGTTCTCCTGGAACCGCGTGCTCAGCGTGGACAGTTCCTCGTTCAGCGCGCGCAGCCGGTTCTGCTCGGCCTCGCCGAGCGCGGCGCCCGCCCGCACGAAATCGACGTGGTAGCGCTCGAGCAGCCAGGCCGACTCCGGGTCCAGGCCCAGCGAGTCGCGCCGCTCGAACAGCTCGGTGATCCGCGCGAACAGCTTCTTGTTCAGGTGGATCGCGTCCCGGTGGGCCGACAGCTTCGGCGCGATCTCCGCCTGCAGCTGCTGCAGCTCCGGCGTGGTGTCCGAGGAGGTCAGGTTGAAGAACACCATCGAGACCCGGCCGAGCAGCTCGCCGGAGCGCTCCAGCGCGACCACGGTGTTCTCGAAGGTCGGCGGCTCCGGGTTGTCCGCGATCGCCGTCACCTCACCGACCTGCTCGGCGATGCCCGCCTCGAACGCGGGCCGGTAGTGCGCACCGGTGATGCGGTCGAACGGCGGCAGCCGGTAGGGCAGCTCGCTGGGACCGGCGAACGGGTTGTCCGGGGAGATCATGCGCGGCCCTTTCGACCAGTCGAACCCCCGATGACGGCATCGGAGGACTTCTTACCCTTCTTCTTACCCCGCTGCGGCTTCGGCGGCACGAGCCCGCTCAGGTCACCGCCGTTGTCGTTGACCTTCACCACGAACGGCCGCGTCTCGGTGTAGGTGACCACCGAGATCGACCCGGGGTCGACCACGATCCGCTGGAACGAGTCCAGGTGCTGCCCGAGCGCGTCGGCGATCAGCGACTTGAGCACGTCACCGTGGCTGCACAGCAGCCAGACCGCGTGGTCGCCGTGCGCCGCGGTGATCCGCGCGTCGTGCTCGCGGACCGCCTCGACCGCCCTGGCCTGCATCGCGGCCAGGCCTTCCCCGCCGGGGAACACCGCGGCCGAGGGGTGCGCCTGCACCACCCGCCACAGCGGCTCGGAGACCAGGTCCTTGATCGCCCGGCCGGTCCACTCGCCGTAGTCCACTTCGGACAATCGGGCGTCGACCACGCGCTCCAGCTTCTGCGCGGCGGCCAGCGGCGCGACGGTCTGCTTGCAGCGCAGCAGCGGCGAGACCACCAGCCCGGACAGCGGGATGGCGGCCAGGCGCCCGGCCAGTGCTTCGGCCTGCGCCCGGCCGGTTTCGTCGAGTCCGACCTTCGGCGCGCGCCCGGCCAGCACACCCGACCCGTTCGCGGTCGAGCGGCCGTGCCGCAAGAGGATCACAGTGCCCACGGCGCCAGCCTAGGCGCTGTCCGGCGGATCTGGTCGATGGGCTTCGTGATCCAGGTGGTCCTGGACAGCGCCTGGTCGACGTCAGTGGCCGGCCGGGCCCGCATTGGGATCGAGCACGCCGCCGAAGACCAGCCCGAACAGCACGATGCCCAGCACGATCCGGTAGATCACGAACGGCAGGAAGCTGCGCCGCTTGATGTAGCTCATCAGCCAGGCGATCACCACGTAGCCCACGCCGAAGGCGACCAGGGTGGCCAGGATGGTCGGCCCCCACTCGGGGCTGTTCTCCCCGCCCACGTCCTTCAGCTTGAACAGGCCCGAGGTGAACACCGCGGGCAGCGCGAGCAGGAAGGAGTACTCCGCCGCTTCCGGGCGCTGGTAGCCCATCAGCCGTCCGGCGCTGGTGGTGCCGCCCGAGCGCGAGACGCCCGGGATCAGCGCCAGTGCCTGCGCGAAGCCGAAGGCGAGGCCGTGCTTGACCGTCAGGTGGTCCAGCGTCCGCTCGTTCTTGCCGTAGGTGTCGGCCAGCCACAGGATCACGCCGAACACGATCAGCATGGTCGCGGTGATGCGCAGGTCGCGGAACGAGGTGTCGATCTGGTCCTGCAGCAGCAGGCCGAGCACGCCGATCGGCAGCGTGCCGATGATGATCAGCCAGCCGAGCCGGGCGTCCGGGTCGTCACGCCACTCCGGCTTGTAGAGCGAGTAGAACCAGCCGGTGAGGATCCGGCCGATCTTCTTCGCGAAGAAGAGCACCACGGCCAGCTCGGTGCCGATCTGGGTGACCGCGGTGAACGCGGCGCCCGGGTCGTCCCAGCCGGCCAGCGCGGCGGTGACCCGCAGGTGCGCGCTCGAGGAGATCGGGAGGAACTCGGTCAGGCCCTGGACCAGGCCGAGCACCAGTGCTTCGAACCAGCCCACGTCAGTTCCCCGCCATCTCGATGGCCTCGGCGGCGGTGTCCAGCGCGATCCGGCGGGCGTCAGCGTCCCCGTCGTACGGCGCCACGGTGAGCGTGGTCACGCCGACCTCGGCGAAGGCGGCCATCTTCTCGGCGATGCGCTCCTTCGGCCCGAGCAGCGCGGTCGCGTCGAGGAACTCCAGCGGCACCGCGGCCATCGCCCCGGCGTAGTCCTTGGCCAGGTACTTCTCCTGGACCTCGGCCGCCTCGGCCTCGAAGCCCATGCGGCACGCGAGCTGGTTGTAGAAGTTCTTGTCCCGGCTGCCCATGCCACCGATGTAGAGCGCGGCGTAGGAGCGGACCGCGTCGGCGCAGGCGGTCCAGTCGTCGCCGACCACCAGCGGCACGGTCGGCGCGATGTCGAGGTCGGCGAGCGAGCGGCCGGACTTCTCCGCACCGGCCCGCAGGTGCTTCAGGTGCTCCTCGGCGTGGGCCGGGGAGAAGAAGACCGGCAGCCAGCCGTCGGCGATCTCCCCGGTCAGCTCGAGGTTCTTCGGGCCGATCGCGGCGAGGTAGGTCGGGATGTGCTCGCGCACCGGGTGCACGGTCAGCGCGAGCGCCTTGCCCGGGCCGTCCGGCAGCGGCAGCTGGAAGTGCTTCCCGTCGTACCGGACGCGCTCGCGGCGCAGCGCCGCCCGCACGATGTCGACGTACTCCCGGGTCCGGCCCAGCGGCGCGGCGAACCGCACCCCGTGCCAGCCCTCCGACACCTGCGGCCCGGACACGCCGAGGCCGAGGCGGAACCGGCCACCGGACAGCGTGTCCAGGGTGGCGGCGGTCATCGCCGTGGTGGCCGGCGTCCTGGCCGGGATCTGCAGCACCGCGCTGCCGACGTCGATCCGGGAGGTCTGGGCGGCGATCCAGGCCAGCACCGTCGGGGCGTCCGAGCCATAGGCTTCGGCCGCCCAGACGACGGCGTAGCCCAGCTCGTCGGCGTGTTTGGCGAGTGTGAGGTTGGCCGCGTCGTTGCCGGCGCCCCAATATCCGAGGTTCAGTCCCAAGCGCACGGGGCCCGACCCTAAACGGGGGGATGATCACCGCGACACGCGCCTTCGTAAAGGCCGGGAGCGGCTGGTTGGCTAGGCTGCGCGAATGGAGAACCGGCAGCTCGGCGCGTCCGGCCTGAGAGTGTCCAGGATGGGCCTGGGCACCATGTCGTGGGGTACCGGCACGGACGCCGAAGAGGCCGCCAACCAGCTGGTGGCCTTCGTGGACGCGGGTGGCACGCTGGTCGACACCGCCGACATCTACGGCGACGGCGAGAGCGAACGGGTGCTCGGCTCGCTCATCGGTGACCTCGTACCGCGCACCGACATCGTGCTGGCCACCAAGGCGGTCGCCCGCCGCGGGGACGGCCCGTTCGGCGGCGGCGCCTCGCGCGGCGCGCTGCTCACCGCGCTCGACGGCTCGCTGCGCCGGCTCGGCGTGGACCACATCGACCTGTGGCAGTTGCAGGCCTGGGACCCGGCGGTGCCGATCGAGGAAACCCTGTCCACCTTGGAGTTCGCGGTCGCCAGCGGCAAGGTCCGCTACGCCGGGGTGTCCAACTACTCGGGCTGGCAGCTGGCCACCGCGGCCGCGCGGCCGTCCGGCGTGCGCCTGATCTCCACGCAGATGGAGTACTCCCTGCTGCAGCGCGGGATCGAGCGCGAGGTGCTGCCCGCCGCGCAGCACCACGGCATCGGCATCCTGCCCTGGGCCCCGCTCGGCCGCGGTGTGCTGACCGGCAAGTACCGCACCGGCACCCCGGCCGACTCCCGTGGCGCCTCCCCCACCTTCGCCGGTTACGTGGAGCAACACCGCACCGATCGGGCCGCCCGGATCGTGCAGGCCGTGGTGACCGCCGCCGACGGCCTGGGCACCTCGCCGCTGGCCGTGGCGCTGGCCTGGGTGCGGGACCGGCCGGGCGTGGTGGCGCCGGTGGTCGGCGCGCGCGACACCGGCCAGCTGACCGGTTCGCTGATCGCCGAGGAGATCACCCTGCCGCCGGCGATCCGGTCCGCGCTCGACGACGTCAGCTCGATCGAGACCGGTTACCCGGAGCGATGGCCGCGCTGAGGCGGCCGAGGTGTCTGTTAGGTGACAGACACGTGACGTGACGTGGTTCTTACGGGATGCTGGACTTTGTCGGACTCATAGTCGGGAGGATTCGGATTGCGCCGGTTGCTTGTCGCTTCGCCCCTGGTGGTCGCGCTGGTGTTGAGCGGCTGCACCACGGGGAGCGACCAGTCCGACGACCTGCAGCTGGTGGCGAACCCGGTCGCCGCGACCGCGCTGCCCTCCCCCGCCCGTGCCACCGAACCGGCCGGGCGGGTCCTGCCTTCGCCGCCGGTGGGCACGACGGCCGTGGTCGGCGGGGTGCTCGCGGTGGCGCTGGCCGAACCGCCCTCGCTCCAGCTCTACGACCTGGCGGATCTGACCAAGGCACCACGCGCGGTGAGCCTGCCCGCGCCCGCCGAACAGCTCACCCCCGCGGGTGACCGGCTGCTCGCCAGCCTTCCCGGCGCGAGCGCCCTCGCCAGGGTGAACCCGGCCGACGGCACGGTCACCACGGTGCCGGTCGCCGGTCAGCCCGCCGCCGCCGATGCCCGAGGCGCGCAGACACTGGTCGCCGTGCGTGATCGCAAGGCGGTCGAGGTGCTCGACGGCGACCGCGTGAGCAAGACCATCACCGGCCAGCTCTACAGCGCCGACAAGGTGCTCGCCGCGGGCGACGCCACCGTGGTGCTCGACCGGCTGCGCACCGCGTTGTTCGAAGTGGACCTCGCGGCGGGCACGGTCGAGGAAGGCCTGCGCGCCGGTGACGGCGCCACGAACGCGGTGACCGACCGCTACGGCCGGGTCCTGGTCACCGACTCGCGGGCGAGCTCACTGCTGGCGTTCTCGTCCGGTCCCCTGCTGCTGCGGCAGCGCTACCCGGTGCCGGGCGGGCTCTACGGCATCGCCTACGACGCCCAGCGCGATCTCGCCTGGGTAACGCTCACCGAGCGCAACGAGGTCGCCGCGTTCGACGTCGGCGGCGGCGAGCCGGTGGAGAAGTTCCGCTTTCCCGCCGTCCGCCAGCCCAATTCGGTGTCAGTGGACCCGGCGAGCGCGGCGGTGGTCGTCGGCTCGGCCGTGGGAGAAGGGATCCAGGTGATCGAACCGTGACCGAGGCGGTGGTCGAAGGGGACTGGGAGTATCGCCGGCTGCAACTGCCACCCGGCGTGTCGCGGCTCTCCGCGGCGATCCAGCTCTCACTCCAGGCAGAATTCTCCGGCTGGGAACTGTCCAACGTCCGCCTCTACGCCGACGGCACCCGCCGAGTCTGGCTACGCCGACGACGCTCCCTCGCCACCGCCGGCGTCCCAGGCCCCAGCCTCTAACTCGCCCCCGTATCCCCCGTGGCAGTGCCGTGAATGTGGCTTTCACGGCACATTCCGCCGTGAAAGCCACATTCACGGCACCCCTGCCACCACACCAAAACCGCCGCCCGGACACCCACCGGGAGCAATCGCCCAGCCCCCCACCCCACCCCGGTCCACAGCCAAAAACACGGCGAAGACCCCGACGTCAAGGCATCTTTCCCGCCTTGACACCGGGGTCTTCGCCGTAGTCACAATCAAAAACCGGGGCGGAAAACCACGTCCGAAACCCCCTACCCCCGCGACGCAAACGACCGCAAAAAGAACGCCACATTCGCGGGCCGTTCCGCCAGCCTCCGCATGAAGTACGGGTACCACTCGGTCCCGTAAGGCACATAAGCACGCAGCCGCATCCCGCGCCCCGCCAGCTCGCGCTGCGCTTCCGGCCGCACCCCGTAGAGCATCTGGAACTCGAAGTCCTCTGCCGACCGGTCGTGCTGCATGGCCAGCCACTCCGCGATGTCCACCAGCCGCGGGTCGTGCGTGGCCACCATCGGGTAGCCCTCCCCCGCCATCAGCACCTTGAGGCACCGCACGTACGAAGCGTCCACTTCGGACTTGTCCCGGTAGGCGACCGAGGCTGGCTCGTCGTAGGCGCCCTTGCACAGCCGGATCCGCGACCCCGGACCGGCGAACTCGCGGCAGTCGGCCTCGGTGCGCTTGAGGTAGGCCTGCAGCACGGTCCCGGTCCGCGGGAAGTCCACGCGCAGCTCCCGCACGATCGACAGGGTCGAGTCCGTGGTGGTGTGGTCCTCCATGTCGACGGTCACCGTGGTGCCCACGGCGGCCGCGGCGGCGCAGATCTGCCGGGTGTTCTCCAGCGCGATCTTGTCGCCGTCCACCGGCAGCGCCTGCCCCAGCGCGGACAGCTTCACCGACAACTCGGCCCGCTCGGCCAGGCCCTGCTCGCCGAGCGTGCGCAGCAGCGCGCGGTAGGCCTCGACGGTCCGCTCGGCCTGGGCCCGATCGGTGGTGTCCTCGCCGAGGTGGTCGAGCGAGACGAGCCGGTCCTCGGTCAGCCGCCGCACGTTCGCGATGGCCTGGTCGAGTTCGTCACCGGCGACGAACCGGTCGACGATCGGGCGCATCACCGGCGTGCGTTCGGCGACCGTGCGGAACGACGAGGAGCGGGAGGCGGCGATCAACGCGGAACGAAGCACGGCTCAGTCCTCCAGTTGGTGCGGGTAACCCACCGAGGTCGGCGGCACGAAGGTTTCCTTGATCGTGCGCGGGCTGATCCAGCGCTGCAGGTTGTAGATCGAGCCCGCCTTGTCGTTGGTGCCCGACGCCCGGCCGCCGCCGAAGGGCTGCTGCCCGACGACCGCGCCGGTGGGCTTGTCGTTGACGTAGAAGTTGCCCGCGGCGAACCGCAGCGCCTCCGAGGCCTTGACCACCGCGTTGCGGTCGTTCGCGATGATCGAGCCGGTCAGCCCGTAGGCCGCGCCCTGGTCGACCTGCTTGAGCACGGTCTCGAAGTCGCTGTCCTCGTAGACGTGCACCGCCAGGAACGGGCCGAAGTACTCGGTGCTGAACACCTCGTGCGTCGGGTCCTCGCCGACCACGACGGTCGGGCGGACGAAGAAGCCCTCGCTGTCGTCGGCGGTGCCACCGGCGACGACCTGCAGCGAGTCCGACTCGTGCGCCAGCTTCAGTGCGCCGGCCAGCCGGTCGTAGGCGCGCCGGTCGATCACCGCGCCGAGGAAGTTGGACAGGTCGGTGACCGGGCCCATCTTCAGCGCGTCCACTTCGGACACCAGGTCGTCACGCAGCCGGTTCCACACCGAGCGCGGCACGAACGCACGCGAAGCCGCCGAGCACTTCTGGCCCTGGAACTCGAAGGCGCCGCGGACCAGCGCGGTGCGCAGCACGTCCACGTCGGCCGACGGGTGGGCGAGCACGAAGTCCTTGCCGCCGGTCTCACCGACCAGGCGCGGGTAGGTGCGGTAGCCGGAGATGTTGGCGCCGACGGTCGACCACAGGTGCTGGAAGGTCCGGGTGGAGCCGGTGAAGTGGATGCCGGCCAGCGCCGGGTCGGCCAGTGCGACGTCGGAGACGGCCAGCCCGTCGCCGGTGACCAGGTTGATCACGCCCGGCGGCAGCCCGGCCTCTTCGAGCAGGCGCAGGGTCAGGTGCGCGGCCAGGCCCTGCGTCGGCGACGGCTTCCAGACCACGGTGTTGCCCATCAGCGCGGGCGCGGTGGGCAGGTTGCCGGCGATCGCGGTGAAGTTGAACGGGGTGATGGCGTAGACGAAGCCCTCGAGCGGGCGGTAGTCCAGCCGGTTCCACACCCCCGGCGAGCTGACCGGCTGCTCGGCCTGCAGCTGCCTGCCGAAGTGGACGTTGAACCGCCAGAAGTCGGCCAGCTCGCAGGCGGAGTCGATCTCGGCCTGCACCGCGGTCTTCGACTGGCCGAGCATGGTGGCCGCGTTGAGCGTGTCGCGCCACGGGCCGGACAGCAGGTCGGCGGCACGCAACAGCACGGCGGCGCGCTCGTCGAAGGGCAGCGCGCGCCAGTCCTCGGTGGCGCGGAGCGCGGCGGCGACGGCGGCCTTCGCGTCGGCGTGCGTGGCGTTGGCGGTGGTGCCGAGCACGTGGGCGTGCTTGTGCGGCTGCACCACGTCGATGCGCTCACCGCTGGCCATCCGCTGCTCACCGTCGATCGTCGAGGTCAGCTCGAACTGGCTGGCTTCCAGTTCGGCGAGCTTGGCGACGAGGGACTTCCGCTCGGGCGAGCCGGGGGCGTACTCGCGAACGGGTTCGTTGCGGGGTGCGGGCGGCTGGGTGATCGCGTCCATAGCCGCCAACGGTAGGTCCGAGGCGGCGGCCTGGGATTGTCCGAGCGGCTAAGCTTGCCCGTGTTTCTCTGTTCGATCGGACAAGCCTGATGACCGACGGTCCTTCGCTGCGCCAGCTCGTCTCCGCCATCGGCGAACCCCTGGTCCAGCTGCGCGCCGGGCCGGGTGATCTGCCCGTGCACGGTCTGGCCATCCTCGATCCGGACGACGATCCCGGCGCCTACCGCGGTGAGCTGGTGCTGCTCATCGGCGCCCGCGGCCGGGACGCGGTGCGCTACCTGCGCGCGGCGGCCCGCCGGGGTGCCGCGGCGGTGGCGGTGAAGTCCGAAGAACCCGACACCGCCCAGCTCGAAGCCGCCGCGGACGACGCCGGGATCGGCCTGCTGGTGGTCCAGCCGCGGGCGCGGTGGGACCAGCTCGCCGCCCTCGTCCGCGAACTGCTCGACAGCGCGGCGCTGACCGCCGGACTGCGGGACGACGAGTCCGACCGGGACCTGTTCTCCCTGGCCCAGACCGTCGCGGCGCTGACCGGCGGCATCGTCAGCATCGAGGACGCCACCTACCGGCTCCTCGCCTATTCGCGGTCGGATGACGAGGTCGACGAACTGCGGCGGTTGACCATCCTCGGCTGGAAGGGACCGGAACGCTACCTCGAACTGCTCCGCGAATGGGGCGTCTACCAGCGGCTGCGTTCCGGCGAAGAGGTCGTCGACCTGGAGGAGCGGCCCGAACTGGGCATCCGGCGGCGGCTCGCGGTCGGTATCCGGGCCGGGAGCCAGCACCTCGGGGCGATCTGGGTGCAGCAGGGTGCGCAGCCGTTCGCCGAGCAGGCCGAGAGCGCGCTGCTCGGTGCCGCGCGCATGGCCGCGTTGAGCATGCTGACCCAGCGCGGGCTGCCGGGGGTGCGCTCGCGGAACGAGCTGATCACCGGCCTGCTCGACGGCCGGGTCAGCGCCGACCTGGTGGCCGGGCAGCTCGGCCTGGACCCGGCCGCACCCTCGGTGGTGCTCGCCTTCGCCGCCCGCACCATCGAGCCGGACCTGCCGGAGCACGAACTGCACCTGGCCGAACTGGCGCGCGTGGTGTCCGTGCACCTGACCGCGCATCGGCGTGGCGCGCTGGTCGGGTCGATCGGCGGCCGCGTGTACGCGGTGCTCCCGGCGACCACCGCCGCGGCCGGGCTCGCCGAGCGCGTCGTCGATGTCCTCAAGCGGCGCACGGCGCTGACCGTCCAAGCCGGAATCGGCAGCACAGCACCCTCGCTGCGCGCGGTGGTGACCTCGCGCGCAGAGGCCGACAGGGTGCTCGACGCGGTCAGCCGCACGCCGGACCGGGCGGTCGGCACCATTGGCGACCTCCGCGCCGAGGTCCTGCTCGGCGAGACGCTTTCCTTGCTGGAGGCCCATTCCGAGCTGCACGATCCGGCCGTGGCGTCCCTTGTGGAGCACGACGCCGAGCACGGGACCGAACTGGCGGGCTCGCTACTGGCCTATCTGGACGCACTCGGCGACGTCCGCGCGGCGGCGGAAAGGCTGCATGTGCACCCGAACACCTTGCGCCACCGCGTCCGCCGCGCGAGCACGATCGGCGGCATCGACCTGGACGACCCGGCACATCGGGTGGTGTGCCACCTGAACCTGTTGCTCGCCACCAGGTTCTGACCGCGGTTGTCCGCCCAGTCACCTGAACGGCGGTCGCTGCACCCGGTACGGGGACTGGAAGGTGGGCACATGCGGCGAATCCTGGCTGCCGGGGCGATCGTGGTCGCGGCCCTCGGCGTGGTGACGGCATCGAGCAACGCCCAGAGCCCCGGACTCCCCGGGAACTGGGTCGGCTCCTGGGCCGCCTCCCCCGCGGCCGGGGTGCCCGGCACCGAGGGCGGCTACCCGAACTACTCGATCCGCAACCTGGTCCACACCAGTGTCGGCGGTGCTTCGGTGCGCGTCCGGCTGTCCAACGCCTTCGGCACCAAACCGTTGACGCTGGGCAAGGTGACCGTGGCCGTCGCCGCCGAACCCAACTCACCGAAGGCCGTTCCGGGCTCGATGCGCAAGCTGACCTTCGGCGGGACGGAGTCGACCGTCGTGCCGGCGGGTGCCGAGGTGCTCAGCGATCCGGCGCTGCTGCGGGTCCCGCAGGACGGCGACCTGCTGGTCACCACGTTCACCCCGACGCCGTCCGGCCCGGTCACCTACCACCCGGCCGCGCTGCAGACCTCGTTCTTCACCAAGGCCGGCGACCTGGCCGCCGAGGAGTCCGGCGCCTCGTTCACCGAACGGACCTCGGTCTGGCACTACGTTTCCGGCGTCGACGTGCAGGGCCCGGCTCGCGGCTCGGTGGTCACGCTGGGCGATTCGATCACCGACGGCGTCGGCGGCACCGCGGGCACGAACCAGCGCTGGCCGGACTTCCTCAGCGACCGGCTGATCGCCGCCGGGCGCCCGCTCGGCGTGCTCAACGCGGGCATCAGCGCGAACCGCCTGCTGCTCGACGTGCCCGGCTCGGGTGCGGGCCGCAACGCGCTGGCACGCCTGGACGAAGACGTGCTGAGCCTCGGCGGGGTCAAGACGCTGGTGGTGCTCGAAGGCATCAACGACATCCAGCAGACACCGCACCAGACGGATCCGGCGCAGATCATCGCGGCCTACCGGCAGCTCATCGCCCAGGCACACGCGCGCGGCATCCGCGTCATCGGCGGCACGCTGACCCCGTTCAAGGGCTGGCAGGTCTACAACGAAACGCTCGAAGCGACGCGCCTGGCGGTGAACGAGTTCGTCCGGCACGGCGGTGCCTTCGACGGCGTGATCGACTTCGACGCCGCCGTCCGGGATCCGCAGGACCCGCTGCGGATGCTGCCCGCCTACGACTGCGGCGACCACCTGCACCCCAACGACGCCGGCTTCAAGGCCATGGCCGACGCCGTGGACCTCGCCCTCCTGCGCTGACCGGTGCCTATGCTCAGGCCATGAAGCGGACCTCTTTCGCCAGGTGGCCGTGCTCGATCGCACGCACCATGGACCTGTTCGGCGACCAGTGGAGCCCGCTGGTGCTGCGCGAGAGCTTCTACGGCATCCGCCGGTTCGACGAGTTCCAGCAGGAACTGGGCATCCCCAGGAACACGCTCGCCGACCGGCTCAAGCGGCTGGTCGACGAAGGCCTGCTGGAGAAGCGCGCGTACCAGGACGAGCCGGTCCGCTACGACTACGTGCTCACCGAGATGGGCCGCGACTTCTTCGACGTGCTGGCGGTGATGTCGCGCTGGGGCGACCGGTGGCTGTCCGGTCCGGAGGGCCCGCCGGTCCGGATGCACCACGTCGACTGCGGCCAGGACACCCACGCGGAGGTGGTGTGCGCGGCCTGCGGTGAACCACTCGACCCGACCGGCATCCGCATGCGGACCGGCCCCGGTTATCCCGAGGGCCTCAAGGACCGGCCCGACGTCCGGCGGCGCTTCGACGACTTGACAGGGTAAGTCCAATTACGAAACTGTAGTGCTCAGAGCTGGTTCCCCAGAGCTGAGGAGTGCAGACGTGGAGTGGACGGGCGCGCGGTACGCGGACACGCCGACCATCGAGCAGCGGATCCGGATCGAGGCGCCGCCCCAGCGGGTGTGGGAGCTGGTCTCCGACATCGGTCTGCTGCCCTCGCTCAGCGCCGAACTGCAGGCGGTCGAATGGCTGGACGACGGCGGTCCCACGCTCGGCGCCCGATTCCGCGGTCGCAACAAGCACCCGTCGTTCGGTGAATGGGAGACCACTTCGTACGTGGTCGGGTACGAGCCGGAACGCACGTTCGCGTGGGCGGTCCAGGACCCGAAGACACCGTCGGCGAGCTGGCGGTTCAGCCTCGAAGCCCAGGACGGCGGCACCGAGCTGAGCCAGTGGATGCAGATGGGGCCGGGCCCGTCCGGGCTGTCGTTCGCCATCGAAAGCATGCCGGACAAGGAGCAGAAGATCGTGTTCGTGCGGTTGCGCGAACTGGAGAACGCGATCCTCGCCAACCTCGAGGCGATCAAGAAGCTGGCCGAAGGCTGATGCGGACCGCGACGACGATCGAGGCCTCGGGCGGGTCGTGGCCGGAGACCGTCGATTTCGTGGTGGAAGCCGAAAAGCTGGGTCTCGACATCTGCTGGGTCGCCGAAGCCTGGGGCTCCGACGCACCCTCTCCCCTGGGCTTCCTGGCGGCGCGTACCGAGCGGATCCAGCTCGGCTCGGGCATCATCCAGCTCGGCACGCGCACGCCGACCGCCATCGCGCAGGCCGCGATCACCCTGTCGAACATGTCGGACGGGCGGTTCCTGCTGGGCCTCGGCCCGTCGGGCCCGCAGGTCATCGAAGGGCTGCACGGGGTCCCGTTCGCCCGCCCGCTCACCCGGATGCGGGAGACCGTCGAAATCGTGCGTGCCGCGTTCACCGGTGAGAAGCTGCGCCACTCCGGCTCGGCATTCACGATCCCGCTGCCCGGCGAGGCCCGCCCGATGCGCCTTTCCGTCAAAGCCGAGCACCCCATCCCCATTCATTTGGCCACCCTTTCCCCGCGCATGCTTCGCCTCACCGGGGAAATAGCCGATGGCTGGCTCGGCACCAGCTTCGTGCCCGAAGGCGCCGCCGAGGCCTACTTCCGCCACCTCGACGAGGGCTTGGCCTCAGCCGGGCGCACCCGCGCGGATCTCGAGGTGTGCCAAGGCGCCGAGGTCGCGTTCGCGGCGGACGAGGATGAACTCCGGCAGATGATCGCCGGTCGCAAAAAGGAACTGGCCTTCAGCCTCGGCGGCATGGGATCCGCCGGCAGCAATTTCTACAACGACGCCTACAGCAGGCAAGGCTGGGCGGAAGTCGCCGCGGAAGTGCGGTCACGCTGGCTTTCCGGCGACCGCGATGGCGCTGCCGCGTTGGTCACCGACGAAATGGTGCTGGGGACCACGCTGATCGGCACCGAGGAAATGGTGCGTGCGCGACTGGCGGTGTGGCGTGATGCCGGGGTCGACACCGTCCGGCTGTATCCCGCAGGCGACACCCTCGGCGCCCGGCTCGACACCTTGGGACGAGCGTTGGAGCTGGTCAACGAGTTGACTTGAGCAGGATCAGGCGATCCTCCGTTCGCCCGAACGACCTGGCCGTTTGATCCTTTCATGAAGCCACCGCCCACCTGAGATCAGCGATACGCGGCAATTGTGGTCAATATCTGACCACAACCCCCGCTACGGTCCGGGTCATGACCATCACCACCGATCGGAAAATCGTCGTCACCACCCCCACCGGACAGGTCGGCTCGCGAGTCGTGCGACTGCTGGTGCAGGCAGGCGTGCGACCGACCCTGCTCCTGAGGGACAGCGGCAAGCTCGACCCGGAAACGCGCGCGCGAGTCGACGTCGTCGAAGGCGATCAAGGCGACGCCGAGTACGTCGTCCGCGCGACGCGGAACGCGGACGTCCTCTTCTGGGTGAATCCGCCGGCGCCCAGCGGTGACCCCGTCGCCCACTACACCCGCCTGGGCGCCAACGCGGCGCTCGCCGTGCAGGAGAACGGCATCGCGCACACCGTGTTCCAGAGCAGCGTCGGCGCGGAAAAACGGCACGGCGCAGGCGAGATCGACGGCTTGGCGCGCACCGAGGAACAGCTGGACGCCACCGGCGCCGCGGTGACGCACCTGCGTTGCGGCTACTTCTTCAGCAACCTGCTCATGGACACCGAATCGCTGCGCGAAGGCGTCCTACGCACGCCCTGGCCTCTCGACCACGCTCTTGCCTGGGTCGACCCGCGTGACATCGGCGATGTGGCCGCCGCCAAACTGCTCGCCGCGAACTGGCAGGGCACGCAGGTGCAAGCCGTGCACGGCCCAGCCGACCTCACCTTCGCCCAGGTCGCCGGGATTCTCGGGGACGTGCTGGGCCACGAGGTGAAGCCCGAGCACGTCCCCGACGACGAGTTCCGCTCGATGCTGCGGTCCGCGGGCTTGCCGGAAGCCCAGGTCGACGGCATCGCCGGGATGTCCGCCGGCCTGAGCGACGGCTTCGTCGCCGAGGACGAGCGCAGTGTGGTCACCACGACGCCGACCACACTGGCCGCCTGGGCCCAGCAGTACCTGCGTTAGGACGCGCGCAGGAAGCGGTCCAGCACCCGGGTGCCGAACTTGAGCGCCTCCACCGGCACGCGCTCGTCGACCCCGTGGAAGAGGGCGGAGAAGTCCAGGTCGGCGGGCAACTGCAGGGGCGCGAAGCCGAAGTTGCGGATGCCGAGCTGCTGGAACGCCTTCGCGTCGGTGCCGCCGGAGAGCATGTACGGCAGCGTCCGGGCGCCGGGGTCCTCGGCGAGCACCGCGGCGGTCATCGCGTCGACCAGCGCGCCGTCGAAGGTGGTCTCGACCGGCGGGAGTTCCATCCACTCCTTCTCGATGTCCGGGCCGAGGATCTCGTCGAGCTCGCGGTTGAACGCCTCGATGCGGCCGGGCAGGATGCGGCAGTCGACCGCGGCTTCGGCCACCGACGGGATCACGTTGGACTTGTAGCCGGCGGTGAGCATGGTCGGGTTGGCGGTGTCGCGGAGCGTGGCGCCGATCATCCGGGAGATGTTGCCGAGCTTCGCGACCGCGCCCTCGATGTCGTCGTCGGGGAAGTCCCAGCCGGTGATCTCGGTGACCCCGTCGAGGAACTCCCGCACCGAGGGGCTCATGACCAGCGGGAAGCGGTGGTTGCCGAGCCGGGCGACGGCCTCGGCGAGCTTGGTGACGGCGTTGTCGCGGTGGATCATCGAGCCGTGGCCCGCGGTGCCGCGGACCCGCAGCTTCATCCAGCGGATGCCCTTCTCGGCGGTCTCGATGAGGTAGGCGCGGACGTTGTCCTTGAGGGTGATGGAGAAGCCGCCGACCTCGCTGATCGCCTCGGTGGCGCCTTCGAACAGGTCGGGCCGGTGGTCGACCAGCCACTGGGCGCCGTACTTGCCGCCCGCTTCCTCGTCGGCGACGAAGGCGAAGATCAGGTCGCGGGGCGGGACGATCCCGTTGCGCTTGTAGTGGCGCGCCAGCGCGAGCGTCATGCCGACCATGTCCTTCATGTCGACCGCGCCGCGGCCCCAGACGTAGTCGTCCTGGATGGCGCCGGAGAACGGGTGCACCGACCACTCGGCGGCGTCGGCGGGCACCACGTCCAGGTGACCGTGCACGAGCAACGCCCCGCGGCTGGGATCGGCGCCGGCGAGCCGGGTGATCACGTTGTGCCGGTTCTTGCCGCCGGACTCGACGTACTCGATCTCGTAGCCGACCTCGGTCAGCTTCTCGGCCACGTACTCCGCAGCTTCCCTCTCGCCGACGAGGGTCTCGGGATCACCGGTGTTCGTGGAGTCGATGCGCAGAAGCTCGCTGGTCAGCACCACAGCTTCGTCGGCGGCTGTATCGATCAGGCTCGGTTCGGTCACCCCGCGTTTCTACCACCCGCCGAGCCAGATGATCTTGCCAGCAGCCCCCTCGCCCCAGACCCGGCCCCCCGGTTAACGGCCTCTGGCGCATCGAGTAATCTGTTCCTCAGCAAGTCCGAGTGGCGGAATGGCAGACGCGCTAGCTTGAGGTGCTAGTGCCCTTAACGGGCGTGGGGGTTCAAGTCCCCCCTCGGACACATCATTGCCCCACGGGCGATCGAGTCACGATCAGCTGTGGGGCAATTCTGTTTGCTGAACTTCTGCGGATCGTAGCGTCAGTGTCGCGGCGTCGCACTTGATCGTCAGCTTCTGTGTGCGCAAGTATCCGACAACATCGCCGGTTCGGCTGCCTTGTGGGAGCAGGTGCGTGGCGATCCGTTCGAGAAGATCGGTTTCCCGTAGATAGAGGTTCTTCACGCCCGTCGCTGGCCGGGGTTGGGCGCTCGAGCGCCCGTGTCGGCAGCGATAGCCAGGGCGACCGTTCACCCAATGTGAGTCCATCCGGCGTCCGCAGGACCCGCACTGCACCAGCCCCGACAGCTGGTAGACGCGTCTCGTGCCGTCGGACGCCGTCCGAGTGACCCGGACAGCCTGAACGGCGACGAAATCCCGCTCGCTGACCAGCGCTGGATGAGAAGGTCCGGCTGCGATGGTCAACTCGCCACGCGGTGCTTCCGGGTCCTGCAGAATACGGCCCGGGACGCGGTCCCAGACTTCTCGACCAGTGTATCGCGGATTTCGGAGGATCTCGACGATCGTGCGGAGTGACCACGTCCGGCCGGAACGGTGCCGGTTGCGGCCCGGATCCGCTGCGGACGGGCACGGCACGCCTCGCTCGTTCAGCTCGCGAGCGATACTCGCAGCGCTGCGGCCGGCAAGTCGCTTGGCGAAGATCCATTTCACATGCGGGGCTGTCACCGGGTCCGGATCTAGTCGCTGGAGTCGGCGCCCCCAGGCGGCGTGCGTCCGGTTCGGATGCGGTCCCGCATCGACCAGGCGGTACCCGTACGGTGGCCGCCCTCCCAGGTAGCGGCCCTGCATGCGTACCTGGGCGCGCATCGCCGCCAACGTCCGATGTCGGGCGCGTAGCACCTCCCGCTGCGATTGTGCGCCGAGCACGGTCATGAGCATCCGGTGCAGGGGACTGCCGGCCTCGACTGGTCCGCCGGCCTCCGGGAGCCAGACCTGCACACCGTATCGGGTGAGTGTCGGGGTCAGCTGTTCGAACTGGTTCGCGGCGAAGGCGCGTTCGTACTCTCCGACCACGATCGCATCGAACCCGCGATCCGGATCAGGAAGAGCCGCCAGCAACGCTGCTGCCTCCGGCCGGTCGCGCCACGGCAACCGCCGTGAACACCCGGCATCGAAATACTCCGCCACGATCACTCCGCGCCTGGCGATCAAGGTTTCGGCTGCCTCGCGTTGCCACGCGGCGGAACTCACCGGATCCTGGTGTTCAACCGTCGACGTCCGACCGTAGAACGCGAACCTGACCGCGCCGCGGGCTCGCCGCTGTGGACGGTGAGCAATCCTTTGGCGTGCGCCCTGAACCCAGGCACTGAGAAGATCAAGAGTTTCCATACTTGCCACCCTCGCGTCGCCGGCTGTCACGGGTGCGACGCGAGAACCGTTGACGCGTGACACACCACGGCAAGCGATCACCCGGCAAGACCAACGACCCCGCCACAACGTGCTGGTAACCCGGAGCCGCGACTATCCGGCTGAACGCCGCGTGGTTCAGGTGCTGCACAATCACGGCGTCCCAGGCCTGGTCCTCCAGGCGACAAGTGACGTCGACCCGACGCCGCGTAGAGCACTTTCGTGCCTTAACGAGGTAGGAACCTCTCCAGGGCCGCTTCGGTGTGCCAGCTGTCGTTGCGGCTGCCCGGCCGCGGGTCACCGGTGGCGATCACCAGCCGGGTCTCGGCATCGATCGCGACCTGCACGTTGGTCGAATACCGGTAGTTCTTCGACGGGGTCGCCGACCGGTGATCCCGGGTCGGGACAGGGTGCCGTCCGCGATCGCCACGGAGTCGACCCGGCGTTTACGGACTGGCGCCAGCGCCAGCAGCGGCCCGACCGTGTCGATCACCCGGTGCGCGGCGGAATGCGACACTCCGAACAGCGGCCCGATCTGGCGCATCGTCAGGTTCGTCCGCCAGTAGGTCGCGACCAGCAACACCCGGTCGGCCAGCGGCAACGCCCACTGCCGGCCCGGACGCCCGTCCGCGATCTCGTCTCCGCCCCGCTTCGCGACCAGCCGCACCAGCTTGCGGAACTGACCCGGTCCAGTCCAGTGAACGGGGCAATCCACTCCGGCCGCGACGCTGTGATCACCTGAACCACACCAACATGATCAACTATCAGCCCGACGAGTCGCCCACCGGGTTACGAGACATCCTCTTAGACGAAGCGCCGCGGATAGACGAGGTATCGGTACAAGTTGCGGAGGTTGTGAAGAAATCACCTACTCCATCATCTCGATCGCTGTAACGGCCCGACAGCGCAAGACGATTGATAATCGTCAACGTCTTACACGAGGACTCCCCGGCAGTAGAGACGAAAGGTGCTGTGCGTTCAGGGTGACAGCGAACAAATCTGTCCAACGCATTAGAGTGAAAGTGTCCCGGAGAGGGAGTTGAACAAATGGGAAGATATGACAAGCAGATTGAACGTTCGAAGCAGATGCTGGCCGAGGCTCAGAAAAAGTATGACGAAGCCGTTATTAAATTGGCTGACGCCAGTCCTGGCGTGAGAGAAACGGTTCTGGGAACGTACAGTAGGCAGATCGAGGAGGCGAAGAGCATGATCGCCACCTTCGAGGGGGCGAACGACTAGTACCATGAGAACGGCTGTATAGTACGGCGGGTTCGGTTCGGGCAGTGCTAGTTCTTTGCTCGCGCCACCGCTGCAATTCCAGGAATCAACATGGGCTTGAATGTCAGATAGTATCACCGGCCCGGAAGGGAGGACTTGAACCCTCAAACTCCTGGGCCAAAACCAGGGTGACTTTACCAATTTTTCTAATCCCGAATAAATGGCTGCCTCGCTTGGACTCGAACCAAGACTTCTCGCTCCAGGGGCGAGCGCCCTACCGTTAGACTACAAGGCATTCCTGCTAGCTATTATAGCAGGAAATATATAATTCTTTAACCGCTCCTACCGGGGAGGGCGCCATGTATCTTCCGAGGAGTTGTCCCGCTTCAGGGTTGGGTGCCGATCCTTCAGCTTTTGAATCTGGCCCTGGGCGTTTGCGATTGTCTTCAGCGCGGTATCCTTGTCGTGCTGCTGAGGGTACCTCTTCCATTTGTCGATATGCTCACGAATAGCCCTTCGGTGCCCTTCGACTTGATCTCGGGCTCGCGCGGTGTTGTCAGCCATGCTCTAGCCTTTCATTTGGGTAGTAAATCCTCGATGGGCTCGACTGTCGATGTTGCCCGGCCAGTTAGCTTGCTCAAAAGCTGAAGTCGTGCTTCAAAGATACGCGTTATGCGGGCTCGTCGCCCGCTTCAGGTATGCCCAGTTCTGGGATAGCGCGCCGGTAGCCGATGCGAAATATTTTGCGTACTGGTCGTCCTTGAAATGAAGTTGCCGCCTTCCATGGGCACCTGGACAGCCCGAAGGCGTACAAGATCAACCATACCAAGAAGGTGGGCAGCCAGTAGGTCGACTTTGCCCAGGTCAAGATGAAGAAAAGCAGATTGGGCAGTAGGAATCCCCGCCATGTCACACCTTGCTCGTGCTTGATGTCGGTCAGGCCGGAACGGCGCATGTACACCGCCCAGCTGACAAAGACGCCTGCTAAGTAGGCCAATCCAAAAAAGTAGCGGCGTCCATGCACTCCTCCTAACTGGAGTTGTTGAACTGAACGCTGAGCAAGTCGTGTGGTGGTTGTATGTCGTTACGGTTGCCGGGCCGGGTGCTCATTCCGTTTCCTAAGTGAGACGTGTCGGAAGGAGGCGAAGGGGTGACCGCCGCCTCGCCCGAAGTGTTGGTATTCCAGAGAACCTGACAACCCTGGACAGATGGATGACAGTATCCACGAGCTGCCTTGCGGCGTCAGGATGACAGTCAGGTCACGGTGTATACAGAGGACGTAACGAAGCTGACCGTGATGGCTGACGTGGTCAGCAACTATCCGCTGATCTTGGGCCCAATGGCCAGGATGCCCGCTGTTCCGGAATGCTGCCGTCTGACCTCCATGCCCGCCCAAGCGCCCTTGCCCCAGACCAAGCCAGCCAAATTCGCCGCTCTGGTGTGGGCCTCTTTGATTTTGGGCATCGTTGGGGTGGTCGGCTCCCCGATCATCTTCCTGAACAACCTGACCGCCGTGGCCGCGGCCGTCGGCCTAGTACTGCAACGGCACTCGGGTGGCGTGTGGTAGATCGTCCTGGTGGTGGCCGATGTGGTGATGGATCAGCTGGATCGGGTGCATGAGCGGATCGCGGGCCGGTTCACCCGGTCGGAGCCGCGGGGCCGGGCGCGGGAGTATATGTCCGGGCTGGTGGCGGGGTTGGAGCGGAAGAACGGGTGGACGCTGGCCGAGCAGGCCGGCGAGGTGTCCCCGGACGGGATGCAGCGGCTGCTGCGCTGGGCGGACTGGGACATCGACGGCGTCCGTGACGACGTTCGCGACTACGTGGTCGAGCACCTCGGCGAGCCGGGCGGGGGTGCTGATCGTCGACGACGCCGGGTGCCTGAAGAAAGGCACCCGCTCGGCCGGCGTGCAGCGGCAGTACTCCGGAACCGCCGGACGGATCGAGAACTGCCAGATCGGCACGTTTTTGGCCTATGCCGGTGCTGGTGGGCATGCGCTGATCGACCGGGAGCGCGTTCTCGCAGCTCCAGAGATACGAGCAGGTTGACGACAGTCACGGTGTCCGAGCCGGCCAGTGTGCCGACGCCGCTGAGCAGTTGCTCATACCGTTTGGTGAGAAGGAGGCGAGTCAGATCGGCCTCACTTACCTGGCCGCCGAGGGCGCTCGCCGCGTTCGCCGTCCAGTTGAGGTACGCGAGCAGCCATTGGTACGCGCCTCCCGTGCCGCCACTCTGCAAAATGGCCGCTTGGTCGCGCAGGCTTTGGAGATGCGTGAGGAGATTCTGGCGATCGGTGCCCGGCCGCGGAGTTACCAGCATTGAACAACCGTAAGCGGTGCGCCCGGCCGTTCCAGATTCGCCGCGCGCAAGTCGTCCGGTGAGGTGGTTCGGAGCGTGACTCGGCTACCGATCGTGAAGGCCGGTAGTACATTTCGGGGTCGTTTCCGATCTTTGCTTGATCTGGTCACGGCGCTGTCGGATTCTGTCTTACTGCCCGTCGAGAGGGGACGGGTGTGGCGATGGGGACTGGATGCGTCCGAACGACCCAAACGTCCGCCGTGAGGCGACTAAGCTGGTGGAGTATCTCCGCGACATGGCGGTCACGACCAAGGCCGACACCTGCGATCTCGACAACTTCGAACGAAGCTGGTGGTTGGCGGACCTGCCCGGCAGCGTGGTGCTTCGGGCACAGCCGGGTTCCGATGGCGGGTTCGTCGCCGTAGACCAAGTGCCGTTGCCGACACCTCCGGCACTGCCGTCGCAGCTGACCGGCTACGTCACGCCTGGCGAGTGGATGGACCACGAGGTGCTGGAACCAAGGGTGCCGCCTGGGTTGGCCGACCAGGTGGAGAATTTCGGTGACGACGGGTCGCTCGTTGTGGCGTATCGCGCGGCGCTGGCTGCGCGGAGCGCCTGGCTGGCCGAGATCGAGGCGGAGCGTCCACGACGTGAGCTCTACGAAGAGTTCCGGCAAGTGGCCGAGAAACTCGCCAACCAGGATGATGAATTCGAGCTGGTCCTCTGTGCGGGCCTCCTTTCCGGCACGGACGATGCAGGGCGGCGCGTCAACCGCCACCTGCTGGTCAAACGGTTATTCGCCCGGATGGATGAGCGCTACTCCGGGGTGACCATTGGCGTCGACGAGAACGCGGTCTTGGTGCTGGAGGATCGGAGATTCCTCGTTCCGGTATTGGGGGAACGGCTGGGCAGGGTCGACGACATCCGGGGTGATGTCGAGAACTCCGATCTGCTGCCTACCGATGAGGGAGCGGAAAAGTGGCTCGCCGATTGGAGCCGGCGACTGCTCCCGGAGTCACTGCAGTACAGCGACGCGACGCGGCCTCCGGACAGCGAGCGCGCAGGGAGGCTCTCGGTGTCGGCGGCCCCGGCGATCGTCCTCCGGCGGCGAGACCGCTCCAGCATCGCCGGTTTCCTCGACGACGTGCTGGACAAGCTGCGCGATCCGGCGGTCGTGGTGCCGCAGGCCTTAGTCCAGATCCTCCGCGACCTGACGCCAGCCGAGCAAGAGGCGTGGCTTACGGCCGCGGCCGGGACCGCCAAGACGCTCAGCACCGACCCGCTCTTCTCCCGGGAACACAATCGGCAGCAGCGGCTGGTTCTCGACCGGGTGCGACAGGACAACGGTGCTGTCGTCCAAGGGCCGCCGGGAACCGGCAAGACCCACACCATCGCGAACTTCCTGACCGCGATGCTGGCCGAAGGGATGCGGATACTGGTCGTCAGCCAGCGTGAGCAGCCGCTTCGGGTGCTCCGCGGGATGCTGCCCCCGGACATGCAGAACCTGTGTGTCTCTCTCGCCGGCGCTAAGGACGGCCGCGCCGGGGACCTGGAAGCGAGCGTTCGGGCGATGTCGGAGTACGTTAACGGCACCAATGCTGTCCAAGCGCGCGAGCGTGTCGACGCAGCCCAGGAGCGCTGGACCGTGGCTAGGCAGCGGGTGGCGGACGCTGAAGCGTCCCTTGCGGACCTACGCGAATCCGAGCACGTCAAGCATCCAGCCGTCGCCGACGGGTACGACGGCCGGCTGGCAGAAATCGCCGCACTGGTTCAAGAACGACGCGCCGGCTTCGATTGGTTTCCGCCGCTGGACGCGGACGCGCCCGTGCACTGCCCGCTGATCTCCTCGGAACTGGCTGAACTGCACGTCTTGGTCCAAGCGCATCCGGACGGCCCAATCCGCGCGGCCGAGTTCCTCCCGCCGCCCGAGGAGGTCGACGCGGTCAAGCAAGCCGCACAGCTCTTCCCGGAGTTGGTACCGCCTGACGTCGGAGACGAGGCGCGTGATCTGGCAGACCGCTGCGGCCGCGTCGCCCCCGCCGAACTTGAGCGGTGGCTCAGTTCCCTCGAACGGGTGACCGAGATTGTCCGTCATCTCCACCAGCGTGCCGCCAGCTCGGAAAGCCAGCGATGGCTCGAGGGCGCCGTCGGCGACTTGCTCGCCGGTACCAACTTGAGTGCGTGGCAAGACGTCATGGCGAGGCCGTCCGTGGCGGAAGCCCTCTCGGCGCGGTCAAGGAACCCGTTGCTGAGAGACGTCCAGTTCCCCGAGCACGACCAGCCTGCGCTTCGAGACCTCCGTGACGAGGCAGCGGCACTGCTACACGGACTGCGAAACCATCAAGCCGTACGCACTCCCTGGTTCCGTCGGCTCACCATTCTCGGCCGCGAGACGCAGGCAGTGCGGGAGCGATGCACGTACCGGCACCGTGAGCCACGGACCGAAGAAGGCGCTGCTGCCATCCATGACGTGCTGGACATCCTGGTAACCCTCACCGAGGTCGAGCACGCGTGGAGCTTCGTGGCCGTGATCCCGGACCCGGCGACCCGTGCCACGGACCGCCTCCGTTGGCTCACCGAAGCCGAAGACACCCTCCCTGTGCTGCGGGAGCTCGGACAGCTTACGTTCGAGCTGCGCACTGCGCTCGGCAAGCACGGCGTTCTCGCGGTTTTGACGACGCATGAGCAATGGCTCACCTTCCGGGATGCGACGGCTCTCGCCTGGCACCGCATTGAGGCCGCCCCACGCGAGGCTTACCTCACGCAGGTGAGCATCTGGTTGGCCGATACCGCCGTGTTGCCCGATGCAGCGCCGGAGCTGCGGAACCTTTCGGATGTTTTCGACCGCCGGGACGTCCCCGGGTTCGACCTCGCCGCCGCCGCGGTCGAGAACGCGCGCCGGACCATCGAGGCACACCGGCGGTTGCTGCAGCTGCGCACTCCACTCGCGGAAGGACACGGACAGCTCCTGGCTTCGCTGGAGACGACTGCGCACGACGACCCATGGGCCAAGCGGCTGGCGGCGATCGACCAGGCCTGGGCGTGGGCGATTGCTGACCGATTCCTGCGCGCCCGGCACCAGCCGGGTCTCGACGCCCAGTGGGAGACCGACCTGGCCGACGCGAAGGCACGGTTGCTCACCGCCACCGCCGAACTCGCGACGGCCAAGGCCTGGTCGCACTGCCTGCAGGGGATGAGCGAAGGTGCGAAGCGCGGGCTGAAGTCCTTCGAATTCTTCTCGAAGCGGCAGCACGGCAAGGGTGGGCACGCCGGGCAACACCGGAAGTCCGCGCGATCGGCGATGAACGCCGCCAAGGAGGCTGTGCCGGCCTGGGTGATGACCATCGGCCAGGTCGCAGAACTACTGCCCGCGGAGGCGAACAGCTTCGACGTTGTCATCGTCGACGAAGCGAGCCAAGCCGAACCGACCGCCTTGTTCCTGCTGTGGCTCGCGCCGCGCGTCATCGTGGTCGGTGACGACAAGCAGTGCACGCCGTTCAACAGCCCGCGGCTCCTGGACGGGGTCACCGAGCGCTTGCGGGCCGACTTCCCTGACCTGCCCCCGCACGTGCGCGAGATGCTGCTGCCGAATGGCAATCTCTACAACATCCTCAGCAGCGCCTTCCCGGCCGTCATCCGGCTGCGAGAGCACTTCCGGTGCATGCCGGAGATCATCGCCTGGCCTTCGCAGCAGTTCTACGACGGCCAACTGGTGCCCCTGCGGCCACACGGCGCCGACCGTCTGCAGCCCGTCCAGATCGAGGTCGTCACCAACGGGCGCACCACCGGAACGTCGGAGAACCTGACCAACCGCCCGGAAGCCGAGCGCGTCGTCGACATCCTGCACGACTGCCTGAAAGATCCGGCTTACGAAAAGAAGAAATTCGGAATCATCGCTCTGCAGAGCGCTCGCCAGGTCGAGATGATCCGGGGGATCCTTGGGAAGCGGATCGCGGCGTCGGAGATCGAGAGCCGGGACATCCGGGTCGGTGATGCAAAGAACTTCCAGGGGGACGAACGGGACGTCATGCTCGTCGCGACCGTGGCCGCCGGGCGGACAAATGCCATTCGGAGCAACCTGAGGTATGAGCAGTATCTGAACGTCGCCGTCAGCCGGGCGCGAGACCAGCTCTGGCTCGTCACCTCCCTAGGCCCTGAGCTGGCCAGCGACGACATCCGTTACCGCATGCTGAGCGCCTACGGTGAACCGGAAGACCCCGAGCGTCGGGATGTTGATCCCGATCAGATCCCGGCCGCACGGCGCGTCGATCCGTTCAGATCGCTGTTTGTGCAGCAGGTGTACCTGCGCATCCGGACCCATGGTTACGACGCCGACGCCCAGCTTGACATCGGCGGGCGTCAGCTCGACATCGTCGTGCGCGGGCGGGACATGTCCGTCGCTGTGATGTGCGATGAACACACCGGGCTTCCGGCCGAACGTCGCCGGATGGACGACGAGGCTCTGCGCGAACTACGCCGAGCGGGCTGGCCGTTCTGCCGGGTCGCCCACAGCCAGTTCATCCTGAACCCGGACGAGGCACTGGCCGTCGTCTGGCAGACGTTGCGCGAACACGGCATCGAATCGGGTGAGGAGTGATCGTGGAGTCGATCGACGAACAGACCTTGGTCGCGGTCGCGGAACTCATCTGCGCCGATGGCACGCAGTACTACCGGAGTGTGAAGGCTCTCGTCGGCTTCTTCCGGCGGGCCGGCTGGGACGTGGGCGAGTACGACGGCGAGAGTCGCAAGGCGTGGACGATCGCCCAGCTGCTGCGTCGGCGCGATGATGCCGGTGCGATCGAGCAGTTGCTGAAGCGGATGACCGATCCTCGTGAGTACCAGCAGGACCGGGAGTCCGCCGACGAAGTTCTCGAGCGCCTCAACTACCTCCTGGAGGTCGAGAACCTGCACGTCGAGCTCGATGTAGATTTGCGCCCGGTCGTGCGTGCCGGTCGCGCGGCTCCGCGAGACCTGCCGGTGGACATCAGCCGGCAGAAGCTGCAGTACTCGATCGCCGAGATCGTGACCGACCAGCGCCTGGTGCCGGTCCTCGAGCAACGGGTGGTCGAACTGGAGAAGTGCCGTGCCAACGGCTGCTACCTGGCGGCGATGATCCTGCTGGGCAGCTTGATCGAGGGGCTCCTGCTCGACGCGGCGGAGAACCGGCCCATCCCCGCATCGATCTGGGACGAACCGGAAGCGAAGGCCGAGAACATCCGACCCGCGAAGACAGCGGAAAAGTTGAATCTCCAGGCGCTGATCTACGTGGCGCACCGCCTCAAGTGGATTGACACGGACGCCTACCGCATTGCCAGCGCGGTGCGTGGCTTCCGCAATCTCGTGCACCCCAACGAGCAGCGCAAACTTGTCGGACGCTCACCTGACGAGGACACCGTGGACATGTACTGGCCGGTATTCGTCGGTACCGCCAACGACCTCGGGCGGACCCGGCCCGACGGGCCAGGCGAACGCCGCGAAACTCCGCCCGACAACACACCTGGCCCTTGGGGAAGCCGAAGCAGGTCCAGCTGAGAGCGGCCGGTTCCAGGCGGCTTCGGACGAACCGCGGAAGCTGGCTTGCTGGCCGAAACCCGTCTCGTCTCGCTCGCCGAGATCAGTCTGGCCGCTGCTCGCTCCGCCCGCGCCTCGAGTACGCGGTGATGGAATGGGTCGATTGGTACAACAACGCCCGCCTGCACTCTCGCCTGGACTACCTCACCCCGACCGAGCACGAGACCGCCTATTACGCTCAACACCTGCCACGCCGACCGGCGCTTACCCGTGACGGTTCATGATGTTTGTTCTGCCTCTTCGCACATCTCCACCGCCCTGGCCGGAGCTCGGTCGAGCGTGAAGGTGTCAACAAACACGACCGGCACGCCAGGGTGCTGACTGTTGGCGATTTTGGCTGTTTTCGCGAGCCGGGAAGCCATCAGCGTCCTGTTTGAGCCTTCTAAGGGATGGCGGGCTACCACCACACCTGCTGCAGTGAAGGTGTCAAGGTACGCGGCCGGCGCGGGAGTCCCCTCGATCATCGTCGCGTTGTACCCATCCGCCCACCTCTGGAGCGCTGTCGCCTCCCGTGCTAGATCCTGGCGCAGACCACGTCCCATCAGCACGCCGAAGAGGTCTTGTGCAAGACGCCAGTCAAGCAAGGCATGATAGGCCATGTTTCCATAGTCGCGCAGGCATCGATAGCACGACGCGTCGCAAGCACTCGCGTGCTCGTGATCGTGAAGCTCGTCGAGGTATCCGTCAATGTGATCGAGGAGGTCCGGGAGCACAGCGGGGTCACCAAGGTGGCTACTGAACCCTGCGCCGTTTTCGAGGGTGTCGGCAATGAACGCGAACGGCGCAGGTGCCCCGTTGACATGGCCGGAGTAGATGCCTGCGGTGAGCTCCAGCGGTTTGACGTCAAGTAGTGCCGCGGCGGTGGTGCGGAGCAGGAACGCGAGAGAGAACCACGCGCCGCGTCGTCCTTCGGCGTAATCCCGCGCACCTGATGGCTGTGGCATATTCGTGACGAGCCTCAGGTTAATGCCCTGGTCAGGGTAGGCGGACTGTTGCGGCCCGAGGAACAAGAAGTCGGTGGGCTGGACCGCCCCGATGGCCACCTCCATGACATCCCCTGAGGTAGCGTCGGCGCGCACCAAGCCCCGTTCGATCGCATCAACCGAGACGTAGCCGCCCCAGTTGTTGTGGTCGGCTGAAGCGGGTTTCAGCGTGAAGAGCTGCCCGCTGTTATCGTTGATGACGAAACGCCGTCCGGGACCGGAGTATACAACTGCCGCTTTGTTTTGTACTTGTGTCAGGGTGCTGAGATCGGTGTGGGCACGCGACGAGATTGATATCGGCGACCATGCGAAGTTCCCATCGAAGTCACGAGGAGGTCCAGCACGAAATCCGAGTGGCTCACGCAGCGGCATGGTGTTGAAAGTGCCTGGCGCCGCGTCGCACCGGGGGCAGGTCTCGGTCTCATCGTATCCACCGTCGGCGGGTGCTTCTGTGAGGTAGGAGCACGAGTGGCACACGCTGATGAGCCGGGCAGGTCCGAGCGGATCCGGTTCGGGTTGCGGGGCCGGCCGCTGGGGCCGGAAGGCAGTAATCCCGACAACCGGGTGTACCTTGCCGTCCCGGACGACTTCCCCCAACGGCGCAAACTGGCTTACGGCCATGGCAAGGTCGCGGTCGATTACACCGCTGGGTGGCCACGGGTACGCGCTCTTGGGCCGGTGCAGATGGAGGTAGCGGACGCTGCTGGGGAAGCCGAACATCGGAAGCACGCCGTGTCCTGCGAGTCGTTGGCTCAGCTCGTGGTGACCGGATGCACTGTCAACAGACCGGTTGATGGTGCTCACGAGCTCGCCAATATGGCGGCGCGCCATGTCGGCAGCGGTGTCTGCGAATGGGGTGTGACCGCCCAAGGCGCGGGCGGTGCGGGTCACAGCGTAGCGGTTGTCGTTTAGCCATGCCTCAAGCAGCGGGCGGATTACCGGCCATTCGCTTGTTCGCCCGAAGGCTCCATGCACGTTGGTAGTGAAGTCCAGATCGCTCCCACGCGAGACGGTGTCGGCGGCGATGTCAGCCATGGCCAGCCGAAGCACCTCACTGCAGAGTGAGCGGAGGTAAATCTCTTTCCGGCCGAGGGCGAGGTATGGCTCGGGCGTAGAGTCATTCGTGATGGCCTGCGGGCGTTCGAAGTAGTATTCATCGTGACTGCGGCCGCGGCAGACCGTCAGCGCGATCGCGACAGGACTTTCCCGTCGGCCGGCGCGCCCCACGCGCTGCTGGTAGTTAAATCGCGTAGGCGGCATGTTGCCCAGGACAACGGCAGACAGTGAACCGATATCGACGCCGGCCTCCATGGTTGTTGTCACGGAGAGCAGGTCAACCGAGTCCGGCAACTCGTGCTCGTTTTGATCGAGGAACACACCCTGGAACCGCGCCTGCCTGGACTGGGCGTCGAGGCGATCAGTCTGGCCAGTAAGCTCGGCGCAGTGAAGCCGGAACTTGCCGTTTCCTGTCGTGGCCTTCCACGCGTAGTAGTCGCTGTCGACACTTAATTCGGACGACTCATCTGGCAGCGGTGCATAGCATTTCGTGCAGCGGCCGCAGCCGATGGTGAGGTGTTGCCGCAGGCACGAGGTGCAGGTCCATGCGCGATTAGCAGGTGCACGCAAGGTCACTTTGGCCGGGTCGATCACGTACTCCTTGACGGCATCACCCCATCGGGCCGAGACGATGTCGCGGAGTTCTTCGGTTGACGGACCACCGTGTCGGTCGATCTCCTCCCAGAGGCGGCGCAGGCGCGGGGTCGGGTCGGTTCGTCCGTTGCGAAGCCCGTTGAAGCGGCGCTGGTCGGCCAGCACACGCAGAGCCGCCCTGGCGTAGGCGGTGGGTGTCGTGGCTGTTCCTTCGGCTGGTCCGAGGTCGTCGTGAAGGGTGAGCCATCCCAGTCCCAGGGACTCGAAGTCCCGGCCGCTGCCCGAGAATAGGCCGCTCAGCATTTCTTCGAGTAGCGAATCCTGAATATCAGCGCTTAGGCCCTGTTGGATGGGGCTGAGGTTTCCGCGGAGGCGTGGTGGCGTGGTGCTCCAGTCATAGAGAGTCGTCCACGTGGTAGCGTCCCGCTTGCTTCCTCTGTTTTGGAGGCTCGCGCGCGGTCCTCCGGGGTTGATTCCCAGCGACGCCAGCTCTGTGGCGATTTTGCCAGCCAGTTCGGATAGGGTGAGCGGCCGGGATAGCTGGGAGATCAGCGTCTCCTCCCGGGCCGGGATTGCGTCTGGCGCACCTTCCCAGATCTCGCGTAGCTCCCGGAAAGTTGCGTGATCTCGTTCGTCTAGCCGTCGTACGGCCGCCCAAGACTCTGTACTGCGTTCGGCCCGGGCGTAGTGACTTTGCGCGACGGTCAGGTCCGCGGCTGGATCACCATGCTGCTGAAGCTCGGTGTAGAGCAGCAGGCGTAACAAGTCCTGATAGTGGCGCAAGCCCAGGCCGGCAGAGAGTTTCGCTGCATCCTGGCGACTGTCAGTAAAGACGATGACCTTACGTTCATCGTCGGCGAGGTCTCCCGCTAGCTCGGTGGTGAGGACCTGATTGATTTTCTCGAAACCCGTTCGCATTCCCCGGATCGGTGAGCGTTGCCGCCGCTTGTCGGTATGAGGAAGAGGGTTTGGACCGTACTTAATTTCCCAGTCGTCACCGCACGCGGGACAGCGGGTTGGATATGGGCTGAGTGACTCTGGCTCTCTGCGGAATGTACCCGTCTTGGTGCGCCTGGATTTCACATGGAAGCTCCAGCCTGTGGACTGGTCCGGCGTGTTCCTGAGTTCACCCTTTAGCGGATCCAGGACACTACGCCGGAAGCCATACTCCACTGATTCCTTATCAACCGACCATTTGATCTCATCGAGCTGGGACAGGGCCGGTACCGGCCGAGGCCAGTAGACGAGATAGTTTGCGGCGGTGCGTTCGAGCTTGACCTGGTCTGGCAGTTTCGCCAGTTCGGGTATGTCGGCCAGGAGCATGGTGTCCACGCTGCTTCGCTGGGTGGCACCATGTGGAGCGAAACCGCCCAGCAGTACATCGCCGCAGTTTTGGCAATACAACAATTCCAGAACTCTTGCTCCGCAGGAGCAACGCGCTGCGGGCTCGGCGTACAGCTTGCCCACCGTTCGTCCGGGGTAGCTTCCACCTGGAATATCGGGACACTGCGGGTCGGTGCATGCCCACATTCCTGGCACGTTGCGAAAGAAGAGGTGGGCTCGCAGCTTGGGATCACCAGCTGCTGGGACTGCGGCAATACTGTCGAGGATGCGTCGCAAGACCGGAATTGCGGATTCGTGCCGGACTCCAGGGAAGACTTTCTTAGCTAGCGCAGCGGCAGGTTTCGCCACAGCAGTGGTGCCAGCTTTACCGTCTGGCTCGTGGAAGGCTCGACGCAACGCGTTCAGGACTCCCAGTTTGCGCGCCAGGTCAGCCACCTGCTCCGGCGGCGCGACTTCAAGCCGCGACACCTCATCTGCAGTTGGCTGCGCTCCTGCGGGCGGTTGAACCAACTTACCAGCGACAAAGCGGAATGTGTCGGCGCCTACACCGAAGAACTCCTGCAGGTACTTCTCGTCACGGCCCGGCTCGAGGGACGCCGAGGCGCCGAGGATCCGCAGCTTGTCTGGTCGCTGGTGCAGCCCGAGGCGGTTCTTCAGGGTACGGATGAGGTACGCGACTTCGGTTCCCGCGGTGCCGCGGTACATGTGCAGCTCGTCGACCACAAGCGTGAAGCGATTTTCCGGGGCCTCGTCGAGCCAGGCGCGCGTCGAGTCGAAGAAATGGCCGTCCCGCTCACGCAGCAGCATAACGTTGAGCATCGAGTAGTTAGTGATGAGGATGTCCGGCGGCGCGGCCGACATATCCCACCGGGATCGCATCTCCGCGCCGTCAAGCCGGGGCACGAAGTACTCGATGTCTACACGCCCTTCGTCCCGGGACCGCTTTATAGCCTGCCTTCCGCGTTCCTCGGTTCGCCGCAGGTACCGGCGCAGGTCCTTCACGGCGAGGTCGTTGTCGGGATGACCTGTGACTGGGGTGGCGCCGGTATAGCGGCCGAAGTAGAAACGGTGCCCGCCACGATTAGCGTCCAGCCAGCTGCGCGCGGCGTCGCTGTCGAGCGCCTTGCGCAGGCGGGTGAGCTGGTCGTCGACGAGAGCGTTCATTGGGTAGAGGATCAGGCCGCGAACCGCCTTGGTTCGGCCGCTTTCGCCAGCCCGCTGCTCCTGAAACGCCGCCTTGTCCGAACGCCACCATCGGTTGGCCTCCGGCGCGCGCGTTCCTTTCCAAGTCGCAGATTCGGCCAGCAGCGCCGCTAGCATGGGCAGCAGGAAGGACTCAGTCTTTCCCGATCCTGTACCTGCGGTGATCACCATGTTCTGGCCGTGGGTGAGTCCAGCTCTTAGGGCGTCCTCCTGGTGCTGGTACAGAGGGCGGCCGGGCGGAACGAGCCCAGCCGAAGCGAACTCGGCCAGTTCCGATGGCGCCCCAGCGGCCCTCATGGAATCGGCCAGGGAACGTCCCACGTCCACATACTCGGGCCGCAGCTCGAGCAGCGGGAGCCGGTAGATGCCGCCGTCCCGGTCGAGCAGGAGGCGTCGTTCCTCTTCCAGGCGGCGGTCTTCGAGACCGAAGGGCGTGTCGTAGTACCGCAGGTAGGCGTCGCGCAAGCGTTCAAAGGTTCCGAGCGCGCTGAGGCGGCGTCCGGGCTCATTCTGCGGAGCGGTCACAGGTGTTCGCGCCTCCTCGGCTCAGGGAATCTGCTCGATGACTTGATGTAGCGATTCGGCAACCTGGTTCGCAATCGCGAGGGGCACGTTGCTGTAGCTGCTCGTCTGCGCGGAGTGGCTGACGTCGGGTGCGCGGCCGCTGCATAGTGTCAGAGCCCTGGCTTGCAACGCCGGTAAGGGCATAGCGTGCTGGTCCACGAAGAGCGTCCCGATGTGCGTCCGTCCTTCGCGGCCCTCGGAGCGCCAGCGCAGTACACGGGTGCCGCGACGGGCGAGGTCGATGAAAGTCCCCGTGGCCCGATCGGTATGCAACCACTCGCCTCGGTGGCGGTAGAGGTGGACTACGCGGCCGTTCGCCCGCAGGCGATAGAGGCCGTCGAGTTCTGACTTGTCCGTTACGCGGACGAACCGTCCGCTGGGGTTGAGTCGCTCCAGGTCAGTCACCCGGGCGGGCGGTGGCGAGGGACGGCCAAGGCTGGCTACTGGCAGATGCGCGGCCAGCCGAATGGCCGCGCACCCCGCGTACCGGGCTCCGACGTTGGCCGCCACCTCTCGCAGCACGGCTACGTCGTCGAACTGGATAAGCCAGGAGGCGGGCATAGGCAGGTCGCCATCTGCCGGCTCGGTGTGGTGGACGTGAAAGGCGACCTCGCTGGCCTGCAGCTTTTCTGCTATCCCGGTCGGCCGAGCACCGGTGACGACGGCGGTGCCGTCGGCGACGGGCAGCCGTGCTATCACAGAGGGAGTTGTTGCCCAGCGGTCCTGCTCCCACCACACTTCTGCGTGGCCGAGCGCAAGCAGTTCCCGTACCCAGCGCCCGCTCGCGGCGGCCGTGGCGTCCGTGTCTGACGTGCGGGCCAGCCATGTCAGATGGTCGCGCAGGCTACGGATGCCGCCCGCCCCGGTCTCGCTCATCCAGCGCAGCATCAGGTCAGCGTCCACGGTGCCGCTCCCACTCCTGGCGATACTCATCCCAGAGCGGCTCTCCCGACAGTTCGTATCTGGCAAACTGGTGCCACAGCGCCCGGGATTCGGGATCAAGCCGGGTGAACACAGGCTCGTGGGGGCGCACCTTTTGGATCCGCCAGTGGTCGCCGCGACGCTGGGCCAGCCACGCGGCGGTGTTACTTGGGATGAGTTCGAAGTAGTAGGACGGGGCATCGAGCACCCTGGACACCGCCGACGCGGCCGCAGGCTCCGGTACCTGCTGACAGGCGCCGTTGTGATGCAGCAGCCAGGTCTGGTCCTGCCCACGCCGGGCGAGCAACGGCTCCGGGGCCTCGGGACCAGTCACCTCCGCTCCACACACCTGATACACCGTCCGGTCATCGGTCAGTTCCCCCTGCTCGTCCCAGCCGATCCCGCCCCATCGGGCGGGGGAGCTGGAGGGCTCGGCGTCCAGGATGTGAAATACGAGCCGTTCCCCGTCGACCTGGATGTTGTGCTCCCCGGTCCTTAGTGGCCCGATACGGCGCAGCGGGATCGGAAAGCCGGACCCGCTGAACGGCGGCTGCTGGCTGACGCCGTCTAGTGCGGCGGTGACCTTGCGGGCTAGCTCACCGCTAGGCAGCAGCAGGTCAGGTTCCCCGCCATCAAGGTAAAAATTACGGCCCAAGTGTCTGGCCAGCGGCAGTCCCTTCACTAGCTGAGGCCGTGCGACGACGTCAGGACGGACCGAGGTGGATCGCAACACCGGCGTTCCGCTCAACACCTGATCCAGGCGGCCCGCGTCACTGAAGGTGACAGCCGTGAAAATCCTCCACCCCGGTAACAACTGCCGGGCAGGCGCCTGCCGTACAGACCGCCACCCAGGGTCAGCTGCGTGCAGCAGTACCCGCTCGATGTGGGAGGCCAACTCGTCGCACGCAGCGATTAGATGCTGTTCGTATGGGACCACTGAGTGGCAGGATAGCCATCCGCCAGCGTCAGGGTCCTCGGCGAGAACGACTACGGGACTGGGTGGGAAGTAGGCGGAACTCTGCTTGCCCTGCAGGCGTACCCCCTTTCTGAGAGCCTGAGGCGAGGCGGGAATAACCGTGTCGACGACGCACAGGGTGGCGTAGGGGTCCCGGGAGATGGCGACTTCGTACCGCTGGTCATCGATCTCGCCTTGCAGGACGTCTGTATCGACGCCATCTGCGGCTGTAATAGCCCACCTGGCGGTCTGACCTCTTAAATCGAGGACTAGCCTGATTTCCAGTCGGCGGAGCCCCTCATTGGTGACGATGCGTCCATCCCAATGCTGCGCGAGCCGGACGATCGTCGGTTCCAGAAACTTCGCTCGCACCGGATCATGGACCGTTTCGCAGAACGCTTCGCTGAACCCACGAGGCCGAGCCATCCACAGTCTCAGCTGGGACAACAATGATCCGGGAGCGGGCATGCCGCGGGACTTCAAGTCGAGCGCGGCGAAGAACCGGGTAAGCTCGGCGCGGTCAGTGCGGCGCAGGACGGCCTGCGACAGCGGGAACCCAATCCGTGTCAGATCCGGATGGTCCACGATCGTCGAGATACCGAATTCACCGTCGGTGCTGGTCAGCCAGTCGTGCAGAGTGCGCCACATCGTCACGACCTGAGTGAATGCACCGTCTTCACGCAGTGCGGTCCGGATGCGCTGTCGAGCGCGGTTGTCCGCATCAGGGGCGAGCACTTGGACAAGGCGGACGTAGAAGTTATTCGCCGCGTTCTCGGTGTCGCGATGCATACGGGTGGCTGCGAGAACGGTGAGCGCGAGAAGTGGCAATGTCGGCGGCGGCGTCCGTCGGTCGCCGCACTGCCACTCAGCCTGCTTCTGGCTTAGCCGGTCGAACATAAGCTTCCCGCGGTCGACGTCGACCTCCTCGGCCACCGCCGCAGACAATGATGCAGCCGCTCCTCCAAGGCCTGCAGGAAGCAGCCGCTGCAGTTCGTCGTCGTCAACGAACAGCATAAAAGGGGCGCCGCGTCGAAAGAATGCGGCCGCGAGCAGCTGCTGCCAGCGCGCGTAGCCAACTAGGCTGCCTGGCACGTCCGCCCTGACTGGGTGACAGGAGGTGCTCATGGCCTACACCCCCAGCTTTCTCCTCGGATCACTTCCGCGGTTCGTCCGGTGACTCGTTGTGCCGCGATGAACGGCCGATGTCATCCATGTCGATCTCGTGCCTGGGCTGTCGCTGCTTGCTCGCCGGACGTTACAGACCGTGCGCACCGTGATAAGTTCGTGAGGAATCCATAGAAGTCAGCCTTCCTTCAGGGCCACGCTGGCGCCAGTCGATGATCAATCATCGGCATGGGCCGACCACTGGCTGTTTCGCAAGGCACCGTTGTCAGAAAATGTCGTGCTGTGCTTGCCATCAACAGATATCGAGAAAATCTTCAACCAGCCCTCAGGGCAGCGGCAGCTCAAGGAGCTGTTCGTCAGCCCCGGGACGGACCGCCCAGGGCCGCCGTGGGCACCGTCTCGCAGCAGCTGGTCTTCACACGCGGCGGCGCCAGAAGGCGGCCGCCGATCTCGGCGTGCTTGTTCCTGACGATGGCGAGTTCGTGAGCGTGTGCGTCTGGTGCGCAAGCACATCCACCACGGCAGTCGCAAGACCTTCACCAATTCGAGTGGCATCGAGTGGGCCATCGCCCTGCCAGACGATCCGACCGCCGCTTCTCCGCTGATTCTTCGCAGCTAGCCGCTTGGCCATCCACTTAAACTGCGCCCGCGTGAGATTCTCCGCGCCGGCAAAGTCCAGATGCGCTGGCCGCCGAGACCGACCGACACGCTCCACTGAGGATCACCGCAAGCGGGCGACGTTTTCTGTAGCCACATCGTCGGGGGTCAAGCGGCATCTTTCGTCGAGTCACCGCCCGAAGAACGAGCAAGCAACGTACCGATTCTCCAAATGGACCGAACCGCGCTACCCTGCCAGCCATCAGTCGGCCGGTGCCGGTTCTGACCCGGCCGTCATGCCGATGGACGCGGATCCCAACCCCGTTAATCCTGCTCGCAATCGACCGGTCACCGTTGCCGTCCAAGTATTCCGCGAAGATCCGTCTCACCACACCGGCCGACTCATCCTCGGATTCCAGCATCAGATCAACCCTTGCCTCGCAACTGCCGTTCGACCTTGTCAAGCTCGGCTGGAGTGGGAAAATGAAACTCCCCGTGCTCCTCAGCGCTGTCCATAGTCAAGGCGGCGAAGCTGAACTGACCACCGGGGAATAGCTCCTCCACGTGTTTCTTGCGACCGCGCTGGACCACCTCTGCCCGCTGCTGGTCCGCCATCTTGAACCTTGGGTTAATGACAAACACGCTGAGAATGGCGTTACCGACCCACCCGTCCGCACGGAAGTTGGCGTCGGCCAGTGGGTGCACCCGGACGTCCAGACCCCGCTCGCGCAGCGCGACCGCGGTATACATTTCTCGCATGAACCCGTAGTAGGCGTTGCCGATCCGCCAGTCAAGTGACCCTTTGGCCAGGTATCGCGCTCGGTTCTCCGGGTCTATCACGCGCCGGTGCTTGCTAGTGATCCTGGCAAGTTCCTCATTGAAGATCTTGGCTTCACATTCGGCTCGTTCGTCGCCGAACATCTCCCTGCCACGATGGGTTCCGTAGACAAATTGGTCGAACTCGCTCCATAGCGGCGGGCGGCCGATATCCTCTAGCAACAAATGAAACAAGTGCACGAACGCGAAACTGGGTTCCCAGTCGCGTGCGGCGACGATGTGCTTTATCTCGCTCTTCTTCAGATCCCCGAGCGGGTGCTTATGGTGTTGCTTGATCCAATCGAACGTCACCGTCGAACAGTCGTAGATCGCCTTGGTCGTGTGATCGCGCATGGCTGCGACGACACCGTGCTTGATTCGCTTCGGGTTGTCCTCCCAGCGCGTGTAGTATGCTTCCCGCGCTTGCGGGGTCACCAGGAAGGTGCTCCGTACCTCGTCTGCGCTAGTTTCCACTGACGCTTGTCCCCTCGACGTAAATCCGTGCTGCGGCAACCTAGCGCAGACAGCCGCGGTACCGCGCGGCTTTTAGGCATGTCCGCTAGCTCCTGCGTCCCGTCTCGTGCGCTCCCTCAGTCACGAAGCCATCGTGATCCGCCTGTTGTTCAGACGGCGCGCCGCGGCTGACAGCAGGCTCCCGATAACCTCCAGGCGTGATTGAACCGCTCTTTCAAGACACCGATCCTGAGCTGGACAAAGTCAAGGCTGTACTGCTGGCCACGCCAGACGTCAAGAGGCGAGCCGCACTGGCGATCCGCCGGACGCTGAACATGCTGCTGGACGGCCCGAACACTGGCCGGTACCGCTGGGACCAGCTGCACAAGACCGAGAAGACGCACTGCGGCACCCTGGTCGAGATCAACCTGCAACGCGAGTTCAACTTCACTGACGGTGACAAACTCGATTACTCGATCGCCGACATCGACGTCGACTGCAAGTACTCCCACGGCAAGAGCTGGATGATCCCGCCGGAAGCTTTTGGCAAGCTCTGCATGGTCGTCGCGGCCAGTGACCAGGACGGTGTCTGGAGCCTTGGCATCGTCCGAGCTCGGAACGAGTACCTCAATGCAGGACGTAACCGTGACGTCAAAGCCACGCTGAACCTGCTCGGCCGAGACAACATCCGCTGGCTCTTCCAGGACGCGCCACTGCCAGAGAACGTCCTGCTGCGCTTGGCGCCCGCGGACATTGAAGCGATCTTCAGCAAGCCATCGGGACAACGGCGGCTCAAGGAGCTGTTCCTGCGGGCACAGGGACGGATCATCCGAAGGGCCGTTGTCGGAACGGTCGCGCAGCAGCTTGACTTCATGCGCCGCGCGCGCAGCGGCGGCGGAGCACGCGACCTCGCCGATCGCGGCGTCGTCGTCCTCGGCCAGTATGGACTGCACCAGAAGGCCGCAGCCGGTCTCGGCCTACCCGTTCCCGGGGACGGCGAGTTCGTGAGTGCGCGTCTAGTGCCCTACCAGCCCCATCACGGCGACCGTGGCACTTTCACAGACGCCAACGGCACGAAGTGGGTCGTGGCCCTTCCGAGCGATCCAGCCGCAACGGCTCCCCAAATCCCGCATAAGGATTGACGCCCTGGAGCGAGGCGTCGAACGAGGCGCACCTGCGCGGCCGACGGGCCGCGGCTGTCGATCCGACGCAGGACGTGCTCATCGTCCATCCTGAAGCCGCGGTCCAGCCAACGCCGAGGACGGCGCGGGGGTGTCCGCCCGCAAAGCCAAGCTGGTCGCGCAAAATGCTGTTTCGCGCGGTATCGCCGCAGGTCACGAAGTGCGGTCCCCTGCGGACGGGAACGGTTCGCCGTAGATCGTCGGCGCAACTTTCCAGAGTGAGCGCAACGCGATCCATAGAGGCGTGAACCTTCTCCCTCCGAACCGCGCAAGTCGAACACCACGCAGAACGGGCTGGAAGTTATTGGCTAGCTCGCAGGCGTCGAAGGTCTGGAGCGGCTGGCGAGGTTGCCGCGGAAGGTGGTCGCGCGGTGCCAAGCGAAGTACGGCTCAGACTCCGGCCGGTGGGCCTCGCAACGGCGACCAGCCAGATGTACCAGGCGCAGTTTCAGACTCCCGGCTGGAAGTTCGTCGAGTTCTACAGTCTGGATACGACCAGTTTCGTCGACGGTGACCCACCCCGACTCGTACAGAGCGTCGCAGCCGAAGCTGCAGGCGAGCATTGCGATGTCGCGGAGATTCCGTCGTTCGGCGTCGGTGCAGGCTGCGCGTTTCTTCACGTGCGCGGCGACCAGGAATCGCACCGGGAATTCGTCGCCGCACAACGCACAGGGCGCGCACTCGCGACCTTCTCCGAGCAGCCGGCGCAATTGTGCCTGTTCGGTCCGTACCTTGACTTGCGCGAGCACGTCGAGTTCCCCGAAGTGACTGTCGCCCGCTTCGGGCTCGTCACCCAGGCCGGCCAGCGTCACCGTCGCCGGAGACGGGGTGACACGAACGTGCGGCAGAGTTGCGAGTACGGCCCCTACGAAAGCGCTTCGGTGACCGAGTACGTCGACCGAAACCTGGACCGAGCCACGCTCGCCGAGCAAGTCGAGCCCGTGCTGGACGTCGGCGACCGCGACCGGCTGTCCCTCGGGCGACCGGTCGGTCGCCACAAGCGCCGCTCCTTCCTGGACTCCGAGGATCTTGTTCGGCCGGCCTGCCACGGTCAGGATAGTCTCGCCAGTGAGATCGTGGAGCAACTCGTCCGCCGGCGGCAGTACTGTGTTCGAGACCGGTTTGGCGGGTGCAGCGAGATCTGCCGCGAGCCGCCCGGCGTCATCTGGACCGTAGCCAGGTACCGCCAGGCGCAGCTCGATCCGCTTTCGGTTGTTTCCCTCCTTCGCCGCGCCATCCGGCAGGCCAACTCGCCCCTGCGCCCGGGTGATCTGCAGCCGCACCTCATCAATGTCGCGTTGCACAGCCAACTCGACCGGGACCGGGACGATACTGCGGTCTTCTTCCGGTAAGTGCGCGGTCCGCGCCGACGCCACCACACCGGACACCAACACCGCCTGCCGGTCACGAAGCCGATCAAGCAGCAGCGTCAGCGCCGGCACATACTGGTCGTTGCGCGGCCTCGACCCGCCGCCCCCCGTTACCTTTTTCGTAGTTCCTGATCAAGGAGCTGTGGTCGCCAGGTTCGGCATGACTGATGCCCCCAGTCGAGTCCATGATCCGGGGGGTGGTGTCACTGGGCCTGGCGGCATCGAGGGACCGCTGATAGGGACACGGCCACCCCGCCGGGTAGGTCTCGTCGTAACGTGGGTGCCGGCCATCGATGCCTGACCGGCGACCACCCGCGACGGACGAAAGACGCGTGCATGAGCAGCAGTTTCGGCGTGTTCCTCGGTCTTGACGTCGGCAAAGAGTCCCACCACGCGGTGGGCCTGGACCCGGCCGGGAAGAGGCTGCACGACGGCCCCTTGCCCAACAGCGAACCCAAACTGCGAGCGCTGTTCGACAAACTCGCCAGCCACGGGCCGCTGCTGGTGGTCGTCGATCAGCCCGCGACGATCGGCGCGCTGCCGGTCGCTGTCGCACGAGCCCACGGGCACCAGGTCGCCTATCTGCCCGGACTGGCGATGCGCCGGATCGCCGACCTCTATCCCGGGCGGGCGAAGACCGACGCCCGCGACGCGTTCATCATCGCTGATGCGGCCCGCTCGCTGCCCCACACGCTGCGCCCGGTCGACGTCGGTGATGACACCCTGGCCGAGCTGGAGGTGCTGGTCGGCTTCGACGACGACCTGGCCGGTGAGGCCACCCGCCTCGGCAACCGCATCCGCGGGCTGCTCACCGGCGTCCATCCCGCCCTCGAACGCGCGATCGGCCCGAAGATCAGTCATCCGGCGGTCCTGGAAATCCTGTCCCGCTGCGGCGGCCCCACCGGAATCCGCAAGGCCGGGCGCCGCAAACTCACCGCGATAGCGAAGGCCCACGCCCCGCGCATGGGCGACAAACTGGTCGAGGCGATCATGACCGCGCTCGGCGAGCAGACTGTCACCGTCCCCGGAACCACCGCCGCGGACACCGTGCTGCCCAGACTCGCCGACAGCCTGAAAACCGTGCTCCAGCAACGCACACAGCTCGCCACCGAGGTCGAGGAGATACTCGATGCGCACCCTCTTGCCGGGGTCCTGACCTCCATGCCGGGCATCGGGGTCAGGACCGCCGCCCGCATCCTGCTCGAAATCGGCGACGCCTCCAACTTCGCCAGCTCCGCACACCTGGCCGCCTACGCCGGCATCGCCCCGGTCACTCGCGCCTCGGGCACCAGCATCAAAGGCGAACACCCCGCCCGCACCGGCAACCGCAAACTCAAACGCGCGTTCTTCCTCGCCGCCTTCGCCGCACTGCACGATCCGGCCAGCCGCACCTACTACGACCGCAAAAGAGCCGAAGGCAAGAAACACAACGCCGCCCTCATCTGCCTCGCCCGACGCCGCTGCGACGTCCTCTACGCCATGCTCCGCACCGGCACCCACTACCGACACCCCGAACCAGCCCACACCGCGGCAGCCGCTTGACAAACCCATAGGGACACCCCCCCGGCCGCCAGCGCTCTCCAGCACCAAGCTCAGGTGCTCGCCGCCGGCGAACACGGAGAACTCAGCGTTCAACTCAACACCGTTATCATCACGTGCAAACACCGTGTAAGCCTGCCAGACCGGTCCGGCCACTCACCGCTTGGAGTCCATGGCCGACTTCTACAACTGTTGAAGAGGCCGCTTCCCAGCTTCTACATCAGGGCGAGCCGTGTGGTTAGTGTGCAAATCGCCCCTCGGACACGTTCCATAACCCCAACTGTGCGAGTCGAGCGTAGCCTCGGCTCGCACAGTTCGTTTACCGGGTTGGTAGGTCAGCCGGAGCCCGAGCTGGCGGTACACCTCCGCCTTGTCCGTCGGATCGGCCTCGGTCAGCACCTGCCGGATGCTCCCGAGCGCCTCGACCAATCCCTGGATCTCCTCAGCGGACATCCGCCGACGGCCGCCCGCTGTCCTGGACCGGGCCGTCGCCTCGGCGCGGCGGGCTTGAACTTCAGCCATCCAGCCGGTTACCAGCTGCGGATCCGCGCCCGCCTCCAGCGCCGCTCGGTGGCGGATCAGCTTCTGGTCGCACTCCTCGATCGCCCGAGCCGCAGCCACAGCGGCCGGATCGATCTCGAGGTCCGACTGCGCATCGCACATCTCGTTGATCGCCTCGGTCAGCCGGTGCGGCGCTAGCGCAGTGCACAGCCACTGATCCAGCGGCTCGAGTAGCTCCCGCTCGGCGAGGTAGACGTTGCGCGGGTGCTCGACCTTGTTCGCCAGGCCGTACTCGTTGGGGAACCGGCAGCGGTAGTACAGCGACTCCCTGCTCTGCTGTCCCTGCATCCGCCGCCCGCATAACCCGCAGTGAAGCAAGCCACGGAACACGTATCGGTGAACTGTGCGATGCCGCTCGCGGGTGTTGCGGCCCGCCCCTTTGGCGGCCATCACCTGCTGCGCGCGTTCGAACAACTCGACATCGATCAGCGCTTCGTGCACCAAGTCGTCCGACCACACCCACTGGTCCCGCTCGTTCCAGCGCAACTTCGTCTCATGCCCCAGCGCCACGTCCTCGACGTCGATGAGCACCTCGTCCTTGCGCTGCTTGTTCCACACCTGCCGACCGGTGTACCGCGGGTTCGACAGGATCGTCCGGATCGCGCCCTTGGACCAGGCGATCCCCGACCGGTGTGGGTTGCGCGCCGGGTCGTACGCCGAGGGCGAGGGAATGTCATCCCGGGTCAGCGCCTCGGCGATCGCGAAGATGCCCCGACCGGCCACGTACTCGGAGAAGATCCGCCACACCACCGGCGCGGTGACCGGGTCCCGCTCCAACCGGCGCAGGCGCTTCCCGTCCGCGGCCTTGGCCGGGTTTGGATGCGGACCGGCATCGGCCAGCTGATACCCGTACGGGGGGCGACCGCCGAGAAACCGTCCCTCCACGCTGGCCTGCGCCGCCATCGCGGAGCGCACCCGGATCTTGATCCGATTGCGCTCCCCCTTGCTCATCCCGCCGAAGACCGACATCACCAGATCGTGTGCCTCGGAGTCCGGATCGACCGCTCCCCCGACCTCCGGCACCCACAACTGCACCCCGTAGTGCACGAACACCGGAAAGGTCAAGCCGTACTGATTGCCGTAGAACGCCCGCTGCGGCTCCCCGATCGCCACCGCGTCGAATCCGCGGTTCGGATCGCGCAGCGCGCTCAGCAACAACGTGGCTTGGGGCCGCCGCTTCCACGGAATCGACCGCGACTCCCCCACATCGAAGAACTCGGCCACGACCTCACCGTGGCGATCCGTCAACGCCCGCGCACGCGACAACTGCCAGTTCCGGGACGCCTCGGGATCCTGCTGATCCTCGGTCGAGACGCGACCATAGAACGCGAACCTCACCGCTAGGCCGCCTTCCACTTGTGCTGGGCCAGTGCCCGTGCTCCGTTCCGGCGCTGGTCGGTTGCCCGGCTCTTCTGCACATTGACCAGCAGCCGGAGCAGGGCTCGCGCGGCACCCGGATGCAACTGCGGAGGCCCAGCCGGTGGGATCACCCGCAACTCGCCACCAGGCAGACGCTGAGGTAGTCCGTCAGTCACGGATCGACTCCCGGTCCCGCGAGGCGGGCACTGACCAGAACTGGCAACCGACCGTTGCCGACGGGTCCGGACATGCACTCCGGCTTCCCTTCGTAATCTCCTGACGTCACAGGTCACCGCCTTCCTCAGAGAATCGGGGCCCAGAAGCCTAACCTCAAGCGGCCTGGAACGGAGGCCCCTAACGGGTGGGCCCGTGCGCTACGTTCGTAGTCATAGGGTCACCATTGATTCCGCGAAGCGCCGCATGACGATCTGGTGATAGGCGACGTTCGTATCGATACCGGTGAAGCGGCGACTGAGTCGGCTCTCGGCGTCTGTCGCGTAGAAATCAAGTCCTTGCTTTGGTGGTACAGCGACGGCGTCACGCTGCCCTGCTCTTGTAAGCGAGGCCGAGGCGTCGCAGCCCGATGTCGTGAAACTCGGGACTCAGCTCGATGCCGATGTAGGAGCGGCCGAGTTGGCGGGCGGCGAGGCCGGTCGTGGCGGCGCCGCTGAACGGGTCGAGCACGGTTCCGCCGTCGGGGCACCCTGCGGCGATACACCGCAGGGGCAGGTCGATCGGGAAGGCGGCGAAGTGCGCTTCCCGTAGCGGGCGGGTGGTGATCGACCAGACGTCGCCGGGGTTCTTGCCGCGCGGGTGCGCCGCAGCGTGGCGGGCTCCGGTCGGCACCATCGCCACGCCGTGCTCTTTGCTGACGAAGGGGTCGCGGTGGTGGTACTTGCCGTACACACTTTGCCCGCGGCGGCGGGCGGTGGCGTCGACTCCTGCGCGGCGTCCTTTGTTGGCTCCGCCGATCACGCTGCCTTCCTCGAGTGCCTCGGGGCGGGCGAGTGGCTCGCGGATCGGGTCGAGGTCGAAGTGGTAACGCTGCTGCTTGGCCAGCAAGAACACCATCTCGTACCGGTTCGACAGGCGGTCACGCACGGACTCGGGCATGGCGTTGGGCTTGTGCCAGACGATGGCGTTGCGCAGGATCCACCCATCTTTCTGCAGTGCGAACGCGACGCGCCAGGGCATGCCGACAAGGTTTTTCCTCGGCAGTGCCCGGGTGCGGTGCACTCCGGCGCGGCGGACGGATTCGCGCAGTGTGGCCGCCGCGGCGCGCCCGGACAGGGTGCTCGCGCGCATGCCATCGGCGACGTGTCCGGGCGGTTCGGCGGAGTAGGAGTCGCCGAGGTTCAGCCACACCGTTCCGGTGTCGACCAGGACCCGGGACAACTCGCGGAACACTCCGCGCAGCCGGTCGACGTAGTCCTGCGGAGAGGGTTCCAGGCCGTGCTGCTCGTCCTCGCGGCGGGCCCCGCAGTGGCGGCACTTCGCCGAGTTCGGACGCTGTTGACTCGAGTGTTCGGCACGAGCGGCGTTGTCACCGCGGTCGAGCACGGCCAGGTGTGGGCAGGCAGAATTCCCCCCGGTCCAGCGCGCTGTGCCGTAGTCGCGCAGGCCCCAGTACGGCGGGCTGGTGACCACACAGTGCACCGAGCGGTTGGGCAGGTCGGACAGCACGGTGGTGGCATCGCCGGCGTAGAGCGTGATGCCGTCGTCCTGGAAATAGGGCTGGGACATCGCTACCTCCTTCGATTTCGGTTGAGTCGTGAGCTGGGATAGAGCGCCGCACGTCAGCCAACCGAGCGAGTGCCACTACGGCGGCTGCGACCGGGCTCGCGACGGCGCGTCGAGGTGGCTCGCCGGGCCGGGGCGTGTCGCGGGTCGACCGGCGCGTGGCAGGACACGTGGTGCAGGTGGGCTACGTCGTCGAGGAGCAGACTGAGCGCGTAGGCGGCTTGTGCGGGCATGACGCCGTTGCCCAGCGCCCGCAGTTGTGCGGTACGTGGAAGCCCGAGGTGCTCGGCGGTGACCCAGCCCGGTGGCAGGCCCATCAGCCACTCGACGAAGACGGGTGCGAGGACCGGGCGGCCGTGCCGCCCCGGCTGTGTCGGGTGGGGCGCGGGGCGTCGCAGGAGCAATTCCCAGCGGTGCACAGCGGCGGCGTACTCGCCCCACCGGGCCGGGCCCGGTTCACCGCGGGATGTTCGGGCCGCGGTCACGCTCGCTCACGTCCTTGTCGAGGGCGGGGTGTGGTGACCGCGATGACGACCGGTGGCAACATCAAGTCGCCCTTCGAACCGCGTTGCGCGGGGCAGCCCTTCGTACCGTCGGTCGCGCGTGGAGTCGGCAGGAACGTAAACTGTCCAGCAGGGACGGTCCTCCCCGTCGTGTGGCAGCGGAGATACCGTTGGAAGAACCGTCGTGCGCGGTCGGTGTCGGCAGCAGCGCCCCACGCGCCCGGGGAAAGACAGCTACGAAGCCCCCCCCCCCCCCCCCGAACTTTGTTGCCGCGCAACAGGTTTCGCCCGGCATGTCGGTCGGCGCCGGGCGGGTGAGCTCGGGTTGGGACGGTCCGCCGCCGTGCGCGGTGCAGCCGCAGTTCTTCGCGGCCGAGGCCGTCGAAGTCGGCAGCGACTTCAATTCGGTCAGCATCGCGCAGCCAGCCGACATCAGCCCTGGGTTCCGCACGGGCTGAGCCGGCTCATGCGTCGTCACGACGGAGTTCACCGCGTCGTTGAGATTGACTTGATGACCGCCGGCGCGCCGCCGCGTCGGATCCACCGGACCGCGAGGTTCGCCGTCGCGTGCTTGCGGGGTGGGCATCATCCGCGTCCCATCGCGGCTGGGGGACGGCACACAGGAACACGCGTTCACGTCGGTGGGCAGCGCCGATGTCGGCGGCGCGTACGCAACGCCAGACCGCGTCATACCCCGCTTCGGCCAACCCTCCGAGTACACGGTCGAGACCGCCGCCCCTCCAGCGCAAGGCACCGACGTTCTCCACGACGACGAGACGGGGTCGTAGAACGCGAATGGCGTCCAGGATGGTGTGCCACAGTCCACTGCGAGCGCCTTTCTCGATACCCGCACGCCGACCGGCCGCGGAGATGTCCTGACACGGGAACCCCGCGGTGAGCACCTCGACCGGCTCCACCACGGCGAAGTCGACGGCACGCAGATCGCCCAGGTTCGGCACGCCAGGCAGGCGTGCCGCGAGAACTGCGGCCGCGTGCGGGTCATTTTCGCTGTACCAGACGATCCGCCCACCCAGTACCGCGGCGACGCCGATGTCGAACCCGGCAACCCCTGTGCACAGCGACCCGATAACTGGGCCCTCGGTCGCCACGAAGCGCAACGTATCGGGCGTGCTGACACGCTGGAGGTCGGCCTGCTTGGGCGAGTTCTTCTGTCGTCGAGCCGGGTCGGGTGAGTGTCTGTGGCTGCCAGTGTGTGCCAGCTCGGTTCGGCGCTGGCGGTGGTCATGGTCATCGCGCGTGGCCATTGAAACCTTCTCGGAGTTGGAGGCAGGGCTTGAGCAGGCGAGGAAGACGACTCAGCTCGGGTGGATGCGCCACAACCGGTGCCGACAGCGCGCTCGACTCTTCGCGTCGGCAGTCGGCAAGATCGTGATTATGGAATATCGTGTCGGTCGTGACCACGGACGACTGGTTGGCCGACACACGAACCTCGTACGACACAGTGGCCGTCAGCTATACCGACCAACTGCGCGACGCCCTCGCCGGTGACCCTCACCTGCGCGCCGCACTGGCGGTCTTCGCCGAACATGTGCGGGCCGCCGGCGGCGGACCAGTGGCCGACGTCGGCTGCGGCCCCGGACATGTCACCGCCCACCTGCATGGGCTCGGTATCGACGCCTTCGGCATCGATCTTTCTCCGGGAATGATCGACGTAGCCCGGCGTGACTACCCCGGCTTGCGGTTCGAAGTGGGCTCGATGACCGACCTGCACCTGAGCGACGCTTCGGTGACCGGCCTGCTCGCCTGGTGGTCACTAATCCACATCCCAGACGACGAGGTGCCAGCAGTCTTTGCGCACTTCCGCCGAGTACTGCGCCCAGGCGGACCGTTGCAGCTCGGCTTCCACGTCGGTGACACCTCGCGGCTGAAGACGGAAGGCTACGGCGGCCACCCGATGACGGTCCATGTCCACCGCCGTCAGCCGGATAAGGTGGCTTCCTGGCTGCGTGACGCTGGGTTCGATATCGAAGCCCAGTGGTTGTGCGGTCCGGATGAGCAAGTGCCGCAAGCATTTCTTTTCGCACGCTGCCCGTCCTAGGTCCGGAATCCATTGGTGGCCCCTAGGCCGCAAGTGGTTCGGGTCGCGCTGTCCGCATTCGCCGGTGCAGGGAAGGCAAGGGCGGAATTGGCTGGGTCAACGCCGGATCACCTGCCTCCCTCTCTGTCCGGAACACCAGCGCGGTGTGGTGCGCAGGCAGTGCGATTGGGTGGCCGAGTGCGCGTTCGGCGCGGGTGGCCGCGCGTCGTTGGGTGAGGGTGGCGTGGGTGTACACGCGTCCACTGCGGAGGTCGGCGGTGAGGGCGAGGCAGCGCGCTACCGGCAACAGCCCTGCGGCGCTTTCGGCGTCGATGATCTGGCTGGGAACGTCGAGCAGGAAGTGCTGGGTGGGGTGGCGTTGTGGCGGGCAGGTGATGACGACGTGGCCGCCGGGGCGGACGAGCTGGCGGTACTGCGACAGCAACGTCGCGAGCCGGTTCACCGCGTCGCCGGGGCGGGCTGGGCGCAGGGTGGTCAGGATGAGGTCGATGCGTCCGGTCAGTCCTGCTGTGACCGCCGCGGCAGCCGTAGTGGGGCGTCGATCGAGGACGAGGACCATGCCGTCGGCGAACGCGCCGCGGGCTTTGGTGGCGGTGACGTTGGCGCGGGCCAGGCGCCACCATCGGTGCTGGCCGGTCAGCCCGATTGCGTGCCGCCCGGCGCCCAGCGCTTCGACGATGGTCGTCCCGGCTCCGCAGTCCGGGTCGAGCACGATGCCGCCGGGGCGGGTGAACGCCGTGATGGCGTAGCGGGCGATGGCGGGCGTCATCAGGGCGTTGTCGGAGTTGGTGGCGGGGTCGTATCCGCCGTCGTTGAGTTGGGTGGCCAGGCTGGTCGTGCCGGTGGGCCACACCGAGGTCACCAGCGGCTCAGGCATCCGAGTTCTCCGTCCGGTCGGCGGCTTCACCCGCGGAGGCGGTGCTTTGCGGGGCGGGTGAGCAAGAGGAGGTCGTGGTGGTTCCGGCCGGCTGGCGGGTGCGGGTCGTCGGAAGGCCGAGGAAGTGGTGCGTCGAGCACGGCGATGTGGTCGTGCATCCGGAAGCCGCGATCACCCAGGGTGTTCACAATCGTGGAGTGCGGGTGCAGCAGTCGCGAGCCGTGTCGGTGACCGTGTGTGAAGGCCGCGATGAGTCCGCGGTGGGCGACGAGGGTGTCCCAATCGGTGTGGTGGAGCCAGTCGGCGGAATCCGGGTTGACCGCGGTGACGATCAGGGTGAAACGGCCGTCGGTGCACTGGCGGCCGTGTGCCGACTCGGCGGCCGACTGGGTCACGGCGAGCTGGTTGGGCCGACTGAGTCGGGGTCGCGACGCCGACTCGGCTTCGGTGATGCTGGGCGGGTCGGTGAGACCGGGCGCGTAGTCCAGGGCGGCTGCAGCGGTGGCGGTGTCGGCGCCGCGGCCGAGCCGTGCCATGTTCCAGACGGCCTCAGCGAGTCCGGCGTAGGGCTGTTCGCGTCGGGCCCGGATCGGTGCGGGTGGGGCGAGGAGAAGGACGCGGTCGCCGGGTCGTGTGTAGGTGGTGACGAGGGTGATGATGGCGTGGCCGAGCCAGCCGGCGAGGCGGGCGGTGCCGGGCAGCAGTTCGGCGTCGGCGAAGGGCCACAGAGTGGCCGGGCGGAGCCCTCGGTTGGCAGCGGCGCGATGCCAGTTGTGACCGGCGGGCAGAGGTCCGTGGGTACGGCGGTGCAGCGTTCGAGCAGGACGGTGACGGCGTGGTGGTGAGGTCATCGGCGGCTCTCCTCGCGGTGTGGTCGGCGTGGTTCGCCAAGTCACCTCAAGAGGCGGTCATCGGGTCCGATTTTCGACACCGGATTGACAATTTCATGAACACCCAGCCCGTCCAAGCTGATTGCGGTCACCCTTGCCAGCGACAAAGTCGCTAGGAATACTACTTCGCCCGCCCAAGCCCACTAAATTCCGACTAAAACCAATTTTCAGTGCGATCCGTAGATGTCTCGCACACCCACTCAAACCCACGAGATGTGCGTGATTTAGTAAGCCGAGTTTCTATTAAAAAGATCATCATTGGTCTTTTCTTGTTGCCGTTCTGGCGTCCTGACGGGGTCGATCACCCGAACCGGACAGGAGCTAGGAAATGTCGAACGAGGGACACGAGTGGCTGCCGCTGGACACAGCGCGCGATGCCTTCCAGTGGCTGGTGACCGGGCCGGAGCCGATGGCCGTGGACGGTGCTCGATTCACCGGGTTGCCGCGACGGCCGGTGCCGTTGGACGAGTTGCGGGACCGGTTGCTGAGCAAGCAGTGCCCGGCGCGCACGCGCGATGACGTCTGGGCCTATCTCGTGCTGCAATCGCGGGCCCGTGGCGGGGCGTGGACGGTCGCTTGTGCGGGTATGGCGTTGCCGTCGCTGGCGGCGAGCGCGCGGTGGATGGCTGCGCGGTATCGCGGCGATCGCGCTGACGTGCACGCGGCCGTGCTCGCCGGGTTCCTGCAGGCGTTGACGACGGTGGATCTGGCCGATCCCGGGATCGTCGTCCGGTTGCACTACGCGGCCCGGCGTGCCGGGCAGGCGGCCTTGGAGGAGTCGCTCGACGCGCCGCTGCCGGTCGGTTCGGGGTATCGCTCGGCGGTGCCGCGGCAGCCGTACGGGCACCCCGATTTGGTGCTCGCGCAGGCGGTCGGTGAGCAGATCCTGACGCCCGTCGAAGCGGAATTGGTCTCGGCCACGCGGCTCGGCGGGACGTCGATGACCGACTGGGCGCGCGAGCACGGCAGTGCGCTCAAGACCGCCTTCAAGGCGCGCGATCGGGCCGAGGACCGACTCGTGGCCTGGCTGCGTGAACGCGTCGCCAACACCGACTCGGAAGACCCCGTCGCCGACGCCGCGATGGCGGCGGTGGTCGCACGGCGCGATGCCGCGGTTGTTCACCGGGTCGCGGGCGCCCTCGACCTGCGGGTCGTGGCTGCGGGGGTTCACCCATGGTCATGCCGGGCAGCTCGCGTCGGTGGCTTCTGAGGCGGTGGTCCGGCTGGCGGGGCGGGTTCCGTCGCTGCTGGCCGGTGTCGCGGGGCTGGCTTTCGTCGATATCGACGCCAAGATCAAGGAAACCTACGGTCATGGCAAGTAGGGCAGCGGATTCGCCTATAACGGGGTCCGGGGCTTGAACCATCTGATCGCCACCGTGTCCAGCCCGGTCTGCGCGCCGGTGATCCTGACCGCGCGGCTGCGCGGCGGGAACTGCGATTCCCGCCGCGGGGCGGCGTCGATGATCACCGAGGCGATCCGGCTGGCCCGCCGCGCCGGGGCGACCGGGATGATCGTGGTCCGCGCCGATTCGGCGTTCTTCACCGGCCCGATCATCGCCGCGATCCGCGCGGCAGGCGCCTATTTCTCCATCACCGCCCAGAAAAACGTGGCCACCCGGGCCGCGATCAACGCTATCGGCGAGGACGCCTGGACCACGATCGCCTACCGGCACCCGATCCCCGACCCCGAGACCGGGCAGTGGATCACGCACGCCGAGATCGCCGAAACCACCCTGACCGCGTTCGTCAACACCAGCCAGAACCCCGGCCGCGAGGTCACCGCACGACTGCTCGTCCGCCGCACACCGCGCTTCACCACCAACGACCAGGGCGAGTTGTTCCGCACCTTCACCTACCACACCGTGTTCACCGACACCCGTTTCGACCTGCCCACCGCCGACGACCACCACCGCAAACACGCGATCATCGAGCAGGTCTTCGCCGACCTCAACGACACCGCCCTCGCCCATTTCCCCTCCGGCCGGTTCCCCGCCAACCACGCCTGGCTGATCCTGGCCTGCCTCACCCACAACCTGCTCCGCGCCGCAGGCTGCCTGACCAGCGTCTTCCACGCCAAAGCCCGCACCGCAACGCTGCGCCGGCACCTGATCGCCATCCCCGCACGCATCACCCGCACCGCCCACCGCATCACCCTGCGACTACCAGCGAACTGGCCCTGGCAACACCACTACCAGGGCCTGTTCACCGCCACCCACACCCGAACACCCTGACCCCCGACCCCACAACCAGGCCACAGTGGACACACCGGATGCGAGACCGGTCAACCCCGCACACCCAACCACCACCACAAGATCAACAACCACCACCCTGACCCACCAACAAAACACATCGGTGGATCCAGGCTGAACGCCCTCTATCGGCGGACGATCCGCGCGCGTGGGCATTTCCCGACCGAGCAGGCCGCGATGAAGTGCCTGTATCTTGTGACCCGCAGCCTGGACCCAACTGGGACACGCCGCGCTCGATGGACGATGCGCTTGGAAGCCCGTGCTCAACGCCTTCGCCATCACGTTCGGTGACCGCTGGCCGGGAGTCGAGACCTATTGATCAACAACGCCGGAAACACCGATCACGGGATAGACCCCTTGCACAAGGGTTCAGGGGGCACGCAGGCGGTGCTCGAGGCGGACCGCTCGCAGGATGGACTTGCTGATCCGCCGTAGCTGGCGGGTTTGGGCGGCGGTGAGGTTGTCGAAGACGAGGCGCTGGACTTCTGCGGCGTGACCGGGCGCGGTAGCCACAACTTTGTTCCAGCCGGGTTCGGTGAGGGTGGCCAGGGTGGCGCGGCGGTTGTGGGGATCGGGCACTCGCCGCAGCCAGTCTTTCTTCTCCAGACGTGCGGCGATGTGCGACAGGTGCGAGAGGGTGACCTTTGCCCCTGCGGCGAGGTCGCTCATGCGGGCGGCGCGGTCGGGGCTCATTGATAGCCAGGCCAGCACTGCGTACTCGGCGCGGGTGATACCCGCGTCACGTTGAAGCTGGGAGCCCACGACTTCGGGCAGCCAGTTCATCAGGGAGGCAAGCGCCACCCAGGAATGCATCTGCTCCGGCGTCAGCCAGCGAGGCTCCGGGCCGCCGTCTGGGCCCGTGCCTGTGCGAGGTGCCGCGTGATCCGTCACGACCCCCAGTCCTTTGACAAGGAAGTTCCGGCAGCTCCGAGGACCCCCTGTGGCCCGGCGAAACTCACCTGTCACTCTACGTCTAGCTTAGTACTAGGTAGCTTAGTAGACAGATGGAGGTCGTTACCTTACTGTCACCGCCGGGCCGGCGGGGCGGCCCGCACCAGTCGTCGATACAGGCTTGGAGAGACAGCAGCAGTGAGATCGCACCGATTCCGGCTGTTCATGGTCAGAGCGCTCGTCGCCACCTCGGCAGCTGTGCTGGTGACCGGTGTCACGCCGGCCAGTGCTCAACCCGCGGATCCGCCGTCGGACACGTCTGAGGCCATGCGTCGTTACGAACAGCTCGGCGCCGAGGCTGCGAAAGCAGATGAGGATCTGCTGGAGGCAGAGGACGAACTGCGCCGTCGACAGGCATTTCGAGACCAGGCTGACGCCGACCTTTCCGTCGCTACGCAGTCATTGGAGCGAGTTCAGGGAACCGAGGAGCAGTTCCGTGGTGAGGTGGATACGTTCGCGGCGGCGTCGTTCCGCGGCGGGGGGATCACGCGGATGTCCGCGTTGCTCACCAGCGAGTCTCAACGGGAGTTCTTGGAGCAGATGTCCGCTTTGGATGTTCTCGCGAGCGATAAGGCCGAGTTTCTCGACCGGTACCGTGGTGCGACTGCGGAAGCGAGCCAGGCACGGACCTCTGCCTCCGAGGCGCAGCGGACGGCTCAGGAAGCGGCGGAGTTCGCGCAGCAGGCAGCCGATTCGGTGCGGGAGCGCAAGAAGTCGCTGGATGGGCAGATCAAAGAGGTTCGTCGAGCGCTGAATCAGCTACCCGCGGACGAGAAGGCGGCGTTGGGCAAGGTGCAGGACACCGGGTCGTACCTCGGGCCGCCAGGCGCGGCCAATGACGCGTTGCAGGCTGCGCTGTCGAAGCGAGGGTCCGAGTACGAGTGGGGCGCCACTGGACCGCGGGAGTTCGACTGCTCTGGGTTGACGTCGTGGCTTACCGGCAGGCGGGAGTGTCCATCCCGCGTACCAGCCGCCAGCAGTACACCGCGGGCAAACCGGTCGCGCTCAACGCCCTGCAGCCAGGCGATTTGCTGTTCTACGACGACGGAACGGGCAATCCCGGTGCCATCCACCACGTCGGCATGTTCGTCGGCAACGGCAAGATGGTCGACGCACCTACCGAAGGCCAGCTCGTTGACGTGCGCTCGATGAAAGGCGATGGCCATCTGCTGGGCGCACGCCGGATCGTGGGGTGAAGACCGAACAGGTCCAGGCGCTCGTCGAGAGCCTGGACCTGTGCCGGTGGTGCCGGTCAGGCGGTGCCCGCACGGCCGATGCTGCGGAAGCGGCGCAACCGCAGGCTGTTGGTCACGACGAACACCGAGCTGAACGCCATCGCCACCCCGGCGATCATCGGATTCAGCAGCCCGGCGGCCGCCAGTGGCAGGGCGGCGACGTTGTAGCCGAACGCCCAGAAGAGGTTTCCCTTGATCGTGCTGAGCGTGCGCCGCGACAGCCGGATCGCGTCGACGGCGGCCAGCAGGTCGCCGCGCACCAGGGTCAGGTCACTCGCTTCGATCGCCACATCGGTGCCCGTGCCCATCGCCAAGCCGAGATCGGCCTGCGCCAGTGCGGCGGCGTCATTGACCCCGTCACCGGCCATCGCGACCACCTTGCCCTCGTCCTGCAGCCGCTTGACCACGTCCACCTTGTCCGCGGGCAGCACTTCGGCGATCACCTCGGAGATGCCCACCTCGGCGGCGATGGCTCTGGCTGCGGCCTCGTTGTCACCGGTCAGCAGCACCGGTGTCAGGCCGAGTTCACGCAGCCGCCGTATCGCCTCCGCAGATGTCGGCTTGACGGTGTCGGCGACCACGAGCACGGCTCGTGCCTTGCCGTCCCAGCCGACCGCGACTGCGGTCTTGCCTTCGGCTTCCGCGGTCTTCTTCCGCTGGGCCAGCTCATCGGGCAGATGCTGACTCCACTCGGCCAACAAGGCCGTCCGCCCGACGAGCACCGCGGTGCCGTCGACGATCCCTTGCACGCCGAGGCCTTCGAGGTTGGTGAAGCCTTCGACTGCGGGCAGCTCACCGACCTTTGCTTCGGCGGCCCGGGCGATCGCCTTCGCGATCGGGTGCTCGGAGGCGTTTTCCAACGCACCGGCCAAGCGCAGCACCTCCTCGATCTCGACGCCCTCGGCAACGTGGACATCGACGAGCGACATCTTGCCGCTGGTGACGGTGCCGGTCTTGTCGAGCACGACGGTGTCGATCCGGCGGGTGGACTCCAGTACCTCCGGGCCCTTGATCAGGATGCCCAGCTGCGCGCCGCGGCCGGTGCCGACCATCAGCGCGGTCGGCGTGGCCAGGCCCAGCGCGCACGGGCAGGCGATGATCAGCACCGCGACCGCCGCGGTGAAGGCCGCGGCCGCCGAGCCGCCCGCGCCGAACCAGAAGGCCAGCGTGCCCACCGCCAGCGCGATCACGATCGGCACGAACACCGCGGACACCCGGTCGGCGAGCCGCTGTACCTGCGCCTTGCCGGTTTGGGCGTCCTCGACCAACTTGGCCATCTGCGCCAGCTGGGTGTCTGCACCGACCCGGGTCGCGCGCACCAGCAGGCGCCCGCCCGCGTTGACCGTCGCGCCGACGACCGCTTCACCCGGCCCGACTTCGACGGGCATGGATTCGCCGGTCAGCATGCTCGCGTCCACCGCGGAGGTGCCGTCCTCGATCACGCCGTCGGTGGCGATCTTCTCCCCCGGCCGGACGACGAACCGATCGCCCACTTGCAGTTGTTCGACCGGGATGCGGATTTCCTTGCCGTCGCGGAGCACCGCGACGTCCTTGGCCCCGAGTTCGAGCAGGGCGCGCAGCGCGGCCCCGGCCCGGCGCTTGGACCTCGCCTCGAAGTACCGCCCGGCCAGGATGAACGTGGTGACTCCGGCGGCGACCTCCAGATAGATGTTGCCGTCACCGCTCATGCGCTGGATCGTCAGCTCGAACGGGTGGGTCATGCCGGGCACGCCGGCGCTGCCGAACAGCAGCGCGTACAGCGACCAGGCGAACGCGGCGAGCGTGCCCATCGAGATCAGCGTGTCCATGGTGGCCGCGCCGTGGCGCAGGTTGGCCCACGCCGCCTTGTGGAAGGGCCAGGCCGCCCACAGCACCACGGGGCTGGCCAGGGTGAGCGAGATCCACTGCCAGTAGGTGAACTGCAGTGCCGGGATCATCGCCAGCGCGATCACGGGCACGGACAGCACGGCCGAGCCGATCAACCGCTGCCGCAGCGATCGGGTCGGATTCTCTTCGGCGATCTCGCCGTCGACCGGTTCCGGCTGCCGGGGCTTCGGCAGCTCCGCGGTGTATCCGGCGGCCTCGACCTGAGCGATCAGCTGTCCGGGGTCTACGTCGCCGGGGAAGCTGACCTTCGCTTTCTCGGTCGCGTAGTTGACCGTGGCGGTGACGCCGTCCAGCTTGTTCAGCTTCTTCTCGATGCGCATCGCGCACGACGCGCACGTCATGCCGCCGATGGCCAGTTCGACTTCGCCGGCGACGTCACGGGGTGGGGTTGTCGTTGTCATCTCAGTCGCTCCTTCCCCGGTCAGTGGCCGTGGCCGTCAGAAGCGTGGGGCTCGGGCGCCGCCACTGGAGTACCCGCTGTGGCGACGGTGAAATCCGCGGTACGGACTACGCCGTCGTGCTGAAAGTCGAGGAACAGCCGGTAGGCCCCGGCAGTGGGCACCTCGGCGTAGAAGGTCACGCCCGGGCCCGCTGCGGTCTTGCCGTCCCCTGGTGCGCCGTCGGGGTGGACGTGCAGGTAGGCCAGGTCACCGCCGCGCAGAGCCACCAGGTGCCCGTAGGCGCCCAGGTAAGGCTGCAGATCGGTGACCGGCGCGCCGTCCTTCTCGACGATCAGCGTCACCTTCGACGACTGCCCTGGCACCAGATCGCCATCCAGCCGCACCCGGTAGCCATCGATGGTCGCTTCGCGGGACGGCTGGTAGGCGGCCGGCTGGAAGTCACCCGGAACCGCGAGATCGGCGCCGAGCGTTGTCGCTTGAGCACCCGTGGGCTTGAAGTCGGCATAGGCCCGGTAACTGCCGCCGACGGGCAGATCGAGCGGCACGGTCCAAGTGCCATCCGAGCTGAGTTCGGGGTGCACGTGCTGAAAGCCCGAGGTGTCGCGGCGCACCACGATCAAGTGCATCCGCTTCTCGTGCTCGACGTCGTAGGCCGTCACCGGGGCACCGTCCGGCCCGCTGATGATGAAGGAGAACGGCTGATCGGGTCCCGGGGTCAGCGTCGTCGCGGTGGGTGTGAGGGTGTAGCCACCCCTGGACGACGCCAGCCCGGCGGGCTGGTCGGTTGGCGCGGTCTCCGCGACGGTGCCGCTGTGAGCGTCCCCGTGCCCGGCGTCCTCGCCACCGGGCGTTCCGGCCGTGCCACCCTTTGCGGTGGACTCGCCGGCGAAGGGACCGACAGCGGTTCCGGCTGCCCAGGCGCCACCGGCGACCAGGGCGATTGCCGCACCGTAGGCGGAGATCTTCGCTGCAGTGTTCATCGGGATTCCTTGTCTGCTCCGGCCGCGCTACGCGGTCAGTTCGTAGCCGGCTTCGTCGACCGCGGCGCGGACGTCGTCGGTGTTCAGTTCCTGGGCGCTGGTCACGGTGATGGTGCCGGTGGGCAAGTCGACGACCACTCCGGTCACGCCGTCGACCTTGCCGACCTCCTCGGTTACCGCGCGGACGCAGTGGTCGCAGGTCATGCCGGTGACGTGGTAGCTGGTGTCAGCCATGGGATTCCTCCTCGGTGGTGGTGTTCGCCCGGTTCACGAACGGACCAGGCGCGCGATGGCGTCGCTGGCCTCGCGGACCTTGTGATCGGCGACCTCGCCGCCCTCGGCGATGGCCTCGGTCACGCAGTGCTTGAGGTGTTCATCCATCAAGGCGAGAGAAACCGACTGCAGCGCTTTCGTGGCCGCCGAGATCTGCGTGAGGATGTCGATGCAGTACTCGTCACCTTCGACCATCCGGTGCAGGCCGCGAACCTGGCCTTCAATCCGACGCAGCCGCTTGAGCAGGTTGTCCTTGTCCTCGGCGTACCCGTGCATGTCGATCTCCTTCACCTCAACACCGCCGCAGCGGCACTCCTATTGATACCCTACCCCCGTATACTATGCAACCACCGACACGCGGAGGCAGCGGCCACAAAGAGGCGACTGCGACCCAGTCCCGCCGGAATCCACCGCAGATCGAGGTAGCCGACGGCGTTGAGCAGCCTTTCACCCCATCGATGCCGCCAGCGCCCTGGCGACCGACCCTGACACGACCGTGTCCGCGTGTCACCCGTCATGGACTTGCCTTACTACCCTTACGGGGTATAGGAACAGGAAAGCAGCGACGAGAAAGGTCCACCCATGTCCGACACTCCCGGCCAACCCGCCCACCACGGCACCGGCCACCAGGGCCACCACGATCACGGAAACGGCGCGAGCTGGAGCGTGGCCGCGTCGGCCACCCTGCACTGCCTTACCGGCTGCGCCATCGGCGAGATCCTCGGCATGGTCATCGGCACCGCACTCGGCTGGCACAACCTGCCCACCATCGTGCTGGCGATCGCGCTCGCCTTCGTTTTCGGTTACGCGCTGAGCATGCGCGGCGTCCTGCGCGCCGGCATCGGCTTCAAGCAGGCACTGAAGGTCGCACTGGCCGCGGACACCATCTCGATCACCGTCATGGAGATCATCGACAACGGCGTGATGCTCGTGGTGCCCGGCGCCATGGACGCCGGCCTGGGCACCTGGCTGTTCTGGGGCGCACTCGCGTTCGCCTTCCTGATCGCCTTCCTGGTCACCATGCCGGTGAACAAGTGGCTCATCGGCCGTGGCAAGGGCCACGCCGTCGCACACGCCTACCACCACTGACGCCATCCTCCGACCGGCCGGGCCACACACGAGGTCCGGCCATCCACATGCCGGAAACGCCCCCAAAAGCGGAACAGGGGACACGGGCCTGCTTGGACATCAAGCTCCCGAGCAAGCGCCTACCCGTCAGCAAGACAACCGTCATCTAGCTTTACCCTACGGGGGTATTGTAGTCTCACTGCAACCCTCGACACTCCCGAAAGGCAGGGATTCTCCGATGAACTCCAGCGTGTACACCGTCAAGGGCATGACCTGTTCCGGCTGCATGGCCAAGGTGACCAACGCGGTGACCGGCGTCGACGGCGTCACCGACGTGGATGTCGACATCAGTACCGGCGAACTCACCGTGGTCAGCGACGCCCCGCTCGAGACCGAGCGGGTTCGCGCGGCGATCAAGGACGCCGGTTACGAGGTGGCGAGCTGAGCGGGCACACCGACGAGCCGCCTGCGGCCGTCATCAAGACGGTCGACAACGGCCCGTACCAGGTCAAAGGCCCGGTGCGCGTGGTCGACCACGAGAATAACGTCTACGACCTCGAAGGCAGGCGGACCCACCTGCTCTGCCGCTGCGGTCAGTCAGCGAAGAAACCCTTCTGCGACGGAGCACACGCTCGATCCCGTTTCGTCGCCGGCGAACGCGCCCCGTCGGCTACAGAAGGCTGACCGTGCGGCTGGGGGGGCCACTCGCCCACCCAGCCGCACCGTCGCCTTCCTGGCACTGAGTTAGCTTGTCCCTGAATGGAATCTCACAGACAGGGGCAGGCATGAGCCGGGCCAAAACGGGCAAAGCACGAATGGGACGCCCATCCCTGGTCGACCGCGACACGATCGTGCGCGCCGCCGTCGACCTCGGTTTCGACCGGCTGACCGTCTCCGCGGTCAGCGCGCGGCTCGGCGTCTCACACTCCACGCTGTACCGGTATTTCGGCAGTCGTGACGCGCTGGCATCGGCCGCCATCGACCTTGCCGTCAGCTCCATCGAGTGGCCCGCACCGGACGACCAGGGCTGGCATGCCTTTCTCCAGGCGACGGCGAAGGGTTACTGGTCGCTGTACGAGACCCATCCCGGTTTGGCGTTGGAGGTCTCCACCCTGCGTTCCACTTCCAGCGCCCTGGTCGCCACCACGAACCAAGCCGGGCTGGCTCTGATCGAGTTCGGCTTCACCGCCGAACAGGCGGTCTTGGTGGTCGACATGCTCGGTGAACTGGTCACGCAAGCGTTCCTCGGTGCCTCGACCTCGCCACCAGTCACGACTACGCCCCCTGCCGCCGAGGAGGAACGCCCGCACACCGTCAGCGTCGTCGACGGCTCCCGGCAGCGGCGCGCCGAGTTGATGCAGCCCTGGCTCGATCACTACGACCCCCGACTCCGGGCCGCGTTCGCTGAGGCTATCTCCCGGCCGCCCGCCGAGCAGTTCGCTCGCAAGCTGGCCCTCTTCCTCGACGGCATAGCCGCACGTATTCCCAGGTCACACGCCTGAATCAGCTGACACGCAGTCGCGCCCGCCCCACCGGGCGCACTTTGTGACACTATGTCTCTAAGTTGGTCGGTGATTCTGGGAGGACACATGGCAGCAGTAGGGACGGCGAGCGCGGCCCGCCAGCGACCCGGGTACGCCCTGGCGGTGATCGTCGCGGCCCAGTTGCTGGTGGTCCTGGACGCCTCGGTGGTCAACATCGCGCTGCCGGCCGCTCAGGCCGAGCTGGGTATGGCCGATTCGAGCCGGCAGTGGGTGGTCACGGGCTACTCACTCGCCTTCGGCGGTTTGCTGTTGCTGGGTGGCCGTGTCGCCGACGTACTGGGAAGGAAGCGGACTTTTCTGGCCGGCCTGGTGGGGTTCACCGTCGCTTCCGCGGTGGGCGGGTTCGCGGTGAACGAAGCGATGCTGCTGATGGCCAGGGCAGCCCAGGGGGTCGCGGCCGCGTTCCTCGCCCCGGCAGGGCTGGCGATCTTGACCACCGTGTTCCCCGACGGCCCGGCCAGGGCGCGGGCGTTCGTAGTCTTCGGGGCGGCCGTGGGCAGTGGTGGTGTCGCCGGCATGGTGCTCGGCGGCGTGCTGACCTCGCTCGGCTCGTGGCGCTGGTGCTTGCTGGTCAATCTGCCGCTCGGGGTCGCTGTGCTGATCTTCGCCTCGCGAGTGCTGCTGGAGAGCAAGTCGGTGCGCCCCGCGGGCTATGACGTGCTCGGCACGGTGACCGCTACCCTCGGCTCGGGCGCATTGATCTACGGCATCGCCCAGGTCGCCGACGGCGGCTGGCTCGCGCCAGCAACGCTGGGTCCGCTGCTCGGCGGGCTGGCGCTGCTCGTGGTCTTCGTGCTCACCGAGCGACGGACGGCCGAGCCGATCATGCCGTTGCGCCTGGTCGTCAGCCGGGTACGGGGTAGCGCGTTCGCGATCATCCTGCTGGTCAACGCCGCGGCGTATGCGTGCTACTTGCTGCTGACCTACTACCTGCAGGTGGTCCGAGAGCTGTCGGCGCTGGCGACCGGTCTGGCTTTCGTGCCGATCGGTCTCGGCATTCTCGGCGGTTCGGCCGCCGCCGGGCGTGCGCTGGCGCGCTGGCGTCCCTGGCAGGTCACCGGTACCGGTTTGGGGGTGGCGCTGGCCGGAATGTGCTCCCTGGGACTGCTCGAAGCCGACGTACCGTTCTGGAGCGTGATCCTGCCGGCGCAGCTGGTCATCGGTGTCGGTCTGGGCGCCACCCTCACCACCGTGGTCAGCTTGGCCTTGCACGGCGTTGAGCCGGACCAGTCCGGGGTCGCCAGCGCGCTGACCAACGCCATGCGCGAGATCGGCGGAGCGGCGGGCATCTCCCTGCTCAACGTCGTCGCAATCGCGGTCACCGCCACTCAGCCTGACCCTCGTAGCAGCTCCGCGTTGAGCGCCGGGTATGTCGTCGCGTTCCTCGGCGCCGCAGTTCTGCTCGCCGCCGCATTGCTGTTCACCGCGTGGGGTTCGCAGGCAGCGCGGAAAGACAGGGCCCGTGCCGAAGAACCTGCTTAGGCCATACCGTGCGGCGCTGGCCCAGCCCGGCGTCGCACGGCTGGTGATCGCCCAGTTAGCGGCGTATCTGCTGTCTGGAATGGCAGGGCTGTCGCTGATGTTGTCCGCGGAGCGCGCCTCCGGCAGCTACGCCACCGCAGGTGCCGTGTCCGCGGGTTACGCCGTCGCTCTCGCTGCCGCCGCGCCAGTCTGGGGCACCCTGGCCGACTCCCGTGGACCTCGCCCGGTTCTGCTGGCAACGGTCCTCGCACAGAGCAGCGGCTTCGCGGCCTACACGGCCGCGGTCATCACAGACGCATCGAGTTGGCTCCTGCTCGGCTGCGCCATGGCCGCAGGCGCCGCCACGCCTCCGGTGTCGGCGATCTGCCGCCGGATCATGATGGACCAGCCCGTCGAAGCGCACCGGCGAGCGCTGTTCTCGCTGAGCGGCCTCTTCGCCGAAACCGTCTTCGTGGTGGGCCCGCTCCTCGTCGGCGTGGTCGTACTCGTCGGGCCCCCGGTCAACGCCGTAGTCGCCACCGGCGTGATCTCGGCGGCAAGCGTGCTGTGGCTGCGCATGGTACCGGCGGTGAAGACCGTCGCCCGCGTTCGCCGCACGCGCGGTCCGATGCGGTTCTCGGCTCGCCAGGCCGAGTTGTACGGCGTCGTGGCGCTGGGCGCGTTCGCCATCGGCGGCCTGCAGGTCACCGTGATCGCCTACGCCGACGATCTGTCCCTCAGCGCGGGAGTGCTGATCGGGTGCGTGGCGGCCGGCGGCACGGTGAGCAGCCTCGCCTACGGCGCCTGGCGGCTACCCGGCTCCCTGGCCGCTCACCTCGGCACCGCCCTCTCGCTGTACGGCCTGGCCATACTCCTGCTCACCCTCCAGCCTGCCGCAGCTGCCGGGATCTCGATCCTGCTGCTCATCGGCCTCTGCACCGGACCGGCCGACGCGATCGAAGCCCTCATCCTCGGCGCCCACACCCCTGTTTCCCAGCAGGCCCAGGCGTTCTCACTGCTGGTCACCGCGAACTGGATCGGCTTCGCCGCGGGTTCCGCGGCCACCGGTGCCATCATCGAGCACCTCTCACCGGCAGGTGGACCGTTGGCCGCCGCATCCGCCGCTCTCGGCGCGGCAGCACTGACCATGACTTCCGGCCTGCGCACCACCGTCTGAGCTGTCATCAGCCAGCGCCATCAAGAGATACCCTACCCCCGTATTTACCATCGCACGTCCGCACCGTCCGAGCGCAATGCCGACGCCACGAGTTCCTCGGTGAACTTGAAGCCAGCGATGCGAGCACCACCTGACCACCGTGTTCCCGCATCGCTGCGCCGTGCGAGTGCACCTAATCCCAGCAGTTCCGGCACGATCGCACCAAGCTCTCATCCATATCTGTCGCGGATTCTCTTCACGCCGCAGGGAATAGCCCACTAGCGCAGCGGGTTGACGCTTGCTACCTTACATACCCACTACGGGTAAGGAGTAAGTCGTGGAAACCGCAAGCAGCAAGCGACGCTGGTGGGCACTCGCGCTCATCGCCGCCGCACAGTTCATGGTGATCATGGACACCTCGATCATCGGGGTGGCCCTGCCCCGCATCCAGGCCGATCTCGGCTTCTCCCAGGAAAACCTGTCGTGGGTCTTCAACGCCTACGTCGTCGCCTTCGGTGGCCTGCTCCTGCTCGGCGGCCGGCTGTCCGATCTCCTCGGTGCGCGCAGGATCTTCGCCACCGGCTGGGTCGTCCTGCTCGCCGGTTCACTCGTCGCGGGTCTGGCCGGGCAGGTGTGGACCGAACTCGCCGGTCGCGCGATCCAGGGCGCCGGCGCGGCCCTGATCGCCCCGTCCGCTTTGACGCTGCTGATGATGCTGTTCGGGAGCGAACCCAAGGAACTGACCAAGGCGCTCGCGCTGTACGGGGCCGCGGCCCCGGCCGGCGGCACCGCGGGGGTGTTCCTCGGCGGGGTGATCACCGAGTACATCAGCTGGCCGTGGGTGTTCTACATCAACATCCCGATCGCCGCACTCACCTTGGCCGCGACCCCGGCGCTGATGCCGAAGGGCACCCCGCAACGCGGCTCCATCGACGTTGTCGGCGCGATCACGGTCACCGCGGGTCTCGGCGCGGCCGTGTATTCGATCGTGCGGGCACCGGAGACCGGCTGGGCTTCCTTCGAAACGATCCTCGGCCTGCTCGTCGCTGTCGTCCTGCTCGGTGCGTTCGTCGGCATCCAGGGCGCGCGCAAGGTTCCGCTCGTCCGGCTGAGCATCTTCCGCACGCCCAACCTGTCCGCGGCCAACCTGGCCCAGCTCCTGCTCGGCGCGGCCTGGATCCCGATGTGGTTCTTCCTCAACCTCTACCTGCAGCAGGTCCTTGGCCTCGGCGCCTTCCCGAGCGGGTCCGCGCTGCTGCCGATGACGTTGACAATCATGGTGATGATGATCGCGCTGGCCCCGCGGCTGACCGCGCGATTCGGCACCAAACCGCTGATCGTCACCGGGCTCGCCGTCCTGGGAGCCGGACTGGTGTGGCTGTCGTTCGTGCGTCCCGATGGGAACTTCTGGGCCGACGTCCTGCCCGCCTCACTGGTCGCCGCCGCGGGCATGGCGCTCGCCTTCGTCCCGTCGCTGGGAACGGCGATCTCCAGTGCACGTCCCGAAGAAGGCGGGATCGCGTCCGGCATCGTCAACACCAGCTACCAGATCGGCTCGGCTTTGGGCTTGGCCGCGATGACCGCGCTGGCCAGCTCGTTCGGCGCCGGCCAGCTCGCCGACACGCACGCTCTGACCGATGGGTTGTCGGCATCGTTCCTCGGTGCCGCGGCCGTCGCGTTCGCGGGAGCACTCCTCGCGGCAGGCACCTTGAATCGCTCGTCGCGCCGGACCCTCAAGGCCGACAAGGTCGGCGCGCCCACCATCTGACCACCACTCAACGGTGAAAGAAGCAGCCGATGACCCGCATCACGCCCCCGCCGCAGGACGAACTCCACGAGAAGTCCCGGGCCCTGCTCGAGGAACTCAACGGCCGCCGCGGCACCGTCGGGCCCATGGTCGCCACCATGGCCCACTCCCCCGCACTGCTACAGGGCTACCTCGACCTCTCCCGCGCGATCAAGCGAGTCAAACTCCCCCGCGCGCTGAGCGAGAAGATCTCCCTCGCGGCACAGGAATGGATCGGCTGCGCACTATGCCTCGACGCGCACACCAAGGCCGCCCGTGCGGCAGGGGTGAGCGAGTCCGACATCACGCTCGCTAGGCAGGGCACAGCCACCGACGCACGCGAAGCCGCATTGCTGGCCTACGCCGTGCGGGTGCTTGCTGAACCTGCCTCGATCACCGACGACGACGTGGCCGAGCTGCGCGAACACGGCTGGAGCGACCGCGTGATCGCCGAGGTCGTCGGCCTGGTGTCGCTCAATCTCCTGACCGGCGCCTTCAACCTGGTCGCGGGCTTGGAACCACCTGCCGCCGAGTGACACCGCGATCATGATCCGGAGCGCGGCCAGCAGGAACCGGAACCGCGGGCCGGTGGAGCTCACCTGTGAGGTCCACCGGCCCACACAAATTCCAGGGTCAGGGGCAGGTGACCTCCAGCCGGATGTCGTCGTCCAGCACGGCCGCGATCTCGGCGACGCGGGCGTGGTCGTGCAGCCGCCGCGTCACATAGGCGACCGCGTGCCCGTGCCGCAACGACCACCAGGCCGCCGAGCCGCCGAAGCCACCCAGGCCGAGGAAGTTGTCGGTGCGGAACGGGCCGAGCGTCCAGCGAACGGTCGTGCCCACCACTTCGTCGTAACCGCAGACCTGACCGCCGAGGAAGTCGGCGTGCAACTCCGGCCCCAGCAACCGCGCGACCGGCCCATCCAGGGCGGTCAGCCCGGCGTAGAAACCGGCCAACGCGGTCGCCGACGCGTGCAGGCCGCTTGCACCGAACACCGATCGTTGCCAGGCAGGCGTGTTCAAGCGGGCCGGATCCAGAGCACCGGCAGGAAGTGCCAGCGCCGGGCTGTAGGTGGGAGCGACCTCGGCCACGAGTTGCTCGGTGGTGCCGTCGATACCCAGTTCGAGTTCCGCCACCCGAGCCAGCTCGTGCTCGGGCACGCCGAACCAGGCATCGATCCCCAGCGCGGGCCGGACCGTCTCGGCGTAGATCTCGCCCAGCGAGCGGCCGGTCGCGGCGCGCAGCACCCCATCGAGGAGGTGGCCGTGGGTCAACGCCTGCTCGGCCAGAGCCGAGCCGGGCTCGAACTCGGGCGTGGCAGCAGCCAGCGCACGCCGCAAGGCCGCGTCGTCGAGCAGGTCGATCTCCCGGGCTTCCGGCGGGAACGCCGGAAGGCCCGAGCGATGGGTGAGTATCTCGCGCAGCGTCGTGCTTTCCTTGCCCGCAGTGGCGTAGTCCGTCCAGTAACGGGCGACCGGCCCATCCAGCTCCAGCGCACCCTCGGCCACGGCGACCAAAGCGGTCAGCGCGGCGAACGGTTTCGACGTCGAATAGGTGGTCACCAGCGTGTCGTCGGTCCACGGCCGGCTGCGGGCAGCGTCGGACCAGCCACCGCTCAAACGAACCACCTCGCGACCGGAGGCCCACACCGACACCGCGGCCCCGGTCTCCCTGCCCTCGTCCACCAGCTTCGTGAACACCTCACGGACCGGCTCATAGCCATCCTCGACGGTTCCTCTGACACTCATTGGCCCTCCGGCGCTGCAGCAGGTGCGATACCCTCTACCCCCATAGTGTATCGACCAAGCTCCTCGTGTCGACCTCCCGCGATCCGGCAGGGCGAGTTGGCTGACTGGACAGGACGGTGAGCCAACCGTGCCCCTCGTGGCTGGTGCACCGAACCTCATCCGCCTCGAATGGGTGAAAGGCGCCACAAGAGGCCGGAGCCGGTAGCCAATTCACCTCGACCCGACACGGGATCGGTAGCCTCGGGTAACTGTGAGAGGCCAAGCGCAAGCTCAGTGTGTGCGAGTGCTCAACCCTCTTCTCGTTGTGGCCGGGCTCTTCGTCGTCTATCTGGCATTCCATGCGCTTCCGTGCATGGCTGGTCATGTCGACTCCGCTCATTCCGATGCCACGTCGGTCCACTTGATGACGGCCGACGTCCATGAGCACGGACATTCGTCGGACACGGACTGCGGCACGCATGATCGGCCACATCAGCCGGACCATCCAAATTGCCTGGCCGTGCCACGGATTTCGGACCATCCGGGCAGCGCGCCATCGTCGTGGGCGTTGTGTCTCGGCATTTTGATCCCTGTTGGCGGGAGAGCCCGACCTCGGCCTCCTGGCCCGGTACGTGGCTCGCCACACCGGCCCAGCGGCGGCGGTCAAGACATTCTGTGCGCTCTGTGCGTGCTGCGGCGCTGAAAGCAGTCCACTGACTCGCCTGGCGAGTCGGCTTCTGCCTACCCCTTGCTCAGCGCAACAGGACGGACTCAGTCATGCCCTCATACGATTTCGCGCGCCCGCCGGTGCCCGCCAGCATCCGCCCGGCCACATCCGGGACCGCCGGCACTCATACCGCCGGCGCCGTCGGGAACACCCCCGTGGCCTGGATCGACCGGCCGTTCACCACGGACGGCAAAGGCTTTTGGGCCAAGCTTGAAGGCCAGAACCCGGGCGGGATGAAGGACCGCCCCGCCTTGCACATGGTCGCCCGCGCTCTCGAACGCAGCGACCTGCAGCCGGGTGGACTCATCGTCGAATCGACCAGTGGCACGCTCGGCTTGGGGTTGGCTCTGGCCGGGATCGTTTACGGCCACCCCGTCGCCCTGGTCGCCGACCCGGGCATGGAGCCGATCGTGCACCGCCTCCTGCTGGCCTACGGGACCCGCGTGGAGATCGTGGACCGACCTCACCCGGTCGGCGGCTGGCAGGAAGCCCGGCGACAGAAGGTCGCGGAGTTGCTTGCCGAGCACCCCGGTTCCTTCTGCCCCGACCAGTACCACAATCCCGACAACGTGGCCGCCTACGAGCCGCTGGCCACCGAACTCGTGTCCCAGCTGGGCCGGGTCGACGTACTGGTGTGCTCAGTGGGCACCGGTGGTCACTCGGCCGGAGTCTCCCGGGCGCTACGTCGTTTCTTCCCGGATATGCAGCTTGTCGGGGTGGACACCGTCGGCTCGACGATCTTCGGCCAGCCCGCACGCACCCGGCTCATGCGCGGCCTGGGCTCCAGCATCTACCCCCGCAACGTCGACTACACCGCCTTCGACGAGGTGCACTGGGTCAGCGCCGCCGAGGCAGTGTCCACCTGCCGTCGGCTGGCCGCGGCGCAATACGCCTCGGGTGGCTGGAGCGTGGGCGCCGTGGCCCTGGTGGCCGGCTGGCTCGCGCGGACATCTCCGGCGTCGACCCGCATCGCGGCGATCTTCCCCGACGGACCGCAACGCTACTTCGACACCGTCTACAACGACCAGTTCTGCGCCGAACACGGCCTCCTCGACGTCGCCCTGCCCACGGCCCCGGAGACAATCGGACACCCCGACGAGCAAGAGGTGGCGCGGTGGACCCGCTGCGCCACCGTGGTCGATCCAGTGGCTGCCCGCCTCGCCGCGACCGGAGTCGGTGAGCGCCGATGACCGGTGTGGCACAGCAGTTCCGTTCGTTCGACCGGCCGGTCCGGCTGCTGGCGATCAACCAGTTCACCATCAACATCGGCTTCTACATGCTGATGCCCTACCTCGCCGCCCACCTCTCGCTCGGCCTGGGCTTGGCGGGGTGGCTGGTCGGCTTGATCCTGGGGGTGCGCAACTTCTCCCAGCAAGGCATGTTCCTGCTTGGCGGCGCGCTGGCTGACCGGTTCGGGTACAAGCCCCTCATCGTCGCCGGATGCGCGCTGCGCACCGCCGGATTCGCCCTGCTCGGCGTGGTCGATTCCGTCCCGGCGCTGATCATCGCCTCCGCCGCTACGGGATTCGCCGGGGCATTGTTCAACCCCGCCGTGCGCGCCTACGTGGCCAAGGACGCCGGTGACCGCCGAGTCGAGGCGTTCGCACTGTTCAACGTCTTCTACCAGGCTGGGATCCTGCTCGGCCCACTGATCGGCTTGCTGCTCACCGGGGTGGCGTTCCAACTCACCTGCCTGGTCGCGGCGATCGTGTTCGCGGCACTAACTGTCCTGCAGATCCGCTCGCTGCCCGCTCGCCGATCGGCCAAGCCCGACGGCCCGGTTGTATCCCTGCTCGCGGGCTGGTCAGTTGTATTGCGGAACCGGCGGTTCCTAGCCTTCTCGGCGGCGATGATCGGTTCCTACGTCTTGTCATTTCAGGTGTACCTGGCCCTGCCGCTGGAGACCCGGCGACTGGCCCCCACCGAAGCCGCTGGCACGATCGAGGTCGGCGTGCTCTTCGCCGTCTCCGGGATCATCGCGATCGTCGGGCAGCTGCGGGTCACGGCCTGGTGCCGAGCACGGTGGAGCCACGGCCAGTGCCTGACCGCCGGGCTGACGTTGATGGCACTGGCCTTCGCAGCCCCCCTGCTGACAGCGGCCAGCCCACCGGCCGGGGACCTTTCGCTGGGCGGCTTGCTCACCTTCGGCCCCTTGCTCGTGTCCGTCGCACTGCTGACCCTCGGCACCGTCGTCGTGTTCCCGTTTGAGATGGACACGATCGTCTCCCTCGCCCGAGATCGGCTGGTCGCGACGCATTACGGGCTTTACAACACCATCTGCGGCGTCGGGATCGCGATCGGCAATCTCGGCACGGGAGCGGCCTTGGACCTGGCCCGGACCAGCGGGGTCGCCTGGGCACCGTGGGCGGCGCTGATGCTGATCGGCGGCGCTTGCGCACTGGGCGTCTTCGCGCTGGGACGCTCCGGCAGGCTCGAACCGGCCGCCGCTGAGGCAAGCTGAGCTATCGCGCCGGGTGAGGCCAACGAGGGGGAGGAGGGCCTCACCCGGCTGCGTAGCGGCACGGTTCAGGGAACCGCACCCATAGCGATACCCTACTATCTGAAATAGTAGGAAGCCAGTGCGGACACCGGCTCAGGGCGTAAGCCACCGCGGTCCGCATCCGCAGCTACTATCACTCTTAGTGGAACAGACGACGCCGGGTACGGTGAAGGCTTGAAGGTGGATGTGATTGCACGGGTACAGCAGTTCATGCTGTTGTGCGCGCTCACGTTCGCCGTGGTGGGCATGCATCACCTGCTGACCGCCCCAAGCTCACACCACGGTTCCGGCCAGGACACCATTGCCACGGCACCCGCAGTCCACGACATGGCCACGGAAACTGCTCCTCAGCACGGCCATCACCCACCCAGCAGTCCTGCCGGATCACACGACGTGCTGCACCTGTGCTTCGCCGTCCTGTGCAGCCTGAGCTTCGGTTTGCTACTCCTGGCAATGACCTGGCTGCGCACCGCCTTGACAACGGCGCCGCCGAGACCTGGGCTACAAGTTCTCTGGACGAAGTGGCGCCCACCCGAAAGATCTGGCCGTTCACTGCTCACCGCGCTCTGCATTCATCGACTGTGATCCCAAGGCAGTGCCTTGTTCACCCGATCCAGTCGATCAGAGGAAGCACGAATCATGAAGAAGTCCCTTGCCATGGCCGGAATCGCCATGGCCGCCACCGGCGCACTCCTCGCAGGTTGCAGCGGCAACGACGACATGTCAGACATGGGCCACGCGTCGAGTTCGACCGCCCCGCCCGCCGCGGCACCCACGGGACAGCAAGCCGCGCACAACCAGCAGGACATCACTTTCGCCCAGGAGATGATCCAGCACCACACCCAGGCGCTGGACATGGCGAAGCTGGTTCCTTCTCGCAGCAGCAATCCGAAGGTCCTAGACCTGGCCGGCCGCATCGAAAAGGCGCAGGACCCCGAGATCAAGCAGCTGCAAGGCTGGCTGACCGGATGGGGTGCGGCACCGGCCACCCCGCCGTCATTGGCACAAGGCACGGACCACGGCTCGATACCCCACGCGAGCGGCACGCCCACACCCGGCATGGACCACGGAGCGATGCCCGGCATGATGACCGGCGAGGAGATGACCCAGCTCGAGCAGGCCAAGGCCGCGGAGTTCGACCGGCTGTGGCTGGAACTGATGATCAAGCACCACCAGGGCGCCGTCGAGATGGCGAGAACCGAACTCGGCACCGGCAGCAACGCCGATGCCAAGGCACTGGCTCAGCAGATCATCGACGCCCAGCAGGCCGAGATCAGCGAGATGGAGAATTTGCTGAAGCAGGGCTGATAGGTGCGGTGCCGGAGGTGGTCGCCTCCGGCACCGCCAACCCTGATGACTTCAGGCGTGTCCGCTTTCCAACGTGCGCAACGCGCGGACCAGGCCGGATACCCCAGTCCGCAACGCACATTGCTCCTCGGAGCTGAGCAATCGCAGAATCCGGCGGTGCCGTTCCTGCATCATCGCGGTCAGCTCGTCGACGAGGGCGCGACCGCGCGAAGTCAGCTCCACCGCCTGATAGCGGCGGTTGGCGGAATTGCGTTGCCGGACGAGCAATCCGCGCCTTTCCAGCCCAGCTGCCAACCGGCTCACAGTGCTCTTCTCCAGCTTCAGCCGCTCGGCCAGCTCGGCCTGGGACAGACGATCGTGCTGCGCCAGTTCCGACAGCGCCATCGCATCAGAGGCCGACACCGATTCGCCGGAGGGTGCCACCAGCGGACGATGCAGCCCGACCACTCGCAGCAACTGCAGCATCACGTCACCGATGAGATCATCGTGCACACCGACCATGGTTGCATCATACAACCCTCGTGGCTACCGTGATGGACACAAGGGTTGTATGACACAACTGCGAGGTAGTCATGTGGAAACTGTTGAGCCAGCGCGCTTTCAACCACGGCGGGAAGATCTACGACAGGTTCGCCAGCCCGCTCGCCCGTGAACTCCACGAGCGCGTCGTCGACGACGTCGCCCGGCTTGGGCTGCCGTCCGAAGCATCCGTATTGGACGCGAGCACCGGCCCCGGACGGCTGGCGATAGCTCTGGCCGGGCATGACCTCGCCGTCACGGGAATCGACTTGTCCCCGTCGATGATCGACCGCGCGCGGCAGAACTCGGCAGGAGTCCGCAGCGTCACGTTCGAGGTCGGCGACGTGGCCGCGCTTCCCTTCCCGGAGGACAGCTTCGACCTCGTGGTGTCGACCGCCGCCCTGCACCACTGGAGCAGGCCCGCCTTGGCCGCCCGCGAGCTGTACCGCGTCCTGCGGCCGAGCGGGCAGCTCTGGATCTACGACGCGAGGCCGGGCAGGTACCCGGCCTTCACCGGGGCGCTGGAAGCCATCACCGGCACGCCGCCGGAACGCACGGTGCTGGGCCGAGGCTGGCTGCGCTATGTCGTGCGACTTTCGACCCGGCCTAAACCGGCGCAGGCTCGCATCTGATTACGCTGTGACAGGCCGCAGTCCCGCCAAGGTGATCGCGACGAGCCGGTCCACCGCCTCGTCACCATCTACTTCGCCGGCTGCGGCCAAGGCGTGCAGGCAGTAGCTCGCCAACTCCTCCGGCACCACATCGTCACGGACGACCGCCGCGTCCCTGGCGTCAACCAGCAGATCCCGCACCAGGCCGAGGAGCCGCTGCCGGGCTTCGGCGATCTGCCCACCTTCGTGCAGCGCGGCGGCGAGGTCGCTGCCCTGATGGCGTCGCGCCATGCGGCAGATGTGCGCATAGCCCGCGAGCACGGATTCAAGGCGCGCCACCGGATCCGCTGCGCCGTCCCGGACAGCTTCGAGGTGCTCGAGATGACTCGCCACCTGGCGTTCGTGCCACGCGGCCAAGATCGCCGCCACGTCCGGGAAGTACTTGTACAGGGTGGCGCGCCCGATCTGAGCGCGGCCGGCAACCTCCGACATCGTCACGGCCAGCAGGCCGCGTTCGGCCACCAGTGCCGCGGTGGCGTCCAGCACGGCGTCGCGCACTTCGCGGCGGTGCGTCTCGATCGTTTCGCTCCACAACCTGGGCACAGCCGAAGTGTACTTCGCGCCGACTTCTTGACACTATGACTCTGTCGCGACACAGTGTCTCGCAAAAGCGCGGAGGGGACTTCGAGTCATGGCAGATCGAGAACCAACTCAGGGAGTGCCCACCTGGATCAAGGTGCTCGGGATTACGGTGCTTGTCCTCGCAGTGCTGATCGCGGTGCTCCTGATCAGCGGGATCGGTGGCGAACACGGCCCCGGACGCCATACGGCGGCCAGCACGCAGACGGCCGAGGTCAAACTCGGGGGCAGCCGATGAAGATGGGACCGCGATTGCGCCGGTTCGCCCTCACCCTGCACGTGGTGACCTCGGTCGGCTGGCTGGGCGCAGTCGCAACCGTGCTGGTGCTGGCCATCCTGGGGATGGTCAGTTCCGACCTGGCCCTGGTGCGCGCCAGCTACGTGATGATGGAGCCCACCGCGCAGTTCGTCCTCGTTCCCCTGGCGTTCGCCGCGCTGCTCAGCGGGCTGGTGCAATCGCTGGGCACCAAATGGGGTGTGCTGCGGCACTACTGGGTGCTGATCAAGTTGCTGATCAACGTCGGCGCGGTCGCCGTCTTGGTGATGTACACCAGAACGTTGAGCCTTCTCGCCGACATCGCCTCCGCTGGCGAGAACCTCGCCCCACTGCGCACGCCCACCGCAGTCGTGCACGCCGCACTCGCGCTGCTCCTGTTGATCGGTGCCACAGCACTCGGCATGTACAAGCCCCGAGGCACCACCCCGCTCGGCCGAGGTCGCCAGCGTGCATCGCTGGCACCAACCAGCCAGTAGGCTTACCGGCCGGAGGTGTCATGCGACGGCTGGGCGAATTGGAAACTTCGGTGATGGACGTGCTGTGGAGCGCGCCGGAGCCGATGCTGGTCCGTGCTGTGCTCGACGAGCTGAATCGCCACCGCGACCTGGCTTACACCACGGTGATGACCGTGCTCGACAACCTTTACCGCAAGGACTGGGTCACCCGTGAGCGCGAAGGCCGCGCCTACCGGTACCAGCCCGCGATCAGCCGCGAGGAAGCCGCCGCGCAAGCCTTGCGCGACGTCCTGGACGCCACCGGGGACCCGGAATCGGTGTTGCTGCACTTCGCCAAGTCGGTGACCGACAGCGAGTCCGACGCGCTGCGCAAGGCTCTGCGCCGCCGGCCGAAGAACCGATGATCCTCGCCGCCGCGCTCTTCCTCGGTGCCGCCCTGATCGGCTGGCACGCACCGCGCCTGCTCCAGCGGCTGACACTGACCGCTCCGCCCGGGGCCGCCATCTCGGCGTGGCTGGCGAGCATCACCGGCGTGCTTCTCAGCGTCGTCGCGGGCGTCGTGCTTTTGGTGTTGCCCGGACACGGGCCCGCCGATGCCATCACCGCGATACTCCACGACTGCTGGTCCACCCTCAGCCACGCCGGGCTCCCCCAGCTCGATCCGATCGCCGGACTTTCGGCGGTCGTGGTCCTCTCCGCAGTCGCCGGCAACGTGGGCCGGGTGGCCCGGCGGCGACGGCGCCATCGCGAGCGGATCCGCGGACAGCACGAGGCGGCACTCAGAATTCTGCGCCCAGCACACGCCGGGTCATACCCCACGCTATGGCTGGCCCACGACGAACCGATGGCTTACAGCCTCGATGGCCCACCCGCGCTCGTCGTGGCAACCAACGGCCTGGCGAACCGCCTCTCCGACCAGGAAATACAGGCGGTCCTGGCCCACGAACACGCCCACCTGCGCGGCAAACACCATCGCCTCGTCGGGCTCGCGAGCACCGCGGGAAACGCCCTCGGCTTCATCCCCCTGATGCGAGAGGCACCGGCCGCCCTCCGACTGCTCGTCGAACTCGCGGCCGACCGCGCGGCCGTCGCCGAATGCGGCATCGCCCCGGTCCGGTCCGCCCTCCTCGCGATGACCAGCGCACCGCCACCGCCCCCACCCGCCCTGGCCATGGCAGGCAGCGACACCCCGATCCGGCTCCGCCAGTTGAACCGGCCCGCCACCCGGTGTCCACGTCTCCGGTCACTGACCACCGGAGTGGTCGCGGCGCTCACCCCCGCCATCTCCTCCGCACTCCTCCTGCTGGCCGGCAGCCTCATCTGGTGCCCCTGACCGGCCCAACCACACCACCGACAGCGCGATCACAGACGGAGACCACGCCATGCACAGCTACAGCGAGGACAAAGACGCCTACCTCAAGCGGCTCCGCCGCATCGAGGGACAGGTCAGGGGCCTACAGCGCATGGTGGAACAGGACAAGTACTGCATCGACATCCTGACCCAGGTGTCCGCAGTGACCAAAGCGCTGCAGTCGTTCTCGCTCGGCCTGCTCGACGAGCACCTCTCCACCTGCGTCGTCGACGCGGCAGCCGCGGGCGGCAAGGAAGCGGAGACCAAACTGCGAGAAGCGTCCGAGGCCATCGCCAGACTCGTCCGGTCGTAGTTCGGCAGCCTCCCGCAGGGGCGGTAACATCGACGCTAACGGTGCACGGTGGTGAGTTCGTAGCCCGCCTCGTCGACTGCGGCACGTAGGTCCGCGATATCGAGACCCTGTCACTGGTCATCGTGACCGTGCCGGACTCGATGTGAATGGCACGGCGGGTGACACCGGTGATGCGTTCTATCTCCTCAATGACGAAATCCGCGCAGTGTCCGAAGGTCGTTGTGCTGACGATGTACGTGCTCTCAATGCCTGCTCCCTGGACTTCCATGGCGCCTGTTCCGCGGCATCGACATCGGCATCGGCATCGGCGGGGACCGTGCGCGTGAGCATGTGCGCTTGACTCAACCGCCCTTCCGGGGTGAGCCGCCCGAAGAAGTAGACCTTGATGATGAGGTCTCTTTGCGGTTCTGCAAGTACAAGGTGTATCGGGCGGAGATCCTGTCACGTTCGCCAGTGCTTTGTGCGCTCCATACGGCTGGTGGGCCGGTTCTTGCACACCGGCCAGCTGACGGCTGTTCCGCGTCCTCCGGTGGAGGTGGTGTTGGCTCAGCCAATGCGGGGGTGCCGGTCAGTCGGGCCGGGCGTGAGTGGGCGTTCGAGCCGAAGTGGACTTCTGGGCACGGTTTGGCCTGTTGGTTAGTTCAGGCTGGCTCCGACGGCAGCGCCTCGGCATGTCGTCGGTAGCCCGCACTATCCAGCTTTCGTGGCTGAGATGTCGCCTACCCAGCGTTTGCGCAGCCAGAGGCTGACGTAGACCAGCGCGACGAGCATGGGCACCTCGATCAGCGGACCCACCACCCCGGCCAGCGCCTGTCCGGACGTCACGCCGAAGACGCCGATGGCGACGGCGATGGCGAGTTCGAAGTTGTTGCCCGCGGCGGTGAACGCGAGCGTGGTGGTGCGCTCGTAGCTCAGCCCGGCCGCTTTGCCGAGCGCGTACGAGCCCGCCCACATCACGGCGAAGTACACCAGCAGCGGCAGGGCGATGCGGACCACGTCGAGGGGCTGGGAGGTGATGGTTTCGCCCTGCAGTGCGAAGAGCACGACGATGGTGAACAACAGGCCGTACAACGCGACCGGGCCGATGCGGGGCAGGAATTTGCCCTCGTACCAGGTGCGGCCCTTGGTCTTCTCGCCGAAGCGGCGGGTCAGGTAACCGGCCAGCAGCGGGATGCCCAGGAAGACCACGACGTTGAGCACGATCTCCCAGAACGAGAACTGCACGGCTTCGCTGTGCAGCCCGAGCCAGCCGGGGAGCAGGTCGAGGTAGAACCAGCCCAGCACGCCGAACATGAGCACCTGGAACACCGAGTTCAGCGCGACCAGCACGGCGGCGGCTTCGCGGTCGCCGCAGGCCAGGTCGTTCCAGATGATCACCATGGCGATGCAGCGCGCGAGGCCGACGATGATCAGTCCGGTGCGGTACTCGGGCAGGTCGGGCAGCAGCAGCCAGGCCAGGGCGAACATCAGCGCCGGGCCGATGAGCCAGTTCAGCACCAGCGACAGCACGAGGGTCTTGCGGTCGCGGGTGACGGTGTCGAGACGGTCATAGCGCACCTTGGCCAGGACCGGGTACATCATCAGCAGCAGCCCGAGGGCGATCGGCACGGAGACGCTGCCGATCTTCACCGCCTCCAGTACCCCTTGCAGGCCGGGCACGACGGTGCCGAGCAGGAGCCCGGCGCCCATGGCGGCGATGATCCACACCGGCAGGAAGCGGTCCAGGAAGGACAGTTTTCGCAGCACGTCCGGTTCGGCGGTCTGGGTCACGGACAGGCCCTCTTGCTCTCGACGTTGGCTTCGGCGGTGTCGGCGAGTGCGGTGAACGTCGCACCCAAGGTGCGCAGGACCGCGGGTCGCAGCGTGTAGTAGGTGTAGCGGCCACACGGCTCGGTGGTGACCAGACCGGCCTCCCGCAGCAGCTTGAGGTGGTTGGACACGTTGGTCTGGCCCGCGCCGGTCTCCTCCACCAGGTGCGTGGTGCACAGTGATCACCCGTGCCCCGCCTCTTCCGGTCACGGCCGGAAACGCGAGGCACGGCGATCTGGGGGCTTCGTTTGCCCTCGACCATGCCGAGCAGCACGTCGTGCTCGCGCGTGGGCAGCAGGTCGAGCGGAGACGGATTTGTGCCCGCGCAGGCCGTCGGCACGCAGCTGGGGCAGCACCGACCCCGAGCAGATCCGGCGGGAAGTGGGCTTCACCGGCGCAGACGCCGTGCAGCACCGCGATGAGGTGTTCGGCGGAACTGTTCTTGCAGATCCACGCGACGGCGCCGCAGCGCCTGGTCGGGGACATCACCTACCTGCACACCGAGGCGGGCTGGCTCTATCTGGCCACGGTGCTCGACCTGACCTACGTCGCAGGAGATCGGAGCACACCGGAAGTCGTACTACTGCATGGAATTCCGTTCACCAGCCAAGCAGAGCAGGGCGTGCCCGGGTCGGTGCTGGTGACTGATCCGCCAGGGCTGGGCCGGTCGGCCCCGACCACGGGCAAGCCGGAGGACTGGCTCGGCGAGATGCTCGCTCCAGCCCGGAGCAGGCCGATCCTGGTCGCGCATTCGGTCGCCGCGGCCCCAGCACTACGTTACGCCGCAGCGCATCCCGATCGAATCGCGGGCCTGGTGCTGGTGGCGCCTCATTTCCTCAATGACACACCGCTGGCACCCCGGACGACAACGGAGCAGCCACGCCGAGCTGATGCGGCTCGCGAGGAGGGCCGGTGGGCGCGGACGGCGAACGATCCGACCGAACGGCGGGCTTTACCCGCGCTGGCAACGGAAACCGGTGCGATCACCACACCGGACTTCGGTGGTCTCGCCCAGATCGTGCGAACTCTCGGCCGAAGAGTGCCTCTACCAGCGCCTACGGCTGCTTCGACTGGAGTGTTGGCGCTCTGGATTTTTTCACTTCCGGCGCTGCCAGAGGCTGACGTAGCCCAGTACGACGTGCGCTTGATTACTCGATTCCGGTGTAGGAGTGCAGTCCGGAGGCGACGAGGTTGACGAAGAAGAGGTTGAACAGCACGGCGAGCAGGCCGATGACGTTGACCCAGGCGGCGCGGCGGTGGCGCCAGCCTGCGGTGGAGCGGGCGTGGAGGTAGGCGGCGTAGCAGATCCACGAGATGAACGCGGTGGTCTCCTTCGGGTCCCAGCCCCAGTAGCGGCCCCAGGCGGCTTCGGCCCAGACTGCGCCGGCGAGGACCGCGACGGTCATGGTGAGGAAGCCGAAAACGCCGGTGCGGTAGGCGACCTTGTCCAGATCGATCGGGGGTGGCAGCCGACGAGCCGGACGGTGGATCGCGACGAGGTGCAGGGCGCTGGCGATACCGGAGACGAGGAACACCCCGCTGGCCATGATCGCAGCGAAGACGTGGACGACGATCCAGTACGAGCGCAGCGACGGTTGCAGCGGGGCGACTTCGGCGTAGAGCAGGTTTCCAGCGAGGAACAGCAACAGCGCGGTGGGCAGGAGCACGAACACCGCGGCGCGGCGGATCCGGTGCTTGGCGATGACGTAGAGCCACGCGGTGACCGCGATGAAGCCGACGACGGAGATGTACTCGAACATGTTGCCCCAGGGCGGGCGCGCGGTGGCGACGCCGCGCAGCACGATCGAGCCGAGGTGCAGCAGCGCGCCCAGCACGGTGATCGCCACGCCGAGGCGGCCGAACCGGTCGGCGAGGTCCCGTTCGGCGAAGGCGATCCGGCCGGTGCCGCGGGTCCGGGCGGGGTACCGAGTGAGGCTGTATTCGGCGGCGGACAGCAGGGCGGCCAGGGTGTAGATCCCGGCTGCGCTGAGAAAGAGTGCGTTGCTCGTGGCCGCGATGTTCACGGCTGCTCCACAGTGGGCTGAGCGGTGTGGTGCAGCCACCACAAGCCGGCGATGGGCAGGACGAGCGGGATGAACAGGTAGCCGGAACCGAAGTGGGACCAGACCGTGGCGTCGGGAAACCAGTGCGGCACAACGACACTGAAGGTCCCGGCGGTAAGGACTCCGGCGAGTTCGATGAGGCAGGCGGCGCGGGCGATCACGCGGGAAGCGCCGCTGCCCCGGGCCAGGCAGGCGGTGGCGATCAGGTAGACCACCGCGGCAGCCACCGAGAGCAGATAGGCCAGTGGTGCGCGGTCGAACCGCGTGAGCAGTTGGACCATCGACCGGGAGCACGCCGCGATCGCGAAGATCGCGTACACGGCGATGAGTAACCGGCCCGGCCCGGACCGGGTGTCAGCCATGCCTGGCCCAGATCTGCTGCAGGCGCACGGCCATCACCGGGATCGCGAGGCAGCCGACCACCAGTACGCCGGGACCCCAGCGGGAGCGTTCGGCCATCGACCACGCGGTGGCCAGCGGCACGATGAGCACCGGGCCGGCCAGGTAAGCCAGGAACGAGAACGTGTCGAGCGTGCGCTCCGTGCTCGCCAGGAGGATGCCGCCGGCTACCGCCCGCGCGAGCAGGCCGAGTTCGAGCAGGCCGACGGCGACGAGCAGGCCCGCGCTGAGCGGGTGCCCGGCCAGCACGGGCCGGTTGAGCACCATCAGCAGCACCGCCCAGGCCGCGGCGCCGAGGGCCAGAAAGGTCAGGCCGTCGGCGAACAGGTCGAGCACCGTCCACCCCATTTCTACTACGTGACGTAGGACTACGAGCCGTAGTATTCAGGAGTGGGGTGGCGCTGTGTCAACCGGGCCCGGTTCGCGGCTTTGCCGCGGCCGGGAGATCGCGCATCGAACGCAGTGGGCTGGCGAACAGGACGACCCCGTACAGAAGGAAAAGGGCGGCGACGCCCCAGAGGGCCGCGCGGGTGCCGAGCAGGCTGCCGATGGCGAGTGTGCCGAGCGCAGCCCACATCGAACGGACGACAGCCCACACCAGATGACAACAGCTGCACCGGAGCTAGTCGGCAAGCTGACAGTGCTCCCCGGTGGCATCTCAGGGATGGGCTGATAACAGGACGCATGATGGCCACCGGGCTCGTGCTGGTGGCGGTCATCTCTGCTGAACTCGGGCGATCAGACTGTACCGGTCGAGAGCGTCAGAGCTTGGTCCAGGTCCGCGACGAGGTCGTCGGCGTCTTCGAGTCCGACGGAGAGGCGGACCATGCTGTCGGCGATGCCGCGGCGGGATCGGTCGGCGGGATCGAGGCCGTGGTGAGTGGTGGTAACGGGTTGCGTGACAAGGCTTTCCGCGCCGCCGAGGCTGGCGGCGATGCTGAACACACGTAGCCGGTCGACCGCGGCCGCGGCCGCGGTGGCGTTGGCGTTGGCGTTGGCGTCACCGTCGACGAGGAAGCTGAGCATGCCGCCGTGGCCGCGCATCTGGGTTTTGACGATGGTGGCCTGATCGCCGGTGGCCAGGCCGGGGTAGTTGACCTTGGTCACGCGGGGGTGCTCGGCCAGGTATGCGGCGACGGCGGTGGCGGTGGTGTTCTGGGCACGGACCCGGACGACGAGGGTGCGGATGCTGCGGGCGAGCAGTGATGCGATCTCGGGGGCGATGACTTGGCCGAGGTTCTTGCGCCACGCGGCGATCGGGGCGAGCAGTTCGGCGGGGCCGGCGACGGCTCCGGCGGTGAGGTCGCTGTGGCCGCCGAGGTATTTGGTGTCGGAGTGGATGACCAGGTCGGCGCCGTGGTGGAGCGGGTTTTGGTTGACCGGGGTGGCGAAGGTGTTGTCCACCACGACCAGGGCCCCGGCTTTGTGGGCGTGGCCGGTGATCGCGGCGATGTCAAAGATGTCGAGGTTGGGGTTGGACGGGGTTTCGAAGAACACGATCCGCGTGCGGTCGGTGAGTACGTCCGGGAACTGGTCGGCTTCGCCGGCGGTGAGGAAGGTGGTCTCGATTCCGAGCCGGGGCAGGTTCTCGCCGAGTAGTTCGAATGTGCCGCCGTAGACGTCGCCCAGGCACACGATGTGCTCGCCGGTCTTGATGTGGGACAGGAAGGTCGCGGCTTCGGCGGCCATGCCGGATCCGAACGCGAGCGCGGTCTCGGCGTCTTCGAGGTCAGCGAGTTTGCGTTCCAGGGAGCGGATGGTGGGGTTGAGGCCGTAGCGGGTGTAGAGGTTGCCCTCGCGTCGGCCTTCGACGACGTCGAGCAGGTCGGCGGTGGAGTCGAAGGCGAAGGTGGAGTGCCCGTAGAGCGGCGGGTGGATGGCGCCTTGCGGGTCGCGGACGTCTCCGGCGTGCACGCACCGGGTGGACAGGCCGGGTCGCTGTTCGGGCGGGGTGTTCGCCTTCGGGTCGCTCATCAATCCCTGCTTCCTGTCGTGGTTGTGATCAGGTCGATGGCGCGGTCGATGTCGGCGGGGGTGCTCCAGCGGCCGAGGGACAGCCGCAACGCGGACAGGCTCCGTTCGGTGTCGAGGCCCATCGCGGTCAGTACCGGTGAGGGTTGGTGGTCACCGGCGTGGCACGCGGAGCCGGTCGACGCGGCGATCCCCGGTGTCGCGGCGAGCAGTTCGTGTCCGGTCACGCCGCGGATGCTGATGTTGAGCGTGTTCGGCAGCCGCGCTGCCACGGGTCCGTTGAGTTCCACCCGGTCAGGTAGTCGCGCGGCGAGCTGGTCGTGGAGCCGGTCGCGCAGCGTCTGGATGCGCTGGTGGCCTCCTGCCGCGAGGTCGGCGGTGGCAAGGTCGGCGGCGGTGCCCAGCGCTACGGCGAGGGCGACGTTCTCGGTGCCGGCGCGCAGGCCGTGTTCCTGTCCGCCGCCGTATATCAAGGGCTCCAGCACGAGGCCGGGTCGCATGTAGAGGGCTGCGATGCCTTTGGGGGCGTACATTTTGTGCCCGACCACGGTGAGCAGGTCCACGTCGAGGGCGGTCACGTCGAGCGGGATCTTCCCGACGGTTTGGGCGGCGTCGCAGTGAAACACCGCACCATGGTCGTGGGTGATGCGGGCCAGTTCGGCGATCGGTTGCAGGGCACCGGTTTCGTTGTTGGCGGCCATGATCGACACCAGCACGGTGCAGTCGGTGAACGCGGCGGCCAGTGCGGCCGGGACGACCAGCCCATCGGTGTCGACGGGCAGGTAGGTCACCTCGGCGCCATGCCAGCGCCGCAGCGCCTGGCATACCTGCAGGACGGCGGGGTGTTCGGTGGTCTGGGTGATCACGTGCGGCCGGTCGGTCCCGGCGGCCAAGACCACACCGCGGATAGCGAGGTTGTCGGCCTCGGAGCCGGAGCCGGTGAACACGACTCGTCCGCCTGGCGCGCCGATCAGGGCGGCGACCTGCTCACGGGCGTGCTCCAGTGCCGCGCGGGGCGCGGTGCCGTAGTGGTGGTCGCTGGAGGGGTTGCCGAATCCGCCGGTCAGGTACGGCAGCACCGCCTCGACGACTGCGGGATCGACGGGCGTGGTGGCGTTGTAGTCGAGGTAGATCGGGCCCTCGGCAAGTCCACCAGGAATGGTCACGGCGCGTCTTTCCCTTGTAGTGGAACGGATTCAGCGCGCTGGTCGCGCGGGTGTGTCTCGTACATGCGTGCCGCGACGATCAGACCGGAGGCGGCGGTGATCGCGGCGACCACCCACACGGCGGCGCGGATGCCCCAGAGGTCGGCGACGATCCCGGAGAGCAGGGCGCCGACGGCGAACCCGCCGTCGCGCCAGAGCCGGTAGACCCCGACCGCGCGGGCCCGCCACGCGGGGTGGGCCACGTCGCCGATGGTGGCCAGCAGCGTCGGGTAGACCATCGCGGTTCCCGCGCCCAGCAGCACCGCGGCCACCGCCCAGAGGGTGAATGTGTCGGCCAGTGCGATGAGGCCGAGTGCGGCGGCTTGGACGAGCATGCCGGTGGTGATGAGGTGTTTGCGGCCCCACCGGTCCGACAGCGGACCGGTGAGGAGTTGGCCCAGGCCCCACACGGCCGGGTAGAGCGCGGCGAGGATCCCGATCCGGGCGACCGACAGCCCGGCTGCGGTGAACAGGATCGGGAACAGTCCCCATGCGAGGCCGTCGTTGAGGTTGTTGACCATCCCGGCCTGGCTGGCTGCGGACAGGGCGGGTTCGCGCACGCTGGCGTGGGCGAAGACCTGCCTGTTGGTCAGTTCGGAGTGCAGGTGGTCGTGGCGGCCGTCGGCGCGGGTGGTGTGCTGGGCGGCTTCCACGCGGGCGTGCTCGCGGGTCTCGCGGACCACTAGCACGGACAGCCCGAGGCCGAGCGCAACGTAGGACAGGCCGAGTAGGAACGGCGCGGGCCGCAGCCCGTAGCGGGCGGCGAGGTAGCCGGTGGCCACGGCGGTGACCGCGACCGCGAGGTAGCCGGCGGCCTCGTTCAGGCCCATCGCCAAGCCGCGGCGGAACGGGCCCGCGAGGTCGATCTTCATGATCACGGTGGTGGACCAGGTCAGCCCCTGGTTGACCCCGAGCAGGACGTTGGCGGCCACGACCCAGCCCCACGAGGGTGCCCAGATCAGCATCAGCGGCACCGGGATCGCGATCAGCCATCCGGCTACGAGCACGGGTTTACGGCCGAACCGGTCCGACCACGTGCCCGCGAAGTAGTTGGTGGCGGCTTTGGTGGCGCCGAAGGCCAGCACGTAGGTCAGCAGGAACGTGTAGCCGGTCAGGTGAAAGGTCTGCTCGGCCAGCGGGGACAGCACGGTGCGTTCCTGCCCGAGTACGCCGCCGACCAGTGCGTTGACGGCGACGAGCAGGCTGAACTGGGCGAGGTTGGCGCGGATCCCCAGCCGCGGTTTTCCGATGGCGCGGCTCATGTGCCGGTCTCCAGCTGGTGGCCGGTGACGGTGGCCCAGTCGTCGGGGCCGCCGGTGAGCACGGCGAGTTCGCGGTGGCCGGCGCGTTCGAGCACGCTGGCCGCGCTCATTGCTCGCTCCCCGTGTCCGCACATCACCACCAGCGGTTCGCCGGGCACGTCGTGCGCGTGATCGCCCAGCTCGCCCAGCTCGATGTGCTGGGCGCCGGGCAGGTGCCCGGCGGCGAACTCCGGCTCCTGGCGGATGTCGAGGACCGGCGCGTCGACCTGGTCGGGTCGCACGAGCCTGGTGCTGGTGGTGGGGTGTTCGGCGGCGGTCCAGGCGTCCAGACCGCCGGTGAGGTCTCCGGCGAGGTTGCTGTAGCCGACCTTGGCGGCCTGCCACGCGATCTCCGCCGGGTCCTGATCAGGTCGGCGCACGATGATCAGCGGCTGGTCGTGTGGGGCCAGCCATCCCAGCCAGGACGCGAACACCGGCCGCAGCGGGATGGACACCGCGCCCGGTATGTGGGCGGCGGCGAAGTCGGCGACCGGCCGCACGTCGACCGCCACCGCGCCCTGCGCCAGCAGGGCCCGCACCTCGGCGGCGCTGAGCGGCGCGAGGGCCGGTGGCTGGTCGAGCACGGCGGGGCCGCGGCGGTTGATCTCGCCCAGGCGCAGGAAGTACGGCGGGAAGCTGCCCAGCGAGCCGAGCAGCGTGGTGACGAAGGTGTCCTCGTCGGCCGCACGCAGCAGCGGGTTGGTGGCCTTCTCTCGGCCGATGGTGCTGGTGCGTTCGGTGCCGGGTGGGGCGGAGCAGAACGAGCCGGCGCCGTGGGTGGGCCACACCGCCACGTCGTCCGGCAGTGCGGCAAGCCGCCGCAGTGAGGCGTACTGGGCGCGGGCCAGCGCCTCGGTCTGCTCGGGTGAGACGAGGTCGGTGCGGGCCGCCGCGCCGACGAGCAGCGAGCCGCCGGTGAACACCCCGATCGGCTTGTCGCCGTCGAGCAGCAGGAACGACAGATGCTCGTGGGTGTGGCCTGGCGTGCCCAGTGCGCGCAGCCGCAGCCCGCCGAGGTCGACCTCGTCACCGTCGCTCAGCCCGCTGTGGGTGAACTCGCGGTGTCCAGCGGCCGAGGCGAGCACCTGTGTGCCCTCGGTCGCGGATAGCTGGCGGGCGCCGGAAAGGAAGTCGGCGTGCAGATGGGTGTCGGCGGCGAACGCCACCGTCAACCCGCGGCGTCGGGCGAGGCGCGAGGACTCCCGCAGGTCGAGGCTGACGTCGACCACCATCGCCCGGCCATCGCCGAGGTCGAGCAGGTAGGCGGAATTGCCCAGTCCCTCGTCGACGAGCGGGACGATGTCGACCGTGCTCACCTGGCACCTCCATGGCTTCGCGGACGGGTTGGGTCCCCGCATGAGTTCTGTTCTACACTATTCCAAGGATGATTGGAGAACCATGGGTGATCGAGGCGCGAAGACGGCGTTGTTCGACCAGTTCGCCCGCGTGGGCAAGGCGCTGGGCAGCGGCAAACGGCTGGAGTTGTTGGACCTGCTGGCACAGGGTGAGCGCACGGTCGAGTCGCTGGCACGGGCCGCCGAACTCGGGCTGACCACGGCCTCGGCGCACCTGCAGACCCTCAAGCAGGCCAACTTGGTGACGACCCGTCGTGACGGCACCAAGATCTACTACCGGCTTGCCGGGGATGACGTTGCCGCGCTGTACGCGCTCGTCCAGGCCGTGGCAGTCGAGCACCTCGCCGACGTGGAGGCCGCACGCGCCGCCTATCTCGGGTCAGAGACCGAGGAGGTCACCCGCGAGGAGTTGCTGCGACGGGTCCGTTCGGGCGGCGCCACCGTGATCGACGTGCGTCCGCGCGAGGAATACGCCGCCGGGCACATCCCCGGCGCGGTGTCGATTCCGCTGGAGGACCTCGCCGAGCGCTTGGCTGAACTCCCCCTCGATCAGGAGATCGTCGCCTATTGCCGTGGTGCCTACTGCGTGTTCGCCCACGACGCGGTCCGCCTGCTCATCGCCGCCGGCCGCCCGGCTCGCCGGTTGGCCGACGGGATGCTCGAATGGCGCTTGGCCGACCTACCGGTCGCAACCTGACCAAGATTTCGGGCGCGGTGTCGAATCGGGCATGTGCCAGTCGTCTCCTGAGTGAACTGTCCACATCGGATGGCTCGATAGACCATTGTCACCGCTACCACGCCACCCGCGCCGAGCCGCTGCGCGAGCTCGACCACTTCGCGCAGGCCCAGGCCGTCGAGCGCCGCGCGCTGGAGCTGACCGCCCACTCGATCGAGCAATCCCTGCTGCGGCAACCATTCTTGACGGCTAGCTACTCTCCGCTGCTGGCTTGACGGCCGCGACCCGCTCCACCGTGCCGGCCTTGAGCCGCTCCTGTCGTTGGATGATCAAACCGGCCTCCTCGACCAGCGGCAGCGGGCGACGGGTTTGGTAGTCGCCCAGCATCCGCACGGTCAGCTTCTCCAGCAACCATTGCCCAGCCCGGATTAGCCGGTGGTGGCTACCGACGTGGTCGAGCAGCAGCAGCGTCCCGTTGGGACGTAGGACCCGGTGCATCTCGATGATCGCTGCCCGCTCGTCGGGGAAGCCGCACAGCCCGAGGGTGCACACCACGGTGTCGAACGAGGCGTCCGGGAACGGCAACGCCTGCGCGTCGCCCTCGCGCAGGTCGATCTCGCGGCCCAGCTCGGCTGCGCGAGTGCGGGCGAGCTTCAGCATGGCGGGGCTGAAGTCGATCCCGGTCAACCGGACCGCGTCCGGGTAGAACGCCAGGTTCAGGCCGGTGCCCACCGCCACGTCCAGCACATCGCCGTGGGCCTGCGAGCACACCCACTCCCGGCCGCCACCGAACTGCACCCACTCGAAGAACCCGATATCACGGTCATACCGCGGCGCGTACTTATCCCATTTCTCCCGTAAACGGTCAACGCTCATTGCCTTGCCCATCGCCTTGTCCCTTCGTCGATACCAGTCCGTGGGTGAGCAGCCCGGCCAGCGTGGCGGCCACGACCTCCGGTGGCGGTTGTTCGCGGTCACCCGGCGGGGTCCCAGTGCAGGTGCACCGCCCACAACATGCAGGTCTCCAAGATCGTCCGGGCCACAACAGGCGCTGGCCCAGCAGACGCAGTGCTCGGCTGGCCGCGCGGCGCGTCAGATAGTCGGTCAGCACGGAGACCTGTCCTGCCCGGCCAACCCCGAACCACACCTCGCCGAGATCCGGCAGCTCCGGCGCGCACCGGTCGACTAACTTGATACTCACCGATGCCGCGCCAGCCGCCGATACAGATCGGTGACAATCTAGGTGAGCTCCTCGGCGAGCGACACCCGCCGGCGCCCGGCCACCGCCTTCACCAGCCGCAGTTGGGCCACCTCACCGCAGAGCCGATCGGCCACCAATGTCGCCACTTCGCCCGCCACGGGGGTCGGCACTGGCAACTCGGCCAACTCGGGCAGCGATTCCACACCGTCGGCGTAGCGCACCGCGGCGGACAGCAACGCGGACCTGCTCTCCACGTATCCGTACACGGTGCCCTTCGCCACCCCCAACAGGTCCGCGACATCCTGCATCTGCGTGCGTTGGAAACCCTGCGCGATGAATGTTTCGGCCGCCGCCGAAACCAGGCGCGGGAAGAACTCCGCCGACCGAACCTTGGGCATGGCATCGATAACTGACCGACCCGGTCAGTCAAAGCTCGAATCGATATCGGTCGAAGCTGCTTCGGGCTGGATAGATCGTCCAGCCGGATGGCGTGCTGTCATGCGGCCACCACTGCACCGGGAGTGCGGTCAGGCCGCCGGTCAGCACGTCGCGCCGCATGGTCAATTCCTCCACGCCGACGGCCAGCCGCAACGTCGGGAACCGTGCAGCGAGTTGGGAGAACACCACCTGCAGCTCGATGCGGGCCAGCGGTGCGCCGATGCAGTAGCGGGCGCCGTGCCCGAAGGTCAGGTGCGCGGCGGCCGAGCGGGTGATGTCCACCCGGTCCGGATCAGCGAAGACGGCCGGGTCGTGGTTGGCCGCACCGTTGTCCAGCAGCACTAACTCGCCGGCCCGCACAGGGACGCCGTCGATCTCCAGGTCGGTCCGGGCGTAGCGGGGAATGCCACCGCCGCCCTTGCCCGGCCCGCGCAGCATCTCCTCGACCGCGTTCGGCACCAAGGTCGGGTCGTTCACCAAGCTCTGCCATTGGTCTGGGTTGATCAGCAACGCCAGTGCACCAAGGCCGATCTGGACCACCGTGGTCTCGTGCCCGGCGAACAGCAACGCCATGGACATTCCCGCGGCCTCCACGTCGGAGACGCCCTCGGTCGCGCACAGTCGGGAGATGACGTCGTCGCCGGGATCGGTCCGCTTGCGGGCGACCAGCTTCTGGCCGTACGCGAACAGCTCACCCAATCCCTGTTCCGAGCGGGCGCGATCGCGGATGTTGGCGGCGTCGGCGGTCCAGGCGCGGAACTGGTCACGGTCCTCGTAGGGCACGCCGAGCAGTTCGCAGATCACCAGGATCGGCAGCGGCACCGCCACCGCGGTGTGCAGGTCCGCGACAGGCCCCTGCTCGGCCAACTCGTCCAGCAGTAGCGCGGTCAGGGCCTCGACCCTGGGGCGCAGGGCACGCAGGTGCTTGGGCGAGAAGTGCGGCTGCAGCAGCGACCGCATCCGGGTGTGGTCGCTCTTCTCGGTGGCGAAGTTGCCCAGCGGTCCGCCGAACAACGCCGACTCCCCGGTCCGCGCCGCGGTCTCCGGCGCCGGATGGGCGCGGCCCAGCCGGTCGTCGTCCAGCAGCCGCCGCACCTGCGCATGACCGGTGACCAGCCATGCCTCATCACCCACGGCAGTGCGAACCCGGTGAACCGGACCCTGGGACTGCAACTCACGCAGCCGGGGCGCCACCCGCAACGGATCTACCTGCTCGAACGGCAACTGAACCGGAGCGCTCATCGCGACCTCCATCATTACACACCACTTGTACAAGATTACTTCAACAACGTACTTGTATAGTCTGTCTTTAACAAGAGGAGGTTGGTGCGATGGCAGCCGCCCGGCAATCCACGCAGCCCGCGTCGGAAAGCCAGCCCGAGCGTGTCCGGCGTATGCCCCGCGCGGAGCGGCGCGAGCAGATCCTCGACGCGGCCACCCGCGCGTTCGCCCGCACCGGGTTCACCGCCACCGGCCTCGACGACATCGCAGCGGAGGCCGGCGTCACGCATGTGATCCTCTACCGGCACTTCGCGTCGAAGAACGACCTGTACCGAGCGGTGCTGGACCGCGCCTGCACCCGACTCGGCGACGCCGTCGGGACCGAGACCTACGACGAGGGCAGCATTCCCGCGCTGCTACGCGCCGCCGCGGCCGACCCTGAAGGATTCCGGCTGCTGTTCCGCCATGCGGTCAGGGAGTCAGAGTTCCGCGATGTGATCGACCGGATCCGGTTGGCCTCGACCGAAATCGCCTACCGCCATCTCGCCGACGCGATCCCGGACGGCCCCTGGCAGGACTGGGCAGCACGACTGATCCCCACCCTCACCCTCGAAGCCGTCATCGCCTGGCTCGACACCGGCCAACCCGACCCCGACCACGCCGCCAACCGCATCGGACAGGCTATCCAGGGCGTGATCCAAGCTGCTCAGACCGGCTGAACACACAGTGGACCGTCCAACAACTGCCTCACCGCGCGTTCGCGCTCGATCGCGGCACGTTGCCAGACTGCCTAGGTCCGGGGACGGCAGATCGCCGGGCGGTTCACGCTGATCGGCTCCACGCCGTTCTCCTACGGCAGCACCAAGCAACGCGAAGCCTGGCGCGCGCTGGTCGCCACGCTGGAGTCCACGCTGCGCTTGCAGCAGCACGCCGACGGCACGCTCGTCGGCCTGGCCGACTACCTCTATGACCGCACCGGCGGCATGATCGGCAGCCTCTCCCAGCTCGTTCGCGGCGGCGCGATCCTGGCCATCGACGACGGCAGCGAACACCTCACCCGCGACCTGCTCGACCTCGTCCCGGTCGACTTCGCCGCCACCCGCGCACCGCAACGCCCTGCCCAACGCACCTCTGGCCAGCGCACGCCCGCCGCACGCAAGGCCCGCGCCCGGTGACCTCTCGCCTGCCGATCACCGTCCGGCCCGCCCGCAACGAACTCGCCGTCTCCTATCTGGCCCGGCTGGCGGGCCTGCACGACATGCCGTTCGCCGCACTCTGGGAACAGGTCAGCGGACCTCGACGCGGCTACGGCAAGGGCACGTCACTTAAGGCCGGCCTGCTCGCCACCGTCACCAGCCAGCACCGCGACCGGCTCGAACGCTCGATCATCGAACTGCGCGTCCCGCGCCCGGACTGGAAACTACTCTCACCAGCTCTCGCGAGGTCGCCGCGCCGACCCGCAGCTCCCTCCGGCGTAGCGGCTCGTCCGATCGCGACCTCTCGACGAGCGGCTTACCCCTGTCGCCTGCTGCAGAAGAGCAAACCGACGATGGTGATGCCGCAGCGGCGTGGCGACACGCCGGGTGCCCTATCGGACGAGCTGGATGACGCGGAGCCCGCCCGCGGGCAGTCCCAGGTTGCAACGCACTGCCGGGCGAGCGAAGCGAGCGCCACTGCGGCTAGTAGAGTGTCGCGGCTAACTCGTGGGGTAGAGGTGGCGGAGTTTGACGCGTGCGTTGTCGGTGGTGAACTGCCAGCGGATTTGGCGTTGCTCGGCGTTGATGGCGTGTTGCCAGGCGGCGAGTTCGGTGTTGAGGGTGTCGATGTCGCTGATGCGGCGGTCGAGGCACTGGCGACTGAGTGCGGAGAGTTCGATCTCGGCGATGTTGAGCCAGGATCCGTGTTTGGGGGTGTGGTGGATCTGCAGGCGCTGGGCCAGGGCGAAGGCCTCGTCGGGTTCGAAGGCCTCGTAGAGCGAGGCGATGCTGTGGGTGCCCGAGGTTGTCCATGACCAGCACCACGGTCTCGGCGTCGGGGTAGTCCACGGTCAGGAGTTGTTTGACTTGCCTGGCCCAGTCGATTTTGGTTCGCTGGGCCAGGGCGCAGACACGGCGCCACCCTTGCAGGGGCTCGGTCCACACGAAGATCGAACAGGTGCCGCACCGGACATATTCGCTGTCCTCACGGGCATCGCGGCCCGGCCGGGCCGGTGACGGGTCGCGGACCTGGCCGAGTAGCTGGAAGGGCTTCTCGTCCATGCACACGACCGGGCGGGCGGGGTTGTGCGGCCGGGCATAGACGGCCAGCACGTCTTCCATGCGGGCCGCGAACTCCGCGTTTGCCCGTGGCGGGATGTTCCAGCACTTTCTCAGATGAGGGCGCAGTTCCGTTTTTTTAGGACCCGGCCGATGGTCGAGTGGTCCAGGTTCGGGATGTCCTCGGTGAGTTCGACGTGTTTTTCCAGCAGCCGCAACGACCACCGGGCATGCCCGGCCGGCGGCTGCGAGCACGCCAGCGCGATCAGCCGGGCCTCGACCTCACCGGTCACCGGAGACGGCACCGGCGGAAGGTCCCGTTTCCTGCGCGAGATCGTGGCGTGGACATCACCGCCGGTCTCAGCGAACCGCTTCGCGACCAGCCGCAGCATCTCGCCCGAGACCTCGAGCCGGGCCGCGATCACCTCCTTCGGATCAGGCTCGCCCACCGAAGTGTCCAACGCGAGCAGCACCCGAGCCCGCCTGATCGCCGACGCCGGATGCACACCCGTGACGGTCAGTCGACGCAGCTCTTCACGATCCCGCGCGGTCAATGTGACCGGCCGCTTCATCTCCGACACCACAGCCATCCTCGTCCGGCGGGATGCAGGACCCGCCGGACAACAGCCTCCCAGCCACACCCACCAACACTAAGCAGCGACACGCTACTAGCTGGAATTCAACGAACATGGGCTCGCGACCAGCAGACCCATGGACGGCCGTGACCCTCGCACAGGCGTCCATCCACGCCACGGTCTCCGCGCGAAGCTGACGAGATCGAGCGGCGGTGGGACGCCGCCGAGACGGCGGCGCACCAGCGGTCTTCATGTCGGTTATCCGGCGAACGCTTCCACCGCTTCGCTCGCTGCATTCCTGTCGGGAAAGGAGTAAATCTTGGGGTCGTTCGGGTTCAGGTGCGGGTCGGTATGGCAATCATCCTTTGTCCCCGGCACTCGTTTTTCTCCGGCGTCGAGCTTCTTCGCGGTCTTTGCTTCGTAGAACGTCAGCTCGTAGTCGACGTGATAGTAGGGCGCCAACACGGATCGGCCGTCGTGCTGGGCCACCTCGCAGGTGCTGACCTGCTTCTCGGTGCCGGCGACCGCCGTGAAGCAGGCCACGACGGCGACCTGCGCGTACTCGGATGACTCCGCACTGTACGGGCCGTATTCCAGGCTGGTCCTCGTCCAATGCGCGTTGTTGGCGCGAGCAGGGTCCAGGTTCTCATAGGTTGCCAGAGGGGCCGTCTTCAATGGCTTTTTGGACATGTCAAGACCGGCGGCGTTGATGACCGGGACTCCATTGCAGACGCGGTAGTACCCGTATACGTCGTGCGTCACGTAGGTCTCGCCGCCACCCTCAACCTCGTTGACACCGAGTGTGAGAGCGCCGACGAACCGCTGCCACGTTTGTTCCGACCACGTCTTGTCTGTGTCGGTGTAGTCGAGTGTCAACGCCTGACCGTTACAGACCCTGACGGCTGTTCTGGTAACCCGGGCATGCTCGAGTTGCGTATCGCGGCTGTCGATGGTCTTGAAGGCCACCCGGTTGTTCTCGGTCGCCGGGATGTTGTAGTCCTGCCCGTCCCGAACCTCCGGACTCCTGCCCGATTTGACGATTTTTTCCTTCGCGCTCTGGTATTCGCTCGCAGTCAGATCGGTATCGGTTTCCGGCGCAGCAGAGGACAGCACGGCTTCCCTCTCTGACACGGTGAAGACCGCGGAGCCGGACCCGTAGGAGACGTACGTGCCGGAGCCGGTTTCCGAGCGCCCGGTTTCGACGATGTCCCCGATGGCAGTGGGGGCTGTCCATGCCCACGGATTGCCTTTGAGGTTGCAGGTCTCATGGAGAGGGATGGTCGGTTGCTCAGTGCGCTGCCCGTCGGCCGCTACTCCGCCGGAGACCGGACTCTCACATGCTGTCAACGGGCACAGGAGCGCGAGACAGATGACGCCGAGCGCAAGGCGCGACATTCGTGACATGATCGAAGACTTTACCCTCTGCCTCATCGTGTTGGGGCCGACGACGGGGGTATTGGCCGAGCTGTCTTCGGCACGGGCAACTTGCGGTAAGCTCGGATGGCCGTCACGTCGCCGTCTCCGGCCAGATCGGGATCACCATCGCTGCTGTCGGGTCGAACTTTCCGCCCGACAGCCCACCCGCGCTCGCGAAACCCTGACCGTCGCAGGCACCGGCGGCGCCGCCTTCAGCCACGACGGCAGGACCTGCTGGCTGGGGGCGGCGCGGACAGAGGGCTTCGCCTCTGGAAGATAGCCGATCTGCTCGGCACAGGAGCACGGTGAACAAGGACGCCCGTTCAGCCCGGCATACGCGGTTGCCGGTGGCTTTTGCCGCGTCAGCCCAGTCGCTCGGCGGCATGGCAGTGCTCTTCCGGCCAGAGCCGGACGGGACCCTGACCCAACTGAACCAGGTCGACCTGCCCGCGACGCCGGGTGAACCCAGCGTGGCACCTACCTCAGTCGCGCTCAGCGCCGACGGGAGATTGGTCGCCACGGCGGCGCCTGGTGGCGCTCGAATCTGGAGCCTGGAGGACTCTCAGAGATCCCGCCCACGCGGCATTATCGGCTCCGGCGCAGGAGAAAGCACTCTAGCCTTCACCCGCGATCCGGCCGTAGTCGTCGCGATCGTCCCGGACGGCGCGACAAGCATCTCTGTAAACCACGGGCGGCGGTGCTCGGCCGCCCCGGGAGGAAGAACAGCGTCCTAGTGTCCTGAGTCGTTGATTCGTTGTAGGTTGTTGCGATGGCTCGTCGTGGACCGGCGTTACCCGAGTTGGTGTTGACTGAGATCGAGCGTCGGACGCTGGAGGGGTGGGTGCGTCGTCGGTCGACGGCGCAGGCGTTGGCGTTGCGGTCGCGGATCGTGCTGGCGTGCGCCGAGGGTGTCCAATATGGACGTGGTGCGGCGGTTGGGTGTGTCGCCGCCGACGGTGAACAAGTGGCGGCGCCGGTTCGTCGAGCACCGCCTGGACGGATTGTCCGACGAGCCTCGGCCCGGCGCCGCGAGGAAGATCACCGATGCCCAGGTCGAGCACGTCGTGGTGACGACACTCGAACAGGCGCCGCCCAGCAACGACTCGCACTGGTCGACCCGGTCGATGGCGCGGGCCACCGGCATGTCGCAGACTGCGATCTCCCGGATCTGGCGGGCCTTCGAGCTCAAACCACACCTGGTGCAGACTTGGAAGCTGTCCACCGATCCGCTGTTCATCGACAAGGTCCGTGACGTCGTCGGTCTCTACCTCGACCCGCCCGCCAAGGGGCTCGTCCTGTGCGTGGACGAGAAGTCCGGGATGCAGGCGCTGGACCGCACCGCCCCGACGCTGCCGATCATGCCCACCACTCCGGCCCGCCGCACGCACGACTACGTCCGGCACGGCACCACCAGCCTGTTCGCCGCCCTGGACGTCGCCACAGGCAAAGTCATCGGCCGGCACCAGCGCCGCCACCGCCACCAGGAGTTCCTGCGGTTCCTCAAGACCATCGACGCCGACACCCCGCCCGATGTGGATCTGCACCTGGTGTGCGACAACTACGCCACCCACAAGACCCCGGAGATCAAGACCTGGCTGGTCCGCCATCCCCGGTTCCACCTGCACTTCACCCCGACCGGATCGTCCTGGCTCAACCTGGTCGAGCGCTGGTTCGCCGAGCTGACCAACCGCAAACTCCGCCGCAGCGCCCACCGCGGTATCGCCGAACTCGAAGCCGATGTCGAAGCCTGGATCGACGCCTGGAACGACGACCCGAAACCCTTCGTCTGGACCAAGACCGCCGACGAGATCCTCGACAACCTCGCCCGATACTGTCAACGAATCAACGACTCAGGACACTAGGCACTACCGTAGGAAGCATGCGGACGCACTACATGCACATAGCGGTGGGAGAGCAGCATTACCAGTTCGCGACTCTTTACCAGGGACTCGGACACCACCATCCTGGTGCGCGGCACATCCTCGGCGGGCCAGATAGCGCGGCACGCACTACCCAGAACATGAGCGGCCAGAAGTCGAACCCGATCGCGATGACTGGTCGATTGAACTTCCGGTCGTTCTCTGGCTGCTGGACCAGATCCGCGACGGAGTCGTCTCGGCCGACGATGTCCGGGACCATCTCGCGAGGGAGAGCGGTCCTCCTGGGGGCTGTTGCTGGGAATGCGCATCGATCAAAGAAAATGCGGCTGATTTGATCGCGCGTTGCCGACAGGAACGTGACGCGTGGATGACGCATCAGAACAGCATGGCACTCGAAACGCACCCTTATGCTGTCACCGTATGAGGACTACGCTCGCGATGCAGAACTGCGGAAGGCGAGCGGAAGCGGGTCACCCGGTGGCCATACTCCCTCAGCCTGAGGTGGTACGTCCACGTCAGCGGCAATCCGAGTGACGCTCGGCGCGCCGCGGCCTGCGACCGCGAAAGAGTGAGGGGAAACTATTGTGGGGGCTGCCACAGCAGTCGGTGTCATAGTGTCGGCAGTGGCCTTTCTGGCCGGGTGTTCAAGCGTGCAAGGAGGACAGGCGCAGCCGGTGTCGACCCGGCAGGAGGCGCCAGCCTCCTCAGAGGTCACAGGGTCGCCTCAGGGCTCCCACGACCTCAAGGCCTGCGCGGTGTTGGACAAGGCACTGCAGGGTCGTGGATTTCCCCCAGGCAAGGCCGACAACGTCGGCAGCGCCAACGGCTGTAGCGCCAGCAAGTTCGGCTCGGCGACCTCGTTGAACCTTGACGACAGGCAAGGGATTAATTATCTCGATGCCGACCCCGGCAAGGCGCATGACGGCAAAATCAACGGGCGCCGTATCCGCCAAGTGCGGGAAATCGATGGCGACGAGGCGACCTGCCTCGTTTTGCTCGAGGTCACCGCGAAGGCTCGGGCGATGGTGTCGTTAACCTTGGGCACCCAAGGAAGCACAGACCAGGCCTGCGCGGACGCGTTCTCCATCGCGCAAGCCGTCGAGCCCCAACTTCCAACCCGTTAAGCGCGCAGACGCTGCACCGCAGGGGAGCGACCAGGCGGGTGCCCGCCGCGCCTATTCGGCCACGGAATGTTAGAGCGCGATAGCACGGCGCACGCGGCCGACATGTAGGCCGAGCCGGCCAAGCGGGCCTTGACCCGCGAGGAACTGCAGCGGCCGGCCCGGGAAGAAGCGCTTGTCGTGAGAACGCATCCGCACTCACGCCATCCTCCAGGACAGGCGATTGCCTGGCATGCTTCACAGCCGGGTGCTGGTCTGGCGCCACGCTGTCGAAATCGGCGCCCGTCATCGGGCCCGGTACGAGAGAGCAGTGCGCCCGGATGGTCCCGGCGAGGGGCAGCGCGGCTCGCCCGCATCGAAAGATCAGCGCTCATCTGCGGCGCATCGACGCCCTCCCTGTACCCCGCCCGGACCGGCCACCACACCACCGGCGCCACACTCGCTCAGTACGCCTCGGACCACCCGCCCGTCCTCAGGACCTCACCCTGATTGACCGGCAATGGCCAGGCGGTCAAGGCTGGTCGCTGTGAAGGGGCCGAGGGCGCGGGCGCCTGAGCCCGGGCCCAGACCGGATCCGCCGGTCCGGGCCGAACGGTTCATTTCGGGACGGCGTACAGGCATTCGCCGCCGGTGTCGCAGATGTCGATGTGCAGAACCTTCGCCCGGGCGCGCACCACTGCGGGCACCTTGGTCAGGTCCTGTTCGGGCACTTCCAGGGTGTGTCTGCCGCCGATCGGTCGGCCGACGATCGGTTTCGGGGTGGTCGTGGTGGCGTTTCGGCGTTCCTTGGCCTGGTTCTCCTTGGTGCTGCTGACGATGTCGCCGATCTGATACTTGCTCGCGGTGGCGCCGAGATAGCCGTTCACGGTGCTCGGCAGGACGTTCTGGATATTGGTGTACTTCCGTTCGACGATCTTCTCATCCGGGTTGTAGGAATCGATGTACTTCCGGCGTTCGGTCCGGACCTCGTTGTAGTCGTAGGATTCGCTGCGCATCCAGTTGAACAGGTTCCCGGCCTGGATCCGCCGCCACACCACGGGCCCGCCCTTGAAATTCTCCGGGGCCGGGCGCAGGTCCACCCAGTCGTCCAGGTATTTCTCGAACTGATCCGGGGTGACGTCGGCGGGTGGCCGGCTACCGGGCAGGTAGGGTGAGCTCCCGGATTTGAGCTGGCTCGCCTCGTAGTCGCCCGCCTCCTGTTCCACCTCGGCCTCGGTCGGTGGCGGCAGCGGGGTCGTCACCACCGGCAGTCGGTAGCGGGTCGTGCCGTCCTCGACCACCACCATGTCGGGTTCCGAACCCATGATCGCGTCGCCGACACCCTGCACCACCTTGACCTTGCCCACCACGGGCATCGTCAGCAGCGCCGCGCCGGGGTCGCCCTCGGCCAGGTAGATCCCCGAGTTCACCGCATTGGCGACCTCACCAGCCACCGGGGCCAAACTCAGGTAGTCCAGCAGGTCGTGGACGTCGTCGGGCGCGGGTTCCTCATGGGTGCTCGTCGCGTGGTGGGTGGTGGCCGGTTCCTTGCCGTAGAGCGGGAACTTGTTCTCCGGGTTCGCGGCCAGCACGTCCTCGACGTGGTCGGCGTCGTAGCCGGCGGGCGAACCGTGGTCGCTGGGGCCGCCGGTGAGGCGGTGGACGAGGGCGCCCGCGTCGCCGCCGGAGCGTTCCGCCCTCGACGGAGCTCGGGCGGCGTCGGTGGCTTCCCGGGTTTCGTCGCGATTGAATCGATCGCGCAGGATGGCGGCGGGACTGCTCAGCGGAGGTTCGTCCTCGTCGTCCGAGAGGATGTCGGCGGGGGAATCGATGTGGTCACGAACGCGGCCGTCGTCGCGCTTCGAATTCCCGTCGCCCCGGTCGCCGGAATCGTTCTTCCGATCGCCGGATTCGTCCTCGTCGTCCTTGGTGCCCGCGTTGCCGAGCACGACCTCGCGGGCGCCGCTCTCGTCGGGCCTCTCGAAATCGTGGCCGCCTGAATCGTCGTTTTTCTTTCCGGAGTCGTTGGAGCCCTTGTCGGAATCGCCCCCGGAGTTGTTGTCGGCGCCCTTGCCCTTCGCGCTCACATTGCCGAGCACGACTTCGCGGGCGCCGCTCTCGTCGGCGCCTTTGAAGCCCGCGGACTTCGCTTTGTCGCCGTCATTCTGTTCCGGTTTCGCCACCGGCTGGGGTGTGCCGATCATCCCTGGGACCGCGGCCGCACCGGCCGCGCCGTCCTCGTCACCGGGGATGGCGATCCGCGGCCCGGCGTGCGCGGCGCCTGCCCCGATGAGCCCGAAGGCGACGGTAATGAACCCACCCGCCGCGGCGTGGCCCAGCAGCCGGCGTAGGTCGACCCTGCTATCTCGCATCGTGCGCCCCCTCGGTAATCTGAAACGTCATGTCCGGCGAGGCTAAGTCGGGCCGGTACAGCAGCGGTACATCCGGCGGCGGCCGGCAGGTTCGGGCCGTGGCCCACGACTTCCCGGCCGGCCTGGTGCTGGCCGCAGCCCCGCTCGGCGATTCCGGTGACGCCCGGCCCGCCTGGTCACGGCGCTGAGCACCGCCGACGTGATCGCCGCCGAGGACACGGGGTCCCCCTACTGGCAATGACGCGTATGTGATCGGCGCGTGTTCAACACCTGCCGATCCTCGCCCGGCCTTGCCGCGCTCAGCGAGCGCGTCGCGCATCTTGCGCTCGGCCTTGCTTTCCCGCGCCGAGATGGCCTGGTCGACCCAATGGCCTGACTTACAGCACCCGGCTGTCCATCCGGTGGAGCCAGAGACCTGAAGTGCGTCGGACGATGGACGCGTTGGGTGCCTTCACTGTGCGGACTGCCAGTGCCATTGCCCTGTCGGCAATAACCATTCCCAGATCCGCGGCACCGGCGGAGGTCTCACCGGACCAGGTGACGATCAGCCGCATCACGGTGAACGGATCGGGTTGTCCAGCTCGGGCATCCGCGGTCGCGATGGCTCCCGACAGCCCCCAAAAAAAGCGCACCGCCACCTCCGCCAGGTCCCCGGGCGAAGACGGGCACCGGTTCCAGTCCGGCCGAATCCCGGATGAACTGCCAGCTGAGTCTGCGGGTGAACTACTCGCAAGGATTCACCTTCGGGCATCGCACAAGCCAATTGCCGCGGGTCCTCCCAACTGACCAAAGCGGCGTACGGCTTTCCCAGGGCGCTAACCACTACTTCCAGGGAAGGTCCCCGGCGATCCTGCCGGTCACCGCCGCGGCGTTGCCCAGTGCCTTGCCGCAGTCGGCGTTGTCGTACGGGGTCGGTGTTCGAGGGGTCCCCGCAGAACAGGAAGGTCACCTCGACGGTGACCAAGGTCAGACCGTTCCGGTGCCTCGCGTGGGCCGCCCCGGTGAACGGGATCGACGACGTCCACCTCTGGACCTTCAAGCCGGTCCGGGGCGGAGTGCTGGTCACCACCGAGGAGTCCTGGGCGGGTCCTCCGGTCGACGCCGATGTCCCGGGAAAACAGGCCGCTCTTGACGCGGGTCTGCGCGACTGGGTGCAGCGGATCAAGACGGTCGCCGAGTCCGCGCGCTGATCGGTGGCGAAAGAGGCGGTGAGCCGCAAAACTCGTCAAGGGGACGGCATGACGATTCACTCGTGTCCCTCGGCCCAGAAGGCGCTGTGGGATCGGCGTGGACCGGGCCGTGGCCGGCTGGGCTGGCAGGGTGGGAACATGCCGATCTGGGAGCTTCCCGCCCATCGCCCATCGCCCGCCACCGCGACCGAGCTCCCCGCGCCGACCCCGTTCCGCGATCCCGACTTCCGCCGCTTCGGCGAACTTCTGCTGGTCCAACTCGTCTCAATCAGCGTCGTAATAGATGCCGTCCAGGTGGGTCAGCGGCAGGTCGAGGATGGCCGCGACCTGGGCGGCCAGGTAGGTCTTGCCCGAGCCGCCGCAACCGATGACGACGATCCTGTCCATGTGTAGGACGCTAGCGGCGTCGACCCTCTGCATCGAAGTGGAGCGCGGAGTGTGTCGGCGCCGAGCCGAGCCGCCCTGTCGGCAGTCGGACTCAGAGCGGGTTGCCTTCGCCGACGAGGAACTGTGCTTCGAGGTCGGCGAGCCGTGTCGAACACTCGGTTGTTCGAGCGGGCGACCTGCAGCGTCTGGACGATCACGTCCTGCGGCACACGGCCGCACCCTGATGATCAGCCGCGCAGGTACCGCTGCCCGGGTGGGACCACTTCTTACCAATGACGAACGAGGTCGGCGGCACGAAACCGTCAGGAACGAACGCGGTCATGAGCGGGAGCGTACGGCGACGCCCGGACCTCCCGCACCCGAGTTCCCACCGGGATGGTTCAACCCCGTTCGAAAGCCGCGATCCGGTCCGCGATGGCGCGCGCGCCGTTCGAGTCCAGGACGGACCGGTGGTCACCGGGCAGGTGGAGCACCTCGGCGCCCGGGGACGACGAACGCCACCGGTCGAACTGCGCGAGTGGCCAGTGCCCGTCCTGCGCACGCACGACGAGCAACGGGAGATCAGCCGCTTCGGGCCGGTGGCGGCGTTTCGCCCGCTGCAACTCGGTCACCCGGGCCAACAGCACGCGCAGGTCCGCGGCAGCCAGAAAAGCGGCCTGCTCCCCGATCCCGGCGTCGCGCAGTTTCGCCCGGATAGCGGCATCGGCTGGAGCACCGAGCGCGTCCCACTCGGCCAGTTCCGCCAGCAGCCGGTCCACCTCCCGCTGCGCGTCGGCGTCCGGGTCGGGCACCGGGGTGTCGATCAGCACGACGGCCGACACCCACTCCCCCAGCCGCCGCAACCGGACCGCCACCGCGTGGGCGAGCAGCCCGCCCAGTGACCAGCCGCAGAGGGTGTACGGCCCCGGCCGGTGCTCCCGGACGCGGTCGGCGTACCGCTCGGCGAGTGTCCTGATCGGATCGTCGCCCCCGCACGCGGCGGCATCCCAGGTGACGCCGAGCACCTCGTGACTCGGCTCCACTGCCTTGACCAGCTCCGAATACGCGGCGAGTTCGCCGGCACCGTCGTGCAGGCAGTACAAAGTGGACGGACCGCGCGCAGCACCGAGCGCGACGAGCCCCGGCACGAGGGGCCCGCCGATGGCCCGCGCGGCGACCCCGGCGACGGTGGGCGACTCGAACAACGCCCGCAGCGGCACCCGGACCCCGGCTTCGGCCAGGTCCGCCACCACCCGCCCGGCCAGCAGCGAATGCCCGCCCAACTCGAAGAAATTGTCGAACACGCCGATGCGGTCGCTGGGCAGGTGCCGCTGCCACACCTCGGCGATGGTCGCCTCGGTGGCCGACCGGGGTGCCACGAACTCCACGTCCGTCACGCGGTGCCCAGCCACGCCGGGCAGCGCCGCCCGATCCGCTTTCCCGTTGCGCGTACGGGAAATCGCTTCGAGGAACACGAACGGCCCCGGCACGAACTGCGCGGGAAGCGCTTCACCGAGCCACGACCGCAGTTCGGCGACGGCAGGCCGGTCACCTCGAGGAACCACGTACGCGGTGAGCCCGGCATCCCCGGCCACCACAACCGCTTCTGCGACCCCGGGGTGCGCGGCCAGCCGTGCTTCGACCTCACCCGGCTCCACTCTGATCCCGCGGATCTTCACCTGGTGGTCGGCCCGGCCGAGGAACTCCAGCACACCGTCGGCGGACCAGCGGCACCGGTCACCCGTCCGGTACAGCCGCGTGCCCGAGCCGAACGGGTCGGGCACGAAGGCGGCGGCGGTCGCCGCCGGGCGCCCGCGATACCCGCGCGCGAGCCCGGCACCACCGATCAGCAGTTCGCCCGGCACCCCGGCCGGGCAGGGGTTCATCGCCGCGTCCACCACGTGCACCCGGACGTCGTCGGCGGGCGTGCCGACCAGGTAGGCGACCGGATCCGCCTCCGGCAACGGCCACCGCGTCGCGGTCATCGTCGTTTCGGTCGGCCCGAACTGGTTGACCACCTTGCCCCGCGTCCAGGCGCAGTCGCGCAGGCGGTCCGCGCTCAGCCGCTCCCCCGCGCACAGCACCAGCCGCACCCGGTCCAGCGCACCGTCGGGCACCGGCACCGCCGCGAGTTCGTAGAGCAGCGAGGGCACGACACCGGGCACCACCGTCACGCGCGCGGATTCCAGCAACCGCACGATCGCGGCCGGATCGCGGTCCCCGGGCAGGACCAGCCGCGCCCCGGCCGTCAGCGTCCCGAAGATCTCCCGCACCGAAGCGTCGAAGCCGAGCCCGGCGAGCGCGGTCGCGACGTCGTCCGGGCCGAACGCGTACTCCCCGCGCAGGAACCGCAGGTGCGTGGCGACCGCGCCATGGGTCGCCTGCACGCCCTTCGGCATCCCGGACGAACCCGAGGTGTACGCGATGTACGCCAGCCCGTCGGGGTGCACCGCCTTGCCCGGGTCGTGCGCGGGTTCGGTGGCGTGGTCCCCGAATTCGACGACCCGGTCCTCCCAGCCGTCCGGCAGGTCCGCGCCGGGCTCGGCGACCACGAGCGCGGCGCCGGTGTCCTCCAGCAGGAACCGGCGGCGGGCCGCGGGCAGGTCCGGATCGAGCGCGACGTAGGCCGCTCCCGACTTCAGCACCCCGAGCAGCGTGACGATCGCGCGGATCGAGGCGGGCAGCAGGACGCCGACGATTACCTCCGGTCCGGCGCCGCGAGCGCCGAGGTGCCACGCGATCCGGTTCGCCCAGGCGTTCAGCTCGCCGTAGGTCAGGCTCGTGCCGTCCGCCTCGACGACGGCTATCGCGTCCGGCCGTTCGGCCGCCCGGGCTTCGACGAGTTCGTGCACCGCTTCGGCGGGCGCCGCGCCGGTCGCGGTGTCGTTCCACTCCTCGAGTACCTGCTGTCGTTCGGCCGACCCGAGCAGCGGCAACCGCGACAGCGGGAGGTCCGCGTCCACCACCACCGCGGCGAGCAGGCCGCCCAGGTGCCCGGCCATCCGCTCGATCCGGTCGCGGTCGAACAACGCGGTGCTGTAGCGGATGAACCCGTCGAGGCGCTCCTCCCCTTCCCGGAAGGCCAGGGTGAGGTCGAACTTGGCCCGGCCCGCCAGCAGCGGGTGTTCCCCGGCCTCGATGCCGGGCAGGTCCCATTCCAGCTCCCGCACGTTGTTGACCAGGAACATCGCCTGGAACAACGGGGTCCTGGCCAGGTCCCGCTCCGGGGCCAGCTCCTCCACCAGTTGCTCGAACGGCAGGTCCTCGTGGTCATAGGCGGCCAGTGTGGTCTCCCTGACCCGCTGCAGCAGTTCGGCGAAGGTCGGATCGCCGGAGAGATCGCCGCGCAGCACGAGGGTGTTGAGGAAGAACCCGATCAGCGGCTCGGTTTCGGCCCGGTTCCGGTTGGCCAGCGGCGTGCCCACCGCGATGTCGTGCTGCCCGGTGTAGCGGGCGAGCAGCACCTGGAAGCAGGCCAGCAGCACCATGAACAGGGTGACCCGGCGCTCGCGAGCCAGGTCGAGCAGCCCTTCGACGACGACCGGCGGCACGGTGAACGGCACCGCGGCCCCTGAAGTCGAGCGCACTCGCGCGCGCGGGCGGTCCGCCGGGAGGTCGAGCGGCGGCACCCCGGCCAGCTGCCGCCGCCAGTAGCCGAGTTGCTCCGCCGAGCGCGGACCGGCGAGGCGATCCCGTTGCGACACCGCGAAATCGCGGTACTGGGACGCGAGTGGCGGCAGCTCGGGAGGCACCCCGGCGGCGGCCGCGCGGTAGGCGGTGCTCATCTCGCGGAGCAGCACCCCGGCCGACCACGCGTCGATCACCGCGTGGTGCCACACCGTGATGAGCACGTGGTCCGCCGGGCCCAGCCGCAGCACGAGTGCCCGCCACAACGGCGCCACTTCGAGGTCGAACGGCTCGGCCAGCAGTTCGGCGGCGTGCTCGTCGATGCGCCAGGCAGCCGTCTCCACGACCGGGATCACCACCTCGACCCGGTCCTCGACCACCTGGACCGGCACGCCGCCGGATTCGGCGAACCGGGTGCGCAGGATCTCGTGCCTGGTCACCACGCAGCGCAGGGCGGTGGTGAGCAGGTCCACGTCCAGCGGTCCGGTGAGCCGCCACGCCCACGGGACCAGGTACTGCAGGCCACCGGGTTCCAGCTGGTCGAGGAACCACAACCGCTCCTGGGCGTGGGACAACGGCGAGGCGGTCACCGCTCGCCGTCCAGCCACCGGCGCAGACTGAGCGGGCGCATGTCCGTCCAGACCTGCTCGATCCGGTCCAGGCACAGCTGTTCCGGGCCGGTGGTGCCCTCCGGGTGCCAGCCGGGCGGCACCGGCGCGGACACCGGCCAGATCGAGTACTGCTCCTCGTCGTTGAGCACGACCTGGTAGATGCTCTCGGGATCGGCCATGGGGGCTCCTTCGTCGCGGGGTCAGCGGTCCTGCCAGGCCAGCCGGAGCTGATCGAGGTGGGTGAGGCCGTCCAGTGCGGCGTCGGCGTCGCCGAGGAAGTCGATCAGGCAGGCGATCTCGTCGACCCCGGCTTCGGCCAGTGCGGCGACCACGCGTGAGGCGTCGGCCACCGTGCCGAACAGTCCCGCGTCGTCGAAGTAGCGCTCGAACGCGCGGGTGGCCAGGAAGGCGAGGTCGTCCTCGTCCAGTCCGGCCAGGTCGATGCCGCGCATCACCAGGGAGGCCGACTTCGCCAGGTAGTCGGTGAACGGCTCGCGCACGAGGTCGCGGACGGCGGCGCGGTCGGCACCGAGGCAGGTGTGGGCCATCACCACCACGTGCCCCCGGGCTCCACGAGCTTCCCGGTAGGCCTCGATCTTGGTGCGCAGTTCCGCGATGTCGTGCCCGATCAGCGTGGTCAACACCCCCACGCCGAGCCGCCCGGCCAGCCGGAAGCTCTCCACGTTGCCCGCGGTGCTCAGCCACATCGGCAGTTCGGCCTGCACCGGGGCCGGGAAGATGCGCACACGCACCGGTTTGTCCGTGCCGTCGACCACGTCGACCTCGTCGAGGCGCCAGAGCCGCCGCACCGTCTCGATGGTCTCGCTCAGCGCGTCCCGCCGGTCCGCGTACGCCTCGGGCCGGATGGCGAAGTCGACGGCGTGCCAGCCCGAAGCGAGCGCGATCCCGGCGCGGCCGGCCGACAGGTTGTCGACCACAGCCCAATCCTCGGCGATCCGGATCGCGGGGTGGAGCGGGGCGACCACGCTGCCTGCCCGGATGCCCACCCGTTTCGTCACCGCCGCGAGCGCGGCCCCGGCCACCGCGGGGTTCGGATAGGCGCCGCCGAAGGAGTCGAAGTGCCGCTCCGGGGTCCACACCGCGGCGAAGTCGTGTTCGTCGGCGAACCGGGCGCCCTCGAGGAGCAGCCGGTAGCGGTCGCGCTCGGCGCTCGCGTCGTCGGCGAAGTAGAACAGGCTGAACTTCATCGCGATCCTTTCAGTCCGAGCGGAGCGCGCGCCGGCGCCGCATCCGCGAACGCGCACCGGCCGGTCCCGGGGCGGCCCGTTCGACCGCACCGCCGCGAAGGAGGCGGGCAAGAGCGGCGATCGTGGGGTGGCCGAGCAGGTCGACCAGTGGCACGTCCCGGCCGAACCGCTCGTGCAGCAGGCCGCGCACCCTGGTCAGCAGCAGCGAATTGCCACCCGCTTCGAAGAAGTTGACCTCGGTTCCGGCGGGTGCCTCGTCGAGCACCTCCGCCCACACCTGCGCCACCCCCGCCTCCACCTCGTCCAAGCGACGCTGCGGAGCGGGTTCGACCGCGGCCGCCTCCAGGGCGGCGATGGCCCGGCGGTCCGGTTTTCCGGCGATGGTCCGGGGGAAGTCCGGCACCGCGGTGATCCGCGCGGGCACCATGTGCGCGGGCAGCCGCTCGGCGAGGCGGGTGCGCAGGCCGTCCGCGCCGCCGATCACCGAGGCGACCAGGCGCCGCGTCGCGGAGTCGTCGCCGAGCAGGGTCACCACGGCCTCGTGGACCTGCTCGTCCTCCCGAAGCACCGCCTCGATCTCCTCGAGTTCCACGCGGAAACCGCGGATCTTCACCTGGTGATCCCGGCGCCCCAGGAACTCCAGGTTCCCGTCGGAACGGACCCGCACGCGATCCCCGGTCCGGTACAACCGGCCTCCCGGGGCACCGAACGGGTCGGGCACGAACCGCGCGGCCGTCACGCCGGGCGCGCCGAGGTAACCCCTGGCGAGGGCGGGCCCGCCGAGGAACAGCTCACCGGGAACCCCGCGCGGGACCGGGGCGAACCGGTCGTCGAGCACGTGGACCGCGCTGCCCGCCACCGGGACGCCGATCGGCACCGGCGCCGAAACCTCCGGACCGACCTGGTACACAGTGGACAGAGTGGTGCCCTCGGTCGGGCCGTAACCGTTGAAGATCCGGCATTGCGGTAACGCGGCCACGGCGTGCCGGGCACGGGCGGCGTCGAGCACGTCACCGCCGACCATCAGCCTGCGCACCCGGTGAAGGCGGTCGATTCCCCGCTGGGCGAACTCGTGGAACAACGGGGTCGCCAGGACCAGCGCGGTCACCCCCGCGCGCTCGATCTCGGCCGGCGCGTCCGCCACCGGATCGATGCCGGGCGGCAGGATCGCCAGGCGCGCGCCGTTGGTCAGCGCACCCCAGATCTCCAGCGTGGCGATGTCGAAGGACGGCGGGGAAAGCTGGCACAGCACCTCACCGGGACCGAGCGCCGCCCACGACCGGTCCGCGACGAGCCGGAGGATCCCGCGATGGGTGATCGCGACGCCCTTCGGCCTGCCGGTCGACCCAGAGGTGTACATGACGTACGCCAGCGCGTCCGGATGCCCGCCGCGCGGCAGCGGGACCTCCGGGGCGGGCTCCGCGCGCAGGTCCTCGAACACCACCGCGCCGGGCACGCGCTCCGCCGTCGCCCGGATTGCCAACACCGCCACCGGACCGGCGTCCTCGACGATCCCGGCCAGCCGGGCCGGTGGCAGGGCCGGGTCCAGCGGCAGGTAGGCGCCGCCCGTCTTCAGCACGGCGAGCAGGAGCACCGGCAGGTCCATCCCGCGTTCGGCGCACACCCCAACCAGCCGCTCGGGCCCGGCGCCGAGCCGGACCAACGACTTGGCCAGGTGGGTGGCCATGGCATCCAGTTCGCCGTAGGTCACCTGGTGCTCGCGGCACGACAGCGCGACCGCCGTGGCCGCTTGCCGCCCGACGACCCCGGGCACATCGGCACCGGGCAGCGACACCACCGGGCCGGTCTGCCCGGCGGCTCCGCGCAGCGGTATCCGGGAAAGCGGGGTGGACGGCTCTCGCACCACCGCGTCCAGCACCGCCAGGTACTGGGCGGTGAACTCCTCGGCGGTCGCCGGCTCGAACAGGTCGGCGTGGTACTCGGCCACCACCGCCAGCCCCCCGTCCGAGGTGTGCTCCAGCGACAGCGCGAGATCAAACTTGCCACCGGTGGTCGGCGGGCGCAGCCGCGACACCCGCGCACCGGGCAGGTCCAGCTCCCCCGGCGGGGTGTTCTGCCCGGCGAAGAACACCTGCACCAGCGGGTGCCGATCCGGCCCGCGGGACACGGCGAGCGCGTCCACGAGCCGCTCGAACGGCAGGTCCTGGTGCGCGAACACGCCCTGCGCCTGGTCCTTCACCCGTGACAGCACCTCGCTGAACGCCGGGTCACCGCCGAGGCGGGCGCGGAAGACCACGGTGTTGACGAAGAAACCGATCACGTCGTCCAGTTCCGCGCGCTCGCGACCGGCCACCGGGACACCGACGGCGAAGTCGCGCTGCCCGCTGTAACGCGCGAGCAACACCTGGAACGCGGCCAGCGCCACGAGGAAGACCGTGACGCCGTGGTCCACCGCGAGGTGACGCAGGCCGGTGGACAGCTCGGCCCGCAGTCCGGCTTCGAACACGCCGCCGCCTTGGCCGAGCACGGCCGGCCGGGGGTGGTCGGTGGGCAGCACCAGTTCGGGCAGGCCGTCGAGGTCGGACCGCCAGTAGCCGGTGAGCGCCGCCAGCCGTGCCCCGTCCAAGTACTGCCATTCGGCGAAGTCCCGATACCTCACCGGAAGCGCGGGCAATCGCGGCGGGCGGTCTTCGGCACGGGCGCGGTAGAGCTCGCCGAGTTCGCGGTAGAGCACGCCCAGGGACCAGCCGTCGATCACGATGTGGTGGGCCGCGCAGGCCAGCACGTGCTCGTCCGGGGCGAGCCGCACCAGCACCGCGCGAAACGGCGGGCCCGCGGCCAGGTCGAACGGCGTGCCGGCCACTTCGTCGACCAGTTCGGCGCACCGGCGAGCCCGCTCGTCATCGGGCAACGCCGAGAGGTCCCGCTCGCGAAGCACCACGGCCGGCGGTTCCTTCGCCCGCTGCACCGGAATCCCCTGCTCTGCCTGGAAAACCGTCCGCAGGGCCTCGTGCCGGCGCACGAGTTCGGTGAAGGCCCACGCCAGCGCACCGGCGTCGACCGGGCCGCGGAGCCGATGAACCATCGGGACCACGTACGCCGTGGCCTGGCCCAGCTGATCGAGGAACCACAAGCGTTCCTGTGCCGCGGAGAGCCTGGCGGAACCGGGTCCGGTCCGCGGAATCGGCCCCGCAGGGTCGTTCTCGCGGAGTCGGCACGCCAGCGCAGCCGGAGTTCCGGCGGTGAACACCGTCCGCGCGGGCACCCCGAGCCGGGCGGCGAGTCGCATCAACTGCACCGAATCGACGCCCAGCACGAAGAACCCGTCGTCCATCCCGGACAGTTCGAGGCCGGTCTCCCGGCCGAGCGCGACCACGCGGCGCTCGGCTGCCGTGCGCGGCGCCCGGCCGGTGGCGGCCGGGGGCGCGGGCAGCGCCAGGCGGTCCACCTTGCCGTTCGCGGTCATCGGGAACCGGTCGAGCACGGTGACGGTGGCGGGCACCTCGAACTCCGGCAACCGGCCGGCCAGGTACCGCCGGAACGCGATCCCGGTGGCCCGGCCGCCGGGGCGGAGCGTGACGTAACCGGCCAGGCGGCGGTCACCGGCCGGGTCCGCGACCGTGGTCACCACGGCCTCGTCGACCTCGTGGTGCGCTTGCAGCACGGCCGCGACCGCGGCGGTCTCGATGCGGAAGCCGCGGATCTTGACCTGGTCGTCGAACCTGCCGAGGAAGTCGAAGGCACCGTCCTCGCGCTGCCGGACCCGGTCCCCGGTGCGGTACATGCGCGCACCGGGCCGCGTGGCGAACGGGTCGGGCAGGAAGCGGCGGGCGGACAGCGCGGGTTCACCGTGATAGCCACGAGCCAGTCCCGCACCGGCCACGAACAGCTCACCGGCGACGCCGGGCGGACAGCGTCCGAACGACCCGTCGAGCACGTACGCCCTCACCCCGGCGATCGGCCTGCCGATGGGCACCGGGCCGGTGACCGGCTCGGCCAGCGGTTGCGTGGTGCTGAACGTGGTCGCCTCGGTGGGCCCGTAGCCGTTCACCAGCCTGCCCGACGGCAACGCCCGCAACGCCCGGCGCACCGCCGACGGGGAAAGCACATCCCCACCGGCCAGCAGCTGCCGCAGCGGGCGGAGCGCGTCCGGTCGTTCCCGGACCACCAGGTGGAACAGGCTCGCGGTCAGCCAGGCCGTGGTGACCCCTTCGGCGCGGATCAGCTCCGCCAGCTCCGCCGGTCCGGTGCCGCCCTGCGGCAGTACGACCAGCCGGGCGCCGTGCGCCAGCGCGCCCCAGATCTCGAAGGTGGCGGCGTCGAAGGCCGGTGGCGCGGCGTGCAGGAACACCTCGTCCTCGCCGAACCGGGCGCAGTCGCCCAGCACCAGGTTCACCACGGCACGGTGCGGGACGCCGACGCCGTGCGGCCTGCCGGTGGAACCGGAGGTGTGCATGACGTAGGCGAGTGCCTCGCCGGGCACCTCGACCGGTTCCGCGGCCTCCCCGTCGATCTCCTCCAGCGAAAGCACCTCGGCCGCGGGCACCACCCGGCGCACCGACTCCGTGCTGAGCACCAGCTTGGGCCGGGCGCCGTCGAGCAGCAGCCGCAGCCGTTCGGCCGGCTGCGCCGGATCGAGTGGCAGGTAGGCGGCCCCGGCGCGGAGCACGCCGAACAGGACCGCCGGTGCCTCGGCCGATCTGCCGAGGCAGGTGCCGACGAGGTCGTCCGGCCCCACCCCGCGCCGCCGCAGCGCGCCGGCGATCCGCCCGGCCGTCTCGTCCAGTTCGCGGTAGGTCATCCGGTTCCGGCCGCAGGACACCGCGACCTTGCCGGGGACCCGCGCCGCCTGGGCGGCCACCAGCGCGTGCACGGTGTGCGGCGGCCCGCTCATCCGGCCGCCACCAGTCCGGCGATGCCGTTGACGGTCGGGTGGTCGAACAGCGAGTGCAGCGAGAGCTTCACGCCGAAGCGGTCCCGCAGCCGCGTCAGCATCTGCACCGCGGTCAGCGAGTTGCCGCCGAGGTCGAGGAAGTTGTCGTCCGGGGAGAAGCGGTCGTGCCCGATCAGCTCGACCCAGATCCGCCGGACTGCGGCGGTCACCTCGTCCGGTTCGCCCACGACCACGGCCGCTTCCGAACTCGCCACGGCGGCCGGCGCGACGGGACGCGGTTCGAGCCAATGACGTTCGCGCTGGTACGGATACGTGGCCATCGGGACCCGGCGGCCCTCCTCGGTGCGGAACGCGGTCCAGTCGACCCGCCCGCCCGCGGTCCAGTAGCCCGCCACCACCCCGAGCACGTCGCGCTCGCGCACCCGGCCCGAACGCGTTCGGCGGCCGACCGGGAACACGGCGGGATCACCGGCACCGCCCAGTCGCCGCACCACGTCGGTCAGCACCTGCCCCGGCCCCAGTTCGAGCAGCACCGGCGAGGGCAGGGCGAGCACGCCCGCGACGGCGTCGGCCAGCCGGACCGGCGACGCCGCCTGGGTGACCCAGTGCTCGGCGTCCACCGACCGCACCGGCTGCCCGCTCGCGTTGGCGTACAGGGGAACCTTCAGCGGCTGCCAGTCGATCGCCGTCGCCGCTTCGCGCAGCTCGGCGAGCGCGGGTTCGATCAGCGGAGTGTGGTAGGCGTGCTCGACCTTGAGGTCCACCGTGGCGATGCCTTCGGCGGCGAGCCGTCCGGCCAGCGCGCGCACCGAGGCCGGTGTCCCCGCCACCACCACGGCTTCCGGGCCGTGCACCCCGCTGATCCACACACCCTCGGCCGGCAGGGCGCGGACCCGGCGATCGGCAGCGGCGACGGCGAGCATCGCGCCGGGCGGGGTGGCCGTCATGGCCTGTGCCCGCCGGGCCACCAGGGCGAGCATCTCGTCGAAGGGCGCCGCGCCCGCGACGCAGGCGGCGGCGTACTCCCCGAGACTGTGCCCCAGTACCGCCGACGGCCGGATCCCGCCGTCCTCGAACAGCCGGGCGAGCGCGCACCCGGTGACGAACAGGGCGGTCTGGGCCAGCCACGGCTCGGCCGTCGTGGTTTCGTCCCGGAGCAGTTCCGCGAGCACGGGCTCCCGCAGCACGTCCGCGCTTTCGTCGACCAGTGAACGCACCGCGGCCGATCTGGTGGACAACTCGGCGAGCAGGCCGGGCCGGAAGGTGCCCTGGCCGGGGAAGAGGAACACCACCTCGTCGGCGGATCGCGGGGAGCGGGCGGCGCTGATCAGCCGGGCGTGCAGCTCCGCCGGGGTGTCGGCGGGGTCGGCCACCACGGCGGCCCGGTGGCCGAACTCCGTCCGGCCGGTCTGCAGGGTGTGCGCCGCGTCCGGCAACGGGGGCAGCGTCGCGGTGGTGGCCTTGGCGAGCGCGCCGAGCGCCCGTTCGGTCCGCGCGGACAGCGGCAGGATCACCGGCCGCCCGGCGACCGGCCGCTCCGCCGGGACCGGGGCTTCTTCGAGCACCATGTGGGCGTTCGTGCCGCCGATGCCGAACGAGCTGACCCCGCACCGGCGCGGCGCGCCCGGCACCCGCGGCCACGGCGTCAGCTTCGTGGTCACCGCGAACGGGGATCCGGCGAGCGGGATGTGCGGGTTGATCCGGTCGAACTCGATGGTCGGCGGGATCACCTCCTCCCGCAGCGCCAGCACCGCCTTGAGCAGCCCGGCCACGCCGGCGGCGGCGTCGAGGTGGCCGATGTTGGGCTTCACCGAACCGAGCGCGCAGGGCTCGGTTCGCCCGGTGCCGCGCCGGAACACGTCGGCCAGCGCGGCCACCTCCACCGGATCGCCCAGTTCGGTGCCGGTGGCGTGGGCTTCGACGTAACTGATGTCGTCGGGACCGACGCCCGCGATCCGGTGCGCCAGGGCGATGACCTCCGCCTGTCCCGCGGCGGCCGGAGCGGTGAAGCCGACCTTGGCGCCGCCGTCGTTGTTCACCGCCGAGCCGCGGATCAGCGCGTGGATCGGATCGCCGTCGGCCAGCGCCGCCTCGGCGCGCTTGAGCAGCACCACCGCGCCGCCGTTGCCGCCGACCGTGCCGTTGGCCGCGGCGTCGAAACTGCGCAGGCGCCCGTCGGCGGAGATGATCCCGTTCGGCGTGTGGGGCTGGCCGGAAACCTGCGGCACGGTGATCGAGACGCCGCCCGCGATGGCCAGCTCGGCCTCGCCGCACAACAGCGCCTGCCCGGCCATGTGCACCGCCACCAGCGAAGTGGAGCAGGCGGTCTGCACGGTCAGCGCCGGGCCGTGGAGATCGAGCAGGTAGGCGACCCGCGTGGCGAGGAAGGCGGTGTCGTTGCCCAGTCGCACGGCCAGTTCGCCGACCTCGGCGGCGATCCCGGCCGGGAGCACGTGGTGGCTCAGGTAGGTGCTCGCGGAACCGCCGAGGTAGACGCCCACCCGCACCGGGCACGACTCGGGCGGGTAGCCCGCCGATTCCAGTGCGGTGCGGGCACATTCGAGCATCAGCCGCTGCTGCGGATCGGTCAGGCCGGCTTCTCGCGGGGTCAGGCCGAAGAGGTCCGCGTCGAATCCTTCGATCTCGCGGAGCACCCCGCGCACCGGGACGTAGTGCTCGTCCCGCACGGTTTCCTGCGGCACACCGGCCGCCACCAGTTCTTCCTCGGTGAACCGGGTCAGCGAGCTGCGGCCCGCCTTCAGGTTCTCCCAGAACTCCGCCACCGAGTCCGCGCCGGGAAAGCTCCCGGCGAATCCGACGACGGCGATCGCGTCCTCCAGGTCGGTCATCCGCGTGCTCCTTCCCGAGCCGGACTTTCCGTGCCGCGCAGGGCGATGGACGCGACCGTGGCCACCACCGCGGCGGCCAGCGCGACCAGCCAGCCACCACGCGGGCCCAGTGCGTCGATGGCCACCCCGGTCACCGCGGCGGCGACCGCCGACCCGGCCTGCCGCGCGGAGCTGAGCCAGCCGAAGGACTCAGTCAGCACGGCGCGCGGCACCACCGCGTCGAGCACGCTGAACTGCGCCGTCATCGCCGGCGGGGCCATCACCCCGGCCACGAACATCAGCGCCGCCACCGCGAGCAGCGGCAGTTCGAGTGCGAGCACCACCATCAGCACGGCGAAGAAGGCGTGCATGGCCGCCAGCTGCCAGCTCAGCCTTCCCGGCCAGTCTCGCCAGCCCCAGACCAGCCCGCCGCCGATGCCGCCGACGGCGAACCCGGCGATCAGCCAGCCGGCCGCCCACGCGGCGCCGTGCTCCACCGCCTGCCCGGCCGCGGCGATCTCCAGCGCGGTGATCGCGGCGAACAGGGCGAACCCGCCCGGCAGGGACAACCGGACCGCGCGGACGCGCAGGGCACCGGCCCAGTGCGCCCGCTCCTGGTCCGGCACCGGGCGCATGACCTGGGTCAGCCGCCGTGAGAACGCCAGCGCCAGCGCGCTGATCAGCGCCAGCCCGGAGCAGCACAGCAGGCCCGCCCCCGGGCCGACGGTCAGCGTCAGCGCCGAGACCAGCAGCGGACCGGCCAGCAGCGTGCTCTGCACCGCCAGCGACTCCGCGGCGAACGCCGCCCGGCGGCGCCGCTCGTCCGGCAGCAACCTGCTCCACGCCGAGCGCAGCACCACCCCGGTCGGGGGCATGGTCGCGCCGGTGACCAGACCGGTGAAGACCAGGAGCAGCACCGGCGCGCCCGCCGCGGCCAGCGGCCACAGCAGCGCCAGCGCGAGCGCGTGGGAGATCCCGCTGGAGAGCAGGACCGGGCGGGCCCCGCGCCGGTCGACCAAGCGGGCCCGCAGCGGGGTGAGCACGCCCAGCCCCAGCGCGAGCGCCCCGCTGACCTGCCCGGCGAGGGTGTACCCGCCGGTGGTCTCCTGCAGGACGAGCACGAGCAGCAGCACGATCATGCCCATCGGGACCCGGCCGAGCACCCCGAGCGCGAACAACCCCCGCACCCCGGCCCCGGCGAAGAACTCCCGATAGGCCGAGCCGCTCCGCGAATCCGCGTCGATACCTGTCAACGCCTCACCTCGATGTTTCCCACGGCCGGAGCCAGTGCGGAAAAAGTGGATTCGGGCAAATTGGGACCCGCCAGGAATTCAACCACTCGCACCGCGGCGGCGAACATCGTCCGTACAGGTGACAAAAACGCGCCCTCAGTCCACGAAGGACTGAGGGCGCGACGAATCCGGCCCGGTGCCGGAATCAATTCCCGGCGATGGGCTGCCATTCCCGGAGCGAAGCGACCTTCACTCCGGCCACCGAATAGTACGGATCCTCCTCCATGATGCGGCGGACACCGGCTTCGTCGGTATCGAAAACCAGCAGTGCACCGGAATCGTCGGCCCACGGACCAGCCAGTTTCAGCAAACCTTCGGCGTGCAACTGCCGCAATCGGTCGCGGTGCGCGGGCCGGGCGGCGAGCCGCCGTTCATCGTCGTCGAATTCCAGCTCTAAAACGAACATCGCCCCAGATTAGTGAGCACCCCGATCCACCACAATCTCGATCCGCTCCCGCACCCGCGCTTCCAGTTCGTCCAGCTCGGCCACCGTCGGCGCGTCGATCAGGAAGGTGACCGCGCGGTCGTCGGACTCCCGCAGCGGGCCGAGCGGGCTGCCCTCCTCCTTGAGCACGAGCACCGCCCGCAGGGCCGGCGGATCGTCGGGTTCGCCGGGGGTCAGCTCCGGCCAGAACTCGCCCTTGCCGACCCAGACCGGTTCCACCCCGTCCCAGTCGAGGCGCACCGAGCGCAGCATCCCGGGTTCGTGCTCGACGTACACCTGCCTGGCGAACCGGCGCGGCGCCGGGTAGTCCGCCGGTTCGCCCAGCGCGATCCGCACGATCGCCGGTTCCATCGGGCTGCCGGTGGCCAGCTGGTACAGCGGCAGGATGCCGTCGCCGGGGGTGCGCGCGGCCACCTCCATCAACGTCACCGCGCCGTCGTCGCCGAGCCGCAGTTCACTGTGGACGACGCCGTCGGTGAACCCGAGCCGGGCCACCACTTCGCGGTTCGCGGCCAGCAGCGCGGCGTTGCCGTGCGCTTCCGGGGCCGGCACGCTGTGCCCGAGTTCCACGAAGGACTCCGCGCTCGCCTCGTTGGTGTGCTTGAGGGTGAGCGACTCGAACACGATCCGCCCGTGCTGCACCAGCGCTTCCACCGAGTACTCCGGCCCGGTGACCCGCGTCTCCACCAGCAGCGTCTCGCCGTCGAGGTAGTCGCCGAGGTGCCGGTGGAGCTCCTCGGCGTCGGCGATCTGCCGCACCCCGGAGCTCGACCGGCGGCCGGACGGCTTGAGCACCACCGGGTACTTGAGCGCGGCGGCCTCCAGCGAAGCCCGTTCGCCCGGCGGCACCACCGTTACCGCCGGGCCGAGGTCGCGCAGGTAGAACCGCTGCAGGTACTTGTTCCGGCACACCCGCGCGGCGCGGAGGCCGGGCGCGGGCAGGCCGAGCGCGTCGGCCACGAGCCCGGTCTGCTCGACGAGCATCTCCCCCGCCGCGAACACGCCCTCGATCCGGTACCGATCCTGCCACCGGTGCACCTGGGCGATCACGCCCGCGGTGAAACTCCCGTCGAGTTCGACCTTGCCCTCGACGAAACCGGCGTCGTGGATCAGCGCACCGGCCCCCTCGGTCGCCGCCAGGCAGGCCAGGGTCTCCGCCCGCCAGCCCGACGAGGTGAGCACCAGGATCTTCAGCCCGCGACGGTCCAGCTCGGTCAGGTAGCGCCAGTTGCGCACGATCACCCGCAACCCGCCGAGCAGGACGAACGCCGGCGGCTTCCCGGCGCTCACTCGTACCCGAACTGGGCCAGCGTGTCACCGAAGACCTCGTTGAAGTGCGCGAGGTTCCGGTCGGTGAACCGCTCGCGCCAGGTGCCGGTCTTGCCGCGGAAGAAGCTCCACGAATCCGGGTTGTACACCTTCGCGGCGACCTCCTCGGCGTCCAGCGGCGAGTCGATGTGCCGGAGCAGGCGGTCGAGGGCGCCGACCTGCCGCTCCCGCGAGCCGCCGCCGTCCGGGCCGACCAGGTCCTCGTAGCTGACCTTGCACACGTCCGGGTGGTGGAGCAGCCAGAGCGACTTCCGGTACTGGTCCCAGCCGAGGAACGACTCGTCCGCGATGGCGTAGTCGATCTTCTCCTCCCAGGTCGGCTTGCTCGCCAGGATCCGGCTGAAGATGTCGAACTCGTAGAAGTTGCCGTACCCCGCCCTGGTGCGCCCCTCCAGAAAGTTGATCATCGACACCAGGGTGTCCCTGGGGTCGCGGTAGTTGAACACCAGCCGGGGGTTGCCGGTGTCCGCCCATTCGCTGAGGAAGTTGCCGTCGACCTTGTTCACGTCGAGCTCGTGGAAGATCCAGCACAGGCCGGGCGGGGTTTCGGAGAACCGGCTGTAGGCGATGTCCGGATTGGTGATCAGGTTTTCCGCGTGGTCCTGCCGGGTCTGGCCGTACCGGGTGACCACCCGCTGGCCCAGCCGGTTCTGCCAGCTCCAGCCCAGCGCCGCCCACGCCGCCTGCGTCCGTTCGGCGAACTCCGGCGTGCCCTGGCACGCCAGTAGTTCGTCGTAGTCCAGTTTGGACAGGGTGAGCGCGGCGATCCGGCGCCGCTGCTCGTCGTCGAAGACGGGTACGTTGCCCGGATCGGGCCGCGGCACTCCCGCCATCTTGTATCCCAGTTCCACCATGAGCCCCTGCATCAGGTGCGTGCCCGCCTTCTGCAGCGAGATCACCATCGCGCGCGGCGCCTTTGCCATCGATCACTCCATTCCCTGCGGTGGTGGGACGCTCAGGCGGTCGCGCCGAACGTCCCGAGGTGGTCGGAATTCAGGCCGGTGAGGAAGTCGAGCAGCCGGGCGGCGCCGGCCATCGCCGCGGTGTCCGGCAGCCAGAGCCACATTTCGCGGCGTTCCACCCTGGCACCGCGCTGCCGCTTGGGCTGGAAGGCTTCGAACCCGAGCCGGTACGCGGCCACGCCCTGCGCCACGCACCGCGCCACCGGTTCGTTGAACATCAGGTGGTGGTAGGCGATGCTGCCCTCGCCCGCGGTGTAGTCGCAGCCGTAGGCCAGTACGCAGCAGCCACCGGGACCGATGAGCTGCACTGCGCAGGCCAGGATCTCGCCGTCGCGGACGGCGCCGGCGACGCGCAGCTGCCCCGGCATCAGCTCCGCCTGCCGCCGGCGTGCCGCACGGACGGCCTCGAAGTCTGCCGGGCCCCCGTTCTTGGCCAGGGTCTGCGTCTCCAGGTCCGCGATCCGGTCGAGGTTCGGCAGCAGCGGCACTTCGGTCACCGTCACGCCGCCGGGCAGTTCGCGTTCCGCCTTGGCGTAGTGCCGGCGCACCTGGCTCGGCAGTGAGGCCAGGAACGCCGCGTAGTCAGCGGCCCCACCGGTGTCCACTGTGGAGGCCGCGGTCAGGCAGCCGGAGTGGAAGCCGCGTTCCGCGAGCGCGGTGCGCAGCAGCTCGTCCTGCGGCCGCACGAACGGGAACACCACGGCGCTGGCCTCGCCGTCCCGCAGCGCGTCGAGCAGCGCGAGGGCCGTCCGCGCCCGCTCGTTCTCCGGCGCGTCGCCGGAGAGCAGCAGATCGCTGGTGTCGTAGGCACGCACGACGAGCGCGTCGGCCAAGGCCGCTCGCGCCGCGCCGGCTCCCTCGATCAGCCGCTCGTGCTCTCGCCGCGAGTCGTCCCCGCTGTCCCGGCGGAACTGGTCGCCGGTCAGCATCTTCCACGGGTGGCTGAACAGGCCGCTCGCCGCCGTGGCGCGGGTGCCGTGCACCGCGCCGGTCAGCCCGCAAGCGTCCCGCAGCGCGGCGACCACCGGCGCGCCCGGCTCCCGCTGCTCGCGGAAGGCCAGGTACTCGTGGCTCAGATCCGGCAGCCGCGCCGCCGCGAGCCGGTTCCAGTCCGCGGAGGACACTTCGGTGATGCTCCGGTGCAGGGTCATGTGTCCTCCGTGCGCGAAGGGGCTGTCAGCGCGCGGGCGTGCTCGAGATCGCGAGCACGCCGCAGCGGCGAGAAGAACAGCAGCAGGGACGCGGCCGTGAGCGAGCACGAGACCATCCACAGCGCGGTCCCCGCGCCGACCCCGTCGACCAGCAGCCCACCGGCCAGCGCGCCGAGCGGCATCGTGCCGAAGGCGGCGATCCGGTAGCTGGCCGTCACCGAGCCGAGCAGTTCCGGCGGCGGGATCTCCTGGCGCAGCGTGATGGCCAGGACGTTGTACCCGGCCAGCGCCAGCCCGTTCACCACGAAACCGGCACCGAGCAGCCACGTGGTCCCGCCCGCGGTGGCCGCGAACACCGGGACCAGCAGCAGGCCCATGGCGGCGACGAAGATCGATACCGTCAGGGTGATCCCGAGGTGCAGTCGCCGCCCGATGCGCCCGGCCAGCAGCGAACCCGCGATCGCGCCGATGCTGCCCAGCCCGATCAGCGTGCCGACCAGGCCGCCGGACAGGCCGAGGGTGCGCACCCCAAAGATCAGGAACACGGTGAGGAAGGCCTGCTCGTGCAGGTTGAACAGCGCCGACTGGGTGCACAGGTCCCGGATCGGCCGGCACCGCCAGGTGAACCGCAGCCCGGTGCGGATGGTCGTGCCGATGCGCTGCGCCGGTCCGGTGTCGCGGCTTTCCGCCCGCAGGCAGGTGAACAGCACCGCGGCGGCGCAGAGCACCCCGCCGGTGATGAAGCCCGCGGCGGAGATTCCCGCGCGCTGCGCGAGGAACCCGGCCACCGCGGGCCCGGCCATCTGGCTCACCGACGTGGTCGCCTGCAGGAAACCGTTGACCGAGACCAGTCGGGAACCGCTGAAGAAGCGCGGCACGGCGACCTGGAGGCCGATGTCGTAGAAGACCGTGACCGCACCGATCACCACCGCGATCACCAGCAGTTCCCAGTACACCAGCCCACCGGCCGCGTGCAGCGCGCCCAGGCACAGGAAAGCCAGCCCGCGCACCAGGTTGCTCACCGCCAGCAGCCGCCGCAGCGACAGCCGGTGCGTCCACGCCCCGACCGCCAGCGACAGCACGAGGATCGGCACGAACTGCGAGGCCGACACCAGCCCGACGCTGGTACCGCTGCCGTCGAGCACGGTCACCACGATCAACGGCAGCAGGAAGACGCTGATCTGATAACCGAACCGGGCACCGAGGTCAGCCGTCCACAGCACGCCGAAGTTGGCCGGGTGCCGGACCGGTGCCGGCGCGAGGGTCCCTTCTGCCACCGTGCTCCTTTCCCTGATGGTGAACCGGATGGGCCGCCCGGCCGGCGGGCGTGTCCACCACCGGCCGGGCGGGGCCTCAGCCCTCGCCGTCGTGGCGGACGCGGCGGTAGAGCACCCCGTCGCTCCAGACCAGGTCGACCTGACCCCACTCCATCGCCGAGGCCGCGTCCGGGAAGAAGCTGCGGCCGTTGTAGTTGGCGCTGGTGTTGCACAGCACCGGCACCCCGCTCCACTTGTGGTACTCGCGGAGGATCGCGGTCAGGTTCGGGTCGTCCTCGTTGCTCACCGTCTGCAGGCGCGCGGTGCCGTCGAGGTGCAGCACGGCCGGGATGCGGTCGACCCACTCCGGGCGCACCCGGTGCTCGAAGAGCATGTGCGGGTCGGGGGTGCCGGGGTCGAAGATCTCCGGCGCGTGCTCGGTCAGGCAGATCGGCGCCACCGGGCGGTAGTGCTCGCGCTGCTTCGCGTCGTTGAGCACCGCCTTCATCCGCGGGTCGACCGCCGGGGCGATGATGCTGCGGCCGCCGAGCGCGCGCGGCCCCAGTTCCGCGCGACCGCGCAGCAGGACCGCCGGTTTGCCGCTGCGGTGCAGCAGGCGCGCCAGTTCCTCGGGACGGCAGGGTTCCACCGTCCAGCCGGCCGGTGTGTGCGGGGTGCGCAGCAGGTCGGGCCCCATCCGCGTGTCCCACTCGATCGCCTGCAGCCCGCCCGCCGCGTTGCCGAAGTGCAGCGCCGCGGTGCCGATCGCCGAACCGGAGTCGTCCGGGAACGGCGGCACCCACATGGCCTTGATCGCCGGGTGGGCGCGCAGTGCGCTGTTCCACTTGATGTTCAGCGCGCACCCGCCGGCGAAGCACAGGTTCCACGGGCCGTCGCCCTTCCACGCCCTGATCTTCGCGGTGACGTGTTCGAGCAGCAGTTCCTCGACGAACTCGTGGAAGCTGGTGAGCACGTCGTCGTCCGAAGCTCCCATCTGCTCCAGCCGTTCACGCGCCTCGTTCAGGAACGCGTGCACGTAGCCGTGCGAAGGCTCACCGGTGCTGCCGCAGCCGATGATCTTCTCGCGGTAGGCGCGCACGCTCGGGCTGTCCGCGGTGAAGTGCTTGCGGAACAGTTCGTGTAGCACCTCCTTGATGTCCGGCTTGACCGCGCCGAGGGCGATGTAGGCCATGAGCTTCCCCGCCACCGCGAGGTCGTCGACGTTCTGCGACTTGGTGTCGCGGCGGAACGGGCCCCAGTGCTGCGACGCCATCGAATAGGTGTGGCCGATCAGCGGGAAGGCCTCCCCGCCCGGCTCGATCCGGCCCGTCTCGTCGACGAAGTACAACCGGGGGAAGCAGCCGCCGTCCCAGACCATCACGAACGAGGGCTCACCCCGCCTGGCGAACGGGCTGGTGCAGTAGGCGGCGGCGAGGTGACTGCCCACGTGCACGTAGCTGCGGTAGGGCTTGGCCGCCGAACCGATGCGGAACTCGCCGACGTGCCCCGGCTGGAGCGGGTTCGGCACCTTGTCGGTCTCGCGGTACGGCGCGACGGTGACGTCCATCGGCACACCGTGGTTCAGCGTGGAGACGTGCCCGTTGACCGCGCCGTCCCAGCCGTCCAGCACCCATTCGTCGACGTCGCCCAGCTCGTACCCGTAGTCTCCCAGTATCTGGACGAGGATTTCGACGTCATCGACGTTGCTGTAGCGTCTGTTGTTGTCGAGCTTCTGGATTTCGATGTTGAACTCGAGCTTGCCGTCGTTGAGCAGAGCGAGACCGCCGCTCTGCGTGAGCTTGAGCCCACCAGTGATCATCGACTACCTCCTTGTAGCGTCAGCAATGACGCGCTGGGGCCGCCGGGGGGCGCCGTCGGCACACGGCGACCTCCCGGTGGCGGGGAACTCAGTGATCGGCCGGACTGCTCCGCGTGCGTTCTGGGCCTGCACGGCCCGCACGGCGGCGATGAGTTCGCAGATGGTGGTGACGCAGGGGATTCCGTGCTCGGCGGCGGTGTCACGAGACTCCGCACGGACGTCGGCGAGGAGGTGGACGAGCCCACGGGTGAGCAACCCGGTGACCGCGCTGTCGGGGACTTCGCGCACGGCGAGGCCGTGTCTTCGCAGGATCGCCGCCGGCAGTTCGGTGGCCAGCACGGCGAAGCCGGTTTCCGCCAGCACGTGCAGCGGCAGCGCCAGCTCCCGCCGATCACCGTCCACTTGCGACACGAGCACCCGGCCCGTCGCGGGTAGCGGGCTGCGCGCGGCGGCCATGGCTTCGGCGAACGCGCCGCCGAAGTGCGCCGAGACGCCCACCACGCGCCGTCCCGAATGCGCGTCGGGGCGCAGCACGGCGACCGGACCGGACGCCGGGGCGTCACCGGTCTCCGGCAGCCACGCTTCGGCACGCAGCTGGGCGATCTTCTCCCCCAGCGCAGTGCGCGCCGCCGCTTCGGCCAACGGAAGTCCGGTGCACGACGCCGCGAAGGCGAGCGTGTGGGACGCACCGGTTTCGACGGCGAGGGTGCGCACGCCTTCGACCACGAGGGCGAAGCGCGCGTGCACCAGCCCGCGCACGTCCAGCCGTCTCGCCAGGTCGGTAACCGCCTCGCGCACGCGGCGGAGGTCGTCTCCGCTCAGCGTCAACGCCGGGAACCCGAGCGATCGGGGCCCGCGCCGGGCGGCAGCCTTGTCCAGGTATTCGGTGACCGCGCCGACGAAGACCTCGGTGCCGTCGTACAGCGCGTCGACCTCGACTTCGACCGCTCCGAGCGGCGCGTGCCCCGCTTGCTCCAGGGGCGGAACCCGGGGCGCGCCAAGGACTTCGAACCCGGCCTCGCGCAACGCGACGGTCGTTTCCCATGCCTTCTCCGCGCTGCTCCGGAGCAACACCCCGGCCAGCGGTCCGGCCGCGGCTTCGGCGCGCACGACCGCGAGCACGTCTTCCACCGCATCGGACACGAGGTACCGCCGGTCGGCCGCGCTCGCCTGCAAGAGTCCCGGTGAGGAGCCGATCGCCACCGTTTCCAGGTCCGGCAGCCGCGGGATCGCCGAGGGCTGGGCACCGACCACCAGCAGCGCGGCTTTCACTCGCGGGTCAGGGGTGGACCCGTCGCCGTAGCACAGGTGGCGGAGTCCGCCACCGAGCGCCGGGAATCCGGGCCGGTTGCCCCAGGCGTGGCGGAGTTCGCGCACCGTCTCCGCGCGGAGTCCGTGCCGGTGCGCGACCTCGTCATCGGACATTCCGGATTTTTTGGCTTCACGTAACACTTCCGCGGTCAGCTCCCCCGCGCGCTCGTGAGCCGCGGTCCTGCCTCGCACGACCCGGCGGCGGGCCGACTCCAGATCGTGCCCGGCGGCGATCACTTCGCCCAGCCGGACGAGCGTGCGCGCCGGGGAGTCCACCGGCGGCGACAGCCGCTCGCGCAGGTCGCTCAGCCGATGCCCGAGCACCAGCCCGGTCACCACCTCGACCAGCGGGAACCCCGCTGCCACGGCGGCGAGCTCGGCGGATCTCGGGTTCAGCCTGGCGATACCGCGGAAGACCGGCGCACCGGCGGGGTCGCGGTCGAAGCCGATCGCGTACCCGCCCGGCGGGACACCCGCCTCGCGCAACGCCGTCGCGCCGAGCGACTTCAGCCGTTCCAGGCCGCGCTCGTCGAGTGACGGTGCCGGTGCGGCGAGCAGCCGTTCCGGGCCCAGGTACTCGGCGGTTCCGGCGACCAGCACGTCTCCGCTTTCGTAGCAGAGCACCAGTTCGCCGTCCCACGCCGGAGCGACGGGGACGCCCGTGGGCCCGAGCCCGCGGTGCAACCCGTTCACGGCCATGACCAGCCGCGGGCGGACCCGGTCGGTGATCGCGCGGACAGCCGGAGCGTCCAGCGCACCGGCGTACCACTCGTCGGCCACCTCGCGGCAGCCGGGGATCAGCTCGGGATCGGACTCCGCGAGGACCACCCGGAAACCCTCGGCCTGCAGCGCGCGGCAAACCGGGCCGACCCAGTTCCCGCCGCCCATTTCCGCGCCGCCGGCGCCGATTACCAGCGCCGTCCCGAAATCAGCGCGACGCGACACAACTCGGCCTCCACGAGCCCGACTCGAATTGATCACCGGACACCGGTGACTCCTGATTGAGAGAAAGACTGCAGTATAAAAACACGCAATACCCCCAGGTAGCGTGAAACGTAGGCTTGAGCCCGAATTGGCCGCGGACCACTCGCGGACTTGCCCACTATCGCCATCTGTTCGTGATCTGTCAACGCCCCGATCCGGGGGCCGAACGCGGTCGCGACGGGCCGCGGAACCCGGCCGCTCACCTCTCCAGCGCAACGAAAGCCTTTCTGGACAGCGGAAGGACCGCAGGCTGACGATGCTTAGGAACCCAGACTATCGGACAGCTGACTTGCACCCGGTGCAGCACCGGCGCCGCCCCTACTCCACCCGTGAACACCGGATTGGAGTACCGCCACCGCCGAACCCACGACCCTGTCCTGGCAAACGGGGTAATTTCCCGGCAAAATGCGCACATATGCACAGATCGCGGCCACGTCCGTGAATATCTGCCGAGTTGCGAGTACGGTGACTCCCATCGAGGGCCGTTCGGCCGCGCACTGGGGATTCCAAAGCAAGACACGGCACGCGCGGGCACCGCAGGGCCCGTTCTCCCGTCCCGTTTTCGCATTTCGCGAGAACGGCAACCGCACTTTGGGGAATGATGATCAGAACCTCGGCAGGCCGCTGGCCGACCTCGTCGGCGGGGCCGGCGTACCGGGCCGCGCCGGACTCCGACGACCATTGGCTGGCCCACGACCTCGCGCGGGGAGCGGGCGAACTGCTGCTCGAACTGCGCGCCACCGGCTCCGGTTCCGCGCTCGGCGCCGAGGGCGACCGCCGCGCCGACGAGTTCCTCCAGCACCGCCTCGCCGACCGGCGCCCGTCCGACGCCGTGCTGTCCGAGGAATCCGCCGACGACCACGCGCGGCTGGACGCCGACCGGGTCTGGATCATCGACCCGCTCGACGGCACGCGAGAGTTCGGCCAGCCCGGCCGGGCGGACTGGGCGGTGCACGTCGCGCTCTGGGGTGACGGCGTGCTGATCGCCGGCGCGGTGGCGCTTCCCGCGCAGGACCGGGTCTTCTCCACCTGGCGGACGCAGCCCCCGCCGCCGGACCCGGATCCGCGCGTGCTGCTGGTCAGCCGCAGCCGCCCGCCGCACCTGACCGTGCCGCTGGCCGAGCGGTGGGGCGCGACCGTGCGCTCGATGGGTTCGGCCGGCGCGAAGGCCGCGGCGGTGCTCCAGGGTGCCGGTACCGCCTACGTGCACACCGGCGGCCAGTACGAATGGGACTCCGCCGCGCCGGTCGCCGTGGCGCTGGCGCACGGCCTGCGCGTGCGGCGCCTCGACGGCTCGGCCCCGCGGTACAACCACCCGGACCCGGCCATGCCGGACATCGTCATCTGCCGCCCGTCCTCGGCGGACGAGTTGTGGGCCGCGCTCGACGAACTGCGTGCCGGGGAGCGGCGGTGACCCCCGGGCGGCGCCTGCGGCAGTTGGAATCCGAGGCGATCGCGATCATCCGCGAGGTCACCGGGTTCCGCAGGCCCGCGTTGCTGTTCTCCGGCGGTAAGGACTCCGCGGTGCTGCTGGAACTCGCCTGCCGGGCCTTCGCCCCGGCCCCGCTACCGTTCCCGTTGCTGCACATCGACACCGGGCACAACTTTCCCGAGGTCCTCGGCTACCGCGACGCGACCGCCACCCGCCACCGTGCCCGGCTGCTGGTGGCCTCGGTCGAAGACGCGGTGCGTGACGGGGTCCTGCCCGCCGCCGCGCTCGGCGGCGAAAGCCGCAACAAGTTCCAGTCGAAGGTGCTGCTGCACACCATCGGGCAGCACGGGTTCGACGCGCTACTCGGCGGCGCCCGGCGGGACGAAGAGAAGGCGCGCGCGAAGGAACGGGTCTTCTCTCTGCGCGACACCTTCGGCCGCTGGGATCCGCGCGCCCAGCGGCCGGAGCTCTGGGAGGTGCCGAACACCCGGCTCGCGCCCGGCCAGAACATGCGGGTGTTCCCGCTGTCGAACTGGACCGAACTCGACGTGTGGACCTACATCGCCGCCAGGGACGTACCGCTGCCGCCGCTGTACTTCGCGCACGAGCGCGCGGTGTTCGAGCGCGACGGCATCCTGCTCGACGCCGGCACACCCGCCCGACGCGAGCACGACCCGGCCCCGGTGGTGCGGTCGGTGCGCTATCGCACGGTGGGCGACATGACCTGCACCGGCGCCGTGCTCTCCACCTCGCGCACCGTCGCCGAGGTGCTGGAGGAGGTGCTCGCGGCCCGGATCACCGAGCGCGGCGCGACCAGGGCCGACGACCGGGTCGGCGACGCTGCCATGGAGGACCGGAAGAAGGAGGGCTACTTCTAGTGGGGGAGATGTTGCGCGTCGTCACCGCGGGTTCGGTCGACGACGGGAAGAGCACGCTGGTGGGCCGCCTGCTGCTGGACACCGATTCGGTGGCCGACGACCACCTCGACGAACTCCGGGCCGCCGCGGCCGGGCGCGGTCAGGCCGAGCCGGACCTGGCCCTGCTCACCGACGGCCTGCGGGCCGAACGTGAACAGGGCATCACCATCGACGTCGCCCACCGCTACTTCCGCACCGCCCGGCGGGCGTTCGTCTTCGCCGACGCCCCCGGGCACGAGCAGTACACGCGCAATATGGTCACCGCGGCGTCCACCGCGGACGCGGCACTGCTGCTCACCGACCTGTCCGCCGGACTGACCACCCAGACCGCGCGCCATCTGGCCGTACTTGCCACCATGCGGGTGCCCAGGCTGGTCGTCTGCGCGAACAAGATCGATCTCGCCGGGTACGCCCGCGAGCCCTTCGAACGAATGCGCAACGCCCTCGAAGCGACCGCCCGGCGGCTGGGCATGCCCGTCCCGGTGGTCGTGCCGTTGTCCGCGCGCCACGGGGACAACGTCGTCGAACGGTCCGCGCGGACCCCGTGGTACGACGGGCCGGTCCTGCTCGACTATCTCGAAACGGTGGGCACCGGCGAGTCCGGCAGCCGCAGCGCACTGCGTCTCCCGGTGCAGACCGTGTTGCAGCAGAAGGAAAACGGCCGCATCGAGCGGTGGTACGCCGGGCGGCTCGCGGCGGGCGAGGTGCACCGGGGCACGCCGGTGCGGGTGCTGCCCGGTGGCTCGCGCACCACGGTCACCGCGGTGCGCGACGGCGGTGGCGAGGTGGCCACGGCGGACACCGGCACCTCGGTGGCGGTGACGCTGACCGACGACGTGGACCTCTCGCGCGGTGGCATGCTGGCCGCCGCGGACGAAGGCCCCGTGGTGGCAGGCGAACTGCGGGCCGCGGTGTGCTGGCTCGACGAGCAGCCGCTGAAACCGGGCGCGGTCTACGCGCTGCGCCACACCAGCCGGTGGGTGCGCGCGGTCGTGGAGCGCGTCGAGCACCGGCTGGAACTGCCCGCGCTGACCGAAGTGCCCGCGGACCATCTGGACCTCAACGACATCGGCGCGGTGGTGCTGAAGCTGTCCGAACCGGTCTTCGCCGACCGCTACGCCCGCAACCGGGTGACCGGCAGCTTCGTGCTCATCGACGAGACCACCGCCGCGACGGCGGGTGCCGGCATGGTTGACGATGCTCGCTGAACCGGGCACGAAGGTGCCGATCCAACTGTCCACAATGGACTGCGATGTCCACGAGCTGTTCGCCTGGGGCGCCCTGGACCCGTTGCCGGGCTATCTCTCCCGGCGGAACCTGGCGCAGGTCCGCCGGAGCGGCCAGCTGGCCGACGGCACGCCGTGGCGCTGGCCGTGGCGGTTGCGCTCCGAGGCCGCGGTGCCGGAGGGCTCGGCGATCACGTTGCTCGAGCCCGAAGGACAACGCCTCGGCACGGTCGAGGTCGCCGAATGCTGGGCCGCCGAGAACGGGCACCTGATCTCCGGCGCGATCCTGCTCGACGCGGTGCCGCGTACCGGCGCGTTCCAGGCACTGCGCCGCCCGCCGGACAACGCACCACGATCCGGCAGGGTCGCGCTCGCGGTGGACGGACCGCTCGAGCCCGCGGTGGTCCGTGGTGCGCTTCGCGAGGCAGCCGAGAGCGGCAGTCCATTGCTGCTGATGCCGTTACTGGGCACTGAAGGCACCGGGGTCTCCCCCGCGACCGTCGCCGCCGTGCGCGCGGTGCGCGCGTCCGCCGAACTGCTCGGTGACGAGGTCGAGATCGCCGGGCTGCCGTTGCCGCCGAGTTGGTCCCGGACCCCGGAACTGCGCTGGCTCACCGCGAAGGCCGCACACCGGTTCGGCGCCGAGGTCCTGCTGACCGGTGGGCCCACCGTAACCGCGTCCGGCGATGCGATGGCGGCGGCGGTGCGCCGTTGTCCGGAGGGTCCGGACCCGGACCCGGCTCTGCGGAGTGCCCTCGAAGCGGTGTCGGCCGCTTCCCGCCCACCGGACGACAGCGCTGGTCTGGTCGTGCTGCTCACCGGTCTGCCCGCGTCGGGGAAGTCGACGCTGGCCCGTGGCCTGCGCGACTGGCTGACCAGCTCGACCTCCCGCACGGTCACTCTGCTCGACGGGGACATCGTGCGGAACACGCTCTCGCCCGATCTGTCGTTCTCCCGCGCCGATCGGCTGCGCAACCTCACCCGGCTGGCCACCGTCGCGGCCGAATGCGCCCGGCACGGCGGTGTGGTGGTCTGCGCACCAGTCGCACCGCACGAGGAAGGCCGTGAACTGTTCCGCCGTACGGTCACCCAGGTGGCGAACTTCCTGCTGGTCCACGTCGCGACGCCGGTCTCGGAATGCGCGCGGCGAGACCCCAAAGGGCTCTACGCCGCCGCGGCCGCCGGGCAGTTGCGCGGGCTGACCGGGGTGGACGATCCGTACGAAGTGCCATTCGACCCGGACGTGGTGGTCGGCGCCGAACCCGGGGAGAACGCCGTCGAGCGGGTGCTGGACCCGCTCCTCCAGCGCGGGTGGGTGCGCCGGGGTGCCTGGGAAGCGGACGGCTGACCCGTGCTGTCGCTAATCTGCGCCGGTGCGGTGGTCGGGCTGCTCGTCGGGTTGACCGGGATCGGCGGCGGCGCCCTGCTCACGCCGCTGCTCGTGCTGGTCTTCGGCCTGCCGCCGACCGCCGCGGTGTCCAGCGACCTGCTGGTCGCGCTCGGGCTCAAGCTCACCGGCGGCGCGGTGCACCAGGCCAGGGGCGACGTGCACTGGCCGATCGTGCTGTGGCTTTCGGCGGGCAGCGTGCCCGCGGCCCTGGTCGGACCGGTGGTTACCAAGCTGATCGGCCCCGCCCCGGCGCTGCACTCGGCACTGAAGACGACCATCGGGGTGGTGCTGCTCGTGGTCGCGCTGGTGACCGTGCTCGCGGTGCACCGCTGGCGGCCCGGCGGCGCCCGGCGGCCGGATCTGGTGGCGGTCCGGCGCGCCAGGACGGTGGCGCTCGGCGCGGTCACCGGCCTGCTGGTCGGCTTCACCTCGGTCGGTTCCGGTTCGATCGTGGCCGCGAGTCTGCTGCTGCTCTACCCCGCGCTGCGGATGTCCGCCCTCGTCGCCACCGACATCGTGCAGGCGCTGCCGATGGTCTTCACCGCCGCGGTCGGCCACGCCGTCCTCGGCGACTTCCACCTCCCCATCACCTGGCCGTTGCTGCTCGGCGGCGTGCCGGCGGTGATCGCCGGGAGCATGCTCGCCCCGCGCCTGCCCGCCCGGTTGCTGCGGAACTCGCTGGCCGTCCTACTCGCCTCGACCGGTACGTCCCTGCTCACCGCCCACCTGCCGATCATCCTCTCGGCCGGTGCGGCCACTGCGGCACTCGCCGTCTACCGGACCACCCGCGCCCGGAAAGCCGCCCCCGAGCCGGCCACGGCGAGCGAACCGCCGCCGGCATGACCGTCCATTAAGGAGGGTCCTGGTGGAAAGGGTGCTGGGACCGCAGCCGCACAGGACTAAGTCGATGACGAGTAACGAGAAACCCACGAGGTCGACGGGCGGCGGGCACCGTTGGCGCCGCCAAGGGCGTGCTGCCGTCGTTCAGCAACCGGCTTCGGCTGGAGTTCATGGGGGGTCTAGTTCGATCTCGATTCCGAATCGATCTCAGCTGGAGTCGCGGCAAGTCAGGGTTAACTTGAAGATCTGGCTGACCGAGGTCGAGCAGATCAAGGCCGCGGCTGGCTTCGAGCCCGACATCGGTGCCGGCCGCGCCGCCCGCTATGCCGCTGCCACCACCGCGGCACCGGCGCGACAGTTGGAGGCGCTCACCGCAGCGGACGCGGCGGCCGTAGTCCGGTGCGGCACCGGCCGTGGGCGGGAAAGATCGAGCCGTGCTCGCCGAGGCCCTATAGTGGCGGGCGAGCCGCCATGGTGATCACCGGGAGGTGAATCCTCGATGAGCAAGTGGTTCCGGCGCGGTCGGCCTCAGAGCTGCTGCGGTTCAAGGCGGAGGCCAGCGGTGCGGCGCACCGGACGATCCGGCTGTACGAGGGCCTGCGGCGGGCCACCGTGGAGGAGATCGTCGGTGCGGTGGAACGCGGCCTGCGCGACCACACCCGGATTCTGGCGCTGATCTGGGTGCACTTCGGCCTCGCCACGGAGCGCAGCCGTCGCCTTCGCTCCGGCGGACCCATGTCGGCGAGATCCGCACCCAGTTCGCCGGCCACGGCCTGGTGAACGCCGGCGGTCGGACCCCGCTGACGAGGATGCACGGGGCCGGCCGGCCTCGCGGGCCCTGGTCTCCACCGTGGAATGGACGCTGCTGAGCACGGCCGGGCGACGGCCGCCACGGTGATATGGGCGCCGCGTTCCCACAGCGCCGAGTGGATCGCCCAGTCCGTGCAGCCCGAGCGCGCGGTGCCGTCGAGCGGATCGCACCTCGTTGGAGCACACGTCGCCCTCGGCGCGCAGGTCGGCGTCAGGGGAAGCGCCGTTGCGCGCGTTCAGCAGCGACCGTCCCACCCGTTCGGCCAGGTCTGCGGTCAACTCTTCGTCTGCCGTCTGTGACGAGCCCGTCGAGAAGGATCGCGGCGTGGTCGGCCGGATCGCCGTCGCCGGGCCGCAGCACCAAGTCGGGGCTGTGGGGCGCCTCGTACGGGTCATCCACGCCGGTGAACCCGGTGATCTCGCCACGCCGGGCCTTGGCGTACATGCCCTTCGGGTCGCGCTTGGCACACACCTCCAATGGCGTATCGACGAACACCTCCACGAAGCGCAACCCGGCGGCCGCGTGGATGGCGCGGGCGTTGTCCCGGTCCGCTCGATACGGGCTGATCAGGGACACGACCGCAACCAGCCCGGCATCGGCGAACATGCGGGCGACCTCGGCCGTACGCCGCACGTTCTCCGCGCGGTCCGCAGCGGTGAAGCCGAGACCGGCGTTGATCCCGTGCCTCAGGTTGTCGCCGTCGAGCAAGTACGCCGGACGTCCGGAGGCGACCAGTTGGCGCTCCAACTCGGCGCCGACGGTGGACTTCCCGGAAGCTGACAGGCCGGTCAGCCACACCGTCATGCCCTGGGTAGCGCGCTCGGCGCGGGTGACGGCCGACTCGTGCCACACCACGTTCGGGGCGGTCACGGTTCAACCCAGCCGGGCGGGACGTCCAACTGCCCTATCGAGTACTCCCGCTGCCAGTCGCGCAGGACGCTCGCGTTCCGGCCCCGCCAGCCCTCGGAACTGTCCGGGGGAAGATTGAGGCCCCACAACGTCCGCAGCGTCGCGCCGCGGCGCACCTTCGCGGTGTACGACTCGCGCCCGAGATGCAGGCTCCGGTACCCGTTGTCGTAGGCGTATCGCAGCGGCTCGTACATGTAGAGCGAGAAGTACTCGCCTGCGCCACCTACGTTGGCGTAGTCGAACCCGACGATGCGGCCGTAGAGCGTGTCGCGCCAACTGTAGAACAACGCGCATGCGCGCAGCTTGCCCCGTACGCGCAGAGTGAAGACCCTGGTGAATGGGTCCAGCGCGTCTGCCTGTGCGGACAGCCCCTTCCTGCATGTCTCCGCTGTATCGGAGTGGCCGTACTTCCGCTGCACGTTCGCCACCAGTGGTCCTGCCTCGTACCAGCAGTCGCTCAGCCGTTCGACGGCCACCTCGTGTCCGGTCTCGGCAAACCGCCGCAGCTCCTTGCGCACCGCGTACGAACGCCGCGCCCCCAGGTGCGCCAAGTAGTCGGCGAAAGTGTCTCCGACCAGCGATATCCGGGCGTCCATCGCTAGCAGCGTCGGCTGCGCTTGCGGCCGCATCCGCCGGAGTTCTTCCGCGCCGGAGCTACTCAGATAGAGGAAGGCCAAGCAGTCTTTCTCAGCCGTCTCCAACAGCGCGGTCAACGCGGATACCCGGTCCGTATCGGAAAGACTCGGGTCCACGAGCACGTCGTTGACGTACGCCTGCCTAGTGCCCGCTATGAGATAATCCGGTGCGACGCGATAGTACCTGTTGGTTTCGTTCTCCACGGCGTAAAGCGGAAGGGCCGCCAGCAGACGACTGCCGCCGGAAAGCAGCAGGTATTTCGCGGTGGCACTGGTGTCCCGTTCGACAAACGACAACCACTCATGGGAGAGATAGAATGAAGTGGCCCCGGACAACCCGTTCCAGTCGCCCGGAGACACCTCGGCCATGCAGTTCACTGTGGTGATGTCGCCGTTCACGCCACCGCCTCCCGTCTGACTTGGCGGCGGATGCGCAAAAAGCACATCGCCGCCACCATTCCGACGACGAGGTTTAGCGTCCAGAACAGCCCCATCGAGTCGTGGCTGCTGGCCTCCGCATAAAGGAAGCCGCCGCCGAGGTTGCCCAGTACGCCGCCGACAGTCCAGCCTAGCGAGGCGAAACCGAGCGCACCAGCCAAACCTGCCGACGGGGCCGCCTCGGCAGCCACCACGTCTATCATCGGAACGACGAGAATCTCGCCGAAGCTGAAGACGATGACGAACAGCACCAGCCACCACAGCGTGCCACCCAGGCCGAGTAGCAAGAACGACACGCCGACGAGCCCGGTCCCGGCGGCGAGCATGCGCCAGCTGTCCAGCCGCCGATGGAGGCTCGTGACCAGCGAATACTGCAACACGACGCCGACCACAGCGTTGACCGCGAACAGGAAGCCGACCTTGCCCTTCAGCCCGTATTCGTCGTTGGCATATAGCGGGAAAGTGAACATGAACTGGGTAAACAGGAACCAGAATCCGGCGCTAACCGCGGCCAGTCCGACGAGCGTTCGGTTACCGGCCAGTGCACGAAACTGCTTTCCGACTCCCGCGTCCGCGTTCTCCCGGACATCCCGGGGCTGTGCCAGCCAGATGAGTATCGCGCCGAGCGCAAGATACATCGCCGCCGCCCCGTACAACGCGACGGCGAATCTGCCGAACAGCAACCCGCCGATCATCGGCCCAATAGCCGAGCCGAGATTCACCGCCATGCTGCGCAACGCGAACGCGGCTACCCGGCGCTCACCGGAAACCGCCGCGAGAACCGCTTTGCCCACGACGGTGAGAATCGCGTTGCCGAAGCCAAGCGCCAGCGCGTTGAGGACGTGCGCGGCGGTCGCCGTCGTCACGGCGAACCCCACGAATCCCCAGCAGGAGAGCATCACACCGGCGACCAGGACGCCACGGTCGCTCCACCGGTCGGCGACGATTCCCGCGAACACCTGCGAACCCTGGCTGGATACGGTGAACACGGCGAGGATAAGGCCGATCCGCTGCGGCGAGTTATCCAGCGCGGAGGACAGGTAGACGGCCAGCAGCGGCACGATCATGAAATACCCAGTGCTGAGCGCGAAGAACGCGCAGGAAAGCGCCGCGGCCCGGCCGGGGAGTTCGGTGCTCCGCATCGTGATCTTCATGCCAGCTCGACCCGGGCCTCACGCGCGAGAGTCTCCAGCCGCGACACGCAATCCTCCACGCTGCGCGCCGTCGCGACGCCGTAGCCGAAGCGGTCGAGGTACAACCGTCCGGGCTGCGCGTGCACCTCGGCGCCGGGCTCGAGGAGCCACGCCGTGTCCCGCAACCACTCCGGCTCGCCGAACCCAGCACGCCAGCCGACGGAGACGACCGTGCCGGGGCCGCCCGGGTAGAAGAACCGCACACCCGCGACGCCGGAGTGGGTCGCCGCGAGCTCGGGTGTCCGTCCGGCGGCGACGTCTCCGGAGGCCAGGGCGATGTCCACCCCGGTTGCCAACTCGGCGAGCTGAGGGATCAGGTCGCCGCCAGAGCGACCGTTGACCTCCACGATGCGGGGGCCCGAGCTGGTCAACCGGACCTCGGTGTGCGTGACGGCGTTGTCGATACCCAGCGCGGCATGCGCCTGCACGAGGAGTTCGCGAACTGCGTCCGGGTCCGACACAATCAGCTCCGGGGCAGCAACGACGTGCCCGAGCTCCTCGAATGCCGGCGGGAACCCGCTGAGCTTTTTCGCGTACACGAGCGGGGTGACAACACCGCCGGTGACGACGCTGTCGACGCTGATCTCCGGCCCGTCCAGGTACTTCTCGACCATGATCCCGGCCTGGTGCTCCCACGGCTCGGTCAGGTGGTTGGCCTGGGCGCGGCCGATCGCCAGGTCCAGCTCACCGGGGTCGGCAGCCAGCGACACGCCGAAGCTGGCCGATAGCGACCGTGGCTTCACAACAACCGGATACCCGATCTCCGCGGCGGCCTTGAGCCCCTGCTCGGTCGAGGTGATGTGCGCGAAGCGGGCGGACGGTACACCCGCCTCGGCAAGAGCCGCCCGCGTCGCGTACTTGTCGCGACAGCGGCGCGCGGCCTCCGGCGGACACTGGGGGAGCCCGAGCCGCTGCGCGACCTCGGACGCGAGCACGACGCACGGTTCGTAGTACGTCAGTACTCCAGACACCGAGTGCCGCTCGGCGATCCTGCTGGCGGCGGCGAAGATCCGCTCGGGCTCGTCCGGTTCGATTAGTGCGTGGTCGGCGATATAGCGCTTCTCCCAGGTCACCGGCCACGGGCTGAGCAACGTCAGCCGGTAGCGGGCCGACAGCCGCATCAGCATGTACTCGCGGTACTCTCGCTGGCCGCCGACCAGCACGAGCAGCGTCGGCCGCTCAGCCATCAGACACTCGCCGGAGACGCTGAGAACGCCGGGCGAACCCCGCTGCGGAGCCGTTCCCGGATGTGCGCGTTCAACTCATACTGAGCCAACAGCATGTCCGGAACGAACGCCGCGCCAGCCACCAGGCGAATACACCTGGGCGACTGACATCCGCAGGCGAACGGCGTCACCATCTCCCATTCGGTGGACGGGTAGAAGAACACGACCTCCTCACCGCCGATCAGCGGCCGGATGGCTCGCACCTGCATCGACGTCGTGTCGATGAAGATATTCGGCTCGCAGGAGTGGTTCAGATAGGAGTAGGGCGGCTCGTCGATGTGAAGACCGTTTCCGACCGAGATACTGTACTTAGTTACTGTCGTCTTTAGTTCACATTCTCTCAGGTCGGCTATGATGTCAAATGCGGCTGCCGGCGAACCGACGGCTAGGCCATTACCAGCGTTCCGTCCGGTGAGCACAGCGAACTCCATGATCTCTCCCCTTATTCATGATGAACGCTCGCGTTTCGGCATCTTTCGATCAGTTAGCGGTCGTATCCGTATGATGTGAGGACATCGGCGAAGCGGGCGGCTGCGGTCGCTCGGTTCTCCGGCGTGTATTCCTCGCGCCAAGACCCGATCTGGCCCTTGTAGAAGGTGAAGGAGTCGCGCCGGTACAGCGACGTGCATAGCTTTTCCGGATCGTCGTCGCGACCGAGGAATTCCAAGATCCTGGCCACCGACGCCTCCTGAGCCGACGCCGACCCGCTGCCGGAGGGGCCAATCAGATCCTCGAATGAAACCGTGCATACCCTGGGGTGATGCAGCAGCCAGAGCATACGCTCGTGATCATTAATACCCGGGAAGGACGGGTCCGAGAGCGCGTAGCTGACCTGTTCGGCCAGGGTTTTCTTCGACGCCAGGATCTCGTGGAACATGGTGAAATCGCTGAACTTCCCGTACCCTTTCGACGTCTTACCGAGCAAGAAATTGACCATCGACAAAGTAGCGTCGCGGGGATCCCGGTACATGAAGACTATTTTCGGGCAGCCGGTCTCATGCCACTCTTTGAGGAATGCACCGTCGACCCGGGTAACATCCAGTTCAGGTAGGATCCAGCACGTATTCTCCGGGGTTTCACTGAAAGACGTCGAAGCCGTACAGCGTAACGCCTGAACTATCAATTCCTTGTTGACGAGCTGCGATCCGTAGCGGCTGACCAACGGCATGCCGAGCCGGGACTGCCATGCCCAGCCCAGTGCCTCCCAGGCGTCGTCGGCCGCATTGTCGTGGCGATCATCTCCGTAGACCAGCCGTGCGATCCGCCGACGTTCCCCGGCGGAAAGCGCAGGACGGAACTCGTCAGGAATCCGGGATTGCCCGTAAAGTTGATACCCCAACGCGATCATGAGTTCTTGGATCAGATGTGTGCCCGACTTCATCAGTGCAACGACGATGACACGGCTTGCGGCCCCCGAATCACGCTCCGGCCTCATGGCCTCTCCCCTGACCTAGATAATCCCCACCCTTTGCTGACAATTCTTTCGGTGGCCGCGCCGCGCAGACAATCCGCCAGACAGGTGGTCTTCGTCACCACACATCGGCCAAATAGTCCAGCTGCAGTTCGTCACGTGGCTGGTCGGGTGAGCCGAAACCCGGCACGGCCACGACAGTGATCATGGGTGTTTGCGGGGACAATTCAAGATCGTATGGTGGCCGCCGCTGCCAGCGTCGACCCCGTGCTGTGGCGGCCGTTGCTGGGCGAGGAGTGCCCGGCTCGCGGGCCGGTTCCGTTGTGCGTAGGCTCGCCGCCGCGCGGCACTGCCGTGCTACGACATGCACACAGCTGCGACAGCTTGACAGTTCATATAACAACGGACTACCTCACCGAAATCTTCACCGACCCCGACCGCCACGACGTCGCGCTTCTGCCCGGCCGCGACTGTGTCCGCCGTCAGGAACAGGAGAGCACGCCTGGTAGGTGCTTTTAGCCTGACGCAGCAGATAGATCGTGTTCTGGAGCTGGGATGCCATGGGCACGTACAAATCGAGAGTCCACCGGTCGCCGAATAATCGGTCGTGTGGGCCCAAGACTTCGGCGAAGCGGTACGAAAATCCGGGAAGCCGATCCCAATATCGACCATCACCCCCGCCTGAGGCGTCACCTGATCACACCTGCCGGGAAAAGGCTCAGCATCCGCTCGACGAGCTTTCCTTGTATCGTCGCACCTCACGAGGTGTGTGCCGCCGCGCAAGCTACCCGTCGGCCGGGCAGGGTGGGGCGTAGTCGAACTGGGGGACGTACGACTTCCACAGCTCCGCGTCCAGCACCGCGCGCGTCGTGGCGCAGATGCGGTCTGCTGCGTGGGCGACGTCCAGGTCCCACAGGCGAACGACACCATCGCCCGATCCCGTGGCCAGCTGGTGATTCACGGGATCGAAGACGACCTGGACGGGTGCTTCGCTCGTGGTGGTGAGCGGGTCAGCGAGCAGGGCCGGGCTGCTCGGCTCCCGCACGTCCCACAGGCGGACCGCCCCGTCGGCGCTTCCGGTCGCCAGCGTGCGGCCGTCCGCGCTGAACGCCACCGACGTCACCGACGCCTGGAATCCCCCCAATGGGGCACCGAGTCCTACGACGCGGTCCGGGTCCCGGACGTCCCACAGCTGGACGGTACGGTCGTCGGAAGCCGTCGCCAACACCGTGTCGGCGGGGCTGAACGCCACCGACAGCACCCCATCGGTGTGACCTCGGATCGTCTGTGCGCGTTCGGCTCCCGACGACCGGATATGCCAGAGCTGCACGGTCTTGTCGGCACTCGCCGTGGCGAGGAGACCGCCGTCCCGGCTGAACGCGGTTCCGCGGACGTAGTCCGTGTGGCCGTCCAGCACGGGCTGGAGCTGTCGTGGGTTCGCCGGGTTGGACAGGTCCCAGAGCACGGTCGAGTAGTCGTCGTTCCCGGTGGCGAGGAGGGTGCCCTCCGGCTGGAAGGCGACCGCGCCGGCATAGCGGATCGCCACGGGGAGTGAGCCCAGCGCGGCGGGGTGTCCCGGGTTGGCGACGTTCCACAGCCTCGTGGTCCGGTCACCGGACACCGTCACCAAGGTGCGTCCCGGCGCGTCGATCGCGACGTGGCTGACGTAGCTGGTGTGGGCGGTGATCGGACCGCCGAACGGCTCCGGGTGCCGCGAGCCGGTCAGGTTCCACAGCCTGACCGTGGTGTCGGACGAGGCGCTGGCCAGCACCCGGCCGTCGAGGCTGAGCCCGAGTGCGTTCACGGAGGAGTAGTGCCCGACCAGCAGCCCCGGTGGCAGCGACCACAGGTTGGTGGTGTTGTCGGTGGTGCCGGTGGCGAGTGACCGGCCGTCGGGGCTGAACCCGACCGAGAAGTTCCCGCCGACGTGCTGGGTGAGTGGCTGCCCGACCTGGCTCGCCCGGGTGGGGTCCGAGACGTTCCACAACCGAACGCTGCCGTCGTATGCCGCACTGGCGAGCAGCCGCCCGTCCGAGCTGAAGACCGCCTGCCACACCGACGCCGTGTGGCCGACGAGGGCTTGGCCTGCTTCTTCGAGCGCCTGGTCGTTCCCGGCCCGCCACAGCCGGATCACCTTGTCCCCGCCGCTGGCCACCAGGCGCCCGTCCGGGCTGAACGCGACGGAGTGCACCGTCGCGCTGTGCGCCTGGGCCACCAGGGCGGGCGACACCGGCCGGCCCGCTTCGCCGAGGGTCCACAACCTCACCGTCCCGTCGTCGCTCCCGGCGACGACCTTCGTGGAGTCGGGGCCGAAGGCCACCGTTCGCACCGGGCCCGCGGCTCCGGTGAGCGGTTCGCCGGCCGGTGCCGGGTTGGCGCGGTCGTGGATGTCCCACAGGCGGACCGTCGCGTCCTCGTTCGCGGTGGCGACAGTGTGGCCGTCGGCGCTGAAGGCGACTTGATAGATCGTGCCGCCCCGGCCGTCGACGGGTGCGCCGAGCGGCTCGGGGTTCCGGGGATCGGAGACGTCCCACAGTCTCAGGGTCTCGTCGTCGCCCGCGGTGATCAGCGTGCGCCCGTCCGGGCTGAACACCGCCGTGGACACCCAGCCGCGATGGCCCGTGAGCGGCGCGCCGAGCGGACGGGGGCGGCTGCGGTCGTGCACATCCCACAACCGGACCGTGTGGTCCTGGCTCGCGGTCGCGAGCAGCCGGCCGTCCGGGCTGAACGTGGTCTGATAGACGTCCCCGGTGTGGCCTTTCAGCGGTGTCGAGAGCGGGGTGTTCTGGCTGGCCAGCAGTCTCGATCGAACCTGCTCGTCCGCCGGCCGCAGCTGGTGGGCCACCAAGTCGAGCTGAGCGGCGAGCGAGGGGTCCGTGGCCCGTAGCCGGTCGGCATCGGCGACGAGCTGGCGGAACTCGGCATCGTTGCGCTGGTTGAACGCCACGACCGCCGCGGTCGCCGCGATCAGCGCGAACACGCAAACGACGGCCACCGCGGCGCGCGCCCTCCACGTGTTCCTTCGCCAATGCTTCGCCGACACCGCCAGGAAGTCCCTGGCGGTGCGGGTCAGTTCCACCGATTCCGTCCACTGCACCGAGCTTTCCAGCCGGGCGCCCCGGTACAGCGATGACGCATCGCGTCCCTGGCCGTCCCAGCTCCGCGCGTCGCTCTCGATGCGCTGGCGCACCAGGTTGCCCTCCCGGTCGTGGTCGATCCACTCACACAGCCGCGGCCAGGCCCGCAGCAGTGCCTCGTGGGTGATCTCGACAGTTTTCGAGTCCAGCGTGACCAGTCGCGAGCGCGCCAGGACCTCCAGGACGCGTGCCGCCCGGTCCGGAGAGATCTCCACGAGTTCGTCCCTGGTGGCGCGTCTGCGGGTGTCGTTGGTGTCCGAGCCCACGTGCACCAGCCGGAGGAACACCGAACGCGCGGCTTCACGCTCGGTGTCGTCCAGCTCGGCCCAAGCCCGCTCCGCGGTGGACGCGATCGCCCCACGGATACCGCCGGTGGCGCGATACCCGGAAATCGTCAGCTTGCCGCCCTGCCTGCGTTGCCACGTGGCCAGCAGCGCGTGGGACAGCAGGGGCAGCGCGCCCGCGGTGTAGGTGGCCTGGCGCCGGCCCCCGCTCACACCGAGGTCCTGGAGTAGGAGGTCGACCAGGCCCTGCTCCATCTTCAAGCCGACCTTCCTGGCCGGCCGGGTGATCGCGTCACGCAGTTCCGACACTGTCATCGGCCCCAGCGCCATCGACCGGTTCTGCAGTGCCTCCGCGAGTTCGGGGTACTCCAGGCAGTGCGCGTAGAAGTCCGCGCGAACGCCGAGGACGACCAGCACGACCCCGCTCCCGGACAAGACGTGCAGCACCTGGACGAAGGCCCGCACCTCGTCCTCGTCCTCGCACTCGGTGAAGACCTCCTCGAACTGGTCCATGATCAGCACCAGCCGCGCGGCACCCGCTTGCCGCACGTGTACGACGGCCGCGGCACGCACTGCCCCGGCTTCGTGCCCCTCCCGCGAAACGACGCTGCGGAGTTCGGGAATCCGGCGGGTCAACTCCGCCAGCGGCTCCGCGCCCGGCACCACGGTGGTGACCCGCCGGTCACCGGCCGCGGCGGAAGCCAGACCGGCTTGCAGCAACGAGGACTTGCCGACGCCGGAAGCACCGATGACCATCACCAGCCCGCCGGTGTCCGCGCCCTCCTCCAGGCGTGCCGTCAGTTCCGCCGTGGCCTTCTCTCTGCCGAAGAACCAACCGGCGTCCTCCGGCCGGAAAGAAGCCAGACCGCGGTAAGGGCACAGCGGCTCTTCCGGCGCCGCACCGGGTTCCGGCGTCTTCACCCGGCTCGACGCGGCCGCCTGCCACCAGTCTTTCCACGCCCGCAGGTCGTACAAGCCGTCCACCGGCGGCCGCGGCGTGGCCGACGAGGCCTTCCGGATCAACGGCACCAGCACGGCGGCCAGTTGCCTGAACCGGGCAGGCACGTTGCGACCGCGACGCCAATCGCTGATGCGCTGTGCGGGGACGACCACCGGCTGGCGCCGGTCGTCGGTCACGCGTGAACTCGCCACCCACTGCGCGACCCGGCGCAGCGGCGGGTCACCGGCGGTGGCCAGCAACAAGGTGAACCGATCGGTGAACAACTCACGGGCCTCGTGTTCGTGTTCGGTCAACCCCGCACCCTCTCCACCCGGCCGGACCGGACAACCGACTTTATCGCCTGACCTGCGCTGATGCGCCGCAGGGGCACCGCGCACCCGGCTCCGCGTCGTAGCGTTCGCCGCACCGCACTCTCATGGGAGGAAGCCCTCGTGACAGCCGAATCGATCACCGCGGTGATTGTGGACGACCACGCGGCGATCGCGGCGGGCGTGCGGTACTGGTGTGAGCGGGCCGAACCGCCGATCCGGCTCATCGACGCCGGGGCGCGGCTGGCCGTCGTGTGGACCGGGCCGGGCGCCGCCGCGGACGTGGTGATCTTCGATCTGGAGCTACTGCCGGGAAGGCCGGAGTTCGGGGAGCTTCGCCGGCTGGTCGACAGTGGACGCCGGGTGGTGGTGTACGCGCCGCACGCCGACCACGCCACCGCGATCAAGTGCGTCCGCATCGGCGCGCTCGCGTACCTGTCGAAGCAAGAAGGGCCGGAGCACTTCGTGCCTGCCATCCGCGCGGCCGCGCGAGGCCTACCCTACACCGCCCCGCCACTGTCCGGCGGGGGCGACGCGCCCGGGCCGCGGTTGTCCCCGCGCGAGGTGGAGGTCCTGCGTGCCTGGTTCGCCTCGATGTCCAAGCAGCTCGTCGCCGCGCAGCTCCACATCACCGTCAAGACCGTCGATACGCACATCATGAGGGCACGGGAGAAGTACGCCAGGGCCGGGCGCCCCGCCCGCACCAAGAGCGACCTCATCTCCCGGGCACTCGACGACGGCGTCATCACCCTGTCCGAACTCAACCAGGCCGCCTTGTGAGGCGCGCAGAGGTCGGGCCGGGCATCCTGTAGCTCGATAGCGGGGAAAGCCGTCCGGCAAATGAAAGTACAACAATCGACGGCTTCATGAGGCCTGTGGCTATCGGCCACCGACCGAGTTCGAGACCCTGTACGAGCTAGGCGACCTGACCAGTCTGGTCGCCTGCCCCCAGTAACGAGTCTCTACCGAACCCGGCGCGGTTCACCGTGCCGGACGGGGTGTGCAAGACACCGATCGAGACCGGATGCGCCGAACCCGCCGACGACAACTACATCGACGCCGTCCTCGCCCTCGACCAGCGGACCGGCACGGTGGCGTGGGCACGTAAGCCCCTGACTGCGGACGCATACAACGCCAGCGACCCCACCGGTCCCGACTACGACTTCGGCTCCAACTTCTACACCACACCCAGCGGCCGCCAACTACTCGGCATCGGCCAGAAGAGCGGCCGGTACTGGGCACTCGACCCCAGCACAGGCCGGATCCCCTGGCAGACCGCCGACCCACAAGGCGCGGGCGACGCCGGCTTCGTCACCACCGCCAACGGCATCGTCTACGCCAGCTCCCAGGCTCCCAGGCTCCCAGGCTCCCGACGGCGAGAACATGTACGCCCTCGACGCCGCCACCGGAACCATCCGATGGCGCTACCCCAGCGGCGGCACCGTCATCGCCGGCGCCGCCGTCGTCAACGGCACCGTCTACTGGGGATCCGGCTACTACTACCCGGAAGGCGTCGACAACGACACCTTCTACGCCTTCAGCCCGCGGTGACCGTCCGAAACAGATCCGGCGACCAGCGGTCAGCTCGCGATGGTCTGGGGCTGGTGGACATCGGTGGCGGTGCGCACGAACTGGGCGAGGTGCGGCGCCCTGGCACCTTCGGCCCAGGCGATGGAGACTGTAGGGGGTGGCCTCGACGACCGGTCGGAAGACGATGTGCGGCCGAGAGTGCGCCTCCGCCAAGGACTTGGGGATCAGCGCGACGGCCTGGCCAAGGGCCACCACCTCAAGGCACCGGTCGACGTCGAGCAGTAATACTGTGTCGACGCGGTACCGGAGTCAACCTTCGTGTGCTCCTACTACCTGGCCCACCGTGGCGTGTCCCAGCGGGCGACCGCCCTCCCCCTGGACCGGATCGACACACTCGGCACCCCGCGAATCGATCTGGCGATCAACATCCACAGCTTCTCCGAGATGCCCGTCACGGCGACGGAGGCACGGCTGGCGTGGCTGTCCAGGCATTGCCCTCGCCGTCGACGACCACTTCATGCGCTAGGAGCTGTGTCGCTGCTGCTGTCCTTCAGGACCGACGTCTCGGCGTCACGACGCCCATGTCCCGCAGCTGGGCCAGGATCTCCTCGGTGGCTTCCCGGACTGTGCGCACCGTGGTGTCGACCCGAACCTCCGGACGCGCGGGTGGCTCATAGGGTGAGTCGATTCCGGTGAAGTCCTTCAGATCGCCGCTGCGCGCCTTGCGGTAGAGCCCTTTCGGGTCGCGGGCCTCGGCTACCGCCAGAGGCGTGTCGACGAAGACCTCGCAGAACTCGCCTTCTTCGACCAAACCTCGCGCGAACTCACGTTCGGCGGCGAAGGGTGAGATGAACGACACCAACACAACGAGTCCCGCGTCGGCCATGAGCGCCGCGACCTCGGCGACCCGCCGGATGTTCTCCTGACGCTCGGCGTCGCTGAAGCCCAGGTCTCGACTCAGCCCGTGCCGGATGTTGTCGCCGTCCAGCAGGTAGGTGTGCGTGCCCTGCTCGTGCAGGCGCTTTTCCAACTGGTCGGCAATGGCAGACTTGCCGGCACCGGACAGTCCCGTGAACCAGATGATCATCGGGCCGTGCCCGATCAGCCGTACCCGCGCCGGCTTGTCGACGGTCGCCCGCTGCCAGTGGATGTCCGAGGAGATCGGCGTATTCGACAGGTACTGACAATCACCACGGTGTTCTCGCGTCCCCACGTGAGCTTCCCCCTCCGTCCGGTGATGGCTGTTCGATCGACCGGAAGTCCAGATGGAACAGTGGTGGCCACAGATCAGGCAGCTCCGCGGTCAGATCCGAGCACTGGTGGACCCGCGTGACGGGCTGCCTGTTCGACGCGGGGTTGTCGTCCTTCGGGTCCATGAAGGACCCCACCAGTTCGCGTCTGGCGCAGCTTCCGCGCAGCGGATCGGGAACCTCACCGACGTAGAGCACGTTTCGCGTCCCGGGTGGGGGCTGCCCGAAGTACCAGTAACTCGAAGGCCGTGAGCAGGTGATAGCAGGGCCCGAAACCGGGCATCTCCAACGCGGCCTTCACCGACAACGTCCCGGTGCGGCCGAAACCTGCGCCAATGACCTTCATGACACGTGCTCCGCTCCCCTGATCGCCGCGAGCATGAGATCCCGATGTTCTGGCCGGCACACCACGAGGTCCGATAGCCAGGCCCCGGGGCGGTTGTACACCAGCGGTGCGCCGTCGAGCCGGGAAACGTGGCACCCGGCCGTCGCTGCCACTGCCACAGGCGCGGCGGAGTCCCACTCGTACTGCCCGCCACCGTGGACGTAAGCGTCCACCTCACCGAGCACAACGGCAGCGATCTTGACCCCGGCCGAGCCCATGGGGACGACGTCGGCGCCCAGCAGGGTCGCCAGCCGCCGGGTGAGCGCAGGCGGCCGGGTTCGGCTCACGGCCAGGCGCAGACCGCCGGTCCGGCACGTTTCGAGCTTCTGATCCGTGGTGCTCAGCACGGTGTCCCGTGCCGGTATCGCCACGGCGCCGGCAACGAGTCGGCCACATTCCCACAGCGCCACGTGAACCGCCCAGTCAGTCCGGCCGGACTCGCCGAACTCCCTCGTCCCGTCGAGCGGATCGATGATCCAGACGCGCGGCCGGGTGAGGTGCGTAGCGTCGTCGATCCCCTCCTCGGAAAGGATCGCGTCTCCCGGGCGCTGCCGTCCGAGCGCGGCGGTCAGGTATTCGTGGGATCGCCGGTCGCCGAGCGCCCGCAGTGCGGCGGGATCGTCGAAACCGATCTCGGTACGCAGATCCAGCAGCACCTTCCCCGCCGCGGTCGCCAACCGCACGGCGAGGTCCTCATCGTCCGAAGGGTTCGATTCCGGCATCTGGCTTACTCTTTCGTGGTCGAGACGATGTCATCCGAGGTGCGCGGCCGGTGAAGTGCCCAGCACCGTGTCCGTGTCGCTCAGGGCCTGCACGGCGACATAGTCCGCGCGCTGGGCGAGCGGGATCGCGGTCTCGAGACCGTTCTTCGCGACCGTGGCCACCGGCGCCAGTTCACCGGCGTGGAAGACACGACTGTGAGCGTGTCAGGATCACGTCTGTGAGCGTGTCAGGATCACGTCGCTTCTGGAGCGGCGGTGTTCTCGTGCAGGCGGTGGCGAACCTGCCCCCAGAAGGCGTCGGAATCGTTGAGGCGGGGGAACGGCTCGGCCGGCACCGGTACGCCGAGGAAACTACACAACGGCTCCCAGCCCTCGGTGACCGAGTACACGAGCAGCCGGTCGGCCGGCACTTCTCGGCGAACGGCGGCGTTGTGCTCGGCGTAGGCACGCAGGGCGTGTGCGCGGTCGGTGAAACGTCCACCGAAGAACCTCTCCCAGATCAGCTTGCGATTGAATTCGTGCATCGCTCTGACACTGGAAACGTGCTCGCGCGCCGCCTCGACGAGCTCGTTGCCGGCGTTGCCGCCGGTCAGCTCGTAGATGGTGTTCCGCACACTGTCGTACCATTGCTGCGGATCACGCTCGGTCAGGATCGCCTTCGCCTCCGGGTAGTACGACAAGAGCTCCCGCCAGAATGCCGCGCCCGGCCAAGCCACACTGGACCCGTAACCGGCGAAAAGCGTACCCACGTCGATCGCGTCGCCGTCCGCAGCGGCGTGCCATGACCGAAGCCGTTCAGGGTGGTCGAGCACATAGCGGCTATGGAAGCAGGGGCCAAACCCCAGCCGTTCCAGCGCGGCCTTGAGTGACACCGTGCCGGTACGCGCGACCCCGACGCCGATTACCTTCACGCCCGTTCACACTCCTCATTCTTATTGGACAGATGTGAGCAGAGCCAGCGTTGCTGGCCGGCGGAGTCGAAGTAGCGATATGATCGCATCGTGGCAGATCAGATCACAGCGACTCCAGAAATCCTCGACTATGTTCGCCATGTTTCCCTTCGAGACGATCCGGTCCTGGCTGAGCTTCGGGAACTGACGACGAACCTGCCGGGTGGCGCCATGCAGGTCATGGCGGAGGAGGGCCAACTGCTGGAGCTCCTCGTGAGATTGTCCGGCGCGACCTCGGTACTGGAAATCGGCACCTTTACCGGCTACAGCACGCTGTGCATGGCACGTGCACTTCCACCGGGCGGCACAGTCGTCACCTGTGACATCAGTGAACGGTGGCCCGCGATCGCCGTCGACTACTGGAAGCGCGCCGGAGTGGCCAGCCGCATAGACGTTCGCATCGGCGACGCGAGGCAGACACTCGCCACCCTCACCGACGAGCGGGGTCGCGACAGTTTCGACTTCGTGTTCATCGATGCGGACAAGACCAACTACTGCGCTTATTACGAGGCCGCGCTCACCCTCGTCCGGCCGGCGGGTCTCATCGTTATAGATAACACGTTGTTCTTCGGCCGTGTAGCTGATCCAGCCATCGAAGATCCGGACACTGTTGCGATCCGAACGCTCAACGCGTCGCTGCGCGACGATCCGCGGGTGGATATTTCGCTGCTCGCGATGGCCGACGGCATAACCCTCGCACGCAAGAAGTAGCCGCGTCATGGCGCAGTCAGCCGGACGGCGGTGAGGCGCGTCGTGGCGGACGCGGGCCTCGGTTGCGGCAAAAGGTGCAGTCGCTGCGTATCCCCGTCGTCGGCGGCCGGTAGTGTGGTGAGGCATGCGCAGCGCTCCTCGCTGAATCCGGCGAACCGGTAGGCGATTTCCATGATCCTGTTTCGCGAAGTCGGCCGAAAGTCGGCGACCAGATGGCGGCCGGAGGCCGCCCCCTCGCCTATCAACCAGTTCAGGATGGTGGCGCCAGCTCCGAAGGAAACAACCCGGCACGACGTGGCCAGCAGCTTCAGATGCCACACCGCCAGGTCGCGATGGAGGAGTACGACGCCGACCGCACCGTGCGGGCCAAACCGATCGCTCATCGTTACCGTGAGGACCTCGTGGCGGGGGTCGTCCAGGAGTGCACGCAGGTCGGAATCGGAGTAGTGGACACCGGTCGCATTCATCTGACTCGTGCGCAGTGTCAGCTCTTCCACACGCGACAGGTCGTCAGCTGTGGCCCGGTTGATCTCCATGACGAGATCTAGCGAGCGCAGGAACTCCTCCGACAGCCCGGTGAACGATTCCTGCTCGGCCCGGCGGCGCAGATTCGCCTTGTACATGTGGCGACGACGGCGCGAGTCGACCGTCTGTGTCGTCGGGATGTACTCCGGCAGTGTCAGCAACTCCGGGATGCGCTCGGCTGGATAACAGCGCACCTGCGGCAGATGGAACATGACCTCCGCACGTTCCGCTGGCTGGTCGTCGACAAAGGCGATCGTGTCATGGGCGAAGTTCAGCTGGTCTGCGATCTCCCGGACCGACTCTGACTTCGGCTGCCACCCGATTCTGGCGAGCACGAAGTACTCGGCGATGCCAAGGGCCTCCAGGCGCTCCCACGCGAGGTCGTGGTCGTTCTTGCTGGCGACGGTCTGCAGGATGCCTCGGGAGTCGAGCCCCGCGATGGTCTCGCGTACATGCTCGTCGAGGACCACGTCGCCGTCTTCGAGGAGGATTCCCCTCCACAACGTGTTGTCCAGGTCCCAGACGACGCATTTGACGGTCGCGATCGGATGTCTCACTGGTGCACCTGCCGGCTGACGACGCCCGCGGTTGCCAGGGCGTGCTGTGCGAGTTCGAGCTGACATATCTCGCTACTACCCTCGATGATCTCCATCAGCTTCGAATCTCGGTAGGCGCGGGCGACCACATGGCCATCGGAGGCGCCCGCCGAGGCCATGACCTGCATGGCGCACGTGGCACCATGCCTGGCCTGGGTTGCACTGACGTGCTTCGCGAGCACGGTCGCGACGACGAGGTCCGGCGAACCTGACTCCCAGCACTCGCTGGCGTGCCGGCACATCCTGGTGGCGACTTGCTCTGCGATGAAAATCTCAGTGACCAAACGAGACACCAACTGGTGCTCTGCAATCGGCTTGCCGAACTGCACCCGCGATCGCGCGTGTCCGGTCACCGCGCCAAGGCAGGCGCGCAGAATGCCGACGCAGCCCCAGGCCACCGACATCCGGCCATAGGCCAGAGCCGTCGTGACCAGAAACGGCAGTGACTGTCCGGTTCCGCCCAGGACATTCGCGGCCGGCACGCGTACGCCGTCGAGCCGGACATGCGCGTGGCCGGCCGCGCGGCATCCAAGCGGGTGCGGAACCTTCTCGATGTGGACGCCGGCGGCGTCGGCCGGCACGACGACCGCCGCCGCGTTGTCGCCGGTCCTGCCGAAGACGACGATCAGGTCAGCATAGGCCGCAGCGGTAATCCACGTCTTGGAGCCATCGACGATCACCGTGTCGTCCACGAAACGCAGTTCGGTACCCATCGCGCCGAGATCGCTACCCGCGTCAGGCTCGCTGAAAGCCACGGCCGCCAACTGGCCACCGACCAGCTTGGGCAGGAACGCGGTCCGCTGATCGCGGCTGCCAAGGCGCAGCACGGTCCATGCCGCCATGCCGTGTGAGGTCATCACGCTGCGCAAGGAGCTGCACAGGCTCCCGACGTAGGCGGTGAACTCCCCGCTCTCCTGGCTCCCCACACCGCGCCCGCCGTACTCCTTCGGCGCCTCCGCGCAGAGCACGCCTGCTGCGCCGAGCTCCTGTAGAACGTCACGCGGGAGCTCACCGGCGAGGTCCCAGGCGCCGGCGGCGTCCCCGACGAGGCGCCTCAGAGTGACCCGCTCGGCGGCGAGCCCGTCAGACATCCCTGCCCGCGGCAGCCTCGGCACGGAGCCGGCCGACGAGTGCGGCCATGCTCCAGACGGTTCGGAAGTTGGTTAGCTGCAGGTCCGCCCCGCCGACCGTCACGGAGTATGTCTTTTCCAGGAACACGACCAACTTCATCGCGAACATGGAGTTGGCGAGCCCGGTGGCGAAGAGGTCCTGGCCGATCTCCGGCCTGGTCCCGGTCTCGTCTGCCACGAAGCCGGCGATCTCGTCTTCGATGGCGCCTGTTCTGATGGGGGTCGGCTCGGTCTGTTCTTTCGAGCTCATGTTGGCTCCTCTCGGTAGACGTAGAAACCACGGCCGCTCTTGCGTCCGAGTTCGCCGCGCCGGACCATCTCGGCGAGAAGTTCGGCGGGGCGACACCGTTCGTCTCCGGTCCGGACGTGCAATACCGCCAAGGCGTCGACCAAGTTGTCGATGCCGATCAGATCCGCGGTGCGCAGTGGGCCCGTTGGGTGACCGAGGCAGCCCTGCATCAGGGTGTCCACTTCCTCGGCCGTTGCCGTGCCCTCGCTGACCACCCGCGCGGCGTCGTTGATCATCGGATGCAGGAGCCGGCTCGTCACGAAACCCGGCGCGTCACGTACCACCACCGCGCGTCGGGCGAGCCGAGCCAGCAACGAAAGCACTGACTCGACGACCTTGTCAGTGGTGCGTGGACCACGGATCACCTCGACCATCGAGATCAGGTACGCGGGATTCATGAAGTGGGTACCGAGGAGCTCACCCGGCCGTCGCACCGACGCCGCCAGTTCGTCGATGGGTATCCCGGAAGTGTTGGAGATCAACGGAGTTCCGGGCCGGACCAGGGCCGATATCCTGGTGAGCACCTCCGCCTTCCGCTCGGGCAGCTCGGTGACCGCTTCGATGACCGCTGCGGCCGGTGCGACGTCATCCAACGAAAGGGTCGTGCTCAGCCCGGCTGGAGCACACTCGGCCGGCAGCGCCCCCAGCAGCTGTGCATGTCGCAGCCCGTTGGCGACGGCGACCCGGGCGCGCTCCAACTCGACCTCGTCGACGTCCACCAACACAACGGGTAGGCCGTGCCCGGTGACAAGCGTCGAGATCCCGGTACCCATGACACCCGCGCCGACGACGGCGATGACCGCATCGTCCATCACGCCTCCTCCTGACCCATTGGCTCGTAGCGACCGGAGTCGGGCTCCACCCAGTAACGACGCCGCTGGAACGGATAACCCGGCAGTGGAGTTCGCCGCGGTCGCGGCGCGCCGTGGAAGGCGTCCCAGTCGATCTCCACGCCGGCCTGCCACAACCTGCCCACGGTGCCGAGCAGATGGGCCAGGTCGGACCGGGACTCCTGGAAAGGTGGCAGCGAGGACAGCGCCACCGGCTGCGGCGCCTGCCCGTTCTGCGCCACCGCGAGCGAGGTCAGCGTGTTGCCCGGCCCCACCTCGAGCACGACCCGGCCCGGCTCACCGAGCACCTTCCGCAGTCCGTCGACGAACCGTGTCGGCTCGCTGAGGTGGCGTGCCCAGTGGACCGGGTCCATGGTCTCTTCAGGGCTGATCCAGGAACCAGTCACCGCGGAGATGTAGGGCACCTGTGGCGGCTTGCACTCGTAGCGCGCGACGACCCGAGCGAGCTCGGAGTGGTCGACGCCGGGGAATCCGCTCACCGCGACGTCGAGGGCGTGATCCAACTCGATCACGCCCGCCAGGCAAGCCGCCACGTACTCACCGTCGCCATGGCCGATCAGCGCGATGGGCCGCACGCCCCAGGATTGCCACAGCCGCGCGAGGGCCCACTGCAGACCGAAGGCCGCCGCCGCCACACCGCGCGGGTCGGCGTCGGAATGGCTCCTGTCGGATCCTTGCCAGGTCGACGGGAAGAGAAGCGCACGCAGGTCGTACCCGAGCCGTGGCCGCACCAGTGCCGCACAGCGGTCCACTTGCTCGGCGAAGACTGGTTCGGAGCGGTATATCTCCGATCCCGCATCCGGGTGGTGCGAAGCGCTGCCTGGGAACATGAAGACCACCTGCCGGGCTTCCGCCTCACCCGTGTCGTGCGTCTCCCCCAGCGGGTCGTCTGTCTGGAGGGCGGCTACCGCCTCGGTCCGGTCGCGGCATACGAGGTGCCGGCGGTGCGGGAACCGACGCCGGCCGGCCTGCAGGGTATAGGCGACCTCTGCCATGTTCGGGTTGTCATGGCCTTCCAGGTGCCCGGCGAGGTTCGCGGCCGCGTCCGCCAGGGCCTTCCCGGTACGCGCGGACAGTACGAGCAGCTGCCATCCACGTCGGTCGGACGCGGCCGGCTCGGGCGCCGGCGCTTCCTGCAGCACCACATGAGCATTGGTGCCGCCGACCCCGAATGAGCTGACGCCGGCGCGCCGCGGCGTCGAGCCACGTGGCCAGGGACGGGCGGTTGTCGGTACGTAGAACGGTGTGTGGTCCAGCCGCAGCGCCGGGTTGGGCGTTTCGAAGTTGTTGCTCGGCGGGATTTCGCCGTGCTCAAGCGCCAGCACCGCCCGCACCAGGCCGGCCACGCCGGCGGCGGCGTCCAGATGGCCGATGTTGGCCTTGACCGAACCCAGTGCGCAGAACCCGCGTCGTTCGGTGGCGAACGCCTGGGTGAGCCCGGCCACCTCGATCGGGTCGCCGAACGGGGTGGCCGTGCCGTGCGCCTCGACATAGCCGATGGTCTCCGGCGCCACCGCCGCGACCGAATGGGCGGTGGAGATCACCTCAGCCTGTGCCTGAACGCTCGGGGCGTTGTACCCGAACTTCACTGAGCCGTCGTTGTTGACCGCCGTACCCAGGATCAGGGCGCGAATGGTGTCGCCGTCCGCGAGTGCGTCGCGCAGTCTGCGGAGCACCACGATCGCGACGCCGTACCCGGGAACGGTTCCGGCCGCGGCGGCATCGAACGGCCGGCAATGGCCATCCGGGGCGAACAGGCCGCCCTCCGGGACGACATAGCCACCGGCCAGGGGGACGGGCAGCGCCACCCCTCCTGCCAGTGCCATGTCGCACTCGTAGCCCAGCAGGGCCTGGCAGGCGAGGTGGACCGCCACGAGTGAGGTGGAACAGGCCGTCTGCACGGTGATCGCGGGGCCTCGGAGGTTACACAGGTACGCCGCCCGGGTAGCGAGAAAATCCTTGTCGTTGTAAGGACGCGCGGAGAACGCCAGCGAGGAGCGCCGAAAGCTCGTGTTCGCCAGGAGGTTCAGTGGGTAGTACTTGTTGGCGAAGCAGCCGGCATACACACCCACGGCGCCGTCGAATCGCGACGGGTCGTGACCGCTGTCCTCGAGCGCGTGCCAGGCGGACTCGACGAAGATCCGGTGCTGTGGATCGCTGATCTCCGCCTCCTTGGAGCTGTACCCGAAGAAGTCCGCGTCAAAGTGGTCCGCGTCCTCGATCACGGCTGACGCTGGCACGTAGCCGGGTTTGGTCACCATCTGTGAGGGCCACCCGGCGTCGACCAACTCCTCCACGCTGAACGAAGTCACCGACTCGACGCCGGCCAGCTGGTTGCGCCAGAACTCCTCGATGGTGGCTGCCCCCGGGAGCCGTCCGGCGAGCCCGACGACGGCGATCGGCTCCACGCCGTCATCCGGAAGGTCACCCTGTATCACTGGGCTGTACCCGCTCGCCTGGCGGTGCCTCGCGCCGCACGGCGGCGCGCGACTCCCCTGGCGGCACCCACATCGGACTGTTCGCCGGGGATGCGATCGATGGCACCGGCGAGTGCTCGGACGGTCGGGTACCGGAACATGTCCACAAGCGACAGCCCGTGACCGCCGTGTTCGAGCAACCGTGCCCTGGTCTTCACCACGAGCAGCGAGTTCCCGCCAAGCTCGAAGAAGCTGTCGTTCACACCCACTCGATCCACCCCGAGCATCTCCCGCCATACCTCGGCGACCACCTGCTCGGTCGCGCTCGTCGGCGGCGCATATGCCGGTGAAACCTCCGGTCGCGCACCCGGTGAGTCGGGCAACGCACCGCGGTCGACCTTCCCGTTCGGGGTCAACGGCACGGCGTCGATGACCTGGAAGGTGCTCGGCACCATGTAGCCCGGCAGCCGCAGGGTGAGGAAGGCGCGTAGCTCGTGGCCGGCCGGTGGCTGACCGGCGGCCGGCACACAGTAGCCAACGATCCGCTGATCAGCGCCTTCACCTCGGACGACGGCGACCGCCGACGCCACATTCGGGTGTTCGGCGAGCGCGGACTCGATCTCGCCGAGCTCGATCCGGTGCCCGTGCAACTTCACCTGGTCATCGAACCGCCCGAGAAACTCCAGTACGCCGCTTGGCGTCCAGCGCGCCAGGTCACCGGTCCGATAGATCCGGGCGCCCGGCTCGGCGGCGAACGGATCGGGCCGGAAGCGCCGGCTGGTCAGTTCGGAGCGGTCCAGGTACCCCCGGGCCACACCGGGTCCGCCGAGCCACAGCTCACCAGGTACGCCCGCCGGGCACGGCCGTGCCTGCCGATCGACCACGTAGGCCCGCACGTTCGCCAGCGGCCGCCCGATGGACACCGGGCCTCCCGCCGGCGGAACCTGGGACGACGTCGCCCAGACCGCCGCCTCGGTCGGCCCGTACATGTTGTGTACCGTGCCTCCGACGACACTGGTGAGCTCGCGAGCCAGGTCTGCGGGCAGGGCCTCGCCGCCGACAAGCAACCGGCGGAGCCGGTGCAGCTCCGCACGCGCATCCGGGTCCGCGAGCAGGAGGCGGGCCATTGACGGCGTGCACTGTAGATGCGTCACCTCGTGCCTGCGTAGTTGCTCGGCGATCGGCTCCTCGGCCTGCTCAGCCACGGCAAGCGCGGCCTTCCTGCGTTCCTCGGTGATGTCCCGAACGGCCGCCAGGTGCGTCAACGCGGCGAGCACCGCGTCCTCGTCGACCCCGAAGTCGATCAGGCAGGCGACCTCGTCGACGCCGACCTCTTTCATCCGGTCCACCATGTCGGCGCAGACCTCCGGTGTGCCGAACAGGCCGGCGGTGCCGAAGAACCTGTCGAACGCACGATCGACCAGCTCCCGCAGCTCCGATGACGGCAGCGCGGCCAGGTCAGCGGCGCTTCCGGTGGTCTCGCCGAGCGTCGTGATCAGGTCGAAGGAGGTCTCCAGATACTTGCTCAACGGCTCCCGGACCAGTTCCCGCACCTCGTCGATGTCCTGGCCGACGAACGTGTGGACCATGACCGCCACATGGCCCTCTCCGGGTCCGTGCCCGTGTTCCCGCCACGCCTTGCGGTACAGCGCGATCTTGTCGGCCAACTCGTCCAGGCTGTGGCCGAGGAGGTGGGTGAGAACTCCGGTGCCGGCCTCGCCGGCCATCTGGAAGGTCGACGGATGTCGAGCACTGGTCAGCCACACCGGGAGCACCGGCTGGACCGGCCGGGGAAAGACGCCGACGTCGACCTCGGCGCCCACGCCGTTGCGCCGCGACACCTTCTCGCCCTGCCACAGCCGCCGTACCTCCGCGAGACCGTCCATCATCAGCTGCTTGCGCTTCTCGTACCGGTCCGGCGCGAGGGCGAAGTCGTTGGCGTGCCAACCGGATGCGAGGGAGATGCCGACCCGACCGCCCGAGAGATTGTCCACAACGGACCATTCCTCGGCCACCCGCAGCGGGTCGTGCAACGGCAACACCACGCTGCCCGCGCGCACCTGGATCCGTTCGGTGAGCCCGGCGACGGCTGCTGCGGTCACGGAGGGATTCGGGTACAGCCCGCCGAACTGGTGGAAGTGGCGCTCGGGAGTCCACACCGCCGTGAAGCCGTGGCGGTCGGCGAACCTCGCACCGTCGAGCAGCAGCCGGTATCGGTCGCCCGGGCTGCCCTCCGAGTCGCTACCGAAGTAGAACAGGCCGAAGTCGATCGGGCGGGTGCGTGCCGCGTCGACCTCGGCTGCCCGCGCGACAGTCGCCGACGCCGGACGGGGCGGGTCACCGCGCACCACGACCCGGTAGCCACGTGCCAACGTCCACAGCAACTCGACCACGGAGATGTCGAAGGAGACACTCGTTACCGCAAGCCAGCTGCCGGGCTCGTCAGCACCGAGGACGCCGTCCATGCCCGCGAAGAGGTTGACCACGCTCCGGTGGGAGACCATGACACCCTTCGGTCGCCCGGTGGACCCGGAGGTGTAGATCACGTACGCCAGGTTGTCGGCGGTAGGCGCCACGGGCGAGACATCCGGTGCCTCGGCCGTGTCGGCAGCGGCCGGGTCGACATCCTCCGCGAGTGAGTTTGGCACCACCACCTCGGCGGCACCGAGCCGTCGAGCCGTTGCGGCGGACCGGGAGTCCGCCACGATCACCCGCACCCCGGCGTCGCTGACCATGAACGACAGCCGATCGTGCGGGTAGTCCGGATCGAGCGGCAGATACGCCGCCCCTGCCTTGAGTATCCCGAGCAGGGCCACCACCAGTTGTGCCGAGCGGCCGAGGTGGACGCCTACCGGTTCGTCGAGTGTCACGCCCAGCTCACGCAGGCGCCGGGCCATCCCGTCGGCGAGCCGGTCGAGCTCGCGATAGGTGAACGTGGCGTCAGCGGCGACCACGGCGACATCCTCAGGTGCCGCGGCGGCCCGTTGCTCCACCAGCCGGTGCACGAGAACGTCAGCGGTCTCGGCCCTGTCACCGGTTTGCCAAGCACCCAAGGTGGTGAGCTCGGCCGCCGGCAGCACGTCCAGCTCGACGACGGACCGGTCCGGTGCCTGCGCGGCGGCGTTCACCACACTGACGTAACGAGCCGCGATCCGTTCGGCGGTGGCTGCCTCGAAGAGGTCCGTGCTGTACTCCAGCCGACCGGACACGCCGGAGGGTGTGCGCGCCAGGCTCAGTGTGAGGTCGAACCGCGCCGTGCCGGTGTCGCCCAGCACCTGGCGTACCTGGCAGTCATCCAGGCGAAGCCCCGCCTCCTCCTCTTCGTGCCGGTAGCTGAACAGCACCTGGAACAACGGGTTCTGGGCGAGGTCACGGTTGGGGTGCAACTCTTCGACGAGCTTCTCGAACGGCAGGTCCTGGTGCGCGAGCGCGTCTTTGACCTCGGTCCACAGCCGCCGGGTGAGCTGGCGGAAGGTGGGGCGGGACGCGAGGTCACAGCGGAGCACCAAGGTGTTGGTGAAGAACCCGATGAGCCCGGCCAGCTCTGGTCGTTCCCGACCGGAGACCGGGGTACCGACCACTACTTCGTCTTCGCCGATGTGGGCACGTAACAGCACCGCGAAGGCAGCGAGCAGGACGCTGAAGAGCGTGACGCCTTCCGCCCTGGCCAGCTCGTCAAGTCGCCGGACCGAAGCAGTCGGCAGCTCGAACCCGAGCGCGGCGCCACGATAGCTCTGCACGGGCGGGCGAGGGTGGTCGGTGGGCAGGTGGCGCGTGGGCATACCGGCGAGCCTGGCCCTCCAGTACGCCAGCAGCCGGTCGAGCTCGGACCCGGCCAGCGTGCTCAGCTGCCATTCGGCGTAGTCGGCGTACTGCATGGTCAGATCGGGCTCCAGCCCAACCTGACCGGTCAGGGCGGCACGGTACCTGGCTTCGAGCTCGGTCCCCAGCACCCGCACCGACCAGGCGTCACAGGCGAGGTGGTGCACGGTGATCAGCAGCCGGTGCACGTGATCGCTCAAACGCAGCAGGAGGGCCCGGATCATCGGTCCGGCTGCCAGGTCGAACGCGGCACCGGCCTCGTCATCGGCGAGTCGCGTCACCTCGTCCACCGAGCGGCCGGGTGCGGTCAGGTCGACCACGGCAACCGTCACCGGGGCCGGCGGCAAGACCACCTGATAGGGCGTGCCGCCCGAGGAGCGGAAGGCGGTTCGCAGAATCTCGTGGCGCCGAACCACTTCGGTCATCGCCCGTTCGAGCGCCGTGACGTCCAGCGGGCCGGTGATGTCGTAGCCGAGCGGGACGTTGTACACCGCGCTCCCCGGCTGCAGCTGGTCAAGAAACCACAGCCGCCGCTGCGCATACGACAGCGGGTACTCGGACTCCTGCTCGGACCGGCGCCGCAGCAAGTCGGCAAGCAGCGCCCGCCGCTCGTCGGGCACCGATCCGGTGCCAGGCGTGATCTGCCCCGCGCTCACTCCTCCACCTCGGTTCCCTCTATGTCACGCAACAGCGACTCGACTTCCTCGTCACTGAGCCGGTCGAGCCCGGCCAGCAGTCGTGTGGCCGTCCGGCGACCGCTCGGCCCGACCGGACCGGGTCCCACCTCTCGTCCTGCCGCCGCAGCGGTCACCGCGGTCGCCAGGCTCGCCACGGTGGGTCGCTGGAGGAACAGCGCGGTCGGTACCTGTACGCCGAAGGCGTCGTTCACCTGGGCCACCAGTTGGGCCGCCAGCAGGGAGTGGCCTCCGATGCGGAAAAAGTCGTCGTCGCGTCCCACTGACCGGCCGTGGAGCAACGCCGAAGCCATCTGCGCGACGCGCTGTTCCGTCGCCGACCGCGGGCGCTGCTCGGCCGGTTGTACGACCGGAGTTCGCGGCGCCAGGCCGGCCAGCGCGCTACGGTCCACCTTGCCGTGTTGGGTCAGTGGCAGAACAGGTAGCACCACGACGTCGGCCGGCACCATATAGCCGGGTAGCCGGTCGCGCAGGAACGCCAGCAACTCCTCGTCGAAGGCGGCGCCAGCGCTTGTTTCATGGCCGTTCTCACGGCAGACATAAGCCACGAGCGAAGGCTCTGCTCGCGGTGTGGGCGGGCGGGCGGTAACTACGGCCTCCCGCACCTGTGGATGTTCCCGGAGCGATGCGGCCACCTCTCCAGGTTCGATCCGGAACCCGCGGATCTGCACCTGCTCGTCGGTACGGCCGAGGAACTCCAGTTGGCCGTCGGGCCGCCATCGGACCAGGTCACCGGTGCGGTACATACGCCCGCCGGGGTGACCTGAGAACGAATCGGGGACGAAACACTCAGCCGTAAGTCCCGGACGATTCACGTAGCCGCGGCCCACCGCGACGCCACTCAGGTAGAGCTCACCCCAGATTCCGATGGGGACCGGCTGCCGCTCAGGGTCCAGCACGTAGGCGTTGACACCGCTGATGGGCGGGCCGATCGGCGGTCGCCGTCCAGCCAGGTCCGGTGGGATACGGCCTACGGTTGTCACCACCGTGTTCTCAGCCGGTCCGTAGTGGTCGAACAGCTGGAACGGTAACCCGTCCGGAGGTGGTCCCGGCAACGCATCGCCACCGGTCAGCAGCGCACGCAATGCGATGCCAGCTGGCCACGGTTCGGTCAGCACGGCCGCGGCGACCGGGGTGGGTAGGAATGCCACGGTGATCCGCTCGTCGTCAAGCCAGCGCACCAACTCGGCCGGCGCCGCCCGGATCTCCCGCGGGGGAATACACAGGGTGGCACCCGCCGCCAAGGTGGGCCAGATCTCCAGCATCGAGGCGTCGAACCCCGGGCTCGCGAACAGTGTGGTCTTGTCCGCCGGGGCCAGCGCGTGTTCGGCCACATGCCAGCCGATCAGGTTTGCGAGCCCGCGGTGCTCCACCGCGACACCCTTGGGCCGGCCGGTGGAGCCCGACGTGTAGATGACGTAGGCGAGGCGCTTCGGGCCGACCTGCTCTCGGGGTCCGACGGCAGACAGCGGCCGAGCCGCGGTGGCACCGTCCATCTCGAATACGGTGAGACCAGTGCTGGACGCCGGCAACTGTGCCCGCATCTGGGGTGTGGCAAGAACTTTCCGTACTCCGGCGTCGTGGAGCATGAAGGTGGTTCGCTCGGTTGGATAGCTCGGATCCACGGGTAGGAAGCATCCGCCGGCGATGAGCACGGCGAGTTCGCCGACCACCAGCTCAGCGGAGCGGTCGGCGCACACTGCTACTGGTTCCTCAGCGGTAATGCCGGTCTCGCGAAGCCTGCTGGCCAGTCGGTCGGCGCGTTGCCATAGCTGCCGATAGCTGAGCTGCCCGTCCTGCCAACGCACGGCAACCGCGTCCGGTCGCGTACGGGCTTGCTCGGCGATCAGCTCGGTCACCGGACCGGCGCCGGCCACCTCGGGTCCGCGGCTCCAGCACTCGAGTTGGTCCGCCTCCTCGTCCGGAAGCAGGCGCAGTGCCCCCACCCGGGTCCCTGGCCTGGCAACCGCGTCGGCGAGCAGGGTCAGGTAGTGCGTGACCATCCGCGACATGGTCGACTCGTCGAACAGGTCCGACGAGTGCTCCCAGACAATGGCAAGATCGTCGTCCTCGGGACTGGCCTCCCGGCCGAGGCGCTGCTCGGCGCGCGGTATCACGATCACGTTGAGGTCGGACTTGGCCGAGCGGTTCGAGCGTTCGGTGACCCTGCCGGAGAGCCCGCCGAAGTCGATGTCCGGCACGGCGGAGTCGTGGAAGCTGAACATGACCTGGAACAGCGGGTTTCGCGATGGGTCGCGGGACGGATCGATCGCGTCGATCACCGCGTCCACCGGGGTGTCCGACCAGGCCAGCGTCTCAGCGACCGTCTGCCGCACCTGCTCGAGCAGGTCACTGAACGGCTGGTCGGCCGACACCTTGGTGCGCAGTACCAGTGTGTTGACGAGCATGCCGAGCAACGGCCCGAGCTCGGGGATGTTCCGGTTCGCCGCGCCGGTCCCGACGAGCATGTCCCGCTGCCCGGTGTACCGGAACAGCAGCGCCGCGAAGCCCGCGTACATCGTGGAGAACAACGACACGTGGTGCTCTCGGCTGAAGGCCCGCAGTTCCCGGGCCAGCTCGGCCGGGACCAGGATGCGCGGCGCCCTGCCGCGGAAGGTCGTCACCGGCGGCCGCGGCCGGTCGGTGGGCAGCTCCAACGTGTCCGGCGCGCCGGACAGCCGGGCGGTCCAGTGGTCGACGTGCGCACGCAGCACCTCGCCACGCATCCAGTCCCGCTGCCAGCACGCGTAGTCGGCGTATTGGACGGCCAGTTCGGGCAACGGTGAGGGCAGCCCGGCGGCGAAGGCCGGGTAGAGGGTGCGCAACTCGGACAGGAACACCGAGAGCGACCATCCATCGTGGACAAAGTGGTGCTCCACGTGCAAAAAAGTGTTTTGCTCGTTCTCGTGCCGCAGCAGCACCCAGCGGGCCAGCGGTGGCTTGGTCAGGTCGAACGGCTGGCGCACTTCCGCGGCGACTACCCCGTCGGCGTCCTCGGCCGGGACGTCGAGCACCTTCAGCGGCGCCTTGGCTTCCGCCATCGGTCGCTGTTGCCCCACCCCGTCGACCGCGACGAAGGCGGTCCGCAGGATCTCGTGCCTGCGCACGATCTCGTCCAGCGACGCGCGTAGGGCGTCGACGTCCACCCAGCCGTGCAACGACACCGTGGCCTGGAAATTGTAGGCCAGGTTGCCCGGCGACAGCTGCTCGAAGAACCAGACCCGTTCCTGCGGCAGGGACAGCGGGATCGGTCGGTCCCGGTCGTACCGGCGCAGTGGCGGCGGGACCGGCGCGACTGCCGCGGCGACGGGATCGTGCCCGTTGCCCTCGGTCGCGGCGGCACGCTGGTCGATGATCGCCGCGAGGGTGGCCACGGTACGCGCGTTGAACAGCTCGGGCACGCTCACCACGGTGTTCAGCTCCGCCGCGATCTGGGCCGCCAGCCGCGCGACGAGCAACGAGTTCCCGCCCAGCGCGAAGAAGTCGTCATGCGCGCCGACCTCCGCGGTGCCGAGCAACCCGGCCACGATCCCGGCCAATGCCGTCTCGGTCGGGGTGCTCGGCGGCACGACGACGTCGGCAAGGCCGGCCGCCACCCGGTCGGGAGCAGGCAGCGCGGCGCGGTCGACCTTGCCGTTGGGCGTCAGCGGCAGCTGGGGCAGCTCGACGATCGCGGCCGGCACCATGTAGTGGGGCAGCCGAGCCGCGACGAACTCGGTCAGCTCGGCCGGCGCGACGCCGGAGACGACATAGGCGACCAGGCGCGCGTCCGGACGATTAGAACGTTCGGCCGCCACGAAGGCGTCCAGTACCGCCGGGTGCTGCTTGAGGACCGTGGCCACCTCGCCGGGTTCGATCCGGAACCCACGGATTTTGACCTGGTCGTCGTACCGGCCGATGTACTCGAAGACCCCGTCGGGCCGGCGGCGGACCTTGTCGCCGGTCCGGTACATCCGCTGCCCGGGGACGTTGATGTCCGGAACGAACGACGCCGCCGTGTTCACCGGGTCGTTCAGGTATCCGCGCGCCACGCACTCACCGGCCAGACACATCTCGCCGGCTTCGCCATCGGGCACCGGGTCGATCCCGTCGAGCACATAGCAGCGCACGCCGTCGACGGGCACCCCGATCGGCGGCGGCAGTGGTCCACCCGGCACCACCTCGCCGGCAGTCACCTTCACCGTGGCTTCGGTCGGCCCGTAGAGGTTGATCACGGAGAACGGCAGCCCTTCCGGCACATCGCGCTGCATCGCCGAGCCACCGGTGTGCAGGAACCGGAGCACCGTGTGCGCCGGCCAGTCCTCGTCGAGGATGGCCTCGGCCAACGGTGTGGGCAGGAAGGTCACGGTGATCTGCTCGTCGGCCAGCCAGACGGCGAGCTCGGATGGTGAGCTGCGCACCTCGGCAGGTGGCACCACCAGGGTGGCCCCGGCGGTCAGGGTGAACCAGATGTCCTGGACGGACACGTCGAAGCCGGGACTGCACACCAGAGTCGACCGGTCCTCCCGCCGCGTCCGGTAGGTCCTGTGGTGCCAGCGCATCAGGTTGGCCAGACTCGCGTGGGTCACCGCGACGCCCCTCGGCCGGCCGGTGGAACCCGACGTGTAGATCACATAGGCCAGCGCCGCGCCATCCAGCCGGGGAGGTTCCATGATGGTCGCGTCAGGTGGTTCCTCGGTCAGGTCCACCACCAGGACGTCATCCCCGAGCGGCGCCCCACCAGACACCAGCGGTCCGGTGCTGAGGACCGTATCGGCGCCGGAGAGTTCCAGCAGTTGACGGATCCGCGCGGCCGGCTGGGCCGGGTCCAGCGGCAGGTAGGCCGCGCCCGCCAGCAGGGCGGCCAGTTCGCCGACCACCAACTCCGCTGACCGGTTGGCGTAGACGGCCACGACGCTCTCCTGGCCCACCCCTCGCTCGGTGAGCTTGGTCGCGAGACCGGACGCGTGTGCAGCAAGGCTCCGGTAGGTCAGCCGCAGGTCGCCGTCCTGCACCGCGACCGCGTCCGGCGCCTCGGCCACACGGGCGAGGAAGTCATCGAGCACCATCTCGCAAGTTTTCCTTCACTGTGAGAGTGGGTCCGGCAATCCAGCCTGCGCCAAGGCCCGACGCAGACTAAGCGGACGCATGTCTGTCCACACTTCGCCAATGTGGGCCAGGCATTCCTCCTTGGAACCGCTGACGCCGTCGCCACGCCAGCCGAGCGGCAGAGCGCGTTCCGCAGGCCAGATCGAGTACTGCTCCTCATCGTTGAGCACAACCACAAAGACCTGGGTGTCGTCGTCCATGGATTCCTCCGTTTCAGCGGGAAGTGGTGGGACACCGTGCCCAGCACCGCGACACGGTCCCTCTACGACGAGAGGTCACAGCCACTGCTATTTGCATCACCCCAGGTGCTGTCCGTTAGCGAATCGAGGATCCCATGGAGATGTCGGTGTCGCTGTCGGGTGTTCACCGGACAGCGAGAGAGCCTGCCTGCGTGTATGAGCTCACGACTCATGGAAATATCAAGAAGGGGTTGCACGAGATGCTAGGGTGCAAGTTCGCAAACGGACCGACGTTGCCCGGATGAGAAATGTGGCCGCCGTAGCCGAGAACAAGCAAGTGAACTCTGACCTGGGACGATAATTCTCACGGTTAGAGCTCCAGGCAAAAAGGTCACTGGACTCAGATGGATTGCCCCACTCGCCGATGCAAGCAATCCAGGCGGATAGCCGGCAGTTTGCAACGGCCGCACGGAACACTAAGGAGGTAAGTATGCTTAGCGCGTTCGGCGTATTGGCACTGTTCCACCTGGTGTATGCACAACCTGAAGAAAACAACAGGATGTGCGTGGTTGACAGTGTTCCCGGAGTGGACCAAAGCTTTACACCATGAGCGCGAGGAAGAGCCTGTTCGCCGACCGAGACTTCCGGCTTCTGTTCGGCGCGGACACAGCCAGCAAACTCGGGACCCAGGTCACGATGTTGGCGCTGCCGCTGATCGCAGCCGTGGCGCTACAGGCGACGCCACTGCAGGTGGGGTTGCTGACCTCGGCTCAGACGGCGGCATTTCTTCTGATCGGGCTGCCGGTCGGGGCCTGGGTGGATCGGGCCCGGCGGCGGCAGGTGCTGATCGTGAGTGACCTGGGCCGGTTCGTGCTGCTCGCATCGATCCCGGTGGCATGGTGGCTCGGCGTGCTGGGCATGGTCCAGCTTTATGTGGTTGCGCTACTGACTGGGGCATTGACCGTGTTCTTCGACGTGGCTCACCAGAGCTACCTGCCGCACCTGGTTGGCCGTGACCGGTTGGTGGAGGGCAACTCCAGGGTCACGGCCGTGGATTCGACGGCACGGGCCGGCGGCCCCGCACTGGCTGGTTACCTGATCCAGCTCCTGACCGCCCCGGTGGCAATCGTGGTGGACGCGCTCAGCTACCTGTTCTCGGCGGGGTGTGTGCTGGCCGTGCGGAAGCGGGAGCCGAGGCCCGAGCGCGCGCCCGGTCGGCACCTTGGCCGCGAGGTAGCCGAGGGTATCCGATACGTGTTCGGGCATCCGCTTCTGCGGCCGATCGCGGTCGCGACGGCGACGTTCAACCTCTTCGCCAACATGCGGAACCCGATGCTGATCGTGGTGCTGGCCGGGCAGCTTCGTCTGCCAGCGGGCATGATCGGGCTGGTGATGTCCTTCCTGGGGATTGGCGGTCTGCTTGGCGCGGTGACGGCTGGACGGTTCGCCGACCGGCTGGACCCCGGACGGGCGATCTGGATCCCCATGGTTGCCGCGGCACCATTCGCATTCCTGGTGCCGCTGGTGGAGTCGGGTTGGCAGCTGTGGCTGGGTGGCCTGTCGCTCGGGCTGTCCGGGATCGCCATCGCCTGGTACAACATCACCCAGGTCAGCCTGCGGCAGCGAGTTACGCCGGAGCGACTGCTCGGGCGGATGAACGCGACGATTCGGTTCCTCGTATGGGGCACGCTCCCGATCGGCGCCTTGCTGGGCGGACTGATCGGGGAACTCGCGACGCCGCGCGCTGCGCTGTGGGTAGCCGCCTTCGGGCTCGCCCTGTCCTGGCTGCCGGTCTTCGTCTCGCCGCTACGCGCACTACGGGAACTACCTCCGGAGGCGTCGACCGTCTCACCGCCGGACGGCAAGCGGTCGGAAGCCACTAGCTGACACGTTCTCGTCCTCGACAGGCGGTGGGCGTCGACAGACCTCGACTAGAGCGTGGGGGTCAGGATTCTGAACGTTTTAGTCAAGTTTCGGGACGGCGTATGGTGGTCTTGCCCGCTCCATTTCATGCAGGCAACGGCCTGACCAGTCGCTTCGGGTGGCATAACCGATCGTCGATGGCGTTCGGACTAGGCGCAGCGGGCGGGGGCGGTCTGCCGGTCATGATCGCGAGTCCCTGCGGGAGGGCGGCCGAAGCGAGTGGATCATGAAACGCGATGCCGAGGCCCGGCGAATCACCGACCTCTACGCGAAGTCGGTGGAGCAGCTCGGATCCGATAAGGCTCCCGTCCGCCATGGCGGTCTCTTCGCCACCTCGAACGACTCGGCCCAAGGCCACCCGACTCTGCGCCAGATCGTGGTCAACGTCTTCTGCGCCTACCTGCGCGGTCCCTTCGACGTGCCCGGCGGCCGATGCGGAGAAAGCCACACGCGAGGAGTACCGCGAGTCGATCCAGGAACGGGAGGTCCGACTCACCGCGCGGACCTTCCTCGCCACCCACCTCCGGCCCGGAGCACCCGGCCGATACCTTCTGGCCCGCCGTGAACCTCGATCTCACCGGAGCCGTCCTGCTCGACCCCGACCTGAGTAACTGTCGACCATCGCACGCCCCACCAAGGTCTCCATCGGCACCGTGCACAACTTGCTCAACGACAACCCGCCCGCCGTGCACGCCGACGCACCGGAGGGCGCTCCGCCGAACTGGAGTTCCGCGACCTCTGCCGGAAGGAACCGACCGGGGAAGCTGCGGCGGCGTGCTCGATGGCGGCTCGAGCAGGCGGTCAGCCGATCGGTCCCGCCTCTTTCCGGACGTTGAGTTGGGTGCGATGTTCGTGCACGAGCCCGCCAGCAGCTCCATCCTCGGCCGTTCGCTGAGGAGATCTCGTGGGAAGGAGATCCAGCACGCCGCTACCGTGACGGCGGACGCGGCCGGGAGAACGTGCTGTCCACGGAGGTGCTCACTGAGTGAGGCAGGTCGCGCGGCTTTACCCGCGCTCGTGCGGTGCATACCGTCGGGACATGATCTCGAAGAAGGAAACCGGTCAGGTTGTGCTCGAGGCCAAGACCCGGCTCGGCCTGAGCTGGGCAGCGCTCGCAGAAGCCATCGACGCCCCGCTCGCCTGGACCACCGCCGCCCTGCTCGGCCAGCACCCGATCCCCCAGGACCAAGCCGAAACACTCGCCGCGATCCTCGAACTGGACGCCGACGCGATCACCGCGTTGCAGGCCCAGCCCACCCGTGGCGCGCTCGAAGACGCCGTGCCGACCGACCCCACCATCTACCGCTTCTACGAAGTCCTCCAGGTCTACGGACCCACCATCAAGGAACTCATCCACGAGAAGTTCGGTGACGGCATCATGAGCGCCATCAACTTCAAGCTCGACGTGGACCGCCGCGAAGACCCGGGCGGCGAACGCGTCGTGGTCACCATGGACGGGAAGTTCCTCAAGTACCAGTGGGGCTAGCGGCTTCCCGAGAGGATGCGGCTCAGCGCCCGGTCCAGTTCGGTGGGATCGACCAGCGCGGTCACCTGCTCGTGGCCGTCTTCGACGGTCAGGTAGCGCTTGCCGACGAGCAGCATGTGCCCGTTGGCGGAGGACCGCGCGCGGATGGTCGCGGTCGCGAGCACCGTGCCTTCGGTGTAGTCCCGCATCTTCTCGGCGAAGCCATGCCAGTCCTCGACGCGGCGGCCGACCGTTTTGAAGCGGTAGACCGCCCGCCACTGCCCGGTCCGGCTGCGGCGGTGCAGGGTCTGCCAGCCCGCCTGCTCGACCACCTTGTAGCGGCAACCGAACTGGTGCTGCACCTCGGAGTTCAGGCGCAACGGCTCCAGATACGAGGGCCCGGAGAAGCCGACGTCCGCCAGCCAGAGGTCGTCTCCCAGCAGGACGCCGGTGAACAGGTGCGACAGGTCGGGTGAGAACGAGCCGTCCTCCTGCCGCACTCCGGCCGAGATCGTCATGGTGTCGAAGCCGAGTTCGGTCAGCAGCCGGTTGAACAGCGGATTCAGCTCGAAGCAGATACCTCCGGCACCGTTGAGCACGATCTTGTCGAAGGTCGCGTCGAAGTCGATGTCCGCGATGTTGCGCACCGGCTCGGCACCGGCCGGCGCGAACTTCGTGTTGTCGTACGGAATGGCGTTGAGGTGCAGTTTGTGCAGCCTTCGCAGCGTCTCCGCGGTGACCGCACACGCACCCGAGTAACCGAGGCGGTCGAGGTAGGCGTCCGTATCGAACATCTCATCCGTTCCTTTCCCACGCCACGCGGGCGTCTTCGATCCCGGCGAGCAGGTGGTCGGCGAGCGCCGCCGGGGTCGGGTAGTCGAACACCGCGGCGGCGGTCAGCCGCACCCCGGTGGCCGCGCCCAGCTGGTTGCGCAGTTCGACGGCGGTCAGCGAGTCGAAACCCACCTGCCAGAGGTCCTGACCGGGGTCGATCGAGCCCGCGTCCGCGTGGCCGAGCACCGCTGCCGAGGCCTCCAGCACCAGGCCCAGGACGATCTTCCGCTGTTCGATCGGTGCGCGTCCCGCCAACCGCACGGTGAACGACTCGGTGTCCACGGTCGCGCTTTCCACGCCCCGCCGGGTTCGCCTGATCAGCGCGCGCAGCAGTGGTGGCACCGCGTCGCCCGGCGACGTGGTCAGGTGCATAGGCACCAGCGCGGGATGCGGTGATTCCAGCCCGGCATCGAACAGGGCCAGCCCCTCCGCCGCGGACAGCGCGCGGAAACCCTTGCGTGCCATGCGGCTGAGGTCGGTCTCCTGGACGCGGTCGGCCATGCCGTTGGCCTGCTTCCACGCGCCCCACGCCAGTGACACGGCAGGCAGTCCCTCAGCGCGCCGCCGGAACGCCAGCCCGTCGAGGAACGCGTTCGCCGCCGCGTAGTTGGCCTGGCCAGGACTTCCGACGACACCCGCGGCGGAGGAGAAGAGCACAAACGCGTCCAGGTCGATGCCCTTGGTCAGCTCGTGGAGGTGCCAAGCCGCGTCGGCCTTGGGCGCGAAGACGGTTTCGACCCGCTTGGCCGTCAGCGCGGGAACGATGCCGTCGTCGAGCACACCGGCCGCGTGCACCACCGCGGTGAGGGGGTGTTCGGCGGGCACCAGTGCGAGCAGCGACTCGACCGCCTCGCGCTCGGACACATCGCAGGCCGCGATCGTCACCTGCGCGCCCTGATCGGTCAGACCGGCGGCCAACTCGGCCGCTCCGTCGGCCTCGGGCCCCCGCCGGCTGGTCAACAGCAGGTGCCGGATCCCGTGTTCCGCCACCAGATGGCAAGCCACCAGCCCGCCGAGACCCCCGGTGCCACCGGTGATGAGCACCGTTCCGCCCGGGCTCAACGCACGCTCCGAGCCGTCCACAGTGGAGCGGACGAGCCTCGGCACGGTCACCGCCCCTGCCCGGACAGCGGCCTGGGGTTCACCGGAGGCCACCACGGCGGCGATCGCCGTCCGCGCGGAGTCGGCGTTGTCGACGTCCACCAGCACGATCCGGTCGGGGTTCTCCGACTGCGCGGAACGAACCAGCCCCCACAGCGCGGCGGCGGCCGGGGCGACCGGGCCGTTCTCCGCGACCGCGCCGCTGGTCAGTACCACGAGCCGCGCCGCGTCGGCCTGCGGTTCGTCGAGCCAGCTCTGCACCTGTTCGAGCAGGTCGGAGGTGACGGTGGCGGCTTCCGTGGCGTCCGCGGCGTCTTCCGTGCAGTCGAGAACAGTCCACTGTGCGGTGTCGATGGCGGCTTCCGGCGGGGACACCGGCACCCAGTCGACCCGGAACATCAGATCCCGCACGGCTCCGCGGCCTGGCCGCAGCTGGCCGGGGTTCAGCGGGCGGAGGGCGAGGGATTCGACGGTGGCGACGGGCGCACCGGTCGGGTCGGCCAGGTGCAGCGCGAGGCTGCTGGGTCCGGTCGGCGTCATCCGCACCCGCACGCTGGTCGCTCCGGAGGCGTGCAGGGTGACGCCGTTCCAGGCGAACGGCAGTTTCGCCGGTTGAGAGCTGCCTCCCGAATTGACGTGCGGGTTGAACGCGTTGGTGTGCAGTGCGGCGTCCAGCAGCGCGGGGTGCAATCCGTATCCGCTCGCGTCGGTGACCTCGGCAGGCAAGGCGACCTCGGCGTACACCTCGTCGCCACGCGTCCACGCCCGCTGCAAACCCCGGAAGACGGGGCCGTAGGCATAGCCGCCACCAGCCAGGAGCTCATAGAAGCCGGTGACATCCACCGGTTCCGCGTCGCTCGGGGGCCAGGTGGTGAAATCGAATCCGGCCTCGGGTTCCTGTCCGGTCACCGTTCCCGTCGCGTGCCGGGTCCACGCGCCTTCCCCAGCGGAGTCGCGGCCGTAGACACGCACGGAACGGCGCCCGGCCGGGTCCGCGTCGCCCACCACCACCTGGATCGCGATCTCGTCCTGGTCACCGAGCACCAATGGTGCCTCGACCAGCAGTTCCTCGACGACCGGGCAGTCGGTCTCGTCACCGGCACGCACGGCCAGCTCGACGAACGCCGTTCCCGGCACCAGAACCACACCCGACACGGCGTGATCGGCCAGCCAGGGATGCGAGCGCAGCGACACCCGGCCGCTCAGCACCACACCGTCGCCGTCCGCCACCTGCAACACCGCGCCGAGCAGCGGATGCCCGGCCGAGCCCAGCCCGGACGCTGTCACGTCCCCGGTCTTGGCCGGGACTTCGATCCAGAAACGCTCACGCTGGAAGGCATACGTCGGCAGATCCACCCGCCTGCCACCGGCGAAGTAGGCGGGCCAGTCGATCTCGACCCCGCGAACGTGTAGCTCGGCCAACGCGGTCAGCACCGCACGAGGCTCCGACACGCCACCGCGAGCGCCCGCCACGAACCCGATCCGGGTGTCCGCGGGCAGGCAGTCCGGGCCCAGACCGGTCAGGGTTCCGCCCGGCCCGACTTCCAGCACTGTCGACACCGACAACCCCGGCAACGCAGCAACGCCGTCGGCGAACCGCACCGCGGAACGCACGTGCTCCACCCAGTACTCGGGCGTGGTCACGACTTCGGGGTCGGCTACCCCACCGGACACGTTCGACAGCATCGGGATCAGCGGCGGCGAGAACTCGATCTTCGCCACCACCTGGCGGAACTCCTCGAGCATCGGCTCCATCAGCGGCGAGTGGAACGCGTGTGAGACTCGCAACTGGCGCACCCGGCGCCCTTCACCCCGCAACACCTCGGCGACCGCGAGCACTGCGTCCTGCGCACCGGAGATCACCACGGACTCCGGGCCGTTCACCGCGGCCACCGACATCCGGTCGTCCAGCAGTTCGCGCACGCGCTCTTCACCGGCGGCCACCGCCACCATCACGCCACCCGGCGGCAACGCCTGCATCAACTCGGCTCGCGCCGCCACCAGCTGAGCCGCGTCCGCCACCTCCAGGACTCCCGCCACACAGGCGGCCGTCACCTCACCGATCGAGTGCCCGCCCACCACATCCGGCCGAACACCCCAGGACTCCAGGAGCCGGAACAGCGCAATCTCGAAAACAAAAAGCGCAGGCTGCGCCCATCCCGTCTCGTCCAGTACGCCACCGCCGTCGAACATCACCCGGCGCACCGCGCCACCGTCCATCCAGCGGCCCAGTTCGGCGCACACCTCGTCCACCGCGTCCGCGAACACCGGGAAGGACTCGTACAGCTCCCGCCCCATGCTTGCCCGCTGGCTCCCCTGACCGGAGAACACCATCGCCACGCCACCGGAGACAGGAGCCCCCGACACCACACCGGGCGCCGGTGTTCCCTCAGCCAGCGCACGCAATCCGGCGACCGCCTCGTCCCGGTCCCCCGCCAGCACCACACCGCGATCAGTCAGCATCGAACGCGTCGTCGCCAGCGAGAAGCCGATGTCCGCCAACGGACCATCGTCCACAACGGACCGCAGCCGGGCGGCCTGCGCCCGCAGGGCCGTTGCACCGCGCGCTGACACCATCAGCGGCACCACATCGACCTCGGAAGCAGTCTCATCGACCCGCGACTCGGGCACCTGCTCCAGGATCACGTGCGCGTTGGTGCCGCTGATGCCGAACGAAGACACGCCGACTCGACGGGGACGTTCGAGTTCCGGCCACTCCTGCGCTTCGGTGAGCACCTCCACGGCACCCTCGGACCAGTCGACCTGAGGCGTCGGCTCGTCCACGTGCAACGTCCGGGGCAGCACACCACGACGCATCGCCTCGACCATCTTGATCACACCGGTGACACCAGCAGCACCCTGGGTGTGGCCGATATTCGACTTCACCGAACCCAACCACAACGGCCGATCCCGATCCTGCCCATAGGTGGCCAGCACAGCTTGTGCCTCGATCGGATCGCCCAGGCTGGTGCCCGTGCCGTGTGCTTCCACCGCGTCCACATCGGACGCCGTAAGGCCCGCATTCGCCAGCGCGGCCCGGATCACCCGCTGCTGCGAGGGACCGTTCGGCGCGGTGAGCCCGTTCGAAGCACCATCCTGGTTCACCGCACTGCCCCGCACCACACCCAGCACCCGATGCCCCGACCGGCGAGCATCCGAAAGACGCTCGAGCAGGACCAGGCCAACGCCTTCGCCGAAGCTGGTGCCATCCGCCGAACCGGCGAAAGCCTTGCACCGGGCATCCGCCGCGAGCCCGCGCTGACGGCTGAAATCGACGAACAAACTCGGCGTAGCCATCACCGTGACCCCACCGGCCAGCGCCATCGAACACTCACCTCGGCGCAAAGCCTGCGCGGCAAGATGGATCGCCACCAACGACGACGAACACGCCGTGTCGATCGTCAGCGCCGGACCCTCGAAGCCCAGCGAATACGACACCCGGCCGGACACCACGCTGGCCGAGTTGCCGGTGCCGATGTAGCCCTCGATCTCCTCCGGCGCCGAACCCGCGTCCGGCAGGTAGCCCTGGTACATCACGCCCGCGAACACGCCGACATCGCTGCCCCGCAACGAAGCCGGATCGATGCCCGCCCGCTCCAGCGCCTCCCACGACGACTCCAGCAACAACCGCTGCTGCGGATCCATCGCCAGTGCCTCACGCGGACTGATCCCGAAGAACCCCGCGTCGAACTCCGTGGCGCCATCGAGGAATCCGCCCTCGCGGACATAGCTCGTGCCGCGGTGGTCCTGGTCCGGGTCGTACAACCGGTCGAGATCCCAGCCGCGATCGGCAGGGAAGCCCGTGATCGCGTCGACCTCGGACGACACCAGTTCCCACAGGTCCTCCGGCGAGGCGACGCCACCCGGCAACCGGCACGACATCGACACGATCGCGATCGGGTCGTCCACCGGAGCCGCGAACGCCACCGGAGCCACGGCCACGCGCTTGCCCGACAGCTCTTCCTTCAGGTACGCGGCAACGGCCGAGGGTGTCGGGTGGTCGAACAGCAGCGTGGCCGGCAGGCGGATGCCGCTCGCCGCGGTCAGCCGGTTGCGCAGTTCGACCGAGGTCAGCGAGTCGTAGCCGACCTCGTTGAACGCCCGGTCCGGCTCGATCAGGTCGGCGGTCGGGTGCCGGAGCACCACCGCGGCCTCCGCACGGACCAGGTCCAGCAGAACCCGGTTCTGCTCCTTCTCCGGCATCCCGGCCAGCCGCTGGACCAGCGAGTCGGCCTCGGCGGCGGCCTCCTGCACGGCTCGCCTGCCCTGGCGCCCTGCCGAGGTCCGGAGCAACGCCGGAACCGGCCCCCGCTGGGCTCGGATCGCCGCGAAGTCGAGGTGCATGGGCACCAGCACGGCCTCGTCGCCGCGCAGGCCCGCGTCGAAGAGCGCCATGCCTTCTTCGGAGGTCAGCGCCTTCAGGCCACCGCCTGCCAGCCTGCCGTGATCGGTCTGTTCGAGGCCCTGGGTCAGCCCGGTGACCTGTTCCCACAGGCCCCAGGCCAGCGACACCGCGGGCAGGTTCCGCGCCCGCCGCTGCTGTGCGAGCGCGTCGAGGAACGCGTTCGCGGCGGCGTAGTTCGCCTGACCGGGATTGCCCAGCACGCCGGCCCCCGAGGAGAAGAGCACAAAGGCGGCGAGGTCCAGTTTCTCGGTCAGCGCATGGAGGTTCACGGCCGCGTCGACCTTCGGGCGGAGCACGGTGTCCAGGCGGTCCGGGGTCAGCGCGGACACCACACCGTCGTCCAAGGTCGCCGCGGCGTGCACCACCGCGGTCAGCGGCTGCTCCGCCGGAATGGTCGCCAGCAGTTCCGCCAGCGCGTCCCGATCGGCCGCGTCACACGCCGCGATACGCGTCTGCGCACCGAGCGCGGCCAGCTCGGCCGTGAGGTCGGCCGCGCCATCCGCCGCCGGTCCGCGCCTGCTCACCAGCAGCAGGTTCCGCACGCCGTGTTCGGTCACCAGGTGCCGGGCCAGCACGGCGCCCAGCGTCCCGGTGCCACCGGTGATCAGCACCGTGCCCTCGGGAGCCAATTCCACCGGCGGGTTGTCGGCCGCGACGGTCCGTGCCAGCCGCGGTACCGAGATCATTCCCGAACGAATCGCCGCCTGCGGTTCGCCGGACGCGACGACGGCGGGCACCACCGCGCGCGACTCGTCGTGGTCGTCGAGATCGATCACCACGATCCGGTCCGGGTGTTCGGACTGCGCGGACCGGATCAGCCCCCAGGCGGCGGCCGCGGCCAGGTCACGCACCTCGTCCGGACGGTGCACCGCGACCGCGTTCCGCGTCAGGATGACCAGCCGCGCGTCTTCCGGCTTTTCTTCGGCGAGCCAGTTCTGCACGGTCGCGAGCACGCGGCCGGTGGTGGCGCGAACCCCGGCCGGGTCGCCGGGCTCCGTCGCCACCTCCACGATGTCCCAGTTCCCCTGGTCTTCCGGGAGTGCGAGCTGCGCGGTCGTCCAGTTGACTTCGAACAGGGAGCTGGCGGTGACGCCGCTGGTCGTCGCGGACCGCAGGGTCAGCGAGCCGATGGCGGCGACCGGAGCACCGGTCTGGTCGGCTACGGCGAGGGAGAGGCTGTCGCCGCCGAGGTGCGTCGCACGGACTCGTAAGTCGGACGCGCCCGAGGCGTACAAGGCGACCCCACTCCAGGCGAACGGCAGCAGCTTCCGCTGCCCGGCCGTCTCGGCGAGCGCGGTGAAGTTCATGCTGTGCAGGGCGGCGTCCAGCAGTGCCGGGTGGAGCCCGAACCCGGTCGTGTCGGCGGTTCCGGTCGCAGCGACCTCGGCGTAGACCTCCCCGCCCAGGGTCCACACCTTCTGCAGCCCCTGGAACATCGGCCCGTACTCGTACCCCGCCTCGGCCAGCGATTCGTAGAAGCCGGTGAGGTCCACCGGTTCGGCCTCCGCCGGGGGCCACACCGCCAGATCGAAGTCCGCCACCGGCTCGGTAGCGGTGAGCGTCCCGGCGGCGTGCCGGATCCACACGCCGTCCTCGGTGTCGTCCCGCCCGTAGACACTCACCGGCCGCCTGCCGGTCTCGTCCGGATCACCGGCCACGACCTGGATCGCCACGGCTCCTTGCGCCGGGAGCACCAGCGGGGCCTCGATGACCAGTTCCTCGACCACCGGGCAGCCCACCGCGTCACCGGCGCGGATCGCCAGCTCCACCAACGCCGTGCCAGGGACCAGCACCACGCCCGACATCGCGTGGTCGGCCAGCCACGGATGCGATCGCAACGACAGCAGGCTGGTGAACAGCACCCCGTCACCGGCGGCCAGGCTCGTCGCCGCACCCAGCAGCGGGTGCTCCGGCGACCACAAGCCCGCCGCCGTCACGTCCCCCGTCTGCACGGGGATGTCGAGCCAGAAACGCTCACGCTGGAAGGCATATGTCGGCAGCTCGACCCGCCTGCCGCCGGTGAAGCACGGCGCCCAGTCCACGGAGACACCACGGACGTGCAGCTCGGCGAGGTTGGCCAGCACCCGCGGCATACCGCCGTCGTCTCGGCGTAGCGTGCCCACCACGACCGTGGGTACCTGCTCGCGCGCCTCGATCGTGTCCTGCACGCTGGTGGTCAGCACCGGATGGGAGCTGACCTCGACAAAAACCCGATGCCCCTGCTCCAACAGCCCTTCGACGGCGGGGCCGAAGCCGACCTGGTGACGGGTGTTCCGGTACCAGTACTCGGCGCCGAGTTCCGGGCCGGCCAGCCATTCCTGGGTCACGGTGGACCACATCGGCACCTGTCCGGCCACCGCTTCGATCCCCGCGAGCGCCTCCAGCAGTTCGTCACGGATCTCTTCCACACGCGCGGTGTGCGAGGCCACGCCCGCCGGGATCAACCGCGCGCGAACGCCGTCGGCCTCACAGGCCGCGTGCAGTTCCGCCAGTGCCTCCGGATCACCGGCCACCACCACCGACGACGGCCCGTTCACCGCCGCGATGTCGATCCGTCCCGCCCACGCCTGCGCACGCCGCGTGGCTTCCTCGGCGGAAACCGCGAGCGACATGATCCCGCCCCGGCCGGTCAGCCGCCGGTCCATCACCTGGCTGCGCATCACCACCACACGAGCGGCGTCCTCCAGCGACAACGCGCCGGCCACGCAGGCCGCCGCGATCTCACCCTGCGAATGGCCCACGACCGCGTCCGGCTCCACACCCAGCGATCGCCACAACGCGGCGAGCGACACCATCACCGCGAACGACACCGGCTGCACCACATCGAGCCGGTCCAGGCTCGGCGCGCCTTCCTCGCCCCGCAGCACGTCCAGCACGGACCAGCCCAGCAACGGCGCAAGCGCCCGCTCGCACTCGGCCAGCCGGGCCGCGAACACCGGCGAGACGTCCAGCAAGTCCAGTCCCATGCCCAGCCACTGGGCACCCTGACCGGGGAAAACGAAGACCCGTTTGCCTTCGACGTCCGCGAGTCCGGACACCACGCCGACACCCGGCGCTCCCGCGGCCACCGCGTCCAGCCCGGCTATCGCTTCGTCCCGGTCCGCCGCCAGCACCACACCACGATCGGCCAGCATCGACCGGGTGGTCACCAAGGAGAAGCCCGTATCCGCCAGCGGCTCCGTGTCGTCGTCCACAAAGGACCGGATGGACGCGGCCTGACCGCGCAGGCCGCTCACCCCACGGCCCGACACCAGCAGCGGCACCACACCGAACGCGGCATCGCCCTCACCGGCGGGCTCGGGCTCCGGTGCCTGCTCCAGGATCACGTGCGCGTTGGTCCCGCTCAGCCCGAAGGACGACACCCCCGCCCGGCGCGGACGCTCCACCTCCGGCCACTCCTGCGGTTCGGTGAGCAACTCCACCGCACCCGCGTCCCAGTCGACCTTGGGCGTGGGCTCGTCCACGTGCAACGTCTTCGGCAGCATCCCGTGCCGCATCGCCTGGACCATCTTGATCACGCCGGCGACCCCGGCGGCGGTCTGCGTGTGCCCGATGTTCGACTTCACCGACCCCAGCCACAGCGGCCGGTCCTCCGGCCTGCCCTGCCCGTAGGTCGCCAGCAGGGCCTGCGCTTCGATGGGGTCGCCCAGTGTCGTCCCGGTGCCGTGCGCCTCCACCACGTCCACATCGGCTGCGGCAAGGCCCGCGTTCGCCAGCGCGGCACGGATCACCCGCTGCTGAGAAGGACCATTCGGCGCGGTGAGTCCATTCGACGCGCCATCCTGGTTCACCGCACTGCCACGCACCACACCCAGCACCTGATGCCCCAGGCGGCGAGCATCCGAAAGACGCTCCAGCAACACCAGGCCGACGCCCTCGCTGAAGCTGGTGCCATCCGCGGCACCGGCAAAAACCTTGCAACGGCCGTCGCGCGCCAGCCCGCGCTGACGGCTGAAATCGACGAACGCGCCCGGCAGTACCATGACCGTGACCCCACCAGCCAGCGCCATCGAGCATTCACCACGGCGCAACGCCTGCACAGCGAGGTGCATCGCCACCAGCGACGAGGAACACGCCGTGTCCACCGTCAGCGCCGGGCCTTCGAAGCCCAGCGAATACGACACGCGGCCGGACGCGACGGCCCCGGCGGTACCGGTGCCCATGTAGCCCTGGCCCGCCTCCGGCACCTTGCCGAGGAACTCGGCGTACTCGTGGTAGAACAGGCCCGCGTACACACCGACGTCGCTACCCCGCAAGGAGATCGGGTCGATGCCCGCGTGTTCGAAGGTCTCCCACGAGGTTTCCAACAACAACCGCTGTTGCGGGTCCATCGCCACGGCCTCGCGCGGGCTGATCCCGAAGAAGCCCGCGTCGAAGTCCGCCATGTCGTGCAGGAAGGCGCTCTCCTCCACATAGGACGTTCCGTCGCGCTCGGGGTCCCGCATCGCCGCCAGGTCCCAGCCGCGGTTGTCCGGGAACTCGCCGACCGCGTCCATGCCGTCCGCGACCAGCCGCCAGAGGTCCTCTGGCGAGGCGACGCCGCCGGGATAGCGGCACCCCATGCCGACGATCGCGATCGGCTCCGACTCGATGTCCCGCAACCGCTTCTGGGTGCGTCGGGCGTCGGCGACCACGCGCTTGAGGTAGTCGCGCAGCTTGTCGTCTTGGGGCATGGCAGCCTGGCTCCTTGCCTAGCTCGAGAAAGTTCGCGTCCTGATGGCTCCGGAAAGGCTCAGGAGGTGCCGAACTCGTTGTCGATCAGCTCGAACATCTGGTCGTCGGTCACCAGGTCGAGGTCCAGCTCTTCGTCATCGGCGGGCTCGTCGCCCGCCTTCTCCCAGACGGCGGCGAGCGCGCGCATCCGGGTGGTCACCTTCGCTCGCGTCGCGCGATCCGCCGACGCCGCCGCGTAGGCCGTCTCAAGTCGCTCCAGCTCCTGCAGGATCGACGGGGACGAGTCCGAAGGCAGTCGCGACCGGAGGAATTCGGCCACCGCGGCCGGGGTGGGGTAATCGAACACCAGCGCGGGCGGCAGCCGCAGACCGGTCGCGGTGACCAGGCGGTTGCGGAGTTCGACCGCCGTCAGCGAATCGAAACCGACGTCGCGGAACGCCTGGCCAGGATCGATGCCGTCCGGTGTGGAGAAACCGAGCACCACCGCGGCCTCGGTCCGCACCACTTCGACGAGCGCCCGGTTCTGGTCCTCATCGGACAGTCCGGCGAGCCGCTGACCCAGTGCCGAGACCGACTCGTCGTCAGCCCCGCCCGCATCGTCGTCGTCGCTGCCCAGCGCGGTGCGCACCTCGGCCAGATCGCTGAGGAGCGCACTGGAACGCCGGGCGGTGAATCCCGGGGCGAACCGGTCCCACTCCATGTCGGTGACCACAAGATGCGTCTCTCCGTGTTCGACCGCCCGCGCGAGCGCGATCAACGCCAGCTCGGGGTCCATGGCCAGCAGGCCGGTACGGCGCAACTGCTCTTCGACCTCGGCCGAGTCGGACGACATTCCGCCGCCACCCCAAGCCCCCCACGCGATCGACGTGGCGACCAGTCCACGGGAGCGTCGCTGTTCGGCGAGCGCGTCCAGGAAGGCGTTGGCGGCGGCATAGGCGCCCTGGCCTCCGCTGCCCCACACCGCGGCGTTCGACGAGAACAGCACAAAGGCGTCCAGGTCGTAGCCGTCGAGCAGTTCGTCGAGGTGTGCCGCGCCCGCGACCTTCCCGGACAGCACCTCGGCGAACTCCGGCAGCGTGGTGTCCTGCAGCGCTCCGGTGGTGGCGACGCCGGCGGCGTGCACGACAGCGGCCAGTGGGGTCTCCCTTGGCACGCCGTCGAGCATCCGCTGCAACGCTTCGCGATCCGCGATGTCGCAAGCGGCCACGGTGGTCCGGGCGCCCAGCTTCGTGAGTTCGTCCACGAGTTCCTGTGCGCCCGCCGTGGTCATCCCACGCCTGCCTGCCAGCAGCAGGTGCTCGGCACCACGGGCTGCCAGCCAGCGGGCCACCTGAGCGCCGACACCACTGAGGCCACCGGTCACCAGAACGGTGCCTCGTGGTGTCCACGCCAGGGGGCTGTCCGCAGGTGGCGCGGGCAGCAGCCGCCGCCCGAGGACCCCGGAGGGCCGCACCGCCACCTGATCTTCACCACTCCCTCCGCCGAGTACGCCGAGAACGCGGTCTACCGCGGTCTCGTCCACTTCGGCGGGAAGGTCCACGAGCCCGGCCCAGCGGCCGGGATGTTCCAGCGCCGCCACGCGCCCCATTCCCCAGACCATCGCCTGGGCGGGGCTGCTCGGCGGATCGGCGCTGTCCACCGACACGGCTCCCCTGGTGAGGAACCACAGCGGTGCGTCCAGTTCGGCGTCGCCCATCGCCTGCACCAGCGTCACCGCACCGGCGACTCCGGCGGGCAGGACCGGCAGCTCCGGATGCGCCCCAGAAGCGAGCCCGAGGAACGACACGACGCCCCGCACATCACCGATCTCGGTGACGATCTCCTGGATCCGCTCGGCCAGTCCGGCACGATCGGTGCCGGTCGGGTCGAGCACCAGGCGCGCCACCCAGGCACCTCGCGCGGCGAGCCCGTCGGACACCGCGACCGCTGCCTCGTCGTCACCCTCGGGCACGACCACGATCCAGGTACCCGCGAATTCGGGCGGCGCCAGTTCGTCCAACGGCTTCCAGCCGACGTGATACCGCCAGTCATCCACAGTGGACTCCGAACGGCGCTGCCGGTGCCACGAGGACAGGATCGGCGCCAGCGCGCGGAGCGAGGACTGCTGTTCGGGGGATTCAAGGGACAGGGTGTTGGCGAGAGCGTCGAAGTCCTCGTGCTCGATCGCCGTCCAGAATTCCTTGTCGATCGCGCTTCCTTGCTGAGGCGCGTCATCGGCGGGAAGCTCTTCCAGCCAGTAGCGCTCACGCTGGAAGGCATACGTCGGCAGGTCAACACGCCTGCCGCCGGTGAAGCACGCTTCCCAGTCCACGGAGATCCCGCGGACATGCAGTTCGGCGAGACTCGTCAGGACTCGGCGCATCCCGCCGTCGTCGCGACGCAGCGTTCCCACCACGACGGTGGGTGCCTGATCGAGGACGTCCTGAATACTGGTGGTGAGCACCGGATGCGAGCTGACCTCGATGAACGCATGGTGTCCCTGTTCCAGCAGAGCCTCGATGGCCGGTGCGAAGCCGACCTGGCTGCGCAGGTTCCGATACCAGTACTCGGCACCCAGCTCGGTGCCTTCCAGCCATTGCTGGGTGACGGTGGACCACATCGGCACGCTCACCGGAGCGCCCTTGACCTCGGCAAGCACGTCCAACAGCTCGGCTTCGATCGCTTCGACATGTGCGGTGTGCGAGGCGTAATCCACCGGAATGATCCTGGCCCGGAGTCCATCGGATTCGCACTCCGCTTGCAACTTCGCCAAGGCCTCCGGATCACCGGCCACCACCACGGATGACGGGCCGTTGACCACCGCCACCTCAACCCCTGGCTGCACCCGGCTGGCGACTTCCTCGGCCGAGGACGCGATCGACATCATCCCGCCCCGGCCAGCCACGCCACGCGCGATCGCCTGGCTGCGCAGAACCACAACACAGGCCGCGTCCTCCAGGGACAACGCGCCCGCCACGCAAGCCGCCGCGATCTCACCCTGCGAATGGCCCACCACCGCATCCGGTTCAACGCCCAGCGACCGCCACACCTCTGCCAGAGCGACCATCACCGCGAACGACACCGGCTGCACCACGTCGACCTGGTCCAGGCTGCCCCGCAGCGCATCGGCCACCGACCAGCCCAACAACGGAGCCAGCGCCTGCTCACACTCGGCGAACCGGGCCGCGAACACCGGCGAAGCATCCAGCAACTCCACTCCCATCCCCCACCACTGGGCACCCTGACCAGGGAAAACAAACACCGTCTTGCCCTCGACATCGGCGACCCCGGAAAGCACGCCAGCCGCCGAAGCGCCCTCAGCCAGCGCACCCAGTCCGGCGAGCGCTTCCTCCTGGTCTGCCGCCAGCACCACACCGCGATCGGCCAGCACCGACCGCGACGTCACCAACGAGAACCCGATATCCGGCAGCTGGGCGTCATCCACCAAGGACTTCAACCGGGCCGCCTGACCACGCAGGCCAGGCACACCACGACCGGATACCACCAACGGCACCACACCGAATTCGGCAACACCTTCGTCAACCGGTTCCGGCTCAGGTGCCTGCTCCACGATCACGTGCGCGTTGGTGCCACTGATACCGAACGAAGACACCGCCGCCCGGCGGGGATGATCGGCCTCCGGCCAGTCCTTCGGCTCGGTCAGCAACTCGACCGCGCCCGCGGACCAGTCGACCTCGGGCGTGGGCTCGTCCACGTGCAGGGTCTTCGGGAGCACCCCGTGCCGCATCGCCTCGACCATCTTGATCACACCCGCGACACCCGCGGCGCCCTGCGTGTGGCCGATGTTCGACTTCACCGAACCCAGCCACAACGGCCGACCTCGACCCTGCCCGTAGGTGGCCAGAAGCGCCTGCGCTTCGATGGGATCACCAAGGCTGGTGCCCGTGCCGTGCGCTTCCACCGCGTCCACTTCGGACGAAGCAAGACCCGCATCCGCCAGCGCGGCACGAATCACCCGCTGCTGCGACGGACCATTCGGCGCGGTCAACCCGTTCGACGCACCATCCTGGTTCACCGCACTGCCACGCACCACACCCAGCACCCGGTGCCCCAGTCGGTGTGCTTCGGACAACCGCTCCAGCAACACCAAGCCGACGCCCTCGCCCCATCCGGCGCCATCGGCCGTAGCGGAGAAGGACTTCGAACGGCCGTCCGGCGACAACGCGCCCTGGCGGCTGAACTCGACAAAGGTGCCGGACGCCGACAGGATCGTCACCCCACCGGCCAGCGCCATCGAGCACTCACCACGGCGCAACGCCTGCACAGCGAGGTGAATCGCCACCAATGACGACGAACACGCCGTGTCCAGCGTCAGTGCCGGGCCTTCGAAACCGAAGGTGTAGGAAATCCGGCCCGAGGCGATACTCCCGGCGCTGCCCGCGCCGAGATAGCCTTCGTACTCGTCCGCGACCTTGTTCAGCCGCATCGCGTAATCGTGGTAGGCCATGCCCGCGAACACACCGACGCTGCCGCCGTGCACAGCGGACGGAGCGATCCCGGCTCGCTCGAACGTCTCCCACGCGGTCTCCAGCAGCAACCGCTGCTGCGGATCCATCGTCACGGCCTCGCGCGGGCTGATCCCGAAGAACCCGGCGTCGAAATCCGCGGCGTCGTGCACAAAGCCGCCTTCGCGCACATACGATTTCCCGTAGCGGGTGCGGTCCGGATCGAAAAGGTTCCGCACATCCCAGCCGCGGTCCTCCGGAAACGGGGAAATCGCGTCGACGCCGTCGGAAACCAGCCGCCACAGGTCTTCCGGCGAGCGCACCCCGCCGGGAAAACGGCAGCCCATTCCCACGATGGCGATCGGTTCACGGGCGGCGGCCTCGAGTTCGGCGGCACGCGATCGAGTCTGGTGCAGATCGACGGTTACCCGCTTGAGGTAATCGACGAGCTTCTCTTCTTCCGTCATGTCAGGGCAACCTTCTCCGTAATGAACCTGACACCGATTCTCGTCCGGCGGCGCGGGCTCGAGCCCCTTTGCCGCCCCCCTACCGCTCCCCTGTCTTTCCGCCGCCGAGTTCGTTGTCGATGAACTCGAAAAGCGCGGCCGTCGACGCGGACCGCAGCTTGTCCGCCACCTCGGTGCTCTCGCCCGCCGCCGACCGTTCCTTCCAGCGCGACAGCATGGCCTGTAGTCGTACGACGACCTCGTTCTCCAGTTCGCTGCCCGGCGGAATGCTCGTCAGGTGTTCCGCCACCTTGTCCAGTTCCGCCAGGGTGGAGCCGCCGCCGGAGGCGAACAGTTCGGTGCGCAGCAGGCGAGCGAGCGCGGCCGAGGTCGGATAGTCGAAGATCAGGGTCGCCGGCAGGCTCACCCCGGTGGCTGCCGTCATGCGGTTGCGCAACTGGACGGCGGTCAGCGAATCGAAGCCCATCTCGTTGAACGCCCGTTCGGCGGGCACCACCGACCCGGCGGCATAACCGAGCACGGCCGAGGCTTCGGCCCGCACCAGGTTCAGCAGTTCCCGTTCCTGGTCGGCGGCAGGAAGCCCGCCAAGGCGCTGGACCAGCGACGCGGCCACGGCCTGCGCCGCCCGCCTCCCCTGACGCACCAGGCCACGCAGCAACGGCGGCACCGATCCGGACACCGCCTGCGCACGCAGACCGGCGAAGTCCAGCTTGGCGGCCATCAGCACCGGCTCGTCGTGTCCGAGTGCCACGTCCAACAAGCGCATGCCCTCGGACGCCGTCATCGGCCGGGCGCCGTTGCCGTTCGGCGACCACGGGCTCCAAGCCACTGAAACAGAGGGCAGGCCTTGTGCCCGCCGCTGCCGTGCCAGCGCGTCAAGAGAGGCGTTGGCCGCGGCGAACGCGCTTTGCCCCGGGTGACCGGCGATACCGGCGGCCGCGGAGAACAGGACAAAAGCCGCGGGCTTTAGATCGCGGGTCAGCTCGTGCAGGTTCAGCGCCCCGTCCACCTTCGGGCGGAGCACCGCGTCCAGGCGATCCGGCGTGAGTTCATCGATCGAGCAGTCGTCCAGCACACCCGCGATGTGGAACACCGCGCTCAGCGGGTGTGCCTCCGGGATTCCGGCCAGCAGCTTCTCCGTCGCGTCACGATCGGCGACGTCGCACGCCTCGATCCGCACGTCCGCGTCGAGCGCGGCCAGGCCGGTGGCGCTGTCCGCGGTGGGCCCGCGACGGCCTGCCAGCACGAGGTGCCGCACGCCGTGCTCGGCCACGAGGTGCCGGGCGACAGCACTGCCCACCGCACCCGTGCCACCGGTGATCAGCACCGTGCCGTCCGGGTCGAGCGGACGCGCTGATCCACCGGCACCGGCACGCGCCAGCCTCGGGACCAGCAGTTCACCCGATCGGATCGCCAGTTCCGGTTCCCCGGTCGCGAGCACAGCGGGCAGGGCGTGCAGCGAGCTTTCCTGGTCGTCGAGGTCGACGAGCACGATCCGGTCCGGCCGCTCCCACTGCACAGAACGGCCCATTGCACGCGCGCCGGCGTCCTTGGTCAGGACCACCAGGCGTGCCGATGCCAGGCTGGATTCCGTAAGCCAGGCCTGGTACAGCTCCAGGGCTTGGTGCGCCACCGCACGCGCGTCGCCGTCGAGTTCCACCATCACCAGGTCGGGTACCGGCGCGCCCGCGGAAACGGATTCGGCAAGCGACCGGAGATCGGGGTGGACGACGGCATCGGTCAAGGAGGCGGTCAGCCTGGGCGTCGGCCCCACCACGGCCAGCAGTTCGACTCGGCCGGATCCGGTTGCCGGGCAAGGGATCCAGTCGACTCGATACAGCGAGTCGGTGACCGTGGCGGACTTCAGCGGGCGGACCGCGAGGGATTCGACGGTGGCTACGGGCGCCCCGGCCGGGTCGGCCAGGTGCAGCGTGAAGCTGTCGGCGCCGGTCGCGGTCAGCTGCACCCGCACGCTCGTCGCTCCGGAGGCGTGCAGCGTCACACCGCGCCACTCGGTCGGCATGTCGGATGTGACGGTGCGGAGTGCGGCGTCCAGCAGCGCGGGATGGAGCCCGTAGCCGGTCGCGTCGATCTCAGCGGGCAGGGCGACCTCGTCACCAGGCGCCGGATCGACTCCGGCGTCGATTTCCCGGGTGGTCAGCGTTCCGGTCGCGTGACGAGTCCATGCACCCTCGCCGCCGGAATGAATGCTCACCGCCCGGTCGCTCACCATCACCTGTAGCTGGATCGCGCCCTGCTCGGGAAGGATCAGCGGTGCCTCGACGGTGAGTTCCTCGATCACCGGGCAGCCGATCTCGTCCCCAGCACGGATGGCCAGCTCGACGAAGGCGGCGATCGAAACCGCCTGATCGGCCAGCCAGGGGTGCGACCGCGATGACAGCTGACTGGTGAACAGGACCCCGTCGCCAATGGCGAGCCTGGTGGTCGCGCCCAACATCGGATGCCCGGACAGTACCTGGCCGGTGGCGGCCGGGACGTCGAGCCAGAAACGCTCGCGCTGGAAGGCATACGTCGGCAAATCCACCCGCCTGCCACCGCCGAAGCAGGCGGCCCAGTCGACCTCGACCCCGCGAACGTGAAGCTCGGCCAACGCGGTCAACACGGCCCTGGACTCCGACATGCCACCACGAGCGCCCGCCACGAACCCGATCCGGCTGTCCGCGGGCAGGCAGTCCGACCCCAGCCCGGTCAGCGTCCCGCCCGGCCCGACCTCCAGCACCGTCGACACCGACAACCCCGGCAACACAGCAACACCGTCAGCGAACCGCACCGCAGCACGCACGTGCTCCACCCAGTACCCAGGCGTCGTCACCACCTCAGGATCGGCCACCCCACCGGACACATTCGACAACATCGGGATCAGCGGCGGCGAGAACTCAATCTGTTCGAGTGTCCGGCGGAACTCCTCCAACATCGGCTCCACCAACGGCGAGTGGAAGGCGTGCGAGACCCGCAGCCGCCGCACCCGGCACCCTTCACCCCGCAACACCTCCGCCACCGCGAGCACCGCGTCCTCCGCACCGGAGATCACCACGGACTCCGGGCCGTTCACCGCAGCCACCGACATCCGGTCGTCCAGCAGCTCGCGCACGCGCTCTTCACCGGCGGACACCGCCACCATCACGCCACCCGGCGGCAACGCCTGCATCAACTCGGCCCGCGCCGCCACCAACCGAGCGGCGCCCGCCAACTCCAGCACACCCGCCACGACCGCCGCTGTCACCTCACCGATCGAGTGCCCGCCCACCACATCCGGCCGAACACCCCACGACTCCAGCAACCGGAACAACGCGACCTCGAACACGAACAAAGCAGGCTGCGCCCACCCGGTGTCATTCAGCACCTCACCAGCGCCGAACATCACCTCCTGGACCGCACCGCCGTCCATCCAGCGGCCCAGCTCCGCGCACACCTCGTCCACCGCTGCCGCGAACACCGGGAAACGCTCGTACAGTTCCCGGCCCATGCCCGGCCGCTGACTCCCCTGACCGGAAAACAACACGGCCAACCCACCCGAGACGGCCACCCCCGACACCACACCCGCCAAGGGCGCGCCCTCGGCGAGCGCACCCAATCCGGCGAGCGCCTCATCCCGATCCTCCGCCAGCACCACACCGCGATCGCTCAGCATCGAACGCGTTGTCGCCAGCGAGAAACCAACGTCTGCCAGCGAGCCACCATCCACAACGGACTTCAGTTGTGCGGCCTGCGCCCGCAGGGCCGCGTCACCACGACCCGATACCACCAGCGGCACCACGTCGACCTGGGAAGGAGCGTCGTCGGCCGGTTCCTCGGGCACCTGCTCCAGAATCACATGGGCGTTCGTGCCGCTGATGCCGAAAGACGACACCCCTGCCCGCCGGGGACGGTCCACCTCCGGCCAGTCCCGGGACTCGGTCAGCAGTTCCAGCGCGCCCGCCGACCAATCGACCTTCGGCGTCGGCTCGTCCACGTGCAACGTCCGAGGTAGCACACCGTGCCGCATCGCCTCAACCATCTTGATCACGCCGGCGATGCCCGCGGCCCCCTGGGTGTGACCGATGTTCGACTTCACCGAACCCAACCACAACGGCACATCCCGATCCTGCCCATAGGTCGCCAACAGCGCCTGCGCCTCGATCGGATCACCCAAGCTCGTGCCGGTGCCATGTGCCTCCACGGCATCCACGTCGGCGGCCACCAGGCCCGCATCCGCCAGCGCCGCCCGGATCACACGACGCTGCGAAGGTCCATTCGGCGCCGTCATGCCATTCGACGCACCATCCTGATTCACCGCACTGCCACGCACCACACTCAGCACCCGATGGCCCAACCGGCGCGCCTCGGACAGCCGCTCCAGCAGCACCAGCCCGATACCCTCACCCCACCCAGTGCCATCCGCCGCACCTGCGAACGGTTTGCACCGCCCATCGGCAGCCAATCCACGCTGACGACTGAACTCCACAAAAGACACCGGAGACGCCATCACCGTCACCCCACCGGCCAGGGCCATCGAGCACTCGCCTCGACGCAACGCCTGCACGGCAAGGTGAATCGCCACCAACGACGAAGAACACGCCGTGTCGATCGTCAACGCCGGCCCCTCGAAACCCAGCGAATACGACACCCGGCCCGAAGCCACGCTCCCGGCGCTGCCAGAACCCAGATATCCCTCGACGTCCTCCTGTGCGCCGCGCACCCGAGATCCGTACTCCTGGTTGAACAGGCCCGCGAACACACCGACATCGCTGCCCCGCAACGAAACCGGATCGATACCCGCCCGCTCGAAAGCCTCCCACGACGACTCCAGCAACAAGCGCTGCTGCGGATCCATCGCCAACGCCTCACGCGGGCTGATCCCGAAGAACCCCGCATCGAACTCCGTCGCGGCCTCAAGGAAACCGCCCTCACGGACGTACGAGGTCCCCGCGTGATCCGGGTCCGGATCGAACAACGCGTCCAGGTCCCAGCCCCGATCGGCCGGGAACTCCGAAACCGCGTCCACCCCACTCGACACCAGGTCCCACAGCTGTTCGGGCGAGGTGACCCCACCGGGGAACCGGCACGACATCGCCACGATCGCGACGGGTTCGGCCGCCCGGTCTTCCAGATCCGTCAGGCGTCGTCGTGTCTCGATCAGGTCGGTGGTCGCCTGCCTGAGGTAGGTCCTGAGCTTGTCTTCGCTGGTGGTCACGCGTTCTGCCTTCCCGCGGCGGTGCTCAGTCGGTCGAGCACCTCGAACAGTTCGTCGTCGGTGGCCGCGGCCGGATCGATGCCAACCTCGGCCGCCTCTCCTTCCAGCTTGCGCACGAGCCGGCGCAGCCTGCCGAGGACCGCTTCGGTGCCGCCGTCGCCAAGCAGCGCGGGGATCGCCGCGTCGATCCTGTCCAATTCGGACAGTGCGGTGTCGGCAGGCGAACTCGCCGCCGGCGCGGCCAGCACGGTGAGTTCCCTGGCCAGATCCACCGGTGTCGGGTGATCGAACACCAGCGTCGCGGACAGGCGTGAGCCGGTGGCGTTGGCCAGCCGGTTCCGCAGTTCGACAGCGGTCAGCGAGTCGAACCCCAGTTCCTTGAACGGCTGGTCCGGCTCGATGGCGTCCACGCCGGAGTGCCCGAGCACGGCCGAAGCCTCCCGGCGCACCAGGTCCAGCACCAGGCGCTGCTGTTCCGCGGCGCCGAGACCGGTCAGCCGGTCGAGCAAACCGGTCGTCGCCTCGGCCGTCGTGGCCCGGCGTGGAGCTGTTCGCACCAGGCCACTCAGGATGGCCGGGATGTTCGCCGCGTCGGCCTGCAACGCCGCGATGTCCACTGCCGCGGGCACCACCACCGGAACCGCAGCGTCGATCGCCGTGTCGAATCGCGCCAGCGCCTCGTTGTCGCTCATCGGCACCGCGCCGCCGCGAGCGATCCGTGCGAGATCGGTTTCCCCGAGGTGGCCGCTCATCCCGCTCGCGCTGCTCCACAGTCCCCAGTCGAGCGAGACCGCCGGAAGGCCGCGACGACGACGGTGCGCGGCGAGGCCGTCCAGGTAGGCATTGGCCGCCGCGTAGACGCCCTGACCCGGGCTGCCGACCACTCCGGCCAGCGAAGAGAACAGGACGAATGCCGACAGGTCGGCGTCTTGGGTCAGCAGGTGCAGGTTCCAGGCACCCCGCACCTTCGGCGCCAGCACGGTGGTCACCTGGTCCGGCCGGATGGCTTCGATCGGCGCGTCCGCCAGCGCACCGGCGGTGTGTACGACGGCTTCGAGTGAATGGCCGCGAACCGCCGCACGCAACGCGTCGAGATCGGTGACGTCACACGCCGAGATGGTCACCTCGGCGCCCAGCTCGGTCAGTTCCTTCCGGAGTACGTCGGCACCGTCGGCCTCGGGGCCCCGACGGCTGAGCAGCAACAGTCGCCGCACGCCGCGTTCGGTGACCAGGTGACGGGCCACCAGACCGCCCAGGGTGCCCGTTCCACCAGTGACGAGAACCGTACGATCCCGGCCGAGCGCGCCCGGAATGGTCAGGACGACCTTGCCGACGTGCTTCGCCTGGCTAATGTGCCGATACGCCTCCGGCGCCGACCGGACGTCCCACGCGGTCACCGGCAGCGGCCGCAGTTCACCGGCACGGAAGAGAGCAGTCAGCTCCGCCAGCATCGCGGCGATACCGTCCAGCCCCGCGTCCATCAAGTCGAACGCCTGGTAGGACAGCCTGGGATGATCCGCCGGATCGCGGATATCGGTCTTGCCCATTTCGAGGAACCGGCCGCCGGACCCCAGCAGCGCCAGCGAGGCGTCCGCCTGCGCTCCGGCCAGCGAGTTGAGCACAACGTCGACGCCGGTCGAGGCGAACCGGTCGGCGAACTCGGTGGTTCGCGAAGAAGCGATGTCCTGCTCGGCGATCCCCAGCTCACGCAGCACCGGCCACTTGGCGGGGCCGGCCGTCGCCAGCACCCGTGCACCCCAGCGACGCGCGAGCTGGATCGCCGCCATGCCGACACCTCCGGCGCCGGCGTGTACCAGCACCGTCTCTCCCCGACGCAGACCGGCCAGCGAACGCAGGCCGTACCAGGCCGTCAGGAAGACGATCGGGATCGTGGCCGCCTCGGCGAAGGTCCAGCCAGGCGGAATGGGCGCGACCGCTCGCTGGTCGGTCACCACCACCGGGCCCGCTGCGGGCAGCAGGCCCAGCACCCGGTCCCCGACGGCCAGACCGCTCACCTCCGGCCCGGCCTCGACCACCACCCCGGCGCCCTCACCGCCCAGAGCACGCTGGTCGGCCACCATGCCCAGCGCGGTGACCACGTCGCGGAAGTTCACCCCGGCCGCACGGACCGCGATCCGGACCTCACCGCTCTCCAGCGCCCGATCGCCTTCCGGCCAGGACCTCAGCGCCAGGTCCGACACGCTGCCGGTGTGCTTGCTGACCAGGCACCACGGCCCCGGCGGCGGGGTCAGTGCCGCGCCCGGACGCCGTCGCACCAGCCTGGGCACCAGCGGACGGCCCGCCCGGATCGCGGCCTGGTCCACCCCGGCGGCAGCCATCGCGGGCACTGCGGCTCGTGACGCGGGATCGTCGTCGACGTCTACCAGGACAAACCGGCCGGGGTGCTCGTTCTGCGCGGTGCGAACCAGCCCCCACACCGGCGCCGACGCCAGGTCGACGTCGTCACCGGAGACCGCCGCGACGGCGTTGACCGTGGCCACGACCAGCGGGCCGCCGGTGTCCGCGACCAGCCGCCGCTGGATGAGGTCGACCGTTGTGCCGACGACCGCCTCGGGGTCTTCACCGGACACCCACACGACCTCGACCTCGGCTGTTTCGCCTGGCACGGGAATCGGCTGCCACTCCACGACGAACAGCTCGCCACCCGCGTGCTCGCGGACCACGTCCGGTGCGGCGGGCCGGGTGGTGATTCTGTCCACCGTGGCCACCGGCGCACCGGAGGTGTCCGAGAGGTCCAGGCGGAACGCGTTCTCGCCGATCGGCTGCCACCGGACCCGCACCGCGGTCGCCCCGGTGGCGTGCAGGCGTGCGCCCTGCCATTCGAACGGCATGGCGGCGGCCGCGCCGCGTTCCACCGCGTCCACCGCGCCGATGTGCATCGCCGCGTCGAGCAGCGCCGGATGCATCAGGAAGTGCTCTCCGGGCTCCGGGAGGGTCACTTCGGCATACAATTCTTCACCGAGCCGCCACGCACTCCGCAGTCCCTGGAAACCAGGACCGTAGGTGAACCCGTGCTCGGCCAGGAGCTCATAGGACCGTGACAGATCAAGGGATTCCGCACCGGCCGGTGGCCATTCGCCGAGCCGGTCCGGCTCGCCCGAGCTGCTGAGCCCGACCGTTCCCGTCGCGTGGCACACCCAGTCCGCGTCCTCCCGGACAGCCCGCGAATGCACGGTCACCGAGCGGTTCCCGTCGTCGTCCGGGGCGGCCAGGTGGACCTGCACCTGCCGCGGCGAGCGATCGGCCAGCACCAGCGGGGCTTCGAGGACCAACTCCCCGATCTCCGGGCAGCCCGCCTGCGCACCGGCCTGCCACGCCCATTCCGCCAGCCCCGTTCCCGGCACCACCACCGTGCCGAACACCGCGTGGTCGGCCAACCACGGCTGGAGCCCGGTGCCGATCCGGCCGGTCAGCACGATCCCGGCGTCCTGCGGCAGGTCCACCACGGCTCCGAGCACGGGGTGCGCCGACGTCCGCTGTCCCAGCGAAGCCGCGTCCGAGACCTGGGCGGTGGAGAGCCAGAACCGCTCGTGTTCGAAGGGGTAGGTCGGCAGCGGCACCCGGGTACCGGTGCCGCCGAGCACGGCGGGCCAGTCCACGGTCAGGCCGGTGGTGAACGCCGCGGCCAGGCCGGTGAGCACCCGTTCGGGGCTGTCGTCGTCGCGGCGCATGGTGCTGTGCACCGCCACGTCCACCTCGCCGGCCTGCGCGGTTTCCGTGATCGCCACGCCCAGCGCGCTGTGCGGGCCGACCTCGAGGAAGTTCCGGACGCCCTGGGCGATGGCGAACCGCACGCCCTGCTCGAAGTGGACGCACTCGCGCGCCTGGCGCACCCAGTACCCGGCGTCCGGCTCGATCGGGCGGCCGGTCACCGTGGACACCACCGGGATCACCGGCTTCCGGTAGGTCAGCCCGGCCGCGATCGCCTCGAACTCTGCGAGCATCGGCTCCATCAGCGGCGAGTGGAAGGCGTGGCTCACCCGCAGCCGGTTCACCCGCCAGCCCTTGGCCTGCAACTCGTCCGCCAGCTCGTGCACGGCTTCCAGTTCGCCGGACAGCACCGCTGAGGACGGGCTGTTGACCGCCGACACCACCACTCCAGTGCCTGCCAGCAGGGGTTCGAGTTCGGCGACCCCGCCCGGTGCGGAAACCGCGGCCATCCCGCCACCCGCCGGGATGGCCTGCATGAGGCGCGCCCGCGCCGAGACCAGCGCGCAGGCGTCGGGCAGGTCCAGCACGCCGGCCACGTACGCGGCGGTGATCTCCCCGATGGAATGCCCCAGGACGTAGTCGGGCCGCACGCCCGCCGCGGAAAGCAGTTCCCACAACGCCACCTCGACCGCGAACAGGGCGGGCTGGGTGTAGCCCGTTTCGTTCAGCGCGTCCGCGTCGGTGAGCATCACGTCGAGCAGGCCTGGGCAGTCCAGCTGGTCCACGACGGCACGCAGCTTCATGCCGAAGACCGAGTCCGCGGGCCACGACCCGCCCATCCCTGCCCACTGCGAGCCCTGGCCGGAGAACACGACCGCCGACCGGCCGGCCACCGCGGTTCCGCGCACCACCGCCGGGAACGCCTCGCCGGACGCCACCGCCCGCAGCCCGGCAGCCCCCGAATCGCGGTCCGCCGCCAGCACCACCGCGCGACGGGACATCGCCGCGCGCCCGGTCAGCGTCGCCGCCACATCCGCCGCGACATCGGGCACGGCCTCGGCCAGCCGCGCCGTGTGCTCGGACAGAGCGGACTCCGTGCGCGCCGACACCACCCACGGCACGACTCCGCCGGGAAACAACGGTTCGCCGCCTTGGGCGTCTTCGAGTTCGGGAGGCTGCTCGAGAATCAGGTGGGCATTGGTGCCGCTGATACCGAACGACGAGACCCCGGCCCGGCGGGGACGGCCCGCCTCCTGCCAGTCACGGGGTTCGGTCAGCAACTCGACCGCACCTGCGGTCCAGTCGACCTCGGGCGTGGGCTCGTCCACGTGCAGGGTCTTCGGAAGCACGCCGTGCCGCATCGCCTCGACCATCTTGATCACACCCGCGATACCCGCGGCACCCTGGGTGTGACCGATGTTCGACTTCACCGAACCCAGCCATAGCGGCTCATCCCGATCCTGCCCATACGTCGCCAGCAACGCCTGCGCCTCGATCGGATCACCCAAGCTGGTACCCGTCCCGTGTGCCTCCACCGCGTCCACTTCGGACGCCGCCAGGCCCGCATCCGCCAGCGCTGCCCGGATCACGCGCTGCTGTGAAGGACCATTCGGCGCAGTGAGTCCGTTCGACGCGCCATCCTGGTTCACCGCACTGCCACGCACCACACCCGATACCCGATGCCCCAGTCGGTGTGCTTCGGACAACCGCTCCAGCAACACCAGCCCGACACCCTCGCTGAAACTGGTGCCATCCGCCGAACCCGCGAAAGCCTTGCACCGCGCGTCCAACGCCAGCCCCCGCTGACGACTGAAGTCGACGAACAAGCTGGGCGTCGCCATCACCGTCACACCACCAGCCAGCGCCATCGAACACTCACCACGACGCAACGCCTGCACAGCGAGGTGAATCGCCACCAGCGACGAAGAACACGCCGTATCCACGGTCAACGACGGGCCTTCGAAGCCGAACGTGTACGACACCCGGCCCGACGCCACGCTGCCCGCGTTACCGGTCAGCCGGTAGCCGTCGAGTTCCTCGACCCCGGCCCGTGTGCTGACCGCGTATTCCTGGTTGATCACACCGGCGAAGAGGCCGACCGCGCTGCCCGCCAGCGCGGACGGATCGATGCCGGCGTTCTCGAAGGTCTCCCAGGAGGTTTCCAGCAGCACACGTTGCTGCGGATCCATCGCCAGCGCCTCGCGCGGACTGATCCCGAAGAACCCCGCGTCGAACTCCGCCGCGCCATCGAGGAATCCGCCCTCGCGAACGTAGGACTTCCCGGCCTGGCCGGGGTCCGGATCGAACAGTCCGCCGAGGTCCCAGCCGCGGTCGTCGGGGAACTCGGTGATCGCGTCGACCCCGCCCGAAACCAGATCCCACAGGGCCTCCGGCGACGACACCCCGCCGGGGAACCGGCACCCCATGCCGACGATGGCGATCGGTTCCTTCGCCGCTGCCTCGTTCCGCTGAAGCCGGTCGTTTTCCTTCAGCGAAGCCCGCAGCGCCTTGACGAGTTCTTCGGTGGACGTAGCCATGTGTGATTTCTCCGTATTCAGGCAGGCTGGTTCAGTGCGCGGCGCCGCGCAGGGCGCGCTTCACGAGGTCGTCCGCGTCCATCGCGTCGATTTCACCGGTCGCCGATACGACGGGTTCGCCGGTACCGGCCAGGCGCATCAGGGCGTCCAGCACGCCCGCCTCCTGGAACCGGCTGAACGGCACCGTGGCCAGCACACGGCGGAGGTTGCCCTCCGGTGACGCGGCGACTTCGGGGAACAGCTCCGCGTGAAGGTGCGCGGCGAGCACCGCGGGCTTCGGGTAGTCGAAGACCACCGTGGCCGGCAGGCGGAGTCCGGTCGCCTTGGTGAGCCGGTTGCGCAGCTCGACCGCGGTCAGCGAGTCGAACCCGAGTTCCTTGAAGGCCGTCTCCGTGTCGAGCGCGTCACCGGTTCCGTGTCCAAGCACGGCTGCCACGTTGCCGAGAACCAGGTCGACGAGCGCGCTGTCCTGCTCGGCCGCGGTGACCCCGGCGAGGCGTTGGACCCAGGATTCACCAGACGGCACCGAGGCCTCCGCGGTCCGCCGCTTCGGCCGGACCAGCCCGCGCATGATCGGCGGAACCGTCCCATCGGAACCGCGTACAGCGGCCGGATCGAGATTCATCGGCACCAGAGCGGCCTCGGTACCGTGCAGCGCGGCGTCGAACAACGCCATTCCGTCCTTTGCGGACAATGGCAGGACGCCACCGCGAGCGATACGGCTGTGATCCGTCTCGTCGAGGTGCTGGGTCAGGGAACTGGTCTGCGCCCAATAGCCCCACGCCAGCGACACAGCCGGGAACCCCTCGGCACGCCAACGCTGTGCCGCCGCGTCGAGGAACGCGTTCGCCGCGGCATAGTTGCCCTGCCCTGGATTGCCGAGCACGCCGGCACCGGAAGAGAACAGCACAAACGCCGCGAGATCCATGTCCCTGGTCAGCTCGTGCAATACCAGGGCCGCGTCGACCTTCGGCCGCATCACCCGGTCCAGCCGCTCGGCGGTCAGCGCCGAGACAACACCGTCGTCCAGCACTCCGGCCGCGTGCACGACCGCGGTCAGCGGAGGCTCGATCCGCGCGAGCAGGGACGCCACCGCGTCCCGATCCCCGACATCACACGCTGCCACCGCTACCCGGGCACCCAGCTCGGCAAGTTCGGCGACCAGCTCGTCTGCCTGCCCGCCGCGGCTGACCAACACCACGTTGCGCACCCCATGGGCAGTCACCACATGGCGCGCCACCAGGCCACCCAAGGTTCCGGTGCCACCGGTGATCAGCACCGTGCCCGCCGGGTCCAGCCTCGGCGGCATGGTCAGCACCACCTTGCCCACGTGGCGAGCCTGGCTCACGAACCGGAACGCCTCGCGCGCCCGGCGCACATCCCACACCCGCAGGGGCAACGGCTCGAGTTTCCCGGCCTCGAACAAGCCGGCCAGTTCCCGCAGCATTTCCTGAATCCGATCCGGGCCCGCGGAATTCGCGAGGTCGAACGCCCGATACTCGACCGGAAACTCCGCGGCCACCGCATCCACGTCACGGATGTCGGTCTTGCCCAACTCGACAAACCGGCCGCCGGCCGACAACAACCCCAGCGAGGCGTCCACCAACTCACCCGACAGCGAATTCAGCACCACATCCAGGTCTGCGAACCGATCCGCGAAATCCGATGAACGTGAACTCGCCAGATGCTCGTCGTCGAGACCTTCGCCCCGCAGGACATTCCACTTCCCAGGGCTGGCCGTGCCGAACACCTCAGCACCCCAAGCTCGCGCCAACCGCACGGCCGCCAATCCCACCCCACCAGCGGCCGCGTGCACCAGCACCCGATCCCCCGCGCCAACCCCGGCGACATCCCGCAAGCCGTACAACGCCGTCAGGAACACCACCGGAACCGAGGCAGCCACCTCGAAGGACCAGTCATCCGGTACTGCCACCAGCAACCGCGCATCCGCCACCACAACCGGGCCGAAAGCACCCGAAGCGCCTTCGAGAATGCCCATCACCCGGTCCCCGGCAGCGAATCCGGTCACGCCCGAGCCGACTTCCAGCACCTCACCGGCGACTTCGCTGCCCAGGCCCTCCTGATCGGGCACCATGCCCAGTGACACGAGCACATCGCGGAAGTTCAGCCCCGCGGCACGCACGGCCACGCGAACCTCGTGCGGCGCCGGCGGCCGGAGCGCATCAGGAACGGGTACCAGTGCCAGCGCGTCCAGGGTTCCCGGCGCGGTGGTCTCCAGCCGCCAGGCCGGTTCGGCGGGCGGGATCAGGTCCGCGGCCGTCGTCACCCGAGCCAGCCGCGGCACGTGCACCGCCCCGGCGCGAATGGCCGCCTGCGGCTCACCGGAAGCCACCACCGCCGGGATCAGCTCCCAGGCCGAATCTCGATCGTCGACGTCGACCAGCACAAACCGGTCGGGGTTCTCCGACTGCGCCGAGCGCACCAGGCCCCACACCGCGGCCGCCGCTGGGTCTTGGACCGTCTCGCCCTCCTGTGCCGCGACCGCACCCCGGGTCAGCACAACCAGCCGGGAAGCGTCCTCGGCCAGCCAGCCCTGCACCTCATCCAGCACGTGGCCGACCGCGGTACGAACGCCGACGGCGTCGAACGTCGCCTCACCGACCTCCACGACCTTCCACTGTGGAGGATCGATGACCTCTGGCAGCCGCAACGTCGTCCAGTCGAGATGGAACATCGAGTTGGCGGCGGTGGTGTGACCGGTTGTCGCGGGTCGCAAGGTCAGCGAGCTGATGGCGGCGACCGGCGCGCCGGTCTGGTCGGCCACGGCGAAGGACAGGCTGTCCCCGCCGGTACGAGTTGCCCGGACCCGCAGCGCCGAGGCGCCCGAGGCGAACAAGGTGACGTCGTTCCAGGCGAACGGCAGCAGGGTCTCGCCGGTCGCCGGGCGGGGTTCGGCGAAGTTGGCGCTGTGCAGGGCGGCGTCCAACAGCGCGGGATGCAGGCCGAACCCGGCCACGTCGGCGGGCAGGCTCACCTCGGCGAACGCGTCGTCGCCACGCGTCCACACCTTTCGCAGCCCCTGGAACATCGGGCCGTATTCGTATCCCGCCTCGGCGAGGGAATCGTAGAAGCCGGTGAGGTCGACCAGTTCGGCGTTCGCCGGAGGCCAAACCGCCAGCTCGAAGTCCGCCACTGGTTCGGCAGGCGTCAGCGTGCCCGCCGCGTGGCGGACCCACGCCCCGTCCTCGGTGTTGTCACGCCCGTAGATGCTCACCGGCCGGCGCCCGTCCTCATCCGCGTCGCCCACCACAACCTGCACCTGGATGCCGCCCTGCTCACGGAGTACGAGCGGTGTCTCGGTGATCAGTTCGTCGACGGCTGGGCAGCCCACCTCGTCGCCGGCGCGGATGGCCAGCTCCACAAAGGCGGTCCCCGGCACGAGTACGACACCCGAGACGGCGTGATCGGCCAGCCACGGATGCGACCGCAACGACAGCAGACCGGTGAACAAGAGACCGTCGCCGTTGGCGAGGCTCGTGGCCGCGCCCAGCAGCGGATGCCCCGGGGAGCGGAGCCCTGCCGCGGTCACGTCTCCCGTCCGGGCGGGGATGTCGAGCCAGTAGCGCTCGTGCTGGAAGGCGTAGTTGGGCAGGTCAACGCGCCTGCCGCCGGTGAAGCACGCCGTCCAATCAACGGAGATCCCGCGGACATGCAGTTCGGCGAGGCTGGTCAGGACTCGGCGCATCCCGCCGTCGTCGCGACGCAGCGTTCCCACCACGACAGTGGGTGCCTGATCGAGAATGTCTTGAATGCTCGTGGTCAGCACGGGATGGGAGCTGACCTCGACGAAGACCCGGTGGCCGTTCTCGAACAGGGTCTCGATGGCGGGGGCGAAACCGACCTGGCTGCGCAGGTTCCGATACCAGTACTCGGCACCCAGTTCGGTGCCTTCCAGCCATTGCTGGGTGACGGTGGACCACATCGGCACGCTCACCGGAGCGCCCCTGACCTCGGCAAGCACGTCCAACAGCTCGGCTTCGATCGCTTCGACATGTGCGGTGTGCGAGGCGTAATCCACCGGAATGATCCTGGCCCGGAGTCCGTCGGCCTCGCATTCGGCTTGCAGCGTCGACAGCGCCTCAGGATCACCGGCCACCACCACCGAGGACGGCCCGTTGATGACAGCGATCTCAACCCCGGGATGCAGTCGTTGAGCGGCCTCGTCGGCGGAGGTAGCGATCGACATCATCCCGCCCCGGCCCGCCACGCCACGCGCGATCGCCTGGCTGCGCAGAACCACAACACAGGCCGCGTCCTCCAGGGACAACGCGCCCGCCACGCAAGCGGCCGCGATCTCACCCTGCGAATGGCCCACCACCGCATCCGGCACCACGCCGAACGACCGCCACAACTCGGCCAGAGCGACCATCACCGCGAAGGACACCGGCTGCACCACGTCCACCTGGTCCAAGCCGCCCCGCAGCGCATCGGCCACCGACCAGCCCAACAACGGAGCCAGCGCCTGCTCACACTCAGCGAACCGGGCCGCGAACACCGGCGAGGCATCCAGCAACTCCAGCCCCATCCCCCACCACTGGGCACCCTGACCAGGGAAAACAAACACCGTCTTGCCCTCGACATCGGCGACCCCGGAGATCACATCGGGGGTGCCGTCGGCCAGGGCAGCCAGTCCGGCAACCGCCTCCTCGCGATCCGCAGCCAGCACCACACCGCGATCGGTCAGCATCGAACGGGTCGTCGCCAGCGAGTAGCCGATGTCTGCCAGCGGGCCATCGTCCGCAACGGACTGAAGACGGTCAGCCTGCGCCCGCAGGGCCGTTGCGCTTCGGGCCGACACCACCAACGGCACCACACCGACCTCGACGACGGTCTCCTCGACCGGCTCGGGCTCGGGTACGTGCTCCAGGATCACGTGCGCGTTGGTGCCGCTGATGCCGAACGAAGACACCCCGGCCCGGCGGGGACGCTCCAGCTCCGGCCAGTCACGAGCCTCGGCCAGCAACTCCACCGCTCCCGCGGACCAGTCGACCTCCGGCGTCGGCTCGTCGACGTGCAGCGACTTCGGGAGCACACCGTGCCGCATCGCCTGCACCATCTTGATCACACCGGCGATACCGGCGGCGCCCTGGGTGTGGCCGATGTTCGACTTCACCGAGCCCAGCCACAACGGCCGATCCCGATCCTGTCCATAGGCGGCCAGCAACGCCTGCGCCTCGATCGGATCACCCAGACTCGTGCCGGTGCCGTGCGCTTCCACCGCGTCCACATCGGACGCCTTAAGGCCCGCATTCGCCAACGCGGCACGAATCACGCGCTGCTGCGAGGGACCGTTCGGCGCGGTGAGTCCGTTCGACGCACCGTCCTGGTTCACCGCACTGCCACGCACCACACCCAGCACCTGATGCCCCGACCGGCGCGCATCCGAAAGACGCTCAAGCAGGACCAGGCCAACACCCTCGCCCCACCCGGTGCCATCCGCCGCACCGGCGAACGGCTTGCACCGGCCATCACCAGCTAATCCGCGCTGACGACTGAATTCGACGAACGGGCCGGGCAAAGCCATCATCGACGCCCCACCGGCCAGTGCCATCGAGCATTCACCACGACGCAATGCCTGCGCGGCCAGGTGAATCGCGACCAGCGAGGAAGAACACGCCGTATCCACGGTGATCGCCGGGCCTTCGAAGCCGAACGTGTAGGACAGCCGGCCCGACGCGACACTGGCCGACGTCCCGGTCAGCCGGTAGCCCTCCAGGTCCCCGGGAGCCAGGTGGATCCGGACGGCATAGTCGTGGTTGATCACGCCCGCGTACACGCCGACGTTCTGCCCGTGCAGCGAAGCCGGGTCGATGCCCGCGTTCTCGAAGGTCTCCCACGAAGTCTCCAGCAACAACCGCTGCTGCGGATCCATCGCCAGCGCCTCACGCGGACTGATCCCGAAGAATCCGGCGTCGAAACCGGCCACGTCGTCGAGGAACGCGCCCTCGCGGACGTACGACTTCCCCGCCAGGTCGGGATCCGGGTCGAACAGGTCGTCCAGGTCCCAGCCACGATCGCGCGGGAAATCCGAAATCGTGTCGACCCCGTTCGAGACCAGGTCCCACAGGTCGTCCGGCGACGACACCCCGCCGGGGAACCGGCACGACATCGCCACGATCGCGATCGGATCGCCCGGATCGGACTCGCCGGACACCACCGCGGCCACCGGAGGCGCGCTTTCCCCGAACAACTCGGTGCGCACGTGCCGGGCCAGCGCCTCCGGTGTCGGATAGTCGAAGACCACGGTGGCGGACAACCGCAGGCCGGTCGCGGCGCTGACGCGGTTGCGCAGTTCGACCGCGGTCAGCGAGTCGAAGCCGACCTCCTTGAACGCCTTGGTGGCACCGATCGCCTCGACGGTGGAATGGCCGAGCACGGCCGCCGCCTCACCACGGACCAGGTCGATCAGCACCCGCTGCCGTTCGGACTCCGGCAGCCCGGTCAACCGCTGTTCGAGTCCACCCGCGACGGCTCCCGCGGTCGCGGCACGCCTGGTCCGCCGGACCAGGCCGCGCAGCATCGGGGGCACCTCACGAACGCTCGCGAGGTCCAGTTTCAGGGGAACCAGTGCCGCTTCACTGGATCGCAGGCCCGCGTCGAACAACGCCAGCCCTTCTTCGGAGGACAGGCCGATCACGCCACTTCGCTGGTGTCGCACCAGGTCCGCGTCGCCGAGGTGCTGGGTCAAACCACTGGCCTGAGCCCAGTATCCCCACGCCAGCGAGACAGCCGGGAAGCCTTCCGCGCGCCAGCGTTGTGCGGCCGCGTCGAGGAACGCGTTCGCCGCGGCATAGTTGCCTTGACCCGGATTGCCGAGCACGCCCGCGCCCGAAGAGAACAGCACGAACGCCGCAAGATCCATGTCCCTGGTCAGCTCGTGCAACACCAGGGCCGCGTCGACCTTCGGCCCCAGGACACGGTCCAGGCGCTCGGCGGTCAGCGTCGAAACCACGCCGTCGTCCAGCACGCCGGCCGCGTGCACCACTGCGGTCAGCGGAGGCTCGATCTGTGCCAGTACCGACGCCACCGCGTCCCGATCTCCGGCATCACACGCCACCACCGATACCTGAACACCCAGCTCAGAGAGTTCGGCGACCAGTCCCTCCGCGCCTTCCGCGGCCGGTCCGCTGCGGCTCATCAACACGACGTTCCGCACGCCGTGCGCAGTCACCACGTGACGCGCCACCAGGCCACCCAAGGTTCCGGTGCCACCGGTGATCAGCACCGTGCCCGCCGGGTCCAGCCTCGGCGGCATGGTCAGCACCACCTTGCCCACATGCCGAGCCTGACCCACGAACCGGAACGCTTCGCGCGCCCGGCGCACATCCCACACCCGCACCGGCAGCGGTTCCAGCGCGCCGGACTGGAACAACCCCACCAGTTCGCGGAGCATTCTCTGAATCCGCTCAGGACTTACGGCCTTCGCCAGGTCGAACGCCCGGTACGTCACGCCAGGATGCGCTTCGGCCACCACATCCGCGTCACGGATGTCGGTCTTGCCCAGCTCGACGAACCGGCCGCCCGACGACAACAACCCCAGCGACCTGTCGACGAACTCGCCCGACAGCGAGTTCAACACCACATCGACCTGGCCGAGCCGATCCGCGAAATCCAACGAGCGTGAATTCGCCAGATGCTCGTCGTCGAGGCCTTCGCCTCGCAGAACGTTCCACTTGCCAGGGCTGGCCGTGCCGAACACCTCAGCGCCCCAGGCCCGCGCCAGTCGCACCGCCGCCAGTCCGACACCACCGGCCGCCGCGTGCACCAGCACCCGATCCCCCGCGCCAACCCCGGCGACGTCCTGCAAGCCGAACAACGCCGTCAGGAACACCACGGGAACCGACGCGGCCGTCTCGAACGACCACCCGCACGGCACGCCCACCACCAACCGGGAGTCGGCCACCACAACCGGGCCGAAAGCACCGAACTCGCGGTCGAACGTGCCCATGACACGATCGCCGACGGCCAGGCCCTCGACCTCCTCGCCGACTTCGAGCACCACGCCGGCGCCCTCGCCGCCGAGCCCTTCGAGGCCGGGCACCATGCCCAAGGCCACCACCACGTCACGGAAGTTCAGCCCCGCCGCACGCACGGCGACACGAACCTCGTGCGGCGCCAGCGGGCGGAGCACCTCGGGAGCGGGCACGAAGGCGAGGTCGTCCAGGGTGTCGCCACCCGATTTCGCCAGGTGCCAGGCGGGTGCGTCCGGGACCGCCAGTTCCGGGCCGGGAAGGGCCCGTGCCAGGCGGGGTACCGAAACCACGCCATTCCGCACCGCCACCTGCGGCTCGGCGGACGCGGCCACCGCCGGGAGCAGAGCACGCGAGGCCTCTTGGTCATCCAGGTCCACCAGCACGATCAGACCGGGGTTCTCCGACTGCGCCGAGCGCACCAGGCCCCATACCGCGGCCGCCACCGGATCGACGAGTTCGCGCGAGTCGCCCACAGCCATCGCGTGGCGGGTCGCGATCACCAGTGGTCCGGTGTCCGACCGGTCGGCGAGCCACTGCTGCACCGCGTGCAGTACGTACCCGGTCGCCGACCGGATGTCCGATGCGTCGCCCGGCACTTCGACCAGCGTCATCGGGGCCGGCTCGGTGACGGGTTCGACGCTGGTCTGGTTCCACTCGACGCGGAACAGCGAATCGTCCACCGGACGACGGCTCGTGCCCAGCTGATCGGTCGCGACCGCCCGCAACACCAGCGAGGTGATCGAGGCGACCGGCGCCCCGGACTGGTCGGCCAGCTCCAGCGAAACGCCGTCCGAGCCCAGCGGTACTGCCCGCACGCGCAACGCGGGTGCGCCGGTCGCGTGCAGGGCCACGCCGTTCCAGGCGAACGGCAGCGGAGTCTGGCCGGGCGCGGGCTGCTGGCCGTCGCAGAACGTGCTGGCGTGCAGCGCGGCATCCAGTAGCGCGGGGTGCAGGCCGAACGATTCGGCCTCAGCGTCGTCGGAGAGTGCGACCTCGGCGAAGACCTCCTCGCCGCGCCGCCACAGCTTCCGCAGGCCCTGGAAGGCCGGTCCGTACTCATACCCGGCGGCGAACTGCCGGGGATAGAAGTCTTCGACGTCGACAGCCTCCGCGCCGGTGGGCGGCCACTCGATGAGCGCGTGTGCGGGAACCGGTTCGTCGGCCATCAGGGTGCCGCTGACGTGCCGTGTCCATCGGGAATCGGCGGCAGAATAGACGCCCAGCCTGCGCCGTCCGTTCTCGTCTGGATCGCTGACCCGGACCTGGATCCGGACGGCGTCGTGTTCGGGGAGCACGAGCGGGGCCTCGATGATCAGTTCGTCGACGGCTGGGCAGCCCACCTCGTCACCGGCACGGATGGCCAGCTCCACAAAGACCGTTCCCGGCACCAGAACCACACCCGAGACGGCGTGATCGGCCAGCCACGGATGCGACCGCAACGACAGCAAGCTGGTAAACAGCAGTCCGTCGTCGTCGGAGAGGCTGGTCACCGCACCCAGCAGCGGATGATCCGGCGGCAGCATTCCCGATGCGGTCACGTCGCCGGTCGGTTCCGGGATGTCGAGCCAGTAGCGCTCGTGCTGGAAGGCATAGGTGGGTAGGTCGACCCGCCTGCCGCCGGTGAAGCACGCCGCCCAATCCACTGGTACCCCGCGGACGTGCAGTTCGGCCAGGCTGGTCAGGACTCGGCGCATCCCGCCGTCGTCGCGACGCAGCGTTCCCACCACGACCGTAGGTGCCTGATCGAGGACGTCCTGAATGCTCGTGGTCAGCACCGGATGCGAGCCGACCTCGACGAAAACCCGGTGGCCGTTCTCCAGCAGGGTCTCGATGGCGGGGGCGAAACCGACCTGGCTGCGCAGGTTCCGGTACCAGTATCCGGCACCTAGTTCCGGACCTTCCAGCCACCTTTGATCCACGGTGGACCACATCGGCACGCGCACCGGAGCGCCCGCGACATCGACGAGCACTTCCAGCAGTTCGGCTTCGATGGCCTCGACGTGTGCGGTGTGGGAGGCGTAATCCACCGGGATGATCCGGGCTCGGATGCCCTCGGACTCGCATTCCGCTTGCAGCTCGCGCAACGCCGAGGGGTCACCGGCGACGACCACCGAGGACGGTCCGTTGATCGCCGCGACCTCAACTCCCGGCGGCAACCGCCGAGCCGCCTCATCGGCCGAAGTAGCGAGCGACATCATCCCGCCACGACCAGCCAGCCCACCCGCGATCGCCCGGCTCCGCAGCACCACAACCCGAGCCGCATCCGCCAACGACAACGCCCCCGCCACACAGGCCGCCGCGATCTCACCCTGCGAATGGCCCACGACCGCATCCGGTTCAACACCGAACGAACGCCACACATCCGCCAAGGCCACCATCACCGCGAAGGACACCGGCTGAACCACATCAACCCGGTCCAGGCTCGGTGAACCGCGAAGCGCATCCGCGATCGACCAGCCCAGCAGAGGAGCCAGCACCTGCTCGCACTCGGCGAACCGGGCCGCGAACACCGGCGAGTTGTCCAGCAACTCCAGGCCCATCCCCAGCCACTGGGCACCCTGACCAGGGAAGACAAACACCCGCTTGCCTGCCACGTCCGCGACACCGGTGACCACGGCAGGCGACGGCGTTCCCTCGGCCAGCGCGCTCAGCCCGGCGGAGGCTTCGTCCTGGTCTGCCGCCAGCACAACACCGCGATCGGTCAGCATCGATCGGGTCGTCGCCAATGAGAAACCGAGGTCCGCCAGCGAAGCCGCGCCAACGGACTGAAGGCGAGCAGCTTGGTCGCGCAGCGCCCCCACACCGCGGCCCGACATCAGCAGGGGCACCACACCGAAATCAGCGGTGCCCTCCTCGACCGGCTCCGGCTCGGGCACCTGCTCCAGAATCACATGGGCATTCGTGCCACTGATGCCGAACGAAGACACCCCGGCCCGGCGGGGACGCTCCACCTCCGGCCAGTCACGAGCCTCGGCCAACAGCTCCACCGCGCCAGCCGACCAATCGACCTTCGGCGTCGGCTCGTCCACATGCAACGTCCGGGGCAGCACACCACGACGCATCGCCTCGACCATCTTGATCACACCGGTCACCCCAGCAGCACCCTGGGTGTGACCAACGTTCGACTTCACCGAGCCCAGCCACAACGGCTCGTCCCGATCCTGCCCATAGGTGGCCAGAAGTGCTTGGGCCTCAATCGGGTCACCCAGACTCGTGCCGGTGCCGTGCGCTTCCACCGCGTCCACATCGGACGCTACAAGGCCCGCATTCGCCAGCGCGGACTGGATCACGCGCTGCTGCGAGGGACCGTTCGGCGCGGTAAGCCCGTTTGAAGCACCATCCTGGTTCACCGCACTGCCACGCACCACACCCAGCACCTGATGGCCCAACCGGCGCGCATCCGAAAGACGCTCAAGCAGGACCAGGCCAACACCCTCACCCCAACCGGTGCCATCCGCCGCACCGGCGAACGGCTTGCACCGGCCGTCACCAGCCAATCCCCGCTGACGACTGAACTCCACGAAGGACACCGGAGACGCCATCACCGTCACCCCACCCGCCAGTGCCATCGAGCACTCACCACGACGCAACGCCTGCACAGCAAGGTGAATCGCGACGAGCGACGACGAACACGCCGTGTCGATCGTCAAGGCCGGACCTTCGAACCCCAGCGAATACGACACCCGGCCCGAAGCCACGCTCCCGGCGATACCGGTTCCGCGATAGCCCACCAGATCCGCGGGCACCTGGTGATCGCTCGGGCCGTAGTCGTGGTGCATCACGCCCGCGTACACGCCGACATCGCTACCCCGCAGTGAAGCCGGATCGATACCCGCCCGCTCGAAGGCCTCCCACGAAGTCTCCAGCAACAACCGCTGCTGCGGATCCATCGCGAGCGCCTCGCGCGGACTGATCCCGAAGAACCCCGCGTCGAAGCCCGCCGCATCGCGAAGGAAGCCACCCTCGCGGACATACGACTTCCCGGCTTGATCAGGATCCGGGTCGAACAGTCCCCCGACGTCCCAGCCGCGGTCGCCCGGAAACTCCGAGATCGCGTCGACGCCGTCCGCAACCAGGTTCCACAGGTCTTCCGGCGAGGAAACGCCGCCCGGCAATCGGCACGACATCGCCACGATCGCCACCGGATCGTCCGAATCGGGCCTGGCGCGCGTCGGAGCGACTCGAACCGGCTCGCCCAGCAGTTCGGCGCGCAGGTGGCGGGCGAGCGCGTCCGGGTTCGGGTAGTCGAAGGCCACCGTCGCCGACAGCGGCAGGCCGGTGGCCGCGCTGAGCCGGTTCCGCAGCTCGACCGCGTGTGTGGAGGTGAACCCGTGCTCCCGGAACGCCCGACCCGGCTCCACCGAGGCGCCGCTCGGCAACCCGGAGACCGTCGCCACCTCGTCGCGAACCAGGTCCAGCAACACCTGCTCGTTCTCGGTCAGCCACTGCCGTTCCGCAGCGACTCCACGACGAGGCTCGATCAGGCCGTGCCGGGCCACCAGCGGCGAGTGCTCCACGGTGAGCGCGGCATCGAAGGCCGCAAGCTTCTCCTCGATCGACAGGTCCTCAGCCCACGACATGGCGAGCGCGGGCAGGCCGTGATCACGCCGATGCTGGGCAAGGGCCTCGAAGTAGGGGTCGCCGGTGAGTGCGCCGGAAAGCGGCGACACCAGCACAAACAGCGACAGGCCCTCCGTCAGTTCGTGGAGGTTCCTCGCGCCCTCGGCGCCTGCGTCGACGTGCACCACCGCGGTGAGGTCGACGTTCGCGAGCGTGACCTCAAGCGCGTCTCGGTCAGCCGGGTCGCAGGTGGCGAACTCGATGTCCACGCCCTCTTCGTCGAGCCGCGCGGTGTTCTCATCGAGCGTCGGACCCAGCAACAGCAGGTGCCGCACGCCCTGGGTGGCGACCAGATGCCGGGCGATCGACGAGCCCAGCGGGCCGCCGGCGCCGGTCACCAGCACGGTGCCGTCGGGATCGAGTTCGGGGCTCGGCCCGGCCAGCGCGGACACCCGTGCCAGCCGCGGCACCATGACCGCACCAGAGCGGATCGCAGATTCGGGTTCACCGGCTGCCGCGGCATCGCGCACGGCCGCGTCGCTTTCGCCGGGATCCGCCAGGACGAGGGAAATCCGGTCCGGGTGCTCAGCCTGCACCGAGCGCACCGATCCTCGCAACGGCGCATCGGCGAGGTCGTCCCGGAGCACCACAACAAGGCGGGATCGCTCGTCGCCGAGCCGTCGTCGCAGTTGTTCCGGCAGGTCTCCCACACCACTGCCGCGCACGATCGCGACGTCCACCGGCTCGCCGAGATCGGCGGGCGTCCAGTTGATCCGGAACAGGTTCTCGTAGTGACCGCTGCCCGCCGCGAGCAGCCGCGCGGGCTGTTCCCTCAGCAGGTGACGCTTGATCTTGCCGGAAGCGGTGCGCGGCACTTCGGCGGTCTGGTAAACCGCGTCGGGCACCTTGAAATAGGAAAGCTGTTCCCGGCAGGCGGCGAGGAGTGCGGCCGGGTCGAATCCGCCGGGGTCCGGCACGACGTAGACCACCGGCACTTCACCAAGAACCTCGTGCGGCCTTCCCGCCACGGCGACATCGATTACGCCCGGAACACCACGCACCACGTCCTCGACTTCACCGGGATGGATGTTCTCGCCGGCACGGATGATCAGTTCCTTCGCGCGGCCCGTGATCGTCAGGTACCCCGCCTCGTCACGACGGGCCAGATCGCCGGTCCGGTACCAGCCGCCGGCCAGCACCTGCGCGGTCAGTTCCGGCTGATCGTGGTAACCCACCATCACGTTCGGGCCGCTGACCCACACCTCGCCCTCGGACTCCGCGTCCACATCCTCGCCGGACACCGGATCCACCAACCGGACCGCGACCCCCGGCACCGGCTGCCCGCACGAACCCTCGACCCGCGCGCCGGACGGCCGGTTCATCGCGATCGCGCCACAGGTCTCGGTGCTCCCATACGCGTCGATCAAGGGAACGCCGAACAACTCCTCGAACGACCGCCGCAGGCCTGCCGACAACACGGCTCCACCGACCAGGCAGACCCGTAGACCATCAACGCCACCACGCGCCGCCCGCACGAGGTGGTGGTAAACCGTCGGCACCCCGGCCAGCACCGTCGGACGGAACTCGCGCATCACGTCCAGCACGTCCTCGGCCGAGAAACCCGGCAAGATCCGTGCGGTCGCCCCGACCGCCGTCACACTCAATACGCACGCGATATGCGACAGACTGTGGAACAGCGGCAGCGGCCACAGCACCCGGTCATCGGACGACAAATCCGGAATCGGCACATAGCACGCCGCCACCGACCACAGGCAATTCCGCTGGGTCGACACCACGCCCTTCGGCCTTCCCGTCGTGCCCGAGGTGTAAAGCATCCAGGCGGGCTCATCGAGACCGAGATCGTCACGAGCCGGCGTGCCGGGGTCCGAGGCACACAATTCCGCGAACGACAGCGTGTTTCCCGTGGCTTCGCCGGTGACGATGAGCGCCAGCGGCGGGCAATCGGCCAGCACACGGCCGACCTGCTCGACGTGCTCGGGGTCGGTGATCACCACAACGGCACCGCTGTCACCGAGCAGGTGACTCAACTCGGCGTCCGTGGACTGCGGATTGAGGGGCACACCGATCGCACTCGCCCGCGTGATCGCGAAATAGCTCTCCACGATCTCGACACAGTTGCCGAGGTAGATCGCCACCCTGTCCCCGGGCCGCACGCCGCGATCGGCCAGATGCCCGCCCAGCCGCCGGGTCCGCAGTTCGAGTTCGGCGTAGCTCACGCTTCGTCGCGCGTCGGCGTAAGCGATCTTGTCCCCGAGCCGTTCCGCGTGCGCGCGCAACAGTTCGGGCAGGGGGCGGATCAGTTCGGTACGCAGCATGCCACCAACATCCCTAGATCGAGTGCGACGTCACGAAGCGGGCGGCAAGCCACCAGCTCGCCCCGCATCAGCGTGACGCCGGAGCCATTCGTGCGGCGTGCTCGCGCGAAGCGGCCGCACGGTCCAGTCTTGCTGGCGATCCGCGGGCAGGACCCCCTAGCTGCCCCCTGGGATATCCCTAAGTTTCCGGTGTACCGCGAAAACTCGTGGGCACAAAAACAGCCGCGCCCACCAGGATCGGCGGAACGCGGCTGTCGAGGGGAAAGCTACTCGGCTTCCTTGATCGCGGAGACCTCGAATTCGAGCACGATCTTCTCCGACACCAGCACGCCGCCCGATTCCAGCGGCACGTTGAAGGTGATGCCGAAATCGGTGCGGTTGATCTCGGCCCTGCCTTCGAAACCGCTGCGGAGGCTGCCCATCGGGTCCTTGGCGATCCCGCCGAAGGTCCAGTCGATGTCGATCTGCCTGGTGGTGCCGCGGATGGTCAGGTCGCCGGTCATCCGGAACTCCGCGTCACCGATCCGCTCGACCTCGGTGCTGATGAAGGTGATCTGCGGGAAGTGCTCGGGGTCGAGCACTTCGTCCGACCGCAGGTGGTTGTCGCGCATATTGCTGCGCGTGTCGACGCTGATGACCTCGATCGACACGTTCGCGCTCGACTTGGCAGGCTCGTCGGCGTTCAGCACCAGGGTGCCCGCGAAATCGTTGAAGTTGCCACGGACCTTGGTCACCATCGCGTGCCGGGCGACAAATCCGATACGACTGTGGGCCGGATCCAGCTGATAAGCACCGGCCACTTCCGGGTCGAGACTCGTGAACGTCGTGCCAGGGCTACTCATGACTTCGCCAACCTCCGCGCTGTACCGAATTTCCTTCGCGAACGCGAGACTAGCGCCAGAAAAGTCCCCGGATCCCCCTAGCAACCCCCCTGTACGCCCCGGTCGGCCCAGCGCTGGACGTCGGAAGCGTCCGCCCCGCACCGGAACAGAACTCACCCCAGCGGACCCCCTAAGCATCCCTGACTACGCCGCAGGAGCATTTCGGAGACGATTCCGGTGCTACACCTTTGTCAGGCCCACCAGCGATCCGGGAGTCGAGTCGATGACCGACAATTGGTTGTACATCCACCTGCGTGACCGCGATGTCGCCGAGCCGAGATTGGCGGCATGGAGAAAGGAATTGGCAAGAGTTCGAGCGATTCGCACCGATGGGCGCTGGTTCCTCGAACGGCGCGAAAACGGCTTCGGGCTCTGGGTCCACGCCGCGATTCGTCGCGAAATAGTGCGGGAGTTCCCCAGCGCGCACCCGGCGGAACCGCCGACCCGGCAGTTCACCGATCCGTCCGGCAGGCGGCGTGCCGAGGAACTGGCGATGGCGGCCAGCGAACTCGCACTCGACCTGTGCCACGCGGGCGAACCCACCGAGCGGTCCAGCCTGCCGACGGCGATGCTGCACCTGTGGTCACTGCTCGGCCCGGTTCCCGACGGCGCCCGCGGCTTCTTTCTCTTCTCCTGCTGGGAACACTGGACTCGCCGGATGTCACCGGCCCGGCGGGTCGCCTTGGCCGGGCTGGCCGGGCGGCGGGCGGACGCGGCCCACGCGCGGGCCGCGGACCTGCTCGACGACGAGCGGCTCCGGGAAGTGTGGCAGCGTCAACTGCACCTGGTGACGCGGATTGTCGATGCCAGGCCCGCGTCCAACGCCACTCCGGTGAACTACCTGCTGTTCGAACACGCCAAGAACAATTCCGCCGTGCTCGGCCTGCCGGAGGACACCCTCGCACTGGCGGCTTCGATATTGCGCCGACTGCTGAACGACCCCGTCAGCGCGAACTCGCTTCTCGAATTCGCGCCACTACCGGCTCGGCTGTGAGCCGGCGCGCGAAGTCGTCCACCATTTCCCGCAACTCGGCCTCGTCCCGCGCGACGCCGAAAAGGTAGAAGTCCGGGCGGACCAGCGCGGCCACCGCGTTCATCTTCGCCAGATACGGCAGATAGGTCCCCTCGGCATCGACGACGTCGTGCTCGCCGAGGTCCGTGGTTCCGGCGGGGACCACTCGCACCAGGTGCGTCCCCACCGCGGCCAGCGACTCCAGTTGGTGCATGCCCGGCACGGCGGTGACGTCGACACTGCTGATCAGCACGAATCCCAGCCCGACGACGTCGTCGAACAGGCCGGTCCGCCCGCCCTTGCGCACGCGTGCCTGCGGCGTGGAATCGCCCGCGTACTCCGCGCCTTGACGCAGGAAACCGGTTTCCAGCGGCTTCACCGCCGTGCGCTGCACCGCGGGCGGTTCGATGTTCCGCTCGCGCGCGGTCAGCATCGCCGCGTCACGGTCGGCCGCGGCGGCGGGCCGCACCACACACACCACCTTGCCGAGCTCGACCGACATGGTCACCGCGTGCCGCACGTGGGCTCGCCGTTCGGTGGCGTAGCTGTCCAGCAGCCGGTCGTCCACCCGGCCCGCCAGCACCAGGTCGAGCTTCCAGGCGAGGTTCGCGGCGTCGCGGAAACCCGAGCACATGCCCTGCCCGGCGAACGGTGGCATCAGGTGCGCCGCGTCCCCCGCGATGAACATCCGGCCCGACCGCCAGTGATCCGCCCAGCTGGCACGGAAGGTGTAGACGGCGTGGCGGTGCAGCTCGGCGTTCTCCGGCGTGACGTCGACCAGGCGGAGCAGGCGCCACGCGTTCTCGACCGTGCCGAAGCCGGACTTCTGCTCCCCCGGCAGGCGCATGAACTCCCAGCGCCGGTGTCCGGGCCCGGCCGACACGGCGGTCCGCGGCCGGGCGGGGTCGCAGATCTGCAGGTTGTTCGGTTTGAACTCGCGGGGTTCGTGCAGGGTGACGTCGCAGATCAGCCAGTCGTGGGCGAAGCCGAGATCGGTGATCGTCGTGCCGATCCGGTCGCGGACGAAGCTGCCTGCCCCGTCGCAGCCGATCAGCCAGCGTCCGGCGAACGTCCGTGCGGTGCCGTCGGCCGCCTCGGCGACCAGTTCCACGCCGTCGGCGTCCTCGGTCGAACTCACTACCGTGTGCCCGCGCAGCACACGCAGGTTCGGCAGGCTCGCGCCGCGGCCGATCAACGCCGACTCGAGGGCAGGCTGGTAGAACGAGGTCGAGTCCGGCCAGGCGCAGTGCCCGTGTTCGGCCACGTCGAACTCGGTCAGCGTCTGCCCGCGCGCGTTGCGCCAGGCGTACTCCCGTGACGGCTCTCCGAACTCGGCGAACTTGTCGCCGATTCCGGCCGCGGCGAGGATCCGGGCGGCTTCGCTGTCGAAACCCACCGCCCGCGGCATCCCGAACGGGGCCGGCCACCGCTCCAGTACGGTGACCTGCCATCCGCGTTGCGCGAGCAGGACCGCCAGCAGTTGGCCAACCGGGCCGTACCCCACGATGAGCACATCCGCCGGTTCAGCTGCCGAGGCTGACATCTTCACTTCCCTCCATGGACAGGTCGATCAGGTCGTGCAGCACGGCCGCGGGCACCGGCCCGCGCAGGTCCCGGGTGTCGATCCGCAGCACGGACAGCGCGCCCTGGTCCGCGGCGAGCGCCGCGTCGACCATGGCCAGCCCGTCCACCGTGGACATCGTGCCGATGCCGGGGAACCGCGATCGCCCCTCCTCGGCGAGCGGGCCCCAGGCCAGCGCCAGCCCGGGGAGGCCGCGGTGACGACGCCGCTGGATCAGGGCCACGCCGAACGCGTCCGCCGCGGCCTGCTCCACCCGGCCGCCGAGCACCCCGCCCGCCGACGTGACAAGGACGAACAAGCCGGCGTCCCTGGCCAGCTCGTGCAGGTTGATGATGCCCCGCACCACGGCTTCCAGCGGGTACCGGCTGCCGGTCTCCTCCGCGTTCACCACTCCGGCGATGGGCTGTTTCCCATTGCTCAGCAGAGATTCGAGGGTCCCGCGGTCGGCTGCCGTGCCGGTTTCGAGGGTGAGTTCCGCGCCTATGGCCGCGAAATCGGCCGTCAGCTCCGCGGCGGCCGCGTCCGGCCAGCCGTCCGCGCTCATCAACAGCAGTTGCCGGACACCGTGCGCGGTCGCCAGATGGCGGGCGATCGCCGCCCCGCGCAGGCCGTCCGCGCCCGCGACCAGCACGGTGCCCCGCGGTTCGATGGCGGGCACGGGCTCGGCAGGCACTGCCACCCTGGCCAGCCGGGGCACCAACACCACACCGGAGCGCACCGCGGACTGCGGGTCCGGCCCGGTCACCGCGCTGATCAAGGCGGCACCGGTTTCGGCGCCGTCCAGGGTTTCCACGTCCACCACGCGAATCCGGCCGGGGTGCTCCGCCTGGACCGAACGCAGCACGCCCCACAGCGGCGCGCGCCGGAGCTCGCCGACGTCCTCCCGCTCGCTGGTGGCCACCGCACCACGTGTGGCCACCACCAGCGCCGACGCGGACAGGCGCTCGTCGGCGAGCCAGGCCGTCAGCTCGGCCACCATGCTCCGGACACCGTCGCCGACCGCCTCGGCCACGTCCTCGGGGCCACCGCGCTCCGGCACCACCAGCACCGTCACATCGGGTACCGGTTCCGCGCGGACCTCACCGAGCGAGGCGTAGGCACGCAGGTCGCCGTCCGCGACCGCACGCAGTCCCGCCACCAGTTCGGCCGCGTCCGGTCCGGCGACCGCCAGTGAACCGGTCAGCGCGGGCGGGTCGAACAGCAGTGAGCAGGGCACCCAGTCCAGGCGGAGTAGTGAACCGTACTGGCCGCTGCCGGCCGCCCGCAGCCGCGCCGGCTGCTCCAGCAGCACGTGGCGGGTGATCTTCCCGCCAACGGTGCGCGGGATCATCGCGATCTCGTAGACCTCTTCCGGCACCTTGGAATACGACAGTCGTTCGTGGCAGACGGCCAGCAGCTCGGCCGGATCGAAGCCATCGGGGTCCGGCACCACATACGCTACCGGAACCTCACCAAGCACCTCGTGCGGCTTTCCCACCACCGCGACATCGACCACGCCCGGAACGCCGCGCACCACGTCCTCGACCTCACCGGGATGGATGTTCTCCCCCGCCCGGATGATCAACTCCTTGACGCGGCCCGTCACCGTCAGGAACCCGGACTCGTCGAACCGAGCCAGGTCACCGGTCCGGAGCCAGCCCGCCCCGAGCACTTCGGCGGTCAACTCCGGCCGATTGTGGTACCCCACCATCACGTTCGGGCCGCGGACCCACACCTCGCCCTCGCACCCGGCGTCCACATCGATCCCGGATGCCACCAACCGCACCGCGACCCCCGGCACCGGCAGCCCGCACGAACCCTCGACCCGCCCGCCGGACGGCCAGTTCATCGCGATCGCGCCACAGGTCTCCGTGCTGCCGTACGCGTCGATCAGGGGAACACCGAACAACTCCTCGAACGACCGCCGCAGGCCTGCCGGTAGCACCGCGCCGCCCACCAGACACACGCGCAAACCACCGACCCCGGCACCACCGTCGCGCACGAGCTGGTGATAGACGGTCGGCACCCCGGCCAGTACCGACGGCCGGAACTCGCGCATCGCGGCCAGCACCTCGTCCGCCGAAAAGCCCGGCAGGATCCGCGCCGACGCACCCACCGCCAGCACACCCAGCACGCAGACGATATGCGACAAACTGTGGAACAACGGCAACGGCCACAGCACCCGGTCAGCCGAAGACAACCCCGGAATCGGCACATAACACGCCGCCACCGACCACAGGCAATTCCGCTGGGTCGACACCACGCCCTTCGGCTTCCCGGTGGTACCGGCGGTGTAGACGATCCAAGCCGGCTCATCCAGGCCGAGATCGTCACGGGCGGGCGCGACGGGCTCGGTCGCCGCCAACGCTTCGTAGGAAACGCAGCGAGGCGGCGGTGCGCCCGTGCCCACCAGCACGATCCGCAGTTCCGGGTGCCCACCGAGCAATCGGCCGAACTGCGCGGCGTGCGCGGCATCGGTGACGACCAGGCGCGCGCCGCTGTCGTCGAGCAAATAGGACAGTTCCGCGTCGGTCGACCACGGGCTGACCGGAACACCCACCGCGCCCGCCCGCGTCAACGCGAAATAGCTTTCGACGTTTTCGACCCGGTTTCCCAGGCAGATCATCGCGCGGTCGCCGGAGTGCAGACCCAGCCCGGCCAGGTGCCCGGCCACCCGCCGGGTCCGCGTTTCCAGCCTGGCGTAGGTGACCGACCGCCGTCCATCCGAATAGGCGACACGATCGGCATGGCGGACAGCGTTTTCCCGCAGCAGATCCGGCACCGGGCGGATCAGGTCGGTACGCAGCATGCCGGCACACCTCCCACTGAGTGGTCACGATCGCTAAGCAGGCATGGCCAGTTTCGGCCGCGCCGGCGCCACCCGGCCCCCCTGACCGATCCCCGGAGGCCCCCCTCAATCCGGTTTGCCCACCGTGCCGCCGTAATACGCTTCAGCCATCAGCGATCCCGGTCCGAAAGGCCAGCACCCCATGCCCGAAATCCGGCGCGTCGACGTCGATCTCGCCGAGCGTTCCTACTCCGTGCACATCGGTTCCGGTGCGCGGCAGACACTTCTCGGCATCGTCCGCGACCTCGGTGCGCGCAAGGCGGTGGTGGTCACCGCCCGACCGGAAGCGGAGACGCCCGACCCCGGCGTGCCGTGCACCGTGCTGACCACACAGGACGGGGAGAAGAACAAAACCCTGGCGACCGTGGCGGAGCTGTGCAGCCGGTTCGTCGAATTCGGCCTGACGCGGTCGGATGTGGTGGTGTCCTGCGGTGGCGGCACGACAACCGACGCCGTTGGCCTGGCCGCCGCGCTGTACCACCGGGGTGTGCCGGTGATCCACCTGCCGACCTCGCTGCTCGCGCAGGTCGACGCGAGCGTCGGCGGGAAGACCGCGGTGAACCTGCCGGAGGGCAAGAACCTGGTCGGCACCTACTGGCAGCCCAGCGCGGTGCTCTGCGACCTCGACTTCCTGGCCACTCTGCCCGAGCGGGAACGACTCAACGGGTACGGGGAAATTGCCCGGTGCCACTTCATCGGGGCGCCAGGGATCGACCGCCTGCCGCTGCTGGAGCAGATCGTCGCGAGTGTCTCGCTGAAGGCCGGGATCGTCTCGGCCGACGAGCGCGACACCGGGGCGCGGCACTTGCTCAATTACGGCCACACCCTGGGCCACGCGCTGGAGCGCGCCACCGACTTCGACCTCCGGCACGGCGAGGGGGTGGCGATCGGCACGGTGTTCGCCGGCCTGCTCGCCGGTGAGCTCGGCCGGATCGACGCGGCGCGCGTCGGCGAGCACCGCGAAGTGGTGGAGCGCTACGGACTCCCGGCCGATCTGCCTGCCGGCGTCGACGGGCCCGGCCTGGTCGCGCTGATGCGGCTGGACAAGAAAGCGACCACCGGCCTGAGCTTCGTGCTGGACGGACCGGACGGCCCCGAACTGGTCCGGGACGTGCCCGAGGAGGTCGTCGCGCGCACGCTGGCCGCGATGCCCCAGGCGCACTGATCAGCTCAGTACACCGGGCTCCGCTGGTCGAGTCCGCACAGGGTCAGCAGTTCCATCGGCGTCCGCACGATCGCGTCCGGTCCGGCGCGCAGCAGTTCCGCTTCGGAGGTTTCGCCCCACATCGCGGCCACGGCGGTGACACCGGCGTCCTTCGCGCTCTGCAGGTCCGTCACCGCGTCGCCCACCATGATCACCTCGCCGGGGTCCGCGCCCAGCAACGCCATCGCGTGCCGCACTATGTCGGGCGCGGGCTTGGGCCTGGCGACCTCGTCGGAGCCGATGACGTGGTCGAACAGGTCGAGCAGGTCAAGTCGCGCCAGCAGCGACCTGGCCCGTTCACCGCTCTTCCCGGTGGCGATGGCCAGTCCGATTCCGTTGTCCCGCAGAATGGTCACCAGCTCGCGCACGCCGGGGAAGACCTCCACGCGATCCGCCAGCCGATAGCTCTCCCTGACGAACGGCTCCTCCATCGCCAGTGGCAGCCCCATGATCCGCATGATGTCCGGGAAGTACCGGCCGAGGTGCCGGTTGTACTCCGCGAACGGCGGCTCACCGTCACCGACGACCTCCGCGTAGGCGAGGGTGAACGCCGCTCGCATGACCTCGAAGCTGTCCACTAGTACGCCGTCGAGGTCGAAGACGACCACGGATGGGTGCTGGGTTTTCATGAGCCCACTCCCTTCAGCCGACCGCGGCGGGCAACGGCTGTCTTGACCGGCCGAGCGCCGCGGAGGCGTAGATTCGTTCGATGACGTCGATCGCCCGGCGGGCGTCGCGTACCGCGTGACCGCGGCCTGCCGGATCGGCGAGCAGCGCGGGCAGTTCGTCGAGTTGGCGGTCGTATTCCGTGCCGATCGGCTCGTCCAGCCGCTCGGCGCGGACGATTTCCCCGCCGACGGTGTGCGTGAGCATCGAGCCGTCTTCCCGGTTCGGGCTGAAGCCGAGCGTGCACCGGAGTTCGGCGGTGCCTTCGCTGCCTTCGAGCCGGAACGTGGTGCGGTCGGTCGCCTCGTGGGAGGCCCAGCTCGCTCGCAGCGCCACCGAGATCCCTTCGGTGCTCACCAGGAATCCGTGTGCGGTGTCCTCGACGTCGCCGAGGCCGCCTGCCGCTTCTTTCCGCCACGCGGCCCGGAACGAGCTGCCGTTCACGAAGTCGGCGGACACGGTGCCGACCACCTGCTCGAAGCTCAGCGGGCCCAGCAGGAAGCCGGCGATGTCCAGCAGGTGCCAGCCCAGATCGACCAGCGCCCCGCCGCCGGCGAGCTGCCTGGTGGTGAACCAGCCGGCGCCGGTGGGCACCCCACGGGCACGGCGCCAGGAGAGTTCGGCGTGCCGGATCTCGCCGAGTGAGTCCTTCAGCTCCCGCAACGCGCTCACGTCGGCGCGGTAGCGGGCCGCGCTCCCGCCGAGCAGCAGCCCGCCCGCGGACTCCGCCGCAGCCAACTGGTCCACCTCGGCCTGGCTCAGGCACAGCGGTTTCTCCAGGAACACCGGGATGCCGGCGGCGAGCACCTGGTCGGCGACCGGGGCGTGCAGGTGGTTGGGCACCGCGACCACGGCAAGATCCACCGAATCCGGCCGCAGCTCATCGGCCGAGCCGTACATGGTGATCCCGTCCGCCTGCCTGGCCGCGCTGGCCCGCTGCACCGGCTCCGGCTCGACCAGCGCCACGACCTCGAAGGCCGGATGTGCGCGCAGCCGGGGCAGCCAGATCGTCCGGCCCGCCCAGCCGAGGCCGATCACCGCGACGCGGACCGGTCGCGGGCTCATCGGCGGCCGACCACGTCGGCGACGATCGAGGCCGCGGTGTGCATCTGTTCCTCGCTGCCCAGCAGCATGCGGTGGTGCAGCCACACGCAGTCCGTGGTCAGCGCTTCGGCGTTCGGGCAGCGGCGGGCGATCTCCTCCGCCGACTCGTCCGGCGCCCCGGCCTCCCAGAAAGCGTTGGTGCGGTAGATCGCGCGGAAGCCGACAAACGCGGGCAGGCCGCGCGCGATGAGCTCGTCGACGATCTCGGCGCGCCGGTGCTCGGTGACACCCGGCAGCCGGAACATCGCCATGTAGTGCGGATTGCGATCGCAGCGGTCATCGGCCGCCTGCGGTTCGACGCCGTCGATCTGCGCGAGCAGCCCAGTGAGCATCGGGAACCGCTGCGCCCGCACGGTGATCTGGTCTTCGAGCCGTCCCAGCTGGGCACGCAGCACGGCGGCCGAGAACTCGTTCATCCGGAAGTTCGAGCCCGACGTGCGGTGGAAGTAGCCGCGGTCCTCCCGCGGCCTGCCGCAGCTGTGCCGGACAAAACCGGTCTCGTACAGCTCGGCGTCGCCGAACAGCACGGCACCGCCTTCACCCGCGGTCATCAGCTTGCCGTTCTGGAAGCTGAACGCCGCCACCGAACCCAGCTCGCCGACTCTCTTGCCCCGCCACAGCGCACCGTGTGCGTGAGCGGCGTCCTGCAGCAGCGGCACCCCGGAATCGGCGGACAGCTTCGCCAGCGCGTCCATGTCGGCGACGAGTCCGGCCATGTGCACCGGCATGATCGCGCTGGTCTTCGAGGTGATCGCGGCCGCGGTGGCCGCCACGTCGAGGTTGTAGGTGCCGGGGTCCACGTCGACCGGGACGGCCACCGCACCGAGCCGCTGGGCGGCCTGCGAGGAGGAAATGAAGGTGAACGCGGGCACGATGACCTCGCTGCCGGGCGTCACCCCCAGCACCTGGAGCGCCAGTTCCAGCGCGTGCGTGCCGGTGGTGACCGCCAGCGCGTACTCGGCTCCGTGGTGGTCGGCGAATTCGCGTTCGAAGGTGTCGACCTCGTTGCCACCGATGCGCCACCACTGGCCCTGGTCCAGCGCACGGTGCAGCGCCGTCCGCTCCTCGTCGCCGTACTGGGGCCAGGACGGGAATTCCAGCTCCTGCATATTGTTACCCATTTCTTACCGCTCTCCCACCTGACGAAAACAGTCGGACAAAGCGCGCACAGAACGGTGCGCCAGACAATTCCACGCTACCCTCGGCATAACGCACCCCCCAATCCCCTGCACACCCCCTGACCACCCCCTGTGCACGTCAGCGTCCCGCACTCGCCGACCGGTCGCGGTTTTCCTTGCTAGCATCGGAAACCCGGCCGAACCGGCGTACGAAACGAGAGTGAGGAACTCCCTTGGACCAGGTGCTTCTGCTGAACGGGCCCAATCTCGGCATTCTCGGCCGCCGCGAAACAGATATCTACGGCACGGACACGCTGGACGACATCGAGAAGTCGGTCACCGCGGCGGTCACCGGACGCGGCTGGGAGGTGATCGCCTTCCAGTCCGACGCCGAGAGCGAATTGATCGGCGCACTCCAGGACAATTACGACACGGTCGGCGCGATCGTCAATCCGGGCGCGCTGATGATCGCGGGCTGGAGCCTGCGCGACGCGCTCGCCAACTATCCCCGGCCGTGGATCGAGGTCCACCTGTCCAACGTCTGGGCGCGCGAGCAGTTCCGGCACGATTCGGTGCTGGCGCCGCTGGCCAGTGGTGTGGTGGTCGGCATGGGCGCGCTCGGTTACCGGCTCGCGGCAAGCGCCCTGCTGGAGATCTCCGCGGACTGAACGCCCGCCGCCTCCCTGGCCACGAGCACCGCACCGTGCAAAGAGGACAGCCCACCGAGGACGGCGGGCCGCACGGGTGCCGGCTCGTGGCCGGGGCGCACCAGCGACCGCACGTGCAGGGCGACCAGGTCGACAAAGCCCGGCATCGCGGTCGCGAAGCCGCCGCCGATCACCGACAGTCCGGGGTCGCACAGCTCGCCGACGCTCACCACCGCCGCCGCGAGCGCGCCGGCGCTTTCGATGATCGCGGTTTCCGCCCACCGCTCCGCGTTCGCCAGCCCGCGCCGCAGTTCCGCCGGTGTCACCGCGGCGCCTCGCGCTCGCGCCGCCCGGCGCAACGTCGCCGGACCTGAGGCGACGGCCTGCACGCAGCCGCGACGGCCGCAATCGCACCGTTCGCCGAAGCGGTCCACCACCAGATGTCCCAGTTCGCAGGAGGCACGGGCGAGCCCAGGGCGGGGACGGCCGTCGAGCACGATCCCGCCCCCGATCCCCGTCCCGACCCCGAAGTAGACCAGGTTCGCGCAGTTCGCCACGCGTGCCTCGGCGAGCGCCGCGAGGTCGCCGTCATCGGCGAAGCGCGCGGGAACCCCGGGCAGCAAAGCCCGCAGTGCCGCGTCGAAGTCCATTCCGGACCAACTCGGCCGTCCCGGCCAGGTCACCACCCTGCCGGTTCGGTCCACAGTGGCCGGAAACGCGACGCCGGCCGCGGTGATCGGTTCACGCACCGACGCGGCCAGCTTCGCGAGCCCGTCCGCGAGCAACCGGAGGTCCTCCGGCGCCCCGCGGTCCCATTCCGGCCAGGCGAAGGAGAACTCGGCCACTTCACCGGCCGGCGACTCGGCCCGGAAGGCGACCTTGGTACCGCCGATGTCGATTCCCAGGTAGCTCATGCCGTACCGTCCTCGGTTGTCAGTCCGCCAGTTGCGTCCGGCGCTCGTCATCCGCCTCCACCAGCGCGGACCGGACGGCCAGCGAAGCCGCCCGTATCGCGTGGACCGCATCCTCGCCCTGCCGGTCGGTGGTGATCGGGATCCCGCCCGCCACCAGGCCCGCGAGGCACTGCGCCGCTTCCAGGCAGGCCACGCACGCTTCGACCAGTGCGTCGGAGCGCGCGGGGTGCCCGGAGAGCATGCTCAGCAGTTTGAGGATGTCGTCGTTCAGCCCGTCCGCCACGGATGCGGCGTCGCGATGGCCATCGATCGTGTGCTGCATGTCAGGCGGAGGCCGGCGTCAGGGTCAGGAAGCGTTGCTGCCAAAGGTCGTACAGTTCCTCGCGCACGCCGTCCGGATCCGCTCCGGCGGCTTCGGCGAGCGCGCCCAGCGTGGTGCTCCCGTCGGCCGTCGCGAGAAGCTGGTACAGCTGCGCGGAAATCGGTGCCACCGGGCCACCCGAGTACTCCAGGTGGATCTCCCGCTCGGGCCCGCCGAGGCCGATCCGCTCGACGAGCCGTGTCACCGCACGGAAAGCGGGCACCAGCAGGTCGAGGTCGAGCCGTTCGCCCTTGCGCCGCACCAGGAAGTCGTCCACCACCAGGTAGTCGAGATCGGTGGTCAGGAAGGAGGTCACCACGTCGTCCACGCTCTGCACGATCGGCTCGGCGTTGTTGTTGAACGAGGTGTTGAGCAACACCGGCGTACCGGTGAGTTCCCCGAACCGGCTGACCAGCCGGTGGAACCGGGGACCCGATTCCGCGTCGACCAGTTGCACCCGCGCGGTGCCGTCCACGTGGGTCACCGCGCCGAGTTCGTTCCGGCGGTCCTCCCGCACCGGCACGACGAACGACATGAACTCGTAAGCCGCTTCGGTTTCGGGGAGGTCGAAGTAGGTCCTGGCGTCCTCGGCGGTGACCACCGGCGCGAACGGGCGGAAGCTCTCGCGCTTTTTGACCATCGCGTTGATCCGGGTCTGGTTCTCGCTGGGCCGCGCGTCCGCGATGATGCTGCGGTTCCCGAGCGCACGGGGGCCGAACTCCGACCGTCCCTGCGCCCAGCCCAGCACCGAGCCGTCGGCGAGGAACCGCGCCGCACTGTCCACGATGTCGTCGTGGCGTTCGAACTCGACCACCGAACCCCAGTCGGCGAGCCGGTCGGCGATCTGCACCTCGGTGCCCAGATCGGGGCCGACACTGGCACTTCGCAGCCGGTCGCCGGGTGCGACGCGGTGACCGAGCTCGGCCATCGCCACAAAGGCGGCGCCTTCGCCCGCGCCCGCGTCGTGGGAGGCCGGGTGCACGAAAACCTCGTCGAACAGGCCCGAACCGAGAATGACGCCGTTGAGGCTCGAGTTGTGCGCCACGCCGCCACCGAAGCACAGGGCCGACAGGCCGGTGGCCGCCGCCCAGTGCCCGAGCACGTGCAGCGCGATCGTCTCCACTGCCTCCTGCAGTCCCGCGGAGAAGTCCTTGTGCCGCTGAGTGAATGCCTCGCCCTTGCGCCGGGGCGTGAAGCCGTGCTCGAGGAACAGCGGGCTGAGCAAGTTCGGCACGGTCAGGTTCGGGTGCAGGTCGTACTCGCCGTTTTCCCGCAGCGTGTACAGCTTCGCGAACAGCTCGCGGAAGGTCGACGGGTCGCCGTAGGGCGCGAGGCCCATTACCTTGTACTCGTCGCCGAAGCCGTAGCCCAGCAACTGGGTCGCGTTCAGGTAGAGCACGCCGAGGGAGTTCATCACCCCGTAGTCGGCGAGCTTCTCCAGCCTGCCGTCCTCCGCGCGGTAGATCGTGCCGGAGTTCTCCTCACCACGACCGTCCAGGACGACCACCAGCGCCTCCCGCATTCCGGAGTGCAGGTAGGTCGACATCGCGTGCGCGTCGTGGTGCGGGGCGTAGACGAGCTTCTCGTCGGGGAGGTCCCAGTCGAACTCCTCCTTGAGCCGCTGCTTGATCAGTTCACGCGAGTAGCGGACCGGCGCCCGCTGGTGCTCGGTGTAGAGGTGGTTGAGCACGTTGTCCATATGCTCTTCGCGGAAGTAGAACCCGACCGCGTCGATGTCGTCCGGGGTGACCCCGGCCGCGTCGAGGCACGCCCGGATGGCGTTGACCGGGAACTTGGTCGTCTTCTTGATCCGGTTGAGCCGCTCCTCCTCGACCGCCGCGAGCAACTCGCCGTCGCGGACGAGCGACGCCGACGCGTCGTGGAAGAAGAACTCGGACATCATCGGCACCAGATCGGAGTCCCGGGTGGAGAAGTTCCCGTTGAGGCCAAGCACCAGCACGTTGATCACCCAATACCTTCGGCAACGGACAAGACAGGATCGCCCGGCCGGTGGCCACGCCATGACTCCTGCGAACTCCAGTCTTGCCGAAGAAACGGCGCCGCTTCCCCTATCCAGCCCCCCTGTACCCCCTTCCTTTCCGCGACGGTGAGCACGCCGGGAACGACTGGAGCGCGGCACCTTGTTCCGGTGCCGCGCTCCAGTCGTGCTTGTGTTCGCTCAGAAGGCATACGGGCCGAAGCGGCCCCAGGTGACGACGGCCGCGAGGATGAGCAGGATCACCGGAGCGGCGAGCGCCTGGTTCTCCTTGCGGCGGATGTGCACGACAACCGCGCCGACCATCACGATCGCCAGGCCGAGTGCCGCGACCGGGGTCAGGATGACGGCGACGCCGAACGCGGCCGGCAGGATCAGGCCGAGTGCGCCGAGCACTTCGACCGCACCGACCGCCTTGACCGAGCCGGCCGAGTAGTCGCCTGCCCAGCCCATCCCCGAAGCGGCCAGTTTCTCCTTCGGCTGGGCCAGCTTCATCGCCCCCGCCCCGAGAAAGGCGGCTGCGAGCAAGCCCGCGATGACCCACAACACGACGTTCATGAGTTCGACATCTCCGAGTTCTAGGTGACTACCTGGCCAGAAGCTAGCAAGAGATGACTTGAAGCGTCAAGTCATCTCACTTGACCCTTCAAGTCGAACCTGGTTGGATGGACCAGGCGCAGGCGAGCCAGGACGGAGATCATGAACGCGGACGAACCTCGCTGGCTCGACGAACAGGAGCGGGAGACCTGGGTGGCATTGGCGAGCGTGCTGATCAGGGTGCCGGCCGCGCTGCACGCGCAGCTGCAGTGTGACTCCGGGATCAGCTTCTTCGAATACCAGGTACTGGCCGGACTCTCCGAAGCGCCGGAACGAACCCTGCGGATGAGCAGCCTCGCGGTACTGGCCGACGGTTCGCTGTCCAGGCTGTCGCACGTGGTCAAGCGCATGGAGAACCAGGGGTGGCTGCGACGACGGCCCGACCCGGCCGACGGGCGCTACACCCTGGCGGTCCTCACCGACGCCGGCTGGCAGAAAATCGAGGACGCCGCCCCCGGGCACGTCGCCGAAGTACGCAAACTCGTCTTCGACCCGCTGACCGCGGCCCAGCAGAAACAACTGCGTGAGATCGGCAAACGGATCAGCACCGCGGCCGACGGGGACGGAACATCCTCCATCGAGTGAACCCGCCCAGCGGAATCCGAACCGGTTTCACGAAGTGCGGTACGAAGAAGGGCGCTTGCCCGTTTTCCGCAGGAACGCGTTCGACAGCGCACTGGGGCTGGCGAAACCGCACAGCGGGGCGATTTCGGCGATCGCCAGATCGCTGTCCCGCAACAGGCGTTCGGCCCGTTCGAGGCGCAACCGGGTGAGATACCGGCGCGGGGTTTCCCCGGTGGCCTCCTTGAAGACCCGCGCCAGGTGGTAAACGCTGAGATAGACCTCGTCGGCGAGATCGGCCAAGGTCAGCGGCTCGTCGAGATGGTCGCGCATCAACGTGATCACCGCCTGGATGCGGGCGTTTTCGGTTTCCGGGAAACGCGTGGTCCGTGCGGATCGCATGGAATAGTGGGTGAGCAGATGCGCGACGAGGAAACCGGCGGCCGCCTCCGCGTACGGTTCACCTGCCCGGCTCCGCGAGGCCGCGTCCAGCGCCCGGACCATTCCTCGCAGAAACGGGTCGTCGGCCGGCAGCAGGTCGGCCATTCGCTCGTAGTCCACGTCGGGGTGCTCGAGTTTCCCGGCGGTTCGTTCGACAGTTTCCCGCGGGACGCGAACCAGGGTACCCCGAAGCTCTTCAGTTGCCTGGTAGCTGACCCGCACCGGACGGTCAGGTCCATTCAGCAGAAGCCGTCCCGGCGCCCATTCGTGGTGACGGCGTTGTTCGCCTGCCCGAATGGTGATGGTGGTCCGGCCCGCTTCGGCGAGCAGCAGGCTCATGCCTGCCACGCCGGCCACCAGCGTGCCGGTGCTCGTGGCAGGCCAGACAATGTGCCGGACGGCCAGCGACCGCCACTGGGCGGAAGGCGCGGGAAAAGTGGGCAGCAAGGAATTCCTCGTCGTTTGAATCTCGAAAACGCGCGATTGTTTCGAAAACCTCAGGAAAAAGTGTACGCGAATCCGTAGTGGCGCGGGGCGAGGGCGCGGAACGAACGTCGATCAGGCAAATCCGTTGCCCGTCCGGTCCAACACCGCAAGTTCTGAACACAACCTCCGCAATCTCGCGCATGGCACCGGATGGCAAGAAGACCTAGGTTTGCGCTAGTCCGGCCGGGTGACGGAGCCCGGGTGGAGGTCGCCTTGCCAGCATGGGCGCCGTCCCGGCGGCAGAGTGGCCCATGCCAGGTCAACCTGAGATCACGCAGTCTTGCATTCAACGGAATTGATCAGGCAACAGAATGACACCATCCGGTACGAACATCGCGTCATCGAACAGATCCGGCGCGTCACCTCGAGCGACTCCAGGAACTGTCTCCGGCCAGCGGAAAACCACCTTCGGAAATTGCACGTCCGCATACGGATCATTCAGTGGATCCTCAGGTGGCGTTTGCCGGATTCGCGAGGTCGACGTATGTTGGGCGGATATCGATCGAGGCGCGGAATCCCCGATGTGACAATCTGCCGAAGGGTGTTACACACGCGTCAAAAATGTCTTCCGCGGCTCAGCGCTGAGCCATTGCGGTGACGCGCCGGTCGGCGCGATGAGTCCGTGTATCGAAACTTCGACAAGAGGGAATCGTCGCGGCGGGCTGGACGTTGTGGTTCCGGTGCGACAACAAAGCAGCGGCTTTTCGGAGGGGGAGAGCTCGTGGAGCGAACCATGAACGACTCAAGTCCGGCGGTACCGGAACGGTTGCTGGACAACGGGGTGGCCGGGGTGGGCGGTGTCCTGCTGGTGGAGGGACCACTGGCCTGCGGCAAGACGACGGTGTTGCGGGACACCGCAGAGCGCGCCGCGGACCGGGGTTTCTCGGTGCTGCTGGCCAACTGCGCCCACGCGGAGCGCGAGCTCCCGTTCGGCGTGGTGGCGCAGCTGTTCCGGGCGGCGGGTCTGCCGATGGAACTCCCGCAGCCCGCCGAACCGGACGAGGCGGCGATCGTGCGGCTCGGCCACCAGCTGTGCATGGAACTGATCGGCTTGGCGGAGGGGGAACCGCTGCTGATCGTGATCGACGACCTGCGCCACGCCGACGTGGCCTCGGCGATGTGCCTCGGCCAGCTGCTCCGCCGCGCCACGCAGAGCTCGATCGTGGTGCTGGTGAGCGACGATTCACATCTGCGGTCGACCTATCCGCCGTTGCGCGCGGAACTGGCCCGCCTGCCGGAAAGCGCGCGGATCGAACTCGCCCCGCTGGCGCCGGAGGCGGTCACCCGCATCCTGGCGAAGCTGCCCGACGGCGACCCCGGTGACCGCTGCCCGACCGACCTGGTCAAGGCCTCCGGCGGTAATCCGCTGCTGCTCCACGCGTTGATCGAGGACTACAGTTCCGCCGGCGAGGCGCAGGAGCACGGCTACGGCCAGGCATTTCTGAGCTGCCTGTACCGCAACGAATCGGTCCTGCTCGACACGGTGCGCGCGCTGGCCGTTCTCGACGCGGACGCCTCCCCCGCCGAACTCGCCAGTGTCGCCGGGGCCGACCCCGCGCTGGTGGTCCAGGCACTGCACGCGATGACCGAAGCCGGTCTCCTGCACGGCGGCGCCTTCCGGCACGACGTCGCCCGGCTCAGCGTGCTGAACGAACTGCCCGCCGACGTGCGCGCGGACCTGCATCGCCGTGCCGCCAAGCTCTTGCACGACCTCGGCATGCCCGCGGTGACGGTGGCACGGCACCTGATGTCCGCCGGTCACAGGGAAACCTCGTGGAGCCAGGACGTCCTGCTCGAAGCCGCCGAGCTGGCCGCACTCGCCGCGAACGCGAGTTTCGCGGTGGAACTGCTCGAACGCGCGCTGGAATCCTGCCCCGATGCGCAGGCACGCGCGTCCGTCGAGGCCAAGCTCGCGGAAATCGAATGGCGGATCAACCCGTCGACGGCCGCCCGGCACCTCGGGCCGCTGGTCGACGCCGCCGACTCCGGGCATCTGGCGGCACCCGAAACCATCGCGCTGGTGCGGCAGTTGCTGTGGCGTGGCCGGACGAGCGAGGCCGAGCAGGTGCTCACGGGACTGCGGGACGACCCGCAAGCCGCCGACGAACTGCACTCCGTCGACCGATGGCTGACGTGCACGTATCCACTGCTCGCCCGCCGTGGCGTGCGGCCGCCGGCGGACCGCGGCCTCAAGACCGCCAGGGAAGGCAGTGTGCCGCGGGCGTCGGCCGTGCTGGCCGACGTGCTCGTGCGCGGGCAGAGCCAGGAGATCAAGCCGAGAGCCGAGGAGGTCCTGCGGGAACTGCACCTCGGGCACAGCGTCGCCGGCCAGGAGGAGGGCGGGCTGCTCGCGGTGCTGGCGCTGATCTACACCGACCAGCTGGAGACCGCGAACACGTGGTGCGACGTCCTGCTCCAGGAAGCCGGCTCCCGCCGCATGCCCATGTGGCGCTCGCTGTTCTCCGCCTGCAAGGCCGAAATCGCTGTGCGGCAGGGAGATCTGACCGCGGCGGCGGACCTCGCGAACAGGGCGCTCGCCGACGCGTCCCCCGGGTCATGGGCCTCCGCGGTCGGGTTTCCACTCGGGAGCCTGATTCTCGCGTACACCAGGATGGGCCAGTTCGAGAAGGCGGCACGGTACGCGACCCAGTCGATCCCGGCGTCGGCGCTGAGGAACCGTTACGGGCTGCACTACCTGCACGCCCGCGGCCACTACTTCCTCGCCATCGGGCGCAGCCAGGCCGCACTGGCGGATTTCCTGATGTGCGGTGAGCTGATGGACGACTGGGGGCTCAGCGGGAGCAGCCTGGTCCTGTGGCGGACCAGCGCGGCCGAGGCGTGGCTAGCGCTCGGCAACCGTGATCAGGCCAAGCGGCTCGTGCTCGACCAGCTCGCCCGCCCCGGCGCGGACGGCGATCGCGCCAGGGCGCTGTCGTTGCGCCTGCTGGCCGAAACCAGTTCGGCGAAGCGTCGGCCGCAGCTGCTCACCGAAGCCATCGACATCCTCGAGGAACGCGGCGACAAGTACGAACTCGCCCGGTCATTGCGTGATCTGAGCCGGGCCAGGCACGCGATCGGTGAGCAGAAACAGGCTCGCCGGATCGTGCGCCGGGCGTGGTACGTGGCCAACAGCTGCGACGCGGAACCCCTGTGCGAGGAACTCCTGCCCAAAGGCGGCGACGAACTCTCCCCGGCGACGGTCGCCGTCGCGACTCGGCCCAGCCGGATCAAGCAGCTCACCGATTCGGAACGACGGGTCGCCTCGCTGGCCGCCATGGGCTACACGAACCGGGAGATCGCCAGCCGGCTGTACGTCACGGCCAGCACGGTCGAACAGCACCTGACGCGGGTGTTCCGCAAGCTGGACGTCAAACGCCGTGAAGAACTCCCCGACGAACTGGGCGCCTGACCGGGCTGGGCGGCCGCCCAGCCCGGTCAGGCCGGTTCGCTCAGGAGCAGCTGGTGTTCTCCCGCGGGAGTGCGCGATCGGTGACGTAGCGGCTCACGTGGTCGATCACGCACGGGTTGGCCATCGCCCCGAACAGGTTGGTGGCCGGGACCGTCGTGATAGATCGTCCGGCTGCCGGGGACTTCGGCCACCGCCCGCACGGTCGGGCTGAAGTCGAGCCAGGTACCGGCGCCCAGCATCGGCGGCAGGCCGCCGGGTAGCGGCGCCGGCGGATTGATGACCGGTGCGGGCCAGCCGGAACAGGTCGTCGGCAGGTGCCAGGCGAGGGGAAGGCGGCGCCTGCGTTGGGTGCGACGTGGTTGAGACGCTCGACGCTACGCGCGACGTCCGCGTGGTCGCGCGGGCGGGATCATCCAGGCACTCCGTGACACCGCCGCCGGGCACCCCTGGATACGGATCGCTACCGGACGCCGCGAAACCGGAGGCGTCGCCCGCCTCAGCGGAGCCGATGGCGGCCAGCAGGGCAGGCCAGGCATCCGGCCCGCGCGTCACCTTCCGAATGCCGAGCGCACGCAGCTGTGTGCCGTCGAAGCGGGCCGTACCGGCCGGAACCGGCTCCACGTCGGCCTTGGCGACCAGCGACCGCCAGCGTCGGTCGGTTCCCGGACCCGCCCAGTCGAGGAACCGCCCCAGGTAGCGCTCGAAGTCGAGCGCGACAGCCTCTAGTTCCGCGCACCGTGGTCGCCGGTGCCGTCGACGTAGATGATGCGCACCCGTCCGGGAACTGCCGGGCATAGGACTGCGCGATGACACCACCGTACGAGGTGCCGATGAAGTTCATCCGGTTTTCGCCCAGTGCCTGGCGAATCACGTCGGCGTCGCGAGCGTCGCTCGCGGAGTCCATGTGGTCGAACAACTCCGGATCACTGGCACGGCACTGGTCTCCCCTGGCCTTGTTGGCCGTGGCGAGCCGATCGAACTCCGCCTGGTCGGCCGGGAACGGTGGCGTGCTTGCTCCAGTCGCACTCCAGCACCGGACTGCTGAGCCCTGGATAGCCACGCGGGTCCCACGTGTCGAAGATCCGCGGTTGGGACCGCATGATCGCGATCTGGTTGCCCTGCGGTCCGCCGAAGTTGATCATTACCGTGCCGCGCTTCTTGCCGGTCGCGGCAGCCGCGCCACCTTCAGCGTGATCAGGCGACCGCCGGGCTCGGCGAGCGGGACGTTCAGGTCGGTGCACTGGATCGAAACCGTGCCCGCCTCGGGACAGGGCTGCCAGTTCAGGTGGTGCGACGCGTCAGCCACGGCCGGTGGAGCCACGAGCGCGAGCGAAAGCAGGATCTTGAGCATGCCGCCACGCTAGGAACCAGCCGGGCCCGCGCGCTGTCGACGATCGTCGCTCGCGGTGTTCACTGAAGTCGCTCAGCGCGGTTCCTGGGTGTCGCGCACCCAGGAGCGTCGGTGCTTGAGCTTCAGGCGGAGGCGGGTGGCCGGGTGGAGGGATTCGGTGCCGTTCCTGGCCTTGGTGGTGGTGTGCGGGCCCGACTGCATGCCGGTGCTCCCGTCCCCGGCGATGAAGAGCCGGAAGAGGGACCGAGGCGCCGGCTTGACCGCCTGCGCGCGAGTTGCTCTCGGACAACAACAACTCTACACCCGGACGGGTCAGCGGTAGGCGCGAAGGAACACGTCCACGCCGTCGGCGAGGATCGCGAGAATCTCCGGCCTGCCCACCGTGCCTGCCAGGTCCTCGTCGATCACATCGAGGGCCAGTCGCATCGTCAGTGCGATGAAGTGCTGCATGGCGCGGCGCGGATCGGTCAGCTGGAGCCTCCCATCCGCGGCGAACTTCGCGAACCGCTCCTCCACCATCCGTTCGGGCTCATCGCGCGCCGCCTCCGGCAGACGCGGCGCCACGGGTGCCTGGGAACTCAGCCGCCGGAACGTCACGTAGTGCGACGTCGGGAACATCTCCGTCGTCACCCTCTGCGCGAAGCCGAGCAGGGCGTCGCGGATGTCCCTGCCGTCGACCATTTCCTCGTCGATCGCCGCTCTCACGCTCGCGACCACCGCGTCGTTGGTGCGCCCGAGAACGGATCGGAAGAGAGTCTGCTTGTCGCCGAAGTGGTCGTAGACGGTGCGTTTGGACACCCCGGCCCGCGCCGAGATCGCGTCGACGCTGGTGAGTTCGTACCCGTCCGAGACGAACAGGGCCTCGGCCGCGTCAAGGATGGCCGCTTGCTTGGCCTCGGCGCGCAGCCGCCTGCCTGGTGTCTGCGCGGTCGCTCGCGGGGTCGCCATGTTCTCATCCTATTCTCAGTCGCAGAAAACTGCACGGTGTAGTGTTGTTTCTTGTGAGGCGAGTACGCCGTCTCCCCCGAATCCCGCCGCAAGGAGTCCTTCATGCACGAGAGCAGGATCGGCGCCGGACCGCACACGAGGTGGAACGGACGGCTCGTCGGCCTGGTGGCCGTCCTCGTTCTGGTCAACTTCATGGTCGACACGGCCATCACCGCACCACTGCTCGTCCTTCCGGAAATGCTCGACTACTTCGGCACCGACCAGGCGGCCTGGCTCAACGCCAGCGCGATGCTGGCGGGCGTCATGTGGGCGCCACTGCTCGGGAAGAGCGCCGACGTCCACGGCAAGCGCAAGGTGCTCGTGCTGACCCTGCTGATCAGCTGCGCAGGCGCGCTCGTCTGCGCGCTGGCTCCCAGTATCTGGGTCTTCATCCCCGGGCGCCTGTTGCAGGGCGCGGCCGTGGCCGCCATGTTCCTCACCGTCGCGATCGTCCGCGACGTCTGCGCACCCCGGATCGCGATGGTCATCGTCGGCATCGTGACCTCCGGGTCCGCGGTGCTCAACATCGCTTCCCGTTTCCTCACCGAGAAACTGGCCGCGGAGTTCGGCTTCCAGATCCTGTTCCTCGTCTCGGCCGTCGTCGCGGTCACGATGGCGATCTGCGTGCGCAAGGTCATTCCCGAATCCCTGATCAGGACACCGGGCCGGATCGACGTCGGGGGCGCCCTTCTCCTCGGCGGCGGCCTTGCCGGGGTGCTCAGTTACGTCAGCCTCGGCTCGGAGTTCGGCTGGCTCGCCTTCGGTCCCCTGGTTCTCCTCGTCGGTGGTATCACCGCGTTCGCCAGGTGGTTCCTGGTATCGAGCCGGAAGCCCGACTCCCTGATCGACGTCAGGAACCTCGGCGCGCCCTTGGTGCTCACGCTCCTCGTCCTCGTGCTCAGCACCGGTTCGTACCAGAGCATGCTCCAGCTCGTTCCCCTGATCGGTGACATCTCGGCGGATCAGCAACTCGGATACGGACTGGCGGGCCAGGGAACGGTGGCTCTGCTGCTCGCGGCGCCGGGAATCGGCGTGATGATCGGCGGCCCGGTGGCCGGAGCGCTCGCCGCCCGCATCGGACCGGCCTCGACCCTGGCCGGTGGAGTCGCGCTCGGCACGGTGGGCACCATCGGGATGTTCCTCGGTGTCTCCCAGTTCCCCGCCGCGCTCTTCTTCGCGTTCCTGCTGGGTTTCACGGTGGGCGCACTCGGCACCTCCGGCTTCAACATGGCGGGCAGCCTGGCGCCCGCCGACCGGCAGGGCATCGTCTCCAGCCTGGTCATGGTCGTCATCGCGATCGGATCGGTGGTGCTGAACTTCGTCGGCGCGGCGGTGCTCAAGTCGACCACCGTGGTCGCCAACGGCGAAACGGTGAACTCGGGAACGGGTGTTTTCACCTATATCACGATCGCTACCACGGCATTCGCGATCGCCGCGGTACTCGTTGTCATGCTGGTGCGAAAGTCGCGCGTCAGCCCCCAAACGCCGTCTCGGGCGTCTCTCTGACGGAGTTGATGAAAAAATGAAAACACAACGTACGGTTCTGGTCTCCGGGGCGAGCATCGCCGGTCCCGCTGTCGCGTTCTGGCTGCAACGGTACGGCTTCGCGGTGACGGTGGTGGAGAAATCCACCGGACTGCGTGGCGGTGGGTATCCGATCGACGTGCGCGGCACCGCACTGGAGGTGGCCCGCCGGATGGGAATCCTGCCGCAGCTCCAGGAAGCGAATATCGAAACGCAACGGCTGACCTTCCTTGATTCCGATGGCAGCGAGGTGGCCTCGGTTCATCCGCAGACGGTGGTCGGCGGAGTCGAGGGACGTGATGTCGAGGTGCCTCGCGGGGCACTGGCGGAAATCCTGCACGGAGCCACCCGGGACGAAGTGGAGTACGTATTCGACGACTCCATCGATGCGCTCACCGAACACGAGCACGGTGTCGATGTCACCTTCCGCAGCGGCGCGCAGCGCAGTTTCGATCTGGTGCTGGGTGCCGACGGACTGCACTCGCGCACCAGGGAACTCAATTTCGGACCCGAGGAGCAATACCACCGTTATCTGGGATATTGCTTCGCCGGATTCACCATGCCCAACAAATTCGGCCTCTCCCAAGAAGGAGTGATCTGGAACTCCCCCGGCCGGGCGGCGGCGCTCTACGCGGTCAAGGGAAGCGACGAGCTCCATGGTTTCCTGGTTGTCGCCCTCCCCGAACCACCCTACGACGTACTCCGCGTCCCCGAGGCACAGCGTGACCTCGTCGCCACGACCTTCGCCGACGACGGATGGGAGATCCCGACCATGGTCGCCGCCATGCAGGACACGGACGACCTGTTCTTCGACACCGTCAGCCAGATCCACCTGCCCCGCTGGTCCAGCGGCCGGGTCGGTCTCGTCGGCGATGCCGCCTATGCCCCGTCGTTCCTGACCGGTCAGGGCTCCAGCATCGCCCTCGTCGGCGCCTACATGCTCGCCGGGGCACTGGCCACCCATCGCGACCACACCGTCGCTTTCGCCGCCTACGAAAACGGCACCCGTGGCTTCGTCGAACTGAACCAGGCACAGGTCGACGCGGGCGACGCGGCGCTCTTCCCGGTGACCGCCGAAGCCCTCGCGCGACGCAACAACGGACTTCGCGGCCTCACTGCGTTGCCACCGGAAACCGGGCGACCGGCGCACACCGCTCTCACCCTGCCCGATCCCAATTTCACGCCGGTTACCTCCGACGTGGCGGTCGATGTAAGCGAGATGTAAGTGTGCGTCGGCATGATCCCCGGGCGATGAACGGATACCTCGGGGGCATGGCCTCCCACTTCGACGAACCGCCGGCGTCGCGTGGCTGAATCTCAAAACGAACCGGGGCAGGCCGGGCGCCACCGGCTCGTGGCGGCCCTCGGTGAGGGCGGAATGGGCCGGGTGCTGCTCGGCATGGCCCGGACGGCAGACGCCTTGAACGAGCTGACCTGGATCGTGATCCGCCAGGTCGGCGTCGTTGGCGACATCACCGTCGGCGACTGTTTCGAGCTGACCAAGGCGTTGCAGGAGCACCACTTGCGGGGCAGCGCGGGCAGGCCGTTGTTCTACGCGATGCTCAAGCAGGCCAGCGTGTTACCGGCTGCGGCGCCCGAGCGGTTGCGCCTGCTGCGGCTGGACGGCCGCCGCAGCGTCGAGCAGATCGTCGACGCCTACGGCATCGAGTGCCTGCCTGTCCGGGATCTTCTGGTTGAGTGCCTCACCGAGCGATCCCCTGAACTCGACCACACCTCATTGCGCTCCGTCGCCCGCAACCTCTGCCGACTGTTCTGGCGTGACCTGGAGATCCACCACCCCGGCATCGACTCGCTACGGCTGGTGCCTGAGGTCGCGCAGGCGTGGAGAGAACGACCCGGCCCGGAGGACGCCCTGGGTGGCGCCGTGCCCGATCAAGGCGTCGGAGGTGACCCGGAAGAAGGCCCAGGCGCGCGTCAAAGCCCGGATGGATCAGCGGACCAGGACCCAGCTTCCGTTGCTGCCGGCGTTGCTGCGGGCCGTCGAGCAGCACCGCAGGGACGCCGAAGAACGCATCACCACCGCCGCGGCCACTCCCTCCGGGAGCCGGTTCACCGCGGGCGGTCAGGAGTTGCAGCGTTGCCACCAGGGTGAGTCCGGCCGGGTCTACGCCATCGACGTGGTGACGGACAAGCGGCGGGAACTCACCCACGAGGAGTCGGCCGCGTTCTGGTCGTGGGCGACGATAGAAGTCTTGCGGCACACCGGAATCCGCATCGAGGAGATGCTGGAGCTGACACATCACAGTTTCGTCGCCTACACGCTGCCCACCACCGGCGAGGTCGTGCCGATGTTGGAGGTCGCTCCATCCAAGACCGACGCGGAGCGCCTGCTGCTGGTTTCACCGGAGCTCGGAGAGGTCTTGACCGCGATCATCTTCCGAGTGCGGGCGGGCAACGCCACCCTGCCGTTGGTGTCAGCTATGACGTGTTCGAGCAGAACTGGAGCTCTCCGATGCCGTTCCTGTTCCAACGGCGCTTCGGCACCGAATACCGGCCCATCACGCGCAGCTACATCCGAGAATGCCTCGTGGCCACGTCACAGGCCGCCGGGCCGAGCGCCCCAGTGAGGAATACCGCGACCTCACCGCCCAGGAATGGGACGAATTCCTCGCCCACTTCGAGCTGCGGAAAGTGGCCCTCGGAACATGCGGCCGCGACCACGGAACCCCTTGTGCACACGAAAATGCCTGCGTCAGATGTCCACTACTCCGGGTTGGCCTCGACCAAATGCCACGGCTGCAAGGAATCCACGCCAACCTCGTCGACCGCATTGAGGAGGCGAAACGGTAAGGCTGGGCACGATCCGTGCTGCACTTCCAGCGGCGGGCTCCTCCCCCACCGGCATGCCGTTCCCAGGCAGGTGAGCACGACGAACCTGCGCTGAGCCGGGGCCCATTACCCGACTGTCGAAGGTCGACGACGCTGGCCTGGTGATCACCACCTGAGGACGCTCTGTGCGAGTTTGTACGAAAGAGCCGTATGGCCTTGTCCAGGGCAACTGGCTGTACCGATGATCGAGGTGCCCCGGTTGTCCGGATCGCTTCGACGTACGCGAACCGGGCAACCCCGTTATTGGCGTGTTGGCAGTGGCGCTGGTCAGATCCTTCGACCGGCACATCATGCGCCGATGCCGATGGCATCTAGTTCAACCACGACGGCCTGTTGTAGGTCGATCATCATGATCGGAGAAGAGATGGGTATCGCAAGAATCGTTGAACGAGCGGCTGTGGTCTCAGCCGGTGCGACTATGGCCATCACATGTATGTCTGGTGTCAGCGCAGCCGCAGAGCCTTCGCCGCACGCTGGTTCGGTCAGCACGGCGACGGCTTCGACGACGCCTGCAGCCAACGGTGATGTTTCAGTTCTGGGCGTCGCCCTATGCCAAAGCGTTCTCACATCGAACGGCTACCGAGTAGGCGTTGTCAGGGGCGGTATCTGCATAGCGGTCGCGGCGGCCCCCGATTTCTCGCCAGAGGCCGTCGTTGTGTGCACCCTTGCCTTGGTTGCGACCTTCGTTGACGAAGACACGGCTGCGGCGGCCTGCACCGTCGGCAATATCCCGCAGTGAAGGGCGGCGGCCGCCCATGTCCTACGCCTAGCCCACGTCCGTCAATGGCGTAGCCGTGGCCGGAAGGACAGGTCTGGTCACGCGGACGGTAAGCATTGCGGTGGTGTTGTCAGGCTGCTCGGCCGGGTCGCTGCGCGGCACGGCGACGGCCGCGTCGACCAAGGCGTCGGCTAGGTACTGCGCGTCGCCGTCGATCCGTCCGGCGTGGTCGGATAGTTCGTTGCCAGGCAGGGTTTGTGGACGCCGTCGCCGGTGAGCAGGAGCGGGTCGAAGTCGGCGAGCCCGCCGCGCAGCGGCGTCCAATGTGGTCGTCCAGTGCAGGGATCAGCACCCGCACAACGCCCATGACAATGGTGAAGATCGTGGTCACACCTCGCCTCGAACCTGGAGTGGAGCTTCCTGACGTGCACGCCGATGACCTGGTCGGCCCGGACGAACCGGGAGCCGGAGGAGGAGTTCTCGCGGTCGGGGCGCCGGGCAATCGCCAGCCACGCCGGGGTATTGAGTCATGCCCACCACCCTGGCCGTCTCCGTCGCCGTGCCGCGGTGGGACACGCGGAACACCCGGCCCAGCGCGCCTTGCCGGGGCGCAGTGGTGCCGGGCTTCGGCCTGGTTGCCGGCCCATGCCGAAGCCATGGCCTTGGGCCGTGGTCGAGCCCGTGACGGCGGTCGCAGAAGTCGTCGTGCCGCGCGCGGGACTGGCGTGGGCGTGCGGCTTGAACTTCCTCGGGTCCGACCACGGCCAGGCGCCGGGTTCATGTTCCGGCCCGAGCCACGGGTTCCGGCCGCTGGCGCGAGTGATCGGGCCGAACTCAGCCCGACAGTCTCGTCATCACCGCTTTGGCGTACGTGGTCGCCGTGCCGCACGGGTCAGTGGTCCTCATCGACTCGACCTCGAGCACTTCCGTGCGTTCTTCGTCGACCTGCCGGTGGGTCCAGGCGAGCGTGCAGTACCCGGTGTCGTCCTGCGACAGGTACGCGTCCACGCCGTCGATTTTCGTGGGCTCGCCCGCGCCGCGGGGCGGCTGGCCCGGTTCTCCTTGCTTCACCGTGAGGCTCATGCTGCCGACCTGCCCTTCCCACCTGCACGCGCGCAGCAAGTACGGGGAAGCCTTGAACCCACCGCCCACGGCCGATCGTGCGGTCTCACCGTCCACCAGGGAGCACGGATCGACGGGCAGGGCGCTGTTCGCGGGGACTTCCCACCGGAACACGTCGGTTCGCAGGCGGTCGACGACGGTGCGCAGCACGGTCGTCGCCGGGCCGCAGGAGTCGGCCGTCCCGGTGGGGAACTCGATCCCGATGCTCAACTCGGGTCGCGCCGGAGTCTGGATCAGGGCGCCGCAGCCAGTGTTCGCGTCCGTCAGCCGCACGGGCAAGCCGTCGATGTCCTTCCCGGCGTCCCGGCCCGAATCGCTGCCGGCGTCGCTGTCCATCCCGATGGTCAGCCAGACGCCGAGGTCGTTCTCGGAGGTCTGGTAGGTGCATCCGCCGGGCTCTTCGGAGCGAAACCGGGTGAACTCGCCGACCGGGTCCACGTCGACCCCGTCCAGCACGCGGCACGGATCCACCAGGCGGAGTCGAGCGTCGGCCAGCGCCTCGCGCGCCGGCAGCGGATGTCCCGTGGCGCGGCCGTCGACCACATCCTCGAAGCCGTCCAGTCGCACCACCGCGAACGACGCCGCCGTGACCGCGCACAGTGCCCCGGCCAGCACAGGGGTGGCCTTGCCCCACGGGCGTTTCCGTGGCGGCGGCTCGGGCAGTGGCCAGGACAGCACCTCGCGGATACGCGCGCCCCGCGCCGTGATGAGGGTTCGCACACCGTCGGGCCACCCCGCTCCGGTGGGGACTGGGCCCAGCAGGGCGAGCAGTTGTTGCGGTGTCGGGCGCGCCGCCGGGTCCTTCGCCAAGCACGGCTCGACCAGCGCCGCGATCTCGGGCGCCAGCCCACTCAGGTCGGGTCGCGTGTGGACGATGTTGTACAGGGTCTGGGCCGTGGTGTTGCCGGTGAAGGGCGCCCGTCCGGTTGCCGCCATGACCAGTAAGGCGCCGAGGGAGAACACGTCGCTGGCGGGGGTGAGCATGTCGCTCGTGGCCTGTTCCGGGGACATGAACGCGGGCGAGCCGATGATTGCGCCGGTCCCCGTGAGGTCCGAGCCCTCGGCGGCGCGGGCGATCCCGAAGTCGATGACGCGGGGTCCGTCGGCGGCGAGCAACACGTTGCCCGGCTTGAGATCGCGGTGGATGAGCCCCACGCGGTGGATGTCGGCCAGCGCGGTCGTCAGTCCCACGGCGAGGTAGCGGACCGCGTCGGGCGGCAGTGGGCCCGCCGCGTCCACCGCCTCGCGCAGGTTCGGCCCCGGCACGTGGACCGAGGCGAGCCAGGGAACCTCGGCGTCGGCGTCGGCGTCGAGCACCGCGGCGGTGTAGGCCCTGGAAACCCGGCGCGAGGCCTGCACCTCGTGCCGGAACCGGCCGCGGAACCCCGCGTCATGGGCGAACTCCGGGTGGATTTGCTTGAGCGCGGCCAGCCGCCCATCCGGGGAGAGAGCGAGCAGCACCCGTCCCATGGCGCCCTCGCCGAGCACAGCGAGCAGCCGGTAGCGGCCCGCGGTGCGCGGCTGGGCGGGGTCGAGCGGCTTCATCGCGGCAGCCTCGGCACGACCTTCGCCGCGACGTCTCTGGCCTGCCGGCACGTGTCGGCGGTGTTGCTTTCGGCCGGCGGGCGCACGCGGATGCTCACGACCTCCCTCGCCTGCCCTTCGGCACCGTGCTGGACCCAGCGCAGTTCACAGACGCTCGGCTCGGATTCGGTAAAGGGCCGCTGGTAGACGGTCAGTCCGCCGATCGTGACCCGTTCACCGCGGGTCTCCTCCGCCGACGGTGGCGAGTCGTGGAAGTCGAACTGCAGGGCGAGGGAGGCCGAGGCGGCGGCGTCCCAGTCGCAGCTGTGCAACGTGCCGGGCCGCTTGGTGGGCAGGACCCCGAAGATCGTCTGCGCTTCGTCGTCGCCGAGCAACGCGCAGGGATCGAGCTTTCCCAGCGTGGTGTCCTCGTCCGGCCGCCGGGCGCTGCCGTCGCTGATGTTCCGGACGACCTCGCCCAACCTGGCCTTGGCGTCTTCGCAGAGTTCGGCCGTCGTGCCCGCCTGGTCATCACGGGCGACGGTCACGCCGAGCGCGCTCTCCGGATCGTCGGGCAGGGTGACCGTGGCGCGGCAGGTGTCCCGGACCTTGTCCGACTCGGCCTGGACGGCGGCGGCCATGCCTTCGACGGTGGCGGTCTCCGTGGCCTCCGTCGGCGGGATCGGGCCGGTCGGCACGCCCACGGAGATCTCGCGCTGCCCGTCACCGGTGAATGCGCAGGCGAAGAACCCCACGCGGGTCGTGACCTTCAGGCCAGACAGCACCTTGCACGGGTCGATCGTGCGGAGCCCGGCCGGGCTCAACGGTGCGGGCGGGGACGACGGCTCTGTCGTGGACGGCGTGGGGTGCGCTGTCGGCGTCGCGGCGGCCGGGGCCGCCTCCGGCGTGGACCGCGCGAGCAGGGCGGGAATCGTCACCGCACCGGCGAGGACGACAACGGCACCGACCGCGGCGGCGGTGATCCTGTTCCGGCGCCGAGCAGGGCCTCGCAGCGCCTTCGCCGCCGCTTTCTCGCGCTCGGTGATCAGCGCGTGCACGGTCGCCGACCACGGTTGCGGGCTCGGCGTGAGCGCGCCGAGCGCGTCGAGGAGCTGCTGCGGCGTCGGCCTTCGCCGCGGGTCCTTCGCCAGGCAGGGTTCGGCCAGGTACCGGATCGCGGGCGGCACCGCTGACAGGTCCGGGTCGAGGTGCACGACGTTGTACAAGGTCTGCGGCGTCGACCGGCCGGCGAACGGAGCACGTCCCGTCGCCGCCAGCACGAGCAACCCGCCGAAGGAGAACACATCGCTCGCCGGTGTCAGCCTCTCCCCCTGCGCCTGCTCGGGCGACATGTAGGCCGGTGAGCCGATGATCGCGCCGCTGCGGGTCAGCTCCGAGTCACCCTCGCTGGCCCTGGCGATGCCGAAGTCGATCACCCGGGGCCCATCGGCGGCGAGCAACACGTTGCCGGGCTTGAGATCGCGGTGGATCAGCCCCGCGCGGTGGATGTCGGCCAGCGCCGTGGCCAGCCCGACCGCGAGCCTGCGCACGATGTCCTGCGGCAACGGCCCCGCCGACTCGACAGCGTCCTGCAGCGTCGGCGCCGCGATGTACAACGACGCCAGCCACGGCGCGGGCGCGTCGGGGTCCGCGTCGAACACGGGGGCTGTGTACGCCCCGGAAACCCGGCGCGAGGCCTGCACCTCGAGCCGGAACCGTTCCCGGAAACCGGGATCGTGCGCGAGCGCCGGATGGATCTGCTTGACCGCGACCAGCCGCCCATCGGGTGACTGGGCGAGCGACACCCTTCCCATGCCCCCGGCACCCAGCGAGGCAAGTAGCCGATACTGCCCGATCACACCACCGTCACGACGCTTTCCCCGATTCGTCCTCGATGACCGCATAACCCCGCTATCCGCCGATACCGAGGCGCACCGTGTGACTCCTCGCCCCGCAATGTAACAGTTCCGTCAGACTCCGACGGTGCAGATCCGCCCGTGGTTCCCCGGCTTCCGGATTCGCCACGGCTCAGCGGGGTTCGCGGTCGTCGTGCCGGTGGAGTTCGACAGCGGGTACGCAGAACGTGATCTCGGAGAAGTCCACGTCGTCGGGCTCGCCGTGCTGGTGGTCGCGGTCGGCCTGCGGGAGTTCGATGGCCGCGACTCGTGAGACGATGTCGGCTACGGCGGTGTCGGCGTCACGCATGAGTTCGGCGCGCTGGTCGGCCGACATGACGGTCCAGGGCTGGGCGAGTTGGTAGAGCGGTGCGAATCGCGTGCCGCTGTGGTCGGGCAGGTACAGCAGGTCCTGGAGCCGGTGACGGCCTTCCAGAACGTCCTTCGCGGTCGCCTGCTGGGCGCCGGTCCCGTTGGCGGCGATGATCCGCAGCGCGATGTCGGTCGCGTGCCGGCGCTCGCCGGTCTGGTCGAAATGCTCGTTCACGGTGCGCTACTTCCTCATCAGCTGGGGCACGACGTAGGGCTCGGGGGGCCATTGCGCGGCGTTGACCGGGCCGTCGACCTGCGCTCGGTGCAGCATGCTCACGAAGGCCGACACCCCTTGGTGCGCTGACCAGATCCAGTCGTCGATGTCGGCCAGAGTGACCATCAGCGAAGCGACGACGTGCAGTTTGTCCTCGCCTTTGAGGATGTTCAGGATGGCGGTGCCGATGTCGGCGGCTTCGAGGATGGGCAGCAGGCCGACGAGCTTGTCGATCAGCAGGTCGACCAGGGCGTTGAGCTGTTCCATGTTCAGGTACATCGTGCGGCAGAACGCCATGATCTCCTCGGCGCCGGTGAGCAGGAAGTCCCGGTGCTGGGCCAGGCAGCCGCTGAAGCGTTCCAGCCAGCGGCCCGCCTCGTCGGCGGCGTTGCCTGCCCAGCCGCCCTGGATGTCGAACCGGCCCCGGTCCAGGTTCTTCCTGATCCCCTCGACCGCGTCGGCCCCCTGCTGGAACGCCACCGCCTGGGCGTCGAGCAGTTCCCAGCCGCCGGGGCCCAGCGCGCCGATCATGGTCTCGAGGATGTCGCTGCCGGCGATGTGGGTGAGGAATGCGCGCAGGTCGCTGCTGAACGACGCCTTGCCCGTGGCCGCGCTGATCTCCTCGGCGACTTTGAGTCCCCAGCGCTGCTTGAAGGCGTCGGAGTCGGGGCGTTCCATGCCGGTGCCGCGCTCGTAGTTCTTCTTCGCGGTCTCGATCGGGTCCTCGTCGTACTTGGAGAACGGCTCGCCGGTGTCGCCCTCGACCGGGGCCTTCTCCAGTCTGGCCGGCAAGGCGCCGGCGGGCACGGTCCGATCCAGCGCCGCGGCGTGGGCGTCATCATCGGCGGCGTAGTACTTCGCCGCCTCACCCAATGCCACCCCGGAGTCGGTGGCCAGCCGCGCAGCGGTGGCGGTGTCAGCCTTCGCGGTGTCGCAGATCGCGTTGTAGGGGCCCTGTGCCTGTTCGAGCATCCCGCCCAGCGCGGTGCCGAACACGCCGCCGTTGGTGCCGGCCCCCATACCGGTGCTGTCGACCAGGCGCCCCAGATCGTCTCCGCATGCTCTGACGAGCTCGCCGAGCTTCCCGATATCGGCTTCGTTCGCCGTGAATCCCATTCGATCCCCTCGATGGTGTGGTGAGCCCCGTGCCCGCGGTCAGTCGCAGTGCGGAACGGTGACCTGACCGGCAACGGCCTTCGAGTGGATGTCGGCGTACTTGTCCTTGTACTCACCAGAGGTGATCTGGACGTAGAACATCCGCCCGACGGCGTCCCACCAGCAGATCATCTTGAGGGTGGTACCGCCTGGGATGTACACCAGGTCTCCGCCTTTGATGTACACGGCCGAGTTCTGCGCCGAGGTGCCTTTGACGCGCGGTCCTTTCGCCGCTGATGCCGGCGCGGCCGCGACTGCCCCGGAAACAGCGACCGTCAGCGTCATGGCAATGGCGGTGATGATCTTTCGCATATCGATAGCTCCCCTTGTTTGGTGCGGCTGAATGAATTCATCCTGGGGAGATCGCCGGATCCCGGTCAACGCCCCGAGCCGCCCCCCACGGCGGTTCGAACCCGTTGACCAGGACGAACTCGATCACGAGCACCGAAGTTCGGACGAACTCGCACACCCGGTCAGGAACACGGTGGGGTGTGGGGCGCGTCCGGGATGAACTGATTCCATTCCTCGGCGGTGATTCCGGCGCCGGTCGTGGCGCAGAGCCGGCGGAGGGCGGTCTCGGGGTCGGTGGGCCACAGGCGCACGGTGCCGTCGCGGTTGCCGCCGGCGAGCAGGGCGCCGTCGTGGCTGTAGGCCAGTGACATCGCCGCGTCGTCGGACGCGGTGACGGTGGCGTCGTGCTCGGGTTCGCCGGAGTCGCTGAGGTCCCACAGCCAGATCGTGCCGTCGATGCTCGCGGCCGCGAGTTGGTCGCGGTGCGGGTGGAAGGCGATGTGGTGCAGGTCGGCGACCGGGCCGTCCAGCGATCCGCCTGCCGGTGTCGCCTCGCCGGAGGCGCTCAGCCGCCACAGGTGGACGTTGTCGTCGGCGGCGGCTCCGACGGCGAGCAGCGTGCCGCTGGAGTTGAACGCCACCGAGGTCGCGGCTTCCCCGGTCGGCAACGTCGTGAGCAGGCGTGGCTGGCGGCGGTCGGTGATGTCGTAGAGGTAGGCGTTGCCGTCGTCGCTGCCCATCACGAGCAGCTTGCCGTCCGGGCTGAAGCGCACGTCGTTGAGCGCGCTGCCGGATTCGCGCAACGCGGCCAGCCGCACGGGGTGGCTGGGGGCAGTCAGGTCGAGCAGCGTGACGGTGCCGTCCTTGGTGGCCACCGCGAGTCCGGTGCCGCCGGGCTGGAACTCCACCCAGGCCACCGTCGAACCGGCCACGCCGAGATCCGCGACCGGTGCCGGGCGGGCCGGGTCGCCGATGTCCCACAGGTGGGCCCCGCCGGTACCGGTCCCGGCCGCGAGCAGCCGGTCGCCGGAGTCGATCGCGAGGGGACCGCTCAGCTTGCCCAGGCCACCCGTTGCGGCGAGGGGTTCGCCGATGCGCGCGGGGCGGGCAGGGTCGGCGGCGTCGACGAGGTGTATCGCGTTGTCCTGACTTCCCGGACCGACGGCGAGTGTGGTGCCCTGCCCGGTGAAGTCCAGTGCGTACACCGTGTCGCCGAAGCCGTCGATGACGGGGCCCGGGACCGTCCAGGTGCGGGTGACGCCGTCCTCGGCGAGGGTCACGATCGTGTGCTCGTCGACGTAGTGGGCCGTGGTGAGCACACCCGCGTGCGGCAGCGTGCGCTGGACCTTCCCGGACGCGACGTCCCATTCCCAGAGCTTGCGGTCCGAACTGGCCCCGATGATCCGGTCGCCGCCGGGGCTGAAATCGATGAACGTCACCCAGCTGGCCGGGCCGGTGAGCGTGCCACGTGGCACAGGCGTGGCGGAGTCGGCGACATCCCAGAGGAACACCGAGCGGTCGCTGCTGGTGCCCGCGGCGAGCATGCGACTATCCGGGGAAAATGCCACCGAGAACACCTGGCCGCTCGGTCCGGTCAGGACCGGCAGTGCCCGTGGCCCGCCCGGGTCGCCCAGGGCGAAGCGGTGCACGGCGCGATCCCGGCTGCCCGCGGCCAGTGTCGTGCCGTCCGGGGCGAAGGCGACGCTGGTGATCGCGCCCTGCGGGCCGGCCAGCACCGTGTTCCGGCTGGGGTCGGCGAGATCCCACAGGTGGATCTTCGCGTCGGCGCCGCCCGCGGCGACCGTACGACCGTCCGGGGAGAAGGCCACCGACGCGACCTCCCCGACCGGCCCGGCCATCGTGGCCAGCTCGACCGGAGCCGCGAGGTCGCCGATGTTCCACACGCGGACCGTGCCTCGCTCACCGACCACTGCCAGCAAGGTGCCCTGGGCGCTGAGCGTGATGGCCGCGGCACGGCTGCCCACGCTCAGCGGCGGCCCGGCCGGGGTGTGCTGTCCGGCCCGCGACAGGGCCACGGTGCCGTCGTCGGCACCGGTGGCCAGCACCCCGGCCGTGGCTGCCACGACGTGGCTGGGACTGCCCACGCCGAGGTGCCTGGCGGGCACCGGGTGCGCCGCCGAATCCAGCAGGGCGGACCGGGCTTCGGCGGTGGGGGCGCTGCGATAGGCCACCGCAGCCAGCTGCGCGGCCATCGCCGGATCCGACGCGCGCAACCGCTCGGCTTTGATCGCGATATCGCGCGAGAGCGCCACCCTGCCCTCGCGTGCAGCCGCGTCCTGCGTGCGCCAGGCGTAGAGCAGCGCGCTCGCCGCCACGACGACCATGACCACGGCCGCGCTGAGGAGCTGATACCGGCGCCGGACCCGGCGCCGGGTGGCCGCCAGCTCGGCGGCGCGCCGGGCGGCCGCGGCGTCGAGGAACTCGCGTTCGAGCGGGTTGAGGTCGTGTCGGTGTTCCTCGGCCCAGCTCAGCGCCACCGCGAGGGTCCCGCCTTGGAACAGGTCGTCCTCGGTGCGCCCGTGGTCTCGCCAGGTGCGGGCGGCCACGGTCAGCCGTCGGTGCACCTGCCTGCCCGCGCGGTCCTCCTCGAGCCAGGCCCGCAGCCGCGGCCAGGCCTGCAGCAGTGCCTCGTGGCTGATCTGCACCGAGGTGTCGTCGGCGGTCAGCAGGCGGTGCGCGATCAGGGTGTCGAGGATGTCGTCGATCTGCTCGGCCTCGGCATCGGACCGGTCGCCGGTCAACTCGTCACGCTCGGCCCGCCGTCGCGTGTCGACCGCGGCTTCCCCGGCGTGCACCAGGCGCAGGAAGATCCGCCGCGCCACCGGCCGTGCCTGCGGGTCGAGGTTGCCGTAGGCCGCCTCGGCGGAGCCGGCGATAGCGTGCCGGAGACCGCCGACCGCGCGGTAGTCAGCGATGCCGAGCCCGCCCTGCCCACGCTCGACAGCCGCATCGAAAGTGGCCTGCAAGGTGTGCGAGAGCAGCGGCAGTGCCCCCGGGTCGTGTGCGGCGTCCGCGTCGCCGACCGCGCCCGGCGACACCTCGCGGACCAGTAGCTCGACGAGACCGTCGTCCACGGCCATCCCCACGGCGCGGGCCGGCTCGGTGATCGCCGCTCGCAGTAGCGGTCCGGTCAAGGGGCCGACCACGACCTGCTCGTCCTGCAACGCCGCGGCTAGCTGCGGATGGCGCAGGGCGTGGCCGTAGAAATCGGCGCGCAACCCCAGCACCACGGCTCCCGTCCGCGCTGTCGACCACACCGCGGTCAGAAATGCGCGCCGCTCGCCGTCCTCGACGTCAGCCGCGAAGATCTCCTCCAGCTGGTCGACCACGAGCAGGCACCGGCCCCCCGGGCCCACACTGGCCGCGGCCAGCCGTGCCTTCAGCTCCGCCGACGGTGATCGTCCCGGCAACACCACGACGGGCGGCCAGCCCGCGTCGATCATTCGGGGCAACAGCCCCGCCCGCAGCAGCGAGGACTTCCCCGCCCCGGACGGGCCCACCACCATGACCGGTTTCCCGCTGCCCGCCTGCACCGTGACCTTGTCGACGAGGTGTTCGGTCAGCGCGGACCGGCCGAAGAAGTGCGCGGCGTCGGCGGTATCGAACGACCGCAGGCCCGGGTACGGATTGCGCTTTTTCCCCGCTCCGCTGCGGCCGCGGCGGCGCAGCCGCTCCACCACCGCCCACCACGCCTCCCACTGCTCGTCACCGCACACGCCCAGCTCGCGCAGCAGCAATCGGAACTCCCGCCCCACCCCCTGCTGCGGTAAGTGCCTGCCCTTGAAATAGCCGTTCAGCGTGCTCCGGCTCAACCCGTGCCCGCCTTCAGCGTCGCGCCCGGTGGTCGCGCTCGCCAGCTGGCTCAGCGACCTGCCCGACCGCTCCTTCAGCAGCGTCAACGCGGCTCCGAAAGCCGCCATCGAATCCACCGAGGCCGGGTCGACATCCTCATCCCCCACCAGAGCACCTCCCCTTGCCAGCTCCTGGCGGTCATTTCGCGTAGCTGAACGGTATCGGATAGTGAGCACGCCCTGTGCGACTTCGTCCGAACTTGCACCCCGATCTCCTGGCCAAGCCGGATTCCGCGTCCGCGCCGGAAGTTCACACCGTCCGGCCATTGCCGCTCACCTTCCCCGTCCTTACGTTGAATTCACCTTCATTCCAGGAAATCGATCGGGGATCACCCATGCGGAAACGCTCACTGCGCGTGCTGCGCAGACCTGTCATCGTGCTGGGGTTCGCCGTCGCCATCGTCACGGGATCGGCAGTGGCACCGGCGGCAGCCACATCAGCATTAACCTATGCGGAAACCGTCGAGAGGCTCACGACGATCGCCCGCGCGGGAGACCTCGACCGGCAGATCGCGGAGGCCGCCGAACACATCACCGGAGAGCAGGGCCGACACAGCTTCGACCAGCAAGCGGCCGCCCGCGACGTCCCGTACGAAATCGTGCTCCTCACCGAGGACGTGGTGTCCGCGAACAATTTCATGATGTCGCAGATCGCGCGCGGCGTGCGACTCACCGACATCGACCTGTCCCAGTTCACACTGGTCACCGCACTGCTCGAGGATCCCGAGATCGCCGCGGCGCAGGCGGCACGCCCGAAAACCGACGAACTCAGCCTGGCGGCGCTCAACGCCTGCGGCGAGAAGGTGAACCCACTCCCCGCCACGAACCCGAAACGGGTCGTCGCGGTGAACATGAAGACCAAGGAACAGGCGGAAAAGTACTTCCGTGACACCGGCTACCACCCGACCATCCACTACGCCTGCGGAGCGGTCTACAAATGCTCCCACGACTGGACACGGGGACGCGCCTACAACTCGAAGTACGGGCACTGCGCCTCGCCGCGCTTCCGAGACCACGGCGTCCGCGACAAGCACGAACGCGCCACCGCCCAATACGGTGAGCCCAATCCCGAAGTCCACAGCTACATCTGGCCCTACCCAACCTGGCCGGCTTACGTGAGCTGGTGGCACAACACACGCTGAAACCACCGCTCCCGAACGCTGCTCGCCGGCTCACCGCCCGCGGGCAGCGTCCGCAGTCCGAACACCCATCGCCGGGGCACCGATCGCCAACGCGTTTCACCTCACCCGGCGGGGCGCATTGTTCGCCGACGCGGCGGCGGTCACTAGGAATGTCCGCTACGGCGGGCCGCTGAGCGGTTCCCGGTCTCGGTGTCCACCGCGCAGCGCTGGGCCGGCCGGTACCGCGCCGAGGGCGAGGCGGGCATGACCGACCGGTTCTCACACCCGCATTCCAGCCCGCGCCGGACCCGACGCGCACCGAACGGCGGATCGTCAAGGTCCGGGTGCTGCGGCGGTGGGGGCCGACCCGGATCGGCTACCTGCTCGGACTCAACCCCGCCACGGTCCATCGTGTGCTGGTCCGGTCCGGCCCGCCTGGCTCACCTCAACCGCGCCACCGGCCGGCCGATCCGGCGCTACGAACGCGCCACCCCCGGGGAGCTCATCCACGTCGACATCAAGAAACTGGGCAACATCCCCGACGGCGGCGGACACCGCGTGCACGGACGACAAGCCGGTGATGTCCACAAACGCGCCACCACCACCGCCCGCTACCCGCACGGCAACCCCGGATCGGCTACCACTACCTGCACAACGCCGTCGACGACCATTCCCGGCTGGCCTACACCGAGATCCTGCCCGACGAAAAGAAAGACACCGCGGTCGCGTTCTGGCGCCGCGCCCACGCCTTCTTCACCGCGCACGGCATCACCGTCACACGGGTACTCACCGACAACGGGGCCTGCTACCGGTCCCGAGCCTGGCGCGAGGCCCTCACCACCACCGGCATCACCCACAAACGCACCTGGCTTCCTGGTCATGATCGCCCCGGCGGGGTCCTGGCATCCGGTCACGGGGCCGGTTTGGTTTCAGTGTCGATCTCGGGGATCGTGCGCGTGCCTCACCTGCTAGCGTTCAAAGCTTTATTCTCCGGGCGGCCGTTTGAAACCACGGACTGCCGATACGGCGGCGGCGCAGGCCAGCCCGATGCTCGCCGCGAGCGCGAGCGCAACCTGGCCGCTCCCATCCCACCCGAGAGCCAGGCGACGGCATGCGTCCACCGCGTGGGTGACCGGGTTGAACGCCGACACCACCCTCAACCAGTCCGGCATGGCCTCCACTGGAATGAACGCGCTGGAGACGAACATGAGTGGGAAGGTGACGAGAAAACCGATGCTCGAGAGCACCTCCACGCTGCGCAGCCACACTGCCAGCGCGATGAAGACCCAGATCAGCGACCAGACGAGGACAACTGCCAGCACCAGCGCGGCGGTGAGCCCGAGAAAGCCACCCGATGGGGCGAAGTCCAGCAGGACCACCCCGCACACCACCAAGACGAGCAGTTGCGAAATCACCCGGGTCAAATCGGTCAGCGAACGAGCGAGCAGCACCAAGAACGGATTCACCGGCATCGAGCGGAACCGGGACACCATGCCGCTGTCCATATCCCCGATCAAGCCGGTGCCCGCCCCTTGCGCGGACCCGATCCCGGTGGTGACGAGCAGCGCGGGCATCAGGAAGTCGACGTAGCTGGTGCTCCGCGGCAGCACAGCGGGATCGGCCATGCTGCCGAACACCTGGCTGAACAGCACGAGCATGATCAAGGGCTGCAGCAGGTTGAACAGGACGATCCGGCGGTCCGCGTAGACGACGCGTACCTGGCGCACCGTAAGCACCCACAGTTGGCCTGCCACGCTGGAACGCCCCCACCGGCCGGTGTCCCGCCCCGGCTCGGCGGCCTCGCGGATCGATGTGCGTTCCTGGATCGCCATCGTCGTTCCCCTACTTCTTCCGTGTGAGCGAGAGATAGACGTCATCGAGAGTCGGTTCGGCGAGACTGAGCGCACCGAACTCCACCCCGACACCGTCTATCGCCCGGATGACAGCCGCCAGGTCGGTGGAACTGCCAGCCGGCACGGTGACCGTCTGTGGCAGTTCGTCCGTCGACGGCTGGAAGCCCGCCTGGCTGAGCGCCGCCACGACGAGCAAAGCGTCCGAGTGCCCCGCCAGTGTTATGCGGATGGACCGGCTGCCGACCTCCGCCTTCAGCTCTTCCGCCGTGCCCGACGCGATGACCCGCCCCGCACCCAGCACGGTGATCAGGTCCGCCAGCCGATCGGCTTCATCGAGGTACTGGGTGGTCAGGAGCACGGTGGTGCCCTCGTCGACCAGTTGTTCCACAAGTTCCCACAACCCGATCCGGCTTTCCGGGTCCAGCCCGGTGGTCGGCTCGTCGAGGAACAGGACGGCGGGCCGGGCAACCATGCCGACCGCGAGATCGAGCCGCCTGCGCATGCCGCCCGAGTAGGTCCGCGCCGGTCGGCCCGCCGACGCCGTGAGCGCGAACGCCTCGATCAGTTCGGTCGCGCGCAGTTTCGCCTGTTTCCGGCTCGCCCCCAGCAACCGGGCGATGAACACCAGGTTGTCGAAGCCGGGCAGTTCGCCGTCGAGCGCGGCGAACTGCCCGGTCAGCCCGATCCTCTTGCGTACCTGTCCGGCTTGCTTTCGGACGTCGAACCCGCCGACCTCGGCGGTACCGCTCGTCTGCGGCGAAACCGTGGACAGAATGTTGACCAGCGTCGTCTTGCCCGCGCCGTTGTGTCCGAGGAGCCCGAGAACAGTGCCGCGCGGCACCTCGATGTCCACGCCGTCCAGAGCTTGGACTGGACCGAAGCGCTTGGTCAGGCCTTCCGTCCTGATCGCGATGTCGCTCATACCCGGTCACTCCTCGGCCGGGCGCCGTTCGCGTTCCCCGCGCCGGACACGATCCGATCCAACTCGGTCTCGCGCAGCGCGTCACCGCCGAAACTCTCGGTCACCCAGGTGTCGTTGTAGATCGTGTCCAGGTATCGCTCCCCGAGATCCGGTGCGATCGCCACCGCGGTGAGCTCGCCTGGGCCGGCTCGGGCGGCCAGCCACCGCTGGGCTCCCGCGATGACCGTGCCGGTCGAACCTCCGAACACGAAGCCCGCGGCGGCCAGCAAACGACATACCCGGATCGTCTCGGTTTCCGTCACGTGCACGACGTCGTCCACATAGGATTCGTCCAGCAACGCGGGCCGGACGCTCGTGCCGAGTCCTGGGATCATTCTGGGTCCGGCCTCCCCGCCGAAGGTGACCGAGCCGGCGGAATCGACGGCGACCACCCGCACCTGACGTTCCGATTCCCGGAAGTACCGGGCACAGCCCATCAGGGTTCCCGTGGTACCCGCACCCACGAACAGGACATCCAGCTCGGGGAACTGGCGGGCAACGGCCGGCGCGGTGGTCCGCCAGTGGGCCATCCAGTTGTCTTCGTTGCGGTACTGGTTGAGCCAGACGAAACGACCGTCCGAGGCGCAGAGCCGTCGCACGTGCTCGATCCTGGCGGCGAGGAAACCGCCCGCCTCGTCGGATTCGGTGACGACCTGCACCTCCGTCCCCATCGCCCGCATGAGCTGCCTCGAGTTGAGGTTGCAGCGGGAGTCGGTGACGCAGAGGAAGCCGTACCCCTTGCTGGCGGCGATGATGCTCAGGGCGACCCCCAGGTTCCCGGAGGAGGATTCCACCAGGATCGAGCCTTCGGTGAGCACACCGGAACGTTCCGCCGCGGCGACCATCTCCGCCGCCGCCTTGAACTTGATCGAGCCCGCGAAGTTGAACCCCTCGCACTTCAGGTACAGAGACCCGCCGAGAATCGGTTTCAGGTCGACGTAGAGGTCTTCGACGTTGAATTCACCTGGGGTGGTGATCACCGGCATCGTGATCGCTCGTCTCAACGCCGTGCGCCATCGGGCGGCGCATCGCCGTATCTGCTGGTCTCGTGGAAGAAACCGTCAACGTAGGAGATACTGCCGCCGGCGCGCAGCTCCTCGTATACGTACTTGCCGAGCGCGAGATCGAGGACCCCGAGGCCGAACGGCGAAAACAACACCGGCCGGTCACGGCGCAGGTCCACCGCCCCCGTCATCACGTCGTACAGCGTCCCGTCGATGAAGTCCCGGTTCCCCGCCTGCTGCTCGGCCAGGTGCGGGGACGTCTCGGCCTTGAGGCAATGGTCCACGTCATCGAGCACGTTGGCGGCGTTGAGCACGATCTCCGGCGAGAGATCGCGGAGTGACACGTGCAGCACCAGTGGGTTGTGCTCGAAAGCGGCCGGATCGGTGACATGGGCCTTGGCCGCGACCGTGGCGAAAACCACGAGGTCCACCGAGGAGATCAGTGCTTCAGCGCGCCCGTACTCGGTGACCCGCGTGCCATGGCTCGCCTTCTCGAGGTAGGAACGGAAATCACGGGCGTGCGCCGGGTTGAGGTCGTGCACGGCCAGTTCGTCGAACACCCACCCCGCCCCGGCGAGGAAGGTGTGGATGTACCGGGCGATCAAACCGCCGCCGACGAAACCGATCGTCCGAGGACGGGCCGTCGCCCTGGTCAGCCAGTCCGCCGCCAGCGCCGCCGACGCCGCGGTGCGCATGGCGCTGATGATGGAACTCTCCATGCAGGCGATCGGGTAGCCGGTCTCGTAGTCGTTCAGCACCAGCACCCCGGAGGCGCGTGGAATACCGGACTCGACGTTCTCCGGAAAACTCGAGATCCACTTCAGACCGTCGACTCTCGACGGTCCGCCGATGGACGCGGGCAGGGCGATGATCCGGGATTTCGGTCGATCCGGGAAGCGGAGGAAGTACGAGGGTGGGTTGACGGTGTCGCCTCGGCCGTGCAGGCGGTAGGCGTCCTCGACCAGTTCGATCACCCGCGTCTCCTGCCCCGAGAGCACGTTGTGCACCTGCGCGCCGGGGATCACGGCGAACGGCGGGATCTGCGTCTGGGATGGCATTTGTGCTGCTCCGCTCATGGACGAGGTCGGTTTCGAGCTGATCGGCCGGTGAGCCGGACGGGTTCTCCCAGCACCAGGCCTATCTCCCGCGCGCCCTGGTACGGCTCCCGGCTGTGCGCCATCCGGATGTTGTCCACCAGCAGCACGTCTCCGGTCCGCCAGGGCTCCCGCAGCGTCAGTGCGTCGTACACGTCGTTGATCGCCTGCACGGTTTCCGGCTCGATCGGCGCGCCGTCACCGTAGCGGCTGTTGAACGGGAGGCCGAGTTCGCCGAACTGGAGGACGAGGTAGTCCCGGACCTCGGGGTCGAGCGTCCACTCGTTGAGGAAGGCGATCTGGTTGAACCACATCGGTTCGCCGGTCGCCGGGTGCTCGACGATCGCGGACCGGCGCTGGCTGGTTCGCAGTCCGCCGTCCGGCTGCCATTCGAACGTGATGTCGTTGGCAGTGAGGTATTCCTCGGCCGCTTCACGCTCTTGCGTCCCGAAGGCTTCCTGCCAGGAGATGCCGACCAGTTCGTTGTAGGAACGGGTGACCAGCCAGCCGTCGCGCTCGAAGCGGTCCACCACGCGATCCGGCAACGCGGCCAGCACCGCTGAGGCGTCAGCCAGTCCGGTGACGCCACCCTGGGCTGGCGCACGGAAGCAGCCGAGGACGAGCAAGCGGGGAACTTCGAGCAGGTAACTCTGCTCGTGGTGCATGCACATCGGCTGGTCGGGCGGCCATTCCAAGGAGGACAGGACCTCCCCGCCGAGCGACCGGCGACGAGCGAACGCTTCCCTGTCGGGTGTCACGGTCTCGATCAGCTGCTCACTGATCGCGGTGAGCGCCTCGGCGGTCCGCACGTCGAGCCCGCGCACCACCACCGCACCATACTGGCGGAGTGCCCGCTCCAGGTCGGCCCGGTGCACGCCGATCCAGCTGGGCAGTTCGGCTGACGAAGGGGACTCGGCGACCTCGGATATCGGCGGCGATCCCTGTTCCTGCCGCAGCTCGATGCCATCGAGCAGCATCGCTTCGGATTTATCGGTCATTCCTCTTCTTTCTCTCCCGCCTGGTCAATGACGTCGAGCACAACGGCGAGATCCCTCAGAACCGGATGTTCGACCAGCTTACGCAGTGAAACCTGCCGCCCGAGGCTGACACCGAGCCGCACCACGGACAGCGAGGTACCGCCAATGTCGAAGAAATTGCTGCTCCGGCCAATTCGGCCGACATCGATGTTCAGCACCCTCGCCCATGCTGCCGCCAATCGCGACTCGGTCGGCGTGGCGGGTGGTTCGATCGCACCGGTGGCGGTTTCTTCGTCCGCCGCCTCCCGCAGTTCGGCAGCCAGCTTCTTCTTGTCGATCTTGCCGTTGCCGGTCAACGGCAACGTGGACCGGTGCCGGAAGCGCTGCGGGATCATGTACTCGGGCAAGGCTTCGGCGAGCACTTTTTCGAGTTCGCTCGCGGGCAGTTCGTCGTCGGCGGCATAGAACGCGACGAGATCCTTGCCGCCACCGGTGTCTTCGGCGACGACAACCGCGGCATCACGAACACCAGGCGCGTGCAGAAGCCGGTTCTCGATCTCGCCGATCTCGATCCGCAGCCCCCTGATCTTGACCTGCGAGTCCTTTCTTCCCAGGAAGTCGAGCTTGCCGCCGGGCAGCCAGCGGCCGATGTCGCCGGAGCGATAGAGCCGTTCCCCCGGACGATGCGGATCCGAACCGAACGCAGCCACGGTCCGCTCCGGATCATTGATGTAGCCACGGCCGACACAGATCCCGGAGAACACGATCTCCCCCGGCGCGCCGAGCGGCACGGGATTGAGTTCACTGTCCACCACGTACACGGACACGTTCCCGATCGCCCGCCCGAGCGGCACCCGGTCGTGTTCCGGGACCCGTTCCATCACCTCGTGGTTGGTGTCGTCCGACGTCTCGGTGAGACCGTAGGCGTTGACCAGCTTGATTTCCGGGTAAGCATCGAACCACCGTTCAACAAGCTCTTTCTTCAACGCTTCACCAGTCGCCGAGACACAGCGCAGCCTGCCGAGCGAGCGCGGATGTTCGTCCAGGTGCGACAGCAACATCTCGAGATAGGAAGGCACCACCTGCAACACCTCGACACCACCGTCCACAATGGTGTCCAGATATCGCTTGATGTCGAGAATATCCTTCTGTTCCACGATCAGCGTCCGCGCACCGGCGAGCAGTGGAGCAACGAGTTGCCACAACGAGATGTCGAAACACTGCGGCGCGGTCTGGGCTACCACCTGCTCCGCCTCGATCTCCAGGTCGTCGATCTTGGCGTACAGGTGGTTGAGCAGGCCTGCATGCTCGCACATCGCCCCCTTCGGCTCGCCGGTGGATCCCGACGTGAAATACACGTACGCCAGCTGACCGGCACCGACCGGGACAGCGGGGTCGGTGTCCCGGCGACCTTCCCGGTAGGCATCGGCGATCGTGATCACGTCCTGGACGGCCGTGATCGGGAGCGCTCGCTCGAGCGTCCTGGTGCAGCCCGGCTCAGTGAGCACGAATCGGCATTCACCCCTGGACAGCATCGCGGCGATCCGGCCGGCGGGGAAATCCGGCTCCACCGGGAGATAGACCGCGCCCGCCTTGAAGATCGCGAGTACCGCCGCCATCCAGTCCAGGTTCCGTTCGGTGACCACGGCGACGACATCTTCGGCCCGCGTCCCCCTGCTCAGCAGGACGTGCGCGATCCGGTTCGCCCGCCGGTTCAGCTCGTCGTAACTCCATTCCCGCCTGCCGAAGACGGCCGCGATCCGGTCGGGGTGCCGCCGAACATTCTCTTCGAACAGCTCGTGGGTCCGTCTGGCAGGCAGTTCCCGGCGAGGCCCAGACAGCCCCTCGAGCTGGTGACGCAGTTCGGCGGCCGAGAGCAGGACCTGCCGATGGTGCTCCGAATCCGGGTCATCGGCCATCAGTTCAAGACAGGTGCGGTGGTAACCGGCAATTCGCTCGGCGTACCCCGGATCCACCACGTCGGCGCGGCCACTCACCCACAGCGTCAAACCGCCGTCTTCGGCGCGCTCGAAACCAATGCACAACAGGGTTCCCGCGTTTGGCAGGCTCCGGCCCGCAAGATCGAGGACGACCTCGTACGCGGCCCCCGGCGACGCACTCGCGTCCCTCGCTTTCGTCGCGGCACGGAATAGGGAATGCCAGTCACCCTCGGCAACCGATACCTCGCACGGCACTGGCGAATCCTCGGTCACCAGTCCCGTCAGGACCTCGTTCTCGCCGGTCAACGCCGCGAGGACCTTGGCGTGTGCGGCCAGCAGCACCGTCTCGATCGGGGCTCCCAGCCTGCCGAGCGCCCCAACCAGTTCGCCGGGAACACCACACTCGTATTCGGTCATTGGCCCGCCACCCCGTCCGGCCTGGCCGGGTTCGCCGGCCGCGCCATCCGTCGGAGGACCGGCCTGCTTGTCTGCGATCCGGCGTCCAGCCGGTCGACCATTTCCGCCACGGACGGCGCTTCGAAGACGGTCCCGATCGGCAGGTCCACCCCGAATGCGACGCGGATGCGGCTGATGAGGCGGGTGGCGAGTAGTGAGTGTCCGCCCAGGTCGAAGAAGTTGTCGTCGATGGTGAGGTGGTCGATGCCGAGGACCTCGGCGAAGAGCCCACACAGGACTTCCTCACGCGGAGTACGGGGTGTCCGCCCACCTTGGGTGGGTGTGTAGTCAGGGGCGGGCAAGGCCCGGCGGTCAAGCTTGCCGTTCGGAGTCAGCGGTACCGCACCGATCGCGACCACCGCCGAAGGCACCATGAACTCGGGCAACCGCTGCGCCACCCGGGCTTTGGCCGCTGCCATCAGCGGTCCGATACCCCGGGCGCCGGCGGGGTTGTTCACCCACGGACCCCGACCGACCCTGGGCACATACACCCCACCCAGCACATCGTCCATGCTCGCACTGGGGAGTACCACCACATCGAACTCCTCGGACGCTCGTGGTGACCAGGTCGCCAACACTCGCCGACCGTGTCGTTCACCCCACCCGACGATGGCCTCGGGATCCACACCCGACACGTCCATGGTTCCCGTGGCGACCTCACTGGCCAGCCTCGCGTTCGGGATCCCCCCAACCCGGACCACGCCGTTTGCACTGGTGATCAACTCACGCAGCGAGTCTTCGTCCCCCACCTCCGTGCCCCACTGAAGTTCCAGTGTCCCGGACAGATCGGCGACGTGTTCGGCAGTGTGCAAGGTGACTTCGTAGCGGTGGCGAGTCAGTTCGTTGTGCGCAGACCCGCGCTTGAGCTGAATATCGACACCGCTGATCCTCGGATCAGCATCAGCCAGACTGGTGAAGAACTCTGGTGCCACGACCAGTTCCTTCTCCACCATCACCGCATGCTCCACCGCCGCCCGCACCCGGGCAGGGTCAACACCGGGGTGGCGGGCCAACTGGACCGCGGTGTGCAACGCCCGCACCGTGTCCGCGTGACGCACATCCCCGATCAATACCCGCCCGCCCGGGGCCAGCAACCCCACCACCGCGGTCAGCACTCCGGCCAGATACTCACCGTCCGGGAAGTACTGCACCACCGAGTTGATCACCACCGTGTCGAACAAACCTATAGGTAGTCCGTCGGTCACATCCGCGGCCTGACACCGCAACCGCACCCGATCACCCAAGCCCGCCTCGGCAACCTGACGACCCAGCCGGTCGATCACCACACCCGAAAAATCGGTACCCCAATACTCTTCACACCCCGGAGCCAGCTTCGCCAACAACAACCCCGACCCCACACCAACCTCCAGCACCCGCCGGGCACCGAACTCCCGGACCCGATCCACCACCGCATCCCGCCACTCCACCATCTCCGCCAACGGAATCGGCTCACCCGAATACGACGACTCCCACCCCCCAAAATCCTCCCCCAACACACCGTCTGCCCCCGAATACACCGACTCGTAGATATCCCGCCACTCCCCCACCTGCACCACACCAGCAGACTCAACGGCAGGAGCAGACGCGGCAAGAACATCGGTATCCGGCACCACATACGCCACCAGACGAGCATCCCCAGGAGCATCTTCCCGGGCGATCACCACCGCTTGGCGCACAGCCGGGTCTTCGGCCAGCACCGCCTCGACCTCACCAGGCTCGATCCGGAAACCCCGAACCTTCACCTGCTCATCCGCCCGGCCTGCGAACTCCAACTGCCCATCCGCACGCCAGCGCACCACGTCACCGGTGCGATACATCCGCACACCCGACTCGAACGGGCACGCCACAAACCGCTCCGCCGTGAGGGCAGGACGCCCCAGGTAACCCCGGGCGAGACTGGCGCCAGTCACATACAACTCACCCAGCACACCCACCGGCACCGGACACAACCCGCCATCGAGCACATACACCCGCGAATTACTAACCGGAGCGCCTACCGGCACCACACCAGCCACCGCATCCGGTGACAGCGGATCGCTCATCGTCGCGCACACCGTCGTCTCCGTCGGCCCATACGCATTCACCATCCGCCGACCCGACGACCACCGCGCCACCAACTCCGGCGAACAGGCCTCGGCACCGACAACCAGGCCTCGGAGTTCCGACAACGCTTCCGATGAATTCGGCGGCAGTGTTGACAGCACCGACGGTGGGATCAACGCGTGAGTGATCCGGTTCTCGACGAGTATCGTCCGCAGTTCGTCCCCGACCACCCGTCCTTGGGACGGCACCACAAGAGCCGCCCCAGCGGAGAACGCCGTGATGAGTTCCCACACCGCGGCGTCAAAACTCGGCGACGCGAACTGCAACACCCTACTGGTCTGGTCCACCCTTAGTCGCTCCCGCTGAGACAACACCAAACTCGCCACACCAGAATGCGACACCACCACACCCTTCGGCACCCCAGTCGAACCCGACGTATAAATCACATACGCCGCACTGCCCGACCCCGCCCGAACCGGCGGAGCAGTACCCGGGAACCGCGAGAGATCCTGCCCCATGGTGTCCGCGTTCAGCACCAAGGCCGGGGCGGCATCAGCGACCATGAACTCGAGCCGCTCCGCAGGATAAGCCGGATCCAACGGCAAATACGCGCCACCAGCCTTCTGCACCGCCAGCACCGCCACCACCCACTCCACCGACCGCCCCAACCCCACCCCCACCACAACATCCGGGCCCACACCCCGCTCCACCAACCACCACGCCAACCGATTCGCCCGAACATCCAACTCCCCATACGACAACCGCACCCCACCACACACCACCGCCACCGCGCCCGGCGACACCCCCACCCGTTCTCCGAACAACCCCGCCAGACCGTCACCACCAACATCCACCGCGGTGTCATTCCAACCCAGCAACAACCGATCCCGCTCACCCGCCACCAGCAACTCCACCGCACCCACCCGCAGATCCGGCGCGACCACAACTTGCTCCAACAAACCGACCCAACGAGCAAGAAGGTCGTCGATGGTGCCCTGGTCGAACAGGTCCGACGAATACTCCACGAGCACATTCAGCCCGTTTTCCGAAGAGCCCTCGGCAATGCTGAACAACAGATCAAAACGTGATTTCCCGAGACCGACCCCTTCTTGGCGTACCTGTAGGCCGGGTAGCTGGAAGGCGCCGTCGGGGGTGTTCTGGAGCACGAGTGCCACTTGGAAGAGCGGGTGGTGCGCGGTGGATCGTTGTGGGTTGAGTACTTCCACGAGATGCTCGAAAGGCACGTCCTGGTGCTCGTACGCAGCGAGGCTGGTCTCCCGGACCCGCCCCAGCAGCTCGGTGAACGTGGGATCACCCGAGACATCGGTACGCAGCACGAACGTGTTCACGAACAGACCGACCAGATCGTCCAACGCCTCGTCGGTCCGCCCAGCGACGCCACTACCCAGCGGGATGTCCGTGCCCGCACCCATCCGGCTCAGCAACGCCGCCATCGCCGCCTGCAACACCATGAACACCGTCGCGTTCGACCGCCGCGCAAGTCGGGCGATGTTGCCGTAGAGATCCCCGTCGACTGTGAAGTTGACATGGGTTCCGTCAAAGGTGGCGATGGGTGGGCGTGGGCGGTCAGTCGGCAGGCTGATCTGCTCAGGCAGCCCGGCCAGCTGTCCCGTCCAGTAGGCCACCTGCTTCGCGAACACACTTTCCTGATGGGACTCATCACCCAGCAGTTCCCGCTGCCACAACGTGTAATCCGCATACTGCACCGGCAACTCCGCCCACGACGGAGCAACCCCACTCACCCTCGCCGAATACGCCGCCAGCACATCACGCGACAACGGCCCCATCGACCACCCATCACCCGCGATGTGATGCAACAACACCATCAGCACGTGCTCGTCCGGCCCACACTCGAACAACCACACCCGGACCGGTAACTCCACGGAAAGATCAAACCCATACCGCGCGGCGGACTCCAACGCATCCGGAAGCTCAGCCTCCGACACCGCCCGAAACTCCCACACCAGCTCGCCACGCCCAGCACCACAAATCTTCTGATACGGCGTCCCATCAACCTCGGGAAACACCGTCCGAAGACTCTCATGCCGATCAACCACATCTGCCAAAGCGGCCCGCATCGCATCACGATCAAGCGTGCCCGTCAGACGGAGCGCAAGCGGCATATTATACGTCGCCGAACGACCCTCAAGCTTATGAAGAAACCACAGTCGCTGCTGAGCGAAAGACAGCGGAACCATATTCGGGCGTTCCATCCGCACCAGTGCGGCTCGCGCTTCACCCTCTTCGTCGATGCTCTCGTTCAAACTCGCCACGGTGGGATTTTCGAAGACCCCGCCGATCGGCACCTCCACTCCGAGAACCGTGCGGATACGGCTCACAAGCCGAGTCGTCAGCAACGAATGCCCGCCGAGGTCGAAGAAGTTGTCGTCGATGGTGAGGTGGTCGATGCCGAGGACCTCGGCGAAGAGCCCACACAGAACTTCCTCACGCGGAGTACGTGGCACCCGACCACCGTGGGTGGTGGGGGTGTAATCAGGTGCGGGCAGCGCCCGGCGGTCAAGCTTGCCGTTCGGAGTCAGTGGCACCGCACCGATCGCGACCACCGCCGAAGGCACCATGAACTCCGGCAACCGCTGCGCCACCCGGGCTTTGGCCGCTGCCATCAGCGGTCCGATACCCCGCGCGCCGGCGGGGTTGTTCACCCACGGGCCCCGACCGGCCCTGGGCACATACACCCCACCCAGCACATCGTCCGTGCTCGCGCTGGGGACTACCACCACATCGAACTCATCGGTCGCCTGTGGTGACCAGGTCGCCAGCACCCGACGTCCCTGCGACTCACCCCACTCGACGATGCTCTCGGGATCCACACCCGACACATCCATGGATCCGGTGGCGGCCTCACTGCTCAGCCTCGCGTTCGGAATCCCGCCGACCCGTATCACCCGTTCCGCGGTGGTGATCAACTGGCGCAACGCGTCTTCATCGATAACGTCTGAGCCCCATTGCAGGCGGGGTGCGCTGGACAGATCGGTGGCGTTATCGTCAGTGTGCAAGGTGACTTCGTAGCGGTGACGAGTCAGTTCGTTGTGCGCAGACCCGCGCTTGAGCTGGACGTCAACCCCGCTGATTCGAGGGTCGTTGTCGACGAGGTGGGTGAAGAACTCTGGTGCCACGACCAGTTCCTTCTCCACCATCACCGCGTGTTCCACCGCCGCCCGAACCCGGGCAAGATCAGCACTGGGATGACGGGCCAGCTGGACCGCGGTGTGCAACGCCCGCACAGTGCCCGCATGACGCACATCCCCGATCACCACCCGACCACCCGGCGCCAGCAACCCCACCACCGCGGTCAGCACCCCGGCCAGATACTCACCATCAGGGAAATACTGCACCACCGAGTTGATCACCACCGTGTCGAACAACCCTATAGGTAGTCCGTCGGTCACATCCGCGGCCTGACACCGCAACCGCACCCGATCACCCCAGCCCGCCTGCTCCACCTGACGACCCAGCCGGTCAATCACCACACCCGAAAAATCGGTACCCCAATACTCTTCACACCCCGGAGCCAGCTTCGCCAACAACAACCCCGACCCCACACCAACCTCCAGCACCCGCCGGGCACCGAACTCCCGGACCCGATCCACCACCGCATCCCGCCACTCCACCATCTCCGCCAACGGAATCGGCTCACCCGAATACGACGACTCCCACCCCCCAAAATCCTCCCCCAACACACCGTCTGCCCCCGAATACACCGACTCGTAGATATCCCGCCACTCCCCCACCTGCACCACACCAGCAGACTCAACCTCGACTCCCGTGCCGGCGTCCGGAGCAGACTCAGCCAAAACATCGGTATCCGGCACCACATACGCCACCAGACGGGTGTCCCCGGGAGTGTCTTCCCGTGCGATCACCACCGCCTGTTGCACGGCGGGATCCTCAGCGAGAACGGCTTCGATCTCACCAGGCTCGATCCGGAAACCCCGAACCTTCACCTGCTCATCCGCCCGGCCTGCGAACTCCAACTGCCCATCCGCACGCCACCGCACCACATCCCCCGTGCGATACATCCGCACACCCGACTCGAACGGACACGCCACAAACCGCTCCGCCGTCAACCCCGCACGACCCAGATAACCTCGCGCCAACTGAACACCAGCCACATACAACTCACCCACCACACCCACCGGCACCGGACACAACCCCGAATCCAATACGTACAACCGGGTGTTCCAAGTGGGACGGCCGATCGGGACGCCGAGCGCGCCGTACTGTTCCTCGCCGGACCACACGGCCGAGGCGACCTGGATGGTCGTTTCGGTCGGGCCGTACAGGTTGAACAGGGAACTGCGCCACGTCGTGGCGATCTCGGTGGCAAGGTCGGGCCGCAACGCCTCGCCGCTCGACCACATGCGGGTGACCGAATGGTTTTCCGGCGGAGAAGGCAGAGTGGCCAGCAGCGAAGGCGAGAACTGCGCGACCGTGACGCCGTTGTCCGCGATGAAGGAAGCCAGTCGTTCCGGGTCACGGAGCACATCTGCCGGAGTCACCCTGATCGCCGCGCCGGCCAGTAGCGGGAACCAAATCTCGAGGCCGACGGAATCAAACCGGACCGAGGTGCGGAACAACAGGATGTCGCCGGGTCCGACGGGATAGGCGTCCTGCATCCACTGCAGGTTGTTGACCAGACCCCGGCCCTCGACCAGGACACCTTTGGGACGACCGGACGAACCCGACGTGTAGATGACATAGTGCGCGTTGGCCGTAGTCAGCGAACTCGTACGCTCGCTGTCCAGGAGGTCCTCGGCCGCCATCGATTCAAGGCCACTGACGACCTCCTCCTCATCGATAACCAGTACCGGCGTTTTGGTGTCCACGGTGGACAAGTCTGTGTCGCCGGTTGTCAGGATGAGCACGGGCTTGGCGTCCCGGATGACGAACTCCAGCCGATCAGCTGGATCGACGGGATCCAGGGGCAGGTACGCAGCCCCTGCCTTGAGCACCGCCATGAACGCGATGATCGTGTTCGCGGAACGAGGCAGTGCCACCGCGACCAGGTTCTCCGGCCCGATGCCGCGACCGGCCAGGTACCGGGCCAGCCGGTTGGCCGCCGCGTTCACCTGGGCGTAGGTCAATGTGGTGTCGCCGAACATCACCGCGGCCGCGTCCGGCGTCCTTCGCACCTGGGCTTCGAGCAGTGCCACCAGGGTGTCTGGCTCGGTGCCGACCGTGGTGTCGTTCCAGCCGGCGAGCAGCGACGCCCGCTCGTCTCCGGCGAGGATCTCCACCTGGCCGATTCGCTGGTCCGGTGCGACGAGTGACTGATCGAGCAACCGGGTCAACCGGGCTATGAGGCTTTCGACGGTGGTCCGGTCGAACAGGTCCGTAGCGTATTCGACGGCCATTTCGATGCCTGCGGCATTTCCACCGCCGTCGTGCCGCTCGGTGAGCGAAAGGAGCATATCGAACCGGGAGGTTCCGGTTTCGGACTTTTCGACTCCGACTCGTAGGCCGGGTAGCTGGAAGGCGCCGTCGGGGGTGTTCTGGAGCACGAGTGCCACTTGGAAAAGCGGGTGGTGCGCGGTGGATCGTTGTGGGTTGAGTACGTCCACGAGATGCTCGAAAGGCACGTCCTGGTGCTCGTACGCAGCGAGGCTGGTCTCCCGGACCCGCCCCAGCAGCTCGGTGAACGTGGGATCACCCGAGACATCGGTACGCAGCACGAACGTGTTCACGAACAGACCGACCAGATCGTCCAACGCCTCGTCGGTCCGCCCAGCGACGCCACTACCCAGCGGGATGTCCGTGCCCGCACCCATCCGGCTCAGCAACGCCGCCATCGCCGCCTGCAACACCATGAACACCGTCGCGTTCGACCGCCGCGCGAAAGCTTCCATCCGCTGGTGCAGTGCGGCATCCAGCCGGAAAGCGATGTCCGCTCCGCGGTATGAGGCAGTGGGTGGGCGCGGTCGGTCGGTCGGCAGAGTGATCTGCTCGGGCAACCCGGCCAGTTGTTCCGTCCAGTACCCCACCTGCCTCGCGAACACACTGTCCTGATCGGACTCATCACCCAGTAGCTCGCGCTGCCACAACGTGTAATCCGCATACTGCACCGGCAGCTCCGCCCACGACGGAGCAACACCATCCCGTCGAGCCGAGTACGCAGTCAGCAAATCCCGGGACAACGGCCCCATCGACCAACCGTCACCCGCGATGTGATGCAACAACACCAGCAAAACGTGCTCGTCCGGTGTGCACTCGAACAACCAGGCCCGCACGGGTGGCTCTGTCGCGAGGTCGAATCCGTACCGTGCGGCAGACTCCAACGCGTCCGGAAGCTCGGCCTCCGACACCGCCCGGAACTCCCACACCAGCTCGCCACGCCCAGCACTACAGATCTTCTGATACGGCGTCCCATCAACCTCGGGGAACACCGTCCGAAGACTCTCATGCCGATCAACCACATCAACCAAAGCAGCCCGCAACGCACCCCGGTCCAGAGTGCCCGTCAGACGGAGCGCAAGCGGCATATTGTACGTCGCCGAACGACCCTCAAGTTTGTGAAGAAACCACAATCGCTGCTGCGCGAACGAGAGAGGGACGAGGTCCGGACGTGGCGTGCGGGTCAGGGTAGTGCGGGTTCGGGTGTCGTGGTCGAATCGCGCGCCCAGATCGGCGACGGTCGGATTTTCGAAGATTCCGCTGATGGGGATTTCAGTACCCAGGACGGTGCGGATGCGGCTGGTCAGGCGGGTGGCGAGTAGTGAGTGTCCGCCAAGGTCGAAGAAGTTGTCGTCGATGGTCAGGTGGTCGGTGCCGAGGACTTCGGCGAAGAGCCCGCGGAGGACTTCCTCACGTGGGGTGCGAGGTAACCGGCCGCTGTGGGTGGTGGGTGTGTAGTCGGGAGCGGGCAGGGCCCGGCGGTCAAGTTTGCCGTTCGGGGTCAGTGGCACCTCCCCGATCGCGACCACCGCCGAGGGCACCATGAACTCCGGCAACTGCTGCGCCACCCGGACTTTGGCCGCTGCCATCAGCGGTCCGATACCCCGGGCACCGGCGGGGTTGTTCACCCACGGGCCCCGACCGGGCCTGGGCACATACACTCCACCCAGCACACCATCACTAGTGCTGGGGAGTATCACCACATCGAATCGATCGGACGCTTGTGGTGACCAGGTCGCCAGCACCCGGCGGCCCCGCGACTCACCCCACTCGACGATGCTCTCGGGATCCACACCCGACACATCCATAGTTCCGGTGGCGACCTCACTGGCCAGCCTCGCGTTCGGAATCCCGCCGACCCGCACCGGCCCCTCGGCCGCGGTGATCAGTTCCCGGAGTGCCTGCTCGTTAGCCAGGTCAGTGCCCCAGTGCAGTGGGGGTGCTGCGGACAGATCGGTGACGTTGTCGGTGGTGTGGAGGACGACTTCGTAGCGGTGGCGGGTGAGTTCGTTGTGCGCAGACCCGCGCTTGAGCTGGACGTCAACCCCGCTGATTCGAGGGTCGTTGTCGACGAGGTGGGTGAAGAACTCTGGTGCCACGACCAGTTCCTTCTCCACCATCACCGCATGCTCCACCGCCGCCCGCACCCGGACAGGGTCAACACCGGGGTGGCGGGCCAGCTGAACCGCGGTGTGCAACGCCCGCACCGTGTCCGCGTGACGCACATCCCCGATCAATACCCGCCCGCCCGGCGCCAGCAACCCCACCACCGCGGTCAGCACCCCGGCCAGATACTCACCGTCCGGGAAATACTGCACCACCGAGTTGATCACCACGGTGTCGAACAACCCTGTGGGTAGTCCGTCGGTCACATCCGCGGCCTGACACCGCAACCGCACCCGATCACCCCAGCCCGCCTGCTCCACCTGACGACCCAGCCGGTCAATCACCACACCCGAAAAATCGGTACCCCAATACTCTTCACACCCCGGAGCCAGCTTCGCCAACAACAACCCCGACCCCACACCAACCTCCAGCACCCGGCGCGCACCGAACTCCCGGACCCGATCCACCACCGCATCCCGCCACTGCACCATCTCCGCCAGCGGAATCGGCTCACCCGAATACGACGACTCCCATCCCCGGAAATCTTCCCCCAACGCGCCAACATCTGGGTTCGAATACACCGAATCATAAGTATCCCGCCACTCCCCTACCTGCACCACGCCATCGGGTTCCAGGTCAGGAGCGGACGCGGCAAGAGCATCGGTATCCGGCACCACATACGCGACCAAACGAGCATCCCCGGGAACATCTTCTCGTGCGATCACCACCGCTTGGCGTACGGCGGGGTCTTCAGCGAGAACGGCTTCGATTTCTCCAGGCTCGATCCGGAAACCCCGGACCTTGACCTGCTCGTCCGCGCGGCCTGCGAACTCCAACTGCCCATCCGCACGCCAGCGCACCACGTCACCGGTGCGATACATCCGCACACCCGACTCGAACGGGCACGCCACAAACCGCTCCGCCGTCAACCCCGCACGACCCAGGTAGCCGCGGGCCAGGCTCGCACCAGTCACATACAACTCACCCAGCACACCCACCGGCACCGGACACAACCCCGCATCCAGCACATACACCCGCGAGTTGCTGACCGGGGCGCCCACCGGCACCACACCAGCCGTCTCCGGAGACAACGGATGACTCATCGTCGCGCACACCGTCGTCTCCGTCGGCCCATACGCGTTAATCAACCTGCGTCCGGTCGACCACCGCGCCACCAACTCCGGCGAACACACCTCACCCGCAACCACCACCGTGCCCAACCCAGACAACGCTGCCGCTTCAACTGGGACCGTCGCCAACACCGAAGGCGGCACCGTCACATGCGTAACCTCACACCGCTCCAGCAGCCCAGCCAGCCCCCCACCCACCAGAGCATCCGGATCGTCGACGACCACCAGCGCCGCACCCGAACACAGCGCCATCATCAGTTCCCACACCGCCGCATCAAAACTCGGCGACGCGAACTGCAACACCCTACTGGCCTGATCCACCCCCAGCCGCTCCCGCTGAGACAACACCAAACTCGCCACACCAGAATGCGACACCACCACACCCTTCGGCACACCAGTCGAACCCGACGTATAAATCACATACGCCGCACTATCCAAACCGGCCCGCACCCGCGGAGCACCCTCCGGGAACCGCGAGAAATCCTGGGCCAGGACGTCCGCATCCAGCACCAAGGCCGGCGCGGCATCAGCGACCATGAACCCGATCCGCTCCGCCGGATACGCCGGATCCAACGGCAAATACACGCCACCAGCCTTCAACACCGCCAGCACCGCTACGACCCACTCCACCGACCGCGCGAAGCCCACCCCCACAACCACGTCCGGGCCCACACCCCGCTCCACCAACCACCACGCCAGCCGATTCGCCCGAACATCCAACTCCCCATACGACAACCACCCACCACCACACACCACCGCCACCGAACCCGGCGACCTCACAACCCACTCCCCAAACAACCCCACCAGACCGCGACCACCAACATCCACCGCGGTGTCATTCCAACCCAACAACAACCGATCCCGCTCACCCGCCACCAAAACATCCAGCGCACCAACCTGGCGATCCGGCGCCACCACAACCTGCTCCAACAAACCCACCCAACGAGCCAGAAACCCCTCGACCGTCGACCGATCAAACAGATCCGTGGAATATTCGATGAATGCTTCAATACCAGCCGCAGCACTGGAGTCGTCGTGGTTTTCGACCAACGACAAAAGCACATCGAAACGCGAGGCGCCGGTGGTGAGGATCTCGGCCTGTACGTCCAGGCCTGGCAGGGTGAACTCACCCCGCGGGGCACTCTGCACTACCAACGCCACCTGGAACAACGGATGATACGCAGCCGACCGCTGCGGATTGAGAACCTCCACCAAATGCTCGAACGGCACATCCTGATGCGCATACGCCTCCAGGCTCGCCTCCCGAACCCGAGCCACCAACTCCGCAAACGAGGGATCACTCGACACATCCGTGCGCAACACGAACGTGTTCACAAAAAACCCGACCAAATCGTCCAGTGCCGTGTCCGTCCGCCCCGCCACACCGCTACCCAGCGGAACATCCGTACCCGCACCCAGCCGGCTCAGCAACGCCGCCATCCCCGCCTGCAACACCATGAACACCGTCGCGTTCGACCGGCGCGCCAGCTCACCCAGCCGAGCGTGCAACCCCGCACCAATAGCGAACCGCACCACCGAACCCCGATACGACGACACCGGCGGACGCGGCCGATCCGCCGGCACACTCACCAACTCCGGTAATCCCGCCAGCCGCTCCCGCCAGTACCCCACCTGCCTGGTGAAAACACTGTCCGGATCAGACTCGTCACCCAGCAACTCACGCTGCCACAACGTATAATCCGCATACTGCACCGGCAGCTCCGCCCACGACGGAGCAACACCATCCCGACGAGCCGAATACGCCACCAGCACGTCACGCGACAACGGCCCCATCGACCACCCGTCACTCGCAATGTGATGCAGCAACAGCAACACGACGAACTCGCCGCCACCAATGTCGAACAACGACACCCGCAATGGCGTATCCACCGACAAATCAAACGCGTACCGGACCGCGGACGCGAGCACACTATCCAGCTCACCAGCCGGAACAGTCTGTTCATCCCAGGTCAGCACACACTCGTCCACACCCAGCACCAACTGATACGGCTCCCCGCCCACCTCGGGAAACACCGTCCGCAACGACTCGTGCTGACCCACCACATCCGTCAACGCAGCCCGCAACGCCACCCGATCAAGCCCACCCGACAACCGCAACACCAACGGCATGTTGTACGTCGCCGAACGACCCTCCAACTTATGCAAAAACCACAACCGGCGCTGCGCAAACGACAGCGGAAGCATTTCCGGACGGGCTGACGGCACCAGTGCGACTCTGGCCTTGCCGCCACTGCTGAGCCGCTTCGCGACAGCCGCGACCGTCGGCGCTTCGAACATCACCTTGATCGGCAATTCCACGCCGAGGATCACACGAATGCGCGCCAGCAGCCGGACCACGGAAAGGGAGTGGCCGCCGAGATCGAAGAAGTTGTCGTGCAGACCGATCCTCGGCACGCCGAGGACCTCCGCGAACAAACCGCAGAGGATTTCCTCGGCCGGGGTCGGCGGCGTGCGCCCGGCGGGCGCGGCCGCCTCGTGGGGTGCGGGCAGCGCGCTCCGGTCGACCTTCCCTTCGGAATCCAGCGGCAGTGCGCCGATCACGACCACGGACGGCACCAGGTAGTCCGCTATCGCCTCGGACGCGTAAGTGCGGAGTTCCTCGGGACCCAGCGGAACGCCACTGGAAACGACGTAGGCGACGAGCAGTTCGTCCCACTTCGTCACGAACGCTTCACTCACCGAAGGATGGCGCAGCAGAACCGATTCGATCTCCGCGCGTGAGCCGCCGGGAGTGAGTTCGTCGCCGACTGAGCCGACCAGTTCGAGACTCCCATCGGCACGCCACCGCGCGAGATCGCCGGTACAGTACATCCGCGCACCGGGTTCGAACGGGCAGGCGACGAACCGCGCCGCGGTCCGGCCGGCGAGGTCGAGATACCCCCGTGCCAGGCCGGTGCCGCTCACGTACAGGTGCCCTGTCACCCCTGGGGGCACCGGGCGAAGTCCCGAATCCAGGACATACACGCCGGTGTTCGCCGCCGGCACACCGAGGGCGGCGGTTGCTTCGACGAGTGAATAGATTCCGCACAGGGACGCCCCGAGCGTGGTCCTCACCAGTTCCGGCAGATCGTGGGGGATGGTCTCGCCACCGCACACCACGTACCGCAGGTCCGGGCAGTTCTCACCTTCGCGCAGGAGCGCCCGCAGGGGCGAAGGCGGCAGATACACCGCGGTGATGCGCTCGGACCGGAGCAGGTCACCCAGCGAAGAAGCAGCGGACTCGGCGAGCACGGTCGTCGCGCCGGCCGCGAGCGGCCACAGGAGCCGCCACAACGGAGGTTCAGCGTCCTCGAGCAGCACACGGTCACCGGCTTCGAGCTGGCACCGTTCCCGCAGCCACCGCACCCTGCTCATGAGCGCGCGCTGCGGAACCAGGGTGCATTCGGCCCCCTCCCGCAGCTCCGCCAGCTGCGCTGGCACCGCGCCGGTCGCCGGATCGGTGTCCGGATAGCCGCCGAGGTCCCGTCCGAGTGCCGTCGCGTCCAGCACCAGCTCACCCGCGACGGCGGACGATGCCACCGCGCCACCGGCCTTGAGCACCGCCAGTGCCGCGGCCACGGATTCCACCGACCGCGGCAGTTCGATCCGCACCGGGTGTTCCGCGCCGGCCCCTTGTCCGATCAGCCAGTGCGCCAGCCGATTCGCCATGGCGTTCAGCTCACGATAGGACACCGTCCGTCCCTCGGACTCCACCGCGATCGCGTCCGGCGTCCGCCGCGCATTCGCCTCGAACAGAGCGATCGGGGATTCCTCGGGCACGGTCTCGTCCCTGCACGGGAACATCCATCGCCGCTCCTCCGCGTTCAGCAGCGCGGCGTGGCCAATCGGCTGCTGGGGAGCCGCGACGAGTTCACCGAGGAACATCCGCCACCGGGCGGTGAGGACCTCGACGGTGGCCCGGTCGAAAAGGTCCGTGGCGTACTCGACCATGCCCGCGATACCGGACGGTGTCCCGGCATCGTCGACCGTCTCGGTCAGGCTGATGAACATGTCGAACCGGGCCGTGCCCGTTCTCGCGGACTCCGTGCGCACCTGGAGGTCGGGGAGTTCGAATACGCTCTCCGGCACGTTCTGCAGTGCGAGCATGATCTGGAACAGTGGGTGGTACGCGGTGGATCGCTTCGGGTTGAGCTGTTCCACGAGGTGTTCGAACGGCACGTCCTGGTTGCGATACGCCGCCAGGCTCGTCCCGCGGACCCGGTCGATCAGCTCCTGGAAGGACGGATCGCCGGAAGTGTCGGTCCGGAACACCATGGTGTTCACGAAGAAGCCGATCAGGTCGTCGAGGGCCTCGTCGGTACGCCCGGCTATCGGTGCCCCGAGCGGGATGTCGGTTCCGGCGCCGAGCCTGGTCATGAACGCGGCGAGCGCGGCTTGCAGCACCATGAACACGGTGGCGTTCGATGCTCTCGCGAGCTGGTGGACGCCCTGGTGCAGTGACGCGTCCAGGTCGAACCACAGGGCGTCGCCCTCGTAGGATTGGCTGGCCGGACGCGGGCGGTCGGCGGGCACACTGACCAGGTCGGGCAGGTTCGCGAGCTGCGCCGTCCAGTACCCCACCTGCTGCGCGGCGAGGCTGTCCTGGTCGTCGCTGTCACCGAGCAGTTCCCGTTGCCACAGGGTGTAGTCGGCGTACTGGGCCGGCAGGTCCGGCCAGCCAGGGGCGTTCCCTTCGCGGCGGGCGCGGTAGGCGGTCACCACGTCCTGTGCCAGCGGCCGCATGGACCAGTAGTCCGTGGCGATGTGGTGCATCAGTATCAGCAGCGCCGACTCGCCCTCGGTGTGGAACAGGATGGCCCGGATCGGCAGGTCCTCGACGAGGTCGAAGGGCCGGCGAACAGCCGCCGAGATCTCCTCCGGAAGCGCCTCCTCGCCGACCGTCCGGGTCTCCCAGTTCAGCTCCACCTCCTCGGGAGGGACGATCCGCTGGTAGGGCTCATCGGCGGCGTCGACGAAGACGGTTCGCAGGGACTCGTGCCTGCCGACGACGTCGATCAGCGCGGCCCGCAGGGACTCGCCGTTCACCTGTCCGGACAGCCGCAGCACCAGCGGAATGTTGTAGGTCGCCGACGGGCCTTCCATCTTGTGCAAGAACCAGAGCCGGCGCTGCGCGAAGGACAGCGGCAACGTTTCCGGCCGGGGTGCAGGCGAAAGCGCGGCGCGCACCTTGCCTCCGTGCCCCAGTTGGTTGGCGAGTTCCGCGACGGTGGATGCCTCGAACACCGTGGAAATCTCCAGCTCCGTACCGAACACCGTGCGCACCCGGCTGATCAGGCTGGTCGCCAGTAGTGAATGCCCGCCGAGGTCGAAGAAGCTGTCGTCGATGCTCGTCCCGGGAACTCCCAGTACCTCGGCGAACAGGTCGCACAGCACCTCCTCGTCCGGGGTGCGGGCGGCACGCCCGGTGCCGGATACCGGGTACTCGGGCGCGGGCAGCGCGTCATGGTCGAGTTTTCCGTTGTGGGTCAACGGCACCGACTCGACGAGCAGAATGGCGGACGGCACCAGGTGGTCCGGCAGCACGCTTGTGGCGTGCGATCGGATGTCCGCGATCAGTAACCCGAGGCCGGGTTCGGCGGCATCGGCCCGCGGTACGACATACGCCACCAGTCGTTTGTCACCGGGGACGTCCTCTCTGGCCACCACGACCGCCTGACGCACACCGTTGTGCGCGGCGAGCACGTGCTCCACCTCGCCCGGTTCGATCCGGACACCCCGGATCTTCACCTGCTCGTCAGCGCGCCCCAGGTACTCGAGCTGATCGTCGGACCGCAGGCGCACCACGTCCCCGGTCCGGTACATCCGCTCACCAGCGGGCGAGTCCGTCCCGGTGCCGACCGGACAGGCGATGAACCGCTCCGCCGTCAAGCCCGGCTTGCCGATGTATCCCCTGGCCACTTGAGGGCCCGCCAGATACAGCTCACCCGCCTCACCGGGGGCGATGGGGCGCAGGCTCTGATCAAGCACCAACGCCCGCGTACCCGGCATCGGCAAGCCGATCGGCACCACGCCGGACGACAGTTCCTGTCCCGGTTCGACGCGGTAGCCGATGCAGCCGACCGTGGCCTCGGTGGGACCGTATTCGTTGATCACGGCAGCGGACGGGTGCCGCGAACGCCACTCCAGCAGGCTTTTGCCGAGTAACTGCTCGCCGCCGACCACCAGGTCACTGACCGTCGAGAACGCCCCGGGCAGCTCGGTGAGCAGCCGCAGATGACTTGGGGTCACCTTGAGCAAACCGCCGTTGGTGGGCAGAGCCGCCGCGGAATCGTCGTGGAGGCCGCCGATGACCACCCGGCCGCCCACGGTCAGCGGCAGGTGCAAGGCCGTGATCGGCAGATCGAAACCGATCGACGAGTGCAGCAGCGAGCTACCCCGCGCACCTGGGTAGGCGGTAGCCGCCCAGCCCAGGTACGCGGCGATGGAACGGTGTTCGACCAGCACGCATTTCGGTTTCCCGGTCGAACCCGAGGAGTAGATGACATAGGCGGCGTGGGATGGCAGCAGCGGGGCCCGCCGATCGCCGTCACTCAGCGGGCTGGTGTCCTCCGCGGACAGGGATTCCCGCGTTGCCGGGGCGTCCAGCACCATGAGTTCGGCACCCGCCGTGGTGGTGTCGGCCATGGGGGTGCCGCTCGTGGTCAGGATCAGCGCCGGTTGGGAGTCGCGGAGCATGAAGGCTATCCGCTCCTCGGGGTGGCCGATCTCCAGCGGCAGGTAGGCCGCGCCGGACTTCACCGTGGCCAGCAACGCGACCAGCAGCTCCACCGAGTTGGGCAGGGCCAGCGCGACCAGTTGCTCCGGCGCCGCCCCGAGCCGCACCAGATGCCTGGCGAGCTGATTGGCCCGCCGGTCCAGCTCGGCGTAGGTCAGCTCGACCGACCCGCGGACCACCGCGGTCGCATCGGGCGTGCGAGCCACTTGTGCCTCGAAGAGCGCCACCAGCGTGCCGGAGGGCTCGCCCTCCTCTTCGCGCTGGACGATCAACTCGTGTGCTTCTTCGATAGTCACCAGGACACCCCGCCGCGTCTCATGCCGTCTCTGAATGGTCGATGTGGATAACCGGCTCCCGCGGGAGCCGGGTCAGGATTCCGTCTTTTCCATTTCCCTGATCAGGCTCGCCGGGCGCATATCGGTCCAGTTCTGCTCGACGTATTCCAGGCAGGCCGCGCGACTGTCCTCCTGCTTGGCGACCGTCCACCCGGCAGGCACCTCGGCGAAGAAGGGCCACAGTGAATGCTGTCCTTCGTCGTTGACCAGCACGAGGAACGTGGCGTCGTTGTCTTCGAACGGATTGGTCATGAGCGCATACCTCTTTCGGTGATTGATGGGTTTTCCGGAATTACCCGGTCCAATTTCTCGGCCACGATCGGCCCGATATCGGCCAGTGGCCCCGGGGTCAGCATGTGCGTGTGCTTGCATTCGACGGTACGCAGTTCGATCGCGCCGTCGATGTGATCACGCCAGGCGTCCGCGGTGATGACGTCGGCCACCTCGTCCGTCGCGGCCACGAGCAGGGTCTCCGCGGCGATCCGCCCGTGCACGTGCCGGTGTTCCATCCGCACGTTGTTGATCGTCACGGCCGTCATCGCCTGGATCTCGGCCTCGTCGAGGCTGGCCAGCGCGGTGTTCTTGGTCCGCAGGATTTCCGCCACCGTGTCGTGGCTGAGGGATTTCGCCTCTTCCTCCGTGACGTCGACGTCGAAGAGATTCAGCAACCCTCTGTACATCGTGGACGTTTCGATCATCGCCACACCGCGTTCCACCTCGTCCTGGTCGAGGGTCCTGGCCGGTTTGCAGTCGAGCAACACGAGGAGGCCGACTTCGTGGCCACGCCGTTCGAGCCGTTCGGCGATCGTGTGCGCGACGATCCCGCCGAGCGACCAGCCGAGCAGGTAGTACGGCCCGGCCGGCTGAACCCGGAGGATCTGCTCCACGTAGTCCTCGGCCACCGCCGTGATCGAGTCCGGCAGCGGCTCGATACCGGTCAGCCCCCTTGCCTGCAGCCCGTAGACCGGAATGCCCCGGTCCAGGTAACGCAGCAGCCCGGAATACGGCCAGCTCATACCGCTGGTCGCGTGCACGCAGAAGAGCGGGTGCCGGTCTCCCCGCGCCCGTAGCGGGAGGAGCACGTCCAGCGCGTTCGCCCCGGAGTCACCGTCCATCCACCGGCTCAGGCCGGCGACGGTCGGTGCCTCGAAGACCACCCTGATCGGCAGGTCGACGCCGAGCACGCTCCGGAACCGCTCGACCAGGCGGGTGGCGAGCAGCGAATGACCGCCGAGGTCGAAGAAACCGTCCTCGACACCGACCTGCGGCAGCCCGAGGACCTCGGCGAACAGTTCGCACAGCACCTCTTCACGCGGCGTGCGAGGTGCACGGCCACCCGGCAGCCTCACGTACCCGGGCGACGGCAGGGCATGGCGGTCGAGCTTGCCGTTGACGGTCAGGGGGATTCGCTCGATCGGCACGACGGCGGACGGCACCAGGTGCTCCGGCAGCCGCTCCGCCAGGTACGACCGCAGTTCCGGCCCTTCCCCGGTGCCCACCACATAGGCCACGAGCCGTTTGTCGCCAGGAGTGTCCTCGCGTGCCACGACCACGGCACTCATCACTTCGGGACGCGCGGTCAGCGCGCTCTCGATCTCGCCCGGCTCGATCCGGAAACCCCGGATCTTGATCTGCTCGTCGGCGCGGCCGAGGAATTCGAGCCTGCCGTCCGCTCCTCGGCGCATAACGTCGCCGGTACGGTACATCCGGGCGCCGCCGGCCGGCTCGAAGGGATCGGCGACGAAGCGCTCCGCGGTGAGCGCCGCCCGCCCGAGGTAGCCACGAGCCAGCTGGGGTCCGCTGAGGTACAGCTCCCCGGCCACGCCCGGCGGAACCAGCCGCAGCGCCGAATCCAGCAGGTAAGCCTTGACGTTGGCCAGCGGCAGGCCGACGACCGGGCGATCGGTGTCGGTGAACCGTGCGGACAGAGCATCCACCGTGCACTCGGTCGGACCGTAGTAGTTGTATCCCGTGGTCGCAGGCAGCTCACGCAACCGTCGCCACAGGTTCTCGCCGATCGCTTCTCCGCCGACCATGAACTCCGACGGCTGCGTTGCACCGTCTTCGAACAGGCCGGCGGAGAGCAACGCCTCGGCGAACGAAGGCGTCACATCCATGAAATCGATGCCGGCCTCACGTGCGTAGGCCACCGTCGCGTCAGCATCCCTGCGGGTGTCCTCGCCGACGACGTGTAGTTCGTGGCCGTCGACCACCGCCAGGATCGCGTCCCAGGAAGTGTCGAACGACAACGAAGCGGTCAGCCCGGCACGCAACCGGCGCCCCAGGCGCGCCGCGGCCGGGGAGAACAGCGCTTCCCGATGTCCCGCGAGCAGTGTGGCCACCGCGTGGTGTTCGACAACCACGGCCTTGGGCTGCCCGGTGGATCCAGAGGTGTAGATGGCATAGGCCGGATGCGACGGCAGCAGCGGGCTCGTCCGCTCGGTGTCCCGAACGTCCTCCGGCGACAACCGGTCCAGTGCTCCGACGACAATGGCCGAGTCGATGACCACGGCCTGCCGGTCACCGCTGATGACACCGGCGAGACCGCTGTGCGTCAAGGTGAGAACGGGACGCGCGTCGTCGAGGACGAACCGGATTCGCTCGGCCGAGTAGCCGGGATCGACGGGCAGGCACCCGGCGCCTGCCTTCAGCACCGCCAGCAAGCCGACGACCAGGTCTGTCGTCCTCGGCAGCGCCAACGCCACCAGCCGTTCCGGTCCTGCGCCCGCACCGATCAGGTACCTGGCGAGCCGGTTTGCCCTGCCGTTCAGCTCCCGGTAGCTCAGCGAACCGTCCCCGGCGACCACTGCGATGAGATCCGCTGCCGCCGCGGCCCGCTTTTCGAACTGATCCACCACCGTCGCGGCGGGGACCGGGCGGACATCGCCGTTCCACTCCCCGGTGAGCAGCAGGCCTCGCTCGGTTTCAGTCAGGACATCCACCTGACTCAGCCGCAGCCGAGGATCGGTGATCACCGCGTCGACCACCGCGGCGAACCTGGCCCCGATCGCCATCACGGTCTCGTGGTCGAAGAGGTCGGTGGCATACCGCAGCACGCACACCACCCCGGCCGGGGTGCCGTCTTCGGCGTAGCGCTCGGTGAAGGTGAAGTCCAGGTCGAACTTGGCCGCTCGGGTCTCGGCCACCGTTTCCTCGGCGGTGAACCCCGGTGCCGCCGCGGTGCCGGTCGCGGTGGTGCCCGCGTCCACCATCACCTGGAACAACGGGTGCCGGGCCGGGACCCGCCGCGGGTTGAGCAACTCGACCAGCCGCTCGAACGGCAGGTCCTGGTTGGCGTACGCGGCGAGGTCGGCCTCGCGGACCCGGGCGATCACCTCACCGAAGGCAGGGTCCCCGGACAGATCCGTCCGCAGGGGCAACGTGTTGACGAAGAAGCCGACCAAGGACTCCAGCGCCGCGTCGACGCGGCCCGCGATGGGCGTGCCCAGCACGATGTCAGTGCCTGCGCCCAGCCGGGACAGCAGCACCGCCACGGCGGACTGCAGCACCATGAAAACGCTCGCGCCCGAGTCCGCCGCGGTGGCGGCGAGCCGCCGGTGCAGCGTGGCGGGCAACTCGAAGTCGACCAGCCCACCCTGATAGTCGGCCTGGGCCGTGCGGTGCCGGTCGACCGGCAGCACCGTTTCCTCAGGCGCGCCGTCCAGCGTCTCCCGCCAGAATCGCACCTGACCGGCGAGCACACTGTCCGGATCGTCTTCGGTACCGAGCACTTCCCGCTGCCACAGCGTGTAATCCGCGTACTGCACCGGCAGTTCCGGCCACTCCGGCGCGGTGCACTCGCACCGCGCGGAGTAGGCCGCGGACAGGTCCCGCATCAGCGGGCCGACGGACCAGGCGTCGCCCGCGATGTGGTGCAACAGCAGCAACAGCACGCTCTCGTCGCCGCCCTCGATGTCGAACTGCCACACGCGGACGGGTATCTCGGCTGACAGGTCGAACCCGTGCTGTGCCGCCTCGCCGAGGACGTTCGGGAGAGCGGCCTCGGACACCACGCGCGTCGTCCAGCAGAGATCGGCCTCCGCCGGGGTGAGCAGCCGCTGCCGCGGTTCTCCGTCGACCTCCGGGAAAACCGTGCGCAACGATTCGTGCCGCGCGAGTACGTCCTCCAGTCCGGCGCGAAGGGCGGTCCGGTCGACCTCACCCGAGATGCGCAGCGCCAGCGGCATGTTGTAGGTCGCCGACACCCCTTCCAGCTTGTGCAGGAACCACAACCGCCGCTGCGCGAAGGACAACGGCACCACGTCCGGTCGCGGCATCGATGTCAGCGGCCCCCGGGTTCTGGCCCCACCGGCGATCCGCCGGGCGAGACCGGCCACGGTGGGATCCTCGAACACCACGCCGATGGCGACCTCCGCGTCGAAGGCGACGCGGATCCGGCTGACCAGCCGAGTCGCCAGTAGCGAATGCCCACCGAGGTCGAAGAAGCTGTCGTCGATGCCGACCCGGTCGAGACCGAGCACCTCGGCGAACAGGCCGCACAGCAGTTCCTCACGCGCGGTTCGCGGCTGCCTGCCGGTGCTCAGCGCGCCGTAGTCCGGCACCGGCAGCGCCGCCCGGTCCAGCTTGCCGATCGGCGACAACGGAAATTCGTCGAGGACCACGAACGCCGAGGGCACCATGTATTCGGGCAACCATCGGCGTAACCGCGAGCGCAGGTCCCGGTTCAGCTCCACGAGCCAGCGCGACCTAGCCGGGCTGTTGGCGTGCGCCATCGGATCCGTACCGGGTGCCGTGCCGCGGTACGCGGCCACCGGGCCGGTCGTGGCCTCGGGCAGGAAGACCACGTCGAAGAGATTGTCGTGCCCCGTGTTCGACCAGGTGGTGACGGTGCGGAAGCCCAGTTCGGCCGCGAAATCGTGCAGCGTCTCAGGATCCACCCCGGTGCCGGTCCGGTCGAGGATCTTCCCGGAGTCCAGCCCCCGCATGGCGGTGAAGTCGGCCTGCGTCCGGTCGTTGGGAACTCCGCTCACGCGCAGCCCGGCGGGATTCGATCGCAACGCCTCCGCGAGCACGGTTTCCGTTTCGCTCCAGTACAGTTCCGGCAATCGGCCGACCTCGACCGGCGCGAACGGTGCCTTGCAGATCACGACCTCGTAGCGATACCGGGAAAGCTCGTTGTGGTAACCGGCCCGCTTGAGTCTGATGTCGACGCCGCCGATCTCGGCGACGGTTTCGCTCAACGCGACGAAGAAGTCCGGTGAGAGCAGCAGTTCCTCCTCACCGGCGACCTTTTGCTCGACCCGGGCCCGGAGCGTGGGCACGTCGGCGTCCTCCGGAAGGTCCTGGCACACCACCCCCGCCTGCAGGCACCGCAGCAGGCGCAGGTTCCGGATGTCACCGAGGTAGAGCTTGCCGCCGGGTACCAGCAGGTCCAGGCAGCCTGCGATGACGTCGAGCAGGTAGTGCGCCCTGGGGAAATACTGGACCACCGAATTCAGCACGATGGTGTCGTAGAGGCCCTTGGGCAGGCTCGAAAGATCGTCCGCGGCCAGCACCCGCAAATCGACCCGATCGGCTATCTCATCCATGGTCGACACATGAGCACGCAAATCCGCTATCGCCGAAGCCGAGAAGTCCGTCCCGGTGTAGACAGCGCAGTGCGGGGCCAGCTCGGCGAGGATCAGCCCGTTGCCGACGCCGATCTCGAGCACGTTCCGCGGCTCCAGCCGAAGGATCTCTTCGACCGCGGCCGACCGCCACTCGAGCATCTCCTCGTTCGGGATCCGGCCGCCGTCGTAGCTGCTGGTCCAGATACCGAAGTTCTGCCAGGACCCGCCGTTGTCGGCCTGATTGCGGTAAGCCGAGTCGTAGACCTCCTGCCAGGCTCCGACCTGCTCGTCCTGTGCCCCGGCTTCCCCGGCATCGGCCCATTCCCGCTCTGGTACGACATAAGCTGCCAGCTTCGGGTCGCCGGGGACGTCCTCGCGGACCAGCACCGTCGCCGAGGCGATCCCGTCCTGCCGGATGAGGGCCGCCTCGATCTCGCCCAGCTCGATCCGGAAGCCGCGGACTTTGACCTGGTGGTCCACCCTGCCGACGAAGTCGAGCCCCGTCGAGCGCCACCGCACCAGGTCACCGGTGCGGTACATCCTGGCCCCCGGACCGCCGAACGGGCTGGCCACGAACCGTTCGGCGGTCAGCGAAGGACGGTTGAGGTAACCGCGGGCCAGCGCCACGCCGGCCACGTACAGTTCGCCGACAACACCCGGCGGTACCGGCTGCAGGGCGCGGTCCAGTACGTAGACCTGGGTGTTTCGCATCGGAGTGCCGATCAGCGGTACCCGGTCCGCCGAGGTCACCTCGCCGACGGTGTTCCAGACAGTGCTCTCGGTCGGCCCGTACAGGTTCAGCACCTCGGCGCCGACGGCCCGTAGCTGTCCGGCGATATCGATCGGCAGAGGTTCACCGCCGACGAGCAGACGCACTCCACGCAGCCGCTCGGCCGCGGTCGCCAGCATCGGCCGGTACAGCGACGGAGTCGCCTGGAACACCGTCGCTCCGCTGTCCGCCACCAATGCGGACAGCGCGTCCGGGTCCTTCACGACTTCCGTGCCCGCGACCACGACACTGCCACCGCACAGCAACGGGGAGTAGATCTCCACCGCCGCGATGTCGAAGGCGATCGTGGTCGCCGCCACCACCAGGTCCCGCGCGGTCAACGGAATGCGGGCATCGAGGCCGTCGAGGAAGTTGGCGAGGCTCGCGTGCGAGATCACCACTCCCTTGGGGCGTCCAGTAGAACCGGAGGTGTAAATGACGTACGCGGCGTTACCGGGCGAGATCGGCATCAACCGCTCGGCATCGGTCACATCGGCCGTGCCGAACCCGGCCAGGGTCCGCTCCATGGCGGCGTCACCGAGCACGATGGCGGGTGTGGTGGCCAGTTCCGGCAGTCCGCGACGCACGGCCTCGGTCGTGATCAGTGCTGCCGGAGCCGCGTCACCGAGCAGGAACGCCAGTCGCTCGGCGGGCTGGCTGAAGTCGATCGGCAGGTAGCCGGCGCCCGACTTCAGCACGGCCAGCATCGCCACGACCATGTCCACCGACCGCGGCGTGGCCAGCGCGACGATCTGCTCACTGCCGATCCGCTCGCCGATCAGGTACCGGGCGAGCCGGTTGGCTCGATCGTTGAGTCGGGTGTAGGTGAGTTCCTCGCCGCCGCAGCGCACCGCCAGCGCGTCCGGGGTCCGCGCCGCCTGCCACTCGAACCGCTCGTGCGTCCACCCTTTTGGTGCCACGGCGACGGTGGCGTTCCTGGCGACCAGCAATTCGTGGCATTCCTCCGGCGAGAGCAGGTCGACCTGCCCGATCCTGGTGGAGGGATCCAGCACCAGCGCGCGGAGGACGTTGCCGAACCACTCGACGAGTCGCTCGACGGTTTCGCGTTCGAAGAGTTCGGTGGCGTATTCCAGTGAACCGAGCAGGCCGTCCGGGGAACCGCTGTCGTCGTTCCGCTCGACCATGCTCAAGAACAGGTCGAACTTGGCGTTGTCACTTTCCAGCGGGTAGGGCGCGGCCACGAAGTCTCCGGTCCCGGCCGCCGGGGTGTCCACGTTCTGGAGCGCGAACATCACCTGGAACAGGGCGTTGCTGGCCAGGGACCGGGTCGGGTTGATCGCCTCCACCAGGTATTCGAAGGGGAGGTCCTGGTTGGCGTACGCACCGAGGGCTCTCGCCCGGGTCCGTTCGATGAGTTCCGTGAACCGCGGATTGCCCGCGGTGTCCGAACGGAGCACCAACGTGTTGACGAAGAAGCCGACCATGTCGCGAAGACCGTCGTCGGTCCGGCCCGCCACCGGGACGCCGATCGGCACATCGGTCCCCGCACCGACGCGGGTGAGCAGCGCGGCGAAGCCGGCCTGCAGGACCATGAAGACCGTGGCTTGGTTCTTCGCCGCCACCTCGCGCAGCGCCGTGTGCAATCGGGCGTCGAGTTCGAAGCTCACCCGATCGCCGTGGTAGCTCGCGATCGTTGGCCTCGGGTGATCGGCGGGCAGTTCGAGTTGCGCCGGGATACCGTCGAGCGCGCTCGTCCAGTACGACAGCTGACGCGACACCAGGCTGTCCTCGTCCTCGATCCGGCCGAAGAGTTCCTGTTGCCAGATCGCGTAATCGACGTACTGCACGGGAAGCGCGGGCCAAGTTGGGTCGGTACCGCTCAGCCGGGCCCGGTAGGCCTCGGCGAGATCACGCATCAAGGGAGCCCTTGACGCTCCGTCACCCGCGATGTGGTGCGTGAGCACGACGAGCACGGGCTCGGCCGCTTCCGCCTCCGGCACGAACAGCCAGGCGCGCACGGGTGGCTCGGTGAGCAGGTCGAACGTGTGACTCAAGGCCTGGCGCACGGCGCTATCGAGCTGGGCCGGGTGGACGGTGGTAACCCGCAGTTCCGGTTGCGCTTCGGCGAGAGCGAGTACCACCTGGTGCGGCTGGCCGTCGACCTCGGGGAAGATGGTGCGCAGGGGCTCGTGCCTGCCCACCACGTCGCGCAATGCCTCGCTCAAGGCTTGGTGGTCGACCTTCGCGGACAACCGCAGGGCCAGCGGCCAGTTGTAGGTCGCGGACCGGCCTTCGAGTTTGTGGAGGAACCACAATCGCTGCTGGGCGAACGAGAGTGGGATGAGATCCGGTCGTGGCATCGGGGTGAGCGCTGTCCGGACCCGGCTGGCGGAGTCGAGTCGGGGGGCGAGGGTAGCGACGGTAGGGGTATCGAAAACCGCGGCGATGGGCAGCTCGGTATCAAGCACGCTACGGACCCGGCTCACCAGCCGCGTCGCCAGCAGTGAATGCCCACCCAGGTCGAAAAAGCTGTCGTCCACACCGACGCGGTCCACTCCGAGCACCTCGGCGAACAGTCCACACAGCACTTCTTCCTGCGGCGTCCCCGGCGCACGACCCCCACCCACCCCGGAAACCTCCGGCACCGGCAACGCCCGCCGATCCAGCTTCCCGTTCGGCGTCAACGGCACCGACTCAATCTCCACCACTGCCGACGGCACCATGTACTCCGGCAACCGACCCGCCACCGACCCCAACAGCCCCCGCCCATCCACACCCACCCCCGACTCCGGCACCACATACGCCACCAGACGGACATCACCGGGAACGTCCTCCCGCGCGATCACCACCACCTGGCGCACGGCGGGGTCTTCAGCGAGAACCGCTTCGATTTCCCCAGGTTCGATCCGGAAACCGCGCACTTTGATCTGATCATCAGCCCGACCCACGAACTCCAACTGCCCGTCCGCACGCCACCGCACCACATCACCCGTGCGATACATCCGCACGCCCGACTCAAACGGACACGCCACAAACCGCTCCGCCGTCAGCGCAGCACGGCCCAGGTAACCCCGCGCCAACTGCACACCAGCCACATACAACTCACCCACCACACCCACCGGCACCGGACACAACCCCGAATCCAGCACGTAGGTGCGCATGTTCCAGAACGGGCGGCCGATCGGCACCCGGCCGGACGGCAGCCGCTCGTGTGGCTTGATCCGGTATTCGGTGCAGTTGACGGTCAGTTCCGTCGGCCCGTACGCGTTCACGACGGTCACGTCCGGATGCCGCTCACGCCACGACGCGAGCATTTCGACGGTCAAGGCCTCACCACCGAGAATGAGCGTCTCACCCGGCGATCGGCCGTCCGGCAGTTCGTTCAGCAGCGGAAGGTGCGACGGGGTGACCTTGAGCAGCGACAACGGAATACTCGCGTCGCCGGCGGGCCGCTCGTCCAGCCCGGCGAGGTGAACCCGCCCGCCGACGACGAGCGTGGTGAACAAGCCCGTGATCGTGAGGTCGAAGGCGATCGGTGAAGGGACCAACGTGGTGCCGCGCGCCGCCGGGTAGTGATGTGCCGACCAATTGAGGTAGTTCATCACCGCGCGGTGCTCCACCACGACGCCCTTGGGCGTGCCGGTCGATCCGGAGGTGTAGATCACGTAGGCGGGGTGCGACGGTCTGCTCCGGCGGGGCGGGTTGGTTGCCGAATAGCCACTGAAGTCCTGACGCAGCGTGTCCTCGTCCAGAACCAGAACCGGTTGCGCGTCCTCGAACATGAATCGCACGCGGGCCGGCGGGTAAGCCGGATCCACCGGGAGGTAGGCGCCACCGGCCTTCAGCACTGCGAGCAAGGCGACGACCACATCGACCGATCGCGGCAGCAGCACGGCAACTACCTGCTCCGGGCCGACACCTTGCTCGATGAGCCAGTGCGCCAGCCGGTTGGCCCTGGCGTTCAGTTCCCCATAGGTCACCGACTCCTGGCCGCAGATCAGTGCGCCGGCATCCGGAGCGCGCCGAACCTGCACCTGGAACAGTTCGGCCAGTGACTCGTCCGGTGTGCCGACGGTGGTGTCGTTCCAGCCGGTGATCAATTGCGTCTGCTCAGCGATGGTCAGGACTTCCGTCTGCCCGATCGGTCGCGAAGGCGACGCCGCGAACTGCTCGAGCAGACGCGTCCAGCGCGCCAGCAGTCCCTCGATCGTCTTCTCGTCGAAAAGGTCCACGGCGTATTTCATCGAGCCGCTGACCCCTGCGGCCACGCCCTCGGCGTCGTAGTGCTCAATCAGATTGACCGAGAGATCGACCTTGGCGACGTCGATTCCGATCTGTTCCTCGCCGACCCGCAAGCCAGGGAACTCGAACTGACCGCTCGGGTTGTCCTGCAGCACCAGCATCACTTGGAAGAGGGGGTGGTGTGCGGTGGACCGTGCGGGGTTGAGTACCTCGACCAGATGCTCGAAAGGCACATCCTGATTGGCATAAGCAGCAAGACTGGTCTGACGCACCCGCTCAACAAGCTCAGCGAACGTCGGATCCCCCGAAGTATCGGTCCGCAACACCAGCGTATTGACAAAAAACCCGACAAGATCATCAAGAGCGTCATCCATCCGACCCGCGATCGGCGAACCCAACGGAATATCCGTACCCGCACCCAACCTGGTCAAAAACGCCGCCATCGCCGCCTGCAACACCATGAACACCGTCGCACCGGACTCCCGCGCCAACCCAGCCAAACCCCGATGCAACGACGCATCCAACTCAAACGTCACATACGAACCCCGATACGACGCCACCGCCGGACGCGGCCGATCAGCCGGCAAAACAATCTGCTCAGGCAACCCCGCCAACTGCTCCGCCCAATACCCCACCTGCCGGGCGAACACACTATCCGGATCAGACTCATCACCCAGCAACTCACGCTGCCACAACGCATAATCCGCATACTGCACCGGCAACCCCACCCACGACGGAGCAACCCCACTCACCCTCGCCGAATACGCCACCAGCACATCACGCGACAACGGCCCCATCGACCACCCATCACCCGCAATGTGATGCAACAACACCAACAAAACATGCTCATCCGGCCCACACTCAAACAACCACACCCGAACCGGCAACTCCACCGACAAATCAAACCCATACCGCGCGGCAGACTCCAACACTCCCGGAAGCTCCACCTCCGATACCGCCCGAGCCTCCCACACCAGCTCACCACACCCAACATCAAGAACCCTCTGACACGGCACCCCATCAACCTCGGGAAACACCGTCCGAAGACTCTCATGCCGATCAACCACATCGACCAGAGCAGCCCGCAACGCCTCCCGATCAAGAACCCCACTCAGGCGAAGCGCAAGCGGCATGTTATAGGTCGCCGAACGACCCTCGAGCTTGTACAGAAACCACAACCGCTGCTGAGCGAACGAGAGTGGAACGAATTCCGGTCGCCGCATCGGGGTGAGCGCGGCGCGGACCCGGTCACCCAGGTCCAACCGGCGGGCCAATTCGCCCACCGTCGGTGATTCGAACAGCAACCCGAATGGCAGTTCGGTATCGAGCACGCTACGGACCCGGCTCACCAGCCGCGTCGCCAGCAGCGAATGCCCACCCAGATCGAAAAAGCTGTCATCAACGCCGACCCGCTCCACCCCCAGCACCTCGGCGAAAAGTCCACAAAGGACCTTCTCAGCCGCGGTCGAAGGGGCTCGACTCGCCTCCTCGGTCGAGAAGTCAGGGACAGGCAATGCGCGCCGGTCCAGCTTCCCGTTCGGCGTCAACGGCACCGCACCGATCTCCACCACTGCCGACGGCACCATGTACTCCGGCAACCGACCCGCCACCGACCCCAACAGCCCCAGCCCATCCACACCCACCCCGGACTCCGGCACCACATACGCCACCAGCCGGACATCACCGACGGTGTCTTCTCGTGCGATCACCACCGCCTGGCGCACCGCCGGATCCTCAGCCAGCACCGCCTCGACCTCACCAGGCTCAATCCGGAAACCCCGGACCTTGACCTGCTCGTCCGCGCGGCCTGCGAACTCCAACTGCCCATCCGCACGCCAGCGCACCACATCACCCGTGCGATACATCCGCACACCCACCTCAAACGGACACGCCACAAACCGCTCCGCCGTGAGGGCAGGACGCCCCAGATAACCCCGGGCCAGGCTCGCACCAGTCACATACAACTCACCCAGCACACCCACCGGCACCGGACACAACCCCGCATCCAGCACATACACCCGCGAGTTGCTGACCGGGGCGCCCACCGGCACCACACCAGCCGTCTCCGGAGACAACGGGTCGCTCATCGTCGCGCACACCGTCGTCTCCGTCGGCCCATACGCGTTAATCAACCTGCGTCCGGTCGACCACCGCGCCACCAACTCCGGCGAACACACCTCACCCGCAACCACCACCGTGCCCAACCCAGACAACGCTGCCGCTTCAACTGGGACCGTCGCCAACACCGAAGGCGGCACCGTCACATGCGTAACCTCACACCGCTCCAGCAGCCCAGCCAGCCCCCCACCCACCAGAGCATCCGGATCGTCGACGACCACCAGCGCCGCACCCGAACACAGCGCCATCATCAGTTCCCACACCGCCGCATCAAAACTCGGCGACGCGAACTGCAACACCCTACTGGCCTGATCCACCCCCAGCCGCTCCCGCTGAGACAACACCAAACTCGCCACACCAGAATGCGACACCACCACACCCTTCGGCACACCAGTCGAACCCGACGTATAAATCACATACGCCGCACTATCCAAACCGGCCCGCACCCGCGGAGCACCCTCCGGGAACCGCGAGAAATCCTGGGCCAGGACGTCCGCATCCAGCACCAAGGCCGGCGCGGCATCAGCGACCATGAACCCGATCCGCTCCGCCGGATACGCCGGATCCAACGGCAAATACACGCCACCAGCCTTCAACACCGCCAGCACCGCTACGACCCACTCCACCGACCGCGCGAAGCCCACCCCCACAACCACGTCCGGGCCCACACCCCGCTCCACCAACCACCACGCCAGCCGATTCGCCCGAACATCCAACTCCCCATACGACAACCACCCACCACCACACACCACCGCCACCGAACCCGGCGACCTCACAACCCACTCCCCAAACAACCCCACCAGACCGCGACCACCAACATCCACCGCGGTGTCATTCCAACCCAACAACAACCGATCCCGCTCACCCGCCACCAAAACATCCAGCGCACCAACCTGGCGATCCGGCGCCACCACAACCTGCTCCAACAAACCCACCCAACGAGCCAGAAACCCCTCGACCGTCGACCGATCAAACAAGTCCGACGAATACTCCACCATCAGCTCGACGCCCGCAGGGCCCGCGTCGCCCCGGCGCTCGACGACGCTGATCTCCAAGTCCACCTTGGCCATGTCCAGATCCACCGGTTCAGCGCTGATCCGCAGACCGGGAAGTTCGAAGTTCGCCTCCGGCACGTTCTGCAACCCAAGAATCACTTGGAAGAGGGGGTGGTGTGCGGTGGACCGTGCGGGGTTGAGTACCTCGACCAGATGCTCGAAAGGCACATCCTGATTGGCATAAGCAGCAAGACTGGTCTGACGCACCCGCTCAACAAGCTCAGCAAACGTCGGATCCCCCGAAGTATCGGTCCGCAACACCAGCGTATTGACAAAAAACCCGACAAGATCATCAAGAGCGTCATCCATCCGACCCGCGATCGGCGAACCCAACGGAATATCCGTACCCGCACCCAACCTGGTCAAAAACGCCGCCATCGCCGCCTGCAACACCATGAACACCGTCGCACCGGACTCCCGCGCCAACCCAACCAAACCCCGATGCAACGACGCACCCAACTCAAACGTCACATACGAACCCCGATACGACGCCACCGCCGGACGCGGCCGATCAGCCGGCAAAACAATCTGCTCAGGCAACCCCGCCAACTGCCCCGCCCAATACCCCACCTGCCGCGCGAACACACTATCCGGATCAGACTCATCACCCAGCAACTCACGCTGCCACAACGCATAATCCGCATACTGCACCGGCAACCCCACCCACGACGGAGCAACCCCACTCACCCTCGCCGAATACGCCACCAGCACATCACGCGACAACGGCCCCATCGACCACCCATCACCCGCAATGTGATGCAACAACACCAACAACACACAATCCCCACCGGGCAACTCGAACAACCGGCCCCGCACCGGCAACTCAACAGAAAGATCGAACCCATACCCAGCCACCTCGTGCAGCGCTCCGGCCAACTCGACCTCGCGCACCTGCCGGGACTCCCAATCCAGCTCGAACTCGCCCGCCGGCACAATCACCTGCCGCGACACGCCGTCAACTTCGGCGAATACGGTCCGCAACGACTCATGCCGACCAACCACATCCGTCAGCGCCGTCCGCAATGCCTCCCGATCCACCTCGCCCGAGAGCCGCAGGGCCAGCGGCATGTTATAAGTCGCCGAACGGCCTTCGAGTTTGTGGAGGAACCACAATCGCTGCTGAGCGAACGAGAGTGGAATGAGATCCGGTCGTGGCATCGGGGTGAGCGCTGTCCGGACCCGGCTGGCGGAGTCGAGTCGGGGTGCGAGGGTAGCGACGGTAGGGGTGTCGAAAACCGCGGCGATGGGCAGCTCGGTATCAAGCACGCTACGGACCCGGCTCACCAGCCGCGTCGCCAGCAGTGAATGCCCACCCAGGTCGAAAAAGCTGTCGTCCACACCAACGCGGTCCACTCCGAGCACCTCGGCGAACAGTCCACACAGCACTTCTTCCTGCGGCGTCCCCGGCGCACGACCCCCACCCACGCCGGAAACCTCCGGCACCGGCAACGCCCGCCGATCCAGCTTCCCGTTCGGCGTCAACGGCACCGACTCAATCTCCACCACCACCGACGGCACCATGTACTCCGGCAACCGACCCGCCACCGACCCCAACAGCCCCCGCCCATCCACACCCACCCCCGACTCCGGCACCACATACGCCACCAGACGGACATCACCGACGGTGTCTTCTCGTGCGATCACCACCGCCTGGCGCACGGTGGGGTCTTCAGCGAGAACCGCTTCGACTTCCCCAGGCTCGATCCGGAAACCGCGCACCTTGACCTGATCATCAGCCCGACCCACGAACTCCAACTGCCCGTCCGCACGCCACCGCACCACATCACCCGTGCGATACATCCGCACACCCACCTCAAACGGACACGCCACAAACCGCTCCGCCGTCAGCGCAGCACGGCCCAAGTAACCGCGAGCCAACTGCACACCAGCCACATACAACTCACCCACCACACCCACCGGCACCGGACACAACCCCGAATCCAACACGTACACCCGGCAGTTGACACCCGGCCGGCCGATCGGCGCCGCCATACCCGCCAGCGACTCACTCATCGTCACGCACACCGTGGTCTCGGTCGGCCCGTACGCGTTGACCAGCCGGCGCCCAGCCGACCATCGCGCCACCAAGTCCGGCGGGCACACTTCGCCGCCCATGACCACGGTCGTCAGATCGGGCAGAGCGACCCCCGCGGGAATCGTGGCTAGCAAAGACACCGGCAGCTGCACGTGGGTCACTGACTGGTCCGCCAGCGTCGTCGTGAGTTCTTCGCCTGCCGCCCAAGCCGACTCTGGGAGAACCAGCGCCGCACCGGCACACAACGCCGTGCACAGATCCGCGAACGAGACATCGAAACTCGGCGATGACGCTTGCATGATCCGGCTGTTCTCGGTGACTCCGAGTCGATCGATCTGCGTGATCGCCAGGCTCGCGATACCCGTGTGCGAAACCACAACGCCCTTGGGCATACCGGTCGACCCCGATGTGTAGATCACATACGCGGGATTCGTCAACTCGGTCGGCACCGACGGATCGATGTTCGAATAGTCAGTGAGATCCTGATGGATCGACGCCTCATCTAGTGTGAGAACCGGTTTAGCGTCGGCGAGCATGAACTCGATGCGCTCTGCGGGGTATCCGGGGTCTACCGGCAGATAGGCGGCACCGGATTTCAACACCGCGAGCACCGCTACCACCAAGTCTGCCGACCTCGGCAGCAGGACCGCCACCACGTCCTCGGGCACCACGCCCTGGTCGATGAGCCAGTGCGCGACCTGGTTCGCCCTGGTGTTCAGTTCTCCGTACGTCAGCGAATCCGGGCCACACACCAGCGCGGTCGCGCCCGGCGCACGGTTAACTCGTTCCGCGAACAAGCCCAGCAGCGAGTTCTGAGTCAGCTCGGCCGTCGTATTGTTCCAGGCTGAAAGTATTTGGTTTCGCTCGTCCGCAATGAAGAGGTCGGCCCGCCCGATCGGCTGTCCAGGGGACGCGGCGAACTGTTCGATCGAATGGGCCCACCGAATCAGTAATCCCTTCACCGTCTCCTCGTCGAACAGGTCCGTGTCGTATTCCGCCAAGACCGCGACACCTGCCGGATCGCCGTCGCCGCCCTCGCGCTCGGTCACGTGAATCGAGAGGTCGACTTTGGATACACCGAGGTCGATGCCTTCGGCGGTGATGTCCAATCCAGGCAGCTGGAAACTCGTACCTGGCGCGTTCTGCAGGGCGAACATCACCTGGAAGAGGGGGTGGTGTGCGGTGGACCGTGCGGGGTTGAGTACCTCGACCAGATGCTCGAAAGGCACATCCTGATTGGCATACGCAGCAAGACTGGTCTGACGCACACGCTCAACAAGCTCAGCGAACGTCGGATCCCCCGAAGTATCGGTCCGCAACACCAGCGTATTGACAAAAAACCCGACAAGATCATCAAGAGCGTCATCCATCCGACCCGCGATCGGCGACCCCAACGGAATATCCGTACCCGCACCCAACCTGGTCAAAAACGCCGCCATCGCCGCCTGCAACACCATGAACACCGTCGCACCGGACTCCCGCGCCAACCCAGCCAAACCCCGATGCAACGACGCATCCAACTCAAACGTCACATACGAACCCCGATACGACGCCACCGCCGGACGCGGCCGATCAGCCGGCAAAACAATCTGCTCAGGCAACCCCGCCAACTGCTCCGCCCAATACCCCACCTGCCGCGCGAACACACTATCCGGATCAGACTCATCACCCAGCAACTCACGCTGCCACAACGCATAATCCGCATACTGCACCGGCAACCCCACCCACGACGGAACAACCCCATCCCGACGAGCCGAATACGCCACCAGCACATCACGCGACAACGGCCTCATCGACCACCCATCACCCGCAATGTGATGCAACAACACCAACAAAACATGCTCATCCGGCCCACACTCAAACAACCACACCCGAACCGGCAACTCCACCGACAAATCAAACCCATACCGCGCGGCAGACTCCAACACTCCCGGAAGCTCCACCTCCGATACCGCCCGAGCCTCCCACACCAGCTCACCACACCCAACATCAAGAACCCTCTGACACGGCACCCCATCAACCTCGGGAAACACCGTCCGAAGACTCTCATGCCGATCAACCACATCGACCAGAGCAGCCCGCAACGCCTCCCGATCAAGAACCCCACTCAGGCGAAGCGCAAGCGGCATGTTATAGGTCGCCGAACGACCCTCGAGCTTGTACAGAAACCACAACCGCTGCTGAGCGAACGACAAGGGGACCAGATCCGGGCGTTGCACTCGCACCAGGGCGGTTCGCGCTTTGCCTACTTTGTCAATGTGCTCGGTCAGATCCGCGACGGTCGGATTTTCGAAGATTCCACCGATCGGAACCTCCGCTCCGAGAACGGTCCGGATGCGGCTGACGAGCCGGGTCGTCAGCAACGAATGTCCGCCGAGGTCGAAGAAGTTGTCGTCGATGGTGAGGTGGTCGATGCCGAGGACTTCGGCGAACAGCCCGCACAGAATTTCTTCACGCGGGGTGCGTGGTGCCCGCCCACCTTGGGTGGGCGTGTAGTCGGGTGCGGGCAGGGCCCGGCGGTCGAGTTTGCCGTTCGGAGTCAGCGGCACCGCGCCGATCGCGACCACCGCCGAGGGCACCATGAACTCCGGCAGCTGCCGCGCCACCCGGGCCTTGGCCGCCGTCATCAACGCGCCGATACCCCGAGCGCCGGCGGGGTTGTTCACCCACGGACCACGACCATCCCGGGGCACATACACCCCACCCACCACACCGTCGTCGTCGTGAGGTATGACCACAACGTCGAACCGATCGGACGCCTGCGGTGACCAGGTCGCCAGCACCCGTCGCCCCTGCCGCTCGCCCCACTCGACAATGGCCTCGGGATCCACACCCCACACGTCCATGGTTCCGATAGCGGCCTCACTGGCCAGCCTCGCGTTCGGAATCCCGCCAATCCGCACTGACCCCTGCGCCGTGGTGATCAACTGGCGCAGCGCATCCTCGTCAACCACATCGTCGCCCCACTGCAGCTGAGGTGCACCAGACAGGTCGGTGAGGGTGTCGGTGGTGTGAAGGACGACCTCGTAACGGTGGCGGGTCAATTCGTTGTGCGCTTCGCCACGCTTCAATTGGATATCGACCCCGCTGATCCGCGAATCAGATTCCGCGAGGCTGGTGAAGAACTCCGGTGCCACCACCAGTTCCTTCTCCACCATCACCGCATGCTCCACCGCCGCCCGCACCCGACCCGCGTCCATCCCGGGATGGCGGGCCAGCTGAACCGCGGTATGCAGGGACCGTACCGTCCCGGCATGACGCACATCCCCGACCACCACCCGCCCACCCGGGGCCAGCAACCCCGCCGCGGCCGACACCACCTTGGCCAGATACCCACCATCGGGGAAGTACTGCACCACCGAGTTGATCACCACCGTGTCGAACACACCCACCGGCAGCCCATCGACCACGTCCGCGGCCTGACACCGCAACCGCACCCGATCACCCAAGCCCGCCTGCGCCACCTGACCACGCAGCCGATCAATCACCACACCCGAAAAATCAGTACCCCAATACGCCTCACACGCAGGGGCCAACTTCGCCAACAGCAACCCCGACCCCACGCCAATTTCCAGCACCCGCCGGGCGCCGAACTCCCGGACCCGGTCCACCACCGCATCCCGCCACTCCACCATCTCCGCCAACGGAATCGGCTCACTCGAATACGACGACTCCCACCCCTCAAAATCCTCCCCCAAAACCCCGTCCGAATCCGAGTACACGGACTCATAAATATCCCGCCACTCCCCCACCTGCACCACACCAGCAGATTCCACGGCAGGAGCAGACACGGCAAGAACATCAGTATCGGGCACAACGTACCCCACCAGGCGAACATCCCCGGGGGTATCTTCCCTGGCGATCACCACCGCCTGTTGCACGGCGGGATCCTCAGCGAGAACAGTTTCGATTTCTCCAGGCTCGATCCGGAAACCCCGCACCTTCACCTGCTCATCCGCCCGACCCACAAACTCCAACTGCCCATCCACACGCCACCGCACCACATCACCCGTGCGATACATCCGCACACCCACCTCAAACGGACACGCCACAAACCGCTCCGCCGTGAGGGCAGGACGCCCCAGGTAACCGCGCGCGAGACTGGCGCCAGTCACATACAACTCACCCACCACACCCACCGGCACCGGACACAACCCCGAATCCAGTACATACACCCGCGAATTAGCCACCGGCCCACCCACCGGCACCACACCACCAGTCACCGCATCCAGTGACAGCGGATCGCTCATCGTCGCGCACACCGTCGTCTCCGTCGGCCCATACGCATTCACCAACCGCCGACCCGAAGACCACCGCGCCACCAACTCCGGCGAACACACCTCACCCGCAACCACCACCGTGCCCAACCCAGACAACGCTGCCGCTTCAACTGGGACCGTCGCTAACACCGAAGGCGGCACCGTCACATGCGTAACCTCACACCGCTCCAGCAGCCCCACCAGCCCCGCGCCCACCAGAGCATCCGGACCATCCGCATCGTCAGCAAGCACCAACGCCGCACCCGAACACAACGCCATCACTAACTCCCACACCGCCGCATCAAAACTCGGCGACGCAAACTGCAACACCCTACTGGCCTGATCCACCCCCAGCCGCTCCCGCTGAGACAACACCAAACTCGCCACACCAGAATGCGACACCACCACACCCTTCGGCACCCCAGTCGAACCCGACGTATAAATCACATACGCCGCACTGCCCGACCCCGCCCGAACCGGCGGAGCAGTACCCGGGAACCGCGAGAAATCCTGGGCCAGGACGTCCGCATCCAGCACCAAGGCCGGCGCGGCATCAGCGACCATGAACCCGATCCGCTCCGCCGGATACGCCGGATCCAACGGCAAATACACGCCACCAGCCTTCAACACCGCCAGCACCGCTACGACCCACTCCACCGACCGTGCGAAGCCCACCCCCACAACCACGTCCGGGCCCACACCCCGCTCCACCAACCACCACGCCAACCGATTCGCCCGAACATCCAACTCCCCATACGACAACCACCCACCACCACCCACCACAGCCACCGAACCCGGCGACCTCACAACCCACTCCGCGAACAACCCCGCAACACCCACCGCCGAGTCACCCACCGCGGCGTTATCCACCACAGCACCACCCACCGCGGTCTCACCCACGTCGGCAACGTCTACCGCAGAGTCATTCCACTCCAGCAACAACCGCTCCCGCTCACCACCCACCAAAATCTCCAGCGCACCAACCCGACGCTCCGGCGCCACCACAACCTGCTCCAGCAAACCCACCCAACGCGCCAGCACAGTTTCCACCGTCGACTGATCGAACAAATCCGTCGAATACTCGATAAAAGCGTCAATACCGGCCGCGGCACCAGTATCGTCGTGGTTTTCCACCAACGAAAACAGCAAATCGAAACGCGAGGCACCAGTACTCAGAATCTCGGCACGCACATCCAGCCCAGGCAGGCTGAACTCCCCTCGCGGCGCACTCTGCACCACCAGCGCGACCTGGAACAACGGATGATAAGCCGCCGACCGCTGCGGATTGAGAACCTCCACCAAATGCTCGAACGGCACATCCTGATGCGCATACGCCTCCAGGCTCGCCTCCCGAACCCGAGCCACCAACTCCGCAAACGAGGGATCACCCGACACATCCGTGCGCAACACGAACGTATTCACAAAAAACCCGACCAAATCGTCCAGTGCCGTGTCCGTCCGCCCCGCCACACCACTACCCAGCGGAACATCCATACCCGCACCCAACCGGCTCAGCAACGCCGCCATCCCCGCCTGCAACACCATGAACACCGTCGCATTCGACCGGCGCGCCAGCTCACCCAGCCGAGCGTGCAACCCCGCACCAATATCGAACCGCACCACCGAACCCCGATACGACGACACCGGCGGACGCGGCCGATCCGCCGGCACACTCACCAACTCCGGTAATCCCGCCAGCCGCTCCCGCCAGTACCCCACCTGCCTGGTGAAAACACTGTCCGGATCAGACTCGTCACCCAGCAACTCACGCTGCCACAACGTATAATCCGCATACTGCACCGGCAGATCCGCCCACGACGGAGCAACCCCATCCCGACGAGCCGAATACGCCACCAGCACATCACGCGACAACGGCCCCATCGACCACCCATCACCAGCAATGTGATGCAACAACACCAACAGAACATGCTCATCCGGCCCACACTCAAACAACCACACCCGAACCGGCAACTCCACCGACAGATCAAACTCATACCGCACTGCTAAATCCAGCATGCCATCCAGCTCGCCAGCCGGAACAGCCCGCTCCTCCCACCCCAGCACACACTCATCCGCACCCAGCACCAACTGATACGGCTCCCCGCCCACCTCGGGAAACACCGTCCGCAACGACTCATGCTGAGCCCACCACATCCACCAGCGCAGCCCGCAACGCCACCCGATCAAGCCCACCCGACAACCGCAACACCAACGGCATGTTGTACGTCGCCGAACTACCCTCCAACTTATGCAAAAACCACAACCGACGCTGCGCAAACGACAACGGAAGCACGAATTTCTACCTTCTTCCAGACTGAGCAGCGTGTCGCGTAGTTTATTCGACCGCGCAGTTGAACCCCCTCGGATCACAGAGAACTCCTCCATGCGACCCGACTATCCACACACTTGACCTCGGAGCGGTTCACGTACTAAAAGCAACCGGAACCATGGGCCGTCGACTATGGAAATCGGCGACCCAATCGACAACAACTGATTGCTGTTCGGTTTGGATTTGAAAGTAATATCGGACCAATACTTGGCGACTGAATGCAAAGTAGAACAAATCGGCAACCCATCGATTGCCGGGTATCGAGGTTGTGACAGAAGTCGGTGTAAGCCGAGCCACGGTCGGCGAGGCTCCTCGCGGAGGCGTGGATCAGATCCCGGACCTGCCACTCGTCCCGACGTTGTCGAAGAGCAGGAGCGGATGCCGGTTGGCGACCTGGCTGCGGTACAACGCGACCCGCGCGGTCCGGCCGACGGGCATTCGGTCGTCGGGCACCCCGGCCGCGCAGAAGGTGCCCGAGCGCCGTGGTGGAATGATCTGGCGCACCTGGCACGGTGGTCGTCCGTTTCTGCTCTTGGCCACCGTTCAGCAGAGTGCTCTCAAGGTTGACGAGTTCGGTTCCCGGTTCGATGCTGAGCGCGGTCGTCAGCCGGTGTCTGGCTTCGCGATAGATGGTGAGCGCGTCAGCGGTCCGCCCCGCCCGAGGCTGGCCGCCCAGACGTTTTCGGAACGGATGCACAGCGACCAGCTCGGTGAGCTCGGCAGTCACCTCCGCGTCCTGCCCGAAGTCGAGCGCCACGTCGAACAGCTCTTCGAGCATCGTCAACCGGAGCCCGGTCAGCCTGGCGACGGTCGCAGCGCTGGCGGGGATCGTGGTGATGCCGGCGTACGGTCCGCCCCGCCAGAGCTGATGGGCCTGACTGAGCAAGGAATGGCGAAGCCGAGGTTTCCCGTCTCGCCGTGCCGCGCGGGCGTCGGCGCACAAGCGGTTGAATCGGCTGAGGCCCAGCTCGAAGCTGTCGGCTCGAAGCAGGGAGCCAGGCTTTCGGCTGAGGAGTTGTCCAGCGGCCTCACCGTCCCCGCGAAAACTTCGCCGCAAGCGCGACACGTATTCGTGCACCAGCGTTCGTGCGTCGGCCGGGGGATCGTGGGGCCACAGCTCGTCGATGATCTGGGCGATGCCGGTCAAAGCGCCCGGCCGGATCAACAGGATCGTCCGCTCGCGGGACGTGCCAAGAGGCAACGCGCGGCCACCGCTACGGACCTCGACGGGACCCAAAAGTCGAAACTCCGCCTCGCTTCCCTGGGACCAGGCCACTCGTGTCCCGGCTGCCCCGGGTCTTCTCTGCGGTGATTCCCCGATGCCGACCTCGGCGACCAGGTCGCTACCGGAGTCCGGCCAGGTTCCGGCCAGGTCCCGGCCAGGCCCTGCTGTCACCGTCGTCATCGACGGATCGTGACTGAGTGAACACGCAGAAGGTTCATGCGGATGAGCGGAGTGACGACATGGGACGCGATGGCCTACCTCTGCTTGAAGCTTCTCGAGATTCGTTCCGGTCGGTCTTGTCCGTGCCCGTCGTCGGGCGATCAGGGACCTGACGTGATCCGGGTCGATATCCTCGACAGCAGCCCGGTCTTCCTTCGAGGCCTGCCCCAGGTGTTGTCCGACGGCGGCATCCGTGTCGTCGACGCACGGACCACCCTGGATGATCACTCCCCGCAGAAGTGGCTGGCCGACGTTTTCACGATCGATCCGATGGCGGTGAAGGCAAACCTGCTGGCGCACATCAGTTCGGCCATCCCGCTGGGCGCCGTTCTCCTCGTCGTCGGACACGGACCGGGTGAGGAGGCGGCGGCCGCGCTGGGGGAAGCGGGCTCCGTGCCTGGTGGGGTGGTCAGCAAGCTGGAGCCACGCGAGGCCTTGATCGCGGCCGTTCGCGCCATCGCCGCGGGACGTGCGCTGCGGCTGGGCATCAACCGCTACACGGTGGACACCCACATCAAACGGATCCGCGCCAAGCTCGGCGCAGGCAACAAGGCCGAACTGACGCGTCTCGCGATGCTGCGCTCGTTCGGCGAGGCCGCTGGACACGTGCCGAGACCTCAGTGCCCCGTGTGCTCCGAGCACCCGTCCCACCTTTGTGGGACGGGTGCGGGGACGACCTGAAGTCGACGCTGTGCCAAGACAGATCAACGTGTGAAGGGGTGCGCGAGTAGTTGGTTCGCGCGAGGGCAGGCCAGCGGCGCTGGTCGTCTCCGCCGCGCTGGCGGTGCCCATGCCGCCAACAAGAGTTCTCCCCATGAAGGCTTCCAGCCCTTCCATCTCCACGCCCATCCGGCCGGCGCAGTTGATCCAGACTCTAAGGACGGCGGGTACACAGCTGGAATATCGATGGAATATGGAATACAGCCGCGGTTCGTCTCCTCCCGCGATGTTCGCCCGCTCGGGCGGCACCGCCTGTCTCGAGCACGCCGGACTCCTCGAAGAGTCCCCACGGGATCGCCCGTCCTTCGTCGACGGAGACCGAGAACAGGTATCGCGTGACCCATCGACTACGCGGTGTTGAACGTGACGGACGCGGAGGCGCGTGCCGCGGAGTTCTGCATGGCTACGGGATCGACATCCGTGCGCGGTCCGACGTACCGAAGGAATGGCGAAGGAGTACTCGGTCACCGTTGGCGAACGGGACATCTCGGTGGTGCTGACCGGGCCAATGGCCCACCAAACGCCGGCGGCCGCCTACGTCCAGGCCCACGGCGACGGCATGGCGGGCATCGCGATTCCACCTCGGGCGCCCGCCGCGCCTCCGCCGAATCGGTGCGCAGAGGTGCGAAGCCCGTGTCCGCGCCGGTCGAGATCGGTGGCGCGGTCATCGCGACGATCCAGGCGTTCGGCGACGTGAAGTTATCCAGCGCGCTGACGTGTCCGAGGTCCGGTCGGAGATCGAGCCGTAACCTCCTCGGGTGACAGGTGCGTGCCCTGACCGGCCTCGATTCGGTCGGGGAGGCCAGCAGGTGGCTTGGGCTGAGCCCAGGCTTGTCGCACTGGTTCATGAAAGCAGTAACTGTGGTGCGGGTTCTCGACGTCGCCGCCAGCGCGCAACCCTGCTTTCCGGCGTTACCGGGAGATGGGCTGTCGTGACGGCCTGTCAGCGCGTGACCGCTTTTCAGTCGAGTCGGGCGTCCAGGGTTTTCATGCCCTCTTCGTGCGAGATGCCGCGGAACAGTTCGCGGGCTTCTTCCCATACGGTCCTGGCTGTGTGGTGGTCGCGGGCGGCGTTGTGGGCGTCGCCGAGGGCGCGGAGTGTTCGCGCCAGGTAGGGGATCGAGCCGCGGGTCCGCCACATCCGGACCGAGCGTTCGAGGGTGGCGATGGCGGCGGGCAGGTGTCCTTCGGCCAGGTCGAGTTGCCCGAGAACGCTGAGCGCGTCGGCGAGGTAGTGGCCGAAGTTGCCGTCTTCGCTGTGGGCCAGCGTGAGTTCGGCGGTCGCTCTGGCCCGCTCGTCCCCGATCGCGGCGAACAGCTTCGAAAGGTAGAGCAGCGAGAACGTCTCCAGGTAGCGGTAGTTCAACCGCCTCGCCATGTCGAGGGAGGTCTCCAGCAGTTGCCGCCCGCCGGTGGTGTCACCGCAGAACGATTTCGCCGCGCCGAGGAACTGGGTGATCGTCGTGGTGTAGTGGGCGTTGCCGAGGGCCTCGGCGACCTCCATCGCTTGCAGCAGTACCTCGTGCGCCCCGTGGGGGTTGTCCTCGCCGTGGATGATCGCCATCACGTGATAGGCCCGGGCCTGGCCGCCGAGGTAGCCGGCGTCGGTGGCCGTGCGCAGAGCGCGCTCCGCCACGGCGAGTGCTCGCGCACGGTTCCCCTCGGCGGTCATGCTCCAGGCCAGGGTCGCCAGCGCGTCGGATGTCCCGGCTGGATCGTTCAGCGTGGTGAACAGGTCGAGGAGTTGGGAGGCGTTGGTCCGCATCCGGGTCATCGCCGGTCCGTGGCCGGGCGGTGAGCTCCAGGTGGTGACCTCCAGCAGGCCGCGCATCAGCACGGCCTCGCCGCGCTTGTCGCCGGTTTCCTGGCAGAGCGCGAGCGCCTGTTCGTGCATGCGCTGCCAGCCGTCATAGACGCCGCGCACGTTGAGGTAGGTCTCGGTGGACCCCGCGAGGTCCCAGGCCAGTGGGGTCAGGCGCGCCTCGCACGCCTGGGCGACCCCGGCCATCAGGGCGGCGTGCTCCGCGCCGAACCAGGCCATCGGGTCGGCCAGCAGGCGCCCGGAGACCGCCGCGGGCAACCGCCAGCGTGGCGCGCCGCTGTGCATGAGTGCGTAGCAGGGGCCTGGAACGTGCTCCGCCGCGTGCTCCGCCAGCGCGAGCCACGCGCCCAGTGCCCGCGCGAGCGCGGCCTGCCGCCCGGTTCCGGTGTCGTCGCGCCGCGCCTGCTCGAGCGCGTACAACCGGATCAGGTCGTGGAACCGGTACCTGAGGTTGCCTGTCTCATCGGTCCGGGTGAGGGTCAGCAGATGGGCGTCGACCAGGACTTCGATCTCGTGTTCGGCCTGGCGCACCGCAACGTCGAGCAGGGCGGCCACCGCCCAGGAGGCGAAGTCGGGCGCGTCGAGCAGCCCGGCCAGCCGGAACGCGCGCTGCGCGCCCGCGGGCAGCATCCGGTAGCTCATCTCGAATCCCGCGCGAACGTCGAGGTCGCCGGCGACGAGTTCGTCCAGCCGGTGCCGTTCCTCCCGGAGGACGTCGGCGAGGTGGGACAGCGTCCACTGGCGCCTGCTCAGAAGCCTGGCCGCGGAGATGCGCACCGCCAGCGGAACGCGACCGCACAGCCGGATGATCTCCCGGGCGGCGTCGGGCTCGTTGCGCACGCGTTCGTCACCGACGATGGTGGTCAGCAGGTCCATGGCCTGGGCCGAGGGCAGGACGTCGAGTTCCAGCAGGCTGGCGCCCTCGAGGCCGACCAGCCGCACCCGCCCGGTGAGCAGCACGGCCGTGCCCGGGCTCCCGGGCAGGAGCGGGCGCACCTGCTCCTCCCCGGCCACGTTGTCGAGCAGGACCAGGACCCGGCGACCGGCCAGGCAGCTGCGGAACAACGCCACGCGTTCGTCCAGGGATCCGGGTATGCCGGTGCCGCTGATGCCCAGGGAGAACAGGAACCGGCTGAGCACGTCCTCCGGGCGGGCCGGGTCGGCCGAGGCGCCACGCAGATCCGCGTAGAGCTGGCCGTCGGGGAAACGATCCGCGATCCGGTGCGCGACGTGCACGGCGAGCGTGGTCTTGCCCAGACCACCCAGACCCGCGATGCCGGCTATGGCCACGGTGCCGGCTCGAGGCGCGGTGATGACCTCGGTGAGCTCAGCCACCTCGTCGTCCCTGCCGGTGAAGTCCGCGATGTCCATCGGCAACTCCGCGGGAGTGGGCGCCGCGGGCGCACCCGCGAGCGTGACCGCGACGCGGGCAGCGAGATCCAGGGAAGGATCCTGGGCGAGGATTCGCTGCTGCAGGTCATGCAGCTCATCAGCCGGGTCCAGACCGGTCTCCTCGATCAGGGTCGTGCGGGCACGGGTGTACTCGGCGAGCGCGTCCGCCCGCCGCCCACAGCGGTACAACGCCAGCATCAACTGTGCGCGCAGCCGCTCTCGCAGCGGATGCTCGCGGGTGAGCGCGGTCAGCTCCGCCAGCAACTCGGCGTGGCGCCCCAGCGTCAAGTCCACAGCGATCCGCGTCTGCAGCGCCGACAGGCGCACCTCGTCCAGCCGGGCCGCCTCCGCGGCCAGCATCGGAACATCGGTCATCCCAGCGAACGCGGGCCCACGCCAAAGCCGCAGCGCCTCGCGCAGACGCCGCGACGCCTCATCCGGCGCACCGGCCGCCTCCGCCGCCCGCCCCGCGTCGGCCAGGTGCTCGAATGTCGCCGCGTCCAGCTCGTCGCGGTCCAACGGCACCAGGTAACCCGCACCCTGGCGCACGACACGAGCCGGGTCACCCAGCTGCCGCCGCAGCCGATGGACGTAGGTCTGCACATTCTTGGCTGCGCTCTTCGGCGGAGTGTCCCCCCACAACGCGACCGCCAGCTGACCCTCCGAAACGGCGTGACCCGCCCGGCACAGCAACACCGCCACCAGCACCCGCGCCTTGGGCGTGCCGAGATCGAGCTGCTGCTCGTCCTCCCGCCACACCGCCAGCGGACCCAGTATCCCAAACCTCATCGTGCTCCCTCGGCTGGACGTACTGTAGACATCGACAGCGAAGGCGCCCGCGCACCAGTTGCTGTCTGGCCACCGCCATACGATTGCCGGTGGCAGGGCTGTCCACGTCTCGCCATGCGCAGCCGGTTGCGGCTGGTGAACAGCGCGGTGCAGAGACCGTACCCGGCAATGGCGGACCACTTGGTCCATGGTGGCGGCGTTCCTCAGGACGACCAGCATCCGCTTGTCGGCGACTCGACTGCGGTAGATCGTGGCCGCAGGCGGACGTCCATCCGGCTCGGGCCTTGGCCTTCGTCGGGTCGCTCTCGCCTCCCGGGAGCCGAAATCCGTGGGGTAGGAGGGGTGTCCGAGGCCGGAGTTAGGCCACGATGCCGAGGGTCGTTATGGGCTCAGGGAGTGCCGATCACCGTGAGCGCTGCCCAGCGATACAGGCGCGGTGACGGATCCCGGAGGATGGCGGCCAGTGCTGTGACCACATAGGTTGGCCGGGCTGGTCAGGCGGCGTGTGTGGCGCGCTGGCCCCAGGTGCGGGTGGCGTTCGCTGCGGATGCGTGCTCGTTCGAGGCGTTGGCTGCGGACGTCGGGATGGCCGGTGTTCGCGTTGCGCACCGCAGGTAGCGGTCCGGCCTGCGCGGTGTCCGCCGCCAGCCCGAGCCCACCAGCTACGCAGGTCTGCAGCAGCGTCACGTTCTTCGCCATCACAGCTCTCCCCACAGTGGCCGGTTGACTCGTTGGAACATCAGCCCGACAGCGGTCAACCTAGACCGACCGGACAGGACTGCCTAGGGTACGTTCGAACCACACGTGAAGCGGGATGAGTGCCACCGTGGCGCAGGGGCAAGCCACGTAACGTCGATGCCAGAGGCCGACCGACTCCTGCTCCGGCTTCGTTGCACGGCCCCTCCAGCAGTCCCCTGAGGAACCGCATCAGCAACGGGCTGCGCATCTGCCCGGCCAGATGCTCCTTCCCGCCCCCGCGGCGACCCATCTCCAACCCCTTGCCGAGAACCCAAGTATCAACCAGACTTACGCACCCAAGGGCTTCCGGGACGTGACAGCAGCTTTCAATACTCCAAGGTAGGCTGAAATTGCAGCACTCTTGAACTGGTCGACATCCCACTGGAAGCGATTGGGGAAGTCGCACCCACGCTCGGGACAAGATGAACCTCGTAATAATGAATCCATCGAGTTGGTTGGGATCAAATGTCAACACGCACATCGGCTACTCCAGAACACCTTCACCTCCTCGACCTCGCAGATCCGGTGACACACGTCGACCACGACTTGTCTGACGTCTGGAGACATCTGCGTGAACATGAGCCCGTATTCTGGCATCGATCCGTGAACGGACGACCTGGATTCTGGGTTCTGACCAGACACGCTGACGTATCTGCCGTTTACCTCGACAACAAAAGATTCACCTCGGCGAACGGGAACGTCCTCGCCACGCTACTACTGGGTGGCGATCCCGCGAGCGGGACGATGGCCGCGGTAAGCGATGGTCATCGGCACGCCGGGATACGTAGCATCTTGTTGAAGGTGTTCACTCCCAGGGCATTGCAGGCTGTGGTCGAGGAGTTGCAGGAGAACACGAGGCGCCTGCTGCAGCAAGTCGCAACGGGGCAAGCCATCGACTTCGCCCAAGATGTTGCCGCGCACATACCGTTGACCACCATCTGCGACCTCCTCGGCGTGCCAGCCGACGATCGTGGTTTCCTCTACGAGCGAGCTACCACCGCTCTTGGCTCCGAATCAGCCGAACAGTCGCCGGTCGAGGTTTGGCAAGCGCGAAATGATATCCTTGGCTACTTCGACAAACTCGCCGACCAGCGCCGCCAAAAGCCCGGCGATGATGCCGTCAGCGCACTTGCCACATGCACCATGGACGGGAAGCAGCTGACCAAGGAGGAGATAACCACCAACTGCTACAGCCTCATCCTCGGTGGCGACGAGACCAGCAGGCTCTCCATGGTCGGCGCGGTGCTGACGTTCACAGAGCACCCCCACCAGTGGCAGGCACTGAAGCGAGGCGATGTCGATCTTTCCAAGGCGGTGGAGGAAGTTCTCCGGTGGACGACTCCAGCGATACACTTCGGCCGGACCGCGGTGGCAGACGTGGATATCAACGGAACGAAAATTAGGTCGGGTGATATCGTCACACTCTGGAACAGTTCGGCGAATATGGATCCGACCGTCTTCGACAACCCGTCACGATTCGACCTCGGCAGATCTCCGAACAAGCACATTTCATTCGGCAAGGGGCCACATTTCTGCCTCGGCGCTTATCTTGGACGGGCCGAAATACGAGCTATGCTGCACTCGCTCCGTGAGGTTGTTTCAGACATCGAAGTGGCCGGGGAGCCTCGAAGGCTGTACTCGAACCTACTCAGCGGCATGAGCAGTCTTCCAGTGAAACTCAAGCCGACGGCCGATACCAAATTCCTATCCAGCCCTAGTGCGGCGGTTCCCCCTTTATCGCAAGGGATCGGAACACCGCGAGCCAGGCATGGGCGAGCATCGCGAGGGTAATGTGGGCCTACCAGGACCGGACCTGGTACTCATCGAGTCCGACTTTCTTTGCCGACCCCACCGGCGTCACCACCCTGCGCCCCGCCCCCGGAGCACAGCCGCGCAGGGTTCACCGTCGACGCGTTGCCCCCGCACACCGACCGCGCCAGCGTCGCGGAACCCCGATACTGCTGTTGCTGGCCTGCCAGCGACCCGCCCGCCGCGGCGGCGCCACAGTCCTGGTCGACGGACGCGCCCTGCACGACGACCTCCGCGCCCGGCACCCGGAGGCACTGCGCACCCTGTCCAGCCCCGGCGCGGCGTACTTCGGCGGCGCCAACGGCTACAGCGGCCCGGTGTTCACCGCCGCGCACCCCGGCACACGATCGATCCGGTGGAGCACCGACCAGCGTTCACAGCTCTCCCCACTCGCGCGGCCCTGGCACGCCACCCTGCACCACCTCATCAGCGAGCACACCCACACGGTGCTCTTGGGTGCCGGGGACGACCTCGTGGTGCACAACCGCTGGTGGCTGCACGGCCACCGGGAATTCCGCGGTGACCGGGCGCTGTGGCGGATCCTGGCCAACCCACATCCGCACTGGCACATCCCGCCCGGCTTCCCCGCCACCACTCCCCCACCCACCGGCCTTCCCGCGCCGCGTACCCCACAGCCACCGCAGGCCGCCGCCACCGATTCCGGGACACACACGCATGAGCGATGAGACACTGCACCGCCTCATCGCCGCGGGCCGGGAATTCTGGCATCCCCGCAACGAAGCCGGCGAGGTGGTCGCGATCTGTGCCATCCGCCGCTGGGCACCCGCGGGAGAGGACATCCTCATCTTTTGCGCCGAGGGTGACGCCGCCAGCGTGCGCGTCAACCCGGACGGCGAAGCCGTGTGGCACCGCACCGGAACCGTCGTCGAGGTCGCCAACGAAATGCTCGAACTACCGCACCCCGGCGGGTGATCGCCAGCCCGGTTCTCTGGACGCCCTGACCATCGCCGATAGCCCTGGCGTCTCACGGGGCGAGTCCCAGGGGGCCGCGTACTGGGGATCGGCAAGGCCGACTCGCTGGAGACAGCGCAGCGCGAAGCCGGGCAGGCGTTCACGCGGGCGCTCGCGTCAGTGAGCCGCCCGAGGGCACGCGGGAACTGGCCGAGATCATTGCGCTTTGCGCCCGCGCGAACTGCCGGACCGCGCACCCCGCCGACGGCCGCCAGGAACCCGTGCCGATCACCCGGCCCCGTCTCGAAGAGGCCGCCAGCGAGTGCGCCGATCCCCGGGCTACCGCGACGCCGAACTGCCCGCACTGCCCGCACTGCCCGCGATCATTGCCTCCCGGTAGCGCTTGCACATCCAGGCGCACTTCGTGACTGAAGCCCTGACCGTCCGTTGAGAACGGGCAGGGCGGTTCCGCGAAACCGGTCAGTCGATCAGAGGCAATAGACGATGTTGTACTGGAAAAGGGTCCAGCCGTCGAAGTTCCGGTTGTCCACGAAAAGCTCGCCGGTATCCGGCGCGGCTCGCACGACGTTGCTGGGCGCCAAGATCGACGTCAAGCGGAACGTGCGGTTGGACGCATCGACGTCGACCCAGTTGAGGAGGGCCTCGATGGAGGTGTTGTTGGCATCGGCGCGGATCACTCCACCGCGGTTGGCGAGATAGCCGCCAGTGCTGTTCGACTGCAACCGCGTCTGAGTGTCGTTGAGATCTTGGATCCAGAACTCTTCGGCCGCGCCCGTGCCGGTGCTGTCGGCGAACACACGCCTGAGACTGTCGGTGCGAAGATTCCTGCCTCGCTGCACCGCCGTGATGGTGACTTTGCACTGCGCCGGGTACGCGGCGATGCCCGCGGACGGCGCCGTCTTCACCGGCTTCGCGGAGGCCGCTGACGTGGAGAGCCCCGCGGTGAGGAACAATGCACTCAAGGCGACCAGCAGAGCTTTGATTCGTCTGGATTTACTCACTCGACTTCTCCAAACTCGAAATTGCTTTCCGAACACCGGAGTCACGGTCCGCACCGTATCCGCCATTTGCGCCCGCCACCGAGCCTTTCATACCTGACTGAACCGCACGTGCCGTGAAGCGAGAAATGGTCCTCTTCATGGCGCCGCTCGTCAGCCTCGGCACATCACTTTCTGAATGCAGAGCGCCATTCGGTCCTTCGCGGATCAGCCGGCCGTTGCCGGGCTCTCTTGACTGCGCACCGGCAAGCCTTCACCTTTCGCACTGTCCGTCACCGGCTTGTCCGCGAAGCAGATGACACACGTGCAGCCCATCGTGTTGAGTCCGTCGTGGATGTACCTCGCGCAGGCGTCCACCGCCCCGTTGACCGGAATGGTGTTGGCGAAGTTCTGCCCAGGTTGAACCCACGAGTGGTTGCAGGTCGCGCCGCCCGGGCAGCCACCTCCCTGCAGGTACACGTAGTCGCCGTGCGCCGCGGAGGTGATTTGACCGTGGTACTGGCCGGCGCCCTCCAGCTTCCAGAGGTTGATCCGCATTTCGAACAGCGGGACCTGTTCCACCAGCACGTAGCCCGCGGCGATGAGCTCGCGGGTTTGCTTCGCGTCGGACGATTCGGCCTGCGCCGAACCGGGACCGAAAACTGCGATCGACAGCACGGTCAGCAATCCGAGCACTAGGCTGAATATTTTGCGCATGCGTTTGCCCTTTCCGGCGGAAAGCTTGAGGTGAGGCCTCACTGTGGAGCAAAATGGGAGCCGGCGGATGCGGCCAACTGCACTGAGACGCGCCCGGCGGCTCGAACTGAACTGTCGTGGCCTGCGGAAACATGCTCGCGGTCAGAGTGCTGAGTGTCACCAGCGTTCTGCACATGTGAACATTGCCCACTTTGCAGGCAAGGGGTCGGGAATTTGAAGAGCCTTCGCGAGCTTTGGTGTTTATTGAGTCAAACAGTGCCACCATAGTGATGTCAAGAACTCGAGGAATGTTTCAAGCCTGCTTGAAAATAGGTGACACTGTGCGACCTTCTGCAGCAAGGGCTTCCGGTCTGCGAGCCGCGTCTATAACCTCCTAATCGGACCCTCGCACCAGCGGGTGTTTATCTCACGATCATGTCTGGGGAATCATGTTCAACATTCGCAGGGCTATTGTCGCCTCCGCCGCGTGTTTCGTGGCGCTCGGCCTGTCCCTTCCCGCCTCGGCGGGCGCCCAGGAAGCGGTCGACGTCACCAGCCAGAGCACGTGGGTGGGTTCTGCGGAAGAGAGCAGCACCGCAGCAAGCGTGGCCGCCGACTGTGAGGCGTTCGTGAGCGGCGCGACGGGCCTCGTCCGCTGCTACAGCGGACCTGCTGGCACTACCCAGTTCCGAGCCATGGTGCAGTGCGAGAACGGCACCGTCCAGTACGGGAACTGGGTTCCTTACGGCACGTTGACGTCGGCAACCTGCCCCTCGGGTGCTGGGAACGCAACGCGGGCCGGCGCGCAGCTCAGGTAAGCACCCGCACGGCAAGTGCATCTGCTGACTGTGCGAGCGTGCCGTAGTGGCCGCACAGAACAGGACCGTGACGCCGCTCGGGCTGATAGCGGCCCGGGCGGCGCTGGACCAAAGGGTCCGCTCGCTCGCCGATACGGCCGTCCGGGTCAACCACAGCCCAAGGTGATGGCGGCAAGGTCACCAAATCGAGGTGAGACACGGCCTCAGCGAGCCGTCCATACGGTCAGCTCCAGGCTTCGCCGGAGTGTGTGGCGATGCGGTTGTCGAGCTCGCGGCGGGCTGCGAGGTCGCCGTGGTGGGCTCGGCGCAGGTAGGTGCCGAGTATGGCCGGGGTGCGCGCGATCACCCATGGCCTGGCCGAGAAATTCCCGGCGCGTGACCATGCCGGGCTTTGGTAGGAGTGATTGAGCCGCTGCAGTTGACGATCCGGCCCCTTCGGATACGGGAGCCGCGGGCCCGGGCGCGGGAGTATGTATCCGGGCTGGTCGCGGCCTGGAGCGGAAGAACGGCTGGACGCTGGCCGAGCAGGCCGGCGAGGTGTCGCCGGACGGGATGCAGCGGCTGCTGCGGTGGGCGGACTGGGACATCGACGGAGTCCGCGACGACCTGCGGGACTACGCCATCGAGCATCTCGGCGAACCGGGTGGCGTGTTGATCGTGGACGACCCTGGGTTCCTGAATAAAGGCACGGTGTCGGCGGGGGTTCAGCGGCAGTACTGCGGGACCGCGGGCCGGATCGAGAACTGCCAGATCGCACGTTTCTTGCCTATGCATCGCTCGTGGGCATGCGCTGATCGATCGCGAGCTGTATCTGCCCGAGCCCTGGATCGCCGCCCCCCGCCCGGTGTCGGCGGGCAGGGATGCCGGAGGGCACCGAGTTCGAGACCAAGCCGCGGCAGGCGATGGCGATGCTGGCCCGAACGTTCGCCGCGAAGGTGTCGTTCGCGTGGATCACCGCTGATGAGGCCTACGGTCGGGTCAAGTACCTGTTTGTGTGGCTGGAAGTCCACGACGCCGCGCACGTGCTGGCCACCAAGGTCAACGACACCCTGGTCACCATCGGCGGCCGCGAAGCCCGAGCCGACGAGCTGATCACGGTTCTGCCCGCCCGTTCGTGGCGGCGGTTGTCGGTCGGAGCCGGCGCGCACGGGCCCCGCGAGTACGACTGGGCTCGGGTGCCGATCCGGATCGGCTGGCAGCCGGGGCGCGGGCACTGGCTGCTCGCTCGCCGCTCCCTCTCGGATCCGGCCGAGCTCGCTTACTACCTCTGCTACGGACCCCGCCGCTCGACATTGCCGGATCTGGCCTGGATCGCCGGGACGCGCTGGCGGATCGAGGAGTGTTTCCAGCAGGCCAAGGACGAAGCCGGACTCGATCACTATCAGGTCCGGTCCTGCGGGGCCTGGTATGCCCACATCACCTTGTCGATGCTCGCCCACGCCTGGCTCGCCGTATCACGATCCCTTGCCATAAAAGGGGAATCGGTGTCGACGAGCCGGGCATGATCGGATTCACGCTACCGGAGATCCGGCGCCTGCTCACGAAGCTGATCCTGCGCACTACAAACGCCGCGGCGACCCGCTCACCCAACCAACCGTTGCGGTATTAGCCCGTCACGCGACTGAATTCCGCGGCGATCAGCGGAACGGCCCGGCGCACGCTGATGTTGTGGTCCACCTCGCCGAGGTCACTCACGTCCGGCCGAACGCCTCTGGCCGTCAGCTGGCTTTCGCAGTGCCGGACGTTGTCGAAAACCACGTCCCGGTCGCCGGCCGCCTGGTAGAGGTGCACCGGCACCTCCGGACGCCAGTCGCAGGTAGTGTCCAGCGGAGCAAGATGCCGCTGCCAGACCGGACTCGGCTGCCGCGCCGAGTCGAGGAAGCCGTCGGTGAACAGCTCCTTCGACGTTTTCGGCAATGCGGTGGCGATCTCTCGCTGTTGGTGGTTGCCATCGAAGAGGGTGTCCACTCGCGACGAGTACGGCTCGCGGAACGCCTGCTGCGGCACGTCGTACAGGCCGAACCCGGGCGCAGGACGAATTACCGAGATCTGTGCAAGCGTTCCCGAATATCTGGCAGACACGGTCTCGCTCGGTGGGGACTGGTCGGTGGCAGGGGCCGTCTCGACTGCCAGTCCGTAGTGGACGGCTCAGTCGCTGCGTGGTGAATGGTCGGTGTGCCGGGGGCTCGTCCACCACGCTGTTGCGGCGTGGCGGACGAGCCGTTCACTACCCGGTCATGGCAGGGTCCATTTCTGGTTGGTCCCGGTGTGGCAGTCCCAGATGTGCAGTGGGGTGCCGTCGGCGCTGCTGGTGCCCGCGGCCTCGAGGCAGCGGCCGGACTGGGGATTTTTGAGTGTTCCGCCGGGTTGGGAGACCCATTGCTGCGCGCCGCTGCCGTTGCAGGTCCACAGCCAGGTGATGGTTCCGTTGGCGGTGCCGCCGCTTTGGACGTCGAGGCATTTACCGAGGGCGCGGATGGTGTTATCGCCGGGCAGGGTCCATCGCTGTGCGGCGGTGCCGTTGCAGGTCCAGAGCTGGATCTTGGTGCCGTCGGCGGTGTTGGCACCGCTGACGTCCACGCATTTTCCGCCGGCGCCCGTGACCTCACCGGTGCGTGCACCGCCACCGCCGCCGAGTTCTTTGATCCGGATGTCGCGGAACGAGGCATCGTCGCCGTCACCGTGGTTCTGGATGCCGATGTGTCCCCGCAGCAGGCTCCGGTTCGGGTCGGTGTTCGTGAAGTCGTTGATCTTCACGCCGTTGAGGAACACCTGCAGCTGTTCACCCTCGACGAGCAACTCGTAGGTGTTCCATTCGCCCGGCGGGTTGAGCGCGGCGTCGCGGGCGGCGATATCCGCCGACTTGAACCCGTACACCGAGCCCGTGGTCCGGTCGGCGGTGTCGGTGGCGTCGATCTGGATTTCGTAGCCGTTGTTCACCGCCGATGCCGGGTCGCTGCTCGACGGGAACCCGATGAACACGCCGGAGTTGTCGTCGCCGGCGAGTTTCCAGTCCATCTTCAGTGAGTAGGACCGGAATTCTTTCGCCGAGTACCACAGCATGCCGAGCCCGCCGAACGAGGTGAGCGTGCCGTTCGCCAGGGCGAAGCCGCCCGGGCCTGCCTGGCTCCACCCGTTGGTGTTGGTTCCGTTGAACAGCGACGTGTAGCCGTTCTCCGGACGGCAGTCCGCCTCTGTCATGCCTGCCGCGTAACGGATGCCGCCGAGCAGGTGCGTGCGGAACGCCGGTTCGGCGTAGCTCTGCTCGGTGTGCCCGCCGCCGGTGTACCAGGACCGGCCCCCCTGATAGGTCTTGCACCAGGCGATCGGGTGGTCACCCATGTTGCCACCCGAGTAGGTGCCTTCATCCAGGCGCGCCAGCACGTGCACGTCGGCCCGCGGGTTCGTCTGGAAGTTGTACCACTCATCGGTGCGTACCCAGTCGTCGCCCAGGTGGGCCGTGGATGCGTGCGCACGGTCCTCGACTCGCAGCGTCGCCTGCTGAATCGCGGGGTGTGAGTGGAAGTAGGTGCCGACCATACCGCCGTAGAACGGCCACTGGTACTCGGTATCGGACGCCGAGTGCACGCCGACGTAGCCGCCGCCGGACTTCACATAGGACTCGAAGGCTGCCTGCTGCCCGTCATCGAGGATGTCTCCCGTCGTCAGCAGGAAGACCACCGCACGGTACTGCGCCAGGTTGGTGCTGCTGAAGGCGGCGGCGTCCTCGGTGGCCTCGACCGTGAAGTTGTTCGCCGCGCCGATGTCACGGATCGCCTGGATGCCGTTCGGGATGGAAGAGTGCCGGAAGCCCGCGGTTTTGGAGAAAACCAGCACCTTGTCCCCCGGGTCCGCTGCGGGGGACCACCCCGGTGCCGTCGCCACGATCATCACCAGCGACAGGGCCAGCGCCAGGAACGCGGTGCGCGGTCCGGATCTCGTCGGTTTCGTCACGGTCAGGGAAGAACGGATCATGGCAGGGTCCATTTCTGGTTGGCTCCGGTGTGGCAGTCCCAGATGTGCAGTGGGGTGCCGTCGGCGCTGGTGCCCGCGGCCTCGAGGCAGCGGCCAGACTGCGGGTTCCTGAGTGTTCCGCCGGACTGGAGAACCCATTGCTGCGCGCCGCTGCCGTTGCAGGTCCACAGCCAGGTGGTGGTTCCGTTGGCGGTGCCGCTGTGCTGGATGTCGAGGCACTTGCCCAGGGCACGGATCGTGTTGTCACCCGGCAGCGTCCACCGCTGTGCGCCGGTGCCATTGCACGTCCAGAGCTGGATCTTGGTGCCGTCGGCGGTGTTGGCACCACTGATGTCCGCACACTTCCCGTCGATGCCCGTGATCTCACCGACTCGGGCGCCGCTCGTCGTCGTGGTGAACGAGAAGTCGTCCACATCGAACAGTGGACCGGCGCCTCCCTGGAAGACCAGGTACAACGTGGTCGTTCCGGTCGGCAGGTTGGACAGCGTGGTGCTGACGTCGGTGAACGTCTCCCAGTCGCCCGTCACCGGCACAGCCACCGAGCCGAGCAGGGTGCCGGTCGCGGAGCCGGCCCGGATCTCCACCGTGCCGCCCGCGCCGCCGGAAGACACGCGTGTCGTGAACGATGTCGCGTTGGACAACACGTACGGCTCGAAGGCGATCCAGTCACCGTTCTCGATGTAACCGACGGTCTTCCCGCCATGCGCGGGGCCGTGATCGGTGACCTGGACACCGCTGGAGGAGCCGAAGTGTTCGGCCTGCCGGGCCTTGGGCTGGGTGACGTGCTGGGTGTGGGTGGTGATGCCGCCGTTGTCGGTGTATTCGGCGTCCCAGACCCCGTAGATGTTGGCGTTCGGGTCGTGCTCGCCGTCCGTGGGCGTTTGGACGGTGCCCGAGCAGCCGGTTGCCTCGGTCAGTTTGTGGCCGTGCGAGTCATGGCCGAGGATGTAGCTGATCTTGACCCTGCCGCAGTCGATCGCGCCGTCCTCCGGGTCATTGACGGTGATCTGGAACGGGACGGCGTCACCGAAGTTGAACAGCTGCCCGTCCTGCGGCAGGTTGATCCGCACGGTCGGCGCGGTGTTGCCGACCGTGATCTGCACACTCGCCGTGGCTGTCTTTCCGGTGCTGTCGCGCACTGTCAGTGTCGCGGTGTAGGTGCCGTTGGCCGAGTAGGTGTGCGAAGGGTTCGCCGCTGTCGAGGTGCCGCCGTCGCCGAAGTTCCACGAGTACGAGATCGCGTCGCCGTCCGGATCGGACGAGCCGGCGGAGGAGAAGGCGACGGTCAACGGTGCCGGTCCGCTCGTCTTGTCCGCGGCCGCCTTCGCGATCGGCGCGAAGCCGTCCGCGGTGTGCTCGATGCGGTACAGCGCCGAGTTCTCGTCGCCGCTGAACCAGCCCGTGCCGTAGTCCAGCACGTAGAGCGCGCCGTCGGGGCCGAAGGCGGCGTCCATCACCTGTGTGCCGCTCCATGGGAACGGGTTGATGGCGCCAGGGGAACCGTCGGCGTTCACCGTGACGTCCTTGATCCAGCGCCTGCCGAACTCTGTGGCGAAGAAGTGCCCGTCGTAGGACTGCGGGAACTTGATCGACGAGTTCAGGTTGGGGTCGTACCGGTAGACTGGCCCGCCCATGGGTGATTCGCTGCCACAGCCGAGCGCCGCCAGCGAGCAGCCATCGTAGTTGAGCCACGCTGACTTGGCCGTGGGCAGTTTCTGCTGTCCGGTGTTGTGTGGCGAGTTGTTGGTCGGCCCGCCCGCGCAGTCGAACTTCCCGCCGGAGGTGCCGGCGGCGAAGTTGTAGTCGTTGTAGGTCTCGTTCGTGGTGTTCGTGCCGGTGCAGTACGGCCAGCCGTAGAAGCCGGGGCCGGTGATCCGGTTGAACTCCACCTGCCCCGCGGGCCCCCTGGCGCTGTTGGCCGAGCCGGCGTCCGGTCCGTAGTCGCCGAGGTAGACCACACCGGTGGCCTTGTCGACGTTGAAGCGGAACGGGTTGCGGAAGCCCATCGCGTAGATCTCGGGCCGCGTGCCGGCCGCGCCGGGCGCGAACATGTTGCCGGCCGGGATGGAGTAGCCGCCGTCGGCGTTCACCTTGATCCGCAGGAGTTTCCCGCGCAGATCGTTGGTGTTGCCGCTGCTGCGCTGGGCATCGAAGGCGGGATTGCGGTTGGCGCGTTCGTCGATCGGGGTGTAGCCGTCGGAGGCGAACGGGTTGGTGTCGTCGCCGGTGCTCAGGTACAGGTTGCCTGCGGCGTCGAAGTCGATGTCCCCGCCGACGTGGCAGCACATCCCGCGACTGGTGGGCACGTCCAGCACGGGTTTCTCGCTGGAGAGGTTGAGCGTGCCGTCGCTGTTGAGCACGAAACGGGACAGCCTGTTCACGCCGTTCCAGGCGGAGAAGTCGGTCCCGTCGCCAGGTGCGTCGCCGGCCGGTGTGGACAGTGGCGGAGCATAGTAGAGGTAGACGTAGCGGTTGGCGGCGAAGTTCGGGTCGGCCGCGATGCCCTGCAGCCCTTCCTCATCGTGGGAGTAGACGGAGAGCTCCCCGGACACTGTGGTATTACCTGCGGCGTCGGTGCGCCGGACTGTGCCGTCGCGTGAGGTGTGCAGGATCGAACGGTCGGGGAGCACGGTCATCGACATCGGCTCGCCCATCTCACTCTCCCCTTTGGCGAGCGTGACCTGTTGGAACGAGGGGGCCGCGGGAGCGGCAGCGGATTCCGGCGGGGAAAGTGTCGCGGTGGCACCGGCGGCGACGAGCAGGGCAGCCGAGCCGAGAAGGGTGAGCGTACGCAGGGTTCTCAGCATGTAGGTCTTCCTTCCAGACGGCCTTGTCTGAGCGGGAGCAGACCGAGGTGGCAGGTAGACCATAGCCACTTTTGAACATCATTTACGAAAGTTCGCCGAAACGGAGCAAACTTTCGCTGAATCAAGCAAAACTGTGCTGACTGTCCGAGTCACCCAGGGCCGTGCCGCCCGAGACACAGCACCTCACCGCTGTTCTGGTGCCGTCCCCGCGGGTTGTCATCCGAGGCGATGAAGTCCGTCAAGGACACGGCGCAGAACCGGCGACGGTGAAGCCGCCCGCGAGGGTGGAATGGCTTGCGCAACACGGCGCGGGAGCGTGCCCTGCTCCGCGCGCGGGCGGCGGGAGCGTGTGGATCTCTGCCCAGCCGACCTTCCCGCCCTCACGGGCCGGAACATCCCGGTCCGGGTACTCACCTGCTCGACAGCGGGTAGCTGGCCTGGTGGTGCGGGGTCGACGTCCCAGACTTCGATGATCAGGCCATACCCTGGGTGGCGCCGCCGTAGTACGACACATGTGCTCGCTCACAGACGAACCGTCATCCGCGCGTGTTCCGCCGTTCGAGGAATCAACAGTGTCGACAGGTGGCCGCTATCGGGCATAGCGTGTCGCGGTGGATCACTGTCCTGAGTGCGGCTTCACCTACGACGAGGACGAGGCCCCTGCCGCCGCGCGGACGGTCAGGGACGGTGTCGCCGAGGTCGCGGCCATCCTGCGGGCCCACCGGATCGGCGACCTGCGGACCCGACCGCGTCCTGGCGTGTGGTCGCCATTGGAGTACGGCTGTCACGTTCGCGACGTGCTGCTCGTGCAGAGGGAACGGGTGCTCACCGCGCGTCGGACCGCTCGGCCGGTCTGCGCGCCGATGGGCCGGGATGAGCGGGTCGAGCACGACGGTTACGCCGAGCAGGACTCCGGCGATGTCGCCCGCCAACTCCTCGACGCGGCCCGGTTGTTCGGCACCGTGCTCGATCGGCTGGGACCGGACTGGGAGCGCACTCTCCTGTATCCGTATCCGAGCCCCGAACCGCGTGAGCGATCACTTCGCTGGGTGGCGGTGCACACCGTCCACGAGGTGCGCCACCACCTGCTCGACATGCGCCGGCAGGTGGGCTGAGCGCGTCACCCGGACCGGCGGACCACCAGGGTGGCTGGAACACGGCGGAACTGATCGGGCGATCCGGTTGCTCCATGCGTTCCACCAGGAGCCGGATCATCTCGGCCGCCTTGTCCCCATGGGTGGCGAACCGTCGTCAGCGGTGGGCCGCACTCGACCGCGGGGTGCTGTCGTCGACAGCCGACCAGTCGCACGTGTCGATCACGGCCAGGTCGGCAACGGCGTCCAGTTGCTGGCACCGCCACGTCACCCTCGCCGCCATCGCCCAAGCCATCTGCACCCAGCTCCGCCGCACCCCACAAGCCCCTGCGCAGGCCTGAGCCCCTACGCGGTCCTGCGCGAACTCCAGGCCCTGCTCGCGGTCTGGACAGGCGTCTGCCACACCTGCCGACAACCCATCCAAACCCGAACACCCAACACAACAGCCCAGGTCAGCAACACCTAACAAAGCACTAGCGCCTTGCAGCAGTACGCGACCATGACGAGGCGGCCAGCAGCTACCCACGTGCAGGCGCACTTCCGTTGCCCATACGGCTGGTATGACCGACGATCCAACCTCGGGAATCGAACCCTTGTCGTCAACGAGGACCCAGGTCAAGGCGCCTGCTGGCGACGGCGTCGGCGATGTCGCGCAGGGTTTTGCCGTGGCTGAAGGCGTGTGCGCGCAGGAGCGCGTAGGCGTCATCGGAGCTGAGCTTGTGCCGTGCGGCGGTGAAAGTGATGGCCAGCGCCACGGTCGCGTAGTGGCGGAGTTGCCCACGTTCGACTGCGGCGAGGGCGGCGGGCAGGCCGGTGTCGCGGTCCTCGAGCGCGCGTGCCAGCAGCATCACGAGGATATCGGAGTCCTGTGTCTGGCGGGCGGACAGGGGACCGGGACGGCGCCGGTAGCCGTTGAGCACGGCGATCGGTTCCCCATCGCCGGTGAGCACGGGCCAGCAGAACTGGGCGGCGAGTTCCTCCGCACCGGCGAAGGTGGCATAGCCGGTCCGATCCCGGTGTGCTGCGGCCAGATCTGGGAGGTGGATGGCGCGTTCGGCTTGGAAAGCGGTAACGCTCGGTCCGTCGCCGAGGGTGTATTCCAGGTCGTTGAGGTGAGCGGCCCAGGAGCTGGTCGTGACGATGGGTTCCTGGATCCGGGGTTCGAGGTAGAGCGAGAGCGCGGCCGCGTCCAGGCCGAGTTCCCTGGTGGTCACCGTGCACACCGCGTGCGCTCGGCTCCAGAGCCGACCGGACACCGGCTGGCCGGTGATGGCTCGCACGAGTTGCTCGCGTCGGTTCACATCCACTGTGGTCGTCCTTTGCGGACCCACCGGCCCGGTGGCCGAGGCCGTGGCGCACCGGGCCGGTGGGAGTTCACGCGAGGGTCAGCCGTTGGCGGCGCTGGTGTTGACCTCGCCGTTGACGCCCTTCGGGAAGAACCCGCCCGAGGTCGCCGCCTTGTTGGTCAGGTACACGATGTTGAGCACCTGACCGGGTGAGCGGGAGTAGGCGATGCCGTTCTCGTCGGCGGGCACGATGTTGGCGCGCCCTTGGCCGTCGGTGACGCCCTGGTCGAGATCGGTGGGTCCGTCGAGGCTGTCCCGGGCGTTGGACAGCTTCCCGGCTGCTTCGGCCAGATCACGGCCCAGCAGACCCAGGTCGAGCAGGCCACCGCGGTGTGCGTAGAGCGCGGTGCGAATGTTCGCGGCGTGGTAGGCCTCGACCGCCAGGATGCCCGCTGCGGCCTCCAGGTAGGTTTTGTTGCTGATCAGTGGCGCGGCCCCCTTGTAGGCGGTGACCCCGACGTCTTCGAACAGGAACGCCGCGAGCAGGAAGTTCTCCTCCGAACCGAAGGGGTCGAAGCGTTTGCCGGGTTTGACCAGGCCGGCTGCCTGCGCGGCGGCGGTGAAACTGCTCTGCAGATCGATCGCCGGCCTGCTCACCGCGGCCGAACCCAGCGCAGTCCGCAGGAACGCGACATGGGCCTTTTCGTCGCCGGCGATTTCCTGGGCGTACTGCCGGGCCGCTTTTGTCTTGAATCGCACGGCTTTCCCGCCGGTCACCCCGCCGGGTATGCCGGTGCCGCCGGTGAGCGAGTCCGGCAAGCCCTTGCCGGTGGTGGCGTAGAGGTAGAACTCGGCTTCCAGGTATTCCAGGTTGAGCGCGAAGTTCAGCACCGCGGCGTCGCTGATCTCGCCTCCGGGTGCTTGCCGGGCGGGTGCGGCGGTGGCCAGGGGCGCGGTCAGCCCGCCGAGCGCGCCGGCGCCGACCACCCCCAGCCCGCTCATGCCCGCCGCGTGCAGGAACCGCCGTCGGTCTCGCTCGTTCTCGGCGCTGCGGTTGATCATGGCTGCTGCGTATCGTTTGCCGAACACCTGCGGTCTCCTTTCGACCCCGGGACCGAGTTGGTCTCCGGGTGGGCCGGCGGTGGCCGATGCTGCTGCAGGCGGGGTGGTGCCACGCCGGTACGGGGACTTCGATGCCGCGCGCGGAGTGGATTGGTCTGCCGGGGAATCGGAGCGCCGCCGCTGTGGCCACGGAGTGATGGATGGCCACAGCGGCGGCCCGGGATACCTGCCCCGCCTGGCCAGGGCACCCGGTCGGGAAGCTGCGGCGGCAACCCGGGGTGGAGTTGCCGCCGCAGCGGTTTCAGGTGGCTACTGGTTGGTGCCGGGCATCATGACCTTGTCGATGACGAAGACGGTGGCGTTCTTGGTGGGGATGTTGCCGCACAGCACCTTCGCGCCGTTCACGGTCATGTTCTCGCCACTGCCCACGATCTTCAGCGGGCCACCGGCGGTGTTCAGGCTGTCCAGCGAACCACCGGCGGCTTCGAGGCCCTTGGCGTCGTAGCGCTTGGCCACGACGTGGTACTGCAGGATCGGCGCCAGCTCATCCGGCTTGCCCGCCAGCTCGGTGAACTTGGCGTCGCCCAGTTCGGCGAACGCCGGGTCGGCCGGGGCGAACACGGTGATCGCCTCCTGGCTGTTCAGCGTGTCCACCAGATTGGTCGCCTTCACCGCGGCGACCAGCTTGGTCAGCAGCGGGTTCGTCGAGGCGGCGCTGGCCACCGGCTGCGGGCCCATCGAGTCCAGCGAACCCGGCTCGTTGCCCTGCGGCAGCTGCGAACACGCCGGACCGAACACGTCCGCGTTGGTCGTCACCCCGGCACCCCCCGCGGCGGGGGCGGGCATCGACGGAGCCATCTCACTCGTCGGTGCGGGCGCGGGAGCGTTGGTGGCGCCGCTGCCCGAAGGCGCGGGGTCGTCAGTGCCGCAGGCGGCCAGCGAAAGTGCGGCCACCGCGGTGATGCCGATTCCAGCGACGCGAAGCTTCTTCACAAAAATCACTCCATTTATCGGAAAGCCAGGTCCGGCTTGCTTGTTGATGGGGATTCGGAGCAGGGATCGATCCGGATTGGTGGTGGTGCGGAAATTTCTCAACGGGTCGTGAAGTTGATGACGTGCCAGCCCGTGGCACCGTCGGGCACGGTGCCCGCGCGGGCATCGGTCTGGGTGTAGCCGGATCTGTCGGTGGCGCGCACGGTGACCTGATGGCTGCCCGGGGGCACCTCGAATTCGTGCCACCACATGCGCCAGGTGTCCGGGTTGACCTCGCGGGTCAGGGTGGCTTCCTGCCACGCTCCCTTGCTGATGCGCACCTCGACCTTGGCGATCCCGGTGGGCTGAGCCCAGGCGACACCGCCGACGCGGACCTTCCCCGCGGGCACGGTCTCGAACCCCTTCGGGAAATCGATCCTGGACTGGGTTTTGATCGGAGCCTGCTCAGCCCAGCTGCGTTCGAGCCAGTACGCCCGCCGCGCCGCCCAGGTGGTGACCTCCAGATCGACGACCCACTTGGTGGCTGAGACGTAGCCGTACAAACCCGGGATCACCAGCCGCGCCGGGAACCCGTGCTCGATCGGCAGCGGTTCACCGTTCATCCCGATCGCCAGCATCGCGCCCCGGCTGGGGTCGGCCGCCGCGGCGACCGGGCTGCCGCAGGTCCAGCCGTCCGCGCTGGTCGAGAACAACTGCTCGGCCCCGGGCCGGACCCCGGCCTCGGCGAGCAGATCCGCCAGGTCCACGCCGACGAAGTTCGCCGTGGACACGTAGGTGCCGCCCACCTCGTTGGACACGCAGGTCATGGTGATGGTGCGCTCGACAAGGGGCCGGTCGCGGATGTCGGTGTAGCTGTAGTCGCGCTCGTTGTCGACCATGCCGTGCAGCCGCAGACTCCAGTCCTCGGTGCGCACCTGAGGGAGCGACAACGCCGTGTCGACGCGGTAGAAGTCCTTGTTGGAGGTCAGGAAAGTCGGTGTGCCGAGTTTGGCGAAGTCGGCGTCTGCCGGGATCGCCGGAGCCGTGCGGGCAGGCACCAGTGCGCCGACCGCGGCGCGTGAGGAAGCGGCATCACGCGTTCCGGCCAGCAACTGCCCGCCCGCGCCGGCCACTCCCGCACCCACCACCACACCGGCCCCGGCAAGCAGGAAACTGCGGCGCGACGGTCGCCCGTTCTCGACGGTGTCACCACTGGTAGAGCGGGCCAGACCATGCAGCCACAGGAAGACACCCGTGCCGGTCAGCAGGCTCGCCACCGGGGCGAGCAGCGCCACGGTCCCCAGGTCCGGCCGCTGCACTACCGCGACCGCCCCGAGAAGTCCGAACAGGACGATCGCCACCGCACCCGGCACCGGGGTCCGGCGCGAGGCGATCCCGGCCAGCGCGGCCGCGACGACCATCACCACCGCCATACCCACCAGCAGCACCAGCTTGTCATAGGTGCCGAAGGTCCGGATCGCGTAATCCTTCAGCTCCACCGGAGTCAGATCGATCGCGCCGTTGCCCACGGCCAGATAGGGCGACGCGTTGAGGTTGATGAACGCCGCGACCAGGTGACCAGCGGCCAAGGCCGCGGCCAGTGCCAGCACCCCCAGCAGGGCCGCCCGGACCGCGCCGAGGGTGGCTGTCGCATGCTTCGCGGTGTTCATGCCGGTGATTCGGAGCCGTCACCTCGCCGGATGGGTCACCCGATGGGAGGAACCGTCCTCACGACAAGGCGATCATCGTGACCGCGGGCGTGGTGGGGGCGGGCGAGCCGCCCGCGGGTTCGGCGGTGATGCCGACGCGGTCGGTGCCCGGCGGCAGCCCGGTCACGATCGGCCGCAGGCGCTGCTGCGCGCCGGCGTGGAGCACGCCGGCCGAGTGTGGACCGGCCGATCCGATCAGCCACACCTGGTACACCCGGCCGGCTTCGAGCGGCGGCAGGTTCGCGGGCAGCACCACGGCCTTGCCCAGGCTGCGGGACAGGACCACGGTCGTCCCGCCTTCGTCGTCCGGGTCGCGCACGGTCGCCGCGTCCGAGGCGGTGAGCACCGCGCCGGCCGGGTCCACCGCCGGCCGGGCGACACCGGCCCTGGGCACCTCCTGGCCGCCGACTTCGATACCCACGGCGAGTGCCACCACCGCGGCCGCCGCGGCACCGAACAGAGCGATTACGGTGCCGCGCTTCCTCGGCTGTTTACCGGCTTCCCGTGCAGGAACCTGCGGGGGCGACTGGCGAACACCACGGATGTGGGCCAGCACCGCCCGCTTCAACTCGGCGGCGGGATCGACAGCCGTCGCAGCACCCAGGCGCGCAGCAGTGGCCCGTAGTTCCCGGACCTCCTGCGAGCAGGCGGAACATATTCCGAGATGGCGTTCGAACGCGGCATTCTCGAACTCCGGCAAGGCGTCGAGCGCGTAGGCGCCGGTCATCATGTGCAGATCGGCGGTCATGCTGTCACTCCCAGGCAGTCGCGCAGCCGGATCAGTCCGTCCCGGATGCGGGTCTTCACCGTTCCCGGCGGGACCTTCAGCACCGCGGCGACCTCGCGGTAGGTGTAGCCGTTGTAGTAGGCGAGCACGATGGATTCACGCTGCAGTCCGGTCAGCGCCGTCAGGCACTGCCGCACGCGCTGCCGGTCGACGTTCGCGATGGTGGATTCGGCGACCTGGTCGAACGGCCGTTGCACGTCCATCCGGCCCGCGCGGTCGTCCCGGTCGAGCGCGGCCTGGTGCGAGCGCACCCGGTCCACCGCACGACGGTGGGCGATCATCAGCACCCACGACAACGCACTCGCCCGTTCAGGTGCGAACCGCGCCGCCTGCCGCCAGACCTCGACCAGCGCCTCCTGGGTGACCTCCTCCGCCTGCGCACGATCACGCAGCACCCGCACCACCACACCCATCACCGGGCCGGCGATCACGTCGTACAGCGCTTCGAACGCTCCGCTTTCCCCACCGGCGACCCGGCTCAGTAGTTCTTCGGGACGGTGCACCGCCTCGATCGCACCGCCGTGTGCCGGCTTCACCGAACGACCTCCGCTGGTTACCACCCAGGCCGGGCGGCCGGTGTCTTCGCCGGGCATTCGCCGCCGGAGAGGAAGTGGATTGGTCCACCCACCGAACGCCCGGCTGGTGCCCTACTTCACGAAGGTGACGCCGATCGGTGTGCTCAGCAGGGGCGCGACCACCTTCGCGTGGCCGGTGCCGGGGTCGATCTTCACCAGCGCGGAGATCGACAGTCCGTGGAAACGGACGGCCGCGACGGCGTGGTCGGCGCCGATGTCGAACCCGTTGACCGAGGTGATGTCGAGGCCGAGCCGCCCGACGGTGAAGAGCTGGCCGGTGTCGGTGACCAGCCTGATCCGGTCGACAGTGGGGTTGAAGTCGAACCCGGCCGCCTTGCCCCCGAGCGGGACGGGCACCCCGATCTTGGTCACCTTCCCCGATTTGGGGTCGACCGTGTAGAGCTGCCCCGAGTCGCCCAGTGCGTAGACCGCGCCGGTGGCGGGGCGGGCGTCGATGCCGATCAGGCGATCGTGCTTCGCCAGGCCGGTGATCCGCACCTTGTCCTTGACCAGCAGTGGCGCGCGGCCGTGCTGGCCGGCCGAGCGGCTACACGAGGTGGGACAGTCCGAGCTGGGTGAGTTTGTGCCGCACAGCCGACGCGCTCGCCGCCGAACTAGATGCCGACGTCGTCCTCATCGACCGCACTGCCCACGACACCCTCGCCTACTACACCGCCGCTCTCGCACAGCGGGGCGAACAGCCCGACCCCGACGACCTCACCCGGCTACAGACCCTGGCCACCTCGCACACCACCGCCTGCACGTGCTGCTGGCCACCGTGCTCGAGCCCGACGCCCCGTTCAACGGACCTTCGGGCAAGGACGCCGCCTACACCGACCCGCGATTCCGGGTGCTGGTCGGCCAGCACCTGCACGTGCTGTTAGCCGACCAGAAAGTCAAAACACCGCGCAGTCACCAACTCCGGCCACGCCGATGCCGTTGCCGACTCCAGCAGGCAGGTCATCGTCCGGCGGTCGCTGGCGTGTATCGCCGCGCCCGGTCAGCTGCCGGAGTACCTCACGCAGGGAAGTGATGGACGGGTTCGAACGGCCCGCCCATCACCTTCATCCCACCATGCGAGCGGACCGGCAGTCAGTGGGCGGCTGGCAGGGTGTTCGCCGCATTGCTCACGGTCCCCGCACCGGTATCCGCCGCGTATGCCCTTGCGAAGGAGCTCAACCCCCTTGAGAGGCCATCCGCTCGCGGAGACTGCGGGGACGCATGTCGGTCCAGACGGAATCGACGTAGTCCATGCATTCCTCTTTACTGCCGTGCTTGCCCACCGGCCTCCAGCCGGCGGGCACCTCTTTTTCCATCAGCCACAGCGAGTACTGTTCCTCGTCGTTGATCAGGACCTGGTAGGTAGCGTCATCGTCCATCGTTTTTTCCTTCCTCGTTGTTTTCGATTCGCCGGGGGAACCGGCGGAGTGTGGGGTTCGCGGTGGCGAAGAGGGTGACGCCGGCGATCGCGCCGGTGCACACGAGTACGGCGACTTCGCCGGGCAGGGTGTCGGCGAGCCAGCCGCCGAGGGCCGGGCCCACGGCGGCGGCCACGCCGCCTGCCACGCCCATCGCGCCGCCGAGCCTGCCGCGCAGTTCGTCCGGGGTGAGCAGGAGCTGGTAGGTGTTGATGGTGGTGTTGGCCGCGGGGGGCAGAAACGCCATCGCCGCGAACAAGGCGCCCATCAGGTAGCCGTTGTGCACGAACACCGCGAAGGGCGTGAGCACGGTCAGTGCCCAGAACACGCCGATGATCATCAGGTACGGGCTGAACCGGCGGTGCAGGTATGGCGCGACGAGCGCGCCGATGATGCCGCCGCCGCCCAGCATCGCGGCCATCACACCGATCTCGCCGGACGGGATCCCGCGTGCCTGCGCCAGCACGATGATGATCAGGTAGTACGCGCTGAAGAACAGGTTCAGGCTTATCGCGCACAGCGCGGTGACCCGGACCTGGGGCTGATGCCACACCCAGCGCAGGCCTTCCAGCATGTCCGCGCCGAGCCGCCGATCGGCTGCCGGGGCCACCACCTTCGCGGGCAGCCGCACGAAAAGCAACGCGAAGAACGCCACCACGTGCGTGCACAGGTCGAAGATGAACGGCACGATCCGGCCAAGCGCGAACAGGAAACCACCGAGCGCGGTGCCCGCCAGCTGTCCGGCGCTCGACCGCGCGGCGTTCATCGACACGGCCGCGGGCACCTGCGCGGTGGTCACCAGGCGCGGCAGGCTCGCGTCTTCGGCGGGTTCGAACAACGCCCGGCACAATCCCATCACCGCGGCGACGGTGACCAGCTGCACCAGGTTCACCTCGCCCCACCACAGCGCGAACACCAGGCTCGCCACCGCCACCGCCTGTGCAGCCTCGCAGGCGAGCATGATTTTCTTGCGGTTCCAGCGGTCCACCAGCGCACCGGCGGGCAGTCCGGCGACCAGCTGCGCCACCGCGACCGCGCCGAGCACCAGTCCCGACTGCGCGGCCGAGCCGGTGATGGCGAGCACCAGCAACGGGAACGCGATCATCGAGGCGCTGAACCCGGCTTCGGAGAACACCTGTCCGCCCCAGAGCAGCTGGTAGTTCCGGTTGCGGGACAACCGGGACGGCGCTGTCGGCGCGCTCACTTCCCCGCACCCCGGCAGTCCGCCGCCATCCGGCGGAGCGCGTCGGTGAAGTCGGCGGCGACCGCCTCCACCGTTGCCCGGTCGTGGACGCCCGGCCGGTAGAACCAGGAGAACTCGAGGTTGCCGTGGTGGACGCCGCCGACGACCTCCAGCAGGTGCCCGGAGTTCGCCGGGGCCTGCTCACGGCCGATCGGCGGGTGGGAGACGCGGACGAGACCGGCCGCGCCGGAGGTGCCATCACCCTGGCCGAGGTAGTTGAACGCGACCTGCGACGTGCGCTCCCCCAACTCCGGGAACCGCTGGTACCGCAGCGCACCGAAGCCGAACCCGTTGCCCGGCACCGCGCGCAGCTGGTTGCGGATCGACTTCACCGCCGCCCGCCACTGCGGTTCATCCACCGCGGTGATCCGCAGCGCCAGCGGGAACAGCGTGGTGAACCAGCCGACGGTCCGCGTGAGGTCGACGTCGTCGAAGATCTCCTCCCGACCGTGACCCTCCAGGTCCACGGTGACCGTGGACTCCCCCGTCCACCGCGCCAGCGCCCAAGCGAGCGCGGTGAGCAGTACGTCGTTGATGCGCGTGCGGTAGACGCCGGGTGCGGACCGCAGCAGAGCACCCGTGTCCTCGGCGTCCAGCGATATCGCCACCGAGTCCTGCTCCGCACCGGCGGCGGTCCCGTCGACCGGCAGCGGAACGGCAGGCAGCGCACGGGACCAGTGCTCCCGTTCGTGGTCGAGGCCACCGCTGTCGACGAACTCGCGCAACCGGATCGACCAGTCGCGGAACGAGGTCGTCTTGGCGCCCAGGTCCGCCACCCCACCGCTCGCCAGCTGCCGATAGGCCTGGTCGAGGTCTTCCAGCAGGATCCGCCACGAGACGGCGTCGACCACCAGGTGGTGCGCGGTGACGAACAGCACCGGCCCTGGTCCCCCTTCGAACAACACCGCCTTGAGCAGCGGCGGCACCGACAGGTCGAAGCCGGTGTGGGCTTCGTCGGCAACCTTCTCCATCACCACCCGGAGTTCCTCGAGGTCCGCAGTGGCCAGCGCGTGCACCTGGAGCACCTGCGCCGGCTCGACGGGTGCGTTGTGCTGCCGCCACTCGCCGTCGACCAGTTCGAAACGCATCCGCAACGCGTCGTGGTGCGCCACCACGGTGTCCAAGGCGCCCCGAAGCACCTCCGGCTCCACCGCAGGGTCCAGTTCGAGCAGCACGGACTGGTTGAAGTGGTGTGGATCGGCGGTGTGCACGTCGAAGAACCACCGCTGGATCGGCGTCAGCGGCACCGGCCCGGTCACCGGTTCCCGCGCGGCCACCTCGGGCTCGGCCACCGTCACCACCCGCGCCAGTTCCGCGATGGTCTGGTGCAGGAACAACGCCTTCGAGGTCATTCGCAGCCCGGACTGGCGCGCGCGGTGGACCACCTGGATGCTCAGGATCGAGTCGCCGCCCAGCTCGAAGAAGTTGTCCTGCGCGCCGATCCGCTCCAGCCCGAGCACCTCGCGCCAGATTCCGGCGAGCGTGCTCTCGGTCGGCCCGTCCGGCGGCACGTAGGTCGCCCCGGCCACCGGCGCGTCCGGTGCGGGCAGTGCCGCACGGTCCAGCTTCCCGTTGCGATTCAGCGGAAGCGCGTCCAGGACCACGAACGCCGAAGGCACCATGTGCTCGGGCAGCGAACGGCTCAGGAACTCCCGCAGGTCGCCCGGCGCGTCCCCCGCGGGAACCAGGTACGCCACGAGCCGCCGGTGGCCGTCGTCGTCCCGCGCCACCACCGCCGCCTCGGCGACGTCCGGGTGGCCGCGCAGCACGGTCTCGATCTCCCCGGGTTCCACGCGGAAGCCCCGGATCTTCACCTGCTCGTCGGCACGGCCGAGGTAACTCAGCTCACCGTCCGCGCGGCGGACCACCAAGTCGCCCGTGCGGTACATGCGCTCGCCGGGTTCGCCGAACGGACAGGCCACGAAGGTGCCGGCGGTCAGCCCAGGGCGATCCAGGTAACCGCGGGCCAGTCCGGCGCCGGCCACGTGGAGTTCGCCGGGAACCCCGATCGGCACCGGGTTCAGCGAGCCGTCGAGCACGTACAGCCGGGTGTTCCAGATGGGGTGGCCGATGGGCACCGCCGCGGCGGCGACCGGTTCACCCGGCGCTATCCGGTATTCCATGCACCCGACCGTGACCTCGGTCGGGCCGTACTCGTTGATCACCGTCGCGGTCGGGTGGCCCGCGCGCCAGCCGTCGGCGACCGCACCGAGCAACTGTTCGCCGCCGACCACGAGTTCCCCCGTCGGTGACAGGTCGTCCGGTAGCACGGTGAGGATCGGCAGGTGCCCCGGTGTCGCCTTGAGGAACGAGCAGGCCGGTCCCGGAGGAGCCTCGGCCAGCTCGGCGACGCGAATCCGGCCGCCCGTCAGCAGCGGGCCGAACAGCGTGGTCACCGTCAGGTCGAAGGCGGGCGCGGAGTGCAGGACCGCCGTACCCCGCAGGCCCGGATAGGCGTCGACGGCCCAGCGCAGGTAGTTCAGCACGCTGCGATGGGTGATCACCACGCCCTTCGGCCTGCCCGTCGACCCCGAGGTGTAGATGACGTAGGCGGGCTGTTCGGGCAGCAGGCGGACCGCTGGGTCGGTTTCCGGTAGCGCGGCGGTGTCCATGACGGACTCACGGCTGTCCAGCACGATCGACGCACCGGAGTCGTCGAGCAGGTACGCGACGCGCTCCGGCGGGTAGGCCGGGTCGATCGGCACGTAGGCCGCGCCCGACTTGAGCACCGCGAGCAACGCCACCAGCAATTCGGCCGAGTTCGGCAGCATGACCGCGACCCGCCGCTCGGCGCGGGCACCCGCGGCGATCAGCCGATGCGCCAGCCGGTTCGCCCGCGTGTCCAGCTCGCGGTAGGTGAGCGTGGTGGTGCCGTCGTCCACCGCGATCGCGTCCGGTGTGCGGGCGGCCTGTGCGCGCAATGCTCCGGGCAGCGTTTCCGCCGCCAGCGGACGGCCGGTGTCGTTGAGGGTGTGCAGCAGGTGGTTCCGCTCGCCTCCGGTGAGCAGCGAGATTTCGCCGAGCGGCCGGTCCGGGTCGGCCACCACGGCGGCCAAGAGCAGGCGCAGCCAACCGGCCAGCCGCTCGATGGTGGCGGCGTCGAACAGGCCGGTGTGGTAGTTGATCGCGCCGCGCAGGCCGCCGTCGTGCTCTTCGAACTGCACCAGCAGGTCGAAGGCGGCGGTCGTCGCCGGGAAGGCGACCTCCTCGGCGGTGGTGGCACCGGTGTTCTGCAGCACGACCATCGCTTGGAAGATCGGCGTGCGGCTGACGTCGCGGGCCGGTTGCACCGCGTCCACCACCCGCTCGAACGGCACGTCCTGGTGGGCGAAGGCGTCCAGCACGGTTTCCCTGACCTCGCCGAGGAACTCGCGGAATGACCGCGTGGAGTCCACTGAGGACCGCAGCACCAGCGTGTTCACGAAGAAGCCGACCAGCCGTTCCAGTTCGGCCCGGTCCCGGCCCGAGGTGACCGTGCCCACCGCGATGTCGTCCTGGCCCGACCACCGGCTCAGCACCACCTGGCAGGCTCCGGCCAGCACCATGAACAGCGTGCCGTCATGGCCGCGGGCCAGTTCCTTCAGGCCGGTGGCGAGGTCGGCGGAGAGGTCGAAGGACAGCCAGTCGCCCTCGGTGGTGCGGACGGCGGGCCGGGGCCGGTCGGTGGGCAGTTCCAGCGGGGGCAGCTCCGCCAGCCGCTCCCGCCAGAAGTCCAGTTGGCCGGTGAGCACCTCACCGTCGAGGATTTCCCGCTGCCACACGGCGAAGTCGCCGTACTGGATCGGCAGCTCGGGCAGCTCCGGCTGGACATCGCGGACGTACGCCGCGTACAGCTCGTGCAGGTCGTCGAGGAGCACACCGGACGACCAGCCGTCGGTGACGATGTGGTGCAGGACCAAGGCGAGCACGTGCTCGTCCGGAGCCAGCCGGATCAGCCGCGTGCGCAGCAGCGGCCCGTGCCGCAGGTCGAAGGGCGCGCGGGCGTCCCGCTCCAGCACGTCCGCCAGCGAGGACTCCCCGGTGGACAGATCGAGCAACGGCACCCTGACCTCGTACGGCGCGCCGATGATCTGCACACCCTTCCCCTCGACGGTGTCGAAGGTCGTCCGCAGCGACTCGTGCCGGGCGACCAGCGCGGTGACCGCCCGGTCCAGCGCCCCGGCGTCCAGCTCGCCACGCCAGCGCACTGCCGTCGGGGAAACGTATTCGGTACCGCCGGGCTCGAACTGGTCGAGGAACCACAACCGCTGCTGCGCGAACGACAGCGGCAGCGCACCATCGCGCGAAGCCACCGGAATGGCCGCGGCGGCGACCGGGCTTTCCGGCAAGCTCTCCGCGAACCGCCCGAGTTCGGGCGTGGTGAACAACGCGCGCGGCGACACGTCGGCCCCGAACACTTCGCGCACCCGCGAAATGATCCGCATGCTCAGGATCGAATCGCCGCCCAGCTCGAAGAAGTTGTCCTTGACGCCGACCCGCTCCACGCCGAGCACCTCGGCCCAGATCGCCGCCAGCGTGCGCTCGGCGGCGGTGCGCGGTGCCACGTGGGCGGCAACGGCCGGCCGGCCCTCGGGCGCCGGCAGCGCCCCCCGGTCGATCTTGCCGTGCCGGGTCAGCGGCAGCCGGTCGAGCACCACGAACGCCGAGGGCACCAGGTGCCCGGGCACCACCCTGCTCAACCACGCCCGCAGCTCGGCGGCACCGGGCCTGCCTCGACCGGGTACGACGTAGGCGACCAGCCGCTTGTCCCCCGGTTCGTCCTCGCGGGCGACGACCACCGTTTCGGTGACCTCGGGATGCCCCAGCAGCACGGCTTCGACCTCACCGGGTTCGATGCGGAACCCGCGAATCTTGACCTGCTCGTCGGTGCGCCCGAGGTACTCGAGCAGACCGCCCTCGACCCAGCGGACCCGGTCGCCCGTGCGGTACAGGCGCGCCCCGGGTTCACCGAACGGGTCCGCGAGGAAGCGGTCGGCGGTCAGCCCCGGCCTGCCGAGGTAACCCCGCGCGAGCTGATCTCCCGCCAGGTACAGCTCACCCGGCACGCCGGCGGGTACCGGCGACAGCGACGCGTCCAGCACGTACGCCCGCAGGTTCGCCAGCGGCCTGCCGATCACCGGCCGGGAGCCGGACACCGGCGAGCACACGGCGTCCACGGTGAACTCGGTCGGACCGTAGTAGTTGTGCACCGTTGTGCCCGGCAGGTCGGTGAGCTGCTGCCAGAGCGCCGGTCCGAGCGCCTCACCGCCGAGCATGAGGTGCTTCGGGCGGTGCTGCCCGGTCAGCAGCCCGGCGGGGAGGAGTTGCTGGAGGTAGGTCGGGGTGAGGTCGAGGAAGTCGATCCGGTGCCGCTCGGCGTACCCGGTGAGCGCGGGCGGGTCCAGCCGGGTTTCCTCGTCGATCAGGTGCAGTTCGTGGCCGTCCGCCAGCAGCAGCGGTCCCTCCCACGACGTGTCGAAGGACAGCGCCGCGGTGAGCGCCACCCGCATCCGCTGGCCGCCGAAAGCCTGCCGGTGGTTGTGCAGCAGGTTCGCCAGCGCCCGGTGCTCGACGACCACGCCCTTGGGGGTGCCGGTGGAACCCGAGGTGTAGACGACGTACGCGGCTTCGCCCGGCGAAGGCCGTCGGGCTGCTCGCAGCGGTGCGGTGCGCCGGGACCAGTCACGGGTGCTGGCCAGGTCGTCGAGCACGACCACGGCTTCCGCGTCGCGGAGCAGCCACTCGATGCGTTCGGCGGGCAGTCCGGGATCCACCGGCAGGTACACCGCTCCCGCCTTGAAGGTGGCCAGGATGGCGACGATCGACTCGGCGGACCGCGGCAGGACCACGGCGACCGTGCGCTCCGGCCCGGCACCGCGCTCGGCGAGGTGGTGCGCCAGCCGGTTCGCCCGATCGTCCAGTTCGGCGAAGGTCAGCGCGGTGTCGCCGAAGACGAGCGCGGTTTCCTCCGGTAGCCGGGCCACCTGGGCTTCGAACGCGTCGAGCATCGTGCCGGACGGCACCTCGGCCGCGGTGTCGTTCCACTTCACCAGCACCCGGTGCCGCTCGTCCGCGCTCAGCATCGGGAGGTCGGCGACGCGGCAGCCGGAGTCTTCGACAAGGTGGCGGACCAGGGTGGCCAGGTGCGCAGCCAGCCGCTCCACCGTCGTCGCGTCGAACAACCTCGGGTCGTAGGACACTTCCAGGCCGAGGCGTTCGTGCAGGTAGGCGGTGAGGTTCAAGGAGAAACTGGTGTTGTCGAGCGAATCGACGTCCCGGACTGCGATAACTTCACTGCCTTCGCCCACCGCGTCGTCGATCGGGTAGTTCTCGAAGACGACCACGCTGTCGAACAGGTTCGTCCCGGCCGGGACCTCGCTCAGCGCCTGGAGCTGGGTCAGCGACAGGAAGTCGAATCGGCGGGAGTCGGCCTGCGCGGCCTGCGTCTCGCGCAGCCAGGAGGCGACGTCCTGGTCACCCGGAACGTGGATCCTGGTCGGCACCGTGTTGATGAACATGCCGATCATCGACTCGACGCCGGGTAGTTCCGCCGGGCGCCCGGACACGGTGGTGCCGAACAGCACGTCGGCTTCCCCGCTGTAGCGCGACAGCAGTAGCGCCCACGCCCCTTGCACCACGGTGTTGACGGTGAGCGCGGACCGCTTCGCCAGGTCGTGCAGCCGCCGGGATTCCTCTGGCGACAACTCGACCAGCACCGTCGCTCCGGATTCGGCGCGATGCGCTTCGACGGGCGTGCGGTCGTACGGCAACGGGGTCGGCGCGGTGACGTCACCGAGCACGCGACGCCAGTACCGCTCGGCCTCGGGCCGGTCCTGGGCAGCCAGCCAGGTCAGGTAGTTGCGGAACGGACGCCGGGTCGGTACCTCGGGCGGCCTGCCCTCGACGAGCGCGCTGTAGCGCTCACACACTTCGCCGAAGACCTGGGCGGTGCTCCAGCCGTCGAGAAGCACGTGGTGCGAAGTCCAGATGAGCTGCACCTCGTCATCGGACAGCTGGGCGATCGCCAGCCGCATCAGCGGTGGAGTGGTCAGGTCCATGCCTGCCGCGCGGTCCTCATCGAGGAGCCGCTCCAGCGCGGCTGCCTGGTTCTCTTCGGACTGTCCGCGCCAGTCATGCCGCGCGATCGGCACCTGCACTCGCCGGTGCACCACCTGCACCGGCTCGCTGACGCCCTCCCAGGCCACGCTGCTGCGCAGGATCGGTGTCCGGTCGACGAGTTGCTGCCACGCCTTACCGAGGGCCTCCGGGTCGCCTACGCCCGACAGGCGCATGCGGAACTGGTCGAAGTAGGCGGTGGAACCGGTGTCCACCAGGCTGTGGAAGACCATGCCCGCCTGCAGCGGGGTCAGCGGGTAGATGTCCTCGACTTCGCGGCCGTCGCCGGCCAGCCGGTCCACCGCCGCTTGGTCGAGGCCGGCCAAGGGGAAGTCCGATGGGGTGCGCCCACCGGCGTCCGGGCCGGCGCAGTGCTCGACGATCTCCCGCAGCGCGCCGATGGTGTCCTCGGCGAGGCGGCGGACGACTTCCTCGTCGTGCACGTCGGCGGAGTACTCCCACGACAACCGCAGTTCGCCGTCCTCGACGACGCCGATGACGTCCAGGAGGTAGGTCCGGTGGGCCTCCGGCGGGGAATCCTGGCCGAGACTTTCGTGCCGTGCCTGGTACAGGCTCTCGCCGGACGGTGCGACGTCCCACTGCCCGTGGTAGTTGAAGGAGATTTGCGGAGCCGGGTCGTCGCGGAGCAGGTTGGCCGGGGCCCCTTCCCGGCTCAGGTACCGGAGCGCCTCATAGCTGGCGCCCTTGTGCGGGATCGCGCGGAGTTGCTCCTTGACGGACTTCAGCTCAACACCCCAGTCCGCGCCCGGCCGCACGCTGAGCGCGACCGGGTACTGGGCGGTGAACCAGCCGATCGTCCGGGAGAGGTCCAGTCCTTCGACGATTTCCTCGCGGCCATGGCCCTCCACCGCGACCACGACGCGTTCGCGGCCGGTCCATGCCGCCAGCACACGGCCGAGCGCGCACAGCAGGACGTCGTTCACCTGGGTGCGGTAGGCCTCCGGCACCTCCCGCAGCAACGCGGTGGTCTCGGCGCGGCCCAGGGTCGCGGAAACCGTGCGCGCCGAGCCCGCCGTGTTGGGGCCTTGCCGGTCGACCGGTAGGTCCGTGCGTGCGCCGCTGAGCACGGTTTTCCAGGACTCGAGGTCCGCGTCGAGGCCGCCGGCGCGGGTGTGCTCGGCCAGCGAGCGCGCCCAGTGGGTGAAGGAGGTTCCCACCGGCTCCAGCTCGCCACCGCGGTAGGCCGTTTCCAGATCGCCGAGCAGGATGCGCCAGGATACGCCGTCCATCACCAGGTGGTGGACGGTGAGGAAGAGGCGCGGTGGCGTGTCGTTGTCCGGCGTGAACACGATGGCGCGCCAAAGCGGCCCTTCGGTGATGCTCAACTCACGTTGGGCTCTGGAAGCCGCCGCGTGCATCGCCTCCATGGTGGATGCCTCGACCACACTCATTTCGGCGGTGTCCGGGGCGGGCTCCTGCAGCCATTCGCCCGCCGGGCGGGAGAAGCGCATTCGCAGGGCGTCGTGGTGGCTCACCACCTTCGCCATCGCCCGGCGCAGCTCCCGGATGTCCACATCGGCGGCCAGTTCCACGTGGACGGACATGGTGAAGTGCCCGTCGGCGAGTCCGCTGTCGAAGAACCACGACTGGATCGGCCCCAGCGGCACAGGCCCGGACGGCTCCGGTTGCACGACGGGCTCGGGCACCGCACGTTGCTGCACCACCGCCGCGAGTTCGGCGACCGTCTGGTGCAGGAACAGGTCCTTGGAGGAGACGTTGAGGTTCACCTGGCGGGCCTTCGAAACGACCTGGATGCTCAGGATCGAGTCGCCGCCCAGGCCGAAGAAGTTGTCCTCGACCCCGACCTGATCCACATTGAGTACCGCAGACCAAATGCGGACCAGCTCAACCTCGACCGGTGTCCTCGGCGCCACATACCGCATGCCGGTCTCCACCCGCCCACCCGGCGCAGGCAACGCCCGCCGATCCAGCTTCCCATTCCCCGTCAACGGCAACGCATCCAACGACACAAACACCGCGGGCACCATATGCCCCGGCAACGTCCTCCCCAAAAACTCCCGCACAGCAGCGGACCCCGGAATCACCTTTCCTGGAGGCGCGACAAGATATGCCACCAGCCGGTGCGTCCCCTCCGACTCCTGCGCCACCACCACCGCCTCAGCCACATCCACATGCCCCCTCAACACAGCCTCGATCTCACCCAACTCGACCCGGAACCCCCGAATCTTCACCTGATGATCAACACGACCCACATACTCCAACTCACCACCCACCGACCACCGCACCACATCCCCCGTGCGATACATCCGCGCACCCGGCCCCCCAAACGGATCCGCCACAAACCGGGAAGCCGACAACCCCGGCCTGTTCAAATAACCACGCGCCAGCCCAGCACCCGCCACATACAACTCACCCGCCACCCCCGGCGGCAACAAACCCAACCCCCCATCCAGCACATACACCCGCAAATCCGGAATCGGCACCCCAATCCCCCCAGCATCCCCCGCCCCCACAGGCCGATACGTCACATGCACCGTCGTCTCAGTAATCCCATACATATTCACCAACGCCGGAACCCCCGCACGCCGCTCCAACCACGGCACCAACCGGCCCGGATCCAACGCCTCACCACCAAAAATCACATACCGCAAAGCCAGCTCACGGTCATCATGCACCAACCGGTAGAACGCCGACGGAGTCTGATTCAACACCGTCACCCCCTGCTCAACCAGCAACCCCACAAAATCCTCCGGCGACCGCGCCACCTCCTGCGACACCACCACCAACCTGCCACCATGCACCAACGCCCCCCACAACTCCCACACCGAAAAATCAAACGCATACGAATGAAACAACGTCCACACATCCGACTCATCAAACCCGAACCACCCCCGCGTCGCCTCAAAAAGACGAGTCACATTCCCATGCGACACCATCACCCCCTTCGGCCTCCCCGTCGAACCCGACGTATAAATCACATACGCCACACTCCCCGGATCAACCCCCACACCCGGATTCGCATCCGGATAACCAGCCGTGTCCGGCACAGAATCCAGCACCAACACCGGCTTCGCATCCGCGACCACGCCCTCAATACGAGCAGCCGGATAATCAGGATCAATCGGCAAATAACCGGCGCCGGACTTCAACACCGCCACCACAGCCACCACCAACTCCACCGACCGCGGCAACACCAAACCCACCAACCGCTCCGGCCCAGCACCCCGCTCCCGCAACCACCACGCCAAACGATTCGCCCGCGCATTCAACTCCCCATACGACAACCCCACCCCCTCACACCACACCGCCACCGCAGCAGGAGCACGCCGCACCCGCTCCTCAAACAACGAAGACAGCGGCACCCCAGACCCGGCAACAGCACGCCCATTCCACGACCGCAGAACAAGCTCCCGCTCAGCACCACTCACCCACGGCAACCCACCCAGCGAACGATCGGCATCCGCCGCGATACCGTCCAGTAGCACCCGCAACCAGCCCGCCATCCGCTCCACCGTCGCGGCGTCGAACAGGTCGGTGTTGTAGTTGACCACCGCATCGAGTCGCCCGGCGTACTCCTGGAACTGGATCATCAGGTCGAAGGCGGCGTTCACCACCGGCGGCGCCAGTTCTTCGACCTCGATCCCCGGCAGCGACGACTGGCTCTCCGGTGTGTTCTGCAGCACCACCATCACCTGGCACAGCGGTGTCCGGCTGGTGTCGCGCACCGGTTGCAGGTCATCCACCACCCGGTCGAACGGGACTTCCTGGTGCGCGAACGCGTCCAGCGTCATCGCCCGCACGTCCGCCAGGAAATCGCCGAACGGCCGCGATTGATCCACAGTGGACCGGAGCACCAGGGTGTTCACGAAGAACCCGATCAGCCCCTCCAGCTCACCGCGTTCACGGCCGGAGGTGACCGTGCCGACCGCAACGTCCTCCTGCCCGGACCACCGCGCCAGCAGCAACTGACACGCGGCGAGCAGGGTCATGAACAGCGTGCCGTCCTGGCGGCGGGAAAGTTCCTTGAGCCGCGCGGTGGTGGCCGCCGAGATCTCGAACTCCAGCAACGCGCCGTTCTTCGTGCGCACCGGCGGCCGTGGGCGGTCGGCCGGCAGCTCCAGCGGCGGCACGTCCTCGAGTTGCCTGCGCCAGTAGGCCAGTTGGCCGTCCAGCGCACTCCCGGCCAGCCGTTCCCGCTGCCACACGGCGAAGTCGGCGTACTGCACCGGCAACTGCGGCAGTTCAGGTCGCTCACCACGGGCGAAGGCGGTGTAGAGGGCGCTCAGCTCGCCGACCAGGATCCCCGACGACCAGCCGTCCGTGACGATGTGGTGCAGCACCAGCGTCAGCACGTGATCCTGCGGCGCCAGGCGCACGAGCCGGGCGCGCAGCAGCGGGCCCTCGCGCAGGTCGATCGGCTCGGTCGCGGACGACGCCAGCAACCCGTCCAACTCGGCGAGGCTGTCGGACGCCCCACTGAGATCGGTGAGCGGCACGTGGATCGGTGATGGCGGGTGCACCATTTGAATGCCGTGCCCGTCTACGGCGCCGAAGGTGGTGCGCAGGGACTCGTGCCGCTCGACCAGCGCGGTCAGTGCCCGATCCAGCGCCTCGGTGTCCAGTTCCCCGCGCAACCGCAGAGCCGTCGGCGAGACGTATTCCGTGCTGCCCGGCTCGAACTCGTCCAGGAACCACAACCGCTGCTGGGCGAAGGAAAGTGGTGCGGAGAACGTCCCGCCGTCCCGCTCCAGCACCGGTATGGCGGCCTCGGCCTGCCCGTGGCGGGGAAGCGCGGCGGCGAGCCGGGCGGGGGTCGGTGCGGTGAACAGCAACCGCGCCGGCACGTCCACCCCGAGCGCCACGCGCAGGCGGGAAATGACCCGGATGCCGAGGATCGAGTCGCCGCCGAGGTCGAAGAAGTTGTCGTCGACGCCTACGCTGTCCACGCCGAGCACTTCGGTCCAGACCGTGGTGACAAGGCGTTCGGCGTCGTCGCGAGGGGCGACGTAGTGCGCACGGGCGGCGGAGAAGTCCGGCGCGGGCAGTGCTGCCTGGTCGAGCTTGCCGTGCCGGGTCAGTGGCAGCCGGTCCAGGGTGACGAACGCCGAAGGCACCAGGTAGTCGGGAAGCGAAGCGGCCAGCAGCTCACGCAGTTCCCGCGGCGTCAGCGCCTTCTCGGCCGGAACGACGTAGGCCACCAGCCGCTTGCCACCGGCCGGGTCCTCACGGGCCACCACCGCCGCTTCGGCCACGTGACGCAGCAGCGCCGCCTCGACCTCACCGGGCTCCACCCGGAACCCGCGGATCTTGACCTGCTCGTCGGCCCGCCCGCGGTAGTCCAACTGCCCGTCCGCGGTCCACCTGGCCAGATCCCCCGTCCGGTACAGCCGGGCGCCCGGCTCGCCGAACGGATCGGCCACGAACCGGTCCGCCGTCAGCCCCGGCCGCCCGAGGTATCCGCGGGCGAGCTGCGCCCCACCCAGGTACAGCTCCCCCGGCACCCCGACCGGCACCGGCGACAGCGACGCGTCGAGGACGTAGGCCCGCAGGTTGCCCAGCGGCCGGCCGATCAGCGGCCGGTCACCGGTCACCGGCGTGCACACCGCGTCGACGGTCGTCTCGGTGGGCCCGTAGTAGTTGTGGGCGGTGGTTTCCGGCAGCGCGCCGAGCTCCCGCCACAGCGCCTCCCCCATCGCCTCGCCGCCGAGCATCAGGTGCTTCGGGCGGTGCGCGCCGCTCAGCAGGCCGGCGGGCAGCAACTGCTGGAGGTAGGACGGGGTCAGGTCGAGGAAGTCGATCCGGTTCTCGCCGACGTACCGGGTCAGCGCCGCGGGGTCGAGCCGGGTGTCGTCGTCGACCAGGTGCAGTTCGTGCCCGTCGGCCAGCAGCAGTGGTCCCTCCCACGACGTGTCGAACGACAGAGCGGCGGTGAGCGCCACCCGCATCCGCTCGGTGCCGAACACCCGCCGGTGGTTGTGCAGCAGGTTGACCAGCGCCCGGTGCTCGACCACGACGCCCTTGGGCGTGCCGGTGCTGCCCGAGGTGTAGATGACGTAGGCCGCGTGCTCAGGCTCCGGCCCGGGCGGCACCGGCCCCTCGTGCACCGGCGTGATGTCCCGCAGCACCACCACCGGGTCCGCGTCCCGCAGCAGGGTCTCCACCCGCTCGGCCGGCAGTCGCGGATCGATCGGCAAATAGATCGCCCCTGCCTTGAGCACCGCGAACAACGCCACCACGGAGTCGGCCGAGCGCGGCAGCACCACGGCGACCACCCGCTCCGGCCCGGCTCCCCGCGCCACCAGGCCGGTGGCCAGCCGGTTCACCTTCTCGGTCAACTCCGAGAAGGTCAGCGACTCGCCCCGGCAGACGAGGGCCGTGTCGTCCGGTCTCGCGTCGGCCTGAGCCGCGAGCAGGTCCGCGACGGTCGTGTCCGGCACCTCGAAACCGGTGTCGTTCCAGCACGTGAGCGTGCGGTGGAGTTCGGCCTCGCTCGCCAGTGGCAGGTCCGCGACGGCCCGGTCCGGGTCGGCCGCGACGGCGTCCAGCAGCACCGCCAAGTGCGCCACCATGCGGTCGATGGTGTCCGCGTCGAACAAGGTGGTGCTGTATTCGACCAGCCCGGCGAGCGTGCCGTCGCGTTCCTCGAACTCCACGCTCAGGTCGAAGTTGGACGACCTCCTGGCCACCCCGACGTTCTCCACCGCGAGCCCGTCGAATCCGCCGTCACCGCCCGGCGCGCTGTGCAGCAGGACCATGACGTCGAACAACGGACTACGGCTGGCGTCACGATCGGCGTGCACGGCGTCCACCAGCCGCTCGAACGGAACATCGTCGTGCGCGAACGCGTCGAGCACCGTCTCCCGGACCGAACCCAGGAACTCGCGGAAGGTCGCCGAGGCGTCCACTTCGGACCGGAGCACCACGGTGTTCACGAAGAACCCGACCAGTCGCTCCAGTTCCGGCCGGTTGCGGCCCTGCACGACCGTGCCCAGTGCCACGTCTTGCTGCCCGGCGTACCGGGCGAACAACACCTGGCAGGCCGCGAGCAGCACGGTGAACAACGTGGTGTCGGCGGTCCTGGCCAGCTCGGCGAGCCGCGCGGCGGTACCGTCCGGAAGGCTGAACTCACGCACCGCGCCCGCGGTGCTCCGGGTGGGCGGGCGCTGCCGGTCGGCGGGCAGTTCGAGCGGAGCGACACCGGTGAGCTTGCGCCGCCAGTAACCGAGCCGGTCTTCGAGCACCGCGTCGGTCAGCTGTTCCCGCTGCCAGGCCGCGAAATCCGCGTACTGGATCGGCTGCGGTGGCAGCCCCGCCTTCCCGCCCGCGTTGTACGACTCGGCGAGTTCCCCGGTGAGCAGGCCCATCGACCAGCCATCGGTGACGATGTGGTGCACGCACAGCAGGAGCACGTGCTCGGCGGGCGCGGTGCGCACCAGCACCGCCCGGACCAGCGGCCCGCGCCGCAGGTCGAACGGCCGGGAGTACTCCTGCAGCAGCACCTCGCCCAAATCGTCGGGATCGGTGTCCACCACCGGCAACGGCAGGTCGAACGGCGGGTGCACGACCTGTACGGCGTCCCCGTCCGCCTCGGCGAAGGTGGTCCGCAGCGGTTCGTGCCGGGCGACCAGCGCCCGCAGCGCCGAGGCCAGTGCCGGAACGTCCAGCGGGCCCCGCATCCGCAACGCCAGCGCGCTGTTGTACTCCGGGTCGCCGGGGTGGAGCTGGTCGAAGAACCACAGACGGCGCTGGGCGAAGGACAGCGGCAGCGGCCGGTCGCGGTCCGCGACCGGGATCCGGTCGGCCCGTCCGGCGCGGCCTGCCTGCCGGGTGCGCAGCTTCTCCCGCAAGTGGGCCGGGAGTGCCGCGATGCGGTCCTGTCTGGATGACGACATGGGTTGCGTCCTCACTGGTCTTGGTGGTCGCCGGACGCGAGGAGTTCGAGATCGCGCAGGATCTTCTCCTCGACCGTCTCGGCCAGCGTGGCCACGGTGCGGGCGGTCAGGACGTCGCGCGGGGTCAGCCGGATGTCGAACACCGCGCTCGCCTGGGACGCGATGTGCAGGCTCCGGATCGAGTCCCCGCCGAGGTCGAAGAAGTTGTCGTCCACGCCGACGCGCTCCAGGCCGAGCACCTCCGCCCAGATGGCCGCGACGGCGTGTTCGGTTTCGGTCTCGGGCGCGGTGTACTCCCTGCCCGCGTCCGCGAGGCTCGGCGCGGGCAACGCGCGCCGGTCGAGCTTCCCGTTGATGTTCAGGGGAAGCCGGTCGAGCACGACGAACGCGGAGGGCACCGAGTAGTCCGGCAGCGTGCGGGCCAGGAACGTCCGCAGTTCCGTCACCTCGGGTGCCACCGCTTCCGGCACCACGTAGGCGACGAGCACCTTGCTCCCCGGCTGGTCTTCGCGGACGAGGACGGCGGCCAGCGCCACGGCCGGGTGCTCGGCCAGCGCCGCTTCGATCTCGCCCGGCTCGATCCGGAAGCCGCGGAGCTTCACCTGCTGATCGACCCGGCCGAGGAAGCGGATCTCGCCGTCGGCGGTCCACGCCGCGACGTCACCGGTGCGATAACACCGGGACCCGGGTGGCCCGAACGGATCCGCGACGAACCGATCAGCCGTCAACCCGGGAGCGCCGAGATACCCGCGTGCCACACCAGCGCCGGACAGGTACAGCTCCCCTGGCACGCCCGGTGGCAGCGGGGACAGGTCCGGCCCGAGCACATGGGCGCGCATCCCGTCCAGCGGACCGCCGATCGGCAGCACGTCGGGCACCGCGGCCGAACCCGCCATCAGCCGCGCGGTGGCGAAGGTGGTGGTCTCGGTCGGCCCGTAGACGTTCGCCACCCGCAGGCCGGGGCAGTGGTCCAGCACCCGGCGCACCGCGGCCGCCGGCACGATGTCCCCACCGGTCCAGACCTCGTGCAGTCCGGCGAAGCAACCAGGCGACTCCTGGGCGAGCACGCGGAACAAGCCGATGGTCATGAACACGCCGGTGACCCCGTGCTCGGCGATCACCTGCCGGAGGACGTGCGCGTCCACCTCCTCCGGCGGCGCGACGACCACCTGGCCCCCGCTCAGCAGCGGCACCCAGATTTCGTAGGTGGTCGCGTCGAAGGCCAGCGGCGAATGCAGGAGCACCCGCTCGTGGGCGCCACCGGCGAAGCGGTGCTCGGCCGCCAGCGCGACCACGTCCCGGTGCCGGACGGCGACTCCCTTCGGCGCTCCCGTCGAGCCCGAGGTGTACATCACGTACGCCAGTTGCTCGGGCTCCACCACCACGGCGGGCTCGTGGTCGGGCTGGTCGTCCACTCGGGACACCACGACCAGGTGCCCGTCGTGCACCCCGTCGAGCGTGCCGAACCAGGTTTCGTCGGTGACCGCGAAATCCACGCCCGTGAGCAACCGGCGCAGGCGGTCGGCCGGAGCCCGCACGTCCAGCGGGACGTAGGCACCACCGGCCTTGGCGATCGCGAGTTCGGCGACCACGACCGCCGTGGACCGTTCCAGCATCAGCCCGACCCGGTCCTCCTGGCGCAGGCCGAGCGTGAGCAGCCGGTGGGCCAGCCGGTTCGCGCGCCGGTCCAGTTCCGCGTAGGTCAGCGCCTCGCCGTCCGCCACGACCGCCGTCGCGTCCGGCTGGGCCCGGACCCGCTCGGCGAACAGCTCGGGCAGCGACCGCGCCGGCGGCCCGTCACCGGTGGCGTTGAACTCCCGCACCACCAGTCGCTCTTCTGCGGCGCTGAGCACCGGGACCCGGCCCAGCGGCCGGTCGGCGTCGGCGACCAGTTCCCGCAGCAGCAGGAGCAGCCGGCCGGCGAGGCCGGTGACCGTGGCGGTGTCGAACAGGGCGGGGTCGTAGCCGACCTCCACCGACATCCGCTCACCCGGTGACGCCACCACGGTGAGGCCGAAGTTCGTGGTCTCCAGCGCGGACAGCCCGCGCAACCGCAGAGCGTTCCCGGTGTCGTCCTTGATCGGGTAGTTCTCGAACACCACCAGGCTGTCGAACAGGTTCGTGCCGCCCGGCAGCCCGGCCCAGTTCTGCAGGCTGGTGAGCGGCACGAAGTCGAAGCCGCGGGCTTCGGCCTGTGCGGACTGCAGCTCGTGCAGCCACCGCACCACCGTCGCTCCCGGGTCCACCTCGACCCGCACCGGCAGGGTGTTGATGAAGATGCCCACGATGTCGTCCACTTCGGGCAACTCCGCGGGCCTGCCGGAGACGGTCGCGCCGAACACCACGTCGCGCCGCCTGCTGTAGGTGGACAGCAGCAGCGCCCAGGCGCCCTGGAGCACGACGTTGACGGTGAGCCCGTGCCGCTTGACGAACTCGTCGAGGTGCGCCGTTTCGTCCTCGTCCAGTGAGAACGGCATCCACTCCGCCGAGCACGACTCGTGTGCCCGCGCCGGTGTCCGGTCGTAGGGCAGCGGGGTCGACGACTCCAGGCCGTCGAGTGCCCGACGCCAGAACCGCTCGGCCTCGGCGCGATCCCGTCCGCCCAGCCATTCCAGGTAGTCCCGGAACGGCGGCCGGGGCGGCAGTGGCTGCCCGGAGCAGGCGGTGAACACGTCGGTGAGCACGGTGAACACGCTCCAGCCGTCCAGCAGGACGTGGTGGAAGGTCCACAGCACCTGGACTTCGGTCGCCGACAACCGGGCCAAGGTGACCCTGGTCAGCGGCGCCCGCGCCGGGTCGAGCCCCTGCGCGCGGTCCTCGGCCAGCAGTTTCCGCAGTTCCTCCGCCCGTTCGGTGTCCGAGAGAGCGGACCAGTCGAGGTACTGGACGGGCAGCGTGACGCCGTGGTGCACCACCTGCACCGGCTCGGCGACGCCGTTCCACACGAACGAAGTCCGCAGCACCGGTGTGCGGTCCACCACTTCCCGCCAGGCATCACCCAGTGCGGCCAGGTCGGTGGCGCCCTCGACCACGAACGTCGCCTGCTCGAAGTACAGCTCGGGCTGCGAAAGCGTGTGGAAGAGCATGCCGCTCTGCATGGGGGTCAGTGGGTAGATGTCCGCGACCGAGCGCCCATCTCCGGCCAATCGGTCGACCTGTGCCTGATCAAGCCCGGCCAGCGGGAAGTCGGCGGGGGTCCGGCCACCCGCGTCCGGCTGTGCGCAGTGTTCGATGATCCCGCGCAACGCCGCCAGCAGCGCGTTCGCCAGTCGGTTCATCGTGGACTCGTCGTGCAGGTTCGCCGAGTAGGACCAGGACACCGCCAGCTCGTCCTGCTCGACGCTGGCCACCACGTCGAAGGTGTGCGTCCTCGGTGCGGCGGGGTCCACGTCCCCGCCCAGGCTCCCGTGGAACGCCTGGTAGAGCCCGTCCACCGTCCAGTCGAAGCGGCCGAGGTAGTTGAAGCTGACCTGCGGGAAGAGCTCGGGCGCGGTGCCGGCGAGGTAGCGCAGCGCACCGTAACCGATGCCGCGCCGGGGCACCGCCCGCAGGCGTTCCTTGGCCGACTTCAGCGCCGCGCCCCAGTCCGGCGGCGACTCCAGCGCGACCGGGAACATGCTGGTGAACCAGCCCACCGTGCGCGAGGTGTCCACGTCCTCGAACAGGTCCTCCCGGCCGTGGCCCTCCAGATCGACCACGGTGGTGCCGTCGCCGGTCCACTCGCCCAGCACCCGGCCGAGCGCGGCGAGCAGCACGTCGTTGATCTGGGTCCGGTACACCTCGGGCACGTCCTGGAGCAGTGCCCTGGTCCCGTCCCGATCGAGCCGCACGGTGACCGTGCGTGCCGAATCGTGGGTGTTCGGGCCGTGGCGGTCCACCGGCAGCCCTGCTGCTGGACGCGGCACGGCCCGCCAGTGGACCAGTTCATCGTCGAACCCGCCCGCCGCGGTGTGCTCGGCGAACCGATGGGCCCAGTCGCGGAAGGAGGTGGTCTTCGGGCCCAGCCGGCCACCGCGGTAGGCGGTGTCCAGGTCTTCGAGCAACACCCGCCACGACACCCCGTCCACCACGAGGTGGTGCGCGGCCAGGAACAGCAGCGGCCTGCCCTGCTCGGTCCGGGACAACCTCGCCGCCAGCAACGGCCCGTGCCGCAGATCGAAGTCCACTTCGGAGGGTTCACCGGGCTGCAGCACGTCCTCCCCGGTCACCGGTGCGTTGTGCTGGACCCAGCGGCCGTCTTCCTGGTCGAACCGCAGACGCAGCGCGTCGTGGTGTTCCAGCACCGAGGCCAGCGCCCCGCACAGCGCCTGTTCGTCGACGTCCTCGGCGAGTTCGACCAGCACGGACTGGCTGAAGCGCTCGGGCTGATTCCGGAAGTACCAGTGCTGGATCGGGGTGAGCGGCACGGCGCCGGTCACCGGGCCCTGCTCGGCGTGAGTGCGCGCCGGGCCCTGCGCGTTGGCGGCCAGCGCACCGAGCGTGGGATAGCGGAACAAGTCCTTGGGCAGCAGGTTCAGCCCCGCCCGCCGGGCCCGCGACACCACCTGGATGCTCAGGATCGAGTCACCGCCGAGTTGGAAGAAGTCGGCCTCGACACCGACGTCGCCGACGCCCAGCACCTCGCTCCAGATCGCGGCGAGCGTGCGTTCGGCCTCCGACCGCGGGGCCGTCCACTCGGTGGCGGCTTCCGTGAAGTCCGGGGCGGGCAGGGCGCGGCGGTCCAGTTTCCCGTTGGTGGTCAACGGCAATCGGTCCAGCACGACGATCGCGGAGGGCACCATGTAGTCCGGCAGCTCCCGCCCGAGGAACTCCCGCAGTGCCGCGGTATCCGGCTCGCTCGACGCCGAGACCACGTAGGCCACCAGCCGTTTGACCCCTGGCTGGTCCTGCCTGGCGACTACCGCCGCCTGGCTGACGACGGGGTGTGCGGCCAGCACTGCTTCGATCTCGCTCGGCTCGATCCGGAAGCCGCGGATCTTGACCTGCTCGTCGACCCGTCCGACGAATTCCAGTTCCCCGCCGGCGGTCCAGCGCACGACGTCACCGGTGCGGTACATCCGCTCCCCAGCCCGGAACGGGTCGGCGAGGAACCGGTCGGCCGTCAACCCCGGCTCGCCGAGGTAACCGCGAGCCAGCCCCTTTCCGGCCAGGTGCAGCTCGCCGGGCACACCGGGTGGCACCGGCCGCAGGGCGCGATCGAGCACGTAGACCCGCATGTTGTCCAACGGCGAGCCGATCGGCACCACCTCCGGCACGGCGTCCGCGGCGGACATCGGCCGCGAGGTCGCGAACGTGGTGGTCTCGGTGGGCCCGTAGCCGTCCACCACGGTCACCCCGGGGCAGGCCCGCAGCACCCGGCGCACCGACTCGGCAGGCACCACGTCTCCACCGGTCCACACCTCGCGAAGGCCCGCGAAGCACTCGGCGTCCTCCTGCGCCAGCAGGCGGAACAGGCCCGCGGTCAACCACAGTCCGGTGATCCCGTGCTCGGCGACCGCCCGGCGGAGCACATCGGCGTCCACCTCACCGGGCGGGGCGACCGCCACGCGCCCACCGGTCAGCAGCGGCACCCACAACTCGTAGGTGGACGCGTCGAAGGCCTGTGGTGAGTGCAGCAGCACGCACTCGTGCGCGCCGGTGGCGAATCGGCGGTCGAAGGCCAGTGCCACCACGTCACGGTGCCGGACCGACACGCCCTTCGGCACGCCGGTGGAGCCGGAGGTGAACATGACGTAGGCGAGGTTGTCCGGCCGCGCCACGGGCAGTGCCACCTGCTCCCCCGGCCGCTCGCCCACCACCACGTGTCCGGTGTGGACACTGCGGCTGAGGCCCTCCCCCGCCGGATCGGTGATCACCACCCGGGTTCCCGCCTGGGCCAAGAGCAGCCGAAGCCGTGCCTCGGGAGCGCGGGCGTCCAGCGGCAGGTACGCCGCGCCCGCTTTGACGATCGCGAGCTGGGCGACCACCAGCTCGACCGACCGCCGCATCAGCAGGCCGACGACGTCCTCCACGCCCACACCCAGCTCTACGAGGTGCCAGGCGAGCCGGGTCGCCCGTTCGTCCAGTTGGGCGTAGCTCAGCTCGACGCCACCGGAGGCCACCGCGGTGGCGTCCGGTGTGCGCCGCGCCTGCTCCTCGAACAGCCCGGCAATCGTGCCCCGTGGAACCGGATTCGCCGTGTCGTTCCACTCGACGAGCACCTGGCGCCGTTCCTCGTCGGTGAGCAGGTCGATCTCGTCGAGCGAGCAGGAGGCGTTCTCGCCGAGGTTGCGGAGGATGTCACCCAGTTGCCGGGCCATCCGCTGGGCCGAGGTCCCGTCGAACAGCTCCGGGTCGTAACCGAAGTCGATCGACAACTGCTCGCCGGGGGACGCGACCACGCTGAGCGGGTAGTTCGTCGTCTCCACCGCGTCCAGCGCCCGCAGCCGCAGACCGTGCTCGGCGGCGGCTTCGTCGTTGATCGGGTAGTTCTCGAACACCACGATGCTCTCGAAGAGGTCGGCCCCAGCGGGCACCCCGCTCCAGCTCTGCAGCCGGGTGAGCGGCAGGTGCCCGTGGCGGCGGCTTTCGACCTGTGCGGCCTGGAGGTCCCGCAGCCAAGCCATCGTGTTCGCGGTGCCGTCGACCGCGACGCGCACGGGCAAGGTATTGATGAACAGGCCCGCGATGTCGTCCGCGCCCGGCAGATCCACCGGACGGCCGGACACCGTGGTGCCGAAGCAGATGTCCCGGTCGCCGCTGTAGCGCGCGAGCAGCAGCGCCCAGGCGCCCTGGACCATCGTGTTCAGGGTGAGCCCGGCCCGTTGGGCGGTGTCCCGAAGCGCAGTGGTCGCCTCTTCGTCCAGGTGCAACCGGAGCCACTCCGACGAGCTGGAGCTGTGCGCCCGCGCAGGCGGGCGGTCGAACGGCAGTCGCGCCGGGGCGGTGAGGTCACCGAGCACGGCTCGCCAGTGCTGCGCCGCGAGCTCGTCGTCCTGGTCGGTGAGCCACCGGACGTACTCGCGGAACGGCTGCCGGTGCGGCAGCGCCTCGGGTTCGCCGGTGGTCAGCGCGGCGTGGCAGGCGAAGACGTCGGAGAGCACGCGGAACACGCTCCAGCCGTCCAGCAGCACGTGATGGAACGTCCACAGCAGACGGACCTCGGTGTCGGAAAGCCTCGCCAGCACCAGGCGCAGCAACGGGGCTTCCGCCAGGTCGAGCCCCTGCGCGCGGTCGTCATCGACCACTCGCCGCCAGGCTGCCTCGCGCTCAGCCTCGGAAAGCGCTCGCCAGTCGTGGTGGGTGATCGGCACCCGGACGTTCCGCCGCACCTCCTGGACGGGTTCGGCCACGCCTTCCCAGATGATTCGCGTCCGCAGCACCGGCGTCCGGTCGGCAACCCGCTGCCAAGCCCGTGCGAGGACCCCGGGATCGGTCACCCCGTCGAGCACGAACGCGACCTGTTCGAAATAGAGCCGCTCATCACCGTTCGAGAGGGTGTGGAACACCATGCCGGCCTGCATCGGGGTCAGCGGGTAGAGGTCTTCCACCGACCGGTCGGCCAGCTGGTCCACGGTCGCCTGGTCGAGCCGGGCGAGCGGGAAGTCCGACGGGGTTCGACCCCACGCACCGGCCTCGCAGTGCGCGATGATCTCGCGCAACGCGGTGAGCAGGGCTTCCGCCAAGCGGGTTATCGTGCCTTCGTGGTGCACGCCGTCGGCGAAGTACCAGGTGAACTCCAAGCGGTCGTCCTCGACGCGGCCGACCACGTCCAGCAGGTGCGGCCGCGCCGAGCGCGGGCTTTCGGCGGACTCCAGCCTGCCGGAGTTCTCGTCGAAGCGGCCCAGGTAGTTGAAGCTGACCTGCGGATCGATTCGAGGCGCGGTTCCGGCGAGGTAACGCAGGGCGCCGTACCCGATGCCGCGCCTCGGTACAGCCCGCAACTGCTCCTTGACCGACTTCAGCGCCGTGCCCCAGTCGTCGGGGACTTCGAGCGCCACCGGGAACAGCGTGGTGAACCAGCCGACCGTCCGGGACAGGTCGACCCCATCGAACAACTGCTCCCGGCCGTGGCCTTCGAGGGTGACCAGGACGCGCTGCTCACCGGTCCAGTCCCGCAGCACCCGGCCGAGTGCTGTCAGCAGGACGTCGTTGACCTGCGTGCGATACGCCTCCGGCACTTCACGCAGGAGAGCCGCGGTTTCCTGCTGGTCGAGGTGGGTGGTCACCTCGCGCACCGCGCCAGCCGTGTTGGGCCCATCGCCGTCCACCGGTAGTGCGGTGGACCCGGCCAGGCCGCGCCAATGGTCCAGTTCGTCGTCGAACCGCCCGGCTGCGGTGTGCTCGGCCAGCAGGTCCGCCCACTCCTGGAAGGAGGTCGTCCTGGCCGGAAGGTCGATGGGCTCACCACGCCGGGCTTGGCGGTGGGCGCGGTGGAAGTCCTCCAGCAGCACCCGCCAGGACACGCCGTCGACCACGAGGTGGTGCACCGCGAGGGTGAGTTCTTGTCCGGAAAGGACGGCCCGCAACATCGGCCCTGTCGCCAAGTCCGCCTCGAAGGAGTCGCGGAGCGGGTCGGCGGTTTCCACGGTGGCGTTGTCCTGCCGCCACTCCTGGTTGATCCGTTCGAACCGCATCCGAAGCGCGTCGTGGTGCTCGACCAACGCGGACAACGCCGCTCGCAACGCTTGCTCGTCCACCGGCTCGGCCAACCACACCTGGACACGCTGGTCGAAGTGCCCGGGGTCCTCGGTCTGCGTCTCGAAGAACCACCGCTGGGCGGGCGTCAGCCGGACTGCCCCGCTCACCGGCCCGCGCTCGACCGCGGCTTCGGTGGGCGTCACCGAGATCGCCAGTGCGGCGATCGTCGGATGGGTGAACAGGTCACCGGGCAGGAGATTCAACCCGGCTTGGCGAGCTTGGGAGACGACCTGGATGCTCAGGATCGAGTCGCCGCCCAGGCCGAAGAAGTTGTCCTCGACCCCGACCTGGTCCACGTTGAGTACCGCAGACCAAATGCGGGCCAGCTCGATCTCGACCGGTGTCCTCGGCGCCACATACCGCATGCCGGTCTCCACCCGCCCACCCGGCGCAGGCAACGCCCGCCGATCCAGCTTCCCATTCCCCGTCAACGGCAACGCATCCAACGACACGAACACCGCAGGCACCATATGCCCCGGCAACGTCCTCCCCAAAAACTCCCGCACAGCAGCGGACCCCGGAATCACCTTTCCTGGAGGCGCGACAAGATATGCCACCAGCCGGTGCGTCCCCTCCGACTCCTGCGCCACCACCACCGCCTCAGCCACATCCACATGCCCCCTCAACACAGCCTCGATCTCACCCAACTCGACCCGGAACCCCCGAATCTTCACCTGATGATCAACACGACCCACATACTCCAACTCACCACCCACCGACCACCGCACCACATCCCCCGTGCGATACATCCGCGCACCCGGCCCCCCAAACGGATCCGCCACAAACCGGGAAGCCGACAACCCCGGCCTGTTCAAATAACCACGCGCCAGCCCAGCACCCGCCACATACAACTCACCCGCCACCCCCGGCGGCAACAAACCCAACCCCCCATCCAGCACATACACCCGCAAATCCGGAATCGGCACCCCAATCCCCCCACCACCATCCCCCAGCAACCGATACGTCACATGCACCGTCGTCTCAGTAATCCCATACATATTCACCAACGCCGGAACCCCCGCACGCCGCTCCAACCACGGCACCAACCGGCCCGGATCCAACGCCTCACCACCAAAAATCACATACCGCAAAGCCAGCTCACGGTCATCATGCACCAACCGGTAGAACGCCGACGGAGTCTGATTCAACACCGTCACCCCCTGCTCAACCAGCAACCCCACAAAATCCTCCGGCGACCGCGCCACCTCCTGCGACACCACCACCAACCTGCCACCATGCACCAACGCCCCCCACAACTCCCACACCGAAAAATCAAACGCATACGAATGAAACAACGTCCACACATCCGACTCATCAAACCCGAACCACCCCCGCGTCGCCTCAAAAAGACGAGTCACATTCCCATGCGACACCATCACCCCCTTCGGCCTCCCCGTCGAACCCGACGTATAAATCACATACGCCACACTCCCCGGATCAACCCCTACACCCGGATCCGCATCCGGATAACCAGCCGTATCATTCACCGATTCCAAAGAATCCAGAACCACCACGGGCTCGGCATCGGCCAGCATGCCTTCGATCCGAGCAGCCGGATAAGCAGGATCAATCGGCAAATAACCGGCGCCGGACTTCAACACCGCCACCACAGCCACCACCAACTCCACCGACCGCGGCAACACCAAACCCACCAACCGCTCCGGCCCAGCACCCCGCTCCCGCAACCACCACGCCAAACGATTCGCCCGCGCATTCAACTCCCCATACGACAACCCCACCCCCTCACACCACACCGCCACCGCAGCAGGAGCACGCCGCACCCGCTCCTCAAACAACGAAGACAGCGGCACCCCAGACCCGGCAACAGCACGCCCATTCCACGACCGCAGAACAAGCTCCCGCTCAGCACCACTCACCCACGGCAACCCACCCAGCGAACGATCGGCATCCGCCGCGATACCGTCCAGCAGCACACGCAACCAGCCCGCCATCCGCTCCACCGTCGCGGCGTCGAACAGCGAGGAGTCGTAGTCGAACGCCAGTGACAGCCGGGCACCCGGATACACCACCACGCTCAGCGGGTAGTTGGTCCGCTCAGCAGCCTGCAGCTCCCGCACCCGCATGCCGGGGCCCAGTTCGTCGATCGGGTAGTTCTCGAACACCACGATGCTGTCGAACAGGTTCGTTCCGCCCGGCAGTCCGCTCCACGACTGCAACCGGTTGAGCGGCACGTGCCCGAATCGGCGTGCCTCCGCCTGCGCCGACTGCAACTCCCGCAACCACTCCACCACCCCCCGCTCGCGGTCCACGCCGGCCCGCACCGGCAGGGTGTTGATGAAAATGCCGGTGATGTCGTCCACCCCGGGCAACTCCGGCGGACGACCCGAGATCGTCGCGCCGAAGCAGACCTCGCGCTCCCCGCTGTACCGCGACAGCAGCAACGCCCACGCGCCTTGCACCACGGCGTTCACCGTCAACCGGTGGTGCTTGGCGAACTCGTACAGGCGGCTGGATTCCGGCTCCCCCAGGTCGGCGGCGAACCGGCCAGTGGCACCGGACGCCTGAGCACGCGCGGGCACCCGGTCGTACGGCAGCGGCGTCGGCGCGGAGAAGCCGGCGAGTTCCCCTCGCCAGTACTCCTCGGCGAGCCGGCCGTCCTGCCGGGCCAGCCAGGCGAGGTAGTCGCGGAACGGCCGCCGTTCGGGCAGCGCCGCGGCATCCCCGCGCATCAGCGCGGCGACGTCGGAGAGCACCTGGAACAGGCTCCAGCCGTCCAGCAGCACGTGGTGGAACGTCCACACCACCTGCACCTCGTCACCCGGCAACCGGGCGAGCACGAGCCGGGTCAACGGCGCCCGCGTCAGCTCCAGCCGCTCGGCGGAGTCCGCCGCCAGCAAGCGGCGCAACTCCTCCGCACGCTCCTCTTCGGACAGTCCGGTCCAGTCCAGGTGGGTGATCGGCAGCACCACCTCGCACTCCACCACCTGCAGCGGCTCCGGTACGCCCTCCCAGGCGATCCGGCTGCGCAGCACCGGCGTCCGGTCCACCACCCGTTGCCACGCCTCACCGAACCGGTGCGGGTCCGCCACCCCGCCGAGCACGAAGGCCAGTTGCTCGAAGTAGACCTGCTGCTCCCCCTGTGCCAGTCCGTGGAACACCATGCCCGCTTGCATCGGGGTCAGCGGGTAGACGTCCTCGACCGCACGCCCATCCCCGACCAGCCTGTCCACTCCGGACTGGTCAAGCCGGGCCAGGGGGAAGTCCGATGGCGTGCGCCCACCGGAGCCCGGCTCGGCGCAGTGACGGATGATTCCGCGCAGCGCGTCCACCAGCCCACGCGCGAGGGCGGTGATCGTGGCAGGGTCGTGCACACCCTCGGCGAAGAACCAGTCGAATCGCAGCGCACCCCCGTCGATTCGGCCGACGACGTCGAGCAGGTGCGGGCGGACCTCCACCGGGCACGCGTCCAGGACCAGATCGCCGGCGGACGAGTACGGCCCGCCTTCGGTCACCGGCAGGTCGAACTGGCCGAGGTAGTTGAAGCTCACCCGCGGTGAGATCTCCGGTGCGGTTCCGGTGAGGTACCGCAGAGCCCCGTAGCCGATGCCCCGCCGCGGCACCGCGCGCAGCCGTTCCTTGACCACCTTGAGCGCCGTGCCCCAGTCCCCGGCCGAGCTCAGCGTCACCGGGAACATGCTGGTGAACCAGCCCACCGTGCGTGAGGTGTCGACGTCGTCGAACAGGTCCTCCCGGCCGTGGCCTTCCAGGTCCACTACCACCCGGTCGCGGCCGGTCCAGTCGCACAGCACGTGGCCGAGCGCCGCCAGCAACACGTCGTTGACCTGCGTCCGGTAGCTGCCCGGCACGTCCCGCAGCAGCGCGGTGGTCTCCTGCTCGGTCAGCCGCACGGTCGCCGAACGCGCCGACGCGACCGTGCTCGGCCCGTCCCCGTCCACCGGGATCGCGGTGTCACCGGCCACCGCGCGCCAGTGGCCCAGTTCGTCGTCGAAGGCTCCCGTCGCGGCGTGCTCGGCGAGGAGGCACGCCCAGTCGCGGAACGAGGTCGACTTCGGCCCGAGATCGACGGCCTCGCCGCGCACGGCCTGCCGGTAGGCCTGGTCCAGGTCTTCCAGCAGGATTCGCCAGGACACCCCGTCGACCACGAGGTGGTGCACCGCCATCCGGAGCACGTTCCCGGACAGCGAAGCCCGCAGCAACGGTCCGCTCGCGAGATCGGCCCGCGCCGAGAACACGTCCACCGGCTCGGAAGGCGCGTTCTCCTGCTGCCACCGGCCGTCCACGTGGGTGAACCGCATCCGCAGTGCGTCGTGGTGCCCGACCAGCGCCGACAGGGCGGTGCGCAGCGCGTCCTCGTCGACGTCCGAGGCGAGTTCGAGCGAAATGGACTGGTGGAACCGCTCGGGCTCAGCGGTCTGCGTGGCGAAGAACCAGTGCTGGATGGGGGTGAGCGGCGCCTTGCCCGTCACCGGCCCGCTCGTCGCGGACACGGGGGCCGTGGTGGCCGTGGCCGCCAGCGAAGCGATCGTCTGGTGCTGGAAGAGGTCGCTCGTGGTGAGCCGAAGCCCGGCCCGCCGCGCCCGCGCGCTGACCTGGATGCTGACGATCGAATCACCGCCGAGTTCGAAGAAGTTGTCCTCGATCCCGACCTCGTCCAGGCCCAGCGCCTCGGCCCAGATCCCGGCGAGCAGTCGTTCGGTCTCCGTGCGTGGTGCGAGGTGCCGGGTGCCGGAGCTGTCGAACACCGGCGCGGGCAGTGCCCCCCGATCCACCTTTCCGTTACGGCTCAACGGCAACGCGTCGAGCACCACGATCGCCGATGGCACCAGGTAGTCGGGCAGGACGGCGGCCAGCGCCGAACGCAGCCGCACCGGATCCGCCACCGCACCGGGCGCCGGAACGACGTAGGCCACCAGCCGCTTGCGCTCCGAGTCGTCCCGCGCGAGCACGAGCGCCTCCGCCACCGCGGGATCTGCCCTCAACACGGCCTCGACTTCGGCGGGCTCCACCCGGAAGCCACGGATCTTGACCTGATCATCGGCGCGGCCGACGAACTCGAACAGGCCGTCCGCGCGTCGGCGCACCAGGTCTCCCGTGCGGTAGCACCGGCTGCCGGGCTCGCCGTAGGGGTTCGCCTGGAAGCGTTCCGCGGTGGCCCCTGGCCGGTCCCAGTAGCCGCGGGCCAGCCCCGCCCCGGCGAGGTACAGCTCGCCGATGGCGCCCGGCGGAACCAGGCGCAGCCCGGCGTCCAGGACGAACGCCCGCATGGCCGCCAGCGGCGCGCCGATCGGCACCACCTCCGGCACGGCGTCCGCCGAGGACATTGGGAACGAAGTCGCGAAGGTGGTGGTCTCGGTCGGCCCGTAGCCGTCGACCACGGTCAGTCCCGGGCAGGCGGCAAGAACCCGGCGCACGGCTCCGGCCGGCACCACGTCCCCGCCGGTCCACACCTCGCGCACGCCGGCGAAGCAGTCCGGCGCCTCCTGCGCCACCAGCCGGAACAGCCCGGCGGTGAGCCACAGCCCGGTCACGCGGTGCTGGGCGATCAGCTCGCGCAGGCGGTCGACGTCCAGCTCACCGGGCGACGCGATGACCACCTCGCCGCCGTTCAGCAGCGGCACCCACAGCTCGTAGGTGGATGCGTCGAAGGCCAGCGGCGAATGCAGCAGGACCCGCTCGTGCGCGTCACCGGCGAAGCTCGGGTCGGCGGCCAGCGCGACCACGTCGGCGTGCCGCACGGCCACCCCTTTGGGGGCCCCGGTCGAGCCGGAGGTGTACTCGACGTAGGCCAGGTTCCGGGCGTCCAGCCGCACGTCCGGGGGGTCGTCGGACTCCGCCGGATCGGCCACCGGGACGGCACGCGGGTGCACGTCCTCGGCGACCGCCAGCCAGGAGTCGTCGGTGAGCAGCAGCGCGGTGCCATCGAGCAGCCGTCGCATCCGGTCGGCGGGGGCGCGCAGGTCGAGCGGCAGGTACGCGCCGCCCGCCTTGAGGATGGCGAGGAGGGCAACGACCAACTCGGATGAGCGGTCCATCAGGACCCCGACCCGGTCCTCCGGCCGCACCCCCAGCGCGATCAGGTGGTGCGCGAGCCGGTTGGCTTTGACCTGCAGCTCGCGATAGTCGAGCCCGGTGACCGCCGGGGCGTCGGGTGTCCGGCGTGCCTGCTCGTCGAACAGATCGGGGACCGTCCTGACCGGGTCGGCGGTGCCGGCGTGCTCTTGGAGCAGCAACCGGCGATCCTCGCTGGTGAGCGAGGGCAGTTCGGCGACCGGCCGGGCCGGGTTTTCGGCGATGCCGGTGAGCAGCACCTCCAGCTGCCGCGCCAGCCGCTCGACGGTCCCGGCGTCGAACAGGTCGGTGTTGTACTCGATGGCGACGTCGAAGGTGTCCTCGCGCGGCCAGAACTCCACCACCAGGTCGAACCGCGCCGACGGGCGGGGCAGGTCCTGCTCGCGCACCCGGAGCCCGCCGACCTGGCGCGGGCGCACGAGCGGGTTCTGCAGCACGACCACGGCCTGCACGAGCGGTGTCCGCGAGGCGTCGCGTTCCGGCCGCACCGCGTCCACGACGCGGTCGAACGGCGCGTCGGCGTTGGCGAAGGCATCCAGCACGGTCTCCCGTACATCGGCGAGGAAATCGGCGAAAGGTTGCTCGTTCTCGATCCGGGACCGCAAGACCAGCGTGTTGACGAAGAATCCGGCCAGTTTCTCGAGTTCGGCGCGCTGGCGCCCGGAGACCGCGGTACCGAGCGCGATGTCCCGCTGCCCGCTGTACCGGGCCAGCAGGATCTGCACGGCGGCGGCCAGCGTCATGAACAGGGTGGCGCCGTGCTCGCGGCCCACTTCGGTGAGCCGGTGGAGCAATGGCTGCCCGAGCGGGTACCGGTGCACCGCACCTGCGGTCGTCCGCTTCGCCGGCCGGGGCCGGTCCGTCGGCACGGCCAGCGGTTCCAGGCCGTCGAGGGTGCGCCGCCAGTAGTCCAGTTGCGGTTCGAGTGCCGTGTCGGTGAGCGTTGCGCACTGCCATACCGAAAAATCGGCGTACCGGAGGGGCGGTTCGGGTGGGGTGGCGCCCGCGTAGAGGTCCACCAGCTCCTGGGTGAGGAGGCCGATGGACCAGCCGTCGGTGACGATGTGGTGCTGGCACAGCAGGAGTAGGTGGTCCTCCGCGCCGAGCCGGTAGAGCACCGCACGGGCCAGCGGCCCCTTCCGGAGATCGAACGGGCGGTTCAGCTCCTCGGCCACGGTGGCGTCCACATCGGACACCGAATCGACAACCGGGAGCGGGACTTCCGCCGTTTCCGCGATTCGCTGGATGCTCCGCCCGTTCACCTCGTCGAAGGTGGTGCGCAGCGCGTCGTGGCGGGCGCACAACTGGTTCAAGGCGCCGGCCAGCGCGGCGACGTCCAGCGGTCCGGACAGGCGCAGGCCGACGCCGGTGTTGTATTCGGCCCCCGCGTTCCCGGAGAGCTCGTCCAGGAACCACAGTCTTCGCTGCGCCGGGGAAAGCGGCACTTCGACGCCTGCCGGCACCGGCTGGATCGGCTCCGCGCCGGCGGTCCGAGGCCGGGACGGCAGGCTCTCGGCGAGCCGCTCGACGGTCCGGGCATCGAACAGAACTCTGGTGGGAAGTTCCACTCCGAACACCGCGCGCAATCGCGAAAGGGCTTGCACGCTCAGGATCGAGTCGCCACCCAGCGCGAAGAAGTCGTCCTCGGCACCGACGCGCTCGACCCCCAGCACCTCCGCCCACACCTGGGCGATCCGCCGTTCCGCATCGGTGCGCGGCTCGACGTACTGGTTCCCTTCGGCCGGGGGGCGTGGCAGCCCACGGCGATCGACCTTGCCGTTGTCGTTGAGCGGCAGCCGGTCCAGCACCACGAATGCCGACGGCACCATGTACTCCGGCAGTGAAGCCGCGGCCAGCGCACGCAAATCCGCGGGTTCCGCGCCGTCGTTCGTGACCAGGTACGCCACCAGGCGCTTGACGCCGGGGCGGTCCTCCCGCGCTACCACCACGACCTCGGTGACCTCGGAATGTCCGTGGAGGACTGCCTCGATCTCCCCGAGTTCGACCCGGAAGCCACGGACCTTGACCTGGTCGTCGGCGCGGCCGAGGAACTCCAGCTCGCCGAGCCGGTTCCAGCGCACCAGGTCACCGGTCCGGTACATCCGCTCGCCCGGCATCGCGAACGGATCGGCGACGAAGTTCTCCGCGGTCAGTCCGGGCCGCGCCCAATAGCCCCGCGCCAGCCCGGCTCCGGCGATGTGCAGCTCACCCGGCTCACCGTCGGCCACCGGATCGAGCGCCGCGTCCAGCACGTACAGCCGCATCTCGTCCAGCGGCCGCCCGATGGGCAGTTGCTCCGGCACCCCGGTGGACGGCACGCGGTAGGCGGTGGCGAAGGTGGTGGTCTCCGTCGGCCCGTATCCGTCGACCACGGTCAACCCCGGGCAGTGCTCGAGCACCCGCCGGACCGACGCCGACGGCACCACGTCCCCACCGGTCCAGACCTCTCCAACCCCGCGGAAGCACTCCGGGGCCTCCTGCGCGACGACCCGGAACAAGCCCGCGGTGAGCCACAGCGCCGTCACCCCGTGCCGGGAAAGCACCTGGCGCAGGTCCTCCACCCCGAGCTCTCCCGGTGGCGCGACCACCACGGTGCCGCCGCGCAGCAACGGGACCCACAGTTCGTAGGTCGACGCGTCGAAGGCGGGCGGCGAGTGCAGCAGCACCCGCTCGTGCGCGTCCCCGGCGAACCGCGCGTCGGCCGCCAGCGCGGCCACATCGCGGTGCCGCACGGCGACGCCCTTGGGCTTGCCGGTCGAGCCGGAGGTGAACATGACGTACGCGAGCTGGTCGGGGTGGACGGCAAGCCCGGGATCCTCCGCGGACTCGGCCGCCAGCGTCGGATCGGTCACCAACTGGTGTGGTACGCCGGGAAGTCCCGGCTGGCCCCGATCGGTCACCAGTACGGAGATCCCCGCTTCAGCCAGCACCCGGCGCAGCCGCGCTTCCGGAGCCCTGGCGTCGAGCGGGACGTAGACCGCGCCGGCCTTGGCGATCGCCACCTCCGCGACGGCGACCTCGGCCGATCGCTCCACCAGCAGCCCCACGCGATCCTCGTCCCGCACGCCGAGCTCTCGCAGGCGGTGCGCCAGGCGGTTGGCCCTGACGTCCAGCTCCCGGTAGGTCAGCGAGGCGGCGCCGGTCACCGCGATCGCATCCGGTGTCCGCGCCACCTGGCGGGCGAACAGCTGCGGTAGTGCCGTGGTTTCTCTTGCGGTGTCCTGCACTGTCATGGATCGGAGGCCTTCCGGGCACACGTCGAGGACCGCCGGGCTCGCTCGAGCGCGGCGAAAGGGAGAGGGGTAGCGCGAGGTCTTGCCGGCGTCAGAACCCGGCACGCCGGGCGAGACGACCACCGACCTGCATCGCGGTGACGGCTCCGGTGCCGGCATCCCGAAGGAATCGCCCGCAGTCGGTACGCACGCCGGTCGCGGGATCAGGCAGCGACACGGTCCCGCAGTCGTACAGGTGCAGGCCGGAGTGGACGTCACCGTCGACGGTGAGGCAGGCGGCACCGGCCGGGTCCGTGCCGACGACGTACTCGATGTCCCCGTTGCGATAACAGCCGAAATAGCTGCGCGGCAGAGGAATCCGGCACGCTTGCGCGCTGCGGGCCCGGTAGTCCGGGACCTCGATGCCGAACGCGGTCAGCTCGGTCAGCAGTTCGCGCCACAAGGCGGTGCCGCCAACGGCGTTGGTGGTCAGCGCGACCACGGTCTGCCCATCGCCGTCGATGCGCAGGTGGCATGACGTGCCGTCGGCCGTGCCGTCGTGCCCGTGCCACTCGCCGTCGGGGCCGCGGAAGCACGCCAGGCCCAGCGCCCAGCCGTCGGCCAGGCCGAACGGCTCCGCGGGGCCCGCGGTGTGCATCTCGCTCGCCGTCACCACGTCGAGCAGACCCGGCTTGCCCAGGTGCACCCGGCCGAACTCGACCAGGTCCCCGGCGCTGAGCGCCAGCCCACCCGCCGGCATGAGCACCGGGGACAGCAACTGTTCGACCACCCGCACCTGCGAGTCCGAGATCGCCACGTGCCCGTCACCGGTGGGGCGCGGCCCGGGACCGCCGACGAAGGCGGCGTGCAGGTCCAGCGGCTGGAGCACGATGCCGGTGACCGCCTCCTGCCAGGACATTCCGGTAACCTCTTCGATCAGCAGGCCGATCAGTGCGTAACCGATGTTGGAGTAGGAAAAAGCGGTGCCGGGCGCACAGACCAGCGCGTCGGGCGCCAGCGCGGTCAACAGCGCCCGCGGGCCGCCGCAGTGCTCGGCGGGGTCCGAGGGCAACCCGCCGGTGTGGCCGAGCAGGTGCCGCAAGGTCACCCGCTCGAGCCCGTGGCCGCGCAGGGTGTCGCCGACCGGTGCGTCCAGGTCGAGATCGCTCTCGGCGACCAGCACCATCGCCAGGGTCGCGGTGAAGGCCTTGGTGATCGAGCCCACCGGCACGGTGGTGGTAGCGGTCATCGGGCGCCCGCTCGGCCAGTGCGTCACTCCCGCGTGCGCGGTGGCCACCTCGCCGCGGTGGTAGACGGCCAACTGGGCGCCGGGTACGTGATGTCGCTCGACCAGCTTGTTCAGCAACGGGCCAAGATGATCAACACAGTGGTCGGCGGCCTCCGGACCGCCACGCCCCCGTTCCTTGCACCTTTGACCACGGTCGTCTGCTGCTGACGAAAACACAGAAGAGCCTTTCAGGACTATCCAATCCACACAGAGTTCGCATACTTACCAATGATCACCGGCCACCACGAAGGCCACTGCGCAATCATTCTCGCCAAGAGACTTCTACACGCTCCCCCGGCGATGCCGCGATCCATACCGCCAAAAGGGGGATATCACATATTCGAAACAGCCAGAGCCGCAATGTCGCGACAATGAAATGCCCAGCCATCACACACCTCCGCCATGATCGCAATATAGGGAGAAAACATGGGAATTGACACGCCGCCAATACACGAACCTCCTGGTTGACCGCGTGCGAGCACCTCTTCATGTGCCTGAACCGGAAGACAGCCAGCTCGCCAGGAGTTGAGAGTTGACTGAGAACAATGTTCAAGCTCGGAGCGAGAGCCTACCCGAAGATGCCCGCAGATGTTCACCGAAAGCACACCACGGCCAAGGCCGATTTGAAGGAGTGTTACACCCTACTCGGGAGTAGTAATGGATCTCCGTCACACTCTTGTGAATGCACAGGCCGCGCCTATTGTTCACTCACGTGAATGACGAACGACGCGAATTCCGGATGATTAGCAATGAGCAGTGATTCCCACCGGAACACCGGTTAAAACATCCGACGGAGGCGCGGATCAAGAAGGGGCCGTTCGGCCGCATCGGTTCCGTCCTCCGGCTCTCACCGGTGGGCGCTGCGCCCCGCACAGAAGAGCAAGCGGAAGAGCCCCCGCAGACTCGCCCCGTCCAGCGCGTCGATCGCTTCGCGCAACAAGGTCCATAGCCGATGAGGAGCCAGCGCTGTGAGCATGGCCCGGCCCTACCACCGAGGCGGCCGGCAAAGACAGGCTGTCCGGGCCCGGACAGTTGCAGGTGCCACGCCGCGGCGTCCGGCCGGTCGGGCACACCCCGTGCGCACCGGGCACTCGGCTGGGTACTACCGCCCGATGGCTTCGCGCGGCGAGCACGAGGTGCCGGGTACCGAGCAGCAATCCCAGGATCGGCAGGTCGACCGCGGGTGCCAGCGGCGCCACCCAGACGGGTATGCCGAGCCGGAACGCCAGGTTGAGCATGTTGCCGAAGCCGAAGAGGAACGTCAGCCCGACGACCGTGCCCATGATCACCGTGACCGCCCGAACGACGGAGCTTCGATCGCGAAGGGGCTCGAGTCGAGCGAATCGGCGAAGGCCATCAGGTACCTCCACCGGGGGTCACCAACGACGAACTTGCCTTCGACCACCAGCATGCCGCAGGGAACTGGCTCGAACAAAAGAGGTGGTGACCTCGGCAATCGGAGCACGTCGACAGAAGGATCACCAGGACAGGCGGAATATCATTCAGGATCAAGAAGGGCCCTTGAAACGCCTGTTCAGTCGCCTTGGCTCGCTCGCCGAGGATCTACATCCCGGCTCATGACTTCGCTGCCGAACCGCACCTCGGCATCTTCAGCGGAATCCGCGCCTCGATCACCAGCGGCCTCGCCGCCGCCGTTAGGCTGACCTGCGAGAACGGATCAATCTGAGCGGATCCGGTATCCGTGTGCTTCCGGTACGAGCCGCACCGGGGCACATCCGGCAAACCCTGAGCCGGATCCAGGCGCGGCGCCGGCGGGTTGGGCGGAGTCGTCCTCTCCGCTACTTCGGTGGTTCCGGGTAGTGGTCCCTGGCAATCTGATCATCAGGATGCATGCTCACCCCGTGACGGCGGTCCCTGGCGGTCAGACGGGCGGGCGTGCTTGTTGGGTGGCGAGAACGGGTCAAGGTATGAGCATTCGTCGGTGGGGAGCGAACCGGAGGCGCACACGCGAGCTCGATCTGCGTCCGCTGGCGCGTGAGCGGCTGGTTGAGCTGCGCGAGACGGCCAAGTCCCGCGGGTACTCCGGGCGGGCGTGGCGGGACGGCGAGGACCACGCCATCAACGAGTCCGCGTTCATCTGGGTCCAGGTCGGAGACGAGATCGGTGATGGCGTGGTGGTGTGCAACCTGCTGGTTTCCCAGAACGAGTACACCGGCAGGACGCCAGCCGGCACCTCGGTCCGGCGCCACACCCTGCACGTGCACCAGGACGATCTGCGACGGCTGAGGCGCGCCTCCGCCGAGGAGGCACGCCGAGCCTACTTCGTGGTGCAGGCCGCGGTGCCGCTCGATCTTGATGAGGTAGAGCCCTGGTGAGGGCGAATGGCTCCTGTCCCGAGGTCAGGAGGTGACCCAGGGCCACACCATACGCACGGTGGTCCCGGTCGAGGTACTGGTGACCGCCGCTTCAGGCACCAAGGCGCGGATCATCGGCAAGCCCGCGCCCACCGGAGAGGCGTGGCGGCCCGTCACGCCAGTGACCCGTGTCGCTCACCACGATGGTGAGAAATCCGGGCTCCAGGTGCGCGCTCAGGCTCGAGTACGCGGACGCCCGCCTCCGGCGCCCTGCCGCGGGGCCGTGTTGGCCCAGTTCGCCGCCTCGGCTCGGCTGGGGTACGAGAAGTGGGGCCTATCAGGAAACGCCGGGGCGAGTCACGTGGGCGGAGATACCCGCACCGTCCTGGCAACGGCCGTCGCCATTCCCCCGTCAGCGGGCCGCCGAAGCGCCCGACCTCGACCTGATGCACCGAGTTCCGATCCGGCCTCCGCAACCTCTGATCCCACACCGATTCAGCAACAACAGGAACCACATGGGAAACGCGCAACCCGCTCAACGTCGGCCGAACTGGCCGCGAGGCTCCGCAAGTTGCGCCTGCACGCGGACGTTGGACGCGAAGACGCTGCCCGGCTGCTCGGCTGCACTCCCTCGAAGATCGGCGACCTCGAAACCGGGCGCTCGAAACCGAAGCAAGCTCGATGAAGGTGCGCAGCGAGTGGAGCTACGCCTGGCGCGACCGCACCGAGGAGGTCGACCTGGCCACGACCGAGCTGAACGCCGGGCCGTTCAGTTCGAAGAGCGACGCGAGCGACCCCGCGCACAACGAGTCCGCGCAGCCCGAGCTGACCGGAGGAAGGCGATGCCGACCGTCACCCAACACCTGCTCGACCGCACGGACCTCGTAGTGCTCGTCGGCCACGACGGGCTCGTCGAGTGGTCCTCCCACCGCGACCGTGACGAGGTTGTGGCCATGCTGCGCGGCATCGCCGACAACATCGAGGACAGCACGCTGTGAACCCACGCGGAGCAACACGACGAGCTCCTGGACCCACGTTCTGGCCGTCGTCGGAGCCGCCCGGCCCGACGGCGACGTCTACGCGCATTTCGGCTCCTTTCTCGGGTTCAACGACCACCTCGCCGTCGCCAAGCGCCTCGGCCTCGTGCAGGCAGCCCCCGAGCCGGTCGCCGACGACGCACCGGAGGTTCTGCTCACCGACGCCGGCCGGGCGTTCGTCGAGCAGTACCGGCTCACCAAGCTCCCGGAGGGCCGCGCGAACTACTGGACCCTGCGCGCCGCCTCGCTGATCGAGGTGAGCGGGACCGTCGCGTCGATCACCGGGTCGGCATCGCCGGCTGCTCCATGAGGTCGGCTGGGGCTACCGGCTGGTCACCGGCCACGACCCGACCTGGCTGGCGAACCTGCGCTGGCTCGCCGGCTACCGACACCAGCCGCGTGCAAGTTCCGCGGCAGTCGCAACCGCCACCGACCTGAAAGTGCCGGAAGCCTCCTTGCTGGATGTAACGTCGCGGGAGAATGCCAGTTGCTCGTCTGATCGGAGGGAGTGGTCGGTGACAACAGTGGCTGACCCATATCGAGTGCTCGGGCGTGGCTATGCCGCGATGCGGCAGCCTGACCCTCGCATCGGGCAGCGCCTGGACGCCGCGCTCGGTGACGCCATCACTGTGATCAATGTGGGTGCCGGGGCTGGATCGTATGAGCCAGCGGATCGGCGTGTGCTGGCGGTCGAGCCGTCAGCCACGATGCTGCGCCAACGGCGACCCGGATCGGCGCCCGCGGTCCGAGCGGTCGCCGAAGCGCTGCCCTGCGCCGACGGCCAGTTCGACACGGCGCTGGCCGTGCTGACCGTGCACCACTGGCGTGATCCGGCGGCGGGGCTGGCCGAACTGTGCCGGGTCTCGCGCCGGCAGGTGGTGCTCACCTGGGATGTCGAGATCATGGCGCGGTACTGGCTGGTCACTGACTACCTGCCACAGATCGCCGAGCGGGAACGGGGGCTGGCCACGCTCGACACCGTGGTCGATGGACTGGCCAACCTCGGCCGGCGCATCACCGTCCAGACGATCGACGTTCCCGCCGACTGCACCGACGGCTTCCTCGCCGCGTACTGGCGCCGACCACACCACTACCTCGATCCCGCGGTACGCGCTGGCATGTCCGGTGTCGCGTCACTGCCCGACGCTGTCGTGAAGCCGGCTCTCGCCCGGCTGGCCGACGATCTGCGCTCCGGCTCGTGGCACCACCGCCACGGTGCCATTCTCAAGAAAGATTCGCTCGACGTCGGCTACCGACTGGTGATCGCGTCCTAACTCAGCGTTCGAGCCAGGGCCTCAGGAGATCGGCGCCCAGCTCGCGCCGCCGCGCGGCGACCGCGGTCGCGGTGAGCAGCTCCCGGCCGTCGGCGGGCCTGCCGCAGCGCGGCAGCAAGGGGAGGTCCGCAACGAGGGCGTGGCGGGATCAACGCCAGGTCAGGTGTCTACCAGTGGTCCGCGAGAGCGCGAGCCCGATCCCGGAAGGAGGTGGCCGACCAGCCGCTCGTGGCCCGGCCCGTTCCGCCGGCTGGCACCGTTCCCGGCGCCGATCAGGCTGCGGCGGTGCTGTTCAACCCCGATGGGCACGACGGCGGTCGACGTGTCGTTGCTGCTGGCCCGGATGCTGGTGCCGGAACCGCGAATCCACGAGCGGACAGTTCCCAGGCCGGTTCAATCACCGCCGCCCACGCCGTCTGCTACCCGGAAATCATCACCATCGCCAGCGTGCTGGCCTCACCCCACTGGCACACCGTCGCCGCCAACCCGTTCACCGAAAACGCCGTCTACACCGAAATCATCCGCCGCATCCGCGAAGGCGAACACCCTGATCCCTTCGACGACACCGGTGCGCTCTGGCCCAGCTCCCGCCACCCCCTGCGCTACTGGGCCCCAACAATGCCGATAGCAGGAACGGGAACGCGACCCCGACGGCCACTGGGACACCCTCATCACCCACCTCCCACCGGATCCGGAGCGATCCGGACCGCAGTGGCGCCACCCGGCACGGGTTGACCAACATCGACGCCAGAGCCGCTGACCAGACCGGCTACCGCGTCAGCCAGCTACCGAAGGCCAGGGAGTACGGCGCCACATCGGCGTACGGCGTGAGCTTGGGTGCCACGGACGGGCTGGGCGTTCAGGGTGACCTGGCGCTTGCCGGTTCGACGACATCGAGATCGCGTCCGTGGTCGATCCGGCACTGACCAGCACGACGCCAAGAACACCCACTGGTCAGCACACAGACCACCGCCGGGAACACCGCTCGGTCCTCCACCGGGGCGCCCGGCCACCGCCTTGCGGCCGCGCTGCGAACGACGGCGTTCGAGGTCACAACAGGGTCACCGGACTGTTCGCCGGATATCGAGGTGAGGAGCGCGCAGGCCCCAGAGTCGCCCGGTGTCGTCGGCAAGCCAGCGCTCGTCCGGCTCGTGATCAGTGGCCTTGGGCGCGTGACCCGATCTTGCGGATCGTCGCCGGCGAGGGGCCGACCAAGCCCCGCTAGCCGGCCAGGCGTGCCTGGAGGCTCCGGACGTCCACACCGCGCTCGTCGGTTTCCTCGACGCCGAGCGCTTTGAGGATGTCCAGGGCTTGGCTCCAGTGGTGCCGGGCTTGCTCGTGCCGGGTGAGCGCGTGGTGGGCACAGGCCAGCCCGTCGTGGGCGCGAGCCTGGTCGCTCGGCTGGTCCAGGTCGGTGGCCAGCGCCAGCGCCTGGACGTGGTGATCGAGGGCCTCGGGGAAATTCCCGGCGTCGTACTGGAGTCTGCCCAGGCTGTGGATGGCCTCGAACTGCCAGTTCCGGTTGCCGATCTGACCGGCCAGGTCGGCGATGTCCTGGAAACACTCATGTGCCTGCTGGTGCCGCCCTGCCAGGTGGTGCAGATCGCCGAGTGCGGCGAGGCTGCTGAGCTCGCCCACGCGGTACCCGGTGTCGCGAGCCAACTCCAGCGCCCGCGTGAACCGATCGGTCGCCGGGCCTGGCTCGTCCCGTTTGAGGTGGACGTACCCGAGGCCGTTGAGCGCCCGCGCTTCGCTGGTGTGGTGGCCCGTCGCGCGCGCTAGGTCCAGCGCCGAGGTCAGATACTCGACGGCCTGGCCATCCTTGCCGAGTACCCGCTCGACGTGGCTCGCGCCGATGAGGGCGTCCAGCTCACCGGTGCGGTGCGTGAGTGCGCGGGCGAGGTCCAGCGCCTCCGCGTAGTGGTCGGCCGCTTCTTTGAGCTCCATCAACTCCAGCTTCACGAACCCGAGGCTGATCAGGGCCCGCAGCTCACCTGGCCGGTGTTCGATGGCGCGGGCCAGGCTCACGGCGCGAGCAGCTTTCTCAGCGGCGGCTTCGTGGTGCCCGCGAAGGCTGTCGAGTTCACCGAGACCGAGCAGGGCTTCCACCTCGCCCAGGCGGTCCCTGGCGGCGCGTGCGGTGGACAGCGCCCGCTCGTGCAGCCCTTCGGCTTCGGAGTAGCGACCCCGGGTGCGCAGGCAGCGGTGCAAGGTGCCCGCCAGGTGCCGGGTGTGGGCGGCGAAGTCGTGCTCGGCCGCGGCTCGGGCGAGCGGGAGCAGGTTGGGCAGTTCGGCGTCCAGCCACCCGGCCGCGTCCTCCGGTGTCTCCGCCGTGGCGTGGGGCAGTTGCGGCCGCATGTCGGCCTCGTAGGGGTACAGGTGGTCCATCACCGCCGACGCGGTCCGGCCGTAGTGCTCGAGCAGGCGATCCAGGGCGGTTCGCCGGACGACGTCGGCCTCCTCGCGCTCGGCCGCTTCGGCGGCGTGCACGCGGATGAGGTCGTGGAAGGCGAACTGACCGGGCACGGGTTCCTCGAGAAGGTGCACTTCCAGCAGTTCGTCGAGCAACTCCGACGCGGCGGCGACCGAAGTGCCGAGCAGTGCCGTCGCCGCCTCCGGCGTGACGTGCGCGCCCGGGTGCAGGCCGAGCAGGCGGTACGCACGCGACTGCTCGGCGTTGAGGTCTTGATAGGACAGTTCGAGGGCGCTGAGCACGCTCTGCTGTCCGCCGCGCAGCTCGGTCAGCGTGCGGTGCCCGGCGTCGAGGCGCCGCAGCAGGTGCGGCACCGTCCAGGACGGGTGGGCCCGCAACCGGGCCGCGGCCAGGCGCAGGGCCAGCGGCAGCGCCCCGCAGCGGCCGGCCAGTTCCGCCAGCGCTTCCGGCGAGGCGCCCTCGACGCGTTCACCGCCGGCGGCCGCGGTGAACAACGTGATCGCGTCCGGGGTCGGCATGACCCCGACCGACACCGTGGTCACCCCGTCCAGTCCAACCAGCCGCCGTCGGCTCGTGACGAACACGCGGCAACCGCCCGAGCCGGGCAGCAACGGCCGGACCTGCGCCTCGTCGGCGGCGTTGTCGAGCACCACCAGCATCCGGCGGTCGGCGAGCAGGCTGCGGTAGAGCGCCGAGCGGTCGTCGAGGTGCGCCGGGATCGAGTCGCCGTCCACGCCCAGGACCGCCAGCAGGCGGGCGAGGAGGTCGGCCGGGTCCACCGCGGTCGTGCCGTGCGCGTGACCGCGCAGGTCGGCGAACAGATCGCCGTCGGGGAAGCGCGAGGACAGCCAGTGCGCCGCGTGCACGGCCAGCGAAGTCTTGCCGGCTCCCGCCATGCCGTCGATGGCCGTGACCACCATGGCGCCCTCGGGGCTGGGCTCGGTCAGCAGAGCCAATTCCCGCGAGCGTCCCACGAACGTGCTGACGGGGGCGGGCAATTGCCTCGGCACCGTGTCCGTCCGCCGGACAGGCGAGGTTCCGGAAACGGCCCGGGTCAAGCTCGCGCGTTCGGTGTCGTCGAGCCCGAGGGCGTCTGCCAGCGCCCGCACCGAGGCACTGCGCGGCCGGACCAGTTCCCCGGCTTCCAGGCGCCGCACGCTCCGGACGTTGAGCCCGGTCCGCGCGGCCAGTTGCTCCTGGGTCAGCAGCGCCCGGTCGCGCCAGCCGCGCAACAGCGCCGCCAGTGCCGGCTCCCCCACTGGTGACGACATGGACCAGTCCCCCCGCACGCGTGCTCGCGAACGGGGGGAACTATGCCACAAATCACGCCGTCGGTTCAGGCGTTCGAACAGAATCGCGCGAATGGCGGGTTCGCCCCCGGATCGGTCGGCACGACCGGGGTGATTTCCCACGGGTTGCCCGCCCGCTCGTGCTGGCCGATGCCGCGGCACGGCCCGTATGCGGTGTCCGGGGCGGTGCCGGGGAACTTGGTGAAGTTGAACCAGTCACCCCGCAGCACAGGCGCCGCGCTGCCGGTGCGCGCCCCGTCCCGGTTGATCGCCAGACCCCGGTGGTAGAGGTAGTTGTCCGGCATCCAGCTGGCCCGCAGGATCGGGGTCCACGCGTCCAGCTTCCGCACGGTGCCGTCCACGCAGGCCAGGAAGTTGAGTTCCTGCCAGATCGGCGGGGCGTCGTTGAACATCGCCGCACTCACCCCGGACATCGCCCCGGCGTTGAAGAACAGCTCCCAGACGTCATCGGCCAGGTCCTTGAGCGCGGTGGGCAGCCGCCCGTCGCCCTTGATGCGGTCGCGCCAGGCGGTCGCGGCGTTCACCGGACCGGACTGGCTCAGGATCGGCCGGTACCCGGTCGATCCGCCGCCGGTCGTCTGCGCCCGCACGCACGAGGCGTTGTTCGGCGCAGCCGCCCCGGAGGCGTCGGTCAGTTCGGGCGCCCGCCTGCCCTCGGCGTAGGCACGCCCGGGCAGCTTGCCGTCTCGGCTCGGGTCGGCCGAGCGCCACGCCCCGTCGTGCACGTGCAGGTCGACCATCCGATAGCTCAGATCCGGCCGGGTGATCCCGTAGTCCTGCTCGAGCGAGCCGAACAACTCCACCAGGAACGGCGGCAGGTGCGAGTTGCCGGTGCGGTGCTCGTACTCGGCGAACTCGGTGCCGGGAATGATCCTGGCATCGTCCCCGGTGACGAACGAGATGGTCGCCTTGGTCCGGATCTTCAGCCGGTTCACGTCGTCGAACGAGGCGGGCCGCTGGTTGCTCGTCGGCCGGTCGGTGTAGGGCTGTGCGAACCCGATCCAGGTCCCGGCGCTGTTGCCGTCCGGATGGTTGACCGGATCCGGTCCCGCCGCCTCCACCTGCTGTTTCCACCGGCTGATCGTCTGCCTCGTCGCCGAGCCGAGATTGGTCGCGGCCAGGATGCCGTTGGCGGAGTCGCGGCCCCACTGGTGCAGCGTGGCGCCGCTGGCGATCGGCCCGGCCAGCCACGAGGCCGGCGCGGCGGTGTCGATGTTCTGGTCCTCGTCGTAGACCGCGGCCGCCTCGACCGCCTCCTCGTGGTACTGGCCGGTGACCGGGATGAACGCGACCGCGTCCCAGGCGATCCGCACCGTGCTGTCCCCGTCGGCGGTGCGGTTGCTCAGGCTCACCCTCGGCTGGGTGCCGTTGAACATGAAGGTCCCGATGCTCACCCAGCGGTTCCCGCTGCCCGCCGACTGGTCGATCAGCCGCTTGCGCTCACCGCCCTGGGCGTTGACCTTGTACTCGGCGAGCCGGGTGCGCGCCCCCGGGTCGGGGATGTGCGCCATGATCTTCATCGGGCCGGTGCGGGCCTGGTTCAGCGTCCACGTGCCCACCGCTTCCCGCTCGGCGGAGTTGTGGGTGTTGCTCATCCAGAACTGCCCGCCGTAGGCCGCCCCGATCTGGTGCACGTCGATCTTGCCGGGGTAGTTGCCGTCGGCGGCTTGCCCGAAGGTGAATCCGAACGTGCCCGAACTGGGCGGCTTGGTGCAGCCGGGCCGGATCGACGGCACGTTCTGCGGCAGGTTGTCCACCACGAGCGCGCCGGCGGGGAGCCCGGACAGCGAGCAGACCGGCGGGTAGTTCGTGGCGTCGTCCTGGTAGGCGTAGCCGGGGTCGAACCGCAGCAGTTCCCGGCCGCAGGTGTCCTGGCAGTCGGCCTTCCACGTGGAGTTCTGGTGGTACCAGCACTTCAGGTCGTACAGTCCCGCGCTGTTCTTGTGCGCGCACGGCCCGGCCGGTTCGCCCAGCACCTCGTCGGCCTGGGGCGGGAACTGCCCGCCCGGCACGCATTGGTTGCTGCTGTCGCAGAACTGGGCCTTCGGCGGTTTGACGTTGTACCGGTCGTTGGCCGTGAGCCACCACGCGGGGCGGAAGGCGTGCACCAGGGTGCCGGGGCTTTCGATCAGCTCGATCGGGTGTCCGGCGAACCCGAGCACCTTCTCTGGGTACGGCCAGTCCTCCGGGTGCGCGGCGTCGGCGTAGGACTCCTCCATGAACGGCATGCGGTCACCCGGGTAGTGCGGATTCACCGGGTTGTTGAGCCAGCCCACACCCCACGGGCCGCCGTTGCCCGGGTTCGGGTAAAAGCCGGAGTTGTAGGCCCACACCGCGAAGAACCAGTTTTCCAGCCGGTCCGCGCTGCCGTTGTTGATGGTCAGCCCGGCCGCACGGGTCTGGTTCCACTTGTCCTGCAGCATCCGCAGGCCGCGCGCGATGTTGGCGGTGAAGTCCAATGCGATCGCCCGCTGCTGGTCATACGGCAGCGCGGTCTCCCCTGGCCGTTCCTTGCCCGCCAGACGCATGCCGTCGGTGATCTGCATGACGCCGTAACCGCAGTCGGCCTTGTCCCAGCGGATGGTCCAGTCGTCGCCCTCGACGTCGTTGTAGTAGTCGATGCCGAAGTAGTTGCCGATCAACGGATTCGCGGTCACCCCCGGCACCGCGAACTTCGCCGCTTGCCAGGTGTTCGACTCCTGGGTGGCGATGCCGAGCAGGATCTGCGCGGGCACGTAGCCGCCGCCGTTCAGCGTGGTCGGCGGGAACAGGCCCTGCGGGGTGTAGGCGGGCATGCCCAGGTTCTTCCAATTGGCCGGACGCTGAACGGTGAGCGCGTTGCGCACGGCCTGGTTGACCGCCCATTCGACCTGGCGTGGCTTCGGCTGCATGGCCTGGTTGCGCGGATCGTTGCGGGCCACCGAGCAGGAGCGCTGGTCGCCGTCGGCTGGGTCGTTCGGGTTCCCGGCGGTGGCCGAGACTTGGCCGAGTGCCGGACTCGCCGCGCCGCCGTTCTCGCCGCCTCCGGTGGGGGTCACCGAGGCGGTGAACGACTTGTTCGTCGCCAGCGCGGTGGCCGTGATGTCGATCCGCTGCGCCGCGGTGGGGTCGGCCGGCGCCACCCGGGTGTCCGGGTTCTGGGCGCGCAGCACCGAGGTGACCGCGAGTTCGCCGGACAGCGACATCGTCGCGTCCTTGGGGACGCCGACGAGCGCGACCGAGGGAGTGGCCGCCCGGGCGGCTCCGGCACCGGTCACGAACACCCGACCCCCACGGCCCGACCTCACGCTCACCTCGGTACGGCCCCCGTCCGCCAGGGTGGTGACCGCGTTGCCCGCCTTCAGGTCCACCCGGCGCACGGTGGCTTTGTGCTGGTCCTCGGCCTGTGCGTAGACAACGCCCCCGTCGGCGTCGGCAGCCAGCCGGTAGGGCACGCCCTTCGCCGGGGCCACCACGGTCCGCTTGCCATCTGGGTCCACGCGCACCACGGCGCTGGAATCGGCCGCCACGATGCCTTCCGTGGTCGGCACCGCCGAGGTCAGCTGCCCCGGCACTTCGATCGGTGCGGCCAGTTCCCCGGAGACGGTGTCCAGCCTCAGCAACCTGGTCGCGGTCAGATCCTCGCTACCGCCCTGGGTCAGCAGCGCCGATTCGGTGGGACCGCAGCCGGGGTTGAAGTACGCCAGGCTCGTCTGCACCGGCAGCTTGCGCACCGGTCCGCCGGCCAGGTCCACGATCGCGGTGAAGCCGCCGCGCTCGGCCAGCACGGCCTTGTTGGTGAAGGTCCGCGGCGCGTAGACCACCACGGCGCGGTCCCCCGACGCCGTCACGCACGCGTTGCCGATCCACGCGTCGGTGTCGAAACCCGGCTCCGACAGCGACGCAGCCGTTCGCCACTGGTAGCCAGTTCGGGCTTCGGCCACCAGCACGTGGAAGCCGGTGGCGTCGCCCATCGTGGTCACTGCCCGGTCCGCGGACCGATCCCAGCCACCCCCCAGCATCGCGGCGCGTTCAGCGGGTGGAACGCTGCCCGGGGAGGCGGTTTCCGGGGCCGGGGCCGGAAGATCCACCTCGGGCGGGGCGGCCATCGCACCACCCGGTATCAGCAACAACGAGCAAAGTACGCACAACAACAAGGCGAGCGATTTTCGCACAGCTACTCCTCGGGCAGACCACTGCACGGAGCCGGAAACTCCGGCGCCCGGATTGAGCGCCGGAGGAAAGCGACGTGGCGATCACTCGCCGGGGATCAGGAACGCGCTACTTCCACACGGTGCAGCGATCCAGCCCTTCCCAGCTGCTGTGCCCGCACGCCCGGGTCGACTTGCCCGCCTTGCTCATCGTCGTGGTGGACGCGGAACACGCGTCCCCGCTGCTCACGGACGCGGTACGCGTCTTGGCGCCGGTGCTGTTGTTGATGCCTTCGTGCCAGGCGGTCAAAGAGTAGTAGCAATCCGGCTGGTTGATGTCGGTCACTCTGGTCCAGGTCGTCCCGCACGACGAGGAAAAGCGGAGGTCGACGAGGAACTCTCTGGCCCCCGCCCCGAGCAGAACGATACTGGCGAGCGAGACCGATCCGCTCGTGCAATTCGTGGAAACCGGGTTCTGGCCCTCACAGGTTTCCCCGTAACAGGCCGGGGAGGCGGGGCCAGGTGATGCTTCGGATGTCTGCGCGAAGACAGGTGCGCTCGCGCCGACCACGGCGGCCAGCGCGGCGATCGCCGTCCCAGCGGTGGTGATGAGCCTACGTTGCATTGAATCCTCCGAAGAATTGTTTCCGACGATGGCTGAACCGCTCAGTCGAGCAGATAGAGGTTCCACAGCGGGATTTGCGGATGCGGGGAGTATTCGCAGAACCAGGCCCGGGCCAGCCCGTGGTCGACGTAGGACTTCCCGGTCGAACGGCAGGCGTTCTCATTCGGCCACGAGCTGTGGTAGTACCACACGGCGTCCACCGAGATCTCGGCCGCGAACCGCGGCTGCACCGCCTGCGCGCTGCCGGTGAAGGCCAAACCCAAGCCGGACGCCACCAGGGCAGCAGCCAGCCACTTTTTCTTCTCCATTTGTGTTACCCCCAGGTCCGGGCTTTAGCGCCCGATCACATTCTGGGGCGCGCGGATCGAGGTATCGAGGGCGCGAGGCGGACATCTACCGGACATTGCCCAGCGACCGGTCACGCGATGTCAGGTCCGATGGGGCGCGCACGAAGCGGGCGCGATCATCGCGTCCAGCTCGAGTTCCGCTGGTACGGGCGCGCAGGAGTCGAGGGCCCGGCGCAGCGAATCCGGCTCGGCGACGGAAACGCTATTGGTCGCCGTTCTGCGTAGTCTTGGCCGCCAGCTCGGCGATGAACCTCCGGGTCGGCGACACACTAGGCCGGAGTGTGTTGTCAACCATGCTGACCAAGTTCGCGCAGAACCTCAGCCGCACCTTCCAGGCTGGGCAGGGCCACGGCCGCGCCAGCCACCCGCAGCTCGTCCTCCGAGCTCTTTTCCCGTCGCCACCGCGACCACCCGCACGCCCGCGGTCAGCGCGGCCTGCACGTCGTTCGGCGTGTCCCCGATCAGGACGGTGCCGGCGTTGTCGAACCGGCTGCCGATTCGCTCCCGCGCCCGTCCCTGCGCGATCTTCACCAGCTCCGGCCGGCTCGCGTGGTCGTCGCCGTAAGCACCCTGAGCCACCTCATCAGCGAGCACACCCACACGGTGCTCTTGGGTGCCGGTGACGGCCTCGTGGTGCACAACCGCTGATGGCTGCACGGCCGCCAGGAATTCCGCGGTGACCGGGCGCTGTGGCGGATCCTGGCCAACCCACATCCGCACTGGCACATCCCGCCCGGCTTCCCCGCCACTGCTCCCCCACCCACCGCCTGCCCGGGCCGCGCACCCCCACAGCCACCGCAGGCCGCCGAGCACCGATTCCGGGACACACACGCATGAGCGATGAGACACTGCACCGCCTCATCGCCGCGGGCCGGGAATTCTGGCATCCCCGCAACGAAGCCGGCGAGGTGGTCGCGATCTGTGCCATCCGCCGCTGGGCACCCGCGGGAGAGGACATCCTCATCTTTTGCGCCGAGGGTGACGCCGCCAGCGTGCGCGTCAACCCGGACGGCGAAGCCGTGTGGCACCGCACCGGAACCGTCGTCGAGGTCGCCAACGAAATGCTCGAACTACCGCACCCGGACAGCCCCACCGCACCCCTGCTGGTGATCGCCAACCCGGTTCTCTGGCGCCCTGACTGTTCCCGATAGTTCTGAGGCCTCACCGGGCGGGTCCCGGGGGCCACGTACTGGAGACCGGTTAGGCCGACTCGCTGGAGACAGCGCAGCGCGAAGCCGGGCAGGCGTTCACGCGGGCGCTCGCGTCAGTGAGCCGCCCGAGGGCACGCGGGAACTGGCCGAGATTATTGCGTTTCGCGCCCGACTGAACTGGACGGCCATAGGCCACAATTTGCTCACGGCGGCGACCATGTCGTCGCGCTGGCGGACCTTCTCGGCGAGGCGGATCCCGCTGCCGCCGGACTGCGATTTCACGCTCCGCTGAAAGAGTCTCGACGCCTCTTCTTCTTCGATACAACGGGTTGACGACCCTCCGGCCGCAGGAGTCTCTCGATGAGAGGACCGGAGCACGGGGTCGGCTGCACGAGTGCCAGGTGAGTCAGCCCCCGCCGGCCGCCCGTGCTTTCTCCGACGATGAGGAGTTCGATGCGCGGACGAATGTGGGTGGCGGGACTGCTCGCCACGGCCGTCACGACGTCACTGGTGACGGCGGGAACCACGGCAGCGGCTTCCGGACCGGTCACCACCGGCGACGAGCACCGCGTCACGCTGATCACCGGCGACGTGGTCCTGGCGGCGCGGGCGGGCGACCGGTGGTCCGCGCAGCTCGACGCCGGCACCCCCGGGGGCGCTTTCCGCTTCGCCAGGCAGAACGGGCGGCACCTCGACCAGTACCTGCTCCCGGAACGAGCGGCCACGATGGTGGCCTCGGGCAAGCTGGACCGTGAACTGTTCAACATCACCGGGCTGGTCCGCCAGGGCTACCACGACGCCGGGACCGGCACCATCCCGCTCCTGCTCGAAACCGGCGAGGGCCCGAGCGCGTCGGCGGCTCCGGCCGGGGCGAGCGTCGAGCGCGTGCTCCCCGGGTACACCGCCGTCAACGGGGACAAGGCCGCGGCGCACCTGACCTGGCAGGCGATCAGCGGTGGACCGGGCGCGCTCTCCGGTGGCGTGCGCAAGGTCTGGCTCAACGCCCGCGTCCAGGCCGACCTGGAACAGAGCGTGCCGCAGGTCGGCGCGCCGGCTGCCTGGCAGGGCGGGCACACCGGCAAGGACGTCACGGTCGCCGTGCTGGACACCGGGATCGACCCGGCCCACCCCGACGTCGCGGGCAAGATCGGCGCGACCGGGAACTTCACCGTCGAACCCGACACCAAGGACGGCCACGGACACGGCACGCACGTCGCCTCGACCATCGCCGGGACCGGCGCGGCCTCCGGCGGCCGGTTCCGGGGCGTCGCCCCGGATGCCGGGCTGGCCGTCGGCAAGGTCCTCGACAGCTCCGGTGGCGGGCAGACCGACGACCTCATCGCCGGCATGCAGTGGGCGGCCGCCGACGTCGGCGCGAAGGTGGTCAACCTCAGTCTCGGCGGTGATCCGACCGACGGCACCGACCCGACTTCGATGACGGTCAACCGGCTCAGCCGTGAGCACGGCACGTTGTTCGTGATCGCCGCCGGCAACGCGGGCGCGGAGGAGACGGTCAGCTCACCGGCCGCCGCCGACGCCGCGCTGGCGGTCGGCAGCGTGACCAAGACGGGCGGACTCTCCGGCTTCTCCAGTCGGGGGCCGCGCCGGCTCGACGGCGCGGTGAAACCCGAGATCGCCGCTCCGGGCAGTTCCATCGTCGCCGCCCGCGCGGCGGGGACCACGCTGGGCCAGCCGGTCGACGACCACCACACCTCGGTGTCGGGCACGTCGATGGCCACACCGCACACCGCCGGTGCCGCCGCGATCCTGCTCCAGCGACACCCGGACTGGACCGGTGAACAGCTCAAGGCCGGGTTGATCGGCTCCTCGAAGCCGTTGCCGTCGCTGGGTGCGTTCGCCGTGGGCTCCGGCCTGCTCGACGCCGGCAAGGCCACCACGCAGGCGATCCAGGCTTCACCCGCGGTGACCAACGTTCCGCTGCCGGTCGGCGCGACCGAACCGGTGCTGCGAGCGGTCACCTACCGGAATCCCGGCCCCGCCGAGGTGACGCTCGACCTGGCGCTCGACCTGGCCGCTTCCGACGGTTCCCCGGCACCGGCCGGTCTCGTCGCGCTCTCGGCGGACTCGGTGACCGTCCCGGCCGGTGGCGAGGCGAAGGTGGACCTGACGGTGCACCCCGGCGACTCCCCGCCCAACGCCCACGGCGGCAGCCTCGTCGCGTCCACAGCGGACGGGAGCGTGTCCGTCCGCGCGCTCATCGGGGTCAACAAGGAAAAGCTGCGGCACGACGTCACGGTGAACGTGCTCGACCGCACGGGCGCCGTGCCCGGTCAGTCCCTCCTGGCGCTGATCAACCTGGACGACGGCGAGCTCCACTTCAGCTCGACCGGGCGGCTGGGCCTGCTGCCGGAGGGACGCTACGGGATCTCCGGCACGTTCATCACGGTCGATCAGGAACAGCGGTACTCGGCCACCATCGTCACCCACCCGGAACTGACGATCGACCGCCGGACCGAGCTCACGCTCGACGGGAGGCTGGCGAAGAAGGTGACCGTCGGCCTCGACCAGCCCGGCGTCCGGTCCTCCTGGGGCATGATCAACACCGGGCACCACATCAGGGACCTCGGCCGGTCCGACACCGGGTACCAGCACCAGTGGGACCCGCGCTTCGAGGGGATGTTCGTCCACGCGCATCCCGCGGTCTCGGCGCCCTCGTTCAGCTACACCGTGTCGTCCCTGTTCGAGGAACTGGGCGTGGAACTGTTCGCCGAATCGCCCGAGCGGTTCGAGGTCGAGACCCGGAAGTTGCCCGGTGCCTCGCTGCCCGAGTTCACCCGGCTCCCCGTCACCCATGGCGGCGACGGCAGCGATCCGTCCGATGTGGACGGTAAGCTGGTGGTGCTGGAGCTTCCACCCGCGCTGGACGCGGAGGAGGCGTACCGGCGCGTCGACGCGCTCCACTCGGCGGGCGCGAAGGCTGTCGCGCTCAGCGGACGGGGCTTGTCCTACCTGAAGGCACCGGCGCCGCTGCCCCTCGTCGTCCTCTCCCGCCGCACCGGGCAGTTGTTCGAGGCCGCGGCCGCACGAGGCGGGCTGGAAGCGGGACTGGCGCTGCGCGAGAGCAGCCGCCTACGCAGTTCCGTGCTGCTCACCCATCCCGGCCGGGTCCCGGATTCCACCACCCACGAGGTGGCGCTCGCCGACCTGGCCGCGGTGAAGACCGCCTACCACGGCAGCGGGACCGACTCCGCCAGCGCGAGGGGATTCGTGGACGGCGGGCCGATCTACTTCCCCACGCGGCCGGCCCCGAAGTCCGCTGAACGGGTGGAGCACTTCACCCCGGGCACCTGGGAGCTGAACCGGCACAGCAGGGCGCTCGGCGACTCAGGGGAAACGGTGGACCTCACCGCGGGCGAGAAGCACGAAGTCCGCTGGAACGAGCCGGTCTTCGGGCCTGGCTTCGCCGGCGAGTCCCCGGACACCTACGTCAGCACCCGTCCCTGGGCCTGGCGGAACGCCGGTGCGCTGGACCTGCTGGTCCCGCTGTTCGCCGACGGCGCCGGGCACCCCCGCCTGGCCGATCCCGAAAGCGGCATCGACCAGGGGGCCACAAGCCTGTACCGGGACGGCACCCTGGTCGGCACCGATTCCCGGCCCGGTCACGGACTCTTCACCGTGCCGGAGGCGGACGCCGCCTACCGGCTGACCGCGGACGTCACCCGCACGCACCCCGACTGGACCACCTCGACGGCGGTGAGCGGGTCCTGGACGTTCCGCTCGTCCTCGGCGGACGAGGGCAGGAAGCTCCCGCTGCTCGCGGTGGGCTTCGCCCCGGACACCGGCCTGGACAACCTGGTCCCGGCGGGCCGGTTCACGTTCCCGGTGCGGGTCACCCGCCAAGACGGGGTCCCGTCGGTGCGGCACCTCCACGTCGAGGTGTCCTACGACGAGGGCACCACTTGGCAGCGCGCGGAACTGCGCCGTGACCGGGCCGGCTGGACCGCCACCGTGGCGAACCCGGCCACCGGCTTCGCCGCACTGCGGGCGAAAGCCGTCGACAGCGACGGCAACACCGTGGAGCAGACGATCATCCGGGCCATGCGCATCGGCTGACCGGTGCCCGGCGAACCCGCCTGGATGTCCTCGGGCGGTCCTGCCGGTGCCGCGCCGAGAGCGGGGTTTCCGCCGTGCTGGAGGGGCACCGAAAGTCGCTCGTGCACTAGCCAGAAGGAGCAGTTCAGTGCCTCGATATTGTCGGGATAGGCGAGGTAGCGAAGGACCGTGCTCACCGAGATTTCAAGCGCCTGAGCAATTTGCTTCCTGGTTTTCCTATATCCGGCGCCAGACATCTCGATGCGATGGTTGACTCATTAGAGTGCGAGCTTCCAAAATTGCCAATAGACAACATCCTGGCCGGGTTGGACGACCTGGCGATGGTCGACATCGCCCGTCGTGACTGGGTGTCACTGCAAGAGCCGCGCAGGCGCACCTGGGCGAGATCGACGCCCCCTCGTCCAGCCCGGCCGCGCTCTGCTCACGCAGCTGCGCGTCGAATCCCGATGAAGCGCAGCCCCCGCACCGGTGGTTCGGTCGAACCGGCCGCCCCCGCAGAAGTCCCAGAAGACGGGCCTGCTCCTGGCTCTAGGTCAGGCCGAGATGACGACGGGGTGGTTTCGCCGAGTCGTGAACAGGTTGACCAGGCACCCGGCAAGGCTGATCGCCGCGGCCACCAAGCCGAGGCGGGCGGGTGTCAACTGGTGCTGGAGCAGGCCGCCCAGCGCGCCGCCGAGGGCGACGCCGACGTAGATCGCCGAGTTGTTCAATCCGAGCAGCATCGCCGAGGCGCTGGGTGCGTGCGCGACGAACCGGCTCTGCTGGGGCACCACCGGCAGGGAGACGAACACACCCCACAACAGCGCCCAGCCGATCGTCACCGGCAGAGCACCGACCACCAGCGGGCTCACCGCCAGCAGTACCGCGGCGGCGGCCAGTCCGCCGAGCACGACCCGCTCCGGGGGATACCGGTCGGCGAGCCGTCCGGCCGCGGAGTTGCCGATCATGTTCCCGACCCCCCACGCGAGCAGGATCACCGTCAGCGCGGTGGTCGAACCACTGGTGGCCCCGGCCACCGCCTGGCTGATGTAGGTGTAGAGCACGTGCGTACCGGCCAGCGTCAGCGTGGTCACCGCGAGCACGCCGAAGACCCACAGCTCCCGCAGCGGGGCGAGCCGTGCGCGCAGGGTGTCGGCGGGCAGGCTGATCGGCGGCAGCGCGATCGCGATGCCCGCCGCCGCGACCACTCCGAGGCCGGCCACCGCCCACAGCGTGAGCCGCCAGTCCGCACTGCCGATCAGGGTGCCCGCAGGCAGCCCGAAGGCGATGGCGAGGGTGAGCCCGCCCATCACCACGGCCAGTGCCCGGCCCCGGCGTTCCTCCGGCGCGATCGCCGCGGCGGCGCTGAACGCGGCGGCCCCGATCATCCCGGCGCCGACCGCGGTGAGCACCCGCGCGATCAGCACGGTCCGGTAGTCCGGGCCGAGCGCGGTGACCGCGTTGCCCACCACGAAGACCGCCAGTGCCAGCAGCAGCGCGCGGCGCCGGTCCAGCCCGCTGGTGAGCGCGCCCAGCACCGGCGCGGACACCGCGAAGGCCAGTGCGAACACGGTGACCAGCTGCCCGGCCGCGGCCACGCCGACGTCGAGGTCTGCCGCGATCTGCGGCAGCAGGCCGGCGATGACGAAGCCGTCCGTGCCCACCGCGAACAGGGCCATCGCCAGTGGGAACAGTGGCCCGAACAGTGCGTTCCGCTTGTCCAATTTCGTCCGTCTTCCTCGTTCGGTGATCGACGTCCCGAGGTTCCCGCTGCCCGCTGTCCGGCTGCTTTCCGTTCGCTTTCCGGGGCTCGCTGTCGGTGCCGGGAAGTACTGTGGGCCCGTGCGGTTCGGGGTGCTGGGGCCACTGGCGGTGTGGCGGGACGACGGTGCGCCGGTCGCCGTGCCGGGTGCCGACCTGCGTGCGCTGCTGGCCGTGCTGCTGGTGCACGAAGGCGCGCCGGTCCCGGTGGAGCGGCTGATCGGCGATCTGTGGCCGGACGCGCTGCCCGCGCGCCCGGCGAACGCGCTCCAGGTCCGGGTGTCCCGGCTGCGCCGTGTGCTCGGGCGTGAGCTGATCGAGTTCACTTCGGGTGGCTACCGGCTCGGCGTACCGGCCGGATCGATCGACGCCGGCCGGTTCCAGTTCTTGCTCGGCGAGGCGCGCGCCACCGAGGACCCGGCGCCGCGCGGGCGTCTGCTCACCGAGGCGCTGGCGTTGTGGCGGGGCGACGCGCTCGCGGACTTCGCCGGGCAGCCGTTCGCCCAGCCGGTCGCCGAGCGGCTGGTCCAGCAGCGGCTGGCGGCCGTCGAAGAGCTCGCCGAAACCCGGCTGGACCTCGGCGAACACGACCTGGTGCTCGCCGAACTGGCGGAATGGGTGCACCGCCACCCCCATCGCGAACGGCTCCGCGCCGCCCAGCTCCGGGCGATCTACCGCACCGGACGCCAGGGCGAGGCGCTGCAGGCCTACGACGAATTCCGGCGCGGACTGGCCGAAGCGCACGGCCTCGATCCCGGGCCGGAACTGGCCGCGCTCCAGCGCGCGATCCTGGCCAGGGACCCGACACTGGCCGCTCCCCCACCCCGGCGCCGGACCAACCTGCCCGCTCAAGTCACCGAGCTGGTCGGCCGCGACGAGGCCATCGCCGAGGTCACCGCGCTTCTCGGTACCGCGCGGCTGGTCACCCTCACCGGCACGGGCGGTGTCGGCAAAACCCGCCTGGGCCTGGCCGTCGCCGAGCGGCTGGCGGACGCGTTCCCCGACGGCGTGTGGCTGGTGGAACTGGCAGGCACGCACCCAGGCGACGAGGTCGCCGAAGCCGTGATGACCGTTCTGGGGCTGCGGGAGAACACGCTGCTCGGACCACTGCCCGCGCACACGGCCGCCGATCACCTCGAACGGCTCTCCGCGTTTCTCCGCGACCGGTCGATCCTGCTCCTGCTGGACAACTGCGAGCACGTGGCGGGATCGGCCGCCGACCTGACGCGGGCGCTGCTCGCGGCCGCACCCGGCCTGCGTGTACTGGCGACCGGCCGGGAACCGCTGGGCATTCCCGGTGAAGTGCTGCGCCCGGTACCGCCGCTGGAACTGCCCGAGCCGGGCGCCGGGGCCGAACGCGTGCGGGCGGCGAGTGCCGTGCGGCTGTTCCACGCCCGCGCCGCCGATGCCGATCCCGGCTTCACCGTCGACACGTCGAACGCCGCGGTGGTCGCCGATCTCGTCCGCCGGCTCGACGGACTCCCACTGGCACTCGAACTGGCCGCGGCCAGGACGCGGGCTCTGGGCGTGCCCGGCGTGCTGGCCCGCCTCGACGACCGGTTCCGCCTGCTGGACGGTGGGAACCGGGGCGCACCCGCCCGGCAGCGCACCCTGTCCGCCCTGCTCGGGTGGAGCTGGGAGCTGCTGACCGAAGCGGAACGGGCGGTGCTGCGCCGACTCTCCGTGCTGGACAGCGGTGAGCTCGCCGCGGTCGAGGCGATCTGCGCGGACGACAGCGACGGCACCGTCGAGATCGCCGGAACGCTGGCGCGGCTGGTCGACCGGTCCATGGTGGTCGTCACCGCGAACCGGCGCTACCGGCTGCTGGCCACGGTGGCCGCGTACGCCCGCACACGACTGGCCGAAGCGAACGAGACGCACTCCTTGCGCGACAGGCATAGCCGCTACTACCTGTCAGTCGCCGAGGAGGTCGCGCCCGGACTGTTCGGACCGGAACAGCGAACGTGCCTCGCCCGGCTCGACGCCGAGCAGGGCAATTTCCACTGCGCACTGGAGAACGCGGCCGAGCAGGGCGACGCCGGAGTGGCACTTCGGCTGGTCGACGCGCTGGCCTGGTACCTGCTGCTGCGCGGCCGGGTCCGGCAGGTGGGCCGCCGGGCCGCCCGCGCGCTCGCCGTGCCGGGCGACACGCCCTCAGAGCTGCGCGCGCGGGTCCGGTGCTGGGAAGCCGGGATCGCGATCCTGCGCGGTGCGGACTCCGACGCCGTGTCCCGCGCCCGTCAGGCGCTGGACGCCTTCCGCGGCACGGATGATCCGCCCGGCCTCGCGATGGGACAGTGGTTCCTCGGTTACGTCCTGCACCACGTCGGTGCTCTGGACTTCAGCGAAGAACTGGCAGCGAAGTCCTCGGCCGGCTTCCACTCGCTCGGACACGCTTGGGGCACAGCCGTGACCACCAGCCTGCGTGCTCATCACACCATCGCCCGAGGCGACCTGCCGACCGCGGCAGACCTCGCCGAGGAGTCACTCGCGCAATTCCGCGCCCTCGACGACCTGGGCGGCGAACTGCTCACCATCTACCCCAGGGCCGCGTTCGCGGAAGCCATCGGAGACCACGACACCGCTGAGCGGCTGCACCGCGACGGGCTCCGCTTGGCCGACGAGCTGGGCATGTGGGCCGAAGCCGCGGACCGGCTGTCCGGGCTCGGCAAGCTGGCGATGCTGCGTGGGGACCACGACACCGCGCGCCGCTTCTACGAGCGGGCCAGGGCACTCGCCGTGGAACACAGTTTCAAGCCCGCCGAGGTGGTCGCCATCACCGGCCTAGGCCTGACCGCCCGTCGCACCGGCGACCTCGCCGAAGCCGAAGAGCACCTGCGTGAAGCCGAGAAGTGGTACCGCCGGGCCGAGCGAGCGCCGGGCCATCCGGCTGTTGTCGTCGAACTCGGCCTGCTCGCCCAGCAAGGCGGCGACCACGCCGCAGCGGCGTCTCAGCACAGCTCCGGCACGCCGGGCGAAGGCGCTTGAGCAGTTGTCACACACCTGCTGATCGGCGCCCGATCAGCCTGCTCACCACGCTCGTGTCCTCCGTGAAAGAATTCGAGAAGGCGTGACATCGTCAAGACGAAAATCCCGACCGCGCTACCGCACGTTCTTGATCGTTCACGCAGTTGTCGCACCGCAGGCGCAGTGCAACGGGCCCGAGGCCGTGTATCACCTCGATGAGCACGGCCAGCTGGTCGAGCGCGTCCGGGCTGCCCGAGCCCGTCCGGGTCCACACCCTCGTACAGCTTCAGTCCGACAATCCGGCGCTCACTGCGCGTGCGAGGCCTGCGGTGGCAAATAACCCGGATTCTAAGCGACTGACAACCACAAGTTCACCTGCTTGGGGATCCCGAAGATCAACTGATCGCCGCAGTCCTCGCCGAGGTGTTCGGCCAGGGCAGGGCGAGGTTGGGGCGTCTCCAGAGGGGAGGTGTCCAACTCCCCCTGTTGCCCGGTCTGTGGCGGCCACAGGTCGGCTTTCCGAGTCGACGTTTCCAGCGGCCACCGCTCAGCTTGTCCATCCGTGTCGGCGTGCTGGGACGTGGCCCGGCAGCGCTTGCGTCACTGTGCCGCCCGGTCGTGACCGTGCCGCAGTTCGCGATGATTCGCGTGCAACACACTGGTCAGTTTCAACGTATTCCGAAGCACTTTCGGCAATTATTCACATATTCCCATGTCACCCTCCACGCCCGAGTGGCACAAACGCCCGTCGATCCGACTCCGGGCACCAAGGGTTTGACTATCCGCCTTTGTGGTTCGGCAGCGGAAGTTCTACCCAAAGTACTGCGACTGGGTAATATGACGTAGTCGTGATCATCCTTTCAGCCGATCGACTGTTACTGCGATCGGAGTAATGATAAGTGGATCGTGCGAGCCCATCCGTGGTCGTCAGGACCACCGGCCACACGAGAACCGCCGGTCGCCGTGGCCCTCGAGCCTGGGCCCGATTCCCGTGCGGGAACCCAGAAAGGCAGCACCTCGTCGCGGTTGGTCACGAACACGGCCAGGTCCTGGCGGACGAGCAATTCACCAGCGCGGTGGGCGCACTCGTCGGGGGTACCGGATTCCAGGGCGTCGACCATGCTCCGCAGCAAGCCGAGACTCTCGGTCGGCAGTGAAGGACTGAAACCGCACAGGATCAGCCGAGCCACGCCCGCGGGATTGACCTGTGCGTAGCGGTAAGCGACAGGACAGCCATACGAGACCCCGACGAGGTTGACCCGCCTGAGGTCGAGTTCAGCCAGCATGTGCCCGAGAGCCGCGGCGAGGAAGCCGAAGTCGTAGGACGCGGGCAGGACATCGGCCGTGCCCGCGCCGGGAAGTTCGACAACGACCAAGGTGGCCGCCTGCCACCATCGGCGTTCAATCCGATGGAAGGCGTACATATCCTGGTAGGCGCCGCCAATTACAACGATCGGGTCCGTGAGAGCCCCAGTGTTCTCGACCACCCGGCAGGAATAGGTGAAACCCCCGTAGGTGCACACCTCAATACGCTCGGCGGCCATGCGGGTACCTCTCATTCGCGCTCGGGTGTAACCCGGGGACAAGCCGCCGCTCGGCGAGCGCCGGCACTGCGTGCCCTTACTCAATGGACGCTCCAACCAGACCCGGTGCGCACCATTTCTTCGCCCGCCACCTCGGATCCACCCAAACGGAGCAGCCGACTTCGCATTCGACGTCCCAGGACGGCGTGGCGTCGGAAAATGCAAAGAGAAATCGGGCGCCTAACAGGCGCCGGGGAGTTTTACCGAACGGGGAGCCGGTCACGTTCTGTGGTCCTTGCCTCCAGGCCCTGAAGAACGCCACCGACGCGGCGATGGTCATCGACGCCATGGACCTGCCGGCCGGTGCGCCGAAGTCGTCCGCGGATAGGGCCCGGGCAAGCTCCGCGGAAATACTGGAGCCACAGGCTTCAGCGGGCAAACCATGCCGGCATTCCGCAGCATCAAGCTGACCGGCCGCACCGAGTGGCCAGCTCGGCAGGTAAGCCAAGACAGCATCACGCCGCAACGGCGGTTGCACGGCGAGGTGGTGTGGCGGTCGCCAGACCTTTCCCTTGAGTGGCGACCGAGTACCGGCGGCAGGCATACCCGCCGGGTTCGCCACCGCCCTCGCCGCCCGGGGAAGACGGCATCAAAGCAGGCTGGAAGACCAGGTCGAGCACCGCGGTGCTCGACCTGACCGGCCGCCCGCCCCGCGCCTTCACCGAATTCGTCCAGGAGCAGGCAGCCGCGTGGGCGACGACGGACAGCCCGGTTTGATCGCGGGCCGCGTACAGTCGGTGGTATTCCGCCGGCTACGCGGAAGGGAGCGAGAAACCTCGATGTTCACCATGACTGAATCCGCCTCCGAAGCCATCAAACAGCTCACCACCGCCCAGAACCTCCAACTGGAGGGCGGCCTGCGCATGACGCTGGACGGTCTTCCCGAGGACGGCGCCCCGCTGTCCGTCGAGATCACCGCTCACCCGGCCCCTGGCGACGACGTCGTTGACGCGGCGGGCACCCAGGTGTTCCTGGCCCGCGAAACCCGGGTCCGCCTCACCGACAAGGTCCTCGACGCCCGCAAGGACATCGACGGGCACTTCACGTTCATGGTCAGCTCCCCACACTGAGATGCCCGAGCTCAGGCGTTGAACGGGGTACGCGCACGTCACAGTGGAGCCTCACTGCCCGCAGGGGGTGGAGGCGCGTCCAGTCAAGTTCACCGCGTTACCACTGACGCGGTGGTAGTTGGTGGTGTTCCCGCGCGCATCCAGGCTAGCCGTGTTGGTTGGTAGCAGAGGCTTTCGGGTGCTCGCCGGAGCTGAGCACGCGGTGGCTGACCCCGCAACGTCAATCGTGCGACGACATTTGTCCAAGACTGGTGGTCGGCGGCCGTGCACCATCCTCGCATGTGTGAGAACGGTGTTGAGCATTCGCAGGGGATGCACGTGGTGCACGACGGTCCGCGGCAGGCGCCGCCGCTGGTGCTCATTCACGGATCGGGGGCCTCGGGTGCCTCGTGGAGCCCGGTGGTCCCGGCACTTGCCTGCCACCACCACGTCATCCGGGTCGACCTCCCGGGCTGCGGCCAGTCCCCGCCCCCACCGTCTTACGAGGTGCCCGTGCAGGCGAGCCGGGTGGCTGCGGTTCTCGACGACCTCGGCCTGCGTCACGCCGCCGTCGTCGGGCACTCCAGTGGCGGCTACGTCACCACCGCCCTTGCCGAGCAGCGCCCCGACCTGGTGCGGTCGGTCGCGCTGATCAGCTGCGGCCCGCATCTCGACGCGCTGCTTCCTCAACCGTTGATCCTCCGGATCCTGCTGGGACCGCCATTCGGCCCGCTGATCTGGCCGAGGCGTTCGGATGCGATGATCCGCAAGGGAATCCTGGCAACGACCGCTCGCCCGGTGGACATACCCGACGACACGGTCGCCGATTTCAAGCGCACCTCGTACCACGCGTTCAGGACGCTATCGCGCCGCAACGTCGCCTACCTCGCCGAGCGCAGCGTGCCCGATCGTCTCGCCGCCCTCGGCGTCCCGGTGCTAGCGATCTTCGGGGCTGCCGACCCCCGCTGGGACCCGTCGTCGGTGCACCAGTACGAGGCGGTTCCCCACGCGCGGATCGAGCTGCTGTCCGGCGTTGGGCACCTTCCCATGTTCGAAGCGCCCGAGACGACCAGCGAACTGCTGCTGGGTTGGACCTCGCGGCAACGGACCGTTGGCACCCCGCCGATGGCCCCCGATGCCTAGACTGGTCGTATGCTGTCTACCGGGGCACCGCCGGACTGGACAAACATGGACATCGCGGTCCCGCGCCGGTCGGATCGGCTACCGGGGATCAGCATGGCCGGGTTCCGCCAGCGTGTCCCCGTCCCCGTGGACATCACCATGGTCGCGCACCCATCCGTCACCCTGCTCATCGACCTGAGCGAGGGAGAAGGCGTCGTCTGCGGCAGCCGCGACAGGCACGAGCGCGGCAGCGTCGTCATCGGGCTCATGCCCGGCGATCTGCGGGCAGGTGGCTGCGTGGGCGAATGCCTCCAGATCCGGCTGGAGCCGGACGTGGCGGCCGCGGTGTTCGACGCCTCACCCGATCTCAGCGGGACGATGGCACCCCTGGCGGACGTCTGGGGCCGCGACGCCGGGCGGGTCGAGGACAGGTTGCGCGCCGCCGCGTCGTGGGACGAACGGTTCACTATCGCAGCCGAGGTCGTCGGCCAACGGCTGCGCGCCCGCACGCCGGTCGAACCGGAGGTCGCCCACACCTGGCGGCGGACGCTCACCAGCCGAGGACTGGTACAGGTCGACAGCCTGGCAGGCGAGGTCGGCTGGGACCGCAAGCGCCTGTGGTCCCGCTTCCGGTCCCAGCTCGGAATCAGCCCCAAACGCGCCATCCGACTGGTGCGGTTCGACCACGCCGCCCACCTCCTCGCAGCCGGTCACACCGCCGCCGGCGTCGCCGCCCAGAGCGGCTACGCCGACCAGTCCCACCTCCACCGCGAGGTCAAGGCGTTCACCGGGCTCACACCCTCGACCGTGGCCGTCGCGCCCTGGCTCGCCATCGACGACGTCGCGTGGCCGACTTCATCACCAACCCGCCGCAGACCTGCAACAGCCGCCCAACGCATCCCCCAACGTCGTTGAACAGCCCGCCCCCGACAAGCCGACCCCACCCACACTCCGACGAGACCGTCGCACCCGACCAGCCAGTCGGCCGTCGGATCCTGATCGAGTGAGGTGATCTCGGTCTTCCACTGAATGGGCACGCCCAACTCGGTGGAGTGGCCGCTGGAATGGCGGCGAGCGGCGCACCCCGCGCTCGCAGCAATCGAGCATGAGACGTTGCAGCAGATATCGGCGACCTCATGTCGATTCGTGACGGAGAACGTAGCCGACACCCGTGACGTACACGAGGCGTGGCTGACGACCGGCCTGTGGTTGGCAACCGACAGCGGCGGCCTGCACGTCTTCAACGCGTTGGACGAGAACGGGTTGGCTGCCCAGCCACCTCCTCGCGACGCGGACCACAACTGGCACCCCATCTGAGCGCGCTCATGCCGCTGAACGCTCCTGCCCCGGGCGCACGCGTCCAACCGGCTTCTGCCGACTGAACTGAGCCTGCTGGAAAGCGTGGCACTGCACTGCGGCGGCGCTCCGATCGACACAGACTCCGCTTACTGACAACGCCCTGCGCGTCGTCATCGCCTACCCCTACCGGTCGCCTGGTTCGGCCCTCGATACCGTGCTGAGTATCGCCACCGTCGTCCTCTGCACCTACCCACTCACCTGCTGGTCCGCGATCTAGCCACTGGCACAGCCTCTGCCGCCGGCAGCGGCAGGCAGGCACCGCACCGTGGCTCAGGTGTGGCGGGCGCGGTTCGTCCGCGACAGACTCGACGGCTTGTCCGACGAACCGCGTCCTGGCCGGCCTCGCACGATCACCGACGACCAGGTCGAGCGTGTGGTCGTGACCACGCTGGAAACCAAGCCCGTGAACGCGACGCACTGGTCGACCCGGTCACTGGCGGCGCAGACCGGGATGACGCAGTCGGCGGTGTCGCGGATCTGGCGGGCGTTCGGCCTCGAGCCGCACAAAGTCGACACCTTCAAGATCAGCAAGGACCCGCTGTTCGTGGACAAGGTCCGCGACGTGGTCGGGCTGTATCTGGATCCGCCGGGCAAGGCGGTGGTGCTGTGCGTGGACGAGAAGTCCCAGATCCAGGCACTGGACCGGTCCGCACCGGTGTTGCCGATGCCCGGCGTGCCCGAACGACAGAGTTTCGATTACGTCCGGCACGGCACCACCAGTCTGTTCGCCGCCCTCAAAATCGCCACCGGTCAGGTGATCAGCGCGGTCAAACGCCGCCACCGGCACCAGGAATTCCTCGCGTTCCTGCGCACCATCGACAAGACCGTGCCCACCGAGCTGGACGTGCACGTCATCCTGGACAACCTGTCCACGCACAAACCCCGGCGGTGAAAACATGGCTGCTCACATCCACGCTTCCACCTCCACTTCACCCCAACCGGCTCAAGCTGGCTCAACCTGGTCGAGCGCTTCTTCGCCGAGATCACCGTGAAACTGCTCCGCCGGGGCGTCCACCGCTCGCTCACCGATCTCCCGGGGGACGCGGCCGATCTGAGCCGCGTCCCCCGGGAGGGGCGCTCAGGTGAAGAGCTCGCGGAGGATGCGCTGGGCGTGGGCCAGGCCGGCGTCGTCGATGCTGCCGACGTCGCCGATGTAGACCAGGTCGCCGGCGGGGGTGTGGGCGCCGAGCAGGAGCGCGCCGAGCCGGTCGGTGCGCTGCCCGGATCCGGGGCGCCAAGCGCCGATCAGGGCGGTGTGGCTGCGGACGAGCGCGTGCTTGCGCCAGTCCGCCGACCGCTGGCCGGGCACGTACCGCGAGCTGATCCTCTTGGCGTTCCGCGACGGTTCAGCGGAGGGCTCGGTGCGGCCTCAACCGCACCGAGCCGCACCACCGGTGTCAGCTCCGGCTAGGAGCGGTGTCGACCGCGGCGGCCGGCTGGTCAGGACCGAGCACGGCCGCCTCCGCCAGTGCCATGACCGTGCAGGGGGCGGTCTTGCCGACCACAACCCCCATCCGGCCAGGTAGCTCCGGAACGGGCTGAGGCGTTCCCGTTCGCGCTTCTACCGGCTACCGCCGGGCCGGTTCAGGCGACGAATCCCCAGTATTGGTCTGCGTAGTTCGCGCAGGTGAACTGGACGGCGGAGGCGAGGTCGGCGTTACCGCGAACGAGTAGGCACTTGCCGCTGTTGACGTTGCGCAGTTGGTAGCGTGCACCGCCTTTGTCGATGAGCTGCCAGTATTGGTCTGCGTAGTTCGCGCAGGTGAACTGGACGGCGGAGGCGAGGTCGACATTGCCGCGAACGAGTAGGCACTTGCCGCTGTTGACGTTGCGCAGTTGGTAGCGAGCGCCGCCTTTGTCGACAAAACCCCAGTGCTGGTCTGCGTAGTTCGCGCAGGTGAACTGGACAGCGGGGGCGAGGTCGGCGTTACCGCGAACGAGTAGGCACTTGCCGCTGTTGATGTTCATCACAGAGTACGCAGCCGCGGCGGAAGGAGCCGCCACCACCTCTGCGGGAGACTCCAATGGTGATGACACAGTGCCGGCCTGCGCTGTCGCGACGGTGGGAATCATACTGAGGATGAAGGCGCCACACGTGGCGAGTGCCAATTTGGGGAGTCGCTTCATGGTGATTTGCTCCTTGGTGACGTGAGTCGTCCGGCCGCGCAAAGCGAAACGCGCACAGCCTCCGGATTACGGCAAGACAATCATTAAAACGTTCTCGATGCGCGACCGGGGATGCGGTGCTCCCGGTCGAACCAATGGTCCTCTTGTCGAGGTGTTGCGGGATCGCCGGATGCATTCGGTCGGTGGGTCGTCTGTCGTCTTCGCTGCTACCCCTGCGGCGGTCCGCGAGCGCGTCTTCGAAATGCGCCCAGTTCGAGTTCCTGGTGCTCCGAACGACTCAAGTCGCCGAGCGGACTCGCGACAACGACGTGGCGCGCTGTCGGTGACACGGATCTCTGGGTCATGAAATTCCTCCTGACCGGTTCGAGCCATTGATGTGTAGCGCCGATCGGTTGTGCACGGTCGACCCCTGGACGGTGGACAACAGACCGTGCACAATCCCGGTAGGGGTGGAGGGGGTGGCGTGTTGCCGCGACGATCCCCTCGAGTTGTGCGTCGGCGGCGGCCTTTGAGCATGTCGTCGGGGTCGACGTCGGCGTAGGACGGCGGGACCATCACCCGCCCGCCGGGGGCGAGGGGCAGGTCGTCCAGCTGAGCGCGCCGCTGCGGGTACGGAGCAGCCAGTAGAGAATCGCCGCCGAGCTGCAGCTGGTCGAACGCGAAGAAGTGCGCCGGCACCGTCTGGGCGAGCCGGGCGGTACCGGTGCTGGTGCGGCAGCGCCGCAGGCGGCCGAACTCGGGGCGGGCGTGCTCGTTGAGCGCGACGATCTCCCCGTCGAACACCCCGGCCTGCCCAGCCAACGCGTCGTGCAGCGTCCCGGCCAGCTCGGGGAAGTAGCTGGTCAGGTCATTGCCGTTACGGCTGGTCAGCCGGGTGGTGCCGTCCGGCGCGACCGCCAGGCAGCAGCGCCAGCCGTCCCACTTCCACTCGAACACCCGCTCCGGCCCTGCAAGCAGGGTGCGGCGTCCTCGGCCAGCATCGGCGGCACCGCCACCGGCACCTCGCTCCCGCGCTTGCCCACCTCGGCCCTCCTCGCCATCGTCGTGTCCAGTGGACCGGACACGGGATCAGCGCAGGTCAGGGGATAGTCCGTGCCGCAACGAGCACCATCCGTGCGTCACCCGGGCAGTGGCCGGGGCCTGTGTGAGCGGGGTGTGACACCGGGCGGAGGTGCGGCGATGAAACTGGCATGAGGCACGGGCACGGCAGGTTCACCGACGATCCGGTGGTCGACGCTGCCCTGATCCTGTGGCTGGCCGACATCGACGAGGAACGGCGGGTGCGTTCGACGCTATCGGCGCCGGACACTGCACTGGTGGCCCAGGTGAGGATCAGGAGGATGGTGCTCAACCGTGCAGACCGGGGTCATCGACGTTCACCGTCCAGCGCGTCCTCCAGGCTCTACTCGGCAATGGCTCTACTCGGCAGTGGCTACGCCACCGCCCGCCGTTGCTGCCCGCTCTGCGCGGGCAGCAACGGCGCGATCCTCGCCCGGGCCTTGTCCGTCAGCTCACCACGTCCGACCACACATCAGCATTTGCACACGATCATGATAAAGATCCGCAGGCCACGCCATAGAACCGCTACGCGGTAACGCCTTCGTTTCTGCAACCCCATCAACTACTGGATCAGCTGAAATTCAGCCATCAGTTGCAGTTGGAAGCTCACCTTCATTCAAATCGAATAGAGGCCGCCCGGCCATGACCTGGGACAGGTAAGCTGCAGTAGAACCTTCCCCTTCGGCCACCTGATCGGGCGGGCCCTCGGCTACGATACGGCCACCGTCCGCGCCCGCGCCTGGGCCGAGATCGATCAGCCAATCGGACCAAGCAGCTACGTGCAGGTCGTGCTCGGCGATCACTACGCTCGTTCCAGCGGCCAAGAGCAGGTCGAACGCATCGATGATCTTCTGGACGTCCGCCGGGTGCAGACCCGAGACCGGTTCGTCCATTACCACCAGACCGTTACGGTTTGCTCGCCCACCGCGTTGGATAGCCGTGGCAAGTTTCAGTCGCTGGGCCTCACCCCCGGACAGCTCGGTCGCGCTCTGGCCGAGACGCATGTAGCCGAGGCCGACTCGTTGGAGCGCCTCGAGGGTCTCGGTTAGTTGGCGCGGCTCGTCGAAGCTGTCGACCGCTTCGGCGACCGACAGCTCCAGAACGTCGCTGATCGTCATACCCCGGTAGGTGACGTCAAGGATCTCCTGGGTGAACCGCCGGCCCTCGCAGACGTCGCACAGTACCCATATATCGGGTAGGAAGTGCATATTCACCAGCTTCTGCCCGTAGCCCTCACAAGCCGGGCAACGTCCCTTATTCGAGTTGAAGGAGAACGACGACGCATTAGCGCCGATCTCTCGCGCACGATCAGTTGCTGCGAAAAGCTTGCGGATCGCGTCGAACGCTTTGGTGTACGTAGCAGGGTTCGAACGCGGCGTCCGACCGATCGGTTCCTGGTCGATGACCGTCACCCAGCCCAATTCCCGTGCGCCGAGTATCGCGTCGGTGTATTGCGCCGGTTCGCGGTCCATCACTCGCTTAACATCGCCGCCGAGGGCATCGCGCAGCAGGCTGCTTTTCCCGCTTCCACTTACGCCCGTCAAACAGACGAGGTGCCCGAGCGGAATGCGCACGGTGTCAACGGCCACGTTGTTCACCTGCACGCCGCGAAGTTCAAGCCAGGAGGTCCGATCGTCTGGCATGCGCTGAGTGCGCGCCGCACGCCCGCCGGACTGGGGGCGCAGGTAACGACCGGTCACCGACTCGGCACTGGCGGCGACCTCGACGGGAGGGCCTGACACCACCACGCGCCCGCCCTCGCTGCCGGCGCCAGGTCCCATGTCAACTACCCAGTCCGCGCGGGCGATCAGCTCGGGATCGTGCTCGACAAGCAACACTGTGTTGCCCGCTTTGCACAGTCCGAGGACGATCTCGAGCAGGTGTGCCTTATCGGCCGGATGCAGACCGGCACCCGGCTCATCGAGGACAAAGATCAGTCCAGTCAGGTCTGTCGCCAGCTGCGCCGCCAGCCGGGTCCGCTGCGCTTCACCTCCGGACAGGGATCCGGCAGAGCGTCCGAGCTGCACGTGGCCGACACCGAGGCGCATGAGCAGGTCGAGACGAGCGGTAAGCGCAGCGAGCAGAGGCTCGCCCACGTCGCGCTGGGCGTCGTCGAGCTCCGTGGTGATCGCGAGTGTCCACTCCCGCACGTGCTTCACCTCGAGCTCGACCAGTTCTTGGTAGGTGTGACCCCCAAGCTTGATCGAGCGTGCCGCCGGCCCGTAGCCGCTACCACCGCATTCCGGGCAAGGAGTCTTGCGCACGTAGGCCCTGTATCGCTGCTTGGCCTTGGGCGTGGACGCGTTGGCCAACACCCGCTCCACCTCTGCAACGGCCCCGATCATGGGCTGGCTGTCGTTGAACGACCAGTACCCGGTCTTGGAGCGGCTCTTCGCAGTGAAATTCGCTTCGATTACTTCAGTTCCGGTACCCCACAACACCTCGTGACGGAAGCTCTCAGGCAGTTCCTGCCACGGCAGGTTGATGTCTACTCCGCGCTTCTCCGCCAGCGCTGGAACGAAGTGGTGCTCGGTCGAGTGCCACGTGGCGAACCACGGAGACGCCCCATCGAAGAGCGGACGCTCGGGCTGGGTGACGATCAGGTCCGGCGCGGACTTCCAGTCCCCACCGACACCGTGGCAGCTCGGACACGCACCTTCCGCGCTGTGGTGGTCGAAGTGCGCCGCGGTGAGCACCGGCGCGTCACCCTTTCCGCGCAACTCAGGCAATCGAGAGTAGAGTAGGCCAAGATGGCTGTTGATCCCGGTTATCGTGGCCACCGTCGAGCGCGGATTGTGATTGGCGCGACGTTGGTCCACGGCGAGGGTCGCGCTAAGACCCAGTATCTGGTCGACCTGCGGGCGAGTCCGCTGCGGAATGTACTGGCGCACGAAGGGGGAAAGCCCTTCGAGGTAGCGCAATTGCGCCTCCGTGTGCAGCGTATCGATCGCCAGCGAAGTCTTGCCGCTCCCGCTGAGGCCTGTGAACGCCACCAAACAGCCCTTGGGGATTTGGACCGAGACGTCACGAAGATTGTGGGTCCGGGCGCGCACGACATCAATGAAATCGTCTCGACCTGCACCTTCTGCGGCACGGGTGAGGTACAGGTCCATTTCGCAGGTCCTCCAGCACATCGAAGTTCAGCGAATTTGGCGAATTCTACAGCCTAAATGATCTTAGCATCGCTTGCAACAGCCCCACCAACCGGCTCTGATCGTAGCCATTCAGGCACGGGCGCGACGTCCGATCGACCAAGAACAGCATCAGGCAGACGAGATGAGACCGGTCCAGTATCAGCATGAGAGCCGTCGACCCTAACGTGCTGCTTACCTCCCACGGAGTACCTCAGATGCTTAACGAGTCCACCCGTGCCGTGGCGTCGAACCTGTTGAGTTCGGATGTCTGACCATAAAGCTCCACGGCGTTTCCCGTGCCCCAGGCGATTTAGCACCGCCTCTCACTGGACATCGCCTACCTGTTCAGGGAGCTGACCACCTACGCCCTGCGCGACCTCGACGCGCTGCACCGCCGCGCCGCGGGCTATGGCGATCACATCGCCGCCTACGCCGCGGCGCTGCTGGAGCATCCGTTGCCTGGAACAGGATGCGGCAGGTCTATCGGCTGCTCGGCTTGGTCCGCCGGGCACTCGGGACCAGCCTGCCGGTCAACCCGGAAGATCGATTACCAGGTCGACGATCTGCGACAAGCCACTGGATCGATCGGACGAGGGCAATCCTATGCACGTCGAGCGCAATATTTGCGCCCAGCCGGCGTAGCTCTTCCCGCTGAGCGAGCGCACGGCTCTGCCAGCCCGGGGCCAGCGCGTTTCCCGCGTGGAAGACGATGTCGGTGCCGAGTCACCGGATCATACTGTTCACGGTGGCGCAGGCGACCGCGAGTTCGTCGATGTCGCAGCCCACCCACTGGACGCTGCGGGGGTTGTGGCCGCGTTCTCGGAGGACTTCGGCGGCGGCGCGCAGCATGCCGCCGGTGCCCATCATCGGCTCCAGGATGGTGCTGCGTCCGTCCAGGTCGGACATGCGGGCGATCAGCTTGGCGACGTCGCCGGGTGTGTAGAACTGGCCGCGGGCTTGCAGGGCGGACTTGAGCCGGAGGGTCATGAGGACGTCGCCGAGCAAGTCGGTGTCGAAGCGCCGGTCGGTGCCGGTCAAGTCCGGTTGGCTGCTACGCAGGGCGGCCTGTGCGACGGCGTGCGCGTGTGGGTGCACGGCGGTTTCGGCGTTGTCGAAGAGCCAGGCGATCAGGGGGTAGAGCAGGTGCGTGGTTTCCGGCCGTGCGCGAATTATTGATCGCCACGTGTGGCGGGCGTATTCGATGAACTCGTCCGTGTTCCACGCACCCATGGAGGCCACGACGTCGTTGGTGAGCGGTGTTGGATGCCCGGCGGGTGGGTGTCGGCGACGGCGAGCACCCGTTGCGCGGAGGCTCGGGCGGTCTCGCGGTCGACAGCCCATCCCGCGACGTAGGGCACGGAGTACGCCAGCGTGTCCAGGCCGCAGACGGCGGCGACGATGCAGGCCACCGATTCCGCTTCGACTTCGCCGAGGCGGCGGGCGCGTCGGTGCGGGTTTCGTGGTCGCAGAGGATGTAAGCGAGTTCGTGCGTGAGCGTCTTGGCCGCTTGCGCGGGATCGATGTCTGCTCGCACACTCACGCGTCGTTCACTCCAGATCGTCCGGCCGTAGGCGTCGCCGCAGTCGTCACGGTCCACCGTGTAGCCGCGCTTGGTGATGACTTCGTGGATGCCGTCCCAAAGTCCTACGGGTGCGTCGCCGGACAGCTGGACGGTTGCTGGAGGCGTTCCACGCTTCCGGTCAGACGCGCTCCAGCCCGAAACAGGTCTTGGGCCACGGCCGGGCCAGGATCACGAGAAGTACGTCAAGGGCATGCTCTCCCGCCGGGAACTCATGCGAAAGCCGCGCATCCGCTAGCTCGTTCGGGCCGGTCCAGGATCGCGCAGACCCTCGCGGATGGCAAGAATGCCGTCTCAGTTGGCTGGAGCGGCAGCACATCGTCCACAATGGACCACTGGGGGTGCACCGAAGGAACCAAGCCGTCCGCAATGGATTTTCGGACCGGGATTCACCCACATTCCGCAAGCGAGACACCCGAAATGACGAATATCCATCCCGTGGCGTCACCCGGCCGGAGCAGAGGTCCGGCCATTCCGCCGAACCCGCCAGCGGGCCGTGGCGAATCCCTTGACACCACCGCCCCGCCTCAGGAAGGTTCAAGGTCGGGCCGAGGCAGGACCAGCACTGGGGGTGCACTGTGGGCGCATGCGCGAGAAACCGGTCAACCGACCGGATTTCCGCGTGTTGACAACTTCATCAGCGCAGCTTCGCGGATTCGTCTCCGCCTGACTTAGGGGGATCATGCACCACAAGTCGAAGTCCCGGTTGTCCGACGCGCTGGGCAGGCTCGGCGAATCGGTGGCGGTGGCGCGGACGCGGCGCGGGGTGACGCAGGCCGGGCTGGCCGCCAAATCCGGGGTGAGCGAGCGGACGATCCGGGATCTGGAGCAGGGCAAGGTGCGCAAACCGCGCCGGCAGACGCTGATGCTGATCTCGCGGGCGCTGGAGGTGGAGGCCGCCGAGCGCGCCCGCTGGGAAGGCCTGCGGATGTCGCGGCTGGCGGGCAGCGGCTCGCTGGCGCCGCCGGTTCCGGAGACCGCGTTGACCGGGCGCGAATCGGTGATCGAACTGCTGACCGGGGCGATCAACGCGCGGGAGCAGCGGTGGCTTTCCCTGGTGGGCATCGCCGGGGTGGGCAAAACCGCGGTCGCCGTCGAGGTGGCGGCCAGGGTGACCGATCCGGTGGTGTGGGTCGGCGCGGACGACGACGTCGGCCCGGACGAGGTCGCCGCGCTCATCGGCGACGACAGCACCCTGCTGGTGCTCGACGAACCGGCAACGCGCTGGTCGGCCGAGCGCGAACTGGACCGGCTGCTGTTCCAGTGCCCCCGGCTGCGCCTGCTCATCATCTCCCGCGTCCGCTACGGCCCACGCGGCGCGCACGTGGCGCCGCTGCTGCCGCTCGGCATCGACGACGCGCTCCACCTGTTCGCTTCCCGGATGCGCCTGCGGCGTCTCGACGAACCGCTCACCGATGGCGCGCTCGCCGCGATGGAGGAGATCTGCCGGGCGCTGGACGGCATCCCGGCCGCGGTGGTCTCCGCCGCCGAGTGGTTCGGCATCTACCCAGCCGACCGACTGGTCCAGATCGCCAGGCACGATCCGTTCCGCCTCACCGATCATCGGCCTGACACCGACTTCTCCAGTGCCATCGCCCACACCATCGATTCGCTGAGCCCGCTGGAATCCGGCGTGCTGGCGATGACGGCCGGGCACGAGCACCTGTCGCTGGAGATGGTGCGCAACTGCTGCGGCCTGCCCGAGCCCGCCGCCGCGGCGGCGCTGCGCGGGCTCGCCAGGCTCGGCCTGCTCACCCAGACCGACGACGGCGAGTTCCGGGCGCTCAACCTGGTGCGCTCACTGTCGCGGGCGCATTCGCACTCGGCGTGAGCCCCAGGATTCCGGGCACCTGATCGGGCCGGGCCGCCCGCGCCAGGCCGTACCCGAGACCGGCCGCACCGGCGAACAGGCCGGGGGTCCACACCCCGGTCGGCGCGGCCGAGCGGGCCGTGCCCGCAAGCACCCGGCGGGCCACCGAGACGGCCACCCCGGCGCCGAGTTCCCGGTCACCGGCCGCGAGCAGGAACTCGGCGACGCCCAGTTCACCGTGTGCGAGGGAGTCGTTGTCCGTCGGCGGCTCGCGGCGGATTTGTTCGAGTACCAGGGAAAGCTGCCGCTCGGCCTGGTCGTGGAACGGACGCGGTGCCGCCGAGCCGAGTACCGCCAAGCAGGCGGAGCCGATGCCCGCCGCACCGCGGTACCAGTCGATCCCGGCCGGGGCGTCGGCCAGTGCGTCGAGCAGTGGACCGAGGCCGATGGGTGCCGAGTCCGCGATTTCCGCCAGTGCCAGGATCCGTCCGGCGGCGCCCGTTCCCACGCCTGCCCCGGCGGGTACCGGTGCGCGGGCCAGCCGTTCCGCGAGTGCGGTCGGCGCCCGATGGATCGCCGCCAGCACCGGCAAAGCCCCGGCGAGGCCGGCGGAGTAGGTGAGGTCGGTGGCCTCTTCCGCGCAGGAGAACAACAAGTCCGCCAGCGGCCTCGCCGCCGACCACAGTTCGTCCACCTCGAACAATCCGGCGAGCCGATGCGCCGTGTGCACCACCGACCCGAGGCCGCGGTACCGGCTGATCGGCATCGCACGCAGCGCGCTCTCCGGCGCGGCGTTGGCCGGATCGACCAGGCCGGCCACGGTCTCCACGGCGAGTTCGCGGTAGTCGTCACGACCGGTGACGGCACCGAGTTCGGCGAGGAAGAGCGCCACACCGCAGACGCCGGAATCCAGGCCCAGCGGGGTCGCACCCAGCACCCACCGGCCGTTCTCCTCGTGCAGCGACCACCATTCGACCGTGCCGTCCCGGGGATCGTGCAACGCGGTGGCGACGAGTTCGTCCGCGCAGCGGCAGGCGGCATCGAGCAGCAGCGACTCGTCGAGTTCGGCGGAGGCACGCGCGCGAGGTGGGCCGGGCCGCGCGCCCGGCGCCGTCGCCAGTGCGGCGCGTACCAGCCAGCGCTGGCGGCCGAGATCGGCTTCGCTGAGGTCGCGTTCCAGCACCGCGTCCAGCCCCGGCACTTCGGCGTAGTCGCCGTCCACGACACCCACCGGGCCACACAGCGCCTTGCTCGACGCCTTCAAGTGGAACAGGGGAATGTCGCCGCCGGCCAGTTGCGCGTGCTCGCTGCGCGTGATGCGCGAATCCGCGCCCCGGAGGCCGTCGTCGAACACGGCGGCTCGGTGTTCCCGGTCGCGCAACGCTTCCGGGGTCCGGGCCTGCGCCAGCAGTCCGGCGTAGTAGCGGGTGGGACGCAGTACGGCCCGGGTTTCGTCGCCGCCGAACGCCTCCAGCAACCCGGTCAACGCGGACCGGCGGGCGATCAGCACCCGGTACGCCTCCTCGAAACCGCCGGTGACCGCGTCGATGTCCAGCGGCACTTCGGTGCCGTCCTCGAACCGGGGCCGGTTGGCCGTCGGACCGGCCCAGCCCTCCCGCGGCACCGGGCGCATCAGGTCGGTGCCCTCGCCCTCGTACGACAGCACCCCGCGCACGGGCGCGCCCTCGACGCCGACGCCCCCGCACAGGCCGGAGGTGTCGCGGTGGTGTGTGCCGTGCTCGTCGGTCTCGGCCAGCCAGCGGGGCAGGATCTGCGTGGTCAGCACGCTGTCCGCCTGCGCGCGGGCGAGCGATCCGATGGGCGGTTCCCCCGCTTGCCTCGGCCGAAGGATGGCTTCCAGGTCGATGTAGACCGGGTGCTCGCCGGCCGCGATGACGTTCCAGGCGTGCAGGTCGTGGGCGCGCAGCAAGTGCAGGACGGCCAGCAGCGCGCCTTGGCGCCAATGGAACCGGTGCGCCGCGGCGCGGTCCGGGCAGGGCGCCGCCGCGACGAACTCGGCCCAGCCGTACCCACCCCGGTCGACCACGGACGCGGGGCGCGGCGGATGACGCAGGTACGGGGCCAGCTCGCCGATCAGCTCGGCGAAGTGCCGCTCGACGGCGAGGCTGCGCGGTTTGTACACGATCCGCCGACCGTCCGGCCAGCTCAGCACCGCGACCGACTGCCCGCCGCGATGCGGATCACCCCGGCCGAAATCAGCACCGGTCAGAGTGGCCAGATCGCCGATCTCGGCGGCGTCCGCGGTCAGCCGTTCCGCGACCCCGGCACGCACGCGCACCCAGTCGCTCAGGTGCCGCGTCAGTTCGTCGGCGAGGACCGGATACTCCGGGAAGAGTTCGGCCGCGGTGAGTCCGGCGGTGAAGGTGTCGAACCGCTGCTCGGGTGTCTGGCCGCGCAGCCGTCCGTGCGCGCGAGCCAGCGCGAGTTCTTCTGCCACCACCGGTTTCACCAGGCCGAGCAGGTACGCTCGGTCCGGCCGCAGCAGCGGGTGTGCGGAAGGAAGCCCGGTCCGCCGCCGCAGCGATTCCACCGCCCGGCCCAGCAGCGGGTCCAGGCAGCTCAGGATCCGATCGTCCGCGCCAGGGGCAGGCCGGGGCGTGACGGCTCCGGTCGCGGGCGCCACGCCCCGGCCGCTCATCACACGCTGGTGTCGGCGAGCACGCTGGTGTCGGCCACGACGCTGGTGTCGGCCAGCAGGCTCGTGTCCGCGACGCTGGTGTCGGCGAGCACGCTGGTGTCCGCCGGAACGGCCGCGTTCTTCGTGTACTTGTTCAATTCAACCTCCATGGTGAGTTCAGCAGAAGCCAAAGGCGTGATCACGCGTTTTCTTTTGTATACAGCCGCGAGAGGTCCGTCAAACAATCGGCGGGTGGCTTCTCCGCAATCGCCGAGAGGTTCCGGACGCTGCCGGAACTGCCGGAAACTGCCGGAACGAAACCGTAACGCCACCGCATTTCCTGGGTTAATGTCGGGAGCGTGATCTTTGGCCGAGCGTCCGGGAACCGGAGCGGTTCGAACGTACGGACGATGAACAATTGGGGGGCCACGGCAGTGCTGCCAGGCATATCGGAATCAATGCACGATTCCCCGGCGGCGGAGTGGTTCCGCTTGTTCGATCTGCGCGCGCACAACCGGGCCGAACCTGATCCGGCGCAGTGCCCGAAGGTCGACCGGCTGATCGCCGCCGTGGAGCGCGTGCTGCTGGACCCGGCGTCCCCGACCGGGCGCACCGTTCCCTCGGCCGGCGCGATCTTCCCCTACGACCTGGTCCTCTGCGTGCCGCCGGACCTCGCCGGGATCTCCGGGGTGTTCCACCTCGACCTGACCACCCGGTCCCGGCTGCGACTGCCGGTGCCCGCCGAATCGGTCACCCGGCTGTTCCCCCACGGTGCCGCGGACCAGGCGCACATCCTGGTGCTCAGCAGGCCGTGGCTGTCGATGCGCAAGTACGGTGCCCGCGGCTACCTGTACGCGCAGCTCGACACCGGCCACGCCGCGACGGCGTTGCTGGGGCTGCCCGGCGCCCAGCTCCGGCTCGGCCTGCCGCGCGCTGACCTCGGCGGGCTCATCGGCTCGGCGCTGCGGCACCGCGAAGTGCATTCGGTCGTCTCGTTCACCGTGCCCTCGGTGGTTCCGGGCCGTGGCGCGTGGACCGCGCTCGCCCGGCCGAGGCCGACCGAACCGACCTCCGACGATCTGGAACGCCTTGGCTGGTCGATGATTCCGGAGCAACTGGCCAGTGGCGGCATCTCCTGGCGGCCGGTGTCGAACGCGGCCCCGGTGCCCGTGGGCGCCGACGACGGCGCGATCACCGGCACCGAATGGCCCGAACTGGCCACCGCGCGCCGATCGTGCACCTCTTTCGCCGACCGTCCCCTGGCCGCCGAACGGCTGATCGCCGCCCTGTCCGCGCTGTCGACCACGATGACCACCGACGTCGCGGCCACCCGGTCGGTCCGGTTCACCCTGCTCACCGATCCGGCGACAGCGCGGGAGTGCGCGCCGCTGGCCGACGCGATCGGCATCGACATCGCCGGTTCGGCGCGGCTGGGCGATCCGGCGACCGTGGCGGCGGCCTGCAACGGCCAGCGCCACCTCGGTCACGCACGCGCCTTCCTCGTGTGCCGGGTGGTCCCGACCGCGCTACCGGCGGGCCACTCCCAGGCGCAGGCGGTCCGGGACGCGTTGTTCCGCGTTTCCGCGGCCGGGCACCTCGCCTATCTCGGCGCGGTCCGGGCGGGCGTCGCGGTCACCGCGGTCGGCGGGTTCCGCGACGACCACGTGCGCGCGCTCGCGGGTCTCGCCGGTCACGAGGAGATCCCGTACCTCGTGGCGTTCGGCGCGAGCGGCACGGCCACCACGAAAGCCGACCGCGACGAGCGCGCGCTCGCGCACGGGGATCGGTGACGGCTGTGCTCGCCGAAATCTTCGCCCGCCAGTGCACCGACCACGCCGGTTCGGTCGCGATCGGCTCCGCCAAGGAACAGCTCACCTACCGCGAACTCGCCGAGCGGACGGCCGATGTGGCGCAGGTGCTGTGGAACGCGGGGGGCACCGCGGCCAGGGTCGCCATCTACTCCGGCAACTCACCGGACTACGTCACGGCCCATCTCGCCGTGCTGCGTGCCGGGGCGGTGCCGTTCCTGATGGATCCGGCATGGGGTCACGCCGAAATGAGCGCGATGATCACCCGTTGCGGGCTGACCGCGGTCGCGCACGACCGTCCGCTCCCGAGCGGGATTCGCGTGGTACGAACGACACCGCTGACCGGATCGATCGACTTCACCCTGCTTCCCAGCCACGACGCCGCTCCCGACCTGCTCGGCGACACCGAGGTGTGCCGGTTCACCTCGGGCTCCACCGGCCGCCCGAACTGCATCGAGTTCAGTGGATCGGCGGTCGCCAATGCCGCGCGCGCCTGGGTCGCGGGCACTTCGATGGAGCAGACCGACCGGGTGCTGTGCTTCGCCGGGCTGTACAACGGTTTGGCGTTCAACACGTCCCTCCTGCCGGTGTTCCTGGCCGGTGCCTCGCTGTGGCTTCCATCCGGTCTGCCGACCTCCGGCCAGGTCGCCAGGTTCCTGAGGGAGATCGAACCCACGCGCCTGACCGGGTTCCCCGCGCTGTACGACTCGCTGCTGCGCCGCGACGGGCCGGTACCCGGACTGGCGGAACTGCGCGTGGCGTTGTCTTCGGCGGCGCCGCTCCCGGTGTCCACGCTCATCGCGCTGCGGGAACGGTTCGGGCTCGCGGTGTGCAACTACTACGGCATCGCGGAAACCGGGCCGCTCACCTTCGACCCGGACCCCCGCGCCGACGCGGGCCTGGGATATCCGCTGCCGGGCGTCGAATTCGCCGCCCCCGAGGCAGGGCGGCAGGACCTGCGGGTGCGGAGTTCCTCGCAGGGATCGCGCTACCTCAACGTGCCCGGCGGGCTGGCCGCCAAGATCGACGACGGCTACTACCGCACCGGCGACGTCGGCGAGTTCCGAGACGGCAGGTTGTTCCTGCTCGGCCGGGCCGAAACGATCAACATCGGCGGGCGCAAGGTCGACGCCGCCGAGATCCGCACCGTACTGCTCGGCTGCACCGGAGTGGAGGACGCCGTGGTCTACGCCGAGGACAAGGCCAACGGCGATCCCGCGATCGTCGCCGCCGTCGGCGGTCCGGCCGCGCCACCACCGGCGGAACTGCGCTCCCGCTGCGCTTCTTCGCTCGCCGCGTACAAGGTCCCCGAACGGGTGCACGTGTTCGACGCGCTGCCCCGGACGCCGCTGGGCAAGCTGCGGATGACCGAGTTGCGCGGCCTGATCACCGCGCGGCGGAGCGAACCGGTTCCGGAGCACAGGAAGGTCGACTGAGCATGGCAGGATCCCCGTTGCAGACCCGCATCGCCGAGCTGACCGCCGAGGCCAGCGGCGGCACGCTGAGCGCCTCCGGCGCGCTCACCGGGAGCGAAAGCCTCACCCAGCAGGGGCTCACCTCGCTGAGCTACCTGCGGCTGATAGACGCGATCGAGACCGAGTACGGCATCTACGTCGATCTGGAAGAGGCCACCGGCAGGCTGGGCACGGTCGAGAAGATCGCCGAGTACGTCCGCGAGCAGGGTGTTCCCGATGCGTGAGCAGGCTCTGGGCATCGTCGGGGTGACCGGCAGGCTCGGCTCGCGGATCGCCGCGGCGGCCGAAGCCAGGGGCCTGCCGGTGACCTTCACCGCGAACCGGACGAGCTGGCAGGTCGACTCGCCGCCGTCGGTGGTGATCGACGCCGGAGCCGCGGCGGGGCTGGACAGGGTCGTGGAATTCTGCCGTGACACCAATGCCGGGCTGGTGAGCTGCGTGTCAGGCCTGCGCGATGAGGCGCCGCTGCGCGAACTCGCCGAAGTGGTGCCCGTGGTGCGCGCCGCGAACCTGTCCGTCGGGCACTGGATCCAGGCACAGCTGGTCGCCGGTGCGGCCAGGCTGGCCACCGCCGCGACCCGGACCCCGCACGCGGCGGTCTTCGAACGGCACACCACCGCCAAGGCCGACCGGCCGAGCGCGAGCGCCCTGGCGCTGGCCGGTGTGTGGTCCTCAGCGGCGGGCGGCGGCGAACCGGAGATCAGCTCCTACCGCGCGGGCCTGCCGGTCAGCGAGCACCAGCTCGAACTCACCTTCGCGCACGAGACGCTGACCATCCGCCACGACGTGCGCGACCTCGGTGCCGCGGTCGGCGGCGCGCTGGCCGCCGCCGACTGGGCGCACCACGCGGAACCCGGGCTGATCACCATCGGCGACCTGTTCACCACCCACTTCCTCGGGGAGCGCCCATGAGCATCGACACCTCCGCCGAGATCCACTCCGGACTCCCGCCCGCCCTCAGGCAGTTGCGGGTCAGCGTCGCGCTCGCCGCTCGTTCGCTGTCCCTCGGGGGCCACGACGATTTCAACCAGGGTCAGGCTTCCGCCCGGTTGCCCGGCGCCGACCTGATGATGATCAAAAGCGCGCTGCGGGGGTTCGACGAATGCGAACCCGGCGACGTGATCGAAGCACCGGTCGACCCCGACGAGCAGGCCCCGCCGCTCGCGCCGCCGGAACTGGCCCTGCACCAGGCGGTTTACCAGGCACGCCCGGACGTCTGCGCGATCGTGCACAGCCACGCCAGGCACACCCTGGTCTTCGGTGCCACCGATCTGCCGATCCGGCCCGTGTCCCACGACGGCGCGTTCTTCGCCGGGCGGCTGGGCCGGTTCACCACCAGCAGCAACACCATTCTCGACATCGGCATGGGCCGCGAGGTGGCGCGCGAACTCGGTGACGCGCCGGCGTTGCTGCTGCGCAACCACGGCGGGCTGGTGGCGGGGCGGACGATCCGGCACGCGACCGTGTTCGCGCACCTGCTCGAACGGGCCTGCGAACTGCAGTTGATGGCCGAACGCGTCCCCGGTGGCTACCACTGGTCCACTGTGGAGGATGTCGATCTCAAGCGCGACTTCATCTACGCCGACCTCTCGGTGCGCTCGTACTGGGACTGGTGCGTCGGCGCGGTGAGCAGGGCGTGGCCGGCTACCGCGGGCTGGCGGAACGAGGCTCGCGGGTGACGGTCACCACCGAAGAAGATCTGCTCGCCGAAGTCGAGCACGTCGTCGAAGAGATGGGCGCGCGCGTCACCGAAGCGGAGCGGTCGCACACCTATCCCCACGACCTGGTGGTGAAACTGGCGAAGGCGGGCGTCGTCGGTGCCGCGTTCCCCCGCGAGCACGGCGGGCTCGGCCTGCCGTACGGGAGCTACCTGCGCGTGCTCGAACGGCTCGCCGGGGCCTGGCTCGCGGTGGCCGAATCGGTGCACGTCCAGGTGCTGGCCGCGGTGGGCATCGCCGTCCACGGTTCGGAGCCGCTGCGCGAGCGGCTGCTGCCCGCGCTGCTCTCCGGTGACCTGCTCGCCGCCAACTGCATGTCCGAACCGGACGCGGGCAGCGACCTGGCCGCCGTGACCACCTCGGCCACGCGCGACGGCGACGGCTTCGTGCTGCGCGGCACCAAGGCGTGGGTGACCCATGGCGGGATCGCCGACGTGTACTGCGTCTACTGCCGCACCGGCGGCGCCGGGATCGGTGGCCTGTCTTGCATCGTCGTGGACGCCGGCACGCCGGGTGTGCAGCCGGGCAAACCGGAGCGGAAGATGGGCGTGCACGCGCTGCCCAACGCCCAGATCGCCTTCACCGGCGCGAAGGTCCCCGCCGACCGCGTGCTCGGCAGGCTCAACCGGGGCATGCTCGTGGCCGCCACCGTGTTCGAGCACGGCCGGATCGGGCTCGCCGCCTGCGCGGTGGGCCTCGCCGACGCGGTGGTCAGCCACATCGTGGCGGCGGTCAAGTCCGACGGCTCGCTCGCCGAGCACCAGTCGGTCGCGTTCCGCGTGGCGGATATGGTCACCCAGCTCGCCGCGGCCCGTGCGCTGCTGGGCACGGCGGTGGCCCGCAAGGAAGCCGCGCAGCCGTTCGGGCAGGTCGCCGCGCAGGCCAAGCTCTTCGCCACCGACACCGCGATGCGCATCGCCACCGACGCGGTGGACCTGCTCGGCGAAGCGGGTGTCACCGACCGGCATCCGGTGGGCCGGTGGCTGCGCGAGGCGAAACTGCTCCAGATCATCGAGGGCACCAACCAAATCCAGCGAATCGCGATCGCGTCCGGGCTGTGAGCGAAAGGCAGAGACGAAATGGCGCAAGCGCCCTTCCGGTTCGGGTGTTTCCTGTCCCCGTTGCACCCGCCAGGTGAGGACCCCGGCCTCCGGCTGCGCCGGGACATCGGGTTGATCGAGCTGGCCGACGAACTCGGCTACGACGAGTTCTGGGTCGGTGAGCACCATTCCGCCGGCTGGGGCACGATCCTCAGCCCGGAGATCGTGCTCGCCGCCGCGGCCGAGCGCACCCGGCGGATCACCCTGGCCACCGGCGTGGTGACGCTTCCCTACCACCACCCGTTCATGGTCGCCGAACGCGCGCTCCAGCTGGACACGCTCACCCGTGGCCGGTTCATCCTCGGCGTCGGTGCCGGATCGGTGCCCACGGACATGCACATGCTCGGCATTCCCCCCGACGACACCCGGCGGCGCACCGAAGAGGCCGCCGAGGTGGTCGCCGCCTTGCTGCGCGGGGAGATCGTGAACACCAGCACCGACTGGTTCCAGCTCGCCGACGCGCGCACGCAGCTGTCCCCGGTGCGCCGGGACGGTTTGCCGATGGCCGTGGCCAGTGCGCAGTCACCGTTCGGCATGCGCCTCGCCGGCCGTCTCGGCGCGATCCCACTGTCCTATGTGGCGCCGCCATGGGGTGCGCTGCGGGCGGGTCACCCGCTGATGGTCGAACGGCTCGCCGAGCAGTGGGAGCACTACGCCTCGGCGGCCACCGAGGCGGGTCGCACCGCCGACCGGGGCCAGTGGCGCCTCCTGGTTCCGGTTCACGTCGCCGGAACGACCGAGCAGGCGCTCGACGACGTCTATCCCGGCTGGCTCCGGCAGCGCAGAGAGCTGTGGTCGGCGACGATGGGCATGCCCGTGGTGACCTCCGACGTCGGGGCCCGCAAGGCGTTCGAGTCGACCGTCGGCTCCGGCGGCATGATCGTCGGGTCGCCGTCGGACTGCGCGGCACAGATCCACAAGCTCGCCGAACTCAGCGGCGGCTTCGGCGGCCTCCTGCTGTCCATCATGGACTGGGCACCGCACGACCGGGTCCGGCAAGGCATGGACCTGTTCGCCAGGTACGTGGTGCCCGAACTGCGCGAATCGGTCGCCGCGTTGCGCGGGTCCAACGCCTGGGCGGCGGCCCAGCGCGAACGCCTGCAAGCGGCGAGCGCGGCGGCACGGGACAAGGCGATCGCCGCCGCGGGGAAAGCGGAGGCCGGGCGATGACGATCGACAAGACGGACATCGCGACCGTTCCGCGCGTGCGGTCCCGCGAACTGAGCATCCTGACCTTCTGCCAGTTCCTCTACTACAGCGGCCTCGCGGTCGACCTGACGCTCACCGCGATCGTCGGCATGCACCTGGCTTCGACGCTGGCGCTGGCGACCGTTCCGCTGTCCATCATGGGCGGGGTGTCGCTGGTGTCCTCGTTCTTCGCGGGCACCCTGTCCGCGAAGCTGGGCCACCGGACGATCCTGCTGGCCGGCGCGCTCGCGGCCACGATCGGCGCGCTGGTGTCCATGTGGGCGGTGCTCATCCACAACTTCGCGCTGCTGTGCCTCGGGACCGCCATCGTGGGGCTCTACAAGGCAACCGGGGGCTACTTCCGCTACCTCGCGGCCGATCGGGCGCCCGAGGGCGGGCGGACGCGCGCGCTCAGCATCGTGCTCACCGGCGGGGTCGCCGGAGCCGTGGTCGGCCCCTGGGCGGCCACGCTGAGCGCGGACCTGCTCGGCGCCCAGTACGCCGGGTCGTACCTGCTCGTCGCGTTCCTGGCGGTCGCCGTCGTCGGGCTGATCCTTTTCGTCCATCCGAAAACGCGCACCGCGCAAGGGGAAACCGAGCAGCAGGAACCGGTGCGCATCCGGGACGCGGCGACCACCCCGAACTTCCGCCGGGCGTTGGTACTGCTGGGTTCCGCTTCCGGGCTGATGACGCTGCTCATGGCCATGGGACCGATCGCGAGTTCGAGCCACGGCCATTCGAGCGCCGACACCGCGCTGATCATCCAGTGGCACATGGTCGGCATGTTCGCGCCCTCGCTGTTCAGCGGCAAGCTGGTCAGCCGCTGGGGCTCGGCGCCGACCGCGGCCGTGGGCACCGGCCTGCTGCTCGCCGGGGCCGCCTGGGGCGCGATGGACAGTTCCGCGCTCGGGTACGCGATCGGGCTGGGTCTGGTGGGGGTCGGCTGGAACTTCCTCTACGTGGCGGGCAGCGACTTCACCATCCGCACCTATCCGGCCGGTCGCGGCGGGCGTGTGCAGGGCGCCATCGAGGCTTCGGCGGGATCGATCACCGTCCTCGGCTCGCTCACCTCCGCCGGGATCTTCAACGCGCTCGGCTGGACCGGGACCAACCTGGTCGCCGTTGTGCTCTGCGCGACGCTGCTCGGCTGGCTGCTCCTCGTGGTGCGGCCGGCCCTGACCCGGGAGGAGGCCGCGTGACGGAACGGTCCGGGCCGCTGACCTTCGGCCAGCTGTCCGTTTGGCGGGACGTCCGATCGCTGCCTGAGGAACGCGCGGCGAACGCGAACGTCGCCACCTCGCTGTCCTTGCCACCCGGCACCACCGTCGAGTCGGTCCAGCGGGCGCTGCGGAAGGTGGTGGCACGCCACGGTTCCCTGCGCACCACCTACGACCTGTCCGAGTGGGACGGTCCGATGCAGACCGAACATCACGAGCCGCTGACCTGGCCGGTGACCGTGGTGGACCACGACGACGACCCGGTCGGCGGCCTCGACATCGAGAAGGACCACGGCTGGCTGGTCAAGATCGTCGCCGACAACGGCCACGCCACCAGCCTGTCGCTGGTCAACCACCACATCGTCGCCGACGCGGGCGCCCAGGTGGTGTTGCGCGAGGACATCACCAAAGCACTGGACGGCTCGCTCGGCGAGGCGACCGGGCCGCTGGACCTCGCGGCGCGCCAGCAGGCCCCGGCGAGCCGGGCGCGCAACGCCGCGGCGGTCGACAACTGGCGGCGATCGCTGTCCGAACCCGCCGAAGTCGCCTGGGCGGACGGCCCCGGCACGGTGCAGGCCAGCCTGACCACGGCGGACCTCATCCCAGCCACCGAGCGGATCGCCGCGCGCGCCGAAGTGTCGGCCTCGTGTGTGCTGCTGACCGCCTACCTCACCGCGGTCCGGGAGTTCGCACCGGTCGACGAGGTGCCGGTGCGGCTGATGTCGGCGAACCGGTTCAGCGCCGTCACGCAGGATCTGGTGACCAGCCTCAACCAGTGGGTGCCCATGTGGTGGCCGGGTGTCGACGGCGACTTCCGCGCCGCGCTCGCCGACCTGCAGACGCGGTCGCTCAAGGCCTACCGGCTCGGCACCTACGATCCCGCCGCCGTCGCCGCGTTCCGGCCGTCGCGCCCCAAATGGGAAGAACCGGTGTGGGGGTTCAACTTCATCACCGGCCGCCCGGCGACCGTCGGAGCGGGCGAGCCCACCGTACGCGTGGAGCCCGTGGGCAATCTCTTCGGGCACCGGTTCTACCTGCGCGCCTTTGCCTCCGGCACGCTCCGCCTGCGCGCGGGCGGTCTGGACACCGAGGTGGTCGGGAAACTGCTCGGCCGCATCCACGAACTGGTGCTGACGAACGCGAAGGTGGCCGGTTGATGCGTGGCTTGCTGATGGTCGGCGCGGCCAGGATCGGCGAACCGTACCTGGCCGCCGCCCGGCGGCTGGGCTTCCGCGTGACCCTGGTCGAATCCACCGCGCACCAGGACCGGCTGGCCGGCGAGGTGGACCGGTTCATCCCGGTCACCGGCACCGCCGAGGAGCACTGGGCAGCCGCGGCGCAGGCCGCAGCCGGTGAGGAGGAGCCGGACGGCGTGCTCGCGTTCGCCGAGACCCAGGTCATGGCCGCCGCGCTGGTGCAGGATCGGCTCGGCCTGCCAGGACCTTCGCTGCGCGCCGCGGTCATCTCGCGGAACAAGGCGCTGCAACGGGCGCACTTCGCCGCGGCGTGCCTGCCCCAGCCGGACCACCTGCTGGTCGACAACGTGGAAGACGCGGTCGCCTGGGCGGAATCCCGGCTGCCGGTCGTGGTCAAACCGCTCTCGCTCAGCGGCAGCCGGGGCGTGGTGGCCGTCGGCAGCACGGCGGAACTGGCCGGCCTGCTGCCGGAGCGCCTGGCCGTGGGAAAGGTGCTGCTGGAGCAGCAAGCCGTGGGCCCGGAGTACAGCTGGGAGGGCATTCTCCGCGAGGGCACCATCCTCTTCGGCAACGTCACGGCGAAGGAGACCACCGGCCCGCCCGAGTTCGTCGAGGTCGCCCACCGCGCGGGCTGCCACCTGGACCCGGCGGTCGACGAGCTGGTTCACGGCGTGATCGAGGCGATCGGCGTGCGGAGCGGGATCGTGCACCTGGAGTTCATCCTCACCGGCGACGGCCCGGTCGCCATCGAGGTGGCCGTGCGCACGCCCGGCGACTGCCTGATGGACGTGCTGGCCCTGACCCACGGCTTCGATCCGTACGAAGCCGTGGTGTCCGTGGCGATGGGTGATCCGGTGGCGCTCCCGTCTGGTCCCGTCGCCCACGGCGCGATCTGGTTCCCCGAGGCCCGGCCGGGCACGGTCACCGCGATCGAAGGAGCCGACGTGCTCGCCGAACACCCGCACATCATCCGCGTGCGCCTGCTCAAATCGGTGGGTGACCAGGTGGCCGGCCTGGTTTCGTCGGCCCAGCGGGTCGGCTACCTGTTGTTCCAGGCTCCATCCGCCGCCGATCTGGAGACCGTCATGACCGAGGCACGGAAGACCTTCGAGATCCGCACCGAGCCGTGAAGCGCCGAGGGGCGTTCATGGGAACGCCCCTCGGCGCGAGGGATCCAGCGGCGGGTGACGCGTGTGGACCTCGGGCGAGCCGAGCGCGAACGGCCAGCGCGCGGGTGGCCTCGGCGGCGTAACCGCGGCCGCGCCGAGAATCCACGATGCCGTAACCGATCTCGACCGCGCCTTCAGCGGGCGGCCATGATCGTCGGTCTGTCCGGACACCCAACGGGTTGCGACGTCAAGCCGCGGTGGCGACTCACTCGGTCGAATACGGGAGGACACCATGAGTGATCCTGACGTGCCCGTGCCTCGACGTAGATTATTCGTTTGAATCAGAGGGTGGCTCGGTTCGTCACAGGCACTTCGGGGATGGTCATCGTCAGTTCGCAATGGACGGTCGGCGGCGTCGGTCGGCCGGGGCGTCGGAGAGCGGGTGGACCGCGGTGATCACGGGTGCGAGGACTCCGTCGAGGGCCAGCCGGGCGGACCGCTCCAGGTTCCCGCGGCCGAGGCGACGCTCGACGAAGCGCCCACCGAGATCGGGCACGGACATATCACCCATGGCGATGATGTCGCGGGCATCCCGGGCCAGCGGAGCGACCGTCCGCAGCGACGTGCCGCCGACCAGGTCGACGATCCCGTCGAAGCCGTCCGGAACCAGCTCGCGTGCCGCGGCGATGACGTCCTCGGCGGTGTAGTCGATGAACCGGCCTGGCCTTCATGCTGGTCGGCGCCCTGCTCACCCAGGCGCGCCTCGGGCATGTCGACCCGTTGTCCATGGCGCTGGCCGGCGTCGCCTGCGGCGCCGGTCCGCTCACCCTTGCCCTGGTGTTCTTCCGCCCCGACGGCGCCACCGACTGATCCGGCCGCATCGCCTGTAGACGGGGAACCGTGTGCCGACAGGGGGCTGGCAGAGTCCCGGCGCTGCTCGGGTGAGACGAAGTGTGCGCCCCAGCGCGCGTCGTTGGACGATGCGCAGTTCTGGGCGGGTGCTATCGCGGTGGCCCGGTCCCCCGCTGCTGCCCCCGGCACTGCGGTTCGAAGCGCGTCAGCCCGGTAGCCAGGAGTCTGCGGACACCGATGTCGGTGTCCGCGAAACGGACGTGAGCCGCGAGGCGGAACTGGATGCGAGAGAGCGTGTCAGCTTCCGTTCAAAGTGGCTCGCCGCCCAGAATGGAGCGATGTCGAGCCGTTCCTCTGGCCAGTACCTTCCCGAAATTTCGGAGGAGGTCGCGAAGCACATTCGCGGGGAAGTTTCTGACGGCGAGAAGGTGCTCTGCTGCCTGCGCGCCGCGGGCGCTCTGCTCACCCGGGCCATGGCCGACGATACCGGGCTCCGCTATTTGGAAAGCGCCGCGTACAACCTGCGCCAGGCCTTCGATGGGCATCAACGAAGCAGGATCGCAAAAAATACTATACGAACCTGTTGATTGGGTATCTCGAAGAAAAGAACGGTAGCGACAGGATTTCTGGCGACCTCGATCCCGCCGCTGAATATCAGCGTGTCCGCGACGCCGCCAGCGACATCCTCCACGGCGAAGCGACACTCACCGATGTATCTGGGCTCGACGAGAAAACCATCACCTGGTTCAACCGCATGTTCGCCCCGCCGGAGACCGTAGTCCGGGAACTGCGTGCGCTGGCCGCTGAACCCTGGTCCGGGCAGCCGCAGATCGAGCGGCTGCGCACGCTCACGTCGAGCCAGCATCACCTCCGCAGTTCTTCACCCGGCTGACCGATCCCGGCTGGCTTCTCCCCCTTCACGATGCCCGTATCGCGACGGTGCCGGGGCCTGGTGGTCCGTGGCCGGGGGTGGTGACCGGACTCGGCCAGACCTCGCCGGCCCAGGTGGCCGTCCTGGTGGAACGGCTGCTGGCCGAGTGCGAACAGTTGCCCAAGGTGGATCGATGGAATCCAAGCTGAACGGCGACTCCCCCCGCGGCGGTGCGGCGGATCGCGTCGAGCAGTTCCTCCGGCGGCGCGTCCTTGGTCAGGAAGCCGTGCGCACCGGCGGCCAGCGCCGGGTACACGTGCTCGTCGTCGTCGAAGGTGGTCAGCACCAGTATCCGGACCGCGGGCCGCGCGGCGGCGATCTGCGCGGTGGCGGTGATGCCGACTGGCTGTTTATGGTCGGCTTGCTCGGTATCGGCGCCGCGCTCGTGCTTGGCATCGGCCTGCGCATCGCCGCGGTGACCGGCACCTCGATGATGCTGCTGATGTGGGTCGCGGAATGGCCGCCCGCGCGGTTCACCGACACCGACAAAGTCACCCGGTCCACGAATCCGGTCATCGAGTACCAGCTCATCTACGCGCTCGGCTTCGGCCGAGCTCAGTTGTTTCCTTCGCGGACGTCCTTTCCCTGTTCGGCGAACGCCTTGAAATCCTGCATGTGCTGTTGCGACTGCTTGTGGAAGGCGCTGGGCATGAGGAGCCCCACCAGCCGCATCAGCAGGCCGTTGAACCGGTATTCGCTTTCGCTCTCCCAGAGCGTCGTCTCCGGATCGGCTTCGGTGAGCCGGTCGCGCACGACGCTCGACATGCCCGCCCCGACGGTCTCTCGGCCGAAGTGAACGACCACTTCTTCGGGGAGCTCGTGCAGGTCTTCCGGCTCCCGGCGGGTGATCGTTTCGGTGCACTCGATCTTCCGCTTCCCCGACTGCAACACGACCCGCGACTCGGTGCCGAGCTGCCCGTGCTTCCCCTTCACCGGCTCGTACAGCACCATCCCTCGCAGCCACTTCGGCAGGTGTGCCGGGTCGGCGAGCAACTGGGCCACTTTCTCTCGCGGCAGGGCGATCTCGATCGAGTTGGTGTACTTCACAACACGCATTCCTTCTAGATGTGGGAAGGGATTGTCAGGCCGGGCCGGGTGCGTAGAACTGGGTGGTGGCCTCGACCGCGGCCGCGACGTGCTCCGGTTCGCCACCGGCGGCCAGGTGAGCCTCACCCCAGGCCGCGGCGCTGCGCCGGATGAACTCGCGCCCTTCAGGCGACTTCTCCACCCCCTCGTGGCCGGCGGTCTCGCCACCGGCCAGCAGCCGGGCCAGGGCGAGGAGATGCAGGTCCCAGCCCACGCCGCCGGCACCGGGGCCGTAGGTCGGGAAGAGGGGCTCCTCGACGACCGCTGCGTGGATCAGTGCGAATTCGGTATCGCCGGCCGGGCCCGGGGCCAGGCGCACTTCCACCTCGCTCGTGCCGGGCCAAGCGTCGGCGTCCGGCCCGTAGAGCCAGGACACCTTGAGCAGACGCGGCGGCTCGCACCGGAGGATCTCGCCGTGCTCACCACCGTCCAACTCGAACTTCCCGCCAAGCCGCAGATCCCCGGCCACCGGCTTCAACCAGCGACGCAGCCGCTCGGGGTTGGTCACGGCGTCCCAGACGTCCTCGACCTGCGCTTCGTATCGGCGCCGCACCTCGATGGTGTAAGCCTCGCCGGCGGGCACGCTGCCCTTGCCCATCGCCCGGTGCGCGGCGGCCAGTTCCTCCAAGACGTCTTTCATTGTCCTGTTCCCTTCGCTGCTGGATCGGTCGTGTCCGCATCGGTGCCGGGCCCGGCCGATCGGGTGGGCTCCCCACCGGCCGGAGTCCGAGCAGCACGCCTGCCCCGGGCCAGCTCGGTTCCCAGGGCGTCGAGGCGTTGCTCCCACAACCGGCGAAACCGGCCCAACCACGCGTCGACCTCGCTCAGCGGCGCGGGCTCGACGGCGTAGAACCGACGAGCACCCTCAGCCCGCACCGAGGCGAAGCCGCTGTCACGCAGCACGCGCAGATGCTGGGAGACACCCGGCTGGGACAGTCCGAACTCGGCCCCGATCACTTCCGTGATCGCGCCAGAGGTCCGCTCACCGTCGGCGAGCAGCTCCAAAATGCGCCGGCGCACCGGGTCACCCAGGATGTCGAACGCGTGCACGAACACGAACCTACCAGCCTTCACTTATATAAGTAAATGCTGGCATCCTGATGCCGACCCTGCTAGCGCGCAGGGTTGAGCGGGTCGGCGACCGTAGCAGTCCCAGCGCTTTCAAGGCCAGTCGCCATCGGGGTAGCCCGGCGTGGAGCGGATGTGCTCGATGCTCGACGTCCATGCGGCGTGATCGGCCCGATTGTGCTGAGGCCCCAACGGTTCGAAAGCCGCGATCCGGTCCGCGATGGCACGCGCGCCGTTCGAGTCCAGGACGGACCGGTGGTCACCGGGCAGGTGGAGCACCTCGGCGCCCGGGGACGACGAACGCCACCGGTCGAACTGCGCGAGTGGCCAGTGCCCGTCCTGCGCACGCACGACGAGCAACGGGAGATCAGCCGCTTCGGGCCGGTGGCGGCGTTTCGCCCGCTGCAACTCGGTCACCCGGGCCAACAGCACGCGCAGGTCCGCGGCAGCCACAAAAGCGGCCTGCTCCCCGATCCCGGCGTCGCGCAGTTTCGCCCGGATAGCGGCATCGGCTGGAGCACCGAGCGCTCGACCGTCACGATTCACCTCCACGCGGTTCGCGGTCACCAGTCAGCCGAGTGCCGACAGTCAACGAACTAGCGTGTCGGGAGGTCCGACGAACTATCGCTGTGCGGCGGGTTGCCCACTGTCGGAATGGTCGGCGTGCCCAGGTCGCAGCGGTCTTGTGGTTCGTCTCCGCCAAGTTTGACAGTGGCAGCCCTTGACGTCCAGGATCCGTAAGTCGTAACTTACGTAAGTGACCGCTTACGTAGATGAGGCGTGGACCGCCCTCGGAGACCCGAGCCGGCGCCAGATCCTCAAACGCCTTGCCGAGCGGCCGCGTTCGGTCACCGAGATCGCCGAGGAGCTGCCCATCAGCAGGCCGGCGGTGTCACAGCACCTGCGGGTGCTGAAGGAGGCGCGCCTGGTGCGTGCCCGCCCTGCGGGCACGCGGCGCATCTACGAGGTCGACCTGCAGGGCCTGGCGACGCTGCGCGAGGAACTGGACGAGTTCTGGGGCAAGGCGCTGGAGAACTTCAAGCGATTAGCAGAAGAGGAACAGGAGTAACCATGACCAGTACGTCCGCCGGGACATCCATCCGGCGCGAGATCGAGGTCGCCATCCCGGCCGAACGCGCCTTCGCCGTGTTCACCGAGAAGTTCGACCGGATCAAGCCCCGTGAGCACAACCTGCTGGCGGTGCCGATCGCCGAAACGGTCTTCGAGACCCGTGTGGGCGGCTCGGTCTACGACCGCGGCGAGGACGGGTCGGTGTGCCGGTGGGCGCGGGTGCTCGTGTTCGAGCCGCCGCACCGGTTCGTGATCAGCTGGGACATCGATCCCCAGTGGCAGCTCGAAAGCGATCCTGCCCGGTGCAGCGAGGTCGAAGTGCGCTTCATCGCCGACGGGCCGGACCGGACCCGGGTCGAGCTTGAGCACCGCCATCTGGACCGCCACGGCGCGGGCTGGGAGCGCGGGCGTGACGGCGTGGCCTCCGAGGGTGGCTGGCCGCTCTACCTGCAGCGGTTCACCGAGCTGACCTCAGGTGCGTGACCCGGGCACCGCGATGCCACGCACGTGGAACGACGTGGGTGTCGCGGCGTCGGGGAACCGGAACTTCTCGAGGTGCTCGATCCGGAAGCCGTTGTGCTCGATCGTGGTGACGGTGTCCCTGCCGGTGTGACAGCCACCGGCCAGGCGCGGCCAGATGGTCGCGTCCATCAGCCGCTGGACGCGGGCGAGGCCGGAGGTGTCGGCGCGGACGTGTTCGAGGAACCGCAACCGGCCACCAGGGGCCAGGACGCGGCGGAACTCCCGCAACGCCGCGGCGGGGTCGGCGACCGAGCACAGCACGAGGGAGGTCACGACCGCGTCGGCACCACCGTCGCCTACCGGTAGCTGGTCGGCGAGGCCGTCGACGACCTCGATCGGCACCGGCGCCCGCGCGGCGGCCGACCGGGCGAGGGTCCGCAACCGCGGTTCCGGTTCGACGGCCAGCACCCGGGTGACCTCCGGCGGGTAGTGCCCGAAGTTCATGCCGTCCCCGGCACCGACTTCGACCACGGTCCCGGAAAGCCCGTCGAGCAGGGTCTGCCGGTGTTCGGCCATGCCGCCGCGTTCCATCGCCTTGGCCAGCACCGGGTAGAGCCGGGCGAAGACGGGATGGCGGATCGATCGGGCGCTCATGGCCGTCACCATCGCACCGGGAGCTCGACCAGTCCACCGGTCAGCACATCGCGCCGCAGCCGCAGTTCGTCCACGTCGACGGCCAGGCGCAGTCGCGGGAACCGGGTGGCGCGCCCGAAGCTCGGGTGGGCTCCGGCCGCGCGCGTGAGGTCGACCCGATCCGGGTCGGGGGAACACCGCGGGATCGTGGTTCGCGGCTCCGTTGTCGAGCAGCACCGGCGCGGACTGTGACGCCGCCGATGTCGAGGTCGGTGCGGGCGTAGCGCGGGATACCACCGCCGCCTTTGCCCGGTGCCGCAGTACTTCCTCGACGGCGTTGCCCGCCAGTCCCGGATCGTCGACCAGTGCCTGCCACTGCTCCGGGTTGGCCAGCAGCAGCAAGGCGCCGAGGCCGATCTGGACCACGGTGGTCTCGTGCCAGGCGAGCAGCAGTGCCATGGACATCATGGCGGCCTCGTCGTCGGAAACGCCTTCGGTCGCGCACAGCCGGGAAATCACGTCGTCGCCGGGTTCGTTCCGCTTGCGGGCGACCAGTTCCCGGCCGTACCCGAACAGTTCGCCGAGGCCGCGTTCGGCAGCTCGGCAGGACTGGCGGCAAACGGCCCCCGAATTCCACCGCGGCGACGAGAACAGCTCATGGTCGTGTGACCGTCGCCGTAGACGTATGCGTCGAGGTCGAAGGTGGTCAGTATCCGGATGTCCATCAGCACGACGTGAGGCCGAACAACTACCACGACACAATGCGCGGGCGGCGTGGTGATCCGGCGCCCACACCGGCGGTGCACCACCGCAGGCTAGGCCCACCGGCGCTTCCTGACAGGTTCAGGATTCGAGGGGTCTGTGGGGTGCTGAGGTGAGGTCGGCCGGTGGTGTACGGGTTTCCGAGACCCGGTTTCGGCGTTGGCGGCCCGGCGCGTACGCAGGCCGCCGGCCACGCAGAGCGCCGCACCGAGCGCGGTCCAGGCGAGCAGGACGGTGACGGCGTGGGTGGTGTCGCGGCCGTCGAAGAAGGCGGTCGATCGCAGCAACCGGCCACCTGCTCCGGGGGGCAGCAGCTGGCCGAGCGTGCCGGACCAGCCAGGCAGCATTTCGGGTGCGGTCGCCGTACCAGAGAGTGGGTTGCCGATGAGCATCATGACCACGGCGCCGATCCCGATTCCGGCGTAACCGAGCAAGGATTCCAGCCCGAGGACGGTCAGGGAGGTCGCCGCGACGGTCAGGGCGATGGCGCCGGTGTTGGCTGGGTAGGACCCGCTCAGAGAGCCGAGCCAGAACTGCAGGATGGCCGCCACCGCGAGGCCGCCGGTGGCCGCGAAGGCGAGTGCCCCGGTGATCCGCCGGACGGTGCCGTGGACGAGTTTGGTCAGCAGCACCGCGGCGAGCAGTCCGCCCATGACCAGTGGCAGTGCGCCTGCGGCCAGGCCGGCGCCGCGCGGGTCGTCGGCGGGCAGGGCGGCGAGGTCGCGGACGGTGACCGGTGTGCCGGGCCCGCCCGCCTGCCCGAGGCCGGTCGCCATGGTCTGCAGGGTCTGGGCTACCGCGGTGCTGGCGGCGGAGGCGACGATGACCCGCGGGGTGCCGGAACTGAGGTCTATGGCCCCATACACCTGCCGGTCGCGGACAAGTCGGTTCGCCGCTTCGGTATCGGCGACTTCGGTGATTTCGAAGCCGCCCGGCAGACGCTGGTCGAGTGCGGTACGGATCTGCGCGACCGCGCCGGCCGGCCCGGCGACAGCGATGGGCACATCGTGCACCGACGACCGCACCGACGGCCAGGCGAACGCGACGAGCAATATGCTCGTGATCGCCGTGAGCAGGACGACGACTCCGGCCACCGCCGGCCAGCGTGACGGAGGTGTGCCGGTGGCGAGTGGTGCCCGCGGGGTCATGTCTGCTCCTCGAACAGTCGGGCCGTGACCGGTGGTCATCGCAGGGTGAGCGGGGTCGCGGAGTCGATGTGGGTCAGTTTCTGCGGGTTGCGGACGTAGTACAGGCCGGTGATGCGGGTGTCCTCGACATGGATCACGATGACGCCGTCGAGTTGACCGCCGACGTGCAGAGCCAGTGCCGGGCCGGCGTTGAGCACGGTCGGCTCGACGGTGAGCGGCACGTCGTTCCTGGTGAGGCCGCCGACGATGAACCGGGCCACCTTGTCGGCTCCGACAACCGGACGCGGGGTGGCCTGCTTGATGCCACCGCCGTCGCTGATCGCGACCACGTCGGGGGCGAGTACGTCGAGCAGGCCCTGCAGGTCCCGGGTTTCGAGCGCTCGCTGGAAAGCTTCGAGGGCCGCCCGGGCTTGCTGTGCGGTGACCGCGCGGCGCGGCCGGCGAGCTTCGACGTGGCGGCGGGCACGGTGGGCGATCTGGTGCACGGCAGCGGGGTTCTTGTCGACCGCGGCCGCGATGTCGTCATAGCCGATCCCGAATGCTTCTCGCAGCACGAACACCGCTCGTTCGGTCGGGGTCAGGGTCTCGAGAACGAGCATCAGCGCCATCGACACGCTTTCGGCGAGTTCGAAATCGGCGGCCACATCCGGTGCGGTGAGCAGTGGCTCCGGTAGCCAGGAGCCCACGTATGCCTCCCTGCGGCGTTTCATCGAGCGCAGCCGGTTGAGTGACTGCCGGGTCGTGATTCGCATCAGGTAGGCGCGCTGGTCGCGCACGTCGGTCACATCGACCTTCACCCATCGCAGCCAGGTGTCCTGCAGGACGTCTTCGGCGTCGGCGGCTGATCCGAGCAGTTCGTAGGCGACGGTGAACAGCAGATTGCGGTGTGCGACAAAGGCCTGCGTGGCGTCGACGGTGTCGTGTTCGTCGCTGTTGAGGCTCGCTGCTTCGCTGCCGGCCCGCCGCTGCGCGCCGGGACCGCCCGTGGTGTCCATGGAGTCCTCTTCCGTCAGCGGCCGTGGGTTGCGTGCGCGTCGCGGTGCTGGGCCTGCAGCAGCTGCGGCCTGTGCTTGCCGTCCTTGGGCCAGGAGTGCGAGCCGGGCTTGCGTGCTTCGGTGACCAGGTGTTTGACGCTGGCGGCGCAGGAGAATTCTTTGAGCGTCCTGCCCATGAGCCCGCTGAAGTAGATCCGCATCGCGGTGTCGTCCTTCCGGCCGAGCTGGAAGATCCCGGTGCGGCGGCCGAAGCTGAGGCACATGGCCGGGAACGACAGGTCGATCGGGGCCGGCCGCTCACCCCCTATCCGATTCAGGACGGTGTCGGCGGCATGGGCGCCCAGGCAGCCCGCGGCGTAGGCGCTCATCCGGAAGGGCAGGTCGGATGGTGCTGACGAGTCACCCGCGGCGACGATGCGCTCATCGTCGATGCTGGTCAGCGTTTCGTCGGTGAGCAGGCGCCCGGCGGAGTCGGTGTGCAACCCGCTCTCGGCCGCCAGGTCGGGCACGCCGAAGCCCGCGGTCCAGATGGTGACCTGACTCGCCACCGTGCGGCCATCACCGAGTTCCACCGCCTCGCGTGTCACCGCCGTGACCGACGCCTCCGAGCCTTCCACCACCTCGGCCCCCAGCTTGGCGAGGTATTTGCGGGCGGTGCGCCGGGCTTGGGGGTGCAGGTACGGTCCGAGGACACCGCCGCAGACCAGTGTGACGGTGCGGCCCTGTTCCGCCAGCTCCGCGGCGGTCTCGATACCGGTCGGCCCGCCTCCGACGACCGTCACCGCGGCCGTCACGGGCGTGTCGTCGAGCACTGACCGCAGTAGCCGCGCCGCCTCCAACGTGGAGATCGGATAAGCGAACTCGGCCGCGCCCGGCACCCGCGGGCCGGCACTGCCGCTGCCCACCGCGTAGATCAGGTAGTCGTAGCCGAGACTCCCGCCTTCGGCCAGAGTCACACTGCGCTCAGCCGAAGCGATCCGTGTCGCGCTGTCGACGACCAACCGGACGCCCTCGGCGAGGACTTCCGTGAAGTCGACGACCGCATCATGGGTCCCGCCCACCAGCTGATGCAGGCGCAGCCGCGGAACGAAGACCGGACGCGGATTGACCACGGTCACCGTCACGTCGTCGCGCTGCGTCAAGCGATTGGCCGCCATGACACCGGCATATCCGCCGCCGACCACGGCCACCTCGATGTTCTTGCTCATGGTGTCCTTCTCTCCCTGGGTTCGAGCACAAGACACCGCGTCGAAGAAAAACCTGACACCATGCGACGCACATCACCCCGGGGTCGGAATCAAAGCCGCTCCTTGGCGCCGGCTCCACGCGTAGCCGGCCCTCAACCCCCACCCGGCCGCGGTGGTCACCGAATGCCAGGACGGCGGGGAGTGATGCGCGGCTCGCGCGGGGGTGAGCGGTCACGAGAACTTCGCTATCAGGGGACTGGGGAGATCCGGGTCCGGGCCTCTTCCCATGCCGTGCGTGCTTGGTCGTGTTGTGCGAGGGCGAGGTGGGATTGGCCGAGGTGGTCCAGGACGATGACCAGTTCGGAGGTGAATCCGAGGTCGCGGAACCCGGCGAGCGCTTCGCGGTAGCGGTCGATGGCTTGCTGGTGGTTGCCGACGATGACGATGACGATCTTGTCCGCGAACCGGTCCGGGGTGAGACTTCTTACCAGGCCGGTGCGGCACCGGTCCGCGCCAGCAGGCGTCCGAGGGCCGCGTTGCTCCGCGGGTCGGACAGCCACTGCCCCACCGTGAACTGCGATGAGGTGGACATGAGAGGGTGCTCAAGCCTTGATGTCGAGAACCGCGGCCAGGTCGGCCGTTGAATCGCCGCCGACCCAGACGTCCAGTGTGGTCGGGTCCTGCACCCAGCCGCGTGTCACGGCGCTCCAGTAGCGCAGTTGGTCGGGCCCGAGTTCGAAGGTCACCGTGCGGGTTTCCCCCGTCGGTACCGGGATTCGTTCGAAGCCCTTGAGTTCACGGACCGGCCGGGACGAGCTGCCGTAGCGCTGGTGCACGTAGAGCTGGACGACCTCGTCGGCGTCGCGGTCGGAGGTGTTGGTGACGTCGACCGACACCGTCGTGGTTTCGCCGACGGTGATGGATTCGCTGCCCAGCCGGAGGCCGGAATACGCGAAGTCAGCGTAGGACAGCCCGTGCCCGAACGGGTAGAGCGGCGTGCTCTCCTCTTCCCAATATCGCTTGTCCTGATCCTGCGGCGCGAAGGTCCGGTGGTGTGCGTAGACCATCGGCACCTGACCGACGTGCCGCGGCCAGGTGAAGGGCAGCCGGCCAGCCGGGGAGACGTCGCCGGACAGGACGGACGCCACGGCGTCGCCGCCCCGGGTGCCGGGGTACCAGGCCTGGACGATCGCGGGGACGTGCTCGTCCGCCCAGCGCAGGTCCAGCGGCCGCCCGGACATCACCACGAGGACCACCGGGGTGCCGGTGGCGACGACCCGCTGGAGTTGCTCGAGCTGCCGGCCGGGCAGGTCCAGGGTGCTCGTCGAGGCGTTTTCGCCGATCTGGTTCTGCCGCTGCCCGACCACGACGACGGCCACGTCGCTCGCCGCGGCCAGCTCGACCGCGCGAGCGATCTCGGCGTCGTCGTCATGGTCGTCGGCGGTCCGGGCGACGGTGGGGTCCATCCGGTCGAACATGGAGGGGTAGGTGCGGGCGGGGATTCCAGCTCCGGGTGCGTGCCGCACGGTCACCGCGTCGCCCAGGCGGGCGCGCAGTCCTTCCAGGACGGTGACGGTTTCGGCGGTGTCGTGGGCGAAGACCCATGGGCCGAGGGTGTCGCGCTTGCTGTCGGCGAGTTCGCCGATGACCGTGACAGAGGTCAAGGCGTCGGCGCGCAAGGGCAGTGTGTGCTTGGTGTTCCTCAGCAGCACCATCGTGCGTTCGGCCGCGGTGCGGGCGGTCTCGCGGTGCTCGGTCGCGGACAGCGTCACTGCGGCCCGGTCCTCGTCGGCGTACGGATTCTCGAACAGGCCGAGGCGGAATTTGGCGGTGAGCACCCGGCGCACGGCTTGGTCGATGCTGTGCTCGGACACCATGCCGCCGGCGACCGCCTCCGGGAGGTGGGCGAAAGCGGGGTCGAACATGGTCATCTCCATGTCCAGACCGGCCGCCACCGCGCGAGCGCCGGCATCGGTGAGGTTTTCCGCGAAGTGCTGGGTCTCGAGGTTGCGCACGGCGCTGGCGTCCGAAACGACGAAACCTTCGAAGCCGAGTTCGTCGCGCAGCACGTCGGTGAGCAGCCAGCGGTTGCCGGAGGCGGGGACGCCGTTGAGGTCCATGTAGGCGCTCATGACGTTGCCCGCTCCGGCCCGCACCGCCGCGCGGAAGGGCGGCAGGTACACGTTCCACAGCTCGGAGTCGGAGATCTCGACGTCGTCGTAGTCACGGCCGCCACGAGGGGCGCCGTACCCGGCCAGGTGCTTGGGACCGGCCAGGACGTGGCCCTCACCGAGGTCGCCCTGGAAACCACGCACCTGGGCGGCGGCGACCGCCGCACCGAGCACGGGGTCCTCGCCTGCTCCTTCGACGATGCGGCCCCAGCGCGGGTCGCGGGCGATGTCGATCATCGGTGCGAACGTCCAGTGGATACCCGCCGCGCGCGCCTCGAGTGCCGCGACCGCCTGCGCCTGCTCCATCGTCGGCGGGCACCAGCTCGCGGCCAGGGCGATGGGCACCGGGAAGATCGTCCGCAGACCGTGGATCACGTCGTACCCGAAGATCAGCGGGATGCCGTGGCGGGCTTCGGTCACGGCAAGGCGTTGCAGCCGGTTGGCGGTGGCGGGGTCCTTGACGAACAGCACCGACCCGGCGGTGCCACGGCTCACGGCGGCCTCCACCATCCGAGGCTGGTCCACGTAGGCGCGGTGCTCGGGCGGCAGCGAGTCGATGTCCAGATCCCCCGGGACCTCGCCGAGGTCGCCCAGGTAGAAGAACTGGGTCAGCTGCCCGGCCTTCTCCTCCAGGGTCAGGCGCGCGAGCAGGTCTTCCACCCGCTCCTCGATCGGGAACGACGGGTCACGGTAAGCAGGGGTGGTCACGGTGCTCCTCAGCACGTAGGTGCGGTGAAGGTCGCCGCGGGGTCTCGGCTTGGGGGTGGGCACGAAGGTCGTCCGGTCAACGCCATCGCCGATCGCCTGACCGAGGTGGCGCAGCGCCTCCCCCCATGTACGCCCGGCGGCGGTCGTCGTCATGCGTGGCGATGCGTTCGGCACCCCACCGGTGACCTCCCCAGCGTGGCGCACGGCCAGGCCAAGGGCATCAGGCCGGTACGCCGTTCGCACCAAAGTGTTGTCCGGGTGGGCGGGTGCGGCACGAGACCGTTCTCGTCGCTCGGCTCATCGGCCGGCTCGCAGGCGCACGGTGGTGGCGGCGCAGCAGTCGGCTCGCGCACGGATTCAGCGGATCAGGGGGTGGTCACTCCGCGCGGCTCATCGCCTCGATCAGGGACTTGGGCCGCAGATCGGTCCAGTTGGCCTCGACGTAGTCCAGGCACTCCTGACGGCTCGCCTCACCGTGGACCTTGGTCCAGCCACTGGGCACGCCGACGAAGGCGGGCCACAGCGAATGCTGTCCCTCGTCGTTGACCAGCACCAGGAACACGCCGTCTTCCTGGTCGAACGGATTGCTCATCGTCAGCGCCTTCCTCGTTCCGGTGTTCAGTACTGCGCCACGCCCAGCTCCGCCGGACGGTCGTCTTCCAGCGAAGCCGCCAGATCCGACCACGCCGCCGCGTACATCCGCGCGAAGTCCGCCACCGGTGAGGTGCTGTGGCCCGGCACCGACCGGGCGAGCTGCGCCCACTCCTCCATGCCCCCGGCGTGCCGGTCGAGCCACCGCAGCAGGCCCCGGCCGGTCTCGCTGAACCGCAGCGCCGGATCCCGCTTCAGCTGCTCCAGCGACCGCCGCAGCTCCGCCGCCGACACCTGCCACGCCCGGCCCCCGGCGGCAGGCCGCTGATGGGCCCGCCGCTGCGCGGGCACCGGGTCGTCCCCGGCCTGCAACCGCCGCCGCACGTCCTGCACCGTCGCCGGCGAGACCCCGGCCCGCCGCGCGATCGAGCGCAGCGAGGCCTCCGGTTCCTCCGCCAGCAGTTTCCCGGCCAGGCGGCGGCCCACCGCCGCGTTCACCGGCCTGCGGCGGCCGTCGCGGCCCACCCGCCCGTTCAACTGCTCGTCCTGGCCGGTCGAACGCTCGCGCAGCGCCGCGACCGTGCCCGCCGCCAGCCCGGCCGCCGCCGCGATCCGCCGGTTCGACCAGTGCGCGTGCGAGGCGAGGATCCGCTGCGCCGCCGCCCGCCGATCGGCCCTGGCCAGGGGCAGGCCGTGCGTGGTGTTCAGGTACACCGACAACACGAACGCGTCCGCCTCGCCGCCCCCGTAGCACCGCGCCCGGATGTGCGTGCTCCCGCGCACCAGCGCGGCGCGCACCCGGTGCGCGCCGTCGATCACCCGCATCGACGGGCCGTGCACCAGGATCGGCGGCAGTTCGCCGTCGGCTTCGGCCAGCGACTCCACGTGCGCTCCGTCCTCGCCCGCGCGCCGTGGCGAGCCAGAGACCGACAGGTCGGCGACCGCGACCAGTTCCACCGGGCACCCCTGGAGCTCGGCGCGGACCCAGTCCGCGCAGGCCCCCGACGCACCACGAACGCCGCCACCCGGCTGCACCATCAGCACCCCACAGGAATAATCGGTTCACGGAAGAATTCTGGAATTCATGGTTCAATGAAACGGGCGGACGTAATAGTGGTGTGCAATCGGCAGACGACCCCCAGGCCCCACCACGTCAAGGCATACTGACAATCCGAGCCTAGCAACGGAAGTCTCGCCTCCGCAACAACGCGGCGCTCCCCCGCGCAGCGTTGTCGTGCCCGCGAATGACCGATTCGTCCGAGTGATCCACCGGCAGGTAGAATGGTCACCGTGATTTGTCCATCCATTTTGGACACGGCGGGTGACTCGGCCAGGAACGATGGCAGGGTGATCACCTACCGCATCGCCCGCCGCGAGGAGGAGCCGTGAGCGCACCGCCCGGGCCGCTGGCCGGACTCCGTGTCCTCGAACTGGCCGGACTCGGGCCCGCGCCGCACGCCGCGATGCTGCTGGCCGATCTCGGCGCCGACGTGGTCAGGGTGGACCGGCCCGGCGGGGGGTTCGACCTCACCGGCGGCCGGCCGGACCACCTCCTGCGCGGCAAGCGAGCGCTGGTCGCGGACCTGAAGTCGGCCGGCGGGTTCGACCTGGTGCGCCGCCTCGCCGACCGCGCGGACGTGCTGCTCGAAGGGTTCCGGCCGGGCGTCGCCGAGCGCCTCGGCCTCGGCCCGGAGGACTGCCACGCCCGCAATCCCCGGCTGGTCTACGGCCGGATCACCGGCTGGGGCCGCACCGGCCCGCTCGCCGACCGCGCCGGCCACGACATCAACTACCTCGCGCTGACCGGCGCGCTGCACGCGATCGGCACCGGCGAGCGCCCCGCGCCCCCGCTCAACCTGGTCGGCGATTTCGGTGGTGGCTCGTTGTTCCTGGTCGCCGGGGTGCTGGCGGCGCTGTGGGAGCGGGAGCGCTCCGGGCTCGGTCAGGTGGTCGACGCGGCGATGGTCGACGGCACCGGGCTGCTCATGCAGATGATCTGGATGCTGCGGGGTTACGGCTCCTGGCAGGACGAACGCGGGGACAACCTGCTCGACGGCGGGGCCCCCTTCTACGACACCTACACCTGCCGCGACGGCCGCTGGGTCGCCGTCGGCGCGATCGAGCCGCAGTTCTACCGCGCCCTGCTCGACGGGCTCGGCCTGGCCGGGGAAGACCTGCCCGGCCAGGCCGACCGTGACGGCTGGCCGGTGCTGCGCGCCCGGTTCGCCGGCGCGTTCGCCGCGCACCCGCGTGACCATTGGACGAAGGTCTTCGAAGACACCGATGCCTGCGTCAGCCCGGTGCTCTCGCTCGACGAGGTCGCCGAGCACCCGCACCACCAGGCCAGGGGCCGGTTCTTCACCCGCGACGGGATCCGCCAGCCCGCCCCGGCGCCGGAGTTCTCCCGTACCGGCACCGGGACGCCCGCCGCGCCCCCGCCGCCCGGTGCGCACCACGAAGCGGTGCTGCGCGACTGGCAAGTCTGAAAGAGGCTGGCACATCTGAAAGAGGAAGCCATGCTCGCACTGGGGAACTACAGCGCCGCCGACGTCCGCGCGGCGGTCGGCATGCCCGCGGCCGTCGACGCGGTCCGCGAGGCGTTCGCCGACCTGGCCGCCGGGCACTTCTCCCAGCCACCCCGGCTCGTCTTCGGCACCGATGAGCAGGCGGTACTGGTGATGACCGCGCACCACGCCCCCAGCGGCGCGGCCGTGGTGAAGACGGCGGGCGTGGTGCTCGACCGCGACCCGGCCATCGTCGCGACTCTGGTGTGGACGGACGACGGCGGCCAGCTCACCGCCGAGGCCGGTGCGGTCACCGCCCTGCGCACGGGCGCCGTGGCGGGGGTCGCGACGGATCTGCTCGCCGCACCGGACGCCACCGGGCTCGCCCTGCTCGGGGCCGGAGCACAGGCCGCTGACCAGGTCCGCGCGGTACTGGCGGTCCGGGAAATCCGCGACCTGAGCGTGTGGAACCGGAGTGCGCGGCGGATGGGCCCGCTGCTGGACACCCTGGCCGCCGAGTTCCCGCACGTGCGCCTGCGGGTCGCCGAGAACGCGGCCGACGCGGTGGCCACCGCCGACGTGGTGTGCTGTGCGACCTCGTCCGCCGATCCCCTGTTCGAGCTTTCCGCGCTACCGGAACGCGTGCACGTCAACGCGATCGGCTCGTTCCGCCCATCCATGCGGGAGCTTCCCGCCGAGTTGCTGGGCACCGCGTCGGTGGTGCTGGTCGACCAGTTCGCCGCGGCCGGGGAAGCCGGGGAAATCCGGCACGCGCTGGACAACGGGTTGCTGCGACGCGGTGACGTGCTCGAACTCGGGGACGCGTTGTCGGCGCCCCCGGAGGCAAAAGGGCGCACGGTGTTCAAATCGGTCGGGGTGGCTGCCCAGGATTGGGCCGTCGCGCGTTTGCTGGCACAGCACGCCCGTCGCTGAGAAACGCCGTTCAATCGCATTCCGCTCGGTTTTCCGCGTCTCATTTGGCGTTCAATGAACGACGTTTTCCGCACGCTTTCCCCTCGCTAGTTTGACGGTTACCGCCTACCGCACGAGCGAGGGGTTTTCCGTGGCCAGTCCCAACCTGTCCCGCGTCGCGGCCGAGCAGCGCGCGGCGTTGCTGGCCGTCGAGTCGTACCGGATCACGCTCGACCTCACCGGCGGCCCGACCTTCTCCTCGGCCACCACGGTCCGGTTCACCGGTTCCCGGCACGCGTCGAGCTGGATCGACCTGATCGCCGACCGGGTCCACTCCGCCACGCTCAACGGCACCCCGCTCGACGTCTCCGGCTACCGCGAAGAGGACGGTATCGCGCTGCCCGAACTGGCCGAGACCAACGAACTCGTGGTGCACGCCGAGTGCCGGTACATGAACACAGGCGAGGGCCTGCACCGCTTCGTCGACCCGGTCGACGAGAGCGTCTACCTCTACACGCAGTTCGAGACCGCCGACGCCAAGCGCGTGTTCGCCTGCTTCGACCAGCCCGATCTGAAGGCGAGCTTCGAACTCGAAGTGACCGCGCCCGCCGAGTGGTCGGTCGTCAGCAACACCACCCCCGCTGCCACCCGTCCGGCCGCGAACGGCGCGGTCACCACGGTGTTCACCCCGAGTGGCAGGCTGTCGACCTACCTGGTCGCGCTCGTCGCGGGCCCGTTCGCCTCGTGGCACGACACCTACGTCGACAGCCACGGCGAGATCCCGCTGGGCCTCTACTGCCGCGCCTCGCTGGCCGAGCACCTCGACGCCGAGCGGCTGTTCACCGAGACCAAGCAGGGCTTCGCCTTCTACCACGAGAAGTTCGGCACGCCGTACCCGTTCGGCAAGTACGACCAGCTCTTCGTGCCGGAGTTCAACGCGGGCGCGATGGAGAACGCCGGCGCCGTCACCTTCCTCGAAGACTTCGTGTTCCGGTCACGCGTCACGCACTACGCCTACGAGCGCCGTGCCGAGACCCTGCTCCACGAAATGGCGCACATGTGGTTCGGCGACCTGGTCACCATGCGCTGGTGGGACGACCTCTGGCTCAACGAGTCCTTCGCCACCTTCGCCAGCGTGCTCGCCCTGACCGAAGCCACCGAGTACCGCAACGCCTGGACCAGCTTCGCCAACGTCGAAAAAGCCTGGGCGTACCAGCAGGACCAGCTCCCGTCGACACACCCGATCGCGGCGGACATCGTGGACCTGCACGCGGTCGAGGTGAACTTCGACGGCATCACCTACGCCAAGGGCGCGAGCGTGCTCAAGCAACTGGTCGCCTACGTCGGCCAGGACAACTTCCTCGCCGGGCTGCGGCTGTACTTCGGCAAGCACGCCTGGGGCAACGCCACGCTCGCCGACCTGCTCGCCGCGCTCGAAGAAGCCTCCGGCCGCGACCTGTCGTGGTGGAGCGCGCAATGGCTGGAAACCACCGGGCTGAACACCCTGCGGCCGCGGTACGAAGTCGATGGCGAAGGCCGGTTCACCAGCTTCGCCGTCGAGCAGAGCGGCGCCGAGCCCGGGGCCGGTGAGCGCCGGACCCACCGGGTCGCCATCGGTGTCTACCGCTCCGGCGACACCGGGAAACTGGCACGCGCCCACCGGATCGAGCTGGACGTGACCGGCGGGCTGACCCCGGTCCCCGAACTCACCGGCGTTCCGGCGGGCGAGCTGGTGCTGGTCAACGACGACGACCTGACCTACTGCAGCCTGCGCCTGGACCCGCGGTCGCTGACCACGCTGATCGACCGCATCGCCGACATCACCGACCCGCTCCCCCGCAGCCTCTGCTGGTCGGCGGCCTGGGAGATGACCCGCACGGCCGAGTTCCGCGCCCGGGACTACGTCAAGCTGGTGGCCGGGGGCATCGCCGCCGAGACCGAGCTGAGCGTGGTGGAAGCGCTGCTCACCCAGGCGCGGACCGCGCTCGATTCCTACGCCGATCCCGGCTGGGCGCGGCAGCACGGCTGGCCGGAGTTCACCCGCGTGCTGCTTCAGCTGGCCGCCGGCGCCGAACCGGGCTCCGACCGGCAACTCACCTTCGTCAACGCGCTGGCCGCGGCCCCGCTGGAGGACGCGCTGCTCGACCACCTGTCCGGCTGGCTGGACGGGACCGCACCGCTGGCCGGGCTGACCGTGGACACCGACCTGCGCTGGCGGCTGCTGCAAGCCCTGGTCGCCCACGGCCGTTCCGGCGACAAGGAAATCGACGAGGCACTCGAACTCGACGACACCGCCGCGGGCCGCCGCCAGGCCGAACGCGCCCGCGCCCTGCGACCCACCCCGGAAGCCAAAGCCGAGGCATGGCGGCGGGCGCTGAGCGACGACGAACTGCCCAACGCCGTCAGCGACGCCGTCATCGGCGGTTTCCGCCACCCCGCGCAGCGCGAGCTGCTGGCCGGGTACGGCGCCCGCTACTTCGCGGAGATCGGCGAGCTCTGGGCGCGGCGGTCCAGCGAGCGCGCGCTGCCCGCGGTGGTCCACCTCTTCCCCGGCTGGGAACTCACGCCGGAGAACCTGGCGGCGGCGGACGAGTGGCTCACCGGAGAGCATCCGGCCGCGCTGCACCGCCTGATCGTCGAACTGCGGACGGAAATGCTGGTGCGGCCGCTGGCCGCCCGCGAGCGCGACCGGAACCCTGCGTAACTCCCCAACCTGCGGACGAGAGGGCATCCTTCGGTGGACTTCAGCATCACTGCCGAGCAAGCGGCACTGCGCCGGTCGGTCATCCGGTTCGCCAGGACCGAGCTGAGCGAAGCGGCGGCCGAGAGCGACCGGCAGGCCCGGCTGGACCGGGACTCGTGGAAGAAGTGCGCGGCCTTCGGCCTGACCGGCTGGCCGATCCCCACCGGCTACGGCGGTTCCGGGCTCGACCCGGTCACCATCGCCGTCGGGCTGGAGGCGCTCGGGTACGGCTGCCGGGACAACGGCCTGGTGTTCGCGCTGAACAACCACCTCTGGGCGTGCGCGGTCTACCTGGTCGAGCACGGCACGGAGGAGCAGAAGAAGCGCTTCCTGCCGGGACTGGCCGACGGTTCGCTGATCGGCGCGCACGCGCTGACCGAGCCCGAATCCGGCTCGGACGTACTCGGCATGCGCACCACCGCCGTGCGCGAGGGCGACGAATACGTGTTGCACGGCACCAAGACCTTCATCTCGAACGCTCCGGTCGCCGACGTTTTCCTGACCTTCGCCCGCACCGGTGGCCCGGACGCCCCGGCGGCCGGCGCCCTGACCGCGTTCGTGGTGACCAAGGACCTGCCCGGGGTATCGGTGAGCCGCAGCTGGGACAAGGCCGGGCTGCGGTCGACCGAGATGGGTCAGGTGGAACTCGACGGCTGCCGGGTGCCCGCGGCCAACCTGCTCGGCGCCGAGGGCAACGGGTTCAACCTGTTCACCAGCTCCATCGACTGGGAGCGCAGCCTGCTGTTCGCCAGCCAGATCGGCGTGATGGACCGGGTGCTCGACGACTGCGTCGCCCACGCCCGCGACCGCGTGCAGTTCGGCAGGCCGATCGGCACGAACCAGGCGGTCCGCCACCGCATCGCCGACATGAAGGTCCGCCTGGAGCTGGCCAGGCTGGCCCTGTACAAGGTCGCCTGGCGCAAGCGCGAAGGCCACCTGGCGCCGCTGGACGCCGCGATCGCCAAGCTGGCGATCAGCGAAAGCCACCTCAGTTCCATGCTCGACGCGGTCCAGTTGCACGGCGCCCGCGGGTACCTCACCGATTTCGGCGTCGAACGCGAGCTCCGTGACGCACTCGGCGGCACGATCTACGGCGGCACCTCGGAAATCCAGCGCGACATCGTCGCCAGCCTGCTCGGCGTGCCCAGCTGAGCGCTACCGCCGAGGAGGCACCCATGGCCGAACACCACATCGCGCTGACCGAACCGCTCCCCGCCGAACTGGCCGGCGAACTGGCGCAGCGCATCTACTTCCTGTCCGAGTCCATTGTGGACTTCAAACTGCCAGGGCACGGCGGCGACCTCACCGAGGTGGTGCTCAGCACCGACGGCCCCGCCGATGCCGCCGAGCTGGCGGCCAAGGTCAACCGGATGGCCGACGAGGAGGTCCGCCCGCAGCGCGCCGGGCCGCCGCGGGTCGTCTGGACCTCGCCCCACGCCGGCGAGGTGCACGACGTCGCCGAGGAACTGCTCGCCTCGGGGGAACTCGTCCACATGGGACCGGGGCAGTTCGCGCTCGGCCCGGCCGTCACCGCGCTGATGGAGTACTTCGACCGGCGGCTGACGAACCTGGTCGCCGCCGAGTTCGGCGCGCGGCAGTACCGGTACCCGACGCTGATCGCGACCGAGACGATGCGCCGGTGCGGGTACTTCACCTCGTTCCCGCACTTCCTGATGCTGGTCACCCGGCTGCACGCGGACGCGGACAACTACCGCGGCTTCCTCACCGACGTCCAGGCCGGTGACGGCGAGCTGCCCGGCCTGCTGGACTACTGCGGCGACACCTCGCACTGCCTGCCGCCGACCATGTGCTACCACACCTACCGGCACCTGCAGGACCAGCCGCTGCCCGCCCCCGGCCTGGTGATCACCGCGCGCGGCAAGTCCTTCCGCCACGAGTCGCGGTACTGGCGCTCGCTGGAACGCCTGTGGGACTTCACCATCCGCGAGATCGTCTTCCTCGGCACGCGGGAGCGGGTGCTCGACCAGCGCCGCCGCATGCTGGAGCTGACCACCGCGTTCGCCACGGAACTGGGGCTGGGCGGGCACTGCGAGGTCGGCAACGACCCGTTCTTCGGCAGCGTCGAGTCCCCGCAGCGGGCGTGGTCGCAGCGGATGCTGGAACTCAAGTACGAACTGCGGCTGCCGATCGGACCGGACCGGACCCTCGCCGCGGCCTCGTTCAACTTCCACGACGACTTCTTCGGCAGGTCGTTCGGCATCCGGCCGCACGACGGCGGACCCGGCCCGGTGATCACCGGCTGCGCGGGCATCGGCCTGGAGCGGTTGACCTACGCGTTCCTGTGCCGCCACGGCTTGGACCCGGCCGGGTGGCCGGCGGACGTGCGAATCGAGACGAATCCGAGGGTGAGGCTGTGATGGCTGACAAAGAGAACATCGGGGTGGTCGGTGCGGGCACGATGGGCACCGGGGTGGCGCACCTGTTCGCCGCGGCCGGGCACCAGGTGGTGCTGGTCGACACCGCCGAGGCGGCGCTGACCAGGTCCCGTGAGCTGATCGAGCGGAACGTCGCATGCTATCCGCTGGTCGACGCCTCCCTGCCGCGGCTGGACCCGGCGGAGGTGACCGATCGCATCGTGTTCTCCGCCAATCCGCACGACCTGAAGAACAGCGACTTCGTGGTGGAGAACGTCACCGAGAAGCGGGAGGTCAAGGAGGCCCTGTACCCGCAGCTGGACTCGATCTGCCCGCCGCACTGCGTGATCGGGGTGAACACCTCGGCCATCTCGATCACCCGGCTGGCGGGACGCACCGAGCGGGCGGACCGGGTGATCGGCACGCACATCATGAATCCCGCACCGCTCAAGCCGCTGGTCGAGGTGATCCGCGGGACGCACACCTCGGCCGAGACGGTGGAGCGGACCCAGACGCTGTTCCGCAAGGTGGGTCGCGACAGCATCGTGGTCAACGACGCGGCGGGCTTCGTCACCAACCGGGTGATGATGCTGACCGTGAACGAGGCGATCTTCCTGCTGCACGAGGGCGTCGCCGATTCGGCCGCCGACATCGACCGGTTGTTCAAGGACTGCTTCGGGCACCGGATGGGGCCGCTGGCCACCGCCGACCTGATCGGCCTCGACACCGTCCTGCTGTCGCTGGAGGTGATCCACGACAGCCTGCGGGACAGCAAGTACCGGCCGTGCCCGCTGCTGACCCGGCTGGTCGACGCCGGGCTGCACGGGGTGAAGAGCGGTCGCGGTTTCTACGAATACGCCTGAGCGAAAGGTGCCACCCATGGAGAACCACCTGGCCACGGTGCGTGAGTACATCACCGCGCACCTCGGCGGCAAGACCCTGCCCGACGACGAGGACCTGTTCGCCGGCGGGCACCTGAACTCGCTGTTCGCCGTGCAGATCGTGGTCTGGCTGGAGAAGGAGTTCGGCATCGCGGTGCGCGGCGGCGACCTCACCCTGGACAACTTCCGGTCCATCGGGGACATCGCCGCCTTCATCGAGAAGAACAGCGCTCCGGTCGGCTGAGCCCCGCGCGTTCCGTGGGCCCCGCTTCCGTTGGGAGCGGGGCCTTCCTCTGTCACGGCACACGCGAAGGGCCCCGATCCCAGGCGCGGGATCGGGGCCCTGATCGCGGAAGGCGAACGTCAGCTGTCGTCGCGGTCGGTGTAGAGCTTGGCCGAGGACAGCTTGTCGATCTTCGCGTTGAGGTCGTCGAGCGAGGCCTTCAGCTCGGTCAGCTCGTTGATGTGCGCGGTGTTGTCCCCGCTGCTGACCGGCGCCTTGATCGAACCCCAGATGTCGTTCTCGGCGTACTCCACCTCCTGCAGCACGCGGTCGATGACGCCTTCGGTGCTGCGCACGATGCTGGCCAGGTACAGGAAGATGGTGTTCTTGTCCCGCTCGACCAGGTCCTTGGTGCTGCCGAGGATGTCGTTGATGTAGTTCTTGATGAAGTTGCCTTCTTCGCGCTTCTTCTCTTCGGTCTCGGCCATTTCGTTCCTCTCCTTGGGTCTCAGGGTCGCCTCCGCGCCCCGGTCACGCCCGGCGCACCGCCACCGGGATCCGCCGCGGCGCCCACATGCCCTGCTCGTAGAAGGGCAGCGGGTCACCGCTTTCGATGCGGAGGTCGGCGAAGCGGTCGAACAGCAGGTTCGCCGAGACCGCCGCCTCCATTCGGGACAGCGGGGCGCCCACGCAGAAGTGGATGCCGTGCCCGAAACTGATGTGCCCGTTGGGCGTGCGGCCGATGTCGAACTCGTCGGGCCGCTCGAAGCGCCGCTCGTCGCGGTTGGCCGAGGAGAACCACAGCATCACCAGCGACCGCGCCGGGATCGGGGTGCCGGCCACCTCGGTGTCCTGGCTGGTCACCCGCATGAACCGGGTTCCCGACGGCCGGTACCGCAGCACTTCCTCGACCGCGGCCGGGAGCAGGCTCCGGTCGGCGCGCAGGCGGGCCGCCACCTCGGGGTGCTCGTCCAGGCAGAGCAGCATGTTGCCGATCAGCCCGTTGGTGCTGAAGTGCCCGACGAACAGCAGCGCCAGGCAGATGTTGACGACCTCGTCCTCGTCCAGCCTGCTGCCGTCGTCCTCGGCCGCGGCGAGTTTGCTGATCAGGTCGTCGCCGGGGGCGGCCAGCCTGCTCCGGTACTGCTCGGTCAGGTAGCCGCGGATCTCGCCGGTGACCCGGCTCATCATGCCGCCGTAACCCTCTTCGTCGTCGGTCGGATCGCCGACCTGCAGCGACGCGAGCTTGTCCGCGTAGCTCAGGAACAGCTGGCGATCCGACACCGGTACCCCCAGCAGTTCGGCGATCAGCATCGCGGGCAGCGGCCAGACGAACTTCTCCACCAGGTCGAACCGGTCCTGGCCGTCGAGTTCGTCGAGCAGCGCGTTGCCCAGTTCGTAGGTGCGCCGCTCGTATTCGCGCACGTTGGTCCGGGTGAACGCCTGGCCGACCAGCGCCCGCAGCCTGCGGTGGTCGGGCGGGTCGGTCCACGCCGGGTTGCCGCGGGTGATGTCCTCCGCGCCGAGCACGTCGCGGTTGAGCCCGGAGGAGAACACCCCGGGATCACTGGCGACCCGCCGCACGTCGTCGTACCGGACGATGTGGAACACCCCGTGCTCGTCGCGGTGCACCGGTTCCTCGGCCCGCATCCGCCGCAGCCACTCCAGTTGTGCCGCGCCGCCGTCGGTCAGCGGCGGTGGCGGCCCCGGGTGCGTGGCGGCCGCTGTGGTCTCGGTCATCTCAGCCCTCTTTCCACTGACTCGCACCCAGCCGCTCCAGGCGCTGGTGCAGTTCGTCCACATAGGTCTCGGACTCGGGTTTCATCAGCACGCTGCGCAGGATCCGGGTGGCCTTCGCGTCCGGCCGCACCGCCGGGTGCAGTTCGGCGAAGGTGTCGCGGTCGATCCGCATCAGGCTCAGGAACACCGGGTCGGCGCCGTCGTGCATGCCGGCCTCCAGCATCGCCGCGCACTCGCGGTCGATCCCGGACAGCGATGCCCCCGTCATCCGGGGGAAATAGGTGACGATGTCCAGATCGGGTTCCTGGTGCAGTTGCAGCCGGTCCGAGTCCGCCATCAACCCGGCCAGGCGCAGCGCGGCCCGCCGGTTGGCCGCGAGCACCTCACCGAGCCCGTCCGCGGTCGGCGGCAGCAGCTGGAAGGTGAACCACAGCGCGGCGGCCGCGGCGCCGGCCCGCGAACACTCCAGGCTGATCTCGCCCAGGTGCAGGTCCGCCGGGGTGAAGTAGGTGTACGGCGAGTCGTGCACGTAGAACTTCGCCACCGCGGGGTCGGCGAAGATCACCGAACCGCAGCCGTAGGGTTGCAGGCCCTGCTTGTGCGGGTCCACCACCACCGAGTCGCAGTCGCGGATCGCCGCCCACGGCGCCGGGTCCAGCCCGTGCGTGCCCGCGAGCACCGAGTAGAACCCGCCGTACGCGGCGTCGACGTGGAACCGCACGTCGTACCGCTCACGCAGGTCCATCGCTTCGGCCAGCGGGTCGATGGCACCGACACCGGTGGTGCCGAGGGTGAACACGACCGTGCCCACCTTCCCGGTGCGCAGCAGGTCCTCCAGCGCGTCGAGGTCCATCCGGCCGTACCGGTCGGCGGGCACCGCGTAGGAGTCCATGCCGAGCAGCCGGGTCATCCGCTCGTGCGTGTAGTGGCTGGCCGAGCTGTAGGCCACGCCCCGGTCCGGGTGCAGGCAGCGGGCGACGTAGAGCGCCTCCAGGTTCGCCATCGTGCCGCTCGAGGTGAGGTGCCCGAGGTGGCCGTCGAAGCCGAACATGGTGGCGAGCTGGTCGATCACCTCGCGCTCCATCCGGTCGGTGACCGGGCCGCCGTCGGAGGAGTGGTTGTTGGGGTTGATCAGCATCGCGCTGAGGTAGGCGACCACCGCGGCCTCGTGCGGTGGTTTGAGCATCTGCCCGATGTAGCGCGGGTGGAAGAACGGGTAGTTGCCGTGCAGCAGCTTCTCGTAGTTCTCGAAGACCGTGCTGAAGCGGTCGTCGCTGATCTCCAGCGAGGGGTGCCGCGCGTACGGCGCGAAGGTCGACGTCCACTGCCCGTGCCCTTCGACCGCACGCCCGATCCAATAGGGAAGATCCACCGTGTCCAGCCTTTCGACGAGCTTCACCTGGTGACGGTCACCGGCAGCGTCTTGATCCCGTTGACGAAGTTGGACCGCAGCCGGGTCACCGGGCCCGCGAGCTGGATCTGCTCCACCCTGGCCAGCAACTCCTCGAACAGGATCCGCAGTTCGAGGCGGGCCAGTGCGGCACCGAGGCAGAAGTGGGGGCCGCCGAGCCCGAAGGTCAGGTGCTCGTTGGGCTTGCGGCCCACGTCGAACTCGTACGGCTTCTCGAAGGCGGCCTCGTCGCGGTTGCCGGAGGCGAACCACAGCACCACCTTGTCGCCCTCGCGCACGCGCTGCCCGCTGATCTCGGTGTCCCGGGTAGCGGTCCGGCGGAAGTGGTAGACCGGCGACGACCAGCGCAGGAACTCCTCCACCGCGGTGTCCACCAGCGACGGATCCTCCTTGAGCCGCCACCACTGCGCCGGGTTCTCCGCGAGCGCGTGCACCGCGGCCGAGATGGCGTGCCGGGTGGTCTCGTTGCCCGCGACCACCAGCAGCAGGAAGTAGTTGTCGAAATCGGTCGGGGTGAGCGGGAGCCCGTCGCGGGGCACGGTGTTCACCAGCCTGCTGACCAGGTCGGTGCCGGTGCCGCCACGGCGTTTCCCGGCCAGTTCCCGGCCGTACTCGAAGATCTCCAGCGCGGCCGGGCTGCGGAACGGGACGTGCTTGTAGCGCTCGCTGTCCTCGCTCTCCAGCAGCACGTCGGCGCAGTCGGGGTCGTTGTTGCCGATGATCCGGTTGCCCCAGGCGATGAGCTTGCCGGTGTCCTCGGCGGGCACGTCCAGCATCAGCCGGGCCAGCACCATGATCGGCAGTTCGGCGGCGATCTCCGCGACCAGGTCGAACGAGTCCGCGGCCAGTGCCTTGTCCAAGGTGGACGCGGTCAGCCCGCGCAGGAACACCGCGTACTGCGAGACCAGCTTCGGGCTGAACTCACGGCTGAGCAGCAGGCGCATGGCGCGGTGCCGCTCGCCGTCGGTCTCCATCAGCGAACGCCGCCGATCCCGCAGCGCCGGATCGGTGACCTCCTCCAGGTTGGTGAACTGCTCGGAGGTGAAGGTCGCCGCGTCGCGGTTGACCGCGACCAGGTCGTGGTAGCGGGTGACCGCCCAGAACCCGCTGTTCGGCGCCGCTTCGGGTTGCCAGTGCACCGGGCTCTGCTCGCGCAGGACGTCGAACATCCGCCACGGGGCCTCGGGCTCCAGGAATCGGTCCACATCGGACAGGTCCACCTCGTCCAGGCGCATCGGGAATCCTCGTCAGCTCGGTCTCGGGAGTGCGTCACAGGTGCGGCAGGTACTCACGCAGCTCCCAGTCGGTCACCCAGCGCCGGAAGCGGGCCGTCTCGTCGCGCTTGACCCGGTCGAAGGCGGCCACCAGGTCCTTGCCGACCGCGTCGGCGAACTCGTCGTCGGCGACCAGCGCGTCCAGCGCGGCGTCGAGCGTTTCCGGCAGCGCGGGCGCGCGGGTGCCGTCGTAGCCGTAGCCGCTGGTCGGGTCGGGTGGTTCCACGCGGCCCTCGATGCCCAGCGCCACCGCGGCCAGCACCCCGGCCACGGCCAGGTACGGGCTCGCCGCGGCGTCACCGAGGCGCACCTCCAGCCGGGTGGCGGCACCGCGCTCCGGAGGCACGCGCACCATCGTGGAGCGGTTGTCCATGCCCCAGTCGGCCAGCGCGGGGGCCAGCGTGTCCGGGCCGAGCCTGCGGTAGGCGTTCACCGTGGGCGCCAGCAGCGCGCACAGCGCCGGGGCGTGGCGGAGGATGCCGCCGACGGCGTGCCGCGCGGTGGCCGACAGTCCCGCGGGCGCGCCGGCGGCGGCGAACTGGTTGCGGCCGTGCTCGTCGAGCAGGGACAGGTGCAGGTGGAAGCCCGACCCGCCCTCCTCGTTGAACGGCTTGCCGACGAAGGTCGCGGTCAGCCCGCGCCGGGCGACGAACTCGCGCACCGCGTGCTTGAACCGGAAGGCGCGGTCGGCGGCGTCCAGCGCGGTCGAGTGGCCGAGGTTGACCTCGAACTGCCCGGCGGCGAACTCGTGGTTGACCGCGGTGACGTCCAGTTCGGCCGCGCGCAGCATGGTCAGCAGCGCCGGGGCCAGCCCGTCGGGATCACCGCGGTGCCCGACGCGGTAGACATTGCCCGAGGAATCCCCGTAGCGGGTCCAGGCACCATCCTGGCCGGAGAGCACGAAGAACTCCAGTTCCGGCCCGATCACCGCGCGGCTGCCGAGTCCGGAGAGCCGCTGGACCGCCGCTTTCACCGCCCCGCGCGGGCATTCCCCGATCGCCAGTCCGGTCGCCGGGTCGAGCATGTCGCCGAGGCAGGACTGGTAACCGGGTTCCCACGGCATTGGGGCCAAGGTCGAGCGGTCCGGCCGGAACACCACGTCCGGCAGGCCGTCGGACAGCGAGTGCTCACCGTCGAGCGTGCCGCCCTGGGTGGTGGTGTAGTAGACCGCGCGGCAGAAGTGCAGTCCGCCGGAAAGGGAATCGAATACCTCCGACGGCAGATCGCGGCCGCGTTCGGTGCCGATCAGGTCGGGATACTGGATCCGCACCGTTCCGGCGTTCTCCACGATGAACCATCGCCTTTCCGGGAAATGGTGAGACAGAGGCAGGAATGACCACGGTGGCCGGCGCGTCGTCCGCGATCTCGTTTCAGCGTAGCGAGCCAGAAGAGGCCTAGCCATGGGAAAACTGTCTCCATTGGCGACCGGCTGTCTCGGATGGCCAGCACTCCCGGCGCAGTTGATTGCCGTAGCGGCAGCGCGCGGATAACGTCGACGCCATCCACCCACAATTCGTGCGAGGGAGCTACATGCCGGTTACGACGGTTTCCGGAACCCCGGTCGACACCGGGCATTGGATCGGCGGGAAACGGGTCGAATCCACCGAGCGCTTCACCTCCTGGTCGCCGATCGACGGGCGCCCGCTCGGGGAGTTCGCGCGTGGTGGGCCGGCCGAAGTGGACGGTGCCGTGCGGGCCGCGGCCACCGCGTTCGAGCAGTGGCGCCGGACCGATCCGGCGCGGCGGGCCGAGGTGCTGCACCGGATCGCCGACGAGGTGGAGCGCCGCACGCCGGAACTCGCCGCGGTCGAGACCGAGGACAACGGGGCCCTGCTGCGCTCGCACCTGCTCGGCGTGATGCCGCGGGTGGCGCACAACTTCCGCTTCTTCGCCGACTGGCTCACCGGCGAGCTGGCCCACCCCGACTTCGACACCCGGGGGCACCGCAACCGCGTGTCGTGGGACCCCGCCGGGGTCTGCGCGCTGATCACCCCGTGGAACGCGCCGCTGATGCTGGCGTCGTGGAAGATCGCCCCGGCGCTGGCCGCGGGCAACACCGTGGTGCTCAAGCCTGCCGAGTGGTCGCCGATGACCGCGTCCCTGCTGGCCGACATCACCGCCGGCGCCGGACTGCCCGACGGGGTGTTCAACGTGGTGCAGGGGCTCGGCCCCGAGGCGGGCGCGCCGCTGTGCGCGCACCCGGACGTCCGGCGGATCAGCTTCACCGGCTCGGAGCCGACCGCCCGGCGCATCGCGATGGCCGCCGCGGACCACCTCACGCCGGTGTCCATGGAACTGGGCGGCAAGTCACCGCTGCTGGTCTTCGACGACGCCGACCTCGACCTCGCGGTCGAGCTGGCGGCCGAGCAGTTCGACAACGCGGGCCAGGTCTGCCTGGCCGCCACCCGGATCCTTCTCCACTCCCCCATCGCGGCGGAGTTCACCTCGCGCCTGCGGGCCGCCATCCGCGGCCTGCGCCAGGGTGATCCCCGCCTGCCCGAGACCGACCTCGGCCCGAACATCCACCCCGACCACGTCGAGCGCGTCGACGGTTTCGTCCGGCGGGCGGTGGCCGAAGGTGCCCGGGTGCTCGAAGGCGGTGGGCCGAACACCGATCTCGGCGGCAACTACTACCGGCCCACGCTGCTCGCCGACGCGACCGCGGGTGCGGAAATCCTGCGCGAGGAGGTGTTCGGGCCGGTGCTGACGCTGGAGGAGTTCGATTCCGAGGAGGAGGGCGTCGCGCTCGCCGGGAACACGCGCTTCGGGCTGGCGGCCACCGTCGTCACCGGCGACCCGGCCAGGGCGGAACGGGTGTCCGCCGCGCTGACCGCGGGCACGGTCTGGGTGAACTGCTTCTTCGTGCGCGACCTGCGCGCACCGTTCGGCGGTGCCCGCCGCTCCGGGATCGGCCGGGAGGGCGGCACCTGGAGCTTCGACTTCTTCTGCGACGTCAAGAACACCGTGACCAGTCCGAAGGGATGGGTGTAGATGGGTGAGATAGCCGGCGGCGGGCTGCTGTCCCACGTGCCGACGATCATGCTGCCCGAACAGGTGCGCCGGGAACTCAACCACGGCGAAGAGTCCACTTTGGTCACCGGGTTGCGCAGGCTGCGGACGGAGGTGTTCGAGACCGCCGAGTACGACACGGTCGTCGTCTTCGACTCCCACTGGGCGACCACGGTGGAGTTCGTGGTCGCTTCGCACGCCTGCCGCGTCGGACTGTTCACTTCGGACGAACTGCCGCGCGGCATGAGCCGGATCCCGTACGACTTCCCCGGCGACCCGGAGCTGGCACACGCGCTGGCCGCCCGCGCCGATGCCCACGGCACCTGGATCACCCCGATCGACGACCCCTGCCTGCCGGTTTCCTATGCCACCCTGAACCTGTGGTCTTATCTCGGAGCTCCCGGCAAGCGCTGGCTGAGCATCGGCGTGTGTCAGACCGGTGACGCCGAAGACCACCTCCGGCTGGGCCGGGCGCTCGCCGGCGCGATCGCGGCCACCGACCGGCGGGTGCTGCTGATCGCCTCGGGTGCGCTCAGCCACCGGTTCCACCCACTGCGCGAACTGCGTGACCACGAAGCCGCGGACGCCGAGCACATCCACAGCCCGGAGGCGGTGGTCGCCGACGCCGAGCGCATCGACTGGCTCGAGTCGGGTGACCACGCGAAGGTGCTGGCCACCATGCCGGACTTCCTCCGGTTCAAGCCGGAAGCCGGGTTCGCGCACTACCTGATGCTGGCCGGTGCGCTCGGCGAACAGGACTGCACCGCCCCCGCGCGGCGCTACAGCGAATACGAGAACGCGATCGGCACCGGTCAGGTCCACCTGTGGTTCGACCGGCCGGCCGGCGGATGGACAGGAGCAACCCGATGACCACCGAATACCGCAGAATCCTGCTGGACGGCACTCCCGTCGAGGTCCGCCGCTTCGGTGATGAGCTACGCGCCCCGGACGGGCGCACGGTGGCTGTGGACGACGCGATACACCTCCCTCCGGTCACCCCGAGCAAGATCATCGCCGTGCACCTGAACCACCGGAGCCGTTTCGAGGAGTTTCGCGCGAAACCGCGTTCGGCGCCCACCTACTTCCACAAGCCGGTGTCCACCCTGACCGGGCACAACGGCCACGTGGTCCGGCCCGAGGGGTGCAAGTGGTTGAACTACGAGGGTGAGATCGCCGTGGTCATCGGCCGGACCGCACGCAACATCAGCGTGGACGAGGCACCGGCGTACATCCGGGGGTACACCCTCGCCAACGACCTGGGTCTGCACGATTTCCGCGACACCGACGAAGGCTCGATGCTGCGGGTCAAAGGCGCGGACACGCTGTGCCCACTGGGCCCGGGCTTGGTCGAAGGCTGGGATCCACGCGGCCGGTGGCTGCGGACGCGGGTGAACGGCGAGGTGGTCCAGGAAGGCACCACGGACGAGATGACGTGGGACATGCACTACCTGGTGGCGGACATCGCGCGGCTGATCACCCTGCACCCCGGGGACGTCCTGCTGACCGGCACCCCGGCGAACTCCCGCCCGATCCAGCCAGGTGACACCGTCGAAGTCTCGGCGGACGGCCTGGGCGTCCTGCGGAACACCGTGGTCACCGGCCCGGTCCCGGTCACCGGCCCGATCGGCGCCCAACCCACCGAATCCGAACAAGTCCTCTCCACCGCCCAAGGCGGCGACTGGGAATTCCGCGGCATCCGCCCCCCACACCCCGCCTGACCCCGCGGGCCCGACACTCGCCAGAGCGAGCCGAGCACCAAACCGGAAGCCGGGCGCCCAAACCGGACCACCTACCCACCCAGCCCTTCCCCATCCCCGGTTCACAGCCCAAAACACGGCGAAGGCCCCGATGTCAAGGCATTCTTCCCGCCTTGACATCGGGGCCTTCGCCGTCGTCACACTGAAGAACCGGGATGGACCACGCAATCACACCTGAACAGCCACCCAATCCCCACCCAGAATCGGCACGTTCTCGTCGTACCGCCCCGCCGCCGCCTTCCCGGTCAGGTACAGCCAGGCGGGCACCTCCGCCCACTCGCCGTTCGCGGCCAGGTAGGCGACCGGCCGGGTCACCCGGGTGTACAGGCAGTCGCCGGGGCGGTCCGGGTGGTACCGCTCCAGCCGGTCCAAGTCGGCCATCGCCGCCTCGTAGTGGGCCTCGGTGAGCACCATCAGCTCACCGATCACCTGCTGCCCCGGACGTTCCAGCGCGAACGGGATCCGATCCCCGAACAGGCCCAGCCCGCTGACCCTGGCCGGGAACCGCTCGGCCACCCGCTCGGCGATCAGCCCGTGGTTGCGCTGCCCGCTGCGCAGGGTCCCGTAGACAAAAACCGGAAGCCGTTCCACCGCGACAACCACCCTCCACTCAGTACCAGCGCAGCACGGCCGCGCCCGCGGTCATGCCGGAACCGATCGCCGCCATCATCACCAGGTCACCCCGCTTGGCCTCCAGCTGGCTCAGCACCAGCGGGATCGACGCCGAACCGGTGTTCCCGCTGTAGACCCCGGGGACCGGGCACTTCGCCGGGTCCAGCCCCATCGTCTCGATGCAGTCGGCCAGCATCTGCGGGTTGGCCTGGTGGAAGACGAAGTGGTCGATCTGGTCCAGCGAGACCCCGGCCTGCTCGGCCACCTCGTGCACCAGCTTCGGCACGACGTCCTCGAAGTACTCGCGCACCGGGCGCCCGTTCATCACCATGTACCGCTCACGCGAGTCCACCGTCTCCGCGTCGAGCGGGCGGCGGCTGCCACCGGCGGGCTGACCGACGAAATCGGCGTTGCACCCGTCGGTGATCAGTGAGTGCGCGAGCAGGCCGTAACCGTCGGGGACCCGGCCGACGCGGGTGGCGGCCGCGCCGTCGCCGAACACGGTGACGGTCTTGCGGTCGGGCTTGTAGAGCACCTTCGAGATGGTGTCCGACCCGATGACCAGCACCTCGTCCAGGTTCGGGTCGGCAGTGAGCAGCGAATGCGCCATCACGAACGAGAACACGTACCCGGAGCACGCGGCGCTCAGGTCGAACGCGAACGCCCGGCCCAGCCCCATCCGGCCCTGCACGATCGCCGCGGTGGACGGGAAGTTGTGGTCCGGTGTGCTGGTGCCCAGGATGACCGCGCCCACGCTGGCGCGCTTCTCCTGGCAGCCCTCGTACAGCTTCTCCACCGCGATGCACGCCATGTCCGAAGTGGACACGTCGTCGGCGGCGTAGTGCCGCTCGACCACGCCGGTGCGTTCGAGGATCCAGTCCGGCTCCTGCCCGACCCAGGCACCCACCTGGTCGTTGCCGACCACCCGGGGCGGCAGATAACCGGCGGCGCCGAGAATTCCTGTGGACATGGCAAAGCTCCTTCTGACCGATATCGGGGGCGAGCGAAACTCCGAGGAAAATGGCCGATTCATCCCGAAATTACCAGTCCCACGGCACGCCGTTCAAGGAATGCGCACCCGATGACACGAATCCGGTGTGTCAAATGGTGACCCCGCCACCGCAGGTCAGCACCTCCCCGGTGACGTAATCGGAATCGGGCCCGCAGAACAGGTAGATCGAGCCGGCCGCCTCGGCCACCGTGCCGAACCGGCCCAGCGGCACGGTCGACCGGATCCGCTCGAGCACCTCCTCGTTGATCCCGATGGGGATCTCCCGCTCCCCCACGGTGATCGTGCCGTTCTCACCGACCGCGCGGATCAGCCGGGTGTCGATCAGCCCGAACGCCACCGAGTTCACGTTGACCCGGTAGCGGCCCCATTCCTTGGCCAGGGTTTTGGTCAGCCCGAAGATGCCCGCTTTCGCCGAGGCGTACCCGGCCTGCCCGACATTGCCGAAAACCCCGGCGATCGAGGAAACGTTCACCACTTTCCGGTGCACCCGGCGGCCTTTTTCCTCGTCCTCGCGGACCTGCTCCCGCAGCACCGGCTGGGCGGCGCGCAGAATGCGGAACGGCGCTTTCAGATGCGTGTCGAGCACGGTGTCCCACTGCTCGTCGGTGGTTTTCTGGATCACGTTGTCCCACGGGAAACCGGCGTTGTTCACCACGATGTCCAGTGAGCCGAACTCGCGGACCGCGGTCTGCACGAAGTGCTCGGGGAACCCGTCCGCGGTGACATCACCGACGCACGCCACCGCGGCACCGCCCGCCTCGGTGATCGCCGCCACGGTGTCGTCCACCGCGCGCTTGTCCATGCCGTTGACCACGACCGCGGCGCCTTCGGCCGCCAGCCGTTCGGCGACGCCGCGCCCGATGCCCCGGCTGGACCCCGAAACGATCGCGGTCCTGTCGGCCAGTGGTGTGCTCACTGCTGTCCTCCGGTGTTCGTCGGTCGCCCGGCCGCCACGGCCGGTTCGGTCCGGGGCAGGAACCACGCCACCACCCCGCAGAGCAGGACCAGCCCGGCCCCGGTGAGCTGAGCCGCCGAGATCGCCCCGGCGAAGGCCGAGCGCGCGTGCTCGGCCTGGCCGCCGGACTCCGCGCGGCCGAGCGCCTCGGCCAGCGACCCCGCTTCGAGATCGCCGGGCAGGCGCCAGGTGAACAGCGCGGCACTCACCGCGCCGAGCACCGCCACCCCGAGGGAAGCGCCGGTTTCGTGCAACATGCCCTGCACGCCCGAGGCCGCCCCGGTCTGTTCAGGCGGCACCGAGCCGAGCAGCGCGTTCGCCACCAGCGGCCCGGCGATGCCGAGCCCGCAGCCCGCGGCGAGCAGCCCGGGTGCCAGTACCGGATAACCCGCCGACGAGGGCACCAGCGCGATGGTGGCCAGTCCGGCGGCGGCGAGCGCCATCCCGGTGGTGATCCCGCGCGCGGCCCCGAGCCGGGCACCGACGCGGGCGCTGACCAGGCTGCCGCAGATCAGCAGCCCGGCGGCCATCGGCAGCGTGCGAATCCCCGCGTCCAGCGGCGAGTAGCCGAAGTTGAGCTGCAGGTGCTGGGTGAGCAGGAAGATCGACCCGGCCAGGCCGAAGGCCGCGAGCAGGCTGGTGACCACCGACAGCCGGAACGCGGGCACCCGGAACAACGCCATGTCCAGCATCGGATCGCGCGTGCGCATCTCGTGGCGGACGAAGGCCAGCAGCAGGAACACCCCGAGCACCAGCGCCACCAGCACCTCGGGGGACGTCCAGCCCCGGCCCGGCGCGGCGATGATCGCCCAGCCGATGCCGATCATGGCCGCGGCCGAGAGCAGCGCGCCTGCCACGTCCGGCCGCCGCCCGCCCGGCCCGCGGAACTCCGGCACCCAGGACCGGGCGAAGACCAGGCACAGCACGGCGATCGGGATGTTCAGCGCGAACACCGCCTGCCACGGGAACCGGTCCAGCAGCACCCCGCCGACCAGCGGTCCGAGCGCCTGCCCGCCCGCGGCCACCGCGGTCCAGATGCCGATCGCGCGCGGCCGGTCCTCCTCGGAGAACACCCGGGTGAGCACGGCGAGCGTGGCCGGGATGACGCAAGCGCCGCCGACCCCCATGCCCGCCCTGGCCACGATCAGCTGCGCCGGCGCGGTAGCGGTCACCGCGAGCACGGAGAACCCGGCGAACAACGCCAGCCCGATCAGCCACACAGCCCGGTAGCCGATGCGGTCGGCGATCCCGCCCGCGGCCACGGCCAGCGAACCGACCGCGACGGTGTAGGCGTTCACCACCCACTGGATGTCCGCGGTGGTCGCGCCGAGTTGCTCGATGATCGACGGGATCGCGACGTTGACCACCGTGTTGTCCAGCACGGTCATGAACAGCGTCAGGCACAGGGCGAACAGCACCCACCAGCGCCGGGGCTCGGGCGCGCTCATGCCCGGCTCCGCCGCCGCGCCAGCCGGGCGCGGCCCGCCGCGGCGCGGGCGCCCAGCTCGTCGGTCGTCCGCTCCGATTCGGCGGGCGCGGTGTCCTCGGTGCCTCGGCCGGCCGCCGCGATGGCGCGCGCCTGCGCGGTGACCGTGGTGTGCCGGAACAGTTCCACCACCCCGAGCCGGACCCCGGTGGCCGCGCTGAGCCTGCTCTGCAGCTTCAGCAGCACCACCGAATGCCCGCCGAGGTCGAAGAAGTTGTCGCGCACGCCCACGCGTTCGATGCCGAGCAGTTCGCCCCACACCTCGCTGACGATCCGCTCCAGCCGGTCACGCGGCTCGACGTACCCGCTGTCCCCGCCGGGACGGGCGCGATCGGGCACCGGCAGCGCGCGGCGGTCGAGCTTGCCGCTCGGGGTGCGCGGCAGGCCCGGCACCTCGGTGAGCACCGCGGGCACCATGTACTCCGGCAGCCGGTCGCCGAGGAAGGCGCGGACCGCGGGCAGGTCGACGGCGCCGTTCCTGGGTACCACGAACCCGGCCAGCCTGCTCCCGCCCTCGTCGGTGTGCACGGTGACCGCCGCTTCGCCCACCTCGGGATGCGCGGTCAGCGCGGCCTGGATCTCGCCCAGTTCCACCCGGAACCCGCGGATCTTGACCTGGTCGTCGATCCGATCCAGGTATTCGAGGAAACCTTCGGGGGTCCAGCGCACCAGGTCACCGCTGCGGTACATCCGGGAGCCGGGTGGGCCGAACGGGTCGGGCACGAACCGGTCCCCGGTCAGCGACGGCCTGCCGAAGTAGCCGCGCGCGACCTGCGGGCCGGCGATGAACAGCTCACCGGGCACCCCGGGCGCGGTCAGCCGCAACCCCGCGTCGAGCACGTACATGCGCATGTTGCCCAGTCCCCGCCCGATCGGCACGCGGTGCGGCCAGCTGCCGGGCGCGGGGTCGAGCAGGTGCGCGGTGGCGGCGTGGGTTTCGGTGGGGCCGTAGAAGTTGTACGCCCGCCGATCGGGGTGCGCGAGGAAGAACTCCCGGATCGCGTCGGTGACCATGAACGCCTCGCCGCCCTGGAGCACGTCGGTCAGCGAGTCCAGCTCGCTGCCCTGCGCGGTCGCGGCCTCGATCATCGCCTCGATCGCCAGCCGGGGCGCGAAAAGCTCGTTCACCCGGTGCCGGTCGATCCAGCGCACCAGTTCGTCGGGGTCCCGGCGGACCTGCTCGCCCGGGATCACCAGCGCCTTGCCCATCAGCAGGGTGACCAGGGTTTCCTGGACCGAGAAGTCGAAGCTGATCGCGGTGAACTGCGCGGTCCGCCAGCCGGGGCCGCCGCGCAGGGTGGCGCGGTGCCAGTCCAGCACGTTGACGATGCCCGAGGTCGGCATCACCACGCCCTTGGGCCGTCCGGTGGACCCCGAGGTGTAGATGACGTAGGCGGGATTGCCCGGCAGCGCCGGGCGCACGCGGTCCGCGTCGGACGGCGCGGTGTCCCTCGCGGACAGTGCGTGGAGCGTGCCCGGCCCGGTGACCACCAGTCGCGGGGATCCCCCGGGCACCAGGTGTTCCAGTCCGGGCGCGGTCAGCACCAGCCGGGGCGTGCTGTCGTCGATCATGTAGCGGACGCGGTCGGCCGGGTACTCCGGATCGATGGGCAGGTAGGCCGCGCCCGCCTTGAGCACACCGAGGATCCCGGCGACCAGTTCGAAGGAGCGCGGCAGGAGCAGCGCGACCACGTCTTCGGTGCCGACGCCCTGCTCGATCAGATGGTGGGCGAACCGGTTCGCCGTCCGCTCCAGCTGGGCGAAGGTCATCGACGCGTCGTCCTGGACCAGCGCGGTGGCTTCGGGCAGCGCGGTGGCCTGTTCCTCGAACAGCTCGGCCACGCTCGCCGTGGTCACCTCGCGGCCCACGTCGTTGAACTCGACGAGCAGCCGGTGCCGCTCGTCCTCGGTCAGCACGTCGGGCGTGCCGATCCGCTGCCCCGGGTCGGCGGCCAGCGCGCGCAGCAGCCGCCGCCAGCGCCGGATCAGCAGGTCGATGTCGGCGGCGTCGAACAGGTCCGTGCTGAACTCGATGTCGCCGTCGAGCCCGCCGGTGCCCGGCCGCTCGGTCAGGCTCAACACCAGGTCGAACCGTGAGGTGCCGGTGGCCACGGTGATCGGCTCACTGTCCACACCGGACAATGACAGGGCCGCACTGCCCGCGTTCTGCAGCACGAACATGATCTGGAACAGCGGGTGGTGCCCGGTCGAGCGCACCGGGTTCAGTTCTTCGACCAGCCGCTCGAACGGCACCCGCTGGTGTTCGTAGGCGGCCAGATCGGTTTCGCGGACGCGGTCCAGCAGTTCGGCGAAAGTGGGGTCGCCCGCGGTGTCGGTGCGCAGCACCAGCGTGTTGACGAAAAAGCCGACCAGTTCGTCGAGCACCTCGTCGGTCCGGCCGGCGATCGGGCTGCCCAGCGGCAGGTCGGTCCCGGCGCCGAGCCGGGTCAGCAGGGCGGCGAGCCCGGCGTGCAGCACCATGAACAGGGTGCAGCGGTGCCGTCGCGCCACCTCGGCCAGGGCGCCATGCAAGTCGGCGTCCAAAGTGAACTCGACGGTGCGGCCGCGCTGGCTCGCCCGTTCCGGCCGTGGTCGTGCCATCGGCAGGGTCAGCTGGTCGGGGGCGCCCGCCAGCCTTTCGCGCCAGTACGCGACCTCAGCGTCGGCCGCGGTGTCGCGGTCGAGCCAGAGCGTGTAGTCGGCGTACTGCACCGGGAGCGGTTCCCAGTCCGGTGCCTGGCCGCCCAGCCGCGCGCGGTAAGCGGTGGCCAGGCCACGGCACAGCGGTGCCAGCGACCAGCCGTCCCCGGCGATGTGGTGCAGCGACAGCAGCAACGCGTGCTCACCGGGCGCGGTGGTGAACAGGTAGGCGCGCAACGGCGGCTCGGCCGCCAGGTCGAAACTCTCGCGCGCGGCCGTTTCCAGTGCCGTGGTGAGGTCGGCGGGATCGACTTCGGCCGTGTGCAGCCGGGGCCGGGCGTCGGCGAGCACGAGCTGTTCCGGTTCTCCATCCGTTTCCGGGAAGATCGTGCGCAGGCTTTCGTGCCGCGCGGCGAGGTCGGCCAGCGCCTGCTCGAGAGCGTCGACGTCCAGTTCGCCACGGAGCCGGAAAGCGAGCGGCATGTGGTAGGCCGCGCTGGGCCCGGACGCGTGGTGCAGGAACCACAACCGGCGCTGCGCCGAGGACAGCGGCACGCGCTCCGGCCGTGGCACGGCGGTCAGTCCGGTGTCGTCGGTGCGGTACTCGGCGATGCGCGGGGCGAGCGCGGCGACGGTCGGCGCCTCGAACAACACCCGGATCGGCACGTCCGCGCCGAGCACCGGCCGGATCCGGCTGACCAGCCTGGTCGCCAGCAGGGAATGCCCGCCCAGCGCGAAAAAATCGTCGTGGATGCCCACTTCGGGCACCCCGAGCACACCGGCGAAGATGCCGCACAGGGTCTCCTGGAGCGGGGTCATCACACCTGACGCGACGGCCGTCTCCGGCGGCTCGGGATCCGGCAGCATCGAGACGTCGAGCTTCCCGTTCGCCGTGACCGGCACGGTTTCCACCGAAGTCCAGGACGCGGGCACCAGTTGTTCCGGCAGCCTCGATCGCGCGAACGCCCGCAGTTCGGCCGAGTCGACCGTGGTCGAGGGCATCACGTAGGCGTCCAAGCGCAGGGAACCCCGGCCGTCGTCGCGGGCGAGCACCACGGCCTGCCGCACCGACGGGTGCGCCCGCAGCACCGCCTCGATCTCCCCGGGCTCGACGCGCAGGCCGCGGATCTTCACCTGCCGGTCACCGCGGCCGGTGTAGGCGAGGCTTCCGTCGGCGCGCCAGCGGCAGCGGTCGCCGGTGCGGTACATCCGCGCTCCGGCAGGCCCGAAAGGATCCGGTGCGAACCGTTCGGCGGTCAGGTCCGGTCGCCCGGCGTAACCGCGGGCGACCTGCACGCCGCCGATCCACAGTTCGCCGTCGACCCCTGGCGGGAGCAGGCGGCCCCAGGCGTCGGTGACGTAGAGCAGGGTGTTGGGCGCGGCGAAGCCGATCGGGACGTCGGGGTCGCGCTCGCGACCGCACGGCCACCAGGTCACGTCCACGGAGGCTTCGGTCGGTCCGTACAGGTTGTGCAGCCGCGCCCCCGGCAGCACCTCGGCCATCCGATCCCGCAATGAACCCGGCAGGACCTCACCACTGCACACGATGTCGCGCACGCTCGTGCAGCCCGCCGCCGACGGCTCCTCGGCGAACACGCCCAGCATCGACGGCACGAAGTGCAGCACGGACACGCCTTCGTCCTGGATGAGCCCGGCCAGGTAGCGGGGATCGCGGTGCCCGCCGGGTTCGGCCAGCACCAGCCGGGCGCCGGTGATCAGCGGCCAGAACAGCTCCCACACCGACACGTCGAAGCCGATCGGCGTCTTCTGCAGCACGACGTCGTCCACGGTCAGCTCGAACGCGCGCTGCATCCAGTCGAGGCGGTTGACCACCCCGGGTTCCTCGACGACCACGCCCTTCGGCCGTCCCGTGGAGCCGGAGGTGAACATGACGTACAGCGCCCGGTCGCGGCGTTCGCCCACGGCGGCCGCGTCCTCGGGCAGGTCGTCGACCGCGAGCCACCCTTCGCCGGGCAGGTCGTCCCGGAGCCCGGTGAGGGTCAGTCCGGTCGTCGCACCGGCGTCGGCGAGCATGGCCGCGATCCGCTCGGCCGGGAGCTCGGGATCCACGGGCAGGTAGGCCAAACCCGCCTTCAGCACGCCCCAGAGCGCGACCATCAGCTCCGCCGACCGCGGCAGCGCCACGGCCACCACCGAGCCCTTCGCGCGGGCGGCCAGCACTTTCGCCACGCGGTCCGCGCGCCGGTCCAGTTCGGCGTAGGAGAGCCGTTCTTCGCCGGAGACCACGGCGATGGCGTCGGGCCGGCGGTGCACGACCTCGGCGAAGCGCTCGGTGAGCGAGGCGTCGCCCGGATCCGTCCGCTCGCCGGTGCCCCAGTCGAGCACCCGGCGGGTTTCGGCGGGGTCGAGCACCGGCACCGCGGACAGCTTGCCGTCCGGGTTCGCCGTCACCGCGTCGAGCAGCCTGCCGAAGTGCGCGGCGAAGGCGCGCACGGTGTCCTCGTCGTAGAGATCGGTGTCGTACTCGAGTTCCCCGGTCAGTTCACCGTCCTGTTCGGACAGGTAGAGGGTCAGGTCGAGCTTGGCGGTGCCGTTCGGCACGAACGAGACCTCGGTCTCGGCACCGGGCAACGCCAGTTCCGCGCCTTCGTCCCGGACCACGAGCATGGTGCGGAAGAACGGGTTCGCGCCGAACGCGCGATCCGGCCGGAGCCGGTCGACCAGTTTCTCGAACGGCACGTCCTGGTGCCGGTACGCGCCGAAGCAGGCTTCGCGGACGCGGCCGAGCAAGGTGCGGAAGTCCGGATCACCGGCCAGGGAAACCCGGATGGGGAGCGTGTTCAGGAAGTACCCCGCGACCCGCTCGAAGTCGGGATCGGTGCGGGCGGCCATCGGCGTACCGGTCACCACGTCTTCGGCCCCGGTCCGTGCGCCCAGCGCCGCCTGGAAAGCGGCCAGCAGCACCATGAACGGGGTGCACCGCTGGGCACGCGCGAGGTCCTTCACCCGCCCGGCCGCCTCACCGGGCAAGGTGAACCGCAGCTGCGCGCCGCGGAACGAGGGGGCCCCGGTGCGCTGCCGATCGGGCCGCAGGCCGGTGTCCGCCGGCGCGTCGGCCAGCGTCGACGTCCAGTGCTCCAGCTGTTCCGTGAACGCGTCGTTTTCCCGTTGCGTGGCCGCGAAATCCGCATACCCGGCGGCCGGTGGCGGCGGAAGTTCCTCGCCGCGATAGGCGCGTGCCCAGTCGTCGAACAGCAGGGACAGCGACCAGGCGTCGCACACGAGATGGTGCAGCACGACGCCGATCAGGTGGTCGCGCTCCCCCAGCCGCCACACGGTGACCCGCACCAGCGGCTCGGCGGCCAGGTCGAAGCGGTAGGCCGCCTCCGCGCGCAGCTCCTCTGCCGCCCGCGACGGGTCGCCCGTCCGGACCGCGGCGACGTCGGCGGCGTCCAGCAGCTCCGGGCGCGGCTCGCCGTGGTCGGCGCGGACGACCGTGCGCAGCACCTCATGCCTGGCCACCACACGCGCCCACGCCCTGGTCAGCGCCGCGACGTCGAGTTCGCCGCGGACCCGGACGGCCACCGGCACGTTCTGCGCGTGCCCGGTGGCGTCGAGCTGATGCGTGAACCACAGGCGTTCCTGACCGAAGGACAGGTTCATCGCAGGGGACTCCTCACTGGGGGATTCCGGGCTCAGGCCACGCCGTCCATCTGGCGGCGCACGCTCAGCGGGCGCATGTCGGTCCAGACGCCTTCGATGTGGGTGAGGCATTCGGTCTTGAGCCCGTGGTACCCCGCGTCGCGCCAGCCGGCGGGCAGGTCGCGCTCGCGCGGCCAGATCGAGTACTGCTCCTCGTCGTTGACCACCACGGTGTAGACGGTCGTGCGGTCGTCGTCCTCGAAAGCCATGTCCTTCTCCTTCGCTTCGGGTGGGCCGCTCAGCGCAGGGCGGCGAGCGGGGTGGCGGGCCGTTCCACGACCGCCTCGATCAGGGTCAGCACCGACTGCGCCAGCCCGGCGAACTCCCGGACCACCTCGCGCGGTGGCCCGAGGTGCTCGGTCACCGCGAAGTGGAACGCCGGGGTCGCGGTATCGATGACCAGCACCGCCGCGGTGCCGGGCGCCGGGTCGAGCCGGGCGCCGGTGGTGCTGACCGCGAGCGCGAGCGGCATCGGCCGGTTCGCCAGGCCGTGCAGCGGGTACCGCGCCGGGAGGTCGCGGAGGTAGCTGCCGCGCGGTCCGGCCAGTGCCCGTCCGACCGCGGCCGTCGCCCCGGCGAAGCCGAGTTCCGGCGGCAGCTCGACGGGTAGGGGCACGTCCCTGGTGACCAGTGCCTCCAGCCCGGCCACCGCCGCCCGCCGGTCGTCGTCGCTGTACCGGACGGTCCCGTACCGGGTGCCGAGGCAGGCCAGCCAGGCGGTCAGCAACTCGGTCGCCGGGTCGCGCAGCCGGTCCACCAGCGCACGCCGGACCAGCGTGGTCCCCCGCGTCACCGGCGAGGGCGTCCACAGCGGACGAACCACCCGGTCCGGAACGCCGGTGCACGTGGTGAGCCGGTCGAGCCAGGCGCCTTCGCGGCGTGCCCATTCCTCGAACCAGCGGGTGAACTCCTCCTTCGGCGCGCCAAGGCGGTCACCCGCACTCAGCACCGCATCCGGCGACACCGCCTCGCCATCCACAGTGGACAGTTTGGTCAGCTCGACCGCCCCGTCCACGGTGCTCACGCGCACCTCCGGCTCGGTGTCCAGCACCGTGCCCGGCTCGGCCTCGACCGGTCCCGGCCGCGGCCGCAGCCCGGTGACCAGGAACGCCTCGTCGCCGACGACCAGCCGTGGCCTGCCGAACCGGTTGTCGAACCGGCCGAACTCGCCCGCCCGGCACCAGCGGTCCAGCTCCGCCGCCGTCTGCTCGCCGGTGACCAGGCCACCGTCCGGGAACAACCGCCGGGCCGGGAAGTACGTGCGCTCGGCGGGATCCTGCGCGATCGGGGTGAGCGCGTCCGACTCCAGGTCGTCCAGCAGTTCCTTCAGCGACAGCAACGCGTACTCGTGGCAGCGCACGTCCAGCGCGAGCGTGGTGTCGCCGGGTTCGACCGGGAACCCGGCTTGCTTGAGGATGCGGCCCGCGTCGACCTCGGCGACCATCTCGTGCCAGGTCACACCGTGTTCGGTTTCGCCGTGCAGCAGCGCCCACGTCGTCTGGTGCACACCCGCGTACTTGGGCAGCAGCGAGCTGTGCAGGTTGATCGCCATCCGCCGGGGCAGCGCCAGGTCCGCGTCCCGGAGCACCACGTCGTTGGTGATGCTGAACAGGTAGTCCGGGCGGCCGGGTAGCTCGTCGAGGCGGGTCGCCACCGGCACGCCGTGCTCGCGAGCCCAGTCGAGCGCGGGTGGGTACCGGGTGACCACGCCGGTCACCCGGTGCCCACGCGCGGTGAGCAGCTCGGCGCTTTCCACCAGCAGCGCGCCCCAGCCGATCAGCCGGCAGTCGTACCCCGTCACGGTTCGACCAGCGATCCGGACAGCACCTTCGCCACCGTGGCTACGTGCGGTTCGCGCAGCATGGTCTCGTGGCCGCCGGGCACCTTGTGCGGTTCGATCGCGCTCGCGTAGGACCGCCAGCCGTAGCAGTCCGCGCCATCCGCGCCGCTCTCCTCAGCCTGGAGGAAGACCACGCGCCCGGGGTAGGGCTCGGGCCGGTAAGACTGCCAGGCGGTCAGGTTGTGGTGCGCGGCCACGAACAACCGCACCAGCCGGTCGGTGTCCGGACCGGGCTTGACCAGCCCGCGTTCACCAGCCCAGTCGGCGTAGGCGCGCATCCGCTCGGCCACCGTGCCGGTGCCCGGCTCGGGAAGGTCGGTCACCGCGAGGTCGCGGGCGTCGAGCAGGGCCAGCACGATCTCGGCCTCGGTGGTGCGCACCGGCTGGTCCGGGTCGGGCGGCTCGACGTCCATGATCACCACTTCGGCCACCCGATGCCCGGCGGCGGTCAGCTGCCGCGCCATCTCGTAGGCGATCGCGCCGCCGAGTGACCACCCGCCGAGGTGGTAGGGGCCCTCTGGCTGCTCGGCACGCAGGTCGGAGACGTACCGGGCGGCCAGTTCCGGCACCGAGAACGGCCCAGCCGGGCCGTTGCCGGACACCGACGGCGACTGCAACCCGTACAGCGACCACTCGGGGGCCAGCTGACCGGCCAGCGCGTGGTAGCAGAGGACCGTGCCGCCGAGCGGGTGCACCAGGAACAACTTCGGTGCGCCCGGCGTGGTGCGCACCGGGACCACACAGGAGGCGTCCCCGCCGGACGGGGTGCCCGCGACCGCCCCGGCGAGCAGCTCCACCGTGGTCGCCTTGAGCACGGTGGCCAGGGAAACCGTGGTGTCGCCGAACTCCGCCTGCAACGCGCTCACCAGGCGGACCGCCAGCAGCGAATGCCCGCCCAGCTCGAAGAAGTTGTCCCGGACGCCCACCCGGTCGATGCCGAGCAGCCCCTGCCAGAGCCCGGCGATCCGGCGTTCGGTCTCGTCGCGCGGGGCCAGGTACTCGGTGGCGAGGTCCGGCCGGGGGTAGACGGTTTCACCGGTTTCCTGAGCCGTGCCACCGGTTTCCGGGCCACCCGCCGCTTCGGCGATCCGCGCGGGCAGGTTCCCGGTGGACACCACCAGCTGCGGGAGCGGATCGGCGGCGAACACCCGGCGCAGCACCTCCCGCGCCTCACCGCCGTCCAGGCCCAGCTTGCCGGTGTTCCGCCAGCTGTCCCAGGCGACCGCGATCCACGGCGTCTCCCCGGCCATCGACTGGCGCGCGGCGAACAGTTCGGCGTAGACGGCCGCGGCCGAGTAGGTGGCGAAACCGGCACCGCCGAGCACCGAGGAGATCGACGAGCAGAGGAACACGAAGTCCAGCTCCCGCCCGGCGAACACCCTGGCCAGCACGGCGGCACCGTCGGCCTTGGCGGCGAGGTGGGCACTGGCCGATTCGGCGGTCGCGTCGGCCACCGGGACCAGCCGGTCACCGGAGACCACCCCGGCGGCGTGGAAAACGCCGTCGAACCGACCGAGCCGCTCCTCCAGCTGGGCCACCGCGTCGCTGAACGCGGCCTCGTCGGCGACGTCGGCGGCGATCGCGGCCACCTCCGAACCGGCGGACTCCAGTTCCTGGATCACCCGGATCTCGTCGGTGGCCGGGGCCGAACGCCGGATCAGGCCGATCCGGGCCCCGGCCAGCACCCGCGCGATCTCCGTGCCCATCCGGCCGAGCCCGCCGACGATCAGGTAGCAGCCGTCGGGCCGCACCATCGAGGAGCCGGCTTCCGGCAGGGGAACCGCGACGTGGCCGGGCACCCAGCGGTGCTCACCGCGGTAGGCGGCGCACGGCTCGTCCCCGGCGAGCAGTTCGGCGGCGAGCCTGCCCAGCAACCGCGAACGCCGCTTCCCGGTCCCCACCGGACCCGCGTCGACGAACCGGCAGCGCAGGCCCGGCACCTCCTGCGCGACCACGCGCAGCAGTCCGGAGATCATGCCGCGTTCGGGCAGCACGCGCGGCTCGTCGGCGATGGCGAGCCCGGAGACCGTGAGCACGGACAGGTTCACACCGGTGACCCCGGCCTTGGCGAGCGCCCTGGCGTGGAACAGCACGGCGAGGAACGAGTCGTAACCACCGGCAGCGGCGTCGTCGTCCATCACCCCGGCGCCGTGCACGATGTGGTCCGGCGTCTCGCCCGCCTCCCGCAACGCCGCGGTGAGGCTTTCCCAGTCCGCGGGCGATTCCGGGTCGACCAGGTAGCCGTCCTCGCCGAGATCGGCGAACGACCGTCCCCAGTGGACCGGGATCACCCGGTCGGCACCGAGTTCGGCGACGTCACCGGCGATCGTGTCCATTCCGGCCACCAGCCAGGTGCCCCCGGTGCCGGTCGCCGCCGGGCGGGCGGCGCGCTTCCACGAGGGCGCGTAGAACCAGTCGGCCGGATCGGTGACCCGCTCCCCCGCCGGTACCGCGATGGCCGACGGTTTGACCTCCGCGGGCGGTTCCAGCCAGTAGCGGCGCCGTTCGAACGGATAGGTCGGCAACCGCAGGCGCGCCCGCCGCTGCCCCTCGAACAGCGACCGCCAGCTCACCACGGTCCCGGAAAGCCACAGCCTGCCCAGCGCCGCGGCGAAGTCGTACTCGGCGTCGGCCGAGTCCTCCGGCAGCACCTCGACCAGCTCACCCGACGGCGGTTCCCAGCCCGGCACCGAGGCGGTCGCCCCGGCCACCACCAGCACCTGCGCGGGGTCGTCCAGCAGCGGTTCCAGCACCTCGCCGAAGTCGCCACCGGCCCAGATGCCGTCCGTCCAGAACTCAGGATCGGCCAGTTCGTCCTCGGTGACGAAACCGTCGCACGCCACGGAACTCCACGGCGTCTCCGGCGCGGCACCGATCTCCGGCGCGCCCTGGCCCAGCAGCACGGACACCGCCCGCGGCAGGTCCAGCACGCCGGTCAGGCACGCGGCCACCAGCTCACCGGCGCCGGACGCGGCGATCTCGTCCGGCCGCAGGCCCAGTTCGGTCAGGCCGCGGGCCAGGGCGTAGAGCGTGACGAACCGCGCGGACCGCTCGAACCGCGGCTCCACCGGTTCGCCGGCGGGTGCCAGGAACACCGACTCGCGCAGGTCGGCACCGAGGCCCGGGGTGAGCAGCTCGCAGCATTCGTCGACCGCCGACCGGATCACCGGCAGCCGCCAGTACAGCTTCGCCAGCCTGCCCGGCGCGACCGGGAAAGCACCCGGCAGCACGAGCGTCCAGGAACTCTGCGCGTCACCGCTTTCGCGCACCCGCAGGAACTCCTCACCACCATCACGCGCCAGCTCGGCGGCCTCGGCGGTGGTCTTGGCCAGCACCACCCGGCGCTGGTCCAGCGCGGTCCGGCCGAGTTGCAGCGTGTACGCCACGTCGGCGAGGTCGGTGTCCGGCGTGCCGGCGAGGTGGTCGGCCAGTTCCTTGGTCGCGGTGTCCAGCGCGCCGCGGCTGCGCGCCGAGAGCGGCAGGATCTGCCAGCCCCGGCCCGGCGTCGACGGCTGTCGCGCCGGTGGCTGCTCCAGCACGACGTGGGCGTTGGTGCCGCCGATGCCGAGCGCGGTGACGCCCGCGCGGCGTGGGCCGTCACCGGGGAAGGCGGCCGGTTCGCTGCTGACGAAGAACGGGCTGCCGTCGAGATCGGTGTTCGGGTTCGGGCGTTCGAAGTGCAGCGACGGCGGCACGACGCCGTGCTCCACCGCGAGCGCCGCCTTCATCAGCCCGGCGACCCCGGCCGCGGTCCCGAGGTGGCCGAAGTTGGACTTGGCCGAGCCGAGCGCGCACGACGCCGGCGGCAGCGGGCCGTGCTCGGTGAACGCCTGGGTCAACGCGGTCACCTCGATCGGGTCGCCGAGCACCGTGCCGGTGCCGTGTGCCTCGATCAGCCCGATGCTGCCCGGTTCGGTGCCCGCCGCGGCCAGCGCCTTGCGGATCACCTCCGCCTGCCCGGCCACGCCCGGCGCGGTGTAGCCGACCTTCGCCGAACCGTCGTTGTTGATCGCCGAACCGCGGATCACCGCGTGCACCGGATCGCCGTCGGCGAGCGCGTCGGCCAGCCGCTTGAGCACCACCACCCCGACGCCGCTGCCCGGCAGCGTGCCCTGCGAAGCCGCGTCGAACGGGCGGCAGTGCCCGTCCGGGCTGAAGATCCCGCCTTCGACCCACTTGTAGCCGACGTTCGGGATGAGGATCGACGCACCACCGGCCAGCGCCATGTCGCATTCACCGGCGAGCAGCGCACGGGCCGCGACGTGGGTGGCCACCAGCGAGGTGGAGCACGCGGTCTGCACGGTCATCGCCGGGCCGCGCAGGTTCAGCTTGTAGGACACCCGGGTGGCCAGGTGGTCCTTGTCCCAGGAGATCAGCAGGTGCGCGCCGTTGGAGTTCGGCACCGTCTCCTGGTTGACGAAGGTGTTGTGCCACATGTAATCGCTGTGCCCGACCCCGGCGTAGACGCCGATGCCGCCCTCGAACTGCTCCGGGTCGTGCCCGGCGCGTTGCAGCGCCTCGGCCGAGCACTCCAGGAACAGCCGCTGCTGCGGGTCGATCAACTCCGCTTCGCTGGGGCTGTAGCCGAAGTAGCCCGCGTCGAAGTACTCGATTCCCTGGAGCGCGCCGCCGCGCGGCACGAAGTCCTCGGCGAAGGCGTCGTCGCCGAACCCCGCCGCGCGGATCTCGTCCGGGGTGGCGGTGGTGATCGTTTCGAGGCCGTCGAGCAGCACCCGCCAGTACTCCTCCGGGCTGCTCGCGCCCGGGTACCGGCAGGCCATGCCGATCACCGCGATGTCGGTGCCGCTCGGGTTCTCGCTGCTGCGCACCGGTTCTTCCTCCTTCGGGGCGGTTTTCGGCGTGGCCGGTTCGGTGAGTTCGCGGAGGTAGGCCGCGAGTGTGCTGACGGTGGTGTGGCGGAACAGCTCGGCGAAGGGCACGGTCACCGGCAACGCCTCGGTCAGCGCGGTGTGCATGCGGATCAGCAGCAGCGAATGCCCGCCGAGGTCGAAGAAGTTGTCGTGCGGGCCGACGTCCTGTCGGGACAGCACGTCCTGCCAGATGCCGAGAACCAGCCGTTCCATCCGGTTGCGCGGGGCCACCCGCTTGGCGTCGGAGCGGGCGGCGGGCCGTGGTTCCGGCAGCCGCGAGCGATCGGGTTTCCCGCTGACCGTGCGCGGCAGCTCGTCCAGCCGGACCAGCACGCCGGGCACCAGGTAGGCGGGCAGGCGTTCGCGCAGGAACGCCTTCACCGCGTCGGTGTCCACGGCTCCGGTGAGGTACCCGGCCAGCAGCCGCTCCCCCGCCTCGGTGGTGACCACCTTCGCGGCCGATTCGGTGACGCCGGGGAACTCGGCCAGCGCCGCTTCCACCTCGCCCAGCTCGATCCGGAACCCGCGGATCTTCACCTGGTGGTCGGCCCGGCCCCGGTACTCCAGTCCACCGTCGGACCGCCAGCGCACCACGTCGCCGGTGCGGTACATCCGCCCGCCCGTCACCCGGCCACCGCCCCCCACGGAGCCGCTGCGCGCCGCGGTTTCATCGGGCTCACCGAAGGGATCGGGCACGAACCGCGAAGCCGTCAGCGCCGGATTGCCGAGGTAGCCGAGCCCGACCCCCGGACCGGCGATGTACAGCTCACCGAAGACCCCGGTCGGCGCGAGGGCGCCCGTTTCGTCGAGCACGGAGACCCTGGCGTGGCCGAGTGGCTGACCCAGGTGCACGTCCGGCTGCTCGCCGGCGGTCAGTTCCAGGCTGGTGGCGACAACCGTGGTTTCGGTGGGGCCGTACACGTTCACCACCCGGTGGGCACCGGCGTCGAACATGGCGCGCGCGGTGGTCGCGGGCAGTTCCTCGCCCCCGGCGATGTAGGTGCGCAGGCCGTCGGGGAGGCTCCCGGCCCGCAGCAGCTCACCGACCACCGAGGGGACCGCGAAGAAGTACCGCGCCATCGCGGCCGCCTCTTCCGGCAGCGTGCCGACGTGCAGCGCGCTGTCCACCAGCACCACCCGGCCGCCGAAGGCCAGCGGTACCCACAGGTCGAGCACGGAAGCGTCGAAGCAGACCGAGGAGGTCGCGACCGCGCCGGCCAGTTCGTCGTCGTCGAGCAGGTCCCGGCCCCAGGACAACAGGTGCCGCACCGCGTCGTGGGAGATGACCGTCCCCTTCGGACGGCCGGTGGAGCCGCTGGTGTAGATGACGTAGGCGGCGCTCTGCCCGGACGGCGGCGTTTCCGGCAGTGGCGCCTCCACGCCATCGCCGCCGACCGCGAGCACCTGTCCGTCGTAGCCGTCGAAGGCGCCGGGATCGTCGGTCACCAGCGCGGGAGCTTCCGCGTCGGTGAGCATGAGCCGCCGCCGCTCAGCCGGGTACTCCGGGTCCAGCGGCACGTAGGCACCTCCGGCCCGCAGCACCGCGAGCAACGCGATCACCAGGTCCGGGGTGCGCGGCAGGCACACGCCGACGCGCACGTCCGGCCCGACCCCGGCCGCCCGCAGGCGCCGGGCCAGGCGCCCGGATTCCCGTTCCAGCTCGCGGTAGGTCAGCACGCGGTCCTCGTGCCACACCGCAGTGGAGTCCGGATCGGACTCGAGCACCAGTTCCGGCAGGGTGGCTTCCGGCACCGGCACCTCGGGCCAGCCGCGCTGCCCCCACTCCAGCAGGCGATCGCGCTCGCCGTCGTCCAGCAGCGGCAGTGCGGACAGCCGGGTGCCGGGATCCGCGGTGATCCCGGCCAGCAACGTGGTGAAGCGGCGGCCGAGGCGTTCGACGGTCTCGGGGTCGAACAACGCGGTGGCGTATTCGAAGGAACACCGCAGCCCGTCCTCGGCCTCGCCCGCGTACAGCGACAGGTCGAACTTCGCCGTGTTGTTGTTCTTCCCCTGGTACTCCAGGGAGAGGTCGCCGACGCCGACCTCGGCGCTCGCCGGTCCCTGGAACACCAGGATGTTCTGGAACAGCGGGTCGTGGCTGGGGTCGCGGTCCGGCGCCAGCTCCTCGACCAGCTTCTCGAACGGCACGTCCTGGTTGGCCACCCCGTCCAGGCAGGTCCGGCGCACCCTGGCGAGCAGATCGGTGAACGCCGGATCGCCGGAGAGGTCGGCGCGCAGCGGCAGCGTGTTGACGAAGAACCCGACCAGGTCCTCCAGTTCCGGGCGGCCCCGGCCGGTGATCGGCGAGCCGATCACCAGATCGTCCTGGCCCGCCGAACGCGACAGCAGCACCGAGAAGGCCGCGAACACCACCATGAACAGCGTGCAGTTGTGCGCTCTGGCCAGCGCGCGCAGCTCGTCGAGCACTTCGGCGGGGACCACGAAGTCGTGCCAGGCACCGCGGTGGTCCCGCTTGGCCTGGCGCGGCCGGTCCAGGGGCAGCGCGGAGAGGCGGGGCGCGTCGCGCAGGTGCTCGCGCCAGTGGTCCAGCTGGCGGGCGAACTCCGGCGTGTCGGCCAGCTCCCGTTGCCAGATCGCGAAATCCGGATACTGCACGGCGAGTTCGGGCAGTTCGGGCGTCTCGTTCCTGGCGAAGGCGGCATAGCACTCGCCCAGCTCGCGGAAGAAGATGTCCTGCGACCACGCATCGCACACGATGTGGTGGATGGTGATCAGCAACTGGTGGTCGGCCTCACCCAACCGGACCAGCAGGGCGCGCAGCAGCGGCGGCTCGGCCAGGTCGAACGGGCGCGAGCCGAGTTCGGCCTCCAGCCGGGCCAGCTCCGCCTCCGGATCGGCGTGCTGGCGCAGATCGGTCACCGGCAGCGGCACGTCCACCCGGCCACGCACCACCTGCACCGGCTCGCCGTCCTCGACGGCGAACCCGGTGCGCAGCGCCTCGTGCCGGTCGACCACGGCGGCCAGCGCCCGCCGCAGCGCGGGCACGTCGAGTTCACCGCGCAACCGCATCCCCATCGGGATCAGGTAGAACGGGTTGCCCGGATCGACCTGCTGGACCAGCCACAGCCGCCGCTGGGCGAAGGACGCCGGGAACCGGTGGATCTGCTCGTTCTCCGCGCTCACTGGGTCATCGCTCCTGTCGGCTCGGCCGCTTCGCGGCGCTGCCGGTAACCACCGCGGTCGACGCGGGTGATCGACGGCGCCGCCGGCGCGGCCTTCAGTTCCGCCACCGCGGCGGCGAGTTCGGCCACCGTCGGGCTGGTCAGCAGGGTGTGCAGCGGCACCTGGACCCGCAGTTCCTTCAGCACGCGCGAGATCACCCTGGTGCCGAGCAGCGAGTGGCCGCCGAGTTCGAAGAAGTTGTCGTGCACGCCGACCCGGTCGATGCCGAGCAGGCCCGCCCACACCCCGGCGAGCAGCTTCTCGGTGTCGGTGGCGGGGGCCACGTAAGGGGTTTGCAGGTCCGGGCGCGCGTGCCCGCCCCCGTGGCGGGGTGCGGGCTCACCGCCGTCACCGTCGCCGGACCACTGGTCGAACCGGGATCCCAGGTCGCCGGTCGAGTTGACCAGCTGGGCAGGCAGGCTCCCGGCGAGCACCCGGTCCAGCACGCCCATCGCGTCGTCCTCGTCGATGAGGTACTCACGCAGGGTGGTTGCGGCGTCGTCGTCGCCTTCGACGGTCCAGCCCTCCCAGGCCAGTGCCGTCCACGGAGTCCCGTCGGCGGCGGACCTACCGGCCGCGAACAACTCGGTGTACAGGTTGGCCGCGGCGTAGGCGGCGAACCCGATCCCGCCGAGCACCGACGCGATCGACGAGCACAGCAGCACGAAGTCGAGTTCCCGCCCGGCGAACACCCCGGCCAGCACCCGCACGCCCCGCGCTTTCGCGGCCAGGTGCGGTTCCGCGCTTTCCGGCGTCGCCTCGGCCAGCGGCACCACGCCGTCCGCGGTCACCACCCCGGCCACGTGGAACACGCCATCGAAGGGGCCGAGTTCCTGTTCCAGCCGCGACACCGCGGCCGTGAAGGCCTCCTCGTCGGCGACGTCGGCCGAGGCGGTGGCCACCGTGGCGCCCGCCGCTTCCAGCCGCCGGATCGTGGTGATCTCCGCGGCGACCGAGTCGTCCGGATCGGTTTTCGCCAGGTAGTCGTCCCACTGGTCGCGGGCGGGCACCACCGAACGCCGGATCACGCCGATCCGGGCCTTGCGGGTGGCCAGCAGGTCCCCGATCACCGCGCCGATCCGGCCGAGCCCGCCGGAAACCAGGTAGCACCCGCCGTCACGCAGGCGCGTGGCACCGGTGGCCTCCAGCCGGGCCGGCACGAAGCCGCGCACCCAGCGGGTGTCACCGCGGTAGGCGACACAATCATCCGCACCCGCCACGATTTCCGCGTGCAGGCGGGTCAGCAGCCGTTCGCGCTGCCGGGCCCAGACCGCCGGGGCGGTGTCGATGAACCGGCAGCGCGCCTGCGGCAGTTCCTGGCCGATCACCCGGCACAGCGCCGCCACCATGCCGCGTTCCGGCCGTACCTCGGTCTCCCCGGACACGGCCAGCCCGGACACCGACAGCACGCCGATCTCCACGTCGTCGACCAGTCCGCATTCGGTCCACGCGCGCATCAGCAGTACCAGGCCGTGGAACGCGGTGAAGTCCCACTGCGGGCCGTCCGCACCGAACACCACGCGGCCGGGCACGGACGCGTTCAGCCCCCGGAGCAGGGTCAGCCAGCCGTCCAGGTCGCCGGGATCAAGCGTGTACCGGTCGCCGCCGTGGTCGATGAACGCCTCGCCCCAGTTCACCCGGATCACCCGGGCGGCCGAGCGCGCGGCGACCTCACCGGCGATCGACTCGGCGTCCCCGGCGACGAGCCAGGTCTCGCCGGCCGCCGCGTCCGCCGCGGCCTCCGGCGGCAGGCCGCGGGAGAAGTTCGGCAGGTGGAACCAGTCCGCCGGATCGGCCTGCCTGCCGGTGGCCCGCGGGACCGGGACGGCCTTGCCCGGCGCCCGCGCGGACAGCCAGTAGCTGTTGCGCTCGAACGGGTAGCCGGGCAGGCTCACCCGCCCCCACTCACCGCTCGGACGCAGTTTCGGCCAGTCCACCTCGACCCCGGCGAGCCAGGCCCTGGACAGCGCTTCGAGCAGGACCGTCCGGTCGTCCGCGCGATCGTGCGCGGCGGGCGAGGTGGCCAGCACGAGGCCGTCGTCGGCGCGGCCGGGGTGCTGCACGAGCAGGCTGCCCAGCGCGCGGCCCGGCCCCAGCTCGACCACCACCGGCGCGGTCAGCTGCCACATCGCCTCGACCTGGTCGGCGAAGCGAACGGTGGCCACGCTGTGCCGGGCCCAGTGCCCGGGATCGGTCGCCTCGGCCGGGGTGACCCACTGCCCGGTGACGTTGGACAGGTACGGGATCTCCGGCGCCTTGAGGCTCACCCCGTCGAAATCGGCGCGCAGGCTTTCCTCCAGCGGGCGCATCATCCACGTGTGGAACGCGTGCTCGGCGGGCACGCGGCGGCCGGCGATGCCGTCGGCAAGCAGGCGTTCGGCGAGCGCGTCGACCTCCTCCGCCGGGCCGCCGACCACGCACAGCGAAGGAGCGTCCACAGCGGACAGTGACAGCCGGTCGCCCAGCAGCGGCTCGACCCGCTCGGCCGCGCTCATCACCGCGAGCATCGCGCCGCCGGGGAGGCCGCCGATGTGCCGCGCGCGGCGGGCCACCAGCCAGGTGGCGTCCGCTAGCGAGAACACCCCGGCGATGGCGGCCGCGACGTACTCGCCGACGCTGTAGCCGAGCAGGGCGTCCGGGCGCACGCCGTAGTGCATCCACAACCGCGCCATCGCGTACTGGACGGCAAAGAGCAGCGGTTGCGCGACGATCGTCTCGTCGAGCGGCCCCGCCTCGCGTTCTTGGAGCAGCCGGGCGAACGGGTCGGCGGGCAGCTCACCGGGTTCGGCCGCGGTGTCGAACAACCGCTCCCTCAGGTCGAATCCGAGGTGCGGGGTGAACAGTTCGGCGCACCGGTCGAGTTCGGCGCGGAACACCGGCTCGTCCCGGTACAGCCCGGCGCCCAGGTTCACGTACTGGTCACCGACGCCGGAGAACAGGAACACCACCGATCGGCTCCCGGCGGGCCCGGCCGAGGTGAACACCTCCGGTGACCGGCTTTCCAGCGCTTTCGCCGCGCCCGTGGTGTCGGCCGCCACCACGGCCCGGCGGTGGGCGTGCACCCGGCGGCCGGTGGCGAGGGTGCCCGCCACGTCGGCCAGATCCAGCTCCGGGTGCGCCCGCAGGTGCTCGGCCAGCCGGTCGGTGGCCCGCTCCAGTGCGGCGGGGGTGCGCGCGGAGAGCAGGATCGGCTGCTCCCCACCCCCTGGCGCCCGCCGCCGCGGTGGCGGTGGCTGCTCGACGACGATGTGCGCGTTGGTGCCGCCGATGCCGAACGAGCTCATGCCCGCCCGGCGCGGTGCCCCGGTCACCGGCCAGTCGCCGAGTTCGCGGTTGACGTAGAACGGCATCGAGGCGAAGTCGATGTTCGGGTTCGGCGCCCGGAAGTGCAGGCTCGGCGGGACCTTGCCGTGCTTGACCATCAACACCGACTTGATGAAGCCGGCCACCCCGGCCGCCGAGTCGAGGTGCCCGATGTTCGACTTCAGCGAGCCGATCGCGCAGGGACGCCCCTGGTCGGCACCGAGCGCGCGGAAGGCGTCGGCGAGCGCGGTCATCTCGATCGGGTCGCCGAGCGGGGTGGCCGCGCCGTGCGTCTCGACGTAGCCGATGGTGTCCACGTCCACACCGGCGGCGCTGATCGCGTCGGTGATCACCTGGGTCTGCCCGCGTGTGCCGGGCGCGGTGTAGCCGACCTTCGCCGAACCGTCGTTGTTCATCGCCGAACCGCGGACGATCGCGTGGATCACGTCGCCGTCCTCCAGCGCGTCCTCCAGGCGCCTCAGCACCACCACGCCGACCCCGCTGCCGGGCACGGTGCCCTTGGCGTCGGCGTCGAAGGAGCGGCAGTGCCCGTCCGGGGAGAGCACGCCGCCCTCCTCGTACACGTACCCGCGGACCTCCGGCAGGATCAGCGAAGCCCCGCCTGCCAGCGCGATGTCGCACTCACCGGTGAGCAGGCCCTGGCAGGCCAGGTGGATGGCCACCATCGAGGTGGAGCAGGCGCTCTGCACGGTCACAGCGGGCCCGCGCAGGTCGAGCTTGTAGGCCGCCCGCGTGGCCAGGTAGTCCTTGTCCACCGACAGGATCATCTGCATCTGGCTGACGTCGGCCAGTTCGCTCTCGCTGGGGTAGATGTTGTTCCACATGTACGAGCTGAGCCCGACCCCGGCGTAGATCCCGGCCACGCCGTCGAAGCGCGCCGGGTCGTAACCGGCGTCGTCGAGCGCGTTCGCCGCGCATTCGAGGAACAGCCGCTGCTGCGGGTCGATCAGCTCGGCCTCGCGCGGGCTGTACCCGAAATAGGCGGCGTCGAACCGGTCGATGTCGCTGAGCACCCCGCCGCGCGGCACGAAGCCCGGGTGCTCCAGCAGGGCGGGATCGACCCCGGCGGCCCGCAGCTCGGCCGGGTCGAAGGTGGAGATCGACTCCACGCCCGCGGTCAGGTTGGCCCAGAACCGCTCGGGGTCGTCCGCGCCCGGGAACCGGCAGCTCATGCCGACGACCGCGATCGCGTCTACCGGATCACTCACAAACCTCACCTGACCGTCTCGTAGTCATTCCGTCGTTCATCGCGCGCCCCTGGCCCCGAGTCGCTTCTGCCGCAGTTCGGCGGCGGCCCGCCGCCTGCCCGCCCGCGGTCGCGCGGCGGGCTCGCCGCCGTCCCCGCCGCCCAGGTGCGCGGCCAGCGCGCGCACCGTCGGATGGCTGAACAGATCGACGATCCGAAGTGGACGGTCCAGGGCCCGTTGCAGCTTGGCGTGCACCCGCAGCAGCAACAGGGAATGCCCGCCCAGATCGAAGAAGTTGTCCGTCACCCCGGGTACCGGGCGGTCCAGCGTCTCCGCCCACACCGCCGCGATCGTCGCCTCCAGCTCGGTGGCGGGCACCACCGCGGCCGAACTCTCGGTGACGTCGTCCGGGGCAGGCAGCGCGCGGTGGTCCAGCTTGCCGTTCGCGGTGACCGGGAGCGCGTCCAGCACGGTCCAGGTGGCCGGGATCATGTACCCCGGCAGCACCACCCTGGCGTGTGCCCGGACGTCCTCAGTGGACAGTTCGGCGCCGGCGGGCACCAGGTAGGCGTCGAGCAGCACGTCGCCTTCACCGCGCCCGCCGTCGCGGGCCCGGACCACCGCCTCCCGGACGTCCTCGTGCCGCGCCAGCACGGCCTGGATCTCGCCCAGTTCCACGCGCTGACCCCGGATCTTGAGCTGGCCGTCGTCGCGGCCGAGGTAGTCCAGCGCGCCGTCCGCCCGCCACCGGCAGCGGTCCCCGGTGCGGTACACCCGGGCTCCCGGAAGGCCGTGGGGGTCCGGCACGAACCGTTCGGCGGTCAGCCCGGGGCGCCCGGCGTACCCGCGCGCCACCTGCACCCCGCCGATGCACAGTTCGCCTGCCACCCCGGGCGGCACCAGCCTGCCCGCCGCGTCGACCACGTGCAGCCACGTGTTCGGCACGGTCCGGCCGATCGGCACCGACGGTCCGGAATCCTCGGCACACGCCCAGCGCGTCACGTCGATCGAAGCCTCGGTCGGCCCGTACAGGTTGTGCAGGCGAGCCGTCGGCAGCACCTCGGCCACCCGGTCCCGCAGCGAACCCGGCAGGACCTCGCCGCTGCACACGATGTCACGCACGCTCGTGCACTCCGGTGCTTCGGGATCTTCGGCGAACACGCTCAGCATCGAGGGCACGAAGTGCAGTACCGAAACCCCGGCGGCGCGGACGACCTTCACCAGCTGACCGGGATCGCGGTGGGCGCCGGGCGGCAGCACCTCCAGCCGCGCCCCGGCGACCAGTGGCCAGAAGAACTCCCAGACCGAGACGTCGAACCCGGCGGGTGTCTTCTGCGCCACCACGTCAGCGCCGGTCAGCTCGAACTCCTCCTGCATCCAGTGCAGCCGGTTCACCACACCGCGGTGCTCGACGACCACGCCCTTCGGCCGTCCCGTGGACCCCGAGGTGAACAACACGTACATCGGCGTCCGGCCGGAGATCTCCGGCTTCACGTCGTGCGAAGGCAGTTCGGCCAGGCGTGCCGACGCGGACGCGTCGTCGAGCACCAGCCACTTCAGCTCGGGCAGGACCGGCAGGGTGCCCGTGACGGTGAGGCCCAGCTTCGCCCCGGCGTCGCCGATCATCATCGCCACCCGCTCGGCGGGCAGTTCCGGGTCGACCGGCAGGAACGCGGCACCGGTCTTGACCACGGCCAGCAGCGAGACCACCAGTTCGGCCGACCTCGGCACCGCCACGGCGACCACTTCGCCGGGCCCGGCACCGAGCGCGACCAGCCCGCGGGCCAGCCGGTTCGCCTGCTCGCCCAATTCGCGGTGGGTGAGCTGCCGGTCCCCTTCGGCCAGGACGACGGTGTCCGGCTGGGCCGCCGCGGTGTGCTCGACCCACTCCAGCACCGTGTCCCACCCCGGTTCGACCGCGGCACCGGCGCTGACCTGCCGTAGCCAGGCTTCGGCTTCACCGTGCACCGACGGCACCGCGGACAACGGGCCGCCGGAGACCGCGGCGACCGCGAAGCGGACGAACGCGGCGGCGAAGTGCTCACCCCACAGCAGATCCGGCGCGCACTGGAAGAGCAGTTCGATGTGGTCGTCGTACTCGCGCAGGGTCAGGTGCGCCTCGTCGAACGGCACGTCCTCGTAGGTGGCGTACGCGACGTCGCCACCCACCTTCGCGACCAGATTGGCGGGCAGGAAGTTGAAGACGAACCGGAGGTTGTCCTCGGGGAGGATCCGGCGCTGCTGGAAAGCGGAGACGGCCTCGTGCCCACGGGCGTCCCGCCGCCGCTGCCGGAAGCGCGCGGCGTACTCGGCCGCCGATTCGGCCGGCTCCGGCCGGGGCACGTGCACCGGCAGGACGTGCAGGTAGCAGCCGAGCGAATCAGCCTGTTCCGGCGGCCGGCCACCGGCGAGCGTGTAGACGAAGTAGTCGTCCTCCCCCGCCGAATGCCGGCCGGCGAAGGCGGCGAACAACGCGAGCAGGAAGCCCGGCAGCCGCTGCCCGTTGGCCTCGCACCAGGTGCGGAGCGCGGCCAGGTCGTCGCCTTCCAGCGAGGCCATCGGCCGCAGCACGGCCCGGCCGTCGCCCTCGGGCACCGGCGGGATCTCCAGCGCCGCCGAACTCGCGGCCAGGTCACGCCAGTAGTCCAGCGTTTCCGGGCGGTCGAAGCGTGCGGCGATCTCGGGCACGCGGTCGAGGAAGGACTCGGTGGCATTCCGGTCCGAAGACGTCCCGTGGTAGGCGTTGACCAGCCGCCGGAACATCAGCGGCACCGACGGCCCGTCGATCACCGCGTGGTGCGCGCCGACGACCGCCTGCAGGTGCCCGTGCTCGTCGCGGACCAGCAGGTGCCGGATCAACGGCTCGCCCTCCGGGGCGTAGGGCCGTTGCGCGTGCTCGGGGATCGCGTCGAGCAGGCCGTACGGCTGCTCGGCCGCCTCCCGCACGTCGAGCAGCGGGCAGTCCACATCGGATGCGGCGAGTACGGCCAGCGCCGGTTCGCCGTCGAGCAGTACCGGGGCGGAGCGCATCAGCTCCTCGGCCGCGGTGACCGATCGCACGGCGGCACGCCAGCGGTCCGCGTCCCCGTCCGGCCCGAGGTCCAGCGAGAAGGCCGGGATGAACGCGCCGACGTCGGGCCGGGCGGCGTGTTCGAGGTACAGGTCGCGCTGCACCGGGGTGAACGCGGAGATCCGCTCGATCCCGCCCGGCGGCAGCCCGAACCGCTCGGCCACCCGGTCGGTGAGCCCGGTCGGCCTGCCGTAGGGCGCCGCGGGGTCGGCGGCGAACCGCTCCAGCGCGGTTAGGTACTTCCCGGCGACCTCGTCGATCCAGTCGGCGCCGAAGCGGTGCCCGTCGTACTGGACCCGGATGAGGATTTCGGCGTTCTGCGGGTCCGCGACGAAGTAGACCGCGAACGGGAACTCGGTCTCCTCGAACAGGGTCGAATCGAGCACGTGCACGTCTTCTTTGTCCGCCAACGATTCGTAGGCGAGGTAGCGGACGAAGTTGACGCCGGTCTCCACGGCCAGGCCCGCCCCGGCGAGCTGGTGCACCTCGGCGTAGGGGAAGTGCCGGTAGGGCATCAGCTCGCATTCGGCGTCGAACACCGTGCGCGCGAGGTCGGTCCAGCTGCCGTCGGCGAGGGTGGTGCGCACCAGCGCGCCGTTGACGAACAGCCCGCATTCCTCGGCGACGCCCGACTGCGGTGGCCGCCCGTTCGCGGCGAGCGCGGTGTAGACCTCGGCGTGCCCGGTCACCTGGCCGAGCACCCACAGGTGCGCGGCGAGGCAGGCGTACTTGACCGTGAGTCCTTCGGCCCGCATGGCCTCGCGCAGCCGGTCGGCGACGCCGCCGTCCAGCAGGTACTGGCGGGCCGCGCCACGCGGTCCGGCCACCGTGCCCGCGGTCTCCGGCAGGCGCAGCGACGGCAGCGCGCTGGTCTTGCGGTACCAGTAGTCCCGCTGCTCCGGGTCGCGGGCGGCACGGCGTTCCAGCGCGACGAACTCGCGGTAGGCACCGGTGTCCCGCTCGTCCAGACCACCGGGCTCACCCCGCAGGCGGCGCCGGTAGTCGCCGAGCCAGTGGCCGAACAGGGTCGAGATGCTCCAGCCGTCGAGGATCGAGTGGTGGAAGCTGACCACGATGGTGAAGCGGTCCGCCGCCCGGCGGAACACCCTGATCCGGGCCAGTGGCGCGCGGGTCCAGGTGAAGCCGCGGGTCTTCTCCTCCTCCATCCACGCCTCGATCCGCTCCTCCTGCTCGGCGTCGGCGAACTCGCGCAGATCGCCGAACTCCAGCGGCAGTTCCGCTTCGGCCCAGACCAGCTGCATCGGCTCGCTGTAGGTGACCAGGTCGAACGAGGTGCGCAGCGCCGGGTGCCGCCGGACCACCGCGGCGAGCGACGCGCCCAGCGCCTGCTCGTCATAGGGCGCACGGACGTGGTAGCCGATCAGGTCGTGGTAGATCGGCGTGTTCGGGTCGATCGTGCTGTGGTAGAGCGTGCCCGCCTGCGCCGCGGCCATCGGGTAGGCGTCGGCCAGCCCGGACGGCAGCAGTTCACCGTCCTTTTCGGACACCAGGTCGAAGGGCGCGGTCGGCTCGGGCGCCCGGCCGCCGTGTTCGAGCGCGGCGGCCAGCTCGGCCACGGTCTGGCAGCGAAACAGGTCCTGCAGTTCGAGGGCGAACCCCCGCTCCCGCAACAGGCCCAGCACGCGCAGGCTGCGCAGCGAGTCACCGCCGAGCGCGAAGAAGTTGTCCTCCGGCCCGACTTCACCGGCCCCGAGCACCTTGGCCCAGATCCCGCTGACCACCTCTTCGGCCGCGGTCCGCGCGGCACCACGGCCACCGCCATGGGTGGGCGCGGACACCTCGGGCAGCGCGCCGCGGTCGAACTTGCCGTTCGGCGTGCGCGGCAGCGCGGCGAGGCGCCGCAGGTGCGCGGGCACCATGTACTCGGGCAGGATCTCGCGCAGCGCGGCCCGGATCGCGTCCTCACCGGGGTCCTCGCCGTCCGGCACGTAGAACCCGGCGAGCTGGGTGCCACCCCGTTCGGTGGTCGTGGTGACCGCCGCTTCGAGCACCCCGGCCCGGCTGCGCAGGGCGGATTCGACCTCGCCGAGTTCGATCCGGAAACCGCGGACCTTGACCTGGTGGTCGGCGCGCCCGAGGAACTCCAGCGTGCCGTCCGGCCGCCAGCGCGCGAGGTCGCGGGTGCGGAACATGCGCGATCCCGGCGTGCCCGAAGGATCCGGCAGGAACCGCTCGGCGGTCAGCCCCGGCCGGTCGTGGTAACCGCGGGCGACACCCGGTCCGGCCACGTACAGCTCACCCGGCACACCGAGCGGCACCGATTCCAGGTTGCCGTCGAGCACGAAGACGCGGACACCCGGCACGGGACCGCCGATGGTGGCGTTGCCGTCCTCCGGTCCGCCCGGCAGGTCGGCGAAGGTCGAGTAGACGCTCGCCTCGGTCAGCCCGTACAGGTTGAGCACCCGGCGCACGCCCGGCAGCCGGTGCAGGTCGGTGACCACCGCGTTCGGCAGCGCTTCCCCGGCCATGCCGACCACCTCGACCCCGCGCGGGATCCCGCCGGTCCTGGCCAGTTCGGCGGCGGCCGACGGCACGGTGTTGACGATCCGGACCCCGGCGGCCACCGGCTCGGGCAGCCGGGGCAACGCGAGCACGTTCTCCACCAGCACCACGCAGCCGCCGTGGCACAGCGGGAGGAACAACTCCCACACCGACGAGTCGAAGCAGACCGACGAGGACGCGAGCATGCCGGCGAGCAGGTCGTCACCGAACAGGCCGCGGCCCCAGTCCAGCAGTACCCGCAGGCCGCCGTGCTCGGTGATCGCGCCCTTCGGCCGACCGGTCGAGCCGGAGGTGTAGAGCAGGTAGGCCGCCGACCGGTGGGTGAGCCGCCGCGGGGGCGCGGTGACCGCGTGCCCGGCGATTCCGATCGCCTCGGCCGGGTCGTCGAGCCGGAGCACGTAAGCGGGTGAGCCGTCGAGCGCCGCCGCGTTCGCCTCGGTCGTGACCACCACGGACGCGCCGGAGTCGGCGAGCATGAAGCTCAGCCGTTCGGCCGGGTAGGCCGGGTCGAGCGGGACGTAGGCGGATCCGGCTTTGAGCACCGCGAGCAGCGTGACGACCAGGTGCTCGTCCCGCGGCAGGCAGACCGCGACCGGTGCTTCCGGCCCGGCGCCGAGTTCGGCGAGCCGCCGCGCGAGCCGGTTGGCCGCTTCGTCCAGTGCGCCATAGGAAAGCGTCGTGTCCGCGGTGCGCACCGCGGCTCGCGTGGGGTTCGCGGCGGCCTCGCGCTCGAAGAGGTCGACGAGGGTTTCCTCGGCGGGCTCGGGGTCGGGGTTCCCGGCCCACTCGGTGAGCAGGGCCTGCTCGGCACCCTTGATCAGCGGCAGGTGACCGACCGGGGTGTCCGGCGCTTCGACGGCGGCGGTGAGCAGGGTGGTGAAGTGCCCGGCCATCCGCTCCACGGTTTCGCGGTCGAAGAGGTCGGCGTTGTACTCGACGAGGCCGTGGAACGCGCCGCGCTCTTCTCCGGGGAACACGATGAACAGCAGGTCGAACTTCGCGGTGTTGTTGTCCAGCGCGCGGACGTCGACTTCCAGCCCGCTGGCGCCGATCTCGCCCACCGGGGCGGATTCGAGCACCAGCATCACCTGGAACAGCGGGTTGCTGCTGAGGTCGCGGCCGGGCGCGATCTCGTCGACGAGCCGTTCGAACGGCACGTCCTGGTGCTGGTAAGCGCCGAGGCAGGTGTCACGCACCCTGGCCAGCAGTTCGCGGAAGCTCAGCTCTCCGCCGACCTCGGTGCGCAGCACCAGCGTGTTGGCGAACAGCCCGATCACCGGCTCCAGCTCGGCCTTCGTGCGGTTGGCGTTGAACGTGCCGACGAGCAGGTCCTCGCGGCCGGTGTAGCGGTGCAGCACGGCCTTCAGCGCGGTCAGCAGCACCATGAACGGCGCCGCGCCGGACTCCCGGCCCAGTTCCTTGAGGCGTTCGGTGGCCGCCGGGCTGAGCGAGAACTCCTGCCAGCCGCCGCGGCGGCTCTGCACCGCGGGACGCGGGCGGTCGGCGGGCAGTTCCAGCAGGGGCGCGGCGCCGGCCAGCCGCCGCTTCCAGTACGCGATCTGGTCGTCGAGGTGGTGGCCCTCGTGCGCCGCGGCCTGCCAACGCGCGTAGTCGCGGTACTGCACGGCCAGTTCGGGCAGCTCCGGCGAGCGACCGGCCGCGAAGGACTCGTACAACCGGAAGATCTCGTGGAACAGCAGGCCGCTGGACCAGTAGTCGGAGACGATGTGGTGGGTCGAGACCAGCAGCACGTGCCGCGTCGGCGACAGGCGCAGGAGCCGCGTCCGCAGCAGATCGCCCCCACGCAGGTCGAACGGCTCGCGGCAGAACTCGGCGGCGATCCGCGCTACCTCGGCCTCGGGGTCTGGGAACGCGGACAGATCCAGCTCCGGCAGCGGCTGCGCCCGCGGCGGGCCGACCACCTGCACCGGCCGGCCATCGGCCAGCGGCATCGCGGTGCGCAGGGTTTCGTGCCGCCGGACCAACTCGTCCAGTGCCGCGCGCAGGGCGCCGATGTCGAGTTCGCCGGTGAGCCAGACGTCGTTGGCCATCACGTAGAACGCGCTGTCCGGATCGAGCTCCTGGAGGAACCACAGGCTTTCCTGGGTCGAGGACGCGGGAGCGGGACCGTCGGCGGGGGTCGGGCACAGCTCCGGGAGCGCGTGCCCGGCAGGTGCCGCGCGCAGGCCGTCGAGCACGGTGGCGATACCCGCCACCGTCGGCTCGGTGAGCAGGTCCCGCACCGAAAGCTCCACGCCGAAGCGGTCGGTGAGCTGGGCGGCCAGCTGGGTGGCCAGCAGCGAATGCCCGCCGAGCGCGAAGAAGTCCTTGCGCAGACCCACATCCGGGACGCCGAGCAGGTTCGCCATCAGCCCGGCGACCTGTTCTTCGGTGGCGGTCCGCTTCGGCGTCACCACCGGCGCTTCGGCTTCGTCGCCGGTGTCCAGCCATGCCACGGCGGGGGCGGACGCGCTCAGCGTCGTCGCGCGGGTGGTGGCCAGCGCGGCGGCCCATTCGGCCGGACGACGTTCGCCGTCCCACTCCAGCACGATCCAGTGCACGTCCGCGTCCTGGGCGAACATGCCGAGGCGCCGGGCGAAAACCCGTTCCTGGCTGGTGGTGCACGGCAGCGCCAGCAGCACGGATTCCGCGTCCAGCCGGGCGGCGGTCTCGAGCAGTTCGCGCGCGATCTGCTCGACGTCCTCGGCTGGGGCGCCCTCGAACAACACCCCGTCGGCGGTGTCCAGTTCGGCGGCAGGACGGACTGTGACGTCGGTGAGGACGTCGGCGAGCGGCCCGCGGGCGCCTGCCACGGCGAAGGTGGTCCCGGCCCGCATCCAGCCCGAGCCGGTGGCGCCAACCGGCCGCAGGCCCGGCACGTACCGCTGTTCTCCGCGGTACGCCACGACATCCGGTCCCTCGGCGGCCGAGGCGTCGGCGATCAGGGAACGCAGCACGGCCGCTCGGCGGCGTCCACCGGCGGGGAGCCGGTCCACGTCCACCACGCGGTGCGCACCGATGGCGGCCAGCGTGACCGCGGATTCCTTCGCGCGGTCGGCGCTCTCCACCGCGAGTCCGCCGTGGGTGAGCACGGTGATGCCGGTGAGCAGTCCGTCCGCGTTCAGGTTCTCGTAGCGTTCTGGCGCCGCCGACGTCACCAGGCGCAGCGGGCCGTGTTCGCGTGCGGCCGCCTCGACGTCGTCGGGATTTGTGGCCACGGCGGCGGTTGAGAGTTCTGCGGTGAGCGGGTCGTCGGCCAGGAGCAGGAACGGGCCGCCCTCGGCGGGTGCGGTGCCCGACTCCCAGGTCCGGACCTGCGGGCCGTCCGGCCGCGCGGTGTCTTCCGGCGGGTCGATCCAGTACCGCCGCCGTTCGAACGGGTAGGTGGGCAGCTCGACCCGGGACCGGCGTTCGGCACCGCGGAGCCCGGCCCAGTCGACCGGCACTCCCCCGGCCCAGACCGCGCCCGTGGCGGCGGCCAGTTGCGCGCCCTCGGTCCCGGGATCGGCGGCGGGCAGCGTGGGCACCACGCCTTCGGCACTGGTCTGCGCGGCGGCCAGTGAGCTGAGCGTCCGCCTCGGCCCGGCTTCGAGCAGCACGCCGCCGACCTCCTCGCGCAGCGCGCGGACGCCCTCGGCGAAGCGCACCGTGCCCCGCAGGTGGCGGCACCAGTGCGCGGGATCGGTCGCCTCCTCCGGCCGCACCCAGGTGCCGGTCACGTTGGTGACGTAAGGGATTCGGGGCGCGTGCAGCTCGACGCCGTCGAACGCGGCGCGGAACTCGTCGAGCACCGGCTCCACCAGCGAGGAGTGGAAACCATGCGCGGTGCGCAGGAACCGGGTGCGCACGCCGCGCTCGGTCAGCCGGTCCCGCAGGGCTTCGACGGCCGCCACCGGACCGGAGGCGACCGAATCGGCCGGGCCGTTGTCCGCCGCCAGCGACAGGTCACCGTCGAGCAGGGTGGCCAGTTCGGCGGCGGGCAGCCGGGTCGCCAGCATCGCCCCGCCCGGCATCCGCTGCACCAGCTCGCCACGCCGGACGACCAGCCGCAGCGCGTCTTCGAGGCTGAACACTCCCGCCAGGTGCGCGGCGACGAACTCACCGATGCTGTGCCCGAGCATCGCGGCCGGCCGCACCCCCCGCGACTCCCACAACCGCGCGATCGCGTACTGCACGGCGAACAACGCGGGCTGGGTGAATTCGGTGCGCCCCAGGCGTTCCGCCGCTTCGTCGCCGGTGGTGAACAGCAGCGCGCGCAGATCGAAGTCCAGCAGGCTCGCGCAGTCGTCCAGCGCTTCGCGGAACGCGAGCTCCTCGGCGTGCAGTCCGCTGCCCATGCCCGCGTACTGGCTGCCTTGGCCGGGGAACAGCATGGCCACCGACGCCGTGCGGTCTCCCGCCTCGGCCGTGGTGCCCGCCTCGGGATCACGCAGCGCGCGCACGGCCTCCTCGACGTCATGGGCGCTGAAGGCTCGCCGGTGCGTCATCGCCGTCCGGCCGGTCTGCAGCGTGTGCGCGACGTCGGCCAGGTTCAGCCCGTCGTGCGTGGCCAGGTGTTCGGCGAGCCGCTCGCTCGACCGGGCCAGCGCGGCGGCCGACCGCGCGGAGACCACGATCGTCTCGGCCGCACGCCCCCGCTTGTGCGCCACCCTCGCGGGCGGCTGCTCCAGCAGCAGGTGCGCGTTCGTGCCACCGATGCCGAACGAGCTGACCGCGGCCCGGCGCGGACCGTGGCCGGGGAACTCGTGCAAGCCGGTGCTCACGTAGAACGGGCTGCCGTCGAAGTCGATCTCCGGGTTCGGCTCGGTGAAGTGCGGGCTCGGCGGGATCACACCCGCTTCGACCGCCAGCACCGCCTTGATCACCCCAGCCACACCCGCCGCCGAGTCGAGGTGCCCGATGTTGCCCTTGAGCGAGCCCAGCGCGCAGTACCCGGCGCCGGTGGCGCCCGCCGACCGGTAGGCCTGGGTCAGCGCGGTGACCTCGATCGGGTCGCCCAGCGGCGTGGCCGTGCCGTGCGCCTCCACCATGCCGACGGTGTCCGGGTGCACCTCCGCGGCGGCCAGCGCGGCGCGGATCACCTCGGCCTGCCCGGTCACGCTCGGCGCGGTGTAACCGATCTTCGCCGCGCCGTCGTTGTTGATCGCCGAACCGCGGATCACCGCGCGGATCGGGTCGCCGTCGTCGAGCGCGTCCTGCAGGCGGCGCAGCACCACCACCCCGGCGCCGTTGCCGGGAATGGTGCCCGCCGCCAGCTTGTCGAACGGGCGGCAGTGCCCGTCCGGTGAGGCGATGCCGTTCTCCCCGCCGTGGTACCCGATCCGCTGCGGCACCCGGACCGTGCTGCCGCCGGCCAGCACCAGATCGCTCTCCCCCGCCAGCAGCGACTGGGACGCCAGGTGGATCGCGACCAGCGAGCTGGAGCACGCGGTCTGCACGGTCACCGCGGGCCCGCGCAGGCCGAGCTTGTACGCGGTGCGGCTGGCGATGAAGTCCTTGTCGTTGGCCAGCAACTTCTGCAGGTAACCGACCACGTCGTCGAGACCGCGGTGCGGGTAGACGTTGCGCAGGCCGTATTCGTTGACGCTGACCGAGGCGAACACGCCGATGGCGCCCGGTTCCTGGTCCGGATCGTGCCCGGCCGACTGCAGCGCCTCCGCCGCGCATTCCAGGAACAGGCGCTGTTGCGGGTCGAGCAGCGCGGCCTCGCGCGGGGTGCAGCCGAAGTAACCGGCATCGAACCGGTCCTCCCCGTCGACCACCGCGGCCGCGCGAACGTACCCGGCGGACTCGGCTTCCGTACTGTCCACACCGGACTCGTGCAGCTCGTCGTCGGTCAGCTCGCGGACGCCTTCGGCACCGGCGCACAGCAGGGACCAGAACCGCGCGACGTCCGGCGCCTGGGGAAACCTGCCGCCGAGGCCGACCACGGCGATCTCCAGCCCGGTTCCTTGCTCCATCGAGTCTTCCCCTGTTCTCAGGCGTCTTTTTTGAGCAGCAGTTCGAGTGCGTCACCGAAGCGGTCGATCTCGTCTTCGGTGTTGTAGTAGTGGACCGAGGCGCGCAGCTGCGCGGTTTCGTGGCGCTGCGCGGGATCCAGCGGCGCCAGCTCGCGCTCGGACACCGAGACGTTCACCCCGGCGCGCCGCAGCTCCCGGCGGATGTGGTGCGGATCGCCGTCAGGGAGCCGGAACCGGACCAGCCCGCTCGGCGCCACCCCGGCGTCGTCCGGCAGCAGCACCCCCGGCACGTACCCCAGCCGTTCGGTCAGCCGAGCCGACAACAGCAGGATCCGGTCCCAGATCGCGTCGAGGCCCCAGTCCAGCGCGTAGTCGATGGCCGCGCCGAGGCCCAGCCGGACCGCGAAGCTGGCCTCCCAGCTCTCGAACAGCCTGGCGTCCTGGCGGGCGCTGACCTCACCGTTGCCGGACCACCGCAGGCCGCGGGTGTCCAGGCAGGCGCCGCGCAGTTCGGGCATCCTCGCCGAGTTCACGTAGAGCAGCCCGGTGCCGCGCGGGCCGCGCAGGTACTTGCGGCCCGCGGTGGTCAGCAGGTCGCAGCCGATGTCGGCCACGTCCAGCCGCAGTTGCCCAGCCGTCTGGCAGGCGTCGACCAGGTAGAACGCCGGTGCGTCGCGGAGCAGCCTGCCCACCTCGCGCACCGGGTTCACCGGCCCGCCGTAGACCGGCACGTGGGTCAGCGCCACCAGTTTCGTGCGCTCGTCGAACACTTCGCGGAAGAACTCGAGGTCGAACCGGCCGTGCTCGTCGTCCGGCACCACGGTGACCCTGGCCCCGGTGGCCTGGCGGACCGCCTGGAGCGCCAGGTGGTTGCTCACGTACTCGGCCGCGCCGACCACGATCCGGTCCCCCGCCGACAGCGGGACCGCCTGCACCGCTGCCTGCCAGGCGCGCGAGGCGTTCTCGGTGAGCGCGACCTCCGAGGGCAGGCAGCCGAGCAGGGCGCCCGCCGACTCGTAGACCCCGAGCACCGCCGACTCGGCGAGTTCGGCGGCCTCGTAACCGCCGATCCGCGCTTCCAGTTCCAGGTGCCCGACCACCCGGTCCAGCACCGGCCCCGGCATCAGCGCCGAACCCGCGTTGTTCAGATGGATCACCCCGGCACAGCCGGTGGTCTCCGCCCGTGCCCGCGCGATGTCGAAACGCGGCACGCCGCCCAGTTCCGGATCGGCAAGCTCCATCCGACCGCCGCACACGCCAGCAACCTCCGAGGTATTAGTGCCGCAAGCATGGGAACAAACCGAACCATGAATTGCGCGCCGACAAAGGGAACAGATGCGGCCGCGCCGGTAAGGAAAATGCCGGTGATCTGCAACCGACGACCACCGGACGGCGTCGACACTACCACCGGAAAGCGCGGGCGCAAGCCGCGTCGAACACGGCCGGCGGCGATCCAAGACACCATTGACGGGGCGCATTTCCGCAGGTCGGCTCAGACCGCGACGCGGACGTGCTCTGCCTCGCGCCGTCTCATTTGGACATCCCCGCACGGCACCGTGGCGGTCAGCCGCACCGGCACCTCGGCCGGTGCGCCCGCAGCCATCGCCGACAGGCTCCGCTGGTCGGTCGCCCCGGCACGGCGCACCGCGGCTTCCACCAGCACACTGAGCCATTCGGCCAGCTCGGGATCGATTTCCGGGCTTTCGGCGGCGAGCGCGAGCCGGTCCCACACCCCGGCGACGGTCCACCGCGCGAACCAGCGGTGCGCGGTCGGCACGGCCACCCCGAACGCGGGCGGCACCGACCGCCACGAGGTCTGCCCGCTGAGCACCAGCGCCACCGCGGCGAACACCCGGCGCGACTCGGCCCGGGCCCGGCCGCCGCCCTGCGGGCGTTTCGGGGCTTTCGGCAACAACGGTTCCACCAATTCCCACACCTCGTCGGGAACCAATCTACGCATCAACGCATCGGCCATGGAACGGACCATCGCACCACACCCCGCGATCGGGCAATCGTGTTCATCGGCCAGCCATTTCCCGCCTTTCCCGGTCCATGACAAGAACCGGGGAACGCCGATAGAGTCGGCCGGGCAAATCCCCCAGAAAAGCGCACGGGAGTGAACTATGTCCGCACCGCCCCGGCTCGCAGTCGTCTACGACCTCGGCTCTGCCGGGCCCGCCGACGTGCTGCGGGCCGCGCGGGGGCTGTGCACCCCGCTCTTCGTCTACGACCGGGCCGACGAGCACCCGGCCGAGGTGGCCGGCCTGCTCGCCGACCTCGGCGAAACCCTCGACACCACCGGCTGGGACACCCGGCGCACCGCCGCGGAGCTGCGGCGGCGGGACGTGGCCGGGATCGTCACCTTCGCCGAGTACCAGCTCCGGCGCACCGCCGAACTGGCCGAACTGCTGAGACTTCCCTACCAGGACAAGGCAACCGCGGAACGGCTGACCGACAAGGCCGCCCAGCGGGCCGCGTTCGCGGCGGCCGGTGTGGACACCACCCGCATCGCGCGCGTCGACACCCCGGACGACTTCGAAGCCGCGCTCACCGCGGTGGGCCTGCCCGCGGTGCTCAAACCCGCGGTCGGCGGCTCCAGCCGGAACACCTACCTGATCAGCTCCCCCGAGGAAGGCAGGCAACTGGCCGGGCGCCTGCTCGCCGGTGCGGAGAAAAACCTGGTGCTGGAGGAATACCTGGTCGGCGAACCGCTCGGCGCGTGGGGCGACTACGTCAGTGTGGAGTCGCTGACCTCCGGCGGCGCCACCGTGCCGCTCGCGGTCACCGGGAAGTTCCCGCTCACCACCGGGTTCCGGGAGACCGGCATGTTCGTCCCGGCGGATCTCCCTGGCGATCTGAGGGCCGAGATCGAGGACCTGACCCGGCGCGCGCTCGCCGCGCTCGGGCTCCGGCACGGCCTCACGCACACCGAACTCAAGCTCACCGCGGCCGGGCCGCGGCTGATCGAGGTCAACGGGCGGCTCGGCGGGCACGTGGCCGATCTGGTCCGCCGCGCCGGTGGCCCGGACCTGATCCGGCTGGCGTTGCTGGCCGCGCTCGGCACCGGCGCCGCCCCGGACCGGCCGCGCTGGGACCGGGTGTCCTTCCAGTACTTCGTGCTGCCGCCCGACGGGGCGAGGGTGGTGCGGCGAGTCAGCGGGGCGGGCGCCGTCCGCGCCCTGCCCGGGGTGAGCAAGGTCGACCTCGCCGACCTGCCCCGCGTGCTGCCCGCCGTCGCGACCGGCGCGAGCAGCCGGATCGGCACGGTGTACGGCGCCGTGGCCGACCACACCCAGTTGCGTTTCCTCAGCCAGCTCGTCGGCGAAACCCTTCGCCCGGCGGCCGAACCGGAGGTGGTCCGATGACCGGCAACACCGTGCCCGAACTCGTCGACCGCCAGGCCGCGGTCACTCCTGACGCGATCGCCCTGCGGCATCCCGGCGGCACGCTCACCTACGCCGCGCTGAAGACCCGCTCGGACGAGCTGGCCGGCGCGCTGGCCGCGCAGGGGGTGCGCCGCGAGATCCCCGTCGCGCTCCAGGTCCCGCGCGGCGCCGAAGCCGTGGTGTTGATGCTCGCCGTGCTGAAGTGCGGTGGTTTCTACGTCCCGCTGGATCCGGGTCACCCGCCCGCGCACCGGGATCGGGTGCTCGCCGACTCGGGTGCGCGGCTCGTGCTCACCGGCACCGCCGAACTGGACACTGTGGACAGCGCGGTTCCGGAGGCACCGCTGCCCGGCAACTCCGCGTACCTGGTCTACACCTCGGGCTCCACCGGCGTGCCCAAGGGCGTGGTCGCCACCCACGAGGCCGTGGTGAACCTGGTGACCGAGCCGGGCCTCGGCATCGAGCCGGGCGACCGGGTCCTGCAGTACGCGCCGCTGGCCTTCGACGCCTCCACCTTCGAGGTCTGGGGCGCGCTCACCCGCGGCGCCACCCTCGCCATCGCGCCGCCCGGTGCGCTGGGCACCGGCGAGCTGCTCGAGTTCCTGGAGTGGGCGCAGGTCAGCGTCGCGTGGCTCACCGCGGGGCTGTTCCACGAGCTGGTGACCGCGGAGAAGCGGCTGCCCGGCGGGCTGCGCCTGCTGTTCGCCGGCGGTGACACCGTGCGCGCCGACGTCGTCCGCCAGGCCGCCGCGCTCGCGCCGGGAACGCGGCTGGTGAACGGCTACGGCCCGACCGAGTGCACCACCTTCACCACCCTCCAGCCCGGCCTCGGCGCACTGGCCGCGGACGGCCGGAACACGGTGCCGATCGGGCGGCCGCTGTCCGGGGTCACCGCGCACGTGCTGGACGACAAGCTCGTTCCGGTGCCGGACGGGGAAATCGGCCAGCTCTACGTGAGCGGGGTGAACCTGGCCCGTGGTTACCACGACCGGCCGGGCGCGACGGCCACCCGGTTCGTGGCCGGTCCGGACGGCACGCGGCGCTACCGCACCGGCGACCTGGTGCGGCGGCTACCGGAGGGCGCGCTGGAGTTCTGCGGCCGAGCCGACCGGCAGGTGAAGATCCGGGGGTTCCGGGTCGAGCCCGGTGAACTGGAAGCCTGCCTCGGCGCGCATCCGGAGGTCCGTGCCGCCGCCGCGCTCGGTGTGCCGGACCAGGCGGGCGGCGCCCGGTTGCTCGCGTACGTGGTGCCCGAAACCGGCGAGGTGGACCTGACCGCGCTCCGCGCGTGGCTGGCCGAGCGGGTGCCCGCCCACCTGGTGCCGTCGTCGCTGCTCCAGCTACCGGCGCTGCCGTTGTCCCCGAACGGGAAGGTGGACACCGCGGCGCTGCCGGTACCCGGCGAGCCGGTGACCGAGTCGGGTCCCGCCCCGGTCACCCCGGCCGAGAAGCTGGTCGCGGAGACCTGGCAGGCGGTGCTCGGCGTGGACGCGGTCGGCATGGGCGACAACTTCTTCGAGCTCGGCGGCGATTCGCTGCGGATGAACCGGGTCGCCGCGGAACTGCGGCGGGCGACCGGGCTGCCGATCGCGCTCGCCGACCTCCTGCTCGCCGAAACCGCGGGCGAGCTGGCCCGTTCGCTGGAAGAACGCTGACTACCGCGTCGCGCGCTGGTCCGCCGGGACGAGCGCGCGGCGCACCTCGTCGATCACGTCGACGAGCTGGTCCTGCAGGTAGAAGTGCCCGCCGGGGAAGATCCGGTGGGTGAACCGCGCGGTGGTGTGGCGGTCCCACGCGCGCAGGTCCGCGGGCGGCACCATCCGGTCATCGGCCCCGCCCAGCGCGACCAGGTCGTGGGTCAGCGGTTCACCGCCCGGCCACGCGTACTCCTCCACCACGGCCAGATCGGCGCGGACGGTGGGCAGCACCAGCTTCAGGTATTCGGGGTTGTCGAGCACTTCCGGGGACAGCCCGCCCAGCTCGTGCAGCGCGTCGACCAGCTCGGCCTCCGACAGCGCGTGCCGGTGCGGGCCGGTGCGCTCCAGGTGCGGGGCGTGGTGCCCGGACACGATCAGCACCTCCGGCCGCCGGTCCGCGCCGAGGTACCGGCTCAGCTCGAACGCCACCAGCGCGCCCATGCTGTGCCCGAACAACGCGTACCGGCCCGAGGTGAGCGAGCCGAGGTGCTCGGCCAGCGCCGGGACCAGGGTGTCCATCCGGGAGTGCGGGGTGTCGAACATCCGGTTCTCGCGGCCGGGCAGCTGCACCAGGTTGACCTCGACGTCACTGCTGAAGCAGCCCGGCCAGTCCCGGTAGGCCGCCGCGCCGCCGCCGGCGTGCGGCAGGCAGATCAGCCGCAGTGCCGCGCCGGGCCGTGGCTGCGGGGTGAGCACCCAGGGATTGCGGGTCGATCCGGCCATGCCGTGCACTCCTGTTCTCAGTTCTCCGGTACTCAGCGCTCCGCTGCGGCCCGGTCGGACCGGATCGCGTCCCAGTTCACCGGCACGCCTTCCAGCCACAGGCGGGCGGCGGCCGCCAGCAGGCTGTCGGTGTCGGACTCCCAATACGGCGACGGCGCCAGCGAAGCCACCACGGGCGCCGGTTCGGCGCCGCTCGACGCGAGGAAGCGGGTGGCCATGTTCAGCGCTGTCTGCTCGGGCCCGATCTCCAGCACCACCCCGGGCGGGCGGCGCCACAGCGCGCGCAGCCCTTCGTTGAACAACACCGGCGAGCACATGTGGCGCCCCCAGTGCTCGGGATCGGTGGCCTGGCGCGGGTTCAGCCGGGTACCGGTCAGGCACGACACGTACCGCAGGCGCGGTGGTTTCCTGGTCATCGACGCGGCCAGTTCGACCAGGCGCGGGCGCACCGGCTCCAGCTTCGGCGTGTGGAAGGCGTGGGTGGTGTCGAGCAGCCCGCAGCGGATGCCGTCCGCGGTCAGCCGGGCGCGCAGCTCCTCGGTGTCGGCGGTGCCGCCAGCGGCGATGCTCACGTCCGGCCCGTTCGTCGCGGCCAGCCAGAGCCCTTCGCGCAGGTAGGGTTCCAGCTCTTCCCTGGACAGCGAGACCGCGAGCATCCGGCCCTGCGGCAGTTCGTCCACCATCAGCGCACGGCGCACGATCAGCCGCAGTGCGTCCTCGGCGTCGAGCACGCCCGCGACCGTGGCGGCGACGTACTCACCGAGGCTGTGGGACAGCATCGTCGCCGGTTCGACGCCCCAGTCCTGCCACACCCGCAGCAGCGCGTACTCCAGCACGAACAGCGCCGGGTGCCCGATCGTGTTGCGGCGCAGCAGTTCCTCGTACTCCGCGGACCGGGGGTCGTCGGCGGGGGCGAACATGGCCTGCCGGGGGTCCACGCCGAACTCGGCCACGAGCAGGTCGCTGAGCCGGTCGGCCACCGCGCGGAACCGGCCGAGCCGGTCGTACAAATCGGACCCGCGCACCACCGACAGCTTGCCGAATCCGGCGAACAACACCGCCACCGACGGCGTCGCGGTGGCCGGTTCGTCGTCGGCCGGTGACCGGGTCAGCAGCCAGCGGGTGTCCCGATCTCGGACGGTGGCGAGCGCGTGCGCGGTGTCGTAGGCGAGCACGCAGCGCCGGTGGCGGTGCGCGGGGTCCAGCGGCATCGCCTTGGCCACCGCGGCCGGCCCGCCGGCGGCGGTCTCCAGCTCGGTGACCAGCGCGGCGGTGCGGTCCTCGAGTTCCGCGGCGGTGGCACCGGTCAGCGGGATCAGGTGAAGCATGGTTCTCCTCAGCCCTGGGCGACTTCGAATCCGGCCGAACCGCTGTCCTCCAGCGAACCGGCCAGATCCGCCCAGGCCGCCGCGTACACCCTGGCGAACTCCGCCACCAGCGCCCGGCAGTGGCTGGGCACCGCCTGCACCAGCTGGCCCCATTCGGCGATGCCGGTGGCGTGCCGGTCCAGCCACCGCAGCAGCATCCGGCCGGATTCGCTGAAGCGCAGCGCCGGATCCCGCTTCATCTGCTCCAGCGCCCGGCGCATCTCCGCGGCCGAAACCACCCAGGACTGCCCTGGCCGCGGCGGTGCGGGCCGGGACCCGCGCCGCTGCGCGGGCACCGGATCGTTCCCGGCCCGCAGCCGCCGCCGCACGTCCTGCACCGTCGCGGGCGAGACCCCGGCTCGGCGAGCCACCGAGCGCAGCGACGCGCCCGGCTCCTCCACCAGCAGTTTCCCGGCCAGGCGGCGGCCGACCGCCGCGTTCACCGGCCGGGCGCGGCCGTCCCGGCCCACCCGCCTGTCCAACTGATCGCTCTGCCCAGTCGAACACTCGCGCAAGCCGGCCACCGTGCCCGCGGCCAGTCCGACCGCCGCGGCGATCCGGCGGTCCGACCAGTGTCCGTGTGAGGCGAGGATCCGCTCGGCCGCCGCCCGCCGGTCACCGCGGCCCAGCGGCAGCCCGTGCGCCCGGTTCAGCCACACCGACAGCACAAAAGCGTCCTCCTCGCTGCCCGAATAACGCACTGCGGCAATTCGCGAACAACCCCGCTCCACGGCGGCGCGCACCCGGTGCACTCCGTCGATGATCCGCATGGACGGATCGTGTACGACGATCGGCGGCAATTCCGCCTCCGCTTCCGCGAGCAGGCCGATGTGGGCGTCGTCCGCACCCCCGCTGCGCACCCATCCCGACGCCGACAAGCCGGCGACCTCCACCAGGTCCACCGGGCAACCCGCCAACTCGGCCTGCACCCAATCCGCGCACGCCCCGGACTCAACACGAACCACGCCCCCCGGCGGGCGACCCGGCTGCACCATCAGCACTCCATAAGGTATTCGGATATCAGGACAGGAAGGACAAGGGAACAAATGGTCACCCGAGTCGGGCTCCACATTCCGGTCAACAACACGGAAAGGTTCTCAGACCTGAAAAAAGCGCTACGGCGAGCTCGGCATACGACTGGACCCCAGTTTATTTTCTTACACTTTCGGCGTAAACCAACAAACTAACCCTAGCAGCGGAAAACTCTCCACCGCAACCAGTGATGAATGACTCGTCCGTTCGGGCGATTCAGTGAGCGATGAACGCCTGTGCGAACACAGGAATACCACTGGTCAGGCCGCGCGTATCCTGGTTCGCCCGGGATGGCAAGCGCCATATCGGACGAGTGCAAGCCGCAGGCCAGGGCCTTCCTGGTCGCCGCGAGATCTCCGCCTTCTGACAGCCGTCGGCGACCGCGCGCCACCAGGAAGCCCAGCCGTACCGCCCTCGCGGGACGCCGCCGAGCGGCGGACCCCTGCCTCGGCCCTCGGCGACGCCGTTTCGGAGCCGGCACCGGTTCCTCAGCGGCAGGCGGGCACGGTGGTGGCGACTGCGCGGCCAGCTTCCTCACCGGCGATGCTCCACCGCCGGCGCCGGCGCCGGCGCCTCGTCGATCACCCGCGCCGCCGTGGTCGCACGAGCCGCCGCGCCAGCCGAGACCGCACCCGGCACGGTCGTGAGCCGAGAGTCCCTGCTCCAGCGTCGACGCCAGAAGTCGAGGCGAGCCGCTCCCCACCGCCCTCATGGCCGGATCGAGGCGAACTCACTGCGATCCGGTAACATAAGACCCACCTTACTTTCGAACCGTCGTTCAGCTCAACTGTCACCAATGAACAGTGACTGCGCGGCGAGGCCGTTCCCCTTAGGATGACAGCCAAGTCCGAAGCTCCACAGCTGGAGGAGTCCACAGTGAGCAATTCTTTCAGGAAATCATGAACCAGCCGTCGATCACGCAGCCCCCGGACAATTCCGATGGGGGCCGGAAATTGTTGAAATGGGCAGCGGAAACCCGACACGCCGGTCGCGTACAGTACGACAACTCCGGGATCTGTCACGTGTTCGGCTACAGCGAAACACAACGCGTACTGCTGGATCCGGCCACCTTCTCCTCGGACTTCAGCTCACAGATGCCCGCCGGCGCCGACGGGCCGAGCCTGGTGGAAGGGCACGTCGGCGTCGTCGATCCGCCGTACCACCGCAAACTCCGCACCCTTATCGGCGAAGGCTTTTCCTCGCGCGCCGTGCAGCGGCTAGCGCCGCGGATCGCCCAGCTGACGGACGAACTGCTGGACAACGCAGCCGGCAACGACGAAGTCGACCTGGTCGAGGTACTGTTCCACGCACTCCCCGTCTTCGTCATCACCGAACTACTGGGCCTGCCCACCACGGACCGGCCACTGATCCAGGGCTGGGCGGACACACTCCTCGCGGCGGACCCGCGCGGCAGCATCCACGAGGAGGCTGTGTCGCTGGAGTCAATGGACGCGACGTTATCCGAGATGCTGGACTACTTCGCCACCTACATCCACCGCAGACGGGTACAGCCGGGCGACGACCTGGTCAGCCGCTTGCTGGCGGCCGAGATCGACGGTGAACGGCTCACCGACCGGCAACTGTTCAGCATCCCGGCTGTGCTGCTGATGGCCGGCCACATCAGTACGACGCTGGTACTCGGCAACACCGTCCGGCTCCTGCACGAGAACCCAGCCGCGGGGGCCGCGGTGCGCGCCGATCCCTCCGCCATTCCGGGGGCCATCGAGGAGGCGGTCCGCTACTTCCCGCCCACGGCCACGACCTACCGGTTGACCACGAAACCGGTCACGCTGGGCGGCCTCGACATCCCGGCCGGAACCGTGGTCGCGACCTGGACCGTGGCCGCCAACCACGACGAGCAGCAATTCGAGCAGCCCGAGGTGTTCGACATCACCCGCAACCCCAACCCTCATCTGGGCTTCGGGCATGGGATCCACTTCTGCATCGGCGCCCCGTTGAGCAGGTTGGAGACCCGGATCGCGTTGGAGACTCTGTTCGCCCGGTACCCCGATTTGCAACTGGTTCGAGCGGAATTCCACGAACACACGAACCTGCTCGGGCCGAAGAGCCTCGTGACCCGGCTCGGCGACAGGCGTCAGAAGTGACGAGAGAACGGTTCGATCGGCAGGACGGGCGCCTGCCGATCGAAATCTCGTACGTGTGAACACCAGCCGTTCGGCTTGCCCGTGTGCTCGCGGAGGCGTGGGATCAGGTGGCCTCGGGCATTCCGGGGCTCGGCGGTGGCGCCGAAGGTGTGAGTTTGAGTTCGGCTCCGTCCATGAGCTGCGCCCAGCGGGTGTAGTAACCGCGGGCACCGATGTCGTTGAACAGGTGCCCGGTGCGGACGTCGAAGCCGGGGATCTCGGCTCCGGTGGGGTCCTCGAAGCCCATGCCCATCTGGTAGTTCAGCGGGGTACTGCGAGCGGCGAACCCCCGGCCCACCACGGAGATCTCCGACCAGTTCTCGTTGTCGTCGCTCTCGAAGATGCCAGACGTCGAGAACACCAGAGTGATGCCGTTGAGTTTCTGCCGCCGGGTCTCCGCGTCGAGTCCGACCGGAACAGCGACCCAAGCCCAGATTTCCATCTCCTCGGGGCCACGCGGCTGCCACAACCGGATCGGACCGGCGAACCCGAGTACGGAGAAATTGGGAAAAACCGTGGCGTGCGCGACCGTGGGTTCGCCGGACAGGTTGACCATCGCCCCACCGTGCCCGGCATCGCTGGAATACTGGAAGATCTTCCCGTCCGGCTGGGGAATTCCTCCCATGGCCTGCAATGCGGAGGCGTGCGTGGTGTCGGTGTGGTAGCCATCGGTGGCGAACCCTTCGGCCGGCAGCTTCCAGTTGCCCTTGACCCGCCACTTCATCGGACCGACCAGCTCGATGTCACCGCCCAGCGTGTCGATGAACGAATCCAGGGCGGGCCGGGCGGTGTCGAGGTAGTCCACCAGGTCGGCGACTTCGGGATCCCAGGAGCCGAAGATCATGCCGCGGTAGGATTCGACACGGGTGACCGGTATCAGTGACCAGCCTGCCTTGTCCAGCCTGCCGTGGTAGCCCTCGTCCTCGCGCGGTACTTGGACCAGCGAGCCCGAAGTGTCGTAGGACCAGCCGTGGAAGGCGCAGGTGAACCGTTTGGTGTTGCCTTGCTCCTGCCGGCACACCCGCATCCCCCGGTGCCTGCACACGTTGAGCACGGCCCGGATGCCGCCGTCGCGCTGCCTTGAGACGATGACCGGATCCTCGCCCATCGTCGCGGTGACGAAGTCCCCCGGCGAGCGCAGCTGCGACTCGTGCGCCAGGAACAGCCACGAGCGGGCGAAAACCGTGCTCAGCTCCCGTCGATAGATTTCTTCCGAGTGGAAGATGTCAGCAGAGACTGTCCCGGTTTTGTCGAAATCGATCAGATCCGCATACATCCGCGCCACGCTCCCGTCATAAGTCGATGTCGGATCGGCTGCTGTCAGAAGAACAGGCCGAGGTTGTTGGCCTGCACCACGCTCTCGGCGAGATGGATGGTGCGGTTGACGATCTGAAAACCCAGGTCGGCATGGGCACGCAGCGTGTCCGTTCGCCGCCCCGAGAAGGAGTCGACGTCGTCGGCCAGCCGGTTGCGGTAGAGGCGGAACACACTGCGAACGAGGTATTCGTCCGTCATGCCGGTGGGTTCGGCGGTGATGTTCGTGATCGACCGGACGGTGCGGGCCGGTGGGTTGTCGGACCACGCCGTTGGCTGTTGCAGCCGTGCCACGCGGAGCGCCAGGGTGCCCTTGTTGTCATCGTAGTGGTTGAACTCGTCGAGTCCACTGGATTCCGCGAGCAGATCGCGGTGCAGCCGGGTACGCCGCAACGGCATGAAGTAGTGTATGTCGTCGGCGATCAGGTCGAACCAGTCGTTGTAGCGAGCTTCGTCGAGCAGCCGTGCTTCGAAGTACAGGAACTGCTCGACCTCGTACAGCACCGAGGGTTGGACACGACGCGGTGGCCGCACCGCCGGTGCATCGGCTGAACGAGGCCGGTATGCCTGGGTGGAGATGACGGGCTCGGTGGACGCGGTCATGCGGAGACTCCCTCAGGGAATCGGGGCGGTCAACGGGTAACGGAAATCGCGAGTTCGACCGGGAGAACCAGGACGTCCCGATCGATCGGGGGCAGGGTCATCGCCGAGCTTTCAGGTAGATCACCTCGTCGATCACCGCGACCGTCCAGGTCTCGACGGGCTCGGTGGCCGGCATCGTGAGCGCGGCCCCGGTGCGCAGGCAGAACAGGGAAAGGTGCGCCGGGCACTCCACCGTGTCGCCATCGACGAAACCGTCCGAGAGCGGTACATCGTCGTGCGTGCACCGATCGGTCACGGCGTAGATACCGGTGGCGGCGCGCACCACCACGACCGGCCCCCACGGGGTCTCCACTCCCCGGGGCTCGTCCAACGCCAGCTCACCGGCAGGACACACCGGGACCATTTCGGTGGGCGCTGCACTCATCGGACCTCTCTTCCTGACGCCCCACCAACATCGGTGGCGGCTGGCCGGGCACGATTGATGAAGGTAGCTCAGGGAATGCGGGTCGCCAAGTGGTGGCGGTACGCCCGCACCGGTGCCGTGTCGACCGTGGACAGTCCGGTCACCTTCCGCGCCCACTTCGCCAGCGGCTTCGTACTGGCTTCGCCGGTGAACGCCGCCCCGAGCGACGCCATCAAGCCGTGCTTGACGACTACCCGCTTCAGCGGTGACATCTTCTCCTTCGAGAAAGACCGGAGGAGGTAGCTCCCCGCCGTCATACGTTGCCGGACGGAAGCCTTGACCTGCGGTGATATGTCGTTCTCCGCCACCCAGTCCAACCGCCCGCATTCGGACGCCGCCTTGTCGAAGGTGGTCATCTGCTGATCGGTGAAGAGATCGACCATAGATAGGTGCCCCCCGGGCTTGAGCACCCGTGCGACCTCGTTGAAAAAGCCGTCCAGACGCGGGTAAAGATGCGAACTCTCCACGTTGACGACGACATCGAAAACGCCATCGTCGAAGGGCATGGACTCGGCGTCGCCAACAGTGAAGGAGAGCGTCTTCCCACGCGAATAACGTGCATTCGCCCGATCGACCGCGGTCTTGGAGATGTCCATCCCGGACATCTCCGCCCCGTCGATCACCCGAGACAGGAAGGCGAGCCCGGCACCGATACCGCTGCCGACCTCGAGCACGCGTTTGCCGCGGTAGTCCGCGATGCTCAGCGGAACCTGGCGAAGCGCGTAGTAATACAACAGCTCAGAGAAACCATCGGTGTCGAAACTGTTGAAACCGGGAATGATCTCTTCGAGTTCCTGCTGCAGTCCGGGATCGTGGTATCCCCAGTTCCACAGAATACCGAAATTCCAGTTGGCGGCGATCATGTCGTACGTGGAAGAGACCGCTGCCTTGGTCTTCGCGGCTTCCTCGTCGCCGTCGGTCCCGGTGCCCGCCGGGCTCAGTTGGCCTGACTTCGTATTGACCATTACCACTTCTCCCCATCGCTCGGTCTGGTAGAGCTGTTGGCAACTGCTTCATTCGTGGCGCGCGGTCTGGGGTGTGCCGCGGGGCGAAAGACCGGCTCGGCGGTAGATCGCGTCGATCACCCCCATGGTGGGGATGAAGTGCTCAGGCCCGGTCCGCAGGGGCTCACCACGCAGCACCGCGCCGGCGAACGCCTTCAGTTGGCACGTGTAGGTGTCCGGCTGCTTCGCCACCCTCTCCGCGGTCTTCTTCCCACCCGCCTGCAGCACGAGTTTGTTGAACCCCTGCGGCGCGATCGGGTTGACCACCGTCAACGTGCCCGCGGATCCCTCGACTCGTCCCTTGATCGCGAGGACCGGCCAGCCCCACATCACGGTCCGGATCCGGCCCGTCGCGCCGTGGGGAAAGCGCAGGCGGGCATCCATCCACCGGTCCACGTCGGGCGCCCGGGTCTTCGCCCTGGCCCTGGTCACCTCCACGGGTTCCATACCGGCGAGCGCGCGCAGCACCGACACCGCATACACGCCCAAATCCATAGCGGCACCCCCGCCGAGTTCGTACTGCCAGCGAATGTCCTTGCTGTTCGGCACGGGAAAGCTCACCTGTGCCTCGACATGCCGGATCTCACCGATCGAGCCGTCCGCGATGATCTCCGCGATCCGGTCGAAGAGCCCGTGGTAGAGCGGGTGCATCGCCTCGCAGATGACACGGCCTGTCCTGGTCGCGACCTCGGAGAGCAGCCGAGCCTCGGCCTCGTTGCTGGTGATCGGCTTCTCGCAGAGAACGTGCTTGCCTGCCTCCATCGCCCTGGTGCTCCACACCGCATGCAATGCGTTGGGAAGCGGAACGTAGACCGCGTCGATGTCCGGATCCGCCAGCAGCGCCTCGTAGCTGTTGTGAACTTTCCGGATACCGAGTTTCTCCCCGTGTTCACGCGCTCGGCCGGTGTCCCTGGCCGCGATCGCCGTCACCAGGATCTCCGGCACGTTCCGCGCCGGGTCCGTCAGCGCCTGCTTCACGACCCGGGCTGCCCCCAGAACACCGATTCGCACCCGATCAGTCAAGATCGTCTCCTTCCGGTTGTCCGCGCTCCCGACTACAACGAGCCTTGCACCACCTGAGCGACCCGCAGCGCGTTGGCGGCTATGGTGAGGCTGGGGTTCATGCCGGTGCTCGAAGGGAACATCGAAGCATCGACCACGTAGAGGTTGTCCAGGCCCCAGGCGCGGTTGTCGGGGTCGAGCACGCTGGTCCCGGGGTCATCACCGAAGCGGCAGGTGCCGCACTCGTGGCCGAAGACACCGTTGGACTGCGCCCCCGGCAGGTGAACCGGGTAGATCCGCGAACCGGGGTACTTCCCCAGCGCCGTCTTGATCGTTCGCATGAAACTCCCGTGCCGCTCCAGGTCCGCTTCGCCGGCCCGGTACTGCATTTCGAGCAGCATCTTGCCGGAGCCCGGCAGGACGCGGTTTCGTTCATAGGGCAGGTCCTCGGCGATCGACGCCATGACGATGACACGATCCTCCAGTTCGCGTTTCCAGTACCTGCCGGCGAGCCGGCGGAAGGGACCGAAGATGCGCCGTCCCTGGCGGCTGCCGTTCATCAGCGTTTCATACGGGAAGACCCGCCCGAGCGACTGCAGCGCACCGAACTTCCGGCCGTCGCCCAGGTAGAAGTCACTGACTCCGATTTCCTTGGTCTGACCGGACACGGGTGCCGCGCGTACGCGGAAGAGAAAAAGGTCGATGAAGTGGCGCATCAGGTTGCGGCCGACGAGATCGTTGTCGTTGGCCAGGCCGTGCGGCCATTCCTTGGATTTCGAGTCGAGCAGGAGCACGGGCGTGCACAGCGCGCCGGCCGCGAGAACGACCACCTTTCCCCGGAGGTGGAGCGTTTCGCCGTGTCGTCGGGCGACCACACCGGTCACCTTCGTCCGGCTCGCCTCCAGCCGGACCACGGTGGTCTGGTCGAGCAGCGCGGCGTCGTGGTCGCGCACGGCGGGCTCGACACAGATGTTGCCGGAATGGTTCTTGCACTTCGAGGCACAGAGAAAACCCTGACAGGCTTGGCAGTTGTCCTTGTACTCGCAGGCAACGTGCAGGTTGTAGGGATGCATGCCGCGTTCGGTGAGGAACTCGGCGATCTCGGCGTTGGCGGCCGTCATGGGGGGCGGCTGGCGCAGCGAGTCGGTGTCGTCCTCGGGGCGGAGCGGATCGGCTGCCCCCCGGACCCGGTAGAGCTGCTCGGCTTTCCGATACCAGGGGGCCATTTCGTCGTACTTGATCGGCCAGGCTTCCGGAACGCTGGAGTCACCGAGGTCGGCGAACGCGGCGCGCGGCTCGAAGTCCTCCCGGAAGAATCGCTCGGTGACCATTCCGTAGAGGGCGGAGGAACCGCCGGTGCCGGATCCGATGGTCGGCGTGAACGGTTGCGGCTTTCCTTTCCGGGTGGTGTCGAGGACCTGCTCGGTGTTCCGCCCGGCACGGGCGAGGCGATCGCGGTGCTCGGCGTCGGTCAGCTCGGCTATGTCGAAGGTCTGCTCGGGGAAAACTCCGGCGATCGTGCCGGGTGAGGAAAAGCCGGAAAGGCCCTTTTCGAGGTAGAGAACGCGCCGGCCGAGTCGAGTGAGTTCGTAGCCGATCGTCCCCCCACCCATACCCGCTCCGATGACGATGACGTCCCACAGAATCGACTCGGCCTCGCGTGGATCGGTCACACTGCCTCCCAGCTTCCGCTTCTTTCGAGCCTCGGGTGGTGACATCACCGGATTACCGGCACGATATCCCAGAAATGATCCACCATCCAGGCTGTATAGCTGTTCGAGTCGGCCACGGGATTCGGCCGTCTGCTTCGACCACCCGGTCAGTCGTGCGCATACCCGTCATCGTCCGGCAACACGATCCCGCACAACCAGTCTTCTACCGCCCGCGCGGTGGACCCGGCGAATTCGTCCATCATGTTCCAGTGGTCACCGGGCACGTCGACGGCGGTGTGCTCGAGTTTCCACGAAGTTCGCAGTTCTTCCGCGTTCGCCTCCGGCTCACCGGAAACCGGCGGCGTCAGAGCACGAACGAAGAGAGTCGGCGCGGATATCTTGTCCGCTTGCCACTCCAGGAACAGGTCGGCGTATGCGGCCATCGAGGTCAGCTGCACGTGGTCGTACTGCCCGAACCGCCGTTCGCGCTCGACTTGGTCGTCCGCCCACATCGCCCGCAGCGATGGGACCATTTCACTCCGCGGCAGGATGGTATCGATGATCACCACCGCGGCGGGCTGGGTGCCGAGGCTTTCCAGCCTGCTCGCGACGGCCTGGGCGAACCAGCCTCCCGCCGAATGCCCGACGAGCACGATCGGCGCACCCGCCGCGGACCGCGCCACCGTCTCCGTGTGGACCTCGAGAACGTCGTCAAGGGTGGCCGGCAACCGTTCGTCCCCGACGAATCCGGGCGACAGCAGCACGGATACGTTGCGCAGCTCGCGGAACGCGGCGGCGAACCTGGTGTACTGGTACGGGCTCTGCTCGACCATGGGAGAGGTGAAGCAGAAAACGCTCGCCCGACTGTCTTCACCGGACAGTCGCACCAGTCTCGGCTGCTGCGCCTCCGCCGAGCCGGCGCGGAAGACCGGCCGCAGGCGTGCGGCCGCCCGTAGCAGGTCGAACCCCTCGTCGTACCGGCCAAGTTCGTTGGCCCTCCGGTACAGCGACGCGATCACATCCGACGAACCGTCGCCAGCACCCTGCGCAGCCGGTACTCCCTCCACCGCTTCCTGACCGCCCGCCAGAACCTGCGGTCGCAGGTGCCGCGCCAGCGCGATGGGCGTGGGGTGGTTGAAGATCAGACTCGTCGGCAGGGAGATGCCGGTGGCCCAGCTGAGCCGGTTGCGCAGTTCCACCGCGGTCAGCGAATCCAGCCCCAGTTCGGTGAACGCCCGGCCCGGTTCGACCCCCTCCACCCCGCTGTGCCCGAGGATCGAGGCGGTGTGCGTGCGCACCACTTCCAGCAGCACCCCGTGCTGGTCTTCCGTGGACAGTCCGGCCAGCCGGGCGACGAGGGATTCCGCGCCGTCGACGGTGGGTTGCTGGGCGGTTCTCCTGGCCGGCTTGCGGAACATCGCGGGCGCCGCACCGGCCTGCGCGGCCACCCGCAGCGCGTTGGTGTCCAGGCTGGCCAGGACCAGCAGCCCCTCCCGCACGGCCAAAGCCTCGTCGAACAGCGCCAGTGCCTGCTCGGTGGTCAACGGCATGACACCGTGAGCGGCTATCCGGTCGACGTCCACATCGCTGGTCAGCTCACTGGTCTGCTCCCACAAACCCCACGCCAGGGAGACAGCGGGAAGCCCCTGCGCCCGACGGCGCAACGCCAGCCCATCCAAGAACGCATTCGCCGCCGCATAGTTGCCCTGGCCAGGACCACCGAGCAACCCGGCCATCGAGGAGAACAAGACGAAGGCGGCCAAGTCCTGGTCTCGGGTGAGTTCGTGCAGGTTCAGCGCGGCGTCCACCTTCGGCCGCAGCACCGCGTCTAACCGCTCCGGCGTCAGCGACTCGATGACCCCGTCATCCAGCACCCCCGCCGCATGCACCACGCCCGTCAGCGGATGCTCCGCCGGAATCCGCGCCAGCACACTCGCCAGCGCCTGCCGATCAGCCACATCACACGCCACCACCGACACCTCAGCACCCAGCCCCGTCAGATCGGCCGCCAACTCACCCGCACCCGGCGCGCTCATTCCGCGACGACTGGTCAACACCAGATGCCGCACCTCGTGCTCCACCACCAGGTGCCGCGCCACCAACCCACCCAACGTGCCAGTACCGCCCGTCACCAACACGGTGCCACCCTTGGCAAAGCCCCCGGAAACACCACCGGGCACCGCAGGAACCCGTTCCAACCGGGGCACCCGCACCACACCGTCGCGCAACGCCACCTGCGGCTCATCCAACTCCAACGCCGCCGGCAACACCGCCCACGACCCCGCACTCCCATCCACATCCACCAGCACAAACCGACCCGGATGCTCCGACTGCGCCGACCTCACCAAACCCCACACCGCAGCCCCAGCCAGATCACCCACACCCTCACCAGCCGCTGCCGCAACAGCACCTCGCGTCACCACCACCAACCGCGAACCCGCCACACGCTCATCCGCAAGCCACGACTGCACCAGCTCCAGGACATCTCCGGTGGCGGTGTGGGTCTCGTTGGTCAGCTCGCCGCTGAACAGATCGGTGGGGACGACCCCGACCAGCGCCGCCTCCAGCACCTCCATGCCCTCGGCCAGCGAAGCCACATCGCGGCACCGGGTGATCTCCACGTCGGCCATTTCGTCCAACGGCCGCAACACACCGGCGGTATCGCCGACCACGGCCCACCGCGCGAACTCCGCGTCCACGCCGGCCACCGACGATTCGGTCCAGGCCACGCGGAACAGCGAATCGTCGTCAGGACTCACCGCCCGCAGCTGCTCGGCCGACACCGGACGGGTCGCCAACGACCCGACCACCCCTATCGGCAGGCCCTCGCCGTCGGCGAGCTCGACCGACACACCGTCCGAACCGGCAGGCGAAATCCGCACCCGCAACACCGACGCATCCGAGGGGAACACCGACACCCCCGACCAGGAAAACGGCAACCGGGCCTGGGCGACATCAGCCGCACCGCTCACGAAATCCCCAGCCGTGATCCCGTGCAGTGCCGTATCCAACAAGGCCGGATGTAGCCCGAACCTCCCCGAACCCGCCTCGCCGGGCAATTTCACCTCGGTGAACACGTCGGCCCCACGCCGCCAGACGCCGGAAAGCCCCTGGAAGGCAGGCCCGTAATCAAGACCGACCCCAGCCAACCGCTCATACACCTCGTCGACCGACACCGCCTCAGCACCCGCCGGCGGCCAGGTCGCGAGGTCGAATGCCAGGGCGGGGATGTCAGGGGTGAGGGTTCCGGTGGCGTGTCGGGTCCACGGCCGCGCCAACGCATCCTCGGCACCATCCTCCGGTCGCGTGTAGACACTCAACGACCGACTACCCGAATCGGCGGCATCACCGACCACGACCTGAATCTGCACACCACCCCGCTCCGACAACACCAGCGGAGCCTCCAGCACCAACTCCTCCACCACGCCACATCCCAGCCGCGCACCAGCCTGCAGCGCAAGCTCGACAAACCCGGTCCCCGGGAACAGCACGGAACCCATGACGGCGTGGTCGGCCAGCCACGGCTGCGATTCGATCGACAACCTGCCCGTCAACAACACCCCACCGGAATCAGGCAACCCGACAGCCGCACCCAACAACGGATGCTCCGTCGCGGTCAGCCCCAGACCCCGCGCATCACCAGCCGGAGCACCCGCCTCCAACCAGAACCGCTGCCGCTGGAACGGATAGGTAGGCAGGTCCACCCGGCGGGCACCGGTCCCGGCGAAGAACGTCTCCCAGTCCACTGCGGCACCGTGGGCGTGGGCCTCACCCAACGAGGTCACGAACCGGTCCAACCCACCATCGTCACGACGCAACGTCCCGACCGCCGCGGCAGGGACATCGGCGTCTTCGATGGTCTCCTCGATGCCCAACGTCAGCACCGGATGCGGACTGACCTCCACGAACACCCGATACCCATCAGCGAGCAGCATGCGGGTCACCGGCTCGAACTCCACGGTCTGCCGCAGGTTACGGAACCAGTACTGGCCGTCCAGGGTCGCGGTATCCACCGGCGCACCGGTCACCGTCGAATACATCGGGACAGAAGCCGACACCGGCGACACCGGCGCCAAGACATCCAGCAGCTCCTCACGGATCCGCTCCACCTGCATCGAATGCGACGCATAATCCACCGGAACCCGGCGAGCCCGCACACCCTGCGCCTCACACGCCGTGATCAACTCGCCCAGCGCATCCGGATCACCCGACACCACCACCGAAGCCGGGCCATTCACCGCCGCCACCGAGAGCCGCTCACCCCACGCAGCTATCCGCTCCCGCACCCGCTCGACCGACTCCGCCACCGACACCATGCCGCCACGACCAGCCAAAACAGTCAACGCTCGACTGCGCAACGCGGAAATCCGGGCCCCATCCTCCAGCGACAGCCCACCAGCCACACAGGCCGCGGCGATCTCGCCCTGGGAATGGCCCACCACCGCCGCAGGCACCACACCGTGCGCACGCCACACCTGGGCCAGTGACACCATCACCGCCCACAACACGGGTTGCACCACGTCGACCCGCTCCAACGAGGGCGCACCCACAACCCCACGCACCACGTCCACCAACGACCACTCCACAAACGACGACAACGCCGCCGCACACTCACCCAACCGCTCCGCGAACACCGGAGACGACTCCAACAGCCCCGCCGCCATCCCAACCCACTGCGACCCCTGACCGGGGAACACGAACACCACGCCCCCAGAACCCGAGGCCGCCGTTACCGGCCAGTCACCCCCAGCAACCGCGTCCAAACCACCCAGGAACTCGTCTCGATCACCGGCCACCACCGCCGCACGATGCTCCAACGCAGCCCGACCAGTAGCCAGCGAGTACGCCACATCCACCGGGGACAGACCCTCATCACCCCGCACCCGCGCAGCCAAACGCCCAGCCTGCGCCCGCAACGCATCCGGCGTCCTGGCCGACAACACCCACGGGATCACGTCCAGCGAACGACCCGGTGCCTGCTCAACCGGAAGCTCCGGCGCCTGTTCCAGGACGACGTGTGCGTTGGTGCCGCTGATGCCGAACGAGGACACCGCAGCGCGCCGGGGCCGCTCTACCTCCGGCCAGGACCTCGTTTCGGTCAACAACTCCACCGCACCCGCCGACCAGTCCACATGCGACGACGGCGCATCGATGTGCAGGCTCTTGGGCAACACCCCGTGCTGCAACGCCTGCACCATCTTCATCACACCAGCGACTCCAGCAGCCGCTTGCGTGTGCCCGATATTCGACTTGATCGACCCCAAACAGAGCGGATGCCCCTCGGGCCGATCCTGACCGTAAGTGGCCAGCAACGCCTGCGCCTCGATCGGATCACCCAGAGTCGTGCCCGTCCCGTGCGCCTCCACGGCATCGACCTGATCCGCCGACAAACCCGCATTGGTCAACGCCGCCCGGATCACCCGCTGCTGCGACGGACCATTCGGCGCCGTCAACCCATTCGACGCACCATCCTGGTTGACCGCCGAACCCCGCACCACCGCCAACACCTCATGCCCATTCCGCCGGGCATCCGACAACCGCTCCACCAACAGCAGCCCGACACCCTCGGAAAAGCTGGCACCGTCCGCAGCCTCCGCGAACGGCTTGCACCGCCCGTCCGACGCCAAACCGCGTTGACGAGAGAAATCGATGAACGCCGCGGGGTTGGACAACACAGTCACCCCACCGGCGAGTGCCAGCGAACACTCCCCCGACCGCAACGACTGCGCCGCGAGGTGCAACGCCACCAACGACGACGAACACGCCGTATCCACCGTCACCGCCGGACCCTCGAAACCGAACACGTACGACACCCGGCCCGACGCGACACTCCCGGCACTACCGTTGCCGAGATACGCCTCGGCGCCGTCCGGAACTCCACCGGGCCGCACGCCGTAGTCGTGGTACATCACGCCCGCGAACACACCGGTCGCACTGCCGCGCAACGAATGCGGATCAATCCCCGCACGCTCGAGCGCCTCCCACGCGGTTTCCAGCAACAACCGCTGCTGCGGATCCATCGCCAACGCCTCACGCGGCGAAATCCCAAAGAACCCCGGATCGAACTCCGCCGCGTCATAGACGAACCCGCCCTCGTTGACGTAGCTGGTACCGACATTTTCCTGATCCGGGTGGTACAAGCGCTCAACATCCCAGCCGCGATCCGCCGGAAACCCGGAAATCGCGTCCCTCTTCGACGAAACCAGGTCCCACAACTCCTCGGGGGAACTCACACCGCCGGGGAACCGGCACGCCATACCCACGATCGCGATCGGTTCCGGTTCCTCGGCCTGCTGGAGCCGCTTCCGCGTCTGCCGGAGCTCGGTCGTAACCAGTTTCAGGTACTCCCGGAGCTTCTCCTCGTCCGCCATCTCCATCATCCCGTCGAAGTCGTGGTCAAGCACCGATGTGTCGAACGCTGTTTCGCAAGGTGTTCACTTGTTCGCGGTACCGCCGGCGCGGACAGCTATCCGGCCAGTTCGACCATTTTCGGAACCACCTCGATGGCACCTGGCAACGCTTTCACTTCCGCCGCGACGTTACTGGCTTCGGCCCGCATCGCGGTATCGGCCAACAGTTTGTGCACCTGTTCGGCATCCAGCTCGCCAGGCCGCACCACCATGCCGAGGCCGCGCTTGTTGATCGCGCCGGCGTTGAGGAACTGGTCGTCGGCCTGCGGCAGCACGATCTGCGGCAGGCCCGCGTCGATCACCGTCAGGGCGGTGCCCGCACCACCGTGGTGGATCACCGCATCCGAGGTGGCCAGCAGTGCGTTCAGCGGCACCCATTTGACCAGGCGGATGTTCTTGGGCAACCCCCGCAGCTCGGTCGGGTTGGCACTGCCGATCGTCAGGACGAACTCGGCGTCGATCTCCCCGGCGCCCGCGACGAACTGCCGAAGCGCGCCGCTACCGAGCATCTGCGGGATGACCGAGCCGAGGGTGACCGTGATACGCGGCTTGCTCGGCGGGGTGTAGAGCCACTCCGGCATCAGCGCGCCACCGTTGTACGGTTGGAAGCGCATCGGCCACCCGTGCGAATAGCTCGAGCGCATGCTCGGCGGCGCCACGTCGATCGAGGCGGTCGGTGCCCCGGGGACGACGCCGAAACGCTCGTAATCCTGCGTCATCCGCTCGTACATCGACCGGCTCATGTCGATCGGGATACCGAAGTTGATGCCGTGCATCACCGAGGGAATACCCAGCTTCCTGGCGACCAGCGGACCCGCGCCGTCCATCGGTGTGTGCACGACCAGGTCGGGGCGCCACCGCTCGGCGAGCTTCATGGTGCCGAACAGCATGTTCCTGCTGCACTCCGCGAACAGCCGGATCGAGATTTCGGTGGCGACGGACGGCTCGTGCAGATGGGGGACCAGATCGGCGGAATCCCGCAGGACCTTGCTGAACACGCCGGTGAAGTCGACGTCCGGTGCGGCGTCGACGACCTGGAGGCCCGCCTTCGCTGGGGTTTCGTCGTAGCCGCGGTAGTGGCCGGTGGCGAGGAGGACGTCGTGCCCGGCCAGCCGGCACGCCCACGCGGTCGGCACGGTGGGGAAGGTGTGCCCGACACCGGGGGAAGTCACGAACAGAACGCGCATGGTGAATCCCTTCCTACGAAAGCTCAGTCAGCCAGGCCGGTCAGGACAGGTCCAGTTCCTTGTTGATGAGGTCGAAGATCTCCTGATCACTCGCCTGCTCGATTTCCTCGTCGACAGTGATCCGCTCACGGCCCTCGGCCTTTTTCCACCTGGCCAGCAACGCTTCGAGCCGTTGGGTAACGGTCTCGCCAGGGGTTGCCCCGGCCAGCGCGGCTTCCAGCCGGTTCAGCTCGACCAGGCCGGTGACCTGGCCGACCGCTTCGTCCTCGTCGAATTCGGTACGCAGGTGCTTGGCGAGCGCGGTCGGGGTGGGGTAGTCGAAAACGAGCGTGGTCGGAAGCCGCAGTCCGGTGGCCGTGTTCAGCCGGTTCCGCAATTCCAGGGCGGTCAACGAGTCGAAGCCGAAATCGCTGAACGCCCGGGTCGGCTGCACGGTCTCCGGTGTGGTGAAGGCGAGCACACCCGCGACGTGCTTGCGCACCAACTCCACCAGCATCCGCTCGCGCTCGACACCACCCACGCCGGCCAACCGCTGCCGCAAGGCGTCGGCCGAATCGCCGGACTTGGCCGCGCTCCGGGGACGGGTGCGCACCAGGCCGCGGAACAAAGTCGGAAGCTCACCGGACCGCAGTGCACGCAGGTCGATCCGAGCCGCGGCCAGCGCCCCTTCGTCGAGTCCGAGTGCTGTGTCGAGCAACGCCAGACCGTCCTTCGTGGACAGGCCGTCCACTCCGGCGCGCTGCATCCGTCCCACGTCGGTTGCGGCCAAGCCGCCAGTCAGTTCGCTGGCCTGCTCCCACCGTCCCCATGCCAGGGAGACGGCCGGGAGCCCCTGCGCCCGACGGCGCAACGCCAACGCATCCAAAAACGCGTTCGCCGCCGCGTAATTACCCTGACCGGGACCACCCAGTAGCCCAGCCATCGAAGAGAACAAGACGAACGCACTCACATCATGCTCACGGGTGAGTTCGTGCAGATTCAACGCCGCATCCGCCTTCGGCCGCAACACCGTGTCCAGCCGCTCCGGCGTCAACGACTCCACCACACCGTCATCCAGCACCCCCGCCGCATGCACCACACCCGTCAACGGATGCTCCGCCGGTATCCCAGCCAGCACACTCGTCAGCGCCTGCCGATCAGCCACATCACACGCCACCACCGACACCTCAGCGCCCAACTCAACGAGCTGGGCCACCAACTCCCTCGCACCCGGCGCGTCCATCCCGCGACGGCTGGTCAACACCAAATGCGCCACCCTGTGCTCCACCACCAGGTGGCGTGCCACCAACCCACCCAACGTCCCAGTACCACCCGTGATCAACACCGTGCCCTGCGGATCGAACCCCGCACCACCACCGCCCGACACCACAGGAACCCGTTCCAGCCGCGGCACCCGCACCACACCGTCCCGCAACGCCACCTGCGGCTCATCCAGCTCCAAAACGCCCGGCAACATCGCCCACGACTCCGCACTCCCATCCACATCCACATCCACCAGCACGAACCGACCCGGATGCTCCGACTGCGCCGACCGCACCAAACCCCACACCGCAGCCCCAGCCAGATCCCCACCACCCACCACACCCCGCGTCACCAACACCAACCGCGAACCCCCAAAACGCCCATCCGCAAGCCACGACTGCACCAGCTCCAGGACATCCCCGGTCGCGGTGCGGGTCGCGCCGGCCACCTCACCCCCCACACACTCAACCAACACCACCCCCGGCACCTCATCCTCAGCCAATCCAGCCAAGTCACCACGGCGCACAACATCCACACCATCCACACCAGACAACTCAGCACACCGACCACCCACCACACCCCACCGCGCCGGCACACCACGCCCCACAACCGACGTCTCAACCCACCCCAGCCGGAACAGTGAGTCATCACTCCCAGGACTCGCAGCCCGCAGCTGCTCGACCGACACCGGACGCGTCACCAACGACTCCACAACCGCAACCGGCACACCATCGCCATCGGTGAGCGCCAGCGTCACGCTGCCCGACCCGTTCGGCGACAGCCGGGCCCGCAGAACGGAAGCCCCGGTCGCCCTCAGCGACACCCCTGACCAGGAAAACGGCAGTCGCGCCTGGCCCGAGGTCTCGGTATCCGTGCCGCCATTCCCGGCGACGATCCCGTGCAACGCGGCGTCCAGTAGTGCCGGGTGAATTCCGAACGAGCCCGGTTCCACACCCTCCGGAAGCCTCACCTCGGCCCAGATCTCGTCGTCCCGCTGCCACACCGCGGACAGTCCCTGGAACGCCGGCCCGTAGTAGAGCCCCAACGCGGACATCCGGTCGTACACCTCGTCCACCGGCACCACCTCGGCATCCGCCGGCGGCCACGTGTTCAGGTCCGACGACGGCTCCCTGGTCGCGGCGGACAACACTCCGGTGGCGCGCCGGACCCAGGCTTCCGCCAGTTCGTCCATGCCGTCCGGTCGGGAATAGATGTTCAGCGCCCGGTTACCGGAGTCGTCGGCATCGGCGACCACGACCTGGACCTGGACCCCGCCCCGCTCCGGCAGGACCAGTGGGGCTTCCACGATCAGCTCGTCGAGAACGTCGCAGCCAATCTGACGGCCGGCTTGCAACGCCAACTCGACAAACCCCACCCCCGGGAACAACACCGACCCGAACACCGCATGATCGGCCAGCCACGGCTGCGATTCGATCGACAACCTGCCCGTCAACAACACCCCACCGGAATCAGGCAACCCGACAGCGGCACCCAACAACGGATGCTCCGTCGCGGTCAGCCCCAGGCCCCGCGCATCACCGGACGGAGCGACCGCGTCCAGCCAGTAACGGTGGTGTTGAAAGGCGTAGGTAGGCAGGTCCACCCGGCGGGCACCCGTCCCAGCGAAGAACGTCTCCCAGTCCACTGCGGCGCCATGACCATGAGCCTCACCCAACGAGAGCAGGAACCGATCCAACCCACCCTCATCGCGACGCAACGTCCCGACCGCCGCGGCAGGGACATCGGCGTCTTCGATGGTCTCCTGCAACCCGGTGGCCAACACCGGATGCGGACTGACCTCCACGAACACCCGATGCCCATCCGCGAGCAGCGCGCGGGTGGCCTGCTCGAACTCCACGGTCTGCCGCACATTGCGGAACCAGTACTCCGCATCCAGGCTTGCGGTGTCGATCAGCGCACCGGTCACCGCGGAGTAGAACGGAACATCACCGGGCATCGGGGTGACCGGCGCCAGCGCCTGCGACACGACGTCGTAAACGTCGTCCACATGCGGTGAGTGCGCCGAGAAGTCCACTCCGGGAACCGTCCACCGCATCACCCCCGCCTTGCGCAATACGCGCTCGAACTCCCGCAAGGAAACCGGATCACCGGTGACCACCACCGACTTCGGGCCGTTGACCGCCGCCACCGAGATTCGCTCGCCGAACGGCTCGATCCGCTCCCGCACCCACTCCGCCGACGCCACGATCGACAACATCTCACCGTGGCCCGCCAGGGCCAGCAGGGCTCGACTGCGCAACGCGGAAATCCGGGCCCCATCCTCCAGCGACAGCCCGCCAGCCACACAGGCCGCGGCGATCTCACCCTGCGAATGCCCCACCACCGCCGACGGCACTACGCCGTGCGCACGCCACACCTGCGCCAGCGACACCATCACCGCCCACAACACCGGCTGCACCACATCCACCCGCTCCACAGACGGCGCACCCGCAACCCCACGCACCACATCCACCAACGACCAATCCACAAAGCCGGACAACGCCGCCGCACACTCACCCAACCGCTCCGCAAACACCGGAGACGACTGCAACAACCCCGCCGCCATCCCGGCCCACTGCGACCCCTGACCCGGGAACACAAACACCACATCCCCAGAACCCTGAGCAGACCCCTGCACCACGCCCTGGGGCAACTCACCCGCAGCAACCGCGTCCAAGCCACGCAGGAATTCGTCCCGTTCACCGGCCACCACCACCGCGCGATGCTCCAACGCCGTCCGGGTCGTCGCCAGCGAGTACGCCACATCCACCAACGAAAGATGCTCATCACCCCGAACCCGTGCGCGCAACGCACGAGCTTGGTCCCGCACTGCTTCCGCGCTCTTCGCCGACAGCACCCACGGCACCACACCCAGCGAACGACGCGGTGACTCGTCGGCGGGCTCCGGCTCGGGCGCCTGCTCCAAGATCACATGCGCATTCGTGCCACTCGCGCCAAAAGACGACACGCCCGCACGAAGAGGCCGTTCCACGTCCGGCCACGGCGTCGATTCGGTCAGCAGTTCCACCGCACCGGTGGACCAGTCCACATGCGGGGAAGGCGCATCGATGTGCAGGCTCTTGGGCAACACCCCATGCCGCAACGCCTGCACCATCTTCACCACACCAGCCACACCAGCAGCCGCCTGGGTGTGCCCCATGTTGGACTTGATCGACCCAATCCAGAGCGGGCGATCGCTTGGCCGGCCTTGACCGTAGGTGGCCAACAGCGCCTGGGCCTCGATCGGATCACCCAGAGTCGTGCCCGTCCCGTGCGCCTCCACAGCATCGACCTGATCAGCCGACACACCCGCATTGGCCAACGCCTGACGAATCACCCGTTGCTGCGAAGGACCATTCGGCGCCGTCAACCCATTCGACGCACCATCCTGATTCACCGCCGAACCCCGCACCACCGCCAACACCTGGTGACCATTGCGCCGAGCATCCGACAACCGCTCCAATAGCAAGAGCCCCACGCCTTCGCCCCAGCCGGTGCCGTCCGCCGCCGACGCGAACGGTCTGCACCGGCCATCCGTCGACAGACCGCGCTGGCGGGAAAACTCGGAGAAAATACCGGGGTTGGACATCACCGTCACGCCACCGGCGAGCGCCAGCGAACTTTCACCGGACCGCAACGACTGCGTCGCGAGGTGCAACGCCACCAACGACGACGAACACGCCGTATCCACCGTCACCGCCGGCCCCTCGAAACCGAACACATACGACACCCGGCCCGACGCGACACTCCCGGCGTTCCCGTTCCCGAGATACGCCTCAACACCCTCCGGCACCACACTCGAACGCATGCCGTAGTCGTGATACATCACACCCGCGAACACACCAGTCGCACTACCCCGCAACGACCGCGGATCAATTCCCGCACGCTCAAGCGCCTCCCACGCGGTTTCCAGCAACAACCGCTGCTGCGGATCCATCGCCAACGCCTCACGCGGCGAAATGGCGAAGAAGTCAGCATCGAAGTCCGCCGCGTCGTACAGGAAACCGCCCTCGCGGGCCCGGCTCACTCCCTCGTAGCCCGGCGCGGACGCGAAGTCGTACAGCCCCTCCACGTCCCAGTTCCGGTCCTCGGGGAGCGCGGAAACCGCATCGACCCCGCCGGCGACCAGCTCCCACAAGTCCTCGGGCGACCGCACGCCGCCGGGGAAGCGGCAGGCCATTCCCACGATGGCGATGGGTTCGTCGGGTTGTGCCAGCGTGGCCGGGGTTGCGGTGGCTGGATGATTGTTGGTGCCGGCGAGTTGGATTTGGAGGTGATGGGCGAGTTTGGTGGGGGTGGGACAGTCGAAAACGAGGGTGGCGGGAAGTTGTAGTCCGGTGACGGTGTTGAGGCGGTTGCGCAGTTCCAGAGCGGTCAGGGAGTCGAACCCCAGCTCGGTGAACGACCGGTCCGCCCCGATGGTGTTCGGGTCGGTGAAGCCCAATACGCCCGCCACCTGCTTACGGATCAGCTCGATCAACATCCGTTCCCGCTCGGCCTCGCCCGCACCGGCCAGCCGCTGCCGCAACGACCCCGCCGCACCGGACCCCGCCCTGCTCGCACGCCGCACCGGTCCGCCCACCAGGCCACGCAACAACGCCGGAATCCGAGTAGTAGATCGCAACGCGACCATATCCATCCGAGCTGGAACCAGTACCCCTTCCTGCGTGGACAAGGCCGTGTCGAACAGGGCTAGTGCCTGCTCGGTGGCCAACGGCGCCACACCGTGTGCGGCTATCCGCTCGGTATCCACATCGCCGGTCAGCTCACTGGTCTGTTCCCACAAACCCCACGCCAGCGACACCGCGGGAAGCCCCTGCGCCCGACGGCGCAACGCCAACGCATCCAGGAAGGCGTTCGCCGCCGCGTAGTTGCCCTGACCAGGAGCACCCAGCAGGCCAGCCATCGAAGAGAACAGGATGAACGCACTCACATCATGCTCACGGGTGAGTTCGTGCAGGTTCAACGCCGCATTTACCTTCGGGCGCAACACCGTGTCCAGCCGCTCCGGCGTCAGCGACTCCACCACACCGTCATCCAGCACTCCCGCCGCGTGCACCACACCGGTCAACGGGTGCTCTGCCGGTATCTGCGCCAGAAGACTGTTCAACGCCTCCCGATCGGCGACATCACACGCAGCGACCGTCACCTCAGCACCCAGCGTTGTCAGCTCGGCCACCAACTCTTCCGCGCCAGGCGCTTCCACCCCGCGACGACTGGTCAACACCAAATGCACCACCCCGTGCTCCACCACCAGGTGCCGCGCCACCAAGCCACCCAACGTGCCAGTACCGCCCGTGATCAACACCGTGCCCCGCGGATCGAACCCCGCATCGCCCTCGCCCGACACCACAGGAACCCGCTCCAGCCGCGGCACCCGCACCACACCATCAGCAATCGCTATCTGCGGCTCATCCAACTCCAGCGCCGCCGGCAACACCCCCCACGACCCCGCACTCCCATCCACATCCACCAGCACAAAACGACCCGGATGCTCCGACTGCGCCGACCGCACCAAACCCCACACCGCACCACCCACCGGATCCCCACCACCCAGCACGCCGCGCGTCACCACCACCAACCGCGAACCCGCCAAACGCTCATCAGCAAGCCACGACCGCACCACCCCCAACACCCAACCCAGCACACCACGCACCACACCCCCACTCATCCCGTCCGCCACGCACTCAACCAACACCACCTCCGGCACATCCCCACCCTCAGCCAGCGCGGTCAAGTCGCCGTGGCGGACGATGTCCACACCATCCACACCAGACAACGCCCCCAGCTGATCACCCACCACACCCCACCTGGTCGGCACACCACCACGCCCCACAACCGACGACTCGACCCACCCCAGCCGGAACAACGAGTCGTGCGCATCCCGGGCCCGCAACTGCTCAGCCGACACCGGACGCGTCACCAACGACCCGACCACCCCCACCGGCAAGCCCTCACCATCAGTGAATTCCACCGACACACCATCAGAACCCACAGGCGAGATCCGCACCCGCAACACCGACGCACCCGAAGCGAACAACGCGACACCCGTCCACGCGAACGGCAACCGCGTCCCACCCTCCTGCCCATCGGCAGCAAGACCCGTCGCATGCAGCGCCGCATCCAACAGCGCCGGATGAATCCCGAACGCACCCCCCTGCTCAGTCTCATCCTCACCCAACGCGACTTCAGCGAAGATGTCGTTCCCGCGGCGCCAGACCGCCGTCAAACCCTGGAAGCTCGGCCCATAGTCCAACCCAGAGCCGGCCAATCGCTCGTAGAAGTCGTCTATCTCCAGCGACACCGGCTCGGCTCCCGCTGGCGGCCAAGCCGTGAAGTCGAACGACGGCGCCGCGGTCCCCGCACCCAGCACACCGGTGACATGGCGAGTCCACGGCCGCGCGAGCACATCCTCGGCGGCGAAGTCCTCCGGTCGCGTGTAGACATTTAACGGCCGATTACCGGAGTCGCCGGCATCACCGACCACGACCTGAACCTGCACACCACCCCGCTCCGGCAACACCAACGGAGCCTCCAGCACCAACTCCTCCACCACATCGCAACCAACCCGCGCACCAGCCTGCAACGCAAGCTCGACAAAACCAGTCCCCGGAAACAACACAGAACCCATGACAGCGTGATCGGCCAGCCACGGCTGCGACTCGACCGACAACCTCCCCGTCAACAACACCCCACCGGAATCAGGTAACCCGACAACCGCACCCAACAACGGATGCTCAGCCGCACCCAAGCCAAAACCACGCACGTCACCAGCCGAAGCGACCGCGTCCAACCAATACCGCTGCCGCTGGAACGGATAAGTAGGCAGGTCCACCCGGCGAGCGCCGGTCCCAGCGAAGAACGTCTCCCAGTCCACTGCGGCACCATGGGCGTGGGCCTCACCCAACGAGGCCACGAACCGGTCCAACCCACCATCGTCACGACGCAACGTGCCCACGGCCGCCGCCGCGATCCCGGTGTCCTCGATGGTTGCCTGCAATCCGGTCACCACCACCGGATGCGGACTGACCTCAACGAACACCCGACGTCCATCAGCAAGCAGCGCGCGGGTGGCCTGCTCGAACTCCACAGTCTGGCGCAGATTGCGGAACCAGTACTCCGCATCCAGGCTCGCGGTGTCGATCAGCGCACCGGTCACCGTCGAATACATCGGGACCGAAGCCGACACCGGTGACACCGAAGCCAGGACTTCCAGCAACTCCTCACGGATCCGCTCTACCTGCACCGAATGCGACGCATAATCCACCGGAACCCGGCGAGCCCGCACACCCCCCGCCTCACACGCCGCGATCAACTCCCCCAACGCATCCGGATCACCCGACACCACCACCGAAGCCGGACCGTTCACCGCCGCCACCGAAATCTGGTCACCCCACGCAACGATCCGCTCACGCACCCGCTCCACCGACTCCGCGACCGACACCATGCCGCCACGACCAGCCAAAACAGTCAACGCCTGGCTACGCAACGCCACCACCCGCGCACCGTCCTCCAGCGACAGCCCGCCGGCCACGCAGGCGGCGGCGATTTCGCCTTGGGAGTGCCCCACCACGGCCGCAGGCACCACCCCATACGAGCGCCACACCTCGGCCAGTGACACCATCACCGCCCACAACACCGGCTGCACCACATCCACCCGCTCCAGAGACGGCGCACCCACAACCCCACGCACCACATCCAGCAGCGACCAATCCACAAACGCCGACAGCGCCGCCGCACACTCACCCAACCGCTCCGCAAACACCGGACTCGACTCCAGCAGCCCCAACGCCATCCCGACCCACTGCGACCCCTGACCAGGGAACACGAACACCACGCCCCCAGAACCGGCAGCCGCCGCTACTGGCCAGTCACCCGCAGCAACCGCGTCCAAACCACGCAGGAACTCGTCTCGATCACCGGCCACCACCGCCGCACGATGCTCCAACCCAGCACGACCAGTAGCCAACGAGTACGCCACATCCACCAGCGACAGACCCTCATCACCCCGCACCCGCGCTGCCAAACGCCCAGCCTGCTCACGCACCGCATCCGGCGTCCTGGCCGACAACACCCACGGCACCACACCCAGCGGACGACCCGGCGTCTCGTCAGTGGGCGAGTGCTCCGCCGCCTGCTCCAAGATCACATGCGCGTTGGTGCCACTGATGCCGAACGAGGACACTCCAGCCCTGAGCGGACGTGACACCTGCGGCCAGGGCCTTGCTTCGGTGAGCAGCTCCACCGCACCCGCCGACCAGTCCACATGCGACGACGGCGCATCGATGTGCAGGCTCTTCGGCAACACCCCGTGCCGCATCGCCTCCACCATCTTGATCACCCCAGCCACACCAGCAGCCGCCTGCGTATGACCGATATTCGACTTCACCGACCCCAACCACAACGGACGACCTTCAGGCCGATCCTGACCGTAGGTCGCCAACAAAGCCTGCGCCTCGATCGGATCACCGAGAGACGTGCCCGTCCCATGCGCCTCCACCACATCAACCTGATCCGCCGACACCCCCGCATTCGCCAAAGCCGCCCGGATCACCCGCCGCTGCGACGGACCATTCGGCGCCGTCAACCCATTCGAAGCACCATCCTGATTCACCGCAGAACCACGCACCACCGCCAAAACCTCGTGCCCATTCCGCCGGGCATCCGACAACCGCTCCAACAGCAACAACCCAACACCCTCGGAGAAACCAGCACCATCCGCCGACTCCGCGAACGACTTGCACCGACCGTCCAGCGAGGCTGCGCGTTGCCGCGAGAACCCGACAAACACCCCCGGGGTCGCCATCACCATCGCCCCACCGGCGAGTGCCAGCGAACAGTCACCGGACCGCAACGACTGCGCCGCCAAATGCAACGCCACCAACGACGACGAACACGCCGTATCCACTGTCACCGCAGGACCCTCGAACCCGAACACATACGACACCCGACCGGACAGCACGCTGGAGACGTTCCCGGTTACGACATGGCCTTCCGCACCTTCCGCGCTGTTCGAGAGCAGACCCATGTAGTCCTGACCGCTACTTCCGACGAATACCCCGGTAGCACTGCCCTGCAACGATTCGGGTTCCATTCCGGCGCGTTCGAACACCTCCCACGACGTCTCCAGCACCAACCTCTGCTGTGGATCCATCGCCAGCGCCTCACGCGGCGAAATCCCGAAGAAAGTGGGATCGAATTCGGTCGCTCCGGCGAGAAATCCACCGGCCCGCACGTAACTCGTGCCGGGCTTGTCGGGATCGGGGTGGTAAAGTTTCGCCGTGTCCCAGCCGCGATCCGAGGGAAATTCGGAGATTGCGTCCATCTCTCCGGAGACGAGGTCCCACAACTGTTCCGGCGAGCTGACGCCACCCGGGTACCGGCAGCTCATCGCCACGATGGCGATCGGTTCCCGCGACTTCTCCTCGACGTCGCGCAGCCGTTCGTGCGTCTCCTGCAATTCGGTGGTCACGAACTTGAGGTATTCCCGGAGTTTTTCGTCGTTCGCCATCAGAACACCTCCTGGTTGGTGACGGAGCAAGAGCGCGCGTCGTTGTTCATGACTTTCCGAATCGCTCGTCGATGAAGCTGAAGAGTTCGTCATCCGTCGCGGAATCGGCAACGCCGACCGAAGAGCCTTTTTCGTTCTTCTCGCTCTTCCGGTTCCACGTCGAAAGCAGGCCCTTCAACCGCGCCGTGATGTCCGTGCGAGCGCCGTCCTCGAGCCCGTCCGCGTTCAGCATCGCGAAGACGCCGTCCAACCGGTCGAGCTCGCGCAGCACGCGGTCGCCCTCCATCCCGTCCTCGCTGTCAGTGACCTCGGTCAGGACGTGCTTGGTGAGCGCCAACGGCGTCGGGTAGTCGAACACCAGGGTCGCCGGCAGTTTCAGGCCGGTCATACCGTTCAGGCGGTTCCGCAGCGCCACCGCGGACAGCGAGTCGAAGCCGAGATCCTGGAAGGCGCGTTTCGGCTCGACGTCTTCGGGTGTCGGATAACCGAGCACGGCGGCCACCACCGTCCGCACCAGATCGAGCACTGTTCGCTCCCGTTCGGCCGCACCCAGGCCCGCGAGGCGCTCGGCCAACGTGTCCGAGTCCACCACGCCGCTCGGGTCGGCCGGGCGGTCCAGCAGGTGCCGGACTTCGGGGATGTCGCGGAGGATCGGGCTCAGCGATCCACCGGTCGCGACCTCCACCGTCCGGTCCCACTCAATGTCCGCCACGGCGAGGAAGGTCTCGTCGTCGTCCAGTACCTGTTGCAGGGCCTTGATCGCCAGGTCGGGTGCCATGGAGCGCACACCGCTGCGGTGAAGACCCTCTTCGACCGCTCCCTCACCGATACCACCGCCTGCCCAGTGCCCCCAGGCCACCGAGGTGGCGACCAGCCCGTTGGCCCGCCGGTACCTGGCGAATGCATCGAGGAAGGAGTTGCCCGGTGCGTAGTTGCCCTGGCCGGCGCCGCCCATCAGACCCGCGGCCGAGGAGAACAGGACGAACGCGGACAGCTCGAAGTCCTGGGTGAGCTCGTGCAAGCTGAGCACGGTTTCCGCCTTGATCCGCAGCACGCGGCCCATCTGGTCGACGGAAAGCGAATCGAGCACGCTGTCGTCGAGCATCGCCGCGGTGTGCATCACCGCGGTCAGCGGGTATTCGGCCGGGATCTGGAGCAGCAGCTCCGCCAGGGCGTCCCGGTCCGCCACATCGCAGGCGACAACGGTCACCTTCGTCCCCATGGCGGTGAGTTCGGCCGCCAGCTCCACGGCTCCCGGCGCCTCCTGCCCGCGACGGCTGGTCAGCAGCAGGTGCTCGGCACCCCGTCCGGCGAGCCACCTGGCAACGTGGCCACCGATCGCCCCGGTGCCACCCGTCACCAGCACGGTCCCCTTAGGAGTCCACCCCGCTCCTTCGGTGGGCACGGCCTGTTCGGCCCTGACCAGTCGACGGGCGAAGGCCCCGTCGTGCCGCAACGCCACTTCGTCCTCATCGCCCGCACCGGCCAGTACTTCGCACAGCCTGCTCACGATCGGGTCGTCGATGTCGTCCGGCAGGTCCACCACGCCCGCCCACCGGTCCGGGAGTTCCTGCCGCGCCACCGGGCCCAAGCCCCACACCAGCGCCTGCACCGGGTTCTCGACGGCGTCCGAGGCCGTCACCGACACGGCCTTCCTGGTCACCGACCAGATCCGGGCACCGAGTTCGACCTCACCGATCGCCTGCAGGAGAGCCACGATGCCGGCCAGGCCGCCGGGCACCGAAGACGCCTCCGGATGCGGCAGTTCGTCCAACGCGAGGAGCGACAGCACACCGGTCACCTGATCCTCGGCAGCCGCGCGCAACTGTCCGGCGATCGCGGCGCGGTCCCTGCCGGTGCGCGGCAACACGATCTGCCGGGTCCGCACGCCGCGCTCGGCAAGCCCATGCAGCAGACGACCGGTCCATTCGTCGTCGGGGTAGTCCGGAACGACCACCAGCCAGGTCCCCGACGGGGTCACCGGCACGGCATCGGCCAACCGCTTCCACCGCGCCCGATACCGCCAACCATCCACAACAGACTTCTGCTGACGCCGCTCCCGCCACGAAGACAGCACCGGAAGCACCACATCCAACGACGAACGCACCTCAGCACCATCCACCGCCAACTCCGCAACCACCGCGTCAACATCCACCCGCTCCACCGCCCGCCAGAACTCCCCCTCCACCGGCTCCACCCCACCAACCGGAGCACCCGCCTCCAACCAATACCGCTGCCGCTGGAACGGATAAGTAGGCAACTCCACCCGACGAGCACCCGTCCCCGCGAAGAACGTGCTCCAGTCCACCGTGGCGCCATGGGTGTAGGCCTCACCCAGTGAGAGCAGGAACCGGTCCAACCCACCATCGTCACGACGCAGGGTGCCCACGGCCGCCGCCGCGGCCCCGGTGTCCTCGATGGTCTCCTCGATGCCCGGCGTCAGCACCGGGTGCGGACTGACCTCGACAAACACCCGACGCCCATCGGCGAGCAGCGTGCGGGTCACCTGCTCGAACTCCACGGTCTGCCGCAGGTTGCGGAACCAGTACTCCGCGTCCAGGCTCGCGGTGTCGATCAGCGCACCGGTCACCGTCGAATACATCGGGATGGACGCCGACACCGGAGACACCGGAGCCAGGACCTCCAGCAGCTTCTCGTGGATCTGCTCCACCTGCACCGAATGCGAGGCATAATCCACCGGAATCCGGCGAGCCCGAACCCCCTCCCCCTCACACACGGTGATCAACTCGTCCAGCGCATCCGGATCACCCGACACCACCACCGAAGACGGCCCGTTCACCGCCGCCACCGACACCCGCTCGCCCCACGCAGCGAGCCGTTCGCGCACCTGCTCCACCGGCTCCGCGACCGACACCATGCCGCCACGACCAGCCAGAACGGTCAACGCCTGACTGCGCAACGCCACCACCCGCGCCCCGTCCTCCAACGACAACCCACCAGCCACACAGGCCGCGGCGATCTCACCCTGCGAATGCCCCACCACCGCCGACGGCACCACCCCATGCGAACGCCACACCTGCGCCAACGACACCATCACCGCCCACAACACCGGCTGCACCACATCCACCCGCTCCAGAGACGGCGCACCCACAACCCCACGCACCACATCCACCAACGACCACTCCACAAAGCCGGACAAAGCCGCCGCACACTCACCCAACCGCTCCGCAAACACCGGACTCGACTGCAACAACTCCGCCGCCATCCCGGCCCACTGCGAACCCTGCCCGGGGAACACAAACACCACACCCCCAGAACCCGTGGCCGAGCCCTGCACCACACCAGCAGCCAGCTCACCACCCACAACCGCGTCCAGGCCACGGAGGAATCCGTCCCGTTCAGCCGCTACCACGACCGCGCGATGCTCCAACGCCGCCCGAGTCGTCACCAACGAGTACGCCACGTCCACCAACGAAACATCCTCATCACCCCGCACCCGCGCATGCAACGCACGAGCCTGATCCCGCAACGCGGTCTCGTTCTTGGCCGACAGCACCCACGGCACCACACCCAGCGAACGACCCGGTGACTCGTCGGTGGCCTCCGGCTCGGGCGCCTGCTCCAAGATCACATGCGCATTCGTGCCACTGATCCCGAAAGAGGACACCCCAGCCCGCCGAGGGCGCCCCACCTCCGGCCAGGACCTCGTTTCGGTCAACAACTCGACCGCACCCGCCGACCAGTCCACATGCGACGACGGCGCATCAACGTGCAAGCTCCGCGGCAACACCCCGTGCCGCATCGCCTGCACCATCTTGATCACCCCAGCGACCCCAGCAGCCGCCTGCGTGTGCCCCACGTTGGACTTGATCGACCCCAACCACAAAGGACGATCCTCGGGCCGATCCTGACCGTAGGTGGCCAACAGTGCCTGCGCCTCAATCGGATCCCCGAGAGTCGTGCCCGTACCATGCGCCTCCACCACATCGACCTGATCAGCCGACACCCCCGCATTCGCCAACGCCGCCCGAATCACCCGCTGCTGCGAAGGACCATTCGGCGCCGTCAACCCATTCGAAGCACCATCCTGGTTGACCGCCGAACCCCGCACCACCGCCAACACCTGGTGACCATTCCGCCGAGCATCCGACAAACGCTCCACCAACAACAAACCCACACCCTCAGAGAAGCCAGCACCATCCGCCGACTCCGCGAACGACTTACACCGCCCATCCGACGCCAACCCGCCCTGACGCGAGAAGTCTTCGAAAAGCCCGGGGTTGGACAGCACGGTCACCCCACCGGCCAGTGCCAGCGAACACTCACCGGACCGCAACGACTGCGCCGCCAGATGCAACGCCACCAACGACGACGAACACGCCGTATCCACCGTCACCGCAGGACCCTCGAAACCGAACACATACGACACCCGGCCCGACGCGACACTCCCCGCACTACCACTGCCGAGATACGCCTCGACACCCTCGGGTACCGCACCAGCGCGCATACCGTAGTCGTGATACATCACGCCAGCGAAAACACCGGTCGCACTCCCCCGCAACGAACGCGGATCAATCCCGGCGCGCTCCAAGGTCTCCCACGCGGTTTCCAGCAACAACCGCTGCTGCGGATCCATCGCCAACGCCTCGTGTGGCGAGATCCCGAAGAACGCGGCATCGAAGTCGACTGCTTCGTAGAGGAATCCGCCCTCGCTGAGGTAATCGGCACCACCATTTCCCGGATCCGCGGTGTAAAGCCGCTCGACGTCCCAACCACGATCCACCGGAAAGTCGGAAACCGCGTCCTTCCCCGTGAAGACCAGGTCCCACAAACTCTCGGGCGATCGCACGTCGCCGGGGAAGCGGCAGGCCATTCCCACGATGGCGATGGGTTCATCGGCTCGCGCCGACGTGGCCGGGGTTGCGGTGGCCAGGTGGGTGTCGGTGCCGGTGAGTTGGATGTGCAGGTACCTGCCGAGGACGGTGGGGTTCGGATAGTCGAAGATGAGGGTGGCGGGAAGTTGTAGCCCGGTAACGGTGTTGAGGCGGTTGCGCAGCTCCAGCGCGGTCAGGGAGTCGAACCCCAGACCGGTGAACGCCCGGTCCGGCCCGATGGCGTCCAACTCGGTGAAGCCCAACACGCCCGCCGCCTGGGTGCGAACGAGTTCGATCAACATCCGTTCCCGCTCGGCCTCGCTCAGACCGGCGAGCCGTTGCCGCAACGTCCCCGCCGAACCAGACCCCGCCCTGCTCGCACGCCGCACCGATCCACCGATCAGCCCACGCAACAACGCCGGGATCCGAGCATTGGACCGCAACACGGCCGTATCCACCCGAGCCGGAACCAGCACCCCCTCCCGCGTCGCCAAAGCCGTGTCGAACAGGGCCAGTGCCTGCTCCGTGGTCAAGGGCGCCACACCGTGAGCGGCCATCCGGTCGACGTCCACATCGCCGGTCAGTGCGCTGGCCTGCTCCCACAAGCCCCACGCCAGCGACACCGCGGGAAGCCCTTGCGCGCGGCGGCGCAACGCCAGCGCGTCCAGGAATGCGTTCGCCGCGGCGTAGTTGCCTTGGCCGGGGCCGCCGAGGAGTCCGGCCATCGAGGAGAACAGGATGAACGCGTTCAGGTCGTATTCACGGGTGAGTTCGTGCAAGTTCAGCGCCGCGTCCACCTTCGAGCGCAACACCGTGTCCAGCCGCTCCGGCGTCAGGGACTCCACCACCCCGTCATCGAGCACCCCTGCCGCGTGGACCACGCCGGTCAGCGGATGCTCCGCCGGGATCCGTGCCAGCAGGCCGGCCAATGCGTCCCGGTCGGCCACGTCACAGGCCACCACGCTCACCTCGGCGCCCAGCCCGGTCAGCTCCTCCACCAGGTCCCCGGCGCCTGGTGCTTCCCTCCCGCGGCGGCTGGTCAACACCAGGTGCCGCACCTCGTGGGCCACCACAAGATGGCGCGCCACCAGGCCGCCCAAGGTCCCGGTACCACCGGTGATCAACACCGTGCCACCCGAGACAGAACCCCCGGAACCCGGCACCACCGGGACCCGTTCCAACCGGGGCACCCGGACCACACCGTCGCGCAACGCCACCTGCGGCTCATCCAACTCCAGCGCCGCCGGCAACACCGCCCACGACCCCGCACTCCCATCCACATCCACCAGCACAAACCGACCCGGATGCTCCGACTGCGCCGACCGCACCAAACCCCACACCGCAGCCCCAGCCAGATCCCCACCATCCACCACACCCCGCGTCAGCACCACCAACCGCGAACCCGTAAAACGCTCATCCGCAAGCCACGACTGCACTGACCCCAACACCCCACCCAGCACACCACGCACCACACCCTGAGTCACCCCATCCGACCCACACTCGACCAACACCACCCCCGGCACATCCCCAGCCTCGGCCAACGCCGCCAAGTCACCATGACCGACAACATCCACACCATCCACACCAGACAACTCAGCACACCGACCACCCACCACACCCCACCGCGCCGGCACACCACCACGCTCAACACCCGGCGGCTCAACCCACGCCAACCGGAACAACGAGTGATCACTCCCAGAACTCGCAGCCCGCAACTCGGCCGACACCGGACGCGTCACCAACGACTCCACAACCGCGACCGGCGCCCCATCGCCATCGGCGAGCTCTACCGACACACCGTCCGAACCGGCAGGCGAAATCCGCGCCCGCAACACCGACGCGCCCGTCGCGTGCAACGAAACACCTGACCAGGAAAACGGCAACCTGGTCTCGTCGGCGTCCGCCGGCGTGCTCACCGCGATCGCGTGCAAGGCGGCGTCCAGCAGTGCCGGGTGAATCCCGAACGAACCACTCTCCTCAATCGCATCCTCACCCAACGCGACTTCAGCGAAGATCTCGCTTCCGCGTCGCCAGACACCGACCAGACCTTGGAAAGCCGGACCGTAGTCCAGCCCGAAGCCGGCCAACCGCTCATAGGCACCACCGATTTCCACCGGATCGGCTGCCACTGGCGGCCAGGCCGTGAGGTCGAACGACGGCGCCTCGGTCCCCGCACCCAGCACACCGGTGACATGGCGAGTCCACGGCCGCGCGAGCGCATCCTCGGCGGCGAAGTCGTCCGGTCGCGTGTAGACATTCAACGGCCGATTACCGGAGTCGCCGGCATCACCGACCACGACCTGAACCTGCACACCACCCCGCTCCGGCAACACCAACGGAGCCTCGATCACCAACTCCTCCACCACATCGCAACCCACCCGCGCACCAGCCTGCAACGCAAGCTCGACAAACCCCGTCCCCGGGAACAACACCGAACCCATGACGGCGTGGTCAGCCAGCCAAGGCTGCGATTCCACGGACAGCCGTCCCGTGAACAACGCACCGTCCGATTCGGGCAGCCCGACGGCTGCACCCAACAACGGGTGCTCCGCCGCGGTCAGCCCCAGACCCCGCGCATCACCGGCCGGAGCACCCGCGTCCAACCAGTACCGCTGCCGTTGAAAGGCGTAGGTGGGCAGGTCCACCCGGCGTGCGCCGGTCCCGGCGAAGAAGGTCTCCCAATCCACCGTGGCGCCGTGAGCGTGAGCCTCACCCAGCGAGAGCAGGAACCGGTCCAACCCACCATCGTCACGACGCAACGTCCCGATGGCCGCGGCAGGAACATCGGCGTCTTCGATGGTCTCCTGCAACCCGGCCACCAACACCGGGTGCGGACTGACCTCCACGAACACCCGGCGCTCATCGGCGAGCAGCATGCGGGTCACCTGCTCGAACTCCACGGTCTGCCGCAGGTTGCGGAACCAGTACTCCGCGTCCAGGCTCGCGGTGTCGATCAGCGCACCGGTCACCGTCGAATACATCGGGATGGACGCCGACACCGGAGACACCGGAGCCAGGACCTCCAGCAGCTTCTCGTGGATCTGCTCCACCTGCACCGAATGCGAGGCATAATCCACCGGAATCCGGCGAGCCCGAACCCCCTCCCCCTCACACACGGTGATCAACTCGTCCAGCGCATCCGGATCACCCGACACCACCACCGAAGACGGCCCGTTCACCGCCGCCACCGACACCCGCTCGCCCCACGCAGCGAGCCGTTCGCGCACCTGCTCCACCGGCTCCGCGACCGACACCATGCCGCCACGACCAGCCAGAACGGTCAACGCCTGACTGCGCAACGCCACCACCCGCGCCCCGTCCTCCAACGACAACCCACCAGCCACACAGGCCGCGGCGATCTCACCCTGCGAATGCCCCACCACCGCCGACGGCACCACCCCATGCGAACGCCACACCTGCGCCAACGACACCATCACCGCCCACAACACCGGCTGCACCACATCCACCCGCTCCAGAGACGGCGCACCCACAACCCCACGCACCACATCCACCAACGACCACTCCACAAAGCCGGACAAAGCCGCCGCACACTCACCCAACCGCTCCGCAAACACCGGAGACGACTGCAACAACCCCGCCGCCATCCCGGCCCACTGCGACCCCTGACCCGGGAACACAAACACCACATCCCCAGAACCCTGAGCAGACCCCTGCACCACGCCATGGGACAACTCACCCGCAGCAACCGCCTCCAGGCCACGCAGGAATCCGTCCTGTTCACCGGCCACCACCGCCGCGCGATGCTCCAACGCCGCCCGAGTCATCGCCAGCGAGTACGCCACATCCACCAACGAAAGATGCTCATCACCCCGAACCCGTGCGCGCAACGCACGAGCTTGGTCCCGCAGTGCTTCCGCGCTCTTCGCCGACAGCACCCACGGCACCACACCCAGCGAACGACGCGGTGACTCGTCGGCAGGCTCCGGCTCGGGCGCCTGCTCCAAGATCACATGCGCATTCGTGCCACTGATCCCGAACGAGGACACCCCAGCCCGACGCGGCCGCCCCACTTCCGGCCAGGACCTCGTTTCGGTCAACAACTCCACCGCACCGGCAGACCAGTCCACATGCGACGACGGCGCATCGATGTACAGGCTCTTCGGCAACACACCACGCCGCATCGCCTGCACCATCTTCACCACACCAGCCACACCGGCAGCCGCCTGCGTATGACCGAGGTTCGACTTCACCGACCCCAACCACAATGGACGATCCGCAGACCGATCCTGCCCATAGGTGGCCAACAGAGCCTGCGCCTCGATCGGATCACCCAGAGTCGTCCCCGTCCCATGCGCCTCCACCACATCGACCTGATCCACCGACAAACCCGCATTCGCCAAAGCCGCCCGAATCACCCGTTGCTGCGAAGGACCATTCGGCGCCGTCAAACCATTCGAAGCACCATCCTGATTCACCGCCGAACCCCGCACCACCGCAAGAACCTCGTGGCCATTGCGCCGCGCATCCGACAAACGCTCCACCAAAAGCAACCCAACGCCCTCGGAAAACCCAGCACCATCAGCCGCATCGGCGAACGACTTGCACCGGCCGTCCGACGCCAACCCACCCTGCCGCGAAAACTCGGAAAAGAGATGAGGCATCGACATCACCGTCACGCCACCGGCCAGTGCCAACGAGCACTCCCCCGACCGCAACGACTGCACCGCCAAATGCAACGCCACCAACGACGACGAACACGCCGTATCCACCGTCACCGCAGGACCCTCAAAACCGAACACATACGACACCCGGCCCGAGGCGACACTCCCGGCGTTCCCGTTCCCGAGATACGCCTCAACGCCCTCCGGCACCACACTCAAACGCATGCCATAGTCGTGATACATCACACCCGCGAACACACCAGTCGCACTCCCCCGCAACGACCGCGGATCAATGCCCGCACGCTCGAGAGCCTCCCACGCGGTTTCCAGCAACAACCGCTGCTGCGGATCCATCGCCAACGCCTCACGCGGCGAAATCCCGAAAAACCCCGGATCAAACTCCGCCGCGTCGTACAAGAACCCACCCACACGGGCGTAATCGCCCTCAGAATCATCCGTTTCCCAGCCCCGATCCGCTGGAAAACCAGAAATCGCGTCCTTCTCCGAAGAAACCAAATCCCACAACGCCTCCGGCGAACCCACCCCACCAGGAAAACGACAAGCCATACTCACGATGGCAATCGGCTCACGCAGCGCCGCGGTGAGCTTCCGGTTCTGCTCGCGAAGCCGCTCCGCTTCCTTGACCGACAGTCGGAGTGCTTCGACGGCCTTGGCCTCGAGATCAGTCATCGCCAAACCACCCTTCTCGTCAAATGCCCTGGTGGCCGGGGTTCTGCAGCACCAGCTCGATGAGGCTGCCGGCGTCCATCGAATCGACCGAATCAACCAACTCGGCGGACTTGCCCGGTTCAGTCGAGTCAGGACGCACGCCGGCCAGTTCCAGCAGCGTGTCCAATACCCCCGCGTCACGCAAGCGCGTCATGGGAATGTTCAGCAGCAGTTGACGGACCTTCTCTTCGCCCGTGTCGCTGGAGATGTCCGGGGCAAGTTGCGTCCGGAGGTGCTTGGCGAGCGCGCTCGGCGTGGGGTAGTCGAACACCAGGGTGGCCGGTAACCGCAGCCCGGTTGCCGCGTTCAAACCATTGCGCAGTTCCAGCGCCGTCAGCGAATCGAATCCGATTTCGGTGAACGCCCGCTCCGGGTTCACCGCGTTCGGGGTGTCGAATCCGAGCACGCCGGCAACCTGCTCTCGCAGGAGTTGGACCAGCACCTTCTCCTGTTCGGCTGCCTCGTCCAGTCCGGTAAGCCGTTGCCGCAAAGCATCCGCCGAGCCCGCCCCGGCCTTCGCTGTGCGTCGCGACGGGGCGCGCACCAACCCCCGCAACACTGCCGGAATCCCGTCCGGCCGCGACCTCCACGACGCGACGTCGAGATGCACCGGGGCGAGGACAGCCTCATCCGCACCAAGTGCGGCGTCGAACAATGCGACGCCCTCCGCCGAGGACAACGCCGTCATGCCGAACCGCCGCAACCTGTCGACATCGGAACCTTCGAGATTGCCGGTCATCTCGCTGACCTGCGACCACAGTCCCCACGCCAGCGACAGCGCCGGAAGGCCATGCGCCCGGCGGTGCTGCGCGAGCGCGTCCAGGAAGGCGTTCGCCGCCGCGTAGTTGCCCTGCCCCGGAGAGCCGAGCACACCCGCGAGGGAGGAGAACAACACGAATGCGCCGAGCTCGAGGTCCCTGGTCAGTTCGTGCAGGTTCAGCGCCGCATCCACCTTCGGACGCAGCACCGCGTCGATCCGCGCCGAGGTCAGCGATTCCACCGTGCCGTCATCGAGGACGCCCGCGGTGTGCACCACACCGGTCAGCGGATGCTCCGCCGGAATCCGTGCCAGGAGATCCGCCAGGGCCTTCCGGTCGGCCGCGTCGCAGGCCGAGACCGTGACCTCGGCGCCGAGTTCGCCCAGCTCGGCCACCAGTTCGGCGACGCCCGGCGCCGCATCGCCTCGTCGGCTGGCCAGGACCAGGTGCCGCACGTCGTGCTCCGCGACGAGATGCCGGGCCAGCAGCCCGCCGAGGGTGCCGGTGCCGCCCGTGATCAGCACCGTGCCGTCCGGATCGAACGCCGTCGGCCGCGTCTCCGGCACCGGAACCCGGTCGAGCCTCGGCACCCGGACCGTACCGCCACGCAGCGCGAGCTGTGGCTCGTCGTGCGTGAGCGCGGCTGGTAGTGCCCGGATCGAGGCGTCGTGGTCATCCATGTCCAGCAGGACGAACCGGCCGGGATGTTCCGACTGCGCGGAGCGGATGAGCCCCCACACCACGGCGCCGGGCAGGTCACCGGTGTCTTCACCGTCCTCCGTGACCACCGCGCCCCTCGTGACGAACACCAACCGGGCGGCGGTCAGCCGCTCGTCCGCCAGCCACGACCGCACCAGCGCGAGGGCCTGTCGCGCGGTGATGTGCGCGGCGGTGGCCGTCGCGCTGCCGCCGGACCCGCATTCGACGAGCACCAGATCCGGCACCTCAGCCACCGCGGCCAGCTCGGTGTGCTGGGTGACCTCGATGTCGCCGAGGCCGAACAAGTTCTCGAGCCGGCCAACCTGCTCGCCGAGCACAGCCAGCCGGACCGCCCCACCCGCAGGCGGCTGGGAACCCGGCAGGTCCGTCCAGCTCAACCGGAACAGCGAGCCGGCACCGTCCGGCCGCGCGGCGCGGACCTGCTCGGCCGACACCGGACGCAGAACCAGTGAATCCGCTGCCAGCACCGGGGTGCCGCCACCGTCCGCGATCTCCAGCGATACTCCGTCCGAACCCGCCGACACGATCTTCACCCGCAGTTCCGAGGCACCCGAAGCGAACAGTGTGACGCCGGTCCACGCGAACGGCAGCTGCGTGCCGCCCTCCTGCCCATCGGCGGAAAGACCCATCGCATGCAGTGCCGAGTCGAGCAGCGCCGGATGGATCCCGAACGAACCCGTCTCCGCGGCCGCATCCCCGCCAAGCCTGATCTCCGCGAAGGTCTCGTTCCCGCGGCGCCAGGCCGCCGTCAATCCCTGGAAGTTCGGGCCGTAGTGGATTCCGAAATCGGCGAACCGCTCGTAGAAGTCACCGATCTCCAGTGACACCGGCTCGGCTCCCGCTGGTGGCCAGGCCGTGAAGTCGAACGAGGGTGCCTCGGCTCCCGTTCCCAGCACACCGGTGGCGTGCCGGGTCCACGCCTCCCGCAGACCTGCGTGGCTATCGGCTCGGGAGTAGACACTCAGCGTCCGGTTACCGGACTCCTCGATGCCACCGACCACAACCTGGACCTGAACCCCGCCCTTGTCCGGTAGCACCAGCGGAACTTCCAGGGTCAGTTCCTCGAGCACATCGCAACCAACCTGATCACCGGCCTGGAAGGCGAGCTCAACGAACCCCGTCCCGGGGAACAACACCGGCCCCAACACCACGTGATCGGCCAACCACGGCTGCGATTCCACCGACAGCCGCCCGGTGAACAACACGCCATCCGAATCGGGCAGCCCAACGGCCGCACCCAGCAGCGGGTGCTCGGTCGCGGTCAGCCCGAGGCCTCCGGCATCGCCGACCTGCGTCGCCGCATCCAGCCAGTAGCGCTGCCGCTGGAACGCATACGTCGGCAGGTCCACTTTGCGGGCGCCGGTGCCGGCGAAGAAAGTGGTCCAGTCGATGGCGACACCGTGGGAGTGTGCCTCGCCCAGCGAGGTCATGAACCTGGCCAACCCGCCATCATCACGACGCAGTGTGCCGATAGCCGCCGCGGCGATACCGGTGTCGTCGATGGTTTCCTGGATTCCGACCGTGACCACCGGGTGCGGGCTGGATTCCACGAACACCCGATACCCATCAGCCAGCAACGCACGCGTGGTCTCTTCGAACTTCACCGTCTGCCGCAGATTCCGAAACCAGTACTCAGCGTCCAGAGCAGCGGTATCGACCAGCCCACCGGTCACCGTCGAATACAACGGCACATCACCAGAGGTTGGCGTAATCGGTGCCAGTACATCCAGCAACTCGTCATGGATCTGCTCCACATGCGACGAATGCGACGCATAGTCCACCGGAACCCGGCGAACCCGCACACCCTCGCCCTCACACGCGGCGATCAACTCATCCAACACACCCACATCACCCGAGACCACCACCGAATCAGGGCCATTCACCGCCGCCACCGAAATACGCCCCCCGAACGGCTCGATCCGCTGCCACACCCGCGCCACCGGCTCGGCCACCGACACCATCCCACCCGCACCCGACAAAGCCAGCAACGCTTGACTGCGCAACGCCACCACCCGCGCCCCGTCTTGCAACGACAGCGCACCAGCGACACACGCCGCCGCGATCTCCCCCTGCGAATGACCCACCACCGCCGCCGGCCGCACACCATGCGCCCGCCACAGCTCGGCCAACGACACCATCACCGCCCACAACGCCGGCTGCACCACATCCACCCGCTCCCACGACGGCGCACCCTCCACCCCACGCAGCACATCCAGAAGGGACCAGTCCACGAACGGCTCCAACGCCGCCGCACACTCCGTCAACCGCTCCGCGAAAACCGGACTCGATTCCATGAGTTCCAGGGCCATACCGGCCCACTGCGAACCCTGACCAGGAAAAACCAACACCACACCACCAGAACCGTGCGCCGCCACCACCGGCGCACCACCAGCAGCCACCCCATCCAAGCCCCTCAAGAAGGCGTCCCGGTCACTGGCCACGACAGCGGCCCGGTACTCCAGCGCAGCCCGCTTCGTCGCCAAAGAAAACGCCACATCCACCGCCGGCAACTCACCCCGCGAATCCACAAAAGAACGCAAACGCCCAGCCTGCTCCCGCAACGCCGACTCGCTCTTCGCCGACAACACCCACGGCACCACGTCCAGGTAACGACTCGACTCCGCTTCGACGGGAGCCTGCTCCGGATTCGGCACCTCTTCCGGTTGCGGCGCCTGCTCCAGGATCACATGCGCGTTCGTGCCACTGACCCCGAACGACGACACACCAGCACGCCGCGGCCACTCCGCCTCCGGCCACCGCCGGGATTCGGTCAACAGCTCGACCGAACCTTCCCTCCAGTCCACGTGCGACGATGGCTCATCGATGTGCAGGCTCCTCGGTAGCACGCCGTGTCGCATCGCCTGCACCATCTTCATCACCCCGGCCACACCAGCAGCTCCCTGCGTATGGCCGATATTCGACTTCACCGAACCGAGCCACAGTGGACGATCCGCAGGCCGATCCTGACCATAGGTCGCCAGCAACGCCTGCGCCTCGATCGGATCACCGAGAGTCGTTCCCGTCCCGTGCGCCTCCACGACGTCGACTTGATCAGCCGACACCCCGGCGTTGGCCAGCGCCTGGCGGATCACCCGCTGCTGTGACGGACCATTCGGCGCGGTCAACCCATTCGACGCACCATCCTGGTTCACCGCGGAACCACGCACCACAGCCAGAACCTCATGCCCATTGGCCTGTGCATCCGACAACCGCTCCACCAACAACAACCCAACACCCTCGGAGAACCCAGCCCCATCAGCCGCATCGGCGAACGGCTTACACCGGCCGTCCGACGCCAGCCCGCGCTGCTGAGAAAACTCCGCGAAGATCGCGGGGGTCGGCAGCACTGTCACCCCACCAGCCAAAGCCAGCGAACATTCGCCCTGGCGGAGGGACTGCATCGCCAGGTGCAATGCCACGAGAGAAGAAGAACAGGCGGTGTCCACCGTGATCGCGGGACCTTCGAATCCATACACATAGGACATACGACCCGAAGCGATACTCGCCGCGTTCCCGCTGGGGAGGTACATCTCAACACCCTCCGGCATCACGCAGGAGCGCAGGCCGTGTTCGTGGTTCATCACGCCCGCGAAAACCCCTGTCGCGCTACCGCGCAACGACTCCGGGTCGATCCCGGCCCGTTCGAATGCCTCCCACGACGTTTCCAGCAACAATCGCTGCTGCGGATCCATCGCCAACGCCTCACGCGGCGAAATCCCGAAAAACCCCGGATCGAACTCCACCGCGTCATACAAGAACCCACCCACACGGGCATAACCGTTCTCGGATTCAGCGATCTCCCAGCCCCGGTTGTCCGGAAACCCAGAAATCGCGTCTCGCTCAGCGGACACCAGCTCCCAGAGCGCTTCCGGCGAACTCGCTCCGCCGGGGAAGCGGCAGGCCATTCCCACGATGGCGATCGGTTCCTCGGTGAACTTGGCCACCACAGCCGGTGCGGCAGGCCGGGTGTCGGAGCCGACGAGTCGGGTATACAGGTAGCGGGCGAGGGCGGTAGGCGTGGGGTAGTCGAAAACGAGAGTCGCGGGGAGCCTCAGGCCGGTGCCGGTGTTCAGGCGATTGCGCAGTTCCAGCGCGGTCAACGAATCGAAACCAAGATCGGCGAACGCCCGACCCGCCCCGATCGCCTCGGGCTCGGTGAAGCCCAGTACACCGGCCACGTGCGTACGGACCAGCTCAACCAACATCTGTTCCCGTTCAGCCTCGGCCACGCCGGCCAACCGTCGCCGCCACACCTCCGCCGAACCGGAACCGGACCTGCTCGCGCGCCGCGCCGGCCCTTGCACCACACCACGAAACAAATGCGGAACCTGCCCAGCAGCCCGCAGCGCTCTCGTGTCCACACCCGCTGGAACCAGTACTCCGTCCCCCGCGCCGAGGGCTGCGTCGAACAACGCAAGCCCTGCCTCGGTGGTCAACGGGACGACACCCTGCGCGGCCGCTCGATCGACATCCACGTCGCCGGTCATCTCGCTGGACTGTTCCCACAAACCCCACGCCAATGACACGGCCGCAAGCCCCTGCGCCCGCCGATACTGCGCCAACCCGTCCAAGAACGTATTCGCCGCCGCATAACTGCCCTGACCCGCACTGCCGGATACCCCGGCCAACGCCGAGAACAGGATGAACGCCTTCAGGTCGAGGTCGCTGGTCAACTCGTGAAGGTTCACCGCCGCGTCCACCTTCGGACGCAACACGGCGTCGACACGCTCCGGGGTGAGCGATTCGATCACCCCGTCGTCGAGCACTCCGGCGGCATGCACCACACCGGTCAACGGATGCTCCGCAGGGATCTGGGCCAGGAGATGCGCCAACGCTTCCCGATCAGCCGCATCACACGCCGCGACCGTCACCTCAGCACCCAACTCGCTGAGCTCAGCGACCAACTCACCCGCACCCGGCGCCTCGTTCCCACGCCGACTGGTCAACACCACATGCCCCACACCGTGCGCTCCCACGAGATGCCGGGCCACCAAACCACCCAGAGTCCCAGTACCCCCGGTGATCAACACAGTGCCCTGTGAATCAAAACCGGGAATACCGCCCTCGTTGAGATTCCGATCGGACCGGGCCGATGCACGTTGCAACCGCGGCACCCGCACCACACCACCACTGATCGCCACCTGCGGCTCATCCAACGCGAGCGCCGCCGGCAACGCCTCGAACGACTCCCGGCTGCGATCGACATCGGCCAACACGAACCGACCCGGGTGCTCCGACTGCGCCGACCGCACCAAACCCCACACCGCGCCGGCCGCCGGGTTCCCACCATCCACCGCGCCCCGCGTCACCACCACCAACCGAACATCCACCAACCGCTCATCCGCAAGCCACGACCGGAGCATGCCCAGCACAGAACCCACCACACCCCGCACCACATCCGCACCTATACCGCCAGGCACGCACTCAACCAACACCACACCCGGCACATCCCCAGCCTCGGCCAACGAAGCCACGTCACCGTGCCGGACCACCGCCAACCCATCCACATCGGACAACTCGGCGAGCTGATCACCCAACACCCCCCACCGCGCCGGCACGACACCACTACCGGCATCCGACGGCTCTACCCACTCAAGACGGAACAACGAACCGTCATCACCGCGGCGCGCCGCCCGCAACTGCTCCGCCGACACCGGGCGCGTCACCAACGACTCGACCACCCCCACCGGAACCCCGTCGCCGTCGGCGAACTCCACCGACACACCACCCGAACCCACCGGAGTCAACCGAGCACGCAACACCGAGGCACCACGCGTGAACAACGACACCCCGGTCCACGCGAACGGCAACCGCGTTCCACCCTGCTGCCGATCCCCAGCGAGACCCATGGCGTGCAGAACCGCATCCAGCAACGCCGGGTGAATCCCGAACGAACCGGCCTCGCCGGCCCCGTCCTCACCCAGCGCCACCTCGGCGAAAACCTCGCCTCCGTGTTGCCACGCCGCCGTCAAACCCTGGAAAGCAGGCCCGTAATCAAGCCCAGCCTCGGAAAAACGATCGTAGAGATCGGTGGTCTCCAACGACACGGCCCCCGCAGGCGGCCAGACCGTCAGGTCGAACGACGGTGTCTCGGCTCCCATTCCCAGGACACCCGTGGCGTGCCGGGTCCACGGCCGCTCCAGCCCGTCCTCAGCCACGAAGTCGTTCGACCGAGTGTGCACACTCACCGACCGGCTACCGGACTCATCGGTGCCACCGACCACGACCTGGACCTGAACCCCGCCCTGATCCGGCAACACCAGCGGAGCTTCCAGGGTGAGCTCCTCGAGCACCTCGCAACCAACCTGAGCACCGGCCTGGAAGGCGAGCTCGACGAACCCGGTCCCGGGGAACAGCACCGTGTCCATGACGGCGTGGTCCGCCAACCAGGGTTGTGTTTCCAGGGACAGACTGCCCGTGAACACCACACGATCCGAATCGGCAAGCCCCACCGCAGCAGACAGCAACGGATGGTCAGTCGCGATGAGACCGAAGTCGCGCGCATCTCCGGCTGGGGCGCGCGTATCCAGCCAGTAGCGTTGCCGCTGGAACGCATACGTCGGCAACTCCACCCTGCGTGCGCCGGTGCCGGCGAAGAACATCTCCCAATCGACCGCCGCGCCGTGGGCGTGTGCCTCGCCCAGCGAGGTCAGGAACCGGTCCAACCCACCATCATCACGACGCAAAGTCCCCACCGCCGCCGCAGCGAAACCGGCGTCCTCAATGGTCTCCTGGATCCCCACGGTCAGCACCGGATGCGGACTCGATTCCACGAAGACCCGATACCCATCGGCCAACAAGGCGCGGGTGGTGCCCTCGAATTCCACGGTGTGCCGCAAATTGCGGAACCAATACTCTCCGTCCACTGTCGCCGTGTCGATCAACCCACCGGTGACCGTGGAATAGAACGGAACATCACCGGCCACCGGGGTGATCGGCGAAAGGGCCTCGACGATGTCGTCGTGGAGGGCCTCCACATGCGGCGAATGCGACGCATAATCCACCGGCACCGGACGAACCCGCACCCCCTCGTCCAGACACGCGGCGACCAACTCATCCAGCGCATCCACATCACCCGACACCACCACCGAACCCGGACCATTCACCGCCGCCACCGACACCCGGCCGCCCCACGCCTCAAGGCGACGGCGCACCTGTTCTGTCGGTTCGGCCACCGACACCATGCCCCCACCACCAGCCAACGCCACCAACGCCTGACTGCGTAACGCCACCACCCGCGCCCCATCCTCCAACGACAACGCCCCCGCCACACACGCCGCCGCGATCTCACCCTGCGAATGCCCCACCACCGCCGCCGGCCGCACACCATGCGCCCGCCACAGCTCGGCCAACGACACCATCACCGCCCACAACACCGGCTGCACCACATCCACCCGCGCCACATCCGGCGAGCCCTCCACCCCACGCAGCACGTCCAACAGTGACCAGTCCACGAACGGATCCAACGCCGCCGCGCACTCGCCCAGGCACTGCGCGAACACCGGACTGGACTCCAGCAGGTCCACGGCCATGCCGGTCCACTGCGAGCCCTGGCCTGGGAACACCCACACCACACCCCCAGAACCCTCCGCCGACACCACCGGCACCTCACCGGCGGCAACCCCCTCCAGACCACGCAGGAACCCATCCCGATCAGCAGCGGTCACCGCAGCGCGATACTCCAACGACGCCCGCGTCGTCGCCAACGAAAACGCCACATCCACCGGCGAAAGGTCCTCATCGGAACGCACCGACACGGCCAACCGCCGAGCCTGCTCCTGCAAGGCTTCCGGCGTCTTGGCCGAGAGCACCCACGGCACCACACCCAGCTCACGGCCCGGCCCCTCGACAGGGGCAGCCACCGGCCGCGGTGCTTGTTCCAGAATCACATGCGCGTTGGTGCCACTGATCCCGAACGACGACACCCCAGCACGCCACGGCCGCCCCACGACCGGCCACGACCTCGACTCCGTCAACAACTCCACCGCACCCGCCGACCAATCCACGTGCGACGACGGCTCGTCGATGTGCAGGCTCTTCGGCAACACCCCATACCGCATCGCCTGCACCATCTTCACCACACCCGCCACACCCGCGGCCGCCTGCACGTGACCGATGTTCGACTTCACCGAACCAAGCCACAACGGACGATCCACCGGCCGATCCTGGCCATACGTCGCCAACAGTGCTTGCGCCTCGATCGGATCACCGAGAGTCGTCCCGGTTCCGTGCGCCTCCACAGCGTCCACATCGGACGGGTCAATCCCCGCGCTGGCCAACGCCGCCCGGATCACCCGCTGCTGCGACGGGCCATTGGGCGCCGTCAACCCATTCGACGCACCATCCTGGTTCACCGCAGAACCACGCACCACAGCCAGAACCTCATGCCCATTGGCCTGTGCATCCGACAACCGCTCGAGCAGGAGAAGCCCAGCACCTTCACCCCAGCCCGTGCCATCCGCGGCCTCGGCGAACGACTTGCACCGCCCATCCACCGCCAACCCGCCCTGCCGCGAGAACTCCACGAACGCACCAGAATTCGCCATCACCGTCACCCCACCGGCCAACGCGACCGTGCATTCGCCTGCCCGCAGGGATTGGGCGGCCATGTGGAGAGCGACCAGCGACGACGAGCAGGCCGTGTCCACCGTCACCGCAGCACCCTCGAACCCGAAGACATAGGAGAGGCGACCGGACAGCACGGAGCTCGCGTTCCCGGTCATCAGGTGGCCGGCGAACTCCTCCGCGGTCCCACTGAAGTCGGTGCCGTAACCGGAATAGCCGGAGCCGACGAAGACCCCGGCTCGGCTTCCGCGCAGGGAATGCGCGTTGATGCCGGCCTGTTCGAAGGTTGCCCACGCCACCTCGAGGAGCAGGCGCTGCTGGGGGTCCATCGCGAGGGCCTCGCGTGGCGAAATAGCGAAGAAGCCGGGGTCGAAATCGGCCGCGTCGGTGAGGAATCCGCCTGAGCGCGTGTCACTGGTGCCCTTGTGCCGCGGATCCGGGTGGTGGAGCGCGTCGAGATCCCAGCCCCGGTCGGTGGGGAACTCGGTAATGGCGTCGATGCCATCGGACACCAAACGCCAGAACTCTTCGGGGGTGGCCACCCCACCCGGCAGGCGGCAGCCCATTCCGATGATCGCGATCGGCTCGCCCGGGTCGGCCGCCACCGTCACCGGTGCCGCGGCCTGTTCGGTCAGGCCGAGCAGTTCCGTGCGCAGGTATTCGACGACCGCGTTGGGGGTCGGGTGGTCGAAGACCACGGTGGCAGGTACCTGGGTCCCGGTGCTCGCGCCGAGACCGTTGCGGAACTCGACCGCCATCAGGGAGTCGAAGCCGAGGTCGCGGAACGCCCGGTCGGGTTCGACGCTTTCCGGGCCGGGATGTCCCAGCACCTTCGCGGTTTCTGTGCGGACCAGTTCCAGCAGCACGCGGTTTTGCTCGCCAGGGGGCAGCCCGGCGAGGCGGTCGTCGAGCAGCGAGCCACCGTCGCCGGTGTTCGGTTCGTCGAGCGCCTGTCGCACTTCGGGCAGGTCACCGAGCAGCGGGCTCGGGCGGGCCGCGTTGAAGGCCGGCGCGAACAGCTCCCAGTTCACGTCCGCGACGACCACGTTCGTCTCGTCCGCTTCGAGCGCCTGCTGCAACGCGGTAATGGTGAGTCCGGGCGCCATCGGCACCACCCCGCGGCGGCGCAGCAGACCGGCCCCTTCCGCGGTGACCATCCCGCCTCCGGCCCACGGGCCCCACGCGATCGCGGTCGCCGCGAGGCCCCTGGAACGGCGCTGCTCGACCAACGCGTCCAGGAACGCGTTCGCCGCGGCATAGGCCGCCTGGTTGGCGCTGCCCCACACCCCGGCGATCGACGAGAACAGCACAAAGGCATCCAGCGGCCGATCGCCCAGCAGTTCGTCCAGATTCGCCGCACCGAGGGCCTTCGCCGCCAGCGCCTCCTGGAGGTGGGCCGGAGTGCCGGCGACGACCGGGGCCGAGTCCGGTGATCCTGCCGCATGGACCACTCCGGTTATTCCGAAACCGGCAACCAGCTCCGCCGCCGAGTCGCGGTCGGCGACATCGCACGCCACGATCGTCACCCGAGCTCCCAGCGCGGTCAGCTCCGCCTCCAGCTCGTCAGCGCCCGGCGCCTCCCGGCCTCGGCGGCTGGTGAGCACGAGGTGCTCCACGCCCTGGCCGGCCAGCCACCGCGCCGCCCTCGCGCCCAACGCACCGGTACCACCGGTCACCAAGACCGTGCCCCTCGGCGCCCACCCACCGCCGGCAGCCGGAGGTTCGGCGTGCGCCAACCGCCGGCCGAACACCCCGGCCTCGCGTACCGCCACCTGGTCCTCGGCACCCGACAGCACCTCGACCAGACGAGTGATCGCCGGCTCGTCCCACCGCTCGGGCAGATCGACCAATCCACCCCAGCGATCCGGGTGTTCCAGTGCCACCACCCGGCCCAAACCCCAGACCGCGGCCTGAGCGGCGCTCGCCACGCCCTCCGCACGGTCCACCGACACCGCACGCCGGGTCACCGCCCACATGCGCGCAGCACAGCCGACCGTGTTCAACGCCTGCACCAGGTCGACCGTCTTCGCCAACCCGGAAGGCACCGCCGGGAATCCCGCCAACGGCTGTTCGTCGAGGGCCAGCAAGGACAGCACGCCCGTCACCGGTCCCTCAGCCAAAGCGTGGCGCAGGCGGTCGGTGATCACTTCGGGAGCATCCGAGCCAGAAACCACCACTCGGCGCCCCGTCAAACGCTGCAGGACAGCGCACGCTCCCGCGTCCTCGGCATGGCTGCCGGGAACCACGACCAGCCAGCTGCCCGCACCCGCGGACGGCGTGGTGGTGAGCGGTTTCCAGGTGACCCGATACCGCCAGAGGTCCGCTGTGGCGTCGTTGTGCCGCGCCCGGCTGGTCAGTTCCAGCCAGTAGCTCTGCCGCTGGAAGGGGTAGGTCGGCAGATCGACCTTGTGTGCGCCGGTTCCGTCGAAGAACGCCGCCCAGTCCACCGGGCTGCCGTGGACGTGGAGCGTGGCCAGAGTTTCGCCGAGTGCTTGTGCTTCGCCGCGGTTCTTCCGCTGCGCGGAGACGAGCACCGCGTCGGTGGTGAGCGATGCGCTGATCATCGAGGTCAGCCTGCTGCTCGGGCCGATCTCCACGAACCTGGTGACACCGTGCGCCTCCAGAGCGCGCACCCCGTCGCTGAACCGCACCGCTTCCCGCACATGCCGAACCCAGTAGTCCGCCGAATACCCCACAGCGAGTTCACCGGACACGTTGGACACGATCGGAATTCGCGGGGCACTGTATTCGATACCCTCGGCCAGGCTGCGGAACTCGTCGAGCATGGGTTCCATGTGTGGTGAATGGAACGCGTGGCTCACCCGCAACCGCTTGGTCCGGCGCCCCTTGGCCTCCCACCGCGCCGCGACCTCCAGCACCGCACCTTCGTCACCGGAGACCACCACCGAATCCGGTGCGTTGACCGCCGCGATACCGACCTGGGACTCCTTGCCCGCCAGCGACGGCCGCACCTCGGCCTCGGTCGCCTGGACCGCCACCATCGCCCCGCCCGCCCGTCGCCCACCACCACCCTCAACGGAGCGCTCCGCGCCAGCCTCAATCCAGCGTCGCCCACCACCACCCTCAACGGAGCGCTCCGCGCCAGCCTCAATCCAGCGTCGCCCACCACCACCCTCGACGGAGTCGCTGCGCGACGCTGGATCGACTCCAGGCAACGCCTGCATCAACCGACCCCGCGCGGCTACCAGCCGGCTTGCGTCCTCGAGCGTCAACACTCCGGCGACATGCGCGGCCGCCAGCTCACCAATCGAATGCCCGCCCACCACATCCGGTGCCACGCCCCAGGACTCCAACTGGCGGAACAACCCCACCTCGAAGGCGAACAAACCCGCCTGGGCCCACAGCGTCTGCTCCAGCAGGTCACCACCGGCGAAGACAACCTCCTTCACCGGGTGATCCAGGTGCTGATCCAGCTCCGAGCAGACGGCATCGAACGCCGCCGCGAACACCGGATAGACCCCGTACAACTCCCGGCCCATCCCCGGACGTTGCGAACCCTGACCGGCGAACAAGAACGCGGTCTTCCCCCTGGCCGCCGAGCCTTCAACCACCCCTGCGACGCCGCGGCCCTCCGCGACGGCCCGCAACCCCGCCAGCAGGTCGTCCCGGTCGCCGCCCACCACTGCCGCACGGCGCTCCAACCCCGCACGCGTCGTCGCCAGCGAATACCCCACATCCACCGGCGAAAGCCCGACCTCACGGTTCACCAAGGACACCAAGCGCTCAGCTTGCGCCCGCAATGCCTGCGAGGTCCTTGCCGAGATGACCCACGGCACCACGCCCAGGTCGCGGCCCGGCGTCTCCTCCTCGGCAGGAGCCTCCTCCGGCACCGGCGCCTGCTCCAGGATCACGTGAGCGTTGGTGCCGCTGATCCCGAACGAGGACACCCCGGCGCGCCGCGGCCATTCCGCCGCCGGCCACCGTTTCGATTCGGTCAGCAACTCGACCGCGCCCGCCGACCAATCCACATGCGACGAAGGCTCGTCGATGTGCAGGCTTTCCGGCAGCATCCCGTGCCGAATCGCCTGCACCATCTTTATCACCCCGGCGACACCCGCAGCCGCCTGCGTATGGCCGATGTTCGACTTGATCGACCCCAGCCACAATGGACGGTCATCCGGCCGATCCTGCCCATACGTCGCCAGCAACGCCTGCGCCTCGATCGGATCACCCAACGTGGTGCCGGTGCCGTGCGCCTCCACGACATCGACCTGATCAGCGGGAACTCGCGCGTTGGCCAGCGCCTCCCGGATCACCCGCTGCTGCGACGGACCGTTCGGCGCCGTCAAACCATTCGACGCACCGTCCTGATTCACCGCCGAACCCCGCACCACAGCCAAGATCTGGTGCCCGTTCCGCCGGGCGTCCGACAACCGCTCCACCAGCAGGAGTCCGACACCCTCACCCCAACCAGTGCCATCGGCGGACTCGGCGAACGACTTGCACCGCCCATCCGACGCCAGTGCACCCTGCCGGGAGAACTCGGCGAAGGCCAAGGGGGTCGACAACACGCTCACCCCACCGGCCACCGCCAGCGAACACTCTCCCTGGCGGAGGGATTGCACCGCCAAGTGCAGCGCCACCAGTGACGACGAACAGGCCGTGTCCACTGTCACCGCCGGACCCTCGAAGCCCAAGGTGTACGAAACCCGGCCCGACAGCACACTCGCCGCATTACCGGTACTCCAGTGTGCCTGGCTTTCTCCCCCGGGTTCGCCACCCAGCCGGAAGAGGTAGTCCTGCCCGTTGGTGCCGACGAAGACCCCGACGTCTTCGCCACGCAACGACTGCGGGTCGATGCGAGCCCGCTCGAACACCTCCCACGACATCTCCAGCAACAACCGCTGCTGCGGATCCATCGTCAACGCCTCACGCGGCGAGATCCCGAAGAAACCGGGATCGAACTCACCCGCGCCGGACAGGAACCCACCCTCGCGAAGGGAGAACTGCGCCAAGGAATCCGCTGAATCCCAGCCGCGGTCGTCCGGGAAGGCCGAGATCCCGTCGGCGCCATTGGCGACCAGCTGCCACAACCCCTCCGGCGAACTCACCCGGCCCGGAAAGCGGCATGCCATCCCGACGATCGCGATCGGCTCCCGTGCACTGTCCTCGACCTCGCGCAGTTGTCCCCGAGCCTGCCTGAGCTCGCCCATCGCCCACTTGAGGTGGTCAAGTAGTTCCTGGTTATCCGCCATTGGTAAGACTCCCGTTCGAGACCGAAGAAGGATTCACGCTCGCGGTGGTCAAGATCGACCGAACTCTTTTTGCAAGATTTCGTAGAGCTCGTCCTCCGTCGCCGATGCGATGTCGTGCCCGGCAGAAGCCTGATCCTGGCTTTCCTTCCAGCGCGTGAGCAGGTTTTGCAGGCGGACGGTGATCGCGGTGCTCTCGCTTTCGCTGACGGTCGCGGTGAACAAGCTCGCCTCGAACCGGTCCAGCTCGGCGTCAAGGCCGTCCTCTTCCGCCGGCCCGTCCGCCGCGAGTTCGCCGAACAGGTACTTCGCCACGGCGACCGGGGTGGGGTAGTCGAACACCACCGTGGCGGGCACCCGGATGCCGCTTGCCGAACCGAGCCCGTTGCGGAATTCCACCGCCGTCAACGAGTCGAACCCGAGCTCGTCGAACGCCCGCTCTGGTTCGATGCTCTCCGTCGACGGATAGCCGAGCACCTTCGCGACTTCCTCCTGGACCAAGGTCAGCAGGACTTCGAGTTGATCGTCTTCGGACAGCCCGGTGAGCCCTTCCCGCAACGAGCCGGCATCGCCGGAGCCGGTCCGCGCCACGTCCCGCACCTGGCGGAACTCCGGCAGGTCGGCGAACTGCGGGTTGGGTCCGGCCGCGATCAGCGAAGGCGTGAGCAGTTCCCAATCGATATCCGCGACCGTGACCGTCGTCGTGGCGTGGGCCACCGCGTGCTCGAGGGCCGTGATCGCCAGCTCCGGCGACATCGGTGTCGTGCCACCCCGCCGCAACCGGTCGGTGACCGCGGCGCTTCCGGCGGCCATGCCGCTGTCCGCCCACGGGCCCCATGCGACCGCGGTCGCGGCCAGCCCCAGCCCCCTCCGCTGCTCGGCCAGCGCGTCCAGGAAGGCATTCGCCGCAGCGTAGTTGGCCTGACCGGCGCTTCCCGCGACGCCGACGATCGAGGAGAACAGCACGAACATGCCGATGTCGGTGTCCTTGGTGAGTTCATGCAGGTTCACCGCAGCGTCCACCTTCGGGCGCAGCACCGTGTCGAGTCGGTCGGGCGTCAAGGATTCCAATACCCCGTCGTCAAGCACCCCGGCCGCGTGCACGATGCCGCTCAGTGGGAACTCCGAGGGAATCCTGGCCAGCAGCTCCGCCAGCGCATCCCGGTCGGCGGCGTCGCATGCGGCCACCGTGACCGTGGTCCCGAGGTCGCTGAGTTCCGCTTCGAGTTCGGCCACGCCGGGGGCAGCGCGCCCCCGGCGACTGGTGAGTACCAGGTGTTCGGCGCCCTTGCGTGCGAGCCAGCGGGCGATGTGCGCGCCGAGCGCACCAGTACCACCGGTGATGATGACGGTCCCGGAACCGGGAGCCCAGCCGCCGACAAGATCATCATCCGGTTGCGCGCGGATGAGCCTGCGCACGAGAACCCCGGAGTCACGTACGGCCAAATGGTCCTCGTCGCCCATCCCGCTCAAGGCGTCGATGAGGTGGGAAATCGAACGGGCATCCACGACCTCCGGGAGGTCGATGAGCCCGCCCCAGCGCTCCGCGTGTTCCAACGCCACCACACGGCCCAGTCCCCACACCTGCGCCTGTGTCGGATTGCGCATGGCGTCCGAGGGCCCCACGGACACGGAGCCCTGGGTGACACACCACACCTTGAGTTCGGCTGCCACGTCCCCCAGCGCCTGAACCAGCCCCATGGTCGCGGCGAGACCACCGGGCACCGAAGACAACGCTGGATGCGGCGTCTCGTCGAGGGCCAGCAAGGACACGATGCGGGAGACCGGCTCTTCGGCCGTCAGTTCGCTCAAGCAGGTGGAAATCGCCTCGCGATCCGCACCTTCGGTCAGCGTCAACGTGCGGACCAGCGCGCCGCGTTCGGTCAGCTCCCGGACGAGGAAGTCGGTCCACCCGTCGGCGGGCAAGTTCGACGGCCGGACGACAAGCCAGGTCCCTGACACGTTCTTCGCCGAAGCCTCGTTCGGCGGCTTCCAGATCACCCGGTACCGCCACTGATCCAGGGTCGACCGTGTGCGGTGCTGCTGGTGCCAGGACGACAGCGCGGGCAACAACGCGGTGAGCGAAGCCCGTTCCTGGGCGCCGTCGAGCGCCAGCACCTCGCACACCGCGTCGCCGTCTCGGCGCTCGACGGCTTGCCAGAAGCCGCTCTCCGCCGAGCCCACCCGATCGGCCTGCTCGCCCTCCCCCATGGCCGGTTCCAGCCAGTAGCGCTGGCGTTGAAAAGCGTACGTCGGCAACTGCACCCGGTGAGCACCGGAAGGACCGAAAAACGCGGCCCAGTCCACCGCGCAACCATTCACGTAAACCGTGGCCACAGCCTCGACAAGCGCCCGCGACTCACCGCGATCCGCACGCAGCACAGGAACCAGCACCGCGCCATCCCCGCCGCAGGAATCACTCATCATCGAGATCAACGTGCCGGCTGGACCGATCTCCACAAACCTCGAAACACCCTGCGCCTCCAGCGCACGGACACCAGCACAGAACCGCACTGTCTCCCGCACCTGCCGAACCCAGTACTCGGCCGAGAACTCCGCGATCAGCTCACCGGACACAGTGGACACGATCGGAATTCGCGGCCGCCCATACTCGATCCCCTCCGCGACCCCGCGGAACTCCTCCAGCATTCCCTCCATCCGGGGAGAGTGGAACGCATGACTCACCCGCAGCCGTTTCACCTGACGGCCCCGCTCCTGCCAGTACGCCACGATCTCCTCGACGACGTCCTCATCACCGGACACCACAACGGAATCCGGTGCGTTGATCGCCGCGATCGCGACCTGGGCCTCCCGGCCGGACAACAGCGGCAACACCTCGGCCTCGGTAGCCCGAACAGATGCCATGGCACCACCGGCCGGCAGTTCCTGCATCAACCGGCCGCGCGCCGCCACCAACACCGCCGCGTCCTCCAGCGACAGCACACCGGCGACGTGCGCCGCGGACAGCTCACCGATCGAATGCCCGCCCACGAAGTCGGGAGTCACTCCCCACGACTCCAGTAGCCGGAACAACGCCACCTCGATCGCGAACAAGGCCGCCTGGGTGAACATCGTCTGGTCCAGCAGCTCGGCGCCCGCCGAGCCTTCGGCGGCGAACACCACCTCCCGCACCGAACGGTCCAGATGCTTGTCCAACTGCTCGCACGCCGCGTCGAAGGCATCAGCCAACACCGGGAACCGGTCGTACAACTCCCGGCCCATACCCGGGCGCTGCGAACCCTGGCCGGCGAACACGAACGCCGTCTTCCCTTTGGTCGCCACGCCCTGGATCACCTCGGGGGCACCATGCCCCCGAGCCAGCGCCTCCAACCCCCGGTGCAACGGCTCCCGGCTTTCACCGACGACGACAGCACGGTGGTTCATACCGGCACGAGTCGTCGCCAGGGAGAATCCCACGTCCGCGGGTGACCACTCACCCACATGAGACACAAGACGTTCCGCCTGTGCTCGCAACGCCGGGACGTTCTTCGCGGAAAGCGGCCAGGGCGTGACGGGAACCGACGCACCGGTGCCGCCGGATGCCTCCGTCTCGATCTCGGGAGCCTGCTCCAGGATCACATGTGCGTTGGTGCCGCCGATGCCGAACGAGGACACGCCTGCCCGGCGCCGTTCACCGTTTTCCGGCCACGGCATGGCTTCGGTCAGCAGCTCCGCCGCACCGGCCGACCAGTCCACATCGGAGTTCGGCTCGTCGCTGTACAGGCTTTTCGGCAGAACGCCGTGCCGCATCGCCATCACCATCTTGATCACGCCTGCCACCCCGGCAGCCGTCTGCGAGTGACCGATGTTCGACTTGATCGAACCGATTCGCAGCGGCCGGTTCCGCGGCCGATCCTGGCCGTAGGCCGCCAGCAGTGCCTGCGCCTCGATCGGGTCACCGAGATTGGTGCCGGTCCCGTGCGCCTCGACCACGTCGACCTCATCGGCCGACAACCGGCCGCTGGCAAGAGCGTGTTTGATCACCCGCTGCTGCGACAGCCCGTTGGGCGCGGTCAACCCGTTGGACGCGCCATCGTGATTCACCGCGGAACCACGCAGCACGGCCAGCACCGGCCTGCCGTTGCGCACCGCGTCGGACAGTCGCTCGACCAGCAGCAACCCGACGCCCTCGCCCAAACCGGTGCCGTCCGCCGCGGCGGCGAAGGCCTTGCACCGGCCGTCCGGGGAAAGGAGGCCCTGGCGGGAGAAATCCACGAAGCTGGTGGGCCTCGACATCACCGTCGCGCCACCGGCCAACGCCAGCGAACACTCGCCCCGCCGCAACGCCTGCGCCGCCCAATGCAACGCCACCAACGACGAGGAGCAAGCCGTGTCCACCGTCACCGTGGGGCCTTTGAGGCCGAACACGTACGCGATGCGACCAGAAAGGACGCTCGGGGAGTTGCCGGTCAGCACATGCCCCGCGACGTCGTCCTGCTGCTGTCCGCCCACCGTCTCGTAGCCGTAGTAGGTGGCGCCGACGAACACGCCGGTCTCGCTGCCCGCGAGGGAACTCGGGTCGATCTCCGCCCGTTCGATGGCCTCCCACCCGGTTTCCAGCAGCAGCCGCTGCTGGGGGTCCATCGCCAGCGCTTCGCGTGGCGAAATGCCGAAGAAGCCCGCGTCGAACTGGGCGGCCTCGTGCAGGAAGCCACCCTTGCACGTGTAACTGGTGCCGGGGCGGCCAGCGGGGTCGTACAACGCTTCCATGTCCCATCCCCGGTCGAGCGGGAATCCGGAAATGGCGTCGCCGCCCGCGGCGACCAGGTCCCACAATTCCTCCGGGGAACTCACACCGCCCGGGAACCGGCAAGCCATGCCCACGATCGCGATGGGCTCCCGATCCTTTTCTTGGACCTTCTGCAGCCGATCGCGGGTCTCGTGCAGGTCGGCGACGGCCCGCTTCAGGTAGTCGCGGAGCTTCTCTTCGTTCGACATCAGGCATCCCCCTTGACCAGCAGATCTACTGTGGACATCTAGTTCCCGGGTTTGTCGTCGATGAGGGCGAAGAGTTCATCGTCCGATGCCTCCCTCAGCCTTTCCGCCACCGAACCCGTGCGGGGCTGAGCGTTCTTCCCCGACAGCCGGGACAGCACGTCGGTCAACCGGGTCGCCACCCGTTCCCGCGCCTGCTCGTCCTCGGCGACCGCCGCGAGGACCGTTTCCAGCCGGTCCAGTTCCTCGAGTGCGGTGACGAGACCCGATTCCCCGGTCGGGGCCGCCAGCTCCGCACGCAGGTAACGGGCCAGCACGGTCGGCTTCGGGTAGTCGAATACCAACGTCAGCGGTAACCGGAGGCCGGTAGCGGAGCTCAGCCGGCTGCGGAGCTGGACGCCGGTCAGCGAGTCCAGCCCGAGATCCCGGAACGCCCTGGTCTCATCGATCGCGTCCGCGACGTCGTAACGCAGAACCGCCGCCGTGTGCGTCGCCACCAGTTCAGCGAGTAGTTCTTCCTGTGCTTGTTCGGACAGGCCCGCCAGACTTTGCCGCAGATCGGTCCCCGTGGCCGCCTCACCACTCGGGGCGGTCCCAGGCGGGACACGGATGTGCCCCCGCAGCAAGGCGGGGAGCGCGCCCGACGCCGCCAGCGACGCCAGCTTCGGGGTGTCCAGGCTGATCGGGATCAGCAGCGCGTCGCCAGCGGCGAGCCCGGTGTCGAACAGCGCGAGTCCGTCCGCCCGGGACAGCGGCTCGACCCCGCCGGGTGCGGCCGGCGCGGATTCGCCGGCACCGCCGGACCGGTTCCACGGTCCCCAGGCCAGCGACACCGAGGGAAGTCCCACCGCCCGGCGGGACTGGGCCAGCGCATCGAGGAAGGCGGCCGCCGCCGCGTGGCTGCCCTGACCGTGCCCGCCGAGCACGCCGGCGACCGACGAGAAGAACACGAGACCGCCCAGTTCCCGGTCCTTGGTGAGTTCGTGCAAGTTCAGCGCCGTGTCGATCTTCGGCCGCAACACGGCGTCGACGCGTTCCGGGGTCAGTGAACCGATCACCCCGTCGTCGAGTACGCCGGCAGCGTGCACCACACCGGTCAGCGGGTGCTTCGCCGGAATCCGCGCCAGCACGTCCGCGAGCGCGCGGCGGTCGGTGGCGTCGCACGCGGCGATCGTGACGTCAGCACCGAGCGCGGTGAGTTCCGCCTCCAGTTCCGCGGCACCAGGGGCCTCGCTACCCCGCCGGCCGATCAGTACCAGGTGCCGCACCCCGTGCTCGACCACCAGGTGCCGCGCCACCACACCACCCGAGGCGCCCGTGCCGCCGGCGATGAGCACGGTGCCGCCCGGGGCGAAGGCGACGCCGCCGGTTCCGGACGACGCAGGTTCGAGCCGTGGTACCAGTGCGACACCCTCGCGCAGCGCGAGTTGCGGTTCGTCGACGGTCAGCGCGGCCGGCAGGGTGCGGAAGGAGCTCTCGCTGCCGTCCAGGTCGATCAAGGTGAACCGCCCCGGGTGCTCGGTCTGCGCCGAACGCACCAAACCCCAGGCCGCGGCCCCCGGCAGGTCCCCGATGGTCTCGCCCAATTCGGTGGCGACCGCACCCCTTGTCACCACGGCCAGGTGGGACTCCGCGAACCGCTCATCGGCCAGCCACGATCGGATCAACGCGAGAACGGACTTGGTGACCGCGTACGCCGAGCCGGCCTCGTCACCCGGACCGGATTCGGCGAACACCACGTCCGGCACGCCTGCCTCGGCGATCGAGGCCAGGTCGCCGTACCTTGCGGCCTTGACCCCTTCCAGCCCGAAAATGCCTTCGAGCAGGTCCGGTCCGTCGCCGAGTACCGCCCACCGGCACACATCGGGGGCGGCGGAATCGGTCCCTGCCCCGCTCCACGTCAGGCGGAACAGGGTGCCCGCACCGTCCGGGCGGGCGGCCCGGAGCGCCTCCGCGGAAACCGGCCGGGAGACCAAGGACCGCGCCGCGGCAACCGGGGCACCGCGGTCGTCGGTGATCTCGAGGGACAACTCGTCCGGCGTGCTGGCAGCGATCTTCACCCGGAGCGCGGAAGCTGCCGAAGCGCGCCAGCGGAAGCCGTTCCAGGCGAACAGAACCCTGGTCTGCGCGGGCGAATCAGCGCCCATGATCCCAGTGACGTGCAGGGCGGCGTCCAGCAGCGCCGGGTGCATCGCGAACGGGTCCGGGTCAACACCGGCGTCTTCGGGAACCCGGATCTCGGCGAACAGCTCTTGCCCTCGCCGCCAGCCCGCGGTCAGCCCCCGGAAGGCGGGACCGTAGTCGATCCCCACGGTGGACAGCTGTTCGTACACAGCTGGGATCTCGATCGGAGTGGCGTCCGCAGGCGGCCACTCGCCGAGGTCGACCGTCAGCTCCCCGGCAGCGGTGGTCAGCGTACCGGTGGCGTGCCGGGTCCAGATCGTGTCGGACTCGTCACGGTTCCCTGCTTCCGAATGCACGCTGAACGACCAACGGCCCGATTCCTCGGCGCCGACCACGACTTGGAACCGGACGCCGCCGTGCTCGGGCAGCACCAGCGGCGCTTCGAGGGTGAGTTCCTCCAGCAGCTCGCACCCGATGCGGTCACCGGCGCAGACCGCCAGCTCGACGAACACCGTCGCGGGCACCAGAACGGTGCCGAGCACCACGTGGTCGGACAGCCAGGGATGGGTTTCCAGGGACAGCCGGCCGGTGAACAGCATCCCGTCCGATTCCGGCAGCGGTACGGCCGCGCCCAGCAACGGGTGCTCCGTCGGGAGGAGACCGAGCGTGCTCACATCGCCGGCCCCCCAGGACGCCCGGGGCCAGTAACGGCGCCGTTGGAACGCATACGTCGGCAAGGCCACCCGGCGAGCGCCCGAATCCGCGAAGAAGTGGTGCCAATCCACGGCAACGCCCCGCGTATGCAGTGTGGCGACGGCTTCGGTCAGCGCCACGGCTTCGGTCAGCTCCTCGCGCAGCGCCGGAACCGGTGCCACGTCCTGATCGGTCAGGCATTCCGAGATCAGCGCGGTCAGCACCCCGCTCGGGCCCACTTCGAGGAACGTGGACGCACCTTCGGCAGCCAGGGCGCGAACACCGTCGCGGAACCGGACGGTTTCGTGCACCTGCCGCACCCAGTACTCGGCCGAGCACAGCTCGGCCACCGTCCCGATCTGACCAGACACAGTGGACACGACTGGGATGCTGGGCTCTTGGTAGGCAACGCCTTCCGCCGCTCGTCGAAAGTCCCGCAGGCCGTTCACCGCCGCGATGCTCGCCTCGGACTCCCTGCCTGCCAGCGAAGATCGCACCTCGTCCTCGGGGGCCTGCACCGCGACCATGGCCCCGCTGCTCGGAAGCTCCTGCATCAACCGGCTGCGCGCCGCCACCAACGCGGCTGCGTCGGACAGCGACAGCACCCCGGCCACGTGCGCTGCCGCCAGCTCGCCGATCGAATGTCCACCGACGAAATCAGGCTTCACGCCCCACGACTCAAGGAGGTGGAACAGGGCGACCTCGACGGCGAACAGACCGGTCTGCGCCCACACCGCCTGGTCCAGCAACTCGCCACCGGCGAACACGACCTCCCGCACCGACCGGTCAAGGTGCTTGTCGAGTTCCTCGCACACCGCGTCGAAGGCCCGTGCGTAAACCGGGTACTGCTCGAAGAGTTCCCGGCCCATACCCGGCCGCTGCGAACCCTGACCGGGGAACACGAAGGCCAGCTTGCCTTCCGCGACCACGTCCCGGATCGCTCCGGCCGGTGCCGCACCGCCGGCGAGCACGTCCAGCCCGCGGAGGAATCCGGTGCGGTCCCCGGCCACTACCGCTGCCCGGTGGTCGAGCCCGGTACGGCCGGTCGCCAGCGAGAACGCGACATCCAGCGCTTCGAGTCCGGTGTGGGACCGGACGTGCCCGGCAAGCCGCTCCGCTTGCGCCCGGAGTGCATCGCCGCTGGTCGCGGACAGCACCCACGGCAACACCGGAATCCGCGCGGTCGCCTCCCCGATCTCGTCCTCGGGTTCCGGGGCCTGTTCGAGGATCACGTGCGCGTTGGTGCCGCCGACGCCGAATGCGGACGCCGCGGCCCGGCGCGGTCGTTGCGTCTGCGGCCACGGGACCGGCTCGGTCAGCAGACGAACCGCGCCGGCGGACCAGTCCACGTGCGGCGATGGCGCATCGATGTGCAGGGTCTTCGGGAGCTCGCCGTGCCGCATCGCCAGTACCATCTTGATCACCCCGGCCATCCCGGCGGCGGCCTGGGTGTGCCCGATGTTGGACTTCACCGAGCCAAGCCACAATGGACGGTCGTCCGAATGGTCCTGGCCGTAGGTGGCGAGCAATGCCTGGGCTTCTATCGGATCGCCCAAGGTCGTACCCGTGCCGTGCGCCTCGACCGCGTCGACCTCACCGGCCGACAGCCCCGCGTCGGCGAGCGCCTGGCGGATCACCCGCTGCTGTGACGGACCGTTCGGCGCCGTCAACCCGTTGGACGCACCGTCCTGATTCACCGCGCTGCCCCGAACCACCGCGAGGATTTCGTGCCCGTTGCGCCGCGCGTCCGAGAGTCGCTCCAGTAGCACCAGACCGGCACCGTCGGAGAACCCGGTGCCGTCGGCGGCCGCGGCGAACGGCTTGCACCGCCCGTCCGCGGCGAGCCCGCGCTGCCGGGAGAACTCCACGAACGCGATGGGGGTGGAGGTCACGGTCACCCCACCGGCCAGTGCGAGCGAGCATTCGCCGGACCGCAGCGACCGCATGGCCAGGTGCAGCGCGACCATCGACGACGAGCACGCGGTGTTCAGGGTTACCGCAGGCCCTTCGAGTCCGTACACATACGACAACCGGCCCGAAGCGACCGCAGCGGCACGGCCGACGATCAGGTGGCCGTCGACCCCCTCGGAATCCCCGGCGAAGAAATCATCGTAGCCGGATTCACCGGCACCGACGAACACTCCGGTCGCGGTGCCGCGCATCGAGCGCGGATCGATCCCGGCGCGTTCGAACACCTCCCACGAGGTCTCCAGCAACAACCGCTGTTCCGGATCCATCGCGAGCGCCTCACGCGGCGAGATGCCGAAGAAACCGGCATCGAAGTCGGTCGCGGCGTCGATGAAGCCGCCCTGGCGCGCGTAGGACTTCCCGGACCGTTCCGGGTTCGGGTCGTAGAGGCGCTCGACGTCCCACCCGCGATCGTCGGGGAAGTCGGTGATCGCGTCCCTGCCGTCGCGGAGGACCTCCCAGAACTCGTCCGGTGACCCCACCGAACCGGGAAAGCGGCAGCCCATGCCGATGATGGCGATCGGCTCGCGATCGCGGTCCTCCAGCTCTCGCAGTTGTCTGCGGGTGTCGTGCAGATCGGCAGCCACCCGCTTGAGGTAATCACGGAGCTTTCCGTCATTCGCCATGCAACCCTGCCTTGTTCGGGCTCGTCCGGGACCGAGGATCAAGCGAGTTCGTTGTCGATGAAATCGAACACCTCCTCGTCCGAGGCGGATTCCAGTAACTCGGCCGCGGAAACCGTCTCCTGGTCGTCGTCCAACTTGCGCAGCAACACCTCGAGGCGTGTCCTGACCGCGCTGCGCCGGTCGCGGTGCCGGTCCATCGCGGCGATCGCGTTCTCCAGCCGGTCCAGCTCCGACTCGATCGCGGGTTCCCCGTGACCGACGAGCTCGGCGCGCAGGTGCCGGATGAGCGCCATCGGCGTCGGGTGGTCGAAAACGACGGTCACCGGGAGCGTGAGCCCGGTTGCCGAGTTCAGCCGGTTGCGCAGGTCGATCGAGGTCAACGAGTCGAAACCCTGGTCCTTGAAAGCCAGTTCGGCCGCGACCGAATCTTCCCCGCGATGCCGGAGAACGGTCGCCACGGTCGAGCGCACCAGGCCGAGCAACAGCTCCTCCTGCTCCTCGGGCGGCAGGCCGGCCAGCCGGCGCGCGAAGGCACCGCCGTCACCGGACACCTCGTCCTGGGTGGCCTGGATGGACCGGGTGGCCGCGAGGATTTGCCGCACCTCCCCCAGTTCCTTGAGCAACGGCCGCTGCCGCGCCACGGTGAAGGTGGGCACGAAGCGTTCCCAGTCCACCTCGGCGACCGCGAGGAACGTCTCGTCCTGCGCCACCGCCTGCCGCAGCGCCGTTATCGCCAGTTCGGGCCGCATCGGCAGGACACCGCGCTTGTTCAGGTACTCCACGGTCGAGCTTTCCGCCGCCATCCCGGATTCGCCCCACGCGCCCCACGCGACGGAGGTCGCGACCCGGCCACGGTCACGCCGCTGCTGAGCGAGTGCGTCCAGGAACGTGTTGGCCGCCGCGTAGGCACTTTGGCCGCCGCTGCCCCACACGCCCGCGTTCGAGGAGAAGAGCACGAACGCGTCGAGCTCCCGTTCGCCAAGCAGCTCGTCGAGGTTGATCGCGCCACCCACCTTGGCGGCCATGACCTCGGCGAAGTCGGCGAGCCCGGTTTCGAGCAGCGGAGTCACATCCACCACGCCGGCCGCGTGCACGACGGCGCGCACGTCCGCGAGGCCATCGAGGAGCGCCGCGAGCGCCGCACGATCGGCCACGTCGCACGCGGCGATCGTCACGGTGGCTCCGCACGCTTCCAGTTCGGCGCGCAGCTCGTTCGCTCCCGGCGCGTCCTCGCCACTTCGGCTGGTCAGCACCAGGTGCTCCGCACCGTCACGGGCCAGCCACCGCGCCACGTGCGAGCCGAGCGCTCCGGTGCCGCCGGTGATCAGCACGGTCCCCCTCGGCCGCCAACGCGCCGTCGTGCCGGATTCCTGGCAGGGCGCGCGCACCAGCCTGCGGGCGAACACGCCGGAGGGACGCACCGCGAGTTCGTCCTCGTCGAGCTCACCGGCGAGCAGGCCGACGAGCCGTGCCAGAGCGCGGTCCTCGAGCACGGCGGGCAGGTCGATCAGCCCGCCCCAGGTGTCCGGGTGCTCGAGCGCGACCACCCTGCCGAGCCCCAGGACCTGTGCCTGCACCGGGTTGGACAGTGGGTCGCCGGTGCCGGTGGACACCGCGCCGCGCGTGAGGCACCACAGCCGCGCCTTCACCCTGGCGTCGGTGAGCGCCTGCGCCGCGACCACCGTCGCCGCGAGGCCGACTTCCACCCGGTGCAGCGGGTGCTGCCCCTCGGCGAACGCCAGCAGGGACAGCACCCCGGCAGCCGGGTCGGCGTCGAGCACACCGCTGAGGCGTTCGGCGAGCACCCCACGGTCGACGGCCGCCGCGTCGATGACCATCGGCGTGGTCTTGGCGCCGTGTTCGGACAGCGCGGCGAGCGTCTTCACCACGGGTTCGCTGTCTTCGAGTCCTGCGGGTACCAGCACCAGCCACGCAGTGGCCAGGGCACCCGCGGTGGGCTCGGCGACCGGACGCCACACCACCCGGTATCGCCACCTGTCGACGATCGATAGTTCCTGGCCGCGGTCGCGCCAGGAGAGCAACGCGGGTAGCACGGCCTTCAACGAATCCTCGTCGTCGACGCCCAGGACGGCTCCGAGAGCCTCGTGGTCCTGCCGCTGGACCGCCTGCCAGAACCGATCGTCCGCCCAGGGGCGCGCGACCGGTCCGGTGCCGCCCTCGGTCTCCGGCCAGTAGCGTCGGCGTTGGAAGGGGTAGGTGGGCAGGTCCACCCGGTGCGCGCCGGTTCCGGCGAAGAAAGCGTTCCAGTCCACGCTCGCGCCGTGGGCGTGCGCCTCGGCCAGTGAGAGCAGGAACCGGTCGAATCCCCCTTCGTCGCGGCGCAGGGTTCCGACGGCCGCCGCGGCGGTACCGGTGTCCTCGATCGTCTCCTGCAACCCGAGCGTCAGCACCGGGTGCGGACTGACCTCGACGAACACCCGGTGACCGTCGGCCAGCAGCGTGCGCGTCACCTGTTCGAACTCCACGGTGTGCCGCACGTTGCGGTACCAGTACTCGGCGTCCAGGGTCGCGGTGTCGACCAGCTCACCGGCGAGCGTCGAATAGAACGGAACAGCACCGGACATCGGGGTGATCGGCGCCAGCGCCTCGAACACCTCGTCGCGTATCTGATCGACCTGGGCCGAATGCGCCGAGAAGTCCACCCCGGGAACCGTCCACCGCATCACCCCCGCCTTCCTCAGTACCCGTCCCAGTTCGCGCAGTGCATCCGGATCACCGGTGACCGCCACCGACTTCGGGCCGTTGACCGCCGCCACCGAAATACGCTCGCCGAACGGCTCGATCCGCTCACGCACCCACTCCGCCGACGCCACGATCGACAACATCTCACCGTGGCCCGCCAGGGCCAGCAGGGCTCGACTGCGCAACGCGGAAATCCGGGCCCCATCCTCCAGCGACAGCGCACCAGCCACACACGCCGCAGCGATCTCACCCTGCGAATGCCCCACCACCGCCGACGGCACTACGCCGTGCGCATGCCACACCTGGGCCAGTGACACCATCACCGCCCACAACACCGGCTGGACTACATCCACCCGCTCCAGAGACGGCGCACCCTCAACGCCACGCAGCACGTCCAGCAGGGACCAGTCCACAAACGACGACAACGCCGCGGCACATTCACCCAGCCGTTCCGCGAACACCGGACTGGACTCCAGCAGTCCGAGCGCCATCGCGGCCCACTGCGAACCCTGCCCCGGGAACACGAACACCACATCGCCGGACCCCTGAGCCGAGCCCTGCACCACGCCCTGAGGCAACTCACCCGCGGCAACCGCGTCCAAGCCACGGAGGAACCCGTCCCGATCACCGGCCACCACCGCCGCGCGATGCTCCAACGCCGTCCGGGTCGTCGCCAGCGAGAACGCCACATCCACCAACGACACGTCCTCATCGCCCCGCACCCGCGAATGCAACGCACGAGCTTGATCACGCAGTGCTTCCGCGTTCTTCGCGGACAGCACCCACGGCACGACATCCGGTTCGGCACTGGGCGAGTCCAGAGCGGGAGTCTCCTCCGGCTCCGGTGCTTGTTCCAGGATCACGTGCGCGTTGGTGCCACTGATCCCGAACGAGGACACCCCAGCCCGCCGCGGATGCGCCTCCGCCAGCCACGGCCTCTCCTCGTTCAGCAACTCCACCGCACCCGCCGACCAGTCCACATGCGACGACGGCTCGTCGATATGCAAACTCCGCGGCAACACCCCGTGCCGCAACGCCTGCACCATCTTCATCACCCCAGCCACACCAGCAGCCGCCTGCGTATGACCGATATTCGACTTGATCGATCCCAACCACAGTGGACGATCCTCGGGCCGATCCTGACCGTAGGTTGCCAGCAACGCTTGCGCCTCGATTGGATCACCCAGGGCCGTGCCCGTCCCGTGCGCCTCCACCACGTCGACCTGATCAGCCGGCACACCGGCGTTGGCCAAGGCTTGGCGGATCACCCGCTGCTGCGACGGCCCGTTCGGCGCCGTCAACCCATTCGACGCACCATCCTGATTCACCGCCGAACCCCGCACCACCGCGAGGACTTCGTGGCCGTTGCGCCGAGCATCCGACAGCCGCTCCACCAGCAACAGCCCCACGCCCTCGGAGAACCCAGCACCATCCGCCGACTCCGCGAAAGGCTTGCACCGCCCATCCGGCGCCAACCCGCCCCGCCGGGAAAACTCCGTGAAGATCTCGGGCGTCGACATCACCGTCACGCCACCGGCCAACGCCAGGGAACACTCCCCCGACCGCAATGACTGCGCCGCGAGGTGCAACGCCACCAACGACGACGAACACGCCGTATCCACCGTCACCGCAGGACCCTCGAAACCGAACACATAGGACAGCCGCCCGGAAAGCACACTCGCCGCGTTCCCGATACCCGCGTGCCCGGTGGACTCCGCCGCGCTCGCCGCCAGCAGGTTGAGGTAGTCCTGACCGCTGCTCCCGGCGAAGACTCCGACGTCATGCCAGTTTCCGGGGTCGATTCCAGCCCGCTCGAACACTTCCCACGCGGTCTCCAGCAACAACCGCTGCTGCGGGTCCATCGCCAGCGCCTCACGCGGCGAAATACCGAAGAAGCGCGCGTCGAAATCCGCCGCGTCGTACAGGAAACCGCCCTCGCGGGTGCGACTGGCACCCTCCCGCTCCTGGTCGAGCAGCGCAGCGAGATCCCAGCCGCGGTCGGCGGCGAACGCGGAAATCGTGTCGGCCCCCTCGCTGACGACCTTCCACAGGTCTTCCGGCGAACGCACGCCGCCGGGAAAGCGGCAGGCCATGCCGACGATCGCCAGCGGCTCTTCGGTCACCGTCCCCGCCGCGGCCGGGGCGTCGACCGGGGATCGGGCACCGAGCAGCTCGGCGCGCAGGTGCTGTGCCGCCGCCACCGGTGTCGGGTAGTCGAATGCCAGGGTGACCGGGAGACGCAAGCCGGTCGCCGCGGCCAGCCGGTTGCGGAATTCGACGGCGGTCACCGAGTCGAAGCCGAGGTCCTTGAGGGACCGGCGCGGCTCGACCTCCTCCGGCCCGGAATGACCGAGCACGACCGCCGCCTGGGTGCGGACGATGTCGAGCAGCACCCGGCTCTGCTCCGCTTCGGCCAGGCCGCCGAGTCGACGGGCGAGGGAGTCCTCGTCCGCTGTGGTCTCCGCCGTCCGCGCGGTGGCTCGCGTCAACTGCCGGGCCTCAGGCAGCTCGGCGAGCAGCGGGCTGGGACGGGTCGCGGTGAACGCGACGAAGAACCGCTCCCACTCGATGTCCGCGACGACGAGGGTCGTCTCGTCGTCGGCCAACGCCTGTCGCAGCGCGGCGAGGGCCAGGTCGGGAGCCATCTCGGGCACACCGTGCCTGCGGAACACCTCGCCGACCGCACCGGCGGCCATGCCACCGTCCGCCCACGGCCCCCAGGCGATCGACGTCGCGGCCAACCCGGCTGCCCGCCGACGCTCCGCCAGGGCGTCCAGGAACGCGTTGCCCGGTGCGTAGTTGCCGAGCCCCGGTGTGCCGATGACGGCCGAGGTCGAAGAGAACAGGACGAACATGTCCAGGTCGTGTTCCCGGGTGAGCTCGTGCAGGTTCACCGCGGAGACCGCCTTCGCCCGCAGCACCGCGTCCATGCGGGCCGGCGTCAGCGATGCCACCGCGCCGTCGTCCAGCACCCCCGCGGCGTGCACGATCCCGGTGACCGGGAACCGGGTGAGCAGTTCGGCCACCGCCTCCCGGTCGGCGACATCACAGGTCACGGTGCTGACCCGGACTCCGCGCGCAGTCAGCTCCGCTTCGAGGTCCGCCGCGCCCGGCGCCTCACGACCGCGGCGGCTGGTCAGCACCAGGTGCTCGGTGCCGTTGCCGGCCAACCAGCGCGCGACCCGGGCACCCAGCGCCCCCGTGCCGCCGGTCACCAGCACGGTGGCGGGCGCCGACCAGTCGCCGTTGCGGGCGGGCTCGGCACGCACCAGCCGGCGCCCGAACACTCCGGACGCGCGCACCGCCACCTGGTCCTCGGCACCGGCCAGCACCGCGGCCAGCCGGGTCAGCGCGTGCTCGTCCAGTTCCTCGGGCAGATCGACCAACCCACCCCATCGGCCGGGGTGCTCCAGCGCCGCGACCCGGCCCAGCCCCCACACCAGGGCCTGCGCGGGCCCGGCCGTGTTCGCCGAGTGCTCCACCGGCATCGCGCCTCTGGTCGCCACCCACATCGGTGCGTCCTCGTCGATCTCGATCCACGCGCGGAACAAACTCACGGTCGCGGCCAGTCCGCGAGGCACGGCGCCGAACTCCGCCAGCGGCTGCTCATCCAGCGCCAGCAACGACAGCACACCGGCCACCGCGCCGTCGGTCAGCGCTTCCCGCAACCGTCGGGTGACCGTCTCCGGATCGTCGAGGGCCGACACCGCGACCCTGCGGCCCGCCATCCCGGCCACCAGGTCGGACATCCATTCGTCGTCGGGGTGGTGGTCCGGAACGACCACCAGCCAGGTCCCCGACGGCGTCACGGGCACGGGGTGGGGCAACCGCTTCCACCGCACCCGATACCGCCAACCACCCGCGGCAGACTTCTGCTGCCGCCACGAGGACAACACCGGAAGCACCACATCCAGCGACGAACGCACCTCAGCACCGTCCACCGCCAACTCCGCAGCCACCGCATCGACATCCGCCCGCTCCACCGCCCGCCAGAACTCCCTCTCCACCCCATCAGCCGGAGTACCGGTCTCCAACCAGAACCGCTGCCGCTGGAACGGATAAGTAGGCAGGTCAACCCGGCGGGCACCGGTCCCGGCGAAGAACGTCTCCCAGTCCACTGCGGCGCCGTGGGCGTGGGCCTCACCCAACGAGGTCACGAACCGGTCCAACCCACCATCGTCACGACGCAACGTGCCCACGGCCGCCGCCGTGATCCCGGTGTCCTCGATGGTCTCCTCGATCCCCAACGTCAGCACCGGATGCGGACTGACCTCCACGAACACCCGATACCCATCAGCAAGCAACGCACGAGTGGCGGACTCCAACTCGACGGTCTGCCGCACATTGCGGAACCAGTACTCCGCATCCAGGCTCGCGGTGTCGATCGGCGCACCGATCACCGTCGAATACATCGGGATGGACGCCGACACCGGCGACACCGGAGCCAGGACCTCCAGCAGCTCCTCATGGATTCGCTCCACCTGCACCGAATGCGAGGCGTAGTCCACCGAGATCCGACGAGCCCGCACACCCTCCGTTTCGCATGCCGTGATCAACTCGTCCAACGCGACCGGATCACCCGACACCACCACCGAAGCCGGACCATTCACCGCCGCCACCGACACTCGCCCCGCGAACGGCTCGATCCGCTCCCGCACCCGCTCGACCGACTCCGCCACCGACACCATGCCGCCACGACCAGCCAAAACGGTCAGCGCACGACTACGCAGCGCGGAAATCCGGGCACCATCCTCCAGCGACAACCCACCAGCCACACAGGCGGCGGCGATCTCACCCTGCGAATGGCCCACCACCGCCGCAGGCACCACCCCATACGAGCGCCACACCTCGGCCAGCGACACCATCACCGCCCACAACACGGGTTGCACCACGTCGACCCGCTCCCAGGACGGCGCGCCCGCTACGCCGCGCACCACATCCAGCAGTGACCAATCCACGAACAACGACAACGCCGCCGCGCATTCGCCGAGTCGCTCCGCGAACACCGGACTCGACTCCAGCAACCCCGCCGCCATTCCCACCCACTGCGAACCCTGACCCGGGAACACGAACACCACATCCCCAGAACCGGCAGCCGCCGCTACCGGCCAGTCACCCGCAGCAACCGCGTCCACACCGCGCAACAACCCGTCTCGATCACCAGCCACCACCACCGCACGATGCTCCAACCCAGCACGACCAGTAGCCAACGAAAACGCCACATCCACCGGCGACACACCATCACCCCGCACCCGCGCAGCCAAACGCCCAGCCTGCTCACGCACCGCATCCGGCGTCCTGGCCGACAACACCCACGGCACCACACCCAGCGGACGACCCGGTGCCTGCTCAACCGGAAGCTCCGGCACCTGCTCCAAGACCACATGCGCATTGGTGCCACTGATCCCGAACGAAGACACCCCAGCCCGCCGGGGCCACTCCCCCTCCACCCACGGCCGCTGCTCAGCCAGCAACTCCACCGCACCCGCCGCCCAGTCCACATGCGACGACGGCGCGTCAATATGCAGGCTCTTCGGCAACACCCCATGCCGCATCGCCTGCACCATCTTGATCACACCCGCGACCCCGGCAGCAGCCTGCGTATGACCGATATTCGACTTGAGCGATCCCAACCACAAAGGACGATCCTCAGGCCGATCCTGACCGTAAGTGGCCAGCAACGCCTGCGCCTCAATCGGATCACCCAGAGTCGTGCCAGTCCCGTGCGCCTCCACAGCGTCGACCTGATCCGCCGACACCCCCGCATTGGCCAAGGCTTGGCGGATCACCCGCTGCTGCGACGGACCATTCGGCGCCGTCAACCCATTCGACGCCCCATCCTGGTTGACCGCACTACCCCGCACCACCGCCAGAACCTGGTGACCATTCCGCCGAGCATCCGACAACCGCTCCAACAACAGCAATCCGGCGCCTTCGCTCCAACCGGTGCCGTCCGCCGCCTCCGCGAACGGCTTGCACCGCCCGTCCGAAGCCAACCCACCCTGACGCGAAAACTCCGTGAAGATCTCGGGCGTCGACATCACCGTCACCCCGCCCGCCAACGCCAGCGAACACTCCCCCGACCGCAACGACTGCACCGCCAAGTGCAAAGCAACCAACGACGACGAACACGCCGTATCCACCGTCACCGCAGGACCCTCGAAACCGAACACATAGGACAGTCGCCCGGACAGCACGCTGGACGCGTGCCCGGTCAGCAGATAGCCGTCGACCTCGTCCTCGACCTGGTCGTGGTTGCCGTATCCGGAACCACCGGAACCGACGAACACGCCCGTCGCGCTGGTCCGCAAGGTCTGCGGGTCGATGCCCGCGTTCTCGAAGACCTCCCATGACGTTTCCAGGAGCAGGCGCTGCTGCGGGTCCATCGCCAGCGCTTCACGCGGTGCGATACCGAAGAACCGCGCATCGAAGTCCGCCGCGTCGAAGAGGAAACCACCCTCGCGGGCGTAGCTGGTGCCTCGGCGTTCCGGATCCTGGTCGAACAACCGGCCGAGGTCCCAGCCACGGCCGTCGGGGAAACCCGTGACCGCGTCCGTCCCCGAGGCGACCAGCTCCCACAGCAGGTCCGGCGAGGTGACGCCGCCCGGGTAGCGACAGCCCATCGCCACGATCGCGATCGGTTCTCCCGAAGCCGTGCCCACCGGCGTGACCGCGGCGGCTTCCGGTTCCGAGCCGACCAGCTCGGTACGCAGGAACTCGGCGAGCACCAGTGGTGTCGGGTGGTCGAACACGACGGTGGTGGGAAGGCGGACCCCAGTCACCACGTTCAGCCGGTTGCGCAGTTCCACCGCGGTCAGCGAATCGGAACCCAGTTCGCGGAACGTCTTGGTCACCTCGACGGACTCGGCCGAGGGGTGGCCGAGAACGCGCGCCGTCTCCTCGCGCACGAGACCCAATAGCACGCGGTTCTGTTCGTCCGGCGCGTGTCCGGTCAGGCGTTGCCGCAGCGAGGCAGCCTCCGCGGTGGAGCGACTGGCCGCGGCGGCCCGCCGTGCCGGCGACCGCACCAGTCCGCGGAAGATCGGGGGAACCGCCGGCTGGCCACCGATCGTGGCCATGTCGACGGACATGGCCACGACCACACCACGATCGCCGGCGAGCGCGGCATCGAACAGCGCGAGACCATCCGAATCGGACAGTGGCCGGATTCCGGCCCGCGCCAGTCGGGCCACATCAGCCTCACCCAGTTCTCCGGCCATTCCGCCCGAACGCGCCCACGCACCCCACGCCACCGACACCGCGGGGAGGCCGATGTGGCGCCGGTGCCGCGCCAGCGTGTCGAGGAAGGTGTTCGCGGCGGCATAGTTGCCCTGACCGGCGGCACCCAGCACGCCCGAGCTCGAGGAGAACAGGACGAAGGCGGCCAAGTCCTGGTCTCGGGTGAGCTCGTGCAAGTTCGCTGCCGCGTCCACCTTCGGACGGAACACCGCGTCGATCCGCTCCGGCGTCAACGACTCGATGACCCCGTCATCGAGCACACCCGCCGCATGCACCACCCCGGTCAACGGGTGCTCGGCCGGAATACTCCGCAGCAGGCTCGCCAACTCGGCACCGTCGGCCACGTCGCAGGCGGCGATGGTCACCTCGGCGCCGAGGGCGGTCAACTCGGCGTCCAGCTCTGGGGCGCCGGGGGCTTCCGGACCGCGACGGCTGGTCAGCACCAGACGCCGCACCCCGTGCTCGACCACCACGTGCCTGGCCACCAGAGCACCCAGCGCACCGGTTCCGCCGGTGATCAACACCGTGCCCCGGGGGTCGAGTTCCCTCGGCAGGGTGAGCACCACCTTGCCCACATGCCGCGCCCGGCTCACGAACCGGAACGCCTCATCAGCGCGCCGCACGTCCCATGTCGTCACCGGGAGCGGTCGCAACGCCCCGGCGTCGAACAACCCGACCAGCTCGGCCAGCATCCGCTGGATCCGCTCCGGTCCCGCCTCCAGCAGATCGAACGCCTGATAGGCCACGCCGGGGTGCTCGGCCGCGACCTGCTCGCCGACCCGGACATCGGTCTTGCCCATCTCCACGAACCGGCCGCCCCGCGGCAGCAGGCGCAACCCCGCGTCCACGAACTCCCCCGCCAGCGAGTCCAGCACCACGTCCACACCGCGGCCGCCGGTGACCGAGAGGAACTTCTCCTCGAATTCGAGGGTGCGCGAGGAGGCGAGGTGCTCGTCGTCGAAATCGTGTGCCCGCAGCACGCCCCACTTACCGGAGCTGGCGGTACCGAAGACCTCGGCGCCCCAGTGCCGCGCCAACTGCACGGCGGCCATTCCCACCCCACCGGCGGCGGCCTGCACCAACACCGACTCACCCGGCCGCACGTCAGCCAGATCCCGCAAGGCGTAGAACGCCGTCAAGAACACCAGCGGCACCCCGGCCGCCTCCGCGAACGACCACCCGGACGGCACGCGCGTGATCAGCCGCTCGTCAGCGACCGCGACCGGGCCGAAGGCACCGGAAAGCAGGCCCATCACCCGGTCCCCCACGGAGAACCCGGACGCCCCGGGACCGACCTCGGTCACCACGCCCGCACCCTCGAGTCCCGGCAGACCCGCGTCACCGGGATACATGCCCAAAGCGTTGAGCACATCCCGGAAGTTCACCCCGGCCGCACGTACCGCGATCCGCACCTGGCCCGCTCCCAGCGGAGCCAACGCCTCCGGGTACTCCACCAACCGCAGGCTCTCCAGCGTGCGCTGATCCGACACCGCCAACCGCCACGCGTCCGCGCCGGCGGGTGGCACCAGGCCGTCCCCGCCCGGCACCCGCGCCAGCCGCGGCAGCCGCACCACACCGTCGCGCACCGCGATCTGCGGCTCGTCGAGGCCCAACGCGGCGGGCATCCGGTCGAGCGAGGCCGCGCTGTCATCAAGGTCCAGCAACACGAACCGGCCGGGGTTCTCCGACTGCGCCGACCGCACCAAACCCCATACCCCGCCTGCCGCCACGTCCCGCACATCCTCTTGCGGCTCGACCGCCACCGCGCCCCGCGTCACCACCACCAACCGCGAGCCGGCGAACCGGTCCGCCGCCAACCACGCCCGCACCACACCCAAGACCTCGTTGGCCACCGCGTGCGCGGCCTCGACAGCGGGTTCATCCCGCGGAACACACTCGACGAGCACCGTCTCCGGGGTCGCACCGCTGTCCACCAGCGCCGCCAGGTCCCGGTACCGGTCGGCCTCGACGCCTAGCTCCCCCAGCACCGCCCAGTCGGACAGGCCGGCCGCCGAGGGCGCACTCGCTTCGACCCATTCCACCCCGAAGAACGAACTGCCGACCCGGACCGTCTTGTCCAGCTGGTCTCCGGAGACCGGCCGCAACACCAGCGAATCCACCGCGGCGACCGGCGCGCCGGTGTCATCGGCGAGGTGGAGGGACGCCTCGTCCGAGCCGGTGGGAGAAAACTTCACGCGCAGTGCCGAAGCTCCCGTGGCGAAAACGGTGACGCCGGTCCAGGTGAACGGCAACCGTGTCCGGTCTGCCTGGTCGGCGGTGAAGCCGACCGCGTGCAGCGCGGCGTCCAGCAAAGCCGGGTGCAGCCCGAAATCCGCGGCTTCGGTCGCGTCGGGCAGGGCGACCTCCGCGAACACCGTGTCGCCCTTCTTCCATGCCGCGGTCACCCCCTGGAAGGCCGGACCGTAGGCCAATCCCCCGGCCGCCAGCCGGGGATAGAGGTCCTCGACCGGCAGTGCGGAAGCGCCTTGCGGTGGCCACTGGGCCAGATCGAACTCCGGTGCCCGCCCACCGGCCGAGACCACACCGGTGGCGTGCCGGGTCCATGGCCGGTCCACGGTGTCCAGTGCCGCCGGGTCGTCCGGCCGGGCGTAGATGTCCAGCGGCCGGGCTCCGGCCTCATCGGGCTCGCCGACCTTGACCTGGACCTGGACCCCACCCCGCTCGGGCAGCACCAAGGGGACCCGCAAGGTCAGCTCGTCCAGCACCTCGCAACCGAGCTCGATGCCGGCACGCGCCGCCAGCTCCACGAAACCGGTGCCGGGAAACAACACCGACCCCAGCACCACGTGATCGGCCAACCACCGCTGGGTTTCCACCGACAACCTGCCGGTCAGCACCACGCCATCCGAATCCGGCGACGGCACGGCCGCCCCCAGCAACGGGTGCTCGGCCGATACCAGGCCCACGCTGCGGGCGTCGCCCTTCGCCCCCGGCATCAGCCAGTACCGCTGCCGTTGGAACGGATACGTCGGCAGGTCCACCCGGCACGCACCAGTACCCGCGAAGAACGCGGTCCAGTCCACTGCCGTCCCGTGGGCGAACAACCGGCCGAGGGCGTCGACCAACGCCCGCGATTCACCGCGGTCGTTGCGCAACACGGGGACCAGTACCGCGTCGGTGGTGATCGAGTCGCCGATCATCGCGGTCAGCACACTGCCGGGCCCGATCTCCACGAACCGGGTCACGCCCTGCGCCTCCAGCGCACGGACACCGGCGCAGAACTGGACCGCTTCCCGCACATGCCGCACCCAGTACTCGGCCGAGAACTCCGCGATCACTTCACCGGACACGTTGGACAGCACCGGCATCCGGGGTTTACCGTGCTCGACACTCTCCGCCACCCGCCGGAAGTCCTCGAGCATGTCGTCCATCCGGTGCGAATGAAACGCATGGCTGACCCGCAGCCGCTTGACCCGCCTCCCCCTGGCTTCCCAATGCCCCGCGACTTCCAGCACCCGGTCCTCGTCACCGGACACCACCACCGAGCCGGGCGCGTTGACCGCCGCGAGGTTCGCCCGCCCACCGGACAGCAACGGCGCGACTTCGGCCGCGCCTGCCTGGATCGCCACCATCGCTCCGCCCGAAGGCAATGCCTGCATCAACCGGCCCCGTGCTGCCACCAACCGAGCCGCATCGCCCAGCGACAGCACACCGGCCACATGCGCCGCGGTGAGTTCCCCGATCGAATGACCGCCGACGAATTCCGGCGTCACACCCCACGACTCCAGCAACCGGAACAGCGCGACCTCGACCGCGAACAACCCGGCCTGGGTCCACACCGTCTGATTCAGCAGATCCGCATCCGCCGATCCGACGGCGGCGAACACCATGTCCCGTACCGGACGGTCCAGATGCTTGTCGAGTTCCCCGCACACCTCGTCGAAAGCCTGCGCGAACTCGGGAAACCGGTCGTACAGCTCCCGGCCCATGCCCGGACGCTGCGAACCCTGACCGGCGAACAAGAACGCCGTCTTCCCCCCGTCCTGGGCCTCCTCACCGAAGCCGCCGTCCGCCGCCACCGCGCCCAAGCCCGACAACAACTCCGCGCTGTCCGCACCCACGACGACGGCCCGATGCTCCAACCCGGCGCGACCGGTGGCCAGCGAGTACGCCACGTCCACCGGTGAAAGTTCAGGCTCGGCGTCCACAAGGGACATCAATTCGCCGGCCTGTGCCCGCAACGCGTCCGGTGTCCTGGCCGACAGCACCCACGGAATCACCTCCAGCGAACGACGCGGCACCTCTTCCTCGTCAGCCGCCTCCGGCTCCAGCGCTTGTTCCAGGATGACGTGCGCGTTGGTGCCACTGATGCCGAACGAGGACACCCCAGCCCGGAGCGGACGTGACACCTGCGGCCACGGCCTCTCCTCGGTCAGCAACTCCACCGCGCCCGCCGACCAGTCCACATGCGACGACGGCGCATCGATGTGCAAACTTCGCGGCAACACCCCGTGCCGCATCGCCTGCACCATCTTCATCACCCCAGCCACACCAGCAGCCGCCTGCGTATGACCGATATTCGACTTCACCGAACCCAACCACAAAGGACGATCCGCAGGCCGATCCTGACCATAGGTCGCCAACAACGCCTGCGCCTCGATCGGATCACCGAGAGTCGTGCCAGTCCCGTGCGCCTCCACGGCATCGACCTGATCGGCCGACACCCCCGCATTGGCCAAGGCTTGGCGGATCACCCGCTGCTGCGACGGACCATTCGGCGCCGTCAACCCATTCGACGCCCCATCCTGGTTGACCGCACTACCCCGCACCACCGCCAACACCTGGTGGCCATTGCGCCGGGCATCCGACAACCGCTCCAACAACAACAGCCCAACACCCTCAGAAAAGCTGGCACCATCCGCCGACTCCGCGAACGACTTACACCGACCATCCGACGCCAACCCACCCTGACGCGAGAAGTCTTCGTAAACCCCCGGGTTGGACAGCACGGTCACCCCGCCCGCCAACGCCAGCGAACACTCCCCCGACCGCAACGACTGCACCGCCAAGTGCAACGCCACCAACGACGACGAACACGCCGTATCCACCGTCACCGCAGGACCCTCGAAACCGAACACATACGACACCCGGCCCGACGCGACACTCCCGGCGTTCCCGTTCCCGAGATACGCCTCGACGCCCTCCGGCACCACACCGGCATTCGCGCCGTAGTCGTGGTACATCACGCCCGCGAAGACGCCGGTCGCACTGCCACGCAACGAATGCGGATCGATCCCGGCGCGCTCGAACACCTCCCACGCGGTCTCCAGCAACAACCGCTGCTGCGGATCCATCGCCAACGCCTCACGCGGCGAAATCCCGAAAAATCCCGGATCAAACTCCGCGGCGTCGTACAAGAACCCACCCACACGGGTGTAGCCATTGTCGGAATCCGCCGCCTCCCACCCTCGATCGGCGGGAAAAGCAGAAACCGCGTCACGACCGTCCTTGAGCAAATCCCAGAACGCTTCCGGCGACACCGCCGTCCCGGGGAAGCGACAGGCCATTCCCACGATGGCGACCGGTTCGTCCAGCACAGCGCCCGCCGGGACCGGTGTGGTCGGCCGGGTGTCGGTGCCGAACAGTGCGGCGCGCAGGAACGCGGCGACCGCCGAGGGGGTCGGGTGGTCGAACTGCAGTGTGGTGGGCAGTCGCAGGCCGGTGGTGGCGGCCAGCTGGTTGCGCAGTTCGACAGCGTTGAGCGAGTCGAAGCCGATCTCGCGGAAAGTCAGGTTCGGCCTGATCGCCAGGTCGGTCCGGTGCCCGAGGATCGCGGCGGACCGGGACCGGACGAGTTCCAGCAGTGCGTGGTCCTGCTCCACCGGGGACATCGTCGAGAGCCGGCCGACGAACTCGGTGCCGGTCGGGGCGGGCTCCGGGGTGTCCTGGGCGAGGTGGTGCAGGACGCGGGCGGCTTGCGGTATGCGGTTGAACAGGGTGCTGGGGCGGGTCGAGACGAAGGCGGGAACCAGCCGTGTCCAGTCGACGTCGGCGATGGCGACGGTGGTGTCGCGATGACCGATCGCCTGGGCCAGCCCGGCGAACGCGGTGTCGGGGTCCATGAACCGCAGCCCGCGGCGGCGCACCAGATCGGCGGCGGCCACCCGGGTCTTCTCGCGCGGGCTCGGCGAGTCCCACATGCCCCAGGCCACCGAGATCGCGGTGCGTCCACGGTCGCGGCGGTGCCGCGCCAGCGCGTCGAGATAGCTGTTCGCCGCCGCGTAGGCGCCGTGTTCCGCGCTGCCCCACACCCCGGCGATCGAGGAGAACAGCACGAACGCGTCCAGATCGTGGTCACGCAGGAGGGCGTCCAGGTTGGCGGCTCCGCGGGCCTTGGCCGAGACGACCTCCGCGAACTCCGCGAGACTGGTCTCGGCCAGCGGGGCCGGCCGCATCACCGCCGCGGCGTGCACCACGGCCCGCAGGGTGTCGCCGCCGGCGGCCAGTCCGGACAGCAGCGCCTCCAGCGCGGCGCGGTCGTTCACATCGCACGCGACGACCGTGACCCGGGTACCCAGCTCGGTCAGCTCCGCACGTAGCGCGGGCACGCCGTCCGCGGCCTCGCCGCGGCGGCTCGCCAGCATCACGTGTTCGGCTCCGTGACCGGCCAGCCACCGTGCCACCAGCGGACCGAGCTCACCCGACGCGCCGGTGACCAGCACCGTGCCCCGCGGAGTCCACCCCGACTGCCGATCTTCGCGGAGCGGGGCGGGTTCGAGGCGACGGCCGAACAGCGCGGACGGGCGTAGCGCGAGCTCGGCCTCGCCCTCGATACCGCCGAGCGCGTCGCCCAGCCGGGTCCGGGTCCGGTCGTCGAGGGTTTCCGGCAGATCGATCAGCCCGCCCCAGCGGGCGGGATGTTCCAGAGCGGCAACCGTGCCGAGTCCCCACAGCATGGCCTGTGCGGGACTGGTCACCGGGTCGGACTCCGCCACCGAGACCGCGCCACCGGTCGCCACCCAGATCCGTGCCGGTGCCTCGAGCAGCACCTCCGCCTGTATCAGCGCGATCGTGCCGGCCAAGCCCACGCTGAGGGCCGGATGGTCGTGGTGCGCCCGCTCGTCCAACGCCCACAGGGACAGCACCCCGGCGACCGGTTCCGGCACCTGCTCGAGCAGCACGGCCAGCGCCTCGCGGCTGGTGTCGGCCTCGGTGACCTCGACGACCCGGGGGCGCGCGCCGCGTTCGGTCAGCGCTCGCATGCATCCGGCCACCCGGGGATCGCCGGCCTGCCCTCGCGGTACGAGCACGAGCCACATCCCGGTCGGGCGGGCGACGGGCCGGGCGGTGACCTCCCGCCAGCCGACCCGGTACCGCCAGGAATCCAGCGCGGACAGCTCCTGGTTCCGGTGCCGCCACGACGACAACGCCGGCAACGCCTCGCTCAGCGGCACAGTGGCGTCCACACCCAGGACCGAGGCCAGCTCGCCGCGATCCACCGCGTCCCAGAACTCGGCCTCGAACGGCTGCTGGCCCGGCCCCGCCTTCGGTGCCACCGGCGCCGGCCAGTACCGGCCGCGTTGGAACGCATACGTGGGCAGCTCGACGCGCCGGGCTTCCGGCAGGACGGCGGTCCAGTCGATCCGGACGCCGCTGACGTGAGCGGCGGCGACCGAGGACAGCAAACGCTGGTTGTCTCCTTCACCCAGGCGAAGGGTGTGCACCGCCGCGACCGGCTTGCCGTGGTCGTCGGCGATCTCCTCGACCGGAACCGTCAGCATGGGGTGCGGGCTGGGTTCGACGAACACCTCGAATCCCTGGTCCAGCAGGGTACGCACGGCCTGGTCGAACCGTACGGTCTGGCGCAGGTTCCGATACCAGTACTCGGCGTCCAGTTCACGGGTGTCCAGGACTCCGCCGGTCACGGTCGAACAGAACAGCGTCTGCGAGCTCTGTGGACGCAACCCCTCGACCGCGGCGCGCAGTTCATCGCGAACCGACTCGATCTGGGGCGAATGCGAGGCGAAATCGGACTGGATCCGGGCCGCAGGCACACCGGCCCCGGCCAACCGCTGCGCCAGCTCGCCGATCGCATCCGGGTCGCCCGCGACGGTCACCGCGCGCGGGCCGTTCACCCCGGCGACAGCCAGCCGACCGTCCGCTTCCGCCAGCCACTGTTCGACCTCGGCCACCGGGCGGGACACCGAAAGCATCGCACCCCGACCGGACAGCCTCGCGGCGATGAGCTGGCTGCGCGAGGCCACCAACCGCGCCGCGTCCGCAAGGGACAAACCCCCGGCGACGTACGCCGCGGCGATCTCACCCTGCGAGTGGCCGACCACAGCCGAGGGCACCACGCCCCACGACCGCCACACCGCCGCCAGCGACACCATCATCGTGAACAGCGCGGGCTGCACCACATCCACCCGCCCCAACGAGGCCGCACCACGTCGCCCCCGCACCACGTCCACGAGCGACCAATCCAGGTAGGGCTCGAACGCTTCCGCGCACTCCGCCACCGATTCCGCGAACACCGGCGACGAGTCCCACAGGCTCGCGCCCATCCCACGCCACTGTCCACCGGCGCCCGAGAACACCATGGCGATCCGGCGACGTACGGCTGTCTCATCCTGTGCCACACCGCGCACCACACCCGCGTGCGCCCCACCCGTGGCCACCGCGTCCAGTCCGGCCAGCAGCTCCGCACCGCCGCCGATGACCACCGCCCGGTGCTCGAACATCGACCTCGCGGTGGCCAGCGAACGCGCCACGTCCACCGCGGCCAGTTCCGGTCGTTCGCGGACATGTTCGGCCAATGCCGTCGCCTGCGCACGCAACGCCACCTCGGATCGCCCGGAAATCATCCACGGCACCGGACCGGCTCCGACCGAGGGATCCACTGTGGACGTATCGAATGGCTGCGGCGGTTCGGCGAGCACGACGTGGCAGTTGGTGCCGCCCATCCCGAAAGCGCTCACACCTGCCAGCAGCGGCCGGTCCGCGCGCGGCCATTCGCCCAGTTCCCGCTGGACACGCAGGTTCATTTCCTGCAGCGGAATACGCGGATTGGGGGTTTCGTAGTTGAGGCTCGCCGGTATCTTGCGGTGTTTGATGGCGAGAACCGTCTTGAGCAGGCCCGCGATCCCCGCGGCGGCGGCGAGGTGACCGATGTTGGTCTTGACCGAGCCGACCAGCAGCGGGGCATCGGCCGCTCGGCCGATGCCGACCACCTCTCCGAGCGCGGCCGCCTCGACCGGATCCCCGACCCTGGTTCCGGTGCCGTGCAGCTCGACGTACTGCACGTCCGAAGGGGCCACGCCGGCTCTTCGGTACGCCATCCGCAGGTTTTCCGCCTGGGCAGCGGGATTCGGCACGGTCAGGTCGTCACCCGCACCGTCGTTGTTCATCGCGCTGCCGCGTATCACGCAGTAGATCCGGTCTCCGTCGGCGATCGCGCGGGACAGCGGTTTGAGCAAGACCGCACCGCCACCCTCACCCAGCACGATGCCATTCGCCCTCGCGTCGAAGGTGAAGCACCGGCCGTCCGGGGAAAGGGCACCGAGCTTCTCGAGCGCGACGCTGTACTCCGGGGTAGCTGCCAGGTTCACCCCGCCCGCGATGGCCAGCGTGACTTCCCCGCGACGCAGGCTCTCGCACGCCATGTGCACCGCGACCAGCGAAGAAGACTGCGCCGAGTCCACGGTGAGGCTGGGGCCGTGCAGGCCCAGCGTGTACGAGACGCGGTTGGAGATGATGCCGCGGTTGGTTCCGGTGGCGGTGTGCGCGGCGACGTCAGCCGAACCATTTCGAAAAAGGAGCTTCTCGTAGTCCCCGGAGCTAGCACCCGTGAAAACACCGGTCTGGCTCCCGCGGAGGGTGGCGGGGACGACGCCGGCGTCCTCGAGCGCCTCCCAGCTCAACTCGAGCATCAACCGTTGCTGCGGGTCCATCGCGACGGCTTCCCCCGGCGATATACCGAAGAAATCCGGATCGAAGCGATCGATCTCGTCCAGGAAACCGCCCTGGCCGGATCGGGGACTCCCCACCCCGGACGGATCTCCGGCGTCCCACCGGTTCACCGGAGGTTCTGCGATGCCGTCCAGACCCTGTTCCAGCAAACGCCAGAAGATCGCCGGACTGGGGGCCTTCGGCATGCGGCACGCAATGCCGACCACCGCGACCTCATCGTCCTGCGCGAATCGTCCTGCACGATCCAGATCAGCCACGACAGCACAACCTCTACAATCCGTGCCTGGTCGACACATCGCGGCGCCGCCGTGACCGGACAATACGACGCCCGCATGACAGCCTTGGCCGACTTTGTCAACAACGAGTCCGAACGCCGCGACGCGACGAGCACTTTCAGTCCAGCCCGGAAATCCACAAGAGAACCACCGTCCCCCGCGCCGGCACCAAGGGAAGCTTACGTGTCAGCATGTCACCCGTAAAGCACCATGACCGGGAAGGATTCACCGACGGCAGTTGAACGTTCTGGCGGGCTTGGATAAAATGTATCGTGCGCCCACTCGCCGCACCAAAAAGGAAAAGAACTGCTCGGCATATCGCGAGAAAACCATCGACCTGAACCGCACTGGTCACGGCAGCCAGGCGGTGGTCCGGCCCTTCTCCGCCAGCGCAGCCGGGTGCGGCCGGACTGGCTCTTCCGCAGGAATGGGTCGTCGGCCAGGTCGACGACCATCAGTTCGGCCAGGTCAGCGCTTTCCTCGACCAGTACGGAAATCCCCGCCGCCCTGGCGACCGGCGCCGGGCTGCTCGGAGAGCACCTCACCGGCCGGGTCCGCCCGTCCGGACCCACCCTGTTCAAATGTTCATTTTGCCCAGTTGAACGGCTTCGGATGGCACCGACCGTGCATGCCGTCGACCACACGCATCGTGGAGCCGGTGGACCAGCAGCAGCGGCAGAACCTTCGCCACCGCCGTGCCGTCGCGGCTCGACGAGCAGGTTAGCAATGACGGATTTCACCCCGATAACACTCCAATTTGTGGTGCCGAAGAGCCGCAGCTGGCTCCGGGCCGCACCGCTCCCCGGCGTATTGCCACAATCGATCCGGCAGGCAATGATTGGCACGAAGTGGTCGTTGGAACCGGAAAACAACGTGGTTCAGCGATCTTCGCCGGAGCGAGCGGGGGTATCACCCGCCCTGTCGCAGCACGGTCAGCACGCGGAGATCCACACCGTGGTGAGGAGACCCCCATGGCACCCCCGTTCGGAACCGGCTTGCTGCGCAAGCCGGACACGACGTTGCCGTACCGGCTGGCGCGCTCGGCGCGCACCGTGCAGGACGCGCTGATCCCGACCCCGCAGCTGCGCGACTGGATCGCCGAGCGCAACGCCGCGCAGTTGCACCACGTCGAGCGGATCCCGTTCGACGAGCTGCACAAGTGGCAGTTCGACGAGACCACCGGAAACCTCACCCACGACAGCGGCAAGTTCTTCAGCGTGCAAGGACTGCGGGTGCACAGCGACTACGGGCCGGTGCCGTCCTGGACACAGCCGATCCTCAACCAGCCCGAGATCGGCATCCTGGGCATCCTGGCCCGGGAAATCGACGACGTGCTGCACTTCCTGATACAGGCCAAGACCGAACCGGGCAACGTCAACGGCGTGCAACTCTCCCCCACCGTGCAGGCGACCCGCAGCAACTACACCCGTGTGCACAAGGGCAATCCGGTGCCGTACCTCGATTACTTCCGCCGTGCCGAGGAACGGCTCGTGCTCTGTGACGTGCTGCAATCCGAGCAGGGTTCCTGGTTCTACCGCAAACGGAATCGGAACATGATAGTGGAGGTGCGTGAACCGGTCCCCGAGCACGAGGACTTCCGCTGGGTCACCCTGGGCCAGCTGCACGAGCTGCTGGCCGAAGACAACCTGGTGAACATGGACGCACGCACGGTGCTGTCCTGCATCCCCGGCGGTTTCGAGGGATCCGCATCGGACGATTCGGAGCTGGCCGCCGCACTGGCCCGGTCCTGCGATCCGCTCCCCGGCAGCTTGCACACCACCTTGGAGGTGCGGAGCTGGATCGTCGCGCAGCAGTCCGAGCACCTGGTGCGCGCCGAGCTGATGCCGCTCAACGAGGTGCACCGGTGGCGGTGCGCGCCGGAGGAAATCCACCAGGAGCAGCACAACTTCTTCAGCATCATCGCTGTCGATGTGCGCGGCAACAGCCGCGAGGTCGGCCGCTGGACCCAGCCACTGCTGCGGCCGCACGGCACCGGCATAGTCGCGCTGCTGGTGAAGCGGGTCGACGGCGTGCTGCACGCGCTGATCAACGCTCGGGTCGAACCGGGGTACTTCGACGTCGTGGAACTCGCGCCGACAGTGCAGTGCACCCCGGAGAACTACGAACGACTGGAGGTGGATTACCGCCCGCCGTTCCTGGATGTGGTGCTCGACCGCGCACCGGAGCAGGTGCTGTTCGACACCGAGCTCTCCGAGGAAGGCGGCCGGTTCTACCAGGCCCGCAACCGGTACCAGATCATCGAGGTCGCACCGGACGCACTGGAGGCCGACCTGCCGGATTACCGGTGGCTGGCCTTGTATCAGCTCATCGAACTCCTCCAGCACCGCAACTACGTCAACGTGCAGGCCCGCAGCCTGATCGCCTGCCTGCGGGGGTTGTCATGAGTACGGTGCGCTCCTGCTCGGCCATGCCTGGTGCCGCACGCGCTGCCCGATGAGTGGACGCGGCGCTCTCCGTGCAGTACAAGGAGATCTGGGTGCCCACGAAGGGCTCCCACCAAGAAGGCGCGGATCGCACCAGCCACACCGCGGCGAAGCCCGAATCGTGCGCCCTGCCAGGACGGGAGCCGGATGGAGATCATAGGCAACGGCTTCCTGGCGCGGCACCTGTCCGCGCACTTCCACGACACGCACCCGGACGTCACGGTGATCGCCGCCGGGGTGTCCAGCGCCACCAGCACCGACCTCGCCGCCTTCGATCGTGAGAACGAACTGGTCACCGATGTGCTGCGCCGCTGCCGTCTCACGAGGCGCACGGTGGTGTTCCTCTCCACCGCCTCAGCCGGCATCTACGGTGCGAAGGGCTCGCCCGGAACCGAGGACGGGCCGGTGTTCCCGCGCACCGCCTACGGACGGCACAAGCTGGCGCTGGAACGGGTGTGCGCCCTCTCCGGAACGCCGCATCTGATCATCCGGTTGACCCACGTCATCGGACCCGGGCAGCAGCCGAACCAGCTGCTGCCCGCGCTCACCCGAAGCGTCCTCTCCGGTGTGGTCACGGTGCAGCCCGACGTGTACCGGGACCTGCTGGATGTGCGGCACGTCGCGCCCACGCTGGACGCGTTGCTACGGCGGGAGGTGGGCAACGAAGTGGTGAACATCGCCTCGGGGGCGCCGATCCTGGTGCAGGACATCGTCGACGCGCTGGAGGCCAAGTTGGGCATCCGGGCGGAGCGGCGCGTCGTCGCGGGCCAGCCGGGGCGGACCGTGGTCAGCACGGAGAAGCTGCGCCGCCTGGTGCCGGAGTTCGCCGCGCACGACTTCGGCCCCGGCTACCTCGACGAGCTGCTGGACCGCTACTTGAGCTCGTTCGTGCAGGACGCCCGCGCGCTCAACGTCTGAATCCGAGGTGCCGGGCACCCGGGCCGGGTTCCGCTTCAACTCACCAGATCCCGCAGCTCACCGACCACATCGGACGGTGGTTGCAGCGCGTTGGCCGACTCCGCGAGCTCGCGAGCCGACGTGGTGAACGACGACTCGCCGAGCAGCCTGCTCAACGCCGATTTGATCCGGTCGACATCGGCCTCGTGGTTGGGGATCTCCAGGCCCGCCCCGGAATCGGCGATCCGGCTCGCCACGGTCGACTGGTCGAAGCCGCAGGGCAGCAGGAGCTGCGGCACGCCGGAGACCACCGAGGTCATCGTCACCCCTCCGCCGCCGTAGTGCACCACCGCGTCACAGCCGAGGAGCACCAGGCTCAGCGGCAGGTTTTCCCGCACGTGCACGGTGTCCGGCAGCGGGCCGGCCTCGGCGGCATCGCTGGGGGTGGCCAACAGCAGCACCTCGGCTCCCAGCGCGGTCGCCGCTGCCACGACCTGCGACATCTTGTTCACCGAGGGACCGAAGATCTGCGAGGCCGAACGTCCCCACACCACGCACACACGCGGGCGGTCAGTGCGCTCGGGAAGGTCCAGCGGCACCGCGCCCGGACCGTTGTAGGGAATGAACCGGCTGGGCATCCGCTTCGCCTCGCTGAGCGGGCGGATGGCCTCCGGACACGGGTCCAGCACGTAGTCGACGCCGTGGGAGCTCAGCTCGCCGACGCCGTAGCGCTCGAAGGCCGCGCTGAAGTCCAGCGTCGGCTTCTCGGGTTTCCCCGGGTTCCCGCTGACCGGGTTGTACTGGTCTCCCGTGCTCCACGGTCCCCACAGCTGCAGCACGTCCGGCACGCCGGTGACCTTCGCGGCGAGTGACCCTTCCAGGCTCGCGATGTCGTGCACCACCAGGTCCGGCCTCCACGAGCGCGCATACGCCACGGCGGCGTCGGTGTTGTGGGTGGCGTTCTCCAGCATTTCGGGCGAGAATTTCTCGTACCAGGCGGCGAAGTCGAACGTCTCGAAGTCCACCGGTTCCGCGGTGTCCGGGTGCAGCGGCGGATCCGGATAGGGCCAGGCGCCGTGCATCGCCAGGAGCAGGTTGACCAGCCGTGCGCCGCGCATCAGCGCCGTGGACACGAACACCGGCACCGGGGTCATCCCCGCCCGGGTCAGCGGGTCCACATCGGTCCCGCTGCACAGCACCTGCACGTCGTGCCCGGCCGCGCGCAGCGCCCAGCCGAGCGGGACCATCGGGAAGTAGTGCCCCGGCCACGAGGACACCACGAACAACACGCGCATGCGCTTTCTCCGTTTCGTGTGATGCCGCGCATCCTCAGTGATCGACACCGCGGCAGGCTCGAATTCTACCGTTCAACCGCTTGAAATGAACACTTGTACGGCAAGGGACAGGAACGCCCACTGCGGAACCGGAAGCACCAAAATGACGACCACGCGCTGCGTCGTCAGAAAACGCTGTGTTCGTCGATCGCTTCCAGCGGGTCGTCGATTCGTTCGGTTTCGCGGAATTCCTCGACCGCCTTCCGGCAGGCCGGGATGTAGTAGTCGCCGATGATGACTAATCCACCGGTGGAGAGCTTGGGGAGCCAGGTTTTCGGTATCGGGTCGTCGCCGTAGACCGTGTTGGTGACCACCTGCTCCAGGAGGCCGGGGTACAGCTGACCGCTCGATTCCATCTCCGCCCCCTTCTTCCGACAGCTCGACCGCAACGATCGCGAACCCGATGGCGTGCACGATACCGCCGGTGCCCGGGTGTGGGAACGCCCGAACAGCCTGCCTTTACCAGGGGCCGGTCCGGTGGGTAAGCTCTGCCCGAAATGGTGGATACCGAACTCCAACGGCATACCGCTCAGCTTCCTCGTTCTTCGGCCAGGTGCCGAGTGCCCGTCGCATTGTCACAACCGGGCCCGTCTTCAACGAGATTGGGTGAGTGCACCACGACCCGGCCGAACGGGAGACCGCGAAAATGACCGCATTGCCCGATCAAGCACCCCAGGTGAAGCTCGGCCGGTCCGCGCTGCGCACTGGAAGGCTTTGGCTGGGCACGGTGAACTTCAGCGGGCGCGTGGCGGACGCCGACGCGATGCGCCTGCTGGACCACTGCCGCGATCGGGGGATCAACTGCGTCGACACCGCCGACATCTACGGCTGGCGGATCCACAAGGGACACACCGAAGAACTCGTCGGGGCCTGGCTGGCGCAGGGCGGCGGACGTCGCGAGGAGACGGTGATCGCCACGAAGGTCGGTGAGCCGATGAGCGACGGGCCCAACGACCGCGGCCTGTCCGCCCGGCACATAGTCGCGGCGTGCGAAGCCTCGCTGCGCCGGCTGAAGGTCGATTGCATCGACCTCTACCAGATGCACCACATCGACCGCGCGGCCGCGTGGGACGAGGTGTGGCAGGCCATGGACCTGCTGATCTCCAGCGGGAAGGTGTGCTACGTCGGCTGTTCCAACTTCGCCGGCTGGCACCTCGCCGCCTGCCAGGAGCACGCGCTGCGCCGGAACGCGCTGGGCCTGGTTTCGCAGCAGTGCCTGTACAACCTGGCGGTCCGGCACGCCGAACTCGAGGTGCTGCCCGCCGCACAGGCCTACGGAGCCGCGGTACTGGCGTGGTCACCGCTGCACGGCGGCCTCCTCAGCGGCGCGCTGGAGAAGATCGAGGCAGGCACCGCGGTGAAATCGGCACAGGGCAGGGCGCAGAGATCGCTGCCCGACCTCCGGTCCTCCGTCGGCGCGTACGAGGAGTTCTGCCGGAGGATAGGCGTTCCGCCCGCGGAAGTCGGCCTGTCCTGGGTACTTTCCCGGCCGGGCATCAGCGGAGCCGTCATCGGGCCGCGCACCCCGGAGCACGTCGACTCGGCGCTGCGAGCGGCCGCGACCGTGCTCGGCGAGGAGGAACTGGCCGAGCTCGACGCCATCTTCCCGCCGGTGGGCCGCGGCGGTCCGGCGCCCGAGGCCTGGTCGGGCTGACCCGGCGCCGCCGGCTGCTCAGACCACTTCGAGGTCCGGCAGCGGGAAGACCAGCCTGCCACCGCCTGCCAGGAACTCGCGTTCCCGTTCGACGAACCCGTCCCGGTAGATCCACGGCAGCACCAGGAGCTGGTCGGGACGGCGCGAGCGCGCCTCCTCCTCCGAGACGATCGGAATGCCCGTACCGGGGGTGAAGGTACCGGTCTTCTCCGGGCTGACCTCCCCGATGCAGGGCAGGTGTTCCTCGGTGAGCCCGCAGTACTGCAGGATGACGTTCCCCTTGGTCGACGCACCGTAGCCCAGGGTCAGCCTGCCCTCGGCGGCCGACAGGTCGAGGAACTCGCACAGCTGCTCGCGCTGTCGCCGCGCACGCCGCGCGAATTCCTCGAACGGTTCCGACGAAGCCAGGCCCGCGGCCGCCTCCTTGGCGCGGAACCCCGCCAGCGCGGCTTCGTCCGGGCGGTGCGGACCGGTGTCCTTGGCCAGCACCACGCAGAGGCTGCCACCGTAGACGTCGGTGACCTCGGCCGAGATGACCCGCAGCCCGGTCCGCTCGGCCATCCACTCGATCTGGCGCAGCGCGTAGTATTCGAGGTGCTCGTGACACACGATGTCGTAGGCGCCGCTGCTCAGCATCGACGACAGGTAGCTCATCTCCAGCAGCCAGACGCCGTCATCGGCGAGGATGTCCCGCACCTCCCGCATGAACCGCATGGGATCCGGCAGGTCGTAGAACATGGCGACCGAGGTGACCACCTTCGCCCGGCGGTCGCCGAGTCGCTGCTCGAACGCTTCCCTGGAGAAGAAGTCGGCGACCAGCTCGACCTTGGGTGGGTAGTACTCCCGGAACTTCTCGCCGACCGGGTCGAACCCGACCAGCAGCGGCCCGTCCGGCGGATACGCGCGCAACAGCGTCGAGTCGTTGCTGCCGATGTCGACCACCACGTCTCGCGGTCCGAGCTCCACGATGCCGGTCACCGTCTCCACCTTGCGCGCCAGGTGCCGCACCATGAACGGGCGGATCCCCGACCGGTAGCCGTAACCGTCGTGGTACATCAGCTCGAGCGGCGGCTCATGGCGCAGCTGCACCAGCCCGCACCCGGGCGGCGAGCACCGCACGAGTTCGAGCGGGAACGAGGGCACCACCTCGTCCCGACTGCGCGGGAAAACTCCGGTAAGCGCCTGCTCACCCAGCTCGAGCACGGAAACGAGTTCGCGGTTCCCGCAGATGCGGCATCCATTGATTTCCACCAGGACTCCAGATTCGTGAGTTGAGCTCAGCGCCCTCGATAGCACTCGGTCAGTCGTTCCACGGCCGGGACGACCTCCGCGGGGTCGGAACGCCGTGCTCCAGCACCGCTCGGCCGGCGGCCGGAAGGAACCGCCTCGCCGTACGACGCGACCGTGCGGCCGGTGGTGCTCCGACCCACGCGGGAGCGGGGTACAGCGCGATCAGAATCCGCACTCGAACTCCCTCGATGCCGGACGAATTATTCGTCCACAATGTACTAATCGGGGCCAGAGCCGACGGGTTACCGGAGTATTGGCGAGAATACGCGGTACGGGGAGAACGCGGAAGCCGTCGGACTGGCCCGCGAGCTCGGCGGCGGCCGGCGGGCACGGGTGCCGCCGTGCACGCCAGCTCGTCGGCCGCCTCGGCTTCCACTGTGGACCGGGAGCCGCCGGCTGGTGGTGCGCTGGAGCACCACCGCGACGGGCGGTTCGCCTTTTGATCGGGTTGGCCGTGCCCGCGGATCTGGTTAACGTGGCCGACGCGCCGCAAACCCGGCCGGAGAGGATCCCGTCCCAGATGTCAAGAATCACCGAGAGCAGTTCCTGGATCCGGCGTTTCCACCCGGCTCCGGACGCGCCCGCGCGACTGGTCTGCTTCCCCCACGCCGGTGGTTCGGCCAGCTTCTACTTCCCGGTGTCGCAGGCGCTGTCGGGCAGCCTGGACGTGCTGAACCTCCAATACCCCGGCCGCCAGGACCGGCGGCACGAACCCTTGATCGACGACATCGCCGAACTGGCCGACGAGCTGACCGGTGTCCTGCGTCCCTGGCTGGACCGACCGGTGGCCTTCTTCGGGCACAGCATGGGCGCGATCCTCGCGTTCGAGGTGGCCCTGCGCCTGGAACGCGAAGCCGGCCCCCGGCCGGTGCGCCTGTTCGCCTCCGGTCGGCGGGCGCCGTCGACCCACCGGGACGAAACCGTGCACCAGCGTGACGACGAGGGCGTTCTGGCCGAGATGAAGCTGATGAGCGGGACCGACGCCCGCCTCCTCGGCGACGACGAGGTCCTCCGGATGATCATGCCGGCCATCCGGGGCGACTACCGGGCGATCGAGACCTACCGGGCGCAGCCGGATTCGGTGGTGAACTGCCCGATCGACGTCCTGGTGGGCGACGACGATCCGAAGACCACCGTGGACGAGGCACGGGCCTGGCAGGAACACACGACCGGCGGCTTCGACCTCCGGGTGTTCACCGGCGGCCACTTCTTCCTGGCACACCACCAACAGGAGATCAACGCGCTCATCCGGGACCGGGTGGCGGGCGGCTAGTCGCTGTGCAACCGCGGAAATCGAGCAGTTGCACAGCGCTCCCGCTGGACGTCCGGATTGTACCCGGCCCCTCTTCTTTCCGGCAGCTGATTGTCGGAAAATCACGACCTTGTTTAGTTCACACGCAGGCCGGGTGCGTTTTGTTCTAGAGTTTCTCTAGCCAAACCGCTAGGGGGCGTCGGTGATTCACCCACCTTTCGAGTTCGGCGTACTGGGGCCGCTGGAGTTGCGTGCCCAAGGTGCGCCGGTGCCGGTCAACGCGCCGAAGCAGCGGGTCGTGCTCGCGGCGCTGTTGCTGCTGCGCACGAACCGGGTCGTGACCCTGGGCGAACTCACCGAAGTGGTGTGGGATGGCGGCACGCCCGCCCAGCCGACGACCGCGTTGCGCGTCTACATCATGCGGCTGCGCCGCCTGCTCGGGCGTCCCGAGATCATCCGGACCACGCCGACCGGGTACCTGCTGGAGGTCCCGGACCAGGCGCTGGACCTGCACCGCTTCCGCGACCTCACCGGCCGCGCCGGGCGGAAAGCGGCGTCCGGCGAACTCGAACGCGCCGTCCGGCTGTGGGACGAGGCCCTGGCGCTGTGGCGGGCCGAGCCCCTGTTGGACGTGCCCTCGGATGCCCTGCGCCGGTCGGAGATCCCGCAACTGGTGGAGATCCGGCTCCGGGCCGAGCGTGAGCGGATCGACGCGAAACTGCGCTTGGGCGAGCACCACGAGGTGATCAGCCATCTCCGCACGCTGACCTCCGAATACCCGTTGCGCGAACAGTTCTGGCACCAGCTCATGCTCGCCCTGCACCGCGCCAACCGGCAAGCGGAGGCGCTCTCCGCGTACCGCACGATCGCCGACGCGCTCGCCGAGAAGCTGGGGGTCGAGCCGGGCCGGGAACTGCAGGAGCTGTTCCACGCCATCCTCAACGGCGATCCGGACCTCACGGCGCCGGCGGCGGGAGCCATTCCGATCCCCCGGCGTCCCGAACCCGCCCCGGCCGTGTCCCAGCTGCCCCACGCCCTCGGCCGTCTCGTCGGGCGATCCGCCGAAATCTCGCAGATCAGCGAGTTGCTGGAGACCAGCGGGAACAGGGCGGTGCCGGTGGTCACCGTGTCCGGCCCGCCCGGCGTCGGCAAGACCGCGCTGGCCGTGCGGACGGCGCACAAGCTGCGTTCCCGCTTTCCGGACGGCCAGCTCTACGTCGATCTGCGCGGCTACTCGGCCAAACCGGCGCTCGCGACCGCCACCGTGCTCGCCCGCCTGCTGCGTGCGCTCGGCATGCCTGCCGAAAAGATCCCGGTGGGAGAAGAGGAGCAGATCGCCGCATACCGCGCAGTGCTCGCCGGTAAGCGGGTTCTGGTCACCCTGGACAACGCCGCGTCGGCCGACCAGGTCCGGCCGTTGATCCCGGGCGAGCCGGGATGTGCCGTGCTGATCACCAGCCGGCGCGAGCTCCGCCCCCTCGTCGCACTGGACGGCGCCCACCTGGTCCGGCTCGACGTACTCGATCCGAAGGCTTCGGTGGCCCTGCTCGGCACGCTCCTCGGCGAGCAGACCATCCGGGACCAGCCGGAAGCCGCCGCCCGGCTGGCCGATCTCTGCGGTCACCTGCCGCTGGCGCTGCGGATCGCGGGCGGCAACCTGGTGGGCCGGCCCCGGCCCGACATCAGCGCCTACAACCGGTCCTTCGCGGGCGGGTTCCTGGCCCAGGCGCTGACCGTGGAGAACGACGAGGACATCGCGGTCGACCGGGCGTTCGACCTTTCCTACGCCGGGCTGGAACCCGAAGCCCGGACGATGTTCCGGCTGCTCTCGCTGGTGCCGGGCGCCGATTTCACCGCCGAGGTCGCCGCCACCCTCGCCGACTTCACGCTCGCCGACACGGCGCGCACCCTGGAACAGCTGGCCGGGGCGAGCCTCCTGAAGCGCGTGCCCGGTGGCCGGTACCAGATGCATGACCTGCTCAGGGACTACGCGGCTCGGTGCGCGGAGCCCGGCGACGATCCGGACTTCCGGGCGCGGGCGCAGGCTCGGTTGTACGGCTGGCACCTGCGCACCGCGGACCGGGCGGTCCGGACGCTCTACCGCGAACTCCCCCTGTTCACCCGGCCACGCCCGGCCGCCGCCCCGGGAGCACCGACTTCCCGGCGGCGTGCGGACGCGCTGCGCTGGCTCGATGCCGAGCGGGCCAACCTGGTGGCGATGGTGGAGCACTGCGCCGAGAACGGCCCCGCCGAAGTGGCCTGGCAGCTCGCCGAGACGCTGGCCGCTTACCTGAGCGTCACCGGTCATCACGTCGACCTGGTGGCCACGGCGGCGGCCGGCCTGCGTGCCGCTCGCCGGGCGGGCGATGCCGCCGCCGAGGTCGCCATGCTGCTCCCGCTGATCCGCGAATGCCAGGTGACCGGCGATCTGGCGGCGGCGCAGCGCTACCTCGCCGAAGCGCTGGACGAGGCCAAGACGAGCACCTCCGGGTGGCCGATGGTGCTGGTCCTGGACGGAAGCGTCCGGCTCGACCTCGGCGAACTGGACGCCGCGCACGCACGCTTTCGTCAGGTCATCGAGCTGGCCGAGACCCGGCCGCGGGTGCCGACCGTGCGCCTGAACGCGCTGCTGGGACTGGGTTACGTGCACGTGCTGCGCGGCGAGTTCGCCACCGTCCTGCCGCTCCTGGAGCCCGCGCGGGAACTGGCCGAGCAGACCGGGGCGACGATCCAACTGGTGGAGACCCTGCTCCTGATCGGGCGCTGCCAGCTGGCACTGGGCAATCCCGGGCTCGCGGCCGAGTACCTCCGTGAGGCGTCGTACCGGGCGAAGGCCTCCGGAACGCACTACCACCGTACGGAAGGTCTCGGCCTGCTCGCGATCGCACTGCTGGAGGCAGGCGATTCCGCCGACGCCGCCGCCACCGGCGAACGGGCCCTCGCGTCCGCCGTGCGACTGGGCAATCCGCGCACCACGGCCAACGCCTGGAACGTCCTCGGGACCGTCCGCCGCCGGATGGGTGAGATCGACGAAGCCGTGCACGCGCACGAGAACGCGCTGGAGCACTCGACCCAGAGCGCGGCGCACCACTACGGCATGCTCGAAGCGCTCCTCGGGCTCGCCCGGGCACACACCGAAGCCGCGCGCCACGAGGACGCGTTCGGCCACGCGTCCTCCGCCCTCACCGGCGCTCGCGACAGCGGCTACCGCTACCACGAAGGCGAGGCGAATCGGATCCTCTTGGAACTCCCGCCCCACGCCGTGCCGCAGCCGCTCCGCTGAGGGCGCGGGACGGACCGTCGTGAGCGGTTGAGCCGGGGTGGTCATCAGGCCCATGAGCAGTGAGGGCCGAAACGACCGACAGATACATCAGTACCTCGTACATTCCGGGTGCCTTCCTTTCACCGGCCGCGCCGGGCGGGGGTTCACGGGACCGTCCATTACGGACAGATCAGGACGGGCGGAAGACTCCCGCCATTCTCGCGAATAGACTAACCAGACGGTTCTCGAGTCACAAGAACGCGATGTTTTCCAGTCGATCCCACCGGCCGGAATAGCCGTTGAGGCGATAGATTGGGCGCATGGCCACTCAGATCACCGTTACCGAAGAACTGCTCGACTACGTCCGGGAAATTTCCGGATCCGAGGACGAAGTGCTGGCCGAACTCCGCACTGAGACAGCCGGATTGCCCGGCGGAACGGCCATGCAGGTGCTTCCGGAGGAAGCACGATTGCTGGCGCTGCTGGTGCGGTTGACCGGCGCCACCAGAATTCTCGAAATCGGCACTTTCACCGGGTACAGCACGCTGTCCATGGCCCGCGCGCTCCCCGCCGGCGGGCGGGTGATCACCTGCGACCTCAATCCGAAATGGGTCAAATTCGCGAAACCCTACTGGGAACGGGCCGGCGTCGCCGACCGCATCGAACCGCGGATCGGTGACGCGGGCGCCAGCCTGGACACGCTGGCCGACGAATCGGGCGCGGGTGGTTTCGACCTCGTCTTCATCGACGCGGACAAGGCGAACTATCCGAAGTACTACGAGAAATCCATCGGGCTGGTCAAGCCCGGCGGCTTGCTCGTCCTGGACAACACGCTGTTCCTCGGCCGGGTGATCGATCCGGCTTCCGACGATCCGGACACCAACGGCATCCGCGAGGTCAACCAGCTCATCCGCAAGGACGATAGGGTGGAGATCTGCGTGCTGCCGCTCTCCGACGGCGTCACCCTCGCCCGCCGCAAGGACGCCTGACAGAGGGGTCGTGAGTGGACAGACCGGTCAGAACCGGTGGAAGCACTCACGACCCCCGAAGGCAGGCCCCCGGGGGCTCACGCCGGGCTGGCCACCCCGGCGCCGAGTTCCGGCGCGATCAGCCGCATGGTGGTGGGCGGGTTGCGCCGGGCGGCTTCCAGGTGGAGCCGCTGGACGCCGTCCACCTCGGCGCCGGTGAGGTCGCCGCGGCACGCGCAGTCCTGGTCGTCGAATCCGGCGAACCGGTAGGCGATCTCCATCATCCGGTTCCGGTCGGTCCGCCGGAAATCGGCGACCAGGTGCGCGTTCGCCCGCGCGGCCTGGTCGGCCAGCCAGTCCAGGATCACCGCGCCCGCGCCGAAGGACACCACGCGGCACGAGGTGGCGAGCAGCTTCAGGTGCCACACCCGGGCGAGCTTCTCCACCAGCAGCACGCCGACCGCACCATGCGTGCCGAACCGGTCCTGCAAGGTGGTCACCAGCACCTCGTGCGCAGGATCGGCCAGCAGGCCGCGCAGCGTCTCGTCGGAGTAGTGCACCCCGGTCGCGTTCATCTGGCTGGTGCGCAGCGTGAGTTCCTCGACCCGGCTCAGCTCCACCTCGGTGGCGCGGAAGATCCGCATCTCCAGCTCGAGCGAACGCAGGAACTCCTCGTCCGGTCCGGTGAACTCGGCGCGTTCGGTGTCGCGGCGGAAACCCGCCTGGTACATCTCGCGCCGTTTGACCGAATCGACCGTCCGCGCACGCGGGGTGAACTCCGGAAGGTCGAGCAGGCCGCTCGCCTGCTCCGCCTCATAGCACCGCACCTCGGGCAGGTGGAATTCCACCTCGGCCCGCTCGGCGGGCTGGTCGTCGATGAAGGCGATGGTCTGGTGCGCGAAGTTGAGCTTGTCCGCGATATCGCGCACCGAAGCCGATTTGGGACCCCAGCCGATCCGGGCGAGCACGAAGTATTCGGCCACCCCCAGCTCCTCCAGGCGCTGCCAGGTCGGCTCGTGGTCGTTCTTGCTCGACACGGCCTGCAGGATGCCGCGCGCATCCAGTTCGACGATCACCTGGCGGATCTCGTCGGACAGCCGCACTTCGCCGTCCTCGATCAGGGTGCCCTGCCACAGCGTGTTGTCCAGGTCCCAGACCAGGCACTTGACCATCGTCGGCTGGTCCGCGGAACTCTCGTCGCTCACCGGTCTTCCTCCCGTTTCGCCCCAGCGAGCACGTGCTCGGAAAGGATCAGCTGGCAGATCTCGTTGCTGCCTTCGATGATTTCCATCAGTTTCGCGTCCCGGTAGGCGCGCGCGACCGGGTGGCTGTCGCGGGCGCCCCGCGACGCCAGCACCTGGACCGCCGAGGCCGCGCCGTCGGCCGCGTGCCGGGAACTGACGTACTTCGCCATGACCGTGGCCACCACCATTTCCGGTGACCGTTCGTCCCAGCGGCGGCTGGCGTGTTCGCACGCGCGGGTCGCGGTCTGCTCGGCCACCAGCAGGTCCGCCACGTGCCGCGCGACGAGTTGGTGCTGCCCCAGCGGTTTCCCGAACTGCTCACGGGCGCCCGCGTGCCGGGTGACCTCGGCCAGGCACGCGCGCAGGATCCCCACACACCCCCAGGCGACCGAGATGCGGCCGTAGGCCAGCGCGGTGGTGACCAGCATGGCGGTGGACTGGCCGACGCCGCCGAGCACGTGCTCGGCCGGGAGCCGGACGCCGTCGAGCCGGATGTTCGCGTGCCCGGCGGCCCGGCAGCCCATGGGTTCCGGAACGCGCTCCACCCGCACCCCGGGGGCCGTGGCGGGCACCACGACCGCCGCGGCGCCGCCCTCGTACTGACCGAACACCACGAGCAGGTCGGCGTAGTCCGCGGCGGTCACCCAGACCTTGTGCCCGTCGACGACCACCGAGTCGCCGTCGGGCCGGATTCGGGTAGCCATGGTGGACAGATCGCTGCCCGCGCCCGGCTCGCTGAACCCGACGGCGGCCAGTTCGCCACCGGCGAGCCGGGGAAGGAACTCCTTGCGCTGCGCCCGGTCCCCGAGTCTCTGGATCGTCCACGCGGCCATGCCCTGCGAGGTCATCAGGCTGCGCAGCGAGCTGCACCGGCTGCCCACCGAAGCGGTGAGCTCGCCGCTGTCCGAGCTGGTCAGGCCGAGGCCGCCGTACCGGGCCGGGACCTCGGCGCACAGCGCGCCGGCACCGGCGAGCTTGCGAACCAGATCCTCCGGGATCACCCCGGCCCGGTCCCACGCGTCGGCCCGGTCGCCGATCAGGTCGTCGGCGAGGGCGATGAGCCCGGGCAGCTGGTCAGCCACGGCCGTCCTCGGCGTCCTCCGCCCGCAGGCGTTCGACCAGGCCCACCATGATCCGCGCGGTGCGGAAGTTGGCCAGTTTCAGGTCGGGGCCGGCGATCTCGATGTCGAAGGCACCCTCCAGGAAGACGACCAGTTCCATCGCGAACAGCGAGGACACCGTGCCCGAGTCGAAGAGGTCCACCTCGGGCTCCCAGCGGACCTTGGTGCGCTCCTCGAGGAAGTCGAGGATCTTCTCCTCGATCACCGCGGAGGTGAGTTCGATGCTCTGTTCCGGTGTCGTGGTCATGACTGCTGCCCCCCGTATTCGTAGAATCCCCGGCCGCTCTTCTGACCGAGGTGGCCTTCACGGATTTTTTCCAGCAGTAGCTCGTTCGGTTTGCAGCCCTCGTCGCCGGTCCGCTCGTGGAGCACCCGGAGCGAGTCGGCGAGGTTGTCCAGGCCGATCAGGTCCGCGGTGCGCAGCGGGCCGGTGCGGTGGCCCAGGCAGCCCTCGAACAGCGCGTCGACGGTCTCCGGCGGCGCGGTGCCCTCCTGCACGACCCGCACCGCGTCGTTGATCATCGGGTGCAGCACCCGGCTGGTCACGAAGCCCGGGTTGTCCCGCACCACCAAGACCTCGCGCCCGAGCCGCTCCAGCGCGGACTTGAGGGTCTCCTCCACGGCGGTCCCGGTGCGCCGGCCGCGGATCACCTCCACCATCGGGATCAGGTACGGCGGGTTCATGAAATGGGTTCCGATGAAGTCCCCTGGCCGGGCCACCGAGTCCGCCAGCTCGTCGACCGGGATCGACGAGGTGTTGGTCACCACCGGGGTCCCGGGGCTGACCAGCGCGGAAACCTTGGCCAGCGCGGCGGCCTTGACGTCAGCCAGTTCGGTCACGGCCTCGATGACCACGGTCGCTTCCGCGCCCTCTTCGACCGACACCGTCGTGACGAGTTCGCCGTGGGCGGTACCGGCGGGCAGCGTGCCCATGATCTGCGCCAGCTTCAGCTGCTGGCGGATCTTCTTGCGGGCCAGCGCCAGCGTGTCCTCGTCGACGTCGACCAGGGTGACCGGCAACCCGAACCCCAGTGCGAGCGTGGTGATACCCACGCCCATCACGCCCGCGCCCAGAATCATCAGCCGGTGGGCTGTCCGGTCCTCCGACACGACCTCCATCGAAAATCACCCTTCAGCTCTTGCTCGGGATTCGGAATACCCGTTTTCGGGCAACGCCGTTGTCCACCCCGGTTCGCGGGAAATCTCCGTCGCGGAATCCATTCGCCGGCCACGTGCGCGCGGCTCGACGATACTCAGTTGTGGCCGGGCGGTCGAACAACGCGCTTGTTCGCCCGGCATCGCGGTGAACCTCCTTTCTCCCCTGGCAATCATTCGAGACATTCCCGGAACGCGGCGACCGTGGGCTCGATCACCGCGTCCGACGAGGCCACTACCAGCGACAATCGACCCACGAACCACGACCGTCGCGAACCACGACCGGAGTACTAGGCGCTGGCCCGGCTCCGCTCCTCCAGTTCATCGGCGAATCGCTGCCAGGTACCCGCGCAGCGCAGCGCGAGCCCGCGTACCGACTCCACGCCGTGATCGGGGACCGCGTCCATCAGCCGGTCGAACTCGTCCGGCAGGATCGACTGGAAGCTGAGCCACCGCAACAGCGCTCGCCCGGTTTCGGTGAACCGCAGGGACGGATCCTTGGTCAGCTTCTGCCACTGCAGCAGCAGATCGGCCTCGTTGACGCCGTCCGCGGCCTTCTTCTCGGGTGGCTCGGGCCGCTGCGTGGGTGCGGGCATGTTCGTCGTCCCGGCCGGCCGCAGACCCGCGGGGATGGGGCTTTCACCTCGGCTGAGCCGCTGGCGCACGTCCCGCGCGGTGCCGACCGAGATCCCGGCCTCCCGTGCGACTGCCCGCAACGAGGCGTCCGGCCGCGCCTCGATCACCTCGCTGGCGCGCAGCCTGCCCACGACGCTGTTCAGCGGACGGATGCGACCGTCCAATCCGACCCTGGCGTTCAACTGTGCATTTCCAGCGGTTGAACTCGTCCGGATCACGCTGACCGTCCGCGCGGCGAGACCGGTCCGCGCCGCGATCGCGCGGTCCGACCAGTGCGGGTAGGACTCGATGACCCGCGCGGCCGCGGCCTCCCTGTCGGCGAGGGAGAGCGGCAAGCCACGGCCGATGTTCGACTCGACGGCGAGCACGAACGCCTCTTCCGGCGTCCCTTCGAAGAACTGGACCTCGATCTTGTCGAGCTTGCGCCGCTTCGCCGCCCACAGGCGGTGCATCCCGTCGATCACGCGCATCGTCGGACGGTGCACCAGGATCGGCGGCAGGATCGCATCGGTCTCGGCCAGCGCACGGGTGTGGGCGCTGTCCTCCCCGGAAAGGCGCGGCGAGTCCGCGGGCAACAGCGCGTCGACCGACACCAGCACCGTCATGTGACCACTCCCCAGCGAATTCGGTGTGTGGCTACAGCATTTGTCAACCCACATTCACCGCTATTGCCGACGTTCCGGCACCCCAGAGGCCTAGCGGTGCAACGAGTACGAAGGAAAGCTATCAGCAGCCAATTACAGCCCACTAACAACCTTACGCAGTCAGCTACGACCCCACGTACCGCAAAACCGTGAAAGTAGCAGCGTAGCGGCCGTTCCGACGGTCGACGCGACCGTCGGCGGCTGCGATTACAGCTGGATAACCGGTAGACCGAAGTGACGCATTGTCGGGTTCGGGCGCATTTACCACCAATGCCACTCCATGGGGACGACCAATTGGGCGAGATTCAGATCACATGGTCTTCACCGACGAGAAACCTCGTCGCGCGACCAGCGGTCGTCAGGCGATCGTCCCGGCGCCTGATTCAGCCGCCGGAGCCCATCGCGTCGATCACCTGGTTCCACCGCAGCCGGCCAGCCGGGCACGCGGTAACCACGTCGCCGGCGCTGTCCACTGCTTCCCGCCCACGGGCCGCGCGGCTTCGGTCACCAACGCCAGTTCCGCGTCGCACTGGTTCATGCCGAGGTAGACGCAGAACCTGTCGACGAACTGCCGGCACGCGGCTTCCTGCGGAGCGCTCTCGGTCCACTGCCGAGCCACCGCGACGAGGGTCGCCCGCTCGGTTTCCAGCCAGGTGCGGGCCGCCACGCGGTCGACGATCTCGGGAGCGAGCACGTCGGCGGCCGGGCAGGAGGGCACAGCCCTCGAAGCGTCGGGGTACAGGAGCCCGGTCGCCCGGTCCGTGGCGAGGCGGTACCACTCGAAGAGGCGCTGCCGATCCCGGCCCCGTTCCGCCACCTCGGATTCCGGCAGCATCGCCGCGTAGTCCGCGAGCAGCCCCTGCACCCGATACCGGTCGTGCTGCCGGCGATGCACGAGACTCGCGCCGGCGAGCCGCTCCAGCGCGCGGCCGGCCTCGGTGACCGCCCAGCCCGTGGCCGCGGCGACCGCGTCCACGCTGAAGTCCGCCGCGGGCAGCAGCCCGAGCAGGCGGAACACCCGCTTGGCCGGAGGTCCCAACGTTCGGTAGGAGTGGTCGAACGCGGTGCGGAGGGTGGCCACGTCGTCGTCGCCGGTCGACAGCACGCGGACGCGGTTGCCGGTGCGCAACTTCGCCGCGTACGACTCGAGATCGGGTTGCGACCTGCCCACGAGATCGCTCGCCGCGATCCGCAACGCCAGCGGAAGCCGGCCACAGAGATCGGCCAGTTCGCCGACGGTCTCCGCCGAAAGCGCCGGGTCGTCGCCGAGAGCGGAGCTCAGCAAACCGGTCGCCGCGCCGAGCGGGAGTACGTCGAGCTGGACCCGGTCCGCGCCGTTCAACACGGTGAGCCCGCGCAGTTCGTCCCGGCTCGTGACCAGGACCGCGCAACCCGGACCGCCGGGCAGCAAGGGGTGCACCTGCCCGGCGCCGGCCGCGTTGTCCAGCATGACCAGCATCCGGCGACCGGCCAGCACCGTGCGGTAGGCGATCACGAGCTCGTCCTCGTCGTCCGGGATCTCACCGGCCGGAACACCGAGCGCGCGGAGGAAACCGGTCAGCACGGCGGTGGTGCCCAGCGGTGGACCTGCGTGGCCACGCAGGTCCACCGACAGCTGACCGTCGGGGTAGACCGCGCGGAGCTCGTGCGCGACCCGGGCGGCGAGCGCGGTCTTACCGGCGCCAGGAGGGCCGCACACGGTGACGATCGGCACCGAGATCCGGTCCGGGGCCGGTTCGAGCAGTTCGCGGATCTGCCCGGCTTCGACTTCGCGGCCGAAGAAACTGGCCACGACCGCCGGCAGCTGGCGGGGGGCGACCGGGAGTGGGGCAGCCACGGGCTGCGGGCTTTCCCCGACCACGGCCCGGTAGACCGCCCGCACCTCGGCACCGGGGTCGACACCCACCTCTTCGGCGAGGCGACAGCGCACTTCGCGGTACGCGGCGAGCGCGTCCGCCTGCCGGTTCGAGCGGTACAGGGCGAGCATGAGCTGTGCCCAGAACTGCTCTCGCAGCGGATACTCCCCGGTGAGGTGGCGGAGTTCTCCGATGACTTCGTGGTGCCGCCCGCGCTGGAGGTTCAGGTCGACCCGCTCGGCGGCGGCGCGCAAGCGGTCCTCGAGCAGGAGCGGCACCTCGACCTGCTGAAGCGACTCCGACGGCACGTCCGCCAACGCCGGTCCACGCCATTCGGCGAGCGCGCGGTCCAGCAGGTCCGCCGCGCGGTCGAGCTCGCCGGCCGTGCGGGCAGCCTTGGCGCGTTCGGCCAGCCCTCGAAAGCGCAGCAGGTCGAGTTCCTCGCTGTCCACTTCGATCAGGTAGCCGCTGGACGTGGTCCGGATCAGCCCCGGCTCGCCGAGCGAGCGCCGCAGCCGCATCACGTAGACCCGCAACGCCGGAACCACCTCGTCGGGTGGCTGGTCACCCCACGCGTGCCGGACGAGAGTTCGGAGCGGGACCTCGCGGTTCGCGCGCAACAACAGCGACGCCAGAACCACCCGGTGTCTCGCCGAACTGATCGGCACGGTCTGGTCACCCGCGCGCGCTTCGAGCGGCCCGAGAACGCCGAAACGCAGGTGAGATTTCCGCATGACCCGCCCCCAGGCATCGATGCTGATCGTCTGGCGACGTTACCGGAAGCCGGGTCAACCGAAAACCCGCTTACGTCGACGTCCACCCCCGGGGGCGTATCGCCCGTGGGTCACTCGCAGAACACTTGCACCCTGCTGTCGGGGTCGTCGACGTCGATGTTGACCTCGCCGAGTTGCTCTATGAGCTCCTCGATGTTCTGCGGCTTGAGTTCGGTCAGGTCAATCGGTACCCCTGACCTGTCCAATGCCTTGTTGATCCTGATCAGCGCCTCCGGCGGGATGAGGCTCGCGAGGCGGACCCCGGCGCGCAACAGCTGGAGCGGGACCCGGATGTTGACCCGGCTCGGCCCGCTGTCACCGGAGGTGTCCACCGCCACCACGCGCAGGTACTTGGGCCGGGTGGCGCCCCTCGGCGTCGACTCCGGCCGTTCTCGTTCGAGGGCGTCGATCAGCCGCTCGGCCTCGTCGGCGGCGAGCTTGCCATCGGCCAGCATCTGCAGGACCTGGCGGCGCTGCTCGTTCATCATTGCCCTCCTTCGCGACTCATCTGACGCTGACCAGCACAGCCGTGTGGCCATCCTCGATCTCGAACCGGGTTCCGGGCAGCGCACACACGAACTGCCCGAGACCGCGCAGCGCGCCCATCGGGTTCACCCCGGTGACGAGGCAGGCGACCAGTCCGGCCAGCACGCCGAGCAGCAGCAGTGGCGACAGCACCAGAACGACCGGTACGACGGGGATGTACAGCCGCAGCCAGCGGCCATTGGGACGGCGTTGCCGGTAGGTCACCAGCTGCGGGATCATCGGGACCGCTCCAGCTCGGCCAGCGCCTCCTGGACACTGATCTCCCCCCGCCGCAAACGGTCGACGACGTCGGCGCCGGTCGGCGCCGGGTCCGTGTCGACGAAGTCGAGTTGCTCGGCGATCCGGTTCAGCCGAGCCTTGACCGTCGGGTAGCTCACCCCGAAGACCCGCTCCATCTCCTTGATCGAACCGTGCGAGCGGACGAACGCGGTGACGAATACCTGGTCGTCGACGCTGAGCTGAGCCAGTTGTGGCGGCTCGAACCGCCCCTCGATCGCCACACCGCTGCCGGCGAGGCGGACCCGCTCGACCACGAACGGCTGTCCGCGCGTCAGGTCCGTCAGTTCCTGCCAGTCCACCTCGACCCCCTCGACTCTCTGCCGTGGTACGGCACCATGGTTACTTGATTTTGTTAATCTGTCAACGACGACTTCTTGAGTTTTCTCACTTGATCTGCAATATTATGAACCCCCTACGGTGTCCCGCTCAGGCCAGGGCCGCCGATCACGAACCAGCGTGACGCTCGAATGGCACGAACCGTTCCCGTCCGGACAAGGAGCACCATGCAGAAGTTCGATACCCCGGCCCCGATCTCCGCCGTCGTCGAAATCGTCGCGGGGCGGATCGAGTTCGTCGCCGCCGACCGGGCCGACACCGCGGTCGAGATCCTGCCCGCGGACGCCTCGAAGAGCGGCGATGTGAAGGTGGCAGAGCAGACCGAGGTCGACTACGGCGACGGCGTCCTGCGGATTCGCTGGCAGACGACCGGACTCCTCGGCGGTTCCGATTCCGGCTCCGTCGCGGTGACGGTCCAGTTGCCCGTCGGTTCCCAGGTCGACGCGCAGGCGGCCAGTACCGAGTTCCGAACCGTAGGACGGCTCGGCGACGTCAAGTTCGAGGGCGTGCAAGCCCCGGTCACCGTCGACGAAGCCGCGAGCGTCCACATCACCGTGGTGGACGGCGACGTCGAGGTCGGCAGGCTGGGCGGGCCCGCGGAGATCAGCACCGTACAGGGCAACATCCGGATCGGCGAAGCCGTGCGCGGCAAGGTAGTGCTGAGCGCCCTGTCCGGCGACATCTCCGTCGGCACCGCCGCCGGTGTCATGGCCTCCCTCGACGCCGGCGGCGGGGGCCGCATCAAGAACTCCCTCAGGAACGATGGCACCGCCGCCGAACTCGACATCCACGCCACCACCACCGAAGGCACCATCACCACCGGCAGCCTCTGACCCGATTCCGCGGGTGGGCCGACGGCACGGTCTTGAATAGCCATGGACGCCCTTGCGGTCAGTGGGAAGGACGCCTGTCGCGTGGCAGCCTGAGAACGCGCGGCACCTACCTGGCCGTTGGGGTGGCGCTGACGCTGCAGGCGGTTGTCGGGCTGGCCGCCGGGCAGATCGCCCGCGCGTTCCTGGTCAGCGAGACGGCCTTTGGCGCAGCGGCTGGTCCGGGCGAAACCCCGCCGACCACCTTTTGCCCGAACGGCTCTCCGGCGTCCTCGCCGTCGTCTACCTGATCTTCGCCCAGGGCTACACCCCCGAGCGTGGCGGTTCCGAGCACCGACTGCTGCGCGCGAAAGCGATCCGGCTCGCCCGGCTGATAGCCACGCTGATGCCCGACGAGCCCGAAGCGTTCGGGCTGGTGGCGCTGCTGCTGCACGACGCCCGCGACACCGCCAGGTACGCCCCCTACCAGTTGCAGGCCACGATCGCCGCCATGCACGCCCAAGCCCCGTCCGGCGACCGGACCGACTGGGATCGCGTCGCGGCGCTCTACGGCGAACTGCTCGCGGTGGCGCCCACTCCCGTGGTCGCGCTGAATTACGCGGTCGCCGTGGTCATGGCCACCGAACCGGCTCGGGGGCTGGCCCTGATCGACCGGATCGACGGACTCGATCACTGCCACCTCAGGCACGCCGCCCGCGCTGGCCTCCTGCGGCGCCTCGGGCGCACCGCCGAAGCCGCCACGGCGTACCGGCGGGCACACGCGCTCGCGCGCGATCCCGCCGACCGCCGGTTCCTCGCCGGTCGCCTGCTCGCCCTCGACACCCCGGAGGCCACCTGACTGTCCTCTTCGGACTGCGCGGGTGGGCCGCCGGTGACCGGCGGCCCACCCGTCGCCGTGCTCAGGCGGTCAGCGCTTGCCGAGCCGTCCGCCCGAGGAAGGCCAGCATCCGGGTCTGCTCGGCGGCGTCGGCGGGCGGGGTGACTTCCGGGCCGAAGAAGCCCGGCCGCCGCACCACGTTGGCCTTCGTCCAGTCGAACGCCACCCGCACCAGCGCCGGGTCGAGCCGCACGTCCATGCCGAGCGGGTGCCCGATGTCCCAGGTGTGCACGAGGTGATCGGTGAGCAGGAGCGTGACCACCGCTCGCAGCGGCACCTCGCCGAGCCCCGAGATCGAGGTCGTCCGCTCCAGCGCGGCCTCGGTCAGCGCCGCCACCGTGGCTTCCCTGGCCTCCCGCCAGGTCTCCAGCGGGTCGTCCCCCGCCAGGTCCGCCGGGTGCGGTGCGCCCGGCGCTCCCGCTCGCTCGGTGTACTCCTCCCCAGTCGCCCACGCCCGCATCTGGCGCTGTCCCCAGATGACGTGCCCGGCGATGTCCCGCACCGTCCACTCCGCGCACGCCGAGGGCTCGTCCCAGCGGCCGGCACGGCGTCGAACTCGTCCTGTGCCCGCCGGTACGCCTGCATCGTGTCCATTAGGTACCTCTGTCTTCCGTCGTGGTCCAGTTGCCCTCCAAGGACGTCCGGCGCGCCGCCATCTCGACACGGGGGTCAGGAATAGTTCACCGAAAAGTTGTTCGTGCGGAAGTCCAGGCCGCCGTTGGACGAGGTGATCTCGTACCCGAACTGCGCCCGGCTCAGGATGACGTCGCCGAACCAGCCGCGGGCGCGGATCCAGTTCATCACGGCCAGGATGTCGATCGTGCCTGCGTTGGTGTCCGAGCGGCGGAGGAAGGAGAAGACCTGGGCCGAGCCGTTGGAACCGCGGTAGACCGACCAGTCGTGCCCGCCGACGGAAACGTCACCCTGGAACGAGCCGATCGGCCCGATGGGGCCGGTCTGGTTGACCCACAGCATGATCTCGTAGGCGTGGTCGTCGGCCCAGATGTCGTAGGTGCTGGTGTAGGCGCCGGAGTTCGGCACAGTGACGTCGAAGGTGCTCGAAACGCTGTTCAGCGAACTGAGCCGCCGGTTCACCTGCCGGGTGGCGTTCGGATAGGACTTGACCCCGCCGGTATCGGGGTGATTCGCCCAGACACCCCAATTGCGGTACGAGTCGGCCCAGATGGTCTGCGGGCCACCGCCTTCGCCCCAGATGTTGTTGTAGAGCGTGTAACCGCCGTTTTCCCAGGTGCCCCACCGGTCCGAGGAACTCCAGGCGGCCGCCAGTGCCGGTGACGGCATACCGCCCAAAGTCAGGGCCAGCACGAGTGCGGGGATCGCTGCACGCACGATTTTGAACACGGACGACTCCTTTGTCGCTGCGGCCGGTCGAAGTGACTGTCGAAGCGCTTCGACGACCATTTCGACGCCCCGGCCGACTGTTCACCACGGGGGTCGGACCACGATAGGGCGCGATTGTTCCACCGGGCAATGCGCGTCGCCCCATTCCCCTTTTCGACCTGCGCCCGGCCGGCCGGCAACCCGTCGTTCGGCGTAGTACCGATGTCCGGCCAGCCGGACATCACCGGCGAGCGGTGGCTGGGCCTTCCGCGGGGTGGACCGGCTCGGATGAATATCCCGGGCCCCGGCGGGGCATCCCACTCGCATGGCGATCACCGCGAAGCTGTTCCGCGTGCTGGCTTCGGCCCGGCACGCGCGTGCCTTCCACCCTCGAGGCCTGCTGCTCACCGGTGAGCTGACCCCGTTCGACGGGGGCGAACTGCCACTGCCCGCCGGTACGCGGGCGGTCACCGCGCGGTTGTCGAAGGGGATCGGCACCCCCGGTGACGTGCCCGACGCGCTGGGGCTCGCGCTCCGGTTGCACGGCGAGCCGGTGTGGGACCTCACGCTGACCAGTTCCCGCCCGCGCTTCCTGCCGTGGCCGTCCGGTTCGTGGACCGGCGCGCGGTTCAGCAGCCTGACGCCGTACCTGAGCGACGGCGAGTCGATCTGGCTGGGTGCCAGGGCCGATCGGCGGGACAATCCCGGCGGCGCCTCGCTGGACTCGGTGCGGCGACTGCTCGAAGACGGCCCGCTGCAGTACATCCTCTATACCGCGCGCGGAACCGGCGCCTGGCGGACGGCGGCGAGGTTGACCCTCCACCGCGTCGCCGCGGACGGCCCGGCCCCGGCCTTCGACCCGATGCTGAACCATCCGGACGGTATCGAGATGGCTCCGCGGTGGCTCGCCCACCTGCGGGAGTCCGCCTACGCGGGCAGCCGGACCGGCCGGGGTGGCCCGAGGCCGGAGTGACCGTCAGCGGCCCTGGCTCTCCCGGCGGGCCCGCGCCCCACGGCGACGCAGTTCCGACCGCTCCGCCCAGTTCTCGATCACGTCGTAGCCCGCGACGCCGAGCCCGACCAGGCCCAGGACACCGAGGATCACCGCGGCCGGGATCAGGTCCAGCACCGAGCACAACACGGCCGCGCCGAACAGGACGGCGCCGATCCCCAGACTCCACTTGCCCATGCCGCTCATGCCGCCACTCCCCCATCGAACCGCTTTCCGCCCGAATCTAGCGGACCGGCGGTGTGGCTGTTCGACCGAGTGACACCGACTCAGTTCAGCCTCTGGTGTACTGTTCGACGGGTGCTGACGTGTGAGACACGGGGTGCCGCGCTCGCCCGGCTGGGCCGCGCGCTGGCCGACCCCACCCGCTGCAAGATCCTCATCGCCCTGCTCGACGGCGTGAGCTATCCCGGCAAGCTGGCCGACCAGCTGGGTCTCAGCCGGTCCAACGTGTCCAACCACCTGGCCTGCCTGCGTGGCTGCGGCCTGGTCGTGGCCACCTACGAAGGCAGGCAGGTCCGCTACGCGCTGGCCGACGAACACCTCGCCCGCGCGCTCCGCGAACTGGTGCAGGTCGTGCTCGCGGTCGACACCGACGAGCCCTGCGTCGACGAGCCCAGCCGGACGCCGCGATGAACGACCGCGAACTTCCCTCGGCAGTCAGCACGGACCACTGCGGCGACGGGTGTTGTGCCTCCGAGTCCACTGTGGACGACGACCGCCGGGCCGTGCTCACGCGCCGGGTCCGGCTGCTGGTCGTCGCGACGATCACCTACAACGTCATCGAGGCGATCGTCGCCATCTCCGCGGGAACGATCGCTTCCTCCACCGCGCTGATCGGCTTCGGCCTGGACTCCGTCATCGAAGTCGCCTCCGCCACCGCGGTCGCCTGGCAGTTCTCGGGCAGCGACCCGGAAGCCCGCGAGCGCACCGCGCTCAGGGTCATCGCGGTGTCCTTCTTCGCCCTCGCCGCCTACGTCACCGTGGAAGCCGTTCGCACGCTCTTCGGCGCCGACCCCGCCGAGCACTCCACCGTCGGTATCGTGCTGGCGGCGGTTTCCCTCGCGGTCATGCCGTTCCTGTCCCACGCCCAACGCCGCGCCGGGCGTGAACTCGGCTCGGCCAGCGCCGTCGCCGACTCCAAGCAGACCCTGCTCTGCACCTACCTCTCCGGCGTGCTGCTCGTCGGCCTGCTCCTCAACAGCCTCTTCGGCTGGTACTGGGCCGATCCGCTCGTCGCGCTGGTCATCGCCGCCGTCGCGGTGCGGGAAGGCCGCGAAGCCTGGCGCGGAGAGCACTGCTGCTGAGGCGCTCGACGGCGAGTCAGGGGCGGAAGTAGGCGCGGATGGTCGTGCCCCGCGCGCTGGTGTGGGTGCGCACCAGGTCGGCCAGATCGTTGACCAGGAGCAGGCCGCGGCCGGAGTGGCCCTCGGCGGGGCGGCGGCCGGCCAGCGGGTCGGTGAGCTGCCCGGGGTCACGGGCTTCGCAGACGACCTCGCCGTTCTCGCGCCAGAGCCGCAGTTCGCACGGCGCACCGGCGTGGCGGAGGCTGTTGGCCGCGAGTTCGGTGGCGACGAGTTCCAGGTCCGCGATCCGGGCCGGGGGCAGGCCGAGCGTCCGGGCCCGGTCCGCGATCCGCCGCCGGGCCGGGGACAGGTCCGCGGCGGCGGCCACGAGGTGGGCTCGCGCGTCCTCGGCGTGCCGGAGCGGTTCGTTGTAGCGGGCGACCACGTCGTCCGGGGCGTAGTCCGCGCTGGGGTAGCGCTGCTCGCCCTCCCACAGCAGCGGATGGGTCTGCCTGGCGTCGGCGAGCACGCTCGCCTCCAGCCCGGCCACGTCGTACGGGCAGACGATCGTGACGTCGCGCCCGGTGAACGCCGCGTTGATCAACGCTTCGTGCTGAGCGCAGGCCGGGTACTCGGTGGCGGAGCGGCCCGGCCAGATCGGCTCACCGATGATCCGGACGTGCCGGTCGCGGTGGCGGTCGGCGAAGCGGCGCAGCACCCCGGCGATGATCCGGCCCGGATTGCGCCCGGCCACGGTCATGTCGAGCATGTGCACCCGCTCGGCCGCGGGGCCCAGCGCGGCGGTGAGCAGCCGCACCTGGGGGCCGGGCACCGAAATGGCGACCGGCTGCCCGGCTTCCAGGCCGTCGGTGACGAACGGGAGCAGCCCGTCCAGGTACTCCGCGTCGGAGCGGTAGAACAACGCGGGGTGGACGAACGGTTCCGGCTTCGGGGACATCGTGGCGCTCACGCGTGGGCCATCCGGACATCGGTGAGCGCGAGCAGGGTGGCCAGCCGCGTCAGGCCGGGACGCGGAGCGTGCAGCACCAGGCCGGCGGCGCGGCGACGGGCGTGTTCGGCCAGTTGGAGCAGGCTGCGGTGGTCGATGAAGTCCAGGTCTCCCACGTCGAGGACCAGCTCTCCGCCGCGCAGTGGCAGTTCGGCGTGGCCGAGTGCGGTGCTCAGCAGCTCCTCGGTGGACAGGTCCAGCTCCCCCTTCAGGCTGGCGCTGAACGCCGCGCCGGGGGACGCGTGCAGCCGGAAACCGACGGTGCCCTGATTGGTGTTCGGGTGCAGGCAGGCGAGCTGCTCGACCACGTCCTCGCCCAGCTCACCCACGTCGTAGGCGCACATCGCCGAGAACGGGTGACCGGCCATGTACTGGTCGATGAGGTGCTCGTACCGGGCGAACGCGCTCAGCTGCGCCGGGGTGCGCACCAGCGGAGTGGCTTCGGCGGCGACCCGCAATCCGGTGAACCCGGCCGCGAGCGCCTCGTCGGTGGCCGTGGCGTAGGTCCGCACCTGGACGGCGGGCTCGACCGGGACGTCCGCCGAATAGACGTCGCCCAGTGAGACGACCTGCGCCGCCCCCCGCGCCAGCGCCTCGTCCATGCCGTCGAACTCGTGCAAGTCGGCGAGGAGGTCCTCGACCGAGGCGGACCCGACGTAGCGCACGCGTTGGCCCAGTTCGAGCCCCTCGGCCAGGAACTCCCCGACCCGGGGACGCAACTGCGCCGGTCCCTCGTACCGCCAGCACAAGTGGCCCTGCGGGCCCAGATCCCGCGCGTGTTCAACCCAGCCTGACGATCGCACCGCCCGAGGCTAGCTCGCACACGCGACGCGGACAACGAAGACCCCTCGAAACTTCCCCCAGCGGTGGCGCGGATCCGCCCGCTGTGGTGAGCTGAACGGGGTGTGCGTTCCCCCACCCGGGGTAATGGGCTGAGGCAGGTGACCGAGAACCATGTCGCAACGTGAGGGAGAAGTGCGCGCCGGAACTTGGCCGGAGTCCCGCCGGTGACCGTGCTGCACCGGGTCGTCTCAGCTTGTGCCGCCGAGGTCACCGCCCTGCGCCGCGCGATCACCTCGTGGGCACGCGCGCTCGGGCTGGACGACGACAAGGTGCAGGACCTCGCGCTGGCCGTGCACGAAGCGATGGCCAACGTGGTGGACCACGCCTACCGCGGCGACGACGGGCCGATGGAGGTCTGCGCCTGGCCGCACCAGGGCAGCGTGATCGTGGTGGTGTCCGACCACGGCACCTGGCGGACCCCGACCCCGCACGCCGAGGGCTACGCCACCCGGGGACGCGGGCTGAGGTTGATCAAGACCCTCGCCGACGAGGTCGCGGTCCAGGCAGGTGAGCGCGGCACCGCGCTGCGCATGACGTGGTCGCGGGTCGGTCTCCCGTAACAGGTCGCGCGAAGGCAGGTGGCGCTCGCCCGAATTCGTGGGGTTACCGCCCCGACGGCGGGGTAGCCGGTCCTGGCCGACGCGCCACACCGCGCCAGGCGTCCTCACGGCGTCGACGAACGGGACCGCACATGACTCAGACGAATTCGCGGCCGGTGCTCACCCCGGTCGCGCGACGCACACCCCGCCAGGCCGGCCCCAAAGGCAACATGCTGCTCCGGCTGCTCAAAACCACCGACCACAAACAGATCGGCATCCTCTACCTGGCGACCTCGTTCGCGTTCTTCCTCATCGGCGGACTCATGGCCCTGCTCATGCGCGGCGAACTCGCCGTCCCCGGCCTGCAGTTCCTCTCCAACGAACAATACAACCAGCTCTTCACCATGCACGGCACCGTGATGATGCTGCTCTACGCCACCCCCAACGTCTTCGGCTTCGCCAACTTCATCCTCCCCCTCCAGATCGGCTCACCCGACGTCGCCTTCCCCCGCCTCAACGCCTTCTCCTACTGGCTCTACCTCTTCGGCGCCCTCATCACCATCTCCGGCTTCCTCACCCCCGGCGGCGCCGCCGACTTCGGCTGGTTCGCCTACACCCCCCTGTCCACCGCCACCTACTCCCCCGGCGTCGGCGGCGACCTCTGGGTCACCGGACTCATCATCACCGGCCTCGGCACCATCCTCGGCGCCGTCAACATGATCACCACCGTCCTCTGCCTGCGCGCCCCCGGCATGACCATGTGGCGCATGCCCATCTTCACCTGGAACATCCTGTTCACCAGCATCCTCATCCTCGCCGCCTTCCCCGTCTTCACCGCCGCCCTCTTCGGCCTGCTCGCCGACCGCCACCTCGGCGCCCACGTCTTCGACCCCGCCACCGGCGGCTCCATCCTCTGGCAACACCTCTTCTGGTTCTTCGGCCACCCCGAGGTCTACATCGTCGCCCTGCCCTACTTCGGCATCATCACCGAAATCATCCCCGTCTTCAGCCGCAAACCCCTCTTCGGCTACAAACTCATGGTCTGGGCCACCGTCGCCATCACCGCACTCTCCTTCTCCGTCTGGGCCCACCACATGTTCGCCACCGGTGCCGTCCTACTCCCCTTCTTCTCCTTCCTCACCTTCCTCATCGCCGTCCCCACCGGCATCAAATTCTTCAACTGGATCGGCACCATGTGGCGCGGACAACTCACCTTCGAAACCCCCATGCTCTGGGCCGTCGGATTCATGATCACCTTCCTCTTCGGCGGCCTCACCGGCGTCCTACTCGGCGCACCCGCCATCGACTTCCACGTCCACGACACCTACTTCGTCGTCGCCCACTTCCACTACGTCCTCTTCGGCACCATCGTCTTCGCCACCTTCGCCGGCATCTACTACTGGTTCCCGAAGATGACCGGCCGCATGCTCGACGAGCCGCTGGGAAAGCTGCACTTCTGGCTCACCTTCCTCGGCTTCCACGGCACCTTCCTCATCCACCACTGGCTCGGCAGCGCCGGCATGCCCCGCCGCTACGCCGACTACCTGGCCACCGACCAATTCACCACCCTCCACCTGATTTCCACCGTCGCCTCCTTCGTCCTCGGGCTTTCGGTGCTGCCGTTCATCTACAACGTCATGCGCAGCTACCGCTACGGCGACCCCGCCGAAGTGGACGACCCCTGGGGCTACGGCAACTCCCTCGAATGGGCCACCACCTCACCACCCCCACGACACAACTTCCTCGACCTACCCCGCATCCGCTCCGAACGACCCGCGTTCGAACTGCACTACCCCCACATGATCCAGCGCATGCGCGACGAAGGACACCGCACACCACAAGGCCACCAACGCTCCGCCGACCCCGGTGAACTCGCCGCCGCCGCCACCCAACCCGACAACCAAGGCCCCAGCGAAGACCCCCGCGGCCGATAACCCTTCCCCACCGTCTACTTCGGACGAGGAGAGACGCCATGCGCTTCAACCGAGAACAACGGCGCCTGCGAGTCATCGAACGCGGACTGGAACAAAGCGATCCCACCCTCGCGCGGCGGATCGGTACCGGCCGGATCTCCTGGACCGCCCGCAACCACCCGTTCCTGGCCGCCGGACTGGACCTCCTCGGCACGATCTGCCTGGTCGCCGGCCTGCTGGTCAACATCCACTGGGCCGGAGCAGGCTGCTTCGCGTTGATGGCCGGCGCGTGTATGCACTGCACCCACCACAGCCGCGCCCAGGCCCGAACACGATCGGTCACCCCGGCACCACCGTCACGCCAGGCACAGCACCGCATGACGATTCCCGACGTCCTGATCGCACCACCGCGATCGGCGACCCGGCGGCGTGCCAGGCGTGCTCGCAGCAGGCCGTGACCGGGCGTCCGTCGTTTATCAAGCCGAGGACTGGGCACACCGACCCCCATGGAACGTCCGCGAGGTGTGGTCGACAGTTCGGTGTCCGTGCTGGCCGAGGGCTACAGCTGGCTGCCCGCCCGGCGGGCGCGGTCGGCGTCGGGGGTGGTGCACACCCGGGTGCTGGGACAGCGCGCGGTCGGGCTGTGCGGTCCCGAGGCCGCGCGCTTCTTCTACGACGAGGACCACGTACGCCGGCACACCGCGATCCCGTGGCCGGTGCAGAACACGCTGTTCGGCCGCCGTGCGGTGCACACGCTCGACGGTGACCGGCACCGGACCCGCAAAAGCATCTTCCTGGGTGTGGTGACGCCCACCAGCACGCGGGAGCTGGCCGAGGAAGTCGCGGCCGCGTGGGACAAGGCCGTCACCTCGTGGCGTCCGGGCGAGCCGGTGGTGCTGTTCGACGAGGCCGCCCGGATCATCACGCGGGCCGTGTGCCGATGGGCGGGCGTCCCGCTCACCGACGTGGACGTGCCCGTGGTGGCGCGGGACCTCGTGGCGATGGTGGACGGCTTCGCGACCCCGGGTCCCCGGCACTGGAAGGCACGGGCAGCTCGCGGCCGCCGGGAGGCGTGGCTCGGGCAGTTGGTGACCGAGGTCCGCGAGGGTGACACCGCCGCGGCCCCTGGTTCGGCCCTCGAAGCGGTCAGCCGTCACCGGGAGGTCGACGGCGAAGAGCTGTCGCCGCGACTGGCCGCGGTCGAGTTGCTCAACATCATCCGGCCGACGGTGGCGGTCTGCTGGTTCACCGCCTACGCCGGGCACGCCCTGCACCGCTGGCCCGAGCACCGGCAACGGCTGCGCGACGGGGACACCGCGTTCGCCGAAGCCTTCGCGCACGAACTGCGCCGCTTCTACCCGTTCGCCCCGTTCATCGGCGGCCGGGCGGTCCGGGACCTGACCTGGCGCGGCGAGCGCATCCCGAAGCACGCGCTGGTGCTGCTGGACCTGTGGGGCCACAACCACGACCGGCAACTGTGGACCGATCCCTACGTCTTCCGGCCGGAACGCTTCCTCGGCCGCCACGACATCGGCGCGTTCGAACTGGTCCCTCAGGGCGCGGGCGATCCGCACACCAACCACCGCTGCCCCGGCGAGCCCTTCACGGTGTCGATCCTGCAAACCCTGGCCATGCGCCTGGCCCAGCTCGACTACCGGGTGCCCGACCAGGACCTGACCATCTCGCTGCGGCGGGTCCCCGCCCGACCCAGGAGCGGGTTCGTCCTGGAACCCGCGAGCCGGTGAACCGCGGATGATCAGTCCGGTTAACCGTACGGCTGTAGCCGCTTCCACGCAGTGGATCGACGCCGAGGGAGTCCGTGAACCCGGCGGCGATGTGCACGCCTGGTTGCGTGGCACCAATCAGACCCTGTGCGGGATCCCGCTGCACAAGGCTCGCCTGGCGCGCTTCCCGCACGTGCTCTGGGTCGACGCGCTCTGGCTGGCGGACACCACCGAGGAGCGGATGTCACCGTGCCGCCGGTGCACCGCCGCCGCCGGCGGCCGCAGCGATCGGCAAAGGTGGACCAGAACCAATCCCCGGCCCTGAGCACTTGCCATGGGGATCACGCGCCCGGGGCGGGACGCCCCAGCGCCCGCTCGAACACGTTGCGGAGCAACCGTTGTACCACCGCATCGACCCGGATCGCCCCGTTGAACGTCAGCGACGACGCGCTGAAAACGAATCCGCCACCCGGCAGTTCCTTGCACACCATCGCCGCGCCGCCGCTGTCGGTCGGGTTCGTGCCCTGCGCCAAGACCTCCTCCGGCGACGCCTCACCGTCGAAGCCCTGCAGCGTATCGAATTCCCATGCGCTCGCCGCGCCGTTGCGGCCGCTCGCACCGAAGGTCTCACCGACGCCGAGGCCCGTCCCCGCGAGGAACGGGTGATCGCGCAGCACCCGGTACGGCGCGAACGTCATCCAGCCCTGGTGCTCGTAGTTCACCCCGAGCAGCTGCGACGCCGGAAGGTCGTAGTGGTCGAGGAAGAGATCGCGGCTCCCGTCCGCGGCGCGGAAGGTCAGCGTCGTGCCGTCGGCGTCGAATTCCGCGCGTTCGTAGAGCTGGTTGCCGCCGGTGCCGATCACGCTGCCGCCGGCCGCGAGGTAGCCGGCGAGGTGGGTGCGCATGGCCATCGACCAGTATTCCGGGTGCCCGCCCAGCACGATCGCGCTGTAAGCGGGAAGCCAGCCGCCGGTGTGCAGGTCGTGGTCGGTGTAGCAGTCGACGCCGATTTCCTCGGCGCTGAGCCAGCGCAACAGCTCCAGGTCGCTGTACAGATCGACGTCGTACTGCCCCTTCGACGCGATAAGCCAGTTGTAACTGGGCCGTAGGAAGGAAAGCACGCGCCGCACGCCGTGCTCGCCCACGGAGTACTGGTCGTGCCCACCCCAGCCGTTGTAGGAGTGGTAGGTGTTGCTCGGCAGCACCACGGCGATCCTCTGCACGGGCTCGGCCGGGCGGACCACGAACGGGATGTGCTGCACCCGGCCGAAGTCGCCGGTGAAGCGCGCGGCGTAGACGCCGGACGGCCAGTTCGCGGGTATCTCGGCGCCGTAACGCTCGTCCCAGCCGCACCCGGCCGACCGGTAGTCCGCGGCGAGCATCTGGAGCCCGCCGGTGACGGTGGTCGTCGCGGTGACCGGCTCGGGGCTGTCTCCCCCGGGCGTGACGCGCACGAGTTGGGCGCTGACCGAACTGAACGCGGTGGACAACGCGAAGGAGGCCCGTCCCCCGGCGGGAACGCTCTGCCGTCGCGGGTACCCCTGCAACCCGGCGCTGCGCTCGACGGTGAACCCGTGCCCGACGACGACGCCGGTCGCGTTGTTGATCCACTGTGGCCCGCCGTCGGCGTCGACGGTCTGGTGGTTGGTGAGCCGCAACTCGACGAGCGTCTCGTCGTAGCCGGGCACCGTCGCCAGGTCGATCCGGACGAAGTAGAGGCCGCCGTTCCCGCAGCCGGCGAACAGGTCCCGGCGGAACAGCTCGAACCAGTCGTTGTCCCCGATCTGGATGGGCTGCCCGTCGTTCGCCCAGCCGACGCCGTCCCGGTAGCGGGACCAGGTGAGCCCGCCGGTGCCGCTGACGGCGTAGACGACGTTCCCGACGTCCGACATCAGGTAGCGGGGGACGTTGAATCCTTCCCCCAGTGGCACCGGCGTTGCGAAGTTCCCGCCGTTCAGCCGTTGTGAGCGGTACAGGACGCCCTCCGCGTCGACACACCAGATGACGCCGCCGGGCCCGCCGAAGATCCGCGGGAAGGCGGTGAACCCGGTCCCGACGACGACGCCGGTGCCATTGTCGGTCCAGTAGCCCGCGCCGGTGTCCATGTCGGTGACGACGCGCTGGTGGGCGAGCACGGTCCCGTCGCCGCGCACGCCGTAGAGCACGCCACCGACATCCCCGAGCACGGTGACGAAGTCCTGCCACCCGGAGCCGATCGGCACACCGATCCCCTGGTTGGCCCAGTCGGAGGTCGCCGTGGCCCAGCCACGGTGCCGATACCAGTACAGCAGCCCGTCGGCCTGCACGCCGTAGATGATCCCGTCACCCCCGCCGACCAGCCGGCTCCACCGCTGGTGCGGATCGAAGGTCCCGGCCCCGGCGAGCGCACCCGCCGGTCGCGCCGGCGGCTCCGCCTCGATGATCGGAAGTGGTTCGCGGCCGCTGAGCATTCCCATAGCACACCTGGCTTCCGTGCATACCCCGCTCATCAAGGAACGGCACTGCACCTGCCGGAGTTACGAGATCGGGTGCCCATCACCCGATGAGCCCAGTACAGCGGTGGCTTACTTCGCTTGGCCGGCAACGGATTCCCGTCACCGCGGACGTCAAGACAAGGGCCGTGGCCGAGGCTCACTGCCGGTGGACGATCAGCTGCGGGGTTTCCGTCACTTCGATGGTGTCGTCAGCGCGTAGTGGTGCCGAAGTGCCGTCGAGTTGGCGTAGCTCTTCGGCGTGCGGGCCGACCCCGGTCAGAGCGGCGCCTGTGTCCGTCCAGCGAATGGTCAGCCGGCGATCGTCCTCGGTGGCGAACTCGCACTGCCAGACGTTGCCGGGCAGATTGATCGCCTGCCCGTGGCCGCAGGCACGGGTCGTGGTGCGGGCGAGCCAGCGTTGCAGTTCCTCCACGGCCAGTGCGGCTCGGGTCGGTGGTCCGCCGACGGCCTGCATCACGATGGGCAGGTGGTTTCCTCCCCAATTGTAGAAGTAGGTGCGCTCGAGGCTGAGGTTGGTGCCGTAGATCGCGACGAGGTAGAAACGGACCGCGTAATCGACGGAGCGTTGTTCACCCAGCGGTTCCTCGGTCGGCAGATCATAGGTCGTTCCGGTGTTCCACAGCGGTGGGTGGACCCCGGCCACGTGCAAGGCGTCGTCGATCCAGCTGAGCAGGGAAATCATTGTTTCCGGCGGGTCCGCCGCCCGGCGCTGGTGCAATTTGATGCCCGCGACATCGCAGTGGTCGTACCCACCGAGTTCGGCGAAGCGGCGCAACACCGCTTGTCCTTCCTCCGTCCACAGTCTGCCCATCGACGGGCAGACGAGAATCGCTCCCGGATCGACGGACTTGATGATCCGCTGAGCTCTGCGAGTCATGTCGACGAGCGTCTCGGTCGGACCGGAGTAGAACCGCGGCTCGTTGGCGAACACCCAGAGTTCGTAGGCTTCGAGACGCCCCCGGTACCGGGTGACCAAGGAGTCGAGGAACTGCTCCCAATGGGTGAGGTCGTCCGGCGGTGAGCTGCGGGAACCGTCGTCATAGGGCGCTTTCGCACCGTGGGGAGCGGCCCACGCCGGCGTCCCGCCCAGTACCAGCAGGGCCGGGAGGTCGGCGCGTTGGGCACCTTCCACCAACCTGTCCAGGGTGCTCCAGTCGTATTCGTGCGGCCGCGGCTGGATATTCGCCCACCGGGTACGACTGTCCCAGAACCGCAGGCTGCCCACGCGGAACCCCGGCATCGTACCGCTGGAAGAGGCCGCCGTCATCCCGAACAAAGCCGGTTTCACCGCACGTTCCCGCTGCCAGGCAGGGCCCTCGACCTGCTGGACCACCGGCGCCGATACGGGTTCGGGGGCGCTGGCCGCGCTCAGGAGCAACAGCGTGATGCCCAGCAACGCCGTGGTGGCGCGTGAGGCAACCCGCTGCCGCCGACGGGTCGCCGGGGGCCCAGGTGGGACGTCCGCGGGGGTCGGTGCCGGTTGCTCGGCGGCCGGGTCCTGCGCACGACGCCAGCACCGCAGCAGCTCGGTGAGGTCCTCGTCCGTGGCGTGGCAGGCCGTCGCGATCCGGATGGCCGTCCGGTAGTCAGCGGGCGTGGTTTTGCCGGTGCAGTACCGGTGGAGCGTGGAGCCGCTCGTGTGCGTCCGCCTGCCCAGTTCCGCGTAACTCATCCCGCTGCGGGTCTTGAGAGCCGACAGCAGATCCGCCAGTTCCCCCGCTTCACCCGGCCCGGACATCGCCGTCCCCCGTTCCCGGGGCGTCCCACGACGGAGAAGAAATGCCTGCTCAACCACAGTTCGAGCATGCCGGGACGGCAGCCGCTTGCCGGGCCCGCTCTTCACACCGCATGGTTGCCCCGTCTCCCCCATCACTCCGGCGGCCATTGTCCAAGGCGCTGATGACCACGTCCAGCACCCGGCCAGGTGAGCGGTTCGGTCCGCTGGGGAGGCAGCGTCCTGCCAGGAATTCAGATGACACAACAACAATCGGTCCGGTCGACGCCGGGCTACCGGAAAGAGGAGTTCCATGGTCGAACACGCCGCCAAACTCGGGCTGGCCGCGGCGTTCCTCGCGGCCGTCACGGCCACGTCCGGGGCTTCAGCGGCAGCCACACCTCGAAACGTTCCGTGTGGTCTCTTCGAGTCGGGGGCGCAACTGTACTTCCACCACTGCGGCACCACCACCGTCGTGCTCTCGGTCGACCGGACCCCGCCTTCTCCGGACAGCAGGCTTTGTGTGCAACCGGGTGCGGTGGTCGAGCTGGGGAACAGGGATGACGTCGTGCGTGTCGCCTATCTGGGAACCGACTGCGCTTCGGCGGGGCGGCGACCGTGAGCGCATCGCTTCGCTTTCAAGGGGGGACGCTTTCAAGGGGGGACAAGGTCATGAAGGTCTTCAAGTTGACGGCCGCGCTGCTGCTGACCGCCGGGCTCGTGCCGCTCGGCGCGACAACCGCGTCGGCCACGGACGGTTGCGTGACCACCAAGGTCACCTACGAACCAGGCGGGTGGGTACAGCGGGTCACGGTCGCGAACACCTGCAGTTATTCATTGTTCAACGTCGACAGCCACGTCTTCAACGGCAGCTTCGACAAGCGCAGTCCCGGGGTTGCCGAGCTCAAGCCGAATCACTTCTTCAATTTCCCCTACAAGTTCAGGATCGACGGCGCGACCTGCGGCGAGATCTGGACGCCACCGAGCAAGCTCTGGGGGCGCGACTGTCACTGAAAGGGTCAGACGGTGATCGACAGAGGAGGACAAGGATGAGATCGGCCAGGACAAGAACAGGCGCCGCCTTCGCCGGGGCGGTCGCCTTGACGATCAGCGTGGCAGCGCCCGTGAGCGCCGGACCGCTGCCCGCGAGCGCCTCGGTGCTGACCTGCGGTTATCACGAGACGGTCGAGGAGAGTTTCTACAACCACTGCACCAATGACGGCTCCAGTGTCTGGATCCGTGTCGAAATGCACCACGGGATCAAGGGCAAGGACGTTTGCGCTCACCCCGGCGACAACCGGCTCGGCTACACCGCATGGGTGGCGTTCGCCTGGTACAAGGGGGCGCTGTGCTGACGCCCGGGAAGCGCTCACTCATCGGGACGGCCGCCGCGGTCTTCGCCGTTCTCGCGATCGGCGTGGCCGGACCGGCAGAGGCCCAGGCCGAGCAATGCGGCTTCTGGGAGGGTGGGCCGTCCGCGTTCTACACCCATTGCACCTCAGACGGCTCGCACATCCAGATACGCGTCGAGCGGGAAAACGGCCTGCCCGGGTACTACGACTGCGCCTACCCGAACCGCAATTACCTGGGCTTCGCCTCACAGATCAAGTTCGCCTGGTACACCGGCCGGGCATGCCCCTCAGTCGTGTCCTCGTAGCGGCTGACACCCGGCCGGTGTCAGGGGTGGTGTCAGTGCGGTGGCCGCTGGGTGTCAGGGCGGTTGGCGATCGTTGCCGCAACGATCAGTCCAGCTCTTACGCCTGAGCCCGACACCAGGGATGGAAACCGTGAACACGACAGCGAGCACCACGAGCAAGAGCGCCCGGATACCGAAGGGTTTCCGGCGAACGGTGGTCACGGTGCTGGCGGCCACCCTGCTGGCCGCGCCCACACCGGCCACGGCGGACAGCACTCCCCCGCCGCGGGCCGCCGCCGGACCGGATCGCCCGGAACTGCGCGACGCCATGCAGGCGTTCATCGATCTCGGTGTCACCGGGGTGCAGCTGCGAGTGCACGACGAACGGGGCGAGTGGGCCGGCAGCTCCGGGCGGCGCGAGCTGGGCAAGGCCGCGAAGCCGTCGACGGACGGGCGATTCCGGGTGGGTAGCGTCACCAAGACCTTCACCGCGACCCTGGTGCTGCAACTGGTGGCCGAAGGCAAGGTCGGGCTGGACTCGCCCGCCGCCGACTACCTGCCCGAGTTCGGGCTGGACCGGCGCATCACGGTGCGGATGCTGCTGCAGCACACCAGCGGGGTGTTCAACCACACCGGCCAGTACTACCCGGACGGGACCTACCTGCCCGGGGTCACCTGGTCGGGCAAGCAGTGGGTGGACGACCGGTTCCGCACCCACCGGCCGGAAGACCTGGTGCGGCTGGCGCTGTCCAAGCCGGCACCGTTCGAGCCGGGAACGGCCTGGGACTACTCGAACACCAACTACGTGCTGGCCAGGTTCCTGATCGAGAAGGTGACCGGTCGCTCCTACGTCGAGGAGACGCAGCGGCGGATCCTGCAGCCACTGGGGATGCGGAGCACCACGATGCCGGGCACCTCTCCGGAGATCCCCGGGCCGCACGCCCACGCCTACTACCGTTACGAGGACGCCGGTCAGCCGAAGACGGTCGACGTCACCCGCCAGAACCCCTCCTGGGTGTCGGCCGGCGGTGACATGATCTCCACTACCCGGGATCTGCACACCTTCTTCGCCGCGCTGCAGGGCGGCAGGCTGCTACCGGCCCCGCTGCTGGCCGAGATGCGCGAGCCGGACCCCACGGTCGGCTACGGCCTGGGTGTGTTCGTGCAGGACGGCACCACACCGTCCCCCTTCCCCCCGCCGAGCTGCGGCGTCACCGTGCTCACCCACAACGGCAGCGTGCAGGGGTACGCGACGCTGATGTACAGCACGCCCGACGGCAGCAAGACCCTGACCGGTTCGCTGAACTACGTCGACGACGCCGCGCAGTCCATGGCGGGCCCCTTCCGGACAGGACTGCAAAAGCTCGTCGACGTGGTGTTCTGCGACGAGCGGACCGCGGACTGACAAGTCCCGGCAAGCCGGAGTCAGTGCGCGGTCCATATCGAGAGCACCGGGTTCTCGCGCACCTCGTCCCAGTCACCGAGGATCGCTCCGGCCGGGGTGTGGAGCGTGTTCCCGGTGCCCAGCGCGTCGTTGGTGCTGGCCGCGGTGGACGGCCTGCGCCGGGTGCGCGGAGACCACCTGCGGCGCCTGGCCCCGCTCTGCGCCACGGTCGCCGGGGTGTGCACGCTGATCCTGCTGCCGCCGCAGGTGAGCGGAGCGGGGCCGGAACCCCGAGCAGCGGCAGGAGTTCACCGGTACTGGCGCGGATTCCCGACGGGGCCACGGTTTCCGCGACCAACGGGCTGGCCCCGCACCTCACCTCGCGCTGCCGGGTGCTGTTGTTCCCCAGCCAGCCCGACGAGGTCGTGCGGCCGGAATGGATCGTGGCGGAACTGCCGCCCGCTTCCTGGCCCGCCGATCCGGCTGTCCAACTGGACCGCCTCACGGAACTGTCCGCCACGACCTACACCACCGTGGTGCGCACCGGCGGAATCCTCCTGCTTCACCGGATCTGAAGCTGTCGTAGCCGGAGCACGAGGCGGACCAGGAGCGGAAAGCCGGGGCCAGTACGACGACGTACCGGCCCAGGGCTCGCAGGGTCCGGCTACAGGACGACGGGCTTGCCGCCGAGGGTCACCGCGAGGCGGCCGTCCGCGCCGAAGGACCAGCCCAGCGCACCGCTGTAGGAAGCACACCGGGACCCGTTCGACCCCGTCCAGAACTGGTTCGAACTGTCGGTGCTGCCCACCACCTTGTCGTTCGTCCCGCTGCCGCTGCGGCACGAGGTGTTGTCCCGGAACACGGTCGAACCGGTTTCGAAGGTGAAGTTGCGCTCGTCGTTGTCGACGCTGAGGTTGTTCGACACCGTCATCGGCCCCGGGTTGCGGTTGTAGGTGAACCCGTGCTTGCCGTTGTCGAAGGCGATGCTGCGCCGGACCGTGTGGCTGACCGCGATGTCCTCGCCACCGAGCTTGAACCCGTTGCGGTCGCCGTTCCCGGCCTGGCCGCCGTTGCTGAGCGTGCCGTTCTTGTAGGCGAGGGAGTCCTCGATGGTCACCGCGCCGATGGCACCGGTGTCGGACTTGGTGTAGAGGTCCCAGCCGTCGTCGATGTTGTTGTGCGCCACGGCGTAGCGGAAGACGTTGCCCGGGCCGGAGGTGAGCTTCGCGGCGAAACCGTCGGCGTCCTCGCCGTCGGAATCGGCGTTGTCGTGCGATTCCGCGCTCAGCACGAGGTTGTTGGCCGGCCACTGGGCCTTCGGGGTGTCCGAGGTCATCCGCGAGAGCTGGAGCCCGGTGTCCCGGTTGAACCGCGTCACCGTGCGCTCGAAGGTGTTGTTGCTGCCACCGACGAAGATGCCGTTGTCACCGGCGCGTTCCACGGTGACGCCGTAGACGTGCCAGTACGAGCCGTTCACGGCCAGACCGCGGTTGGCGGGGTCCTCGCTCTGCGCGGAGAAGTTCAGCACCGGCTTCTCGGCCTGGTAGGCGGCCAGCTTCTTGGGCGCGCCCGAGCTACCGCTGTTGCCCGGCGGGATGGTGACCGTCTGCGAGAAGTTGTAGGTCCCGCCGCGCAGGTGGATCGTTCCGCCCGCGGTGACCCGGGTGAGGGCCGAAGTGAGCGTCGTCGGGTCCCCGATCGTCCCGGTCGCGCCGTCCTGGCCGGTCGGCGAGACGTACAACGCGTCGGCGGGCTGCGGATCGGTGCCGCTGGTGGTGACGTCGGCGTAGTCGATGTTGGGCAGGCCGCCCGAGGTGGTCGGGTCGAGCCGGATGGTGCTGGCGCCCGCCGGGAGCGCGACCGTCAGGGTCTTGGTCACCCAGGTCGACCACGCGCCGGTCGGCTCGAACGACACCGACTGCACCCTCGTGCCGTTGACCAGGAGGTCGGCGGCACGACCGGCCGTGGTGCCGTTGGCGAACCGGACGGCGACCGTCGCGGTGCCCGCACTCGGCGCCGAAGCGGCGAACTGGACGTAGGCGCCGGTCGCGTTGGTGGCGTTGCAGAACCCGGAACCGGAGTAGCCGGGCCAGTCGGTGTCGACCGTTCCGGTGCAGACGGTGGGCGCGGACTCGGCCTCGTGGTGCGTGGTCGCGGCGCTCGCCGTGGCGAGTGGCAGCACCAGTGCGGCACCCACCGCCATGGCGGCGCCCGCCGCGAGCAGTGTCAACCTCATCGTGGACCTCCTGCGTTGATCAAGGGACCGGCGGCGGCGGGTACCGGTCAAGGAAACGTCCCAAAAACAACTGAGCTTTCCCCGACAATTCCAGAACATTAACCCAGCCCCCTTTCGGCACGCAATGCCGACCACCATCCGTGACCATTCACCGTCATGAACAAAGGAGCGAGCGCGCCACGCAGACTAGCGAACCCCGTGTGGACAATCAGGTACTACGCGTGGACTTTTCTGCAGTGATCACCCGGCGGTACAGCCCGCCACCCGCCTCTCACCTGCGGAATCACGATCACCGGCACCGCCGGACGCTTGACCCGGCAGCGTCGGCCGTCCTAGGATCACCTTTTCCAGAAAGCGCTTTCCGTGCCCCCTGTCGAATCAGCGAAATCGACCCAACGGAGACGTATCATGCGCATGAGACCCATGATTGCGTGCGTCAGCCTGTTCGCCGGCGCACTGGTGGCGGTGGCCTCCTCCGCCGCACAGGCCGCGCCAACGCGGTACGAGGCGGAAAACACGCCGACGGTCTGTTCCGGCTCCATCGATTCCAATTGGTCGGGTTACTCCAGCAGTGGCTTCTGCAACGGCACCAACTCCACCAGCGGCTACCTCCAGTTCACCGTGAACGCGGCGGCTTCGGGCACGGCGACGCTGGGGGTGCGGTTCGCCAACGGGACCACCACGGCCCGGCCCGCCAACCTGGTCGTGAACGGGTCCACCGTGCAGACGCCGTCGTTCGAGGGCACCGGAGCGTGGGCGACCTGGACGACCAAAACGCTGAGCGTGCCGGTGAACGCGGGCAGCAACACCATCCGGCTGAACCCGAGCACCGTCGGCGGCCTGCCCAACATCGACTACCTCGACGTCGAAACGGGCGACACGCCTCAGCCGCCGGGCGGGATCGTCGGCTGGGCCACACAGGCCGGTGGCACCACCGGGGGCGCGGGCGGTGCCACGGTCACCGTGAGCAGCTTCGCCGATTTCCGGACCCAGGCGCAGGCCGCCGGCGCCAGGACCATCCTGGTCAACGGCATGCTCAGCGGCTCGGGCACCGTCGAGATCAGCGCCGACAAGACGATCCGGGGCGTCGGGGCCGGCTCCGGTGTCTCCGGGACCACGCTCAACATCGAGGACATGCGGCCCGCCAACGTGATCATCCAGAACATGAACATCCGCGGCGTCCCCGGCAACGACGCGATCCAGATCGAGAACGCCACGCACATCTGGATCGATCACAACACCATGTCCAGCACCATCGAGAACGACCCCGACTTCTACGACGGCATGCTGGACATCACCCACGCCGCCGACTACATCACCGTGTCCTGGAACGTCGTCCGCGATCACTGGAAGACCTCGCTGGTCGGCCACTCCGACGGCAACGCCAGTGAGGACCGCGGCCACCTGCGGGTGACCTACCACCACAACTGGTTCGACCGGACCTTCGAGCGCAGTCCGCGGGTGCGCTTCGGCGAGACGGTCCACGTGTTCAACAACTACTACTCCAATGTGGACAACAACGCCGACTCCTACGCCATCGCGTCGCTGATGGACGCCGGACTGCTCGTGGAAGGCAACGTCTTCGAGAACGTGCAGCAGGCGTGCTGGTCAGCGAGCGGGTACGCGGAGTCCGACCCCGGACGGCTGGTGGCGCGCGACAACCTGCTCACCGACTCCGGCCCGTGCGAAACCGGCGGCACCGTGGCCCCGATTCCGTACGGCTACACCGCCGACAACGCGACGACGGTCAAGTCGTCCGTCACCACGGGTGCGGGCGCGGGCAAGCTCTGATCCGTGCTGTGAGTGGCGATCCGGGGTCAACCCGGATCGCCACTCACGAAGGCTGCGCCGTTGACGCGGACGATCTGGCACGTAGTGTCGGGTCATGCCGATCACGTCGGTGCCGGAACCGGAGGTTGAGCGTGCAGCTTCGCAGTGACCAGTGGTACGCGGGAGAAGACCGCAACGCCTACCTCCACCGCGCCTGGATGCGCCGCGGCACCCCGGCGGACGCGTTCACCGGCCGGCCGCAGATCGCCATCGCGAACACCGCCTCCGACCTCACCCCGTGCAACGCCCACCTCACCGAGGTGGCCAGGTCCGTCCGGGACGGTGTCCTCGAAGCCGGTGGCATCCCGCTCGAACTGCCGGTGGTGTCCCTCGGTGAGACGAACGTGCGGCCGACCGCGATGCTCTGGCGCAACATGGCCGCGATGGCCATCGAAGAGTTGCTGCGGGCGAACCCGATCGACGCCGTCGTCCTGCTGGGCGGCTGCGACAAGACGATCCCGTCCCTGCTGATGGGCGCCGCCTCGGTCGACCTGCCCGCCGTGGTCGTGCCCGGCGGCCCCATGCTGACCGGCACCTTCCGCGGCACACCGCTGGGCTGCGGCACCGACGTCTGGCGGCTCTCGGAGGAGGTCCGCGCCGGCACGCTCTCGCAGGAGCAGTTCCTCCGCTCCGAGTCGGCGATGATCCGCAGCCGCGGGCACTGCAACACGATGGGCACCGCCTCGACGATGGCACTGGTCGCCGAAGCGCTGGGCACCGTCGTCCCCGGCGTGGCAGGCACCCCCGCGCCGGACAGCCGGCTGCTGGAGGCCGCTCACGGCACCGGGCGCCTCGCCGTGGAGATGATCGCCGCGGACCGCCGCCCGAGCACCTTCCTCACCAAAGCCTCCTTCCACAACGCGATCGTGGCGCTGGCCGCCGTCGGCGGATCCACCAACGCCGTGGTCCACCTGCTCGCCATCGCCGGGCGCCTCGGCGTCGACCTCACCATCGACGACTTCGACCGGATCGGGTCCCGGGTGCCGGTGCTCGTGGACCTGCAGCCCGCGGGCCGGTTCCTGATGGAGGACTTCCACCGGGCCGGTGGCCTGCTCGCCGTGCTGCGCGAGGTGCGGGACCTGCTCGACCCGTCGGCCTTGACGGTGACCGGCGCACCACTGGTCGACGCGCTCGAAGACGCCCCGATCTGGGACGCCGAGGTCATCCGGCCGCGGACCGCGCCGATGGTGGCCGAAGGCGGAATCGCTGTCCTTCGCGGGAACCTCGCGCCCGGAGGCGCGCTCATCAAACCCGCCGCCGCGTCACCCGAACTGTTGCGCCACCGCGGCCGCGCCGTGGTCTTCGACTCGATCGAGGACTTCCACGCGCGCATCGACGACCCGGACCTCGACGTCGACGCCGGCTCCGTGCTGGTGTTGCGCGGCTGCGGCCCGAAAGGCTATCCCGGCATGCCCGAGGTGTCGAACATGCCATTGCCGACGAAGCTGCTCGAACAGGGCGTCCGGGACATGGTCCGGATCTGCGACGGCCGGATGAGCGGCACCGCCTACGGCACCGTCGTCCTGCACGTCACGCCGGAGGCCGCGGCCGGCGGCCCGCTCGCCCTGGTGCGGACCGGCGACCCGATCGTGCTCGACGTCCCGGCGCGGCGCATAGACATCGACGTCCCGGCCGGCGAACTCGCCGGCCGCACCCCGAACGCCGCCACCCTCGCCGGCTTCGCGGCGCCCCGGCGCGGCTGGGAACGGCTCTACGTCGACCACGTACAGCAGGCCGACACCGGCGCCGACCTCGACTTCCTCATCGGCTCCAGCGGATCGGCGGTGAGCCGCGAATCCCACTGAGCCCGCCTGAGTTCCCCTTCGATGGAGGCGTCAGCCGGCCGCGCGGCGCCTGATCAAGGCGATCATCGCGGCGCCCAGCGAAGCGGCCGATTCCGGCGACCCAGCCCAGCGCGGTGGCACGGCTCTTCGCCGGGTAGTGGCCGCCGACGGCGGCGTAGACCAGGGGTTTGGCGCTGAACAGCCAGCTGCCGGTGAGGAAGACGACCACGTAGGTCACCGGCAGCGGCATCGGGATCGCCAGCAGGCCGACTCCCAGGCCGGTGAGGGTGAACCAGCCGAACCGGTCGGCGAGGCGCCCGGCGACCAGCATGCCCGCGATGCCGCCGAGGTTGATGACGAGCAGGAAGCTGATCGCCGAGCCCAGGTTGTACCCGCTGGCGCGCATCATGGTCGGCAGCCAGGTGTTCACGCCGTGGACGAGCAGCAGACCGGCGAACGAGGCGACCCAGAACAGCAGCGTGGTCACATGACCCAGCGGCGGAAGCCGCCTTCGGCGTTGAGGGTCTGGCCGGTGATCCACTGGCTGTCGTCGGAGGCGAGCCAGCGGATCAGGCCGGCGACATCGCCCGGGCGGCCCCATCGGCCGGCTGGCAGGGCGCGGCCGACCCGCTCGGTGAGTTCCGGGGTGGCCCAGCCGGTGTCGACCGGGCCGGGATTGACCGTGTTGACGGTGATCCCCCGATCGATCAGCGCGTCGGACAGGGTGAGCGTCATCTGCTGGATCGCGCCCTTGCTGACCGCGTACGGCACCTCCTGGCTCATCGGTGCCAGGTGCTGGCCCGAGGTGAACAAGATGAGCCGCCCGGCGGGGCGCTCGTCGTCGTGCGCGGCGGCGAACGCCTGAGCCAGCAACACACTCGCCCGGGCGTTCACCGCCCAGGTCAGGTCCAGCTCGGCTGCCGTGACCTCCGCGAGGCTCTGGGTCGAACTGCGCGCGTGGTTGGCGACCACCACATCGACCGCGCCGAACGCCTCCAAGGCACGGGCGATCACCTGGCCGGGCGCCTGGGGTTCCGCGAAATCGGCGGCGACGTGCCGCAACCGCCGGCTCTCGCCACCCAGCGCCTCCACGATCCCGGCGTCTCCGACGGGGTCGGCGCCCCATGGCTGGGCGGCATCATGGGGAGACCACGAGTGCACCAGCACCGACGCCCCGGCCGCCAGCAGTTCCTCCGCCACCGCGAAACCGATCCCGGCCCGCCGGCTGACGCCGGTCACCACCGCGACCCGGCCCTCCAGAGACCCACCGGCCCCACCACCGCTCACCACGCCCTGCACGGTAAACACCGAGCGCGCCTGGCCTCAACCGGATTCCCCGACGCCCTCGGCATCGGCAAGGTCTGCGAGTTCGCCCGGCGTGGGCCCGGGCCATGACAAGGTGAGTGGCATGACGCCTGACGACGCACGCGATGCCAGGTTCTCGAAACCCTCCTTCGGGAAACGCGGCTACGACTCGGGTGCGGTCGACGCGCTGGTGACGCGCATCGAGCAGACCCTGCGCGGAACCGACCGCCTGACCGCCGCCGAGGTGCGTGAATTCTCGTTCGGCAGGGCGCCTGCCGGACAACGCGGCTACCGCGAAGACGACGTGGACGCCTTCCTCGACGCAGCCGAAGCCGAACTCCGCCGACGCGAAGGATCCGCCCACCGCGCCGCATCGCCCCAGTTCGCCCCTCCGCTCGAAGGGTCACGCGGCCGCTGGTGGCGTCGAGGCTGAAAGCGCTCGTCAGGACTGGCGCGCGCTCGCTCTGGTGTCCGAGTCGGCGGGGCGGCGTTCGCCCCACAGGACGAGGATGACGGCGACGATGATGAGTGCGCCACCGCCCAGGATGCCGGGTGTGAGGTGCTCGTCGAGGATCAGCCAGCCGAGCACCAGTGCGATGGCCGGGTTGACGTAGGCGTAGGTCGTGGCCACCGAGACCGTGGCGTGGGTCAGCAGCCAGATCAGCGAGCCGAACGCGAGGATCGAGCCGGGGCCGATCAGGTAGAGCAGCGCCCACCAGGAGGCACCGGACCAGCTCGCCGGGTTCGGGTCCTCACCGGCGAGCAGGCCGACGACGATCAGCAGGGGGCCGGCCACCAGCATCTGCACCCCGGCGGACAGCAGCGCGTTCTCGGGCAGTCGCACACGCGGCGTGTAGAAGGAGCCGATCGCTTCGGCGATCGCGGCCGCCAGCACGATCACCAGGCCGGTGAACGCCACCGGCCCGCCCCACCCGGACGGCGCGAGCAGGATCGCCACGCCGCTGAACCCGGCGAGCAGGCCCCCAAGCACGACCGGCCGAGGGCGTTCCCCGGCGAGCAGCCGGAACACCGCCACCCACAACGGCATCGAGGCGATCACGAGCGCGGCCACGCCGGAGGGCACGGTGCGCTCCCCCAGCGTGAGCAGGCCGAGCCCGCCGCCGATGATCAGCACTCCGATCACCGCGGCACCGCGCAACTCCTGGCGGCTCACCGGGAACCAGCGGCGGGTGCGCGCCACGCACCACCCGTGGAGCAGCACCCCGGCGACCAGGAACCGGATCCCTGCGCCCGAGAGCGGCGGGATCGTCTCCACCATCACCCGGATGGCCAGGTAGGTCGAACCCCACACCACGTAGAGCACCAGCAGGTTGGCCCCGATCAGCCAGCCGGGACCGGAAGGGCGGGCGTGGCCGGTCACTCACACCTCCAGGTCGCGGGCGATCGCGCGCAGCAGCAGGGGGCGGGCGGTGCTCAGGTAGAAGTGGTCACCGGGCAGCAGGCGCCGCCGGAACCCGGCGGTGGTGTGCCCGGCCCAGTCGTCGAGGTCGGCCGCCGCGACGGTGTGGTCGTCGCGCCCGGCGAACGCCGAAATGGGGCAGTCGAGCGGCGGTCCCGGCTGGTAGTCGTAGGTTTCCGCGAGCGCGTAGTCGGCACGCAACCGGGGCAGCAGGACCTCGCGGCTGCCCGGGTCGGCGAGCAGGTCCGGCGGGACACCGCCCAGTTGCTCGACCCTGGCGACGAATTCGTCGTCGGAGAGGTGCCGCTGCTCGTCGTGCTGCTTCGCCGCGCGCGACGGGGGCACGCTGCCGGAGACGAACAGCCTCGTGGGCGCGTTCCCGGCGGCGGACCTGGTTCGGGCCAGTTCGAAGGCGACCACCGCTCCGACGCTATGACCGAACAGGGCGTACGGCAACGCGGCCGGTTCACCCGCCAGGGTGTCGACGAGCTCGGCCATCCGGTGGCGGGGCTCGGCGTCGTTGCCGTCGCGGCCGGGTAGCCGCACCGGTCGCACGTCGAGATTCGCCGGCGCGTCCTCGCGCCACCCCGCGTACGCCGAAATCCCGCCACCGGCGTGCGGCAGGCAGTACAACGTCACCGGCGTCATGAGGCCTCCCCCTCCAGCGCGGCCGCGAGGCCGCGCACGGTGGGCCGCCGCAGGAAGGTGCCCAGCGGCACGGTCGAGCCCAGTTCCTGGCCGATGCGGTTGATCAGGCGGCCCGCCTGCAGTGAGGTGCCGCCGAGGTCGAAGAAGTCCTCGTCCGGGCCGACGCCGGGCACGCCGAGCACCCTGGCCACCAGCTCACCCAGGGACCGCTGCTCGGGCGGAAGCTCCCCGCCCGCGGCCGGGGTGGCGGTGGCGTGCTCGGCCAGCAGTGCGGCTCGATCGACCTTCCCGCTGGGCGCCTGCGGCAGCGACGGGCGCGGGTGCACACCGGCGGGCACCAGGTGCGCCGGCAGCCGTTCGCCCAGCCAGGCACGCAGGTGGCCGCCGTCCAGATCGGCGCCGTTCTCGGCCACGACGAAGGCTTCCAGCCTGGCCGGGGTGCCGACCGCGCAGACGACCGCCTGCCGCACATCCCGGTGGTCGCGCAGGGCGTCTTCGACCTCGCCCGGTTCGACGCGGAAACCGCGGATCTTGACCTGCTCGTCGAGGCGGCCGAGGAACTCCAGCGCGCCGTCCGCGCGCTGCCGGACCAGATCGCCGGTGCGGTACATCCGGCCGCCGCCGGGGTCGAACGGGTCCGGGACGAACCGTTCGGCCGTCAACTCGGGCCTGCCGAGGTAACCGCGGGCCACGCCGGCCCCGGCCACGTGCAGTTCGCCGGGCATCCCGGCGGGCACCGGCAGTCCCTCGCCGTCGAGCACGTGCACGCGGACGTTGCTCAGCGGGCGGCCGATGGGGATGCCGCGCGCGACGTCCTCGGTGGTGACGTGCCAGGAGGTCACATCGACGGTGGCTTCGCTGGGCCCGTAAAAATTGTGCAGTTCCGCCTTGGTCCGCTCGAAGAACCGGACGCACAGCGCGGAAGTGAGTTCCTCGCCGCCGGAGAACACGTAACGCAGCTGAGGGCAGTCCGCGAAACCCGGCTCGAAGTCGAGCAGCACGTCGAGCAGGCTCGGCACCAGGCCGAGCGCGGTGACGTGTTCCTCGGCGAGCACCTGCATCAGATAGGCCGGGTCGCGGTGCCCGCCGGGTTTGGCCAGCAGCAGCCTGCTGCCGGCCAGCAGCGGGGCGAAGATCTCCCAGACCGAGATGTCGAAGCTCAGCGAGGTCTGCTGCAGCACCGTGTCGGCCGGGCCGAGGCCGAAGGTGCGCTGGTCCCAGCACACCCGGTTGACCACCCCGGCGTGTTCGACTTCGACGCCCTTGGGCCGCCCGGTGGAACCGGAGGTGTAGATGACGTAGGCGAGGTCCCGCGCGGTGGCCCGGCTCGGCGGATCGGCCTCGGGTTCGCCGCCGAGGTCGAGTTCGTCCAGCGCGAGCAGCAGCCGGTCCCGGCCCGGCAGCCATTCCCGCATCCAGTCCTGCGTGCACACGATCCGGGTGCCGCTGTCCTCGATCATGTAGGCCAGCCGCTCGGCCGGGTAGTCCGGGTCCAGCGGCAGGTAGGCGGCGCCGCTCTTGAGCACCCCCAGCACCGACACGATCATCTCGACCGAGCGCTCCAGGCAGACACCGACGAGGTCGCCGGGGCCGGCGCCGTGCTCCCGGAGCAGTTTCGCGAGCCGGTTGGCCCGGTGGTTCAGCTCTCGATAACTCACGGTCTCACCGGAGGCCGCCAGCGCGGGGGCATCCGGGTGAGCACGCACGGCTTCTTCGAAGAGTTCGTGCACGCACCGGTTGTCGGGGAAGTCGGCCGCGGTGTCGTTCCACTCCCGTCGTGTCCGGCGCGCGGCCAGCTCCCTCGGGGACGGACCGGCCGCGGTCGCACGCCGTGGTCCGGCGGGAACCGTGACCTCCGGCCCAGCCAACCGGCCGGGCGGGCCGAGCAAGCCCGATATCGCCACGGCGTGGCGGTAGCAATCCGCCGTCCCGGACTCCTCGGTCAGCCCGAACGCACCGTGCACCTGGATGGCCCGGAGGCAAGCACGCACGCTGTCGCGGGCCGCGGCGGCGAGCAGCATCGTCGCGTCCGCGCCGACCTCGTTGTCGGCGGTCTCGCACAATTCGGCCAGCCGGGCGGAAAGGGCGTCGAGGCGCACCACGTCCGCGGCGAGCGGCAGGCTCACCCCTTGGTAGTCGGCGATGCGCTCGCCGAACTGCACCCGCTCCCCCGCCCTGGCCGCGGCCAGTCCGGTGGACCGGCGCGCCAAACCCAGCAGGTAACCGGTGTGGCTCAGCGAGGTGCCCAGTGCCGGATCGGCGGCGAGGGTTTCCGGTGGCAGTCCCGCTCGGCCGAGTTCTTCGGCCAGTGCCACCGTTTCCGCTTCTCCTGCCCCGATTCCGCCGTCTCTTGCCGGTCGGGTCGGCGGCAACCAGCCCTCCTCGGTGCCGCGCGCACGCAGTGCGTCCGCGGGGTGCGCCGAGTGCGCCGCTTCGGTGGCCGCGTCGGCGAAACGGCGGCGGAGCTCCCGCCGCCAATCCACGGCAGGGCCGCTTCCTCCGCCACCGGTGACCGGATCGAGCACCGCGGTGGCGACCGTGCCGAGCAGGATTTCCGAGGTGCCCGCGGCCAGGGTCAGCCCCGGGGCCTCGTGCACCGCGGCGGTGAGGGCGGGATCGGGCTCGGCGAGTTGCCAGTGCAGCAGCGCCACCTCCTGCGCGAGTTCACTGGCGCGCCATTTGGCCGCCGCGAGATCCGCGTCGGTGCAGTGCTGGGCAGCCAGCAACGCGACCGCGCGGTCCGACAACGCACGGGCGGCTTCCAGATCGGTGTCCAGTTCGAGGAGCCGGTGCCGGTGCGCGGTGTCGTGGCGCAGCCGCGCGGCCAGTGAGTCCAGCCAGCGCCGCGCCCGGCCGTAGAAGCAGATCCCGGTCCGTTCCGCGCCGAGCGCCCCGCCGATCAGCGGCCAGCCACCGCCGGGCTCGCCGATCACCGCATCGGCGGCCAGGGCGACCCGGTCGAAGGTGACCTTCGTGAAAGCTTCCGGGTTGAGCGAGCCGACCCGCTCGACAGTCACGCCCGGCGCGTCCATCGGCACCAGGAACAACGTGATCGAGGTGAAGCGCCCGGCGCCACCCGGCTCGGCGGGGCCGGTGCGGGCCGCGCAGATGCCGTGGCCCGCGAGATCGGTGCGCACGTTCCAGATCTTGGTGCCGTCGAGCACCCAGCCGTCCCCGGCCGGTACCGCCGTCGTCCGCAGGGAACTCAGGTCGGAACCGGCCGAGGGTTCGCTGTAGAGCACGGAGAAGAAGACCTCGCCCGCGGCCATCGGCGGCAGGTGCCGCGCCTTCTGCCGGTCGGTTCCGGCGGCCAGCAGGGTCGTTCCCGCGTTTTCGATGGTGTTCACCCGTGCGGTGTCGGGGACACCGGCCAGCGCGAGTTCCTCCGCCACCGCGGCCGCGTCGGCGATGCCACCACCGCGCCCGCCGTACTCGCGCGGCCAGTCCGGCGCCAGCAGCCGCGCTCGTCCCAGTGCGCGGTAGGTGCGAGGCGCCCAGGGCAGACCCTGCCCGGCACAGTCCTCGGCCTCCGCCCGGTGCTCGGGTAGCCGCAGGATCTCCCGGACCTCTTCCCGCAGTCCCGCCGTCGAGCCCACCATCATCGATCCACCTCCCCGTGCCCGGAACTCAGCTGTGCACCGCCGGCTTCACCGCTTCCATCAGCAGGTGGTACCCCAGGTGGTTCAGCGGCGGCAGATCGCCGAGCAGGGTCTCCAGCGTCCGGACCGCACCGGCCACCTCGGCGGTCTCCAGCACGGAGTCGGCCAGCCAGGCCGAGAGCGGGATGTTGCCGCGCAGGGAGACCGGGACCAGGCCGGCCACGGCGGTCAGCCGCTTGAGGTCGTCGGGCGAGAAGCTGTGCCACGGCGCCCGCAGTTCGTCACCCTCGCGGGTTTCGGTGAACACCAGTTCCTTGTTCTCCACGTCGGTGATGTCCACGGTGGCGAACCGGTCGGCCGAGCTGAACCGCTCGAACACGGAGTTCTTCACCCCGAGGATCAGCCGTCCGCCCGGCCGCAGCACCCGCCGGACTTCGCTGAAGACCCTCGGGTGGTCGGCAGGCGGCACGTGCATCAGCGCCAGCATCGACACCACCGCGTCGAACGAATTGTCCGGGAACGGGAGCGCGGCCATGTCGCCCTGCTCGAAGCGCACCTCGAGGTTCGCCTCGGCGGCCTTGCGCGCGGCCTGCTCGAGCATCGCTTCGGTCAGGTCGAAGCCGGTGACCGCTTTGGCCCGGTGGGCCACGGGAATGGTGATCCTTCCGGTGCCGCAGCCGATGTCGAGCACTTCGTCGTCGGCGGTGACCCGATCCAGCACGAACGAGATCTCGGTGTCGGAAAAAGTGGCATCGAGTGCGGTGAATCCCGGGATCCGTTCGTCGTATTCACCGGCGATCCGATCGTAGATCCCGGCGATCAATTCCTTCTGCTGACCCGTGTTCGCCTTCACGTTGTTCCTTTCTCCTCGGTTGTTCCCGCCCAGCCGGAATGGCTAGGAGTCCCGGTGCAGTGGGCACGACAGGCAGCGGGGGCCGCCGCGCGCCCGGCGCAGTTCGGAACCGGGTATCCGGTGCACCCCGATCCCGTGCCGTTCCAGGTAGTCGTTGGTCAGTTCGTTGCTTTCGTAGGCGATCACCTCGCCCGGCGCGACGGCCAGCACGTTGCAGCCGTCGTCCCACTGTTCACGGCGGTGGTTCCCGCCGTCCCGCCCGGGATCGAGCACCCGCAGTGCTACGCCGAGCGCTTCCCCGGCCGCGGTGGCGAAGTCCGGCTGGTGGCGCAGCACCGGGCCACCGCGGCCGGGCCGCAGCGTGCACACCGGCCGCCCGCCGAGCTCGGGGGACATCACCACCGCGTCCTCGTCCACAAAGGACACCAGGGTGTCGAGGTGGATGGTCGCCCTGGTCCGGGGCAGGTCCACCACCACGAGCCGATCGCAGAGTTCACGGGCGAACAGTTCCTCCGCCAGTGCCTCCACCGCCGCGGCGCAGGTCCGGTCGCCGACGCCGACGGCCAGCGCGCGACCGGACAACACGAGCAGGTCGCCACCCTCGATGGGCATCGACGGTGGCAGCGCCTGGTTCCAGCACCGCTCGGCGCGACCGGCGAACCAGGGGTGGTGCCGGTACAGGGCCGCGACCAGGTCGACCTCACGCGCCCGGGCCCCGGTGCGCATCCGCCCCAGCAAGTAGCCGTCGCGGAACCAGGCGGAGCTGTCCCTGGTGAACATCTGGTTGGGCAGGGGATCCAGCAACCGCCACGGCCGATGGCGCCACAGCGAGCCGGTCCCCGGCACCGATCGCGGGACCTCGTCGCTGGAAATCCCGCCCAGCAAACTCCGCACCAGCATTTCCGCGGGCAATTCCGCCAGCCAGGAAATCACCTCGTCACGTGCCCGTGGTGGGACCCGCGCACCGGCCATGGCTTGCGCGGCCAGTTGCCTGCCGACTTCTTTGTCCCGGCACACTTCGGCGAGCCCCTCGCGCAAATCCAGGACCGCGACTCCGCGAGACCGCAATACCGTGGTGAAAGCCTCGTGTTCCTCCCTGGCCCGTTGCGGCCAGACCAATTCGTCGAACAGGAACTCGGCGTGATCGTCCGGGGTCAGGGTATTGAGCTCACCGTCCGGACTGTGCACCAGCACCGCACGCAATGCCCCCGTTTCGGATTCCACGCTTCGCGCATTCAGCAACGGCCTCGATCTCACGCCGACTTCCTCCCCGGTGTCTGGGCCTCGTGGCGCGGATAGACCCCCAACCGGCCGGGCAAACACGGCCGTCGAAGAAATACCGTGAATTACCCGTTTGTTGTAAGTAAAACACTATCCGTGATTGGCCAAGGCCAGTTCCGGGCCGCTCCGCGAAACCGCTGGTTGGATCGGGGGTGAAATGATCAAAATGGCGATCCCGGGCACCGGGCACCCGAGACGTAGGCCGAATGGCGTGGGCAACCGGCAACGTCCGGCGGAATGGGGAGGTGCTGAGCACGCTGAGGAACTCGACGGCCTTCGACACCCGCGTGCCAAACCAGTGCGGCACACGGGTGTCGAACTCGACCGCTTCCCACCGGCCCCCTGAGTCTTCGGAGCCTCAGCGGGTGACCGAGTAGGAATGGGCGCCGGTTCCGGCCAGGGCACCGCCGTCGACGATGAGGTATTCGTCGCGGATGGGGGTGCCGGTGAGCCACGATTCCAGGATTTCCCGGGTACCGGCGGCATAGCGGGCCTGCGCCGAGAGCGAACTGCCCGAGATGTGCGGGGTCATGCCGTGGTGCGGCATCGTCCGCCACGGGTGGTCGGCCGGGGCGGGCTGCGGGAACCACACGTCACCGGCGTATCCGGCCAGCTGCCCGCTTTCCAGCGCCCGCACGACGGCGTCGCGGTCGGCGATGCGCGCCCGCGCGGTGTTGATCAGGTACGCCCCGCGTTTCATGGTCGCGATCAGCTCGTCGCCGAAGAGGCCTTCGGTTTCCGGGTGCAGGGGCGCGTTGATCGTGACCACGTCACAGGAGGGCACCATGTCCGCGGCGCTCGGGTGGTAGGTCAGGCCGAGTTCGCGCTCCACCTCGGCGGGCAGGCGGTGCCGGTCGGTGTAGTGCAGGTGCACGCCGAACGGCGCGAGCCGCCGCAGCACCGCCGTGCCGATGCGACCGGCCGCCACGGTGCCGATGTGCATGCCCTCGACGTCGTAGGACCGGGCGACGCAGTCGGCGATGCCCCAGCCGCCGTCGAGCACCACCTGGTGCGACGGCAGGTAGTTGCGCACCAGCGCGAGGATCGACATCACCACGTGCTCGGCGACGCTGATGCTGTTGCAGTAGGTCACCTCGGCGACCGTGACGCCGTGTTCGATCGCCGCGTCCAGGTCGACGTGGTCGGAGCCGATGCCCGCGGTGATCGCCAGCTTGAGGTTGCGTGCCTTGGCCATCCGATCCGCGGTGAGGTAGGCGGGCCAGAACGGCTGGGAGATCACCACGTCGGCGTCGGCCAGCTCGCGGTCGAACTCCGAGCCCTTGTCCGAGATCACCACCAGGGTGTGCCCGGCGGCCTCGAGGAACGGGCGCAGCCCCAGCTCACCGGACACGCTGCCGAGCAGTTCGCCGGGGGTGAAGTCGATGCCACTCGGTGACGGCAGCGTCTGCCCGCCGGGATAGCCGTCGAGCCGCGGGAGATCATCTCGTGCGTAGGTTTCCGGGCGGCCGCCGGACGGGTCGTCGTAGAGCACGCACAGCACCTTCGCCATGGCTGACTCCTGGGGATTCGTGTACCTCGGATGGGATGCCCCGACCATCGTCCGCCCGGCACCGCCCGGTCAAAGCGAAAGTTCCTATCCCGGCATAGCCCGCCGCTATCCCGCGTGCTCCCGCAGGATCCGGTCCAGCTCGCCGCGCACGTCGAGTTCGGCCGCCAGGTCCAGCAGCGCGCCGGCCAGGATCGGCTCGGGATCGTGGTCGGCGGTGACCAGCCCGATCTGCGGCGCCGGCCCGCGGGTTTCCAGTCCGACGACCCGCATGCCCGCCGGGGTGCCGAACATGTGCAGCCACGCGTGCGCGATCACGGTCGACCACCGGTGGGTCGCGACGTGCGCGTAGAGCGCCGAGACGGTGTCGGTTTCGATGGTGGGCACCGCGACCGCGCCCGCCGCCGCGAACAGCCCGTCGAGGATGCGGCGGTTGCGCATCCGCGGGGTGAGCAGGCACAGCGGCAGCGACGCGACTTCGGCCCACCCCACCGAATCCCGTCCCGCCAGCTCGCCGTCTTCGGGTGTCAGCAACAGATAACGCTCTTCGTAGAGTGGCCGCACCCGCACGTTCCCGAGTTCTTCATCGTCCACATAGGTCATCGCGACGTCCAGTTCGAACTCCGCCAGCCGCCGGGTGATCTCCCGTGACGACAACGACTCCAGCGAAATCCGGACCCGCGGGTAGCGCTCGCAGAACGGGGCCGTCAGCAGCGACGCCGCCGTCAGCGCCGTCGGGATCGCGCCGATCCGCAGCACCCCCGAAAGGCTCTCGTGCATGATCGACAGGTCCTGCCGCAGCGCGTCGCGTTCGGCGAGGATCCGGTGCGCCCACCGCAGCACCCGCTCACCCTCCGGCGTCAGCCCTTCGAACCGCCTCCCCCGTGAGACGATCGGGACGCCGAGGTCGCGCTCCAGCTTCCGGATCCCGGCGGACAACGACGGCTGCGACACGTGACAAGCGGCGGCCGCACGGGCGAAATGCCGCTCGCGGGCCAACGCGACCAGGTACTCCAGCTGACGCAACAACACGACGCAGTATCGACGCACCCTCCGCGGCGACACGGGGCGTTCCCGCGTTTCCCGTGCCCGGTAGGGTACGTGAACCGCGCCACACGGCGGCTGGCCCACGATCTAATTCATTGCGAGGTTCTCCATGGCCGACGAACGCGCCGAGCCCGAACTGCCCTCGGCCGGGATCGACACCACCACGCCGAGCGTGGCCAGGGCGTACGACGCGGCGCTGGGCGGCAAGGACAACTACGAGGTCGACCGGCAACTGCTGGCCCAGCTCAACGCGGCCGTGCCCGAGGTCAACGAGATCGCCGTCACCAACCGCAAGTTCCTCATCCGGGCGGTGGAGTTCCTGGCGCGCAAGGCGGGCATCGACCAGTTCCTCGACTGCGGGTCCGGCCTGCCCACCGCGGAAAACACCCACCAGATCGCGCAGCGCGAAAATCGCGACTCCCGCGTGGTCTACGTGGACAACGACCCCGTCGTCCTGGCACACGGGCGCGCCCTGCTCGAAGACAACGACAAGACGTTCCTCGTCGGCGCGAACATCTTCGACCCGCCCGCGGTGCTGAAGAACGACACGGTGCACCGGCATCTGGACTTCACCCGGCCGCTCGCGCTGCTGCAGGTCGCGACGCTGCACCACCACAACCCGGACGAGGGCCTCCCCCCGGCCGAGATCATGCGGCAGTACATCGACGCGCTGCCTTCGGGTTCGTACGTGGTCTTCTCGCACTTCTTCGACCCGGAGAACGAGTACAGCCCCAGCGCCCACCGGGTCCAGGAAATCCTCAACGCCAGCATCAGCCGCGGTTACTTCCGCACGCGGGCGGAGATCGAGGGCATGCTCACCGGCCTGGAACTGCTGCCGCCCGGCCTGGTCGTCAACGACGAGTGGTACCCCACCGGCCCGCGCACCACCCCCCGCCCCGACGCCGGCAACTGCATCGTGGCGACGGTCGGCCGCAAGCCCTGATCAGCCGGGTTCGGGTACGCGCTGGGGTCGCCGCCGCCGTCGTCGGATGGGGACGGGCCGGTGCCGCAGGTGATGGATCACCGCGAGGTAGGCGAGCAGGACCACCGCCAGGCCGAGCGCGGTGTACGCGGTCATGGGCACCACGCTCCACTGTTCGACGGTGATCGCGAGCAGGCCCCAGGCGACCGCGGCGGCGTAGGCGAGCGAGCCCGGAAGCGGGCCGGTCGCGCACGCCCGGACCACGGCCACCGCCACCCCGGTGGCCACCAGCAAAAGCACCACCCCGACCACGCCGGGCCAGCCGCTGGTCCCCGACATCCCGGCCGAGACCAGCGTGTTCGCCAGGCCCACGAACATCGCCGCGGTGAGCCAGCCCGCCAGCAACCCGAACGTCCCGCCGAAGAGCACCGCGACCACGCGGTTGCCGTCGGCGGCGCGCTGGAACCGGACCGTGGCGCGGATCGCGGCCACCGCCCCGATGATGATCACGAACTGGGCGAGGACGAACTGCCCCTTCGGGAACACCGCCGCCCACACCGCGTCGGCGGTGAACGCGATCGCGATGGACCACCCCGATCTGCGTACCGCGGGGTGCGTGGTGAACGACGGCGCGAACCCGGCGATCGCCACGGCCAGTGACAGGGCGAAGATCGGCCCCCAGATCGCGAAGGCGTACCCCGCCGGGAGGATCGCCGAGGCGTTCTCCCTGGCCACACCACCCACCGACCGGCCGAGCAACGCCGACGAGGCGACCTGCGCCAGCGCCGCGAGCAGCACCACGCCCTGCCGGATCCGGTCTCCCGCGGTCACCGTCCCCGATAGTTCATTCGGTGAGCTATTCATCCGCTGAGGGTAAGATCGGCGCATGGCTGCCCGCAACTCGACCACCGCCCGGATAGGCGAACTCCTCCGGGACTACGGCCTGCTCGGCCTGAGAATGGGCGAAGCCTTCGCCGAGCGGCTCGGCATGGAACACGTCGATCTGCGGGCGCTGACCCTGATCGGGCAAGCCGACCGCGCGGGCACCCCGCAGACGGTCAGCGGCCTGCGTCACCAGCTCGGCCTTTCCGCCGGCGGCACCACCCTGGTGCTCGACCGGCTGGAACGGGCTGGGCACGTCCAGCGCGTCCGTGACGCCCGCGACCGGCGAGCCGTGCGCCTGGTCCTCACCGCCGACGGCCGCAACGCCGGCCGCCAGTACTTCGGCGGCCTCGCCGGCCGCCTCCACGACGTGGCCACCGACTTCAGCGATGACGACCTCACCACCGTACGGCGTTTCCTCGAAGCCGTCATCGAACTGACCGGCGAACACCTCGCCACCCCGCCTCAGCCTCAGCCTGCGGCCCGGCCACCGCGCGATTAGCGTCAGCCTCGACGAACGAGGCGAGGTGGTGTGCCGGTGCTGTCCGGAAAGGCGAAGAACGCCTTGCTGGCCGGCGTCACCGCGGTCGGTGGCGCCCTGCTGCGGCGAGCGCTGTCCAGCCCGCCCGCCTCCCCCGCGTTCTACCACCGCACCACCGCCGTCGCCGCGGTCTGGCTCGGCGGCAGCCTGCTCGGCGCCCGCCCCCGCCTGGGTTACAGCGGTCGCGGGGTGGTCAGGTCAGCGGTGATCGCGTCCGGTGCCTTCGCCCTCTTCGCCACCGGCGCGCTGGTCATCCGGCGCGTCCCCGCACTCGACCGCGCGGTGGGTGGCGTACTCACCTTCGCCACCACCGCGTCGAGCCCGGCGGTACTCGTGGTCGCCTTGGCCAACGGCGCCGCCGAGGAGGTCTTCTTCCGCGGCACCTGGTTCGAGCGGTTTCACCCCGGTCAGGCGGTGACCGGCACGACGGTGCTCTACGTGGCCACCACCGCCGCCACCGGCAATCCGGCGCTGGTGCTCGCGGCCGTGGTGATGGGGACGCTGTTCGGGGTGCGGCGCCACCGCACCGGCGGGGTGCTCGAACCGCTGCTCACCCACCTGTTCTGGTCGATGCTGATGGTCCAGGTGCTGCCGCACGTCCACGGCGCCCGCCGCGTTCCGGAGCCGGGCCGATGAGCCGCTGCCTGATCCTGGGTGCCTCGGGTTGTGTCGGCTCGCGGCTGGTGCCCGTGCTGGCCGAAGCGGGACACGATGTGCGCGCGCTCGTCCGCACGACGGGGTCGGCGGCACGGGTCCCCCGGCTGGCGGACATCCGTTTCGGTGACGTCACCGACGCCGGCCGGGTACGTGCCGCCCTGGACGGCGTCGACGTCGTCTACCACCTCGTGCATTCGCTCGGACGCCCCGATTTCGCCGAGGTGGACCGTGAAGCCGCGCGGATCGTCGCCACCGAGGCCGACCGCGCGGGCGTGCGGCAGATCGTCTACCTCGGCGGCCCGCGGCCGGAGGGCGAGTTGTCCGAGCACCTCGCCTCGCGTGCCGAGGTCGGTGACGTGCTGGCCACCGCACGGACCCCCGCGCTGCTCCTGCAAGCCGCCCTGATCATCGGCCGCGGTTCGGCCGGTTTCGAGCTGCTGCGCCAGTTCGCCCACGCCTCTCCCGTGCTGCCGCGCCCGGCGTGGATGAGCCGGACCAGCCGTCCGGTGGGCATCGACGACGTGCTGCACCACCTGAGCACCGCGGCCACCCCGCCGACCCCGGTGAGCGGCCGGTTCGCCCTTTCCGGTCCGGAGCGGCTGAGCTACTTCGACCTGGTGCAGCGCTGCGCCCGCGTGGCCGGGTTGCCCGTGCGCGTCCCGGTCCCGGCGCCGCTGTGGTCGCACCGGCTGGCCGCCCGCGCCGCCGCACTCACCACCACGGTGCCGGCCGAGGCCGCCGCGCAGTTGTTCGAATCGCTCGATCACGACCTCATCGACACGGCACCGGACCGGCTGCCCGCGCCCCCTGGCGGCCCGACGAGCGTGGACAACGCGTTGCGCGCGGCCATCGCCCCCGCCGCCTCGGCGTCGGCGGCCGAGCCCTACCTCGACGAGCGGGTGTGCGCGACCAGGGCGGGTGCCGCGCAGTTGTGGCGCACCATCACCTCTGTCGGCGGCAGTCGCGGCTGGTTCACCATTCCGCTCCTGTGGGAGGTGCGCGGCCTGCTCGACCACCTGGCGGGCGGCGCGGGCCTGTACCGCGGGCGGCAGGCCGAACTCGCCTCCGGCGACGTGGTCGACTTCTGGACCGTCGAACACCGCGACGACGCCCGCCGGCGGCTGGTGCTGCGTGCCGACATGAAGATGCCGGGCAGCACCCTGCTGGAGATGAGCGCGGAGACGGTGGGCTCCTACCGCCAGAAGATCAGCTTCGTTCCCCGCGGACCGGCCGGGCACGCCTACTGGCGTCTGCAGAAACCCGCGCACGACCTCGTTTTCGGCCTGATGGCCCGCAATCTGGTGCACGCCGCCGAACGCGGCTGAGCCGGTTTTCGTTCAGACACCCGAACCCCACACTCGCGCACCCGAGTCCCACGTTCAGACACCCAAGTCCCACGTTCAGGCAGCTGAGTCCCACGTTCAGGCAGCCGAGTCCCACGTTCAGGCAGCCGAGTCCCCCACTCGCGCAGCCGACCCCCACACTCGCCGCAACCGCCCCCGAAGCCACCGGGGACACGAATGTGGCTTTGGGGGCCGAATCCGCCCCGAAAGCCACATTCGTGTCCCCGGTAGGGGCTCCCGCCCGAGGGGGCACGCCCAGGCGCGAGACCCGCGCCAAGGTGGAAACACGTGCCGTGAATGTGGCTTTCACGGCCGAATACGCCGTGAAAGCCACATTCACGGCGCTGCGGCGCCGGACCGGGGCGCCTACGCTGCTGGTACGGCAGTGATCGATCGGCAGAGGGGCGCTCGTGGCTCAGGATGTGGTGGTGATCGGTGCCGGGCTGGCCGGGCTCGCGGCGGCAGGCGAACTGATCCGGCGCGGGGTGAGCACGACCGTGCTCGAGGCCTCCGACGAGGTGGGCGGCCGGGTGCGCACCGATCTGGTCGACGGGTTCCGGCTCGACCGCGGTTTCCAGGTGCTGCTGCCCGCCTACCCGGCGTTCCGGTCCACAGTGGACCTCGACGCGCTGCGGCTCCGCTCCTTCACCCGCGGTGCGCTGACGGCCGAGGGCGAATTGCTGGCTCCGCCGTGGCACCCGAAGGCACTCGCCGGACTCGCGCGCTTCGCGGCCAAGGCGCCGGTGAGCGGCGTCGGCACGCTGGCCCTGTCGGCCCGCGATCTGCTGCTGCCGAGCAGCCGGCTGCGGCGGCCGCTGAACCGGACGATCGCCGCCGAACTGAGCCGTGCCCGCGTGTCGGGCGCACTCGTCGAGCAGGTGCTCCGGCCGTTCCTCGCCGGGGTGTTCCTCGATCGCGACCTGCGCACCGATGCCAGGGTGTTCCACCTGATCTGGCGCTGCTTCCTGCTCGGCGGCGGCGCGGTGCCCGAACTGGGGATGCGCGAGCTGCCCCGGCAACTCGCGGCCGGGCTGCCCGCCGGGACCGTCCACTTCGGACGCGCGGTGACGCACGCCGGACCGAACCTGGTGCGGCTCGCCGACGGTGAGCAGATCCGGGCACGGGCGGTGGTCGTCGCCACCGACGGCACCACCGCGGCACAGTTGCTGCCCGGGGTCACCGCACCCGGCTGGCACGCGGTGAGCACCTTCTACTTCACCACCGGCGAACCACCCCTGCGCGCACCCACCCTGGTACTCGACGGCACCTCCGGACTGCTGCTGAACACCGCCGTGATGAGCGAGGTGTCCCCCGCCTACGCCCCCGCCGGCCGGGCACTGGTCGCGGCTTCCGTGCCGGAACGCCTCGACACCACCGAGGAGGAAGTGCGCGAGCAGCTCGCCAAGCTGTACGGAACGTCCACAAGGGACTGGTCGTCGCTCGCCACCTACCGGATCGGACGCGCGCTGCCGGTGATGGCGGCCGGTCACCCGCTGACCCGGGCGGTGCGGCTCGACGCCGGGCTCTACGTCTGCGGCGACCACCGCGACACCAGTTCCCTGCAGGGTGCCCTCGTCTCCGGGCGGCGTGCCGCCAAAGCGGTGCTGGCGGACCTCCGCGGCTGATTGCGTCTGAGTAACTCATCTCTTCACGAACTTGCATTTGATGTTAACTATCGGGCGCCCTAGCGTTCCTGGCATGAACCTCACCGTCCTCGCGGCGTCCGGCCGGACCGGGCTCGCGATCACCCGCCAGGCGCTGCGGCGCGGTCACACCGTCACCGCGATCGCCCGCGATCCCGGGCGCATCGCCCTCCCCGATTCCCCCGGCCTGCGCAAGGCGGCGGGCGACGTGGACGACCCGGCGAGCATCGCCGCGATCATCGACGCGGACTCCGTCGTGCTTTCGGCGCTCGGCACGGACCGGGCGGGCGTGCTGCTGGCCGGAGCCAAGGCGGTCGTCGCCGCCGGACCGGAACGCCTCATCTGGCTCGGCGCCTACGGCACCGGCAAGTCCGCCGGCGCGGCCGGAGAAGCCGCGGGCATTCTCGTGAAGGCGCTGGGCGACCGGTTCGCGGACAAGGTCGACGCCGACAACACCGTCCTCGCCGCCGGAGGCACGGTTTTCCACGCCGGGGCGCTCGCCGACGGGCCGGTGAGCCCCCGGCGGCGCACGGTCGGCCTGGAAGCCGCGCCCCCGTTCGACCTCACCGCGACGGTCAGCCGGGAAACCGTCGCCGCGGCCATGCTCGACGAAGCCGAAGAACCCCGCTTCCCCGGCACGGTCGCCCTGCCGCTGCCTGCCTAAGCCTCGGTGATCTCCGCCAGCGAAGCCCGTACCTGCTCACGGAGCCAGGCGTGCGCGGGGTCGGAGTCGAAGCGCTGGTGCCAGTTGCAGACGATCGCCGCGGCCGGGGACTCGATCGGCAGTGGCCGGGTGATCAACCCGAACGCCTCGATGAGGGGGCGGCCGAGGATCGCCGTGCAGGTCACCAGCACGTCGCCGCGGCGGGCTGTCTGCAGGGCGACGGGCACGGTCGCCACCGCCGCGACCACCCGGCGGTGCAGCCCCTCGGCGGCCAGGACATCGTCGATCGGCGCGGTGAGGCGGCCACGCCGGGAGATCACCACGTGCGGGTGTGCCGCGTACGACCGCGGATCGAGGTCCTCGGCACACGGGTGATCCGGGCGCATCGCCACGACGAGCGGATCGTGCCCGAGCACCTCGGACCGGAATTCGGGCAGGGTGGGCCTGCCACCGCCGAGTTCCAGATCGACGCGACCCTGGCGCAGGTCGTCGGTGTCGGCGGAGTGCTCGGCCAGCACCCGCAACCGCACGCCGGGGGCCTGCTCCTGGATCCGGCCGACCAGCACGGGCACCACGGACGCGGCGAGCGCGTCGTGGCACTGGATCGTGAAGGTGCGTTCCAGTGCGGCGAGGTCCAGTTCGCGGATCGGCGAAAGCACTTCGTGGGCCTGCCTGAGCAGCCGGTGCACGTCCTCGCGGATCGCCACCGCGTACGGCGTGGGGACCATCGTGTGCCCGGTGCGCACCAGGATGTCGTCGCCGGTCACGGCGCGGAGGCGGCCGAGCGTGCGGCTGACCGCGGGTGACGACAGGTGCAGCCGCTCGGCCGCGCCCATCACGCTGCCTTCTTCGAGCAGCGCGTCGAGCACCGTGAGCAGGTTCAGGTCCACTTGCATGACAGTAAATCCTATTCGACCACAAATGCAGGAGAGTCAATGAGTCAGGAACTGCTCACCGCCACCGCGACCGCCGTCCGCCAAGCAGGCGCCCGCCTGCTTGAGCGCTATTCCCCCGAAGCACGCCGGCCCGGACTTCCCGAACTCCTCGCGGCCCTCCGGGACAACGACGCGGCCGTCGTCGATGTCCTGCGCCCGGCGCTGGCCGAACTTCACCCGAACGGGGAGTGGCTCGACGACGAGCACGGGTCGGGCCCGCTGGCCACGGGCGAGTGGTGGCTCGTCGACCCGGTCGGCGGCAACGTCAACGCGGTGCACGGGATGACCGACTGGAACATCGGCGTGAGCCTCGTCCGTGACGGCCGCCCGGTGCTCGCGGTGATCTACTTCCCGTTGTCCGACGAGATGTACACGGCCATCGACGGCGGCGGCGCTTTCCTCAATGGTGTGCGGCTGCGGGTCTCCGCGAAGGATTCACTGGAGGGTGCCTTGGCGGGCACCGGCCAGGCGCAACCCGGCCGCGGACTCGCCGGGCGCCTGGGTGCCTCGTTCACCGCGATGCTGAAGTCGGCCCTCTACGTGCGCGTCTCCGTGCCGGTGAGCCACCAGCTCGCCCTGGTCGCCGCGGGCCGGATGGACCTGCACTGGCAGTTCGACAACGTGCGCTCGCACGTGGCCGGTGTGCTGCTGGTGCGGGAGGCCGGGGGCGTCGTCACCGACCTCGATGGCAAGCCGTGGGAGCCAGCCAGCGCGGACTACCTCGCGGCCGCGCCGGGTGTCCACGCCGCCGCGCTCGAAGTCCTGCGCGCGGTGTCCACAGTGGATCAGTAAAACATCGGGATCGCGTGATCCCTTTCACCGGACCCGGGATTGCGCCGATTCCGCGACCGCTGTTTGCCCCCCGATCGCGGGGGTAGCCGCGCGGGGACAGCAACCGTGACTGAGGAGGTCCCCATGACACAGGGAGTCGGTGGCCAGTCCCCACCGCAGCACCAGAGCAAGCCCGCGGTCGCGAAGGAAGAAGCCGCCGAACTCGGGTCGGCCGCCGCCGAACGTGGCGGCGAGGTCGCCCAGACGGCCGCGGAGGAAGCCAAGCACGTCGCCGCGCACGCCAAGCGCGAAGGCCAGGACCTGCTGCGGGAAAGCCGGGAACACCTGGTGGCGCAGGCCAGGGAGGGCCAGCAGAAAGCGGCACGCGGACTGCACGACCTGGCCGACCAGCTCGGCCGGATGTCGGAGAAGGCGGAGGTGGCTGGCACCGCCTCCGACGTCACCCGCCAGGTCGCCGAGCGGGCCCACTCGGTGGCGGGCTGGCTGGAATCCCGTGAACCGGGTGATCTGCTCGGCGAGGTCCGCGACTTCGCCCGGCGCAAGCCCGGCGTCTTCCTCGCCGGCGCGGTGGTCGCCGGTGCGCTGGTCGGCAGGCTGACCCGCGGAGTGGTGGCGGGCAAGCAGGAGGAGCAGGCCGCCGGTTCCGGTGGTGCGCAAGCACCTTCCGCGCCACCGCAGCCTTCCGCTCCGCCGGCGGCCGCGACTCCCCCGCCCGTGGCGCCGACGACCGCGGGGACCGTGCCGCCCACCGCACCCCCGCCACCCGCTACGACACCGCCCGTCGCCCCGCCGCCGCCCGTTTCTCCTGCCGCACCCACGGCACCCGGTGGCTTCACCACCCCGCAACCCGCTGAGCCGGCGGACCCGCGGTTCCCCGCACCGGGGCAGGTGCCGTGATGACGGGGGCGACCGGAACCCCACCGCCGAAGCCCGATGTGTCCGACGTGTCCGTCGGCGAGCTGATGTCCAACGTCATGCGTGATCTCTCCACGCTGGTGCGCCAGGAAGTGACGCTGGCGAAGGCGGAGCTCAAGACCGAGGCGGCCAAGGCAGGCAAGGGCGCCGGCCTGCTCAGCGGCGCCGGGTTCGCGGGCTACATGGTCCTGCTCTTCCTGTCGCTGGCCCTGTGGTGGGGGCTGGCCAACGTGATGGACCAGGGCTGGGCGGCCCTGATCGTGGCGGGCCTCTGGACCGTGGCCGGCGGGGTGCTGCTGGCCACCGGCCGCCGGGAACTCCGCCGAGTCAAGCCGAAGCCGGAGCAGACCGTGGAAACCCTCCAGCAGGTCCCCGGCGCGTTGAAGGGTGAGCGAGCATGACCGAGCCGGATCGAATCCGCCACGACATCGAGAACACGCAGCAGAACCTGAGCAGGGACGTGGACGCGCTCACCGAAAAGGTGACGCCCGGCCGGATCGTCGAGCGGCGGGTCGGGCGGCTGCGTGACGCGGTCACCGCGACGAAGGACAAGGTGATGGGCACAGCAGAGAGCGGGACCAGGGCCATGGGCGACAAACTGGAAAACGCCGGGGACAAGACCGGGGCGGTGGCCTCGTCCGCGGTGTCGGCGGTGAGCCAGGCACCGGAGGCCGTGCGGCGCGAAACCCAGGGCAATCCGCTCGCCGCCGGATTGATCGCGTTCGGCGCCGGGTGGCTGGCCGCTTCCCTGTTGCCCGCGTCGAAACGGGAGATCGAAGCCGCCGGGCAGGCGGTGGACTTCGCCCGTGAGCACGTGCAGCCGGTCGCGCAGCAGGTGGCCGAGCAGGCCAAGGACCAGCTGAGCGAACCCGCGAAGCAGGCCGCCGAATCGGTCAAATCCGCGGCGAGCGAGGCCGCGTCGAACGTCTCCGGCGAGGCTCGTTCGGCCGCCGAAGACGTCACCGGTCGCGCCCAGGAAGCAAAGGAAAAGGTGCAGCCGCAGAGCTGACCGAACCGGCACCGGCCGGGCACGGAAAACTCGTGCCCGGCCGGTTCCGGTCAGTTCAGTTCAGTTCCGGACGCTCCGGGTGAGGCTGGTGAGTGCGCCGGGGAGGTCGTTGACCCGGAGCACGCGCTGCCCCCGGAACTGGTCCCACCCGGGCCCGGCCAGGCACAGGCGCCCGCCCGCGCGCCGGACACGCCGCAGGAGGCCGAGATCGGCGGTGCTCGGCGTCATCGACCACAGCACGACGAGCTCCGGGGCGAGCTGCTTGGTCAGGTCCACGATCGTGTCCGGCGGCACCATCGGCCCCAGGAACACCGCGGGCACCTTGCGTTCGGTCAGTGCCGCGCGGAGTACTTCCAGCGGCAGGGTGTGCCGTTCGGTGGGACAGCAGGCGAGCAGCAGCGGCGGTCCGCCGGGTTCGTTGCCGAAGGGGCGGGTGTGGCGTTCCAGCGCCGCGGAGATCTCCCCCGCCAGAGCCCATTCCGCGGCGAAGCACGGTTCACCGGCGGTCCAGTCGCGTTCGAGGCGATGCAGAAGCGGTACCAGGATCTTCAGCCAGGTCTCGACCGGGCCGGCGGCGGCGAGCGCGTCGTCGAGCAGGGCGGCCATGGTCGCGTAGCGCAGCCCGCTCGCGGCCGCGTGCAGGGCCTCGATGGTGCCGTCGGTGTGCTGGGCCACGTGCCGGCCCGTCCGCTCGGACAGCACGAGATCCGCGGCTTCCTTGGTCTTGACCCCGCGCTCCATCAGGCTCTGCATGCGCCGCAGTCTGGCCACGTCCGCGGCCGAATAGCGGCGCTGGCGGCCGGACTCGCGCACGGACGGCCCGATGCCGTAGCGGGCGTCCCAGCTCCGCAGGGTCACCGGGGACACCCCCAGCAACTCCGCGACCCGGCCGGAGGTCCACACACTGCGGGCCAGGTCGTCGACCTGGTTCGGCGCGGGCTGGGGTCCCATGACCGGCAATCATCGCACAACTCGGCCCGCGCGCAGGAAATGCGGGCTTCCGGGTGATGTCGTAGGCTCCTGGCATGCATCGGTTGTGCAGCGTTTGACCGGTTGCGCGTGGAATCCCGGGTTGGCCCGCCGCTCAACGGGTACCTCCCGCTCGGATTCGGCGAAAGAGACAAAGTGGGCAGGGTGACAGGAGGTGCGGCATGCTTACCGGCGGACGACCAGTCACCGAACCGGCGACCGGACGAGTACGAGAGGCCGAGCCGGTCGAGGCCGGGCACGCCGCGCCGGACCGGCGGGAAGCGATCCAGCACCGGCGCGGGCGGCGGATGCTGGGCGAGGACCTGCTGCGGGCGATCGCCTCGGGGCATCGCCGGCGGTGATCCCCTCGGCCGTGGCGGTACGGGCGCGAGCGGTCCGCGAGGACGTCGCCGGGGTGACCGCGTCCGCCTGGCTCTCGTGGTCGGCCGGTGCGCTGGTGGTGCTGGCGCAGATCCTCTACTCGATGTCCGAGCCCGGCCAGCGGTTCGCGACCACGGCGATCTCCGTCGTGGCTTTCGCGGCGTCGTCGGTCTTCGACGCGGTGAGCCGGTTCGGGACGCGGGCCGCCGTGGTCTTGGTGGCGGTCGCCGGAGGTGGCGGGCTGACCGCCGAGGCACTCGGCGTGCACACCGGCTTCCCGTTCGGTGACTACGCCTACACCGGCACCCTGGGCGTGGAGCTGTTCGCGGTACCGGTTCTGGTGCCGCTGGCGTGGATCATGATGGCGTGGCCGGCGTTCCTGGTCGGCCGGGCACTGGGGGCAGGCTGGTGGGCGGTGCCGGTCGGCGGCTGGGCGCTGGCGTCGTGGGACGTGTTCCTCGATCCGCAGATGGTCGACGAGGGGCATTGGCGGTGGCTGGACGTCACGGCGACCCTGCCCGGTGTCGACGGCATCCCGCTGTCCAACTTCGCGGGCTGGCTGCTGGTGGCGACCGTGCTCGTGCTCCTGCTGCACCGCCTCCTGCCGGACGACCGGGTCTCGATCCCGAGACTCCGCGGTGGCGCGGCGCCGGTGCTGTACCTGTGGACCTACTTCTCCTCGGTGTGGGCGCACGCCGCGTTCTTCGGCCGTCCCTGGGTGTCCCTGGTCGGCGGGTTGGTGATGGGTGCCGTGGCGCTGCCGTTCGCCCGGGCGCTCTGGCGTGGCCGCCGATGAGGCCGTCCACGCTGGTGGTGCGTACGGCCGCGGCCACAGCCGTCCTCGCCACGGCCCACACGGTCGTCAACACGCGGCTGGTGCGGGTGCCCGGCGAGCACCCCGAACCGTGCAATGAGCCGGTTTCGGTGCTGCTGCCCGTGCGCGACGAGGCGGGCCGGGTCGCGGGCGCAGTGCGTTCGTTGCTGGCCCAGCGCGGCGTGCCCGACCTGGAAATCCTGGTGCTCGACGACGGATCCACCGACGGCACCGCCGACGTGGCCCGTGCCGCGGCGGGCGGCGACCGGCGGGTCCGCGTGCTGACCGGCGCGCCACTGCCGGAGGGCTGGCTGGGCAAGCCGCATGCCTGCGCCCAGCTCGCCGAGGCCGCCCGCGGCCGGATCCTGGTCTTCGTCGACGCGGACGTGGAACTGGCTCCACACGCCGTCGCGTCGGCGGTCGAACTGCTGTCGCGGCAGGGGCTGGACGCGGTGTGCCCGTTCCCCCGGCAGGCCGCCGACGACCCGGCGACCCGGTTGCTGCAGCCGCTGCTGCAGTGGTCCTGGCTGACGTTCCTGCCGTTGCGCTGGGCCGAGCGGTCGCCCCGGCCGTCGCTGACCGCGGCCAACGGCCAGTTCTTCGTGCTCACCGCGGCGATGCTGCGCCGGTGCGGTGGCTTCGAGGGCGTGGCCACCGCGGTGCTCGACGACATCGCGCTGATGCGCGCGGTCAAGGCGGCCGGGGGCCGGGGCGTCGTGGCCGACGGCAGCGCGCTGGCCACCTGCCGGATGTACGAGGGCTGGGACGAACTCCGCCGCGGTTACGAGAAGTCGCTGTGGTCGGCCACCGCGAGCCCGGCCAAAGCCGGGGCCCTGGCGGCCGCGCTGGTGTGGCTGTACGTCGTCCCGGCGATCGCCGCCTGCACCGGCTCGCGAGCCGGTCTCGCCGGGTACGCCGCGGCGGTGGCGGGCCGGGTGCTCACCGCGGCCCGCACCCGTGGCCGGGCGTGGCCGGACGCGCTGGCGCACCCGGTTTCGGTGTCCACGCTGATCCTCCTGTTAGGACGGTCCTGGCTCGCGCGCCGCCGCGGGCAGTTGGTGTGGAAGGGCCGGCGGCTGCGGGGGGTGCGGTAGTGGCACGCGTGGTCGTGATCGGCGCGGGCATGGGCGGGCTGGCCGCGGCCGCGCGACTGGCCGCCGCCGGACACCGGGTGACCGTCGCGGAAGCGGCGTCGACCTACGGCGGCAAGCTCGGGACCACGCGGCTGGGGCCGTTCACCTTCGACACCGGGCCGTCGCTGCTGACCCTGCCGCAGGTGTACCGCGACCTGTTCGCCGACACCGGCGCGCCGCTCGACGAGCTGCTCGAGATCGTCCCCGCGGAACCGGCCTGCCACTACCGGTTCGCCGACGGCACCACCTTCGACATGCCGCACGCCATGGCCGAGGTGGGCCCGGCCATGAGCCGGGTGTTCGGGCCCGCCGCCGCGGCGCAGTGGACGAACCTGATGACCGACGCGGCACGGACGTGGGCGCTCGTGGAAGACCCCGTGCTGCGGCGCCCCCTGCGCCTTCCCGAACTGCTGCGCCACAGCGCGCATCCCCGGCACCTCCACCGGATCGCGCCCTGGCGCACGCTGCGGACGCTGGGCCGCAAGTGGCTGACCGACCCCCGGCTGCGGATGCTGCTGGACCGCTACGCGACCTACAGCGGCTCCGACCCACGGCGGCTGCCCGCGGTGATGTCCGTGGTGCCCTACATCGAACAGCGCTTCGGCGGCTGGTACGTGCGCGGCGGTCTGCGCCGCCTGGCGGACGCCCTCCACACGCGGTGCACCGAACTCGGGGTCGACTTCCGCTTCGACACGCCCGTCAGCGCGGTGCGGACCACGGGCGGCGGTGTGCGTGGCGTGGCCGTCTCCGGTGGCGGCCTGCTGGACGCGGACGTCGTGGTCTCCAACGCCGACGCCACCCACCTCTACGAGGACCTGCTTCTCGATCGCCGCGCCCGCGGTCCGCGCCGGGCGCTGGCCGCCGCCACGCCGTCGCTGTCCGGTTTCGTGCTGCTGCTGGGCCTTCGAGGCCGCACCCCGGCGCCCCGGCACCACCGCGTGTTGTTCCCCGCCGACTACGACGCCGAATTCGACGACATCTTCGGCGACCGGCCGCGCCCGGTCGCCGATCCGGCCGTCTACGTCTGCTCCCCCGCCGACCCGGCCACCGCGCCCGACGGGCACGAGTCGTGGTTCGTCCTGGTCAACGCGCCGCGGCAGGGACCGGTGGACTGGACCCGGCCCGGTGTCGCCGACGACTACGCCGATCACGTGCTGGCCGTCCTGGCCCGCCGCGGCCACGACGTGCGCGCCCGGATCGTCCACCGCGCGGTGCGCACGCCCGCCGACTGGCAGCACGACACCGGCGCCGCGGGCGGTTCGCTGTACGGCACTTCGTCCAACGGGACCAGGGCGGCGTTCCTGCGCCCGGCGAACCGGAGCCCGCTGCCCGGGCTGTACCTGGTCGGCGGCTCGGCCCACCCCGGCGGCGGGCTGCCGCTGGTGGCCCTGTCAGCGAAGATCGTCGCCGGGCTCGTCGGCCATGCCTGAGCCCGGCCAGGCCCGCCCCGCCAGCGCCCGCCGGATCCCGGCCACCAGTTGCACCCCGCCGGCGAGCGCGCAGAGCGACCAGAGCACCAGGCACACCGACGCCCACGGCCACTGCGTCCACGGGGTGCCCGAAGGGAACACGGCCGCGCCGAGACAGGCCACGGCGACGATGACCACCCGGGTCGGCCGTTCCGCCACGGTGATCGCCCCCGCCGAGGACATGCCCACGCCCTGCGCCCGGGCCCTCGCGTACTCGTGCAGGAACATCGCGACGACGATCGCCGCCGCCCAGCGGAAATCCCCGCCGAGCGCGACGAGCACCGCGGCCAGGCCGACGTCGGAAAGCCGGTCGGCCACCGCGTCGACCACCGCGCCCAGCGGCCGCGCCCGCCCGCCACGCAACGCGACCGCGCCGTCGACCCCGTCGAGCACTCCCCCGAGCACGACCAGCACCAGCGCCACCCACGGCCACCGCGAGGCGGCCACGACCGCACCCGCGGTGCTCAGCACCCCCGCCGCGGACAACACGTCCGGCGGCACGCGCGCCACCGGCCGCGCCAGCAGGTGCATCAGCCGGATCCAGCCCACCGCGACCCGATTCCCGGAGACGTCCTCACCATGCAGCCGAGCCCAGCCCCGCACCGAATCCTCGTCGGCGCTCACGTGACACCCCCCTCCCACCCGGCGGGTACCCGGTGCGCGTGATCGTCCTCGCCCGCGCCTCCCTGCGCCACGCGATCTCCGCGCTGCGGGGGCGCGACGTAGCGCTGTGGGCCGCCGGGCTCACCTTCTTCGCCGTGCTGGGCCTGGTTCCCGCGCTCCTGCTCGCCCTGCGGGGAGCCGCCGAGCTGGTCGGCTCCGGCGTGATCCTCGAAGGAACCGAGGCGCTGGCGGCGGCTCTGCCTCCCGAGCACAACGCGGGCGCGGCGGTCACCACGCTCACGGACGCGGCGCTCGGCGCGTCGTGGCCCGTGCTGCTCGCCATGCTGTTCCCGGCGAGCTTCTACGGCGAAGGACTGCGGCGCAGCCTGACCCAGGCGGCCGACCGGCGGCCCGGCCGGTTCCTCGGCTGGAAGGGCAGGCTCGGGTTCCTGCCGGTGATCGTGGCGGGCCCGGTGCTCATCGCCGCGGCGCTGGCGCTCGCCCCGCTCATCGCGCGCCGGTACGCCGAGGGCGGCTGGAACACGGTCGCCGGGATCGCGATCTCCTTCCACGTGCTGTGGATCGCGGTCTCCGTCGCGGTGGCGCTGGTGTACAGCTCGACCGCGTCCACCGTGGTCCCCCACCGGTGGGCGGTCGCCGGCGGGCTGGCCATCGGCACCGTGCTCAGCGGTTTCCTGCACGGGTTCCTGCTGTTCCTGGCCATCCCGATCGACTGAAGCCTGCCGTTCGCCGGGCTGGCGGCCGTCGGCACCACCGTGGCGCTGGCGTTGTGGCTCTACCTGCTCCACCTGATCCTGATCGTCGGCTACCGCGTGCTGCTCAGCGTGCACCGGGTCGTCACCGGCGGTCCGCGGTAGCCCGCCGGGCCTCCACCGCCCGAAGGAGCCCGAGGCGGCCCTGGTTGGGCACCGACCAGATCGGCTCGCCGCGCAGCCCCCACCCGGCGAGGAGCCGGTTCGCCGCCTGCCAGCCGGTGGTGGCGGCACGCTCCATCAAGGCCACCGGGAGGTCCACGCGGATCCCGTCCCCGGCCAGCACCAACCCCGGCACCGGCGTCTCGACCGTGGGACGGCGGGCGAAGTCACCGAGGCCGAACAGCGGGCAGTCCTCGCGCCACTGTTCCAACTCCCCCACGATCCGCGCATCCCGGCTCTCCGGGTAGATCTCGTGCAGCCGGGCCAGCAACCGCTCCGGGAGGTCGTCCGTCCGCTCGTGGACGGCGTAGGCGTGCAATTCCACCACCGAGCCCCCGGTGTCACCGGCCCAGCCCGCGGCCTGCGCCTCGAACCGGTCGAGCAGGCTGATGTTGTCCAGTGGCGGCAGGCTGCCGGTGCCGAGGAACGGCGGGCGATCAGTCCGAAGTGGACGATCGAGCCACAGGCGGCGGACGTAGAACGCGGGCGCGGTCCGCAGCCCGTCGACGCGCTCACGCCATACGGACGTTCCCAGGTCCGGGGACGCACCGATCACCTCGCGCAACCCGGGCACGTCCAAGGCCAGGACGACGCCGTCCACCAGCGAATCACCGACCCGGAAGCCGCCACGGCCTTCAGCACGCACCGCGTCCACCGGAGCACCGAGGTGGATTCGCACGCCCAGGCCCTCGAGGTGCCCGGCCAGCGGGTTCCACAGGCTCGCCGGGTAGGTGTCCTCCGGAACGTCGAAGATCAAGCCCTCCGAGGAGCCGAGGAAGTACATGTGGAACATCGTCACCAGCTCGGCCGCGGAAAGCTCGGCGGGCGAGGCGAAGAAGCTGCGGGAGAACACCTCGAACGCCAGGTGCCGGGCGCTGGCCGGGAAGTTGAGCTGGTCGAGGAAGGTCGCCGCGTCGATGTCGTCGAGCTGGTGGTAGGTCTCGGGCACGGACACCGTCGCCAGCGACAACGCCCGGACCGGGTCCACCCGCACCAGGTCGCGCAGCTTGAACGTGGGGCTGCGCAGCGCGAACACCAGCGCGTTCCACGGCGGGCGGCTGGGCAGGCCGCGGAAGGTGTCGATCCGGCCTTCGGCGTCGAGCAGCGGGTAGTCGGCCACCGGTTTCAGGCGGCGCAACCCGGGATCCGTGCGCCGCAGCAGCGCCCGCAGGTTGTAGTACTGGCGGAAGAAGGCGTGGAAACCGCGGCTCATCGTCACCGGGGTGCCGTCGCCGAGTGCGGTGTCCCAACCACCCGCCCGGCCACCGAGGTAGGGCTCGCGTTCGTACAGCTCGACCTCGACCCCGCGCTCGGCCAGCCCGGTCGCCGCGGTGAGACCGGCGATCCCGCCGCCCACCACCGCCACGCGCGGACGCCGCTGCAGTTCGCCGGCGTGCGCGAGCCCGGGTGCGGGTGGGTGGAGCACCCGGCGGCGGTCCTCGCTCATGCGCCGCGCCCCAGGCGGGCGACCGTCACGCGCGCGGCCGCGACCCCGGCGACGACCACCCGGCGGCGCAGCGAAACGGTGGCCCGCTGGGCGAAGACGTTGTACTCCGCGGCTTCGATCCGGTCGAGGATGCGCGAGTACAGGTCGAAGGCGGTACGCACGCACGGCCGTGAAGCCGGGTGGAGCATCGCGATACCGGGACGCGCACGGCGGTAGACAGCGCGCGTGGTGGCAATCTGGTCGGCCAGCGCCCGCCGCACCGGCTGATCGACGCGCCGGTGCGCCCGGCACCAGCGCAGCCTTTCCCGGTCCACCCCGAAGGTGGCGAGTTCGTCGGCGGGCAGGTAGACGCGGCCGCGGTCCAGGTCTTCGCCGATGTCACGCAGGAAGTTGGTGAGCTGGAACGCTTCGCCCAGCGCGGCGGCGGGCTCCGCCGCTTCCGCGCGGCTGGTGACCGTGCCCAGCACCGGGAGCATCTGCAAGCCGATCACCTCCGCGGACCCGTGCACGTACTCGGCCAGTTCGGCCCGCGTGGCGTACCCGATGGTGTCCAGGTCCATGCGCATCGAGCGGAGGAAGGCGTCGAACAGCGCCCGGTCGAGCGCGAGGCGGTGCGCTGTGTCGGCCACCGCCACCAGGGCGGGCTCGCTGACCGGCGCGCCACCCAGCGCCGCGCCGAGGTCCTTGTCCACCCGGTCGAGGCGCTCCTGCAGTTCCGCGGTGCTCGTGCCGGGTTCGGGTTCGTCGACCAGGTCGTCGACCCAGCGCGCGAAGCCGTACAACGCGTGCACGGCGGGACGGCGGCCCGGGCTCAGCAGGCGGGTGGCGAGGAAGTAGGTGCGGCCGTGCCGGGCGTTGAGTTCGCGGCAGCGGGCGTAGGCCGCGCGGAGCTCGGGACCGGTGATGCCCGCGGCGTCGAGTTCGGCGCGGGTCATCGGCGTGCTCCGGTGATCCGGTCGGCGGCCAGGCGGCCGGACAGCAGCACGGTCGGCACGCCGACGCCGGGTACGGTGCCCGCCCCGGCGAGCACCGCGTTCTCGACCCCGCGCACCAGGTTCGCCGGGCGGAAGGGGCCGGTCTGGGCGAAGGTGTGCGCGTAGCTGAACGGGGTGCCCGCGACCATGCCCCGCGCCGCCCAGTCGTCGGGGGTGAGCAGGAAGGTCCGGTAGATGTCGGCGGTGAAGCCGGGCATCATCCGCCGTTGCACGTGCCGGGCGAGTTCGTCGGCGTACCGCGGGCCGAGCGCTCCCCAGCGCTGGCGGCCGCGGTCGAGGTTGGGCACCGGCGCCAGGATCGAGTACAGGTCGTGCCCCGCGGGCGCGAGGGCGGGATCGGTGGCGGTGGGGCGGGTGATCAGCAGTGACGGGTCGCTCATCAGCGAACCCTGGCCGATGATCTCGTCGAAGGTGCGGTGCCATGCCTCGCCGAAAAGGATGCTGTGGTGCGCCACGTCGGTTCGCGCGCGCACGGTTCCGGCGTGCAGCACCACCGCGGACGGCGCGGGACGCAGGGGTACCAGACGACGAGGGGTGCGGCCGAGCAGGCGGTAGGTCTGGTCGAGTTCGGTGGTGAGCACGACCGCGTCACACGGCAGCCGCCGCCCGGCCGCGGTCCGGACCGCGTGCACGCGCCCGCCGCTCATTTCCAGCGAGGCCGCCGGGTCCCCGTAGTCGAAGGTGGCGCCCGCCTTGGCCACCGCCGCGGCGAGCGCGATGGGCACCGCGCCCATCCCGCCACGGGGGAAGAACACCCCGCCGACGGTGTCCATGTAGGAGATCACCGCGTACAGCGCCAGCGCGCGGCGCGGGGACTGCCCGGCGTACAGCGATTGGAAGCTGAACACCCGCTTCAGGCGGGGATCGTTCAGGAAGCGCCCGATCGCCCCGTCGAGGCTGCGGAAGCCGCCCATCGCGACCAGTTTGGCCAGTTGCGGGGAGAGCAGGGAAAGCGGTGAGTCGAAGTTCGACGCGATGAACCGCTCGAACTCCACGGTGTACAGCTCGCTCAGCCAAGCCCGGAGCCGGAGGTAGCCCTCGGCCTCGGCCGGCCCGGCGAAGGCGCGCACCGCTTCGGCCATCGCCTCGGCGCCGGTGTGCACGTCCAGGTGCGAGCCGTCCGCGAAGAGGGCGCGGTAGGCCGGGTCCAGCCGGCTCAGCTCGAGCCAGTCCCCCAGCTCCTCACCGAGCGCGGCGAAGGTGTCGCCCAGGATGCCGGGCATGGTCAGCACCGTGGGGCCGGTGTCGATCGAGTACCCGTCCAGCTGGTGCCCGCTCGCCCGCCCACCGGGGCCTTCGCGGTCGTCCAGCACGGTGACCGACCGGCCGCGACCGGTCAGGTGCGCCGCCGCGGCCAGCCCGGCCAGCCCGGCGCCGATCACCACCACCCGCTCGGCGGGGCCCGGAATCCGTTTCACCCATGCTCTCCCAGCTTCAGGCGTCCGCACCGATGCACAACCGATGCAAGCTCAGCCTAGAGCGATTCACCCCTTCGTGCATGTCCGGCGGGTCAAGGTCGCGCTCTCCGCGCCCAGATCCACCGGGCAGCGCCTAGTTGAAGAAGTCAAGCGCACGCAGCACGAAGAAGGCCGCCACGCCGAGGACCAGCACGCCGAGCACCACGAGCACGGTGATCGGCACGGCTCGCGAGGGCATGGGCTGGGGGTGGGAAAGCCCGGACGTCTGGCCCGCGTCGGGCGGCGTGTCCCCGGGCGAGACCGAACCGCCCGGCTCCAGCCCTGGTGCGTCGTCCGGCTCCGGACCCGGTGCTGTCATACCCCCACCCTGACACGAGGGCCAGACCCCGGCCAATCGAGCACGCGGGTACGGCTCCAGGGTCAAGCGCTACATGAGCGATGCGCGGCTGACCGCTTCCGAGTCCCGCGGCGACAAGGTGTCAGCGCCGCTCGGCGTAGTTCGTACCACCGCCCGCCAACGCCGCGAGTGCCCGGTCCATCAAAGCCGCGATGTCCGGCCGGAGCCGGCGACGTGCCTCCTCCGGGGTGACGAACGCCAGCTGGTCGTCCCAGGGCCCGTGCGGGTCGTCGTCACGAAGCAGAACATCAGCGCCGACGCGTTTGCGAGCCTGCTTCGCGTTGCCCTCGGCCAGGTAGGCCCAGCGATCGGGACTTGATCTGAAGTCAGAGCGCTCGTCTGTCCGTAATGGAATCGTGAGCGGCGACCACCCGCGTGGGCACACTTTCGAGTCTTCACGACGTCGATCAGATCCTCCAGGTCGTGCAGGTCATGCCGGTCATTCGTCGCTTACAGGGTGATCGAGCGCCGGACGGGCAGGTCGCGCGAGGAGGTGCCCGCCGAGAGCGTGTAGAGGCCGGGCGTGAGCACGAACCGGCCGGCGGCGGCGTCCCAGATCGACAGTGCGCGATCGGGAACCGTGATGCTCACCTGGGTGTGCTGCCCCGCTCCCAAGTGGACTTTGCGGAAACCGACGAGCCGTCGTGGTTCCGCGGCCGCCGCGGCGGGCAGGGCGGCGTAGAGCTGGACGGTCTGCCAGCCCGCCCGGGTGCCGGTGTTGGTGAGCGTGGCGGTGGCCGTCACCTTCCCGGCGGTCCGGGTGAGGTTCAGGCCCCCGAGGACGAAGGTGGTGTAGGACAGGCCGTGGCCGAACGGGAACAGGGGCTGCTGCCCGGCGCGGTCGTAGTACCGGTAGCCGACGTGCACGCCCTCGTCGAAGCGCACCACCTGCCCGGTGCCGGGGTAGCCGGCCGGTCCCTGCGCCGCGGAGGCGGGGAAGGTCACCGGCAGCCGCCCGGCCGGGTCGCTGTCTCCGAAGAGGACGGCGGCCAGCGCGGTGCCCATACCGCGTCCGCCGTACCAGGTCTGCACCACGGCACGGACCGAGTTCAGCCACGGCATGGCGACCGGCCCGTCGGTGTTGAGGACGACCACGGTGTTCGGGTTCGCGGCGGCCACCGCGGTGACGAGGTCGTCCTGATCACCCGGCAGTGCCAGTGTCGAGTGATCCATGTCCTCACCGGCGACGCGGTTGACCACGACGACCGCGGCGTCGGCCTTCGCGGCCGTAGCCACCGCGGCGGGGATGAGCGAATCGGGCTGCCAGCCGAGGGTGAGGGCGGCTTCGCCGGGCGTTCCGGTGCTGTTGGTGTATTCGACGGTGATCGGCACCGGCTGCCCGGCGGTGAGCCGGGCGGTGCCCTGGAGCGGGTAGTCGAACGGCCCGAGGAAGAACCGCTTCATGTGCCGGGTGCCGGAAACGACGGTCTTGCCGCCGACGACCAGCTTCGCCGTCCCGGACGCGAGCAGGGAGAAGCGGTGCAGGCCGGTGACCGGCGGGCTCAGGGTGCCGGTCCACCGCGCCGACCACACGGCGGGCAGCCCGGCGACCGGCGGTTGCGAGAAGTCCAGTGTGGACACCTTCCGCGTGGCGACCGGCGTGCCCGCCGGCTGGGGACCCGCGTAGAACGTGCCGGTCAGGCCACCGGGAAGGGCGGTGCCGGGCACCAGGGGCAGCGGCACGTCGCCCAGGGTGCCCGGCGCGGTGGTCACCCCGACGGCCGAGCCCGCGCGATCGCGGATCGCCTGCAGCGGCGTGGTCCAGGCACCGGGGTCGACGTAGCTGGAGCCGGAGACGCCCGTCAGCGCGCCGGTGCCCGTGACGCCGATGACGGCCAGTGTCCGCACCGCCGGGGTCAACGGCAGCATCGAATCGCGGTTGCTCAGCAGGACCGTGGCGTGCGTGGCGATCTCGTGCGCCAGTGCCTGGTGCGCCGGGGTGGTGACCACCGGTGCCGGTGCCGGGAGCGGGTGGTCGAACAGGCCCGCGTCGAACATGCTGCCGAGGATCCGGCGCACGGCGTCGTCGATGCGGGCCGCCGGGACCCCCGCGGCGAGCTGCTCGGCGGACACGCGCACCCCGCCGGGACCGAGCCCGGCGAGGTCCATCCCCGCGTTGGCGGCCGCGATCTGGTCGTCACCGGCCCAGAAGTCCGGCACGGTGTAGCCCTGCAGGCCCAGCAGCCGCTTGAGGTCGTCGAACAGCCCGGGGTGCTGGACCGCGTAGGTGCCGTTCACCTGGGGGTAGGCCAGCATCACCGAAGCCAGGGGATTCGCCTCGACCGCCGCGCGGAACGGGGCGTGGTACACCTCGTGCAGCGTGCGTTCGTCCACCTTGACGTCGACCACCAGCCGGTCGAGCTCCTGGGTGTAGGCACCGAAGTGCTTGAGCGTGGCCACCACGCGACCCTGCCGCAGTGCCTTGACCGCCGCGGCGGCGAGCACCCCGGACAGGTGCGGGTCCTCCCCGAAGCCCTCGGACTGGCGGCCGAAGTGCCAGGTGCGGGTGATGTCGGCGGTGGGCGCGAGCAGGTTGGTGAACCCCTTGCCCCGGCCCTCGGCGGCGACCGCGGTGGCGAGCTTCCCCACGAGGTCCGGGTGGAAGGTCGCCGCCTGGGCCAGCGGCACGGGAAACGCCGTGACGCCGGTTTCACCGCGCAGTCCCGCGGACGCGTCGGCCATGCTCAACGCCGGGATGCCGAGGCTGGCCAAGGCTGGGAAGTCGCAGCGCAGCAAGGCGATCTTCTGCGCCGGACTCATCTTGGCGAGCAGTTGGTCCACTCTGGGGTCGGCGGCGCGTGCCACGCCCGGGGCGAGCGCGGCGGCCAGCGTGGTGAGCAGGGCGGCTGAGATGAAGCTACGTCGATCCATGTCGGCCTTCCGATCGGTGGGTTTTCAGTGGGCGGCGTAGGCCTTGTCCAGTGCTTCGAGGGCCTGCGGCACGGTGGCGGAGCCGGAGAAGAGCTTCTGCACCTGGCTGAAGTGCTCCTGCTGCACCTTCGGGTTCGGCCAGAGCTGGTCCATGAACGGCACCGTGGTCCCGGCCCGCAGGCGCTGGTCGAGCACCCCGAGCGCGGGGTCGGCGCGGAAGCTCGCGTTGGGGATCGCGGGCAGGGTGCCGCCCTGTTCGTTGTAGAGGTTCTGCCCCTGCTCGGAGCCCAGGAAGTCGGCGAACTTCAATGCCAGCTCAGGATTCCCGCTCTTGGCGTTCACCCCGTACGCGGCCGAGATGGCGCCGGGCATCCGGGTCTTGGCGGGATCGTTGCCCGCGGGCAGCGCGAACATGCGCAGCTCGGCCCCGGGCGCCTCCGCGCGGATCTGCGCGAGGCTGCTGGCCACCTGCACCACGCCGACGGCCTTGCCCTGCGCGACGTCCTTGAGCGAGTTCTCGTAGCTCGTGCCCAGCGGCTGGTCGCTGAAGCAGCCCGCGCGGTCCAGCTCCTGGTACTTCTCCAGCGCGATCCGCCAGCCGGAGCCGGCGAACCGGACCTGGCCCGCGGCCATCTTCCCGGCGAACCCGGGATCGTCGGCGTACACGGTGGTGGCGGCCAGCGCGTAGGTGACCAGCTGGGTCACCCACGGGGTCTGGTTGCCCAGCGAGAGCAACACCTTGCCGTTGGCACGGGCCTTGCCGCACAACGCGATCAGCTCGTCCCAGGTGCGAGGCTCCTGGCCGCCGATCGCGGTCAGCGCGGGCTGGGTGTAGAGCACGCCGATGCCGCTGTAGTTGGCGGGCACCAGATAGGTCCTGCCCTCGACCTGGGTGACCTCGCGGCCGGCAGCCGGGATCCCCCCGGCGAACGGGCGGCTGCCGAGGTCGGCGAGGTACCCGGCGGGCTGGAGCACCTGCAGCGCACCGGGATTGCCGTTGCCCGGCCACACGGTGAACACGTCCGGGCCGGTGCCGGAGGACAACTGGGTGCGCAGCGTGCTCTGCAGCTGATCGGTGTCGGCGTAGGTCACCGTCACCCGGATTCCCGGGTTCGCCTGCTCGAACGCGGCGACCACCGCGTCCATGGCGGTCCGGTCGGTGGCGTTGGCGGCGACCTCGAGGCTGTTCGGGTCCGATGTGGACGATCCGGAACCGCAGCCGGACAGGGCCAGCGCGGCGGTGAGGACGGTGGCCGCGAGGCGGCCGGGGGTGCGAGTGGGCATGGTTGTGCTCCGTGGGTGGCGAGTGGAGGCGCCGGTCAGCCCTTGAGGCCGCCGGCGAATCCTTGGATGACGCGTTTCTGCAGGGCGAAGTAGACGAGCAGCATCGGCGCGGTGCCGATGACCAGCCCGGCGAACACCATCGGCCACTGGGACACGTACTGGCCCACGAAGCCGAAGAGCGCGACCGGCACCGTCTGCTGCCCGGTGCCGCTGAGGTAGAGCAGCGGGGTGAGGAAGTCGTTCCAGACGAAGATCGCGTTGAGGATGACCACCGTGCCGGTGATCGGGCGCAGCAGCGGCAGCACCACGGAGAAGAACGCCCGCAGCGGACCACAGCCGTCGATCAGCGCGGCTTCTTCGTAGGCGGGGTCGAGCGCGCGCAGGAATCCGGTGTAGAGGAACACCGAGAACGGCGTCTGCAGGCCGGTGTAGAACACCACCAGTGCCAGCGGGTTCCCGAGCAGGCCGAGGTCGCGCATGGTCTGGTACAGCGGGATCAGCGCGAGCTGGAACGGCAGCAGCAGGCCGAGCATGAACAGCCCGAACGCCGCCTTCGACCAGGTCCGCGTGCTCCGCGCCAGCGGGTAGGCCGCCATCGCCGAGAGCACCACCACCAGCACCACGCTGCCGGCGGTGATCAGCGTGCTCGTCAGCAGCGCTGAGCCGAGCCCGGCCTGCTGCCACGCGTCGCCGTAGTTGACCAGCGTCGGCGTGGACAGCGCGATCGGGGAACTCTGGTCCCCCGGCTCCCGCAGTGACAGGGAAACCAGCACGTACACCGGAAAGGCGAAGACCAGGGCCGCGACGACCATCGCGGCTTCGAGCACGGCGGTGCGCCAGGTGTAGCGGTTCACGAGAAGTCCTCCCGCCGCCGGAGCCCCCGGTACTGCACCGCGCTGATCACCGCGACGAGCACGGTGAGCACCAGCGCGAGCGCGATGCTGTAGGCGAAGTCGTTGAACTGGAACGCCTGCCGGTAGATCACCGTGGACAGCGTGTCGGTGGCACCGCCGGGACCGCCCTGGGTCATCACCCACACCTGGTCGAACAGCTTGAGCCCGCCGATCACCGACAGCATCAGGTTGATCGTCATCGCCGGGGCCAGCATGGGCCGGGTGACGTGCCAGAACCGGCCCAGCGCACCGGCCCCGTCCAGCGCGGCCGCCTCGTAGACCTCCTGCGGGATGGATTGCAGCCCCGCGAGGAAGATCACCATCGAGTAGCCGGCGAACTGCCAGATGACCACCGCGACCACCGACCACAGCGCCAGGTCCGGGTCACCGAGCCAGTCCTGCCGCCAGGAATCCAGGCCCAGCGCGGCGAACAGGGCGTTGATCGCGCCCTCCGGGGCGTAGAGGTACTTCCACAGGTACGCCGTGACCACCGGGGTGATCACCGCCGGGGCGAAGAAGAACACCCGCAGCACGGTCCGGCTCTTGATGCGGGCGTGCACCCCCAGCGCCAGCAGCAGCCCGATCACGTTCTGCACCACCGTGATGCCCACGGCCGCGAGCAGCGTGTTCACCAGCGCCAGGCGCGCGGTCTCGTCGTCGATCAGGGTGCGGAAGTTGTCCAGCCCGGCGAAGTCGGGTGCCGGGCTGATGCCGTCCCAGTCGGTGAAGGCGTAGCCCGCGCCCTGGACGCTCGGCACCACGACCACGAACACGAAGAAGGCCAGCGCCGGGGTGAGGAACCACCAGGGGACCGTGGACGGGCCGCCGCGCCGTCTCGAGCCGAGCTTCGTTGCCATGCCGAGGTTTCCGTTCTCCGCCGCGCCCACCGCGAGACGGGATTGAAACGTTTTACCGTGGGAGCACCACTGTGACGGAGGCCGCGCGATCACGGAAATGAATGTCGGTGATGGCACCCATCCACGTGATGAATGCACTCGCGGCGGGGCGCATTTTTCCCCGTTTCACGGAATTCGTTCCGCAGAACGAGGAATTCCGGCGACGACCGGTATTCCGACAACTTCCGGCACACTAGGAATGGTTCATGGGGAAACCACCAGCGAACCACCTCTAGAATACGTTTCGTTCGAGGAAAGGAACACGGTGCCATGCGCCTGACAGGACGAACGGCGGTTTTGCTCACCGTGTTCGCGGCGTTGTTCCCGTCATGCCTCGCGTCCGCGAGCGCGGCGCAGCCGTCCGCGTTCCGCCATACCGAGATCTCCTTCACCAGTGCGAGCAAGACCATGCACGGGTCCCTGGTGGTCCCGCCCGGCGACGGCTCCCCCCGGCCGGCGATGGTGCTGGTGCACGGCTCCGGCGAAGGGAAGCGCGAGGAACTGCGCAAGCAGGCGGAAGCCTTCGCCGCCCAGGGCGTGGTGTCGCTGATCTACGACAAGGACACCAGCAATTATTCCCTGATGCAGCGGGATTTCTCCGGGCTCGCCGACGACGCCGTCGCCGCGCTCGACTACCTGCGCGGCCGGCCCGAAGTGGATCCGGCCCGCACCGGGTTGTGGGGTTTCAGCGAAGGCGGCTGGGTGGCCCCGCTGGCCGCCACCCGGGCGGAGCACGCCGCGTTCCTGGTGGTCGTGGGCGCGAACGGGGTCAGCCCTTCGGAAGCGCAGGCCTGGAGCTACCGGCAGTGGATGCGCAAGCAGGGGGTGTCCAGCGAGTCGGTGCTCGACCTCGCCTCGGTCACCGCCACCCGGATCGCGGCGGAAGCCGGGCTCTTCCCGGAGGCGGACTTCGATCCCGAACCGGCGCTGGAGGAACTACGTATTCCGGTGCTCGCGATCTGGGGCGCGCAGGACCGGCAGAGCCCGCCGCGCGACGCCGCCGCCCTGTTCGCCGCCACCCAGGCCGACAACCCCGCCTTCACCATGCGCACCTTCCCGCAGGCGCACCACGCACTGGTCCACACCACCGACGGCTTCGACCGCCTCGAAGGCTTCGTTCCCGACTTCCCCGAGCTCGTCGGTTCGTGGGTGAAGGACATCACCGGCGGCGCACCGGCGGCGGCTTCGGGCCCGCTGCCCGCCCAGGAGGAACCGGCGGCGGAGGTCACCCCGCTCGCCTGGTACGAATCACTGTGGGTGCAGGGATTCGCGCTGCTGGCACTGGTCGTGGCCTTCGCCGCCTACCCGTTCACCGCCCTCTTCCGGGCCGTTCGCGGCAAGCCACGGAACGCGGTGGCACCGGCGCACTGGGCCTCGATCACCGGACTGCTGACCGTGCTCGGCTCGATGTCGTTCGTGATGCTCATCTTCACCGGTGGTGGCGAGGAGGTCGGCCCGGTGCTGTGGGGCAGGCCGGTGTTCTGGCTGGCGACCCAGGTGCTCGCGCTCGGCACGCTCGTCCTCGCGGGAGTCGCGGCCGTCCAGTGGTGGCGGGCGAATGAGGTCCGCAAAGAGCGGAAAATCCTCGCTCTGCCGCTGGGCGGTGCGTTGCTGCTGATTCCCTGGGGACTCTACTGGGGCGTTTTCCTGCCCTGAGGTCACCGGAATGGAGAATGTCATGGCCAAGGCCGAACAATCCGCCGACCGGCCGCCGCGCCGGCGGTTCTTCCGGGCGCTGGCCTACCTGCTGATGAACCTGCCCATCGGGGTGGCGGGCTTTTCGATCCTGTTCGCCCTGACTTCGCTGGGTTTCTCCCTGTCGGTCGTGCTGATCGGGCTGCCGCTGCTGGGGTTGACCGCCCTGCTGGCCAGGGCTGTCGCGCGGATGGAACGCGCGCGGGTCCACACCATGCTGGGCACCTACATCCCGGCGCCCCACCTGGTGCCACCGGCGGGCGGGCAGGTCCGCCGGTGGACCGCGCCGCTGAGGGACGGCGCCACCTGGCGGGACCTGCTCTACGTCTTCCTGCTCTTCCCGCTCGGCGTCCTCCAGTTTTCGCTGGTGGTCGGGTCCTGGTCGATGAGCGTGGCGTTGCTCGCCCTGCCGGTCTTCTACCACTTCGTCGACGACGGCGCGTACCGCTTCCCCAGCGAGAGCCTGCACTGGGTCACCGTGGACACCCCGCTGGAAGCCCTGCCGTGGGCGGCGCTCGGGTTCGTCTTCGCGGTGCTCTCGGTGCTGCTCACCCGCGGGCTGGCCGCCGGGCACGCCCGGTTCGCCCGGGCGCTGCTCGCGGCCCGATAGGTAACCCCAAGGTTATCGATCGTTGCGTAGTTCCTCGTTGTTCACACCCCGCTTCCCGGTGATCGTTGTGGTGTCCGGTTCAGCTGGTCACCACGAGGAGCACCGATGTCCACGAAGGAAAAATCCTTCCACCGCCCCGCGATCGTGCTGGGGCTGCTGGCGTTCGCCCAGCTGATCATTTCGCTCGACTACAACATCGTCTACGTGGCACTGCCCGAGATCGGCACCACGCTCGGGTTCTCGGCGCAGACGCTGCAATGGGTGGTCAGCGCCTACGCGGTCGCCTTCGGTGGCTTCCTGCTCCTCGGCGGGCGGGCGGTCGACCTGTTCGGGCCGCGGCCGATGTTCGTGCTCGGGCTGGCGTTGTACGCGGTGTCTTCGCTGGCGGGCGGGCTGGCCACCACGCCGCTGCCGCTGGTGGCGGCGCGGGCGGTCCAGGGGCTGGGTGGCGCGCTGCTCTTCCCCGCCACGCTCACCCTGGTGTCCACCGGGTTCGCCGCCGGGCGCGAACGCAACCGGGCTTTCGCCGTCTGGGGCACCGCGGGCGGCAGCGGCATGATCCTCGGTTCACTGCTGGGCGGGGTGCTGACCGACGCCTTCGGCTGGGCCGCGGTGTTCCTGGTCAACGTGCCGCTCGCCGCGGCCGCCGCCCTGCTCGCCCTGCCGCTGATCCCGCGCCGCGTGGTGCGGGTGGCCGGGCGCCGGTTCGATCTGGCCGGGGCGCTCACCGCGACCGCCGGAACCACGCTCGTGGTGTTCGCCTTGGTGCAGGGACCCGAGTCGGGCTGGAGCGCGCCGGTCGTGGTGCTCGCGGCGGCGGCCGGGATCGTGGTGCTGGGGTTGTTCGCCGGGATCGAAAAGCGCAGCGCCGACCCGTTGCTGCCGCTGCACCTGCTGCGTGGCCGTGATCTCGGTACCGGCGTGCTGGTGACGTTCCTCTACATGGCCACCTTCGGCTCCCTGCTGTACTTCCTCACCGTCTACTTCCAGGTGGTGCGCGGTTACGACGCACTGGGCACCGGACTGGCGTTCCTGGTCCCGATGGCCGCCATCGTGACCGGTTCCCAGCTCGCCGGGCGGCTGGCGACCGCACGCGGCACCCGGACCGCCATGCTCGCCAGCCTGGCCGTCGGCGGCATCGGCACCGCCGTCCTCGGGCTGAGCCTGAGCGCCGACGGTTCCTACCTCTCCCTGCTGCCCGGACTGGTCGTGCTCGGCATCGGGCAGGGCGCGGGCTACACGCTGATGTTCGGCGCCGCGACCGCCGGCACCCCGGCCCACCAGCAGGGCGTCGCCTCCGGGGTGACCTCGACCGCCCAGCAGATCGGCGGCGCCGTCGGCCTGGCCGTCCTGGTGGCGATCGCCAACACCCACAGCGCCACGCTCACCGGCCTGCGGATCACCGTGTTCGCCGCGGCCGCCGGGATCGCTGTCACCGCACTGGTCGCCCTCGGCTTCTCCCCCACCCGCAAGACCACCACCACCGCCGTCTGAAGAACCCTCCCCCAGGAAGAAGGAAGATCATGACTGAGCTCTCCACCCTGCGTTCCACCGTCCGCGGCCAGGTCTGGCTGCCGGGTGACCCGGGCTTCGACCACGTCCGCCGCCCCTGGAACCTCGCCGTCGAGCAGCCCGCGGCCGCCGTGGTCGAGGCCGCCGACGCCGAAGACGTCGTCGCACTGGTCAAGCACGCCCGCAGAGCCGGGCTGGGCATTTCCACCCAGCCCAACGGGCACGGCGCCACCGGGCGCACCGGCGGCACCATCCTGCTGCGCACCCGGCGGCTCGACTCGATCGAGATCGACCCGGTCGCGCGCCGCGCCCGCATCGGCACGGGTGTGGCGTCGGGCCGCCTGCAGAGCGCCGCCGCGGCACACGGATTGACCGGCCTGCCCGGCAGTTCCCCGGTCGTCAGCGTCACCGGGGTCGCCCTCGGCGGCGGGCTGAGCTGGTTCGGCCGCGCCCACGGCTGGGTCGCCGACAGCGTCACCGCGTTCGGCATCGTGGACGCCGAAGGCCGCGCCCGGCGAGTCGATGCCGACACCGAACCCGACCTGTTCTGGGCGCTGCGCGGCGGAGGCGGCGACTTCGCCGTCGTCACCTCGCTCGAAGTGGCGCTGCACCCGGCACCACACCTCTACGGCGGCCGGATGCTGTGGTCCGGCGAGCACACCTCCGAGGTCGCCGAGGCGTACCGGAAGCTCACCGCCACCGCGCCGGAGGAGCTGACCGCCTGGCTGGAACTGCTGCACTTCCCGGGTTCGGCGCCGATGGTGGCGATCGACCTCACCCACCTCGGCACGGCGGCCGAAGCGCGGGAACTGCTCGCCCCACTGGACCGGCTCCCCCAGCCGATCTCCGACAGCAGGCGGATGCTGCCCGTCTCCGAACTCGGCACCATCACCGCCGAACCCACCGATCCCGGCGCCGGTCTCTCCCGGGGAGAACTGCTGACCGCATTCGACGAGGTCACGGTCAAAACGCTGCTGGCCGAGCCGATCGCGCCCCTGATGAGCGTCCAGATCCGGCACCTCGGCGGCGCATTCGCACGGCCGTCGGACAGCCCGCACGGCCCGTTGACCGAGCCCTATGCGTTGTACCTGTTCGGAATTCCGGCCGATCCGGCGACCGCCGCGGCGGTCGCCGCCCGGCAGCGAGCATTCGCTGACGCGCTGCCGGTCAGCGGCCGCAAACCGCTGACCTTCCTCAACCCCGGTGAGACCGCGGCCGACGCCTTCGCGCCCGCGTCGCTCGCCCGGCTGCGGGAGATCAAGCACCGCACCGATCCGGCGAACACCTTCCGCAGCAATTTTCCCGTTTCGGCCGGGGTCACCCCGGCTGATTCGTAGTCTGGATCGCGTCCACGTTGAATTGAAGTGGATTGAGAATGTAACCGGTCCGGATGCGCACGAATCGATAGGGCGCGGCGGACGGGTTCTGCACCGTGGCGGTGTGGGCACCGAAACCGACCATGACCAGCGGCGCGGTCGAAATCGGTTTTCCGGCGCCGTCGAGGAATTCCACGGCGGTCTGCACAACCAGGTCGAACCCGTGGAAGTGCACGAGGAGATCGCCGGTGCCTTCCTCGCCGGCGCCGAGGTCGAACACGACGTGGGAATTCGCGTTCCCGGACACCGTGGCGAATTGGCCGTCCGGCGCACCGAGCGCGTTCGCGCCGTTCTGCACCACCGCGGTCGTGCTCGGGGCGATCGCGTCGGCATAGGGATCGGCGGCGAAGAGCAAGCCGGCGGCGGCCAGTACGGGGAGAAGGGTCATCCCGCCGTTCTAGCCGCCGCCGGGGAGTTCGGTCAATCGACCGGCCGGGAGATCCCGGTTCGGTGTCATGGCGCCGAAGTTTCCGGTGAACCCCTTGACGCAGGGGGCGCCGAGGTTCTAGGACTGCCGGGTACGAGCAACAGGCGACCATCTTCCTCGAGCTGAACATCTGTGGGACACAAGGAAATCTCGAAGGCAGGGGCTGGCGATCAAGATCTTCGACGGACCCCTGGCTCGGCGCCGCCTGCTCGCGCTCTCCCGAATCCTCCGCTCCCGAAAAGGGGAAACCATGTCCGACGTCGTCAACAGCATCTTCGGCCGCACGCCCAGCGAGTACGCCGCGAGCACCAGCACCCCGGAAACCCGCGGCACCGAAACGATCGTGGACGACAAGGCCGACCTGGCCGACTCCGCGACCGCGCCGACCGCGATTGTGGTCGTCGAACCGGCGGCAGCCGAGTCCGACAGCGCCGCCGGAACCGACACCGAGGCCGACGAAACCGACACCGACACCATCGCTGACGACACCGCCGAAACCGACGCCGCCGAAGACGTCGACACGGACGAGCAGGTCGAAGACGAGGACGAAACCGAAGAGGCCGACGAGGCGACCGCCCCCGAAGACATCACCGCAGAAGCCGAGACCGCTACCGAGGAAGAGGAAGAGGAAGAGACCGTCGCGGCGCCGGCCAGGCCCGCCGCGGCCGTTCGCGGTAACACCTCGGTGGACGACGGGGTCGTCACAAAGGTCGTGACCATGGTGGCCCGCAAGGTCGAAGGCGTGCACGAACTCGGCGAGAGCATCTCCGTCGGCATCGAGGGCGATGTCGCCCTCATCGAGATCCCGCTGGTGATCGAGTTCGGTCACGCGGTCAAGGCGCTGGCCGAGCAGCTCCGGACCGACGTGATCGAAGCCGTCGAGCAGTTCCTCGGCCTGGAAGTCGAAGCCGTGGACGTGCGCGTCACCGACATCCACCTGCCCGACGCCGGCTGAGCCGAGCCGGAGGGCCCGGTCCCGGGTGCGGGAGCGCCCCCGGACCGGGGCCCTCAGCGGTCGTGCGGGGCCTTCAGCGCCTGGAGCCTGCCCGAGGGCAGCCGGTCGGCGCCCCAGCTGCGTTCGATGAAGCCGATGATCCGCTCGACGTACTCGGCGGGCACCTTCTCCGGCTCGCCGCGTTCGAGCGGGTCGATGTGGAAGATGTAGAGCCGGGAGGCGAACTCGTCGAAGGGCAGCGAGGCCTCGCCGAACCGCTCGCCGTTGCCCGCGGTGGAGACCACGACGCCGTCGCCCCAGTCCTGGCCGCTGTCGTTGTTCGGGTTGTAGAAGTACACCCGCATGACCTCCTGCGGGTCCAGGGCGACGCGCAGGATGGTGATCGCGTGCCAGCCGACGTAGCGGGCCGCGCTGTCGGTGACCGCGACCCCGGCGGGCTGCGGGTGGATCAGCGGCTGCCCGCCGTTGTACTCCGGGTGGTAGCTGGCGTGGAACTGCCGCAGGAACGCGTCGAGGTCGATCAGGTTGCCGGTCTCGACGTCGACGTTGATCCGGAACCCGCGGGCCGCCCACCAGCCGTGGAACTCGGGGTTGACCCACCGGTGCGGGTCGCCCGGCCGGTCGGCGCAGCGCCGCCCCATCTCGGCGTAGATCCGGTCCAGGTGCGGCACCACCAGCAGTGACACCGGGTCCAGGTCGGTCGGCAGGGTGGTCGCCACCCCGGTCTCGCTGTCCCTCGACGAGATCGGCTGCCCTTCGAAGTGCATGGTGATCTCGTCGTCGCGGGCCGCCCAGACCACCATCTGCAGCAGGTAGTCCGGGTCGTTGTAGGCCCACATCGACAGCGCGCGGGCCGACTGGCAGGTCGGGTTGTCGCCCTGCCCGACGCCGAGCGGCAGGCCCAGCATCGACAGCACGCCCGCGACCAGCCGCGCTTCGGGGCTCGGTTCGTCGCCGAACACCGACGTCAGGCGCTCCCGCGCGGCGTCGGACAGCTCCAGTGTCAGCTGCCGCCACAGCGCGGGCACCAGCGGCGGTTCGTAGAGGATGCCGCGGTCGAGCAGCAGCGCCAGGCCGTAGATGCACTGCGCGGTCTGCGGGTACACCGCCTCCTCGATCAGCTGGTGCACCAGGTCGCCGAAGCGCAGCAGGCAGTTCCGGCCGGTGTCGGACAGGCCCAGCGCCTCGCCGAGCAGGTAGTCGCTCTTCTGCAGCAGGAACCGCAGCAGCTCGGCGTGGTACGGCGAGACCAGGCCGGTGTCGTGCATCGCCCTGGCGAAACCGGCGGCCTCGTACTGCAGGCCGCCGTTGTCCATCGCCTGCAACCGCGAGCGGAAGACCTCGATACCCGGATCCTCGCGGCAGGCTTCGGTGGTGCCGAACAGGCTGGTGATCAGCCGGTCGATGCCCTGCCCGGACAGCGTGCCGGGATCCACTTCCGGATCACCGCGGTAGACCGCGATCCGGGTGATCACACTCTGCACCTGGTCGACCTGGATCGGGCGCTGGCGCAGGATCCGCCAGATCTCGTCGACCAGCTTGTCCAGCACGCTCTCGTAGCCGATCTCGTCGGCGATGTGCCGGAACAGGTCCCTGATCAGCTGCGCGGTGCGCCCCTGCTGCGTCCGCTCCGCCTCGGTGGGCGGGGTGAACAGCAGCTCCAGGTTCATCGCCAGCACCTGGGACAGGAACTCGCGGGCGTCCTCGGCGGAGATCGACGGGTGCTCGTAGTCACCCCGCGCGACGGCGAGCGTCCGCAGCTCGCTGCACGCCTCCATCACCACGGTGTCCGCGTCCCCGCTGTGCAGCCCGGGCCCGACCAGCGCCGGGATCAGGATCTCCGGCGAGGCCCAGTCCGTCTCCAGGAACAGGCCGGCCTCCTCCAGCGCCTGAGCCCTGGCCTGGACCGCGGCGGCCCCGCCGGACTGCACCAGCACCCGCCGCAGCGCCTCGAGCACGCGCCGCAGCTTCGTGTGCTTGCCGAAGTCGCGGGTCTCGGCCATGGCGCGGACGGCGTCGTCGAGCGAGGCCACGCGCTTGTCCAGCGTCGTGGGCGCGCCCCCGGCACCCTGGGCATCGACGGTCGGTTTCAACGGCTTCCTTGGCTTCCCTGGCTTGTCGGCTTCGTCAGACGTAGAAGTCGAACTCTTCCTGCTGCTTCAGCAGATCACGCATCCGGTAGGAATCATCGCCGAAGAAGTACAGCAGACCCCAGTGGGTCCCGAACGCGGTCCTCTTGGTCACCGTCTCCTCCAGCGGCGCCGAGAGGTCGTGTGACTCGTAGTAGTCGTGATCCTCGGTCTCCGGCGGGATCCGCAGCTCGCTGACCACCCGGCGGCGCGGGTAGACCCCGAAGCAGCCCGCCACCCCGGCGGCGTCCTCGACCTCGCGGGGGAAGAAGGCGTCGATCTCCTCCTCGGTGGTCTTCGGGTCGAACGCGAGCGCCAGCCCCTGGTAGGCGTTGAACCCGTACGCGCGCTCGAGCAGCTCGAACACCTTGAAGCCGGGCGGCCGGTAGGCGACCTCGCCGAAGTACATCTCGCCGTCGCTGGTGACGAAGTACTCCGGGTGCACGAACCCGAACTCGATGTCGAAGGTCTTGATCAGCTTCTCGATCTGCGCGGTGATCTGCGGCCGATATCGTTCCAGCTCCGGGGTCGCCGGCACGAACACCGAGTAACCCAGCGTGACGTACTCGGAGATGTTCAGGAACTTGATCTTCCCGTTGTGGATCCACGCCTCGACGGCGAACTCCCAGCCGTCGAGGTGCGACTCCATCAGCACCGGGAACTCCTCGTCCGGGATGGTGTCGACCTCGTCCGGGGTGCGGATGACCCGGTGCCCGAGGCAGCCGGCCTTGTCGAAGGCCTTGAGGTGGATCGGGTCGTTCGGGTCGCCGTCGAGCTTGAGCAGCGTCTGGTTCACGCGCTTGAGGAAGCGGGTCACGTCGTCCCGGTCGTGGGCCTCCTCGAAGATCCCGACCCGGATGCCGCCGAGCTGCGCCCGCCGCTTCATCAGCGACTTGTCCCGCAGCAGCATGGCCTGGCCGAACAGGCGCGGATTGTCCAGCAGCACCGAGTTGATCGCCCCGGCCCACTCGACGGTCTCCTCGAACAGCGGGATCGCCACGTCGACGCCCTCCTTCTGGAGCGTCTCGGCGATCTCCATCGAGCGGTCGTTGAGCCGCTCGAAATTCCACGGCAGGTAAGGGATGCCGTGTTCGACGCAGTACTTCTCCGCCCAATCCGGCGCGACGACGACGTAGCGCCGGTCGAAGCGGTCCAGTGCCTCCACCGCGTTGAGGCTCCAGCCGAGCAGGGCCAGATATCCCTTGTCGGGGTTCTTGACGGCCGGTTCGGATGTTGGCATGGACCGCTCCTCCGTTTCGGCGCACACAGCATGAACAACTTCGCGGACCCACCGTACCCCGGGGTATGCCCGCGCACTGGACGCGCAGCTCCTACAACAACCTCTCGTGATTCCACATTGTTGTAGCATTTACCGGTGAGCACCACTCGGCCGACGGTGAGCAGGCGCCGCGAAGTCAGCCACACCAGCGCGCGTTCCCTGCTGATGACCGTGCTCGGCGAATACGTGCTGCCACGGGAAAATCCGGTGTGGACGGCCACGCTGGTGGACGCGCTGGCGTTGTTCGGCATCGAGGAGAAGTCGGCGAGGCAGGCGCTGGCCCGCGCGGCGGGTGAGGGCTGGCTGGAGTCCGAACGCGCCGGGCGCCGGGTCCGGTGGTCGCTGACCGCGCCGGGCAGGCAGCTGCTGACCGAAGGAGCCCGGCGGATCTACGATTTCGGCAGCGCGGGCAGGCAATGGGACGACCGGTGGCTGGTGGTGCTGGTGTCCGTCCCGGAGTCCCAGCGTGACCTTCGACACCGCTTGCGCACGCAGCTCACCTGGGCCGGGTTCGGCTCGCCGTCGCCGGGTGTGTGGGTCAGCCCGCACGTGGCCAGGGAAGCCGAAGCACGCACGATCCTCGACCAGCTCGGCGCCGGGTCCCCGATGTCCTTCATCGCCTCATACGGGGAGATCGGCGAAGAGGAGACGCTGGTGGCCCGCTCCTGGAACCTGCGTGAAGTGGCGGACCAGTACGAGGCCTTCATCGGCCAGTTCGACGCCCTCAACCCCACGGCGGGCGAAGAAGTGCTGTGCGCGCAGACCCGCCTGGTCCACGAGTGGCGCCGGTTCCCGTTCCTCGACCCGCAATTGCCCGCGCGGCTGCTGCCCCCGGGGTGGAGCGGGGCGAAGGCCGCCGAGTTGTTCCACGGCAAGCACGCCGAGTGGCGGGCGGGCGCGCAGGCACACTGGGACAGCTTGACGGGCAACGAAAACGCCGCCTGAACCTCAGCAGGCGGGTGCGTCGACCGGTTCCACCAACGGCGCTGACGACAACGTCGTACTGACCATGTCCCGCAGCACGTTCCGCCGGATCTTCCCGGTGGCGGTCTTCGGCAGCTCCGGCACTTCGACCACCGCTCGCGGCCGTTTGAACCCGGCGAGCGTGCCACGGCACCACTGGATCAGCTCGTCCCCGTCCACCGCCCGGCCGGGAGCGGGCACCACCACCGCGACCGGCTTGTCGAGCGCGTCGGCGTCCGGCGCGGCGACCACCACCGCCTCGGCCACGTCGGGGTGCTGGAGCAGCCGGTCCTCCACTTCGGCCGGGCTGACCCAGATACCGCCCGCCTTGAGCATGTCGTCGAAGCGACCCAGGCAGCTCAGCGTGCCGTCGGAGTTGCGGACGTAGGTGTCGCCGGTCTGCATCCACTCGCCGAGGAAGACCTGCCGCGTGGTTTCCGCCCGGCACCAGTACCCGATCGCCGCGGAGTCGCCGCGCACGTACAGCTCACCGACGATGCCGGCACCGTCGATGACGGCCCCGGTGGCGTCCCGGAGCTCCACCTCGTAGCCGGGCACCACGGTGCCCGAGGAACCGGGATGCACCTGGCCCGGCCGGTTGGACACGAAGATGTGCAACATCTCGGTGGAGCCGATGCCGTCCAGCACCTCGACGCCGAACCGGTCCAGCACCCCGTGGTAGAGCCGCGGCGGCAACGCCTCCCCGGCGGAAACTCCCTGCCGTACCGAGGAAAACGCGTCGTCCGGCACGTCGCTCGCGAGCAGCGGCGCCCAGAAACTGGGCGTACCGAAGAAGAGCGTGACACCCTCCTCGCGAACGCGTTCGGCGAACAACGCCGGGTTCGGGCGGCGTTCGTCCAGGATCGCGGTGGCGCCCACCGACATCGGGAAGAACATCGAATTCCCGATGCCGTAGGCGAAGAACAGCTTCGCCACCGACAGGCACCGGTCGCCAGGACCGATGCCGAGCACTCGCTGCCCGTAGTTCTCCGCCACCGTGCGGATGTCGGCGTGCCGGTGCATCGCGGCCTTGGGCCTGCCCGTGGTCCCGGAGGTGTAGAGCCACAACGCGGGTGAATCGGCCCAGGTCGGGTAGGAGCGCTCGACCGGCTCCCCGGTGAACGCGTCCCAGTCTTCGACCACGTGCTGGATGTCCGGTGCGTTCCGCGCCGCGCGCCCGGCGGTCTCCGCGAAGGCCGGTGCGGTGAGCATGATCCGCGCCCGGGAATCGATCACCAGGTCGCGCAACTCGGGCTCGGTCAGCATGGTCGACGTGGGCACCGCGATCGCGCCGAGGTGCATGGTCGCCAGGATCGAGACGAACAACTCGAGGTCGTCACCGAGGCACATCATCACGCGTTCCTCGGGGCGCACCCCGAGTTCGCGCAGCGCGCCCGCCACCCGGTGCACTTCGGCGGACAGCCCGGCGTAGGTCAGCGTCCGGCTGGCCGAGACCACGGCGGTTCGGTCACCGCGGCCCCGCGCCAGGTTGCGTTCGAGGAGGTAGTCGGTGGCGTTGAACGTGGTGGGAGCGAGCATCTCTACCGCCTCAGGGCAGGTGGACGTACTCGAAGTCGAACGGCTTGCCGTTGATGCCGTTGATCGGCGGCGCGACCCAGGAGGCGATCTTGCCGCGTTCGTACACCGGGTGCATCAGCGAGCGGACGAACGCCAGGTCCTCGGTGGTCGGCAGCCAACCACGCCGCCCCGCCTGCCACGTCGCCTCGTCCACGATGGTGCCGTCGGGGGTGATGTGGTGACCGCGGTTGATGCCGACGTTCCGGTTGAACCCGGGGTGGGGCAGGGAGAACCGGTAGCCGAGCTCGTTCTCGGCCAGGATCCGGTTCCAGCGCTTGAGCCCGGTCCGGCAGTCGGCGATGTACTCCGAGCGCAGGTCCAGGTTGAGCGCGAGCAGGGTCTGCACCTCGTCCTGGGTCCAGGTGCCGTCGTCGACGGGCCGGTCCAGGAAGGTGCTGCCGTCGGTGAGCCGGTGGTCGTCCTTGCGGCGGGTCTCGTTCCACCGCCCCTTCAGGCCCGCGGTGTAGTAGTTCGCCGCGTTCGTGGAGGTCTCGCTGCCGAACAGGTCGAGCGAGACGGTGTAGTGGAAGTTGATGTACTTCTGGATGATCTCCAGCGGGATGCCGCCGTGCGCGGCGATGTCGGTGGTGTCGTGCTCGCGGATCAGCTGGGCGCTGCGCATCACCACGCGGTCGACACCGGTGGTGCCGACGAACATGTGGTGCGCCTCCTCCTTGAGCATGAACTCGCAGGTGCGCGAGAGCGGGTCGAAGGCGGATTCCTTCAGCGTGCCGAGCTGGTACTTGCCGTCCCGGTCGGTGAAGTAGGTGAACATGTAGAAGGCCAGCCAGTCGGCGGTCTCCTCGTTGAAGGCGCCGAGGATGCGCGGGGTGTCGGGGCTGCCGGAGTTGCGGTACAGCAGGCCTTCGGCCTGCTCGCGGCCCTCCTTGCCGAAGTAGGCGTGCAGCAGGTAGACCATCGCCCAGAGGTGGCGGCCCTCCTCCACGTTGACCTGGAACAGGTTGCGCAGGTCGTACAGGCTGGGCGCGGTCAGGCCGAGCAGCTTCTGCTGTTCCACCGAGGCCGGTTCGGTGTCGCCCTGGATGACGATCAGGCGCTGCAGATCAGCGCGGTACTCCCCCGGCACCTGCTGCCAGGCCGGTTCGCCGGCGTGCTCACCGAAGGCGATCCGCCGGTCGCCGTCGCGCTCGGCGAGGAAGATGCCCCAGCGGTAGTCGGGCACGTGCACGTGGTCGAAGTGCGCCCAGCCCTCCCGGCCGACGCTGACCGCGGTGCGCAGGTACACGCCCTGGGTCCGCAGGGTCGGGCCCATCTCGCCCCACCAGTTCAGGAACTTCGGCTGCCAGCCCTCCAGCGCGCGCTGCAGCCTGCGGTCGGAGGAGAGGTCGACGTTGTTGGGAATCTTGGCGTCGTAGTCGATCTTCTCTGGCATCAGCTCACACCCGCTTCCTGTCGAAGACGGCCTTCCGGCCGGTGCCGTACCGCCGCAGCGCCCCGTCCTCGCCCGCGGCGTTCGGCCGGTTGAAGATCCAGTTCTGCCAGGCGGTGAGCCTGCCGAAGATCTTGGTCTCGGTGGTTTCCGGGCCGACGAACCGGTGGTTGGCCTCCATCCCGGTCAGCGAGTCCGGGCTCAGCGCGGCCCGTCCTTCGAGGACGATCCGGATTTCGTCCTCCCAGTCGATGTCGTCGAGCGCGTCGGTGACCAGCCCCAGTTCGTCGGCCTCGGCCGGGGTGAGGGCGTGCCCGACCTCCTTGCGCAGCCAGTCGAGGTGATCGGTCTCGAGGTAGAACCGGGATTCCAGGCGCGAGAGGCCGTTGCCCATCGGGAAGCGGCCGAAATTGGCTTCCGACAACCTGATCGAGGCACGCAGCGGGCTGTCCACGTCCTCGATCGGCGGACCGTCCAGGAGGTACTGGCGGTCGCAGGCCAGCGCGAGTTCCAGCAGCACCCCGGCGAAGCAGCTGCCGGGCTCGATCAACGCGATGAGGCTGCGGCTGGTGACGTCGAGCCGTTTGAGGGTCCGCTTGTAGTAGTGGATGATCTCGTTGCACAGCCAGTCATCCGGCTTGCCGAGCACCGCTTCTTCGTGCGCCAGAACGGCTTCGATGTCGCCCTCGGTGCGGATGACCCAGGTGCCCAGCTCGGGTTCGTTGGTGCGCAGGCGCAGGATGAGGTCGTCCAGCTCGCGGGTCATCGTGAGCAGCCAGCCGGGTTTCTCGCGCGGGCCGTGCACGGTGATGTCCACGGTGTCGGCGCCCAGCTCGGCCCGCACGTATTCGTAGGAGTAACCGTCCGGCTCGAGCGGAGTGAGTTCCACGCCTTCGGCCCCCAGCGGCCGGGAACTGCGCTCGGCCAGCTCCAGCGCCCGCTGCCGGACCACTTCGGCGAAGTCGCGCCGGGGCGCCAGTTCGTCCACGAGCCGCCATTCGACCGCGGTCTTGCCGCGGATCCCGTCGCTGCGGGTGGCGAAGACGTCGGCGCGGTCCTTGCGCACGCGGCGCTTGTCCACCACCCTGGTCAGCCCGCCGGTGCCGGGGAGCACCCCGAGCAGCGGCACCTCGGGCAGCGCGACGGTGGACGAGTTGTCGTCGATCAGGATGATCCGGTCGCAGGCGAGCGCCAGTTCGTAGCCGCCGCCGGCGCACGACCCGTTGACCGCGGCGAGGTAGGTCTGGCCGGAGTGCTGGGTCGCGTCCTCCATCGCGTTGCGGGTCTCGTTGGTGAACTTGCAGAAGTTGACCTTCCACGTGTGGGAGGACCCGGCCAGCATGCGGATGTTGGCCCCGGCGCAGAAGACGTTGTCCTTGCCGCTGGTGACCACCACCGACCGCACGCCGGGGTGCTCGAAGCGCAGGCGCTGGACTGCGTCGTAGAGCTCGATGTCCACGCCCAGGTCGTAGGAGTTCAGCTTCAGCTCGTAGCCGGGGACGATGCCGCCGCCCTCGTCGACGTCGAGTTCCAGCCAGGCCATCACCCCGTCGATCCGGAGCTTCCAGTGGCGGTAGGCCGCCGGGTGCCTGGCGAAGCTCACCGCCGGCACGACAGTCGCCGTCATGCGACCTCCTCTTCCGTGGTGGTCCGCGGCACAGCGACTCATTATCGACACAAGTTCCGACTTGCGTCAATCTTCTGTAGAAGGTCCACTGGTACCGTCCGGCGCGGTCGCCGACCTGGGCGGTGAGCGGTGGTCGCGGGTCCGGTGTTCCGTGGGTACCGGCGCGTCCGGCAAGCTGCGTATCAACTTGTAGGCGACGGTTGATCCGGAGGTCGGCTGGTGGTGCGCGCTCAGCGGGTCACGCTGCGTGATGTCGCGGACAAGGTGGGCGTGTCCGCCAACACCGTGTCCCGGGCGCTCTCGGGTAAGGACCAGGTCAGCGAGGCCACGCGCGAGCTGGTCGTGGCGGAGGCCCGGCGGCTGGGATACGTGCCCCACAGCCAGGCCCGGTCGCCGGTCTCCGGCACCACGACGGTGCTCGCGCTGGTGCTCACCAACCCGTCGAACCCGTTCTACGCCGCCCTCATCTCCGCGGTGGAGCGGCGGTGCCGCCTCGCCGGGTACTCGGTTCTCCTGCTGGTCACCGAGGAGAACGAGGACAACGAAGCACACGCGGTGCAGCAGTTGCTGCGCTTCGGCGTCGACGGGGTGCTGGCCGTGCCGACCCAGCACCGGCCCGGTGTGTGGGCGGAACTGTCCGACGCCGGGCTGCCGGTCGTCCTGCTCAGCCGCGACATCCCGGAGCTGGGGTTCGACTTCGTCGGCATCGACGTCGAACGGGCGGTCACCGACGCGGTGACGCGCGTGGCCGGGCCGGACCCGCGGCGGGCGTGGCTGTTCGAAGAGGACCTGGAGATCAGCACGGTCGCCGCGCGTATGGCGGGTTTCCGCCGGGCGCTAGGGAACGATTCGCTGGTGCTGAAGGTGCCGGGCCACCGCACGCGGGACGCCACGCTGCCGTGGCGGCCGGACGACGCCTACCGGCTCGCCGCCGGGCTGATCACCCGCGAGCACCACCCGGAACTGGTGGTGACGGGCAACGACTACTTCGCGCTCGGGGTGTACAAAGCGGTTCGCGAGCGCGGGCTCACGGTCGGCGAGGACGTGCGGGTGCTGGGGTACGGCGACCACCCGGTCGCCGCGTACCTGGAGCCGGGGCTGACGACGATCCGGCTGCCCGCCGACGAGGCCGGCACCGCGGGCGTGGACCTGCTGCTGCGCCGGGTCGCGGAACCGGATCGGCCGCGCGAGGCGGTCCTGCTGAGCGCGACGCTCGTCGAACGGGACTCGGCACGCTTGCGGCGGTGATCGCACACGATCGAGTGACGCTCGCAGCCATTCGGCTGGTACCGGTACAGACGGCCACTCCGAGCCGGAAGTCATGGCTAGGGTCAACGGCGTCGTCGAGAGGGGACCGCCGTGCTGCCGGAAACACTCGCCGCCTTGGCAGCCGCGGGTGGCACCGCCTTCGTGGAGGCGATGGCCACCGACAGCTGGCAGAGCGTCAAACACCAGGTCGTCGCCTTCTTCGCCAGGCACGGTGGCGCGGGCGGGACGGCGACCATCGAGCAGGCGCTCGACGCTGACTCCCAGGTCGTCGCGGAGGCCGGGGAAACCGAACGATCCCAGGTACGCCAGGAACTCCTGCCGCGTTGGCAGGGCCGGCTTTCGAGGCTGCTGGCGGAGAATCCCGCCGCCCCCTCGGCTTTGCAGGCGTTGCTCACCGAGATCGGCACGGGCGGCCCGACCGGAAAGCAGACGGTCAACCTGGTCGCGGGCCGCGACGGTTACGTCAACATCCAGGGGAACCAGACCATCACGAACCACCGCGGGCGACGCGGGCGATGAGTTCCCCACCTGATCCGCCCGGCCCGAACCAGGCCACTCGTGACGGCTACTTCAACCACGGCGGCCACTTCAGCGTGCACAACCACGAGCACGTCCACCCCGAGCCGCCCCGGCGCCGGGCGCTGATGTGGGCCGGTTTCGTGGTGGCGGCGGTACTCGTGGCCGCTGTCGGCGGTTACGTGGCCTGGCGCGCGAATTCGACCTCGGCGGACCCCGCGACCCTCGAACCGCTCACGGCGGTGGCCGACTACCAGCCGGATTTCCCGTATCCGGCGGCGGTGCACCCCCGTCCACTCGGGCAGCAGGAGTTCCCGAACGACCAGGACTGCCGTTCCGTGGTCGGCTGGGCGGTGAACCAGGGCGGCGCGTACACCAGCGGTACGACCCCGGTCCGGGTCGTCATCGGCAGCAGGCGGGACACGGCGGTCATCACCCGGATCGCCGTGCGGGTCGTCGAACGCCAGGACGCCATGGCAGGCACGTTGTTCACCTGCGCCTCTTCGGGCACCCGTCCCATTCCGCTCACCGTGGACCTGGACGCGACGACGCCGATAGTGCGAGCGCAGAACAGTGATGGCACGCCGGGCGAAATCTTCGCCGAGCACAACGTCGAAGAGGTGAAACAGGGCGAGTCACGGATCCTGGACGTGACCGCCCATACGACCCGCTGTCTCTGCCGCTGGGTGATCGACGTGGAGTACGTCTCGGACGGGGAACCGCGGACCTTGACCGTCACCCCTCGAGGGCAGGCGGGGTTCCAGACCACGGCGACCGAAGCGGCGGCCCGCCGGTACAACGCCCTCGGCGGCAGTTCGATCTGGGCGGTCGGCTAGTACGGGTACTTCTCAGGGCTGGACGAAGCGATTCTCCTCCACCCCGGCCATGCTCGTCAAAGCAGACGATACCGGCGGAAGACTGCGGCGAATGCAGTTGGCGCGTGCCGCACTGCGCACGGAGAACTCCCTCACGGCCATAGCCGGGGCCATCGGATACCAGTCAGCACTTGATGCCCTCACGGAATTCCTTTTCCTCATGGCACCAGATGAAGGCCTTGTCGAAGTCGTCTTCCCGCATGGTGGGTTCGGTGATGAGCGGGACGTTCTTCGTGTCCGACTTCCGCACCGCGGTGTAGGACTTGCCGTTGTTGAGGTAATCGACCTCGATCTGCCATTCGTAGGCTTCCCCGAGCACTTCGACGAAGACCACTTTGCTCCACACCTCCATCCGCTGAGCGGTGACGGTATCGGGCAGCTCGACCCTGCGCTGGCCCTTCGCACTGATCACCTTTTCGTGCAGGCCGTCGGCGCGTACTTCGAAATCCGACGGGCCGTCGACGCCGTGCGGGTTGACGCACTGGTACAGGTAGTTCGGCGGTGCGATGCCGGGTATGGCGGTGAGGAACCGGACACGCAGATCGGTGATCGTGATTTCCTGGAACGACTGGGGAAGCACTTCGACGGTGACTTCGGCGTCGCGGGCATCACGCCCGGAGACCGCCTGCACCGCCTCATACGACCCACTGCACCCGGTCGACCCGCGGATCGACCGGTCGTTCGGATTCGTGACCACGGGCCCGAGCCGATCCGGCGTCACGTCGGTGAGCTGGGCCCATTCGTCCTCGGTCCGGGAGCGCCACACGGTGACGGTCGCGGGCTCGTCCGCCTGAATCGGCGGCGGCGGCGGTGCGGGCGGCGGCGAACTCATCAACGCCGGCGGCACTTCGCCGGACGGCCGGGTGAGCCGATCGACGACGAGGTAGCCGGACGCGCCGGCGACCACCAGCACCGCGACACCGGCCAGCGCGATCACTGTTCGACGCATCGACCCAGGTTAATCGATGTTCAACCGAGGACACCGGCGCTTTCGAGGCATAGTCGCGACCCCATCGGATGACGTCCGTTCCGCCGGTCCACCGACGGTGTCATTCCCGGCGGAATACTGGACACGGCGGACTCTCGCAACCGCTTCAAGTGTGACTGTAAAGCGTTGACGAACCGGCGTTACCGGGGTGTGATCGGCAGCCACCAAAGCCGTAGCCGAGGTGAAGGAGTGAAGACCATGGGCGAATTCGATCTCGACCTCAAGATCGAGGGGGTGGCCGGGGCCGGCTGGGCCGAGCACTTCGGCGGTGGCGGCGTCAGACTGGCGGACCACCCGCAGCACGACGTCGCCGCGCTCAACACCTGCACCTCCCCGTGCACGTCGGTCGCCTGCACCCATTCCGGATCGTGCTGAGCCGACAGACGTGGGCAGGCCCGGGCGAGCCGTCGGTTCGCTCGGGCCTGTCGCCAACCCGCTTCCGGGCGCTCGACTTCGCGATCGTGCGGTTGTCGGCACGATCGCCCGGCGACTCGTTCTCCAGCGACCTCTGGGCCGACCCCTACGTCCGTGAAGCGGTCGAGGTGTCCAGTCCTTCGCTCGCCGCCACCCTCGACAGGATCAGCTCCGGCGCGCTCACCGACCCGGCCAGGCAGCGCCGCGCGGCCCTGTCGCTCAACCGCTACCTCGTCAGGATGACGCAGCGGCCGACCCCGTTCGGCCTGCTCGCCGGGGTGGCCGCGGCCGATTTCGGTGAGCAGCCGAAGATCCGCGTCGGCACCGGGCACCGCAGGCACGTGCGCGTCGACCGGAGCTGGCTGGCCGAGGTGCTCCGCCCCCGCGAGACCGATCCGGCGGTGCTCCCCCGGCTCCGGGTGGTCCGCAACGACCTGTGCTTCTCCCGGGGCGACCGGCTGGTGCTCCCCCTGGTCCCCGAGGAAAGCGGCGTTCGCGGCCCGGACGACCGCGAGCGCACCATCCGGCACACCCGCCCGGTGGGCGCCGCGCTCGAAGCCGCGCACACCCCGATCGCCTTCCCCGCCCTGCTCGCCCGGCTCGGCGCCGAGTTCCCGCAAGCGGGCGAAGAGGTGCTCGCCAATCTGGTCACCCAGCTGGTGGCGGCGGAATTCCTGGTCACCGACCTGCGCCCGCCCGCGACCACCGAGGACCCGATCGCGCACGTGCTCGCCCACGGCGGTCCCGCGCCCGAACTGGAGAAGGTCCGCGAGCAACTCGCCCGCTACGCCGCCACCCCGGTCGGCCAGGGCCACGAAGCGCTGCGCGCGGTGACCGCCACCATGCGCGGTATCCACGACCAGGCCCAGCTCCTGCAGGTCGACCTCGGCATGGACGCCGATTTCGTGCTGCCCACCGCCGTCGCGGACGAACTGGCCTCGGCCGCCGAAGTCGCCTGGCGGGTGGCCCCGCCGCGGCTGGCCCCGGCCGACCCGCTCGCCGCCTACCGCCGGGAGTTCATCGAGCGGTACGGCGCCGGCACGGTGGTCGGCATCAAGGACGTGCTCGACCCGGAACGCGGTCTTGGTCCACCGGCCGGATACCTGCTGCCACCGGGGAACCGGTCGAGCGGCACCGAGCGCCCCGGCGAGTCCGAACGGGACGCCACCTTGCTGGCGCTGGCGGCCCGAGGCGGGCGTGAGGTATTGCTGGACGAGGAAATTATCGAACGGCTCGCGCGCCCGGACACCCCCGGCGACCGGGGCTCATACGCGGAACTGTGCGTGCAGCTCCTCGCCGATTCCGAGGATGCCTTGCGGCGTGGGGAGTTCCGGCTCGTCGGCGGCGGTGACGTCAACTTCACCCGGGTCGGCGCGTTGTTCGGCCGGTTCCTGCCGCTGGTTCCCGAACTGGGCGACAAGGTCGGCGCGGTGGCCGCGGATCTCGTCGGTGAAGCGACCCCGGTGCAGCTCCTCACGCCGCCGCTGCACCCCCGCATGGTCAACGTGACGCAGGTGCCCAGGTTGACCGGCGAAGCGGCGGTGCTCGGCGCGTACGCCGAGCGCCCGGCCGAACTGGGTCTCGACGACCTCGGGATCACCGCGTACTTCGACCGGTTCGCCGTGGTGTCGCTGCGGGACGGGCGGGAGATCGCGCCTCTGGTGTTCCACTCGCTCAACCCGAGACTCGCCGTGCCGAACGCGGTGCGCCTGCTGCTCGAGATCGGCGAGAGCCACACCCCGCCCTGGCCGCTGTGGCACTGGGGCGCCGCCGCGGATCTTCCCTACCTGCCCCGGATCCGTCACGGCCGCACGGTGCTCAGCCCGGCACGCTGGCTGCCCGATCCGCGGCTGCGCGAGGACGTCGAACACAGCGAATGGGTGCGGCGCTTCGAGAAGTGGCGGGCCGAGTGGTCCGTGCCGCGCGTCGTGCACGCCACCACCGAAGGCGAGCGCCGGATCCAGCTCGACCTGAACTCCCCCACCGCCGTGGAACTGTTGCGCGCGGACCTCCGGAAGCATCCGGAGCTGGTGCTGCGGGAAGAGCCTGCCGGCGGCGAATTCGGCTCCGGCTGGGCCAACGGGCACGCCGCCGAAGTGGTCGTCCCGGTGATGCCGGTACGAGCGGGACGAACCCGGGCCAAGGCCGTCTCGCGCCCGTTCGTCAGCCGGTCGTACCCGCCGGGCGGGGAATGGCTCTACCTCAAGGTTTATGCCGACCGGGGCAGGCATGCCGAGTTGCTCAGCCGGCACCTGCCCGCCCTGGTGACGCGGGCACAGCCCTTCAGCGACAGGTGGTTCTTCCTGCGCTACGCCGACCCGGGCCACCACCTCCGCATTCGCTTCCACGGCGAACCGGCGGCGCTCAACGGCGAACTGCTGCCCGTCGTGCACCAGTGGGCGGACGAGCTGATCGAGGCGGGACTGATCGCCGAGCTCGGGACCGGTACCTATCAGCCGGAGATCACCCGGTACGGCGGGCCGAGCGCGATCGAGGCCGCCGAACGCGCGTTCCACGCGGACTCGCACTGCGTCCTGGAGCAGCTTTCCTTACTGGAGCAGGGAAAGCTCGACCTGCCGAGGGAACTCCTGCTTGCCGCCAACCACCTCGAACTGGCACGAGCGCTGTGCGGCGACGACGGGTGGCAGGACTGGCTGCTCGCCACCTACCCGAAAGACGAGCACCACCAGGCGTTCCAGCGGTGCCGGCGCGACGCCGTCCGGCTGCTCGATCCCGGCCGAGAGCACTGGGGCCGGGAACTGCTGGACAGCTGGGAGCGGCGTGCTCCGCTGCTCCGGGACTACGCACGCGTCATCCGCGGCACCGAAGCGGCGCCGGAGGCGTTCGCCTCGATGCTCCACGTGCACCACAACCGCCTCAGCGGCACCGGCCTCGACGCGGAACGGGAGGCCTACGCCATCGCCCGCGGGGTCGTGCAGGCCCGGCGGGATCGCGAACGACAGGAGCGCCGATGACCACGCACATCGTGACGGAACTGGCCGAGCGGCTCGCCGATCCGGCACGGGTGGTGGCGACGACGGACGCTCCGGGCAACGCCCTGCGGATGGACACCCGGGACGCCACGTTGTGGAGCCCGGCGGGACTGTCCGACGGCCACCCCGCTTTGGCCCTGCTGTACGCCGAGCTCAGCGCCGACGATCCCGGACTGCGTGAGCAGGTCCACGCCCACCTGCGGGCCGCGCTCGCCTCGACGGCCCCGCCCGCGGGCGGCGGGCTGTTCGGCGGCATCGCGGCGGTGGCGTTCGCGGCACACGCGGCGGCGGAGGAAGCCAGTGGGTACACGGGGATGCTCACCCAGCTCGACGAAGCGGTCAGCCGGGAATGCCAGGCACTCACCACCCGCGACCGCGCGAGGATCGCCGACGGCCTGCCGATCGGCGGGTGGTCGGGTTACGACGTGACCTCCGGAATCGCCGGTGTCGGCAGGCAACTGCTGGCCCGCTACCGGTCGACCGGGAACCCGCTGGTGCTGAGCGCAGTGGAGGACGTGCTGGCGACGCTGGTGGACATCGCGGTCGCCGACGACATCGAGGTGCGGGGGCAGCGCGTGCCCGCGTGGTGGAACCACCACGACACGGCGGGCATCACCGCCGAAGACACCGGGCACCTCAACTTCGGGATGGCGCACGGGGTGACCGGTCCGCTGGCGTTGCTGGCACTCGCCCGGCAGGCCGGGGTCACGGTGGCCCGGCACGACGAGGCCATGCTGCGAATCCTGGCGCTGATGCGGAAGTGGCGGCTCGACGACGAATCAGGCCCGTTCTGGCCGTACTCGGTCACCCTGGACGGCCCGTCGCCGCCGGGCCGGTACCGCGAGGTGTGGTGCTACGGCGCCGCCGGGATCGGGCGCGCGTTGTTCCTGGCCGGGACAGCGCTGGGCGACGAAGAATGGTGCGAGACCGCGCACAGCGCGTTGCGAGGGGCGTTCGGTATCGCCTTCGCCGGGGACAGCCCGATCCAGGACTTCGGCCTCTGCCACGGCTGGGCGGGCCTGCTGCAGATCGCCTCTCGGATGTCGTTCGGCACCGGCGACCGGTACTACGCCGAAACCGCGGACGAACTCGCGGCGCGGCTGGAGAAGGCCTACGACCCGGAAGCGCCGTTCGGGTTCCGGTACGACTACCCCGGTTCGGTCCGGCCCCTCGACCGCCCCGGCTTCCTGGAAGGCGCGGCGGGCATCGCGCTCGCCCTGCACACCCACGCCACCGGCGAACCCCCGGTCACCGGGTGGGACGCGCCGTTGCTGATCGGCTGAAACCCGCTTTCAGTACGGCAAGAGCGTGCCGAGCCGGACGCCGATCCGCTGGAAGTCCTCTTTCTGGTCGTCGAGGTGGTGCAGTAACTCGACGACGGCCGTGTCGCCGTCGATCTCGACGACCGTCCCGGGCACGCCCGCGACGAACGGGTACGGCGCCGAGGGGTCCAGTTCGTGGTCCGCGTCGAAGTACGGGGTCTTGCCGATCAGCCGGTGGACCGTGCCGTGCCGGTCGGTGAGCGCCACTTCGACCAGGCCGGGCTGCGGGTCGTCGTCATACCAGCGGACCGCGATCGCGGGCATCAGGCACTCGGCCCCCGGCACCACCAGCCGCCTGAGCCCGGCCTGGACGGCTTTGCGGCCCGCCGCCCGGTTGTTCGCCTCGTTGGTCTCGATGATGTGCGGCAGCACTTCGCGCACCACCACCCGGATCGGCGGGGTCGGATTGTCGAAGCGCTCCTCGAACTCGGCCTGGACACCGAGCACGATGTTGGTGAAGCACAGCGGCACCAGCTCGGGGAAATCACGTGAGTCCGCCCGGATCCGCTCGTCGATCGCGTCGACGGCCTCGAACTCCGCGGCGGGTTCCAGGTCCACCAGCGCGGTCGCACCGCCCTTGGCCGAATGTTTGGTTCCCACGTCACCGCGAAGGTCGCGGAGGGGCAGCGCGTGCAGCAGAGCGTCGATGAGGGCCACGCCGGCAGGCTATAGCGCTCAGGCGCGCCGCAGGACGTGAACGAGGCAGACCGCGCCCACGCCGACCAGGTGCGCGCGTTCGGGTGCTGACGGTTTCCGAGCGGAAGGCAGGAAGGACTGGGCGCGCTCGCCGAAAGCGGGCCGCGGTGTGGCAGGGCCGTTGATCAAGCCGGGCGGGTGCACTCCCAGGTGACGTGGGCCTCGAACATCATGACCACCTTCCCGGTCTCCACGCACTGCTCATACACGAAGCCGTCGGCGAGCGCCTTCTGGTACGCCTGTCCCCTGGCGTAGTCGAGCGCGAATCCCCAATCGCTGTAGCCGGAGCCGGTGAAGACCCTGGTGTAGGTGTCCGCCGCCGCGGCGACGCCACCTCCCAGCACCACGGTCGAGGCGAGCGCGAGCGCGGTGCAGATCCGGGCGGTTCTCCTCGTGGTCATCCCTCGACCCTAGGAGCACCACGCGGTGGTCCGCGAGCGCCGGACGGCGTCAATCCCCTCTTTCAGTGCCTGCATGCTAGCAAGCTCATTTGCTAGCATGCAGGCGTGGCTCCGACCGCCAAACGGCAATTCAGCGTCTACCTGCCGCCCGATCTCATCCGGCGGGTGAAACACGCGTCGGTCGACGCGGACGCCTCGCTCTCGTCGATCGTCGAACGGGCGCTCGAGGAGTACCTGCGGAAGAGCCATCCGGCCGATGAGGAGCGTTCCTGATGCGCGTGCTGCCGATCCGCTACAGCTCGGATGTCGCGGCCCTGACCCGGTTCTACGAAGCACTCGGCCTGCGGGTCGGGCCGGTGTCCCGGCCGGGCGGCTGGATCGAGATGCCCGCCGAGGGCGGCGTGCTGGGCGTGCACCGCGGATCCCCCGAGGACACGGGCCGGTGCGAACTGGCCTTCGCGGCCGACGAGCCCCTGGAGACGGTGTCGGCGCGCCTGCGAACGGCGGGGTTCGCGCCGGAGCCGGTGACCGACGAAGCCTTCGGGTACTCGCTGCGCGTCCAGGACCCGGACGGCGTGTGGGTGCAGATCAACCTCTACGACCGGGACCTCTATACGTGAGTGGCGGTCAGCTCACGCGGAAGCCGCTGTTCCTCGCGATCGGGATCGTCGCGCTCGAATTCGCCGCGGCGGTCACCGGTTTCGTCGCTTCCACGCTGCTGCCCACCGTCGCCGGTGACCTGGACGCGAGGGACCAGCTCGGCCTGCTGATCGCCGGGTCCGCGCTGGGGTTGTTCGTCGCCCTCCCGCTGGCGAGCCGGGTTCTGCACCGCCTGGGCCCGCGCGGCACGCTGGCCGCCGGGATGCTCGCCTACCTGGGCGGGCTCGCGTTGGCCGCTTCCGCGCAGGCGGCGTGGGTGTTCGCGCTGGGGCAGTTCGCCGGCGGGCTGGCGAGCGGGCTGCTCGCGGTGTTCGGCATCAGCTCCGCGATCCAGCACCTCGACGACCGGCTGCGCATCCGGGTGGTCGCGGCGTCGTCGGCGATGTGGATCGTGCCCGCGCTGGTCGGCCCGGCCGCGACGCTCGGGCTGGAGCACCTGGTGGGCTGGCGGTGGACCCTGCTGGTGCCGGTGCCGTTCGTCCTTTTCGGACGGTTGCTGGTGGTGCGCGCCGTCCGCGACGGCCCGCCTCCCGGGGCGGCGCCACGGCCGCTGGCCCGGACGTTGCTGGTGCCGCTGGGTGCGGCGGGTGTCGTGCTGAGCACGGGGTGGTGGCCGCTCGCGATCCTCGGCGCGGCGATCACCGTGGCCGGGATGGTCTCGATCCTGCCGCCGGGCACCGCGCGCCTGCGTCGCGGCACTCCCGCCGCGCTCGGGGCGATGGTCCTGTTCGCGGTCGGCTACTTCGGCGCGGACAGCCTGATCACCGTGCTGTTGACGAGCGGGTTCGCCATGAGCCTCGGTCAGGCCGCGATCGTGCTGAGCGCCGCGCCGCTGGGATGGGCGATCACGAGCCTGTTCGCCGCGGCGCGCTCGAAGCGGCACTTCCCCGCGATCGGCCTGGCCCTGACCGCCCTCGGTACGGGGGTGCTGGCGGTCGAACTCGTCTCCGGCGGGTCGTTCGCCGTGGTGCTCGTCGCGTGGGCGGTGGCCGGAATCGGCGTCGGGCTCGCCTATCCGGGGCTGTACATCAGCGCGACCACCGCGGGTTCGAGTGGGTTCAGCACCGCGGAACTGGCCACCGCGGTGATCACGGCCGAATGCATCGGGCAACTGCTGGGCCGCGCTGTCGGCGGGACCTTGAGTTCGGTGGGCCAGAGCGGTGGATTGTTCGCTTCGTACGTGCTGTTCGCGGTCGCTCTGCTGGCGGCCGCGGGCGCGGCGAACCGCGCCCGGGAGCCGCGCTGAGGGGCGGTTACCCTGTGCCCCATGCCACTGGTCTCGCTCGAACTGCCGTCCCCCGAAGAACTCCGCCCGCGCTGGGCGGCCTACGCCGCGGTGATGGCCGCGATCGGCTACGGCGACGGGTGCCGGGCCGACGGCCGGGTGTGGCACTACGACGACGGCGGTGGCAACTGGTGCGACCTGGTCCTGCTCGATGACGGCCGGGCCGTGCTGCAGGGGAACGACCACGAGTACTCCGACACCTACTTCCGGGACGCGGCGGAGTACTTCGGGGAAGACGAAACCGACCTGCTCGCCGACGCCCCCGCCTGGTGGGGCGAACACCTGCCGCCGGCAGGCGAATGGGTCGGCTTCGTCTACGGCTTCGACGGTTCCTGGCACCGCGCGGAATACGACCTGCAGGACGGCTTCGACTCGGTAGGCCTGCCCGCCCTGGACGACGCGGGCTTCCTGGACTCGGTCACCAAATTCGTCAGCGGCCGTTCCGAAGGCGCCTTCACCCCGCCGCAGGACGCCGTGCTCGCCATCGCCGCGGCAGGCCCGGAACTGACCACGGACCAACTGGCCGCCGTCTTCGGCTCCACCACCGCCGACCTGACCGCCGGAGTCGCGGCAGCACGCGCCTTCAAGCGCTAACACGCTCCCCGTTACCTTTTTCGTAGTTCCTGATCAAGGAGCTGTGGTCGCCAGGTTCGGCATGACTGATGCCCCCAGTCGAGTCCATGATCCGGGGGGTGGTGTCACTGGGCCTGGCGGCATCGAGGGACCGCTGATAGGGACACGGCCACCCCGCCGGGTAGGTCTCGTCGTAACGTGGGTGCCGGCCATCGATGCCTGACCGGCGACCACCCGCGACGGACGAAAGACGCGTGCATGAGCAGCAGTTTCGGCGTGTTCCTCGGTCTTGACGTCGGCAAAGAGTCCCACCACGCGGTGGGCCTGGACCCGGCCGGGAAGAGGCTGCACGACGGCCCCTTGCCCAACAGCGAACCCAAACTGCGAGCGCTGTTCGACAAACTCGCCAGCCACGGGCCGCTGCTGGTGGTCGTCGATCAGCCCGCGACGATCGGCGCGCTGCCGGTCGCTGTCGCACGAGCCCACGGGCACCAGGTCGCCTATCTGCCCGGACTGGCGATGCGCCGGATCGCCGACCTCTATCCCGGGCGGGCGAAGACCGACGCCCGCGACGCGTTCATCATCGCTGATGCGGCCCGCTCGCTGCCCCACACGCTGCGCCCGGTCGACGTCGGTGATGACACCCTGGCCGAGCTGGAGGTGCTGGTCGGCTTCGACGACGACCTGGCCGGTGAGGCCACCCGCCTCGGCAACCGCATCCGCGGGCTGCTCACCGGCGTCCATCCCGCCCTCGAACGCGCGATCGGCCCGAAGATCAGTCATCCGGCGGTCCTGGAAATCCTGTCCCGCTGCGGCGGCCCCACCGGAATCCGCAAGGCCGGGCGCCGCAAACTCACCGCGATAGCGAAGGCCCACGCCCCGCGCATGGGCGACAAACTGGTCGAGGCGATCATGACCGCGCTCGGCGAGCAGACTGTCACCGTCCCCGGAACCACCGCCGCGGACACCGTGCTGCCCAGACTCGCCGACAGCCTGAAAACCGTGCTCCAGCAACGCACACAGCTCGCCACCGAGGTCGAGGAGATACTCGATGCGCACCCTCTTGCCGGGGTCCTGACCTCCATGCCGGGCATCGGGGTCAGGACCGCCGCCCGCATCCTGCTCGAAATCGGCGACGCCTCCAACTTCGCCAGCTCCGCACACCTGGCCGCCTACGCCGGCATCGCCCCGGTCACTCGCGCCTCGGGCACCAGCATCAAAGGCGAACACCCCGCCCGCACCGGCAACCGCAAACTCAAACGCGCGTTCTTCCTCGCCGCCTTCGCCGCACTGCACGATCCGGCCAGCCGCACCTACTACGACCGCAAAAGAGCCGAAGGCAAGAAACACAACGCCGCCCTCATCTGCCTCGCCCGACGCCGCTGCGACGTCCTCTACGCCATGCTCCGCACCGGCACCCACTACCGACACCCCGAACCAGCCCACACCGCGGCAGCCGCTTGACAAACCCATAGGGACACCCCCCCAAGGCCAGCAGACACTCTGACGGCCCTCGTGCCAATGCTATGAGTGGGGCATTACTTGCATTGAATGCAAGTAATGCCCCACTCATAGCGTTCACGGCATCACCGGGCGAACCAGGGGCACTCCCTGGCGGCGCTGAATGGGGAACTGTGGTCTGTGCCTAGAGTGCGTGCGCCAGCGGCCAAGGAGTGCCGTGGACTTCGCCCCAGTGCAGGGTGCAGGCCTGTCCCCGGACGGGTGTCGCCGGGCGTGAAGCCCAGAGGGTGAGGAAACGCAGGCCGCCCAGGTCCAGGGCGATCAGGTCGTAGGGGCCGTTCGTGAGGAAAGGCGCGGGCACACCGCGGTGCACGCGCACCTCCGCCAGGAGCACCGCGGTGCCCGACCATGGCGTCGCCACAAGCTGGCCGCTGCCGCACGTCCGGCAGATTTCGCCATCCGGCCAGCGCCATCGGCCGCATTCGGTGCAGCGCGGGAACAGGATTTCCTCGCCCGAGCGGCGTGGGTACGCGGGGCTCATCGCGCACCCGCCGAGAGCACGGCGGCGCCGATCGACTGCGGGCCGTCCTGGTCGACCATGCCGAGGCCGGTCACCAGCGCGGTGCTCGCGCCGGGCACCTGCGTCGGCCCGGCTTGCCCGCTCAGTTGCCGCGCCGCCTGAACGACGGGCAGATAGCCCCCGGCGCCCCCGGCCTGCCCGCAGCTCAACATTCCGCCACCGGTGTTCACCGGCAGGTCCCCGCCGATGTCCAGGTCGTGGGCGGCAAGGAACCCCCGCAGGTCTCCGCGGGTGGCGAAGCCGAGTTCTTCGAGCTGCACGGCCACCATGAAGGGAAAGTCGTCGTAGAACTCCAGCACGGAGAAGTCACCGGGCCCCCGACCGGCGACGTCGTACAGCGCGGACGCGTGCCGCGCCCAGCCGAAGTCGAGCTCCTGGGGCCGGTTACCGGCGTGCTCGGTGAATCCCGCGTCCACCCGCACCGACTGCCGGACGCCCAGCGCTTCCGCGGTGACGACGAACGCCGCCGCACCCGAGCCCGGGAAAACGCAGTCCAGCAGGTGCAGCGGCTCGACGATCGGTATCGAGGCGAGGTAGTCCGCCACGGTGATCGGCTTACGGAACAGAGCGCGTTCGTTGCGCGCGCCATTGCGCCGCTGCGCGACCGCGATCCGGCCGAAGTCCTCCCGCGTGCTGCCCGTCGCGGCCTGGTGTTCGCGCTGGAGCAACGCGAAGACGACGGTGGCCGCCGCCGCGCCGATCGGGGCGAGCGATTCGGCGAACCCGGTGGAGAAGTTCGTGTTCACCTCCGCCAAGGTGGCGGTGTCGGTGGTGTCGGCCGCCGCGCACACGACCGCTGTCGCCTGACCGGACAGCACCGCGGCAGCGGCCTGCAGCAACGCGTTGACCGCGCCCGGGCCGCCGGGCTCCTGCGGCGCCAGCCAGTTCACCCGCAGTCCGTTGCGGGCGGCCAGATCGACGGCGTGGTCCGGCGCGAGGGTGAACCCGCCGACCGCCAGGCCGTCGATGTCCGCCGCGGTGAGCCCGGCGTGCCGCACGGCTCCGGAGATGGCGTCGGCCAGGAGTTCGCGCGTCGGGCGCTCGACCCGTTTGGTGACCGGGAGTTCGTGCCATCCGGCGATCACCGCACCCCGGGTGTTCCGCACCGGCGTCATTCGCGCTCCCAGGTGTCCTCGGTGACGCCCTGCTCGCGAAGCACCTGTTTGGCCACCTTGCCATTGGCGGTGAGCGGGAACGCGTCCACCACGCGCAGATAACTCGGAAGTGCGTACGCGGGAAGGTGTTCCGACGCCGCGGCCAGCAATGCCGTCGGGTCGAATTCGGCGCCTTCGACGAGGTGCAGGCACACCAGCACCTCGTCTTCACCGAGCGGACTGGGCACCGCGATCGCGGCCGCGTCGGCCACCGCGGGGTGCACGCGGAAGGCGGCCTCGATCTCGTAGCTGGAGATGTTCTCGCCACGGCGGCGGATGGAGTCCTTGAGGCGGTCGCGCCACCGGTAGTATCCCCGCGCGTCGCGCTCGACCAGGTCGCCGGTGTGGAACCAGAGGTTGCGGCGCGCTTCCAGCGTCGCCTCGGGGTTGCCGAAGTAGCCGTCGGCGATCTGGAACGGCTGGCGCGGCCGGATGGCCAGCTCGCCGGTGGCCGGTCCGTCGAGGACCTCGTCCCGGGGACCGAGCAGGGCGACCTCGAAATCGGGGTGCGGGATCCCGGCGACACCCGAGGTGCGCTCGCCCGGCGGCGTGGAGATCGGCACGCCGATCTCGGTCATGCCGAAGCCTTCGGCCACGTGCACGCCGAAGAAGTCCTCGAAGTCGCGCTTGATCGCCGGGTCGATCCCCGGGCCGAGGATGCGCCGCAGCCGTGCGGTCCGCGTGCGATCGAAGGTTTCCGGCCGCCGGTTCCACAGCATCGTGCTCATGGCGCCGAGGATGAAGGTGGTCGTCGCCTGCGCCTGTTCGAGGCGCGTCCAGAACGCCGACACCGAGAACCGCGGCCCGATGACCGCCCGGCCCCCGGCCGCGAAAGCCTGCAGCGGAGTGGTCAGCGCGTTGGTGTGGAACAACGGGAGTGCCGTGTACAGCACGTCGTCGGCGTCGAGCGCGAGTTGCTCGCACCCGATGACCGACCACCACCAGAACTGGCCGTGCGGCATCACCACGCCCTTGGCCGGTCCCGTGGTGCCGGAGGTGAACAGGACCGCGGCGGTCGTCTCGGGGCCGACGGGTTCGGCGGGGAGGCCTTCCGGTGCGAGGGCGAACCTCGCCGCGTCCGCCCACACCTGTTGCCCCGCCTCGTCATCGCGCGGCGCGTCGAGGGCGGGGGTGTCGAACACCAGCCGGGTGGCAGCGGGAGCCACGGCGGCGACCTGTGCCGCCGACGAAGCGTCGACCACCACGATCGCCGGATCGGCCAGCCGGAGCTGGTGGCGCAGGGGGTCGCCGCGGAGTTCGGGGTTGAGCGGCACCAGCACGCTGCCGTTCCAGGCCGAACCGTGGAACAGATCGATCAGCTCCGCCCGGTTCGGGCTGACCACCACGACGCGATCGCCCGGCCCGGCGCCGTGCGCGCGAAGCGTGGCGGCGGTGCGCGCGGCCCGGTCGACGAGGTCGCGCGCGGTGAACCGCTCCTCCCCCACGGTCAGCGCGAGCTCGTCCCCGGCGGCGGCCGCGTTGCCGGTGAGGATGTGCTGGACCGTGCGGTGGCTCGCGGGCCACAGCCGCCAGGGGTGCCGTCCCACGCTCATCGCATGAACAATCCGCCGTTGAGGTCCAGCGTCGCGCCGGTGACGTAACCACTGTCCGGGCCGACGAGGTAGGCGACCGCAGCCGCGATCTCCTGCGGCTGCCCGACCCGGCCCACCGGAATGCCCGCGCCGAGCCGGGTGACTTCGTCGTCGTCCATGGCCGGGGTGCGCACGGCCGCCGGGGCGATCGCGTTGACGGTGACGCCGTCGCCCGCGAGTTCACGCGCGAAGATCTTGGTCAGCACCAGGATCCCCGCCTTCGACGCGGCGTAGTGGGCACCGGCGACCAGTCCGCCCTGTTGCCCCGCGAACGACGAGACGTTCACGATGCGGCCCCACCCGCGGTCGCGCATCCCCGCCGCGGCCAGCCGGCTGAGCACGAAGTAGCTGCGCAGGTTGGTATCGAGCACCGCGTCCCATTCGTCGACGGTGATCTCCCACAGCGACCGCTTGACCGTCACCCCCGCGTTGTTGACCAGCACATCCGGCTGCCCCCACACCTCGGTGACCCGGTCGAACGCCTCCTCGATCGAGTCCGCGTCGGCGACGTCCAGCCCGAAGGCCCGCGCGGTCTCCCCCGCCGGGTCGAGCGTCGCCGCGACCCGTTCCGCCTCCGGCAGGTTCAGGTCGCCGAGCGCGACCCGGAACCCGTCCTCGTGCAGCCGCCGCGCGATGGCGGCACCCAGCCCCTGCGCGGCACCGGTGACCAGCGCGACGCGAGCGGCCTCCCCCATCCTCAGTCCTCCCCGAAGAACAGCGCGCGGCCCAGGCGGGTCTCGACCTTGTAGTAGCGCCACAGCTGGTACTCACCGGCCGGGGTCTCGCGGAACAGGTTCACGATGGCGCGGACCGTCTCGTAGTCGGGTGCTTCCAGCAGCAGGTAGCAGGTCCAGGGGAACGACGTGGCCGGGCCGATCTGGATCGTGTCGTCGTCGAACGTGCCGAGCACCTTGACGCCGAAGCGGCCGGACAGGTCGGCGAACGCCGCCTTCGTCGCCTCGAACACGACCGCGCGTTCGGCCTGTTCGGCCGCGAAGAAGTGCTGGCTGACCCCGATGCAGATCAGGGCGCGCAACGGGGCTGGGGTCGGCTGGCTCATGCGTTCTCCTTCGATGCCGTGGCTTGCTCGCGCAGACTGCCATGGGCCGGTGCCAGCGTCAGCCCGAGGGAGCTGGCGGCGATGAGCTCGTGGGCCGCGAAGTCCGCGACCGGCATGAACAACCCCGCCTGCACATCGCGCCAGGTGCGCTCGAACGGCAGCGACCGGGCGTAGGCGGCACCGCCGACGACGTCGATCAGGCGGGTGAAGACCGCGACGGCGTTCTTCGTGCAGACGTGCTTGACCAGCGCGCTCTGCGCGACGATCTCCTGCAGGTCGAATTCCTCGTACATCTGCGGGGTGCCGAACTGCGCGGTGTGGCGGTAGAGCAGCGCCCTGGCCGACTCGATGAGGATCTCGGCGTCGGCGATGGCGTCCTGGGCGCGGGCGTCCTCGACCAGGCCGCGGCGGCGGACCTGCTGCTTGGCCCAGTCCAGCGCGCCGACGGCGATGCCGAGGTAGATCGCGCCGAAGGCGGGCTGCGACCAGCCGAACACCGTCTCGGTCACCGTCGCGTCGAGGTGGCCGACCGGGAAGGAGTGCACCACGTTCTCGTCCGGCACGAACAACCCGGAGAACTCCAGGTCGTTGCTCTGCGTGGCCCGCATCCCGAGCATGTTCCAGGTCGGGTGGATGGCCACGTCCGGGTCCTTGAGCTCGATGCGCAGCAACAGCAGCGTCGGGCCCTTCTCGGGGTCTTCGTAGCGCGCGGTGGTGGACGCGTGCGTGGCGACGGCGGTGTTGGTGCCGAAGTTCTTGCGCCCGGTGATGCGGAAGCCGCCCTCGACGCGCTCGGCCTTCGTGCGCGCGTCGGACATCAGGTTCGGCGAGCCGAATTCGCTGGTCACCGCCGCCCAGATCAGGTTGCCTTCGGCCGCGTCGCGCAGCAGTCCTTCCAGGCGCGGGTTGCCGGTGCGCCGCCACACGCTCGACCACTGGCCCATCGGGGTGATGTGCATGTTCACCGCGAGCGCGGTGGCGCCGTCACCGGTCGCGAGCCGCTCCAGCACGGGGATGAGCTCGGCCTGGGTCGCGCCCAGCCCGCCCAGTTCCTCCGGGATCGACAGCTTCAGCAGCCCCGCGGCACGCAGGTCCTCGTAGTTGTCGAACGGGAAGGTGTTGTCGGCGTCGTGCGCGGCCGCGCGGTCGCGGAAGGTCTCCACCAGTGAGTCGGCCAGCGCGACGAAGCGCTTCTGCCGCTCGGTGAGCAACTGCTTCATGGGTGCTCCTTGCGGATCGGGGGGATTTCAGCGGACGAGCGGTTCCTGCCGCCCATAAGCGCGATCGGCGTAGGTGAGCCCGTGCGCGTCGGTGGCGCGGACGTCCACCACGCGGCCGACGATGAGCAGGTGCGAGCCGGCGACCAGGAACTGCTCGGCGTGGCAGTCGAAGGCCGCGGCCGCCGTTGGCAGCACCGGGGAGCCGGTCCGCAACGACGTCCATTCGTCGCCGAACCGGTAGCGGGACGACGATCCGCCCTGCCCGGCGAAGGCCCGCGCGGCGTCGAGGTGTTCGACCGAAAGCACGTTCACGGCGAAACACTGGTTGGCGCGCACGGCGTCGGCGACGGGCGCCGCGCGGTACAGGCTGACCACCAGGGTGGGCGGATCCGCGCTGACCGACATCATCGCCGTCACGGTCTGCCCGAACCGGCCCGCGGTACCTTCCGTGGTCACGATGGTCACCGCACCCGTGGTGCGCCCCATCCCGGCGATGAACCGGCGGCGCAGCTCGTCGCTGGCCGAGGGCGAGAGCGCCAGCCGGAGGGGCTCGGCGACCACTGTGCACTCCTTCGCTGCGGCGACGTCCGGCCCAGTTTCGCGGCACCCCGATCATTGATCAAATAGATTGAGGAGTTGAACCTCATGAACCAAAGCGATTTACTCTGGTCGTGGGCACCCGAGTAGGCACGTCGTTCGCGCAACTGGAGTTCCTCGCCGCGGCGATCGAGGACGGCAACATGACCACCGCGGCCGCGCGGCTGCACACCACGCAGTCCAACCTGTCGGTGGCGCTCGCCAAACTCGAACGCCACCTCGGGGTGGAGCTGCTGGTGCGCCACCGTTCCCGTGGCGTCGTCCCGACGGCGGCCGGGCTCGAAATCGCCGAGCGGGCACGCGCCATCCTGCGGGCCGCGCGCGAACTCGAGGAGTGGAGCAGGACCGAGACCGAGGAGGTCACCGGTTCGGTGCGGCTCGGCTGCTTCGTTCCGCTGACCTCGTTCTACGTCCCGACGCTCCTGCGTGAACTCCAGGAACGCGCGCCACGCCTGGAGGTCTCGATCGAAGAGGCCCCGATGGACCTGCTGCGCCAGCATGTGGCCGACGCCGAACTGGACCTGGCCCTCGTCTACGACCAGCGATTGCCGGACCAGCTCGTGTTCCGGCACCTGGCGGACGTGAGCCCGTATGTCATCTTCGCTTCGGACAGCCCGTTCGCCCGGCGTGAGCGGGTACACCTGCACGAGCTCACCGGGCAGACGATGGTGTCCTACGACCTGTCGTCCTTCACCACGACGCGCACCCGGCAGCTGTTCGAGCACCTCGGGCTGCCGACTCCACGCGAACTGCCCGCGACCAGCATCGAGACGGTACGGGCACTGGTGGCGGGCGGCGCCGGTTTCGCCATCCTCAACCAGCGATGGGGCACCGACGTCACCGCCGACGGCTCAGCGGTGACGTCGGTGGAACTCGCGGACCACGTCGAGCCACTCGGACTCGGCGTCATCACCCGGCAGGCGACCCGAAGCGCCAAGGTGCGCCTGATCGGCGACCTACTCGCCACCCACGCCGCCCGCCGCCACCCACCCCATAACCGCCCCATCCACAATGGACACCCCCAGCACCCCCCAGCCGAACCCCACACTCAGGCAGCCGAACCCCACACTCAGGCAACCGAACCCCACACTCAGGCAGCCGAGTCCCACACTCAAGGCCCCCATGCCAACCAAGTGGGCACTGGCGAATGCTATGAGTGGGGCATTCCTAGCGTTCAACGCAAGTAACGCCCCACTCATAGCATTCGGCCGGGTGGGTCAGCGGGTGCCGATCACGGCGGCCCGCCACCAGGGCACACGCTGCTGGAAGCGCTCGGCACGCTCGTCGTGCCGACGATGACCGGCGAGAACTCCGATCCCGCGCACTGGTCCGCGCCCCGGTGTCCCGCGACTGGTGGGCGCCTCCGCCCAATGGCCGCAGCGCTTGGGCCATTCGCCCACGCCGCCGCCGGGCACGGCCACCGCCGCGGCCCATGGGACGCTCGGGTGGAACGGGAACCAGGACGGAGGCGGCACCATGTCGGACCCAGTGAGCGCAGTGGCCAGGGACCTGGCCGAGATCGGCAGACTGGTCGACGACGACGACCTCGACACCGCGCTCTCCCGCTACATCGACCGGGTGGTCACCACCGTGCCCGGCTGCGACCACGCCGCCATCACCGTGCGCACCGAGCACGGTCCGCAGCCCGTGGCCACCAACCTGCCCGCCGCGGTCACCGAGAACAGCCACCGCCCCACCGTCGCGGTCGGCCCGATCGGCGAGGTCCTGGCCCACCGCGAACCGCGCTACCTCGGCGACACCCGCGTCGACGAACGCTGGCCCGCCTACTCGGCGCTCCTCCGCCGGGCCGGGCTGCGCAGCTGCCTCGCCCTGCCCCTGCCCGCGAACCGCACGCGCAGCGCCGCCTTCAGCCTCTACTCCCGCACCCCGGCCCAGTTCGACTCGGCGAGCCACGACCTGATCCTGCTGTTCACCCTGCACGCCGGAAGCACCTTCGACAACGTCAGCACCTACCACCACTGCCGGTCGCTGGTCACCCACCTCGAAGCCGCGCTGGACAACCGCACCACCATCGGCCGGGCACAGGGCCTGCTCATGCGCCACCACGACACCACCACCGACGAGGCCTTCGACCACCTGCGCACCATTTCGCAGCGGCACAACACCAAACTGCGCGACATCGCCACCCAGCTGGTCACCGCCCAGGACAACGGGAAGTTCGCCTCGGTACTGGATGCCCTCACCGGCACCCCCACCAGCCCCTCCGCCCCCTGAGCTCGCTGTCACGAACCCGGCCACCCTAAAAGACCCCGGCACCCACTAACCGGCGCCCGGCCACCTAGACGACCAAAGACCATCCCCACCAAACCGGCGCCACCCCACCAAAACGACCCAGCACCACCATCCCCACCAAACCGGCGCCCGGCCACATAAAAGACCCGGGTGCCATCCTCACCTCCCCATCCCGATCCAAAGCCAAAACACGGCGGTGTTCCCTTTGTCAAGGCACGCTTTCCAGCCTTGACAAAGGGAACACCGCCGTAGTCACACTAGAAAAACGGGATGGTCAATCCAGCCCCACCGGCTGCGCCACCTCTACCCCTTCCGCCAATTCTTCGAACTCCACGATCCCATCCAAATTCTGCCCCATAGCGATATTCGTCACCCGCTCCAGGATGATCTCCACCACCACCGGCACCCGATGCTCGGCCATCAACTTGGCCGCTTCCTCGAGAGCATCCGCGATGAACTCCGGCTCATGCACCCGGATGGCCTTGCAGCCCAAGCCTTCCGCGACCTTCACGTGGTCGACCCCGTATCCGCCCAGCTCCGGTGAGTTGATGTTGTCGAAGGCGAGGTCGACGTGGTAATCCATGTCGAAGGCGCGCTGGGCCTGGCGGATCAGTCCCAGATAGGAATTGTTCACCAGCACGTGGATGTAGGGCAGGTTGAACTGCGCCCCGACCGCCAGTTCCTCGATCATGAACTGGAAGTCGTAGTCCCCGGACAGCGCGACCACGGTGGCGTCCGGCTCGGCGACGCACACGCCGAGAGTGGCGGGCACCGTCCACCCCAGCGGGCCTGCCTGCCCGCAGTTGATCCAGTGCCGCGGGTGGTAGACGCGCAGGAACTGCCCACCGGCGATCTGCGAGAGCCCGATCGTGGACACGTACCGGACGTCGCGCCCGAACACGGCGTTCATCTCGCGGTACACCCGCTGCGGTTTGATCGGCACGTCTTCGAAGTCGTTGCGGCGGTGCAGGGTGCGCTTGCGGTCGCCGCAGGCACCGACCCAGTCGGCCCACGACGGCAGGCTTCCGGCCGCGCGGCGTTCGCGGGCCGCCGCCAGCAGTTGCAGCAGAGCGGCCTTGGCATCCGACACGACGCCGTAGTCCGGCGCGAACACCCGCCCGATCTGCGTCGGCTCGATGTCCACGTGCACGAACCGGCGGCCCGCGGTGTAGGTGTCCAGACCACCGGTGTGCCGGTTCGCCCAGCGGTTCCCGATGCCCAGCACGAAATCCGAGGCCAGCATCGTCGCGTTGCCGTAGCGGTGCGCCGTCTGCAGCCCGGCCATGCCCGCCATCAGGCGGTGGTCGTCCGGGATCGAACCCCAGCCCATCAGCGTCGGGATCACCGGCACGTCGAGCAGTTCGGCCAGTTCGACCAGTTCTTCGCAGGCGTCGGCGTTGATGATCCCGCCGCCCGCGACGATCAGCGGACGCTCCGCGGTGACCAGCAGGTCCAGGATCTTCTCGGCCTGCGCCCGCGTCGCGACCGGTTTGTGCACCGGCAGCGGTTCGTAGGTGTCGATGTCGAACTCGATTTCGGCGAGCTGGACGTCGAGCGGGAGGTCGACCAGTACCGGGCCCGGCCGCCCGGACCGCATCAGGTGGAACGCCTGTTGGAAGGTTCCGGGCACCTGCGCGGGCTCAAGCACCGTGGTGGCCGCCTTGGTGACCGTCGCCGCGATCGAGGCGATGTCGACCGCCTGGAAGTCCTCCTTGTGCAGTTTGGCCACCGGCGCCTGGCCGGTGATGCACAGGATCGGCGTGGAATCGGCCCACGCCGAGTACAGCCCGGTGATCATGTCGGTGCCCGCGGGGCCGGAAGTCCCGACGCAGATGCCGATGTTGCCCGCCCGCGCCCGGGTGTAGCCCTCGGCCATGTGCGCCGCGCCTTCGACGTGGCGCGCCAGCACGTGCCGGATCCCGCCGTGGTCGCGCATCGCGGAGTAGAACGGGTTGATGGCCGCACCGGGCAGGCCGAACGCCTGGGTGGCGCCCTCCCGCTCCAGGATCAGGACCGCGGCGTCGACGGCTTGCATGCGTGCCATGGCGTCTCTCCTCTTGGGACGGACGGGATCACTTGAGGCCGGACAGTTCTTCGACGAGCAACCGCAGCGCCGAGTGGTCGAGCGAGCCGTGGCCACGGGCACGCAGGGCACCCATCAGCTGGGCCACCACCGCGCCGAGCGGGATGGCCACCCCGGCTTCGCGCGCGGCCGAGGTCACGATGCCGAGGTCCTTGTGGTGCAGGTCGACCCGGAAACCCGGGGTGTAGTCGCCGGCGATCATCCCGGCGGCCTTGCGGTCGAGGATCCGGTTGCCCGCCAGCCCACCGGCCAGCACCTGGACCGCCGCCTCGGCGTCGACCCCGTGCGCGTCGAGGAAGACCAGCGCTTCCGCGACCAGTTCGATGGTGCCCGCCACGATCAGCTGGTTGGCGGCCTTGACGGTCTGGCCCGAGCCGGCGGGTCCCACGTGGACGACGGTCGAGCCGACCGCGTCGAGCACGGGCCGCGCGGCTTCGACGTCCTCCGCCGTGCCGCCGACCATGATCGACAGGCTGCCTTCGACGGCCCCCGCCTCGCCCCCGGACACCGGGGCGTCGACCATCCGGATCCCGCGTTCGGTGGCGGCCCCGTTGAGCCGGGCCGCGACATCGGGCCGGATGGTGCTCGCGTCGATCCACAGGCTGCCCCGACGGGCGTGCTCGAGGAGTTCCCCGGCCACGTCCTCGACGTCCGGGGAGTCGGGCAGCATGGTGAGCACCACGTCGGCGCCGGTCACCGCCTCGGCCACGCTCCCGGCGCCCCGGCCGCCCCGCGCGACGAGCGCGTCGACCTTCTCCTTGCTCCGGTTGAAGCCGATCACGTCGTGCCCGGCCCTGACCAGGTTGGCGGCCATCGGGCCGCCCATGATGCCGAGGCCGACCACCGCGACCGTGCGCTGCTCGCTCATGCCTCTCCTTCCAGACCTCTGTGGACAGTCAGCGCCGCAGCCAGGCGAACGGGTCGCCGGTGGCCTTGTACTCCAGGCCGACCAGCCCGGAATAGCCCGCGGCTTCGATCGCGCCGAGCCAGTCGTCCAGCGGCAGCTCTCCGGTGCCCGGCGCGCCCCGGCCCGGCGCGTCCGCGATCTGCACGTGGCCGACCCGCCCGGCGTGCGCGGAAATGACCGCCGGGACGTCGTCGCCATTGACCGCCAGGTGGTAGAAATCCGCGAGCAGCAACACGTTGTCGGCAGCGACCTTGTCGATCACCTCGACGGCGTCGGCTGCGGTTTTGAGCGGGTACGCCTCGATCCCGCTCACCGGCTCGACGACGATCCGGCCGCCGATGGCACCGACCACCTTCGCCGCGTGCACGAGGTTCGCGACAGCGATTTCGTCCTGGAGTTCCGGCGCCACACCGTCGATCCGGTTGCCGTACAGAGCGTTGAACGTGCGGCAGCCGAGCCGCTCGCCGATCCCGGCCACCACGTCGAGGTTGTCCCGCAGCTCCTTTTCCCGGCCAGGCCAGGAGACGAGACCACGATCCCCGGCGGGCATGTCACCGGCGGCGAGGTTCAGGCCGGTGAGCCGCACCCCGGCGTCCTCGATCGCCTTGACGAAGGCGTCGACTTCGGCATCCGCCGGGACCGCCTCGGCGAACGGCCACCAGAACTCGACCGCGTCGAAACCGGCGGACCTGGCCGCCGCCGGACGTTCCAGCAGGGGCAGCTCGGTGCGCAGGATCGAGCAGTTCACGGTGTAGGACAACCCGTGCTTCATCGGTACTTCCCCTTCAGCCGAGACCTCGGACGGCAACCAGAAACAGCGCTTGATTTCGCATGGTGGAATACTTATACTGCCTAGCGAAATAGTAGCTGCCGCTTCAGCACACGTCGAGGCCCTCGGCGGAATCTCCCGCGCGCGGACCAGCGCACAAGCCAGGGGAAGTACCGTCGTCGATCAGACCGCGTTACCCGCGATCGGCCTGGTCATCGGCCGATTCCGCGGACGGCCGCCAAATCGGCAGCAGGGAGGTCGCGGCCCCGGTCGTGACGCCCGCACCGACCCCGGCCCAGGCGAGCGGCCCGAGCGGGGTACAGCCGAAGAACTGGCTGAGTCCCGGCGTCTGCACGATCGCGGCCAGCACGAGCGCCGAGCCGACCGCGGTGCCGACCACCAGCGGACTGCGCCGCCGCCCACTCAGCGTCTGCACCAGCTGGGTGCCGACCAGTCCGCACAACGCCATGGTGCTGGTGCGGCGCACGGAACCGGAGGTGAACCGGCCGATCAGCCACGCCGCAGTCGCCCCGACGCCGGTGGTCACGCCGCGAGCGGTGATGTCGCCCGACAACCGCTCACCGAGACCGGCCGGGCCGTCGCCGCCGATGCCGTTCTCGTCCGGGCGGGTGACCGCCACCGCCATCGCCGGGAACAGGTCGGTCAGCAGGTTGACCAGCAGCAGTTGCCGCGTACCCAGCGGTGAATCACCGGAAAGCAGCGTGCCCAGCACCGAAAAGCCGATCTCCCCGGCGTTGCCGCCGACCAGGATGACCACCGCGTCGGAAACGCTGCGCCACAGCGCACGGCCTTCCGCCACCGCCTCCAGCAGGACGGTCAGGTCCTCGTCGGTCAGCGCGATGTCGGCCGCGGTGCGCGCGGCGGTCGAGGACCGGGCCCGCACGCCGATGCCGACGTCCGCGGCGCGGATGGCCGCCGCGTCGTTGGCGCCGTCGCCGACCATCGCGGTCACCCGTCCAGCCTCGCGCAGCGCCTCGACGACCTGGAGTTTCTGTTCCGGCGCGACGCGGGCGATCACCCCGGCATCGGCCAGCAGCCGCGCGCGGCCGTCGCGGTCGAGTTCGGCGAGTTCGTGCCCGGTGATGACCCGGGTGTCGGCGGGCCAGCCGAGCGAGGTCGCGATGGCGAGCGCGGTGTCGGGGTGGTCGCCGGTGAGCATCACCGGGGCGACCCCGGCCGAGCGGAGCCCACTGACCAGCGGTTCGGCGGTGGCCCGCAGGCTGTCGGCCAGCCCGACGAAACCGAGGAACTCCAAGTTCGACAGCACGCTGTCATCGTCACCGTCGAGCACGTTCGCGGCGTCGTCCCCGACCTTCCGCGCCGCCATCGCCAGCACACGCAAACCCTTGTGCGCCAACGCTTCCCCGGCCTTGGCCAGTTCGTCCGCCCCGGCGCACGCGGGCAGGACGACCTCCGGGGCACCCTTGACCACCAGCGTGGTTTCGCCGCTCCGGTCGTGGCCGACCGCGGCCGAGAAGCCGCGGTTCGCTTCGAACGGCTGTCCGTCCACTTCGGACCACTCGGGGTCCAGGCCAGCCGAGTCCAGCACGGCGTGGTCGGTGGCGTGGACCCGGACGTGCGGATCGTCGAGCGAGCCGGGGCACGCTCTGGCCGCGGCCCGCAGCACCGGATCGTCTTCGCCGGGTTCCCGCCGTTCGCCGTCGGGCCCGGTGGTGGCGACCACCCGCAGCTTGTTCTCGGTCAGCGTGCCGGTCTTGTCGAAGCACACGACATCCAGGTGCCCCAGCGCTTCCAGCGTCCGCGGCGCACGCACGAGGATGCCCCGGCCGGACAGCCGCCGGGCCGCCGCCCGCTGCGCCACCGTGGCCACCAGCGGCAGGCCCTCGGGCACCGCGGCGACGGCGATCGCCACCCCGCCGGCGAGCGCGCGGCGCATCGGGCGGCCGCGGATCGCGGACAGCCCGGTGACCAGGGCACCGCCGAGCATCGTCAGCGGCAGGGCGCGGCGGGTGAGGTCCTGCAGCCGGGCCTGGATGCCGACCGCGGCCGCGGTCCGGGTGGCCAGCTCGACCGCCCGTCCGGCCACCGTCTCGGTGCCGACCGCCACGACCACCGCCGTGCATTCGCCGGTGACCACCGTGGTGCCGGCGAAGACCAGGCAGCTGCGCTCGGCCAGCGGCGCCCCCGGCACCGGGTCGAGCTGTTTCGCGACCGGCAGCGATTCCCCGGTCAGCGCGGATTCGTCGACCTCGAGATCGGCGGCGGTGAGCAGGCGCGCGTCGGCGGGGACCACGTCGCCGACCCGCAGTTCGATCCGGTCGCCGAGTTTCAGCGCTCGCGCGTCGACCACGCCGTCGCCGACCTTGCGCGCTCGCTGCCGCTCCCCCTCCTTCAGCTTGGCCAGCGCGCGGTGACCGCGGAACTGCTGGGTACCGCCCACCACGGCGTTGAGCCCCATCGCCGCGGCCACCAGCAGCGCGTCCACCGGCGAGCCGACCACGGCGGAGGCCGCCGCGCCCAGCGCCAGCACCGGCGTCAGCGGATCGTTCAGCTCGGCGACGACGTCGGTGGCCCATCCCGTCCCGAAACGCACCGGTGCCGCCGCCGGGTGCCGGGCCACCGCTTCGGCCACCGAACGCACCCGCCGGACGGTCAGGTCCCACGGCGTCGGTGTGCCGGTGCAGGCGGCCAGGCGCCGGACCACCTCGTCGGCGGTGAGTTCGTGCCAGGCCACCCGGGCGCGTCCGGCGGGCAGGCGGGCGGCGGCCACCCGCAGCGCGGTGAGCCAGCCCATCGTCATCCCGGTCAGCCCGCCGAGGGTGACCGGATCCAGGCGGCCGCGGCCACCCCGGCGGCGACGGGACATCAGCAGCAGCCCGCCGATCAGGGCACCCGCGGTGGCCACCCGGGTGGCGCGCCTGCTGTTCGCGCGGGCGGCGGCCGCCATCCGCAGCACCCGCCACACGCCGGGCAGGCCGCGGGGAACGATCAGGTCCGCACCCCACAGCACCGGGGCGTCCCGGTCGGCGAGCGCGACGCAGAGGTCGCCGGCGAGCAGGCCCACCACGTCCTCGGAACTCGGCAGGCACCGCGGCGCCGGGCGGCCGGCGGTGAGCACGACCCGGCCTTCGTCCTGCAATCGCGTCACCAGATCCGCGAACGTCTCACCCGCGCCGGTCGTCACGACGTCGTCCGCGAGCGTGGCGAATTCGCCCAGCCGCTCGCGGGCGTCGCGGCCCGCGATGACCACCCGCGCCTCGGCCCGCCGGGCCGCGTCCAGCACGGCTTCGGCGTGCGGGTCCAGCCCGTCTTCCCCTTGCAGCGCCTCGACTTGCAGTACCACGGTGTCCACAGTGTTCAGTGCCTTGAGCCGGTCCGGGTCGCGGACGAGCACCCCTTCACGGGCGAACGCGGTGCCCATCGCCGTGTGGAAGGCGGTGTCGGCGTACCGGGCGGGCATCGGGGACGCCGCGAGCATCGCCTGCGCGGCCTCCCGGATGTTCCGGCGCACCACCAGATCGACCAGGGCCGCCAGCAACCCGCCGCCGACCGCGTTCTGGGCGTAGTCCTCCATGGGCGCCCGGACCCGCCGCGGCGGAGGCGTCACGCCGAGGCTGGGCCGCTCCGGGGAGCAGAACTCGTCGTGCACGGCGTCGAACGCGGTGAGGCGGGCGATCGCCTCGGCGAGCTGTCCCGTGCGCAGGAGCGCGTCCAAGGCCAGCTCGACCGGGTCCTGGCTCAGTCCCCGCACCGCCGCGGACACCCCGGACCGCGTCAGTTCCGCGGTGTACCAGCCGAACCGTTCGTCCAGCGCCGCGCGGACGGCCGGGTGCTCCCTGGCCGCGGACACCGCCGCCCGCAAGCCCTCGTGCACCCGGCCGGTGCGCACCGCACGCGACCCCACCGACACGGCCAGCCCGGCGATGTCCATCCCCAGCGCCAAAGCCGCCGTCCGCACGCCGTAGGTGTCGCCGGGATGCGCCGGGGCGCAGTCCCCCGGCTCGGCCGGGACCAGTTCGTGCCGCTCGCAGTGCGCGTGGATCCAAACGAGAAGGCTGCCATGGCCGGTGTTCTCGGCGAGGTAGACGACCACGCTGCCCAGCCCGCCGTCCCAGTACGCCGCGACGACGTCTTCGTGCTCGGCTACCTCGTCGGCGAAGGCGGCCCCGTCGGGACGGGTGGCGTTCTCACCCGGCCGCAGCGGCACGTGCAGTCGCCGTCCCGCACGCCACACCGCCGTGCGCGCACCCGCGGCGTTGCGCAAGACGCGCGCCGTCCGCACGGTGGTGCGGGTCGTCATCCCGGCCACCTCGGTGGCGGTTCCGGCCGCGCCCGCCGTCAGCTCGCCGACCAGCGGGCGGATCGCGCCGACGGCCTTCTTCGCCTGCCGCGTGACCAGGACAGGCCCGGTCAACGCGAGGATCATCCCGGTCTTCGATGCCCCCAGCAAACCCTTGAGCACGCCCACCTCCACCAGCCGACCAGGACAGGCTGCGGCGTTCCCCCGCTGGTCGTGCGCCAAACGAGCGCACCCCGACCGGGTGAACAGTTGCGTCAAAGCCGCACTGAATAGGGCGTTATACACTTGACGGGCTCGCCGGGACTAAGCTGGGTGAGGTGACAGACGAGCAACTGATCGTCGAATTCGCGCTGACGCGCTTGGACCACCCCGACCTCGACCTCGAAGAAGTCGCCGCTCTCCTGGTTCGCCGGTTGGGCGAAGAGCGGATGCTGGACTTCGCCGGCCACACCCTCGCCGCGCGCGGCGAGTTGCGTGGGGCCGTGTTCCCGTCCGCGGTCGAGCACGTGTTGCGCGTCGTCCTGACGCTGCGCGGACCTGCCGACTAGGTCGCTGAGATTCGCAGCGAGGTGTCGAGTGTTCGCAGTAGTTCGCCTACGCGGCCACGCCCGCTCGGAGCCTCGGGGTATCGCATGAGGACGGTGACCACGACGGGATCGGCCAAGCCCTGGGCTTTGACGAGGTAGTCGGCGCCCGAGTCGTCGCCCGCGTCCAGTTCGAAGGCTCGCGCGGCGTGGGCGGCGGATCCCAGGATGTGCACGACCTGCGTCGCTTTCGCCAGTGGGTGCAGGAAAGCGGCGCTGGCCGCGGCGAGGGCCGCTCGTGCGGCTTCGCTCGCCGCGGCCTGGCCCGCGTCGCGCGTTTCCTGGTACGCCCGTTGCGCCGCCCACGCGCTGTCGCGGATCGACTTGGTTCGCTTCGCCCCGTCCGCGAAAGCCCGCGCGGCGTCGATCGCGGTGCGCGGGCGGTCGTCCTCGGGACGTGCCCGTTCGAAGATCGCCAGTGCGGGCGCCGCGCAGGCCACGGCATAGCCGGTGACTTCGCGCAATTCGGCCAGGCTGAGTTCGATGGTCGCGGTCATACCGGTCAACCGTATCGTTGAAAGCCCGGTTGGCACTTCTCAGCGGCCACCGTCAGCTCAGCAGGACCAAACCCTCAACCGGCGTGGGGCGAAGATCTCTTGCCTCGGAAAAGATCTCCGTTTTCGTGTCGGTTCCGGGCGTTCCCGTTCGTCGAGTTGGTAAGGCGACGAAATGAGGACGGGAACCATGGACACCCAGACGACCACGCGAGCCGGACGGCGGGAATGGATCGGGCTGGCCGTGCTGGCGCTGCCGACGCTGCTCCTGTCACTCGACATGAGCGTGCTGCACCTCGCGGTGCCGTACCTGGCCGCCGATCTGCACCCCAGCGGGGGCGAACTGCTGTGGATCATCGACATCTACGGCTTCATGATCGCCGGTTTCCTGGTCACCATGGGCACGCTCGGCGACCGGATCGGCAGGCGGAAGCTGCTGATGATCGGCGGGGCCGCGTTCGGCGTGGCGTCGATCGCCGCGGCCTTCGCCACCAGTCCCGAGATGCTGATCGCGGCACGCGCGGCACTCGGCGTCGCCGGTGCCACGCTCATGCCCTCCACACTGGCCCTGATCAGCAACATGTTCTCCGATCCCCGGCAACGCGGCACGGCGATCGCGGTGTGGATGAGCTGCTTCATGGGTGGCATGGTCATCGGCCCGGTGGTCGGCGGGGTGCTGCTGGAGTTCGCGCACTGGGGCACGGTGTTCCTGATGGCCGTCCCGGTCATGGTGCTGCTGCTCATCACGGCGCCGAAGCTGCTGCCGGAGTACCGCGACGAGCAGGCGGGCAGGCTGGACCTGGTCAGCGTCGCGCTGTGGCTGGGCGCGGTCCTGCCGATCGTCTTCGCGCTGAAGGAGCTGGCCGGCGACGGCCCGGACCCGCGCAGCCTCGCCGCGCTGGCCGCCGGTGTCGCGGTCGCTGTGCTGTTCGTGCGGCGGCAGCGGGTGCTGGAGCACCCCATGCTGGACCTGACCCTGTTCCGCAACCGGAAGTTCAGCGCGGCACTGGGCGTCATGCTGGTCGGCGCGCTCACCATGGGCGGGGTGTTCCTGCTGGTCAACCAGTACCTCCAGCTGGTCGAAGGGCTTTCGGCGGTCCAGGCCGGTTTCGCGCTGCTGCCGCAGGCCGGTGCGGTGGTCGCCGGGTCGCTGATCGCGCCGAAGCTCGCCCGCCGGTTCCGGCCGGAGTTCGTGCTCGGCTTCGGCATGCTGGTCGCCGCCGGCGGGATTCTGCTGTTCACCCAGGTCGGCGCGGACAACGGGCTCCCGCTGGTGGTGCTCGGCATGGCGGTGGCGGCGTTCGGGATGGGCCCGCAGGGCGTGCTGTGCACGGAGATGGTGATCAGCTCGGTGCCGCCCAGGAAGGCGGGCGCGGCGTCGGCCATGTCGGAGACCACCGCGGAATTCGGCATCGCCATGGGGATCGCGGTCTTCGGCAGCATCGGCACGGCCGTCTACCGGTCCGGCACCGACTTCCCGGCGGGCACCCCCGCCGAAGCAGGCGAAAGCCTCGCCGGTGCGGTCGCGCTCGGCCAGGAGTCGCTGCTGGCCGGTGCACGGGAGGCGTTCACCAGCGGCGTGCACCTGGTTGCCGCGATCAGCGCGGTCATCGTGGTGGCGTTCGCCGTGGTCGGCATGACCGCCCTGCGCCGCAAGCCGGAACGCGAACTGGTCAGTGCCCAGTCGTAGTGACCCGCGCCGACCTCACCGACCACAGCCCGCCGGTCCTCACGACCGGCGGGCCCGGCCAGTCGTCCGGTCGTCACACATCCGGCACCGCACGTTCGAGCTCGGTTACCCTCGGTGTTGACCGATGTCATCGAGGTACAGGAGCGATCGTGAGTCTCGCGGTGCGATGGAAGCACACCCCGGCCAAGCTCGTCGTCACCGTGGAAGGCGAGATCGACACCAGAACCGTGGTGAGACTCAAGGAGTCGGTGACGGCCGCGAGAGAAGCCGGGGAGGACCTCGACCTGGTCGTCGACCTGACGAAGGTCACCTTCCTGAACTCGGCGGGTCTCGCCGCGCTGGTGGAGATCGCCAGCCAGTGCCACCGCGACGGGCAGCAGCTCCGGCTGGTCTGCACCACGCGCGTGGTGCTCAACCCGATCCGCCTCACCGGACTCGACCGGGTCTTCACCATCGTGGACGCGCCCTGAGCTTTCACTGACAGGTGTGTGCGGGGGCGCAGCGACACCGGCACGCCTTCCGCCCGGGGGCGGCTCAGCGCGGCTGGACGCCCCCGCCGAGCGAGGTGAGCAGAGCGGTGATCACCGACTTCACGCTTGCCCGGACCTCGTCTTCGGGAGCGCCGGTGAGGGTGACGCGCTGGAGCACCCCGACGAGCGCGAGCGCCAGCGCGGCGGGGTCAACAGCTGCGGCGAGCCTGCCGAGCCGCTGTTCTTCGGCGAGGTAAGCGGCGACCGCCTTTTCGACGGCTTCCAGTCCGGCCGTCCGGTCACCGAGGACCGCACGGACGAGGCCGGGCAACTGCGGCCGGGACACGATGAGCCTGGTCAGCGTCAACAGCGTCGTGGGCGGGGTGGACAGCAGGGCGTCGCCGAGGTTCGCGGTGATGCTGCCGGTGCCCGCCCGCTCGGGGAGTGTGGCCGCGGCGGCGGAAATCAGGAAGCTGCGGTCGACGGCGTAGGCGGCCAGGAAGTCGTCGAAGTCGGTGAAGTGCGCGTACAGCAGGCCGGTCGCGACGCCGGCCTCACCGGTGATCGCCCGGCCGCTGAGCTTCCCGGGGCCGTCGCGGACCACCACCTGCTCGACCGCGGCGAACAGTTGCTGCCGGACCTCGGGAATCGCGACACCTCGGGGCACGCGGCCGAGTCTACCGCCGGGGGTTGCGCGAAGAATGAGCAAGTGCTCATACTGTGTTTGAGCACTTGCTCATTCCAGATCGGCGTGCAGGAGAACAGTGGTGGGAAACGGGCGAGTGGTGGTCGTCGGCGCGGGGATCGCCGGGCTGGCGGCGGCATTGCGGCTGCACCGGGCGGGCCGGGACGTGCTCGTGGTGGAGCGAGCACCGGGGCGCCGCAGCAGCGGGTACATGGTGAACCTCCTCGGCGTCGGCTACGACGCGGCGGAAGAACTGGGGCTGCTGCCGGCGCTGGCGGCCCGCGATCTGGGGGCGTTCACCTCGATACTGGTCAAGGCCGACGGACGCGAGAAGTTCACCGTTCCGGCGGCGGTCGCGCAGGCGGCGGTGGGGCCGCGGATGCTCACGGTGTTCCGCGGTGACCTGGAGTCCGTGTTGTACGAGGAGGTCCGTTCGGCCGTCGAAATCCGGTTCGGCACCACGGTCCGGGAATTCACCCAGGACGACGACGAGGTGCGGATTTCGCTCAGCGACGGCACTTCCGAGCGCGCCGACCTGCTTGTCGGCGCGGACGGGCTGCATTCCGGGGTCCGCGGGCTCCTCTTCGACACGGATTCCCGGGTGGACCTTCGGCACATGGTCGGGGCCTTCCCGCTCGACCGGGTCCCGGCGGACGTGCCGGAAGGCGCGGGCACCACGTTCATCGGCGTGGGGCGGACGGCGGCGGTGATCAACCTGGGCCCGGACCGGTCGTCGGCCTTCTTCACCTACCGCACCGACGACCCCGAGGCCGAACTCGCACTGGGACCGGTAGCCGCGCTTTCGCGGGCCTTCGGCGATCTGGGCGGCGGCGTGCCGGACGCCCTCCTGCAGCTCGAAGCCGCCCCGGCGGGCGCCTACTTCGATTCCGTGTGCCAGGTGGTGCAGGAGAAGTGGAGCCGCGGCCGGGTCGTGCTGCTGGGCGATTCGGCCTGGTGTGTCACGTTGTTCGCCGGCTACGGCGCCGCACTCGCCCTCGCGGGCGCCGATCGCCTCGGGTCCTTTTTGGACCAGCACACCGACGTCCCGGCGGCGCTGGCCGAGTGGGAAGCGAGCCTGCGGCCCGAGGTCACCAAGCGGCAGGCGTTGGCCCGCAAGGGCATCAGCCAGTTCGCGCCATCCGGGAAGGCGGAGATCTGGGGGCGCGAGGTGATGATGCGGGCCATCCGGCTGCCCGGCGTCAGCGGCCTGATCCGGCGGTCGATCGAGCGCGCGAACCGCTGAGACATTCTCGCCCTGGGCAGTCCACCGGTCCCGCGCGGGCCTAGTACACAGTGGACAAACGCGGACTACCAGCGCAGGCGGGCCCAGGTGGTGTGGACCGGGCCGGTGGCGCGGACGCCCCAGACGCCGGCGAGGCGTTCCAGCAGCCATCGGCCGACCCAAGCCTCTTCGTCGGGGCGGGAAGCCGTGGAGGCGGCATCGGTGAGGTAGTCCACCTCGATCGACAGCTGGCCCTGATCGTTCTCACGGGTGAGCCACACACCACGCAATCCGCTGCCCGCGCGGAGCACGTCGGTGACCAGTTCGTCGGCCAGCAGCACGGCATCCACCACCACCGCTTCCCGGCAACCCCGCATCACGTCACGCACCGCTTCGCGGACTCTCCCGACGGCCTCCCGACCGCGTCGCGACCCAGTGCCACCAGCCACGCTGAACGCGCACAAACGCATAGCCACGGCCCTCCCAATCGCCTCACGCAACCACAATCGGACTACCCCGTGCGGCCACCGGCAAACGGACAATCGCCGCGGATACCGCACGTGGCTTGAGCACACCGGGCCCGCCGGGCAAACTTGCCCCATGGATTCGCCGGCGCACGACGACCGACCGCTGCGGACGGTCGTGGAGCGGATCGGCACGGTCACCGTGGTCACCGTGGCCGGTGAAATCGACATAGCGACGGCTCCCGATTTGGCGGAGGCCCTGCGGGGTGTGCTGGAGGACGAACCGGAAGCGGTGGTCATCGACCTCACCGCGGTGCCGTTCCTCGGTTCCTCCGGCCTGGCCGTGCTCACCGGCTTCCAGCAGCGCGCCGAACCGGCCGGGGTGCGGCTCGTCGCCGATCAGTACGCCGTGCTGCACCCGTTGCGGTTGACCCGCCTCGACAGCGTTTTCCCGATCTTCGGCACCCGGGGCGAAGCCGTCCGGGCGCGGTGATCCGACCGGCCTGGACTCAGCTGTCCACATCACGGGGAAGGCCCAGCATCCGCTCCCCGATCACGTTGAGCTGCACCTCGGTCGTCCCGCCGTAGATGGTCATCGCGCGGCAGGCGAGCACCTGCTCCATCCACCGGTCGCTGGGTTCGCCCCGCACCGGCACGGCTCCGGCCACCCCCAGTTCGGCGAGGCAGAACTCGGCGATCTGCTGGCCGAACCGCATGCTGAGGAACTTGCTGACGCTGGAGGTGGTACTGACATCGGCACCGGAGAGCTGCTTGAGCACCGTGCGGGCGCCGAGCAGGTCGAGCACCTGGTTCTCGCAGACGAACTCGCCGACGCGGTGGCGGGCGACCGCGTCCAGGTCCCGGCCGCCGGCGAAGCGCAGCAGGTCCGCCAGCGTCGGGTAGGAGGCGTTGCCGCGGCCCAGTGCGACCCGTTCGCTGGACAGCGTGGCCCGCGCGACGGTCCAGCCGTCGTTCACCTCGCCGACCACGCAATCGTCGGGGATGAACACGTCGTCCAGGAACACTTCGTTGAACAACGCCGAGCCGGTCGCCTCGCGCAGCGGCCGGACGGCCACCCCGGGCGTGGTCATGTCCAGGATGAAGTAGGTGATCCCCCGGTGCTTGGGCGCGTCCGGGTCGGTGCGGGCGATCAGCATCGCCCACTGCGAGAACTGCGCCACGGTGGTCCAGATCTTCTGCCCGTTGATCTTCCAGCCACCGTCGGCGCGTTCGGCCCTGGTGCTCAGCGAGGCGAGGTCGGAACCCGCGCCGGGTTCGGAGAACAGCTGGCACCACACGACTTCACCGCGCAGCGTGGGCACGACCACGCGCTGCTTCTGCTCCTCGGTGCCGTAGGCGACGATGGGCGGGACCGCCCAGCCGCCCATCAGCAGTTCGGGCAGCTGGATCCCGGCATGCTTGATCTCCTCGCTGATCACCACCTGCTCCAGCGGATCGGCGCCCCGGCCGTACGGGCGCGGCAGGTACGGCTGCACCCACCCGCCGTCGCCGAGCGCGACCAGCTGGTCGTCCGGGGAGAGCGCGGCGATCCCGGCCAGTTCCCGGCGGACCCCCGCCCGGATCCGCTCACTGCCCTCGGGCAGGTCGATCCGGGGGGCGCGGGCGACGCCGTCCAGTGCCCGCCGGGCCACCGCCTCCGTCCACTCGGTACTGCGGCCGAGCAGGGCACGCAGGGTCAGCGCACGCCGGTAGTACAGGTGCGCGTCATGTTCCCAGGTGAACCCGATGCCGCCGAGCACCTGGATGCAGTCGGCACCGCAGCGCACGGCGGCGTCCGGGGCGACGACGGCGGCCACCGCGGCGGCGAAGCCGGCGGTTTCCTCACCGGCGTCGAGTGCCCTGGCCGCGTCCCACACCGCGGCCCTGGCGCGTTCCAACTCGATGCCCATCCCGGCGCACTTGTGCTTGACCCCCTGGAACTGCCCGATCGGCCTGCCGAACTGGACCCGCACCGCGGCGTACTCGGCAGCCGTGCTCGTGCACCAGGAGGCGACCCCGACCGCGTCGGCACCGAGGAGCACGGCGGCGATGGACCGGACCCGTTCGGCGGTGAGCGCGTCCAGCACCCGCCCGGCGGGCACCACCACGCCGTCCGCCTCGACCTGCGCGCTGCGGCGCACCACGTCCAGGCTGTCCTGCTCGCGGACGGTCAGTTCCTCCCGGTCCAGCACGACCCAGCGCAGGTCGTCGCCGATCCGGGCGGGTAGCAGCAGAACGTCGGCCACCGCTCCTCCGAGCACGCCGACGGTCTCCCCGGACACCGTCACCCCGTCCCCGGAATCCACCCCTGACAAGGGATCGGCCAGGCCGACCGCGCCCACGCGGGACCCGTCGGCGAGGCCGGGCAGCAACTCGGCGCCCACCTTGGCGTCGGCGGCGACCAGGAGGGCGGAGGCCAGCGTCGTCGGCAACAACGGTCCGGGGTGCGCGGCCCGCCCGAGCGCCTCCAGCGCGACCGCCAGCTCAAGCAGGCCCGCGCCCTGGCCGCCGTGTTCCTCGGGCACGTGCAGCCCGAGCAGTCCCTGCCCGGCCAGTTCGGCCCAGAACGGCGGCAGGCTCTCGGCTTTCGCGTCCACGGCGGCGCGGAGCACGGCCGGGGTGAGGTGCCGCTCGGTGAACCGGCGGACCGAGTCGGCGAGCGCGGTGTGCTCCTCGGTCAGGCCGAGACCGAGCTGGTAACCGGTCATGATCGTGCTCCGTTTCAGGCCCAGTCGGCCAGTTTCTCGTCGATGCCGGACACCGTCCACGGGCCGTCGGTCTCCACCGTGCGCCCGCCGCGCCAGCCCTCCAGTTCGAAGATCGCGCCGCCCTGCACGGCGAACACGCGCCCGGTGAACGGGCACTTCTCCGTGCCGAGGTAGGCCACCAGCGGCGCGATGTTGGCCGGGCTGAAGGCGTCGAACTCGCCCTCGGGCACCTCTTGGGCGAACAGCGCCCCCATGCCGGGCGTGGCCAGCGTCAGCCGGGTGCGCGCGACCGGCGCGATGGCGTTCACCCGCACCCCGTACCGCTCGAGTTCCTGCGCGGCGACCAGGGTCAGCGCCGCGATGCCCGCCTTCGCCGCGCCGTAGTTCGCCTGGCCCGCGTTGGGCATGAAGGTGCCGGACGCCGACGCGGTGTTGATCACCGAGGCGGTCACCGGCTCCCCCGCCTTGGCCCTGGCCTTCCAGTACGCCGCGGCGTGGCGCAACGGCGCGAAGTGGCCCTTGAGGTGCACCGAGATCACCGCGTCCCAGTGCGCCTCGTCCATTCCGGCGAGGAACGCGTCCCGCAGGATGCCCGCGTTGTTGACCAGCACGTCGAGCCCGCCGAACCGCTCGACCGCGGTGTCGATCAGCGCCTTCGCACCGTCCCAGTCGGCCACGTCGTCCGTGCTGGCCACCGCCCGGCCGCCCGTGGCGGTGATCTCGTCCACGACCTGCTGCGCGGGCCCGGCGTCCGAACCGCTGCCGTCGTTGGCGCCGCCGAGGTCGTTGACCACCACCGAAGCGCCTTCCGCGGCGAAGAGCAGGGCGTGCTCCCGGCCGATCCCGCGTCCCGCGCCGGTGACCACCGCCACCCGCCCGTCGAGTACTCCCATGTCCCGTTCCCTTCTAGCGGTTCAGCTCGGCCAGGCCGTCCTTGACGACCGGCTCACCGTCCACTGTGGTCTCATAAGCCCAGGAACCGCTGCCCGCCCGCCAGATCCGGGTGGTCAGGTCCTGCCCGGGCCGCACCGGCTTGGCGAACCGCACCGCCAGCCGCCGCAGTCTGTCCACATCGGACTCGGCGAGCTCGGTGAGCACCGCCCACGAGGTGAAGGCCATCGTGCACAAGCCGTGCGCGATGATCCCGGGCAGCCCGGACATCCTGGCCAGCTCGTCGTCGAGGTGGATGGGCATCGGGTCGCCCGCGGCGGGCCCGTAGCGGAGGGTCTGGTCCTCGTCGACGTGCGCGACGACTTCGGCGACCGGCTCGGTTTCCCGCAGCGACTCGTCGAACCGGTGCGGCGGCGCCGCCTCACCGACCGAGGTACCGGCGTCGGCCTTGCGGAAGAACGCCGTCATCCACTGCTCGTTGACCAATTCGCCGTGCGCGTCCCGGGTTTCGGTGCGCACGGCGACGGCGGTGCCGTTCGGCCTGCCGGTGAAGCCGATCGGCCTGGCCCGCGAGGTCAGCACGTCGCCGGGCCGGATCGGCCGGTGGAACCGGAAGTCCTGTTCCCCGTGCAGCAGCCGGGAAAGCAGGTCGACCGGCGCCACCGACAACGCCGCGGGCACCAGCGAGTCGAACACCGGCACGATCGCGAACACCGGCGGCGCCACGGAGCCGTCCCGGTGCCGCGCGATCGGGTCGTTGGTCGCTTCGGCGTACTGGCTGATCCGCTCGGCGGTGACCTCGAAGGTGGCGGGCTCGGTCCACACCCCGATCCCGGCCGGGTCGAACCGCGGGGCGGTCATCAGCTCACCAGTTCGGCGAGTTTCGCCACGGACTGCTCCAGTTCGCCCTTGGTGCTCTTGCCCACCGCCGCGCCGATCGGGCCGACGATCATCTGCCCGGTGAACTCGGCGTCGATGTCGGCCTCGCTGCCGTCGCCCTTGGGCTGCACGGTCAGCGTGAACGACACCTTCACCCCGGCCATCCCGGTCCCGCTGATCTTCAGCGAGTTCGGCGCGTCGTACTCCTCGACGGTCCACTCGATCTTATTGGCCATGCCCATCACCGAGACCACCTCGGTGACCTTGCTGCCCTGCCGGATCTCCGCCGGGAGCTCACCGCTCCACTTCTGGTGGATGGTCAGCCACTCCTCGAAGCGGCTGAGGTCGGACACCGTCGCCCACGCCTTCTCCGGGGTGCACGGCAGTTCCACGGACACGTTGACCTTGGTCATCGTCGTTTCTCTCCTTCGGTTCTTCCCGGCGGCTCAGCGGTCCGCCGGGCGGTAGGCGGTCACCACTGCGGCGCCGCCGAGGCCGATGTTGTGCTGGAGGGCGATCCCGGCGCCCTCGACCTGGCGCGCACCGGCCGTGCCGCGCAGCTGCCAGGTCAGTTCGGCGCACTGCGCCAGCCCGGTGGCGCCGAGCGGGTGCCCCTTCGAGATGAGCCCGCCGGAGGGGTTGACCACCCAGCGGCCGCCATAGGTGGTGTCGCCGGCGTCGACGAGCTTGCCGCCCTCGCCTTCGGCGCACAGGCCGAGTGCTTCGTAGGTGAGCAACTCGTTGGTGGAGAAGCAATCGTGCAGTTCGATGACGTCGACGTCCTCGGGGCCGATGCCCGCCTGCTCGTACACCCGGTTCGCCGCGGCGCTGGTCATCTTCGCGCCCACCAGGCTGATCGCGCTCTTGTCTTCGAAGGTGCTGCGCAGGTCGGTCACCATGGCCTGCCCGGCGATCTCGATCGCCTGCGCGGCCAGCCCGTGTGCCTCCACGAACGACTCGCTGGCGATGATCGCGGCGCCGGACCCGTCGGAGGTCGGCGAGCACTGCAGTTTCGTCAGCGGGTCGTAGATCGTCTTCGCGGCGAGGATCTCGTCCAGTGTGTACTCGTCGCGGAACTGCGCGTACGGGTTGTTCACCGAGTGCCGGTGGTTCTTCACCGCGATCTTGGCGAACTGCTCGGCGGTGGTGCCGTACTTCTCCCTGTGCTCGCGGCCCGCGGCGCCGAACATGTAGGGCGCGGGCGGCATCGCGAACTCCTGCAGTTCGGCCAGCGCCAGCAGGTGCTTCATCATCGGCTGCTCGCGGTCCTCGTAGGTGGACCCCAGTGAGCCGGGCTGCATCTTCTCGAAGCCGAGCGCGAGCGCGCACTCGGCGCTGCCGCTGCGCACCGCCTGGACGGCCAGGAACAACGCCGTCGAGCCGGTCGAGCAGTTGTTGTTCACGTTGACCACCGGGATGCCGGTCAGCCCGAGTTCGTAGACCGCGCGCTGCCCGGAGGTCGACTCGCCGTAGACGTAGCCCACGTACGCCTGTTCGACGCGCTCGTAGTCGATCCCGGCGTCGGCCAGCGCGTTCGTGCCCGCCTCCCGCGCCATGTCCGGGTAGTCCCAGTCCCGGCTGCCCGGTTTCTCGAACTTGGTCATGCCGACGCCGATCACATACGCCCTGCCGCCCACCGGCGCCTCCTCGCTCGAAGTTACTGCGACAGCATGCCGCAGATAATTGCCTGCGACAAGGTGTCGCAGGCAACTCGCGAGAAGTACGCTGCGGAGATGCTCGAATCCGCGAACACCCCGGACGGGGTCGACGGGCGGTCGACCCGCTGGGACGCGCACAAGGCACAGCGCAGGCTGGAGGTGCTGGACGCCGCGGTCGGCGCGATCGAGCGGGAGGGACCCGGCGTCGGGGTCAAGCAGATCGCCGAACAGGTGGGCGTGCCGCGCTCGGTGGTCTACCGCCACTTCAAGGACCGCGCGGACCTCGACGAGCAGATCCGCACCCGGATCGTCGAGTCGCTGATGGCCGAGCTCGCACCCACCCTGCGCCCGGACGGCACCGCCACCCAGGCGATCCGCCGCGCGGTCACCACCTACCTCGGCTGGATCGAGCGGCACCCCCGGCTGCACGCCTTCCTCGGCACCGGGGCGCGCCCCGCCGGCGGGGGTTCGGGCGTGGTCGTCGGCACGAAGGCGGCGATCGCTCACCAGGCAGCCGACCTGTTCGCCGCCGCGCTCACCCCCGCCGGGAAGGACACCGGCCTCGCCGCGTCGATCGCCTTCGGCATTGTCGGGTTCGTCGACGCGGCGGTCAACCGCTGGCTCGCCGACAAGCGGGCCACGCTGAGCACCACCGAGTTCACCGAGTTCCTCACCCGCTCGACCTGGGCGATCCTCGACAGCAACCTGCGGGCCTCCGGGGTCGAGCTGGACCCGGACCGGCCGGTCAGCGAGATGCTCGGCTGACCGGCCGGGGCGCTCAGCCGACCGCGGCGATCACGGCTTCGGCCATCGGCGCGCTCGACGCGGGGTTCTGCCCGGTGAACAGGTTCCCGTCGCGAAGGGTGAACGGCTGGTAGGCCGGTCCACCGGAGTGCTTGGCACCCCACTCCCGCAGCCGGCCGGCGAGCAGCCACGGCGCGCCTTCCGCGGTGCCGAACAACCGCTCCTCCTCGTCGGTGAACGCCGCCATCTCCCGCCCGGCGAACAGCCACCGGCCTTCGGAGTCCACAGCGGACAGCAGCGCCGCCGGGCCGTGGCAGACCGCGCCGATGGGCTTGCCCGCCGCGTCCGCCGCGGTGAGCAGGCGGCCGAGGTCGGCATCCTGGTGGAGGTCGACCACCGGGCCGTGCCCGCCGAGCAGCACCACCGCGGCGTAGTCGTCGATGTCGATTTCGCCGAGCTTGAGCAGGGGCCCGAATTCCCGCAGCGCCTTCTCGGCGTGCTCGACGTAGCGACCGCAGTCCGCTCCGGCGACCGCCGGGTCGGCGCTGTGCCGGTCGAGCGGCTGCAGCACGCCGCCGGGTGAGGCGAAGTCGACGGTGAACCCGGCCTCGACGAACTTCTGGTGCGGGGCGGCGAGTTCCTCGGCCCAGTACCCGGTCGGGTAGGACGAGCCGTCGGTCCGCTCCCAGGTATCGGCGGCGGACATGACGATCAGGATCTTGCGCACGGAGTTGTCCTTTCCGGAGTGTTCCACGAGGTCCAGCGTGGTCCTCCGGAAGCCCTCGCGGAGGCTCGTCTCGCGCCCTGCAGGACCTCGGACGCGGCAACCTAGGACTCGGAGGTCCAGGTACCGGTGACCGGCTTCGGGGACAATGGGCGCCATGGCCGACACCAACCGGGAACTCGCCGATTTCCTGCGGCGGGCGCGTGCCCAGGTCGACCCGGCGCGGGCGGGACTCCCCCCGGACGGCCGGGTGCGCCGCGTGCCCGGCCTGCGCCGGGAAGAGGTCGCGCGGCTGGCCGGGGTGTCCACCGACTACTACGCCCGGCTCGAACAGGGGCGGCGCATCATGCCCTCCGCCGCCGTGCTGCAGGCGATCGGCCGCGCCCTCGGGCTCGACGACGCAGGACGCGCCCACCTGGAGGACCTCATCGGCCTGGCGGCGGCGCGGGCTCGGCGCGGAGCCCGGGGTGTGCAGCGCGTGCGTCCCGGGCTCTATCAGCTCCTCGACGCCCTCGACGGCGAACCGGCGCTCATCCTGGGCCGCCGCACCGACGTCCTGGCCTCGAACCGGATGGCGAAGGCGCTGTTCACCGACTTCGACCGGATGCCGGCGACCCAGCGCAACTACGCGCGCTGGATGTTCCTCGACGAGGACGCCCGGTCGCTGTTCGCCGACTGGCCGGACCAGGCCAGGGCCGCGGTCGAGAGCCTCCGGTTCGAAGCGGGCCGCGACCCCGGTGACCGCGCCACCGCCGAACTGATCGCGGAACTGGGCGAGCGCAGCCCCGAATTCCGGCGGTGGTGGGAAGAGCACCGGGTCCACCAGCGCACCCACGGCGCGAAACGGCTGCGCCACCCCCTCGTCGGGGAGCTGACCGTCGACTACGAAACCCTGACCCCGCCCGGTGATCCCGACACCACCCTGTTCCTCTACACCACTGAGGCCGGTTCCCCGTCACGGCAGGCCATGGATCTGCTCGCCGGCTGGACCGCGTCCGGTGTGGACAGTGGAGGCACCCGGCCAGCGCGGTGACCGGGGTGCCTCAGCCGATCATCCTGGTGCTCCAGGCGCTCTCGTCGGGTCCGAGCAGGGTCATCCGATCCAGCAGGCCTTCCGCGCCGCCGATCGCGCCGAGATCGGCGGCCACCGGGCGGTCGACGGTGACGCACGCGGTGAGCCCCTTGTCCTCGGTGCAGACCGGGTCGTCCTGTTTGGGCGGGCGCCCGCCCGCCGTGGTCACCTTGATGGACACGTTCGCGCCGTTCACCGAGTACCGCAGATCCAGCTCCCACGGGCCGCCACCGCGGTCGGGGCGCCGCGCCAGCGTCGCGTCCGCGAGCTCGAAGTTCTCCGGCAGCGCGCTGATGCGCACCGGCACCGCCACCGCCCGGTCCCCCACCGTCACCCCGTCGGCCACCCGCAGCAGCACCTGTTCCGGGTCCCGCACGTCGAGGTAGTAGGCGTGGATGTCGAGCCAGCGGCCGTCCCCGACCGGCCAGCGCAGGAAACTGTCCCCGCCGTTGAGCGGGTCGGCACTGCTGCGGCTCACCCCAGTACCCGTCACGGCCCGCGACCCGCACCGGCACCCGGGTCGCGTCCGGCCCCACTCGCTTGCTGCGGTCCAGCGGCGGTTCCTGGTCGTGCAGGGTCAGCCAGATCATCGCCGGGTTCTCCCCGCGTCCGATGGCGAGGGAGGACGTGCCGTACTCGCCCACGCTGTACTCCACCCCGAAGATCCCTTCCGGCAACCAGCCGAAACCCGCCTTGGCCACCAGCGGGTGCACCGCCGGATCGACCGGCGGGAGCGCCGGCGGCGGTGCCGGTGCCGGTCCGGCGACCCGGTCCTCGGGCACGGGCGCACCGGGGACCGACACCGCGACCACCCCGCCGGCGACCACGGCCGTGACACACCCGGCGATCACCACGTACGTGCGCACCCGGCGGCGCGGGCGCCTCGGCGAGTTCGGTCAGCTTCAGGGTGAGTTCGTGCTCGCTCATGGTCATCCCTCCTGGGTGGCGATCGGCTCGGCGGGCAGCAGCAGGCGCAACGCGTCGACGGCTCTCGCGGTCTGGCTCTTGACCGTGCCCTCGGAACAGCCCAGGTCCTGGCACCTCCGCCACCGGCAGATCGGCGTAGTACCGCAGCACCACGGTCGCCCGCTGACGCGGTGGCAGCCGGTCCAGCGCGGCCCGCAGGTCCAGCGCGGCCTCCCGGTCCGTGTCCGGCACGGGCTGCTCGCGGTCGGTGCCCCGCAGGTCGACCAGCCGGCGCCACGACGTCCGCTGCTCGGACAGGAAGGCGTTGACCAGCGTCCGGCGCGCGTAGCCGTCCAGGTTGTCGGCCATGGCCGCGCGGTGCCAGTGCGTGTAGAGCCTGGTGATCGCGGTCTGGACCAGGTCGTCGGCCCGGTGCCAGTCCCCGCAGAGCAGGTAGGCGACCTTGCGCAACCAGGGCACCCGCGTACTGACGAATTCGGTGAACCCCGCGTCCACCGGCGCCGCGCCCATCAGCGCCACCCCACTTCCGCTCGTTCTTCGCCCGACACCCCCTTGATGCGCCCGGCCGCCGGAAAGGTTGCACGCGTCCCGCCTCGGCCGAAAGTACGAGTCCGGGCGTCTTCGCCCTGCGGCGTCCCGCGTGGCGGTCCTAGATTCCGGGCATGACTACCGAAACGAGGCGGGCGACCCCGCCGATCACCGTTGTCCTCGCGTTCTTCGGCTTCCTGCTCTCCACCGTCACCGCGATCGCCAGCGGGCTGCTGATCCTGGGCGCGCGGGACGAACTCGCGACGACCCTGCGGAACTCCGATCCCACGCTGAACGGCGAACGGCTCGACCAGGCCGTGATGCTGGCGCAAGGATTCGCGCTCGCCGTGGTGGCGGTGCTGGTCATCGGTTACCTGTGGTTGTCGTTCAAGCTGAAGGCCGGCCGCAACTGGGCGCGGGTGGCGCTCACCGTGCTCACCCTGCTGCAGGCCGCGTCGCTGTTCACCGGCGAGACGTCGTGGGCGGGCTACCTCAGCTGCGGAGTGGCCGTGGTCGCGATGGTGCTGAGCTACCTGCCGCCGTCCAACGCCTACATCGCCGGGGTTGGGCGTGCGGGCTGAGCCCGCTGCTGGATGATGCCCGTCATGCGCAGAGCGGGAACCGCGGCCCGGCGGGGGGTGCTCGTCACCGAGATCGCGGCGCTGGTCGCGGCCACGGCCGCCGATTTCGTGCTGGCGCTGCGGTTCCCCGGTCCCGGCAGCGGCTGGACCGGGGCACTGGCCGGATTCCTGGCCCCCGCGGGTTCGGCCATGGCGGTGCTGGGCGTGCTGCGGCGGCGGTTCCCCCGTCACGTCGGCGTGCTCGGCGGCGCCGTCGCCGCGCTCTCGGCGATCAGCACGATCGTCGCGGTGCTCATCGGGCCGGGCGGCGCCCAGCCGATGCTCACCGAGACCGTGGCCGCCGGGGTGCTCACCGCCGCCGCCTGCCGCCGGCTCGCTCCGATGCACGCGGTCGCGCTGACGCTCGCGCTGGGCGTGGTGATGATCGCCGCTCCCCTGCTGCGCTACGGCTTCGACACCACCGAAGCGCTGCTCGCGGTGGCGGCCGCGGCCTACTGGGGCGGGTGCCTCGGCGTCGGGCTGATCCTGCGCGACGCCGACGGCCGCCAGCGCGCGGTGCTGGACCGGGTCCGCGCCCACGAACGCCTCCAGCTGGCCAGGGAACTGCACGACCTGGTGTCGCACCACGTCAGCGGGATCGTGGTGCGGGTGCAGGCCGCTCGCGCGATCACCGAAGCGGGCTCCGGAGGGCAGAACCACGCCGAGGTGTACCGGGAAATCGAAGAGGCGGGCGGTGAAGCGCTGACCGCGGCGCGGCGACTCGTCGGCATGTTGCGGGACACCGAGCACGTCCCGCCGCCCCCGGGCACGGGCCTCGGTGACGCCGTGCGTGCCGCCGCCGGGAGCGTCCGCGTGGACATCGCCGAAGAACTGGACCAGCTCGCAATCCCGCCGCAGCTGGCCGCGACCGTGCACCGCGTGGTGCTCGAAGCGCTGACCAACGTCCGCAGGCACGCCCCGGACGCCACCGAAGTCTCCGTGTCCGCACGCACCGAAGCCGACGAACTCGTGCTCGAAGTGCGCAACAACGGCGTGCCCGCCCCACCCGGCCCCTCCCCCGGCGGGTTCGGCATCATCGGCATGACCGAGCGGATCACCATGCTCGGTGGGAGCCTGGCCGCCGGAGCGGAACCGGATCGGCGCTGGCTGGTCACCGCCCGTCTGCCCCTCGGCGCCGAAGAACTTCCGTTCAGCTCGCTCTCCCAAGGGATCTGATGACCATCCGGGTACTCGTCGCCGACGACCAGACACTGGTGCGCACCGGTTTCCGGCTGGTGCTGGACGCCGCGCCGGACATCGAAGTGATCGCCGAAGCCGCCGACGGCGAGGCCGCGGTCCGCCTGGCGCGGCGACTGCGGCCCGACGTCACGCTGATGGACATCCGGATGCCCAAAGTGGACGGACTGCGGGCCACCGAGCAACTGGCGGGTCCCGGGGTGGCCGATCCGCTGCGGGTGGTCGTGGTGACCACCTACGACGCCGACGAGAACGTCTACGCCGCACTGCTCGGCGGTGCCTGCGGGTTCCTGCTCAAGGACGCCGGGCCCCGGTTGCTGGTGGAGGCGGTGCGCTCGGCGGCCAACGGCGAGGCGATGGTCTCCCCGGCGGTGACCGTGCGCCTGCTGGCCCGGTTCACCGAAACCGTGCGGCGCCGGGCCCAGCCGGTGCCGACCCCGCTGACCGCCCGCGAATCCGACGTGGTGCTCGCGGTCGCCCGCGGCCGGACCAACGCCGAGATCGCCGACGACCTCGGCATTTCGCTGTCCACGGTGAAAACCCACCTGGCGAGCGCGCAGGGCAAGCTCGAAGTCCGCAACCGCACCGAAGTCGCCATCTGGGCGTGGCAACGGGGCCTGCTCCGCTAGAGGCCGTAGCGGGGTTTGAGGTGGCGCCACCAGTCGCGGAACATCCACTTGTCGAACTCGGTGATTTCGGCGGCACTGCCCGCTTTCATCAGGAAGCAGCAGACGCCGGACGGAGTCCAGTCGTAGAAGTCGTCCAGGCCGAAGGTGTGCCCGACCTCGTGCAGGTAGATGTGGATGTTCTCGCTGTCGAGGTTGCCGACGAAGTACTCGCTGCCCACGCGCTGGCCCCAGTCACCACCGGCCCCACCGCCCATTCCGGCGGTGAGCCAGAGCGACATGTCGTAGTGCCGGGCCGCTCCACCGGGACAACGGGAGTAGTCGCCATCCTGGTGGAAGAACCGGCCGCAGTCCGCAGCGCATTGGGGCGCGTTTTCGTTGATGTCGTTGACGTAGACGTCGACGGAGTCGTCCGTCCACTGCAGGGTCGAGCGGTCGCGCACCGCCCAGCCGACGACCTTGACCGGCACCGTCTCATACGGCCAGGACTCCCAGCCCTGCCCGTTGTCCAGCAACGCGGCCATCCACTTAGTGAACTGCCGCGACAGCGAGGCGTGGATCCGGTCCCGCAGCGCCGCGGACACCGGTGCCGTCGAATCCCAGCGCACGCAGTAGTTGACGTAGCCGCCGTTGGCCATGATCTGGTCCCAGCCGTAGTTGCGGAACCCGTGCAGATCGGGATACGTGCTCTCGACGTGCTGCCACACCTCGCCGAGCGGCTGGACGAGGTGGCTCGGCGGGTTCCACGCCTGGACGGCAGGCGGCGAGCCTGCCGACGCCTCACCGGTGACGAGCAGCAAAGCGGCGCAGGCAGCGGCAAAACCACGGAGGAAGCGCACCCCGTCACCCTAGGTCGGGCGAGGGGCACAATCCCGGCCGCTGCGTGGAATCGGGCGGCCTTATCCCTTGGCCGCGCCGGGAGCCGGCCGCACGAACAGCGAGGTGATCAGCGCCAGCACCCCGACGACCCCGGCCACGAGGAACGCGGTGCGCAGGCCCGCGGCGTCCGGGCCGGTGCCCGAGCCGGTGCTGCCGAGCGTGGCCACGCTGACGAAGACCGCCGTGCCGAACGCCCCCGCGACCTGTTGCAGCGTGGCGAGGATGGCGCTGCCGTGGGAATGCAGGTGATCGGGCAGCACGCCGAGCGACTCGGCCATCAGCGGCGTCATCATGAACCCGAGCCCGCCCATCAGCAGCACGTTGATGGCGATGACCGCGCCCAGTGGCGCGCTCGGCCCGAGGGTGACGAAGAGCCACAACGCCGCCGCCATCGCCGCCGCGCCCGGGATCACCAGCGGCCGCGCGCCGAAGCGGTCGTACAGCGCCCCGACCGGACGGCCCAGCAGCCCGAGCACCAGCCCGCCGGGCAGCACGGCCAGCCCGCTGACGAAGGTGCTGGTGTGCAACACGGTCTGCAGGTAGAGCGGCAGCATGATCGAGGCGACGCCGATCAGGCACACGAACAGCAACGCGGTGAGCAGGAGCGCCACCACGAAACTGCGGTGGGTGAACGGGCGCAGGTCGAGCAGCGCCCGGTTCTCGCGCTGCAACCGCGTCTGGCGCCAGGTGAACACCACCAGCGCGACCACGCCCACGACGATCGGGGCCCACGGCGGCACCGGGTGTTCCCCGCCACCCTCGCCGAACGAGGCCAGCCCGTAGAGCACACCACCGAACCCGACCGCGGACAGCAGCACCGAGGCCACGTCCAGCGGCACCTTGCGCGGTTCACCGTCGAGGCGGAACCAGATCGCCCCGATGACCAGCGCCGCCACCGCCAGCGGCAGCACGATCCAGAACATCCACCGCCAGTCCAGCGCGGAGAGCACCGCGCCGCCGACGGTCGGCCCGATCGCCGGGGCCACGGCGATGACGATGGTGATCGTGCCCATCGTCGCGCCCCGGCGTTCCGGCGGCACCAGGCGCATCACCGAGGTCATCAGCAGCGGCAGCATCATCGCCGTGCCGCAGGCCTGCACCACCCGCCCGGCCAGCAGCACCTCGAAACCGGGCGCCAGCCCGCTGAGCAGCGTGCCCGCGCTGAACAGGCTCAGCGAGGCCAGCAGCACCTGGCGCGGGGTGAAGCGTTCGAGCAGGAAACCCGTGGTCGGGATGACCACCGCCATCGTCAGCAGGAAGCCGCTGGTCAGCCACTGCACGGTGGTGGTGGAGACACCGAGGTCGACGGTCAGGTCGCGCAGGGCGACGCTCAGGATCGTCTCGTTCAGGATCATCACGAACGCGGCGATGACCATCACGCTGATCAGCAGACCGGACCGCGCGGGCGCGACGGCGTCGCGTTCGACCGTGGCGGTCGTGGGGCCGGGCATGGGAAAGCACCTCGCAGGGAGTCGGGATACGCGGGAGCCAGAACGCCACGATGCGGCCAGCCCGATCAGTGTATACGCCGACCCCGCGGTGCCGGTCCAGGCAATTACCCGAAGGCCCCGTCGCTATCCACAGTGGACTGAAAGGGCACCGGGGTGCGCGCTCAGGCACCCCGGGAACGCACGACGAGAGCCGTCGCGATGAGGCAGGCGCCGAGCACGGCGGCGACGAGGACCAGTTCCCCGGCCAGCGGCGCGGAAAGCAGCAGCGCCACCCCGGAGCCGACGCGTCGCGATCGGCCGTGGCGCCACAGTTCGACCGTGTCGGCCACCAGCGTCACCACCGCGACCAGCAGGAACGGCACCAGCACCAGCGAGAAGATCGCCACGTAGCCGTGCCGGTCGCTCTCGGCCACGACCAGGTCCTCGTGCCCGCTCAGTTGCAGCGCCACCCGCGTCACCGCCCAGGCCGCGGTGAGCAGGCCCGCCAGCACCAGACCCCGCCGCGGCCACAGGAGCCGTGCTCGCACTGGCTGGCTGCCGGAAACCATGCGCCATGCTAACCGGGGCCGCGGCGGGGTGAGGCGGGAATCGCGGGGACTCAGAGGCCTTCGGGCCGGCCGTCCTTGCGCAGGTGGTCCTTCGCCTTGGCCGAGGCCTGGTCGACCTTGTCGGCGTGGTCGCCGAACTTCGACTTGGCCGCGTCGGCGGCCTTGTCGACGCCCTTCTCGGCCTGCTCCGGGTTCTTGCTGATGGCGTCCTTGGCCTTGTCGAACAAACTCATCGTCACTCCTCGGGCAATGGCTGGTCGTGTCCAGCCGGTCGCCCAGGGTTGCCGCCGCGGGTCCGGGCCCAAACCGGGCCGGCGCCGACTCCCCTGAAGGCGTGAACCGGCGCCCGAGCGACCGGGTGTTGACGAAAGCGTCACTGTCCTGAAACATTTGACTGCTGCCTCGCAAAAAGTCAACAAGATCATGAAATAACCGGGAGATGGAGCTCTCGGGGTTGGGGCGGCTGATCGCTCTGTCACCCACCGAACAGAGGTCCCCATGCACCGGAAAAAGCTCGCCGGCGGCTTCCTCGCCGCCTGCCTGATCGCCACCGGCCTGCCCGCCACCGCCCGGTCCGCGCCCGCGGACACCGATCTCGCCGCCGGGAAACCGGTCGAAGCCTCGTCGTCGGTGTTCTCGTTCGTCGGTCCGAACGCCACCGACGGCAACATCGGCAGCTACTGGGAGTCCGCCGGCTTCCCCGCGACGCTCACCACGAAGCTCGGCGCCAACGCCGACCTTTCCTCCGTCGTGGTCAAGCTCAACCCTGATCCGATCTGGGGGCCGAGGACGCAGAGCATCGAGGTGCTCGGCCGCAACCAGTCCGGCACCGGCTTCACCTCACTCCGCCCACGCGCCGATTACGCCTTCAGCCCGTCGTCGAACCAGAACTCGGTGACCATCCCGGTCAGTGGCCGGGCCGCCGATCTGCGGCTCGCGTTCTTCGGCAACACCGGCGCCCCCGGCGGGCAGATCGGTGAGGTGCAGGTCTTCGGCACCCCGGCGCCGAACCCCGACCTGACCGTCAGCGCGCTGACCTGGACGCCCGCCAGTCCTTCCGAGACCGACGCGGTCACCCTGTCCGCGACGGTGCGCAACACCGGGACCGCGCCCGCCGCGGCGACCACGGTCAACTTCAGTTTGGGCGGCGCGATCGCGGGCAGTGCACCGGTGGGCGCGCTCGCCGCCGGTGCCTCGGCCACGGTCACCGTGGACGCGGGCCAGCGGGCGATGGGCAGCTACCCGGCCGCCGCGGTGGTCGACCCGGCCAACGTGATCGCCGAGCGGGACGACGGGAACAACACCTTCACCGCCGCCTCGCCACTGGTCGTCGGCCAGGCTCCGGGCCCGGATCTGCAGGTCCTCGGCATCACCGCCAACCCGTCGAACCCGGCCGTGGGCACGCCGGTCAAGTTCGCCGTGGCGGTCCGCAACCGCGGGACCACCGCGGTCCCCGCGGGCACCGTCACCCGGATCGGCGTCGGCGGCACCACGCTGGACACCACCACCCCGCAGCTCGCGGCGGGCGCCACGGCCACCGTGACCACCACCGGCTCGTGGACCGCGACCGGCGGCGGCGCCACGATCACCGCGACCGCCGACGCCACCGGGCTGGTCGCCGAGACCAGTGAGACCAACAACAGCTTCGGGCAGGCGATCGTCGTCGGACGCGGAGCCGCCGTGCCGTACGTGGAATACGAAGCCGAGGCGGGCGCCTACCAGGGCACGCTGCTCGAGGCCGATCCACTGCGGACGTTCGGGCACACCAACTTCGCCACCGAGTCCTCCGGCCGGAAGTCGGTCCGGCTGAACAGCCAGGGCCAGTTCGTGGAGTTCACCTCGGTCAACTCCACGAACTCCATCGTGGTGCGCAATTCGATCCCGGACGCGCCCGGCGGCGGGGGCATCGACGCCACCATCAGCCTCTACGCCGACGGCGCCTTCGTGCAGAAGCTGAACCTCTCGTCGAAGCACAGCTGGCTCTACGGCAACACCGACGGCCCCGAGGCGCTGACGAACACCCCGCAGGCCGACGCACGCAGGCTGTTCGACGAGGCGAGCGCGCTCCTGCCGTCGACCTATCCGGCGGGCACCAAGTTCCGGCTGCAGCGCGACGCCGGGGACACCGCCGCGTTCTACATCATCGACCTGGTCGACCTGGAGCAGGTCGCGCCGTCCGGCGCCAAACCGGCCGAGTGCACTTCGATCACCCAGTACGGCGCGGTGCCCGACGACGGGAACGACGACACCGCGGCCATCCAGGCGGCGGTGACCGCCGACCAGAACGGCGCCATCGGCTGCGTGTGGATCCCGGCCGGGCAGTGGCGGCAGGAGAAGAAGATCCTCACCGACGACCCGTTCGACCGCGGGCAGTACAACCAGGTGGGCATCAGCGACGTCACCATCCGCGGCGCCGGGATGTGGCATTCGCAGCTCTACACCACCACGGAACCGCACAAGGCCGTCGGCGGCATCAACCACCCGCACGAGGGCAACTTCGGCTTCGACATCGACGGCAACACGCAGATCTCGGACATCGCCATCTTCGGCTCCGGCCGCATCCGCGGCGGGCCCGACGGCGCCGAGGGCGGGGTCGGGCTGAACGGCCGCTTCGGCACCGGCACCAAGATCTCGAACGTCTGGATCGAGCACGCCAACGTCGGGGTCTGGGTCGGGCGCGACTACAGCAACATCCCCGAGCTGTGGGGTCCGGCCGACGGCCTGGAGTTCAGCGGCATGCGCATCCGCGACACCTACGCCGACGGCATCAACTTCACCAACGGCACGCGCAACTCCCGGGTGTTCAACTCCTCGTTCCGCACCACCGGTGACGACTCGCTCGCGGTGTGGGCCAACAAGTACGTCAAAGACCAGGCCACCGACGTGGCGCACGACAACCACTTCGTCAACAACACCATCCAGCTCCCGTGGCGTGCCAACGGAATCGCCATCTACGGCGGCTACGGGAACAAGGCCGAGAACAACCTGATCCACGACACGGCCAACTACCCCGGCATCATGCTGGCCACCGACCACGACCCGCTGCCGTTCTCCGGGCAGACCCTGCTGGCGAACAACGCGCTCTACCGTTGTGGCGGGGTCTTCTGGGGCGAGGCGCAGGAGTTCGGCGCGATCACGCTGTTCGCGCAAGGGCCGGACATCCCCGGGGCGACCATCCGCGACACGGAAATCCACGACTCGACCTACGACGGCATCCAGTTCAAGACCGGCGGCGGCGCGATGCCGGGCGTGACGATCACGAACGTCCGGATCGACAAGTCGAACAACGGCGCGGGCATCCTGGCCCACGCCGGCGCCCGCGGCAGCGCGACGCTGTCCGGCGTGACGATCACCAACTCGGCGACCGGTGACATCGTGAAGGAACCAGGCTCGTCCTTCGTGATCAACCAATAACCGCACCAGAGGACACGAATGTGGCTTTGGGGGCCGAATCTCCCAAAGCCACATTCGTGTCGCGTCAGCTGCCCGGCCGGTGGGCCTCGGTCAGTTCCTCCAGTACCGGGACGAGGTCGTTCGGGGTGGGCATCGCGCGGACTTCGGTGCGCAGCCGGGCGGCGTTCGCCGCGTAGGACGGGTCTTCCAGCACCAGTTTCAGGCTCTGCCGCAGGATCTCCGCGGTCAGCTTCCCGGCGTTGGCCGCGTAGACCCCGGCGCCGCGGGCTTCGACGCCCTCCGCGATGGCCAGCGGGCCCAGCCACTTCTCCACGGTGAAGTCCTGCGGCACGATGATCTGCGGCACGCCGTGCTCCAACGCGCCGGAGAAGGCACCGCTGCCGCCTTCGTGGACGAGCGCCGAGCAACTCGGCAGCAGCGCGTTCAACGGCACGAAGTCGACCGTGCGCACGTTGTCCGGCACCTTCGCCGACCCGAGCTGCCGGGCGTCGAACGTGGCGATCACCTCGGCGTCCAGATCGGCCACCGCGTCCAGCAGTTCACCGACCGAGGCGGACCCGTCGATCGCGGTTTCGCGGTGCGCGAGGCCCAGCGTCAGGCACACCCGGCGCCGGGCGGGCGGGTCCAGCACCCAGTCCGGCACCAGCGACGGCCCGTTGAACGGGATCCGGCGCATCGGGACGTAGTGGACCCCCGCGTACTGCGGGATCCAGGCAGGCAGCGGGGAGATCGTCCACTGCCCCACCGCGATCGACTCGTCGAAGCCGAACCCGTGACGCGCCAGCACCGGCTCCAGCCACTCCCGCAACGGATCGGCCGGGCCCGGCTGGTTCCGGCAGGCTTCCCGCAGCTGCCCGATCCGGTCCACGGCGAACAACTGCCGCGCGCAGGCCGCACCGGCGACCCGGGCCGCGACCATGGCCGGGAAGCAGGTCGGGTCGGTGATCACCAGGCCAGGGCGCCACCGCAGAGCCAGGTCCACCAGGTCCTCGACCGCGTCGTCGGGGAACATCGCCGCGCGCGTGCCGCCGATGAAGTCGGCCAGCTCGGCGTGCGGGTCACCCCAGCCGAAGTCGGTCTGGACCGAGCGCCCGGTCCGCTGCCCGCGCGGGTCCGCGGGCGGCAGCTGGGCGTAGTGCGGCCCGGCCGCGGCCATCTTCTCGTCGATCCGCAGCTCCCCGCCGATCGTCACGCCCGGCAGCCCGGTGTTCGCCATGTCCTGGGCGAGGTCCGGCGGACCGGCGAGGAACACCTCGTGCCCGGCGGTGCGCAACGCCCAGCCCAGCGCCGTCTGCGCCAGCAGGTGCGAGCGGAAGACGTTGGTCACGATGAGGATCCGCATCGGATTCCTTCCAGCGAGGAGGTTCAGTGATCCCGGTTCAGTGGTCCCGGTTCAGCAGCGTGCGGGTCAGCGTCGCCAGGCTGGACCGGGCGGGACCGTCGAGGTCGAGGCCGTCGATCAGGTCCCAGGCGGCGGAAACCTGGCGGTCGGCCTCGGCGACGGTCCAGTCGCGGCCGCCCGCCTCCTCGATCAGCTCGGTCAGCTGAGCGACTTCGGCATCGGTGAGCCGACCGGGCCGGGCGTAGAGCGAGGCGATGCGGGCCGAACCCGTGGTGCCCGCCGCGAGCGCGGCGGCCACCGGCGCGCTTTTCTTGCGCGCCAGCAGATCCGCGCCGACCGGTTTGCCGGTGACCGCCGGATCGCCCCAGATGCCCAGCAGGTCGTCGGCCAGCTGGAAGGCCACGCCCAGGTGCACCCCGAACCGCTCGAACCGCACGGCCCACTCCGCCGGCGCGCCCGAGTGGGCGGCACCGAGGCGGCAGGCGCAGCCGAGCAGCACGCCGGTCTTGCCGGTCATCATGGTCAGGCACTCGTCCACGGTCACGCTGGCCTCGGACTCGAACCGCAGGTCCAGTTCCTGCCCGCGCGCGGGCAGCCGCAGGGTCTTCGCCAGCACCTCCACCGAGCGGGCGGTCGCGGCGTGGCGCTGGGCGGCGAGCACCTCGAAGCCGAGTGCGATCAGCGCGTCGCCCGCCAGGATCGCGGTGGCCTCGCCGAACCGCGCCCACACGGTGGGCCGGTGCCGCCGTTCGCGGTCGCCGTCCATGATGTCGTCGTGGATCAGGGAAGCGTTGTGCAGCAGTTCGATCGCGGCCCCCGAGGGCACCACGTCGGCGGGCCGGGCGCCGGTGGCCGCCCCGCACAGCAGGGTGAACGCCGGGCGCAGCAGCTTGCCGCCCACCCCGCCGGTCGGCTTGCCCCGGTCGTCGCACAACCCCAGCTGGTATCCGCAGACCGTGGCCAGTTCCCCGCCGAGGCGGTCCACCCACTCGCGCAGCACCGGGGGCAGCAGCCGGCGCGCGAGCAGCACGCCCTGGTTGCTCTCCGGTGCCGGGCGGCTGTACGCCGGGGCGCTCATGCCGCACTCCGATCGATCAGCGCGGATTCCAGGTAGCGAGCCGGGTTCGGCGTATCCTGCGCGGCCTCGCGGTAGCGGCGGGTGCTCGCCGACCAGTCCAGGTTGCCGCGCATCCACGACCGCAGCCCGGCCAGGTACGGCTCGATCCCCGACTCCCCGTACCGCTCGCGCAACATCGGCTCGACGGCGAGGTATTCGTTCAGGCGCGTGGTGATCAACCCGGCGACCACGCCGATCGCGTCGGTCTGGCTGATGCCCCGCGCGTGCTGCACCACGGTGACGAGGTTGTGGTACTCCCCCAGCGCGGTTTCCTTGTCCAGGGAGTACAGGTCGTTCGTCCAGCCCACCACGTCGCAGGCCGCCCGCACCGCTTCGGCGAACGGCTCGCTGTCGTACACCGCGGCCGGGACGTCGAGGTGCTCGGCGATCTCGATCAGGTCGAAGCACACGTAGATCGCGCCGGTGTGCCGCCGCTTCTCCACGTACTCGGCCTCACCGGGGATCGTGCCGCTCACCCGGTTCGCCGACTCCCAGCCCGCCGCCAGCCCACCGGCGACCACGTGCTCGACGAACCGGCGGCGCCAGGCCGCGCTCGCCGTCTCGGTGGTGCGCTCCCAGAGGTCGGCCAGCGAAGTGACGATCGACGGGCCCGCCGGGTCGGCGCCCTTGCCGTCGAGCACGTCGAAGAGCGCGCCGAGGAACTCGTACGTGCGCTCGGGGTCGCGCCCGAGCAGGCCGTCGTCGAGCTGGTCGTCGAGCAGGAACAGCCAGGCGAACCAGTCGGCGACCAGGCCGAGGTCGCGCTCGCCCGCGGTCGGGTAGGTGACCGCGGCGAACCAGCCGAACGCGGCCCGGTCGAACCGCTCCCTGGCCGCGGTCCGCCCGATCAGCCCGCGCTCGGCCACCCACCGGTCCAGGTGCGCGGTCGCGGCGTCGGCGTGCGGGTTCAGTTCCGGGTCGATGGCGCCGAACGCCTCGACCATCGTGGTCACCGGGCCGCCGCTCATCGCCGCACCATCCGGACGTGCACCCCGCCCTTGGGGTGCAGCGTGATCAGCGGCTCGGGCTGGACGTTGGCACAGCCCGGCGGGATGACCACCTCGTAGCGCTGCGCGATCATCGCCAGGATGATCACCAGCTCGGTCAGCGCGAAGTGCTTGCCGATGCAGATGCGCGGCCCGCTGCCGAACGGGATGTAGGCCTGCTTGGGGCGCTTGGCGATCTCCTCGGGGGTGAAGCGGTCCGGGTCGAACGCCTCCGGGTTCGGCCAGAACTCCGGGTGCCGGTGCAGGGCGTAGATGTTGAGGTAGAGGTCGGAGCGGGCCGGGATGTGGAACCCGCCGATCACGTCCTCCTCGATCGAGGACCGCATGGTCTGCCACGCCGGCGTGTACAGCCGCAGCGTCTCGTCGACGATCATCCTGGTGTACTTGAGCTTCAGCACGTCGTCGAAGGTCGGCGCGCGTCCATTGAGGACGGTGTCCACCTCCTCGATGAGCCGCCGCTGCACCTCCGGGTGCGTGCCGACGGTGTGCATCAGCCAGGACACGGAGTTGCTGGTGGTCTCGTAGCCGCCGATGATCAGGTTGAGCACCTCGCGGTGCAGCTGCTGCTCGGACAGCCCGGTGCCGGTGACGTCGTCGACGGCGTGCAGCATCGCGTCGAGCAGGTCGTCGTGCTGCTCGCCGCTGCGCACCCGGTCCGCGATGATGTCGGCGACGAACCCGTCCATCGTCCGGATGATCTCCGCCAGCCTGCGGTGCGACGGGGTCGGCCAGGTCAGCGGGATCAGCGGGAACCGGAAGAACGCGCAGGCGATCTGGTTGGCCTCGAAGAACATGTCCTCGATCGCCTTGCCGCGGGCGCCGACCTTCGCCCCGAACAGCGAGCGGAACACGATGCGCATGGCCAGCTGGCCCAGCTCGGTGCTCACGTTGACCACGTCCGACGGCTCGTACTGGTGGTCCCAGCGGTCCAGCATCTGCGCGGTTTCGTCGGTCATGTTGAGCGCGAACCCGGCCACCTGCGGGCGGTGGAACGAAGGCTGCATGGTCCGGCGCTGGTGGCGCCACGGCTCACCGCCGACGTTGCCGATCAGCCCGCCGCGCAGGATCGGCGCGATCGCGCGGAAGAGGAAGGTGTCCTTGTTGTAGTTCTCGTGGTTGCGCACGAGCACGTGCTCGAAGTAGTCCGGGTGGTTCAGCATCGCCATCTTGATGCCGAGCACGCGGATCTGCACGATGTCGCCGTACCGGTCGATCATCTGGTTCAGGAACCCGACCTGGTCGTGCCGCATCGCGAAGGTGCTGCGCAGTTCGTCGCGCAGCACCGGCCGCGGCACCGGCCGCGCCGAATCGATCTTCGCGGTGCGCGGGCGGCTTTCGCCGACCACTTGTTCCGTCATCTGTCCCAGCCCCTATCCGGTCTCGGTTCGGACAGGGCGAACAGTACTTTTCCCGGCAACGACGCAATTCTTCAATCTTGCGGTTCGCGTTTTTGATGTTGTCCGGCTGCGGCGCGCTGGGCGATTGTGGGCTCACCTTCGATTCCGAGGAGATCAACCATGACCATCGAGCTTGTCGAGCGCTGGGCCACCGCATTCAACAACCGTGACGTGGACGCCTACGTCGCCTGCTACACCGAGGATCTGATCTTCGAAGATGTCGCGCTGCACCGGATTTTCCACAGCCGCGCCGAACTGGCGCGCTTCTTCACCGATTGGGACGCGGCCAGCCCGGAAAGCCGGCTGGACGTGGACCGCGTACTGCCGACCGAAAGCGGTGTGGTGGTGACCTGGACCGGGCGCGGCGTGCTTTCGGGGGATTTCCCGCACCTGCCGCCGACCGCGGTCCGCGGCAGCCGGATCGATTTGCGCGCGATCAGCGTGCTCGACATCGACCCGGATGGACTAATCGTTCGTCACACCGACTACTACGACGTATTCACGTTGTTGCAGCAAATCGGCGTCATCGCCGCGTGAATTCCACAACTGCGTACAGGACGCGAGCACAGGAGGTGGCGCCATGACCGTGGAAACCCGTCCGCGGGAAAGCGGAATACTGGATCTGGACCTATTGGGTCAAAAATTCATCGACGACCCCTATCCGGTGCTGGCCAGGGTGCGCGAGGAGGACGGCATCCGGCGCGTGGTGCACCACGGCGTGCGGGGGTGGCTCGTCACCCGGTATGAGGACCTGCAGGCGATGTACGCCGAGCCGCGGCTGTCGATGAACACCGCGAACGCTCCCGACCACGTGCGTGCGGTGCCGTGGGTGGCCGCGGCCGAGGCGATGGGGCTCGGGCAGTGCCTCGCCGTGGTCGACCCGCCCGAGCACACCCGGTTGCGCCGGGTCGCGCAGGGCGCGTTCACCCCGCGGCAGGTCGAGCGGCTGCGCCCGCAGGCGCGGGCCATCGCCGAGCGGCTGGTCGGCGAGGCCACCGCACGCGGGCGGGCCGACGTCCTGCCGGACCTGTCGCTGCCGCTGACCATCGAGATGATCATGCGCCTGATCGGGGTGCCGATCACCGACAGCGGGCTGTTCGCGCGCAACACCTACCTGCTGCTCTCCAGCGACCCGGCCGAGGCGGAACTGGTCCCCGGCGCGATGGCGTGGCTGTCCGGGTACATCGCCGAACTGGTGGCCGAAAAGCAGGCGACCCCGGGCGACGACCTGCTCAGCGCCTTCATCGCCGAGGGCCGCGGCGATGACCGCCTCGATGCCACGGAACTGGCCGCGATGACGCTGATGCTGCTCGTCGGCGGGTTCAACACGGTCTCGAGCCTGATCGCGGGCGGGCTGCTGACCCTGCTGAAGCACCCGGACCAGCTCGCCCTGCTGCGGGCCGAACCGGAGCTCATCCCCGGCGCGGTCGAGGAGATCCTGCGTTACGACACCACGCTCGCGTCGAGCCTGATCCGGTTCGCCACCGAGGACTTCACCCTCGGCGGTGCGCGGATCCGGCGCGGTGACGTGGTGATGGGCTCGATCCTCGCCGCGCACCGCGACCCGCGGCGGTTCACCGATCCCGACGTGTTCGACGTCCGGCGCGAGGTCGGCGCGCACCTGGTGTTCGCGCGCGGCATCCACTACTGCCTCGGTGCCCCGCTGGCGCGGATGGAGGCGCAGATCGCCTTCGCCGTGCTGCTCGAACAGTGCGGTGACATCCGGCTCGCGGTGCCCGCCGAGCAGCTCCACTGGCGGGTCATGCCGACCGTGCGCGTGCTGCAGGCCCTGCCGGTGTTCCTGAGCCCCTGACCGCGTGCCCAGGCCGTGACGGCGAAGCCGGCGGCACCGCTTGCCCGGTGCCGCCGGCCCCCGCTCAGACGGCGAGCACGATCTTGCCGCGCGTGCGGCCTTCCTGACTGAGTTCCCACGCGCGCCCGGCTTCGGCCAGCGGTAGTTCGTGTTCGACGTGCACGGTCAGCTTGCCTTCGTCGGCGAGCCGCGCGAGTTCGGTGAGGCGCGCCGCGTCCGGGCGGGCCCAGAGCTTCTGGCCGCCCAGCTCGATGGCGTCATCGTCGACGACGGAGACCAGACGGCCCGGGGTCCGGTGCACCCCGGCGGAATCGTGCACCGCGCCACCACCGACGAAGTCGAGCACGACGTCCACCCCGTCCGGCGCGAGCTCCCGCACCCGGTCGGCCAGCCCGTCGCCGTAGGTGACCGGCTCCGCGCCCAGCGACCGCAGGAACTCGTGGTTGCGTTCGCTGGCCGTGCCGATCACCCGGGCGCCGCGCGCGACGGCGAGCTGCACCCCGACCGAGCCCACTCCCCCGGACGCGCCGTGCACCAGCACGGTGTCCCCGGCGGCGACCTCGACCCGGTCGATCGACTGCAGCGAGGTCAGCCCGGCCAGCGGCATCCCGGCCGTCTGCGCCCAGCTCAGCGACGCGGGCTTGCGGGCGAGCATCCGCACGCTGGCCGAGACGCGCTCGGCGTAGGCGCCGAGGTGGGCCGAATCCTTGCGGATGTAGCCGTACACCTCGTCGCCCACGGCGAACTCCGGGACGTCCGGGCCGAGCGCGGCGACCACCCCGGCCACGTCCCAGCCGGGCACCAGCGGGAACCGGACCTCCATCAGCGGGTCCAGGTAACCGGCGCCCAGCTTCCAGTCCACCGGGTTGACCCCGGCGGCCCGCACCTCGATCAGCACCTCACCGGGGCCGACCTTCGGCTCGGGGTGTTCGGACAGGGTGAGCAGGTCTGGACCGCCGTATCCGGCCTGGGTGATCGCCTTCATGCCGCCATTCAACCCCGGTACCGGGCGCGGCGTTCCGTTCTACCGGGTGAACGTCCACACCGCGCGGGCGCCGGGGCCGACCACCAGTTCCGAGCGCCCGATGGGCTCGGTGTGCCGGTAGCCCACCAGGTGGTTCAGCGAGAACTCCACCTGGCGCAGGCCCGCTTGGGCGAGCGGCACGGCGTCGAACCGGAGCGTGGTGCCACCGCCCTTGGCCACCACACCGCCCGGCACCGGCAGCACGGTGAACCCGCCCGCCCGCAGCAGCGGCACGGTGTTGTCGAGGTCGCGCTGGGTCACCGCGAGGTGGACGCCGGTGACGTCACGCATGAGGTGCTCGCGGTAGCCGTCGTTCAGGTAGCGCTCGCGGCCGACGTCGCCGGGGTGGTTCGCCGGCTCGGTGTTGCCGCGCGGATCGGCGAAGTACTCCGGCCGGTATTCCATGCCCCAGGCGCCGAAGCGGTCGTACTGGTCGGTGGTGAGCACCGCGTCGAACCACGGCACCGGGATGCCGTCGCCGAAGTCGCGGGTCTGGAGGAACTCGATCGGCTCGGTGACGCCCTGCTCGTGCAGCCGCGCCACCGCGGTGTCCAGATCGCCTTCCCGTTCGGCCGAGATCCCCATGCCGCCGGCGCCGAGTTCGCTGTCCTGGCCCGGGAGATCACCGGCGCCGAACAGTTCGAGGTAGGTCTCGCGGCCCAGCAGGTAGCGGCCGGTCCAGGTCTGCCCGCCGGCCCCGGTGCTGGTGCGCACCTCGAAGTTCGCGAACTCCCGGAGGTAGTCCGAGTGCTCGATGGCGTCGGCGGTCTCGGGGTCGAGCACGCCGTACGCGTGGTTGTAGTACAGCAACTGCCCACTCGGCCCGGCCGCCGCGGCAGCCCCGGTGAGACCGATGGTGAGGCCTGCGGCGAGGGCCAGGGAAATCCGCGTCATCCGGCGAACCAGCATAGGTGTGATCATAGGATGACGCGGAAAACGATCACTCGGCTTCCGCTGGAGCCGCCGTCTCGAGCTGCTCGAGAGTGCCGGACATGATGGTGCGCACGTGCTCGGTGAGGTGCTCGAGCGGCCAGTCCCACCAGGCGATCGCGAGCAGCCGGTCGATCTCCTCCTGGCCGTACCGGGTGCGGATGAGCCGCGCCGGGTTCCCGCCGGCGATCCCGTAGTCCGGCACGTCCGAGGTGACCACGGCACCCCAGGCGATGATCGCGCCGTGCCCGATCCGCACCCCGGGCATCACCGTCACGCCGTGGCCGAACCAGACGTCGTGGCCGACCACGGTGTCCCCGCGGGCGGGCAGCCCGGTGATCAGGTCGAAGTTCTCCGCCCACGAACCACCCATGATCGGGAAGGGGAAGGTGGACGGTCCGTCCATCCGGTGGTTGGCGCCGTTCATGATGAACCGCACCCCGGTGCCCAGCGCGCAGAACCGGCCGATGACCAGCTTTTCCGGCCCGTAGTGGTAGAGCACGTTGCGCGTCTCGAACGCGGTGGGCTCGTCCGGGTCGTCGTAGTAGGTGAACTCCCCCACCTCGATCAAGGGCGATTTCACCAGCGGTTTGAGCAGCACCACCCGTTCCTGGCCCGGCATCGGGTGGAGCAGCGTCGGATCGGCGGGCACGGGCATGCGGTGGTTTCCTCGCGGGTCGGGGATGTCGTCCCCCGATCCTAAATGGCCGCGTCAACCGGATCCGGCGGGCAACAGGCCATTGAGGACAGTGGCGACCATGGCGTGGACGGCGTCCCGGTCCGGGGCGGGGCCGGTCCGGTCGGCGAAGAGCAGGTGGGCGGAGCCGATCAGCATGGGCGCCAGGCCCTCGACCGCGGCTTCCGGCGCGAGACGGTTCTGCCCGCGTTCGGCGGCGAGGTAGGTCTCGATCATCCCCACGGCGTCTGTCAGCACCGGGATGCCCGCGGGCCAGGTGTCACGCAGGCGCGCCCGCAGTTCGTCCCGGAAGGTCACCAGGGCGACGATCGACACCGCGACCGAGCCGAACAACGCGATCAGCGCGTCGGTGAGGTTCTCGGTCACGGAACCGGTGCCCACGGCTTCGCGCAGGGCTTGCGTCTGCGCGTCCATCCGGTGCACGCGGTCCAGCACGAACTCGGCGAGGAAGGCGTCGAAATCGTCGAAGTGCCGGTGCAGCACGCCTTTCGCGCACCCCGCCTCGGTGGTGACCGCGCGGCTGGTCAGCCCGCTCGGGCCGTCGCGCAGGAGCACCCGGTCGGCCGCTTCGAACAACTGCGCCCGCACCGCGCGCAGCGCTACCCCGGTCGGCATCCCAGCGGTCCTCCTTGCTTGAGTGGGCACTTGCCCACTAGGGTGGGCGCATGCCCACTATAGGCGAGTCGTTCGGCGTGGACGCCGAGCGCTACGACCGCACGCGCCCCGTCTACCCCGGCGCGCTGGTGGCGGACGTCGTCACCGGGAGCCCGGGCCGCGAAGTGCTCGATGTCGGTTGCGGCACCGGGATCGCCGCCCGCCAGTTCCAGGCGGCCGGGTGCACCGTGCTCGGTGTCGAACCGGACGAACGGATGGCGCAGTTCGCCCGCGGCACCGGCATCGAAGTCGAGGTGTCGACCTTCGAGGACTGGACACCCGGCGAGCGGCGGTTCGACGCGGTGATCGCGGCCCAGGCCTGGCACTGGGTCGATCCGGTCGCGGGGGTGGCCAAGGCGGCCCGGGTGCTGCGCCCCGGCGGCACGCTGGCCGTGTTCTGGCACGCCTTCGTCCCGCCGGCGGAAGTGAACGACGCCCTCGCGGCAGCCTACGAACGCGCGGTGCCCGACCCGCCGTTCGACCTGCGCAAGGTGGCGGCCCACGGCTACCAGCCACTGGCCGACAAGGCCGCAGGCGACATCCGGGCCGCGGGCGGGTTCGCCACCCCGGAACACCGGCGGTACGAGTGGGACCAGCGCTACACCCGCGACGGATGGCTTGCGCTGACTTCCACCACGGGTGCGTTCACCCACCTCCCGCCGGAGCAGGCGGCCGCGGTGCTGGACGAGGTCGCCGCGGCGGTCGAAGACGAGTTCACCGTGCGCTACTCCACCCTGGCCGTCACCGCTTCCCGCGCTGCTCGCTAACCGACGCGGGCCCGCGTTCGCGAAGTCCGGTACAGGATGACCACGAACGCGGGCACGCCGATGATCGAGGTGACCACCCCGACCGGCACCTCCTGCGGGTCGAGCGCGGTGCGGGCCAGCGTGTCCACCCAGACCAGGAACACCGCGCCCGCCACCGCGGTCACCGGCAGCAGGCGGAGGTGACCGGGGCCGGCGAGCGCCCGGGCCGCGTGCGGCAGCACCAGCCCGACGAAGCCGACCGCGCCCACCGCGCTGACCAGTGCGGCGGTCAGCAACGCGGTGACGCACAGCAGCACGACCCGCGTGCGTCCCACCGAAACCCCCAGCGCGGCGGCCGTGTCCTGCCCGAGTGCGAACACGTCCAGCGCACGGGCGTGCCCGAAACACACGCCCAGCGCCACGGCCAGCACCAGCGCGCCCACCGCGACCTCCGTCCAGGATGCGCTGGCGAATGAGCCGAGCAGCCAGAACAGCACCCCGCGCGTGGTCTCGGCGTCGGCCGCGGTGAGCACGACGAACGAGGTGAGCGCGGAGAACAACTGCATCGCCGCGACACCGGAGAGCACCACGCGATCGGTACTCCCGCCGAGCATCCGGCTCAGCACCAGCACGGACGCGAACGACAGCGCGGCACCGGCGAAAGCACCGGCGAAAGCACCGGCGGACAACGAAACCACCCCGCCGCCCACGCCGAGCACGACCACCAGCACGGCACCGGTCGACGCACCGGAGGACACACCCAGCACGAAGGGATCCGCCAGCGGATTGCGCAGCAGCGACTGCATCACCACCCCGCACACGCCGAGCCCGGCACCGCAGACCGCGGCCAGCAGCGCCCGCGGCAGCCGCAGGTGCCACACGATGCCGTCACGCAAGGGGCCGAGCACCGGCTCGCCGAGGCCGAGGTGCGCCAGCACGGTCGAATACACCTCGCCGATGCCGATCCCGGCCGGGCCGATGGTGATCACCACCGCGATCGAGAGCACGAGCACGCCGAGCCCCACCACGCAGAACCAGGCCACCTGCGACCCGGTGCGCGGCCGCTTCACCCGGTGAGCCCGAAGTTCCGCAGCGCCTGCGCGACCTGCTCGGTCCCGTCCACGGTCCGGATCGACGGGTTCATCGCCTGCCCGCTGAGCAGCACGAAACGTTTGTTCCTCACGGCTTCGAGGTTCTGGGTGACCGGGTGCGATCCGAGGAAGGCGATCTTGGCCTCACCGGTCTCCGCGGTCTGCGAGCGGCGCGTCAGATCACCGAGCACGATCACCTGCGGATCGCGTTCGGCGACGGTCTCCCAGTTGATCTGCGGCCATTCCGCGTGGGTGTCGTCGAAGACGTTGCGCGCGCCGAGCGTGGTGGTGATGACGCCCGGCGCCCCGCAGCACCCGGCCAGGTAAGGGGATTCGGCGTTGGCGAACCAGTAGAGCAGGCTGACGTTCCGCGCGTCCAGGGTCGCGCGTTCCATCCGCCCCTTCAGCTCCGTGATCAGCTGCTCGCCGCGCGGTTCCACCCCGAACAGGCTCGCCAGCTGGCGGATCTCGGTGTAGACGACCTCCATGGTCAGCGTTTCGGTGCGCACCCCGTCGCCGCCGGCGTCGTTGTCCTTGAGGCAGTCGGTCGGCGAGACGTAGGTCGGCACGCCGAGTTGCTCGAACTGCTCGCGCGTGGCCACGCCGCCCTGGCCGAGCGTGGAGACGAACGAGGCCGCCACGAAGTCCGGCTCGACCGCCAGTACCGCCTCGAAGGACGGGTTGTTCTCGGCCAGCCGGGGCACCTTCGCGTTGTCGGCGGCCAGCGCGGGAAGCACCGGGTCGGTCCAGGTGGCCGTGCCCGCCATCCGGTCGGCCAGCCCCAGCGAAAGCAGGATTTCGGCACTGCCCTGGTTCAGCGCGACCGCGCGCTCGGGTGGCTTGGCCACGCTCACCCGGTGCCCGCAGTTCTCCGCGGTCCGGCCGGCGGGTGGTTCGGCGGGATCCGGCGTGCACGCGGTGAGGAGCAGCGCGGCGGCGATCAGGGCGAAGCGGAACTGGGGCACGGGCGATCCCTGCGTCGAGGGCCCGAACGCGGAGCCCAGCGGTCTGGTGGCCCCGGCCGCGCCGGGGTGCCAGCAGGTCTTCGGACTCGGGGTCGTCCGGGCAGAACGCCTTCCCGGACCGGAGTCCAGTGGCCGCTGTCCTGCCCGTCGCCGCTCACCGCTGCGCGTCAGCTCCGGATTCCCACCGGATTCCCTGACCCACGCCCGGAGCGTGGGTGCGACTGGCGCCCGGAAGGTATCACGCGGCCTGCCGGGCGGCCCTTGACCGGCCTGTGGGATGTCGTGCAATCTTTTCCGAAGTTGTTCGTTGTTGTTGAATAAGGTGCAGGAGCAACCTAAAGATGACCGCTTCCCGGTTCAGATCCGCTTCTCGGGCACTCGCCGCTCTGCTCGTCTCCGGCGCGATGGTGGCGGGGATCGCACCCGCCTCGGCCGCGCAAGTCCCGGACCACGGCACCGCCGAAGCCGGCAATCCGTTCGTCGACGGCTGGTACGCCGATCCGGACGTGGCCATCTACGACAACACCTACTGGGTCTTCCCGACGACCTCGCGGGTCTACGCCGAACAGACGCACCTCGACGCGTTCTCGTCCAAGGACCTCGTGCACTGGACGAAGCACAGCAACGTGCTGACCACCGAATCGGTGTCCTGGGCGAAGTACGCGGTGTGGGCGCCGGCCCCGATCGAGCGCGGCGGCAAGTACTACCTCTACTTCGCCGCCAACGACATCCAGAGCGACTCGGAGCACGGCGGCATCGGGGTGGCCGTCGCCGACCGGCCGGAAGGCCCGTACTCCGACGCGCTCGGCCACCCGCTGATCGACGCGTTCCACCACGGCGCGCAGCCCATCGACCAGGACGTCTTCATCGACGACGACGGTCAGGCGTACATGTACTACGGCGGCTGGGGCCACGCGAACGTGGTCAAGCTGAACGAGGACATGACCAGCCTCGGCACCTTCGAAGACGGCAGCACCTACCGCGAGATCACCCCGACGCCGGAGTACGTCGAGGGCTCGCAGATGTTCAAGCGGAACGGCAAGTACTACCTGATGTGGTCCGAAGGCGGCTGGACCGGGCCGAACTACTCGGTGTCCTACGCCATGGCCGACTCGCCGCTCGGGCCGTTCACCAAGCTGGACAAGGTGCTCGCGCAGGACCCCGCGGTGGCACGCGGCTCGGGGCACAACTCCGTGATCAACGTGCCGGGCACGGACATCTGGTACATCGTCTACCACCGGCGCCCGCTCAGCGAGACCAACGGCAACCACCGCCAGCTCGCCTACGACCGGATGAACTTCAACGACGACGGCACCATCGCGCGCATCACGATGAAGGTCGAGGACAACTTCGCCGACGACAACACCTTCGGCTGGAAGACCTACGGCGGGCAGTGGGCGGCGAAGGCCGGGCAGCTGCGCGCGGACCGCTCGGCGGGCGGGAAAGCGTTGCTGGACACCAACTTCGGGAACTTCACGCAGGACACCGACGTGCGGCTGACCTCCAGCCGCGGGGACGCCGGGGTCGTCTTCCGGGCGACCGGCGCCGCGGTGGGCACCGACAGCTACCGGGGCTACTACGCCGGGATCACCGCGGCGGGGCAGGTCGTGCTCGGCCGCGCCGACAACTCGTGGACCGAACTGGCTTCGGCTCCGGTGAGTGGCGCGATCGGCAAGACCCACCACCTCCGGGTGACCGCGGTCGGCTCCTCCCTCCAGGTCTTCGTCGACGACCTGACCACGCCGAAGCTCAGCGTCACCGACAGCACCCACACCAGCGGCTCCAACGGGGTCCGGGTCTTCGGCGCTTCGGCGTTGTTCGACAACGTCAAGGTGCGCCCGGCGGGCTGAGTGTCGATCGCGGGTGGCGCCGTTCGTGTAGGAAGTGCAGATTCCGCGCGAAGGGAGTCATCCGCGATGGCGTTCAGCGAAGAAGAGCTCGCCTACCTGCGCTCGCAGCCACTCGCCCGGCTGTCCACCGTCTCGGCGGACGGGCAGCCGGACGTGGTGCCGGTGGCGTTCGAGGTCGACGGCACGGGGTTCTGGATCGGCGGCGGCGCCACCGTCGTGCACACCCGCAAGGTCCGCAACGTCACGGGCGGGCGGGACCAGGTGGCGCTGGTCGTCGACGACCTGGTGTCGAGGGAGCCGTTCATCGCGCGGGGCATCCGGGTCTACGGGCGCGCCGGGGCGCCGGAGGAACGGGTCGGCATGGTCGGTCCCGGGGTGTACCTGCGGATCACGCCGACCGTGTCGTGGAGCTGGAACCTGGCGGGCGAACCGGTCGGCGCGCGGTGGTACGAGGCGGTGCGCAGGGTGCATCAGGTCCACAGTGGAGGGGGTTCTAACATTCCGGGGTGAGCGCCTACCACGATTTCGACGACCTGGAACACCTGGACGCCTCGGCACTGCCGGAGCGGCAGCAACGCATCCTGGTCACCATCCAGGACTGGGTGAACCGGCACGGGTACTCCCCCAGCACCCGCGAGATCGGGGACGCGGTGGGCCTGCGGTCCTCGTCTTCGGTGTCGAAACACCTGGCGGCGCTGGAGGAGAAGGGTTTCCTGCGGCGGGGCAGCACGGTGTCGCGGCCGATGGACGTGCGCCTGTTCCTGCGCGGCACGCACCGGCCCGACGCCGGCGGTGACTCGGTGAGCGTCCCCGTGGTCGGCCACATCGCCGCGGGCACCCCGATCTCCGCCGACGAGCACGTCGACGACGTCCTGACCCTGCCACGGCAGTTCGCCGGGCGCGGCACCGTCTTCGGCTTGCAGGTGCGCGGGGACTCGATGATCGACGCCGCCATCTGCGACGGGGACACCGTCGTGGTGCGCCAGCAGCCCGAAGCGCACTCGGGGCAGATCGTCGCCGCCATGATCGACGAAGAGGCGACGGTGAAGGTGTACCGACGGCGCAACGGCCACGTCTACCTGGAACCCCGGAACCCGGCCTACGAACCCCTGGACGGAGACAACGCCGTCATCCTCGGCGTAGTCGTCTCCGTCCTACGCACCGTCTAACCCCACCCACCCGCGAACCCCACACTCACGCACCCGAACCCCACGTTCGCGGCGCGAGTTCCACGTTCAGGCACCCGAACTCCACACTCGCGGGCGCGAGTTCCACGTTCAGGCACCTGAGTTCCACACTCGCGCACCCGAGTTCTGCGTTCAGGTAGCCGAGTCCTGCGTTCCGGCACGCGGGCTCGACTTTTCGGGCGCGACCGCTGGGCGACTGGCCTCATGATTGCCCGCCCCCGAACGCAGAACTCGGGCGCCCGGGACTGTTCCAAAATCGGTGTTTCCGGCCCGACACGCCGGGCTGAGGTCCGGCGAGATGGGCACTGAGAGTGATGACATCGGACCTTGTGAGTCCACGCAAGAGTGAGAAGCCGGCGCGGGAGCTGTCGCCGGAGCAGGCTGCCGCGGCGGCGATGGTGGCTGAGGCCAAGGCCAGGGGGCTGGCGTTGACCGGCCCGGATGGTCTGCTGAAGTTGTTCACGAAGAACGTGCTGGAGACCGCGCTCAACGAGGAGATGACCGAGCACCTCGGCCACGAGAAGAATCGGGTCGAGCCGGAGCGCGGATCGACGAATGTGCGGAATGGAACTAGGTCGAAGACGGTCATCTCCGATGCCGCGGGCGAGGTGGAGATCAGCGTGCCGCGGGATCGGGAGAGCACGTTCGAACCGCAGATCGTGAAGAAGCGGCAACGGCGGCTCACGGATGTGGATGAGATCGTCCTGTCGTTATATGCGAAGGGGATGACCACCGGCGATATTTCCGCGCATTTCGCCGAGATTTACGGGGCGTCGGTCAGCAAGGAGACGATCTCGCGGATCACCGACAAGGTCGTTGCCGACATGAACGACTGGATCAACCGGCCGCTCGATGCCGTGTACGCGGCGGTGTTCATCGACGCGATCCACGTCAAGGTCCGCGACGGTCAGGTCGCCAACCGGCCCGTCTACGCCGCCATCGGGGTCACCGTGGACGGTCATAAGGACGTGCTGGGCCTGTGGATGGGCACCGGCGGGGAGGGTGCGAAGTTCTGGATGAGTGTGCTGGTCGACCTGAAGAACCGCGGTGTCGTCGACGTGTTCTTCCTCGTCTGCGACGGCCTGAAGGGCCTGCCCGAGGTCGTGGTGAACGTGTGGCCGCAGGCCATTGTTCAGACCTGCGTTGTTCATCTGATTCGGAACACGTTCCGGTTGGTCGCGCGCCAGGATTGGGACGGGGTGAAACGGGACATCAAACCCATCTACACCGCACCTAGTCCCGATGCCGCTCTCATTGCACTGGACGAACTCGACGAGAAATGGAGGAAGAAGTACGGGGCGATGATCAGGCTCTGGCGCAACGCCTGGGAAGAGTTCATCCCCTTCCTCGACTACGACATCGAGATCCGCCGGATGATCTGCTCGACAAACGCGATCGAATCCCTGAACGCACGTTACCGGCGGGCGATCCGCGCACGTGGTCACTTCCCGACCGAGCAAGCCGCGATGAAGTGCCTGTACCTTGTGACACGCAGCCTGGACCCCACCGGCACCGGCCGCACCCGATGGACGATGCGCTGGAAACCAGTACTCAACGCGTTCGCCATCACATTCGGTGACCGCTGGCCGGGAGCCGAGACCTACTGATCAACAACGCCAGAAACACCGATCATGAGATAGACCCGGGCGCCCTGGATTCCGAACACGAGTGCCCGAGCGCGGGGCTCGGCCACCGAACGTGGAACTCGAGTGCCTGAGTGGGGAACTCGGCTGCCCGAACGTGGAACTCGGCCGCCTGAGTGCGGGACTCGCGCCCGCGAACGTGGAACTCGCGCCCGCGAGTGTGGAACTCGAGTGCCTGAGTGTGAGGTTCGGATGCCTGAACGTGGGACTCGGGTGCGCGAGTGTGGGGTTCGGGTGTTTGGGGGTGGGGCTCGCCGGGGTGGGGTTAGGGGCGGGGGGTTTCTTTGGCGCGGGCGGCTTCTTTGCGGGCTTCGGCTTGGATGGCGCGTTCGCGCGTGAGCCACTCCGGGTTTTCCGCTTTGAGCGCGTCGATCTGTTCGGTGGTCAGCGGGTCGGTGAGGCCGGCGCGGGCGAGGCCGCCGATCGAGATGCCGAGTTTCGCGGCGGCGACCTGGCGGGGGTGCGGGCCGTTGCGGCGCAGCTCCCGCAGCCACTCGGGCGGGTCGGCCTGCAGGGCGTTCAGCTCGTCGCGCGAAACGACACCCTCTTGGAACTGCGCGGGGGTGGCTTCGAGGTACACGCCCAGTTTCTTCGCCGCGGTCGCGGGCTTCATCGTCTGGGAGGTCTTGTGCGACGTCATGCGGTCCAGGGTAACCAGCCCGATCACGCCCGGTAATCTGGCCGCCGTGACCGAATCGTTCAGCCTCGCGTACGTACCGGGGGTGACGCCGGGCAAGTGGGTGCGGATCTGGGCCGAGCGCCTGCCGCGCACCCCGCTGCACCTGATCCAGGTGACCCCCGCCGAAGCCGAGGCGAAGGTCCGCGACCGCGAGGCCGACGCGGCCCTGCTGCGCCTGCCGATCGACCGCACCGGCCTGCACGCGATCCCGCTCTACACCGAGACCACCGTGGTCGTGGTGCCGAAGGACCACTTCACCGCCGCCGCCGAGGAAGTGTCCACCGCGGACCTGGCTGGCGAGGTCCTGCTGCACCCGCTGGACGACACCCTCGACTGGCCGCGGCCCCCCGGCGAACTCGCCGCCCACCGGCCCGCCACCACCGCGGACGCCATCGAACTGGTCGCCGCCGGGGTCGGCCTGCTGGTCGTGCCGCAGTCGCTCGCGCGGCTGCACCACCGCCGTGACCTCACCTACCGGCCGCTGACCGACGCCCCCGGGTCACCGGTGGCGCTGTCGTGGCTGGAGGAGGAGACCACCGACCTGATGGAGCAGTTCATCGGGATCGTGCGCGGCCGGACGGTCAACAGCACCCGCGGCCGCGCGCCGGAACCCGCCCCGGTGAAGCGCAAGCCCAAGCCACCACAACAACGCACCGGCGGGGCCCCCAAGCCCAAGCGTGGGAAGCCCCGCCGCCGCTCCTAGCAGTTGTTCCTCACCGGCTTGCCCGCGAACCGCTCGCCGAGGAAGCCGAGCACGTTCCCGGCGGAGAACACCAGCGTCGTGACGTGTTCCCCGACGTAGGTCCCCCAGGTCACGTCCACCCCGGCCGCGCAGTACTTCGAGCGCAGCGCCTGGGCCTGGGCCAGCGGGATGATCTCGTCGACGATGCCGTGGAACAGGTAGATCGGTGCCTCGGGCGCTTTGGTGCCGAGCTCGTTCTCGTCCAGGCGCGCCTGCCAGTCCGGTTCGGTCAGCGGGTTCCTGGTGGTGTAGTCGGCGATGTGCCCGAAGGCGTAGCCGAACACCGCGTCGACGCAGGCGCCCTGCTGGGTTTCGTACAGCTCGCGGCCCTTGTCGTCGAGGTAGGCGGGCAGGTCCAGTTCCGGGTAGGCCGCGTCCAGGCCCAGCGCGGAGAGCAGCAGGAAGCCGAAGCCGATGCTGCCGTCCAGGTACTGCGACACCGCGGTGAGGTCGGCGGGTGTGCCGCCCGCGGTGATGGCGGCGACGTCGAGTTCCGGGGCGTACTCGGGCGCGAGTTCCCCGGCCCACGCCGCTCCCCCGCCGCCCTGCGAGTACCCGGAGAACGCCACCGGGCCACCGGCTTCGAGTCCGGCGGCGGGCAGCCGGGTGGCCGCGCGGACGGCGTCGATCACCGTCCGGCCTTCGGACTGCCCGACCACGTAGGTGTGCAGGCCGGGTGTGCCGAGCCCTTCGTAGTCGGTGATGGCCACGGCCCAGCCCCGCTGCAACATCGCGTCGATGAACAGGGGTTTCTCGTAGTCCGGCTGGAACTTCGACGGCGCGCACGAATCGCCGATGCCCCGCGTGCCGCTGGCCACCGAGACGATCGGCCGCTCGCCGTTCCCGGTCCACGCCTTCGACGGCACCAGCACCCGCCCCGACACCGCGATCGGCGTGCCGGTGGCCGAGGTCGACCGGTACAGCACCAGGTAACCGCGGACGCCGGACTGCCCCGGCAGCTGCCGCCACCAGATCACGTCGCCGTTCTCGCCCGCGGGCAGCGGGCTGGGCGGGGTGTAGAAGGCGTCGCCCGGCGGGCCCTGCGGTGGATCGGCGGCCAGCGCGGGTGCGGCGGACACCGTCAGCGCGGCGATCACCACCACGACGAAGGCACGCCACGTCTTGCGGAAGCTGTGCATAGAGAACTCCTCGTTGAGTCCGGATTACCTCAGAAAACGCGGTCGACGTCGGTGGTGACCAGGCGGTCCAGCGCCCGTTCGGCCACCGCGGCGATGGTCATCGACGGGTTGCAGGCGGCGGTGGTGCCGGGCATCAGCGCGCCGTCGAGCACGTAGAGCCCGCGCTGCCCGAGCACGCGGCCTTCCAGGTCGCAGACCGACTCCATGGCGGCGCCGCCGAGCGGGTGCCAGGTGGTCGGCGCGATCGCGGTGGTGTCCACGAGCACGCTCAGCGGACCGGCGATCCGCGAAATGCGCTCGTGGATGCGCCGGCTCAGTTCGCGCTCGGCTCCGGCGGGCCAGTGCAGGACGATGTCGTCCTTGGCCGCGTCGTAGACGAACCGGCCGCGGTCCTGGCTGACGCCGAAGCCGACGAGCATGGTGGTCCGCAGGTCCGGCAGCGGCGGCAGGGACGCCTGGATGACGGTGTTGGCCAGCGCCGGGTCGTCCCACTCCTGGCTGCCGTAGACCACCGGGCCGCCCTGCGGCGCGCCGAAGTCGTCGGCGAGGTCGGTCCAGGTGTAGATCCGGTCACCGTTGCTGCCCCAGCCGCTGCCGAGGCCGTCGGGCAGGTCGGGGATGCCGCCCTTGGCCGCCGCGCGCATCAGCAGGCGCGTGGTGTTCGCCGTGCCCGCCGCCAGCACGAGCGCCTTCGCGGTGAGCACCTTCTTCTCCAGCACGGTGCCGCGCGTAGTGATGCGGTCGACGGTGATCTCCCACCGGCCGTCCGCCGCCCTGGCCACGTCGGTGACGTTGTGCTGGGTCGCCACCGTGCAGAGCCCGGTGGCCTCCGCGGCGGCGAGGTAGGTCACGTCCACCGAGTGCTTGCCGCCGTTGTTCACGCCCAGCGCGCAGTCACCGTTCGTGTAGGACGGTCGCATCTCGCCGTCCAGCTCGCGCAGCGCGTAGTTCCAGTCGATCGGCATCGGGATCTTCGACACCGCGTAGCCGGCTTTCTCGGCGCTGCGGGCGAAAACCCGGGCGGCGGCGTAGGTCTTGCTCGCGATCAGCTCGTCCGGCGCGGTCTGGACCCGCAGCATCCGCGCGACGCGCGGGTAGTAGACGCGGTCCATCTCGGCGTAGTCCAGCCGCTCGGGGAAGCACGTGTTGAACAGCTCGGCCGTCGGCTGCAGCGTCATGCCCTGGTACACCAGCGATCCACCGCCGACGCCCGCCGCGCACATCATGCCCATGCCCTTGCCGGAGACCTGCTCCAGCAGCCCGGTGTACGGCTCGAACGGCACGGACGGGATGCCCGGCAGCGAGGGCGCCGAGCCCAGCCAGAACATGCGCTTGTCCGGGGAGGTGGCGTGCGGGAACGTCTCGGCGTCCGGTCCGGTGGGCCAGCGGCGCCCGCGTTCGAGGACCAGGACGGGCACGCCGGCCTGCGCCAGCCGCAGTGCCGTGACCCCGCCGCCGAACCCCGAGCCGATGATCACCACGCGGTGCTCCTCGCGGGTGAGGGGGACGCGGGCCGAGGCGCGGCCGGCGCCGAGCACCGACAACCCGGTCGCGGCCGCGGCACCGGCCAGCACGGAACGGCGGCTCACGGTAGGCATAGGCGGGTCCTCCTGGGGGAAGGGAAGCGAGCGGTGATTACCGAGGGCAACCGTAGGGGGACTAAGCGAGAGAGTGAATGGATTGCCCGTCTCACTACTCATGAGTAGCCTGTAACTCCATGCGCTCCGTGCCTCCGGCAGCACCCCGGCGCGTGGACGCTCGCCGCAACCGGGAGACGATCCTGCGCGCGGCCGACCAGGCGTTCACCGAGAACGCCGAAGTGGTGGCGCTGGACGAGATCGCGCGCCGTGCCGGGCTCGGCCGGGCGACGGTCTACCGCCACTTCCCCGACCGCAAGGCGCTCGGCCTGGCGGTGGCCGCCGAGCACCTCGCGGCGCTGAAGAAGGTGGTGCGGCAGCGCCGGTCGTTCCGCGAACTGCTGCAGACCGTGCTCTCCATGCAGGCCGAGCGGCGCCCGCTGGTCCGCTTGTTCCGGGAACTGCCCGAACGCAGCCAGCGCCAGTTCACCCACGCGCTGATCGCGGTGCTGCGGCCCGCCTTCGACGAGGCCCAGCGCCAGGGCACGCTGCGCCGCGACATCCAGCCCGCCGACCTGGCGCTGCTGTTCGAGATGCTCGAAGCGGCGCTCACCTCGGGCCCGGCGCCGATGGATCGCGCGGAACCGGCCCGGCGGCTGGTCGAGGTGCTGCTCGACGGCCTGTTCCAGGACGCACGGGCCTGACCTCCGTCGCGGTCCACAGTGGATTGTGGTGCGAACGACCGACAGTGCGGGCGGGGAAACCGCGCTAGCGTGACCGCGCAGCCGAAGAACCACCGAAGGAGAACGCACCACAGTGAAGCGCGCCCGCACCGCCCCGCTGATCGCCGCGGGGTGCGCCGCCCTGGCGCTCACCGCGTGTGGCAGCCGGGCCGGGGACACCGCCGACGGCCACACCAGCCCCGGCATTCGGCTGAAGTTCGGCGAGCGGGCCGTGTTCCCGGCGGACTACAACAAGGAACGCTTCGGCACCATCGCGGTCACGCCGTACTACCTCAAGTTCTCCGTCGAATACGTCAAGGGTGACGATCTGGCCGGGCTGCCGGTGTCCCTGCGCGGCATCCTGGCCGACGGCAAGTCCGGCGGTATGGCGCTGATCGGCGGCACCGCCACCTGCGACTCGGTCAACGCGCCGTGGGACGGGTTCAAGACGCCCGGCCAGAAGTTCGACACTTGCGTGCTCTACGGCGCCAAGGACGGCGGCGCCATCGCCATGGCCGCCTTCAACGACGGCGACGAGTACCGCAAGAAACCGGTCCTGTGGGGTAACTGAAACCCCACCGGGGGAACCTGGCCGGCTCGCGGGGGATCCGCCCCCCAACCCTTCGCGAGCCGGCCGGAACCTCAGCCGAGGTGGGCCAGCACCGCCCCGGCGCTCGCCTTCATGCCCGCCAGGTTCGGGTGGATCGGCGCGGCCAGCGAGGTCGGGAACAGCCCCTCGACCCATTTGGTGCCCGGCGCCTGGCACACGTCGTGGCCGCGGGTGAAGGTGTCGACGTACTCCACCCCGTGGCTTTCGGCCTGCTCGGCGACGACCTCGTTGAGCACCTGCTCCACACCGTCCAGATAGGACACATCACCCGCGGCGATCGGCACCAGCGGGAAGCAGCCGCCGCGTTCCGGCAGGATCGCCGGGTAGCCGACGAGCACGATCCGCGCCTGCGGCGCCCGCGCGCGGATGCCGTCGATCGCCGCGCCCAGCGTGGGCGCGAACTGTTCGAACCGCTCGCGCAACTGGTCCGTGCCGCCCGCGGTGTAGTGCTTCTCGCACGGCGCCCCCGCCGGGTTCGTGACCGCGAGCAGGCTGCAGGTCACCACGATCTCCCCGAAGCCGACGTCGTTGCCGCCCATGCCCATGGTGACCAGGTCCGTGTCCTCGGTGAGCGCGTCGTACTGCGGTGGGACGAAGCCGAACTGGCGCCCGGCCAGGTCCCGCGTGGTCGCCCCGCCGCAGCTGACGTCGGTGAAGTCGGTCACGCCGAGGCCGGCGGCCACCAGCGACGGGTAGTTGCGGTCCGACCGCAGGCACGGCAGGGACACCTGGTTCGGGATCAGCGGGCCGGAGGTGAAGGAGTCGCCGAGTGCGACGTACCGGGTGGGCTCGGCGGCGGAGGCCACCGAGGTGATGAGCAGGGCGGCGGCCAGTGCCACCGCGGCGGGCAGGGCGAAACGACGTCGTTCCGAGACCATGGTCAGCTCCGGGGGTGAGGTGGGTCACGCGAACGCTACTGACGGGTTTGAATCTCGGTCAACACTTTGACCGGGATTCAACCCAGGTAGGGTGCGCAGGTGACCAGGCCTTCCCGCGGGCGCCACCCCGATCCCGAGCGCGCGCTGCTCGAGGCCGGGAGGCGGTTGTTCGCCCAGCGCGGCTACGAGGCGGTCTCGATCGACGAGATCGCCTCCGAAGCCGGGCTGGCCAAGGGGCTGCTGTACTACTACTTCACCGGAAAACGGGCGCTGTACCGGGAGATCGTGCGCGCCGCCGGTGACGCGCTGGCGGAGCGGACCGTGCCGGACCCGGCCCTCCCGGCGGGCGAGCGGACCGCGGCCGTGCTGGACGCGGTGATCGCGTGGGCCAAGGAATACGGGGAAAGCACCCGGTTGCTGCTCGCGCAGCACACCGGCGCCGACCCCGAACTGCGGGCGATCATCCAGGCGGCACGGGACCGCCAGGCCGAGATGATGCTCGAAGGACTGCGGCGGACGGGCGCCGAACTCGGCAAGCCGCCGCTGCCCGAAACCCCGGTGCTGCGGCACGCCGTGTACGGCTGGATCGCCTTCATCGAAGCGGTTCTGACGCAGTGGCTGGAAAAACCGGACATCAGCGAAGCCCAACTCCGCGAACTGCTGCTGCGTGCGGCGGGCGGCACGCTGTCCGCCGCCCGCCGCACCAGCGCCTCCGATTAGCCGACGAGCGCGGTGACCCGGATCTCGACCCGCATGTTCGGCGCGCCCAGCGCGGGCACCCCGATCTGGGTCCAGATCGGCGCGCGGTCGCCCATGCGCTCGCGCATCTGCTCCACCATCACGCGGCCGTGGGTGTCGCCGATGAAGTCGGCTCCGGGCTCGGGGATGTGGTAGGAGTTCACGCTGACGACGTCGCGCCAGGTCGCGCCTGCCGTGGCCAGGGTTCGCTCCACGTTGTCGAAGGCGCGGACGATCTCCTCTTCGAGGTCGGCCGGGAAGGTGAACTCGTCGTCCCACCCGCCCTGCCCGGAGATCTCGACGCGGTCGCCGACGCGCAGCGCCTGGTTGTAGTGCATGTTCTTCACCTGCGTGTCGCCGTATCCGGGCGTGGCGAAGAACTGCGGCTCACTCATGGGGCGCCCTCTCGTTTGACTTCAACGTTGAAGTCAACGTAGCACGGATTCACTTCAAGCGTAAAGTCATCGCCGGTGGGTATGGTTCCGCCATGGACGAGTCGCTGTGGCTGGACCCGGCCGAGAAGGAGGCCTGGACCGGACTGATCTCGCTGGTGCTGTTGCTGCCCGGACGGCTCGAAGCGCCGCTGCAGCACGACGCCGGCCTGACCCTGTTCGAGTACCTGACCCTCAGCCACATCTCGGAGGCGCCCGAGCGCCGCCTGCGGATGAGCGAGCTGGCCTACCTGGCGAACGGCTCGCTCTCGCGGCTTTCCAACGTCGTCAAGCGGTTCGAGCAGCGCGGCTGGGTGGAGCGCTCCCCCGATCCCGACGACGGCCGGTACACCCTCGCCGCGCTCACCGACAGCGGCTACGAGGTGGTGGTCGCCGCCGCGCCGACCCACGTGCGCGCGGTGCGCCAGTTCGTCCTCGACCCGCTCACCGCCACCGATCAGCAGGCACTGGCCCGCATCGCGGAGAAACTGCGGGTACGCCCCATCGATCTCGAATGAGCACTGGGAGGGCCGCTTCGTGAGCACTCTGCCCGCAAGACTGGCCGACCGGCTGGCCACCGTGGTCGGCATCCCGGTGGTGCCCTACGACGCCGAGGGCGCGATCGACCACGGCCTGGTCACCGCGCTGGCCCGCCGGCTGATCGCCCACGGCGTGGGCGTGCTGACGCCCAACGGGAACACCGGCGAGTTCTACGCGCTATCCCCCGCCGAACGGCGTGCCGTGCTGACCAGCGTGTGCGCGGCCCGCGAGCCGGGCACCACGATCGTCGCGGGCGTCGGGTTCGACCTCGGCACGGCGGCCGAGGACGCCCGGTTCGCCCGTGACGCCGGGGCCGACGCGATCATGGTCCACCAGCCGGCGCTCCCCTACCTGGCCGCGGCGGGCTGGGTCGAGTACAACGCCGCGGTGGCGGCCGCGGTGCCCGAACTCGGGGTCCTGCCCTACCTCAGCACCACCGCCGTCCGCGGCGAGCACATCGCCGAACTCGCGCGCCGGGCCCCGAACGTCGTCGGGCTCAAGTACTCGGTGCCCGACCCGGTCGTCTTCGCCACCACCGCCGCCGAAGCCGGTGACGGTCTACTGTGGATCGCCGGGCTGGCCGAGTCCTACGCGCCCGCGTACTGGCAGGCCGGTGCTCGTGGCTTCACCTCCGGACTGGTCAACCTCGCACCCGCGCTCTCGCTCGCGCTGCTCGACGCACTGCGCCGCGATGACCGGGAAGCGGCGACCGCGGTGTGGCGGCGAATCCGGCCGTTCGAGGAGCTGCGCGCCCGCGACCGCTCGGCCGGCAACGTGTCCGTGGTCAAGGAAGCGATGCACCAGCGCGGCCTGTGCCGCCGCGAGGTGCGGCCACCGAGCCACGTGCTGTCCGAGGCAGGCGCCCGCGAGGTGGCCGACGCGATTTCGCCGTGGCTGGGCGAAATCCCGGCGCTGACCGTCGCATGAGGATCGACCGGCTGGACACCTTCCTGCAGCGCGTCGGCGACCGGCCGCGGGTGCTGGTCAAGATCACCACCGACGAGGGCGTGGCCGGCTGGGCCGAGGTGTACAACCACGGCCCCGACCTGGCCGTGCCGCCACTGCTGGACTACCTGTTCGGCCAGATCCGCGGCATGGACGCGACGCGCCCGGCGTTCGTCAACCGGTTCCTGCTGCAGTCGTGCCGGTTCCCGCCGGGCGCGCTCGGCCTGGCCGCCATCGCGGCGATCGACCACGCGCTGTGGGACATCACCGGGCACGCGCTCGGCGTGCCGGTGTACCGGCTGCTCGGTGGCGCGGTACGGGACCGCGTGCGGGTGTACGCGGGGCTGTATTCGGCGCCGGACGTGGGTGAACTCCGCGAGCGGACGGCGGAACTGCACGAGCGCGGCGGGTTCACCGCGTTCAAGCTGAGCCCCTACCGCCGTGACCCGCACCGCACGCGCTTCGGGCTGGTGGCGAAGGCGCTCGGCGACTACTTCGCCGACGTGCGGGCCACCCATCCGGACGACTGGGAGTTCGCTTTCGACGCGCACGCCTGCCTGTCCGAACCGCACCAGGCGGTGGCGCTCGGCGCGGCACTGGCCCCGAACGAACCGATGTTCCTGGAAGAACCGCTGCGGCCCGAGCACATCCCGGCGTGGGCCCGGATCCGCGCGGAACTGCGGGTCCCGCTGGCCACCGGGGAATCGCTGTACACGCCGAACGAGTTCCTGGCGCTGCTGACCGCGGGCGGCGCGGACATCGTGCAGCCGGACATCTGCGTGGTCGGCGGGCTGACGCAGATGACCAAGATCGCCGTCCTCGCCGAGGCGCACTACGTACCGGTTTCGCCGCACAACCCGCTCGGCCCGCTGGCCACCGCGGCGAACGTGCACTTCGCCGCGGCGACGGTGAACTTCGGCATCCTGGAATACAAACCGGAGGCCGTCGGCTGGTGTCCCGATCCGTACGAACCGGTCGACGGGCACCTCGAACTGCGGCCCGACAGGCCGGGCTGGGGCGTGGAGATCGACGAATCCGCGTTGCGCACCGACGACTGGGTGCTCTGGCACCGGGAGGTCCCGATCCGGCCGGACGGTTCGACCGCCTGGATGTGATCGCGGGCTAACCTGGCGGGCACCGACCCCGGAGGAGAACCGCCGATGAAGAGCAGGCTGGTAGTGGCCGCGATGTTCGCCGCCGGAGCGGCGGCGGTGGCACGCGGGGTACGAGCGCGGGCGCGCCTGCTGGAAGCGGTGGCGCCCGAACTGCGCGGACCGTCGATGCTGCGGCTTCCCCTCGCGCTCAAGTCGCGGACGATGCTGCGCCTCATCCGGCTCGCGCCCATCCCGCCGGCGCCGATCCCCGACGGGGTCGAGGTGGAACGGCGGCTCCTGACCAGCGGCATCGAGGTCTACGTGTACGACGTGCCCGGCCGCACGCGGCCCTCGGGCGCGCTGCTGTGGATCCACGGCGGCGGGTATGTGATGGGCGACGCGGCCACCGACCACACCGCGTGCAGCCGGTTCGCGCGTGAACTCGGCATCACCGTGGTCAGCGTGAACTACCGGCTCGCCCCGGAAGACCCGTTCCCGGCCGGGCTGGACGACTGCTTCACCGCGTTGCGCTGGCTGCACGAGCACGCGGGTGAGCTGGGCGTCGACCCGGCCAGGATCGCGGTCGGCGGGGAAAGCGCGGGCGGTGGCCTGGCCGCCGCGCTCGCCCAGCGCGCGCACGACACCGGCGACCTCCCGGTGAGCTTCCAGCTCCTGATCTACCCGATGCTGGACGACCGGGCCACCTTGGCCGAGCGACCGGACGCTCTGGTGTGGACACCGGCGTCGAACCGGTTCGGCTGGGCCGCCTACCTCGGGCACCCCTCGGCCGCCGGGGAGGACCGCCCGTACGCGGTGCCCGCCCGGCGCGCCGACCTGTCCGGCCTGCCGCCCGCGTGGATCGGCGTGGGTGAGCTCGACCTGTTCCACGACGAAGACCTCGCCTACGCCGCCCGGCTGACGGAAGCCGGGGTGTCGTGCCAGGTCGAGGTCGTCCCCGGCATGTACCACGGCGCCGTCTCGCTGGTGCCCGGCGCACCGCTGGTCGAAGCCTTCCGCGACAGCTCGATGCGGGCACTCGCGACGGCGATCACCGGGTAGACCCACCGCGGTGGGTCCGCGCTCAGTCGCGGGTGGAGTCCAGCCACTCTTCGTAGAACGGCGGCATGTCCGACGCTCGGCTGGTGAACCGGGCATCGCGCTTCTCGCGGAAGGCGGCCACGCCTTCGGTGCCGTCGCCGATGCTGGTGTAGAACATCGCCAGCGAGTCGACCCGGTGGGCGTCCTCCGGGCCGGGACGCGCCGGGTTGCGGCGCATCATCTGCCGGGTCAGCGCGATCGCCACCGCCGACCGGCCGCGGGTCCACCGGTCCGCCAGTTCCCTGGCCGCGTCGAGCAGGTCCTCCGGCTCGTGCACCGACCGCACGAGCCCGGCCTCCTGGCTCTGGGCCGCGTCGAGGATGTCGGCGCTGTAGGCGAGGTCCAGCGCGGTGGGCAGGCCGACCACGCGCGGCAGGAACCAGGTCGACGCGGCTTCGGGCACCACACCGAGCCGCCCGAACACGAGCCCGACGCGAGCCTTGGCCGAGGCCAGCCGGGCGTCCATGGCCAGCGTCATCGTCGCGCCGATGCCGACCGCGGCGCCGTTGATCGCGGCGATCACCGGCTTGCGGCAGTCGTGGATCGCCAGCGTCACGCGGCCGCCGGTGTCCCGGATGCGGGCGAGTCCGGGGTCGTCGAGGTCGGCCATGTCGGCCAAGCCCGGCGTGCGGTCACCGTCCAGGCCGAACACGTTGCCCTCGGAACTCAGGTCCATCCCGGCGCAGAACGCCCGTCCCGCCCCGGTCACGATGACCGCGCGCACCTCGTCGTCGTCATTGACCTCGGCGAACGCGGCCTCGAGTTCCTCGGCCATGGTCACGGTGAACGCGTTCAACTGCTCGGGGCGGTTCAGCGTGATCGTGAGGATGCCGTCGCTGACTTCACGGGTGATCGTCTTCGTGCTCATGGACGCAGGTTAGTTACCACCGGGCAGAAGCCCGCGCCCTGGCCGAGCAACTTAAGAAGTTCAGTGGAGCTTGAGCGGTTAAGCTCCGCCCTGCCGACCACAGTCGAAGCTTCACTCAGGTGGCTCATGCTCGTGAAAGTCCAGTTCAGCGCGCTTGTCTGGCGATCTCATCAAGGGATGACGTGCGTGTACGGATGATCGTGCGGCATGGCAAACGGCCTGATTGCTTGACCGCTTAACTTGGCCGAGCGTAGCGTTTTCGCCGCCCAGGCACGGGGACACCGAGGTCCCCCATGGCACTGAGGGAGCGAAGCGATGAAGCGCAGAAGCAGGATCCTGGTGCTCGCGGCGGCCGGTCTCGTGGCCCTGTCCGGGTGTTCGGCCGGGAGCGATTCGGGGGCCGACGGCCGGATCGACGGCGAGATCACCGTGCTCACCCAGCGGACCGACCTGGTCGACACCGTGTTCGAGCAGTACAAGCAGGAGTTCGCCAAGCTGCACCCCGAGGTCAAGGTCACCTTCCAGGGGATCACCGACTACGAGGGCGAAGTCAAGATCCGGATGAGCAGCCAGGACTACGGCGACGTCCTGCTCATCCCCGAGTCGATCACCCCGGAGCAACTGCCCTCCTACTTCGAGCCGCTGGGGGACGCCGCCGAACTGGAGAAGAAGTACCGGTTCATCCCGGAGCAGACCTTCGAAGGCAAGGCCTACGGCGTCGCCATCACCGGCAACGCCTTCGGATTCGTCTACCACAAGAAGGTGTGGCAGCAGGCGGGGATCACCGCACCGCCGACCACGCCCGCGCAGTTCCTCGACGCCCTGCGCGCGATCGGCGAGAAAACCGACGCGACCCCGCTCTACACCAACTACCGCAACGGCTGGCCGCTCGCGCAGTGGGAGGACCTCCGCGCCTCGGTGGCCGGGCAGCCCGACGTCATCACGAGGATGGCCGGCTCCGACGCGCCCTGGACCCCCGGCGATCCCCAGGAGATCGTCGACACGCTCCTTTTCGACGCGGTGGCCGGGAAACTGACCGAGGAGGACCCGACGACGACCGACTGGGAGACCTCCAAGAAGGCCATCGGGGAGGGCAAGATCGCCACGATGGTGCTCGGTTCCTGGGCGCTGACCCAGGTGCGCGAACTGTCGGCCACCCCGGAGGACCTCGGCTACCTCCCCTTCCCCAGCCAGGTCGGCGGCAAGTTCCACTCCGCGATCGCCGGTGACTACAAGAACGCGGTCAGCGTGCACTCGAAGAACAAGGACGCCGCCAGGGCCTGGGTGGACTGGTTCGCCGACAAGTCCGGCTACGCCACCTCGCAGGGCGGGTTCACCCCGCTGCTGGGCGGGCCGGAACCGGACAGCCTCACCGACTTCGAGAACCTGGGCGTGACCTACTTCGAGCTGGACCGGAGCAAGGACGCACTGGTCAAGAAGATCGACAAGACCGCCGAGATTGGGCTGTACCAGCCGACGTACCGCCAGACGCTGATCGACGCGGCCCGCGGCGCGAACGGGAAGTCCAAACAGGACGTGTTCGGCGAGCTGAACCAGCGGTGGTCCGAGGCGAAGTCGCAGGTGACCTCCTGACCGCCACGATCACCGGGCGCGAGGCCGCGGCGGTGCGGCGGCCCGTGACCCGGCGGCGCGGCGGGGCCACCCCGTGGCTGTTCCTCCTGGCACCGCTGCTCCTGCTCGCCCTGTTCACCTACGTGCCGGTGGTGAGCATGTTCTTCTACAGCGTCACCGACTGGGACGGGCTGAGCCCGCGCCAGGAGTTCGTCGGCGCGGAGAACTACGAGCAGATCGTCAGCCGGGCCGAACTGGTCGACGTGCTCGGGGTCAGCCTGTACTACTTCGGCGCGGCCTTCGTGCAGCTCGCGCTGGCGCTGTACTTCGCCACCGTGCTCAGCTTCCGGGTCCGGTTCGCGAACCTGTTCAAGGGCATCATCTTCTTCCCCTACCTGATCAACGGCGTGGCGATCGGCTTCGTCTTCCTCTACTTCTTCCGTCCGGAAGGGACACTGGACGCGCTGCTGTCGGTCACCGGGCTCGACGGCCACCCCTGGCTCGGCGATCCCGGCACGGTGAACTACTCGCTCGCCGGGGTTTCGGTGTGGCGCTACCTCGGCCTGAACTTCGTGCTCTTCCTCGGTGCCATCCAGTCGATCTCACCGCACTTGTACGAAGCGGCGGAACTGGACGGGGCGAACCGGTGGCAGCAGTTCCGGCACATCATCCTGCCCAGCATCCGCAACATCGTCGGCCTCACCGCGGTACTGGCGATCGCGGGCTCGCTGTCGGTGTTCGAAATCCCCTACATCATGACCGGCGGCGCCAACGGCAGCAAAACCTTCGTCATCCAGACCATCGACCTGGCGTTCAAGTTCGGCAAGGTCGGGCTGGCTTCGGCGATGGCCGTGGTACTGCTCGTGCTGATCCTGTTGGTGACCTGGGTGCAGCGCCGGCTGGTGCCCGAGGACGAGGTGCGCGCGTGATCCGGCGGAAAAGGGTGTTCTCCTACGCCTCGCTGGTCCTGATCAGCCTGGTGATGCTCGTCCCGCTGGTGGTGATCTTCCTCGGCTCGCTCAAGGAAGACGCCGAATTCCGCGGCAGCGGCCCCTTCACCCCGCCGGAGAACTGGTTCAACCTGAGCAACTACGCCACCGCGCTGGTCGACGGCGGCATGGTGGGTGCCTTCGTCAACACCCTGATCATCCTCGTCACCTCGGTGACCGGCACCGTGCTCATCGGCTCGATGGCCGCCTACGCGGTCGACCGCTTCAGCTTCCGGCTGCGGCGGACCGTGCTGGCCGCGTTCCTGTTCGCCACGCTGGTGCCGAGCGTGACCACGCAGGTGGCCACCTTCCAGGTGGTCAACCAGCTCGGGCTGTTCGACACCCGCGCGGCGGCGATCGCCCTGTTCATGGGCACCGACATCGTCTCGATCTACATCTTCGTCCAGTTCATGCGCTCGATCCCGCGGGAACTGGACGAAGCCGCCGCCCTCGACGGCGCGTCCCGGCTGGGGATCTACTGGCGGATCATCCTGCCGATGCTCAAACCCGCCATCGCCACCGTGGTGATCATCAAGGGCATCGCCATCTACAACGAGTTCTACATCCCCTTCCTGTACATGCCCTCGCGCGACCTCGGGGTCATCTCCACCTCGCTGTTCCGCTTCAAGGGCCCGTTCAGCGCGCAGTGGGAGGTCATCTCGGCGGGCGTGATCATCGTCGTGCTGCCCACCCTGCTGGTCTTCCTCCTGCTGCAGCGCTGGATCTACCAGGGCTTCGCCTCGGGCGCGACCAAGTGACCGACCTAGAAGAACGGACCCGTGATGAGAACCGTCACCCCGCTCGCCCACGGCTGGCGCGTGCAGTCCGCCGACGGCCGCCCGCTCCCCGCCGAGGTCCCCGGCACGGTGCACACCGACCTGCTCGCCGCCGGGCTGATCCCGGATCCGCTGGTGGGTGACCACGAAGCCGAACTCGCCTGGATCGGCGAGTCGGATTGGCGCTACACCTGCGAATTCAGCCTCGACGGCGAAGCCGAACGCGTGGACCTGGTGTGCGAAGGGCTGGACACCATCGCGGAACTGACGCTGAACGGGAAGCCCGTCGGCTCGGCGATGAACATGCACCGCACGCACCGGTTCGACCTGCGCGAAGCCCTGCGGGACGGTGCCAACGAACTGGCGGTGACCTTCCGGTCGGCGGTCCGGTACGCGCAGCGGATGCGCGACGAACTCGGTGCCCGGCCGGGCCCCTACCCGGAACCCTTCCAGTTCATCCGGAAGGCGGCCTGCAACTTCGGCTGGGACTGGGGTCCGCAGTACACCACCTGCGGCATCTGGCGCCCGATCGGCGTGCACCGGTGGCACACCGCCCGGCTGGCCGAAGTCCGCCCGGAGGTCACGGTGGACGCCGACGGCACCGGCCGGGTGAAGCTGCACCTCGGCGTCGAACGGACCGGCTCGCACGAACTGGTCGCCACCGCCCGGATCGGCCGGGAGAACAGTGGAACGGTGATCATCCCGGCCGGGCAGAGCGAGGCGCTCCTCGAACTGACCGTCGAAAATCCCGAACTGTGGTGGCCTCGCGGGCACGGCGAGCAACCGCTCTACGAAGTGCACGTCGAACTCCAGGTGGCCGAAGAAACGCTGGACACCTGGGAGCGGCGGATCGGCATCCGCGGTGTCGAACTGGACACCACGCCCGACGCCGAAGGCACCCCGTTCACCTTTCGCATCAACGGAACGCCGATCCTCGTGCGCGGGGTGAACTGGATCCCGGACGACGTGTTCTTCCCCAGGATCACCCCTGATCGCTACGCCGAGCGGCTCGACCAGGCCTGCGCCGCCGGGGTCAACCTGATCCGCGTGTGGGGCGGTGGGATCTATGAGAGCGACAGCTTCTACGACGCCGCCGACGAGCGTGGATTGCTGGTCTGGCAGGACTTCCTGTTCGCCTGCGCCGCCTATCCCGAGGAGGAACCGCTGGCCGGGGAAGTGCGCGCCGAGGCCGAGGACGCCGTCCGGCGACTGGCCTGGCACCCGAGTCTGGTGCTGTGGAACGGGAACAACGAGAACATCTGGGGTTTCTGGGACTGGGACTGGAAGGACAGCCTCGGCGGACGCACCTGGGGTGCCGGGTTCTACTTCGGCACACTGGCCGAGGTGGTCGCCCGCCTCGACCCGGCCCGCCCGTACTGGCCCGGCAGTCCGTACTCGGGCGATCCCGCGATCCACCCCAACGATCCCGGCCACGGGCCCATCCACATCTGGGACGTCTGGAACGACCGCGACTACGAGGACTACCGCACCTACCGCCCCCGTTTCGTCGCGGAATTCGGCTACCAGGGCCCACCGGCGCACCGCACCGCGCTCGACGGGTTCGCCGTCTCAGAACTCGGACCGGACTCCCCCGCCGTGCTGACGCACCAGAAGGCGGAGAACGGCGCGGAAAAGCTCGCACGGGGGCTCGTCGAGCACTTCGGCCCGGTCACCGGCCACGACGACTGGCACTACCTCACGCAGCTCAACCAGGCACGCGCGATCCTGCTCGGTGTCGAGCACTTCCGTTCGCTGTGGCCGCGGTGCACCGGCACGGTGGTCTGGCAGCTCAACGACTGCTGGCCGTCGATGAGCTGGTCGGCCATCGACAGCGCCGGGCGCCGCAAGCTCCTCTGGTACGCGCTCAGGGATGCCCACCAGGACCGGCGGCTGACCATCCAGCCGCACGAGGACGGCCTCGCCGTGGCCGTCCTCAACGACACCGACGCCGCGTGGAACGGCCCGGCACAGGTCGAACGGATGACTTTCAGCGGTGAAGTCCTCGCCCGGACTGCCTTGCCCTTCGATGCCGCGCCCCGGTCTGTCCACATCGGACATCTCACGGCGGACCTGTCCAGCGCCGGTGATCCGGCGTGCGAGCTGGTCGTGGTGACCGCCGGGGAGATCCGCGCGGTGTGGTTCTTCGCCAAGGATCGCCTGCTGGCCTACCCCGAACCCGACTTCGACGTGACCGCGCGAGTCGGCGACGAGGGCACCGTGGTCACCGTCCGGGCGCGCTCGCTGCTGCGGGACCTGTGCCTGTTCGCCGACCGGGTGGCCCCGGACGCCGTGGTGGACCGGGCGATGGTGACCGTGCTGCCGGGTGGGTCGGCGACCTTCCGGATCCAGCACGGCCCCGGCGTCGACCCGGCGGCCTTCACCACGCGGCCGGTCCTGCGGTGCGTCAACGACGTCCTGGCCACCCACCCGGCCGGCCTGGCCGGCCGTCCGTGATGCGGCGGCCGACCATGGCGGACATCGCCCGGGAAGCGGGCGTGTCCAAGGGCGCGGTGTCCTACGCGCTCAACGGCCGCACGGGCGTGTCCGAGTCGACCCGGCGCCGGATCGTGCGCATCGCCGACGAACTCGGCTGGCGGCCGTACGGGGTGACGCGCGCGGGCCGGGTCACCCGGGCGGACGCGGTGGGCCTGGTGCTCGCCCGCCCGGCCCGGTTCCTCGCGCTGGAGCCGTTCCTGATGTCGCTGGTGTCCGGAGTGGAGTCCGAACTCGCCCAGCGCAGGGTGGCGCTGCAACTGCAGGTCGTGCGGGACCACCGCGAGGAGATCAGCACCTACCGGCGCTGGTGGACGCGGATGCACGTGGACGGGGTGCTCGTGATCGACCTGGCCGCCGCCGACGAGCGGGTGACCGAACTGGCCCGGTGCGGGCTGCCCGCGGTGGTGCTGGGCGGGCCGGACGGCCTCGGGCCGCTGCCCGGGCTGTGGAGCGACGACACCACCGCGATGCACGCCGTGGTCGACCACCTGGTGGCGCTGGGGCACCGGCGGATCGGCCGGATCGCCGGACCGGCGCGGCTGCGGCACACCGCCACGCGCACCGCGGCGATGACGCACGCCCTGCAGCGCCACCACCTGCCGCCCGCCGTGGTGATCAACACCGACTACAGCGGGGACGAGGGCGCGGCGGCGGCCCGGCGGCTGCTCGACCGGCGTCCCCGGCCGACGGCGGTCGTCTGCGACAGCGACGTGCTGGCCGTGGTCGCGCTGGGGGCCGCCGAACGCGGCAGGCTGACCGTGCCCGGCGACCTGTCGCTGATCGCCTGGGACGACTCCGCGCTGTGCGAGCTGGCCCGGCCCGCGCTCACCGCCGTCTCGCGGGACGTGGCCGCCTACGGGGCGCACGCCGCGCGCCTGCTGCTCCACCACATCGGCGGGCAGTCCGTGAGCACCCGTGCGGACCACCTGCCGCGGCTGGTGGTCCGGCACAGCACCGCCCGGCCTGGTCCGCGCCACCCGTGAGGAGACTGCCGGTGCCCGCCAAACGTCCCACGATCGCCGACATCGCCCGGGCCGCCGGGGTGTCCACCGGGGCCGTGTCCTACGCGCTGAACAACCAGCGCGGGGTCTCGGAGACCACCCGCCGCCGCATCCACGAAATCGCCGCCACCCTCGGGTGGGTGCCGAACACCGCCGCCCGGGTGCTCTCCGGCGGTCCGGCGGGCGCCATCGGGCTGGTGGTGGACCGCCCGGCGCGGGTGCTCGGCATCGAGCCGTACTTCATGCAGCTGATCTCCGGCATCCAGGCCGCGCTCGCCGGCGGGCCGACCTCGCTGCTGCTCCAGGTGACCGACAACGCCCCGGCGCAGCTGGCGATCTACCGGCGGTGGTGGGCCGAGCGGCGCGTGGACGGCATCCTCCTGGTCGATCTGCTGGTGGACGATCCGCGCGTGGAACTGGTTACCGACCTCGGCCTGCCGGCGGTGATCCTCGGGGAGCCGCAGGCCGACCTCGGCCTGTCCTACGTGTGGACGGACGACGAGAAGGCCATGGCTTTCGTGGTCGACTACCTCACCACGCTGGGGCACCGGGAGATCGTGCGGGTCGCCGGGCCGGAGGAATTCGTCCACACCCAGCGGCGGACGGCTGCCTTCCTGGCCGCCACCACCGGCCTGCCGCGGGCGCGGGTGCTGACCGCGGCGGACTACTCCGACGACGCCGCCAGCCGCATCACCCGGCGGCTGCTGACCGAGCAGCGGGCGCCCACCGCGCTGGTGTTCGACAACGATGTGATGGCCGTGGCCGCCGTCGGAGTCGCCAGGGAACTGGGCCTGGACGTGCCGGGCCAGGTCTCGGTGGTGGCCTGGGACGACTCGGCCCTGTGCCGCCTCGTCCGGCCCGCGCTGACCGCCGTGCGCCGCCCGACCGCCGAACGCGGTGCCGCCGCGGTCACCCTGCTCCTGCACCCCGGCGACGGCCCTTCGCAAGTCAAAACCGCCGACCCGGAACTCCGGGTGCGCTCGAGCACCGGACCCGCTTGAGCGAGCGGAGCCCGGCCGTGCGTTTCCGCTCAGCTGAGCGGTTTCGTCCAGGTCAGGCTGTAGCGGCGCAGGACGTGCCACCGGTACCGCACGCCCGGCAGGATCCGCTGGGCCGCGGCTCGCACCTGTCCGTAGGTCATCGTCGCCAGGGAGACCGGCATGCCGTCCGGGCCGTGGGCTCGGCGCGCCAGTTTGACGACCTTCACGGCCGGCGCGGTCGCGATCCGCCGCGCCCAGTCCAGCGCGGTCGAGTCGCGGGCGAGGCCCACCACGACGAGCGTTCCGCCGGGCGTCAGCAGCTCGCGCATGCGCGTGAGAGCGGCGTCGAAGTCCATGTGGTGGAGGGCGGTGACCGAGCAGATGAAGTCGTAACCCGGCTCGGGGAGGCAGGCCGTGAGGAAGTCGGCCTGGACGAAGGTGGCGTTCGACTGCTCGCGGGCGCGGGCGATCATCTCCGCCGAGGTGTCGATCCCGGTGACGTGCTCCGCCCGGCCGGTGAGCTTCCGCGCCAGGAGGCCATCACCGCAGCCCACGTCCAGCGCGTGCGAGCAGCCGACGGGAACGGCGCGCAGGATGTCCGGGTGCCGGGCCACATTGGTGTTCCAGTACGGCTTCGACTCGTTCGGCGCCATCGGCTCACCGTAGCCGGAACGCCTCACATGGCTTGGGCACCGGCTTTGATGGCGGCGCGGATCCGGGTGTAGGTGCCGCAGCGGCAGATGTTCCGGATGCCGTCGAGGTCGGCCTCGGTGAGGTCGCGGCCTTCGGCGGCGGCCCGGCGCGCGAGTACCACGGCGGTCATGATCTGGCCCGGCTGGCAGTAACCGCACTGGGCGACGTCGTGGTCGAGCCAAGCCCGCTGCATCGGGTGCAGGTCCTCGCCGACCGTGGCGGCCAGGCCCTCGATCGTGGTCACCTCGTCGGACGGCCCGAGGTCCTTGACCGGGATCGCGCACGGGTTGACCGCGTCGCCGTTGAGGTGGCTGGTGCACGCCTTGCACACGTTGATGCCGCAGCCGTACTTCGGCCCGGTGATGCCGAGGACGTCCCGCAGCACCCACAGCAGGCGCACGTCGTCCTCGACGTCGACGGTGACCAGCGTGCCGTTGACGCGGAACGTGTGCTCAGGCATCGGTTCTCCTCGGCAGGCCGTCCACCGGCGAGGCCGGCACGGGCGGGATGGTCGGTTTCGGCTCGAACGAGAGCGTGCCGTGGTTGATCGGGAACGCGGTCGGCATCTTCCCCGTCGCACGGCCGTACGCGCAGGCGACCGCGGCCATCGACGCCGCGACCCCCAGCTCCCCCGCCCCGCCGGGTTCGTCCGAAGTGCTCGGCATGACGATGATCGTCAGCTCCGGCGGCGTGTTCCACTGCCGGGTGTAGAAGTAGTTGTCCCAGCTGGCTTCGAGGAAGTGCCCGTCCCGCAGGTGCAGGCTCGCGGTCAGCGCCAGCGCGATGCCGTCCATGACGCAGCCCATCACCTGCGCCTCGAGCCCGCGCGGGTTGACCACGAGGCCGGCGTCCACGGCGAAGACGACCTTCGTCACGCGGGGTCCGCCGACCCCGTCCCGGATGGGCCGGTTCACCGTCTCGGGACGGCAGTCGAGCTCCACCAGCGCGGCGCTGACCGACTTGTACTCGGCGTGGAAGGCGATGCCCTGCGCGGTACCGGACGGCATCGCCCGCCCCCAGGACCCTGCTTCGGCGACCTTGTCCAGCACCGCGCGGGACCGGCCGTCACGCAGGAAGTCGTGCCGGAAGCGGTAGGGGTCCTTGCCCATCTTCGCGGCGAGCTGGTCGACGACGAGTTCCCTGGCGCAGGTGACGTCGGGTGAGTAGACGTTGCGCATGCTGCCGGTGTTGAACCCCTTGGCGGTCTCGGCCAGCAACCGCCCGCTCGCCCCGAAGTGGTACGACATCGACTGGCTCAGCTGGAAGAAGGTCTCGGAGAACCCGATGTCGCCCACCGGGAGCCGGGCGGCCAGCGCGGTGAAGACCTCCCCCAGCCCGTGCCCGAAATCGGTGGCGACGCTGGTGTGCCGCTGGTCGTAGCCGAGCACCACCCCGCCGAGGTAGGCCGCGCGCACCCGCGAGGTGGCCATCGGGTGGGTGCGGCCCTGCCGCGAATCGTCGGCGCGGTGCCACATCAGCTTGACCGGCTTGCCGATCCGCTGCGACACCTCCGCCGCTTCCAGTGCGGCGTCGAAGAAGAGCTTGCGCCCGAACGACCCGCCGCCTTCGGTGACGTGCACGGTGACCCGGCTCGGCGGCAGCCCGAGCTTCGCGGCGATGACCTGCTTGGCCACGATCGGCGACTTCAGCGACGACCAGATCTCCGCCCGGCCGGGCCGCACGTCCGCCACCGCGCAGTTGGGTTCCAGCGCGCTGTTGCTACGGAAGTAGAAGGTGAACTTCGCCTCCACGGTGGGCACCGGCGGCTTCAACCCGAGTGGCAGTTCGGCGGCCGCCAGCTCCCGGAGCACGCTTTCGTCGGATTTCCCTTCCACAGTCCCGGGCTTCCACGACACCCGCAGCGCGCGCACGCCGTCGATGCACTGCCCGAAGGTCTCGGCACGCACGGCCACTCCGGTCGCGATCACCACGACGTCGGTGACCCCGGGCATGGCCCGCACCTCGGCGAGGTTGGCCACCGAGCCGACCCGGCCGTTGATGGTCGGTGGCCGGCACACCATCGTCGGCTTCGCTCCCGGGATGTCCAGGTCCATGGCGAACTTCTTGCGCCCGGTCACCGCGTCCAGCGCGTCGACCCGGTTGTGCGGCTTGCCGATGACGGTGAAGCTCTCGCGTGGAGCGAGTTCCACCGCCATCTGCTCGGTCCGCGTGCTCGCCGCCTTCACGGCGAACGTCCCGATATCGGCACGGCGACCGGCACGATCGCTGATCACCCCGTCCCGCAACGCCAGGCCGGTGACCGCGACGCCGAAATCGGCGGCGGCGGCCGTCAGCAACCGGGACCGGGCGAGTGCGGCGGCGACGCGGATCGGGGTGTAGGTCGCGATGGTCGTGTTCGACCCGCCGGTGAGCTGGTTGAACACCAGTTCCGCTCGCGCGTCGGCGAGCGTGATCCGCACCCGGCCGACCGGCACGGCCAGTTCCTCGGCGATCAGCATGGCCGTCGAAGTGGTGATGCCCTGCCCGACCTCGGCCCGCGGCAACGCGAACGACACCGTGCCGTCCTGGCCGACCTCGACCGCGATCAGGCCGGAGGTCGGTAGCGCGGCCGCGGTCATCACGTCGTTGAGGTCGAGCAGTTCGGTCAGTTCCGGCGAAGGCACCTGGGCCCGCGCCGACGGGGTGAGCCCGGCGGCGGTCACCAGGGTCGGCGCCGCCAGCACGTACCCGAGGAACCGGCGCCGCCCGAGGCCCGGTCGCACGGCGGTCACGCCGGCCGGTTGATCGTCGGGATCTCGATCTTCGTCTCCTGGCCCTTGGTCAGGTAGAAGAGGATGTACTTCCGCACGGCCTCGTCGAGCACCCACGCCGCTTCGGGCACCAGCGGCAGCGGGATCAGGCCTTCGCGGAACTTCACCAGCGCGGGCCAGGCGGCGCTGATCAGCGGGCCCCACACCGGTTCGCGCCTGATGCCGTCCCAGTCGGCCACCTGGTCCCCGGCCAGGTACCGGGCCAGCGCGTTGCACAACGGCCTGCTGAGGCTGGCCGGGCTGGTCTGCTCGGCCAGTTGCCCCAGCAGGATGTCGGTCAGCTCCACGCCTTCGGGCGTCGGGCCCATGTTGCGCGGCAGGATCTGGTCCGACTGGGCGTTGGCCGCGGCCCAGGTGGCCGGGATGTACTCGTCCCGGATGCCGAGCAGGTGCGCGGTCACCTGCCAGACGTGCAGGTAGGCCTCACGATCCGCGCTGCTCATCGGGACCTTCCACTCCAGCAGCTTGCGCATCGCGTAGGTCGGCAAGGTGTGCCAGGTGACCAGCATGTCCTCCTGGGTGATCGGCACGTCCCCGGTCCAGTGTGGAGACTGCGGCAGCAGGTGGCGCACCGCCGCGTGCACCAGCCGCGTCTTCACCGCCTCGACGATGCAGGAACCGCCAGGCCGGTAGGCGTTCAGCGCCCCGACGGCGAACCCGAGGATGCTCGTCTTGGCGACGCGGTCCTCCATGTCCGCGCCGCCCTTGGAGTAGTAGACCGAGCGTGCTTCCTGGGGGATCGCGGTGCTCAGCATGCCGCCGCCGACCCCGTTGAGCAGGTTGAGGTAGAGCCCTCGCGACTTGTTGAACTCCGCCGCGACTTCCAGCTTCTTCGGATCCGCCCACGACGGCAACTGCCGGGCCTTTTCGATGAACGCCCGCAGGTCCTCCGGCAGCCCGGCGGGCAGCGGCTGGTCGTTGCGGGTCCAGTTCCACAGCAGGGCGTTGACCTGGGGCACGTCACCGCGATCGAGCAGGGACGCGACGAGCGGATCGGCCTCCTCGTCCCACACCCACCGCGGATCGGCACCGGCCCCCGAGCCCGCGATCGAACCGCTGGGCGCCCAGGTCCACGCCACCAGTGAACGCGCGTGCGCCGGTGCGGCCACGCCCAGTGCGCCGAGCGCGCCCAGTGCCCCGCCGGACACCAGCATCTTGCGCCTGCTCAGTCCCGCCATGCTGCGACTCCTCTTCGAACCGGTCTACTCAGGACGGTTGGTGTCCGGGATCTCGATGCTGATCGGCTTCGCTTCGGACAGGAACAGCAGCGCCGCCTTGCGCAGGAACTCGTCGAAGAGCCAGTACGCCTTGGGCGCCAGCGGCAACGGCAGCAGTCCTTCGCGCACGGCGATGAACGGCTCCCAGGCGACGTCGAGCAGCGAGTCCCAGAGCGGTTCCCGGTCGATGTCCAGCCACCCGGCGATCTGGTCGCCGAGCATGAACCTCGTGACCGCGCCCAGGATGGGCTTGCTGAGGATGCCACCGTCCACAGTGGCCCCGAGGTTGAGCAGGATGTCCGCCAGCTTGATGCCCTCCGGCGTCGGTGCCAGAATCGGGTCCAGCACCTCGTCGGCCTGCGAGTTGGCTTCCTGCCACGTCGCCGGGATGTATTCGTCCTTGATCCCCAGCATGTGCGCGCTCACCTGCCAGGAATGCAGGAACGCCACCGATTCGCGCTGCGGGATCGGGATCTTCCAGTCGGTCATCTTCCGCATGACGGTGGTGGGCAGGCTGTGCCAGGTGACCATCATGTCCCGCTGGCTGATCGGGATCTCCTCGTCGGCGACCGCGGGCCAGTGCGGGGACTGCGGCAGCAGGTGGCGCACCGCCGCGTGCACCAGCCGGGTCTTGACGCAGGTCACCACCATCTCGCCGCCGGGCTGGTAGGCGTCGCGCGAACCGATGTCGTACCCGAGCTTCGCGGTCTTGGAGATGCGGTCCTTCATGTCCGCGCCGCCCTGCGAGTAGTAGACCGCGCGGGCTTCCTTCGGGATGACCGTGCTCATCATGCCGCTGGCCAGCCCGTACAGCAGGCCGAGGTAGAGCCCCCGCTTCTCGTTGAAGTCCACCGCGGTGGCCAGCTTGCCCGGCTCGGCCCACGAGGGCAGTTGCCTTGCGCGCTCCATGAAGTCCCGCAGGTCCGCGGGCAGCCCGGCGGGCAGCGGCTGGCCGTTCTTGGTCCAGGTCCGCAGCAGGTTGTTGACCATGGGCACGTCACCCCGGTCGAGCAGGGACGCGACCAGCGGGTCGGCTTCCTCGTCCCACACCCACCGCGGATCGGCACCGGCCCCGGCGCCGGCCACCGAACCGGTGGGTGACCACGTCCACGCCGAGCGGGCCTGCGCGGGGGCCGCGATGCCCAGCGCGCCGAGCGCGCCCAGCGCCCCGCCCGCCCTCAACATGTCGCGCCTGCTCAGTCCGTCCATTCGCTTCGCTCCTCTTCCTCGAGGTCGAGAGCCGTAAACCGAGACCTGATACGATGAAACAAGTGCTGAATCTGCGTATCATGAGAGCACACGGTGTCGGCTATCACAAGACCTTCCGTGACAGCGGGTCCGCGGCTGAGGCAGAATCGAGCGCTCTGGAGGAGCCCGTGGAACCTGCGCTGTCCGCCCTGTTGAGCTCGGGTGAGGAGTCGCTGCTCGAACGCGCCTACAGCGACGCCGTCGGGCGGGCGGACGAAGTGGACGAAGCCCGCGCGCGCATCCTCGACGCCGCGTACGACCAGTTCTGCCGGCTGGGCATCCAGCGCTCCACGATGGAGGACGTGGCTCGCCGGGCCGGGGTTTCCCGGATCACCGTCTACCGGCGGTTCACCACGAAGGACGCGCTGGTGGAACAAGTGGTGCGGCGGGAGTTCCGCCGGTACTTCGACCAGTTCCTGATCGACATCGAGCAGGCCGAGACCGCCGCCGACCGGGTGGTGCTCGGGTTCGTCAGCTCCCTGCGCGCCATCCGGGGCAACCCGCTGATCGGCGGGCTGATGGAGGCGGAACCGGACCTGCTGGTGCCGTCGATGATCAACGACGGCGGCCGGACGCTGGGCACCGTGCGGCAGTTCGTCGCCGGGCAGCTGCGGCACGAACAGCGGGCGGGCACCGTGTCCAGCGAGCTGGACGCCGACGTCGTCGCCGAGATGATGGTGCGGATCTCCGCGTCGTTCCTGGCCATTCCGAGCCAGGTCATCGACCTCGACGACGACGAACAGCTCGCCGCGGTGGCACGGCGGTTCCTGGTGCCGATGCTGGAGCCGGGCGACCGAACCTAGTGGTCCGCCGCCGGCCGGCGTGCGGCCCAGACGGTGCGCTCGGCGCGGACAGCGAGGTCGTCGCGGCGCAGGAGGCTGTGGGGCCCGCTGGTGTCGAGCAGCCGGTCCAGCGCGGCGAGATCCTCGGCCGGTAGTGCCTGGGCGACGCCCTGGCGCACGCGGCTCAGGCCCGCGAGCGCATAACGCCCGACGGCCTCGTTGTGCTTCGCCGGCAGGTTCGCGGTGATCGTGCGTTCGCTCTCGACGGTGAACCCGGCGGCCACCAGTTCCGGGCCCCAGTCGGCGCCGCGGTGGGGCACGGCTTCGGCGATGCGGTGGGCCATCGCGGCGTGGCAGCGGTCTTCGAGGCCCGGCCGGTCCTCCGGGGCGTCCTGGGGCAGGAACCGCGGGAAGTCCGCCAGCTCCACCACCGCGAACAACCCGCCGGGCGCGAGCATCTCGTGGACCTGCCGCAGCACACGGCCGGGGTCGGCCATGTGGTGCAAGGAGGCCGATGCCCAGACCAGGTCGGGTGTGCCGAGGTCGGGCCAGGACGCGTCGAGGTCCGCCCGCACGGTGTGCACCCGGTCGGCGACCCCGGCCGCTTCGGCCTTCTCCGCCAGCCGTCCCAAGTGGACGACCGAGGCATCGACGGCCGTCACCCGCGCTTCGGGGAAGCGCTTGAGCAGGAGGAAGGTACCGGCTCCGGTCCCGCAGCCCAGGTCCACGATGTGCCGGGGCTCGGTCTCGGCCGGTAGTGAGGTGACGATGGCCGCGAGGTGCTCGGCGAGCACTTCCGCGTCCAGGTCGAGCACGTCGGCGTGGTCGTGTTTTCCGTGTTCCATGACGACCACGCTAAGTGGACCCGGCCCTGGTAGGGCGGCGGTTTCCCGGATGCGCAAGAAGATCGCCGGCCACCGTGCCGAAGGCGCAAGAACTCAGCCGTCGCCCTGCTGGTGACCGCGGCGGGCGTCACGGTCGAAGATGCCCAGGATCTCGCACGGGCCACCCTCGGCGCCGATGGCGTGCGGCAGCATCGTGGGGAATTCGGCCGCCTGGTTGGTTTCCACGCGGAGGCGGCGGTCGCCCAGCAGCAGCACGGCGGTACCCGACAGGACCACGAGCCATTCGCGGCCGGGGTGCGCCCGCATGCGTGCGAGGTTCTCGGGCGGTGGGTCGACCATTCGCTGGCGCACCACCGTGAGCCCCGGATCCGCCTTGACGGGCCAGCGCATCAGGCCGTACGCCGCCTCGTGCGTCGGATTGCTGATGACGTCGTCCGTGGCTGTCTCCACCAGCTGGTCGAGCGAGGTGTCCAGGGCGCGGGCGAGCGTGACGAGCTGATCGAGGGCGAGGCGCCGCCCACCGGTCTCGATGCGGCTGAGCGTGGACGCCCCCATCCGCGCACGGGCGGCCAAGTCCTCCAGTGACCAGCCTTGGGCCACCCGCAGCGCACGGATCCGCTGGCGCACCAGGCTGTCGAGGTCGCCGCCGTCATCTTGCTTCACCGGCACCAGCCTAGGCAGGCTGCCCCGTGACAGGATGAGGCGGTGACCGACAGCCCCGACGCCTCGAGCCGCCCGTGGCGCGGGGTGGCCGCGGACGAGCGGCAGGCACGCCGTCGCAGGCAGCTGATCGACGCCGGGTTCGCGCTGATGGGCTCCGGTGGGGCCGCGTCGGTCACGATGCGCGGGGTGTGCCGCGAAGCCAAGCTCACCGAGCGGTACTTCTACGAGAGCTTCCCCAATCGCGAGGCACTCCTGGTGGCCGTGCTGGAAGCGGTGGCCGAGCAGGCGCGGATAGCGCTGCTGGCGGCGCTATCCGAAGCGGCGGACACGGCCGCACTGGTCCGGCAGGTGGTGGCGGCGTTCACCGAGTTCGTCACCGCCGACCCGCGCCGGGGCCGCGTGCTGTTCGTGGAGTCGGTGGCCGCTCCCGAACTGGCCAACCGCGGCGCCGAACTGGTCGGCGAGTTCACCAAGCCGATCGCGCTGGCCCTGCGCAACCCCGTGCTCGGCGGGGAGGCCGCCGACGACCACGACCTGGAGCTGAACGCCGAAGCGGTGTTCGGCGCGCTGGCCTACCTCTACCAGGCCTGGCTCGCCGGCCGGGTCACCATCACCCGCGACCGCTTCGTGGAGCACGTTTCCCAGGTCGTCGAGCAGCTGGCCCAGGCGAGTTCCGCCGCCGTCCAGGACTGACCACCTCCCGCGCGCGCCCTCCCGTGAACTGACATCGGCCGATGTTGACATCGCACGCTGTCAACAATATCGTGCAACGCCAAGCGAACGTGAGGACGAAGCGATGTTCGGACTGTTCCGCGGAAAACCGGTCGTCGACGTGCGCGGGGCGCGCCGGTACACCGACCAGGCGCACGCCATCGCCCCGCGTGACGTCGAGTTCTCCTGGGACGGCGTGCCGATGCACTACATCCCCGGCGAGCCGATGGCCACGCACATCATCAACGTGATGCACCTGGTGCTGCCCGAGGGCGAGCGCGCGATGTCCGCCGCGCTGGCCGAGGCGCTGCCGCTGATCGAGGACGGGCGGCTGCACGAAGAGGTCGTCGGCTTCATCGGCCAGGAAGCGACCCACGCGGCTTCGCACGAGGGCGCGAGGGACCACCTGGCGAAGCTCGGCCTGGACGTCGAGCCGACGGCCCGCAAGATGGAGTGGATGGTCGACAAGGTCCTCGGCGACTGGGGGCTGACCGGCCGGGCGAAGCACGCGTGGCTGTGCGAGCGGCTCGGGTTGTTCGCCGCGATGGAGCACTACACCGCGGTGGTGGGCGACTGGCTGCTCAACGCCGACCAGCTGGCCGAGCGGGGCATGCACCCGACCATGCTGGACCTCGTCCGCTGGCACGGCGCCGAAGAGGTCGAGCACCGCAACGTCGCCTTCGACGCCTTCATGTACGTCGACGGCGGGTACGGCAGGCGGGTGCGCACGGCGCTGGTCGCCAGCTTCACCCTGGCGGTGTTGTTCCTGACCACGGCGGGTTCGCTGTTCCGCAAGGACCCGTCGCCGGACAAGGGCCGCTTCTGGCCGGTGCAGCTGCTGAGCGCGACCCGGCGGCGGATGATCCCCTCGGCGACCATCTTCCTCACCGAGATCCCGAAGTACCTCCACCCGCGGTTCCACCCGTCGCAGCTCGGCAGCATGGACAAGGCCCTGCGCTACCTCGCGCGGTCACCGGCGGCCAACGGCGGTGACCGGTGAACCGGTCCACAAAGGACGCGTACGCCCCCACCGGCGCGATGCGCCTGGCGGCGCTCGCCAGTGCCGCCTACCGGCACGTGTTCGCCGCCGGGCCGGTGGCACCCCTGCTGTCCCGGCCGAAACCGGTGCGCCGCACGGGGTTCGACCTCGACCTGCGGATCGGCCAGATCCGGCCGGAGGCCGGGGACGTGGTCAGCCTGACCCTGGAATCGGACGGCGAGCCGCTCCCCCACTGGGTTCCCGGCGCGCACCTGGACATCTTCCTGCCCTCGGGCAGGCAACGCCAGTACTCGCTGTGCGGTGATCCCGCCGATCGGCACGCCTACCGCATCGCCGTCCGGCGGCTCGGCGACGGGCTGGGCGGTTCGCGCGAAGTCCACGAACTGCGCGCCGGTACCCGGATCACCGCACGCGGCCCCCGCAACGCCTTCACCCTGGTCGGCGCGCCGTCCTACCTGTTCGTCGCGGGTGGCATCGGGATCACGCCGATCCTGCCGATGGTGCGGGCCTGCCACGAACGCGGCGTTCCGTGGCGCCTGGTCTACCTCGGCCGGTCGCGGGCGAGCATGCCGTTCCTCGGCGAACTCGCCGGGTACGACAGCGGCGTGCTCGACATCCGGCCGGACGACGAGGCCGGGCCGCCGGACATCACCGGCATCCTGCCGCTCGCGGCCCCCGGCGCGGCGATCTACCTGTGTGGTCCTCCCCCGCTGATGGTCACCGCGCGCGGGCTGGTGCGGGAGATCAACCCGACCGCCTCCCTGCACACCGAACGGTTCTCGCCGCTGCCCGTGGTCGACGGCACGCCGTTCGAGATCCGGCTGTACCGCAGCGGGGTGACCGTGCCGGTCGCGGCGGACGAGTCGGCGCTCACCGCGATCCGCCGGGCGGTGCCCGGGGTGGCCTACTCCTGCCGCCAGGGTTTCTGCGGCACTTGCACAACCCCCGTGCTGGCCGGGACCGTGGAGCACCGGGACCGGGTCCTCCCGGACGGTGAGCGCGAGAAGTCCATGCTGATCTGCGTTTCCCGTTCGGCAGGCGGTCCCCTGCTGCTCGACCTCTGACCGAAGGCGGCCCATGACACGCTGGTATCCCCTGGCCGAAGCCGGCGACGAGTTCCTCGCCTCGGCCCCGTTCCGGTTCGTCCAGGCCGTCGACGTGCCGGTGGACGCCGCGCGGGTGTGGCGGGTCCTCTCCGCCGACGACGCGCTGGTGTCGTGGTCCCGGCTGATCACCGGCATGGACTGGACCTCTCCGCGGCCGTTCGGCGTCGGCACCACCCGGACCGTCACGGTCGGGCGCGCCGCGACCCTGCGCGAACGCTTCTACCGATGGGACGAGGAAAGCCGGATGACCTTCACCGCCGAAGCCGCCTCCAAGCCGGGTTTCCGCCGGTTCGCCGAGGACATGGCGCTCACCCCTCTGACCGAAGGCACCCGGATCACCTGGACCTTCGCCGTCGAGCCGGTGCCGAAGGCCGCGCCCTTGCTGCGCCTGGGCCGCCCGGCGTTCCAGCGGGTCACCGCGGGCTGGGCGAAGGGACTGGCGGAGGCGATCGGCCGATGAGCGCGCTGGCCACCGCCACGGGCATCGTCCGCGACCTCGGCGTCCCGCTGCCCGGCCGCGTCCACTACGACGTGCGCGGCAAGGTCGTGCTGATCACCGGCGGCGGGGACGGCATCGGCCTGGCCCTGGCGCGCGAACTGCACGGCCGCGGTGCCGTCGTCGCGCTGACCGACATCGACCCGGCCGCGCTCGATCGGGCCGGAACCACGCTGGGCAGCCGGGTGCACACCTTCGTCGCCGACGTCCGCGACCGCACGGCCATGGAAACGGTCGTCCGCCGGCTGACCGCCGAGGCTGGCGGGCTCGACGTGGTGGTCGCCAACGCCGGGGTGACCCCGCCACCGGCCACGCTGCGCCAGATCGACCCGGACGGCTTCGACCGGGTGCTCGACATCAACCTGACCGGCGTGTTCAACACCGTCCGGCCGGCGATCGACGAGGTGGTGGCGCGACGCGGGCACATCGTGGTCGTCTCCTCGGCGGCCGCCTTCGCGCCCGGCCTCGGCGGTGCCTCCTACATGATCAGCAAGGCGGGGGTCGAACAGCTGGGCCGGGCCCTGCGGCTCGAACTCGCCGGATTCGGGGCCAGCGCGGGGGTCGCCTACTTCGGCGTGGTCGACACGCGACTCGCCAAGGCCACATTGGACGATGACGCCCTCGGCGCGGAGCTCGAAGCGCGGCTTCCCCGTCCGCTGCGCCGCCGGATCACCGCGGAACAGGCGGCCACGGTGCTCGCCGGCGCCATCGCCCGGCGCGCCGGGCGTACGCTGGCCCCGGCCGCGTGGCAGGGCTGGGCGTTGCTCCGCGGCTTCGTGAACGTGGTCGCCGACGGCGTCCTCGCCGCCGACCGCCGGTGCCACACCCTCATCCGCGAACTCGAAGCCAGGGGGAGCCGATCGTGAGCGCACCACCCGCCACGCTGTGCGAGGCGTTCCAACGGGTCGCGGCCATCGACCCGGACGCCGTCGCGGTGCGGACCGTCGGCGGCACGCGGACCCTGACCTGGCGCGAGTACCGCGCCCAGGTGCGGGAGGTCGCCGCCGGTTTCGCCGCGCTCGGCGTCGGCCGCGGGGACACGGTCGCGCTGATGATGGCGAACCGGACGGAGTTCTACCCGGTCGACGTCGGCGCGCTGCACGCCGGCGCGACCTCGTTCTCCGTCTACAACACCCTCGCACCCGACGCGATCCGGTACGTGCTCGGCAACGCCGGTGCCCGGGTCGTGGTCTGCGAAGCCCAGTACGTGGAGCGCGTCCGCGGAACCGGTGTGGTGGACCGGATCGTGGTCGTCGACGCCGAGCCCGGCGAAGTCCCGGACGGCACGATCTCCTTGGCGGAGCTGAAGAACCTCGGCGCCGCCGACTTCGACTTCGAGGCCGCCTGGCGCGCGGTCCAGCCCGAGGACGTGGCGACGCTGATCTACACCTCGGGCACCACCGGGGACCCCAAGGGCGTCGAGTCCACGCACGCGGCGCTGTTGTTCGAGGCCACCGCGGTCAGCGCGGTCCTGCCCGTCGAGTACGGCGACCGGATCACCTCGTTCATGCCGTCGGCGCACATCGCCGACCGCGTCACCGCGTTGTACTTCCAACTCGTCTTCGGCACCCAGATCACCGTGGTCACCGACCCGCGGCAGATCGTCGCGGCCGTGCGGGACTGCCGCCCGACCATCTGGGGCGCGGTCCCGCGCGTGTGGGAGAAGCTGAAGGTCGCGATCGAACTGGCCGTGGCGCACGAGCCCGACGAAGAACGCCGCGAGGAACTGGAATGGGCGGTGGAGGTCGGCAACCGCCGGCTGGCCCACCTGCGTGCGGGCACGCCCGTGCCGCCGGAACTGGAAGCCGAGTACGCCAAGGCGGACGCGGCCGTGCTCACCGGCCTGCGGGACATGCTCGGCTTCGGCGGGCTGAAGTGGGCGGTCTCCGGCGGTGCCCCGATCCCCGGGGGCACACTGGCCTTCTTCGCCGCGCTCGGCCTGCCGATCTCCGAGATCTGGGGCATGTCGGAGCTGACCTGCATCGCCAGCACGTTCCCGGCCGACCCGGCCAAACTCGGTACCGTCGGGCGGATCCTGCCCGGCATGGAGACGCGGGTCGCCGAGGACGGGGAACTGTTCGTGCGCGGGCCGCTGGTGATGAAGGGCTACCGGGGTGAACCGGCCAAGACCGCCGAGGCGATCGACGCCGACGGCTGGCTGGCCACCGGCGACGTGGTGACCGTCGACGACGACGGCGTGCTCACCATCGTCGACCGGAAGAAGGACCTGATCATCAACGCCTCGGGCAAGAACATGTCCCCGGCCAACATCGAGAACGCGATCAAGGCGGCGTCCTCCCTCATCGGCGGGGTGGCCGCCATCGGCGACGACCGCCCGTACACCACCGCGCTGATCACCCTGGACCCCGAGGTCGCCGCCGCGCTCGCCCCGGACGGCGGCAAGGCCGAACTGGCCCGGGATCCGGAGATCCTCACCCGGGTCGCCGCCGCGGTGGCCAGTGGCAACGCGAAGCTGTCCCGGGTCGAGCAGATCAAGCGCTTCCACCTGCTCCCGGTGTTCTGGGAACCCGGCGGCGACGAACTGACCCTGACGATGAAGCTGCGCCGCAAGCCGATCGCCGCGAAGTACGCCGCGGCGATCGACCGCCTCTACGCCGACCCCCTTCCCGACGACGTGCACGAACCACGCTGACCCGGCTCAGCCCCGGCCGGTGAGCATCGGCAGGGAGACGAAGTCCGCGAGCGCCTGCTGCCCGGCCGCGTTGGCGTGCACCCCGTCGCCGTTGTCGTAGGGCGGGTGGATCCCGTTGGGCTGCAACGGGTCCCTCAGCACCCGGTCGAAGTCGGCCACGCCGTCGCAGGTGCCGGAGCAGTTGTTCCAGCGCTGGGTGAAGGTGCCGACCTCGTGCCGGTCGAGGTTGTGCTGGGCGGTGTACCCGGGTCGCGGGGTGATCGGGGTGACGTACACCGCGATCCCCGCGTCACGCAGGCGCTGGAAGACCTGGCGGTAGCTGTCCAGGATGGGCCCGGCGGTGCAGCCGAAGGCCAGGTCGTTGGTGCCGTAGTAGTAGAGGACGCCGGTGACGCCGTGCAGCGCCAGCACGTCGCGGTCCAGCCGGGCGAGCGCGTCCAGGCCGGCGACGCGGTCCGGGGTGCCGGGGCAGGCGTTCGAACTGGTGGTGCCGCTGATCCCGGCGTTCGCGATGGCGAGCTCGCCGGTGCGGCGGGCCAGGTCGTCGGTCCAGCGGCGGTTGGTGCCCAGTTCGGTGCAGCCGGGCCCGCAGTTGGTGCTGCCCACCCCGTCGACCACCGAACTGCCGTAGGCGACGATCGTGCCGCGCAGGCCGCGGTTGCGCACGTCGACCGCGCTGACCAGGTAGGTCGAGGTGACGGTTTCGGTGTACGCGGTGCCGCCGGGATCGGCGGTGTGGTCACCCGCGCCCGCGGGGGTCAGGTAGTTCTCGCGGAACGCCGAGTCGTGCTGGCCGGGGACGACCGTGCCCGCCACGTACATGCTGACGCTGAGGTCGCTGTCCGGCTGGGTGCGCAGATCGGTGTCGTCGCTCCAGACCTCGCCGCCGGGCGGGATGGTGACCGCGGGCCGACCACGGAAGGTCAGCGGCCGGACGCCGGTGACCGAAGCGGCCGGTCCGCTCAGGCCCGCGGTCGCGCGGTCGATGGTCAGCGGGGTCTTGCCGAAGGTGTTCTGCACGCGGACGCGCACCGCGTCGCCACCCTGGCTCAGGTGCGTGACCATCCGCACGGACTGGTTCTGCAACGTCTTGGCGGCCGGCGCCTGCTGCGACTGCGCCCACGAGGTGAACCACGGCGATCGCCGCGTTTCCGCCGCCGGTGCCGAGCCCATCAGCGATCCGGCGAGGAGCAGGACAGCGGCGCCGAACACGGCGATCTTCCTCGAACGCTTCATCGCGTACCTTTCGTCCGTTGTGGACCCAGCCTGCTGACGGTGAGCAGCACGGGGGTGGACACGCCCGCGGCGGCGCACAGGCCGGCGGCGTAACCGCCCAGCCAGCCGATGGCGTCGACGGACCATTCGGCGAGGGTGCCGTGGAAACTCGCCGCATGCCGTGGCGGGCCGTTCCAGAAGGAGTCGTCGAACGGCGGCTTCGGCTCGGGCGAAACACCGGCGGACTCGCAGGCGAACACGGTCTGTTCGGCCATCCGTTCCCGGAAGCGCGCCGCCGTCGCGGGGACCGACGGGTCCTGGCCGCTGTCGAAGGTGACCCGCACCGGTGTGCTCGGCCCGGCGTCACCGAACCACGCGGCGGTCGCGAGGGACGCCGGCCCGGCTCCGGGCGGCAGCAGGATCTGCACCGCGTCCAGGTCGAGCGTGCCGAGGTGTGCCAGGACGTCACCGGCACAGCGGAGGAACGGCTGCACCGGCAACGGCTCCGCTTCGACGCCCACCTGGAACCAGCCGGCCAGCCCCGGCGCGGCGAGCGGGTGCTCCTCGCCCGCGTCGTTCATGCCCCACAGGACATCCAGCCAGCCCATGGCCAGCGACCGGTCGTGGAAGAGGATGTAGGCGTCCCGGCCGGGATCGTGCCCGGGGTGCCGCACCAGCGAGCCGTACAACGCCGCGAACAACGTCCCCGACGGCCTGCGGGTACCCGGCGCCAGGCCGGGGCGGGCTTCGGTCACCGCGCCAGTCTGCCGGAACCGAGCCCGGGGATCATCAGGCCGAATGGTCCCCGATCCGCTCGCACAAGGCGGCCGTGGCCGCGCTCGGCGCTTCCGTGGTCACCGAAACCGTCTCCCAGGCCGGGACTTCGCCGGACAGTGGGAGGAACCGCGCCTCGGCGGTCTTGTGCGAGAAGTTCTCCGGCACCAGCGCCACGCCGAGGCCGAAGCTGACCAGTTCCAGCAGCGAATGCACGTCGGTGACCTCGAGCGCGACCTTCCGGTGCACCCCGGCCTCCGCGAGCACGGTGTCCGCGAGGTCCCGCGTGCCCCAGCCGGGGTGGAAGTCGACGAAGCGATCCGCCGCCAACTCGGTGAGCCCGACCGACGCGCGCCCGGCCAGCGGGTGGTCCGGGGCGCAGGCGAGCACCAGCGCTTCGGTGCCGAGCGGGGTCACCCGGAGCTCGTCCGGGTAGCGGGCCGGTTTCGCGACGAAGGCGAGGTCGAGCCGCCCGGCCCGCACGTGCTCGATCAGTTCGGTCGACCCGCCGTGCTGCAACCGGACGTCCACCCCGGGATACGCGGTCACGAAGTCGTGGAGCAGGGCGGGCAGGTGCAGCGAGTGCAGGCACTGCAGCGAACCGAGCGCCAGGCTGCCGCGGACGAGCCCCTGGACCGCGGCCACGGCCGCCCGTCCGGCACCGGCCGCGGCCACCGTGCGCCGCGCCTCGACCAGCAGCGCCTCCCCCTCCCCGGTGAGGCGCACCTGGCGGGTGCTGCGGCGGAACAGCGGCGCGCCGAGTTCCTTCTCCAGCGCCCGGATGGTGGCCGACAGCCCGGACTGCGCGACGTGCAGGCGCTGCGCGGCCCGCGTGAAGTGCGATTCCTCGGCGACCGCGATGAAGTACTCGAGCTGCCGCAACTCCATCATTGATCACCCAGACCGCTTAGTCGGATCGGTTCCTTCTGTTGGACAGCTTAATGCCCGGCGCGTTAGCTGGGTGGCGCACCGGACGAAGGAGGAGCACGCATGCAGACGCGCCGCATCGGGGAGATCGAGGTCAGCGCCATCGGACTCGGCGGCATGCCGATGTCGGTCCAGGGCAGGCCGCCGGAAGACCGCTCGGTGGCCACCATCCACGCCGCGCTCGACGCCGGGGTGACGCTGATCGACACCGCGGACGCCTACCACCTGGACGCGAGCGATCCCGGGCACAACGAGTCGCTGATCGCCCGTGCGCTGGCGAGCTACCCGGGTGACACCTCCGCGGTCCTGGTCGCCACCAAGGGCGGGCACACCCGGCCCGCCGACGGGAGCTGGGCGCTCGACGGTTCACCGGCGCACCTCAAGCGCGCGGCGGAGGCCTCGCTCAAGCGGCTCGGCACCGACGCGCTCGGGCTGTACCAGTTCCACCGGCCGGATCCGGCGGTTCCGTACGCCGAGTCCGTCGGCGCGCTGGCCGACCTGCTCGACGAGGGCAAGATCCGCTACGCCGGCATCTCGAACGCGAACCCCGAACAGATCCGGCAGGCGAACGAGATCCTCGGCGGACGGCTCGCCGCCGTGCAGAACGAGTTCTCGCCCGCCTTCCGGTCCAGCGAGCCGGAACTCGAGCTGTGCACCGACCTCGGCATCGCGTTCCTGCCGTGGAGCCCGCTCGGCGGCAGTTCCCAGGCGAGCGAACTGGGCTCGCGGTTCGCCCCGTTCGCCGAGGTGGCCAGGGCGCACGAGGTGAGCCCGCAGCAGGTGACGCTGGCGTGGATGCTGGCGAAGTCGCCGGTGGTCATCCCGATCCCCGGCTCGTCGCGGCCGGAGACCATCAGGAGTTCGGCAGCCGCGGTCCACCTGGAGCTGTCGGCCGCTGAGCTGGCCGCGCTCGACGCGTCCCGCTGAGCCGGGCGGGTGGCAGCGGCCGCACCTCGGCGCCCGGGACCACCGTGCCGCTCAACTGCCCGATGCCCTCGACGGTGAGGCGGACGGTGTCTCCGGGGCGCAGCGGTGGCCGGTCGCCGCCCCGGCCCCACAGTTCGGCGAGGCACCCGCCGTTGCCGCAGGTGCCCGAACCGAGCACGTCACCGGGGCGCACCACCGTGCCGCGTGAGGCGTAGGCGAGCATCTCCTCGAAGGTCCAGCTCATGTTCGACAGCAGGTCCGAGCCGACAACCTCGCCGTTGACCTCGGCGGTCAGCGCCAGCCGCAACCGGCCGTCGTCTTCGCGATAACGCGCCAGCTCGTCGGGGGTGACCAGCCACGGGCCCAGGCTCAGCGCGGTGTCCTTGCCCTTGCACGGCCCGAGCCCGACGGTCATCTCCGCGGTCTGCAGGTCGCGCGCGGACCAGTCGTTGAAGATCGTGTAGCCCGCGATGTGCGCGCCCGCCTGCTCCGGGGTCAGGTCGCGGCCCTCACGGCCGACGACGGCCGCGACCTCCAGTTCGAAGTCGAACCGCGCCGACCCCGGTGGCATCGGCACGTCGTCGTGCGGGCCGAGCACCGAATGCGGGTTGCCGAAGTAGAACGTCGGCGCGGTGTACCACTGCTCCGGCACCCCCGCCCCGCCGCGCATGCCTTCGACGTGTTCCTCGAAGGTGACGAAGTCGCGAATGGACGGTGGCCGCAGCGGCGGGAGCAGGCGGACCGCGGATACGTGCGGCCCGGGTTCGCCCGCCAGCGCCGCGGCTCCGGCCGCGGGCAGCTCGTCCAGCACTTCGATCAGCGACGCGGCGTCGAGCGGGTGCAGCCGATCGTCGTCGCCGAGCACTCCGGCCTGTGCACGACCGCGGTTTTCGTAGGTGGCGAACCGCATGTCACACCGGGGGCGCGACGAAGCAGCCGCGGTCCGGATCGTTGAACGATTCCTTGGCCACCAGCTCGCTCATCGGGTTGGCCGTGCCCCACTGGTCGGTCACCTCGGGCTCGGAGAAGTCGTAGACGTGCGGGTGCCAGCTGTCCTCGTCGAGCAGTTCCAGTTCGGTGGTGTATTCGAGGGTGTTGCCGTGCGGGTCGAAGAAGTAGGAGAAGGTGTTGTCCCCGGCCATGTGCCTGCCAGGACCCCAGACCTTGTGCACGCCCGCGCGGAGCAGCCTGCCGGTGCCGCGCATGTACTCGTCGAGCCCGCGCAGCTCGAACGAGATGTGGTGCAGCGAGGTGTGCGGGCCCTTCGCCAGCGCCAGGCTGTGGTGCTGGGGGTTGATCCGCATGAAGTGCATGACCTCGCCCATGTGCGGTGAGCTCAGCGTGTCCGAGAGCGCGAACGCGAGGTGCTTCTCGTACCAGGCGCGGGTCCTGTCGAGGTCCGGGGAGTTGAGCACCACGTGGGAAAGGCGGACCGGGATGGCTTCCTTTTCTTCGATGCGCCGGTGTTCGCGGGTGTCCACCTCGGCCGAGACCTCCACCGTGCGGCCGTCCACGTCGAAGAACCGGAAGCCGTAGCCGCCACCGAGGGTGCCGAGCTCGTCCGGGGTGCTGATCAGCTTCACGTCGTCCGCGATCAGCCGCTCGGCCAGCGCGTCGACGTCCTCTCGCGTGGCCGCGCCGAACGCGACCAGGTCCAGCCGCTTCTCCTCGGCCTTGCGCAGTCGCACCACGTACTGCTCGGGCGAGCCTTCGGCGGCGAGGAAGCTGAGGCCGGTGTCCCCGGCGACCTCGGTCAGCCCCCAGACACCCGAGTAGAACTCCAGTTGCTTGTCGTAGTCCGGCACGGCGAGGTCGACGTGGCGGAGGTGGGTGAGCAGACGCCGTGATGTCATCGTGGCTCCTTCGCGGACAGGTTGAGCAGGGCGGCGGCGTTGCCACCGCGCACCGCGTGGAAGTCGGGCCCGGCCAGTTCCGCCGCGCGCAGGGCGGCCAGCGGGTCGGTGGTGCCCATGTCGAACGGGAAGTCCGAGCCCAGCAGCACCCGGTCCGCGCCGGCGGCCCGGACCAGTTCGCGCAGCACGTGCGGGTCGTGCACCAGCGAGTCGAACCACAGGTGCCGCAGGTAGTGGCTCGGTTCGTGCGCGCAGCCCCGCGCGTCCGGGCGGACGCGCCAGGCGTGGTCCGCCCGCCCGAGGTGGGTGGGCAGGTAGCCGCCGCCGTGCGCGGCGACGACCTTGAGCCCGGGGTGGCGGTCCAGCACGCCGGAGAAGATCAGATGGGACAGGGCCACGGCGTTCTCCGTCGGCTGCCCGACGCTGTTGGACAGGTACCAGCGGTCCAGCCGCTCGTCGAGCGTGCAGCCGAACGGGTGCAGGAACAGGATCGCCCCGGTTTCCGCGGCCAGCTCCCAGAACGGCTCGTAGGCGGGATCCGAGAGTTCCCGGCCGGGGGCGTGGCTGGAGATCTCCACCCCGGCCAGTCCTTCGCTCAGCGCGTGGTCGAGCATCTGGACGGCCAGTCCGGGATGCTGCAACGGCACCAGGCCGAGCCCGGTCAGGCGGGCGGGGGCGTGCGCGCAGTGCTTGGCGACGGCCGTGTTGGCCGTCTCGCACACCGCGCGGGCGACTTCGGCGCCGGCCCAGTAGTGGTAGTGCGACGGCGACGGGCTGACCAGCTGCACGTCCACGCCCTCGGTGTCCATCGCGGCGAGTCGTCGCACCACCTCGGTCAGCAGGGGCAACCGCTCGCGGATCATCCCGCCGTTGACCGCCGATGCTTCGGCGCCGTTACGGCGGGCGTCCAGTTCGCGGGCGGCGGCCAGCCCCGGGAGCCCTTCGACGAGCTGGTCCACTTCGGACAGCAGGACGTGCGCGTGGACGTCCACGGTCGGGATCGTCACGGCAGCTCCCGCAGCATCACCGCGGCGCGGCCCATCAACCCGGGCACGTCGGCGTCGCGCACCCCGTCGAGCAACCACTGTCCCAATTGGACGGATCCGTCGACGATCTCCCGCACGCGCGGGTAGCGGCGGTCGTGGTACCGGGTGAACAGGCCGTCGTCCCAGACCTCGCCTGCCGCCAGCAGTTCGGTCAGCACGAGCACGTCCTCCAGCGACATGGCCGCACCCTGCGCGAGGGTCGGCGGGCAGGCGTGCGCGGCGTCACCGGCCAGCACCACCCGGCCGCGGTGCCACGGGCCGTCGACCAGCAACCGTTCGAACCAGGTGTAGTTGACCAGCGCCGGATCGGTGAGCGAGCGCTGGATCTCCGGCCACGGGCCGCCGTAGCTCTCGGCCAGGCGCCGCATTTCCTGGTGGTAGGCGGTGGGATCGACGGCCGACCGGTCGCGGTTGCGTTCGACCAGGTAGGCGTACGCGGTGCGCTCGCCGGTCGGGCAGCAGCCGGCGATGAAGCACCCGCCGCCGTAGACCATCTGCGTGTGCTCGACCCCCGCCGGGCGGGACACGGGCGCGCGCCAGATGGCCATGCCGGTCGGTTCGGGTACGCAGTCGATGCCGATGAGCCGCCGCACCCCCGACTGCAGTCCGTCCGCGCCCACGACCAGGTCGTAACGGCCGGTGGTGCCGTCGCCGAAGGTGACCCGCACGCTGTCGGTGTCCTGCTCGAACGCCGTGACGGTCAGGCCGAGCCGGACGAAGGCGCCGGACGCGCGGACGGCGTCGATGAGGATCTGCTGCAGCCGGGGCCGTTGCATGCCGACCGTGGCGGGCAGGTCGTCGCCGCCGACGCGCCCGGACGGCTGGACGGCCAGCACCGTGCCGTCCGGGCTCAGCAGGCTCAGCTCGTCGAAGGCGAACCCGTCGCGCAGCACGGGGTCCAGCACGCCGACCTCGCGCAGCACCCGCAACGCGTTGCCCTGCAAGGTGATGCCCGAACCCGTGGTGGAGTTCCAGTCTTCGCGCAGCTCGACCAGGTCGACGGCGAACCCGGCCCGGCGCAGCAGGACGGTGAGGGCGTTCCCGGCGATGCCACCGCCGACGACGAGCACGGTGCGGGTCATCTCGGCTCCCGGGGTCACTTGACGGCGATGGGGTTGACCGGGGAGCCCACGGCCCCGGTGATCGGCAGCGGCGCGGCGGTCAGCCAGAACTCGTGCACCCCGTCGGCGGCGCAGTCCGCGGCCAGGGCGTCGAGGTCCCACATCTCCCCCACCAGCAGGCCGAGGTGCGGGATGACCACCTGGTGCAGCGGCTGGAAGGCGTGGTCGAACTCGTTGGGCCGGACCTCGAAGCCCCAGGTGTCGGTGGCGATCGCGGCGATTTCGGTGCGGTGCAGCCAGTTCGCGGTGGTGAACGACAGGCCGGGCGCGGGCCCGCCGGCGTAGTCGCCCCAGCCGTCACGCCGTGCCCGGGTCAGCTGGCCCGTGCGGACCAGCACGATGTCCCCGCGGCCGACCGTGACGCCGTGGGCTTCGGCGGTGGCCGTGAGGTGCGCTTCGGTGATGGCGAAACCGTCCGGCAGTTCACCGTCGCCGACGACGCGGCCCACGTCGAGCAGCACGGCACGCCCGGCGACGTGCGCGGCCATGTGCTCGATACCGGTGACCAGGTCACCCTCGGCGGTCACCGTGGTGGCCGCGTCCCGGCCGTTCCACGCCTGGCCGTGGTCGAAGATGTGGCCGAGGCCGTCCCACTGGGTCGAGCACTGCAGGGGCATGGCGATCACGTCGTCGGCGCCGCCGATGCCGTGCGGGAAACCCTGCAACCCGGCGGCGGCGTCCGTGCCGGTATCGAGCATGGTGTGCACCGGATTGGTCCGGCGCCGCCAGCCCTTCTGCGGCCCGTTCATGTCGAACCGCTGCGACAGTGAGAAGCTCGCGCCGCGGCGGATGAGCGCGGCACCCGCGCGGCGGTTGGCCTCGGTGAGGAAGTTCAGCGTGCCCAGCACGTCGTCCGGACCCCAGCGGCCCCAGTTCGAGCAGGCCTTGGCCGCCTCGGCGATCGCGCCTTCGGGATCGGCGCGGTTCACCCGGCCACGCACCGGGTCCGCTGGGTCCCGAGGCCGGTGATGGTGCTCTCCATGACGTCGCCGTCGCGCAGCAGCCGGCCCCAGTGCATGCCGTTGCCCGCCGGGGAACCGGTCAGCACCAGGTCGCCGGGCAGCAGCGTGGTGGTCTGCGAGACGTAGGCGACCAGGCGGGCTACGTCGAAAATCATGTCCTTTGTGGACTCGTCTTGCATGGTCTCGCCGTTGAGCTTGAGGACCAGCCGCAGTTCACCCGGATCGGGCACGAACTCGGCGGGCACCAGGTACGGGCCGAGCGGGGTGAGGCCGGGCGCGTTCTTCGCCCGCAGCCAGTCGGTGCCGATCTCGCGCATGTCCTTGCGGAACACCAGATCGCGCGCGGTGAGGTCGTTGGCGATCGTGTAGCCGGCGACGTGCTCCAGCGCGTTCTCCGGGGACACGCGATACGCCGGGCTGCCGACGACGGCGGCGAGTTCCAGTTCCCAGTCCGGCTGGGTGGTCCACGACGGCAGCACCACGTCGTCCTGCGGACCGGTGATCGCCGAAGGCAGCCCGATGAACACGTACGGCTGGTCCTCGCGGGCCCGGCGGTCCATCAACTCCGCCACCCGTGCGCGGGCCTGCTCCTCGGTCTCGCCGGAGTCCGCCTGCCGGTGGGCCACCGCGAGGTCGATCACGTGCTGGCGGTAGTTGGCGCCGGACTGGAACACCTGCCGCGGCGCGATCGGCGCGTGCACCCGCAGGCCTTCGAGATCAGTCCAGTCCTGCGCGCCCTCGGCGATCTGGCGCAACTCGGGCAGCGCCTCGGCCCAGCGGTCGAGCACCGCGAGCGTGGTGGCGGGCCGCCAGTCGAGCGCCTGCCTCAGATCGGCCACGCGGTCGCCCACCACCAGGCCGGGGAACGGTTCCCCGGCGGCCGAAAAGGTGCCGAGCGCGAACGGGGTCGGTGACGCGGGTGCTGCCATCAGCTGTCCTCCAGGGGGTCTGCACCCACTGTGGCCCAGCCCGGAGGATCACGGAAATGAATGTCTCTGATGGCAGGCATCCACGCCTTGGATGAGCGGGCCCTCAGCCGAGTTCGACGCTCACCGGCACCTCGTTGTTCAGCGTGTGCCCGACCGGCGAACTGCGGATCACCTTCTGGTGCAAGGCTTCCAGTTCCTCCCGCGAGGCGGGCGAGTCGATGCGGACGTTCGCGGTGATCGAGTCGAAACCCGCGTGGCCTTCGGCGAGACCGAGGAACACGTGCAGGTCCACATCGCCCTTGACGTCCACGGTCAGCTTGTCGAGCTGGATGCCCGCGACGGTCGCGTTGGCGGCGTAACCGACGGCGAGGCAGTTGCCCAGCGCGCTCAGCAGTTGCTCGACCGGGTTGGCCGCGCTGTCACCACCACCGAGCGCGGGCGGCTCGTCCGACGGCGTGGGCTCGAACCCGCGGACCTTGGCCGCCGAGCGGAACCCGCCCTCCCAGGCCACGTGCGCGGCCCAGGTGGTCTTGGCCTTCGCGGGGTCGGCCTGAACCGCGGCGACGAGGCCGCCGACGGCTTCGAGGTCGACGGAGTTGAGCGGCTGCTGCACTTCCACGGTCATTCGGGGCTCCGGGTGGCTCGGGATTTTTACCGACACCGGTGAGGGTGACCGCCGCGGGCGGCCGGGGGCAACGGCACCCGCACTGTGGGAAACCGTCCACTCGGGACACTCGGGGCCTGGGCGCGCGTAAATTGACACTTGTCCAGTTCTTGACAGCTGTGTATAAACGGTCCATGCCCGTCGACGAGCGCCCACCGGACCGCCGGGTGGCGCGCTCGCGCGCGGCGTTGTTCGCCGCGGCCGTGCGGCTGGTCACCGAACGCGGCACCACCGCCGTGCCGATCACCGAGCTGGCCGAGGCAGCCGACCTCAGCAGGCAGGCGGTGTACCTGCACTTCGCCAACCGCGACGCGGTGCTGGTCGCGGCGGCGGCCGACCTGGCCCGGCGGGATCTGGTGGGTTCCGGTGACGGGGGCGGCCGCTCCGCGTTGCTCGCGGCGGTCGGGCACTTCGCCGGGCACCGGGAGTTCTACCGCGCGATGCTCTCCGGCCCGTGCGCCTTCGCGCTCACCCGCGCGCTGGGCGACCTGCTCGCCCCGGTCAACCGGCACCTGCTCGGCACGCTGGTGGACGTCGCGCCGGAGACCCTGGACGACCTCGCCGTGTTCGTCACCGGTGGCATGGGCGCGATCATCAACGCCTGGCTGCTGGACGAGGCACGCCCCGATCCCGAAGAGTTCGCCGATCGGCTCGCGCGGCTGTGGCGCGGCCTCGGCCTGACCGCCCCGGCCGACCTGCTCACGAGGTGACCCGAGATGCCTGACCCCACCCTGACCCTCATCGCCCGCCTGACCGTGCTGATCGGCGAACCGGTCGACGCGGGCCCGGTGCCCGGCGGGCACCGGCGGATCATCCCGATCACCGGCGGCACCGCGGAAGGCCCGCGCATCGAAGGCGAGGTCCTGCCCCTCGGCGCGGACTGGAACCTGGTGCGTCCCGACGGGGTCGCCGAAGTGTCCGCGCGCTACCTCGTGCGCACCCAGGACGGCGTCGTGCTGACGATCACCAACGAAGGCACCCTGGAGTTCGACGGCGTCCCGCGCGGGATCACCACGCCGCGCATCGAAGCTCCGGCGGACGGGCCCTACGCCTGGCTCAACGACGCCGTCCTGGTCGGCACCCTGACGCCGGTCGTCGACGGGCAGCGCCCGGTCGGCGTCTCACTCGAGTTCCACCACGCGAACTGAAGGCCCACCATGTCGATCCTCTCGTTCCCGCCGGTCGCCGACTTCGCCGCGCGCACCTTTTCGAAGCTCGCGAACCGCCGGACCCCGTACCACGCCGTCCTGCCCGTGCGCACCGAGGAAATCCGGGTGCCCACGCGACACGGTGAGGTCGCCGCGACGCTCTACCACCCGCCGTCCGCCGACGGCCCGCCCGCGGTCCACGTCAACGCGCACGGCGGTGGGTACGTCACCGGGCTGCCCGCCTTCGACGACGCGCTGTGCCGCCACCTGGCCACGCACGCCGGTGTGGTGGTGCTCAACACCAGCTACGCGCTCGCCCCGCGACGCCGTTTCCCGGTGCCGGTGGAGCAGATCCACGACGTGCTGAAGTGGGCGGCGTCGAGCGATCGCGAGTGGGACGGCGGCAGGCTCACCGTCGGCGGGCAGAGCGCGGGCGGCGCGCTGGCCGCCGGAGCGGCGCGGCTGGCGTGGGAGACCGGCGGCCCGGCACTGGCCCTGCAGGTGCTGCACTACCCGCCGCTGGACCTGGTCACGCAGGCCAAGGACAAGCCTTCGCCGCTGGGCCGCAAGGCGGTCATCCAGCCGTGGATGGGGGAAATCTTCGACACCGCCTACATTCCCGACCGCGGCGAGCGCGGACACCGGCTCGCCTCGCCCGCCTGGGGCGCCAACGCCGACGGCCTCGACGGCATCGCCCCGGCGGTGGTGATCACCGCGGAACTGGACCGGCTGCGCGCGGAAGCCATCACCTACGCCCGCAAGCTCGACGTGGCCGGGGCGCTGGTGCGGCACCACGACGTCACCGGCGCGGACCACGGTTACGACATGCTCGGCGACGCTCCGGGGCTCGCCCGGCAGACCTACGACCTCATCGCCGGGCACCTGCGCCGCGCCACCACCGTTTCCCGATAGGGCTCACACCTCGGGCGCTGAGCCGAGCGCGGCCAGGCAGCGGGTGGCTTGGCGGCGGAACGCGCCCGGGAGGTCCGGTGGGCCACTGACCAGGGTGAAGTCGGCCTGCACCGAAGTGATCATCCAGACCAGGTCGTCGGTCGTCTCGGCACCGAGGTGGAGCAGGCAGCTGCGCGCGTCGACGGCCTCGATCGCGCCCATGCCCGGCCACACGCGGTCCGACACGGCCTCGGCGGACTCGTGCAAGGTGACCGTCGCCTGGCAGGGCCAAGTCCGCGCGGACAGCTGCCGCGCCAGGTAGTCGGCCACGTCATCGTAGGGCAGTTCCCTGGGCGTGAAGCGGGGGCCAGCGGGCGGGCGCGGGGTCAGCCGGTCGACCCGGAAGGTGCGCCAGTCGCCGCGGTCGAGGTCGAAGGCGACGAGGTACCAGTGCCTGCCGAAGTTGACCAGGCTGTAGGGCTCCGCGGTCCGGCGGGAGGCGCCGCCGCGCGGGCTGGTGTAGTCGAACCGCAGGCGCTCGTGGCGTCGGCAGGCGTCGGCGATGGTCATCAGCGCGTCCGCCGAAACCTGCGGGCCGGGCGCCGTCCCGGCGCGCACGGTCGCGGTCTGCAGGGTGTTCACCCGGTGCCGCAACCGCGAGGGCAGCACCTGCTCGAGCTTGGTGAGCGCCCGCAGCGCCGTCTCCTCGATCCCGGCGACCGAACTGCCGGTGGCGGTCCGCAGCCCGACGGCCACCGCGACGGCTTCCTCGTCGTCGAGCAACAGCGGCGGCAGGGAGGCACCCGCGCCCAGCCGGTAGCCGGGCGTGCCCTGCAGGGCGTGGACCGGGTAGCCGAGTTCGCGCAGCCGCTCGACGTCGCGCCGGACGGTCCGCGTGGTGACGCCGAGCCGTTCGGCCAGGTCGGTGCCCGGCCAGTCGCGGTGGGTCTGCAGCAGGGAGAGGAGTTTCAGCAGCCGCGCGGAAGTCTCCAGCATGGGTTCCAGTCTGCCTGATCGTTAGGACCGAAGCTGTCCTAACCGGGTCCTAGCGTGGTTCCCATGACACAGGACATCCAGCCGTTTTCCGTGCACATTCCGCAGTCCCAGCTCGACGACCTCGCCCAGCGGCTGGCCGCCACCCGGTGGCCGGGCGAACTGCCCGGCGTCGGCTGGAGCCGGGGGGTGCCGGTCGGCTACCTCCAGGAACTCGCCGAGTACTGGCGGACCGAGTTCGACTGGCGGGCGCAGGAAGCCGCGCTCAACGCGCACCCGCAGTTCGTCACCACCGTCGAGGGTCAGCGGCTGCACTTCCTCCACGTGCGCTCACCGGAAGCCGGCGCCACTCCCCTGGTCCTGCTGCACGGCTGGCCGGGCGGGGTGACCGACTTCCTCGACGTGCTCGGGCCGCTGTCCGACCCGCGCTCCCACGGTGGCGACCCGGCCGACGCCTTCCACCTGGTGATCCCGTCGCTGCCGGGGTTCGGCTTCTCCACGCCGCTGGCCGGGCCGGGCATGAACGCCGCGAAGATGGCGGGCCTGCTGGTGCGGTTGATGGCACGGCTGGGGTACGAGCGCTATGGCGTGCAGGGGTACGACACGGGCGCGTGGGTCGGGCCGGAGATCGGCAAGCAGGACCCGTCGCGCGTGCTGGGGGTGCACTTGAACGCGGTGCTCACCTTCCCGATCGGCGCCGAAGGTGAGTTCGACGAGCTGCCGGAGGCCGACCAGCGACGCTGGGAGTCGATGCAGAACTTCAACGACGGTTACCTGCAGTGCAACTCGAAGCGCCCGCAGACGGTGACCTACGGCCTGCACGACTCCCCGGCCGGGCAGCTGGCGTGGATCGTGGAGAAGTTCAAGGAGCTGACGCTGCCGGAGGACGGTATGCCGGAGGACAGCGTGGACCGGGACCGGATGCTGGCGAACATCGCGCTGTACTGGTTCACCGGCACCGCGGGCTCGGCGGCGCAGATCTACTACGAAGAGACCTCGGCCGCCGACTGGACCGGCGGCACCCCGTCCCCGTCCCCGGTCCCGGTCGGTGTCCTGGTGTCCGCGCACGACGTCACCATCCGCCGCTGGGCCGAACGCGACCACCACATCGTGCACTGGACCACCCTCGACCACGGCGGCCACTTCCTGTCCATGGAAGCCCCGGCCAGCCTGATCGACGACGTCCGCCTCTTCTTCCGCAAACTCCGCTGACCGCCCCACCCCGGCTCAAGCCCCAGACTCTGAAACCCGGCCACCCAAGTGGGTCTCAGCTTCCCGAATGCAGGCTTCAGCTTCCCGAATGCAGGCTTCAGCCTCCCGAACGTGGAACTCGGCTTCCTGAGCGTGGGTTTCGCCTTCTGAATGCTATGAGTGGGGCATTACTTGCAATGAACGCTAGTAATGCCCCACTCATAGCATTGGCGGGGAGGCGCTGTTGTGCTGCTCGCTTTGGAGGGCGGTGAGGGCTTGGTCCAGGAGGTCGAGGGCGGCGACGGCGCCGTGGACCAGTTTCAGCAGGTTTTCGGTGCTGGACAGCAGGATCCCCATCTTCTCGGCGATCTTCCCGCCGTATTCGACGGCGATCTGCACGACCTGCGGGATGGCCGCCGCGATGCTGGCGCCGCCGGTGGCCGGGGCGGCGGCCAGTGCCTGCATGACGATCGGGTTGATCCGCGCGACCGCTTCGCCGATCAGCTGCGTGACGATGTCGCGGGCCTGTGCCACCACCTCACCGGCACCGGCGAGCGCGCCGGAGGCGGCGGTGCTCGCCTGCGCCGCCGCTTCGAGGCCGTCGGCGAGTTGCGCGGCGGCCGAGCGGTACTCCGTGCCGCCGGAACCCGACCAGTCCGCGGTTTCCGCGGTGCTCGCCTCGCGGTAGGACCCGGCAGCCGCGGAAACGCTCTGCGCGGCGGACTGGAAGCGTTGCGAGCTCGTGGAAATCGCGTCCGGGTCGGCGGAGAGCTGGCCGAGCGGTTCTTCGAGGAACGACACGAATCCCCGCACCCAGCCGAAACCGGCGTCCGAGATCGCCGACAGCGGGCTGCCGGTCATCTCGAGGATGTCGAGCGCCGTGCTCGCGCCCCCGAGCCCGGCGGCCACCCAGTCCCCGTTCTCCACGGCGGCGGTGGTGGTTTTCAGCTCGGCGAGCACCTCGGTCGTCGTCACCGGTCCGCCTCCGCCGAGCGCAGGCGGCTGCCGCCGTCGCCGTCGGCACCCTGGTAGCTGTCCGCCGCCCGGCCGAGCCGCGTGCTCATGCTCTCCACCGTCGCGGACGCGTGGTGGAAAGCCTGAGCGGTCCGGCCCAGCACCTCCCGCAGCCCGGCGGTGAGGAACTCGGTGAAGGTGCCCAGCGCGGCGCTGTCCAGGCCGCCCGGCAACGCGGCCGCGACGGTGGACACCTCCGCCGCGACACCGCTGGTGGTCCGGGCGTGGGCCCGGATCCGGTCGGGATCGACCAGCACGTTGTTCATCGGGAGATCTCCGGTGGGTTCGAGAAGTAGTGGTCGTCGTCGGGCACGGCGGCGGGGGCGGGTTCGGCCGCCGCCAGGTTCCGCTTGATCAGGTCCAGCGCCGGGCCCTCGCCGGTGTACTCGGTCATGATCTCGACGACCTGCGCCCCGGCCACGCGCTGCGCTTGCCGCGCGGTGGCCAGGATGAGCTGCGCGAGCTGGTCGGCGTCGAGCGCGCGGGCGGCCGCGGTCAATCGCAGGTCTTCCAGCGCGCCACTGACCCCGACCGCGACGGACACCTCCCCGCGCGGGGAGGTCGCGCTGCCGCCGACCTGCCGCAGGTTCGATTCGACCGCCCGCGCCGTGGCGTCGAGGCGTTCGAGGTTGCTCTGGTAGTCGGCCAGCCACCGTGCCGGATCCATGGACTTCCCTTCAGCGCGGGCTGCGCGCGATCGTCGCCAGTTCTTCGAGTGCGGACCGCACCCCGGTCCGCCGCAACGGGTTCACGCTCACCCAGCCGTCGGTGGCGGCGTTCACCACGACCCGCCCCCTCGGACCGTCCAACCAGGACAGTTCGTTCCCGGCCCGCACCCCGCGCCGGGTCGCGCCGAGCTGGCCGAGGCCGTGCACCGGCACCACCAGTCCGACCAGGCTGTCCAGCGCGGCCGGATCACCGCCGTGGTCGCGGAAGAGGTCCCGCAGCTCCTGTTCGCCCGGCTCGTCCGGCAACCGCGCCGCCGCGGTCACCGCACCGGCGGGCAGCGTGATCGGCATCGACACCGGCGCCGCCACCTCGGGCACCTGCTTCAGCAGTTCGGCGGCCAGCGCGGCGTCGTGGAACCGCCGCACGCCGACCGTGCCCGCCGGGTCGTCGTCCAGCACCTGGCGGCACAGCAGCACCGACTGCCGGTACACCAGCGCGACCACGCCGATCACCCGCTCGCCGGTCAGCACCAGATCGACGGTGCCGCGGTGCTCCCGCAGCGCGGTGACCACCTCGGCGGCCATGCCCACCGGCCCGGACTCCCCGGCCAGGCCGCGTCTGTACAGCGTCTCCCCGGCCACGGCGAGCAGGATTTCGCGCTCACCGGCGATCCGCCCGAAGGAGGGCACCCGCAACGGGAACGGCGGCGACACCCCGGCGTACGCGGACAGCAGGTCCAGCTCGACAAGTCCGAAGTGGACGGACTCGGTGGTGGGTTCTTCGACGGCCAGTGTCATGCGCCGGGCCCCTCCGCGGACCGCAGCGCCCGCGTGTGGTCGGCTTCCGCGTCGGTGAACCGGTTTACCGTGGCGTGCAGCGCCCGGTGGTAGCCGGTCAGCTCGCCGTCGGCGGCGCTGACCGCACCCGAGAGCCCCGATTCGCCCGCCGCCTCGCGCAGGCGCCTGGCCAGGTGCAGCGCCGGCGGCGCGGTGCCCAGTCGCGGCAGCTGCCCGGCCAGCCGGTTCGCCGAGGACACCAGGCCGGTGGTCCGGTCGCCGAGCTCGGCGAGCGCGGCCACCTGTGCGGTCAGTTCCTGCGGCTCGACCTGGAACCCGGAAGTCACGGTCGTCTCCTGTTCTCGCGAGGGGTTCACAGCCCGATGACCGGGCTGCTGGTCCGCTCTTCGACGGCGAAGAGCTGCTGGTCGATGGTCGGCATGCGGTTCGTGTGCGCCTCGTCCTCGGCGCCCTGCCCGCGCCCGCCACCGGCACCGCCGGGCAGCATGCCGCTCGAGTTCGCGCCGCGGCCGCCCAGCGGCCCGGACATCGCGCCACCCCGGCCCGCCGTCCCGCGGCCCAGCACGCCACCGCCGGTGGTGGCACCGGATTCGACCGGCACCGAGCCGACCAGCTGGTTCCACGGCAGCCCGCCGCCGCTGCCGGCCGCGCTGCCACCCGCCAGTCCGGCACCCGTGAACCCCGCCGCGGTCGTCCCGCTGCTCGTGCTGCTACCCAGCCCGGCGGCTCCGGCGTTCCCGGCGGCTCCGCCCGTGCCGGGCGTGATCGCCTGGCTGCTGTCCAGCAGGCTCGACTCGTAGCGCTGCATCACGTGCACCGCCTGCGCCTTCTGCTCGGCCGCCGCCGCGCTGGCCAGGAAGTAGCTCGCGCCACCGGCGGCCACGGCGCCGATCGCCGCGCCCATCAGCGCACCAGGCCCGGCGCCCACCCCACCGGCTCCCGCGCCGACCACCGCCCCGATGGCCGCTCCGGCGCCCGCTCCGGCGGCGGCACCGGCCAGGCCCGCTCCGAGGGGGTCGCCGGCGGGCGGTGGCATGGTGTTCCGCGCGACGGCGAGTGCGTCACCGGCGTCCTGCGTGGCGCCCTGCACGGTGATCGCGCGCGAGCCGATGTCCGAGCTCGTGTCACCCAGTTCCGTGAGCCGGTTCGCGGCCAAGTCCGCCGCGCCACCGCTCCAGTTCGACTCCAGGGTGCCGCGCTGCCCCCGCAACGCGTCGCCGTGCTCGGTCAGCTCGCTGCCGTGCCGCCCCCACTCGGCCGCCATCGAGCTGACCTCGCCGACATCGGCGTTGTCCCACAACATCCCGTACAGCTCTTGGTGCGTGTAGGCGTTCCAGTTCGTGCCATCGGGCGGGATCGGCGAACCGAAGTAGCCCTCCCACACGTTGCGCAGGGCGTCCACCACCGGCTGCGCCAGCGCCCCCGCGGGCCCCGCTTCGCCGAGCACGGCCGTGGCGGCGGCCGCCAGCTCCTGCACCCCGGCCGAGGCCTGGTCGATCAGGGTGCCGTCATCACCCGAGTTGTCGCTCATGCTTCTTCTTCCGTCCCCACCGTGCTGATGGGAGAAGAAGTTAGGGGTGGGCGATGAAATTTCGGTGTAACGCCGATCGCGCCCGGTGTTCGCGCAGGTCCACCGCCCGGCGGGTGGCCGCGAGGCGGTCGCGGATCTCGTTCTCCAGCCGGGCGTAGGTCTGCTCGGTGAGCTGGCCGAGCGCCCGCTGGTGCAGTTCCAGTGCCAGCTCCAGCTCGCCCAGTTCCTCCTCCGCCGTGCCGCGCCGGGTCAGGCAGCTGGCGTAGAGGATGCGGTCCGAGACCTCCGCCGCCCCTTCGGCGCCCTGCCGCAGGCAGGCCGCCGCCTCGGCGAAGTTCCCCATCGCCAGGTGGACCGAGCCCGCGTAACACAGGGTCCTCGCCACCACGACCGGGTTGCCGATCTTCTCCGCCACCACCCGCGAGCGCGCCAGGTAGCCGAGGGCTTCGTCGTGCCTGCCGTTGAGGTGGTGCAGATAACCGAGGGTGGACAGGACCCGCTCCAGCAGCCAGTCGTCCTCGTACTCGACGGCCGCGGTCATCGCCTCGGTCAACCCGGCCGTCGCGTCGGCGAACCGCCCGTCCAGCACGTCGAGCGTGCCGAGCCAGCCCACCGCCCTGGCCCGTTCGCGGCCGTCACCGGTGTGCTCGCTGATCCGCAGCGCCTCGGTGAACCAGTCGCGTGCCTGGTCGTAGTAGCCCGGCATGGCGTGCGCGTACCCGAGGTGGAGCCGCACCGTGGACGGCATCCGCCGGTCGCGCGCCTCGCTCGCCAGCGGCAGGACCAGCCGGATCGCCGCGCGGCACTCCTCGTAGCGGGCGAGCCGGATGAGGTAGTCGACCGCGCTCTCGGCGAGCCAGCATGCCTGGTCGGCCCGCCCCGCGCGCACCGCGTAGGCGACCACGTCGCTGAGGTCACCGGCCTGGTCGAGCCAGGCGGTCGCGTCCCGCCAGCCGGTGAATGGCACGCCGTCCAGCTCCGGGCCGCCGGGCAAACCCGCGAGGCCGCAATCGCCGGCGTGGCGCCCGGCTCCGATGTAGAGGTTCAACACGCCGTTCACGGCGGCTTCGACGACTTCGGCGGGTTCTTCGGCGGCCAGGCGGCGCGCGTACACCGCGACCAGGTCGTGCAGCCGGTAGCGGCCGGGTGCCGGTTGCTGCAGCAGGCTGGTGTCCACCAGGCTTTCCAGCGCGTGCTCGGCGTCCGCCGCCGGGGCACCGAGCAGCGCGGCCAGCACCAGCCGGTCCAGCACCGGGGTCGGGGACAACCCCAGCATGCGGAACGCCCGCTGCTCGAACGGGGCGAGCTGCTCGTAGGACAACCGGAACGCGGCCTCCACGCTGCGGTCCTCTGCGGTCAGCTCGCCGAGCCTGCTGCCGTCGTCGGCCAGCCGTGACACCAGGTACTCGAATGTCCACATCGGACGGTTTTGCAGTCGGGCCCCGGCGATCTTCAGGGCGAGCGGCAACCGGCCGCAGAGCCGGGCCAGCTCGCGCACCGCCTTCTGTTCACGGCCCGCCCGCGCGCCGCCGACGATGCGGTTCAGCAACTGCTGCGCCTGCTCGAGATCCAAGGGCCCCAGGGAAACCCGGCGGTCGGCGTCCAGTCCGGCCAGCCGCCGCCTGCTGGTCACCAGCACCCGGCTGCCCGGCCCGGCGGGCAGCAGCGGCCGCACCTGTTCGGCACCGGCGGCGTCGTCGAGCACCAGCACCAGGCGCAGCGCGGCGGTCGCCGACCGCCAGTGCGCCGAGAGCTCGTCGAGGTCGTCCAGCGTGCGGCTGTCGTCCTCGCCGATGGCCCGCAGCAACCGCCGGAGCACGCGGGTCGACGCCAGTGCCGCCTGTCCTTCGCTGTGCCCGTGCAGGTCGACGAACAGGCAGCCGTCGGGGCACTGCTCGCGCAGCGACTGCGCGGCCCGGACCACCAGCGCGGTCTTCCCGGCTCCGGCCACGCCGTCCACCGCGGCGATGGTCACCGCCTCGTGCTCGACCGGCGCGGTGAGCAAAGCGAGTTCCCGGTCCCTCCCGGCCAGTTCCCCGGCGTCGAGCGGGAGTTCCACGCGCGTGCGGCGGTCGGCGGGTTCACGCCGGGCGGTCAGGCCGAGCAACGCGTCGTCCCCGCGCAGGATCGCCTGGTACACCTGCTGCACCTCGGTGTCCGGCTCCATGCCGAGTTCTTCGATCAGCCGGTGCCGCAGCCTGCCGAACACCTCCAGCGCCTCGGCCCGCCTGCCACCGGCGTAGTAGGCACGCATCAGCAACGCGGCCAGTGTTTCGTTGCGCGGGTGCGCCGCGGTCAGGCCGGACAGTTCGGCGATCGCCCCGGGGTACTCGCCGAGCCGCAGCTGCCAGTCGACCTTTTCCTGCGCCAGCACGATCCGGCGTTCGGTCAGCCGCCACCGCTCCCCTTCGGCGAAGGGGCCGGGCAGGCCGTCCAGCGGCTCACCTTCGAACAGGGCCAGCGCTTCCGCGTGCGCCCGTACCGCGGCGGCCAGGTCACCGTCGCGCCCGGCTTCGGTGCCTCCGGCGGCGATTTCCTCCAACCGCGAGGCATCCAGCGAAATGCCGTCACCGGCGAAGCGGTAGCCGCCGCGGTCGCTGGCGATCACCGCGTCTGCGTCGACACCGGCGGCGTGCAGGCACCGGCGCAGGCGGAAGATGTAGCCGGGCACCACTTTCACGCCGGTGCCGGGCGGTTCGTCGCCCCACACGCGGTCGAGCAGTTCGCGTTTGCTGAAGGTGACCCCCGGGCGCAGCAGCAACGCGGCGAGCAGCGCCTGCTGGCGCACCGGGCCGAGGTCCAAAACCCTTTCGCCGTACCAGGCTCGCAGCGGCCCGAGCACGGCGAACCGCAGCCCGGTCACCGGGCGGCCCGGCCCAGCCCGGTAGCGCACCGGCTCCCCACCGTTGGCATGCGCCGAGTATATGGCCTACGCCCCGTAGGTATCAGACTCCAGGTAGGTACTGCCGTGGATTCACCGCCTTGATTTCTGTACCTACTGGTATGTACGGTCCGGGCATGCCACTGGTTCGCATCGACGCCCTGCACGCCACCCCCGAACGACTCGACGCGCTCGGCCGCGCCGTGCACGAAGCCCTCCAGGAGACCGTGGACGTACCGCCCGACGACCTGTTCCAGATCCTGACCAGCCACGACGGCACGACCGGCCGCCTGCGCTACGACGACTTCCTCGGCATCCACCGCGACGAGGGCATCGCCTACATCTCGATCACCCTGCGCGCCGGGCGCACCCCCGCGCAGAAGAAGGCGCTGTACCGCCGGATCGCCGAACTGGCGGGGAAGTACGCCGGCACCGAGCCGAGGAACGTGTTCGTGGCGCTCACCGAGAACGAGCCGATCGACTGGTCGCTCGGCCACGGTGAGGCCCAGTACGCGAACTGATCCGCACACGGCCGATTGACTCCCCGGGTGCCCCGGTTGTAGTTTGCCGAAATTGGACCAGACCAATATGTGCTGGGGGCACCTGGTTCTGTTCCGGCGTGCCCTCGGCCGAAAAGGAAGAGGTCAACGTGCCTGAAGGGCATCCGGGGAGTCGTTCCACCACCAGACGGGCGTTCGCGGCGACGTGCGCCGGTCTGCTGGGCGCCACCCTGCTCGCGATTCCGGCCATCGCGGCGGAAGACGGTGTCAGCGCGGAAAGCGCGTTGCGCGGTATGTCGCTGGAGCAGAAGATCGGCCAGTTGTTCGTGGTCTCCGTCTACGGCAAGTCGGCGGGCGAAGCCCACGCGAACAACCAGAAGATGTACGGCGTCGCCACGCCCGCGGAGGTCGTGCGCAAGCACCACGTCGGCGGGGTCATCTACTTCAACAACGACGACGCGGACAACGTCGACGGCCCGGCGCAGCTGGCCCGGCTCTCCAACGGCCTGCAGCGCGCGGCGCTTTCGTCGGGCGCGCGCGTCCCGCTGATCGTCTCGATCGACCAGGAAGGCGGGCAGACCACCAGGATCAGCGCGCCGGCCACCGAGTACCCCAGCAGCATGGCACTCGGCGCGGGCCGCTCCGCCGAGGACGCGAAGAAGCTCGCCCAGATCAACGGCCGCGAGCTGCGGGCGATGGGGATCAACCAGAACTTCGCCCCGGTGGCCGACGTGAACTCCAACCCGCTCAACCCGGTGATCGGCACCCGGTCGTTCTCCTCGCGCCCGGGGCTGAGCAGCGAACTGGTGGCTGCCGAGGTCCACGGCTACCAGGACGCGGGCAGGCGTACCGAGACGGTCTCCACCTCGGCCAAGCACTTCCCCGGCCACGGGGACGCGGCCACCGACAGCCACACCGGGCTGCCGATCATCAACCGCTCCGAGGCCGACTGGCGCGAGATCGACCTGCCGCCGTTCCAGGCCGCCATCGCCGAGGGCGCGGACTCGATCATGAGCGCGCACATCGCCATGCCCAGCCTCGACCCGTCGGGCGCACCGGCGACGCTGTCCAAGCCGATCATGACCGGGCTGCTGCGTGAGGAACTGGGCTATGACGGCGTGGTCGTCACCGACGCGCTGCGGATGGACGCGATCCGCAAGCTGTACCCCGACGCGGAAGCACCGGTGCTCGCCATCGAAGCCGGCGTGGACCAGATGCTGCTGCCGCCGGACTTCAGCGCCGCGGTCAAGGGTGTGTCGGACGCGGTGCACAGCGGCCGGCTCACCGAGGACCGCATCGACCAGAGCGTGCTGCGGATCCTCAAGCTGAAGTTCAAGCGCGGCATCCTGGCCAAGCCGCTGGTCGACGAGCGGGCCGTCGGCAAGATCGTCGGCAGCAAAGCGCACCGGGACACCATCGCGAAGATCTCCGGCAAGACCACCACGGTCCTGCGCGACGACGCCGGGCTGCTGCCGCTGAAGAAGCCGGGCAAGGTGCTGGTCACCGGCTGGACCAAGGCCGACTTCCCGGGTTATCCGGCTGATCCGGTCACCTCGCTGGCCGGTGAGCTCCACGGCACCGCGGTGCCCACCGGCGAGAACCCGGCCCCGGCCGACGTCGACAAGGCGGTCGCCGCGGCGAAGGGCGCGGACACCATCGTCGTGCTCGCCAACGGCCTGCGGACGAGCCCGGCGCAGGTGTCCCTGCTCAAGAGCATCCAGGCGACCGGGAAGCCGGTGGTCGCGGTGTCCATCCAGGAACCGTACGACCCCGCCTTCGCCGACGCCGCGACCTGGGTGGCCACCTACGACTGGCGTGATGTGTCCATGTCGACGCTGGCCAAGGTCCTGCGGGGCAAGCTCTCGCCGACCGGCAAGCTGCCGGTCGACATCCCGGCCGCGGACGACCCGGCGAAGATCCTGTACCCGTTCGGGCACGGCCTGCGCTGGTGAACTAGGAGCCCTGGCGCCGCCGTCGCACGGCGGTGGCCAGGGTCTCCAGCAGCGGCAGGGTGCGGTCCCAGCTCAGGCAGGGATCGGTGACGCTGAGGTCCGGCCGCAGCCGCCCGCCGGTGGCGGGCTGGTTGCCGTCGGAGAGGTAGGACTCGAGCATCACGCCCGCCAGCGCGTTGTTGCCGTCGGCGATCTGGGTGGCCAGGTCGCCGACGACCGCGGGCTGGCGGTGGTGGTCCTTGCCGCTGTTGCCGTGCGAGGCGTCGACCACCACGCGCGGCGGCAGGCCCGCTTCGTGCAAAGTGGACAGTGCGGCGGCCACGCTCGCGGCGTCGAAGTTGGGCACCGGGCCACCGCGCAGCACCAAGTGGGCGGCGGGGTTCCCGGCGCTGCGCAGGGTGGTCAGCCGCCCGTCCGCCGCGACACCGGGGAAGGTGTGCGGCAGCCCGGCGGCGCGGATCGCCTGCACGGCGGTGTCGAGCCGCCCGGAGACGCAGTTCTTCATCCCGACCGGCATCGGCAGCCACGAGGCCAGGTGACGGTGCGGCTGGCTGGCGACCGTGCGAGCGCCGATCGCGGCCCAGCTGACCAGGTCGGCGACGTAGTGCGCGAGAAGCGGGTCGACGAACTCGTACGCCAGCGGCAGCCCGGTGCCCGCCGCGTCGAGCAGGAACGAGCGGCCGAGGCGGATGCCGGTGCCGATGTCGCCCTTGCCGTCCAGGGAGGGGTCGGGCAGCAGCCCGGTCCAGCCCGCCACCGTGCGCGGTTTTTCCAGGTAGGCGCGCAGGACGATGACCAGGTCGTCGGAAAGCCGTTCGGCGGCGTCGGCGAGCAGCCGCGCGTAGTCCAGCGCGGCCGCCGGATCGTGCACCGAGCACGGTCCGGCCACCACCAGCAGGCGGGGATCGCGCCGCGCGAGCACGGCGTCGATGGTGGCGCGGTGCCGGGCGACGGCCTGCGCCAGCGGGCGGGCACCGGTGACTTCGGCGGGCGTGGGCAGGGTGTCCTGATCAGGCATCCTGGGCATCCTTCTTTCGGGGAAGGCGGAGGGCACCGGCCGCGGCGAGAAGCGCCAGGGCGAGCACCCACCAGAAGGTGTCGGCGAAGGCCGCCGGGAGATCGGTTCCGCGGGCGGTCAGGCGGTTTTGCAGCACCACGGCCAGTGCCGCGGTGCCGATCGAGCCGCCGACGGTGTTGAGCAGGTTGAGCGCCCCGGCCGCGCGGGGCAGGTGCGCCGGGGCGATCCGGCGGTAGACCAGGGTCATCACCGGCGCGCCGATCATCGCCGCGCCGAATCCGCGCACCAGCAGGGAAAGCGCGATCACGAAGTCCGGCAGGCCCGGGCCGAGCTGGGTGAACGCGGCGGTGCCCGCGGCGACCAGCGCGATGCCGGTGAGCACCAGCGTGCGTGGCGCCACCGCGTCGACCAGCCGGTTCACCAGCAGCGATCCGGCCAGCGCGCCGGCGCCCTGCGGTGCGAGCAGCAGCCCGGTTTCCCAGGCCGAAAGCCCTTCACCGGTCTGCAGGTACAGCGGGAGCAGGAACATGGTGCCGAACACCGAAGCGCCCAGCACCACCAGCGCCAGCGCCGCGACGCCGAACGGCGGACGGGTGAACAGGCGCGGATCGATCAGCGGGACGCGGCTGGTGCGCAGCCCGTGCAGGACGAAGCCCGCGAGCATCAGCACCCCGGCGGCCACCGCGAGCACCGCCACCACCGTCGGCACCGCCTGCTCGTGACCGATGCCGGTCAGCCCGAACACCAGCACGGCCAGGCCGGGCGAGAGCAGCGCGGCACCGCGGAAGTCGAACGGGACCCGCTCCCCCGCGGGCGGCGCCGCGGGCACGAACCGCCGGGCGAGCACGATCGCCACCAGCCCGATCGGCAGGTTGACGTAGAACAGCCACGGCCAGTCCGCGATGCCCAGGATCGAGCCGCCGAGCAGCGGGCCGAGCACCGGCGACAGCAGCGGGACCACCCCGACGACGCTGATCACCCGCCCGATGCGCTCACGCCCGGCGGCCCGGGCGAGCAGCGCCTGCCCGGTCGGTGGCAGCAGGCCGCCCGCGAGCCCTTGCAGCACGCGGAAGGCGATCAGGCTCGGCAGCGACCACGCCAGCGCGCACAGCAGGGAGCCGAGCAGGAACCCGGCCACCGCGAGCAGCCAGGTCCGGCGGCCGCCGAACCGGTCGGCCAGCCAGCCCGACGCGGGCACCGCGGCGACCACCGCGAGCAGGTAGGCCGTGCTGACCCACTGGATGCCGGTGACCGGCGCGCCGAACTCCTCGGCCAGCGTCGAGACGCCCACCGAGACGATGGTGCTGTCCAGCGTCGCCATGAACGTGCCCAGCACCAGCACGAAGGCGGTCCGCCACAGGGCCGCGCCGACCTCCGGCCGGGATCCCGTCGTGCTCACCACAGCTCCGCCACGTCGGCGTCGAACCGGCCGGGCAGCGCACGCAGCACGCGCACGAGTTCCGCCGCCAGTGCCGCGACCTCGTCCGCTTCGAACACCCCGGCCTGGTAGCCGAGCACGCCGGTCCAGCCGCCTTCCGCGGGCACCACGGTCAGCGTGACCGGGTGGTGCGTCCGCTCGCGGAACCGCGTGCCGGTGACGATCAGGCCCGGCGCGGGTTCGGCCAGCTTCGCCGGATCGACCGGGTAGTTCTCGAACACCACGAGGCTGTCGAACAACCGCGTGCGCCCGGTCAGCCGTGCCAGTTCGGGAAGGCCGGCGTGGTGGTGCTCGACCATCGCCTGCTGGCGGGCCTGGAGGTCGGCCAGCGCGTCGGCGACCTTGCCCTGCCAGCGGGCGCGCACCGGCACCGTCCCGGCCAGCAGCCCGATGATCTCCTCCACGCCCGCCACCTCGGCGGTGCGCCCGGAGACCATCGCGCCGAAGCAGACGTCACGGCGGCCGGAACGGTTCGCCAGCACCGCGGCCCAGGCACCCTGCACCAGCGTGTTGGCGGTGAGCCCGCGCCGCGCGCCCGCCTTCGTCAGCTCCTCGACCACGGAGGCGTCGACTTCGAACAACGCGGGTTCGCCGGCGCCCCGGGTGTCGGGCCGCCCGTGCACGAGGTAGTCGCCCTCGGGCAGGCCGTCGAGTTCGGCACGCCACGCCCGCAGTTCCGCCGCCTCGTCGCGGTTCGCCCGCCACTCGAGGTACCGGGCGAACGGCACGGGCTCCGGCAGCGAAGCCCCGCCGTAGAGGGCGAACAGCTCGGTCAGGATGCGCGGCGCGGACCAGCCGTCGGAGAGCACGTGGTGGCTGGTCAGCACGAACTCGTGGCGCTGCGGGCCGTGCCGGAGCACGGTCAGCCGCAGCGGCGGTCCCGCCGCCAGGTCGAACGGCTCGGCCAGCTCGGCGTCCAGCAACCAGGCCACACTGTCCGAAGAGGACACATCGAGCACGCGGAACCCCGGCCGCGGATCGGCCGGGAGCACCTGCACGTCCAGTCCGGGCGGGAACACCGCGCCCAGGTTCGGGTGCCGCCGGAGCAGTTCCGCCCCGGCGGCCCGCAGCGCGTCCACGTCGAGCGGCCCGGACAGCGAGAACGCCGCCTGCACGGGATAGGTGGCCGCCTCGTCCCGCATCACCCGCTGCATCGGGGTCAGCGGCAGCACGTCGGCCACCGCGTGCTCCGCTTCGAGCGCGTCGATGGCGGACTGGTCCAGCTCGACCAGCGGCAGGTCGGACGGGGTCAGCCCGGCGCCGGCGCGCACCCGCGGATCGCCCGCGATCCGTTCCACCGCTTGGCGCAGGTGCTCGGCGAGGTCCGCGATCTCGGCTTCGGTGAACAACGCCGACGGCCAGGTGAACCGGATGCCCAGTGCTTCGTCGCGGGCGAGCGCATTGATCATCAGCGCGTACGGCAGCGGCAGGTCGCCGCCACCGCCCGAACCGAGCGGATCGGCGTCGGGCGGCGCCTGCCACACCCCCTCGGTCCGGTCCGGGAACCGGCCGAGGTAGTTCCAGCTGATCTCCGGGCCGGCCGCGGGCAGTTCGTCACGCAGGATGCCGTAGCCGAGGCCGTCCCCCGCGGCCCGCAGGTGTTCCTTCACCGACTTCAGCGCCCGCGCGGTGCCGCCGCCGGGCAGCGCGATCCGCGCCGGGTGCACGGCGGTGAACCAGCCGACCGTCTGCGACAGGTCTCCCGTACCGGCTCGGCCGTGGCTTTCCAGCGCGACGACCACCTCCGGCGCGCCTCCACGCCAGGCACCGACCGCCTCGGCGAGCGCGGTCAGCAGCACCGTGTCCGGTGTCGTCCGGTACGCCGACGGCAACGTGGTCAGCACGGCCCGCGTGGTCTCCGGATCGAGTCGGAGCAACCGGTGGACCGCTGTGGCGGCGGTGTCCCTCGCCGGATCCAGCGGCGTTTTCGCCAGCGGCTTGACGGGGGCTTCGATGATTTCCCGCCAGTGCGGCAGTTCCGCACGACGATCCGCGTCCCGCAGTTCCCTTGCCCAGCCCAGGAACGACTGCCCGTGCCGGGCGAGTGGCCCGCCGGTCCGGTGCAGGTGCTCGAGGTCGTCGAGCAGGATCCGCCACGACACCGTGTCGACCACGATGTGGTGCGCGACCAGGGCGAGCCTGCCGAGGCGCTCGGGTCCCGCGTCGATCCAGACCGCACGCAGCAGTGGTCCGGTCCGCAGGTCCATCCGGGCCCTGGCTTCGGCGATGTGCGTGTCGGTCAGCGCACGCAGGTCGCCGGACTCCCCCGCCCGCACGTGTTCGAGCACGTCGGCTCCGGTGACCGCGCCGACTTCGGGGATGCGCAACGCGTCCTCGACCAGGTGCGCGCGGAGCACGTCGTGCCGGGCGAGCACGGCGTCGAAGATCCGCTGCCAGCTCGCCACGTCACCACCGGCGGGCACGCAGACCTCGACCCACTGGCAGAACCCGTCGGCGGCCCCGGGGCTCCGGCGCAGCAGGTCACGCATGATCGGCGTGAGCGGTGCGTCACCGACCGCCGGTGCCTCGGCGGGTTTCCCGGCGGAACCACCACAGCGGGCGGCGATCCCGGCGACCGTCCGGCCCTCGAAGACATCGCGCGCGGTCAGCGTCAAACCCTCGCGCCGGGCCCGCGAAACCACGCGCAGCGACACGATGCTGTCGCCGCCGACATCGAGGAACGCGTCGTCCAGATTGACCTCGTCGGTGCCCAGCACCTCACGGAACACGCGCAGCAGCACCGATTCCGCCTCGGTGGCCGGTTCCCGCGCAGGGGTGACCGCCCTGGCTTCGGGAGCGGGCAGCGCGGCCCGGTCGAGTTTCCCGCTGGGGCCGAGCGGCAGGCGGTCCAGGGTCACCAGCGCCGCGGGCACCATGTGCTCGGGCAGTTCCGCGCCCAGGAACTCGCGCACCTCGGCCGGGTCGGGCTGGGCACCGTCGGCGGGGATGACGTACCCGACGAGCCGCCCTTCGCGGACGATCACCGCGCACGCACGGATCTGCGGGTGCCTGGACAGCGCGGTCTCGATCTCGCCCAGTTCGATCCGGAAGCCGCGGATCTTCACCTGGTGATCGGCGCGGCCGAGGAACACCAGATTGCCGTCCGGCCGCCAGCGCACCAGGTCCCCGGTCCGATACATACGCCCGCCCGTCGCCCGGCCACCACCCCCCACGGAGGCGCTTCGCGCCGCTGAATCCTCTGGGGAACCGTACGGATCCGCCAGGAACCGTTCCGCAGTCAGTCCGGGACGGTTCACATAGCCGCGTGCGAGCTTGGGACCGGCCAGGTACAGCTCGCCGGTGACCCCGACGCCGACCGGCTGCAGGGCGCTGTCGAGCACGTAGGCCCGCACCTCGGGATCCGGGCGGCCGATCGGCAGCGGGCCGGGGTCGTCGCGGTCGTAGTGCCAGGTAACCGAGTTGATCGTCACCTCGGTGGGCCCGTAGGCGTTGAACAGCGCCCGCCGGTCACCCCAGCGCCGTGCCAGTTCCGGGTCGAGGCGTTCGGCGCCGACCACGAAGAACACCTCCGGGTCGACCGTGCGGTCGTCCGGCATGGCGGCCAGGAACGACGGCAGCAGGTTCACCCCGGTCACGCGGTGCTCGACGATGTAGTCCAGCAACTCGTCGCCGGGCACGCGCACCTCGGCGGGCGCGATCACCGAGGTGCCACCGGAGAGCAGCGGCAGCATGAACTGCCAGAACGCCACGTCGAAGCTGGTCGAGGCGAAGTGCAGGTACCGCTCCTGCGCCCCGATCCCGGTGTTGATGCCGACGACGTCCTCCTGCAGCGCCACCAGGCTCGGCACGCCGCGGTGCGGGACGGCCACGCCCTTCGGCTTGCCGGTGGTGCCGGAGGTGTAGATGACGTAGGCGAGCGAGTCCGGCGTCTGGTCCCGGCGCGCGTGCACCGGGTCTTCGTCCCAAGTGGACGGTCCGATCGCCGCCGGGTCCACCACCGGCAGGTCGCCGAACGCGTGCTCGTCGGTGGAGACCATCGCCGCCGGGGCGATGTCGCCGAGCATGTACGCCAGCCGCTCGGCCGGGTAGTCCGGGTCCATCGGCACGTACACCGCGCCCGCCTTGAGCACGCCGAACAACGCGACCACCATCTCGACGTCCCGGTCGAGCAGCACGGCGACCGCGTCCTGCGGGCGCACCCCGCGGTCGATCAGGGCGTGCGCGAGCTGGTTCGCCCGGCGGTCCAGTTCGCGGTAGGACAGGCTCTTGCCGCGGCAGACCACCGCTTCCGCGTCCGGGGTGCGGTCCACCCACACGCCGAACTCCTCGAGGCAGCCGCCGCGGGCACGCCTGGGCGCGTCGCCCTCGCCGAGCCGCAGCATGCGGTCGTGTTCCTCGGCATCGAGCGCCCGCAGCCGTCCCACCGGCCGGTCCGGGTCGCCGACGATCTCGTGCAGCAGGTTCCGCAGCCAGCGGCCATAGGACTGCACGGTCGTCTCGTCGAAGGCGTGCGGCTGGTAACCGAGTCCGAGCACGATCTCGTTTTCGGGGATCACGATGACCGTCAGCGGGTAGTGCGTCGCGTCGGTGATGTCCACGCCCACCAGGTCCAGCCCCGGTGCCAGGGTGGTGCGGTCCCGGCTGGAGAGCGGGAAGTTCTCCATCACCAGCATGGTGTCGAACAGTTCGCCGATCCCGGCCGCGCGCTGGATGTCCGGCAGCCCGGCGTGGTGGTGCTCGGCGAGCCGGACGCTGTCCTCGTGCACCCTGGCGAGCAGCCCGGCCGCGGTCTCGCCCGGCTCGAACCGAACGCGCACCGGGATCGTGGTGCCCAGCTGGCCGATGGTGGTCTCCACCCCGTCGACCTCGGCGGGACGCCCGGAGACCGGGCAGCCGAAGAGCACGTCGTGCCGTCCGGTGAGCTTGCCCAGCAGCACGCCCCAGGCGGTCTGGAACACCGTGGTCGGCGTGACACCCCTGACCCGCGCGAACGCCCGCAGCCGTTCGCTGAACTCTTCACCCAGCCCGATCCGCACCCGTTTCGGCCGATCCACAGTGGACTCGGCACCGGCCGGGGCGAGGTGGGTTCCTTCATCCACTCCGGACAGTGCGTCCCGCCACGTCTCCAGCGCCGCGCCCTGGTCGCGCGAAGCCAGCCAGCGGTGGTACTCGGCGAGCGAAGGCGCGACGGGCGCGGCCGGGCCGCCGCCGAGTTCGGCGTAGGTGGCCAGCAGGGTGCGCCCGACCAGCGGCATCGACCAGCCGTCGAGCAGCGCGTGGTGATTGGTGATGACCAGGCGGTGAACCCCGGAACCCATGGTGCACAACAGGAACCGGATCAGCGGTGGCTCGTTCGGGTCGAACGGGCGCTCCAGTTCGGTCCGGCAGTGCGCGGCGAGGAGGTCCTCGCGGTCGGCCCGCGCCGAGAGGTCTTCGTGCCGCCAGTCCAGGCTGACGTCGGCGGGCACCACCTGGACGACCTCACCGGCGGCGGTGGTGTGCAGGTGGACGCGCAGCGCGGGGTGACGCCGCAGGAGTTCCGCGGCGGCGGCCCGCATCCGCTCCGGGTCCAGTTCGCCTTCGAGCAGGGTTTTCGCCTGCACGACGTAGACATCGGTGTCCTGCTCGCCGCGGACCAGCGTGTGGAACGAAAGCCCGGCCTGCAGCGAGGTCGCGGGCAGCACGTCGGCGACCGGGCCCCGGCGCTCCAGCGCGTCGATGGCGGACTGGTCGAGCTGGACGTACGGCAGGTCCGACGGGGTGAGCCCGCCACGCCCGGCGTGCGCGACCAGGGTCACCAGCGCCGATTCCCAGGCACGCTGCAATTCGGCCACGATCGCGCGCGGCAGCACCCGGCTCGCGGCCGTCCATTCGACGGCCAACCGAGGTTCGTCGCCTTCGTGCACGAAGCAGTTGAGCGCGAGCACCTGTTCCAGTGCCTTCGCCGGTGGTTCGACCACCGAGAACGCGTCCTCCTCGGGCAGGCGCCAGCCCGTGCCCGACGGCGCCGAGAAGCGGCCGAGGTAGTTGAGCAGCACGTCCGGCGGCGGGGTCGCGCCGAACTCCTCACAGGTGAGCGGGTCGAGGTGACGCAGGACGCCGTAGCCGGTGCCGCCGCCGGGCACCGCGCGCTTGGCCTCCTTGACCGCGCGCAGCAGGGTGGCCGGGTCACCGGCGGCGGGCAGGCGCAGCGGGTACTCGCTGGTGAACCAGCCGACCGTGCGGGCGAGGTCGGTCCCGGCCTGCTCGCGGCCGTGGCCCTCCACGGTGACGGTGAGCGAGTCGGTCTCGCGCCACGACCGCAGGGCCAGCACGAGCGCGGTGAGCAGCACTTCGTCGACACCCGCCCGGTAGGCGGCGGGCAGCGTGGTCAGCACCGCTTCGGTGACCTCCGGCGAGGCGATCGTGGTCGACCGCTCGGCGGTGGCGGCGGTGTCGACCGCCTTGTCGAGCGGGCGCGCGCCGAGGCGGAAGTCGTCGAACGTGTGGCGCCAGTGGTCCAGTTCGCCCCGGCGGGCCCCGGTTTCGCCCTCTTCGGCGAGCAGCAGCGCGTGCCGCCGCCACGACGTGCCCACCGGTTCGAGCGTGCCGCCGGTGCAAGCGGCGTGCAGGTCGGGCAGCAGCACCCGCCAGGACACGCCGTCCATCACCAGGTGGTGCACCACGACGACCAGCCGGTCCGGCTCGCCGGCGCCGGTGCGGATCAGGGCCAGGCGTACCAGTTCGCCCGCCTCGGGATCGAGCGCGGCGGCCAGTTCTGCGGCCACCTCGGCGACCTCGGCCGGTCCGTCGAGCTCGGCCACGAGCGGGGTCGCGCTACCGCGAGGGCGCACGACCAACTGTCCACCCGGCTCCACCTTCAAGCGCAGTGCGTCGTGGTGGTCGAGGACCGTGCGGAGGCCGTCGTGCAGCCGGGACAGGTCCAGGTGGTCGTCGAGCCGCAGCGCGGTCCACTGGGCGTAGCCGGCCACCGCGGCGAGATCCGGGTGCGGGGTGAGCAGCGCCCGGACGATCGGCGGCGCGGGGACCGGGCCGGTCGGCTCGTCGGGCACCTGCTCCGGGGTGCCGCCGAGGTCCTGAATGGCGGCGGCCAGCGCGGCGAAACTCCGGCGTGCCAGCAGGTCCCTGGGCCGCAGTTCCAGCCCGCGGGCCCGCAACCGGCTGCTCACGCTGATCGCGGTGATGCTGTCGCCGCCGAGGGCGAAGAAGTCGTCGTCCACGCCGACGCTGTCCGCGCCGACCACCTCGGCGATGGTCTCGCACAGCAGCCGCTCGCGTTCGGTGCTCGGGGCGCGGCCGCTGCTCGTCACGCGTGGGGCGGGCAGGGCGGCGCGGTCGAGCTTGCCGTTGATCGTCACCGGGAGTTCGTCCAGCACCACGACGACCGCGGGCACCAGGTGGTCCGGCAGGCGTTCGGCGAGCGCCGCGCGCACCCGCTCCGGGGTGATCGTGGCACCGGCGGCGGGCACGACGTACCCGATCAGCCGGGACGTGTGCACGGCCGCGGCCGCCGCGCTCACTCCCGGCACCGCACCCAGCGCGGCCTCGGCCTCGCCGAGTTCCACGCGGTGGCCCCGGATCTTGAGCTGACCGTCACGCCGTCCGAGGTATTCGAGCCCGCGCTCCGGAGACCAGCGCGCGAGGTCACCCGTCCGGTACATCCTGGCGCCAGGAGCACCCAGCGGATCCGCGACGAACCGTTCCGCGGTGAGCCCCGGCTGGCCCGCGTACCCGCGTGCCAGGTGCGGGCCGGTCACGTACAACTCACCGGCCGCGCCCTCGGGAACCGGGCGCAAAGCGTTGTCCAGCAGGCAGATCCGCGTGCCGGGCACCGGGAACCCGATGGTCGGCGCGGTACCGGTGATCAGCGCACTCGTACTGTCCACAGTGGTCTCCGTGGGCCCGTACATGTTGCGCGCGGTGACCCCGGACTCGACCACGCGCTGCCACAACGCGGGCGGCGTCGCCTCCCCGCCCAGCACCAGCAGGGTGAGCGGATGACGGGTCAGCAGCCCGCGATCCACCAGCGGGGCGGCCATCGACGGCGTGGTGTCCAGCACGTCGATCCGGTCGCGGACGCAGGCGGCCAGCAGTTCGTCGGCGTCCTTGGTCACCTCGGTGCCGTAGAGGTGCAGTTCGTGGCCGCACAGCAACCACAGCAACTGGTCCAGCGCGGAGTCGAAGGCGAACGAGTAGGTGTGCGCGACGCGCAGCCGCCTGCCCGCGGCCCGTTCCGCGTCGGCGACGGTGGTGTGCCGGTGCCGGTGCACCAGTTCCGCCAGCCCGCCCGCGCGGCAGAGCACGCCCTTCGGCCGTCCCGTGGAGCCGGAGGTGAAGATGACGTAGGCCAGGTCGTCGGGGTGCCTCGGCACGGACAGCGGTTCGCCGGAGAACGAAGCCAGTTCCGGGTCGTCCGGCCGGAGGGAGTCGTCGAACGACTCCTTCGTCACCACGAGCACGGCCCCGGACCCGGCGATCAGTTCACGCAGGCGCTCGGGCGGGTGTTCGGTGTCCAGCGGCAGGAAGGCGGCTCCGGCGTCGAGCACCGCCAGCAACGCCACCACCAGGTCCACCGAGCGCGGCAGCGCGAGCGCGACCACGTCGTCGGTGCCCACTCCCCTGGCACGCAACGCCCTGGCGAGCCGGTGCACACGCGAAACCAGATCGTCCGTGGTCAGCCGTTCGTCGCCGTGAACCAGCGCGGTCTGTCCGGAGTGGACGGTCGTCAGCTCGGCCAGCATCCCGGCCACGTCCAGCGGTTCACCGGGCACCGCGGGGGTGGTCCAGGCGTCGAGCAGTTCCTGCCGCTCGGCCGGTCCGACCAGATCGACCTGGCCGATCCTCGGCTCGTCCGGCCCGGTCAGCGTGGTGAGCAGCGTCCGCAGCGCGGTCAGCTGGCGCTCCACCCCGGCCTGGTCGTGGGTCCGCGCGTCGACCTCGAAGCCCAGCAGCAGGCCGCCGTCGCCGTGCGGGAGCACGCTCAGCCCCATGTCCTCCGGCGGGCCGCCCGCGACGTTGCGCATCACCCCGGTGGCACCGGCGAACTCGATGGCCAGGTCGAACGCCTTGAGGTTGATGCCGCGCCCGTGCAGCAGCGCGCCCGCGCCCGGCACGGCCAGGTCCTGCGGCAGGTTCTCCCCGCGGTAGCGCTGGTGCTTGCGCATCTCACGCAGCGCGCCCGCGATCCGCGCGGTCAGCTCGCCGAGACGGTCCGCGCCACGCACCTCGACCCGCAGCGGCAGCACGTTCACCGCCATGGCCGGGGTCCGCAGCGCCGAACCCGTGCGGCACATCAACGGCATCGCGAACACCACGTCGGTGCGGCCGAGCACGCGGTGCAGGAACGCGGCGTAACCGGCGATCAGCGCCTCGCCCCAGGTGGTGCCCGCGCGTTCGGCGAGCACGCGCAACCTCTCCACGTCGGCCGCCGGGAGCACAGCCCGCGCGGTCACCGTCCGCTCCGGCAGCCCGGTCGCCGTGGTCGCTTCGTCCAGGTCCGGCAGTGGCGTGAAACGGTCACGCCAGTACTGCCGGTCCTGTTCGGCCCGCTCGCTTTCGCGGTAAGCCCGGTCGGCTTCGACCACGTCGGCGAAGCGCCCGAAGGCGGGCGGCGGAGGCGGATCCCCCTGCACCAGCGCGGTGTAGTGCGCGCCGGTGCGGCGGGCGAGCATCGCCGCGGTGTAGCCGTCGAACACCAGGTGGTGACCGAGCTGGGTGAACCACACCCGGCGGTCGCCGAGCCGGAGGACCGTGTGCGAAAACAGCGGGCGCCCGGTCATCTCGCGGCACGCCAGCGCGGCGCGGTGCCGCTCGGCTTCGACGAACGCGTGCGCCGCGGCGACCGGATCGCCTTCCCCGCTGAGGTCCACGATTTCGGGCAGCGGCACGGGTTCGGCCGAGATCGTCTGCCGCGGCCCGTCGGGTGTGTCCAGGACACGCAGCCGCAGGCTCTCGGCCTCCTCGGTGGTGCGGCGGATCGCCTCGGCGATCAGCCGCGCGTCGACCGGCTCCGGCCCGTCCACCTCCACCACGTCGCCGACCAGGTAGTACGGCGAGTCCGGTTCCAGCCGCTGCGCGTTCCAGATGCCCAGCTGGGCGCTGGTCAGCTCGAGGACGGCGGTCTCGGGATCGGCGTGGGCAGTGCTCAACTCGCGCTCCTGGTGGGATTTCGGGGGTGGTCGGGCCGCGCGCGCAACTAGCGGGCTGTCACAGCGCGGGCACCACCATCGGCGTGCCGGTCACCGGATCGGGCACCACGATGCTCGGCAGGTCGAAGACCTCCTTGAGCAGCGCCGCGTCCACGATGTCGGGCGGGGCGCCCTCGGCGACCACGCGGCCGTCCTTCATCGCGATCAGGTGATCGGCGTAGCGGCAGGCCTGGTTGACGTCGTGCAGCACGGCGATCACCGTGCGGCCCTGGTCGCGCAGGCCGGCCAGCAGCGCCAGCAGCTGGTACTGGTGGGCGATGTCGAGGAACGAGGTGGGCTCGTCGAGCAGCAGGTAGGGCGTCTGCTGGGCGAGCACCACGGCCACCCACACCCGCTGCCGCTGCCCGCCGGAGAGCTCCTGCACCGGCCGGTCGGCCAGCCCGGTGACCCCGGCCGCCTCCATCGCCTCGGCGACGGCTTCGGCGTCCTGTTCCGACCAGGTGGAGAACAACGACTGGTGCGGGAAGCGGCCGCGCGCGACCAGCTGCCGCACCCGGATGTCCTCCGGCGCGACCGGGTCCTGCGGCAGGAACCCGAGCGAGCGCGCGAGCGCCTTGGTCGGGTACGAGCCGACTTCGCGGTCGTCGAGCAGCACCTGGCCCTCGGCGGGCTTCAGCAGCCGGACGAAGGCCCGCAGCAGCGTGGACTTGCCGCAGGCGTTGGGCCCGACGATCGCGGTCAGCGCGCCGTCGGGCACGTCGAGGGAAAGCCGGGTCGACACGACCCGGTCCCCGTAGCCGAGGGTCAGATCCCTCGCGGTCAGGCGCGCGGTCACGCTCGCCGCACCTCCTTGGTGAGCAGCCAGATCAGGTAGCAGCCGCCGATCGCGGTGCTGATCACGCCGACGGGCAGCGCGACCGGGGCCAGCAGCATCTGCGCCAGCAGGTCGGCGAGGAGCAGCAGCACGGCACCGGTCAGCGCGGCCGGGAGCAGCGGGACGCCGGGCGCGCGCGCCAGCCGCCTGCCGATCTGCGGCGCGGCCAGCGCGATGAACGCGATCGGCCCGGCCACCGCGGTGACCGTGGCGGTGCAGCCGACGCCGATCAGCACCAGTTGCAGGCGCAGCCGTTCCAGGCCGACGCCGGTGGTGACCGCCATCGAGCTGCCGAGCGAGGCCTGGTGCAGCGACTGCGCACGCAGGGCCAGCACCACCAGCAGCACGAGGATGATCGAGAACGGCAGGCGCAGGTCGTCCCAGCCCACCCCGTTCAGCGAACCGGCGTTCCACCCGACCGCGGCGATGGCGACCTCGAGTTCGGCACGCAGCACGATCCACGAGTTGAACGCGGTCAGCATGGCGTTGATGGCGATACCGATGACCACCAGCCGCAGCCCGGACAGCCCGCCACCGAGGGAAAGCAGGTAGACCGCGGCCGCGGTGACCACCCCGCCGATCACCGAACTGATCGCCAACTGACCCGGCGAGCCGGACAGCACGGTGATCGCCACCAGCGCGCCGGTGTAGGCACCGGCGTCCAGGCCGATCACGTCGGGGCTGCCCAGCGGGTTGCGGGTGATGTTCTGGAAGATCGCCCCCGCCACGCCGAGCGCGACGCCGAAGACGATCGCGGCAAGCACGCGCGGCAGCCGCCAGTCGCGGATGACCACGCTGGCGCCGCCCCTGGCCCCGCTCAACGCGTCGAAAACCTTCGCCGGGCTGGCCCAGTTGGCGCCGTAGCAGAGCCCGAGCAGGCCGAGCCCGGCGATGAGCAGCAGCATCACCGCGGTCAGCACGAGGATCCGGCGGTCGACCCGGAGCGAGACGCGCCCGCGGCGCAGGACGAGCGCGGTCACAGCGGCGCCGCCCCGTACCTGCGGACCGCCCAGATCAGCACCGGGCCGCCGACGAAGGCGGTGACGATGGCGACCGGCACCTCACCGGTCGGCAGCAGCACCCGCGAGCCCATGTCGGAGACCAGCAGCACGATCGGGCCGAGCACCGCGGAGAACGCGGTCAGCCAGGGCACCGAACCGGCGGCCAGGCGGCGCGCCACGTGGGGCACCATCAGCCCGACGAACAGGATCGGCCCGGCGATCGCGGTGGCCGCCCCGGCGAGCAGGGTGATCAGCGCCAGCGCGGCGAAGCGGACCTTCACCACGTTCGCGCCGAGCGTGCGGGCCACCGCCTCGCCGAGCGCGACCGCGTTGAGCTGCTTGCTCACCAGCAGCGCGCCCAGCACGCCCACGCCGATGACCACCAGCGGGAGCAGCAGTGGCGCCTGCTCACGACCGGCCAGCGAGCCGATCGACCAGAAGCGGTACACGTCGAACACCTCGGGGTCCAGCAGCCGCAGGCCCAGCCCGAGCCCGGTGAGCACGAAGGTCAGCGCGGTGCCGGTGAGCACCAGGCGCAGCGGTGAGTGCCTGCCCACCGAGTACACGAGCGCGGAGGCGAGCAGCGCGCCGACCACGGCGAGCCCCAGTTCCCCGGCGGCACCGGAGATCCCGAGCGCGACGCCGACGGTGATCGCAAAGCCCGCGCCCGAGGTCACCCCGAGCACACCGGGCTCGGCCAGCGGGTTGCGGGACAGCGCCTGCACCAGCGCCCCGGACACGCCGAGCGCGGCACCGGCGGCGATCGCCAGCACCGCCCGCGGCAGGCGGACGTCCCGGACGATCAGGTGGTCGGGATTCGTCCCGTCGGCGGCGCCGAACAGCGCCCGCACCACCTCTCCAGGGGCGACGCCGTGTGCCCCGACACCGAGGCTGAGCACCGCCACCACCGCCAGCGCGGCCAGGGCCGCGATGAGCAACCCCGACCGCGTGCCGGATTCGCGGAGGGTGAGCGTCACGGGTTCAGCAGCGGCGCGAAAGCCTCGTCGACCGCGTCGAGCGTCTTCATCGCCGCGCGGTAGGTGGCCGCCTCGGTGTAACGCAGGGGGAACGCCTTGCCCGCCTTGACCGCGGGCAGGTTCTTCCACAGCTCCGAGTCGAGCACGTACTTGACCGGCGGCGGCACCGAGCCGTCGGCGGCGACCGAGTAGGTGATCACGTCGGCCTCGGTGTAGGCCGCGGCCAGCTCCTCGATCGAGGGGTACTCGCTGACGTCCTTCGAGCCGCCGCCCTTGACCTTGACCTGGCCGTAGTAGTTGGCCCCGGCGTCCTGCGCGATGTTGGTGCCCCACGAGCCGTTGAACTCGCGCTGGAAGTTGCCCTTGGCGACCTCGCCGTACGCGCCGACGTGGGCGAGCTTGAGCTGCGGCAGCACTCCGGCGTACTTCTCGGCGATCTTGGCGGCCTTGGCCTGGTACTCGTCGCGGGTGGCGTCGAAGGTGGCCAGCGCGCCGGCGGCGTCGGCCTGCTTGCGGGACAGGTCGCGCCACATCGACGGCACCGACGGGCCGATCGCGACGACCGGCGCGATGGCTTCGAGCCGCTTGACGTCGATGTCGGCCAGCACCGGCTTCGGCACGCCGATCACGATCAGGTCCGGCTCGGCCTGGGCGATGGCCTCGTAGTTGGTCTCGGCCGCCTGCTCACCGGCCACCTTCGCCAGGCCGTCGTACTTCGCGCGGTCCTCCGGGGTCATCAGCGGGAGCCCGCGCTGCCAGGTCGAGATGCCCACCAGCGGCGCGTTCGCCTCCAGCAGCGCGGGCACCGCGTACCCGGTGGCCACCACGCGCTTCGGCGAGACCGGGATGGTGATCTCGCCGTTGTCGGCGGCGAAGACGCGGGTTTCCGCCGCGGCGGCACTGGGTTCCTCGGCTCCACCCGAGCCGCAGCCCGCGGCCACGGCGAGGGCGAGCACCAGCGCGCCGGCGATTCGGGAGGTTCTGGCGATGGACATGTTGTTCCTCGGGGTTGCGGTGTGACAGGGGGAGTTGCTCGGGGATCAGTGGTGTTCGTGCTGGTGGTCGTGCTCGTGCTCGTCGTCGAAGTCGGCGACGCCGCGCTTCCAGTAGCCGGTGATGTCGTGGTCACCGCGGCCGAGCCGCAGTTCGTCACGCACCCAGCGGCGCAGCGGCTTGAGCACGCCCGCCTCACCCGCCAGCCAGACGTAGAGCCGTTCGCCCTCGGGCACGCGGACCGCGCGCACGGCCTTCTCCAGCACGTCGCTGGTCCCGGCGGGCGCGCCACCGCGGTGCAGCCAGTGCACCTCGACGTCCTCCGGCGGGTGCAGCTCGATCTGCTCGCCCTCGCCGGCGACCTCGATGAACGCCCAGCCCGCCGCCGTGCGCGGCAGTTCTTCGAGCCACCGGGCGATGGCGGGCAGCGCGGTGAGGTCACCGGCGAGCAGGTAGCGGTCGTAGTTGTGCGGCACGATCAGCCCGCCGGGCGGACCGGCCACGTGCGCGACGTCGCCCGGGCGCACCGACCGGGCCCAGTCCGCGCCCAGTCCCCCGTCGTGGAGCGCGACATCGAGGTCGAGCTCACCGGTGACCGGGTCGTAGCGGCGGACGGTGTACTCACGCGAGGTCGGCGACGGCCGGGGCCAGCGCAGCATGTCGCCGTCGGGCTCCGGCAGCCGCAGCGTGCCGTCCGCCTCCGGGAAGATCAGCTTCACGTGCTCGTCGGGTGAGTGCGCCTCGAACCCGGCGGTCCCGGGACCACCGAGGGTGACCCGGATCAGCCCGGCGCCGACCTCGCTGGTGCGCAGCACCTCGGCCTTGCGGATGCGGATCGGGTACGGCACCTTCTCCGCGGTCGTGCCCGCGCGGACCTCGGCGATCCGCTCGCGGTACCGGCGCCGTTGCTCCGCGCGGTTCACGCGCGCTCCCCGGCCAGCACGGCCGTCCAGTGCCCCAGCTGCGGCTGCTCGGCCAGGTCGGCGAACTCCAGGCCGGTCGCGCCCGCCGCGCGCCAGCGCTCGATCAGGCCCATGATCCGGATCGAGTCGAGGCCGAGGTCGAGCAGATCGGCGTCGGGGGTCAGTTCGGCCTCGTCGCAGCCGATCAGGCCGGCCACGTCGGCGCGGATCTGCTCGGCGGTCAAACCGGTGGTGCTCATCGTCGGGCTCCAGCGGGGATCGGCGCCGACAGCGCGGACAGCGCGCCGGCGGTGGTGGTGACGACGCCGCAGCGCTGCGCGACGTACTCGCAGGCCTGGTCGTGGAACTCGCGGGAGAAGTCCGCGACCGCGTCGGCGACGAAGAACGGCCGGACGTCGCGCATGAACGCCTCGACCGCGGTGGCCTGGCAGCCGATGTGCGCGTACACGCCGGTGATCAGCAGCTGGTCGCGGCCGAGCCCGGCGAGCTGCTCGGTGAAGGTGCTGCGCTGGAAGGCGCTGTAGCGCCACTTGGTCAGCACGGTGTCCGACGGCGCCGGGGCCAGCTCGTCGACGATGTCCGCGGCCCGCGGGTCGTCGTCGATGACCGCGCTGATGCCGTCACCCCAGAACTCGGTCAGCAGCCCCCGGTCGGCCGCGGCCTGGCGGCCCGGCTGCGCGGTGTAGAACACCGGCACGCCCGCCTGCCGCGCCGCCGTGACGAGCGCGGCGATGTTGGCGACCATCTCCGGGATCGGCGCACCTTCGTACGGCGCCAGGAAGTACCGCTGCGCGTCGTGCACCAGCAGCGCCGCCCTGGCCGGGTCGGGCCGCCAGTCGACGCGGCCGGACGGCAGCTCGGCCGCGGTGGGCAGCGGGTAGGGATCGATCTTCGGCAGGGACACGCTTCACCCTTTCGCGACGGCGGCCAGTGCCGCCCGCAGTTCGCGCTTGCTGGTTTTGCCCACCCCGGTCACCGGGAAGGCCTCGACCACCTGGACCAGGTCGGGCACCTTGAACGCGGCGACCCCGCGCTCGCGCACGAACCGGCGCAGTTGCGCACCGGTCGGCGCGCCGCCGGCGACCGGCACCACGTAGGCGCAGGTCCGCTCGCCCAGGTACTCGTCCGGTACGGCGACCACGGCCGCGTCGAGCACGTCCGGGTGGGCCATCAGGTGGTTCTCCACCTCTTCGGCGGCCACCTTCTCCCCGCCCCGGTTGATCTGTTCCTTGGCCCGGCCGACCACCTCGAGGTGCCCGGTCGGCGTCCGCCGGACCAGGTCGCCGGTGCGGTAGAAGCCGTCGGCGGTGAACGCGGTGGCGTTGTGCTCCTGGGCCCGGAAGTAACCGCGGATGGTGTACGGCCCGCGGGTCAGCAGCGCGCCGATCTCGCCTTCGGGCACCACGTCCGCCGACGTCGCCGCCGGGTCGCCCGGATCCACCACGCGGATCTCGTCGTCGAGCGAGATCGGGCGCCCCTGCGTGCCGAGCACGATCTCCTCGGGGTCGTCGAGCCGCGTGTAGCAGACCAGGCCCTCGGCCATGCCGAACACCTGTTGCAGGCGGCAACCCAGCGCGGGCCCGATCCGCTCGGCGAGTTCACGGCCGCACTTGGCGCCCCCGACCAGCAGGACGTCCAAAGTGGACAGATCGCGGGTGGTGCGCGCGGCGGCCTGCACCCAGGCGGCGGCCAGTGGCGGCACCACCCCGGTGATGGTCACGCCTTCGGACTCGATCAGCCGGAACGCGGTGTCCGCGTCCGGGCGCGGGGCGAGCACGCTGGCCGCGCCCGCGTGCAGCGCGCCGAGCACGCCCGGCGAGCTGAGCGGGTAGTTGTGTGCCACCGGAAGTGCCGCCAGGTACACGCTTTCCGGGCGCAGCGCGCAGATCCGCGCGCTCTCGCGGACGCTGTAGAGGTAGTCGTCGTGCGTCCGCGGGATCAGCTTCGGCAGCCCGGTGCTCCCGCCGGACAGTTGCAGGAACGCCACCCCGGCCGGATCGGGGTCCGGCAGTTCGCGCGGCGCGGTCGCGGCGAGGTCGGTGAACTCCGGCGACCCGACGACCAGCACGTCCCGCACCGAATCCACGTCGGCGGCGACGGTCCGTGCGGTGGCGGCGTGGTCGTGCCGCTCGTGCTCGCCCACGGTCAGGATCGCCACGGCCTCGCTCTGCGCGGCGAAGTGCCGCAGTTCGCTGTCGCGGTGGGCGGGCAGCGCGAACACCGGCCACGCCCCGGCCCGCCACAGCCCGAACACCACCGGCAGGAACTCCGGGACGTTCGGCAGCTGCACCACCACGCGGTCGCCCGCGCGGACCCCGGAATCGGCCAGGCCCGCGGCGATCCGGTGCGCCCGTTCGTCGAGTTCGGCGAAGGTCCAGCGCGAGGTTTCGCCGTCGCGCTCCCCCACCACGGCCGTGCGCCCGGCGTAGGCCTCGGCCACCGAAGTCAGCAGCGAGCCGAAGGTCTGGCCGCGCCAGTACCCGGCGGCGCGGTAGTGCGCGGCGGTTTCCGGCGGCCAGGCCACGTGGTCGGCGCTCATGCCGCCCCCTCCAGGCCGAGCGCGCGCAGCAGGGTGCGGAACTTGGCGCTCGTCTCGGCGAGTTCGGCGGCCGGGTCCGAACCGGCGACCACCCCGGCACCGGCGAACAGCCGGACCGTGCGGTCGCACACCTCGGCGCTGCGGATGGTGACCACCCACTCCCCGTCGCCGTGCAGGTCGGTCCAGCCGATGAGCCCCGAGTAGTAGCCGCGGTCCTCGGGCTCCAGTTCGGCGATCGTGTCGCGGGCGCGTTCGACCGGCACCCCGCAGACGGCGGGCGTCGGGTGCAGCGCTTCGGCCAGTGCCAGCGAGGAGATGGCGGGGTCGGCGATCCGCCCGCTGATGCGGGTCGAGAGGTGCCACATGGTCGGCGTGCCGATCACCGACGGCTCTTCCGGCACGTCCAGTCCGGCGCAGAACCCGGTCAGCACGTCGGCGACCTGCGCGGCCACGTGGGCGTGCTCCGCACGGTCCTTCGCCGACGCCAGCAGCGTCTCGATCCGGCGGCGGTTCTCCGCTTCGTCTGCGACGCGCGGCAGGGATCCGGCCAGCGGGTTCGCCACCACCGTCGAGCCGTGGCGCGACACCAGCAGTTCCGGGCTCGCGCCGACCAGCGTGCGCGGCGCGGGGTCCCCCGGGGCGCTCACGTCGGCGGCGAACACGTGCGCGGCCGGGTCCGCCCGCACCAGCCTCGCCAGCAGCGCGGGCACCGAGACCGGGGTGCCCGAGGTCAGTTCCAGGCACCGGGCGAGCACGACCTTGCCCAGTTCCCCGTCGCCGATCAGCTCCAGCGCGCGGCGCACGCTCGCCGCGTAGGTTTCCGGCTCCGGCTTCGGCGTGATGGACCACGAGGTGCCGTCGAGCGCGCCCGCCGGCCCCTCCCGGCCAGGTCGGCCTGCCCGGCGCACCACCGCGGGCACGACCAGGCTCGCCTCCGAGTCAGGCCGGAAGCCGATCGCCCCGACCACGACCGGTTCCTCGACCCCCGCCACATCCGCGGCGACGAGCGCCTCCGCCGCGGCCCGCGCCCGCTGCCCGTGCCCGGCCTGCACGGCCGTGTGCACCCCGTCCGCCAGCAGCGACCCCCGGCCCGAGGAGAAGTAGAACGAACCCGGCAGGTAGGCGGCCAGCAGATCGGCCGCCCGGTGCACCGGACGCGGTCGCGCCAGAGCAGGTGAGGACACTGGTCATTCCCTTTCGCAAAGCCAACTCGGCGGTGGTGACCGCTCGCCGCAGACTGTCGTTATTTGGAAAGCCTAACCTAAGATTTATCTCAGTGGAAGACGTGCGGTGGTCACGGAGATCACGCACGCAGTGTCGCTCCGCCATCGACGTAGAGGTTCTGCATGGTGATGTGCCGGGCCCTGGCCGAGACGAGGAACAGCACCGCGTCGGCGATGTCGGCCGGATCGGCGATGCGCCCCAGCGGGATCCCCGCACGGAACTGCTCCGGGTCACCCGCGATCACCCGCGCCGCCCCGTTTTCGTCCGTCCACAACAGACGCTGCATGTCGGTGTCGGTGGAGCCGGGCGAAACCACGTTGCAGCGGATGCCGGAGCCTGCCAGTTCGAGCCCGAGGCAGCGGGTCAGCATGGTGGCCGCGGCCTTGGAGGCGGCGTAGGCGGCCATCCCCATCCGCGGCACCCCGGCGGCGTTGGACCCGACGGTCACCAGCGCGCCTTCGCCCCGCGGCACCATCCGCCGGGAGATCTCCCGCAGCAGGGTGAACACGCCGGTGGTGTTGACCGCGAAGGTCGCGGCCCAGTCCTCGTCGCTGGTCTCGCACACCGAACCCGGCCGCAGGATCCCGGCCACCGGAACGCCGATGGTGATCGGCCCGAGTTCACGCTCGACCCGCTCGACCACGTCGGCGACCGCGGCGGAATCGGTGACGTCGAGGGTGAACGGCACGATCCGCCCGTCCGTCCCGGCGGCGACCCCGGCCAGTCCCCCGGCGTCGAGGTCGAGTGCGGCGACCGTCGCTCCCGCCGAGGCCAGCGCCCCGGCGACCGCCGCCCCGATCCCCCGGCCCGCCCCGGTGACCACCGCGACGCCGCCGCGGATACCGTCCTCCACCGGAACTCCTCTCACCGACCCGCTTGCTTAGGCTGCCCTAACCTAACGGTTTCCTGTCGGTAATGAAGCACCCAGTCCGGTGATCTGGCTCACCGGCGAGGGCGGCGGCACGCGGGCCGGGCGGTTTCCACGCTCGCCGCCGGGGGTAAACGGTGATCATGCGCCTGCGACTTCGGCCGAAGCAGCCCGAGTTGTTCGAGTTCTACATCCGGGCTGCCCGCAACACCGCCAGAGCCGCCGGAGCCATGGCCGACCTGGGCACACCGGGGCTGGACGCCGAGGCGCTGAGCACCAAGCTCGTCGACATCGAGCACGAGAACGACGAACTCACCCACGAGCTGTACAACAAGCTCAACTCCTCGTTCATCACCCCGTTCGACCGCGACGACATGTACCGGCTCGGCGCCCGCCTCGACGACGTGATCGACCACCTCGAAGGCGCCGCCACGCTGGCCCACCTCTACTGCGCCTTCGACGACCAGCGCCCGCCGCCGGAGATGTGCGAGCAGCTCGAGGTGCTGCGCGAACTCGGCGACCTGGCGGCACGCGCGTTCGAGGACTTCGCCGCCAAGAACGACCTCAAGTACTACTGGGTCGGCTCGAACGAACTGGAGAACCGGGCCGACCGGATCTACCGCCACCTGCTCGTCCGCCTGTTCAGCGGCGAGTACGACGCGCTGACCGTGCTGAAGCTCAAGGAGATCGGCGACGCGCTGGAGGAGGCCGCGGACGCCTTCGAACAGGTGGCCAACACCGTCGAGGCGATCACGGTCAAGGAGTCCTGAGTGGACGCCGAACTGGTGGCGGTCATCGCCGCCATCACGCTGACGGTCGGGTTCAGCTACACCAACGGTTTCCACGACGCGGCCAACGCCATCGCCACCTCGGTCTCGACGCGCGCGCTGAGCATCCGGGCCGCGCTGGCGCTGGCCGCGGTGGGCAACCTGGTCGGCTCGTTCTTCGGCGCCAAGGTGGCCAAGACCGTCGGCGCCGGGATCGTCCAGCTGCCGCCGGGGGTCACCGCGCTGACCGTGGTCTGCTGCGGACTGCTCGGCGCGATCGGCTGGAACCTGGTGACCTGGTACTTCGGCCTGCCCTCGAGCTCGTCGCACGCGCTGGTCGGCGGGCTGGTCGGGGCCACCCTGCCCGCGGCGGGCGTGGTGCTGTGGGGCGGCATCGTCGAGGACGTGGTGCTGCCGATGCTGATCTCCCCGTTGCTCGGCTTCGCGCTGGGTTACCTGCTGATGCTGGCGGTGCTGTGGATCTTCCGGCGCGGGCACCCGAAGAAGCTCAACCGCGGCTTCCGCGTCGCGCAGACCTGTTCGGCCGCGGCGATGGCGGTCGGGCACGGCATGCAGGACGCGGCGAAGTCGATGGGCATCGTGGTGCTGGCGCTGGTCGCCGGTGGCTACCAGACCGACTGGGAGATCCCCGTCTGGGTGTACTTCCTGATCAGCGCGGTGCTCGCGGCGGGGACCTACTCCGGCGGGCGGCGGATCATCGCCACCCTGGGCCGCAAGGTGATCGACCTGCGCCCGCCCGAGGGCTTCGCCTCCGAGGCGACCGCCAGTTCGGTGCTGTACGTGGCCGCGCTCGGCTTCGGCGCGCCGATCTCCACCACGCACACCATCACCTCGGCGATCATGGGCGCCGGGGCCACCCGCCGGTTCTCCGCCGTCCGCTGGGGCACCGCGGGCAACATCATCGGCGGCTGGGTGCTCACCTTCCCCGCCGCGGGACTGGTCGCCGCGTTGTTCTCCTGGCCACTGGTCGCGGCCACCACCTGAGGCCGGTGCCAGAATCGCGGCATGGAAACTCGCGAAGTGAAGCGGCTCGGCCGGGGCGTCGGCGCGATCGGGCTGGGGTGCTGGCAGCTCGGAGCCGACTGGGGCGAGATCGGCGAGGACGACGCGCTGGCCGTGCTCCGGACCGCGGCCGAGGAGGGCGTCACCTTCTTCGACACCGCCGACGTCTACGGCGACGGGCGCAGCGAGCAGCTCGTCGGCCGGTTCCGCGCCGAGCACGCCGGTGAGGTGTTCGTGGCCACCAAGATGGGCCGCCGCGTCGAGCAGGTGCCGGAGAACTACACGGCCGCGAACTTCGCGGCGTGGACCGACCGGTCCCGGCGCAACCTCGGCATGGACACCCTCGACCTGGTCCAGCTGCACTGCCCGCCCACCCCGGTCTATTCGAGCGACGCCGTCTTCGACGCGCTCGACGACCTGGTCGAGAAGGGCCGGATCGCTCGCTACGGCGTCAGCGTGGAGACCTGCGAGGAGGCGCTGACCGCGCTGGCCAGGCCGAACGTCGCCTCGGTCCAGATCATCCTGAACTGCCTGCGCCTCAAGCCGCTGGAGCGGGTGCTGCCCGCCGCCGCCGAGGCCGGTGCCGCGATCATCGTCCGGGTCCCGCTCGCCTCGGGCCTGCTGTCGGGCAAGTACACGAAGGACACCACCTTCGCCGCCGACGACCACCGGAACTTCAACCGCCACGGCGAGGCGTTCGACGTCGGCGAGACCTTCGCCGGGGTGCCCTACGAGGTCGGCCTCGAAGCCGTCGACCGGTTGCGCGCGGTGGTCCCCCAGGGCCGGACGCTCGCCCAGTTCGCCCTGCGCTGGATCCTCGACCAGCCCGGCGTGACCACGGTCATCCCCGGCGCCAGGAACCCGGAACAGGCCCGCGCGAACACCGCCGCGACGGCTCTGCCCACTGTGGACGGTGACGCGGCGGCCACCGTCCGCGCGGTCTACGACGAGCTGATCCGCCCGCTGGTGCACGACAAGTGGTGACGTGCCCGAATCCGGGCACGGGATTTGGGGCAGCCCCCGCGCCGGTGCCATGCTGACCGGCGTGGGGGACGAAGTACCGGAGGACCTGCTGCGCCACGTGGTCAGGACCAGCGGTCTGCCGTCCGCCATCGCCAGGCGCGTGGTCTCCGACGTGATGGGTTATTTCGTCGAGACACCGGAGGAGTACGTGCGCCGGCGCCATGCCGAGCTGCGTGCCCGGCAGCTCCCGAACGCCCGCATCTGGCCGTTGCTGCGCGAAGAACTCGCGGTGCGCCCGGTCGCGGCGCCGGAGCTGTCGGAACGGCAGCTCCGGCGCATCGTCTACGGCTGAAGGAGTTTCGCGGATGTGCGGCATCGTCGGTTACGTCGGCTCGAAGAACGCGGTGCCCTTGCTGGTGGAGGGCCTGCACCGGCTCGAGTACCGGGGGTATGACTCCGCCGGTGTCGCGGTGGCCGGGGACGGCGGGCTCGAGGTGCACAAGACCGCGGGCCGGGTGGCCGACCTGCGCCGGGTCATCCCCGGCGGGCTGAGCGGCACCACCGGCATCGCGCACACCCGCTGGGCGACCCACGGCGAACCCAGTGACCGCAACGCCCACCCGCACCTGGACGCCACCGGCCGCATCGCCATCGTGCACAACGGCGTGCTGGAGAACTCCGACGCACTGCGCGCGCGGCTGACCGCCGACGGCGTGGAGCTGGCTTCGGAAACCGACAGCGAGGTGCTCGCCCACCTGATCGCCCGCAGCGACAAGCCCACCCTGGCGGACAAGGTACGAGACGCACTGTCCCAAGTGGAGGGTACGTACGGCGTGATCGCGCTGGACGCGGCGAACCCGGGTGAGCTGGTCGCCGTCCGCCGCGGCAGCCCGATCGTGCTGGGGCTCGGCGAGAAGGAGATGCTGATCGCCTCGGACACCGCCGCGCTCGTGCGGTTCACCGAGAAGGTGATCTACCTCGAGGACGACGAGCTGGCCACGGTGACCGCCGACGGCTACGAGACCAGCACCATGAACGACACCGGCGACCCCGGCGACATCACAGCCCGCTCCACCACCCGCCCGCCGACCGCGCTCGAAGCCGGGTCGATCGACTACGAACTGGGCGAGCACCCCGACTTCATGTTCAAGGAGATGAGCGAGCAGCCCGGCGCGGTGGACCGCTGCCTGCGCGGGCGGCTGGACCGCCGGTTCATGTCCGCCCGGCTCGACGGCATCGGCCTGTCCCCGCGGGAGTACCAGCAGATCCGCCGGGTGAAGCTGCTCGGCTGCGGCTCGGCCTACTACGCCGGGCAGCTCGGCGCCGAGCTGATCGAGCAGCTCGCCCGCATCCCGGCCGACGCCGAACCGGCGTCGGAGTTCCGCTACCGCAATCCCGTGGTCGACCCGGAGACGCTGTACGTGGCGATCAGCCAGTCCGGCGAAACCCTGGACACCCTCGCCGCGGTGCACGAGCTCAAGCGCAAGGGCGGCCGGGTGATCGGCCTGGTCAACGTGGTGAGCAGCTCGATCGCCCGCGAGTGCGGCAGCGGGCTGTTCCTGCACGCCGGCCCGGAGATCTCGGTGGCCGCGACCAAGTCCTTCACGAACATGGGCGTGGCGCTGGCGTTGCTGGCGCTGGAACTCGGCCGCGTCCGCGACCTGTCCATGGCCGACGGCAGGCGGCTGGTCGACGGGCTGCTCGCGCTGCCCTCGCAGCTGAGCGGCATCCTCGAGCAGGAGGCGGGCATCGCCGAGATCGCCCGGCGGTACGCGCGGGCCGAGCACATGTTCTTCGTCGGGCGCGTGCAGGGCTGGCCGGTGGCCAGGGAAGGCGCGCAGAAGCTCAAGGAGATCTCGTACGTGCACGCCGAGGCCTACCAGGCCTCCGAGCTCAAGCACGGGCCGCTGGCACTGATCAACCCGGAGATGCCGACCGTGGTCGTGCTGCCGGGCGACGACCTGCTCGCGAAGAACCTTTCGACCATCGAGGAGATCAAGGCACGCGGCGGCCCGGTCATCGCCGTGACCGACGCCGACCTGCCCGAGGGCCTGGTCACCGACGTGATCAGGGTGCCGAGGGCGGAACGCGAACTGGCGCCGATCACCCTCTCGGTGGCCCTGCAGCTGTTCGCCTACCACCTGGCGAAGACCCTCGGCCGCGAGATCGACCGCCCGCGCAACCTGGCGAAGAGCGTCACCGTGGAATAGGCGCCGTCCTTTTCGGGGGTACCGCGGCACGCGGGCGCCTGCTTGAATTGGACCAGACCATTGGACCGATGGTCTGCGAGTCCCCGACGGCGTCTGGAGCCCACATGTCGCGACTTCACCCGTGGAAACGGTTGTCCCTGGTCGTTCCGCTCGCCGTCACCGCGTTGCTGGGGCCACTGCTGCCCGCGGCGGGCGGGGCGGAGCAGGGCCGTGCCGCGGGCGTGCCGCTGGACGAGATCAGCGTCGTCACCACCGAAGTGGCCTCGGGCCTGCAGAACCCCACGGCGATCGTGCCGGTCGGTGACGGCAGGCTGCTGGTCACCGAGAAGCGCGGGGTGATCCGCTCTTACCACCCGAGCACGGGCCTGGCCGCGAAACCGGTGGCGGACCTCAGCGCGCGGATCAGTTCGGCCGAGGTCGAGCGCGGATTGCTCGGCCTGGCGCTGTCGAAGGACCGCAACGTGGCGTACGTGGCCTACACGCGCGCACCGGATCACGCGGTGACACTGGCGCGGCTTCGGTTGGACACCGGTTCGGTGCAGGAATTGCTGTCGCAGGAGCACTCGCAGTTCCCCAACCACAACGGCGGGCAGGTCGCGTTCGGCTCGGACGGCTACCTGTACTGGTCCATCGGCGACGGTGGCGGCGCCGGGGATCCGCTGGCCACCGGGCAGAAGCTGGACACGCTGCTCGGCAAGATCCTGCGCCTGGACGTGAGCCGGACCTGCGGCGCGAAGCCGTACTGCGTGCCGGGTGACAACCCGTTCGTCGGCAACGCCGGGGTGCGCACGGAGATCTGGGCGTACGGCCTGCGCAACGCGTGGCGGTTCTCGTTCGACCCGCACAACGGTTCGCTGTGGATCGGCGACGTGGGCCAGGGCCGGTTCGAAGAGGTGGACCACATCCGGGCGCACCAGGGCGGGGTGAACTTCGGCTGGTCCTGCATGGAGGGTCCGGTGGTGTACAACCAGGACCGCTGCACCGCGTCGGCGAAGTACACCGGGCCGGTGTTCGACTACGTCTCCGGTGAGCAGGGTTGCGCGGTGATCGGCGGGCACGTCTACCGCGGCCGCCAGTACGCGAACCTGGTGGCGGGCACCTACGTGGCCACCGACTTCTGCCGCGGCACCGCCTGGGCGGTCCGGGAGAACCCCGACGGCACCTACACCGACGGTGAGATCGGCACCTTCCCCACCGACGTCACCGCGTTCGGCGTGGACGCGGGCGGGGAGCTGTACGTGGCCGACGAGTACCCCGGCCGCCTGCACCGGGTCTCCTTCGAACGCACCCCCGCCCGCGGCTGACCGGGCGCGCCTGCCACGAATGTGGCTTTGGGGGCCGAATCCGCCCCCAAAGCCACATTCGTGTCGCGTGGCGGAGGACGCCCCCATGGGCAGAACCTCCGCAAAAGGTGCCGATCCGGGAGGGGGTCTCCATGATGGACCCATGCCGACCCCGGACTCCTGGCTGCGCCTGCTCGCCGACGAGCGCCCGGCCATCGAACTGGAGGATTTCCGGCGCGACCAGCTGACCAGCACATCCGGGGCGCAACGTGAGCGGGTCGCGCTGGAAGCCGATCGGGCCTTCGCCATCCGCCGGCGGCTCGACGCCCGGAGACGGCACGCCGCCGAGCTGACCGTGCTCAACGACCTCGCCCGCCGCCTGACCACGCTGCGTGACTCCGGCGAGGTGCTCAGCGAGGTCGCGGCGCAGGCGCGGCGCCTGCTCGACGTGGACGTCGCCTACCTCATGCTCCGGCGGGCCGACGGCACCCTGCGCATCGAGGTGGTCGACGGGTCCATGGGCTCGGTGCTGCGCGGTATCGAACTGGCGGACGGCAGCGGACTCGGCGGGCGCGTGGTGCGGACCGGCGAGCCGATGTGGAGCGAGCACTACCTGCGCGACACCCGCGTCGAGCACGTCGCCGCGGTGGACGCGGCCGCGGAAAGCGAGCAGCTGGGCGGCATCCTCGGCGTCCCGCTGATCCGCGGCGACGAGGCGATCGGGGTGCTGCTGGCCGCCGATCGCCGTCCCCGGTCCTTCCACGGCGGCGAGGTCGAGCTGCTCGCCGCGCTCGCGTCGCACGCGGCGGTCGCACTGCACAACGCCGGGTTGTTCGAGCAACACCGCCGGCTCGTCGACGAACTGCGCGCCGCGAACGCGACCCTGCGACGGGCGGACGAACTGCGCGAACAACTGACCGCCGCGGTGATCGGTGGTGGTGGGTACGCCGAGATCGCCACCGAACTGACCCGCGCGCTGGGTGGTCCGGTCACCGTGTTCGGCGCGGACCACGAAGTGCTCGCCGGTGCGCCGGACGAGCGGGTACCGGAAGCGGGCGAACCCGGCGCGGTACTCGCGCCGGTCGAGCTGCGCAGCGGGTACGCCGGTTGTCTCGTAGCCCGCGGATCAGCCGCCGAAGACGCCGAGGCCGCACGCCTGCTCGGCCTCGGCGCGACCTCCGTGGCGGTGGTGATCACCTCGGAGCAGTCCCGCGCGGAAGCGGAGATGCGCACGCGCGGCGAGTTCGTCAGCGCCCTGCTCTCCCCCGGCACCGACGAAGCCGGGCTGCGGCGGCGCGCTCGCAGCGCCGGGATCTCGATCGCGGAGGTGCGAACCGTCGCGGTCTTCGATCCCGGTGACACCGAGCCGCGGCAGGCCGCCGCACTGGCCTCGCGGGTCGCGGCGGAGTTCGGCGGCTGGTCGGCCGAGCACACCGGCCACCTCGTCGCGCTGCTGCCCGGGGCCGGCTCGGAGCGGGTCGCCGAGTGGTTGCGCCGCCTGGACCTGCCGTGCGCGGTCGGCGTCTCGGCCTGTTCCGGCGGCGTCCACGCGATCCGGACCGCACACGAGTCCGCCCGCCAGACCGCTACCGTGCTGCTCGCCCTCGGCCGGGCCCGCGACTGCGCCCGTGACGCGGAACTCGGCATCTACCGTTCGCTGTTCGGGCAGGCGGGCCGGGACGAACTGCGGGTGTTCATCGACGACACCGTCGGGCCGCTGCTGGCCCACGATCGCGACCGGCGGCGCGACCTCGCCACCACGCTCCTGACCTACCTCGAACAGTCCCGCCACCACACGCGGACCTGCGAACTGCTGCACGTCCACGCGAACACCCTCTACCAGCGGCTCGACCGCGTCGACCGGCTGCTGGGGCCGGACTGGCGCGAACCGCGGCGCGCGCTCGAAGTGCAGTTGGCGCTGCGGCTGCACGACGTGCTCAGCGCGCTCCGGGCGCGCGGCTGAACACCTTGCCGGGGTTGAGGATGCCGTGCGGGTCGAGTGCTTCCTTGACCGCGCGGTGCAGGTCCAGCACGGCCGGGCCCAGCTCGGCACGCAGGCCGTCCCGTTTGAGCAGGCCGACGCCGTGCTCACCGGTGACCGTGCCGCCGAGGTCGATGGCGTCGGCCATGATCCGGTCGAACGCGGCCTGCGCGCGGCGGCGGGCGTCCTCGTCCCCCGGCGGGGTGATCAGCAGCGGGTGCAGGTTGCCGTCCCCGGCGTGCGCGATGTTGGCGATCAGCGTGTCCGACTCCGCGGCCGTCTTTTCGATGCGGGCCAGCATTTCCGGCACCGCGGCCCGCGGCACGCACACGTCCTCGGTGAGCACCGGCCCCAGCCGCTCCAGCGCGGGGTAGGCGAGCCGCCGCGCGGCGAACAGCGCGTCGGCCTCCTCCTGGTCGGTGGAGCGCGCGGCCCAGGTCGCCCCGGCTCCTTCGAAGCACGCCAGCATGGCCTCGACTTCGCGCTCCCCCGCCGCGCCCGGGGCGTCGGTGCGGCCGAGCAGCACCACGTCGGCGTCCGCGGACAGGCCCATGTTCTTCCACCGGTCCACCGCGGCCAGGCAGTGCCGGTCGATCAGCTCCAGCGCCGACGGGGTCAGCCCGGCCGCGCCCACCGCGGTCACCGCCCGCCCCGCGTCCACAATGGACGAGAAGTACCCGGCGACGGTGTGCTCGGGCTCGCGCCGCGGGCGCAACCGGACGGTCACCTCGGTGACCACACCGAGCGTGCCCTCCGAACCGACCATCAGCCCGGCGAGGTCGTAGCCCGCGACGCCCTTGGCTGTGCGCCTGCCCAGCCGGACCAGTTCCCCGGTGCCGGTGACCACTTCGAGGGCGAGCACGTAGTCGCGGGTAACGCCGTACTTGGCGCAGCAGATGCCCCCGGCGTTCGTGGCCACGTTGCCGCCGAGGGTCGACCACGGCGCGCTGGCCGGATCGGGCGGGTACCAGAGGCCGCGCTCGGCACACGCGGCCCGCAAGTCGTCGTTGACCACGCCCGGTTGCACCACGGCGAGCCGCTCCACCGGGTCGATCTCGCGGATCTCGGTCATCAGCGCGGTGCTGAGCACCACGCCGCCGTCGATCGCGTTCGCGCCGCCGGACAGGCCCGTGCCCGCGCCCCGCGGCACGAGCGGCACCCGGTACCGCACACACGCCCGCACCACGGCCCGCACCTCTTCGGCGGTGCGGGGCCGGACCACGACGCAGGGCGTGCCGTGCGGGGCCCACTCGGCCTCGTCGTGCACGAAACCGGGGACCAGATCGGGGTCGAGCACCAGCCGGTCGGCCGGGAGTTCCCGGCGCAGGTCGTCCACCAGAGCACGCATCCGCCCAAGTTCGCACGTCCGGCCGCGCCCGTCCCAGGGAGAGACCGGCCACGATCCACCGGCACAGGTGGACACCTTCTCCACACCGGTACCGCCATCCGGGCGAAGGGTGTATCAGGTTGGGCCCGGTGACCGTCCTCCCCGGTGAGGGGAAGGTGAAAAAGCGATGAAACGGACAACTATTGCCGCCCTGTGCCTGGTGCTGACGGCCTGCGGTGGCGGAACCGACCCGGCGGAGGACCCGGCCGGGGTACCCAGCGGCACCCAGACCGCGGAGGTGCCCGCTGAAGAGCCGGGCGGTACCGGGGACGACAGCGGCGGCGAGCCGGGTGAGCAGCCGGGGGAACCCGGTGAGCCGGCGGACGTCCCGCGAAGCCCCATCAACTACAGCGACGACATCTACGGCGGCGGGGCCACTCCGGATGAGGTGCGCAACGCCCTGCTGGGGGAACTGGCGACCGAGTGCGAGAACAGCTGCGGGGTGAAGGTGGTCATCGAAGGTTCCGGCAACTGCGTCGCCTCGATCACGCCGTCGCCGGTGCGGCCCGGTGGCCGGATCGTCGTGCAGGCCAGGAAGTGCCGGCCAGGTGAGCAACCGGTGGAGGAAGCCGAAAAGCCCGACCCGGAGGTTCCCGATCCCCAGCCAGAACCCGAGCAGGAACCGGGACCCGAGCCGGAACCGGAGCCGGAACCCAAGTCCGGTCCGGGCACCTGAGCCGGTGGCCGCGCCGCGCCACCACCGGCTGCGGGCACGCCCGCCCGCCGAAGAGCCGAGGACCGGCCGCGCGGCCAGGGTGCTCGCGTCGGTGGCCGCGAACATCACCCTGCTGACCGCGCTGCTGTACTACTTCGGCCTGCTCTACACGCAGACGTACTTCGGCTACTTCCGCGTGCACTACACCGTGCTGGGGCAGACCGCGGACGAGATCTTCGGCCGCGGGGTCAACGGGCTGGTGCTGCCGATCGGCGCGGCGGCCGGCGCGGGGTTCCTCCTGCTCGGCCTCACGCGGACGCTGCGGCACCGGCTCTCCACCGCCACCTGGGAACGGCTGCTGCGGGTGGGCACGCCGGTGGCCGGGGTCACCGGCACCGTCCTCATCGGACTGGCCGTGGCGGTGATCGACGACCCGGCGCCGTTCCGGCACCTCGCCGGGCTGCCGGGCCTGGGCCTCGCGCTCGGCGTGGGGTTGCTGGCCGGGGCCTGGCACCGGCTGGGTGCGAGCTCCGGCAGGCGGCGTTCCCGGTTGTCGGTGGCCGAATGGGTGTGCGCCTACCTCCTGACGGCCTTCGCCCTGATGTGGGCGGTCGCGGACTACGCGGGGGCGGCCAGCACGCGCAGTGCGTTCGAGGTCGCGGCCGGGCTCCGGTCCAGACCGGCCGCGACCCTGTACAGCGCGCAGAGCCTCAACATCAGCGCCGAGGGCGTGCGCGAGGACGTCTGCGCCCAGCCCGACAGCGCCTACAAGTTCCGGTACACCGGGCTCAAGCTGCTCCTGCAGTCCGGCGGCCAGTACGTGTTCCTCCCGGCGAACTGGCGGGCGTCGCGCGGCACCGCCTTCCTGGTGCCGCGCAACGACAAACTGCGCGTGGAGTTCGCGACCGCGAGGTCCACGCCCGCCCCGGGCTGCTGATCAGGCGTTCAGGTCGTTGCCCTTGGTTTCCTTCACCGCCGAGACCGCGACGAAGGAAACCACGCAGAGCGCCATGATGTAGAGCCCGACCGAGGGCGCCCAGCCGGTGTTCTGCACCAGCAGTTCGGCGATGGTCGGGGCGAACGCGCCGCCGAGGATCGCGCCGAGCGCGTACCCGATCGACACCCCGGAATACCGCACCGCGGTCGGGAACAGCTCGGCGTACATCGCCGACATCGGGCCGTAGGACAGGCCGAGCCCGATGGTCAGCACGAAGATCGCCAGGCCGAACAGCCAGATGTTGCGGGTGTCGATCAGCAGGAACAGCGGGATCATCCAGACGAACACCAGCGCGTACCCGAGCTGGAAGGTGCGGACGCGGCCGATCCGGTCCGAAAGCGCGCCGCCGTAGAGGGTGAAGACCAGCCAGCCGAACGAACCGACCACGATGGCCAGCAGCACCGAGGGCCGCGACAGCTTGAGCGTGCCGGTGCCGTAGGAGATGAAGTAGGCGATCACCAGGTACCCGGCGGCGTTGTTGGCGACGAAGATCAACGCGGTCAGCACCACCTGCTTGGTGTTGTGCTTGAACAGATCGCGCAGCGGCGCCGAGGACTCCTTGCGGCGGCGCAGCATCTCCTGGAAGACCGGGCTCTCCTCGACCGCGCGCCGGATCGCGTAGCCGAGCACGATCAGCACCACGGAGAACAGGAACGGCACCCGCCAGCCCCAGGACTGGAACTGGGCGGGCGTGGTCACCGTGGTCATGATCCACAGCACCCCGGTGGCCAGGATCAGCCCGACCGGCACGCCCACCTGCGGGTAGGCGCCGAACAGCCCGCGACGCCCCTCAGGCGCGTGCTCGACGGACATCAGGGCGGCACCGCCCCACTCCCCGCCCGCCGAGAACCCCTGGACGATGCGCAGCACGATCAGCACGATCGGGGCCGTCACGCCGATGTCGTCGTAGGTGGGCAGCGCGCCGATCAGCGCGGTGGCCACGCCCATCAGCACCAGGGTCAGCACGAGCATCTTCTTGCGGCCGAGCTTGTCGCCGTAGCGCCCGGCGACGATCGCGCCGAGCGGGCGGAACAGGAAGCTGATGCCGATGGTGGCCAGCGAGATCACCGTGGCCAGCCCGGGTGCGGCCTTGCTCACCGGGGCCAGGAACAGCGGCGCGAGCACCAGGCCGGCGGCCTGGGCGTAGATGAAGAAGTCGTACCACTCGATCGTCGTGCCTGCCAGGGTGCTGGCCAGCACCTTCCGCTCTTCACGCGTCCGCCTCCGCTTCGTCGCGGGCGCTGTGTGGTCTGCGGGGTGTGCCATGAGGACTCCGTTGTCCGCCGGGGCCGAGGGAACCGGGCCTACGGACTATACGGATCCGCGGTCAGCCCGCCGCGGACTTCGGTGGTCGCGTCGATGGTCAGTTCGAGGAACCGTGCGATCGTCCGGCGCTCGTCGTCGCCGAGGTCCTGCCAGGCTTCGGCGAACCGCCTGCCCAGCGGCTGGAAGAAGGCCGAGCCGATCTCGCGTGCCTGCTCGTGCATCCGCAGTTCGACCTTCCGGCGATCGGTGGCGCTGCGATCCCGGTGCAGGTGACCGGCGCGCTCGAGGCGGTCGAGCACCGAGGTGGTGGCCGACGCGCTCAGGTGCAGCGCCGTCGCGAGCTGGCTCGGGCTCATCGGCGCGCCGTGCCGGGCCGCGTCCATGATCACCGCGAGCGCGTTCAGGTCGGTGCGGTGCAGGCCGTGTGCCTCCCCGAACATCTCCGCGAACCGGTCGGACTCCACGGTCAGCCGCCGGACCAGGGTGATCAGCACCTCATCGTCGACCCGCCGCTGGTCAGCGCCCTCGTGCACGCTCACGCCACCCCTTTCGATTTGCCGCTCGCCCGGCTCCGGCCTACTGTTTCGGTCATCGAAATATCCGCTCGCCGAAGTAACAGACGAGGACATCATCCCATGATCGCCGATCGCACCTCCACCTCGCGCTCGCGCCTGCGCTGGCTGCTCCCGGCCCTGCTGGTGGTCGGCTGGCTCGCCCTCGGCGCGGTGAGCGGACCCTATGCCGGGAAGCTCGCCGAGGTCGCCGAAAACGACTCCGCGGCCTTCCTCCCCGCTTCGGCCGAGGCCACCGAGGTCGCCGAACTGCAGAAGCAACTCGGTGGGCCGCAAGCGATCCCGGCCATCGTGGTGATCGAGCGGGCCAGTGGGCTGACCGAGCCGGACAAGCAGTTCCTCGCCGAGCGGACCCGCGGTCTGGCCGGGGCGTCGCCCGTGCTCCCGGCCCCGCAGGACAACCAGGCGGCCCGGGTGGTGGTGCTGCTCGAAGCCGGGACCGACCCCGGCGAGGGCGTCGAAGCGCTGCGTGCGGCGCTCGGCAGTGGCGCACCGGACGGGCTGACCGTGCTGGTCACCGGCCCGGCCGCGCAGGCGGCCGACCTCGGCGAGGCCTTCGGCGGTATCGACGGGCTCCTGCTGCTGGTCGCCGGCGCGGTGGTCGCGCTGATCCTGATCATCGTCTACCGCAGCCCGATCCTGCCGTTCCTGGTGCTGCTGTCGGCGGTGTTCGCGCTGGGGCTGGCGAGCCTGACCGTGTACCTGCTCGCCGACAACGACGTGCTCGCGCTCAACGGGCAGAGCCAGGGCATCCTGTTCATCCTGGTCTTCGGCGCCGCCACCGACTACGCGCTGCTCCTGGTCTCGCGCTACCGCGAAGAACTGCGCGACACCGCCGACAAGCAGATCGCGCTGCGGTCGGCCTGGCGCGCCACCATCGAGCCGATCGCCGCCTCCGCCGGCACGGTCATCCTCGGCGTGCTGTGCCTGCTGTTCAGCGACCTCAACTCGAACAAGGGCCTCGGCCCGGTCGCCGCGATCGGCATCGGCGCCGCCCTGCTGACCACGATCACCTTCCTGCCCGCGGTGCTCGCGCTGTGCGGGCGGGCCTCGTTCTGGCCGTTCCGCCCCGCGCTCGGCTCACCGCACCCGGAGACCGGTGGCCTGTGGGGCCGGGTCGCCGGGTGGATCTCCCGCGCGCCGCGCGCGATCTGGATCGCCACCGTCCTGGTGCTGCTCGCCGGGGCCGCGTTCCTGCCGCAGCTCAAGGCTTCCGGCACCGCGCAGTCCGACGTCTTCCTCACCCCGGTCGACTCGGTCGCCGGGCAGGAGGTCCTCTCGCGGCACTTCCCCGGCGGCACCGGCTCCCCCACCGTGATCATCGCGAACACCGCGCAGGCCCCGGCGGTGGAAGCGGCCGCGCGCGTCGAAGGCGTCTCCGATCTGCGCGCCGAACCGGCGGGCGCGCTGACCAAGATCGAGGCCACCCTCACCGACCCGCCGGACTCCTCGGCGGCGACCGCGACCATCGAACGCCTGCGCGCGGCCGTGCACTCCGTCGACGGTGCCGAAGCGAAGGTCGGCGGCCCGACCGCGACCCTGCTGGACACCCAGCTGACCTCGGAACGCGACCGGCTGGTGATCATCCCGATCGTGCTGGTGATGATCTTCCTCGTGCTCGCCCTGCTGCTGCGCTCCCTGCTCGCGCCGCTGCTGCTGATCGCCACCGTGGTGCTCTCGTTCGCCACCACGATGGGCGTCTCGGCGCTGGTGTTCAACCACGTGCTGGACTTCCCCGGCGCCGATCCGGTGGTGCCGCTGTTCGGTTTCGTCTTCCTGGTCGCGCTCGGGATCGACTACAACATCTTCCTGATGACGCGCGTCCGCGAGGAGGCCAAGCGGCTCGGCACGCGGGAAGGCACGCTGCGCGGGCTCACCCTGACCGGCGGTGTGATCACCTCGGCCGGGGTGGTCCTCGCGGCGACCTTCTCCGCGCTGGCCGTGCTCCCGATCCTGTTCCTCGCCCAGCTCGCCTTCATCGTGGCGTTCGGCGTGCTGCTGGACACGCTGATCGTGCGCTCGCTGCTGGTGCCCGCGCTCGCCACCGATCTCGGCAGGCGCATCTGGTGGCCGGCCAAGCTCGAACCGGTCAGCCCGGGGCGCCCAGTGTCGCCGACATCTTCGTCATCAAGTTCTGCTCGTTGAACTCGACGCCGATGCGGAAGTCCGGCCCGGCGATCCACATCGGACCGTCGTCGCCGGACACCTCCAGGCCGCGGTTGACCGCGTACGAGCCGACCGCGCGGCGGTGGTCGTGCAACCGGAGTTCCATCATGCCCTGCTGCAGCACGCGCATGGTCCGGGGCGAGGTGGGGGCCGGCAGGCTCAGTTCGGGGTGGTCCAGCAGGAAGCCCGCGCGGGTGCCGCCACCGGTCGGCCCCTGATAGCCGGACCAGTGGCCGGTGGCGGCCTTGGCGGCCTCCATCATCAGCGACGCGACGTGCGCGGGCTCCGTCGGCGAACCCGGCAGCGCGTCGAACGGGATCTCCGCCTCGGACAGCTCGCGGATGCCGTGCCGCTCGCCGAACTCCTTGGCGCGCAAGGCGATCTCCAGCACTTCGGCGCGGTAGCCGAACGGGTTGGCCCAGCTCCACAGCCACGACCGCGGGCCGGGCGCGGCGCTGCCGAGCAGGTGCACGCGGTCGCAGACGAGCGGGTTCTCCCCGGCGAAGTCGAACCGGGGCTGGGCGAGGTCGACGTGCCAGTTGTGCTCGCCGACCCGCTCGGACAGGTGCAGCTGGTGTTCGAACGACAACAGGGCGGCGTCGTCCTGCAACTCGAGAAACGTGGGCATGGGGCGGAGAGTACTGGCGCCCGTCCCGCCCCATAGTCGATTCAGCAAAACCCGAATCGCCTTCGAGCCGCCCTGGTCGAATGCTATGAGTGGGGCTTTACTTGCATTGAGCAGACAGCGCGCAGCTCCGTTGAGGGTGGTGGCGGGCGACGGGTGGGCGCTAGTAATGCCCCACTCATAGCAATCAAGGGGCGCGGTATAGGGTGTTATACAAGGAGCTAGCTCGCGGTCCAGGCGATGAGTTTGCCCATGTTCGCCACGTAGGTGCTGGTGCTGATCACCTGCGGCCGTTCCACCGGCTGGTACGGCGGCTCCTCCGGCGGGCTGGCCGGGTCGTAGGGCGAGGTGTCGTACAGATCGCCCACGTGCTTGCTCGTGTACGCCTTGCCGTTGTACGGAGTGGACGGTGCCGGTCCCCGGTACGGGTTCGTGGTGGCGTCGGTGGCCGTGAGCCAGTAGTCGCCGCCGCCGAGCTTGTCGACCAGCGCGAAGGCATCCGCGTCCGTGACCACCGGCAGCGGCAACGGTGCGTCGCGGAAGAGGTCGGTCAACTGCAGGTCGCGCAGGGAGAAGTACCGCGGCAACGGGATCGCCTCACCACTGAGCGGCGACCGCCCGCGCAGATCGGCGACCTCACGCGGTGAGAGCGCCATCAGTTCGTCGTAGGTCTTCCGCATCGCGGCCGTGTCGACCGAGCGGCCCCCGGAGTAGTGGCTGAGCGTGGCCCGGTGGTCGTGGTCGGAGTAGTAGGCGCCGTTGCGCACGTTCGACCCGAACCGGTGCACGAACCGCGCCCGGTTCGTCCCCAGTTCCACGAAGGTCGGGTGCGTCCTCCCCGCCAGCAACGGGTTTTCCTCGAGTTGCTGCGCGGTGAGCCGGCAACTGTCCAGCCACGCCAGCGCTTCCGGCACGCGCTCCAGGTACGAGTGCTCCCCGGTCAGCCGGAAGTAGTGGAACAGCTGCTGCACGTTGGTCTGCGTGGTGTGGGTGGTCAGCGCCCGCGGTTCGTACGACCGCGCGCCCGCCGGCGCCCCAGCCGGTCGCCCGCCCGCCGCCCGGGCCAGGTGCTGCAGTCCCCACCCGGCCTGCGGTCCGGGCTGCTGGAGCCGCCGCAGGCACTCCATCGCCCGCCGGATCGGCCCGGCCAGTTCGGCCTTGCCCAGGGTGGACATGCACATCAGCAGGAACTTGATGTTCTCCCCGAGCACGTCGTCGTTGAAGGTGACGTGGCCGGTGTAGTCGCCGTCCTCCATGCCGTGCCGGATGTCGGCGGGCAGCCACGGCGGCAGCACGTCCGGCCACGGCGTGTCGGACACCGCGCGGGACACCCGGGGGAAGCGCTGCGGCCAGCCGCCGTCGGTGACGCCGCCCTTGAGCTGCGCCTTCAGCAGGAACCGGATGACCCGGTCGAGCGCCGCGCGGAACCGGTGGTCGCGGCGTTCCAGGTACAGGCGCAGGATCAGCTGGGCCGCCGTCGACGTCCCGGCGTCGTCGAAGGTCGCGTTCCCGTAGTAGTGCTGGAACTCCTCCAGGCGCCAGCCGTTCGCGCCGACGGTTTCATACCACCGGCGCAGCGCGTGCTCACCGGCGAAGTCGTGCACGTAGTTCCAGCCGCCGCCGGGCAGTTGCACCTCGGCCAGCGCGAGGCCGGTGCGTTCGGCGGCGCGCCAGAACGCCTCGTCGCCGGTGGCGTGGTAGGCGTCGAGCAGGCTGTGCCCGACTGACGGCGTGCCGGGCGGCTGCACCCAGCACAGGGTGCGCCCGGCCTCCATCTCACCCCAGGTGCGGGACAGGTCCGGCAGGTAGCTCCAGACGTACCCACCGCGGTGGGACAGCTGCTCGTCGAAGAACACCGCCGCCCGGCGCATCGCGGCGGGCACGTCCGGCGCCGCGGCGGCCGCCGGCGCCCCGGCGGCGAGCGCCGCCACGGGCACCGCTGTGGCGAGAAAACCGAACTGACGACGAGTCACGTCCATGCCCCAAGACCTTTCCCCAGAAGCCGTCACTATTCATACATGTGAACAACGTCCACATTTGTAAACGACAGCTTGACCGGACGTGCCCGCCTCGTCAATCACTTCGCCACTCAGTGAGCGATCGCGAGCCAGAGCGAGGCCCCGCAAAGCGCGAGGATCACCGCCGGGAACGCCATCGTGTCCAGCACCCGGGCCCGCAGGTGGGCGAGCACCGCGCCGGTGAAGAACAGCACCAGCCCGGCACCGGCGGCGATGCCGAGGTACCGCAGGCCGGACAAGCCCGCGGCCAGGCCGAGCGCACCGGCGAGCTTGGCCGTGCCGAGCATGGTCAGCCACGAGTGCGGGACGTGCACCCGGCTCGAGTTCGCGAGCACGAAATCCGCCCGCAGGTAGTCCGCGATGGCGAAGATCAGGTTGAGCACGATCGTCAGGCCGGTGATCAGGAAGAACGCGAGGGTCACGGACGCTCCTAGCCGATGAAGGGGATGTACCACTTCACTGACGAACCGGCCGCGCCCGAGGTGACCCGCGGGGAGTTTCAGCTGGTGCTGAAAGGGAATTCGGCCCGCCCGTGGCCATGTGAGCATGGATCGCCATGGACGTCTCGGTACTCACGGCGTTGTTCGGCACGCCCGGCCCGTTGCCGGTCGACTGGCCGGCCGTGGAGTCCTGGCTCGGCACCCGGCTGCCCGCCGACTACCGGACGCTCGCGTCGGCCTGCGGTCCGCTGGAAATCGGTGCCACCCTGTGGCTGCACACGCCCTGCGAGCGCGAGGGCCGCTTCGACTACGGCACCTGGGTGCGGCAGACGCACCACCTGTGCCGCACCGCCGCGCAGCGGTTCCGCCCCTCCCCCGGGCTGCTCGCCTGGGGCGCCACCCGCGCTTCGGACCGGCTGTTCTGGGACACCTGGGCAGCGGACGACCCGGACCGCTGGCCGGTGGTGGTGTTCGACCGCGAGGCCGCCGAACGCGGGCTCGACCCGTGGCACGACCTGGGCGTGCCGATGGCCGAAACCCTGCTCGAAGCGGTCAGCACCGGCATCGTCCTGCCGTCGGGCACCCGGCTGGGCCCGCTGGCCCCCACCGCCCGCCGCCCGGCTTTCCTCGCCGGTGCCCGCCCCTGGCACCCACCACCCCAGCCCGCTTTCGACTCCGTGACCGCCTTCCGGGCAAGTGGCCTTGGGGGCTAAGCGCCGGGCTGAGTGGCCAGCGGGACCGGGCCGAAGCAGGTGCTCAGGTCCGCGAACGCGCACCACGCGGGCCGCCGCTTCGGCAGGTAGTTGGCCGGCACTCCAGCGCCGGAGATGATGTCGCGGTAAGCGGGGACCGCTTCGGTCGGGCGGCGGGTCAGTGCCGGGTCGGTCAGGGCGTCCACTGTGTACAGCCCGAACCGCGGGCGGTAGCTGCCCCATTCGTAGTTGTCCGTGATGCTCCAGTAGTTGTAGCCGATCACTTCGACGCCTTCGGCGATCGCCCGCTGCAGCCAGTACACGTGGTCACGCAGGTGGTCCGCCCGGCTGTACCCGTCGGCACGCGGCTTGCCGTTGTCCGTGGGCATGCCGTTCTCCACCACGTACAGCGGCAGTTCCGGGAACTTGCGGTGGTAGGTCTTCAGCGCGTGGTACAGCCCGTCCGGCTGCGGGTCGATCTTCCAGAACTCGTCGAAGGCACCGTGGATCGCGCTCAGGTTGTCCAGGCTGGCGCCGTAGTAGTAGTCGATCCCGGCGAAGTCCAGTTTGTCGCGCACCTTGTCCACGAAGGACGCGTCGTCGAACCACTGCAGCGGCGGCGGTTTGACCGCCAGGTTGCTGCTCACCTTCGCGCCCGGGTCGAGCTGGTGGATCAGGTCGTAGCCGCGGCGGTGCGCGGTGACCAGGTTCCGCATCATCGCGTCGGACTGGAAGAGGTTCAGCCGCCCGTTGCGCTCTTCGAAGCTGCGGTAGATCGTCGGCTCGTTGAAGGTGATCCACAGCGCGCCCTGACCGGCGTAGCGCTGCACCACCAGCCTGCTGAAGTTCAGCCAGCTGTCCACAGTGGACGCGTTGGTCCAGCCGCCGCGGTCGACGATCCAGCCGGGGTGGGTGAAGTGGGTCAGCGTGATCATCGGCGTCATCCCGGCCGCCTTGACCTCGCGCACCATGTCGTCGTAGAGCGCCAGTGCCGACTGGTCGATCTCCCCGGGCCGCGGTTCGACCCGCGGCCACTCCACGCTCAGCCGGAAGGTGTTCACGCCCATGTCCGCGGCCAGCGCGATGTCGGCGGCGTAGCGGTTGCGGAAGTCGACGGCGTTGGCGTACGGGTCGTGCACCGTTTCGGCGCCGCCGTCGACGTAGCGCCGCCAGTTGCTGTCCGGCGCCGCCCCCTCGGACTGGAACCCCGCGGTGGCCACACCCCAGTGGAATCCGGCGGGCACCCGCGGGATCGGCACCGCCGGAGCGGCCTGGGCCACCGGCCCGGGCACCGCCAGCGGGAGGAGCAGGAGCAGGGCCGCCGCACGCCATCGGATCGCCATACCGGCGAGTATGCAAGGGTTCCCTTGCGTCGCGCAAGAGTACCCTTGCGGACATGCCCGGCGAGACGCGTGCGCGGATCATGGACGAGGCGCTGCGGCAGTTCGCCGAGCGCGGGTTCGCGGGCACCACGATCAGTTCGCTCGAGCGCGGTGTCGGCCTGGCCGAGGGCACCGGCTCGTTCCACCGCCACTTCCCGTCCAAGCGGGCCGTGCTGGACGCGGTGGTGGAACGGGAACTGACGCGGCTGCGCGAAATCCGGCCCGAGCGTGAACGCGATCCCGGCCGCCCGCTCGCCGAACGCCTCGCCGGTGACCTCGAGTTCCTGCGCGAGGTCCGGCCGCTGATCGAAATCCTCATCCGCGAGCGCGCCACCATGCCGCACCTCGTGCGCCGGGTGCAGGAGGTGCTCGTCGAAGGCGGGCTGACCGGGATCGCCGGTGACCTGGAAACCGGGTCCGGCGATCCGGCCGCCGCCGCGACGGTCCTGCTCTGCGCGACCGTCGGCTACTTCCTCACCGCGGAGTTCTTCGGCGACGTGCCCGGCGGGGTGGACCCCGAGCGCTACACCCGGGTGCTCGCCGAACTCCTCTCCCGCGACCGGCGCTGACGCCGCACCAGGGACCGCACCACCGGCAGCAACGCCACGAGCAGGAACGCGGCCAGCAGCACCCCGGAGATCGGCCGGGTGAAGAAGCCCGCCGGGTTGCCGTCGAAGATCAGCAGCGAGCGCCGCAGCGACTCCTCCAGCAGCGAACCGAGCACGAAGGCGAGCACCAGCGGTCCCGGGTCGAACCCGAGTTTCTTCATCAGGTACCCGAGCGCGCCGAACGCGATCACCAGCACGATGTCGAACACGTCGTTGTTGACCGTGTACACGCCGACCAGGGTGATCAGCACGGTGATCGGCGCGAGCACGGCCGGGCGCACGCGCAGGATCTTCACGAACAGCCCGACCAGCGGGATGCTCATGATCAGCAGCAGGATGTTGCCGAGGTACATGGAGTTCACCACGCCCCAGAACAACTCCGGCTCCTCGCTGACCAATTGCGGGCCGGGCGTGACGCCCTGGATGAGCAGCGCGCCGAAGATCACCGCCATGGTGGCGTTCGCCGGGATGCCCAGGGTCAGCAACGGGATGAACGACGAGGTCGCGGCGGCGTTGTTCGCCGTCTCCGGCCCGGCGACGCCTTCGACCGCGCCCTTGCCGAACCGGCTGGGGTCCTTGGCGCGCCGCTTCTCGATCGCGTACGCGGCCAGCGACGAAAGCGTCGCGCCGCCGCCGGGCAGGATCCCGAGCACGAACCCGAGCACCGAGCCCCGGCCGATGGCGCCCGAAGACTGCTTCAGGTCCGCTCGGGACGGCCAGACGTTCGCCACCGACACCGGCGCGTCGGGCGTGCGGTGCCGCTGCTCGAGGTTGTAGAGGATCTCGCCGAGCCCGAACAGGCCCATGGCGATCGGCACGAAGTCCAGGCCGTCGGCCAGCGACAGGTTGTCGAAGGTGAACCGCTCGGCCGCGGTGAACCCGTCCCGGCCCACGGTCGCCAGCAGCAGTCCGAGGCAGGCGGCGATCAGCGCCTTGAGCCGGTTGCCGCTGCTGACCGTCGAAACCAGCAGGATGCCGAGCAGGGCGAGCGCGGTGTATTCGGGCGGCCCGAAGTCGAGTGCGAACCCGGCGACCAGCGGCGCCAGGAACGACAGCGCGACGATCGAGACCGTGCCACCGACGAACGAGCCGATCGCCGCGATGCCGAGCGCGGTGCCCGCCCGGCCCTGCCGGGCCATGGCGTGCCCGTCGAACACGGTCACCACCGAGGAAGCCTCACCGGGCAGTCGCAGGAGGACGGAGGTGATCGTGCCGCCGTACTGCGCGCCGTAGAAGATGCCCGCCAGCATGATGATCGCGGTCACCGGCTCGATGCCGTAGGTGATCGGCAGCAGGATGGCGATGGTGGCCGCGGGGCCGAGGCCCGGCAGCACGCCGATCAGCATGCCGATGACCACGCCGAGCAGGCAGTAGAGCAGGTTCGCCGGTTCCAGTACGACGCCGAAGCCGGCCAGTACGGGGGTCAGGTCCACGGACCCTCCTAGAGCAGGTGCGGGATGGGCACGGACAGGGCGCCGACGAAGACGGCGTAGAACACCGCGACCACCGCGAGACTGCCCACAATGGACACTCGCAGGCTTTCGCGGCCGAGGAAGCGCAGCCAGGCGAAGCAGAGCAGCGCGGCCGGGATCTCGAACCCGACGTGTTCGAGCACGACGACGAAGGCGACCATCGTCGCCAGGCCGCCGAGCACCGGCCAGCCGGACCGGGTGAAGCGCTCGGCATCCGACGGCGTGCGGAACTTCGCCAGCAGCGCGGCTCCCAGCACGATCAGCGCGATGCCGACCAGCAGCGGCCACATACCGGAGTCGGGTTCGCGGGCGGTGCCCACGCCCAGCGTCCAGGACGCCACGACCGCCGCGACACCGGCGCCGACGAGCACGAGCGCGGTGATGGCGTTGGTCAGCGATCCGGCGGCGGGCGGCTGGTCCTCCGGCGCTCCGGCTGGGTCGGTCACGTTCTCCTCCGGCGCGGTCACTTCGCACTGCCCAGGTCGATGCGGTACTGCTGCGCCACCGCGCGGTAGGTCTCCAGGTTCGTGGTCCACTGCCGCCGCAGCTCGGCGCCGTCGACCTCGTTCGGGGTGAGCAGGTTGTCCTGGTTGAACCGCTGGTAGGCGGGCGAAGCGAAGACCCGCTGGAACGCCGCCCGCAGCCGCTGCAGGATCTCCACCGGCGTGCCCTTCGGCGCGAACACCGCGCGGGACTGCTGCACCGGCACCTGGTAACCCACTTCGACCGCGGTCGGCGTGCCCGGCAGGTACGCGGGCCGCCGTTCGGCGAAGGTGACGATCGGCTTGAGCTGCCCGGCGACGATCTGCTCGCTGGCCTCCCCCAGCTGGACCGCGCCCACGTCGACCTGCCCGCCGAGCACCGCGGTCATCGTCGGCGAACCACCGTCGAACGGCACCGCCGTGCCGTCGAGCCCGGCCTGCGCGAACAGCAGCGCCTGCGCCAGCTGGCTGCCGGTGCCCGCGCCCGTGGTGCCGTAGGTGAGCGGGCGCCCGGCGCGCTTGAGGTCCTCGATCGTGGCGAACCCCGAACCGGGCGCGGTGACCAGCACGTAGTCGTCCTGCGAGACCCCGGTGACCACCTCGTAGTCGGCGATGTCGATCGCCTGCTTCCCTGGCACGGCCAGCGGGGTGATGTAGGCGAGGCTGCCGTTGTAGACCATCAGCGTGTGCCCGTTCGGCTTCTTGCCGCTGAGTTCCCTGGCCGCCAGCGCGCCGTTCGCCCCCGGTTTGTTCTCCACGGTGACCGCGACGCCGAGGTCGCCGGTCACGCCGTCGGCCAGTGCCCTGGCGATGAGATCGGTGCTGCCGCCGGGATCCGCCCCCGCGTAGACGGTGACCGGGTCGCCGTTCGGGTAGTCCTGCACCCGGGCGTTCCCGCCACTGCCCAGATTGCCGCCGCACGCGGTGAGCGTCGCGGCCAGGGCGAACCCGAGGCCGAGCCCGGCCCATCGGCGTACGCCGAGGTTCCTGGTCATGTCGTTCTCTCCTTCGAGAAGCGGCCAGAGGCCCGGAAGCGTATTGGCGGCATTCGATGTCTGTCCAAATCCGATAAGGCATGGATTGATACCTTCAGGGCATGACGTTCACGCTGGAACAGCTCCGCGGATTCGTGGCCGTGGCCGACGAACTGCACTTCGGCCGGGCGGCGGCCCGGTTGAAGATGACCCAGCCGCCGCTGAGCCGCCAGATCCAGAAGCTCGAGCGCGCGGTGGACGCGCAGTTGCTGGTGCGGGACAACCGCCGCGTCGAACTGACCGCCGCCGGTGAGGTGTTCCTGCTCGAAGCGCGGCGGCTGCTGTCGCTGGCCGACGCCGCGCCGGAACTGGCGCGCCGGGTGTCGTCGGGCTCGACCGGCATGGTGCGCATCGGGTTCACCGCGGCCTCGACCTACGGCGTGCTCGGCAGGCTGCTCAACCGGCTCAGCGCCGAACTGCCCGAGGTGGACGTCGACCTCGGCGAGATGGTCACCCGCGAGCAGGTCGCCGGGCTGCGCAACGAGGAGATCGACCTCGGCCTCGCGCGGCCGCCGTTCGACCTCAAGACCTTCAGCTCGCACCTGCTGCACCGCGAGGCGATGCTGATCGCCGCGCCCACCGGGCACCTGCTGCTCGGGCTGGGCCGGGACGTCACCGCCGCCGACGTGGCCGACGAGCCGGTGATCATGCACTCCCCCACCGAAGCCCGGTACTTCTACGACCTGGTGGTCGGGATCGTGCCGATCGCGCACCAGAACACCGTGCACACGGTCAGCCAGGTGCTGACCATGCTGTGGCTCGTCGCGGCCGGGCGCGGCATCGCGTTCGTGCCGGCCTCGGCCGCCCGGCTGTCCATCGCGGGCGTCGGTTTCGTCCGGCTGGCGACCGCCGTGCCCCAGCCCGCGGAACTGCACCTGCTGTGGCGGCGCGACTCCCCGAACCCGGCGCTGTGGCGCGCGCTCGAGGTGCTGAAGGACTTCACCCCGCTCCCGTGAGCCCGATCGGAAGCTTTGATGCCCTCGGGGTATCAAGCAATGCGAAACCGCACTTGGACAAGCATCGAGTTCGGTACTTACGGTGACCGTGACCGCCGCGCCACGACGCGGAGCCACCGGACCCAAGGGGACTAGACACCGTGACGCCGATGCAGCCCGACGCTCTGGCCACCCAGCTCACCTCCGGGCTGCTGTCCTTCCCGGTGACCCACTTCGACGCCGAACTGGCCTTCGACGAGCCGCGCTACCGCGAGCACCTGGCCTGGCAGGCGCACTGCGGCGCGGCCGGGCTGTTCGCCGCCGGCGGGACCGGCGAGGGCTTCTCACTGACCCCGGCCGAGATCGACCAGGTGGTCCGGGCGGCCGTCGGCGAGGTGGCGGGCGCCCTCCCGGTCGTCGCCCCGGCCACCGGCGCGACCGCCGTCGCGGTCGAGCAGGCACAGGCCGCCGAAGCCGCCGGGGCGTCCGGCCTCCTGCTGTTCCCGCCGTACCTGACCGAGGCTTCGCAGCGCGGGCTGGTCGAGCACATCACCGCGGTGTGCCGGGCGACCCGGCTCGGCGTGGTCGTCTACAGCCGCGCCAACGCGATCCTGTCCGACGTCACCGTGGCCGAAGCCGCCGAGCGCAACCCGAACCTGATCGGCCTGAAGGACGGCGTCGGCGACATCGAGCGGATGACCCGCACCTACGCCAGGGTCGGCGACCGGCTGATCTACATCGGCGGGCTGCCCACCGCGGAGACCTTCGCCCTGCCGCTGCTGCAACTCGGCGTCTCCACCTACTCCTCGGCGCTGTACAACTTCGTGCCCGAGTTCGCGATGGACTTCTACGCCGCCGTCCGCGCCCAGGACCACACCACCGTCTATCGCAAGCTGTCCGAATTCGTGCTGCCCTACCTCGACATCCGGGACCGGTCGAAGGGCTACGCGGTCTCGATCATCAAGGCCGGGCTGACCGCCGTCGGCCGCGACGGCGGCCCGGTCCGCCCGCCGCTGACCGATCTCACCGCGGGCGAACTGGCCGAGCTGGCCACCCTGATCGAGAAGGCCGCCCGATGACCGGGCCCGCCATCGCCACCGTCGAGGTGGTGCCGGTGGCCGGGCACGACAGCATGCTGTTGAACCTCAGCGGCGCGCACGGCCCGTTCTTCACCCGCAATGTGGCGATCGTGACCGACGACGAGGGCCGCACCGGCCTCGGTGAAGTGCCCGGCGGTGAGGCGATCCGGCAAACCATCGAGGAGGCGGGCGCGCTCCTCACCGGGCAGCCGGTGGCGCGGTTCGCCACGCTGCTGCGCAGGGTCGCGGCGACCTTCGCCGACCGCGACGCCGGCGGGCGCGGCCGGCAGACCTTCGACCTGCGCACCACCGTGCACGCGGTGACCGCGCTGGAATCGGCGCTGCTGGACCTGCACGGCCAGTACCTCGGCGTGCCGGTGGCCGAACTGCTCGGCGACGGTCAGCAGCGCGACACCGTGCCGATGCTCGGGTACCTGTTCTACATCGGCGACCGGGAACGCACCGATCTTCCTTACGTGGCCGAGGAAAACCCCGCCGACGACTGGGACCGGCTGCGCCGCGAGCCCGCCCTCACGCCGGAGTCGGTGGTCGCGCTCGCCGAGGCGGCGCAACAGCGGTACGGCTTCGCCGACTTCAAGCTCAAGGGCGGCGTTTTCCCTGCGGAGCAAGAGATCGAAGCCGTGCGCGCGCTGGCGAAGCGCTTCCCCGGCGCCCGCATCACGCTGGACCCGAACGGCGCCTGGAAGCTCGACGAAGCGATCGCGCTGTGCCGTGACCTGCACGGTGTGCTCGCCTACGCCGAGGACCCGGTCGGGGCCGAGGGCGGGTTTTCCGGGCGTGAAACGATGGCGGAATTCCGCCGTGCCACCGGGTTGCGCACCGCCACCAACATGATCGCCACCGACTGGCGCCAGCTGACGCACGCGCTGCGGGCCGACGCGGTCGACATCCCGTTGGCCGATCCGCACTTCTGGACCCTGCGAGGGTCGGTCAGGGTGGCCCAGCTCTGCGCGGACTCCGGGCTGACCTGGGGTTCGCACTCGAACAACCACTTCGACATCTCACTGGCGATGTTCACCCACGCCGGTGCCGCCGCCCCCGGCCCGATCACCGCGCTCGACACCCACTGGATCTGGCAGGACGGCCAGGCGCTGACCCGGCGGCCACCGCGGATCTCCGGTGGCGCGGTCGCCGTCCCGGACGCCCCCGGTCTCGGTGTCGAACTGGACCGCGACGCGCTGGCCGCCGCGCACGAGCTCTACCGCGAACACGGCCTCGGCGCCCGCGACGACGCGGTGGCCATGCGCTACCTGGTGCCCGGCTGGCAGTTCGACCCCCAGCGGCCCTGCCTGGTCCGCTGACCCACCGACGAAGGAGCAGCATGTCCTCCCACGACCGGATCTGTTCGGTGAAGCTGTCCTCGGTGACCCTGCCGCTGCCGACCGGGATCAGCGACGCCAAGGTGCTCACCGGCAGGCAGCGGCCGATGACCGAGATGGTCTTCCTCTTCGCGGAGATCACCACCGATTCCGGCGCGGAAGGCGTCGGTTTCAGCTACTCGAAGCGCGCCGGTGGCCCGGCCCAGTTCGCCCACGCGCGCGAGGTCGCGCCGGACCTGATCGGCGAGGACCCCAGCGACATCGGCAGGTTGTGGACCAAGCTGGTGTGGGCGGGCGCCTCGGTCGGCCGCAGCGGTGCCGCCACGCAGGCGCTGGCCGCGATCGACGTCGCGCTGTGGGACCTCAAGGCCAAGCGCGCCGGGCTGCCGCTGGCCAAGCTGCTCGGCGCCTACCGCGATTCGGTGCGCTGCTACAACACCTCGGGCGGGTTCCTGCACGAGTCGGTCGAGCAGATCAAGGACAACGCCACGCGCACGCTGGAGTCCGGCGTCGGCGGCATCAAGATCAAGGTCGGGCAGCCCGACCTGGCCGAGGACCTGCGGCGGGTGGCCGCGATCCGCGAGCACCTCGGTGACGCGCCGCTGATGGTGGACGCGAACCAGCAGTGGGACCGGCCCACCGCCATGCGCGCGAGCCGCGCGCTGGAGGAGTTCGACCTGGTCTGGATCGAGGAACCGCTGGACGCCTACGACGCCGAGGGGCACGCGGAACTGGCGCGGGCGCTGACCACCGCGATCGCCAGCGGCGAGATGCTGACCAGCGTCGGCGAGCACTACGAGCTGATCCGCCACGGCGCGGTCGACATCCTGCAGCCCGACGCCCCGCGTGTCGGCGGCATCACCCAGTTCCTCAAGCTGGCCGCGCTGGCGGAGCACCGGAACCTGCAGCTCGCGCCGCACTTCGCCATGGAGATCCACGTGCACCTGGCGGCCGCCTACCCGCACGAGCCGTGGGTCGAGCACTTCGACTGGCTGTACCCGCTGTTCAACGAGCGGCTGGAGATCAGCGGCGGCCGGATGCACCTGTCCGCCCGCCCGGGGCTCGGCATCACGCTCAGCGAACAGGCGCGAGCCTGGACCACCGACTCGGTGCTGTTCGGCGGGGCCTGATGATCCGCACGTGAACGCGGTACTCGGCGGGTTCACCACCCTGCTCGCGGTGATCGCCGTCGGCTGGGTGACCGCCCGCACCGGCGTCCTCGGCACCGGCGCCGCCGAGCTGCTGTCGCGGTTGTCGTACTTCGTCGCCACTCCGGCGTTGTTGCTGCTCACCCTGATCGACGCCGACCCGTCGGCGCTGGTGTCGACCACGCTGGTGGCCACCGCGGGCAGCGCGGTGCTCTGCGCGCTGCTGTACGCCGCGGTGGTCTTCTGGTGGCGACGCCCCCGAGCCGCGCAGGTGGCCACGGGCGCGCTGGCGTCTTCGTACGTCAACGCGGGCAACCTCGGTGTGGCCATCGCGGTCTACGTGCTCGGCGACGCGTCGTACGTGGCCCCGGTGTTGTTGTTCCAGGTGCTGGTGATGGCGCCCATCGGGCTCACCGTGCTGGCTTCGGGCCGGGACGGCCACTCATGGCGGCGGCTGCTGACCCAGCCGCTGCGGACGCCGGTGGTGCTCGGCTGCGCGATCGGCCTGGCGTTGTCCGTGCTCGGCTGGCGTCCGCCGGAACTGGTGCTGCGCCCGGTCGAACTGCTCGCCGGGCTGGCGGTGCCCGCCGCACTGCTCGCCTACGGCACCAGCCTGCACGGCTCCCCGCGCCCGGCCACCGGCGCCCAGGCCGGGCCGGTGTGGCTGGCGGTCGGGCTGAAGACCGTGGCGCAACCGGCGCTGGCCTTCGGCCTCGGCAGCCTGGTCCAGCTCAGCGGCACCGCGCTGCTGGCCGTCACGGTGACTTCGGCGCTGCCGACCGCGCAGAACGTGTTCGTCTATGCGACCTCCCACGGCCAGGACACCGAACTGGCGAGGGACGTCATCCTGCTCACCACCGTGCTGTCCATCCCGGTGCTGGCCGGGATCGCGCTGCTGCTGGGGTGAGCTTCAGCCGAGCGGTTTGGTGTAGCGGTGGGCCGGGGTCGGGATGGGGCCGTCTTCGTGCGGGGCGGCGTGGTCGAACGAGCCTTCGTCGGTCCAGCCCTGGCGCTCGTAGAACCGGCGCGCGCGGGCGTTCCCGGCGACGACGGCGAGCCACGCACTCCGGTGCCCGTTCGCGGCGACAGGCGCACGGCGAACAACGCGTCCGGCACGTGGCCGAGGTGACCGTCCCGCCAGCCGGAGTACCAGATGCGAGCGATCGACGCCGCGTCCGCCGACGTCGCGGGGCGCAGCAATGGTTCGTTCATCTCGCCACCGTAAGCGCGGGTTGTGCCGTGAATGTGGCTTTCACGGCGGATTTCGCTGTGAAAGCCACATTCACGGCACTCGGGCGGGCGGGCCGGGCTAGCCGTGGGGGTTGAAGGGGATGCCGCTTGGTTTCGCCTTTTCCAGGTTCGACTCGAAGGCGCCGTCCTTGATCGCCAGGCTCGCGCTGCCGAAGTTGGCGGAGACGAGCTTGTCGCGGATACCGGCGGGGAAGTTGTTCCAGCTCACCAGGTCCGGGTACTGCCAGGTGCGGTAGTGGTTCTCCGGCGGCTCGTCCCCGGTGGAGGCGGCGCGGAAGGCGTGCGTGCCGGCGCCGTCCTTGTGGTAGACGATCTTCGCGTGGGTGCCTTCCCACTGCACGTTCGCGGCGGCGTGCTTGGCGTAGTTGCCGTGCGCGGAGGTGGCGACATAGCGCGCCTGGTCGTCCTGCACCCAGATCACCACGTGCTCGATGTCGTGCCGGTGCCCGAAGGCGTCGAGGCCGGGCACGGCCTGGTCCTTCTCGAAGTACAGGTCGTAGAGGTAGGCGCACCAGCCGTTGTTGCACTTGGCGCGGGCGTAGGAGTTCGTGTTGTCCAGGTCGGACTGGTCGCGGCAGTTGCCGTTGAGCGCGCCGGAGTTGTTCAGGCCGGGCGCGATCGTGCCGTCCGGGCCGATGGCGGGCGTCGGGTAGCAGCCGTCGGTGTCGTAGTCGAAGGCCGGCTGCCACTTGCCGTCGGGCTCGGCGACGCTCGAGGGCAGCGCGCGGGGTGGGTCGGCGAAGGCCAGTGCCGGGGGCAGCACCAGCATGAACACGGCCGCGCCTGCCAGCGACCGGAACGCGAAGGACAACCTGCCCCGTCCCCGGCGGCGGCCTGCCGGTTCGGTGTGCTGCCGTGGACTGCCCGTCTGAGTACGCATCGGGTGGCGGTTCCCTTCGCTCGGCATCGACACGACGGAGCGTAGGGAGAACTGAAGTCAGCTCACAACGGACCAAAGTAGGAATTTGAAAAGCATTCACACTTCGGTTGTATCGTCCACTGTGGACAGCGGCGACCGGCAGGGTCGCCGGGGGGTCAGCTCAGGACGTCGTCGAACTCGCCATCCTTGGCACCGGCCAGGAAGGCGGCCATCTCGGCCTGGGTGTAGACCAGCGCCGGACCGGCCGGGAAGCGCGAGTTGCGGACCGCGATCTCGCCATTGGCGAGCGGAGCGACCTCCACGCAGTTGCCCACGGCACCACTGCGGGAGCTCTTGCGCCACTGCGCGCCGATCAGCTTGTCCGCCGAAACGCCGTTAGAAATCTGCTCCACTTGGATCTCCACCTTCCCGACTTCAGTGCTCAGGTGATGCAGATGCACGTGCATCTGGATGTGCCGATGACCATAGCACGCGCAGGAGCAGATGAGAATGCACGTGCATTAAGCCTTTTGCAGGTCAGAAGCGTGATCGTCACCCGAAGGAGCGACACCTGTCGTGGATGTGCGCTGCGCAGCGTCAGCACGGCCGCCGCAGTTCACCCGGCGACGTTCACTCCGTGGTGGTCAAGGCTGAAGTGGTCCAGGCCGCCGTGCCGGGGTCCTCGCGCACCTCGGCGAGCGAGGCCCCGGCACGGCGGGCGGTCAGCGCACGCGCGCGGTGTCCGGTTCCTCGGCGTCGTCCTCGGCGAAGTGCACGTCGTTGACGTGGAGGTTCACCTCGACCACCTCAAGCCCGGTCATCCGCTCGATCGAAGCGATCACCGTACGGCGGACCACCTTCGACAGCTCGGCGATGCCCACGCCGTACTCGACCACCAGTTCCAGGTCGACCGCGGCCTGCTTCTCCCCGACCTCGACCGAAACGCCCTGCCCGACGCTGGCCGAGGCACCCGGGATGCGCTCGCGCAGGGCCCCGAACGCGCGGGCCGCGCCGCCGCCGAGTGCGTGCACGCCCCGGACCTCCCGGGCCGCCAGCCCGGCGATCTTCTGCACCACGGCGTCGGCGATCGAGGTGACGCCCTCGTTGGTCACCAGCGTGCTGTCGGTCTTCACCAGTTCGACCGAGCCCTTGCTGTCCGCGGGCGTGGTGCTGTTGGCGGTGGCACTGCTCATGGGTTCCTCCCGTGAAAGCTCGAATGTCCACTGTGGTCATCGGTAGGACACCCGGCGAACCGGAACGGCACGACCCGATCGGGTCATCACCTCCCCAGGCCGAACAGGAGCCGGGCGGGGCAGCGACCAGGTCCGGCGGGTGCAGCGGCAGCGGCGGGCCGGCTCATCCAGTTCCCGCCGGCGGCGTTCGCGGTGCTCGGCTACGGCACCACCCGCTCTGTCCACTATGGACTCGGCACGCTGCTCGGGGTGGGCGCGGCGCCGGGGTGTTCCGGTCACCCCGCCCTTCTTGCCGTCGTGACCCGGCCCGCGGTCGCGAAGCCGAACAGCTCCCAGCACCGCAGGAACGACGGGGGCGGGTCGACCAGGGTCAGCCCCAGCGCGGGGAACGCCGCGGTGACCCTGGCCAGCACCCGCATCCCGGCCACGTCGATGAACCGCAGGTCGTCGAAGGTCAGGCGCATCCGCGCGGACATGCCCGCCGCGGTCATCATCGCCACTTCGAACGCGCCGGCGTTCCAGCGGTCGATCTCCCCGCTGATCCGCCATTCACCACGGCCGGTGCTGCCCATCCGGAACCCGCGGTCCTCCCGGTTCGCGCCGAACGCCCGCGGGTGCGCGCACATCGCCGCGCCGACCGCCGCCGGGGTGAACCCGTCGTTGCGGTAGGCGCAGACCATCGTGGCCCCGGCTTCGCTGACCACGCGGTCCAGGTCCAGCTCGAACTCCAGCAGTTCGCGCGCCGTCAGCGAATCCAGGCCGAGTTCGCGCATGTCGGCGACCACCCGGATGCCGCGGAAACCCTCGCGCTGCGCGGTGCTCACCTCCGCCCGAAGCCCACCGACCAGGCCCGCGCCCAGTGAGAAGGGGGCCAGCAGCGCCGCGCCACGCCCCCACGGTTCGGCGGAGCCCACGACGATGACCTTCTCCCCCGCGTGCCCGCCGCGCGCACGGGCCATCCCGACCAGTTCCTCGTACTCGGCCTGGGAGTCGAGCACCACGCCGACGTGCCCGTACACCGTCGTCGGCTCCTGCCCGGACGCGTTCACGGCGGGAAGCGTAGACGCGCGGGAGAGCTCACCCAAGCAGGTTCGCCCGTGCGCACGAATCGGCCGTCGACGGCCGATTCAGCGCTCGCGGACCCAGGCGATGGCTTCGGAGACGCTGCCGGTGATCGGCAGCATCTCGCTCAGTTGCAGCACGGTGATCGGCCGGACCACCACGGGCGACACGGCGACCAGCGCGAACCCGGTGCCCGAGGCCCGCGCCTCGGCGGCCGCGCGCAGCAGGGCGTGCAGGCAGCTCGAATCGCAGAACCCCACGCCGATCATGTCGATCACCAGGCCCTCGCCGCCCACGCCGAGGGCGGTGGCCAGCGCCTGCCGGATGTCGTCGACGGCGGCCAGGTCCAGTTCACCGGAGAGCGAGACGACCGTGACGCCGTCGCGCTCGCCCACCGCGACCGACCACAGCCCGCCATCGGCCGGCTGGTCACCAGACTCCGCGGGCATGCGGTCCTCCCCTTTTCGTTGTGCGCACCGGGAAGCACATCCGGCTCGGCACAGCTTAGGTGTCGTGCCCGTGGCGCTCGGCGACCCCGGTGGCCTCGCCGGTCAGGTAGCCGGACGTGCCGGTCACCTGGAGCAGCCGGTCCAGCGCCCGGCCGCGGTTGTCCAGGAACACCGGCAGCCGCGCGGTGGTCAGCGTGGTGAACTCCTCGGTGGTGGTGTGGTCGAGGTCCCCGTCGAGCCGGAACACCGTGGTGCACTCGTCGTGGGTGGTGGTCCAGGTGCAGATCATGCCGGTTTTCCCAGGTGTCCGAGCGCGCCGGTGAGCAGGGAGTGCGCGCGGGGGAAGTCGCGCAGCTCGACGGCGAGCAGGTCCAGTGCGGGGCGCAGCGATTCCGCGGGCACCCCGCGCACCGAGAGGATCTCGGCGGTCCAGGTCAGGAAGTCGAAGAAGAGCGCGTCGTCCCCGACGTAGAGCGAGGTGGCCAGGAACTCCACGATGTGCGCGAGGTCCTCGGCGGTGTACTGCCGCTGGAGTTCGGTGTACTCGCGCATGGCGGGCACCCGCTCCTCCAGCCCGGAGAAGACGGCCTTGACCAGCCGGGCCGCGGTGCGCGTGACCATCGTGTACTCCTGGTCGGCCAGGTGCGGCAGGTCGTCGGTGACCTCGTGCACCCCGCGCGGCCGGGGCAGCGGTCCGGCGGTGAGGCGCTGCGCCGCGGCCCGGGCTTCGGGTGCCCAGGCGTCCGCGCCGAGCAGGCGGGCGTAGCGGCCTTCCTGGCCGAAGGCCGCGCCACCGGCGATCACCGGCACCCCGGTGGCCTGGCAGGCGGTGATGGTGGCGTGCGCGGTGGGCAGCCGGGGCGCCAGCGAGCCGGACAGCGCGACCGCGTCCGGGCCGGTCCGGTGCAGGTGGGTGATCAGGTGCGGGACCGGGACCTGGGCGCCGAGGTAGTCGACGGTGAATCCGCGCAGCCGCAGCGTCTCGGCCAGCAGGCGGGCGGGCAGCGCGTGCCATTCGCCGTCCACGCAGGCCACGGTGACGCGGCCGAGCACCGCCCGCGGGCGCGGGCGCGGGCGCGAATGCACCGCCGCGGCGATCACCCGGTCGTTGATCGCGGTGGCCGCGTGCTCCTGTGCCACGCTCAGCCGGTTGGCCGCCCATTCCACGCCGACGCGCCGCTGGACCACGCTGACCACGTCGAGCAGCGCCGCTTCCAGGTCCAGCCCGGCGTCGAGGGCGGCGAACACCGCCTCCACCGCGGCCTGCTCGTCCCCGCCGACCGCGGCGTCCCAGAGCCGTTCGACGGCGGCCGCCACCGGCGCGCTCATGTGGTGTACCTGCCTCTTCCGAGCCCGCCGACCGCGGTCAGGTGCTGCCCGCGCGGGGCGGTGATCACCAGTACGGCCATGTCGTCGTGCGGGTTGCGGCCCGCCCATTCCGAGGCCAGCATCTGCACCCTTTCCGCGACGGCCTCGGCCGGCATGCCGGCGCATTCGCCCAGGACCCGCCGCAGGCGTTCCTCGCCGAACATGGTTTCGCCGAGCGGGCCGCCCTTCGCCTCGATGATGCCGTCGGTGAAGAGCAGGCAGCTCTCCCCCGGCTCCAGGCGTACCCCGGCGGAGACCGATTCGATCTCGGGCAGCACGCCGATCACCGTGCCCATCGTGGGGACCTCCTCGACCCGGCCGTCGGCGCGCACCACCACCGGTGGCGGGTGCCCGGCGCTGGTCAGCCGAAGCCGCACCCCGGTGCCGTCCCTGGCCACCGAAGCCAGCACCAGGGTGACGAACCGGGTGCTGTGCGAGTTCAGCAGCGCGCCGTTGAGCAGGCTCAGCATGCGGTGGTGGTCGCCGGCGAGCGGGAGCAGCGCGTGCAGGGTGTTGCGGACCTTGCCGGTGAGCACGGCGGCCTCCAGCCCCTTGCCGCAGACGTCGCCGAGGATCGCCAGCGTCTCCTCGCCGCCCGCGAGCGCGGGGTGCACGTCGTAGAAGTCGCCGCCGACCCGGTCGGTGTCCTGCGAGGCCCGGTAACCACCGGCGAACTCCACCCCGGCGACCTCGGGCAGCACCGGCGGCAGCAGCTCGCGCAGGAGTGCTTCGGTGATCGAGGCCTGCTCGGCGAACAGGCGCGCCGCCGCCATCGCCGCGCCCGCCCGCGCGGCGAACAGACGGGCGAAGGCCTCCTCGGAATCGGCGAACGGCTCACGTTCCCGGTGGCGGAGCAGGACCAGCGCGCCGGCGGGCACGCCCTGCCCCGGCAGCGGCGTGACCACGATGGAACCGACCTCGCCGAAGCCTTCCGGCACGAGCCAGCCCGGCGCGTGCTGCGGGTCGAGCCACCGCGAAGACACCGGCGGGAACCCCTGCAGCGCCTCGCTCAGGCCGGGGACGTCCGCCGGGTTCATCAGCAGCTCGGTGTGCTGCGGCCGGCCACCGCGCACGCAGCAGGTCATCGGGTAGCGGCGGCGCGTCACCGGCGAGATCACCACCGTGGCGTCGGCGAGGTGCCGCGCGGACAGCTCCGCGGTCACCTCCATGCAGCGCTTGAGGTTCAGCGAGGACAGCAGCGCGTTCGACGCCTCGCTGAGGAAGGCGGCGCGCTCGCGTTCGAGCCGGAGGCCGGTGTCCTCGACCAGCCACCAGCTCACCCGGTCGTCCTCGTGGCGCACCGGGTGAGCGGTGAAGCTGCGCCCGTCCACCTGCCCGGAGACCGGCACGGCGGAGCCGGCTCCGGCCAGCCACGTGGGCAGCACGGAACCGGCCGGCCGGCCGGTTCCGGCGCCGGGGAACAGCAGCGCCGCCGCCTCGTTGACCGATTCGAGCAGGCCGCCGGCGTCGAGCACCACGGCGGGATCGGGAGCGGCCGACCAGGCCGCGGCGGCCACCTCCGGGCGCACCGCTACCCCGGTGGGTCGCTCCAGCTCGTTCGGCACCCCGGGACACCCTCACCTTTGACCACAGACTCGTTCAGGGGTCAAGGGTTCCTCATCGCCCGGCCGGAGGCAAACCCGGTTACTCCGCTCAGGGGCGCCCCACCAGGCCGGGCGCGTCCGCGAGGAAGGCGTCCAGCACGCCGTCGGCGACCCGGATCGGGCCCTGCGGGCGGGTGGTGCCGGGGATCGTGCGGATTTCCGCCGCCTCGGCGGCCAGCCGCTCCGCTTCGGCGAAGGCGCGGTCGGCACCGGCCGGGTCCGCGGCCGCCAGCCGGATGCCGTCCACAGTGGACTGCAAGGCCCGGCCCCACAGGGTCAGCGCGTCCAGCCACGGCTTCGCCTGCGCGGAGAAGGCGGGGTCGGGCACCCCGGCGCGGATCCGCTCCGGGGCCGCGGCGAGCAGGTCCGCGTACTGGTCCAGCTGCCGCAACGCCGCGCCCCGCGGCGCCGCCCGTACGGCGTCTACTTGGGACTTGAGCACCGGTGCCTGCGGTTGCCAGACGACGTCGCCGAAGGTGGGCGCCAGGTGCTGGGTGTCGAAGAAGGCGAGCAGCGCCTCGGCGGTCTTCACGTCCCCCGCGGCCAGGTAGTCCGCCGCGGCGCGCCAGGTGCGCCCGGCGTCGTAGTCCTGGTCGTTCCAGGCGAACGACGCGCCGCCGAACAGCGCCACCTTGCTCGGGGCCGCCTGGTTCATCGGGTTGAGCACGATGCCGCCGAGCGCGGTGTGCAGCCCGGCTTCGCGCTTGTCGTAGGGCGCCAGCAGCAGCCGCCCTGTGGTCTGGCCGTAGTCGTTGACCGGGTAGTTGTCCCACAGGAACACCTTGCGGCCCCAGACCTGGGCGGCCTTCTCGGCGTCGGCGACGCTGATCGACGGCGGCACCACGTCGGTGCCGGTCCACTGGACCACGATCCGCTCGTCGAGGGTCTCGCGCAGCACCTTCTTGTACGGCGAGTCGGCCACGTCGGAGTACTCGGTCGGCACCATCTGCAGCGGCTGCGCGCCGACGGGGTCGAGGAAGTCGCGCTGGACGCCGTTGAGCAGATCGGCCTGCGCCCGCCCGGCCGCTTCCTGGCCGGGAGCGCCGTAGACCTGCTCGTCACCGGCGCAGTTCCACTTGGTGTAGCTGATGTCGTCGAGCGCGAGGTAGAAGCTGTCCGCGCCCTGCTCGTGGATGGAAGCGAGCTTGTCGCGCAGCGCCTGGACATCGGCCGGGTCGCTGTAGCAGATCGAAGGCCCCGGTGAGATCGCGTAGGTGAACTGCACGTGGTGCTCCGCCGCGGCGTCGATCAGTTCCTTGATCCTCGCCAGTTCCGCGGCGGGGTAGGGCTCGCGCCACTTCTCGCGGAGGTAGAGGTCGTCCTTGGGGGTGTAGATGTAGGTGTTCGCCTTGATGTCGCCGTAGAAGGCGAGCTGGTCGAGCCGGTCTTCGTGGGACCAGGGGGCGCCGTAGAAGCCCTCGATGCTGCCGCGCAGGGCCATCAGCGGGAAGTCGGCCACCTTCGCCGCCGCGATCCGGCCGGGTCCGGCGAGCTGGCGCAGGGTCTGCGCGGCGTAGTACACGCCGTCGCCGTCGTTGCCCGCCAGGGCGATCAGGCCACCACGGCCCTTCGCCCGCGCTGCCAGCGAATACCCCTCCGGCCGCGGCTCACCGGGTTTCGCGCCCCCGGCTTCCGCGAGCGCTCCGGAGACCTCGGGGTCGGAGAGCAAGCCCGCCACCACGGTCAGTTCGGCGCGTTCGCCGACGATCTCCCGCGCACCAGCGCTTTCGAGCGTGCGGCGCACCAGGTTCGCGGTCGCCTCGTCAGCGCCTTCGCCGAGGATCAGCCCGACGCGCGCGGGCACGCGCACCTGGCGGCCGTTGGTGTCGATCGACTGCGGTGTCGGCGTGACCACCGGCAACCGGCTTTCCCGGCCCGGCGGGACCGCGGCGGCCGCCGCACCCGGCGTCAGCCCCATTGCGACGCCGAGAACAGCGGCCACCGCGGTGGCTCGGATTCGTGCGGGCACCGGACCTCCCTGATGATGATCTTTGGTCCAGACCACCAGGGATCCGGCGCCCAGTCAAGACCACCGGCTCCCGGGAGGTCGCGCCGGCGCGGGGCCGGGTTCGTGGTTCGGCCCTCAAGGCCGGGCCGCGAGCCCGGCCCCGCGCCGGCTCAACAGCGACCTCCCCGCCGTCGCCGGAGGCGCGGCCTAATACACAGCGTCGGCCCACTCCGGGTGGTCGATGAACGGGTTGCGGTTCTTCTGGATGCCGAAGATCGCTTCGTTGCGGTTCTGCTCGACGCTGTCGACCGGGTCCTGCTCGTGCCACCGCAGCAGCACCGAGACCTTGCCGATCGCCGGGGCCGCGCCGTTGCCGACCTGGTCGTTGGGCTCGAGGTCGGGGAAGCCGTCGCCGCCGTCCCAGCGCACGCCCATGTACAGGATCATCCTGGCCACGTCGCCCTTGACCGCGTCACGCGGCTCGAACGAGTCTTCGTCGGTCAGGTTGCCCGGCGCGCCGTCGACCGGCTCGCCGCCGGCGTCGAAGTCCTTGTTGCCGCGGATGCTGTTCACCGTGACGTCGGTGGCGCGCAGGTGGTGGATGTCGGTGCCGGGGCCGGGCGAGGTGCCGAAGTCGCCGTGGGACTTGGCCCAGGTGTGCTCGCGGTTCCAGTCGCCGGAGTCACCACCGTTGGCGTCCTTGCCGCGTGACTCCCCGCTGTAGAGCAGGGTCACGTTGCTCGCGTTGGCCGGGTCCTCGTCGGTGGTCTTGAGCGCCTCCCACACGTCGTCGTAGTCCAGGGTGGTCACGCCGGAACTGATGATCGTGTGCAGTGCCGCCTTCAGGTCGGTGCCGATCTTGCCCTCGGCACCGGCGTAGTAGTCGTCGGCCGCTTGCGCGGCGGGCACCGCGACCAGGCCGGTCGCGGCCAGTGCGGCGCCGGCCACGGCTGTGCTCACCGCCTGCCGCAGGATTCGCTTGGTGGCCACCCAGGATCTCCTCACCACTGTGCTCTCACGGTCGGTGAAAGACTGACAGCAAGGAGATCGCGTCGACTACCGACGAACGGAGGTCAACGCGTGGATCCGCTGGACCGCCTCGGCGAGCAGGCCGGGCGCGCAGCCGAAGTTGAGCCTGGCGAACCCTATCCCGGTTCGCCCGTACCGGTGACCGGCGTTCAGCGCGAGCTTCGCCTCGGCGAGCAGGTGCGCGGCCGGATCACGCCAGCCCAGCGCTCGGAAGTCCAGCCAGGCGAGGAATCCGGCGTCGGGCGGGTGGTAGCCGATCGCGGGCCCCAGCGACTCGCCGAGCAGCCGCCGGTTGTCATCGAGCACCGCCAGCGCTTCGGTGAGCCACGGGCCGCCGTCGTCGAACGCGGCGATCGTGGCCAGGACGCCGAGGTGCCCGGTGCGGAAGAGCGAATGTGGCGAGAGCCGGTCGACATAGCGCTTCGGCGCCGGATCCGCGGTGATCACCGTGGCCGCCTTGAGCCCGGCCAGGTTCCAGCCCTTGCTCGCGGACAGGAACGAAAACCCCCACCGCCGCGCGGCGGCCGAGACCGACAGGAACGGCACGAACTCCGCGCCGGGCAGCACCAGCGGCGCGTGGATCTCGTCGGCCAGCACGTACACGCCGTGCCGGTCGGCGAGTTCGGCGAGCGCGGCCAGCTCGTCGCGGGTGTGCACCACGCCGAGCGGGTTGTGCGGACTGCACAGCAGGTAGGCGGCCGCGTCACCGGCGAAGGCGCGGTCGAGTGCCTCCAGGTCCAGGCGCCCCTCGGCCAGCGGGGCTTCGACGACCTCCGCGCCGACTTCCCGGATCCACCAGGCGAACGGCTCGTACACCGGCGGGCTCAGCACGACGCGATCGCCGGGACCGGCCACGCGCCGCAGGACCTCCACGATGCCCATCCCGACATCGGCGACCGTGCGGACGTGCGCGGGATCGATCCGCCAGCCCCAGGAACGCTCGGCGTAGCGGGTGACGGCGTCGGCGAGCTCGCCGGTCGGCGCGGCATACCCGGTGTCGGAGCGGCGGATCGCGTCGTGCAGCACCTCGGCCACCGGCCCGGGCAGCGGGAAGTCGAGTTCGGCCACCGGCAGCGGCAGCACGTCGTCCGGGAAGGTCCGCCACTTCGCGCTGCGGCGCGTGCGGAGTTCGGTCAGGGAAGGGAGGTCCATGCCGTCGATCATCAAGTTCGCGGCGGCCGTCCGCTTCCGATAAAAAGCCGAAAAACACCACAAACCCGCCACCACGACGCCCGCGCCAAGCCAGACAGGTGCCGTGAATGTGGCTTTCACGGCGGAATCGGCCGTGAAAGCCACATTCACGGCATGTTCAGGGATTTCTGACGCACAGGCATTGGAAGAAGGCTTCGACGAAGACCTTGATGGCGCGGCGGTCGTCGTCGGCTCGCCAGACCACGGCGAGTTCCGCCGGGGTGAGGCCGGTGACGGGCCGGAACACCAGGTCGTCACGTTCGTAGATGGCGGCGTTGCCCGCGGCGAGCAGCACCACGCCCAGCCCGGAGGCGACGGCCTCGAAGGTCTCCTCGGCGGTCTCCGCCTCGGTCGCGATGCGCGGCGGTGTCTCGCGTTCGTCGACGGCCAGCCAGAACCGCCGCAAGGCTCCGGCCGACGCGGGCAGCGCGATGATCGGCTCGTCGGCGAGCTCCGCGAACGGCACCTCCGCCATCTCGGCGAGCCGGTGGTCCCGCGGCAGCGCCACCCACCGGTCCTCGCTGGCCACCACCCGCCAGGCCAGGTCCCCGCTGTCGGGCACCGGCAGCCAGGCGACCGCGACGTCGACCTCGCCCCGCGCGAGGCCCGCGGTCGAGTCGCGCCAGGCGATCTGGCGGAAGAGCAGCCGCCAGCCGGGCAGTAGCCTCGCCAGCTCGGCCGTCACACGCGGCATCAGCCCGCGCCCGGGCCGCGTCTGGAAGCCGACCGTCAGCGTGGCCTCCTTGGCCGCCGCCGCTTCGGCCACCTGGCGCCAGGTCTCGTCCCACAACCCGAGCAACTGCTTCGCGCGCGGCAGCAGCGCCTCCCCGGCCGCGGTCAGCGTGACGCGCTGGTGGTCGCGGTTGAACAGGGTCACGCGCATCAGGTTCTCGAGCTGGCGGATCTGCTTGCTCAACGCGGGCTGGGAGATGTACAGCCGCTCGGTGGCCGCCTTGGTGAAGCTCAACTCCTCCGCCACGGCGGTGAAGTACCGGAGATCCCGCAGGTGCGCTTCCATAATCAAGATTATCCAGTCGGGAGTGGTGACGAATGTGGCCACGCTCTGTGGCTCGTTTGGTCTTGTCAGACGCCGCGAGCTGACGCTGTGTTACGGCCTCCGGGACAGCGGCATGCAAGCGTGACGCGAGAGTCTCGATAACCGATGGCTATCACACCAGGTCTTGGACGAGAACCACGAGACAACCGCACGATGGGCGTCATGGAACTGGGTGTGCACGGGTTGAACATGAAAGCGACGCTGGGACCGGCCGACACGCGGCGCCTGGCGCGACTGGCCGAAGAGCTGGGGTACACCTCCTGGTGGGCCGGTGAACACGTGGTGCTGCCCAGCCCGCGGACCCCCGGCTCGCCGATGGAGCCCACCGACGGCCTCCTCGATCCGCTGGTCCACCTGACCTACGTCGCGGCGGTCACCGAGCGGCTCCAGGTCGGCAGCGCGATCGTGATCCTGCCGCAGCGCAATCCGCTGGTGCTGGCGAAACAGGCCGCCAGCCTGGACGTGCTCAGTGGCGGCAGGCTGCTGCTCGGCGTGGGCGCGGGGTACCTCGAACCCGAGATGACCGCGATCGGCGTGCCGATGGCCCGGCGCGGCAAGCGCACCGACGAGTACCTCGACGCCATGACCGCGTTGTGGACCGAGCCGAACCCGGAGTTCCACGGCGAGTTCGCAGACTTCGCCGAGATCGACGCGCACCCGCGGCCGGTGTCGCCGGGTGGGCCGCGGATCGTCGTCGGCGGGGCGAGTCCGGCGGCGTTCCGGCGGGCGGTCTCCCGTGGGCACGGCTGGTTCGGCAACGGCACCGCCGACGACCTCGTCCGGCACCTCGAAGGCCTCCGCCGCGCCGCCGACGAGGTCGAGCGGCCCGCTCGGCTGGGCAAGCTGGAGATCATCTTCATGCAACTGGACCCGGTCGCCGTGGATCCCGCGCAGGCCCGCCGCTACGCCGACCTCGGCGTCGACCGGCTGGTGGTCTACCCGCTCCCCCTCGAAGACCCCGGCGACGTGGCGAAGTTCCTCGAACAGCACGCCGGTCTGATCCGCTGAGCAGGAGAGGAACTCCCATGCGTGCGCTGGTGCACGATCCCGCCGCGCCCCGCGGCCTCCGGCTGGCCGAAGTCCCCGAACCCGTGCCGACCGCCTCGCAGGCGTTGATCGGCATCAAGGCCGTCTCGATCAACTTCGGTGAGGTCGCCTACCTCGCCCAGCAGCGCGAACCCGGCGAAGTGCCCGGCTGGGACGCGGCGGGCGTGGTACTCGAACCCGCGGCGGACGGCTCGGGCCCACCGGCCGGTGCCCGGGTGACGACCTTCGGCTGGCGCGACGGCTGGGCCGAACACCGCGCGGTCGACACGGCGAACCTCGCCGTGGTGCCCGACGGCGTGGATCTCGGCGCCGCGGCGGCACTCCCGGTCGCCGGGGTCACCGCGTTGCAGGCGGTGCGCGCGCTTGGCGCGGTGCTCGGGCGGCGGGTGCTGGTCACCGGCGCGGCCGGGGGCGTCGGCCGGTTCGCCGTCCAGTTGGCGGCCCGTGCGGGCGCGGAGGTCGTCGCGCTCGTCGGCGATCCCGCTCGGGGGGCGGGATTGCGCGGGCTGGGTGCGGCGGAGGTGGTCACCGGACTGACCGGCGAGCCGCTGACCGGCGTGCTGGACAACGTCGGCGGTCCGCTGCTGGCCGAGGCGTTCGCCCGCCTCGAACCGGGCGGGGTCGCGCTGGCCGTCGGCAAGGCTTCCGGTGAGGCGACCACGATCGATTGGGAGGCCGAGCGCCTGCGTGGTGGCCACCGCAGGCTCGAACCGTTCGTGATCTCCGTGCCGCTGGGCGAGGACCTCGCCTACCTGGCACGACTGCTCGGCCGCGGCGAGCTCGACCCGCAGGTCGGCCACCGCGTTCCGTGGGAACGGGCGACCGGCGCGGTGGACGCCCTGCTGTCCCGGCGGATCCGCGGCAAGGCCGTCCTGGACCTGAGCTGACCCGGCGGAGCGGCGCGCGGCGATCTACGGTCGGGGCATGACTGTGCGCACCGGCGGTGGTCCCCGCGTGCTCGCCGTCGTGGTGGCCGTGCTCCTGCTCGCCGCCGCCACCTTCCTGGCCAACCGCGTGCTCCCGGGCTGGGCGTACCCGGTGTGCGGCACGATCGCCGCGCTGCTGCTCGTGGTGCTCGCCCGCGCGTCCGGCGTGGCGTCGCCGGAGATGGGCCTGGGCAGGCGGCACCTGGGCCGCGGCGCGGTGGCCGGCCTGATCGGGATGGGCGTGGTGCTGCTGGCGTTCGGCGTCGCGCTCGCCGTGCCGGCGCTGCGCCCGCTGTTCGACGACGGCCGCGTCGGCTCGCCCGACCTGACCGAGGTCCTGTGGCAGACGCTGATCCGGATCCCGCTCGGCACCGTGCTGATCGAGGAAGTCGCCTTCCGGGGCGTGCTGCCCGCGTTGCTCGGCGCGGACCAGCGCTGGCGGTGGGGTCCGGTGCTCGGCGCGGCCGGCCTGTTCGGGCTCTGGCACCTGCTGCCCTCGCTCGCCCTGGTCCGCAACGCCGCGGTGGCCGAGGCCTTCGGCGGCTTCCCGCTGTGGCTGATCTCCGTGCTGGCGATGCTCGGCGCCGCCGGGGCCGGGGTGTTCCTGCACTGGTGGCGCCACACCGGGCGCAGCCTGCTGGCCCCGATGGCGGTGCACACCGCGACCAACTCCGGCGGGCTGGCCGCCGCCTGGCTGGTGCTCGCGCACCGCTGAGGCGACGAACGCCGGATCTCCGGGAACTTCCCGCGACTTCCGGCCGACTGTAGCGACGTGACCACTGACGAGTTCGTTGGAACCGACCCGGAAGCGGCGAGAGCGCGACGTCGCTCGGCGCGTCCGCTGCTGCTGCGCCTGCACTTCTACGCCGGTGTCTTCATCGGCCCGTTCCTGCTGGTCGCCGCGCTGACCGGGCTGCTCTACATCTTCACCCCGCAGCTGGAGCAGGTCGTCTACGACCACGAGATGACCGTGCCCGCCGGCTCCTCGGCCCAGCCGCTGGAGAGCCAGCTCGCGGCCGCGCGCCAAGCGGTGCCCGACGCGACGGTGGTGCGGGTCCGGCCGGGCCCCGAGGCGACCGACACCACGCAGGTCATCTTCAGCAGGCCCGATCTGGAAGCCAGCCACTGGCTGACCGCCTACGTCGACCCGTACAACAGCGAGGTGCGCGGCGTGCTGGAGACCTACGGGTCCAGCCAGGCGACGCCGGTGCGCACCTGGATCGACCAAATGCACCGCGGCCTGCACCTCGGCGACTTCGGCCGGTTGTACAGCGAACTCGCGGCGAGCTGGCTGTGGGTGGTGGTGCTCGGCGGGCTGGTGCTGTGGTGGTCGAAGCGGCGGCAGCACCGCGCGGCCGACCGGCGCGCGAAAGGCAGGCGGAAGCTGGTGGCCTGGCACGCCGCGACCGGCTCGTGGGTCGCCATCGTGCTGCTGTTCCTGTCGGTGACCGGGCTGACCTGGTCGCAGTACGCCGGGGAGAGCATCACCGACGTGCGCCAGGCGCTGTCGTGGCAGACACCGGCGCTGTCCGCCAGCATGTCCGAGCACGCCGAACACGGTGGCCACGCCGGGCACAGCGAGCACAGCGGCTCGGCACCGGTGACCGACGCCGGACCGGACCGGGTGCTGGCCGCGGCCCGCGCGCACGGCCTCGACGGACGGGTCGAACTCACCCTGCCCAAGGAGGGCGAGGTCTACCTGGTCAAGCAGATCGAGACCAGCTGGCCGTCGAAGCAGGACACCGTGGCGATCGACCCGGCGAGCGCCCAGGTGCTGGAGACGCTGCGGTTCGACGACTACCCGCTCGGCGCCAAACTCGCGCGCTGGGGCATCGACGCGCATATGGGCATGCTGTTCGGGCTGCCGAACCAGCTCGTGCTGGCGGTGGTCTGCCTCGCGCTGATCACCATGGTCGTCTTGGGTTACCGCATGTGGTGGCACCGCAGGCCGACCCGCGACGGGTTCGCCATGGGCAAGCCCTTCGCCCGCGGCGGCTGGCGGTCGATGCCCCCGGCGGGGCTGGTCGCGCTCGTGGTGGCCGGGGCGCTGGCGGCCTGGTTCCTGCCGGTCTTCGGCGTGACGCTGATCGGGTTCCTGGTGGTGGACGCGCTGCTGGGCCTGCGCAAGTCCCGGGTGGAGGACACGCGCTGATGCGACGCCGCACGGTACTGCGGGCCGCGACCGTGGCGGGCGTCGGAGCGGGGGTGGGCGCGGTTGCCGCTCCGGCGGCCGTCGCCGCCCCCGCCACCGGGCCGCGGATCGGCATCCTGCTCTACGACCGGTTCAGCCTGCTCGACCCCACCGGCCCGGCGGAGATCCTCGCGCGCCTGCCCGGGGCGAGCGTGACCATGCTCGCGGAACGTCCCGGCCTGGTGCGCACGGACACCGGCGACGTCGCGCTGCTCGCCGAGAAGTCGATCGACGAGGTGCGCGAACTCGATGTGCTGCTGGTGCCCGGCGGCAGCGAGCGGGCGGTGCTCGCGGTGTTCGAGCGGCCCCGCGTGCTGCAGTGGATCCGCGGCATCCACCGGCGCACGAAGTGGACCACCTCGGTGTGCACCGGCTCGATGATCCTCGGCAAGGCCGGGCTGCTGACCGGCCTGCGCGCGACGACGTACTGGTCCGGCAAGGCCTACCTGGAGTCGCTCGGCGCTACCTTCGTCAACGAGCGGTACGTCCGCGACGGCAAGATCATCACCTCGGCCGGGGTGTCGGCCGGGCAGGACATGGCGCTCTACCTGGCCTCGCTGCTCGCCGACGACCGCACGGCCCAGGCGTTGCAACTCGCCGTCGAGTACGACCCGCGCCCGCCGTTCGACACCGGGACGCCGGACAAGGCCGGACCGGAACTCCAGGCGCTGGCGCTCGCGCTGCTGGCCGAGTCCCAGGTCTGACGCCGACGGGAACGCCGGGGTGGCGCGTCGATATCGCATCTGCGCTCGTACCGTTCGAGCAGCAGAGCGAGGATCATCACGATTGCCGGAGTGCTCACCGCGTACCACATGGTGGTGGGCGTACCCCCGGATCGGCGGAGGCCAAACCTCTTCCAGGCTGGGCCGTTCGGGCGCACCGGCGAGCGGGATCGCCGTGAATAATCGAGGCTGGGGGTACTGGGAGCGCGTTCATCCGGTTTCGGAGGTGTCCGGCGGTGGCTTCGCCCGACGGCAGAGTGCAGCGGCACACGCTGGTGCGTGCGCTGCTGTGGCTGGCCGGACTGGTGCTGGCGTTGTTCGCCGTCTCGTGCGTTTTCAGTAGCGCGGCGGAGGCGAAACCACTGGTCGAGCCACCGGCTCAGCCCGAGAAATCCTTACACGATCTGGTGAATCCGATTGACGCGTTGCTGGGCCACTGGCAAAAACCAGCGAAGCCGAAGCCCACGAAAACAGAACCCGCGGAACCGAAGCCCGTGAAGCCGGAGCCCGTGAAGCCGAAGGCCGGACTGCCGGTCCTCGACGCCACCACGGACGCGGTGGCCGAACCGGTCGGCTCGGTGCTCGGCAAGGGCTCGCTCGAGCCGGTGGCCCCGATCCTCGACCTGGCCGGCAAAACCGTGAACACCGCGACCGAACCGGTGGCGCCGATCCTCGAACTCACCCGGGACACCGTCCTCGAGCCTGTCGCGCCGGTGGTGGACCTCGCCGAGCACACCGTGGCCGACGCGGTCGACGCGGTGGCGCCCGTGCTCGGTCTCCTCGAAGAGCCGGTGCAGGTCCTGTCGCCGGTGCTCGACCTGACCGGCGACACGGTGGCCGGAGTGGTTCGACCAGTGGCCACCGTGCTCGAACCGGTGCTCGGGCTCGCCGGCAACGCGGTGGCCGGAGCCGTGGCGCCGATCCTCGAACTCGTCGGCGAACCGGTGGCCGTCCTCGTCCGGGCCACCACACCGCTGCTCGGTCTCGTCGAGCGCACGGTCTCACCGGTCCTCGGCCTCACCGGCGAAGCGGTGAGCAAGGTGGTCGAAGCCGCACCCCAGCTGCCCCGCTTCCCCTCCGGTCCGGCCTGGTTCCCCGGCGCGTGCGTCAAGGCAGGCGGCGGCCAGAAACAGCAAACAGCCGCGAGACCGCTCCCCCAGCCGACCCCATCGCAGCACGCACAAGCCGCGAACGTCTTCCTCGCGCACGACGACGTGCAGGCCACCACCACCACCACCACCTACCAGCAGAAGACCGCGGAGGCGCCGGCCATCGAAAGCCACGCCACCGCGCGGAAAACCGGCTCGGCCTCGCCGTCCGAGAAGCCGTTCCCCTTGCCCGGCGAGGGAAGCGCGCCGCATCCCGTGGCCCCGATCCCGGCGTCCAGCGGCGCCAACACCACCCCGCACGGCCCTCCGGCCTGGAGTGCGCCGGAGAGCCGGGAACTCGTCCTCGGCTACGTGGTCTCCTACCTCGGCGACGACCTGCCGCTCTGGCGTTCCATCAAACCGGGCAGCCGCCCCGACTGAGCGATTCACCGCGACCAGCGCCTTTTCCGCTTCCGGTGAATCGAGGATCCCGTGCACGACAAAGTTTTCGACCTGGGCATGGTGCAGCGCGAAACGGTGATCACCGTCCGCCTCAACACCATGGCCAACGTCCGCCTGCTGACCGAGGTCAACTACAACGCCTACCAGCGCAAGCAGTACTACAAGATGCACGGCGGCGTGGCGACCACCCCGCTGTTCAAGATCTCCGTGCCCGCCACCGCGCACTGGTATCTGGTGCTGGACGTGGAGGGCCTGGAACCACGCCCGCTGCACCCCCAGGTGAGCATCGCCCGGTCACGAACCCGGAGTTGATTCGCCGAAGCCGCCGTAGGGGCCCGCGTTCGCGCGCTTGCGCACTTCGTCGAAGTGCCGGTGCATGGCTTCGACGGCGGCGTCGGCGTCCCCGCGCACCAGCGCGTCGACGATGCGCTGGTGCCGCTTCGCCGTGCTCGCCGGGGACGAGGCCGGACCACCGACCTCGGCTTCGGTGGCGCGGTAGACGTCCCAGAACAACCCGGTCAGCTCGCGCGCGAGGGCGAAGCCCGCCTCCGCGCCGAGCAGGTCGTGGAACTCCCGGTCGGCCGCCGCGCTGTCCGGGCCCTTGCGGCGCATCCGGGCCACGCACGCCTCGAGTTCGCCGATCAGCTCCGGGCGGTGCATCGTGGCGACCCGCCGGGTCAGCTCGGTTTCGATCATTTCGCGCAGCTCCAGCAGATCACGCAGCCGCCCGACGTCACCGCGGCGGGTGCGGGTGCGGAACATCAGCCAGGTCTGCAGCGCCTCCGGCCCGCCGGAGCCGACGAAGGTGCCGTGGCCGTGGCGGACCTCGACGATGCCCAGCGCCTGCAGGGCTTTGATCGCCTCGCGGATGGACGTCCGGCTGACGCCGAGGTCGTCCATCAGGCTCAGCTCGGTCGGCATCGGCGCGCCGGACGGCAGTTCGCGCTCGACGATCAGGTCGATGATCTGGCGGGTGATCTCGGCACCACGTTGGGGACGCGCCACGATTGGTCTCCTCGGATACGTTCGGTCACCGACCGGTTGCGTCGGACATCGTACGTCATGCGACCCCTTGACCGGGTAGCGCGCCGCCTCCTACAGTTCGGCCCACGTCGGACATCCCACGTCCGATGACCACCATCGCCGTTGGTGCACACACCGGGAGACGCCATGCCCCACAGCCCGATCGGATCCGCGCGCCGGTTCAGCCGGCGCGACCTGCTTCGCTACTCCGCACTCGCGGGTGGCGCGGCGGCGTTCTCCTCGGCGCTGGCCGCCTGCGGTGGCGGACCGGCGTCGACCAACAAGACCGGCGACTCCACCGGCTCGATCACCGCGGTGCTCGGCTACGGCAACAACCAGTCGTGGGACCCGCTGCAGACCGCGTCGGCGTTCTCCATGGCGGCGAACCTGCACGTCTACGAATCGCTGGTCGAGGGCGACCCGATCACCCGCGAATCCTTCCCCGCGCTGGCCAAGGCGCTGCCGGCCGACCTCAACGCCACCACGCTCCGGTTCGACCTGCGCGAAGGCGCGAAGTGGCACGACGGGCAGCCGGTCGTCGCCGACGACGTGGTGTTCACCTACGCCCGCGCGCTCGACCCGAAGGAGAACGTGCTGGTGCACAGCTTCTTCTCGCACTGGCTGCAGGAGGTCCGCAAGTCCGGTGACCGCTCGGTCGAGTTCGTGCTGAAGTTCCCGTTCCCCTACGCGCTCGACCGCATCCAGACCTGCAAGATCCTGCCGAAGCACGTGTACGAGGGGAAGTGGGCGGACGCGGCCAGCGGCAAGGTCGTCGGCTCCGGGCCGTACCAGATCACCGAGCAGGCACCGTTGAGCCACACCGCGTTCGAGAAGTTCGCCGACTACAACGGCCCGCGCCCGGCCGCGTACCAGAAGATGCTGTGGAAATCGATCGTGGACGCCGCTCCCCGCGTCGCCGCGATCTCCGGGGCCGCGCCGGACGCGCAGATCGTGGAGAACATCCCCGCCGCGAACACCGAGCAACTGCGGGCCGCCGGGCGCACGGTCGAATTCGCCGACGGCGGCAACAACCTGTTCTTGCTGTTCAACACCGCGCACAAACCCTTCGACAACAAGCTGGTGCGCCAGGCGCTGCACTACGCGATCGACAACAAGAAGATGGTCGAGATCGGCCTCAAGGGCGCGGGCACGCCTGCCACCTCGTTCATCAACCCGGCACTGCCCGCCTCGCAACCGGCCGTGCACGACTTCGGCTACAACCCCGAGAAGGCCAAGGACCTGTTGCGCCAGGCAGGGGTGGACGGGCTGAGCATCTCACTGTCCACTTCGAACACCTCGCTGGTGGCCGACTGCGTCAAGGTGATCAAGGAGGGCTGGGACGCCATCGGCGTGCAGACCACCCTGGACTCCCAGGACACCAAGGCGCTGTTCTCCAAGCTGGACTCCGGTGCCGACTTCCAGGTGGTGGCGACCACGAACAACCCGCAGCAGTTCGGCAACGACCCGGACCTGCTCATCCGCTACTACTACGCCGAGAAGTCGCTGCTGATGAAGACCTACGCCCGCTGGACCGGCGCGGACGCCCAGGGGCTGCTCGCGCTGCAGGACCAGGCCGCCGCCGAGGTCGATCCCGGCAAGCGCGCCGCGCTGACCAAACAGCTGCTGGACCTGATCTCCGAGCACGCGGTCATCTACCCGGTGGTGTTCACCCAGCTCGGCACCGCCTGGGACCCGAAGGCGGTCAGCGGCGTGCGCGCGCAGGGTTATCCGGGCATCTACCTCAACCAGGCCAAGCCGGTCTGAGCCGGAGGGATCGCTCTCGTGGTCGTCATCGTGCGGATGCTCGCCGGGCGCGTGCTGGCCTTGGTGCCGCTGCTGCTCGGGGTCATCCTCTTCGTCTTCATCGTGATGCGCTTCTCCCCCACCGACCCGGCGCTGGCCGCGTTCGAGGGTGCCAACGTCAGCCAGGAGCAGCTCGAAGCGTTCCGCGAGGCCAACGGCCTCAACGACCCGCTGCCGCTGCAGTACGTGAACTTCGTCTGGCAGTTGCTGCAGGGCGACTTCGGCACCAGCGTGATCACCAAGCAGCCGGTCGGCGAGACCATCACCACCGCGCTGCCGCTGACCGTGCAGCTGACCCTGATGGGCCTTCTCATCGCGCTGGTGCTGGCGGTGCTGCTCGGCATCACCTCGGCGTTGTTCCGCGACCGCTGGCCGGACCAGCTGATCCGGCTGGTCAGCCTGGCCGGGGTGGCCGCGCCCGCGTTCTGGGTGGCGCTGCTGCTGGTGCAGTGGCTGGCCGTGGGCGAGGGCCTGTTCCCGACCAGCGGTTACGTCAGCATGAACGACTCGTTCGGCGGCTGGCTGAATTCGATGGCGCTGCCCGCGATCGCGCTGGCCATGCCGGTGGCGGCGCAGCTGACCCGCATCATCCGCACTTCCATGGTGGAGGAACTCGACCGCGACTACGTCCGGACCGCCCGCGGTGGCGGGCTGCCGCCGGTGGTCGTGGTCGGGCGCAACGTGCTGCGCAACGCGCTGGTCAACCCGCTCACCGTGCTCGGCCTGCGGGTCGGCTACCTGCTCGGCGGGGCCGTGGTGATCGAGACGATGTTCGCGCTGCCGGGAATGGGGCAGAACATGATCCAGGCCGTCAAGGACGGCGACACCGCCAAGGTGCAGGGCTTCGTGATCACGATCGCGATCGGCTTCGTGCTGGTCAACCTGATCGTCGACCTGCTGTACCTGCTGGCGAACCCGCGCCTGCGGAGCCACGCGTGAGCGGCGCCAGGCGGCTGGGCGCCGCTTCGTGGATCGCCGCCGGGGTGCTGGCGGCGCTGGTGCTGGTCGCGCTGTTCGGGGAGTTGTTCACCACGCACGACCCGAACGCGCTGAGCACCGACGCCGGTGGACCGGCGGGCGGGCACTGGTTCGGGACCGACCAGTCCGGCCGGGACGTCTTCTCGCGGCTGGTCGCCGGCACCCGCTGGTCGCTGGCGATCGGCCTGGGCGCGACCGCCCTCGCCCTGGTCGCGGGCGCGCTGCTCGGCTCACTCGCGGCGACCGCGGGCCGCCGGACCGACGCGGTGCTGATGCGGGTCCTCGACGTGGTGATGGCCTTCCCCGGCATCGCGCTGGCCGCGGTGCTGGTCGCGGTGTTCGGCCGCGGCATCGGCGTGCTGATCCTCGCGATCGCCTTCGTCAACATGCCGCCGATCGCCCGCGTGGTGCGGGCGAACGTGCTGGCCCAGTACAGCGAGGACTACGTCGACGCGGAACGGATCATCGGCGCGAAACGCCGGTTCATCCTCATCCGCCACGTCGCGGTCAACTGCGCGGCACCGGTGCTGGTGTTCTGCACGGTGATGGTCGCCGAGGCGATCGTGTTCGAGGCGTCGCTGTCGTTCATCGGCGCGGGCATCCAGCCACCCGACCCGTCGTGGGGCTCGGTGCTCTCCGACGGCAAGGACCTGGTGCTGATCGGCGGCTGGTGGGCCACAGTCTTCCCCGGGCTGCTCATCCTGCTCACCGTGCTCGCGCTGAACGTGTTGTCCGAGGGCATTTCCGACGCTTGGGCGGCGCCATCGGCCCGTAGCGCCAAGGCGGGCCGCGCGGCCAAGCAGGTCGCGCTCGAGGAGGCCGCGGAGAACACCGAGCCGGTGCTGCCCATTTCCGGGTTGCGCGAGGTCGGCACCCGGCTTTCGCGAACCGCTCGTCAGCTCGACGACCGGCCGCCGGTGCTCGAAGTGGACAGTCTGGCGATCTCCTTCCCCGACCGGCACAACGGGGTCGACGTGGTGGCCGGGGTGTCGTTCTCGGTGCGGGCGGGCGAGGTGCTCGGCCTGATCGGCGAGTCGGGTTGCGGCAAGTCGCTGACCTCGCTGTCGATCATGGGACTGCAACCGCGCGCGGCCAGGGTGACCGGGCAGATCCGGTTCGCCCAGCGCGACCTGCTCGCGCTGCGGCCCGCCGAGCGCCGCCGCCACCTCGGTCACGACATCTCGATGATCTACCAGGACGCGCTCAGCTCGCTGAACCCGGCGATGACCATCCGCTCGCAGCTCAAGCAGTTCACCCGGCGCGGCGGTACCCGCGGCCCGGCCGAGCTGCTGGAGCTGGTGAACCTGGATCCTCAAAGGACGCTCCGGGCCTATCCGCACGAGCTGTCCGGCGGGCAGCGCCAGCGGGTGCTGATCGCGATGGCGCTTTCCCGCAGCCCCAAGCTGATCGTCGCCGACGAGCCGACCACCGCGCTGGACGTCACGGTCCAGGCGCAGGTCATCTCGCTGCTGCTGCGCCTGCAGGAGGAACTCGGCTTCGCGCTGATCCTGGTTTCGCACGACCTCGCGCTGGTCTCCGAGGTGGCTGACCGCGTGGTGGTGATGTACGGCGGCCAGGTCGCCGAGACCGGCACGACCGCACGCGTGGTGGGCGCGCCGCGCCACCACTACACCCGCGGGCTGCTCAGCGCGGTGCTTTCGCTGGAGGCGAGCCAGGCGCGGCTCACGCAGATCAAGGGGGTGGTGCCCGCGCCCGCCGAGTTCCCGGACGGTTGCCGGTTCGCCGACCGCTGCCCGGCCGCCCGGTCCCGCTGCCGCACCGAGGCACCGGTCATCGCGGGCAAGGCGATGCAGCACCAGGTGGCCTGCCACTTCCCCGCAGAGATCGACGAAGAAGCCCTGCTCACCGAAGGAGCGCGGTCGTGAGCCTGCTCGAACTCGACGGCGTGCACGTGGTGCACCGGATCGCCGGTGACCGGCTGTTCGGCCGCGCCTCGGTGTACGCGCTGACCGACGCGCACTTGACGCTGAGCCCCGGCGAAACCGTGGGCGTGGTGGGCGAATCCGGCTGCGGGAAGTCCACTCTGGCCAAGGTGCTCGTCGGCCTGCAGCGGCCGACCGCGGGCACCGTGCGCTACCGGGGCGACTCGCTGTGGGAAATGCCCACCGCCGACCGGGGCGGGAAGTTCGGCCGGGACGTCGGCATGATCTTCCAGGACCCGGCCACCGCGCTGAACCGGCGGCTGGCGGTGTCCCGGATCATCCGCGACCCGCTCGACGTGCACCGCGTGGGCACGAGTGCGTCACGCACCGAGCGGGTGCGGGAGCTGATGTCCCTGGTCGGGCTGCCGGACAGCGTCGCGGACGCGGTCCCGGGCCAGCTGTCCGGCGGGCAGCGCCAGCGCGTGGCGATCGCCAGGGCGCTCGCGCTGGAGCCGTCGCTGCTGGTGGCCGACGAGCCGACCTCGGCGCTGGACGTCTCGGTCCGCGCGCAGATCCTCAACCTGCTCATCGACCTGCGTGAGAAGCTCGGCCTGGCGATGGTCTTCGTCTCCCACGACATCCAGACCGTGCGGAAGATGAGCGATCGCATCGTCACCATGTACCTCGGGCGCGTGGTCGAGGAAGCACCGGCCACCGAACTGCCCGGTGCGGCACGTCACCCGTACACCCGGGCGCTGTTCTCGGCCACGCCGAGCCTGCTGGACCCGGTCGAGCCGATCGTGCTGAGCGGGCCGGTGCCCTCGGCCACCGCGCCGCCGAGCGGCTGCGGATTCCGCACGCGGTGCCCCAAAGCGACCGGCGCCTGCGCCGAAGCACTGCCCCCGCTGTCCACCGGCTCGCCCGGTCACACCTATCGCTGCATCCACCCGGAAATGCCCGCCGAGACCATCGGAGTGAGCCCATCATGACCGCCACGCAGTTCGCCGGGGTCATCCCGCCCCTGTGCACCCCGCTGCACGACGACTGGACCGTCGACACCGCCTCCTTCCGGCGGCACATCGACGGCCAGCTGACCGCCGGAGTGCACGGGATCTTCGTGCTCGGCTCGTCCGGCGAGGTGCCCTTCCTTCCCGACGAGCACCGCCGCGTGGTGCTGGAGACCGCGGTGGACCAGGCCGCCGGGCGCGTGCCGGTGCTGGCCGGGTGCATCGACATGACCACCCTGCGCGTGCTCGCCCACGTCCGCGACGCCGAAGCCGCCGGTGCCGACGCGATCGTGGTCACCGCGCCCTACTACACGCGCACCCACGTGGCCGAGATCGAGCGGCACTTCCGGCTCATCCGCGAGCACACCGAGCTGCCGATCTTCGCCTACGACATCCCGGTGGCCGTGCACAACCGGCTGGACCGCGAGATGGTGCTGCGGCTGGCCGCCGAAGGGGTGCTCGCCGGGCTGAAGGACTCCAGCGGCGACGAGGCCGGGTTCCGGTTCGTGCTGCTGGGCAAGAAGGAACGCGGGCTCGACTCCTTCGCCGTGTTCACCGGTTCCGAATTGGTGGTGGACGCGGCGCTGTCGATGGGCGCGGACGGCGTGGTGCCCGGGCTGGCCAACGTCGACCCGGACGGGTACGTGGCCATCCACCGGCACGTGCTGGCCGGTGAGCTCGACGCCGCCCGGCGGATCCAGGAACGCCTGCTGCGCCTGTTCACCATCACCGACGTGGCACCGCCGGCGCGCATGGGCCGCGGCTCGGCCGCGCTCGGCGCGTTCAAGGCGGCCATGAAACTGCGCGGGTTCATCGACAACGCGGTGATGGCGCCGCCGCAACTGCCGCTCGACGCCGAGGAACTGCTGCAGATCAAGGAGAAACTCGCCGAATCGGGGCTGATCTGATGTTCGGGAAGATCCACTACGGCGCCGACTACAACCCGGAGCACTGGCCGGCCGAGGTCTGGGACTCCGACATCGAGCTGATGGCCGAGTCCGGGGTGACCATGGTGACCGCGGGCATCTTCTCCTGGGCGGGCGTGGAACCGCGGCCGGGCGAGTACGACTTCGGCTGGTTCGACACGGTGATGGACAAGCTCGGTGCCGCCGGTGTCGAGGTCTGCCTGGCCACGATGACCGCCTCTCCCCCGCCGTGGCTGACCCACCTGCACCCCGAGGTGCTGCCGGTGCGGGCGGACGGCACGCGGCTGTCCGCCGGTGCGCGCCAGCAGTTCTGCCCGTCCAGCGAGGTCTTCCGGCGTTACGCCACGCGGCTGGCCGAGCAGGTCGCCACCCGCTACGGCGACCACCCCGCGTTGTCGATGTGGCACATCGGCAACGAGTACGGCTGCCACATCCGGGCCTGCTACTGCGACATCTCGGCCGCGGACTTCCGGCGGTGGCTCACCGAGCGCTACGGCGACATCGCCGCGCTGAACAACGCCTGGAGCACCACCTTCTGGTCGCAGCAGTACGAAGACTGGGCCGAGGTGTTCCCGCCGCGGGTGGCGCCGACCTTCCCGAACCCGGCGCAGCAGCTGGACTTCCACCGGTTCTCCTCGGACGCCTCGCTCGGCTGCTACCTGGCCGAACAGCGGGTGCTGCGGCGGCTCACCCCGGACGTGCCGATCACCACCAACTTCGTCGGCCGGGTGCAGAAGTCGCTCGACTGGCACCGCTGGGTCCCGCACGAGGACGTGGTCAGCCTCGACTCCTACCCCGATCCGTACGACCCGCGGTCTCACGTCGAGGCCGCCTTCGCCTACGACCTGGTGCGCTCGCTCAAGGACGGCAAGCCGTGGATGCTGCTGGAGCAGGCACCCAGCGCGGTGAACTGGCGCAACCGCAACAGCCCCAAGGCCCCCGGTGAGATGCGGCTCGGCAGCTGGCAGGCGGTGGCCAGGGGCGCCGACGCGATCCTGTTCTTCCAGTGGCGGCAGACCAGCGGCGGCGCGGAGAAGTTCCACTCGGCGATGGTGCCGCACGGCGGCCGGGACACCCGCACCTTCCGCGAGGTGAGCGCGCTCGGCCGCGAGCTGGCCACGGTCTCGGAACTCGCGGGCACCAGGATCGACGCGGACGTGGCGATCCTGCACGACTGGGAAAGCTGGTGGGGACTGGAACTGGACTCCCACCCCTCCGGTGACCTCGACCAGCTCGAAACGCACCTGGCGCACTACGCGCCGCTGTTCGACGCGGGGATCACCTGCGACGTGGTGCACCCGGAGCGCGACCTGTCCGGGTACAAGCTGGTCGTGGTGCCGAGCCTGTACCTGATGGACGAGGCGGTCGCGGCCAATCTGCGCCGCTACGTCGAGCGCGGCGGGCACCTGGTGGTGTCGTTCTTCTCCGGCATCGTGGACGCCTGCGACCGCGCGTACCTCGGCGGTTATCCCGTGCCGCTGCGCGAAATCCTCGGGCTGCGGGTGGACGAGTTCTGGCCGCTGCCCGACGGCGGCTCGACCGTGGTGCGGTTCGCCGACGGGGCCGAAAGCGGCGCGACGGTGTGGTCGGAATGGGTCGAACTCGAAGGCGCCGAAGTGATCGCCGAGTTCGCCGGCGGTGAACTCGGCGGGCGCCCCGCGGTGACCAGGCACGAGTTCGGCGCCGGGGTCGCCTGGTACCTGGCCACCCGGCCGGACGCCGACGGCATGCGCGCGTTGTTCGACCGCGTCACGGCGGAGGCGTCGGCCGCTCCGGTGCTGCCGGGGCTGCCGGACGGGGTGCAGGCCGTGGTCCGCCGCGGCACCGGGCACGACTACCTGATCGTGCTCAACCACAACACCACCGACGTCACCGTGCCGCTGCCCGCACCCGCACCGGATCTACTGGGAGACCCCGGGGTCGCGCTGGACGAGGTCGTGCTCGGCTCGCGTGGTGTCGCTGTAGTGAGGAGAACCTCGTGAAGCGTGCGCTGCTCCTGGTCTGCCTGCTGCTGGCGGGATTCGCGGTACCCGCCGCGGCGGCTCCCGCCGTCTCGCTCGATCAGCAGGTGTTGTTCAAGGCTTCGCGGGATCCGGGGTATGCCTGCTTCCGGATCCCCGCCATCGTGAAGACGGCGCGCGGCACCCTGCTCGCCTTCGCCGAGGGCCGCGTCGACAACTGCGGTGACACCGGGGACATCGACCTGGTGCTCAAGCGGTCGGAGGACGGCGGGCGCACGTGGTCACCACTGCAGGTGGTCAACTCCGGTGATGGGGACACCCACGGCAACCCGGTACCCATCGTGGACCGGCAGACCGGGCGGATCGTGCTGGTCAGCACCTACAACGCGGGCCGCGACGACGACAAGGGCTGCGCCATCCCGTGCCCGCGCTTCCCGCACCAGCAGCACAGCGACGACGACGGCAAGACGTGGTCGGCTCCGCGGGACATCGGCGCGCAGGTCAAGCGTCCGGAATGGACAGCCTGGTACGCCTCGGGGCCGGTGCACGGCATCCAGCTGGAGAAGGGCCCGCACGCGGGACGGCTGGTGTTCGGCGTGAACGCGGAAACCGCCCGTGGCACCGATTCGGTGGAGAACCACGCGACGCTGATCTACAGCGACGACCACGGGGACAACTGGAAGATCGGTGCGCTGAACGACTTCCCGCACCCGGTCGGCACCACCTACACCCAGAAACCGCAGGAGATCAGCGTCGCCGAACTGGCCGACGGCACGGTCTACGCGGCCGGACGCGAGCAGGGCGGCACCGATGTCGGCAACCGGACGTTCGCCATCAGCCGCGACGGCGGCGAGTCGTTCAGCACCCCGTTCACCACGATCCCCGATCTGGTGACGCCGATCGTGCAGGGCTCGGTGCTGCGGTTGCAGCGGCCGGGCAAGCCGGAGCGGCTGCTGTTCTCGTCGCCGTCGGACACCGACCGGCGGCGGTGGATGATGATCCGTTCGTCCTACGACGGCGGGCGCAGCTGGGAAACCGTGGAGCAGGGCACGCGGCTGACGTCGGACTGGTCGGGGTACTCGGACCTGGTGCAGATCAGTGATCCGCGGTCCGCCGCGGTGGAAATCGGGCTGATGTACGAAGGCGGCCCGGTGGACGCACGCGACGAGATCCGGTTCGCCCGGTTCGACGAGGAGTACCTGGGCTGGAAGAACCCGGCCGGACCATCCACTCCGGACCATTCGCGGCGGCACGCGGACGCCACCGTCGTCGGCGAATCCTCCACTGTGGACGGACGCTTCGGACGCGCGGTGGCACTGGACGGCTACCTGCGGGTGCCCTACGACAGCGCCCAGTTGCCGGGCGCGGGTGAGTTCACCTGGAGCGGCTGGTTCCGCTACGGCGAGAACAAGAGCGACCAGGTGCTGACCTGGCTGGGCGGCATGGGCGGGACGGCCCCGCAGGTGTGGCTGCGGGCCGAACCCCGGCTGGGACGGCTGGTCGCCACGATGACCACCCCGGGCGGCACGAAGACGATTACCACGGGCAGCGCGTACGACGACCAGCGGTGGCACCACGTCGCCCTGCGGCGCACCGGCGGCAGCCTGACCCTGACCGTCGACGGCACCGAAGCCGCCACCGGCCCGGCACCGGCGGGTTCGGTCAGCCAGACCGTCTCGTGGCAGTTCATCGTGGGACAGCGGCTGGACAACACCCAGCGCTGGACCGGCGACCTGGACGAGATCCGCTTCCACCGCCGCGCACTCCCGGACGCCGACCTGACCCGCCTCCGCGAACAGAACGCCGCCGTCCCGGAAGGCCAGGTGCTCCACCTCCCCCTGGACCGGATCACCCGGTAGCTGCGATGTCACGAATGTGGCTTTGGGAGCGTATTCGGCCCCCAAAGCCAGGTGGTCTCAACCGATGGTTGCAACTTAGGTTGGTTGGGATAGTAGTTCACGTAGGCATCGGGCTGGTGTGTGCCAGCCCAGTGTCTGGCGTGGGCGGTTGTTGAGTTCGGTGGCGACGTGGGCGAGGTCTTGGGCGGTGTGGGTCGTCAGGTTGGTGTGTTTGGGGAAGTACTGGCGGAGTAGTCCGTTGGTGTTTTCGTTGGAGCCGCGTTGCCAGGGGCTGGCGGGGTCGGCGAAGTAGATGGGCATCCGGGTGGCCAGGGTGATGTCGGGGTGGCGGGCCATTTCGTTGCCGCGGTCCCAGGTCATGGAGCGGCGTAGATGCTGGGGCAGGGCGGTGATGGCGGGGATCATCGCGTCACGGACCTGTTCGGCGGTGTGCCCGTCGGGCAGGTGGAGCAGGATGACGAAGCGGGTGGAGCGCTCGACCAGGGTCCCGATCGCGGAGGTGTTGGCGCTGCCGAGGATGAGGTCGCCTTCCCAGTGTCCGGGTACTGCGCGGTCGGCGGCTTCGGCGGGGCGCTGGGAGATCGGGATCGGGTGGCCCAGTTTCGAGGTTTGCGCGCGGGCGCGGGCCCGGTTACGCGGGACCCGCAGTGCCCGCCCGGTGCGCAAACAGGCGGCCAGTTCCCGCCGCAGCGCACCCCGGGCCTGGACGAACAGTGATTGGTAGATCGCTTCCGGGCTGATGCGCATGCCGGGGTCGTCGGGGAACTGCTCGGGCAGGGTGGCGCTGATCTGCGCGGGGGACCATTTCTGGTTCAGCCCGGCCTGGACCTGCTCACGCAGTTGCCGGTGCACGGCCAGTTTCGCCGGTTTCGGCCGTTTGCCGCGTTCGCGGGCCAGTTCGTGCGCGACCGAGGCCCGGTAGTGTTCTCGCGCATCGGTGCCGGCGTGTTCGGTGCCCAGCACCCGGCCCACGGTGCGGTCGATCTCCCGGCCGATGGTGGACTTGTCCCGCCCCAGCCGGGCGGCGATCTGCGTGTTGGACTCACCCCGGGCGATCCCCACCGCGATCTCCTCCCGCTCGGCCAGGCTCAAAAACCGGCCCGACCCCGGCCGGGGAATCCTCGCGTTCGCACTCACCCCACCAGCCTGAGCGAACCACCGCCGCCCTGTCTCGTGCGACACGCCCACCACCCGCGACGCCGCCCGCACCGACAACCCCGCCCGCACCCCCTCCCAAAACCCCGCCACCACACCCACCGGCAACAACCGACGACCCATCACAACCCCTCCTCACTCAGGAGTTGCAACCACCGCTAGACACCGCGCCACATTTGTGACACTCGGCTAGCCGCCGACGTACTCCGCGAGGTGTTCGCCGGTGAGAGTGGAGCGCTTGGCGACCAGTTCGGCCGGGGTGCCTTCGAAGACGATCCGGCCGCCGTCGTGGCCGGCGCCCGGGCCGAGGTCGATGATCCAGTCGGCGTGCGCCATGACGGCCTGGTGGTGCTCGATCACGATGACCGACTTGCCCGCGTCCACCAGCCGGTCGAGCAGGGCGAGCAGGTGTTCGACGTCGGCCAGGTGCAGGCCCGTGGTCGGCTCGTCGAGGATGTAGATCCCGCCCTTGTCACCCATGTGCATGGCCAGCTTCAGCCGCTGCCGCTCGCCGCCCGAAAGGGTGGTCAGCGGCTGGCCGAGCTTGAGGTAACCGAGGCCGACGTCGGCGAGCCGGGTCAGGATCGCGTGCGCGGCCGGGGTGCGGGCTTCGCCCTCGCCGAAGAACTCCTCCGCCTCGGCCACCGACATCGCGAGCACCTCGCTGATGTCCCGGCCGCCGAAGCGCAGTTCGAGCACCGCGGCCTGGAACCGCTTGCCCTCGCACTGCTCGCACGGCGTGGCGACCCCGGCCATCAGGCCCAGGTCGGTGTAGATCACGCCGTTGCCGTTGCAGGTCGGGCACGCGCCTTCGGAGTTGGCGCTGAACAACGCCGGCTTCACGCCGTTGGCCTTGGCGAAGGCCTTGCGGATCGGCTCGAGCAGGCCGGTGTAGGTCGCCGGGTTGCTGCGCCGCGAGCCGCGGATCGCGCCCTGGTCCACCGAGATCACCCCGGCCGAGGTCGGCATGGAGCCGTGGACCAGTGAACTCTTGCCCGAACCGGCCACCCCGGTGATCGCGACCAGCACGCCGAGCGGGATGTCCACGTCGACCTCGCGCAGGTTGTGCCGGTCGGCGCCACGGATCTCCAGCACACCCGACGGCGTGCGCACGTCGGACTTGAGCTTGGCCCGGTCGTCGAGGTGACGGCCGGTGAGCGTGTCGCTGGCCCGCAGTTCCTCGATCGTGCCTTCGAAGCAGATCGAGCCGCCCCGCGAACCGGCGCCGGGACCGAGGTCGACCACGTGGTCGGCGATCGCGATGGCCTCCGGCTTGTGCTCCACCACGAGCACCGTGTTGCCCTTGTCCCGCAACTGGAGCAGCAGGTTGTTCATCCGCTGGATGTCGTGCGGGTGCAGGCCGATGGTCGGCTCGTCGAAGACGTAGGTGACGTCGGTCAGCGAGGACCCGAGGTGGCGGATCATCTTGGTGCGCTGCGCCTCACCACCGGACAGCGTGCCCGAAGACCGGTCGAGGGAGAGGTAACCCAGGCCGATCTCCACGAACGAGTCGAGGGTGTGCCGCAGCGTGGCCAGCAGCGGCGCCACCGACGGCTCCTTGAGCCCGCTGACCCATTCGGCGAGGTCGCTGATCTGCATCGCGCAGGCGTCGGCGATGCTCTTGCCCTTGATCTTCGAGGACCGGGCGGCCTCGGTGAGCCGGGTGCCGTCGCAGTCGGGGCAGGTGGTGAAGGTGACCGCGCGGTCGACGAAGGCCCGGATGTGCGGCTGCATCGCCTCGCGGTCCTTCGACAGGAACGACTTCTGGATCTTCGGGATCAAGCCCTCGTAGGTGAGGTTGATGCCGTTGACCTTGATCTTGATCGGCTCGTGGTAGAGGAAGTCCCGCAGCTCCTTCTTGGTGTACTTCCGGATCGGCTTGTCCGGGTCCACCAGCCCGGACTGGGCGTAGGTCTGCACCGTCCACTGGCTGTCCGACTTCCACCCCGGGATGGTGAACGCGCCCTCGGCCAGCGACTTCGAGTCGTCGTAGAGCTGGGTGAGGTCGATGTCGGAGACCGAGCCGCGGCCCTCGCACCGCGGGCACATGCCGCCGGTGATGGTGAAGTCGCGGCGCTCCTTGGTGGTCTTCCCGCCGCGTTCGAAGGTGACCGCGCCCGCCCCGCTGATCGAGGCGACGTTGAAGGAGAACGCCTGCGGCGAGCCGACGTGGGGCTTGCCGAGCCGGCTGAACAGGATGCGCAGCAGCGCGTTGGCGTCGGTGGCGGTGCCGACCGTGGACCGCGGGTTGGCCCCCATCCGCTCCTGGTCGACGATGATCGCCGTGGTCAGCCCGTCGAGCACGTCGACATCGGGCCGCGCCAGCGTCGGCATGAACCCCTGCACGAAGGTGCTGTAGGTCTCGTTGATCAGCCGCTGCGACTCCGCGGCGACCGTGCCGAACACCAGCGAACTCTTGCCCGAACCGGAGACCCCGGTGAACACCGTCAACCGGCGCTTCGGGATCTCCAGGCTGACGTCCTTGAGGTTGTTCACGCGCGCGCCGTGCACGCGGATCAGGTCATGGCTGTCCGCGGGGTGCGGCTCGGGCGTGCCCGTCCTCTTGGCCTTGCTCATCTTTTTCTCCATCGGTGCCTCGGCGCCGGCGTCGGCTGGCGCCTGTGGCGGTCACGCTAGGTGAGGCCCGAGGGCCCGCGCTTCTCGATTCCTGATCAGTCCGGTCACAGGGGCGCGTAGTCGATCTCGAGGAAGTCCTCGACCTCGGGCACCCAGCGCTGCGCGACGAAGGCGGTGTGCACGGGGTGCTCGTTGTAGGCGGTGTAGGCGTCCTGGTCGGCGAACTCCATCGAGAAGCCGAACCGGAAGTCGTTCTTGGCGCTGGTCTGCCGCAGCTGCTCGAACTTCTCCACGCCGGGGATGTCACCGAGGGCGAGCGCGGCGGTCAGGAATTCGCGTTCCTCGGCCGAACCGGGGGCGTGGCGGAGCCGGAACGCGACGGTGTGGCGGATCATGGAGCCAACCCTAGCCCGCCCGGCGGTATTCCTCCCAGGTCCGCTTCGGACTGACCTCCGGGCCGTCGTCCGGGCCGTGGTTCGCCAGGCCGTTGCGGCCGAGGTAGTAGTCGCCGCCCTGGTGCTGCGCGGGTGGCGAGAGGTCCGGGTCGGCCAGTGCGACAGCGTGGATGTGGGACTCCCAGTCACCCTGCGCCGGGGTGCGGTACCAGGCGGCGAACCCGACCGTGCGCAGCTCGCGCACCACCTTCACCGGCGTCACCCCGGTGACCGAGATGTCCAGCACGCCCCCGCCGTCGTGCGTACCCGCCGAAGTCGGGTCGCCGCCCGGGTTGTACGAACCCTGCGTGACCACCAGCGCGTGCCCGAGCCGTCCCTCCGCTTCGGCCAGCATCGCCTTGGTCCGCGTGTTCATCAGCGCGCCGCGGTAGGTCACCTTGGCACCCGGCACCAGCGTCCGCGTCACCGAGAACCGCTGTTCACCCAGCTTCAGCAGCGAGTTCCGCCCCGGGAAGCCGGAGGCGTCGAGCCCGCTGAGCCCCAGCGAACGCTGGTAGGCCGCGTACGCCTCGACGGTCCTCGTGCCGAAGTGCCCGTCGACGTACCCGGCGCCGAGCAGGCCCCGGGCGCTCAGCGCGCTCTCGACCGCCAGCACGCTGTCCCCGCTGCCCGGCGTCACCGCCGAATCCGCGCGCCGGGGATCGATTTGCGCGGCCTTGAGCACCGCCTCCATGTTCACCGCGGGCAGCGCGTGCGCGAGCCCGCCGCACAGCAACGTGAGGACAGCAGTGAGGACACCGATTCGCCTGAGCACGGCGTGAGCGTAGGCAGCTCGGTGACTGGCTCACCAGAGACAAATGTACTGAGTCAGGAGCAAACCTGAGGACATCCGGGCCCGGTTCCGCACTACGGTCGGGGCATGCGCCTGCTGCTCGCTCCCTCCGGTCCGGACCTGGCCGATCCCGACGACTGCACCCGCTTCCACGTCGAGGTGAGCGCGGACCTCGCCGGTGAACGGCTCCGCGGCCTGCTCGCCGAGCACGACCTCGGCAAGCTCGACGAGGGTGGCGACCACATTTTCGTCGCCACCGGCGCCCTGCGTGCCCTGGCGGGCGACCGCGTCGGCGACGACTGGGCCACCCGGTTCGACGGCATGCTGTCCTACGCCGCCTCGAAGGGCTGGCTCGACCAGTCGGGCACCCACGTCCGCGCTCACCTCGAACGGTCCTGATCGAGCCGCGCCACGATCTCCGCCAGTTCCGTCCAGGCGAGTTCCGTGTCCCCGGACCGGCTGTGCGGCGCCCGGAACCACGTGACGTAGGTGGCGACCTCGTCCAGGCGCTCCTCCGGTGAGTCTGGTCGATGGGCTTCGTGATCCAGGTGGTTCCTGGCGGTGCGGGCGATTCGGCCTCGTACTGGCCGTACTCGGCCGAGTCCGGCCGTGCCACCAGGGGCCACCTGGGCGCGAAGAGCGCGACCTTGACTCACCGGAGGAGCGCCTAGGTCCCAGCGCAGGCGGTAGCACGCCAGCGCGTCCGGGTCCGGCCGGTGGCCGGTCAGTTCGGCATACCGCTCGAGGCCCGCTTCGGTGGCGAAGGCGAGGTCGCGCTCGGGCACCGCGAGTCCCACGGTGTCCCAGTCGAGCAGCAGCCGGGACTCCCCGGCCCACAGCACGTTCCCGGGATGCGGTTCGCCGTGCGTCACCACCCGATCGGGGCTCAACCGCGCGATCCGGTGGTCCAGTTCGGCCAGCCGCCGCCGCAGCCCGGGTGCGTGCCCGGCCAGCAGTGCCCGCGCCGGTTCGGCATACGGTCCGCCCGACCACGCGTGGTCCAGTTCTCCGAGTGACGCCTCCAGCCGCGTCCGTAAGGCGAGGTCCGGGTCGAGCTGCGGCACCCGCGACGGCGGCTCGACGCCGTGCAGTCCGGCGAGCAGATCGGCCACCGAGCCGCGTGGTTCCTCCCCGAACCCGCCGGAAACCCCGTCCATGAAAGGGAAGACGCTCATCGCGTACCGCTCCCCCACCGGTCGCAGCGTCTCGCCACCCGGTGTGCGGATCGGAGCCACCACGAACGCCAGGCCACGTTCTTCGCGCAGGCTCCACGCGGTGTCCATGGCCTGTTCGAGGCCACGGCGGGCCGCGGCCGCGTCTGGTCCACAGTGGACCTTGTTCGCCAGGTTCGCCAGTGTGACGAACCAGCGGCGCCCATTCGCGCCGGTGGCGTTCCAGTGGTAGTCGCCGAAACCGACCGCGGCGTAGTCGAGCGCGACCACTTCGATGTCCCAGTCGGGCAGTACCGCACGCAGGTCCCGTTCGCCGGCTCCGTCCGGAAGATCCTTCATGTCGCGAAGCTAACCCGTCCGGTGTCGCGTGGCCCAGCGATTTCCCCGGTGACCTAGTACGGTTTTCCGGAGGAACTCGGTGAGGGGAGCGGGAAAAGGTGGAACTGCTCGCCGCCGGCGGCTGGGGCCTGCTGGCCGGTTCGGCGCTGCTGCTCGGCGCCCTGCTCGGCTACCTGGTCCGCATCCCGGCCGGGATCGTCGCCGCGATCATGGCCTTCGGCAGCGGGGTGCTGCTCTCGGCGGTCTCGTTCGAACTGATCGCCGAAGCCCACGAACGCGGCGGCCTCCTGGCCACCGCGATCGGCGCGCTTTCCGGCGCGATCATCTACACGCTGGCGAACGTGGTGCTGGCGCGCCGCGGCGCCCGGCACCGCAAGCGCTCCGGTGACCAGCAGCCCAGCGAAACCGAGCAGTCCGGCTCGGGCACGGCGATCGCGCTGGGCGCCCTGCTCGACGGCGTGCCGGAGTCCATGGTGATCGGCATGAGCCTGCTCGGCGGCGGGTCGGTCAGCACGGTCACCGTGCTCGCGGTGTTCATCAGCAACGTGCCCGAAGGCCTGTCGAGCGCGTCCGGCATGCGGCGCGCCGGGCGTGGTGCCAAGTACGTTTTCGCGCTGTGGGCCGGGATCGCGGTGATCAGCGCGGGCGCGGCGATGGTGGGCTACGGCCTGCTCGGCGGGGTCTCGGGGCCGGTGCTGGCCGCGATCACCGCGCTGGCGGGCGGCGCGATCCTGGCGATGATCGCCGACACGATGATCCCCGAGGCGTTCGCGGACGCGCACCTGTGGATCGGCCTGATCACCGTGGCGGGCTTCCTCACCGCGTTCGCCGTTTCGCACCTGTAAGGTCACCGCGGTGCGAGGGCAGCTTCACTCTGCTCCTTCCACGAAGTCCCTGGAATAAAAGGGAACGCGGGGAGCCCCCGGCTCCGGGCCGACCCGGCGGTCACCGGCGGACCATAGCATCGGGTCCATGGCACTCGGCGAGTACGACATCAGCGAAGAACGTGGTTTCCTGCCCGCGGTGGATCCGCTGGACGTGCTGCCGCCGTACTTCGAGCCGTGGGAGACCGCCGCGCGGGACATCGGCGCCCTGCTGATGACCGGCCGGATGCGCGAGGCCGTCGCCGCGCTGCCCGAGTTGTCGCCGGAGCGGCTGGCCACCCCGGCCGAACGCGAGCGCGCGATGCTGCTCCTCACCGGCCTCGCCGCCGCACACGTCCGGGCGAGCGACCCACCCGCGACCAGCGTCCCGGCCGTGCTCGCGCGCCCGTTGCACCGCCTGGCCGCCGCGCTGGACCGGCCGCCGATCATCGCGCACGCCTCGATCGTGCTCGCGAACTGGCGCCGCCTCGACCCGGCCCGGCCGCTGGGCACGGACAACATCGACACGCAGCTCACCTTCCTCGGCGGCGTCGACGAGAAGTGGTTCTACCTGGCCACCGCGGGCGTCGAACTGGCCGGTGCGCCCGGGCTGAAGCTGCTTGCCGAGGCGCAGGAAGCCGCCGCCGAGAACGACGCCGAGCGGCTGACCACCTGCCTCGGGTCGGTCCGGGAAGTGCTCGAACGCACCACCCGCGCCTTCCTCGACATCGAACGCTGGTGCGATCCGTACGTCTTCTACCACCGGGTCCGGCGTTTCCTCTCCGGCTGGTCCGGCGTCACGCTCGAAGGCACCGGCACACCCCCGCTGACGCTCGCCGGCGGCAGTGCCGCGCAGAGCTCGCTGATCCAGGCCTTCGACGCCGGGCTCGGCATCACCCACGACGACCCGCTCACCGCGGACTTCCTCGGCCTGATGCGCCGGTCCATGCCGCGGGCGCACCGGCGCTTCCTGCGGGAGCTGGACACCGGCCCGTCCGTGCGCGCCCGCGCCTCGGCGGCCGGGCACCCCCCGCTGACCGAGGCCTACGACGCCGCCGTGCGGGCGCTGACCGACCTGCGCGGCCAGCACATCGGACTCACCGGCCGGTACATCACCCGCTTCGAGCGCGGCGCGGGCAAAGGCACCGGCGGCAGCGACTTCGTGCCATTGCTGCGCCGCGCCCGTGCGGAAACCGCCGCGCGCCACCTGCGCCGGTGATCGCCCACTTCGGACAAATAAGCACACGGACCACCTCCCGCCGGTGAATGCGGCGGGCAATGACCCATTCATCGCATTGTGCCCTTCGCCGTTTTCGGATACGCGCAGCGAGGTTGACACCGCGTTCTCCCTCGATCAGGTACTTCGCGATTTCACTCGGATAGACCAAGGCAAAAGTGGTGGCCCACCCGGTCTGGTCCCGGTGGCGGCGGAGTACTACCATCCCTGACCTGTCAGCCCGGCCCGCCGTGGAGAAGCCCCCATTTTTCCGCATTCCGCGCAGGCCCGCGCCGACGGCAAAACAATGTGGTCCGACCGGAAAGAGAATTCACGAACTCCGGCGCGAAACCGCCGGCCGCCACGAACGACGAGGACCTGGACTATGTCGGAACAGCTGCCCGTTCGTCCCAGCACGCAGCGGGAAACCGGCCGGGCCGCGCTCATCGCGCTGGCCGCCGCCGTGGTGGTCGCCGGGCTGTGGTTGTGGGTGGTCCTGGTGCTCCCGGCCGACGGGCGCGGGCCGGTCGTCACCCTCGCCGTGCTCACCGGGCTGGCGCTCTGCGCGGCCGCCTTCGCCGCGGTCCTGCGCACCGGGCAGCTCGAACGGACGCGGACGGAGATCCACACCGCGCGCACCGCCGTCGACGCCCACGACGCCGAACTGGCCAAGCTGGCCGAGCACACCCTGCCGGCCGCCGTGGCGATGCTGCGCGACGGCGCGTCCGCGGACACCGTGTTCGCCGAGATCCCCCGTCCGCCGGGAGAGCACCACGCCCGGCTGCTGCGCGCGATGGTCTGGGAGATCAGCGTCGGCGAACGGCGGCGGGCCGCGGCCACGGCCGCCTGCGCGAACGCCGCAGGCCGGGTGCAGGCGCTGGCCACCAGCATGCTGGCCAACCTCCGCGAGCTGCAGAACCGCGCCTCCGAGGACTTCCTCGGCGACCTGATGGTGCTCGACCACAGCACCGCGCAGACCGGCAGGCTCGCGGACAGCATCGCGGTGCTCACCGGCGCCCGCTCCGGCCGCCGCTGGACCAAGCCGATCGTGATGGAGAGCGTGCTGCGCGGCGCGATGGGCCGGGTCGGCGCGTACCAGCGCATCCGGGTCCACTCGACGAGCACCGCGGCGGTCGCCGGGTACGCGGCCGAGGACGTGATGCACGCGCTGGCCGAGCTGATGGACAACGGCACCCGGTTCTCCGCGCCGTCGGAAGAGGTCCACGTCTACGTCGAGGACCTGCACAACGGCGTGGTGGTCACCGTCGAGGACGGCGGCCTCGGCATGAAACCGCAGGCGCTGCTCCGGGCCGAGGCGGCGGTGGCCACCACCAGGCCGCTGGACCTGACCGCGCTCACCGGCACCCGGCTCGGCCTGGCCGTGGTCGGCTGCCTGGCCCGCAAGCACGACCTGCACGTGTTCTTCCGGCCGTCCTCGCGCGGCGGCACCGGCGTGGTGCTGCGCATCCCGAACCAGCTGATCACCCAGGCCCGCCAGGACCCGATCGAACTGACCCCGCGGCAGCAGCCACCGCGCGAACTGCCCGAGCCGGCGACCGTCGGCGCGCCCGTGATCGAGCAGGCGGAGAGCGCCGGGCTGCCGAAGCGGCCGCGCGGGCAGACACTGGCCGCCTCCCGGCCCTCCCCCGCCCCGCGCGGCGACACCCCGCGGCCGCGGACGGACTCCGGTTCCCGCTTCGGTGCCTACCAGGCGGGCCGGGCGCGGAAACCGGACACCGACCGGTGATCCCCGCCGTCCACGCCCGAGCCGTCCACCCCCGATGAGCAGATGGGAGCGCGGGGCAGTTCCTGCCCTGAAACTCGATGAACACGACTGATCCGAGCCTCGAGTGGCTGCTGGAGAACCTGGTGCGCAACACCCCCGGCGCCCGCCACGCGCTGGTGCTGTCCAGGGACGGGCTCAAGCTCTGCCACACCCCCGCACTCGGCGTCGACCAGGCCGACCAGCTGGCCGCGATCGCCGCCGGGGTGCAGTCGCTGTGCTATGGCGCTTCGGTGGAGTTCGGCGACGGCACCGGTGGCGTGCGCAACTCGATGACCGAGTTCCACGGCGGGCTGCTGTTCATCGTCGACGCCGGTGAGGGCGCGCACCTCGCGGTGATCGCCGCCGAGGACGCCGACGTCGGCCTCATCGGGCACAACATGGACGAACTCGTCGAGCAGATCGGCGCGTACCTGACCGCACCGCCGCGCCATGCGCAGCCCAGCGCGCTGACATGACGCGCGGGCCGCTCGAGGACGAGAACCCGGACCGGCTGTACACCGTCACGGGCGGGCGCAGCCGGGCCGAGGAGATCGACCTCGACCTGGTCACGCTGATCGTCAGCGAAACCGAGCCCTACCCCGGCATGCAGTCCGAGCACGCGCGGATCCTGCAGCTGGGCCGGCACCCGACCTCGGTGGTCGAACTGGCCTCGGAGCTCGGGCTGCCGGTCAGCGTGGTCCGCATCCTGGTGGCCGACCTGCTGCGCGCCGGCCGCGTCTCCGCCCGCCACCCGACCGCCGTCGGCCCCGGGACCGATCTGCCCGAGCTGGAATTCCTGAAGAAGGTGCTCGTTGGACTCCGCAATCTCTGACTCGGCAATCTCCGACCCGGCCACCCCGCCCACCCGGACCCCCCTGCGCGGGTCCGCGTCGCACGGGCTGAAGATCGTGGTGGTCGGCGGCTTCGGTGTCGGCAAGACCACGATGGTCCGCTCGGTCAGCGAGATCCGGCCGCTGAGCACCGAGGAGACGATGACCCAGGCCGGTGCGGGCGTGGACTTCAACTCGGGCGCGCCGGGCAAGTCCACCACCACGGTGGCCTTCGACTTCGGGCGGATCAGCCTGGACGAGAAGATGGTGCTCTACCTGTTCGGCGCCCCCGGCCAGGAGCGGTTCTGGTTCCTGTGGGACCGGCTGTTCTCCGGCACGCTCGGCGCGGTGGTGCTGGTGGACACCCGTCGGCTGGCCGACTCGTGGTACGCCATCGACCGCCTCGAACACCACGGCACGCCGTTCATCGTGGCGCGCAACAACTTCGGCCCGCCGGCGCACGACCTCGACGACGTGCGCGAGGCGCTGTCCCTGCCCGGCGAGGTCCCGCTGATCGACTGCGACGCGCGGCGGCGGGAGTCCTCGAAGCAGGTCCTGATCGCCCTCGTCGACCACCTCTACGCACTGACCGCTGCCCGGGAGACCACACGATGACCGAGTTCCGCCACGCCGCCGATCCCGCCTGGCCCGGGGAACGGGTCCGGCTCTACGGGCCGGAGTTCAACCACGACCCCGGCGCGCTCTACGCCGCCATCCGCGAGGAGTACGGGCCGGTGGCGCCGATCCTGCTCGACGGCGACATCCCGGCGTGGTTCGTCTCCGGTTACCGCGAGATGCACCGCGTCACCAGTGATTCGCAGTTGTTCGCCAGGGACACGCGCCGGTGGAACGAATGGGACCGCGTCCCGGCCGACTGGCCGCTGCTGCCGTACGTGGCGCACAACCCGTCGGTGATGTTCACCGAGGGACCCGAGCACCGCCGCCGCGCGGGCGCGATCAGCGACGCGCTCGCCGCGGTGGACCAGTTCGAGCTGGGCGCGCACTGCGAGCGGATCGCCGACCGGCTGGTGGACGCGTTCGCCGGCACCGGCGAGGCGGACCTGGTCACGCAGTACGCGCTGCGCATCCCGCTGCTGGCGGTGGCGAAGATGTACGGCATGCCGGAGGCGGAGACCCCGGCGCTGGTGCGTGACGTGGCGATCTCGCTGGACGTCGGCCCGGACGCGATGAACGCGCACCTGCGGGTGCAGTCGGCGATGCGCGCGCTGGTGGCGCACAAGCGCGACTTCCCCGGCGCCGACGTCCCGTCGCAGCTGCTGCGCTCGGGGTTGTCGGAGGAGGAGATCGTCCAGGACCTGCTCGTGGTGACCGCGGCCGCGCAGCAGCCGACGGCGAGCTGGATCGGCAACACCATCCGGCTGATGCTGACCGACCTCCGGTTCGCGATGACCCTGTCCGGCGGGCGCGGCAGCGTCGGGCAGGCGCTCAACGAGGTGCTGTGGCACGACACGCCGACGCAGAACTTCATCGGCCGCTTCGCCACCCGTGACACGCAGCTGGGCGGGCAGCGGGTGCGCGCGGGCGACCTGCTGGTGATGGGCCTGGCCGCGGCGAACTCGGATCCGCTGGTGCGCCAGGAAGCCACCCCGGGTTCGCTGGGCAACCACGCGCACATGTCGTTCGGCCACGGGGAGCACGGGTGCCCGTACCCGGCGCCGGAGGTGGCCGAGGTGATCGCCAGGACCACCATCGAGGTGCTGCTCGACCGGCTGCCGGACCTCGCGCTGGCGGTGCCGGCCGACGCGCTGGTGTGGCGGCCGTCGGTGTGGATGCGCGGGCTGGAAAGCCTGCCCGTCAGCTTCACCCCGACCTACGTGGCCGGTGACCTGGGTTCGGCGGCCACCGGCGCCTGGTGAGCGGCCGGGGCGGCCTTCTTCACCCGGCGCGGGGCGAAGAAGGCCGCCCGGCTCACTTCGCCGCCCGGCTTATTCCGCAGTGGTGATCCGTTCGGCCAGGCCCGTCAGGTAGGCGGGCAGCGGTTCGGTGTGCAGGACGCCGAGCCGCTGCGTCGGCCGGGTGAGGGCGACGTAGAGCTCCGAGGCGCTCGCGAACCGCTGGGGTTCGACCAGGAGCACGGCGTCGAACTCCAGGCCCTTGGCCTGCATCGGGGTCAGCACCGGACCCTCCAGTGCCGGCCCCGGCGGGGCGATGACCGCGACCGAGCCTTCGTCCGCCCCGGATTCGCGGCGGGCCGCGGCCACCGCTTCGGCCAGCTCCTCCGGGGCGACCCGCTGCGCCCATGGCCGGATCCCGTTGCTGCGCACCGATTCCGGGATCTCCAGCGTGGGGTCCACTTCGGCCAGTGCGCCCGCGGCGACCGCCATGATCTCGGCGGGCGTGCGGTAGTTGACGGTGAGCCGCCGGTAGAGCCACCGGTCCTGGACGTAGGGCGCCAGCGGTTCCGCCCAGGTGCGCGCGCCCGCCGCCGACTGCCGCTGCGCGAGGTCGCCGACGACGGTGAACGAGCGGCGCGGGCAGCGGCGCATCAGCACCCGCCAGTCCATTGCGGACAGTTCCTGCGCCTCGTCGACCACCACGTGCCCGTAGGTCCATTCGCGGTCTTCGGCGGCACGTTCGGCCAAATCGCGTTCGTCGCGTTCCTCGGCCCGCTCGGCCAGGCGCTCGGCGTCGACCACATCGGACGCGACGAGTTCGAAGTCGTCGACCTCGTCCGCGCGGTCCAGTTCCATCAGCCCCAGCACCTGGCGGGCGTATTCGGCATCGGCCCAGCGCTGCCGTTCCGCGCGGCGTTCCGCCGACCGGTCGACGCCCAGGAATTCGACCGCCTCATCCAGCAACGGCGCGTCCGAGACCGTCCAGGCGTCGCCTTGCGGGCGGAACAACGCTTCCCGTTCGTCCGGGGAGAGCACGCCTTTCGCCGCCTCCAGCCGGTCACGGGAACTGAAGAAGTCCGCCAGCAGTTTCTGTGGGGTCAGCTCCGGCCACAATTCGTCCACCGCGACCGCGAGGTCCGGGCTGCTCGCGAGTTCCCGCCGGACGTCGTCGAGGAGATCGGCCCGCAGCGCGCGGTCCTCAGCGGTGAGCCACCCTTCGCCGATCTGCCGCACCGCGGCCTCGGCGAGCCCGGCGATCAGGGCGCGGTGGAAGACGACCCTGGCTTCGTTGTGCGGTGATCCGCTCGCCCTGGCCAGTTCCCGTGCCTCGCCCGCGATCCCGGCGTCGAGCGGCACCGTCACGTCGTCGAGTTCGATGGCGATCGGCTCGTCGGGCACGCGCTGCCGGTCCGCGACGGCGGCGGCCAGCACGTCGACCATGAGCGCCGATCCCTTGACCCGCTCGGCCTCCGCCGACGGTTCCCGCGCCGTGGTGGTCACGCCGGGGAACAGCTCGCCCGGCGTGGCGAACACGACGTCGGTCTCCCCCAGCGACGGGAGCACTTCCCCGATGTAGCGCAGGAAGCCCGGGTTCGGGCCGACGATCAGCACACCGCTGCGGGACAGCCGTTCGCGGCGTGTGTAGAGCAGGTAGGCGACGCGGTGCAGCGCGACCGCGGTCTTGCCGGTGCCGGCCGCGCCCTGGATGACCACCACGCCCTGGTGGTCGAGCCGGATGATCTCGTCCTGCTCGGCCTGGATGGTGGCGACGATGTCGCGCATGGTCTCTTCGCGTGGCGCGTCGAGCGCGGCCAATAACGCGGTGTCCCCGTTCTGGTCCCCGCCGTCGAGTTCGTCGTCGTGGAAGTCCAGGACCTCCCGGCCGCGGGTGTGGAAGTGCCTGCGGCGGCGGACGCCCTCGGGGGTTGCCGCGGTGGCGCAGTAGAACGGCCGCGCGGCCGGGGCCCGCCAGTCCAGCAGCAGCGGTTCGTAGTCCGCTTCCTCGTCGAACAGGCCGGCGCGGCCGATGTGCTGGTGCCCGCCGTCGAGGTGGTCCAGGCGGCCGAAGCAGAGCCCGTGGTCCGCCACGCGCAGGCTGCTGACCCGCCCGGCGACGGCGTTGAACGCCACTTCCCGCTGCCACCGCGCCTCGTTGCCGGCGTCCGAGCTGTCCCGGAGCACGTGCGTCAGTTCGCCGGTGGCTTCGCCGCGTTCGGCCGCGAGCCGCCGGTACAGGAACGCGATGTACTCACGTTCGGCCCGCAATTCGGCGGCGTGCCTCGCATTTGACAAAGCTCCCCCTTGCCCTTTATACTGAAGTCGTAGCAATGACTACGTTTCCTTTTCACGGCATTCGCCGAAACTCCAGTATCACCCCCGTGTCAAGCACACGCGAACTGTTTCCCCTCCGAACATTCCCAGCCCCCACCCTGCCCTCCCACCTTCACTCCCCGAACCCCACACTCAGGTAGCCGAACACCACACTCAGGCACCTGAGTTCTACACTCAGGTAATCGAAGCCCGCACTCACGCAGCCGAGTTCCACACTCAGGTAGCCGAGTCCCACACTCGGGCAGGCGGGTTCCACACTCGTAGCCTGGGAGCCTCGGCGATGGGAGGGTCAGGCGCGGCCCGAGTGTGGGGTTCGGCCTCCCGAGCGTGGAGTTCGGCTTTCCGAATGCGGAGTTCGGCTTCCTGAACGTGGGGTTCGGCTTTCCGAGTGTGGAGTTCAGCCTCCCGAATGTGGCACTCGGCTTCCCGAGTGTGGAGTTCGGCTTCCTGAGTGTGGGGGTCGGTGCTTATGTGTTAGGGCACTGGGGTGAACTGCACTTGTAGCGAAGCTGGGCCTCTGGTGAAAACGCCTTCTTCGGCTCGTGTGCTGTCCTCGTCGAAGCGGACGTCCGGCATCGCGTCCAGCAACTGGTTCATCCCGACCTCCACCTCCGTCTTCGCCAGCAACGCGCCCACGCAGAAGTGGCGGCCCAGCGCGAACGACAGGTGGCTCGCCGCCGCCGAGAAGGCGGTCCGGGTCGGCAGGTCGGCGCGGAAGATGTCGAACCGGTCCGGGTCGGCGAACCGGCGGGGGTCGCGGTTCGCCGCGCCGATCAGGCAGGTGATCGTGCTGCCTGCCGGGATCACACCGCCGCCGAGTTCGATGTCCTCGGCCGGCTGGCGCATGATCATGTGCACCGGCGGGGTGTAGCGCAGCGTTTCGGCGAAGGCCTTCGGGATCAGGCTCCGGTCCGCCCGCACCGCGGCGAGCTGGACCGGGTGCTCCAGCAGGTTCTTGAAGATGCTCGCGATGGCCTTGTCCGTGGTCTCACCACCGGCCGCGAGCAGCAGGCTGCAGAACGCCTTGATGTCCTCGTCGCTCATCTTCGTGCCGTCGACCTCGGCCGCGCACAGGGTCGAGAGCAGGTCGTCGCCGAGGTTTTCCCGGCGCCGCTGGATCACCGGGATCATGTACTCGGCGAACTCCGCGCGCGTGCGCAGGCCGTCGGCGGCGATTTCCGGGTCCTGGCTCAGGTTGCCGAGGAAGGCGATGATCGAGGTGTACCAGCGCTGGAACCGGTCGTGGTCCGCGGGGTCGAGCCCGAGCATGTCGACGATCACGCCGATCGGGAACCGGCGGGCGAATTCGGTGACCAGGTCGGCGGAACCCCGGTCGCGGAAGGCGTCGATCAGCCGCCGCGCGTTCGCTTCGATGACCGGGCGGAACTTGTGCTCCAGTTCGCCGCCGCGGAACGCCGGGGCGATCAGCGCCCGGCGGGTCGCGTGCTCGCGCCCGCTCAGTTGCAGGATCGTCCTGCCGTGCACCGGTTCCAGTTGCCAGCCGTAGTTGTCGGTGGTGAAGACCGGTTCCTTGAACGCCCGCTCGACGTCCTCGTACCGCGAAACGATGTAGCTCTCCATGGGCTCGTGCCAGATCAGCGGCCGCTCCTGGAGCATGATCCGGTAGGCCGCGTACGGATTCGCGGCGAACTCGGGGGAAAGGATGTCCGGCGCTTCACGGGCCGTAGTCATGACACTCCTCGTGCGGGCGGTGGATGGGGCCAGCCAGGCTAGCGACGCCGCCGCCTTTTCCCCCGCGCCCGGGTGAAAAACCGACCGAATGCCGTAACGGCGGTTTTTCGCTGACAGATCAGTCCACGAAGAATGGGCGTCGCGGGTGTTACCGGATCGAGCGTTGTCCGCGCCCGCGCTGATCTGCGAGTATGGCGCCCCGTTGACGAACAGAGGAGCATTCGATGCCCAGTCGGCTCAATCCCTATCTCAGCTTCGACGGTACCGCCAGAGAGGCGATGGAGTTCTACCGCGAGGTGTTCGGCGGCGAACTGGCGCTGAACACGTTCGGTGAGTTCGGCACGCCGGAGGGTCCCGACGCCACCAAGATCATGCACGCCATGCTGGAGGCCCCGAACGGGTTCGCCCTGATGGGCTCCGACACCCCCGAGGGCATGGAGTACAAGCCCGGCACGAACGTTTCCATCAGCCTCAGCGGCGACGATTCCGCCGAACTGCACGGCTACTGGGAAAAGCTCTCCGCCGGCGGCACGGTCTCGGTCCCGCTGGAAAAGCAGATGTGGGGCGACGAGTTCGGCGCCTGTGAAGACCGCTTCGGCACCCAGTGGATGATCAACATCGGCTAAGTCCCTCGAAGGGACGTCGCGTGACGGGCGATGGCGGCGTCCAGCGGGCTCATGTCCTCCGCTACCGGCGTGGCCGGGTCCCACCAGCGGAAGTCGAGTGCTTCCTCGCTGCGGCGCGGGTGGGGTCGCATCGGCGGCGCCAGCCGGTAGACCGCCGCGTACTCCCGCCGGACCGGGGCCACGAGTGCGAATTCGGCCACCGTGGCGAACTCCGCCGCGGTGGCCCGGATCCCGGTCTCCTCCGCCAGTTCCCGCAACGCGGCTTCCTCCGGCGACTCCCCCGGTTCGAGCATGCCGCCGGGCAGTTCCCACGTCCGCCGGAACGCGTTGAGCATCATCAGCACCCGCCCGCCGGATTCGACCACCACGAGCGCGAGCGGCAATGGCCGTAACCGCAGATCGCCGGGGAATCCGAGCAGCGCGTTCCCGGCTTCATCGCGGACCAGCATTCCGGCAGCCTAAGCTGTTGTGATGGGTAACAAGACCGCTCCGCTCGTCGTCGGCGGCAGGCCACTGCACGAACGGCTGACCGAGGACCTGGCCGCGTACACCGGGATGGTGCTCGCCGCGGTCACCGCCCGCGTGCCCGCCTACCGCCTGCTGCCCGCCGAGGAACTGAGCGGCGACATCACCCGGGTGATCGAGCAGAACCTGCGTTCGTTCACCGCCGTGCTGCGTACCCGCGCCCTGCCCGCCCAGGCCGAACTCGACTTCCTGCGCGAGTCGGCGGCCCGCCGGGCGGAGGAGGGCATCCCGATCGACATCGTGCTCACCGCCTACCACATCGGCATCCAGGTGGTCTGGGAGTCGCTGACCGGCGAGGTGCGCCCGGCCGAGGTCGGCGACGTGATGGCGGTGAACGCGCTGACCTTGCGTTACCTGGAACTGGTCACGCCCGCGGTCGGCGCCGGCTACCTCGACGAGCGTCAGGCGGTCTTCGACGACGAGCGGTCCGCACGGCACACACTGCTTTCGGCGTTGCTCGACGGCACGCCCCCGGTCGCCACCGGCCTGCGGCTGCCGCCCGGGTACGCCGTGCTGGCCCTGGAAATCGGGGCGCACGCCGACGAATCGGCCGACGGGGTCGATCCGATGGTCGCGGGCCGCCGCAAACTCCGGCGGCTGCGGGTCGAACTCGAACGGCAGATCCGCGACCCGGTGCTGTCCTCGCTCACCCCCGAGGGCGGGATCGCGCTCATCCCGGACACGCCCGCCCCGGACTGGACCCGGCTCACGCGGATCCTCGCCGATGTCAGCCGGGCGGCGCGCGCCGAGATCACCGCGGGCGCGGCCGCCGCCGAACCGGCGGGCGTCCCCGCGGCGGCCGCGCTCGCCAGGGAAGTGCTCCGGGTGGCACGGATTTCCGGCCGGGCGCCCGGGCTCTACCAGCTCGACGACGTGCTGCTGGAGTACCAGATGTCGCGCCCGGGCGCCGCGCTCGACCGGCTGTCGGCGATGCTCGCGCCCCTGACCGGCAACGGCGAACTGGTGCGCACCCTGGAAACCTACCTGCGCCACGGCAGCAGGCGGCCGACCGCGACCGAACTGCACGTCCACCCGAACACCGTCGACTACCGGCTCCGCCGGATCACCGGGCTGACCGGCCTCGACCCGACCCGGGTCAGCGATGTCGCCCTGCTCCGAGCCGCCCTCACCGCCTCTCATCAGTCGCCGCCGTGGTGACGGCGCCGGCGAAGGCGGCCATGCCCCTGGCGTTCGGGTGCAGCGGCGCGGCCGGGTTCACCGGGATCAGGCCTTCGAGGTAGCGGTCCTTCGGCGCGGCGCAGATGTCGTGCCCGGCGGTCACCTCGGCGAAGTCGACGAACTCGGCGCCGCGCGCTCCGGCCGCGTCCCTGGCCACCGCGCTGACCTTGTCCATCACGCCCTGCAGGTAGTTCGCGTCGCGCGCCCACACCGGCTGGACCGGGTAGCAGCCGTTGTGCCGGATGTAGGTGCCGTAGCCGGTGACCACGACCTTCGCCTCCGGCGCCCGGCGCGCCACCTCGTCGAGTGCGGCGCCGAACTCGGGCGCCCACGCTTCGACGGCCTCCCCGATGGTGTCCTTGCCACCGGCGGTGAGCCGGTCCGCGCACGAGAGCCCGACCGGCTCCGGCAGCAGGTTGATACAGCTCAGCGCGTGCTGGAAGAGACCGGAATCGTTGGCACCGATGGTGATCGTGACCAGGTCGGTGTCCTCGTTCACCGCGTCGAACTGCGGCGCCAGCACGCCGAGGCGCGGTGATGCCAGGTCGTCGGTGGTCGCGCCCGAGCAGGTCACGTCGGTCAGCCGCGCGCCGAGGGCCTCGGCCACGAGCGCCGGATAGTTGCGGTTCGAGCGCAGGCACAGCAGGTTGGGGTCCTGGTCCGGGATGAGCGGCCCGGCCGCGGCCGAGTCGCCGAGTGCGACGTAGTCCAGTTCCCCGGCCGCCTGGGCGGGTGCCGCGGCCACCCCCGTCAGCGCCGCTGCCGCCGCGAGCCCCGCCGTCATCCGCTTGACCACTGCCATCCCGACCTCCGAAACGCCGTTGTTTGCTCAACATCCTGCGGGCGCCACGGCCCGGCGGCGGTGGGAATCTCTCCAGAGTCCCCGGCCGGGTTTTGTGATCGGTCACTAAAGGGCGAGGCCGCGGAGCAACGGCACGAAGATGTCGTCGACGATCTCGCCGATCCGCTCCTCGCTCAGCTGCCTGCCGTAGATCACCGCGTCGGCGCGGATCAGGTCCAGCGGCACGGAGAGCACGCCGGGGCTCAGCCGCGGCTCGGCGAGCTCACCGCGCTCGACCGCCCGCCGGATCAGCGCCTCGAAGGCGAGCCCCGGCCCGACCTTGGCGATCTGCTTGCGCAGCAGGGCGAACACCTCGGGGTCGCGGAAGGTTTCGGTGGCCAGACCGGCCAGCAGGTCCGGCGCGCAGTCCTCGAACCGACGCAGCGACCGGCGGAGCATTTCCTTCAGGTCGCCGGAGAGGGTGCCGGTGTCCGGCAGTTCGAACGAGTCGGGGAGCCGCTGCCGCCAGGCGGCCAGCACCAGCTCCGCGCGCCCGGCCCACCGGCGGTAGAGCACCGGTTTGCTGGTCCCGGCCCTCGCGGCCACCGCCTCCATGGTGAGCTTGGCGTACCCGACCTCCAGCAGCTCAGCCCACACCGCCTCGAAGATCGCCTGCTCGAGGTGTTCCCCCCGGCGGCGCGACCTCGGCTCTGCCACAGCGCCCTTGCCCCTTTTATCCGGTTGCGTTCCTGGAGGCGCACTGTAGCCTGGCGCGGTAAGATACGGAACGTTTCTTCTGGGGGTTTCGGGTGCTGAGTCGTCTCCTGCGCGGTCACCTGCGGCCGTACCGGCGCGAACTGGGCGGGGTGGTGCTCCTGCAGTTGTTCGGCACGATGGGATCGCTGTACCTGCCCAGCCTCAACGCCGACATCATCGACCAGGGCGTGGCCACCGGCGACACCGGGTACATCCTGCGCATCGGCGGCTGGATGCTGGCGGTCACCCTGGTGCAGATCATCTGCTCGACCGGCGCGGTCTACCTCGGCGCCCGGGTGGCGATGAGCTTCGGCCGGGACGTGCGCGCCTCGCTGTTCCACCGGGCGGGCCGGTTCTCCGCCAGGGAGGTCGCCGGCTTCGGCGCCGCCTCGCTGATCACCCGCAACACCAACGACGTGCAGCAGGTGCAGATGCTGGTGGTGGTGGCCTGCACGATGCTGGTCACCGCGCCGATCACCTCGGTCGGCGGCATCGTGCTGGCGATCCGCGAGGACGCCGGGCTGTCGTGGCTGATGCTGGTCGCGGTGCCGGTGCTGCTGATCGCGATGGGCTTGATCATCGTCCGCATGGTGCCGCGCTTTCGCACCATGCAGGACCGCATCGACACGGTGAACCGGGTGCTGCGCGAGCAGCTGTCCGGGATCCGCGTGGTCCGCGCGTTCGTCCGTGAGCCGGTGGAGACGCAGCGGTTCGCCGAGGCGAACGGCGCGCTGACCGACACCGCGTTGCGCGTGGGCCGGTTGCAGGCGCTGCTGTTCCCGATCGTGATGCTGGTGCTCAACGCCTCCAGCGTGGCCGTGGTCTGGTTCGGCGCGCACCGGGTGGCCGAGGGGCAGTTGCAGGTCGGCGGGATGGTCGCCTTCCTCAGTTACCTGATGCTGATCCTGACCGCGGTGATGATGGTGACCTTCATCGCCACGATGATCCCGCGCGCGTCGGTCTGCGCCGAGCGGATCGTCGAGGTGCTGGAAACCGATTCCTCCGTGCTCCCACCGGAAAACCCGGTGCACGAGGTGAGCGCGCACGGCGAGGTGGAGTTCCGCGACGTCGAACTGCGCTACCCCGGCGCCGCCGATCCGGTGCTGCGCGGGGTTTCCTTCCGCGCGGAGGCCGGGAAGACCACGGCGATCGTCGGCAGCACGGGTGCCGGGAAGACCACGCTGATGTCGCTGATCCCGCGCCTGCTCGACGTCACCGGCGGCACCCTGCTGGTGGACGGCGTCGATGTGCGGCAGCTCGATCCCGCCCTGCTGCGCGGCCGGATCGGCCTGGTGCCCCAGCGGCCGTACCTGTTCACCGGCACGGTGGCGAGCAACCTGCGCTACGGCAAACCCGACGCCACCGACGAAGAACTGTGGGAGGCGCTGGAAATCGCGCAGGCCCGCGAGTTCGTCGAAGCGATGAAGGGCGGGCTCGACGCGCCGATCACCCAGGGCGGCACGAACGTCTCCGGCGGGCAGCGGCAGCGGCTCTCGATCGCCCGCGCGCTGGTGCGCAAGCCGGAGATCTACCTGTTCGACGACTCGTTCTCCGCGCTCGACCTGGCCACCGACGCCGCCCTGCGCACCGCACTGCGCCCGCACACCGCCGACGCCGCGGTCATCGTGGTCGCCCAGCGGGTGTCCACTGTGCTCGATGCCGAGCAGATCCTGGTACTGGAGAACGGTTCGGTGGTCGGCCGCGGCACGCACGCCGAACTGCTCGACAGCTGCCCCACCTACCTCGAGATCGTCCAGTCCCAGCTGACCCCGGAGCCCGCGGCATGAGCGCCCCCACCACGACCCGCCCGCCCCAGCCGCAGGGCGGCTCGCTGTTCGGCCGCGGGCCCGCCATGGGCGCGCCCGGCAGCAAGGCCGAGGACTTCACCGCCTCGGCGAAGCGCCTGCTCGGGCGGATGCGCGGGGAACGCCCGCTGCTGCTGGTGATCATCGCGCTCGGCGTCGCCAGCGTCGCGCTGTCGGTGGCCGGGCCGAAGGTGCTCGGGCACGCCACGGACGTGGTGATCGCCGGGGTGCAGCGCGGCGCGCTGGACTTCACCGCGCTCGGCCAGGTGCTCGGCTGGGTGCTCGGCCTCTACCTGGCGTCGTCGGTGTTCTCACTGGCACAGGGGCGGATGCTCAACAACGTGGTGCAGCGCTTCGTCTTCCGGTTGCGTGCCGAGATCGAGGACAAGCTGCACCGGCTGCCGCTGCGTTACTACGACCGGCAGCCGCGCGGCGAGCTGCTCAGCCGGGTCACCAACGACGTCGACAACATCGCGCAGACCCTGCTGCAGACGCTGAGCCAGCTGCTGTCCGCGGTGCTGACCGTGCTCGGCGTGCTGGTGATGATGCTGGTCATCTCCCCGCTGCTGGCACTGATCGCGCTGCTCGCGGTGCCGCTGTCCATCGTGATCACCCGGGTGATCGGCAAGCGGTCGCAGAAGCTGTTCATCGCGCAGTGGAAGGAAACCGGGGCGCTCAACGCGCAGATCGAGGAGACCTTCTCCGGGCACGAGCTGGTCACCGCGTTCGGCCGCCGCGCGGAGGTGGAGCAGGAGTTCCGCGACCGCAACGAAAAGCTCTACGGCGCCAGCCTCGGCGCGCAGTTCGTCTCCGGCGTCATCATGCCGTCGATGATGTTCCTGTCGAACCTGAGCTACCTCGCGCTCGCGGTGATCGGCGGGCTCCGGGTGACCACCGGCGCGATGACCATCGGTGACGTGCAGGCGTTCCTGCAGTACTCGCGCCAGTTCTCCCAGCCGCTGACGCAGGCGGCGTCGATGGCGAACCTGCTGCAGTCCGGCGTGGCCTCGGCGGAGCGGGTGTTCGAACTGCTCGACGCCGAGGAGCAGAAGCCCGACCCGGCCGAGCCGGAGCGGCCAGCGCAGCGGCGGGGGCGCGTCGAGTTCGAACAGGTGGGTTTCCGGTACGAGCCGGACACCCCGCTGATCGAGGACCTGTCGCTGGTCGCCCAACCGGGGCAGACGGTGGCCGTGGTCGGGCCGACCGGCGCGGGCAAGACCACGCTGGTCAACCTGATCATGCGGTTCTACGAGCTGGACGCGGGCCGGATCACCCTCGACCACACCGACATCACCCGGCTCGACCGGGCCGGGCTGCGCGGGCAGATCGGCATGGTGCTGCAGGACACCTGGCTGTTCGGCGGCACCATCCGCGACAACATCGCCTACGGCAAGCCGGGTGCCACCGAGGAGGAGATCCAGGCGGCGGCGAAGGCGACCTTCGTCGACCGGTTCGTGCGCAGCCTGCCCGAGGGCTACGACACGGTGATCGACGACGACGGCACGAACATCAGCGCCGGGGAGAAGCAGCTGCTGACCATCGCGCGGGCGTTCCTGGCCGATCCGTCGCTGCTGATCCTGGACGAGGCGACCAGCTCGGTGGACACGCGCACCGAGTCGCTGGTGCAGCACGCGATGGCGGCGCTGCGGTCGAACCGCACCAGCTTCGTCATCGCGCACCGCCTGTCCACCATCCGCGACGCCGACCTGATCCTGGTGATGGAAGCGGGCCGCATCGTCGAACAGGGCACGCACGCCGAACTGCTCGCCGCCGAAGGCGCCTACCACCGCCTCTACGCCGCCCAATTCCGCCGACCGGCGACGGATTAGCCGAGCGCCGCCATCGCGGACTTCAGTGCGTCCAGTTCCTCTCGGGCGACGACGGCGAAGTCCTCGTCGGCGGGTAGTTCGACCCAGCGTGCGTAGGCGTTGCGGAAGGCGAGGCCGCCGAGTTCGGCGGCCAGGCTCGCCGCCGGGTCCGGTACGCCGCGGTCTCGCAGGGCGCCGGTCATCGCCTCGGCGAGGCTGGCGAGCTTGAGCAGTTCGCGTTCCCGGAGTTCGCTGTTGCCCGCGATGACCGCCTGGCGCTGCTTCCCCCACGCACGCCGTTCCGGGCCGAAGGTGGGGGCCAGCGCGTCGAACACCGCGACGACCGCCTCGATCGGTGAGGCCGAGGCGGGGGCGCCGGTGATCGCGTCGGCGAACAGGCGCCTCAGCTCGTCCCGGCCGAACAGCACTTCCCGCTTGTCCGAGAAGTGCCGGAAGAACGTGCTCTTCGTCAGGCCGGCGCGCTCGGCGATCTCCGCCACCGTGGTGCTCTCGTAACCCCGCTGGACGAACAGCTCCATCGCGGCGCGTTCCAGCCGCTCACGCGCGTTCGGTTCCCACCGGCCCATGCGCGCAGTCTACGTGACGGGACTTGGTCCCATCACTCTGCTACGGTGATGAGACCAAGTCCCATCACACTCCTCAGGAGCTCCCGTGCGTGTATTCGTCACCGGCGCGACCGGCCACCTCGGCTCGGCCGTCGTCCCCGAACTGCTCTCCGCCGGCCACGAGGTCGTCGGCCTCGCCCGCACCGAAACCTCGGCCACCGCGCTGAAAGCCCTCGGCGCCGAAGCCCGGCTGGGCGATCTCGACGATCTGGACGGCCTGCGCGAAGCCGCTTCCGCCGCTGATGCGGTCATCCACCTCGCGTTCAAGCACGAAGCCATGCGCGCCGGCGACTACGCCCGAGCCATCGAGGACGACCTGACGGTCGTGCGAGCGTTCGGCGACGCGCTCGACGGAACCGGCAAGGCCTTCGTCGGCACCTCGGGAACCGGAGCCGGGGCCGCGCCGGGACGTCTCGGCACCGAGGATGACGTGGTACCCGGCGCGCCCAGGGTCGACGCCGAGAACGTGGTCGTCGGCTTCGCCGAGCGCGGGATCAGGTCCTCGCTCGTCCGGCTCCCGCCGACCGTGCACAGCTCACTGGACCACTCCGGCTTCATCCCGTCGCTGATCGGAATCGCCCGCACCACCGGCGTTTCCGGTTACCTCGGCGACGGCGCCAACCGCTGGCCCGCGGTCCACACCCTGGACGCCGCCCGCGTCTACCGCCTGGCGCTCGAGCAGGCACCGGCGGGCTCACGGCTGCACGCGGTGGCCGACGAAGGCGTTGAGTTCCGGGAGATCGCCGAAGCCATCGGCCGTCACCTGGGCGTGCCCGCCACCGCCATCCCGGCCGAGCAGGCGCAGGCCCACTTCGGCTTCCTCGCGTGGATCGTCCCGGTCGACGTCCCGGTCTCGAGCGTCCGCACCCGGGAACTGCTGGGCTGGCGGCCCGAGCACCCCGGCCTGCTCGCCGACCTCGACTCGGGCCACTACTTCACCGCCACCACCTGAGCCCGCGCGGTCACCACCCGCAGACCCGGCAGCAGCAGCAGGGGCAGCACGCCCATCACGGCGAACGTCGCGGGCAGCCCGAGCCATTGGGCGAGCAGGCCGCCCGCGGCGGCCCCGAGCGGCATGGTGCCCCACGACAGCAGCCGGTGCACGCTGTTGACGCGGCCGAGCAGGCGGGCCGGGGCGAGTTGCTGGCGCAGCGACACCAGCACCACGTTGCCCACCATCACCCCGATGCCCCCGAGCAGGAAAGCAGCCCCGATCAGGAACGGATTCGTGGTCACGGCCGGGAAACCGAGCATCAGCGCGCTCGCGGTGTAGCCGAGCCCGAGCGCCCACCGCCTGCCGAGCACACGTTCGGCCCACTCGGCGGCCAGCGAACCGACCAGCCCGCCCGCGGCGATCGCGGTGAGCAGGAACCCGAACGCCTGCTCCGACAAGCCCATCGCCGAACCCGGACCGACCGCGTAGAGCACCAGCACGGCGAAGACCGCCTTGTCGGCGAAGTTGAACACCCCGACCATCACCGCGATCATGCGCAGCACCGGGTCGCGCAACACGAAACGCAGCCCTTCGGCGATGTCGGCGCGCAGGGTCGCGGGCCGCTCACGCGGCAACCGGAACGAGCCGCGCACGAGCAGCAGTGCCCCGATCGCGGCCACCCACAACCCGGCGGGGGTGGCGAACGCGGCGAAGGCGCCCGCCGCCACGAGGAACCCGGCGAGCGGTGGCCCGGCGAACTCGTTGGCGGTGAGTTCGGCGGCGAACAGGCGGCCGTTCGCCCTGGGCAGTTGCTCGCGGCCGACCAGCTGCGGCAGGATCGACTGCGCGCAGGTGTCGTAGATCGTCTCGGTCGTGCCCACGGCGAACGCGATGACGTAGAGCACCCAGATCGAGCCGATGTCAAGGGACACGGTGAGCGCGAGGGCCGCGAGCAGGACGGCACGGGCCACGTTCGCGCCGATCATCGCGCGCCTGCGGTCGAGCCGGTCGGCCAGCGCGCCGGCGGGCAACGCGAACAGCAGCCACGGCAGCGTGACCGCCAGGGTCAGCCCGGCGATCAACGCCGGCGAGCGCGTCAGGCCGACCGCCACCAGCGGCAGGCCGACCTTGAACACGCCGTCGGCGAGATTCGACAACGCGGAGGAAATCCACAGGCGCCAGTAGGCACCCCCCAGTGCGACCATGCGTGGAGTTTTGCACATCGGTGGGGGAAACTCCATCGATGTAAAATCTCCCCATGACCGCCCAGAAACGACGTGCCGCCACCGCGCAGGAGGTCAAGGCGCTGGGCCACCCGCTGCGCCTGCGCATCCTGCGGTTGTGCCGGGAGCACGAGCTGACCAACAAGGAGCTGGCCGACCGGCTGGACCGCGACCCGGGCACCGTGCTCTACCACGTCCGACGGCTCACCGACGCCGGTCTGCTGGAGCAGGCGCCGGTCCGCACCGGCGCGAGTGGCGCGCTCGAGAAGCCCTACCGCCGCGGGACGGACACCTGGTGGCTGGACGGGCCGCTGCTCGAAGCCGACACCGAGGAAGCGAGGTCGGCGCCGGTCGTCGCGTTCCAGGAGGAGTTGCGGGAAGCGGGCCCGGAATCGGTGCGGTTGTACGAGCGGTTCACGCTGCACCTGTCCGAAGAGGAGGCCGCCGAACTGGACCGGCGCATCCTGGAAGTGCTGGACGAGTACGTCGCCACCGATGAGCAGCGCACGGACCGTCCGTTGTACAGCGGGATCTTCCTGCTGCACGAGCCCCCTCGGTGACGACGGCTAGTGACCGGCGGCTTCCATGGCCATCAGGAACACCGTGAAGAACAACTGGCCGGCGCCGATCGAAGCACCCGCCACCGCGGTCCAGTCGAGCCGGTACTCGCGGTCGGTGAGGATGGACGCGGTCGCGCAGGCGATCGCCACGGCGGCCACCGCCACCGAACCCAGCGGCAGGAACCAGCACAGCACCGCGAGCAGCAGCGAAAGGGGCCCGAGCCAGGCGCGCCGCCCGGGACGGTCCCGTACCGGCAGCGTTCGCAGGAGGGTCACTACCTCCCAAGCTACCAGCGCGCTCGCCGATGTCCCCGGGTTTCAGGCGGCGTAGGCACGCAGGAAGGTGTCCACGGCCGCGTCCGACACGGCCCGCATCTCCGCGGCGGGCACTTCGCGCGTACCCAGCCGTGAGTGGGTTTCCAGCGGTCCGGTGAGCAGCGCGAGCAACTGCTCCGAAGCGACCGAAGGATCACCGGACCGCAGGCGCCCGGCGAGCGAAAGCCGCGCGAGCCGGTCGGCCAGCGCTTCGGCGACCTTGTCCGCGGTCCGGGCCTGCACCAGGTCGATCAGCTCGGGAAACCGCGCCACCTGCCCGTAGGTCAGCCGCCGCAGGGAGCGTGAGCGCTCGTCGCAGCACACCTGGACCAGGCGGTGCGCCACGTCTTCCAGCGTCGCGCGCAGGTCCTCCCCCGGTCCGCGGAGCCGTTCTACCACCTCGAGATTGGCCGCCATCACCTCGTCGGCGGCGGCTTCGATGGCGTGGCGGAACAGGTTTTCCTTGTCGTTGAGGTGGTTGTAGACGGTCGGCTTGGCGACGCCCGCCTCCTCGGCGATCTCCTTCACGCAGGCTTCGGCGTAGCCACGGCGCGCGAAAACGGTGAACGCGGCGGCCAGGATCGCTTGCCGCTTGTCGATCCGCCCCCGGGAGGCAACTGTCACGGACCCAGCATATCCCGGTCCTTGCGAATGAACCTCGATGAACACTAAGTTGAACCAGCAAGTTCAATTCAGGAGGCAGCGATGATCGTCAACATCCTTCGGTTCAGCTTCAAGGACGGGACCACCGACGCGGAGAAGGACACCGTGCTGACCGCGATGCGGCGCACCGCTTCGGTGGAGTCGGTGGCGTTTTCGACCGTGGGGCAGGACATCGGCGACCCCGCCGAGGGCTTCACCCACACCTACCTGGCCGCCATCGCGGACCTTCCCGCGCTGGAGCGGTACATGCACGACCCGGTCCACCTGGAGGGCGACTGGCAGATCCTGCCGCACATCCAGCGCATGTCCGCCGTCCGGCTCTCCGACGACCTGGACCCGGAGCTGAGCGCCAAGGTGATGGCACTGCACCTGGCCAAGGTCGCGCAGTACCCGGAGTGGGGTCAGGCGCTGGAGACCATCCCCGAGGCGCGGATCGCTAACCCGGCCCGCTGAGCCTGCGGTCGCGGTGGGCGGCCATCCGGATCGGCGCGTTGGCCACGCCGTACCCGCGATAGCCGCCGATGCGCTGCACCACCTCGAAGAACACGCGCTCGCCCGCGAGGTCGGTGTAGAAGTGCAGGAATTCGCCGTGCTCGTCGCGGTCGTACAACACCGACTCGGCCCGCAGCGCGGCCAGCAGGTCCGCGGGCAGGTCGAGGCGGGCTTCGAGGTCGTCGTAGTAGTTGCCGGGGATGTCCAGCAGCGGGGCGCCGAGCGCGCGCATCGCCTTCGCGCTGGCGATCGCGTCGCCGGTGGTGAAGGCGATGTGCTGCGGTTCGCGCACGGCCGGGGCCCATTCGCCGCGGCGCACCAGCGAGGTGTCCAGGGTCAGGCGCACGCCCTGGTGTGCCGCGGCACGGCTGCGCACCAGGCCGAACGGCGCGGCGAACTCCACCACCGGCTCCAGCCGCAGGCCCAGCACGGACCGGTAGAACAACGCGGCTTCCTCGAACTGGTCGAACGGCTGGGTCAGCGCCACGTGGTCGATGCCGGTGATGCCCGCGAGGTCCTCGGTCTCGCCGGTGAGCTCGAAGTCGGACAGCCAGTCCTCGCTGCCGCAGAAGAACAACTCGGTGGAATCGGGGGCGGCGACCGCTTCCCGGCCACGCGGCAACGGCTGCGCCAGGAACGCCTCGGCACGCCGGGCCGACCGCGCCGGGTCGTCGCTCTCGACCGCGATCGCCGTGCGCTCACCGCTTTCGTTGACCAGCACCCTGGCGCCGTTCTGCGCCCACAAGCGCACCGGTTTCGTGCGGTGGTGGCCCACACTGGTGAACCCGAGGCCGGCGAGCACCTTCTCCACGTCCTCCCCGGAGGAGGCGGCGAGTTCGGCGAAGGCGTGCCCGTGCAACGCCGGCGCGGCGGGCAGGTCGACCAGGCCGAGCGACTCCTGCAGGGCCAGCAGCGACCGCATCGCGTCGACCGCGGCCAGCCGCGGATCGGCCTGCCGGAACACGTCGTTGAACACCTCCAGCGACAGCGGCCCGTCGTAGCCGGTGGCCAGCACGTGCCCGGTGAACGCGGTCAGGTCGAACTCGCCCTGACCGGGGAACAGCCGGTGGTGCCTGCTCCACTGCAGCACGTCCATCGCCAGCCGGGGCGCGTCGGCGAGCTGCACGAAGAAGATCTTCTCGCCGGGGATCGTCCGGATCGCGGCGGGATCGCTGCCCACGGACAGGATGTGGAAGCTGTCCAGGCACAACCCGAGCGCCGGGTGCGCGGCCCGGCGCACGATCTGCCACGACCGCCGGTAGGTGTTGACGAACCGGCCCCACGCCAGTGCTTCGTAGGCGATCCGCAGGCCGCGCTCCCCCGCCAGTTCGGCGAGCGCGTGCAGTTGCTCGGCGGCGAGTTCGTCGTCGTCGACCGCGTCGGGCGAGACCGAAGAACAGACGAGGATGGTGTCCGTGCCCAGCTCGGCCATCAGGTCCAGCTTGCGCTCGGCCCGCCGCAGGTTGGCGTCGAAGATCTCCGGCGGTACCGCTTCGAAGTCGCGGAACGGCTGATAGAGGTCGATCGACAAGCCCAGATCCGCGCAGTGGCGCCGGATCCCCGCCGGAGACAGCCGCGAGGCGAGCAGGTCGTTCTCGAAGATCTCCACGCCGTCGAACCCGGCCGCCGAAGCGGCCGCGAGCTTGTCCTCCAGCGTGCCGGAGAGGCAGACGGTGGCGATGGCAGTACGGCGCTCAGCCACGGGCGTACACCGCCTTCCCTTCCAGCGCGGCGAGTTCCCGGAAGTGGCGCAGCATGCGCTCGGCGTCCGGCTCGACCCCGGTGAACAGGCGGAACGAGTCGGCCGCCTGAAGCACGACCATGCCGCCACCGTGCAGCACGCGGCACCCGCGCGCGGCCGCGGCCCGCAGCAGGTCCGTCTCGAGTGGACGGTAGACGATGTCGGCCACCCACAGTTCCGGCCGCAGCGCCGAGGCGGGCACCGGACTGCCCGGGTAGTTCGCCATGCCGGTCGGGGTCGCGTGCACCAGGCCGTCGGCGAACCGCAGCGCGTCGAGGTCGCCGACCACCGCGCGATCGGCGCCGAACCGTTCGCACAGCGCGGAAACCAGGGTGGTGGCACGGTCGGCGTCGACGTCGTGGACGTGCAGCGTGCCGGTGCCCAGCGACAGCAGCGCGTGCCCGACCGCCGCACCCGCCCCGCCCGCGCCCAGCAGCAGCACCGATTCCATCGCCGCGTCGGGCAGGCCGCGGCTGAGGCTGCCGGCGAACCCGGTGGTGTCGGTATTGTGCCCGATCGCGCGCCCGCCGTCGAAGACCACGGTGTTGACCGCGCCGAGCGCGGCGGCCTCCGGGGAGAGCTCGTCGAGCCGGTCGAGCAGTTGCTGCTTGGCCGGGTGGGTCACGTTCAGCCCGTCGAACCCGGCCAGCCGCGCGGCCTCAAGGACTTCCGCGGCCGGGCGCCCGAGCACGTCGAGGTCCAGGCGGCGGTACAGATAACGCAGGCCGAGCTCGGCGGCCTCCTGCTCGTGCAGGGCCGGGCTCAGCGACGGCCCGATGCCCGAGCCGATCAGTCCGATGAGATAGCTGGTCACCACAGGGCCTTCCGGCGTTAATGTACTAACTGGTGAGTTCACTGTAGCCGGACTCCGCCGCCCGGCAAAGGGTCTGGGTTAGAGTGGGGCGTCCGCGAACGAATCGGAGGAAGCCCGGTGGCCGCACCGTCGTCCGACGTCGAGCGGCAGCGGGACAAGGACCGCACCCGCGCCGACATCCTCGCGGTGGCCACCAGCGAGTTCGCCGACAAGGGCTACACCGGGGCCAGGGTGGACGAGATCGCCGCCAGGACCAGCACCACCAAGCGGATGATCTACTACTACTTCGGCGGCAAGGAACAACTCTACGTCGCCGTGCTGGAACAGGCCTATTCGGCGATCCGGACCCTCGAGCAGCAACTGGACGTGGAGCACCTCGAACCCGAGGACGCCATCCGCCAGCTCGCCGAGCTGACCTTCGACCACCACGAGGCGCACCCGGACTTCATCCGCCTGGTCAGCATCGAGAACATCCACCGCGCCGAGCACATCGCCCGCTCGGAGGTGCTGTCCGGCCTGGCCAACCCCGCGCTCGACGTGCTCACCCGCATCCTCGACCGCGGCCGCGCCGCCGGCCGCTTCCGCGCCGACGCCGACGCGCTCGACATCCACATGGTGATCAGCTCGTTCTGCGTGTTCCGCCTGGCGAACCGGCACACCTTCAACGCCATCTTCGGCCGCGACCTGCTCGACCCGCGGCGACGCGCGCACCAGCGCCGCATGCTCGGCGACCTCGTCATCGACCACCTCACCAACACCCCCACCTGAACGCGGGTTTCGCCTACCCGAACGCGGGTTTCAGCCGCCTGAGTGTGGGGTTCGCTTGCCTGAGTGTGGAGTTCAGGCGCCTGAACATGGAACTCGCCGGAAGCCGAGTCCCACACTCACGCAGCCGAGTTCCACGTTCAGGCAGCCGAACTCCACACTCAGGCGCGCGAGTTCCACGTTCAGGCACGTGAACCCCACACTCGCGAAGCCGAACTCCGCATTCGGGCGGGCACCGGTGGTGGAAATCGGCTCTTGACATCGGACGGCTCGTTGTCCAGCCTGTGTTAACTAACTAGATGGTTCATAGCTGACCCGCTGTGTCTGAGCAACGGAGCACGGACTTCAGGAGCCCCCATTGACCCCGACATCCGCACCGGACATGCCGCGCAAGGCCGCGGTGGCCGCCTGGATCGGCAGCGCGCTCGAGTACTACGACTTCTTCATCTACGGCACCGCAGCGGCACTGGTGTTCAACAAGATCTTCTTCCCCGCCTCCTCCCCCGCCACCGGCACGCTGCTCGCGCTGGCCACCTTCGGCGTCGGCTACCTCGCCCGCCCGGTCGGCGCGGTGATCCTCGGGCACGTCGGTGACCGCTTCGGCCGCAAGAAGGTGCTGGTCTTCACGCTGCTGCTGATGGGCGTGGCCACCTTCGCCGTCGGCTGCCTGCCGACCTACGGCGACGTCGGCGTGCTCGCGCCGATCCTGCTGGTCGTCCTGCGCCTGATGCAGGGGCTGTCCGCCGCGGGCGAGCAGGCCAGCGCGAACTCGATGTCGCTGGAGCACGCCCCGCAGGACCGGCGCGCGTTCTACACCAGCTTCACGCTCAGCGGCACCCAAGCCGGGCAGATCCTGGCGACCGCGGTGTTCCTGCCGATCGCCGCGATGCCCGAAGACCAACTGCTGTCCTGGGGCTGGCGCCTGCCGTTCTGGTGCAGCGCGGCGGTCGTGGTGGTCGGGTTCGTGGTGCGGCGCAAGCTCGACGAGACGCCGGTGTTCGAACGCGCCGAGGTCGCCAAGCTGCCGGTCGCGGTGCTCTTCCGCGACCACTGGGCCGACGTGCTCCGCGTGGTCGTCGCCGCCACCATCGCTTCGGTCAGCACGATCTTCACCGTCTACGCGCTCAGCTACGCGGTCAACACCGTCGGACTGGAACGCACGCCGATGCTCTGGGTGGGTGTGCTGGCCAACGTCCTGGCGCTGGCGGCGATCCCGGCGCTGGCCGGGCTGGCCGACCGGATCGGCCGCAAGCCGGTGTTCATCGGCGGCTGCCTCGGCTGCGGGGTGCTGATCTTCCCGTACCTGTGGTCCATCTCGTCCGGGCAGTTCCTGCTCATCTTCCCGTTCGGCCTGCTGCTGTTCGGCGTGGTCTACAGCGGGGTCAACGGGGTGTGGCCGGCGTTCTACGGCGAGATGTTCAGCGCCCGGGTGCGGTTGTCCGGGATGGCGATCGGCACCCAGATCGGCTTCGCCGTGGCCGGGTTCGCGCCGAGCGTGGTCGCCGCCATCGGCTCCGGCAAGGACGACTGGCTGGGCGTCGCCATCTTCACCGCGGCCGTCTGCCTGCTCGCCGCCGGTGCCGCGGCCACCGCGCGCGAAACGCACCGTGTGCCGACGGAACAACTGGGGGTGAACGAAACGGGCGGGTCGGCCGTAAGTAGGGGTAACACAGGCGAGCTCGGTTCCCCGGCCCCGGACGACAGGTTGCCCGATGTCATTACACCACCTGCGCACCACGACACTCGACCCCAGACCCCTGGGCGATGACTGGCGGCACACCGTCGCCTTCTACCAGCACTGGGTTCCCGACCGCACCATCCTGGAACTCGGCGCGAACCCGGACGGCCCGGCCCGCGCGCTGGCCGCGGCGGGGTTCACCGTGTTCGTCGTCGACGACTCCCCCACCGCGATCGAGTACGCGGCGAGCATGCCCGGCGCGGAATCGGTCTACTTCGTGCACGCCGACCTGCGGCGCGAGTGCCTGGAGGACGTCTTCGGCGCGGTACTGGTCGAACCGTCGGCACTGGCGCAGCTCTACACCCTGCGTGCCCAGATCGAACTGCTGATGACCGCCGCCGACCACATCGTCGACGACGGTGTGGTGATCATCGAAACGCCGACGATGCCCGTGCAGCTCGGGCACTACCACCGGACCGCCGAGTTCCCGCCGCTGGCGGAACTGGACATCATGGCGGGCACGGCGGACCTGCGCCTGCTGCACCGCACCGGCGGCTTCGGCGGCAGCCGGACACTGTCGGTCTACGGCCTCGGGCTCTGAACGGACCGCCGCAGCTCGCCTTGCGGATCCTGCCGGAGCCGGTGCTCGGCAGGGCGTCCACCGCATCGACGGTCACCGGGATCCCGTACTTCACGAGCCGGTCGAGCAGGAACTCCTTCAGTTCCCGCTCGACCGGCTCGTGCCCGGCGCCGGACCACGAATTCACGGTTCGCGGTCTACCGGTGTTCGAGCCTGCGCTGTGAACGTCGTGCTGGTCCCGTTACCGCGCCACCGACGGCTGGTGGTGGCTCACCGGGCTCCGTAACCGCCGTGGTCGAGTGGCTTCTTCGGCTCCTGGCCGAAGCGGGGCTGCTCGTCCTGGTGGAGGCCGGTCTGCCCGAATTCGACTTGATCACTGCGCACCAGCTTGCCTTCCTTGTCCAGGACGACCATGTCACCGTTGCGGACGGCCTGGTCGAGGTGGTGCTGGAGCTGCTCCGGGCTCGCGGTGGGGTGCGCCATGGCGACGCGCCTGCCCACCTCGTTGTTGTGCAGGTCCATCGCTTCGGTCGTCGGGTTGTTGCCGGGGACCCGCTCGTGCGCGGTGAGGAACTTCTCGCTCCAATCCGGGCCGAACTTCCTGGTCAACTCCGCACTGAGGTACCCGTGCCGGTAGGCGTCAGCGTGCCCGTCGCCCACCCCGGCGCCGCCGTACACGGTCTTGCCCAGCTCTTCGGCCTTGCTCTTGATCTGCAGGGCGTCGTATGCGCTGAGGCCGAGTCCGTCGAGCATCTCCGCCTCGCCTTCGGTCAGCTTCGTCTTCTCGAAGAACTTGCTCAGCAGTGCGCCTTTCGCACCCGCCGGATACATCACCGTCCCTTCGGGATCGGTCGAGACGTTGTACTTCTGCAGCAGTTGTTCGTGGAAACTGCCCTGCTTCGCACCCTGCCGGCTCGCGGACTCCAAAGTGGACGTCTGCAGATGAATCGAGATCTGACCGGCTGCGACCTTGCCGAGCACGCCCGACAGGAAGGAGTCGACATCGCCGGCGATTCCCATGATCCGGCGCACCTCGGTTTCCACGGCCACCTTGTTCTTCGCGGTCTCCTCGCGGTCCTCCCGGGCATCGCAGGCCTTCTCGGTCACCGTTCCCTGATCGGAGATGACGAAGCCCTTGGCTGCGGCCAGTGCCTCGGCGTCGCGGACCAGGTGTTCGATCCGCTGCACACCGTCGGCGGTGTCCGCGACGGCGCGGCGCACCGCGGCCACGCCGGCGACAATGCCCTCCATCCCGTCGGCGAGCCGGTTGCGGTCCTGCTTCGCCGCCTCGGCGGCGGGACCGATCCAGCCCTCAGGCGCACCGGACGAGTCCAGTTCGTCGCTCATGCCGATGAGCTGCTGGCTGTGTTCGTTCAATACGCCGACGGCGCTGTCCAGCGGCGCCGAACGCCACTTGCGGACCTCTCCGTAGGTGGTCATCAGTTGCCCCTGAGGTTTTCCGCCGCGAGCGTTTCGCTGGTCGCGTACTTCCCGGCCGCGGTGGTGAGGCCGTCGGCGTAGCCCGTTGTGCCATTTTTCCAGTCGGTGAGGTTCTTGCTCCAGAACTGCGCCACTGCGTTGGCCCGCTGCGCGCTCCGGGAGCCGGCCATCGCCTGGCCGACCGGAGTGATCGCCGCCTGCAGGTCCACGCTCCCGGCGATTTCCGCGGCGTCCTTCGCCGCGCCGGCGGCCTTGCGGATGTCGCCGATCACCACTTCGTATCCGTCTGGCACGTCCGGTCCTCCGTGTGGTCGGGGGAGACTGTTCCTGCCCGGGAGGCTATCGAGCGCGCCCGGATTCGCGGTGACGGCTGTTCGACCCACACGACGCACGCGCACCAGGGCCACTTGGCTACGCGTTGGGGAGGCTCACGCCAACTGGGCGAGCGCGGCGGCGCTGGGGCTGCCCGGTTCCGCGGTGTACATCGCCAGCTGCAGGTCGGTACCGGGTAGCAGCAGGTTTTGTCGGACCACTTCCAGCTCGCCCAGCTCAGGGTGGCGCAGGTGCTTGCGTAGCGTGGGGACAGGTCGTACGTCGTGGTCGCGCCAGCCGGCGGCAAATTCCGGGCTGTGCGCGGCGAGTTCGTTGACCAGCTCGCCGAGGACGCGGTCGGTCGGGTGTCGGACGCTGGCCGCGCGCAGCTGGGCGGCGAACTGCCGGGCGAACTCGCCCTCCTCGGCTGCCGGTGCCCCGCAGAAGGTGCCGCCCAGCCGGATGGCCAGCCGCACGGTGTTGCGCTCCTCGGCGGGCAGTAGCCCGAAATCGGTGATCAACGCGGATGCCGCGCTGTTCCAGGCCACGATGTCCTGCCGCTCGTTGACCACGTAGGCGGGTATCGGCCCGAGCCGGTCCGGCAGCCGGTGGGCCTCGGCGGGTACCGGCCTCCGGCCGGCGTCCGCACCGGGCGGGAGCTGCCCGGCCAGCCGCGCCAGGTGCTCGCGCTCGGCTGCGGTGAGCTGCAGTGCCGTCCCCAGTGCTGCCAGCACCTCCGGGGACGGGCGCGGGGCGCGGGCCTGCTCCAGCCGTTCGTAATAGCTGACCGACATCCCGGCCAGTGTGGCCACCTCTTCGCGGCGCAGCCCAGGAGTGCGCCGGGCACGCCGGCCCGGCGGGCGGGTCGCGGTCGCCGGCACCTGGTCCGGGCGCAGTGCTTCCCGCCGGCGGCGAAGGAAGTCGGCCAGTTCGGCTCTGCTCACCCCGCTCATGGTGGCACGGGGTGCCCGGCTCAGCCACGGACTGGCGGTCCGGGGCTCAGCTGTCAGTTCCCCGGCGGCGAGTCCGCGTCCAGGCTGGACTTCACACCCCGTCGAACATGGGAGGGACACCGTGCCGGGCACTGCCGAGGAAACGATGCGCCGACTGCTGGATCTGGTGCTGGCCAAGGACATGGACGCCGTCGCCGACTTGTGGGAGGAAGACGGCACCGCCGAATTCCCGTTCGCCGCCGGGGCCTCGCCGCGCCGGCTGGCCGGGCGGGAAGAGGTCCGCGCCTACCTGAGGGGTTTCCCGGAGGTGTTCGACGTGCGGGAGATCCCCGCGATCACCGTGCACCTCACGGAACGGCCGGACACCGCTGTGGTGGAGTACCACGCGAACGGGCACTCGGTGCGCACCGGAAAGACCTATCGGATGGACTACATCGTGGTGATCACCGTCCGGGACGGTTTGATCACCCGCTTCCGGGACTATTGGAATCCGCTGGCCAACGCCACGGCAGCCGGGGCGCTGCCCGAACTGCTCGCTTCGCTGCGCTCGGGGACCGACCGATGACCGGTGTGCTGGTGACCGGCGGCACCGGGAAGACCGGGAGCGCGCTGGTACGACTGCTCCGCGGCAACGGTGTGGCGGTCCGCGTGGCCAGCCGCAACCCGCCCGCCGGTGATCCTGACGCGGTCCGGTTCGACTGGGATGACCCGGCCACCCACCCGGCCGCGCTGCGCGGGGTGGACCGGATCTTCCTGGTGCCTCCGGTGAACGCCGTGGATCCGATGCCGCTGGTCGAGCCGTTCCTGGCCGGGGCGCAACGCCTCGGCGTGCGCCGGGTGGTGCTCCTCGGCTCCGCCATCGTGCTGCCGGACGCTCCCGGTGCGCTGGAGATGGCCGCGCAGGTGCAGGCCCGGCCTGGGTGGGTCGTGCTGCGCGCGTCCGGGTTCATGCAGAACTTCCTGAGCCCGCACCCGGTCGGCGAGCGGATTCGGCGGCACGACGAGATCCGCACCGCCGCCGCTGACGGCCGAGTGGGCTGGATCGACGCGCGGGACATCGCGGCCGCCGCCTTCGCTCTGCTGGCCGGTCCCGGCGTCGAGTCAGGCGACCAGCGCGACTACCTGCTCACCGGGCCGAAGGCGTTGAGCTACCGCGACGCGGCGGCGATCATCACCGCGCGCACCGGACGGCCGGTCCGAGTGGTGTCGATCGGGGCCGATGAGCAGGCGGCCGGCTACCGGGCAGCAGGCATACCCGCCGCGTTCGCCGCCGCCATCGCCGCGGTGGAAGACAGCATCAGGGCCGGCCGGGAAGATCGAGTCAGCACCGCGGTGCTGACCCTGACCGGCCGTCCGCCCCGCACCTTCGCCGAATTCGTCCAGGAGCACGCACTCGAGTGGACGGTCTAAGTGGACGAAACCAAGAAGCGCGTTACACCGACTGGTGGGTGACCACCCTGCGCTACGACGTTGGGGGGCTCAAGCCGGGTTGAGGGGAAGGCGTACTCGCACGTCGTGGAGTCCGGCGAGAGGCCAAGCCACTATCAAGTCGAGCAGGTCGTCGTGCGGGCGGATCAAGGTGAACTCCTGGAGGCAGGAGAAGGTCTGGTCGCCTCCCGAGGCGGAACTGTCACCCGGTCGGATCCAGAAGGCTTCGGACCCCTGGATGACTGCCACACAGGCGCCAGGGCCCGCTGCCCGGATCTGAGCGGGGTCGTCCAGCGCGCCTGAGGTCGGTAGCGGAGGGGGAAACGCATGGGCGTTGATCGCATCCGCGTGATCCCCTTGGGCGACGCTGAGCAGTTCCATGGACAGCATCGAATCCGTGGCGGTCAGTCGAGTGAGCACGACAGCGACGCGGTCATCGCGGCGGTGCAGTACCCGGGGTGGCGCGGCGTTCGTGCCTGCTTCGATGGCCGGTGAGTCGTGGCCGCGGCCGGCATGGTGGGTGAGCCCTTCCGGCACGGGACGAACGTCCAGTGGTGCCTGCCAGATCGAGGTGGTGGCTCGCTCGACGGTGGGCCGGTCGGGCAGCGGCATGGTGCTGACCGTTTCCGGGAAGCCGATCTCCGGCCAGGCGAGCACGAGCGACATCTGGTCGAACGCCGGTGGGAACCGGAACACGGCCCGGTAGGTGGGACCGGAGGTGCCGAGGAAGTGGTCACCGCTGCTCGACGAATACGACGTGGCGAATTCCCAGTGCGCGCGGCCGGTGCGGTCGAGCCGGCCAGCGCGCAGGTCCATGCCCTCGTCATAAGCCGGCAGCAACCGGCGGGACGCGACTTCCGGCTGGCTCGAGAACCCGTCGTGGATGTCCCGCTGCCGTTCGGTCGCACTGCGCCGATCCAGGGGGCGGCGAGCCAGTAGCTCGATTTCCAAGACCGAGACCCTGGACACCGCACGCACGACACCGACGGTCAATTCCGGTCGGCGCACCAGCAATCCGCCTGGATGTGCCACAGCACCCAGGGTTTCGGTCGTGTCCACCGCTTCACCATCCCATGCCGTCCGCTCATGCCGCGAGTCGCGCGTCTGCCAACAACATCGGATCAACGAGCCTCGGCGATGGCCGGCATGCCGAGGTTGACTTGGCGGGTAACACGGGTCAGCCGCAACGCGTCGGACCGCTTGTCCCGCAGGCGTTGGAGGGTTCGGTCGATGCCTTCGATCTCACCCAGCCAGCCCTCGAAGGCGGCTCGTCGCCTCCGCTCCTCCAGGTCGGCCTCCAACTCACCAAGGGGGAAGCACTTTCGGATTGATGTGCAGCTGCGCGCATCTCAAGCGTGCTCGTGCGGGCAATCCGTCCCATATGTTCTCTAGCGGCTGTTGGTCGACAACCAGCGTCTTCAGCAACGAGTCGACACGCTGACCGAACAGAACAGACAGCAACGCCAACAACTCGAACGTATGGCCGGTCAGGTCAATGGTTCGGGCCGATCTCCCGGTGGTGCGGGCTCCGGCTCTTCATGCTCAGGTCTGCACTGCCCGTTCCTGGATGGCCAGCCAGGCCTCGTGCTGGTGGGCGGTCTTCTCCCAGAGCGCGGTCAGCTGTTCGGGTTCGATGTCGTCCAGCGGTATCCGGAACTCGGTCAGCGCCTCGGCGAACTCGTCCAGAGTGGACAACGTGCGTCGATCGGCGCCGTGCGGCCCGGTGCGGGTGATCGTCCGTGCGCGGAGGGCCAACTCGTGGTCGTTGCGGTGGTGTTGAGCCACGAGCACCCTGACGAACGGGGAGTCTGCCGGCTTGTTCCGTGCCCGGTCGGCGAACTCGGCGAGTTCGCGCGGCAAGGTATGAAAATCGTAGGAGGACATCGTGCCCTGTGGATGATGGTGCATCCGCCACATTCCGGTATCGAGGCGCTCCATCCGGTAGGTCAGCCTCCCCTGCTGGTGCGCACCCTCCCGCAACGGCAGCGGCTCGAGGAACGCGTCCCCGATCCCCGTGTCGGCCACCCAGTGCTCTCCCTCGACATCCACCAGCAGGGCGATGTGGTTGCCCCATTGCCGATCGCCCCGGGTAGCGCGGAGCACCGCCGCTTCCACGATCGTCACGGTGAACCCGATCGCCCGTAGCAGCAGTGCGAGTGCGCCGTTCATCTCGTAGCAGAGGCCTCCGCGCCCGCGGCGCGCGAACTTGTCCGTCAGCGCGTCCGGTGTGAGAAGGACCGGCCTGCCGAGTTGGATGTCGATGTTCTCGTACGGAACACGCAGTCGCCACGCCCGATGCAATCCTCGCAGCGTGGCCAGATCGGCCCGGACGGGCTCGCGGTACTGCAGCCGCTCAAGGAACGCGTCGATCGTCATGGTTGGCTCCCTTCCTTGCCTCACAACTGGCTACACAAACTCTAAGTTTAGAGTAACTCTAACATCATGGTGGCTCTAGTACGCTGTCCGCATGACCGAACCGGCGGGACTGCGAGAACGGAAGAAGCAGCGCACCCGCAGGGCGCTGATCGAGACGGCGTACCGGCTCTTCGCACGCAAGGGCTACGACCAGACGACCACCGCCGAGATCGCCGCGGCCGTCGAGGTGTCCCACGCGACGTTCTTCAACCACTTCGCGACGAAAGAGGACCTGGTCCTCACCGATGACGGCGCGCAGATCCTGCGCGCCGGGCTGAACGTGATCGCGGAACGCCAGTCCGGCGAAACGGCACTCGGCGTCCTGCGGCGCGCGATGTTCCGGATGCTGGCCGAGGCCGGGACAGGACTCCGCGACCCGGCCAGCGAGCTGGAGAGGATCCGGCTGGACCTGATCACCTCGGTACCGGCGCTGCGGGCGACGATGCTGCAGCGGGCATTCGACGCCCAGCAACAACTGGCCACCACACTCCGGCAGACCTGCACCGACGAACTCGACGACATCGACGCCGCCGCGATCGTCGGCGCCGTCACCGGAGCTGTCCTCGCGGCTGGACAAACAGCCCTGCGCACCGGTCAATCCCTCAGTACCGCGATGCAGCGCGCCATCGACATCGCAACCCGGCAACGGGAGTGACCACAGGCAACAGCGGTGCCTGCGATGGTGGATCCACCCTGCGTGGACGGCAAGGGACACCGCCGTCACGTCCCCGGCAGCGAGTTGGCCTGGCATACGGCCATCCCAGGCCAAACGTCCTCACACATGCCGCCGAGCGTGCGTCGCCAATGTCCCCTCATGCCGATGTGCGCTTGTCCACGGCTCAGGGCTCAGGGGGCCGCGGTTCGACCAGCGTCTCGCCCCTCGTCCTCCACGTGTCATCCGAGGCAGGTCCGGACGGCGTTGGCCAGGTTGGTCGCCCGTGGGTCGTCGGGGCGGTAGTTCCAGAGGTTGGTGATGTAGCCGAAGCCGACACGGGCGTCGGGGTCGGCGAAACCGACGGATCCGCCGGCGCCCGGGTGGCCGAACGACGCCGGGCTGAGCATCGGATACGGCGGGCAGGCCCGCCAGAAGCCGAGTGACATGTTGAAGGAGCGGTCGGCGGGAAGGACCACTCCCGCGGGGAGTCCGTGCATGGGTGTCCTGTCGGTGTGGATTTCCGTCGCGGTCTCCACCGTTTCAGCGGTGAGCAGCCGCCTGCCGTGGACCTCGCTGACGGTCGCGGCGTACATGCGGGCGATCGAGTGCGCGTCGGCGACCATGTTGGCGGCCGGGAATTCCGCCGCGCGCCAGGCACGTGTGGTGAAGTAGTCGGAGCTGGTGAAGGCGCCGCCGAGTTCACCGGCGCGGGTCGCGACGGAACCCGGGCTGTACAGGGCGTTGACCCAGGCGGTGACCGTGTCCTTGTCCAGCCCGGTCACCTTGATCAACCCGGCGAGCAACTCTTCCACGCTGAACGGCGCGGTGTTGTGGATCGCGGCCACCCGCTTCTCGTGCTTTTCGGGCAACCCGATCCAGGCGCTGAGTCCGAGGGGACGGGCCACTTCGTCGGCGAAGAACGTGCCGGGTGACTTGCCGGTGATCCGGCGCACGAGCTCCCCGACCAGGAATCCGTAGGTGTTGGCGTGGTAGATGTGCTGGGTGCCCGGCTCCCACAGCGGCCTCTGCGCCTCGAGCGCGCGGATGACCGGGTCCCAGGCGCACGCCTGCTCGAAGGTCAGCGGCCCGTCGACGATCGGCAGGCCGGCCTGGTGCGAGAGCAGCCAGCGCACCGAGATCCCCTCTTTACCCGCCGCGCCGAACTCCGGCCAGTACCGGACCACCGGGGCGTCCAGGTCCAGTTGACCGCGCTGCACCAGCAGGTGGGCACAGATCGCGGTCGCGCCCTTGGTCGTGGACGCGACCTGCGCGGTGGTGTTCGCGCGCCACGGCCGGTTCGTCGCGCGATCGGCGAGGCCGTCCCACAGGTTGACCACCAGACGACCGTCCGCGTAGACGCTGCACGCCGCGCCGACCTCGCCGGGGTCGTCGAAGTTCGCGCGGAACGCGTCGGCGACCTTCCCCCAGCCGCGGGCGACACCGCGCTCACCACCGCCGGTGCCGGGAACGTGCGCGGAGGCGGTGCCGGTGGCGACGAGCGCGCCGGTGGCCAGCGCGCCCCCCAACACGGTCCGGCGCCGGAGGCTTCCCAGCCCCCGTGGCCCGTCTGTCGTGTCCGCCATGATGAAAATCCTTCCTGGAACGTCGAACTCGGGCAGTGCGTTGTCGAGGAGATGCGCACACGTTGGCCGACGGGCCGAACACGCGGCTGACACGGCGCGGACACCGATCAGACGGGGGCTGACACGGCCGGGCAGAGCGCGTGGCGTCGTCCGGGCCACCACCGTCCTGCGGGGTGGCGTTTCGCGGTCCTTCAGACACTGAAACGTGGAGCGCGGGGCCCGATCAGAGAAGTAGGATCGATGCGAGCCCGAGATCGACCGGGTGTTTCGCGAGCTTGGCCAGAACCGAACTGCCGATGAGCAGCGAAGTGCCCGCACGGAACCCGGTCAGGATGTTCACGCTGGCGGCCGTGGCCCTCGTGGCAGGGGGCTGCTCCGCTGAGGATCCGGGCGAACCCGCCCCCCAACCCACGACCCACTCCGCAACCGTGACCCTCTCCCAGACCAGGGCAGCACCGGACGTGTTCGACGACGTCGAGGAGTGTTCGGTTCTCGACCAGGCGTTGACTGGACAGGAATTCCCTGCCTCTCGCAAGGAGAAGACCCTCGGCGGGTACCGGGGCTGCGTCACCGACAAGCCCGGATTCGGCCGCGTGAATCTCAGTCTCGACGAAAAAGGGGTGGACGACATCGCGGCCCACTCGAAGGATCTGGTCGACGGAACCTACAACGACCGTCGGCTGGTGATGGACAAGACACAGCTCGGTGGCGGTCAAGGCGACTGCGCGATCTTCATCGACGTCAACTCGGGAGCCCGAGTCCGGGTGGGTGTGGTCCTTTCGGCCGGAACCACTGACGAGGCCTGTGGCTTCATCGAGGAGGTCATGGAGGCTGTCGAGCCGCACGTACCTCGGCCGAGTGAGACGGGGTGACGGTTCCGCTCGCCGTGCAGTCGGCGCGGGCGAACTGTCGGTGAGTGCGCCAGGAAGGAACCGGGCTGGGTCAGGGACGGACGAGCAGCCTGCTCAGCGCGTGGAAGTTCCTCGACGGCCGCCTGGGTGGCTCCGGCTCGGCGAGGGCGAGTCCCGGTAGCCGCACCGCCACTTGCCGGAGCACTTCCTCGGTCTCGACCCTGGCCAGCGCCGCGCCGAGGCAGAAGTGGGCTCCGCCGCCGAAAGCGAGGTGACCGGCATCGGCGCGCCCCGGCGCGAAGCGGTCCGGGTCGGTGAACCGGGCCGGGTCGCGATTGGCCGCCGCCAGGTCGACGAGCACCTTCCCGCCGACCGGAACCACGACCTGGCCGAGCCGCTGCTCGGTGGCCGCCGACCGGCCGGTGGTGCGCAACGGCGGGTCCAGCCGCAGGACCTCCTGCACCACCGCGCCGGCCCGGCCCGGTTCGCCGCGCAGGGCGGCCAGTTCGGCGGGGTGGCGGAGCAGGTCGAGCACGCCGTTGCCGATCAGGCCGGCGGTGGTCTCCTGCCCCGCGATGAGCAGCAGCAGGATGATCGCGAGCACCTCGTCGAGGCTGAGCAGGCCGTCCCCGGCCCGCAGCAGTTCGCTGACGAAGTCGTCCCCCGGTTCCGCCCGGCGTTCGGCCAGCAGCGGCAGCAGGAACATCGCGCAGTCGATCGCCGCGTGCCCCGCGTCGAGCAACTGCTCCTCGTCCGGGTCGCTCTCCAGCACGGCGGTCAGCCGCGGCGCCGTTTCGCTGATCAGTTCGGCGCCTTCCTGGCCCACGTCGAGCAGCCCGGCGATCACCGCCACGGGCACCGGGTGGGCCAGGAGGCCGAGCAGGTCGACCGGACCGTCCACTTCGGACACGCCGGAGACCCCGGCGGCGGCGATCTCCGCGATCCACGGGCGCAGCGCCTCGATCCGCTTCGCCGAGAAGCTCGGCGCCACCAGTTCGCGGAACCGGTCGTGCACCGGCCCGTCCGCGAACAGCTCCAGCATGGTCGCCATCAGCGGCGGCAGGTCCTCGGCCCCGCCCATGCCCGCCAGCAGGCGCAGGTTGGCTGCCAGGTCGCTGACCCACCCCGGCCCGTGGAGCACCTGCCGCGCCAGGGGGAAGGAGGTGACCACGAGCGCGTCGAGCCGTTCGTCGAACCGCACGCCGCTCATGCGTGCCCGGCCCGGAATCCGGCCGCCTGGGCGCCGAACTCGGTGGCGGGCGGGCCCAGTCCGTCCAGTTCCGCCAGGATCGCCGCCCAGTCGGCGGTGGCCTCCAGCGCGCCGAGGATGGCGGTGATGCCGGCGTCCATCCGGGAGTGGAACAACGTGTGCGGCGGCATGGTCAGCTTCTTCAGCACGGCGCCGTACGGCCCGAACGGGGAGAACATCCGCCGGTTGACCGTGGCGGCGTGCTCCCGGGTGTAGGTGAACGGCTGCTCCCCGGTCAGCGGCCGGAACTGGGCGGACATCCAGTCGTGCAGTTCCGCCGGGCCCGGGCCGCCGGTCTCCCGCAGCGAACCCAGTGCCAGCGAAGCCCGCCACACCCCGTCGGCGTCTCCGTCGGCTCCGGCGCGTTGCAAAGCGGTGATCTGCGCCAGCCGGTCCGGGGTGAACTCCTTGACGCACCCGAAGTCCAGGAAGGTGACCGAGCCGTCGTCGTGGAACAGGTAGTTGCCGGGGTGCGGGTCGGCGTAGGCGACGCCGAGTTCACGCAGGCTGCCCCACAGGAAGCGGAAGATCGCCTCCCCCCACCGGTCGCGCAGGTGCTGCGGGCACCCGGTGGCCTCGGTCCAGGACCGGCCCTCGGCCAGTTCCGTGGTCAGGACCCGGCCGGTGGACAGCTCGCCGAACACCGCGGGCACCCGGAGGAACGGGTGACCGGCGTAGGCCTCGGCGAACCGCCGCTGGTTCGCCGCCTCCGCCCGGTAGTCCACCTCCTCGCCGATCCGGCCGCCGATCTCCTCGATCAGCGCCCGGGTGTCCACAGCGGGCATACCGCGGCTGAGCACACCGCGGACGCGCAGGAAGGCGGTGAGCAGTTCCACGTTGGCCAGATCGGCCCGGACCGCCTCGGCGATCCCGGGGTACTGCACCTTGACCGCGACCGGCCTGCCGTCGGCGAGCCGGGCCCGGTGCACCTGCCCGATCGACGCGGCGGCCAGCGGCTCGGTGTCGAACTCGGCGAAGAACCGCTCGACGGACCCGCCGAGTTCGCTTTCCAGCACGGCCGCCGCCTCCGCCCACGGCATCGCCGGAGCGCCGGACTGCAGCCGCCTGAAGGCCGCCTGGACGGATTCGTCCGAGCCCTCCGGGTCCAGCGACAGGAACGACAGCATCTGCCCGGCCTTCATCAGCACGCCGCGGGACTTCCCGAGCAGGTCGGCGTACCGGCCGGCGGCGCGCTCGCGCGCGGCGTCCCGGCGTTGCCTGCCCTGCAGCGCGGCGACCACCGCGCCGCCCGCGGTGCGCCCGGTCAGCGCGGCCAGCGGCAGTGCCCGGCGCAGGCGGCCGGTGGGTACCGGCTCCTCGGTGCCGCTCATCGCGCCGGGCGGGCTCGCAGCACGCTGAACCCGCTCTGCCCGCAGGGTGTCGTGACGTCCGGCTCGAACCCGTTCGCGGCGAGCAGCGCGTGCAGTTCGGCCGCGGTGCGTTCGCGGCCGCCGGTGCCGACCATCAGGTTGAGGTCGCTCATCACCGCCTGCACGTTCGGCACCGGGTCCCCGGCACCGGGCAGCACCAGTTCGACCAGCAGCAGCACGGAGTCCGGCCGCATGGCCGCGCGGCAGTTCGCCAGGATCCGGCCTGCCCGCTCGTCCGGCCAGTCGTGCACGATGCTCTTGAGCAGGTAGGCGTCCAGCCCGGCGGGCACCGAGTCGAAGAAGTCGGTGGGGACCACCTCGCAGCGGTCCGCCACACCGGCCTCGGCCAGCAACCGCGCGGCGTCGTCCAGCCCGGCGGCGGAATCGGCGAGCACGCCCTTCAGTTCCGGGTGTGCCACGAGCAGCCGGGACAGCAGCAGGCCGTTGCCGCCACCGATGTCGGCGAGCGTGCCGATCCCGGTGAGGTCGCAGTGCCCGGCGATGTCCGGCGCGGCGAGCGCGGTGGCCGAGGCCATCGCCCTGGCGAACCGCGCCGCCTTTTCCGGCTCGGCGTCCAGGTGGTCGAACCAGCCGGTGCCGAAAGCGGCCTCGAACGCGGGCTCGCCGGTGCGCACGCTGTGCGCCAGTTCGCCCCACGAGCGCCAGGCCTCGTGGCCCCCGGTCAGCACGGCGAACTCGCGCAGCGAGCCCGGCACGTCCGAGCGCAGCAACTCGCCCAGCCCGGTCAGTGCGTACTCGTCCCCTTCGCTGCGGACCACGCCGAAAACGGCCGCGGCCCGGAGCACGCGTGTCAGCGAAGGCGCGTGGGTCCCGGTCAGCCCGGCCAGTTCGGCCGCGGTGCGCCCGCCGCCCGCCAGGTGGTCCGGCACCCCGAGTTCGGCGATCGTCTGCAGCACCTTCGCCGGGATGTAGCCGGCCACCATCGGCAGCAGCATCGAAGGATCGGTCATCGTGTAGTGCCCCATTTCCACCCGGAAGATTCCGCGGCCAACTCTGCCGATCCGCCCGCACGACGGTCAATGGAATGGGCGTGAGAACGGCGACAAATGATTGTCAGGCCGCGGTAAACTCCCAGTTCGCTTTCTCGCACCGGTGTTACGGTCGCCTCGCCGACCCTACCCAGCACCTTCGATCAGCGAGGAGCGTTCCCTTGACCGCGCAGGTGGATCTGACCGAATCCGATGTGGACGAACCGGTGACGCTGATCAACGCGTTCACCGTGCCCCCGGGCGAATCCGAGCTCTTCCTCGAACGCTGGAAGGACAACGCGCGGGTGATGGCGCGGCAGCCGGGTTTCCTGCGCGCGCGGATGTACCACTCGCTGACCGAACGCGCCGAACTCGGTTTCATCAATGTCGCCGAATGGCGCAGCGGGCGCGAATTCGACGCGGCGCGGGCCGATCCGGAATGGCGGGCTTCCATCAAGCGGATGATCGACGACCCCGGGCTGCACGTGACCCCGCGGCCGGTGGTCTACCGGGTCGATCTCGATGTCCGGCCGGGAGACACCCTGTGACCGCGGAACGGAAGGTCGCACTGGTCAGCGGCTCCAGCCGGGGCATCGGCGCGGCGACCGCGCGCGTCCTCGGCGCGCGCGGCCACCACGTGGTGGTCAACTACCTGCGCGCGGAGGCGGCGGCCAAGGAAGTGGTGACCGCGATCGAAGCGGCGGGGGGCTCGGCCGAGCCGTTCCAGGCCGACGTCTGCGACGGCGACGCGGTGGCGCGCATGGTTTCGCACATCCGCGACACCCGCGGCAGGCTGGACGCGCTGGTGTGCAACGCGAACACCGCGCACCCCCCGTTCGTCCAGCTCGACGAACTGAGCTGGGAAACCTTCTCCGCCAAGGTGAACAGCGAGCTGGCCGGGGTGTTCTTCCTGACCCAGCGCGCGCTCGAGCTGATGCGGCCGCGTGGGTCCGGCCGCATCGTCTACGTCTCCAGCATCGACGCCGACGCGGCGGCGGGCAGCGTGGCGCAGTCGGCGGCGAAGGCCGCGCTCAACAGCTTCAGCAGGCACGTCGCCGGGCACGCCGGGCTGTCCGGCATCTCGGTGAACACGATCGCGCCGGGGGCGGTGCGCACCGACGCCAGCGCCAAGGTCAACACCCCGGAGCTGCGGCAGTACCTGCGCGAGCGGTCGGTGCTCGACCGGATGCTCGAGCCCGACGACGTCGGGCGGGTGATCGCCGCGTTCGCCGACGGCTCGCTGGTCGCGGCCACCGGCCAGGTGCTCACCGTGGACGGGGGCATGGACGTGCTGGCGCAGCAGGTCTCCCTGGCCGGGACACGCACCGTGATCGAATGAGCGAAGGCCCCCGGGCGCGGGCCCGGGGGCCTTCCTCGCTCAGGCGGGCCGGGCGACCTGCGTGGCGAAGCCGGTCAGCGCCGCCTTCGCCCGGTCACCGATGTCCGCGGTGGCCAGCGCGCCGACGGCGTCTTCGGCCAGCGCGGCACACGTGCGCTCCACCTGCTCCCGCGCCCCGGCGTCGATCAGCAGTTCCTGCACCAGTGGCACCTCGGCCTCGGTGAGCCCGCCGTCCCCGGCGCGCCGGAGCAGGTCCCGGGCCGCGGGCTCGCTCACGCGGCGGCGTGCCACGGCGAGCAACAGCGTCCGCTTGCCCTGCCGCAGGTCGTCCCCCACCGGTTTGCCGGTCGCCGCCGGGTCCCCGAAGGCGCCGATCAGGTCGTCGCGCAACTGGTAGGCCAGCCCGGCGGGCCTGCCGAAGGCGGTGAACACCGGATCGAGTTCGGCCAGCCGCCCGCACAGCGCCGCGCCGAGCCGGAGCGGGCCCTCCACCGTGTACCGCCCGGTCTTGTACCGCGCGATCACCAGCGGGTCCGGGGCCGTTTCGGCGGGCCCCGCGGCGGCGAGCAGGTCGAGGTACTGCCCGATCCCGGCATCCACGGCCATCTCGAAGAACACCTGCTGCGCGTCGGGTCCGGCCCCGCGCAGCAGCCCGATGGCGTAGAAGAAGGCCAGATCACCGACGATGGTGGCGACGCCCTCGCCGAACCGCCGCCTCTCCCCCGCGTACGCGGCCAGCGCGTGCCGCCGTTCGAAGGCGGCGTGCGTGGTGGGCAGGCCGCGCCGGACCGGCGAATCGTCCATCACGTCGTCGTGCACCAGGCAACCGGCGTGCAGCAGTTCCAGCGCGGCACCGACGTCGATGATCCTCTCGTCCCCCGGCGCCCCGCCCGCTCCGGTGAAGGCGAGGTGGGCCAAGGCGGGCCGCAGCCGCTTGCCGCCCCCCAGCACGGCGATCAGCAGCGCCTCCATCACGTCCCTGGCGTGCGGGGTGACCTGGCTGTACCGCTCCCGGTCGCGGGTCAGCACCTCGCGCAGCCGGTCGTCGACCCGCTGGGCGACCTCCCGGCCCTGCTCGGTGATCCCGGTGTCCAGCGCTACCGTGCTCATCCTGCTTCCCCCCGTGCGATCGGTGGCCGCTGCGCGCCGAACCAGCGGCGCAGAGCCGCGGTCAGGCCCCCGGCCTCGGTACCCGCCCAGGCCACGTACCCGTCGGGCCGGACCAGCACCCGCTCGCCGGGCCGGTCGAGCAGCAGCCCGCGCCCCGCGGCCAGCAGGTCCACTGTGGACTCCCCGGTCGCCAGGCGGGTTTCCGGCAGCCGGGGACCGGTGCCCGGGTACCGCACGTCCAGCCCGCCGATCGCGCCGGCCAGGTGCGCGCCGACCGCGGGCAGGCCGAGCAGTTCGGCGAGCACCGAGCGCATCGGCGCCACTTCGGGGCCGCCGAACAGCAGCGTCTCCTGGGCGGTGACCAGGTCCAGGGTGCGCACCGCCACCGGATGCCGTTCGTCGTGGTAGGTGTCGAGCAGTCCGGCCGGTGCGGTACCCAGCACGGTGGCGGCGAGCTTCCAGCCGAGGTTCAGCGCGTCCTGCAGACCGGTGTTCAGCGACTGCCCGCCGACCGGCAGGTGCCGGTGCGCGGCGTCCCCGGCCAGCAGGACCCGGCCCCGCCGGAAGTGCGTGGCCAGCACGCGGGTGTTGTCGAAGGCGTCCACCCACACCGGCTCGCCCGCCGAGACGTCCTCCCCGGTCACCCGCTGCCAGCTCGCCGCCAGCTCCCGGTACCCCGGTGGCGCGCCCCGGACCCGGCCACCGTGTTCGTGCACCATCAGGCGTGTCCGCCCGTCACGCGTGGCCGCCACCGCCACCCCGCGCGGGTGCCGCTCGAACCGGCGATCGGGTACCCGCAGGCCGAGCACGTCCGCGCGCAGGATTTCCCTGCTCGGTGGCACCTCGACGGCCTCGATCCCGGCCAGCCGCCGGACGGCGCCGTCCTGCCCGTCGCAGCCGGCCAGGTACCCGGCCCGCAGTGCGGTCTCGCCGAACCAGGCGGTCACGCCGTGCTCGTCCGGCTCCAGCCCGGTCAGCTCGTGGCCGCGCAGGATCTCCACCCCCAGCTCCCGCGCCCGCGCGGTCAGCGCCGCCTCGGTCCGGTACTGCGGCACCTTCAGATACCCCTGGCCACCGTCCACCGCGTGCGCCAGTGACAGGCCGGCGAAGTGACCACCGGACTCCGGCACGGCCTCGGCCAGCAGCCCGGAGAACCCGCGTTCGCGCAGCGACTCGACGGTGCGCGGGTTCAGCAGGACCGCGCGGGACTCCGCCATGGGCTCGGCCAGCCGGTCCGCCACGACCACCGGCACCCCGGCCAGCCGCAGCTCGGTGGCGAGCAGCAGGCCGACCGGGCCGGCGCCGGCCACCAGCACCCGGGCGGACACGGTCAGCGCCCCTCGGCGAAGGTCTTCGCGTGCCCGAGGGTGGCCAGGCTGTTCGTGCTCAACGCGGTCCGGATGTACTCCTCCGCCTGCGCCGGCCCCGTGCCCGCGCCCAGCACCGGTTCGATGTTGGCCTCGTCGAGGCGCACGCTGTGCCGCGAGGTGACCCGCACTCCCCCGTCTTCCGGCTCGATCGTCCACTGCCCGGTGTGCAGGCTCAGCAGGGCGGGCAACCCGATCTGCTTGTAGGCGATCAGCCGGTGCGGCAGGCACACCCGGATCGACTTCGTGGTGTGCCGCGAACCGCCTCGGGCCTCGGTGTCCATTTCCAGCGTCTGCAGCCCTGCCACCGGTTCGTCCAGTTCGACGCGCGCGACGTGGGGCAGCCGCTCCGGCCAGTGCCGCGCCTCGTTCAGGAAGTCGTAGACGTCTTCCGCGCGGCCGTCGATCGACACGGTGTCGGCGAAGGTGAACACCGGGTCTCCGTGCTCGGCGTGGCGCCGCAGCGCCGCCAGTTCGGCGTCGCTGTTGCGGTCCACCGCCCGGTCGATCCAGGCGAGGTCGGCCGGATCCCCGCTCGCGGCGCGGTAGCTGTGCAGCAGCCGGACGTGGCACTCCCGCTCGGCCCGCGGCTCGATCACCCAGGCACCGCTCATCGCGCCCACCGGCGGTTGCGAGACCTCCTGCCGGAAGTCGATCCGCAAGCCGTCCGGGTCCAGCTCGCGACGTGAGGTCCAGCCCTTGGCCGTACCGTTCGCGGTGGCCCAGATGCGCAGGCGTTCGGTACCGCGGCCCTCCGCCGCGCGGTCCAGGTGCTCGACGTGGACGGTGGGACCGAACACCTGCGGCCAGTCGCCGACGTCGGCCACCAGCGCGTAGACCGCCGCGGCCGGGGCCGCGACGGTGATCTCGTGCTCCACCTCACGGGTGGCGGTCATGGTCCTCCTTCGGGTGGGTGCGCATCAGAAGTTGCCGAGCCCGCCGCAGACGTTGAGCGCCTGCGCGGTGATCGAGGCGGCGGTGTCGGAGACCAGGTAACCGGTCAGCCCGGCCACCTCCGCCGGGGTGGAGTAGCGCCCGAGCGGGATCTTCGCCTCGAACTTCGCCAGCACGGCCTCCTCGGAGGTGTCCCAGAACGCCGCGTAGCGCGCCCGGACCCCTTGGGCCATCGGGGTTTCCACGTAACCGGGGCACACCGCGTTGACGGTGATCCCGGTCGGGGCCAGTTCGTTGCCCAGCGCCTTGGTGAAGCCGACCACGCCGTGCTTGGAGGCCGAGTACGGGGCGCCGAGCACGACGCCCTGCTTGCCGGCGGTGGAGGCGATGTTGATGACCCGGCCCCACGCCCGCTCGCGCATGCCCCCGGCCGAGAGCACGTCCCTGGTCATCAGGAAGACGCCGTGCAGGTTGGTGCTGATGACGTCGAACCACAGGTCGTCGGCGATCTCGGCGGTCACCCCGCCGCCGCCGCGCCCGGCGTTGTTCACCAGGATGTCGATCGGGCCGTAGCGGCGCACGGCCGAGTCCACAAAGGACCGGATCTGCTCCGGGGAGCGCACGTCGCAGGCGACGCCGTCGGCTTCGCCCCCTCGGTCCCGCAGCTGCTTCACCGTGGCGCCGACCGCTTCGCCGTCACGGGCGCACAGGAACACCCGCGCCCCGCGTTCGGCGAGCAGTTCGGCGATGGCGTACCCGATCCCGCTCGTGGCGCCGGTGACGATGGCCGTCCGGCCGCTGTGCTCGCCCACCGGTTCAGCCCGCCCGCACGGAGTTGACCAGGTCCAGCAGTTCCCGCGGGGTCCGCACGGTCGTCACCGCGTCGTCGTCGAGGCGGACTCCGTGCTCGCGGCCGATCCGCGCCACGGTTTCGATCAGCGCGATCGAGTCGTAGCCGAGCGACTCGAATTCGACGTCGAGGATGTCGCCGTCGAGCAGGTCGCTCTCCCCCGCGCTCTCGCGCAGGAAGTTCCTCAGTTCGTCCAGGGTCAGCATGGTTCTCCGGTCTCCTCGTTCCGTCGCCGGTTGCGCAGGACCACCGCCGAGTTGAACCCGCCCGCACCGCGGGCGAGCACCACCACCGTGCGCAGATCGGCGGTTCTCGGACTGCCGGTCACCAGGTCGATCCGGTGACCGGGTTCGGGGAGCACGCCGGCGGTGGCAGGCAGCACGCCGTCCCGCAGCGACAGCAGCGCGGTCGCCACGTCGAGCGAGCCACCACCGGCGGCCAGCCGGCCGGTGAGCGCCTTGGGCGCGGTCACCGGCACCGCGTGCGCGCCGAAGACCGCAGTGATCGCGTCGGCCTCGGCGCGGTCTTCGGCCGGGATCGCGGCCGCGTCGGCGAACACCGCGTCCACTTGGCCCGGCTGGATCCCGGCGTCGCGCAACGCCTTTTCGATCGCCCGGCGCAGGGCGGGCGGCCTGCCGCGCTCCGGCGGCGGGTCGAAGGTCGCCGCGTAGCCGGCCAGTTCGCCGTAGATCTTCGGCGCGCCGCGGTCGCGCGCCGAGTTTTCGTCCTCCAGCACCAGGATCGCGCCACCCTCGCCCGGTACGTACCCGGCGGCCCGGCGGTCGAAGGGCAGGTAGGCGGTGCCCGGATCGGAGCCGGTGCTCACCCGCCCGTCCGCGGACAGGGCCACCCAGCCCCACGGGCACAGCGCGCCGTCGACCGCGCCCGAGACGATCACGCGGCTGCCGCGGCGCACCCGTCGCCGGGCCTCCCCGAGCGCGTCGAGCCCGCCTGCCTGCTCGGTGACCACCACACCGCCCGGCCCCTTCAGGCCGTGGCGGATGGAGATCTGCCCGGTGTTGACCGCGTAGAACCAGGCGAACGACTGGTAGGCGCTGACGTGGTCGCCGCCGTGGCGCCACAGCTTCTGCAGTTCCCGCTGGCCGAACTCGAACCCGCCCGCCGAACTGGCGGTGACCACGCCCAGTTCCCCGGCGGGCAGGTCACCGGGCCGGATCCCGGAATCGGCCAGCGCCCAGTCCGCGGCGACCAGGGCGAGCCGGGTCATGTGGTCGGTCTGCGGCAGCAGCCGCCCCGGCAGGTGGTCGGCGGCTTCGAACCCCGGTACCTCCCCGGCCAGGGTCGCCGGGTAACCCGAGGCGTCGAACCGGCGCACCGGCCCGATCCCGCCGCGGCCTGCCAGGGTGGCGGCCCAGTACTGCTCGGTGCCGAGCCCGTTCGGCGCGGTCACGCCGATCCCGGTGAACACCGCGGCGCTCACGCCGCCACCTGCCGGAGCACCACGGCGCTCTGGAAGCCGCCGAAACCGCTGCCCACGCTGAGCACCGTGTCGGTGCGCCACGGGCGGGCGGTCAGCGGCACGTAGTCGAGATCGCACTCCGGGTCCGGCCGGTGCAGGTTCGCCGTCGGCGGCACCACGTCGTGCCGGATGGCCAGCACCGAGGCGGCGATCTCCAGCGCGCCGATGGCGCCCAGGGAGTGCCCGATCATCGACTTGATCGAGCTGACCGGCGTCCGGCGGGCGTGCCCGCCCAGCGCGTGTTTGAACGCCGCGGTCTCGTGCCGGTCGTTCTGCCGGGTGCCCGAACCGTGGGCGTTGACGTAGTCGACCTCCTCGGGAGCGATCCGCGCCTCGTCCAGCGCCGCGGTGATGGCTTCGGCCATCTCGGCGCCGTCCTGGCGCAGGCCGGTCATGTGGTGGGCGTTGCACCGCGTGCCGTACCCGGCGAACTCGGCGTGCACCACCGCCCCGCGCTTCCTGGCGTGGTCGAGGCTTTCCAGCACGAACACCGCCGCGCCCTCTCCGAGCACGAACCCGTTGCGGGTGGCGTCGAACGGGCGGGAGGCGTGCTCCGGGTCGTCGTTGCGCGGGGTGGTCGCCTTGAGCGCGTCGAAGCAGGCCACCGTGATCGGTGAGATCGGCGCGTCGGTGGCGCCCGCGAGCACCACCTCGGCCGAGCCTTCCCGGATCAGCCCGGCCGCGTGCGCGACCGCGTCGAGGCCGGAGGTGCAGCCGGTGGACACCACCGACACCGGCCCCTCCGCGCCGAACTCGACCGCCAGCTCCGCGGCGAACGAACTCGGCACCAGGAAGTTGTGCAGGTGCCGCACGGCGTACCGGTGGTCGACTTCGAACAGCCTGCCCTCGTCGCTGACCACCCGGTACTCCGCTTCGAGCCCGGTGGTGGCCCCGACCGCGGTGCCCAGCGTGACGCCGAGCTCCCCCGGATCGAGCGCGCCGAGGTCGATCCCGCTGTCGTGCACGGCTTCCCTGGCCGCGACCAGCGCGAGCTGCGCGGCGCGGTCCATCCGGCGGGCCTGCCGCGGGGTGAGCCCGGCCGCGGCCGGGTCGAAGTCGATCTCGGCGGCCGTCCGGGACCGGTACGGCGCCGGGTCGAACGCGCTGATCAGCCGGGTCGCCGTCCGGCCGGAGCTGAGCAGGTCCCAGAACGGCCCGGTCCCCGTGCCACCGGGCGCGAGCACCCCGATGCCGGTGATCACCACCCGTGCGCTCATCCGGACCGCTCCGCCGGCCAGTGGTAGAAGCGTTCGGCCATGGCGTCCTTCGGCGACCGCCAGGTCTGCGGGTCGTAGGCGGTGATGAACGGCTTGAGCTCGGTGCTGATCCGGACGAACTCGGGCCGGGTTTTGGCCGCTTCGATCCGTTCGGCCCCTTCGTCGCCGTCGAAGTCCTGTAGGTGGAAGTACAGGCCGCGGTAGTGGAACAACTGCCGCCGCCGGGTGCCCATCAGCCCGGGGGTCTCGCCACGGTCGAACTCGGTGAAGAGGGCGGCGACCTCGGCGCTCGAGGCCGCGTCCATCCGCGCCACGATCAGCGTGCTGTGCCCGTTCACCCCGTCACCCCCGCCGGGACCTGCCGGGGCGCGCCGAACCAGCGCCCGAGTTCGGTTTCCAGGTCCGAGGTGCCGGTCCAGGCCACGTAGCCGTCGGGGCGCAGCAGCACCGCGTCCAGCCCGGCGGGCCAGCCCGACGGCGTGTGCGCGAGCGGCCGGGCGGCCACGACGTCGACCCGGTCGGCCCAGCGGGCGGCGGCCGCGGCGTACTCCGCCGATTCGGTGCTGTCGATCAGCACCCCGCGCCCGCCGTGCAGCAGTTCCGCCACCGTCGTCCGGTGGTCGAGCGGCACGTCCGGCATCCGCATCCCCAATGGCGGCGGGCCGTCCCCGGCGTCGTAACGGATGTCCAGGCCGCTCACCATGCCCGCCAGGTGCCGGGCGGCGTCCGGGATCGCCATCAGCTCGGCCGTGATCGCGCGCAGCGGGTCGATCTCCTCGCCGCTGAGGTAGAGCAGTCCCTGGGCGAGGGTGTTCCGCAGCACCCGGGCGCCGACCGGGTGGCGTTCGGCGTGGTAGGTGTCGAGCAGGCCGGGGGGCGCGGTGTCGCGCACGGTCGCGGCGAGCTTCCAGCCGAGGTTCACCGCGTCCTGGACGCCGAGGCTGAGCCCCTGCCCGCCGGCGGGCAGGTGGATGTGCGCCGCGTCGCCCGCGAGCAGCACCCGGCCCTTCCGGTAGGTGGTGACCTGGCGGGTGGCGTCGGTGAACCGGCTGTGCCACCGGACCTCGGCGTCGTGCAGGCGCTGCCCGGTGAGCTCCTGCCAGCGGTCGGCGATCTCGGCGAAGCCGGGTTCGCCCTCGCGCGGGGACAGGCCCAGCGGGCAGACGATGATCCGGTCCACCCCGTCGCCCAGCGGCGCGGCCATCACCATGCCACCGGCCACCCGTTCCCCGATGAAGCGCGGCCGGATGTCACAGCCCGCCACGTCGGCCAGGTACATCTCCCTGGTCGCCTCCGTGCCGGGGAAGTCGAACCCGGCCAGCCGGCGGACCGTGCTCCGGCCACCGTCGCAGCCGACGAGGTAAGTGGCGGAGAACTCGGCCCGGCCGTCCGGTCCCTCGGCCACCACCGCCACGCCGTCCCCGGTGTCGGACAGCTCGACGAGGGTGTGCCCGCGCAGGATCCGCGCGCCCAGTTCCCCGGCCCACTGTTCGAGCACCGCCTCGACCCGGTGCTGGGGAATGCCCCTGGCGCCGAAGTGCGCGCCCTCGAGCACGCTGAAGTCCAGCGGGATGCCGCCGAAGTGGCCCTGCGCGGCGGTTTCCACCACGCCGAAGCGGTCCAGCAGGCCGCGCTGGCCGAACACCTCCGTGGCGCGGGCGGTGAACCCGAGGCCGCGAGACTGTCCACTCGGGACGGTCAGCGACTCGAGCACCACCACGTCCGCGCCGCCGAGGCGGAGTTCACCGGCCAGCATCAGGCCCACCGGCCCGCCGCCGACCACCAGCACATCGTGCTTCACCACTGGTACCCCTTCCGCTCGAGCGCCGCCTTGGTGATGTCGCGATAGGTCCGGGCGAGCGCACTCGCCTTGAACGAAGCCGGCGCGCGGTAGCCGGGCTCCAGGTGTGCCACCGGGTCCCGTTCCAGCGCGACCAGCCGCAGCTCGTTGAGCGCGAACTCCCACTCGATGAAGGTGCGGGAGGTGACCGGCAGCAGCGCCGGCCACGGCCGGGCCCGGTCGAAGCCCTCCCGGACGCGCCGCACCTCGGTGGCCAGCAGGTCCCGCAGCGCCTGGCCGGGACGGCCACCGCGCAGCCGGGCTTCGAGCTCCGCGCGGCTCAGCCCCGCCGCCGTCAGGCTCTCCACCGGCAGGTAGAGGCAGCCGAGTTCGAGGTCTTCGCGCAGGTCCCACAGGAAGTCGATCATCTGGAACGAGGTGGTCGCCCCGCGGCAGAGCTCGGCCGCCTCCTCGCTCTCGTTGCCCAGCAGGCGGTTCGCCCACACCGCGGGCATCAGCGTCACCGTGTCGATGAACCGCTGGAGCTCGCCGCGGGTGCGGTATTCGGTCACGGTCAGCGTGTCGCGCTGGCCCTGCACCCACCGGGGCACCTCGTCGAGCGGCAGGTCCCACGTCCGCATCAGGTGCACGAAGGCGCGGGCGATCGCGTTGTCGGACTCCTCGTCGCGGGAAGAGGCCGTGGCAGGCAGTTCTTCCTTCACCGCCGCCGAGAAGGCCGCTTCCCATTCCGCCAGGCGCCGTGCCCGGATCTCGGTGCTGTGCTCGCGGACGTCGACGATGTCGTCGACGTAGGTGATGAACGCGAACAGCACTTCGAAGTACGGGCGGTTCGACGGCGGGAACATGAAGCGGATCGCCGTGCCGGAACCGCGGGTCCTGGCCTGGCGCCGGAGCAGTTCGCTGGCTTTGCGGTAGGCGTCGCGGTCCAGCGGGTGGCGGATGCCCGCGGCGTCGAGTTCGGTGTCCTTCACCGCGCACCCCCGTTCCCGGCAGGCTGCGAAAGGCGCAGTGCGCTGGCCGCGAACAAGGTGGACAGCGCGCGGGAGCCGAAGTAGACCGGGAACCGCCCGAGCCGGTAGTACGGCGAAGCCGGCCAGGCACCGTCCTGGTCCTGCTGTCCGGCGAGCAGCTGCCGCCGGGCGGACTGGCCGTCGTGCACCCCGGTGTTCACCGCGGTGATGGTGCGCAGCGCCACGTTGATCGACCGGTCCCGGTCGGCGCCCCCGTCCGCCTCCAGTTCGCGCAGGGCGGCGGCGAGCGGGCCGGCCAGGGGTTCCCGGCAGTCGGCGAACCGGCCGGCCAGCCGGGAAACCGAGTGCAGGAACGCTTCGGGGTACGGGTAGTACCGGCTGCCGTCGCGGTAGGCACCGGAGAGCAGGTGGTCCGCCACGTAGCGCTGGGTCGCCTCGATCACCTCGTCCGCCCGCACCAGTCCCTGCCGCGCCGCCTCCTTGAGTACACAAAGGACGTTCGCGCAGACGACCGGGTCGTGCTTGCGCCCCCGGACCAGCTTCCCGTCGTCCCAGTACACGGTGACCACCCCCGGCAGCACCGGTGCCGCGTCGCGCCCGTCGTCATCGGGTGGCGCGGCGGCGCGCAGCAGTTCGTTCGCGAAGGCCGAGAGTTCGGCACCGGTGAGCAGTTCCTGGTCGAGCAGGCCCTGGGCGGCGACCGCGGTGCAGTCGGTGTCCGCCGGGAAGCTGCCCGCCTCGGTGAACAACCGGATGCGGTGCCCCGCCCGGCCGCGGTCGAGCAGCCGGGCGAAACCGCGCGCCAGCACGTCCTCCTCGGGCGGCAGCAGCGACAGGCCGAGGATCACCGTCGACAGGTCGTCGCCGAAGTCGAACCCGACGTCGACCCCCAGTTCCCGGCGGATCGCCGCGCGGGCTTCGCCGATCCGGTGCGAGCGGGCGAAGGAGGGGTCGAACGCCACCCGCGACAGCATCCGGTCCTCACTGTCCACACAGGACCGGATGAAGGAGATCGCCCGGTCGAGCGCCAGCGCGGCGGTCGCCGCCGGTTCACCCGCCCGCATGGGCATGACTTTTTCGCGCAGGTTCATGCTGTGACTTCCCGGACTCGATTTCACGGTTTCGCCGGACGGCGGTGACGGTGCGATCAATTCTCACCGGTTCATGAATGCCGGGTCAATGCGCACCGATTCAAGGAAATGACAATTCGGGGTCAGGAAAGCGGCAGGGAATCGCCGGTGAACACCTCCGGCAATTCCGCGTCACCGCCCACCCACACCGGGTGGAACTCCAGCACGCGGAAGCGCCAGCCGTCCGGCCCGCGCACCGCCTCGGCGTCGTAGTAGCCACCGAGGGTGAAGTGCACCGACGGGCGAGCGACCTCGGGCACGTGCACGGCGACCAGGTGGGCGCGTACCCGCGCCACGTCCCCGTCCGGCTCGACCAGCACGGTGGACCCGGTGTGCAGCGTCTTCTCGAACCGGCTGCGGCCCTGGGCGTGGAACTCGGCCAGCCCGGCGAGCCCGTGGAACTCGCCCAGCGGGAACCGCGCGCGCACGTCCTCGGTGAACACCCGGGCGCACCAGTCGTCGCCGGTGTACCGGTCCAGCGACACCAGGTAGCGGTCGGCCAGCTCGCGCAACTCCAGGCGGTCCGCCAGCTCCCGGTCCGGGGTGTGAGCCCCGGGTGTGGGCAGCACCATTTCAGCCTCCTGTGAAAAGGGATAGGTGGATTTCACCCAGGCTGGCACGGCGGCGCGGAAGTGGTCAACGAACTTGCCGGAACCTTGCCGCAACCTTGTGTCAGATCTTGGCAAAGCGCCCGGTGGCCACCCGCCTTCTCCGGCCGCCGTGATCTGCGGTTCTGCTATCGTCCGAAACGTTAATCCAACTGCGATCCACTGGGGGATCTGTGGCGCGGATATTGTGTACCGACGGCGATCCGGAGCGGGTGGCCGCGATCGCCGTCACCCTGCGGCAGCAGGGCCACGAAGTATCCAAAGTAGACAACGAGTCGGCGGTGGTGGCCTGGGCGCCGTTCGCCGACGTGGTGGTGCTCGACCTCGACGTGCCGGCGTTGAACGGCTACGAAGCGTGCCGGCGGATCCGGGCGGGTTCCGCCGTCCCGATCATCGGGACGGCGGGCCACGACTCCGACCTCGACCGGGTGCTCGGGCTGTGCAGCGGGCTGAGCGCGTTCCTGCCCAAACCGTTCGACGGCAGGCAACTGCTGCAGCGGATCCACGCCGCGGTGGGCCGCGGGGGCCCGCGGCCGGACGAGATCGTCCACGGGCCGCTGCGGATCACCCCGCAGAGCCGCGAGGTGCGGGTCGGCGAGCAGCAGGTCGAGCTGACGAGGAAGGAGTTCGACCTGCTGCACCTGCTCGCGGCGGAACCGGGCCGGGTGTTCACCCGGCGGGAGATCATGTACGTGGTGTGGAACGACGAGTGGGCCCGCTCCAGCCGCACCATCGACACGCACGTGAGCAGCCTGCGCGGCAAGCTCGGCCTGACCTCGGTGATCCACACCGTGCGCGGCGTGGGCTTCCGGATCGGGCTCGACGAGCGGCTGCGCTCCTGGTCCGCCTCCGCCTGACCCGGTGGCACCGGCGCCCGGTCACCGCACGGGCTCCGGTGCCACCGGTGCGCTGATGTCCAGCGCCTTCATCCGCTGCGCCTTCGCCGCGGTGGTGTCCAGCACCCGGCGGAAGAAACCACCGGTACGCGGTGACTTCAGCCCGCGGAGCACCGTGGACCGGGCGACCCGCTGGAACCGGCTCGCCGGGGTGAAGAACTGCCGCTGCTTGAGCGCCTCCCGCTGGTGGTAGGTGACGAACGGGCGCAGGCGGTGCTCCCAGTCCCGCAGGGCGAGGTCGACGCGGCCGGGGTGGTGCGCCAGCAGGGTGCCGAGCAGTTGCGCGGCCGCCATGCCCGCCGACGCCCCCATGCCCGAGTAGAGGGTCATGCACCACGCCGAGTCGCCCAGCAGCACCACGCGGCCGTGGTGCCAGCGGTCCAATCGGATCTGCTCCGCCGAGTCGAACAACGGCCGCTCGGCGCGCTCGAACTCGGCCAGCACCGCCGCCAGCAGCCCGCCGGGCGGTTCCGGGCCGAAGGCGGCGCGCAGGCGGTCGATCGGCGGGGCGGTGAACTCCGCGGCCACATCGGTGGTGCGGTAGGAGAACAACGCCGCCGGGGTGGTGCCGGTGAAGGGGAACAACCACATCGACCGGCCGACCTCGGCGAGCACCGCGCCGTCACCCGGCTCGAAGCCGGGCACCGGCCGTGCCAGTTTCACCGCGCCCACCATGTAGTTCAGCCGCCGCACGTGGGCGTCCACCGGCCCGAAGAGCAGCTCGCGCACGGCCGAGCGGACCCCGTCGGCGCCGACCACCAGGTCGAACCGTTCGGTGCCCAGCCGGCCGGTCGCGGTGTCGAGCAGGGTCACCTCGACACCGCCGGGGTCCTGCTCGAGCGCGACCGGCTCGGTGGCGAACCGGATCTCCACGCCGGGCGGCAGCGCCCGGAACGCCGCCGCCTCCACGTCCCCGCGCAGCAGCACCCGCGGCGTGCCGGGCAGTTCGTGGAAGCCCACGGACCGGCGGCCCCGGCCGGACCGGTCCACCTCGTAGGTGGTGCCGCCGCGGCTGGCGCGGTCGGCCAGGTCTCCCAGGAAGCCCAGCCGCTCCGCCGCGGCCAGGCCCGCGCCGAACAGGCCCAGGAAGTACCCCTCGGTGCGGCGGGCCGGGGCCCGTTCCACGAGCACCGGCTCCCAGCCGACGCGCCGCAGCCGGATCGCCGTGGAAAGACCGCTGATGCCCAGGCCGACGACAAGTGCGCGGCGGCCGTTCCCGTTGCTGGTGATCACGACTCCCGATGCTTTCCGGAAAATTGTTTTCCTGGTGCCCACCGCCTTTCTAGCGAATCCGGAGAACAGTCGTCAAGCCGAACTTCCCACTACAAATTTTCGTCAAATTCCCGGCCGACGTCGCGGCGGCGGAAACTTCAGACAATGCGCAACTCCATCAGCGCGGCTTCCACCCCGGTGTCGCTTTCCCCGACCGGCTTCCAGAGCCCGGCCGCGACGTCGTAGGTCTTGGACTGGCCGTTGGCCGCGGTGAGCTTGGCGCTGAGGTTCTTGTCGCCGCCGTAGATCAGGTAGACGCTGGGGACCTGCATGCTCAGGTAGCCGACCTTGCCGACCGCCCGGAAGCAGACGTCCCCCGCCGCCCGGCTCCTGAGCTGGATCAGGGTGTTCTCCCCGCAGTCGGCCAGGGTGATGTGCCCGTCGCCCCGGCCGACCACGATGCCGCGTTCGGCCAGGATCTCCTCGGCGTTGGGGTGGAGGAAGTCCTCGACCAGGTGCGTGGGGGCGTCGGCCGCGGGTGCCGCCGCGACCTGCAGGGCGGGCACGGCCGGCGCCGCCCCGCCACCGCCCGCGGCCCCGGCGAGACCGGTGGCCCCGGCCACCGCGGCCCCGGCCAGCAGTGCGGTCAGCGCGACTTTGGCGCCCGAGGGCAGTTTCGATGATGGCATGGTTGTTTTCCTTCGGCATAGGCGGGGAAGAGATTCGAACAACGGCCAGAATGCCATCACCGCAGCCGAACTGGCGATAAGCCATTCGGCCGATTGCCGGTACCGGGTCTGCTGCTACTTTCATTTAGCTCGGCGGCTGATCCCGCCCCGCACGGGGGCTGGACCGCCGAGCCGTTTTCTTTTCAATTCTCTGACATTTCCCGCACATTGTGCTGCCCAGGAGCGAGAGGATCGAGATGGCGAGACCGAGACGATTACCGAGACGGGTGCTGGCGCTGCCGCTGGCGGCGATGACCGCGGTGTCGCTGCTGGTGGCCCCCGCGCAGGCCACCGCGGCCCAGCCACCGTCGGCGCAGACCGCGCTGACCGATCGCGCGGTGGCGTTTTCGATCATGAAGGCCGGTGGTCCCGGCGTGGCGAGGGCGGCGGAGACCGCGCTCGCGGGCACCGACGAGGACGTGCGCGTGTTCCTGGCCACCGGGTTCGGCGTGGCCGAGGGACACGACCTGCGGGCGCGCGTCGGGCAGATGCTCGCCGAAGGCGGGCCCGGCGTGCGCCGGGCCGCGCAGACCGCGCTCGGCGGTTCGGCGGAGACCCTGCGCACCTTCCTCGCCTCCGGGTGGCAACGCCCGTGGGAGGACGACATGCGCGTGCAGATCGCGCAGCTGATCAACACCGGTGGCCCCGGGGTGAAGGCGGCGGCGCAGCAGGCGCTCAGCGGCACGGTCCAGCAGCTGATGACCTTCCTCGGCACCGGCCGCCAGACCGCCAAGGACGACGACGACCGGGTGCGGGTCGGGCAGATCATGAACGCCGGTGGCCCGGCGGTGAACCGGGCGGCGCAGGCCGCGCTCAACGGCTCGATCGAAGAGGTGCGGGCCTTCCTGCTCGACGGCTACCTCGTCGCGGCGGCACGCGATCACGAGACGCTCTCCGTGGCGCAGCTGGCGGATCTGGCCAAGGAAGCCGGAACCCAGGCCGCGCAGCAGACCGAGGTGGCCAGGGACGCCTCCGGCAAGGCCGTCGAGGCGGCGAGGCTGGCCAAGGAGGCCGGTGAGACCGCGGCCCGCGAAGCGCAGGCGGCGCAGGATTCGGCGATCCGGGCGGGCAACGCCGCCGGGCGGGCGGCCGACGCCGCCGGGCGGGCCGCCCAGGCCGCGCAGGTGGCTGGGGAAGCTTCCCGGGCCGCGAACGACGCGGCCAGGGTGGCGGCCAACGCGGCGGGACAGGCGTCGCAAGCGGCGTCGCTGGCCAGCCAGACCGCGGCCAAGGCACGGAAGGCGGCACAGGCCGCGGCCGGTGACCGGCAGCACGCCGAGGCCGCGCGGCAGGCGTCGGTGGAAGCACACCGGGTCGCGCAGGACGCGCGGGTGGCGGCGCAGGCGGCGGACGCGGCGGTGACCGCGGCGAACGCGGCGGCCACCGCGGCGCAGGCGGCCGGATCGGCGGCGGCCAACGCCACCGCGGCGGCGGATGCGGCGCTGCAGGCCGGGAACTACGCCCAGCAGGCCGGAGCCAGCGCCGAGGAGGCCAGGCGCGCCGGGGAACGGGCCAAGCAGGCGGCCGCGGAGGCGACCAGGGCGGCGAACGTGGCCAAGGCCATCGCGCAGGAGGCGGCGGCCGCGGCGGCGGAGTCGCGCGACGCGGCGAACCAGGCGGCCCAGCACGCCACCGCCGCCGGTGACGCGGCGTACCAGGCCTACCTGCACGCCGGTGAGTCCGCCGGGCAGGCGGACAAGGCGCAGGCCGCGGCGGACGCGGCCGACCTCGCCGCCGACCAGGCCGAAGGTGCGGTCACCACGGCGAACAAGGTCAGCACCGTGGCCCGCAAGGCCGACTCCGAGCGGCTGCTCGTCCAGCAGAACAGGCAGGTGCGCGAGGCGCGGACGGCGAAGCAGGCGGAAGCCGATCGCGCCGCGGCCGCGGCCTGGGAAGCGGGACAGCAGGCCAGACTGGACGCCGAGGCCCAGCGCCTGCTGGACCAGGCGAGGGACCCGGCGGCCGCCCCGGCGCTGGTGGTCTCGAACGGCCGGAAGGTGGCCGCGCGGCTGGCCAAGACCGGCGGTCCCTGGGTACAGGACGCCGCGGAGTTCGCCCTGACCGGCACCGAAACCGATGTCACCGAGTTCGTGCGCTCCGCGCTGGCCACGGCCACCGAGCGGGACGACCGGGCCAGCGTGGGTGCCATCGCCGACTCCGCGGGCAAACCGGCGCAGCGCACCGCCGCGCTGGGCGTGCTGGCCGCGAGCCACGACCAGGTCAAGCAGTTCCTGCGCACCCGGTACTACCCCGGCAAGGACGACGACGACCGCATCGAGCTGGCCCGGATCATGAACGAAGGCGGGCCGGGGGTGCGCGCGGGTGCCCAGCGGGCGCTGAGCGGCACGATCGAGCAGGTGCGCGAGTTCCTCGCGGTCGGGCAGCACACCGCCCGGCGGGCCGACGACGCCGTGCTGGTCGGGCAGGCGCTCAACACCGGCGGCCCCGAGGTGAAGGCCTCGGCGCAGGCGGCGTTGTCCGGTCCGGACACCTACGTGCGCACCTTCGTCACCGTCGGACTGCACCAGGCCCAGCAGCGGGACGCGGACACCGCGGCCCACGTGGCCGAGATCGGTGGTTACCTGGCCGCCGCGTCGAGGTCGGCGGCCGGTGCCCGGCAGAACGCGTTCCTCGCGCTCAGCTACGCCGCGACCGCCCGCCACGCCGCGGACCAAGCCGCGCAGTACGCGAACCAGGCCGAGACCTCCCGGATCCAAGCGGGCGAGTACGCCGCACAGGCGGCGGCTTCCGCGGACCAGGCGGAGCGCTCGGCGGCCGACGCCGCCCGGTCGGCCCAGCTGGCCCGCGAAGCCGAAGCGGCCGCGCACCGCAGCGCCGGTCAGGCCCAGCAGTCGGTGATCAGCGCCCAGGACTCGGCGAACAAGGCCACCGGTTCGGCGAACGCCGCCAAGGAAGCCGCCGACCGCGCACGGGCGGACGCGCTGGCGGCGGGCAAGTCCGCCGCCGAGGCGGCCAGGCTGGCCCGTGAAGCCGCCGACCGGGCGGCCGAACTCGAACGACAGGAGGAAGAAGCCCGCAGGCGGGCCGAGGACGCCGCCCGCAAGCCCGAACCGGCGCCGGGGCAGCCCCCGCGGCCCAACGACCCCAACTACGACGCGGCGATGCGCAACTTCTTCGGCGGTGTCCCGGCCGATGACGTGCGCCAGGTGTGGGACACCAGCGCCAAGATGCCCGGCCGCGGGATCATCATCATGCGGTTCTTCATCCACTCCGACGACGCGGCCTTCGGCCTGCTCGACGGCGACGACCGCGGCTTCTCGATGGACCCGGGCGCCTCGGCGCGCATCATCGCGGCCTGGGACACCGACACCGGCAAGGTCAGCTACACCGTCACCAAGTCCACCAAGAAAGGCGGCTACATCTGGTCGCCGGGGGGCGCGGTGCGCATGCCCGACCGGGTCTTCCCCGCCCACCCGATCCGCCCCGGCGGGGACAACGACCTGCGGGTCCGCATCCAGCAGAACGGCTACCTGGCCGCGGACTACACCGGGCTCAACGGGCTGCTGCCGCTGTTCCAGGTCAACGGCCGGGTCGAGGTCAAGATCGACGAGCAGGTCGGCACCAGGAGCTACATCGGCGGTGACGACTACCCCGACTTCGAGGTGGTCCAGTACTGGAAGAACGAAGCCCCGCGCAACCTCGGCACGGACAGCATGGCCGCCGTGTTGCAGGGCGTGGCCAGCGCGCCCGCGATGGGCCACCGCTCGCACTCCTGGGTCAACGGCCAGCCCGCCTAGGGCCCGATCAACCACACGACTGGGGAAGGGAAACCATGAGAACCCAGAGATACGCGAGACGGTCGGTGGCGGCGCTGGCCGCCTCGACCGCGATCGCGGCGCTGCTGGCCGTACCGGCCGCCGCGGTCACCAACGGCACGCCCACCGGCGCCTACGGCGAGCCGTACTGGCACACCGCACGCATCACCATCGGCGACAACTTCCGCTCCTGTTCGGGCACGCTCATCTCCGACCAGTGGCTCGTCACCGCCGCCAGCTGCTTCGCCGAGAACCCGGCGCAGGGCTTCCGGATCAACCCGGGACCGCCGAGCAGGCCCGCCACCGCCGAGTTCTGGTACGGCGCGGTGCAGGCGAAAGGCGGTGGCGGGACGTACCTGCTGAGCCAGCGGATCATCGACCTCAAGCCCCGCGAGGATCGCGACCTGGTCTTCGCCAAGCTCGAAACGCGTTCCGGGCTCGGCGGCGCGCGGCTGCCGTCCCGGCCGCCGCAGCAGGCGGAGACGCTGCAGCTCGCCGGGTTCGGCCGGACCGCCACCGACTGGGTGCCGCTGAAGCAGCACATCGCCGGCACCGCGGTCTCCTCGGTTTCGGACACCACGTTCACCGTCTCGGGCGCGTCGGACACCTGCCGCGGTGACGCCGGTGGCCCCGCCTACCGGGGTGACCAGTGGGAGCCCGAACTGGCGGGCGTCCACAGCACGTCCTGGCAGAAGGGCTGCTTCGGCTCGTCGGAGACCCGCAGCGGTTCCGTGGAGACCCGGGTGGACGACCTGCTCGACTGGTTCGGCCAGCACAACCCCGACCAGTTCCTCGAGTGCTCGATCTTCACCAGGTTCTATTCCACCAAAGCGGGCGCGGTGAAGTACGCCCAGAACGTCCGCACGCCCAACAGCACCCTGATCCCGGCGCTCGACGGCGTCGACTACTGGCCCTCGGTCGGAACTTACGGGTTCTCGGTGCCCGGCACGCTCAAGGCCGGACCGGACGTCGTCTGGTCGGTGCACCAGAAGACCGGCGCCACCGACCCGTTCAACGACGGCGACCTGCGCCTGTGGAACGTGCCGAGCTGGGATTTCATCGGCGGTGAGCGGGTCGGGACCGGCTGGCAGCACTACCTGTCCGCGGCCAACCGCGACAAGCTCACCGTGGACGAGAAGGGCCGGATCTACCGCATCGACCCCAACGGTGACCTGCGCCTGTTCGTCTGGGACACCGCGGCCAAGCGCTGGCAGAACGACGCCGGCGTGGTGCTCGACACCGGCTGGGGCCGCTTCAACTCCATCACCGCCGCCGGTGACGGCGTGCTCTACGGCCGCACCACCGCCGGGGCGCTCATCCGCTTCCACTACCACCACGCCACCCAGGCGTGGGTGCAGCGCGAGCAGGTGACGCCGGGCAACTGGAGCGGCTACGCCCAACTCGTCTCACCGGGCGGCGACGTCATCTACGGCACGCTGCTGCCGTCCACTTCGCAGAAGATCGCGTGGACGCGGTACAACCCGCGCACCAACACCTGGGCCACGCACCGCGTGGTCGGCACCGGCGCCCACTGGGGCGGTGACCACTCGATCACGCTGAAGCCCAACGTCTGCGTCGGCACGCGCTGACGCAGACGACCACGAACGCCACCGCGCGGGCCGGGCCCCGGTTCGCGCGGTGGCGTTCGTGCGTCAGTCATCCGAACCCGTGCGGCAGCGGCTCGAAACCGAGGAGGACACCGTCTCCCGGTTCGGCAGGCACGCCGGGCCGTCACTGTTCCCGCGCACCCTCGGCCGAGCGGCGCAGCTCCGCCTTGCGGATCTTGCCGGATCCGGTGCGGGGCAACGCCTCGACCACCTCGAAGGTCACCGGGATCTTGTACTTGGCGAGCCTGCCGAGCAGGAAGTCCCGCAGTCCCGGCTCGGACACTTCGCTGCGGCACACCAGGAAAGCCTTGCCCACCTCGCCCCACTTCGGGTCCGGCACGCCGATCACGGCCGCTTCCGCGACGGCCGGGTGCTCCTGGAGTGCCGCCTCCACTTCGGCCGGGTAGACGTTTTCGCCGCCGGAGACGAACATGTCCTTGAGCCGGTCGATGATGTGGAAGTGCCCGTCCGCGTCGACCGTGGCGACGTCGCCCGAGCGGAACCAGCCGTCCTCGGTGCGCGCGGCCGCGGTCGCCTCGGGATTGTTCCAGTAGCCCGGCGATACGTTGGGGCCCTTGAGCAACACCTCACCGGGCTCGCCCGGCGGGGCATCCACCTTGGCGTCACCGAAGAACACCGCGACCCCGGCCGAACCAGCCTTGCGCAGGCTCTCCCCCGCCTCCAGGAACGTCCCGCCCGGCGCGGTCTCGGTGAGCCCGTAACCCTGGCAGAACACCAGCCCGCGATCCTGGTAGGTCCGCACGAGCGCGAGCGGCACCGAAGCCCCACCGCACAACAGCGTCCGCAACGAGGACAGGTCGGCCGTGGCCCAGCGCGGTGACGCGGCCAGCGCGGCGAACATCGTCGGCACGCCGAACGCCATCGTGACGCGGTGCCGCTCGATCAGGTCGTAGCAGGCGTCGACCTCCCACGCCCTGGTCAGCACCGAGCAGCCGCCCTTGATGAACGTGGGCAGCAGCGTCTGGGCGAGTGCCGCGACGTGGAACAGCGGCGCGGACACCAGTGTCACCTCGTCGGCGGTGACGTCCACGCCGACGAGCAGGTTGTAGGTGTTCCAGATGAGGTTGGCGTGGCTGAGCATCGCGCCCTTGGGCCGCCCGGTGGTGCCGGAGGTGTAGAGGATGAGCGCGATGTCGTCCGGGCGGACCACGGTGTCGATCGGGGTGGCTTGGGCGTACGCGGTGTCCGCCGGGACCGCGTCGACGTCCAGTTGCGCCGCGATCCCGGCGTACTCCGGCGCGTGGAGCAGGAGCCGGGCACCGCAGTCGGCCAGCGCGTACGCCAGTTCCGGTGCGGTGAGGCGGAAGTTGAGCGGGACGAAGACAGCGCCGAGCCGGTGCGCGGCGAACATGGCCTCGGCGAACGACGGGTGGTTCGGCCCCAGGTAGGCGACCCGGTCGCCAGCCGACACCCCGCGCCCGGCCAGGTACGCCGCCACGGATGCGGTGCGGCCGGCGAACTCGGCGTAGGTGATCGACCGTCCATCGTGGACGAACGCGGTGCGGCCGGGCGACATCCGCGCCCGCCGCACCGGCCACGTCCCCAGTCCTTCGTCGAGCATGTGCCCTCCCGCCTCAGGAGGCGGGCTCCGGCACCGCGCCCCCGCTCAGATCCTGGCGGCTGGTCTCCTTCAGCGCCAGCACGCACACCACGGTGAGCACGCAGAACCCCGCGATGATCCACGAGATCGCCGCCGTCCCGGGGCCGCGGCGCAGTTCGGCGAACAGCAGCGGCGCGAACCCGGCGCCGAGCCCGGCGAGCTGGTAGCCCAGCGAGGCCCCGGTGTAGCGGTTCTCGGTGCTGAACAGTTCGGTGTACAACGCGGCCAGCGGGCCGTACATCATCGGGTGGATCACCGCCTGCCCGATCACCAGCGCGAGGATCAGCAGCGCGCCGTTCCCGGCGGCCACCAAGGGGAACAGCAGGAAGCCGTAGACCGCCATGGCCAGCGCGCCCGCCAGCACGATCGGCCGCCTGCCGAACCGGTCCGACGCCGCCGACCAGCCGAGGATGCCCACCACCGCGCAGGCCGACGAGATGGTCAGCGCGTTCAGCACGCTCTGCCGCGCATGGCCTTCCTGCACGCCGTAAGCCACCACGAACGTGGTCAGCGTCGACTGCGCGACGAACGCGGCCAGGCCGACGCCCACGCTGAGCGCGAGCACGCGCGGGTACTCGCGGAACACGTCGAGCACCGGGACGCGCTTGCGGCCGTCGTCGCGCACCGCCTGGAACACCGGCGTTTCCTCGACCTTCAGCCGGACGAACAGGCCGACCGCGAGCAGCGCGATGCTGAGCAGGAACGGGATCCGCCAGCCCCAGGCGAGGAACGCCTCCTGGCCGACGATCGCCCCGGTGCCGCTCAGCGCGGCGGTGGAGAGCACCATGCCGCACGGCGCGCCGGCGTTGGTGAAGCTGGCCCACAGCCCGCGCCTGCTGCGCGCGTGCTCGGCCGACATCAGCACCGCGCCACCCCACTCACCGCCGACCGAGATCCCCTGGATCACCCGCAGCAGCACCAGCCCGATCGGGGCGAGCGCGCCGGCCTGCGCGTAGGTCGGCAGCACCCCGATCAGGAAGCTCGCCACGCCCATCAGCGTCATGGTCAGCAGCAGCATCCGCTTGCGGCCGAGCAGGTCGCCGAAGTGCCCGAACAGCACCCCGCCCAGCGGGCGCGCCAGGTAACCGGTGGCGAAGGTGCCGAGGCTGGCGATGGTGGCCGCGAACGGCTCGAGCGAGGAGAAGAAGACCTTGTCGAACACCACCGCCGAGGCCGTGGCGTAGAGCAGGAAGTCGTAGTACTCGATCACACTGCCGAGGAAGCTCGACGCGACCGCGCGCCGGAGCTGGACGGGATCGTGCGGTGGGGTCGGCGCGGCCGGGCTCTCGGACATGGCGGAACTCCCTCGTCGTCGGGGGTGCTACCTCTTGCCGTCTGGGTCTGGGTCGTCTCCGGCGAGCCCGAGCAGCTTCGCCGCGTTGTCCTTGAGGATCCGCGGGCGGACTTCGGGCTTGATGTCCAGCTTTTCGAAGTCGGCGAGCCAGCGGTCCGGGGTGATCACCGGGTAGTCCGAGCCGAAGAGCACCTTGTCCTTGAGCAGCGAGTTGGCGTAGCGCACCAGCTGCGGCGGGAAGTACTTCGGCGACCAGCCGGACAGGTCGATGTAGACGAACGGTTTGTGCGTGGCCACCGCGAGCGCCTCGTCCTGCCAGGGGAACGACGGGTGCGCGAGGATGATCCGCAGCTCCGGGAAGTCCACCGCCACGTCGTCGACCAGCATCGGGTTCGAGTACTTCAGGCGGATGCCGCCCCCGCCGGGCACACCGGCGCCGATGCCGGTCTGCCCGGTGTGGAACAACGCGGGCACGCCGAGTTCCTCGATCGCCTCGTACAGCGGGTAGGCCATCGGGTCGTTCGGCGCGAAACCCTGGATGCTGGGGTGGAACTTGAACCCGCGCACGCCGTGCTCGGCCACCAGCCGGCGCGCCTCCCGCACCCCGGCCCGGCCCTTCCACGGATCGATGCTGGCGAACGGGATGAGCACGTCGGCGTGTTCGGCGCAGCTCTGCGCGACCTCTTCGTTGGCGATCCGCGGGTGGCCGGTGGCGTGCTCGGCGTCCACGGTGAACACCACCGCGGCCATCCGGCGTTCGCGGTAGTAGGCGGCCATTTCGGCGATCGTGGGCTGGCGGTGGCCGTGTGCCTTGAAGTAGTCGGCGGAGGCACCGAGCAGCTCCGGGCTCAGCGACGGGTGGCCGTCCTTCGAGATTTCGGCGTGCGTGTGCACGTCGATGGCGACGAGTTCGCCGAGGTTCACCATGGCCTCCCTGCGGATCGCGCTCCAACATAGGTCGCGCTCGTGACGGGCGTCAAGATTGTGCCCAACAATGATCGACGTCTACGCTGGGGCCGTGACGGCAAGTGATCCCGGTGACTCCGCGCTGAGCTACTCGGCCCGGCCGCAGTCACTGATGTTCAGCTTCCTGGGCCTGCACGTGATGGGCCGGGGCACCGCCGTCTACTCGGGCAGCGTGATCGCCGTTTTCGGGCGGGTGGGCATCTCGGAGGAGGCGGTCCGCTCGACGCTGACGCGGATGGTCAAGCGCGGCCTGCTCACCCGCCACCGCCGGGGCCGCCGGGTCTACTTCGGACTGACCAGCCGCGCGGCCGGGGTGCTGGAGGACGGCAGCAGGCGCATCTGGCAGACCGGCGCGGTCAACCGCGACTGGGACGGCAACTGGACCCTGGTCGGCTTTTCCCTGCCCGACACCCGCCGCGGCGACCGGCACGACCTGCGCTCACGCCTGGTGTGGGCCGGGTTCGGGCCGCTGCAGAACGGCCTGTGGATCGCGCCGGGCACCAAGGACGCCGCCTCGATCGTCGACGGCCTGCACCTGGCGGACAACGTCAACGTGTTCACCGCCCAGCACGCGAAGCCCACCGAGTCGGCCGACCTGGTCCACCGCGCCTTCGACGTCGACGCCATCGCGACGCGGTACCGCGCCTTCCTCAGCCGGTGGGAACCCGCCGCTCCCCTGCCCTCGTTCCCGGACGACCTGGCGCGGCAGTTGGTCCTGCACACCGACTGGCTGCAACTGGTCCGGCAGGACCCCCACCTGCCCGCCGAACACCTGGCACCCGACTGGCCCGCCATCCGCGCCGAGCAACTCTTCCACCGGCTGGCCAACCGGTACTCCGAAACCGCCTCCACCCTGGCCACCGAAGTCCTGGAAGAAATCCCCCTCTGACCCTCCCCGCTCATACGCGAGTCCCCCACTCAAACACCCGAACCCCACGCTCACGCACCCGAACTCCACGCTCAAGCAGCCGAACCCCACGTTCACGTCCACGAGTCCCACGTTCGAGCAGCCGAACCCCACGTTCAGGCATCCGAATCCCACGTTCGGGTAGCTGAGTCCTGCGTTCAGGCAGCCGAGTTCTGCGTTCGGGAGGCACGGGACTCGCCTGCCCGAAGGTCGAACCCGGCTGCCCGAGTGTGGGACTCAGCAGTCTGAACGTGGAGTTCGGCTACCTGAACGTGGAGTTCGGGTGCCTGAACGTCGAACTCGGATGCCTGAAGTGGGACTCGGCTACCCGAGTGTGGGACTCGTCCGCGAACGTGGGGTTCGGGTGCGTGAGTGTGGGGTTCGGACTGTGGCTACAGCAGGGCGCCTAGCGGCAGGATCAGCACGATCGCCACCACCGAGATCACCGTCTCCATGATCGACCAGCTCTTCACCGTCTGCCCGACCGACATGCCGAAGTACTCCTTCACCAGCCAGAACCCGGCGTCGTTGACGTGCGAGAAGAACAGCGAGCCCGCGCCGATGGCGAGCACCAGCAGGGCGCTGTGCGCCGGGTCCAAAGTGGCCGCGAGCGGCGCGACGATACCGGCCGCCGAGACCGTCGCCACGGTGGCCGAGCCGGTCGCCAGGCGGATCGCGACCGCGACCAGCCAGCCCAGCAGCAGCGGTGAGAAGTTCGCCCCGGTGGCCAGTTCGGTGATCACGTCACCCACGCCCGCGTCCACCAGCGTCTGCTTGAACCCGCCACCGGCGCCGACGATCAGCAGGATGCCGGCGATCGGCCCGAGCGAATCGGCCAGCGTGCCCGACATCCGGCCGCGGGTGAACCCGGCGGCGCGCCCGAGGGTGAGCATGCCGACCAGGACCGCGGCCAGCAGCGCGACCAGCGGGTCGCCGATGAAGTCGAGCACCCGCCGGAGCTGGTTCTCCTTGTCCAGCAGGATGTCCGCGAGCGCCTTGCCCATCATCAGCACCACCGGCAGCAGCACGGTGCCCACGGTGGCGAAGAAGCTGGGACGCCGGGTGTTCTGCTCGGTGTCCCCCACCGACTCCGGGATCAGGTGCTCGGGTGCCTGCGCGTCCGGCACCAGCCGCGCGGCCAGCCTGCCGAACAGCGGCCCGGCGATGATCACCGTCGGGATCGCGATCAGCACACCGAAGGCCAGCGTGATGCCGACGTTGGCGTTCAGCGCCCCGGCCGCGGCGAGCGGACCGGGGTGCGGCGGCACCAGGCCGTGCAGCACCGACAGCCCGGCCAGCGCCGGGATGCCGAGCAGCAGCAGCGGCTGCCCGCTGCGCCGCGAGACCAGCAGCACCACCGGGATCAGCATGACCAGGCCGATCTCGAAGAACATCGGCAGCCCGATCAGCGCGGCCACCAGCGCCATCGCCCACGGCAGCAGTTTCGGCCCCGACCGCGAGATGATGGTGTCCACGATCTGCTCGGCCCCGCCGGAGTCGGCGAGCAGCTTGCCGAGCATCGCGCCGAGCGCGATCAGCACGCCGACCGAGGCCACCGTCGAGCCGACCCCGTTGCTGAAGCTCTTGATCAGCTTGTCCACCGGCATGCCCGCGACCAGGCCGAGCACGCCGGAGGACAGGATCAGCGCGAGGAACGGGTGCAGCTTCAGCTTGGTGATCAGCACGACGATCAGCGCGATCGCCAGCACGGTGGCCCCGAGCAGGCGGAAGTCGTGGCCCCCTGCGGCCGCGGCGAGTGTGTTCACGGGTGGTCCTTCCGATAGGCGGTGAACGCGGCTTCCACGAGTTCTTCCGGCGGGGCACCGATGTCCAGGGTGCGGCCTCGCTCGCCCGCGCGCAGCGGACCGAGGTCGGCCAGCTGGGAGTCCAGTAAGGACGGAGGCATGAAGTGCCCCGAGCGGCCGCCGATCCGGGCGGCGAGCAGTTCGCGGGCGCCGTCGAGGTGCAGGAACCAGACGTCGCCGCCGCCGCGGAGCACGTCCCGGTACTCGTGCTTCAGCGCCGAGCAGGTGACCACGCCCCCGGTGGCGGCGTGGTCGCGCACCCAGCCCGCGATGGCTTTGAGCCACGGCCACCGGTCGGCGTCGGTGAGCGGGACGCCCGAGGCCATCTTCTCGATGTTCGACGCCGGGTGGAACGCGTCCGCCTCGGCGTACTCGACGCCGAAGCGCTCGGCCAGCGCGGCGCCCACGGTGCTCTTGCCCGCTCCCGCCACGCCCATCACCACGATGACCGCCATTTCGGTGACCTCCTTGTCCGCGGCAGAGAGTAGACCCAATAGGTACTACTTAATCAAGAGACAAGTACTACTTAATCGAGTCAGTGCGGTACGGTCGCCACATGGCCGACGGGGTGCACTCGAAGATGCTGGACGAGCTGGGCACCGCGATCGCCGGCGGTGAACTACCCCCCGGTTCGGTGCTACGCCTGGAGGAACTGCAGGTGCGCTACGGCGCGTCGCGCACGGTCGCGCGCGAGGTGGTGCGCGCGCTGGAGACCATGCGGCTCACCACCAGCAAGCGGCGGGTCGGGGTCACCGTGCGGGACCACAGCGAGTGGAACCACTACGACCCGCGGGTGATCCGCTGGCAGCTCGACGGCCCGGGGCGGCAGGCGGCGCTGCGGACGCTGACCGAACTGCGGTCCGCGATCGAGCCGAGCGCGGCCCGGTTCGCCGCGCTGCGCGCCACCCCGGAACAGCGTGGCCAGTTGCGCGCGCTCGGCTCCCGGCTGGCGAGCACGGCGAAGGCGCGTGACCTCGGGACCTTCCTCGGCCACGACATCACCTTCCACGACCTGCTGCTGACCGCCTCGGGCAACCCGATGTTCGCCCAGCTCGCCGCGGTGGTGGCCGAGGTGCTCACCGGCCGGACCGGGCACGGCCTGATGCCGCCGGAGCCGCAGCCGGAGGCCGTGGCGCTGCACCAGGAAGTCGCGCTCGCGGTCGACCGCGGCGAGCCCGACCGGGCCGAGCGCGCCATGCGCGACATCGTCATCCAGGCACGGGACGAAATGGCGGACCTGCTCGGCTGAGGGCGCTAGGGTCGGGGCGCATGCGGGTCTTCGTCACGGGAGCGACCGGCGCGATCGGCGGGCACGCGGTGCCCGTGTTGCTCCGCGCCGGGCACGAGGTGAGCGCGCTGGCGCGGACGCCGGAGAAGGCGGCGGCCCTCACCGCGCAGGGGGCCGAAGCCGTCCCGGTTTCGCTGTTCGACCGGGCGGCGCTGGCCGGCGCCTTCGCCGGGCACGACGCGGTGGCCAACCTGGCCTCGGCCATTCCGCCGATGAGCCGGTTCCTCAGCCGCAAGGCGTGGGCCGACTGCGCCCGCGTGCGGACCGAGGGTTCGGCGGCGGTCGCCGATGCAGCGCTCAAGGCGGGGGTCGGCCGGCTGGTCCAGGAGTCGGTGAGCATGCTCTACCGCGACCACGGCGCGCACTGGATCGACGAGGACCACCCGATCGACCACTACCCGCTGGCCCGCTCGAACATCGCCGCCGAGCACAGCGCCCACCGGTTCACCGAATCCGGCGGCGTCGGCGTCGTGCTGCGGTTCGGCTGGTTCTACGGTCCGGGCGCCGAGCACTCCGAGCAGCTGCTCGCCCAGGCGCGCCACCACATCGCCGTGCGACTCGGCGCCGCCGATGGTTACGTCTCCTCGATCCACATGGCGGACGCGGGCCGGGCGGTCTCCGCCGCGCTGGACGCGCCCGCGGGCACCTACAACGTAGTCGACGACGAGCCGCTGACCAAACGCGAGTACGCCGACGCACTGGCCGAAGCGGCGGGCACCCGGGCCTGGATCCACGGGCCGGGGCGGGCCGCGCTGCTGCTCGGTGACCGGCTCACCTCGCTGACCCGGTCGATCCGCGTGCGCAACGCGAAGTTCCGCCAGACCACCGGCTGGGCGCCGGAATTCCCCAGCGCCCGCGAAGGCTGGAGGGCGACCGCCGAAGGGAGTGTCCGGTGAACTGAACCATCGAAGTGATCTGCCTGCCGGTCGCCGACGTCGACCGCGCCAAGGAGTTCTACGGCGAGCGGCTCGGCTTCGGCGTCGACTTCGACACCGATCAGGGCGGCACGCGGGTGGTGCAGGTGACGCCGCCGGGCTCGGGGCGGCGGTCAGCCCGATCCAGGTGTACGGCCGGGACGGCGGGCTGCACCCCTACCGCGAGGGCGAGGAACTGGACAACGTCGGCTTCTTTTTCTTCAGCGAACCGGACGGCAACGGCTGGGCGGTGCAGCAGATCAGCAGCAGGCTGGCGTGACGGCCCTATGCTGGCGGGGTGACCGACGCACTGGAAGAGTACCGGCTGCTCATCGCCGACGTGTACGAACTGGCCGGGATCTCCCGGCGCACCAGTGAGGACATCGCCCGTGAAGCCGGGCAGACCGCGGCACGCTGGCACGTGCTCAGCGTGCTTTCCGACGGGCCGCGCACGGTGCCGAGCGCGGCACGCCGCCTCGGGCTGACGCCGCAGAGCGTGCAGCGCGTGGTGACCGACCTGCTCGACGCCGGGCAGGCCGAGGCACTGTCCAATCCGGACCACGCGCGTTCACCGCTGATCGCGCTGACCGAAGACGGCCGCGCCACGCTCGAGCGACTGTTCGCCCGGTCCGACAACGCCCGCGAGCGCTTGCTGGACCGCGCGGGTGTCAGCGCCGGAGAACTGCACCAGGCCAGGGAAACCCTCCGAACCCTGCTGGATTCCCTACGCACACCGGGATGAGTCGTCCGCCCGGTGCCGGTGGATCAGCTCGAAGTGCTGTGAGTGCTCGTCGAACCGGGACAGCAACGCGCGGGCGGCGGGCGGCACCACCGAACCGGCGAGGTCGTCGCCGGCGAACTCGCGGACGGCGGCCCAGTCGTCGAAGACCATCAGGGTGACGAACTCGGTTTCGTCCACATCGGACGCACCGCGCAGCACGTCCAGCTCGCGCAGCCCGGGGATGCCGCGCCGCAGGATGCCCGGCGCGATGGTGGTGTTGAGCAGTTCTTCGTACGCGGCGGCCTGCTCACCGGCCGCCCAGCCATGCCAAACGCGGAGGATCATGTCGGCAGCCTAACCGCAGCCGCCTGGCGAAACAACAGCATACTGTCAAGCTCCCGCAATCTGCTTTTACATCGTTGGCACAACGTTGTAAAAGGACTACGCTGAGCGATCCGGCGGCGAAGGGGTCGAGGTGGCAACTCTGCGGGATGTCGCGGTGCTCGCCGGGGTCTCGGTGAAGACCGTCTCGAACGTGGTCAACGGCTACGACTTCGTCAAACCGGAGAACCGCCGCCGGGTGGAGGACGCGCTCGCGGCCACCGGGTACCGCCCCAACCTCGGCGCGCGGAACCTGAGGCGCGGGCGCACCGGCTTCCTCGCACTGGTCGTGCCCGAACTGAGCATCCCGTACTTCGGGGAACTCGCCGGCGCCATCATCACCGCGGCCCGCGAACGCGGCTGGAACGTCCTCATCGAGGAGACCCAGGGCGCCCGCGAGAGCGAGCGCGACACCCTCGCCTCGCTCGGCCCGCACCTGGTGGACGGCGCGATCATCAGCCCGGAGGCGCTGGAACCCGGCGACCTCACCGATCCCGCCACGATCCCGATGGTCCTGCTCGGGGAACACCGCCTCGACGTGCCGATGGACCACGCCGGGATCGACAACGTGCTCGCGGCCCGCACCGCGGTCGGGCACCTGGCCGGGCTCGGCCGCACGCGCATCGCCGTCATCGGCCAGCACCCGCGCCGCGGCACGGCCGCGCAGCGTCTGGCGGGGTACCGGGACGCGCTCGGCGAAGCGGGCCTGCCGGAAGCACCCGAGCTGATCGCGCCCGCCACGCGCTACCACCAGCGCGACGGTGCCGAAGCCATGGCACGGCTGCTCGACCTGCCCGACCCACCGGACGCAGTGTTCTGCTTCAACGACATGCTCGCCCTCGGCGCGGTCCGCGCCGCCTTCGAACGCGGCCGCTCGGTGCCCGGCGACATCGCCGTCGCCGGTTTCGACAACACCGAGCAGAGCGCCTACAGCCTGCCCTCGCTCACCACCATCGCGCCCGACAAGACCGCGCTCGCGCGCGCCGCGGTCGAGCTGATCCACCGCCGTGGCACCGGCGGCGCGTCGGCCCCGCCGGAGGACGTGCGCATCCCGTTTTCCCTGCGGATCAGGGAGAGCACCACCGGATAGGTCCCCACCGAATCCCCGGAGGTCCCGAATGTCACTACAGCGTCTCGAAGAACGTGGTAAAGGCAGACCTCACGCACTGCTCGTCGCGCTGCTCGTGCTGGCCGGGCTGGTGGTGGCCACCCCGGCCGCCTCGGCCGCGACCTGGCAGCCCAAACCGGCTCCGCTGAACACCCCGTGGACCTCGCAGGTCTCCCCCACGAACGCCCTGCCGGAGTACCCGCGGCCGCAGCTGGTGCGGTCGGACTGGCTCAACCTCAACGGTGTCTGGGAGTTCGCCGGCGCGCCGAACCTGAACTCCCCGCCGATCGGGCAGACCCTGCCCGAAGGCGTGCTCGTGCCCTACCCGATCGAGTCCGCGTTGTCCGGCATCAAACGCCACGAGGACACCATGTTCTACCGGCGCGACTTCACCGTACCGTCCACTTGGAACGGCCGGCGGGTCAAGCTCAACTTCGGTGCGGTCACCTGGGAAACCCGGGTGTGGGTGAACGGCACCCAGATCGGCACGCACACCGGCGGCTACGACGCCTTCTCCTTCGACATCACCGGCGCGCTGCGGGCCGGGCCCAACGAGATCATCGTCGGCGTGCACTCCCCCATCGACGGCAACCGCTTCCCGATCGGCAAGCAGCGGCGCGATCCCAGCGGCATCTTCTACACCGCTTCCTCGGGCATCTGGCAGACGGTCTGGCTGGAACCGGTCACCACCGCGCACATCACCCGGCTGGACACCACCCCCGACGTACCCGCCGGTGTGCTCGACCTGGTGGTGCAGGGAACGGCCGGTCAGCAGGCTCGTGCCGAGGTGCTCAGCGGCGGCCAGGTGGTCGGCACGGCGACCGGCGCGGTCGGCTCGCACCTGCGGATCCCGGTGCCGAACGCGCGGCTGTGGTCACCGGACGACCCGTTCCTCTACGACCTGCGCGTCACGCTGCCCGGCAGCGGGGACGCGGTCACCGGCTACTTCGGCATGCGGTCACTGGGCAAGGCGATGGTCGGCGGCGTGATGCGGCCACTGCTGAACGGCAAGTTCGTCTTCCAGCTCGGCACCCTCGACCAGGGTTACTGGCCCGACGGCATCTACACCGCCCCGACCGACGCCGCGCTGCGCTTCGACCTCGAACGCCAGAAGGCGCTCGGTTTCAACATGGTGCGCAAGCACATCAAGGTGGAGCCGGCGCGCTGGTTCCACCACGCCGACCGGCTGGGCCTGATGGTCTGGCAGGACATGCCGTCGCTGGACGCGGTGGACGACACCTCGGCGGTCAGCCACGTCAACTTCGAGGCCGAACTGCGGCGGATCGTCGACCAGCTCAAGGGCATCACCTCGATCGTGCAGTGGGTGCCGTTCAACGAGGGCTGGGGCGAGTACGACAACGGGCGCATCGTCGACCTCGTGCGCTCGCACGACAACACCCGGCTGATCAACCACAACTCGGGTTCGAACTGCTGCGTCTCGGATCCCGAACCCGCCAACGGGGACGTGCTCGACGACCACGCGTACCAGATGTCGTCGGGCACCCGCCTGCCCACGGCGAGCCGCGTCGCGGTGCTCGGTGAGTACGGCGGGCTCGGCAGGCGGATCGCCGGGCACGAGTGGCAGCCGGGCGCGGGATTCGCCTACGGGGACCTGTTCCCCGACGAGACCTCGCTGACCAACCGGTACACCGAGATCACCCGTGAGGTCGGCCGGTTCGTGCAGACCCGCGGGCTGTCCGCGTCGGTCTACACCGAGCCGTACGACGTGGAGAACGAGATCAACGGCTTCTACACCTACGACCGCCAGGTGCTGAAGATGACCGAGTCCCGGGTGCGGGAGGTCAACCAGCAGGTGCTCGCGCTGGCCGCCGGCACCGCGATCCCACGCGGCGAACCGGTTTCGCTGCGGGTGACCACGCCGGGGTTCACCGACCGGTACCTGCGCCACCAGGACAGCCTCGCCCGCACCGACGTGCCCGCGAACGACCTGGTGAAGCAGGACGCCACCTTCTGGACGCGGCCGGGGCTGGCGAATTCGTCGTGCGTGTCGTTCGAATCGCGCAACTTCCCGGGCCGGTACCTGCGGCACGCCGGCTCGCGCATCCGGACCGACGCGAACGACGGATCAGCCGGGTTCGCCGGGGACGCCACGTTCTGCGTCCGCGCGGGACAGGGTGCCTCGGCGCTCGAGTCGCACAACCAGCCGGGCGCCTTCATCCGCCACCACCAGGAGCTGGTCTACCTGGCGCGGGCGAACGGGGCGAACCCGTGGGACGGCGGCGCCAGCTTCGCCGCGGACACCACCTGGGCGGCGACGATCCCGTTGTGGCGCAGCGGTGCCGATCTGCCGGTGGACCAGGCGCGGTCGTTCCAGGTGAGCACGCCCGGGTTCACCGACCGGTACCTGCGCCACCAGGACAGCCTGGCGAGGACGGACGTGGTCACCGCGGGCAGTCCGGCCCTGCTGAAGTCGGACGCGACGTTCGTGATCCGGCGTGGACTGGCCGATTCGTCCTGCTACTCGCTGGAGTCGCGGAACCTGCCTGGTCAGTACCTGCGGCACTCGGGCTTCCGGGTGCGGCTGGGCGCCGACGACGGCACCGAGATCTTCGACCGTGACGCGACCTTCTGCGCGCAGCCGGGCAGTGGTGCCGGAACCGTGCGGCTGGCGTCGATCAACGAACTGGGCACGAACGTCCGGCACTACGCGGACGAGGTGTGGGTCGCTTCCAGCGGAGGCGCGCACACCTACGACAACCCGGCGTCCTACGCGCAGGACGTGAGCTGGGCGGTCGCCGCCGCGTGGGCGTAGACCCGGTGGCTCACCGTCCGCCCCGGCGGACGGTGAGCTTCGCGCCCGGCACCAGTTCGGCGTACTCGCGGGCGACCGCGCCGTCGGCCGCTCCCCCGAAGACGACCAGGTGCCGGGCACCCGCCGCCGCGTAGATCCGCCACAGCGCTTCGAAATTGCGCCGGACGAGCCGCTCGTCGCCGTTCCAGCCGATGTCGTGCAGGTCGATGTAGCCCGCCTTGGTGCCGTTGGTGAACAGGTCGCGGTAGATCGCCCATGCCTCGGCGGACTGTTCGCGCTCGGCGGGGTCGTAGAGCCAGATCACCTCGGTCATCGGGCGAACCCCGTCCGCTCCAGCACCAGCGCGGCCGAGTCCGTCGTGGACAGATTCGTGGTGTCGACGGTGTAGTCGGCGAAATCGGTGCGGTCCAGCGCGGCGGCTTCCTCCAGACACCGGTCGACCAGGTCGGTGAACCGGCCCCGGCGCAGGAACCGCGCCTTGTGCACCTCGGGATCGGCGCGCAGGCGGCACAGGATGATCGGGGTTCCGTCGATGCGGTAGCGGGCGAAGTCCTCGGCCGTGAGCAGGTTCCCGGAGACCACCAGGCCGCGTGCCCCGGCATCCCGGAAGTTCGGCCACAACGCGGCCAGGCCGGCGGATTTCACCCCGTGATTCGCCTGATCGTCGTCCGGGGCCGGGTAGCAGAGCCCGATCTGGTCGGTGTCGAGGTGCGCGAACTCGGGGTGCGAACGCGCGATTTCCCGCGCCACGGAGGTCTTGCCCGCCGCGGGCGGGCCGAACAGCCAAAGGAACACGGCGGTCACCCTGCCAGGCCGGGCCTGGCAGGGGCCACCGAAATATCAGGCGGTGTCGGCGTAGACGATGCCGCGCCCGTTCGTGCCGACGTACACGCGGCCGTAAATCCGCGGATCGCCGGTCACCGCTTCCCCGGCGTTGCCGTACTGGTGTGCGTCGTCGTTGATCCGCACCCAGGTGGCACCGGTGTCGTCCGAGCGGTAGAACCCGTTCTCCCGCACCAGGTACAGCGCCGGGTAGGCCTTGCCGGGCGCCGCCTTGCCGAAGCCGATGTTGACTACCTTGTCCACACCGGACAGCCTGGTCACCGTGGCACCGGAGTCGGCCGAGTGGAACAGCCCGCCCGCGCCGGCGAGCCACAGGTCGCCCTCGCGGCCGGGGACGGCGTGGAACTTCGCCGCGTCCACCGTCGCGGCGGCGGTGAAGTTCGCGCCGCCGTCGGTGCTCACGTAGAGCCGTCCTGAGGACAGGCCATAGAACTTCATCGGGTTCACCCGGTCCGCCTCGACCACCGCACCGGCCGGGAGGCCCGCCGACGGCGTCCACGAGTTGCCGAAGCCGACCGAGAAGTGCACGGCCGCGCCCTGCGGGCTCCAGACGAACCGGCTGCCGTTCGCCGCCGCGGCGACCGTGCCACCGCCGGTCACCCCACCCGGTTCGGTCGCGCCCCACCAGTTCGCGCCGCCATCGGTGGAGAACGCCACGCGCGGCGACTGGTCGGTGTTGCCCGCGCGCACCATGGTGCCCGGGGACAGCTCGGCGTAGTCCAGGCTGGTGGTCGAAGTGAACACCGGGCCGGTGAACATCTTCGACGGCACCTTCGCCAGGTCGTCGTGCCGGAAACCGCCGATGTCCCCGAGCCCGCTGACCAGCGGCGGCCCGGACGGCGGGCTGATCAGGTCCAGCACCGCGGTCTCCTCGAGCCCGCCCGCCGTGGGTTCGAGGCGGATCTTCCCGCCGCTGTCCCAGGCGGTGAGGTTCTTCGTCCCGTAGATCGTCGCGCCCGTGCCGTACATCATCCGGTTCGAGTCGAACGGGTCGATCTCCAGCGACTCGGTCATCCAGCCCAGTTTGGGCGAGGTCTCCGGCGGCGCCGGGTTCGCGCCGAAGGTGAGCCAGGGCGCGGCGGAGATGTCCATCTCGTAGCGCAGGGTCCGCTCGGGGTAGTTGCCCCAGTCCCAGATCCGGGTCCAGGTCGCGCCGCCGTCGGTGCTGCGGAAGATGATGATGTCCGGCCACCACGAGATCTGCGTGGCCACCATCAGCGTGCCGGGGTGCTGCCGGTCCACGCTCAGCCCGCTGTAGCCGAAGTGGTTGTCCCCGCTGTCCGACGGGATCGGGCTGATCCGCGTCCAGGCGCCGGTGGCGGTGTCGAACTTCCACACGTCACCCTTGCCGCCGTCGTACGGGCCGCCCTTGTCGTTGGTGGCCAGGTAGAGGAAGCCGCCCGCTTCGTCCAGCACGCCCTTGTGCGCCAGGTAGCCGGTCGGCTGACCGGGGAGGCGCTGCCAGGTCACGCCCGCGTCGGTGCTGCGGTAGACCGTGTTCTCCTTGTCGGCCACGCCGACGTAGACGGTCTTGCTGGGGCTGCCCGCGGTGCCCGAGCGCGAATCGTAGGTCACCCAGACCACGCCCTGGTTGTCGCTGGCGTAGCCGTTCGGGTCCGCCGGGTCCTCCACGTAGTTGCCCGGGTTCGGGAACGCGGTCACCTTCGCCCAGCTCACCCCGGAATCCGTGCTGCGCCACAGGCCGTTGCCGCTGGGCGCGCCGAGGTAGAGCACGCGCCCGTCGTTCGGGTCGACGGCGAGCCGCTCCCCCATGCCGCGGCCCGGCATGTTGCCGCCGAGCTTGAACGGCAGCGGGCTGACCTGCCAGGTGGCCCCGCGGTCCGATGAACGCAGGATCGCGCCGTTGTTCGGGTCCCAGCTGTTGGTGTACATACCGGCCGCGGCGTACACGCGGTTGGCGTTCTTCGGATCCGGCGCGATGCTGACCACGCCGTTGTACCCCCACTTGTCCCAGCCCACCCAGTCCAGTAGCGGGATCCAGCGGCCGGCCGCCTGGTTCCACCGGTACGCGCCGCCGATGTCGGTGCGCGCGTAGATCAGGTTCTTCTCGGCGGGGCTGAACACGATGCCGGGCACGAACCCGCCACCCGCGATCTCCACGTTGCGCCAGGTGGCCGCCGCGGGTTCCGGTGCCGCCGCGGCGGGGCCGGACAGCGTGGACAGGATCAGCAGTGCCGCCGCGAGCAGCCACCTCATGGCTCGACTCCCCAGGTCCGGGTCCCGCCGAGGTAGGCGGGAATTCGGGGCGCGGCGGTGTAGGCGGCCGCCGCGCCGTGGCTGTGGTCATTCGTCTCGTCGAAGTTCGACCAGTCGCTCTTGCCCAGCCGCAGCTGGATCTCCCCGGTCGACTGGCCGGGGGCGAGGGTGCCGGTGGTGAAGCCGACCTCGAGGTAGGCGTCGGCGCCGGGCACGGGCGCGGCTGCGTGCACCGCGGTGCTCAGGTTCGCGCAGCCGGTGGCGGCCCAGTCGCAGTAGGACGAGACCGCTCCGGAACCGTCACGGGTGAAGTAGTAGCGCACCGACACGCCCTTGAGATCCACTGCGGACTGTCCGGTGTTGACCACCTGGAGGCCCGGCCGGATGGCGTTGTCCGACGGACTGGCGTCGTTGTCGCGGTAGAGCACCTGCAGGCTGCCCGGTGGCGCCGCCGAAGTGCGCACGGTCAGTGGTGCGGAAGGCGCGGACACGTTGCCCGCCGCGTCCCTGGCACGCACGGTGTAGGTGTAGTCGGTGTTCGGCACGAGACCGTTGTCGGTGAACGACGTGCCCGGGGAACTGCCCACCTTGGTGCCACCGCGGTAGATGTCGTACTCGCGCACGCCCACGTTGTCCGTGGCCGCGCCCCAGCCGAGCGTGACGCTCGCCGAGCCGGTCGCGGTGCTCACCACCGCGCCGGGCACGCCCGGGGCTTCCGTGTCCGTGCCGCCACCGCCGCCATAGCGCTCCCCCAGGCTGATGCCGGTGGTACTGCCCGCGCCACCCAGCGGCACCTCGTGGTCGAGGCTGACGAACTTGCCGCCGTGCTGCCAGAGCGCGGGCTTGAGCAGCGCGTACTTGGTCTCGTCCCAGGTCTTCCAGTCGTCGAGCAGCAGGCCGCCGGTGTCGCCGGAGTTCGGGTTCAGGCACCAGAACGTCTGGTGCAGGCCGTTTTCGGTGATCAGGTCACGCAGGGCGGTCATCCACCGGTCCTGCCGCGCGTCCTGGCCCAGCCGTCCGCCCCACTCGCCGAGCAGCAAGGGCGCGGTGCCGTTCTCGTGGAGGTAGAACCAGTTCGGCCGCCACACGTCGTCGGTGAGCGTGGTCTTGTCGAACTCCTTCTTGAACCACGGCTGCTCGAACACCAGCGGCCCGTAGTCGTGCGGCGAGTACACCAGCTGGTCCTGGTTCGCACCCAGGTTCACCGGGTGGTCCTTGGCCCCGCGCAGGTTCCCGCCCCACCACGTGCCGTGGTAGTCGGTGCCGGTGACCGAACTCCAGTTCTTGCCGTCCTTCGGGTAGATCTCGTTGCCCTCGCAGAGGATCAGCACGTCCGGGTTGATCGCCAGGATGCGCTTGCCCGCGGTTTCGCAGGCGTGCTTGAAGTTGTCCTGGTCGGTCGAGCTATCCCACTTGGCCCGCGGCGTGGTCGAGGCGGTGCCGTGCGGTTCGTTCTTGACGTCCATCGCGATGATGGTGTCGTCGCCGCGGTACCGCGCGGTGACCCATTCCCAGCCCTGGTAGAACAGCTCCGGGGTGATCGAGCCCTTCCACCACACCGGCTGCACGTGCCCGGAGTTGTCCGCCTCGGCGCTGTGCACGTCGAGCATCACCTTGAGGCCGTACTTCTCGCACAGCGCCAGGAAGTGGTCGAACACCTCGAGCGTGGTCTTGCCGGTCAGCTCGGGGTTGACGTAGGTGTTGACCGCGCCGGCCTGGCCAGCCTGCCCGGCCTTCCACTCCAGCAGCAGCTGGGTGGAGATCGGCACGCGCACCAGGTTGATCCCGCGTTCGGCCATCGAGCGGGTGACCTGCTCGATGTTCGCGCTCCACAGGCCGTGGAACACCCGTTCCCCGGCGTTGAAGCCGAACCAGTTGGCGCCGGTGAGCCACACCTCGTCGCCGTCGGCGTCGACGATCCGGTTGCCTTCGGTGTGCAGCCAGTCGGCGGTGGCGGCGGCCGCCGGTGGTGGCGCCGATCCGGACGGCACCACCACGGCGGCGAACACGAGCAGCACTGCCACGAGCAGTTTTCGCACCGGAACTCCTCACAGCGTCGGGAGGGCGCCTTGGGAGCGCTCCCAGACGTGTTCCGGACAGTAGTCAGCCGGGACCGCCGGTGTCACTGGGCCGTTGGAATGATTTCGGCGATCGATGCCACCACTGCCACCACGCTGTCCACCTCTTCCTCGGTGTTGTAGTAGTGCGGAGACAGACGCAGGCACCAGTCGACGTCCTTGTCGCCGAAGTCGAACTGCGCGAACTCGCGGAAGCTCAACGCGGAATTGATCCCGCGCTCGTCGAGGGCTCGCTTCAACGCCTGCGGTTGTCCGCCGGACGGCGCGAACGTGACCAGTGCGGCCGGGTTCGGGCCGCGGTCGAAGGTCCGCACACCGGGCAGTTCACCGAGGCGGGCCCGCAAATCCGCCGCCAGCGCGGGAGTCCGCCGGGACACCGGCTCGATACCCACTTCGAGCGCGTAGCGGACCGCCGCCGCACAGCCCAGCACCGTGGCGTACGGGAATTCCCACTCTTCGAACCGGGCGGCGGTGTCCTGCAACCGGTAGGCGCGTGGTTCGGTCCACCGGGCACCGTGCATGTCGACGAACATCGGCTCGTAGCCTTCGCGCAGCACGCGGTCGGAGACGTACAGGAAGCCGGAGCCGCGCGGCCCGCGCAGGAACTTCCGGCACGTCGCGGTCAGCAGGTCGCAGCCGATCTCCTCGACGTCGATCGGGAACTGGCCCACCGACTGGCACGCGTCGACCAGGTAGAGCAGGCCCAGTTCGCGGCAGTGGCGGCCGATCTCGGCGATCGGCTGCACGAGGCCGGAATTGGTCGGCACGTGGGTGGCGGCCACCAGGCGCGGCCGCCGGGAACGCATCAGCGCGGCCATCACCTCCACGTCCACCCCGCCGTCCGGCCGGTCCGGCGCGTGCAGGATCTCCACGCCGAACCGCTTGCGCAGCGACAGGAACGCGATCTGGTTGGAGATGAAGTCGTTGCGCGTGGTGAGGATGACGTCGCCGCGTTCGAACGGGATGGCCGAGAGCGCCTTGGTGTAGGCGTGCGTGGCGCTGCCGGCGAACGCGATGTTCTCCGGGGCGCAGTTGATCAGGTCGCCGACCGCGGCGTGGAAGTCGCGTACCTGCTCGGCTCTGCGCGCTGACGCCTCGTAGCCGCCGATGTTCGCTTCCAGGTTCAGGTGGTCGACCACGGTTCGCAGCACCGGCCGGGCGAGCAGCCCGCACCCGGCGTTGTTGAAGTGGATGACCGATTCGGCGCCCGGGGTGTCGGCACGCAGGGCGGCGATGTCGAGGAACGGTTCTGCGGAACGCGCGAAAGCGCTACTCTGTTGCTTCATGTCCGAGAGTAGCAGTATTGACGCGTTGGTGACGACCCTCGCGGCCGAGGTCGCCGGGTCATCCCCGGGCGAGCGGCTGCCGAGCAGCCGCGAACTGGTGCGGCGCCACGGCGTGAGCCCGGTGACGGTCACCAGGGCCATCGCGCGGCTCGCCGCCGAGGGTGTGGTGGTCACGCGGCCCGGCAGCGGCACCTTCGCCGCGCCACGCCGTGCGCGGGCGGACGAGGCTCCGGACACCTCGTGGCAGTCGGTGGCGCTCGGCGATCGGAGCGTGGAGGCCGGTTCGGTGGCGGGCCTGCACGGTCCACCACCCGAGGACGCGATCCCGCTGGCGGGCGGTTACCCGCATTCCTCGCTGTGGCCAGGAAAAGCGCTCGGCGCCGCGCTCGCCAGGGCGGCCAGGCGGCCCGATGCCTGGCACCGGGCACCGACCGCTGGCCTGGCACCGCTGCGGGCGATCTTCGCGCGGATGGCCGGGGCGAGCCCGGACGACGTGCTGATCACCGGGGGCGGGCAGGGCGCGCTGGCGATGGCGTTCCGGGCCATCGGCGCGCCGGGTTCGCCGGTGCTGGTCGAATCCCCCACCTACCCCGGCGCGCTCGCCGCCGCCCGCGCGGCCGGTCTGCGCCCGGTCCCCGTGCCGATGGACGCCGACGGGATCCGCCCGGACCTGCTCGCCGAGGCCTTCGCGATGACCGGCGCGCGGCTGCTGTACTGCCAGCCCACCTTCCACAACCCGACCGGCGCGGTCCTCTCGGCCGACCGGCGGGAGCAGGTGGTCGCGGTGGCCCGCGCCGGTGGTGCCTTCGTGCTCGAGGACGACTTCGCCCGCCACCTCGGCCACGGCGCTCCGATGCCGCGCCCGCTGGCCGCCGACGACCGCGACGGCACGGTCGTGTACCTGACCTCGCTGACGAAACCGGCCTCGCCGAGCCTGCGGATCGGGGCGCTGGTGGCCCGCGGGCCGGTGTCCGAGCGCCTTCGCGCGATGCGCCTGGTCGACGACTTCTTCATCGCCCGCCCGCTCCAGGAGGCGGCGATCGAACTGCTCAGCAACCCGGCCTGGGAACGGCACCTGCGTGCCCTGTCCACCGCGCTGCGGGACCGCTGCGCCACCCTGGCCACCGCACTGGACCGCGAGATTCCGGAGTGGACGGTCGACCGGGTCCCCCGCGGCGGGCTCCACCTGTGGGTCCGGCTGCCCGGGCCGGTCACCCCGCCCGCCGGGGTGGCGGTCGGCCACGGTCGCGACTACTTCCCGGCCGAGCCCTCCGGTGACTACCTGCGCCTCAGCTTCGCCGCCGCGGCCGACCCCGGCGAATTGCTCGAGGGCGTACGCCGGCTCCGGGGGCGCTAAGCCGGGCCGCTGCTGGCACGGGTGACGAGCATGGGCAGCGCGGTGCTCTCGTCCGCGACCGTCTCCCCCTCGACGACCCGCCGCAGCAGCGAAGCCGCCAAGGCACCGAACTCCGCGATCGGCCGCCGCACCGCGCTCAATGCCGGGCGGACCAGGCGGCAGAGCACCGAATCGTCCCAGGCGATCAAGGAGATGTCTCCCGGCACGGAGATGCCGAGTTCGTGGGCGACACCCAGCGCGGCCACCGCCATCACGTCGTTGTCGAAGACCAGCGCGGTCGGCGGCCACCGCGACACCAGCACCCGGCGCGCGGCGCTCGCGCCCGCCTCGTCCGAGTAGTCGGTGTAGACGACTTCCGCGCTCTCGAAGCCGAGCCGCTCCGCCGCCCGCTCGAACGCCTCGGACCGCACACGGGTGTGCATGAACTCCCGCGGCCCGGCGACCCGGACGATCCGGCGGTGCCCCAGCGCGGCCAGGTAGTCCAGCACCTCGTCGATCGCGGCCACGTCGTCGATCCACGCGCACGGCAGGCCAGGACGCCCGAGCGGGCCGCCGATGATCACCGCGGGCAGGCCCATCGACGCCACCGCGTCCACCCGGTCGTCGTCGTCACGCAGGTCGATCATCAGCACACCGTCGACGCGGCGCTCGGCGTGCCAGCGCCGGTAGATCTCCAGTTCGGTGTCGTGGTTCGGGGACACCTGCAGCACCAGCGAGGCCGGGCCGCTGCCGAGTTCGTCCTGGATACCCGCGATCAGCCGGATGAAGAACGGCTCCGCGGCCAGCGTTTCCGCCGGGCGGTCGATCACCAGGCCGAACGCGCCGGCGCGGCCGTCGGACAGCGCCCGCGCGGCGGTGCTCGGCGCCCAGCCCAGTTCGGCGGCGATGCCGGTGATCCGGCTGCGGGTGGCGGCCGAGACCCCCGGACGGTTGTTCAGGGCGTAGGACACCGCCCCCTTGGACACCCCGGCCGCCTTGGCGATGTCGGCGATGGTCGGACGTTTCAAGCAGACCTCCCGCTCGTGCTGCGGCGAGTCTAGCAACGCGTACTTAACCGGGTAAGCAAGCGCTTTCATTGACTAGAACGCAATCAGCTGCCTACGTTGTGCACAGGGGACACAGTAGTCAGCGCCGATCACTGAACCAGTTCAGCTGTCCCTCGCGTCCAAGGAGGAACGCCGCGCCATGGCCACAGCACGCAGCGACCAGGTCCGGTTTCCGCCCGGCTTCGTCTGGGGCACCGCGACCGCGGCCTACCAGATCGAAGGCGCCGGGCCACCCGGCGCACGCGGACCGTCCATCTGGGACACCTTCGCCGCGCAGCCGGGACGCACGGCGGACGGGGACAACGGCGACGTCGCCTGCGACCACTACCACCGCTACCCCGAGGACCTGCAGCTGCTCCACGCGCTCGGCGTCGGCGCCTACCGGTTCTCGGTGTCCTGGGCGCGCCTGCAGCACGCCGGACGCGGGCCGCTCAACCAGCGCGGGATCGACTTCTACTCGCGGATCGTGGACGGCCTGCTCGATCGCGGCATCGAGCCGTGGGTGACGCTGTACCATTGGGATCTGCCGCAGCCGGTGGAGGACTCCGGTGGCTGGCCCGCCCGCGACACCGCGCTGCGCTTCGCCGACTTCGCCGCCGGGGTGCACCACTTCCTCGCCGACCGGGTCAAGCGGTTCATCACGCTGAACGAACCGTGGTGCTCGGCGTTCCTCGGCTACGCGAGCGGGCTGCACGCCCCCGGCCGCACCGAACCGGCCGCCGCGATCCGCGCCACGCACCACCTGCTGCTCGGGCACGGGCTGGCACTGGAGGCCATGCGGTCGATCGGGCCCGCCGAAATCGGGATCACGCTGAACCTCGCGCCGACCGCGGCGGCGACCGGCCACCCCGACGACACCGAGGCCGCCCGCCGGGTCGACGGGCTGCACAACCGGCTGTACCTGGATCCGTTGCTGCGCGGGCACTACCCGGCCGATGTGGTGGAGGACCTGAGCCCCATCACCAAGTTCGGTTTCGTCGCCGACGGCGATCTGGGCGTGATCCACCAGCCGATCGACTTCCTCGGCGTCAACTACTACGCCCCGCAGACCGTCTACGGCACCCCGGACGCGCCGCCGGTGGAACCGCCCTCGACCCACCTCGGCCTGACCCGGCTCGGGTTCCGGCACACCGAGCGGCGGACGAGCATGGGCTGGAGCGTCGAAGGCGCCGGGCTGACCAGGGTGCTCACCCGGCTGGCCCGCGACTACCCGCCGATCCCCTTGTACATCACCGAAAACGGGGCCGCGTACGAGGACGAGCCGACCGGTGGGCAGGTGCTCGACCACGACCGGATCGACTACCTGGACGAGCACCTGCGGGCCGCGCACGACGCCATCGCCGCCGGTGTGGACCTGCGCGGATACTTCCTCTGGTCGCTGCTCGACAACTTCGAGTGGGCCGAGGGGTACCGCAAGCGCTTCGGCCTGGTGTTCGTGGACTACGCGACCCAGGAACGCGTGCCGAAGCTGAGCGCGAAGTTCTACCGGGACGTCATCCTCGCGAACGGGCTCCAGGGCACGCCCCAGCTCAGGCTTGCGCGGCCGCCAGCTCCCTGACCACCTTCGCGAAATCGGCCACCAGCGGGTTGTTGCTCGCCGCGGGCCAGGCGAAGGCTATCCGCAGCGGCTCGACGTCGACGATCGGGCGCCAGCCGAGGTCCGGGCGGGCGTAGTAGGTGGCCATCGAGCGCGGGCCGATGCACACCGCCGCGCCCCCGGCCACGTTCTCCAGCATCTCCTCGACGTTGTCGTTCTCCGGGCCCCACCGGGGTTCCGAGCCGTCCGGGCGCGGGTTGACCGCCCACCAGTCGACCCAGTGCCGGGGCGCCTTCCTGGTCCACATCAGCGGTTCGTCGGCCAGGTCGCCGATGGTCACCGTCTCCTGGGCGGCCAGGCGGTGCCCGGTGGCGAAGCCGACCATGCGCGGTTCCACCGCGACGATCTCCGCGTGCAGGCCGGTGGTGTCGGCGGGCAGCCACAGGAAGGCGATGTCGACCAGGCCCTCGCGCAGGGCGGCCACCTCGCCGCCCCAGTCGAACCGCTTGGGCTCGACGGTGACGTCGGGGTGGCGCTCGGTGAACAGCGTGCGTGCCTTCGCGCTGAGCGGGCCCGCACCGGTGGCTTCGAACCCGAGGCGCAGCACCCGCAGTTCGGCGGCGGCCACGCTGCGCACGGTGCGCTGGGCCGTCTGCCAGTCCGCGACGAGCCGCCGCGCCGAGGGCAGCAGCGCCTCACCGGCCAGCGTCAGCCGCACTTCGCGGCTGGTGCGCTCGAACAGCAGGATCTGCAGGTCGGCCTCCAGCTGGCGGATCTGCCTGCTCAGCGCGGGTTGCGAGACGTAGAGCCGCTCGGCGGCGCGGGTGAAGCTCAGGTCCTCGGCCACGGCGAGGAAGTACCGCAGGACACGGGTGTCGATGTCTACGCCGGCCAATCCTGGTCCCTCCAGCTCGAGCTATGCGCTCAGCTTATGGGCACAGGTCTTGGACCGGGGTGAAGATCCGGTGTCTTCTTCAAGGGTGCGCTATCGACAGGAGTACCGATGACCGAGATTTCCCGGGCGAACGTGCTGCGTGGTGTGGGCCTGGCCGCGGCGGGTTCGCTGCTGGCAGGCGGCACCGCCACCGCGGCGCCGAGCCGGACGCACCCGAACGTCAAGCTGATCCAGGACTACTACGCCGCCTACGGGGCCGGGGACCTGGCGAAGCTGAGCACCTTCTTCGCCGAGGACATCCGCTGGACCATCCCCGGCCACCACCCGCTCGCCGGTACCAAGACCGGGATCGACGAGGTGCTGGCCTTCTTCACCCAGTTGAACCGCGCGGGTTTCCAGGCACAGCCGATCTTCCTGGCCGCGGACGGCGACTGGGTGGTCGACCTGCACCGGGGCTGGAGCACCCAGCCGGCCGGGCTGGACATCACCTGGGCGCTGGCGTTCCGGATCCGGGGGCGCAAGATCGCCGAGGCGATCAACTTCGCCGGGGACCAGCACGCCGCGGACGCCTTCTTCTGGCGGACCTACCCGCTGGCGCCCATCCCGGACCGACTCGCGGATTGACCTCCACCGCGCTGGAGCTCCTACCGTCGCGGTATGAGCGAAGCAGTGATCGTGGTGGACATGCAGAACCTGTTCGTCGACTTCGTCGGGCCCGCGGGACCCGGGGTGCTGGCCGAGGTCAACCGGTACGTGGCCGAAGCCGCCGATCGGGGCGCGCCGGTGTTCTACACCCGCGACTACGCCCCGATCGACCTGCCCGAGGGCGATCCCGAAGGCCGTCTCGCCCTGCACCCCGGGCTGGACGTGCGGGGCACGGTGGTGGACAAGGGACCCGGCAAGCGCGGCGGGTTCTCCGGGTTCCTGCTGGCCCCGGTGCTCGAACCGCAGGAGGGACACGGCGGTGGCGGACTCGGCCCGCTCGCCGGGCTGCTCGCCCGGACCGGGGCGCGGTCCGTCACCGTCGTGGGCATCGCCACCGACATCTGCGTGGCGGCCACCGCGCGGGACGCGGTGCGCCTGGGTTACCAGGTCACCGTCCCGCTCGGCGCCACCGCGTACGCGAACCCGGTGACCGGCGGCGAGCACCCCGTCCTCGGGGACCTGCGCGCCGCCGGGGTCACCCTCAGCCCGTGAAGTTCACATCGCTGCAGAAGTAGTACGACTGGTCGGAGTGGCTGGCCTGCCAGATGGTGTAGACGATGTGGCGCCCGGAGCGCGAACCCGCGTTCACGTCGATCAGCGTGTTGCTGGCCGGCGCGGTCTTGCCGACCTCCTTCACCAGTTCCAGGTTGCCCCAGCCCAGTGGCTGCGTGATCGGGTTGAAGCCCTGCTTGGTGAGGTAGACCTTGTAGTAGTCGCCACCGTGCAGGGCCTGGTCGTAGACGTTGACCTTGAAGTTGTTCGGCTTGTCCGCCGCCTTCCAGTTCCCGACCGCGTCCATCGCGTTGTACCGGCCGCCTTCGGCGCGCCCGCCGCTGCACAGCTGCCCGTCCGGGATGGCGCCCTGGTGGTTGCCCTTCACCCCCTCGCGGTAAAGGCCGTTCCAGTTCCACATCGCGTTCGTGTTGGCCTGCCAGGCCTGCCAGCACATCGGGTCCTGGGTGGCCATGGCTGGGTTCTGGAAGTCGTCACCCCAGCGGTCCCAGCAACCGTAGTTGCGTGACGGCGGGTCGATGGCCGAGCCGTGCGCGGCGGCGACACCGGCGGCACCGGTCAGCAGCAGCGCCGAGGCCGAAGCCAGTGCGGCGGCGCGAAGTCGGGTGGACACGATCTTCTCCTTCCGGCGGGGACGGGACCGGGCGGGCCACTGTGGACAGTGGCCCGCCCGGCCGCGGGTGTGGCTACAGCGGCGGATACGCGTTCTGCATCAGCTGCTGGAACTGCGCGGGGAACCAGTGCCCGGCCAGCGGGGAGTCCGCCAGCGCACCGGACGGGTTGTTGCCGTTGCGCACGTTGCCCTGGTAGGCGGGGTCGCACATCTCGTCGAAGCCCTTGCCCTCCTCGTTCGGGATCTCCTTGCTGGCACCGTCGGACTCACCCGGCGGCTTCATCCAGACGTAGGCGTCGATGCCCGAGGCCGGGGCCGCGGTCGGCCGCTCGCCGAGTCCGGCACCGGACTGGTTGCACCAGTTGCCGGGGTGGATGCGGCGGTCGTACCGGCCGCCGTTGACGTAGGCGTCCACGTTGGTCTGCGGGCCCGGGCCTGCCGGGCGGGCGCTGCCGCCCCAGCCGTTGCGGGAGGTGTCGATCAGCATGCCGACGTTGGACGGGAAGCCGACCTTGACCGCCTCCTGGCGGAACGCCTGGGCGAAGGAGAGCTCATCGACGTACCGGTTCCAGTCGACCCACTTGGACTGGCGCACCGAGGTGCCGTTGACCGAGTCGTTGATGGTGAAGTTGTTCTCCTTCAACGCCGAGTAGTTCGCCGTGTTGGCGATGAACCCGTGCACGTTCGCCGGCGTGCTGCCCTCGGCCTTGGCGGCCTCGAGGAACAGCTGCGCCGAGGCGTTGAAGTTGTCGTCCCACCCGATCCAGCCGTGGTGGCCGGCGTCGATGTAGTTGTAGACGTTCTCGACCGCGCCGAGCTTGGCCAGCGCGTAGCCGACACCCTTGACGTAGTTGCCGTTCTGCTTCATCTTGTCGCACGCGGGCACGGCGGTCGGGCGGCTGCCGGTGTTGGTCACCAGGTTCGGCAGCGAGTCGATCTCCACCGTGGTCACGATGCGCAGGTTCGCATACGCCGGGTCGGCCACGATCGAGGCGATCGGGTCGATGAACTCCGCCTTGTAGCGCGGGAGGTCCTCCGGGCCCAGTTCGCCGTTGGAGGCCAGCGCCGCGCAGTCACGGCCGGGGAGGTCGTAGACCACCAGCTGGATCACCAGGGGCTGCCCGCCGGACTGCTGCACGGCGGCGTCCAGGTGATCGCGCAGGCCCATGCCACCGTTGACGCCTTCGATCGCGGCGATCCGGTCCAGCCAGACACCGGTGGGCTGGTTGGCGATCCGGCTCCCACCGGGCTCGGCGTTGGCCTTGGCCGACCACTCGGGGTTCACGTACACCTTGGCACCGGCGTAGGGATTGTCCACCCGGGGCGCCGGGGCCTGCTCGGCTCCCGCCGACGCACCCCCGACACCGGTGACCACCAACGAGGCCGACGCGAGCGAGACCGCCGCGGCCAGGCCACGGATCAGCCGTTTGCGTGGTGTGCCTCTAGCGAAGGCAGAACGCATGATGACTCCTTTGTCATGATCTTCAGGGAGAGCCTGGGAACGCTCCCAGAACGAGGACTCTAACCCGTGCGGGCCTGGATCCGGAAGCCCTTTGGCCTAAACTAGGCCGAGCGAGGGAATTTCCCACGGCGAACACCGCACCCACCACGCGAGGACCCTTCAACGCTATGAATGGGGCATTACTTGCGGTCATTGCAAGTAATGCCCCATTCATAGCGTTCAGACCTCAGCCGGTGGCGAGTTCGTAGGCCCGCTGCGGCACGAACTGGCCGGCCGCGGCGATGCAGCCGTCGGCCTCCCCGGGCAGCTTGACCCACAGGAAAGCCGCTATCTGCCCATCTCCGGTGTCGGTGGTGCTCGGCGTGCCGACCGCCCGTCCCGGCGGGTCGCACCATTCACTGCCCGCCGGCCCATTGCCGTTGCGGGAAGTGTCGATCACCGCGCGCAGCCTGCTGTCGCCGATCGCGGAAAGAACGGACTTCGCGAAATTGATCTCATCGGAGGTGTTCCGGTAGTTCGAAACATTCGTCGAGATTCCGTCCGCGCTCGCGGAAATGTCGGCCGCTTTCAACCGCGCGGCCGCTTCACCCGGTGCCAGCCACGCCGAATGCCCGATGTCGAAGTAGACCTTCGCCTGCCCCGAGCCGGCTTTCAGCGCCTTTCCGGCATACGCCATCGAGGCGCTGGTTTCGGCCTGCTGGGCCGGTGTCTGGCAGCTGGTCATCAACGGCAGCACGTCCGGCTCGAGCACGATCGCCGCCGGGCGCCCGGCCAGGCCGGCCGCCACCTCGTCCACCCACTGCCGGTAAGCCGGGTGCGACGGCGCACCGCCACCACTCGCGCCGCCGCAGTCCCGGTTCGGCACGTTGTAGACCACCAGGATGGGCACCTTGCCCGCCGCCGCCGCGGCGCCGACGAAAGTGTCCACCTGGGATCGCACCGTGCCCGTGTTGGTGGTCGTGAACCACCGCGCCTGGGGAACACTCGCTATCCGGTCCCGGATCGCCGGTGTCCTCGAGTCTCCCGGGTTCGCCGCCACCCACTGGGCCGCGTTGGTGCCGGGGTCCACATAGAACGCCGACTCCGCCTGCGCGGCGGAGCCACCGGGAACCGCCACCACGGCGGCGCACGCGAGTGCGCCTGCCGCGGCAAGCCGCTTGCTGATCGCCATCCATACCTCCGAGTGTCTCGGCGGGACTAGGATGGGAGCGCTCCCAAAGCCGCTTCAGTGTGGCTTCCCTTCCGCTGGGTGTCAAGGCGGACCGCGCTGGGAGGGTTCCCAGTATCATGCTGGGCAGCAGCGGGAACCCAAGCGGAGTCGGGGAGTCACAACATGACGAGTACTGGTCGAGCCCGGACGAGCGGGCGCCCCACCCTGGAACAGGTGGCGGTGGAGGCCGGCGTGTCCCGCGGCACCGTCTCCCGGGTGGTGAACGGCTCGCTCGAAGTGAGCCCGCGCGCGCTCAAGGCCGTCCAGGAAGCGATCCAGAAACTCGGCTACGTCCCCAACCACGCCGCGCGCAGCCTGGTCACCCGGCGCAGCGACACCGTGCTGCTGGTGGTCTCCGAGTCCGAGGCGCGGGTGTTCGGCGAACCGTTCTTCGGCAGCCTGGTCCGCGGGCTGAGCCAGGAACTCTCGACCACCCCGCTGCAACTGCAGTTGATGATGGCGAGCACCGCCCGGCAACACGATCGGGTGGAACAATTGGTGCGCAACGGACACGTCGACGGGGTCGCGCTGATCTCCCTGCACGGGGACGACCCGCTCCCCCGCAACCTGGTGGCCGCGGGCGCACCGGTGGCGCTCAACGGCAGGCCGATCTCCGACATCGGCACCGTGCCCTACGTCGACGCCGACAACCTCTCCGGCGCCAAGGCCGCCACCGAGTACCTGTACCAGCAGGGCCGCCGCCGCATCGCCACCATCACCGGGCCGCAGGACATGGCCGTGGGCATCGACCGCCTCAGCGGCTACCGCTCGGCGCTGCGCGGGCGCCGCGGTGGCGCCCGCCTGGTCGCCCAGGGCGATTTCGGCCAGGCCAGCGGTGAAGCCGCGATGCGCGAGCTGCTGGAAAAGGACCCACAGGTCGACGCGGTGTTCGCCGCCAGCGACCTGATGGCCGCGGGCGCCCTGCGCGCGCTGCGCGCGGCGGGCAGGCGCGTGCCGGACGACGTCGCGGTGATCGGCTTCGACGACTCCGACATCGCCCGCAACATCGATCCGATGCTCACCAGCGTCGCGCAGCCGGTCCAGCAGATGGGCCGTGAGCTGGCGAAACTGCTCATCGCGCAGATCCGCGAGCCGGAGACGCGGCTCAGCCCGGTCATCCTGCCCACCGAGCTGGTCACCCGCGAGTCCGCCTGACCCCAGGCTTCCACCGGGTGGCCGCGGGGTAACGCTCGGGAAACGGATTCTTGACACCCGACGAGACCGGGGACACACTCGCCTGCACTGGGAGCGCTCCCATGAGTGCTCCGCCATACGAGCGAACAAACCCATCCGGAAATAGGGGCAGCAAGTGCGAAACCGGCCAAGAAGATTACTCACCCTGACGACGATGCTGGCGACGACGGCCCTGCTGGCCGGCGCGTGCGGTACGTCCGGCAGTGGCGAACCGGCGGATTCAGGCGGGCCGATCGAACTGACGATCGCCACCTTCGGCGAATTCGGCTACGAGAGGTTGCTGGAGGAGTACGAGGCGGCACACCCGAACATCAAGGTCACCGAGCGCAAGTCGGGCAAGGCGGGCCCGCACCACCAGAACCTGATCGCCAAGCTCGGCGCGGGCTCCGGCCTCGCCGACATCGAGGCGGTCGAGGAGGGCCACCTGTCCAACGTGCTGGACAAGGCCTCCCGGTTCAACGACCTCAGCCAGATCGGGCCGGCCGACGCCGGTGCCGACCGCTGGCTGCCGTGGAAGTTCGAGATGGGCAAGAGCAAGGACGGCAAGCTGATCGGCTACGGCACCGACAGCGGCCCCCTGGCCATGTGCTACCGCAAGGACCTGCTGGAGGCGGCCAACATGCCGTCGGACCCGCAGAGCGTCAAACCGCTGTTCGCCACCTGGGAGAGCTACTTCCAGGCCGGGCAGGAGTACGTGCGGGCCTCCGGGGGCAAGCCCTGGTTCGACTCCGCGGCGCAGAACTTCAACGCGATGGTGAACCAGCAGGAGGTCGGCTACCTCAACCGCGAGGACAAGCTGACGCTGGACGCCAACCCCGGCATCAAGCGCTCGTGGGACCAGGTCACCGCCGCGGTCGAGCAGGGGCAGTCGGCGAAGCTGACCGCGTTCAGCAACGAGTGGAACAGCGGCTTCAAGGAAGGCGCCTTCGCCACCAAGGCCTGCCCGGCGTGGATGATCGGCGTGATCAAGGAGCAGAGCGGGGTGGAAAATCGCGGCAAGTGGGCGGTCACCGACGCCTTCCCCGGCGGTGGCGGCAACTGGGGTGGCTCCTACCTCACCGTGCCGACCCAGTCGCAGCACCCGAAGGAGGCCGCCGAACTGGCCGCCTGGCTCACCGCGCCTGCCCAGCAGCTGAAGGCCTTCCAGGCCAAGGGCACCTTCCCCAGCCAGACCGAGGCGCTCGCCTCACCGGAACTGGCCGCGCAGACCGAGCCGTTCTTCGCCGGTGACCCCAAGACCGGGGAGCTCTTCGCCGCGCAGGCCCGCAAGATCGCCAAGCCGCAGTACAAGGGCCCCGGCGACGGCCAGATCCAGGAGAACGTGAGCACGCCCGCGCTGCAGGCCGTGGAGCAGGGCACCCCGGCGGCGCAGGGGTGGCAGCAGCTCGTCGACGGCGCCAAGAAGATCGTCGGGTAACGCACACATGACCGTTGTGCAGGCACCGCGGCGGGACGATCGCCCTTCGGCCGTCCCGCCGCGGCCCACCTTCCGGCACCGGCTGTCCAAATGGGACGTCAAGTACTCGCCGTACGCCTACATCGCCCCCTTCTTCGTGGTGTTCGGCCTGGTCGGGCTCTTCCCGCTGCTCTACACCGCCTACGTTTCGCTCTACGACTGGGAGATCGGCGACGACGATCCCCCGTTCGTCGGCTTCGAGAACTACGTCGAGCTCTTCGGCGACGGCCAGTTCTGGAACGCCGTCGGCAACACGCTGTCGATCTTCGTGCTCTCCAGCGGGCCGCAGGTCGTGATCGCGGTGCTGCTCGCCGCGCTGCTCAACACCCGGCTGCGCGGCCCGACGGGCTGGCGGGTCGGCATCCTGCTGCCCTACGCGGCCAGCCTGGTGGCCATCGGCATCATCTTCGCCAACCTGTTCGGCAACCAGTACGGCCTGCTGAACTCGATCCTCGAGGCGTTCGGCCTGGACCGGGTGGACTGGCAGGCCGGCACGCTGTCCAGCCACGTGGCCATCGCCACGATGGTGAACTGGCGCTGGACCGGCTACAACGCGCTGATCGTGCTCGCGGCGATGCAGGCCATCCCCAAGGAGATCAACGAAGCCGCGGTGGTCGACGGGGCCGGGCCGGTGCGCCGGTTCGTCAGCATCACCCTGCCGCTGCTGCGCCCGACCCTGATCTTCGTGGTGATCACCTCGACCATCGGCGGGCTGCAGATCTTCACCGAGCCGAAGCTGTTCGACGTCGGGCAGGGCTCGAACAACGGCGGTTCCAGCAACCAGTTCCAGACCGTGACGCTCTACATGTACCAGCAGGGCTTCGAGAACTTCGACCTCGGCTACGCCTCGGCGATCGCCTGGATGCTGTTCCTGCTGATCGTGGTGATCGCACTGGTGAACTTCCTGATCACCCGGCGGCTGGCCAGCACCGAAGGAGGGCGTCGATGACCCTGACCACCGCGGTACCGGCTCCCCCGGCACCGCCCGCCCGCCCGAAGGTGGCCAAGCTCGGCAGGCCGAACTTCTTCGTCTACGCCACCCTCGCGGTGTTCGTGCTCGGCTCGATGTTCCCGTTCTACTGGTCGTTCCTGGTGGCCAGCCGGGACAACGGGATGCTCACCGAGCGGATGCCCCCGCTGGTGCCCGGCGGGAACTTCTTCGCCAACGCCGCGCAGGTGTTCGACTCGGTGGCGTTCTGGAAGGCGATGGGCAACAGCGTCCTGGTGGCCACCTCGGTGACCCTGTCCACGGTGCTGTTCTCCTCGCTGGCCGGGTTCGCCTTCGCCAAGCTGCGCTTCCGCGGCCGCGACCCGCTGTTCGTGTTCATCGTGGTGACGCTCGCGGTGCCCACCCAGCTCGGGGTGATCCCGCTGTTCATCGCGATGTCCGAACTGGGCTGGGCCGGTGGGCTGCAGGCGGTGATCGTGCCGAACCTGGTCACCGCGTTCGGCGTGTTCTGGATGCGCCAGTACACAGTGGACGCCGTGCCCCACGAGCTGATCGAGGCGGCGCGGGTGGACGGGTGCAGCATGATCCGCACCTTCTGGCACGTGTGCCTGCCCGCGGTCCGCCCGGCGGCCGCGGTGCTGGCCATGTTCACCTTCATGACCTCGTGGAACGACTTCCTCTGGCCGCTGATCGTGCTGGACGCGGGCAACCCCACCGTCCAGCTGGCACTGGAACAGCTGCAGAGCGGCTACTACACCAACTACTCACTGGTGCTCGCCGGTACGACGCTGGCGACCATCCCCATCTTGATCGTCTTCCTCCTGCTGGGCCGCCAGATCGTGGCCGGCATCATGCAAGGCGCTGTGAAAGGGTGAAAATGTCGACTATCCCGCAGGAACTCGCCACCGAAGCAGGGCTGCGGTTCCCGGAGAAGTTCCTCTGGGGCGCGGCGACGGCCTCGTTCCAGGTGGAGGGCTCCACCACCGCGGACGGGCGGGTACCGTCCATCTGGGACACCTTCTGCGCGCGTCCCGGCGCGGTGCGCAACGGCGACACCGGCGACCCGGCGGCCGACCACTACCGGCTGATGGCCGAGGACGTCCGGTTGATGGCCGACCTCGGTCTCGGCGCCTACCGGTTCTCCATCGCCTGGCCGCGCATCGGCGCCGAGCCGGGCGCGCCGAACCCGGCCGGGCTGGACTTCTACCGCCGCCTGGTGGACACCCTGCTCGAGCACGGCATCACGCCGTGGCCGACGCTGTACCACTGGGACCTGCCGCAGTCGCTCGAAGACCGCGGCGGCTGGGCGAACCGCGACACCGCCTTCCGCTTCGCCGAGTACACCGAGACCGTGGTGGGCGCGCTCGGTGACCGGGTGGACACCTGGACCACGCTGAACGAGCCGTGGTGCACCGCCTTCGCCGGGTACGCCAGTGGCAGGCACGCACCGGGGCGCACCGAGCCGGACGCCGCCGTGGCCGCCGCGCACCACCTGATGCTGGGCCACGGGCTCGCCGTCGGCGTGATCCGCGCGCGCACCCGGGCCACGGCGGGCATCACGCTCAACCTGTTCCCGGTGCACCCGGCGAACCCGGACGACATGGTCGACGTGGAGGCCGCGCGCCGGGTCGACGGGGTGCAGAACCGCATCTTCCTGGAGCCGATCCTGCAGGCGCGCTACCCGCTCGACGTGCTCGACGACCTGGCGCCCTACGGCATCGGCGAGGTGGTCAAGGACGGCGACCTGACCACCATCGCCGCCCCGATCGACATGCTCGGCGTGAACTACTACCGCGACCACCACGTTTCCGGGCATTCGGACGAGGCCTCCGGGCTCCCGTCGGAATGGGTCGGCGTGGAGTACGCCAGCTTCCCGGCGCGCGGGCTGCCGCTGACCGACTCCGGCTGGGAGACCAACCCCGGCGAGCTGACCGCGCTGCTGGTCGACCTGCACCGCAAGTACCCGCAGTTGCCGCTGTACGTCACGGAGAACGGCGCGGCGTACCCGGACAACATCGCCGACGGCCGGGTCGACGACCACGACCGGGTGGCGTTCCTGGAGTCGCACCTGGCCGCCGCGCACGCCGCCATCGACCGCGGGGTGGACCTGCGCGGGTACTTCTACTGGTCGCTGCTGGACAACTTCGAGTGGGCCGAGGGGTACGCGAAGCGGTTCGGCCTGGTGCACGTGGACTACCAGACGCAGCGGCGCACGCCGAAGCTGAGCGCGCAACGGTACTCGCGGATCATCCAGGAGAACAGCCTGCGCGGGGACGGGCTCTCCTGATGGCGGCCGTTTCCTACACCGGGGCGAGCCGCGTGTACGCGGGCAAGCCCCCGGTCCGCGCGGTGGACCAGCTCGACCTCGACGTGGCCGACGGGGAGTTCCTCGTGCTGGTCGGGCCGTCCGGTTCGGGCAAGTCGACCGCGCTGCGCATGCTCGCCGGCCTCGAGGAGATCGACGAGGGTGCCGTGCGGATCGGTGACAAGGATGTCACCGCGATGCCGTCGCGGGACCGGGACATCGCCATGGTGTTCCAGAACTACGCGCTGTACCCGCACATGTCGGTGGGCGAGAACATGGGCTTCGCGCTGAAGCTGCGCCGCACGCCGAAGGCCGAGATCCGGGAACGGGTGCTCACCGCGGCGCGGCTGCTGGAGCTGGAGCCGTACCTCGACCGCAAGCCGAAGGCGCTCTCGGGCGGGCAGCGGCAGCGCGTGGCGATGGGACGGGCGATCGTGCGCGAGCCCTCGGTGTTCCTGATGGACGAACCACTGTCCAATCTGGACGCGAAGCTGCGGGTGGAGACGCGGGCGAACATCGCCGCGCTGCAGCGGCGGCTGGGCACGACCACCGTGTACGTCACGCACGACCAGGTCGAGGCGATGACCATGGGGCACCGGGTGGCGGTGCTCAAGGACGGGCTGCTGCAGCAGTGCGCCACGCCGCGGGAGCTGTATGACCACCCGCGGAACTCCTTCGTGGCGGGCTTCATCGGCTCACCGGCGATGAACCTGCTGACCGTGCCGGTGAACGGCTGGGGCGTGCGGATCGGGGCCTACGAGATCCCCCTGCGCCGCGACCAGCTGCGGGACGCCAAGTGGGCGGGCCTCGAGGAGATCACCATCGGCGTGCGGCCGGAAGCGCTGCGGGTCACCGGCTCCGCGGAGGAGGCGATCAAGCTCACCGTGGACCTGGTGGAGGAACTCGGCGCCGACGCACTGGTGCACGGGACCACCCCGGAAGACCAGTCGCTGGTCCTGCGCATCGACGGGCGGCTGGCACCTTCGATGGGGAAGACGCTGCGGGTGGCCATCCGTGACCTGGGCGAACTGCACCTGTTCCACCCGGAAACCGGAGAACGCCTGAACAGCTGAGCCAGGGGGGTGCCACTGTCACGAATGTGGCTTTCGAGACGTTCCGCGTCCCGAAAGCCACATTCGTGACGTCCGGGGTCCCACCCGAACGCGGGATTCGGCTGCCCCAGTGCGGGGTTCGGCTACCTGAACGTGGAACTCAGCTGCACGAGTGTGGGACTCGGGTGCACGAGTGTGGGACTCGCCGGGCGCAGCGCGCATCGGCGAGTCCCACGTTCAGGAAGCCGAGTACCACGTTCAGGAAGCCGAGTACCACGTTCAGGGAGCTGAACACCACGTTCAGGGAGCCGAGTTCCACACTGGGGGCGGGGATGGGGACACGAATGTGGCTTTGGGGGCGGAATCCGCCCCCAAAGCCACATTCGTGGCACCGGCTACTTACAGGTTGAGCCGTTGACGCTGAAGGTGGCCGGGGTGGTGGCTGGGCCCGGGCTGGAGGCGTTGAAGCCCACGGTCACCGAGGCACCCGGGGCGACCGTCCCGTTCCACGGCAGGTTCGTGGCCGTGACGTCCCGCCCGGACTGCGACCAAGTGGCCGACCACCCGTGCTGCAGCTTCTGCTCCCCGCCGAACGCGAACTTGAGCGTCCACCCGTTCCACGCGGCCGCGCTGGTGTTCTTCAGCACCACCGAGGCCGACAGCCCCGAGTTCCACCCGTTCGCGGTGTAGGCGACCGAACACGAAGCGGCGGGCTCCACAGTGGACTTCTCCGCCGTCCAGTTCGCCAGCCACGCGAGCGCCGAGTTCCAGTTCACCGTCACCTCGTTCACCGAGTACGCCTCGATGTGGTCGATGAAGCAGCGCTGCGCCGGGCAGCCCTTCAGCAGGCCCGCGGCGATCGGGTCCTGCAGCGAACTGTTCGGCCCGCCCGACAGGGCACCCGCCGGCGCGATCGGCAGCGTGGGGTCGAGCTGGTTCGCCCAGTGCCGGTGGTGCACGTTCCGCACCGGCTGCTCACCCCACCCGGACACGTACGAGTAGTTCACCGGGTTCCGCCCGAGCAGGTAGTTCATCACGCCGAACGCGCCCTCACGGTACTTCTCCTGCTTCGTGAAGTCGTACGCCAGCGCCAGCACCACGCCGTTGTTCGCGATCAGGCCGTTGGAACCCCATTCGTACGTACCGTCCTGCGTCCGGTACGGCGCGGGGTGTCCCTGCGTGGCCATCTGCGCCAGGTGCCCGTCCGCGGTCGTGGTGATCGCCTGCCGGATCGCGGCGATGTCGCCCGCGGGCAGGGTCGTCGGCACCAGTGCGAGCGTGATGTCGCCCAGGGCACCCGTCGAGCCCCAGTCGAAACCGCGCGTGTTGATGCTGGCGCCCTTGTACAGCGACGAACCGGTCACGTCGGCCCGGTAGTCGCTCTTGCCGGTGGTGACGAACAGTTCCGCCGCCGCCCAGTAGAACTCGTCGGTCACGGTGCTGTCGCTGTAGGCGCCACCGCCGACGCCGTCGTTCGGGTCGGCGAGCTTCGCCGGGTTGGCCTCGGCCGCCAGGTACGCCTTTTCGGCCGCGGCCAGCGTCTGCGCGGAGAACGCCGGGTCGATGTCCTTCCACAGCCGGGAAGCCTGTGCCGCGACCGCGGCCAGGTTCAACGTCGCCGCGGTGCTGGGCGCGGAAAGGCGGCGCACCTGCGGGTCCTCGTGCGGGAGCAGCGGCAACCCGGTCCACTGCGCGTCGTGGATCTTGTGGTGCGCCATGCCCGCCAGCGGCCGGCCGTCCGGCACCTGCATCTTGAGCAGGAACTCGACCTCCCACCGGGCCTCGTCGAGGATGTCCGGCACGCCGTTGCCGCTCTCGGGGATCGACAGCTTGCCGTCACCCAGCGCCGTGGCGTCGCCGACGCGCAGGGCACGCTCGTACTCGTTGAGCACCTGCCACGCCGAAATGCCGCCGTTGACCACGTATTTGCCGTGGTCACCCGCGTCGTACCAGCCGCCGGGCACGTCCAGCGTGTAGTCGCAGCCGACCCCGGTCAGGCACGGCACGTCGTTGTCACCCTTGTTCGGCGCGACGTTCAGGTGCCCGGCCGGCCGCGCGTACTCCGCGCCCACGTACTCCGCCTCGATCGGCGTGCCGCTGCGCTGGTGGTAGAAGAACGCCAGCGAGTCGTACCGCAGGTCGGTCAGCACGTCGGGTGAGATGTCGAAGGGGTGGCTGGTGTCCTCGCCGACGGTCAGCGTGTAACCGGTACCGACGGTTTCGTAGGCGGAGAAGTCGACCAGGTGCACGTTCTCCCCGGAACCGGCGTCCAGCCCCTTCGGCGTGCTCTGGCCGCTCGCCACCGCGGTGCCCGCCGCGTTCTTCAGCGTCCACGGCAGCGGCGTGGTGGCTTCGTTCGCCACGCTCGCCTGCTTGGGCAGGTCCGGCAGGTAGCCGACCTGGTTGACCCGCACCGGCGCGGCCGGCTCGAGCCCCGGCGGCGGCAGCACCCCGCCGATCAGCGAGACGTTGTCCACGCAGATCGTGTTGTCGAAGGACTGGCCGCCGAACCAGAAGGCCAGCTGGCCGTTCCCGGCCGCCGGGAAGTCCAATGTGGACTCGAAGGTGTAGGTGAAGCTCTGCGGCTCCGGTGTGACGACCACTTCGGTCCTGGCGATCTGCCGGTACGGGTCCACCGCCTCGCCTGCCACCGCGGAGATCGGCTGCTCGGTGACCGCCCGCGCGTCGAACTTCAGCGTGTAGGACTGCCCCGCTTCGTACGCCACGCCGTTCTGCCCGGCGAGCGCGTCGTAGCCGTTGACCGTGCCGCCGGTGACGTTGGTGCAGAACTCGCCGCCGACCACCGATCCGGTGGTGCCCGCGCCGTTCCACCACGGGTTGACCTCGCCACTGGCGAAGTCGCCGTTGACCACCCGCTCGTATTCGGCGGCCGCGGCCGCCGGTGGCAGCACCAGCAGCCCGGCCGCCAGCAGGGCGCCGGTGGCGGTCAGCGCACGTCGTCGTGCTCTGTTCGGCATGTCTTGGGTCTCCTGTCCGGGAAAGGGTGGGTGGCCGCCGTAAGTGTCCATCTCGGACCGAGGCGACCACCTCGGGAAACGGCGACTAGGAGCGCTCCCAGAAGGTACCCGCGGGACCGCCGCTTTGGGAAGGTGGCCAGACCGGCGGGACGGTCCGTGTCGCCCGCCGGGCCACAACTCACCCTTTCGGCGCAGCCCATTGGCCGAACCGGGCGGGAGGCCGCTGCGGCTATTCCCCCGGGCGGCTCCGCCGCGCTATGGTTTTCCTCCGCTGGGAGCGCTTCCACACGGATTTCTCCGCCGCGTCGGCGCGCGCGGAGAGGCAGGAAGAAAGGAAGCGAAAGAGTGACAAAGAAAAGGGCGGGTACCGCACTCGCCGCCGTCACCGCTCTGGTGGCCGGATTGCTCACGATGGTGCTCGGCGCGAGTCCCGCGTCGGCGCACGGCGCGTTGATGAAAGCGGGCAGCCGCACCTTCCTCTGCTGGCAGGACGGGCTCTCCCCGCAGGGCAACATCGTGCCGCAGAATCCCGCCTGCTCGGCGGCGGTGAACCAGAGCGGGGCGAATTCGCTCTACAACTGGTTCTCCGTGCTCCGGTCGGACGGGGCAGGCCGCACCCGCGGCTTCATCCCGGACGGGAAGCTGTGCTCGGGCGGCAATCCCAGCTTTTCCGGGTACGACGGGGTCGGCGACTGGCCGCTCACGCACCTGACCTCCGGGGCGAATTTCACCTTCTCCTACAACGCCTGGGCCGCACACCCCGGCTGGTTCTACCTCTACGTCACCAAGGACGGCTGGAACCCGAACGCCCCGCTGCGCTGGGACGACCTCGAGGAACAGCCCTTCGCCACCGCGGACCACCCGCAGGTCACCGGTTCGGTGGGCAGTGTGGGAGCGTCCTACAACTGGTCCGCCGCACTGCCGTCGGGCAAGACCGGGCGCCACGTCATCTACTCGGTGTGGAAGCGCTCGGACAGCACGGAAACCTTCTACGGCTGTTCCGACGTCACCTTCGACGGCGGGAACGGGGAGGTCACCGGCGTCAAGGAGGGTTCGGGCGGCAATCCGGCCGACCCGCCGCCGGGCCCGGCGAACTGCATGGCGCAGTACGCCGTGACCGGCACCTGGAACGGTGGCCACCAGGCCGAGGTCACCGTGATGAACCACGGAACCGCTGCACTGTCCGGGTGGCGGACCTCCTGGACGCTGCCGGCCGGGCAGAGCATCAACAGCGTGTGGAACGGCAGCCACACCCAGTCCGGTGACCAGGTCACGGTGCGCAACGTGGAGTGGAACGCGCCGGTGGCCGCCAACGGCACCACCAAGTTCGGCCTGTCGGTGAACTCCACCGGCAGCAGTCCGGCGGTGCCGTCGCTGACCTGCCAGAGCCCGTAGTGCTCCGGCGGCATCACTGAGGCGGCGGCCTCAGTGATGCCCGTGCTCCGGATCGGCGAACACACAGCCGTCCACGTCGGCGGGCACCTGCGGCACCGCGGCGTCGGCGTAGTCGCAGCGGAAATAGAACAGGTCCAGGGCGCTCACGCCGAGAAAACCGGCCGAAACCGCGAATCCGTTGCCGAAGGCGAAAGTGGGCCCGTCATCGATGCCGCCCTCGGTCATCGCCTGCCGCCAGGACCGCTGGAACTGCTGTTGCCGATCACCGCCGAACACCAGCAGCGCGACCTTCGGGTATTCGGGCGACACCGCGCAGGTGGCCCATTCGCTGACGAACGGCTCATAGAGAGCGGCGATATCCGAACCGACGAACGCGCGCAGATCGGCGGGCTTTTCCGCGGTGACACCGGCGCATTCGCCCGCCTTCTCCGCCACCCAGCCTGCCACCTGGTCCACCGTTTCCAGCCGGGTGGTCAGCGCGGCCGCGCCACGATCAGGCTTGGGTTCCGCGTTGTCCGCACCGGAGCACGCGGCCACCGAGCTCCACACCCCGAGAGCGACCAGCACGGCGGCACCCACCCGGTTCATCCTGCCTCCAACACCGTTGACGGGAGCGCTTCCGGCATTGCCGGAGCCGATTCACCGTAGCCCGGTATTCCCTGGGGGACAACGCTTCGTGCACCAGTGGTCACACCACTCTTCCCAAAGGCAGGCGCCGGGCCTACACTTCTGGGAGCGCTCCCAAATGTGGATCAACGGATCGGGACAACCTCAACGAGGAGGCCGCAGTGCCCCACCGCCGCTTTTCCCTGCTGTTCGCGGCCACCGCCTTGATCACCACCGTGTTCGCCACCCCCGCCTCCGCCACCCCCGTTTTCCCGGGAGCCGCGTCCTTCAACTACGGCGAAGCGCTGCAGAAATCGATTTTCTTCTACGACGCGCAGCGTTCCGGCGCGCTCGGCTCCGGCAATCGGGTGAACTGGCGCGGGGATTCCGCATTGGCGGACGGCCAGGACGCCGGCCTGGACCTGACCGGCGGCTTCTACGACGCGGGCGACCACGTGAAGTTCGGCCTCCCGTTCGCCGCCGCCATGACGATGCTGGCCTGGGGCGCGGTCGAGGAACCCGAGGCGTACGCGCGCTCGGGGCAGGCGCCGCACCTGAAGTCGAACCTCAAGTGGGGCACCGACTGGCTGCTCAAGGCACACCCGCAGCCGAACGTCCTCTATGGACAGGTCGGTAGCGGTAATCCCGACCACGCCTGGTGGGGACCGGCCGAGGTGATGCCGATGGCGCGCCCGTCGTACAAGATCGACGCGAGCTGCCCCGGTTCGGACCTCGCCGGTGAGTCCGCCGCGGCGCTGGCCGCCTCCTCGATGGTCTTCGCCGCCGACGACCCCGCCTACGCGAACACGTTGGTGCAGCACGCCAAACAGCTCTACCAGTTCGCCGACACCCACCGCGGCAAGTACAGCGACTGCATCACCGACGCGGCGAACTTCTACCGGTCGTGGAGCGGCTACCAGGACGAACTGGTGTGGGCGGCGGCCTGGCTGTACCGCGCGACCGGCGACGCCGCCTACCTCGCCAAGGCCGAAGCCGAATACGACCACCTCGCCACCGAACCGCAGAGCAGCGAACGGTCCTACAAGTGGACGATCGCCTGGGACGACAAGTCCTACGGCGCCTACGTGCTGCTCGCCGAACTGACCGGGGGCGAGCGCTACTTCACCGATGCCAACCGGTGGCTCGACTACTGGACCACCGGCCACAACGGCCAGCGCGTGCGCTACTCCCCCGGCGGCCAGGCTCATCTCGACACCTGGGGATCGCTGCGCTACGCCGCCAACACCGCGTTCGCCGCGCTGGTGCACAGCGAAAACGTGACCGACCCGGCGCGCCGGGCGCGCTACCACGACTTCGGCGTCCGGCAGATCGACTACACCCTCGGCGACAACCCGCGGCAGTCGAGCTACCTGATCGGCTTCGGCGCGAACCCACCGCGCAACCCGCACCACCGGACCGCGCACGGCAGCTGGACCGACAACCTCCAGCAGCCCGCGCAGAACCGGCACGTGCTGCACGGCGCGCTGGTCGGCGGTCCCGGACAGCCCAACGACTCCTATGTGGACGATCGCGGTGACTACGTGGCCAACGAGGTCGCGCTCGACTACAACGCCGCCTACACCGGCGCGCTGGCCAAGCTGTACGACGAGTTCGGCGGCAGCCCGCTGGCGAACTTCCCGGTGGCGGAGACGCCGGACGGCCCCGAACTGTACGTGCAGGGCGCGGCCACCCAGCAGAGCGCGACCTTCACCGAGGTGAAGCTGTACGTGGTCAACACCTCGGCCTGGCCGGCCAGGGCGCTGACCGGGGGCAAGGTCCGCTACTACTTCACCCTCGACGGCGCCACCACGCCGGCGCAGCTGTCGGTCACCACCCACTACAACCAGTGCGGCACGGCCTCCGCGCCGATCCAGCACGCGGGCGACGTGTACTACGTCGAAATCCCGTGCCCCGCGGCCATCGCCCCGGCCGGGCAGAGCGCGCACCGCAAGGAGATCCAGGTACGGGTCACCAGCGCGGGCGCCTGGGACCCGGCCGACGACTGGTCCTACGCCGGGCTGCCGTCCGGCAGCGGGGCACAACCGGTGAACACGGCGAACATCGTGCTCACCGACCCGGCAGGCACCGCCGTGTGGGGCGCGGCCCCCGGCGGGCGCTGACCGGACAGGCGGGCCGCCGTCCGCAACTGCGGCGGCCCGCCGCCCCGGCCCCGGCCCGGGACGGCTGTCATCCGCCGTCCCGGTCCGGTCTCCAACTTCGGTTTCCGGCTGAAATAGGAGGAAAAGTTGAGATCACGACTATCCGCCCGGCGGATGCGGGCCCGCCCGCTGCCGGCACTGGCCGGGGTGGTGTTGCTCGGCACGGCGGTCACCGTGGGCCTGACGCCCGCGGCCGGGGCCGCCGACATCGCCTGCACGGTCACCTACAAGGTCGGCAGTGAGTGGAACACCGGGTTCGGCGCCACGGTCGACGTGCGCAACGAGGGCACCGACCCGATCGCCGACTGGAATCTCACCTGGACCTTCGCCGACGGCCAGCAGATCACCCAGCTGTGGAACGGGACCCACACGCAGACCGGGGCCGCGGTGAGCGTGCGCGGCGCCAACTGGAACGCCTCGCTCGGCGCGGGCGTCACCACGCAGGTCGGCTTCAACGCCGGCAAGAGCGCGCAGAACCGGGTACCGGCCGACTTCGCGATCAACGGCACGGCGTGCACCGGGGTCAACAAGGCACCGGGCGTGCAGCTGACCAAGCCCGCCCCGAACACCTCCTACGCCGTCCCGGCCCAGATCCCGCTCGAAGCCTCGGCCAGCGACACCGACGGCACGGTGCAGAAGGTGGAGTTCTACGCCGGGACGCAGTTGCTCGGCACCGACACCTCGGCGCCGTTCCAGTACGACTGGGCCGGTGCCGCGCCCGGTGAGTACTCGGTGACCGCGAAGGCGTTCGACAACAAGGGCGCGACCTCGCTGTCCAGCCCGGTCGCGGTCAAGGTGCTCGCCGCACCCGCGGTGGTCACCACCCCCTCGACGGTCAACGTCAAGCAGGGCGAGTCGACCACCGTCGACGTCAAGCTCGCGGTGCAGCCCAGCGGCCCGGTCACGGTGACCGTGGCCAGGACGGCGGGCAGCGCGGACCTGACCGCGAGCCCGGCGACGCTGTCGTTCACCACGGCCAACTGGAACACCGGCCAGCCGGTGACGATCAGCTCGGCGGCCAACGGAGGCGCACCCGCCACGGCGAGCTTCTCGCTCACCGCGCCGGGCCTGACCGCCGCGCCGATCGAGGTGACCGAGCTGGATCCGTCCGCTTCGGACTACCAGGCCGCGTTCCTCGAGCAGTACAACAAGATCAAGGACGCGGACAGCGGCTACTTCCGCAACTTCGGCGGGCTGCTGGTGCCCTACCACTCGGTGGAGACCCTCCTCGTGGAGGCACCGGACCACGGCCACCAGACCACGTCCGAGGCGTTCAGCTACTACCTGTGGCTGGAAGCGGCCTACGGTCAGCTCCAGGGTGACTGGGCCCCGTTCAACGCGGCCTGGGCCTCGATGGAGAAGTACATCATCCCGGCGAAGGCCGACCAGCCGACGAACGACAAGTACAACCCGGCGAAACCGGCGACCTACGCGCCGGAACACCCGCGGATGGACAAGTACCCGTCACAACTGGAGACCTCCGTCCCGGTCGGCGCCGACCCGATCGCGGCCGAGCTGAAAGCGGCCTACGGCAGCGACGACATCTACGGCATGCACTGGCTGATCGACGTCGACAACACCTACGGCTTCGGCCGCTGCGGGGACGGCACCACCGCCCCGGCGTACATGAACACCTACCAGCGCGGCTCCAGCGAATCGGTGTGGGAGACCATCCCGCAGCCCTCGTGCGACACCTTCGCGCACGGTGGCCCGAACGGCTACCTCGACCTGTTCACCAAGGACTCGAGCTACGCCAAGCAGTGGAAGTACACCAACGCGCCCGACGCCGACGCGCGCGCGGTCCAGGTGGCCTACCTGGCCAACCAGTGGGCCACCGCGCAGGGCAAGGGCTCGCAGGTCGCCGCCACGGTGAAGAAGGCGTCGAAGATGGGCGACTACCTCCGGTACGCCATGTTCGACAAGTACTTCAAGAAGGTCGGCAACTGCGTCGGCCCGACCACCTGCCCGGCGGGCAACGGCAAGGACAGCGAGCACTACCTGATGTCCTGGTACTACGCCTGGGGTGGCGCGACCGACACCTCCGCGGGCTGGGCCTGGCGCATCGGGGACGGGGCGGCCCACCAGGGCTACCAGAATCCCCTCGCCGCGCACGCGCTGGCCAACGACCCGGCGCTGAAGCCGGTGTCGGCGACCGGCGCGCAGGACTGGGCCAAGAGCCTGGACCGCCAACTCGAGTTCCTGCAGTGGCTGCAGTCGTCCGAAGGCGGCATCGCCGGCGGCGCGACGAACAGCTGGGAAGGCCAGTACGCCACCCCACCGGCGGGGCTGCCGACCTTCTACGGCATGTACTACGACTACCAGCCGGTCTGGCACGACCCGCCGAGCAACCGGTGGTTCGGCTTCCAGGCCTGGGGCCTCGAACGAGTGGCCGCGCTCTACCAGCAGACCGGGGACGCGCGCGCCAAGAAGATCCTCGACAAGTGGGTCCCGTGGGCCATCGCGAACACCACCATCGGCACCGGCGGCCAGTTCGCCATCCCGTCCGACATGGAGTGGACCGGCAACCCCGACACCTGGAACCCGTCCACCCCCGGCGGCAACAGCGGACTCCACGTCAAGGTGCTCAACCACAGCCAGGACGTCGGCGTGGCCGCCGCGTACGCGAAGATCCTGCTCAACTACGCGGCCAAATCGGGCAACACCCAGGCCAGGACCGTCGGCGAGGGCCTGCTCGACGCCATGCTGGCCCACACCGACGAAATCGGCATCGCCGTACCGGAGACCCGCACGGACTACAACCGGTTCGACGACGAGTACAACTCGGCCAGCGGCGAAGGCGTCTACGTCCCGCCGGGCTGGACCGGGGACATGCCCAACGGCGACCAGATCGGCGCCGGCGCGGACTTCCTGTCCATCCGGTCGTTCTACACCGACGACCCGCAATGGCCCAAGGTCCAGGCCTACCTGGACGGCGGACCGGCGCCGACGCTGACCTACCACCGGTTCTGGGCGCAGGCCGAGATCGCCACGGCGTTCTCGACCCACGTGCAGTTGTTCGGCTCGGCGTGACGCCCTAGCCGGACAACCGAGGACGCGGCCGCTCACATCGCCGTTCGCGGCCGCGAGGCCAGGCCCGCCATCCGCCGGTGGCGGGCCTGTGTCTTTGGCCTCGCCTCCGGCGAGGCGGCGAGGTCGCTGTTGAGCCGTTCACTGGACCGAGGTACCCCAGGCCGCTGGAGCGACCTGGCGCACCTCGGTCCAGTGAACGGCGCGACCTCGCGGGGGAGTTGCAGTTGTTGTTGTTTGCCCCCCACCTACTGGTTCAGGAAGGTGTGACGTGAAGAAGAAACTGGCATTGATCAGTGCGTTGCTGGCCGCGATGGCGGCGGCGGTGGTGGTACCGGCCGCCGGCGCGGCGCCCGCGACCGGGTTTTCCGTGCAGAACGGGCGCTTGTACGAGGCCAACGGCGCCGAGTTCGTGATGCGCGGGGTGAACCACGCGCACACGTGGTACCGCGGCGAGACCAGCTCGTTCGCCAACATCAAGGCGTTGGGCGCTAACACCGTCCGCGTGGTGCTGTCCTCGGGCCACCAGTGGACCAAGAACGACGCCGCCGACGTGGCCAACGTGGTCTCGCTGTGCAAGCAGAACCGGCTGATCTGCGTCCTCGAAGTCCACGACACCACCGGTTACGGCGAGCAGGCCGCGGCCGTTTCGCTGGACGCCGCGGCGAACTACTGGCTGGAAGTGAAGAACTCGTTGATCGGCCAGGAAAAGTACGTCCTGGTCAACATCGGCAACGAACCGTGGGGCAACACCGGGCACGCGGGCTGGACCGACGCGACGAAGTCGGCCATCCAGAAACTGCGCGCAGGCGGGCTCACCCACACGCTGATGGTCGACGCGCCGAACTGGGGCCAGGACTGGTCCTTCACCATGCGCGACAACGCGGCCTCGGTGTTCGCCGCGGACTCGCTGAAGAACACCATGTTCTCGGTGCACATGTACGGCGTGTTCGACACCGCGGCGGAGATCACCGACTACCTCGGCCGGTTCACCGCGGCCGGGCTGCCGATCCTGGTCGGCGAGTTCGGGCACGACCACTCCGACGGCAATCCCGACGAGGACACCATCTTCGCCACCACCCAGGCGCAGCGGCTCGGTTACCTGGGCTGGTCCTGGAGCGGCAACGGCGGCGGTGTCGAATACCTGGACATGGTCACCGGCTTCAACCCCTCGGCGCTGACCTCGTGGGGACAGCGGATCTTCAACGGGGCCAACGGCATCAAGCAGACGTCGAAGGAGGCCACCGTTTTCGGTGGTGACAACGTTGACATCCAGGCACCCAGCACGCCGGGCACGCCCACGGCGGCCGGGGTGACCGCCGGCGGCGTCAACCTGAGCTGGGCGGCGTCCACCGACAACACCGCGGTCACCGGGTACGACGTGGTGCGGATCAGCGGTACCACCGAGGCTTCCGTGGTCTCGGCGAGCACCAATTCCGCCGCGGTCACGGGACTTTCACCCAGCACGGCGTACACCTTCGCGGTGTACGCCCGTGATGCCGCCGGGAACCGCTCGGCACGCTCCGGCACGGTCGCGGTGACCACGGCCCCGGCGGGCGCCGGCGCGTGCTCGGTGGGCTACCAGGTGACCGGCCAGTGGTCGGGCGGGTACCAGGCGGAGGTCACGCTGACCAATACCGGCACCAGTGCCATCGACGGGTGGCAGCTCGGCTGGAGCTTCACCGGCGGGCAGACCATCACGAACATGTGGCACGGCGTACCGGTGCAGACCGGCTCGTCGGTCGTGGTGACCAACGCGGGCTACAACAAGGTGCTCGCCGCGGGCGGCGTGGTGCGGATCGGGTTCACCGGCGGATGGACCGGGAGCAACCCCGCCCCGGCCGCCTTCGCCCTGAACGGCGCCACCTGCTCAGCCGCCTGACCGGCCCGGCGAACGCTATGAGTGGGGCATTACTTGCGTTCATTGCAAGTAATGCCCCACTCATAGCAATCAACGGTAGGTGCGCGGCAGGGTGAGGGTGACGGCGAGGCCGAGCAGCAGGGCCGCCGCGGCGAGCAGGATCGCCAGTGCGCCACCGTCCGCCAAGGAATACGCGCCCGCGTGCGAGACAGCGATCAGCACGGCCAGGCCCACCGCGTTACCGAGGTTCAGCGTCGTCGACGCCAGGCCCGAGGCCACACCCTGCTCCCCCGCCGGTACGCCGGTGGCCGCGGCGATCCACATCGCGGTCCAGACCACGCCCTGCGCGACCCCGGACACGACCAGCCCGGGAACGGTGGCGGCCACCGAGGAGCCCTCGTCCGCACCCCACGCCAGTACCGCGGTGCCGGCCGCACCGACGGCGAACGCGGCGAGCAGTGTGGTCCGCACGCCGAGCCGGTTCGTCATCCGCTCGCCGAGCTGCGTGCCGGTGGCGATCGCGGCCGACGGCACCAGGAACAGCAGCCCGGTCTGCAGCGCGCTCAGGCCGTGCACGGTCTGCAGCAACACGGTCAGGAAGTACGGCAGCGTGCCGAAGGTCGCCATGAACAGGAACGTCACCGCCACCGCGACCACCAGGCTGCGGTTCTTCAGCAACTGCAACGGCAGCAGCGGATCACGCCCGCCGGCTTCGAGCCGGAAGAACAGCGCCAGCAGCAGCACCGCGACCACCCCGGCCACCACGATCACCGGTGACGCCCAGCCGACCTCCGGACCCTGCACCAGCGCGAACACCAGCAGCGTGGCACCGGCCGTCGCCGAGATCGCCCCGGGCAGGTCGAACCGGCGCCCGGCTCGCGAAGCCGGTGCGTCGCGCGGGATGACCGCCAGCGCGGCGAGCGCCACCGCGCCCGCCAGCGGCACGTTGACCAGGAACACCGCGGGCCAGCCGAACGCCTCGGTGAGCACGCCGCCGAGCAGGGCGCCGACGGTCAGCCCGCTGGCTCCCGCGCCACCCCACACGGCCAGCGCGCGGTTGCGCCGCGGTCCCTCCTCGAACAGCGTGGTGATCAGCGACAACGTCGACGGCAGCAGCAACGCGCCGCCGATCCCCTGCACCGCCCTGGCGAGCACGATCAGCTCTGGACTGGTGGCCAGCCCACCGGCCAGCGAGGACACCGCGTACAGCACCAGCGCGGTGACGAAGACCCGGCGGCGGCCGAGCAGATCCGCCGCACGGCCGCCGAGAAGCAGGAAGCCCCCGGCGAAAACCACGTAGGCGCTGACCACCCACTGCTGCGTCTGCCCCGGGAAGCCGAGGTCCGCGCCGATTTCCGGCAGCGCCACGAAGACGATGTTCAGGTCCAGCGAAAAGATCAGTTGCGCCAGTGCGAGCAGCGTCAGGCTCCAGCCGAGCCCGGCGCGTTCCCCAGCATCGATAGTACGCATAAACGCGTACTGTACGTCTGTACGTCAACAGTCGTATCAAGGGGTAGGATGGCGGCGTGTTCTCCCAGCACCCCGAACGCGAGCAGATCCGGCTTGATCAGGTACTGGCCACCTTGGGCAACCCGATCCGGCTGCAGATCGTGCGCGTGCTCGCCGACGGCTCGGAGCGCAGCTGCGGCAAGATCATCGACGGCATGTCGAAGTCGACGCTGACCCGGCACTGGCGGGTGCTGCGCGACAGCGGGGTGATCTGGCAGCGGCCCTACGGCCGCGAGAACCTGCTCTCGCTGCGAAGAGAGGACCTCGACGCCCGGTTCCCCGGCCTGCTCGACGCCGTGCTCGACGCCGAGACCTGATGATCACCGTCCCCGCCCGGTTGCTGGCCTTCGGAGCCTGGCGACACGCGGGCGCGGACGGGCTCCACTGGGTGGAAGAACTGCCGGGCACCTTCGAGCGCCTGTGCGCGCGGTGGTCGCTCACGCCGGACGGCGAACCCGAGCACGGCTACCACGCCATGGTGCTGCCGGTGCGCCGCGACGGCGAAGCCTTGGCGCTCAAGGTTTCCTGGCCGGACGAGGACATCGAGAGCGAAGCCAGCACCCTGTCCATCTGGGACGGACAGGACGCGGTCCGCCTGCTCGACAGCGAACCGGCGTCGCACGCACTCCTGCTCGAACGCGCCGACAACACCTGGTCCGCGCGCTCGGCCGAACTGGAGCACGCGATCCCCTTGCTGGGTGGGCTGTTGCGCCGGATGGCCGTGCCGCCCCCGGACGGCCTGCGCCGGATTTCCACGGTGGCCGCGAACATCCGCGACACGCTCATCGAACGCTGGCTCGCCGCCGGGCAGCCGTTCCCCCGCTCACTGGCCGACCGCGTCCGGCACCTGGCGGGTGAGCTGAGCGAACTGCCCGATCCGTACCTGGTCAACCGGGAACTGGCCTACGGCAAGGTACTCGGGGCGAGCCGGGAACCGTGGCTGGTGATCAGCCCGCGCGCGGTGGCCGGTCCGCTCGAGTTCCAGGTGGCGCCGCTGCTGTGGACGCGGCTCGACGAGATCAGCGGGCGCACCGCGGTCCTGCGGCACTTCCGCCGGCTGGCGGTCGCCGCCGACCTCGACCTCGACCTGGCTCGCTCGTGGACCGTGGTGCGCTCGGCCGATCACCTGCTGCGCGGCCTGGCCGCGGGCTTCACCGGCGAACCCGTCCGCTGCCGCCTCCTCCTGGACACCTTCTCCGGCACCCACTAACCCCGCCCCCGCCGAGTGTGGAATTCGGCTGCAGGAGTGCGGAGTTCAGCTACCTGAGTGTGGAGTTCGGCTGCCTGGAGGTGGGACTCGCCCGGGAGCGGCGGCACCGGGCGAGTCCCACGTTCGTGCAGCCGAACCCCACGTTCAGGCAGCCGAGTTCTACGTTCAGGCAGCCGAAGTCCACACTCGCTACCCCTTCACCGAACCTGTGAGCCCGCCGACGATGCGGCGTTCCGCGAGCATGAAGAAGCCCAGTGCGGGGACCATCGACAGCGCGGTGAACGCCAGTACCCGCGCGGTGTCCTGCGAGTACTGCGACTGGAAGGTGGCCACCCCCAGCGGCAGGGTGAAGTTGCCGGAGTCGTTGAACACCAGCAGCGGCAGCAGGTAGGCGTTCCAGCTCGTGACGAACGCCAGCACCGCCACCGTGGTCAGCGCGGGGGCCGACAACGGCAGCATGATCCGCCAGAAGAACCCGATCCGCGTGGCGCCGTCGAGCACCGCGGCGTCCTCGATCTCCGAGGGGATCGCCCGCATGAACGGCCGCAGGATCACGATGGTCACCGGCAGCGAGAAAGCCGCCTCCGGCAACGCCACGCCCAGCGGGTTTTCCAGCATTCCCAGTTGCCGCAACAACAAGTACAGCGGCAGCGTGGCGACACCGATCGGGAACAGCAGCCCGACGGTGAACAGCGTGTACCACGCCTCCCTCCCGCGGAAGTTGTACCGCGACAACGCGAACGCCGCCATCGAGCCCAGCGCCACCGCCAGCGTGGTGGCGACCACCGCGATCAGGAGGCTGTTGCCGAGGAAGGTCCAGAACTCCGGCGAGGTCAGGATGGCCCGGTAGTTGTCGAGCACCCACGGGCTGGGCAGGCCCGCCGGGTCGCTGTTGATCTGCTGCGTGGTGCGGAACCCGCCCAGGATTACGAAGATCAGCGGGACCACGGTGATCCCGATGATCCCGATCGCCACCAGGTACGCGATCGATTGCCGTTTCATCAGCCCACCGCCCCTCGGGTGTCGCGCCGCAGCGCGAATCGCTGGTACAGCAGGGCGAAGGTGAAGCAGATGATGAACAGGATCACCGCGACCGCGCTGCCGAACCCGAACTCGTACCGCTTGAACCCGTGGTCGATCAGGTAGGTCGCCATCGTGGTGGAGGCGTTGGCAGGCCCGCCCAGCGTCATGATCCACACCAGGTCGAACAACTGCAGCGAGCCGATCACCGACAGGAAGATCCAGATCCGCATGGTCGGCCCGAGCAGCGGCAGGACCACGTGCCGCGTGGTCTGCCAGGCCGACGCGCCATCCAGCGCGGCGGCCTCCCGCACCTCCGCCGGGATGCCCTGCAGCCCGGCCAGCAGCAGGATGATGCCGAACCCGATGTACTTCCAGGTGATCACCACGAACAGGGTGAACAGCACCAGGTCCGGGTCGGCCAGCCACTGCCGCACCAGCCCGCCCAGCCCGGCGGCGCCGAGCACCTGGTCGGCGAACCCGCCGGGCTGCAGGATGAGCAGCCAGATCACCGCGGTGATCGCCTCCGAGAGCACGTACGGCGCGAAGACGATCACCCGCAGGAACGCCCGGCCGCGCAGCTTCCGGTTGAGCAGCAGCGCCAGCGCGATGCTCAGGGGAAGCTGCACGACCAGCGACAGCACGGCGATGACCACGTTGTGCCATACCGCGTTCTGGAACACCGAGCCGGACAGCGCGTCGAGGTAGTTCTTGAAGCCGGTGAAGTCACCGAGCGAACCGAACCCCGTCCAGTTGTACAGGCTGTAGTACACCGCCAGCCCCATGGGCACCAGCACGAAGCCGATGAACAGCAGCAGGGCCGGGCCCAGGAACAGGCTCAGTTCGAGCTTGCGGCGGAGCCCGGAAGGAACAGCACTCACTTGTTGCCCGCCGCCGCCTGGTTCACGGCCTCCACGATCGTCTCCGGCGTGCCCTGCCCGGCGAAGAAGTTCGCGATCGCGTCGTTGAGGGCCTGGCCCACCGCGGTCGGCAGCGCGATGTCGAAGTAGGTCTGCCGGAACGGGGCCCGCTGGGTGTGGTCGAACACCGTCTTGAGCGACTCGCTGGTCAGCGCCGGGGCCGCGGCCGGGTTCACCGGCAGGCCGGCGCCCACGGCGGCGAGTTTCTCCTGCACCGGGGTGCTGACCAGGTACTCGAGGAACTTAGCGCAGGCCGCGGCCGTGCGGTTGGTGCACGAGAAGCCGTCACCGCCGGCGAGCACCGCGCCCGGCGCGCCGGCACCACCGGTGACCGTGGGGAACGGGAACCAGCCGAGTTTCGAGTTCAGGTCCTTGTCCGAGGTGAGCGAGGCCATCGTGTCCGGGGTCCAGTCGCCCTGCAGTTCCATCGCGGCCTGGCCGTTGGCCACCATGCCCGCCGAACTGCCCGCGCCCTGCTGGGCGGGCGTGCCGACGAAACCGGTCTGGAACGGCTGGGTGTCGAGGAAGGCCTTGAGGTCCTGACCGGCCCGGACCCAGCACGGGTCCTCCATCCGCACGGTCTCCACGGCCTTTTTCAACTGCTCCGGCGAGCAGTGCCGCGCGGCGAGGTAGCCCCAGTAGAAGGCGTCCGGCCAGCGGTCCTTGCCACCGACCGCGATCGGTGCCACCCCGGCGGCCTTGAGCTTGGTCACCGCGGCGTTCAGTTCGTCCATGGTGGCCGGTGGAGCGGTGATCCCCGCGTTGGCGAAGATGTCCTTGCGGTACCAGAAGCCGACCGTGTGCGCGGCGTAGGGCACGCCGTACTGCTTGCCGTCGGACTTCCAGTCTTCGGCGACCGGGCCGAGCGTGCCGATCCACGGCTTGGTCTGCTCGGTGATGTCGGCGACCTTGCCCGAGGGCAACTGCCCGGCGCCCTGGCCACCGCCCCACTGCTGGTAGATGTCCGGCGGGCTGTCCGACTGCAGCGCGAGCGGGATCTTGGTCTGGAACTGCTCGTTCTGCACCGGTTCGATCTTGAAGCTCACCCCGGGGTTCGCGGCCTGGTAATCGGCGGCGATCTGCTCCCACACCGCTTTCCGCGTGTCGGTGGTGCTGTTGTGCCACCAGGTGAAGGTGACGGGTCCGTCCGCGTTCTCGCTCGCACTGTCCCCGCCGCCACTACAGGCGGTGAGCGAAACCGCGGTGACCGCGGTGAGGAGAAAAGCGCAAACGTTCCGGATTCGGCGCATGATGGTCCACTCCTGACGACTTCGGCCGAGCTGGACCGGGCTTGGCAAGCCCAGGTTGGCTAGAGAGTTTGCGCCCTGGTCGAGCCCGTGTCAATCGTTGTCGATAACGTTTTACAGAGCTAGCATGAGCCGGTGCAGCCAAGCTCCCGTGTGACCATCAGGGACGTCGCCGAACGCGCCGGCGTCTCCGTGGCAACCGTTTCCAAAGTGCTCAACCAGCGTTACGGCGTCGCCGCCACCACCTCCGCGCGCGTGCGCTCGGTGATCGAGGAACTGGGGTACGAGGCCAGCCTCGTCGCCCAGAGCCTGCGCAACCACCGGACCAACGTCATCGGCATCCTGGTGGCCGATCTCGAACCGTTCAGCACCGAATTGCTCAAGGGTGCGGCCGACGCGATCCGCGGTTCCGGCTTCGAACTCGTCGTCTATTCGGCGGGCGGGCGCACCGACGACCAGGCGGGCTGGGAGCGGCGGTACCTGTCGCGGTTGAGCGGCACCCTGGTCGACGGCGCACTGCTGGTCACCCCGGCCGCCTCGCTCGAACCCCGTGAGGGCACGCCGGTGGTCGCGGTCGATCCGCACACCGGTTCCGCCGAGCTGCCGACCATCGATTCGGACAACCTGAGCGGCGCGCAACTGGCCGTGGAGCACCTGCTCGGCCTCGGGCACCGCCGGATCGCCCTGCTCAAGGGCCGTCCCGACCTGCAGTCCGCGCACCTGCGCGAGACCGGGTACCGGCGGGCGCTCGCCGCGGCCGGCGTGCCGGTGGACGAAAACCTGGTGCAGGTGGGCGCCTACGACCCGGAGGTCTCCGCGGCTTCGGCGCGCCTGCTGCTGGACTCCCCCGACCGGCCGACCGCGGTCTTCGCCGCGAACGACCTGTCGGCCATCGCCACCGTCCAGACGGCGAACGAGCTGGGCCTGCGCGTGCCGGAGGACCTGTCCGTGGTCGGCTTCGACAACATCCCGGAGTCGGTGCTGTGCGTGCCGCCGCTGACCACGGTCGAGCAGCCCATCCGCGAGATGGGCCGGCGCGCCATCCAGCTCCTCATCCCGCTGATCAACGGTGAGCAACCCGAACCCACGCACGTCACGCTGGACACCCGGCTCGTCGTGCGCCAGTCGACCCGACAGGTGGAGCAGTCGTGACCCTCGATCCCGCGAGCATCGAACTTTGGCGTGATCCCGCCGCGGCACCCGCCGACCGGGTCGCCGATCTGATGGCCCGGATGAACACGCGCGAGAAGCTCGCCCAGCTCTTCGGGGTCTGGGTGGGTATCGACGCGGCCGGGGAGATGGCGCCGCACCAGCACGATTTCGCCATCGAACCGGGTGACTGGGATCGGCTCGTCGGCTCCGGCATCGGCCAGCTGACCCGCGTGTTCGGCACCCGGCCGGTGGAGCCGCTGATCGGCGCGCGCGGGCTGGCCCGCACCCAGCGCGAGGTGATGGCCGCCAGCCGGTTCGGCATCCCGGCGCAGGTGCACGAGGAGTGCCTGACCGGACTGGCCGCCTGGCGGGCCACGGTGTACCCGTCGCCGCTGTGCTGGGGCGCGAGCTTCGACCCGGCGCTGGTCGAGCGGATGGGCGTCCACATCGGACGGTCGATGCGGCGCCTCGGCGTGCACCAGGGCATGGCACCGGTCCTGGACGTGGCCCGCGATCTGCGGTGGGGGCGGATCGAGGAGACCATCGCCGAGGACCCGCACCTGGTCGGCACGATCGGCTCGGCCTACGTGCGCGGGCTCGAATCGGCGGGCGTGGTGGCCACGCTGAAGCACTTCGCCGGGTATTCGGCGTCGAAGGCGGGACGCAACCTGGCGCCGGTGTCGATCGGCGCGCGGGAACTGGCCGACGTGCTGCTGCCGCCGTTCGAAATGGCGTTGCGAGCGGGCGCGCGTTCGGTGATGAACGCCTACACCGACAACGACGGCGTGCCCGCCGCGGCCGACCCGGAACTGCTGACCACCCGGCTGCGCGAGGTCTACGGCTTCGACGGCACCGTGGTCGCCGACTACTTCTCGGTCTCGTTCCTGCGCACGCTGCACGGGGTGGCCGGCACCAGGGCCGAGGCCGCCGCGCAGGCGCTGACCGCCGGGATCGACGTCGAACTGCCGACGGTCGACTGCTTCGGCGCGCCCCTGCTGATGGCACTGGAATCCGGTGAGGCCGACCTCGCGCTGGTGGACCGCGCACTCGAGCGGGTGCTGCGGCAGAAGTGCGAACTCGGACTGCTCGACCCGTCCTGGTCGCCGGACCCGGAGGTGCTCTCCGACGGGCACGCCGACCTCGACGACGACGAGTCGCGCACGGTGGCACGTGAGCTCGCTGAGCGGTCGATCGTGTTGCTGCGCAACGAAGACGTGCTCCCGCTGGCGCCCGGCAAGCGGCTCGCGGTGATCGGCCCGCGGGCGGATGACCCCGGCGCGATGTTCGGCTGCTACTCGTTCCCGATGCACGTCGGCGTGCACCACCCCGACGTGCCGCTGGGCATCGAAGTGCGCACCGTGCTGGACGCGCTCGGCGCCGATCACGACGTGACCCACGCGCTGGGCTGCCCGGTGGAAGGCGGCGAGGACGCCGGAATCGCCGACGCCGTCCAGGTGGCCGCCGACGCCGAGCTCGCCGTGGTCGTGCTGGGCGATCGGGCCGGGTTGTTCGGCGGCGGCACCTCCGGTGAAGGCTGCGACGCGACGGACCTGCGGCTGCCGGGCCGTCAGGAGGAACTGCTCGAAGCCGTGCTGGACACCGGCACGCCGGTGGTGCTGGTGCTGCTGAGCGGCCGTCCGTACGAGCTTTCCCGCCAGGCCGACCGGCTCGCGGCCATCGTCTGCGGCTTCTTCCCCGGCGAGGAGGGCGGCGTGGCGCTGGCGAACGTGCTCAGCGGGCGGGTGAACCCGTCCGGGCGGCTGCCGGTCAGCTTCCCGGCGGCCGGGGTGAACCAGCCCGCCACCTACCTGGCCGCCCCGCTGGCCACCCGCAGCGAGGTCAGCACGGTCGACCCGACCGCGTTGTTCCCGTTCGGGCACGGCCTTTCCTACGCCCCGCTCACCTGGGGCGAGGTCACCGGGGACGGGGGATGGACCACCGACGGCGTGTTCGAGCTTTCGGTGCCGCTGCGCAACGATTCCGACCGCGCGAGCAGCGAGGTGGTGCAGGTCTACCTGCACGACCCGGTGGCCGAATGCGTGCTGCCGGTGCAGCGCCTGATCGCGGCGGCGCGAGTGGACCTGGCACCGGGCGAGGCACGGACCGTGCGGATCGGGCTGCACGCGGACCTCACCTGCTACACCGGCCGCGCCGGGCACCGGCAGGTGGACCCGGGTGAGGTGGAACTGCGGATCGGCGCGTCGAGCACCGACATCCGCACCACCCTGGCCCCGGTGCTCACCGGCCCGCGCCGCTTCGTCGGCTTCGACCGCGTCCTGTCCCCCGAGATCACGTGAGGTGAATGTGGCTTTGGGGGGCGATTCGGCTCCCAAAGCCACATTCGTGTCCGTGGGGCGGGGCTACGGGTTGATCCGGGTGTAGGCGGGTTTCGGGTTGAGGTTGCTGTCGAAGAGGCAGGCGGCGCCTTCACCGGGGAACGTGCCGGGGACCCACGAGTGCCGGTCGGTGAAGCCCCAGGTGGTGAACTCCACGCAGCGCGTCACCGCCTGGCAGCCGTCCCAGGCCTGGTCGAAGTAGTCCGCCTGCTTGGCCAGTTTCGCCGAGTCCGCGGGCAGCTGGACCCGGACGTCGGCCTCGGTGATCGCCACGTCCACGCCGAGGTCGGCGAAGCGCTGCAGGTTCGCCTGGAACCCGCCGGGGAAGCCGTACTGGGTGGACAGGTGCGTCTGGAAGCCGGCGCCCTCCACCGGGACTCCCTGCTGGCGCAGCGATTTCACCAGGTCGTACATCGCGTTGCTCTTCGCGCCCTGCCATTCGACGTTGTAGTCGTTGATGTACAGCTTGGCGCCCGGATCGACCTGCTTGGCCCAGCGGAAGGCGTCGGCGATGTAGTTCGCGCCGAGCTTCTGCTGGAAGATCGAGTCACGGCGGGTGCCGTCCTCGTTGAACACCTCGTTCACCACGTCCCAGGCGCGGATCTTGCCCTTGTACCGGGTCATCACCGTGGTGATGTGGTTCTGCACCGAGGTCCGCAGGTCGGCGGCGGACAGGTTGTTCAACCAGCCGGGGTACTGGTTGTGCCACACCAGGGTGTGCCCGCGGACGGTCTTCCCGTTCTGCTGGGCGTAGTTCACGATCGCGTCCGCGCCGGACCAGTTGTACTGGCCCCGGTTGGGTTCGAGGCTCGCCCACTTCATCTCGTTCTCCGGCGTCACGCTGTCGAACTCGCGGGTGAGCGTGGTGCGGAAGTCGGCTTCGTTCGCCAGTGCCGAGGCAGGCACCGCGCTGCCGACGTACTTGCCGGTGATGTCCTTCAACGGGGGCGCCGCCGAGGCCGGGGCGGCCTGCCAGGCCACCAGCCCGGCGCTGACCGCCAGTACCGTGCCCCATCGGCGGAATCGGGAGTGCACACTCACAGCCGTTGCTCCTCTTCTGGGATGCGAACGGTGGCGGCAGGTCCGATGTTAGAAGGTCACCGACCACCTGTCCAGATTATTTCGGATTAACAGCCGAAACTATCGATATCCGGAAAAGCGCGTAGACTGCCCGCCATGCCAGTGGAATCCGAGCGGAAGCCGGCGAACGAGCCCGTCCAGGGCAAGGTCACCATCGCGCAGATCGCGGTCGAGGCCGGGGTTTCCATCCCGACAGTTTCGAAGGTGGTCAACGGGCGCACCGACGTGGCCGCGTCGACCAGGGAACGGGTCGAGGAGCTGATCCGCCGCTACGGCTACCAGCGGCGCAGCGACGAGCGGGCCCGCCGGTCCAACCTGCTGGAGCTGATGTTCCACGAGCTCGAGAGCATTTGGGCGCTGGAGATCATGCGCGGGGTCGAGCAGGTGGCCAGCGAGCACGACCTCGCCGTGGTGCTTTCGGAGTCCCAGGGCAGGCTGACGCCCGGCCGCGGCTGGCTGGAGAAGGTCTTGGCCCGGCGGCCGATCGGCGTGGTGTCGGTGTTCTCCGACCTCAGCGCCGACCAGCTGGCGAAGCTGGAATCGCGCAACATCCCGGTGGTGGTGGTCGACCCGGTCGGCGAGCCGGGCGAGCGCACCTACTCGATCGGCGCCACGAACTGGAACGGCGGCCTGATCGCCACCCGGCACCTGCTCGAACTCGGCCACCGGCGGATCGCGGTGATCGGCGGCCCGGAACGCGTGCTGTGCAGCCGCGCGCGGGTGGACGGCTACCGGGCCGCGCTGGAGACCGCCGGCCTGCCGGTCGACCCGGCTTTGGTGCGCTACGGCGACTTCCACGTCGAAGCCGGGCGCGCGCAGCTCACCGAACTGCTCAAGGTGCCCGACCGGCCGACCGCCGTGTTCGCCGGCAGCGACCTCCAGGCGTTCGGCGTCTACGAGGCGGCGCGCGCGGCCGGGCTGCGGATCCCCGATGACATCAGCGTGATCGGCTTCGACGACCTGCCGGTGGCGGGCTGGGTCGGCCCGCCGCTGACCACCATCCGCCAGCCGCTGCAGGAAATGGCTGTCGCGGGGACCCGGCTGGTGCTGGCTTTGGCCCGCGGCGAGGAAGCCGAACACCGGCGCGTGGAACTGGCGACCAGCCTGGTGGTGCGGCAGAGCACCGCACCACCGGCGGCCTGATCGCTACGGCACCAGGCCGAGGAACTGCAGCGCGGACGCGGCCATGCCCGCGCCCAGCGCGTTGTGCCCGGTGCCCGCCATGCTGATCCCTTCGACCTGCGTGCCGTAGCGGGTGCGCGTCCACTCCGGCTTCGGGTGATCGGTGCTCGTCGGCGTGGTGGACAGCCCGTGCACGTTGGTCCACTGGTCGATCTCTTCGCCGAAGTTCGGGTACCGCAGCGTGGTGTCGGCCGTGCCGTGCCACAACTGCATGCGCGGCCGTGGTCCGTTGTAGCCCGGGTACGCCGCGCGCACCAGGTCTCCCCACTGTTGCGGGCTCTTCAGCAGGTTGCCGTTGGCGCAGGTGCTGTTCCAGCCGGAACCGTCGGTGGTGGCGAAGCAGCCGAACGGCACCCCCGCGAAGGCGGCCCCGCCCTTGAACACGTCGGGGTAGGCGCCGAGCAGCACGTTGGTCAGCATCGCGCCGGAGGACGAACCGGTGGCGTAGACGCGGTTCGGGTCCCCGTTGTGGTGCTGCTGCACGTACTTCACCATCGACACGATGCCCACCGGATCGCTGCCCCCGCCGTGCTTGAGCGCCTGCGGGGACGACACGTCGAAGCAGTTGCCGCTGCGCGTGGCCGACGGGTAGATAACGATGAACCCGTGCTGATCGGCCAAGCGGGCGAATTCCGTGCCCGAATGGAAGGCAGGCCCGGAGCCGGTGCAGTAATGCGCGGCGAGGAGCACCGCCGGTTTCTGCGTCACTTTGCCCGGCACGTACAGGTGCATTCTCAGGCCGCTCGGATTGGCGCCGAAACCGGTCACCTCGGTCAGCGAAGCGGCCTGCGCGACCGGCGCCAGCAGGGCGGCGAGCATCGTGAGAACGCCGAGAAGTATCGCTTTCCTTCGCACGTCCACCTCCAGTGGTCGCTTTCATGATGCGGCCGCGGACAACGGGACAACAATGACTTTCGAAAATGTTTCGACAGCGGTATGCCGCGCTCACACGCGGCTTGACGACCTGCATGCGCCACCCTAGGGTCGAATTGTCAGCGCACCGCTTCGAAACTATCGGAAAGAGGGCTCGATGCGGACGTTCCGGGTGGCCGTGGTCGGCACCGGCGGCATCGCCGAAGCAGCGCACGTACCGGCCATCCGCGCTGTCGGCGAGCGGGCGAAGCTGGTCACCGCGGTGGACACCGATCCCGCGCGCCTGGCGGTGTTCCAGAAGAAGACCGGCATCGCGGTCGCCTACCAGTCGCTGAAGTCCATGCTGCGCACGGAAAAGCCGGATCTGGTGCAGGTGTGCACGCCACCGGCCACGCACGCGGACATCGCGGTCGCCTGCCTCGAAGCGGGTTCGTGGGTGCTGCTGGAGAAGCCGCCCGCGTTGTCGCTGGCCGAATACGACCGGATTTCCGCCGCCGAGGGCGAGGGCGGACCGTACGCGAGCGTGGTTTTCCAGCACCGCTTCGGCTCGGGCGCGCGACACGCTCGCCGGCTCATCGGCAGCGGCGCGCTCGGCAGGCCGCTGGTCGCGGTCTGCCACACCACCTGGTTCCGCGACCAGTCCTATTTCGACGTTCCCTGGCGCGGCAAGTGGTCCACCGAGGGCGGCGGGCCGACGATGGGGCACGGCATCCACCAGATCGACCTGCTGCTCGCGCTGCTCGGCGAGTGGACCGAGGTCCGCGCGATGGCGGGCAGGCTCGACCGCACGATGGAGACCGAGGACGTGTCGATGGCGATCGTGCGCTTCGCCGGCGGGGCCATGGCGTCGATCGTGAACAGCGTGCTGTCGCCGCGCGAGGAGAGCTACCTCCGGGTGGACCTGACCGACGCGACGGTCGAAGTGACGCACCTGTACGGACACCACAACACCGACTGGCGGTACACACCCGCGCCACACGTGACCGACGAGGCGCTGATCTCGTCGTGGTCGGAGGTCCTGGAGGATGTCGGCAGCTCGCATTCGGCGCAGCTGCCGTTCGTCCTGGACGCGATGGAACGCGGCGAACGTCCGCCGCTCTCGGGCGCCGAAGGCCGCGAGGCGCTCGAACTGATCACGGCGCTGTACCGGTCGGCGTTCACCGGCGCGCCGGTCACCCGTGCCCAACTCCAGCCCGGCGATGTGTTCTACCACCGCATGAACGGGGGCGTGAAACTGTGAAACTGGCCGAGGGCGACGGTGTGTTCACCGTGTCGGAGGGCGATGTCGAACTCCTGCGGTACACCTACCGGCCGGACATCGACGCGTTCGAATGCCCGAGCCCGAGCTTCCACCCGCTGAGGACACTCGACGGCGACGTGGTCACCGGAAACCGGCCGCACGACCACCGGTGGCACAAGGGCCTGGCGATGACGGCGTCCCACCTGGACGACCAGAACTTCTGGGGCGGGGTGACCTACGTCCGTGATCGCGGGTACGAGGTACTGCCGAACGTCGGCTCGCAGGTGCACCGCAATTTCGTGGAACTGGCGCCGGACGGGGTGGTCGAGGAGATCGACTGGCTCACCTCCGGCGGGCAGAAGTGGATCGAGGAGCGCCGCACCATGGTGTTCACCGCCGAGCCCGATGCGTGGACCCTGGACTTCACCTCGGACCTGCGCAACGTCCGCGACACGCCCCTGGAGTTCGGCAGCCCCACCGTGCACGGCCGAGAACTCGCGGGCTACTGCGGCTTCTTCTGGCGAGGCCCCCGCTCCTTCGAACACGGCGAGGTACTGGCCTCGGATGACCAGTCAGGCCCGGAACTCATGGGCCGCAAGGCCTCGTGGCTGGCCTACATCGGCACCCACGACGAGGTGGACCACACCTCCACCCTCCTCTTCACCCCGGCGCCCGACCACCCGGAAGTCCACTGGTTCGTACGCAACTCCCCCTATGCCGTGGTGAACCCGTCACTCGCCTTCTACGACCCCCTCCACTTAGCCCCCGGCGACACCCTGCACCTGCGCTACCGCCTCCTCATCGGCAACGGCTCGTGGTCCCGCTCCCGCCTGACCACCCGGGCCACCTCCCACACCTGGTAGCCCACGCTCTCCCTCATGTCACGAATGTGGCTTTCGGAGCGGATTCCGCCCCCAAAGCCACATTCGTGACACCCCATACCCGGACATCCGCCCCCCTCCCGGGCACCCAACCGGCGGCCGGGCGCCCAAAAACACCCCACAGAGAGAACCCCGCAAAAATAGATCGTTGAACAATACCCGGATGCTCGACGTGCCCAGCACTCCCACCCATCCCTCCCCATCCCCGGTCCAAAGCCAAAAACACGGCGGGGATAACGATGTCAAGGCATCTTTCCCGCCTTGACATCGTTATCCCCGCCGTAGTCACACTAAAAAACCGGGGTGGAAACACCAACCATCACTGCCCAGCCAAAGCCGCCTCGAACTCCGTCCGGACCTGATCCCCGCCAGCCGACCGCCACTGCTTCACGACCTCATCCCAAGCGGACACCGGCTTCCGCCCCGACAAAATATCGTTCTGCGCATCATTGATCATCGTCCCCAGCTGCCCCTGCTTACGCGACCAGGTATCCGAGAACAAACTCAACGTGGGATCCGCCACCGACGAAGACACCACCGAAGCCTGGTAGTCGTAACAAGCTTTCGTGGCCTCCGCGTTGCCCGGCACAAAGATCACGTCCGGCGAGTCCACTATGTACCGAATGCCGAGTACCGTCTGCGAAACGCCCGCTTGCGAAGGCCGCGGCCCACCATCCTGCATCGTGTAGTGGACACCGGCGGTGCCGTACTTCCGGAACAGGTACTCCTCCGTGCCGAACGGGGCGGCCAGCCAGTCCGCGATCTTCAGCAGCTGCCGGATCCGGCCCTCGTCGGCCTTCTTCAGCACGGTGAAGTTGTTCGTCGCCTGCGCCTGCCAGGTGCCGGCGAACCCACCGCCGTTGTACAAGGGCGGGCGCATGCCCCCGATCTTGAACCCCGGGCCCGCCACGTTCTCCGCGTAGTACTGCGGCCATGCCGTGTACCGGTCCGTGTGGAGCAGCGCGCTGCCCGCGTTGAACCACTTCTTGAACGGGGCGTTGTTCGTCGTGCTGTCCGGGTGCACCACGCCGTCCGCGACCATCCGCGCCGAATCCGCGAGCGCCTGCTTGTACTCCTCGTATTCGAACTTGCTCTTCAGCTTCCCGCCCTCGTCCTTCCACCGGAACGGCAGGCCGAGCATCTGCGAGATGAAGTCCAGCGGCGCGCCCGCGAGGGCCCACCGCCCCGCCCGCGCGTCCGAGACCTGCTGGCACACCGACCGGAATTCCTCGAAGGTCGCCGGCTGGGGATTCGCCCCGAACTGCGCGAAGAGGTCGTCGCGGCGGAACATCAGGCTGCCCGCGATGCCGCGCGCCACCGGCAGGCCGTAGATGCCGCCGTTGTACCGGCAGTCCTTCCACGCCGCGGTCGGCAGGTTCGCCAGGAACGGGTACTGCTTCACCGCGTCCCCGCCGAGGTACGGGGTCAGGTCCTGGCACTTGCCCGCCAGCCACGCCGGCAGGTTCGCCACCCCGGCGGGCAGGCCGTTCGGGGTGTACAGCGCCGGTACCACGAAGTCGGGCAAGTCGTCGCCCGCGACCAGGGTGGCGAACTTCGTCGGCATGTCCGAGTTCGGCACGATGGTCAGCCGCAGGTCGGCGTTGAGGCGCTTGTTCAGTTCCTGCCAGTAAGGGTTCTGGTCCACCGTCGGGGGCACCGGTGAACTCGTCAGCACGAAGGCCGACACCGGCGAGCCGTCACCGGGCGGCGCGGAGAACGCCCGCACCGGCGGATCGGGGTACCGGAGGAAACCGTTCAACAGCCCCTGCTCGTTGCCGGGCAGGTCCGGCGTGACACCGGTGTAGGGCACGTAGGCGGGCAACTGCGTGTCGGCCACGGTCTGCTGCGTCGCCGGGCCACCACCCCCGCTGCTGCAGGCGCCGAGCACCCCGGGCACGGCCACGGTGGCGAGGGTGCCGGTGAGGAACCGGCGGCGGTTCATCGCGTTCATCGGATTCTCCTTCGGTGGGTTCAGCCCTTCACCGCGCCGATCAGCACCCCCTTGGTGAAATGGCGCTGCACGAACGGATAGACCAGCAGGACGGGGATGATCGAGAGCACCAGGATGGCCATCTGCACGGCTTCGGCGGGCGGCAGGTCCGCCCCCGAACCGAGCTGGTCCACCCCGAGCTGGGACTGGTTGACCACATAGGTCCGCAGCACCAGTTGCAGCGGCCACTTGGCGGTGTCGTTGAGGTAGAGCAGCGCGCTGAAGAACGAGTTCCAGTACGCCACCGCGTAGAACAGCGCGATGACCGCGAGCACCGCCTTGCTCATCGGCAGCACGATCCGCCAGAGGATCAGCCCGTCACCGGCGCCGTCCACGCGGGCGCTGTCGATGATCTCGCCGGGCAGCTCCATGAAGAACGCGCGCAGCACGATCACGTTGAACACGTTCACCAGCACCGGAAGGATCAGCGACCAGTAGCTGTCCAGCAGCCCCAGGCTCTTCACCATCAGGTAGCTCGGGATGATGCCGGGGGTGAACAGCAGCGGCATCAGCACCACCAGCAGGAACGGCCGGTGCAGCAGGGTCCCGCGCCGGCTCAGCCCGTAGGCGAGCAGCGTGGTCGCGGTCAGGCTCAGCAGCGTGCCCACCACGGTGACGAACAGGCTGACCAGCGTCGCCCTGGTGACCACGCCGCCGGACAGGATCGCGTGGTAGGCGTCGAAGCTGATCGAGCGCGGGATCAGCACGAACCCACCGGCGTTGGTCACGTCCTCCCGGGTGGCCAGGCTGGTCGACACGATGCCCGCGAACGGCACCACCACCACGGCGCAGCACAGCGTCAGCACCACGGCCTTGACCGCCTTGCCGAAGACGGAGGGTCCCTCGAGCGCGCTCATCGCTGATAGACCCCCTGCTCGCCGAACCGGTGCGCCAGCTTGTTCGCGCTGAGCACCAGCGCCACCCCGACCAGCCCCTTGACCAGGCCGACCGCCGCGCTGACGCCCCAGCTGCCCGCCAGGATCCCGTTGTTGTAGACGTAGGTGTCCAGCACTTCGCTGGCGTCGGCGCCCACCGCGGCCTGCTGCAGGATGATCTGCTCGAAGCCGACGGTCAGCGCGTCGCCGAGGCGCAGGATGAGCAGCAGCACGATGATGCCGCGCAGGCCGGGCAGGGTGACGTGCCAGAGCTGGCGGGCGCGGCTCGCGCCGTCCATCGCCGACGCCTCGTACAGCGTCGTGTCGATCCGCGACAGCGCGGCCAGGAACAGGATGGTGGCCCAGCCCGCGTCCTTCCACAGCACCTGGCTGGTGATCAGCGCCTTGAACAGCTCCGGCGAGCCGATCACGTTCACCGTGGTGAAGTCGTTCTCCCGCAGGAAACCGTTGAGCAGCCCGGAATCGCCGAGCATCTGCTGGAAGATCGCCACCACGATCACCCAGGACAGGAAGTGCGGCAGGTAGAGCACGCTCTGCACCACCCGCTTGAGCCGTTCGGAGATCAGGCTGTCCAGCAGCAGCGCCAGCGCGATCGGCACCGGGAAGACCACGATCACCTGCAGCAGCGTGATCACCAGGGTATTGGTGAGCGCGTTGAGGAAGGCCGGGTCGCCGCCGAAGACCACGTCGAAGTTGGTCAGGCCGACCCACGGGCTCTCGAGGATGCCGAGGTAGGGCTGGTAGTCCTTGAACGCGATCACGTTGCCGAGCAGCGGCACGTAGTGGAACAGCACGAGCAGGGTGATGCCGGGCAGCGCGGCGAACACCAGGAACCGGTCCCGCGTGAACCGCTGGCGGCGGCTCGGGCCGGTTCGTGCGGTCACGCCGTCCTCCTCGACGAACTCTGCCGATCGCTTCCTGAAACTATCGGAAATTATCGCGATCAAAAACTAACCGCCTCGTCCATCCGCGTCAAGCAGCCGGACAACCTGCTCGTAAACCGCGACAAACGCCGATCGGCCTATTCGAAAGTTTCGAATAGGCCGATCAGGGGAAGCGCTTTCAATCGGGAGTGGTCAGAGCCGCGCGAGCAGGAGGTGCATCGACTCCGTGGTGTTCTCGGCGACCGCACGCGCGGTTCGGGCCACGTCACCGGCGGCGACCGCGGCGACGATTTCCGCGTGCTGCGCCACCGAAGCGCGGTGGTCGGCGGCCTCGGCGAAGTAGACGTGCTCGTAGCGGCGGATGGTCCGCCACAGCCCGTTGATCAATTCGAGGAGCCGGGTGTTGCCGCACCGGGAAACCAGCACGCGGTGGAACTCGGCGTCGAACCCGTGCGCCGCCGCGGGATCGGCGGCCGCGGCGAAAGCGGAATTGATCTCCGTCAATTTCGGTGCCAGCCCGCGCAAAGTGGATCCCGTGCCGCGCACCGCCCACTCTTCGAGGTGCGCGATGATCGGATAGGTTTCGCGGACCTCGTCCCCGCTCAGGTCGGCCGCGAGGAAACCGCGGCCCCGTTCGAACCGGACCAGTCCGCCGCCTTCCAGGCGCAGCAACGCTTCCCGCACCGGTGTCCGGCTGACGCCGAGGTCGTCGGCGAGCGCGCTTTCGTTGATCCGCTCCCCCGGCGCGATCTCCGCGGCCAGGATCCGGGTGCGCAGCAACTCTTCGAGATCGGCCCGGTTCACCGCGCCTCCTCGACCAGCCCGCCGACCAGATCCGCCGCCTCCACGTCGGTGAACGCGGCGGTCGAGCTGCCCACGCCGACCTCGGCCATCGCCAGCCCGGGCACCGGAGTTTCGGTGAAGTTGGCGAACAACCACACGTTTTCCCGCTCCAGCAGCGCCCGGTTCGCGGCGGCGAGCCGCTGCGGCGTGCCCGGCAGGTAGACCTGGAAAGCGTTGGTGTGCGGTGGTTCCGGGGTGATGCGCACACCGGGGACCCGCGCCAGCGCGGTCGCGAGTCCGAGCGCGCGTTCGCGGTATCCGGCCATGCGCGGCAGGTGCGTGCGCAGCCCGGCACGTGCGGCCAGCACGTACGGGAAGACCGTGTAGAGGTCGCCGCCGTGCCGGGTGGTCCACGGGCGCGTCCTGGCGATCGGCTCGGCCTCACCGGCGAGCACGCAGCCGCCGAGCCCGCCGATCGTCTTGTACAACGACACGTACACCGAGTCCGCCAGCGCCGCGATCTCCGCCAGCGACCGCCCGTAGTACGGCGTGCTCTCCCACAGCCGGGCGCCGTCGAAGTGCAGCGGCACCCCGCGCTCGCGGCACCACGCGGAAATGGCGCTCAGCTCGTCCCAGGACGGCAGCTTGTGCCCGGCACGCCGGATCGGCAGTTCGACCACCACCACGCCCACGCGCTCGGCCACCGCGTCCAGGTCGGCGGCGGTGAACGGGCTCCAGGTGCCCAGGCGCACCGGAACCAGGCCGTGCAGCCGCTGGTACCCGCCGTCCTCGTCCAGTTCGACGTGACTGCGGCTGTGCAGCGCGACGACCGGGCTGCCGCTGCGCTCGGTCCACACGCGCAGCATCGCCTGCTGCGCCATCACGCCCTTGAGCACGAACCGGCCGGCCGGCTTGCCGAGCAGGCCCGCCACCTCCGCCTCCAGCTCACGCAGGCCGGGCCCCTCGCCATAGACGTCGGGCCGGGCGTCCACGCCGGGTGCCGACCGCAGCCGGTCGAGCCACTCGGCGGCCGTCAGGCGCTCGTGGTGGGAAAGGAACCGGGTGTCCGGCCGCCAGGCCGGATCGTCGCGCAGGTGCATGCGCCCACGATCGCATGCGATCCAGCAAAATCGCATGCGATTTCTCAGGTGAGCCGGTGCAGGCCCTCCAGCACGCGGTACATCAGGTCGACCGGCGGACGGCCGTTGGCGGTCAGCTGCGGGGCCGCCCGCATCTCCAGCAGGCCGAGGTCGAGCGCGTCACCGATGAGCACCCGGGCGGCGCCGAGCGGGCTGCGCAGGTGGGTGGCCAGTTCCGCGACCGAGAGCGGGTGGCGGCACAGGTCGCAGATGAGCTGGTGGTCCCTGGACAACCGGGTGCGGTCGAACTGGACCCCGCGCTTGGTCGACACCATCACCTCGACCCGCAGGTCGTGCCGGGTGCCGGTGCGGCCGCCGGTGCGCACGTACGGGCGCGCGCGGATGAAGTCCTGGTCGTGGCCCTCGCCGGGCAGTTCGTCCACCAGTTCGGGCTCCGGTTCCGGTAGGGGCGGCGATGGTTGCGGCGGTGGAGCCTGCGGGACCGGTCTGGTCGGCGGGGCTTCGGCCGTCACCGGCTGTGACGGCTCCGGCTCCGGCTCGTCGAGCGGCTTGGGCTGGAAGTCGTGATCCGCCCACTGCTGGTAGTCGCCCCAGCCGCCGAAGGACAGCTGGGACATGCCGGCCCACAACGATGTTTTCTTGTGCGCACCCATCACAACTCCGTGGTCCGGCCAGGTAGGCATCGACCAAACCACGCCGGAGCCGGAAACACCAGAGATCGGCGGCGGACAACCCGGGTGGATCACCGGTTGTGCGTAACGCGGGACGCAGCGACGTGACTCGTCCGCAGTGGACGGTTACGGAGCGACACCGGCAGCGTCAGCCGAGTTCTTTTCGCACCTGGGGCAGCACCTCGGTACCGAGCAACTCGATCGCGGTCATCACCCGGTCGTGCGGCACCCCGGCCCAGTCCATCTGCAGGGCGTACCGGTCGGCGCCGGCCAGCCCGCCGACCGAGATCAGCCGCTCGGCCACCTCGTCCGGACTGCCGGCGAAGATCGACTGCGCCCCGCGCGCGAACTCGTCGTACTCACCGCGGGTGGGCACCTGCCAGCCGCGAGCCCGCGCGCCGTACTTCATCGTCTCGAGCCAGTACGGGTAGAAGGTCTCCTTGGCGTCCTGCGAGTCGCGGGCGATCAGCCCGATCGCGCTCATCGTGACGTTCAGCTCGTCCTTCGTGTGCCCACCGGACTCCCCCGCCTGGCGGTAGAGGTCGACCAGCGGCGCGAAGCGCTCCGGACGGCCGCCGATGATCGCGTAGACCACCGGCAGGCCGAGCAGGCCCGCCCGGATCGAGGACTCGGGGTTGCCGCCGGTGCCGACGCTGATCCGCAGTCGCCGGTCATACGGCCGCGGCAGCACGCGCGCGCCCTCCAGCGGCGGCCGGAACCGGCCGGACCAGGTGATCGGGTCTTCGCGGTCGAGCCGCAGCAGCAGTGCGAGCTTCTCCTCGAACAGGTCCTCGTAGTCGCCGAGGTCGGCGCCGAAGAGCGGGAAGGACTCGGTGAACGAGCCACGCCCGGCGAGCAGCTCCGCGCGCCCCTCGCTCAGCTGGTCCAGCGTGGTGAACTGCTGGTACACCCGCACCGGGTCCTCGGTGCTGAGCACGGTGACCGCGCTGCTCAAGGTGATCTGCTCGGTCACGCTCGCCGCGGCCGCGAGCACGGTGCCCGGGTTCGAGCTGGCGTAGTTCTCCAGGTGGTGCTCCCCCACCCCGTAGAAACCGAGGCCCAGCTCGTCGGCCAGCTTGATGCGCTCGACGGTGTTCTTCAGCGCGCGGGAGACCGGCACCTGCTCGCCGGTGCGCGGGTCCGGGTGGCGGTCGGCGAAGCTGTAGATGCCCAAGTCCATGCCCGCCAAGCTACGCCGGAGATGATGATGCGTCAACAAAACCGTGTTACCGTGGCCCGATGAGCGAACCGCGGTGGCTGAGCGAGCGCGAGCAGCAGGTCTGGCAGGCCTACCTGGCGGTGCAGCGGGAACTGCACGCCGCGCAGGAACGCCAGCTGGTGCGGGATTCCGGACTGTCCACAGCGGACTACACGCTGCTGGCGCCGCTGTCCGAGGCACCGGAGGGCCTGCTGCGGGCCCGCGAACTCGGCCGGCGGGCAGGCTGGGAACGCAGCCGGCTCTCGCACCAGGTGAGCCGGATGGAAAAACGCGGGCTGGTCGTCCGCGAAGACTGCCCCGACGACGCCCGCGGCTCGATGATCCGGCTGACCGCCACCGGCCGCGAGGCCATCGAAGCCGCCGCACCGGAGCACGTGGCCACGGTGCGGCGGTTCTTCTTCGATCCGTTGTCCGGCGAGGAGGTCGAGCTGCTCGGCGGCCTGTTCGACCGCATGCTCACCGTGCTCGCGGCTCAGGAGGTCCAGTAGTCCCAGAACGCCTGGAGGATGAGCGCGGCGATCAGCACGTACCACGCCGCGAGGACCGCGCTGTGCCAGCGCGACAGCTTCGGGCTGCGCAGGTTGTCGAGCGTGGTGTACCAGAAGATCGGGATCACCACCGCCCACACCACCATGCAGTACGGGCACAGCGCGTGGATCTGGTACAGGCTGGCGAAAACGAGCCAGTGCACGAAGAGCACGCCGAAGGTCGCGCCGACCTGCATGCCGATGCGGAACCAGCGCGGCGGGACGAACCCGGCCAGCATGACCACCCCGGCCGTGGTGACCACGGCGAAGGCGGCGATGCCCAGCAACGGGTTCGGGAAGCCGAACGCGGCGGCCTGCGTGCTGTCCATCACCGAACCGCACGAGACCACCGGGTTGAGCGAGCACGTCGGCACATAGTCCGGGTTCTTGAGCTTGGCCAGCTTCTCCAGCATCAGCGCGGCGGCCGCGATCAGCCCGATGCCGCCGCCGACGGTGTAGAGCCAGGCGAGCCCGCGCCGCGTCTCCATCAGCCGAGTTCCTTGTCGATCAGCTCGCGCAGTTCCTGGTCGACCGCGCCGAAGGTCTCGCCCTTCGGGGTGAACTTGAGGCCGTTGACGAACAGCGTCGGCGTGCTGGTGACCCCGGCCTGCTGCCCGTCGGCGCGGCCCTGGTCGATGCGGGCCTGCACCTGCGGGCTGGTCAGGTCGGCCTGGTACTTCGCCACGTCCAGGCCGAACTGGGTGGCGTAACCCTGGAAGACGGTCTTCGCGGCGGCCTCGTCGGAGTTGACGTTCTGGCCGTCCGCGGTGATCGCCCACTGCTGGAAGTTGTCGTACAGCGCGTGGTACATCTCGCGGTACTTGCCCTGCAGCGAGGCGGCCTCGGCGGCCTGGGCGGCGGGCAGCGCCAGCGGGTGCATCTCCAGCGGGAAGTTCCGGGTGACGAAGGTGATCCGCCCGGCGTAGTCCTGCTCGATCTTGCTGGTGATGTTCTTGTAGTACGACGCGCAGGCCGGGCACTGGTAGTCGAGGAACTCGACCAGGGTGACCTTGCCGTCGGGCGCCTCGGTCAGCGTGTGGCTGTCCGGCTTGCGCAGCACCTCGGCCGCCACACGCGGCTGGTCGGTGCCACCGTCGGCGTTGTCGTCCCCGCCGCTGAACAGGAGCACCCCGCCGACCACGAGTACCGCGACCACCACGATCACCAGGGTGACCAGGACGTTCGGCGAGAGGCCGCGTTTGGCCGTGACGGGATTGCTGGTGCGGTTACTGCGCGACATCAAGCTGACACCTTCCGAGACGATGTGGTTCCGCCATTCTGGTCGTCGCCCGGTCGTGTCCGGTTCCCGGACCCCGCGAAACGTGGTTGAGACCATCCTTCCTGGGTAATCCGCTCCCCGTGAAAGACATGCCGACCGTTTCCTCCTTGGACGAATTGGCGGAGGTGTTCAACCGCGCCGAGGGCGAATTGTTCGTCCGGTGGTCGCACGGCCCGGACACCGACCTGGGCGACCGTGCCGCGCAGTCCAGCCGGGACGGCCTGACCGGGGTGAAGCTGCCCGGGTTGTCGGCCAACCCGCTGCGCGTGGAGCCCTGGTGGGGTGACCGGCCGCTGCGGTTGTGGCTGGCCCGCCGCCTCCACGACTACGAGCACCTGCGTGAACTGCGTGGCCCCGGCGTGGTGCCGTGGGTGCTGAGCGGGCAGGAGCAGGCCCGCGGCCCGGACAACGAGCCGCTGGTGGTCTGCGACCGGCCGGTGGCCTGGATCGGCGAAGAAGTGCTGCGAGAGGCCGAACAACTGGTCAGCGAGCAGAACTCACCCGAATGGGGGCCGCTGGCGCGGCACCGGCGACCATCCTGAGCGGGGTCGAGCCCGGGTTCAGGCGGTGTCGAGCGTGCGGCAGACGTTCTCGGCGATGTCGAGTTGCCGTCCCAGCCGCGCGGCCGACTCCCTGGCGCACGACAGCGCGGAGCTGACCTCCACCAGCGCCTGGGTGAGTGCCTCGAACCCCTGCGGCGGGCCGAGTTCGCCGGTGAGCGCCCGGTCTTCCAGCCAGCCGCCGAGGCCGGGCAGGGTGCGGGCGACGTTGTCGGTCAGCGACCGCAGGTGGCCCAGGAGCAGGCTCAGCTCGCCGGGATCGCCTGCCACGGGCGCGCCGTGCGGGTCCACCGTCCGGTAGTAGAGGCAGCGGGTGAGTTCTTCGGCGCGGGCGGCCAGGGACACCAGCCCGCCACCCAGGTTGTCGCCGCGCGTCGTGTCCATGGTCTCGATCCTCACGGGAGAGTTGCCGGTAGGTACCCGTTCGCCCACGAGGCGAAACCGGATTTTCCGACAAATGCGGCGACGGGCTTCGCGGTCGCCGGGCACGTTTGCCGAACCGGCACCGTGGTATCCGCCGGAAGATCCCCACGCGAAAGGACTGCCGAACATGGGCTCCACACTGACCGGACGCGCTGTCGCCATGCTCGCCGCCGACGGGGTCGAGCAGGTCGAACTGGTCGAACCGCGCAAGGCGGTCGAAGCCGAAGGCGCCACGGTGACCCTGGTTTCCCTGTCCCCCGGCGAGATCCAGGCGATGAACTCCGACCTCGACCCGGCCGACAAGTTCCCCGTCGACCGCGTGGTGTCGGAGACCTCGGCCGCCGAGTTCGACGCGCTGATCCTGCCCGGTGGCACGATCAACCCGGACAAGCTGCGGATGGACGAATCCGCGGTCGGCTTCGTGCGCGACTTCTTCGCCGCGGGCAAACCGGTCGGCGTCATCTGCCACGGGCCGATCACGCTGATCGAAGCGGGCGTGGCCAAGGGCCGCACGCTGACCTCGTACCCGAGCATCCGCACGGACCTGCGCAACGCCGGGGCGAACGTGGTGGACCAGGAAGTGGTCAACGACAACGGCCTGGTCTCCAGCCGCAACCCCGACGACCTGCCCGCCTTCTGCGCGAAGATCGTCGAGGAGTTCGCCGAGGGCAAGCACAAGGTGCACGACGAGGGCGCCACCGCCTGATGGAGGCGGAGGTCACGCTCCGGGTCGACGGGCAGGAACACCGGCTGCCCGTCGACACCCGGACCACGCTGCTCGACGCCCTGCGCGACCGGCTCAGCAACCCGAGCCCCAAGAAAGGGTGCGACCACGGCCAGTGCGGGGCCTGCACGGTGCTCGTCGGCGGCAGGCGGGTGCTGAGCTGCCTGACGCTGGCCGTCGCCACCGGCGAGGACGAGATCACCACGGCGGACGGGCTGGCCGAGGACGGTGAACTGCACCCGATGCAGCGCGCGTTCATCGAGAACGACGCGTTCCAGTGCGGGTACTGCACGCCCGGGCAGATCTGCTCGGCGGTCGGGGTCCTCGACGAGGTGGCGCGGGGGTGGCCGAGCCACGCGACCGAGAACATCACCGACGTCACCGAGCGGCCCGGACTCGACCACGACGAGATCGCCGAGCGGATGAGCGGGAACCTGTGCCGCTGCGGGGCCTACCCCGGCATCGTCGCCGCGATCGAACAGGCGGGCCGGGGATGAAACCGTTCGACTACCGCGCACCCGCCGACGCCGCCACCGCCGTGCGGACCGTGGCCGCCGATCCGTCGGCGGTCTTCCTCGGTGGTGGCACGAACCTGGTCGACCACCTGAAGCTCGGCATCACCACGCCGGGGCTGGTGGTCGACGTGACGGCGCTGACCCCGGCGGAGATCACCGGGCGGCACGGCGGCCTGCGGATCGGCGCCGCGGTGCGCAACAGCGACCTGTCCGCCGACCACCGCGTCCGCGAGCGGTACCCGGTGCTCGCCGAGGCCGTGCTCGCCGGGGCTTCCGGGCAGCTGCGCAACATGGCCACCACCGGCGGGAACCCGTTGCAGCGCACCAGGTGCGTGTACTTCCAGGACCTCACCACGCCGTGCAACAAGCGCCGGCCGGGCAGCGGCTGTTCGGCGTTCGGCGGCTACACCCGCCACCACGCCGTGCTCGGTGCCTCACCGCACTGCATCGCCACGCACCCGTCCGACCTCGCGGTCGCGCTGACCGCGCTCGACGCCGAGGTCCAGGTGCTCGGCACGGCCGGGGAGCGCGGCATCCCGTTCGGCGAACTGCACCGCCTCCCTGGCGAGCACCCCGAGCTCGACACCGTGCTCGGCCACGGTGAGCTGATCACCGCGATCGACCTGCCCGAGGCGCCAATCGCGGCGAATTCCACCTACCGCAAGGTCCGCGATCGCGCGTCGTACGCGTTCGCGCTGGTCTCGGTCGCCGCCGCCCTCCGGGTCGAGGACGGGGTCGTCCGGGATTCGCGGATCGCGTTCGGCGGGGTGGCGCACAAACCGTGGCGGGCGCACCGGGCCGAAGCGGTGTTGCGCGACGCGCCCGCGAACGAGGACACCTACCGGGAAGCAGCCGAAGCCGAACTGGCCGACGCCGTCGCGGTCGACGGGATCGACGGCGGCAACGGGTTCAAGATCCCGCTGCTGACCCGCACCCTGGTGGCCACCCTGCGCGACCTCGCCGGGGAGCCCCGGTGACCGCCCGCGCGATCGGCCAGTCCCTCCCCCGCCGCGACGGCCGGGCCAAGGTGACCGGCACGGCCACCTACGCCTACGAGGCCGAGGTCGACCAGCCCGCCTACTGCCACCCGGTGCAGGCCGACATCGCGCGAGGCCGGGTGACGTGGCTGGACACCGCCGAAGCGGAGAAGCTGCCCGGGGTGCTCGCGGTGCTCACCGAAGCGAACGCCGAGCGCCTCGCGTCCACAGAGGACGCCGAACTCGCCGTGCTGCAGTCGGCCGAGGTCGCCTTCCGCGGGCAGCTGATCGGCGCGGTGCTGGCCGAAACCGCCGAAATCGCCCGCCAGGCCGCGGACCTCGTCGAAGTCACCTACGTCGAGCAGGAGCACGAAACCGAACTCACCGCCGACGGCGACTACGACGCCGAGACCACCGGTGACGTCGAGACCGCCTTCGCCGAAGCCGACGTCGTGGTCGACCAGACCTACCGGACCGCGATGTACCACAACAACCCGATGGAGCCGCACGCCACGACCGCGCTCTGGCAGGAGGACGGCACGCTGACGCTGTGGGAGTCCACGCAGGGCGTGCACCCGACCCGTGCCAAGGTGGCCGAGGTCTTCGGGCTGGACACCGGGCAGATCCGGGTGGTCTGCCCGTTCGTCGGCGGCGGGTTCGGCTCGAAGGGCATGCCGCACGCCAACGTCATCCTGGCCACGATGGCCGCCAGGGCACTGCCCGGCCGTCCGGTGAAGCTCGCGCTGACGCGGCAGCAGATGTTCTCGCTGACCGGGTACCGCACGCCGACCATCCAGCGCGCCCGGCTGGCGGCCGATCGCGACGGGCGGCTCTCGGCCATCGCCTTCGACGTCGCCGAGCAGACCTCGAGGATCAAGGAGTACGCCGAGGAGAGCGGGAAGCCGTCGCGGACGATGTACGCGGCGCCGAACCGGCGGGTGGCGCACCGGCTGTCCGCATTGGACGTTCCGGTGCCCTCGTGGATGCGTGCCCCCGGTGAGTGCCCCGGCATGTTCGGGCCCGAGGTCGCGATGGACGAACTGGCCGACGCGCTCGGCATGGACCCGATCGAGCTGCGCCTGCGCAACGACCCGGACACCGATCCCGAGTCCGGAAAGCCGTTCTCCAGCCGCAACCTGGCCGAGTGCCTGCGCACCGGCGCCGAGCGGTTCGGCTGGGCGGAGCGCGGCCCGCGGCGTGAGGGCGACTGGCTGGTCGGCTACGGCGTCGCCGCCTCGGTGTACCCGGTGAACCGGATGCCGGAGTCGACCGCCGCGATCCGCTTCCACGGCGGGCGCTACACCGTCGACATCGGCGCGGCGGACCTCGGCACCGGCACGTGGACCACGCTGCCGCAGATCGCCGCCGACGCGCTCGGCGTGCCGGTCGGCGAGGTCGAGGTGCGCCTCGGCGACACCGACTACCCGAACGCCTCGGTGGCGGGCGGATCCTCGGGCATGATCACCTGGGGTTCGGCCGTGGTCGACGCCGCGCTGGCCTTCCGCGAGAAGTTCGGCACCGAGCCCGCCGACGGCGACGAAGCCGAGGGGTCGGTGAGCAAGAACCCCGACGAGGAACGGTTCGCGATGTCCGCGTTCGGCGCGCAGTTCGCCGAAGCCAGGGTGCACGCCGACACCGGCGAGGTGCGCGTGCCGCGCCTGCACGGGGTGTTCGCGGTGGGCCGGGTGATCAACCCGCGGACCGCCCGGTCGCAGCTGGTCGGCGGGATGACCATGGGCCTGTCGATGGCGCTGCACGAGCAGAGCGTGCTCGACCCGCGCTTCGGCCACGTGGTCAACCACGACCTCGCCGAGTACCACATCACCGCCAACGCCGACGTCGGCGAGATCACCGCGGAATGGCTCGACGAGCACGACCCGCACGTCAACGCCATGGGCGCCAAGGGCATCGGCGAGATCGGCATCGTCGGCACGGCGGCGGCCGTGGTCAACGCGGTCCACCGGGCGACCGGGGTGCGGGTGCGGGAGCTGCCGGTGACCCTGGACAAGCTGCTGCCGGGGCTCAGCTCGCCGGGTCCTCGGCGAGCGACTTGAGGCCGCGCAGGGTCTGCTCCATCCCGGCGCGCAGGTCCGGCGGGCCCCGGCTCGACGCCGAAGCGCCAGGTGGCCATCGGACGGCCGGTGACCTCGCCGAACCGGCCGTCCGGATCGGCGACCGCCCAGGCGAAGACTCGCGGTTCGTCGAACTCGACGACGGTGGCGATCGTGCGCCAAGTGCCCAGCACCGGGTTCTCGTTGTGCCCTTCGAACTCCGCGTCGATCGCCGGTCCGGTCGCCCCGCCGAGCCAGCGCACGCGCCGCAACTCCGGGCTGAACCGCGCGGGCACACCGATGTCGGTGACCAGTTTTCGTCGTCGCGGTCGCCGTGGATCCTGCTGTTCCGCCGCCGCTCCCCGGTCGCCGCCTGGCTGCAGGTTCGCCACGGCGCTGAACACCGCGATCGTCACGCTCAACTGAACTGGCGCGCGTTGCCCAGCAGCCCGATGACCTCGGTGTCGCTCGTCTGGGCGAAATCGCCGTACCAGCGGCCGACGGCGGTGAAGCGCGACGGCACGACGAGGCAGACCAGGTCGTCGGCCTCGCGGCGCACCCGTTCGACCGCTTCGGGAGCCCCCACCGGCGCGGCGAAGGTCAGCGAGCGCGGTGACTCGGCACGGAGGGCACGCAGGGCGGCGATGGCCGTCACACCGGTGGCCAGGCCGTCGTCCACCACGATGACCTCGCGACCGGCACGGGGTTCGGGCGCGCGGCCGTCCGCGTAGAGCTCGACGCGGCGGGCCGCTTCGGCGCGTTCCTCCTCGCACAGGGACGCCAGCTGGTCCTCGGACAGCCCCAGCCGGGACACGCTCACCCGGTCGAAGATCGGCGGTCCGGCGGCGGTCACCGCGCCGATCCCCCATTCGGGTTGGCCTGGCGCCCCGATCTTGCGGGCCACGGCCACGTCCAGCGAGGCCTCGAGCTCGGCGGCGATCACGGCCGCCACCGGCATCCCGCCGCGGGCCAGGCCCAGCACCAGCGGTGCGTGCCACCGTCCGGCCAGCTGCCCGGCGAGTTGCCGTCCCGCGTCCCGGCGATCGGTGAACACGGCTGCCTCCTTCCGCTCGCCCTCTCCGGGTGACCGTAGGGCGAGCGCGGCGAACCCGCAGGGCGGCGTCAGCCGATCGGCAGGTCGCAGTCCGCCACCGGGCGCAGCGGCACCGCGTCGTCCGGGCGGATGGTGCCGCTGATGGGCTGCAGGTGCAGGTCGGGCACCTGGTCGGGCAGCCCGGCCAGGTACCGCAGGATGATGCCCTCACGCAGGGCCCACGGGCACAGCTCCACCGAGGTCAGGTCGAAGGCCTTCATCACCTGTTCGGCCACCACCGCCCCGGCCACGATCTGCCCCGCCCTCGACGCCGAGATCCCGCGCAGCTTGGCTCGTTTCGCCGCAGGCAGCGCGGCCAGCTCGGGTACCAGGGCCCGGAGGTCGGCGGCGCTCAGCTCGCGGTGCACGAACGGCCCCTTGCGCTGCGGTGCCGCCCCGCACACCCGTGCCAGCTGCTTGAACGTCTTCGAGGTGACCACGGCCCTGGCCGCGGGCCCTTCCCAGCGCAGGCGGTCGGAGATTTCGCGGAGCGTGGCGTGGATGTGGCGCCGCAGGTCGCGCAGCTGCCGGCCGCTCGGCGGGTCGTCGGGCAGGAAGTCCCTGGTCAGGCGGCCGGCCCCGAGCGGGAGCGACAGCGCGAGGTCGGGCTTGGCGTCTCGGCCCAGCGCGATCTCCAGCGAGCCACCGCCGATGTCGAGCAGCAGGATCCGCCCGGCCGACCAGCCGTACCAGCGGTGGGCGGCGGCATAGGTCAGCTGCGCCTCGTCTTCGCCGGTGAGGAACTGCGGCCGGATCCCGGTCTCCGCCTCGACCGAGTCGAGCACCTCGTCCCGGTTGCCCGCGTCCCGGATGGCCGAAGTGGCGTAGACGAACAGCTCCTCCACGTGGTTCTGCCGCGCCGCGACCAGCGCCTGGCCGACCGCGCGGATGACTCTGGCGACCCCGCGTTCGCTGAGCTCGCCGTTGTCTTCGATCTCCTCCGCCAGCCGCGTCGGCTCCTTGATCGCCATCGCCGGGAGCGGCGGCGCGCCCGGCGCGCCGTCGACGATCTGCAGTTGGGCGCAGTTGGAGCCGATGTCCAGGACACCCAGTTTCATCCGGGTGGGATACCCGCTCGCGAGCCCGTTACACGAGCCGGGAAATCGGTGTGTGCCGGGCCTGCGGGCGGGTACTCCCCCGGTCATGGCAACACCAGTTCACCCCCGGGAGCACGCCGATGGCCGATACTGAACTGAGCGGGCAGATCGACGCCCTGCTCACCGAGCACGTCGAACTCAGCGTTCCCGCCCGGTTGGAGCACCTCCCCCTGCTGCGGATGCTCGCCGAGGCGGTGGCCACGAAGGAGGATTTCGACCTCGACGCCATCGCCGATTTCAAGATCGCCGTGGACGAGGTCGCCTCCTGGCTGGTCCACCACGCCGAGGTCGGCTCCAGCGTCAGCTGCCGTTACCGGCTCTCCGCCGCCGAGCTGGCGGTATCGGTGTCCGCGCCGACCGCGGACCAGGCCGTGCCCGAGACCGACGGCTTCGGCTGGCACGTGGTGAAGACGGTGACCGACTCCGCCTCGTACCAGGTGACCGAGCAGGGAGGCCGCGTGGTGACCATCGACCTGGTGATGGCCACGAGGACGGGGGGCCAGTGAGCCAGGAGTCGGCTCCGAAAGCCAGGGGCGAGCAGTACGCCCACTGCGCCCCGCTGTTCGCCGAACTCGCCGGGCTGCCGCCGGGCGATCGCCGCCGCGACGAACTACGGGACCGCCTGGTCACCGAATACCTGCCGGTGGCCGAGCACATCGCCCGCCGCTTCTCGGGGCGCGGCGAGAATTTCGACGACCTGCTCCAGGTCGCCCGCCTCGGCCTGATCAACGCGGTGGACCGCTTCGAGGTCGGGCGCGGCTCCGAGTTCCTCTCCTTCGCGGTGCCCACGGTCATGGGCGAGGTCCGGCGGTACTTCCGCGACTCCAGCTGGTCGGTCCGCGTGCCGCGCCGGCTCAAGGAACTGCACCTGGCGATCAGCCACGCCACCGGGGAACTGGCGCAGACGCTGGGCCGGGCGCCGACGCCGTCGGAGATCGCCGAAAAGCTCGGCATGAACGCCGACGAGGTCCGCGAAGGACTGGTGGCGGGCAACGCCTACCAGGCGGTGTCGGTGGACAAGCCGGTCAGCTCGGACAGCGAGCGGCTGCCACTGGCCGAGACGCTCGGCGAGGAGGACACCGATCTGGAAGCGGTGGAGAACCACGCGGCCCTGCGGCCGCTGCTGGCGGAACTGCCCGAGCGCGAGCGCACGATCCTGAAGCTGCGGTTCTTCGGGAACATGACGCAGACCCAGATCGCCGACCGGCTGGGCATCTCGCAGATGCACGTGTCGCGGCTGCTTTCCCAGACGCTGGAAAGACTTCGCGGCAAGTTGCTCGCCGATCCCTGAGCCCATAAGGGTTTCGATCTCCGGCTCCGGTGGTACAGGGAGCCGTGCCCACTCTGCGATTCCCCGGTGCCCGTACCGATACCACCCTGCTCACCAAGGCACTGGCGGACGCCCGCGTCCGGCCCGGTGCCCGGGTCCTCGACCTGGGCACCGGCTCGGGCCCGGCGGTCGCGGCCCGCGAGGGCGCCGCCGAGGTGGTCGCCATCGAACGCTGCCGCCGGGCCGTGCTCAGCGCGCGGCTCAACGGTTCCCTGCGCAGGCTGCCGGTGCGGGCGTTCCGCGGTGATCCCGCCGGCCGTGGTCGGCTGGGCCGGTTCGACGTGGTGCTGGCGAATCCGCCGTACGTTCCTGGCCCGGACGGCCGCCGGTACCTGGATCCGTTGTGCGCCAGGGCCCGCGATCTGCTGGCCCGGCAGGGAACGCTGCTCATGCTGCACTCTTCGCTGTGCGACCCGGAGGCCACGCTGACCGAACTCCGGCGGCAGCGGCTGCGGGCGGGTGTGGTGGCGCGCCGGCTGGTGCCGTTCAACCCCGTCCTCCAGGAACAGAAGCGCTACCTGGAGCGGACCGGGCTGATCGAGCCGGGCCAGGACTTCGAAGAGGTGCTGGTGATCCGCGCCGACCGGAGTGGTTGCGCGGCCTAGAACTGACCGCCGCCCGCGTGCAGGGTCTGGCCGGTGACCCACCGTCCGTCGTGCGAGGCGAGGAAACCGACGATGTCGGCGATGTCGGACGGTTCCGCGATGCGGTTCAGCGGCGTCTGCGCGATGGACCTCTCGATCACCCCGGGCGGCCCGTCCGCGGCGAGCGCGTCGGTGCGGACCGCGCCCGGCAGCACGCTGTTCACGGTGACTCCGCGCCCGCCGAGTTCCTTCGCGACGACCTTCACCAGCTGGTCCCCCGCCGCTTTCGTGGCCGCGTAGAGCGCGGTGCCCGGCCGGTTGGTCACCACCACCGCGCTGGAGATCACCACGATCCGCCCGTGGTCCCGCACCCGGCGGGCCGCTTCCCGCAGCGCGTAAAAGGTCGAGCGCGTGTTGATGTCGAAGAGGAAGTCGTACTGCTCGTCGGTCACCTCGGCCAGCGGCCCGAACCGGGCGACGCCCACGTTGCTGACGAAGATGTCCACTTCGCCGGCGGCGTCGAACAACCGGCGCAGCTGCACCAGATCCGTGACGTCCGCCTGGACCGCCGTGGCCCGCCCGCCGCGCTCCTCGATGGTCCGGACCACCTCGGCCGCGGCGTCAGCGCCGGTGCGGTAGTTGACCACCACCCTGGCGCCGTCCGCGGCCAGCCGTTCGGCGATGGCGCGGCCGATCCCCCGAGAGCTCCCCGTGACGATCGCTACCGGCATGGTCGCCGAGCATACTGGCCCTCCTCAGGCGATCCGGCGGCGCCTGCCTTGTGCGCCAAGGCGTTCCAGCCGGCGCATCGCCGGTTCCGCGGTGATGCCGTGCACCAGCACGGACACCGCCACGGCCACCGCGGCCACCCGCCAGATCACGTCGGGCACCGGGAAATCACCGTGGGCGAGGGCGTAGACGACGTAGAACAGGGTGCCGATCCCCCGCACGCCGAAGAACGAGATGGCCAGCGAACCGCGTTTGCCCGGTGGCGCGCCGATCAGCGAGACCAGGCTGGTCAGCGGGCGCACCACGAAGACCGCCACCACGGCCAGCAGCACTTCGACCGGCCGCAGGCCCGCCAGCAGCCCGTCCCCGATCGCCACGCCGAGTGCGAGCAGCGCGACCGCGACGAACAGCCGTTCCAGCTGGTCGCCGAAGCCGTGCAGCACGGCGTGGTAGCCGTGCGAGCGCTCACGTGCCCGGAGGGTCACCGCGGCCGCGAAGACAGCCAGAAATCCGTTGCCCTGCACCAGTTCCGCCGCCACGAACGGCAGGAAGGCCAGCACCAGCACCACCAGGCCGTCCGAGTACTCCGACAACCGGACCTCGTCGGATCGGGTGTCGAAGATCAGCCTGCCGAGCAGCCACCCGAGCATGATGAACGGCATGGCCAGGCCGTCGTTCAGGCCCGCCTCGGTGGTCAGGGTGAACCGCACCTCGTTGCCCGAGGTGAGTTCCTTGTCCGCGTGCGGTTCGGGCACGCTCACGTCGGAGGCCAGCACCGGATCCGTCGGCGCGAGCGCGGCGGCGAGCACCAGTGCGGCCGCGGCGGGCAGCGCCAGCAGCCAGTGGCCGAGCAGGAAGACCACCCCGATGAACAGCGGCATCGCGAACAGCAGCAGCCGCCAGGTGGAGTTCCACGCGTGCCAGCCGAGCTTGCGATCGGTGTTCAGCCCGGTCCCGACCAGCGCGATGACCATCCCCGAGCTCGGTGATCACCTGCAGCGCCCAGGTGCGGCGTGGGATCGCCCCACACCTGCCCGTAGGGCGAGGGCAGCGGGAGCAGCCCGATCACCACCCCGAGCACCAGCAGCACCAACGGCATGGACAGCGGCCGGTTCGTCACCAGCTTGGGCAGCAGGGCCGCGCTCAGCGCGAGCAGTCCGGCCAGCCCCAGTAGCAGTTCTACCCGCGGCTCACGCTTCCGGCAGCGGCCGGGTCGCCGGACCCTGGATGACCGTGCCGTCGATGCCGAACCGCGAAGCGTGACACGGGCAGTCCCAGGTCTTCTCCGCGTTGTTGAACGCGACCACGCAGCCGAGGTGCGTGCAGTGCGCGCGGCGGCGGTGAAGCACGCCCTGCTCGTCGCGGTAGGCGGCGATCACGGACGCGCCGGAAGTGGCCACCCGGGCTTCACCGAGGCCGAGTGTGGCGAACTCGGCGTCCGCGCCCACCGCGCGCACGTGGTCGCCGACGTAGTGTTTGGCCACGGTGAAGTTGTTGCGTGCCAGGGAAATCCCGGAACGCAGGTCGAAGCGCTCCGGGTCGTAGAGCCAGGCGCCGGGGTTCTCCCGGCCGCCGATCAGATCGGCCAGCAGGAGCCCGGCGGCCGTACCGCCGCTCATCCCCCACTGCCCGAAGCCGGTCGCCACCCACAGGTGCCGGGACAGGGGGTGGTACCGGCCGACGTAGGGCACCGAGTCCAGAGTGGACAGATCGTGGGCGGACCAGCGGTGCGTCACCCTGGTCACCCCGACGTGCCGGGCGGCCCATTCCGCCAGCCGGGCGTACCGCGCCTCGACGTCGACCTCCTCGCCGGTGCGGTAGTGCTCACCGCCGACGATGGCCAGCAGTTCACCGCCGTTGTCGTGGTACCGCACGGAGTGGTGCGTGTCACCGTCGAGGAACATGCCGTCGTGGCTCTCGGCCACCGGCCCGGCCACCACGAGGTCGCGCACCGGATCGAGCTTGGCGAAGTAGACACCGCGGTCCAGCAGGGGGTAGTGGGTGGCGATCACCACTTCCCCGGCCCGGACCTTGCCGCGTTCGGTGTGGACGACCGGCACCGGGCGTTCGTCGACCCGCATCACCCTGGCGTTCTCCGCGACCTGCCCGCCGAGCTTCTCGATGGCCGAAGCGAGGCCGAGCAGCCACCGCCTCGGGTGGAAACGCGCCTGGCGGGCGAAGCGCACCGCGCCCACCGCCGGCACGTCCAGGTCGACCCCGTCGACGAATTCCGCGGGCAATCCCGCGTCGGCGGCCGCGGCCGCTTCGGCACGCAGGTCGCTCAAGCGCTCTTCGCCGGTGGTGTAGACGTAGCTGTCGGTGCGCACGAACGCGCAGTCGATCCCCAGTTCCTCCGAGGTCCTGGCGATCCAGTCGACCGCGGCGCTCTGGTCCTGGCCGTACTGCGCGGCCGCTTCCGGCCCCTTGCGCTCACGCAGGGAGGCGTACTTCTCCGCGTGCTGCGCGGTGAGCTTCGCCGTGGTGTGCCCGGACACCCCGCCACCGACCGGCCCCGCCTCCAGCACCAGCACCGTCCGCCCGTCGCGCGCGAGGGCGTAGGCGGTGGTCAGCCCGGCGATCCCGGCACCGACCACCACCACGTCGACCTCACCGGGCAGCGCGCCGCCCCCGCGGTCCGGCCCGGCGGTCGAGTCCATCCAGAGCGATAATGGGGTCGGCAGCAGGGATTTCTCCATGGCCCCTGATTACCCCGGCGGGCCGGATCAAACCCGTCCACTGCGCCGGGGCGGGCCCGGCGTTACCGTCGAGCAATGCGCACGGTGACACAACTACCGCAGCAGATCATCGAAGAGGAGAACGTCTGGATCCCGCTGCCGGACGGAACCCGCCTGGCCGCCCGCATCTGGCGCCCGGCCGATTCCGGCCAGCGGCCGGTGCCCGGGATCATGGAGTACATCCCGTACCGCAAACGGGACCTGACCGCCGGACGCGACGCCATCCACCACCCGTACCTGGCCGGGCACGGCTACGCGTGCGTGCGGGTGGACATCCGCGGCTCCGGCGAGTCCGACGGGGTGCTGGAAGACGAATACCTCGAACAGGAACAACGGGACGCCGAGGACGCGCTGGCCTGGATCGCCGAGCAGCCGTGGTGCACCGGCGACACCGGCATGATGGGCATCTCCTGGGGCGGCTTCGCCGCGTTGCAGGTGGCGGCGCGCAAACCGCCGAGCCTCAAGGCGATCGTCATCTCCTCGTTCACCGATGACCGCTACGGCGACGACATGCACTACATGGGCGGCTGCCTGCTCTCGGACAACCTGGGCGAGGCCTCCACCATGTTCGCCTACTCCACGCTGCCGCCCGACCCCGCGCTGGTCGGCGACCGGTGGCGCGACATGTGGCTGGAGCGGCTGTCCGGCAGTGGCCTGTGGATCGAGAAGTGGCTCTCCCACCAGCGGCGCGACGAATACTGGCGCCACGCGTCGGTCTGCGAGAACTACAGCGACATCCAGGTCCCGGTGCTGGCCTCGAGCGGCTGGGCCGACGGGTACTCCAACGGCGTCTTGCGGCTGATGCGCAACCTGGATGTGCCGCGCAAGGGCCTGATCGGCCCCTGGTCGCACAAGTACCCGCACCTCGGGCAGCCCGGGCCGGCCATCGGCTACCTGCAGGAGGTGGTCCGCTGGTGGGACCACTGGCTGGCGGGCAAGGACAACGACGTGATGGACGAGCCGATGCTCCGCGTGTGGATGCAGGACAGCGTGCCCCCGTCCACCGCCTACGAGAGCAGGCCCGGCCGGTGGGTCGGCGAACCCAGCTGGCCCTCGCCGCACGTCACGCCGTCGGTGCACTCGCTCGACGCGCACCGGATCGCCCGCCCCGGCGAAGTGGTCCCCGAGCAGGCGCTGGAGATCGAATCACCGCTGTCGGTCGGCCAGTTCTCCGGCAAGTGGGCCTCCTACAACGCGCCGCCGGACCTGCCGTACGACCAGCGCGAGGAGGACGGCGGCTCGCTGGTGTTCGAGACCGACCCGCTGACCGAGCGCTGCGAGATCCTCGGCGCGCCGACGGTCGAACTGGAGGTCGAGTCGAGCGAGCCGGTGGCGATGATCGCCGTCCGGCTGTCGGACGTCTACCCGGACGGGCGCGCCACCCGGGTCACCTACGGCCTGCTCAACCTGACCCACCGGGACGGGCACGAGCACCCCGAACCGCTGGAGCCGGGCCGCCGGTACCGCGTGTCGATCGAGCTGAACGGGGTGGCGCAGGCGTTCCCGCCGGGGCACCGCATCCGGTTGTCGCTGTCCACTTCGTACTGGCCGCTGGCCTGGCCGCCGCCGTCCCGCACCCGGCTCAAGATCTACACCGGGGAAAGCACGGTCCGGCTGCCGATCCGCCCGCTGGGCGAGCCGGACGAGGTGACGCTGCGCCCGTTCGACGAGCCGGAAGGCACCGCGCCGATGACCGTGACCCAGCTGCAGCCCGGCGAGCAGCGGTGGACGGTCAGCCGTGACCTGGTCGACTACGAATCGGCGCTGGAGATCGTCAAGGACAGCGGGGTCGACTACTTCGAGGACATCGACCTGCGGGTCGGCAGGCGCGCCTACGAGCGCTACAGCTCGCGCGCCGACGACTTCTCCTCCGCACGCGGGGAAACGGCGTGGACGATGACCTTCGCCCGCGGGGACTGGGAGGCGCGCACGGAGACCCACACCGTGCTGACCTGCACGCCGACCGAGTTCATCGTGCACGCCGAACTGGACGGCTACGAGAACGGCCACCGCGTGTTCTCCGAGAACTGGCACCGGGTCATCCCCCGCGACCAGGTGTGACCCGGGGCGCGACCGGGGTTTCGACGCAGGCGCAGCGGTTACCCCTTGGAGAGCACAAGCTTTTCGGGGAGTGAGGAAAATGCAGACACTCAAAGTGGTTTACCTCGGCGATTCCGCGGCTCTGCGGGAACTGTCCGAATGGGGTGATCGCCACGGTGTGCAGGCCGTGGAGAGTTCCGACGACGAAGCCGCCTGCGCGGTGGTCGACCAGACCGCGATGAGCGCGTCGACCCGGGCGCTCAAGCGCCTGCGGGAGCGGCACCTGCCCTGCCTGTCGGTCTCGCGGGGCTGGTGCTTCCTGGCCTCCGCGGTCGGCCGCGGCCTGAACCCGGTGGTGTGAGGCGATGAACGTGGCAAGGGTGCTGGCCCTGGTGGTCGGCCTGGTCTACCTCCTGCTCGGGGTGCTCGGCTTCACCATCGCCGAGCAACCCGGGCAGGTCGGCCCCGATGGCGTCAACATGGTCTGGATCTTCAGCGTGAGCGCGGTCCAGAACGTGCTGCACATCGTGATCGGGCTGCTGGGCCTGGCCGCGGCGGCCAAACCGGCCGGGGCGAAGATCTACGGCCTGGTGCTGTTCGTGGCGCTCACCGGGATGACCGTGTTCGGCGTGCTGGCGAGCAGTGCCGACACGCCCGGTGACGTGCTGAACGTCAACGCCGCGGGCAACTGGCTGCACGGGATCACCGCGCTGGCCGGACTCGCGATGTGGTTCCTGTCCAGCAGGACGCGCGTCACCGAGCGTGCCTGAGGCTCAGCCCGGGGTGGTCTCGCCGCCGAGCGGGGCGAGCACCTCCCCGGAGTAGTACGAGGACAGCCGGTTCGAGGCGAAGAACACGTAGGACGGCGCGATCTCGTCCGGCTGCGCCGCCCGTCCGAAGGGCACCTGCTGCCCGAACTCGGCGACCTTCTCCTCGTCGAAGGTCGCCGGGATCAACGGGGTCCACACCGGACCGGGGGCCACGCAGTTGATCCGGATGCCCTTGTCCGCCAGCGCCTGGGCCATGGAGTAGGTCCAGGCGTGGATGGCGCCCTTGGTGGCGGAGTAGTCGATGAGGGACTTGTTGCCCCGCAGGCCGTTGACCGACCCGGTGTTGATGATCGCGTCGCCTTCGCCCAGGTGCGGCAGCGCGGCGGCGGTCACCCGGAAGTAGCTGTGCATGTTCACGTCGAAGGTGCGCATCCACTGCTCTTCGGTCAGCTCTTCGGGTGAATCCACCGGCCACTGGGTGGCCACGTTGTTCACCAGGATGTTGAGCCCGCCCAGGGAGTCCACCGTCTGCTGGACCACCGCGGCGCACTGACGGCCGTCGGCCAGGTCACCGGGGAAGAGTTCGCAGCGGCGGCCTTCGGCGCGCACCAGTCCGGCGGTGTGCTCGGCGTCCTCGTGCTCGTCCAGGTAGGCGATGGCGACGTCCGCGCCCTCCTTGGCGAACGCCACCGCGACCGCCCGCCCGATGCCGGAGTCACCACCGGTGATCAGCGCGCGTTTGCCCGCGAGGAGGTCCCGGCCCTGGTAACCGGTCATCGAATCCTGCGGCTCGGGTCGCATGTCACCGGTGGTGCCGGGGGGTTCCTGTCGCTGGGGTGGCTGGTTCTTGTCGTTCTCGGTCATGCGGGGCGGTTACCCCGTGGTCGGCGGGGTAACCGGCCCGCATGACCGCGTTACGAGCAGTGGCACTGACTTGCAGCCTGAAGCCGTCGCCCGCCCCGTCCAGCACCGAACTGCTCGCCGGTCAGGTGCTCGACGAGCTGCGCGGGCACGGGGTCGAGTGCGAGTCCATCCGCGTGGTGGACCACGACGTGCGGCCGGGCGTGGAAAAGGACATGGGCGACGGCGACGCGTGGCCGTCCATCCGGGAAAAGGTGCTCGGCGCGGACATCCTGGTGATGGCGTCACCCACCTGGGTCGGGCACATGTCGAGCGTGGCGCAGCGGGTGCTGGAACGCCTGGACGCCGAACTGTCCGAAACGGACGACGAGGGCCGCCCGCTGATGTTCGGCAAGGTCGCGGTCACCGCCGTGGTCGGCAACGAGGACGGCGCGCACAAGATCACCGCCGACCTGTTCCAGGCGCTGAACGACACCGGCTTCACCATCCCCGCCCAGGGCGGCACGTACTGGAACGGCGAAGCCATGACGCCGGGCGACTACAACGACCTGGACAGCACCCCGGACGCCGTCGCCTCCACCAACGCCACCCTCGCCCGCAACGCCGCCCACCTGGCCACCCTCCTGAAGTCCACCCCCTACCCCGCCGAATAACCCCACGCCCCACCGTCCGTCCCGCCCGCCTGAGTGTGGAGTTCGCCCGCACGACCGTAGAACTCAGCTCCCCGAACGCAGGTTTCGCCTACCTGAGTGTGGAACTCGGCTTCCTGAACGCAGAACTCGTCCTCCGCGAACCCCACGTTCAAACACCCGAACCCCACACTCAGGCACGCGAGTTCCACGTTCAGGAAGCCGGACTCCACACTCAGGCACGCGAGTTCCACGTTCAGGAAGCCGGACTCCACACTCGGGCACGCGAGTTCCACGTTCGGGCAGCCGAATCCCGCACTCGGGTGGCGGAGGGCCACGCGCCGTCCGGCCGGTGTCGTTGAACATCGACGGGGTCCCGGGTGGGCGTGGCATCCGGCGGTGCGGGTACCGCCGGATGGCCCAAGATCGCGAAGGCCTTGTCCTGCAAGGGTTTTCGGTTCGCGGGTTCCGGGCATCCAGTGCTCAGCGGGGGTCAGCTCACCAAGAGCACGAGGAGAAACCAATGCCCACGTGGGTAGTTGTCCTGATCGTCATCGCCGCCGTCGTCGTCGCCGGCGCGGTGGTGTGGCTGGTCATGCAGGAAATACAGCGCAAGCGGCTGCAGCGGGAGTTCGGTCCCGAGTACGAGCGTGCGGTCGCCGACCACGACAATCCGCGGGCGGCGCAGCGGGAACTGGCCGCACGGGAGAAGCGGCACCACGAGCTCGACATCCGGCCGCTCTCCCCGCAGGCCAAGGAGCGTTACACCGCGCAGTGGGCGCAGATCCAGGCGCAGTTCGTCGACAGCCCGGCGCCGGCGGTGGCCGAAGCCGACCGGGTGCTCACCCAGCTGATGGCCGAGCGCGGGTACCCCACCGAGGGCTACGACCAGCAGCTGGCCGACCTGTCGGTGAAGCACTCGAAGACGCTCGACCACTACCGCCACGCACACGAGACCATGGTCGGTCACGAGCACGAGCAGAAGTCCACAGAGGACCTGCGCGACGCGATGGTGCGCTACCGCACCGTGTTCGAGGACCTGCTCGGCGATGACACGGCCGAGGACGGCCACCGGCACGGCGAAGCGAAGCACGACTCGAAGCACGATGCCCAGCACGACGACCGCAACGAGACGCGGACCGAGGCACGTGCCGATGATCGGATCGACGAGCGCCACGACACCGCCAACGAACGCCACGACGTACGGAACGGCAGGTAAGACATGGAACGCCACGAAAATCTGACCACCCAGGATCTGCTCCCCGACGAGCGGACCACCCACGAGTCCGATGTGGACAGGGCCGGGTCCGAACCGGACACCATCCCCGAGCAGGACGTCGCGCCCGAGCCGGACTTCACGCCCCACTCCACCGAACCGGCGGGCACGCTCGGCACCCCGGCCACCACCTCCCCCGGGACGGCCACCGACGACGAGCCGAACAACCAGCCGTTGTTCGCCGCCGACGAGGTCAACGGCTACCGGGACAACTGGCAGGCCATCCAGACCGCCTTCGTCGACGACCCGCAGCGCGCGGTCCGCGAAGCCGACGAGCTGGTGGCCCAGGTGATCCAGTCGCTGGCCGCGACCTTCGCCGCGCACAAGAGCGAGCTGGAAGGCCAGTGGAGCCGCGGTGACGAGGTGGCCACCGAGGACCTGCGACTGGCACTGCGCCAGTACCGGTCCTTCTTCAACCAGCTGCTGAGCACCTGACCGCTCGGCCGGTCGAGTGACGGAAAAGTGACTTTCCCGGTGGCTCCCCCGCCGGGAAAGTCACTTTCCTGTCACTGCCCGGGTCCGGCGCGGAAAACCTGCTAAGAATCGTGGGCCCCGTCCCCGAGGAAAGCCGGAGCACGCCGATGACCGTCCAGCCGAACCAGCACCAGCGCCTGCCGAAGACCCTGCGCCAGACCCGCATCGTGTTGTACATCCAGTCCCTGCTCAGCATCGTCATCGGCTTCTTCATCACGCTGCTGGTCGTCTCGCTGGACAACGGCAGCGACGACCTGACCGCCCCGCTGCTGCTGGGCGTGGCCGCCATCGTGCTCGCGCTGCCCCTGCTGATCTGCGCGATCAAGCTGCACCAGCGACTGCCCTGGGTCCGCACCCTCGCGCTGGTCTTCGAATGGATCACCGTGGCCAGCGGCGCGCTCGGCCTGGTGATGACGCTGGCGCAGGGCGGGGTGCCGTCCGGGATCCTGCAGCTGGTGCTCGGCGTCGTGGTGCTGCAGTCGCTGATGAAGGCCGAGGTGCGGGAGTGGTTCGCCGGGCGGGCTACGCTGCCTGAGTGACCGCTTCGGCGTGCGCCTTGACCGCGCGCAGCGTGTGCTCGATCGAGTGGGTGTTGAAGCCGGGCCGGTCGGCCCGGCCGGTCACCCGGGGCCCCAGTATCCGGCGGATGAACCAGTTGCCCACGCGGTACCAGTGCTCGGTGAGCAGGCAGCCGTCCCCGGCCGGGGCGAACTCGTAGGACCAGCGCGAAACCCGCACGCCGAACGGCGAGCGCACGTCGAAGGTGAAGCGGCGGCCGGGTTCGCAGGCGATCACCCGTACCCGTGTCCGCCACTCACGCCTGCCGTTGCGGTTCGTGCCGCGGAAGCGCGCTCCCGCCGCCGGTCCGGTCGCCGGGGCCACCCAGTGCCCACCGGCGTTCTCCGGGCTGAAGCGCCCCATGCCCGGCAGGTCGGTGACCAGCGCCCAGACCGCCTCGACCGGGGCGGCGATCTGCACGCTGCGCGAAATACTGGGCTCCACAACACAAAACGCTCCCAGTCGCGGCGGCGCGGGACAAGCCGCGCCGCCGGAGTCCGCAATTACGGAGAGCCCTCAGTCCGCCACCCAGCTGCCGTGGAAGCCGAGCGGCACCGGCTTCGGCAGGTGGACGCGGGCCAGGGGCTTCGCGGTGAAGTCCTGCGCCGCCAGGATCACCAGGTCCGAGGCGTTGCGGTCGGGGTTGTGCACGTAGGCCAGCGCGTACCCGTCGTCCTCGGCCTTGCTCCGCGCCGCGGGCACGAACACCGCCTCGCTCGCCGCCGCGCCCGGCCCGAACCGGTGCACCTCCGAACGCCCGCCACGCAGGTCGTGCTTGATCAGCGCGTTGCGGAAGGTGTTGGCCGGCTTGTCCAGGTAGGCGTCGAGCAGGTCCCCCGGTGAAGCCGCGTAACCGTAGCGGTGCCGCCGCGAGACGAGGTTCTCGTTGACCCGCGGGAACTCCTGGGGCCGGTCGTCGAGCACCTGCCGCCGCACCCGGCCGCCGGCCAGGTCGATGGTCCACCGCTCCAGCACCGGCGTCCCGGAGGCGAACGGGCCGCCGTGGCCCGGCTTGCCCGCCACCTCGAACGGCGCCGGCAGCGTGGTCAGGTCCACCACCACGGAGTGGCCGTGCTCGTAGGCGTTCAGGGTGTGCGAGTAGAACACCGGGTCCACGCCGAACCAGCGGACCGGGCCGCCCGACCGCTTCATCACCCCGACCCTGGCCTGGTGGTTGACGTTCCACTTGTAGGGCACCACCCTGCCCGGCTGCGGGTCGAAGGTGACCGGCACGTCGAACACCACCACGTAGCGCTCGGTCAGCGCGAAGTCGTGCATCATCGGGTTGTCGGCGACCGCGATGCGCGTGGTCCGCACCACCCGTCCGCTCCGGTCGACCACCAGGTGGCGCACGTGGTCCCAGGCCGGGTGGTAGGTCACCGCGTGCAGTTCGTCGGCGCGGGCGTCGAACTTGGTGTGCGCGGTGTAGGCGCCGTCGAGCGAACCGCCGAAGTCGTACGGGCCCAGCGTGTTCAGCTCGCCGTCGAGCTCGTACGGCGCCGGGCCGCTCTCCTGCAGCGCGAGGATGCGGCCGTGGTGGTTGATCACGTGCGTGTTCGGCGCGAAGTCCTCAGCGGGCGCCTGCCACGGGTACCGCTCCCCCAGTTTGGCCGCGACCCCCGACGAGCGCACCCAGCGGTTGCGGTACCACTCGGCCCGCCCGTCGCGCAGCCGGACGCCGTGCACCATGCCCTCGCCCAGCATCCAGTGGTGCGCACGCGGGTCCTCCAGGCCCAGCACGTTCGGCCCGGTCCGCAGGTAGCGCCCGTTCAGCTCACGCGGGATGCGGCCGGTGACCGGCAGATCGAACGCGGTCACCTCCTCCCGCACCGGCGCGAACGCCCCTTCGAGGAACGGGTGCCGCTCGGCCGTGCCGACCACCGCCTCCGTGTTCTCGGCGAACGCGGGCACCCCGCCCGCGTACGTGGCGGCCACCCCACCGGCGGCCAGCGCGGCCGCGCCCCGGAGCACGTTCCGCCTGTTCGGTTCCGTCATGACGATCCCCCTAGCGAACTGAAACTGTGTAAGACACTAACAGTTTATGCCTTTACCAGTTTCGAGTGCAAGGATGGGCCGGTGAACGAGGATCGGATGGAGTTGCTGCCCCCCGGCACCGCACTGGCCTGGGGACACACCGCGACCCCCCGGCGCGGGCCGAAACCGGCCTACAGCGTCGAGCAGATCGTCGAGGCCGCCGTCGCCCAGGCCGACGCCGAGGGCTTCGCGGCGCTGTCCATGCCCGCGATCGCCAAACGCCTCGGCATCACCGCGAACGCGCTCTACCGGTACCTGCGCTCGAAGGAGGAACTGCTGGTGCTGGCCGCCGAAGCCGGCTGGGGCCTCCCCCCGGAGCCGCTGACCGGCGACTGGCGCACCGCGGTGACGACCTGGGCCCACGCCCTGCTCGACCGCTGCCGCCTGCACCCGTGGCTGCTCGAAGTGCCGGTGCGCGGCGGCCCGACCACGCCGAACCTGCTGCGCTGGCTGGAGGTCTTCCTCGAAGCGATGGCGGACTCGGGGCTCAGCGACCGCGACGCGCTCGGCTGCGCGACGCTGGTCGACGGCTGGGCGCGCAGCACGGCCGCCCTGCTCCGCGACATCCGCGCGAGCGCGTCCGACGAGCAGCCCGTGGCGTTGAACGAGTTCCTGCAGCCACGGCTGCGCGAGCGCGGTTATCCGCGGGTGGCCGCGGTCCTCAGCGGGGACTACGGCGAGGACGGCATGCAGGACTCCGACGTGGAATTCGGCCTGGACCGCATCCTCGACGGCATCGAAGCGCTCGTCGCCCAGCGCCGCGCTTGACGGGGCTTACTTGTCCCCCGCCTGGACCCGCGGGTCGTCCGACCGCTCGGCTTCGCGACCGCCCTGTTCACCGGCCACCGAGTCGTAGATCGGCGTCGGCTCCTCGTCCGTCCCCTGCTTCCCCTCACGTACTGCCATGACCCCATTTTCCGGTACGCCCTCCGGCGGCGCAGGGACAATGGGTAAACACCCCCGAGTGAGGGAGTGCTAAGTCACTCGCGATAGCGGGCGAGGTAGCGCTGGGTGACCTCGGCGTTGGCGGCCTCCTTGGCCTCCGCGCGCAGGCGCTTGCCGGTCCCGCGCGGGTAGCCGTGCTTGGCCAGGCGGTGCTCCCCGCTCTCCTCGACGTAGGCGAAGGAGTAGAAGTAGCCCACCAGCGCCGCCATCAGCACCAGCGACAACCGCAGGCCCAGCGGCCCGGGCAGCAGCAGCCAGACCGACACGAGCGGCAGGATCAGCACCGTGCTGCGCGCGGCGTGCCGCAGGATCCAGGTCTTCGCCGTGACGTCGTGCAGCACCCACTCGCGATGGCGATCGGGCAGCCGCCCGCCGAGCGCGTACCAGAGCCACAGCACCGGGTTCGGTCGCTTCCGCATGCCAGTAGCGTACGCTAACAGTTAGTGCGTTAACCATTAGTGTGCCGGAGGAAACACCGTGGCCGAGCTCGACCTGGGACCGAACCCGCTCGCCCTGGAGCGGCAGGTCTGCTTCGCGTTGTCGATCGCGTCGAGATCGGTCATCGCGCTCTACCGCCCGCTGCTCGAGCCGCACGGGCTCACCCATCCCCAGTACCTGGTGCTGCTGGCGCTCTGGGACAGCTCCCCGCGCACGGTCAAGGACCTCGGGGCCACCCTGCGCCAGGATCCGGCCACGCTGTCGCCACTGCTCAAGAGGCTGGAGGGCATCGGCTACCTGACGCGGCGGCGGAACGAGGGCAACGAGCGCGAGCTGCTGGTCGAGCTGACCGACGCCGGACGGCGGCTGCGGGCCGAGGCGGAGAAGATCCCCTACCGGGTGGTCGAGCGGCTGGGCATGGAACTCGGGGAACTGGAGGAACTGCACGCGGTGCTGACCAAGGTCATCGCGGCGACGCGGGTTTAGCTTTCGGCCGACCGGGGAAACCCCTGCTGATTTGTGCCGTTCCACAGCGAGGTCCCCCCGATGACCGACCCGGATGCAGCCGAGCCCGAGCCCACCGTGGCGGGCGATTCGCTGGACGGGCTGCAGATGCGGATCGGTCAGTACGGCATCCAGATCGCCCGGCACGGCAGACGGCTGGACGAGCACGCGAAGGAACTCGACCGGCTCCAGGACGACCTGGCCACCCTGAGCAGGCAGATCGCCTCGGGGCTGAGCAGGCGGGCCGAGCTGTACCCGCGGGAATCCGGGCGCTGAGCGTCGAACGGCGGCCGGCCGGATGTCTGCGATCCCATCAGCCCCCCGAATGATGGGCACCCGGCCGCCGCCGTTCACCTCCCTGGATACCGGGCGCCGACCGGCTGAGGGGAAGGTAAGGCGCCCACTGAGGGAAGGCTCAGTGGGCCATTTGTCACCCGTTCGGTCGCACCGGGGCAGCGGCCGGAGCGGGCGATCGTGTTAGCTGGCGGCGTGGACAGCGCCGCCGAGTTCGACGTCTCGTACCAGGAGCGGCTCAACGACGCCGTCGCGGTGATCCGCGGCCGCTGGACCATCGCGGTGCTGGCCACGCTCGCCCTGCGGGAGACGCAGTACACCGATCTGCTGGCCACGATCAACGACAACGAACGCCGCTCCGACGGCGACGCCACCCGGCGGCCGCTGTCGGACCGCGTGCTGACCGACACCCTGCGCCGCGCCAGGGAGCACGACCTGATCGAGCGGCGCGCGGGCACCGGCAACTTCAGCTCGGTCTGGTACCGGCTGACGCCGAAGGGCCGCGCCCTGCTGCGCGCGGTACGGCCACTGCTGGAATGGGCACACGAATACAGCGAAGGCGGCGGCGACTCAGCCGCCCTGCGCAAACTGAACATCTGACCCCGGGTCCGCGCGCCCATGCCGTGAATGTGGCTTTCACGGCGCAGCCGATGTCACGAATGTGGCTTTCGTGACATCGCATGCCCCGAATGTGGCTTTCGGGGCGGATTCGGCCCCCAAAGCCACATTCGTGTCCAGTCCGATGCGCCGAGTGTGGGGTTCGGCTGCGGGAGTGTGGGACTCGGCTGCCTGAACGTGGGACTCGGGTGCCTGAACGTGGGACTCGGGTTCGGGCGAGTTCCACGTTCAGGCAGCCGAACTCCGCGTTCAGGAGGCTGAGTCCCACGTTGGTGCAGCTGAACTCCACACTCGGGCGGGGGTCAGGGCAGGCCGACGGAGAGGACCTTGTCCCGGCCCGCGCTCTTCGCGGCGAACAGGGCGTTGTCGGCGGCCAGCAGGACGTCTTCGACCGAGTCGCCCGCCTGCGGGCAGGCGGCGGCGCCGATCGAGACGGTCAGGCGCAGCCGGGCGGCCCGCTCCCCGACCACGGCCTCGTCCATGCGGTGCTCGCGGATGGCCACGCGGATGCGTTCGGCGACCTCGGCGGCGGCCTGCACGCCGGTCTCCGGCAGCAGCACCACGAACTCCTCGCCGCCGAACCGCCCGCACAGGTCGTACCGCCGGACCTCCCGCCGCATCAGGTCGGCGACCGCGCGCAGCACCTGGTCCCCGACCAGGTGCCCGAGTTCGTCGTTGACGTGCTTGAAGTGGTCCAGATCGACCATCAGCACGCTGATCCGGGTGCCGTTCCGCCGCGCCCGCTCGAATTCGGTGGCGGCGAGGCTGTGCCAGCTCGACGCGTTGAGCAGGCCGGTCTTGTGGTCGGTGGTGGCGGCGTACTCGAGCTGGCGCACCAGCACGCTCCGGTGCAGCACGTACAGCGGCGGCAGCACCAGCACCACCAGCCACGGCCGCCACAGCACCAGCGCCGCGACCAGCATCCCGACACAGAGAGTGGCCACTTCGAGGCTGTTCTCGCTCCACGCCCCCGCGAGCCGCCGCAGCGAGCGTTTACCCCGCGACAGGAAGATGACCATACCCACCAGTGCCGAATTCACCAGCCAGTAAACGGCGATGACGGCAATGATCGAAATCAAGCCTTCCGGGCGTTCGAAGCCGGAATTTCCACCGCCCGGTAAAACACTGGACAATGCGGCGACCGCGGTGCAAGACAAGATCACCACGCACGCGCTGAAAACCACGCGGAAGGCCTGCATTCCGGCGACCGCGCGCCAACTGCGCCACCACAGGTGCAGATAGAGCACCACGGTCACCGCGGCGGCTACCACCGGGGGCACGAGCAAGGCCGCGGCCATGGTCCAGACCGAGGTCATGTTGACGTGCGGGGCATCGGCGAACTGGCGGCGCATGCGCTCGACCCCGCGCGTGACCTCGGCGGACACCACGCCCAGCGCGATCAGGAGCGCGGCGCGGCCCAGATCGGCGGCCTCCGGCGCACCGGCGAACGGCCGGAAAACGCTGACCGCGAGGACCGCCAGCGCCACCAATTCCACGCCCAGCACATAGCCCAGCACCGGGCGCGGCAATGACCACACTTTCCAGTTTCCCGGCCTTTTGCCGGGTGCGGCAGCCACTGGCTGATCGGTCATCCGGTGCACCTCAAACCTTCATACTGAGTGCGCTTGCGTCCCGGCAGTCCATTCGCTGTGAGGAGGTCCCCGCCATGGGTAACAAAGACTGGTGAACCGTGAAATCGGAATCGGGCCCGCCGCCGCGCCGGGGGCGGGCCCACCCGATTCCGGCCGCGGCCGCGAGCACCGCGGCGAGCAGCCCGGCGGCGGCGATCACGCGGAACGGCCCGGCCGCGTCGGCGGCCAGTCCGGCCAGCAGCACGGCTACGCCCTGTGAGCAGTAGAGGACCGTCGCCAGCCGTCCCATCACCGTGCCGAGCCGGTGGTCCGGCACCGCGTCCACCACCATGGTCTGAGTCTGAACCAGATACGCCGTCGAGAAAACACCCGACGCCGCCCAGCACAGCATCGACAACGCCAGCCCCGGCACCAGGTCGCACACGAGCAGCGGAAGCCCCGCCGCCACGGCGAGCCCGGCCGCGATGCCCGGCGACGCCGGGATCCGGAACCGCGCCACCAGCCAGGCCCCGAGCACGCTGCCCAGCGGATCGGCGGCGAGCAGCAGGCCGACCCCGATCGCGGCGGCGCCGAGCCCGTCCGCGTAGGGCGCGGCGAGCCCCTCCGGCACCACGTAGAACCCCACCAGCGACACCAGCGCGTACAAGGTGACGAGCTTGCGGCGATCCGTCGTGCCCTCGTCCGCGGTCTCGCCCGAAGCCCGCGAAGCCGCGGGCCGGTGCCGGACACCGGTCCGGATCAGAATCGCGCTGACCAGGAAGGTGAGCGCGTTCAAGCCGAGCGCGAGGTGTGGTTCGAGCACCACCAGCAGCGCACCACCGCCGGCGAACCCAGCCAGTTGCGCGCTCTGTCCGGTTACCTGCCGCAACGCCAGCGCCTGCGCGTACCGCTCCCCCGGCACGACCTGCGGCAGCAGAGCCATCGACGCCGCCTTGAACGGTCCGGAGGCCACGCTGAGGAGTCCGACACAGGCCCACAGGACCGGCAGCGGCAGTCCCGGCACCGCCATCAGCAGCGCCAAGACGGCCCGCGCGCAGTCGGTCACCACCAGCACCGCGCGCCGGGGGAACCGGTCGGCCAGGCCGGAGAGCAGGAAGCCGCCGAGGATGGACGGCACGAACGTCAGCGCGTAGGTGAGCGCGGTCAGCGCGGCCGACGAGGTCCGGTCGAAGACCAGGACCGCCAGCGCGACCCTGGCGAGCTGGTCACCCGCCACCGAAAGGAGTTCGGCGAACCAGAGCGCCCGGAACTCCCGCACCCGCAGCGGCGCGGTGATGCCTCGGCGCTCCGCCATGCTCTCTGCCTCTCCGTACTCGCTTGACTACGATAACCGACAACAGAGCGGCGCTGTATTGGTCGTTATACATCCGTGGGGCGCCGCAACCGGGCGGCCTGCTTGGTCAGGTAGTCCCGCTCCGGCAGGCTGGTCGACCGCTTCGCCGCCGTCTCGTAGTGCTCGATCGCCGCTTCCAGTTCACCGGCCTTCTCCAGCAGGTGCGCGCGGACGGTGATCAGCCGGTGGTGCCCGGGCAGCCGTTCGTCCAGTTCGGCGAGCAGCTCGAGACCGGCGCGCGGCCCGTGGACCATGGCGACGGCGATCGCGCGGTTCAGCGACACCATCGGATTGCCGGACATCCGTTCCAGCAGGCCGTACAGCACGAGGATCTGCGGCCAGTCGGTCTCCTCGACCCGGCGCGCGTCGTCGTGCACCGCGGCGATCGCGGCCTGCAGCTGGTACTCCCCCACCGCACCCCGCGCCAGCGCCTCGGTGATCAGCCCGGTGCCCTCGTGGATCAGCGCGGCGTCCCAGAGCGTGCGGTCCTGCTCGTCGAGCGGGATCAGCTCACCGCGCGGCCCGGTACGGGCGGGCCGCCGGGCGTCGGTCAGCAGCATCAGCGCGAGCAGTCCGGCGACCTCACCGTCCTCGGGCAGTTGCGCGTGCATCGCCCTGGCCAGCCGGATCGCTTCGGTGGACAGCTCCACGCGGTGCAGCTCGCCGCCCGCGGTGCTGGTGTGGCCTTCGTTGAAGATCAGGTACAGCACGTGCAGGACCGCGCGCAGCCGCGGTTTCCACTCGTCGCCCGACGGCATGCGGAAGCTCGACCCGGCCTTCTTCACCGTCGCCTTCGCGCGGCTGATGCGCTGCGCCATGGTGGCTTCCGGGACCAGGAAGGCGACGGCGATCTCGGCCGTGGTCAGCCCGCCGACCGCGCGCAGGGTCAGCGCGATCGCCGAGGGCGCGGTCAGCGCGGGGTGCGCGCACAGGAACAGCAGGATCAGCGTGTCGTCACGGCCGGAGACCTCGGAAGCCGGGACCTCGCGCAGCACCGCGACTCCCTCGCGACGGCGGCGCGCCTGCTCGCTGCGCAGCTGGTCGAGCAGCTTGCGGGTGGCGGTCTGGATCAGCCACCCGCGCGGGTTGTCCGGCAGCCCCTCGGACGGCCAGTGCGCGGCCGCCGCGAGGAGCGCCTCTTGGACCGCGTCCTCGGCGGCTTCGAAGTCGCCGAACCGGCGGACGACCGCGCCGAGGGCCTGCGGCGCCAGTTCGCGCAGCAGGCCCTCGGCGACCGGTCCGCTCACAGCTCCTGCACCGGCGGGCCCATCACCTGGCGGATCTCGATCGGCTGCTTGATCGGGCGGCCGCCCGGCCCGGGGGCGGCGGAGGCCTTCGCGGCGATCTCGATCGCCCGCTCCTCGGAGTCGACGTCGATCAGCCAGTACCCGGCCAGGAACTCCTTCGACTCGGGGAACGGCCCGTCGGTGACCACCGGCGCGCCGCCGTCGGAGGTGACGATCTTCGCCAGCTCGGGCCCGGCGAGGCCCTGCGTGTCCACCACCTCGCCCCGGTCGGCGAGCTCGCGGCCGAGCTGGTGCTGGAACTCGATGTGGGCGTTGATCTCCTCGGGGGTCCAGGTGGTGATCGGGGGCACGCCTTCGATGTGGCTGTAGTTCATCAGCAGCAGGAACTTCGGCACGGTTGGCTCCTCGTCTCGTGCGCCCATCTTGGCGCTTGCGAGGACTGGACGGAGCACGCGCCGCGTTCTCGACATGGTCGGCGGACGGAATCCCGAATGTGACCCAGGACACTCGGGCGCCTCGGGTGCGTTGGTCTCGCTGGCCCGGCGGGTGGCGGCGCTAGGCTGATCGGCATGACCGGCTGTGCTCCAATTCCGCGAGAGCAACTCCAGCTCGAGGCGGGCCGTCGTTGACTGAGCAGCGGCCGCGCGGGCTGCACGAGCAGACCGTGGAAGCACTGGCCACCCGCATCCTCGCCGACGAGTGGCCGGAAGGCGCGGTGCTCGACCTGCCGACGTTGCGCCAGGAACTCGACATCAGCCTGACCGCGTTGCGGGAGGCGCTGAAGGTGTTGTCGGCCAAGGGGATGATCGGGGCGCGGCAGAAGCACGGCACGTTCGTGCAGCCGCGCTCGCGGTGGAACATGCTGGACGCCGACGTGATGCGCTGGCAGATCGCGGCGGCGGAGGATTCGAGCCTGCTGGACGAACTGAGCGAGGTACGCGCGGTGGTCGAACCAGCCGCCGCGCGCCTCGCCGCCACGCGCGCGACGGCCGAAGACGTGGCCGCGCTGGAAGACGCCCTGCTTCAGATGGCCGATGCGGGGTCCGATGTGGACGCCGCCGTCCGCGCCGACCTGCTCTTCCACCGCCGGCTGATGGCGGCCACGCACAACAGCTTCCTGGTGCGGATGGAACGGATCATCGCCATCGGCCTGGCCGAACGGGACCGCATCGTGCACAGCACCCCCGCCGCCGGCGACCCCGTCCCGAACCACCGGGCCGTCCTGACCGCCATCACCACCGGCGACCCCGCGGCCGCCGAACGCGCCATGGCCACCCTGATCGCCGACGCGAACACCGACGCCACCCAAGCCCGCCCCTGACCCCACATTCGCGCGCCCGAACCCCACGTTCAGGCAACCGAACCCCACGTTCAGACACCGAGTTCCACACTCAGGCAACCGAGTCCCACGTTCAGGCAGCCGAGTCCCACACTCAGGCAACCGAGTTCTGCGTTCAGGCAACCGAGTCCCACGTTCGGGCGGCCGAGTTCTGCGCTCAGGCAGGCGAGTTCCACGTTCGCGGGGTCAGTTCAGAACCCGCGGCCGGATGCCAGGGGTGCGACCTCCTGGCGATCAGCGACCTTCGATCCGCAGCCGAAGGCGAACTCCACGTTCAGGCACCCGAGTTCCACGCTCGGGCAGCTGAAACTCCCACTCACGCCCGCGAGTTCCACACTCGGGCATTCCGAATGCGGAACTCGGCTGTCTGAACGTGGAACTCAGGTGCTGGAACGTGGGACTCGACTGCGGAAGTGCGTGACTCGACTGCCTTCAACGTGCGCCTCGGCTGCCCGAATGTCGAACTCGGGCGTCCGAGTGTGGGGTTCGGGCGCCCGAACGTGGAACTCGGGTGTCTGAACGTGGGGTTCGACCGCGCGAGTGTGGAACTCGGGTGCGGGAGTGTGGGACTCGGGGGGTTGAACGTGGGACTTGGGGGTTAGGGGGTGGTGGCGTGGAGGTAGGTGGTGGCGCGGTGGCGTAGGGCGGTGAGGTCGCCGTTGTGGGAGGTGAGGGGGCTGCCGACGCCGACGGCGACGGCACCGGCGGCGAGGTAGGGGGGGACGTCTTCGAGGGTGACGCCGCCGACGGGGACGAAGGCCAGGTCGGGGAACGGGCCACGCAGGGCGGCGAGGTAGGACGGGCCCAGGTGTTCGGCGGGGAACAGTTTCACCGCGGTGGCCCCGGCGACGTGCGCGGCCTGCACTTCCGTGGGGGTCATCGCCCCGGCCAGGACGGGCAGGCCCAGCTCGAGCGCGGCGTTCACGCCCTCGCCCAGTGCCGGGGTCACGGCGTAGGTGGCGCCGGCGTCCTTCGCGCGGCGGGCGTCTTCCGCGGTCAGCACGGTGCCCGCGCCGATCGAGGCGCCGGCGGCTTGGGTGGCGACCTTCTCCAGCACCCGCAGCGCGTCGGCGGAGGTCAGTGAGATCTCCAGCATCCGCACCCCGGCATCGATGAGCGTGAGCGCGGTGCGTTCGTCGGCCACCGGGTCGTCGCCGCGGATGATCGCCAGCAGCCGGTGTTCCTTCAGTTCGTCAAGCACAGGTCCTCACCATTCCGCGAACGAGCCGTCGTCGTGCCGCCACACCGGCGAGCGCCACCGGTGTCCGGTGGCGTCCGCCCGGCGGACGGCGTCCTCGTCGATGTCGACGCCCAGGCCGGGCGCCGTCCAGCGCTCGATCGAGCCGTCCCGGAACGCGAACGGCGCCCGGTCGAGCACGTAGTCGAGCAGTTCCGCCCCCTGGTTGTAGTGGATGCCGAGGCTCTGCTCCTGGATCAGGAAGTTCGGCGTGGCGAACGCCACCTGCAGGCTCGCGGCGAGCGCGAGCGGGCCCAGCGGGCAGTGCGGGGCGAGCAGCGCGTCGAAGGTCTCGGCGAGCGAGGCGATCCGCCGCACCTCGGAGATGCCACCGGCGTGCGACAGATCGGGCTGCACCACGGCGACCCCGGCGTTCAGCACCGGCAGGAAATCCGTGCGCGAGAACAGCCGCTCCCCGCAGGCGATCGGCACCGGGCTCACGCTGACCACGTCCGCCAGCCGATGCGGGTATTCGGGCAGCACCGGTTCCTCGACGAACAACGGGTGCAGCCCCGCCAGTTCCGGGATCACCCGCCGCGCCCCCGCAGCGGTGAACCGGCCGTGGAAGTCGACCGCGACGCCGTGCTGCTCCCCCAGCACCTCACGCACCGCGGCCAACCGCTCGACCACGCCGCGCGTCTCGTCCCGTCCGGGGATCCGGCCGATGCGCCCGCTGGCGTTCATCTTCACCGCGGTCAGCCCGGCTTCGACCTGCGCCGCGGCGGCTTCGGCGACGGCTGCGGGTTCATCCCCGCCGATCCAGCCGTAGATCCGCACCCGATCGCGGACCGCGCCACCGAGCAGCTGGTGCACCGGCACGCCGAGCGACTTGCCGAGGATGTCCCACAGCGCCTGGTCCAGCCCGGCGACCGCGCTGGAGAGCACCGGCCCACCGCGGTAGAAACTGCCCTTGGTCAGCTGCTGCCAGAGGTCTTCGACGCGGTGTGGATCGCGGCCGATCAGCAGCTCGCTCAGCTCCTCGACCGCCGCGCGTACGGTCCCCGCGCGGCCTTCGACCACCGGCTCGCCCCAGCCGGTGACGCCCTCGTCGGTGCCGACGCGGCAGAACAGCCACCTGGGCGGCACCAGGAACGTCTCCACGGAGGTGATCTTCACGCGCTCTCCTCAGGCAGCTCAGGACGAAGTCTTGTAGGTGCTCCACCCGCCGTCGACGACCAGCGACGCGCCCGTGACGAACGAGGCGTCGTCCCCGGCGAGGAAGGCGATCGCGGCGGCGACCTCTTCGGGACGGCCGAGCCGCTTCTGCATGGTCTGCTCGGCGCTGCGCCGCCGGTCGGCCTCGCTGACGCCGTCCCACGCAGCGGTCAGGACCGGCCCCGGCAGCACGGAGTTGACCCGCAGTTCGGTGCCGTACTCCGCGGCGAGCTGCCGGGCGAGGCCGGTCAGCCCGGCTTTGGCCGAAGCGTAGGCAGCACGCCTGGGCAACCCGGCCAGCGCGTGCACCGACGAGGTGAAAACCACCGCGCCACACCGATTCCGGCGCAGGTCTTCGAGACAAGCCTTGAACCCGAGGAACGAACCGGTCAGCATCACCGACAGCTGGCGCTCCCACGACGCGAGGCTCATCTCGTGCGCCGGCACGCCCTCGGCCGCGTAGGCGTTGCTCACCAGGACATCCACCGGCCCGAGCCGTTCACGGCACCGCCGCACGGCCTCGGCCCAATCGGGCTCCGAGCTGACGTCACAACGGAGGCCGATCGCCCGGCCGCCGATGCCGTCCGCGATCCGCTCGACGTCCGGATCGACGTCGAGCAGCGCCACCGCGGTGCCGTCGGCGGCGAACCTGCGCGCGGTCGCCTCGCCGATGCCCCGCGCTGCCCCGGTGATGATCGCGACCCGCACGCAGCGCAGTCTGCCCCACCGAGCCCGGCGACGTCAAGATTAATTATTAATTATCCGTTGAGTTGATCGTTCGGCTATTCGCAACGCGCCGGAAACAATTCGCGGACAACCTGGGCCACGGCGAAAGCATGTTCACTGACGTGAGGGATTTCGAGGTGGCTTTACTTCTTTCTGGCTGGGTGGCATTGGCCATTTCCGTGGTGGCCACTTGGCCAAGGTTGCCCACCGGCCGGGCGTGGCGGATCGGCCTGCTCACGGCCATCTGTGCTTTCTCCGTCGTTCACCAACTGTCCTTCGCCACTGTCGCCGAGGACGCCTTCATAACCTTCCGCTACTCGGAAAACCTGGCCACCGGAAACGGCCCGGTGTTCAACATCGGCGAACGGGTGGAGGGTTATTCGAACTTCCTGTGGATGGTGCTGGCCGCCATCCCGGAGGCGCTGTTCGGCAAGGGGATCGTGCTCGCCGCCTCTGTGCTGGGCATGGTCTGCGCCACCGGCTGCGTGGTGCTGGCCTACCTGCTGACCAACCGGCTCACCGGCGGGCGGGCCGACGGCATCGCCGCCGCGCTACTGGTCGCCGGTGCCAGCGGACTGGCCGCTTACGGCCCATCCGGGCTGGAAACGCCGTTGTTCGTGCTGCTCGTGCTCGGCGTGCTGTACGCGCTGGCCGTACGGCGCCCGTTCGTCGCCGGTGTCCTGGTCGCGCTGACCGGCATGACCCGCCCGGACGGGCTGCTGATCGCGGTGTTCGCCGGTGGCTGGCTGCTCTACACCGCGTTCCGCGGCCGCGCGAGCTGGCGCATGCCGCTCGCCTACACGGCCGGGCTACTGCTCCTTGCGTTGCCGTGGACGATCTGGCGCGTGGCCTACTACGGCCACCTGGTGCCCAACGCGCTCGCCGCGAAGACCGGCGGCTCGCTCGGCTGGCAACTGGCACAGGGCTGCGACTACCTGACCGGATTCGCCGTCGTCTCGCAGGGGTTCCTGCTGCCGACACTGGTCGCGCTCGGAGTGTTCGCCTTCTCCCGCAGGAAAACCGACGAGGAGCGGGCGTCGCTGGTGTGGCTGGTCTGCGGCACGGCGGTGGCGTACCTGGCGTTCATCACCTACGCCGGTGGGGACTGGATGCCCGGCTGGCGGCTGCTCGCGCCGGTGCCGGTGCTGCTCGCCGTCGCCGCGGTGGCCGCCGCGGGCCTGCTCCCACCGGACAAGCTGCGGGTGGTCCCGCTGGCCGCGGCCGGGGTGTGCGGCCTCTCGCTGATCGTCTCGACGACGGCACCGCAGATGGTCCCGGCGATGCACCAGTGGCGTGCGCAGATCTTCGAGATGGAGGAATTCGGCTCGCTGCTCGGCGCGAACCTGCCGCCCGGCACGGTGATCAGCACCTACGCCAACGGCGCGCTGTCCTACCGCGCCGGGCCCTCGATCCGGGTGGTGGACGTGCTCGGGCTGACCGACGAGCACATCGCCCGCCGGGGCCTGCGCACCGAGACCAACGGCCCGGTCGGGCACATCGCCCACGACTACGCCTACGTCATCGACGTCCGGCGGCCCGCGCTGGCCGTCACCGCCGGCAGCGGCTACGGCGACACCGCCCGCTGCACCCCCGACCCGGTCTACCAGGACGGCTACCGGCCGGCGAACTTCCAGCGCGAGGGCAGCGGGCAGTGGGCCACGGTGTTCGTCCGCGAAGATCAGACCGCGTTGATCCCCTTGCTCGACGCCGATCCGCGATTCACCTACATACCTTGCCCACCGCTTCCGCCCAGTGGATAGGCTGGGCCCGCCCTCACGGTCGGACGCCCCGGAGAACGATGAGCCTTCGCGAGCAGAAGAAGGAGCAGACGCGGCGGCTGATCGCCGTGACCGCGTGGGACATGTTCGCCGACCGCGGGTTCGACGCGGTGCGCGTGGCCGAGGTCGCCAGGGCGGCGCAGGTCGCCGAGGCGACGGTGTTCAACTACTTCCCGACCAAAGAGGACCTCTTCTACGCCGGGATCGACGCCTTCGGCGGGCGGCTGCTCGACGCGGTGCGCACCCGCCCGGCGGGCGAACCGGTGATCACCGCGTTCCGCCGTTGCCTCATGCAGGCCGGCGGTTTGCTCGTCGAGGCCAGAGCCGGTGACTGGCAGGCACTCGATCGCCTGCGCACGGTCAGCCGCCTGGTCGACGCCAGCCCGGCGCTGCGGGCCCGCGAATACCGTGCCACCGCCGAACTGGCGGACGCGCTGACCGAAGTGCTCGGCGGCGACTTCGCCGCGCGGGTCGTGGCGAACTCCCTGGTCAGCGTCTACCGCTCGCTGGTCTGCCAGGTCCGGCGGGGTGTGCTCGACGGGCACAGCCCCGGCCGCGTGGTCGCCGAAACCCGCCGCTTCGCCGAGGAAGCCTTCGACCTGCTCGAACGCGGGCTGGGCGACTACTGATCAGCCGATGACGAACGGCAGCCTGATCCGAGAACGATCCGGGGAACGCGGCCCCGGCGATCCGCTCCAGCATCTCGCGTGACCGCGCGAGCCCTTCGGCGGGCGGGAACGCGGCGTCCGGCAGGTACCTGATCAGGTCGAGGTGGTGCAGCGTCCATTCCAGGACGTACGCCGAGAAGTGGTCGCCCGCGTTGGCACTTCAGCAGCGCGGGCACACCAGATCCCGGACGAGCCAGCCGGAACAGCCGGACGGGCGGGCGAAGTCCGCGTCCGGGAGGTCGGCGATCGCGGCGAGCAACGCCGGCCAGGAATGTGAGAAGAGATCCACGACGGCCGACGCTAGCCGAGCTGGATGATCCGCGTCAGCGTCTCGCCGGTGGTCGCCGCGGTCGCCTGGTAGAGCAGGCGCGGCACGGCGTCGCGCAGCGCGCGCACCGCCCGCGACGGCTCCACATCGCGGCGGTAGGCCAGCCGGACCGTGCGGGTCAGGCCGGGCGCGGCGAACCGGGTGATCCGGAAGCGGTCGCCGACCACCGTGCCCGGCACCACGGCGAGCCCGATTCCGGCACGGACGAATTCCAGCACGGCGTCCATCTCGCCGCCCTCGATGGCGAAGTCCGGCTCGAAACCCTCGGCACGGCAGGCATCCATGGTCGCCTCGCGCAGGTCGTAGCCGCGCCGGAACATCACCAGCGGATGGCCGCGCAGCTCGCGGATCTTCATCCGGGCGCCCTGCACCGGCGCCGGCGCGTCCTTCGGGGAGATCACCACCAGCTCCTCGACGAACAGCGGCACGGTGGACAGCCGGGGATCGTCGTGCACCCGCGAGTCGACGATCATCGCCAGGTCGAGCGTGCCCTCGGACAACGCCGCCTGCAGATCCCGCGATCCGCCTTCCTGCAACACGAGTTCGATGCCGGGGTACTTGCCGCGGAAGGTCGCCAGCAGGCGCGGGAGCACCCCGGTGCACAGGCTCGGCGTGGCCCCGAACCGCACCCGCCCGCGCCCCAGCTCGTCGAGTTCGCGGACCGCGCGGTAGGCCGCCTCGGTCTCGGCGAGGATCCGGCGGGCGATCGGCAGCAGCGTCTCCCCCGCCTCGGTGAGCGTGACGTTGCCGCGGATGCGGTGGAACAACGTCGCGCCGACGTCCCGTTCGAGTGCCTTGACCTGCTGCGACAACGACGGCTGCGCCACCCGCATGCGCTCGGCGGCCTGGGTGAAGTGCCGTGTCTCGGCGACCGCGACGAAGTAGGCCAGCTGCTGGAACTGCATACCCCATCATAGACAGATCCTCTCGTGACCAGAGCAAAGATGTGTTTGCCCTCTGGTCAGGAGCGGGCATACCGTCGGAGCGTGGTACTTGCACCCGCGGCGAAGGCGTCGCCGAAGTCGCGAAAAAGCCCGGCACTACTGGATTTCTGGCGATCGACGATCGGCAAGAAGGCGGTGATGGCGGTCACCGGGCTGGCCATGGTCGCCTTCCTGCTGGCGCACATGGTCGGCAACCTGAAGATCTTCTTCGGCCCGGCCGAGTTCGACTCCTACTCCGCTTGGCTCCGCACCATCGGCGAGCCCGTGCTGCACCGCGAGTGGTACCTGTGGTTCCAGCGCGTCGCGCTGCTGATCGCACTGGTCGCGCACGTCACCGCCGCCGTGCAGCTCTCGCGGCGGGACCGGAAGGCACGGCCGGTGCGGTACGTGCACAGCAGGCGCCCGAAGGCCACCTTCGCCACCCGGACCATGCGCTGGGGCGGAGTGATCATCGCCTTCTACCTGGTCTGGCACATCCTCGACCTGACCATGGGCGCCGTGCACCCCGACTTCGTGCCGCACCACCCGTACCACAACGTGGTGGCCAACTTCCGGGTCTGGTGGATCAACATCGTCTACTTCGTGCCGGTGATCCTCGTCGGCCTGCACATCAACCACGGGTTCTTCAGTGCCGCGCAGACGCTCGGGATGAACCGCCCGGCGCGGCAGCGCGCGCTCAAGGTGACCGGATCCGCGCTGGCGTTCGTGATCACCGCGGGCTTCCTGCTGGTACCGATCGCCGTGATGACAGGGATGGTGGCGTGACATGCCCGAATACACCGTGGGCGAACCGATTTCCGACACGAAGGCACCGGGCGGGCCGATCGAGCGCCGCTGGGACGAGCGGAAGTTCACCGCGAAGCTGGTGAACCCGGCGAACCGCCGCAAGCACCGGGTGATCGTGGTCGGCACCGGGCTGGCCGGGGGTTCGGCCGGCGCCACCCTGGCCGAACAGGGCTACCACGTGATCCAGTTCTGCTTCCAGGACTCCCCGCGCCGCGCGCACTCGGTGGCCGCGCAGGGCGGGATCAACGCCGCGAAGAACTACCGCAACGACGGCGATTCGGTGCACCGGCTGTTCTACGACACGGTCAAGGGCGGCGACTTCCGCTCGCGGGAGTCCAATGTGTACCGGCTGGCGCAGATCTCCGGGCAGATCATCGACCAGTGCGTGGCGCAGGGCGTGCCGTTCGCCCGCGAGTACGGCGGCCTGCTCGACACCCGGTCCTTCGGCGGGGTACAGGTGCAGCGGACCTTCTACGCGCGCGGGCAGACCGGGCAGCAACTGCTCCTCGGGGCCTACCAGGCGCTTTCCCGGCAGATCGACGCCGGGAACGTGGAAATGCACGCACGGACCGAAATGCTCGACCTGATCGTGGTCGACGGCAAGGCCCGCGGCATCGTCGCGCGCGACCTGATCACCGGCGAGGTGACCAGCCACCTGGCCGACGCGGTCGTGCTGGCCACCGGTGGCTACGGCAACGTCTTCTACCTGTCCACCAACGCCAAGGGCTCCAACGCCACGGCGATCTGGCGGGCCCACAAGCGCGGTGCCTACCTGGCGAACCCGTGCTTCACGCAGATCCACCCGACCTGCATCCCGCGGTCCGGTGAGCACCAGTCGAAGCTGACGCTGATGAGCGAGTCGCTGCGCAACGACGGGCGCATCTGGGTGCCGAAGCGAGCCGGGGACGACCGCCCGCCCCACGAGATCCCCGAGTCCGAACGCGACTACTACCTCGAACGGCTGTACCCGAGCTTCGGCAACCTGGTGCCGCGCGACATCGCTTCACGGGCGGCGAAGAACCAGTGCGACGCCGGGTTCGGCGTCGGCCCCGGCGGGCTCGGCGTCTACCTCGACTTCGCCGACGCCATCGCGCGCCTCGGCCGTCCGGCCATCGAAGCCCAGTACGGCAACCTCTTCGACATGTACGAGCGCATCACCGCGGAGAACCCGTACGAGGTGCCGATGCGCATCTACCCGGCGATCCACTACACGATGGGCGGGCTGTGGGTGGACTACGACCTGCAGACCACCGTGCCGGGCCTGTTCGCCATCGGGGAGGCCAACTTCTCCGACCACGGCGCGAACCGGCTCGGGGCCTCGGCGCTGATGCAGGGCCTCGCCGACGGCTACTTCGTCCTGCCGCCCGCGATCAACGACTACCTCGCGCGCGGCGACTTCGAGCCGATCGGGCCGGACCACACGGCAGTGTCCGAAGTGGAAGCAGAAGTGCGGTCACGGGTGGACCGCCTGCTCGCGGTCCAGGGAGACCGCACGGTGGATTCGTTCCACCGCGAACTGGGCATGCTGATGTGGGACCACTGCGGCATGGCGCGCAACGAAACCGGGCTGCGCAAGGCCCTCGAACGGCTGCCCGCCCTGCGCGAGGAGTTCTGGCGGCGGGTGCGCATCCCCGGCAGCGGCGCCGAACTCAACCAGGAACTGGAGAAAGCGGGCCGGGTGGCCGACTTCCTCGAGTTCGGCGAACTGATGCTGCTCGACGCGTGGGTCCGCGAGGAGTCCTGCGGCGGGCACTTCCGCGAGGAACACCAGACCCCGGACGGCGAGGCGCAGCGCGATGACGAATCGTTCAGCTACGTCGCCGCGTGGCAGTACGGCGAGGACAAGCCCGTGCTGCACAAGGAACACCTCGGATTCGACTACGTACACCCCACCCAGCGGAGTTACACGTGAAGCTCACCGTGCGCATCTGGCGCCAGTCCGGCCCCGACAGCGAGGGCGGCATGGTCACCTACCCGGTCGACGGCATCAGCCCGGACATGTCGTTCCTGGAGATGCTCGACGTGCTCAACGAGGAACTCATCGAGCACGGGGAGCAGCCGGTGGCCTTCGACCACGACTGCCGGGAGGGCATCTGCGGCTCGTGCGGCGTGGTGATCAACGGCGAGGCACACGGCCCCGAGCGGACCACCACCTGCCAGCTGCACATGCGGGCCTTCCGCGACGGTGACGTGATCGACGTGGAACCCTGGCGCGCCAAGGGCTTCCCGGTGGTCAAGGATCTGGTGGTGGACCGCTCGGCGTTCGACCGGATCATCGGCTCCGGCGGTTACGTCACCGCGCCCACCGGCGCCGCCCCCGAGGCCCACGCGACACCGGTGCCCAAGCCGGACGCCGAACTGGCCTTCGACAACGCCACCTGCATCGGCTGCGGCGCGTGTGTGGCGGCCTGCCCGAACGGCTCGGCCATGCTGTTCACCGCGGCGAAGGTGGCGCACCTGAACGTGCTGCCGCAGGGTGGCCCGGAACGACAGCGGCGGGTGCTGGACATGGTGGGCACCATGGACGCGGAGGACTTCGGCGGCTGCACCAACGTCGGCGAATGCGTGGCGGCCTGTCCGAAGGGGATTCCCTTCACCAGCATCGCCAACCTGAACCGGGAGTTCCTCCGCGCCTCCCGCCACCGCTGACGCCGCCGCGGTGTGGTGCGCAGCGACCTGCGCACCACACCGCCGCTCAGGAGGCGAGCAGCTGCGGGGCGTGCTCGCGGACCGCGGCTTCGATCTGCTCGAGGGTCGGGTTGATCATGCTGTGCCCGCCGACGAACACGGTCGGCACGATCTCGTTGCCGTCCGCGACCGCCCGCACGCGCGCCGCCGCTTCCTCGTCCTCCCAGATGTTGAACTCGCGCACCGGCAGTCCGGCGCGGCTCAACCTGCCCGTCAGGTCCATGCAGAACGGGCAGCCGGGCCGCCAGTACAGGTCGATGGCGGAGATGGGGTCCATGCGCGTGTCCTCCTGGTCCGGGTCCACCCTCCACGGTACTGGGCGGTCGCGGGCGTCGCTCGAGTCCCGGTCGCGTTTCCTAGGCGGTGAACCGCCGTTCGCCCGTCCAGCCGGGCTCGCCGGTCTTCGCGAACCGGACCCACGCGCCGTGCAGCTCGGCGGCCAGGTGTTCCGGCACGTCGGGGCCGAGCAGGCCGTCCGGTTCGCGCAGCTCCGGCAGGTCCAGCCGGTCGAAGACGAACGGCAGCTCCACGGTGTGGCAGGCGCCGGACGGACCGCCCCGCCAGTCGAACTCGTAGGTGACCGCCTTCTCGTAGAGCGCGACCAGGCGGTCACGGCCGTCGCGGAACATCCGGTCGATCGCCTCGCTGTGCTCGGGGAGCTGGTACAGCCGGGACTCTTCGGAGTTGGTGCCTGCCAGCAGGTCCACCGGGTGCGGCGGCCCCGGCTCGTCGAGCACCACGCCGAGCGGCGTCAGCCGGGGGCCGGCGCGGACCTCGGTGAGCGCGGTGACCAGCCGTTCGTCGGGGATCCCGGCGAACGCCTCCACGGTCGGCTCGATCCCCAGCACACCCGCCAGGTCACGGGTGGTCTCGGCGGCCTGCGCGGCGGTCATCGTGCTGAGGCCGCCGCTCTGGCTGATCGCGCGCCGGAACAGGCCGCCCGCCTCGGGCGTGACCAGCAGCGCGCCGACGATCATCGCGCCCGCCGACTGCCCGAACACGGTGACCTGGTCCGGATCGCCGCCGTAGTCGCCGATGTGCGAGCGGACCCACCGCAGCGCGGCCACCACGTCGAGCAGGCCGCGGTTGCGCGGGGCGCCCGGCAGGTCCAGCCAGCCGGGGGCGCCGAGCCGGTAGTTCAGCGTGACCAGCACCACGCCGTCGCGGGCGAAGGTACTGCCGTCGTACAGCGGTGCCTGGCCGGTGCCGGAGACGAAGCCGCCGCCGTGCACGAAGACCATGACGGGCGCGCTGCCCGTGGTCGACGGCGTCCAGACGTTGAGGGTCAGGTAGTCGTCCCCGCGCTTCCAGCCGTGGCCGATCACCGGGCTGAGGTCCACCGGGAAGCGGCGTTCCGGCGCGGGCGCGCTCGGGCCGTCGGCACGCGGCACACCGTCCACCGGCACGGGCGCGGCGAATCGGCCGGCACCCACCGGCGGGGCCGCGTAGGAGATGTTGCGGAACGCCTTCACCGCCACGTCGCCCACTCCTTCACCGCGAACTTGGCGCCTTCACGCCGCACCTCGGCCGCACCGGCACCCGGGAAGTGCGCGGGCAGCAGCAGCGCGTTGTGGTCCGCCGCCCATTCCAGCACGCGGCGGCGCGCGACGGCGGCCTGCGCCTCGTCCTCGTCGAAGCACGGGCCGCAGTCCGGTTCGGCGATCTGGAGCGGGTTGTGCAGCAGGTCACCGGCGAACACCGCCTGGTCCCGCAGGTGCACCACCGAGGAACCGGGGGTGTGTCCCGGAGTCAGTTCGATGCGCAGGTTGGCGTCGACGTCGTAGTGCCCGCCTTCCCACAGCACGGTCTGCCCGGCGCGGTGGACCGGGGCGACGCTGTCCTCGAAGACGTTCTGCATGCCGCGGCCGGAGCGGGTGGTGTGCCCGTTCTCCGGGTTCCAGTAGTCGAAGTCGGGCCGGGCGATGACGTACTCGGCGTTCGGGAAGGTCGGGCGCCACTCGCGGTCGTGCAGGTGGGTGTTCCAGCCGACGTGGTCGCCGTGCACGTGGGTGGTGATGACCACGTCGACCTCCTCCGGGCGGACGACGGTGGACAGGTCGGTGAGGAAGTCCGTCTCGAGGTGGGCGAAGAACGGCATGTACGGGCGCTCACGGCCGTTGCCGATGCCGGTGTCGATCAGGATGGTGCGGCCCTCGCTGCGCAGCAGCCAGGTCTGGATCATCGTGCGGACCTCGTCGGCGGCGGGGTCGAAGTACTCGGGCGCCAGCCAGTTCTCGTGCTCGCGCCAGCGTTCGACCGGCACGTCGGGGAACATGAACTGCCGCGGCAGGCCCCGGGTGGTCAGCTCGACCACCCGGGTGATCTCGACATCTCCGATGGTGATGGTGTCCATGGGTCCAGCCTGGGCGCCGGGGTGCCCCGGCGGTATCGGTCAGCCGACTGCAGTCGGGGATACAGTCGGGTGGTGACCATCTCCGGACGGGACCCCGAACGCGCGGCCGTGCTGGGGCTGACCGGCGGCGTGCTGATCGTGGCCGGTGAGCCGGGCACGGGCAAGAGCACGCTGCTCGAGGAGGCCGCGGCGGCGCACGAGGGCAGGCTGCTCCGGATGACCGGTTCGGCTGGTGAGGCGAACCTCCCCTTCGCCGGACTGCACCAGTTGCTGCGGCCGGTCCGGGCGGAGATCGGCCGGCTGCCGGAGCGGCAGCGCTCCGCCCTGCTCGGCGCGATCGGCCTGGCCGGGAACGGCACGCCGGACCGGCTGCTCATCGGTGTCGCGCTGCTCACCCTGCTCTCCGATCTCGCCGGACGCGAGCCGGTGCTGGTGGTGGCCGACGACCTGCAGTGGCTCGATCCCGGCTCGCTCGAGGCGCTGGCCTTCGCCGCGCGGCGCATCGACGACGAGCCGCTGGCCGTGCTCGGCGGCACCCGGGACGTCACCGGGTTCGACGGCTTTCCTTCGCTGGTACTGGGTCCACTCGACACCAGGGCGGCGTCGGCGTTGCTGGACGCGCAGCCCGCTCCGCCGTCCGGCAAGCGCCGCCTGCGCGTTCTCGAGCAGGCGGCCGGAAATCCGCTGGCACTGGTGGAACTGGCCAGGGCGGACTGCGCGGACGAGGACCTGCTGCCGCTGACCGAACGGCTGGAGCGGGTGTTCGCCGCCGACCTGGCGGAGCTGCCCGAAGCGACGCGGGACGCCCTGCTGCTCGTCGCCGCCGAGGACCTCGTCGTGGCGGACCTGGCCGACGCCCTCGCGCCCGCCGAACGGGCCGGGCTGCTGCGCATCGCCGGTGGGCGGGTGCGCTTCCGGCACCCGCTCGTCCGCTCCGCGATCTACCACGGCGCTCCCCTGGCCACGCGTCGCGCGGCTCACCGTTCGCTCGCGGCCCGGCTCGCCGACGAGCCGGATCGCCGGGCGTGGCACCTCGCCGCCGCGGCGGGTGCACCGGACGAGGAAATCGCCGCCGCACTGGAAAAATCCGCGAACCGGGCCAAGGACCGCGGTGGTTACGCGGCCGCCGCGACCGCGCTGGAGCGCGCCGCCGAGCTGAGCCCGGACCGCCGCGACCGCGCCCGCCGCCTGGTGACCGCGGCGGGCGCGGCCGTCAACACCGGGCAGCCGCGCTGGGTCGAGCAGCTGGCGGCGAAGGCGAGCGCGAGCACCGACGACCCGGCGCTGGTGGCGCAGGCTTCCCTGCGAGTGGGCCAGGTGCTGACGTTGAGCGCGGAGCACGACACGGCGATCTCCCTGCTGTTGCGGGCGGCCGACGATCCGGACCTGGAGCGGATCGCCATGGCCTCGGCGTCGGTCGCCGGGTTCTACTCCGGGGACGAGGAACACCGCGTGGCCGTGCGCGCCCGGGTCAAGGGCGATCCCTGGACCCTCGCCCTGCTGGACCCGACCTCGCGGCGCGCGGAACTGGCGGCCGCGCTCCCCGCGCTCGTCGAGCAGGCAGGCGGTGACCCGGCGCGGCTGGTCTCGCTGGGCGCGATGGCCTGGCTGCTCGACGAAGTGGGCCTGGCCGTGCGCATCTTCGACGACGCGCTGCACCGGTGGCGGATGAGCGGCGCGCTGCCGACCGGGCTGGGCTGCTCGGCGGGCTGGGCGTACCTGGACCACGGCCAGTGGGCCCAGGCCCGGCTCGCCGCGACCGGCGCCATCGCCGCCGGTTCGGGCCTGCCCCACCTCGACGCGGCGACGCGCTCGCTGGAAGCCGCCGCGCTGGCCCTGTCCGGCGACACCGAGCGGGCTCGCGCGGTGGCGGGCACCGGGTTGTCCCTTGTGGACCCGAACCGCAGCCGGGCGGTGGCCGTGCGCACCCGGTGGGCGCTCGGGATGGCCGCCGTGGCCGATGGGGACCACGTGACGGCGTACGAGCAGTTCCGGTTGCTGTTCACCGAGTCCGGTGATCCCGTGCACTACGCGTGTTCCTACGCCGGGCTGGCCGAACTGGCGGCGGCCGCCGTCCGAACAGGACACGAGACGGAAGCCGCGGAGATCGTCGACCGGTGCGGGAAGCACCTCGACGGTGAGCTTTCGCCGCGGATGACCGCGTTGATCCACCGCGCCCACGCCCTGCTCGACCCGGAGTCCGCCGGGGAGCACTTCGAAGCCGCGCTCGCCGATCCCGCCGGTGGGCAGTGGCCGTTCGAACGCGCGCAGGTCCTGCTGGACTACGCGGAATGGCTTCGCCGTCGCCGCCGCATCTCCGACGCCCGGCCGAAGCTGCTGGCCGCGCTGGAAACCTTCCGCCGCCTCGGCGCCCACCCGTGGATCACGCGCACCGAAGGGGAACTCCGCGCCGCCGGTGTCGAAGCCACCCCCGCCTCCGACGTGACGACCACCCTGGCTTCCCTTACCCCGCAACAACAGCAGATCATCCGGCTGGCCGCCCGTGGCCTGAGCAACCGCGAGATCGGCGAACGCCTGTTCCTTTCGCCCAGGACGGTCGGCTCCCACCTCTACCGCAGCTTCCCGAAACTCGGCGTCACCGCCCGCTCCCAGCTACGCGACCTGGTGGGCTAGGCGCTCCTCCGGTGAGTCCGGTCACGCTCCGCGCCCAGGCGGCCAATGCTATGAGTGGGGCATTACTTGCAATCAACGCAAGTAATGCCCCACTCATAGCAATCGAAGTGGGCTCAGTCGACCCCGGGGGTCGCCCGGGCCCCTGGATCACCAAGCCCATCGACCAGGCTCACCGGACAGCGCCTAGGCGTGTGACCCCCATTCAGCCGGGTGATCAACGCCGCTGCGGGCCGATGGCGGGGCGATCTGCTGGCAAGATCGAGGGCAGTCACCCACGAGACGAGGGAAGGTCCACATGACCGGCAGCACTGGCGCCGACGTCGCGGCCAAAGCCACCGAACTGCTCCGCCTCCACCGCGATCCGCAGTTGCTGCGGGTGGTCAACGTGTGGGACGTGATCAGCGCGAAGGTGGTCGGCGACATCGAGGGCACGACCGCGCTCGCGACGGCCAGCCACTCGATCGCGGCCTCCCGCGGTTACGAGGACGGCGAGAACATCCCGGTCGAGGAGATGCTCGGCGAGGTGGCGAGGATCGTCGCCGCGACGGACCTGCCGGTGACCGCGGACCTCGAAGGTGGCTACGGCAACGCGGCCGATACGGTCCGCCGGGCCATCGGCGCCGGCGTGGTCGGGGCCAACATCGAGGACCAGCTGAAGCCGCTCGCCGAGGCCGCCGCCCAGGTCGAGGCGATCATGAAGGCGGCGGAGGCCGAGGGCGTGCCGGACTTCGTGCTCAACGCCCGAACCGACGCCTTCCTGAAGGCGGCAGAACGCGGCGCCGACGCCACGCTCGAGGACGCCGTCCGGCGCGGCAAGGCGTTCCTGGACGCCGGGGCGCCCGTGGTGTTCGTGCCCGGGGTGCTGTCCGAAGAGCAGATCACCACGCTGGTCGAGGCCTTCGGCCCGCAGCGGCTGACCGTCATCGGCCTGCCGGGCCTGCCGCCGCAGGCACGGCTCACCGAACTCGGCGTCGCCCGCATCTCCTACGGCCCGCTCACGCAGCGGGTCGCGCTGACCGCGCTGGCGGAGCTCACCGAGTCCATCCGTGAAGGCGGCGGCATCCCGGAGGGCACGCGTCCCCTGAACTGACGCACCACGAATGCTTATCCGGTCGTAAGGAACTGCGGTGTCCGCGACCTTCCCGAACAATGGTGACCGACCGGGAAGGCCTGCTAAATTCCCCTTCTCTCAGGGGAGGAAACACCATGATTCATTTCCCGGACACCCGGAGAAGAAGACGGTTCGCCGAGGCCGTGGCCATACTGCTGGTCATTCCGTTCCTGCAGGTGCCACCGGCCTCGGCGGCCACCGGAGCAGCTCCGGCCGACGCCGGGGAACTGTCCCGGAAGAATTACCCGGTCGACGGGCGGAAAATCGCCGTTCCGGCGAAACACACGCCAACGGAAAACACGAGACGGGCGCAGTCGGAGACACCGCCGGTGGGCACGGCCCGGCAGTGGATCGCGCTCGACGACTTCAAGGGCGGGATCTACCGCAAGAACTACACCCTGCGCGGCACCGGCACCGGCGTCGAGGTCTGGGTGGCCGACGACCTGGCCTTCCAGGCCGGCGACTGCCGCGCCCGGATCCCGTCCTCGACGGAGATCACCGACGCCCAGGTGGCGGCGATGGTCACCGAGTTCGACGGCAACATCCTCCCGAAGGAAGAAGCGCTCTTCAGCACGCCCCCGAGCCGGGACGGCACCGGCGCCCTCCTCGGCCCGGACGCCGCCGGGAACGGCGGGACCTACACCGGTGACGGCGGCAAGACCGTGGTGCTGGTCGACAACATCCGCGACCTCAACTACTACGACCGGCCCGCCGCGCCGCAGGGCATCACCGGGTTCTTCTCCCGCCAGTTCACCGAACTGCTCGACCGCAACGTGATCAGCGTCGACGCCTTCGACTGGCGCCACCGCACGGGCGCGAACCCGCCGGACGAGCCGACCGCCGACCCGTGCACCAGCAGGCCCGCCCGGCCGCGCAACTTCGAGGCCAGCATCGCCCACGAGCGGCAGCACATGCTGATGTACTACGCCGATCCCTTCGAATCCGTCTGGCTCGAAGAAGGCATTTCGCTGTTCGCCGAAGCGTTCGCCGGTTACGCGAACACGAAGGCCACGGTGTTCGAACCGTTCTCCGAGAGCCGGATCGCCTGTTTCCAGGGCTTCGGCAGCGTGGCGACCCCGTTCAACACCCCCCGCGACTGCGGCGGGCCGGAGAACTCGCTCAACCTCTGGGGTGAGGGGAAATCGCCCGCCGACATCGGCCACGCGTACGCGTTCCTGCTCTACCTGTACGACCACTTCGGTGCCGACCTGGTGACGCGGCTGCACCGGGACGGCGAACTCCAAGGGCTCGGCAGTGTGGAAGCCGCGGTCCGGGCCGAAGGCGCGCCCGGCCTGTACCGGGTGCTGCACGACTTCCAGTCCTCAACGCTCCTGGACAAGGTCGTCGGCGAGCGGCGCGGTGTCACCTTCGGCGTCCCGAAGGACCGCGTGACCACGGCGAGCCTGCGCTCCACCGTCAACTTCGCCAATCCGGACGTCCACGACGATCCGGGCGCGGCCCCCAACGGCGCGGACTACACCCTGCTGTCCGGCGCCGATGGCACGGTCCTCAGTGGACGAAGTCTGAAGTCGCTCGAATTCACCGGAGCGGACGCGCTACCACCGCTCCCTCTCAAGTGGACGGTAGTCGCCGACGACCCGGACCGGCCCGGCGATCCCGTGCTCTGGTCGGGCAACGACTACAACCTGGACTCCGCGGCGGTCACCCCGGTCACCGTGCCGTCCGCGGATCCGACGCTGCGCCTGCTCGCCAAGTACGGCGCCGAGTTCGGCTTCGACCACGCCTACGTGATGGTTTCCGCCGACGGGGGCAAGACCTACACCGCGGTCGCCGGTGACCGGACCGTCGAGGCGCCGCTCGGCCCCGGGCTGAACGGCACCACGGACGGTTTCGAGCCGCACTCGTTCGACCTGTCCGCCTACGCGGGCCGATCGGTCCTGCTCAGCTTCCGCTACATCAGCGACGGCGGCACCAACGAAGGCGGCCTCCGGGTCGACGACGTCACCCTCGGCGGCGCCACCCTCAGCGACGGCTCGAACCTCGACGCGTTCGACTCGCCGACGGAGGCCGCCCCGATCGAGGTGGCCAACTGGAACGTCCGCCTGATCGGGTACGACGAGCGGCACACCGCGGCCCTGCAACTGGAGTTCGACGGGCAGGACCGGTTCAGCCTGAACCGGCCCCGGCTGCTATTGCTGGCCCCGTTCCCCCGGGTCGTCGCGGTGATCGCCTACGACGAGCCGACCGAACGGGTGCAGCAGTACGCGCCGTACACCCTGTCGGTCAACGGCGTCACCCAGCCGGGTGGTGTTTAAGACCAGCCCTCCTGGTGCTCGGCCGCCTCCTTGTCGGTTTCGGCGGCCGCGCGCTGGGACAACGTGGCGACGGCCTCCTCCAGCCCACGCTGGACGTCGTCGCCACCGGCGCGCTCGGTGTGCAATTCGATGGTGACCTCGCTGGTGCCCGGTTCGGTCTCGGTCACGCTCAGCTCACCGTGGTAGTCGTCCTCGCCGGGCGCGCCCCACTTCAGGGTCCTGGCGCCTTGGTCCACGCGCAGCCACGCCTCGCCTTCGACGTGCTTGCCGTGCACCTCGGCCTCCACGTGGACCCGGTCGCCGCCTTCGCGGTGCGCCTCGGTCATCGAGGGCAGGAAGTGGGGCAGGTTGCCCGGCTCGGCGAGGTAGCCGAAGAGGTCCTCGGCAGGCACGTCGACGGTGCCGGTGTGGTGGTAGGACGGCATCAGTCCACTCCTTAGTTTTCGCTGCTCGTGCCCCCCGAGTACCCGAACCCACCACCTCCATGTCACGAATGTGGCTTTCGGAGCGGATTCGGCCCCCAAAGCCACATTCGTGTCACCCACCCACGCCCTCCCGCCCCCACGGAACAGCCACCCGGCCGCCCAACGCGACCACTACGGCACCCCCGCCGTAGTCACACTAAAAAACCGGGGTGGCCCCCAAACCGGGGTGGCCCCCACCAACGATCAGCCGCCAGGAACCAGATCCGGCTGCGTAGGCATCTCCTTCAACCGCCCCACCGGCGAAGCCATCAGCGGGAACAACATCGCCACCGAGGCGATGGCCAGTACCCACAGGGCCGTGTGCAGCCCCCACCAGGTCGCGGGCAGGCCGGCGACCGGGCCCCCGATGGCGCCGCCGCCGAACAGGGCCATGCGCATGGCCGCGCTCAACCGCAGCGTTAATCGTCGTCGCGATCGTCGTGCTGCTGGTGAATGTCACCGTCGCGAAGGCGGTCATGGTGGTCCCGCAGGCGCAGTCGGCGGTGAGCGCGACAGGCCGGTATCCACCTTGAGGTGCACATACGCGCACTTCCCCGCCCGTTCGGCGCTCGCGGCGATGCCGTCGAGGTGCTCGATCGACGAGACCGACAGGTCGATGTCACCGGTGATGGCCGGGGCGAAGTCCTCGTCCGGCAGGTGGAGCCAGCTCAGCACCGGCGCGGTGATCCCGGCGGCACGCAGGTGCAGCGCCTCGGCGAGCGAGGTGACGCCCAGCCAGGTCGCGCCGTGCGCGAGCGCGGTGGTGGCGACCGGGAGCACGCCGTGCCCGAAACCGTCCGCCTTGACCACCGCCATGAGCTCACCGGAACTGCGTGCCCGCAGCAATTCGGTATTGTGCGCGATCGCGCCGAGATCGATCACGGCCACCCCGAGCGATTCGGCGGCCGTCGCCGCGCCGGGCGCATCAGTCCACCGGTAATCCTCCCGGACAATACTCATGCTGCCCCCTCGGCATAGGCTTCGCCCTCACTCGGGGGCCACACTTTACCCGTTTTCCCCTGGTGCGCCATGCCATTTCGGAAACGGCGCGGAATCACCGCTTTCTCATTTCACTCACCGAAAGGACAAGCATTTTCGCGCCGGGTTGGAAATTGCCCGACCGGGGACCGGCGTCCGGGGCTTCACGAGCGGGAACCGAGCCGGGCACCAGTCACGCCGGATACGGTCGATCTCGCCGGCTCGGTGCGGGAGCCTCCCACCATGGACCCGACGGGTTCCCGCCGAGCCGGCTCTGGGAAGTCCACTTCGGACCGCTCAGAGATGGGCGGCGGTGCTCCCGGCGACCTCCAGCGCGGGCAGGCCGAGCTTGCGGTGGTCCCACGAGCGGATCCGCTCGGCGTCGAACCGCACGGCCACGCGCTTGGCGAGCATGAACTCGACCATCGGCTTGACCTCTTCGCTGTAGGGCCCGTTGTACCGCTCCCACACGCCGACCCCGACCGCCCACAGCGCGTCCGGGTCGTCGACGATCGTCGCGTGGCCCTCCATGGCCACCCCGCGCAGGGCGTCGTAGGTGTGGCCCGTCTCGATCATCACCGTGGCCCGGCCGTCCCGGCGCAGGTTCACCGCCTTCTGCGACTTGGCCTTCGTCTCGAACCACAGCACCCCGTCGAGCACGGCGTACCACATCGCCACCAGGTGCGGCTGGCCCGACGAGCCGACCGTCGCCAGCGTGGCCACGCGCTGCTCGTCCAGGAACCGCGCGATCTCCTCGGCGGACATGACGATCCGGCGGCGCTGGTTCTCGCCCATGCAGGCACACCTTCCGAGAAGACCGGGCACATAATGAGACTGTGTCTCACAGTGAACCGGACGGTCTCGCCGCCCGCAAGAGGCGGGCGACCAGCGCCCGCATCGCCGCGTCGGCGGCCCGGCTCGCCGGGCGGCACGGGGTCGCGAGCACCACGGTGGAGCAGATCGCGGCCGACGCCGAGGTCGCCCGTGCCACCTTCTTCCGGTACTACAACACGAAAGAGAGCGCCATCGCGGAAGGCGTCACCGGCCCCTGGCTCGTGCTGGTCACCGAAGCGCTGGCGCGTCAGCCGGAGCACTTGTCCGCGAAGGCGGCGCTGGTCGCGGCGTTCGACGAGCTCGCCGGGCACTTCTCCGGCCACCGCGGCGAGATCTGGGAGCTCGCCCGCCTCACCCGCTCGTCACCGGCACTGCACGCCTGGACCGCGCAGACCTACCAGCGCTACGAGGACGCCATCGCCGGGCTGCTGGCGCCCCGCTTCCCCGCGTCGTCCGAGCCCGATCCACGGCCGCGCCTGCTGGCGGTGCTCGCCATGGGCGCGGTCCGCGTCTGCCTGGACGACTGGGTCGCCACCGGCGGCTCGCTGCCCGCGCTGCTCTCCCGCGCCTTCGCCTCGATCACCGTCGAACCGGGGTGAGGCCCCGGATCCGGCGGATCCGGGGCCTGTCCGATCACTGGCTCAGCGCGGCGAACATGCCGGGCTCGTAGGCGCCCGCCGGGTTGCGCACGATCACGTTCATCCGGTTCGCCGCGTTGATCATCGCCACCAGGCACACCAGCGCGGCCACCTGGTCGTCGTCGAAGTGCTCGCGCACCCGGGCCCACGTCTCGTCGGACACGCCCTGGTGCGCGTCGGCGAGCCGGGTGCCCTCCTCGGTGAGGGCCAGCACGGCCCGCTCGGCTTCGGTGAACACCGTCGCCTCGCGCCAGGCCGCGATCAGGGCGAGCCGGACCGCGCTCTCCCCCGCGGCCGCGGCGTCCTTGGTGTGCATGTCGAGGCAGAACCCGCAGCCGTTGAGCTGGCTGGCCCTGATCTTGACCAGTTCCTGCGTGGTCGCGGGCAGCGCCGAGTGCTCGATCACCAGCGCGGCACCGAGGAAGCGCTTGCTGAACTTGGCGGCGACCTCGTTGTCCATCAGGTTGAATCGGGCGTCCATGGTGTCTCCTCGTTCGTCGTGGCAGGGGGTACGGACACCAGATGCCGGCCACCCCGGATCCTGTGACAGCGGGAGACGGCGGTCACACCGGTGTCACAGATCGGGCGGGCCCGGCGTCTGGTGGGCGAACCGGACGAGGAAAGGCGGGAGCCAGCATGCAGGGCACCGAAGGCAGCGAGAGCACGGACGCGTTCGTCACCCATCGCAACCTGTTGTTCACCGTGGCCTACGAGATGCTGGGCTCGGCCGCCGACGCCGAGGACGTGCTGCAGGAGACCTGGCTGCGGTGGGTGGACGTGGACCTCACCGAGGTGCGGGACCAGCGCGCGTACCTGGTCAAGATCGCCACCCGCCAGGCGCTGACCCGGTTGCGCACGCTCGGGCGCCGCAAGGAGTCCTACGTCGGTTCCTGGTTGCCCGAGCCGCTGCTCACCGCACCCGACGTGGCCGACGACGTGGAACTGGCCGACAGCGTCTCGATGGCCATGCTGCTGGTGCTGGAGACGCTGACCCCGACGCAGCGGGCGGTGTTCGTGCTGCGCGAGGTGTTCGACCTGCCCTACGACGAAATCGCCGAAGCCGTCGGGAAAACCGAGTCCGCGGTCCGCCAGATCGCCCACCGGGCGCGGGCGCACGTCGCGGAGCGCCGCCCGCGCGGGATCGTCACCCCGGCGCAGACCCGCTCCGCGCTCGAAGCGTTCCAGCGAGCCGTCCAAACCGGTGATATTCAGGGCCTGCTCGACATTCTTTCCCCGGACGTCGTGCTGCTCGGCGACGGCGGCGGCGTGAAGCAGGCCGTGCTCCGGCCCATCCACGGCGCGGACAAGGTCGCCCGGGTGCTGACCGCCGGGCTCGGCCGGGTCGGCGACGCGGGCTCGATGCACCCGGCCCAGGTCAACGGGCACCCGGCGCTGGTCTTCCAGTTCGACGGCGAACTCGACTCCGTGCTGGCGGTCCGGTTCGACGAGGGCCGGATCACCGGTCTCTACGCGGTGCGCAATCCCGAGAAGCTGTCCCACATGGACCGGGAGATCACCCTGCGCCGCTGATCAGGCACCTCAGTCGCCGAGCAGCCGCCACGCGGTGAGCGCGAGCCGGACCCGGACCAGCCCGGCGGGTTCGGTGAGGTCGAAGCCCAGTGCCTTCCCGAGTTGCTCGAGCCGCCGGGCGATGCTGCTGTGGTGCAGGTGGAGCCGGTCCGCGGCCCGGCGCAGGGAACCGGTGGCGCAGTAGGCGTCCAGTGTCGCCAGCTCGTCCGGCTGACCGGCCAGGCAGGCGATCGCGGCCACGTCGGCGTTGTCCCGGACGACTTCGGGCGGGACCTGCGCCAGCAGCGCCAGTGCTCCCAGTTCGGCGTACCGCACGACCGGCTCCCGTGCCGTGGTGAAGCGCAGTGCCGTGCGTGCTTCCCGCCAGGAACACTCGGGGCTGCCCGCGGCGCCGACACCCGCGCGCACGCCAGCCGGGAACCGTGCCGTGTCCATAGTGGACGCCAGGATGACACCCACCCCGCCCAGCGGCGCCGCCTTCACCGGCCGTCCCTGGCAGATCGCGCCGGCGACCCGGTCCAGCGGCGACTCCGAACGCACGGCGGCGACCCGGATCGGCACGCCGGCGCCGAAACCCAGCAACCGCAACGCCCTCGCCCGGCCCGCCTCGTCGGTGTCGCCGCCGATCACCAGCTCGATCAACGCGGGATCGGCCATCGTGGTGCGGGCCGGGCCGTAGCGTTCGACCACGGCCGCGACGGCGATGGCGAGCCGGTCCAGCACCAGGTCGTCGAGCGGCACGGGCTCGCCCGGCCGTTCCAGCCACACCAGCCCGATCTCCTCCTCGTCGAGGACGATCGGCAGCTTGACCGAGGTGCCCCCGGCCGGATCGGTGGTCTGGCGGCCGTCGGGCCCCATCCGGATCACCCGGCCCGTGCCGTGGAGCCGGACCCCGGCCACGCATCCGGCCAGCCCGGCGGAGGCCCGCACGAGGGCGGGCAGGTCGACCCGGCGGCGCATCAGCGTGTCGTAGAACATCACGACCCGCAGCGCGCCCCCGGCTTCCGCGTCCAGGTGCGACAGCCGTTCGGCGAGTGCCTCCATATCCGGAGGGTAAGCGACGATCGGCGCGCGAACCAGGCCGGATGCGCGACGCGCGGCGGATGATCCCGGCGGCGCCGACCGGCAGGATCATCGGCATGGATCCCGAACTCGAAGCGTTCCTCCCGCTCTTCCCCAAGGCCGACCTGTCCGATCCGGTCACCGCGCGTGAACACTTCGCCAAGCTGGCCACCTCGGTACCGGCTCCCGACACCACCGGCATGGACGTGGAGGACCGGACGGTGCCCGCCGACCCGGCCGTGCCGGTGCGGATCTACCGCCCGCACGAGGCCCACGGCGCGCTCATCTGGCTGCACGGCGGCGGGTTCGTCATGGGAGACGTGGAAACCGAGCACCCGTGGGCCTCCCGCGTCGCGCACAACTCCGGTGCCGTGGTGATCTCCGTGGGCTACCGCCTGGCCCCGGAGAACCCGTTCCCGGCCGCGTTCGACGACGCCTACGCGGTGCTCAACTGGGCGTACGAGAACGCGGGCGAACTCGGCATCGACCCGGAGCTGATCGCGGTCGGCGGGCACAGCGCCGGTGGCGGGCTCGCGGCCGCGACGGCGTTGCGGGCGCGTGATGAGCAGGGGCCGCCGATCCGCTTCCAGCTGCTCAACCAGCCCGGACTCGACAACTCGCAGCAGTCGTGGTCCGCGCGGAACTTCACCGACACGCCCTGGATGAACCACGACAAGGTGACCGACGCGTGGCGGCACTACCTCGGCTCCCAGCCCGCCACGCCGTACGCGGCCCCGGCGTGCGCCGAAGACCTCACCGGCCTGCCGCCCGCCTACATCGCCACCGCCGAGCTGTGCCCGAACCGCGACGAGGACATCGCCTACGCGCAGCGCCTGCTGCAGGCGGGGGTTTCGGTCGAACTGCACCAGTGGGCGGGCACCTTCCACGGCTCGCAGGCGATCCTGTCGGCCGAGGTGTCACAGCGGCAGAACGCCGAACTCGGCGCCGTGCTGCGGCGCGCGCTGGCCGGCTGATGGCCACCGTGACCGGGCTCCTGCGCCCGTTCCGCCGGGATTTCGCGGCCGTGGCCGGCTTCCAGGTCATCGGCGCCGTCGCGGGGCTGGCGCCGCTGCTGGCGGTCGTCGAACTGGGCCGGGTGCTGCTCTCCCCCGGTCCGGTCGAGTCCGGTCCGGTGTACTCCGCCGTGGTGTTCGGCGCGGTGGGCCTGTTCGTCCGGCTGGTGTTCACCGCCGCGTCGGCCGGGATCGGGCACCTGCTGGACGGCCGGGTGCAACTGGCCTTCCGGCGGCGGCTGGCCGAGCGGCTGGGGCGCGTGCCCATCGGCTGGTTCTCCCGGCGGCGGACCGGTGAGCTGGCGAAGGTGGTGGGCGAGGACGTCGGTGCCGTGCACCCGTTCCTCGCGCACGCCCCCGGCGAACTGGTGGCCGCGTTCGTGGTGCCGCTGGTCTCGCTGGTCTACCTGTTCGCGGTCGACTGGCGGCTCACGCTCATCACGCTGATCCCCGTGGTGCTGGCGGTGGCACTGGTGCCGCTGATGATGACGCCGTCCCGCCTGCGCGAGCAGGCGGAGTTCGACGAGGGCATGGGGCGGATCTCCGATTCGGTCGTCGAGTTCGTCCAGGGCATCTCGGAGGTCAAGGCGTTCGGCGGGGGCGAGCGCGCGCACCGGGAGTTCCGCGGCGCGGTGGACGGGTTCGTCGCCACCTTCAACCGGTGGGTGCACGGGATGGCCGGGCCCGCCGCCGGCATGCAGCTGGCCCTGTCCCCGCCGTTCGTGCTGCTGGTGGTGCTGATCGGGGGCACGGTGCTGATCACCTCCGGTGGCCTGGCCCCGGCGGACCTGCTGCCGTTCCTGGTGCTGGGCCTGGGACTCACCGCGCCGGTGGCCGCGCTCGGCCACGGTTTCGACGAACTGCAGGCCGCCCGGCGCGCGGTCGGCCGGATCCGGGACGTGCTCGAGGTGGAGTCGCTGCCGGAGCCGGAGAACCCGGCCGTGCCGCGGGGACACCGCGTCGAACTGCGGGACGTCCGGTTCGGCTACGACACCGGGCACGAGGTGCTGCGCGGCATCGACCTGGTGCTGGAACCGGGCACGACCACCGCGATCACCGGCCCGTCGGGCAGCGGGAAGTCCACTTTGGTCCAGTTGCTGCCGCGGTTCTTCGACCCGGACCACGGTTCGGTCTCCCTCGGCGGGGTCGACCTCCGCGACCTTCCCAGCGAACAGCTCTACCGGCTGGTCTCGTTCGTCTTCCAGGACGTCCGCCTGCTGCGCGCGTCCGTCGCGGAGAACATCGCGCTGGCGGTACCGGAAGCCGATCCGGACGACGTGGTCCGCGCGGCCCGGCTGGCGAACATCCACGAGCGGATCCTCGAACTGCCACGCGGTTACGACACCGTGCTCGGGGAAGAAGCCGAGCTGTCCGGTGGCGAGGCACAGCGGATCGCCATCGCCCGCGCCCTGCTCGCCGACACACCCGTGCTGGTGCTCGACGAGGCGACCGCCTTCGCCGACCCGCGGACCGAACTGGCCGTGCGCCAGGCCTTGTCCACATCGGATGGTCAGCGGACCGTGCTGGTCATCGCCCACCGCCTGGAAACGGTGGCCGGCGCCGACACCGTGGTGCTGCTGAAGAACGGGTCGATCGCCGAACGCGGCAGCCCGGCCGAACTGCTGGCGCGTGGCGGGGAATTCGCCGCGTTCTGGCGATCCCACCAAGGAGAAGAACTCGGATGATCCGACTGCTGCTGCGTGTGCTGGGCCACGAGTACGCCAAGCCGGTGCGCCGCACCGTCGCGCTGATGACCACGACTGCGATCGCCGAAGGCCTGGCCTGCGCGCTGCTCGTCCCGGTGCTGCGGGCGCTCTTCGGCGGCGATCCCACGGCCGCGTGGCCGTGGCTGATCGCGTTCGGCGGCGCGGTCGCGGCCTACGCGGTACTGCGCTTCCGCAGTGATCTGGCCGGTTTCCGCTCCGGGACCACGCTGCTGCGGGGCATGTACCACCGCCTCGGCGACCACCTGGCCCGGCTGCCCATCGGCTGGTACGACGCCAAACGCGTCGGCGAGTTGTCCGTGACGGCCGGTCCCGGGGTGCTGCAGGCGATGGGGGTCATCGCGCACCTGCTGTCGCCGTTCATCTCCGCCTGCGTGACCCCGCTGACGATCGTCGCCGTGATGCTCGCCGCCGACTGGCGGCTCGGGCTGGCCGCGCTCGTCGCCGTGCCGATCGTGGCGGTGATCCAGGTCCGGACGGGACGCTCGATGGCCGCCGCCGACGCCGAAAACGCCGCACGCGGGCACGAGGCCACCGGGCGGGTCATCGAATTCCTGCAGGCGCAACCGGTGCTGCGGGCCGGTGGCCGGACCACCGAACGGTTCCGGCTGCTCGACGACTCGCTGCGGGAGGTGCAGCGCGCGGGCCGCCGGTCCACGCTGGCCGCACTGCCCGGCGTGGTGGGCCTGACGCTGGTGGTGCAGGTGGCGTTCACCGGGCTGCTGGCACTCGGTGCCCTGCTCGCGCTCGGCGGGGACATCGGCGCGGCGGAGGTGCTGGCGATCCTGGTGCTGGCGGCACGCTGCGCGGATCCGCTGCTGTCGTTGTCGGACATCGGCGGCAAACTGCGCGGTGCGCGGTCCGAACTGGGCAGGCTCGACGAGGTGCTGCGCACCGAACCCCTGCCGGAACCCCGCACGCCGCTCCAACCGCGGGGCCACGCGCTGGAGTTCGATTCGGTGGTCTTCCGGCACGGCGACCGGACGGTGGCCGACGGGCTGTCGCTGTCCGTCCCGGAAGGACAGCGGCTCGCCGTGGTCGGGCCGTCGGGCGGGGGCAAGAGCACCCTGCTGCAGTTGCTCGCGCGGTTCTACGACGTGGACTCGGGCGCGGTGCGCGTGGGCGGGGTGGACGTGCGCTCGATCAGCACGGAGGCGTTGATGGCGCGGATCGCCATCGTCTTCCAGCGGGTCTACCTGTTCGACGGCACGATCGAGGAGAACGTGCGCCTCGGCCGTTCGAACGCGACCGAAGCCGAGGTGCGGGAAGCCGCGACGGCGGCACGGCTGGACGAGGTGATCGAGCGGCTGCCCGGCGGCTGGTCGGCGAAGGTCGGCGAGGGCGGCGCCCTGCTGTCCGGTGGTGAACGCCAGCGGGTCTCGATCGCGCGGGCACTGCTGAAGGACGCGCCGATCGTGCTGCTCGACGAGGTGACCTCCGCGCTGGACCCGGTGAACGAAATGGCCGTCCACGAAGGGATCGAGCGCCTGATGGCGGGACGGACCGTGGTGCTGGTGGCCCACCGGCTGCGTACCGTCCGGCGGGCCGACCGGGTCGTCTTCCTCGATCGCGGCCGGATCGTGGAAGCAGGCACGCACGAGGACCTGCTCCACGCCGGCGGTCGCTACGCCGATTTCTGGGAACTCACCACGGCGGCACCGTGAGCCGCGCTCAAGCCACGGTGATGACCAGCTTCCCCCGGATGCCGCCCGCTTCGAAGTCCCGGTGCGCTTCGGCGATTCCGGCCAGCGGGTAGGTCCGGTCCACCACCGGTTCGATGTCCCCCGCTTCGGTCAGCCGCGTCAGCTCCGCGAGCAGGTCGTGGCGGGGGTCGCCGCTGAAGGCGTGCACGCGGCGGTCGAAGACGGTGGTGACCAGCAGGGCACCTGCCGAACGCAGGACGTGGGCACTGTCGAAGGTGATCGCCACCATCCGGCCCGTGGGTGAGAGCAGCCGCCGGAAGTCGGCGAGCCGCGTGCCCACGGTGTCCAGGACGACGTCGAACCGGCCGAGGTCTCCCGGTGCGGTGGTGGAGTAGTCCAGTGCCTCGTCCGCACCGAGCCCGCGCACGAAATCCAGGTGCTTCGCCCCGGCCAGTGCCGTGACGTGCGCGCCGTAGGCACGGCCCAGTTGCACCGCGAGACTGCCGACCCCGCCCGCGGCGCCACGCACCAGCAGCCGTTCACCGCTGCCGAGCCGGGCCTTGTCACGCAGGGCGGTGAGCGCGGTCGTACCGGCGCCGGGAAGCGCGCCAGCCCGCACCAGGTCCAGTCCGGCGGGGGCGAGGGCCGGGCGATCGGCGGACACGGCCACGTATTCGGCCGCGGTGCCGAAGGTCCGGCCCAGCACCCCCCACACCCGGTCCCCGATCGCGAATTCCGAAACACCGTTTCCCAGCGCGGCCACCTCACCGGCGAAGTCGACGCCCACCCGCTTCGGGAAACCCCGGCCGGTCACCGCGCTCACCGCACGCAGTTTTCCCGCCCGGACGGTGGTTTCGCCACCGTTCACACTGGCGGCGTGGACGCGGACCAGCACTTCACCCGCCCGGGGAACGGGGGTGGGCACAGTTCCGGCGTAGAGCACTTCGGGACCGCCGTACCGGTCGTACAACGCTGCGCGCATTTTTCGTTTCCTCTCTCGGACCGTCGTCGCTGCCCCAGCCAACGCGCTAACCGGACGCAGATTTCCACTTGACGCTAAGGTGAGAGACATGCGTGCCGATTCCCCTCACAAAGCACCCGCCGCGCCCCCGTTGCGCGCGGACGCGCGGCACAACCGCACCCGCATCCTGGCCGCGGCGCGGGAGGTCTTCGCCGACCGCGGGCTGGACGTGCCGATGGCCGCGATCGCCCGCCGGGCCGGGGTCGGCGTCGCCACCCTGTACCGCCGGTTCCCGACCAGGGAGGCGCTGATCACCGAGGTGTTCACCGACCAGCTGGTCGGCTGTGTGTCCGTTGTGGACGAAGCACTGGCGGACCCGGATCCGTGGCGCGGGTTCCGCACGGCGGTGGAGACGGTGTGCCGCATGCAGATCGCCGACCGCGGGTTCACCGGCGCGTTCCTGACCGCCTTCCCCGGCGCCGTGGACTTCGACCGGGCCCGCGGGGACGCCGAACGGGGGCTCGGCGAGCTGATCCGCCGCGCGCAGGCGACCGGGAAGCTGCGTCCCGAGTTCACCAGCACCGACCTGGTGCTGCTGGTCATGGCCAACGGCGGGGTGGCCGCCGAGCTGGCGGGCCGGCCGGCCGCCGTGGTCGCCGCGGCCTCCGGGCGGCTGGTGGCCTCGATGCTCGCCGCCTGGCAGACCACGCTCGATCCACTGCCGCCCGCACCCCCGTTGACCCTTCACCACATCTAGGCACATCCCGATGCGGAAAAACCCCGCACCCGGCCCGGCGGAGGGGTATCCGCAGCGGCCCGCGCTTCCTCCTGTGTGAGCTGGGATGCTGGTGGTCCACCCGGCGGAAGTGGGGGCAGGTGCGTGTTCGACTACGACGCCGAACTGCGGCGGTACCAGCGACGGCTGAGCGCGGCGCTCGACATCGGGGCCGAGGACAGGGTGCTCGACATCGGCTGTGGTGGCGGGCAGACCACCCGGGCGGCCGCCGGGCTGGCGAGGGCGGGCAGCGCGCTCGGCGTCGACACCTCATCGGCGATGGTGGCGCACGCGCGCCGGCTCGCCGCGGCGGAACAGCTCCGCAACGTGCGCTTCGAGCAGGCGGACGCGCAGGTCCACCCGTTCCCGCCGGGCGGGTTCACCCTCGGGATGAGCCGGTTCGGCACGATGTTCTTCACCGATCCGGTCCGGGCGTTCACCAACATCGGCCGCGCGCTGCGACCGGGGGCGCGGCTGGTCCAGCTGGTCTGGCAGGCCGGTGACCGGCAGGAATGGGTGGCCGAGATCCACCGGGCGCTCGGCGGCGAGGCTCCGGCGAACGACGCCGGCGCCTTCTCACTGGGTGATCCGGCCACGGTGGAGGGTGTGCTGACCGCGGCCGGGTTCACCGGCGTGCACCTCACCGACCTCCGCGAGCCCGTCTTCTACGGCGCGGATCCCGAGGCCGCCGTCGAAGCCGTGCTCGTGTTGCGCATGGCCGATCCGCTGCGCCGCCTCGACACCGCCGAGGCCGGACGCGCCCGCGACCGGCTGCGCTCCACCATGGCCGGTCATTCCGGCGCCGACGGCGTCTGGTTCGACTCGCGAGCCTGGCTGGTCACGGCCCGGCGAGCGGCCGATTCCTGAACGAAGACATACGGAGAGTGTGCCGGGCGCACTTTTCCCCGTCGCGCGGACGGCCCTTTACCCGGGGGCCCGAACCTGCTTCGTGAACACCATTAACCTACCGGGCCGATCGCTTATTGCGTACGCTTCGCCGTGCGCGACAAATTGATTGGTGCGGGTAGAAATGACGGCAAATGCGCGGGGGTAGGTCTAGCACCACCATCGTCGGTGGTACTACTACCACCTATTCATCCCACAACGGAGCCATTCCAGGATATGACCGGTCCGGCGGTGCCGAGCAGCGGGACATTTCCGGCCTACCCGCAGGTAAGTGCGCCATTTGGTCCAAATGGAGGTACCTCGTATTTATTTCCCCTGCCACCATCTTGACTAATTTTCAAGCAGGCGCGCGGAGCGGCGGGAGTCCGGGCGCCCTCGCTGACGATGGGGGAACAACTGGAATGGAAATCGATCTGCTCGGCTCGCTGTCCTTAACCCACGGCGGGCGAAGATACGGGGTCGGCTCACGCAAGGTCCGCACCGTGCTGGCCCTGCTGGCGCTTTCCCCGGGAAAAGCACTGTCCCTGGAGCAACTGTCCGACGAGCTCTGGGGTGAGACCTCCATCGCCAACTCGCGCAACGCGCTGCAGGCCAACATCGCCCGTCTGCGCAAACTGCTCGAATCGGTCACCGGGCAGCCCGGCGAGGAACTGGTCCGCACGGTCAGCGGCGGGTACCTGCTGGACGTGCCGCCGGATTCGGTGGACACCAGCCGCTTTTTGACCCTGTCCCGGCGCGGCGCCGGGCTGGTGGAGTCCGTACCGCAGGAGGCGATCGAGCTGCTCCGCGAATCCCTGCTGCTGTGGCGGGGTGGCGCGCTGCTCGACGTGCTCGACGGCTCCCGGTGCCGCTCGGCCGCCGCGCACCTGGACGAACGACGGCTCACCGTGCAGGAGGACCTGATCGCGGCGAGGCTGGCGGTCGGCGACGAACGCGGCGTGGTGCACGAACTCCGGCAACTGGCCGCCGAGAACCCCGGCCGGGAGCGGCTCAGCGAGTACCTGATGCTCGCGCTGTACCGCACCGGCAGGCAGAGCGAAGCGGTGTCGGTGTTCCACCGCACCCGCGGCTGGCTCGGCACCGAACTCGGCCTGGAACCCGGCCGCACCATGCGGCAGCTCTACCAGGCGATCTTGGTGCAGGACCGGGTGCTCGACTAGCAACGGTGATTCACTGCGGCAGGTTGTCGTGGCGGTAGCGGTGCTGCATGCCTCGCGCACGGGCGCGCAGCACCGTGCTCACCACCTGCCGGGTGCGCTCGGGGGTGATCACCTCGTCCACCGACAGCCTGCCCGCCGCCACCTCCGCGCTCATCACCGTCGACCGGTACCGCTCGATCAGCTCGTCGCGGCTCGCCGGGTCGGCGGCGAGCTCCCGGCGGTGGATGACGTCGACCGCGCCTTCGGGTCCCATCACCGCGAGTTCCGCGGTGGGCCAGGCGAACACCGCGTCCGCACCCAGCGAGCGCGAGTTCATCACGATGTACGCCCCGCCGAAGGCCTTGCGCAGCACCACGGTCACCCGGGGCACGGTCGCGTTCGCGTAGGCGTGCAGCAGTTTGGCGCCCTTGCGGATCACCCCCGCCGATTCCTGCGCCGTTCCCGGCAGGAATCCGGGGGTGTCCACCAGGGTCAGCATCGGCAGCCCGAAGGCGTCGCACATGCGGACGAACCGGGCGGCCTTCTCGGCCGAGGAGATGTCCAGCGTGCCCGCCCGTGACCGGGGCTGGTTGGCGATCACGCCGATCGGCGTGCCGTCCAGCCTGGCGAAGCCGATCACCACGTTGCGGGCGAAGTCCGGCTGCAGTTCGAGGAAGCTGCCGCCGTCCACGATCGCCCTGGCGACCCCTCGCACGTCGAAGGTCAGCCGCGGGTTCGACGGCACGTCGGGCATCGGCTCGGGCTCGCGGGACATCGCCACCGGCGCCGGCTCCCAGCAGGAGGCGGGCAGGTAGCCGAGCACGCGGCGGGCCAGCGCGAAGCCCTCCGCCGCGTCCGCGCACTCCAGGTGCACGACGCCGGATCGCCGGGTGTGCACGTCGACCCCGCCGAGTTCCTCGGGGCCGACGTCCTCGTGCGTCACCGCGTGCACCACCCGGGGTCCGGTGAGGAACATCCGCGCGCCCCGGCGCATGATCACCACGTCGGTCAGCGCCGGGGAATAGACCGCGCCACCGGCGCAGGTGCCGAGCACCACGCTGACCTGCGGCACCTTCCCGGACAACGCGACGTTGCGGGCGAAGATCTCGCCATAGCCGTCGAGCGCGCCGACACCCTCCTGGATACGGGCGCCACCGGAGTCGAGCAGGCCCACCACGGGCACCCGCGAGCGGTCGGCGTGATCGAGCACCCTGGTGATCTTGCGGGCGTGCGTCTCGCCGAGCGACCCGCCGATCACCGTGGGGTCCTGGGCGAACAGCGCGATGTCGCGGCCGTCGATCCGGCCGATCCCGGTGACCACCCCGTCGCCCGGCGGCCGTTTGGCGGCCATGCCGAAGCCGGTGGCGTTGTGCCGGGCGCGGCTGCCCAGTTCGACGAACGAGCCGGGGTCGGTGAGCGCGAGCACCCGCCCGGTGGCGTCGCGGGAATCCAGCGGCGGCAGCTCCGGGACGAGGTTCGTGACGTCCTGACTCATGCGCCGAGCGTGCCGGGTGTGGTTGACCGGTTGCTGACAGTTCACCGACGCCGCCGGCCTGTCAGCGCCCGGTCAGGCGCCTGTCACCGGATCCGCATAGCTTCCGTCCTGCACCATCCTGACCTTTTTCTTGCCAGTCAACACTTTCCTACCGGGAGCCCTCATGACGACGGCAGTCTCCGCACGTATGGACCAGATCCGGACGATCGTCTGCGAGCACCTGGAGCTCGAACCCGACCAGCTGACCGAGACCAGCCTGTTCGTCGAGGAGCACGAGGCGGACTCGCTGGCGCTGATGGACGTGCTCGCCGCGCTGGAGCGCACCTTCGGCGTCAGCATCGACCAGGCGCAGTTCTCGCGGATGACCGACCTGCGGAACGTGTACGGGGTCGTCGCCGAATCCGCGCGCTGGTAGGCCCGGATGCCTTCGCAGCCAGCCGATCCCGGCCGCCGGGTGGTGATCACCGGACTCGGGGTGGTCTCCAGCATCGGCACCGGGGTCGCCGAGTTCAGCGCCGCACTGCGGGCCGGGCGCAGCAACGTCCGGCCGATCAGCGTGTTCGACACCACCGGGTTCGAGCACGTGAACGGGTGCGAGGTCACCGATTTCGAGCCGGAGCGGTGGATCCGGCAGATCGACTTCGAGGAGCTCGGACGGGCCAGCCGGTTCTCCACCGCCGCGGCGCGGCTCGCGCTGGCGGACTCCGGGCTGTCGCAGGAGGCGCTGGCCGAGGCCCGCTGCCTGATCTCGGTGGGCAGCACCGACGGCGAGTCGCACGAACTCGACCAGCTGGTCTCGATGGAACTGAACGGCGGGCCGGAGTCGATGAGCCCCCGGCTGGCCCGGCGGATCTCCGCCGGCAGGCTGGCCACTTCGATCGCCCGCGAGCTCGAACTGTCTAATGTGGAGACATCGACCATCGTCACCGCCTGCTCGGCGGGCAACTACGCGATCGGCAACTCCTTCGACGCGATCCGCTTCGGGGACGCCGACTACGCGCTCTGCGGTGGCGCGGACGCGGTGTGCCGCAAGACCTTCACCTCCTTCTACCGGCTGCGCAGCATCGCACCGGACTGCTGCCGCCCGTTCGACCGCAACCGGATGGGCATCCTCACCGGTGAGGGCGCCGGGATCCTGCTGCTGGAAAGCCTGGAGTCCGCGACGGCCCGCGGCGCGAGGATCTACGCCGAAGTGCTCGGATACGGGCTTTCCTGCGACGCGCACCACCCGGTCGCCCCGCACCAGGGCGGCATCGCCCGGTGCATGGAACTGGCGCTGGCCAACGCCGGGGTGAAACCCGGCGAGGTGGACCTGATCTCCGCGCACGGCACCGGGACCAAGGCCAACGACCTGACCGAGACCGCCGCGATCCGCGACACCTTCGGCGAGCGCCCGCCCCGCGTGGTGTCGATGAAGTCCATGCTCGGGCACACGATGGGCGCGGCGAGCGCGCTGGCCGCGATCGGCTGCTCGGTGGCGATCACCGACCGGTTCATCCCGCCCACCATCAACCACGTGGAAACCGATCCGGAGTGCGCGATCGACTGCGTGCCCAACACCTCGGTGGAAGCCGACCTGCGGATCGTGCAGAACAACGGCTGGGCCTTCGGGGGCAACAACTCCGTGGTGCTCTTCGGCCGCTACGACGGACAGGCGGTAGGGGTATGAGCACGACGACGGCGCCGGTCATCTCGGCGTGGACGGCGATCTCGCCGTTCGGCCCCGACCGGGCCTCCTTCGCCGAAGGGGTCCGGACCCGGCGGGTGGCGACGGCCCCGCCGGATCCGGATCGCTGGTCGCGGGTCCCCGAAGCGGTGGCGGGCACGGTGCCCGGCTTCGAGCCGCGGGAGTTCCTCGGCAACAAGGGCACCAGAGCGATGAACCGGGTCAGCGGGCTGACCGTGGTCGCGGCGCGGAACCTGCTGGCCGACCTCGAAGTTCCGCCGGGCGCGGCCCGTGACGACATCGGCTTCGTGCTCGGCACCACCACCGGCAGCGCCCAGAGCATGATGAACCTGACCAGGGCGTCGCTGACCGGGGACAAGCCCGATCACGTCGAACCCGCCGCGGTACCCGGCTGCGTGATGAACTGCGCCGCCGGGCAGGCCGCGATCTGGCACGGGCTGAAGGGCCCCAACGCCACCATCGCGGCCGGGCGCACCACCGGGCTGCAGGCGCTGGACTACTCCCGGCGGCTGCTGCGCACCGGCCGCGCCGCCCGGGTGCTCTGCGGCGCCGCCGAGGAGTACTCCCCCGCCCGCTCCTGGGTGGAACACCACCGGCGCGGCGGCCCGGCGACCGCGATGGGTGAAGGCTGCGCGATGTTCCTCCTCGAGCCGGCCGATCAGGTCCCGGCCGGGCGGACCGTGCTGGCCACCCTGGCCGGTTCGGACTCGCGGATCTGCCTCGACGGGTACCTGCCCGGCGCGATCACCGCGGCGGTGCGGTCGATGCTCAAGCGCGCCGGCGTCGGCGCCCACCGGGTGTGGGCGGCGACCGGCGGCGACTTCCTCGACACGAACGGGAACGCGGTCGAGTCGGCGGTGTTGCGCGAGTTGTTCGGCGACGAGGTCGTCGATCGCGTCCCGGACAGTGGGCTGATCGGCGACACCTCGTCGGCGACGGCGTTGTTCCAGCTCGCCGCCGTGCTCAGCGTGGCGGAGGGCGCCGAACGCGGCGACCGCGACCACGCCGTGGTGACGGCCGTCGACGACGACGGTTCGGTGGCCTGCGCGTTGTTCGAACTCGGGGGGTCACGGTGAACGCGCCGAAGGTCGCACTGGTCAGCGGCGGGTCCCGGGGCATCGGCCGGGCCGTGGTGCTGCGTCTCGCGCAGGACGGGTTCGACGTGGCGTTCTGCTACCGCGGCGACGAGAACGCGGCCGAGACGCTGACCAAGGAGGTCCGCGAACTCGGCGGACGGGCGGTCGGCACCAAGGTGGACGTCACCGATCACGAGGCCACCGCCGCCTGGATCGACCGCACCGCGGGCGAACTCGGCCCGCCGGAAGCGGTGGTCACCTCGGCGGGCATCACCCGGGACGGCTCGCTGGCGCTGATGCCGGAGCCGGACTGGTCGCAGGTGCTGCGGACCAATCTGGACGGGGTCTACCACGTCTGCCGTCCGGCGGTGTTCCGGATGATCAAGCAGCGGGCGGGAAGCGTGGTCACCCTGTCCTCGGTGTCGGGCGTGCACGGGAACCCGACGCAGACCAACTACTCGGCGTCCAAGAGCGGGGTCATCGGGTTCACCAAGGCGCTGGCGAAGGAGGTCGGCCGGTTCGGGGTGCGGGTCAACGCCGTGGCACCCGGGTTGATCGACACCGACATGATCGGCCAGATGGGCGAGCAGGCCAGGGAAAAGCTGCTGCGGACCATCCCGCTGCGCCGGTTCGGCCAGGCCGAAGAGGTCGCCGAACTGGTGTCCTACCTGGTTTCCGGACGGGCCGCCTACATCACCGGAAGCGTGTTCGAGATCAACGGCGGCCTGGTCGTCTGACGGCCCCGCCACCCCCATCGCGAGAGGCCGAAATGGACACTGGAAACCCCGCCTTCATCCCCCGGCTCAAGACCGCCGTGCTCGGCTCGGCCGAACCGCCGCTGGTCTTCCTCGGCAACTTCGAGGTCGAGGAGCACTGGGCGGCCGACGAGCAGGGCCTGCCGCGGGTGTCCGCCGCCGGTGGCACCGCGGTGGTCAACAGCATGGACGAGTTCGCGCTGCTGCTCGGCGGCAAGGGCGATCACGTGGTGCTCAAGAACGCCCCGGAACCGGCGTACCACGCCTACCTCGCCGATCTCGGGCTCGACCTGCCGGAGGTCCACGTCCCGGTCGTGTCCGACCCGGGGCGCAACGTCACCGAGGACGCGCTCGCCGATCCGGCACTGGTGCGGGAGCTGGCCGAGCTGGCCTCCGGCGGCGCGCACCTGCTCGCCCACGGCGTGTCCACTTTGGAGGAAGAACTGTCCGCGCGGACCGGGATCCCGCTCGCCGCTCCCCCTGCCGCGTTGTGCAAGGCGGTCAACAGCAAGGTCTACAGCCGTCGCCTGGCCGACGAGCTGGGGATCCGGCAGCCGGGCGGCTGGGCCTGCGACACCCTCGACCAGCTCGCCGAAGCGGTGACCGCGGCCGGGAAGGTGCTCGCCGACGGCTCGCAGGTGGTGGTGAAGGAGGCGTTCGGCGTCTCCGGCAAGGGCATCTCCGTGGTCAACGGGGAGAAGCGGCTGGACAGGCTGCGCCGGATGATCGACACCACCGCGCGGCGGGCCGGGCGGGAGCGGATCGCGTTCGTCCTCGAGGAATGGGTGGAGAAGAAGGCGGACCTGAACTACCAGTTCACCGTCGGGCGGGACGGGACCACCCGGTTCGACTTCGTCAAGGAGGCGATCACCGAGGGCGGAGTCCACAAGGGACACCGCTTCCCGGCGCGACTCGACGAGGAGCAGGTGCGGACGCTGGAGCAGACAGCCGCGCTGCTCGGCGCCCGGCTGGCCGAGGACGGTTACTACGGCGTGGTCGGGGTCGACGCGCTGGTGGAGCCGGACGGCGGGCTGTTCCCGGTGCTGGAGATCAACGCGCGCAACAACATGTCGACCTACCAGGTGGTGCTGCAGGAGCGGTTCGTCGACCGGGGTCAGTTCGCGATGGCCCGCCACTACCCGGTGCGGCTGACCTCGGCGCTGCCGTTCGACCGCCTCCGCGACGCCTTGGGCGAGCTGCTGTTCGATGGCGTGGGCAGTGGCCTGCTGGTGAACAACTTCGCCACGGTGAACGCCGGGGCCGGCGCGGAACCCTTCGCCGGTCGGCTCTACGGGCTGCTCATCGCCACCACGGAAGCGGAACTGGCCGAACTGGACACCCGGATCAGCGCCGCTCTCGCCCCCCTGCTAGCCCCCTGAACCGATCTTCCCAACCACCACGCGAGGTCGCGCCGGTCTCCGGAGTGGGGCGCGACGGGCCGCCCAGCGGCACGGCGTGCCCCACTCCGGAGACCGGCTCAAAGCGACCTCGCCCGCCGTGCCGAAGGCACGGCAGACAACACAGGAGATTTTCATGAACGAGATCGACTCGGTGCCGGAGTTCGCGGTGGTGTCGGGGGCCCAGGTGCACCAGGTGCTCGCGGGTCAGGAGAAGTCGCTGGTGGAGCTGGTCGAATCGGCGTACCGGCTGCACGGGGCGGGGCACACGGTGAATCCGCCGTCGTACTTCCTGCGGTTCCCGGATCGGCCGTCGTCGCGGATCATCGCGTTGCCCGCCTCGCTCGGTGGTGAGCGGGGGGTGGACGGCGTCAAGTGGATCTCCAGCTTCCCGGAGAACGTGGCCGCCGGGCTTCCCCGCGCCTCGGCGGTGCTGGTGCTCAACGATCAGGCGACCGGTTATCCGCTGGCGTGCATGGAAAGTTCCATCATCAGCGCCACCCGCACGGCGGCTTCGGCGGCGCTGGCCGCGGACTGGCTCAGCCGGGTCCGGGGCCGTCCGCGGCGGATCGGTTTCGTCGGTACCGGCCTGATCGCCCGCTACGTGCACACCTTCCTGGCGGGCACCGGCTGGGAGTTCGAGGACGCGGGCGTGTTCGACCTCAGTGCCGCGCACGCGGCCGGTTTCCGCGACTACCTGAGCGCCTCGGGCCAGTCCGGAAGCACCACGGTCACCACGCACGAAACCGCGGAGGACCTGATCCGCGCGAGCGACCTGGTCGTCTTCGCCACCGTCGCCGGGGAACCGCACGTCCACGACGTGAGCGCCTTCGATCACGCGCCGCTGGTGCTGCACGTTTCGCTGCGGGACCTGGCCCCGGAGGTCATCCTCGCCTCGGTCAACGTGGTCGACGACGTCGAGCACTGCCTCAAGGCGAACACCTCGGTGCACCTGGCCGAGCAGGCCACCGGCGGCCGGGAGTTCCTCTCCGGCACCCTGCACGACGTGATGACCGGCGAGTTCACCCCACCCGCCGGGCGCCCGCTGGTGTTCTCGCCGTTCGGGCTCGGCGTGCTCGACCTCGCGGTGGGCAGGCACGTGCTGGACGAGCTCCGCGCGGCCGGTGAGCTCCACACCGTCGCCGACTTCTTCTTCGAACTAGACCGGTACGGCAAGCGGTGACCCGGGCGGAACCGTGCCGATCATAACCACGCCCCAGGAGTTCAACGTCGGCGATCTGTTCGTCGACCTCACCGAGTTCGCCGGGCGGTCCCTCTTCCTCAAGTGCGAGGGGTTCAACTTCGCCGGGTCGATCAAGATCAAGGCGGCCGCCGAAATGGTGGCCGCCGCCGAGCGCCGGGGCGAGCTGGGCCCCGGCTCCACCCTGGTGGAAAGCTCGTCCGGGAACCTCGGCGTGGCACTGAGCCTGGTCGCCGCGGGCCGCGGGTACGGGTTCGTCTGCGTCACCGACTCGCGGTGCACGCTCGGCGCCCGCCAGCTGATGCAGACGCTCGGCGCGCGGGTGCAGGTGATCACCGAACCGCACCCGGAACGCGGCCTGCTCGGCGCCCGGATCGCGCGGGTGGAACAGCTCCGCGCCGGCCACGGGTACGTCTGGCTGAACCAGTACGCCAATCCGGGGAACTGGCAGGCGCACTACCGGACCACCGGCCCGGAGATCGCCGGTGGCTTCCCCGACGCGGACGTGGTGTTCATCGGCGCCGGGACCACCGGCACGCTGATGGGCTGCGCGCGGTACCTGCGTGAACACCGGCCCGGTGTGCGGGTGGTGGCGGTCGACTCGGTCGGCTCGGTCACCTTCGGCACCCCGGCCGCGCCGAGGATGATCCCCGGACTGGGCACCGGTGTGCGCCCGCCCCTGCTCGACATGTCCTATGTGGACGACGTGGTGCACGTGGCGGAGGCGGACACCGTGCGCACCTGCCGTCTGCTGGCCGGGCGCGGGTTCGTCTTCGGCGGCTCCACCGGGACGGTCGTGAGCGGGGCGCTGAGCTGGTTCGCGAAGCACCGCTCCGACCGGGGGGCCACCGCGGTGGCGATCGCCCCGGACCTCGGCGACCGGTACCTCGACACCGTCTACCACGACCAGTGGGCCGCCGACCTCTACGGCGAGGCGGTGCTGCGTCCGGAAGCACCCCGGCACGGCATCCGGCTCGGGACCTAGCACCACCCCAAACCGGGGTGGCACGCCCCGTGTGCGGGCGATCACGGTACGACATTCTGAGAACCGTCGTCGATCCCTGTGCCGCACCTGCCGGCGGCGCCGGATGAGGGAGCGGTCTTGGAAATGCCACTGACAGCCCGGGCGGCTCGCTGGTGCGCCGGTCACCCCCACGGCACCCTGGCGGTCTGGCTGGTGTTCCTCTCGGTGGCCGCCCTCGGGGGTGCCGGGACCGGGCTGCGCCTGGCACCCGGCCTCCCCGGCGCGGTCTCCGCGGTGGTGGCGACCGATCCGGCGAAGGTGCTGGTGCTGGGGGCGCCGGTGGTGCTGGCGTTGTTGTGGCTGGTGCTCGGCTCGGCGCTGGTGACGCTGGCCGCGGCGTTGTTCCTCGGCGCGGTGCTCGCCACCGCGCTCGGCCTGGTGACCGCCCTGTCCTCGGTGCTGCCGACCTCCCACCTGGCCTGCGACGTCGTGGTGCTGCTGGGAGTGGTGGTCTCGGCGGACCATGTGCTGTTCTCCGTGCGGCGGCACCAGGAAGCGGTGACGGACGGGCGGGACATCCCGGACACCGCGCAGGTGGTCGCCGCGACCGCGGGCCGCACGGCGCTGGTCTCCGGCATCGCCATCGCGGTCTCGATGACCGGGTTGTGGCTGGTCGGCGACGCGCTGCTGGCGCCGGTGGCGTTCGGCGCGATCGTGGTGGTGGCCGTGTCGACCAGTGCCGCGCTCACCCTGCTGCCCGCGTTGCTCGCGCTCCTGCCGGTCCCGGCACCCCGGCGGATCCGCCGGTGGTGGCCGGGCCGCGTCCCCGCGCTGCGGGTGCACCGCGACACCCCGCGCCTGGCCGCGCGGCTGGCGGCACCGGTGGTCGGCCTGCTCGCGCTGCTCGGGCTGCTGCACTTCCTGCTGCGCTCGGCCGGCCTGCACGACCTGCCCGGCGCGCCGCCCTACCTCAGCGGCGACGCGGTGCTGACCCTGGTGCTGATGCTGGCGCTGACCGTGCTGGTGTTGCTGATCGCGTTCCGGCCGATCCTGGTCGCACTGGCCAGCGTCGCGCTGGGCGTGCTCTCGGTGCTGGTGGCGCTGGGCCTGCTGGCCATGCAGGTGGCGCACATCCCCGAGTGGGCGCCGATGGTGCTGCTGGTGGTGCTGTCCGGGCCGTCCACCGACATCCACGTCTACCTGCTGCACCGGTTCCGCAGCGAGGCGCTGACCGGGATGTCCGCGCGGCACGCGATGACCGGCGGGGTCCGCCGCAGCGCGAGCGCGATCGGCGGGGCGGTGGCCGTCGCGTTCGGCGCGTGCATCGCCTTCGGCCTGGCGGGCACCGGCGAGTTCCGGGCGTTCGGCTGGAGCACCGCGGCCGCGCTGCTGGTGGACGCGGTGCTCGTGCGCACCCTCGTGCTGCCCGTCCTGATCTCGCTGGGCGGGCAGCTGAGCTGGTGGCGGCGGATCACTCCGCGGGCGCACTCCCGGTCAGGTCGAGGAAGACCTCGTCCAGGGTCGGGCGGCGCAGCGCGAAATCACTGAACTCCACCCCCGCCTCCCGCAGCGCCGTGGCCGCCGCGGCGATCCCGGTGGCGTTGTCGTGCAGCTCGATCGCGATGCTCCGCTTGCGCTCGTCCACCACCGGCGCGCTCGCGGTGACCTGGGACAGCGCGGCGACGGCTTCGGCGAGCCCGCCGGTCACCGAGACCTCGAGCCGTTCCTGGCCCACCTTCCGCTTCAGCTCGTCGGCGGTGCCCTCGGCGATCACCCGGCCGGTGTCGATCACCACGATGTGGTCGGCGAGGAAGTCGGCCTCCTCCAGGTACTGCGTGGTGAGCAGCACGGTGACGCCCTCGTCGACCAGCTCGCGCACCAGCGTCCACAGCGTCATCCGGCTGGCCGGGTCGAGCCCGGTGGTCGGCTCGTCGAGGAACAGCACCGGCGGGCGGGCGAGCAGGCAGGTCGCCAGGTCGAGGCGCCGCCGCATGCCACCGGAGTAGGTCTGCACCGACCGGTCCGCGGCGGCGCTCAGGCCGAAGCGCTCCAGCAGTTCGCCTGCCCGCGCCTTGGCCGCCTTGCGGCCGAGGTGCAGCAGCGTGCCCAGCAGCACCAGGTTCTGCCGCCCGGTGAGCAGCTCGTCCACCGCGGCGTACTGCCCGGCCAGGCCGATCCGCCGCTGCACCTGCTTGGCCTCGCTGACCACGTCGAACCCGGCCACCCTGGCGGTGCCGCCGTCCGGGCGCAGCAGGGTGGCGAGCACCCGCACGGTGGTGGTCTTCCCGGCGCCGTTCGGCCCGAGCAGGCCGAGCACGGTGCCCGCGCGCACGGACAGGTCGACCCCGCCGAGCGCGTCGTGCTTGCCGTAGCGCTTGCGCAGGCCCTCGGCCTCGATCGCGAGGTCCGCCCCGGCGCGCATCAGCGGGCTTCCCGGAGGCTCTTCGGGCGCAGATCGGTCCAGTTGGCGCTGACGAAGGCCAGCGCCTGCTCCCGCGTGCACTCGCCGAGCGCCACGGTCCAGCCCACGGGCACCTCGGCGAACACCGGCCAGAGGCTGTACTGCTCTTCGGCGTTCACCAGCGCCAGGAACGTCCCGTCCTGGTCGTCGAAAGGGTTTGTCACGTCGGCACTCCGATTCTTTCGTAGAGGGGTTTCCGCCTGCCTCAGGCGACCCGGTAGCGGCGGAAGCTGAACAGGGTGGCCAGCACGAAGACCACCGTCAGCGAGACGGCGATCACCACGCCGGGGTGGCGGGACGGGAAGTCGGTGCCGACGGCCACCGGGTTGCCCCAGAGCTGGCGCACGGCGTTGGTGACCGAGCTGACCGGGTTCCACTCGGCGATCGGGCGCAGCCAGGACGGCAGCCGGTCGATGGACATGAAGGCGTTGGAGAGGAAGGAAAGCCCGAGGGTCATCACCGCGCCGATGCCGTCGATCGACTCGGGGTTGCGCATGGTGAGCCCGAGCAGCACGCCCACCCAGATCATCACGTAGAGGAAGACCACCAGCAGGCCGAGCCCGGCCAGCAGCGGCAGGAAGCCGGTGTGCACGCGGCCGCCGACCAGCACCCCGGCGCCCACCACCAGCACCAGCGCGATCAGGCCGACCACCAGGTCGCCGATGCTGTGCCCGATCAGCACGCTGGGCCGGGTGATCGGCAGGGAGCGGAACCGGTCGGTCAGCCCGCCCTTGAGGTCCATCGCCACCGCGATCGCGGTGGGCGCGATGCTGGCCAGCCCAACCTGCATCAGCGCCGCGGGCAGCAGGAACTCGGGGTAGCTGCCGCCGCCGGGGACGATCACCGCGTCCTTGAACACGTACCCGATGGCCAGCATGGTGATCAGCGAGTTCAGCGTGACCGCGAGCAGCCTGCCGGGGGCCTTGCGCAGGTGCACCAGGCGGCGCCCGGCCAGTGCCAGCGTCTCCACCGCCGCGGTGAACGGCACGCTCTTCCGGTCCTCGGTGGGCACCCGGCCGGCGGGCTCCGGGCCCGTGGGTGCCGGATCGGCGGGCCCCGGGCTGGTGGACGCTGGGATGGTGGACGCGGTGCTCATAGCTCCCCTTCGGCGGACGTGGACCGGTCGAGCCGCGCGGCCAGCAGGGCACCGATCCGGCCCTGTGGTGCGGAATGCATCAGGTATTCGTGACCGCAGTCGAGCTCGTGGCTCTCGACCGCGCCGCCGGTGAACGGCGCCCACCGGCTCGCCCGTCCGGCGATCTCCCCGGGGCTGAGCCCGTCGGTGGCGATGACCAGCTGAAGGCCGCCGGTGAACTTCGACGGCCGGTACCGGTGGGCGAGCCGGGCGTTGTTGTTCATCACCGCCAGCACCCTTTTCATCCGTTCCTCGCCGATGTCGGCCAGCCGCGAGTCACCGCGGCGCAGCACCTCGAGCACGTCCTCGGCGGTCAGCTCGGCTCCGGCGAACTGCTCGCCGTCGAACCCGACGTGTTCCAGGAAGCTGGTCAGCAGTTCCCGTTCCGACGGCACGGCCTCGGTCTCGTCGTCCACCGGGTAACTGTCCAAAATAGACAACAGCGCGACCTGGTGGCCCGCGGCCTGGAGCTGGACGGCGATCTCGTGCACCAGCAGGCCGCCGAACGACCAGCCGAGCAGGTGGTACGGCCCTTCGGGCTGGATCTCGGTGATCCGGCCGAGGTACTCCGCCGCCACTTCCTCCACGCTGGCCGGGAACTCCCGGTCCTCGTCGATGTTCGGCGACTGGAGGCCGTAGATCGGGCGGCCGGCGTCGAGGTACCGGGCCAGGCCGAGGTAGGGCAGGCTGAGCCCGAGCCCGGCGTGCACGCAGAACAACGGCTCCCGGTCGCCGGTGGGCCGGATGGGCAGCACCGGCGCGAACGCCTCGACCAGCGCGCCGGTGACCTCGGCCCGGCCCGCCGTGGCGGCCAGGCGCTCGATGGTGCCGTGGGTCAGCACGTCGGCCACGGTGAGCGGCAGCCCGGCCTTGCGGGCGAGGGCGACCAGCCGGACCGAGCGCAGGCTGTCGCCGCCCAGCTCGAAGAAGTCGGCGTCGACGTCGACCGTGGCCAGCCCGAGGGTTTCGGCGAACGCCGCCCGCAGGACCTGCTCGGCCGGTGTGCCCGGCCCGGTGCGGGCCTGCGGTGCCGGTTCGGGCAGGGCCGCGTGGTCGAGCCGCCCGTCCGGGGTGACCGGGAGCGCGTCCAGCACGACGAAGGCCGACGGCACGGCGAAGTCCGGCAGGACCTGCGCCAGGTGCTCGCGCAGGAGGACCAGGTCCACGCCGTCTGCGGTCAGATAGGCGAGCAGGCGGTCGTCGCGCACCACCACCGCGGCCGCCGCCACCGCCGGGTACCCGGCCAGCGCGGTCTCGATCTCCGCCGGCCGGACGGCGAACCCGCGCACGCGGGCCTCCTCCCCCGCCTTCGCGAGGAAGTCCAGGGTGCCGTCGGCCCGCCAGCGCACCAGGTCGCCGGTGCGGAACATCCGCGCACCCGGCGGCCCGAACGGATCGGCGACGAACCGTCGTGCCGTCCGGGAAGTGCGGCCGAGGTACCCCCGCGCCAGGCGTGCGCCGCCGAGGTAGAGCTCACCGCGGACGCCCGGGGCGACCGGGCGCAGTCCCTCGTCCAGCACGTAGGCCCGGACGCCGGGCATCGGCTCGCCCAGTGCCGCGACCGCCTCGCCAGGCGTCGGCTCGGCGGCCACCGAGAAGTAGCCGGTTTCCCGGCGGCCGTAGTGGTTCAGCACGCTCCCGCCGTGGTCGTGCACGCGTTCGGCCAGTGCGCCGCTGAGGGGTTCACCGGTGGCGAGCACCCGCACGCCCTCGAACCCGGGGCGGCACTTCAGCCGGGTCGGCGTGGCCAGCAGGACAGTCGGGTCGCCGGAGTCGTCGAGCAGCACCGCGCCACCCGCGAGGAAGGTCGCCAGCGCCGCCGGGATCGCGTAGTCGTCGCCGGGCAGGGAAACCCGGTCCCGGGTGCGGATCTGGTCCCGCAAACCGGCGACCACGTCCGCGAGCGCGCCGCGCGACAGCACGACACCGTCTCCGGTCACCGACGCGGCATGCCCCGGGAGCGAGGAGGTTTTCGGTCTCGTGGCGGAGAACTCCGCCGTGTCCGGTTCCCGGTCGAGCACCAGGAACGGCTCGACCTCGGCCGACGGGCCGGGCAGGTGGTAGGCGGCGCCCGCGGTGAGCACCGCCAGCACGGCGATCAGCCTGTCCACCCGAGCCGCCGAGGCGATCGTGACGACCTTCTCCGGCCCGGCCCCGGCGGCGATGAGTGCCCTGGCGAGCCGGTGCACCCGCGACCGCAGTTCCGTGTAGGTCAGGGAAATCCCGTCGCCGGTCAACGCCGTCGCGGTGGCGCGGCCGGTGAGCAGCCGGGCGAGATCGCCCTGCGGCCCGGCGGCCAGGCCACCCCACTCGTTCAGCACCCGGCCGCGTTCGGCGGTGGTGAGCACGTCGATCCGGCTCAGCGGCCGGTCCGGGTCGGCGGCCACCGCGGTGAGCAGGCGGGTGAGGCGGGCGCCGAGCTGCCCGGCCGCTTCGGCGCTGAACAGGTCGGCGCTGTACTCGACGGTGCCTTCCAGGCCACCGCCCGCGCGGCGTTCGCCGAACTGGAAGGTCAGGTCGAATTTGAACTTGGCGTGGGTGGCGGGCAGTGGCTCCGGCCGCACCCGCAGGCCACCGAGTTCGAACCCGGCTTCCGGAACCTCGTAGTGGGCCAGCATCACCTGGAACAGCGGTTGCCGGGACAGCGACCGGGCCGGGCGCAGCGTGTCGAGCAGGTGCTCGAACGGCAGTTCCTGGTGGGCGTAGGCGGCCAGGTCGGTGTCACGGACGCGCTCCACCAGTTCGGTGAACCGCGGGTCGCCGCCGGTGTCCGTGCGCAGCACCACCGTGTTGACGAAGAAGCCGACCAGGTCGTGCACGGCTTCGTCGGTCCGCCCGGCGACCAGGCTGCCCAGCGGGATGTCGGAACCGGCACCGAGTTTCGCCAGCAGGGTGGCGACAGCGGCCTGGAGCACCATGAACACGCTGGCCCCGGCGCGCTGAGCCAGGTCGGATAGTCCCTTGTGGACCTCGGGCGGCAGGTCGAATTCGATCGTGCCACCGCGGTAGGCGGTCGCGGCCGTCCGCGGCAGGTCGGCGGGCAGGGCCAGTTCGTCCGGCACCCCGGCCAGCGCGCCGCGCCAGAAGTCCAGCTGGCGGTTCAGCACGCTCTCGTCCCGGTCCGCGTCGCCGAGCAGTTCGCGTTGCCACACGGCGTAGTCCGCGTACTGCGCGGGCAGCTCGGCCCAGCCGGGTGCCCGGACGGCGAGCCGGTGCTGGTAGGCGGTGGCGAGGTCGCGGGCCAGCACGTCCACCGACCAGGCGTCGCCGGCGATGTGGTGGAGCACCAGCAGGAGCACGTACTCGTCGCCGAGCCGGAACAACCGGGTCCGGAATGGACGGTCGACGGCGAGGTCGAAGCCACGGGCCGCTTCCGCGGAGAGCGTCGCGGTCAGGCCGGTTTCGGGGAGCGTGGTCGTTTCGAGCGGGAGCCCGGTGTCCAGGATCCGCTGGTACGGCACGCCGTCCTGGTCCGGGAAGGTGGTGCGGAGGATCTCGTGGCGCGCGATCACGTCCTCGACCGCGGCGACCAGCGCCGAGGGCTCCACGTCACCGGAAAGGCGGACGGCCAGGGAGATGTTGTAGGCGCCGCCGTCACCGTCGAGCCGGTTGAGGAACCACATGCGCAGCTGTGCGAAGGACAGCGGCGGCCGCTCGGGGCGGTCGAGCTTCCGGAAACCGGCGCGGGCCTGACCGGCGGAGGCGAGCCGTTCAGCGAGCCGGGCGACGGTCCGGGCCTCGAACAGGTCCCGCACCGGCAGTTCGGCGTCCAGCGCGGACCGCACCCGGCTGACCACCGCGGTCGCCAGCAGCGAATGCCCGCCCAGGGTGAAGAAGTCCTCGTCGATGCCGACCGCGGCCAGGCCGAGCACCTCGGCGTAGATCCCGCAGAGGGTTTCCTCCACCGGCGTCCGCGGTCCCCTGGCCTGCTGCCGTGCCTCTTCTTCGGGCGCGGGCAGTGCCTTGCGGTCGACCTTGCCGTGGGCGGTGAGCGGGAACTTCTCCAGCACCACCAGCGCGTGGGGCACCATGTAGGCCGGGAGCCGGTCGCCGAGGTGCTCGCGCAGCGCGGCGGGGTCGACCGGTTCGGCGGGCACCACGTAGGCCACCAGCCGCTGGTCGCTCTTCTCACCACGCACCAGCACCACGGTCTCGCCGACCGCCGGATGCGCGGCGAGCACGGCTTCGATCTCACCGAGTTCGATGCGGTGGCCGCGGATCTTCACCTGGAAGTCCCGGCGCTCCACGAACTCCAGCGAACCGTCCGGCCGCGACACCACCCGATCGCCGGTGCGGTACATCCGCGCACCCTGCTCACCGAACGGATCCGCCACGAACACCGAAGCCGTCCGCTCGGGTGCGTTCACATAACCGCGCCCGACCACCAGCCCGCCGACGTACAGCTCGCCCGGGACCCCGGCCGGCACCGGGCGCAGCTCATCGCTGAGCACGTACAGCCGGGAGTTGCGCACCGGGCGGCCGATCGGCACGCGGACCCCGGCACAGTCTTCGCCGGAGTACAGGAAGGCGTGGGTGACGTCGTCCGAGCATTCGGTCGGCCCGAAGGCGTTCACCAGCGGGATTCCGGGGAAACGCGCGAACCAGCGGACACCCAGGTCCGGCGGCAGCGCCTCCCCGGTGACCACCAGCCACCGCAATCCCGGCAGCGCGACCTCGGCGCCCGCGATGTCCCACGCGTCCAGAGCCACCCGCAGCAGGGACGGCACCACTTCCAGCACCGACACACCCTCGGCCGGAATCAGCCCGAACAACGCGTCGGGATCGGCGGCCGTGGTGCGGCCGACCACGCGCACCTGCGCGCCGACCAGCAGCGGCGCCAGCATCTGCCACACCGACACGTCGAAGGTCAGCGGCGCGTTCTGCACCACGATGTCCGTGGCACGCAGGTCCAGGTCCTCGACCTTCGCGAGCAGGTGGTTCACCATGCCCCGCTGGTGCACCATCGCGCCCTTGGGCTTGCCCGTGGACCCGGAGGTGAAGATCACGTACGCCAGCGCGTCGTCCTCTGTGGACACAGCGCGGCTCGTGGTTTCCTCTGCGTCGTCCAGCGTGACCGACGGCAGGTGCCCGGCGATCTTTGCCGCCAGCTCACCGTGTCCCGGTCCGACCACCAAGGCCTCGGCACCGCTGTCCGCGAGCAAGCCCGCCAGCCGCGCTTCCGGCATCGACGCGTCCAACGGCAGGTAGGCGCCGCCGGCGCTCCAGGCGCCCAGGATGGCGGAGACGAACCCGATGCCCGGGTCGGCCAGCACACCGACCAGCCCGGAGGGCAGCCGCCGGGCCAGCGCGTTCGCCCGCTCCAGCAACGCCGAATACGTCACGGCACCACCGTCGTCCACCACCGCGACCGCATCCGGGGTGGCCGCGGCGACCCCACGCAGGCGGGTCAGCAGCGGCTCGCCGACTTCGCCGATCGTCCCGGTGCCCCGCGCCAGCAGCTCGGCGTGCTCGTCGCGGGTCACCACGTCGACCCGGCCCAGCAGTGCGGCGGGATCGGTGGTGACCGCGTCCAGCAGCGCCGAGAAACGGCGGGTCAGCAGCTCGATCTCCGCGGGGGCGAACAGTTCCGTGGCGTAGTCGAAGCGGAAGATCAGCCGCCGCCCCGGTTCCACCACCAGGCTGAGCGGGTAGTGCCGCGAGTCGAGGGTCACCGCGTCGACCACCCGCACGTGCTCGCCGAGCGTCACCTGCGGGCCCTGATCGTCGGCGGGCACGTTCTCGAACACCACCGCGGTGTCGAAGAGCTCACCCACCCCGGCCAGTCCCGGGACCTCGTTCTGCACCTCGGCGAGCCCGACGTGCTGCCAGGACAGCATCGCCGACTGCTGCCGCCGGAGTTCGGCCAGCAGCTCGGCGATCGGCCGGGCCGGGTCCAGCCGCGCCCGGACCGGCACGGTGTTGACGAACATGCCGACCATCGTCTCGACGCCGGGCAGTTCCGCCGGGCGCCCTGAAGTGACCGAACCGAACACCACGTCGCGCTGCCCGGCGAGCCTGCCGACCAGGATCGCCCAGCACGCCTGGACGAGGGTGTTCAGCGTCAGTTCGTGCCCCCTGGCCCAGGCCGAGAGCCGGGCCGTGTCCGATTCGGACAGTGCCAGCTCGGCCGAGGCGGGCAGCGACCGCGCCGGTTCGGCGGCGGGCGGCGCGATCCGGGTCGGTTCCGCGAGCCCGTCCAGCACCGTGCGCCAGGCCCGCCGCGCCGCCACCTGGTCCTGGCCCGCCAGCCAGGCCAGGTAGTCGCGGAACGGGGTCACCGCGGGCAGCCCGGCATCCGGACCGTGCTGGTACAGCTCGGAAAGCTCGCGGATGAGGATCGGCACGGACCAGCCGTCGGTGGCGATGTGGTGCGCGGTCCAGAGGAAGCGGAACTCCCCCGCCGCCAGTTTGATCAGGGTGAACCGCACCAGCGGCGGCCGGGCGAGGTCGAACCGGCCGGCGCGGTCCTCGTCGAGGATCCGCCGCAGCTCCGCTTCGCGTTCCGCCGCCGGGAGGTGGCTCAGGTCCAGCTCGGTCCAGGGCAGGTCCACCCCGGCGGCGATCACCTGCACGGCCTCACCGGTCCGGAGGTGACGGAAATACGCGCGCAATGTGGCGTGCCGGTGCAGCAGCGCGGCACAGGCGGCCCGCACGGCGGCCACGTCGAGAGCCCCCTCGAGGTTCGCCACGGCCTGCACGGTGTAGACGTCCACCCCGTCCGGATCGAACTCCGAGTGGAACAGGAGTCCTTGCTGCAACGGGGAAAGCGGCAGCAGGTCCTCGACGGTGGTGCCGTCGGCGGTCAGTTCGGCCAGCTCGTCCGCCGACACCTCGACCAGCGGGCCCTCGGGCGCCACGAACTCCGCCGTGGCGCCGGACAGGGTCGCGCCGACCGCGATCGCCGCGGGGGTCCGGTTCTCCAGGATGTCACGCGGGGTGATCACCAGTCCCGCCTTGCGGGCGCGGCTGACCACCTGGATGGCGCTGATGCTGTCACCGCCGAGGGCGAAGAAGTTGTCGTCGATGTAGACCCGGGGCACGGTCAGCACCTCGGCCAGCACGTCGCAGAGGATCTGCTCGGCGGCGTCGCGCGGGGCCCGGCCGACCAGCTCGGCGCCGAAGTCGGGTTCGGGCAGCGCCTCCCGGTCGACCTTGCCGTGCTCGGTCAGCGGCAGCCGGTCCAGGGCGAACATCGCCGAGGGCACCATGTAGTCCGGCAGGAGCTGCTGCAGCGTGCTGCGCACCGCCGCCGCGTCGAGCGCGCCGGTCCCGGCGCTGGTCAGGTAGGCGGCGAGCCGGGTGGTCCCGGCGGGGTCGGTGAGCACCCGCACCACGGCGTCCGCGACCTCCGGCAGCGACCGCAGGGTGCTCTCGATCTCGCCCAGTTCGATGCGGTGGCCGCGGATCTTCACCTGGAAGTCCCGCCGCTCCACGAACTCCAGCGCACCGTCCGGCCGCGACACCACCCGGTCCCCCGTGCGGTACATCCGCGCACCCGGCTCACCGAACGGATCCGCCACGAACACCGAAGCCGTCCGCTCGGGCGCGTTCACATAACCCCGGCCGACCACCAGCCCGCCGACGTAGAGTTCGCCCATCGCGCCGACCGGCACCGGGCGCAGTTCGTCACCCAGCACGTACAGCCGGCAGTTCCGCACCGGGCGGCCGATCGGCACCCGGGCGCCTTCTTCGCCGGACCTGAGCACGGCATGCGTCACGTCGTCCGAGCATTCCGTGGGGCCGTAGGCGTTCACCAGCGCGATCTCCGGGAACCGCGCGAACCACCGGGCACTCAGGTCCGGCGGCAACGCCTCCCCGGTGACCACCAGCCACCGCAACCCCGGCAACGCGACTTCGCCGCCCGCGATGTCCCAGGCGTCCAAGGCGGCCCGCAGCAGGGAAGGCACCACTTCCAGCACCGACACGCCCTCGGCGGGGATCAGGCCGAACAACGCGTCCGGGTCGGCGGCCGTGGCCCGGTCCACCACCCGCACCTGTCCGCCGACCAGGAGCGGCGCGAGCATCTGCCACACCGACACGTCGAAGGTCAGCGGCGCGTTCTGCACCAGCACGTCGGACGCCCGCAGGTCCAGGTCCTCGACCTTGGCCAGCAGGTGGTTCACCATGCCGCGCCGGTGCACCATCGCGCCCTTGGGCTTGCCGGTCGAACCCGAAGTGAAGATCACGTACGCCAGGTCGTCCTCCGCACCGGAAACCGGCGACCACGAGCCCGCCGCGTCCTCGGCGTCGTCCAGCGGCACCAACGGCGATCGCCCGGCGATCCGGGCCGCCAGCTCCTCGTGGCCGGAGCCGACCACCAACGCTCCGGCACCGCTGTCGGCCAGCAACCCGGCCAGCCGCGCCACCGGCATCGACGGGTCCAGCGGCACATACGCCCCACCGGAACCCAGCACGCCCAGCACCGCCGTGACGAACCCGATCCCGGGCTCGGCCAGCACCCCGGCCAGACCGCCCGGCAGGCGCCGCGACAACGCGCTCGCCCGGCCCAGCAACGCCGAGTACGTCACCGCGCCACCGTCGTCGACCACCGCGACCGCGTCCGGCGTGGCCTCGGCGACCGCCCGCAACCGGGTCAGCAGGTCGGCGTCCACCGTTCCGGAAGCACCCACGCCCAGCGCGAGCGCGGCACCTGCCTCGTCCTCGGTGAGCACGTCCACACGGCCGAGGAAGCCGTCCGGGTCGGCCAGCGCGAACCGCTCCAGGAAGGCGGCGAAGCGGTCCAGGTGGGCTTGCACGCCGGGGCCGTCGTAGAGGTCGGGGTTGCCGTTCAGGTGCAGCTCGATGCCACCGTCGACGGCGTCCAGCACGGTCACCGACAGGTCGTTGGTGATGCCGGTGGACAGGTTGTTCAGCCGGGTTTCGCACTCGCCGAGGCGCAGCCCGGGGTCGGGCGGCAGCACGTTGACGAACGGCCCGCCGAACGGCCTGCGCTCGTCGCTGCGCACGCCGATGTCGCGGCGGATCTGGTTCACGTGGTAGCGCTGGTGCTTCAGGGTCCTGGCGAGCTCACGCGACGACCGCGCCAGCAGTTCACCCGGCGTCATGTCCGGTTCCACCACCATGCGCAGCGGCAGGTAGTTCGCCACCATGCCGGGCGTGGCCCGGGAGCGCACGCCGGCCCGTGCCGCCACCGGGACGGTGAGCAGCAGCTCGGTGAGCCCGGAAACCCGTTGCGTGTAGGCGCCCATCGCGGCGATCACGAACGTCGGCAGGGTCACCTTCGCCGCCGCCACGGCCGCCCGCACCGCACTCGCGGTCCGCCCGGGCAGCACCAGGCTGCGGCGCAGGAACCCGCGCGCGGGCGCCGGTTCGGAGCCGGAAAGGCTGACGAGGTCCGGAGTGGACTCGAAGTGCCCGCTCCAGAACTCCTTGTCCCGCACCCGGTGGGTCGAGTCCTGGTAGGCCAGGTCGGCTTCCAGCAGGTGCCGGAACGACGGCAGTCTTCCGTCCTCAATGGACTTACCGGTCAGCAGCGCGTTGTACAGCTCACCGAGGCGCCGGTGGCAGATCGCCGCGCTGTACCCGTCGCCGACCAGGTGGTGCGTGGTCAGGTACCAGAAGTGCCGCCGCGGGCCCAGCTTGAGCAGCGCGCCGCGGAACAGCGGGAAGTCGGTCAGCGCGAACGGCTTGCGCAGATCCTCGTGCATCCACGCCACGGCCGCCGTCACCGGATCGGCCTCCCCGGTCAGATCCGGGTAACGCACGGGCAGCTCCGGCAGCGGTTCGATGACCTGCCGGGGTTCACCGGCCACCTCGAAGAACCGCGCCCGGAAGCACTCCGCCTCCTCGGCCAGCCTGCACAGCGCGGCTTCGAACACAGTGGTGTCGAGCGGGCCGCGGATGTCCAAGTAGTCGGCCATCGCGTAGGCGAGGCCCCCGCCGGAGAGCTGCTCGTCGAACCAGACGTCGGTCTGCGCGGTGGACAGGGGCAGGGTCGCGTCGACAGCGGTCATCGGGGCACCTCGGAGAAGGTTTCGGCGGTCAGGGTGTCGTCGAGGAGTGCGCCGGGCCCGTAGCTGTCGGCCACCCACTGGTCCTGGTAGACGGTGTCCAGGTAGCGGTCGCCGAGGTCGGGTGAGATCGCCACGGCGGTCAGGTCCTCGTCGCCGTGCGCGGCCAGCCAGTTCAGCGCCCCGGCCAGCACGGTGCCCGTGGGCCCGCCGAGCAGGAAGCCCTGCCGCACCAGTCGCCGGCAGGCACGCACCGCGGCCGGTTCGCCGACCCGCACCACGGCGTCCACCAGGGACTCTTCGAGCAGGCCGGGCCGGCACTCGCCGTGCCCGGGGATGCGCTGGGCCGGCTCGGCGCTTTCCACCGCGACGATCCGCGTGGACGGCCGGACCTCACGGAAGTAGCGGGCGCAGCCGGTCAGGGTCCCGGCGGTGTCCGTGCCGACGAAGAGCACGTCCAGTTCCGGGAAGGTGTTCAGGATCGCCGGTCCGGTCGTCCGGTAGTGGGCCAGCCAGTTCTCCGGGTTCTCGTACTGGTCGAGCCAGACGTACCCCGGGTTGTCCGTGCACAGCCGCCGGACCAGCCGCAGCCGGGCGCCCAGCAGGCCCTCGTCCGGATGCGGTTCGGTGACCACGTGGACCTCGGCGCCGAGGTTCTGCATGAGCTGGCGCGCGGTCAGGGTGCACCGCGAGTCGGTGACGCAGACGAACCGGTAGCCCCGGCTCGCCGCGAGCATGCTCAGCGCCACCCCGGTGCTGCCCGAGGTGGTCTCCACCATGGTCGCCCCCGGGCGCAGCGTGCCGGCCCGTTCGGCGGCGGCCACCATCTCCGCGGCGGGGTTCAGCTTGCCCGAGCCGGCGAAGTTGAAGCCCTCGCACTTGAGGAACAGCCGCCGTCCGGCGAACCGGTGGAGATCGAGGTAGAGATCGGAGACGTCGAACTCCTCCGGCCTGGTTATCACCCGCACGAAGATCCTCCAGTCGAAAGCGCGCGCCCGAAGGCGGGAAAGGGATCGTCCCGGCCGAGCTTCCCGGTCAGCACGCCGTGGAAAACGTTGAGCTTCTGGATGTTCCCGGTGCCTTCCATGAACTCCACTCCCCTGGCGTCCCGGGTGAGCTTGTCCAGCGCCGGGTGTTCCCAGCGGGCACGCGGGCCGAAGAACCCGGCGGCCAGCAGGGTGGCGTCCTCGGCGAGCCGGGCCGCGTCCGCCTTCGCGGCGGAGGCGAGGAAACCGTTGCCCGCGTCGGCGTCGACCTCGACGGCCGACAGGTGCACCAGGTGCCGGGCACCGTCGATCCGGCGGCCGAGCCGGTCCAGCCGGTCCCGTTCGGCGTGACCGAGCGAACGCCGGTGGGTCAGCACGTACTCGTGGGCGGCGCGGGCGATCCCCAGCGCGATCGCGGCGACACCGGGCCGCAGCCGGTTGAACGTCCGCGCGCAGGCCCACATCCCGCGCCGGGTGGGCGAAAGGTGACGGCCGAGCACGCGCCCGGCGGGGATCGCGACGGAATCCAGGTCGATCGCGCAGATCCGCGCGCCACGCAGGCCGATCATGTCCAGTGGCCCGGCGTGGAAGCCGGGCGTGGTGGTGTCGACCAGCACCGCGGTCACCCCCAGCGGACCTGGGCGGGTGCGGGCGAAGACCACACCGAGCCGCGCGCGGGCGGCGTTGCCGACGTACTTCTTCCGGCCGGACAACACGAAATCGCCGTCCTCCGCCGGTTCCAGCGCGGTCTCCAGCGCGTTCGCGTCGGACCCGCGGGCCGGTTCGGTCACCGCGAAGAACGTCCACTTCGGACTTTCCAGTAGGGAACCGTAGAACCATTCCTTCTGCTGTTCGTCGCCGAGCATGTCGACCAGCACGCCGGACATGGACGCACCGGGCGCGGCGAGCAGCACCCCCGCGTCACCGCAGGCGAACTCCTCCAGCACCACCGCGCGTTCCAGCGCGGACATGCCGAAGAACCGGTGTCCACCAGCCGCCACGCCGCGACCGCCGTACTCGGCCGGGATGATCATCTCGGCCAGGCACCGGACGCCGGGCAGGTCCGTGCACCGGGCCACCGCGTCGGGATCGCGGTCCAGCTCGGTGCCGAAGGCGCGGAAGTCCTGGCTCCAGTGCCGGGCCTGCGCCCGCAGTTCCCGGAGCCGGTCGTCGAGCACGGTGGCGGTCATGCGGTTTCTCCCGTGAAGGCACCGGCGAGCAGTTCGGAGAGGTCGGCGACCTCGCCCGGCCCGCCCGCCAGGAAGCCGGCGGCGCCCAGCAGGCGCAACAGGCCACGATCGGCTTCGGTGAGCTTGGCGTGCAGCTGTCCTTCGTCCGGGGAATCCCCGGCCACGGCCAGTTCGGCGCGCACCTGCAGGTGCAGGGTCACCACCTCGGCGATCGCGCCCTGGACCAGTTGCTGCCGCAGCACCGTGGTGTCGCCGGTCCACCGCTCCCCCAGGTGTTCGAGGCAGCGGTCCAGCAGGTACTGGGAAAGCCCGAGCCGCAGCCAGACCGCACCCACCGCCAGCACCGGCTCGCCGGGACCGGGTTCACCCCGCACCAGCACCACCGGGCCGCCGGGCGGGTTCGCTTCCCGCACCACCACGCCGCCGGTGTCCGTCCCGGCGGGCAGCACGGCACAACCACCGGGCCCGAGGGCGGAGGCGCCGGGCGGCAGCGCCGAGAGCAGGGCGGCGAGTGCGGGGGCGAGCCCGCGTTCCCTGGCCGTGCCGTGACACCGGCGCCACAGCCCGGTGTCCGCCCCCGCGATCGCCGTCATGGCTTCAGCCGGCCATTTCCGCGCTGACGAAGCCCGCCAGCGACCGGACCGACTCGAAGTGGCTCATCTCGAGGTTGTCGGTGTCGAACTCCACCCCGAGGGTTTCCTCCAGCTGCATCAGCAGTTCCAGCACCCCGGTGGAGTCCAGGCCGACGTCGGCCAGCCGGGTGTCCTCGGCCAGGTCGGGGATCTCCTCCTCGAGCACCACGCCCAGCGCGGTGATCACCCCGGCCACCACCTGTTCACGCACGCTCTCGACGGTTTCCGTCATGACGCTCACTTTCCTTTCCGGACAGGACAAAAAACTCTGTTCGTGGAGCTTCAGGAACCCGCGGGTGCCACGTGGTCCAGCTTCGCCAGGCCGCGGGCGTCCCGGCGCCTCGCGCCACGGGAAACCCGAAGCGGGTCCCAGTCGGCGCCGCGGGCGGGCAGCAGTTCCGGGTTCCCGTAGACCGCGCCCCGGCAGACCTCCGGCAGCACCGCGCGGTCCAGGATCGCCGACGCGCAGGCGGCGCCACTGGTGGCGACCCCGACGATGCCGCCGCCGTGGTGGATGTTCTGGCCGGTGAGGAACAGGCCCTCGATCCCGGTGCGCACGTCCGGGCGCTGCCCGGTCCGGCCCCAGCTCTGCAGCCCGTAGGCGCTGCCGCCGGTGGACAGGGTGTAGCGCTCCTGGGTCACCGGCGTCGAGGTTTCCAGGTGCACCAGGTGTTCCCGGAACGGCCCGATGGCCGCCTCGGCGAGGTCCAGCATCTGGTCGGTGAGGCGGTTCTTGGCCGCGAGGTAGGCCGCGTCGCGGCGGTACCGGGCACCCCGCGCCGGGCCCTCGTCCAGTCCCCAGTGCCGGTAGCCGGGCGGGCAGGCGGTCATGATCTGGAAGTTGGTGTGGCCCGGCGGGCAGCACGAGCCGGGAACGGGATCCTTGATGGAGGCGAAGGAAAGGAAGGCGAACGGCAGTTCGTCCAGGTCGCCCGCTTCGACGCGGGCGTAGGCGCCTTCGACGTCCTCGTCCGGCCAGTACCAGATGTTCGAGTTCGGCTGCTCGGGCAGTTCGCGGTCGAGCGCGACGTAGCAAACCGCGGTGGGCAGGCGCATCCGTGCGTCCCTGGCCCGGTCCACCACCGCGTCCGGCAGGTTCTCGTTGCCACCGCACAGTTCCAGCACGGTCCGCCGGTAGTCCGCATTGGACACCACGACCGGCGCGCGGAACTCGGTGCCGTCGGTCAGCTCCACCCCGGCCACGCGCCCGTGCTCCACGAGCACCCGCCCGACCCTGGTCTTGGTCAGCAGCGTCCCGCCGTGGGATTCGAGCAGCTCCACCAGCGCGGCGGCCACCGTCTGGCCCCCGCCCTCGGGGTAGTAGGCGCCGCGCAGGTAGTCGTCGATCATCATGGTGTGCGCGACGACCAGGGTGCTCGCCGGTGCCGAACCGTAGTTCCCGGACTGGGCGGCGAGCACGGTCCGCGCCCGCGCCGACAGTCCACAGTGGTCGAAGAGCTGGGTCAGCGTGCGCCTGCTCCAGCGCAGCATCACCGCGGGCAGTTTGCCGCCCGGCGCCGAAGTGGCGTTGGTGCGGCAGGTTCGCGCGACCGCCTCGCAGATTCCGATGTACCGGGTGAGTCCCTCGGCCTCGGCGGGCAGTGCCTGCCGCAGCCGGTCGAGGTAACGCGGCCAGCCGACCGGGACGTCCACGGTGACGCTCGGCAGCACGATCCGGTCGAAGCCGTCCGGGTCCATCGGGTGGAACCGGACGCGCTCGGCCAGGCCCAGCCCGCCGAGGATCGACGGCAGCAGGCCGCCGGGGCCGCAGTCGCCGAGGTAGTGCACGCCCACGTCGAACTCGTAGGCCCGGCGGCGGCGGAAGACGTGGCTGTTGCCGCCCGCCACGTCGTGCTGTTCGAGCACCAGCACGCGGCGCCCGGCGGCGACCAGGTACCCGGCGCAGACCAGGCCGCCGATGCCCGATCCCACCACGATGGCGTCCCAGTCGCCTGCGGTCCCGCCCGTTGCTGTGCTCACGAGGGGAACGCTAGAACGGGGCGGTGACCTGGGGCTGACCGCGCACTGACAGCAGTGCGCGGTCAAGCCGCACCCCTTACTCGGCCGCGAGCACGCCCGCCGAGTTCTGCGTGCGCAGGGTGAGCCAGGCCGGGACCAGCGTGGCCACCACGGTCAGCAGCACCGCCAGCCCCAGCACCGCCGGGTAGATCCACAGTGGACCCGCGGGCAGCCAGCTGTCCGACACCGCCGCGCTGAACGGCACCAGCATCGACGCGGCGACCAGGCTGCCCAGCAGGCCCCCGATCGCGGCGACCATCAGCGCCTCCACGGTGATCATCCGCAGCACCTGCCCGCGCGTGGCCCCGGTGAGCCGCTGCAGGCCGAATTCCCTTCGGCGGTGCGCGGTCGCCATCACCAGCGTGTTCACCACGGAGATGGCCGCGTAGACCAGCAGCAGGCCCACGATGAGGTAGTTGACCCAGGCGTTCGCCTGTTCCTCGGCCAGGTAGGCCTCGGTGAGCGAGGACCGGTCGGCCACGGTCAGCCCTGGCTTGCCTGCGGCGAACGCGGTCAGCGCGGCGGAGAGCTGGTCGGTGCCGGTGCCGGGCGCGGCGGTGACCAGCAACTGGGTCACCACGCCCGCCGTGGTGTGCGGCGCCAGCGTGCTCGCGGGCATCAACGCGGTGGAGAAGTCGGACTGGGTGCGCAGGATCGCCACGATCTCCAGCGGCACGCTGGCGCCGTCCCCGAGGCGCATGGTGATGACGTCGCCGACGCCCGACCCGAGCCGTTCCGCGCGATCCGCCGGCAGCGCGATCGTGTTGCCCACCAGTGCGTCGAGCCGTCCGGAGACGACGTCGCCCTGGCGGGTCTGCGCGGCGGCCGCGGCGGTGACGCCGTTCAGCTCGACACCGTCCTCGTCCTGCGAGCTGTCCGACGGGCTTTCGTTGTACCCCTTGCTGGTCACGAAGGCGGACGCGGTGCCGACGCCGGGCGTGGCGCCCACCTGCCCGACCAGCTCGTCGGAGATCTCCCCGGTGGCCGAGGTGACCACCGCGTCGGCGACCAGCGCCTGGTCGTACTCCTGCCTGGCCGCCTCGGTCTGGGTGGTCTGGAAGTAGAGCATGAACACGGCCAGCCCGGTGGCCAGCATGATCGGGGTGACCGCGCCGGACATCGGCAGCCACCGCGCCCTGGCGTTCAGCGTCGCCAGGTACCCGGACAGCCCGGACACCGCCCGCACCGGCAGGTGCAGCACGGCGACCAGCACCTTGGTCAGGCCGGGCGAGAACAGCGCCACCGCGGTCGCCACCAGCGTCACCGCCGGTCCGGCCGTGCTGGCGGCCAGCGGGCCGTCCATCACGGTGATCGTCAGGTACGCCAGCACCAGGCCGCAGACCAGGCTGGACACCCCGCACCAGAGCCGGAACGCGGTCAGCCAGCGGGCCGGGCCCGCGGTCTCCCGCATCGCCTCGACCGGCCGGGCCTTCGCCGCGAACCGGGCCGCGACGAAGGCGGCGCCCCAGGCGGACCCGAGGCCGACGACGATCGCCGCCGCGGCGGACAGCCAGCTCTGGTGGAACTTCAGCACCGGCTGGAACACGCCGAAGCCGGTGAGCCGGTCGAACAGCCAGCTGCCCAGGAACGCGCCAGGGATGCAGGCGAGCCCGGTGGCCAGCACGCCGACCACCATGGCCTCGCCGGTGATCATCCGGCTGAGCTGCCCCGGTGTGGTGCCGACCGCCCGGAGCAGGGCCATCTCACGGCGGCGTTGCTGCACGGACAGGCCCAGCGTGCTGGCGACGACGAACATGGCGACCTGGATCGCCAGCCCGCCGAACACCGCGGCCAGGATGATCAGCAGCTCCCCGTCGGAAGCGGCCTGCGCGAACTCGGCGAGACCGCGGTCGTCGCCGACCAGCGTGACCGCGCCCCGGCCCTGGAGTTGGGCGTCGACCAGCCCGCGCAGGGCGGTGAGGTCGGTGCCCGGGGCGGGCAGCACTCCGAAGGCGTCCACCTGGCCGGGCGCCACAGCGAAGCGCTGGGCGTCCGCGGCGGCGAAGAACATCGACTCGACCGCGAGGGGGTTTCCGGTCGAAGCGATGCCGACGACTTCGAAGGACCGCACGCCACCGGGCACCGCGATGGGCAGCGCGCTGCCCGCCTGGTGGCCGGTCCGGGTGGCGATGGTCTCGTCGAGCACGACCTCACCCTCCCGTTCCGGCGCCCGGCCTTCCCGCAGCCCGTAGGGCGCGAGTTCGGCCGAGCTCCAGTCGTGCCCGCGCTGGGTCCCCGGGACGGCGGGAGCGCCGTCGTCTCCGGGGACCGAGGCGGGGAAGGACACGTCGGCGACGACCTTCGCGACCCCTGGGACGCGTTCGATCGCCGCCGAGAGCCCGGCGTCCAGCCGCACCCGTTCGGCCAGCACCGCCGTCTCGTGGTACTCGTCCTCGGTGCCGGCGTAGACCGAGGGCAGGTGGTAGGTCTGGTCCCCGGCCACCACGATCGGCGCCGCGGCGAGCCGCTGCGGCGGGATGACCGTGCCGATGCCGGTCTCCATCAGCCCGCCGCAGGCCATCACCACGGCGGTGCCGAGGAACAACGCGACGAAGGTGGCCACGAAGCCGCCCTTGCGGAAGCGCAGCGTGCTCAGCGCGAGCCCGAACATCAGCGCACCGATCCCGTCAGCCGCGGCCCGTCCTGGGGCCGCTCGTCGGCCCAGGCGCCCAGGTGGGTCATCCGCCGGGCCACCTCGTCGGCGGTCGGCTCGAGCAGTTCGCCGACGACCTCGCCGTCGGCCAGGAACAGCACCCGGTCGGCGTAGGCGGCGGCGACCGGGTCGTGCGTCACCATCACGATGGTCTGCCCGGCCAGTTCCTTCGCTTCCCGGAGCAGGCCCAGCACCTCGCGGGCGGCCCGCGTGTCGAGCGCGCCGGTCGGCTCGTCGGCGAAGACGACCTCCGGCTGGGTGACCAGCGCCCTGGCGATGGCGACCCGCTGCTGCTGGCCGCCGGACAGCTCGCCGGGGCGGTGGCGGTGGCGGTCGCCGAGGCCGACCCGGTCGATCACCCGCGCGACGGTGTCCCGGTCGGCCTTGCGCCCGGCCAGGCGCAGCGGGAGGGTGACGTTCTGCCACACGGTCAGCGCGGGCAGCAGGTTGAACGCCTGGAAGACGAACCCGATCCGGTCCCGGCGCAGGGTGGTCAGCCGGATCTCGCTGAGCCCGCTGAGGTCCTGCTCGCCGAGGAAGACCGCGCCGGAGGTGGGGCGGTCCAGGCCGGCCGCGCAGTGCAGCAGCGTGCTCTTGCCCGAGCCCGACGGGCCCATCACGGCGGTGAAGGTGCCCCGGCCGAAGCCGACGGTCACCCCGTTCAGCGCGACGACCCCGCGTTGCTTGCCGTGGACCTTCCGCACGGACAGGAGCCGGACCGCGTCCGGTACGCCTTGGTGCTGCCGCATTTTTCGCCACTCCCCTGGAATCACCGGTCTCGGTACTGCCCGTGGAGGACGCTACGGAGGGCGCGCGCGGTTTCCGATGGTGGTAGACACCCATTCCGTACGGGGCTTAGCACTACCGACCGAGGCGGTTCCCCGGCCCATAATGAATGGCATGACGAGCAGCGATTCAGCGTTACGGGACGGCTGGACGGCCACCCTGCGTGGCACCGCACTGGCCGGGCTCGCGCTGGTCGAGCTGGTGCTGTTCGTGCTGGTGGTCTTCGCCGGTTCGCTGGTCGGGGTGGGCTTGGGCCTGTTGCTGCTGCCACCGGTGGTGCTGACCGTCCAGCGGGTGATGAACCTGCAGCGGAACCTGGCGCTGAGCTGGTCCGGTGTGCGCATTCCGGTGCCGTACCTGCCGGACACCGGCGCCACCACGGCCGTGCAGCGCTGCCACCGGCTGCTCGGCGACCGGGCGAACTGGCGGGACGCGCTGTGGCTGCTGGTGGACTCGTGCGGCGGGTTGCTGCTCACCTTCACCCCGCTGGCGCTGATGCTGCACGGCCTGCGCGGGATCGCCATGCCGTTCCTGGAGTCCTCGCCCGACGACGCCTGGCTGGGAAACTGGTACGTGGTGGTGCCCGTGGTCGACCAGCCCACCGCCTGGGCCGCCGCCGCGCTCGGCGTCGCGCACTTCCCGCTGGCACTCTGGCTCGCGCCGCGCTTGTTGCGTGTGCACGGCAGATTGGCGGGGTTGTTGCTTTCCCCCACCGAGAACACCCGCCTGACCCACCGCGTCCAGCACCTCACCGAAACCCGCGGTGAAGCCGTCGACAGCCAGGCCGGGGAACTGCGGCGGATCGAGCGGAACCTGCACGACGGCGCGCAGGCTCGGCTGGTGGCCATGGGCATGACCCTGGACGCGGCCAGCCGCATCGTCGACGAGCACCCCGAAGCCGCGAAATCCCTGATGGCCGAAGCGAAGTCGAGTTCGGCCAAGGCGTTGCAGGAACTGCGGGACCTGGTGCGCGGTATCCAGCCACCGGTGCTGGTCGACCGCGGCATCGCCGACGCCATCCGGACGCTGGCCATGGAGAACGCGCTGCGCCTGGAAACCACCATCGACCTGCCCGGCCGCCCGACGCCGGCGGTGGAGTCCGCCGCCTACTTCACGGTCTCGGAAGTCCTGAACAACGCGATGAAGCACTCGGGCGCGGAAACCGGCGCCATCGACGTCCGCCACGAAGGCGGCCGGTTGCTCATCAACATCAGCGACCACGGCCGCGGCGGCGCCGACCCGGACCTGGGCACCGGCCTGCGCGGCATCGAACGCCGCCTGGCCCCCCTGGACGGTTTCCTCACCGTCCTCAGCCCCCTGGGCGGCCCCACCATGGTCGCCATCGAAATCCCCTGCGACCTCATCACCACAGACTAAGTGTCGCCCTCCCCCCACTGTCACGAATGTGGCTTCGGGGGCGGATTCGGCCCCCAATGCCACTTTCGTGACACCCACCATGCCGTGAAAGCCACATTCACGGCCGATTCCGCCGTGAAAGCCACATTCACGGCACCCCACCACCCCCACCAACGAACCGGCGCCCGGGCACCCAAACCAAGCAGCCGCCCAACCCCCACCTCGAACCGCCACCCGGGGCACCCACCGCGAGCATCCGCCCAAACCCCACCACCGCGAACCGCCACCCGAGGCACCCACCGCAAGCAGCCGCCCAGACCCCCCACCCCACCCCGGTCCACAGCCAAAAACACGGCGAGGATGCCCTTGTCAAGGCATCTTTCCCGCCTTGACAAGGGCATCCTCGCCGTAGTCACACTAAAAAACCGGGGCGGGCTCCATACACAATAGGCCTGACCCGAGGCCATAAACGTGAACTCGGCTACCTGAATCTGGGGTTCAACTGCCTGAATGTGGAACTCGGCTGCCTGAGTGTGGAGTTCAGCCGCCTCAACGTGGAACTCGGCTGCCCGAGTGCGGAACTCGGCTTCCTGAATGTGGAGTTCGGCTTCCTGAACGTGGAACTCGGGTGCCTGAACGTGGGGTTCGGGGGTTAGTGTTTTAGGTAGGCCAGGACGGCGAGTACTCGGCGGTTGTCGTCTTCTGACTGGGGTAGGTGCAGCTTTGCGAGGATGTTGTTGATGTGCTTCGAAACGGCTTTTTCCGAAACGAACAAGGCGCCGGCGATGCTGCTGTTCGACCGGCCTTCCGCCATCAGCTTGAGCACATCCCGTTCCCGCGCGGTGAGTGAGTCCAGGCCGGCGTCGCGCGTGTTGTGGTTCAGCAGCCGCGAAATGACTTCGGGGTCCATCACCGTACCTCCGGTGGCGACCTGGCGGACGGCGTCGATGAACTGGTCGCCGTCGAAGACCCGGTCCTTGAGCAGGTAGCCGATCGAACCGACGCCGTCGGCCAGCAATTCGTTGGCGTACAGGCGTTCCACGTACTGCGAGAGCACCAGCACCGGCAGCCCGCGGATCCGGCGTCGGGCTTCGATGGCCGCGCGCAGGCCCTCGTCGGTGAACGACGGGGGCAGGCGGATGTCGACCACGGCCACGTCCGGGCGTTCGCCGACCAGTGCCTCCAGCAGGTCCGGGCCGCTGCCGACGGCGGCGGCGATCTCGAACTCGTGCGCCTCCAGCAGCCGGACCAGGCCGTCCCGCAGCAGGAACTGGTCCTCGCCAATCACGACACGCACGCGATCCTCTTCCGATGGGCTGCCAGGACGGCACCCATCATAGGACCGGGGACCCCGCGCCGGTCACCACGCACACGTTCAGGTCGCGGTGCACCGGGTCGTGGTCGGCCAGCAGCACCGGCGAGGCCAGGCCCTGCTCGGCGAGCGCCGCCCAGAGGCCGGTGGCCGGGAAGCCGGGCGCCACCTCCCGCGCACCGGCCAGCGGCCCGACGCCCCGCCCGGCGATCACCGTGGCGGGCTCCGGGAGCTCAGCCAATAGATCAGCCAGCGCCCCGGGCACCGCCTCGGGCGCGACACCGGGCCGGGTACGGACGTCCAAGCCGCGCTCACCGGCCTCCAGCAGCAACGCCACCGCGGCATCCCGCACCGGCCGGTCGCTCTCGTACGGCATTCCCGTCTGGTCCGCCACCAGCACCAGCACCCGGCGGCTGCCGTGCCGCCGGGCGTGGGCCGCGGCCACCCGCAACGCGGTGAACGCCACCGAACTCCCCTGGCCGGACAACGAGAACACCAGCGGCCCGCCGGGCAGCACGGCGGTCAGGCTGACCGCGGCGGACAGGCGGGGGTCGAAGTCCGGCGTGGCGTGCGCGACGATCGCCAGGTCGATCGGCTCCCCGGCGGACAGTTCGCCGTCGAGCAGCGCGTGCGCCATCGACGTGAACGTGTTGCCGCGTGCCCGATCCACGTCTTCCTGCCCGTGCCCGATGCCGTACCCGCGTGTCAGGTCGGCGAAGTACCGGTACAACTCGGGCACGTCGATCCGGTGCTCCCCCGCCGGGAACTCGCGGTGGAGCACCTTGCCCAGCCGCAGGCAGGTCGTGGCCGGCCGAGTCGGGGCCGCGGTCCGGTACACCGCTACGCCTCCAGCCCGGCGGCGGCCAGGCCCGCGACGTGGTGCAGGTGCTGGCGGCGCATCAGGTCCGCGGGCCGATCGCGCTCACTGATCAAATAGGACTGTCCATTGTGCACCAGTACTTCGGCGGGGTAGCCGTGGCTCAGGAACAGCACCGGGGAGGCCGTCGGGCCGTAGGCGCCGGAGCGGAACACCCCGAGCAGGTCGCCGGGGCGGACCGGCGGCAGCGCGATCTTCTTGCCCAGCACGTCGTTCGGCGTGCACAGCGGCCCGGTCACGTGCCAGCTCTCCCGCGCGGGCTCGTCGTACCGGTTCAGCAGGCGCATCGGGAAGTCGCGCTTGACGTAGGACCCGATGCCCACCGCGGCCATGTGGTGGTTGGTGCCGCCGTCGGTGACGGCGAAGTTCTGCCCCAGCGAGGTCTTCACGTACCGGACGCGGACGACGTAGGTGCCGGAGACCGCGGTGAGGAACCGGCCCAGTTCCATCACCAGCCGGGTCGCCGGGTGCCGTCCGGCGAAGTCCGCCAGCACCGGGTTCAGGCCCGCGGCCAGCACGTCCAGGTCCAGATCGCGTTCACCGTCGAAGTAGGCGATGCCGAGGCCGCCGCCGATGTCCACCATTTCCAGCGGGAAACCCAGGTGCGCGGACAGGCGTTCGGCGAGGTCGAAGATCCGGCGCGTGTTCTCCACGATCGGGTCCTCGCTGAGGATGCGCGTGCCCATGTAGACCTGCACGCCCATCAGCCGGACGTGCGGATGGCGCTCGGCCAGGCCCCCCGCGGCGAACAGCTGCTCCTCGTCGATGCCGAACTGGCGGGGCTTGCCGCCCATGGTCAGCCCGGAACCCTTGACCGCGAAGCTCGGGTTGACCCGCAACGACACCGGTACCACGATGCCCTTTTCGGCGGCCAGTTCGTCCAAAGTGGACAGCTCGCCGAAGGATTCGCAGACGACGGTGTAGATGCCCTCGTCCAGGCACGCGGCCAGTTCGGCGCGGCTCTTGCCCGGCCCGAGGAAGATGATGTTCTCCGGTGCGACCCCGGCCCGGCGCGCGGTGAGCAGCTCCGCCATCGACGAGACCTCCGCGCGGGCGCCGTGGGCGTGCAGCAGCGCGCAGATCGACACGTTCGGGTTGGACTTGAGCGAGAAGAAGATCTCCAGCTCCGGGTGCAGCCGTGCGCGCAACCCGTCCAGCCGCGAACCCAGCTCGTTGCCGTCGTAGACGAACGCCGGCGTGCCGTAGCGCTCGGCGAGTTCGGTGATGCCGATCCCGCCGACCTCGAACTCAGCAGTCATGCTCGGAACTCCTTCTGGGGGTTGGCTAGTGCTGGCAGACCATGGCGGAAAAGGTCGAGCCGAGGCCGACCGAGACCATCAGGTAGTTCGACCCCGGGGTGAGCAGGCCGAGGCTGGTCGCCGTGGCGTGGTTGAGGAACGGGTCGGCGCAGAAGCAGTGCCCGGTGGACCCGACGTTGCCGAGGAAGATCTTCTCCTTCGGCAGGCCCAGCGCGCCGCCCGCGCGGATCCACGAGACGCGGTTGACGTTGTGCGGCAGGACCAGGTCGATGTCGCTCAGCCGCAGCCCGGCCTCGGCGACCGCCGCGTGGGTGACCTCGGCCAGCGCGTCGGGGTAGATCTGGCGGAACTCGGTGGCCTCCTCATCGGACAGGATCACCGCGCCGCCGGGGCCGCCGTGGGTCGCGGTGGCGAACCCGAGCACCCTGTCGCGGTCACCGCCGGGCGCGACCAGCACCGCGGCGGTGGCCTCACCCATGATCGCGACGTCGGGGATCACCTGCGCGGTGTGCGTGAACGCCTTCTCACCACACAGGACCAGCGCCAGTGCGTCCGGATCCCCGTCGGCGGCGAGCAGCGTGCCGCAGAGGTCGACCGCGAGCAGGCCGGAGGCGCAGGCGTGGTCGGTCAGGGTGAACATCGTCGCCTGGGACAGGCCCAGCGCCTCGCGCACCTCGAGCATCGGGTTCACCGGGTACGGCGTCGCACCGGGCATGGTCTTCGCGCGCACCAGGTAGCGGACGCGCTTCTCCTGCCCGGCGAGCGCCGTCAGTTTCCCGGCCGCGGCGAGCAGGGTCTCCACCTCGGACTCGCCGGAGCGGCACACCTCGGACAATCCGTAGAACCGGCGCAGGCGCCGCAACTGCGCGTCGGTCAGCTCGAGTTCGCCCTGCAGCGACTCGATCGGCACAGCCGACGGCAGATAGGCGGATACCGCTACCAGCGAGGTCATAGTGCCCAAGGGTCACGGCCGCCGCTGACGTCCTGCTGACCGGCGGCTGACGCGGCGGAAGAGTTCCCCGCGACGCCACGGTCAGGATCGGCAGAGGTCCCGCATCACGGGCCGTTCCTCGAAACCGCCCGCCCGGTAGGTCGCGACCGCGCCGGCGTTGCGGCTCGGGGTGTAGACGATCGCGGAAGCCGAGCCCAGGTCCCGGAGCGCGGCCGCGCCGGCGACGGTGATCGCCCGGCCGTGGCCGTGGCCGCGGTGGTCCGGGTGCACGCCCATCGGTTCGAGCAGCCCGGGCTTGCCCGGCCCGGCCGACCACACCGTCACCGTGGCCACCGGGGTGTCCTGGTCGTCGTAGGCGACCAGGCACCGGGCGTCGGCGTACGGCGAACCGGCCGCCATCGCGTGCCAGCGCTCGTCGGTGAAGGTGGACCGGCCGAACGCGGCCCGCTGGACGGCGGTCCGCACGTGCGCCTGCTCCGGCCCGATCACCTCGATCCGCACCCCGGGGTCCGGCACCGGCTCGGTGAGGTCGCGGCGCAGGGGCGTCCACGGTTCGTCGGCATCCCAGCCGCTCTCGGACAACAGCTCCTGCACCAGTGCGCCGCTGGGCGCCTCGATGAACACCTTGCCCGCGGGCAGCACACCGCGCTCCGGCTCACCCGCGTCCTCGGCCACTCGCCGCGCCAGTTCCTCGTCCCGCACGGCGTCCGGTGCGATCGTCAGCCGCAGCAGGTCGGGTTCGTCCAGCAGCCCGATGGCGAGCACCCGCCCGTCCCGGCTCCAGGTCCGGATCGCCGCGGCCGTCGCCTCCGCGCCGAACCGCCAGAACCAGCCCACGTCCCCCGGGTGCAACTGCATCGGCGCGCCGTCGTACTGCCACTCCCGCAGCACGCCCACCACGCCGTCCAGGCCGTCCGGGCCGTCCGGGCCCGGCTTGCCCAACTCGATCGCCATACCGGCGATCCAACACCACCACGCCGGCCTGCCGCACACCGTTTTCCGGGCCGCCGGCGTGGCGGCGGGCGTCAGCCGAACCAGGTGGTCAGGGCGGCCCGCAGGGCGGGGGCGGCGGTCTCGGCCGGTTCGCCGGTGGCCGCGGCCCAGGCGACGTGGGCGTCCGGGCGGATCAGCAGCGCGTCGGCCGGGCGGTCCTCCGCCTTCGCCGTGCGGATCTCGACGATCTCCTTCCAGTCCTGGGCGACCTCGCGCAGGTCGGCGCGGTCGGCGAGGTCGAGCAGCACCGGCCGGGCGGGGTGCATGAGCTCCGCGACGCTGGTGGTGCCCTGGTCGGTGTGCAGGGTCAGGTCGGGGGCGAAGACACCGGCCAGCGCGTGGTCCGCACCCGGCATCGGGTAGCGGAGGTCGGCACCGGCGAGCAGGGAACCGATGCGCCGCAACGGCTGCTCGTCGGTGACGATCTCCAGGAACAGTTCCCGCAGCGCGTCGGCGGCCGGGTCCAGTCCCCGCCGCAACGCCACCTGGGCCTGGGTGTGCATCATCGTCCGCGCGCCCGCGTAGTGCCGTTCGCCGTGGTAGGTGTCCAGCAGGCCGGGCGGCGCCCAGCCGTCGAGCTCCCCGGTCAGCTTCCAGGCCAGGTTGACCGCGTCGTACAGGCCCGCGTTGAGCCCGACGCCCGTGGCCGGGAACAGGTGGGCCGCGTCCCCGGCGACCAGTACCCGCCCATTGCGGTAGCGCTCGGCCTGGCGTGCCTGGAACTGGTAGCGGGACAAGCGGATCGGCTCGCCCAGCGGCAGCCTCCCGCCCAGCACCCGCTCGATGCTGTCTCCCAGTTCGGCCAGGGTCAGCGGCCCCTCCCCGATCTCGGTGGGCTCCTTCTCGGTGGTCTGGATGAGCGCGAGCCCGGGACTCAGCCAGCCGAAGCCGAACAGCCCGCGCTCGGTCCTGGTGAAACCGGCGCGGACCAGGCCCAGCCCGGGCACCTCGAGATCCCCGTTGTCCGAAGTGGTCACCGAGTCGGGCAAGGTGACCTGGCCCAGCCGGTTGACCTCCGGGTAGGTGGTGCCGGGGAAGGCGATCCCGGCCAGTTCGCGGACCCGGCTGCGCCCGCCGTCGCACCCCACCAGGTAGCGCCCGGTCACCTCGTACGCCCCGTCCGGACCGGTCACCTGGACGGTCACCGCGGTGTCGTCCTGGGTGAACCCGGTGAGCTCGTGTCCACGGCGGACTTCGGCGCCGAGTCCGGCGGCCCGCTCCTCGAGCAGGCGCTCGAGCCGCTGCTGCGGCAGGTACAGGCCCCGCAGCGGCGGATCCGCCAGGTTCGAGAAGTCCAGGTGCACGTCGCCGAACGGGTACTTCGGCGCGGGGTGCGCCATGCCGATGCTGGCCGCTTCGAACTCCTCCAGCACCCCCCGGTAGCGCAGCATCTCCAGGATGTGCCCGCCGAGGCCGTTCGCCCTCGGCACCTCCGAGCGCTCCGCGTGCCGCTCCAGCACCAGCGGCCGCACCCCGGCTAGGCGCAGCTCACCGGCCAGCATCAGCCCGGCCGGGCCGGCCCCCGCGATGATCACGTCGACTTCCACACGCACTTCGGTACTCCTCTTTCCGCGGGTCCTGGCTACAGCGCTGAAGTGTGGGGCAGGCACGGGGTCTTGCCGCAAGCCCCGGGGTGCGCTATACCTTGAGCACGGGAAGAGAGCAGGAGCTCCTTCCCCTTTTTTGTGCCCAGCTTTGTGCCCGGTCCTTTTTGTGCCCGGGGTCAACCGGGCACCCGCCGCACCCGTATCCCCAGGGGTGAGGCCGACGGACGACACCGAGATCACCCGCTGGGCGCGGCTCGCCGCACGCGGCGATCAGCCTGCCTTCGAACGGTTCCTGCGGGCGACGCAGCCGCAGGTGCGCCGCTTCGTGGCCGGACTGACCGACCAGCAGAGCGCCGACGACCTCACTCAGGAGACCTACCTGCGCGCGCTGCGCGGGCTGAGCCGCTTCCGGGGTGAGTCGTCCGCGCGCACCTGGCTGCTCTCGATCGCCCGGCGGGTCGCCGCCGACCACCTCCGCTCCGCCGCGTCCCGGCCACGCTTGGCCGTGCTGGCCGACTGGCAGGCCGCCGCGGAAGGTGCCGGGCACACCGCACCCGTGTTCGAGGACCGCGTGGCCCTGCACCAGCTCATCGCCGGGCTCCGGCCCGAGCGCCGGGACGCGTTCGTGCTCACCCAGTCCCTCGGGCTGTCCTATGTGGATGCCGCGGCGGTCTGCGGCTGCCCGGTCGGCACGATCCGGTCCCGGCTGGCCAGGGCCCGCGAGGACCTGGTCACCGCCATGGCCGAAAGCCCGGCGCGGCGGCGGACGGCCTGACGCCGGAAAACCACCGAATACACGCGAAGGCGAATCCCACCGCGGAAAAGAACAAAACGCGGGTGAATTCCCGGTAAAGCAGACTGCCAGCTCAGGGACACTTTTCGGTGGTTCGCCGCGCGGCCCGCGCACCGCCCGGTCACCGCCGTGCCATAGTGACTCATCCCCCGTGTGAGAAAGGCAGTTCCGCACTACCGAAGGACCGGATCATTGCTCAGCATTCCCAAGCGGCACGCGTGGCTGATCGCCGCCGCGTTCACGCTGGGCGCGTGCGCGCCCGCGGCGCCGGAACCCGCGCCGCCCACCCCGCCGGCGGCCCCGGCCGCGCCCAGCGCGGCCCCCAGTCCGGCGGCGACCCCGCCCGACCCGGCCGTCGAGCAGGAGTTCACCCGGCTCCAAACCCAGTACGACGCCCGGCTGGGTCTCTACGCGGTGGACACCGGCTCCGGTGAGTCCGTGGCCTTCCGCGCCGACGAGCGCTTCGCGTTCGCGTCCACCTTCAAGGCGCTGGCCGCCGCCGCGGTGCTCGACTCCACCACCCCGCAGCAACTCGACGAGGTCGTCCGCTACAGCAAGGACGAACTGCTCGAGAACTCGCCGATCACCGAAGACCACGTCGCGACCGGACTGACCCTGCGCGAGCTGTGCGACGCCGCCGTGCGCTACAGCGACAACACCGCGGGCAACCTGCTGCTCAAGCACGTGGGCGGCCCGCAGGGGCTGGACGCCGCGCTGACCGCCATCGGCGACGAGGTCACCTCCGCCGACCGCTGGGAACCGGAGCTGAACTCGGCCGTGCCCGGGGACGTGCGCGACACCAGCACCCCGCGGGCGCTCGCCCACGACCTGCGGCAGTTCGTGCTCGGTGACGCGCTGGCCGAGGACGACCGCGCCCTGCTCACCGACTGGCTGCGGCGCAACACCACCGGCGGGACGGTGATCCGCGCCGGGGTGCCCGCCGACTGGGTGGTCGGGGACAAGACCGGCAGCGGTTACTACGGCGGCCGCAACGACATCGCCGTGCTCTGGCCGCCGGACCGCGCGCCCATCGTGATGGCCGTGATGACCAGCCGCGAGGAACCGCGGGCCAAGCGGGCCGACGCGCTGCTCGCCGACGCCGCCCGCGTGGCCGTCACCGCGCTGGGCTGACCGACTCCCGCCGGGCCGGGAGCCAGGTGAAGGCGGGCTCCCGCGTGTGCTGCCACCGCCGGAGCCCGGCTTCCAGCTCCCGGGTCCGGCGCCGCAGCCCCCGGGCACCCCGGTGCCCCAGGCACTGGCTGACCTCGTCGGCCCAGCGTGCTTCGGTGCCGGGGCACGAAGCGGTGAAGCGCGGGTGGGCGGCCAGCCAGTCCCGGAACACCGATTCCGGGGGCGCCAGGCAGATGAGGTGGATGTCGCGCTCGGGCGCCACGGCGTGCTGGAGCCGGGTGAGGAACTGACGGCAGGCAGCCGGGCGCGCCACCGCCCGCCGCCCGCCTGCCACGTCCAGCAGGTCGAACAGGTTCGCCGTGCCCGGGTCCATCGGCAGCACCGGCCGATCGGCCGGGGAGCCCAGTTCCAGTGCCAGCAACCGCACCGGTGGCGCGAGGTACAGGCCGCCGAGGTCGGCGATCCGGCTCGCGAGTTCCCGGTGGTCGAGCCGGCCCGGCCGCCGCCGGACGCTCGCGCTCACGGCCGTCTGGCGCCGGGATCAGCCCTCGGCACGCTGGTACCAGGTGTCGCCGACGACCATGTCCGGGATGCCGCGGGATTCGCAGTAGAGCACCAGGTCCGACATGCGGTTGATGAACCCCTCGCCGTTGAAGTTCAGCGAGGTGTTGCACAGCACGCCGGCACCGCGCTGGGCGGCGAAGGCCGAGAGCAGCCGGTGCATCTGCGGGTTGCCCGATTCCCGCACGGTCTGCACGCGGGCCGAACCGTCCACGTGGGTCACCGCGCGCAGGCCGCTGGACTCGCGCACCCGCCGGAAATAGAGCATGTACGGGTCTTCGAAGTCCTCGTGGAAGACCTTGCCCAGGTCCTCGACCCGGCACACGGGTGCGATGGGGCGGTAGTCCTCGCGCTGCTTGATCTCGTTGAGCCGGTCCCTGGTCACCGCGCCGAACGGCTCGGCCAGCAGCGAGCGGTTGCACAGCGCGCGCGGCCCGATCTCCCAGCGGCCCTGCACCCAGGCGACGACCCGGCCGGCGGCCAGCGCGCCGGAAAGCTCATCGTGGTCGAGCGGGCGGGAGGTCCACCTGGCCGGGTCCGGCTGGGTGTCGGTGACGAACTCCAGTCCGCTGTAGACGCTCCAGTCGATGTGCGGGTCACCGGTGAAGGTGGTGAGCGCGTCGATGGCGGTGCCCAGCGCGGAGCCGGAGTCGTTGGTGCACGGCGCGACGAACACCGAGGAGAAGTGGCCGAGCTGTGCCCACAGGCTGTTCCAGTCGCAGTTCAGCCCGCAGCCGCCGGAGATGTACAGCGGGCTGCCTTCGGGCATCTCCTGCCTGGCGACCTCGGCGAAGGTCTCGAAGAGGCGTTCGGTGAGCAGCGCGGCGGCGATCTTGCACTCGGGTGACTCGACCCCGGCGTTGTACAGCACCGAATCCCGGTATTCGCCCTTCGGCGCCGGGTACATCGAGTCCTGCTTGAGGATCCGCTCGACCACGTGCGTGATGTCGGCGTCCGCGTCGGCGGAGTCGCCGAAGGCCGCCAGCGCCATCAGCTTCCCGGCGTCGTTCAGCCGCGGTTTCCCGCCGGTGGTGGGAAAAGTGGCGTCGGCGAGGCCGAAGAGGAACGAGTAGCGCGCGCCCGGACCCGACATCACCTGGACCTTGCGGGTGATCCGCTGGTGCCGGTCGATCACGTAGAAGGCGCCGACGTCACCCTCCCAGACCAGCACCGTCTGGACCGGGCTGTCGTCCCTCGGCGCCATGCCCAGCGCCATGTAGATGTGCGACCGTTCGTGCGTGGAGCTGAAGAACTTCACCTCCTTGCCGAAGAAACGCGAGGTGGTCACGGTGGGTTCTTCGATGCCCGAGTACCCGGCGCCGGTGTAGGAGATGCGGTTGGGCCGCAGGTCGCTCCAGCCGCCGAGGGCGACCACGTCCGGCACCTCGCCCAGCCGCTCGGCGAGGTCGAGCACGGTGGTGGCCAGGATCGGCGAGTACCGCGGCCGGGAGTCCTTCTCCGATTCGAGCGAGTAGAGCAACCGGCGATCGCCGATCGCGGCGACGGCACCGTCGTGCCCCGGTTTGAACGCGACGATGAGCATTCGTTCCTCCAACGCGTGACGAGGGTCGGGACCGCGCCCCCGGCCTCGTGGGCCGGGGGTCGCGGGCACGGTGGCTACGAGGTGACCGCGTGCATCGTGACGTAGTTGGTCCCGATCCAGTCGCCGAAGGTCGCCGTCTCCATGTCGAGGCTGACGTCGAGGCCGTACTTCCTGGCGTCGGGCACCGAGAAGGTGAAATCGGTCGACGGGCGCAGGAAGAACACGCTCGAGGTGCGGTCGCTGCCCTTGAGCATGCTCGCGTCCGGGGAGACCACGTGGTGGTTGGGCGCGGGCACCGCGCCCTGGGTGACCAGCGGCGCGATCGCGCCGCACAGCACCACCACGGCGTCCTCGACGTGCGGCAGGCTCACCATCTCACCGTCCACTTCGGCCTGCAGGCTGACGAAACCGTTGGCGCACGGGGTCTGGTGGATGAAGGTGATGATGGACAGGTCGTAGTGCGGCGCCATCCGGCGTGGCTCGTACTCGGCGGCGCGGTGCTCCGGGACCTCCGGGAAGTACCGCAGGCGCAGCACCGGGTCGCAGTCGAGCAGGGTGTCGAGGTCCTCGCCGTCGTAGGTGCCCGCGGCGGTCAGCACCAGGCGCGCGGTCTCCTGCGCGGCGCGGTACAGGTGGTCGAAGTAGTTCGTCCAGACCGACTCGAACTCCTCCGACGGGAACAGGTTGCCGCCGATGCCCATCGAGTACGACATCGAGTAGTCGGTGTAGGTGCCGGTGTTGGTGACCTGGGCGGTGCTTTCCGCCTCCAGCGCCGAATACCCGCGCCGCATGGTCGGCACCTTCGTGGTCACGGCCTGCTTCTCCTCGGCCGTGCCTTGGGCGAAGAAGTCCATCGCGGTGTCGGTGGCCACCCGGTGGTCCTGTTCCGTGGCGCCGTACCCGGTGAGGTAGAAGACCCCGCGCCGGGCCCACTCGCGGAACTCGTCCTGGCGCGAGCCGTCGCGCAGTTCGGCCATGCTGAAGACCGGTACCGTCTTGTCCGACATTTCCCCTGCTCCTTGTTCGTCGTTCATTCGTGGAAGGCCAGCGCGCGCAGTTCCAGCGAAGTGCGCAGGTGGCCGGTCGACGGCCCGTTCTCGTCGAAGAAGGCCGTGTGCGGGCAGAGACCCGCCACGTCGCGCAGTTCGGCGCCGGTCTGCTCGCCACCGGCCATGGCCAGCCCGCGGCTCGCGCTGTCGTAGCACTTGAAGACCAGCGCTTCTTCCGGCGTCAGCGAATCCCAGAAGTACCAGCGGTGCGCGGGGTTGTGCCGGACCGAGTAGTTCTCGCGGTCCTTCAGCCAGTCCGGGAAGTCCAGCCGGGTCGGCACCAGGTCGGCGGCGAGGTCCAGCGACCGGTAGTCGCAGAGCGCCAGCGGGAAGTTGCGCACCGGCTCGAGCAGCGGCCGCCAGACGTTGATGATCTGGAACCGCCGGAACTCCCGGCCGGGGCCGAGGTGCCGCTCGGCCCTGGCCCGCGCGCTGCCCGGGCTCTGGTCCACGTGCACCCGCTGGTGCGGGGACTGCGCGGCCGGGTCGTCGGCCGCGTCCTGCCGCCGGAGGGTGGCGTCGAAGAACTCCACCACGGCCGCGCCGGTGAGCGACCGGAGCAGCTCACCGGTTTCCCGCCGGTACCGCTCCAGCGCGGCTTCCTCGCTGTCCAGCAGGCCCCGCTGGGACGCGCCGGTGGGCGCGGTGACCTTCTCGAACCCCGTTTCGTCGAGCGCCGGCCGGATCGAGCCCTCTCGCAGGTCGGTGATGGTCGTCTCCACGCCCACCTTGCGGAAGTTGAACAGCACCTCCGGTGGCCGGGTCACGGCGTCGATGCACCAGTCCCCGTCCCCGCCGTCCGGGGTCAGCGGGGCGGCGTAGTACAGCGGACTCGACACGGTCGGCACGATCCACCTACGCCTTCGGCGCCGACCGGCGCAGCACACCGCGGTCCAGTTGCGAACTGGCGTTGGCGTAGACCATGTCCATGCTCAGCTCCCCGGCGAACGCGGCGAGGTACTCGGTGAGCAGCTTCGGGCTGTACCGGTACCAGTACGGGATCATGTCCTCGATGATGAAGTAGTCGCCCTCGGCCAGGAGGTTGTCCACCGACCACCGCAGGATGTTGAAGGTGTTCGCGTGCGCGTCGTCGATGAACACCAGCGGGTGCGGCAGGTCGCGGAGCTGCTCGAAGGTCGCCAGGTCCGAGCAGTCGGCCTCGCGCAGCGAGATGTTCTTCATCTCGGACTCGGGGATCTGGCAGCGCGACAGGTCCCGGTCGATGCCGAGCACCTGGCAGTCGAAGCCCATCAGCTCAGCCATGTCCCGGAACCAGACCAGCGAACCCCCGCTGTACACGCCGAGTTCGATGACCGTGCGGGGACGCAGTTCGACCATCAGGTCGTGGTAGGCCGCCTGGGTGTCCGGGTCCTTCAGCATGCGCAGGCCGCGCCACTGGTAGCGGGCGAAGTCGGAGAACCCGAGGTCGCGCGGGGCCTCGGCCCACCGGTCGAGCGGCCAGTCGCGCGGGCGGTCGGCCAGCACCGGCGGGTGGTAGACCGGGTCCTCCCCCAGTCCCCGGAACAGGTTGAGGTCCAGGAAGTCCTCGCGGGTGGTGTCAGTCATGCGTGCTCCTCGATCAGGTCTGGCCGTTCTTCACGATCAGCGAGTGCAGGCCGTGGTTGAGGTAGTCGCCGTAGCGGACCGCCTCGTTGCCCTGCTTCCCCTCCGGGGCACCGTCGGGGAAGAAGGGCTCGATCAGGGTGTGCTGCCCGGCGTGGAAGAAGAACGGCAGCGAAAGGCGTTCCGCGTTGACGAACTTCACCCGGTGCAGCGGGGACGGGAAGTAGTCGTTGGTCAGGTGGCCGAGGTAGGTGCCGGCGTTGACCAGGAAGTCGGTGTCCGAGGTGGGCAGATCACGCCAGCCGTCGACGGTCTCGACCTGGAGGTTCTGCACCTGGGTCTGGTACAGCACGGTGATCATCGAGACGTCGAAGTGGTCCTCGAAGCTCAGCTTTTCCCCGTCCGGCCCGGTTTTCACCGGCGGGTAGTCCTCCAGGTACGGGTAGCGGATCAGCGAGACCGAGGAAAGCGTGTCCTCTTCCTTCAGCTCCGGCTCGAAGAACTCCTCTTCCTTGCCCAGCGCCAGCGCGAACCCGCGCATCAGCACCTTGGACAGCCGGTGCATGGTCCAGTAGTACTCCTCGCAGAACGGGCGGAAGCGCGGGTGCTTCTCCTCGTCCGGCCAGATGTTCACCTCGTGCATCGGGGTGCCTGCCTTGATCTCCGGGTGCTCTTCGGAGAACGACGGGTTCAGGTAGCAGAAGGACTCCACCGCCTTCTTGCCCTCGATCGCCATGTAGTACCCGTTGCGCACGTGCGGGTTGTTCTTGTTGTAGGCGTGGATCGCCAGGTCGTGCTTCTCCTGCGGCGACATGTTCCGGTGGAACTCGTTGACCACGTCCTGCAGCCGCTGGACGTCCACGCCGTGGTTGGCGGCGTAGAAGAAGCCCGAACCGCGGCAGGCCTTGTTGATCTCCTGGCCGACCCGCACCTTCTCCTGCGCGTCGTCCCCGGACAACGGGGAAACGTCGATGGTCGGCACTTCCGCTGACGGCATTTTCATTCAGTCGCTCCCTAGGCTCGTCGAAATCCGCTCGCACATCAGCCGCACCAGCTTTTCGTTGCGCACCCAGGAGTGGTGCGTCTCCCCTGCCAGTTCGCAGACCTCGATCGCGGCCGCGGGCAGCAGCAGGTCGAGGTGGTTGAAACGCGTCCCGTGGTAGTACTCGAACAACCGGGGCTGGTGCGGGCCGTTCACCACGTCGTTCGGCTCACCGGCTTTGAACAGCACCAGGTTCCCGAGCTGCCCGGCCAGCCGCGCGAGGTCGGCCTCGTCCGGGCGGTAGTGGTAGTTGATCGGGTCGAGGATGTCCTCGACCTCGGGCAGCCCGATGCCCGCCGAAGCCTGCCGCATGCCGAAGTACGGGTCGATCAGGAACAGGTCGGCGATCCGCTCACCCGCCCGTACGAGCTGCCGGGAGATCTCCAGCGACAGCACGCCGCCGAAGCTCCAGCCGAGCAGGTGGTACGGCCCGGACGGCTGCAGCCGCCGGATGTGCTCGACGTAGTAGCGCCCCAGCTCCTCGAACGAGCCCATGGGCGTGTGCAGGTGGACGTTGTTGAACAGCACCAGCCGCTGGTCCGGCAGCTGCCGCGCGAGGTTGCTCAGGTAGCTCTCCGCGCCGCCTTCACCGGGCGGCAGCACGAAGAGCGTCCGCTCGGCGTCCTCGTTGACCAGGATGTACGGGTCGAACAGCTCGGTGGTGGCTTCGCGTGCCGGTTCGTTGCGAGCGAGGGTCGCGGTGTGCGAGATCAGCCGCTCCAGCCACACCTTCAACTCGCTGGCGAACAGGCGCGTGGCCGCTTCGCCGAGCAGGCTTTCCACCACCGCGACCAGGCGGCCGCGGGTGCAGCTCATCGTCACGTCGATGCTGGACCGGTTCGCCAGGCGGTTGCCGTCCACCGTGTGGCTGCCGGACAACGCCGGGTCGAGCTGCCACGCCTCGGTCGGCTGCCCGTCCCCCTCGCCCAGCCTGCCGAGGTAGTTGAAGCTGACCGCCGGCAGCGGGGCCTCGCCGCCGAAGAGGGCGCCGTAGCCGATGCCGTGGTGCGGCACCCGGCGCCGGTTCGCCTTGGTGGCGAGCACGCTGCGCCCGAGGTCGCCGGGATCCACCTCGACGGCGAACGGGTGCATGGTGGTGAACCAGCCGACGGTGTCCCGCACGTCCGGCGCGCCCTCGAACAGCTCGCGGCCGTGGCCTTCGACGGTGATGTGGTTCGTCGCCTGCCGGGTGATCGACCGCAGCGCGAAGCCGGTCGCGGTCAGCAGCAGGTCGTTGACCTCGGTGTCGTAGGCCCACGGACTCTCCGCCAGCAGCGTCCGCGTGTCCGGGGCGGTGAGCGCGAACTCCTCGCGGCGCCTCGTGGTGCCTTCGGTCTGCGCCAGCAGTTCCGCGGACTCCATGTCCCGGGTGGTCTCCGCCCAGAACGCGCGTTCGCCCTCGGCCGGGGTGTAGTCGCGCACCGCCTGGGCCCACTGCCGGTAGCTGCCGGTCTTCGCGCCCAGGTCGCCGCCGTTGTACAGGATTTCCAGGTCCTGGGCGAGGATGTGCCAGCTGACCGTGTCGACCACGAGGTGGTGCAGGGCGAACCAGACGCGCGCGGTGCCGTCGTCGAACCCGTGCAGGTAGGCCGCGCAGGCGGTCGGCCCGTGTGCCAGGTCGAAGGTGCTCTGCCAGTCGACCAGCCGCTGCCGGAGGTCGGCGCCGGCCAGGCCGCGCACATCGAGTTCGTGCAGGGTGATCGGCGCGGCGTCCTCGGCGTAGACCTGCCCGCCGGTTTCCGGGAACCGCAGCCGGAAAGCGTCGTGGTGCTCGACCAGCCGGTCCAGCGCGATCCGCAGCTCGCCGGGGTCCAGCGGCGGGGTCTGGACGGCGAAGTTGTGGTTCCAGCGGTGCCGGTCGGCCAGCGGCTTGGCGAAGAACCACTCCTGGATGGGCAGCATCGGGCATTCGCCGGTCAGCCTGCCCTGCTCGGGTTCGTCGTCGCCGGTGCTCTCGGCGAGACCGGAAAGCACGTTGTCGACGAAGGATCGCACCGTCGGGTGGTCGAAGAGGTACTTGACGCTGACCTTGCGCTCGATCTCCCGCTGCACCTGGCCTGCCAGGTGCAGTGCGCTGATGCTGTCGCCACCGCACCGGAAGAAGTCGTCGTCGATGCCGACCGTGCCGCCCGGCAGCTGCGCGCTCCACAGGTGGCACAGCCGCGCTTCCACCCGGTCACGAGGGGCCGCGTAGGCCGCCCGCTTCGGGGAGAAGTCCGCGCTGGGCAAGGCATCCACGTCCAGCTTGCCGGTGATCGTCATCGGCAGCGGGCGGTCGAGCCGCACCAGCAATGACGGCACCATGCTCGGCATCAGCTGCGCCCGCAGCGCGGCGAAGAGGTCGGCTTCGTCCACGGAGGCGCCGGGCTCGGGCAGGTAGTAGCCGACGAGCCGTTTGCGCTCGGGTGCCTGCGGGTCCGCGCCCGCGACGACCGCGCACTGGCGCACGCCGGAGCAGCCCGCCAGCGCCGCTTCGACCTCGCCCGGCTCGATCCGCAGGCCGTTGATCTTCACCTGGGCGTCGTTGCGGCCCAGGTACTGCAGCTCGCCGTCCGGGCCGCGGCGGACCACGTCGCCGGTCCGGTAGATCATCGGGAAGCGGCCGGCTTCCGCCGCGAACGGGTTCGGCAGGAACCGCTCGCGGGTCAGCTCGGGCCGGTGCAGGTACCCCTCGGTCACGCAGTCGCCCGCCAGGTACAGCTCGCCGACAGCGCCCGTGGGCAGCAGCTTCATCCCGTCGCCGAGCACGTAGAGCCGGGTGTTGCCCAGCGGCGCGCCGAGGGTGTTCCGGTAGGCCTCACGGGGTTCGAAGCGGTGCACGGTGTTGTACACGGTGGTTTCGGTGGTGCCGTAGGCGTTGAGGATCGGCCCGGCGAACTCGCCGCGCATCTTCTCGAAGTGCTGCGGCTGGAACGCCTCACCGGCGACCAGCACGCACCGCAGGTGGCTCAGGCGCGCCAGGTCGAAGCGCTCCACCTGCGTCGGCGTCCCGCTGATGTAGCTCAGGCCCTCGCGGTTCGCCAGCTCGTAGAACGCCGGGTCGTCGGCTGCCGAGGGCGGCGGCACGATCAGCTTGTGCCCGCCGAGCACCGACAGCGCCAGTTGCTCGACGGAGAAGTCGAACACGTAGTTCGCCAGGAACAACACGGCTTCGGCCGACTCGTCCGGCGAGCCGAAGTAACGCCCGCTCAGCTGCGCGCGGAAGCTGTCGACCGAGCCGTGCGAGACGAGCACCGCCTTGGGCTTGCCGGTGGTGCCCGAGGTGTAGATCGCGTAGGCCAGTTCGGTGCTGGTGGTCTCGGTGACCGGGTTCCCGGCGGGTTCACCGGTCAGGTCGAGCTGTTCGAGATCGAGCACGTTGCCCGAGGTCAGGCCGCGCACCCGCGAGCCGTGTGCTTCCCCGGCGAGCACCAGCTCGGCGCCGGTGTCGGACAGCATGAACGCGATCCGGTCGTCGGGGTAGCCCGGATCGATCGGCAGGTACGCCGCCCCGGCCTTCCACACCGCGAGGATCGCGACGAGGGTCAGCTCGGACTTGTCCAGCACCAGCGCGATCAGCTCGTCGGCCCGCGGCGCGGCCACCGAGCGCAGGTGGTGCGCGAGGCGGTTGGCCCGCTCGTTCAGCTCGCGGTAGGTCAGCCGCACGTCACCGTGGACCACGGCGACCTTGTCCGGCCAGGTCGCCGCCACCTCTTCGAACACCGCGTGCAGCGTCCGGGTCCGCCCGGCGGCGGGCTCGGCGGGCGGTGTCAGCAGCGCCGCCTGCCCTGGCTCGTCGAGCGCGGTGAGCCGGGCGATCGGGGTCTGCGCGGCGGCCGAGGCGAACTCCGCCAGCACGTGCTTGAACGTGGCGATGAACCCGCTCGCGCTGGTGTCGTCGAACAGGGACGCGGCGTAGGTCAGGTTGCCCGCCAGCCCGGTCGCGGTCTCGGTCATCGTCGCGGACAGGTCGAACTTGGTGGTGGTCCAGCCACCGCTGTCCGGCTGGTACCCGGTCAGCGCGCTGGTGTGGTCCGAGACGTTCTGCAGGGTGAAGTTGAGCTGCAGGATCGGGTGGCGGCTCGGGTCCTTCTCCACCTTCAGTTCCTTGACCAGCTGCTCGAACGGCAGCTCGCCGTGCACCTGCGCGGCCACCACCGCCTCGCCGACCGACCGGACGTAGGCGGGCAGGGTCGCGGCCGGGTCGATGCGGACCCGCAGGGCGAGCAGGTTCGCGAAGAAGCCGATCGCCTTGTCGAACTCCGGGCGGCCCCGGTTCGCCGACGGCGTGCCGACCACGAGGTCGTGCTGCCCGGTGTACATGTTGAGCATCAGGCACCAGGCGCCGAGCAGCACGCTGTACAGGCTCACCCTGGCGGTCCTGGCCAGCTCGCGCAGCGCCTCGGTGGTGCGCTCGTCCAGCTCGAACTCCAGCTCGCGGCCGCGGTAGTCGAACCGCGGCGGGCGCGGGTGGTCCAGCGGCAGGGCGATGGTCTCGAAGCCGCCGAGCGCGCCGGTCCAGAACTCGGTCAGCGCGGCCAGCCGCTTGCCGGTCAGGTACTGCCGCTGCCACACCGCGAACTCGCCGTAGGTGCCGCGCGGAGCGCCGAGTTCCGACTCGGGGACGCCGTCGAGCAGTGCCGCCAGCTCGCGGCGGAAGATGTCCCACGACCAGCCGTCGAAGCAGCTGTGGTGCACCACGACGCTGAGGTAGATCTCGTCGCCGTGGTCGAACGATTCGGCGCGGATGGGCAGTTCCTCGTGCAGCCGGAAGACGTACCCGGCGCGCTCGGTCAGCACCTCGTCCAGCTCGGCCCGGCTGTCCACTGTGGTCGACGGCACCTCGAACCGGACGTCGTCCGCCGGGATCGGGTACTGCCGCCGCACGCCCTGGTCGTCGGTCTTGAGCAGCGTGCGCAGGGCCGGGTGGCGGCGCACGAGCGTGCCCAGCGCGCCGGGGAGCGCGGCGCGGGTGTGCGCGGGCAGCCGGAGCACGAACGGGATGTTGTAGGCCGCCGTGCCGCCTTCGAAGTCGTCGATGAACAGCAGGCGTTCCTGCGCCAGTGAGACCGGCGGGTGCTCGACCGCGGTGGGCGGCGGCGTCCACGCGGTGTGCTCGAGCGCGGCCGCCTGGATGTGCTCGGCCTGCGCGGCGAACGTGGTGTGCTGGAGCACGGTTGCCACGCCGAGGCCCTGGCCGAAGCCGGTGGTGATCGCCTGCGCGAGCGCCATCGCGCGGATGCTGTCGCCGCCGAGCGCGAAGAAGTCGTCGTGCACGCCGATGCGGTCCGGCGCGATCTCCAGCACCTGGGCCCAGATGCCGCACAGCTTCAGCTCGAACTCGCTGACCGGCGCGACGTACTCGGCGCCCTCACCGGCACCGAAGTCGGTCTCCGGCAGGCGTCGCGCGTCCAGTTTGCCGCTCGGGGTCACCGGGATGTCGGTGATCCGCAGGACGCGCGCGGGCACCACGGATTCGGGCAGCTTCCTGCGCATCCACTGCTTGAGGTCCTGCTCGTCGAACTCCTGCTCGCCGACGTAGAACCCGACCAGGTACTTCTGCCCCACCGCGTGCTCACGGGCCACGACCAGCGAGCGCACCACCCCGGGGTAGGACGACAGCGCCGCCTCCACCTCCCCGAGTTCCACGCGCTGACCGCGGATCTTCACCTGGAGATCCGTGCGGCCGAGGTACTCCACCTCGCCGTTGGGCAGCCAGCGCACCAGGTCGCCGGTCTTGTAGAGGCGGCCGTTCTCGCCCAGCCGCCGTTCCTCCGCCGTCTGGAACGGGTTCTCCACGAACCGGTCGGCGGTCAGGTCCTCGCGGTTGAGGTAACCCCGGGTCACGCCGATGCCGCCGATGTAGAGCTCGCCGATCCCGCCGACCGGCACCGGTTTCATCGCCTTGTTCAGCACGTGGCACTTCGTGTTGGCGACCGGGAAGCCGATGCTCTTGTTCACCCGGTGCACGTCCGGCGGATACGGCCGCTTGTGACTGGTGATCGAGATCTCGGTCGGCCCGTAGCCGTTGATGATCAGGCCGGGGAAGGTGCCGCGGATCTTGGCGAACACCGGCTCGGTGAAGTCCTCGCCGATCGCGTCGATGCGGGTCAGCGAGGTCGCCGACGAGTAGTCGTAGAGCGAAAGCACCGACGGCGTGCCCGAAAGGTAGGTGACCTGCTCGTCGTTCATGTACCGGCACAGGCGCTCGGGGTCGGTGCGCATGCTGTCGTCGAGCACCACCAGCTTCTGCCCGTTGAGCAGCGCGTCGGTCATCTGCTCGACGAAGTGGTCGAAGATGTAGTTCGAGAACGACAGCAGCGCTTCGTCGCGGTGCTCCTTGTCCAGGCGGAACAGCTTCGCCAGCGACACCTGGAGGTTGACCACGCCGCGGTGTTCGACGAGCACCGCCTTGGGCTTGCCGGTGGTGCCGGAGGTGTAGATCGCGTAGGCGAGGTCGGTGCTGGTGGTCTCGGTGACCGGGTTCTCCGCGGGCTGGTCGTCGAGGTGCAGCAGCTCGATTTCCAGCACGGGGGTGCCGGTGTCCGCCAGCGAACGCAGCCGGTCGCTGTGGATCTCGTTGGTCACCACCACGCGGGCGGCGGTGTCGGAGAGCATGAACGCGATCCGGTCGTCCGGGTAGCCGGAGTCGATCGGCACGTAGGCCGCGCCGGTCTTCCACGCCGCGATGATCGCGGTGATCATCAGCTCGCTCTTGTCCAGCACCAGTGCGACGAGGTCGTCCGGGCGCAGCTCGACCACCGAGCGCAGGTAGTGCGCCAGGCGGTTGGCCCGCTCGTTCAGCTCGCGGTAGGTCAGCCGGTTCTTCCGGTACACCACGGCGATCTCGTCCGGCCAGCGCTCGGCCATTTCTTCGAACACCGCGTGCAATGTCTTGTGCGCGGGGAATTCCTCGGCGGTCTCGTTCCACGAATCGAACTGCGCACGCATCGACGGCGAGATGAGGTCCAGTTCGCGGACGGGCCGCGCGATGTCCTCGGTCACCTGGCGGAACAACGTCCGCGCGACGTCGAGCAGGGTGTCGATGGTGTCCTCGTCGAACAGTTCACCCGCGTACCAGAGGGTGACGGTCAGCTCGTCGCCCTCTTCCCGCGCCACCACGGCGATCGGGTAGTCGACCTTGTCGGCGTCGTAGGCCTTTTCGAAGCGCAGCGCTTCCTGGTGCGCGAGTTCTTCTTCCTCGTCCAGCAGCCGCGGGTAGTTCTCCAGCACCAGCAGCGTGTCGAACAGGCGGCGCTTCATCTCCCCGCTCTGCAGCCTGCCCAGTTCCACGATGCTCTTGCTGTTCATCGTGTTCACCGCGGCCTGGATGTCCCGGACCGCTTCGGCCACGTTCTGGCCGGCCTGCTGGTCGTGGTCGACGATCAGCGGAAGCGTGTTGATGAACAGCCCGGCGGAGTTCTCGATGCCGTCCACGGGCAGGTTGCGCCCGGACACGATGGTGCCCACCACGGTGGTGTTGCCGCCGCCGATGGCGTGGAGCACCTTGTGCCAGACGAACTGCAGCACCGAGTGCAGGGTCACCTGGTCGGCGGCGCAACCGGCCTTGAGCGCACCGGTGAGTTCCGTACCCAGGCACAGCTTCCTGGTCCGGTGCCGCTGGACGTGGTCGTAGTCGCCGAGCGAGACGCGGTACCGGCTCTGTTCGTTGAGCAGCCCGGCGAAGTCGCCGCGCTCGTCGATCCGGCCGAGCTGCTCCACCCAGTAGGCGGCGTGGTCGTTGCGGTGGGCCTCCCAGTACCGCTGCGCCGCCACATAAGCATTGTCCACATCGGCCTCGATCGGCTGTCCGGCCCGCAGCGCCAGGTAGTTGCGGTGCACCTCGTCGTGCAGGACCGGCAGGCTCCAGCCGTCCAGGATGATGTGGTGGCAGCTGAAGATCAGCGAGAACAGGTCCTCGCGCTGCTTGATCAGGTAGACGCGGAACAGCCGGCCACCGGCCAGGTCGTAGGGTTCGGTGCGGTCGCGCTCCTGCAGTTCCCGGACCCGGGCCTCCTGCTCGGCGTCGTCGGCCGTGGCGCTCAGGTCGACGAAGCGCCAGTCGAACGGCTTGTCGTCGTTGTCGACGATCTGCACCGGCTCCTCGGCCCAGTCGAACCGCAGCCGCAGCGCGGGGTAGCTCTGGCGGGCGGCCTGCCACGCGTCCTTCATCAACTCGGGGCGGATCGGCGCGTGGTAGCGGTGCACCGACTGGACCACGTACGCGTCGTCGCCGCCGGCGGTCTTGAGGTGGTGGTAGAGCAGGCCCTGCTGGAGCCCGTTGGCGAGCATGCGGACCGGTTCGCTGCCGGTGGTGACCTCTTCGACCACCACCTCCGGCTCGACGTGGCCCTGCGATTCGAGGTGACCGGCCAGCGCGTCGAGCGTGCGCAGGGCGAAAACATCCTCCACGCCAAGAGAAAGCCCGAGCCGCTGCCGCACGCGGGCGATCAGCAGGATGCAGGAGATGCTCTGGCCGCCGAGGCGGAAGAAGTCGTCGCGCTCCCCGATCCGGTTCTCCGGAACGCCGAGCACCTCGCTCCAAATCCCCCGCAGCTGCTCGGTGACCGCTATGAGTGGGGCATTACTTGCATTGAACGCTAGTAATGCCCCACTCATAGCATGGGCGGGGGCGGGGTGGAGGCTGACGTCGGGCAGGGCACGCCAGTCCACTTTGCCGTTGACGTTGACCGGGATGCTCGAAAGCCGCACCATGCGCGCCGGGACCATGATCCGGATCAGGCGCTGTTCGAGGAAGGCGATCAGGTCGGCTTCGGCGACCTCGGCGCCGTCCTCCACGAGGTAGTAGCCGACGAGGTGCCGGTCGCCGGTGGCGTTCTCCTTCGCCACCACCACGCACTTCTTGACCCCGGGGAACTCCGTGGCCTGCGCCTCGATCTCCCCCGGTTCGACGCGGACGCCGTTCAGCTTCAGCTGGAAGTCGCTGCGCCCCATGAATTCGACTTCACCGTTGAGCAGCACCCGCGCGAGGTCGCCGGTCCGGTAGAGCCTGCCGTTGCGCCCGCGTGCCTTCTCTTCCTCGGTCTGGAACGGGTTGGCGGTGAAGCGTTCCGCGGTCAGGTCGTCGCGGTTGAGGTAGCCGGGCGCGACCCCGCAGCCACCGATGTACAGCTCGCCGATCGCGCCGATCGGCAACTGCTTGAGCCCCTGGCTGAGCACGTACCACTTGACGTTGCGCAGCGGCCTGCCGATGCTGCGGTCGCGCCGCTCGATCACGCCGGGGCCGAACTCCTTGACCGCGGTGACGAACGCGGCCTCGGTGAAGGCGTACTCGTTGACCACGTGCCCGGCGAACTTCTCGCGCAGCTGCCGGAGCCCCGAGGCGGTCAGCTCCTCACCGACCAGCAGCAGCCGCTTCAGGCTGGTGCACCGGCGAAGGTCGAAGTGCTGCAGCACCGAACCCGTGGCGTTGAGGTAGGTGACGCCGTGGCGCTCGATGTATTCGGGGAAGAGGTCGGGGTCGAGCCGGACGTCGTCGGGCACGATCACCAGCGTCTGCTCGTTGATCAGCGCGATCAGGGTCTGGCGCAGGTGCGGTTCGAAGACGTAGGAGGCGAACAACGCGACGCGTTCGGTGCCCGGCCGGCGCATGTCGTAGCGCTCGGACAGGTCGGTGATGCTGTTCACCACGCTGTAGTGGTACTTCGGCACGCCCTTGGGCACACCGGTGGTGCCCGAGGTGTAGGTGACGTACGCGCGGTCCCGGCTGCTCAAAGCGAGGCCGGGGTTCTCGCGCGCCTGCTCGGGGTGCGGCCCCGCCACCACCGACTCGACCTCGATGACGTGCACCGAGGCGTGCTCGTCACCGAGGACCTCGTGGAGGCGCTCGGCGTGCCGCCGGTTCGTCACGATGCCCGAGAGCCCGGTGTCGCCGGCGAGGAAGCGGATGCGCTCGGCCGGGTAGGCCGGGTCGATCGGCACGTAGGCCGCGCCGGACTTCCAGATGCCGAAGGTGGCGACCACGCCGAGATCGCTCTTGTCCAGGTACAGCCCGATCAGCGCGCCGGGCCGCACGCGCACCGGTCCCTCGATCAGCCAGTGGGCGAACTGGTTGGCCCGCTCGTTGACCTCGCGGTAGGTCAGCCGGACGTCCCCGCACACCACCGCTTCGCGCTCCGGCGCCCGCCGCACCACGTCCTCGAAGAGCTCGTTGAGCCGCTTGTCCTCGTCGAACTCGCCGTCGGTGCCGTTCCACTGGTGCAGCTGGAGTTCCTGCTCCGCCGACACCAGGTCGATGTCCGCGACCAGCTGCTCGGGCCGGCCGATGAACTGGCCGAGCACCTCGCGGGCCACGTCGAGCACGCCGGCGATGATCTTGTCCTCGAAGAACTCGCCGGCGTAGGCGATCCGCCAGCGCAGGCAGCCGGCCGCCGGGTCGTCCCGCACGATCGTCACCAGAGGCGCGGGCGGGAGTTCGGTGAAGCCGAGGTGGCTGTCCGCGAGCACGAGCAGCGCGTCGAACAGCCCGCGCTGCAGCAACTCCTCCGGCGGGAGGTACATGTCCTCGCGGGCGACGCCGTCCTCGATCTGCTCGGCGGCCTCGGCGCAGGTCAGCTCGGCCTGCTCGAGGTGGTCGACGATGATCGGCAGCACCTTGCCGTCCCGCAGGAACGCGACCACGGTCTGGTGGCCGTGCCCGTAGGCGTGCAGCACGCTGTGCAGCGTGGCGAGCGCGAACGCTTCGATCGAAAAAGCGCCTAGTGCCTGCTTCAGCGCGGTGTAGTCCTGGCCGGAGATGGCGAGTTCCTGGTCCTGGGTGGCTCGGACGGCCGGGTCGCCGTCGCGGACGGCGACCCGGTGCCGCCACTCGTCCTTGAGCAGCATCTCAAGGTCACAGCGCTGACCGGCGATCGCGTCGATGCGCGCGCACCAGTCCGCGGCCGACTTCAGGTGTCGTGCTGACGTCATCGAGGGAATTCCTTCTCGTCTTCTCGTCGAGCTCGCCGGGTTCGTGGCGGGAGATTTCTGATCGCGTCAGCCGCGGGGTGCGAGGCTGGCCGCCAGCGCTTCGAGGCCCTGGTCCAGCTCGCTCTCGGTGATCGTCAGCGGGGGCCGGAAGCGCAGGCCGCGCGTCCCGCACGGCAGCGCGATCACCTGGTGCCCGGTGTACATCCGGCGCAGGACCGCGTCACGCCGCTCGGCGTCCGGCAGGTCCACCGCGCACATCAGGCCGCGGCCGCGGGCGTTGGTGACCACCTCGGGATGCCGCTCGGCCAGTTCTTCCAGCCCGTCGCGCAGGTACTTCCCGCGTTGCACCACCGATTCCAGCAGGCTCGTGCGCTCGATGGTCTCCAGCACCCGGGTGGCGCGGACCATGTCGGCCAGGTTGCCGCCCCAGGTCGAGCTGATCCGGGAGGACACGGCGAACACGTTGTCCTGGACCTCGCCGATCCGGCCGCCGCCCATCACCCCGCACACCTGGGTCTTCTTGCCGAAGGCCACCAGGTCCGGGCGCAGGCCCAGTTGCTGGTAGGCCCAGGCGGTGCCGGTCAGCCCGCACCCGCTCTGCACCTCGTCGAGCACGAACAACGCGTCGTGGCGGTGGCAGAGGTCCTGCATCGCCTGGAGGAACTCGGCGCTGAAGTGGTTGTCGCCGCCCTCGCCCTGGATGGGTTCGGCGAGGAAGCAGGCGATCATGCCGTCCGCGGCCCGGAACGCCTCCTCCGCCGCTTCGAGCGCCCGGCGCTCGGCCTCCCGGTTCGCCTCGGCGTGCGCGGTCAGCGGGTGCTCCAGCGCGGGGGCGGGGATGCGCGGCCAGTCGAACTTGGGGTAGCGCGCGGTCTTCGACGGGTCGGTGTTCGTCAGCGACATGGTGTAGCCGCTGCGGCCGTGGAACGAGCGCTCCAGGTGCAGGACCTGCAGCCGGTTCACCGCGCGGTCGTCCAGCCCGAGTTTCTGCGCCTTCCAGTCGAACGCCGCCTTCAGCGCGTTCTCCACCGCCAGCGCGCCACCGTCCACGAAGAACAGGTGCGGGAGCAGCGGATCACCGAGCACGCGGGCGAAGGTGGTGACGAACTTGGCGTAGGGCACGGTGTAGACGTCGGGGTTCGACGGCTTGTTCACCGCGGCCGCGGCGAGTTCGCCGACGAAGGCCGGGTCGTCCACGATGCAGGACGGGTTGATCCCGAGTGGCGCGGAGGCGAAGAATGAGAACAGGTCGAGGTAGCGGGTACCGGTGACGGCGTCGACGAGCCAGGGACCCGTACTCGCCTCGAGGTCGAGCACCAGGTCGTAGCCGTCGGTGAGCACGTGGCGGGCGAGCGCCTGGCGCACGTCGCGAGCGTCCGGGCCCGCCGGTACGCGGGCGGCGGGCATCTCGAGAACCATTGCTGTCCCCCAGCGTGTGTCAGTGGTGGTCGGAAAGAAGGGCCGTTCGGGGGACCCCGCCACCCGTCCGGACGCAGCGGGGCGCACGGACGGTGAAAGGCCGGGTCGGCGAATTCGGTCGGGCGGCGTTCGGCCGCCACCCGGTTGCTCGACAATGCTCGACAATACTGCTCGACAATGCTCCGTGATTAATCGGTTTTGCTTGCCCGGTTGACGCCGAAGGAAGCCGCCGCGAAAATGATCAGCGCACATCAACGGGTAGCGGTGAACTCGCCACAGGACCGAGGCTAACAGCGCGAGCCGGTCCGTGAACCGCCATTGGAGTGACTACCGCCCACCTCGCCCGTGACCCCGACCTTCGTCGGATGGAGCGCGGCAATCCTTGACACACAAGGGATTTTCACAGATGGGCCACCCGGCTCCCGGGGTGCGCTACGCCATACCGGGCGGTTTTTCTTTGCCAACCCGCGACGACGGCTGGTAGCCTTTCCACATCGGCTGCGGGCACCGCGCCGCCTGGGGAATGCTTTCATCCGCACATACCGGCTGCGGCGCTCCGTGCTTTAGCCGAATGCCCGGCCGACCATTTTTCCGCCTGCAAGTCCTTATACTCTTCGGGGAGACCTGCGCATGGTCGCGACCGCCTGGGCGAACGCCCGTGAGCAGGTGTCGCTCGATCCCGCGGTGACCTCTCTCAACGCCGGTTCCTGCGGTCCGCTCCCCCGTCCGGTGTTCGACCGGGTCACCGCGCTGCGCACGCGGATGGCCGCCGGGCCGATGGACTTCCTCTCGCGGCAGTTGCCGCCGCTGCTGTGGACCGCGCGCGAGCGCCTGGCCGGCTACCTCGGCGCACGGCCGGAGCGGCTGGCCTTCGCCACCAACGTGACCGGCGCGGTCAACCTGGTGGCCTCGTCGGTACAGCCACACCTGGCCGCGGGCGGGGAAATCCTGCTTTCGGACCAGGAGTACGCCCCCATGCGGTGGTGCTGGGAGCGGGTGGCACGACACCAGGGCCTGGTGGTCCGGACCTTTCACCTCCCGGTTCAACCACTGGACCCCGAAGAGGTCGTCGAGGCGGCCACGGCCGCGATGGGCCCGCGCACCCGGCTCCTCTTCTTCAGCCACGTGATCTCGCCCACCGGGTTGGTCCTGCCCGCCGCGCGGCTGTGCGAAGAGGCCCGCCGCCGCGGCATCCTGACCGTAGTCGACGGCGCGCAGGCCCCCGGGTTCACCGAACTGGACCTGGTGGCCCTGCCTTGCGATTACTACGCGGGCAGCGGGCACAAGTGGCTGCTGGCGCCCACCGGCGTCGGCTTCCTGCACTTCGCCGAGGACCAGGCGGGCGTGCTCCGCCCGCCGCAGGTGAGCTGGGGTTATCGCCCCGACGGCGAAAACGCCTCCGACGAGCGCAACCAGTTCGGCAGCACCGACCGCCTGCGCAACCTCGAATGCGAGGGCACGCGGGACCTGTGCCCGTGGCTCGCGGTGCCGTCGGCGATCGACTTCCAGGCCGGGTTCGGGCACGAACGCGTGCGGGAACGCATGCGGGAGCTGGCGGCTTTCACCCGCGAGCGCCTCAGCGGCCGGCACGGCCTGGAACCGGTGACCCCGGAGCACCCCGGGCTGTCCGGTGCGATGACCGCGTTCCGGCTGCCGCCGGGCACGGACACCGCCGGACTGCGCCACGGCCTGTGGGACCGCTTCCGGATCGACGTGCCGGTGCTCGACCGGCCGGATGGCCCGCTGCTGCGGGTGTCCACGCATTTCTACAACACCGAAACCGACGTCGAGCGCCTGGCGGAGGCGCTTAAGGAGCTGAGCACATGACGGACGCGACCGTGCCGACCTTCGATCTGGCCGAGCTGCGCGAGGGCCTGCACCAGGAGGAGTTCCGCCACTGCCTGCGCGAGAAGGGCGTGTTCTACCTCAAGGGCACCGGGCTCGCCGAAGCCGACCACGCCTCGGCGCGGGAAGTCGCGGTGGACTTCTTCGACCACGGCACCGAGGCCGAGAAGAAGGCGGTGATGACGCCGATCCCGACCATCCGGCGCGGGTACGCCGGGCTGGAGTCCGAGAGCACCGCGCAGATCACGAACACCGGCAAGTACACCGACTACTCGATGTCGTACTCGATGGGCACCGCGGACAACCTGTTCCCCAGCGCGGAGTTCGAGAAGGCGTGGGAGGACTACTTCGCGCGGATGTACCGCGCCTCGCAGGACGTCGCGCGGCAGGTGCTGACCTCGGTCGGAGCGGAGCCCCAGGGCGGCATGGACGCCTTCCTCGACTGCGAACCGCTGCTGCGCCTGCGCTACTTCCCCGAGGTCCCCGAGGACCGGGTGGCCGAGGAGCAGCCGCTGCGGATGGCCCCGCACTACGACCTCTCGATCGTCACCCTGATCCACCAGACCCCGTGCGCGAACGGGTTCGTCAGCCTGCAGGTCGAGGTGGACGGGTCCTATGTGGACATCCCGGCGCAGCCGGGCGCGGTGCTGGTGTTCTGCGGCGCGGTGGCGACGCTGGTGGCCGACGGCGCGATCAAGGCGCCCAAGCACCACGTGGCCGCGCCCGGCGCGGACAAGCGGGTGGGCAGCAGCCGCACCTCCAGCGTGTTCTTCCTGCGCCCCAACGGGGACTTCCGCTTCTCGGTGCCGCGGGCCAGGGAGTGCGGGTTCGACGTCAGCATCCCGGCCGAGACCGCCACCTTCGACGACTGGATCGGTGGCAACTACATCAACATCCGGAAGACCGCCGCCGCCCGGTGACCAGCGTCCGGGGGGCTTCCGGGTCCGGCGGAGCCGGCAAGACCGGCACCGCGACCACCGCGCTGGTACTGGCGTGCACGGCGCACTTCCTGGTCGTGTTCGACACGTCGGTGATCACCGTGGCGCTGCCGTCGGTGCGGGCGGAACTGGGCTTCGCCCCGGCGAGCCTGCAGTGGGTGGTCAACAGCTACACGCTGGCCTTCGCCGGGCTGTTGCTCTTCGGCGGCAGGCTCGCCGACATCCACGGCCATCGGCGGGTGTTCCTCGGCGGCCTGGCGGTGTTCACCGTGACCAGCCTGATCGGCGGGCTGGCCACGTCACCGGCGATGCTGATCGCGGCGCGGGCCGGGCAGGGCGCGGGCGCGGCCGTGCTCGCGCCGCTGGCGGTCACCATGCTGACCACCTCGTTCCCCGAGGGGCCGCGGCGGACGCGGGCGCTGACCATCTCCACCGCGGTGGCGCTGGTCGGCGGGGCCTCGGGCAACCTGCTCGGCGGGGTGTTCACCGAGTTCCTGTCGTGGCGGTCGGTGCTGCTGGTCAACGTGCCGATCGGCATCCCGGTGCTGTTCCTGGCCGCGCGCGTGCTCGCCCGGCCCGCACAGACGCCGTGGGGCCGCGTCCGGCTCGACCTGCCGGGTGCGGTGCTGGCCACGGCCGGGCTGACGCTGCTCACCCTCGGCGTCTCGCAGACCCACGAGCACGGCTGGGGCGAGGCCGCGGTGGCGGTGCCGCTGGCGGGCGGGCTGGTCGCGCTGCTCGCGTTCGTGGTGGTCGAGGCGAAGTTCGCCGCGTCACCGCTGATCCCGCCGCGGCTGTTGGGCCTGCCCGGCGTCGGCTGGGGCAACCTGGCCATGCTGCTGGCCGGGGCGAGCCAGGTCCCGGTGTGGTTCTTCCTCACCCTGAGCATGCAGCACGTGCTCGGGTACAGCGCCGCGCAGGCCGGGCTCGGGTTCGTGCCGCACGCGCTGGTGATGCTGGTGGTGGGCCTGCGGGTGGTGCCGTGGCTGATGCGGCGCGTGCAGGCCAGGGTGCTCATCGCCGCGGGCGCGGCGATCGGCGCGCTCGGGTTCTGGTGGCAGAGCCTGCTCACCCCGGACAGCGCCTACCTCGGCGGCATCCTCGGCCCGGCGGTGCTGATCTCCATCGGCGGCGGGCTGGTCGGCACGCCGCTGGCCAGGACGGTCACCTCCGGCGTCGGGCCGCTCGACGCCGGCGCCGCCTCCGGGCTGATGAACACCACCCGGCAGTTCGGCGGCGCGTTCGGGCTGGCCGTGTTGCTGACGGTGACCGGCAGCGGCACCTCCGGCACGCCCGCGACGCTGGCGTCGCACTACGGCGACGCGTTCGTCGGCATCGCGGTGTTCATGCTCGCGATCGCCGTGCTGACCCCGGTCCTGCCCGCCATGCGTGATCGGCCCCTCAAGGTGTGATCCACGTCTCACCCGTAGCGCGATGAGTCCGGTTCTCCGGTGGAGTCTGCTTCTTCGAACAGCGACTTCCGGAGGAAAACGCATGAGCCAGCTGCTGAGAGTCCAGAACTTCAACGTTTCATCCGACGGCTACGGCGCCGGGGAGGGCCAGAGCCTGGAGCGGCCGTTCGGCCACGCCGACCCCGGCGAGATCTTCGCCTGGGCCGGGGCCACGGCGAGCTGGCCCAACCGCACCGAGCCGGGCGGCAGCCGCGGCCTCGACGACTACCTCACCCGGGACTTCCACCACAACATCGGCGCGGAGATCATGGGCCGCAACAAGTTCGGCCCGCAGCGGGGCCCGTGGGAGAACCACGACTGGCTCGGCTGGTGGGGCGACGAGCCGCCGTTCCACACCCCGGTCTTCGTGCTGACCCACCACGAGCGGCCGTCGTTCACCCTGTCCGACACCACCTTCCACTTCGTCGGCGGTGACCTGGCCGCCGTGCTCGAGCGGGCGAAGGAAGCGGCGCAGGGCAAGGACGTCCGCCTCGGCGGCGGCGCGGCCACCATCCGCGCCTTCCTCGACGCCGACCTCGTCGACACCCTGCACGTGGCGGTGGCGGAGACGAAGCTCGGCGCCGGTTCGCGGCTCTGGGAGTCCCCCGACGAGTTGCGCGACCGCTTCCACGTCGACGTCGTGCCCAGCCCGAGCGGGGTCACCCACCACCTCTTCTGGCGGAAGTGACCCCGCGCGCCCTCAGGCCCGGGCGAACTCCATGACCCAGTTGGACTCCCAGGTCCGGCCGCCGTCGGCGGAGAACTCCTGTTCCCACCGCGCCGAGTCCGGGGTGATGCCCGACCAGGTGTAGTGCGCCCTGATCGGCCTGCCCTCGTGCTCGTCGTCGCCGTAGAAGTCGCCGCGGCCGTCGGTGAAGGTGCCCAGAACCGGCGGGAAGAGGCGGCCGGTCTGGCTGTTGGACCAGTAGAGCGCCCACTGCTGCCGCTCGACGTCGAACAACCGGAGGGTGAACCCCCGGGTGCCCAGGGTCGGGAAGATGATCTCGTCGGTGTTCCCGCCACCGTCGAAAAGGGACCGCGAAATGCTGGTGCCCGGGAACTCGACCCAGTCGCCGGCGCCGGACAGGATCGTCTTGAGCCGCCGGTTGGTCACGTTCCAGGACCCGAGCAGGAAATCGAAATCGTTCACGCCGCTGATGCTGCCCGCCCATCACTGACATCTTCTGTCAGTGACCGGCGGGCGACTTCGCTCCCCTGCTAGAACGGGGAAAAGACCAAGGGGGACGAGATGCCGTTCGACCACGCTCACTGGCAGGCGCGCTTCGACGCGCTGCGCACCGGACACCACGTGCCGGGGGCGGCGCTGGCGGTGTTCGTGGACGGCGAACTCCACGAACTGGCCAGCGGGGTGCTGCACCGCGGGACCGGCGTGGAGGTGACCACGGACTCGGTGTTCCAGTCCGGTTCGGTCGCCAAGGTGTACACCGCGACGCTGGTGATGCAGCTGGTCGACGCCGGGGAACTGCGGCTGGACACCAGGGTCGCCGACGTGCTGCCGGGCTTCGCGGTCGCCGACGCCGAAGTCGCGAAGACCGTGACGATCGGTCAGTTGCTCAGCCACACCAGCGGGATCGCCGGGGACTTCACCCTGGACACCGGCCGCGGTGACGACTGCCTCGCGCGGTACGTCGAAGCCTGCGCCGACGTCGGCCAGGACTGCCCGCCGGAGACGGTGATCTCCTACAGCAGCACCGGATACGCCATCCTCGGCCGGATCGTGGAGGTGCTCACCGGCCAGACCTGGGACGACGCGCTGCGCGACCGGCTGTTCACGCCACTGGGTCTGGAACAGTCGATGACCTTGCCGGAGGAGGCGCTGCGGTTCCGGGTGGCGATGAGCCACCTCGGTGAGCTGGGCACCGATCCGGAACCGGCGCCGGCGTGGGACATGATGCCGCGCTCGGCCGGACCGTACGGCCGGGTCCTCGTCACCGCCGCCGATGTCGTGCGCTTCGCCCGGATGCACCTCGACGACGGTGTCGCGCCCGACGGCACGCGCGTGCTGTCCGCCGGATCGGCGGCCTTGATGCGGCAGCAGGTCGCAAGTTGCCTGGACACCTGGTCCTTCATGGCGACCGGCTGGGGCCATGGCTGGGCGCTGTACGACTGGGACGGCGTTCCCGGCTACGGGCACGACGGCGCTTCGGGCGGGCAGTTCTCGTACCTGCGGGTCGTGCCCGGCAGCGGGGTCGTGGCCGCGCTGCTGACCAACGGCGGGGTGGCGACCAGCTTCTTCACCGACCTGTTCCAGGAGCTGCTCGGCGAACTCGCCGGGGTGCGGATGCCCGAGGTCTTCGCTCCCCCGGCCGAACCGCGGCCGATCGAGGTGGCCCCGCTGGCGGGGACGTACGAACGCGAGGGCGTGCGCCTGACGATCGGCGAGCGCGATGGCGGCCCGCACCTGCGGTTCGAACTGCTGGGCGGCATGGCGGGCTACTCACCGCCGATCGAAGCCGCGCTGGTGCCGGTGTCCGCGAACGTACTGGCCATGCCGGGGATGGGCCCGGTCAGCGCGCCGTGGCTCCCGCTGGTCTTCGGCACCTTCCCCGACGACACGCCCTACGTCTACTTCGGCATGCGAGCGGCGCCGAAGGCCGGCCCGGTCAACCCCATTCCCGGGTGAAGCAGCCCGCCAGGTAGAGGTCCACGCGGTCGGAGAAGCGGCTCAGGTCCCGGCCGGTCAGCTCGGAGATCCGGCTGACCCGGTACCGCAGGGTGTTGACGTGCAGGTGCAGTTCGGCCGCGGTCTGCGTCCAGGACCCGGAGTTCTCCAGGAACACCTTCACCGTGTGCACCAGATCCGAGCCGTGCGCGTCGTCGTAGGACACCAGCGGGCCGAGCACCTTCGCACCAAAAGACCGGCGTAGTTCCTCGGGGACGGCGGCCAGCAACAACAGGTGTGACGCGACCTCGTCCCCGGCGACCACCGAAGCGCGGCCGGGGGCCAGTTCGGCGAGTTTCCTGGCGTGCCGTGCTTCCTGGACGGTGGGGCGCAGGGCCTGCGCGTCCGGCGCGCGGCCGATCCCGACCGCCAGCCGGGCCGAGCCGAGGGCGGGCTCCACCACGAGCACGGCTTCGCGGATCCGCTCGACCAGGCCGTCCACCGGCTCCCGGACCGCCAGCAGGCCGAACGTCTCCGCGTCGAGCGAGCCGACCAGCGCCGGGCCGCCGAACGGGGCGAGCACCTCATCGAGGATCACCGGTGCCAGGCCAGGGCCACCGCCCTGCACGCCCGCCGAAAGCACGAGAACCTGGTCCTCGGCGGAAAAACCGGCGGCCGCGAGTCGCGAGTTCAGGTCCGCCTGGGTGGCTTCGGCCGAAAACACCAGGCGCAGCAACGGTTCCGCCGCGCGGTTCTCGATGCGCTTCGCATCGTCCAAACGGGACCGTTCGAGCCCGGCCAGCGCGGCGAACTCGGCGGCGACCTCCCGCTGCGCCGGTTCCCAGCGCGCGTGGTCGTCGGCCACCACCACGAACCAGCTGCCCATGCGGTGCCCCGCCTTGTTGGCCGAAGCCAGCATGGTGAACCCGCCTGCCGCCTGCGGCAGCCGCTCCCCCAGCAGGTAGCGCCGGGCGAGCTGCGCGCGCTGCTCCGCGCCGAGCGAATCCCCCGTTCCGGCGATCACCCGGCCGGTGGCGCTGAGCACCCAGCAGTCCGCGCCCAGCTCGGCCGCGCCCGCCTCGACGAGCGCGGGCAGGCCGCCACCGGCGGTCACCGCGGCGAGCAGGCGCCGGTGGCGGTCGAGATCCCCGCCGCCGTCCGCCCCGGCCCGTTCGGCGGCCAGGCCGAGGATGACGCGCTCGCTCACCGTCGCGAACGAGACGGACACCGGCACCTCGAACAACGGCAGGCCGGCGCGGCGGCACGAGTCGATCATGTGCTCCGGCACCGGTCCGTCCACTTCGGCCGTACCGGCGCCGAGCGCGACCACCCCGGCCTCGATCAGCGTGGTGACGAACGCGTCGGCGTCCTCGGGGCCGGGCAGCCACCGCATGCCGCAGAGCACCAGTTCGCCCCCGGTCAGGTACCGGGTGGGGTCGCTCAGGGTCGAGGTGAACACGCGGGCGAACTCGCGCTCGCGCGCGCCGGGGCCGTAGAGCAGGGTCAGCCCCAGCTCAGGCGTGTCCAGCAGGGCTCCGAGTCGCACCCGCACCTCCCTTTTCCTCCGGCCCCCAGTACCGCATACCGGCGCGGGGACGGCCTTTGGAGGTAACCACAAAAACGACGCCGGGGGGCACCGCGGGTTTCGGCGGATCGACCGTGGCCCGGTCGCCGGGCCGGACTGTGTACTGCTTCACATCCAGCAGGCGGGCGGCAGTCGGGAGGAAGCAGGCATGGCGATCGTGCTCGGCGAGAACCAGTACGGCAAGGCGGAGAATCGCGTGGTGCGGATCGACCGCGACGGCGAGCGGCACGGGATCACCGATCTGAACGTGAGCGTCTCGCTGTCCGGCGACATGACCGACACCCACTCCACCGGCGCGAACGACAAGGTGCTGGCCACCGACACGCAGAAGAACACGGTGTTCGCCTTCGCCAGGGAGGGCATCGGCGAGATCGAGGACTACGGCCTGCGCCTGGCCAGGCGGTTCGTCGGCTCCCAGCCGTCGATCCACCGGGCACGGGTGCGCATCGAGAGCTTCCCGTGGGCCAGGCTGGAGGTGGGCGGCAAGCCCGCGCACCACTCGTTCGCGCGCTCCGGCGGGGGCACGCGCACCGCGCTGATCACCTACGACGGCGAGCGGGCCGAGGTCACCGGCGGGCTGACCGACCTCACCGTGCTCAACTCGACCGACTCGGAGTTCTGGGGCTTCCCGCGTGACGAGTACACCACCCTGCCCGAGACCCGGGACCGCATCCTGGCCACCGCGGTGTCCGCGACCTGGCGGTTCGCCTCGGCCGACGGGGTGGACTGGGGCAAGGCCTTCGACACCGCCCGCGCGAGCCTGCTCGACGCGTTCGGCGGGACCTACAGCTACTCCCTGCAGCAGACGCTCTACGCGATGGGCAGCCGGGTGCTGGAAAACGTGCCGGAGATCGCCGAGGTCAGCCTGTCCCTGCCGAACAAGCACCACTTCCTCACCGATCTGTCGGCGTTCGGCCTGGACAACCCCGGCGAGGTGTTCCACGCCGCCGACCGCCCGTACGGCCTGATCGAGGGCACCGTGCGGCGGGACGATTCCTGAGAGGACGAGCACCATGGACTTCCTGCGCCCGCTGACGCTCGCCGACGCACTGGCGGCGAAGGCCGAACACCCGGACGCGGTGCCCATCGCCGGCGGCACCGACGTGATGGTCGAGCTGAACTTCGACCACCGGCGCCCGGCCGCGCTGCTGGACCTGACCCGGATACCCGACCTGCACGAACACTCCCGCGTGGACGGACGCGTCCGGATCGGCGCGGGCGTGCCGTACACCCGGATCATCGCCGAACTGGGCCGCGAGCTGCCCGGCCTGGCGATGGCGGCGCGCACGGTCGGCTCCCCGCAGATCCGCAACCGCGGCAGCGTGGGCGGCAACCTCGGCGCGGCCTCCCCCGCCGGTGACTCGCACCCCGCGCTCCTCGCCGCGGACGCCGAAGTGGAGATCGCCTCGGTGCACGGCGTGCGCCTGGTGCCGGTGAGGGACTTCTACCTCGGGGTCAAGCGCAACCTGCTCGCCGAGGACGAGCTGATCACCGCGGTGCACCTGGCCCCGGCCACCGGCCCGCAGCAGTTCAGCAAGATCGGCAGCCGCAACGCGATGGTGATCGCGGTCTGCGCCTTCGGCCTCGCGCTGCACCCGGAACGCGAGCGGGTCGGCACCGGTATCGGCTCGGCGGCCCCGACCCCGCGCCGGGCGACCGAGGCGGAGGACTTCCTGGCCGGTGCACTGACCGACCGGAACCTGTGGCACGCCCCGCGCGCGCTCGAAGACTCGGTGAAACGCCGGTTCGGCGAACTGGTCGCGCGGGCCGCGTCCCCGATCGACGACGTGCGCGGCAGTGCCGCGTACCGCAAGCACGCACTGGCCGTGATGGCCCGGCGGACCCTGGGCTGGGCGTGGCAGGACTACCTCGAAGGGAGCTGGCAGGCATGCGCGTGAACGTCACGGTCAACGGCGAGGACCGGCGGGCCGACCACGTCTGGGAGGGCGAAAGCCTGCTCTACCTGCTGCGCGAGCGGCTCGGCCTGCCCGGTTCCAAGAACGCTTGCGAGCAGGGCGAATGCGGCTCGTGCACGGTCTACCTCGACGGGGTTCCGGCGTGTGCCTGCCTGGTCGCGGCCGGGCAGGCCGAAGGCCGTGAGGTGCGCACGGTGGAAGGTCTCGCTGAGGGCGACGCACTAGATCCGGTACAGGAGTCCTTTGTGGAATGTGGGGCGGTGCAGTGCGGGTTCTGCACGCCTGGGCTGCTGGTCGCCGCACACGACCTGATCGAGCGCACCAGCGAGCCCAGTGACGCGGAGATCCGGGAGGCGCTGGCCGGGAACCTGTGCCGCTGCACCGGTTACGAGAAGATCCTGGACGCCGTCCGGCTCGCCGCCGCGCGGAAAGCCCAGGTGGCGCGATGAGCACGACGAACCCTGCCCGTTCCCCGCAGACGCTCGACGACACGATCACCGGCGGCATCGGCGAAAGCCCGCTGCGGCCCGACGGCGTGCTCAAGGTCCGCGGCGAGTTCGCCTATTCCTCGGACCTGTGGCACGAGGACATGCTGTGGGGTGCGACCCTGCGCAGCCCTCACCCGCACGCCCTGATCACCGGCATCGACACCAGCGCGGCGCTGGCCGTGCCCGGCGTGCACGCGGTGCTGACGCACGAGGACGTGCCCGGCGAGAACGTCTACGGCCTCAAGTACCAGGACACGCCGGCGCTGGCCGTCGACCGCGTGCGCTACCAGGGCGAGCCGGTCGCCATCCTGGCGGCCGACCACCCGGAGATCGCGCGGCAGGCGCTGAAGAAGATCGAGGTCGGCTACGAGGTGCTCGAGCCGATCACCGACCCCGAGCGGGCCGCGCACGACCACACGCTGCCGCACCTGCACCCGGACGGGAACCTGGTGCGCTACCAGCGGATCGTGCGTGGAGACCCCGACGCCGAAGCCGAGGTGGTGGTGTCCGGGGTCTACGAGATCGGCATGCAGGACCAGGCCTTCCTCGGGCCGGAATCCGGGCTGGCCGTCCCCGCCGAGGACGGCGGCGTCGACCTCTACCTGGCCACCCAGTGGCTGCACGTGGACCAGCGGCAGACCGCGAAGGCGCTGGGCCTGCCACTGGAGAAGGTGCGCCTGACCCTGTCCGGGGTCGGTGGCGCGTTCGGCGGGCGCGAGGACCTGTCGATGCAGATCCACTCGTGCCTGCTCGCCCTGCGCACCGGCAGGCCGGTGAAGATGGTCTACAACCGTGAGGAATCCTTCTTCGGGCACGTGCACCGGCACCCGGCGAAGATGTACTACGAGCACGGGGCCACGAAGGACGGCGACCTGGTCTACGTCCGCGCCCGGCTGTACTTCGACGGTGGTGCCTACGCCTCGAAGACCCCGGTGGTGGTGGGCAACGGGACCACGCTGGGCGTCGGCCCGTACGACGTGCCCAACGCGAAGATCGAGGGCTGGGGCGTCTACAGCAACAACCCGACCTGCGGCGCGATGCGCGGTCTCGGCGCGGTGCAGCCGACATACGCCTACGAGTCCCAAATGGACAAACTGGCGGCGGCGCTCGGCATGGACCCGGCGGAACTGCGCATCCGCAACGCGATGAGCGAGGGCTCGGCGAACGTGACCGGGCAGGTCATCGACTTCCCGGCGCCGGTGGCCGAACTCGTGCGGCGGGTCAGGGACATGCCGTTGCCGCCGGAGAACCGCACCGCGCCGGTGGACATCCGGGACCTGCCCGGCGGCACGTCGAACACCACGCACGGCGAAGGCGTGGTCCGCGGCATCGGGTACGGCGTGACCATCAAGAACATCTCCTACGCCGAAGGACTCGACGACTACTCGACCGCGAGGGTGCGCCTGGAGGTGCTCGGCGGCGAAGCGGTGGCGATGGTGCACACCGCGGCGGCGGAGGTCGGCCAGGGTCTGGTCACGTTGCAACAGCAGATCGCGCGCACCGAACTCGGCGTGCCGCGGGTGACCGTGCACCCCGCGGACACCAGCGTGGGCGACGCCGGCTCCAGTTCGGCGTCCCGGCAGACCTACGTCACCGGCGGCGCGGTGCGCAACGCGTGCCGGGCGGTGGCCGAGCGCGTTTTCGCCCGCGCGGCAGGCCGTCTCGGACGATCACCCGAAGGAATGGCCCTGTCCGGCGGGAAGATCGTGGCTTCCGACGGTGAAGTCCTGGCCGCACTGGCCGATATCCTCGGTGAAGACGCCATCGAGGAGACGCGCGAGTACCACCACCGCCCGACCTATCCACTTGATCCGGAGACCGGCCAGGGCGACGCGCACGTCCAGTACGGCTTCTCCGCCCACCGGGCGGTGGTCGACGTGGACACCGAACTGGGCCTGGTCAAGGTCGTGCAACTGGACTGCGCGCAGGACGTCGGCAAGGCGATGAACCCCGACGCCGTCGTCGCGCAGATCCAGGGCGGCTCGGCGCAGGGTCTCGGCCTGGCCGTGATGGAGGAAATCCAGGTACGCGACGGGAAAGTACGCAACCCCTCGTTCACCGACTACCTCATCCCGACCGTGCTCGACACGCCGCCGATGCGGATCGACGTGCTCGAACGCGCCGACCCGCACGCGCCCTACGGCGTCCGCGGGGTCGGCGAGCCGCCGACCATCTCGGCCACCCCGGCCATCGCGAACGCCATCCGCGCGGCCACCGGGCTGGAACTGCCCCGCGTGCCGATCCGGCCCGAACACCTCACCGGAACCTGAACCAGGAGAAGTCATGACCACCACCGAAAGCCGCGAAGCCGCCTGGCTGACCGAATGCGTGCGGCTGGCCGCGAAGAACGTCACCGAGGGCGGCGGGCCGTTCGGCGCGCTGATCGTGCGCGACGGCGGAATCATCGCCACCGGGGTCAACCGGGTCACCCCCGAGCTCGATCCGACCGCGCACGCCGAGGTCGTCGCGATCCGCGCGGCGTGTCAGGCACTCGGCACCTTCAAGCTCGACGGCTGCGTGCTGGTCTCGTCCTGCGAGCCGTGCCCGATGTGCCTGAGCTCGGCGCTGTGGGCGCGGGTCGACCGGATCGTCTACGCCGCCGACCGGCACGACGCGGCGAAGGCCGGTTTCGACGACCTCGCCTTCTACGAACTGTTCTCCACCCCTCGCGACGCCTGGTCCGTACCCGTGACCCAGGTGTCCACAGAGGACGGTTTCACCCCGTTCGCGACCTGGCTCGACCAGCCGGACCGCGTCGGCTACTGAGCGCGCGAACGCTGACCGGAGCACCCGCGGACAAGCACGTCCCCGAAACCCACCGGCAAGGGAGAGGACGCCTCCAATGACGCTGGCACGTCCCGGCGACCGGGTTCACGAAGGCGAACCCGAACCACCCCGCAGGTCGCTGCTCGACCGGTACTTCCAGATCTCCGGCAGGCAGAGCACCGTCGGCCGCGAGGTCCGCGGCGGCCTGACCACCTTCGTCGCGATGGCCTACATCGTGCTGCTCAACCCGCTCATCCTCGGTGCTTCGGCGGACATCACCGGCACCAGGCTGAGCACCGCCCAGCTGACCACGGCCACCGCGCTCTCGGCCGCGGTGATGACCGTGCTGATGGGCCTGATCGGCAACGCGCCGCTGGCGCTGGCCGCCGGGCTCGGCATCAACGGCATCGTCGCCTTCCAGATGGCGCCGGCGATGACCTGGGCGCAGGCGTTCGGGCTGGTGGTGCTGGAGGGCCTGTGCATCGTGCTGATGGCCGCCAGCGGGATCCGCGAACGGATCCTCGACGCCATCCCGATGCCGCTGAAAACCGCGATCACCGTGGGCATCGGGCTCTACATCGCGCTGGTCGGCCTGGTCAGCGCCGGGTTCGTCACCCGCGTCCCGGACGCGGCGGGCACCACGGTCCCGCTGCAACTGGGCGTGGACGGGCACCTCGACGGCTGGCCGATCGCGGTGTTCTGCTTCGGCCTGCTGCTGATGGCGGTGCTGGTGACGCGGAAGGTGCCAGGGGCGGTGCTGATCAGCATCGCCGCGGCCACCGTGGCCGCGGTCGTGCTGCACGACGGGTTCGGCCTCGGCGAATGGGGCCGCACCGAGCCGACACTGCCCAGCGACCTGTTCGCCGCGCCCGATTTCGGCCTGCTCGGCGAGGTGGACCTGTTCGGCGGATTCGTCTCGGCGGGCGCGCTGACCGCGACGATCTTCCTGTTCACCCTGGTGCTGTCCGGTTTCTTCGACGCGATGGGCACCATCACCAGCGTGTCCGGCGAAGCCGGGCTGTCGAAGAACGGGAAGGTGCCCGGCATGGGCCGCATCCTGCTGGTGGACGGCGCGGGAGCGATCGCGGGCGGGGTCACCGGCTCCTCGCCGAACACGGTGTTCATGGAGTCGGCGGCGGGCGTGGGCGAAGGCGCGCGGACCGGCTTGGCCAGCGTGGTCACCGGGGCCCTGTTCGCCCTGACCCTGCTGTTCACCCCGCTGGCCGGGGTGGTCCCGGCGCAGGCGGCGGCCCCGGCGCTGGTGGTCATCGGCGGCATGATGATGGCCCAGGTCCGCACCATCCCCTGGCACGAACCGGACTACACGATCCCGGTGTTCCTCACCGCGGCGCTGATCCCGTTCACCTACTCGATCACCAACGGCGTCGGCGCCGGGCTGATCGCCTTCGTGGTGATCAAGACCGGCAAGGGCCGCTGGCGCGAGGCCGGCTGGCTGCTCACCGTGCTGGCCGTGGTCTTCGCGGTCTACTTCGGCATCGACGGCGTCAAAGCACTCTTCTAGGGAGGCGAACTGTGGCTCTGATGTTCCTCAACGGCGGCGCCATGCGCGGCGAACCGCTGCACCACCTGCTCGGCGGCGCACCACTTCTCACCGCGACCACCACCGCGCCGAAGTACCGGTTCTACTCGGTCGGCGACCAGTGCCCGGCGTTGTTCCCGGTGTCGCACGGCGGCGCGGCGGTGGCCGGCGAGGTCTACGACATCGGCCTGGACGCGCTGCGCGACCACGTGCTGCCGTCCGAACCGCACGAACTGGAACTCGGGGTCGCCGAACTGGCCGACGGCAGTTCGGCGTTCGCGATGTTCCTGCGCCGCCCGTACACCTCCCACGTCCAGCTCCGCGACATCACCGAGATCGGTGACTGGCGGGCCTACCGCGCGCGCCGGCGGCTTCGGCCGGCGTCCCCCGACGACGAAGGAACTCCATGACTGACCTCGCGTTCATCGGCCTCGGCATCATGGGCGCGCCGATGGCCCGCAACCTGATGCGCGCCGGGTTCACCGTGACCGGTTATGACCTCGACGCCGCCGCGGTGGCCGGGCTCGCCGAGGACGGCGGCAAGGCGGCGGGCTCGATCGCCGACGCGATCAACGGCGCCGAGATCGTCATCACCATGCTCCCGGCCGACCCGCACGTGGAAGCGGTGGTGCTCGGCGAAGGCGGCGTGTTCGAGACGATCAAGCCGGGCACCCTGTTCATCGACTTCAGCACGATCAAACCGGAAACCTCGCAGAAGGTGGCCGAAGCCGGGGCCCGCAAAGACATCCGCGTGCTCGACGCGCCGGTCTCCGGTGGTGAGGCCGGCGCGATCAACGCCGTGCTGTCCATCATGGCCGGTGGCACCCTGGCCGACTTCGACGCCGCGAAGCCGGTGTTCGACGCGGTCGGCAAGGTGGCCGCGCTGGTCGGGCCGCACGGCGCGGGCCAGGTGGTCAAGGCGGCCAACCAGCTCGTGGTCGGCGGCACCTACGCGCTGGTGGCCGAGGCGATCGTGCTGCTGGAAGCGTCCGGTGTGGACGCCCGCGCCGGGCTCGACGTGCTGGCGGGCGGGCTCGCGGCGAGCCGGATCCTCGAACTGAAGCGGGAATCCATGCTGGCACGCGACTTCCGGCCGGGCTTCCGGATCGACCTGCACCACAAGGACATGGGCATCGTGCTCGACGCCGCCCGCCAGGCCGAGGTGTCGCTGCCGTTCGGCAACCAGGTCGCCGCGCTGGTGCAGGCCGCCCGCGCGCAGGGGCTGGGCGATTCCGATCATTCCGCGCTGCTGCGCGTCGTCGAGCGGCTGTCCGGGCGAGAGGGGAACTGACATGGCGAGAATGCCCGCGATGGAAGCGGTGGTCGAGGTCCTCAAGTCCGAGGGCGTGGACACCGCGTTCGGCTGCCCCGGCGCCGCGATCCTCCCGCTGTACAAGGCGATGGCGGTGCGCGGCGGGATCGAGCACCTGACCGTGCGCCACGAGGAGGGCGCCACGCACATGGCCGACGGCTGGGCCCGTACCAACGGCCGGGTCGGCCTGGCGATCGGCACCTCCGGCCCGGCCGGGACGAACATGATCACCGGCCTGTACACCGCGATGGCGGACTCCGTGCCGATCCTCTGCGTGACCGGGCAGGCGGCGTCGTCGAAACTGCACCAGGAGGCGTTCCAGGCGGTCGACATCGTCGAGATCGCCAAGCCGGTGACCAAGTGGGCGGTGCAGATCAAGGAGGCGGCCACCGCGCCGTGGATCTTCCGCGAGGCGTTCCGGATCGCGCGCTCGGGTCGTCCCGGCCCGGTGCTGGTGGACATCCCGGTGGACGTCGCGCAGCAGCTGATCGAGTACGACGCCTCGATCGACGCGCCGCTGCCGGTGGAAGCCGTGCACCCGCACCAGCCGCGGGTGGACCGCGCGCTGGACCTGTTGCTGGCGGCGGAAAAGCCGCTGCTGCTGGCCGGTGGCGGGGTGATCATCGCCGAGGCCGCGGCCGAACTGCGGGAGCTGGCCGAGTACCTGAACATCCCGGTGCAGGTCACGCTGATGGGCAAGGGCGCGATCGACGAGGACCACCCGCTGTTCGCCGGCACCACCGGCGTGCAGACCTCGCAGCGCTACGGCAACGCGTCGTTCCTGGAGTCCGACACGGTGCTCGCGGTGGGCGCGCGCTTCGGCGACCGCCACACCGGCACGCTCGAGGTCTACCGCGGCGAGCGCAAGTTCATCCACGTGGACATCGAGCCGACGCAGCTGGGCAAGGTGTTCCCGCCGGACCTCGGCGTGGTGTCCGACGCGAAGCTGTTCCTGCGGGCGTTGGTGCGCACGGCCAAAGCCCGGGACGCGGCTCGCCCGGCGGGTGGCTGGGTCTCCCGCGTCGCCGAACTGAAGGCGACGCTGGGCCGTCGTGAGGACTTCGAGACCACGCCGATCAAGGCACCGCGGGTGTACAAGGAGATCAACGAGGTCTTCGACGAAGACACCTACTTCGTCACCGCGATCGGGCTCTACCAGATCTGGGGCGGGCAGCACCAGAAGGCCTACCGGCCGCGCCGGTACCAGATCTGCGGGCAGGCCGGGCCGCTCGGCTGGGAGATCCCGGCGGCGATCGGGGTCAAGAAGGCGGCCCCGGACGCCGAGGTGGTCGGCATCGTCGGCGACTACGGGTTCCAGTACCTCGTCGAGGAACTGGCGGTGGCCGCGCAGTACCACGTGCCGTTCGTGCTGATCATGATCAACAACGAGTACCTCGGGCTGATTCGGCAGGCGTCCATCCCGTACGAGATGAACTACCAGGTGGACATCCACTACGACGAGTACGGCACGGACAACGTCAAGGTGATGGAGGCCTACGGCTGCGCCGGGCGCCGCGTGGTCGAGCCGGGCGACATCCGCGACACCATCGAATGGGCGCGCAAGGAGGCCGTGGCCACCTCGCGGCCCGTGCTGGTGGAGATCATGATCGAACGGGAGGCGAACACCCCGCACGGCCCGGCGATCGACGCGGTCAGGGAGTTCGAGCCGCTGCCATGACGGTGCTGATCGCGCCGGACAAGCCCTCCCGTCGCCCACCACCACCCTCAACGGTGCTGATCGCGCCGGACAAATTCAAGGGGTCGTTGACCGCCGCAGAAGTAGCCGAGGCCGTGGCCGCCGGGATTTCCGAAGTGTGCCCGGAAATCCCGGTCCGGTCGCTGCCGGTAGCCGACGGCGGTGAGGGCACGGTGGACGCGGTGGGGTCGGCCGGTTTCCGCCGGGTGCGCACGGTGGTGACCGGCCCGGCCGGGCAGCCGGTCCGCGCTTCGCTGGCGTTGCGGGACGACACCGCGGTCGTGGAACTGGCCGAGGCCTCCGGGCTGCATCGGCTTCCCGGTCCCCTGCTGCCGATGACTGCGACCAGCGCCGGGACCGGCGAGCTGATCGCGGCGGCCTTGCGGGCGGGACGCCGCCGGGTGGTGCTCGGCGTGGGCGGCAGCGCGTGCACCGACGGCGGCGCGGGCATGCTGTCCGCGCTGGGCGCCCGCCTGCTCGACGCCCGGGGCGCGGAGCTGCCACCCGGCGGGGCGGCCCTGCTGGACCTCGACCGGCTCGACCTGTCCGGTTTGGACCCCCGCCTGTCCGAAGTGGAGTTCGAGCTGGCTGGCGACGTGGACAACCCGCTGCTGGGCCCACGGGGTGCGGCCACGGTCTATGGGCCACAGAAGGGAGCCACCCCGGAGCAGGTCGAACTGCTGGATCGGGCGCTGGGCCGATGGGCGTCCTTCGTCGGCACCGGACACGTGGACGCACCCGGCGCCGGTGCCGCGGGCGGGGTCGGATTCGCCGCGCTTTCCCTGCTGGGCGCCAAAATGCGACCGGGTATCGAGGTGGTGCTGGACCTGCTCGGGTTCGCCGACGCGGTCCGCGGCGCCCGGCTGGTGGTCACCGGTGAAGGCTCGCTGGACGAGCAGACCTTGCACGGCAAGGCGCCCTCGGGGGTCGCCCGGGCCGCCGGGGACGTTCCGGTGGTCGCGGTCGCCGGACGGTGCCTGCTCTCCCCCGCGCAACTCGCGGACGCCGGGTTCCGGGCCGCCTACGCCCTCACCGACCTCGAACCGGACCCGGGCCGGTCGATGTCGAACGCCGCCGAGTTGCTCCGGCGGCAGGCCGCGCGCCTGGCGCGGGACCACCTTCAGGGATAGGTCACCGAGCAGACCCGGGCTTCCGCGGCGGCGAAACCGTCGCGGAAGGCGGCCACCCTGGCGAATCCGGCGGGCAGCGCCTCCCCGCGCGCGTCGGCGGCGATCAGGCTGGCCGGGGCGAGCATTTCGGCGACCGCCTCGTCCAGGTCGCCGGGTGACAGGCGCAGCGGCACGTCCGCCCCGGAACTCAGGGTGGCCGCCCAGAATCCGGTCAGGCAGGCGGTCCGCTGCGCCGCCACCGGGCCTTCGAGCAGGTGCCCGGCCTCCTGCTGGACCGACAGCGTGTACCGGGAGGCGACCTCGGCGAAGGCGGCGAAGTCGCCGAGCCCGCCGGGACGGCCGCGCCGCGACGGCGTGCCGATCCGCACCAGTTCGGGCAGGTTCAGCCCGACCTGGTTGGACGCCGAGCAGAAGGCCGCGGGACTGCCGGTCGGCTCGCACAGCGTCGGGCCGGTGGTCAGCGCCGGGGCCGAGCGGGTCTGGTCGAACGCCTGGCGCAGGCTCGCGGCCAGGTCCTCCTGCGCCTCGCGGCTGTCCAGGCGCAGGTTCGGCTCGCCGGAAGCGGCGGAACCGGACTCGCGCTGGGTGCTGCGTGCTTCGATCTCGGCCGTGTCGATCCGGGCGCAGCGGGCCGGTCCGTCGGTGAAGCCGATCTGGAAGGCGGACACGCGGTCGAAGGCGTTGCCGTGCGCCCCTTCGGCGTCGAAGGTGACCTCGGCCGAATCGCGGATCAGGAACAGGGTGGACAGCGCCTGGTTGAGCCCTTCGCCGGTGGTGATCCGGAACGCCGGTGACTCCCCTTCGGCGACCCAGCGGAAGTACGCGCCGGTGTAGCAGTCGGCCTGCTGCTCCTTGACGATGGTCGGCGTCCGCTCCGCCACCCCGAGCCGGAACTGCACCGCGTGGCCGAGTTCGTGCGCCAGCACGGTCATCACCGCCACCGGGCCGAAGGAATCCCGCAGTTCCGGCAGCAGTTCGCCGCGGTCCCAGGCGACCACGTCCGGTACGGCACCGCAGTAGAAGGCGTTCACCAGGCCCTCGGTGGTGGCCCCGCACACCTCCGGCCCCGGCTCGCCGGAGTCGTAGGACACGAGCCGGATGACCGGCACGTACTCCTGCCCGAAGGTCTCCGGCAGCCGCGCGGCCCAGTACCGCTCCACATCGGCCACCGCGGCGGTGGCGAGGGCGTCGATCTCCCCGCCGTCGCTGCCGTCGACCTTCAGATCCGTGGGCGGGGCGCCCGGCTTGGGCCCGCTCGGGCCGTCCGTGACGCCGAGTCCGACGACCGCGGCCGGGTCCTCCCGCCGTGCCCTGCCCTCGATCGGCACCGTGCACCCGGCCAGCAGCACGGCCAGGAGCGCGAAGGCGATTCCGGTGCGCCGCATGGCTCCACCTCCTGCCAGGGCACACGGAACCCGGCCGGACGCGGTTCGAGGGCCGCCTTGTGATCCGGATCACTGGTAGCCCTGCCAGTGCGCCCGCGCTACGGTGGGCACGCCCGAGCAACCCCAGGTGTGGAGCGTGCCGTGTCGACCGTCGTCGTTGTGCTGTCCATCCTGCTCGCCGCGGTGTTCCTCGGCTCCGGCCTGGCGAAGCTGGCCAACGTGGACGCGATGAAGAAATCCGCCGAGCAGCTCGGGTACTCGCAGAACCTGAGCCGGCTCATCGGCGCGCTGGAAGTCGCCGCGGCGGCGGGCCTGATCATCGGCCTGTTCTGGACCCCGATCGGCCTGGCCGCGGCGATCGGCCTCACCGTCCTGATGCTCGGGGCGGTGTACTACCACGTCCGCGCGAAGGACGCGCCTTCGCACATCCTGCCCCCGGCCCTGCTCACGCTGACCTCGGCCGCGACAGCGGTGCTGATCGCGCTCTGAGGTTCGCGGGCGGGGGGTGTTCACCCCGCGTTCGCCGCGCGGAAAGGGCGTGCGCGCAGGAAGAGCGGCGTGGAGCTCACGGAACTGGCGCGCCGCCTGCTCGAACCGATCCCGGCCAACCGGACGCTCGGGCTGCTCGACGCCGCCGGGCTCGCCGCGCTGATCGCGGCGGCCCGCGACGAAGCCGAGTTCGACGGCGTGGTGCCGCTCGGGTTCGCCGCGGACCTGCGATTCCTGGCCCCCGCCAAGGGAAAGCTGGTGGCCGGCGGCACCTTGACCGGACCGGCCACCGAGCCGGCGCGAGGATTGTTCGACGGCACCACGGCGAAGGTCCGCCTGAGCACCACGAGCGAGATCACCGACGAGAGCGGCACCGTGGTGTGCACCGGCGAGTTCCGGTGGAGCGTCCGCCGGGAATTCGGAATTACTTGAGCACCAAGGGAAGCCGGCGCACGCCGGTCATCGTCGGCGCCGGGATGAACTCCGGGGCGTGCGCCGGATCCGTGCGCAGCCCGGGGAACCGGTCGAGCAGGATGTTCAGCGCGACCCGGCCTTCCAGCCGGGCCAGTGGCGCGCCGAGGCAGAAGTGGATGCCGCGGCCGAAGGCGATCTGCGTGTTGGGCTCCCGCGTCACGTCGAACACGCCCGGCTCGGTGAAGTGCGCCGGGTCCCGGTTCGCCGCGGCCAGCCACACCAGCACCATCTGATCCGCGCCGATGGTGGTGCCGCCCAGTTCCACCTCGGTGTTGGTGACCCGTGCGGTGGTGGCGAACGGGCTGAGGAAGCGCAGCGACTCCTCGATCGCGCCGGGCACCAGGCCGCGGTCGGCGAGCACCTTCGCCTTCTGCTCCGGGTACTCGTCCAGGCAGAGCACGGTGTTGCCGAGCAGCATGGTGGTGGTGATGTGCCCGGCGATCAGCAGCACGTTGGCGAAGTTGACCACCTCGCGGTCGGTCAGCTTGCTCCCGTCCACCTCGGCCTGGACCAGCTTGCTGAGCAGGTCCTCACGCGGCTGCCGCCGTCGTTCGGCGGCGTGCTCGCCCAGGTAGTCGGACAGGTGGCCGAGCTGTTCCAGCGCGGCCTCCATCTGCTTGTCCTGCTCTTCGCTCTGTTCCACCAGCGAGAACTGGCCGGAGCGCTCGAGCAGCTTGTCCACCCATTCCTTGAACAGGTTGCGGTCCTCGGCGGGCACCCCGAGCAGTTCGGCGATCACGATCACCGGCAGCGGATAGGCCAGCTGGGAGACCAGGTCGATCCGCTCGCCCGCCTCGTCCAGCAGTTCGTGGGTCAGCGCCGCGATCCGCGGTTCCAGGTCGGCGATCACCTTCGGCGTGAACGCGTGGCTGACCAGCTTCCGCAGTTTCTGGTGCTGCGGCGGGTCCATCGAGATGATGCTGCCCTCGGTGAACTCCGAACGCTCCGGCAGCAGGCGCGCGGTGTCCGAGGAGTACGTCGCCGGATCGCTCAGCACCCGCACGACCTCGGAGTAGCCGTAGACGTTCCACATGCCCTTCTGCTCGTCGTAGGTCACCGGCCGCTCGGGCAGCCGGTCCCGCAACCAGAACTGCTCGGGGTTGATCCCCCACCGGTCCGCGAGCTGGGTGCCTGCTGTTCGGGTCATGACGAAATCCCCTTCTCCTGTGGTGGTCCGCTCAACCGGGGTCGCTCGAGTAGATCGACTTCCGGTAGGTGTCGGCGAGCTCGCCGTACAACGCGACGAACTCGGCCGCGGCCGGTTCGACACGGCCGGCTTCGGCGTGGTCTGCTCCGGCGTGGTCTGCTTCCGGGGGCTCGAACGCGGTCCGGATGGTGTGGGCCAGCAGCCGCGACCTGGCCGCCAGGTCGAGCCCGGCGCCGGTCGCCAGGTCCAGCGAGTCGTAGAGGAAGTACCCGCTGAGCGTGGCCTGCAGCGCGAACTGGATGCCGGGCAGGTCGCCGCGCAGCAGCCCGTAGCGCACCATCAGCTCGAACCCGCGTTCGCCGGCGAGCAGTTTGTGGCTGCGCAGCGAGCTTTCGGCGAGTTTGCCGAGCAGTTCGGTGTCCCGCAGGACCACCGCGGCGACCAGCGGCCGCTCGGTGGTCACCTCGAACACCCGCGCGTAGAAGCGGTGCGGGGTGATGAGACCGGGGTCGGCCCGCAGCCCGTCCAGCAGTTCGTCGATCACGATGATCGACTCGCGCATGAACAGCGCTTCGAACAGGTCCTGCTTGGCGCGCCAGTGCAGGTAGACGGTGCCCTTGCCGACACCGGCCTTCTCGGCGATGTCGCCGATGGTCAGCTTCGAGTACCCGTGCCTCAGCAGCAGCGCACCCGCCGCGTCCAGAATGCGATCTGCCCGTCCTCGCACGTCAACCCCTCTGTTTTGACCAGAAACTCAAATCTGGTCATCCGGTCATGAGAGCAATGTAGGCCTGTCGGCTGCCGCGCGGCAAGTGGTTGGCGGGCGCTGCCGCAGAATGGAAAGACCCTCACCCCTCTGGAGGCACCGTGCACCCGCTCGTCCGGCTCCTGCCCGAGTCCGCGGTCGACGACCCGGACGTGCTCGCCGCCTACCGCCACGACCGGGCTTCCTTCTGCCCCAGCGGGGAACCGGCGGTCCTGGTGCGCGCGCGGAGCACCGAGGAGGTGTCGGTGGCGCTGCGCTGGGCTCACGAGCACGAGGTCCCGGTGGTGCCGCAGGGCGCGCGGACCGGGCTGTCCGGCGCGGCGAACGCGCTCGACGGCTGCGTGCTGCTGTGCCTGGAGAAGATGGACGAGATCGTCGAGATCGACGTGCCCGAGCAGCTCGCCGTGGTCCGGCCGGGGGTGCTCAACGGCAGGCTGGCCGCGGCGGTGGCCGGGCGCGGCCTGTACTACCCGCCCGATCCGGGGTCGATGGAGATCTCCACGATCGGCGGGAACGTGGCCACCAACGCCGGGGGCATGTGCTGCGTGAAGTACGGCGTCACCGGGGATTTCGTGCGCGGGCTTCAGGTCGTGCTGGCCGACGGGCGGGTGATGCGCACCGGCCGCCGCACCGCGAAGGGGGTCGCCGGGTACGACCTGACCAGCCTGTTCGTCGGTTCGGAGGGCACGCTGGGCGTGATCACCGAGATCACCCTCGCGCTGCGGCCCGCCGCGCGGCGCCCGCTCACCGCCGTCGCGTTCTTCCCCAGCCCGGCCGACGCCTGCCGTGCGGTGGCCGTCTACCTCGGTGACGGGCACCGGCCCTCGGTGCTGGAGTTCATGGACGCGGAGACCGTGCGGGCCGTGTCCGCCTTGGTGGACCTGGGTTTCCCGCCGGACGTCGGCGGGGTGCTGATCGCCCAGTCCGACGCCGGGGACGCCGCCGCGGACGAACTGGCCGCCTTCGAACGTGCCGCGCTCGACTGCAAGGCCGACGAAGTGGTGGTGGCCGACGACCCGGCCGAGGGCGAGCTGCTGATGCAGGCGCGGCGCCTGGTCGGCCCGGCACACGAAGCGCTCGGCACCAGCCTCGTCGACGACGTGTGCGTGCCGCGCGGCAGGCTCGCCGACCTCGTCGACGGGCTCGACGGGATCGCCGCCGAGCACGGCGTGCGGATCACCTGCGCGGGGCACGCGGGCGACGGGAACATGCACCCCTCGGTCATCTTCGACGACACCGACCCGCGGCAGGTCGCCGCCGCGCAGGCCGCGTTCGCCGCGGTGATGGACCTCGGGCTGCGGCTGGGCGGCACGATCACCGGCGAGCACGGCGTCGGTGTGCTCAAGCGCGACTGGCTCGCGCGCGAACTGGACGACGCGGCACTGTGGACGCACCGGCGGCTCAAGGCGAGCCTCGACCCGCGCGGGATCCTCAATCCAGGACGGGTTTTCGCCTGAGCCACCGGATTGTCGGTGCGCACCGCTAGGGTCCCCGGCATGAATCGTGTGGGCGTGATGATCCCGTGCCGGCTGCCGCCGGCGCGGCTGGTCGGCCTGGTCCGGCAGGCCGAGGAAGCCGGTCTCGACGAGGTGTGGGTGGTCGAGGACTGTTTCTACACCGGCGGGGTGGCCACCGCGGCCACCGCGCTGGCCGCGACCGAGCGCATCACCGTCGGCATCGGCGTGCTGCCGACGGTGGCGCGCAACCCGGCCATCGCGGCGATGGAACTGGCCACCCTTGCCGGGCTGCACCCGGGGCGGCTGATCGCCGGGTTCGGCCACGGGGTGCCCTCGTGGATGCGGCAGATCGGCGCCTATCCCCCGTCGCCGCTGGCCGCGCTGCGTGAAACGCTGACCGTGGTGCGGGGGCTGCTCAACGGCGAGCGGATCTCCTTGCGGGGCAAGCACGTCCAGCTCGACGACGTGCAGCTGGAGTTCCCGCCGGAGGTGGTGCCGCGGGTGCTGAGCGGGGTGCGGGGGCCGCGCTCGCTGGCGGTGTCGGGGGCCGCGGCGGACGGCACCATCCTCGCCGAGCCGTCCAGCCCGGAGTACGTGCGGGCGGCGCTGGCCAGCATCGCCGAGGGCGCGGGCGAGCCGGGTGCGCCGGAGCACCACTCGATCGTCGCCTACAACTGGTTCGCCGTGGACGAAGATCCGGCGCGGGCACGTGCTCGGGTGCGGCCGTCGGTGGTCGGCTGCCTGCGTGAGTCGACCGCGCCGCACATCCGGCCGCTGCCCTTCGCCGGGGACCTGCTGTCGCTGATCGAGCAGAAGGCGGACCTGGCTGCCGAGTTGCCGCCGGAGTGGGTGGACCGGCTCAGCATCTCCGGCAACCTGGAGCGGTGCGTGGAGCAGGTCCGCGCCCTGCACGGGGCGGGCGCGGAGTCCGTGGTGCTGATTCCGGTCGGGGACGAGGAGCAAGCCGTGGCCGCGGCGGGGGAGGTCGCGGCGGCGGCCAGGAGCTGAACCCGGGGGCGGCGCCACCGGGATGCCGGTCCCGGGAATGATCGCGGCATGAGCGAATTCGACATTCCCGGGACCGAGGTGCTCGAAGCGCGGCAGAAGCTGGTCCTCGACCACTTCCACGACGAGGTCGCCCAGGACTGGGACGCCACCCTGTCGACCTTCCCGCACCCGCACTACGAGCTGATCGCGACGATGACCGTGCACGACGGCGACCACGCCGTGCGCGACTACTACCAGGCCACCCGTGCCGCGTTCCCCGACCAGCGGCACGAACTGATCGCGCTGCGCCACAGCGCGGACGCGGTGATCGTGGAGTTCTGGCTGCTGGGCACACACCTCGGCCCGTTCGGCGAACTACCGGCCACCGGCTCGCCGTTCCGCGTGCGCATGACCGCGTACTTCGTCTTCGACGCCGAAGAAAAGCTGGTGTGCGAACGCATCTACTTCGACTCGCTGTCCATGCTGAAGCAGCTCATCGGCGGCGTCGACAAGAAGAAGCCGAAGAACTGGCCGCTCCTGTTCAAACTCGTGCGCGGCCTGCTCACCATGGCAGGCGAACCCGCCGACCCGCGCCTCACCGACACCACCGAACCCACCCTCCGCCCCCTCCCCTAACCCAGACGCCCCACCCCCACGCTCGCGCACCCGACCCCCACGTCCAAACACCCGAACCCCACGTTCAAACAGCCGACCCCCACACTCGCGCAGCCGAACCCCACGTTCAGACACCCGAACCCCACACTCGCGTAGCCGAACCCCACGTTCAACAGCCGAGTCCCACGTTCAGGCAACCGAGTCCCACGTTCATACAGCCGACCCCCACACTCGCCGCATCCGCCCCCGAAGCCACCGGGGACACGAATGTGGCTTTGGGGGCCGAATCCGCCCCGAAAGCCACATTCGTGTCCCCGGCAGGGGCTCGGCCCGAGGAGGCACGCCCAGGCGCGAGACCCGCGCCAAGGTGGAAACATGTGCCGTGAATGTGGCTTTCACGGCGTATTCGGCCGTGAAAGCCACATTCACGGCACCATTACACCGGGCAGGCCGGGCGGTTGCCCGGCTCCGGGTCCGGCCAGTAGCCGAACGACGGCCGCACCGGGCTGAGGAGCCCGGCCGAGCAGCCCCGCGCGCGGATGGTGGCGTCGGAGTAGCTCTTGCCCAGCTCGAGCCCGCCGATGTTTTCCAGTTGTGCCACCGGTTCGTCGAAGTAGACGTGCGCACGTCCCTTGGGCTTCAAGCACTTCGACGGCACGAACGACCAGACACCGTAGCTCTGACCCGCCCGCGGCGCGCTGATCAGCGCCACGGACCCGTCCACCGTGACGTACCGGTAGCTCACCTTCGCCAGGTCGAGCCGCACCCGCTGGCCCGCGTCCACCACATCGGGGCCGTCGCCGACCCTGGTGTAGTTCAGCGACGGCGTGCACTCGGCCGACGCGGTCAGGTTCACCCCGGTGCCGAAGGTGATCCGCCGCCAGCCGGTGCTGCCGTCGACGGTGACCTTGCGGACCGAGTGGAACGGCGCGTTGATCGCCCCGACCCAGTCGCGCCAGCGATCGGCGTCGATGCCGCAGCGCTCCGGCACCCCGTCCAGTCCGCCCGGCTTGCTCGCCTTGGTCAGGTTCGCGCGCAGCACCCAGCCGACCGGGGTGGCCATCGCGTGCGGCGCGTTCACCTGGACGCGCGCCCACTCGCCGCAGTACGCGGTGACCCGCACCGGATCGCGGTCGCGGGCGTTCGCCAGCACGAGCCTGCCCGGGTACTCGCGCACGGTGGCGCGATCCCCGGAGATCGTGTCGGCGACCGCGGTCGTGCTGCCCGCCGCGGGCGTCGTGAACGCCCCCGCCGCGAGCAGTGCGACGAGCGCCGCGACGCCGCGACGGCTCTTCCTGTTCACCCTGTTTCCTCCCTTCACCGACTACCCGGACCGCAGCGAACCACCCCGCGGCGAGCCGGATCGGGGAAACTGCACGGGTGGCACAGAGCCCTGCACGCGCGGACCGCCACCTGGCGGGGGATTCCCGCCGCGTGGCTGGCCGGGCGCGGCCGAAGATGACGGCAGGACCCGAGCCGAGGGAGAGCCGATGACCACGACCACCCCGCCGCCGTTCGACGCCGAACTGGCCGCCGCGCTGGAGGTGCTCCGCGAGGAGATGCCCACCCGGTTCGCCGAAGTGGACATCCCCGCCCGGCGGGCCGAGTACGCCGACCGCCGGCTGACCGACGAAGACCTGCGGCACGGCGGCGACTTCGAGTTCGAGGAGATCACCGTGCCCGGACCGGCGGACGGACCGGCGGTCCGGTTGCTCGTCTGCCGTCCCGTGCGGGGCACGGTCGGCGCTATCTACTACGTGCACGGCGGCGGCATGATCCTCGGCAGCGAGCGCTCCCCCGACCTGGCCTACGCCCTCGACTGGGCCGCCGAACTCGGGCTCGCCGTGATCTCGGTCGGCTACCGGCTCGCTCCGGAGCACCCGCACCCGGCGCCGGTCGAGGACTGCTACGCCGGGCTGGAGTGGACCGCCGGGCAGTTCGGCTCCGGTCCGATCGTGCTCGCCGGGGTCAGCGCGGGCGGTGGCCTCGCCGCGGCGACCGCGCTGCTCGCGCGTGATCGCGGCGGCCCGGAACTCACCGCGCAGATGCTGTTGTGCCCGATGCTCGACGATCGCAACGACAGCCCGTCGGCACGGCAGATGACCGGGCTCGGCATCTGGGACAGCGCCGCGAACGAAGTCGGCTGGACCGCCCTGCTCGGTGACCGGCGAGGCACTCCGGATGTGTCCCCGTACGCGGCGCCCGCGCGTGCCGAGGACCTGTCCGGCCTGCCTCCGGCGTTCATCGACGTCGGCTCGGCGGAGACCTTCCGCGACGAGGCCGTCGAGTACGCGAGCCGGTTGTGGCAGGCGGGCGGGCAGGCCGAGCTGCACGTCTGGCCCGGTGGGTTCCACGGGTTCGACGGCCTGGCGCCGCAGGCCGCGGTCTCCGCGGCGGCGCGGACCCCGCGACTGCCGTGGCTCCGGCGCGTGCTCGGCGCATGATGGGGGGATGAAGGATCTCGTCGGCCGGTTGTCCGCCCTCGACCCGGACGCCGGCGCGGCGGTCAAGGTGATCGCCTACTTCGACCGGCTGGTCGAGTCGCGTGCCGGGCCGGAGGCGATCGTCCGGGGCGCCGCGGTGCTCGCCGGGTGCGTGGCGCGGCTGAGCGTGCCGGAGCGCCGCCTGCGGATCCGCGTCGACCCGGACGGGCAGCGCCTCGGCGACGGCACCCCGCCGGCGCAGGACTGGCCGCACGCGGAGTTGCGGCCCGGCGGCGGTTTCTGGCTGGAGCGGCCCGGTCCCGCCGGTCCGGTCGGCGCGATGGTGGTCGAACGGGCCGTCTCGGCCGTGCACGGCGTGCTCGACCGGACCGCCGTGCGGGAGCCGCGCGAGGTCGTGCTGGACGCGGCCGCCCCGGCGGAGTCGCGGCTGCGCGCGGCCCGGCGGCTCGGCCTCGGTGAGACGGCCAGGGTCGTCGCGCTCGACGCCGGCCGGTTCCGGGTCGAGTCCGCCGGTACCGCGATCCGCGGTGAGCAGCGGCAGGGCATCGGGCCGGTGGTGCCCATGCTGGAGCTGCCCTCGTCGTGGGCGGCGGCCCGGACCGCGCTCCGCTTCGCCGCCACCGAGCCCGACCCCGGCCCGCGCGTGGTGCATGCCGACGAGCTGGGCGGACTCGCCGTGCTGGCCACCGCGGTCGGGCCGGACACCGAACCGGCGCCGGACGTGCTGGCGCTGGACCGCGCCCGGTCGAGCGCGCCGTGGGTGCTGCCGACGCTGGTCGCCGTGGCGGCCAGCCCGAGCCTGCGCACCGCGGCGAGCACGCTGGTGGTGCACCATTCCACCTTGCAGGAACGGCTCACCCAGGGTGAGCACCTGCTCGGCTGGCCGGTCCGGGAACCGCCGGGACGGCTGCGCCTGCACCTGGCGATCGCGCTGTGGCGCCTGCACCGGAATCCGGAGTGACCGTGACCGACCTGTCCACCGCCCACACCGCCGACCTCGGCTCGGCCACGCTCACCGCCGTGCGCGGACTGCTCGACGAGGTCTTCGAGGGCGACTTCTCCGACGACGACTGGGATCACTCGCTCGGCGGTATGCACGTCCTGGTGCACGAGGGCGGCGACCTGATCGGCCACGGCTCGATCGTGCGACGGCAGCTCGCGCACGACGGCCGCGCCCTGCGTGCCGGTTACGTCGAGGCCGTCGCCGTCCGTGCCGACCGCAGGCGGCGCGGTCACGCGGGCCGGATCATGGCGGAACTGGAGCGCATCGCCCGGAACGCCTACGACCTGGGCGCGCTGAGCGCCAGCGAGGACGGCATCGCCTTCTACACCGCACGCGGCTGGTTGCGCTGGCAGGGCCCGACGTCGGTGTTCACCCCGGAAGGCTTGCGGCGGACCGAAGAAGAGGACGACTCGGTCTTCGTGCTGCCCGGAACCGCGCCGCTGGACCGCACCGGGGCACTGAGTTGCGAGTGGCGCAACGGGGACGTCTGGTAGTCGCGTCCACAGTGGACCGCCGACGGAACGACACGGGCCGCATCCGGCCCTGGTAGCGGCAAGCCGCCGTCGGCACAACCTACTTGCGTCGGCAAGTCACCAACCCGGACAAGGTCCCGCCATCTCTTGACCATGCCCACCACCGGGCGTATGGTCTAGACCACATCAAGCGGGAACCCCGCAGACGGACGCAATTCTCCCTTCCCCCATGGCTTCACTGAAGGAGCTGACATGACCGCCAAGAGGAAACTGCTCGCCGCCGCACTGGGTGCAGCTGTCGCCCCGGTCGCGCTGGTGGCCATTCCGGCCGGTACGGCCAGCGCCCACGGCTACGTCAACGCCCCCGCCAGCCGCCAGGCGCAGTGCGCGCAGGGCGTGGTCGAGTGCGGTGCGATCTCCTACGAACCGCAGAGCGTGGAAGGCCCCAAGGGGCTGCGCGAGTGCAACGGCGGTGTGCCGCAGTTCGCCGAACTGAACGACAACAGCAAGCCGTGGCAGGCGGCTCCGGTCGGCCGGACGGTGAACTTCACCTGGACCTTCACCGCGCGCCACAAGACCTCGAACTACGAGTACTACGTGGGCGGGCAGAAGGTCGCCGACATCGACGGCGGCGGCCAGCAGCCGCCCGCCACGGTCACCCACCAGGTGAACCTGCCCTCCAGCGGCCGCCAGACCGTGCTGGCCATCTGGAACGTCGCGGACACCACGAACGCCTTCTACGCCTGCATCGACCTGCAGGTCAGCTGATCCACCCGCGGAGGGCGGCCGGAGAACGGCCGCCCTCCGGTTAGACTCTTCGATCGTGGAAGCCGCGCTGGTACTGGAACTGCTGCGCCGGTTCGACGCGGCGGGCGCACGGGTGTGGATCGGCGGCGGCTGGGGCATCGACGCCCTGGTCGGCAGGCAGACGCGACCACACTCCGATCTGGACCTGATCCACGACGAAACCGGCGAACCCGCCGCGCTGGCGGTGCTGGCCGACGCGGGTTTCGCCGAAACGCTGGACCGGCGGCCGGTGCGGTTCGTCTGGGGCGGTCCCGCCGAAGTGGACCTGCACCCGGTCAAGTTCGCCGCGGACGGCTCGGCCACCCAAGCGGCCGACGACCACGGCGCGACCTTCCGATACCCCGCCGACTGCTTCGTCACCGGCCGGATCGACGGCGTCGAGGTGCCGTGTCTTTCCGTGGCCCAGCAGCTGCATTTCCACCAGGGTTACGTCCCGCGCGATCGCGACCGGCACGACATGGCTCTCCTGCGTGCCGAATTCGGGGTGGACCCGGCGTTCTAGGCCGGCGGCGTCCCGTCCCCGAACGGGCGCCCGCCCAGTTCTTCGCGCCCGTGCGGCGTCACCCACCCCGACAGGTCCGGTCCGGCCGGGACGATCCCACTGGGATTGATGTTGTCGTGCACCACGTAGTAGTGGCGCTTGATGTGGTCGAAGTCGACGGTGTCGCCGAATCCGGGGGTCTGGAACAGATCGCGGGTGTAGGCCCACAGCACCGGCATCTCGGTGAGCTTGAGCAGGTTGCACTTGAAGTGGCCGTGGTAGACCGCGTCGAAGCGGACCAGGGTGACGAACAGCCGGATGTCGGCCTCGGTGATCGTGTCGCCGACCAGGTAGCGGCTGGCTTCCAGCCGCTGGGACAGCTCGTCGAGCCGGTCGAACAGCCGGTTGAAGCGGCGGTCGTAGGCGGCCTGGTCGCGGGTGAAGCCGATGGCGTAGACACCGTTGTTGATGTCGCGGAAGACCACCTCGTTGACCGCGTCGATCTCGGCACGCAGGTGCTCGGGGTACAGCTCGGGCGCGCCTTCGCGGTGGTGGGCGGTCCATTCCGTGGAGAAGTCGAGGGTGAGCTGCGGGTAGTCGTTCGACACGAGCTTGCCGCTGGGCACGTCGACCAGCGCGGGCACGCTCACGCCACCGTCGTAGCCGGGCTCGGCGGCCTGGTAGGCCTCGGCGAGGAAGCGGATGCCCAGCACCGGGTCGCGGTCGCCGGGGTCGAGGGTGAAGCGCCAGCTGCGTTCGTCCTGGATGGGGTCCACCACGGCCATCGAGATCGCATCCTCGAGCCCGAGCAGCCGCCGCACGATGATCGCGCGGCTCGCCCACGGGCACGCGCGGCTGACCACCAGCCGGTAGCGTCCCGCCTCCACCGGCCACGGCGACGACCCGTCGGCCAGCGGCCTCCCCCGGAAGTGGTTCGGGGCCCGCTTGAACTCCTCAGCCATGCCCTCACCCTAGCCCGGGAGAAGGCCACCCGCGTTCCGGTGGCCGGAAGGGACGGTTCCCCACCGGCGCCTGACAGGCGGATCATGTCGCCGTGGCACTACTCGACGAAGCACAGTGGCAGGGCAAGGTCTTCACCGGCGGCTGGGAGTCCACCGGCGCCGACGGCCCGGTGACCGAACCGGCGACGGGCGCCGAACTCGGCAGGCACGGGCTGGCGGATCCGGCGGCGATCGCCCGGTCCGCCGAGCGCGCCGCGCAGGCGCAGCGCGACTGGGCGGCCCGGCCGTTCCAGGAGCGGGCGGCGGTGCTGCGGCGCGCCGGGCGGTTGTGGGAGGAACACGCCGACGAACTGCGCGGCTGGCTCGTCCGTGAGGCGGGCAGCGTCCCCGGCAAGGCCGACTTCGAACTCCACGTCGCGGCGCAGGAGTGCTACGAAGCGGCGACGCTCCCCTCGCGTCCCCTCGGCGAGCTGCTGCCCAGCGAGGCGCCGCGCACGAGCATGGTGCGCCGCGTGCCCGCGGGCGTCGTCGGCGTGATCGCGCCGTTCAACGCGCCGCTGATCCTGTCCATCCGCTCGGTCGCGCCCGCGCTGGCGCTGGGCAACGCGGTCGTGCTCAAACCCGACCCGCGGACCGCGGTGTGCGGCGGGTTCGCGCTCGCGGCGGTCTTCGCCGAGGCCGGGCTGCCCGAGGGCGTGCTGCACGTGCTGCCCGGTGACGCCGCGGCCGGGGCCGCCCTCGTCGAGGACCCGCACGTGCGGGTCATCTCGTTCACCGGCTCGACCGCCGCCGGTCGCGCGGTCGGCGAACTCGCCGGCCGCCACCTCAAGCGCGCCCACCTCGAACTCGGCGGCAACTCCGCGTTGCTCGTGCTCGCCGACGCCGACCTCGACCACTGCATCAGCGCCGCCGCCTGGGGTTCCTTCTTCCACCAGGGGCAGATCTGCATGACCACCGGCCGTCACCTGGTGCACGAATCGCTCTACGACGAGTACGTGGCACGCCTGGCCGAGAAGGCGGACCGCCTGCCGGTCGGGAACCCGGCCACCGAGCCGGTCGCGCTGGGCCCGATCATCGACGGCGGGCAGCGCGACAAGATCCACCGGCTGGTGGAGTCCAGTGTGGACAGCGGGGCGCGGCTGGCCGCGGGCGGCACCTACGAGGACCTGTTCTACCGGCCGACGGTGCTCGCCGACGCCGGGCCGGAGGTGCCCGCCTACGCGCAGGAGGTCTTCGGGCCGGTCGCCCCGGTCGCCCGCTTCGGCAGCGACGACGAAGCCGTGGCGCTCGCCTCCGCCAGCGAGTACGGCCTTTCGCTCGGCATCGTCACCCCGGACGTCTCAAGAGGACTGTCGCTGGCCGACCGCATCCCGACCGGGATCGCGCACATCAACGACCAGACGGTCAACGACGAGGCCCACGCCCCGTTCGGCGGCGTGCTCGCCTCCGGCACCGGCTCGCGCTTCGGCGGCGCGGCGGCGAACATCGAGGCGTTCACCGAAACCCGCTGGGTCACCCTTCGCGGGGACGTGGCGGGGTATCCCTTCTGAGGGCTGCCGACAGCGCCCCGGCGGCCGCCCGGACCGCGGTCCCGCAGCGGTCCAGGTCGAGCCGCCGGGTGTGCCCGGTGATGGACAGCGCGGCGACCACCTCGCCGTGCGCGCCGAGCACCGGGGCGGCCACCGCGGTGACGCCCGGCTCGGCCTCCTCCAGGTTGATCCCGAGCCCGCGTTCCCTGGTGCGCTCCAGATCGCGGTGCAGCAGGCCGGGCAGCACGATGGTGCGCGGGGTCAGCCGCGCCAGCCCGGCGTCGACCGCGCGGCGCAGCCGGTCGTGCCCGCCCCAGGCGAGGAACACCTTGCCGGTGGCGGTGCAGTGCGCGGGCATCCGGCCGCCCACCCTGGACCGGATCACCATCGACTCGCCGCCGCTGAGCTTCTCCACGAACAGCGTGCACAGGTCGTCCGGCACGGCGAGGTGCACGTTCTCCCGGCTGGCGCGCTGCAGTCCTTCGAGGTAGGGCATCGCGGCTTCACGCAGCATCCGGTAGCGCGGCACCATCTGGCCGAGGCGGAACAGCTTCGCCGCGAGCCGGTAGCCGCCGTGCCCGGTGCGTTCGAGCGCGCCCCAGTCGACCAGCTCGCCGAGCAGGCGGTGGGCGGTCGGTTTGGGCAGCCCGCTGCGGGCAGCGAGCTCACCGAGGCTCAGCTCGGGTTCACCCGGGGTGAACGCGTCGAGCAGGGACAGCCCTCGCGCCAGCACCGACTTCGGTGCCGGTGCGGATTCGCCGCTCATCGGGGTGATGTTGCTCGGTGCGTCCCCGCTGGGCAAGCGAGCGTTCCACTCACCGGGACGCCTGGGCGGGCGGCAGGTGCACGCTGAGCACCGCCGACCGGCCGCCGCCGACCGCGGCCAGCGCCTCGGCCAGTGCCTCCTTCAGCTCGCCGGGGTGCCGCACGGTCTGGCCCCAGGCGCCACCGGCGGCCGTGGCGATACCGGGCAGGTCGGCCTCCGGTTCGAAGCTGACGTTGAAGTCGTCGCGCTCGGCCGCGGTGCCGTCCGGGTGCACGCCCAGGGTGGACAGCTTCGGCGACTTCCAGCCGCGGTTGTCCAGCACGACGGTCAGCGTCGGCGTGCCGTACCGCCGGGCCACCCAGTGCGCCGACGACGGCACACCGAACAGATAGCTGCCGTCCCCGACGACCGAAACGACCGTGCGGCCCGGGTCGGCCAGCTTCGCGCCGATCGCCGCGCCCGCGTGCCAGCCGAGCGAACCACCGCCCGAGCCGATCAGCGACCCGGGCCGGTTGCGCCGCAGGTGCCTGCCGACGGCCTGGTAGCTGGAGATCGCCTCGGTCAGCACGAGGGTGTCGTCGTCGATCGCGTCGCGCAGGCAGGCGAGCAGGTATTCGGGGGTGATCGTGTCGCCGTCCGGGTGTTCCAGCGCCGCGTGCTCCCCGGTGCGGCGCCGGTGCTCGGCGGTGACGCGGGCCAGGCGCCCGGCGTCCGGCTGCTCGCCGATCCGCTCGACGAGCTGGTGGAGCGCGGTCCGCGGATCGGCGCGCGCGAAGCATTCCGCCGGGACGTGCCACAGCGGCATCTGTTCCTTGAGCGGGTCGACGTCGACCACGAAGATGCGCGCGCCGTCCCGCGGCCGGTTGCTCAGCGGGATCCACGGCACGTCGCTGCCGAGCACCAGCACCACGTCCGCGGTGGCGAGCACCGGATCGGGTTCGGTGGTGTTCCACTGGAACCCGAGGTGCAGCGGGTGGTCGGCGGGGAAGTTCACCCGCATCGGCACCGATTCGAGCACCGGCATCGCCAGCCGCTCGCACAGCTGGACCAGCACCGGCACGGCCTCCGGGTCGCGGCCGAGGTAGGAGGTGACCACGAGCGGGTTTTCCGCCTCCCGCAGGGCTTCGGCGAGCCGGTCGGCGACCTGCGGCGCCAGCGCGGCCGGGGCGATCGGGATGGGGCGGACGGGGTCCTGGCACGGCACCTCGGACTCCATCACCTCCCGCGCGCCGACCAGGTACACCGGCCCGGCGGGTTCGCTGTGCGCGATCTGCAGCGCGCGGCCGACGATCGTCTTGACGTTGTGCCCGGTGCGGATCTCGTTGTCGTACTTGGTGTACCCGCGGACGATCCCGCGCTGGTCGTGCACGTCCTGGATCCACTGGATGAACTCGTTGCGGCTGCCGGTCAGCTCGCCGTCCTGGGTGAACGGCGAGGCGCCGGCGAAGACCAGCACCGGCACCCGGCCCTTGGCGGCGTTGTGCAGCATGCCGCCGATGTTCTGGGTGCCGCAGTCCACGTGCACCAGCACCGCCTGCGCCCGGCCGGTGACCTGCGCGTAGCCCTGCGCGGCGGAGAACGCGACGCTTTCGTGCGGGCAGATGATCAGCTCGGGCAGCGCCTCCGCCCGGTCCTCGGCCCTGGCCCGCGCGTAGGCCTCCACGATGCCGGGGTGGTCGCTGCCCAGGTTGGCGAAGACGTATTCGACGCCGCCTTCACGCAGGGCTTCGAGGAAAGCCTGGCTGGTGGTGCAGTTCATGTGGTCACCTCCGCCCGCCCGCGGCCGGGGAACGCCCGCGCGGCGAGTTCGTCGTACGGCGTGCCCCTGGCCGCCGCGTTGTTCCGCCCGGCCAGACTGCCCAGCCAGGCGGCGAGGAACCCGGCGGGCACCGAGACCAGCGCCGGGACGGACAGCGGGAACAGGTGCGCCTCCCCCATCACGTCCGGGCCCACCAGCACCAGCCCGACCGACACGACGAGCCCGCCGAGCAGGCCGCAGGTGGCGCCGACGCGGTTGAACCCGCGCCAGTAGATGGTCAGCAGCAGCACCGGCATGGTGGTGCTCGCCGCGATCGCGAACGCCACGGTGCCGAGGAAGGCCACGTTCAGCGTGCGCGCGCCCAGCGCCAGCACGATCGCCACCGCCGAGACCGCCACCCCGGCGAGCCTGCCGACCAGAAACTGCTGTCGCTGCGTGACGTTCCCGCGTTTGAGCACCGTGCTGTAGAGGTCGTGGGCGACCGCGCCGGAGGAGGCGATGGCCAGTCCGGCGAGCACCGCGAGGATGGTCGCCATCACCACGCCCACCACGATCGCGAACATGAGATTGCCGCCGACCATTTCCGCCAGCCGCGGCGCGGCCAGGTTGCCCGCCTTGTTGTCGGCGATGATCCGGTCCCGGCCGACCTCGTTCAGCGCGGCATAACCGAATACCGGCAACGCCAGGAAGAACAACGCGAAAATCCACATCGCCACCTGCGCGGAATCGCGCGCGGCTTTCGCGTCGCGCACGGTCAGGAATCGCACCATCACGTGCGGCAGGCCCATGATGCCCAATGCCATGCCCAGGCTCAGGGAAACGTTGTTGAACGCGGTCGCCGTGCTGTCGTGCTGAGGCAGGATGATGTCGTCCCCGTGCGTTTCCCGCGCCTCGAACAACGCGCCGAGCGGGTTGCCGCCGACGCGGACCGCGATCAGCACCAGCAGGCCCAGCACCGTCACGATCAGCAGGATCGCCTTGAACACCTGGATGTAGGTGGTGCCGACCATGCCGCCGAGCATGGTGTACAGCGTCATCAGCAGCCCGATCACCACCACCGCCAGCGGGAACTCCACGCCGAGCAGCAGTTGCGCCAGCACCCCGGCGCCGACGAACTGGATGACCATGTAGACGATGCTCAGGATCAGCGACGCCACCGCGAGCACCGCGCGCAGCAGCCGCCCGTCGAACCGCGCGGCGACGGCGTCGGCCAGGGTGAACCGGCCGAGGTTGCGCAGCGGTTCGGCGATCACCAGCAGCACCAGCAGGTACGCGATCGGGATGCCGAGCGCGAGGTAGAAGCCGTTGAACCCGGTCAGCGCGACCGCGCCGGTGATGCCGAGGAAGGAGGCCGCCGAGAGCTGGTCACCGGCCAGCGCGAGGCCGTTCTGCCAGCCGCTGACCCGGCCACCGGCGATGTAGTGGTCGTCGGTGTTCTTGTTGCGGCGGGCCGCGTAACTGGTCAAGCCGAGGGTGACCGCGACGATCCCGGTCACCACGAGCACCGCGAGCACGTTCACGAGCGGTCCCCGTTCCGGCTTTCCCAGCGATCAGCCCAGCGGCCGTAGGCGAAAGCGGCACCGAGCGGGAAGACGATGGCGAAGGCACCGGCGACGTACCCGGCACCCAGCGGCCCGACCCAGCCGTCGAAAAGCGGGGTGAACGCGGTCAGCACCGGCACCGCGAGGAATACCGCGAGCGCGCTGAGCCCGCCGCCGAGTGCGATTCTTTTCCGCACGGTCAATTCGGTAGTGCGCACGGGGCCACCCTTCTTCCGAAGACCGGCCGATCTTCACGCCCGGGCACGGGCGCGGCAACCACGGCGTTCCGTTCCCCGGAATCACCGGGATCCGCGTGAGTTTCCGGGATGGCGGGTTTCAGGTGGTGTAGAACCAGAGGTGCGCCACCGGCCGCGCCGGTTCGCTGCGGTCGACGAGCACCTCCCTGGTGACCCGTGCCGGGCGCGAGCGGCCCGCGGGCAGCGCGTCCTGCGCCGAAGCGATGTCGGTGCCGCGGTCGGGGTCGAAGCCGGGCACCGGCGGCAGGAACACCTGCCGTCCCGGCGCCAGTTCGCCACCGAAGCCGGAAGCGCGCAGCAGACCGTCCACTGTGTCCGGTCCGACGGCGACCGCGAGCGCGTAGAGCTGGTCGATACCACGCTGGTCGAGCACGCCGAGCACCTCGGCGCCCGGTGGCAGCACGATGCCGCCGAAGTCCAAAGCGGACTCCAGTGCTTCCGCGGCCGGGGTGCTCATCCGGTCCTCCTCCTGGCTGAAGGGCATGCTAGCGCCGGATGTCCAGGCGGGTGCCGTCGCGGTTGTCCGGGCTCTGCGGCAGGCTCACCTGCGTGCCGGCCCCGGGTACCGCGCCGGAGTAGTGCCGCGGGTCGGTGGAGCCGGAGATGTCGTACTCCTGCGCCAGTCCCGAGCGGTGCAGTTCGGCCAGCGAGGCGTCGGTGACCGTCAGCGGGCCGATCTGGGTGGCCTTGCCGCCGTCCCAGTTGTAGCGGTCGAACACGTGCGCGCGGTAGTCCATCTCGATGGTCGGGTCGCCGCCGGGGAGCGCGGGCGGGTGCACGGTGGCCACGCCGGTGACCGAGTACTGGACGCCGCCCATCGCGTAGTACCAGTTCTTGCTCTCGGCCGGGCCGAGGTAGTGGCCGTGCCAGCCGGAGTCGAAGGTGACCGGGGTGCCGTAGGTCCCGGTGCGCGCGGCTTCGGCGGCGAGCTGGCGCATCTGCTCGGCGACCGTCCGGTCCACCACCCCGCGGAAGGAGGGCACGTCGCGGCCGATCTGGTCGGCGTCCACGGTGATCGGCGCGCCGCTGTTGTCCAGGAAGTGCTTGAGGTGACTGCTGGCGTTGGTCCAGCCGATGCCGTCGGCCACGTCGGCGCCCGCGTCGGCCGCCTGCCAGGTCGCCTGGTCGGCCAGCGAGGGCTGCTGTGAGGCGTGCGGCCCGGCGCCCGGATCGGAGGCGGGCTGTGGGGGCGGGCCGGGCAGCTGACCGCCGCCGCCGCCGCCCTGGGTGCCGCCGGTGTCCGGTCCGCCGCCGAAGCCGCGCGCGGTGGCCTGGTCAGCGGCGGTGTAGCCGTCGGCCGAGAGCCGGACGTACTCGCTGATCTGGCCGATCAGCTCCACGAACCGGCTGAGCGCGCCGGTGAGCTGCTGCTGGAGGGAGGCGTTGGCGCTGCCGACGGAACTGCCGATCGCGGCGAACGAGGCGATGTCGATGGCCAGCGACCCGATGTCGCGGGCCGAGGAAGCCGCCGTGGCGTTGAGGTCCTCCATCGACCGGACCACCGATCTCGCGGCGTCCGGCTCCACCCGGAACGCACCTGTCATCACGCCTCCTCGTTCCCCGGAACTCCCCACGGCCGAGCCTGCCCGGCGCCCCGCCTTCGCCAGACGGCCGAATTACCCACTGACAAGCGGGCATTCCGGCCATACCCCCCACGCTGAATGCTATGAGTGGGGCATTACTAGCGTTGAATGCAAGTAATGCCCCACTCATAGCATTGGCGAAGGGACTCGACGCTCAAGATCGCCGGGATCCCTTGAAGGCGGGCGCCGCCGCGGCCAGGATGACGTGGGGAACACCCCCGCAAGCCTGAGGAGGCCCCGTGTCCGAGACGGCGTTGCTCACCTGGACCCTCGTCGCGTTCCTCGGGGTGGCCACGCCCGGCATCGACACGCTCCTCGTGCTGCGCCACACGCTGCTCGGCGGGCGGCGCGCCGGGTTGCGGGCGGTCACCGGCATCGCGCTCGGCTGCCTGGTCTGGGCCACGGCGAGCCTCGCCGGGCTCACCGCGCTGCTCGCCGCCTCCGAGGTCGCCTACCAGGTGGTGCGCATCGCGGGCGCGGCCTACCTCATCTGGCTCGGCGCCTCGGCCCTCTGGAAGTCGCTCCCCCGCCACCGCGGGCCGGTCGTGCCGCTGGAGGACGGGTCCGCCACCAGTGCGCTGCGCGCGGGTCTGCTCACCAACCTGCTCAACCCCAAGGTCGGCGTCTTCTACGTCAGCCTGCTCCCCCAGTTCCTGCCCGTGGGCCCCGGTTCGACCGCCTGGGGCGCGCTCCTGGTGACCATCCACCTGGCCGTCACCTTCGCCTGGTACCCGCTGCTCGTCTGGACCGCCGCCCGGGCCCGCCGCCTCCTGCTCCGCGACCGCGTGCGCCGCGTGCTCGACCGGCTGACCGCCACCGTGCTGATCGGGCTGGGCGTCAAGCTCGCCACCGAATCCCGCTGAACCACTCCACCCCTTTCCCGGCACGGCCGAACTCGGTACCGTAGTGTATACCGTATGCAGCCAAGCCGGAGGGGAGCGGACCGATGAGCGACATGGCCGACCGCGCACGTGCCGTGGTCGACGCACACCGCGGTGACCGGGGCGCGCTGCTGCCGATCCTGCACGCGCTGCAGGCCGAATTCGGCTACCTCGACCAGGCACTGCTGCCCCTGGTGGCCAAGGAGCTGAACCTCTCCCGCGCCGACGTGCACGGGGTGATCAGCTTCTACACCGACTTCCGCACCGAACCGCCTGGCCGCACCGTGGTGAAGCTGTGCCGCGCGGAGGCCTGCCGGTCGGTCGGCGCGGAACGCCTTCTCGCCCACGCCGAACAGGTGCTGGGCAGCAAGCTCGGCCAGACCACGGCCGACGGCTCGGTGACCCTCGAGCAGGTCTTCTGCCTGGGCAACTGCGCGCTCGGCCCGGCCGCCCAGGTCGACGGGCGCCTGCACGGCAGGCTCGACGAGGCCGCACTGGACAGCATCATCGCCGAAGCGGAGGCGGGCAAAGCATGACCACCACGATCTACGTCCCCCGCGATTCCGCGGCCGTCTCGGTCGGCGCGGACGCCGTCGCCGACGCGATCGCGCGCCAGGCCGCAGCGGCGGGTGAGGACATCCGCCTGGTGCGCAACGGTTCCCGCGGCATGCTGTGGCTGGAACCGCTGGTCGAGGTGATCACCGACCGGGGCCGCGTCGGCTACGGGCCGGTCACCCCGGGCCGCGCGGGCGAAGTGCTCGCGGCGATCCTGGACGACGGCGAGCACGAGCTGAACCTCGGCCGCGTCGAGGACCTGCCGTGGATGAGCGGCCAGACGCGGCTCTGCTTCGCGCGGGTGGGCGTCACCGATCCGCTGTCCGCCGAGGACTACCTCACCCACGGCGGGATCGCCGGGCTGCGCCGGGCGCTCGAACAGGAGCCTGCCGCGGTGGTCGCCGCGGTGACCGAATCCGGCCTTCGCGGCCGCGGCGGCGCCGGGTTCCCCGCGGGCATCAAGTGGAAGACGGTGCTCGACGCCCCGGCGGAGCCGAAGTTCATCTGCTGCAACGCCGACGAAGGCGACAGCGGTACCTTCGCCGATCGCATGCTGATCGAGGGCGACCCGTTCTGCCTGATCGAAGGCATGACCATCGCCGCCTGCGCGACCGGCGCCACCGAAGGCTACGTCTACCTGCGGTCCGAGTACCCGGACGCGGTGCAGACCCTGCGCCAGGCCATCGAAATCGCCTACGCCCACGGGTGGCTCGGCGAGGACATCCTCGGCTCCGGCAGGCGGTTCGACCTGTTCGTGCGCGTCGGCGCGGGCGCCTACATCTGCGGTGAAGAGACCTCCATGCTGGAAAGCCTGGAGGGCAAGCGCGGCATGGTGCGCGCCAAACCGCCGATCCCGGCGATCACCGGGCTGTTCGGCAAGCCGACGGTGGTGAACAACGTGCTCACCCTCGCGTCGGTGCCGGTGATCCTGTCCGACGGCGCCGAGGCCTACGCCGCGCTGGGCCGCGAACGCTCGCGCGGTACGCAGGTGTTCCAGCTGGCGGGCAACATCGCCCGCGGCGGGGTGTTCGAGACGGCCTTCGGCATGTCGCTCGGCGAACTGATCAACGACTACGGCGGGGGCACCCGCTCGGGCAGGCCGGTGCGCGCGGTGCAGGTCGGCGGCCCGCTCGGCGCCTACCTCCCGGCCGACCAGTTGGACGTCCCCTTGGACTACGAGGCGTTCGCCGCGGTGAACGCGATGCTCGGCCACGGCGGCATCGTGGTCTTCGACGACACCGTCGACATGGCGTCGATGGCCCGGTTCGCGATGGAGTTCTGCGCGGAGGAGTCGTGCGGCAAGTGCACGCCCTGCCGGGTCGGCTCGGTGCGCGGGGTGGAGACCATCGACCGCATCGTCGCCGGTGAGGACCCCGACGCGAACCTGGCCCTGCTGGGCGATCTCTGTGACCTGATGACCGACGGATCGCTGTGCGCGATGGGCGGGCTCACGCCGAACCCGGTGCTCAGCGCCCTCCGCCACTTCCCGGACGACTTCACGGCGCGGCAGGAGAGCCAGTCATGACGCTGTACAAGGAACACGATCTCGGCACCCCGGCGATGCCGGGCCCGGCCACCGTCTCACTCGAGGTCGACGGCCATCCCGTGGCGGTGCCCGAAGGCACCTCGGTGATGCGCGCGGCGGCGCTGTCCGGCATCGACATCCCGAAGCTGTGCGCCACCGACAGCCTGGACGCCTTCGGCTCGTGCCGGCTGTGCCTGGTGGAGATCGACGGCCGCCGCGGCACCCCCGCTTCGTGCACCACGCCGGTCGCCGAGGGCATGAAGGTCCGCACGCAGACCCCGCGGGTGGAGAAGCTGCGGCAGGGCGTGATGGAGCTCTACATCTCCGACCACCCGCTCGACTGCCTGACCTGCTCGGCCAACGGCGACTGCGAACTGCAGGACATGTCCGGTGTGGTGGGCCTGCGCCAGGTCCGCTACGGCTACGAGGGCGAGAACCACCTCGACCTGGAGACCGACCACAGCAACCCCTACTTCGACTTCACCCCGTCCAAGTGCATCGCCTGCTCGCGCTGCGTGCGGGCCTGCGGCGAGGTCCAGGGCACCTTCGCGCTGACCATCGAAGGCCGCGGCTTCGATTCGAAGGTCGCCGCGAGCGCGGGCGAGCTGTTCATGGACTCCGAGTGCGTGTCCTGCGGTGCCTGCGTGCAGGCCTGCCCGACGGCCACGCTGGAGGAGAAGTCGGTGGTCGAGCTGGGCATGCCGACCCGCAGCGTGCTCACCACCTGCGCCTACTGCGGGGTCGGCTGCTCGTTCAAGGCCGAACTGCGTGGTGACGAACTGGTGCGCATGGTGCCGCACAAGGACGGCGGCGCCAACGAGGGCCACTCGTGCGTCAAGGGCCGGTTCGCCTTCGGCTACGCCACCCACCCGGACCGGGTGTACAAGCCGATGGTCCGGGAGAAGATCACCGACGAGTGGCGTGAAGTCGAATGGGACACCGCGATCACCTACGTGGCCGAGAAGATGCGCGAGGTGCAGGCCCGCCACGGCGTCGGCGCCATCGGTGGCATCACTTCTTCCCGCTGCACCAACGAAGAGGTGTACGTGGTGCAGAAGATGGTGCGTGCCGCGTTCGGCAACAACAACGTGGACACCTGTGCGCGGGTCTGCCACTCCCCCACCGGTTACGGGCTGAAGCAGACCTTCGGCACCTCGGCCGGTACGCAGGACTTCCGTTCGGTGGCGCGGTCCGACGTGATCGTGGTGATCGGCGCGAACCCGACCGACGGGCATCCGGTGTTCGCCTCGCGGATGAAGCGGCGGCTGCGTGAAGGCGCGAAGCTCGTGGTGATCGACCCGCGCCGGATCGATCTGGTGCGCTCGCCGCACGTCGAAGCCGCGCACCACCTGCAGCTGGCGCCGGGCACGAACGTCGCGGTGGTCAACGCGATGGCGCACGTGGTGGTCACCGAGGGACTGGTCGATCAGTCTTTTGTGGACGAGCGGTGCGAGGACTTCGACGACTGGGCGGAGTTCATCGCGCGCCCGGAGAACAGCCCGGAGGCCGTCGAAGAGATCACCGGTGTCCCGGCGGGCGAACTGCGGGCCGCGGCACGGCTCTACGCCACCGGTGGCAACGCCGCGATCTACTACGGACTGGGCGTCACCGAGCACAGCCAGGGCTCGACCATGGTGATGGGCATGGCGAACCTGGCCATGGCGACCGGCAACATCGGCCGCGAGGGCGTCGGGGTCAACCCGTTGCGCGGGCAGAACAACGTGCAGGGTTCGTGCGACATGGGTTCGTTCCCGCACGAGCTTTCCGGCTACCGTCACGTGTCCGACGACGCGGTGCGCGAGGTGTTCGAGACGCTGTGGGACCGCCCGCTGATGGCCCAGCCCGGCCTGCGCATCCCGAACATGTTCGACGCGGCGATCGACGGCACCTTCCGCGCCCTGTTCGTGCAGGGCGAGGACATCGCGCAGTCCGACCCGAACACCAAGCACGTCACGGCCGCGCTCGAAGCGCTGGACCTGCTGGTGGTGCAGGACCTGTTCCTCAACGAGACGGCGAAGTTCGCGCACGTGTTCCTGCCGGGCACCTCGTTCCTGGAGAAGGACGGCACGTTCACCAACGCCGAGCGCCGGATCAACCGGGTGCGCCCGGTGATGGCGCCGAAGACCGGCAAGCAGGAGTGGGAAATCGTCTGCGAGATCGCCGAGGCGATGGACTACCCGATGTCGTACGCGCGGACCAGCGAGATCATGGACGAGATCGCCGCGGTGACCCCGACCTTCGCCGGGGTGTCGTTCGAGAAGCTGGACAAGCTCGGCAGCGTGCAGTGGCCGTGCAACGACAAGGCCCCCGAAGGCACGCCGATCATGCACGTGGACGGGTTCGTGCGCGGCAAGGGCCGGTTCGTGCCGACCACGTTCGTGCCGACCGAGGAACGCAGCACGCGCAAGTTCCCGCTGATCCTGACCACCGGGCGGATCCTGAGCCAGTACAACGTGGGCGCGCAGACGCGGCGCACGAAGAACGTGGCCTGGCACCCGGAGGACCTGCTGGAGATCCACCCGCACGACGCCGAGGTCCGCGGCATCACCGACGGCGACGAGGTTTCGCTGGCCAGCCGGGTCGGCGAGACGAAGCTGCGGGCGGTGCTTTCGGACCGGATGCCGGTCGGCGTGGTCTACACCACCTTCCACCACCCGGTGACCGGGGCGAACGTGGTGACCACGGAGAACTCCGACTGGGCCACGAACTGCCCGGAGTACAAGGTGACCGCGGTGCAGGTGGCACTGCGCCAATCCGGCCAATCCGGCCAATCCAGCCAGTCCGGCCCCGTCGTCCCGGCGATGGCGGAGTAGGCGCGTGAGCGGCAACCCCCAGGTCCGCCTGGCCAACGAGATCGCCCTGCAGTTCCGCGGCCAGCCGGAGGACCGGGCCGCGGCCACCATCGCGCAGCACATCCGGCAGTTCTGGGACCCGCGGATGCGGACGGACCTGCTGGCCCAGGTCGCCGCCGATCCGTCCCTCGTGGACCCGATCATCCAGGCCGCCGTCCGCCTGCTGCGCTGACACCCCGCACAGGACACAAATGTGGCTTTCGGAGCGGAAAACGCCCCGAAAGCCACATTTGTGTCACCCGCCCCCGGGGAGCTAGTTGGTGTCCAGTGCTACGGCGATGTCCGTGATCAGCAAGGGGAAGATGCCGAGCGACTGGGCCGCGCCGGTGAGCGGGTCGAAGTCGTAGAGCATCGCGTCACCGGTCGAGCCGATCAGCGTGGCGAACCCCGAGTTCGACACGGTCTTGCCGCCCACCACGTCGCTGTAGATGTCCGCGCCGGCGTTCGTGGCGGCGGTGGTGCCGAGCGAGCCGGTCGGGGCCAGCAGGCCGTTGTTGGCCGGTGACTGCACGACCACCTGCGCGCTCAGGGTGTTGATGTCGAACAGCGTCGTGGCGGTGGTGGTGTTCAGGTCGTTGTTCGTGTACGCGGCCGCGGTCACCCCGGCGATCGCCGAGCCGCCGGGGGTGGCGCTCAGCGTCGAGTCCGAGATCGTGGTGCCGTCGTGCAGATTGTGCCGCAGGTTCTGCCCGACGTCGCTGATCACCCGCAGCCGGTCGGCGGCCGGGTTGAAGTCGACGCCGAAGGTGGTGCCGTGCAGCCCGGCGCTCAGCTGCGAAACCTTCGTCACCACCACGTCGGAGTTCCCGGTCGGCAGGGAGATCGTGTAGATGCCGCCGTAGTTGCCCACCGCGTAGAACTTGCCGTCCTGCACGCGGAAGTCGATGCCGATCACCGAGGTGTCGGTGATCAGGCCGCTCACCCGGCGCACCCAGTTGAGCTCGTCGGGTCTGTCCGTGGTGAACGTGGCCATCAACTTGCCGTCACTGGTGATCCCGTACGCCCGCAGCGACGGGGACATCGTCCCGCTGCCCGCCGCCGAACCGGGTCCGGCCAGTCCGACCGCGACCGCCGCCGCCGCGACCACCGCGGTCATCACCGCGACACCGCGCTTGATCCGTGCCTGCATCGGTTTCCCCTTCGCTCTCGGCGCCACGCTGCCTGCCGCCTGCCCACACCCTTCCCGAGCGCGCCGGGCGGTGTCTTCGTGAGAGGCGGTGAAAACCACGGCACGCGTGGGAAGATCGAATTGTCACTTCGGACAACCGGTACGGGGGTACCAGGCGATGACCTGCCGACTCGGCGCGCTCTGCTTCGACGCGAACGACCCGCGTGCGCTCGCGCGCTTCTGGGGCGGGCTCCTGGACTGGGAACGAACCGGAGACGGCCACACGCTCCTGCCGGTCGACGACACCGGTTTCCGGCTCCGGTTCTCCCCGTCCTCCCAGCGGAAGACCGGCCAGAACCACCTGCACTTCGACTTGACCAGCACGTCCCACGAAGACCAGCGGCGGACCGTGGCGAAAGCGCTCGGACTCGGCGCCCGGCACATCGACGTCGGCCAGCGCCCGGAAGAGGGTCACGTGGTGCTCGCCGACCCCGAAGGCAACGAGTTCTGCGTCATCGGGCCGGGCAATGACTTCCTCGCCGACTGCGGGTTCGTCGGCGCGGTCGCGGGTGAGGGCTCGCGGGAGACCGGTTACTTCTGGAGCGAAGCGCTGGGCTGGCCGCTGGTCTGGGACCAGGACGAGGAGACCGCGATCCGCTCACCCCACGGCGGCCCGAAGATCACCTGGGGTGGCCCGCCGCTGCCGCCGAAGAACGGCAAGAACCGCCTGCACTTCGATCTCGTACCCGGCGGCGGGCAGCGGGCGGAGGTCGACCGGCTCCTCGCCCTCGGCGCGAAGCGGGCCGACATCAGCCAGGGCGAGGTCAGCTGGGTGGTCATGGCCGATCCGGACGGCCACGAGTTCTGCGTGCTGACCCCGCCCGAGCCCGTCTAGGAATGCAGCGTGTAGTGCGGGAAGTTGCCCGGCGGCCGCTCCCCTTCCGGCCCGCGGGTGACCGAGCGCACCAGCAGTTCGCCACCGACGAACGCCCCGCGCCACGAAGCGCCCAGCCCGCCGAACAACTCCTCCCGGTCACCACGCGAACGCGGCCGGTTGATCCCGACCTTGAACGCGCGCACCTGCGCCGAGAGCCGTTGCGCGGTGCTTTCCTCGTCGCAGGACAGCGTGGCCACCAGCGCGCCGTTGCTGACGTTCATCGCCGCCAGCAGTTGCGCCTCGGTGTCCACCACTTCGATCGTGTCCACCGGCCCGAACGGTTCGGCGTGGAACAGCGGTGAAGACCGCGGCGGGTCCAGAATGGACACCGGCGCCAGGTAGGCCGAAGTGTCCTGCCCCGGCAGGAACCGCCCTTCGGTGACTTCACCGCGGTGCAGGGGTACCCCGCCGTTGCGCACGGCCTCCTCCACCTGGTCGGCCAGTTCCTTCGCCTTGCCCGCGTTGATCAGCGGCCCGAAGTCCAGCTCCGGCAACGGGTCCTCCGGCGACTCGACGGCCAGCGGGTGCCCGAACCGCACCGAGCGCACCGCGGGCAGGTAGACCGCGAGGAAGCGGTCGAACAGCTCGCGCTGCACCACGAACCGCGGATAGGCGGTGCACCGCTGCTTGGCGTAGTCGAAGGTCTTGCGGATCTGCCCGGCGAGGGTGTCCCAGTCGCCGTACTCCCACACGCCCCAGCAGTTCAGCCCTTCCTGTTCCAGCACGTGCCGCTTGCCGGGATCGGCCAGTGACGCGGCGATCCGGCCCCCCGCGTCGCGACCGCCCACAAAGGACACGCAGCCCAGGCGCGGGCCGCCGACCAGCGGGCCGGACAGTTCCGCGCCGCTGCCGCTGAGCAGGGTCAGCGGCAGGCCTTCGCGCACGGCCAGCGCGACCGCCATGGTCAGGCAGCACAGGCCGCCGTCGGTCGGCGTCTTGGCGATCACCGCGTTGCCCGAGAGCGCCTGCACCAGCATCGCGTGCATCAGCACGCTCATCGGGTAGTTCCAGCTGGCGATGTTGCTCACCGGGCCGTCCAGCGGCACCCGGTCCTCCAGCATCGGGCCGATCTCCTCGACGTACCAGCGGACCCCGTCGATGCACCGGTCCACATCGGCCATCGCCAGGCGCCACGGTTTGCCGATCTCCCAGACCAGCAGCAGGCCGAGCAGTTCGCGGTGCTCGGTCAGGGAGTCGAGCGCGGCCGAGACCCGCGCCTTGCGTTCGGCCAGCGGCACTTCGCGCCAGCGGACGTGGGCGTCGAGCGCGGCGTCCACCGCGCCCGCCGCGGTGCCGGCGTCCAAGCGCGGCGGGCCGTGGATGGCGCTGCCGTCGACCGGCGAGGTGGCGTCACCGGGCCTGCCGTCCCAGGTCCACCGCCCACCCCAGTGGTTCGCGACCCGTTCGGGGGAAAACGCCTCCGGGGCCAGGTCAGCGCACCGGCCGTAGGCGGCTGCCCAGCTGGTGCCCGGCTTGAGGGACAAACTTCCCATCAGTCCTCCTGGTTGGGATGTTGCCGCGAAGCAGGTGTGTGCTGCGTCTCATTACGTGTAGACTGTATGCAGTATGGAACATGTTGGCAACGCCCGTACCTGGTCGGAGGCGAAGATGAGCCCGTCTGGCGCACCCCAGCAAGTAGTCGGTTACCTGGGCCGCACCTATCAGGTCGGGCCCGCCGCCGAGCAGCTCACCGGGCGTTCGCGCGCCTGGGTCCTCGGCCCCGCGCTGGCCGCGATGGCCGCCATCGGCGTGCCCCAGTACGCCTTCGGCCTGCTCGTGCCGGGCCTGCTCGAGCGCGGCTGGACCATGGGCCAGGCCTTCGGGCTGCTCGCGCTCTGGACGGTCTTCCAGGCCGGTGCCGGTTTCCCGGCGGCCTATCTGCGCGAACGCGGCCGCATCGGCCCGCGCGCGGCCATGCTGACCGGCGCGGTGCTGGTGCCGCTCGGCCCGCTCTCGCTCGCCTTCGACTCCGGGATCCTGGGCCTGCTCGGCTATTCCGTGCTCAGCGGGACGGGCGCCGGGCTGGTCTACGCCACCTGCTCCTCCACGGTGGCGAAGTGGTTCCCGGAACGGTCGGCGGCGGCGACCAGCCTCGCCACCGGCGCCTTCGCCTGTGGCTGCGTGCCGTTCGTGATCGCTTTCGCCGTAGGCAGCAGCACTGGCTCCCTCTCCCCCGTGCTGATCGCCACCGCGGTGGTGCTCGGCGGAGTCATCGCCGCGTCCGCGCTGTTGTTCCGCGACCCGCCGGAGAACTGGTGGCCCCCGCACCTCGACCCGCGCGAATGGGCGCTGGACCGCCGCCTCAACCCGCGCCGCGCCGCCCGCCAGTACTCCTCCCGCGAAGCGCTGCGCACCGGCGCGCTACCGCTGATGTACGTGATCGTTTTCCTCGCCAGCGCGGTTTCCCTGCTCGACGTGGCCTTCCTCGCGGTGATGGCGATCGGCCACGACCTCGGGCTCACCGCGGCCGCGATCGGCACCTGCCTGCTGGTCGGCGTGAACGGCGTCGGCCGCTCGCTGGCCATCCGGATCTCCGCGGAAGCCGGGCGGGTGCGCACCATCCGCGCGGTGGTGGCGTTGCTGGGCGCCGGGCAGATCGTGCTCGCCGGAGCCGCGGCCTCCGGTTCGGTGGCCCTGCTGCTCATCGCGGCGATCGTGGCGGGCGCGGGCGGTGGCGCCTTCTACCCGCTGTTCGCCAGCCTGGCGCGGGAGTACTTCGGGGAGCGCTCCCAACTCGAAACGAACGCCGTCATCTACAGCGCGAAGGCGCTCGGTGGCGTGGCGGGTGTCGGCGCGGTGGCGCTGGTGGCCACCAGTTGGGGCTATACCTCGATCTTCCTCATCGCCGGCGCGCTCGCGCTCGGCGCGGCCGCGTTGTGCCGCCGCCTGCGGCAGCCGGGTTTGCTCAGCACGATTCCGGCTACCCGTTCCCCATTACCCGGAGTTTGACAATCGAAGGGGATGACCACACTCCGGCGGTCATGCGGCGGAAGGCCTCACCCCCTGCGTCCGGCGGTGAAGCGGGCGGGTGAAAGCCATGTCACACTGGAAACACCCGATGTGTGACTGCCTTCACCAAACCGGACAAAGATTCGCATTGTATGCTGTAGGCAGTCGACGAAAAACTACGGGGAGTCGCCGGAGCCACCGGTGCGGCCCCGCCGACCGAGCCTGGGAGAAACATCATGCAGCCGACGGAGTTGCCGACAAGCGTGGCGGCTCGCCGGATCGACCGGCCGGTGCCCCTGCGCGAGCGGGTGTACCAGTCGATGCAGGAGCTGATCATCTCCGGGCACCTCGCCGCAGGCCAGCACCTGGTCGAAAGCGAGCTGGCGGAGATGCTGGGCGTGTCCCGCCAGCCGGTCCGCGAAGCACTGCAGCTGCTGAACTCCGAGGGCTGGGTGGATCTGCGCCCCGGCTACGGCGCCTTCGTCCACGTGCCCACCGAGGCCGAGGCCGACGAGCTGCTGGTGGTCCGCGCCCTGCTGGAGACCGAATCCGCCCGCCTGGCGGCGATGCACGCGGACGCGGCCGGGGTGGCCCGGCTGCGCGAGCTGTGCCGCCAGGGTGAAGCCGCGGTCGCCGTCGACGACATCGAAGGCATGGTGGAGGCCAACGCCGCCCTGCACCGCTGCGTGACCGAGCTGTCCGGGAACCGCGTACTGCTCGACTTCGCCACCCAGGTCGACCGCCGGGTGCGCTGGTACTACACGCCGATCGCCCGGCAACGCGGCAAGCGGTCCTGGCAGGAGCACGCCAAGATGGTCGACGCCATCGAAAAGGGCGATGCCGACGCCGCCGCGCGGATCATGCGCGAGCACACCGAGCGCACCCGCAAGTCCTATTTGGACCAGCGAAAGTCCGACGCGAAGCCCGAGCAGCCGCCGGCACTGGTCCGCACCCGGCGCCGTCCCGGCACCGCGTCCGCGCGGCGGTAACCCCGCCCGGCGCACCAGCGAACAACAAGCCACACCCAGCACCGGGACGGGCCGATGACGGCCCGCCCCGGCGGGAAGAAACCTGGGTACCTCCGGAAAGAAGGTGGAACAGTCATGCGCACGATGAAGGAACTGCTCAAGGGTGTGCTCGGCGCTCCCCGCGGCTTCAACGCCGACGGCCGCGCGATGGGCCTCGGCCTGGCGACCGCGATGGAGGCCGCCCGCCGCGACCCCGGCACCGAGGTCGAACAGTACCTCCGCCGCGAGGCGAAGGGCACCAGCGGCGAGCGGCGTGCACCCGTCTCCTGAGCACCGCTCACGATGAGGTGGTGACCGGTGCGGCCTGCTCGGCCGCCTTGGCTGCCCTGATCCGGTCCGACCGGGTCTTGAGCAGGCTCACCACCGTGGTCAGGGCCAGCGTGCCCATGATCACCGACAACGACACCACGATGGGGATGGCCGGGGCCCAGGCGACCCCGTCGTGGTGCAACGCTTCGAGCACCAGCTTGACCCCGATGAACCCGAGGATCACCGCGAGGCCGTAGCTGAGGTAGACGAGCTTGTCCAGCAGTCCGCCGATCAGGAAGAACAGCTGGCGCAGGCCCATCAGCGCGAAGGCGTTCGCGGTGAACACCAGGTACGGCTCCTTGGTCAGGCCGAAGATGGCCGGGATGGAGTCGAGGGCGAACAGCAGGTCGGTGGTGCCGATCGCGACCATCACGATCAGCATCGGCGTCACCAGCCGCCGTCCGTCCACTTTGGTCACCAGCCGCGCGCCGTCGTAGTCCTCGGCCGTGGGCAGCACCCGCTTGGTCAGCCGCAGCACGGCGTTCTCCTTGAAGTCCTCCTCTTCCCCGTTGTGGCGCATCAGCTTCCAGGCGGTGAACACCAGGAACGCGCCGAAGACGTAGAACAGCCAGGCGAAGTTCTCCAGCGCCTGCGCGCCGACCGCGATGAACACCGCGCGCATCAGCAGCGCCAGCACGATGCCGACGAGCAGCACCTTCTGCCGGTAGAGCTTCGGCACCGCGAAGGTGCCCATGATGATCACGAAAACGAAGAGGTTGTCCACCGAGAGCGAGTACTCGGTGAGCCAGCCGGCGAAGAACTCGCCCCCGGCCTTCGGCCCGGCGAACGCCACCAGGCCGAGGCCGAACGCGCACGCCAGGCCGACGTAGAGCGCGACCCACCCGGTGCACTCGCGCAGCGAGGGATCACGGGGATTGCGGGCCACCAGCCAGAAGTCGAGCAGGATGACGGCGGCCAGCACGGCCACGGTCACGATCCACACCCAGGCGGGGAAGTCCATGGTCACCTTTCGTCGTCACCGGCGGTCGGCGCGTGCTTTGGCTTTCGCCTCCCGCCGTGCTTGCTTGGCGCTGTGCAGCAGCCGCGAATGGGCCGCGTACCGGTCATAGGCCACCGCGGCGTCGGGGTTGCGCACCGCGATCTTGGCCAGCCACTGCGGTGCGATGCGCTCGTGCATCCAGAGGAACCCGATGGCGAACCCGGCGCTGATGATCGCCTGGAAGGCCAGGAAGCCGAGCAGGTCTTCGGGTACGCCCGGCTCGCCGAGGATCACGTAGCGCGCGGCCACCTCCTGCACCAGCCTGCCCAGCGGGAACCCCACCAGCCAGAGGAGCGCGGCCGGGGCGAAGGTGCCCGGCCGGACCACCCCGTGGACCATCAGCAGGCTGTACAGCCCGCCGACGAGCCCCAGCGGCAGCGCGAGCCCCACCGCGGAGGTCATCGCCCAGCCGAGGGGCTGACCGGCGATCGCGGTCAGTCCCCCCGCCACCACGCCGGCCAGCGCGCCCACGGCGAACCCGGGCAGGGCCAGCTCACCGGTACGGCGGATCCGCCCGGTGTCCACCGCGCCCATCAGTCCAGCACCACGCCGAAGCGGATGAGGCTGTAGAACAGCATGCCGAGGTAGAACACCGCGCCGAAGCCGATCACCAGGTTCGTCCACAGCTTCGGGCGGATCGGTTTCGGCAGCAGCTTGTTGTTCACCAGCAGCAGCACGACGCAGTAGGCGCCCATCGAGAACGCCGACAGGAACGCCAGCACGTCCAGGATCTGGCTCGGTCCGTCGGCCGGGCCGAAGAGCAGGATGCCGATGCCGAACAGGATCAGGCCCCACAGGAACCCCGCGTAGAGGTGCGACATCTTCAGTTTCTTCGCGCCGGGCACGAAGAAGTAGGTCATGTCCGCCTGACCGCGGGAGAACGAGTCGAACAGGCCCAGCGTGGCGTTCATCCCGATCAGCGCGATGAAGCTGAGGAACACCGTGCCGAGCACCGGGCCGCCGACCGTGGAGAAGGTGTTCGACATCGCGCTCAGCGCCGCCTCGCGCTCACCGGACTCGATCAGTGCCTTGACGTCCGGGCTGTTGCGGTCCGCGGCCCTGGCGAGCACGGTGAACGAGATCGTCACCAGCATCGTCACGCCCCAGAACAACAGCAGCGCGTCGAAGGTGACCCACCGTCGCCAGCCCTTCCACTTGCGCATCTCCTCCGGGTCGGAGGTGTCGAACATGTAGCCGCGCGAGGGCATCTGCTCCTCGTTGCCGGCGTGGCGCAGGCCGCGGATCTTGGGGATGTGGCTGCCCATGCCGGCTCCGCTGTCGCGCAGGTGCAGCGTGTACCACATCTGCTGCATGCCCGACGGCCCGGCGAAGGCGATCGAGCCCACCACGATCGGGAACCAGGTCGAGGACATCGCCTCCTGCGGGAAGTAGCCGAAGGCGAACATGCCCGACAGCGTGCTGGTCACGTCGCTCCAGTTGCCGACCATCGAGGCCACCACCGCGGTGCCGACCACCAGCAGCCCGATCATCACCGACAGCAGGTTCTCGAGCAGGTTGTAGATCACCTTGGCCAGGCTGAAGATGATCCCGACCAGGATCAGGCCCACGCAGGCGGCCACGACCCAGGGTATGCCGGTGATCTCCTCCAGTGCCGCCGCTCCCGCCGACACGTGCCCTGGCCAGATGTAGACCAGGATCGCCGTGACGAAGAAAAACCACATCAGCGGTTTGAAGATGCGCGCGGCGCCGGTGAAGATGCTCTCCCCGGTCGCCATCGCGTACCGCGCCATCTCCAGCATCACGATGGCCTGCAGCGTCACGCCGATCAGGAACAGCCACCGGATGTCCGGCCCGAACACCAGCACCAGCCTGGGCCACATGTAGGACTCGCCCATGCCGACACCCAGCGCCACCAGGAACACCGTCGGTCCGAGGATGTGGATCGAAGGTGGTGCCTCGGGCAGCGGGCGGATCGGCATCGGCTCGAGGCCGCCCGCCTTCCAGACCCGTTCCTCCCCGGCCGCGGGTGGAGCCCCGGCCTCACCGCTCGCCGATCCCGGGATCGGGACTTTCGAAGAATCCACCATTGGCCTCTCCGTTTCACCGCGTTGTAGTCAGCCGCACTTCTTTTCGCTCGAGTGGAAAACCCCCTCCCGGCCGCGCCCGCGGATCAGGCCGGGCGGAGCAGCCCCGCCGACCGCGCCCACCGGTACTTCGCGCCGAGCACCTCGACCGGGCGCTCGGTGGTGTAGGGGTAGGCGACGATGCCGTGGTCGAACAGGTATTCGCAGGCTTGCTCGACTTCGGTGTCCCCCGCCAGCGAGGCGACCACCGGCTTGTCGATGCCCTGGTCCCTGGCTTCCTGCACGACCTTGGCGATCAGTTCGGCGAAGACCATCGGCGGGGTGACGATGGTGTGCCAGTAACCGAGGATCAGCGCGTGGATGCGCTCGTCGGTCAGGCCGAGGCGGACCGTGGCCTCATAGGTCGACGGTGGCTCGCCGCCGGTGATGTCGATCGGGTTGCCCGCCGCGCCGAAGGGCGGGATGAACTTGCGGAAGGACTCGTCCAGATCGGGAGGAATGTCCATCAAGGACAGTCCGGCTTCGACACAGGCGTCGGAGAGCAGCACGCCGGACCCGCCCGCCCCGGTGATGATCACCACGTTCTCGCCCTGGGGCGTGGGCAGCAACGGCAGGCCGCGGGCGTATTCGAGCATCTCGTTCAGCCCCGGCGCGCGCACCACCCCGGCCTGGCGGAGGATGTCGTCGTAGACCTTGTCGTCACCGGCCAGCGCGCCGGTGTGCGAACTGGCCGCCCGCGCGCCGAGCGCGGTCCGCCCGGCCTTGAGCACCACCACCGGCTTCTTCTTGGTGATCCGGCGCGCGGCGTCGACGAACGCCCTGCCGTCCTTGAGGTCTTCGAGGTGCATCGCCACGCACGTGGTGTTGTCGTCGTGCTCGAAAAAGGTCAGCAGGTCGTCTTCGTCCACATCGGACTTGTTGCCCAGGCCGACGATCGCCGAGACGCCCATCTTCGTGGTCCGGCTGAAACCGAGGATGGCCATGCCGATCCCGCCGCTCTGCGAGGTCAGCGCGACCCCGCCGCGCACGTCGTACGGCGTGCAGAAGGTGGCGCAGAGGTTGCTCGGCGTGTAGTAGTAGCCGTAGATGTTCGGCCCGAGCAGGCGGATGCCGTGCCGCCGGGCCACTTCGACCACCTGGTCCTGCAGTTCGACGTTGCCGGTCTCGGCGAAGCCGGACGGGATCAGCACCGCGGCCGAGACGCCCTTGGCACCGCACTCCTCCAGCGCGCCCGGCACGAACTTCGCCGGGATGGCGAACACCGCGACGTCGATCTCGCCGGGCACGTCGCCGATCGCCTGGTAGGCCTTACGCCCTTCGACCTCGTCGGACTTCGGGTTGACCGGGTAGATCTCGCCGGCGTACCCGCCGCCGATCAGGTTGCGCATCACCGAGTTGCCGATCTTGCCGGCCTCGTTCGACGCGCCGATCACCGCGATCCCGGCCGGGTTCATCAGCTTGGTCATCACGCGCAGGATCTCTTCCGGCTCGTGCCGGACCGGCGCGGCGACCTCCTCGGTCGCCACCAGGATGCGGACGTCGGCCGCGGTGGCCCCGTCCTTGGTGGCGAACACCGGGTTCAGGTCCACTTCGGCGATCTCCGGGAAGTCGGTGACCAGCGCGGAAACCCGCTCGACCACCGCGGACAGCGCGTCGGCGTCCACCGGGTCCGCGCCACGCACCCCGCGCAGCACCTCGGCCGCCTCGATACCGTCCAACATGGACCTGGCTTCGGCCGCGTCGATCGGCGCGAGCCGGAAGGTGATGTCCTTGAGCACCTCGACCAGCACGCCGCCGAGGCCGAACGCGACCACCTTGCCGAAGGTCGGGTCGGTGGTCGCGCCGACGATCACCTCCTGGCCACCGGCGAGCATCTGCTGCACCTGGATACCGGCGATCTCCGCGGAGGCGTCGTAGGCCTTGGCGTTGGCCAGGATCTTCCGGTACCCCTCGCGCACCTCGTCGGCGCTGTCGACCCCGACCAGCACCCCGCCGGCGTCGGTCTTGTGCAGGATGTCCGGCGAGACGATCTTCAGCGCCACCGGGAATCCGAGGTCCGCGGCCAGTTTCGCCGCTTCCTCTTCGGTGGTGGCCAGCCCTTCGCCGGGCGTCGGGATGCCGTAGGCCTCGCAGATCCGCCTGCCCTCCGGGGCGGTCAGCGCGGCCCGCCCTTCCGCGCGGACCTTGTCGAGTACTTCCCGCACCACGGCGGTGTCCGCGTTGGTCTCCGGCACCTCAGATCACTCCGTTCGACTGAAGCTCCGCGAGTTCGGCCGCGTCCACGCCGAGCTCGTCGCTGAAGATTTCCTGGTTGTGCTCACCGAGCAGCGGTGAGCGCTCGACGTCGACCGGGGAGTCGGACAGCTTGATCGGGCAGCCGACCGTGGTGAACTCCCCGCGCTGCGGGTGCTCGACGCGCACCACCATGTCGTTGTCGGCCAGCGAGGTGTCCTCGATCAGCTCCTTGGTGGACATGATCGGTCCACAGGGGACGTTGTGCGCGTTGAGCTTCGCGAGCACCTCCCACTTGCTGTGGTTGATCGTCCACTCCTCGATCAGCTGGAACATCTTGTCCAGCTTCGGCAGCCGGGCCTCCGGGGTGGCCCATTCGGGGTCCTCGGCCAGTTCCGGGCGGCCGATCAGCTTCGCGATGGGCTCCCAGCCGACCGGCTGCACGATCACGTAGACGTAGTCGTTCGGCCCGCCGGGCGCGCACCGCACCGCCCAGCCCGGCTGCCCGCCGCCGGAGGCGTTGCCCGACCGCGGCACCTCGTCGCCGAAGTTCTCGTTCGGGTACTCCGCCAGCGGCCCGTGGCTCAGGCGCTGCTGGTCGCGCAGCTTGACGCGGCACAGGTTCAGCACGGCGTGCTGCATGGCCACGGTGACCCGCTGCCCGCGCCCGGTGTGCTCACGCTGGTAGAGCGCGGCGAGGATGCCGGCCACGGTGTGGATGCCGGTGCCCGAGTCGCCGATCTGCGCGCCGGTCGCCAGCGGCGAGCCGTCCTCGAAACCGGTGGTGCTCATCGAGCCGCCCATCGCCTGCGCGACCACTTCGTAGGCCTTGAAGTGCTTGTACGGTCCTTCCCCGAAACCCTTGATCGAGGCGTAGACCAGCCGCGGGTTCAGTTCCTGCAGCCGGTCCCAGCCGTAGCCCATCCGCTCGATGGTGCCCGGGCCGAAGTTCTCCACCAGGATGTCGAAGCGGGGCACCATCTCGGTGAACAGTTCCTTGCCCCGTTCGCTCTTCATGTTGAGCGTGATGCTGCGCTTGTTGCTGTTCAGCATGGTGAAGTAGAGACTGTCCACATCGGGCAGATCACGCAGCTGCTTGCGGGTGATGTCACCGGAGGGCGCCTCCAGCTTCACCACGTCCGCGCCGAGCCACGCCAGGATCTGGGTGCACGACGGCCCGGACTGCACGTGGGTCATGTCGAGCACGCGAATGCCCGCCAACGCCTTGGTCATCTCCGCACTCCCCTACTTGTACATGGTCTGGTTCATCGTTCCCGGCGCGTAGACGTCGGGGTCGACCCAGACGTTGATCAGCGACGGCTTGCCGGACTCCCTGGCGCGCTCGAGCGCCGGCCGGATGTCCGCGGGGTCGCGGACCTCTTCGCCGTAGCCGCCGAGCATCCGGGCGAACTCGTCGTAGCGGACGTCGCCGAGGGTGTTGCCGATGCGCCCGCGTGGTTCGCCGTACTTCTGGATCTGGCCGTAGCGGATCTGGTTCATCGACGAGTTGTTGCCGACGATGCCGACGAACGGCAGGTCGAACCGGACCATCGTCTCGAAGTCCCAGCCGGTCAGGCTGAACGCGCCGTCGCCGAAGAGGCAGACCACTTCGGACTCCGGTCGGGCGTACTTCGCCGCCATCGCGAACGGCACACCGACCCCGAGTGTCCCTAGTGGACCGGGGTCCATCCAGTGGCCCGGCGACTTGGGCTGCACCACCTGCCCGGAGAAGGTGACGATGTCGCCGCCGTCACCGATGTAGATGGAGTCCTCGGTGAGGAACTCGTTGATCTCGTGCACCAGGCGGTACGGGTCGATCGGGTCGCGCTCGGAGAGCTGGCGCGGCAGGCGCTTCTGGTACGCCTCGTTCTCCACCGCGCGCAGTTCCTCCAGCCACGCCTTGCGCTTGACCGCGCCGTTGCTGATCCGTCCCGAGGAGGCCGCGGTGACCGCGGTCAGCACCAGCCCGGCGTCACCGACGATGCCGAGGTCCACGTCGCGGTTCTTGCCGACGGTGCGGTAGTCCAGGTCGACCTGCACCACGGTCGCCTCGTGGGAAAGCCTGCGCCCGTAACCCATCCGGAAGTCGAACGGGGTGCCGACGATGATGATCAGGTCGGCGTTGTTGAACGCGTAGCGCCGCGAGAGCTGGAAGTGGTGGGGGTCGCCGGGCGGTAGCGTGCCGCGCCCGGAGCCGTTCATGTAGGCGGGCACGTTGAGCCGCCGCGCGAACTCGGTGGCCGCCTCGGTGGCCCGGCAGGTCCACACCTGGCTGCCCAGCAGCACACACGGTTTTTCGGCGTGCGCCAGCAGGTCCGCGAGTTTCTCGATGGCCACCGGGTCACCGGCGGACCGGGTGGAGGCGCGGTAGTGCCCGGCTTCGGGCACACGGGCCTTCTCCACCGGGACCTTCGCGTCGAGCACGTCGCGCGGGATCTCCAGGAAGGCGGGCCCCGGCGCGCCGTGGAAGCATTCGCGGAAGGCCATCGAGACGATGTCCGCCACGCGTTCGGTCGCCGGTACCGTGGCGGCGAACTTGGTGATCGGCGTCATCATGTCCACGTGCGGGAGGTCCTGCAGGGACCCCATCTTGTGCTGGGACAACGCACCCTGGCCGCCGATCAGCAGCATCGGGCTCTCCGCGCGCAGCGCGTTCGCCACGCCGGTGACCGCGTCGGTGGTGCCCGGCCCGGCGGTGACCACCGCGCAGCCCGGCTTGCCGGTGATCCGGGCGTACCCGTCGGCCGCGTGGGCCGCGACCTGCTCGTGCCGGACGTCGACCACGTCGATGCCCTCGTCCACGCACCCGTCGTAGATGTCGATGATGTGCCCGCCGCAGAGGGTGAAGACCACGTCCACGCCCTCGGCCTTGAGTGCCTTCGCCACGAGGTGGCCGCCGGAGATCAGCTCGGGCGTTTCCGTGCGCGCCGGCTCACTGACCCCTGCGGCGCTCTCCGGCACTGTCTGGACCGTCTGCGCCATCTGCCTCGTCACTCCTCACTCGGTCGTACTGCCTTACCCGCTCGCGGTGTTCCGCATACTGCATACCGTATGAATCCATATCGTGGACCCCGGCGTTGATCGTGTCCACCCCCAATCGCCGGGCGGACGCTGATCTTCAGTCGCGCCAATCGATCCGTGGCCAGTGATCGGCCAGGCGGTGCACGCGCGCCACCGCCTCGCCCGCCGGAACGCCCCGCCCGACCGCCACGCCGAGCAGGAAAGCGGTGATCGGTGCCGCGGGCCGGGCGACCGCCGCGGCGGACTCCCTGGCCACCTTCAGCACCACCGCGCGTTCGCAGTCCCGGGCATCCAGGCCGAGTTCGGCGCACACCGCCGCGGTCCATTCGCTGAGCATGTTCATTCGCGCGCACCCCGTTTTCCGGACCTGCTCCATCGGCGGCGAACACATTGACGAGATGTACCCATACCGTATACTGCATACAATCCTCACACAAGGAGTGACGCCGTGAAAGTCGCAGTTCTCGGCGCCGGCGCCATCGGCGCGTATGTCGGTGCCCATCTCAGCCGGGCGGGGGCCGAGGTCCACCTCGTGGCCCGGGGCCCCCACCTCGAAGCAATGAAGAACGCAGGCGTCCGCGTGCTCAGCGCACGCGGAGACTTCGTGGCGCGGCCACGGGTCACCGACGATCCGGGCAGCATCGGCCCGGTCGACCACGTGTTCCTCGGCCTCAAGGCCAACGGTTACGCCGCGGCTGGGCCGATGGTGAAGCCCCTGCTGCACCCGGAGACGACCCTGATCGCCGCGCAGAACGGCATCCCGTGGTGGTACTTCCACAAACTGCCCGGCGCGTACGAGGGTTACCGCATCCGCAGCGTCGACCCGGACGGCGCGGTCACCGCCGCGCTGCCGGTCGAGCGCGCCATCGGCTGCGTGGTCTACGCGGCCACCGAGATCACCGCGCCCGGGGTGATCACCCACCTCGAAGGCACCCGGTTCTCCATCGGCGAACCCGACGGCTCGATCTCGGACCGGTGCTCGGAGTTCTCCGCGGCGATGATCGCCGGCGGGCTGAAGTGCCCGGTGGAGGCGGATCTGCGTCGCGACATCTGGCTCAAGCTGATGGGCAACATCGCCTTCAACCCGATCAGCGCGCTGGCGCGGGCGACCATGGCGGGCATCTGCCGCCACCTCGGCACGCGTGAGCTGGTGGTGCAGATGATGCGGGAGACCCTCGCGGTGGCCACCGCGCTCGGGGCGAACCCGGACATCTCCATCGAACGACGGCTGGCCGGTGCCGAACGCGCCGGTGAGCACAAGACCTCCACCCTCCAGGACCTGGAGAAGGGGAAGCCGCTGGAGCTGGACGTGCTGTTGCAGGCGGTGGTGGAACTGGCCGAGCTGACCGGGGTCGAGGTGCCGACGGTGCGCGCGGTGTGCGCCCTGGCGGACCTGCTCAACCACCAGCTGGTGTCGGCCTGATGGGCCGGGTGACCGCGCGGCGCCGGGTCCTGCGGGTTTCCCCCGCCGGGCACGCGCACCGCGCGGACACCCTGGCCGCCGAGGAACCGCTCGAAGTGCGGGTCGGCGGCCGTCCGCTGTCGGTGACCATGCGCACCCCGGGCCACGACTTCGACCTCGCGGCCGGTTTCCTGGTGAGCGAGGGTGTGGTGGGCGCGGCGGGTGAGATCACCGGCATCGCCTACTGCGCGGGCGCGACTTCGGACGGGTCGAACACCTACAACGTGCTGGACGTCCGGCTGGCGCCTTCGGTCCGGTTGCCGGAATTCTCGCTGGACCGCAACGTGTACATGTCGTCGTCGTGCGGCGTGTGCGGCAAGGCGAGCCTGGACACGGTCCGCACCGAAGCACGCTGGTCGGTCCGGGACGACCCGCTCGAACTGGACCCGGCCGTCCTGTCCGTCCTGCCGGACACCCTGCGCGCCGCGCAACGCGTCTTCGACCGCACCGGCGGCTTGCACGCCGCCGGACTGTTCACTGTGGACGGTTCACTGCGGTGCCTGCGCGAGGACGTGGGACGGCACAACGCGGTGGACAAGGTCGTCGGCTGGGCCCTGCGCGAAGGCCTGCTGCCACTGCGCTCGTCGATCCTGCTCGTCTCCGGGCGGGCCTCGTTCGAACTGGTGCAGAAGGCCGTCATGGCGGGCATCCCCGCGCTGGCGGCCGTCTCCGCCCCCTCCTCACTGGCCGCCGACCTCGCCGACGAAACCGGCCTCACCCTCATCGGCTTCCTACGCGGGGACACCATGAACGCCTACACCGCCACCCACCGCCTCACCCCTCCCCCGCCGGTGCCGTGAATGTGGCTTTCACGGCGGAATCGGCCGTGAAAGCCACATTCACGGCACCACAGAAGTCCCCAGGACGGTGGCGATGTCACGAATGTGGCTTTGGGGGCGTATTCGGCCCCCAAAGCCAGGTGGTCTCAACCGATGGTTGCAACTTAGGTTGGTTGGGATAGTAGTTCACGTAGGCATCGGGCTGGTGTGTGCCAGCCCAGTGTCTGGCGTGGGCGGTTGTTGAGTTCGGTGGCGACGTGGGCGAGGTCTTGGGCGGTGTGGGTCGTCAGGTTGGTGTGTTTGGGGAAGTACTGGCGGAGTAGTCCGTTGGTGTTTTCGTTGGAGCCGCGTTGCCAGGGGCTGGCGGGGTCGGCGAAGTAGATGGGCATCCGGGTGGCCAGGGTGATGTCGGGGTGGCGGGCCATTTCGTTGCCGCGGTCCCAGGTCATGGAGCGGCGTAGATGCTGGGGCAGGGCGGTGATGGCGGGGATCATCGCGTCACGGACCTGTTCGGCGGTGTGCCCGTCGGGCAGGTGGAGCAGGATGACGAAGCGGGTGGAGCGCTCGACCAGGGTCCCGATCGCGGAGGTGTTGGCGCTGCCGAGGATGAGGTCGCCTTCCCAGTGTCCGGGTACTGCGCGGTCGGCGGCTTCGGCGGGGCGCTGGGAGATCGGGATCGGGTGGCCCAGTTTCGAGGTTTGCGCGCGGGCGCGGGCCCGGTTACGCGGGACCCGCAGTGCCCGCCCGGTGCGCAAACAGGCGGCCAGTTCCCGCCGCAGCGCACCCCGGGCCTGGACGAACAGTGATTGGTAGATCGCTTCCGGGCTGATGCGCATGCCGGGGTCGTCGGGGAACTGCTCGGGCAGGGTGGCGCTGATCTGCGCGGGGGACCATTTCTGGTTCAGCCCGGCCTGGACCTGCTCACGCAGTTGCCGGTGCACGGCCAGTTTCGCCGGTTTCGGCCGTTTGCCGCGTTCGCGGGCCAGTTCGTGCGCGACCGAGGCCCGGTAGTGTTCTCGCGCATCGGTGCCGGCGTGTTCGGTGCCCAGCACCCGGCCCACGGTGCGGTCGATCTCCCGGCCGATGGTGGACTTGTCCCGCCCCAGCCGGGCGGCGATCTGCGTGTTGGACTCACCCCGGGCGATCCCCACCGCGATCTCCTCCCGCTCGGCCAGGCTCAAAAACCGGCCCGACCCCGGCCGGGGAATCCTCGCGTTCGCACTCACCCCACCAGCCTGAGCGAACCACCGCCGCCCTGTCTCGTGCGACACGCCCACCACCCGCGACGCCGCCCGCACCGACAACCCCGCCCGCACCCCCTCCCAAAACCCCGCCACCACACCCACCGGCAACAACCGACGACCCATCACAACCCCTCCTCACTCAGGAGTTGCAACCACCGCTAGACACCGCGCCACATTCGTGACACCCGAGCCCCACCCCCGCGCAACCCACCAGGCGCCCAGCAACGACAGCCGACCAGAAACCCACCCAGCCCTCCCCATCCCCGGTCCACAGCCAAAAACACGGCGGGGGTGCCGATGTCAAGGCATCTTTCCCGCCTTGACATCGGCACCCCCGCCGTAGTCACACTAAAAACCGGGGTGGACAGACTAGCCCGTCGCCGAACGCCTCCTCGACAACCCCTCCACCACCCTCAACACCGCCGAATGATCCAGATCCCCATACCCCTGCGCCCGAGCGGCGGCGATCAGTTGCGCGGTCAGCGCCCCCACCGGCAGTGCCACCCCCGCCGCACGGGCGGCGTCGAGCACGATGCCCATGTCCTTGTGGTGCAGGTCGATCCGGAAGCCCGGCTGGAACTCCCGCGCCACCATGGTCTTCCGCTTCAGCTCCAGGATCCGGCTGCCCGCGAGCCCACCGGCCAGCACCTCGAGCCCGGCCGAAGCGTCCACTCCGGACGCTTCCAGCAGCACGATCGCCTCCGCGACCAAGGCGTACGTCCCGCCGACCACCAGCTGGTTGGCCGCCTTCACCGTCTGCCCGGCACCGTGCGGGCCGACGTGCACCACGGTCTTGCCCAGTACGTCGAAAATCCCACCAGCCGCCCGGAAATCGCGTTCCTCGCCACCGGCCATGATGGACAGTGCGCCGTCGATCGCGCCCTGCTGGCCGCCGCTGACCGGGGCGTCGAGCACCCGGACGCCCCTGGTGGAGCCGAGCGAGGCCACCCGGCGGGAGGTTTCCGGGCGGATGGTGCTCATGTCGATCAGGAGCGTGCCCGGTTTCGCGTGGTCCAGCACGCCTTCCTCGCCCAGCACCACCTCCTCCACCTGCGGCGAATCAGGCAGCATGGTGATCACCACGTCGGCGTCCACCACCGCCTCGGCGATCCGGGCGCACGGCTGCCCGCCTGCGGCGGTGAGCCGGTCCAGCGCGGGCCGGTGCACGTCGTACCCGGACACCGCGAAACCCGCGGCCGCCAGGTTCGCCGACATGGGACCGCCCATGATGCCGAGCCCGATGAAGCCGATCGAGGTGCTCACATCCCTCACTCCCCTTCCAGGATCCGGCGCACCAGGTTCGCCGTCTCGGTCGGCGTCCGGCCGACGAGCACGCCGACGGCTTCCAGCGCCGCCTTCTTCGCCGCGGCGGTGCCGGAGGAACCGGAGACGATCGCGCCCGCGTGCCCCATGGTCTTCCCTTCCGGGGCGGTGAACCCGGCGACGTAGCCGACCACCGGCTTGGTCACCCGCTCCCTGATGTACTCCGCCGCGCGTTCCTCGGCGTCGCCGCCGATTTCGCCGATCAGCACGATCACCTCGGTCTCCGGATCGGCCTGGAACTCGGCCAGCGCGTCGATGTGCGTGGTGCCGATGACCGGGTCGCCGCCGATGCCGACCGCGGTGGTGAAACCGATGTCCCGCAGCTCGTGCATCAGCTGGTAGGTCAGCGTGCCGGACTTCGACACCAGCCCGATCGGGCCGGCGCCGGTGATGTCGGCGGGGATGATGCCCGCGTTCGACCGGCCGGGGCTGATCACCCCGGGGCAGTTGGGCCCGATGATCCGCGTCCGGCCGCCCTTGGCCACCGCGTGCGCCCAGCACCACGCCGCGTCGTGCACCGGGATGCCTTCGGTGATCACCACGGCGAGCCCGATCTCCGCGTCGATCGCTTCCACGACGGCGTCCTTGGCGAACCGCGGGGGCACGAACACCACCGAGGTGTCGGCGCCGGTGTCCGCGATCGCCTTGCCCACGTCGTCGTAGACCGGCAGCCGCTGCCCGCCGATCTCGGCGGTCTGCCCGCCGCGGCCGGGCGTGACCCCGCCGACCACGGACGCCCCGGCGGCGAGCATGCGCGCGGTGTGCTTGCGGCCTTCGGAGCCGGTCATGCCCTGGACGATGATCCGGGACCGCTCGGTGAGGAAGATGGCCATGGGTCACGCTCCTCCGCGTAGTTCGGGGGTCCGGGGGTCGTCCCCCGTGCGGACACAGAGTTCGGCCGCGCGCCGCGCGGCCTGGTCCATGGTGTCCACCCGGATCAGTCCGGGCAGGGCGGCGCGGTCGAGGATGCGGCGGCCGGCTTCGGCGCCGTTGCCGTCCAGGCGCACCACGATCGGCCGTTCCACCGTGCCGAGCAGGTCGAACGCCTTGACGATGCCGTCGGCGACGGCGTCGCAGGCGGTGATCCCGCCGAAGACGTTGACCAGCACGCTGCGCACGTCCGGATCGGACAGGATGATCTCCAGCCCGGCGGCCATCACCTCGGCCGAGGCGCCGCCGCCGATGTCGAGGAAGTTCGCCGGGCGCGCGCCCGCCCCGGCCACCACGTCCAAAGTGGACATGACCAGCCCGGCGCCGTTGCCGATCACGCCGACCTGGCCGTCGAGCTTGACGTAGTTGAGCCCCTTCGCCTTTGCCGCCGACTCGAGCGGTTCTTCGGCTTCGGTGTCCACCAGGTCCGCGTGGCCCGGGTGCCGGAAGGCCGCGTTGCCGTCGAGGGTGACTTTGCCGTCCAGCGCGACGATCCGGTCGTCGCCGTCGCGGACCAGCGGGTTCACTTCGACCAGCGTGGCGTCCTCGCCGACGAAGACCTCCCACAGCTTCACCAGCACTTCGGCGGAGGTGTCCGGCAATCCGGCGGCGGCCGCGATTTCCTTGGCCTTGGCCAGGTCCACGCCCTCGACGGCGTCGATCGGGATGCGGGCCAGCGACTCGGGGTTCTCTTCGATGTCCACCCCGCCGTCGGCCGAGGCGAGGGCGAGGAAGGTGCGCCCGGCGCGGTCGAGCAGGAAGGAAACGTAGAACTCGGCGCGGATGTCGGCGGCCGGGGTGACCAGCAGCCGCCGCACCACGTGCCCCTTGATGTCCATGCCGAGAATGGCTTCGGCACCGGCACGCGCGGCTTCGGGGGTCTCGGCTAGCTTCACTCCCCCGGCTTTGCCGCGCCCGCCGGTCTTCACCTGTGCTTTGAGGACCACGGGAGTGCCGAATCCCGCGGCCGCGTCGACGGCGGCGCCGGGAGTGGTGACCACGCGCTGCGGGCCGACCGGAACTCCGTGCGCCGAGAACAGCTCCTTGGCTTGGTACTCGTACAGATCCACGATCTGTAGACTGTATGCAGTATGTAAGAACTTGTCCAGGGGCCGGTCGGCGCATACACGGTTGGCCCCGCAGGTCAAGGCTGTATCGCACGGCCGCGCTGTGCTGGGATCTGCGCATGAGTCGGCTGGTTCGCGCGGGCGTGATCGCGGTTTCCGCAGTGGTTTTCTCCGGATTGCTCTCCGGGCCGGCACAAGCCGAGCCGGTGGGGCCCGGCACGCTTTCGCACTTCGGCCTGGCGCGGAAGGACTGCCTCGGCACCGCGCGGAACACCACCAGCAAGGTCTGGTTCACCGTGGCGGGCGGGGTGCTCTCCGACGTCTACGCCCCGGCGATCGACAACACCAACGTCGAATCGCTGCAGTTCGTGGTGACCGACGGCCGGACCTTCACCGACCTGCAGAGCCGCGACACCACCTACACCGTGCGATCCGCGGGGGCGGGCGGCATGGCCTGCGAGGTCACTTCGACCGCGCGCAACGGCAAGTACCGGCTGATCACCGAGTACCACACGGATCCGGCGCGCGACAGCGTGCTGCTGCGCACCCGGCTCGAACCGCTGACCGGTTCGGGCGCCGACCTGAAGGTGTTCGTGCGGTTCGACGCGAACATCAACGGCAACGGTGGTGGCGGCCCGGTCAACGGCGGTGCCGACGACGCGGCGGTCGACGCGGCCACCACCGCGCTGGTCAGCGCCGACCCGGAAACCGAGAGCAGCGCGCCCGCCCGCGACTACGGCACTCCCCTGGCCGCCGCCCTGCGCGCCGATCGCAAGTTCCTCGCCACGGTCAGCGGTTTCGCCGGTACGCCGACCGACGGGCTCACCCAGCTCGACAGCCACCGCCGGCTGACCTACCGCTACCCGTCGGCTAACGACGGGAACGTGGTCCAAACGGCACAGCTCGACCTCAAGCCGAACCAGCCCACGACCCTGTCACTCGGCTTCGGGCCGGACGCGCGAGCCGCCATCGACACGGCAGGAGCGAGCCTGCAGACGCCCTTCGACGTCAGCAAGAAGGCCTACGCACAGGGCTGGGACGACTACGACCGCAGGCTCAAGCCCCTGCGTTCCGGCGACGCCGAGGCCTACAAGTATTCGGCCAACGTACTGAAAGCCAGTGAGGACAAGACTTTTCCCGGCGCGATCGTCGCTTCGCTCGGCAGCCCGTGGGGTCAGGCGGTCAGCGCGGGCGACGCGCCCGGCGGGAAAAGTGTCTACTTCGGTTCCTACCGCGAGATCTTCGCGCGCGACCTGTACGAGAGCTTCTCCGGCCTGCTCGCGGCGGGCGATCTCGACACCGCCAAGGCGAGCGTGCGCTGGCTGTTCGAGCGCCAGCAGCAGCCCGACGGCCGCTTCCCGCGCAACTCGCTGCTCAACGGCAAGAAGGCGCCCGACTCCGGTGGCGACCAGCTCGACGAGACCGCCTACCCGATCCTGATGGCGCTGCAGGCCGGGCTCGACCGCGACGGCGCGCTCTACCGCGACCACATCCGTGCCGCGGCGGACTTCGTCGTCGCCCGCGGGCCGTCGTTCGGCAGCGAGCGCTGGGAGGAGCAGAGCGGCCACTCCCCTTCGACCATCGCCGCGGAGATCGCCGGGCTGGTCGCGGCGGGCACCATCGCCGAGCGCAACGGCGACCCGGCACGCGCCCGGCTGTACCTGGCCACCGCCGACCACTTCCAGCGCAGCGTCAAGGCGTGGACGGTGACCACCACCGGCCCGCACGGCGACGGCCGGTATTTCCTGCGGCTGAGCAAGAACGGCGATCCGGACTCCGGCGTGCAGTACAACCTGGGCAACGGCTCGATCACCGTGGACCAGCGCGAAGTGGTCGACGCCGGGTTCCTCGAACTGCCGCGCCTCGGCATCCTCCCGGCGAACGACCCCGATGTGACGCGCTCGCTGACCGTGGTGGACCAGATCCTCAAGCGCGACACCCCGCGCGGGCCGGGCTGGTACCGCTACGGGACCGCGGCCGAGGGCAGCGAGGACGGGTACGGCGACTGCTACCAGCCCGACCCGACGGACTGCGGGCCGACCGGGCGCCCGTGGCCGGGGCCGAACACCGGGTCCGGGCACCTGTGGCCGGTGCTCGCCGGGGAACGCGGTGAGCACCTCGTGCAGACCGGCGACCGGCAGGGCGCGAGCGCGCTGCTGGCCACGATGCGCGGCCAGGCCACGGGTTCCGGGCTGATCCCGGAGCAGGTCTGGGAGAACGCCGCGGTCCCGGCGTCGCCGCACGGCACCGATCCGGCGGTCGCGTCGATCGGCTTCGAGCCCGGGGGCGCGGCCGGTTCGGCCTCGCCGTTGAGCTGGGCGCAGTCGGAGTCGATCCGGCTGGCCCGCGGCATCGACGTCGGCCGCCTGATCGAGCAGCCCGCGCAGGTGCGCGGCCGGTACGTCGACCGGGCCCCGCCCGCCGCGGAGCCGGTCACGCTGAGCGGTCCCGGCTCGGTGTCCGCGCCGGTCGCCACGGTCACCGGCACTGCCGCACCCGGCACCACCGTCGACATCGCGGCGTCCCCGGCCGACACCGGTGGCCCGACCACCGTCCTCACCACCAGCGCCGGCGCGGACGGCCGGTTCCAGGCCGAGGTGCCGACGCCGCTGGGCGCGACCGTGGTGACCGCCGCCGCGACCGGGTCCGGCACCGGCCACGCCCAGCAGGTGATCAGCTCGGACTTCGTCTCCGGCACCGTGCTGCTGGACGTCACCGACCCCGAGGGCGACGACCACGGCCCCGGCACCTTCACCTACCCGAGCGCGGGCGACTTCCACGACGGCGCCTTCGACCTGCGGCGGTTCCAGGTGATCGACACCGGTGACCAGCTGGTGCTGCGGGCCGGCCTGCGCGATCTGACCCCGACCTTCGGCTCACCGCTGGGCGCGCAGTTGCTCACGCTTTACGCGCACGACCCGGCCACGCCGGGCGCCACCACCGCGCCGTTCCCGAGCCGCAACTACTCGGTCGCCGCGCAGGACGCCTGGAGCAGGCGGATCGAGGTGCAGGGCTTCGCCGACCCGTCCTTCGTCGACGCCGGCGGCGTTCCGCTCGGTGCCGCGTCGGTCCAGGCGAGCCAGGCTTCGCGGACCATCACCGTCAGCGTGCCCAAGAGCGCGTTCGGCACGCCGGGTCCCGGCTGGAAGTTCGCCGTCGTGCTCAGCGGGCAGGACGGCAACAGCCCGGACCAGGCGCGCCCGTTCACCTCGTCCGCCGGGCCCTACGCCTTCGGCCTGTGCGCCGCGGGGGCGAGCGGCCCGGTCTGCGCCGCGGATCCGGCCACGGCCCCCAAGGTGATGGACACGCTCACCCCGGCGGGCGTCGAACAAGGGGTGCTGCTCGACTTCACCCGCGGGCCGGTCGAGGTCCGCGGCGTCCCGCTGGGGTGAGCGCGTGGCTCAGCGGTAGGGGTTCAGCGGTAGAGGTTCGGCGAGAGGGGTTCAGCAGTAGAGGTTGGCGCCGGGGTCGACGCCGAGCACCCCGGCGAAGTTCTGGTAGGCGGTGACCCGGCTCTGCACCTGGCCCGGGTTCTTGCCGTCGCACTCGAGCGCGCCGTTGATGCTGCGGATCGTCTCGCCGAAGCCGCGGCTGCCGACCATCGCGTCGTGCGGGGTCATCGTGCCGGGACCGCTCTGGGTGTTCCAGTACCAGAGGCCGGTCCGCCAGGCCACGGCCGCGTCGTTCTGCACCAGGTACGGGTCGTTGAGCAGGTCGATGCCCAGCGCGTCGCCCGCCGCCTTGTAGTTGAAGTTCCAGCTGAGCTGGACCGGGCCGCGGCCGTAGTAGGCGGCCTGCCCGGCCGGGCAGCCGTAGGGCTGGGTGGCGTCGCAGTAGTGCGGGTAGTTGTCGGTGTTCTGCTCCACGATGTGGACCAGACCACCGGTCTCGTGGTTGACGTTCGCCAGGAACGCGGCCGCCTCCTGCTTCTTCACCGTGTCGCTGCCGGTGTTGGCGAAGCCGGGGTAGGAGCTCATCGCCGCGGTCAGCCCGCTGTAGCTGTAGAACGGGTTCCGGTTCGGGAACATCTGGTTGAACTGGTCTTCGCTGACCACGAACGCCGCCGCGGTCACGTCACCCTCCGTGCTCTCCGGGCCCGCCGAAGCGGCCGCGGGCAGGACCACCGCGAGGGTGCCGGCGGCCAGTGAAGCCGCGAGCAGGCCGAGCCTGCGGCGAAGGGGCGTGCGTCGAGTCGACATGGTGCCTCCTGTGCCAGGTGGGGACCGGCAGTCGCGGGCCGTCCGCGCACGGACACCCTCCGCGACCTCGTACGAGCACCGACAGTGGACTAGACCAATGTCTCCGTCAAGGCGCCCCGGTTACCTTGTCCGGTTTTGTCAGAAGATCCCCAACAGTGCGCACAGCGTTCACCAACAGGGCCCGGCGATCACCCGGACGTGTCCTCCCAGGATTGTTTGCTTCGCCTTCGGCACACATCCCGGCCCCCACCCGGTGGAACACCTGATCGATTCCGTGGAAACGAACTGGCAATTCCCCCGGTGCCTGGTGTTGAACGGTTTTGGGGACCGCGTTTCCGGATATCCCCGGGCAGCGCCGCCAGCGGAAGGGGAGTCAGCCATGCAAGCCGACGATCGAAGAAAGAAAACCGCGGTCAGGGTGGTCTACCTCGGCCAGTCCGCGGCCATGCGCGAACTCACCGCCTGGGCGGCACGCCACGGCGTGCTCGCCGCGGACACCGTGGACGAGGGGGTCATCTGCGGGGTGATCGACCAGGATCTGCTGCACAGCGACGACCCGCTGCTGCACCGGTTGCGGGAGAAGCACCTGCCCTGCCTGACCGTCTCCCGGGGCTGGTGCTTCCTCGCCTCGGCCATCGGGCAAGGGGTCCGCCCGGTCGCCTGAGCGGCGTCAACTCCCGTCCAGGGTCTGCGCCAGGTCGGCCCACAGGTCGTCGGCGTCCTCGATCCCCACCGAGACCCGGATCGTGCCCTCGCCGATGCCCGCCGCCCGCAGCGCCTCGGCGTCGAACTGGCGGTGCGACGTGCTCGCCGGGTGCATCAGCGTGGTTTCGACCCCGCCCAGCGAAGCCGCGAGCTTCGCCAGCCGGACGCCCTTCGCGAACCGCCGCCCCGCTTCGCGCCCGCCGTGCAGGTCGAAGGCCAGCATGCCGCCGTAGCCGGCCAGGAACCGGCTCGCCACCTCGTGGTCGGGGTGATCGGCGCGGCCCGGCCAGCGCACCGACGCCACCGCCGGGTGCCCGGCCAGCCGGTCCGCCAGCCGCCCGGCGTTCGCGCAGTGCCGCTCCATCCGCAGCGGCAGGGTCTGGATGCCGCGGATGATCAGCCACGCGGCGAACGGGTCCGCGGCGGCGCCCAGTTCCATGGTGTGCTGCCAGGCCCGCCGGTACCGCTCCTCTTCGGCGAAGACCAGCACGCCGCCGGTCACGTCGGAATGCCCGCCGAGGTACTTCGTGGCCGAATGCAGGACCACGTCCGCGCCGTGGTCGATCGGGCGGCACAGGATGGGGCTGGCGAAGGTGTTGTCCACGACCGTGACCAGCCCGGCCGCCTTCCCGGCGGCGAGGAACGCGGGCAGGTCGCCCACCTTGGTCACCGGGTTGGCGATGGTCTCCAGGTAGAGCAGCCGGGTGTTCGGCCGCCGGGCCGCGTCGACCTCGGCCGGGTCGTCACCGGGCACGTAGGTGACCTCGACGCCGAACCGCGCGGAGAGGTCCCGCAGGATCGCGTAGGTGCCGCCGTACAGGCAGTTCTGCGCGATCACGTGGTCACCGGAACCGAGCTCCCCCAGCAGGATCGAGCTGATCGCGCCCATGCCCGACGCGGTGGCTGCGGCCGCCACCCCGCCCTCCAGGTCGGCGAGCGTCTCCTCCAGCGCCTGGGTGGTCGGGTTGCGGTAGCGGCTGTAGGTGAAGCCCTGGTCGGGCGCGCCCAGCGCGGCGGCCAGCGCGTCCGGGTCGTCGAAGGCGAAGGTGGACGCCTGGTAGATCGGCACGCTGAGGGGCCGGGAATCGTTCAGCGGTGGCGCGGTCACGTGCACGGCCCTGGTGGCCGGTTTCCGGTCGGTGTGCATGGCCAGAGCCTGGCGCGTGCCGGTGGCCGCCGACAGCGCCAATCCGGCTAAATTGGTTTGGTGACGAAGCCAATGCCGGACCCGTGGCCCGCGGACCGCCTGGTCGCGCAGCTCGGCCGCTGGTCGGCCGCACGCGGCCCACTGCACCTGCTGCTCGCGGACCGGTTGCGCCGGCTCATCGATTCCGGGCAGCTGCCGCCGTACGCCGCCCTGCCGCCGGACCGCGTGCTCGCCGGGCTGCTCGCCGTCGGCCGCAGCACCGTGGTCGCCGCCTACGACCACCTGCGCCAGGAGGGCAAGCTCGAACGGCACCAGGGCCGCGGCACCTGGGTCGCGCCCGCGGTGCTGTCCGGGCTCCGGCCCGCCGCCGTGACCGGCTCGAACCCGCTGTTCGTCAACTACCTCGAGCCGATCGAGGGCGTGCTGTCGCTCGCCTGCACCGCACCCGCCGGTGTGCCGCCCGAACTCACCGAGGCCTACCAGCGCGCGATCGCCCGCCTGCCCGGAGTGACCGGCGAGAGCATCGGCTACCACCCGCTCGGCCACCCCGAGCTGCGCGAAGGGCTCGCCGAGCGGTACACCCGCCGCGGGCTGCCGACCACCCCGGAACAGATCCTGGTCACCACCGGCGGTCAGCAGGCGCTGTCGCTGATCTCCCAGCTGTTCCTCTCCCCCGGCGACGAGGTGCTGGTGCAGACACCGACCTACCCTGGCGCGCTGGAGTTGTTCCGCGCGGCGGCCGCGGTGCTCAGGACGGCACCGGCCGGGGTCGACGGCTGGGCCGCGGCGCTGGCCGGATCCCGGCCGCGGCTGGCCTACCTGAATCCCACGCACCACAACCCCACCGGGCACACGCTCTCCGCGCTCGCCCGTCGCCGGATCGTCGAAATCGCCGCGGCACGAGGGCTTCCGCTGGTCGACGACACCGTCCTGAACGGACTGTCCTTCGAAGACGCGGAGCCGCCGGACCTGGCCGCCTTCGCCCAGCCCGGCGCGGTGCTCACCGTCGGCTCGATGACCAAGACCGTCTGGGGCGGGGTGCGGACCGGCTGGATCCGGGCCGCGGAGACCGACATCGGCCAGCTGGCCCGGATCAAGGCGCTGCACGACCTCGGCAGCCCGGTGCTCGAACAACTGGCCGCCGTGGAACTGCTGCCCCACCTCGACGACATCGCCGCCCGGCGCGGCAAGGAGCTGAGGCGGCGGCACGACCTGACCTGCTCACTGCTCGCCGAACTGCTGCCCGGCTGGGAGTTCGAGCCGGTGCGCGGCGGGCAGTGCCTGTGGGTGCGCCTGCCCGCCGGTGACGCCTCCGCGTTCGCGCAACTCGCCCTGCGGCACGGGGTTTCCCTGCTGCCGGGCACCGCGCTCGACGCGGGCGGCGGCAGCACGGACCGGCTGCGCATCCCGTTCACCGCGCCCACGGCCGAACTCCGCGAAGGCCTGCACCGCGCGGCCGAAGCGTGGACGGCGTACCGGCGCACCGGGGACACCGCGCCCGCCGCGGTGCACGCGCTGGTCGTCTGAGTTCAGCGGGTCCGGTAGTGGGCGTAGATGAGCCCGCTGTCGAAGGCGCGCTGGTCGACCAGGTCGAGATCGAGGCGCACGCCGTCGGGGAAGAACCGCTTGCCGCCGCCGACCACGCTCGTGGTCGTGAACAGGTGGTACTCGTCCACCAGGCCGGCCCTGATCGCCTGGGCCGCGAGGTTCGGGCCGTCGACGCTGAGGTCGGCGTCGGCCTCTTCCTTGAGCTTGCGCACCGCGTCCGGGTCGAAGGTGCGCTCGATCCTGGTCTTCGCGCTGGACACCGACTCCAGCGTGGTGGAGTACACGACCTTCTCCGCGGCCTGCCAGTCACGGGCGTACTGCAGGCCGTGCGGCGGCTGGCCGGGCTCGGTGTGCGCGGTCTCCCAGTAGACCATCGTCTCGTACATCCGCCTGCCGTAGAGGTAGGTGCCGAGGGGCCGGAAGAGGTCGTTGATGAAGGAGTGCACCTCCGGGACCTCGGCCCCGGTGCCGATGCCGCCCTCCGCCGCCTCGGCGTAACCGTCGAGCGAGGTGAGCATCGAGTAGATGAGCTTGGCCATGGGTCTCCTCCGGGTGCGGGCAGCGCTTCTACCGACTGTGACTCCCGGGAGCCCCGAAACTCATCGGTCCACTCACCGGACACCCCGAAACGCTCCCAAGCCCCGCCCCCCCCGGGCGAATGCTATGAGTGGGGCATTACTAGCGTTCAATGCAAGTAATGCCCCACTCATAGCATTCGCCGGGTGGAGGGGTGCCGGGGCGGGCGGGTTCGGTGGGAGCTGCTCCACCGGACGAGCGCTTAGGATCATCACGTGGTGGATCAAGGCGAGCGGACCTTCGTCGAGATCGCCTGCGACGAATCGGGGTCCGAGGGCGAGAAGCTCATCGGCGGCGAGACCGACGTCTTCGCGCACGCCGGGGTGCGGCTGAGCACCGAGGCGGCCGTGGACTGCCTGCGGGAGATCCGCGCGCGCATCCGCTCCCCCGCGCTGGAGTACAAGTCGAACCACCTGCTGCGGTCCAAGCACCGGCCGGTGCTGGTGTGGCTGCTCAGCCCCGCCGGGCCGATCCACGGCGTGGCCAAGGTGCACCTGACGGACAAGGCGTTCTTCCTCTCGGGCCTGCTGGCAGGCCTGCTCGGGCAGGACCACGCCGACCTGCACCGGGAGGGGCCGCGCACCTTCGGTCCCGCTCGCTGGACGCGGATCCTGGGCGCGTTCAACGATCTGATCCGCACCAGCAACCGCCAGCCCGCGCCCGACTCCCTCACCGAACTGGTCGCCGGGACCCCGCTCGCGGACCGGCTGCGCCACGCCGACCTGGCCGCCTGGCGCCAGGACGTGGTGCTGAACCCGCTGCTGCCCGCGCTCGCCGAAACCGTGCGCCACTGGAGTGACGGCGGCCGCGGCGTCTCGGTGGTGCACGACGAGCAGCCGTCGCTGACCGAGGAGAGGATCGCCCAGGTGCGCGGCCTGCTCGGCGGCGTCCCGCTGCGCCTGCGGTTCGTCGACTCGCGCCTGGACGCCAGGGTGCAGGTGGCCGACTTCCTCGCCGGGGTCGCCAGGAAGATCGCCTCCGATCAGCTGAACGGCCGCGGCGACCCGGAACTGACCACCTTGCTGCGGCCCTTCGCCGCCCCTTCCTCCGCCTGGTGGAACGGGGTGCGCCGGGCACCGGGGCGTGACCTCCCCGTGGGAGGATGAGCGCGTGACTTCCGACCTGATGGCGTCCGACGGCGGCTCGGCCTTGACCGTGCGGACCGAGCGGCAGGGCGCCACGGTGATCCTGGTGCTGACCGGCGAGATCGACCTGCTCACCGCGCCCCGGGTCCGGGAAGCGGGCGCCGAGGCGCTGCGGGAGGGGCCCGCCGCGCTGGTGCTCGACCTCACCGACGTCAGTTTCCTGGCTTCCGCCGGGCTGGAGGCCCTGGTCGAGTTGCAGGAGAAGACCAGCGGCACGGCCCCCTTGCGGGTGGTCGCGGGCAATTCGGCCACCCTGCGCCCGCTGGAGATCACCGGCCTGACCGAGGTGCTCGCGGTCTACCCGAGCCGGGCCGAGGCGCTCGCCGGAGGTTAGCCGGTCCCCGCACGGGTATTCCTTCCAGTGCCGTACCCGACGTTGGTCGAAGGGGGCACTGGCCCGTGTTCAGCCAGCCGGACACCGAACTGCACGTGCGCGTCCCGGCGCGTGCCGAGCGCCTGCCGGAGATCCGCCGCGAACTGGCCGCGTGGTGCCACCGGGTGGACCTCTCCGAGGAGGACACCGAAGCCGTCGTGAGCGCGGCTTACGAGGCGATGGCCAACGTGGTCGACCACGCCTACGGCAACCGGCCCGGTCCGCTGGACCTGCACGCGACCTGCCCGCCGGGACAGGACAGGGCCACCGTGACGATCACCGACGACGGGCGCTGGCGGCCGCCGCGCGATCCCCGGGTCACCGGGCGCGGCCGCGGGCTGCCGATGATCCGCGCCTACGCGGGTTCGGTGGAGATCCGTCCGTCCGCGCACGGCACGAGCGTGCGGATGAGCTGGCCGCGTCCCGTCGCGCGACACGGTCACCGCTCCGGTTGACCGGAGCGTCCGCGCCGGGCCTTCCCGGCGGTAAGTTGAACAGGCCGGGCCTCGATCCGGCACGGTCCGGATCGAAGCGGGGTTGGCATGGGTGAGGCGACGGTCGGAACGCGGACGCCGGAAAGAGCCGAACAGCCGGAACTGCGGCAATTGCTGGCGGGGCTCACCGCGGTCCGCGACGGCGATTTCGGGATCCGCCTGCCGGGCGACGCGGACGGCCTGCTCGGCGAAATAGCGACCGTGTTCAACGGAATGGTGGACCAGCTTTCCCTGTTCACCTCCGAGGTCACCCGCGTGGCCAGGGAAGTGGGCACCGACGGGCGGCTCGGCGGCCAGGCGCGGGTGCCGGGGGTTTCGGGCACCTGGGAGGACCTCACCGACTCGGTGAACGCCATGGCGGGCAACCTCACCACGCAGGTGCGCGACATCGCCCAGGTGGCCACCGCGGTCGCCAGCGGTGATCTCTCGCAGAAGATCGACGTGGACGCGCGCGGGGAAATCCTGCAGCTGAAGGAAACCGTCAACACGATGGTCGACCAGCTCTCCTCCTTCGCCGACGAAGTCACCCGCGTGGCCCGCGAAGTGGGCAGCGAGGGCAGGCTCGGCGGGCAGGCGCAGGTGCCCGGGGTCGGCGGGGTGTGGCGCGACCTCACCGATTCGGTGAACTTCATGGCCGGGAACCTGACCGATCAGGTGCGCAACATCGCCCAGGTGACCACGGCGGTGGCGAAAGGCGATTTGTCGCAGAAAATCGACGTCGACGCGCGCGGGGAAATCCTCGAACTCAAGAACACCATCAACACGATGGTCGACCAGCTCTCCTCCTTCGCCGACGAAGTCACCAGAATGGCGCGTGAAGTGGGCACCGAGGGAATCCTCGGCGGCCAGGCCGACGTCAAGGGCGTTTCCGGGACCTGGCGCGACCTCACCGACTCGGTGAACTTCATGGCCGGGAACCTGACCGCGCAGGTGCGCTCGATCGCGCAGGTCGCCACCGCGGTCGCCAGCGGTGACCTGTCGCAGAAGATCACCGTCACCGCGCGCGGGGAGATCTTGGAGCTGAAGAACACCATCAACACGATGGTCGACCAGCTCTCCGCCTTCGCCGTCGAAGTCACCCGCGTGGCCCGCGAGGTCGGCACCGAAGGACGGCTCGGCGGCCAGGCGGATGTGAAGGGTGTTTCCGGGACCTGGAAAGCGCTCACCGAATCGGTGAACGTGATGGCGGACAACCTGACCGCGCAGGTGCGCTCCATCGCGCAGGTGACCACCGCCGTGGCGAAGGGCGATCTGTCGCAGAAGATCCGCGTCGACGCGCGCGGGGAGATCCTGGAGCTGAAGGAGACCATCAACACGATGGTCGACCAGCTCTCCGCCTTCGCCGACGAGGTCACCCGCGTGGCCCGCGAGGTCGGCACCGAAGGCAACCTCGGCGGGCAGGCCACCGTGCGCGGGGTGTCCGGCACCTGGGAGGACCTGACCGACAACGTCAACGTGATGGCGTCGAACCTGACCAACCAGGTGCGCAACATCGCCCAGGTGGCCACCGCGGTGGCCAGGGGCGATCTGTCCCAGAAGATCACCGTGGAGGCCAAGGGCGAGGTCGCCGCGCTGGCCGGCGTGATCAACACGATGGTGGACACGCTCTCCGCCTTCGCCGGGGAGGTCACCCGCGTGGCCCGCGAGGTCGGCACCGAGGGCATGCTCGGCGGGCAGGCCCAGGTGCCGAACGTGGCGGGCACCTGGAAGGACCTCACCGACAACGTCAACTTCATGGCGAACAACCTGACCAACCAGGTGCGCAACATCGCCCAGGTGACCACCGCGGTGGCGCTGGGCGACCTGACCCGCAAGATCGACGTGGACGCCCGCGGCGAGATCCTGGAACTCAAGACCACGATAAACACCATGGTCGACACCCTCTCGGCGTTCGCCGCCGAGGTGACCAGGGTGGCGCGCGAGGTGGGCAGCGAGGGCAGGCTCGGCGGGCAGGCCGAGGTCGAGGGCGTGTCCGGCACCTGGAAGCGGCTGACCGAGAACGTCAACGAACTGGCCGGGAACCTGACCCGCCAGGTGCGCGCGATCGCCGAGGTGACCAGCGCGGTCGCCGAGGGCGACCTGACCCGGTCGATCACCGTGGAGGCCTCCGGTGAGGTCGCCGAGCTCAAGGACAACATCAACTCGATGGTGGAGTCGCTGCGCGAGACCACCAAGGCCAACCAGGAGCAGGACTGGCTCAAGTCCAACCTGGCCCGCATCTCCAGCCTGATGCAGGGCCGCCGCGACCTGGCGGTGGTGGCCGAGCTGATCATGGACGAGCTGGCGCCGCTGGTTTCGGCCCAGTACGGCGCCTTCTACCTCGCCGACGACTCCGCGGCCACGCCGGAACTGCGGCTGATCGGCGCCTACGGGCACCCGGCCGCCGACGGCGACATCCGCTTCCGGTTCGGCGAATCACTGGTCGGGCAGGCGGCCCGCAGCCGCAGGACGATCGCGGTGGACGAGATGCCCGCCGGGTTCATCGCCATCTCCTCCGGCCTCGGGCAGACCGCGCCGACGAACCTGATCGTGCTGCCGATCGTGGTGGAGGAACAGGTGCTCGGCGTGATCGAACTGGCGTCGGTGCACCGGTTCACCGCCACCCACCGCGATTTCCTCGAACAGCTCATGGAGACCGTCGGCGTCAACGTCAACACCATCGTGGCCAACGCGCGCACCGACGAGCTGCTGGGCGAGTCGCAGCGCCTGGCCACCGAATTGCAGTCGCGGTCAGGTGAGTTGCAGATCCGGCAGGAGGAACTGCAGCTGTCCAACGCCGAACTGGAGGAGAAGGCCGCCCTGCTGGCGAGCCAGAACAGCGACATCGAGGCGAAGAACCTGGAGATCGAGCAGGCGCGCCAGGAGCTGGAGACCCGCGCGCAACAGCTCACCATCGCCTCGAAGTACAAGTCCGAGTTCCTCGCGAACATGAGCCACGAGCTGCGGACCCCGCTGAACAGCCTGCTCATCCTGGCGCAGCTGCTGGCCCAGAACCCGGCCCGCAACCTGACCTCGAAGCAGGTGGAGTACGCCGGGATCATCCACTCGGCCGGTTCGGACCTGCTGCAGCTGATCAACGACATCCTGGACCTGTCGAAGGTCGAGGCGGGCAAGATGGACATCAGCCCGGAGCGCGTGCCGCTGCGCCGGCTGCTGGACTACGCCGAGGCCACCTTCCGGCCGCTGACCACGCAGAAGAACCTGAGCTTCCGGGTGACCACCGCCCCCGGCGTGCCGGTCGACCTGCTCACCGACGACTCGCGGCTGCGCCAGGTGCTGCGCAACCTGCTGTCCAACGCGGTGAAGTTCACCGAAGAGGGCGGCGTCGACCTGCGCATCGAACCGGTGGCACCGCCGGAGGTGCCCGCCTCGGTCGCCCACCACGGCGCGGCGATCGCCTTCCGGGTGATCGACACCGGCATCGGCATCCCCGAACAGCAGCTGCAGTCCATCTTCGGCGCCTTCCAGCAGGCCGACGGCACCACCAGCCGCAAGTACGGCGGCACCGGGCTGGGCCTGTCGATCAGCCGGGAGATCGCCTACCTGCTCGGCGGGGTGATCACCGTGGCCAGCAGTCCCGGCCGGGGCAGCACGTTCACCCTGTACCTGCCGGTGGCGCGGCCGGACTTCGAAGAGGTCTCCCCCGCACCGGCGGCCGCCCCCGCGCCCGCCCCGCAGGCGGTGCCCGAGCCACCGCAGCAGCGGCGGCTGCTGGTGATCGAGAAGTACCCGCGCGGGTTGTTGTCGCTGGTGGCCGAAAGCGTGATCGCCGACCTCGCCGAGGTGCCGGACCTGATCGAGACCCGTGGCCAGGTCGAGCTGGTCACCGCGGTCGGTGCCGAGGAGGCCGCCGCCGCGCTCGCCACGCAGGCGTTCCACTGCGTGGTGCTGGAACTGGACATGCCCGAGGAAGCCGGGTTGCGCTTCCTCGCCGCGATGGACGGCGATTCCGCGCTGCGCTCGGTGCCGGTGCTGGCCCACCACAACCGGCGGCTCGACGAGGACGCCGAACGCGTGCTGCAGGCCAGGGCCGGGGTGCAGCCGCTCGAACTGCTGTCCAGTTTGGACGAGCTGCGCGAGCGGATCGCCTTGCACATGACCGCCGCGCAGCCCGGCGACGTCGTCCCGCTGGTCCGGCCGCAGCCCCCGGTCGGCGGGCCGTCGCCGAAGGAGCTGGGCCGGCGGGTGGCCGGGCGCACGGTGCTGGTGGTCGACGACGACACCCGCAACGTCTACGCGCTGACCAGCATGCTGGAAACGCACGGCCTGCAGGTGCTGCACGCGGAGAACGGGCGCCGCGGGCTGGAGACCCTCGTCGCGCACCCGGAGATCGACCTGGTGCTGATGGACGTGATGATGCCGGAGATGGACGGGTACGCGGCCACCGCGGCGATCCGGGCGATGCCGGAGCACCGCGAGCTGCCGATCATCGCGGTGACCGCCAAGGCGATGCCGGGTGACCAGGAGAAGAGCCTCGGCTCCGGCGCCAGCGACTACGTGACGAAACCGGTGGATTCGGCGCACCTGCTGGCGTGCATCCAGCGCTGGCTGGAGGACTAGGTGGGCGTGGAAGCCGAAGCGGGAGCGGCGAACCTGACCCGGCTGGCGGCCACGGTCGAGCGGCTGCGGGCGCAGGTGCGCCAGGCCCACGCCGAGACCGAGGGCCGCGCGCTGCTGGAGCTGGCCAAGGGCATCCTGGTCGAAAGGCTCCACTGTGGACCTTCGCAGGCCGCGCACCAGCTGGCGGAATTGGCCGCCCAGGCGGGGCTGCCGCAGCTGGAACTGGCCGCCGACATCGTCAACCAGTCCGCGCGGGACAAGCTCGGCGAAGCGGCGGGCGAGCTGCTGACCGCGAACCCGGCCGTGCCGGACCCCGGCCCGTCGGCCGCGGTCCGCCTGCGCAGCGCGGAAGGCGGCGTCCTGGCGGCCACCGACGCCCAGGCGGTCGCGGAGTCGCTGCTCGAACACGCGCTGGCCCCGCTGGGCGCCACCGCGGTCGCCGTCTGGGCCGCCGGTTCGGACGCTTCCCTGGCGCTGGCGGGCTTCGCGGGACTGCCGCCGGAAGAGGCGAAGCGGTGGCGGTACGTGCCGCCGGGCCTCGCCACCCCGGCCCGCCGCGCGCTTTCCGAACGACGGCTGGTCTGGCTGGAGGATCTCGCCCGCACCGGGCCGCCGTCGATCGGCCAGCGCGAGGTGCCGGGTGCCCGGGTCACCGTGCCCGCCGACGCGGGCGGGCGCATCCTCGGCGTACTCGAAATCTGCTGGCCCGCACCGCTTTCCCACCAGTCACCGCAGATCGAGCGGCAGATCGAGGCGCTCGCCGAACTGTGCGCCCGCGCGCTCGACACGCACGTCGCCGAGGTCGCGCCGTCGTTCGAGAGGGACGCGGACAAGCTGATCGACGTGGCCGACGCGGTGCTCGACCCGGCTTTGGTGCTCCTGCCGGAACTGGACGCGGGCGGCAGGCTCACCGATTTCCGCATCCACCACACCAACAGCGCGTTCGCCGACCCGGCCGGGCGCCCGCGCCACGCGGTGGTCGGCGCGCCCCTGCTCGAGATCTACCCGATGGTGGCCGGGAAGAGCGGGTTGTTCGACAAGGTCGAGCACGTGCACGCGACCGGGGAACCGTTCCGCGCCAAGGAAACCACCCTCACCACGCTGGTCGAGGACGTCCCGGTGACGCTGACCGCGGGCATCAGCGTCACCCGCCACGGCGACGCGGTGCTGCTGATCTGGCGGGTGCAGGACGAGACCGCGCGGCTGGCCGGGCTGCTGCAGCACGCCCAGCGGCTCGGGCGGATCGGCGGCTTCGAGGAGAACGCGGTCACCGGCGAGATCGCCTGGAACACCGAGGTCTACACGCTGTACGGGCTGCCGGTCACCGCCCGGCCGATCGCGCTGCACCACCTGCCCGCGCACGCCGACCCCGACGACGCGACGGCGATCGGCCGGTTCCTGCGCACCCTGCTGCACCACCGCCGTCCCGCGTCCACCGCGTTCCGCCTGCAGCGCCCGGACGGCATTTCGCGGCACATCCGGGTGATCGCGGACCCGGTGCTCGACGCGGACGGGCGGCTGCTCACCGTGCGGGGTGCCTACCAGGACATCTCGGCGCAGCACTGGACCGAGGTGGCGCTGGCGGCCACGCGGGACCAGCTCGCGCACACCGAACAGCAGTCGGCCGAGCGCAACCGGCTGGCCCTGCACCTGCAGCGCGCGATCATGCCGACCGCGCCCGACCCGATCGACACCGCCGGGCTGAAGATCGCCGTGCACTACCGCCCCGCCGAAAACGACCAGCTGGTCGGCGGTGACTGGTACGACGCGGTGACCCTGCCGTCGAAGCAGATCCTGCTCTCCGTCGGCGACATCGCCGGCCACGGCATCGAAGCCGCGACCGGCATGGTGGTGCTGCGCAACGCGCTGCGCGGCCTCGCCGCCACCGCCGCCGGTCCGGCGCAGCTGCTGACGTGGCTGAACCTGGTGGCGCACCACCTGACCAAACGCGTGATCGCCACGGCCGTCTGCGGCATCTACGACCCGGCGACGCGCATCCTGCGCTGGGCGCGGGCCGGGCACCTGCCCCCGGTGCTGATCCGGGAGGGAACGGCCACCGGGCAGCCCATGATCGGCGGCATCCTCCTGGGCGCGACCGCGGCCGCGGAGTACGAGGAGCAAAGCATCCAGCTGGCCCCCTCGGACATCCTGCTGCTCTACACCGACGGCCTCATCGAGCGCAAAGGCCGCTCCATCGACGAGGCGATCGCGCAACTGCTCACCCTGGCGGAGGCCCCCGCGGACACCCTCGAACAACGCCTGGACCACCTGCTCACCCACAGCAACGCCGACACCGACGACGACACCTGCATCGTCGCCATCGAACTGGCTTGACCGTCCCGGGATGTCCGGAAATACCCCCGGCAACAAGTCCCAGCCGAATTCCCGGTCACGCCCACACCGGCGGTGCTACAGCGCTACGATCGCGCTCATGCCTGGGGAGGGTGGTCACATGGAGACGAATTCACCCGGTGAGGGTGGCAAAGGCGGCTTCCACGTCAGCACGGCAGGCCTCGACGAGGCGCACCAGAAGTTGACCGCGGTGCGGGAATACTTCCAGGCCAAGGCGACACCCTGGCGGCGCTGGGCACCCCGCTCCAGGACCCGTTCTTCGGCGGGCACGAAGGCGAAACGGGCGCGTTCAAGCGGAACTACGAGGTGTTCGGCACCGAATGGCTCAGGCAACTGCAACGGGTGCTGGTCCTCGAGCAGCGTTTCGTCAACCTCATCGGCGCACACGCCGAGGCGGTCAAGAACGCGTCCGCCATGTACGCCCACGCCGACGTCAATGCCCGCAAGGCCCTTCAGTCGATCCTGGAAGAGATGTAACCGGTCCTGGGGGAGGACAACAGCCATGGAGAACGACTGGCCGACGCCGCGACCACTCGAAGACTGGCACGGCCTGCTGGCCGGCGTGGACACCGAGCAGATGCCACACGCCAGGCAATTCGCCGCCTGCTTGCAGAAACTGGCGGAAAGCTCCGACGACACCTACTCGTGGACCCCTTACATCGCGAGCATAGGTCCCGACATCTACGAAATGCACGCCAACGGCCACCCGGGCGGCTCGGCGGATTCTTCGATCCCCGTGGGCAATTACCACCACCTCGACTTCGGTCCCGAGTACATCTGCACCGTGATCCAGTACCTGGGCACGACCCCCGAACACTTCATGGCCTTCGCCCAGGTGTTGTCGGGGCAGCACGTCGCCACGAGTGACACCGGTCCCGCGGGGCCGGACGCCTACGTCACGCCGATCGACTGGGCCTACCAGCACCTCGCGTTCGACAAGGGCATGGAGACGGGCTCGCCGTCGGGGCAGGTGCGGGAGTCCGTCGCCGACTTCGGCGAACTGAACGGTGCGATGCAGGCGGTGATCCAGTCGGGGTGGGACAGTGACGCCAAAGAAGCCGCACTGGACAACCTGATCAGCCTGATGAACTTCCTCATCTACATCCGCGGGCCGCTGCACGCGGAACTCGGCGCGACCGTGGTCGCCTACGCCGCCCTGATCGAGTCGGCCAGGAAGCAACTGAACGAGCTCATGGCACACACGGTCGCGGCGCTGCGGCGACTGGAGCAGGGGCAGGACGCCGATCCGGTCAAGGTGGCGGGGACACTGCTCGCGCTGGCCGGCTTCATCCCCGGGCTGCCGTACGCCATCACGTTCGGGATCGGCCTGGCCTCCATGGCCATCAGCACGATCGAGTCCCAGGCGAAAGCCAAGGAAACCCCGCAGGACTTCGCGATACCCGGTGCCCGGTCCCACTCGTGCGTGGACATCCTCAACTGGTACCTCGAAAAAGCTCGTGACACGTGCGAGCAACTGAGCGGCGGCATCGGCGAGCTGACGAAACGCCTGCCCGCGCTGCTCGGCGAAGTGATGAGCACCGTGCCGGCGGACAAGCACGTCCACGGCGAACTCAGGCAGTTGCCGACCTGAGCACACCGCTGTGAATGTGGCTTTCACGGCGCATTCCGCCGTGAAAGCCACCTTCACGGCATCCTCTACGAGTGCAACGACTTCAGGGTGATCGTCAGGGTAGCCGGATCCCCCGCCCGGACCGCCCCGCTGAAGTCCGGCCCACCGGTCGAAGTCACGTCGTCGTACGGGAAGGCGTAGCCCCGGTTGTCCGGCAGCCGTTCGTGCACGATCCGCGCGTAGTGGTTCGTCTTCTCCGTCTGGTAGAAGTTCTCCGGCCTCTCCCCGTTCGGCTGATCCGCGTTGTCCCGCAACGTGGTCCGGTTCAACGCCGCCGCCAGGCGCGGGATGATCGCCTTGCGCACATCGCTCGCCCCGCCGAGGGCGAACGGGCCCGAGTCGCAGCTGAGGATGTCGGCGGTGCTCGGCTTCGCGAAGGTCTCGCCGTTGTCGAACTTCAGCACCCCGTCGGCGACCTGCGCGGTCACCTTGCCCCACGACGCCTGGGTGTCCACGGTCAGCGGGCTCCCGCTGTACTTGGCCCAGACCTCGTCGACGTACCCGGCGAAGTAGTCGCCGAACTCCGCGGACTGGTAGTGCGCGCTCATCGCCCGCAGGTTCCGGCCGTCACCGGCCTTCTGGATCAGCTTGCCCCACGGCGCGCCGTCCTTCGCCGCCTGTTCTTCAAGCGCGGCGCAGATCCCGTCGAGCGCACCGGCGGGCAGGCCGGGCACGCTGTCGGACGCCCCGGAGAGCGTGGTCAGCCCGAGCGCGAGCGGTGCCGCGACGAAGTCGACGTAGCTGACGTTGACGAACAGCTCGGCCTCGTTGAAGGTGAACTCCGCGAACGACCAGTCCAGCTGGTAGTTCGGGTCGTCCGGGTTGAGGAAGCTCGGGTGCACCACGTTCGGCCCCGGGTTGACGAAGAAGGTCATCTTCTGCCCGGTGACCACGTAGATCCGCGCGCCGTACATGCGCGGCACGCGGACCGAAGTGGTGCTGCCCGGCCCGCCGAGCGGGATCGCGCAGTCCTCGGCCAGCGGCGTGGTCGGCGCTCCGGGTGACGGCGGGAAGTAGGTCGCGCCGCCTTCCTTGACGAACACCGGCTTGCCGCCGGACAGGCCGGTGACGTAGGCGTACGCGGTCCCGGAGCCGGACTCGTTGCGGATGGCCAATTCGAACGTCTCCGGTGTGGCGGCCGAAGCCGGCGCGAACCGGCTGAGCGCGACACCGGCCAGCGCCGCGGCGGAACCACCGATGAAGGCGCGGCGAGAGATCATGAGAAGACTCCTCGGCAATGAGGGGACCGGACAGTTACTAACCAACTGCAATGTGGTCCAGACCACCGGGAGATGTCAAACCTGCGATCGGAACTGATCGGAATCGGTCAAGCCGTGATCTTGGGCCTACTCCCGCTCGGCCACGGTGAACCGGCGCAGCCCCAGAGCCGGGTTCTTGGCGCGCACCTCGTCCAGCCGCGCCCTGGTCAACTCGGCCCCGGCGGTCGCGGTCCGCTCCCCCACCGCGGCGAGCACCACGCCCATCGGGTCGGCGATCAGGCTGTTGCCCGAACCGGTCGGCGCGCACTGCCCCGCGGCGGCGACGTAGATGGTGTTCTCGATGGCCCGCGCGCGGATCAGCGTGGTCCAGTGGTCCTCCTTGAGCGGGCCGGGCACCCACTCCGCGGGCAGCAGCACCACGTCGGCGCCCGCGTCGACCAGGCGGCGCGTCACCTCGGGGAAGCGCAGGTCGTAGCAGGTCTGCAGGCCGAAGGTGAGGTCGTCGACCTTGAAGGTCTCGGGTGCCTCGACCGTGCCCGAGCGCACGAAGTCCGACTCACGGAAGCCGAAGGCGTCATAGAGGTGGAGCTTGCGGTAGAGCGCGGCGATCGAGCCGTCCTCACCGGCGGCGACCAGCGTGTTGGAGATGCGACCGGTGCCTGGCAACTCCTCGTTGACCCCCGCGACGAGGGTGACCCGGCGCTCCTCCGCCAGCGCGCGCAGGCCGGAGACCCACGGACCGTCCAGCGATTCGGCGGACTCGACGAACCGCTCGTCCATCGCGGGCACGGTGAACATGGCGTACTCGGGCAGCACCACCATCCGCGCCCCGCGGGCGACCGCCTCGTCCACCAGCTCGGTGACCTTCGCCAGGTTCGCCCGCTTGTCCTGTCCGGGGGCGAACTGCGCGACGGCGACGTGCACCATGATCTCAGCCTCTTTCCGCTTCTCCGGGGACCGGCATCCACTCGATCCTCTTTGTATACATGGCGGATACACGGGATGTCCAGGAGTGTAGGATCGGGCGCGCGTGCCGACGAGGGGAGCTCCATGACCAGGACCGCACCCGCCGCGGGCGGCGGGCCCGCGCGCGACCGGGTGTACACCTGGCTGCGCGACGAGATCATCTCCGGCGAACTCGAAGCCGGGCGGTTTCTCGACGAGCACTGGGTTTCCGGCGTGGTCGGGGTGTCTCGCACGCCGGTGCGGGAGGCCTTCCACCGGCTGGCCGCCGAGCGGTTCATCAGCCTGCTGCCGCGCAAGGGCGCGCAGGTCAGGACGGTCACCGCGCGGGAACTGGAGGAGGTCTACCAGACCCGGCGGCTCATCGAGGGGCACGCCATCGCGTTGTTGTGCGCGACGCGCGCCGGGGTGCCGGAGCAGATGTCCGAACTGCTGGAAGCGATGGAGCGCGCCGGGGAGGCCGGCGAGTGGTTCGAAGTGTCGGGCCTGGACCGCGCCTTCCACCGGGCGATGGTGAACGCGGCCGGGAACTCGGTGCTCACCGAGGTCTACGACGCGCTGCGCTCACGCCAGCAGCGGGTCGCGGTGCGCGCGCTGCAGGCCCGGCCGGACCGGCTGCCGGTGATCAACGCCGAGCACCGCGAGCTGGTCGCCGCCCTCGGCGGGCACGACGAGACCGAGGCATCGCGCATCCTGCACCAGCACCTGCGCCCGGTTTCGGAAGTCCTGTCCCTGCTGCCCGACTGAGGCGCTTTACCTCCGGCGTAATCGACCTCGAACGCCGTGGCGGGCAGCATTCTCGCCATGACCGCTTACGCGCTGGCCCACCTCCGCCGCCCCGAGACCCTCCACCCCGGCGTCTTCGAGTACATGAAGCGGGTGCAAGCCACCCTCGACCCGTTCGGCGGGGAGTTCCTGGTGCACGGCGGCCAGGTCGAGGTGGTGGAGGGCGAGTGGCCCGGCGACCTGGTGCTGATCGCCTTCCCGGACATCGAGCGGGCCAGGGCCTGGTACGCCTCACCCGCCTACCAGGAGATCCTGCCGCTGCGCACCGACCACCTCGACGGCGACACACTGCTGGTCCCCGGCGTTTCGCCCGGTCACCAAGCCGCCGAGCTGGCCGACCGGCTGGCGCGCTCCTGAGCCCGATCGGCGACACACCCGCACACCCACGCCGGTGCGCGGTGGCGGCGGTGGCACCATCGGGGCAGCACCCGACCCGAGGGGAGCGTCCATGACCACCGTGTCCGACACCGCGCCACCGCTCGTTTCGACCATCACGACCTGGTGCGCCACCGAAGCCGCGGTCCGCGGCCAGGACCACGCCGCCGCCACCTACGCCGGCACCGTCCCGGCCGCCGCCACCTACACCGCGGGCGGGCTCGGCGCCCCGCCCGGCGTGCTCGACTTCGACGAAGAGGACCTCGCGCTGCTCGCCGAACTCGCCGAGCAGGCCCGCCACCGGCTGGAGACCTGGCAGCGGACCGGCTGGCTGTCCCCCGCCGACCGCGACCGCCTGCTCTTCACCGCCCGCGCCGCGCTCGCCGGCGCCCCGCACGAAGACCCGGCGGAGAGGGCCGCGGCCGCCGAGTCGCTCGAAGCGCTCGAACGGTGGTGCGCTCAGGCCCCGGACGAGCCGCCCGCCGACGCCGGGCCACCGGCCGCCGAGCCGGTGCAGGGAGAACTGTTCGCCCTGCCGGGCTGACCGGCGGGCTCGGCGGACAGGAACGCGGGGCGGACCCCCGGGTCCGGCGGGTCGTAGTAGCGGTGGAACACCGGCGTCTGACTGCCCGAGAGGGGCGGCACGATCCAGCTCCAGTCCGCGCGGCACCGCCGCCCGGCGGCTTCCTCCCGCCGCAGGTGCTCGAGGAACCGGTGCGCCTCGGTGTGGTGGTCGGTGATCGTCACCCCGGCCACGTCGAACGAGTGGTGCACGGCCGCGGTCAGCTCCACCATCGCGCGGTCGCGCCACAGCGTGCGCTCGCTTTCCGTGCGCAGCCCCAGCCGCCGCGCGATCAGCGGGAGCAGGTCGTACCGGCCGGTGTCGGCGAGGTTGCGCGCCCCCACCTCCGTGCCCATGTACCAGCCGTTGAACGGCGCCGCCGGGTACCGCACGCCCCCGATCTCCAGCGGCATGTGGCTGATCACCGGCACCGCGTGCCAGCGCAGGCCGAGTTCGGCGAACCACGGCAGGTCCGGGTGGCTCAACGGCACCTCGAGCACCACGTCCTCGGGCAGGGCGAACCAGCGCGGCTCGCTCCCGGCCGTCTCGACGATCAGCGGCAGCAGGTCGAACCGGCCGCGCCGCCGCGGCGGGCACCAGCCCAGCCGCTGGGCGAACTCGGTCAGCGCGAGGTTCCGCGGGTCGCCGAAAACAGTGTCACCCGGACCGCGGTACGCGGCATACCGGATCAATTGTTCGTTCCGGATCCGTGGCCCGCGACCTGCGGATGAATCGGGGCCGAAGATCGTGACCGCGGATCTGATCCGTCCATCCCTGGTCACCTCCCGCAGGTGCCCGAAGCATTCCTCGGCAATACCGGCGGCGTCGGTGACCGCGCGGCGATCACGGATTTTCAGGCTCCGCCAATAGAGTCTGCCGATGCACCGGCCGGCGTTGCGCCAGGCGACGCGGGCGCCGAATTCCAGCTCGGCCCCGGTGTGCCGGTAAGTTCCCGTCCGCTCGATCTCACGCCGGACTTCGTTCAACCGCAAGGACAACTCGCCGCCAGAAGCTTGCTCCTGGTACAGCAAACGCAGGAACTCCTCCGCCGCGGCGAAGGTGACGCTGCGTTCACCACCCAGCCGCTGCCCCGGCGGGGAATCCACTCGTACGGCGGTTCCGGTCACCTTTTTACCCCATTTCTCGAATGTGGCCAGGCCGAAAAATGACAAAGGGGCAGCGTACCTCATGAATTCGAATTAGCGCATTTCTGCACTCAGTTCAAGCCGGTGATTGTTTTACCGCCGGCCGAGCGATTCGGCGAGCAGGTCCAATCCGGCCTCCCAGCCCGGGGCGACCGCGGAACCGGTCTCACGGTCGTCGAGCACATTGGTGAACACCAGCACGCACGCGTGCTCGCCCTCGGCGGCCAGCTCGAAGCGCAGGGTCTCGCCGTCCCAGGTGTACTCCAGCAGCCGCGGGCGGTCGGCGCGGACGACCGTGCCCGTCCCGGTGTCCCCCGATTTCGGCACGAAGGCCAGTTCGGCGCCCTCGGTGAACTCCAGCCGCGACCGGTCGTAGTCGAGGATCTGCACGAACCACACCCGCAGCTCGTCCCGCTCGGTCAGCGCGCGCCAGACCTTCTCCCGCGGGTGCTCGAAACGCCGTTCGAACCGCAGCGCGAACCGGCCGTCCTCGGTCACTCCGCCGACACCCCGCACGACGCCTCCTATATTCCTTGGTGGCAATATTGCCACCGCAGCATACGGACGGCGGGCCCGGGTGCGCAACTGGCAGGATGCCCCGATGCGATCACTCCTGACCGGCGGCTCGGTGTTCGACGCCGCCTCCGGCGAAGTGAGCCGGGCCGACGTGGTGCTCGACGGCGACCGGATCGTTTCGGTCGGCACCGACCTCGACGGGGACGAGGCGGTCGACTGCACCGGCGGCCTGCTGCTGCCCGGGTTCATCGACTGCCACACCCACGTCTGCATGTCGCAGACCCTCGGCGACCCGTTCGGGCTGCCGCGTTCGGCCCGCGCGCTGTCCGCGGTGCCGGTGCTGCGCACCCTGCTCGGCCTCGGGATCACCACCGTGCGCGACGCCTGGGGCGCCGACGCCGGCCTGCGCCTGGCGCTGGAGCGGGGCTGGATCGAGGGGCCGCAGGTACTGCTCAGCCTGCGTCAGATCGGGACCACCGGGAGCATCGGCGACCACTGGACCCCGGTCACCGGGAAGGTCGACTTCTTCGGCGACCCGTCGATGCCCGATCCGGTGTTCGACGGCCCCGACCAGGCCCGCGCGGTGGTCCGGCGGATGGTGCGCGCGGGGGCGGACTGGCTCAAGGTGGCCGCGACCGGGTCCGTCGCCGCCGGGACCGGGGTGCACGACAGCCAGCTCACCGCCGCGGAGCTGACGGCGCTGGTCGACGAGGCGGCGAGGCAGGGCGGGCGGAAGGTGATGGTCCACGCCCACGGTGCCCGCGCGGCGGAGCTGGCGGCGCGGGCGGGCGCGGCGAGCGTCGAGCACGGGATCTACCTGGACGAGGCGGCCGTCGCGGCGATGGCCGCGGCCGGGACCTGGTTCGTGCCGACGTTGTCCTGCACGCACGGCCTGGAGGACGTCCCCGCCGAGCGGGTCGAGGCACACCGGGAGTCGGTGCGCCTCGCACTGGCGGCCGGGGTGCCGATCGCACTGGGCACCGACAACCCGGTGACCCCGCACACCGAGGCGCTGCGTGAGATCCACTACCTCGCCGAAGCCGGGCTCGGCGCGGCCGGTGCCCTGCGAGCGTCCACACTGGACGCCGCGCGGCTGCTCGGACTGGCGGCCGACCGCGGCGAGATCACCGAGCGCAAGCGCGCGGATCTGGTGCTGCTGCACGGAACCGAGCTGGACACCGCCGGCCTGGCGAGCCGGATCCGGGCGGTGTGGCACAACGGCGAGCCGGTCAGCCGCGCCTGAACTTCGTGCGCCCGCCGGGCTTGAAGGCGGTCAGGATCACGCAGGCCAGGTACATGCCCGACGACACGCATCCGGCGGCGAGCAGGCCGAAGGCGTACTCCCCGGTGTCGATCAGCTGATCGGCGGGCGCGGCCGCGACGACCGCGCCCAGTTCCCGCAGGCCCGGCACCGAGGACAGCGGCGTGAGCACCACCGCGATCAGGGTCAGGGCGAACTTGGCCACCACCCACCGGTGCCGGAACAGGCCCCACTTGGTGCCCAGTGACAACACCAGCCCGCTGGCGAAGGCGGCCAGGCTGATCGGGACGAGCAGGGTCTCGCCGAGCATCGCCATGGCCAGGAAGGCGGCGTGCTGGCGGGCCGGGTCGGTGGCGTTCACACCGGTGACGGCCAGCACCAGGTTGCCGAGCGTGAGGCCGAGCCAGCCGACCGAGGACACGACGTGGGCGACCACCACGGTCTTGCGCGCCCGCGGGCTGAGCCGGGGGAAGCGGGGCGCGGACCGGGCGGCGGGAATGGTGGTGTGCATGGGAAAAGTGTGGGCCGCGGGCGGGCTCTCGTCGTCCGCCGAGTTCCGGCTTCGCCGCCTGCGCCCAGCCGGGTACGCGACACGGTGCCGTACGCCGGGGAGCGTACGGCACCGTGCTGATTCCTCTGTGAACTAAACGGTGGACTCAGGCGGCCCGCGGGGCGGCGGTGGCGCGCTTGAGCGCCCGGCGCTCGCGTTCGGTGGCGCCGCCGAAGACACCGTGGTCGAGGCCGTGGTCCAGCGCGTAACTCAGGCACTTGGCCCGCACCGGGCACCCGGCGCAGACGGCCTTGGCCCGCTCCGCCTGGCGGGCCCCGGGGCCCACGTCGGAGAGCGGGAAGAACAGTTCGGGCTCGTGGTCGCCGCAGGCGGCACGTTCGGTCCAGTCAGCGAATTCCATGGGTTAGCCGCCCCCTTCCGGACGGTGGTGGTGCAACTCGGGTGGTCCTTGATTCTGCGTGACGAGGGCAGCACGGCGCGCGCCATTTTCGGCGGCCGTGCTGGGAACACCGCATCCAACACGGGTGGTGCGGGGGTTATTCCCCGGCGAGCAGGCGCCGGTCGCGGATGCCGCGCTTACGCATCGCGCTGGCCACGTGGGCCTCGACCGTGCGGATGGACAGGAACAGCGATTCGGCGATCTGGCGATTGGTCAGCCCGCGCCCGGCCAGTTCGGCGACCGATTCCTCCCGCGGTGACAAGGCCTGTCCGTAGCCCCGTCTGCCTCTGCGGTGCGGTAGCCGGAAACCGTTTCGCCGCAATGTCTCCGCACATCTGGCGGCGTCCCAGGAAGCGCCGAGCGCGGTGTATTCGGCGACCGTGCGAACCATCGTTTTCTCGTCCCTCCCTCGTAGCCGCGATTCCGCCAGGGCCTCAGTCGCGCGCAAGGCGGAATACCGTCGGCCGAGGCTCGAGTACCCTTCGATGGCGGCGGCGAAACTGTTTTCCCGCCCGTGCACGATTCCGCTGGTGAGGTGGGCCGCCGCAGCCGCGATCGGGGCGTCCAGGCCGTCGATTCCGGCACGGAATTCGCTGTGTAATTGCCCGGCTTCACGGGGTGAACACCGAGCCGCGAGCGGCACCACATCGGCGGCCCACACCCACAGATCCTGTTTGCGGATCGCGGCCAGCAAGTCGGTCAGCGGCTCCGGTTCGATCCGCGCGAGCGCGGTCCGCGCGGCCAGCAGCATCGGCATGGACAGGTCACGGGCGGCGACCTCGGCCACCGCGTGCAGTTCGTGCCGCGCGGTCACCAGGTCGCCGTGCGCCAGCGCCAGTTCACCGAGCACCAGCCGGGCCTCCGCGGCGAGTTCGGGCAATCGCCACGCGTCCACGCGGACCGCCTCGGCGCGCTCGGCCAGCCCAGCCCAGTCCCCGGCGGCGAAATCGGCCCGCAGCCGGGCGCCCGCCATCACCGTGGCCAGGTACTCGTCCTCCTCCGGACCGGCCAGGTCCCGCGCCCGCGTGAGCATCCGCCGCGCGTCTTCGGGACGGCCGAGCCAGGCGGCCGCGTCGGCGAAGTTGACCGCGCCCCTGGCCAGTTGCGCGGGCTCCCCCGGCTCGGCGAGCACCCGCTCCGCCGCGGCCCGGCCACCGGGATCACCGGCGTAGAGCAGCACGGTCGCGTGGTTGACCCGTACCGCGGTGCGCACCCCGCGATCCTCGACCCGGTCCAGCAAAGCCAGCGCGCGTTCGGCCCACTTCCGGCGGTCCGCCACGGCTTCCGTGCCGTCCCCGGCCACCGCGAGCGCCGCCATGGCGCGGGCGGCGAGGTCCGGCCGCGACGCCAGTTCCCCCGCCGCCACGGTGAGCTGGTGCCGTCCGGCGGGCCGGTCACAACCCTGACCGCACAACAACATCGCCAGCGCGAGTCGGATTTCTCCGCGCTGCACCGGGGAAAACTCCTCGGTGAGCAGACCGTGCAGCGCCTTGATCGCGACGTCGTGCCTGCTGCCGTGCCCGGCCACCCGGCCGAGCAGGGTCGCCAGGCGCAGGCGGTCGGCCTGCCCCACCCCCGGCGCCGCCAGCGCCCCGGCCAGCTGGTCGACCACGGCGTCGCCTTCGCCGGTCCGGTAGGCCTGCTCACCGGCCGCCAGCGCGTACCGCACCCAGTCCCGCAACCGCCCGGCTTCGCGGCTGTGGTGCGCCAATCGCAGCGCGGGCGCCGGTTCGAGGGCAGCCAGTGCGTCGGCGGCGCTCCGGTGCACGGCACGGCGTTCGGCGGGTGAGAGCAGGTCCTCGATGGCACGGGAAGCCAGCGCGTGGCGGGTGGAGAACCGGCCGGGGCTGGTCGTCACCAGCAGCCCGGCGTCGAGCGCCTCGTCGACCGCTTCGGGTGCGCCCAGGAGAAATTCTTCCACCGGTACCGCGAAAACCGCCGCGGCGACCACCACCGCCCGTGCCTGCGCGGAAATCCGGCCGAGGCGTTCGGCGAACGAGCCGCGCAACGCCACCGACGGCCGCAGGTCGCCGAACAACGCGGTGGAATCGGGCAGTGCGCGGACCACTTCCTCGATGACGAACGGCACCCCCGCGGTGAGTTCGTACAACCGGTCGGCGAAGGCCGCGGAAACGGTGCGCACCCCGAGGTGCGCGGCGGCCAGTTCCGCGGCTTCGGCCCTGCTCAGCGGCCGCAGGTCGATCTCCACCGCCGACGCGGCACCAGCGGCGAGGTCGATCGGCCGCGTTTCCCGCGGCCGGTAGGTCACCACGACCCGCAGCCTCGGCGGGAGCTGCGGGCACAGGTACCGCAGGAACTCCCAGGTGGCGTTGTCGGCCCAGTGCAGATCCTCGATGACCAGTGTCGCCGGGCCGGCGTCGTCGAGCACCTGGCGCAACGCGGGGAATCCCCCGGCCACGCCGAGCGCTTCGACCACCGGCCCGAGCGGCAGCGGCTCGCGCAACGGCGAACATCGCCCGGCCAGCCGTCGCCCGGTCTCCCGCATCCCGGCCACCAGTCGGGTCTTGCCGATACCCGCCTCTCCGCCGACGAGGATCAGCGCGGGCGCGGCGACGGCGTCGAGCGCGGTCAGCGCGTCAGCGCGCCCGACCATCGCGATCTGCTCGGTCAACTTCGGCTCCTTCGCGGCAAGACCGGACATTTAAGTCCGTAGCGCTACGCATTGCAACGGTCGCGTTCCGTCCTGCATGGTCTGAACCACTCGCGACCCACAAGGAGACCCCGCGATGACCGACGACCCGAACCTGCCCCCAGGGGAAGCGCCCGAGAACGGCATTTCCCGCAAGCGCGCACTGCAACTCGGCCTGCTCGCCGTCCCGGCGGCCGCCGCCCTCAGCGCCGCCATGCCCACCGCGCAGTCCGACGCCGTACCGCAGAACCTGGAACCGACGCCGGAGTGCGACGACGGCGACGACGCCACCATCCCGCAGATGGAAGGCCCTTACTTCAAACCGAACTCGCCGCGGCGCACCACGCTGGTCACGCCGCAGACCCCGGGCACCAGGCTGCTGGTCACCGGGTACGTGTTCACCCGGTCCTGCGTACCGGTGGCGCAGGCGCTGCTGGACTTCTGGCAGGCCAACAGCCAGGGCGGCTACGACAACGTGGGCTACAACTTCCGCGGGCACCAGTTCACCGGTGCCGACGGCAAGTTCACCCTGTCCACCATCGTGCCCGGCCTCTACCCGGGCCGGACGCGGCACCTGCACGTGAAGGTGCAGGCGCCCGGCAGGCCGATCCTGACCACGCAGCTGTACTTCCCGAACGAACCCCGCAACAACACCGATCCGATCTTCGACCCGCGGTTGCTGATGACCGTGCGGAACGCCCCCACGGGCGGCCGGGAGGCGACCTTCGACTTCGTGCTGAACATCAGCTGAGGGTCCTCGCCGGTCAGGTGCGGCGGAACTCCCGTCCGGCGATGGCCCCGGAGCGGTCGTGGCAGAGGACGGCCCCTTCGTGCCGGACCGGAGTCTGCCCCGCACCGCGGGGGAAGGCCGGGGCCCATGGCGGCCCCGGCCTTCCTTCGTGACCGCGGCTACGTCCGGTGGCGTAGCGCGGGGTGCCGCCTCGCGCACGACGCGGCGAGCCGCGCCCGGCGGCCACCATTCCCGGCATGAACCTCCCGGTGGACATCCGCGAACTCACGAAGCGCTACGGCGGCGTGCTCGCCGTGGACCGGCTGAGCCTGACCGTGCGGCCGGGCGAGGTCTACGGCTTCCTCGGCCCGAACGGCGCCGGGAAGACCACGACGCTGCGCGTGCTGCTCGGCCTGCTGCGCCCGACGTCCGGGCAGGTCCGCCTGTTCGGCCGGGACGACGGCGACCGGTCGGCGGTCGGCGCGCTCATCGAATCCCCCGCGTTCTACCCGTACCTTTCCGGCCGCGAGAACCTGCGCGTGCTGGCGCGCTACACCGGCACCGGGAACGAACGCGTGGAGACCGTGCTGGACACGGTCGGCCTGCGGGCGCGGGGTGGTGACCGGTACGCCGCGTACTCGCTGGGCATGAAGCAGCGGCTGGGCGTGGCCGCCGCCCTGCTCAAGGATCCCCGGCTGCTGGTGCTCGACGAGCCGACGAACGGGCTCGATCCGGCGGGTATGGCCGACATGCGCGCGCTCATCCGCGACCTCGGCGCGAGCGGCCGAACGGTCCTGCTGTCCAGCCACCTGCTCGGCGAAGTCCAGCAGCTCTGCGACCGCGTCGGGGTGGTCTCGCGCGGCAAGCTGGTCGCGGAGAACACCGTCGCCGAACTGCGAGGTGGTTCGGTGCTGCACGTGGTGGCCGATCCCCTGCCGCGCGCCGCCGAGGTGGCCGCGCGCCTGCTCGGCGCGGACCGGGTCCGCGTGCGCGGTGACGCGCTCGAACTGACCACCGATCCGGAGAAGGCGGCGTGGCTCAACGGCGAACTGGTCGCCGCGGGACTGGGCGTCAGCGAACTGCGGGTCATCGAACGCGACCTGGAACAGGTGTTCTTCGAACTCACCGGAGAGGGTGGGAATCATGCTGCTGCGTAGCACCGCCGCGGAACTGACCAAGCTGGCGCGGCGGCCGGCGAACTGGCTGATGCTGGCCGTGGGCACCGCGCTCGGGCTGACCTTCACCTACCTGCTCCCGCTGGCCGGGGCCGCCGGCGCGACCGGGGCGCCGAACAGCGATCGCGGGCTCGCGGCCACCCTGCCCGACCGGCTCGTCGGCAACTCGATCGGCGGGCTGCCGGTGTTCCTCGGCGCCATCGCACTGGTCATCGGGGTGCTCGCGGTCGGCACCGAATACGGCTGGGGCACCTGGAAGACCGTGCTCACCCAGGGCCCGTCACGGCTGGCCGTCTACGGCGGGAAGCTCGCCGCACTGGCCGCGGCGATGCTCGTGCTGGTGCTGACCATCTTCGCCACCGGCGCGCTGGTGAGCACGGCGATCGCCCTGTCTCAGGGCTCGCCGATGATCTGGCCCGCGGTGGGCGACCTGGTCACCGGCGTCGGCGCGGGCTGGCTGATCGCCTCGACGTGGGCGGTGCTGGGCGCGCTGCTGGCGATCGGGATGCGCGGGGTGGCGCTGCCGATGGGCCTGGGCCTGGTGTGGCTGCTGGTGGTGCAGAACTTGCTGCTGGGCGTGGCCGCGCCGCTGCTGCCCTGGGTGAACGACCTGCAGCTCGGCCTGCCGGGCTCGAACGCGGGTTCGCTGGTGGCCTCTCTGGGCGCCTCGGCGCAGTCGCCGGGTGTGGCGGAACTGACCAGCCCCCTGCAGGCGACGCTGGTGCTCACCGCCTACCTGCTCGCCTTCACCACCCTGGGCGGCTGGCTCCTGCACCGCCGGGACGTGCTCTGAGGGCTGCTGGCTCTCAGCGCAGCGACGAGAGGGCCCGGTCGGCGGCACCCGCGGCGGAGGTCGCTTTCTCCAGGGCCTTCTCCGCGGCCGCGGCGGCTTTGCGGACTTCCCGGTGCTTCTGCTTCAGCTTCGCCAGTTCGGTTTCGAGGTTTTCCACGCGGGTGCCGAGATCCTCGGCTTCCTCTTCCAGCTCGGCGAGTTCGCGCTCGGCCGCGTCGCGTTCGGCGGCGGTGCGCTTCGCGCGTTCTTCGGCGTGCTGCCGTTCTTCCTGCCGCCGTCGTTCGGCTTCGGCGCGTTTCGCGGCGAGTTCGTCGTGGACCGGCGCCGCTTTTTTCGACTTCTTTTCCGGCTTCGGTTTCTCCCGTGCTTTCGGGGGCGAAGCGGTGGCGGCCATCAGCCACATGTCGGTCATGTCCGGCGTCAGCGCGGTACTCAGCTGGGCGGCCGCCAGTTGTTCCGCGGCTTCTTCCCCGGCGACGGCGGCTTCGAGCGAGCTTTCGATCTCCCGCGTGATCGACTCGCTCATCGCCACGCCCTCGGACCGCGCCACTTCACGGGCCAGTCCGAGCATGTGGTTGATCTGCTCGCGCCGCCGGTGCGACAGCTCGCGGATGTCGTCGCTGGCCAGGTCCCGGTGCGCCTGCCGCAGCGACCCGCCGAGCTCGGTCAGCTCCTCGACCTCGTCCGGGTGCGCGGTGACCAGGCGGTTGGTCAGCCAGGCCGCGCTCGTCGGCTTGCGCAGCTCCTTGATCCGGGCGGCCAGGTCGCGGTCCCCCGCCTTGCGCGCCTGCGCCGCCAGCTCGTTGCGCCTGCCGGTGAACTCCTCACGCGACCCGGCGTAGAGCTCGGCGGCTATCGAATCGAGGTCCATCGGTTCAGCAAAACACACCTCACTCGAAGCGTGAGGTATCGCCCGCGCCCACGCGCACGATCACCGGTTCACCCTCGGACAGGTCGATCACCGTGGTGGGCTCGGTGCCGCACTCCCCCGAGTCGAGCACCGCGTCGACCTGGTGGTCGAGCCGCTCCTTGATCTCCCACCCCTGGGTCATCGGCTCTTCCTGGTCCGGCAGCAGCAGCGTGCTCGACAGCATCGGTTCGCCGAGTTCGGCGACCAGCGCCTGGGTGACCACGTGCTCGGGGATCCGCACGCCGACGGTCTTCTTCTTCTGGTGCATCAGCCGGCGCGGGACCTCCTTGGTGGCAGGCAGGATGAACGTGTACTTGCCCGGCGTGGCCGCCTTGACCAGCCGGAACACCGCGTTGCTCACGTGCACGAACTGGCCGAGCTGGGCGAAGTCCTGGCAGATCAGGGTGAAGTGGTGCTTGTCGTCGAGCGCGCGGATCTCCTTGATCCGGTCGATCCCGTTCTTGTTCCCCAGCTGGCAGCCCAGCGCGTAGCACGAGTCCGTGGGGTAGGCGATCAGGCCGTCTTCGCGGATCAGCCGGACCACCTGGCCGATCGCCCGGCGCTGGGGGTTGTCGGGGTGCACGTCGAAGTACCTGGCCATGGCGGCGAGCATAGAGACGGTGATCGCCGCGCGCCGGACCGGGCGGCGAGTCTTGTCGGGGCCCGGCCGGACCCGTACCGTTTCGGGCAAGCCGTCACAATGCGCGATCGGGCGCGCACGGGTGAGTGAGGTATCGCCGTGGACCGACCAGTCACCACCCTCGACGTCCGGACCGAACGACCCGCCGCGGGCGTGGTGGTGGTCCGCGCCGCCGGTGAGATCGACCTCGGCACGCTGACCACCTGGGACACCGCGCTGGCCGGCGCCCTGCACTCCCCGCCCGACGTGCTCGTCGCCGATCTCGAAGGCGTGGAGTTCCTCGGCAGCAGCGGGATCGCCACGCTGGTGCTGGTCCACCGGGAGACCGCCGAGCGCGGGGTCGACTTCCGCGTCGCCGGGGCCACCCGGCCGGTGCTGCGGGCGCTGGAAGCGACCGGCGTCGTCAGCCTGCTGCAGCTCTACGACACCGTCGAGCAAGCCATCGGGCAGCTGAGTCAGACGAGCACCGGCAGCGATTCCACCCCGTAGACCACCGAGACCTTGCGGAAGCTCAGTTCGTGCGCGGGCACCGCCAGCCGCAGGTCGGGGAACCGCCGGACCAGCGCCGGGTAGGCCGCCCGCAGCTCCATCCGCGCCAGCTCGGCGCCGATGCAGCGGTGCACGCCGTACCCGAAGGCGACGTGCGAGGTCGGGGCGCGGAAGGCGTCGAAGTCCTCCAGCGCAGGCCCGAACTTCGGATCGCGGTTCGCCCCGCTCAGCGAGCACACCACCACGTCACCCTGGCCGATCCGCACCCCGCCGATCTCCAGGTCCTCCCTGGCGAACCGCGGGAAGGCGGCCTGCACCACGGTGAGGTGCCGCAGCGCTTCCTCGACGAAACCACCGATGGCCGCGTCGTCGTCGTGGATGCGCTTGAACGTGTCGCCGTCCTGGAGCAGGACCAGCGCGCCGAGCGCGAGCATGCTGGCGGTGGTCTCGAAACCGCCGGTCAGCACGCCGTCGGCGAGACCGGCCAGTTCCTGGTCGTCGACCTCGTCGCCGTGCTCCTTGATGATCATGCCGAGCAGGCCGTCGCCCGGGTTCTCCCGCTGCTTGCGGACCACGCCGAGCAGGTACTCCAGTGACTCCGAGATCGCGCCGAGCGAGGCCTCCGCGCCGCTGAACAGGTCGAACCGCGACACGCTGAGGTGCTGGAACTCCTCGCGGTCCTCGTACGGCACGCCGAGCAGCTCGCAGATGACCAGCGACGGGATCGGCAGCGCGAACTCCGCGACCAGGTCCACCGGGCCGTCCACCGAGGCCGCGGCCATCGCGTCCAGCCGCTCGTCGATGATCCGGGCGATGCCGGGCTTGAGCCGCGACAGCCTGCGCATGGTGAATTCGGGGGTCAGCAGCTTGCGCAGCCGGGTGTGCACCGGCGGATCGGCGAAACCGAGACCACCGGGGTTGGCGTCGGCGTTCGCGCCGCTGTCCCCGACCAGGTTGGCGAAGTCGTTGCTGAACCGGGCGACGTCGCTGAGCACCGCCTTCGACTCCTCGTAACCGGAAACCAGCCAGACGTTCACCCCGAACGGGATGTCGAGTTTGCTGATCGGTTCTCTCGCCCGCAGCCGCGCCAGTTCGGGCACCGGGTCGAGCCCGTCGCGCCGCAGCGGCATCAGCGTCGACTCCGGGAACACCCCCAGTTTCGACAGGTCGAAGCCCTTTTTGCGCACCCTGCTGAGATACCGGCGTGCCAGCCAGGCACTCACTCGCGTCCGAAGCTGCCCCACGCCGCCGACGGTACCCCGACTCCGGCAAACCGCCCACACCCCCATGGGTCCGGGTGCGGCAGCCCACAATGATCCACCCGGCGATCCACCCGGTTGCCGGAGCCTGCTCCCGGGAACTGGAAGGAGGCCACGACCCCCTGGGTCATGGCCTCCGGTCAGGGCGGTGGGAAGGACCCGGACTACTTGACGAAGTCGTCGACCACCTTCGGCGGCCAGATGCCGACGTTGAGCACGCCCATCGAATAGGCGCGGGAAACCAGTGCCGCGCGGTTGGGCACCTTGAGCTTCCGGAGCAGGCCGCTGACGTGGTACTCCACGCCCTGCCGGCTCAGGTACAGCCGCGAGGCCAGCGGGATGGTGGAGAACCCGGCCGCGATGCCCTCCAGGATCCGGGCGTCCATTTCGGACAGGATCTTCTTGCGGTTGGTCACCACACCGGCGTCCGCGGCACCCTGCGCCGGGCGCATCATCACCAGGATGGTGGTGGAGCCGCCGACCTCGGGCGCCCCGCCGCGCACCGCCACCCCGGTCAGCGTCGCCGGGAAGGCCACCCCGCCCGCCCGCACCAGCACCACGTGGGCGGCGAAGCGGTGGCGCTTGCCCTCGACGAGCCCGGCGAACTGCCGCCGCAGCGCCTGCTGCATGCTCGGGTGGACCAGTTCGGTGAAGCCGCGGCCGCACACGTCCGCCGAAGCCATCCCGAACTGGCGGAAGAACTCCTGGTTGGCCTGCTGGATCCGCAGCGCCTGGTCCAGGCACACCATCAGCCCGGACTTCTCGGCGTGCGCCTGGGCCTCGCTGTCCACGGTCAATTCGTGCTCGAGGCCGCGGACCGGTGCCCGGCCGGCTTCCGCGAGTGCTGCACTCGTCATGTGACTGCCCATCCCTTCGGTCATCGAGGAAGCAACGCCGGGAGCACCATTCAGAAACGGTGTTTCGATTCCCGGCGGCGGTTCCGCGTGAGTTCCCGCCCTGCGTTTCTTAGAGCGCTCTACGCCGTCAAGTCGCAGGGAAAAACTAGCCAGCCGGGCAGCGGGGCGTCAATGAAGGCGGTAACTGGGTGAGAAGCCTGTGGGAACTTGTCGAAGTAGTACGGGCCGACGGGGGACCCTTCGGTGGTTCGGTACGGTCGGTCCCCCCGTACCCCGGTTCAACCGGCGACGACACGGCCGTTCACCAGGCGTTTACCCCGTCGGCCGTACCGTACCACCGACACCGGCGGGACCGACACCGAACCATCCGGGCGGCGTACCGGTGGATTAGCCGCGGCCACCGAATCCGGCTTTCAACGCCTGGATTGACGGTGAGTTTACCGGCGGGAAACGACGGAACTTCCCTAGCTGGTTAGTGAGCGCGAACACCCGTCGGAGGCGGGAATTATTCGTCAACTCGCATCGGGCACATCGGCCGAGATCGCCGCGGCCAGCCCGGCTCGCCCGGCCACGCCGAGCTTGCGGTAGGAATTCGTCAGGTGCTTTTCCACCGCGCGGGAGGACACCCCGAGCCGGCCGGCGATCTCGGCGTTGGTCAGGCCGGTGCCCGCCAGTTCGGCCACCCGCCGCTCGGTGCGGGTCAGCGACGCCTTCGGGGCCGGCGCGGTGCCCGGTTTGCCCGCGGTGCCCGGCCGGGCGCGTTCCACCAGCCAGTTCGCCCCGCAGGCGGTGGCCAGTTCGGCGCCTTCGCGCAGCGCGGCCGCAGCTTCGGCCGACTCGCCCAGCCGCCTGCCCAGCAGGACCAGCGCCCTGGCCAGTTCGAGGTCGTTGGCCGAACCACGCAGCGTGCCCACCGCGTCACGCAGGAGCTCGACGCCGCGTTCCCCGCCGTGCAGCCAGCCCTGCAACCGCAGTGCCCGGCCGACGGCCGAAGCCGCGCCCCACGATTCCGCCCAGGCGTGCTCCTCCTCGGCCAGCGCCAGCGCGGACGCGTGGTCGCCGAGGCGCTGGTGCAGGCTGATCGCCCACGGCCGCCACGGGTAGAGCGAGGAATTGCGCCAGCCGGAGGCCTCCAGCAGCCTGCCCACGGTGAGCAGGCCGTCCAGCGCGCTGACCCACTGGCCCTGGTGCGCGTCGATCGCGGACTCCAGGATCTGCGAGACCGCGTTCAGGCTCAGGCTTTCCGACCGCCGCCTGCCCACGCCGCTGACGATGCGCTTGCTCAGCTCGATGTCGCGCAGTTCCAGCGCCACCGCGGCCAGCGAGACCGTGGCGCACGCGCTGACCTCGTGCCAGTCGGCGTCGACCAGCTGCATCGCGCGCTCGGCCTGGTCCCGTGCCTCCGGCAGCCTGCCGCGCGCGGTGAGCACCAGCGAATGCTCCACATGGACCAGCGCGTCGGCCACGGTCACGTGCTGGCGCCGTGCCTGCCGCTCGATGGAGAGCCAGGAACTGATGCCCTGCACCGAATCCGCCGCGATGAGGGTGAGTACGAGCAACGGCAGCGCGGTGTGCACGTGCGACGGGGTGGCCGGTTCCCGCTCCAGGATCCGGTTCGCCAGCGAAGCCAGTTCGGCGGCCGGGCGCCGGGCGCTGATCGTGGCGGCGTGCAGCAGAACCACGATCAGCTCGCGTTCGGCTCCCGAGCGCATCGGCGGGCTTTCGCCCAGACCACGCAGCCGTTCGCTGGAGGAGGCCAGCTCCGCCGGGTCCTCGTGCCCGGCGTGACGGAGCCGGGCTTCCAGCCGCAGCGCGATTTCCCGCGCCGAACCGTCCAAGGTGTCCGCACTGCCCAGGTCGGTGGCCACCTGCCCGATCAGGTCGATCATCGACGCCGGTGGCGCGCCGAGCACGGTCGGCGCGATCCGCAGCACCGCCGCGGCCCGGTCGCGCGGGGTGGTCAGCAGCGGAACCGCTTGGGAGACATGGCGTTCGCAGGCGGCGGGGTCGAACCCGCGTTCGGCGGTGGCCAGGTCGATCAGCAGCCGCGCGCGGTCCTCGCCCTCGGTGGAGCTGTCCAGCAGCGCGCGCCGCAGGTACCGGGCGGCGGTGTCCGGCGCGCCGCGGCGCAGGGCGGTGTCGGCGGCGGCACGCAGCACGACCACCGACCACGGCTGACGCGAAACCGTCACCGCCATCAGCTGCGCCGCCACCTGCTCGGCGGGCGCGCCGAAGCGGTAGAGCAGGGCGGCGGCCGAATCGTGCAGCCGCTCGCGCTCGACCACGGTCATCGACGACTCGACCGCGTCCTGCACCACGCGGTGGAAGAACCGCGGTTCCTGTTCGGTGGCCAGCAGGCCGAGCTGGTGCAGCGAACGCAGGGCACCGGCGAAGCCGATCGCGTCGAGCCCGGCCAGCCGCGCGATCAGCTCGGGATCGCCCTGCTCGCCGAAGGTGGCGATGGCCGCGGCCAGGTCACGCACCGGCCGCGGCTGGTTGCGCAGTCCGCTTTCCACCCGCTCACGGAGTTTCGACGGCCGCTGCGTGCGCAGTTGCTGCGCCTGCGCGGCTTCCGGGCGGCAGCCGGTGGCGACCAGGCTGAACAGCATGGAGTTGAGGAACAGCGGGTTGCCGGTGGAGGATTCGTGGCAGGCGTGGGCGAACTCCTCGTCGGCCGCCTCGCCGAAGTGCCCCAGGATCACTTCCTTGGTGGCCTCGACGGACAACGGCGCCGGGGTGAGCACCCGCGTCGCCGCGTCGGCGACCTCGCGCACCAGCGCGTGCTGTGCGCGCGGATCACCGTCGCGCAGCGTGCAGACCACCACCACGCGCAGGCCCCGCAACCGCCGCGCGAGGTAGGCGAACCACCGCAGCGACGGCACATCGGCCCACTGGAGGTCGTCGACCAGCAGCAACAGCGGGGTTTCCTCGCCGACGTTGGCCAGCAGCGTGCACAACCCGTGCAGCACGGCGTCGGACTGGGCGACGTCGTGGACTTCCGCGGGCGGCATCGCGTCGTCGGCGAACACCAGCTTGGCGAACCCGGCGCGTTCGGTCATCCAGTGCTCGCGGGCTTCTTCCGGCGTGCCCGCCAGCAGGCTGTCGAACAGCTGGCGCACCACCCCGAAGGCGAAGTCCTGCTCCATCGGCGCCGCGTTCGCCCGCAGCACCCTGGCGTCGGACCCGGTGACCAGCCCGGGGAGCCGCTGCAGCAACGCGGACCGGCCGATGCCCAGCGGCCCGCGCAGCAGGATCAGCGCGGACTCGCCCGCCGTGGCGGCGCGCAGCGCCCCGCCCACCAGCGCGAGTTCGGCGTCCCGCTCGAACAACATGGTTCTAGAATCCCTCCATCGACCGGACCAGCGCGCCCAGTTCCTCCCGCCCGCTGATGCCGAGCTTGCGGTAGACGCAGCTCAGCCGCCGCTCCACGGTGCGTTTGGTGACCGACAGCGTCTCGGCGATCTCGCCGTTGACGCGCCCGCGGGCGACCATGACCGCGACCTTACGCTCCGGTTCGGACAGCGAGGTCCAGATCGGCGAAACCGGCGCGGCGGGCTTGGTGCCCGCCCGTTCGCTCAGCTCCCGCAGCCGCGCGCTGAGCCAGTGCGAGCGGTGGATGGTGGCCAGCGCGGAGGCTTCGGCCAGCAGCGGGGGCGCCGCCGCCGGGTCGCCGTCCTCGAGTTCGGCCGCCGCGACTTCCAGCAGTGCCAGCGTGTACACCGGGCTCAGCCGGTATCCGCGCAGCACGCGCAGCGCTTCGCGGGCCCGCACCACGCGGTGTTCGCCGGACAACCGGGAAAAGCCCATCTCCGCCCAGCCGAGCGCGCTCGGCGCGCCCCACTTCTCGGCCAGCGTCCACTCTTCCAGGCTGAGCCGCTGCGCTTCCTTGATGTGGCCCAGTGCGGCGGCCGCGCCCGCGGCGACCGAGCGCCACGGCAGCAGGCCCGGGTTGACGATGTTCTGCCGCAGCAGCCGCCTGCCGCACTCGCGGAACATGTCCAGCGCGTCGACCGGGCGGCCTTCGGCCAGTGCCAGCAGCGCCCTGGCGAACATGAAGTAGGCGGAGAAGGCGCCCTCGGCCGGGCTTTCCCGCGCGGCCAGCTTCCTGGCCCGGTCGAGCCGTCCATATTGGACATCGATGCAGAGCTGCAGCGAGGTCGGGTAGGAAGCCAGGTTGGGGTGCCAGCCGCTCAGCGGCAGCGCCCGCTCGGCGGCGGCGAGGTCGCGTTCGGCGGCGTCGTTGCGGCCGGTGCGCATGCCCAGTTCCGCCCGCGCCACGAGCACGCGCGCGGTGCCCGCCCGCAGGTGCTCGCGCTGCACGTCGGCGAGCAGCGCGTTCAGCTGGACCTCCGCCTCTTCGAGGTCGTCGGTGAGGAACAGCGCGCGGCAGGCCGAAAGCCGGGGCATCACCAGCAGGGGCCGCGAATCCTCCCGGCGCAGCGCCCGCCGGGCGAGCACCCTGGTGGCCTGCAGGTCGTTCGCCGACGCGGCCAGCTGCCAGGCCCTGGCCCCGGCCTGCGCGGTGTCGAGCGGGTGGTCCGGCAGCGAAGGCATCTCCGGCACCATCGGCTCGCCGTCGTCCTGCCGGGTCTGCTCGGACAGCCAGTACAGCGCCAGCATCGCGTCCTTTTCGGACTCGTGCTCGGCCAGCACCGCTTCCGCGGCCACCCGGCGCGCCCAGTGGCTGTCGCCGCGGCTCAGCTTGGCGTCCACCGCGCGCACGCGCAGCCCGGCGAACTCGGGCCCCGGCGTGGAGGCCAGTTCGGTCAGCCTGCGGTCGCTGGCCACCGGCACCCTGGCCACCTGCACCGAAGCGAGTTCGAAGCTGAGCTTGGCGCGGGACAGCGGGTCCAGCGGTTCGTCCAGCGCGCGGTTCAGGTAGGCCACGGCCAGGCCGTCCTCCCCGTTCCGCAGTGCCGCGGCGAAGCTGCGGCGAAGCAGGTGCACCACCCACCGCGTGCCGATCGGCCCGGCGCACAACAGGATCCGCGCGACGTCGTCGTCGCGGACGTCGGCCCGGTAGGCCAGTTCGGCGGCCCGCGCGTGCAGTTCGGCGCGCTCGGGTCCCGGCATGCTTTCCAGCACCCTGGCCGCGACCACCGGCGCGCGGACCCGCAGCCGTTCCCCCGAGCTCACGGTGAGCCCGCTGGAGGCGATGATCGAGCGGATCCGCGACTCGTGCAGGTACGGCTCCCCCGCCAGGCGGCACACCAGCGGGAAGTCCAGCACGTCCCCGCAGACCGCGATGGCCCGCAGCACCGACATGGCCTCTTCGGACAGTCCGTCCACGACCCGGGTGGTGTACTCGCCCAGCGCGGCATCGCCGATCGCGCGCAGCCTGGGCACCCCGGCGGCCACCGGCTGCCCGCCGCGGTCCCGGAAATCGCCGAGGACTTCCCGCAGCAGCCAGGGGTTCCCGCCGGTGGCCGCCAGCGCGGCGGCGCAGAACTCCGGCTCCCCCGGCACGCCGAAGACCAGTTCGACCGCGTCCGCCACCCCGCGCGCGCTGAGCGGGCTGAGCATCAGTTCGACGGCGTTGACCTGCCCGTCGGGTACCAGGTTCGCCACCGAGTACTCGTCGCCCGCCGAATCCCCGCAGGTGCCACCGGTACTGGCCAGCAGCGCGATCCGCGTGCCGGGCAGCCTGCGCATCAGCGCCTGCAGCCAGGCCGAAGACGCCGGGTCGAGCCACTGCGCGTCCTCGACGATCATCATCGTCGGCCGCGTGCGCGCCTTGCGCAGCAGTTCGGCCAGCCCCGGCAGTTGTTCCGTCCCGGCCAGCACTTCCCGCGCCCGCGGCACCAGCGGCGCGAGCAGTTGCGCCACCACGCCGTAGCGCAGCGCGTGCTCGGCCGGGGACGCCCTGGCCCACAGCACCCGCACCCCCTGCCCGGCGGCCAGCCGGGCCAGCCAGCGCAGCAGTTCGAGCTGCCCGAGGCCGGGCGCGCCGGAAATCGTGACCATGGACGGGATCCCGCGGTCGAGCGCGCCGAGCACGGCGGTCAGCGCGTTGCGCTCGGCCTCCCGTTCGAGGCGCAGCACCTCGTCGCTCACGACAGCACCCGCTTCGCCGGGCCGCCGAGCGAACGCGGCATGTCGGCCAGCGCGGTGTCCAGTTCGGCCCGCGAGCCGACGCCGAGCTTGCGGTAGACATTGGTCAGGTGGGACTCGACCGTGCGCACGGTGACGAACAGCGATTCGGCGATCGCGCGGTTGCTCGACCCGGCCACGGCCAGCGCGGCGACCTTGCGCTCGGTCCCGGTGAGCATGTCGACCGGCGATTCGGTGATCTCCCGCATCCGCCCGCCCGCGGCGACCAGCCCGCGACGGGCGGACTTCGCCAGTGCCAGCGCCCCGCAGCGGCGGGCGAGATCGGCCGCGGTGCGCAGGTGCCCGCGGGCCCGTTCCCGGTGCCCGGACTCCAGAAGTGCTTGTCCCAGGCGGAATTCGGCCCGCGCCTGCTCCAGCCGGGCGGGTGAGCGCGCCAGCAGGGTCGCGGCTTCGGCGAGCAGGTTCATCCCGGCCGTGCCGGGCGTGATCACCCCGCGGGCCAGCGCGGCCAGCCCGAGCACGCGCGGGGTGCCCCAGCGCCGGGCCAGCCGGGTGCCGTACTCGACGATCTCGAGTGCGTCCCCCGGCCGCCGGGTGTCGGCGAGCACGCAGGCCGACTCCACCCACCACGGCACGAACGCCGGGTTCACCAGCCCGGCGTCCTTGAGCGAGCGCCCGCACTCGTCGAACAGCGCCAGCGCGGTTTCGGCGTCGCCCATCGCCCACCGCGCCCGGGCACGGGTCATCAGGAACCAGTGGTACTCCCAGACGAACCGGTCGAGGTCCGTCCGGACCACACCGGCCAGCAGCTCTTCGGCGCGGACCGCGTCACCGCGGTCGACGAGCGCGGCCGCGAGCGCGGTCGGCGGCATGGTCACCGCGTCACCCCACGGCTCACCGCGGCTCACGTCGAGCGAGACCTGCGCGTCGGAGATCGCGTCGGCCAGCTCGCCGAGCCCGTGCATGATGAACGCGCGGAAGGACAGCGTCAGCACGTAGGTACGCACCGCCGCGTTCTCCCTGGCGTGGTCGAGGACCCGGTCGAGCGCGTCCATGCAGTCGCCCACCTCGTCGGCGAAGCTGAGCGCCAGCGCGGAGGACAGCAGCGACCAGCCGCCGAGGGTGACGCCGGGCCCGCGCATGGCGCGCCGCGCCTGCTCGACCGCCAGCGCCGGGGAGGTGCCGTCCATCGCGGTCACCACGGTCATCGTGCCGAGCAGCTGCCGCTGTGCCGGGGTGTCCCCCGGCGGCGGGGTCATCCGCGCGACCCGCTCCCGGATCGGCGCGATGGTGACCTTCTCGTCGACCCCGGTGAGCAGCAGCGCCGACTCGACGTGGGTGCGCAGTTCGCGGTCGGCCGGGTCGGGGTCGGGCCCCAGCTCCAGGTCGAGCGCGTCGAGCACCTCGCTGAGCACCTGCACGGCTTCGGGCGATTTCTGCACGTGGAGGCAGGTCATGCCGAACTGCACCGCGACCATCGCCCTGGTGCGCACGTCCAGCGCCAGCACCAGTGCCTCGCGCAGCAGCGCCGCGCCCTTCGGCGGGTCGATCTCCGCCAGGGACCTGGCCAGTTGCAGCCGGACCGGCACGCTCTCCCGTTCGGCTTCGAGCACCCGGTAGAGGTACCGGATCGCGGCTTCCGGCGCGCCCCGCAGTTCGGCGCGCGCGGCGGCCGCGCGCAGCACGCCCGCCATCCACGGCCGGTTCACCTCCGGCACCAGCAGCAACAGGTTCGCCACGTCCTCGGCGGGCCGCCCGGCGTCGCTCAGCAGGCTGGCGGCCCGCACGCGCAGGGCGCCGAGGTCGGCCGGGCTGATCGAGTCGAGCACCGCGGTCCGCACCACGTCGTGCACCGGTTCGGTGCGGCCGGCGGCGAGGATGTCCGCGCTTCGCAGCACTTCGAGCGCGGCCTCCACCTGACCGGACGGCACGCCCGCCAGCGCGCCGAGCAGTTCCTCGCCCTGGTCGCCGAGCACCGCGACGGCCACCGCGACCGCGCGCACCCACTCCGGTTTGCTGTCCAGCGTGGAGCGCACCGAGGTCGCGACCACGTACCGGCCGACCTCGGTGACCCGGCGGGCCCCGTCGCGGTCGGCGGCCACCCCGAGGTCGCGGAGTTCCTGCAACAGGCGGGTGAGCACCAGCGGGTTGCCGCCGGAGACCACGGCGGCGTTGTGCACGAAGGACGGGTCCACCGGGCCGGCGAAGTCCCGGCCGATGACGGTGGCCACGTCGGCGTCGGTCAGCGGGCCCACCCCGATGGTGACCGAGCGCGGCTGCGCGCAGATGTCGGCGAGCGCGCCGGGCGCCACGGGTTCGATCTCGGTGCGCTGGGCGAGCACCACCAGCAGCGGCAGCGTGTCCGCCCGCCGCATCAGGAATTCCAGCCAGCGCAGGGACCGTTCGTCGCACCAGTGCACGTCGTCCAGCGCCAGCACCAGCGGGCCTTCGGCCATCAGGTTCACCGCGAGCCAGTAGAGCCCGTGCAGTGCCGGGTAGTCCGCGGCCGAGGAACCGGCGTTGTCGGGATCTGCGGCCAGCGCGACCATGGCACGCCGGGCACCACCCCGCAGCAGTGGTGAGTCGCCGGTCAGCTTGAGCGAACCGAACAACGCCTGCGCGCCGCCGTACCCGGTGCCCGCCACCACCTCGCCGCAGGTCCCGTGGAGCACCCGCATGCCCTCGCGCGCCGCGACCGCGGTGAACGCCCGCAGCAGGCTGGACTTGCCGATCCCGCTCGGTCCGGAAAGGACGACCAGGCCCGCGTCACCCTCGCGGGCGGCCGCGGACCGCCGCGCGAGCGCCCCCAGTTCGCCACCCCGGCCGATGAGCACGCCGGAGTCGCCGGGGACGTCCGTCCGCTCGACCAACTGGCCCTCCCTTGCGCGGCGCAGCCCGTGACGACTTCGCCAGATGGCGGGCGACCCCCGCATCCCGGCCCCCACGCCGCATCCGCGGTCTCAGGTTAGGTGGACGGCGGGGCATCGCGCAGGGCCAGTGATCCGGCGGTGGAACCGTACGTTCGTACGGTGAATCGGCCGGGCACGGACGGCATTCGCGGGCGCCCGGCAACGGTTGGCGGTGAACGATTCACCGATGACCCCGCCGAGCAGGTCTTCCGCGCCGCCACCGGGGTCCACGGAGGACACCGCATGACCGATTCCGCCGCGCGGGCGAGGACGCCGGGCCCGGATTCGCCGCCGCGAGGGGGTGCGACGCAGTTACCGCCCGATGGGCGACCGGTGGAAAAACCCGTTCAACCGGCCGGGAGGACTCGCACGGAACGGGGTCACGCGCACACGGTGCGCACCGCCGGTTGTGGTCACTCCATTTTCCCGATGACCGTCAGACATTCACCAACCGCATTCGCACAATAACAGAAGGTGTCTTATCCGGCACCCGCCGCGATCTCCGCGGTCAGCGCCAGCACCGCGTCGAGGTGCTGGGTCAGGAAGAAGTGGCCACCGGCGAAGACCTCCAGCGCGAACGGGCCGGTGGTCACCGACGCCCACGCCTTCGCCTCGTCCAGGCTGGTCTTCGGGTCGCCGTCCCCGGTGAGCACGGTGACCGGGCAGTCCAGCGGCGACCCCGGCGCGCACCGGTAGGTCTCGATCGCCCGGTAATCGGCGCGCACGGCCGGCATGATCATCCGCAGGATCTCCTCGTCGCCGAGCACCCGGGTGTCGGTGCCGCTGAGCAGCTTCAGCTCGGCGATCACCCCGTCGTCGTCCCGTTCGTGCACCCGTTCGTCGCGGTGGGTGCCCGGGGCGCGGCGGCCGGAGGCCACCAGGTGCGCCGGGGCTTCGAGCCCGCGGGCGGCGAAGGCCCGCGCCACCTCGAATGCCACCACCGCGCCCATGCTGTGCCCGAAGAAGACCAGCGGGCGGTCGGCCAGCCCGGCCAGCACCCCCGCCACCCGCCCGGCCAGTTCGGTCAGGTCGTCCACCGGCCGCTCACCGCGGCGGTCCTGGCGGCCCGGGTACTGCACCGAGAACACCTCGGCCTTCGGCGACAACGCCGCCGACATCGGGTGGTACCAGCTGGCCGAACCACCGGCGTGCGGGAAGCAGATCACCCGCGGCGCCCCGGCGCGCGCCGGGTGGTAGCGGCGCAGCCACAGGTCGGTGTCCGGGGTGGAGGTCACGGGTGAGCTGGGCATGGGTCCTCCTGGGCGAGCGGGTACGCGCCCGGTCAGCGAACACCAGTGCCGACGAGGAAGTTGCTAGTCCCGGGAGCTTTCCGAGGCTTACGCAGCGTCCGCGATTCGCGGAAACACCGCGGAGAACCGGGGAACTCGGCGAAGACTAGGCGTTTCTCGGGCGGTCCTGCGGTTCTACTGGTGCCGCCCCTTCCCGGAGCGCACCGCTGAGGTGAGTGATGACGATTTTCGCCGTGCCGGACTCGACCGAGTCGGTGGACCACCGCGACCCCGTGCACCGGTTGTCGCAGTTGCTGGACGCGGGTTCGCTCGTACCGATCCATTCGCGCGAAGGGCTCGGGCTGGCGGTCGCGCGCGGGCTCGTCGACGGCACCCCGGTCATCGCCTACTGCACCGACGGCAGCCGGATGGGCGGCGCCATCGGCGTCGACGAGGCACCGCTGATCGTGGACGCCATCGACCTGGCGGTCGAGGAGGGCTGCCCGGTCATCGGCGTCTGGCACTCCGGCGGCGCGAAGCTCAACGAGGGCGTCGCCGCGCTGGACGGCATCGGCCGCATGTTCGCCGCGATGGTGCGGGCTTCGGGCCGCGTCCTGCAGCTTTCCGTGGTGCTCGGCCCGGCCGCCGGTGGCGCGGCCTACGGCCCGGCGCTGACCGACCTCGTGGTGATGTCCGAGTCCGGCCGCGTCTTCGTCACCGGACCGGACGTGGTCCGCTCGGTCACCGGCGAGCAGATCGACATGGCCGGTCTGGGCGGCGCCGAAGCACACGGGCGCAAGTCCGGTGTGGTGCACGTGACCACCGGGTCCGAGGCCGAGGCCTACGCCGAAGCCCGGCGCATCGTCGGTTTCGTCGGCAGGCCGGGTTCGGTGGACACCACCGCGATCAAACCGGCCGGCGACCTCCGCGCGCTGCTGCCGGATTCCCCGCGCCGCGCCTACGACGTCAAACCGCTCGTGCGCGCCCTGCTCGACGACGGCGATTTCGCCGAACTGCAGGCGAAGTGGGCGCCGAACATCGTCGTCGGTTTCGGCCGGATCGGCGGGAAGTCCATCGGCGTCATCGCCAACAACCCGCTGCGCAAGGGCGGCTGTCTGGATTCCCTGTCCGCGGAGAAGGCGTCGCGATTCGTGCGGATGTGCGATTCCTTCGGCATTCCGCTGCTGGTGCTGGTCGACGTGCCGGGTTATCTGCCCGGCGTCAGCCAGGAATGGGGCGGGGTGGTCCGGCGCGGCGCGAAACTGCTGCACGCCTTCGCCGAGGCCGTCGTGCCCCGGATCACCTTGGTCACCAGGAAGTCCTACGGCGGCGCGTACATCGCGATGAACTCCCGCTCGCTGGGCGCCAGCGCGGTGCTGGCCTGGCCGGAAGCGGAGGTCGCGGTGATGGGCGCGGAGGCCGCCGTGGGCATCCTGCACCGCAAGAAGCTCGCCGCCGCCCCGGAACACGAGCGCGAGGCACTGCTGGCGACGCTGGTCACCGAGCACGAACTGATCGCCGGTGGCGTCGGCCGCGCGCTCGGCATCGGCGTGGTCGACGAGGTCATCGAACCGGCGGACACCCGCGACCGGCTGGCCGGGCTGTTCGCCTCCTTCCCCGGCACGCGGGGAGATCACCGCAACATCCCACTGTAGAACGGCCTTCGCCGCTGGTCACCACGCTCGATCCCGCGTGCCCCCGCCCGCTTGGGTAGGGTTGCCGCACCGGGGATGTGGTGGCCAGGGCGGGTTCTCCGGTGCCCGCCGGAAGGGATGAGCGTGACCGGGACCGAAAACGCTGTGCGCACCCAGCTGGCCCGCGTGCTGCGGGCGTCGGGCGACGAACTGACCGAGAGCTGGGTGACGGCCCAGCTGGGCCGTCTGGCCGAAGGAAACCAGCCCGCACGGGCGGAACTGGCGGCCGAAGCCGCCGCGGTGGTCGGCGCGCTGCGCACCGGGCTCGAGTCGGAGCTGCCGGTGGACCGGATCGTCCGCGAGCACCAGCCGCTGCGCGACGCGATCACCGACCTGTCCTCCCGGCGTGCCCGCGACGGCGCCGCGCCGGGCGACACCGCGATGGCCATCCTGTCGCTCAAGGAGGTCCTGCTCACCGCCGTGCGCCGGAAGACCACCGAGCCGGCCGCGCTGCTGGAGACCGCGCTCGAGGTGAACCGGCTGCTGGACACCGCGGGCCTGCTCGCCTTCCAGTCCTATGTAGAGGGACGGGAGGAGATCATCCGGCTGCAGCACGAGCAGATGCTCGACCTGTCCACCCCGGTCGTCCAGCTGTGGCGCCACATCCTCGCGGTGCCGCTGATCGGCACCCTGGACAGCGCGCGCACGCAGGTGGTGATGAACGGGCTGCTGGAGTCCATCCAGGCCAACGAGGCCAGGGTGGCGATCATCGACATCACCGGGGTGCCCACTGTGGACACCGTGGTGGCCCAGCACCTGCTGCAGACCGTCGGCGCGGTGCGGCTGATGGGCGCGGAGTGCCTGATCAGCGGGATCCGCCCGGCGATCGCGCAGACCATCACCCAGCTCGGCATCGACCTGTCGATGATCAGCACCCGCAGCACGCTGGCCGACGCGCTGGCCGAGGCGATGCGGGTGATCCACGCCGAGGACGGGGCTTCGGGCCCGGAGCAGATCGCGGGTGCCCGGTGACCGGCCCCGTGCCCATCCTGCGCCTGGGCGACATCCTCCTCACCGGGCTGCTCAACGACCTCGACGACCGGACCGCGCTGGAGTTCACCGGTGAGCTCGTCGACCGCATCTCCGCCGAGGGCAGCCGGGGCGTGGTGATCGACATCTCCCGGCTGGAGATCATCGACTCGTTCGTGGCCAGGGTGCTGATGGAACTCGCGGGCACCGGCAAGCTGCTCGGCGCGCGGATGATCGTGGCCGGGATGCGCCCGGCGGTGGCGATCACCCTGTCCGAACTCGGCCTGCAACTGTCCGGTGTGGAGACCGCGCTCAACGCCGAACGCGCGATGGCGCGGCTGGGCTGGGAACAGCGACCCCGGCGGGCGGAGGCCCATGCCGCAGGGTGAGACCACCACCGGCGCCGCGCCCGAGGAGCGCCACGCCATCGCCGACGAGCGGGACCTGCTGCGGTCGAGGCACGCGGTCCGCGCCGCGGCCGTGGCCGCCGGGTTCGACCTGGTCGGCCAGACCAAGCTGGTCACCGCGGCCAGCGAACTGGTGCGCAACGCCTACATCCACGGTGGCGGCGGGGTGCTGCGCATCGTGCCGCTGACCGGCGCGGGCAGGCGCCGGGGCGTCCGGCTGGTGGTCAGCGACCAGGGCCCGGGCATCCCGGACGTGGACACCGCGCTCAGCGACGGCTACAGCACCGGCGCGGGGCTCGGCCACGGCCTCGGCGGCACCCGGCGGCTGGTGGACAGCTTCGCCATCGACACCGAACCCGGCCGCGGGACCACCATCGTGGTGGAGCGCTGGGCATGAGCACCCCGCTCGCCACCGGCGAGTTCACCCGGCACCTGCGCGTGGACCACGTCAGCGCGGTCCACGTGGCCGCGCGGGTGGCGCGCACGGTGGCCAAGGCGGCGGGGCTGCCGTCGTCGCTGCCGGACCAGGCCGCGGTGGTGGCCTCGGAACTGGCCAGCAACCTGGACAAGCACGCCCGCGAGGGCCAGCTCTACATCTCCCCGGTCCTGCACGGCACCGGCGTGGACATCGTCGCCGCGGACACCGGTCCCGGCATGCTCGACGTGGACCGCTGCCTGACCGACGGGCACACCACCACCGGCACGCTCGGCGCCGGGCTGGGCGCGATCCGCCGGATGGCGGCCGAGTTCGCGGTGCACACCGTGCCGGGCGAGGGCACGCTGATCAGCGCGCGGGTGCTGGCGCCGGGCACCACCCGCACCCCGCCGGTGGCGCACGTGAACGTGCCCGCCCCCGGTGAGGAGGTCAGCGGAGACCTCGCCGCCGTGCGCGAGACCGAAGCCGGCTTCACCCTGCTCATGGTGGACGGGCTCGGGCACGGGCCGGACGCCGCCGCGGCGTCCGCCGCGGTGCTCGAAGCCTTCGACCGTGACCCGGCCCGTCCGCTGCCCGCGTTGTTCACCGAGTTGCACCGCGGCGCCCGGCAGACCAGGGGCGCGGCGGTCGCGGTCCTGCGGCAGCGAGGTGCCCGCGGCGAGTTCCTCGGCATCGGCAACGTCAGCGCGGCCGTGCTGGCGGGCGGTTCGGCGCGCCAGCTGCTGAGCCTGCCCGGCGTGGTCGGCCTGCGCCTGCCACCGGCCACCGTGCGCCCGGTCGAGCTCCCGCCGGGCACCACCGTGGTGCTGCACTCCGACGGCATCTCCGGCGACTGGCTGCCCGCGGCCACCACGAGCGCCGGGCTGGTGCCCTCGCTGCTGGTGGGCTCGCTGGTGCACCGGCACCGGGTGACCCGCGACGACTCGGCCGTCCTCGCGGTCAAGTTCCCCGGGGAGCCGGCATGACCTGGCAACTGCGGACCACCACCCCGCAGCAGCGACTGCCGCAGCTGCGGGCGAACCTGCGTCAACTGTGCGACCGGCACGGCATCGGGCTGGAGGTGCGGGCGCGGCTGGTGCTGGCCGCGACGATGGTGGCGCGCGCCGCGCCGCCGGGCTCACCGCTCATCCTGAGCGCCACCGTCCAGCACGACACCACCCCGGCCGTACTGGTGATCACCGTGGAACTCACCACTCCCCCGGCCGGGCTGCCGGAACTGCCGCTGCCCGCCGAGGCCGAAGGGCCCGGCAAGCTGGTCTGGCGGCTACCCGCTCCGGTGACCCCCGCGGCCGGTGAATTCGGCGCCCCGGCGGCGGATGAGGAACTGGCCACCGAGGACGAACTGCGGGCCGTGCTCGCGCGCATGGACGGGATCGAGCAGGAACACCGCCAGCTCAAGCACGAGATCGCCGAGACGAACAGCGGTGTGCTGGCGATGTACGTCGACCTGGAGCAACGCGACGAGCAGTTGCGCGAGGCGCACGCGCTGATCTTCCGCGAACTCAAGCACGCGCTGCGCCCGCCGCCGCCCGTGGTGCCCGGTGTGGAACTGGGCGTGCGGTACGACCCGGCCGATCCGCAGGCACCCACCGGCGGTGACCTCTACGACTGGTTCCTGCTGCCGGACGGCACCCTGCACATCACCGTGGTCGACGCGGTCGGGCACGGGGTGACCTGCACGCGGCACGCGTTGCAGGTCACGCACGCGGTACGGGCGCTGGCGCTGGAGGGGCGGCCGCTGGAGGAGCTGATCGAGCGGACCGCGCACACCGTGCTCGCCGGTGAGCCGCTGCTGCGGGCGACCGTCCAGGTGGCCCGGCTGCACCCGGAGACCGGTGAGCTGTGGCTGGCCGGTGGCGGGCACCCGCCCGCGCTCGTGGTGTCCGAAGAGGACTGCCTGTTCCTGCCGACCCCGGGGCGCGGCATCGGTTTCCCGTCGCCGGGCAGCGACACCCTGGTACGGCACCGGCTGCGCCGGGGCGATCTGCTCCTGCTGCACACCGACGGGCTCACCGAAAGCCGGAAGGACGCCGAAGAAGGCGAGCAGCGCCTGCGTGAAACCGCCCGGCGGCACGCGCATTCACCGGTCGACGTCCTGACCGAGGCGGTGGTGCGCGACATGCACGAAGTGGTCACGCACCTCGACGACACCCTGCTGCTGGCCGCCCGCTTCCGCGCCTGACCCGGCTGCCTGACCCGGCTATCGGCGGCGGCGCGGGGTCAGCCGGACGCCCGGCAGGACCGGGGCCGGGATCCGCTGCCCGTCGTGGCCGTCGACCTCGCCGAACCGGGTGCCGCTCTCCCAGTCGGCGCGGGCGGCGGCGATCTCGTCGTGCCCGCGTCCGACGAAGTTCCACCACATCACCAGCTCGCCGGGGAACGGCTCACCGCCGAGCAGCAGCACCCGCGCGTCCGCGGTCGCGGTGATGCCCAGTTCCGTGCGCCCGGTCCCGAGGTAGAGCAGCGGACCCGCGCCGACCGGCACACCGTCCACTTCGGCCTCACCGTCGATCACCAGCACGGCGTGCTCGAAGTCGGAACGCAGTGGCAGCACGGCCTCCGCCCCGGCGGCCACGGCCAGTTCCGCGCCCAGCAACGGGGTGTAGGTGGTGGCGGCCGAAACGGCGTCACCGAGCGAACCCATCAGCACGGTCGCGACCACGCCGCCGGTGGTATAGCGCGGCAGGTCGGTGTGCTGTTCGAAAGCGGGCTCGATGCCCAGCGCGTCATCGGGCAGCGCGACCCAGAGCTGCAACGCGTGCAGCAGTGGGGTTTCCGGGGTTTCTGGGGTTTCTGGGGTTTCCGACTCCGCGCGCACGGAGAACTCCGAATGCGACACGCCACGCCCGGCCGTCATCAGGTTCAGCTGCCCCGGGCGCACGAGCACGTCGGAGCCGACCGAATCCCGGTGCCGGATCTCCCCGGCGAGCGGCCAGGTGACCGTCTGCAAACCGGTGTGCGGGTGCGGCAGCACCTTCATCTCGACCCGTTCCGGGCCGAACTGGTCGAGGAAGCACCAGGCACCGACCGTGGGCAGTGCGCGCTGCGGCAGCACCCGGTCGACCTTCATCCCGCGCACCCCGCCGAGCGGTACCGCGCGCGGCTCGTGGAACTCCGCGACGGCCCCGGCACCGGCCGCCGAGCGGCACGGCGTCACCTCGGGCTCGCGGTCCAGGTTGGTCATCGCCGCGCGTTCCAGTCGACGTGCTCCTCGTAGCCGGTGGTGCGCTCGAGGTACTTCGCGATGAACGGGCACAACGGCACGATCGTCCGTCCACGCCGGACGGTGTCGTCGAGCGCGCCGGCCGCCAGCACCTTGCCCAGCCCCTGCCCGCCGAACTCCGCGCCGACCTCGGTGTGGGTGAAGACGGTGCGCTCGCCCTGCTCCCGGTACGCGGCGAACCCGGCCACCCGGTCGCCGACGAAGACCTGGTAGCGGGAACCCGCCTCGTCACGGGCCACCGTGACGTCCCCGGTCTGTTCAGTCATCCCTGTCCTCCTCGCTCACGCCCATACCCTGCAGTACAACCGCCAGTCCACCGCGGAATTCCTCGTCGGCGCCGAGGCGTCGCGCGTCACGCGCGGTCTCGCTCAGCCAGGGGAACTCGGCGGGCGGCAACGCGGCCAGCGCGTCGGTGCCCGGACCGGACAACGGCCCCAGGTGCTCGGCCTGCAACGCGCCGAGCAGGTAGCCGATGAGCACGCGAAAGGCGATCACCCGGCGCTTCCCGGTGAACCCGGCGCCGGTCAGCACCCCGAGCGCGGCCTCACCCCAGCGGGCCGACGACGGTGCGCGGTGCCGGTGGGTGAGCAGCAGCGGCACCACGGCGGGATGACCGCCGACGGCCGCGCGCATCCGCTCGGCGAGCGTGGTCAGCCGCTCACGCCAGGGGGCGCGCGGCGGCAGTTCGAGGTCGATGCCGCCGAGCACCAGTTCCACGATCAGCGCTTCGAGCTGGTCGCGGTCTTCGACGTAGCGGTAGAGCGACATCGTGCCCATGCCGAGTTCGCCTGCCACGGCACGCATCGACAGCGCCGCGAGGCCGTCGCGGTCGAGCACGGCGAGCGCGGCGGTGGCGATCCGGTCGGTGGTCAGCGAACGTGGGCGGGGCATCTCGATTGACAGCGTACGACATACGCGCATACGTTCGTAGGCGTACACCGCACGCTTAACTCTGGGAGGTCGTCATGGCAGGACGGATCGAGCCGGGCACAGTGCTGGCCCCGCGCGAGGTGGACGTGGTCGACGGGGAACCGGTGGCGATCCCGCTGGCCGGACGGCTGGTGCACCTGCAGTTCCGGCGCTTCGCCGGCTGCCCGGTGTGCAACGTGCACCTGCGGTCGGTGACCCGGCGCCACGCCGAACTCAGCGCGGCGGGGGTGCTGGAGGTGGCGGTCTTCCACTCCCCCGAGGAAGAACTGCGCCGGCACACCGCGGACATCCCGTTCGCCGTGGTCGCCGATCCGGGCAAGCGGCTCTACCGCGAGTTCGGCGTGGAAGCCGGGCGGCGGGCCCTGCTGGACCCGCGGGCGTGGCTGCCGGTCCTGCGCAGCATCGCGACCGGGTTGCTTCGGCGCGACCGGCTGCCCGCGCCGAAGCAGGAACACGGCAGGCTCGGCCTGCCCGCGGACTTCCTGATCGCCGGGGACGGCACGGTGCTCGCCGCGAAGTACGGCGAGCACATCAACGACCAGTGGAGCGTGGACGAGGTACTCGCGCTCGCGCGCGCCAGTACCGGCATACCCCGCGCCTGAGCCGTCAGCCGAGGCGGTCCAGCAGTTCGTGGTGGCGGCCGGGGACCCGCAGGTCCGGCGGGTCCGGCTGCCCCAGCGAGTGGTCGTCCCCCCGCAGCGCCGCCAGGAATCGGACCACCGCCCGCCGGTCCGGCAGCACCTCCCCGCCGAGGTAGGCCAGCACGATCACGTCCTCGCCGCAGCCCGCCTCGATCGTCACCGCCCAGCCGTGCTGCTCGTCCCAGATCAGGGCGACGTCACGGCCGGGGAACCGGCCGAGCCGCCAGTCGATGGCGATGTAGGCCGAAACCGGGGTGTCCAGGTCGACCGTGCACGATTCGCCGGTGGGGACGGCACGAAGATCGGTGGCGGTGCACCCCTTTCACCTCGCGCAGCCGGATGTCACACCTCGTATTCGCCCGCTCCGGCGCGGTTCACCCGAACCGACGTGTGACGACTGCCCCGATTGGGTACCCGGCGGTGTCGGCATCGCGCGAAGGGCTGGATCCCCATGCTGAGTCACCACGATCGCGAGCAGCTGAAGAAGATCGAAGAGTGGTTCGAGGCCGCCGAACCGGCCCTCGCCGCCTCCTTCCGCCGGATCGGCACCCCACGCCGGTTCCGCATCGGGAAAGTGTTCCCCCTCTGCGTGGACGTCCTCGCGGGCTTCCTGCTCGCCCTCGCGGTGATCACCGCGAACGCCACCCTGGTCCTGACCGGCCTGCTCGCGCTGGTGCTCGGCGTGGGCCTGCACCTCGCGCGCCACCTGCCCGCCGACGTCTGAGCGCGGTCACCACACTTCCGAGTAGTGCCTCACCAGTCCGGGGAACCTCGGCTCCTCCGGCGGGCTGCTCGCCTTGACCACCTCGCGCCCGTCGAGCAGGGCTTCGAGGTTGTCCAGGGAGATGTGGAACCCGGCGGCGCTCTGAGAGACGTGGCCGGGGTCCTTGACGGTGGTTTCGAGGATGAGCAGGCAGCCGCCGTCGCCCTCCCGCAGCCGCCAATCCATCAGCACGTCGAACGCCCGCCAGGTGAGCCGCCGCTCCGGTTCCACCGCCAGCACCTCGCCCTCCACCGGCTTGCCCTTGCCGAACGCCAGGCGCACCTTGCCACCCGGCACGGTTTCCGCCCGCACCCGCCACGGGGTCCACGCGGACAGTTCGGCGTCGTCGGTCAGCGCCCGCCACACCCTGGCGACCTCGTGCCCGTACTGCCGTTCGAAGTGGAGCCGCCCGTCCTGAGCTCGTACCTTCATGATCGTTCTCCTTTCCGTCACCTCTTTCGACGAACGGACCGGGTGGAGACCGACACCTCAGGCGAACAATCGCGCCGGGGTCACCTGGCGGGTGTGCCGGACCAGGTCGAACCAGCCCGCCGGCGTGCCTTCGAGGTAGTCGCGGGCCGGGTCGTACCGGGGTCCGACCAGCCTGGTCCTGGCCGGGGCGTCCGCCAAGGAGGCCGGGGCGTCGCGCAGGTCGAGCAGGAAGGTGTCCGCCTTCGCCCGGTCCAGCGTGGTTTCGAGGAAGTCCTCGGGCAGCACCGGCAGCCAGTCCAGCGGTTCGCCGTGGTGGAAGGTCAGGCCGACCGAGAGGTAGGAGCACCGCTCACGAAGCAGGCGGCCCGCTGTCGGCACGTCGCCGGGTGCGGTGTGCCCGATCCCGCCCCAGTAGACGAGCTTCGCCGGATTCCGGTCGCGCCACCGGGTGACGCCGTCGGCGAGCATGCGCTCGATCGCCTCCCGGTCCGCGGGGACGCCGGGCTCCTCGCGGGAATGCACCACGCGCACCGGGTCGCCGGGGTGTTCCTCGTTGAACGACCGGAGCCACCGGATCGTGCCGAGGACCTCTTCGGCCCGCAGGAACGACCTGGCCCCGGCGAGCACCCGCCGGGGATCGCCGTCACCGGTGCGCACGTAGTCGTCGAGCAGCACGCTCGCCGCGTCGTCGCCTTCGATCAGCACCGCGCGGAAACCGTGCTCGCGCACCAGGTACCGCACCATCTCGTCAGCCATTGTGGACAGTTCGTGGGCGTTGCGGCAGGAAACGCCCAGCGCCACGACGTCCACGTCCGCGGCACGGGCACCCAGCGCCGCGAGTCCGTCCTGGGTCACCGCGTCAAGCCAAGGGGTCATGCCGCGAACGCTAGGAGTTGAACAAGGGTTCAGGTCAAGCGCTCGGCCAGGCGGCCGAGGAAGGCCCGCTGCCCCTTCACCAGCTTCCGCTCGGCTTCGGCCAGCTCGAACCACTCGAACCGGTCCATCTCCGGGAACTCCTGCATCCGGCCCGAGCGCGGCGGCCACTCCATCTCGAAGGTGCCGGGCACGGCGAGCGCCGGGTCCAGGTCGGCTTCGAGCGCGAAGACCGTGACCACCTTGCCGGACTGCCGGACCTCGCCGAGTTCGACGTGCTCACCAGCGGGGACCGGCAACCCGAGCTCCTCTTCGAACTCCCGGCGCGCGGCGGCCAGTGGCTCCTCGTCCGGCTCCTGCTCGCCCTTCGGCACCGACCAGGCGGCTTCGTCCTTGCGGGCCCAGAACGGCCCGCCCATGTGCCCCAGCAGTACTTCGGTGTGCGCCGCGCCCCCGCGATACAGCAGGAGCCCGGCACTGCGTTTGGCCGCCATGGCGGTCATTCTGCCCCTAAGGTGCCAAGCATGCGCCTGCTGATCATCGCCGACACGCACGTGCCCAAACGAGCCAGGGACCTGCCCGCACAAGTGTGGGCCGAGGCCGAGTCGGCGGACGTGGTGGTGCACGCCGGCGACTGGGTCGAACTCGCGCTGCTCGACGAACTGGAGCGGCGGTCGAAGCGGCTGATCGGCGTGTACGGCAACAACGACGGGCCCGGCCTGCGAGCGCGGCTGCCCGAGGTGGCCCGCGCCGACCTGGACGGGCTGCGCCTGGCCGTGGTGCACGAGACCGGTCCGGCGAAGGGCCGGGAAGCGCGCTGCGCCAAGGAGTACCCGGACACCGACGTGCTGGTCTTCGGGCACAGTCACATCCCGTGGGACACCGAGACCGGCACCGGCCTGCGCCTGCTCAACCCCGGCTCCCCCACCGACCGCCGCCGCCAGCCGCACCACACCTACCTCACCGCCGTGGTCGACGGCGGCGAGCTGACCGAGGTCGAGCTGCACACCGTGACCCGAGGAGCGTCGTGAACATCCCCGAATTGATCGGCACGGCCTGGAATTCCCTGACCGTGAAGCGGGTCTACGGCGAGCCGTGCGAAAAGGACGGTGTCGTGGTCATCCCGGCGGCCACCGTCTGGGGCGGTGGAGGCGGGGGCGACGGCCTCGACGGGCGACGCGCGCAGGGCGCGGGCTTCGGCGTGATCGCCCACCCCACCGGCGCCTACGAGATCAAGGGCGGGAAGGTGCGCTGGGTGCCCGCGGTCGACGTGAACCGCCTGATCACCGCCACCGCGGCGGTCGCGGTGACCTACCTGCTGACCCGGTCGCGGCGCACCCGGGTGGAGTCCCGCACCACCAGTTCCGGGGTGTAGACCACGGTCTGGTGCTCGTGCTCGCCGGGGACGGCGTCGTCGGCGGTCTCGGCGATGATCAGCTCGGCGGCGGTCTTGCCGAGTCGGCTGGCGGGCTGGCGGACCGAGGTCAGCGGCACCGCGGCCGCCGCGGCGAACTCGATGTCGTCGTAGCCGACGATCGCCATCTCCTCCGGCACGCGCACCCCGGCCGCGACCATCGCCTGGAGCACGCCGAGCGCGAGCAGGTCGTTGGCGCAGAACACCGCGGTCGGCCGCGGGCTGATGCCGAGCACACGCGCCCCGGCGTCACGCCCGGAGGCCACGTCCAGGGCCTCGGACTCCAGCACGGTGAAGGTCCGGCCGGGCGCGGGTGCCTCGGCCAGCGCCGCCCGGGCTCCGGCTTCACGGTCGCGGCACTGGGCCAGCAACTGCGGCCCGTTGACGAAGGCGAGGTGCGTGTGCCCGGCTTCGACCAGGTGCCGGGCGGCCAGCGCGCCACCCGCCACGTCGTCCACCGACACCGAGCACGCGTCGGAATTCGGCACGTTCCGGTCCACGAAGACGTACGGGATGCCGCTGCGCCGGAAGGCTTCCAGGCTCTCCCCCGCCGTGCCGACCGGGCTGAGCAGCACCCCGCGGACGCGCTGTTCGGCGAGCATCGCCAGGTGCGCGGCCTCGCGGTCGACTCGCTGGCCGCTGTTGCAGGTGATCACGTTCAGGCCCTCGGCCTGCGCCGCCTGCTCGGCACCCTGCGCCACGTCGACGAAGAACGGGTTGCCGAGGTCGAGCACCAGCACGGCCAGCGTGCGGCTGCGCCCGGCGCGCAGCTGCCGGGCCGATTCGTCGCGGACGTACCCCAGTTCCTGGATCACCGAAAGGACCCGGGACCGTGTCGCGGCCGACACCACGTGCGGCCGGTTCACCACGTTCGACACCGTGCCGATGGACACCCCGGCGATCCGGGCGACGTCCTTAATGCCGACCATACTTGCTCTCCGTCACACCGAACCCTAACATGCGGATGAAACGTTTCAACCCGGCCAGTTCACTCCAGCGACGTGGGAGAAGTGATGACCGAGCCCAGCCAGGAAACCGTCGACCGGCTGCTGACGCGGTCCCACCGGCTGGGGGCGGACCCGGCGAACACGAACTACGCCGGCGGGAACACCTCGGCCAAGGGCACGGCCACCGACCCTGCCTCCGGCGAGCCGGTGGAACTGTTGTGGGTCAAGGGTTCCGGCGGCGACCTCGGCACGCTGACCGAACCGGGGCTGGCCGTGCTGCGGCTCGACCGGCTGCGCGGGCTGACCGGCGTCTACCCCGGACCGGAGCGCGAGGACGAGATGGTCGCCGCGTTCGACTACTGCCTGCACGGCCGCGGTGGCGCGGCTCCCTCGATCGACACCGCCATGCACGGCCTCGTCGATTCCGCGCACGTCGACCACCTCCACCCCGATTCCGGGATCGCGCTGGCGACCGCCGCCGACGGTGAAGAACTGACCGCGCGCTGCTTCGGTGACCGCGTGGTGTGGGTGCCGTGGCGGCGGCCGGGTTTCCAGCTGGGCCTGGACATCGCCGAGATCAAGGCGGCCAATCCCCAGGCGATCGGCTGCATCCTCGGCGGCCACGGGATCACCGCATGGGGTGACACTTCCGACGAGTGCGAGGCGCGCTCACTGGAGATCATCCGGACCGCGGCGGAGTTCCTCGCCGAACACGGCCGCGCCGACCCGTTCGGCGCCCGCGTCCCCGAGTACGAACCGCTCCCCGAAGCCGCCCGTCGCGAGCGGGCCGCGGCACTGGCGCCGGTCCTGCGCGGGCTCGCGTCCACCGATCGCCGTCAGCTGGGGCACTTCACCGACTCGGCCGTGGTGCTCGACTTCCTGGCGGGGGCGGAACACCCGCGTCTGGCCGCGCTCGGCACCTCCTGCCCGGACCACTTCCTGCGCACCAAGGTCCGGCCGATGGTGCTCGACCTGCCGCCGTCCGCGCCGCTGGACGAGGTTCTCACCCGCCTGGGTGAACTCCACGAGGAGTACCGCGCGGACTACCGCGCCTACTACGAGCGCCACGCCGAGCCGGACTCCCCCGCCCTGCGCGGCGCCGACCCGGCGATCGTGCTCGTGCCCGGGGTGGGCATGTTCTCCTTCGGCGCCGACGCGCAGACCGCGCGGGTGGCCGGTGAGTTCTACGTCAACGCCATCAACGTCATGCGGGGCGCGGAATCGGTGTCGGCCTACGCGCCGATCCCGGAAAGCGAGAAGTTCCGGATCGAGTACTGGTCCCTCGAAGAAGCCAAGCTCCGCCGCCGCCCGGCCCCGAAGCCGCTGGCCGGTCGCGTCGCGCTGGTCACCGGCGGCGGTTCGGGCATCGGCAAGGCGACCGCCCGGCGGCTCGCGGCCGAAGGCGCGTGCGTGGTCGTCGCCGATCGCGCCTTCGACGCCGCGCAGGAGGTCGCCGCGGAACTCGGGCGCGACACCGCGATCGCGGTCCGCGCCGACGTCACCGACGAAAACGAGGTCGCCGCCGCGTTCGCCGAGGGCGCCCTCGCGTTCGGCGGGATCGACTTGGTGGTGAACAACGCGGGACTGTCCATTTCGAAGCCGTTGCTGGAGACCACCGCGGCGGACTGGGACCTGCAGCACGACGTGATGGCCCGCGGCTCGTTCCTGGTCTCGCGCGAAGCGGCACGGCAGATGATCGCGCAGGGCCTGGGTGGCGACCTGGTCTACATCGTCAGCAAGAACGCGGTGTTCGCCGGGCCGAGCAACGTCGCGTACGGGGCGGCCAAGGCGGACCAGGCGCACCAGGTGCGGTTGCTCGCCGCCGAACTGGGCGAGCACGGCATCCGCGTCAACGGCGTGAACCCGGACGGGGTGGTGCGGGGTTCGGGCATCTTCGCCGGGGGCTGGGGCGCGCAGCGAGCGGCGGTCTACGGCGTGGAGGAAGAGGAACTCGGCGCGTTCTACGCCCAGCGCACGCTGCTCAAGCGCGAAGTGCTGCCGGAACACGTGGCCAACGCGGTGTTCGTGCTGGCGGCCGGGGAACTCGGGCACACCACCGGTCTGCACGTGCCGGTGGACGCCGGGGTCGCCGCGGCGTTCCTCCGCTGATGGCCGCGGTCTTCGCGGCGGTCGACCTCGGCGCGTCCAGCGGCCGGGTGGTGACCGGGCGGTTCGGTGCGGGCACGCTGGAACTGGCGGAGGTGCACCGGTTCGCGAACGAGCCGGTGTCCGAAGGCGGCGTGCTCCGCTGGGACATCCGCAAGCTCTACAAAGGACTCACCGACGGTCTGCGGGCGGCCGCCGACCGCCACGGCACGCTCGACGGCATCGGCATCGACTCCTGGGCGGTCGACTACGGCCTGCTCGACGCCTCCGGCTCGCTGATCGCGAACCCCGTGCACTACCGGGTTCCCCGTACCGCGACGGGGGTCGAGCGGGTGCACGCACTGGTGCCGCCTGCGCGGCTGTATGCCACCACCGGCATCCAGTTCCAGCCGTTCAACACCGTTTTCCAGCTCGCCACGGAGGATCTGACGTCCGTGGCGGACGTTCTGCTGATCCCGGACCTGCTGTCGTATTGGCTCACCGGCGAAAAGGGCACCGAGCGGACGAACGCCTCCACCACCGGGCTGCTGGACCCGCGCACGGGTGAGTGGTCCGCGGAGCTGTTCTCGGAACTGGGGCTGTCCACCGGACTCTTCCCGCCGCTGCGCGATCCTGGCGTCCTGGCCGGGTCCTACGAAGGATGTCCGGTGTACACCGTGGGCTCGCACGACACCGCCTCGGCCGTGGTCGCGGTCCCGGCGACGAGCGACCGTTTCGCCTACATCTCTTGTGGGACTTGGTCGTTGGTCGGACTGGAGTTGGACGAACCGGTGCTCACCGAAGAAGCACGGCAGGCGAACTTCACGAACGAGCGCGGGGTGGACGGCAAGGTCCGTTTCCTGCGCAACGTCATGGGTTTGTGGCTGCTGCAGGAGGTGCAACGGGATCTGGGACTGGGTTTGGGATACCTGCTCGACTCCGCCGCCAGGGCCACGCCGGGCCGGAGCGTCGTCGACGCGACGGATCCACGCTTCCTGCCCCCGGGGAACATGGCCGCGCGGATCACCGCGGCCTGCCGGGAGTCCGGGCAACCGGAACCCCGCGACCCCGGCGAACTGGCGCGGTGCGTCCTGGACAGCCTGGCCCTCGCCTACCGCGATGCCCTTTCGGATGCCGTACGCCTGTCGGGGCGCCCGATCGAAGCGGTACACCTCGTGGGCGGGGGCGCGCACAACGAGTTGCTGTGCCGGTTGACCGCTGATGCTTGCGGCTTGCCGGTCCACGCGGGGCCGATGGAGGCGACCGCGGCGGGGAATCTGCTGGTTCAGGCGCGGGGTGCGGGGGTTGTGAGTGGGGGGTTGGGAGAGTTGCGATCTTGGGTTCGGGGGGTGCGGAGTTACTTGCCGGAATGAAACGATTCATTCGGGTTCTCTGGGGGTTCACCCCGGGTTTTAGTGTGACTACGGTGGGGATTCCTTTGTCAAGGCGGGAAAGCCTGCCTTGACAAAGGAATCCCCACCGTGTTTTTGGCTTTGGGCCGAGGTGGGGTTTGGGTGGCCCCTGGGTCTAGTGCCTCAGACTCCTGTTTTGCCCGGGGTTTGCTGGCCGAGGTGGTCGCTGTTCTGAGCGTGCCCGGCTTTCCTTGAGCTGGGTGCCGGGATCTGCTCGTGTTTCCTGGCTCGCCATGGTCGAGCTGGTGATCCCGGTTCCCTGGCTCACTATGGTCGAGTTGGTGATTCCGGTTTCCTGGCTCGCCATGGTTTAGCTGGTGATCCCGGCGCGAGGATCGGTCGCCCTGGAGGGGCTGGCCACCCAGCCCGGCTTCCTTCGGCCGGTCAGCAGGTCAGTTGCGGCTGGGCCCAGTCGGTGTGGTCGTGGTTCTTGCCGTCTCCGCCATCCGTGGTGCGCAGGGTCAGCATGCGCACGCCGGTGACATCGGCGCTCAGCGCCACCGCCGGGGAGCCACCGCGCAGCACCGGCGTTTCGGCCAGTACCTTGCCATCGCCGACCAAGTGGAAGGTGGCCGAGCCGGGTTCCGTGGTTTCGTCGTCCAGGCCGACCAGGGCGGTGAAACTCCGGCATCCCCGTCCCAGGTAGACCGTCACCTCGCTGGCGGCGTGCGTGCCGAGGCCCTTCGCGTAGGTGACGCCGCCGATGGTCAGGGGGTTGCCGTCCCCGGCTGTCTGGTCGTTGTTGGAGCGGTCCCGTTCGACCGGACCCCAGCCGTTGGTCGCGGAGACGAACGGCAGCTCACTCACGTAAGAACCATCCGACGGCACGGGAGGCGGCACGAAGACCGAAACCGCCTTGGCGACGTGCACCTCCGGCGCATCCAGTGAAGGATCACGGAAGTCCGCCGCGACGGGGATTTCGTGCTTCCCCGTCTGCGACCCGACCGTCACCGTCCACTTGCCACTCAGCACCTCACCGGGCACGAAGTCGTTGTCCCGCACCGGTTCCCCGGCCACCGACCAACCCTCGGGCACCGAAGGCGCCAGCACCGCATCGCGCACCGGCCGGTCGGCGGTGAACTCCGCGCTGATTTCGAACGTCGAGCCCGGCGAGCGGTCACCGGCGTCCTGCGGCGTGATCGTCAGAGAGGTTCCCGGGACGTGCTGGATGGGTTTGTCGCAGGTGGTCCGCCCAGCCGTCGCGGGGCAGGCGATCGCGGCGAAGCCGCCGTTGGCCGGGACCTCGTGACTCAGCGTGTCCGTGGAGCGCAGCACGCGGCTTTCCCGCTGCACGTCGGAACGCGGTGAGCCCGGGACATCCCGTACGGTCTCCACCAGCCACTCCCCCTCGCCGAGGAAGGACAGCGGGGTGCTCACCGTGCGCGCCGGACCGGCGGTGATCGCGCCGACGAACCAGCGGTCGCCGTTCCGCCTGGCCAGCGCCGCCTCGTCGCCGGGGTGCCCGGTCAGGTACCGGGTCTCGTCCCACACGGTCGGCACCTGGTTCAGGAAGCGCAGCGTGTTCGGGTGCCGGTCGTACGCCTCCGGCTTGTCCGCGAAGTGCTGCCAGGCCGATTCGTACAGCACCGGCAGCGCCACCTCGTGCCCCACGCTCGACGTCCGCGGCCCGACCTCCAGCGCCACCGGCGTGAAGTCCATCGAGCCGACCACGTTGCGGGTGAACGGGTGCACCGGGTTGTTCGCCGGCTGCGGCAACTGCTCCTGCCCGTGGATGGCCTCCATGGTCATCACGTGCGGCCAGGTCCTGGCCAGCCCGTGCGGAATGGTCGAACCATGGAAGTTGATCATCAGCTCGAGCGCCGCGGTGTCCGCCAGTATCTCGTCGTACCACTGATAGCGCGCCTGGCTGTCCGACTCCATGAAGTCCACCTTGACGCCCTTGACGCCCCAGCCCTTGACCTTCGGCAGGATCTCCGCCCGTTTCTGCGGGGTGTCCAGCGTCTGCCAGTGGAACCACAGCAGCACCTCGACCCCGCGCGCCCTGGCGTAGCGGGTGAGCTCCGGCACCCAGTCCTCGCTCCAGCCCTCGTCGACCAGCACGTACGGCCAGCCGTTGCGGGCGGCGAAGTCCACGTAGACCTTCTGCCGTTCGAAGTCGCGCGGGCTCTGGTGCTCGCTCAGCCACGACCAGGCCGACTTGCCCGGCCGGATCCACGAGGTGTCCTCGATCTTCGACGGCGAGGCCAGGTCGTCGACCAAGGTCGACTCGGTCACCGTGGCCAGGTCGCCGATGATCGCCGTCCGCCACGGCGTCCGGAGTGCGCCCGGCGCGGTGACCCGCTCGTCGGCCAGCTTGACCGCGTAGGTCGATGAACCGGCCTCGTGCACCAGCTTGCTCCCGGAGTACGAACCGTCCACATCGGATTCGGTGAGCAGCACGAAGTCCCCACCGGACTGGAACAGCGACGGGTGGCCGAACTCGCCTGCCGCCGCCCCGGCGGCGGTGGTCTCCACCCGCTGGTTCTCGTACCAGGCGTTGTAGGGCAGCAGCCAGGCCGTGGCGGCCGGGTCGAGGCTGTAGGCCGACGCCTCCCCGGTGACCACCGTGCCGTCCTCGTCCGGCAGCACGTAGCGGTAGGCAACACCGTCGTCGGACACGCGGAGCACCAGCTCGAAACGAGCGTCCCCGGCGGCCAGCTGGAACCGGGTCTCCCGCGCGCGGACCGCCCGTTCTTTCCGCTTGCCGGTGGGCATCGTGTAGCGCTCGGCGAGCATGCGCTGCTGCTGCCCGAGCACCTTCAGGTCCTTGCTCAGGTCGGCGCGTTCGGTGCGCAGGCCGACCGGCGCGGGAGCCAGCACGGTCCGCCCAGCGCGGGCGGCCGACAGCTTGAGCGTGCCCGCTTCCAGCGTGAGCTGCGCGGTCAGCGGCGAACGGGACGACGGGCCGGTCACCGTCCAGCCGTTCGCCGCCGAAGCGGGGACGGCGGTCAGCGACAGCGCGATCGCCAGTGAAAGGAACAGGGCGGCGGAACTCCGGCCGGGCCACATCGTCCAAGCACTCCTCGGCTGCTTATTCACCGATAATCGGCAAGGGGGATGTCAACGTTGTCATCGGGGGTTTGCGCACAACGGAGACGATCTGCAGCAAACCCCATGGAAAGCGGATGCGCAAGGGTCCGTTCGGCGCACGTGTCGAACACCGGAGGTAATCGCCATTCGCCGATGGCCTCGGTTCGGCGCTAGGAATCCGCTTTTGTCTCCGTTAGCGTGCGGCCATGTTCGCCGCCGAACGCCGCCAGGTCATTCTCGAACTCGTCCGCTCGAACGGAGCCGTCTCCCTGCGCGAGCTCGCGCGCATCGTGCAGACCAGCGAGGTCACCGTGCGCCGCGATCTGCGGCAGCTGGCCGCCGAGGGGCTGCTGGCGCGCCGGCACGGCGGCGCGGTCGCGACCAACCGCACCTCCTACGAGCCGAGCTGCACCGAGAAGGCGAAGGTGGCGGGCGCGCAGAAGGAGGCGATCGCCGCGCTGGCCGCCGATCTGGTCTCCCCCGGCGACTCGGTGGCACTGGGCCCCGGCACCACCACGCAGGCGCTGGCGCGGCGCCTGACCCGCACCGGCGAGCTGACCGTGGTGACGAACTCCCTGCTCGTGGCGCAGATCATCGCGCAGGCGCCGGGGGTCGAGGTGCTCATGCCCGGCGGCACGCTGCGGGCGTCGATCTTCGCCACGGTGGGCAGCGCGGCCGAGGCGGGCCTGGCGCAGTTGCGGGTGCGCCACGCCTTCCTTTCCGGCAACGGCCTGACCGCCGCACGCGGGCTGTCCACCCCGAACCCGGCGGTGGCCGGGGCCGACCGGGCGCTGGCCGCGGCCGCGGAGCAGGTGGTGGTGCTGGCCGACTCGACCAAGATCGGCTCGGACGCCATGGTCCAGACCATACCGCCGGAGCGGATCCACCGGCTGGTCACCGACGAAGCCGCCGACCCGGCCGAACTGGACGGCCTGCGGGCGGCGGGCGCCGAGATCGGCCTGGCCACGATCTCGAACAGCTGACCGTTTCCCGTCCGCAAACGGTCAACCTCGAACATCCGCCCCGCCGGGCTTGCGACCGGCCGCTCCGGCGCGCCTTAATGGGAGACCGGACGAATCACCGCCACAATTCTCCGGCGCGTTTTCTCCAGTCCCCCCGTAACCGAAGGGCGTGAAAATGAACCGCCGAATTCCCGTGGCCGTCGCCGCGCTGCTGGCCACCGCGCTGGCCATCCCCACCGGCGCCGCCGCCGCACCGGCCGCCTGCGCCGGCGTGCTGTTCGACGACTTCGCCTACGACTCCCACGCCGACCCGCGCCTGGCGCAGCGCGGCTGGCAACTGCGCAACGGCGGTGGTGGCCCCGGCGTGGGGAACTGGTCCGCGGCCAACGCCACCTTCCCGGTGGTGGACGGCCAGCCGGTGCTCCAGCTCTCCGCGCACACCGACGGCACCACCGGCGGGACCAGCCAGGCCGAGGTGATGCACCAGCGGAAGTTCTACGAGGGCACCTATTCCGCGCGCGTCCGGTTCAGCGACGTGCCGGTCTCCGGCGCGGACGGCGACCACCTGGTCCAGACCTTCTTCACCATCACCCCGCTCGCCTTCCCGAACGACCCGAACTACGGCGAACTGGACTTCGAGTACCTGCCCAACGGCGGCTGGGGCGAGTCCGGCGCGACGATGTTCCTCACCAGCTGGGAGACCTACCAGCCCGACCCGTGGGTGGCGGACAACCGCAGCACCGCGGTCCGCTCGGGCTTCGCCGGCTGGCGGACGCTGACCGTGCAGGTCTCCGGTGGCACGCTGCGCTACTTCATCGGTGACCAGCTCGTCGCCACGCACGACGGGCACGTCTACCCCGAGACGCCGATGATGCTCGCCTTCCAGGAGTGGTTCATCGACCACGCCGCGCACTCCGGCGGCCGCAGCACCTACCAGACGCAGAACGACTGGGTCTACTACACGGCCAACGAGGTGCTCTCCCCCGCCGGTGTCCAGGACCGGGTGAACGGGCTGCGCGCGAACGGGACCAAGCACACCGATTCCGCCACCTGCTGAGGCGGACACCGCGGACCCGTCAGCTCGCGCGGCCGCGCAGGCGCGGGCGGTCGTGGTTGCCGACCGCGGTGAGCGGGATGGCGTCCACGAAGTCGACGCGGCGGGGCGCCAGCGCCTCGCCGCCTCGCTCGGCCACCCAGCTGATCAGGTCTTCGGCGCACACCGTGGCATCCGGGTCGGCGACCACCACCGCGTGCACCACCTCGCCGCGGCGGTCGTCCGGTGCGCCGAACACGCAGGCGTCGCGCACCGCCGGGTGGGTGATCAACCCGGCCTCCACCTGCTTCGGGTACACCGTCACGCCCGCCGACCGGATCGTCTCGCGCTGCCGGTCGGCCAAGTGCAGGAAGCCGCCCTCGTCGAAGTGGCCGGTGTCGCCGGTGTAGAGGTGACCGCCGCGCAGCGCGCGCTCGGTGTCGGCGTAGCGGTTCCAGTAGCGCAGCATCACGTGCGGCCCGCCCACCACCACCTCGCCGCGCTCCCCCGCCCTGGCCTGCCTGCCGTCGGGGTGCTCGATCCGCACGTCGGCGATCGCCACCGGGCGGCCGCAGGAGGACAGGGGGCCGGGGTTGCCGGTGGCCACCGCCGCGGCGTGGTCGCGCTTGCGCAGCACGGTCACCTGGTTCGGCACCTCAGTCAGCCCGTAGAACTGCACGAACACCGGTCCGAAGCGGTCCATGGCGGCGATCAGCCGCTCCGGCTCGACCCGGCCGCCGCTGTAGACCACGGTGGTCAGCGAGAGCAGTTTCGCGCCGGCCGCGGGGGCGGCGTCCAACAGCCCGGCGAGCATGTCCGGGGAGAGCAGGGTCGCGGTGATCCGCTCGCGGGCGATCGTGTCCACCAGTTCGCCGGGGTCGAACCGCCCGGCCAGCACGTTGGTGCCACCACGCAGCCACACCGGCAGGACGAACGCCCCCGCGGCGTGGGACAGCGGCGTGACGTGGGCGAACCGGTCGCCTTCGTCGAGCCCCAACTCGCTGAGCTGGCTGAACAACGCGGCCAGCACGGTCCGGTGGGTGTGCACCACGCCCTTGGGCTGCCCGGTGGTGCCCGCGGTGTAGTAGATGCCGTAGAGGTCGCTGGGGAACACCGTCGGCGCGCCGGGGTGGTCGGGCTGATGGCAGGACAGCCGCTGCCAGCTGTGCCCGCCGGTCAGCACGGCGTCGTCGTCCACGGAGACCACGTGCTCGACGCCCGAGGTCCCGCGGATCTGCTGCACGCGCCGCGCGTGGGCGGCGTCGTGGACGAGGACCTCCGCCGCCGAATCGCAGACGATGTACTGGTGGTCGGCCACGCCGAGGCGGCTGTTGAGCGGGACCACCGCGAGTCCGGCCCAGAGCGCGCCGTAGTAGACGTCGAGCAGTTCGGGGCGATCGCTCATCAGGATGGCCACGCGATCCCCGGTGTCCAGGCCGAGATCGAGCAGCGCTCGCCCGGCCCGCCGGATCCGGCCGATCTGCTCGCGGTAGGTGATCCGCTGCCCGCCGGCGACGACCGCGGCGCGGGGCCCGTACGCCAGTGCCACCCGTTCGACCAGCCCGCCGATGGTCTCCTCCTGCATGCCTTCCAAGCTAGGTCGGCGGGAGGCGCGGCCCAATGTCGGAATCGGACACCGGGGCGCGCGGTTTCCCACAAGCTCAGCCGACGGCGTCCATCGAGCCGCTGCCCGCCTGCGGCCCCAGCGCGCGGCGCAGCCGCAGGGCGACCAGCAGTTCGGTGCGGCGCTCGGACAACGCGTCGCCGAGCAGTTCGGTGGCCGTGCGGATCCGCAGCCGGACGGTGTTCTCGTGCACCCCGAGTTCGGCGGCCGCCCGCGCCTGCGATCCGCTGGCCAGCGCGGCGAGCAGCGTTTCGCGGATGCGGTCGGCGCGCTCGTTCGCTTCGGCCAGCTCACCGAGTTCCTCGGCGACGAACCGCCGGGCCGCCGCGGGGTCCCCCAGCAGGAACGCTTCGAGGCGGACGTCGGTGTACCAGAGGAAATCGCCGGGATCGGCGAGCACTTCACGCAACGCGAACGCGCGCACGGCCTCTTCGTGGGCCCGGCGGAAACCGGCCAGCCCGAGGGCCGGGCCACCGGCCACCACCGGTTCGCCGTGCCGGGACACCGCCTGCCGGATCGTCCGGAGCGTGGCCAGGTCGACCCTGCCGGGAAACCCGAGCCAACCGGCCCAGAGCCCGGGTGAGCGCTGGACCAGCAGCGCCGCCTGCGCGTCGGTTTCGTGGCGCAGCCGGGCCAGGCGCCGCTCGGCGTGCGGCCGGTCGCCCTGCAGGAGCAACGCGAGGTGGCAGGCACGCAGGCGGTAGCCGAGTTCGTCGTCGAGGAACTGGGTGTGCGCGGGCGGGGTGGCGCCGAGCAGTTCGTCGACCAGCGCGCGGCGGCGCTCCTCCCCGGTGCAGGCCAGTTCGCCGGCGACCTCGTCGTAGCGGGCGCTGACCAGGCCGAGCACCCGGGTGACGTACCCGAAGACCGCCGGGGTCCGGTCGCCGATCAGCTCGGCGACCGTGCCGTCCCCGCGTGCGGCGGCCTCGCCGACGATGGCCAGCCAGCGGTGCCAGAACTGCTCCAGGCCGACCCAGTAGGCGCGCTCCAGGTCTTCGAAGGGCAGGCCCTGATCGGCGACGACTTCGGCGAAGGCCAGTGCGTGCCCGAGTTGGGGTTCTTCGTGGTGCACCCGGCCCGCCGCGACGTCGGCGAGCAGGCCGATGTTGCCGCGGACACACCGCTCGAGCACCGCGTCGAACCGGGAATCCGTGGCGTGCCGCGGGAAAACCCGTGAGGCGATGGCGTCGTGCACCGTCTCCGCGATGGACTCGACTTCAGCCGCGCTCGTGGTCCCCACCCTCTCCCTGCCGGTTCCAGCGTAACGCCGATGCTATGTCCGGGCGGAATGACGAGAATTCCTGCCGCTCACTAGATTTCCGAGCCTGCCGCTGACCGGCGGCGATCGCCGCGCGTACACGGAAAAGGGCCGACGATACCCAAGTGGACCTTTCGGGAACGGCGGCCGATGTGCCATCCGAGAGCCGTTCCTCCCCGCGGGTTAGAGTCGCCGGGTGCGAAGGAAACTCCGATCACCGCTGCCCCAGCGGCACGGCCTCGATCCCGCCCGGCTGCGGTTGCCGGACGAGGGTCCGTGGGCGACCCTTCGCGAGCACCTGGTGGAACGGCTGCCTCGGGTCGACCCAGCGCGCATCGACGAACTGCTGGCCGAAGAGCGGATCGTCGGGCTCGACGGTCCGCTCGGCCCGGACACCCCGTTCCGGCCCGGCACCTTCATCTGGTTCCACCGCGATCTGCCGGACGAAGTGCCGGTGCCGTTCGAGGTCGAGGTGGTGCACCGCGACGACGACCTGCTGGTGGTGGACAAGCCGCACTTCCTGGCCACCATCCCGCGTGGCAGGCACGTGCTCCAGACCGCGCTGGTCCGGCTGCGCCGTGACCTGGACCTGCCGCAGCTGAGCCCGGCGCACCGGCTGGACCGGGTGACCGCCGGGCTGCTGCTGTTCGTCGTCCGCCCGGAACTGCGGGGCGCGTACCAGACGATGTTCCGGGATCGTTTGGTGCACAAGGAATACGAGGCGATCGCGCCGGTGGTTCCCGGCTTGGACCTGCCGTGCGTGGTGCGCAGCCGGATCGTCAAGGAACGCGGGGTGCTGGCCGCGCAGGAGGTGCCGGGTCCGCCGAACAGCGAAACCCGCGTCGAACTCGCGGAGGCACGCGACGGCCTCGGCCGGTACCGCCTGCTGCCCGCCACCGGGCGCACGCACCAACTGCGGCTGCACATGAGCAGCCTCGGCATCCCCATCCTCGGCGACGACTTCTACCCCGTGCTCACCGAAACCGCCCTCGACGACTTCCGCCGCCCCCTGCAGTTGCTGGCGAAGGCACTGGAATTCACCGACCCGGTGAGCGGACAACGCCGCCGCTTCGAAAGCCGCCGCACCCTGGAATCCTGGTCCGACTACCCCACCTGGGCAGCCTGATGACGCGGGAGTCGGGCGAGTCCCACGTTCCTGCAGCCGAACCCCGCACTCGGGCAGTCGAGTTCCACATTCGGGGGGCCTCATGCCGGCCAAGTCGGGGAAGGCTCACACTCTCGGCAATGCTATGAGTGGGGCATTACTTGCGTTGAATGCAAGTAATGCCCCACTCATAGCATTCGCAGGGCCCTACTCGGTGGCGAGTCGGGTGCCTTCCACCCGCGCCGCGATCTTGGCGAAGGCGATGTCCCGCGAAGTCGAGGTGTCGTCGGCGAACGGGGAGAACCCGCAGTCGTCGCAGGTGCCGAGCCGGTCGGCGGAAACGTACTCGGCCGCCAGCAGGACCCGGTCGCGGACCTGCTCGGCGGATTCCACCACCGGGTTCACCGGGTCGGTCACGCCGACGAAGATCCGCTGCTCCGGCCGCGAGTGCGCACGGACGATCTCCAGCACCCGCCGCGGCTCGGCCTCGCTGGCCAGTTGCAGGTAGAACCGCCCGGCGTCGAGCGAGAACAACGCGGGCAGCAGCCCGGCGTAGTCGACATCGAGGCTGTGCACCGAATCCTGGTCCCCGCCGGGACAGGTGTGCACGCCGATGCGGGCCCGCTCCTCGGCGGAGAACCGCCCCAGCACCTGGTTGTTCAGGTCCACAAAGGACTGCAACAGCCCGCCGGAGGGGTCGAGCTTCAGTGACAGCCTGCCCTCGGTGAAGTCCAGCTGCACGCTGTCGGCACCGGCGTCGAGGCAGCGGCGGATGTCCGCCTCGGCCTGGTCGACGAGGTCGGCGGTGAAGGCTTCGCGGGAGTAGCCGTCGATGCCGTCGGGCGGGTAGATGAGGCTGATCGCCGAAGCCGCGATCACCGCCTGCTTGACCGGGAGATCGGTGAGCGCCTTCGCCTCACGCAGGTACTCGTCGGCGTGCGTGGCGTAGCGGAACGGCCCGGCGGTCAGGCGCGGCAGCTGCCGGGTGTGCCCGTCGGCGAACGGGATCACCACCCCGTCCGGCGCCAGCGAGGCCAGTCCGTCGAGCGGGTAGGTGGCGAAGCTGGGCTTGCCCTGCTCACCGTCGGTCAGCACCGGCGAACCGGTCTCGGTGAACCGGGCGATCGTCTCGGCGAGTGCCTTCCCCCGGTACTCGGCCAACGCCTCGGCGTCGATCTTCCCGGCGGCGAACTCGCCCATCGCCTCGATCAGGTAACCCGGCCGGGGGACGCTGCCGATGGGTTCGGTGGGAATGCGCACGGATGGACCCCTCCAGATCACCGGTTTCGCTCACCAGGTGCAGCGAAGTCTACGGTTCGATCATGGTTTTCCAGCCGCCTCACGGGTGAACCACCTGGGCCGTCCGGGCGTTTGCCGGGCACCGGCCCGGGTACCCGGCCACAGCACATGATCACCCCGCAAGCGCGAAGGGAGCGTCCCTTGGACACCACCACGCTGCGTGCGCTGACCGAAACCGAAGGTCCGTTCGTCTCGGTCTACTTCGACGACTCGCACGACACCGAGGACGCGGCGAAGCAGCTGGAGCTGAAGCGGCGCGACATCCGGGAGCAGCTGACCGGCAAGGGCGCCGAGGACGCCACGATCGAGGCGATCGACCGCGCGCTCCGCGACGGGCAGCCGCCGGTCGGGCGCAGTGGCCGCGCGGTGCTCGCCGCGCACGGCAAGGTCCTGCTCGACGAGGAACTGGCCGAACCGCCGGGCGCGCCCGAGGTCCGGTTCTCCGAGCTGCCCTACCTGACCCCGCTGGTGGCCCACTCCGCGATCGGCACCCCCTACGTGGTGGTGACGGCCGATCGCACCGGCGCCGACCTGACCGCGGTGGACGCCAAGGGGCGCCGGAAGTCCGTGGAGCGCGTCGACGGCTCGGACCACCCCGTGCACAAGGTGCGCGGGGGCGCCGAAGCCCACCGCGACATCCAGGCCCGCGTCGAGGAGAACGTGCACCGCAACCTCGCCGAGGTCGCCGAGCGCACCGCGAAGGTGGCCGCCGGACTCGGTGCCGAGCTGATCGTGCTCGCGGGCGAGGTGCAGGCCCGGCGCGAACTCCGCGACCTGCTGCCCAAGGCGGCCAAGGAGATCGCCACCGAGGTCACGGCCGGGGCCCGCGCCGATTCCGGGACCGCGGGCCAGCTCGACACCGCGCTCGGCGAACTGCTCGCCGGGCGCAGGCTGGCGCGCCTCGACCGGATGGCCGAGCGGTTCCGCGCCGAACTCGGGCGCACCTCCGGTCTCGCGGTGTCCGGCTTGGAGGGCGTGACCACCGCCCTGCGCGAGGGCAACGTGGAGACGCTGCTGGTGACCGAGCCGGGTGAGCGCACCGTCGCCGTCGGGCCGTCCCCGGCGCAGGTGGCGGTGGACCAGGCGGAGCTGGCGGCCTTCGGCACGAGCACCAGCACCGAGCGCCGCGCCGACGAGGCGCTGCCGGTGGCGGCGGTCGCCGTGGGCGCCGACGTCGTGGTGTTCGACCAACGACTCGACCTGACCGAGGGCTTCGGCGCAATCCTGCGCCACTGAGCCCGGTCACGGATGAAGGAGCAACCGATGAGCAGCCCCGAGCACGACCTGGAAAAGCCCACCGAAGACGCGCTCGACCAGAACCGCGCCGCGTCACCGGGGCAGCCGGGCGGGCCGTCCGACCCCGAACTGCCGCTCGAGGCCGACCCGGCGGACGCCGCGGAGCAGCGCACGCCCGCGGATCCCCGCCAACACGGCTGACCGCGAGAGGCCGAGCCGGGTGGACGCGGACAGAACCGGGCGGTCGGGCCTTCACATAACACTGGAAAAACACGGGGACGCGGTCGTGGCGCGGCCGGCGGGCACACTCGATTCCGCCGGCCTGCCGCGGCTGCGTGACACCCTGCTCGGCTGCGCCGCCGACCACCCGGCGGCGCTGGTCGTGGCACTCGACGAACTCACCGTCGACGGGCCCGGCCGCCTGGGCGTGTTCACCCAGGTGCGGCTGCAGCTCGCCGACTGGCCGGGCATCCCACTGCGGCTGGCCGCGGCCACACCACCCGGCGACGATCCCCCGGGTCTCCCGGTGCACCCCTCGGTGGCGGACGCGCTCGCCCGCGTCCGTCCCGCGCCCCGGCGGCAGGCGAGCATCGACCTGCCGCCGGTGTCCGCCAGCACCCGGCTGGCCAGGAACTTCGTCCGGACGCTCTGCCGGGACTGGGCGATCGAGCCGGTGCGTGCCGGTGACGCGCGGATGGTGACCAGCGAACTGGTGGAGAACGTGCTGGTGCACACCGATTCCCCGGCCGTGCTGCGGTGCGACCTGCGCGAGGACGCGCTCAGCGTCGCCGTCGCCGACGGGTCGCCGGTGCCCGCCCGGTTGCGCGAAGGCCGCGCGGGCTACCTCGGCGGCCTCGGCCTGAAACTGGTCGCGCAGCTGACCACCCGCTGGGGCTGCTCGCCGACGCTGACCGGCGGCAAGGTGGTCTGGGGCGTGTTCAGCAGGCGGTGAACCGGTTTCACCTCTCGTCCCGGCGGGTAGCCGGGGTCGACCGCTTGACGCCTACGCCAGGGAGCGGCCGAGAGATGACCGACTTCTTCCCCTCCGGCGGCGGTTCGCTGGACCAGTTCCTCGCGCGGTGCTACGGCGACGCACCAGCCGCCCGCCCGCGTCCGGTGGAGCCGGTCCACCTGGCGCCTGCTCCCCCACGCCCGCTCGCCCGCACCGAACTCCCGGACACGCCCACAGTGGACAGGTTCGGCCACGACCTCACCGAAGCGGCCCGCCGGGGCGCGCTCGACCCGGTGCTCGGGCGGGAGCACGAGATCGAGCAGACGATCGAGGTGCTTTCCCGGCGCACCAAGAACAATCCGGTGCTGATCGGTGAGGCCGGGGTCGGCAAGACGGCCATTGTGGAGGGTCTCGCCCAGCGCATCGCCGACGGTGACGTGCCGGACGTGCTCGCCGGGCGCAGGCTGATCCAGCTCGACCTGACCGCGCTGGTCGCGGGCACGCGCTACCGCGGTGACTTCGAGGAGCGCGTCACCGCCCTGCTCGCCGAGATCCGGGCGCACCGCGACCGGCTGGTGTTGTTCATCGACGAACTGCACACCGTGGCGGGCGCCGGTTCGTCCGAAGGCTCACCGGGCGCGGGCAACATGCTCAAACCCGCCCTGGCCCGCGGTGAACTGCCCGTGGTCGGCGCGACCACGCTCGACGAGTACCGCGAGGGCATCGAAGGCGATCCCGCGCTGGAGCGGCGGTTCCAGCCGATCACGGTCGGCGAACCGTCCGTTTCGGACGCACTGGAGATCCTGCACGGCCTGCGCGGACGCTACGAGGCGCACCACGGCATCCGCTACACCGACGCGGCGCTGGTCGCCGCGGCGGAACTGTCCCACCGCTACCTCACCGAGCGCTTCCTGCCGGACAAGGCGATCGACCTGGTGGACCAGGCGGGCGCGCGGGTGCGCCTGCGCGGCGACGGGCCGGACAGCCCGGTCACCCCGGAGGACATCGCCGAAGTGGTCTCCCGGCTCACCGGCGTCCCGGTGGGCAGGCTGACCGAACACGAGCGGGATCGCTTGCTGCGCCTGGAAGAACACCTGCACCGGAAGGTCATCGGCCAGGACGAGGCGGTGACCGCGGTGGCGGGGTCGGTGCGCCGCTCGCGGGCCGGGTTCGCCGAACCGGGCCGCCCGTCCGGCAGCTTCCTGTTCCTCGGCCCCACCGGCGTCGGCAAGACCGAACTGGCACGGGCACTGGCCGAAGCGCTTTTCGGCGACGCCGGGCACATGGTGCGCATCGACATGAGCGAGTACGGCGAGCAGCACGCGGTCAGCAGGCTGCTCGGCGCCCCTCCGGGGTACGTCGGCCACGAAGACGCCGGGCAACTGACCGAGGCGGTGCGACGGCGGCCGTATTCGGTGGTGCTGCTCGACGAGATCGAGAAGGCCCACCCCGGCATCTTCCCCGTCCTGCTGCAGGTGCTCGACGACGGCAGGCTCACCGACACCCGCGGCCGGACCGTCGACTTCTCGAACACCGTGGTGATCATGACCAGCAACCTCGGTTCGGAGCTGATCGGCGGCAGCGGCGCGCTCGGCTTCACCCCGGCGAGCGGGCACGACCCCGAGAAACCGTTGCGGGAGCGGCTGGTGCGCCGCCTGCGCGAGTCGTTGCGGCCGGAGTTCCTCAACCGGATCGACGAGATCATCGTCTTCCGCAGGCTCACCGACGCCCAGCTCGAGCGGATCACCGAGCTGATGCTGGAAAGCACCCGCCGGCGCGCGCGGGCGCGCGACATCGAACTGGACTTCACCCCCGGCGCCGTGCGCTGGCTCAGCCGGGCCGGTCACCAGCCCGAGTACGGCGCCCGGCCGATGCGCCGGGCGATCCAGCGCGCCGTGGACAACCCCTTGGCGGACCTGGTGCTGCGGGGCGGACTGCCCGCCGGCGCCCGGGTCCGCGTAACCGAACGCGACAACGAGCTGTCCTTCGAAGTGACAGCGGAAACAGGAGGACGACCAGCGTGAGACCACAGCGACGCGTCACGGTGTTCGCCCCGTCACCGCAGTTGACGGTGACCATCGAGGAACTGGACGGCATCCCCGAGATGCACCTGCACGCCGGCGGGCAGGGGGTGTGGCAGGCACGCATGATCGTCTCGCTCGGCGTGCCCGCGGTGCTCTGCGCGGCGCTCGGCGGGGAGACCGGCAACCTGCTCAAGCACCTGATCCCCGAAGAGGGCATCGAACTGGTGGCCCAGGAAGCGCACTCCCGCAACGGCGGTTACGTGCACGACCGGCGCGACGACAAGCGCGAGCCGGTCGTAGAGGCCCCCGGCGAACCGCTTTCGCGGCACGAACTCGACGGCCTCTACGAAAAGACGCTGGTGGAGGGGCTGCGGTCGAAGACGGTCACGCTCAGCGGCCCGTCCACCGGCCAGCCGGTGCCCGCCGACATGTACCGCAGGCTGGCCACCGATCTGCGGGCGAACGGCTGCCTGCTGGTGGTCGACCTCTCCGGCGAGCTGCTGGAGGCCACGATCGAGGGCAAACCGCAGTTCATCAAGGTCAGCCACGAGGAGCTGCTGGACGACGGGCGCGCCGGCAGCGACGACCCGCCGGCGCTGATCGCCGGGATGAAGGAGCTGAGCAGGCAGGCGGGCGACGCGTCCGTGGTCATCTCGAGGGCCGCCGACCCGGCGCTCGCGCTGCTCGAAGGCGAACTGTACGAGATCGAAGCACCGCCGCTGCACCCGATGGACTCCCGTGGGGCGGGCGACTCGATGACCGCCGCCGTGGCCGCCTCGCTCACCGAGGGTGTTTCGCTGCTGGAAGCGGTCCGCCTCGGCGCCGCGGCCGGGGCGCTGAACGTGACCCGGCGTGGGCTCGCCACCGGTGGCGGGGACAGCGTCCGCGCGGTTTCCGAGCGGGTGGAGCTGCGGCGGATCACCTCGGAGGGCGAAGCGGCATGACCCGTGTCCTGATCACCAACGACGACGGCATCGACTCGCCGGGCCTGGTCACGCTGGCCAGGGCGGCGCTGCGGCACCAGCTGGACGTGGTGGTCGCCGCGCCGCACGAAGAGTCGAGCGGTACCAGCGCCGGGCTGACCGTGCTGGGCTCGGAATCGGTGGCCAAGCCGGTCGAACTGCCCGAACTGCCCGGGGTGCTCTGCCACGCGGTGACCGCGCGGCCCGCCTACATCGTGCTCGCCGCCCGCGAGGGCAGCTTCGGCGATCCGCCCGACCTGGTGCTCTCCGGGGTGAACCGGGGCGTCAACATCGGCCGGGCGGTGCTGCACTCGGGCACCGTGGGCGCGGCGCTGACCGCGGGGATGAACGACCTGCGGGCGCTGGCGGTCTCGCTGGAGCACCCGGCATCGGGCCTGCTGCACTGGGACAGCGCGGAGGACCTGGCGGCGGAGGTGATCCCGATGCTGATCGAATCGGCGCCGGGCACCGTGCTGAACCTGAACGTGCCCGCGCGGCCGCGGGCGGAACTGGGCGCGCTCACCAGGGCCGGCCTGTCCTCCGCCGGTGCCGTGCAGACGCGGCTGGAGCAGGCGGGCGAATCCGCCGAGGTGGTGACCACCGTGGTCGAAGGGGGTACCGAACCGGGAACGGACGCGGACCTGCTGCAGCAGGGGACGCCGACGATCACCGCGCTACGGTCGGTCACCGAAGACCCGGACTTCGCCTGGCCCCCGGGCCTGTAGATGCTAGGAGTGGGGCATTACTGGCATTTTTTGCCAGCAATGCCCCACTCCTAGCGTGGACGCCGAGGCGTCAGTGGCCTTCCGCCGCCTCGCGGTGGCGGTTCAGCGCGCCCTCGACGGTCTCGTCGATGGGCAGCACCGGCTGGAGACCGGCGGCCTCGATGGCCCTGGGCACCACCCGGCCGGTGGCGACCAGGCGCAACGGGGTGCCCGCGTCGGCGCATTTCTGCTGGATCTCCACCAAGGCGGCCAGCCCCGAGGAACCGAGGAAGTTGACCTTGGTGAAGTCGGCGACCACCGGCCGCGGTGGCTTCGCCAGTTCGCGGGCGGTGTCGAACTCCGCGACCAGTGCGGGCACGGTCAGCATGTCGATGTCACCGGACGCGACCACGATCACCGCCGATTCCTCGGCACGGTGTTCCAGCTCCAGCAGCTCGCTGGGCAATGGCACGGGACCTCCCGGGTTCGAACGAACGGAAAGTTTCTCCGCCGGTCTCGGTTGGTCGTGACCGAGCGCGATCGGATATCCCGGCTGGCTGCTCAACCGGTTGCACAGATCGTAGCGACCGCACCGGAGCACTGCCATCCGGTACCGGATGCGGAAAATCCGCCCGAACGGAGTAATGATGATCACTCCGGCGGGCGACCCGCCCGGGGGGCGGCCATTGAGTAGTGGGCAGTGGGCGCGTACGGTCAGGATCAGCGGTTGAAACCAGCAGCCGATGCACTGGGCACGTACCGCCTCAAGCGTGTCTCCGCCGATCTCCGGGCACACCGGAGCCGGAAGGAGCTTCCGCCATGACTTTTCCCTTCATGCGCGATCAGCTGAACATCCACGCCGACCACACGTCGGGTCACCTCCTCATCGAGGTCACCGGCGAGGTCGACCTGGCCACCAAGCCCGACCTCGCCGCCGGGCTCACCGCCGCGCTCGACCCGCACACCGCCCTGATCGTCCTCGATCTCAGTGGCGTGAGCTTCCTGTCCAGCAGCGGCCTGCAGGTCCTCACCGAGTTCCAGGACCGCGCCGACGAGCTGGGCACCGAAGTCCGCGTGGTCTGCGCGGGCCGCCCGGTCCGCCGCCCGCTCGAGGTCGTCGGCCTCGACCGCAGGCTGCGGCTCTACACCAGCGTCGAGGCCGCCCTGCACTCCGTGCCGGTCAGCTGACCGGGGCATTCACCGCCCGCCGCACCGCTGAGACCAGTTCCGCGTTGGGCATGCCCTTGATCACGTACTCGCCGACGCCGGCATCCCGCATCAGTTTGCGGTTGCCGGCGTCGTCGTAGGCGGAGAACGCCACCAGCGGCGTGCCGATGCCGAGCCTGGCCAGGCGGCGGGCCACTTCGACCCCGCCACCGGTCGGCATCCGCACGTCGATCACCGCCACGTCCGGGCGGTGCTGCTCGACCAGCGTCACCGCCTCGTCGACGGTGGCCGCGTCGGCCACCACGACCAGATCGGCCTCCGCCTCCAGCACCGCGCGGAGCGCTTCACGGATCAGCAACTCGTCATCGGCGATGACCACCCGGACGGGTTCCGTGTTCACCGTTGCACCCCCGCACCCGGTCCCGGCCCGTCCGGAACCCAGAATCGCACCAGCGCGCCCCGGCCGGGCTCGCTGATCAGCTCCCACCAGCCACCGACCGCCTCGGCCCGCTCGCGCATGGCCTGCAGGCCGAAGTGCGAGCCGGGTTCGCCGAAACCGCCGACCACCACGACGTCGGTGCCCACCCCGTCGTCGGTGACCTCGGCGAGCGTGCCCTGGTCGATCGAGCGCAATCGCACCCGCACGCGGCTCGCCCGCGAGTGCTTCTGCACGTTGGTCAGCGCTTCGCCGACGATCCGGAACAGGGTCACCGACGCCTCCGCCGGCGGGGTCCCGGTCAGCTCGGTGGTCTCGAGCTCGGTCTCGATCCCCTGCGCCGCCAGCTGCTGCAGGTGCGCGCTGACCGCTTCGGTCAGGTCCCGCTCGTCCAGCGTCGGCGGGCGCAGCCTGCGGACCAGGTCGCGCAGCCTGCCGATGGTCTCCGACACCGCGGTGTCCAGCGCGCGGACCGCGGGCAGGTGCTCGGCGGGCACCTGCCCGGCTAGCAGCTGCACCCGCATCGACACCGCCGCCATCGCCTGGATGGAGTCGTCGTGCACGTCCCAGGCGATCCGGCGCCGCTCGGCCTCCTGCGCCTCGACCAGGTGGAAGAACAGCCGCCTGCGCTCGACCAGCTCGTTCTCCGCGCGCACGCGCTCGCTGACGTCCCTGGTGACCTTGCCGAACCCGCGCAGCGTGCCCCGCTCGTCGAACAGGGCGGTGATCACCACGATCGCCCAGAACCGGCTGCCGTCCCCCCGGACCCGCCAGCCTTCGTCCTCGAACCGGCCTTCGGCGGTGGCCATCTTCAGCTCGTAGGCCGGTTTGCCTGCCCGCAGGTCCTCCGGCGGGTAGAAGACGGAGAAGTGCTTGCCGATGATCTGCTCGGCGCGATAGCCCTTGATGCGCTCGGCGCCGGTGTTCCAGGTGGACACCACGCCCTGCGGGTCGAGCATGAAGATCGCGTAGTCCTGGACGCTGTGCACGAACAGCCGGAACGAGTCCTCGGAGAACGGGTCGTCGAGCGGATCGGGTTCGGCACCCGTACCGCCGGGACCGGGCACGCTCACTCCGGGTGACTCCCAGGCCGGACCCCTGACCTCAGCCATTCCCGCTCATCGGCGGCAACGGCAGTTCGCACCAGACGACCTTGCCCGCGTCGCGGGTCTGGACGCCCCACCGCTGCGAAAGGCGCTCCACCAGCGCGAGACCCCAGCCGCCCTCCGGGCCGCCGAGCTTGGGCCGCGGCGGTGCGGGGTTGCCGTCCTCGCACTCGATCCGGATGCTCTCGGCGGTGGTGGTGATGCTCAGGGTCGGCTTGCCACCGGCGTGGCGGACCACGTTCGCGACCAGCTCGGAGGCGATCAGCGTGGCGTCCTCGAAGGGCAGTGTGTCCCGCCAGTCCGACAACACGCGGGAGACGAACCGCCTGGCCTCACCCTCGGCGGTCAGGTCGGCGGGCAGCACGGCGGTCACCGGGCCTTCCGCGCTCAGGATGCTGTCCATCGTGACTCATCGTCCTCCGTCCGGCGCAGTCCCGGCTAGACGCAGCGGTTCCTCATCGACTGATGCATTTGCATCAGTCGAGCAGCCCGCGGCGGCGGGCGATGGCGACCGCTTCAAGCCGCGAATGCGCGCCCAGCTTGGCCAGAGCGCGCTGCGCGTGGTTGCGTACGGTGTTGCGCGCCAGGTGCAGGCGCTGGGTGATCTCGTCCACCGTGGCCCCGTCGGCGAACAGGCGCAGGATCTCCCGTTCGCGCGCGGTGAGCTCGGCCGCGGTGCCCCGCCCGGACAGCCGGCCGATCACCTCGCCGAGCAGTCCGGCGTCGAACACCATCTCGCCCGCCGCGGCCCGGCGGATGGCGTCGGCGAGCTGGTGCAGCCCGGCGGTCTTCGCCACCACCCCGGAACCGCCCGCTTCGACCACCCTGGTGGCCACCCCGGCGCTGACCTCGGCGGTGACGAGCAGGACCTTGGGTTCGGGGGCGAGCTCGCGCAGGCGGCCGATCACCTCGAGGCCGTCGCCGTCGGGCAGCCTGCGGTCGAGCAGCACCAGATCCGGGTAGGTCAGCTCCACCGCGCGCACCGCGTCGGCCAGCGAACCGGCCCTGGCGGCGAGGTCGATGTCCCCGATGCCGGCGAAGACGAGTTCCATCGCTTCCGCCACCATGTCGTGGTCTTCGACGAGTACGACCCGGATCGGCGGCATCGCGGGAACGCTACCAGCCGGATGCCCGGCCGACCGCCGGACATCCGCCTTCCGCACCGGTTCTCCTCACCGCGGTGTCCGAACCGGACTCACCGCAGCCAGCCGGGTGCGCTGCCATCGGCGACCCGCGGCCACTTCCGGCGGAACTCCGCGTCCAGGCGCTCGGCTTCGAGTTCGTTGCGGCCGTGGAGCACGCCGTAGGAGAACGAGCTGTGCCCGTCGCGGTCGGCGGCCACCGCCAGCGGCACCAGTTCCGCGCGGGCGACCACGCTGTCGTGGTGGTCCCCGAGCGTGGACTGCACCGCCTTCACGCGCTTGCGCCACGCGTTCAGCCCCTTGCCTGCCACGGGGCGCAGCGCGTCCGCGGTGTACCTGGCCTGCTTGGCTTTCTTGCGCACCTCGTGCAGGGCGGCACCGCGGTCCTCCGCGCCCTCCAGCGCGGCCACCGCCCGGCGCAGCCGCCGGTCGGCACGGAGCACGGCCTGGCGCAGTTCGGTGCGGGCCGGGCGCTTCGCCTTCTTGGTCAGGGGCGGATCGTCGAGCAGGGAATCCAGTGCACGCAGCAGGTTGAGGTACCGCGTGCTGTTCAACGCGGTCAGCGCATGGGCTTGGGCGCGCCGGGCCCGCTGTTCGAAGTAGGTGTCGAGGTAGACCGCGACCGGGCCGATGGTCAGCCGCCGCGGCAGGCCGGCCGCCTGCTCGGCCAGTCCGGCGTGCAGCACTTCGTTGTCCCGCACCGGTCCCAGCTCGCCGCCGAGCCACTTCAGCTCGTCGCGCAGGGGCTGCACGGCGTCGCGGTCGAGCACCCGGTGGAAGGAGCCGAGGGCACTGCGCAGCCGCCGCATCGCCACGCGCATCTGGTGGACCGAGTCCTCGGTGTCGCGACGGACCCCGGCGTCGTGGCGGTGCAGCGCGTCGACCTGGGTGCGCAGGTAGTGCAGCACCACTTCCCCGGCGGTCGCCTTCTTCCCCGGTGCCTTCGGCGATCCGGCGGGCAGCAGGTCCCCGATCAGCCGCCGCAGCTTGGACGGCCACTCCGAGGGCACCGCCCCCGCTTCGACGACCAGGTCCGCCACGGTGCCGAGGGTTCCGTCCTCGGCGTCGGCGCTCAGCTCGACTTCCAGTTCGCGCCACTGGTCCAGGCGCGCGACCGTGCCCGCCGCCTCACCGGTCACGTGGTCGTCGGTCAGCGTCGCCAGCACCCGGCCGTCGGCGTCGGCCAGTTCCACCGAGTACCGCACGGTGCGCAGCCCGGCGATGGCGATGAGGTCCTCACCCCGGGTGTGCCCGCGCACCAGCTCGGCCAGCTCGCGGGGGACCTCGGCAGCAGGAGCCTCGGAATCGCCCAGTGGCAGGGTGATCTCTTCGCGCGCGTCCTTCCCGACGGGGAGTTTCAGGTGCCAGCCCTCGTCGCCGCCCCCGGTCCGGCGTCGCAGCGTCACGCCCGCGCGGGCCAGGTCGTACCGCGGGGTGTCGTAGTAGGTCGCGTCCAGCCGTTCTTCGAGCGGATCGGACTGCCCGGCGATGGGGCCGCGGGCACGCAGGTCCGGGATCGGCAGGTCCAGCGGGAAGTCGAACTTCCGCTCGCGTTCGAGCGCGGTCCGCGGGGTCTGCGGGTTCGCCGGCGGGTTGGTGGTAGCAGTCAAAGCACTGGCCTCCTGGTCAGCCGGGCAGTGCGCCCGTGGTCGCGAAATCGGCCCGGCGTGCCACCGAGACCGCCTGGTCGGCGAACCGGCCGTAGAACCGGGCCAGCAGCGTCACGTTCACCGCCACCGGCACGCCGTGCGGCCACCGGGGATCGGTGACGCGGGTGAGCACGTGCTGGTGCAGCGCGTCCGCTTCGGTCTCGGCCGCGCGCATCCGCCCGAACGCCGGTCCACCGGCCCGGGTGAGGAAGCCCTGCAGGTCCTCGGCCATCCCGGCGGTGCACGCGGCGAGCTGCTCGAAGGCGGGCAGCAGTTCCTCGGGTACCGCCCGGTCCGGGTGCGCCCTGGCCGCGGTCTCGGCGATGTGCCTGGCCAGATCTCCCATCCGTTCCAGGCGATCGGCGCAGTACACCGCCGCCAGCACCAGCCGCAGGTCCCCGGCCACCGGCGCCTGCAATGCCAGCAACCGGTGCGCGGCGTGCTCGCACTCGTCCCGTGCCGCGTCGAGCAGCCGGTCGGAAGCCACCACTTCGGCCGCCACCCCGGGGTCGCACTCGAACAGCGCGCAGTTGGCCAGCCGCAGTTCGGCGGCGGCCGTGGCGGACAACCGGGCCAGCCGCTCACCCAGATCCTCGAGCTGGCCGTGGAAACGCTCCCGCACCCGCCTCACCTCCTCCGGTATCTACCCGATCGAGGCAGCGGGCAAACACCGCGGCGGGTTTGGCCGGAGACCCCGCGGGCTATCCCTGCCTCCGTGCACACCCGGGATTTCAGGCCGGATCTCGACGGCCGGCAACCGCTGCCCGTCTTCCTCCCGCCGATGCAACCGAAACCGGGCAGGCTGCCCCCGGTCGCCGAAGACGAGGAGTGGGCCTACGAGTTCGACTGGGGCGGGCCGCGCACCCTGGTCCGCGTGCAGGACGGCCGGACCACCGTCCGTGAGCGGTCCGGTCGCGCGATCACCGCGGAGTACCCGGAACTGCAAGGGATCGGCGCCTCGCTCGGCACCACCGAGGTACTGCTGGACGGCCAGCTGATGACCTTCGACAGCGGCCTGCCGAACCCGGCGGCGCTGAAGCGGCGCGGGAAACGCCGGGCCGCGGTCTGGTACCTGCCCTCGGACGTGCTGCACCTCGACGGCACCCCGTGCCTGGGCCTGCCCTACCTGCAACGCCGTCAGCTGCTCGCCGATCTCGACCTGCGGGGGCACGCCTGGCAGACCCCCGAGTACCAGCTCGGCAACGGCGGCGCCACGCTGCGCTCGGCGATCGGGCGCGGGCTGCCCGGCGTGCTGGCGAAACGGGTCAAAAGCGAGTACCAGCCCGGAAAACGCAGTCCGCACTGGATCGCGGTGACCGGCACCGGCGTGCAGGAGGTGGTGATCGGGGGCTGGCGGCCCGGTGGCGGATCGCGGTCGGGCACCTTCGGCTCACTGCTGCTCGGCATCCCGCACGGCAGCGGCCTGCGCTACGTCGGCAACGTCGGCACCGGGTTCACCCACCAGGCGCTCGAAGCGCTCGCCTCACGGCTGAACCGGCTCGAACGCAAGACCTCACCGTTCCACTCCGTGCCGGACCCGCAGGTGCGCGGCGCGTACTGGGTGCGCCCGTGCCTGGTCGGCGAGGTGGTCTTCCGCGGCTGGACCGACGCGGCGTGCCTGCGCACCCCGCGCTGGCGCGGCCTGCTCCCCGGCCGGGACCCCGGGGAAGTCCGCATCGGTGAGTGAGCACCCCGGGAACGGAATGGAAAAAGGACAAACTGGGTACCACGAATGGGTGAGTAGCCAGCCAAGTGCTAGCCAGCCCAGTGCCGAGTCGCGGGACGAACAGCTCGCGCGCAACGTCAGCGAGTTGCTGGGAGAGCTGCGCGTGGCCCAGGCGGCCGTGCAGTTCCTCTTCGGCTTCCTGCTGACGATCACCTTCACCGACCACTTCCGCGAGGCGAACGGCTTCGAGAAGGGCATGCACCTGACCGCGGTGCTGCTCGCCGCCACCTCCACGGCGCTGCTGGCCGCTCCCCCGGTCTGGCACCGCATGCTCTTCCGCGAAGGCCGCCGCGAGGAGATCCTGCAGCTCGGCAACAAGTCCGTGCTCGGCGGGCTGGTCTGCCTCGCCCTCGCGGTGACCACCACGGTCGCGCTGATCGCCAAGGTCATCTTCGGCTCGCTCACCATGGCCCTCATCGGACCGGTGATCGGCCTGCTGTTCGGCGTGCTGTGGTTCGTCGTCCCCCACCACATCCGCCGCCGGCACGCGGGCGAACCACCGGCACCGACGGCGGACGGGGAGTGAAGACCCTACTCGTCACCCGGCCAGTCGCCGGTGGCCTTGCGGTAGCCCTCGGCCCCGGCGCGATCCACCGCCGCCTTGACCGCACCGAAGATGGCGCCCTGCACCGCGGCGGCGATCACCACCTCGGCCCAGCCGTACTTGGCGTCGGTGGCCTCGGGCGCGTCGTCCTTCCCGGCCACCCGCTTCCAGACCTGCTTGAACAGCATGCTGGCGGCGATCCCGCCGAGGGAGCTGACCACCATGCCGAGCGGCTTGTACAGCACCTTGTTCATTTGCGGCTCCTGCGCACGATCAGCAGGACGAGCAGGGCCAGCACCGCGGCCCCGCCACCGACGGCCGGCCACGGGTTGCGCCGCACCGAAACCGCCACCTCCTGCGCTTGCTCCTTCGCGCGAGCGGGCACGTTCACCTTGTGCGCCAAGGCTTCCACCGTCTCGCCGAGTTCCTGGCGGGTCAGCTCGATGTCCACGCGCGCCTGCTCGGCGTCACGCGGGAACGAGGCTTTCTCCTTCCCGCTCATGAATGCACACTCTCCTTCAGCACCTTGACGTCGGCCTGCACGCTGGCCACCGCTTCCTCGGGCACCGGCGGCGTACCGCGCTTGAGCTGCGAACGCCCGGCCAGCGCGGCGATCCCGGCGACCACCAGCAGCACGCCGGCCACGATCAGCGCGGCGGCCCAGCCCGGCAGCACCACGGCCAGCCCCAGCACCGCGGCCGCGACCAGCACCAGCACGGCGACCATCGCGACGAAGCCCGCCGCACCGGCCAGTCCGGCGCCGGTACCGAGCCGCTTGCCCTTCTGCTGCAACTCCGCCGTCGCCAGGCGCATCTCGTCGCGGACCAGCCTGCTCAACTGCTCGGACGCGTCTCCCACCAATTGGGAGACCGAACGGTCGTCCTGAGTCATCGTTACCTCCCGTGGACTGTTACCACTCGGCTACCCCGTCCACCGAGCCCTCAATCAGGGCCGTTTGCGCCATTCGGGGCCGGGTAACCGATCTTCCGGAGGAACCCCCTTGACTGGAGGCGGAAATGCCGCAACAAGCGTGGAGCGACAAACGGGAACGCCAGTACGAGCACATCAAGGCCGGCCAGAAGGACCGCGGCGCCGGCGAGGACCGCGCCGAGGAGATCGCCGCCCGCACGGTCAACAAGAACCGCGCGCAGTCGGGCGAAGCCAAGCGGGCCAGCAAATCCTCGCTCAAGGACGTGTCACCGCAGCACCGCGGCGGGAAGCGGTCGGGCAACCGGCAGGGTCCCGGCGGGCCGACCAAGGAACAGCTCTACAACGACGCGAAGAAGCGCAACATCAAGGGCCGGTCCAGCATGACCAAAAAGGAGCTGGAGCGCGCACTCGGGCGCTAGCACCCCGGACCCGGGCACTCGCCCGCACGGCCAGGCTCAATGCTATGAGTGGGGCATTACTAGCGTTGAACGCAAGTAATGCCCCACTCATAGCATTCGCCCGTGCCGACTTGACTGGCAACACTCGGCGCACCCGGCCGGACACGAAGGTGGCCTGGGAGCGGGATTCCGCTCCCAGGCCACCTTCGTTCCGTGCTCTGCCTGGCGTCAGCTGCCGGGGCGCGGGACGTCACCGCGCCAGGAACCGGATTCCCGGCCGCGGCTTTCGATGAAGCTCTCGAACCGCTTCATGTCGCCCTTGATGCGCCGGTCCAGCACGCCGAGCTTGTCACCGACGTTCTCGATGAAGCCCTCCGGATCGATGTCCATCTGCGCGGTCACCCGGGTCCGGTTGTCGTCGATCCGGTGGAAGGTGATGACACCCGCGTGCCGCGGCCCGTCATCGGAGCGCCACGCGACGCGCTCGTCGGGGTGCTGCTCGGTGATCGTGGCGTCGAACTCGCGCTCGGCACCGCCGATCTTCACCTTCCAATGGGTGTGCGTGTCGTCGAGCTGGCGGACCTCCTCGACACCCTCCATGAACTGCGGGAAGGACTCGAACTGGGTCCACTGGTTGTACGCGGTGGAAACCGGTACTCCGACTTCGACGGTCTCGGTGATCGTTCCCACGGGTTCTCCTCGATCGCGGTTGCTTACGCGATCCGGGTACCCGTGTTCCGCTCGGTCACACACGTGGCGTGGATGTAGTCGAGCGCGTCCTGCCGCGGGGACTCGGCCAGCACCGTGGCCCACCCCGCCGGGATCTCGACGAACGACGGCCACAGCGAGTACCGGCCGTTCTCGTTCAACAGCACCACGAACCGGCCCCGGGGATCCGCGAACGGATTGCTCATCACCGCCGACCTTTCCTGCCCCTCTGACGGCCGGTTCCCCGCCGGCCCGTTACCCCACGGTAGGCAGGCGGCGACGCGGGGGCAAAGGTTTCTCCGGGGTTCGCTGTCCACCCGCCGGCCACCGGCGAGTAACTCGGCGTCGTCGTCCCTGGTCAGACGGCCGCGGTGACCTCTTCGCCGAACAACAGCTCGGTCTGCTTCGCGGTGATGAACGTAATGGCCTCGGATCGCCAGGTGGCGGACAAGGCCACCCGCCACCCCCTCGGCACGTCCACGTAGGACGGCCAGAGCGTGTGCTCGCCGCTCGCGCCTTCCAGCACCAGGAAGCGCGCGCCGGGATCGTCAAGGAACGGGTCCACGGGCCCTCCTCGGGTACCGCCGCTCACACGACGTCACGAGGCGCACTTCTCCTCGGCCAGCGCCGGTGCCTCCCAGCCGGTGGCCTCGGCCCACTCCCGCGCGCGCCGCTGCTTGTCCGCCCGGTCCGAGCGCGGGAGCTGGGCGTAGGCCACGTCCCGGACCAGCGAGTGGCCGAACACGTAGGCCGCTTCCCCGCCCGCCCCGGCCGGACGGGCCCGGCGCACGAACTCCAGCCGTTCCAGGTTGCCCAGCGATCTGGCGACCTCGGCCTGCTCGCGGTCGCCGACCGCGGCCACCGCCGCCGGGGTGACCGGCTCGCCGACCACCGAGGCGTCCAGCAGCACCGCCTTGTCCACCGCGGGCAGGGTGTCCAGCCGGGCGGCGATCACGCTGTGCACCGCCTGGGGCAGCGGCAGCTGGTCGCGTTCGGAGTCGGGCCAGTCGCCACTGCGCAGCCGGTCGGCCAGGACGCGGGCGTACTCCACGGCGAACAACGGGTTCCCGCCGACCCGCACGGCGAGCACGCGGCAGAACTCGGTGAGGGAATCCCGCACGATCGGGTCCTGTTCGGCCTCGGCCGGGTCACCGGCCACCAGGTGCCGCAGGATCCCGGCGATCTCGTTGTCGGACAACGGATCCATCGTCGTGGTGGTGGCGTGCCGCCGTCCGCCGCCCCAGCCGGGCCGGCGCTGCAGCAGTTCCGGGCGCGCGGTGGCCACCACGAACAGCGGCACCGGCGCGGCGTGGTCGGACAGTTCGTCGACGAAGTCCAGCAGTTCGTCGGTGGCCCAGTGCAGGTCCTCCAGCACCACGACCACCGGCCCGGCGACCGCGATGGCTTCGAGGAACCGGCACCACGCGGCCAGCATCTGCCCGGGATCGGCGGGCTGGTCGCCCAGCCCGGCCAGGCGGCACAGGTTCTCGCGCATCCAGGCGGCGGCCTCGGCGGGCACCGCGAGCCGGTCGATCGCGGCGGCGATCTTCTCGCGCACCAGTCCGGCGGAGTCGGCGGCGGAGAAGCCGCAGTGCTCGCGCAGGACCCCGGTCAGCGCGGCGTAGGGCGCTTCGGCGGCGAACGGCTGGGTGTTGCCGGTCAGCGCGGCGGCGATCTCGCCCCGTTCGGCGGCCTGCCTGCCGAACTCCGCGAGCAGCCTGCTCTTGCCGATGCCCGGCTCGCCCAGCATGGTCACCAGGTGCGGGCGCCGCCAGCCGCGGACCTGCCCGAGCAGGCTGCGCAGCACCTGGAGCTCGTGGTCCCGGCCGACCAGGCCGGGCCCGGTCTCCGGCACGCTGATCGCCCGCGGCGCGGGCGCCACGGCCAGCGCGCCCCGGCCGCCGCCGGGGACGGGGGCGTAGGTGACGGCCTCCTCGGTGGCGTGCCGGGTGGCATCGCAGACGAGGATGTCGCCGTCGGGCACCGCGGACAGCAACCGCGCGCAGCCGTCCATCACCGAGCCGGTGACCATGGGCGGCGCGTCGCAGCCCGCGGCCCCGTAGCGGACCAGCGCGCTGCCGGTGGCCACCGCGACGCCGACGCTGATGCCGGTGGCCGCGCGGACCCCGAGTTCGGGGATCTCGTCGGCGAGGAACCGGTCGCGGATGGCCAGCGCCGCCCGCACCGCGCGCTCGGCGTCGTTCTCGTGGTTGCGGGGCACGCCGAACAGCACCAGGTACATCGGGCCGATCGAGCCGCCTGCCACCCCGTCGAACCGCCGGACCTCACCGCCGATGATGGCGCTGATCCCGCGCATGGCCTCGTCGACGTCCTCGGGGTCGGCGTCGGCCATGCCCGGCCCGAGTTGCGCGGAAACCAGTACCGCGCTGACGTTCTTGCGTTCCGCCCTGGCGTCGGCCGGGGCCGACGGCGGCAGCCGGACGGCGGCGACCGGGGCCGCGTCGGCGCTCTCGGCCGGTTCGGGCGTGTCCGGGCGCACGGGCGGTTCCGGGGAGAGCCGGCGCTGGCCGGGGATGGTCCGCGTCCCGGTGGCGATGGTGGCGGGGTTGATCGTGGTGGCCACGCGGATCTGCCCGGCGGGCACCCCCGGCACGGTCAGCGCGGCGTCCTGGTTGAGGATCATGCGCTGCAGTTCGCGGAGTTCGCGGCCGGGTTCGATGCCGAGGCCGTCGACGAGCAGCGCGTAGGTGCGGCGGTAGACGTCGAGCGCGTCGGCCTGCCTGCCGGAGCGGTAGAGCGCGAGCATCAACTGCCCGCACAGCCGCTCGCGCAGCGGTTCGGTGGCCACGACCTCTTCGAGTTCGGCGATGACCTCGTGGTGGCGCCCGCAGCTCAGTTCCGCCTCGAAGCGGTCCTCCAGCGCGACCAGCTTCAGCTTCTCCAGCGCGGCCAGTTCGGGCCAGGCGATCCCGGTTTCGACGAGGTCGGCCAGCGCGGGCCCGCGCCAGAGGCCGAGCGCCTCGCGCAGGGTGCGGGCGGCCGGTTCGGCCAGTCCTTCGGCCAGTTCCGCGCGGCCGCGCTCGGCGAGGGTCTGGAAGTGGTGCAGGTCTACGGACTCGGGGTCCACGCGCAGGAGGTAGCCGGGGGCGTGGGTAAGCAGCATCGGGGTGCGACCGGCGGCGTGCGGGCGGGAAGCCAGGGTGCGGCGGATACCGGAGACGGCGTTCTGCACCATCTTGCGCCCGGTCGAGGGCACCCCGTCGGCCCAGAGCGCCTTGACCACGTGACTGGTCGGCACCACGTTGTTCGCGTGCAGCAGGAGGTAGCCGAGCACGGCCCGCTGCTTCACGCCGCTCAGTTCCACCGGCGGCCCGTCGTCGACTATCTCCAGGGAACCGAGAACGCAGAACCTCACGAACATTCACCCCGACTCTGGCCGGTCAAACTCGAAAAACTTTCACATCGAGCGAGTTCCGGCATTTCGGACCGAAATCCGCTTCCTCGGGCGGTCACCGGATCGCCGATCAATCGCTTGTGGCAATTGACCGGCCCCCCGGCAGCGGAGTCGCCACGACGTCCTCCGCGCCCACCGAGCGGGCCCCAGTCCCTCGACTCATGTAACTGCTCGAGTGCACCTATCGTCACACATGAGTCACTCCACAGGTACTGCGGAACTCCACAGGTCGATCCACAGAGATGTTGGGAACTATCCGCCCGACCTGCGTAACAGCGTCATAGAACTGGGCGAAATGCCTTGAATGGCAAGGAAATCGCAGGTTCACCGGCGGATGGGCCCCCGCGCGGGGGTGGTCCGGTGACACCACGGCGTGCCACAGTGGATGATCACGAACCGTAGTCTCCGCACACGGCCGGTGACCCCTCCGCAGGGCCGCGGACCGCCGGGGGCGCCCCGGACGGCGCACGGCGGGGGGCAACCTTAAGTGCATGTTAATTCGCCGCATGGGGGGACGGGCTCGCCTAAGATACGGATTGCCCAAACCGGTCCGGTCGCCCAGTTCGGCCCGTCAGCGGGAGGTGTCCATTAATGCGCTCTAACGTGAAACGCGCACGCAACACAGTGAACACCGTCGCGTTCGATCTCGCAGCCCCGGCGGCGCGAATCACACTTCCCGCCGCCCTCGCCCGCTCCGCACCTCCCCCGGTCGGCGGTACCCGGCGAGCACTCGTCTTGACAGCCGCCGGACTCCGGTGACAGGGTCGCTCGATACCTGTCGGACAGCCGGACAGGACGCTGGTCAGCGCGAGCACCCCGGGCCGGGAACAGGACACGGGAGGTAGCCGTGGAGGGTTTCGCCCCACACGCGCCGCGGCTTCGCGGGCGCGCCGAACAGCTGCGCGTGCTCGGCGAGCACCTCGACGCGGTGGCCTGCGGCCGTCCCACCATCCTGAACCTGGCCGGCACAGCCGGTTCCGGCAAGACCGCCCTGCTCGCCGCGGCCTCCGGCGAGGCCGCCTCGCGGGGGTTCCGCGTGCTCACCGCCCGCTCCGCCCGGCTCGAACGCGACTTCGTCTTCGGCGTGGTGCGCCAGTTGCTGGAAAGCACGGTGTTCGAAGCGAGCCAGGAGGAACGCGAGCGGCTGCTCGGCGGGCCCGCGGCGTTCGCCGTGGAGGTGCTGGAAGCCGGGCCGTCGGCCACCGCGGTGGACCTGCACTCCACCTTCCACTCCCTGTGGCACCTGTCGAGGTCCCTCGCCGAGGGTTCCCCGCTCCTGCTGGTGATCGACGACGTGCACTTCGCGGATTCGCTGTCCACCCAATGGCTCGACTACGTGTCGCGGCGGCTTTCGGGGCAGCGCATCGGCATCTTCACCGCCGGCACCCGCGGCGCCGAGGCGGGCCCCTTCGGCAGGGCACCCGGGGTCACCGGCGCGGAGCAGCTGGAGATCGGCGGCCTGGACGCCGAGGCGATCACCGAGCTGCTCACCGGCACCCTCGGTGAGGACGTCTCCGCCGAGTTCGTCCGCACCTGCCAGACGGCGACCGCCGGGAACCCGGCACTGCTCGAAGGCCTGCTGCGTTCCTGCCACGCGGCGGGCGAGCGGCTGGACCTGTCCCGGTTCGGCGCGCAGGAACTGGCCACCACCATCTACCACCGGCTGGAGCAGGAGGACACCGCGCTGGTCTCGCTGGCGCAGGCGATCGCCGCCCTCGAAGGCACCGACGCCGACCTGGAGCTGGCCGCCGCGGTCGCCGGCCTGCCCGCCTCGGCCACCTTCTGGGCCGCGCGGCGGCTGCGTGAGATGGACCTGCTCGCCGACACCGAGACGCTGGCCTTCACCGAGCGCGGCATCCAGGCCGCGATCGCCTGCCGACTGACCCCGCAGGACCTGCACACCGCGCACACCAAGGCCGCGCGCTTCCTCAACGGCGTGCACGCGCCGTGCGCCCGCATCGCCGCGCACCTGCAGGAAACCCGTCAGGTGGGCCAGGACTGGGCGGTGCACACCCTCCTGACCGCCGCGCGGGACGCGATCACCGACGGCGACCCGAACACCGCCGTGGTGCACCTGCGCCGGGTGCTGCACGAGCCGCTGTCCGCCGAACAGCGCAACGAGGTGCTGTTCGAACTGGGCTCCGCCGAGATCCACGCCGACCCGCCCGCGGCCGTGCACCACCTGTCCATGGTGGAGTCGGAGAACGCGGATCCCCGCCGTCAGGCCAGGGTCGCCACCCTGCTGGCCGGTGCACTGTCCGAATGCGACAGGTTCCGCGAGTCGCTGAACGTGCTGCAGAACGCGGTCGACCGGCTCGACCCGCACCACCCGGAACTGGCCTCGGAGCTGGAAACCGAGATCCTGTACCTGTCGCGCCACGATCCGCACACCGCGACCACCGTGCCGCAGCGACTGGCGAACCTGCGGCGCCGCAACAGTTCCACCCCGCAGGCGCGCCGGCGGCTCAACGCCTTCGTGGCCGAACACGGCGCGGTGGCACTGGACCACATGTCGGCCGCCGCCCTGCGCCGCCTGGCATTGGACTCCACCCCACCCGGCTCGCTGAACGACCTCGGCGAGCTGCGCGCGTTCGGCGCGGTGGTCGGCGCACTGTCCAATTTGGAGGAGTACGACCTCGCACTGCAGATCTGCGAGGAAGTGCTCGACGACCGCAGGCGCAGCCTGCCGCTGGCGACCGGGCTGGCCAGTGCCTACTGCGCGGACATCCGGTACCAGATCGGCCAGCTCACCTCCGCCCGCTCCGACGCGCAGACCGCGCGGGACAAGCTGGAGGCCTTCGAAATCCGCCGCGGCATCATCCCGGCGCTGCTCGACGGCACCGAAATGCGCCTGGCCGCGATCCAGCAGGACACCGAAGCCGCCGAACTCCTGCTGGCGCGCCACCGGCACATCGCGAAGACCACCTATCTGCGCACCTGCATGGCCCTGCACGGCCGCGGCCTGCTGCACGCGTCGCTGGGCAACCACACCGCCGCACTGAACGACCAACTCGACTGCGGGCGGCGCCTGGAGCGGTTCGGCTACGTCGACCACCCGCAGATCCCTTGGCGCGTACCGGCCGCGCTGGCCCAGTTCCAGCTCGGCAACCACGAAGAGGCCATCCTGCTGGCGAAAACGCAGCTGGCCTTCGCCAGGAAGCGGGGCCTGCCGCGCACCCTCGGCATCGCCCTGCACACCGCCGCGACCGTCACCGAAGACGCGCGCTCCGTCGACCTCCTGACCGAGGCGGTGGAGGTACTGGGCCGCTCGCAGGCGAAGCTGGAGTTCGCGCAGGCGCAAGCCGACCTCGCGGTACAACTGGGCTGCGCCGGCGGCCACGAACAAGCCGCGACCATGCTGCACCAGGCCATGTCGACCGCCACCGCCTGCGGCGCCATCGCCCTCGCGGGCCGGATCCACCAGCAACTGCACTCGCCCGCCACCGCGCAGCCCCAGGTCCTCACCCGGCGGGAACACAACATCGCCACCCTGGCCGCCCAGGGCAAGAGCAACCCGGAAATCGCCCAGGCCCTGGTCCTCAGCCGCCGCACCATCGAATTCCACCTGACGAACATCTACCGCAAACTGGGCATCTCACGGCGGAACCAACTGACCCAATCCCTGGTCGGCTCCACCACCCCCACCCCCTTCTGACCCCCCCTGTCACGAATGTGGCTTTCGGGGCGTATTCGGCCCCCAAAGCCACATTCGTGACACTCACCCCCCACCCCAGGTGCGCCGAGTGTGGGTTTCAGCTGCAGGAGCGCAGAACTCGGCTACCTGAACGTGGGACTCGCCCGAAATACCACGACGCCCGGGCGAGTCCCACACTCCCGCACCCGAACCCCACACCCAGGCACCCGAACCCCACACTCAGGAGCCGCCACGTCAAAAAAGACGCCGTGAATGTGGCTTTCACGGCGAATTCCGCCGTGAAAGCCACATTCACGGCACCAGCCACCCCCACCACCCCACCGCACCCGGGCACCCCACCAGACCCCGACGTCACCCGGCCCTCCCCATCCCCGGTCCCCAGCCCAAAACACGGCGAGTGCCTCGATGTCAAGGCATCTTTCCCGCCTTGACATCGAGGCACTCGCCGTAGTCACAATAAAAAACCGGGGTGACCCCAAGAACCCTACGCAGAAACAACTGCACTCAAAGACTTTTCCACCAATTCCAGATGCACAGTCATAGCCCCCTCAGCACCCTCCACCACCCCCGAAGCAATCGCCTCGACAATCACCTCGTGCTCCCGATTCGACCGTTCCCGCCGATCCGCGAGCTTGTTCAAAAAGAAAGACTGCTGCCGCAAAGCGTCCCGGATTTCCTCGATGACCTTCGCGAACACCGGATTCCCCGAGGCCTGCGCCACGCTGATATGGAAAAGCGTGTCCAACGCGACCCATGCCGTGTCGTCGGTTTCCTGCCGCATTCGCTCGGTCAGCGAGGTGAGCCGGTCGAGGTCGTCGGCGCCGCGGCGGAGGGCGGCGTACCCGGCGACCGGGATCTCCACGTGCCGCCGCACTTCGAGCAGGTCCCGCGCCGAGTACGAGCCGAAGATCGGGTTCTGCGCCGCGCCGGCGGCCTGCACGTAGGTGCCCTTGCCGGTGCGCGACACCGTCAGCCCCAGCGCCGCCGAAGCCCGCAGCGCTTCCCGGATCACCGACCGGCTGACGCCGAGCGTCTGCGCCATCGCCGCCTCGGCCGGGAGCTTGTCGCCGACGCGGTACTCGCCACGCTCGATGGCCCCGCGGATTTCGCCGAGCACGGCCTCCATCGCGGTCACCCGGCGAGGCGCGACCCCGCCTGTCCGCCTGTCTGACAGGCTCATGGCGATACAAAGTGACACGACCGCCCACCGGTGTCAAGCAAGCGGGTCGACAGCTCGCTCTCAGGATTTCGTCATGTTCGGTCCATAACCTCGAAACCGGACAGTCAACACCGAGCGCGCCGAGGAGTTCCATGACGCCGCCCGCCCGCACTTCACCGGCCGACGCCTTCGCCGGGTTCGCCGCACTGGCCACCGGCGTCGTGCTGGTCGCCCTGCTGCACGTCCTGCCGGGCACCGCCGACATCAGCCCGGTCCGCCGGACCATCAGCCAGTACGCGCTCACCGACAGCCGCTGGATCTTCGACCTCGGCCTCGTGCTGGTCGCCGTCGGCTCAGCCGTGCTGCTCTACGCGCTGATCCGGCGCGGCCTGCTCGCTCCGGTGTCCGCGGCCACCGTGTTCGGCGGCCTGTGGACCGCCAGCCTGCTGCTGATCGTGGCCTTCCCGAAGACGAACTGGGCGGTCGGCCCGAGCCTCGGCGGCACGATCCACCGGTACGCCAGCGTGGTCGCCTTCGTCGCGCTGCCGCTCGCGGTGATCATCGGCGCCCGCTCGGTGTTCCGGCACTCCCCCACCGCCCGCCGGATCGCGGTGTTCTTCGGGGTCACCTCGCTGATGTGGTTCGGGCTGATCCTCGTCGGCGTGCTGAACATGCTCGCCGGCGGCGAGGCGTGGTGGACCTTCGTGCCGCTGGGCCTGGTCGAGCGGCTGATGGCGCTGAACGAGATGTTCGCGCTCGTCGCACTCGGCTACGGCGCGCTCCGGGTGAAGCACCCGGCCGAGGCGAACATGACACAGGTCACACCCGAGGGGGAACCGGGACTAGTAACTTCCTAAGCGCTTGCTTAGCGCGGCGGCCGGGCGCATGCTCGAAGCCGTCGCGCTTTCGTACTCGCTTCAGGAGGTACAAGTGACCCAGTCCCCTTCCCGTGTCGCGATCGTCACCGGCGCCGGTCGCGGTATCGGCGCGGCGGTGGCCGCGCGGTTGTCCGCGGACGGATTCGCCGTCGGACTGCTGGACCTGGACGCCGACGCCGTCAAGCAGGGTGCCGAGACGCTGACCGCGGGCGGTGGCCGCGCCGTCGGCGTCAGCCTGGACGTCAGTGACGCCGAGCAGGTGGAGCGCGCGGTCGCGCAGGTGGCCGATGAGCTCGGCCCGCCGACCGTGCTGATCAACAACGCCGGCATCACCCGCGACAACCTGCTGTTCAAGATGACCGACCAGGACTGGGACTCGGTCATCGGCGTGCACCTGCGCGGCTCGTTCCTGATGACGCGCGCGGTCCAGAAGCACATGACCGAGCAGGGCTGGGGCCGGATCGTCAACCTGTCGAGCACCTCGGCGCTGGGCAACCGCGGTCAGGTCAACTACTCCGCGGCGAAGGCCGGGCTGCAGGGCTTCACCAAGACGCTGGCCATCGAGCTGGGCAAGTTCGGCGTCACCGCGAACGCCATCGCCCCGGGCTTCATCGCCACCGACATGACCGCCGCCACCGCCGAGCGGGTGGGCATGGACTTCGAGGACTTCAAGAAGGCCGCCGCCGAGCAGATCCCGGTGCGCCGCGTCGGCGAGCCCGCCGACATCGCGAACCTGGCGGCGTTCCTGGTCAGCGAAGGCGCCGGGTTCATCTCCGGCCAGGTCATCTACGTCGCCGGCGGACCGAGGGACTGAGACCATGCGCACTTTCCCCGACGTCGACGCCTTCACCGCCGCGGTCGGCGAACACCTTGGCCACAGCGAGTGGCTGACCATCAGCCAGGAGCAGGTCCAGCAGTTCGCCGACGCCACCGGTGACCACCAGTGGATCCACCTGGACACCGAGCGGGCCGCGGCCGGGCCGTTCGGCGGCACCATCGCGCACGGCTACCTGACCCTGTCCCTCATCCCGCGGTTCGGCAAGGACATCTACCGGGTGGACAACCTGTCCATGGGCATCAACTACGGCCTGAACAAGGTGCGCTTCCCGCAGCCGGTGAAGGTCGGCTCGAAGGTGCGCGCCGGTGCCGAACTCGTCGAGGTGACCGACGTGCCGGGCGGCAAGCAGGCGGTGGTCCGGTGGACCATCGAGATCGACGGCGAGGCGAAGCCCGCATGCGTGGCCGAGACCGTCGCCCGGCTGATCCGCTGAGCCCGCCCACCGGGCGGCACCCGGCCCACCCGCCTGTACTCCATACCGACTAGTCGGTACGCTTACCGGAACGCCGAAATTCGACAGGAGAGCAGATGGCCACCCGCGAAGACCTGCCCGGACTCGACCTCGAGCGCCTGCGCGCGCACGTGGACGAGGTGCTGCCCGGACTGCTGTCGGGACCGCTGCGCGGCACGGTGATCGAGGGTGGCCGCTCCAACCTCACCTACGTGGTCGGTGACGGTACCGGCCAGTGGGTCGTGCGCCGCCCGCCACTGGGGCACGTGCTGCCCACCGCGCACGACATGGTGCGCGAGCACCGGGTGATCACCGCGCTGCACCCCACCCGGGTGCCGGTGCCGGAGACGCTGCTGCTGTGCCAGGACACCGAGGTGCTCGGCGCGCCGTTCTACCTGATGGAGTTCGTGACCGGCACGCCGTACCGCGCCCGTGAGGAGATGGAGGCGCTCGGCGAGCGGCGCACGCGCGACATCGCGCTGGCACTAGTGGACACCCTGGTCGACCTGCACGCGGTGGACCCGGCGGCGGTGGGGCTGGGTGACTTCGGCCGCCCCGAGGGCTTCCTCGAGCGGCAGTTGCGGCGCTGGAAGAAGCAGCTGGACGGCTCGCGCAGCCGGGAGGTCCCCGGGATCGACCGGCTGCACGACCGGCTGGCCGCCGCGGTGCCGGTTTCGGGCCCGCCCACGGTGATCCACGGCGACTACCGGCTGGACAACGTCCTCGTCGCGCAGGACGGCACCGGCGACCGGATCACCGCGGTGCTGGACTGGGAGATGTCCACCCTCGGCGACCCGCTCACCGACGTCGCGCTGCTGCTGGCCTACGCCGAGCGGGACGCGGTGAACCTCGGCTTCGTCTCCAGCGCGACTTCGGCGGCGGGTTACCCGACCTCGGACGAGGTGGTCTCGCGCTACGCCGAGCGCTCCGGCCGGGACGTGTCGAAGCTGAACTGGTACGTCGGGTTCGCCTTCTTCAAGCTCGCGGTGATCCTGGAGGGCATCTACTTCCGCTTCACGCAAGGGAAAACGGTGGGCGAAGGCTTCGAGAAGGTCGGGGCCGGCGTGGCTCCGCTGGTCGCACACGGCAACGAGATTCTCAAAGAGGAGAAGTGACGATGGAATTCGCCTACGACGCGAAGACCGAGGAACTCCGGGAGCGGCTGCTGTCCTTCATGGACGAGCACGTCTACCCGGCCGAAGCGGTGTTCGAGGAACAGCTCGCCGAGCGCGACAGCGAGTGGACCAGCGTGCCGATCGTCGACGAGCTCAAGGCGGAGGCCCGCCGTCGCGGGCTGTGGAACTTCTTCCTGCCCGGCGACCACGGCGGCGGCCTGACCAACCTGCAGTACGCCCCGCTGGCGGAGATCACCGGGCACAGCCCCCGGCTGGCCCCGGCCGCGCTGAACTGCGCCGCCCCGGACACCGGGAACATGGAAGTGCTCGCCATGTTCGGCACCGAGCAGCAGCGCAAGCAGTGGCTGCAGCCGTTGCTGGACGGGGAGATCCGCTCGGCCTTCGCGATGACCGAGCCCGACGTGGCCTCGTCCGACGCGCGCAACATCTCCACCCGCATCGAGCGCGACGGCGACGAGTACGTGATCAACGGCCGGAAGTGGTTCATCTCCGGCGCGATGAACCCGAACTGCCAGATCTTCATCGTGATGGGCAAGACCGATCCGGACGCGCCGCCGCACCGGCAGCAGAGCATGATCCTGGTCCCCCGCGACACCCCAGGCATGACCGTCAAGCGCGGCATGAAGGTGTTCGGCTACAGCGACGGCGACCACGGCGGGCACGCCGAAGTGGTGTTCGAGAACGTGCGCGTGCCTGCGGAAAATCTGCTCACCGAGGAGGGCAGCGGGTTCGCCATCGCGCAGGCCCGGCTCGGCCCCGGCCGGATCCACCACTGCATGCGGCTGATCGGCATGGCCGAGCGGGCGCTGAAGCTCACGTGCGAGCGCACGCTTTCGCGGTCCACCTTCGGCAAGCCGATCGCCGAGCAGGGCGTGGTCCAGGACTGGATCGCCGAGTCGCGGGTGCGGATCGAGCAGCTGCGGCTGCTGGTGCTCAAGACCGCCTGGCTGATGGACACCGCGGGCAACCAGGGCGCGCACACCGAGATCCAGTCGATCAAGATCGCCACCCCCGCCTCGGTGGAGTGGATCATCGACAAGGCCATCCAGGCACACGGCGCCGGTGGCGTCAGCCAGGACTTCCCGCTGGCCGAGCTGTGGATGTCGGCACGCATGCTGCGCCTGGCCGACGGCCCGGACGAGGTGCACAAGCGCTCGCTGGCCCACCGCGAACTCAAGCAGTACCGGACGGAGCACGCCCGATGACCATCACCGCCGACGACCTGCGCGAGCGGACCCGGAAACTGCTCGACGAGCACGACATCGCCGACCGCTCCGCCTTCCTCCAGGCCCGGTTCGACGCCGGACTGGCCTGGGTGCACTTCCCCGAAGGCCTGGGCGGACTGGACGCGCCGCGTGCGCTGCAGTCCGTTGTGGACGCCGAACTGGCCGCGGCAGGCGCACCGGACAACGACCCGCGCCGCATCGGCATCGGGCTGGGCATGGCCGCCCCGACCATCCTCAAATTCGGCGACGACGAACAGCGCAAGCGCTACCTGCGTCCACTGTGGATCGGCGAAGAGGTCTGGTGCCAGCTGTTCTCCGAGCCCGGCGCGGGCTCGGACCTCGCGGCGCTGGGCACGCGCGCGGTGCGTGACGGGGAAGACTGGGTGGTGACGGGACAGAAGGTGTGGACCTCCAGCGCGCACACCGCGCGCTTCGCCATCCTGGTCACCCGCACCGATCCGGACGTGCCCAAGCACCAGGGCATGACCTACTTCATCTGCGACATGCACGCCCCCGGCGTCGAGGTCCGGCCGCTGCGGCAGATCACCGGTGAGGCCGAGTTCAACGAGGTCTTCCTGACCGGGGTCCGCATCCCCGACGCGAACCGGCTCGGCGAGGTCGGCGAGGGCTGGAAGGTCGCGCAGACCACGCTGATGAACGAGCGGGTCGCGATCGGCGGGCACGCCATCCCGCGCGAGGGCGGCATGATCGGCATCGCCGCGAAGCTGTGGCGTGAACGGCCGGAGCTGCGCACGCCGGAACTGCACGACCGGCTGCTGCGGTTGTGGGTGCGGTCCGAAGGCGTGCGGCTGGCCGGGACGCGGCTGCGCCAGCAGCTCGCGGCGGGTTCGCCCGGCCCGGAGGGCTCGGGGATGAAGCTCGCGTTCTCCACGCTGAACCAGGAGATCTCCGGACTGGAACTGGAACTGCTCGGCGAAGAGGGCCTGCACTACGACGACTGGACCATGAGCCGTCCGGACAAAGTGGACTTCACCGGGCGTGAAGCCGGGTACCGCTACCTGCGGGCCAAGGGGAACTCGATCGAGGGCGGTACCTCGGAGATCCTGCGCAACATCATCTCGGAGCGGGTGCTCGGGCTGCCGTCCGAGCCGCGCGTGGACAAGGACGTCGCCTGGAAGGACCTGCCCCGATGACCGCGGATCTGCTGTACTCCGACGTCGAGGACGACCTGCGGGCGAGCGTGCGGGCGCTGCTCGCCGACCACTGTGAGCCCTCGGCGCTGCTCAAGCGCGCGGAAAGCGGTGAACCGTACGACCTGAAGCTGTGGCGTGCGCTGGCCGGTGACCTCGGCGCCGCCGGGCTGCAGGTGCCCGAGAACCGTGGCGGACACGGGGCGTCGGCCCGGGAAATCGCGCTGGTACTGGAGGAACTGGGCCGCAGCGTGGCACCGGTGCCGTTCCTCGGCAGCGCGGTCTTGGCCACCAACGCGCTGCTCGCCACCGGCACGGACCACGAACTGCTGGGCAAACTGGCCGCGGGCACCACGACCGCCGTGCTGGCTGTGCCGCTGTCCAGCACGGCGGACACCTTCAAGTCCACAGTGGAGGCTTCGGACGGGGTGCTGACCGGCCGGGTGGGCACGGTCGCCGACGCCTCGGTGGCGGACGTCCTCGTCGTGCCCGCCGGGGACGGCCTGTACATCGTGGACTCCGGGTTCACCGTGTCGGAACTGGTCTCACTGGACCTGACCCGGCGCGTCGCCGACGTGACGCTCTCCGGCGCCCACGGCACGCTGATCGCCTCGGGCGCCGAGGCGACGGAAGCGCTGACCGCGGCCTTGACCGCCGGTGCCGCCCTGCTGGCGTCCGAGCAGCTGGGCTTGGCGGAGTGGTGCCTCGAGGAAACCGTGCGCTACCTCAAAGGGCGGTACCAGTTCGGCCGTCCGGTGGGTTCGTTCCAGGCGCTGAAGCACCGGCTCGCGGACCTGTGGCTGGAACTGGTCTCGGCCCGCGCCGCCGCGCGCTACGCCGCGGACTGCCTGGCGCGGCAGGACCCGGACCTGCCGGTGGCGGCCGCGGTGGCGCAGGCGCTGTGCTCGGACATAGCGGTGCACGCGGCCGAAGAGTGCATCCAGCTGCACGCGGGGATCGGCATGACCTGGGAACACCCGGCGCACCTGTACCTGAAGCGGGCGAAGGCGAACCAGATCGCCCTGGGCACCGCGGGCCGGCACCGCGCCGCGCTGGCCACCCTGCTGGACCTACCGGGCTAGTTCTTGGACACAAATGTGGCTTTCGGGGCCGAATACGCCCCCAAAGCCACATTCGTGTCCCTCGGGGGTGACACTGGCCATGCCGGGAGCCGTGCGCCCCCTGGTGGCGGTGGGTTTTGTCGGTGGCGGGTGGTACTGCTGAGGCAGGTGTTTTCGCCGAGGCCGGAGGGAGCCGCCATGAAACTGCTCGTCGCCACCGAGGTGACCCAGGGCGCCCGCCGCAACGACTTCAGCTACTGCGTCGACGGTGAACTGGTCTGGATAGGCCTGGTCTGCAGCGCGGACCAGGCCGACCCGGACGGGGGTTGCGGCTGCGGCCGCGCCTTCTCCGGGATGAACTCCCACCGCGCCGGCACCACGGCGATGGTGGTGGAACGGCCGGGTTTCACCGAAGCCGACTACATCGAGGCCATCCGCTCCAGCCTCGACCAGCAGGGCTATCCGCTGGACATCGCCGGGGACCTCGCCGCCAGCCTGCTCCGCCTCGCCGCGCACTACCCGCCGGGCACGGTGGTCGAGCGGCGGCTCGACGACATCGTGCCCCGCGCGGTCGTGCCGTATTGAAAGGACCTCTAGACCGGCCGAAGCGCCGAGAGCAGCAGGTCCGCGTAGTGGTCGCCGACCTGTTGCGCGGACATCGAGCCGCTGCGCCGGTACCACGAGCCCAGGTGGTGCACGCCGCCGAAGAAGAAGTCCAGCACCAGGTCCGCGGGCTTGTCGGCGCGGAACTCCCCGCTCGACTGCCCTTCCTCGATCAGCGAGCGGAAGCGCTCGTGGTACTTGCGGCGTTCGGCCCGCACCGACTTCTGCTTCTCCGGGCTGAGGTGGTGCATCGACTGCATGAAGATGGTGGCGTCGTCGAGGTTGGCGATCGTGCTGACCACGACGTCGGAGGCGGCGGCGCTCAGCCGCTCGGCCAGCGGCGCGTCCCCGGCCATCAGGCGCTCGAGCTGATCGGTCTGCTCCCGCAGCACGCGCGCGTAGATCTCGTAGAGCAGGTCGTCCTTCGAGCCGAAGTAGTGGTACATCGCGCCCTTGGTGACTCCGGCGGCCTCGACGATCTCCTGGACCGAGGTCCGGTCGAAGCCCTTCTTCGCGAAGAGCTTGGTGGCCACGGACAGCAGCCGCCGCGGCACCGACCCCGGAGCGTAACCATTCTCCTCGATCGTGGTGCCCGGCTTCCCGGCGCTGGCTCGAGTCATCGCCCGGCCCCCTTCCCGTCACCCGGCTCACCTGCGGCGAGCCGTTTCTGCTCGGAAGCTGAGCGTACCGAGACGATGATCACCGTACGTACACCGCCCCGGCACTCAACCCCGTGCCCGCAACTCCCGGCGCAGGATTTTGCCACTCAGCGTCTTCGGCAGTTCGTCCAGCACCTCGATCGAGCGCGGGTACTTGTACGCCGCCAGCCGCTCGGCGCAGTAGTCGATCAGCTCGCGGGGTGCCGGCCGCTGCCCCGGCCGGGCGCTCACGTACGCCTTCACCGTCTCGCCGCGGTACTCGTCCGGCACGCCGACGACAGCGGCTTCCCGCACCGCCGGGTGGGTGTAGAGCACGTCCTCGACCTCGCGCGGCCACACCTTGAAACCCGAGGCGTTGATCATGTCCTTCTTGCGGTCGACCACGTAGACCCAGCCGTCGGCGTCCATGAACCCGACGTCGCCGGTGCGCAGGCGGCCCGCGGGCAGCGCGGCGGCGGTGTCGGCGGGCCGGTTCCAGTACCCCGGCACCACCGTCGGCCCTTCGACGACGATCTCCCCCGGTTTGCCCGGCGGCACCTCGGCGCCCTGGTCGTCGACGATGCGGACCACGGTGTCCGGGGTCGGCAGGCCGATGGAGATGGTGCCGGACTCCGGGTCGATCGGCGCGCGCAGTGAAGCGGGCACGGTGATGCAGCCCGCGGTGGTCTCGGTGAGCCCGTACCCGTTGTGCAGGTAGTGCCCGAACCGCGCTTCGAAGGTCTCCACCACGGCGGGCGGCAGGGCGGCGCCGCCGGAGTAGAGCAGTTCGAACGAGGCGAAGTGCTCGCGGCTCGCCGACGGGTGCGACATCAGCGCGAGGTACGCCGTGGCCGGGCCGACGGTGTAGGCGGGCCGGTGCTCGGCGAAGGCGTCCAGCACCACGCCCGGCTCGAACCGGTACGCCAGCACCAGCGTGCCCGCCAGGTCGAAGGCCGACGCGAGTTCGCAGACCATGCCGGTGATGTGGAACAGCGGCGCCAGCGCGAACAGCGTGCTGCCCTCGGCCATCCCGCTGAAGTTCCGCAGTGATCCGGCGTTGACCGCGAGGTTGCGGTGGGTGTTGGTGGCACCCTTGGGCTGGCCGCTGGTCCCGGAGGTGTAGCTGATCAGCGCGACCTCGTCGCCGCCGAGGCCCGGGTCGGGCGGGGCGCCCGGGGCGTCGTTGGCCGCGTCGAGCAGGTCGTCGGCGCCCTCGGTGTCCTCATAAACCACCGCGTTGAACACCCGGTCGTCGTCACGGGTCTGCAGATCGAGTTCGCTGGTGGTCAGCGCGATGCCGATGCCCCGCGCCGCCTCGGAGACCCCGCGGTTCCAGCCGCGCTGCGAGCACACGACCGCGCGCACCCCGGCGTCGGCGAAGACGTGCTCGAGTTCGGCTCGGCGGTACATCGGGTTGACCGGCACCACCACCCCGCCCGCCTTCCACGCGCCGAGCAGCGCCAGCACGAACTGCGGGATGTTCTGCAGGATCAGCGCGAGCCGGTCGCCGCGCCGGAACCCGCGCGCCAGCAGGTGGTTCGCCACGCCGTCACTGAGCCGGTCGACCTCGGCGTAGGTCAGCCCGCCGTCGAAGTAGGCCACCGCCGTGCGGTCCGGCACCGCCGCGACCGCGTGCCGGAAGGCCGACAGCACCGAGTCGTGCCACGCCGGTTCGGCGGCGAACAACCGACGGTCGTACCGCGCCACCCACGGCTTGTCCTCGTACCAGCTCACCCGTCCTCCACAACGCACACCGACCAGTCGGTATCTGTGAAACTACGCCTCGACGCCGACCTAAGCAACCGCTTAGTCTGGGGCCGGAAAGGGAGGTGCCCGATGACCGGAACCACACCGGCCGACGGAGTGCGGTATGCGATCACCGCCGGGATCGCCACGCTCACGTTCGACCGGCCCGAGCGGCACAACGCGATGGACCCGGCGATGCGCACCCGGTACGGCAGGACGTTGCGCGAGGCCGAACAGGATCCGGCGGTGCGCGCGGTGGTGGTCACCGGCGCGGGCCGGTCCTTCTGCCCTGGCGCGGATCTCGACGCGCTCGCGGGCATCGGCTCGACCGGTGTGGCCGACAAGGACGTGACAGCCGACGACGGTGGCTATGTCGACGTGCTCGCCGCCGCCACGGTCGCGAAACCGGTGGTCGCCGCGATCAACGGCGGGTGCGCCGGGCTCGGGTTCGTGGTCGCCTGTGCCGCCGACGTCCGGTTCGCCGCGGCGGGCGCGAAGTTCACCACCGCGTTCGTGCGCCGCGGGCTCATCGCCGAATACGGGATCGCCAAGCTGCTGCCCGAACTCGTCGGGCGGGGCCGGGCGCTGGACCTGCTGCTCTCCGGGCGCACCTTCACCGCGGAGCAGGCCTTCGACTACGGCCTGGTGCAGGAAGTCCGGCCGGCGGAGGAACTGCTCGACGCGGCGACGGCGTACGCGGCCGAACTCGCCACCTACAGCGCGCCGCGGTCGATGGCGCTGATCAAGGACCAGGTCCGGGTGGAGACGGCGCTGCCACTGGCCGAATCGGCGCGGCGCGCGACCGGCCTCATGCTCGACTCGTTCGGCCACCCCGAACTCGCCGAGGGCGTGACCAGCTGGAACGAACGCCGTCCACCCGAATTCCCGCCCTACCCCAGCTGAAGCTGCCCCGGCACCCCTTCGAAGGCGAGCAGGAACTGCTTGCGGGGCAGCCCGCCGCCGTACCCGGTGAGGCTGCCGCCGCTGCCGATCACCCGGTGGCACGGCACCACGATGCTGATCGGGTTGCGCCCGTTGGCCGCGCCGACCGCGCGCACCGCGCTCGGCCTGCCGACCCGCGCGGCCAGTTCGGCGTAGGAAACGGTGTCCCCGAACGGGATCCGGCACAGCTCCGTCCACACCGCACGCTGGAACTCGGTGCCGTCGAAGTGCAGCGGCAGGTCGAATTCGGTGCGCTGCCCGGCGAAGTACTCCTTGAGCTGCAAGGTGGTCTCGGCGAACGGCGTCTCGTCGCGCGTGCCGAAGCGCTCGTCCGGCGGGCGGTGGCGCTGCTGTTCCATGTAGAGGCCGGCCAGCCGATCGCCCTCGGCGACCAGGGTCAGCTCTCCGACGGGGCTGTCCACCACCGTGTGCACCCGGGTGGTCATGCGATTTCCCTTTCCGTTGCCGAATCTTGCAGGTACTGCGCGGCGTAGGCCCGCCACGGCCGCCACCGCCGGCCGGAACCGGGCCGGGGGAAAGCGTCCGGATCGCCCAGCGCGCGCATCGCGATCAGTTCCACTTTGGCCGGATCGATGGCGGCGAGCCGGTCCCTGGCCCGGTTCCAGTCGCTGCCCGCGCCCAGTTCGAGGTCACCACCAGCGAGCGCACGGGCCAGCGCGGCGACCGGCTCCTCGTCGACCAGCGCCGCCGGTTCGGGGAAGAGCAGCGAAAGCCCGCCACCGGGGTCGTCGACCGGTTCACCGTGCTTCGCGGCCAGTGCCGCCGCCTTCTCCCCCGCGATCGCCCGGATGGCGAACTCGGCGCCGTCCACCGTGCGCGGCACGCGGCGCCCCGGCCGCGCCGCGATCAGCGGAGCCAGCACGCTGTCCTCGGCGAGCAGGGCGTCGACCGCTTCCGGGTCGGCGTCGAGGTCGAGCAGGCGGCGGCAGCGGTTGATCGCGGTGTGCAGGTCACGCAGGTCGGTCAGCGACAACTCCGCGGCGATGTGCCCCGGCATCGGCCGCAACGCGACGATCCCCGGCCCGTTCGGCAACCGCAGCGTCCGGCGGTACGCGCCGTCACGCCACTCCTCCACCCCTGGCAGGGCTTCGGCGGCGAGCACGGCGAACAGGCCCTCGGCGTAGAGCGGCGCGCGGAACGGCAGGCGGAGTGAAAGCACGCCGGAGGCCGGTCCGCCGCTTCCGGCCCGGCGGCGCAACTCGGTCGGTGACATGGCGAAGACCTCGCGCACGGTGTCGTTGAACGTGCGCAGGCTGGAAAATCCGGCCGCCAGCGCGACCTCGCCCATCGGCAGCGTGCTGGTCTCGATGAGCAGGCGCGCGGTCTGCGCGCGCTGGGCCCGCGCGAGCGCCAGCGGTCCGGCGCCGAGTTCGGCGAGCAGTTGCCGCTGCACCTGGCGAACGCTGTACCCGAGCCGCCGCGCCAGGCCGTCGACGCCGTCGCGGTCGACCACACCGTCCGCGATCAACCGCATCGCCCTGGCCACCAGGTCCGCGCGCTCGTTCCACTTCGGCGAACCGGGGCTCGCGTCGGGACGGCAGCGCTTGCACGCGCGGAACCCCGCCTGCTGCGCGGCGGCCGCGCTGGGCAGGAACCGCATGTTCTCGGCCTTCGGTGGGACCACCGGGCAGCTGGGCCGGCAGTAGATCCGCGTGGTGAGCACGACGGTGAAGAACCAGCCGTCGAACCGGGCGTCCTTCGACCGCACGGCTCGCACGCACCGCTCGGTGTCCTCGTGTACTTCCCGTACTTCCTGCACCGCACCAGCATCGCCGGGCACGCGGCGCCGCGCTAGCGAAAATGCGACAGCTGCCTGGGCATCCGGCGCGTTAACCGGCGGCCGTGCCGAACGGATTGTCGATGGCATAGCGCCACCGTCCGTCACCGGGCCGGGGACGAGCACGGCGGTGTCTTCGTAGCAGCGTTCGAGTGCGGCCGGACATCGGCGTTAAGCCCTACTAGGGGCGTACGCCGAAGGACGGGCGGCCGAGGAGTTTGGGCAGGACCCGGTAGGCATCGGTCACCCAGTCGCACAGGCGCGCGCGGGTCTCCCTGGGGTCGATGACGTCCTCGACACCGAACTTCTCCGCGGTCCGGAACGGCGAGCGGACCTTGTCCAGCCGCTCCCGGATCTCGGCCAGCAGCGCCTGCGGATCCTCGGCGGCCTCCAGTTCGGCTCGGTAGGCGGCTTCGATCCCGCCCTCGATCGGCAGCGAGCCCCAGTCACCCGACGGCCACGCCCACCGGCGCACCAGCCGGTGCCGGTTGGTGATCCCGGCCCCGCCGACGCCGAACACCCGCCGCACGATCACCTCGGCGGAGGGCACGCGGGCCTGGTAGACGGCGGTGATCGCCCGCGCGCCGCGGCGGATCGAGCCGCGCTTCTCCCCCGCCAGGCCGATCACCATGCCCGCCTGGTCGGTGAGGTTGACCAGGGGCAGGTGGAAGGTCTCGCAGAGGTCGACCAGCCGGGTGATCGCGTCGGCGCCCTCGGCGGTCAGCGTCGCGCCGCGGTAGGGATCGGTGGCGATCACGCCGACCGGGTGGCCGTCGAGCCGCGCCAGCCCGGTATACGCCGAACCGCCGTAGCACGCGTAGTCGAACACCGAGTCCGCGTCGAACACCGCGTCCAGCAGCGGCCGCAACCGGTACGGCTTGCGCCGGTTGCGCGGCACCAGCGAGATCAGCGCCTCCTCCGCCCTCGCGGGATCGTCGGCAGACGGGACGACCGCGGGCAGTGAGTCCACATTGGCCGGTAAGTACGACAGGAACGCCTTGATCACGGCGAAAGCCTCGGCTTCGCTGCGCACGATCCGCTCGACCGCACCACTGCGGCGGTGCACCGCCGCGCCACCGAGTTCCTCTTTGGACAGATCTTCGCCGGTGGCGTGCCGGACCAGCGGCGGTCCGGCGACGAACAACTGCCCGGCACCTTCGACCAGCACGCACAGGTGCGACATCACCGCCCGCGCCGCACCGAGCCCGGCCACCGGGCCCAGGCAGGCGGAGACCACCGGGACCGCGGAAAGGTTGTCCACCACCAGGTCCCAGCCCGGGTTGAACGGCACGTAGGTGAATCCGGAGTCCTCCAGCGACTTGACGCTGCCGCCGCCACCGGTGCCTTCGATCAGCCGGACCAGCGGCAGGCCGAGCTCGTTCGCCAGCCGCTCGGCGTGCACCTGCTTGCCGATGATCCCGGCGTCGGCCGCGCCGCCGCGCACGGTGAAGTCGTCCGCGCCGAGCGCCACCCGGCGACCGTCCAGCCTGGCCGTGCCGACGACGAAGTTGGCCGGGGTGAACGACTCCAGCGCACCGTCCTCCGTGTACTGACCGAAGCCGGCGAGCGCGCCGATCTCGTCGAAGGTGCCCGGATCGACCAGGGCCTCGATGCGCTCGCGCACGGTGAGCCGCCCGGCGGCGTGCTGACGGGCGATCTTGGCCTCACCACCCATGCGGTGCGCGAGCTCGCGCCGCCGGGCGATCTCGTCGACCTCCGGCTGCCAGTCGTCGGTCATCTCACTCCCCGAGCGCTTCGACCTTCCGCTGCAACTTGTTCATCCCGCCGAGCCAGCGATCGGTCTGCGTGGCGCGGGCCGCGTAGTAGTCGGCCACCTCCGGGTGCGGCAGCACCAGGAACCGCTTCTCGCCGATCGCCTCGAGCAGGGCGTCGACCACCTGCTCCGGTTCGATCGCCGACGCGCCCATCAGCAGCTGACCGCCCTTGCCGGTGTTGGCCAGCATGTTCGTCCGCACGCCCTGCGGGCAGACCGCGTGCACGTCGATCCCGCGGTGGCGGTAGGTGGCGCTGAGCCATTCGGCGAACGCCAGCGCGCCGTGCTTGGTCACCGAGTACGGCGCCGAACCCAGGCTGGTCAGGATTCCGGCCGCCGACACCGTCGCGACGAACCGCCCGCGGCCGCGCTCGAGCCACTCGGGCAGCAGCGCGTTCGCCGCCCGCACGTGGGCCATCACGTTGACGTCCCACGCCCGCGCCCAGACGTCCTCGGTGCTGTCCGCCCCGCCGAGCGGCGCGATCCCGGCGTTGGCGCAGAAGATGTCGATCCCGCCGAGCACTTCGCGCGAGCGGGCGAGCAACTGCTCGACGCCCTCGACCCCGGCGGCGTCCCCGGCGATCGCGGTGCCGCCGATCTCCTCGGCCACCGCGGCGGCCGCGTCACCGTTCAGGTCGGCCACGACCACCCGGGCGCCCTCGGCGTGGAACCGCCGCGCCATCGCGGCGCCGATGCCCGCGCCACCGCCGGTGACGACGATCCCGGCGTCCTTCAGCTCGGCGCTCACAGGCCACCGACCAGGGTGCGGCCGCCGTCGAGCACCATGGTCTGGCCGGTGATCCAGCCCGCTTCGTCGGACAGCAGGAAGGCGACCGCGCCCGCGACGTCCTCGGGCAGGCCGAGCCGCTTCATCGGGTAGGCGGCCGAGACCTCCTCCTCGCGGCCCTCGTAGAGCGCGGTGGCGAACTTGGTCTTGACCACGGCGGGCGCGACGGCGTTGACCCGGATGCCCGGGCCCAGTTCGGCGCCGAGTTCCACGGTCAGCCGGATCAGCGCGGCCTTGCTGATGCCGTACATGCCGATGCCCGGCGACGCGCCCAGCCCGGCGACCGAGGCCACGTTGACCACCGAGCCGCCGTGCTCGCCCATCCACGCGTCGCGCGCGTGCCGGGTCCAGGCCAGCGGGGCGAGCACGTTGACCGCGAGGATCTTCGCCGCCGCCTCGGGGTCGATGTCCAGCGCCGGGCCGTAGACCGGGTTGATGCCGGTGTTGTTCACCAGCATGTCCAGGCTGCCGAAGGTCTCCACCGCCTTGGCGACCGCCTCGGCCTGGTGCTCGGCGTCGTCGGCCTTGCCGGGGACCGCGATGGCGTGGTCCGGTCCGCCCAGTTCCCGCACGGCCTCGGCCAGTGGCTCCGGCTTGCGCGCGGTGATGCAGACCTTGGCGCCGCGCTCGACGAGGGTGCGCGCGATGCCGAGACCGATGCCCCGGCTCGCACCGGTGACGATCGCGACGCGGTCCTTCAACGAGTTCACTGTGTGGTCTCCTTGTCACCTGAGGTTCGAGCTAAGCGCTCGCTTACAATGCGAAGGGGCAGGCAGCCTGTCAAGCCCGCCACGATCGGGGAGGTTTCCGCGATGAGCGAGCCGAGCGGCGCAGTACCGGACGCATTACCGGACGCACTGCCTGCCGAACTGCCCGCCGAACTCTGGCCCGACGTGCAGCCCGACGCGGCCCGGCGGCTGATGCTGGCCGGGGTCGAGTCCTTCGCCCGCCGCGGCTTCCACGCCACCACCACCCGGGACATCGCCGGTCGCGCCGGTATGAGCCCGGCGGCGCTGTACGTGCACTTCCCGTCGAAGGCCGCGCTGCTGTTCGCGATCAGCAAGTACGGCCACGAGCAGACGCTGCTGCTGGTCGAGCGCGTGGTGGCGCGGCCGGATTCGGCGACGGACAAGATGATCGCGCTGGTCGAGGACTTCGTCGCCTGGCACGCGCGGCGCCACACCGTGGCCAGGGTGGTGCAGTACGAACTGCAGGCGCTGCCCGAGGCCGAGTACGAGGAGGTCGGGCAGCTGCGGCGGCGCATCGAGCAACTGGTCCGCGAGCTGATCACCGAGGGTGTGGCGTCGGGCGAATTCACCGTGCCGGAGCCCCGCACGGCCGCGCGGGCGGTGCTGTCACTCGGCGTCGACGTGGCGCGCTGGTACACCGACCGCATGCGCAAGTCCCCCGCCGCGCTCGGCCGCGAGTACGCCGGCCTGGTGCTCGGCATGCTCGGTGCGAAGACCGGCGACTGAGGGGCGCTCACCTGCCCAGGATGACATACTAAGCGGTCGGTCAGCCAGCCCGCCCGAACCGCGCGGCCAGCTCCCGGACGTACTCGGCCAGCTCGGTGGGTTCCTCCACCTCGAAGTCGCAGCCGAAGCGGGCCAGGTAGAACGGGATCTCCTCGATCCGGGCGCCGCCGGCGTGCAGCAGGCAGCTGTTCTCGTCGATCGGCTCCACCTCGCCGACGGAGGCTCCGACCAGTTCGGCGATGCGCGCGGCGGGCGCGTGCAGCTTCACCCGGCAGCGGTATCGGTAGGGCGCGCTGGAGATCTGGCGGGTGAGGTACGCGCCGAGGTCTTCGGCGGGTGGCTCGCGCGGGGCGAACCGCCCGGCGATCCGGGGTTCGTCGGTGATCCGGTCGACCCGGAACGTGCGCCAGGCCTCCTTGTCGACATCGAACGCCAGCAGGTACCAGCGACGGCCGGTGCAGGCGAGTTTCAGCGGCTCGACCCGGCGCTCGGTGGCGGTGCCGTCCGAGGCGGCGTAGGCGAAGCGCAAACGTTCGCGGTCACGGCAGGCGGCGGCGATCGCGGTCAGCTGGGCCGGGGCGACCGCCGAAACCCCGCCGCCGAGCGGCAGGGTCACCGACTGCAACGCGTTCACCCGATGGCGCAGCCGCGAGGGCAGCACTTGGTCGAGCTTCATCAGCGCACGCACCGAGGTCTCCTCGATCCCGGTCACCGTGCCGCCCGCCGCGGTGCTCAGGCTCACCGCGACCGCGACGGCCTCGTCGTCGTCCAGCAGCAACGGCGGCAGCGCGGCGCCCGCGCCGAGCCGGTAGCCGCCCGCCACGCCAGGGGTCGAATGCACCGGGTAGCCCAGCTCACGCAGGCGATCGACGTCGCGTCGCACGGTTCGGACATCCACTTCGAGGCGTGCGGCGAGTTCGGCACCGGTCCACTCACGGTGCAGTTGCAGCAGGGTGAGCAGGCGCAGCAATCTCGCCGAGGTCCGCACAAAGTCTCCTTCATCGAGGACACAACCTGTCCTGAATGACTTCTACCTTGGTGAACATGACCGAAGAGATCAAGCCGTTTCGCATCGACTTCCCCGACGCCGCTCTCGACGACCTCCGTGTCCGGCTGGCGCAGACCCGCTGGCCGGACGAACTGCCCGGCGTCGGCTGGGCGCAGGGCGTGCCGGTGGGTTACCTGCGGGAGCTGGCCGAGTACTGGCGCACCGCCTACGACTGGCGGGCGGCGGAGAAGGAGCTGAACGCGTACCCGCAGTTCACCACCGAGATCGACGGGCAGCGGGTGCACTTCCTGCACGTGCGCTCCGCCGACCCGGACGCGACGCCCCTGCTGCTCACCCACGGCTGGCCCGGTTCGATCGTCGAGTTCCTGGACCTGATCGAGCTGCTCACCGCCGAGTTCCACCTGGTCATCCCGTCGCTCCCGGGGTTCGGGCTGTCCGGGCCCACCACGGAAAGCGGCTGGAACTCGCCCCGGATCGCGCGGGCGTGGGTCGAGCTGATGGACCGGCTCGGCTACCAGCGGTACGGCGTGCAGGGCGGGGACACCGGCGCGATCGTGTCGCCGGAGATCGCGCGGCTCGTGCCCGACCGGGTCATCGGCGTGCACTGCAACGGCCTGACGGCGTTCACCCCGGTCGACCCCGGCGAGACGCTGACCGAGGCCGAACAGGCGCGGGTGGAGCGGCTCGGCTACCTCGAAAACGAGCAGTCGGGGTACGCGATGATCCAGATCAGCCGTCCGCAGACGCTGGCGTTCGGGCTCACCGATTCCCCGGTCGGCCAGCTCGCCTGGATCGTGGAGAAGTTCTTCGAATGGACCGATCCGGCGGCGGCGCTGCCGGAGAACGCCGTCGACCGGGACCGGCTGCTCACCAACGTGATGCTCTACTGGCTGACCGGCACCGCCGCGTCTTCGTCCCGGCTGTACTACGAGACCGCGCACGCGGGGGCTTGGAGCGCGGCGGCGAAGTCGCCGGTGCCCACGGGCGTGGCGGTGTTCCCGCACGACGTGTCGATCCGGCGGGCCGTGGAACTGGAGCACACCGTGGTGCACTGGACCGAATACGACCGGGGCGGGCACTTCGCCGCGATGGAGGCGCCGGACCTGCTCGCCGCGGACATCCGGGAGTTCTTCCACGCCCGTCTTGCCAACCGCTGACGGCGCGGCGACAGTGGGCGAATGCGCGACGACGAGAGCATGCTGGCCATCGCACGGGAAGAAGCGCTGCTGGGCAAGGCCGAAGGCGGTGTCCCGATCGGCGCGGCGCTGTTCACCGTGGACGGAGAACTGCTGGGGCGCGGGCACAACCGCCGCGTCCAGGACGATGATCCCGCCATGCACGCGGAAACGGCGGCGTTCCGCAACGCGGGACGCCGCCCCCACTACCGCGACACGGTGATGGTGACGACGCTTTCGCCGTGCTGGTACTGCTCCGGCCTGGTGCGCCAGTTCGGCATCTCGCGCGTCGTGATCGGCGAGGCAACCACCTTCCACGGCGGCCACGACTGGCTGGCCGAACACGGCGTGACCATCAGCGTCCTGAACGACGACGCCTGCACCACCCTGATGCGCGATTTCATCGCCACCCACCCGACCCTGTGGTTCGAAGACATCGGAAAAGACTGACACTCGGGGAAACGCGACCAACCCGCCACCGCACCCCCGCGCGCCAACGGATCCACCCCGGAAACGCGACCAGACCGGCCACCTCCCACGCGCACAGGAACCCGCTCACCAACGCGACCAGAAGCCGCCGCCATCCCCCACTGGCCACCGAAACCTCCCGGCAAACGCGACCAGCCCTGCCACCATCCCCCAGCAAACGCGGCCACGAGTGCCAGCACACCATCCACATGCCAACAGAACCCGGCCCAGCAAACGAAACCAGGCCGCCCACCCCTCCCCATCCCCGGTCCCAAGCCAAAAACACGGCGGAGAACCCGATGTCAAGGCATCTTTCCCGCCTTGACATCGGGTTCTCCGCCGTAGTCACACTGAAAAACCGGGGTGGTTCCCTACAATCAGGCCAACCCGGGGTGGCCCCACCAAGCCCGAGCCAAGAACCTCAAGGCATCGTCCGAACCCGATCCCGCCCCGCCTCTTTCGCCACATACAACGCCCTGTCAGCCGCCGCCAGCAAGGGTTCCAGCGTCTGCCCGTCCCGCGGTTGCGCGGCCACGCCGATCGAGATGGTGATGCCGATTTCCCCACCGGCCACCGGAATGGTCAGCGCCGCCACCCGGTGCCGGATGCGTTCCGCGATGGTGACGGCGTCGAACCGGTTGGTGCCGGGCAGCAGGATCACGAATTCCTCACCCCCGAACCGGGCGAGCACGTCCGCGCTGCGCACTTCCGCCCGCAGCGCCGCGGCGACAGCCAGCAGGACCTTGTCCCCGATCAGGTGGCCGTGCCGGTCGTTGATGGCCTTGAAGTGGTCGAGGTCGAGCATCAGCACGCTCGCCGGCATGCCCCGCCGCCGCCCGCGGGCGAGTTCGCTGGTGGCGATCTCGGTCCAGCGCACCGCGTTGAGCAGGCCGGTCTTCCCGTCTGCGTCGGCCTGTTCACGCAACTGCTGCACCAGCGTGCTCCGGTGCAGCACCAGCGTCACCCCCATGATCAGCACCAGCATCGGCGGCCAGTCCACCAGCGCCCAGGCCAGGAGCACGCCGAGCGCGATCGTCGAAGCTTCGAGCGCGTACTCCGGCGGGGAGAACAGGGCGTCGCGCAGGCGCGTGCCCGGGCGGCTGCGGTGGACGGCGAAGGTGATCAGCGCGGTGTTGCTCAGCCCGTAGAGCAACGCGGCGACGAAGATCGCCAGTTCGTGCGGGACGAACGGCACCAGGTTCGCCAGGTACGCCGCCACGATCGAGGCGGCGGCGCTGAAGGTCTGCCTGTAGACCTCGCGGTGGCGCACGCGCAGCCAGCGGTAGGCGTACGAGACCGCGATGACCACCGCGGCCAGCCCCGGGTGCAGCAGCAGCGCCGCGGCGAACATCCACACCGAGTTGAGGTCGATGTGCGGGCCGTCGAGGAATTCGGCACGGCTGCGCTCGATCGAGCGCGACACCTCGACGTAGACCACGCAGCACGCGATCAGGATCCAGAACGGGCGCCAGTCACGCTCGGGCACCGGCAGCGCGTGGAACGCCACGGCCGCGCCGGTGAGCGCGGTCAGATCGACCGCGAGCACATAGCCGACGAGGAACCGATCGGGCAGACGCCACAGCCGCCATCGACCGACGGCGAACACCCCGAACGGCCCCCAGCCGGACTGGGTCCGCTCCCCCTCCACCTCGTCAAGGAAACCACTGTTCGTGCCGGATTCACTCGGGCAATCGGAGGAAACCGGATACGCGCCGAGCACGCGGCACTACGAACAGCGAGCCGCGGATTTCCGGCGGCCCCAGGCGATTCCTGCTCAGCGGAAAGCGCGGTAGGTCAGGCGGCGGCGACAGCGGCGCCGACCACGGCCCACCCCGCCGGAGTCAGTTCGGCACGCACCCGGGCGCCGGGCAGCGCGGCCTCGGCCGGGCGGAGGTAACCGCCATGGGCCAGCGCGTGCGCGGTGACCTGGTCGCAGCAGGCGAAACCGTCGACGAACATGTCCGGCTCGCAGCTCGCGGACATCATCGCCCGCCGCTGAGCCACGGCCCGGAGCATGGCCCGCGCGCGATGACTCAGTTCGTCACTTTGCTCTGACATCAGACTTTTCCCCCTTGAGAAGTAACCCTCTGTCACTTGCCTATCGGACGTTGGTCCGAAAGTGTTAGCCACTTCGTGAGACGAAGTTCACATCGACCTGGTTCCCGCCCGTTCGGGCAGGGTTCCGGCGAGCGCCGGTTCCAGCATCCGGGCCCACTGGCGCACGATCCGGCGCCGCCGCCGGGTGTCGTCGCTGAGCAGGTTCGCCAGCCCCAGCCCCCGCGCCAGGTCCAGCGTGGCCTGCACCGTCTCCCGGACCCCCGGCCGGGATTCGTCCGCGCCCAGCAGCTCCAGCGCGACCCGGTGCGCCTCGCGGCCGACCCGCGCCTCCAGCGGCGCGAGGACCGCCAGCAGCTTCGAATCGGTGGAAGCGGCCACCCACAACTGCAGGGCCGCGCGGAACATCGGCCCGGTGTAGAGGTTCAGCAGCATCTCGGCGGCGGCTTCACTGCGTGACGCGCCATCCGGCAACAGCTCCACGTGCCGCCGCAGTTCGGCCAGCTGCACCTCGCCCACCTGCTCGACCGCGGCGACCACGAGGTCCTCGCGCGTCGGGAAGTGGTGCTGCGCGGCACCCCGCGAGACGCCGGCCTGCTCGGCCACCATCGCCACGGTGGTGCCGTGCCAGCCCCGCGCGGCCAGGCACTCGACGGCGGCTTCGACCAGCCGCCGCCGGGTGGTCCGGCTCCGCTCCTGTTGTGGTTCGCGCATGGTGCTCAGGCCGGCTCCACCCAGAAGTCGAGCTGGAGGTCCGACTCCTCACCGGCGATGCGGTACTTCGAGAAGTCCGTGACGCCCTCGGCCGCCAGTACCTCGTCGTCGAGGAAGAAGTTCCCGGTGGTCTCCCGGCTCGGCTTGGTGAGGATGGCGTGCGCGGCGTCGGCCATGATCTCCGGCGTGCGCGAGCGGTTCGCCAGTTCCGCCCCGACCACATTGCGGATCGCCGCGGTGTCGATGGTGGTCCGCGGCCACAGCGAGTTCGCCGCGATGCCGTCCTTGCGCAGTTCCGCGGCGAGCCCGACGGTCACCAGGCTCATGCTGTACTTCGCGATGCTGTAGGCGAGGTGGCCCGCTTCGAACCACTTCGGGTCGAGGCTGATCGGCGGCGACAGCGTGAGCACGTGCGGGTTCTCCGCCGCGCGCAGGTGCGGGATCGCCAGCTTCGACAGCAGGAACGAACCACGCGCGTTGATGTCCTGCATCAGATCGTAGCGCTTCATGCCGATCTGCTCGGTCGGCGTCAGGTCGATCGCGCTGGCGTTGTTCACCACGATGTCGATGCCGCCGAAGCGCGCCACGGTCTGCTCGACCGCGGCCGCCACCGACTCGTCGTCGCGGATGTCGCCGACGATCGGCAGCGCCTGCCCGCCCGCCTCCTCGATCGCCTTGGCCGCGGTGTAGATGGTGCCGGGCAGCTTGGGGTGCGGTTCGGTGGTCTTCGCGATCAGCGCCACGTTCGCGCCGTCGGCGGCCGCGCGCAGCGCGATCGCCTCACCGATCCCCCGGCTGCCGCCGGACATGATGATCGTCTTGCCGGAAAGACTTGTCACGGTGGGAAAACCTCTCAGTAGGACTTGGGCAGGCCGAGCGAGTGCTGCCCGACGAAGTTGAGGACCATCTCGCGGCTCACCGGCGCGATCCGGCCCAGCCGGACCGCGGCGAGCAGCGTGCCGAGGCCGTACTCCGAGGCGAGCCCGTTGCCGCCGTGGGTCTGCACGGCCTGGTCGACCGCGCGGATGGCGACCTCGGCACCGGCGTACTTGGCCATGTTCGCGGCTTCCCCGGCGCCGAAGTCGTCCCCGGCGTCGTAGAGCGTGGCGGCCTTCTGCGTCATGAGTTTCGCCAGCTCCAGCTCGATCTTGACCTGTGCGAGCGGGTGCGCGAGCCCCTGGTGCGTGCCGATCGGCGTGCCCCACACCTGGCGTTCCTTCGCATACGCCACGCCCTTGTCGAGCGCGTACCTGGCGATGCCGAGCGAGAACGAGGCACCCATGATGCGTTCGGGGTTGAGGCCGGCGAACAACTGCGCGATCGCCGCGTCCTCCGAGCCGACCAGCGCCTCCTGCGGCAGCTTCACGTCGTCGAGGAACAGGCCGAACTGCTTGTCCGCGGAGACCAGGTCCATCTCGATCTCGCGGTATTCGAAGCCGGGGGTGTCCGTCGGCACGATGAACAAAGCGGGCTTGAGCTTGCCGGTCTTGGCGTCCTCGGTCCGCCCGACCACGAGCACCGCGTCGGCCTCGTCGACGCCGGAGATGTAGACCTTGCGCCCGTTGAGCACCCAGCCTCCCTCAGCACGCTGGGCGGTCGTGGTGATCCGGTGCGAGTTGGACCCGGCGTCCGGCTCGGTGATGGCGAAGGCCATCCGCACCTGACCGGCGGCGAAACCGGGCAGCCACTGCTTCTTCTGCTCGTCGGTGCCATAACGCGCGATCACCGTGGCGCAGATCGCCGGCGACACCACCATCAGCAGCAGCGGCGTGCCGGTGGCGCACAGTTCTTCGCAGACCGCGGCGAGGTCGCCGATGCCCGCGCCACCACCGCCGAACTCCTCCGGCACGGCGACGCCGAGGTACCCGAGCCGCCCGGCCTCGTCCCACAGCTCCTTGGTCTTGCCGCCCGAGCGCGCCTTGCCCAGGTAGTACTCGTGGCCGTAGCTCTTGCCCAGTTCGTGGACCGCCTTGCGCAGGGCGATCCGCTCTTCCGGTTCGGTGAAGTTCATGCTCATTCCGGCTCCTTCTCCTGCACGGCGTCTCGAACCACGGCCAGCACGGTGCCCAGCTCGACCTGCTGCCCCACTTCGACGGGGAGTTCGGCGACCACCCCGGCCGCCGGGGCGGTGATCTTGTGCTCCATCTTCATCGCCTCCAGCCAGAGCAGCGGCGCCCCGGCTTCGACCCGATCGCCCGCGGCGACGGCGATCCGGACCACGTTGCCGGGCATGGGCGCGACCAGCGAACCCGCGGCCAGGGCGGCGGACGGGTCGGCGAAGCGCGGCACCACGTCCAGCACCACCGGCCCGAGCGCGGAATCGACGTACACACGCCCTTCGTGGCGGGCGACCGCGAAACTCCGGCGCACTCCTCCGAGGTCGAGGACGACGTGATCCGGTTGCGCGGAAACGAGTTCCACGTCCGGGTGGTCTTCGGCCCGCAGCCCGGCACGGTCGAGCACGTACCGCACGTCGAACTCCACGTCACCCGCGGCGAACCGCTTGTGCTGCGGTGCCGACCGCACGTTCCGCCACCCACCGGGCAACCGGCCCTGCACGGTCGCGGTCCGGCGGTTCGCCGCGGCACCGGCGACCGCGGCCACCAGCGCGGCGATCCGGGCGGTCTCGGGCGAGGCGAGCGGCTGGGACAGCGTGTCGAGCCCGTGCGTGGCGAAGAAGGCGGTGTCGGTGTCCCCGGCCAGGAAAGCCGGGTGCCGCAACACGTTCACCAGCAGGTCGCGGTTCGTGCGGACCCCGTGGATCCGCGCGCCGGCCAGCGCGGTGGCCAGCCGCCGGGCGGCCGAGGTCCGGTCGGGACCCCAGGCGATCACCTTGGCCAGCATCGGGTCGTAGTGCACCCCGACCACCGAGCCGTCGGCCACGCCGGAGTCCAGGCGCAGGCCGAACCCGGCCGGGATGCGGAACTCCGCGTCGACCCCGGGCACGGCGAACCGGTGCAGCGTGCCGCTCTGCGGCTGCCAGTCCTTGGCCGGATCCTCGGCGTAGAGCCGGACTTCGATGGCGTGCCCGGTCCACTGTGGTGGGTCGACCGGCAGCCGGTCGCCCTCGGCGATCCGGAGCTGGCGGGCGACCAGGTCCTCCCCGGTGACGCATTCGGTGACCGGGTGCTCCACCTGCAGCCGGGTGTTCATCTCCAGGAAGTAGAAGCGACCGTCGGGAGCGGCGAGGAACTCGACCGTGCCCGCGCCGACGTACCCGATCGCCTTCGCCGCCTTGCGCGCCGCCTCGAACAGTTCCTCGCGCATGGCCGCGCCGACCAGCGGTGACGGTGCCTCCTCGACCACCTTCTGGTGCCGTCGCTGGATGGAGCACTCCCGCTCCCCCAGCGCCCACACCGTGCCGTGGGTGTCCGCGAGCACCTGCACCTCGATGTGCCGCCCGGTTTCCAGGTAGCGCTCGCAGAACACGGTCGGATCGCCGAAGGCCGAACCGGCTTCCGCGCGGGCGCTTTCCACCGCCGCGGCGAGATCACCCGGCGCGCGCACCACCCGCATCCCGCGTCCGCCACCACCGGCGGAAGCCTTGACCAGCAACGGGAAATCGGCCTCGGTCACCTCGTCCGGGTCCAGCTCGGCGAGCACCGGCACCCCGGCGGCGGCCATCAGCCGCTTCGACTCCACCTTCGAGCCCATCGTCTCGATGGCCTCCGGCGGCGGGCCGACCCAGGTCAGCCCGGCTTCGAGGACCGCACGCGCGAACGCGGCGTTCTCCGAGAGGAAGCCGTAGCCGGGGTGGACCGCGTCGGCCCCGGCCCGGCCGGCGGCTTCGATCAGCAGGTCCGCGCGGAGGTAGGTCTCCGACGGCGCGTTGCCCGGCAACCGCACCGCCACGTCGGCCTCTCCGGTGTGCGGGGCGTCCGCGTCGGCGTCGGAGAACACCGCGACCGTGCCGATCCCCGCGTCGCGGCAGCTCCGGAACACGCGGCGGGCGATCTCCCCGCGGTTGGCGACAAGCAGATTTGCGATCATCTCTCACATCCGGAAGACGCCGAAGCCCCCGGCGCCGCTGATCGGTCCATTGTGGATAGCCGACAGGCTGAGCCCGAGCACCGTGCGGGTGTCACGGGGATCGATGATGCCGTCGTCGTAGAGCATGCCGGAGAGGAACATCGGCAGCGACTCGGCTTCGATCTGCCCCTCCACCATGGCGCGCATGGCGGCGTCGTGTTCCTCGTTGTACTCCTGGCCCCGGTTCGCCGCGGCCTGGCGCGCCACGATGGACAGCACCCCGGCCAGCTGCGCCGGCCCCATCACCGCGGACTTCGCGCTCGGCCAGGCGAACAGGAAGCGCGGGTCGTAGGCCCGCCCGCACATGCCGTAGTGCCCGGCGCCGTAGGAAGCGCCCATCAGCACCGAGATGTGCGGCACCTTCGAGTTCGACACCGCGTTGATCATCATCGCGCCGTGCTTGATGATGCCGCCCTGCTCGTACTCCTTGCCGACCATGTAGCCGGTGGTGTTGTGCAGGAACAGCAGCGGGGTGTCGCCCTGGTTGGCCAGCTGGATGAACTGGGCCGCCTTCTGCGACTCCTCGGAGAACAGCACACCGCGCGCGTTGGCGAGGATGCCCACCGGGTAGCCGTGCACGCTCGCCCAGCCGGTGACCAGGCTCGACCCGTACAGCGGCTTGAACTCGTCGAAGTCGGAGCCGTCGACCACCCTGGCGATCACCTCGCGCGGGTCGAACGGCACCTTCAGGTCGGCGGGCACGATGCCGAGCAGGTCCTCGGGGTCGTGCACCGGCTCGCGGTAGTCCGGCTTCGGTGACGGGCCCTGCTTGCGCCAGTTGAGCCGGCGCACGATGCGCCGCCCGATCCGGATCGCGTCCTGCTCGTCCTCGGCCAGGTAGTCGGCCAGTCCCGAGGTCCGCGCGTGCATCTCGGCGCCGCCCAGCGATTCGTCGTCGGACTCCTCGCCGGTGGCCATCTTCACCAGCGGCGGGCCGCCGAGGAAGACCTTGGCGCGTTCCTTGACCATCACCACGTGGTCGGACATGCCCGGCAGGTAGGCGCCACCGGCGGTGGAGTTGCCGAAGACCAGCGCCACGGTCGGCACCCCGGCCGCCGAGGACCGGGTCAGATCGCGGAAGATCCGCCCGCCCGGGATGAAGATCTCCTTCTGCGTCGGCAGGTCCGCTCCGCCGGACTCGACCAGGTTCACCGTGGGCAGCCGGTTCTGCGCGGCGATGTCGGCGGCCCGGTAGGTCTTCTTGGCCGTCCACGGGTTGCTCGCGCCGCCCTTGACCGTGGGATCGCTGGCGCAGACCAGGCACTCCACGCCCTCGATCACGCCGATGCCGGTGACCACGCTGGCGCCGACCCGGTAGTCCGAACCCCAGGCGGCCAGCGGGGACAGCTCCAGGAAGGCCGAGTCCTCGTCGAGCAGCAGCTCGATCCGTTCCCTGGCCAGCAGTTTGCCGCGTTTGCGGTGGCGCTCGACGTACTTCTCGCCGCCGCCCGCGACCGCCTTGGCCTGCTCGGCCTCCAGCTCGGCGAGCTTGGCCAGCATGGCCTCGCGGTTCGCGGCGAAGTCCGCGCCCCGGCTGTCCACTGTGGACCTCAAAGTGGTCATGCGGTGTATCCCAATCGTTTCGCGGCCAGCCCGGCGAGGATCTCGGTGGTGCCACCGCCGATGCCCAGGATGCGGACGTCGCGGTAGTGGCGCTCCACCTCGGACTCGCTCAGGTAGCCGAGGCCGCCGTGCAGCTGCACGGCTTCGTTGACCACCCATTCGGCGGTCTCGACGGCGGTGTTCTTGGCGAAGCAGGCTTCGGCGATCACTTCTTCCCCGGCGACGTGGCGCACGCCGACCTGCCGGGCGTAGGTCCTGGCCACGTCGACCTTCCGCGCCATCTCGGCGAGCTTGTGCTGCACCAGCTGCCGTGAGATGAGCGGGCGGCCGAAGGTCTCGCGCAACCGGCACCAGTCCAGGGTGAGGTCCAGCGCGCGCTGCGCGTGCGCGTACCCCTGCACCGCCAGCGAGAGCCGTTCGGCGACGAACTGGGTGGCCACCTGCGCGAAGCCGGAGTTCTCCGGACCCACCAGGTTCTCCACCGGAACCCGTACATCCACATAGGACAGTTCGGCGGTGTCCGAGCAGTGCCAGCCCATCTTGGCGAGCTTGCGCCCGACGGTGAAGCCCGGCGTGCCGCGTTCCACCACCAGCAGGGAAAGCCCGTGCGCGCCCTCACCGCCGGTGCGCACGACCGTGGTGACGAAGTCCGCGCGGCAGCCGGAGGTGATGAACGTCTTGGCACCGTCGACCACGTAATGGTCCCCGTCGCGGCGGGCCGTGGTGCGGATGCCCGCCACGTCGGACCCGCCGTCCGGTTCGGTGACCGCGAGCGAGCCGATCAGCTCACCGGCCAGCGCCGGGCGCACCCACTTCGCCAGCTGCGCCTCGTCCCCGGCCGCCGCGATGTGCGGCACGGCGATGCCGCAGGTGAACAGCGAAGCGACCAGCCCGCCGGAACCGCCGGCGTAGTGGATTTCCTCGGTGACCGTCATGGCGTCGAGGAAGTTCCCGCCCTCCCCGCCCGCCTTCTCGTCGAAGGCGATGCCGAGCAGGCCCAGCGCTCCGGCCTTGCGGTGCAGTTCGCGCGGCAGCTCACCGTCGCGCTCCCACTGGTCCAGGTGGGGCAGCACGTCGGTCTTCATGAAGCCGCGCACGGTTTCCCGAAGCGCTTTGCGCTCCGGCGTGGCGAACGGATCGCTCACAACAACACCTCCGGGATCTCGGCGTACCGGCCACGCAGCCACTCGCCGAGCGCCTTGGCCTGTGGATCGAACCTGGCCTGCGAGGCGACCCCCTGTCCGAGGATGCCGGTCACCACGAAGTTGACCGCTCGCAGGTGGGGCAGCATATGCCGCCGCACCGACAATTCCGCGGTTTCCGGGAGCAGGCGGCGGAATTCGTCGACGGTCAGCGTGTGCGCGAGCCAGCGCCAGCCCTCGTCGGTGGTGGCCCACACACCGACGTTCGCGTCGCCGCCCTTGTCACCGCTGCGCGCGCCGAGGACCGCACCCAGCGGCGCTCGCCGCTTCGGCCCGCCGGGCAACGGTTCCGGCAGTTCCGGCTCGTCCACCTCGGCCAGTTCCAGCGTCTCGGCGGCGGGCGCCACCTCGATCCGCGAGTCCGCGGTCACCGCGACGTGCGGCACCTCGGAAGCGTCTACATAGGACGCCCGGTACACCCCGTACGGCGTGGCGTCCGAAGGTGGTGCGGTGACGTGGAAACCCGGGTAGCTGGCCAGCGCCAGCTCGATCGCGGCCTGGCTGAACGCGCGTCCCGCCACCTTCGGGTCGGCGTCGGTGACGGCCACGTGCAGCAACGCGCTCGCGGTCTGCTCGGTGTCGGCGTCCGGCCGGTCGGTGCGGGCGAGCGTCCAGCGCACCTTTTCCGGTGGCTTCGCCTTCAGCGCCTCGGTGAGCTGCTCGCGCACCAGCGCCGCCTTCTCCTCGATGTCGAGACCGGTGAGCACGAAGGTGGTCTCGTTGCGGAAGCCGCCGAGTGCGTTGAGGCAGACCTTCAGCGTCGGCGGCGGTGGCTCGCCGGTGACCCCGCTGATCCGGACGCGATCGGGACCTTCCTGCGTCAGGCTCAGGGTGTCGAACCGCGTGGTGACATCGGGTCCGGCGTACCGCGCGCCGGTGATCTCGTACAGGAGCTGCGCGGTGACCGTGCCCGTGGTGACCACCCCGCCGGTGCCCTCGTGCTTGGTGATCACGCTGCTGCCGTCGGCGTGGACCTCCGCGATGGGGAAGCCGGGGTACCCGAGGTCGTGCCGGGTGAAGAAGGCGTAGTTTCCGCCGGTCGCCTGCGCGCCGCATTCGATCACGTGCCCGGCGGCCACCGCACCGGCCAGCGCGTCGTAGTCGTCGCGGGCCCAGCCGAAGTGCGCCGCGGCCGGGCCGAGGACGAGCGAAGCGTCGGTGACCCTCCCGGTGACCACCACGTCGGCGCCCGCGTCCAGGCATTCGGCGATGCCCCAGGCCCCGAGGTAGGCGTTGGCGGTCAACTGGTTCCCGAAGCCGAGTTCCTCGGCGCGGTGCCGCAGGTCGTCGCCCTCGACGTGCGCGATCGAAACGTCCACATCGGACTCGGCGGCCAGCTCGCGCAACGCGGCGGCGAGCCCGGCGGGGTTCAGCCCACCGGCGTTGGTGACGATCCTGACGCCGCGTTCCTTGGCCAGTGCCAGGTTTTCGCCCATCTGCCGCAGGAAGGTCTTGGCATACCCGCGATCCGGATCCTTGAGCAGGTCGCGCCCGAGGATGAGCATGGTCAGTTCGGCCAGGTAGTCGCCGGTCAGCACGTCCAGCGGGCCACCGGTGAGCATCTCGCGCACGGCGGCGAAGCGGTCGCCGTAGAAGCCGGAGGCGTTGCCGATGCGGATCGGGCCGGTCACGCGAACTGCCCTTCCCGGCGCCCGGGGCCGGGCATCCCGGCGAAGGCCTGCGCGAAGGTGAGCCAGGTCCGGGCCTGCTCGCCTTCGGTCCGCAGGTCCGTGTCGGCCGGGTGACGCCGCTGGGTGACCACGAGGCAGAACCCGAGCGCGCTGCCGGTGACGCGGTCGGCCGCGTCCTCCGGTCCCCACGCCCAGGTCGAGCCGTCCGGCGCGGTCAGTTCGACGCGGAACTCCTCGGCCGGCGGGGTGCGGGAGTTGATGGTGTAGGCGAAGTTGCGGGTGCGCACGCCGAACCGGGCGATGTGCCACAGCCGCTCCGACGGCTCACGCCGGACGCCGAGCGCGTCGAACACGTCCTGCGCGTGCGCCCAGGTTTCCATGATCCGCGCGGTGACCATCGACGCGGCGCTCATCGGCGGGCCGTACCACGGCACCTTCTGCCCGTCGGGCACCTCGGCCAGCCCGCGCGCGAGGTCTTCGCGCCCTGCCCGCCAGCGCGCGAGCAGTTCGGCGGGCGGGGCCTGCGCACCGGCTTCGGCGCCTTCGTCCACGTCCTTGCCGCCGGAGGCGAACGCCTTCTCCACCTCCGCGGCGAACAGTTCCGGGGTGCGCACCGCGATGAGCGCCTTGTCGTCGGTCCAGGCCAGGTGGGCGATCTGGTGCGCGATCGTCCAGCCGCCGGCGGGCGTCGGCCGGGCCCACTCCGCTTCCGGCAACGCCGCCACCAGTGCGTCCAGTTCCCCGCTTTCGGCCGCGAGATCCCGCAGGATCGCGCCCACATCCGCCACGGCGGTACCTCCTCGCAGAACGGGCTCGTGCGGCGAGCGTGGCACCGGGACCCAGAAAAATCAAGCGCGCATGATTGTTTTGCGCTGACGCGCCACTAGGGTGAGCCGTATGCCGCCTGCCGCGCCCAGCCAGGAAAGTGTCCGCCTCCGCGCCGCCTTCTCCGTCCGGGTCCGGCCGGTCGCCGATCGCGCCGCACCCCGCGGGTACCAGTTGCGGGGCATCCGCCGGATCAGCGACAGCGCCGGGCTCAGCCGTCTCCCCCGCGGCACCCGCGCCTGGCCCGCCCGCTACGGCCGCGTCCGCGGGGTGTGGATGCGCGCCCCCGGGGCCGACCCGAACCGCGGCGCCCTGCTCTACCTGCACGGCGGCGGGTACGTCTTCGGCTCACCGCGCTCGCACCGGACCTTCGCCTACCGCCTGTCCAAGCGGGTCGGCGTGCCGGTGTTCCTGCTGGACTACCGGCGCGCCCCCGAGCACCCGTTCCCGGCCGCCGCCGACGACGCGCTCGACGCCTACCGGCTGCTGCTGGCCCAGGGCTACCCGCCGGAGAAGCTGCTCGTCGCCGGTGATTCGGCCGGTGGGCACCTGACCGCGTGCCTGCTCGGCGACCTCGCCCGGTTGCACCTGCCGCAGCCCGCCGGCGCGTACCTCGTCTCGCCCTGGCTCGACCTGACCGTCGCGTCGGCCTCCCGCCGTGATGGTCAGCAGCGCGATCCGTTCCTCTCCCCCGCCTACGCAGCGAAGTGCCGGGACGCCTACGTCACGAACACGCCGTGGAACCACCCGCGCCTGGACGTGCTCGGCGCGGGCAAGTCCGGCTGGCCGCCGATCCTGTTGCAGGTCGGCGACACCGAAGCACTGGTCGACGAGGCCCGCCAGTTCGCCCGCACCCACGCCGCGACCGAGCTGGAGGTGTGGCCGGGGCAGATCCACGTGTTCCCGATCTTCTCGAACCTGCCGGAGGGCCGGGACGCGACGAACCGGGCAGGCGAATTCCTCGGCGGCTTGTTGACAGCTTGCCAGTAAGCCGCCGACGCCTTACCTTCGTCGCACACGGAGCAAAGGAGCGCCTGTGTCCACCGGGTACACCGACATCACCTACGAAGTCGCCGACCGCGTCGCGACGATCACGCTGAACCGGCCCGCCGCCCGCAACGGCTACACCATCCGGATGGCCGACGAGCTCAACGCCGCCTTCGACCGGGCCGACCACGACGAGCAGGTCCGCGTGGTGGTGCTGACCGGTGCCGGGGACAACTTCTCCGTCGGCGCCGACCTGTCCCAGGGCGGGTTCGACTTCGACGCGGAGAAGGGCCCGGACCCGGCGTGGCAGGAGCCCGCGGGCCGGTGCTCCAAGCGCGTGTTCGAGATGAACAAACCGGTGATCGCGGCGATCCGCGGCGCGGCCATCGGCGGCGGGGTCACCATCACGCTGTCCGCGGACTACCGGCTCGCCTCCACCGACGCCCGGTTCGGCTTCGTGTTCGTGCGCCGCGGGATCTACCCCGAGGGCGCGTCCGCGTGGTTCCTGCCGCGACTGGTCGGCATGGGCACCGCGATGGACTGGATGATCAGCGGCCGCGTGTTCGGCGCCGAGGAGGCCCACCGGGCCGGTCTGGTGCAGTGCCTGCACGAGCCGGGCGAACTGCTGGACAAGGCCTACGAACTGGCCCGCGAACTGATCGAGACCACCGCCCCGGTCTCCGTCGCGGTCACGCGCCAGCTGCTCTACCGCATGTCTTCGCTGGACTCCCCGTTCCCGGTGCACGAGACCGACTCGAAGCTGATCGGCGGGCTGTCGGCGAACCCGGACGCCGTCGAAGGCGTGCTTTCGTTCCTGCAGAAACGCCCGCCGGAGTTCAAGCTCCGCGTACCCGAGGACCTGCCCGGCGGCCTGCCCTGGTTGGAGAACCCGTGACCGAAAACCCGCCCGACTACCCGCCCGAACCCTGGAACCTGGCAGGCCAGGCCTACGCGACCACCTGGCGGGTGCCCGCGGACCGGTTACCGGGACTGCCGGGTGGCCTGGACCCGGTGGTGGTGGCCGGTCAGGCGATCGTGATCACCGCGTGGCTGGACTACCAGCCGCCTGGCCAGCTCGCCTACCACGAGCTGCTGGCCACCGTCGCGGTCCGCAACGGCACGCGCGCCACCGGTTCGATCACCGACATCTGGGTGGACAGCGAGGTCTCGCTCGCCGGCGGACGCGGGCTGTGGGGCATCCCGAAGGACCTCGCCGCCTTCGACTTCACCCACGGCCGGACCTTCACCGCGTCGGCGAGCCTGGACGACCGCTGGATCGCCACCGCGGCCTTCACCCGGCGTGCCGGGCTGCCGTTCGCGCCACCGGCCGCCTTCAGCATCGCCCAGGAACTCGAGGGCGCGCTGAAGTACACGCCGGTGCGCTCGACCGCCCGGCCGCACCTGGCGTCGGCGAGCTGGAACCTCAACCCCGACGGCCCGCTCGGCTTCCTCGCCGGGCGCCGACCCGGCCCGAGCGTGCACCTGGCGGACTTCCGCCTCACGTTCGGCGAGTGATCCCCCGGGCCGGGTGAGCCCCGGTTCCCACGGACGTGATGCCCCGGCACCGGCTGGCGCCGGGGCATCACTCTGGGTGCGGTCGGGCACACCCGCACGGCCCCGGCACCGAGGTCTTCGAAGCGCCCTGCACGAGGGGGCAGACCTCCCCTGAGCAGCAGCCGAGCGACACCCCCTAACCTGCCTGGGGGAGGCGGGAAACGGGCAGGCGGGAAGCCCGCGACACGCCACCCGTTGGGGCATTCGCGCGCTCGCACCCCTACATGTAGTCTCTGGACACCGAGAGCGCGCCAGTGACGGGAGACCGCTGGTACGGCGACTCGGTCAGACCTGCACGATCACCGGCGCACCGCCTCCGTGAGGTGGTGTGGCGAACCAACGCGCCCTTTTGGAGCCACGCATGTCATTGGACATCACCGAGACAACTTCGGCGGCGACGCCGCGAACACCGTCGGTCACGGACCAGACCGCCACCGTGCGGGTCATCCGCCGTGACGGCAACGTGTCGCCGTTCGACGCGAACAAGATCTCGGTGGCGATGACCAAGGCGTTCCTCGCCGTCGAAGGCGACGACGCCGCCGCGTCCTCGCGCATCCACCACCTGGTGGCGGAGCTGACCGAGCAGGTCGAGCAGTCGCTGCTGCGCCACGCCGGCCCGGAGACCTCGCTGCACATCGAGCAGATCCAGGACCAGGTCGAGCTGATGCTGATGCGCGGCGAGCACCACAAGGTCGCCCGCGCCTACGTGCTCTACCGCGACGAGCGCGCCAAGGCCCGCGCCGCCGCCGAAGCCGCGGGCCCGGCCCGCGGGGAGAACGTCGTGCACGTCAAGGGCGCCGACGGCGTCCTCCGCCCGCTCGACTGGGACCGCGTCGCCCACGTGGTCGGCGAGGCCGTGGCCGGGCTGTCCGACGTCAGCGCCGAGCCGGTGCTCACCGAGACCAAGCGCAACCTCTACGACGGCATTTCCGCCGACGAGCTGGCGCTGGCCCAGATCATGGCCGCCCGCACGCTGGTCGAGCAGGAGCCGAACTACTCCTACGTCAGCGCCCGCCTGCTGGCCGACAAGCTGCGCGCCGAGGCGCTCAGCTACCTGGCCGGCCGCCCGCGCCTGGCCAGCCAGGACGAGATGGCCCAGGTCTACCCCGGCTACTTCCGCGACTACCTGCGCCGCGCGATCGAGCTGGAGCTGGTCAACCCCGAGCTGACCTCGTTCGACCTCGACCGGATCACCGCCGCGCTGCGTCCCGAGCGCGACCTCGACTTCGGCTTCCTCGGCCTGCAGACCCTGTACGACCGCTACTTCCAGCACCACGACGGCACCCGCTTCGAGCTGCCGCAGGCGTTCTTCATGCGCGTGGCGATGGGCCTGGCCATCCGCGAGGACGACCGCGAAGCCCGCGCCATCGAGTTCTACGAACTGCTGTCGTCGTTCCACTTCATGGCGTCGACGCCGACCCTGTTCAACTCCGGCACCACCCGCCCGCAGCTGTCCTCCTGCTTCCTCACCACGGTGGACGACGACCTGGACTCGATCTTCCAGGCGTACAAGAACAACGCGCTGCTGGCGAAGTACTCGGGCGGGCTCGGCAACGACTGGACCCCGGTCCGCGGCCTCGGCGCGCACATCAAGGGCACCAACGGGCAGTCGCAGGGCGTGGTCCCGTTCCTCAAGATCGCCAACGACACCGCGGTCGCGGTGAACCAGGGCGGCAAGCGCAAGGGCGCGGCCTGCGCCTACCTCGAGACCTGGCACGTGGACATCGAGGAGTTCCTCGACCTGCGCAAGAACACCGGCGACGACCGCCGCCGCACCCACGACATGAACACCGCGAACTGGGTGCCCGACGAGTTCCTCCGCCGGGTGGAGACGAACGCGAGCTGGACCCTGTTCTCCCCGAACGAGGTGCCGGACCTGCACGACCTCTACGGCAACGCCTTCGCCGAGCGCTACCGCGAGTACGAGGCCGCCGCCGAGCGCGGTGAGATCAAGGTCTTCCGCAAGGTCCGCGCGGTCGAGCTGTGGCGCCGCATGCTGACCATGCTGTTCGAGACCGGCCACCCGTGGATCACCTTCAAGGACCCGTGCAACCTGCGCTCGCCGCAGCAGCACACCGGCGTGGTGCACTCGTCGAACCTGTGCACCGAGATCACCCTGAACACCAGCGCCGACGAGGTCGCGGTGTGCAACCTCGGCTCGGTGAACCTGCTCAAGCACGTCGGCCCGGACGGGCTGGACACCCAGCGCCTCGAGAAGACCGTGCGCACCGCGGTGCGGATGCTCGACAACGTGATCGACATCAACTTCTACACCATCCCCGAGGCACGCCGGTCCAACCTGCGCCACCGCCCGATCGGGCTGGGCCTGATGGGCTTCCAGGACGCGCTGTTCGAGCTGGGCCTGCCGCTGTCGTCCGAGGCCGCGGTGGAGTTCGCCGACCGCAGCATGGAGCACATCAGCTACTACGCGATCTCCGCTTCGACCGACCTGGCCGAGCAGCGCGGGCAGTACCAGACCTTCGAGGGCTCCCTGTGGAGCAAGGGCATCCTGCCGATCGACTCGATGCAGCTGCTGATCGACGCCCGCCGCGAGGACGCGCTCGACGTCGACACCTCCACCACCCTGGACTGGGAGCCGCTGCGCCAGCGCGTGCGCACGGTGGGCATGCGCAACTCCAACGTGATGGCGATCGCGCCGACCGCGACGATCTCCAACATCTGCGGGGTCGGGCAGTCCATCGAGCCGCTGTTCCAGAACCTGTTCGTCAAGTCGAACATGTCCGGTGACTTCACCGTGGTGAACCCGCACCTGGTGCGCTCGCTCAAGGAACGCGGCCTGTGGGACGAGGTGATGGTCTCGGACCTGAAGTACTTCGACGGCAGCCTCGGCCAGATCGACCGCGTGCCCGACGACCTCAAGGCGCTCTACGCCACCGCGTTCGAGGTGGAGAGCCGGTGGCTGGTCGACGCGGCCTCGCGGCGGCAGAAGTGGATCGACCAGGCGCAGTCGCTGAACCTCTACATCGCCGCGCCGAGCGGGCGCAAGCTCGACGAGCTGTACCGCTACGCCTGGCACAAGGGCCTCAAGACCACGTACTACCTGCGGGCGCAGTCCGCGACGCACGTGGAGAAGAGCACCCTGCGCGGCACCGACGGCAAGCTGAACGCGGTCTCGGCCACCCCGGCCCCGGCCACCCCCGCTGCCCCGGCCGCTTCGCCCGCTCCGGCACCGGCTGCTTCGCCGTCCCCGTCGGCTTCGGCGTCCGTTCCGGCTGTGGTGCCCGCGGTGCCCCCGGCACCGGCCCCGGAGCCGAAGGAAATGCCCAAGGTCGAAGACGTCGACTTCGCCGCCACCGAGGGCGCGGCCTGCCGGATCGACGACCCCGACTGCGAAGCCTGTCAGTAAGGACCTGCCGAAGATGACGAACACCGAAGCTCCAGCACCGCTGACCGACGCCACCGGCCTCGGCGAGATCGAGCGGGGTGCCGGGCGGATCAGCGTGGACGACAAGCGCATGATCAACGCCCGCGCTGACGTGAACCAGCTGCTCCCGCTCAAGTACACCTGGGCGTGGGAGAAGTACCTGGCCGGCTGCAACAACCACTGGATGCCGACCGAGGTCGCCATGCAGGCCGACATCGCGCTGTGGAAGTCCCCGCACGGCCTCACCGAGGACGAGCGGCAGATGCTCAAGCGGAACCTGGGCTTCTTCGCCACCGCGGAGTCGCTGGTCGCGAACAACATCGTGCTCGCGGTCTACCGGCAGATCACCAACCCGGAGTGCCGCCAGTACCTGCTGCGCCAGGCCTTCGAGGAGGCCGTGCACACGCACACCTTCCAGTACATCTGCGAGAGCCTCGGCCTGGTCGAGGGCGAGCTGTTCAACATGTACCGCGAGGTGCCGTCGATCTCCGACAAGGACGCGTGGGCGCTGAAGTACACGCAGAACCTGGAGGACCCGGACTTCGAGACCGGGACCCCCGAGGCCGACCAGGCGTTCCTGCGCGACCTGGTGGCGTTCTACGTGATCTTCGAGGGCATGTGGTTCTACACCGGCTTCGCCCAGATCCTGTCGCTGGGCCGCCGGAACAAGATGGTCGGCATCGCCGAGCAGTACCAGTACATCCTGCGCGACGAGTCGATCCACCTGAACTTCGGCATCGACTGCATCAACCAGATCAAGATCGAGAACCCGCACCTGTGGACCGAGGAGTTCCAGGCCGAGGTGCGCGGCATGCTGGTGGAGGCCTGCGAGCTCGAGGTCGCCTACGCCCGCGACACCATGCCGCGCGGCATGCTCGGGCTGTCGGCGCAGCTGTGCGAGCAGTACATGCACTTCATCACCGACCGCCGCGCGCAGCAGATCGGCCTGGCGCCGATCTACGGCGAGAACGAGAACCCGTTCCCGTGGATGTCGGAGGCGATGGACCTGAAGAAGGAGAAGAACTTCTTCGAGACCCGCGTCATCGAGTACCAGAGCGGCGGGGCCCTCGACTGGGACTGACGGTGCGCGCGAGCGCACACCCGCCACCGCGCGGATCTTGCTAGGCTCGGCCACGCCACTGGTTTCCCCGGGGGCGTGGCCGAGCTTTTCGCGCTCCGGGGGAAGGCAACAGGGAACCCGGTGTGAATCCGGGACTGCCCCGCAGCGGTAAGCGGGAACGAACGCCGTCACCGCGCAAGCGGTCGAGCACTGGGCACGTGCCCGGGAAGCGACGGCCAGTAGGTCCGGCCCCTCGTCGTTCGACGAGGAGCCCCGCCCGTGAGTCCGAATACCTGCCCGTGGTGCGCGCGCCGCCGGCGTGCGCGGGTCCGGGTCTCGCGGGAGGACACGTCCGAACCAGGTCGCTGGTTCGCGCGCGTTCTTTTCCGTCCCCGGGCTGTCAGACCAGCTCGCGAGGAGAGAGCAGTGGCAGAGCACAACCGCCTGGGTTCGACCGTTCTGGGATACCCGAGGATCGGTCCCGACCGGGAACTGAAGAAGGCCGTCGAGGGCTACTGGGCCGGCCGGATCGACGAAGCCGAACTCCAGAAGGTGGCCCGCGGGCTGCGCCTGGACACCTGGCGAGGACTGGCCAAGGCCGGACTCGACACGATCCCGTCGAACACCTTCTCCTTCTACGACCAAGTGCTCGACAACACCGTGCTGTTCGGCGCGCTCCCCCGGCGGTTCACCGAGCTGGGCCTGTCGCCGACCGACACCTACTTCGCCGCGGCGCGCGGGGTCCAGGAGGCGCCCGCGCTCGAGATGACGAAGTGGTTCGACACGAACTACCACTACCTGGTGCCGGAACTGGGCCCGGACACCGAGTTCACCGTGTCCGGCGGCAAGCCGCTCGACGAGTACCGCGAGGCCAGGGCCATCGGCGTGGAGACGCGGCCGGTGCTCGTCGGCCCGGTCACCTACCTGCTGCTGGCCAAAGCGGCCGAAGGCGCACCCGGCGGGTTCACCCCGCTCGACCTGCTCCCCGACCTGGTCACCGCCTACGCGCGCTTGCTCGGCACGCTGCACGACGAAGGCGTGCGGTGGGTGCAACTGGACGAACCCGCCTTCGCCGCCGATCGCACGCCCGAGGAGTTGGAGGCGCTGCGGCAGGCGTACGCGGCGCTCGGCGGCTTGGAGCGGCGGCCGAAGTTGCTGGTCGCCGGGTATTTCGGGGCGCTGGGTGACGCGCTCGGTGTGCTGGCCCGCTCCCCCGTCGACGGGCTCGCGGTCGACCTGGTCACCGAGCCGGACGCGGTGCACGCCGTCGCGGCCGAAAGCGCGTTGCGGGACAAGGAAGTGCTGGCCGGGGTGGTGGACGGGCGCAACGTCTGGCGGGTGGACGCCGACGCCGCGCTCGCCAAGGCCGCGACCCTGCTGGGCACCGCGGGCTCGGTCGGCGTGTCGACTTCGTGCTCGCTGCTGCACGTGCCGTACGACACCGCCCGTGAGTCCGATGTGGACGAACGGCTGCGTGGCTGGCTGGCTTTCGCCAGGCAGAAGGTCGAGGAAGTGGTTCTTCTCGGCAAAGCGCTCGCCGGAGAGCCCGCGGACCTGAGCGCGGCGCGCGCGGCGACCGCCGACCGGGCGAACGCCGGCGACCTCCGCGACGACCGCGTCCGCGCCCGGCTCTCCGCGTTGAAGCCGGAGCACAGCCGCCGGGGTGACTACGCCGAACGCGCGGCGGCGCAACGGGAAGCGCTGGGCTTGCCCCCGTTGCCGAGCACCACGATCGGTTCGTTCCCGCAGACCGGCGACGTGCGCAAGGCACGCGCGGCCCTGCGGGCGGGCCGGATCGACGCGGGGACCTACCGCGCGCAGATGCACGCCGAGATCGAAAAAGTGGTGCGGCTGCAAGAGGATCTGGGCCTCGACGTGCTGGTGCACGGTGAGCCGGAGCGCAACGACATGGTGCAGTACTTCGCCGAGCAACTGGCCGGGTTCGCCGCGACGGAGTTCGGCTGGGTGCAGTCCTACGGCTCGCGGTGCGTGCGGCCGCCGATCCTGTTCGGCGACGTGTCCCGGCCCGCGGCGATGACCGTGGACTGGGCGTCGTACGCGCAATCGCTGACAGCGAAGCCGGTCAAGGGCATGCTGACCGGGCCGGTGACCATCCTCGCGTGGTCCTTCGTGCGCGACGACCAGCCGCTCGCCGACACCGCGCGGCAGGTGGCACTGGCCATCCGGGACGAGGTGCACGACCTGGAGTCGGCGGGCATCCGGATCATCCAGGTCGACGAGCCCGCGCTGCGCGAACTGCTGCCGCTGCGTGCTTCGGCGCACGCCGCCTACTTCGACTGGGCGGTCGAGTCGTTCCGGCTGGCCACCTCGGGCATCGCGGATTCGACGCAGATCCACACGCACATGTGCTACTCGGAGTTCGGGGACATCCTGCCCGCCATCGACGCGATCGACGCCGACGTCACCAGCATCGAAGCGGCGCGCTCACGCATGGAAGTCCTCGACGGCCTCGGCGACTTCGCGCGGGGCGTCGGCCCGGGCGTCTACGACATCCACTCCCCGCGCGTCCCGGACGTCGACGAGGTGACCGCCCTGCTGCGCACCGCCGTGGCCGCCGTGGCACCGGAGCGGATCTGGGTGAACCCGGACTGCGGCCTCAAAACCCGCACCTACGCCGAAGTCGAACCCGCCCTGCGAAACCTGGTCGCCGCCGCCCACCGCCTACGCCCCACCCTCCCCTAACCCACCACCCGAACCCCACGTTCAAACACCCGAACCCCACACTCGAGCACCCGAGTCCCACGTTCAGACGCCCGAACCTCACACTCAGGCACCCGAACCCCACGTTCAGGTAGCCGAACCCCACATCCGCGAGCCCGAGTCCCACCAACCCCGGCAGCGGGAGTGAGGAGTTCGGCTGCCTGAGTGGGGAGTTCAGCTGCCTGAGTGTGGAACTCGGCTTCCTGGACGTGGAGGTCGCGGTCGTGAGCGTGGGGTTCGGGTGCTCGAGTGTGGGGCTCGCCGGCAACTCAACCCGTTCGCCTTCTTGTCAGATCGCCAATAAGACGGCAAGGTGTCCGGCGTAGGTCCCTCAACGGCGAAGGAGCCGGCCGTGCACAAGGTGACCACCGCCCTGCGCGAGCGTGTCCCACCGCTGACCTCCATGCCGCTCCCCCGCGCGGTGGACCGTCGGCTGCTCGGGCAGCGCTGGCCGGTCCGCGAACTCGCCGCACCCCCGGCGGGCAGTGGGCTCAAGGCCATCCCCGGTGACGACGGCGCTCCGCTGATCGGGCATTCCCTCGACTTCATGCGCTTCGGCATCGAGTGGGGCCTCCGCCGTTACGAGACCTACGGGCCCGTGTCGTGGATGGGCGCGTTCGGCCGTCGCATCGTTTCGCTGTCCGGGCCCGACGCCACGCAGATCGCGCTCGTCAACAAGGACAAGGCCTTCTCCCAGCAGGGCTGGGACTTCTTCATCGAGAAATTCTTCCACCGCGGCCTGATGCTCCTCGACTTCGGCGAGCACCACGCGCACCGCCGGATCATGCAGTCCGCGTTCACCCGCGACCGCCTCGCCGGGTACGTCGCCCAGATGGGGCCCGCCCTGCGCGACGGGATCGAGGCCTGGGCGCCGGATTCGCGCCCGCGCCTCTACTGGTCGCTCAAACGGCTGACGCTCGACGTCGCCACCCGCGTGTTCATGGACATGCCCAGCGGCAACGATTCAGCCAGGCTCAACCGGGCATTCGTGGACTCGGTGCGCGCGGGGACCGCGATCGTGCGCAAGCCGGTGCCGGGCGGGCGCTGGGCCGCCGGGCTCAACGGACGCAAAGTCCTCGAACGTTACTTCCTGGAGAACCTCCCGGCAAAGCGACGCGCCGACGGCGAGGACCTCTTTTCCGCGTTGTGCCACGCCACCACCGAAGACGGGGAACGGTTTTCCGATCAGGACGTGGTCAACCACATGATCTTCCTGATGATGGCCGCGCACGACACCACCACGATCACCAGCGCCGCCGCGGTGTACTACCTGGCCAAGCACCCCGAATGGCAGGAGCGCGTGCGCGAGGAGTCGCTGCGCCTCGGTGACGGCGTACCGGATGTCGCCGCTCTCGGTGAACTGTCCACACTGGAGCTGGTGATCAAGGAGGCGCTGCGGCTCGTCGCGCCCGTACCATCACTGGCGCGGAAAACCTTGCAAGACACGGAAGTTCTGGGGTTCCACCTACCGGCTGGGACGCTGGTCGGGGTTTCTCCGACCATCAACCACTTCGCGCCCGAGTGCTGGACCGACCCGATGCGCTTCGACCCGGACCGGTTTTCCGAGGCGCGGCGCGAAGACCGCAGTCACCGCTACGCGTGGATGCCCTTCGGCGGCGGGGCGCACAAGTGCATCGGGCTGCACTTCGGGATGTACGAGGTCAAAGCGCTGCTGCACGAGATGCTGCGCCGTTTCCGCTGGTCGGTTCCGGCGGCCTACGAAGCGCGCTGGGACTACGTTTCCCTACCGGTCCCGGCCGACGGACTGCCGATTCTCCTGACCAGGCGATAAACTGTCACACTCAGAGTACCCGTTCGAGTACCGATCATCACCCTTTCAGCCGGTAGACACCCTGCTTGCGGCGTGATGACGTGGCATGACTCTCGGCTGAGTCGTGCCCTTGGCGGGTTCTGCGATCCCCGCACCGGCACTGAACTCGGCCTTTGCATCACATGAAGAGGTGGACAGTGCCGAGACCTGGTGACGCGCCAGGATTGGTGGAGATCGCCCGCAAATGGGCGGCCGAATTGGCCGACACGGAAGGAGTATCGCTTCCGCCCGAGGAAATCGAGGGAAGCCTGCTCCGGTTCGCCCACGAGCTGCGCGCCGAAACCGATCCCGCCCGTGAAGGCGCCAAGCGCCGGTTCGCCGCGTTGTACTCAGCCTCTCCGCTGGGCATCGCGCTGGCGGACCAGGACGGCGTGATCGTCGAGGCGAACCCGGCGCTGGGCCGCATGCTCGGGCGCCGGCCGGAAACGCTGCGCGGCACGCCGATCCCGAGCCTGGCCTCCACCGACAAGGGGTCCGCGACGCTGGCCACGGGCCTGGCCGAACTCGCCGGCGCCGAGCTTTCCCTGTACCGCCAGTTGATCGTGCTCTCCAACGCCGAGGACGACCCGCTGTGGGTCAACGTCACGCTGTCCCAGCTGCCCTCGGACTGCACCGAGCGGTCCTACCCGGTGCTGATGGTCGAGGACGTCAACGACCTGCACCTGCTCCAGGAGCGGCTGCGCCACCAGACCCTGCACGACTCGCTGACCGGGCTGCCGAACGCGCTGAGCTTCTCCACCAAGCTGGAGTCCGCGGTCGCCGCGGACTCCCCCGGCCAGCTCGCGCTGGTGTACCTGGACATCGACGGCTTCAAGGTGATCAACGACGGCCTCGGCGCCGGACTGGGCGACCAGGTCCTGCGCACGGTCGGCCGCAAGCTGGGCACGGTCTTCGCCGAGCACAACGCCTTCATCGCGCGGCTCTCCGGTGACGGGTTCGCGGTGCTGCTGCACGGCGAGCTGAACGCCACCGAGGTGATCGCCCTGGTGCAGCAGGTCCTCGACGAGCTGACCGAGCCGGTCTACTACGACGAACTCGGCATCGGCGTGAGCGCCAGCGCCGGGATCGTGGTCCGCAAGGCCGCAGGCGGCTCGGCCGACGAACTGCTCCGTGCCGCCGAGATCGCCCTGCACCGCGCCAAGGAAGCGGGCAAGGCGCAGTGGATGCTGTTCGACCCCGAACTCGACGCGCGCGACCGCAGCCGCTACCGGCTCGGCGCCACCATCGCCGGCGCGCTGGAGAACGGCGAGTTCTCCCTGGTGTTCCAGCCGACGGTGAAACTGGCCAAGCAGGACGAGCTGGCCGTGGTCAACGCCGGGCTGCGCTGGAACCACCCGGAGTTCGGCAACCTGGAGTCCGAGGACTTCTACCCGCTGGCGGCCACCACCGGCATGATGATCCCGCTCGGCCGCTGGCTGCTCACCGAATCGCTGTCGGCGACCGCGCGCTGGCGCGAGAAGTTCGGCGTCGCCGCGCCCGAGGTGTGCGTGCGCCTGCCCTACCGGCTGGCCACCGACCCGGACCTGGTGCTGCTGGTCAAGGAGGGGCTCGACCGCAACGACTTGCCGGCAGGCGCGCTGCGGCTGTGCACGGACGGGCCGTCGGTGCTCGACCCGAACGGTGAGGTGATCGACTCGCTGGCGGTGCTCGCCGACCTCGGCGCGCACCTGGTGCTGGCCGTGTCCGGCAGCGCCGACCTGGAGCTGATCCGCACCCACCAGCTGCCCGTGCGCCACGTCATCCTCACCGGCGAGGTGGTCGACGCGCTCGCCGTGCACGACGACGAGGTCGCCTCCCGTCACCTCGGCCAACTGGTCTCCCGTGCCAAGGAGATGGGCCTGCGGATCGGCGCGGAGGGCGTGCGCGACGCCGCCCACGCGGAGCGGCTGCGCCGGCTCGGCGTGCTCGCCGGGCGCGGTCCGTTCATCGCCCAGTCGGCCACCAAGTCGGACGTGGAAGAGCTGATCGACCGGCACGCCGCGAGGTAGGACCAGCCCGCCGTGCGCGCGGCTCCGAACACCAGGCAGGATCGGGCCACGCGCACGGCAGAGGAGTTCTTCACATGCAGCAGGGAGACCTGGCCCCGGACTTCACCCTCGACGACGACCGCGGGCAGCCGCGGTCGCTGTCCGAGCTGCTCGCCGGCGGCCCGGTGGTGCTGTTCTTCTACCCGGCCGCGATGACCAGCGGGTGCACCGCCGAGAGCTGCCACTTCCGCGACCTGGCCGCCGAGTTCGCCGCGGTCGGCGCGCAGCGGGTCGGGATCAGCCCGGACGACGTGGCCAAGCAGCAGCTGTTCTCGGCCACGCACGGCTTCGACTACCCGCTGCTGTCGGACCCGGACGGCACGGTGGCCGCGCGGTTCGGCGTGCGCCGCAAGTTCGGCCCGCTGCTGACCAAGCGGCACACCTTCGTCATCGACACCGACCGCCGCGTGCTCGAAGTGATCAAGAGCGAGCTGCGGATGGGCGTGCACGCCGACCGCGCGCTGGCCGCGCTGCGCGCCCGCCGCACCGCCTGAGCGGGCGACGGGCACCAGCTACTAGTTGACGATGACGCTGTCCGGGATCGCGGTGTCGTTCTTCAGCGCGTCGAACAGCTGCTCGGACTTCTTCTTGTCCCAGTTCTCCGCCGAGGCCGAGGTGACCGGCACGGTGGTGGTGACCACGCCGCCACTGGAGATGCCGCGCATGGCGATGGCCAGCCCGACCAGGTTGTGCAGGTGGTCGCCCTCGTCCATGGTCAGCGCTTCCGGCGCCTCGGACAGCAGCGGGAACAGGTAGAACGGGTTGAGCAGGGTGCCGGGGCTGGCCATCTCGGAGACCATCGCGCCGATGAACTTGCGCTGGTTGGCCACCCGGTCGAGGTCCGAGCGCGGGGTCGCGCTGCTGTAGCGCATGCGCACGAAGCTCAGCGCCTGTGCGCCGTCGAGTTCCTGGCAGCCCGCGGCCAGCTTGGCGCCGGTCATCGAGTCGTTCATCTCGGTTTCGAGGCACATCTCCACCCCGCCGATGGCGTCGACGATGTTCGCGAAACCGCCGAAGCCGATCTCCGCGTAGTGGTCGATGCGCAGGCCGGTGGCGCCTTCCACGGTCTTGGCCAGCAGTTGCGGGCCGCCGAAGGAGAACGCCGCGTTGATCTTGTTGGTGCCGTGGCCGGGGATCTTCACCTGCGAGTCGCGCGGCAGGCTGAGCAGGGTCGGCGGGGTGTCGTTGTCCGGGATGTGCGCGACCATGATGGTGTCGGTGCGCTGCCCGGCGGTGTCACCGGTGGACAGCCGGGCTTCGTCCTCCGGGTCCAGTCCTGCCCGCGAGTCCGAGCCGACGACCAGCCAGTTCGTGCCCTCGGCGGCGGCCGGGCGGCCCTCGTAGTCGGCCAGCGCGTCGATCCGGTTGATGGAGAACTCCAGGTAGACCCACACCCCGGCGAGGAAGACCACGAAGACCATCACCAGGCTGAGCAGTACTTTGCCGAAGTTCCACCGGCGGGGGCGGCGTGGCGGCCGCTCGCGCATCGGCGGGCGCGGCGGTGCCTCCGGCCCGCGTGGCGGGACGGGTGCGCGCAGGGTCTGCTGCGGTGGCATGTGCTGCTCCTCGCGCGGCGGCTGGTACGCCTCGCGCCGGGCCGGCGGCTGCTCCCGGCCCGGGATGGGGAGCATCTGCGCGCGCTGGTGCTGCCGCGGGCCTCGGGGGGCCGGGCGGGGCTCCTGCCCGCCGTAGTCTCCGCCGTAGGTCATCAACCTCACCGATCCCTGCCGTCGACGTGCCTGCGGTGCCCAGTGAACCGCAACCCCCGAAGCCAAGGACGTGCGACACCCCCTTCCGGTTGTGCCCGCCGCCCCGGCGGGGCCTACCTGCCGAACGAGAGCTGACGGACCTTGATGTAGCCGGAGCGGAACCCGGCTTCGGAATAGGCCAGGTAGAACTCCCACATCCGCTTGAACACCTCGTCGAAGCCGAGTTCGGCGATCTCGGCCCAGCGCCGGGTGAACCGCTCGCGCCACTCGCGCAGGGTGCGCGCGTAGTCCTGGCCGAACTCGCGGGCCGCACGCAGCTTCAGCCCGGCGTGCTCGGCCAGCCCGGTCTCGATCGACTCGGGCGACGGGATCAGCCCGCCCGGGAAGATGTACTTGTGCATCCAGGTGTACGAGGAGGCGGCGGCGAGCACGCGGTCGTGGTCCATGGTGATCGCCTGCAGGCCGAGCCTGCCGTCCGGGCGCAGCCGCCTGCCGATGGTCTCGTAGAAGGCGGGCCAGTACTCCGCGCCGACCGCCTCGATCATCTCGACGCTGACCACCGCGTCGTACCGCCCTTCGGACAGCCGGTAGTCCCGCAGGCACACGTCCACCCGGTCGGACAGGCCGGCGTCGGCGATCCGCTTCCTGGCCAGTGCCGCCTGTTCCCCGGAGATGGTCAGCGAGGTGACCCGGGCGCCGCGCTGGGCGGCGCGGATGGACAGCTCGCCCCAGCCGGTCCCGATCTCGAGCACCTCGCTGCCCTCGCGCACCCCGGCGTAGTCGAGCACGCCGTCGATCTTGCGCCGCTGGGCGGCAGGCAGGTCCTCACCCGGTGAACCGTACAAAGCGGACGAATAGGTCATCGTTTCGTCCAAAAAGGTGGCGAACAGGTCGTTGGACAGGTCGTAGTGGCGGTGGATGTTCCGCCGGGCACCGTCCACGGTGTTCGCCTCACCGGCCGGCTGGCGGCGGTCGACGAAACGCCGGAACCGGTGCAGCACCGGCGGGATCAGCGTGGCCATCCGCTCGGCGAACGGGGTGAGCACCTCGGCCAGCGCGTCGGAGGTCCAGTCCCCCAGCATGTACGCCTCGCCGAAGCCGATCTTCGCGTCCACCCCGAGCCGGTGGAAGAACGCGGCCGGGCGGCGCAGGTACATGCGCGGCGCCTCCGGCCCGCCCGCGCCGAGCCAGCGCCCGCCGGGCAGGACCACGCGCACGTCGAGCGGGCGGACCGCCCGCCGGAACAACGTTTCGGCGATCTTCGCCCGCAGCGGTGCATCCGGTGCGGCCGCCAGTTCCGGCCACCCGCCGTCCGTGGTCGCCGGACCGGCTTTCGAACTCGTCACGGTACCTCCCCTCCCGGTGCCTAAAGCGGGATTCGCAGCCGCTCCGCGGTCGGCTTGGCCCAAGCGCCGGTCAACACGCCGTCCGCCGGTGGCAATCCGAGTGCGTCCAGTGTGAAAGCACAGACCAACCTGGTCCATACCGGCGAGCGCCGCAGCATCGCGTGTCCCTCGTCCGAGACCTCGAACCGGGCGATCCTGGAGGCGACCGTCTCGGCGCGACTACCGAACGTGGAGGAATCGGCGGGACTGGTGATGAGGTCCTTCGTGCCGTGTGCGATGAGGACGGCGCGGTCGCGAACGCCGGTCACCGGTTCGCTGGGCGGTGTCCACGGAGCCAGCGCGCAGACGCCGACCACGGCCGGGTCGTCGGCCACGCGCAGCGCCACACGTCCGCCCATCGAGTGACCGACGAGCACCACCGGCACCCCGGGGTGGTCGGTGTGGATGGCGTCGAGCGCCCAGCGGGCGTCGCGGACCGCGTCGAGTCCGGGCGCGTTCCAGCCGCGGACGCGGTTGCGCAGCAGCCGCACCTCGACGCCGTGCCGCGCGGTGGCCCGGTGCACCGACTTCGCGATCGGCACCATCCGGAGGTAGGCCAGCCGCCAGGGGTGCACCGCCGCGCGTCCGCGCTCGGCGCCACCGTGCAGCACCAGTACCACCGCGCGCACTGGTCCGCGTGCCCGCCGGATCGTGACAGCGGCCTGTCTCTGCTGTTCTTCCCGCACGCCCACCTCCTCCTCCGATCATGGCAAGGTTGCTTCGTAGCCGACCATTCCCACGAAGGGACGATGTGGTGAGCACCACTGAATTCGCCGATCTCGCCGCGGCAGCGCTGGAGCGGGCGCGGAAGGACAACGCCGAGGCCGTCACCGAGGCCGCCGGCCTGATCGTGCGGACCATCCGGGCGGACGCGCTGGTCTTTTCGGCCGGGGCCGGGCACTCCCTGGCCGCGGTGGCGGAGACCTTCTACCGCGCGGGCGGGCTCGCCAACGTCTACCCGCTCTACCACGAGGAACTGCTGCCGCTGCACGGCGCGCAGCGCAGCACCGGCGCCGAGCGGCGCCCGGGCCTGGCCGCCGAGGTGCTCTCGGCGAAGGCGCCGGGGCCCGACGACCTGCTGGTGGTCTTCTCCACTTCCGGGGTGAACCCGTACCCGGTGGAACTGGCGATGGCGGCGCGCGAAGCCGGCGCCCCGGTGATCGCGGTCAGCTCGCGGGCCTCGGTCGAAGCCGCGCCGCGGCGCTCGGCGAGCACGCTGGTCGAACAGGGCACCATCGTGCTGGACACCGGCATCCGCCCCGGCGACGCCAGCTACCCGGCGGACAACCCGGTGACCGGGCCGCTGTCCACTGTGGTCAACGCCTTCCTGTGGAGCCTGGTGCTCACCGCCACCCTGGAGCAGGCCGCCGCCGAGGGCGTCGAGGTCCCGCTCTGGCGCAGCTCCAACGTGGACGGCGGCGACGCCGCCAACGCGGCGCTGTTCGAGCGCTACCAGCCGCGGGTCCCCATGCTCGGCTGACCCCCATCCGGGTGCCTGAGCGCCGGTAAAACGCTATGAGTGGGGCATTACTTGCAATGAACGCAAGTAATGCCCCACTCATAGCACCGCGGTGGCGGGTCAGACGTGGAGCGGGTCCTCGGCGAACTGGGTGCGGTGCAGTTCGGCGTAGCGGCCGTCCGCGGCGAGCAGTTCTTCGTGCGTGCCGCGTTCGACGATGCTGCCGCCTTCCACCACCAGGATCAGGTCGGCCGCGCGCACGGTCGACAGCCGGTGCGCGATGACCAGCGCGGTCCGGCCCCGCAGCGCGTCCGAGATCGCCTCCCCCACCGCTGCCTCCGAGGACGAGTCTAGGTGCGCGGTCGCCTCGTCCAGCACGAGCACCCGCGGCCGGGCGAGCAGCAGGCGCGCGATGGTCAGCCGCTGGCGTTCACCGCCGGAGAGCCGGTAGCCGCGTTCGCCGACCAGGGTGTCCAGGCCGTCGGGCAGCGCCGCCATGGTGTCGGCGAGCCGCGCCCGGGTGAGCGCGTCCCACAGTTCCTCGTCGGTCGCTTCCGGCCGCGCGTAGAGCAGGTTCGCGCGGATGGTGTCGTGGAACAGGTGCCCGTCCTGCGTGACCACGCCGACCGTGGCGCGCAGCGTGGGGAAGCTCAGGTCCCGCACGTCCACATCGGACAGGCGGACCGCTCCGGAATCGACGTCGTAGAGCCGCGGCAGCAGCGAGGCGATGGTCGACTTCCCCGCGCCCGAGGAACCGACCAGCGCCACCATCTGCCCCGGTTCGGCGCGGAAGCTGATGCCGTGCAGCACCTCGTCCCCACCGCGACCGTCCACAGTGGCCACTTCTTCCAGCGAGGCGAGCGAGTACCGGTCCGCCGCCGGGTAGCCGAAGCGCACGTCGTCGAACTCCACCGAGACCGCGCCGTCGGGCAGCGGTACCGGTTCCGGCTTCTCCTTGATCATCGGGTCCAGGTCGAGCACCTCGAAGATCCGCTCGAAGGACACGAACGCGGTCATCACGTCCACCCGGACGTTCGCCAGTGCGGTCAGCGGCGTGTACAGCCGGGTCAGCAGCAGCGCGAGTGCGACCACCGTGCCCGCGGCCAGTTGCCCTTGCAGCGCCAGCCAGCCACCCAGCCCGTAGACCAGCGCCAGCGCGAGCGCCGAGACCAGCGTCAGGCTGGTCATGAACCAGCGGGTCAGCATCGCGGTGCGCACCCCGATGTCACGGACGCGCCCGGCGCGTGAGGCGAACTCGTCGGCCTCGGCCCGCGGCCTGCCGAACAGCTTGACCAGCGTGGCGCCCGGCGCGGAGAACCGCTCGGTCATCTGCGTGGTCATCGACGCGTTCAGGCCCGAGGATTCCCGCTGCAGCGCGGCCATCCGGTGCCCCATCCGCCGCGCGGGCAGCACGAAGACCGGCAGCAGCACCAGCGCCAGCAGGGTCACCTGCCAGGACAGCGCCACCATCACCACCAGCGTCAGCACCAGCTGGATCGAGTTCGTCAGCAGGCCGGACAGCGTCGCGGTGAAGGTCCGCTGCGCGCCGATCACGTCGTTGTTCAGCCTGCTCACGAGCGCGCCCGTGCGCGTGCGGGTGAAGAACGCCACCGGCATGCGCTGCACGTGCTCGAACACCGCGCGCCGCAGGTCGAAGATCACGCCCTCACCGATGCGCGAGGACTGCCACCGCTCGGCCAGGCCCAGTCCCGCGTCCAGCACCGCCAGCCCGGCGATCGCCACCGCCAGCCACACCACCGCCGAGGCCTGCCCGCCGCTGGTGATCACGTCGATCACCTGGCCCGCCAGCAGCGGGGTGCTGACCGCGAGCACCGCGGAGATCACCGTCAGCACGCCGAACACCGCGAGCCTGCGCCAATGCGGCCTGGCGAACTCCGCCACCCGCCGGACGGTGCCCCGCGCCAGCCCGCGCGGCGTCTCGCCCGCCCGCATCGCGCTCATCATCAGCGACCACGTGTTGTCCATCGGACCGATCCTTCCCCCAGAACCTCAAGTAACATAGAGCTTTTTCCCGGATATGTCCTGCACAACGGCGAAATCCAACTCCTTGTTCCCGATCTGGCGGATTTCCCGCCCGATCCCTCGGTAGCCTGCACACCAGAGGAAAGATCCCCGTGGCGAAGGTGAGCAGGAACGCGTGGTCCGTCATGTTCCCGAGGGCCTGCGTCGGCTGTGGTCCACGCACCCCCTGATCCTCGATCTCGCGATCTACTTCGCCTGTGCGGTCTACGCGCTGATCCTGGCCGGTACCAACGAGTTCTACGGCTTCCGCATCTGGGGCAACTTCGCCACGGCCGCCTACGGGCTCGCCTTCGCGCACACCGCCTGGCTGCTCGCGGCCGGGCACCGCGAGGCCCGCCGCTGGTGGCACAGCCGGTGGACCGGCGTGGTCTGCGTCGCCGTGGTGGGCATGCTCGCGCCGCTGCTCACCCTGGTGTTCCGCCGGCTGACCGGAGTGGACTGGCTGACCACGCCGTGGTCGTGGAGCGCGCAACCCGAGGTGTGGGTGATCGAGCGCTCGGCTTCGCTGCTGCTCGACACCGGCACACCGTACGTGGACGTGCACGCGCTCGGCCGCCTGCCCGAGGTCAACGACTACACCCCGTACGGCCCGGTGATGACCGTGTTCGGGCTGCCGCGAGCGCTGTTCGGCGACGGCCCGTTCACCGACGCGCGGCTGTACTTCGCGCTCACCGCGGCCTTGTGCGCGTGGGCGAGCCTGCGGCTGCTCGGCCGCCCCCGGGTGCCGGTCACCGCCGCGCAACTGGCCGTGGCCTTCCCGCTCACCGCGCTGACCTTCGCGGTGGCCGGGCCGGACCTGGCGATCATCGGCCTGATCGTGCTCGGCACCACGCTCGCGGCGAAGGACCACCCCCTCGCCGCCGCCGCGGTGCTGGCGCTGGTGGTCAGCGCCAAGCTGACCGCGCTGCCCGCCGCGGTCGTGGTCGCGGTGCTGATCACCGCCAGGCTCGGCGCCAAGGCGCTCGGCACCGCGACTCTCGCCTTCGCCGGGGTGTGCGCCGCGGTCAACGTCCCCGTGCTGCTCGCCGGCCCCGCCGCGTTCCTCGAGCACGTGGTGCGGTTCCCGGCCGGTCTCGGCGCGGTCGCCTCACCGGCGACGAGTCCCTTCCCCGGTTACCTGATCGCGAGCACCGGCGAGGCGGGCCACGTGCTCGCGATCGTCCTGCTCCTCGCCGCGGCTCTCGCGCTGAGCTGGTGGCTGCTGCGGCGGCCGCCGGTCACCGGGTCGGACGCGATGTTCCGCATCGCGGTGGGGCTGGGCACCTCGATCCTGCTCACCCCGGCCACCCGGTTCGGCTATCTGGTGTACCCGGTGGCGTTGTTCGGCGCGATGCTGTGTTTTCCGCGGGAAACCCCGGACGAGCGGATTGTTACTTCTTCTTGACCCGGGTGGCCCCACCGCGCCCGCGCAGCTGCACGCCGGATTCCGAAAGCACCCGGTGGACGAATCCGTAGGACCGTCCGGTGGACTCGGCCAGCGCGCGAATGCTCGCGCCCTTCTCGTATTTCTTCTTCAGATCTGCGGCCAGCTTGTCGCGCGTGTTACCGGTGATCCGCGCGCCCTTCTTCAGGTCAGCCACGTCTCTCCGCCTTCCGCATGAGCGTGTTCTGGGCCACATTCGACCCCTGCCGCCGCAATGATCGAACACTGGGGCGCGGAATGCCAGACGACAGGCGAAAAACCTGCGAAACCGCTATGACATTGGGCCATTCCAGTGTTTGTCCAACATCAACTAACCACTGATCAACGCACCCGGAGCGGTTTCGGCGGCGAACTACCTCAGGCCAGTTGCACGAGTTCCAGGTAGTCCGGCGACCAATGGTCCTCGGTGCCGTCGGGCAGCAGGATCACGCGTTCGGGTTCGAGCGCCTCGACCGCGCCGGGGTCGTGCGTCACCAGCACCACCGCGCCGGAGTAGGTGCGCAGCGCTTCGAGCACCTGGGCGCGGCTGGCCGGGTCCAGGTTGTTCGTCGGCTCGTCGAGCAGCAGCACGTTGGCGGCGCTGGAAACCAGCCCGGCCAGCGCGAGCCGGGTCTTCTCGCCGCCGGACAGCGTGCCCGTCGCCTGGTCGAGCTGCTCGCCGGTGAAGAGGAAGGAGCCGAGCAGGTTGCGCAGTTCCTGCGCGCCGGTGTCCGGCGCGAGGCGGCGGATGTTCTCCCAAACACTCGCGTCGTGGTCGAGGGTTTCGTGTTCCTGGGCGTAGTAGCCCAGCCGCAGGCCGTGCCCGGGGATGGTCTCGCCGGTGTCCGCCTGCTCCATTCCGCCCAGCAGCCGCAGCAGGGTGGTCTTCCCGGCGCCGTTCAGCCCGAGTACCACCACTTTGGACCCGCGGTCGATGGCGAGGTCCACGCCGGTGAAGATCTCCAGCGAGCCGTAGGACTTCGACAGCCCCTCCGCGGTGAGCGGGGTGCGCCCGCACGGCGCGGGGGCCGGGAACTTGATGTGCGCGACCTTGTCGGCCTGGCGCGTCTCGTCGAGGTTGGCCAGCATCTGCTCGGCGCGGCGGGCCATGTTCTTCGCGGCCACCGCCTTGGTCGCCTTGGCCCCGAGCTTGGCCGCCTGCTGCTGCAGCGCGGAAGCCTTCTTCTCGGCGTTGGCGCGCTCGCGGCGGCGGCGCTTCTCGTCGGTGGCGCGCGCGTCGAGGTAGCGCTGCCAGGTCATGTTGTAGTGGTCCAGCTCGCTGCGCGTGGCGTCGAGGAACCAGACCTTGTTGACCACCTCGGCGAGCAGTTCCACGTCGTGGCTGATCACCACCAGGCCGCCGTCGTGGGCCTTGAGGAAGCCGCGCAGCCAGGTGATCGAGTCGGCGTCGAGGTGGTTGGTCGGCTCGTCCAGCAGCAGGATGGTGTCGGACCGGCCGCTGGCGCCCGCCTCGGAGGCGGCGAACAGGATGCGCGCGAGCTCCACCCGGCGGCGCTGGCCACCCGAAAGCGTGCTCAGGGTCTGCGCCAGCACGCGGTCGGCCAGGCCCAGGTTGGCGCAGATGCGCGCGGCGTCGCTTTCGGCCGCGTACCCGCCGCGGGCGGAGAAGCGCTCCTCCAGCCTGCCGTAGCGGCGGATCGCCTTGTCGCGCTCGTTGTCGTCGACCAGTTCGGACATCGCCGTCTGGGCTTTTTCCATGTCACGCAGGAGCGCGTCGAGCCCGCGCGCGGAGAGCACGCGGTCCTTGGCGGTGACCGACAGGTCGCCTTCGCGGGGGTCCTGCGGCAGGTAGCCGAGTTCACCGGTGTGGCGGACTTCGCCGGCGTAGGGCTCGCCCTCACCGGCGAGCACCTTCAGCGTGGTGGTCTTGCCGGCGCCGTTGCGGCCGACCAGGCCGATGCGGTCGCCCTGCTGGATGCGCAGGGAGGTGTCGGCGAGCAGGAGGCGGGAGCCGGCGCGCAGCTCCAGGCCGGAGGCCGTGATCAAAGGAAACTCCGAGGTGGGAGGTGATGGATTCCGGGCAGCGTCGGATACGCCCGCGGTGTGCTCACGCGGGCGGCACGCTACTCGAGGAGGATATCCACGCTCCCAGTGTACGGTCCGCTGTCCACCGGTTTACCCCGCCCATGGCGGAGATCACCCCACACCTCCCGCACTGTCCATTCCGGACAGTGCGGGAGGCGGGTTTTCAGCAGGGGTGGATCAGACCGGGCGGACCGGTCCGTTGCGCACTTCCTGGTGCGCCTGAGCGGGCTTGCCCGCCGCAGTGCCACTGACATAACCGTTGATGTGCAACGAAACCGCGCGGATGGTGCCGGCGTCACCGCCGACGACGTCACGCGCGTGGAAGGTCCAGGTGCCGTCGACCCGCTCGGCGGCCAGCCCGGACAGCGTCGCGGCCGGGCGCCAAGACCCGGTGAACGGCGCGTCGGCGAAGGTCACCGAGCTGAACGCCCGTGCCGCGCTGTCGGTGAAGACCACCTGGCACAGGTTGTTGCCCGAACTGCCGTTGCGCTGGAACACCACCGCCTGCGCGCCCGAGGGCGCGGTCAGCGTGCCGACCAGGTCACCGACGTAGGAGTGGCTCAGCCCCACCGCGGTCGAGGTCTGGTCGGTGCTGCAGGTGCTCCCGTCCAGCGAGAACGTCAGCTTCGACGCCCGGCCGACCCCGGCCACCTGGATCGGCACGCTCACGCCGACCTGGTTGTTGTCCGGGATCGCCACCGGCGCCCCGGTGTAGGCGAAGTCGGTGGCCACCGGCGACGGCTTGCCGACCGGCAGCGGGAACCGCACGGTGGTCGGCGAATGCGCCCCCGCGAAGCTCACCTTCGCGTCCACCAGCACCGGCTCACCGAGTTCGTGGGTCGCCGGCACGGTCAGGCCGAACTCGTTGACCCCGGTCTGCTTCGGGCTGATCGTGCCGTAGGACTTCGACCGCGGCGTGATGGTCACACCGGGCGTCGGCGAGGTCAGCACCACGCTGGTGGACACCGCCGCGCCGTCACCGGTGTTGGTCACCGGCAGGGTCAGCTTGGCGGTCTCGCCCGGGTCGAGGTAGCCGTCCGGGGCGGCCACGGCGGGCGCCTTGGCCACCGCGACCGGCTGCGGGCTGGCCCCGGTGTAGGCCAGCACCCGGTCGGCCAGCAGCACGCCGGCGCCGCTGAGCACGTCGGTCCCGGCCAGTTCGATGTCGGCCGCGGTGTTGAGAAGCGCTTCGCGCATCTCCTTCGGGTGCAGGTCCGGGTTGCCCGAGAGCACCAGCCCGGCGATCGCCGCGGCGTGCGGGGCCGCCGCCGAGGTGCCGAAGAACGGGTTGAAGTTGGCGATGCTGGTGCTCACGCCGTCGGCCGCGGTCAGGTCCGGCTTCTGGCGCACCTCGCCGCCGCTGGCCGAGACGTTGCCCGGGGTGATCGGGGTGCCGTCCGCCTCGTAGAACACCCGGCGCGGGCCGTCCGAGCTGAACCGCTCGACCTGGGTGCTGGGGCCGAACGAACCCGGGAACGGGCCGGTCGGGTTGGCCGGGTCACCCGGCTCCAGCGGGGAGCCGAACGGCTTGGCCGCCGGGGTCGCCGCCACGCTGTAGGCCTGCCGCGCGGCCGAGTGGCCCACGGTCACACCCGGGGTGGTGTAGGCCTTGAGGCCGTCGGCCGAGTCGGAGAAGCGCCCGCCGAGCCCGGACAGCGACAGGTACCGGTTCTCGCCGGAGTACTTGACCACGGCCAGGCGCAGGCCGGTGCCGCCGAACGCCGGGGTGTCCAGCCGCTCGTACGGGTCCTGCGTGCCGGTCTGGTTGTTCTGGCTCATCGCCACCACCGCACCGGCGGAGTTGAACAGGTAGAGGTCGTAGTCGTTGGCCGACTTGCCGACCGGGTCCGACCAGAACAGCGTGACCACCACCGAGGCCGAGGAGGCGTCGGAGATCGGCTGGAAGATCTGCGTGCCCCCGGCACCGGCGAAGTCGTGCGCCGCGCCGGAGAACTTGCCCGCCTGCAGCCCGGAATCGGCGAAGTCGCCCTCCCAGTGCGCGGTGGTGCCGTCGCTGGTGTTGCCCTCGTTGCCCGCCGAGGAGAAGTACAGCGCGCCGTCCGTGGTCACCTCGTTCACCGCCTGGGCGATGATCCAGTCCTGGAACGGCGATTCCTTGAAGTAGAGGACGTCGTCGACGATGATGTCGCAGCCCGCGTCGGAGCGGAGCTTGCGGATGTTGTCCGCGAACCCGGCGTCGGAGCTGAACGCGGTGGCGAAACCGAGGTCCGCCCCCGGGGCCACGTCGTGGATGATCTCCAGCATCGCGGTGCCTTCGTCACCGCTGCCCTCCTGGCCCGGCAGCACGTCGATCGACGGCGGCAGCTCGCCCTTGGCCTGCGAGGCGGTCAGTGAGGCGACCCCGTCGGACAGCGCGCAGATCTTCACCCCGGCGCCGCTGATGCCGTACTGCTGGCGGGCGGTGTCGGCGTTGTGCGCGCGGTCGCCCTCGCTGGTGACCGGCCCGGCCTGGATGCCGACCTCGGCCTGCGAGAGCTCGGCCTGCAGCTTCGCGGCGAACTCGTCCTTGCTCTGGACCGGCGCGTCGTCCGACCGCGGGGCCCGGGCTGTGCCGTTCCCGGGGTTGCTGAGCTGGTGCGCGGTGACGGCCTGCACGGCGGGCTCGATCAGCCGCACGTCGGCGCGCTGGGCCAGCGTGGTGACCGCGTCGAGCGGCAGTTCGGCCCGGATGCTGGCCGCCTTCGCCGAGACCGTGCGCAGTTCCGCGCCCACGGCGCTCAGGCCCGCGAGCAGGTCGTCGGTGACCTCGGTGGCGCGGATGTCCACGGTGACCGTGCCGCGTTCGGTGACCTTCGCACCGGTGTCCAAAGCGGACAATTCACCGGCGGGCACGCGCTGGGCGCGCCGCTGCTGTTCGACCAGCAGGTGGCTGTCCACTTTGGCGTCGGCGGGACCCTGGGCCCGCTTGAGCTCCTGCAGCGCGGCGATCTGCTGGAGCACCTTCTGCTGGACGTCCGCGGCGGGATCCGCCGCCGCGGCCGCCGGGGCGAGCACTCCGGCGGCGACCGCCAGGCAGGCCGCTGTGGCCAACCCTCTTCTTCGCGATCTCCTACCGGGTGACTGAGCTGGACGCACGAGCGCCTCCGGATTCCTGGCGCGTGCCCCGACTCACGCTGGCCGACCGCCGGTGATCACCGGCTGAGACCACCTAAGTGCAGAGCGCCGGAGTGACGCAGCACCCTTTCGAGTGACCCTCGAAGGTGAATTCCTCACCAGGTAGGGCGGCCTGTTGCTACAGGACGAAGGAATCCGACCACGGCTGCGACGCCCGGCCCGACAGCGCGTCGAGCAGGCTCACCGCCTGCTTGTCGGTCAGCGACGCGACGAAGTCGACCACCGCGCGTCCCCTGGCCAGGCCGCGCACCTCGTCCTGTCCGCGAATCGGCTCGCCGGTGGCACCGACCAGCAATTCCGGCGTGTCGCGCGCGAGCAGCGCGTACTCGCGGTGGGCCAGTTCGACCAGGTCGTGCAGCCGCCGCGGCAGCCGCGAGGCCTCGTCGCGGTCGACCAGCCAGGCGTCCAGCGCGTCGACCAAAGTGGACACCAGGCTCGCCTGGCCGCGCTGGTGCAGCGCCAGGTCCGGGCGCAGCAGGACGAACCGCCGGTGCACGAACTTGAGCACCTGGACCTCGTGCCACTGCGCGGGCCGCAGCATCACGTGCCCCGAGCGGGTGGACGGCGACGGGGTCAGCGACACGCCGTCGACCAGCCGCGCGGTCCAGCGCGCGGAGAACGCGGCGGTCGCCTGCTCGGCCTCGATGGACCCGTCGAAGGCACCCGCGAGCAGGTCGTCGACCAGTTCGCCGCGCACCCGGGCCACCGCCATGGCGAACGCCTCGTCGTCGACGATCCAGCGGTCCTTCGCGTGCATGCGCCGCCGCAGGCGTTCCAGCGAGTAGCCCGGTTTCCGCCGTTCGGTGGCCAGCGTGCCGGCGTCCAGTTCGGACAGCTCGGCCATGTGCGCGGACCACTGCCCCAGCTCGGCGGCCACCGAAGCGTGCTGCAGCACGCCGATGCGGTGGAAGTCCTGCAGGTCGTGGATGGCGTAGGCGATGTCGTCGGCGGTGTCCATCACGGACGCCTCGACCGTCTGCTGCCAGTGCTCCAGCCTGCCGCTGAACGGCGCCCGCGCCTGCGCGAAGTCGTCCAGCTCGGTGCAGTAGGCGGAGAACTTGCTCGCCCCGGTGCCCGGCGAGGACTCCGGCTCGGCGGCACCACGCGGCGGCACGCGCATGGCGGAGGGGTGCGGGTCGGGCACGTGCAACCGGGCCCACGGGTACTTCAGCACCGCCGCGCGCACCGCGGCGGTCAGGTCGAGGCCGATCGCGGCGGGGCCGCGGACGTCGGTGGTGGTCAGGATGCGGAAGGTCTGCGCGTTGCCCTCGAACCCGTCCGCCAGCCCGTACCGGTGGCGGGCGATCCGGTCGAGCACCTGCTCGCCGAGGTGCCCGAACGGCGGGTGCCCGAGGTCGTGCGCGAGCGCGGCCGCCTCGGCGACGTCGGGATCGCAGCCGCCCAGCTTCTCGGCGAGTTCGGCGGTGTCCGGCGAGCCTGCCAGCCGCTCGGCGATCGCCCTGGCCACCTGCGCCACCTTGAGGCTGTGCGTGAGCCGGTTGTGCAGCAGACCGGCGCCACCGGCGCTGACCACCTGGGTGACCCCGCCGAGGCGGGCGAAGAACGGCGAGGCGGCGATCCGGTCGCGGTCGATCCGGAACGGGCTGCTCGCCAGGTCGGCCGCCGAGGACCGCGCCGCGCGCGCGTCCTGCCGATCGTGGTCGCGGCGGCGTGCTCGCGGGTCTTCGGCGGAGTTGGTCGGCACGCGCCCCACCCTAACGGCGCCTGTGGTGGGATTCGCGAATGGACACCGTGATCGCCGGGGCGGGCCCGGCAGGCTGGGCGCTGGCCGGGGCCTGCGCCCGCGCCGGACTGCGGACGGTGCTGATCGACCCGGCACCACGGCGCCCGTGGACGCCGACCTACGGCCTCTGGCGCGACGAGGTGCCAGGCCTGCCCGATTCGGCTGTGGCCGCCGCGCCGCACACCGTGCTGGTCACGGCCCTCACCACGCACGCGATCGACCGCGAGTACGTCGTGCTCGACAACGCCGGTCTGCGTGCCTGGCTGGCCGATCCGGGCGTCGAGACGATCACCGGGCGCGTGACCGAGGTGATCCGCGGCGCTCGTGGCGCGACGGTCACCCTCGGCGACGGCAGGCGGCTGGCCTGCTCGGTGGCCGTCGACGCCACCGGCGCCCGGCGCGCGCTGTCCGGCGGCCCGGCGCGGCGGCCCGCGGAACAGACCGCGTTCGGGCTCGCGCTGCCCGATGATCTGGCCGAGCGGGTGACCGGCCACTCCCCCGGCACAGCCGTGTTCATGGACTGGCGGCCCGCACCGGATCGGGGTGGCGAGGAAACGCCGACTTTTCTCTATTCGCTGCCGCTCGGCGACGGTCGGACGCTCGTCGAGGAAACCTGCCTGGCGCGCGAACCCGGGCTCGCGCAAGGCATTCTTTCCACCCGCCTGCGCTCACGCCTGGCCGCCGCGGGAATCGCCGAACCACGTGATCCCGAACGCGTGCGCATTCCGCTCGATCTGCCCATTCCGCGCACGCTCGCCTTCGGTGTCGCGGGGGGCTTCGTGCACCCGGCGACCGGTTACAGCGTCGGCACTTCGCTGCGGCTCGCTGATCCGGTGGCCCAGGCCATCGCGAATGCCGGAAATCCCGCCGCCGCCGATCGTGCCGCACGGCAGGTGGTGGCCTCTGCTCGCGCACGCCAGGTGCACGCCTTGCGCAAGTTCGGGCTGCGCGTACTGACCGGACTGCCGCCGGCGCAGGTGCCGGAATTCTTCGAAATGTTCTTCGCGCTCGACCCGGCTTCGCAGCGCGCCTATCTCTCCGGGCGTGAGGACCTGACCGGGATGACCGCCGCCATGATGGGCCTTTTCCGGCGGGCACCCTGGCGGATCCGCGCCCGGATGGTCTAATTGCGCGACCAGCCGGTGAACTTCTGTTTACAGACCACCCGAAGTCGCCGCGGGGTGGGCACCATGCGGTCGTGGGTCCGCCCCAGATCGCCGTCAGCTTCGCCTTCCAGCCGCTGTACAGCCTGCACACCGGCGGTGCCGTGGCGCTGGAAGCGCTCGCCCGCGCCGGCCACGGGGAGCACTCGGTGGCCAGGCTGCTCGACGAAGCCGCCCGCGCGGGCAGGCTCGCCGAGACCGACGTGGCACTGGCCGCGCACGCCGTCCGCCAGGAGGCCGGTGGGCAGGCACTGCTGCCGCTGCACCTGAACCTGACCGCCGCCTCGGTCGCCGAGGGCGCCGCGCGGTTCACCCCGCTGTTCGACGTGCTGGACGAGGTCGGCAGGCGGCCGCGTGAGGTGGTGCTGGAGATCGGCCCGCCGTTCGGCCGGGTGCGCCCGGCGGACCTGCTCGACAGCATGGCCGCGCTGACCGACCTCGGCTTCCGGCTGGCGCTGGACGGGCTCGGCCGCGGCGACCTGCCGCTGGCGCTGCTGGCCGCCGCGCCGGCGAGCACGCTCAAGGTCGACGGCACGCTCACCACCCGCGCCCCCGGTGACCCGGCTTCGGCGGCGATCTTCGAGGCCCTGCTGCACTTCGCGTCCCGCACCGGCGCCCGGCTGGTGGCCACCGGCGTGGAGAACCCCGCGCACCTGGAGGTGGTGCGCGGGCTCGGCATCCGGGTGGCGCAGGGGCCGCTGTTCACCGGCACCGAGCACGACAGCTGGCTCGAGGGCATGACCACCCCGTTGCCGGTGACCACCGAGCAGGTCACCCGGCAGGCCGCACCCCGGGTCAAGGACTTCCTCAAGCCGGCCACCACCCTGCCTGCCTCGGCCACCTGTGAAGAGGTCAGGGAAGCGCTGGCCGCCTCGGACCGGGTCACCGGCATCGTCGGGGTGGACGACCGCGAACGTCCACTGTGGTCGGTCGACCGGGCGCGGTTCCTGCTCGCCTTCACCGGCCCGTACGGGCACGCGCTGCACGCCAAGCGCTCCGCCGGCCGGCTGGCGGACACCCCGCACACGATCGACGCCGAGGCCTCGGCGCTGGAACTGCTCGACGTGGTGGCCGACGCCGACTGGGACCGCACCGGCGACGACGTGGTGGTGGTCGACCGCCGCGGCCGGTGCCTCGGCGTGGTGCTGGTGACCGAGGTGGTGCGAGGGGTGGCGGAGGCGAAGGTCGAGGAGGCCACCGCGCTCAGCCCGCTGACCCGGCTGCCCGGCTCCGACACCGTGGCCAGGGACATCGACCGCCGGATCGCCGCCCGCGAGCCGTTCGTCGCCGCCTGGCTGGACGTGGACTCGTTCAAGGCGGTCAACGACAACGTGGGCTTCGCCGCGGGCGACGACCTCATCCGCGAACTCGGCCGCGCGCTGACCGAGGTGGCCGCGCGCCTGCCCAAGGTGACCCTGAGCCACGTGGGCGGCGACGACTTCCTGGTCGCCTGCGACGTGGACGAGATCGCCACCCTGGCCGCCGCGATGGTGGACACCTCGTGGTCGGCCGACGGCCGTCCGGTGTCGGTCTCGCTGGCCACGCTGGTCTGCACGACCGCGTCGGTGGGTTCCTACCGCGAGGTGTCGAAACTGCTGGCACCGCTGAAGAAACGGGCCAAGGAGGTACCCGGGTCGAGCTGGGTCCTCGGGCGCCCCGGCTCCGACCGCGTCGAAGTCCTGCGCGGCCGGGGCGGTCGGGAAGCACGCCTCAACCCACCGGCTTGATGAAACCGGATTCGTAGGCCCTGATCACCGCCTGCGTGCGGTCGCGCGCGCCCAGTTTCGCCAGCAGGTTGCCGACGTGGGTCTTCACCGTCTGCACGCCGAGGAACAGCTCACTGGCGATTTCCACATTGGACAGTCCTTTGGCGACCAGGCGGAGCACCTCGGACTCGCGTTCGGTGAGCCCGGCCCCGGCGAGCCGGTCCTGGGTGCCGGTGTCGCCGTGGGCGGCGGCGAGGCGGCGGATGGCGGCTGGGAAGAGCAGCGAGTCGCCCGCCGAGACCGTGCGCACCGCGGAGACGATCTCCTCCGGCCGGGCGCGTTTGAGCAGGAAGCCGCTCGCTCCCGCACGCAGGGCCTCGTAGACGTAGTCGTCGTTCTCGAAGGTGGTCACCACCACGACCTTCGGCGGGTTGTCCATTGTGGACATCAGGTGCCCGGTGGCGCGGATGCCGTCCACCGCGGGCATCCGCACGTCCATCAGCACCACGTCCGGCCGCAGCCTGCTGACCAGTCCGGGCACCTCGGCGCCGTCGCCGGCCTCCCCCACCACGGTCAGCCCCGGCTCGGACTCGATGATCGCCCGCAGCCCCGCCCTGATCAGCTGCTCGTCGTCGACCAGCAGCACACCGATGCGCTGGGCCGTCCCCTCGGGGGACGACCCCCGGACCCCCGGACCGCTCATTTCCCGGCACCCCAAGGCAATCCCACCACGACCTCCCAGTGTTCTCCGTTGCGCCCGGCGCTGAACTCCCCGCGCAGGACCTCGACCCGTTCCGCCATGCCGCGGACGCCGCGCCCGCCGGTGCCGCGCGAGGCCACCGGCGCCCCGGCGGGATTGCGCACCAGCAGGTCCAGCCGTTCGCCGCCGATCGCCACGTGCACGCCGACCGGGACCTTACCCGCGTGCCGCAGCACGTTGGTCAGGCATTCCTGCAGGATCCGGTACGCCTCGCGGGAAACCACGGCGGGTACCTCGGCCGGTTCCCCGGTGACCTCCGCGGTCACCGGCACGCCCGCCAGCCGGGTCGCCTCCAGCAGGCCGGGCAGTTCGGTCAGCCCCGCCTGCGGTGCCTTGCCCGCTTTCTCCTCGCGCAGCAGGCCCAGCACGTGGTCCAGGTCCTCCAGTGCGGAGCGGGCGGAATCCTCGATGGCCTCCAGCGCGCGCTCGGTGAAGTCGGGGTCGCGGCGCAGCGTGCGCCGTGCGGCCCCGGCCTGGATGGTCACCACGCTCAGCGCGTGCCCCACGGAATCGTGCAGTTCCCTGGCGAGCCGGTTGCGCTCGGCGAGTTGCTCGGTGCGCTTCTCCAACTGGGCGATGCGGTCCGCCGCCGAGATCCCGAGCAGCACCGCCGCCGCCCGGCTGAGCAGGGCACCGGCTGCCGAGACCGCGTAGACGAGCCCGATCACCGACAGCAGGAACAGCGCCGGGATCCACGCACCGGCCCAGCCGCGCGGCACCGGGATGCCCTCCTCGGTGGCGATGGCGATCCGCCCGGTGAACGGCCCGGCCAGCGACAACCCGAAGAGCACCGGCAGGACCAGGCTCAGGAAGCTGAAGACGCTCCCGCTGACCACGTGCAGCAGGAACATCGCGCTCGAGCGCAGCCGCACCGGCCAGTTCTCCGCGCGGCCGAAGCTCGCGCCCGGCGCCGGGTCGTCGAGCAGTTCGCGCACGGCGGTGCCTTCCAGCACGCGGACCGCGGGCAGGAACGAGGTGGTGGCCATGACCAGGAGCGCCGCCAGCCCGCCGACCAGTGCCGCCATGCCGACGGTGGCCGCGAACGGGCTCACCGAGGGGATGGCGATCGAGGCGAAGATCAGGTAGGGCACCGAAAGCGCGCCGCCGAGGATCAGGTAGGCCCAGCGGCGGTAGGTCGACCGGTCGACCACCGGGTTCAGCACGCGCACGATCCGATCGTAGGCGGGTGCGCGCGACCCGGGGTTCCCTCTCCGGAGGGAGGGCTGCCCCGCGCGAGGTGGACCCCTCGGCTCATCTTGGACTGCTCTACTCCGTGAGTGTCCTCTTTGCTCTTCGGGTTGCTCAGTCTCCCGTTATACGTGGTGTTCCTGTGGCCGCTGGTGGCCGCCTCGCGCCGGGTGCTCGGCGTGCGCATCGGCACCGTCCGCGCGCTCGCCGGGGCCCTGCTCGGCTGGCTGGTGGTCACCGGGGTGTTCACCCTGCTGCCCCCGGTGGACCCGGACAGTCCGGCCGCGTTCGTCGGCCTGCTCGTACCGATCGCCGGGGCCGCCTTCGTCACCACGCTGGTCTTCCTGTTCGTCGCCGAACTCGCGCTGCCGACCGGCGGCGGGCTCGGCCTGCTCGGGCGGATCCGGGCGGCACGGGCGAAGGCCGCCCGCGGGCGCCGGTACTCGCAGATCACCCGGATCGCGGTCAAGCACGGGCTCGGCCCGTACCTGAGCGGGCGGCGCGACCCCGATCGCAGCCGGGAAGCCGCGCTGGCCAGGTCTCTGCGCAAGGCGCTCGAAGAGGCCGGGGTCGCCTTCGTCAAGCTCGGGCAGGTGCTGTCCACCCGGCCCGACCTGCTGTCCCAGCCGTTCCTGGACGAGCTGAGCCGGCTGCAGGACGGGGTCGCGCTGGCCCCGGCCGGGCTGATCGAGCGGGTGCTCGAGGACGAACTGGGCGCGCCGCCCGCCGAGGTGTTCGCCGAGTTCGACCCGGAGCCGATCGCCGCGGCGTCGATCGCGCAGGTCTACCGCGCGAAGCTGCGCTCGGGTGAGCAGGTGGTGGTCAAGGTGCAGCGGCCCGACGTCCGCCGCGTGGTCGAGCGGGATCTCGACATCGTGCACCGGGTGGCGCGTTCGCTGGAACTGCGCACGCGGTGGGCGCGCTCGCTCGGCGTCACCGAACTCGCCGAGGGCTTCGCCGTCGCACTGGTGGAGGAGCTGGATTTCCGGGTGGAGGCACGGAACTTGGCGTCGGTGCGAGCCGCGCGGCCGGACGACTCGGTGGCGCTGCCGACCGTCCACGAAGGACTGTCCACCGAACGCGTGCTGGTGATGAGCAGGCTCGAGGGAGCGCCGCTGAACTCGGCCGCGGTGCGTGCCGACCGGCGGCCCGCGCTGGCGCGCTCGCTGCTGGACTGCCTGCTGCACCAGGTGATGCTGCACGGGGTGTTCCACGCGGACCCGCACCCGGGCAACGTGCTGGTGCTCGCCGACGGGCGGCTCGGCCTGCTCGACTTCGGTTCGGTCGGCAGGCTCGACGCGAGCCTGCGCGGCGGGCTGCAGAACTTGCTCGCCGCGATCGACCACGGTGACCCGGCGGCGCTGCGCGACGGCCTGCTGGAGATCGTCGACCGGCCCGACGACATCGACGAGCGACGGCTCGAACGCGCGCTGGGTGCGTTGGTGGCCAAGCACTTCAGCCACCGGCAGGCACCGGACCTGGACCTGTTCACCGACCTGTTCAAGGTGATCTCCGGGTTCCGGCTGTCGGTGCCGCCGCCGATCGCCGCGGTGTTCCGCGCGCTGGCCACCATGGAGGGCACACTGGGCCTGCTGTCACCCGGGTTCGACGTGATGAGCGAGTCGCGCTCGTTCGCCATGGCCAAGGTGGGCGAGAAGCTGCGCCCGGACTCGCTGCGCCAGGCCGCCACCGACGAGCTGATGTCGCTGCTGCCGGTGATGCGGCGGCTGCCGCGGCGGCTGGACCGGATCAGTTCCGCGCTGGAGCAGGGCAGGCTGTCGGTCAACGTGCGGTTGTTCGCCGACGAACGCGACCGCCAGGTGATCACCGGCTGGCTGCACGAGATCCTGCTCGCCGCGACCGGCCTGGCCACCGGGATCATGGCGGTACTGCTGCTCGGCAGCGCGAGCGGGCCGCGGGTGCTGCCGGACGTCTCGCTGAACCAGCTGTTCGGCTACCACCTGCTGGTGGTCAGCCTCCTGGTCGGGCTGCGGCTGCTGTTCGTGGTGTTCCGGACGCAGCGACGGCTCAGATGAGTGCTTTGAACAGCCCGGCGGCCGGAGTGAACCAGCCGCGGTTCGGCGATCGGCCCGCAGGTCGCCGAGTTGCCGGGCACCCGGAACCGGCGCGAGAAGAGCTGGCTCCTCACCCGATCATCCGAACCTGCCCTTCGCCGCCGTCCACCATCCGGAAGTCCGAAGCGCGGCAGTATAGGCTGTTATACGAACGCTAACATGCCTGCCATGCAGGAAGCACAACTCGCCGAATCCCGATTCGCCCGGCTCGGCACCGAGATCCTGGCGCCGTGGGTCTGGGTACTCGGTCTTCCGCTCGTCGTCGCCTGGCGGGTCACCGATTTCCATCCCGGCGAGACGCTGCTCTGGGGTTTGGTCGTCGGTGTGACGGGGTCGCTCATCCCCATGGCCGTCATCGTGCGCGGTGCCCGGCAAGGCAGGTGGGACAGCCACCACGTCACCGACCGGGCCGGGCGCGTCATCCCGTTCGCGGCGTGCATCGGCTCGCTCGCGGCGGGATTCGTCCTGCTGATTCTGGGCGGCGCGCCGTATCAGATGCTCGCCCTCGCGGCGGCGATGCTGGCTTGCCTGGTCGTCAGCGTGGCCGTCACCTTCGGCGCCGGGCTCAAGGTCTCCATGCACGCCGGGGTGGCCGTCGGCGCGGTGCTCATCCTCGCGGTCACCTACGGCACGGCCCTCGTGCTGCTGCTCCTGGTGCTGGTGGCCTGGGTGTGCTGGTCCCGCCTCAGCCTCCGGCACCACACCCCCGCCGAGATCGCCGGCGGCCTGCTCATCGGCCTACTCACCGGAGGCGGCGGCTATTGGCTTCTGCTCGGGGTCCTGGCCTGAGACCGCTCGCGCCTCCTCCACGGCCTCACCTGGCCACCCCGGTTACCTGAGTGTGGAACTCAGCTGCGTGAGTGTGGAACCCGGCTCCGCGAACGCGGCATTCGACTGCACGAACGTAGAACTCGAGCGCACGAATGTGGAACTCGCATGCCCGAGTGTGGGGCTCGGGTGCACGAGTGTGTGGGCACCTTCGCGAGGGAAGGTGCCCGGGGTTACATGGTGAAGCCGAGGGCTCGTAGTTGGTCCCGGCCGTCGTCGGTGATTTTTTCGGGGCCCCACGGCGGCATCCAGACCCAGTTGATCCGGAAGTCCTTGACCAGGCCGGCGCCGCCGGTGAGGACGGAGGCGGTCTGGTCCTCGATCACGTCGGTCAGCGGGCAGGCCGCCGAGGTCAGCGTCATGTCGATGGTGGCGGTGTTGTCCGGCTCGACGTGGATGCCGTACACCAGGCCGAGGTCGACCACGTTGATGCCCAGTTCGGGGTCGACCACGTCGCGCATGGCCTCCTCGAGGTCCTCCACCTTGGCGAGGTCGGCCGCCGGCGCCTGCTGCTCCGGCAGGTCGGCGGCGGTGCGGCCCTCGCGGTGGGCGGGCGCGTCGGTTTCGGTCTCGCTCATTTCACCTCTCCGTTCGAACCGTTCGAACCACTCGAACCGTCACCCGCGGTACGGGCGACCGCGTCCTTGAACGCCATCCACCCCAGCAGCGCGCACTTCACGCGCGCCGGGTACTTCGCGACCCCCGCGAAGGCGATGCCGTCTTCGAGCACGTCCTCGTCCGGTTCCACCTGGCCCCGGCCCTGCATCAGCTCGACGAACGCGTCCAGCGTCCGCATCGCCTCCTCCACGGTGTGCCCGACCACCAGGTCGGTCAGCACCGAGGTCGACGCCTGGCTGATCGAACAGCCCTGCCCCTCGTAGGAGATGTCGGTGACGGTACCGCCGTCGAGTTTCACCCGCAGCGTCACCTCGTCGCCGCAGGTGGGGTTCACCTGGAACGACTCGGCGTCGAACGGCTCCCGCAGGCCGCGGCCGTGCGGGTTCTTGTAGTGGTCCAGGATGATCTCCTGGTACATGCTCTGCAGCTGCATCAAGCCACCCCGAAGAAGCGCTGCGCCTCGCGCACACCGCGCACCAGTTCGTCCACTTCGGACAGTTCGTTGTACAGGTAGAACGACGCGCGCACGGTGGCGGGCACCCCCATCCGGCGGTGCAGCGGCCACGCGCAGTGGTGCCCGACGCGCACCGCGATCCCGAGGCTGTCCAGCACCTGCCCGGCGTCGTGCGGGTGCACCCCGTCGATCACGAAGGACACCGCGCCCCCGCGGTCGGCCAGATCCGTGGGTCCGATGATCCGGACGCCGGCGATCTCGCCGAGCCCGGCGATCGCGGCTTCGGTGAGCCGGTGCTCGTGCGCGGCGATCGCGTCCATCCCGGCCGCGGACAGGTAGTCCACCGCGGCACCGAGGCCGACCGCCTGCGAGGTCATCGGCGAACCCGCCTCGAACCGCTGCGGTGGCGGCGCGAAGGTCGAACCCTCCATGCGCACCAGCTCGATCATCGACCCGCCGGTGATGAACGGCGGCATCGCCTCGAGCAGTTCCCGGCGGCCGTAGAGCACGCCGATCCCGGACGGGCCGAGCATCTTGTGCCCGGAGAAGGTGGCGAAGTCGACGCCGAGCGCGGCCAGGTCCACCGGCGCGTGCGGCACCGACTGGCAGGCGTCGAGCAGGGTGAGCGCGCCCACCTGCTTCGCCTTGGCCACCAGCGTCGCCACCGGGTTGACCGTGCCGAGCACGTTCGACTGGTGGGTGAACGCCACGAGTTTCGTCCGCTCGGTGATCAGCGAGTCCAGCTCGGACAGGTCGAGCCTGCCCTCGTCGGTCACGCCGAACCAGCGCAGCTTCGCCCCGGTCCGGTGGGCGAGCTGCTGCCACGGCACCAGGTTCGCGTGGTGCTCCATCTCGGTGATGACGATCTCGTCGCCCTCGCCGATGCTGAACCGGGCGGCCTCGGCACCGGCGGTCGCCGCGTTGCTCATCGCGTAGGCGACCAGGTTGAAGCCCTCGGTGGCGTTCTTGGTGAAGACCAGCTCACCCGGGGTGGCGCCGACGAACTCCGCGATGCGCGCGCGGGCGTCTTCGTAGGCGTCGGTCGCCTCCTCGGCGAGCTGGTGCGCACCGCGGTGCACCGCGGCGTTGGCCGTCTCGAGGAACCGGCGCTCGGCGTCGAGCACCTGCGCCGGACGTTGTGCGGTGGCCCCGGAATCCAAGTACACCAAGGGTTTCCCGTCCCGGACGGTACGGGACAGGATGGGGAAGTCGGCGCGCAGCGCGGCGACGTCCAAGGGCACAGAGTCGGCGGCGGTGGTGGTCAAGGCCGGCTCCTCTCGGTCGTGTGGTGGATTCCGGGGCGAGCGGCCGTCAGACCGCGGCGGCCGTGGCGTTCTCGGCCTTGCCCGCGTACTTCACGTAGCCGTGGGCCTCGAGCTCGTCAGCCAGTTCAACGCCACCGGACTCGACGATCTTCCCGCCGGCGAACACGTGCACGAAATCCGGCGTGATGTGCTTGAGGATCCGGGTGTAGTGCGTGATCAGCATGACGCCGACCTCGTTGTTCGCCTTGTACTCGGTGACGCCCTCGGAGACCACGCGCAGCGCGTCCACGTCGAGGCCGGAGTCGGTCTCGTCGAGGATGGCGAACTTCGGCTTGAGCAGCGCCAGCTGCAGGATCTCGTGGCGCTTCTTCTCGCCACCGGAGAAGCCCTCGTTCACGCTGCGCTCGGCGAACTCGGCGGAGATGTCCAGCTTGCCCATCTCCTCCTTGACCTCCTTGACCCACTGGCGCAGCTTGGGGGCCTCGCCACGGACCGCGGTGGCCGCGGTGCGCAGGAAGTTCGACATGGACACACCGGGCACCTCGATCGGGTACTGCATGGCGAGGAACAGCCCGGCGCGGGCGCGCTCGTCCACGCTCATCTCGAGCACGTTCTCGCCGTCGAGCAGCACCTGGCCCGAGGTGACCTCGTACTTCGGGTGCCCGGCGATGGCGTAGGACAGGGTCGACTTGCCGGAGCCGTTGGGCCCCATGATCGCGTGCGTCTCACCCGAGCGGATGGTCAGGTTCACGCCTTTGAGGATCTCCTTGGCGCCCTCGTCGGTGGTGACCGAGGCGTGCAGGTCCTTGATTTCCAGAGTGGCCATGAGTCTTTCTTTTTCCTCAGTTCGGGGGATATCAGGCAGCGCGCTCAGACACCGACGGCTTCGAGTTCGGCCTCGATCGCGGCTTCGAGGCGCTCGCGCACCTCGGGCACGGTGATCTTCGCCAGGATCTCGTGGAAGAACCCGCGCACGACCAGGCGGCGCGCCTGCTTTTCGGCGATGCCGCGCGACTGCAGGTAGAACAGCTGCTCGTCGTCGAACCGCCCGGTGGCGCTGGCGTGCCCGGCGCCCTCGATCTCCCCGGTCTCGATCTCCAGGTTCGGCACCGAGTCGGCGCGCGCGCCCTGGGTGAGCACCAGGTTCCGGTTGAGCTCGTAGGTGTCGGTGGCCTCGGCGGCCGCGCGGATCAGCACGTCGCCGATCCACACCGTGTGCGCGCCGTCGCCCTGCAGCGCGCCCTTGTACATCACGTTCGACTTGCAGTGGGGCACCGCGTGGTCGACGAACAGCCGGTGTTCCTGGTGCTGGCCCGCGTCGGCGAAGTACACGCCCAGCAGTTCGACCTCGCCGCCCGGCTGCGCGAACGTCGCGGTCGGCGAAACGCGCACCAGGTCGCCGCCGAGGGTGACCACGGTGTGCTTGAGCACCGCGTCCCGGCCCAGCTTCAGGTGCTGCTCGGAGACGTGCACCGCGTCGTCGGCCCAGTCCTGCACGGACACCACGGTGATCTTGGCCGAGTCGCCGACGACGAACTCCACGTTGTCGGCGTAGGTGCCCGAACCGGTGTGGTCGAGGATGATCACGGCCTCGGCGAACGCCTCGGCGCGGACCTGGAGGTGGCCGTAGGCGGTCTTGCCCTCGCCGGGGCCGACCAGGCGCACCACGCTCGCGCTCGAAGCCCGGGTCTCCTTGGGCACGGTCACCACGGTGGCCGTCTCGAACGCGGAGTACGCCTGCGCGGCGATCCGGTCGCTCGGCACGCCCGCGGCGCCGAGGCGCTCGTCATCCCGGCCGACCGTTTCCAGCTGGAGCTCGGGGGCCAGCTCGGCCTCCACGGTGATCCGGCCGTCGGCGACGGCGGTGCCGTCGTGCAGGCCGCGCAGGCGCTTCATCGGCGTGAAGCGCCAGTTCTCCTCGCGCCCGCCGGGGACCTCGAAGGCCTCGACGTCGTAGGAAGCGAACCGCTCCGCGCGGGAGGCAGCCGGGATGACGGCCTCCCGCGCGGCGGCGGCCACGTTGTTCTCAGTTCCAGTGCTAGCCGTCATGTCAGCCGACGGACCCTTCCATCTGCAGCTCGATCAGGCGGTTCAGCTCGAGCGCGTACTCCATCGGGAGCTCGCGCGCGATGGGCTCGACGAACCCGCGGACCACCATGGCCATGGCCTCTTCCTCGGTCAGGCCGCGCGACATCAGGTAGAACAGCTGGTCCGCGCTGACCTTGGAGACCGTGGCCTCGTGGCCCATGGACACCTCGTCGTTGCGGATGTCCACGTACGGGTAGGTGTCCGAACGCGAGATCGTGTCCACCAGCAGCGCGTCGCAGACCACGCTGGACCGCGAGTGGTGCGCCCGCTTGGCGATCTTGACCAGGCCGCGGTAGGAGGTGCGGCCACCGCCGCGCGCCACCGACTTCGACACCACGGTCGAGGAGGTGTACGGCGCCAGGTGCTCCATCTTCGCGCCGGCGTCCTGGTGCTGGCCCTCACCGGCGAAGGCGACCGAGAGCACTTCGCCCTTGGCGTGCTCGCCCATCAGGAAGACCGACGGGTACTTCATCGTGACCTTGGAGCCGATGTTGCCGTCGACCCATTCCATGGTCGCGCCCTCTTCGGCCTTGGCCCGCTTGGTGACCAGGTTGTAGACGTTGTTCGACCAGTTCTGGATCGTGGTGTAGCGGCAGCGGCCGCCCTTCTTCACGATGATCTCCACGACCGCCGAGTGCAGCGAGTCGGACTGGTAGATCGGCGCCGTGCAGCCCTCGACGTAGTGCACGTAGGCACCCTCGTCGACGATGATCAGCGTGCGCTCGAACTGGCCCATGTTCTCGGTGTTGATCCGGAAGTAGGCCTGCAGCGGGATGTCCACCTGCACGCCGGGCGGCACGTAGATGAAGGAGCCACCGGACCACACCGCGGTGTTCAGCGCGGAGAACTTGTTGTCCCCGGCCGGGATGACCGAGCCGAAGTACTCCTTGAACAGCTCCGGGTGCTCGCGCAGCGCGGTGTCGGTGTCCAGGAAGAGCACGCCCAGCTTCTCCAGGTCCTCGCGGATGGAGTGGTAGACGACCTCGGACTCGTACTGCGCGGCGACCCCGGCGACGAGGCGCTGCTTCTCCGCCTCGGGGATGCCGAGCCGGTCGTAGGTGTTCTTGATGTCCTCGGGCAGCTCTTCCCAGCTGGTGGCCTGCTTCTCGCTGGAGCGCACGAAGTACTTGATGTTGTCGAAGTCGATGCCCGACAGGTCCGCGCCCCAGTTGGGCATGGGCTTGAGGTCGAACAGCTTCAGCGCCTTGAGGCGCGCGTCACGCATCCACTCCGGCTCGGACTTCTTCGCCGAGATGTCGATGACGACATCCTCGTTGAGGCCGCGCCGGGCGCTGGCCCCGGCGGCGTCGGAGTCCGCCCAGCCGTACGCGTAGTTGCCCAGGGAGTCGATTGTCTCTTCCTGGGACAGGGGCGCTGTGGTGGGAGTGCGCTGCTCGGCAGCGGCAGTCATACGGGATTCCCTCCGTCCGGAGATGGTGCTTCCATACCGCGCGGATTCTCCGCGGGTACGTGTGTGGTGCAGGCGGTGTCCCCGCGCGCGATGGTCGCGAGGCGCTGCACGTGGGTACCCAGCAGCTTCGCGAAGGCCTCGGTTTCGGCTTCGCAGAGCTGGGGGAACTCGGCGGCCACGTGGGCCACCGGGCAGTGGTGCTGGCACAGTTGTTCGCCCGTGCGGACCTGCCGGGTCGAGGCAGCGTAACCCTCCCTGGTCAAGGCCGTGGCGAGGGCCTCCGCCCGCGAGGCGGGCTCCGAGGAGCTGGTCACCGCGTCGCGGTGCGGCTCCACCAGAGCCGCGACGCGGCTCTCGGCGAACGCGCGGACCGCGTCCGGGCCCGCGTGCTCCGCGAGGAACCGGACCGCCGAGACCGCGAGGTCGTCGTAGGCGTGCCCGAACCGGGCCCGGCCGCTGTCGGTGAGCCGGAACGCCCTGGCCGGGCGTCCCCTCCCCCGCGGTCCGCGCCGGGGTGCGTCGAGCACCTCGGCCTCCCCGCCGTCGAGCAGGGTGTCGAGGTGGCGGCGCACGGCGGTCGGGCTGATGCCGAGCCGCTCGGCGACCACCGCGGCGGTGATCGGCCCTTCTTCGAGCAGCAGCCGCGCCACTTCGTGCCGGGTCCGGCCGTCGGCGCTGGCCTGCGCGGGCACGCCGGCGGCCGCGGTCCGGTCGTCGCCGTCCCGCCGCTGTCCCGAGGTGCCCGTCTTTTTCACAACACAAGTGTGTCGTATATCGGGGCGAGGGGCAAAGGAGGGCCATTTGCGGGTGACCGACATCACGGTGACAGCCCAGTGGATACCCTGCCGGAGTGGAGACCAGGTCGCCCGTGGAGCCCGCCGTACCGCAACCGCTGGACGTCACCGAGGAGCGCGCACTCAAGATCATCCGCCGGTTCGGCACCACCGGGTCGCTGTTCCTGGCGATCGGCTCACTGGGGGCGGGCGCCGCCCCGGTGATCAACCCGGTGCTGGAGATCCCGGTCCTGCGCGTGTTCGCCCGCATTTCCACGGTCTCGCTGGCGATCGCGGCCACCGGCATCCTGATGGTGGTCATCGCCTGGCTGATGCTCGGCCGGTTCGCCCGCCCGGCCAATGCCCGGCTGGCCACGCCGAAGCAGCTGCACCGGGCGCTGATCACCTGGGTGACCCCGCTGCTGTTCATCCCGCCGCTGTTCTCCCGCGACGTCTACAGCTACCTGGCGCAGAGCGAGATCGTGCGCCGCGGGATGGACCCGTACGCGCTGGGTCCGGCCGAGGCGCTGGGCATCGGCGACCCGCTGACCGCGGGCGTGTCGAACATGTGGCGGGAGACCCCGGCCCCCTACGGGCCGCTCTACCTGCGGTTCGGCAGCTGGCTGGCGGAGGTGTCGGGCAACAACATCGTCACCGGCGTGATGCTGCACCGCGGGCTGGCCGTGGCCGGGGTGGTGCTGATCGTCTGGGCGCTGCCGCGGCTGGCCTCGCGCTTCGGCGTGCAGCCCGCCACCGCGCTCTGGCTGGGCGCGCTCAACCCGCTGCTGATCTTCCACCTGGTCGCCGGCGCCCACAACGACGCGCTGGCGCTGGGGCTGATGGTCGCCGGGCTCGAACTGGGGTTGCGGAAACTGCCCAGGCGGGTGAAGGGCGACACGCCCCCGCCGGTGGCCCCCGGCGAACTGCGGTTCATCGCGCTCGGCGTGGCGGTGATCACCCTGGGCGTGCTGGTCAAGGTGAGCGCGATCCTGGCGCTGCCGTTCTTCACCGTGATGGTGGCGCGGCGCTGGCACGGCGGCATCAAGGACCTCTTCCGCGCGGCCGCGCCGATGTTCGCGGTGTTCGCGGTGGTCTTCGTCGGGGTCAGCCTGCTCACCGGCCTCGGCTTCGGCTGGATCGGCGCGCTGGACACGCCGGGGCTGGTGCGGGCGTGGATCTCGCCGACCGCCGAACTCGGCAACCTCGGCGGCCTGCTCGGCATTTCACTCGATCTGGGGAACCACACGAACGCGCTGGTGCCGATCCTGGGCAACCTCGGCTACCTGGTGGCCGCGATCGTCACCGCGAAGTTCATCTGGGACAGCCTGAAGTGGCGCTACCGCCCGATCATCGGGCTCGGCGTGTCCCTCGGCGCGGTGATGGTGCTGCACGTGGCGCTGCAGCCCTGGTACCTGCTGTGGGCGGCCATCCCGCTGGCCGCGGCGGCGGGCACCTCGCGGTTCCGGGTGGCCGCGACCTGGTCGAGCGTGGTGCTCTCGCTGGTGGTCTTCTCCACCGGCGGCAGCTTCGGCGGCCGGACCTTCGTGCCGTTCCAGGCCTACACCGCGGCGATCGTGCTGGTGGTGCTGGCGTTGCTGCTGGTGCGCCGCATGTGCCCGCTGATCTTCGCCCGGCCCGACGCCGCCGCGATCTCCGGCGCGCTGTCCGAAGCGCACCTCGACGACGAGGTCTACCCCAGCCGCAGACAGCCCGCCTGAGGCAACCTCTACCCTTGCTTGTTGTGAGTGCACCCGCCGTGGAGATAACCGGGCTGGTGAAGCGCTTCGGATCCACCAAGAAGGTCACCGCCGTCGATGGCCTCGACCTGCGGATGCCGCAGGGCACGCTGCTGGCCCTGCTGGGCCCGAACGGGGCGGGCAAGACGACCACGGTCGAGGTGTGCGAAGGCTTCCAGCGGCCCGATTCCGGGACCGTCCGGGTGCTCGGGCTGGATCCGGCAGGCCAGGGCGCGAAGTTGCGGCCACGGATCGGCGTGATGCCGCAGGGCGGGGGCGCCTACCCCGGCGTGCGTGCCGACGAGATGCTCGCGCTGGTGGCCTCCTGCGCGGCCCGCCCGCTCGACCCGTCGTGGCTGCTCGAAGTGCTCGGCCTCGACGGCGCGCGCCGCACCCCGTTCAAACGGCTCTCCGGTGGCCAGCAGCAGCGGCTGTCGCTGGCGTGCGCCCTGGTCGGGCGCCCCGAACTGGTCTTCCTCGACGAACCGACCGCGGGCATGGACCCGCAGGCGCGGCGCCTGGTCTGGGACCTGCTCGCGGCGTTGCGCGCCGACGGCGTCAGTGTGCTGCTGACCACACACCTGATGGAAGAAGCCGAAACGCTCGCCGATCACGTGGTCATCGTCGACGGGGGCAAGGTGATCGCCGAAGGCGCGCCGAGCGAACTGACCGCCGAGGCCGGTGAAGCCGCGCAACTGCGTTTCCGCGCGCGAGCCGGGCTCGACACCGCGCTGCTTTCGGCGGCGCTGCCCGAGGGCTACGTGGTGCGCGAGTCCGCGCCCGGCAGCTACCGGGTGGAGGGGGTGGTCGATCCGCAGGTGGTGTCCGCGGTCACCGCGTGGTGCGCCCAGCAGGGCGTGCTCGCCGAAGAACTGCACGTCGGCCGCCGGGACCTCGAAGAGGTGTTCCTGGAGCTGACGGGACGGGAGCTGCGCGGATGACCGCCACCAGGGCTCGTGAGGGCCACCCCCGCTTCGCGCCGGGGACCTTCACCCCCGCGCCGGGCCGCGGCGCGCTCGGCCGCATGCTGCGCACGCACGCCAGGGTGGAGATCGCGCTGACCCTGCGCCACGGCGAGCAGATCCTGCTCACCCTGCTCATCCCGCTGGCGCTGCTGCTCGGGCTGAGCCTGCTGGACATCCTGCCTTCGGGTGAACTGGGCCCCGTCGCCGCGGCCGACTGGGTGACCCCGCGGATCCTGGCGCTGGCGGTGATGTCTTCGGCGTTCACCGGGCAGGCCATCGCGCTCGGGTTCGACCGGCGCTACGGCGTGCTGAAGCGCCTGTCGGCCACGGCGCTGCCGCGCTGGCTGCTGGTCGCCGGGCGGTTGCTCGCGGCGCTGGTGGTGGTCGCCATCCAGGCCGTGGTGCTCGGGCTGGTGGCCGCGCTGCTGGGCTGGTCGCCGTCGCCGGGCGGGCTGCTGGCGGCACTGGTGTTCCTGGTCGCCGGGACCTTCGCCTTCGGCGCGCTGGGCGTGCTCCTGGGCGGTTCGCTGAAGGCCGAGGCGGTGCTGGCGCTGGCGAACGTGGTGTGGTTCGTGCTGCTGCTGGCCGGCGGCATCCTGCTGGTGCCCGCCGCGATGCCGGGCGCGCTCGGCGACGTCGTCGCCCTGCTGCCCTCCGGCGCGCTCGCCGAAGGGCTGCGCTCGGCCCTGCTGGACGGTCACTTCAGCTGGGGCCCGGTCGGCGTGCTCGCGGTGTGGGCCGCCGCGGCGGGCGCGCTCGCCACCCGCACCACCCGCCTCAACTGAGTCTTTGGCCTCGGCTCCGCCGAGGCGGCGAAGCCGCTTTTGAGCCGATGGCTGGACCGCCTTCTGCCCCGGCCTTGGGGGCCGGACCAGAAGCCGGTCCAGCCATCGGCGCGGCTTCGCGTGGGGCCGGTGTGAGGTGGGTCCAAGCCGCGTGACCTCTCAGCTGGGGTGGGGAACCGGCCGCCTACCATCGGTGCGTGCCGTTGAAGTCGCTCGTCGCCCGCCTTCCCTATCCGTCCATCGTGGTGCGGCGCGTGCTCGCCATCGCCGCGGTGATCACCCAGGGCGGGATCGGGGTGACCGGCTCGATCGTGCGCGTCACCGGCTCCGGGCTCGGCTGCCCCACCTGGCCGCAGTGCTTCCCGGGCAGCATGTTCCCGGTCGAGCACCCCGAACTGGACGCGCTGACCCAGTGGATCGAGTTCGGCAACCGGCTGCTCACCGGGCTGGTGATCGTGGTGGCCGGGTTGTGCGTGCTGGCCGCGTGGCGCATCCAGATCGACCAGCCGAGCAGGCGGCGCCTGGTCGCGCTGGCCTGGACGATGCCGCTCGGCGTGGTCGCCCAGGCCGTGGTCGGCGGCATGACCGTGCTCGCCGGGCTCCTCTGGTGGACCGTGGCGATCCACTTCCTCGCCTCCACCCCGCTGGTGTGGCTGGCGTTCATGCTGCTGCGCGCGTTCGACGAGGGTGACGAGCGGCCGCGCTGGCTGATCCAGCCGCTCGGCCGCAAGCTGATGGTCGCGCTGGTCGTGCTGCTCGGCGCGGTGCTGGTCGCCGGGACCACGGTGACCGGGGCCGGCCCGCACGGCGGCGACCCCGACACCCCGCGCCTCGACGCGCCCATCGAAACGCTCGCCCAGGTCCACGGCGGACTGCTGGTGGCGTTCCTGGTCGTGCTGGCGGTGCTCGGGCTGAACTTCTCCCGCACCGGCGTGCCCGCGGCGATCTGGCGGCGCTACGGCGTGCTGTGGGGGGTCGCGCTGGCGCAGGGCGGGCTCGGCAGCCTGCAGTACGCGCTCGGCATCCCGGAGGCGCTGGTCTCCTTCCACGTGCTCGGTTCGGCGCTGGTCATCGTGGCCACCGCGGCGCTGTGGTGCGCCACCCGCGACCGCGGTCCGGTGCCGTCGAGGTACCCCGCGGACGCCCCGGTACTCGCGACCGCCGACTGACCGACACCGGCGCTTAACGAGGGCGCGGGCCGCCAGCCCAAATGTCCGAATAGGCTCAGGCCCATGAAGTCACCCTCGGCGGCCACCGGGCCGAAGCCGATCGTTTCCCATCAGCGCTCCACCGCCGAGATGGTGGTGCTCAAGGCGTTCCTGCTCATCCCGTTCGCCGCGCTGGTGGCAGCGGTGCCCTTCGCCTGGGGGTGGGGGCTCAACTGGGTCGACGTCGGCCTCGCGGCGGCGTTCTACGTCATCGGCACGCTCGGCGTGACCGTCGGCTACCACCGCTACTTCACCCACGGCGCGTTCAAGGCGGCGCGGCCCCTGCGGATCGCGCTCGCCGTGGCGGGCGGCATGGCGGTGCAGGGCTCGGTGATCTTCTGGGTCGCCAGCCACCGCAGGCACCACGCCTTCGCCGACCGCGAGGGCGACCCGCACTCGCCGTGGCTGTTCGGCACCTCGCCGATGGCGCTGGCGAAGGGGTTCTGGCACGCGCACATGGGCTGGATGTTCCAGCGCGAGGTGACCAGCTACGAGCGGTTCGCCCCGGACCTGCTGGCCGACGACGACCTGCGCGTGGTCAACCGCTACTTCTGGCTGTGGACCACGCTCAGCCTGGCCGCGCCCGCCCTGCTCGGCGGCCTGCTCACCTGGTCGCTGTGGGGCGCGGTGACCGCGTTCTTCTGGGCCGGGCTGGTGCGCATCGCCTTCCTGCACCACGTGACCTGGTCGGTGAACTCGATCTGCCACATGGTCGGCGACCGCCCGTTCGCCAGCCGGGACAAGGCGTCGAACTTCTGGCCGCTGGCGATCCTGTCCATGGGTGAGTCGTGGCACAACTCGCACCACGCCGACCCGACCTGCGCCCGGCACGGGGTGCTGCGCGGTCAGGTCGACGTGTCGGCGCGGGTGATCTGGGTGTTCGAAAAGCTCGGCTGGGCGCGTGACGTGCGCTGGCCGAAGCCGGAACGCCTGGCCGCCAAGCTGGTCAAACCCGCCGAGTCCGCCGGTTAGAGCGGGCGGGCCATGCGGCGGCGGTGACGCGCGCCGATCTTGGTCGCGCCGACGGTCTCGTTGTCCCAGGTGGACGCTTCGAGGCCGTCGACCGCGGCCACCAGCTTCTCGCCGGTCTCCACGCTGGGGACGAACACGTCGCCGAGCGCGCCGTCCGCGCCGACCAGCACCACCCTGGCCCCGGCGCGGCCGACGTTCTCCACCACGGCCCGGCCCGCTTCGCCGTGCTTCGCCACGAACTCGCGGGCGGTGCCCAGCTGACGGCTGGTCGGTTCGGCCGGTTGCGTCTTCTCGTTCTCTTCAGCCACGCGCCGAGCTTATCCGGCCGGCGGCGGGTAGGCGGAACATCGTGGCCCCGGCCATAGTTGCCAGGAGGAGGAAGCGCACGACCGAGGAGGACGCATGCCCACCCCAGCAGTACGGATCCAGCGGACCGGTGGCCCGGAGGTACTGGAGTTCACCGAGATCGACCCGGGCGGGCCCGGGCCGGGTGAACTGCTGGTCGAGGTGGCCGCGGCCGGGGTCAACTACATCGACACCTACCAGCGCGGCGGGTTGTACCAGGTGGAGCTGCCGCTGGTGCTCGGCTTGGAGGGCGCGGGGCGGGTCACCGCCGTCGGCGAGGGCGTGAGCGGGTTCTCCACCGGTGACCGGGTGGCGTGGCAGGGCGTCTCGGGCAGCTACGCGGGACAGGCACGGGTGCCCGCTGCGGCCGCCGTCCGCGTGCCCGGCGAGGTCGGCGACGACATCGCCGCGGCGACCCTGTTGCAGGGCATCACCGCGCACTACCTGGTCTCGTCGACCTACCCGGTCCAGGAGGGCGACTCGGTGCTGGTGCACGCGGCGGCGGGCGGGGTCGGGCTGCTGCTCACCCAGCTGGCCAAGGCGAAGGGCGCCAGGGTGATCGGCACCGTGTCGACCGAGGAGAAGGAGCAGCTCGCGCGCGAGGCAGGCGCGGACGAGGTGATCCGGTACGACCAGGTGGACTTCGCCGAGGCGACCAGGAAACTGACCGACGGCGAAGGCGTCGCGGCGGTCTACGACGGGGTCGGCAAGTCCACTGTGGACGGCAGCATGGCCAGCGTGCGGCGGCGCGGCATGCTGGTGCTGTTCGGCAACGCCAGCGGCGCGGTGCCGCCGGTCGACCCGCTGCGCCTGAACGCCGCCGGCTCGATCTTCATGACGCGGCCCAAGGCCGGGGACTACACCGCCACCCGTGAGGAACTGGACTGGCGGGCGGAGGAACTGTTCGGCGCCGTGGCGGAAGGCTCCCTGAAGATCCGGATCGGCGGCCGCTACCCCCTCGCGGACGCACGCCAAGCCCACGAAGACCTGCAGGGCCGGAAAACCACCGGAAAGCTACTGCTGATCCCGTAAGCCGCGACACGAATGTGGCTTTGGGGGCGGATTCGGCCCCCAAAGCCACATTCGTGTCCTCAGCGGACTCAGTTGGTGCCCGGGGCGACCTTCACCGCGTCGACCACGAAGGCCAGGGTTTCCTTCTGCAGCGGGTGACCGAGCTGCTTGCCGTACGCCAGGTCCGGCGGCACCACGATCAGCCGCCGTCCGCCCTGGTACATGCCTTCCAGGCCCTGCTCCCAGCCCGGGATGACCTGCTGCGCGCCCAGCGTCAGCGCCAGCGGCTCGCCCTTTTCGTACGAGTTGTCCGCGACCTGCTTGTTGCTCCAGGTCATCAGGAGGTAGTTCGCCTCGATCGCGCTGCCCGCGGCGGCCACGGTGCCCTGGCCCGGCTCGAGGTCCTTGGTCAGCAGCTTGGTCGGGGCGGCGCAGCCGTCGGGCAGCTTGATCTCCGGCTCCTGGCCCACTTCACCGGTGACCTCGATCTGGTCCACCGTGCACTCGGGCCCGGTCGGCTGCCCGGGCGGCGCCGTCGCCGAGCCCGGTCCCGGCACGCCGGTGTTCGGCCCGGCGGGCGCGATCGACGGCTGCTGGGTCGAACCCGGGGGCTGGGTGGAGGCCTGTTCGGAGTTGGCGCACGCACCGAGGGTCAGTGCGGCGGCGACCACGACCATGAGCTTGGCAGAGTTCCGCATGACGGGCAGCCTAGCTCCCGGCCGGGAACGGCTCGGACCCGGCGTGGAGCACCCCGAGCCGCCGCGTGGCGCGGGTCAGGGCCACGTACAGGTCGTTCCAGCCACGCGGTGACCCGGCGGCGATCTCCTCCGGCGCGACGAGCACCACGGAGTCGAATTCGAGGCCCTTGGCCAGTTCCACGGTCAGCACCGAGAGCCGGTCGTCCTCGCCCACCAGTTCCCGCACCGCTTCGACCCGCTCCGGCGGGCACAGCACGGCCACCGTTCCGCCGTCCACTTCGGACAGCTCGGCGGCCACCAGCGCCCTGGTGTCGGCCGAGGCCAGTGGTGCCTGCCACGGTTCGACACCGGTGGACCGCACCGAGGTCGGCACCCTCAGTTCCGGGCCGACCCGCTCCAGCGCCCGCGCGGCCAGCGCCATGATCTCCGCCGGCGTGCGGTAGTTGACCGTCAGCTCCTCGAGCCGCCACCGGTCCGCCACGTACTTGCCGAGCACGTCGCCCCAGGCCGACGCGCCACCCGCGGCCCCGGTCTGCGCCACGTCGCCGACCACGGTCATCGACCGGCTGGGGATGCGGCGCATGATGATCCGCCAGTCCATTTCGGACAGTTCCTGCGCCTCGTCCACGATCACGTGCCCGAAGGTCCAGGTGCGGTCCTGCGCGGCCCGCTGGGCGGCGGTCAGCTCGCTGCGCTCCTGCTGCCGCTCGGCGAACAGTTCCGCGTCGAGCACGTCGCTCACCCGCAGCAGCTCGGGGTCGATGATCTCCTCGTCCTGCTCCAGGATGTCCAGCACACCCTCGGCGTACGCGCGCTGCTCCCGTTCCTCGCGTGCCCGCGCGGCGCGTTCCTCGGTGTCGTCCCAGCCGAGGAGTTCGGCGAGTTCGTCCAGCAACGGGACGTCGGCGGGGGTCCAGTCCGCTCCCGGCTCACGCCGCAGCAGCGCGCGTTCGGACTCGCCGAGCAGCTTCGACGCCGCGGCGCTCAGGCGCTCGGGCACGGCGAAGAGGTCGTCGAGCACCTCCTCGGGGGTGAGCACCGGCCACAGCTCGTCCATCGCCCGGCGCACGGCCTTGTCCTCGGCGAGTTCGGCACGGATGTCGTTGACGTCGCGCGCGTCGAGCAGGTTGTCGCCGAGGCGGCGGGCGGCCTGCCGGGTGAGCGCGTCGAGCAGTTCGGCGACGAAGATGCGGCGCGCCTGGTTGTGCGGGCGCCGCGAACGGCGGGCCTTCGCCCGCGCGTCGGTGCAGGTGCGCTTGTCCAGTCGCAGGATCTCGCGCTCCACCTCGACTTCCAGCACCGGTGACGGCACCACCTGCCGGTCCTTCACCGCGTTCGCGAGCACCTCAGCCATCACCGCGCGGCCCTTGACCTCGGCGGCGGCGCGGTCGTCGGTGCCGGTGGCGGTGATGCCCGGGTACAACTGGCCGACCGTGGCCAGCAGCACACCGGTCTCCCCCAGCGACGGCAGCACCTGGCCGATGTAGCGCAGGAAGGTGCTGTTCGGCCCGATCACCAGCACCCCGCGCTTGGTCAGCTGCTGGCGGAAGGTGTAGAGCAGGTACGCCGCGCGGTGCAGGGCGACGGCGGTCTTGCCGGTGCCCGGCCCGCCCTGGACCACCAGCACGCCGTTCATCCCGGCGCGGATGATCCGGTCCTGCTCGGCCTGGATGGTGGCGACGATGTCGCTCATCTCACCGGTGCGCCGCTGGGTCAGCGCGGCCAGCAGGGCCGCCTCCCCGGCCAGGCCGAGGTCGTGGTCGCCGTCGCTCGCCTCGCCGAGGTCCAGGATCTCGTCGTCCACGCCGGTGACGCGCCGGGACAGGCTGCGGATGTGCCGCCGCCGTCGCACACCTTCGGGTGAAGCCGCGGTGGCCAGGTAGAACGGGCGCGCCACCGGGGCCCGCCAGTCCACCAGCAGCGGCCGGTAGTCGTCTTCGGTGTCGAACAGGCCGAGCCTGCCGATGTAGGCCGTCTCCTGCTCGTGGAAGTCGAGCCTGCCGAAGCACAGCCCCTGCTCCACCGAGCCGAGCTGGGCCAGCCGTTCGGTGTAGGTCGCGGTGGCGACGTCGCGCTCGGTGCGGGCCTGCGGGGTGCCGCCGGTCAGGCGCAGGGTTTCGTCGAGCCGCCGCTGGGTGAGGTCGCGCTCGGCGTCGAGCATTTCGTAGAGCTTGGTGACGTACGACTGCTCGTACCGGATTTCCGCTGAGTCCGCAGCGTCCTTATCGTCCATACCGTCCATATCGGACACAGACAAGGGTGACCCACTTTCACGTGCCGGGGGGATTCCGATCGATTCTACGCGGGTGGCCAGGCGGCCATCACCTCGTCGCCGTGCTCGAAGGCCCACTCCCCCAGCGCGCCGATCGGCCCGAGCAGGGACTCCCCCAGCGGCGTGAGCGCGTACTCGACGCGCGGGGGCGCTTCGGCGTAGGCGTGCCGCGTCACCAGGCCGTTGAACTCGAGCCGCCGCAGGGTTTCGGTGAGCACCTTCGACCGGATGCCGCCGATCTGCCCGCGCAGGTCGGCGGGGCGGCGGGGCCCGTGACGCAGGGCCCACAGCACCACGGAGTTCCAGGTGTTGCCGAGCAGGTCGAAGGCGAGGCGGGCACGGCAGTCGGCGAGGAACTCGGGCATACCACTCCATCCTCCACGGGCACCGGATGGTGCCCATCGGAATCCCTACGGTCGATCTTCCAACCACGGACGGAGGAACGGATGCGAATCGGGATTCTCGGGGCGGGCAACATGGCCGACGCGCTGGGGACGCAGTGGGCGCGTGCCGGGCACGAGGTGCGGACCAGCGGGCGCGCGCCGGCGGACGCCTTCGCGCAGGCGGCGGAGTTCGGTGAGGTGGTGCTGCTGGCCGTGCGGCACGAAGGGGTGGAGGACACGCTGCGGGCGGCGGGCGGCGCGCTCGCCGGCAAGGTGCTCGTCGACTGCACGAACCCGGTGGTGGACGGCGAACTCGTCACCCGGACGGGTTCGGCCGCGGAACGGGTGGCGGAGCTCAGCGGCGCCCGCGTGGTCAAGGCGTTCAACCTGTGCCACGAGGACGTGTGGCGGATGACACCACCCGCGTTCGACGGCGCACCGCTGGTGGTGCCGCTCTGCGGGGACGACCCGGCCGCATTGGCCACAGTGGAGTCACTGGTGCGCGACCTCGGCTGCATACCGGCCTCGGGCGGTGGCCTGGCGCGGGCCGGCCTGCTGGAAGCGACCGCGGCGCTGGTGATCGGCCTGTGGCGCGGCGGCGCCGACGCCCAGGCCATCCTGCCGCCACTGGCCTACGCCCAAGGCGGCTGACGGAACGCTATGAATGGGGCATTACTTGCATTGAATGCTAGTAATGCCCCACTCATAGCATTCAGGGGCTCAGGGGCTCAGAGGAACGGGAGGCCGATGACGGGCAGGCCGATCGCGGAGTCCACGGCGAGCGCGCAGAACACGATCATCAGGTAGGTGTTCGACCGGTGGAACAAGGCCATCGGCTTGGTCTCCACCCCGCGGTTCACCGCGGCGCGCAGCCGGTGCGCGTAGAACAGGAACCACGCACCGGCGAGCGCGGCGAACGAGGCGTAGAGCCAGCTCGTGGCCGGGGCCAGCAGCAGGGTCCAGCCGACCATCACCCACGAGTAGATGACGATCTGCTTGGCCACGTGCTGCGGGGTGGCCACCACCGGCAGCATCGGCACGCCCGCGCGCTCGTAGTCGTCGCGGTACTTCATCGCCAGCGCCCAGGTGTGCGGCGGCGTCCAGAAGAAGATCACGCCGAACATCACGAACGCGGGCCACTGGACCGAACCGGAGACCGCGGCCCAGCCGATCACCACCGGCATGCAGCCCGCGGCTCCGCCCCACACCACGTTCTGCGGCGTCCGCCGCTTGAGGCCCAGTGTGTAGACGAAGATGTAGAACAGGATCGTCGCGATGGCGAGGATCGCCGAAAGCAAGTTCACCGTGAAGAACAACACAGCGAACGAGGCGATCCCCAGCACCAGCCCGAAGATCAGCGCGTTGCGCCGCGGCACCGAGGCCTTCACCAGCGGGCGCCGCTTGGTGCGGTTCATCACCTTGTCGATGTCGGCGTCGATCACGCAGTTCAGCGCGTTCGCGCTGCCCGCGGCCATCGTGCCGCCGACCAGGGTGGCCAGCACCAGCCAGAGGTCGGGGATCTCGCGTCCGGCCAGGAACATCGCCGGGATGGTGGTGACGAGCAGCAGCTCGATCACCCGCGGTTTGGCGAGCGCGGCGTAGGCACCGATGACCCGGCGGGGGCTGCGCCGGCCACCTGGCTCCTCGGGTGCGTCCACGGCGCTGGTTTCACCGCGTCCGTGCGCGGCGTGCACCAACGACATTTCGCTCCCTGCTACTCACAGTCGGTCCGGGGTGGAACGTGGCTCGGACATCGATCTCGCGGTGGGCCCGAAACCACGCCGGGCCTGCGCCCTGACCGATCGTAATCGCCGTCGTGCGCGTATCCACTGTGGGGGTCTTGACACGGTTGGGGCGCACAGCGGCGGGTACGCCTAGGACTAGGCTGGCCCGCGTGGGCGTGGCGCACCCTGCGAGGGGTGGCGAACAGGAATATCGTGCATCCCGGATCGATCAAGGCGCGCCCACCGGCAAGCATCGTTCCCAGCAAGCGAATCACCGAAGACGGGGAGTTCGAGTTCAGTGTCCGAAACCGCCCTCAGCAGCGAGAACAACCCTCTCATCCGGCGGAACTACCCCGCCGACTGGACCGAGCTGGACACCCGCGCGGTGGACACCGCCCGGGTGCTCGCGGCGGACGCCGTGGAGAACTGCGGCAGCGGGCACCCCGGCACGGCGATGAGCCTGGCCCCGGCCGCCTACTCCCTGTTCCAGCGGATCATGCGGCACGACCCGGCCGACCCGGAGTGGCCGGCGCGTGACCGGTTCATCCTCTCCGCCGGGCACTCCAGCCTGACCCTCTACATCCAGCTGTACCTGGCCGGTTACGGCCTGGAGCTGGAGGACCTCAAGCAGCTCCGCCGCTGGGACTCGAAGACCCCCGGCCACCCGGAGTACCGCCACACCCCCGGCGTCGAGACCACCACCGGCCCGCTGGGCCAGGGCCTGGCCAACGGCGTGGGCATGGCGATGGCGGCGCGCCGCGAGCGCGGCCTGCTCGACCCCGAGCCCGCCCCCGGCGAGAGCATCTTCGACCACCACATCTACGTGATCGCCTCCGACGGCGACATCGAAGAGGGCGTGACCTCGGAGGCTTCCTCCATCGCCGGGCGCCAGGAGCTGGGCAACCTCACCGTCATCTACGACGACAACAAGATCTCCATCGAGGACGACACCAACATCGCGCTGTCCGAGGACACCGCGAAGCGCTACGAGGCCTACGGCTGGCACGTGCAGGTGGTCGACGGCGGTGAGGACGTGGTGGCCTTCGAGGCCGCGGTCGAGGCCGCCAAGGCCGAGACCACCCGCCCGTCGTTCATCTTGCTGCGCACGGTGATCGGCTTCCCGGCGCCGAACAAGATGAACACCGGCAAGGCGCACGGCGCCGCGCTGGGCGGCGACGAGGTCGCCGCGGTGAAGAAGATCCTCGGCTTCGACGAGACCAAGGACTTCGACGTCGCCGCCGAGGTGATCGAGCACACCCGCAAGGCCTCCGAGCGCGGCAAGGCCGCCCGCGCCGAGTGGCAGGGCAAGTTCGACGAGTGGGCCGCCGCCAACCCCGAGCGCGCCGCGCTCGCCGCCCGGCTGGCCAAGCGCGAGCTGCCCGCGGGCTGGGCCGACAAGCTGCCGTCGTGGGAGCCCGACGCCAAGGGCATCGCCACCCGCAAGGCCTCCGGTGAGGTGCTGAACTCGCTCGCCGACGCGCTGCCGGAGCTGTGGGGCGGTTCGGCCGACCTGGCCGAGAGCAACAACACCACGATGAAGGGCGCCGACTCGTTCGGTCCCGAGTCCGCCGCCACCGACATGTGGAAGACCAGCCCGTACGGCCGGACGCTGCACTTCGGTGTCCGCGAGCACGCGATGGGCTCGATCCTCAACGGCATCGCGCTGCACGGCGGCACCCGCCCCTACGGCGCGACCTTCCTGATCTTCTCCGACTACATGCGCCCGCCGGTGCGCCTGGCCGCGCTGATGAAGGCGCCGGTCATCTACGTCTGGACGCACGACTCGATCGGCCTCGGCGAGGACGGCCCGACGCACCAGCCGATCGAGCAGCTCTCCGCGCTGCGCGCCATCCCGGGGCTGAACGTGGTCCGCCCGGCCGACGCCAACGAGACCGCCGCGGCGTGGAAGGCCGTGCTGGAGGACGTCCACCACCCCTCCGGCCTGGCGCTGACCCGCCAGAACGTGCCGGTGCTCGAGGGCACCAGCGCCGAGGGCGTGGCCCACGGTGGTTACGTGCTCGCCGAGGCCTCCGGTGCCACCCCGGACGTGGTGCTCATCGCCACCGGTTCCGAGGTGCAGCTCGCCGTCGAGGCGAGGAAGAAGCTCGAGGCCGACGGCGTTTCCACCCGTGTGGTGTCCATGCCGTGCGTCGAGTGGTTCGAGGCGCAGAGCCAGGCCTACCGCGAGTCGGTGATCCCGTCCGGGGTCAAGGCGCGCGTGGCCGTGGAGGCGGGCGTGGCCCAGTCGTGGCACAAGTTCGTCGGGGAGACCGGCGAGATCGTCTCGATCGAGCACTTCGGCGCCTCCGCCGACTTCGCCACCCTGTACCGCGAGTTCGGCATCACCGCCGAAGCCGTGGTCGACGCCGCGCGCCGGTCGCTGGACACCGCCAAGAACTCCTGAATTCCACCGAAGGGGATGAAGTCATGAGCAGCACCGATCGGCTCGCCCGGCTGTCCGAGGCCGGTGTCTCGATCTGGCTCGACGACCTGTCCAGGGAACGACTGGACTCCGGCAACCTGGCCGGCCTGATCCGCGACCAGCACGTCGTGGGGGTCACCACGAACCCGACCATCTTCGCCGGCGCCCTGTCGAAGGGTGAGGCCTACGACAAGCAGGTCCGCGAGCTGGCCGCGCGGGGCGCCGATGTCGACGCCGCCGTGCGTGAACTGACCACCACCGACGTGCGCAACGCCGCGGACCTGTTCCGCGACGTCTACCGCGCCACCGGCGGGGTGGACGGCCGGGTGTCCATCGAGGTGGACCCGCGGGTGGCCAAGGACGCCGACGCCACCGCGGACCAGGCGCAGGACCTGTGGAAGACGGTCGACCGGCCGAACGTCCTGATCAAGATCCCGGCCACCGAGGAGGGCCTGCCCGCGATCACCCGCACGCTCGCCGAGGGCATCAGCGTCAACGTCACGCTGATCTTCTCCGAGGAGCGCTACCGCGCGGTCATCGACGCCTACTTCGCCGGTCTGGAGCAGGCCAAGGCGAACGGGCACGACCTCAAGGGCATCCACTCGGTCGCCTCGTTCTTCGTGTCGCGTGTGGACTCCGAGATCGACAAGCGCCTCGACGCCATCGGCACCGACGAGGCCAAGGCGCTGCGCGGTGAAGCCGCCATCGCCAACGCGCGGATCGCCTACGCCGCCTACGAAGAGCTGTTCGCCTCCGACCGCTGGAAGGCGCTGGCCGCCGACGGCGCGAACGCGCAGCGCCCGCTGTGGGCCTCCACCGGGGTGAAGGACCCGTCCTATTCGGACACCCGGTACGTGGACCAGCTGGTGGTCGCGAACACGGTGAACACCATGCCGGAGAAGACGCTGTTCGCCGCGGGCGACCACGCCGAGATCGACGGCGACAAGGTCACCGGCACCGAAGCCGCGGCACGCGAGGTCTTCACCAAGCTCGAGGGCGTCGGCATCGACATCACCGACGTGTTCCTCACGCTGGAGAACGAAGGCGTGGACAAGTTCGAGAAGTCCTGGGGCGAACTGCTCGAGACGGTCACCGGGCAGCTGGCGAAGGCGAAGGGCTGAGCGAAGGCATGGCAGCGGAAGAGACGGGCGCGGGGGTCACGATCGTCGACCCCGCGCTGCAAGAACAGGCGAAGCCGCTCGCGGACAGCCTGATCGCGGACAAGGCCGCTTCGCGCCTGGCCGCCCAGGACCCCACGCTGTGGGGTGCCGAGGCCGAAGCCGAGGCGGCCGTCCGGCTGTCCTGGACCACCTTGCACAAGTCCTCGCGCCCGCTGATCGGCGAGATCGAGGCGCTGCGCACGGAACTGCGGTCCGAGGGCGTGGACCGCGTGGTGCTGGCCGGGATGGGCGGCTCCTCGCTGGCGCCGGAGGTGATCACCGGGACCGAGGGCGTCGCGCTCACCGTGCTCGACACCACCGACCCCGGGCAGGTCGCCGACGCGCTGGCCGGGGACCTGGAGCGGACCGTGCTGGTGGTCTCGTCGAAGTCGGGCGGCACGGTGGAGACCGACAGCCACCGCCGGATCTTCGCGAAGGCGTTCTCGGACAACGGGATCGAGGCCAGCCGGCGGATCGTCGTGGTCACCGACCCCGGCTCGCCGCTGGCGGAACTGTCCGAGCAGGAGGGTTACCGCAAGGTCTTCCTGGCCGACCCGCACGTCGGCGGCCGGTACTCCGCGCTGACCGCGTTCGGCCTGGTGCCCGCGGGGCTGGCCGGGGCGGACGTGGCGCGGCTGCTGGACCAGGCCGCGGGCGTGGCCGACCAGCTGTCCGCCGACGACGAGTCCAACCCGGCCATCCGGCTGGCGGCGGCGCTCGGAGCCCGGCACGCGCAGAACGCCGAGAAGGTCGTCTTCGCCGACACCGGCTCCGGCATCAAGGGTTTCGGCGACTGGGCCGAGCAGCTGATCGCCGAATCCACCGGCAAGCAGGGCACCGGCCTGCTGCCGGTGGTGGTCGAGTCACCGGAGGCGGCCGGGTTCGCCGACGCCGGGGCCGACGCCACCGCGGTGGCGGTCGGGCAGGCCACGGCACCCGCTCAGCTGGCGGTCACCGGCCAGCTCGGCGCGCAGTTCCTGCTCTGGGAGTTCGCCACCGCGCTGGCCGGGCGGCTGCTCGGGATCAACCCGTTCGACCAGCCCGACGTGGAAGCGGCGAAGAAGGCGGCGCGTGCGCTGCTGGACGAGCCCGCGGGTTCGGGCGGCAGCGCCAAGCCGTCGTTCACCGACGGCGCGATCGAGGGCTACGGCCTGGACGCGGCGAACCTGCCCGAGGCACTGAAGTCCTTTTTGGACTCGGCCACGGCGTCGTCCCCGGCGCGGCCGGGCTACCTGGCCGTGCAGGCCTACCTGGACCGGCTCGACGACGCGTCCACCGCGCTGCTGCGCGCGCAGCTGGCCAAGCGGACCGGGCTGCAGACCACCTTCGGCTGGGGCCCGCGGTTCCTGCACTCGACCGGGCAGTACCACAAGGGCGGCCACCCGAACGGGTTCTTCCTGCAGGTGACCGGGGCCGCGGAAGCCGATCTGGACGTGCCGGACCGGCCCTACACCCTGGCCGGGCTGCAACTGGCGCAGGCGCTCGGCGACGGGCAGGTGCTCGCCCAGCACGGCCGCCCGGTGCTGCGGCTGCACTTCACCGACCGGGCCGCCGGGCTGGCACAGCTGGTGGCCGCGCTGGAGGCGCTGGCGTGAGCTGGACCAACCCGCTGCGGGACCACCGCGACAAGCGGCTGCCGAGGATCGCCGGGCCGTCCAGCCTGGTGATCTTCGGCGTCACCGGTGACCTGTCCCGCAAGAAGCTGATGCCCGCGATCTACGACCTGGCCCACCGCGGGCTGCTGCCCGCCGGCTTCTCGCTGGTCGGTTTCGCCCGCCGCGACTGGGAGCACCAGGACTTCGGCGAGCTGGTGCACGACTCGGTCGCCGAGCACTCCCGCACCCCGTTCCGCGAGTCGGTGTGGAACCGGCTCGCCGAGGGGATCCGGTTCGTGCAGGGCACCTTCGACGACGACGACGCCTTCGACCGGCTCGCGCAGACCGTGCGCGACCTGGACGCCGAGCGCGGGACCGGTGGCAACACCGCGTTCTACCTGTCGATCCCGCCGAGCGCGTTCCCGGTGGTGACCAAGCAGCTGGCCCGCTCCGGGCTGGCCGCCACCGACCAGGACACCTGGCGCCGCGTGGTGATCGAGAAGCCGTTCGGGCACGACCTGCGCAGCGCGCGGGAGCTGAACGCGATCGTCAACGACGTCTTCCCCGAGGAGTCGGTCTTCCGGATCGACCACTACCTCGGCAAGGAGACGGTGCAGAACATCCTGGCGCTGCGCTTCGCGAACCAGCTGTTCGAGCCGATCTGGAACGCCAACTACGTCGACCACGTGCAGATCACCATGGCCGAGGACATCGGCCTCGGCGGGCGCGCGGGGTACTACGACGGCATCGGCGCCGCCCGCGACGTCATCCAGAACCACCTGCTCCAGCTGCTCGCGTTCACCGCGATGGAGGAGCCGGTCTCGTTCGAGCCGAAGGCGCTGCGCGCGGAGAAGGTCAAGGTGCTCGGCGCGACCAAGCCGCTGGCGCCGTTCGACCGGACCACCGCGCGCGGGCAGTACACCGGCGGCTGGCAGGGCGGCAGGAAGGTGCCCGGCCTGCTGCAGGAGGGCGGGTTCTCCAAGGACTCGACCACCGAGACCTACGCCGCGGTGACGCTGGAGGTGCAGAACCGCCGCTGGGCGGGGGTGCCGTTCTACCTGCGCACCGGCAAGCGGCTGGGCCGCCGGGTCACCGAGATCGCGGTGGTGTTCAAGCGGGCGCCGCACCTGCCGTTCGACTCCACCGCCACCGAGGAGCTGGGGCAGAACGCGCTGGTCATCCGGGTGCAACCGGATGAGGGCGTGACGCTGCGGTTCGGCTCGAAGGTGCCGGGGACCACGATGGAGGTCCGCGACGTCACGATGGACTTCGGGTACGGGCACGCCTTCACCGAGTCCTCGCCGGAGGCCTACGAGCGGCTCATCCTGGACGTGCTGCTCGGCGAGCCGTCGCTGTTCCCGGTGAACGAAGAGGTCGAGCTGTCCTGGGACATCCTCGACCCGGTGCTGGCGCACTGGGCCAAGCACGGCAGGCCCGAGGAGTACCCGCCGGGCTCGTGGGGACCAGCTTCGGCTGATGCGATGCTGGCGGCCACCGGACGCAACTGGAGGCGCCCGTGATCGACAATCGCGAAGCACGCCACGGGCACCGACCGGGTGCGGGTGTCCCGCAAAAACACTGGAGGCGCCCGTGATCATCGACCTGCCGTCCACCACCACCTCGCAGCTGAACAAGAAGCTGGTCGAGCTGCGTGAACGCGGTGGCGCCGTGGCGCTGGGCCGGGTGCTGACCCTGGTCATCGCCGCGGACGACGACGAGCACCTGGAAGACGCGATCGACGCGGCCAACGAGGCCAGCCGGGAGCACCCGTCGCGGGTGATCGTGGTGGCCAAGGGCTCGAAGACCGCGGCACCGCGCATCGACGGGCAGATCCGCGTCGGCGGGGACGCCGGGGCGAGCGAGGTGATCGTGCTGCGGCTGTACGGCGCGCTGGCGGCGAACAGCCAGAGCGCGGTGGTGCCGCTGCTGCTGCCCGACGCGCCGATCGTCACCTGGTGGCCGGGGACCGGGCCGCGCAACCCGGCCGAGGACCAGCTCGGTGAGCTGGCCCAGCGCCGGATCACCGACTCGGCCGCGGAGAAGAACCCGATCCGCGCGCTCGGCACGCGCAGCAAGTCCTACACCGACGGGGACACCGACCTGGCCTGGACGCGCCTGACCAACTGGCGGGCCCAGCTGGTCAGCGCGCTGGACCTGCCGCCGTATGAGAAGGTGCTCTCGGCCACGGTCACCGGTGAGGCGGACTCGCCGTCGACCGAGCTGCTGGCGGGCTGGCTGGCCGAGTACCTGAAGGCGCCGGTCAAGCGGGTGAAGTCGAGCAGTGCGCAGGGCATCCTGTCGGTCACGCTGGAGCGGCGCTCCGGGGCGATCGAGCTGACCCGGCCGGACGGCCGGGTGGGCACGCTGACCCAGCCGGGCCAGCCGGCGCGGCGGATCGCGCTGCAGCGGCGGGACAACAAGGACTGCCTGATCGAAGAACTCCGCCGGCTCGACCCGGACGAGATCTACGAAGCAGCCCTGCACGGCCTCGGCAAGATCGCGGCCACCGCGCGCAAGGCTCCCGTCAAGGCAGCGGTCACGGATTCGGCTTCGGCCTCAGCTCCGGCCAAGCGGGCTGCCCAGGACTCGGCCGGGAGTCCGGCCAAGGACTCCGGCAAGGCCCCCGCCCAAGCGGCGACCAAGAACTCGGTCAAGGAGTCGACCAGGAGTTCGAGCAAGGGTTCGGGCAAGGGATCGGCCGGAAACCCGGCCGACGACTCCGGCGAGGAATCCGGTAAGGCTCCGGCCGGGGCATCGGGTAAGGGAACGGGCAAGGTTTCCGGCAGGGGATCGGGCAAGGCCGCGAAGGATCCGGCGAAAGCGAAGGCATGAGCACTTCCGAGGTTGTCGTCTACTCCGATCCGCAGTTGCTCGCGGCGGCCTGCGCGGCCCGGCTGGTCACCCGGCTGGTCGACGTGCAGGCCGCGCGCGGCTCGGCCTCGCTGGTGTTGACCGGCGGGAGCACAGGCATCGCGATCCTGCGCGAGCTGCGGCACTCCCCCGCCAGGGACGCGGTGGACTGGTCGAAGCTCGATCTGTACTGGGGCGACGAGCGGTTCCTGCCCGCGGACGACGACGAGCGCAATGAGAAGCAGGCCCGCGAGGCGCTGCTGGACCACGTGCCGGTCGACCCGGCGCGGGTGCACGCGATGGCGCCGTCCGACGGGGAGTTCGGCGACGACCCGGACGCCGCCGCGGCCGACTACGCCAGGGTGCTGGCCCGCAACACGCGGCCGGAGGACCACCACGACGTGCCGACCTTCGACGTCACGCTGCTCGGCCTCGGCGGCGAGGGCCACACCGCGTCGATCTTCCCGGAGACCCCGGCGGTCTACGAGACCGACCGCTCGGTGATCGCCGTGCGGAACTCGCCCAAGCCGCCGCCGACCCGGATCTCGCTGACCCTGCCCGCGATCCGGCGCTCGTCGGAGGTGTGGCTGGTGACCACCGGTGAGGCGAAGGCCGACGCCGTGGCGCTCGCGCTGGCCGGCGCCGGTGAGGTGCAGTTGCCGGTGGCGGGCGCGCGCGGGCAGCGCCGCACGCTCTGGCTGCTGGACCGCACGGCCGCGGCGAAGACGTCGAACGTCTACCGTCCGCGCATCCTCTGACCCCTCCTCCGCTGTCCGATTATCGGACAGTCAGCGTCATCCCCCGGACGGGTGAGCCCGTGCCGTCAAACGGTACGGGCATACGGCTGAATGGCCGGAAACTTACCGCCAACCGGCAAAACAACGTTAGCGTCCGCTAATTTGTGCCGGTGGACGCGTCCCGATCGGGTGATGGATCCCTCTCAATGGTTAAGTCCACAAGACGAGAGGTCCATGCGATGACCACAGAGGGACTCTCCATACCAGGAATGTCGGTCGGCCGTTCCGGTACGACCGGGCACATCCGTGACGGCAGCATCGCGGACTGGTTCCGGAAACGGGCCGTGCGTGCGCTGTCGATCGACGTCGTGGCGATCGCGCTCGCCGTACTGGACGTCTGGCTCGTCTTTCCCGAAGAGGCCATGACCTATTCGATCTGGCTCTCGGCGCTCTCGTGCGTCGCGCTGGTCGCGCGGCGGTGGCTGCCGTTCGGGGTCGTGCTGGCCACCTTCCCCGGTTACCTCGCGGGCTGGGCCCAGCTGGCGGCGATGATCGCGCTCGGCATGCTGGCCACCCGGCGCGGGTTGAACTGGCAGACCATGGCCGGCTTCGGCATGGTCTGGGCCAGCCGGTTCATCCTCTGGCCGCTGGACGAGTTCGCCGCGCTCAGCTGGCAGGAGCACGTGCTCGACGGGATCTACGGCGTGGTCGTCGCCGGGATGCCGGTGGCGCTGGGCCTGCTGGTCCGGGCCAGGAGCGAACTGTCCGACAAGCTGGCCGAACTGGCCGCGAGCCGGGACCGCGAGCAGCGGCTGCACGCCCAGGCCGTCCGCGCGCAGGAACGCGCCCGGCTCGCCAGGGAAATGCACGATGTGGTCTCCCACGACATCACGCTGATCGCGATGCAGGCCAACGTGCTGTCGATTTCCGCGCCGGGTACCGAGGCGCACCAGGCCGCGGAGAACATCCGGCACCTGAGCAAGCGCACACTGGAAGAACTGCGCACGCTGGTCGGCGTGCTGCGGTCCGGAGTGGACGAGGACGGGCCACAGCCCGGAATCGACGAGTTGCACCAGTTGATCCGGACCTCGGACGTGCCGGTGCAGCTCACCGTGGAGCGCATTCCCGACCAGCTGCCCCGGCAGGTGTCCGCGGCGGCCTACCGGACCGTGCAGGAATGCCTGACCAACGTGCACAAGCACGCCCCGGGTGCGAAGGCGAGGGTGTCCGTGCGCGGTGAGGATGACGGGCTCGGCGTGGAGGTGCTCAACGAACAGCCCTGCGAACCGGCGCGGTCGCTGCCTTCGGGTGGCCACGGGCTGACCGGCCTGGCCGAGCGGGCACGCCTGCTCGGCGGCACCTTCGAAACGGCCCCTACCGACGACGGCGGTTTCCGGGTCCGCGCGGTCTACCCGCTGCCCCACTAGCTCCCGAACGCCAGGAGTGGGGCATTACTCGCATTCGATGGTAGTAATGCCCCACTCAGAGCAGTGGTTCAGATGATCTCGCGCCGCTTGCGCAGCCGGTCGAGCGCTTCGGCGAGGATGGCTTCACCATCCGCGTCGCTGCGGCGCTCCTTCACGTAGGCGAGATGCGTCTTGTACGGCTCCGTCCGCGGCGCGGCGGGCGGGTTCTGCTCGTCCTGCCCACCGGGCAGCCCGCACCGCGGGCAGTCCCACTCCTCGGGAATTTCGGCTTCCAAGGCGAAGGACGGGCGTGCCTCGTGCCCGTTGGCGCACCAGTACGAGATCCGGCGCCGCGGCGCCGACTCCCCCCGTTCGGACTCGCCGGACGGGCCCGCCCCGACCCTGGTACCCCGAATCGCGTTTCCGCCAACCATGAACTCTCACACCCCGGTCTTGTTCCCGGCGCACCCGCACGGTACGCCGTGCCACTTCGTGTCGACTGCACGGAGGACGTCCCCCGAACCCCCGATCACTCTGTTCGGCCGGGCGCGCACCCGGCCGGGTCCACGGCTCGTGCCGCTCAGATCTTCAGCAGCAGGCCCAGGCCGACGATGCTGATCAGCCAGACCGCACCCAGCGCGAGCGTGATCCGGTCGAGGTTCTTCTCGGCCACACTCGATCCCGAAAGGCTGGACTGCATGCCGCCACCGAACAGGGAGGACAGCCCGCCTCCGCGTCCCCGGTGCAGGAGAACGGCGACGACCAGCAGCACACTGGAAGCGATCAACACCACTTGCAGGAACAGTTTCATTTCATCCTCTGTGTTCGGTGAAAACGCGCGATCAGCGCGGGCCGACGAGCACCGTGACCCACATTACCCGGTGACCGCCCGGATCAGGGCAGCGGCCCGCCAGCCGCCAGCGCGCAGAGCTTGGTGAATTCGTCGGCGTCCAAGCTCGCTCCGCCGACCAGCGCACCGTCGATGTTCTCGCACTTGACCAGGTCGCCGATATTGCCCGATTTGACCGAACCGCCGTAGAGCACGCGCACGTCGCCGGCGATTTCCGCGCCGTACTTCTCGGCCAGCGTGGTCCGCAGTGCGGCGCAGACCTCCTCCGCGTCGGCCGGGGTGGCGACGCGGCCGGTGCCGATGGCCCAGACCGGTTCGTAGGCGACGACCACGTTCTTCACCTGCTCGGCCTTGAGCCCCTTCAGGCCCGCGACGAGCTGGTTCGTGGTGTGTTCGATCTGCCCGCCCGCTTCGCGCACCTCGAGCGGCTCACCGACGCACAGGATCGGGGAAAGCGCGTGCTTGAGCGCGGCACGCACCTTCTTGTTCACCAGTTCGTCGCTCTCGGCGTGGTACTCGCGGCGCTCGGAATGCCCGATGGTCACGTAGGTGCACCCGAGCTTGGCGAGCATCGGCCCCGAGATGTCCCCGGTGTAGGCACCGGAGTCGTTCGGCGACAGGTCCTGCGCCCCGTAGGTGAGCGGGAGCTTGTCGCCGTCGGTGAGCGTCTGCACGCTGCGGATGTCGGTGAACGGCGGCAGCACCGCCACGTCCACCTTGGCGTAGTACTTCTCCGGGAGCGAGAAGGCGATCTTCTGCACCAGCGCGATGGCCTCGAGGTGGTTGAGGTTCATCTTCCAGTTGCCGGCGATGAGAACTTTGCGTGCCACTGTTGCCTACTCCCCCAGAACCGAAACGCCGGGCAGGTCCTTGCCCTCGAGGTATTCCAGCGACGCGCCGCCGCCGGTCGAGATGTGCGAGAAACCGTCCTCCGGCAGGCCGAGCTGGCGCACCGCCGCCGCGGAGTCACCACCGCCGACCACGCTGAAGGCGTCGCTGCCGGCGATCGCCTCGGCGACCGCCCTGGTCCCACCGGAGAAGGCCTCGAACTCGAACACGCCCATCGGGCCGTTCCAGAACACCGTCGCCGCGTCGGCCAGCTTGCCCGCGAACAGCTCACGCGTCTTCGGGCCGATGTCGAGGCCCTGGCGGTCGGCCGGGATCGCGGTGGCCTCGACCACCTCGTACGGCGCGTCGGCGGCGAACCCGGTCGCGGCCAGCACGTCGACCGGGAGCACCAGTTCGACGCCGCGCTTTTCGGCCTCGGCGAGGAAGCCGCTGACCTGGTCGAGCTGGTCGGCCTGGAGCAGCGAGCCGCCCACCTCGTAGCCCTGGGCCTTGAGGAAGGTGTAAGCCATGCCGCCGCCGATGAGCAGCCGGTCGACCTTGGTCAGCAGGTTGGCGATCACGCCCAGCTTGTCCGAGACCTTGGCGCCGCCGAGCACGACGGCGTAGGGCCGGGCGGGCTCCTCGGTGAGCTTGCGCAGCACCTCGAGCTCGGCCAGCACGAGGCCGCCGGTGTAGGCCGGGAGCACGCCCGCGATGTCGAACACCGAGGCCTGCTTGCGGTGCACCACGCCGAAGCCGTCGGAGACGAACGCGCCCCCGCGCCCGCCGGCGCCGGAGGCACCAGCACTGTCGCCCGTCAGTGCGGCCAGCTCGCGGGCCAGATCGGCCCGCTCGTCCTCGACCTTGCTGGTCTCGCGCGGGTCGAACCGCACGTTCTCCAGCAGGGCCACCTGGCCGTCGGCCAGCGCGCCGGCGACCGACTTGGCGCTGTCGCCGACCACGTCGGCGGCCAGGGTCACGTCCGCGCCGAGCAGTTCGCCGAGGCGCGCCGAAACCGGCGCGAGGGAGAACTTGGGGTCCGGCTCGCCCTTGGGGCGGCCGAGGTGCGCCGCCACGATCACGCGCGCACCGGCCGCGGCCAGGCGCTGGATCGTCGGCAGCGCGGCCCGGACCCGCCCGTCGTCGGTGATCCGGTCGCCGTCGAGGGGGACGTTGAGGTCGGCGCGCACCAGCACGCGCCGACCCGCGACACCCTCGCTGATCAGGTCATCGAGAGTTTTGACGGCCATGGCTCAGGAGAGCTTGCCGCCGACGAGCTTGACCAGGTCCACGAGGCGGCTGGAGTAGCCCCACTCGTTGTCGTACCAGCCGTAGACCTTGACCTGGTTGCCGAGGACCTTGGTGATCGGCGCGTCGTAGATGCACGAGGCCGGGTCGTTGACGATGTCGCTGGAGACGATCGGGTCCTCGCTGTAGCGCAGGATGCCCTTGAGCGGGCCGTCCGCGGCGGCCTTGTACGCGGCGTTGATCTCCTCGAGCGAGGCCTTCTTGGTCAGGTCGACGGTGAGGTCGGTGATCGAGCCGGTGGGCACGGGCACGCGCAGCGAGTAGCCGTCCAGCTTGCCGTTCAGCTCCGGCAGCACCAGGCCGATGGCCTTGGCCGCACCGGTGGAGGTCGGCACGATGTTCAGCGCGGCGGCGCGGGCGCGGCGCGGGTCCTTGTGCGGCCCGTCCTGCAGGTTCTGGTCCTGGGTGTAGGCGTGGATGGTGGTCATCAGGCCCTGCTCGATGCCGAAGGCGTCGTGCAGCACCTTGGCCAGCGGGGCCAGGCAGTTGGTGGTGCAGGACGCGTTCGAGATGATCGTCTGCGAGCCGTCGTAGAGGTGGTCGTTCACGCCGAGCACCACGGTCAGGTCCTCGCCCTTGGCCGGGGCCGAGATGATGACCTTCTTCGCGCCACCGGCGACGTGCGCCTTGGCCGCGTCGGCGTTGGTGAAGAAGCCGGTGGACTCCACGACCACGTCCACGCCCAGGTCGCCCCAGGGCAGGTTGGCCGGGTCGCGCTCGGCGAGCGCCTTGATGGTCTTGCCGCCGACGACCAGGCCCTCGTCGCTGACGCTGACCTCGTCGGGGTAGCGCCCGAGGACGCTGTCGTACTTCAGCAGGTGGGCCATGGTGGCGACATCGCCGAGGTCGTTGAACGCGACCACCTCGATGTCGTGGCCGCCGGCCTGCACGGCGCGGAAGAAGTTGCGGCCGATCCGACCGAAGCCGTTCACACCTACGCGAACCGTCACTGCTGCCACTCCTCTGAAGGTTCGGCCGGGCCCGGCCCGGCCAGACTGGGGACTCGGGGCAACCCTAGCGTGCTGGCCTGGGCGTTCCCGCATGCCCCAGCGAGACTTCCACTACACCGGGCCCGGGGTCAAGAATCGATCAAGTCATCGATCAAGATGATCCGCTCAGCTCGCGTTCCAGCGGCGTCCGGAAGCGCGGGATGACGCGGATCTCCCCGAGCCACTCCCCCATCCGGGCGGCCGCCGCGCCGATCTTCCCGGTGGCCTCCGCACCGACGTCAGCCAAACAGCGGAACGCGATCCCACCGTCCGGGCGCTGGGCCCAGCCGCCGGCGATGCGGCCGTCGCACCAGATCGTCGGCCCGATGTTGCCGCTGCGGTCGAACAACGCGTCCCGGTGCGGACCAGGCGAACCCAAGTACCACTTCCGCGCGGCCCAGCCCATCGGCGTCGGGTCGAGCGCGGGCAGCAGCGCGACCCACGGCTCCGGTTCCGGTTCCGGTTCGAGGTCGCCGGGCAGCAGCAGGCCCGTGCCGCCGCCTTCGAGGTCCACCTCGGCCGGGCCGATCGCGGCCAGCGCCTTCTTGGTCTGCGCGGCCGTCCAGCCCGTCCACCAGCGAAGATCCTCGATCGGCGCCGGGCCGTAGGCGTGCAGCCAGCGTCGTGCCAGTTCGACACGGGCGGTTCCGGCCTCGATCCGGGGCAGGCCGCCCGGCAGCCACGCGTCCATCGGCGACCACCGGTACTGCGTGGACAACCAGGTGCCGCGCGGGCGGCCGCGCACGATCCGGCCCTGCGCCGCGAGCAGGAACAACACGCGGCTGGTCACATTGCCGATCGCTTCGTACGGCTTGCCCGGCGCCATCCGCAGTCGCTGTCGCAGGCCCGGCACGTCCGCGGCGAGTTCCTGGCCGAGCGCCTCACCGCGGGCCAGCAGCGCCTCGACGGTCGCCTCCTCGACCTCGGCCAGCCACCCGGCCGCCTCCGGCACGCTCTCCGGGTGCCCGTTCTCGGTGAGGTGCTTTATCAGGTGGGTGCGCTGCTTTCCGGCGATGTCGTCGGCACAGGCCGCCTGGACCACGGGTGCGACCTCGCGCGGCACGACGAACATGGTCCGCCGCATGCCGAGCAGCCGGACGAGCGTGCGGTCGTCGTAGAGCGCCCGCTCCGTCTCGGGCACTGTGGGCGCTGCGGGCGCTGTGGGTGCTGTGGCCCGGGCCGCGACCGAGAGGTGCACGGTCGCCGGGTCCGTGGCGTGGAGCGCGACCACGGCCTCCGCCGCCTCCTCCGGGGTGGCGCCGGGGGTGGCGAGGAGGTGGCGCCGGGCGAGCCGGGCCCGGCGCTGGTCGTCGGTCACGCGCATGCGGGATTCCTACCACCGGCCACCGACAATTCGGGTGCCCGTCGCGGTGGCCGCGGGTTAACCTCCGGCATGGTCTCCGCCGGTCACTTCGCCGCCTTCGCCGCGCTCACCTTCCTGATGGTCATCGTGCCGGGGCCGAGCGTGCTGTTCACCATCAGCCGGGCGCTCACCGCCGGCCGCCGCGACGCGCTGCTCACCGTCGCCGGGAACGCCGCCGGCGTGTATCTGCAGGTGGTCGGGGTCGCCTTCGGGCTCGGCGCGCTCGTCGAGGGTTCGGCCGCGGTGTTCACCGCGATCAAGTTCGCCGGTGCCGCCTACCTGGTCTACCTGGGGGTGCAGGCGTTCCGGCACCGCGGGTCGCTGGCGGCGGCCTTCGACAGCGGGGTGCCGGAGACGCGCGCCCCGGTGTGGCGGGTGGTCCGCGACGGCCTGGTGGTCGGGTTCGCGAACCCGAAGTCGATCGTGTTCCTGGCCGCGGTGCTGCCGCAGTTCGTCGACCAGGGCGCCGGTTCGGTGCCCGCGCAGATGCTGGTGCTGGGCATCCTGCTGCCGGTGACCGCGCTGCTGTGCGACTCGGCCTGGGCGTTCGTCGCCGGGACGGCGCGCTCGTGGTTCGCCGGTTCACCGCGGCGCCTGTCCCTGATCGGCGGTACCGGCGGCCTGGTGATGATCGGCCTGGGCACCAGCCTCGCCGTCAGCGGCCGCAAGGACTGACTCAGGCCGGGTCCCGCCACATCGGGTACATCGGCGGGCCGTCCGGAAGGTGGAACTCCTCGCCGCGGAAGTGGTAGCCCTCCCGTTCGTACAGGGCGGCGGCTCGCAGGCTGCTCGCCTCCAGGTAGGCGGCCGTGCCCGCGTCGTCCAGGTCCCGGTGGTGGTGCCGCAGCAGCGTCGTGCCGAGGCCCTGGCCCTGCGCGTCCGGGTGCACGGCCAGGAACACCAGGTGGTGGTGCGGGTCGTGCGGGTGGCTGACTTCGAAGGCGTCGTCCAGTGCGCGGAACCGGTCGGTGTACGGGCCGCACGCCGCCAGCAGCCGGGCGTCGTAGTCCGGCGGGGGCGGCAGTTCGACGCCCGCCTCCTGCGGCAGCCACACCGCCGCCGCGTGGTCGCCGAGCAGGTCGACGTGCCCGTGCGCCAGCACGTGATCGACCAGGATGTGGAAGTTCCCGGCCAGCGTCGCCCGGCGGGGATGGGGGTCGGGGACCAGCCACTTCGACACGTCCAGCGGTTCGAACGCGGTGGCGATCAGGCCGGCGACCCGCCCGGCTTCGGCGGCGAGGGCGCGGCGGATCGCGGTCGTCCCGGTCACAGGTGGGTCCCCCGGTAGTCCTCCGGCCCGGCCAGTGCCTTGTTCTTCGCGCCGAGGCCGATCGCGGAGTACACCTGCGGCCGCCGGATGCGCAGCACCAGCGCCCACAGCACGCCCGCGAGCCCGACGAGCCCGTGGATCACCGGCACCAGCCACGGCAGCGGCGACTCCGGCGGCACGCCCAGCAGCGTCCCGAAGTTCACCAACACCAGCACGAGCACCACCAGCACGGCCAGCGAGGCGAGGGCGGGGGCGATCAGCCGACGCCACAGGTTCTCCCCCGACGGCTGCCGCGCGAAGAACAGCACCACCGAAAACGAGGTCGCCACGATCAGCACGAGGACGCCGAGGCCGCCGGAGTTGCCGCCCCAGAAGAACAGGTGCACCAGCGGATCCCAGCCGGCCAGCGCGAACAGGCCGATCACCGCCAGCCCGACCCCGCTCTGGATCATCGACCCGGCCACCGGCGAACCGGTGCGCGGCGAGGTCCGGCCCAGCGCGGCGGGCAGCACGCCCTCGCGGCCGAGCGCGAAGGTGTAGCGCGCGATGGTGTTGTGGAAGGAGATCATCGCGGCGAGGATGCTGGTCACGAACAACACCCGGCCCGCGGTGGCCATGCCGTGCCCGAGTTGCGAATCGGCCAGCGAGAACAGCAGTTCCGAGCTCTGGGCCTGTGACTCCCCGACGATGCGATCCGGCCCGGTGGCCACGCTCATCGCCCACGACGCGAACGCGTAGAGCCCGCCGATCGCGGCGAGCGAAACGTAGGTCGCCACGGCGACCGTGCGCTGCGGGTTCCGGACCTCCTCGCTGAACACCACCGAGGACTCGAACCCGACGAACCCCAGCACCGCGAGCGCCAGGATCGCGCCGGCGCCCGGGCCGAACAGCTCGGCGGGCGCCAGCGTGGCGAAGCTGACCTCTCCGCCCGCGGGGTTGGCCACATTGGACACGCTGTACACCGCGATCACCGCCACCTCGGCGGCCAGCAGCACGGCCAGCACCTTGCCGTTGACGTCCACGTGCTGCAGCCCGAGCGCGGCGACGAGCACCCACGCGGCCAGCGCGAACACCCACCACGGCAGGTCCGTGCCGAACCACTCGCGGAACAGCGGCGCGGCCGCCGCGCCCGCCGCGCCGTAGAGCCCGACCTGCAGCAGGTTGTAGGACAGCAGCGCGATCCACGCCGCGCCGACGCCGAACGGCTTGCCCAGCCCGCGGCTGATGAAGCCGTAGAACGCCCCGGCGATCGCCACGTGCCGGGCCATCGCCACGTACCCCACCGAGAACAGCGCCAGCACCAAGGCGATGAACACGAACGCGACCGGGATGCCGATCAGTCCGGTGGTGGCGTACCCGGTGGTGACCACGCCGGCGACCACGGTCAGCGGGGTGGCCGCGCTGATCACGAAGAAGACCACGGCCGAAGCGCCGAGCCGGTCCGAAGCCAGTGCCTGGGAGACGGGACTGGGCCTGGCTGGTCGATCGTTCATCGTCGCTCTCCTGGGGGTGGGGACCTACATGCGGTGGTGGAGCACGGCGTCGCCGACGGCCGTTTCGGTTTCCAGCACGAGCACCCGCAACGGCGCGGGGAGTTCGATGACGAGCCGCTCGAGGTACTGCCGGGCGTCCGGTGTGGCGGTGTAGAACACGTACCGGTCGAGCCCGGTGGCGATGACCAGCCCGGAGAGCACGACGTCGAGGGTGTCGACCGGGTCCAGCCGCGCGATCGGGCCGGACAGGCGGGCGGCGGGCCAGGCCGCGGCGTTGATGTCGACCGGTTCGTAGCTGCCGGGCCGCCACGGCAGGCGGGACTTGACCACGCGCAGCTGACCGCTGCCCAGCAGCCGCCGCGCCACCGATTCGTAGGCGGTGCGGCCGAGGTAGTGCAGCCAGTCGCGGACCACGCGCGACTCCGGTTCGGCGACCATGTCCTTCAGCGCCGGGCCCAGCACTTCACAGCGCGGCAGGCGCGGGTCGAGCACCCGCACCCGCCCGTGTTCGACGGTGACGCGCCCGGCCAGCAGCAGTTCGGCGAGCACCGCCCCGGCCAGGCCGAACCCGGCGTCCCGTTCGTTGAGCCGCCGTTTCCCGGTGCGATCGTCGTGCGCGAGGAAGAACAGATCATCGGCCAGCGGAGCGGTCACCGTTCCGGCCCCGCACCGGCGACCGCGGCTCCGGTGGCCCCAGTGGCTTCGGTGGGATCGCTGGCTTCGGTGGGATCGCTGGCGTCCCTTTCGTTGCTCGCGGCGCGTTCGGCTGCGGCCGGAATCACTGCTGGTGTTCTCCCCGTATCAGGCGTTCCGCGCTTGGGCCGCGAAACCGAGCCGGACGGTAGCGCCGCAGCCGGTTCACCGGCAAGGGCGCGCCCTGATCTTGACCCGTTTGCCTGACGACTTCAGCAGGTTCGGCAATCCTTTCAGCCACCGCGGACGAACATGCGTGCCGCGGAAAGGCGCGCTGTGCCATCCGGCTCACCGAGTTCGTCCACTTCGCGGCGGATCGTGGCGTCCACCGAAAGGTACTTGCGGCCCGCGCGCAGATCCGCGTCATTGCGCAAGCGCACGATGAGCGGGAATTCGCTCAGCGCGCCCGCGTCGAACAACCCGGTGGTGTAGATGAGCTGCACACCGAGCGCGCCGGCCACCGCCCGCTGCAGTTCCAGCAGATATCCGGCCGACGCCCGGCCGATCGGATTGTCCAGGAACAGCACCCCGGAATGGCGGTTGCGCAGGCGGCCGCGATTGTTCGCCCGCAGCGCGGCCAGCGTGCAGTAGAGGATGATCGCCGCGGTCAGCTGCTGCCCGCCGGAGAACACGTCCCTGATCTCGGACACGCGCTGCCGTTCGGTGCGCAGCACCGAGTCCGGCTTGAGCATGTCCACCCGGAACCCCTTGGGCACCGCGGCCCGCACCGCGCGCAGCAGCAGGGACATGCCGTCCCGCTTGACGTCGCGGCCGTCGCTGGTCTTGCCGGCGGCGGCCTCGTCGACCACTTCGCCGAGGCGTTCGGCGAGGTGGTTGTCCTCCAGTTCGGTGAACCGGATGCGCAGGAACTCCTGGCCGGACCAGTCGCCGAGGCCGTCGGGCAGCCGGGAAACGCGCTGCGCGGACCGCAGCGTGCGCAGCGCGCCGTCGACCATGCCCTGCAGGCGGGCGACGATGCCGGAGCGGTGGCGGTCGATCTGCGCGAGGTCGTCGGTGAGCGTGCGCAGGCGGGGCCGCAGCGCTTCGGCCCATTCCGCGGCGTGCCCCGGCAGGCTGTCCCGTTTGACGGAAATGACCTGCTGGCGCACCGGGGTGCCGAGCTTTTCGAACCGTTTCTCGGTGGCGTACTGGGCCAGCGCGTCTGCCTGTTCCCGGACGCGTTTCTCGGCGTGCTCGACCGCTGCCCCGGCACCGGTCCAGGTCGAATTGAGGGCTTGGTGCCTGGCGCGCGCGGACTCGAGGTCGCCGTCGTAAATCCGGGCCGGTTCCCCGCCGGGAACGAGGTTCGCCAGCGATTCGGCGAGCAGGCCGAAACCGGCGGAGGAATTCTTCGCCGATTCGAAGGTTTCGGCCGCGTCGGCGCGCTGCCGGGTGAGGTCTTCCCATTTGCGCGCGGCGGCGGAAACTTCCGCACTCGCCGCGTCGATGAGTTCCCGGCCGTGGTCGACGTCGCGGGGGCGGTCGCCGGATTCGGCCGCGCCGGTCTGCCGCGGCAATTGCTCGAGTTCGGCCTTCCTGGTGGCGACCTCGGCGATCACCTCGGCGCGTTCTTCTTCGAGCGCGGCGACCGCACGACCGGCCCGTGCCTGTGCGGCGGCGCGAGCGGAAGCGTCGGAGCCGTCCGGGGTCTCCAGCAGCTCGGCGGCGCGGGCCCGCACCGCGTCCTCCAGTGCCTCCACCGCGGCGTGGGCGTTCGCCTCGGCGCTCTCGGCCTGCTCGAGCTCGGCGCGCAGGTCGCTGCCGACTTCGACCTTGGCGTAGGCCTCGGCGGCGGAGGCGAAGGCCCGGCGCAGCGCGTCGACCGGCTCCGCCGGTGCGGGATCCGTTTCACTCACCGAGCCGGCACCCGGCACCTCGGCGAGTTCGGAGCGCGCGCCGGAGGCGGTGCGCCGGTGACCATCGGCCGTGCGCTGTTCCTCACCGGCCTGTTCGCGCAGTTTCGCCGCCCTGGCCCCGGATTCTTTGGCCTGCGCCTCCGCCCGCTCGACGATCTCGCGCGCGTGCTCGGCTTCTTCGGTCCACTGCGGGATCTTCGCCGACCGGACCGCCAGCGCGTCCAGCCGCCGGGCGCGGTCCTCGGCCGCGGCGAGTGCCGAACGCAACGCCGGAACGCGTTCACGCAGGGAGACCCGCTTGGCGGTCAGGCGTTCCAGTTCGGCGTTCGCCGCCACCAGCGCCTTCTCCGCGTTGTCGCGGGCGGTGATCGCCGACTGCGCCCGTTCGGCCAGGTTCGCCATGGCGCCCGGCGGGTAGTCCTCGCGCCAGGTGGCCAGTTTCCACGACAGCGCCCCGTCGGCGGTGATCGATTCGTCCAAAGCGGACAGTCGGCGCAGCCGGGTGGCGTGGCGTTCGGCGACCGCCCGGCGTTCGGCGTCGGCCGCGTCTTCGTCGTACATGGCCGGATTGGGCGGGACGAGAAAGTCCCAGCAGTCGGCGCCGCCCGGCTGTTCACCGTCCTTTCCGGACGATTCCGCGAGGGCGGCCGTGGTGCCGACCGCGATCATCGCACTGGGCAGCAGCTTCAGCCCGGTGAGCACTTCGCGCGCCCGGTCCACCTGCGAGGCCTCGTTGAGCAGCACCCCGGAAACCAGTTGCGGGGCGCGGGAAAGCGCCGCCGAGCGCTTCTTCGCGTCCAGTTTGGACAGATAACGCCAGCCGGACCACGCGGTGATCCCGGCGGACTCCAGCGCGTCGAGCGCGGCCTGCACCTCTTCCGGCGGCGGCAGCAGGCCACCCGAACCCAGTGCGGCGAGGATGCGCTCGTCGGCGGATTCAGCCATGCGCAAGGAAGTCTGTTCGCGTTCGGCCGTCGCCCGCGCCTCCCGCAGGCGGTCGGTCAGCGCCGGGACGTCGGTCTCCAGCTGCACGTCCTCGGTGCCGAGCAGTTCGACGAAGCGCGGCTCGGCGGCCAGGCTGTCGGTGCGGCGGGTGGCGCGTTCCAGCTCCTCGGCCGCGCGTTCGTGCCGATCGCGAGCGGAACCGGCGGCCTGGTGCGCTTCGTTCGCGGCGGCTTGCGCGGCCCCGAGTTCCTCGGCGACCGCCTCCAGTTCCGCTTCCCGGTTGGCCAGCTCCGAAGCCGCCGTTTCGGCTGCCGCACGGGCGATCCGCGTGCTTTCGGCGACCTCGGCGGCATCGGTCAGGAGTCCGTCGCGGACCGCGTCGGCGATCTCCGTCCGCACCTCGGCGATGCGCCCGGCGAGCCCGTCGGCCTCCGCGCGCCTGGTCGCCGCGGTGGCGGTGGCTTCGTCCCGGCCCTGTTGCGCGCGCTCGGCCTCGGCCAGGAGCGCCTTCGCCGCCTTGTCGGCCGCCTCCGCCTGCCCCTGCGCGTCCTTGGCCAGCGCCAGCAGACCGCGGGCGAACGCCGTCGCGGCGGCGTTCTTCGCCTCCAGCGCGGGCTGCGCCTTCTGCTCGCGGCTGCCGACCAGCTCCCGGATGTCGCGTGCCTTGCGTGAGGCGTTGAGGTGCGCCAGCACCGTGGTGGTCTCACGCCACGCCTCGGCCTCGACCTTGGCCTCGGTGTAGGACTCGTCGAGCCGCTCGCGGGTCTCGGTGGCCTCTTCCAGCCGCATCCCGGCGACCACGCGCCGCAGCTCGGTCACCGTGGCGGTGAGCCTGCGGTGGTCCCCTTCGGCGAGTTTCTCGGCGGTCTTGAGTTCGTCGACGTGGGCTTCGAGCACCTCCAGCCGGTCGCTCTCCACCTTCTCGCGCGCGGCGATCATCCCGGCGAGTTCGGCCAGCTCGGCTCGCGCGGTGGCCGCGAGCTTGCGGGAGGCGGCGGCCAGCGACTCCTCGTCGGCCAGCGGCCCCAGCAGTTCCAGCGCGCCTGCGACGAAATCCCGCTCGGCCATCAGGTCGCCGCGCTGGGCCAGGTTCTCCGCGTAGGTGGCCAGCACCTCGGCGAGTTCCTTGGGCTCGTCCTCGGACAGCACGGCCTTGAGCAGGAACTCGGCGAACGCCTCGTCGGTGCCGAAGGTGAAGGCGTCGGCGGCCTCGCCCTCGCCCGCGTTCATCGCGCGCTGGTAGCGGAACAGCTCGGTGTCCAGGCCGAGTTGGTCGAGCTTGCCGGTCCAGTCGCTGTGCCGCCGCGTCGAGTACAGCTCCAGCTCCGGGGTGTCGGCGTGTGCCTTCGCCAGCCGGTCGTGGAAGCCGGACAGGGTGAGCAGCCTGCCGTCCTCGGTCAGCGGCAGCGAGTCCAGGCCGAGCGAGGTGGCCGGGCGGAAGCAGTACCAGGAGTCGATCAGGCTCGCCGGATCGGAGGAAACCACGTGCCCGCGCCACTCCGAGGCCTTCCCGGTGATCACCCGCTCGCCGGTCTCGGTGTGCTGCCACTCCAGCACCACGTGCGCGACGTCCTTGCCCGCCACGAACTTCTCCAGCACGCGGGTGCTGGTGGTGCCGACCACCTGCCGCCGTCCCGGCAGCATCACCGAGAAGATCAGCTTGATCAGCACCGACTTGCCGCCGCCGTTCTCCAGGAACAGCACGCTGGCCGGCGAAGGCCGCCGCACCGGGCCGGTCTCGGCCGAGTGGATACCCGCGGCGAACAGGGCGTCCTGGCGCGGGGTGGTCACCGGTTCGCCGACGCCGCTGAAGTCGAGCACGACGTCCTGGTAGCGGGCACCGGCCGGGCCGACCGAATGCAGGCGCACACGCGAAAGCTCATACATGGCAGTGGTTTTCCGTTACTGGAGGGTGTCCGAGATGGTCGCGCGCAGGGTGCCGCCGCCGTCGGCGACCTCGAGCACGCCGAGGGCCAGCAGTTCCTCGAAGGCCAGGTCGGCGGCGAGTTCGCGCACCTGGATCTGGTACCGCGGGGTGGTCCGGTAGGTGCCGCCCTGTTCGGCGCCGACCTGCACCAGGAAGCCCTGGTCGGCGAGGAAGCGCAGGGCGCGGGCGACCATGCCGCGGGTGGTGTCCGGGGCGAGCCTGCCGTCCTTGGTCGCCGCGGCGGCCGGGCGCCGGGCGTAGGCGCGCCACGCCTGTTCCAGCTCGGGCGCGTCGGCCAGCGGGTCGTTGTTGGCTTCGGCGGCGGCCGCGCGCTCGTCGAGGATGCGGCAGGCTTCGCGGACCATGCCGTCGACCTGCTCGACGCTGACCCGGCCGATGTAGGTGTCGTTGGCGAGGTCGTCCGGGCGCGGGAAGCCGAGTGCGGCGGCGGCGAGGTGGATCAGCCCGTGCAGCACCTTCTCGGTGTCGCGGCGCTCGCGGATCTTGCTCTGGCGCGCGTAGCTGTCCATCTTGATCTCGAACACCGACTCGTCGGTGGCCGCGAGCACGGCACCGGCGGCCGTGCTCACCTCCAGCACCATCAGCCCGAGCCCGGCGGCCACGGCGTGGGTCAGCTGCTTGAACGCGCTGTCCTCGCCGTAGCGCCGGACCAGGTCGCCGTAGACCACGTCGCGGGCGGGCAGCTGTTTGGGCCGCATGCCGAACGAGATCAGCCTCGCCGCGGCCTCGGCGTCGTTGGTCAGTGCGCTCACGCGGCCCCCTCCGTGTTCTCCCCTTGGTTCTCATCCCCTTGGCCGACCCCCGCCGTCATCAGCAGCAGGTCCGAGCCGCCGAACTCCGGATCGTCGAGTTCGGTGCCGTCGTCCACCGCCAGCAGCACCCGCCGCTCCCCCTGGCGGATCGCCGCGCCGACCTCCGGACCATAGGCGTGCACCGCGCGCAGCGCGACCAGGCGCGGCAGTGCCGGGTCCAGCCTGCGAGCCTCTTCGATCAGCCCGGACAGCCGCCGCGGCACCTCGGGCAGGGTGAGCAGCTCGTCGGCCTGGCGCCACTGCTCGTCGGAGTAGCGGTCGGTCTCCTCGGCGGGCAGCAGCTCCGGCTCCGGCACCTCGCCGACCAGCTGGTCGCGCTCGGGCGCCGGGCGCAGCAGCAGCGAGACCAGCGCGGACAGCGACGGCACCACCGGCACGCTCACCCCGGTGCCGGCGTGGAAGTAGCGGCGCATCGGCTCGACCGCGTCGGCCAGCGGCAGGCCCAGCGTCGGCACCAGCAGCTGGCCGAACAGGTCGATCGCGGCGCGCTGCGGCGGGCCGGAGAACTGCTGGCGGTCCTGTTCGGCGCGGAAGACCGCGCCCGCCGCCTGCAGCCGGGACTGCAGCTGGGTGTGCCGCCGGATGCAGTCGCCGACGATGTCCACCAGCTCGGCCGCGCGGCGCTTGTGCACCGGGTCCTCGGCCTCGTCACGGGCCGCGGTGATGTTCTTCAGGATCGCGTTCTCCGCGCGGAACCGGGACTCGATGTGGCTGAGCGCGGAGTCGAGCAGGTCCGGGATTTCGCGCTCCCAGTCGACCGCGCGCACGTCGCGGCGGGTGGCGTCCAGCTTCGCGCGCAGCGTCTCGCCGTACTGGACGGTGCGGTAGCGCGCCTGCTCGGCGGCGAGCTTGGCGTCGGCCAGCCTGCCGCGGCTGATCAGGTTCTCCAGTTTGACCTCGGCGGCGATCTGCGCCGATTCGACGTCGGTGTCGAGCGCGCCGACGAGCACGTTGATCGCTTCGTCGGTGGCACGCAGGTACACCTCGCCGTCCGGTGCGGCCAGTTCGACCAGGAGCTTGAAGTCGAAGGTGCGGCGCTGGTAGCTGCCGTCCGCGGCGACCGAGCCGTAGACCCGGCGGAACCCGCGGTCGGTGGTGCCGACGTTGATCAGGTTGTCCAGCACCCAGCGCGCCACCCTGGTGTGCTCGGCGGCCGGGCGGTCCGGGGCCTGCGCGGCGATGAACGGCAGCAGGCGCTCGGCGACCTGGTGGTGGTCCGCGCCGGTGTCGAAGTCCATCGCGATGGTGACCTGGTCGATGGTGTGCAGCGCGATCTCGGCCATCTGGTAGACCGTGGCGTCGGCCCAGTCGAGCTTGGCCTTGCGCGCGTCGAGGTCGTGCAGGGGCGCGGTGCAGGCGAGCGCCTTCAGCCGCCGGGTCAGCCCCTCGTCGGCCGCACCCGCGGTGATCAGCTCTTCGGTGTGCACAGCGAGCCAGGTTAGCCGTCCGCGACGGGCGCACCGGCGGGCGCATCGGTAGCGTCTGCCCCATGCGTGAGATGAGCAGGGAAGAGTGGTGGGCGTTCGCGGGTGAAGGCACGCGGACGGGCAAGCTGGCGGTGGTGCGGGCGAACGGTGCACCCCACGTGACGCCGGTCTGGTTCGTGCTGAACGAGGGGCCCGGCCACGACGAGCTCATCTTCACCACCGAGCGGGATTCGCTGAAGGGCAAGGCCTTCCGCCGCGACCCGCGGTTCTCCCTGTGCGTCGACGACCAGCGCCCGCCGTACTCCTACCTGCAGTTCACCGCGGAAGCCACGCTGCACGAGGACCTCGACGAGATGCTGGAGTGGGCCACCAGGATCGGCACCCGGTACATGGGCGAGGAGCGGGGCGCGGCCTTCGGCGAGCGGAACGCCGTGCCCGGCGAATACCTCGTCCGGGCGAAGATCACCAAGGTGCTCGCCCACGCCGACGTCGCCGACTGACCCCGGCGGCGTCGCGCTGGGTGAACGCCGCCGTACCCGTTGACAGGAAACCGTCTTCCGGGATGAGATCTCGGGACGGCTGGGGTGGTTGAGCGGCGGCGGACCACCCCAGCCGGTCCCCCGGGGCCTCAGGCCTCTTCTTCTTCGAGCATCTCCGCGGTGACCGCCGATTCGGTGTCCGGCACGCCCTGCTCGCGGGCCTTCTTGTCGGCCATCGCGAGCAGGCGCCGGATCCGCCCGGCCACCGCGTCCTTGGTCATCACCGGTTCGGACAGCTGCCCCAGTTCCTCCAGCGAGGCCTGCCGGTTGGACAGGCGGAGCCTGCCCGCGGCGAGCAGGTGGTCCGGCGCCGAGTCGCCGAGGATGGTGAGCGCGCGCTCCACCCGCGCCGCGGCGGCCACCGCGGCCCGCGCCGAGCGCCGCAGGTTCGCGTCGTCGAAGTTCGCCAGCCGGTTCGCGGTGGCCCGCACTTCCCGGCGCATCCGCCGTTCTTCCCACTTCAGCACGCTCGAATGCGCGCCGAGGCGGGTCAGCAGCGCGCCGATCGCGTCGCCGTCGCGGATCACCACGCGGTCCGCGCCGCGCACCTCCCGCGACTTCGCCTGGATGCCCATCCGCCGGGCCGCGCCGACCAGTGCCAGCGCCGCCTCCGGTCCGGGGCAGGTGACCTCCAAAGAGGACGATCGCCCCGGTTCGGTCAGCGAGCCGTGGGCCAGGAAGGCCCCGCGCCACGCGGCTTCGGCGTCGGCGACGCCACCGGAGACCACCGCCGACGGCAGCCCGCGCACCGGGCGGCCGCGCTGGTCGATCAGCCCGGTCTGCCGGGCCAGTCCCTCGCCGTCCTTGACCACGCGCACCACGTAGCGGGTGCCCTTGCGCAGCCCGCTGGACGAGATCACGTGCACGTCGGACAGGTGCCCGTACAGGTCGTGGATCTCCTTGCGCAGGCGCCGCGCCACCGAACCGGTGTCCAGTTCGGCCTCGACCACGACCCGGCCGGCGACGATGTGCAGGCCGCCGGCGAAGCGCAGCAGGGAGGCCACCTCCGACCGCCGCGGCCCGACCTTGGTGATCTCCAGCCGGCTCAGCTCGTCCTTGACCGACGCGGTCATCGCCATCGCCCCTGCCCCTCCTGCTCTGCCTGTTCGCCCCGGTCCGCCAGACCGAGTGCCTCTCGCACGCACTTCGCCAGCGCGTCCGGGTCGTGCCTGCCCGCCACGTCGGGATCGGCGATCGAAACCAGATGCGCTGTCGCGCCCAGTTCCGCGGCGGCCTGGCGCAACCGGACGGGGGTGGGCACCCAGTCGCGGTCGGCGACCACCACGTCCACCTTCAGCTGTGGCGCGTGCTCGAAGAGTACGTGCAGATGCCGTTCGGGTGAGAAGCCAGCCGTCTCCCCCGGTTGCGGGATGAGGTTGAGGATCACCACCTTGGTCGCCTTCGTCGCCACGAGCGCGTCGTGCAACCCGGGCACGAGCAGGTGCGGCAGCACGCTGGTGAACCACGACCCCGGGCCGAGGAACACCGCGTCCGCGCCGAGCACGGCGTCCACCGCTTGGGTGCACGCCGCCGGTGGTTCGGACGGGCGCCCGGGGTTGCGCAGGGTGATCCGCCTGACCTGGCCGGGGGTGCTGGCCACCGCGACCTGACCGCGGATGCGGCTGACCGCGCCGTTCTCCAGCCCGGTCACCTCGGCCTCGATCTCCAGCGGCTCCGGGCACATCGGCAGCACCCGGCCGGACGCGCCGACCAGGCGGACCGCCTCGTCCAGCGCGGCGACCGGATCGCCGAGCACCTCGAACAACCCGGCCAGCAGCAGGTTCCCCACCGCGTGGCCGTTGAGCGCGCCGCTGCCGCCGAAGCGGTGCTGGAACACCTCCGCCCACAGGGTGCCGCCGTCCTCGGTGGCGGTCAGCGCGGCCAGTGCCTGCCGCAGGTCGCCGGGCGGCAGCAGCCCCAGCTCCCGGCGCAGCCGTCCCGACGAACCACCGTCGTCCGCGACGGTGACCACCGCGGTGACGTCCTCGGTGATCCGCCGCAACGCGGTGAGGGTGGCGTGCAGTCCGTGCCCGCCACCGAGCGCGACAGCGCGCAACTTCGCTCCTTACTCGCGGCCGAGGTCGCGGTGCACGACCTTGACCGCCATCCCGTCCTCATTGGACAGTCGTCGCGCGAGTTCCTCGGACAGGGCGACGCTGCGGTGCTTGCCACCGGTGCAGCCGACGGCGAGGGTGAGGTACCGCTTGCCCTCGCGCTTGTAGCCGGCTCCGACCAGGCGCAGCAGCTGATGGTAGCGGTCGAGGAACTCCTCGGCGCCCTCCTGGCTGAGCACGTAGTTGCGCACCTCACCGTCGAGGCCGGTGTGCTCGCGCAGTTCCGGGATCCAGAAGGGGTTCGGCAGGAAGCGCACGTCCATCACCAGGTCCGCGTCCATCGGCAGGCCGTACTTGTAGCCGAAGGACAGCACGGTGACCCTGGTCTGCGTGCTCGTCTCGGAGCCGAACGCGTCCTCGATCTTGGCGCGCAGCTCGTGCACCGACAGCGCGGAGGTCTCCAGCACCAGATCGGCTTCCTCGCGCAGCGGCGCCAGCAGCGCGCGCTCGGCGGTGATGCCGTCGGCCAGCCTGCCGTCGCCCTGCATCGGGTGCCCGCGCCGGACCGCCTCGAACCGGCGCACCAGCACCGCGTCGGTGGCCTCGAGGAAGAGCACCCTCGGCTTGTACCCGCGGGCGTCGAGGTCCTTGATCACCGAGGCGAGGTCGTCGGTGAAGGCGCGCGAGCGCACGTCCATCACCACCGCGACCTTGGTGATCGCGCCGCGGGCCTGCGCGCCCAGCTCGACCATGGTGGCGATCAGCTCGGGCGGCAGGTTGTCCACCACGAACCAGCCGAGGTCCTCCAGGCACTTCGCCGCGGTGCTCCGCCCGGCGCCGGACAGGCCGCTGACCACCGCCACCTCCATCCCGGAGGTGTGCTCCCTGTTCTCCTGCTCCCCGCTCACGTGCCCGTTTCCCCTTCTCTACCGGTGGTGGTGGTCTCCCCGGCCAGCGCGGCGTGCACCGCCTGCGCGGTGCGCCTGCCGACGCCGGGCACTCCCGAAATCTCGTCCACAGTGGCCTGCTTCAGTTTCTTCACCGAACCGAAGTGCTTGATCAACGCGGTCCGGCGTGCCTGCCCGAGACCCGGCACACCGTCCAATGCGGACACCTGCAGCCGCTTCGACCGCTTCTCGCGGTGGTACCTGATCGCGAACCGGTGCGCCTCGTCGCGCACGCGTTGCAGAAGGTACAGCGCGTCGGAGTTCCGCGGCAGGATGACCGGGTCCGGATCGGCGGGCAGCCACACCTCTTCGAGCCGTTTCGCCAGCCCGACCACGGCGACGTCGGTGATGCCGAGCTCGGCCAGCACGTCCGCGGCGGCCGTGGCCTGGGGCCCGGCACCGTCGACGACCAGCAGGTTCGGCGGGTAGGCGAACTTCCGCGGGCGGCCGGTCTCCGGGTCGATCCCGGGTGCCGGGCCCTCGGGTCCCGGCTGGCCGGCGCCTTCGGCCGTCTCCTTGAGGTAGCGGGCGAACCGGCGCCGCACCACCTCGGCGATCGAGGCGACATCGCCCTCGTCAGCGGCCTCGCGCAGGGCGAACCGGCGGTACTCGGACTTGCGCGGCACGCCGTCTTCGAAGACCACCAGCGAGGCGACCACGTCGGTCCCGGCGATGTGGCTGATGTCCACGCACTCGATGCGCAGCGGCGCGGAGTCCAGCGCCAGGTGTTCCTGCAGCTCGGCGAGGGCGGCCGAGCGGGCGGTGAGATCACCGGCGCGGCGCAGCTTGTGCTGGGTGAACGCCTCCTGGGCGTTGCGGTTCACGGTTTCGGCGAGGGCGCGTTTGTCACCCCGCTGGGGGACCCGGACGCGTACCTTGGCGCCGCGCAGGCCGGTCAGCCACTCCTCCACCGCCTCGGGTTCGGCGGGCAGTTCGGGCACCAGCAGCTCGCGCGGCACCGGCGTGCCCGTGCCGTCCTCGCCGGGTTCGAGTTCGGCCTGCTCGCCGTAGAACTGCGCGATGAACTGCTCGACCAGCGCCGGGACGTCCATCTCCTCGGCCTTGTCGACCACCCAGCCGCGCTGCCCGCGCACCCGGCCGCCGCGCACGTGGAAGACCTGGACCGCGGCCTCCAGTTCGTCGTGCGCGAAGGCGACCACGTCGGCGTCGGTGCCGTCGCCGAGCACCACCGCCTGCTTCTCCATCGCGCGGCGCAGCGCGCCGAGGTCGTCGCGCAGCCGGGCGGCCCGCTCGAACTCCAGCTCTTCGGACGCCTGCGTCATCTCGCGCTCCAGGCGGCGCATCATCAAGTCGGTGCGCCCGGCCAGGAAGTCGCAGAAGTCCTCGACGATGCCGCGGTGCTCATCGGCGGAGACGCGCCCGACGCACGGCGCCGAGCACTTGCCGATGTAGCCGAGCAGGCACGGCCTGCCGATCTGGGTGTGCCGCCGGAACACCCCGGCCGAGCAGGTGCGGGCCGGGAACACGCGCAGCAGCAGGTCGAGCGTCTCGCGGATGGCCCACGCGTGCGCGTACGGGCCGAAGTACCGCACCCCGCGCTTGCGCGAGCCGCGGTAGACGTGCAGCCGCGGGAACTCCTCGTGCAGGGTCACCGCGAGCACGGGGTAGCTCTTGTCGTCCCGGTAGCGGACGTTGAACCGCGGGTCGAACTCCTTGATCCAGTTGTACTCCAGCTGGAGCGCCTCGACCTCGGTGCCGACCACGGTCCACTCGACGCTCGCCGCGGTGGTCACCATCTGGCGGGTGCGCGGGTGCAGCCCGGACAGGTCGGCGAAGTAGGAGTTCAGCCGGCTGCGCAGGCTCTTGGCCTTGCCGACGTAGACGACCCGCTGGGTGGAATCGCGGAACTTGTACACGCCGGGAGCGTCGGGAATGCTCCCCGGCGAAGGGCGGTAGGTCGACGGGTCAGCCACGACCACCAGCCTATGGCGCCACCCCGACACTCTGACGCACCCCCGGCCCTCCCCCGCCGGGATGATCTTCGTTTCCACCGGATCGGGTGGCGCTATGACGCGTGGTAGGAAAATTACCTCCTTCGGTAGGTAAGTCGCCACCATCCGACGATCGTCGGTATCTGTGGTGTGACGCGGGCGATTACGTTCCGCCGCAACGCCGAATCCTCGGTGGTCCCGGAAGCCGGTTTTTCGAAAGGACCTCGCCCGTGAGCCGAGTCCGTACCCTTGGCGCCGCCTGCGCGGCGTCCGCCACGCTCGCCATGACCCTGTTCGCCGGCGGTGCCGCCGGTGCCGACGGGGTGCAGCCGTTCATCGTCGGCGGCGAGACCGCCCCCGCCGTGCCGTGGGGCGCGCAGATCTACGTGGGCGGCAACTTCAACTGCTCCGGCAGCATCATCGCCGCCGAGTGGGTGCTCACCGCGGAGCACTGCCTGGGTGACTCGATGAGCGTCAAGGTCGGCAGCAACGACCTCGGCTCCGGCACCGAGGCGACGGTCGACCAGCAGGAGGTCTCCCCCGCCGGCGACATCGCGCTGCTGCACCTGAGCACGCCGATCGAGGCCGCCTTCATCACCCTGGGCGACGCCGACCCGGCCGTCGGCTCGGCGAACGACATCTACGGCTGGGGCCGCACCACCCCGACCGGCCCGGCCTCGCCGGTGCTCAAGACCGCCAAGGTGACCGTGACCGGTCAGTCCACCGACGCCTACGGCGGCCCGGCCATCCAGAGCGAGGGCGTCAACGGCTCGGCGTGGAAGGGCGACTCGGGCGGCCCGCAGATCGCCGGCGGCAAGCAGGTCGGTGTCGCGTCCACCGTGCAGAACCAGGACGGCGGCAACACCACCGGCACCAACAACTACGCGAGCGTGGCCAGCAGCCGCTCCTGGATCAGCCAGACCGCGGGCGTCTGAGTTCCGCGCGCCCGCCCCTGATCCGCGGCCGCTTCCGCCGGGCACCGACCCGGCGGGGGCGGCCGTTCCCATGCCAGGGGCCGGTCTGGACAATGGGCGCATGCGCATCGCCACCTGGAACGTGAACTCCGTCGGCGCCCGGCTGCCGCGGCTGCAGAACTGGCTCGAGTCGAACCAGCCCGACGTGCTGTGCCTCCAGGAACTCAAGTGCGACAGCGATGCCTTCCCGCACGAAGAGGTGCGGGCGCTCGGCTACGAGACAGCGGCCTACGGCGTCGGCCGGTGGAACGGCGTCGCGGTCCTCTCCCGCGTCGGCCTCGCCGACGTCCAGCGCGGGCTGGTCGACCAGCCGAGCTACGAGGACGCGGTCGAACCGCGCGCCATCGGCGCGACCTGCGGCGGGGTGCGGGTGTGGTCGGTGTACGTGCCGAACGGGCGTGTGCCGGGGCACACCCACTACGACTACAAGTTGCGCTGGTTGAACGCGCTGCGCGAAACCGTCGAGGCGGAGAAGAAGCTGGACCTGCCGTTCGCGGTGCTCGGCGACTTCAACATCGCGCCCGCCGACACCGATGTCTGGGACATCGCCGCCTACGCCGACTCCACCCACGTGACCGCGCCGGAGCGCGAGGCGCTCGGCCGGGTGCTCGAAGCCGGGCTGACCGACGTGCTGCCGCGGCCGCTGAAGTACGACCAGCCGTTCACCTACTGGGACTACCGCCAGCTGGCCTTCCCGAAGAACCGCGGCATGCGCATCGACCTGGTGCTCGCCGACCCGCGGTTCGCCGGCGCGATCACCGACTCCTACGTCGACCGCGAGGAACGCAAGGGCAAGGGCGGCTCGGACCACGCACCGGTGGTCGTCGACCTCGAACTCTAGCCCTCTGAGCCGGTCTCGTCCTCGGCGTGGAACCGGCGGTGCAGCTTGCGCAGCGCGCGCACCGCCGCCACCGCCCGCTCCCGGTCGACCGCCTGCACGGCGAGCACCGAGTAGTACTCGTCCTCGGGCAGTTCGAGCCGCGCGAAGGACGCGCCGTCGGGGAAGCTCACCGACAGTACGTCCGACCAGGAGAACCGCTTCGTGCCCAGCACGTTGCGCACGCTGACGCCCTCGGCGTCGGCGGTCGCCCTCGGCATCGCGAAGAGCATGGTCAGCCCGGCCAGCAGCACGCCGATGCCGATCATCGCCACCTGGTCGGCGGTCTGGAAGATCACCCCGGTGTCGGAGTTGCGCAGCAGCAGGGCCACCGTGGTGAACACGCCGATCAGCAGCAGCGCCAGCGCGCCGCACATCCACACCGCCCGGCGCGGGCGGACGGTCACGGTGGCCGGCTCGGTGGTCATGGTCGTTCCAGTCATGCTCGTCCCGGTCACACGAATCCTCGTTCGGTCCACGGCTGCCGCAGGCCACGCAGCACATGCGCGGTGTCCAGCGCCGCCACGGTCGCCTCGGCGCCCTTGTCCTCGGCCGAGCCGGGCAACCCGGCCCGGTCCCGTGCCTGCTGTTCGGTGTCGCAGGTGAGCACCCCGTTGCCGACCGGCGTGCTCTCGTCGAGCGCCACCCTGGTCAGCCCCGCGGTCACCGCGTCGCACACGTACTCGAAGTGCGGCGTCCCGCCGCGGATCACCACGCCGAGCGCGACCACCGCGTCGTGCGTGCGCGCCAGCGCCTGCGCGACCACCGGCAGCTCCACCGCGCCGGAAACCCGGACCACGGTGGGCTCCTCCTCCAGCTTCGCCTCGCGGGCGGTGGCCAGCGCGCGCTCGAGCAGGCTGCCGGTGATCTCCTCGTGCCACTTGGTGGCCACGATCGCCAGCCGCAGGTTCGCGCACTCGCTCAGGTCGAACCCGTTGGACGGCCGTCCTTCCCCGCTCACCGGCCGCCACCCCCGTTCACCACGTCGTCGCCCCCCACGGCGCCGACGGCGCCCACGTCGTCGAAGTGCTCCAGCTGCGACAGGTCGTGCCCCATCCGGTCGCGCTTGGTCTTGAGGTAGCGCAGGTTCTCCGGGTTGGGCGAGATCGGCAGCGGCATGCGGCCGGTGACGCGCAGGCCGTAGCCCTCCAGGCCGACGCGCTTGGCCGGGTTGTTCGTCAGCAGCCGCATCGACTTCACGCCGAGGTCGCACAGGATCTGCGCGCCGGTGCCGTAGTCGCGGGCGTCGGCGGGCACGCCGAGCGCCAGGTTCGCGTCCACCGTGTCGGCCCCGGCGTCCTGCAGCTGGTAGGCCTGCAGCTTGTGCAGCAGGCCGATCCCCCGGCCCTCGTGCCCGCGCACGTAGAGCACGACCCCGCGGCCTTCCTGCGCCACGGCGGCGAGCGCGGCGTCGAGCTGCGGGCCGCAGTCGCAGCGCAGCGAGCCGAACACGTCGCCGGTGAGGCATTCGGAGTGCACGCGGACCAGGATGTCCTCGCCGTCGGCGATGTCGCCGTAGACGAACGCGACGTGCTCGATGCCGTCGAGCAGGCTGTCGTAGCCGACCGCGCGGAAGGTGCCGTGGGCCAGCGGGATGCGTGCCTCGGCCACCCGCTCGACCTGGCTCTCGGTCCGCCGCCGGTAGGCGATCAGGTCGGCGATGGTGATCAGCTGGAGGTCGTGGTCGCCGGCGAACACCTCGAGCTCGTCGCGGCGGGCCATGTCGCCCTCGTCCTTCTGCGAGACGATCTCGCAGAGCACCCCGGCGGGTGACAGCCCGGCGAGTCGAGCCAGGTCGACCGACGCCTCGGTGTGCCCGGGCCGGCGCAGCACGCCGCCCTCCTTCGCGCGCAGCGGCACCACGTGGCCGGGGCGGCGGAAGTCGGTGGAATCGGACTTCGGATCGGCCAGCAACCGGATCGTGTGGCACCGGTCGGCGGCCGAAATACCGGTGCTGATGCCCGCGGCGGCGTCCACCGTGACCGTGTACGCGGTGCCGCGCTGGTCCTGGTTCGTGTGGTACATCGGCGGCAGGTCGAGGCGCTCGCAGTCCTGTTCGGTCAGCGCGACGCAGACGTAGCCCGAGGTGTAGCGCACCATGAACGCGAGCAGCTCCGGCGTGGCCTTCTCCGCGGCGAAGATGAGGTCACCCTCGTTCTCGCGGTCCTCGTCGTCGACCACGATCACCGGCTTGCCCGCCCGGATGTCGGCGATCGCCCGGTCGATCGCGGCGGCGTGCCCGCCCGCACCGGGTCCGGCCGGGGTGTCCCCGCTCGCCGGCGCCCACTCGTCGATCTCACTCATCCGCGCTGCTCCTTGGTGCCGCCGTCAGTACCGCCATTGTCCACCGTGTGCGTCCCGGCCGTCGGCAGATGTGGCGCAGCCAGCTTCTCCACGTACTTCGCCAGCACGTCGACCTCGAGGTTGACCGATTCGCCCGGTTCCCGCCTGCCGAGGGTGGTCAGCTCGAGCGTGGTCGGGATGAGCGCGATGGAGAACTCCTCGGCGCCGATCGCGGCCACGGTCAGCGACACCCCGTCCACCGCGATCGACCCCTTCTCCACCACGTACCTGGCCAGGCCGGGTGGCAGCGCGAAGTGGGTCAGCCCGTCCGGGTCCCTGGACAGGAACACCCCGGTGCCGTCCACATGGCCCTGCATGATGTGCCCGCCGAGCCGGTCGCCGAGCGCGGTCGCGCGCTCGAGGTTGACCCGATCACCCGAGGCGACCTTGGCCAGGCTGGAGCGTTGCAGTGTCTCGTGCACCACATCCACGGTGAACGTGTCCCCGCTCACCTCGACCACGGTCAGGCACACGCCGTTGACCGCGATGGAGTCGCCGTGCTTGGCGTCCGAGGTGACCACCGGGCCACGCACGGCCAGCCGGGCGGCGTGGATGAGCTGCTCAACCGCGGTGATCTCGCCGAGTTCTTCGACGATTCCGGTGAACACTTGAACGGCCTCCTGTGTTTTCTCGCCTCAGCGCCCGGCGGCCCGGGCGGCCTGCTCGCGCAGTGCGGCCACGGCCTTGCCGGGGTCCCCGGCGCCGTAGACCGCGGAGCCCGCGACGAAGCAGTCGACCCCCGCCTCCGCGGCCTGTTCGATGGTGTCGGCGTTGATCCCGCCGTCGATCTCCACGAGCAGCTTGAGGTGCCCGGTGTCGACCAGGCGGCGCGCGGTGCGCACCTTCTCCAGCACGTCGGCGATGAAGGATTGCCCGCCGAAGCCCGGTTCAACCGACATGACCAGCAGCGTGTCGTAGTGCTTGAGCGTGTCGAGGTGGTCCTCCAGCGGTGTGCCGGGCTTGATCGACAGGCCCGCCTTCGCCCCGGCCGCCCGCAGGTCCTTGGCCAGCTTCACCGGGTCGCCAGCGGCCTCGGCGTGCACGGTCACGTTGTGCGCGCCCGCCTCGGCGTACCCGATCGCCCAGCGGTCGGGGTCCTCGATCATCAGGTGGCAGTCCAGCGGCAGGTCGGTGTGCTTGAGCAGCGACTGCACCACGGGCAGGCCCAGGGTCAGGTTCGGGACGAAGTGCGCGTCCATCACGTCGACGTGCACCCAGTCGGCCCGGGTCTCGCCGTGCCCGGCCACGGCTTCGATCTCCGCGCCGAGCCGGGCGAAGTCGGCGGAGAGGATGCTGGGTGCGATCAAGGGTCGATGTGCCACGACCCGCAGTCTAGGAGGTCGTGCCCGGGCGTCCGTCTCGCATGCTGCGATGCTCACGTCACGGGTGGGACACGCCCGGTCGGGGCCGGAGGACTACCTTGCCGACGGTCCGGCGGCTCTCCAATTCCGTGTGCGCCCGCGCGGCTTCGGCCAGCGGGATCGGCTCGTTCACCAGTGGCACGATCCGGCCCGCCGCGACCTCGGCGAGCGCCTGGTCCTCCAGTGCCCGCATCGCGCCGGGCGTGCGCATGATCCGCTGGCCGATCGGCACCGAGACGGTGAGCCCGCGGCCGTAGAAGTCCATTGCGGACAACTCCAGCGGCTCGCCTGCCGACCAGCCGAACATGACCAGCCTGCCGCCGACGCCGAGCAGTCCCAGCGCCTCACGCCCCTGGCTGCCCCCGACGCCGTCCAGCGCCACGGTCACTTCGCGGTTGCCGAGCGCTTCCCGAACTTGCGCCGCCCAGCCGTCCTCGCTGTAGTCGAAGACCAGGTCGGCGCCGAGTTCGCGGACGATCGCCAGCTTCTCCTCGCCGCGGGCGAGGCCGATGACGTAGGCGCCGGCGTTGTGCGCGGACTGCACCGCGAAGCTGCCGATGCCGCCGGCCGCCGCGGTGACGAGCACGACGTCGGCGGCGGTGATCCTGGCGTCGTTCAGCACGGCCATCGCGGTCCGGCCGGTGCCGATGGTGGCGACCGCGCCCTCGTCGGTGACGCCGTCGGGGATCTCCTGCAGCGAGGTGACCGGCGCGACGGCGAGTTCGGCGTATCCGCCGCTGGCCGCGCCCAGGTGGGCCACCACCCGCTTGCCCAGCCAGCCAGGGCCGGCGTCCTCGCCGAGTTCGTCCACCACGCCCGCCACCTCGCGGCCCGGGGTCATCGGCAGTTCGGGCAGCGGCATCGGCCCGCCGCCGATGCCTCTGCGGAGCGCGGTGTCGAGCAGGTGGACCCCGGCCGCGCGGACGCTGATCCGCACCTGCCCGTGCCCCGGCTTCGGGTCCTCCGCTTCCTCGTACCGGAGGTTCTCGGCCGGGCCGAACTCGTGCTGGCGGATCGCGTGCATGACTGGCTCCAAGATCGTCTCGAGTTGTCTCGGCACGACCGTAGGAGTTCCAGTTAACTTGAGGTCAAGCGTCCAGTTCGTCCAGTACACCGGTCCACGACGGGCTGCCGTGGTCCAACCGGTTCAACCGCACGCCCGCACCGCCGAGCGCGGCCAGGTGCCCCTCCCACGCCGGGTGCGCGAACCGCGCGTCCCGCACCTGGTAGCCGACCGCGATGGTCACGCCGGGTTCACCGAGCGCGTCGCCGAGCACGGTCAGCGCCTGGTTGTCGGCCAGGCCCAGCGCCAGCTTGGCCACCGAGTTGGCCGACGCCGGCGCGAACAGGAAATGCGCCGGATCGGGGTGCGGCCGTGGTTCACCGGGCAGCCGTGAGACCGACCGCACGGGCAGGTCCGTCAGTTCCCGCAGTCGCTCCAGTTCGCCCGCCGAGTCCAACCAGCGCGACGCGGTCGGCGTGAGCGTGATGGCCAGCCGCCAGCCACGGGCCGCCGCCGGTTCGGCGAGTTCGGTGCGGAAGCGGGTGTCGAGGCCGCCGCAGGAACTGCCGACGAGCCCGAGCACTCGATCCATCAGGCGGTCTCCGGGCGACGCAGGACCGCGCAGAACATCGCGTCGGTGCCGTGCCGGTGCGGCCACAGTTGCACGTACGGGCCGTCACCGAGCTGCGGCACGCCGGGGAAGAACTCGCGCGCGTCGAGCGTCTCGGCCTTGGCGCGGCGGGCGATCTCCCCGACCACGCCCTCGGTCTCGGCGAGGTGCGGCGAGCAGACCACGTAGGTGACGATGCCGCCGGGCCGCACCAGCTTCAGCGCGGAGGTGAGCAGTTCCGCCTGCAGCTTGGTCAGGTCCGCCACGTCCGACGGCTGGCGCCGCCAGCGCGACTCGGGGCGGCGGCGCAGCGAGCCGAGGCCGCTGCACGGCGCGTCGACCAGGACGCGGTCGTAGCCCTCTTCCAGTTCGGGCTCGCGGCCGTCGGCGACGTGCACGGTCACCGGCAGGCCCTGGGTCGACTTCCGGACCAGGTTCGCCCGGTGCGGCGCCTTCTCCACCGCGTCCACGGTGGCCCCGGACAGCGCGGCGAGCGCCCCGAGCATGAGCGCCTTGCCACCCGGGCCCGCGCACAGGTCGAGCCAGCGCTCGTCACGGCCGTCGACCGGAACCCTGGTCACCGCGACCGCGCACAGCTGGCTGCCTTCGTCCTGCACGGCGGCCAGTTTTTCCCGCACCGGCTCGGCGTCGGCGGGATCACCGGAACCGGCGGGCAGCCGCACGCCGTAGGGCGAGTAGGGCGCCGGGTCACCACCGGTGATCGCGGCCAGTTCGTCGGCGGAGATTTCACCCGGCCGGGCGACCAGGTGCACCTCGGGCCGCGCGTCGTCGGCGGCGAGCGCCGCCTCCAGCTCGGGTCCCTTGTCCCCCAGCGCTTCGGCGAAGGAGCGGGCGACCCAGCGCGGGTGCGCGGTGCGCAGCGCGAAGTTGCCGATGGGGTCCTCGTCGGGCGACGGCGCGAGCTCGTCGAGCCAGGCGGCCTCGTCCTTCGCCGAGACCGCGCGCAGCACCGCGTTGACGAAACCGGCGGTGTGCGAACCGGCGTCCGTGCGCACGAGGTCCACAGTGGACGTCACGGCGGCGTGCTCGGGGATCCGCGTGCGCAGCAACTGGTAGGCACCCAGCCGCAGGCCGTCCAGCACCACACCGTCCACCCTGGACAGCGGCCGGTCGAGGCAGGCGGCGATCACCGCGTCGAGCAGGCCCTGGGCCCGGGACGCGCCGTAGGTCAGCTCGGTCGCGAGCGCGGCGTCGCGCCCCTTGATCCGGCGTTCGCGCAGCAGATCCGGGAGGACCAGGTTCGCGTAGGCGTCGCGTTCACGGACGGCGCGGAGCACGTCCAGCGCGGCCCGGCGGGCGGGGTCCTCGGGCGGCGGGCGGCGCGGTCCGTCCTTGCGCGGCGCCGGACGGCCGTGTTGCGGCCTCGACGGGCGCCGCTCCCCGCGATCACCACGGTCACCGCGCTCACCGCGGTGGGGTTGGCTGTTCATGTCAGGCGCTCTCCCTGCTCGATCCTCGTGCCGCGCGCCCAATCGGTGGCAGCCATTCGTTTTTTGCCCTGCGCCTGCACCTGGCCGAGCACCACCGGTCTGGTGGCGGTCCCGGCGAGCACCCGCTTCTTCTCCACCCGCAGCGCACCCGGTGCGAGCGGCTCGTCCGGGTCTTCCGCGACCGACACCGGCCCCAGTTTGACCCGCTCCCCGCGGAACTCCGCCCAGGCACCGGGTTCCGGGGTGACCGCGCGGACCAGCCGGTCCACCGCGATGGCCGGGTCCTCGAACGAGACCCGCGCGTCTTCCACGGAGATCTTCGGCGCGTAGCTGAGGCCCTCCGAGGTCTGCGGGACCGCGGTCAGCTTGCCGTCCTCGATGCCATCCATTGTGGACAGCAGCAGCCGGGCACCGGACTCGGCGAGCCTGCCGAGCAGTTCCCCGGCGGTGTCGGTGGCGGCGATCTTCTCGGTCACCACGCCGAAAACCGGTCCGGCGTCGAGTTCCTTGACGATCCGGAAGGTGGAGGCGCCGGTGATCTCGTCGCCCGCCCGTACCGCCGCCTGCACCGGCGCCGCGCCGCGCCACGCAGGCAGCAGCGAGAAGTGCAGGTTCACCCAGCCGTGCGCCGGGATGTCGAGCGCGGCCTGCGGCAGCAGCGCGCCGTAGGCGACCACGGGACAGGCGTCCGGCGCCAGTTCGGTCAGCCGGGCCAGGAAATCCGGGTCACCCGCGCGCGCCGGGGTGAGCACCTCGATGCCGTGCTCGTCGGCGAGCGCGCCGACGGGTGAGCGCAGCACCTTGCGGCCACGGCCGGCCTGGGCGTCGGGCCGGGTCACCACGGCGACGACCTCGTGGCGGCCGGAGTCGAGCAGGGCGCGCAGCGCGGGCACGGCCGGTTCCGGGGTACCGGCGAAGACCAGCCTCATCGGACCCCCTCGCGGGTACCGGCGGGTGGCGGGAAGGAGTCAAGGGGAGCGAACATCACCGGCGAGTCTATCCGCCGGTGATGTTCGCCCCGACCTCGCCGGTCAGGGGTGCGGAACCGGCAGCACCACCCGGGCGGAGCCACCGCCGCGCCGCACCGGTTCCGCGGCGGCGAGCCAGCGGCCGTCCGGCAGCAGTTCCACCGCCGTCGACGCGCCGATCTCCCCCGGCGCCGACGCGAACTCCTGCCCGAGCGCGCGCAGTTGCGCGGTCTCCGGCTGGTTCAGGAACGCCTGCTCCACCTGGGCGTTGTCCGAGTTCCGCTGGGACGCGCGTGGTTCGGCGATGGCCTCGACCAGCGACAGGTCGCGGTCGAGCCGGCCGGTCAGCACCTGCAGCACGGTGGTGATGATCGACGCGCCACCCGGTGATCCGGCGGCGAGGAACGGCTTGCCGTCCTTGAGCACGATCGTCGGCGCCATCGAGGACCGCGGCCGCTTGCCCGCGGCGGGCAGGTTCGGGTCGGGCACGCCCGGCGTCACCGGCACCATGGAGAAGTCGGTCAGCTCGTTGTTCAGCAGGAAGCCGCGGCCGGGCACGACCATGCCGCTGCCACCCTCCGCCTCGATGGTCAGCGTGTAGGCGACCACGTTGCCCCACCTGTCCGCGGCGGTGAGGTGCGTGGTGTTCTCGCCCTCGTACGGCGTGGGCGCCGGGGTGTCGCCCGCCGCGCACGGCCGGGGATTGCGCGGGTCACCCGGTGCGACCGGGCTGACCAGCGCCTGGGCCGGGTCGATCAGGCACGCGCGGCTGTCGGCGAACTCCTGGCTCAGCAGTTCTTCGGACGGCACGTCCACGAAGGCCGGGTCGCCGATCCAGCGGTTGCGGTCGGCGAAGGACAGCCGGGTGGACTCGAGGAACCGGTGCAGGTACTGCGTCTTGTCCAGCTGCGACAGGTCGGTGCCCTCGAGGATGTTCAACGCCTCGCCGACGGTCAGCCCACCGGACGAGGGCGCGGGCATCCCGTAGACGTCGAGCCCGCGGTACTCGGTGTGGGTCGGTTCGCGGTCGACCGTGCGGTACTTCGCCAGGTCCTCCCCGGTCAACTTGCCGGGGCGGACGTTGAGCCCGGCGGCCGGGTCGACCGGGGGCTGCTGGACCGTGCGCACCACGTCCTCGCCGATGCGGCCGCGGTAGAGCGCCGCGTTGCCGGTGCGCGCCAGCTCGCGGTAGGTCTTGGCGAGGTCCGGGTTGGCGAACCGGCTGCCCACCACGGGCGGCGCGCCGCCGGGCAGGTAGAGCTCGCGCGTGGCCGGGAACGCGCTGAAGCGGGCGGCGTTGTTCGCGATCTGGTCGTGGAAGGTCTTGTCCACGGTGAACCCGTGCCTGGCCAGGTCCTCGGCCGGCTTCATCGCCTTGGCCAGCGGCAGCGTGCCCCACTTGCGCAGCGCGTCGAGCCAGGTGGCCGGGGTGCCGGGCGTGCCGACGGACAGCCCGCTGGTCACCGCCTCGGCGAACGGGATCGCCTTGCCGTTCTCGACGAACAGGTTCTCGTCGGCGGTGCCGGGCGCGGTCTCGCGGCCGTCGATGGTGTGCACCTCGCCGGTGCGTGCCTCGTAGAAGACGAAGAACCCGCCACCGCCGATGCCCGCGGAGAACGGGTCGGTGACCCCGAGCGCCGCGGCCGTGGCCACCGCCGCGTCCACCGCGTTGCCGCCCCGGCGGAGCACGTCGATGCCGATCTGGCTGGCGTCGGCGTCGATGCTGGACACCGCGCCGAGGTAGCCGGCCTGCTCGGGGACCTTGCCCGGCGGCGCGCCGGGTGCCGCCGACGCGGGGGCACCGGCGGTGAGCAGTGCCGTCGCGCACGACACGGCGAGAACGCTGCGGAGGAGTCGGGTTCTGCGCTGAACAGGCATGCGCGACATCCTGCCCCAGCGCACCGCGAAAATCACCAGTCTGTGGCGTCAGCCGGTATCGCCGGGGTAATTGCGGCCGGTGATGATCGTGCCGGTGCGTTCGCCGGGGATGTCGTGCTCGAGCAGCGCGGCGATCCCGGCCGCGGCGGACGGTTCGACCAGTTGACCCGTGGTCTCGCGGAGCAGCCGCATCGCCCGTCCGATGGTCGCCTCGTCGACGGCCAGCATGTCGTCGACGTACTCGAGCATCCAGCCGACCGCGGCGGGCACCGGCACGCGGACCGCGATCCCGTCGGCCATGGTGTCCACGCTCTCGGTGGTGACGGGGGCGCGGTCGTGCCAGCTGCGCAGCATCGCGGGCGCGCCGGCCGCGCAGACACCGATGATCCTGGTCCGGGCGCCACGCGCTTTGAGGTAGCAGCCGATGCCCGCGATCAGCGCGCCGTTGCCGACCGGCACCAGCAGCGTGTCGAGGTCGAGGGGCGCGAGTTCGACGCCGATCGTTCCCGCGCCCTCCGCGATGGCCGGCGCCTCGCCGTCCTCCACGAACAACCGCCCGTCGGCCGCGGCGTACTCACGCGCGGCATCCTTCGCGACGTCGAAGTCGGCTCCGTACTGCTTCACGTCCGCGCCGAAGGACCGCATGCGCGCGACCTTGCCCGCGTTCGCGTTCTCCGCGGTGAACACGGTGACCGGAATGCCGCGCGCGGCGGCGGCGTAGGCGATCCCCTGCCCGAAGTTGCCCGCGGAAGCGCAGACGACCTCCCGCCCCGGTTCGAGTCCGCGGACGAAGTAGCTCGCCCCGCGTCCCTTGAACGAGCCCAGCGGGTTCAGCGTCTCGACCTTGAGCACCAGTTCACGGCCCAGCCGCTGGTCCAGCACCGGATCGTGGAACTGCGGGGTGTTGCGGAAGAGCGGTTCAACCAGTTGACCAGCTTCGGCGATGTTCGCCGCAGAGAGCGCCACCATGTGCGTATCGTATACGATGAACAGGTGTCCGCGACGCCCATCACTCGAGCCGAGCCCTTGCGCGACGCCGTGTACGCCCGGATCGTCGAGCTGTTCTGGTCGGGTGCCTATCCACCGGGCACCGCGGTCACCGAGGCCGCCCTGTCACGCCAGTTGGACGTCTCCCGCACGCCGGTCCGCGAAGCACTCCTCCGCCTCGAAGCCGAGGGGGTGCTGCGTTCAGCCCTGGCGAAGGGCTTCACCGTGCGTCCCCTCGACGCTCGCGAGGCCGCCGAGCTGTATCCGATCCTGGGCACGCTGGAAAGCCTCGCCGTGCGAACCGCGGGCACTCCCCCGCCCTCGGTCGTGCGCGCACTCGAACACACCCTCGCCGAGCTCGAAGACTGCACCGACCCGATCCGGCGCTGGCGCCTGGACTCGGACTGGCACGCGGGCTTGGTCGCCGCCGCGGGCAACCGCCAGCTCCAGGAAATGGTCAGCCGGGTGCGCACCAACCTGTCGCGCTACGAGCTGACCTACATGCGCGAGACGGTCGACCGCACTGAACCGGACCGCCAGCACCTCGAGATCCTCGTCGAGTTCGCCTCCGGCGACACCGATCGCGCCGCGGACCTGCTCACCGCCCACTGGGAAGCGGGGATGCGTGCCGTGCTCAACTGGTTGAACCCGCCAGTCGACCACCCGTAGGCCCGCGACCTGATCGGTCTTAGATCAGCTCCAGCGGATCCAGCTGCACTCGCAGCGCCTCGGCTTCCTTCCGCGCGCTGCGCACGGCCTGCCCACTCGCCAGCGCCGCCGCCAGCGCGCGGCCGTCTTCGCGCGGGACGCGGATCAGCATGCGCTCCCGTTCCGACCGGCCCTCGTCGTCGATCTCGCCGAGCGGCACCGGGCCCAGCAGTTCGGCCGTGTCCGGCAGTCGGGTCTCGTCGAGGTAGGACGCGACGGTCTCCGGAGTGCCCTCCACGCTGGCCATCCGCACCGCCGGCGGGAAGCCCAGCTCGCGGCGTTCACCCAGTTCGACACTCGCGTGCCAGGCGGGATCCCAGCGCATCAGCGCCTGCACCGGCTTCAACCCGGCCTCCGCCCCGACGATCACCCGGCCGCCCTCCGGCCCCGGCCGCACCAACGCCGCCGCGGCCATCCACCGGCGCAGCGTCTCCTCGGCCGCGCGCAGGTCCTGCCTGCCGAGCAGCGCCCAGCCGTCGAGCAGGAGCGCGGCGCCGTAACCGCCTTCGGCGACCGGTTCCGCGCCCGGCGTCGCGACCACCAGCGCCGGGCGCGCGGGCACCTCCGCCAGCACCTCGGTCGCACCGGAAGTACGCACGACGATCCCGGGGAACGCGCGGCCCATCTCCTCGGCGGTCCGTTTCGCGCCGATCACCACCGCCCGCAGGCGCGCCGAGCCGCAGGCCGGGCAGCGGAACCCGGCCTCGGGAACGCCGCACCACCGGCAGTGCGGTGCCCGCGGGCCATCCTGGTCGCGTCCACCTGGCAGGACCAACGGCCCCGCGCAGCGGCGACACCGCGCCGGTGCCCGGCACTGGCCGCAGGCGAGCGCCGGGACATAGCCGCGTCGAGGCACTTGGACCAGCACCGGCGCACCGGCCGCCAGCCCTTGGCGTGCCGCTTCGAAGGCGACCGACGGCAGGCGCGCTGCCTTCGCGGCTTCGTCCCTGGCGACGTCGAAGTCCTCCCCCACCGGCGTGATCCGGGGTGACCGCGCGCGCAGGTCCTCCCGGCTCGCCACGATCGGGTGCGCCCAGCCGGTGTCGACGAGCAGCTGCGCCTCGGCCGTCCGGTTGAACCCGGCGACCAGGAGCGAGGCGTTGCTGGCGTGCGCCCGGACCATGAGCACGTCGCGCACCTGCGGGTACGGCATGTGCGGGTCGGCGTGCAGGTCGTCCCCGTCGTCCCAGACCACGAACAGGCCGGGGTTGTCCACGGGGGCGAACATGGTGGCCCGGGTGCCGACGGCCACCTTGACCGCCCCGCGCGACACGGCGAGCCAGCGGCGGTAGCGCTCGGCGGGCCCGCTCTCCGCGGTCAGCGCGACGACCGCCTCGTCGCCGACCAACTCGACGCAGGCCTGATGCACCCGCTTCAGATCGCGTTGATCCGGCACGACCAGGACCGCGCCCCGCCCGGCGGCGGCGACGGTGGCCGCTGCCTCGGCGAGCCGGCGCGGCCAGTCCTCCCCCGGCAACGCCTGCCACACCGCGTGCGCCCGGCGCCCCGAGCCGATCGCTTCGATGAACGAGCCGCCGGCGGGATAGCGCGTCCAACCAGTTTGACCGGGTGCCTCCGGCACCGGCGCCGGCTCACGCGGCGGTTCGCCTTCGGCCTTGGCGTGCCGCGGCGGGATGGCCAGGCGCAGCACGTCGATCAGCGTGCCGCCGTACCGCTGCGCCACCGCCCGCCCCAGCGCGGCCAGCTCCGGCCCGAGCACCGGTTCACTGGAGGTGACCCTGTCCAGGAAGGTCAGCTTGCCCTGGTGGTCGGTGGTGTCCGCGCGTTCCAGCAGGAAGCCGTCGACCAGCTGGCCGGCGAACCGCACCCGGACCCGGCAGCCCGGCACCGCGGTCTGGTGGAACTTCTCCGGCACCTGGTAGTCGAACGTGCGGTCCAGGTGCGCGAGCGGCACGTCCACGACCACCCTGGCGACCGGCTCGCTCGGCGCCGGTTTCTGCGCGCCCCGGCGTTCGGCGGCGGCGGCTTTCGCGGCGGCCGCCTTCGACTTCGGTGCGGCGCGGTTGACCGCAGCGGCCGCGCCGGTCCCCGTCTTGCGCGGGGCGGGCGGCGGCTCGGGGAGGTCCCACAGCGGGGTCGCGCCGTTCACGTGGTGATCTCTACCAGAAGAAGCCCTCGGCCCCGATCGGGGCCGAGGGCTTCAGCGGAACGAGTCCTCAGGCGCCGGCGATCGACCGCAGGTCGGCCGCACGCTGCGTGCTCTCCCACGGCAGCCCGAGCTCCGGGCGGCCGAAGTGCCCGTACGCCGCGGTCGGCGCGTAGATCGGGCGCAGCAGGTCCAGGTCGCGGATGATCGCGGCCGGGCGCAGGTCGAACACCTCGCGGATGGCGGCCTGGATCTTCGACGGGTCCACCGTCTCGGTCCCGAAGGTCTCCACGAACAGGCCTACCGGGGACGCCTTGCCGATCGCGTAGGCGACCTGCACCTCGACCCGCGAAGCCAGCCCGGCGGCCACCACGTTCTTGGCCACCCAGCGCATCGCGTACGCCGCGGACCGGTCCACCTTCGACGGGTCCTTCCCGGAGAACGCGCCACCACCGTGACGGGCCATGCCGCCGTAGGTGTCGACGATGATCTTGCGGCCGGTCAGCCCGGCGTCACCCATCGGCCCGCCGATGACGAAACGGCCGGTCGGGTTGACCAGCAGCCGCACGTCGGTGGTGTCCAGCTCCAGCTCGGCCAGCTCCGGCGCGACCACGTGCTCCTTGACGTCGACGCCGAGCATCTTCTCCAGGTCGATGCCGTCGGCGTGCTGGGTCGACACGACCACGGTGTCCAGGCGCACCGGCTGGTCACCGGCGTACTCGATGGTCACCTGGGTCTTGCCGTCCGGGCGCAGGTACGGCAGCACGCCGTTGTTGCGCACGCCGGTCAGGCGCTGCGAGAGCCGGTGCGCCAGCGCGATCGGCAGCGGCATCAGCTCGGGCGTGTCCGAGCAGGCGTAGCCGAACATCAGGCCCTGGTCGCCCGCGCCCTGGCGGTCGATGTCGTCGGACGCGTTTTCCAGCCGCGACTCGTAGGCGGTGTCGACGCCCTGCGCGATGTCCGGCGACTGCGCGCCGATCGCCACGTTGACCCCGCACGAGTTGCCGTCGAACCCCTTGGCGGACGAGTCGTAGCCGATGCGCAGGATCACGTCCCGCACGATGGTCGGGATGTCGGCGTAGGCCTCGGTGGTCACCTCGCCGGCGACGTGCACCTGGCCGGTGGTGATCAGGGTTTCCACGGCGACCCGGCTGCGCGGGTCCTTGCTCAGCAGGGCATCAAGGATCGAGTCGCTGATCGCATCGCAGATCTTGTCCGGATGTCCTTCGGTCACCGACTCGGAAGTGAACAACCTGCGGTTCGACGCACTCACGATTCTCGTCACTTCCCTTTCTTGGGTCCCCTGGTCACCCGTCAGAGTACTGGCCCGCGAGCCTCAAACACCTTGTGTTTTGCGCAAGCCCACAACCGCGTCCCAGACCGCGGCCGCCAGTTGCGCCTTCGCGCCGAGCGGGATAGGCACCTCGGTGCCGTCCGCGCCGAGCAGCCAGCCGGAGTTGTACTCCACCTCGAACGCCTTGCCTTCGCCGACCGCGTTGACCACCAGCAGGTCAGCACCCTTGCGCTTGAGTTTGGCCCGAGCGTGGTGGAGTACGTCGCCACCGGCGTCGCCGGTTTCGGCGGCGAATCCGACCACCACCTGACCCGGCGGACGGGCTTGGACCAAGCCGGCCAGAATGTCCGGATTACGCACCAATTCGACGGTCGGCGCCCCGCCGTCATCGCTTTTCTTGATTTTGTGCTCGGCACGGGAAGCGGGCCGGAAATCGGCCACCGCGGCCGCCATCACCACCACATCGGCGGTTGCGGATTCGGCGCGAACCACTTCGGAAAGCTGTTCGGCGGTCGACACGTGCACGACCGTCGCGCCCGCGGGATCGGGCAGATCGACGGTGTGGGCGGCGATCAGGGTGACCTCGGCGCCGCGCTGCGCGGCCACGCGCGCGAGCGCGTAACCCTGCTTGCCGGAAGAGCGGTTGCCGAGGTAGCGGACCGGGTCGAGCGGCTCGCGCGTGCCACCGGCCGAAATCACCACGCGCAGGCCTTCCAGGTCGCGCGGCAGCGCGCCCGGGGCGGCGAGCAGCAGTCGCGCCAGGTCGACGATCTCGCGGGGGTCGGCCAGCCTGCCCTTGCCGGTGTCGGCGCCGGTCAACCGGCCCGCGTCCGGCTCGGTGACCACGAGCCCGCGCGAGCGCAGCAGCGCGACGTTGTCCCGGGTGGCCGGGTGCTGCCACATCTCGGTGTGCATGGCCGGGAAGAACGCCACCGGGCACCTGGCCACCAGCAGCGTGCCGGTCAGCAGGTCGTCGGCGAGCCCGTGGGCGGCCCTGGCCAGCAGGTCCGCGGTGGCGGGCACCACCAGCACCAGGTCCGCCTCGTGGCCGATGCGGACGTGCTGCACGCTGGGCACGTCGGTGAACACCCCGGTGTGCACGGGGTGCCCGGACAGCGCCTCGAACGTGGCCGCGCCGACGAAGTTCAGCGCGGCTTCGGTGGGCACCACGCGCACGTCGTGCCCGGACTCGGTCAGCCCGCGCAGCACTTCGCAGGCCTTGTAGGCGGCGATGCCGCCACCCACGCCGAGTACGACCCTGGGCTTGCGCCCCAGGGCCTGGCTCATTCGCCTTCGGTGTGCTCGAGCAGGCCGGCGTGGATCTCGCGCAGCGCGATCGACAGCGGCTTCTCACGGGGACCCGGCTCGACGAGCGGGCCGACGTACTCCAGCAGGCCCTCACCGAGCTGCGCGTAGTAGTCGTTGATCTGGCGGGCGCGCTTGGCCGAGTAGATCGCCAGCGCGTACTTCGAACTGACCTTCTCGAGCAGGTCGTCGATCGGCGGGTTGGTGATGCCTTCGAGTTCCTCGTGCTGTGCACCCAGGGTGATGGTCACGCGCAGTACTCCTGAACGGTTGTGGAAATCAAGCTAGCTCGTCATCAAGCTTAACAACTCCGCCGCGGCGGTCTTCACGTCGGCGTTGACCACGGTCGCGTCGAACTCGCCGGACGCGGCCAGTTCACGCTCCGCTTCGGCCAGCCGGGCCCGGACCGCCTCGTCGGCTTCGGTGCCGCGGCCGGTCAGCCTGCCCACCAGCACCCCCCACGACGGCGGGACCAGCATCACCAGCCTGGCCTGCGGCATCGCGGTGCGGACCTGGCGCGCGCCCTGCAGTTCGATCTCGAGGATCGCCTGCTTGCCCTCGGCCAGCGCCTTCTCCACCGGGGCGCGCGGGGTGCCGTAGCAGTTGCCGGTGAATTCGGCGTGCTCGAGCAGTTCCCCCTTGGCCACCATCGCGTCGAAGGCGGGCCGGTCGATGAAGTGGTAGTGCTCGCCGTCCACCTCGCCGGGACGGGGGCGGCGGGTGGTCACCGAGACGCTGAAGAAGATCCCGGGGTCCAGCTTGCGCAGCTCGGTGACGACACTGGACTTGCCGACCCCGGACGGCCCGGATACGACGGTGAGCCGGTGCCGGTTCCCCGCCACCGGCCCACCCTCAGCTGTGGTGCCGCCGTGTTCCTTGCTGCTCACTCGCCGCTGAACTCGGCGAGCAGCGCCTTGCGCTGCCGGTCACCGAGTCCACGCAGGCGACGGCTCGGAGCGATTTCGAGCCGCTCCATCGTCTGCTGCGCGCGGACCTTGCCGACGCCGGGCAGGGCTTCCAGCAGAGCGGAAACCTTCATCTTGCCGAGAACCTCGTCCTCGTCCGCCTGCTTGAGCACGTCGACCAGCGTGGTGCCACCCCGCTTCAGCCGCTCCTTGAGCTCGGCGCGGGCGCGACGGGCAGCAGCGGCCTTCTTCAGCGCCTCAGCACGCTGTTCCTCGGTCAGCTGGGGAAGTGCCACGATTTCCTCCGGTATTACTCAATAATTCGGCCGTCCTCGGGACGGTACCCACCTGCCATACCTGCCACAATGCGGGGGTGGGCCTCCACCTGGGGATGCGGGTGGTGGTATCGGCGTGCCGCACGCCTGTTCGGACCACTTGCGCGTACTCGGTGAACAACGTGCGCCAGGCACGGAAAGTTCAGTCCCGCAACGAATCCCGGACCCAGAACACCGCCTCCCGCAGGGCCTGGGGAGCCGGTCCGTGGCGCAGGATGTCGCGTGAGGAAGCCGCCAGCACCGCCGATGAACCCGCCCCGAAAAGAGCACGTAAATCGGCCGCGGTGGCGCCTTGGGCGCCGAAACCGGGCGCCAGGATTGGGCCGTTCAGCCTATTCAGATCCAGCTCCCCGCGACCGATTGTCGCGCCGGCGACCACGCCGATGTCGCCGAGCGGCGCGGTTCCCGCGTTGCGCTCGGCGACCGCGTCGACGATTTCCTGCGCCACCGTGCGGCCGGACGCGGCCACCGTGCCCTGGAGCCCGGCGCTTTCCGGGTTCGACGTGCGCGCGAGCACGAAGACCCCGCGCCCGCTGGTCTCGGCGGCCGTCAGCGCCGCGTCCAGCGAGCCGAACCCGAGGTAGGGCGAGACGGTGATGGCGTCGGCGGCCAGCGGGGCCCCGTCGGTCAGGTAGGCCGCGGTGTAGGCGGCCATGGTGGAGCCGATGTCACCGCGTTTGACGTCGAGCAGGACCAGCGCGCCCGCCGCGCGGGCCAGCTCGACCACGCGCTCGAGCACGGCGATGCCCGTCGAACCGTGAGTCTCGAAGAACGCCGACTGCGGCTTGATGATCGCCACGTGCTCGGCGATCGCCTCGGTGGCGGTCAGCGCGAACCGCTCCAGCCCGCTCGCGTCCTCCGGCAGGCCCCACGCCCGCAGCAGGCCGGGGTGGGGGTCCACCCCGGCGCACAGCGAGCCGCGGGCCGCGATCGCCTCGGTCAGGCGGGCCCCGAACCGTTCCATGATCATTTCGAGGCCCGGAGAGCCGCCTGGAGCTCCTGGAGGGAGCGCACCCCGATGTCACCCCGGATGAGCGCCTCGATGCCGTGTACGGCCGCGGCAGCGCCCTGGATCGTGGTGATGCAAGGGATGTCGCGGGAAACGGCGGCCGTGCGGATCTCGTAACCGTCCACCCGCGGGCCGCTGTTGCCGTACGGGGTGTTGATCACCATGTCCACGCCGCCGCTGAGGATCACCTCGACCACATTGGGCTCGCCCTCGGTGCTGCCCTCGAAGTGCTTGCGCAGCACCGAGCACTGGATCCCGTTGCGGCGCAGCACTTCCGCGGTGCCGGAAGTGGCCAGGATTTCGAAGCCGAGGTCGGCGAGGCGCTTGACCGGGAAGACCAGCGAGCGCTTGTCGCGGTTGGCCACCGAGACGAAGACCCGCCCGGAGGTGGGCAGTGAGCCGTAGGCGGCGCTCTGCGACTTGGCGAACGCCTTGCCGAACGAGACGTCCACGCCCATGACCTCACCGGTGGACTTCATTTCCGGGCCCAGCAAGGAATCCACACCGTGGCCCTCCGGGGTGCGGAACCGGTGGAAGGGCAGCACGGCTTCCTTGACCGACACCGGCGAGTCGGCGGGCAGGTCGCCGCCGTCGCCCTCGGCCGGGAGCACGCCGGAGGCCCGCAGCTCCTTGATCGTGGAGCCGGTCATGATCAGCGAAGCCGCCTTCGCCAGCGGCACGGCGGTCGCCTTGGACACGAACGGCACCGTGCGCGAGGCACGCGGGTTCGCTTCGAGCACGTAGAGCACGTCGTCCTTGAGCGCGTACTGCACGTTCAACAGGCCGCGCACGCCGACGCCGCGCGCGATCGCCTCGGTGGACCGGCGGACGGTGTCCAGATCGGTCCGGCCCAGGGTGATCGGCGGCAGCGCGCACGAGGAGTCGCCGGAGTGGATGCCGGCCTCCTCGATGTGCTCCATCACGCCGCCCAGGTACAGCTCCTCGCCGTCGAACAGGGCGTCCACGTCGATCTCGATGGAGTCGTCGAGGAAGCGGTCGACCAGCACCGGGTGTTCCGGGGTGACCTCGGTGGCGCGCTGGATGTAGCCGGCCAGGGTCTGCTCGTCGTAGACGATCTCCATGCCGCGGCCGCCGAGCACGTACGACGGGCGCACCAGCACCGGGTAGCCGATCTCGTCGGCGATCCGCTTGGCGCCTTCGAAGGAGGTCGCCGTGCCGTAGCGCGGGGCGGGCAGCCCCGCCGCCCGCAGCACCTCGCCGAAGGCACCGCGGTCCTCGGCCAGGTGGATCGCCTCGGGTGAGGTGCCGACCACCGGCACCCCGGCCGCGGCGAGGCGGCGCGCGAGCGCGAGCGGGGTCTGTCCACCCAGTTGGACGATGACGCCGGCGACCGTGCCCGACTGACGCTCGGCGTGCACCACCTCGAGCACGTCCTCGAAGGACAGCGGCTCGAAGTAGAGCCGGTCGGAGGTGTCGTAGTCGGTGGACACGGTCTCGGGGTTGCAGTTGACCATCACCGCTTCGAACCCGGCCTCGCGCAGGGCGAGCGCGGCGTGCACGCAGGAGTAGTCGAACTCGATGCCCTGCCCGATCCGGTTCGGGCCGGAGCCGAGGATGAGCACCTTCGGCTTGTCCGGCTGCGGCGCCACCTCCGATTCCGCGGCGGGATCGGTCTCGTAGGCCGAGTAGTGGTACGGGGTCTTCGCGGCGAACTCGGCCGCGCACGTGTCCACCGTCTTGAACACCGGGCGCACGCCGAGGCGGTGCCGCAGCGCCCGCACGCCGTCCTCGCCGGCCAGTTCGGGACGCAGCGCGGCGATCTGGCGGTCGGACAGGCCGGTCCGCTTGCCGCGGCGCAGCAGGTCGCCGTCGAGCACCGGCGCGGTGGAGATCTCCTGGCCCACCTCGCCGATCAGCGCGATCTGGTCGATGAACCACGGGTCGATCCAGCTGGCCTCGTGCACCTGCTGGACCGTGGCACCCAGCCGCAGGGCCCGCTCCACCGCGTACAGGCGGCCGTCGTGCGGGGTGCGCAGGGCCTCCAGGGTGGACTCGAGGGTGGCGCCCTCCGGGTCGGGCGTGGTCCAGAAGCCCGCCGCCTTGGTGTCGATCGAGCGCAGCGCCTTGCCGAGCGCCTCCGGGAAGCTGCGGCCCATGGACATGGCCTCGCCGACGCTCTTCATGGTGGTGGTCAGCGTCGGATCCGCGCCGGGGAACTTCTCGAAGGCGAACCGCGGCACCTTCACCACGACGTAGTCCAGCGTCGGCTCGAACGAGGCCGGGGTCTCGCCGGTGATGTCGTTGCGGATCTCGTCGAGGGTGTAGCCGATGGCCAGCTTGGCGGCGATCTTGGCGATCGGGAAGCCGGTCGCCTTCGAGGCCAGCGCGCTCGACCGCGACACCCGCGGGTTCATCTCGATGACCACCATGCGGCCGTCGCGCGGGTTGATCGCGAACTGGATGTTGCAGCCGCCGGTGTCCACCCCGACCGCGCGCAGCACGTCGATGCCGACGTCGCGCATGTGCTGGTACTCGCGGTCGGTCAGGGTCATGGCGGGCGCCACGGTGACCGAGTCACCGGTGTGCACGCCCATCGCGTCGATGTTCTCGATCGAGCAGATGACCACCACGTTGTCGCTGCGGTCGCGCATCAGCTCGAGCTCGTACTCCTTCCACCCGAGCACGCTCTCCTCGATGAGCACCTCGGTGACCGGGCTTTCCTCGAGCCCGGTCGAGGCCAGCCGCTCCAGGTCCTCCGGGGTGTGCGCCATGCCCGAGCCGAGCCCGCCCATGGTGAACGACGGGCGGATGACCACCGGCAGGCCGAGGTCCTCGACCGTCTCGCGGACCTCGTCCATCGAGTGGCACACCGCGCTGCGCGGCACCTCGGCGCCGACCTGCCGGACGATGTCCTTGAACTTCTGCCGGTCCTCGCCGCGCTGGATGGCGTCGATGTCGGCGCCGATCAGTTCGACGCCGTACTTCTCGAGGACGCCGCGTTCGTGCAGGGCGACCGCGCAGTTCAGCGCGGTCTGCCCGCCGAGCGTGGCGAGCAGCGCCTGGGGACGTTCGACTGCGATGACCTTCTCGACGAAGTCCGGGGTGACCGGTTCGATGTAGGTCGCGTCGGCGAACTCCGGGTCGGTCATGATCGTCGCCGGGTTGGAGTTCACCAGGCTGACCCGCAGGCCCTCTTCACGCAGCACGCGGCAGGCCTGGGTGCCGGAGTAGTCGAATTCGGCGGCCTGCCCGATCACGATCGGGCCGGAACCGATGACGAGCACGTGCTCGATGTCTGTGCGTTTCGGCATTACTTGGCTGTCTCCATCAGGGTGACGAACTCGTCGAAGAGGGGGGCCGCGTCGTGCGGGCCGGCGGCGGCTTCGGGGTGGTACTGCACGGAGAACGCGGGGACGTCCTCGGCGTGCACGCCCTCGACCGTGTCGTCGTTCGGGCAGTAGTGGCTGATCGTCGCGGCGCCGAAGGGCGAGTCGAACCGCTGGCCGGGCTCGCCCTCGAGGGCGAAGCCGTGGTTCTGCGCGGTGATCGCCACCCGGCCGGTGGCCACGTCGATCACCGGGATGTTGATGCCGCGGTGCCCGTAGCGCATCTTGTAGGTGCCCAGCCCCAGCGCGCGGCCGAGGATCTGGTTGCCGAAGCAGATGCCGAACAGCGGGACGCGCCGCTCGAGCACCGACCGGGTCAGCGCGGTGGCGTGCTCGGTGGTCGCCGGGTCGCCCGGCCCGTTGGACAGGAACACCCCGTCGGGCTCGATCTCCAGCAGCTGGTCGAGCGAGCTGGACGAGGGCAGGACGTGCACCTCGATGCCGCGCGCGGCCATCTGGCGCGGCGTGTTCGACTTGATGCCGAGGTCCAGCGCGGCGACCCGGAACCGGCGCTCGCCGATCGCGGGGACCACGTACGCCTCGGCCGTGGTGACCTCTCCCGCCAGGTCGGCGCCCTTCATCGGCGGGCTGGCCAGCACCTCGCCGATCATCTCGTCGTCGGAACCCAGCGCGTCACCGGAGAACACCCCGGAGCGCATCGCGCCCTGTTCGCGCAGGTGGCGGGTGAGCGTGCGGGTGTCGACCCCGGCGATGCCGACCACGCCCTGCTCGGTGAGCGCGTCGTCGAGCGAGCGGGTGGAGCGCCAGTTGGACGGGGTGCGGGCGGGGTCGCGGACCACGTATCCCGAGACCCAGATGCGGGCGGACTCGTCGTCCTCGTCGTTCCACCCGGTGTTGCCGATCTGCGGCGCGGTCTGCACCACGATCTGGCGGTGGTAGGAGGGGTCGGTCAGCGTTTCCTGGTAGCCGGTCATCCCGGTGCAGAACACGGCCTCGCCGAGGGTGCGCCCCTCGGCTCCGTAGGCGGTGCCGCGGAAGACCCGGCCGTCCTCCAGTACCAGTGCGGCAGGCGTCCGGCTATTCGTCATGATGGGGCACTTCCCTTGATCTCCGTACCGTTCTTGCCGAGCTCGTCGAGCCAGCGGGGATAGGCGTCGAGGTCGTCCCCGCGGAACCCGGTGTCGAGTTCTTCACCGCCGAGGCGCCAGGTGAGCACCAGCAGGCTGTCGGTGCCCATCACCTTCCCGGCCATGCCCTTGTCCGTGCGGACCCCGGTGATCGACGCCTTCGGGATCCAGATGGCGGGGGCGCGCCCGCGGTCGATCTCGACGCCGTCTTCGTAGAGGCGCAGGGTCGCGTAACCGCGCATCCCGGCGCCGCGGGTGACGATGCGTTCCTGCCAGCGACCGGCGATCGTGGTGCTGACGTACAGCCCGTCGGCGGTCAGCAGCGGTTCACCTGGTTCGACCGGCGGTTCCGGGAACGGCGCGATCCGCGCGCTCTGGGAGCGGGCCTTGCGGCGCCAGCCCAGCCACATGCCGTAGACGCACAGCGCGAAGAATGCCGCGACCAGCAAGGTCAGCAGTAGACGCTCCATCAGGCCAGTTTCCCTTCTCGCACGGTGAACCGCCCGCGCAGCAGGGTCGCGGTGACCGCACCCGGCAGCCGCATCCCCTCATACGGGGTGTTCGCCGCGATGCTCGCCAGTTCGGCGCCGCGCACGGTCCACTCGGCTTCCGGGTCGACCAGGGTCAGGTTCGCCGGCTCGCCGACCGCCAGCGGGCGGCCCTGGTCGGGCAGCCCGGCGATCTCGGCGGGCCGTTCGCTCATCACCCTGGCCACACCGCGCCAGTCAAGCAGGCCGGACCGGACCATCGTCTCGGTCACGATGGACAGCGCGGTCTGCAGCCCGAGCATGCCGGGCTTGGCGGCGGCCCATTCGCAGTCCTTGTCCTGGACGGCGTGGGGCGCGTGGTCGGTCGCGACGCAGTCGATGACCCCGTCGGCCAGCGCGCGGCGCAGCCGCTCGGTGTCGGCGCCGGTGCGCAGCGGCGGGTTCACCTTGTTGACCGGGTCGTACCCGGCGAGCCGCTCGTCGGTCAGCAGCAGGTGGTGCGGGGTGACCTCGGCGCTGACCCGGGTGCCGCGCTCCTTCGCCCAGGTCAGCACGTCGGCGGTGCCCGCGGTGGAGACGTGGCAGACGTGCAGCCGGGCCCCGGCGTGCAGGGCGAGCAGGCAGTCCCTGGCCACGATCGACTCCTCGGCGGCCGCGGGCCAGCCCGCGTAACCGAGACGAGCGGCCTGCTCACCTTCGTGGGCCTGCGCGCCGACTGTGAGTCGCGGTTCCTCGGCGTGCTGCGCGATCACCACATCGAGTGCGGTGGAGTACTCCAGCGCGCGGCGCATCAGCAGCGGATCGTGCACGCACTTGCCGTCGTCGGAGAAGACCCGCACCCCGGCGGCGGAGGCGGCCATGGTGCCCAGTTCGGCGAGCTTCTCGCCGCCGAGCCCGACGGTGACCGCGCCGACCGGGTGCACGTCGACCAGGCCGGCGGCCTTGCCGAGGCGCCACACGTGCTCGACCACGACCGCGTTGTCGGCGACCGGGTCGGTGTTGGCCATGGCGAAGACCGCGGTGTACCCGCCGAGCGCGGCCGCGGCCGAACCGCTGGCGATGGTCTCGGTGTCCTCGCGGCCGGGTTCGCGCAGGTGCGTGTGCAGGTCGACGAACCCGGGGAGCAGCACCTGACCAGCGGCTTCGAGGATGTTTTCGGCGTCCTTGGCGCCGGCGGTCGAACCAGGTGAACCGATCTCGGCGATCTCGCCGTCGGCGATCAGCACGTCCACCGGATCGCCTTCGCCGTAGAGCCGGACGCCCTTGAGCAGGATCTCGGTGGTCATGCGACGACTCCTTCTTCCTCACCCGCGAGCAGGTGGTACAGCACAGCCATGCGGACGTGCACCCCGTTGCGCACCTGCTCGGTGATCGCCGACGCGGGCGAGTCGGCGACCGCCGAGGCGATCTCCATGCCGCGCAGCATCGGCCCCGGGTGCAGGACGACCGCGTGGTCGGCGAGCAGCGCGAGGCGCTTCTCGTTCAACCCGTAGGCGATCGAGTACTCCCGGGCGGACGGGAAGAAGCTCTGCCCCGGGCCACCGCCGGTCATCCGTTCGGCCTGGACGCGCAGCATCATCACCGCGTCCGCCGCGGGCAGCTCCGCGTCCAACTGGTGCGACACCGTCACCGGCCAGGATCCCACGCCGACGGGCAGCAGGGTGGGTGGTGCGACGAGCACCACCTCCGCCCCGAGCGCGGCGAGCAGGTGCACGTTGGACCGGGCGACCCGGCTGTGCACGACGTCACCGACGATCGCGACGCGGCGGCCGTCGAGCGAGCCGAGCCGGTCGCGCAGGGTCGCCGCGTCGAGCAGCGCCTGCGTCGGGTGCTCGTGCGTGCCGTCGCCCGCGTTGACCACCTTCGTGCCGGTCTCGCCCAGCCAGCCGGCCAGCCGGTGGGCGGCGCCGGAGGCGGGGTGGCGGATGATCACGCAGTCGGCGCCCGCCGCGGACAGGGTCAGCGCGGTGTCCCGCAGCGACTCCCCCTTGCCCACCGAGGAGCCCCCGGCCGAGACGTTCACCACGTCGGCGCTCATCCACTTGCCCGCGATCTCGAAGGAGACCCTGGTGCGGGTGGAGTTCTCGTAGAACAGGGTGATCACGGTGCGGCCGCGCAGCGTGGGCAGCTTGCGGACCTCGCGGCCGAGCAGGGTGCGCTTGAGCTCGTCGGCGGTGTCCAGGATGGACGTCGCCAGCTCCGGATCCAGCCCGTCGGTGGCGAGCAGATGCTTCACGGTTTCCCTTCCTGAGCCGGTGCACCCGGTTCGACCGGCCCGCCGCGCAGCAGCACCGCGTCGCGGCCGTCTATTTCGGACAGCAGCACGGCGACGTCCTCGGCGCGCGAAGTCGGCACGTTCTTGCCCACGTAGTCGGCGCGGATCGGCAGCTCGCGGTGACCGCGGTCGACCAGTACGGCCAGTTGGACCGCGCGCGGGCGGCCGTGGTCACGCAGGGCGTCGAGGGCGGCCCGGATGGTGCGGCCGGAGAACAGCACGTCGTCGACGAGCACCACCACGCGGTCGTCGATCCCGGTGCCGGGCAGCTGCGTCTGCTCCAGCGGGCGGGTCGGGCGGCGGCGGAGGTCGTCGCGGTAGAGGGTGACGTCGAGCGCGCCGATCGGCACGTCGACCCCGGAGAACTCGGTCACGCGCTCGGCGAGCCGGGCGGCGAGCGGGGTGCCACGGGTGGGTATGCCCAGCAACACGGGCGGGGCCGAGTGGCCCGCACCGAGTGCGGTCTTCTCGATGACCTGATGGGCCATTCGAGCGATGGTGCGTGCGACGTCTCCGGCCGACAGGAGCTCATGCTCACCGGCCGGATCCGTCACACCGCGCGGACGCGATGTCACGGTGGACCTCCTTCCCCGCCTCACTGGACGGGTCGTTAAAGGACGTCGATTTCCCAGGTCGATGCAGGAAATCGTGCACAGGGTAACAGGATCGGCCGCTCAGCCTTCCGGGTGGTGTCCCCCGTTCGCACCACCCTCGCGCAATGATCTGCTTGACCTGGTGACGACAACGCGTAACCATTACTCTGAGTATTCGACTCAAGAAGTGCCCCTCCGGCCACTCGGCCGGGCGGGGACGACGAAACGGAGAACCACCAGATGGGCGATTACGCCAAGGCGCTCGGGGCCAAGCTCCGCGGGATCCGCCAGCAGCAGGGCCTGTCCTTGCACGGGGTCGAGCAGAAGTCCGGCGGACGCTGGAAGGCGGTCGTCGTGGGTTCCTACGAGCGCGGCGACCGGGCCGTGACCGTGCAGAAGCTCGCCGAGCTGGCGGACTTCTACGGGGTGCCGGTGGTCGAGCTGCTGCCCGAGGGCCGCGTTCCGTCTGGGGCGGAGCCGGCCACGAAGATCGTGATCAACCTGGAGCGGCTCCAGCAGCTGCCCGCGGAGAAGGTCGGGCCGCTGGCGCGGTACGCCGCCACCATCCAGAGCCAGCGCGGGGACTACAACGGCAAGGTGCTCTCGATCCGCACCGAGGACCTCCGCTCGCTCGCGATCATCTACGACATGACGCCCGGGGAGCTGACGGAGCAGTTGATCGACTGGGGAGTGCTGCCCCCGGAAGCTCGGCCGTCCAAAGAGGACTGAGCCGTGCCGGCCGGCACGGCCGCACCGAGAACAGGCCGAAGGGGCCTTCCTGGCGAACCAGCGGTTCCCCCGGGAAGGCCCCTTCGCGGTGTGTCCTGTCGGGTGGTGGTCCGGCTGTCCGGCGCTACAGCACCGCGCGCAGGCGGTCGGCGATGGTGCCGATCCGGCCGAGCACGCCGTTGACGAAGCGCGGCGAGTCGTCCGTCGACAGCTCCTTGGCGATGCCGACGGCCTCGTCGATGGCCACCGGGTCCGGCACGTCGGTGGCCCACAGCAGCTCGTAGACCCCGACCCGCAGCACCGCCAGGTCGACCGGCGGCATGCGGTCCAGCGACCAGCCCTGCGCGTGCTCGGCGAGCAGCTCGTCGATCTGCTCGCGCCGCGCGGTGACCCCCTCGACCAGGGAGACGGTGTAGTCGCCGATCGGGTCCACGTCGGTCGAACCCACACGACCGGCCAGCAGGGTCACCGCGTCGGAACCCCGCTGCGCGGCCTCGTACAGCATTTCAACGGCGCGTTTGCGAGCCGCCCGGCGGCCGATCGGGCCGCCGCGCTTGGGTGAACCGGTCGAACTCAATTCGAAACCCGGCCGAGGTAGCGACCGTCACGGGTGTCGACCTTGACCTTCTCACCCGTGGTCAGGAACAGCGGCACCTGGATCTCGGCGCCGGTCTCCAGCGTGGCCGGCTTGGTGCCTCCGGTGGACCGGTCGCCCTGCAGGCCGGGGTCGGTGTGCTGGACGACCAGTTCGACCGAGGTGGGCAGCTCGACGTAGAGCGGGGTGCTCTCGTGGATCGCGACCTGGACCTCGGTGTTCTCCAGCAGGTAGTTCGCGCCGTCGCCGACGACCTCGCGGGTGACGTTGATCTGGTCGTAGGTGTCGCCGTCCATGAAGACGAAGTCGCTGCCGTCGTTGTACAGGTAGGTCATCGTGCGGCGGTCCACCGTCGCGGTCTCGACCTTGGTGCCGGCGTTGAACGTCTTGTCCACGACCTTGCCGCTCAGGACGTGCTTGAGCGTGGTGCGCACGAAGGCGCCCCCTTTGCCCGGCTTGACGTGCTGGAAGTTCACGACCGACCACAGCTGTCCGTCGAGGTTGAGGACCAAGCCGTTCTTCAGGTCGTTGGTGGTGGCCACGGGTCTGGGATCTCCTGTGTCTGCTCGAAGCGGGCCGCGTTTAGACGACCACGAGTTCCTTGGTGCTCAGGGTGAGGACCTCCCCCGTGCCGTCACGGACGATCAGCGTGTCCTCGATGCGCACGCCACCGCGGCCGGCGAGGTACACGCCTGGCTCGACGGTGACCGCCATACCGGCGGACAGTGTACCGACACCCGTGGCCGCCAGGCTGGGTGCCTCGTGCACCTCGAGGCCGACGCCGTGCCCGAGACCGTGCGAGAACCGTTCGCCGTGGCCCGCCTGTTCGATCACCTCGCGGGCGGCCTTGTCCACCGCGGCGACCTCGGCGCCGGGCAGCACCGCGGCCAGGCCGGCGGCCTGCGAGCGGTGCACCAGCTCGTACAGCTCGCGCTGCCAGCCGGCCGGTTCACCCAGTACGACCGTGCGGGTCATGTCGGAGTGGTAGCCGTCGATGATCGCGCCGAAGTCCAGCTTGACGAAGTCGCCCTCGGCCAGCGGGGCGTCGGTGGGCCGGTGGTGCGGGATGGCCGAGTTCGCGCCGGCGGCGACGATCGACTCGAAGGAGGCGCCCGCCGACCCGTGGTCGAGCATGCGGTTCTCCAGCGCGCGGGCGACCTCGCGCTCGGTGCGGCCGGGGCGCAGTTCGCCGTGCTCGATGAGGTCGGTCAGCGCGCGGTCGGCGGCGGCGCAGGCCATGCGCAGCGCTTCGACCTCGGCCTGGTCCTTGATCAGTCGAAGCCGTTCGACCTGGTTCGGCGACCGCCGCAGCTCCACGCCCTCGGCGACCGCCTTGAGCGACTCGAACTGCTCCACGCTGACGTGCTGGCTCTCGAACCCGGTCCGGCCGTAGTCGCTCCGGTTCGCCGCGGCGTGCCGGGCGAGCGCGGCGGCGCTGGCGCGGTCGAGCACGCGCTCGAGGTCGGGCACCTGGACCTCGGACTGGGTGGTGTACCGGCCGTCGGTGCAGAACAGCGTGCGGGCCTCAGCCTCGGCGTGCACGAGCAGCGCCGCGTTCGACCCGGTGAACCCGGTCAGGTAGCGGATGTTGAGCAGGTCGGTGACCAGGAGCGCGTCGAGGCCGGTGTCCCGGATCAGGGAGCGGAGCGCGGAGCGGCGAGCGGCATGGGTTTCAGGCACCGGGCCAGTTTATGACACAGTGTGCGAATGGCAGGCTGGGTAACGCGTGCGCTGGTCCTCGCGCTGCTGCACGCGATCGCGTCGGTGCTGCGGGCGAAGGCCGCGGTTTTCCGGCCGGCCGATCTGGACGCACTCACCATCGGGATCGTCGCGCTGCTGGTCGGTGCGGCGGCGCTGTGGGCCGCGCTGGACGCGTGGCGCGGCGCGGTCGATCGCGGGCGCACCTGGTTCATCGCGGCGCTGGTGGCCGGCCCGGTGTCGGGCGTGCTCGACGTGACGGGCCGCGCGCTGTTCGTCGACCGCACCGGACTCGAGGCACTCCCGGACGCGCTCACCGGCGGAGCCGCGTTCACCGCGTTGCTCATCCTGATCCCGGCCTGGCTCGGCCTGTTCGCCGGTGACCGGATCGCCCGCCGCCCGGAGGCCGACCTCCCGGATCAGCCCAGGGCCAAGCCCGCCGGATAGCTGTTCCACTGCTCGTCGGTGACCGGCGTGATGGCCGACGCGTTCAACGGCGCCACCCCGGGCGGTCGCACCGCCCACAGCTTGCCGTCGCCCAGCAGGAGCCCGGTGCCGCCGGTCGGCGCCTGCACCGCGGGCACCCCGGTGGCCAGGTTCGCGGCCACCGGCACCCGGTCGAGGCCGGGGACGCGCCGATCGAGCAGCCGGACGGCGAGCAGGTCGGCGACCGTGCGCCGGTCCACCCGGATCACACTGCCGCCCGCGACGAGGTCCATCGTGCGCACCGGTGAGGGCATGGCGAAGCCGTCGAGCACGGTGAGCATCCGGTTCACGTCACTGCACGCGTCGATGCCGTGCAGGTCGATGCCGAAGTGCTTGAGGTGCGTAGGCGCCCCCGACTCGCCGGTCATCGTCGCGCGCACCACGTCCAGCGGCACCCGGCCGCAGGGATCGGTCACCGAGATCGGCGCGTGCCCGTCCGGCTGGCGCAACAGGCCAGGGCCCTCCTTCCACGGTCCGGGCACGAGCACCGGCGGGTAGGGACGCAGGCTGAAGTTGCGGTCGAGGAAGGTGACCGTGGTGCCGTCCTGCGTCTCGTGCGCGACGGCGAAGGATTCGAGCGCCTCGATCCACATGAGGTCCGCGCTGAACGCGTCCACCAGCGAACGCGTGCGAGGTACCTGCGTGCTCGCCACCGGCTCGAACCCGCGCTCGCCGAGGGCCTCCACACCGAGGACGAAGGCCGGGTCCTTGGAGCGCACGATGAACTGGCCGGCGCCGTTCCAGCCCGCCGCGCGGCCGGTGGTGTCGGTGAACATCAGGTAGAACCAGCCGTCGAGGAAGACCACCGCGGGCTGGCCGGCGCCGTAGGTGTTGTCGCGCGGGGTGTCGCGCGCCGGGTTGAGGATGGGGTTGCCGCCGTTGGCCCTGGTCCAGTTGATCCCGTCGGGGCTGGTCGCCATGCCGATGGAGTTGCCGAGCGCGTGGTCGCCCGCCGCGCCGGTGTAGTAGAGGTAGTAGACCCCGTCGACCTTGAGCACCGACGGGTCGCACGTGTGCACCCCGTCGAACGCACCCGGGTTGCCGGAGAGCACCGACTGCGCGGGCCCACCGCCCGGCCCGGCGAACGGACCGCCGATGCCGGCCGCCTCCGCGTGCAGGATGTCGTCACCCGGCGGTCGCGCCGCGGGGTACTGGCTGCACCACCAGATCCGCGTGCGGTCGCCGTCCTGCATCACCGCGGGGCCGTAGTTGTAGGGCGCCCCGATCCCACCCGCCGCGACCACCCCGGGCGACTGCCGCGCCTCGTCCACCGAGGGCGACGCCCCGGGCGGGATGACCGGCGGCGGCACCGGTGTGCCGGGAGGCGGCGCTTCCCCGCCGACCACCGCACCCGGCCCGGCGCCTTCGGCCTGCGGCTGCGCGCGACTGGGCGTGCAACCGGCGACCAGGACGGCGCCCAGCAGCCAGGAGAGCGTGACACGCACGCGCGGGGACCTGCGGAACGTCAATCGTGCTCCCGAGCCGGTGGACACGGAGGTGTCGCCGGGCGGGGCACGGGACACTGGAACCAACTACGCACCAGTGTACGGAGAGGTTCACCCGTTCGAGTGTGGACCTGGTGGCGTGGCGACGAGTTCGACTTCGAACCCGTGAGTGTTTTCCAGGTACGCGGCGTAGTGCTGGCCCCCGCCCGCATGCGGGTACCGGTCCGCGAACAGCGGCTTCCAGCCGTGCGCCCCTGATTCTTCCGCCAACCGGTCGACCTGCCCGGGTGTGGCGACGTGCAGGGCCAAGTGGTTCAACCCGGGGTGGCATCGTTGGTGCTCCCGCGCGGTCATCGCCGGCGACTGCTCCACCACGAGGTAGGTCGAACCGCGCTTCCAGCTCACGCCCGCCGGCCACCGCTGGAACTCCCGCCAGCCCAGCTCGCCGAGCAGCCAGCCGAAACCGGCCTCCGCTTCGGCGAGGTCGGGCACCCAGAGTTCGATGTGGTGCACCTTGCCGTGCGTGTCCGGCAGCTTCACGTGGACCCGGTGCTCGGCGCCGTAGTGGACTTCGCTGCCGACGTCCAGGAAGCCCAGCCGTTGCGCCAGCTTCACGCTGGACACGTTGGCGTCGCGGATGAGCGCCCACACCGCCGGTACACCCAGTTCGACCAGCCCGTAGTCCAGCAGGCGCGCCGCGGCCTCCGTCGCCAGGCCCTTACCGCCGTGCCGCGGCTCGATGAAGTAGCCGAGTTCGGTCACATTCCCCGGCAGTTCCCAGGACGGCCGCAGGTGCGCGAGGCCGATGACCTCGCCGTCCTGCTCCAGCACCCAGTGCCCGAGTTCCGGCGGGCCGTCGTAGGACAGCCTGCGGTCGATCATCTCGCGGCACCGCGCCGGATCGGAGAAGTCCGCCTGGAAGAACCGGCTCATCTCCGGATCCGCGAAGACACGCAGCACGGCGCCGGTGTCCTCGCGGGTCAGCCCGCGCAGCGTGAGCCGTTCGCTGGTCAGTACCGGAACCACACATCCCCCCAGATGTCGTTCGAGTGGCGTCAGTCCGCCTGCTCCACCAGCCATCGTATGGCGAGGGCGTAACCGGGCACGCCGAACCCGGCCATGACCCCGGTGGCGATGTCGGAGAGGACGCTGTGGTGCCGGAACTCCTCGCGGCGGTGCACGTTCGAGATGTGCAGCTCGATCAACGGCGCCGTCAGCTGCGCGGCGGCGTCGCGGACCGCGATCGAGTAGTGGGTCCAGGCCCCCGCGTTGAGCACGACGGCCGCCCCGGCGTCCGCCGCCTCGTGCAGCCAGGTGACCATCTCGCCTTCGTGGTCGGTCTGCCGGACCTCGACCTCCACGCCCAGCGAACTCCCGGTCTTCTCGCAGAGCTGGACCAGGTCGTCATGGGTGGACGCCCCGTAAACCCCGGGTTCGCGCTTGCCGAGCCGCCCGAGGTTCGGCCCGTTGAACACGAAGACCTTCACAGCAGCACGCTCCCGCCACCGGTCTTGTCCGCGGCGACCGCCGAGTACGCCGCCGCGAGCAGCGCCGGGTCAGGCCCCTCCAGCCGGCCGGGCTTCGCCAGTCCATCCAGGACGACGAACCGCAGTACGCCGGAGCGCGTCTTCTTGTCCGTGCGCATGCCTTCGAGCAGCTGGGGCAGGGCATCCGCGTCGTACGTCGTCGGCAGACCGAGCAGTCGCAGCACAGCGGCGTGCCGATCCGCGGTCTCGTCGTCCAGCCGTCCGGCGAGTCGAGCCAGTTCAGCCGCGAACACCAGCCCGACGCTCACCGCCGCACCGTGCCGCCAGCGATACCGCTCGCGTCGTTCGATCGCGTGGCCGAGCGTGTGCCCGTAGTTGAGGATCTCCCGCAGATCCGATTCCCGCAGGTCAGCCGAGACGACGTCGGCCTTCACCTGGATCGCGCGCCGCACCAGCTCGGCGAGCACCTCGCCTTGGGTGTCCAGGGCGTCCGCCGGGCTCTGCTCGATCAGCTCGAGGATCCGCGGGTCGGCGATGAAGCCGGCCTTGACCACCTCGGCCATCCCGGCGACCAGCTCGTTGGGCGGCAGGGTCTCCAGCGTCGCCAGGTCGACCAGCACCGAGGACGGCTCGTGAAACACGCCGACGAGATTCTTGCCCGCGTCGGTATTGATACCGGTCTTCCCACCGACCGCCGCGTCCACCATGCCGAGCAGCGTGGTCGGCACGTTGACCAGCCGGACACCGCGCATCCAGGTCGCCGCGACGAACCCCGCCAGGTCGGTCACCGCGCCACCACCGAGGCCGACCACCACGCCACGCCGGTCCAGCCCGATCCGGCCGAGGACCTCCCAGCAGAACCCGGCCACCGAGAGCGCCTTGCCGTCCTCGGCGTCCGGGATTTCCACGCGGTGCGCGTCGAGACCGGCCTCGTTCAGTTCCTCGCGGATGGCCTCCGCCGTGGTGGTGAGTGTCGGCGGGTGGATCAGCGCGATCTTCGACGCGTCGCGGACGGTGTCGGTGAGCTCGCCGAGCAGGCCGCGGCCGACCACCACGTCGTAGGGTGTACCGGCCTTGACCTGGATACGGACCGGTTCGGACATCATGCTCCTCGGTTGTGCTGTGCGGCTTCGACCCCGCCGGTTTCCCCCAGCCGTGCCTCGATCGCGGTGACCACGTCGGCGGGGAGCAGTTCATCGGTGCCGATCTCGAGGGTGGCGACCTCGCGGTAGAGCGGCAGTCGCGCGTCGAGTAGCGCCTTGTAGGTCGCGCGCGGGTTCACCCCGGCGAGCAACGGTCGCGCGGACGACACCCCGGTGCGGCGCACACCCTCGGCCATGCCGACGTTCAGGAAGACCACGGTATGCCCCGCCAGCCGGCCACGGGTCACCTCCGACAGCACGGCTCCCCCGCCGACGGCCAGCACCCCGGCGTGTTCAACCAGTGCGACCGCCACCATTTCCTCTTCCAGCGCACGGAAAGCGGGCTCGCCGTCGTCGGTGAAGATATCGGAAATGGACTTGCCGGCGCGGTCGACGATGTCGTCGTCGGTGTCCCTGAACGCGACCCCGAGCCGCGTCGCCAACAGGCGCCCGACGGTGCTCTTGCCCGACCCCGGCGGACCCACGACGATCGCGCGCGGACTCACCAGCGCTCCTCGAGCGCCCGCAGGTAACCATCGGCGTTGCGCTTGCTCTCGATCAGCGAGTCGCCGCCGAACTTCTCCAGCGCCGCGTCGGCGAGCACCAAAGCCACAACGGATTCGAGCACCACACCCGCCCGCGGCACCGCACACACGTCCGAGCGCTGGTGGATGGCGACAGCCGGTTCACCGGTCGTGACGTCCACAGTGGACAAAGCCTTGGGCACGGTGGAGATCGGCTTCATCGCGACGCGCACCCGCAGCGGCTCGCCGTTGGTGATGCCACCCTCGAGCCCGCCCGCCCGGTTCGACCGCCGGGTCACACCGACTGGACCGGTGCCGCGATCGATCTCGTCGTGCGCCTGACTCCCCCACCGCTTGGCGGTCGTGAAGCCGTCGCCGACCTCCACGCCTTTCATCGCCTGCACGCCCATCAGCGCACCGGCGAGCCGCGCGTCCAGCCGTCGATCCCAGTGCACGTGGGAACCCAGGCCCGGCGGCAGCCCGTAGGCGATCACCTCGATCACGCCGCCGACCGTGTCACCGGCCTTCCGCACGGCCTCCACCTCGGCGACCATCGCCTCGGTGCCCTCCGCGCTGAACGCCCGCACCGGGCTTTCGTCGATCGCGGCCAGATCCCCGGGTCCGGGCAGCGGCCCGTCCGGCGCCTCGGCACCACCGATCGACACCACGTGGCTGATGATTTCGACGCCGAGCAACTGCCGCAGGTACGCCCGCGCGACCGTGCCGAGCGCGGTGCGCGAAGCGGTCTCCCGTGCGCTCGCCCGCTCCAGCACGGGACGCGCCTCGGGGAAGCCGTACTTCTGCATGCCAGGCAGGTCCGCGTGGCCGGGCCGCGGGCGGGTCAGCGGCTCGTTGCGGGCGAGGCCCTCGAGTTCAGCCGGGTCGACCGGATCGGCCGACATCACCTTCTCCCACTTGGGCCATTCGGCGTTCTCGATCTGCACGGCGACCGGGCCACCCTGGGTGAGTCCGTGCCGGACTCCGCCCAGGAACTCGATGCGGTCCTTCTCGAAACCCATCCTGGGGCTCCGGCCGAACCCGAGTCGCCGGCGAGCCAGCTGTTCGGTCACGTCGGCGGTGGTGACCTCGACTCCGGCCACCATGCCCTCGAGCACGGCGGCCAAGGCGGGCCCGTGCGATTCACCTGCGGTCATCCAGCGCAACACGCCACGATCCTGTCACGCCCGTGACCTGCCCCGGCGCACACCCTCCACGCGCACCGGGCGTGGTCTCACAGACCGGGAAACACCGCCACCAACGAGGTCGCGGCCAGCAGCCCCGGCCCGTGGGGAATGCCGTCGTCCCAGGTCGGCGAGCCGCGGATGCGCGCGAGCAGCCCCAGCGTCGCGGTCACCAGCGCCGCCACGGTGGCCGCCAGCAACATCGCCATCCAGCCGACCGCGCCCAGAACCAGTCCGAGCGAGCCGGTCAGCTTGACGTCGCCGGCGCCGAGTGCGTGCGGAATCACCCGATGGATCGCCACGTGCAACCCGCCGAACACCAGCGCACCCAGGAGCGCTCGCCACAGCAGTTCCGGCCCGCCCTCGATCGACGCCCACAAGAGCGCGGCCCCGAAGAGCGGGTAAGCGGGCAACGTCAGCGCGTCCGGCAATCGTCGTTCACTCAGGTCGACCACGGACAGCGGAACCGCGACCGTGACCACCGCCAACGGCACGGGCAGCCACCACGACGGCGCGCTGAGCCAGCCGACCACTGGCCACAACAGGGCGAGGACGGCGACGGTGCGCCAGCCGGGCAGCCGTACCGGCGGCATGGTGCGGCGCAGCGCCCAACGACCGGCGAGCCCAGCGAACCAGCCGGTGAGAACGGAACAGGGGAAGAAGAACCAAGGCACGTCGACAGCTTCGGATGAGCTTCGTGGGCCTGGCAAATGAGGAGGGGTGCCTACGGAACAGCGCCTCGGGCAAACCGACGCGAACGGGCCGTCGGCGTGGTTCAGGGCTCCCAGCGCAGCAGCGGCTTGCCCGCCGTCGTGCGGATTTCCAGCGCGGCGATCTCGGTGCGGTGCCAAGTGGTGGCGACGGAGATCTGCGCGGTGTCGTCGGGGATGGCCCGCCAGCTCGCGAGTTCGTCGACCTGGCCTTCACGGTTGACCGCGACCAGCAGGTAGTCCCCCACCTTGCCGCCGTCGTAGCTGCACTTCATGTCGACCCGGGAGCCGCCGGGCACTTCCTTGACCTGTGCGACCGCTTCGACCGGGAATTCGCCGAGCGCGACCATCGCGCTGCCCGGTTCCTCCTGCGCGGTCAGCGGGAACGCCACCGCCACGACCAGCGCCGCGGCCGCCACGAGCGCCCCGGCGGTCGTCCACCGTCGACGCAGCCGGACCCGGCGCACCCGCCGCATCAACGACGGCCGCAATCCGCGCGGCTCGTGCGCCACCGGGTTCAACGCGTCGGCCGGCACCTGGGACAGCAGTCCTGGCAACCCCGCCAGCTCCCGGACCGCGCGAGCGCAGTCCCGGCACACCTCCAGGTGCGCTTCGAACGCGTAGCGGTCCTCCGGGGTGAGCGCGCCGAGCACGTAGGCCGCGTCGTAAGACGCGAAGGGGTCATCGGTCATCGCACGACCCCCTTCTCCTCCAGTGCCATCTTCAACGCCCTGAGCGCATAATGCGTCCTCGACTTGACCGTGCCTTCGGCGACCCCCAATCGCCTCGCCGCGTCGGCTACCGAGAATCCCTGAAAGAAGCAGAGCACGAGCACTTCGCGATGCCGGTCGGACAACTGCCCGAGCGCCTCCGCGACCAGCCACCCCTGCAACGCGCGTTCGGTGTCGTCGGGTACGGGCTGTTCCGGGGGTGCGTCGGTGGTGACTTCGGATCGGGAAGCCGCCGAGCGCCAGTCGTCGATGGCGATCCGGCGCGCCACGGTGAACAGCCAGGCGCGCGCCGAGCCCTGCGACTGGTCGAGCACACGAGGGTGTTTCCAAGCCCGTAACAGCGTTTCCTGCACGACGTCCTCGGCGCGGGCGGTGTTGCCGCCGGTGAGGCTCAATGCGTATGACCAGAGCGCGGCCGCGTGATCGGAGTGCAGCGCACGCATCAACTCGTCTTCAGGCGCGTCCTTCACACTCGGGCGCCATCCCGGTCGCGCATCGCGAGCGCCGCGAGGCCGAACACCACGCAGGCGCCCTCGGCGACGGCGGCCCACACCTGGGACGAGCCCCAGAACAGCTCGTTCTTCATGCCGAACAGCCCGACGGTCGTCGAGAGGAAGAAGGCGCCGAGGGTCAACGCCCCGTACCCGGCGGCCGCCAGCAGTGGCAGCCAGTGGTGCCAGAACAGCACGGCGAGCGCGAGCACGCCGCCGGCCACCACGTTGGCCATGAACAGCGGGCCGATCATGTCGATATCGCGGTACCCCAGCTGCCAGAGGTCGAAGTGGATCCACGCGGAGCCCAGCAACCCCGCGACGACCAGCAACCGTAACGCCCATGTGACCATGGCCGACTCCCTGCGCGCGTGTGGAAGGACACTACTTCCACCACACGGGCGCGACACCCCGTTGGTTCAGTCGGCGGACCGATTTTGAACCGAATCGGTACTTACGTCGTGTCACTGGCATGACTGCCGAACAACACACCCGCCGCACCGTCCTGGTCACCGGAGCCGCCGTCGCCGGCGCGGCCGCCGGCACAGTCGCGCTCACGGCCTGCGGAACGGACGATCCCCCATCCTCCGCCGCCGGTGGCGGGGCGCTCGTCGCGCTGGCCGACATCCCGGTCGGCGAGGCGAAAGCCGTCAAATCAGGTGATCAGGAGATCATCGTCGCCCGGCCGACCGACGCGACCGCGGTCGCGTTCAGCGCGGTGTGCACGCACCAGGGCTGCGCGGTCAAGGCCGAGGGCAAGGACCTCACCTGCCCGTGCCACGGCTCGGTGTTCGACGCCCTCACCGGAGCGGTCCGCCAAGGCCCCGCGGACACCCCGCTGCCCCCGGTCGCGGTGAAGGTGGAGAACGGCCAGGTCCTCAGCGCCTGAACCGGGCGCGGCCCCGGGAGTCCTGAGCCCGGCTCCCGGGGCCGTCCGCCGTTCTCGGTTCAGTCGTTCCAGGTGAACAGTGCGTCGCCCTCGGTGACCTCGGCACCGGTGGACAGCGACGCGAGCGCCTCCGCCTGTGCGTCCAGTGCGACCACCGGGACCACGGCGGAGTAGCCGGCGGCCGTGACCGCATCGGGGTCCCAGCTGATCAGCGGCTGGCCCGCACGCACGGACTCGCCCTTGACCACGTGCAGGGTGAAGCCCTCGCCCTTCTGCTGCACCGTGTCGATGCCCAGGTGGACCAGCACACCGCGGCCGTCCGCGGTGGAGACCACGAACGCGTGCGGATGCAGCGTGACCACCGTGCCGTCGACCGGGGAGACCGCGTCGGCACGACCGCCGGACGGCTGCACCGCGATGCCCGGGCCCACCATCGCCTGCGCGAAGACCTGGTCGGGCACCTCGCTCATCGGCACCGTGCGCCCGGCCACCGGGCTCAGGATCTCCAGGCTCACATCAGGTCCTGGATGTCGCTGGCGATCGTGTCCGCTTCCGGGCCCACGATGACCTGGACCACCGAGCCCATCTTCACCACGCCCATCGCGCCTGCCTTCTTCAGCGCGGGCTCGTCGATGACCGAGCCGTCTTCCAGCTCGCAGCGAAGACGGGTGATGCAGCCTTCGATCTCGATCACGTTGTCCGCGCCGCCGAGCGCCGCGAGGATCTTTTCCGGCCTGTCGTCCGCCACCGGTGACCTCCTGAAATCCGGGCCTGGCGCATTCGCGCCAGGCACAACTACGCCGATCGCCGGTACCGGCGCCGATCACGAGCACGAACTCGTAACGGCGGTTGACACCCGATCAGTCAGCGGAGCATTCTGCCCCATCAATGAATGGTCTAGACCGGAACGTACCAATCTTCGGGGTCTGGTGCGAGCACCAGGGCCCCGAAGTCGGCGGAAGGAGGTGGAGGACATGAGCGCTGCCGCGTTCCCCTCCCGGCCCGACCGCGTGGTGGACGGTCCGACACCGAAACACGCGCAGCTGCGGGAGATCCTGCGGCACGCGGTCGAGCGGGAGCTGCCACCCGGCTCCCCCATCCCGTCCGAACGCGAGCTGGCGGAGCGCTACCAGGTTTCGCGGCTCACGGTCCGGTCGGCGATCGGCAAGCTGGTCGAGGAAGGGCTGCTGTCCAGGGTGCGCGGCAAGGGCACGTTCACCGCCAGCCGCCGCATGGAACTGCAGCTCTACCTCATGTCGTTCACCGACGACATGCGCCGCCGTGGCCTCGAACCGACCACCGAGGTCCTCGGCACCACCACCGAGGTCCCGCCCGCGGCGACCGCGAACGCGCTCGGCCTCGCCGAGGGCGCCACGGCGCTGCGGCTCAAGCGGCTGCGCCGCGCCGACGGGATACCGCTGGCCGTGGAACGCGGCTGGTACCACCCCGTCAAGGTGGCGGGGTTGTTCGACTTGGACCTCACCCGGTCGCTGTATGCGCAGCTGGCCGAGCAAGACATCCGCCTCGACCACGCCTGGCAAACCGTCTGGGCCGAGTCGGCGGACAAGGAAACCGCACGGCTGCTCGGTATCCGTACCGGCAGTCCGCTGCTCGTCTTCCGCCGCGTCTCCAGCATGGCCGGAGCACCGGTGGAGGACATGACTTCCTGGTACCGGGGAGATCACTACCAGGTGACTATGCAGTTGGACCGGAGTTCCCCGGATTCCGGTAACCCCGCCAAACATGGAGGTACCCGATGAGCGCCACCACAACGGGGGCGAAGGGTAGGGGGCTGGCCGGTCTGCAGCGGTTCGGCCGCAGCCTGATGCTCCCGATCGCGACCCTGCCGGCCGCCGGCCTGTTGCTCCGGCTGGGTCAGGACGACCTGCTCGGCAAGGACGGTCTTGGCTGGAACAAGGTCGCCGCCGTGCTCAGCGCCGCCGGCGGTGGCCTGCTCGACTGGCTGCCGTTGCTGTTCGCCGTGGGCATCGCGGTGGGCTTCGCCCGCAAGGGTGACGGCTCCACCGGCGTCGCCGCCGTCGTCGGCTTCGTCGTGTTCAACAAGGTCGTCCAGGTGTTCGCACCGATCAACGAGATGGAGGGCTTCAAGGAGGGCTGGTTCCTCGCCCCGGTCAAGTGGCCGTACTCGGTCCTTTCCGGTGTGATCGTCGGTCTGGTCACCGCGGTGCTGTGGCAGCGGTTCCACCGCATCAAGCTGCCCACCTACCTGGCCTTCTTCGGCGGCCGCCGGTTCGTGCCGATCATCAACTCGCTGGTCCTGCTGCTGCTCGGCGTGGTCTTCGGCCTGATCTTCCCGGTGATCGACGCCGGCATGCAGAACCTCGGCGAAGCGGTCACCAGCAGCGACGTGGTCGGTGGCGGCATCTACGGCCTGCTCAACCGCCTGCTCATCCCGATCGGCCTGCACCAGCTGATCAACGTGCCGGTGTGGTTCATCTTCGACGGCGGTGACCTGACCAAGTTCCTCGACGGTGACCCGACCGCGGGTGCGTTCATGACCGGGTTCTTCCCGATCTTCATGTTCGCGCTGCCCGCCGCCGCGCTGGCAATCTGGCAGACCGCGAAGCCGTCGCAGAAGAAGGTCGTCGGCGGTGTGATGGTGGCCGCCGCGTTCACCTCCTTCCTCACCGGCGTGACCGAGCCGATCGAGTTCGCGTTCATGTTCGTGGCCTGGCCGCTGTACCTCATTCACGCGGTCCTGACCGGTATCTCGCTGGCGCTGGTCAACGCACTGGACATCCACCTCGGGTTCTCGTTCTCCGCGGGTGCCATCGACTTCGCACTGAACTCGACACACCCCGCGGCGAGTTCGAACGTCTGGCTGCTCATCCCGATCGGCCTGGTCTACGCCGTGATCTACTACTTCCTGTTCCGTTTCGTCATCGTGAAGTGGAACCTGCGGACGCCGGGCCGCGAGGAAGACGACTCGATCGAGGCCGATCTCGACGCCACGGCCGCGAAGTAAGCACAACCCGAAAACCCAGCACCACAAGGAAAGGACGGCTCAATGCCGGAGCGACGTGTCAAGGTGGCGAGCAAGGTGGGCCTGCACGCCCGACCGGCCGCGCTGGTCGCCAAGGCCGCGGCGGCCCAGCCGGTAGCGGTCAGCATCGCCAAGGACGGCGGCACGCCCGTCCCGGCGGGAAGTGTGCTCAGCCTCATGACGCTGGGTGCCGCCCACGGTGACGAAGTGGTGATCACCGCGGAGGGCGAAGGCGCGGAAGCCGCGATCGACGCAGTGGCCGAACTGATCGAGAGCGACCTCGACGCGTAGCGGCAGAGCCGAAAAAGCCGCCCCGGGGGCATGTCCCAGGGGCGGCTTTTTCGTGCGTCCATCGCTCATCGGGCGGCATTCATCCCGCCCTCCATCACAGTCAGCAACACCGGGCAGCGGTCCCGTCTTCCGGCACTATCCGGACTTACGCGAACGGTCGTCTCGATCACCTTCTTCCGGCCCCCTCGCGTCGCCCCTCGTCTCATCACGAGCGCCTGACCTGGTGAGTTCTCACGCTCCCCCGCGGCGACAGAGCCTCCGGCCGTCCCACCGTAACCGCCACCCACGACAGTCCCAGTGCATCGGTCGGCCGCCACGATCGTGTGCTTCGAAACGGCGGTCCAGCCGGTTAGCGTCAAGCCATGGAAACCACACCCACGAAGCCTTCCGAGCTTCACCAGGTCATCACCGAACTCCAACACAACGAAAAGGAGATCTCCCGCCTGCACGCACGCAGAATGAAGCTGGTAGCCGAGTTCTGCCGAAGATCCGAGGTCCGGCGTGGCCTCCCCGAACAGCTCGCCATGGCCCTGTCGATGACCAAGCACCGGGCCGCGGCCACCATCGCCACAGCCGAGACACTGACCGGGCACCTGCCCAAGACCTTCACACTGCTGGAAAAGGGCAGCATTCCGCTGACCGTCGCCGAACGCGTCCGGGACGCCGCCTCTTGGCTTCCTGAAAGCAAGTTGCCCGAGGTCGACAACTTGCTGGAACACACTCTCGAGGGCCGGAACCCGACACAAGCCAGGCGCGTCGCGAACCGGGTGGTCGCCAAGGTCGACCTGGAGGGGCACGCCGATCGCGCCAGGGGCAACCGCGGAGGTCGCCGGGTGCGCCTTCGGCACGGCAACGCCGGGACGGCATCACTGGCCGTCAATTCCGCGCCGGTCGAGCACACCGTCGCCGCCTTCGCCAACATCGACCGACTGGCTCGCCAGCTGAAGACTGCCGGCGAAGCCCGCACTTTGGACCAGCTCCGCGCGGACACGACGCTCGATCTGCTGATGGGCAAGCAACTCGGTAGCGAACTCCATGCCCATTGCTATCTCTATCTGGATGCGATGACCTACGCCGGACTCAACGACAAGCCCGCGGAACTGGCCGGGCACGGCGTCATCCCCGCTTGGCTCGCGCGAGAGCTCTGCAGCGGGCGGAAGACCGTGTTCCAGCGGATCATCACCGAGCCCCGGACCGGGCAGCTGGCCGAGGTGAGCGAGGCTGGTTACAGCGCCACAGACAAGGTCGCTGAACTGGTCCAGGTGCGCGACCGCGAATGCCGACGTCCCGGGTGCACCAGGCCCGCCAGCCCGACCGAGGTCGAACTCTGCGACCACCACGACGGCAAGCCCAGCAGCGGACAAGTCGGACTGTGCTTGGCCGACCACCACCTTCAGGCGGTCCCCGGGTGGCACCACGGCCTTGCCGCCGACGGCACGTTCACCGTCACCACGCCCGCCGGCAAGACTCACACGAGCACGCCAGAGCCACTGCACGAGCCCCGCACCACAGATGGCGCTTCCCCCACCGGAAGTGGAAGGCCACCTCACTGCCGCTGCGCGTGACGTATGACCGGTCGAAGTCACAGCACACTGCCAGGGCGACCACTTCAGCGGGCTTCGATCCACGGTTCGAACAATGGCGAACCAGACGAGACAAAAGTGTGCGCCAGATGCACAAGTTTCCGCCGCATCTCGATGAACGCACCTTCATTCGCCATCAAGGGGCAAACGGCCGCCCAGTGACTCGACAACACAACGAACGCCCGACGGACACAGGGAACGATTCTGACCTCACCGCACACCCGATTCGACGCCCTCCTTTGTGACGAATGGCGGCATAACGCGCGGCCGACCGCATCAACCGCGTCCGATCGCCGAACGACCTGCGTTCATTCGGTGGATGCGCCGAACCTGGAGACGGGCGGACACTGAGAACAGTCAAGGGCGATGTCGTCCTGCCTGTCGCATGAGTCCCCACCCACGACGCCCAGCACCGGACACGGAAGGAGACCGCCCACAGCAAGCCTCACTCCCCTGCACCGACCCGGCGACCGACGCCACCGCCGGTCTCTTGCTGAATTTCCAGCACGAACAAGCGAACGGTCGCAAGCAGAACAAGGCAAGCAGGCAAAGGCGGCACTCCCTTCACCGATAATTCATCGAAGCTCCGCTCACACATTCGCTCGTGCAACTTCGAGCAAGCGCAGGTAACACTGTTGGCATGAGGCAAGTAACGCACTACAATCAAGCACCGTCGGCGGATCAATGCCTTGTTCGACCGCCACCTCAGCGCCGTACGACAATTCATTCTTCGCGGCCACCCGGGTGCTTTCGGGGATTTTCGACGTGACCCAGGGCTGTTATGCCCACGATTGACGTCCTCCCCGCGGAAGGAGCGTTCGTTGTCCTCGTGCAACGTGGTCGGCGGCCATCCGTCGACTCCAGCCCACGACAAGACGCAGGCAACTTGTCCGAAGGATCTCAGTGTCTACAACCTCATGCTCCGTCCCGGCGAGGCGCGGGAACTCCTGACCGCGCTGGCAGCTCGTGGACCGGTGCACTGGGATCCATACGTGTCCGCGTGGCTGGTGTGCGGAGTGGACGAAGTACCACTGGTCCTGGCGGACGAGCGATTTTCCTCGAAACGGCTCAACACCAACCACGAACTCGGCCTCCAGGACACCAGCGGATCCACAATGGATGCCGTCGTCGTACGCATGATGCTGCTGAAGGACGGGCACGAGCACCTGCGCCTGAAGAAGGTCGCACGGGCGGTACTCGCTCCACAGCGGATTCGAGCCCTCGAGCCGTGGATGCGCGAACTCGCCGCCGAATTGCTTCCGTTGGACCAACCCCGGGATTTCGACTTCCTGCAGGTGGCCAAGGCGTTCCCCTTGCACGTGCTGGGCAGGTTGCTCGGCATCGCGGAGTCCGACTTGGACATGGTCCTCGCCGGGTCCGATGCGATCACCGCCATAGTCAGCGGACTGGATCACACGGTCGACCCCGACGTGCATCGTCGCGCTCGAACACTCTACGAGTACGCGCTGCGGCTGGTGCGTGAACGACGGGAAGTGCCTGGTGACGACGGCGCCAGTGCGCTTGTGCGCGCAGCCGACCAGGAAGGGCTCGAGGACGAGGAAACCGCAGCCAATCTCGTCATGCTCATCGCGTCCGGACACCAGACCATGCCGGGGTTCCTGTCCATCTCACTGCATGACGCGCTGAGAGCCGATACCCCTGCGGCCTTCGAGATGAACGCCGCGCTTGCCAAGATCACGCCCTCTCGCTTCGTCGGCCGGGTCGCCACCGAAGACGCCGAGGTCGGCGGGTGTCGCATCCGGGCCGGCGACAAGGTCCTCGTGCTGCTCGCCGCAGCCAATTGGCAACTGCCGCCATCCGGAAAGGGGATGCGCCGCCATCTGGCCTTCGGGCACGGACGCCACCGGTGTGCGGGCGCCGCGATGGCGGAACTCGAAGGCGAAGTGATGTTCGAGCGGATGGCCGAGGCGATGCGGGCGGGCATCCACCTGACCGGCGAGGATCCCGAATGGAATGGGGACGCGAACCTCCCTTCGCTGACGAAACTCCCACTCAGGCTCGACGCACCGGCCAAGGCGAACTCGTCGCCATCCGGAAGGTGAGCGTTGTGCGTATCGGGATAGTCGGCGCCGGCGCCGCCGGGGCCAGCGTGCTGGACATGGTCGTACGAGGCCTTGACAAGCCCACAGCCGGGGCGAACGGTCACGAAGTCACGGTTTTCGATCCGAGCATGCGATTCGGGCCTGGACGCGCCTACCACCCAGGGAGCGAGAAGGCCCTGCTCAACCTGCCGGCCCGGATGATGTCGGTACGGCCGGACGAACCCGAGCACTTTGTGGACTGGCTGGGAAAACAGGGTCACGACTCCACGGCGGGCGAGGAGTTCCTGCCGCGTAGCGACTACGCACGCTATCTCGAAGACGTGGTCACGTCCGCGGTGACGACCGGTCGACTACGCGACGTTCGGACCACACTGGTCGGCGATCGGGTCGTTTCTCTCGCTCGAGAGTCCGATGTGTTCAGTTTGCACACGTCCGCTGCGGATGAGTACCTGTTCGACGCCGTGTTGCTGTGTCCCGGAACGGCAGGGCCGATGGACATCTACGGACTGACTGACCGGCCGGGCTTTGTCTCGGAGCCGTATCCACTCGACAAAACGGTGTCACGGATCGGACCCGACCAAACAGTAGCCGTCCTGGGCACTGGGCTCACCGCGATCGATGTCGTCCTGGAGTTGGCCGCTTCGGGGCACCGAGGGCGAATACTGGCCGTCTCGCGAAGTGGCTATCTGCCGGGCGTGCGGTACCCGGGGGCTGGCCCGGCGCTGGTCACGACCAATGAAGACACGGTCATCGACCTCGCCAGGACACGCGGATACCTATCCTCGCTGGACATTTTTCGCCTACTGCGAGCGGAGTTCCGCGCCCACCAGGTGCCCATATCGGACTTGTGGCGGGAGATCAGCGGCGGCGAGGCGCCGGAGAAGCGGTTTCTACGTCACGTTGACGAAGCCCAGGACAACCCGCGATGGCACATGCTGCTCGTCGCGGTGGCCCGTCACCTTGTCGACAAGGTGTGGCCACTCTTCGACGAAGACACCAGGGTCGCTTTCCTCCGCGAATGGCATGGCATCTGCGGGAGGCTGTGCGCCCCGATGCCCCAGCGATCCGCTGAGGAACTGGCCGCTCTCCTGCACGCTGGGCAACTTCGCCTAGTCGGCGGCATCGAGAACGTGGTCGCCGATGAGGACGGGTTTCTGGTCCAGGCGGGGTCGCAGCAGTACTTCGCGGACCATGTCGTCAACTCGGTACGCCCCCGGGTGCCCGTTCTCCCACGCGGCGCCGAGCAGCTGATCGATTCGATGGTCCAGAACGGACTGGCCACGCCTCATCCATTCGGCGGCATTCGCATCGACATGAACTCCGGGCTCGTGCGTGGTGCTGCCGGTTCGACTGTTCCCGGCCTCTACGCACTCGGCGAGCTGACGGTCGGCGAACGTTACGTGGAAACAACCATTCTCGGCGCCATCACCCGGCGTGCGCAGCAAGCGGTCCGGCACCTCCTCGACCGCGACCGGCCTTGAGACAGGAGCGATCATGAAATCGTGCGTCGGCGTAGCCGGCCGGACGGTAGGCGAACTGATCGAACAGCGGATCCGCGCGCAAGGCGAGCGGCCTTGCGTGTCCGCCGTGGACGGTGAGTTGAACTACGCGCAGTTCGACGCCGCTGTCGATGAGATCGTCACCCAGCTCGCCGGGCGGAATGTGGTTCAGGGGGAGCTGGTCGCGGTCGAGATACCGCGGTCGGCTTTGAGCCTCGCGGCCACGTTCGCCGTGTGGCGGGCTGGGGGCGCGTTGCTGCTGGTCGAACCGACGTTACCCGAGCTTCGGCGGGCCGAGTTGAAACTGGACGCGAGAGTACGGCTCGTCATCTCCGCTGCCGGCAGCTCGGAAGCCGGCACGTTCACCACAGGCGTCCAGATCGTCGAGGAAGGTGAGTGGCATTGTCCGCCGGAAGTTGATCCGGTGGAGCTGGCGTACGTCGTCTACACGTCTGGGTCGACGGGGAAACCGAAAGGGATCCTCGGCCGCCATTCGTCACTGTTGCCCATAGTCCGAACGGCGAAGCGGCACTTCGGCTGGCAGGCGGACGATCGGGTTGCCATGCTCGCGCCGCAACACGTCGAAGCGGCGATCTTCGAGGTGGTCGCGGCGCTCGGGCTCGGCGCGCAGCTGTGTATCCCCACCGAGCGCCAGCGTCTGCCCGGGCCGGACTTCGATCGATTCCTCCGTGAGCAGCAGGTGAGCGCGCTGGTCGCAACTCCCTCGCGGTTGCAGCAGATGGACCCGGACCACTTCCCCGCTCTTAGGGCAATCGTTTGCGGCGGCGAGGAACTGCCGCCGGACGTCGCACGGAATTGGGCGCGTGGGCGCCTCCTCGTGAACAGCTACGGCGTGTCGGAGGCGACGATCGCGAGCACCTACATCGAGATCGACTCGGACGCCACGCAGCGAGTGTCGATCGGGCGGCCGTGCGACGGTACCGAGATCGCCGTGCTCGACGAGGCGTTGCGCCCAGTACCCGATGGCACACCTGGCGAGCTGTTCATCGGCGGTTCCGGGGTCACTTTGGGCTACTTGGGTCGACCGGAGTTGACCGCGGAGCGGTTCGTGGAGGTCGACGGCCAGCGCATGTACCGGACCGGCGATCGTGGGGTGCGCGAGTCCGACGGGCTGTTCTACTTCCTCGGCCGCACCGACGACCAGGTGCAGATCGGCGGCTTCCGCGTCGAACTCGGCGAGGTGCGCTCGGTCCTGCGGGGACACGCCGCGGTGCGCGACTGCGCAGTGCGGGAGGACGCTGGGCGACTGGCGGCATTTGTAGTGGCGGACGGCCCAAGCGGAATCGATGCGTCGGTTTTACGCGAGTGGTTGGCCGAGCGCCTGCCCTCATACATGGTGCCGACCATGTTCATCCCGGTTGACGAACTGCCGTTGACCTCCTGGGGCAAGGTCGACTATGCGGCTCTGCGCATTCCGGACAGGTTCGGCGCGCGGAACGGCGACGGCGGCAGTCTCAGCGGAACGCAGGCAGCTCTGGGCGAGATCGCCGCCGATCTGCTCGGTTTGGAGCGGTTCGATTCGGCGGACCTGGAGGCGGACCTGTTCCTGCTCGGCATGACGTCCTCGCTGATCACGCGGTTCGTCCGGCGGGTGGCCGTCGACCTTGGTGCCGAGTTGAGCCCGGTCGACGTGTTCCAGTCTCCGACTGTCGCCGAGCTCGCCGGTGTGGTCGACGGCAACGGGGACAGTTGATGTCTCCTGGCCAAGAGGGACCGTGGTTCCCTCAGATGAACCGGCGGGCGCGGCCCCGGGTGCGGCTGGTCTGCATCGGCGCGGCCGGCACGGGCGCCTCGCAGTTCGCCTCGTGGTCGGCGGCGTTGCCCGAGTCGATCGAGGTCTGGCCGGCGTTGTTGCCCGGGCGCGAACGTCGGATTCGCGAGGAACCCCTGCGCCGAATCGACCGGATCGCGGACGAGCTGACCGCGGAACTGGTCAGGCGGGCTGAACCAGGTGAACCGCGCTGGGCGTTCTTCGGGCACAGCTTCGGCGCGCTGGTCGGCTTCGAAGTGGCGCGGAAACTGCTCGACGCAGCGGATGCCCAGGTGGATGGGCTGATCGCGTGCTCGATGCCGCCACCTCACCGGCAGGCGGATCGACTGCCGGTGGCGTCCGATGGCGATGCCGAGCTGCTCGATTGGGTACGCGCATCCGGCGGCGTGGACGAGGTGCTGCTTGATGACCCGCGGTTCGCCCGGTGGCTGGCCGGTGATCTGCGAGCGACGCTGGCATGCCGCCGGTCGTACCAGGTGGACCGGCCGGTTCCGCTGGATTGCCCGGTGCTGGTCGCGGCGGGTGCCGGGGACCCGGAGGTGACCGAGGACGACCTCGAGCAGTGGCGGTATTGCACGAACGCCGACTTCGAGCGGGTCACGGTCGGGCATGGGCACTTCTTCCTGCGAAGTCATCAGCAGGCGATCCTCGAGCTGATCGCCGATCGGCTCACACGGTGGCGTTCCGCACGGTCCAGCAGCATCTGAAAGGGAACGGTTCATGACGCGAGAAGGCGCACGACCGCCGATGGCGCCGGGTCGTCGTCCAGTGGTCGGGCACGCGCTGCGGCTGTTCCGCCGACCTCTCGAGTTCGTCGACCAGCAGCGAGCCTGTGGCGAGGTGGTGTCGTTTCGCCTCGGGCGGGAGCCGGCGTTTCTGGTGAACAGTCCTGCCACGGTGCGCGAGCTGCTCGTCGAGCACAACCAGGTGACCAAGAACGGCGTGCTCTTCGAGAAGCTCAAGGTGCTCGGCGGCGACGGGATCGGCAGTTCGTGGGGCGAACCGCACCGGCAGCGGCGGCGCATGATCGCGCCGCTGTTCACCCACGAGCGCGTCACCGGGTATGCCGGCACGATGCGGGCGGCGGCCGAGGAACAGACGTCGAACTGGGTGGACGGCGCACCGCTCGAGCTGGGCCGCGAGCTGAACGAAATCGCCGCGGCGATCCTCGTCCGGTGCATGTTCGCCTCGGACGCCGGCAGCGAGGCGGCGCGCGAGGCAGCCCGCTGGTTGCCGATCGTGTTCCGTGGCGTGGGCAAGCGCGCCTACGCGCCGACCGGCCTGCTGTACGCGCTTCCGACCCGGTCCAACCGGTTGTACACGGAGGCGGGCAAGCGGGTGCACGCGCTGATCGACGAGGTCATCGCGGTCTACCGAGCGGAGGGCACGGCGGGGCGCGACATGCTGTCGGCACTGCTCCGGGCCCGCGACCCGGAGACCGGCGAGGTGCTCACCGTCCAGCAGGTCCACGACGAGGTCATGACCATGTTCTTCGTCGGCACGGAAGTCTCGTCGGCGGCGCTCGGCTGGCTGTTCTTCCAGTTGGACCGGCACCCCGAGATCGCGGATCGCGTGTGCGGCGAGATCGACGATGTGCTCGGCGATCGGCCGGTCGAGTTCGACGACCTGCCGAAGCTCCAGTACGTCGCACGGGTTGTGCACGAAACGCTGCGGCTGTACCCGCCGGGCTGGCTGTTCCCGCGCATTCCGACGGTGGACATCGAGGTGGGCGGCTATACGATCCCGGCCGGGGCGAACGTGTTCTACAGCCCGTACGTGCTGCACCGGGACCCCCGGCTGTTCCCGGAACCCGAGCGGTTCGACCCCGACCGGTGGCTGCCCGAGCGCGCCGGCCAGGTGCCACGGGGGGCGTTCATCCCGTATGGGGAGGGCGTCCGGGTGTGCATGGGCGGGTCGTTCGCGGCGGCGGAAATGCTGATCGTGCTGGCCGTGATTCTGCGGCGGTGGCGGCTGCCGCTGCAGGCGGGGGCGCGGGTGCGGCCGGTCGCGTCGACCACGTTGCACCCTGATCGACTGCCGGTGGTGGCCCGGCGGCGCTGAGTCAGCGCCTGCGCGCGACGACGGCGTAGTGACCGGACCGCTCGGGGTCGGCCGCTGGTGGACCACCCAGTTCGGGGTGCCACTTCGCGGTGAGCACCACTCCCGGTTCGACTGGTTCGAGGTCACCCAGAAGAGCGGTGACTTGTTCGGCGGAGCGCAGGGTGATCGGCGCCGCGGTTTCGGCGAAATACCGCACCGCTGCCGCCATTTCGACTTCCATGTTCTGCGCAGTGAAGTGTGTCATCGCGAGAAGACTTCCGGGAGCGAGAGCGCTCATATAACGTGAGATCAATCCGGCGGGATTCCCGGAATCGGGAATGTACTGGACCACGCCGAGCAGGAAGAGCGCGACCGGTCGGTTGAAATCGAGCAACGAACGGGTTTCGGCCTGCGTGATGACCGCCGCGGTGTCGCGGAGGTCGGTGCGCAGGATGGTCGCGTTCGGATTGCCCGCCAGCAGGATCTCGCTGTGTGCCACGGCGATGGGGTCCTGGTCGACGTAGACCACCCGGCAGACCGGGTCTAGCTCCTGCGCGATTTCGTGCACGTTGCCCGAGGACGGGATGCCGGAACCGAGGTCGAGGAACTGCCGCACGCCGGCTTGCACGCAGAACCGGACGGCCCGGCGCAGGAAATGGCGGTTGAGCCGGGCCATCTCGCGGAATGGGCCCACCTCGGCGAGGCGCTCGGCCACCGCGCGATCCGCCGGGAAGTTCAGTTCGCCGCCGAGCATGTAGTCATACACCCGGGCCAGAGCGGGTTTGCCGACATCGACACCGGCTGACGCCCAATCGACGGAATCCACCATTCGCCGCACCCTTTCACCAGTCGGCCGCAGGAATTCTAGGATGACGCGGAGGGCACTCAATAGGCCATTCGGCGGCTGATTGTAGGGTGGGCTCATGGAGAGCTTGCGGTTGATCGACCAGTGGCCGGTGGACAACGCGGCCGCGGCGGTGGTGCGCGCCGACGGCACCGTGGCCGGCCGGCACGGCGACCCCAGCCGGGAGTTCGCCCTGGCCTCGGTCACCAAACCGCTCACCGCCTACGCGGCGCTGATCGCGATCGAGGAGGGCGTCGTCGAGCTGGACACGCCTGCCGGTCCACCTGGTTCGACCGTCCGGCACCTGCTCGCGCACACCTCCGGTCTGGCCTTCGACGCGCACAAGCCGATGGCCGAGCCGGGCAACCGCCGACTCTATTCGAACGCCGGATTCGAGCAGCTCACCGACGCACTGACCGAGCATTCGGGCATCGCGTTCGCGACCTACCTGTCCCAGGCTTTGCTGGAGCCGCTGGAGATGGCGGGCACGCGGCTCGAGGGCTCGCCGGCCGCGGGCGCGGTGTCGACCGTGGACGACCTGGTCCGGTTCGCCGCGGAGCTCCAGCAGCCGAAGCTGCTCGACCCCTCGACCGTCGCGGAGGCGACGTCCGTGGTCTTCCCCGGGTTGACCGGGGTGCTGCCCGGCTTCGGACACCAGAAGCCCAACGACTGGGGACTCGGCTTCGAGATCCGCGACCACAAGAGCCCGCACTGGACGGGTTCGACCAGCTCGCCCCGGACCTTCGGCCACTTCGGCCAGTCCGGCACGTTCCTCTGGGTCGACCCGGACGCCCAAGCCGCGTGTGTCGCACTGGCTGACCGCGCCTTCGGGCCGTGGGCGGCCGAAGCGTGGCCGCCGTTCACCGACGCCGTGCTCGCGGAACTGCGCGAGGGCTAGGGCTCCATCACGCGGATCGGGCTGCCGGCCTGGTAGGCGGCGATGTCCTCGACCGCGTCGCCGTAGAAGACCTGGTAGACCTCGCGCGTCACGTAGCCGATGTGCGGGGTGAGCACCGCGTTGTCGAGTTCGCGGATCGGGTGGTCGGCAGCCAGGGGTTCCTCGTCGTAGACGTCGATCGCGGCGGCCCGGACCGTCTTACGGCGGAGTGCGTCGAGCAGGGCGTCCTGGTCGACGATCGGGCCGCGCGAGGTGTTCACCAGCAGCGCGGACGGCTTCATCAGGGCGAACTCGTCCGCGCTGACCAGGCCGCGTGAGCGGTCGCTGAGCACCAGGTGCACCGACAGCACGTCCGACTGGTTGAACAGTTCCGCCTTGGTCACCGCGGTGACCCCGTGCTCGGCGGCCCGCTCCCGGGTCAGGTTCTGGCTCCAGGCGATGGTCTCCATTCCGAACGCCTGGCCGATCCGCGCCACCCGCGCGCCGAGCCTGCCCAGGCCGAGCAGACCGAGTGTCTTGCCGTGCAACCCGGTGCCCACGGTCCGCTGCCAGCCGCCGTCACGCATCGACTGGAACTCGGTCGGCAGGTTCCGCGTGGCGGCGAGGATCAGGGCCCAGGTGTGCTCGGCCGTCGGGTACGCGATGTACCCGGTGGACGAGACCACTACGCCGAGCCGATTCGCCGCGGCCACGTCGATCGCCGCGTTCCGGTGGCCGGTGCTCACCAGGAGCTTCAGGTCGGGCAGCCTGGACAGCAGCGCCTCGTCGAAGCGGGTGCGCTCGCGCATCGCCACCACCACCTCGAAGCCGGCCAGCCGCCGGACCAGTTCCTCGTGGTCGCCGATGTACTCGGTGAACACCTCGATCTCCGCCCCGAGCGAGTCCCAGTCGGCGAAGCTCAGGGCGACGTTCTGGTAGTCGTCCAGGATGGCGATCTTCATGCCGGTCAGGCTAACCCCCGCTCAGAGCCACCGGGGCACCAGCACGTCGACCCGCACCAGGTGGTGGTCCGAGACGTCGTTGAGCCTGGCGAGCGGCGACCCGGGCAAGGGCCAGAACACCTCCGCGCGCCACGGGACCAGCCCGTGCGACGGCAGCACGTAGTCGACGCGGAGATTGCCGGGCGTGTTGTCCGCGAAGTCACCGGTGTCGAAGAAGGCAGGACCTCGGTGCGTGGTGTTCGCGCCGCCTTGCTCACGGGAGGCTGTCACTCCGCCGAGGCTGCCCGGGTGCGGGTCGATCACGCGCGGCGCCCGCAGCAGTCGCTCGATTCCGCCGTCGATGCCGTCGCCGTCGTACTGGTCGGCGTTGTTGTCCCCGGCGACGACGAACCGGTCGCGCGCGCTGAGCCCGCCGCGACCACCACGGTCGTCGTAGATGTACTCGCTCTTGCCGGGCGTGAGGTAGTCCGCCCAGAAGCGGACCTCGTCGTGGTTCTTCGTGCCGTTGCGGTCTTCCGGCCCGTCGAACACCGGTGGCGTCGGGTGGGAGACCAGGAAGTGCACGTCCGAGCCGCCGACCTGGATCGGCAGGTCCCAGTGGGACTTCGAGGACAGGCGCAGCACGTCGAGGATCTCCGGGGAGTACCAGTCCGCCTCAGCCGGTGTCGCCGGGTCGTCCGGGAGCAACGCGCCCGGCATGTCGGCCCAGCGGAAGTGCTGGAACGTCCGGACGGCGGCGGTGTCGATCGGGTACTTGGACAGCACGAGCATGCCGTACTGGCCTTCGAACACGCCGAAGCCGTGCGCGTCGTTCCCGCCTCCGACCTGGCCGTCTCGGTCCAGGTCGAACCCGGTGGACACGCCGGTGTTGACCGGCGCGGTGAACGCGTGGGGGTAGTCGATCGGCGCGGCGCCGTTCTGGCCTACGCCGAGGTAGTTCTGCCGGAACAGGTTCGCCGCGGCGTTGCCCGGCACGTAGTCGAACTCGTTGACCAGCAGCACGTCCGGGCGGTTGCGCTGGATGACCTCGGCGGCCTCGCGGGCCTGCGCGTTGTCCGGGGTGGACAGGTCGGCGACCAGTTGCCCGGCCTGTGCGCGGTTGAGCGAGGCGTTGAACGTGGCGAACCGGACGCTCGGGGCCGCCGGCGTCGCGACTGCCGGTGTGGTGGCGGCGACCAGCGCGGTCACCGCCACCACGGACGTCAGGAACCACCTGGATCGCTGCATTGGTCCACCTCCCGGGTCGGCGTCACCCTAGGCGATCCCGAACGGGTGAAACAGTTCCCGGGAGGTGAACAGTGACTACGCGTGCGGTGCGAGCGCGCGAAAGTAGAGGAACCGCGGTGTCGTGGTCAGCGAGGCGTAGGCACGCGGCGAAATCTCCCGGCACTCCGGCAGCGGCATCGGCTCGTCGATGACGTCCACGGTGAACCCGGCTTCGCGGAGCGCGCCGAAGGTCTGGCTGAGCGGGCGGCGGTAGAACCGCACGTCGACCTCCCGGCCGCCGAGCGCGAACTGGTCGGTCACCTGCTCCCGCCGGAAGTAGTCCGGCCGGTCGAACCAGTGCCAGTCCTCGGGGTGGTGCACGGACAGCACCAGCGCCCCGCCCGGTCGCAGCACGCGGCGGAGTTCGGCGAGCACCGGTCCCCAATCCTCGAGGTAGTGCAGCACCAGCGAGGCGGTGACCAGGTCGAAGGTGCCGTCGGCGAAGTCCAGCGGTGCGGTCAGATCGCCCTGCTGGAACCGGGCGCGGTCGCCGAACTCGCGTTTCGCCACGTCGACCAGCGCCGGACTGCCGTCCAGGCCGACCACGTCGGCGCCGCGATCGGCGAGTGCGGCGGTCAGGTGCCCGGCCGCGCAGCCGATGTCGAGCACCTTGCGTCCGTCCAGTTCGCCGGACAGCGCCAGGATCGCGGGACGGTCGTACAGCTCCTGGTACGGGTTGTGCCGGGCGTGCTCGGCGTAGTCCGCGGCGAAGCCGTCGTACTGGTCGGGCTCCATGGGCGGCGCCGGGTCGCGGCGTGACACCGGTTGCCCGAGGGCGCGGCTCATGATCTCGTCGACCACGTCGTTCTTGGCGTCGGCGTAGTTTTGGATGTACTTCCACTTCCGGGCGGCGAGGTTCCGTTTGGTCGCCGCGTAGAGGTCGCGGTCTTCCTGGTTGGACCGCAGGCGGTCGCGGAAGACCCGGTACCGCTCGATCTCCTTGGTGTCGGGTGAATAGACGTGCAGGTTGATGTTCGTGTCCGGCCCTTTGAACGCGCGGTGCTTCTCCCAGTCCGGTTCACGGATGGTCAGCACGTAACCGGCGGCTTCCAGACGCGGCACGTACGCGTCCTCGTCGTCGGAGTCGGGCACCACGAGCAGGATGTCGATGATCGGCTTGGCGCAGAGCCCGGGCACCGAGGTCGAGCCCACGTGCTCCATCAGCACGACGGTGTCCCCCAGGACCTGTCTGATGCGGGCGGCCTCGCGTTCGTGCAGGGCGGGCCATCCGGGGTCGTAGTCGGCGAGCGTCACCGTCGAGTTGAGCACGGGCGGCTTGCCGACCCAGGCGGTTTCCACGTCGGAATCGGAATACTTCTCGCGATCCGGTTTCGGCATGACTGGCTTGTTCCTTCCTCAAGGCAGTCCGCCAACGTAACTCAGCCCAAAGGCAGCGGCAAGATCTTTCCGGTGGCCTCGCGCAGGGCGTCCCGCATCGCTTCGCGGGGCGCGGTCCGGCCGGTGATGTGCTCGAACTGCCGGAACGCCTGGTGCAGCAACATGTCCAGCCCGGTGGCCAGGCGACCACCGTGCGCGGCCACCGCGTCGGCCAGCGGGGTGGGCCACGGGTGGTAGATGACGTCCAGCAGGCACGACGCGGTCGCCAGCTCCGCCAGGTGCGGTTCGATCGCCGCCGGGGGCACGGTGTTGACCAGCACGGCGGCCTTGGCGACGGCGTCGCCGAAGTCGGTGTCCGACCAGTTCGACACGTCCACGGCCACGCCGGCCCGTTCGGCCGCGGCGACCGTCTCCCCCGCCCTGGCCGAGTCGCGGACGACCAGGCGCACCGACCGCACGCCGAGTTCGGCCAGTGCGACCACGGTCGCCGCCGCGGTCCCGCCCGCGCCGAGCACGACGCCGGTGTCCCCGCTCGCGGGCTCGTAACCGCCGGCGGCGGTCAGTGCGCCGGTCACACCGTCGACGTCGGTGCAGTCGGCGAACCAGCGGCCGTCCCGGCGGACGAGCGTGTTGATCGCGCCGACCGCGCGCCCGCGTTCGGTCACCTCGTCGGCCAGCGCGATCGCCGCGCGCTTGCCGGGCATGGTCACCGAGAAGCCGGCCCACTCCGGACCGAGGCCCCGTATAAACGCGGGCAGCCCCTCGCCGTCCATTTCGATGCGGTCGTAGCGCCAGCCGTCCATGCCGAGCGCCGCGTAACCGGCGCCGTGCAGCACCGGGGACAGCGAATGCGCGACGGGCTTGCCGAGGATCCCGGACCGGTACGGCGACTCAGTAGGCACCGCGTTCCTTGGCGAGGTTGATGTTCACCTTGTGGTCGTCGTAGTTCTCGGCGAAGCAGGAAAGCCCGTTCTTCTCGCACTTGACGAAGAACAGGATCGCGCCCTCGGCCGGTTTCGCCGCCGCCTCGATGGCGTCGATGCTGGGCGACGAGATCGGCCCCGGCGTCAGGCCCTTGATCTGGTAGGTGTTGTACGCGCCAGCCTTCGCCCGGTCCTCCGGGGTGGTCGTCACGATCGGCCGGTCGAGCACGTAGTTGATGGTGGAGTCCATCTCCAGGCGCATGTCGTCGTCGAGCCGGTTGTAGATCACCCGCGCGATCTTGGTGAAGTCCTGCTGCACGCCTTCGCGCTCCACGATCGACGCGGTCACCAGCAGCTCGTACGGTGTCTTGCCGGTGCCGTCGGCCGCCTTCGGCAAGCCCGCCGCCTGCAGGCGGGTGGCCGACACCTTCATCACCTCGGTGAGCAGCTGGGTGGCGTCCCAGCCGGGCTTCACGTCGTAGACCCCGGGCAGGATCAGCCCTTCGATCCGTCGTTTCGGTTCGACCTTGCCCGCGCCCTCGAGCGCCCACTCGGGCACTCCGAGCGCGGCCAGGTCGGCGGTCTCGGAGACCTTGCGCAGCTCCTCGACCGGGACGCAGGTGCTCGCGCCGTTGACCGTCGCGCAGGACGCCTTCGACAGCAGCGCGAACACGCCGTCGGTGGTCTTGCCGTCGGGCTGGACGATGTCGTCGAGCTGGGTACCGCCGCGGATCTGCAGCACGCCCTTGCGGGCCGTCGGGTCGACCAGTTTGCCGACCGCGCTGGTACCCGACATCTTCGTCTTCATCTGGTAGTAGCCCGGCTGGACGCTGCGGACCTTGGCCTCGTCCTCGGCGGCCTCGACGAACGCCTTCTGGCTGGCGACCACGCCGGCCTGGGTCAGTTTCGTGGCGATCGCGTTGGTCGAGTCGCCTTCGACGACCTCGACCAGCACGTCGGACTCGCCGGTGCCCTCGAAGTCGTCGTAGCCGAACCCGAGCAGTTCCTGCGCGCCGAACCAGGCCGCGCCACCGACCACGACGATCACCAGGATGGCGGCGATCCAGCCGAACGCGCGCTTGCCGCGCTTGCGGCGCGGGCGCGGCTCGTCCGGCGGCTCCTCGCCGATGCGCTCCGGCTCGGCGCGGTGCTCGTCGTCGTAGCCGCCGTACTCGTCTTCCTCGTAGTACTCGTCGTCGTAGAACTCGTCGTCAGCGAAGCCCTCGATCTCGTCTTCGCGGTCACGGGGATCGCGCGGGTCGTGGGAGGCACGAGGGTCATGGGGGTCTCGGGGGGCACAGTCGTCGAACTCGGGCACCGGTTCAGGGTCCGGTTCGTAGCCGTATCGCGCCACCTGACCGGCGTCGATCACCTCGGTCGGGCGATCGTCCGGCGGCGGCTGCGGGGGCGCCGGCGGCGGGGTGGGACGACGGCGCGGCGGCGGCGCGGGGGCCTCGGCACGGGCGCGTCGAATTGGTTGAACCGGCGGTCGCGCGGTGGGACGGCGCGGCGGCTCAGGTGGTGATGGCACGCCCATCTGCGGGGTGGCCAGCGAGTCTTCCTCGGACTCGACGTAGCGGTGCCGGCGGCGCGGCGGCGCGGGATCGGGCCGTGAGGGCGGCTCCTCATCGCGCAGGCGCCGACGGCCGCCACTGCCCTCTCGGGGCGGGGGCATGCGGACTTCACCTTCGCGGCGGACCAGTTCGTCCGGTTCGCGCAACCGCCGCCGGCCGACAGCCGGAGGGACCGCTTCGGGCGGCGTTTCGGGTTCCCGTCGCCGTCGTCTGCCGCCGCCTTCGGGTACCCCGGGAGACTCGCTCCTCACGACTCACCCTTCCGCGCGCGGAACGCCGCACGCCCGTCCAGCCAGCCTTGAAGGATCTCCACGGCGGCCGCCTGATCGACCACCGCGCGTTGCTTGCGGCCCTTGACCCCGCGCTGGGAAAGCATGCGCGAAGCGGTCACCGTGGTGAGCCGCTCGTCGGCGAACCGCACCGGCACCGGCGCGATCCGCTCCGCGAGCAGTTCACCGTATTCGACCGCGATGACGGCGGCGGGACCGTGCCGGTCCGCGAGCGTCCTCGGCAATCCCACGATCACCTCGACCACCTCGTGCTCGACGACCAGGCCCGCCAACTGCTCAACGTCACCATTGTCTGCCGCATCACGCTTTAGGGTAACGAGTGGCGAGGCAAGAAGGGGCGCCGGATCACTGAGTGCGATGCCGACCCGGACCGAGCCGACATCCACCGCAAGCCGGCGGCCGGCCCCGGGATCCTGCTCCCCGGGCCGGTCCACCTTCCGCTGGGTCACCCGCCGGCTACCGCGGCACGCAGCGCCTCGATCGCCTGCGGCACGCCTGCCGGGTGGGAACCGCCGCCCTGCGCCATGTCCGGCTTGCCACCGCCACGGCCGCCGATGGCCTCGGCGAACCGGGGCACGAGCTTGCCCGCGGCGAAGCCCTTGTCCCGTGCGCCCGCGTTGGTCGCGACGACGAAACTGACCTTCTCCCCCGCCGGCGAGAACAGCGCCACCACACCCGGCCGGTTGCCGAGGCGGTTGCGGATCTCGGTGGCCAGCGCGCGCAGGCCGTTGCCGTCGACGCCGTCGAGCTGCTCGGCCACCAGGCTGACCCCGCCGAGGTCGGCGGCCTTGTCCGCCAGCTCACCGGCGGACCCCAGCACCTGGCGAGTCTTGAGCTGCTCGATCTCCTTCTCCGCGGACCGCAGCCGCGACAGCAGGTCCTCGATGCGCGAGGGCAACTGCTCGGTCGGCACTTTCAGCGAACCGGCGAGCTGCGAGACCAGCAACTGCTCCTTGCGGACGTACCGCAGCGCGTCCGTGCCGACCAGCGCCTCGACGCGGTGCACACCCGAGCCGATCGACGCGTCGGACACCAGTTTGACCAGGCCCAGCTGTCCGATCCGGTCGACGTGGGTGCCACCGCACAGTTCGCGCGAGTAGTCCCCCATGTCGACCACGCGGACGTCGTTGCCGTACTTCTCGCCGAACAGCGCGACCGCGCCCAGCTCGAGGGCCTTGTCCTTGGTGGTGACGTAGCTCTGCACCTCGACGTCGGTCTGGAGGTAGTCGTTGACCTCCTCCTCGACCTCGGTCAGCACGTCCGACGACACCGGGCCGGCGGTGGTGAAGTCGAACCGCATGCGGCCGGGCGAGTTGAGCGAACCGGCCTGCGCCGCGCGCTTGCCGTAGGCCCCGCGGACCGCGGCGTGCACCAGGTGCGTGGCCGAGTGCGAGCGCTCGATCATCGACCGGCGCGCGGCGTCGACCGAACCGGTCAGCTCGGTGTCGAGCCCGACCTCGCCTTCGACGACCTCGACGCGGTGCACGTACAGGCCCTGCACGATCTTCTGGACGTCGAACACCTTCAACTCGACGCCGTTCCCGACCAGCACACCGGTGTCGGCGACCTGGCCACCGCTCTCGGCGTAGAACGGGGTGCGGTCGAGCATGATCTCGGCCTTCTTGCCCGCCGCGACGCTGCGCACCGGCACCCCGTCGGCGACCAGGCCGATCACCCTGGCGTTCGCCTGCAGGTCGGTGTAGCCCAGGAACAGGGTTTCGCCGTGCTGTTCGAGCACCTCGCGGTAGACCGACAGGTCGCCGTGCCCGCTCTTGCGGGACGCGGCGTCGGCCTTCGCGCGCCGGCGCTGCTCCTCCATCAGCGTGCGGAAGCCGTCCTCGTCCACGGTCAGGCCCTGCTCGGCGGCCATCTCGAGGGTCAGGTCGATCGGGAAGCCGTAGGTGTCGTGCAGCTGGAACGCCTTGTCCCCGGCAAGGATGCCCCCACCGGCGGACTTGGTTTCCTCCGCGGCGAGATCGAAGATCCGCGAGCCCGAGGTGAGCGTCGACAGGAATGCCTCTTCTTCGGTTTTGACCACGTCGGAGATACGGTCGAAACCGGCGACCAGTTCAGGGTAGGACGGGCCCATCGCGTCACGGACCACCGAAGCGAACTCCGGGAGCACAGGTTCGTGCACGCCGAGCAGGCGCATCGAGCGCACGATGCGGCGCAGCAGCCGGCGCAGCACGTAGCCGCGCCCATCGTTGCCGGGGGTGACCCCGTCGCCGATCAGCATCACGCCGGAGCGGGCGTGGTCGGCGATCACGCGGAAGCGCACGTCGTCGGTGTGGTCGGCGCCGTAGCGGCGGCCGGAGAACTCCTCGGCGCGCGCGATGACCGGGCGCACCAGGTCGGTCTCGTAGACGTTCTCCACGCCCTGGAGCAGGTAGGCGACGCGTTCGACGCCCATGCCGGTGTCGATGTTCTTCTTCGGCAGTTCACCGATCGGCGGGTGGCCGTACTTCGGGCTCTGCTCACCCCGCACGTCCTGCATGAAGACGAGGTTCCAGATCTCCAGGTAGCGGTCCTCGTCGACGACCGGGCCACCCTCGCGGCCGAACTGCGCGCCGCGGTCGTAGTAGATCTCCGAACACGGGCCGCCGGGACCGGGCACGCCCATGTCCCAGTAGTTGTCGCGGCCGTCGCGCGCCTGGATGCGCTCGGACGGGATGCCGGCGACCTTCTGCCAGAGCCCGGCCGCCTCCGAGTCGTGCTCGTAGACGGTCACCCAGATGCGCTCCGGGTCGAAGCCGAAACCGCCGTCGTCCTGGGACTTGGTGATCAGCTCCCAGGCGTTGGCGATCGCGCCTTCCTTGAAGTAGTCGCCGAAGGAGAAGTTCCCGGCCATCTGGAAGAACGTGTTGTGCCGGGTGGTCTTGCCGACCTCGTCGATGTCGCCGGTGCGCACGCACTTCTGGATGCTGGTCGCGCGCGGGTACGGCGGCGGCACCTCACCGAGGAAGTACGGCTTGAACTGCACCATGCCGGCGTTGACGAACAGCAGGTTCGGGTCGTCCAGGATCAGCGACGCACTGGGCACCCTGGTGTGCTCGCGGCCTTCGAAGTGGGCCAGGAAGCGCTTGTTGATCTCGTGTGTTTCCACTGGTCTTTCCTTGCGCTGGGGCTCGGCCGCGGACAGCGGTCACCGGCCGAGCCGGAAACAGGGGCAGGCTGCGGCGGCGGAGGGTCCGGCGCGACGTCGGCGACGCGGGCCGGTCAGCCCTCCGCCCGGCGAGCTCGCCGGACCGCGGCGTGCCTGCCCTGCGGGCGCGACGGAAGACCGGCACGGTCCTCGACGAAGTCGTTCAGCTCTTGCTCGCGCTCGCTCATCCCCGCGCGCACTTCGGCGCCGAAGGAGCCCACCGCGCCGGCGAGTTCGCGCATGGCGTCACCCAGGTTGGCCGCGATGCCCGCCGGGGTCGCCTGCCGCGCGGTCTCGGTCGCCTTGCGCGAGAGGGCGATGCCGGCGACCACTCCGACTCCGAGCCAGAACAGTCGCTTCATGCCTTCTTGCTCCTCTTCCGGCCGCGCACCGGCTTCCCGTTCGCCTTGGCGCGGCGCGCCTTGACTGCCTTGCTGATGCCGTAGGACAGGGCCGCGGTCTTGACCAGCGGACCGCCCAGCGTCGCGGTGAACACCGAGGACAGCGCCGAGACGTTCCCCGTGACCGCCTGCGCGTTCGCGGTGATCCCGTCCACCCGCTCGAGCTGGGCGTTGACGTGGGTGATCGTCTGGTTGGCCCCGTTGAGCAGCGGGTCGGTGTTCTCGTGTGCCTTGCGCAGCGCGATGGTCGCCTCGTCCAGCGTGCGGCCGAGCTTGAGCAACGGGATCGCGAGCAGCACCACCAGCACAACGAAGGCGCCTGCGGCGATGAGCGCGGCGATCTGCCCTGCCGACACGGGATCCTCCCGGAAGTTCGTGGCCACCTGATTGCCGGTCAGGCTACCGTGCGTGGCTGTTCTCCACCGTACTGGCCCAGTGCTGTCCCAGGCGTCGCAGGAACTCGCTGCTTTCCCGCACGCCGAGCGCTCGCGCGCGCAGTGCGATGAACCGCTCGGCGGCCTGGCGGACCACGACCGGGCGATCGCAGAAGACGTCCCGATCGTGCCCGTCGGTGATCAGCACCGCAGGCGCGGGCGGCGGGAAGGAATGCAGCGTGACCGTCCGCCCGAGGAAAGGATGCGCCCCCGTACCCATGGGGAGCACCTGGATTTCGACGTTCGGCACGGCCTCGTTCAACCAGCACAACCGCGCGAGCTGCGCCGCCATCACCGCCCTGCCGCCGATCCCGGTGCGCAGCACGGACTCGGCGAGGACGCAGCGCAGCCGCAGGCGTGGCCGGTCGGTGCGCTCGAGGCAGTCGCTGCGGGCGAGCCGGAGGTCAACCAGTTTGACCGGCTCCCCCACGAGCAGCGCCTCGGCGTAGGACCGCACCTGGAGCAGCGGCGGGACCAGCTCGCCGGAGTAGTGGGTGGTCTCCCGCGCCTGCGCCTCGAGGTCGAGCACGCGCCGCAGGTTGGCCGGAACGGGCACCGGGCCGTAGGTGCCGCGGGGTTTGCGGCCGTGCGCGTCCCTGGCGAACCGGATCAGTTCCGTCCGCTGGCCGGGGCCCGCGCCGTAGTGGACGAGCAGCTTCTCCAGTTCGGCCGGTTTCGCGCCGGACCGCCCGAGTTCGAGGTCGCCGATCTTGGACGGGGTGCAGCCGAGCAGTTCGGCTGCTTCGCCACGGGTGACGCCTGCCTGTTCGCGCAAGCGGCGCAGCACGGCCGCGACCTGAACACGTTCGGTGGGGATGGGCTGTGACACGGGGTCACGGTAGCACAAGTGGCCTATGCCACTACCGCGTGTGCTAGAACGCTGGTGGTCGAGACAACCGCACTGACGGGATGGCGCATGAAGCACGTGCACGCAGGCAAGGTCCGCGATCTGTACGAGTCGGACGGTGACATCCTGCTCGTGGCCTCCGACCGCGTTTCCGTCTACGACGTGTCGCTGCCGACGCCGGTGCCGGACAAGGGCAAACTGCTCACCCAGTTGTCCGTGTGGTGGTTCGAGCACCTGCGCGAGGTCGTGCCCAACCACCTGATCTCGGCCACCGACGTGCCCGCCGAGTTCGCCGGGCGCGCGATCCGGTGCAAGCCGCTGAAGATGATCCAGGTCGAGTGCATCGCCCGTGGTCACCTGACTGGGCTGGGCCTGCGGGAGTACCAGCGCGACGGCGCGGTCTCGGGCATCCGCCTGCCCGAGGGCCTGGTCGAGGGCGACAAGCTGCCCGAGCCGATCTTCACGCCGACCACGAAGATCTCCGACACCGGGCACGACGAGTTCATGACCTTCGACGAGGTGGTGGGCGAGATCGGCCAGGACACCGCCGACCGGCTCCGCGACCTCACCCTGGAGATCTACCGCCGGGGCGCGGCGCACGCGGCGACCAAGGGTGTGATCATCGCCGACACGAAGCTGGAGTTCGGCTTCGACGCCGACGGCACGCTGACCCTCGGCGACGAGGTGCTGACGTCGGACTCCTCGCGGTTCTGGCCGGCCGACGAGTGGGAGCCGGGCCGGCCGCAGCGCTCGTTCGACAAGCAGTTCGTGCGTGACTGGTCGAGGACGACCGGCTGGGACCAGACCCCGCCCGGCCCGGAGATCCCCGCCGACATCGTGGCCGCCACCAGGGCGAAGTACGTCGAGGTCTACGAGCGCATCACCGGGAACACCTGGGCCCGCTGAAGTTCGTGTTCCGTTCACCCGGATAGGTGAAGGTTCGGGTCATGCCTGAACTTTCACGCCGGCGGTTGCTGGCCACCTCCGGGGCCGCGCTCGCCGGCTCGCTGCTGCCGCCGTCCCTGCACGCCGCCATGGCGGCGCCGATGCGCCGGGGCCGCGGGCTCGGCGAGGTCGAGCACGTCATCGTGCTCATGCAGGAGAACCGCTCGTTCGACCACTACTTCGGCCGATTGCGCGGGGTGCGCGGCTTCGGCGATGCGCACCCGCTGGAGCTGCCCGGTGGCGGTGACGTGTTCAACCAGCCGGACCCGGCGGGCGGTGTGGTGCTGCCGTTCTCGTTGCGCGAGGGCGCGATCCGGGCCGGGCGCGACCCGGAGGACCTCCAGTACCTCGGCGATCTCGACCACAGCTGGGGCGGCAGCGGCAAGGCGTGGGCCCGGGGCTGGAACAACGCGTGGATCGCGGCGAAGGGCGCGGCCACGATGACCTATTACGACCGCGCGGACATCGCTCTGCAGTACGAACTGGCCGACACGTTCACCATCTGCGACGCGTACCACTGCTCGATCTTCGGGTCCACCAATCCGAACCGGAACTTCCTGATGACCGGGACCACCGGGTTCGAGCCGAACGGGTCGCGCGCGGTGACCAACGCGGCCTACTCGTACGACCACCCCGGTTACTCCTGGACGACCTACCCGGAGCGGTTGCAGGCCGCCGGCGTGCCGTGGCGGATCTACCAGGAGTGGGACAACTTCACCGACAACGCGGTCGAGTACTTCGTGCCGTTCAAGAAGATCGGGCACAAGATCCTCGCCGCGGTGCCGGGCGGGTACCGCACCACGGAGGAGTTCTACTTCGCGCTGTTCGACAAGTCGCCGGAGGAGCAGAAGGCGCTGCTGGCGAAGTTCGACGAAGGTGTAGCCGGTTTGACCGCGGCCGAGCGCGACCTGTTCGACCGCGCGATGTTCCGCGGTGAGCCGGAGTCGCTCGTCGGGCGGTTGCGCGCGGACATCGCCGCGGGCACGCTGCCGAAGGTCAGCTGGCTGGTCCCGTCGGCGGCGGACTCCGAGCACCCCGGGGCGTCGACGCCGGTGGGCAGCGCGAACCTGATCTACGACGTGCTCGACGCGATCGCCGCCGATCCGGACACCTGGTCGAAGACCGTGCTGTTGCTGAACTTCGACGAGAACGACGGCTACTTCGACCACGTGCCGCCGCCGGTACCGCCGGCCACCGCCCCCGACGACGCCGACCACGCGGGCGGGCAGCCGCTCGGCTTCGGCCCGCGCGTGCCGATGACCGTGGTGTCGCCGTGGACCATCGGCGGTTACGTGGATTCGACCGTGTACGACCACACCTCGGTGATCCGGCTGCTGGAGCGGTGGACCGGGATCGCCGAGCCGAACATCTCCGCGTGGCGGCGTTCCGTGCCGGTGACCTGACCGGCGCGTTCGACTTCGAGCGCGCGGGCCGTCCGCCGGCGGTGACCAAGCCGGGGCCGGTGCCCGAACCGATCTCGCGCTGGCACCCGACACCGCCGGCCGAGCAGGCGCTGCCATCGCCGGAGCCGGGCCGTCGCCGGGCGCGGGCGCTGCCGTACCAGGCGTCGGTGTCCGGTGGGTTGGACGCGAGCGGCGAGCTGGCTGTCTCACTGCAGAACAGCGGTTCGGCGTCGGCGCACTTCGCGATCTACGCGTACACGGGCGAACTGGTTGAACCGGCACACCGCGATGTCCTCGGCACCCACACCGAAATCCTGCCGAACAAGGGTGACCAGTACCGGGTCGTCGTGCAGGGGCCGAACCGCGGTTGGTGGGAGTTGCGGGGCAGCCGGTCGGGCGCGGCCGCGAGGGTGGACGTGCGGACGCGAATCCTGCCGCATCGGAGCGGCCTGGAGCTGACCCTCGAGAACTCGGGTGCCGCCGCGGTGTCGCTGCGGGTGGACTCCGGTCGTGTCGTACGGGTTGAACCGGGCCGCTCCGCGCAGGTGCCGGTACGTACCGAGGCGGGCTGGTACGACGTCCGCGTCACGGCGGAAGGTGCCCCTGCCTTCCTCCGCGCTTTGACCGGTCACGTGGAGAACGGCCAGCCCGGGTTCACCCCGTAAAGCCACGCGGTATAGGCCGTTATACGGGTGTCGAAGCTACTGCCCGCGGATGGTGCGGCGCAGCTTCGGCACCCGTTCGGCCAGCGTGCGCTCAGCCCCGCGCTGCGTCGGGTGGTAGTAGTCCGTGCCGACGAGCACGTCCGGCGGGTACTGCTGGTTGAGCACACCCTCGGGCACGTTGTGCGGATACCGGTAGCCCTGCGCGTTGCCGAGGTTCGCCGCGCCCGCGTAGTGGCCGTCGCGCAGGTGCGGCGGCACCGTGCCGAGCTTGCCCGCGCGCACGTCGGCCAGCGCGGCGTCGATCCCGGTGATCACCGAGTTCGACTTCGGCGCGGTGGCCAGGTGCACCGTCGCCTGCGCGAGCGCCAGCCTGCCCTCGGGCATGCCGATGAACTGCACCGCGTGCGCGGCGGCGATCGCCGACTGCAGCGCGGTCGGGTCCGCCATGCCGATGTCCTCGCTGGCGTGCACCACCAGCCGCCTGGCCAGGAACCGCGGGTCCTCCCCCGCCTCGATCATCCGGGCCAGGTAGTGCAACGCGGCGTCGACGTCGGACCCGCGGATGGACTTGATGAAGGCGCTGATCACGTCGTAGTGCTGGTCGCCGTCGCGGTCGTAGCGCACGGCCGCCTTGTCCACGGTGGACTCGACGGTGGCGAGGTCGATCACGCCGTGCTCGGTGGCACCGGCCGCGTCCGCGGCGGCTTCGAGCGCGGTCAGCGCCCGGCGCGCATCCCCGGAAGCCAGCCGGACCAGGTGGTCGCGCGCGTCCTCGTCCAGTTCGAGCGCGCCGCCCAGGCCGCGCTCGTCGGTCAGCGCGCGGTCGATCAGGTCACTCACGTCTTCGTCGCTGAGCGGGCGCAGCTGCAGCACCAGCGAGCGCGAAAGCAGCGGGGCCACCACCGAGAACGACGGGTTCTCCGTGGTGGCCGCGACGAGCAGCACCGTGCGGTCCTCGACCGCGCCGAGGAGCGCGTCCTGCTGAGTCTTCGAGAAGCGGTGCACCTCGTCGATGAACAACACGGTGTTCTCGGCGTTGTAGTTGCGGCGCCGCCGGGCCTCCTCGATGACCCCGCGCACCTCCTTGACCCCGGCGGACAGCGCGGACAACGCGACGAATCGGCGTCCGGTGGCGGTGGAGACCAGGTTGGCCAGCGTGGTCTTGCCCGTTCCCGGCGGGCCGTAGAGCAGCACGGACGCGGGCGCGGCGCCCTCGACCAGTCGTCGCAGGGGCGCGCCTTCGCCGAGCAGGTGCTGCTGGCCGACCACCTCGCCGAGCGACCGCGGCCGCATCCGCACCGCCAGCGGCGAGCCGGCCGGGACCGCCCGCTCGGCCACCGGTTTCGCGGGTTCCGGCGGTGGAGCCGCCACGTCCGGGTTCACCGTGAAGAGTTCGTCCTGCGCCACGCCGTTGACGTTAGCCGCTGGGTCCGACACCCGGTCCGCTGGCCGCGAACACCCCTGCCGGGGACTGCGGGCGGCGAGCAGACTCTGGGCATGCTCGATCGAGTCGCGGTGCTGTCCGACATCCACGGTGTGTTGCCCGCGTTGGACGCGGTCCTGGCCGAACCGGACGTGGCGAGTGCGGACCGGATCGTGCTGACCGGCGACATCGCCGCGGGCCCGCAACCGGCCGAGGTGCTGGACCGGCTCGGCACGCTCGGGGACCGGGCGGTGTGGGTCAACGGCAACGCCGACCGGGAGCTGGTCCAGCTGGCGCACGGCGGCGAGACGAACATCCCGGACCCGATCGCGCCGTGGTGCGCCGCGCAGTTGCGGTCCAACCAGGTGGACCTGCTGGCGCGACTGCCCGCGACGGTCCGGCTGGAGATCACGGGGCTCGGACCGGTCCTCTTCTGCCATGCGACCCCGCGCGACGACGAGGAGGTCGTGCTGGTGGACAGCTCGCTCGAACGGTGGGCCGAGGTGCTCGACGGGGTCAGCGAGCAGACCGTCGTCTGCGGTCACACCCACATGCCGTTCAGCAGGCTGGTCGACCGCAGGCTGGTGGTCAACGCGGGCAGCGTCGGGATGCCCTACGGTTCGCCGGGCGCGCACTGGGTGCTACTCGGCGGCGGGGACGGCCCGGCCGTGCAGCACCGGCGCACGCTGTTCAATGCCGAGGCCGCCGCGGACTCGATCGTGGCGACGTCGACCTACTCGGACATCGAGGAGTGGGTGAGCTATTTCGTGCGCAACCCGCCGTCCGACGCCGAAGCGCTCACGCTGTTCGCTCCACGCGACGGCCGTGGTTCCTGACGGCCGAGCAACCCGGCGGCGCGGAAGGTCAGGTCGCGCACGGTGGACAGTCCGGGGCGCGAGGTGAACTCGCCGAGCAACCGGGCGGCGGTCGCGACGCGCTGAGCCGACCGTCGGCGTTCGCGGTCGAACTGGTTCAACACGCGCACGAGCTCGCCGCCATCAGCGAGGCGACCGCCCAGCGCGACTCCGTCGACCAGGGCTTGGCAGGCGCCCTGGCCAAGATCGGCGGTCATCAGGTGGGCGGCGTCGCCGATCAGTACGGCGTTGCCGGAGACCAGGCTCGGCAGTCTCGGCGCGAGGTAGCGGATCGGGTAGTTCAGGATCTCGGTGCCCGCGCTGCGCTCGATCAACGACGGCACCGGCTCGCACCAGTCGCCGAACAGTTCACGCAGTTGAACCATCGGGTCCTCGGCGAGGCCACCCCGGGGCACGCGGATCGGGGCGTACCAGTTGGTCAGGCCGCCTTCGGCCGGGGTGACGCCGAACTTGCGCCCGCGGCCGAAGATCTCCTGACTGGTTTCGCCCTCGGACGGCACCATGCCGATCCACGCGGAGTAGCCCGAGTACCGCGGCTGATGCGCGGCGCTGAAGCGGGCCATGCGGACGGCGCTGCCCGTGCCGTCCGCGCCGACGACCACGTCGTACTCGGCGCACAACTGTCCGACGTCGGCCGGTTCAACTGGTCGACCCGTGCGCACCCGCTCCGGCGGGAATGCGTCCCGGAGCAGGTCGATCAACGCGGCGCGGGAGATCAACACGGGGAGGTCACCCGTCCGGCGTTCGAGGCGGCCGACGTCGAGCCGCGCGAGCGTCCGCCCGTCCGATCGGCGGAACCGCATCTCCCGCTGCGCGACGCCGGTCAGCCGCACCCGCTCCCCCAGGCCGATCGCGTCCAACGCATGCAACGCGTCCGGCCACATGCCGAGTGCCGTGCCCCTGCCCTCGATCCGCGGGCGGCGTTCGAAGACCGTCACGTCCAGGTTCGACTGGTTCAACCGGAGCGCGCAGGCGAGCCCGCCGATCCCACCGCCGACCACCGCGATTCTCGTTGTCATACGACTACCGTACTACAGGTGTAGTCACAGGCGTAGTAGTACGCTGCCGGAGTGCCTTCACCCCAGGAACGGACCCGCCGCGACGAGGTGGTCGAAGCGGCGATCACCGTGCTCGGAACCCAGGGCGCGCGAGGGCTGACCCATCGCGCGGTCGACGCGGAGGCCGGGCTGCCGGCCGGCACCACGTCCAACCACTTCCGCACGCGTGGGGCTTTGCTCACCGGCGTGCTGGCGGGCCTGGCCGAGCGTGACTTCAGCGTCGCCGTCGAATTCGCGGACGACGGGCTCGCCGAAGGGGCCGCCCGGTTCGCCCGGCACATGGCCGGGCCGGACCGGGTCGCGACGCTCGCGCGCTACGCCCTGTTCCTGGAGGCGGCCTGGGATGCGCAACTGCGACTCCAGCTCGAGGTGGCCGGAGCGCGGGCGGCGGCACCGCTGCGCGCGCTGCTCGTCGCGGCCGGGTCGAACCAGCCGGACCTGCACGCGAAGATCCTGCTCGACCACATCGAGGGCATGGTGTTGCACGAACTGAGCCGGCCGTCGGAGGAGTTCCGGCCGGAGGAATCGCTGCGGCTGCTGGTCAGCGCGATGGGGCTGGGCGGTTCTCCCAGTACGACCGCCACATGATCCGCGCGGCGTAGGGCAGCAGGTCGCGGCCGCGCCGCCAGAGCCACGGGATGCCCTTCACCACCAGCCAGCCGACGTGCTGCACGGCGCCCGCGGTCGCCCCGCCTGAACATTCGAGGCTGACCGGCACCCGGATCTCGATGCCGGCTTGGGTCAGCAGGTCGGCGTACCCCTGCGCGAGCATCCGGTGCCCCAGTTCCGACGGGTGCAGCCGGTCCACGCTCCACGCGGTCAGGTCGTAAGCACCCGGGAGCGCCATCAGGTCGAGGCAGGGCACACCACGGGCGGCGACCACGCCGTCGATCACCGCGTTCAGCTCGTCGATCCGCGCCCGCAGCGCCCGCGACAGCGAACCGGGCAGGCGGAAGACCCGCCCGTGGTCGTGGAAGCGCACCGGGATGACCACCGAACCCACGGCGTGCAGTTCGGTCACCACCTCGTCGAGATCGGCGGCGATGGCCTCGGCGTCGAAATCGGAGCGCAGGGTGTCGTTCATGCCGACGATCAGCAGCACCACCTCGGGCCGGTGCGCCAGCGCGACCGGCAGCTGCTCGGTCCGCACGCAGCGCATCCGCGCGCCGGTGAAGGAGGCGTTCAGGTAGCCGTCCGGTTCGATGCCCAGCGCCTCGGCGACCAGGGGGCCGACCCCGCGCCAGGTCCCGCCCGGCAGCGGGTCGCCAAGGCCGACCGCGGTCGAGTCGCCGAGCACGGCCAGCCGGGACACCCGCCTCGGCGCGAGTGGGGTGCAGTCGGTGCGGTCGGGAACCTCGGATGCCAGGGTGAAGTCTTCACGCAGCACGGTCACACCGGGAACCTTCCGGCACCCAGGCTCACCCGTGATGAGGACCGGGTGAAGGCGTGAGGACGCCTCGGGAAAATCCTCGGTGCGCGGCTACCGGAACGCCGGGTACAGCGCCAGGCGCAGGCCCGGCCCGTGGCGCTCGTCCAACGCGGTGGACACCTCGAGCGCGTGCGCGGCGACGTCGTCGAGCCCGGCGCGTTCAGCGTGCTTGCCCAGTTCGCCCCACCAGCTGACCAGCGCGGCGGCCCGGCTCGTCGGGGCGGCGCCGCGTTCCGGGGCCAGCTCGGGCAGCAGCTCCCAGGTCGCCAGCCAGACGCGCAGCAACTGGCTCTCCAGCAGGTGCTCGGAGAGGACGTCGTCGTCAGCCAGCGCGGGCCAGACACCGGCGACTTCGGCGCGCCAGGCGGCGACCATCGCCTCGCTCATCCCGGCGGGCAGCGCCAGTGCGTACGGGCACGACGCGAACGGCACCCGCAGGTACGCGGCATCGACGAGCGCACTGCGCACGCAGCCGCGCTCGAAGTCGATGAAGCGGACCCCGCCGTTGGTCGCGAGGTTGTTGTCCGGGCACAGGTCCACCGGGCTGAACGCGCGGTAGCGCGCCGACCGCGCCAGCTCGGCGATGTGCTCGGCGTGCCGGTGGACGGGGTCCGGCGTGTCCACGCCGAGCAGTTCGGACAGCAGCGCGGGCAGCTGGGCGCAGGCGAGCACCGGCGTGGTGTCGTCGCCGACGGCCCGGCCGCCGAGGCGGCGCAGCAGCGCGTTGAAGTCGGCCTCGCGACCGGCGGTGTTGGCGTGCAGCCTGCCCAGCGAACGCGCCCAGGACAGCAGCGAACGCTCGGCGGCCCTGGCGTCCGAACCACGCAGGCGGTCCTGCAGGGTCGGCGCGCGGCCGAGGTCGTCGAGCACGATGACCCGGTGGCCGCCGTCGTGCGCGACCAGCTCCGGGCACATGCGCTCTTCCTGGGCCAGTGCGGTGAACAGCTGGTAGCTGACCGCCTCCTGGGCGAACGGATCCGCACCCAGCTCCGGCGGCTCGCCGGGGTAGTGCTTGATCACCAGGGTGCGCGGCAGCGCGAACGGCGACGCGGCGACCCGCACGCGGACCACCGTTGCCGGCCCCGTCCCGCGCAGGTCCTCGGGCTCGACCAGCGGGATCGCGCTCCCGAACCGGTGCGCCAGGACCGCTTCGCCCGCCTTGATCGCGGCTTCGAGCGCTTCGTCAGCCTCAGTGACCTTCATGGCTTCGCCGGCGGCAACCCTGGTGCCTGCCGAAACCACCGCCCCGTTGCCTGATTTGTTCGTGGAGTCCTTCGAAGTGTCCACAGTCATTGTCCCCGACCCTACTCGTGAGCGTGCGTGCCCGTCACCCGCGTGAGAGTGGACGTTCCGTGGAGGCCCTGCGTTGTCCCTTGCGTCGCAGCATCAACACAACGGCCGCAGCCGCGACGACTCCCACCAGGTTTATCACGAGCTGGACCACGGAACCGATACAGCGGCCCCACTCGTTAAGTACGGCCGCGACCACCGCGTACCCGGCCGCCGGAACGGTGGTCACCGAGATGAACACGCCGACCAGCGCGGCCGACTTCGCCGAGGTCAGCGACAACATCCCGGCCGCGCCCGCGAGCAGCGCGACGATCAGCGAGTACGGGCCGACCTGGTAGATGAAGTCCACATCGTGGTCACCGAGCAGCGCCGCGCGGTCGAACAGGCCGGTCGCCTCCCCCACCACGGTGAAGGCGAGGGTGATCAGCATCGCCACCGGGAAGCCGACCGCGAGCGCCGCGGCCGCCCGGCGCACCAGGTCCCACCGCCGCATCACCAGGCCGACGGCGACGGCGGCGAGCGGACCGAACTCCGGGCCCACCACCATCGCGCCGACGATGGTCACCGAGGAGCCGGTCACCACGCCCACCGCGGTGAGCATGCAGGCGATGGTCAGGAAGCTGAGGAAGGTCACGTTGAGCCGTGACTCCTCGCCGGTGCGGCCGAGCAGCTCCTGCCACACCACAGCGTCGGCGCCCTCGCCGGGTGCTTCCTCCTCCGCCTGGTCCGCGGCGTCGGACAGCGCGGTGTCGATCACTTCGAGGGTGATGCCCCCGGTGTGGTCGAGGCCCAGCTCGCACAACCCGTCGATGATGTCGTCCGCCGACTCGCGAGCGATGTCGGCCTCCACCACATCGCCCGCGGGCTGGATCGCAACGCCCTTGTGCATCACGAGGTGCGTGGCGCCGCGGTGCTCGGACAGCAGCTCGAGCACGCGCTCGGTCTTCTCCGGTGGTGCGACCGCGCGCAGGTGCAGCACGGCTCAGCCCTTGACGGGCGCCGGCTTCGCGTCGACGCCGGCCTCCTTGCGCTGCTCGGCGGTGATCGGCGCGGGCGCGGCGGTCAGCGGATCGAACCCGCCGCCCGTCTTCGGGAAGGCGATGACGTCGCGCAGCGAGTCGGCGCCGGCCAGCAGCATGGTGATGCGGTCCCAGCCGAAGGCGATGCCGCCGTGCGGCGGGGGGCCGAACTGGAAGGCGTCGAGCAGGAAGCCGAACTTCTCCTGCGCCTCGTCGGCGGACAGGCCCATCAGCTCGAACACGCGCCTCTGCACGTCGGCGCGGTGGATACGGATGGAGCCACCGCCGATCTCGTTGCCGTTGCAGACGATGTCGTAGGCGTAGGCCAGGGCGTTGCCCGGGTCCTGCTCGAACTTGTCGATCCACTCCGGGGTCGGCGAGGTGAACGCGTGGTGCAGGGCGTTCCAGTTGCCGCTGCCGACCGCGACGTCGTCGGACTCGTCGGTCGCGACGAACATCGGGAAGTCGACCACCCACACCAGCGACCAGGCGTTCTCGTCGATCAGGCCGAGCCGGTGCCCGATCTCCACGCGCGCGGCGCCGAGCAGCGCGCGGGCTTCGCTGGGCTTGCCCGCGGCGAAGAACACGCAGTCACCGGGCTTCGCGCCGACGGCTGCGGCGAGGCCTTCGCGTTCGGTCTCCGACAGGTTCTTGGCGACCGGGCCGCCGAGCGTGCCGTCCTCGTTGAACAGCACGTAGGCCAGGCCGCGGTGGCCGCGCTGCTTGGCGAACTCCTGCCAGCCGTCAAGCGTGCGGCGCGGCTGCGAGGCGCCACCGGCCATCACCACGGCGCCGACGTACGGCGCCTGGAACACCCGGAACGGGGTGTCGGCGAAGTACTCGGTCATCTCGGTCAGTTCGAGGTCGAAGCGCAGGTCGGGCTTGTCCGAGCCGTACTTGGACATGGCCTCGGCGTAGCTGAGGCGGCGGAACGGTCGCGGCAGTTCGACGTCGATCAGCTTCCACAGCGCGGTGACGATGTCCTCGCCGAGCGCGATCACGTCGTCCTGCTCGACGAAGCTCATCTCGATGTCGAGCTGGGTGAACTCGGGCTGGCGGTCGGCGCGGAAGTCTTCGTCCCGGTAGCAGCGGGCGATCTGGTAGTACCGCTCCAGCCCGCCGACCATGAGCAGCTGCTTGAACAGCTGGGGCGACTGCGGCAGCGCGTACCAGGAGCCGGGCTTGAGCCGGGCCGGGACCAGGAAGTCGCGCGCGCCCTCGGGGGTGGACCTGGTCATGGTCGGGGTCTCGACCTCGACGAAGTCCTGCGCGTGCAGCACCTCGCGGGCCGCGCGGTTCACCTCGCTGCGCAGGCGCATGGCCTTCGCCGGGCCGCTGCGGCGCAGGTCGAGGTAGCGGTGCTTGAGGCGGACCTCTTCGCCGACGTCGACGCGGTCGTCGATCGGGAAGGGCAGCACGGCCGACTCGGACAGCACCTCGAGCTCGGTCACCAGCACCTCGATGGCGCCGGTGGGGATCTCGGGGTTCTCGTTGCCCGCGGGGCGCGCGGCGATCTCGCCGGTGATGCGGAGGCAGAACTCCGAGCGCAGGCTGTGCGCGCGCTCGGCCATCTCGCCCTCGCGGAAGACGATCTGGGCGACCCCGCTGGCGTCGCGGAGGTCGATGAAGATCACGCCGCCGTGATCGCGCCGACGGGCCACCCAGCCGGTGAGGACTACGGTCTGGCCGGCGTGCTCGGCACGCAGCGTGCCGGCGTTGTGGGTGCGAAGCACTGCGGTTGCTCTCCTCGGACGTGGCTCGTCTGGCGATTCAGCAGGGATTTTCCCCGGCAGTAGAGGCTAACGAACCACCGGTGGCCCGGCTGAGGCAGGTCGCCGCAGGTCGGCTACAGCGGGAAGAGCGGCTCCTGCCGGGGCACGGTCGAATCGCGCCGCTGGGTGGGGAGAGCGTCCACCTGGTCGACCGTGGTCGTGCGGAAGACGTTCGAATCGAGGCCGTGGCGCCGCATCAGTGTGGCGAACCGCGCGGAGAGTTGCTTGCGGTAGAACGACTTCGCGTAACTGCCGCGGCCGTACAGCTCGCGGTAGAGCGGGACGAGCGCGGGATATTCGACGGCCAGCCAGCGGGCGAACCATTCACGGGCGCCGGGGCGCAGGTGCAGGGCTATCGAGGTCACACTGGTTGCACCGGCCGCGGCGATCTCGGCGAGCAGGCCGTCCAGCGCCTCGTCCGAATCGGTCAGGCCGGGCAGGACCGGCGCCACCAGCACGCCGCACGGCAGGCCGGCGTCACGGATGCGGCGCACCAGTTCCAGCCGGGCCTGCGGGCTCGGCGTGCCGGGTTCGAGGCGCTGCTGCAGGTCCCGGTCCAGCAGGGCGATCGACACGCTCAGCCCGACCGGCACCTCGGTGCTCACCGAGGACAGCAGGGGCAGGTCCCTGGTCAGCACGGTGCCCTTGGTCAGGATGGAGAACGGCGTGCCCGAGTCGGCGAGCGCGGAGATGATGCCCGGCATCAGCCGGTACCGGCCTTCGGCGCGCTGGTACGGATCGGTGTTCGTGCCCATGGCGACGTGCTCGCGCGTCCAGCTGGGTTTGCGCAACTGGGTGGCCAGCACCTCGGGTGCGTTCACCTTGACCACCACCTGGCTGTCGAAATCCTTGCCGGCGTCGAAGTCGAGGTAGGTGTGGGTCTTGCGGGCGAAGCAGTTGTGGCTCACCACGCCGTTCGCGATGAAGTCGCCGCTCTCGGTGGTCAGGTCGTACATCGGGATCTCGCGCCCGAGGTCCTCCACCCGCGCGACCCCCAGCCGCGCGGGTAGTTCGGTGGTGTACAGGCTGATGCCGACCAGTTGCTCGCCGACCGCGAGGTGCGGGCGCGCGGCCGGGCCGGGGCGGTCGGCGATGACGTGCCGCCAGCCGCGCTCGGTCAGGAAGCGGTGGTCGCCGCTGGCGATCAGCTCGACGCCGTTCTCCAGCACGACGCGATACGCCCGGTTGACCGTGGCCCAGTGCGCGAGCACTCGCGTGGGCGCGCCCCGGCGGTAACCCTGGTACGACCGGGTGCCGAAGACCTCGTCGCCGACTTCGATCTCCTCGAGCGGTTTGAGGTCACCGTCGGCCATGAGCACTTCGGTGTCACCGGCGAGGCAGTAGGTGCACGCGTGGGAGCAGCCGCGGTACGGGTTGACCGTCCAGCTGAACGGCACCGCCGACGAGCCGGGCACCTTGTTCAGCACCGAGCGCGCCCGCACTTCGTGGAAGGTCACCCCGGCGAACTCGGGCGAGGTCACCGACCGCACCAGCCCGGCCAGTCCCAACCCGGAAATCGACTGCTCACCCTCGTCACCGACCCGCTGCCTGTCCCACCGCACCCCCAGAGTCGAACACACGTTCGAACTCCTGTCAAACACACGAGCGAGCGAGGAAAACCGATCGCCGGAGGTGCTCGCGGGCGCCTAGGTTGGACCGCGTGCCGGACCCGATCTTCGCCCACCCTCGTCTCGCGCCGCTCTACGACGCCTTCGACGGCGAGCGCGACGATCTGACCACCTATCTCGCCATCGCCGACGAGGTCGGCGCGACACGCGTGCTCGACCTCGGCTGCGGCACCGGAGCGCTGGCGGTCCTCCTGACCGAACACGGTCGCACAGTCATCGGCGTCGACCCGGCCGCGGCATCGCTCGAGGTCGCGAGGACGAAGGATCCCGACGGCAAGGCCACCTGGATCCACGGCGACGCCACCACCCTGCCCGCGCTCGAGGCGGACCTGGCGGTGATGACGGCGAACGTGGCGCAGGTTTTCCTCACCGACGAGGACTGGGCGCGGACCCTCCAAGGGATCCACACCGCACTCCGCCCGCACGGTCACCTCGCGTTCGAAACCAGGCAGCCCGAACGACGGGCGTGGGAAGACTGGGCGGCCGACCCCGCGGAGGTCACGCTCGACATCCCCGGAACCGGGCCCGTGACGCAGTGGCGGGAGGTCACCTCAGTTGACCTACCGCTGGTCTCGTTCCGCCACAGCTACCGCTTCCACGCCGACGGCACGGTGCTCACCTCCGACTCGACCCTCCGGTTCCGCGGCCGCGACGAAGTGGAAGCCACCTTGGCCGCCAACGGTTTCCGCGTGCTGGACGTGCGAGACGCCCCGGACCGGCCCGGCCGCGAGTTCGTCTTCTTCGCCGAACGCACCACCTGAACCGTCACAGCAGTTCGTAGCGCCAGTCGTTGCAGTGCATGAGGTGCCCCGGCGGGTACTCGAACTCGCACGGCCCGACGAAGGTGAAGCCTGCCTTGCGGCACAACGCGTTCGAAGGCGCGTTGTGCACCGACGGATAGGCGCGTACTTCGGCGAACCGCGCTTCTTCCTGCGCGCTCGCCAAAGCCAGCCGCACCGCCCGTGCCGCGACACCCTTGCCGCGGAACTCCGGAAACACTCCCCAGCCGGTTTCGTACACCTCCTTTCCCAGCCAGGTTCGCTTCCAGTAGCCCACGGAGCCGGCCAGTTCGTCGCCGAACCGGATCCGGAACATGCGGTCCACCGAATCGGGACGCGCGGTGTCCAGATAGCGCCGCTGCCGATCGAGCAGCTTCTCCTCCGTTTCCGGACCGCCCGTGTGCGCGGTCATTTCCGGCGTGTTGGCCCGCCGGATCAGCCACAGATCTTCGGCCGTCCACGGCTCGATTCGCACTTTCGGCTCCGGGTGCAGCAAATCGCGCAACAGCGCCAGCTCCCGTCGCCACATTCCAGCGGCGTCACCTGCCTCCCACAGTTCGGCCAGTTCGGACTCGGGGCCATCGGCCCGCGCCAAGGCGCGGACGGCGAGCTCCCGGTACTGCTCGTCCCAGGACGGCACCGGATTCTCCGGCCCGCCACGCAGATCGGCGGCTGCGCCGCCCGGCTGTCCGGCCGCGACCAGTGCTGCCGCCGCGACCGCTCTCTCCCCTGTCCCGGCGTCCAGCCGTCCGGTCGTTTCCGCCGCGTCCAGCAGGACACGGCGAAGGACCTCCGGCTGGAACGCCTGGTCCACTTCGTCCAATTCGGCGGCGAACGCTCTCGCCGCGTCGTTGTCGAAGGGACCGGTGTCCCAGGTACCCATGCCCGGCAGGATGGCACGCGGCACCGACAGTTTCAGCGCAGTGCCGATCCGGCGGTCGGGTGCAGGACCAGGTTCTGGAGCTCGCCGCCGACATCGACCCGCTCGCGCCAGCTCTGCTTGCGCGCCGATTCCTCGTCGGCGAACCGTGAGAACCAGACGAAGACCCGCTCTCCTTCGCGCACCGGCAGCGCCGGGAAGTTGTTCTCCGCGACCAGCGTCTCGAACGACGCGACCGGCGGATCGTCCAGTTCCGGCACGATCGATGCCTCGAAGAACTCGGCGAAATCAACGCCGTCCACCGCGCAGATCGTCGCCGTGTACACCCCGGTCGACGAGGTGGCTGCGGTGGCGATCTGCGCGAACCCGGTGTCCGGCCGGGCAGGTCGAAGCAGGAGGACGTCGTCGGAGTCGAGCATGGTGGCGTTCGCGGCCGGGCCGTGTTCCGCCCAGATCGGGCCGCCGTAGAACGCGGTCAGCGCCGCGGCCCGCGACGGCAGGTCCGCGAAACCGCGCACCCAGACGAACCGGTCCGGGTCATCGGCGTCGCGGAACTGGCCGAGCACCCGCATCCCGCACGCCTCCTGGCCGGTGACGAACTCGCGGTCGAACAGGTCGACCAGTTCGTCGCGGCGGCCGGGACGAAGGGTGTACTGGCGCAGTTCGAACACAGGAAGGGTCATGGCGCGCAGGCTAGGCGTGGATCACTGACACCTTCTGTCAGTGACTCGAAGTGATCACGCCAGCCGTGGCAGGAAGTCGTCGAACTCGCCCAGGAACCGGTCCACCATCCGGATCTCCTCCCGGTCCAGCAGGTGTCCCGGCTCGCGGCAGTGCGCGCTGGCGAACAACCCGCGCCGCACGGAGATCAGCTTCTCCGCGGCCACGATCAGTTCGGTGTCGAGCATCCAGTACGAGATGTAGGGCAGCAGCCGCCGGTACAGCTCCATGCCACCGGCCTCGTCGTCCTGGGTGAACCGGCGCCACAGCTCGACGTACACCTCGGTGAACGAGCAGCCCGGCTGCGTGCCGACCGCGCCCCGGCGGATCGCGTCGGGCAGTTGCACCCCGGCGTAGCCCTCGACCGCGGGCAGCGGCGGATCCGCGGCGGCCAGTTCCTCGATCAACGCGCCCGGTGGACTGGATTCGACCTTCACCAGCGCCAGGTTCGAGTGCTCACGGGCGATCTCCGTCAACGTGGCGCTGTCGAGGCTCGTCCCGGTTTCCGCGGGCGCGTACTGGAGCACCACCGGCGTCGGCGCGACCGCGGTGAGCACGGCACGCACGTGCGCCACGATCGACCGCCGCGAGGGCGCCAGGAAGTGCGGCGGCAGCAGGTTGATCAGGTCCGCCCCGGCGCCCACCGCGTCGACCGCGCGCTGCACGGCGAGCCGCGTGGCGTGGTCCTGCACCGCGATGATCGCCGAGACCTCGGGCCGTGTCGCGGTCTCCTCCAGGAGGATGCCGGTGAGCAGCTGGCGCTCCCATTCGCCGAGCTTGTGGAACTCCGAGGCGAACCCGGGGAACATCACGCTGCTCACCCCGGTCCCCAGCACGTACCGCACCACGCGCCGGAAGCCCGGCACGTCCAGGTCGCCGTTGTCGGCGAACGGCACCTCCAGCACCGGCGACACCCCGCGCACCGGCGGCCGTCGCACGCCCTCCTCTTCGGCGCGCACCTCCGCGATCGTCATCCCCGATCACCCTCTCCCAGTGGACCCGCCCAGCAGACCGGTCACCGTCCCCCCGAGCACGGCGGCGCGCTCCGGTTCCCCGATCGTCCAGTCCCGCACCCGGCGCAGTTCCGCCTCGGGCACGGTGTACGGCGCGTCGGTGCTGAACACGACGCGGGAAGTGCCGATCTCCGGGTCGCGCGCGAATTCGCTCAGCACGGTGTCCCATGGCGCGTAGGCGGTGTCGGCGTACAGGTTGGGTGCCTGCCGGAGGGCGGGCGCGGCGTCGATCCAGAAGTCGGTGGCGCCACTGCGGCCCATCACGAAGTCGAGTTCGGGATACCGCAGGGCCAGCAGCGCGAGCGGCATCGGGACCGCGCTCGGCGGGGTGCCCGTGCGCACGTAGACGAACCAGCCGCGGTCCCGCGCGAATTCGAGCAGCGGGTCCAGCAGGCCGTCGAGCAGGTCGAACCCCTGCAACACCGAGTCGACGGCCAAGGCCACGGCACCACTGTCCGCCGCGCGCGCGAGTTCGTCGACCGCCGCCGGACCGCGCCACGGGGTCGCCACCGCGTAGGCCAGCAGCCGGTCACCGGAGACCGCGGCCGCCGACGTGGTCTGCAGGTTGCCCTCGCGGTTGTCGACCGCGATGCACCGCTCCCCCGGCGAGATCAACGTGGTGCCGATGCCCAGCAGGTCCATGGTGGCGACCAGATCGGCGGCGGTCAGCGCCACCTCCCGGCCCTCGCCGATGCGGGCGTGCGCGTCCACCACGGGTGTCATCGGCTCAGCCCCAGTGCGCTCAGCGCGTCCGCGTGGATGATCTGCTCGACCTGCTCCGGCGGCACCCTGGGCAGCGCCGTGCCGTCCAGGATGTCGTTGACGCCGCGGATGCCCGCCATGGCCTCGGCCGTGCCCGCGATCGGGAAGTCGCTGCCCAGCAGCAGCTTTTCCGTGCAGCCCCATTCGTGGGCGGCGAGCAGCGATTGGTAGCAGACCCACGGGCGCAGGTAGATCGAGGAAACGTCGGCGTAGACGTGCGGGTGCTTGCGGATGGTCACCGCGGTGTCGGTGCCCCAGGGATGACCCATGTGCGCCAGCACGATGCGCAGTTCCGGGAAGCGCAGGGCGATCTCGTCGGCGACCAGCGGATGGGTGTAGCGGAGCGGGGCGTGTCGCATCGGCGAGGCGCCGGCGTGGAACAGGATGGGCAGGCCCTCCTTCTCGCAGTAGGCGTAGAAGGCCAGCGCCTGCTCGCTCAGCGGGTCGAAGTCCTGGTAGTTCGGCCCGAGCTTGACCCCGCGCAGACCGAGTTCGCGGCAACGCTCGGTCTCTTCGAAGACGTTGTCCCACAGCGGGTTCACCGAGAGGAAGCCGATGCGGCGGGCCGGGTCGGCGGCGGCGAACTCGGCGGTGGCGTCGTTCGTGCGCTCCGGCGGGTACGGCAGGCCGGTCATCGGTTCGGGGTCGTCGACGGCGATGTTGAACACGATGGACACGTCGGCGGCCGCCATCTGGCGGTCGTAGTCGGCCCACGAGTTGGTCGTGGTCACGTCGCGGTCGGTGCGCCAGTTCGCGTAGACGCGGCGCTCCTCCGGTGGCACGGCTTCGCGGTGCGTCGGCGTGTGGGAGTGCACGTCGACGATCACCGGAACCGCCGCCGCAGGTCGTCCCTCGGCACCACGCCGAGCCCGTGCCCGTCGGTGAGCCGCACTCGTTTGCCGTTGCTGTCCAGCGGCTTTTCCAGGATGTCCTCGGCGTAGTAGTGGGCGCCGATGATGTCCGACGGCAGCCGTTCGCTCAGCGCGGGCAGCGCGCACGCCACGTGCAACTGGGCGGCCGCGCCGAGGCCCAGTTCGCCGTTGGAGCCGATCAGCGTGTCCAGCCCGAAGGTCTCCGCGACCCGCCCCTGCAGCACCGCTTTCGCCGGTCCCCCGGCTTTGCCCAGGTAGACGCTGATGACGTCGGCCGCGGACGCGCGGATGACCCGGGCCAGGTCGTCCGCGCCGAACACGGATTCGTCGGCGACCACCGGCACGCCCAGCGTCCGGATCGCCGCCATGCCCTCCAGGTCCGAGGGCTGGACGGGCTGCTCGACGAACGCCGGGGCGAACGTGGTCAACCGGCGGACCGCCTCGCGTGCCTCGGCCCGGCTCCAGCCGCCGTTCGCGTCGACCCCGATGAACGCGCCGAGCCCGGCGAGCTCGCGAACCCTGGCCACGCGGGTGAGATCGCCGTCGATACCGAGGCCGACCTTGACCTTGAACGAGGTGAACCCCGCCGCGACGGCCGCGCTGTGGGCCTTCTCCAGCACCTCGCCGTCACCCGAGAGCGACAGCTTGATCGGCACCTCGTCGCGGTACGGCCCGCCGAGCGCGGTGACCAGCGGCATGCCGAGGCTGCGCGAGTAGGCGTCCCACAGCGCGGTCGACACACCGGCCTTGGTGAACGGGTTCGCCGCCAGCACCCGGTCCATGATCGCTTCGAGCGAGCCGGGCGGGGCGAGTTTGCGGCCGAGGAGCGCGGTGGTCAGCACGTTGCGCACGAAGTGCTCGGCGCTGGCCGCGTCCTCCCCGCTCCACAGCGGCGTGGCGCTGACCTCGCCGAACCCCTCCACGCCCTCGGTGGTGACCACCCGGACGAGCAGGAAGTCGGAACGGTCGTGACTGCCCTTCGCGCCGCGCACCACCAGCGCCGGGTGGGCGGGCAGGCTGACCGGCAGCGTGTGCACCGCCGCGATCCTCGCCGTGAGCACGCTCATCCGAGCCACCCGCCGAGCAGCCGCCGGGGATTGGTCACCAGCATCTCCTCCCGCTGCTTCGCGGTGATGCCCCAGCCGTCGATCTCGGCGATCCTGGCCACCGCGTAGTCCTGGCTCGCCCGGTCGGACAGGCCGGCGTCGGTGCCGAAGAGCACCTTGCCGTCCGGCGCGGAGGCGAGGATGTGGCGGGCAGCGTACGGCGGCGTCCCGCACAGGCAAAGGTAGAGGTTCGGGGTCACGGTGACCGCGGCGAGCGCTTCACGCCAGCAGTCGTGCAGCCCGCCGTGCCCGAGCACCACCGGCACACCGGGGTGGCGGCGGGCCAGCGCGGCGATCTGGCCCGGCATCGAATACGGCGGCGAGCCGTCGTGCGAAAGCACGATGCCGCCTGCCGACTCGACCTCCTCGCAGATCTCGTCGAGCGCGGATTCGTGCATGCTGAAGCCCTGCAGCCAGGGGTGCAGCTTCAGGCCGCCGAAGCCCAGCTCGGTGAAGCAGCGGCGCACCTCGTCGGCGGCACCGGCGTGACGCGGGTTCACCGTGCCGAACGCGATCATCCGCCGCGGGTCGGCCGCGGTGAACTGCGCCAGCTCGTCGTTGGCCCGCGGGGTCGCGTCGAACAGGCCGTCGTGGGCCAGCACGACCGCCGCCTCGATGCCCGAGCCGTTGAGGAAGTCGAGGAACTCGCCGGGCCCGAACTCGGCGCCGCCGAGCCAGGTCGACGCGTGCCAGGCGGGCGGATGGGTGTGAAAGTCGATCACGGCAGCTCCGCCAGCGCGATCAGCCGGTCGGCCAGTGCCTTCTCGATCTCGTCCAACCAGTTGGACCCGCGTTCGGCGGAGGCCCGTTCGGGGCGGTCGGTGTAGCCGTCGATGCGCAGCCAGTTCGCCTGGTCGTGCAGGTCCACCCCGGGCAGCGCGGCGGTCTCGGGCAGCGCGATGCGTTCGACCGGGCGGCCCACCAGGTCCGGGTCGACGGCGAGCACGAGCGAGGTCTCGAACTCGCCGGCGTGCCCCGGCACGGGTGCCGCCGAGTGGTCGGCGACGAGGTCCCAGTAGTGCACCACCGACACGGACAAGCCGTAGCGCGCGGACGCGGCGGCGGCCGCCGCGTGGCAGACGCCCTGGTTGCCGCCGTGTCCATTGACGATGACCAACCGCCGTCCCCCGCAACTGGCCACCGAACGTGCGAGATCGGTCAGCACCGCGATGGCGACCTCGGTGGTCAGCGAGAGCGTGCCGCCGAACGGAAGGTGGTGGTCCGAGGCGCCGAACGGCAGGCACGGCGCGAGCACCAGGTCGCGCGAGGACGACTCGGCCGCCCGCTCGGCGGCGCGCCTGGCGAAGGTCGTGGCCATCAACGCGTCCGTCCCGGTGGCCAGGTGCGGGCCGTGCTGCTCGGTCGCGCCGAACGGCAGCACGACCAGCGCTTCCGGCAGCACGGCGCCGAGTTCGGCGCGGGTGCGGTCCGACCAGGTGAACACGGTCATGCCAGGCTCCAAGCCGCGAGCACGGCCACCCGCTCGCTGATCTCCAGTGCGGCCAGGCCGTCGGCGAGGCCGGGGGACGGAACCGCCCGGGCGCCGCTGATCAGCTCGGTGAACCGCGTCAGTTGCAGGTCGAAGCACCGGGTGGTGCGGTCCTCGTCGAACGCCACGCACTCCACTCCGGCGGCCGTGGTCAGCCGCAGGTCGAAGGTGAACCCGTCCAGTTCGGCGTGCCCGCGATCTCCGACGACGCTGATCTCGCAGCGCGGCAGCGCGTCGGTCAGCCAGCCGAACTCGGCCAGCACGGTGACCCCGCCCGGGTAGGTCAGGCGGGCGCCGCAGAGGTTCGCCGAGGGGAGGTCCGGCCGGGTGGCCACCGCCCAGGAGTCCTCCAGGCGCTCGGGCGGACCGCCGAACAGCATGGCGAACCAGTCGAACACGTGCGCTCCCTCGTGGACCACGGGCATTCCGTGCGCCAGTGTGGCCTCGATCCGCCGCTCGTGCTCGGGGGCGTCCGGGGCCCGCCGTTCGTCGTAGATGTGTGCCCTGACCAGAAGACCGTCCCCGAGCCTGCCGGAGAGGATCCAGTCGCGCAGCACCTCCAGCGCGGGGTCGTGCCGGTAGGTCAGCCCGACCTGCACGCGTTTGCGCTGGCCGGCGGGCAGTTTCGCGAGCGGCGCGGCGGCCGAGGACGACACCGCGACCGGCTTCTCGGCGAGCACGAACCGGCCGGTCGCGGCCACCCGGCCGACCAGGTTGGGCGTCACCCAGGGCGGTGTCGCCAGCACGACCGCGTCGATCGCCGGATCGGCGAGCACCTCCCCGATCGAGTGGAACGCGGGCGCGCTGGTGTGCTCGGCGGCCAGCACGCGGCGCGCGGGATCCGGGTCGACCACGGCCGCCAGCCGGACACCCGGGTTGCGCAGCAGCGCGGGCAGGTGCGCGCCGAGACCGATCTCGCCGAGCCCGGCCAGCGCGATCGCCGGAACGTTCATCGGGACACCTGCCCGTCTCCGGTGACCAACGCGGGGACCGCGTCGATCAGCGCGCGCGTGTACTCGTGCCTCGGATCGTCGAAGAGTTCCGCGCGGGTGCCCGTTTCGACGATCCGCCCGTGCCGCATCACCGCCAGCCTCGGCGCCACCTGCCGCACCACCGCGAGATCGTGGGAAACGAAAAGGTAGGTCAAGCCCAGTTCGCGCTGCAAGTCGCGGAGGAGGCGCAGGATCTGCGCACGGATCACCACGTCGACCGCGGAGACCGCCTCGTCGAGCACCACGAAGGACGGTTCGAGCGCGATCGCGCGGGCGATGTTGACGCGCTGGCACTGCCCGCCCGACAGCTCGCGCGGGTAGCGCCCGGTGAACGCGGCGGGCAGGCCGACCAGGTCGAGCAGTTCGGCCACCCGGCGTCGCCGTGCCTTCTTCGAGGCGTGCTGGTGCACCTGGAGTGGCAGGCCGACGATCTGTTCCACGGTCTTGCGCCGGTTCAGCGAGCCGAGCGGGTCCTGCGGCACGAGCTGCATGTCCCGGCGCCTTCGCCGCAGTTCACCCCGGGACAGCGAGCCGAGCACCACACCCTCGTGCCGTACCTCGCCCGACACCGGGCAGTCCAGCCCGAGCACCAGCCGGGTCAGCGTGGACTTGCCCGCGCCCGACTCCCCCACCAGCCCGAAGGTTTCACCGCGGTGCACTGTCAGCGACACGCCGTCGACCGCGGCATCGCCGGAGCCGAAGCGCTGGACCAGCCGGTCCGCCTCGATCAGCGGCGGCTCCGGGATCGGTTCAACCGGTTCGACCGGCGTGCGCAAGGTGACCACCGAGCGCAGCAGCTCGCGGGTGTACCGGTGTGCCGGCGCGGTCAGCACGCCCGGCAGTCCACCTGATTCGACCACGCGCCCTTCCCGCATGACCTGGATTCGCTCGCAGAACCCGGACGCGACCGCGAGGTCGTGCGTGATGAACAGGACAGCCATCCCGCGGCGCGTGGCCAGGTCGTCGAGCAGCGACAGGATGCGGGCCTGGGTGGTCACGTCGAGCGCGGTGGTCGGCTCGTCGGCGATCAGCACCTCCGGCTCGCATGAGATCGCCATCGCGATCATCACCCGCTGCCGCATGCCGCCGGAGAACTGGTGCGGGTACTGCCGCCCGCGCCGGGCGCCGTGCTCGATGCCGACCTCGCCAAGCAGGTCGATCGCGGCCGCCCGCGCTTCGGCCGCCGTCACGTCCCGGTGCGCGCGGATCGCCTCGGCGATCTGGTCGCCGACCGGGCGCACGGGGTTCAGGCAGGACAGCGGGTCCTGGTAGATCATCGCGATGCGGTGACCGCGCACCCGGTCCAGTTCGCGGTCGGCCGCGGTGACCAGGTCCACCCCGTTGAACACGACCCGTCCGCCGGTGATCTCGGTCGGGGGCGGGTTCAGCCGCAGCATCGACAGCGACGCGATCGTCTTTCCGCTGCCCGACTCGCCGACCAGCGCGAGCCGCTCCCCCGGGGCCAGTTCCAGGCTGAGCCCGTGCACCAGCGACGGGCCGCCGCGCAGGCCGACCGCGAGGTCCTGGACGGAAAGCACGGTCATGGCGCGCCCCCGCCCGCTCGCAGCACGCGCTGCACCTGGTCGCCGAGCGCGTTCAGCGCGCCGATCGCCACGAGGAGCACCAGCGCGGGCAGCAGCGGATACCAGATCGACTCGAACAACTTGTCGTACCCGGATTTCAGCAGCGTGCCCCAGGAGGCGTCCGGCGGCTGCACGCCGAGACCGACGAAGCTCAGGGTGGCCTCCAGCATCAGCGCGGTGGCGAGGTTGAGCGACGCCTGCGCGAGCAGCGCGGGCACCGCGTTCGGCAGTACCTCGGTGAACAGCGTCCGCGGCCGCGGCACGCCGACCGCCTCCAGCCCGCGCACGTACTCCGACTCGAGTTCGGCGAGCACGGCCGAGCGCGCGATCCGCGCGGTCAGCGGGCTCATCAGCAGGCCGGTCACGAAAATCATCGACGGCGTCGCCGAGCCGAAGGCGGCGACGAAGACCAGCGCGAACAGCACGATCGGGATGGCCAGCGCGGCCTCGGCCAGGCGCATCAGCACCTCGTCCAACCAGCCGGACCGGGCCGCCGCGAGCAGGCCCCACGTCACTCCGATCACCATGGCCACCAGGGTCGCCCCGGCCGCGAAGCCGAGCGAGAGCTGACCGGCGTGGGCGACGCGCGAGAGCAGGTCCCGCCCGAGTTCGTCGGTGCCGAACAGGTGCGGCCACCCCGGCGGGGCGAACCGGTTGCGCGCGTTGATCGCCGCCGGGTCCGGCAGCAGCAGTGGCGCGAGCAGGGACAGCAGCACGAACCCCGCAAGCACGGCCAGCGCGGCGATCGCGGCGGGCCGGGCCAGCAGGCGGCGTCCGGCGGCGGGCGCGGTCACCGGTGCGCCCGCCCGATTCGCAGGCGCGGGTCGAGCACCCCGTAGAGCAGGTCGACCGCCAGGTTGACCACCACGAACGCCGCCGCCAGCAGCAGGACCGTGCCCTGGATGACGCCGTAGTCCCGCTTGAACACCGAGTCCACGATCAGCATCCCGAGGCCCTGCCAGTTGAACACGTACTCGACCGCCACCGCGCCGGACAGCACTCCGCCCACGGTCACCCCGAGCGAGGTGAGCGCGGGCAGCAGCGCGTTGGGCAGCACGTGCCGCAGCACCACCGCCCGGCGGCCGATGCCCTTGCCGGTAGCCGTCCGCACGTGCGCCGCGGCATCCACTTCGGACAGTTCCGAGCGCAGGTGCCGGATCAGCGGCGCGGACAGGCAGATGCCCAGCGTCAGCGCGGGCATCACGAGCGTGCGCAGGTTGCCGACGGGGTCCTCGGTCAGCGGCACGTACCCCTCGTGCGGCAGTACTCCCAGTTTGACGCTGAAGATCGCCAGCAGCACGATGCCGAACACGAACGGCGGCGCCGCCATGCCGGTGACCGTGTACGCGCCGACCAGGCGGCCGGGCCAGCGGCTGCGGACCACGGTCGGCAGCACCGCGAGCACCACCGCCAGCAGCACGGCCAGCACCAGCCCGGCGGCGGACAGCTCCAGCGTCGGGCCGAGGCGCTGGCCGATCAGCACCGTCACGTCGAACTGGCTGAAGTACGACCGGCCCAGTTCGCCGCCGAAGATCCCGGTGATCCACGCCCAGTACTGGACCGGGATCGGGTCGTTCAGGCCGAGTTCCTCGCGCAGCGCGGCGAGCGCGGCGGGATCGATGTTCTGCGCCGCGCCGACGCGCGCGACCGTCGGATCGCCGGGCAGCAGGCGCAGCACGACGAAGATCAGCACGGAGACGCCGAGCAGCATCAGCGCGCTGACCGCGAGGCGGCGGAGCAGGTAGCCGGTCATGCTCCCGCCTAGGCCGCGAATCCGGCTTCCTCCAGGTGCAGCGTGCCTTCCGCCTGCACCCACAACCCGCGCACCCGCGGCTGCGCCACGGACAGGAAGGCGGTCGAGCCGATGAAGACCACCGGGTTCTCGCGGTTCAGGATCCGTTGCGCGTCCTTGAACGCGGTCTCCCGCTCAGGGCCTTCCCCTGCCGATTCGATCGCGGCGATCGCCTGGTCGTACTCCGGCGGGGCCACCCAGTTGCACTCGCAGGTGCCCTTGGTGCCTTCGAACCAGGCCAGCGGATAGCTGTCCGGCGGCGGGGTGAACGACAGGTAGTTCGCGGCGAGCAGGTTCGGGTAGCTCTTGCCCTTCGGGTAGAACTTCGCCGACCAGGTGCTCACCTCATTGGTCTGGATCTCCAGCCCGATCCCGATCTTGGCGAGGTCCTGCTGCAGGATCTGGCCGACCGTGGTCCATTCCTGGTAGTTGCCCGCGACCGCCCAGAAGGTCAGCGTGCTGCCCTCGGTGACCCCGGCCTCGGCGAACAGCTGCTTGGCGCGGTCGAGGTCGAACCCGTGCGACGGCAGGCTCTGGTCGTAGAACCGGTTCTTCGGGTTGACCGGCACGTTGGCCGGCGTCGGCACCCCGTAACCGGCGTAGGCGGCAGCCATCATTTCGGTCCGGTTCGCCGCGTACGACAGAGCCTCGCGTGCCTTCGGGTTGTCGAACGGCGCCGCGCTGGTGTCGAGTTCCCAGACCACGAAACCGGCGGGTTCGGCGGCGGTGAGCAGTTGCCTGCCTTCGGTGGCCAGCCCGGCGACGCTGTCCGGTGCGACGCTCCACAGCACGTGCACCTGGCCGGACCTCAGCGCCGCGTTGGCCGCGGTCGCGTCGGCGTACCGCACGACCCGGATCTCGTCGAGGTTCGGGCGCGGGCCCCAGTAGCCGTCGTTGCGCACCAGTTCGACCGTCTGGTCCGGCACGAACGACCTGAGCCGGTACGGCCCGGTGCCGTTCGCCGCGCGGTCGATGTTCGCCAGGTCGTCGACGTCGGTCATCCGGACGTCGATCACGTCGACCGGCAGCTCCGGGTTGGGCGAGTCGAGCGTGAGCACCAGCGTGGTGTCGTCCGGCGCGGTCACCGCCTCGATCATGTCGATCTTGGCGGCGGCCTGCGCGGGTATCGCCGGATCGAGCACGCGGTCGAAGTTCTTCTTCGCTTCGGCGGCGGTGAACGCCTTGCCGTTGTGGAACTTCACCCCGGCGCGGAGCTTGAAGGTCCAGGTGCGGTGGTCCGGGGCCGACTGCCAGGACTCGGCGAGGTCGGGCTTCGCGGTGTTCTGCGGGGTCCAGGTGGTGAGCCCGTTCCAGAGCAGCGTCTGCAGCTGGGTCTGGGCGCCGCTGGCGATGGTGTTCGGGTCGAGCTGGGAGACCCCGGCGATCTGGCCGTAGACCAGCGAGCCGCCCGGGGCGATCGGACCTGTGCCGCTGTCGGCGCTGGCCTGCGGCTGTTCGGGTGGCGCGTCGCCCGCGTTGGAACAGGCCGAAGTGAGCAGGAGCAGCGCCAGCGCGGCGGCCCCCCGTCCGTGCGCACGCCTCACGGCAGCCCTCCAGTGTCCCTCGCGTCCCCTGCACACCGTTGGTCCAGCGAGGAAACCTCTGAAGTTCGCTATTTCGAAGATAGCTTCCCCGATTCGAAGATGCTAAGTCTCCGGTCGCCGCGGACGCAAGGACCTGACCTAGAACCCGAGTTTCGCGGAAACCTCTTTCGCCTGGCGCACAACGAGTTCGGTGGCGAGGCCGAGTTTGTCGCCGATCAGGTCCCTGGCGAACCCGGTCACCCCCAGCGAACCGGCGATTCGGCCGTCCGAGTGGAAAACCGGGGCCGCGACGCACGCGATGTCCGGTTCCTCTTCCTCGTCCTCCACCGCGTACCCGGCGTCGTGCACCTTGTCGAGTTGAGCCAGGAAGACCCGGGCGGACGGCTTCTTCGCCTTCGGCCCACGCCCGGCGACCAACTGCGGCAGGAGCGGGTCGAGCTGTTCGGCGGGCAGGTAGGCGGCGATCGCGCGGCCGAGCGCGGTCAGGTTGAACGGCGCGACCTTGCCGGGATAGGTGTCGAACTGGATGAACCCGGGGGTGGCGGCCTTCGCCACGTAGACCACCGACGCGCCGTCGAGCACGCCGACGTGGGCGGGCATGCCGAGTTCGTCGGCCAGGTCGCGCAGTTCCGGCTGGGCCACTTCGGCGAGGTCGTCCTGCTTGATCAGCGGGGCGGCCAGGTCGTAGAGCCGGAGGGTGACCCGCCAGAAGTGGCTGCGCCCGACCACCCGGCGCGCGGCGTACCCGCGCTGCTCGAGGGTGTAGACGATGGCCGCGCAGGTGGCCAGCGGGATGCCGGTCTCGCGGGCGAGCGCGGTCAGGGTGAGGCCGTCTTCGGCGTGGACCAGTGTCTCCAGCACGGTCAGCGTGCGGCCCACCGCGGGCGAGGCCGGCCGCGGTCCGGGCTGCTTCTCCTCCGCCGCCACGACCTGCCCTTCTTCCGCCTGTCGTTCCTATTTTCGGAATACCGATAATAGCAGCGCGGCCCCGCGCCTGCCGCCGTTACGCCGGTTGGGGCAGGATGGCGCAGTGCCCCGCGACCGCCCGCGCCGCCCCTTCGACGGTGATGACACCCCGACCGGACCGATCCCCCGCCTCCCCGGCGGCGAGCGTCCGGCCCGTCCCGTGGCACGACGTCCCCAGCCCGGCGCCGACCCCGCGCGCGAAACCCGGCAGGCACGCCGGGAGCGCGAGGCCCGCGGCGACACCGGCGAACGCGTCATCCCGGTTGAACGCGCGGCTCGTCCTGAACGCGGAGACACGGCCGAACGCGGCGGCACCGGCGAGCGACCGCTGCCCGTCGACCGGGTGCGCCGCAAGCCCGGCGATACCGGCGCACGCCCCCTGCCCACCGATCGGGCGCCTCGTGGGGATACCGGCGAACGCCCTCTCCCGCGCGACCGAACGGCTCGCGGGGATAGCGGCGAACGCCCTCTTCCGGCCGACCGGGCAGCTCGCCGCAAAACCGGCGACACCGGCGAACGCGTCATCCCGGTTGAACGCGCGGCTCGTCCTGAACGCGAAGAGACGGCCGAACGGACAGCCGCTGAGCCGAACGAACGCGTGGGCGCTGAGCGGCGAGGGCGCCGGGGCGTGTCCAACCAGTTGGACACGGGCGCCGAGCCGCAGGCGGCGGCCGGGCATGGGCACGGCCATGGGCACGGACCGGCGGCTCCGGCGTCCGCGCGGGTCAAGAAGTTGCTCCTCATCCTGCTCGCGCCGTTCGCCCTGGTGACCGTCGTGGGCGTGGCGGTGCTCTACCCCTGGGGCCAGCCCGATCCGCGGCCCGTCATCACCGTGGGCACGCCGGTGCACGGGGACGTCACCACCACGGCGACCGGCCCCTGCCTGTCCCCCGGTGATGTCCAAGTAGGTGCACCGGCCGAGGACACGCAGCAGTGCCTCACCGTGGACGTGCTGCTGAGCGACGGCGACGCGGCTGGGCAGACGATCCGCAAGATCATGCCGCTCGAGCCGAGCACCCCGCGGTTCACCGCGGGTGACGCGGTGGTGCTCTCGTTCGCCGGGGACGAGCCCCGCGATGCCGAGTCCTACCAGTTGGTCGACTTCCAGCGCGGGCTGCCGCTGGCCGCGCTCGCCGCGTTGTTCGCCATCGCGGTCGTGGTGCTCGGGAGGTGGAGCGGGCTGGCGGCGCTCGGCGCGCTGGTGCTCAGCTTCGCCGTCCTCGTGCTGTTCGTGCTGCCCGCCATCCTCGCCGGGGAGAACCCGCTGCTGGTGGCGATCTGCGGCGCCGGGCTGATCATGTTCATCGCGTTGTACCTGACGCACGGGCTGTCCGCGAGAACCTCGGTGGCCGTGCTCGGCACGCTGGTCAGCCTCGCGCTGATCGGCGCGATCTCCGCGATCTTCTCCGCCGCCGCTTCGTTGACCGGGCTCGACGACGACACGTCCTCACTGATCGCCGCGCTCGGGCACGGCATCGACGCGCGCGGGCTGCTGCTCGCGGGGGTCGTGATCGGTGCGCTCGGCGTGCTCGACGACGTCACCGTCACCCAGACCAGCGCGGTCTGGGAGCTCCGGCGCGCCAACCCGGAGCTGGGGTGGCGCGAGTTGTACGCGGCGGGCGTGCGCATCGGGCGCGACCACGTCGGATCGGCGGTCAACACGCTCGTCATGGCCTACGCGGGCGCGGCGCTTCCGGTACTGCTGGTGTCCTCACTGTCCGGCGTCGGGCTGGGCTCGATCCTCGGCTCGCAGGACATCGCGCAGGAGATCGTCCGCACCCTCGCGGGCAGTATCGGCATCGTGGCCGCCGTTCCGGTGACCACCGTGCTCGCCGCGTTGATCGCCGCTCGAGAAGAGGTCCTCACTCCAGGCTCGCGACGAAGCGGCTGACCGCCTCCATGGTGAACCGCTGCGCCAGCTTGCCCGAGGGAGCCGCCGACGCCAGGCGGTAGAGCGGGCGGTCAGGGGCGGCGTCACCGCGGGCCTCCGCCCGCAGCTGCGCGACGAGCAACTGGGAGAACACCATGCCGTTGGCCTCGAAGTTGTTGGCCAGCGCGTCGGCGAGTTTGCGCAGCGCGAGGATCTCCAGCTCGCGGCCCCCGGTCCCGGCGTAGACGGCCAGGTCGATCTTCACCGTCTGGCGCCGGTTGCCCGCGTTGACCAGCAGGCCGACCGAGCGCGTGCCGCGGACGTCGGTGACCAGCAGGTCGAGCCGTGCGGCCTGGGTCAGGTCGATTTCGCGGACGCGCCACGTGCGCACGTACAACCGGTTCGACTCGAGCCAGACGCGGCGGCGCAGGTTGAACGCGACCAGGTAGAGCAGCGGCAGCGCGACCACCGCGGCGACCACCAGCCCGGCCACCTGACCGCCGATCAGCCCGCCGATGCCGCCGAACGCGGCCGCGAAGATCACCACCCCGGTCAAACCCGAGCAACCGCGGCGGCGCCGCAGCTTCGGGTCCTCCGAGGTGAGCATGATCCGGCCCACCGGCTTGGGCCGCTGCTCCGGTTCAGCCACGGGACACCGCCAACCCGGTCAGGAACGGGTTGGCCTGGCGTTCCCGGCCGATCGTGGTGGTGCCGCCGTGCCCGGGGAGCACCACCGTCCGGTCGTCCAGGGTGAGCAGCCGGTCCGCGAGTGACCGCTCGAGCTGCGACAAGCTGCCTCCTGGCAGGTCGGTCCGTCCGATGGAACCGGCGAACAGGGTGTCGCCGGTGAAGGCCAGGTCGCCGAGGCGGAAGATCACCGAACCCGGGGTGTGCCCGGGGGTGTGCACCGCGGTGATCGCCAGGCCCGCCAGCCGCAGTTCGCCGTCGGTCAGGTCGACCGGTTCACCTGGTTCGACCGGGCGGACCGCGTCGCCGAGCGCGGCGACCAACTGCGGGCTCGCGCCGGACCACGGGTCGGCGAGCAGGCCGCGGTCCTCCGGGCGGATGTGCACCGGGAGGTCGAACTCGGCCGCGTCGGCGATGTGATCGAAATGTCCGTGCGTGGCCAGCACGGCGACCGGCGTCAGCCGGTGCTCCTCGAGGGCGCGCGCGATCTTGGGGGCGGTGTCCTGCCCGGGATCGATGATCACGCACTCGGCGCCCGCTTCGGGGGCGACCAGGTAGCAGTTGGCGGCGAAGGTCCCGCTGGGGAACCCGACGACGAGCAAGAACCGCACCTCCGAGCGCGCGAAACGACCCTCTCCACCCGTCCGGATGAACCGGCCGGCCCAGCCTAGCGGCCCCTCTACAGGGTTCTCACAGGCTGTGCCAATAGACTGCCGCCACGCAGGACACCGACGTGTGACACCGATTTGGAAGCGGGAGGGCAGGTGGCGACCAACCAGCAACGCCGCGAAGCCGCCAAGCGCAAGCTCGAGCGGCAGCTGACTCGACGTGCGGAACGGGCGAAACGGCGCAGGATCATCGGCGTCGGCGTGACGATCGTCGTGGTGGGGCTAGTCGCCGGCCTGGTGGTGTTCCTGGTGACCCGGGACCGGGAGGACGTCGCCGCGGACCCGGCCGCGTCGGACTCGCCGTCGACCCCGGCGCCGATCCAGATCCCGACCGAACGCGCGCCCGAGCCGAAGCGGCCGCAGCCGCTGGCCGACCCGGTTTCCTGCGAGTACCCGGTCGAAGAGGGCAAGCCGGCCGCGAAGCCGGTCAACGCGCCCGCCGCCGGGCAGGTGGCGTCGAACGGCACGGTCGGCGTGACCATGAAGACCACCGCGGGGGATATCCCGCTGACGCTGAACAAGGCGCTCGCGCCGTGCACCGTGAACAGCTTCGTAAACCTGGTGAACCAGGGCTTCTACACCGACACCGAATGCCACCGGCTCGGCACCGAAGGGCTGCAGATGCTGCAGTGCGGTGACCCGCAGGCCACCGGCATGGGCGGGCCCGGCTACACCTTCGACGACGAGGTCTTCCCGGAGCTGAGCTACGGCCGGGGCATCCTGGCCATGGCGAACGCGGGCAAGGACCCGGCCACCGGCAAGGGCACCAACGGCAGCCAGTTCTTCATGGTCTACGGGGACGCCCAGCTGCCGCCGAACTACACCGTGTTCGGCACCATCGGCGACCCCGGGCTGGAAGTGCTGGACAAGGTGGCGCGCGACGGTATCGACGCCGAGTCCGCCGCGACCAGCCAGGACGGCACCGGCAAGCCGAAGACCCCGGTCAAGTTCACCGCGGCCACGGTCGGCTGACCGACCCAGTTGTCCGCAAGGGGCCGCCATCCGCGATGCGGGTGGCGGCCCTTTCGCGTAGCCAGGTTCTTTGAACCTTGTGGACTTGGGGCAGCGCCGTTCCCGGCGCACCTGCCCCCCGCCGGATACGAATGTGGCTTTGGGGGCCGAATCCGCCCCCAAAGCCACATTCGTGTCCCGGTGACTTCGGCCGGGAGCGGCGAGTGCGGGATTCGGCTGCGAGAGTGCGGGACACTGGCTTCGGCGATGGGGCGCGGAGTAGGCGGGCGCGGGTTAGCGGTGGGTGAAGGTGGGCGGGCGCCGGGCGAGGAAGGCGGCGACGCCTTCTGCGTAGTCTTCGCCGTGCAGGGCGTCCAGGCGGATCTGGTCGATTTCGGCGTCCGATTCGGACTGGCCGGCCAGGATCTTTTCGATGATCCGGTTCATCCCGCGGATCGAGGCCTGCGAGCGCGAGCAGAGCGTCCGGGTGAACTCGGCGACCGAGTCCTCCAGTGCGGCGTCGTCGTAGACCTCGTTGAGCAGGCCGATCTCCCGCGCCCGCGCCGAGTCGATCAGTGAGCCGCTGAGCAGGAAGTACCGCGCGTGCGCCGGGCCGATCAGGTCGACCAGCTGCCGGGTGGACTGGAAGTCGTAGACGATGCCGAGTTTGGCCGGGGTGATGCCGAACCGCGAGCCAGCCGCGGCGAAGCGGAAGTCGCAGGCCACGGAGAGCTGGCAGCCGCCGCCGATGCAGTTGCCGCGGATCATCGCCACGGTCGGCTTCCGCAGCCCGGCCAGCGCCCGCACCGCGGCCTCGATCGCCTTGTCGTAGGTGGCGGCGGCTTCCGCGGACGACCGCAGCTCGCCGAACTCGCTGATGTCCGCGCCCGCCGAGAAGTCCGTCCCGGCGCCGGTCAGCACCAGCACCTTCACCGCCGGGTCGCGCTCCACCTCCGCGACCACCCCGGCGATCGCCGTCCACATGCCGTACGTGATCGCGTTCTTCTTCTCCGGCCTGGCGAAGGTCAGCCGCGCGACCTCGTCGTGCACGGTGAACTGGAGCCCGTCAGTCATGGCTCGCACCTTACGCAGCGGCGAACGCGCTCAGGAGGCCGACGTGACCCGGTACACGTCGTAGACGCCCTCCACGCTGCGCACCACTTTCAGCACGTGGCCGAGGTGCTTCGGATCGCCCATCTCGAAGGAGAACCGGCTCACCGCCACCCGGTCGCGCGAGGTGGTCACCGACGCCGACAGGATGTTCACCTTCTCGTCCGCCAGCACCTTGGTGATGTCGGAGAGCAGGCGGTGCCGGTCGAGCGCCTCGACCTGGATGGCGACCAGGAACACCGACGACTCCGACGGCGCCCACTCCACCTCGACCAGCCGATCCGGCTGGGCGTGCAGGTCCTCGGCGTTGGTGCAGTCCGTGCGGTGCACGCTCACGCCACCGCCGCGGGTGACGAACCCGAGGATCTCGTCGCCCGGCACCGGCGTGCAGCAGCGCGCGAGCTTGGCCCAGATGTCGCCGGCGCCCTTGACGATCACGCCGACGTCGTTCGAGCCGCGGCGCCGGGTCACCGTGGACGGCGTGGCCCGCTCGGCGAGCTCCTCCTCCGCCTCTTCGACCCCGCCGATCAGCGCGACCAGCCGCGACACCACGTGCTTGGCGCTGGTGTGCCCCTCACCGACCGCGGCGTAGAGCGAGCTGATGTCGCCGTGGCGCAACTCGGTGGCCAGCGCGCCCATGGAGTCCGCCGAGACCAGCCGCTGCAACGGCAGGCCGACCTTGCGGACCTCCTTGGTGATCGCCTCCTTGCCCGCGTCGATCGCCTCGTCGCGGCGCTCCTTGGCGAACCACTGGCGGATCTTGGCCCGTGCCTTCGGCGAACCGGCGAAGCTCAGCCAGTCGCGGCTCGGGCCCGCACCCTCGGCCTTCGAAGTGAAGATCTCGATGACCTCACCGTTCTCGAGCTTGCGCTCGAGCGCGACGAGCCTGCCGTTGACCCGGGCGCCGATGCAGCGGTGCCCGACCTCGGTGTGCACCGCGTAGGCGAAGTCCACCGGCGTCGAATCGACCGGCAGCGTGATCACGTCGCCCTTGGGTGTGAACACGAAGATCTCGCGCGCGGCCAGTTCGTACCGCAGCGACTCGAGGAACTCGCCGGGGTCGGCGGCCTCCCGCTGCCAGTCGAGCAGCTGGCGCATCCACGCCATCTCGTCGACGTCGACCGCGTTGCCGCTGTGCGTGCCCTTGGTCTCCTTGTACCGCCAGTGCGCGGCGATGCCGTACTCGGCCGTGCGGTGCATCTCGTAGGTGCGGATCTGCACTTCGAGCGGCTTGCCGTCCGGGCCGATCACCGTGGTGTGCAGCGACTGGTACACGCCGAACCGCGGCTGCGCGATGTAGTCCTTGAACCGGCCGGGCATCGGCTGCCACAGCGCGTGCACCACGCCCATCGCGGCGTAGCAGTCGCGCACGTCCTCGACCAGGATCCGCACGCCGACCAGGTCGTGGATGTCGTCGAGGTCGCGGCCGCGGACGATCATCTTCTGGTGGATCGAGTAGTAGTGCTTCGGGCGGCCCTCGACCTTCGCGGTGATCCGCGAGGCCTCCAGGTTGGTGGTCAGGTCGCCGATGACCCAGCGCAGGTAGGTGTCCCGCGACGGGGCGCGGTCGGCCACCAGGCGCACTATCTCGTCGTACTTCTTCGGCTGCAGGATGGCGAACGCGAGGTCCTCCAGCTCCCACTTCACCGTGGCCATGCCCAGCCGGTGCGCCAGCGGGGCGAGCACCTCGAGGGTTTCCTTCGCCTTGCGGGCCTGCTTCTCCGGCGGCAGGAAGCGCATGGTGCGCATGTTGTGCAGCCGGTCGGCCAGTTTGATCACCAGCACGCGCGGGTCGCGGGCCATCGCGATGACCATCTTGCGGATGGTCTCCGCCTCGGCCGCGGTGCCCAGCTTGACCTTGTCCAGCTTGGTGACCCCGTCGACGAGCTGGGCCACCTTGTCGCCGAAGTCGGCGGAGAGCTGCTCGACCGGATAACCGGTGTCCTCGACGGTGTCGTGCAGCAGCCCGGCCACCAGCGTGGTGGTGTCCATGCCCAGCTCGGCCAGGATCGTCGCCACGGCCAGCGGGTGGGTGATGTACGGGTCACCCGACTTGCGGCGCTGTTCGCGGTGCAGCTCCTCGGCCACGTCGTAGGCACGCTGCAGCAGCGCGAGGTCCGCGCTGGGGTGCATCTCGCGGTGCACCGCGGCCAGCGGTTCGAGGACCTGTTTGACCGAGGCGGCGCGCTGGGCGGTGATGCGGCGGGCCAGCCGGGCGCGGACGCGCCGGGTGGCCGAGGGCGCGCGGCTGCTGCCGTTGCCGTTGCCGTTCACCGGGGGGACGGGTGGTACCGGCACCGGACGGGACTTGCCGCCGTCCTTGGCCGGCGAAGCGGATTCGAGCTCTTGGCTCACCCGCACCTCCCGTCGCTAGTTCATCTCGTGCGTTCAGCGTAACGCGCGGCGGGGCGGCGGCGTTCCGTTCCCCCCGCTCAGGAGGTGTGCAGTGCGCGGACCGAACGTCCCGGCAGGGCGTCGCGACCGCCGAGACCGGCCAGTTCGAGCACCACGGAGACCCCGCTGACCACGGCCCCGGCCTGCTCCAGCAGCCGGCACGCCGCCGACACGGTCCCGCCGGTGGCCAGTACGTCGTCGATCACCGCGACACGCTGGCCTGGCTGGACCACCCCGGCGGGCAGCTCCAGCGTGGCCCGGCCGTATTCGAGCTCGTAGTCGGCCCTGGCGGCGACCTGTGGCAGTTTGCCCGGTTTGCGCACCACGACCACCCCGAGCCCCTGGGCCTGGCCGAGCGCCGCGGCGAGCAGGAACCCGCGGGCCTCCACCGCCGCGAGCAGCTCGACGCCCTCGTCGAGCGTGTCGGCCAGCGCGGCGGTGACCGCGGCGAAACCGTCCGCCGAGGCGAACAGCGGCGCGAAGTCCCGGAACAGGATCCCGGGCTGCGGGAAGTCGGGCACCTCGGCGATCAGGCCGAGCGCCTTGTCCAAATCCATCTCATCTCCCGGCCCAATGCCATGAATGGGGCATTACTCGCGCCCTCCCGTCGCCCACCGCGACCCTCAACGGAGCTGCGCGCTGGTCTGGAAGAGGCAAGTAATGCCCCACTCATAGCATTCGAAGTGGGCGGTCAGCGGCGGCGTTTGCCTGACGGCTGTTTGCCCGACGGGCGGCCACGCCGCGGCGTGGCCTTCTGGTTGCGCGCGGGCACGCTGGCCGCGGCCGCGTACGCGCGCTCCTTGCGCAGTTCGGCGTTGAGCTGCTCGTCGTCGCTGGCGTCGAAGTCGTCGTCTTCGATCCCGGCGTCGCGCTCGGCGGCCTTGCGGGCGAGGTTCTCCCGGCGGGCCTTGACGCGCTGCGCCTGCTGCTTGAACTTCGGGTCGCGCATCTTGAAGTCGACCAGCAGCGGGGTGGCCAGCGCGACCGAGGACAGCACACCGGCCAGCATGCCGGTCAGCTGCACCAGCGCCAGGTCCTGCAGCGTGCCGGAGCCGAGCAGGACGTAGCCGATGATCAGCAGGCCGAGCACCGGCAGCAGGGCGATCACCGCGGTGTTGATCGACCGCATCAGCGTCTGGTTCAGCGCCAGGTTGGCCGCCTCGGCGTAGGTGCGCCTGGTCAGGCCCAGGATGCCGCGGGTGTTCTCCTTGACCTTGTCGAACACCACCACGGTGTCGTACAGGGAGAACCCGAGGATGGTCAGCAGGCCGATCACCGTTGCCGGGGTGACCTCGAAGCCGACCAGCGAGTAGATGCCCGCGGTGACCACGATGTCGTGGACCAGCGAGATCAGCGCCGCGACCGCCATCCAGCGTTCGAAGTAGAGCGCCAGGAAGATGGTCACCAGCACCAGGAAGACCGCGAGCGCGATGAGCGCCTTCTCCGAGATCTCCCCGCCCCACGACGCGCTGACCGCGCTGTCGCTGATGGACTGCTGGCTGGGCTGGCCGTTCGCACCGAGCGGCTGGAAGGCGTCGAACAACGCCTGCTTGACCTTCGCGACCTGGCCGGCGTCCAGCGTGTCGGACCGGATCTGCACGGTCTGCGCCGCGCCGCTGCCGACCTTCTGCGCTTCGGCGGCGGGCTCACCGGCGGCGTCGGCGAAGACCTCCTTCGCGCGCTGCTCGTCGACCTCGCCGGAGGCCCCGGCGGCGGGCATCTGGATCTGCGTGCCACCCTCGAAGTCGATGCCGAGGTTGAAGTCCTTGATCCCCATGGAGCCGATGCACACCAGCATCAGCAGCCCGAAGAAGACGTACCAGTACTTCCGCGCGCCGACGATGTCGAAGGCGCCGGTGCCGACGTAGAGCCGGTGGAACACCGAACCCTTCTTCTTGGCGCCCAAGTCCTCGACCCCCACGTCAGGCCTCCTTCACGGTCGCGCCGGCGACCTTGGCTGTGCGGCGTTGTGAGCCGACTCGCTGCACCCCGCCGAGCCCGGAGATCTTCGGGTTCGACAGTGTCTTGGACTTCGACACCATGGCCACCAGCGGGTGGGTCACCAGGAACACCACGACCAGGTCGAGCACGGTGGACATGCCGAGGGTGAACGCGAAACCACGCACTTCACCGACCGCGAGCAGGTAGAGCACGGCGGCGGCGAGGAACATGACCGCGTCCGAGGCGAGGATGGTGCGCCGCCCCCGGATCCAGCCGCGCGGCACCGCCGAGCGGAACGAGCGGCCCTCGCGCATCTCGTCCTTCAGCCGTTCGAAGAACACCACGAACGAGTCCGCGGTGACACCGATGGCGATGATGAACCCGGCCACGCCCGCGAGGTCGAGCGAGAAGTTGATCCACCGCCCGAGCAGCACGAGCACGCCGTAGACGATCAACCCGGACAGGCCGAGCGACAGGATCGTCAGCACCCCGAGCAGGCGGTAGTAGAACAGGCAGTAGACGAACACCAGCAGCAGGCCGATGCCCCCGGCGATCAGCCCGGCCTGCAGCGAAGCCAGGCCCAGGGTCGCGGACACCGTGGTGGCGTCGGAGGAGGCGAACGACAGCGGCAGCGAGCCGTACTTCAGCACGTCGGCCAGGTTCTTCGCCTCGGACTGGGTGAAGCCACCGGTGATCTGGGTGCGCCCGTCGAGGATCGGCACGGTGATGTTCGGCGCCGAGACCACCTGGGTGTCCAGCACGAACGCGGCCTGCTGGTTCACGTTGGCCGAGGTGAAGTCGCCCCAGACCTTGGTGCCGTCGGCCTTGAAGGACAGGTCCACCACGTAGCCGCCGCGCTGGCTGTCGTAGCCGGAGCTGGCGGTGTCGATCATCGTGCCGGGCAGGAACTCGGGCTCCAGCACGAACTTCTGCGAGCCGTCCTTGAGACAGGCGACCAGCGGCAGCGTCGGGTCGTCGTTGCCGCGCAGCGGGTCGTTCGGGGTGCACTGGAACTGCGCCAGCGTCTCCTGCTGCAACTGCTGGGCGGCGGCGGCCGCGGCCGGGTCGGCCGGGTCGGCGACGAGGGCGGGGTTCTGCCGCAGCGCCTTGGCGGCCTGGATCGCGGCGGCCTCGGCCTCGGGCGAACCGGGCGCGGGCGGCGCGGGCTGTTCCTGCGCGGGCGCGGCACCGGGCGCGGCACCACCCGCGGGCGGCGCCGACGGCTGACCGGCGGCGGGCGCCTCGCTCGGCTGGCCACTGGCAGGCGGCTGCGAAGCGGGCGGCTGGGTGCCGGGCTGCTGCTGCGGGGTCGGCGTGTTCGGCTGGACGGTGGCCACCTTGCGGAAGCCGAGCTTGGCCGTCTGGCCCAGGCTCTTGGCCTGGTCGCCCTGCTCACCGGGCACGGTGATGACGACGTTGTTGCCGTCGAGCACCACCTCGGTGCCGGCGACGCCGATCCCGTTGACCCGGGTCTCGATGATCGTCTTCGCCTGCTCGAGCGCTTCCTTCGACGGCTCGGCGCCGTCCAGCGTGCGCGCGGTCAGCGTGACCCGCGTGCCGCCCTGCAGCTCGATGCCCAGCTTGGGGGTCGGTTTCCCGTTGCCGGTGAAGAACACCAGCGAGTACAAACCGATGACGATCAGGACGAAGAACGCGAGATAGCGTCCCGGGCGGATCTGCCCGGCCGGTGGTGCCACGGTGCGTCGGTCTCCTCGAACTGGGGCCTTCCCGAATGGAACAGGGCCTGCCTGAGTGGAAAGTTGTCCGGGTAAGCCCGCGCGGACGCGGGCATACGCAGCACCGAGACACTACTCGGTGCTGCGTGAGCCCTGCGTTACCCCCTCATCGGCGCGTGCGCGCCGGCTCGCAGGGTGTTACTTCTTGCCGTGCTCCAGCGGCGGCGCGATCTGCGGGCCTGCCTTCTCGGCGACCTTCTTCTCGTCCTCGGCGCTGTCGGTCTTGACCGGCTCACCGATGCCCGTGGTCGGCTCGATGATCGAAGCGTCGGTCGCCGAGTCGATCTCGTCGGCGTCCTCGAGGACGTCGTCCTCGACAACCGGCTCGACCTTCTCGCGAACGGCCTGGCGCAGCCAGGTGGTCACCACACCGGGCGCGATCTCGAGGTCGATGGTGGTGTCGCCACCGGTGTCCGCGACGGTCGCGTAGAGACCGGAGGTGGTCATCACGCGGTCGCCCTCGGCCAGGTTGTTCTGCAGCTCCTGCTGACGGGCTGCCGCTTGCTTCTGCTTGCGGCTCCCCAGGAACAGGGGGATCGCCACAACCAGCATGAGCAGCAGCGGCAGGAAAAGGCCTTCCATGACTCTCCATTCAGCGGGTGCGACAGCGGCGGACCGCCTGCCGATTCGCCCGATTTGTTCTGGGTCTGCTTGTTCGAGTGTGCCAGGTACCACCCGCGGGGCCGTCGCCGGGCACGGGCGCGTACCCGGCGCGGAGCCGCCCCGCTACCCGAACAGACCAGGGTTGCCCTGGTCGAACCGTCCGGCCTCCCATGGCACCTCGGTCGGTGGGCGTAACCCGAGGTGCTCCCACGCGGCGGGGGTAGCGACCCTGCCGCGGGGGGTCCGGGCGAGCATACCCGCGCGGACCAGGTAGGGCTCGCACACCTCTTCCACGGTCGTCGACTCCTCGCCGACGGCGACCGCCAGCGTGGCCACCCCGACCGGGCCGCCGTGGAACGACTTCACCAGCGCGCTGAGCACCGCGCGGTCGAGCCGGTCGAGCCCGAGTTCGTCCACGTCGTAGACCTCGAGCGCGGCGCGGGCGACGTCGAGGCTGACCCGGCCGTCCGAGCGGACCTCGGCGTAGTCGCGGACCCGGCGCAGCAGCCGGTTCGCGATCCGGGGTGTGCCGCGGGAGCGGCGCGCGATTTCGGCTTCGCCGTCGGCTTCCAGCGGGACGCCGAGGATGGTGGCCGAGCGGCGCAGCACCTGGGCCAGTTCGTCGGCGCTGTAGAACTCCATGTGCCCGGTGAAGCCGAAGCGGTCGCGCAGCGGGCCGGTCAGCGCGCCGGACCGGGTGGTGGCCCCGACCAGCGTGAACGGCGCGATCTCCAGCGGGATGCTGGTGGCACCCGGCCCCTTGCCGACCACCACGTCCACCCGGAAGTCCTCCATCGCCAGGTAGAGCATCTCTTCGGCGGGGCGGGCGATGCGGTGGATCTCGTCGATGAACAGCACGTCGCCCTCGGCGAGGTTGGACAGCATCGCGGCGAGGTCGCCCGCCCGTTCCAGCGCGGGCCCGGAGGTGATCCGGATGGCGGCGTCCAGCTCGGCCGCGATGATCATCGACATGCTCGTCTTGCCCAGCCCCGGCGGGCCGGACAGCAGCACGTGGTCCGGTGGCACGCCGCGGCGGCGCGCGCTCTCCAGCACCAGTTGCAACTGCTCGCGGACCCGCGGCTGGCCGACGAAGTCGTCCAGTTTGCGGGGCCGGAGCGTGGTCTCCACGTCCCGGTCGCCGGTCTGCGCGAACGCGGACAGCGTCTCGGATTCGGCGAGATCCGGTTCGGGCTCGGTCACCGGGTCATCGTGCACGGTGCCCGCCTAGCGCTTGCGACCCAGGGTGGTCAGCGCCGAGCGCAGCACCTGTGCGGTGTCCACCGAAGCGCCTTCACCAGCTTCGCCGAGCACCCGGTCCACCGCCTGCTCGGCCTGCTTCGCCGCGAAACCGAGGCCCACCAGCGCTTCGACCACTTCGGCGCGCACCGCGCCACCGGCGACGGGCACCGCGTCGGCCGGGCTCGCGCCGGGTACCGCGACGACCTTGTCCCGCAGTTCGAGGCTGAGCCGCTCGGCGCCCTTCTTGCCGATGCCGGGCACCTGGGTCAGGACGTTGATGTCGCCGTCGGCGACCGCGGAACGCAGCTTGTCCGGGTCGAGCACGGCCAGCGCGGCCAGCGCCAGGCGCGGCCCGATGCCGGAGACCGTCTGCAACAGCACGAACAGCTCACGCGCGTCGGCGTCGGCGAAGCCGAACAGCGTCAGCGAGTCTTCGCGGACCACCAGCGAGGTGTGCAGCCGGATCTTCTCGCCCCGGCGCAGCGTGGCGAGCGTGCTCGGCGTGGCCTGCACCGCGAACCCGACCCCGCCGACCTCGACCACCGCGTGGTCGAGTCCGACGGAGAGCACTTCCCCGTGCACCGAAGAGATCATCGTCCCGCCCTCGCATTCTTCTTCGCTGCCTCGGCCAGCCGGGCGCGGTGGACCTTCGCCACTTCGGCCGCGCGCGCCTCGGCGGCGGCGAGCCTGACTCGCATCGGTTCCCGCCACAGGTGGCAGATCGCCAGCGCGAGCGCGTCGGCGGCGTCCGCCGGTTTCGGTGCCTGCGCCAGCCCCAGCAGCTTGGTGACCATGCCGGTGACCTGCGCCTTGTCCGCCCGGCCCGAGCCGGTGACCGCGGCTTTGACCTCGCTCGGCGTGTGGAAGTGGACCGGCAGCCCGCGGCGCGCGGCGCCGAGCGCCACCACTCCCCCGGCCTGCGCGGTACCCATCGCGGTGCGCACGTTGTGCTGGCTGAACACCCGCTCGATGGCGACCGCTTCGGGCCGGTAGGTGTCGAACCAGGTCTCCACCGCGTCGGCCACCGCGAGCAGCCTGCTGGCCAGGTCCGCCTCCGGGGGCGTGCGCACCACGTCGACCGCGACGCAGCTGACCGTGCGCCCGGCACCCCCGTCCACCACGCCGAGACCGCAGCGGGTCAGGCCGGGATCCACACCGAGCACACGCACAGGTTCCACTCCTCGCCGAACAACAGTTCGAGGAGCAGGCTACCGGCGCCGGGCCGCCGAACCGGCGGGGACGCGCCGGTCAGGGTCCGGTGACCCCGGGAGTCCAGCTCTCCGGCTCGCCGCTTTCGGTCAGCACGTGCTGCCAGGTCATGAACCCCTCGGGCGCGTCGGGGTCCCACGGCCACTTCCCGTCCGGGGTGGGCACGATGATCTGCACGGCCGGGAAATCGCCCTCGGGGTAGATCAGGAAGGCGCTGCCGAAGTACTCGGTGTAGTGCCCGAGCGCCACCTTCTCGAAGGTGACCGGGAGCCCCTCGAAGAAGTCCTGGTACAGCTTGCCGAACTCGAACCGCTCCCCCGCGGCCGCGCGGTCGACGTAGGCGTCGAGCAGCACCGGGCCGACGTGGTCGGGCAGGCCGATCACCACCGCCTCGGGCACCTCGTGCATCGCCCAGGCGCAGGCGGTGAAGCAGTAACCGGCGCCCTCGTCGTCGGCGGGCACCTGGATCACCGCGTTGCCGCGGCGTTCGCCCTCGGCGACGATCCAGTCCTGCAGAGCCTGTTCTTCTGGAGCGAGGGCCTCGGTCTTCACGGCTCACATTCTGCCGCATGACCGAGGCCCCACCCAAGAAGCACCGGCGAAGAACTAGCCGACTTCGGCGAGGACCTCGTCGGAAACGTCGAAGTTCGCCCACACGTTCTGCACGTCGTCGCAGTCCTCGAGGGCGTCGATCAACCGGAACACCTTGCGCGCGCCGTCGGCTTCGAGCGGCACGTTGACCGACGGCACGAAGCTCGCCTCCGCCGACTCGTAGTCGAACCCGGCTTCCTGCAAGGCTTTCCGCACCGAGACCAGGTCGGTGGCCTCGGAGACGATCTCGAAGCTGTCACCGAGGTCGTTGACCTCTTCGGCGCCCGCGTCGAGCACGGCCATCAGCACGTCGTCCTCGCCGGCGTCGGCCTTCGGCAGCAGCACCACGCCCTTGCGGTTGAACAGGTACGCCACCGAACCCGGGTCGGCCAGCGAGCCGTTGTTCCGGGTCAGCGCCGTGCGCACCTCGCTGGCGGCGCGGTTCTTGTTGTCGGTGAGGCATTCGATGAGCACGGCAACGCCGTTCGGGCCGTAGCCCTCGTACATGATCGTCTGCCAGTCGGCGCCGCCCGCTTCTTCACCGGCACCGCGCTTGCGCGCGCGCTCGATGTTGTCCTGCGGGACGGAGTTCTTCTTCGCCTTCTGGATCGCGTCGAACAGCGTCGGGTTGCCGTCCGGGTCGCCCCCGCCGGTCCGCGCGGCCACCTCGATGTTCTTGATCAGCCTCGCGAACAGCTTGCCACGCTTCGCGTCGAGGGCGGCCTTCTTGTGCTTGGTGGTGGCCCACTTGGAGTGGCCGCTCATCTTTCCTCCATCCGATCCGGCGGCGTGCCGCCGTTCTTATGCCTGCCCACGCACGATTCGCACGAACAGCCGGTGCACGCGCTCGTCACCCGTGAGTTCCGGGTGGAAGGCCGTGGCGAGCACCATCCCCTGCCTGACCGCGACGATCCTAGCGGCCGCGTCCTGGTGCCCGGGAGCTTCCGGTACCCGCGCCAGCACTTCGACCTCCTGGCCCGCCTTCTCCACCCAGGGGGCGCGGATGAACACCGCGTGCAGCGGCGGCCCGTCGACCCCGGTGAATGCGAGGTCCTCCTCGAAGGAATCGACCTGCCTGCCGAAGGCGTTCCGGCGCACCACGATGTCCAGCGCGTCGAGCTGGTGCTGGTCCGGGCGGCCGTCGAGGGCCTGGCGGGCCAGCAGGATCATCCCGGCGCAGGAGCCGAACGCGGGCAGGCCCGCGCGCAGCCGCTCGCGCAGCGGCTCGAGCAGTTCGAAGGTCTCCAGCAGGCGGGACATCGTGGTGGACTCGCCACCGGGCAGCACCAGACCGTCCACTTCGGACAGCTCGGCGGCGCGGCGCACCGGCACCGCGACGGCACCGGCCCGCTCGGTCATCGCCAGGTGCTCGGCCACGTCGCCCTGCAGGGCGAGCACGCCGACCACCGGCCGCGCCTTCGACACGTGTAGTTCCTCCCGACTGGAATTCCGCTGGTCAAGCCTAGGGCCTCGAGCCGGCGGCGGCAGCCGGGGGTCGAGCTCAGGGCACGCCGAGCAGGCGCAGGCCCGCCGCCGTGGCGGCCGCGGCGAGCACCACGACCACGAACGGCGCCTTCCGCCACGCCAGCACCCCGCCCACCAGCACCCCGGCGGGCCGGGCGAAGCCAGCGAACTCGGTGCCCTCGACCAGCGCCGAGGTCGCCACCAGCGCGGCGAGCAGGACCACCGCGGCGGCGGCCATCAGCTTCTCGGCGCGTGCGTTCAGTTCCACCTTCGCGCGCAGTGCCGGTCCGGCGAACCGGAAGGCGAAGGTGCCCGCGCCGAGCACGACGGCGCAGACGATCAGCAGCATCGGCGAGATGATCACGCGGTCACCCCGGCCTCGGTCTTGTCCGGCTCGCCGCGCCCGGCGAGCACGAGCGGCACACCGAGCAGGGCCAGCAGCACCGGCAGCCCCGCGGGCAGGAACGGCGTGGCGGCCACCGCCAGCACCGCGCCGGCCAGCGCGGCGTTGCGCACGCCGCGGTCCTTGAGCGAGGGCAGGACCAGCGCGAGCAGCACCGCCGGGAACGCCGCGTCGAGGCCGAAGGCGCCGGTGTCGCTGATCGCGGTCCCGGCGAACGCCCCGGCCACCACGCTGGCGTTCCACACCACGAACAGGCTGATCCCGCAGGCCCAGTAGGCCGCGCGGCGGCGGCGCCGATCCTCCTGGGCCAGCGCGAACGCGACCGTCTCGTCGAGCATCAGGTGGCTGCCGAGCAGGCGCCGGCCCCAGCCCTTGCCGAAGACGTCGCCCACGGCGAACCCGAACGGGATGTGCCGCGCGTTCACCAGCAGGCCCGCCACCACCGCCGCGATCGGGTTGCCGCCGGAGGCGACCAGGCCGATGAACAGGAACTGCGACGCCCCCGCGAAGACGACCACCGAAAGCAGCATCGGCACCCAGACCTCGAAGCCGGAGCTGACCGCGATGGCGCCGTAGGAGAGGCCGACGATGCCGTCGGCGAGGCAGACCAGCGCGATGTCGCGCATCAGGTCCCGGCCCAGGGTTCGCTGTATCGAACGTATCACCGCCTAAGATGAACAGACGGACCGGCTGTTCGTCAAGGCGAACGAAACGACTGACGGAGCGAACACAGATGGCTACCGAAGGCGCCCCGCTCGACGTGATCGCGGCGTCGCTCCGGCGCGAACGCGAACGCGCCGGGATGACGCTGACCGAACTGGCCCGGCTGGCGGGCATCGCCAAGTCGACGCTGTCCCAGCTGGAGTCGGCCACCGGCAACCCGAGCGTGGAGACGCTGTGGGCGCTGGGCAAGGCGCTCGACGTGCCGTTCTCCCGGCTGGTCGAGCCCCCGGTGCCCCGGGTGCACGTGATCCGTTCCGGCGAGGGCGTCACCGTGGCCTCCGAGGAGGCCGACTACCTGGCCACCCTGCTGGCGTCCTGCCCGCCGCACGCCCGGCGTGACATCTACCTGATCCGGGCGGAGCCGGGCAGCGCGCGCCGCTCGGACCCGCACCGGCCCGGTTTCATCGAGCACGTGGTCGTCTGCCATGGCCGCGCACTGGTCGGCCTGGCGGACGAGCCGGTCGAGGTGGGCCCGGGTGACTACGTCGCCTACCCCGGCGACGAGCCCCACGTGTTCGAGGCACTGGAACCGGGCACCACCGTCGTCCTGCTTTCGGAGCACGCCTAGCACGACCCCGACCCGGACAGCTGACGACGACGGTGGGCAGGAGTGAGTACCAGGAGCCGATCGGATCAATCCGTGACGGGCAGGCACTCGGCGAGCAGGGCGACGATGTCACGCCAGGCTCGCTGTGCGTGCCGTGGGTGGTAGCCGACGCCAGGAGGCGCGGCGTGGTCGACCGGTGGGTGGTGGAAGGCGTGAAGGGCTCCTCCGTAGACCACGAGGCGCCAGTCGACGCCCGCGGCCTGCATCTCCGCGGTGAACGCCTCCCGTTGCGCGGGCGGCATGATCGGGTCTTCCGACCCGACCCCGGCCCATACCGGGCAGCGAATGCGTGCCGCCTCGCCCGGCCGGCCCGTGGTGGTTGCGTTGACTGTCCCGATCGCGCGCAGGTCGACGCCATCGCGACCGAGTTCCAGTGCCACTGCGCCCCCGGTGCCGTAGCCGATGGCGGCGATCCGGTCGGGGTCGGCCCGTGATTCGGCACGCAACACGCTGAGCGCGGCGTGACCGATTCCTCGCATGCGGTCGGGATCGGCGAGCAGCGGCATGCAACGGGCCAGCATTTCCTCCGGGTCCTCCAAATAGCGTCCGCCGTGGAGGTCGAAGGCCAGCGCCACGTACCCCAGTTCGGCCAGAGCCTCGGCCCGTCGGCGCTCGACATCGCTGAGCCCCATCCCCTCGGGCCCGATCAGGACCGCGGGCCGGCGCCCGGCACCGGCCGGGAGCGCGAGGTACCCGATCATCGTCAGGTTGTCGGCCGGGTATTCGACCGTACGGGTTGAGACCGTCGTCATGCGACTGAACGGTAATGACCGTCGCGCCCGCTCGGGGTGGTGTTCACCGATGGCAGACAGCAGTCTGTCGTCGGACGACCCCGAGCCGTCGGAGGTAGCGAAGCCGGCGGCGTAGTCACCATGCTCGCGGCGCGGAAGAGGTCACTGGCGCCGGGCAGTGCTCGTCCGCGCTTTCGCCTCACGTTCGCCAGGCGCCCAGGCACCGTGCCATGAACCGGAAGGGGATGGCCTGCCCCTTGGTTTGGTCAACGGTGCCGACCAGGTGCAGGTCGAGCTCCGGACAGTGGAAGAGCCAAGTCCCGGTGACTCCCGAGTGCCCGACGAGCGTGACGGGGCCGCGCCCCGGTGACACGAGCCGACCGACCTTGAAGTACATGGTGCCCAGTCCGTACCGGAGGACGGGGATGTTGCGCAGCCGGTTGCGCCGCTCGGTGAGCAGCTTCAGTGAGCGGGCGTCGGCGAAGAGTGCGCCGTCGAGCAGCGCTCGCTGAAAGGTGAGGAGATCGCCGGTGGTGCTGAACAGGTCGTTGCTGGACTCGATCAACGAGGTCAGCTCCACACGGCGCTGTTTCGCGTAGAGCGGCGAGGGCACCGCGGTCGCCGGATCCGGCGGCCGGTGTCCTGGGAGCCAGGTGTGCCTCAGGCCGAGCGGACCGAGGATCCGTTCGGTCAGCAGATCGGCGAACGACCGATCGGTCACCGTCTCCATGATGCGGATGAGCAACTGGAAGCCGGTGTCGGAGTAGCGGGCCTTCTGCCGGGCGGCGGTGAGGTCCTGCGGCTCGAAGTGCGGGCGCTGCTGCTCGCGCGTAGTCCGCATCGTGTCCTCGAAGGTCCAGGCCAGATCCTGACCAGCGGTGAGGCGCTCATACAGGCTGGGGCCTTCACGACGCTTCTCGAAGTGGTCGGGGAGACCGGATGTGTGACTCGCGAGGTGGCGCACCGCGATCGCGGACGTCCGGTCGATCCCCCCGAGGACATGGAGTCCGGTGGTCACCTCCGCTGGCAGGTAGTTGTTGATCGGCGCGGCCAGCTCGAGCTCGCCACGCTCGTGCGCCTGCAGCACCAGTGTGATGGTGAAGCGCTTGGTGATGCTCGCGATGAAGAACGGGCTGTCGGGACCCAGTGGGTGATCGTCGGCACCGGCCGGGCCGGCGGCGGCGGACCAGCGCTGTTTCCCGTCGCCGCTGGTGACGGCGACGTTGGCGTGGTGTATGCCGCGTTGCGTGACAAGTTTCGCCAACAGGCCCGTCAGCCGCGTGTCGACGTCGCCGGGAACGCGGTTGTCCTGAGCATGGGTCGTGGCGGGCAGCGATGTCACGTGAAGGCTCCTTGTCTCCGTTCCCCTCGATGTGACCCGTCGCCACGCCTTCACTGGCCGAGGCAGGTCGACCATGGGGAGAGGGTCCTGCGAGCTTATATGTCTACTAGACATGTCTATGAGACACAACAGTCTAGGCTCGGCCCATGGCCCATGTGATCCTCGGTCTGCTCCTGATCGTCCCGCAGAGCTTCTACGACCTCATCAAAGGATTCGAGGCCGGCGTCGCGCTCTTCTACAGCGCCAGCTCCGGCAGCATCAAACGTGCGCTGGACACCCTGCTCGCGCGGGGGTTCATCGAGGTCGCCAGCATCGAGGCCGGAGGCCGGGGGCGGAAGGTGTACCGGGTGACCGACGCCGGTCGTGAGGAGTTCCGCGCGTGGATGACCGAGGAGCTGGCCGGGCCCGATCTGGAGACCGCGGCGCTGTCCAGGCTCTACTTCCTCGGTCTGCTGGAGCCGGTCGAACGCGGACCGGCGCTCCGCCGCATCACCGCACGCATCGAAACCGACCTCGCCGCGCTCGCGGCCATCGACAAGCACCTCGACACCCTGGACTCCCCTGAGAAACACCGCGACCTCGTCACCCACCAGCGCGCGGCGCTCGACTACGGCATCGCCTCACACCGCTTCATGCTCGACTGGTTCCGCGATCACATCGACCGGCACGAGCCGCCGAACCCCTGACACCGCACAGACGTGGTCCCCACCCCGTCGGCACCGCCCGCCACAACGAGGCATTGCAGGCCAGCGCCGCAGGCGGGGACACTGTGCGCCAGGCCGCGCCGAGTGCTGATCATCGTCGGGGCCTGCTCTTTCCATCGAGGGCGGCCGCGGACTCGCGCCGATATTGTGCAGCCCTCGTCAGCACCTGCGCGGCGGCACCACCCTCACCTCTGCCTCCGTCGTACACTGCGCCGTCCCGGACGTCCGACGGAGGAGACGCCACCACCATGAGATCCGGTGCCCCGGACAGCTCCTACGGCTACGCGGGCCATCCGACGGGCATGGACATGCCCGGACTGATGAGGGGGGTGCGGGTACTCCTGTTCGTCATGGGTGGCATGCAGCTCACCGTCGGTGTGCTCGTCGCCGGCCTCTTAGCGGGCATTGTCGCCAACGCCGGCGGCAGCATCGCCGATGCGGTCGCCATCGTCGGTGTGCTGCTGGGCCTGGGTGCGCTGTCGATCATCCTGGGGACGAAGTTCGCCACCGGCGGCGGAGGTGTCCGGGTCACCACGATCGTGTACGCCTCGCTGATGATCGTGGCCTGCCTGGGCAGCCTGGGCCTTGGGGACGGCTTCGGCCTCATCTTCACGGGCGGGCCGGTCCTCGGGCTCGCCTGTGGCGGCATCATCCTGGCGTCGATGGTCACCGCACAGGCCGGCGCCTGGTTCAACCGCCCACGGTAGGTACTGAGCGGCACGGCACCCACACGCGCGAGGGTCCCGCCGTGGTGTGTCATGCAGCGGCGGGCATGAGCGCTTTCGCGTACGGGACGCTCCTTCACAGGAGGCCCCGTGGACAGGCGTCCACAGGGCCTCTTGCTCGATCGAGGCAGGCTTACCAGCCGCGCTCGGCCAGCCGGTGGGGCTCCGGCACGTCGTCCACGTTGATGCTGTGGTCCAAGATTGACGACCCACCGAACCTGCGCCATGGGTAGGCTGACCGGCTACCGCCGACTTTCCCCGTGCTACGAACGGCTTCTGCGCAACTACCTGGCCTTCCTCGACTTGGCCGCGGCCATGCTGTGCTGGAAACGCCTCCTCAAGACCACCATGTAGCACACGGTCTTAGACGCCCCTTCTGTGCCGTGTCTGCGGTCAGTCCTGGCCTCGGCCGAGAATTCGTTCGCCGTTGAGGTGAGCCATGCAAGTCGGGGTCCGACGCGCACTCTGCACCTGGTCGCCGCGCCAAGGGCGCGAGAAACTTCCTCATGATCGTCTGATCCGGGGAAGCACGCAGTGTGGACGAACACGACTTAGAGTCCCACCTGCAGCCCTCGAAATGTTATGGGATCGGGCGGATCCTCGGCGCGCTTGGGCTTGGCTCAAGTCGGTGAGCCCAGGCACGAAACCGAACCTGGAACGGCTCATCATTCCAGAAGACATCGAACGAACTTTCACATGCGCGAACCAAGAGGACGCTGGACTGGCCCTGACCTCGACCAAGCCCTGCTCAGACCCCGGTAGGCCCTCGGCCAGTCCAAGCCCTTTCTCGGCCCGTCGCCGGTTCATGAATCGACACAGCAACGCCCAGCACAAGACCTGGGACAGACTCCGCCCACTTCGGGTCTCGTCAAAGACCTAAGAAGGACCCGACATGTTTAGCCGTTGGGCAGAAGAGAGCCCCCAAGAGCACCACTGGCTTCCGACAGCATTCCCCGGATCGAGATTTTGTATAACTCTTTTGCCAACTCGTCCTGCGATCCACCTGCAGCTTCCGCTAGATTAGACTCTGTCGAACTGCTCGTTTATGAGACGATGTATAACCAAGCAATCCCTCTCTCGTTGCAAGAAAGACGCGAGAGGGAATCCTGTCGAATAGCCACGAGCCTGCTGGAGAACTCCAAGGGTGATCATGTCGTTCAGTGCTACCCCAAGCCCTTACCTGGTATTGGCGAGCGAACTGTGTAGCGAGTTGACGACATGAGGAGGCCCAGACACACCGGCCGCGGACGCAAGCAGTGGAAGCCGGGCATGCGGGTTCTGCTCTACATCCGAGTCTCGAAGATCGGAAACCGGGCGGACACCCTCATCTCCGATGAGGTCCAGGAAGACGTGTGCCGGAAGTGGGCCGCGCGCGAGGGCTTGATCATCGTCGGTGAGCCGATCACGGACCTGGACAAGTCCGGCCGGGAGGCCACCAAGCGTCAGATCTCCCGCAGCATCGACCGCGTCCGGTGCGGTGAGGCCGACGGGATCCTGGTGTGGAAGGTGAGCCGGTGGGGGCGCAACCTGATCGATTCGATGCTCAACGTCTACGAACTGCACGAGGCCGGCGGCTTCATCGCCTCGGCGACGGAGAACCTCGACGACATCGAGACGCCGATGGGCCGGTTCTCCCTGACCCAGATGCTCGCCATCGCGCAGTTGCAGTCGGATCAGATAGGCGAGACGTGGACGGAAATCCACGATTACCGGCGGGATCGAGGCCTGCCGCACAGCGGCGGCCCCCGCTTCGGCTATGTCAAGAACGACGACATAGGTCGCGACGATGACCCGAGCCTCGTCTACACCGAGGATCCGAAGACGGGGCCGTGGCTTCAAAAGTGTTACGAGGAGTTCGTCTCAGGCAAGACGATCACGAAGCTCGTCTTCGAGCTTAACAAGAACGGCATCACCACCGTCGCCGGAGGCCGCTTCACCAGCAGGACTTTGCGGAAGATCCTCGATTCGGGCTTCGGAGCGGGCCTGATCATCGACCGTCGCGGGGCTAATCCCAACACCGACGATCCAAACGTTGTTGATTACTACCCGGGCGCGCATCGGCCCGTTATCGAGCAGAGCACTTGGAAGGCATATGTACAGCGCCGTGCCAGACGGGTTGCTCCACGCGAGGCTGCGGCGGCTACCAAACTCTCGGGGCTGCTGTACTGTGCCTCATGCGGGCGCAAGATGCGCATCTACTGGTCGTCAAAGCGGGGAAAGCGCTTTAGAGGCTACGAGTGCGGCCGGGACAAGTACAGCAATCAGACCACTATTCTGTGTCCCTCACCGGTCGCGATTCGGCAGTCGATCGCCGAGGCGACCATGCTCGCCTGGCTAGTGCTGTGTCCATGAACGTTGGCCGGGTTGGCGACACACCGGTCAACGTTCGCGGCTGCTGATCGTCCGCGCCCCAGTCTGGGCGGATGGCAGATTCAGTACGAGCGCGTCGGCTGACCGATCAGGAGGGTCAGCGTCTGCAGAAGATCGTCCGCAGAGGCACCGGATCATCGATCCGGTTGCGGCGGGCGATGGTGATCATGGCCTCGGCCAGCGGAAACACCGTCCCCGCCATCGCCCGCCTGGTCCAAGGCGACGAGGACGCAATCCGCGGGGTGATCCACCGGTTCAACGAGATGGGCCTGGCTTGCCTGGACCCTCAGTGGGCGGGTGGCCGTCCCCGCCTGATCAGCCCTGAGGACGAAGCCTTCATCATCGCGACGGCCACCACGCGACCCGAAGCACTCGAGCAGCCCTTCACCCGCTGGAGCCTGCGCAAACTCTGCGCCTACCTGACCCGCAACCACGGAAACCGACGGGTCACGATAGGCCGCGAACGGTTGCGGCAGTTCCTGCGCAAGCACGACATCACTTTCCAGCGGACCAAGACCTGGAAGGAGACCAACGACCCCGACCGGGACACCAAACTGGCCCGCATCGAGCACGTGAGCAGCCACTTCACCGACCGGGTGTTCGCGTTCGACGAGTTCGGGCCACTGACCATCCGACCGCACCCCGGCGCCGGCTGGACGAAGAAGAACCATCCCGGCAGGCTGCCTGCCAACTATCACAAACTCTGCGGTGTCCGACAGTTCCACGGCTGCTACTCGCTGGGAGACGACACCCTCTGGGGCGTCGTCCGAGCACGAAAATCCGCGGCGAACACCCTGGCCGCACTGAAGTCCATCCGCGCCGCACGCCCGGACGGCGCACCGATCTACATCATCCTGGACAACCTCTCCGCCCACAAAGGCAACGCGATCAGAGCGTGGGCCCACCGCAGCAACGTCGAACTGTGCTTCACCCCCACCTACAGCTCCTGGGCCAACCCGATCGAAGCACACTTCGGGCCGTTGAAGATGTTCGCAGTCGCCGGATCGAACCACCCGAATCACACCGTCGCCACCCGCGCCCTGCACGCCTACCTGCGATGGCGCAACGCCAACGCACGCCACCCCGACGTCCTCGCCTCCCAACGCCGTGAACGAGCCCGTATCCGCAGCGAACGCCGTCACCGGTGGGGACAACGCGCCACACACGCCGCCTGACCAACCCCGCCAACCTATGTGGTCACAGCACTAGGGCACAACGCGCGAGGAGAACAAGACTTCGCCCGAGCTCTCGAACAGCAGAGCAAGCGGGAGAAGGCCTTGGCCGATGCTGATGCCATCGATGCTGAGATCGCCCGTCTTAAGGCCCGGCGGCAGCGACTGCTTGACGTGTTCCTCGACGCCGCCGGCGAGATCAAGGACTTGCAAGCCGAGTTCCGAGACAAACGTGACGAGCTCACGGCCGAGATCACGATGTTCACGGCGAAGGCGGAGGCCTTGCGCGGCGAGAACGCAGTACCTTCTATTCCGTCGATAGAAGCGTTCAAGGCTCTGACGACAGTGTGGTCTCGCGCAGACGCGGGCATGGTGAACGAAGCACTACGATCTGCAGTAGGACGGATCTACGTGCATCGCGCGGACGTACGGCGGGACGGTCTCACCGGCCGTCTCCACGTGATCGGCCTCTGGGCCGACGACCCCTACCAGGTTAAGTAGGCCATTCTTGCCCCGCGACGGGAAGGACCCTTCAAACGTGCAGCCCCTCCATCTCGTCGTGCTCCTCCCCGACCGGGAACGACCGGACGACCTCCGCTTCGGGCCGATCTGGGTACATGGCGCCCGAAGCCGCGGCGTCGTAGGCATCGCCGAGTCCGGCGCCGCTCGTGCCCAGGATGCTTTCCCAGTCGACTCCCATGGAGAGGACTCTATCTGTACTCCCCCACGATCCGGGCGATGCGGGCATTGAGCTCATCGGCTCGGGTGAGGATCGCGGCCTCCTGGTCGACCGTGATGCGCCGCTGCGGGCAGGCCGGCTCGGGCTCGGCCAGACGACGCGGTACGGCGGGGGCCTCGACCACGGTCTCCATCGCATGCACAAGGCCCGAGAGCAATGGCGACTGCATCGACCCCTACGGGTCGATGCAGCCCCACTGGTCGATCGCCGGCAGGAGGTGGGTCGGTCGGGCCAGCGGAGCCAACCGGGGCTCGGGTCGTCGCACTCATGCTGAGGGGTCTCGCTGGCGGCACTGTCCCGCCGGTGACCGAGTGGCCGGACTGCCGCGCGCGACGTAACCAGCGACTACCTCTCCGTCATCGGCGCTTCAGCGCGTGCGCCAGCCAGTGAACGGGGCAGGTCGCGGAGAACGGCGACTTGGTGAATGGTCAGGCTTCTGCGGGTAGTGCTGATCACGCCAGCGTCGCGCAACGTTTGCAGCGTTTGGGTGACCGTCGGGAGAGGCTCCGAGACGAGGTCTGCGATGTCCTGCTGGCTGTTCGACAGAGGGAGGACCACACCGTCCGACGTGGATACGCCATAGCGATCCGCGAGGTCGACTAGTAGATCGGCAATGCGAGCGTCTGCGTTCCTTTCCAGGAACTTGCGTCGCCGAAGATCAGCCGTGCGCAAGCGGCCAACGATCACTTGGGACACAGCTACGGCGATGTCAGGATGCCGCCGCACGATTTCGGCGAATTGGTCGGCAGACAGCCACAACGCAGTCACCGCGTCAACCGCGGTCATCTCAGCTGTACGTGTACCGATGTCCGTCGCGATGATCTCGCCAACGAGATCACCCGGACCGCACACACTGAACACCGACTCGTCCCCATCCAGGCCAGACCAGGTCACCTTGATCAAACCGGAAAAAATCACCAACACCGACCGGAACCGGTCCGCTTCGGCCATCAAGCCCGTGCCCGCGCGAAACTCGCGTATGCGCGCCCCGGCCAGGATGACGTCCCGTTGCGTCTGATCGAGTAGGCCCCAAAAATCCCCGGCAGGTCCTGCCGTGGTTGGCGACGAGCCAGCTGCCGCCTGGTCGGGCCGCTGCCATACGCCCGGGTGGCCGTTCTCGGTGGTCGCCAGGTCGTCCGGCGTATCGCCAAGTTCGGCGTGTTGACGGATCGTTCGCAGGCGGGCAAGGAACCCGGCCGAACTCGAAGGCGTATCCATGCGCTTTCCTGCTGTACGGGCGTGTCGCTGGTCCGCGACCTCGTCCGCACAGTTCCGGCACCGGGCAACGTGCGCGGCGGCCCGCTCCTGCGCACCGACCGACAGCTCACCGGCTACGAATGCGGCGATTGCGTCGGGCAAAAGGTGCGACCGAGGGAGGTCCCAACCTCGCGATTCGGTCAATCCGGCCGGGTTATCGGCGGGGAACGCCTTCGCAACCAATTCTTCGGCGCGTTGCATGGACGTACGGTTGCGCATACTGCTTGCACCTGGCGTGCCGAGCGAAGACCCTTCGATGAGCACGTCGATTCCGTCTGACTTCGTGTCGTGGCCGCGCGTCGAGTCGGTGTCCTGCTGAGACCCGCCGGGCCGCCGCGCCACTTCTGGCCTGTGGCGGCCTCCCGTATCGTCATGGCTGGTCATCGGCGCTCACCTTCCTCTCGCTGGTCGCGGCTTCGCTGCCGTTGTCGCCGTAGCCAGCCTGCCACAGTCGCTTCACTGTAGGGCCGTTGTTCACCATCGGCGAGAGCGAGCAGTTCACCGATCTCAATCCGGCCATAACCCAGTTCCTGTAGCAACACAGCCCGTTTCTCACGCAACGGCATGGCTCGCAACGCCGCCCAAGCCTCGTCGCGGTGGACTGCGGTCATCGCCGGGTCCGAGGCGGAGGTATCCACCCAGTCAACCGCGTCGCAGTTTGGCACGAGCGATGCAGTGCGCTCGTCGTTGTGCCGCTTGCGCCAAGTCCTATAGACGTTGGGGAAGACCAGGACGCATGCACCGATGAAGAACGTGCGCAGGCTGGCCCCGCCATCGATGTTCCAGCCGCCTTGCACCAGGCCGCGCTCTCGGAACAGCCGGAGCCCTTCCACCACGGTGTCCTGGGCCAGGCTGAAGCGGTCATCCTCGGTCCAGTACAGCGGGGCCGTCCCAACTGATCTGCGCCTGAGCGCGCACTGCGCGAAGATCTCGCCGGAGACCAACCAGGCTTGCATCACCGCCCATCCGTATCGCGCGAGCTCCTCGGCGAAACGCTGCCAGCTTGGACCTTCGAAGCCTCGCACGCGCAGTTCCTCGAGAAGATCCAGATCCCCGGTCCTACGTCCCAGCGATTCGTTGGCCCGGCGCATGACCGGATCGCTGCCCGCCGAGGTCGAAAAATCAGAATCGTTACCATGGGTTGTAGGTTCGTCGCCGGACAAGAGCGCATCCGGGAGTTGCGGCCGACCCGCTGGGTCCGCCTCGCTCGCACCATGCTGACTCATTGTCCTAACCTCTCAGACCGGCATCGCTCCTACAGCGCCCTTGCTATGTGCACGAGCCCGCGCTCGGACCGTTCTTGCTCAAGATCTCTGAATTTCGCTCTCTTCAGCTCACCGGCGTGGTCTCACGGCTCGGGTTCGGTCGCGGCCGACCGGTCCGGACTCTGACAGCCGCCACATAGGAGCCAGGCAACTCCGGCGTTCAACAACGCTTCCGGTTCCCGAAGGGACATCGTTGTGCCTAAACCATCCGCGCCTCCACCTCTGTTAACCCTGCGCACGCTGCTCATTCTCGTTGCGGCGCTGTGCTGTGGCACAGTCATCGGAGTGTTGACCTTCCTCGTGGATCGTTCACCGGTCGTAGCGATCCTCGCAGGCCTCGGTATCACAGGTGCCACCACGGCGTTCCTTCACCGGCACGTCGAGCCCTAGAGTCGAACCACGGGAGTCCGAGGCCCCGATCGCTGTAAGAGAACAGCATGTCGCGGCAGCTTGCGACCAGGTCAGCAGAGTGGCGCTGGTGATCGCGGCCGCCTCTTAATGCGCACCTCGGCCTCGGCCCGGGATCCCGTCGGTCAGCGCCCGCACCAGCATCGTCACCGGCGGTGCCGTCGCCGCGCGGATCGCCCCCGGTCACCCGCCTGTTCTCAGGACGGCCAGCAACTGTCCGTCCAGCTTCGGCCTGACCACCATCGGCTGGGCGGGAAACCGATCGAAGAAGGCGGCAGTACACCGGACTTGCCGTGATCCTGGCGCTGGAGCGGACGGTCGCAGCCGAGTTCTACCGACCAATGCCGACGCGTCTTGCGGGATTCAATCCATCAGTCGCTCGTTCGGCTGTACGGGTCCACCCGTCTGGGCTACCCGGCGGCAGCAGTCGGACTCTGGTGTATGGGCTGTCGCTGATCGACGTGGCCGCCCTGTTTCGCGAGCGGATGGCGCCGTAGCCGACCGTGTTACCCAGCCCCACGCTCACCCTGCTTGGGCGTGCGTTCCCTTCGGCCGAGCTTCGTGAGCGGCCCGCCTCACCTGCCAAGCCCTTCGAGGAAAACGGCGAAGTTCGCCACAGCGTCGCCAACCAGTTCACCGCGACTCACCACGCCTTCGGCGTCGTCGGTCTCCACGGCCCTGGTCATCGAGTCGAGACAGGTGGTGACGGAGTCCCGGATCGTGGCGAAGCTGCTGGCACTCTCCTCGGGGACCTCGACCAGCCTGGCGGTCTCCATGACAGCCTCGGCCGCGAGTAAGGCCCATTGCGCGATGTCGGTGCTCCGGCCGGCCTTGGTCGCCTGCCGCAAGCTCGCCAGCGCTCGCTCAGTCGCGAACTCGGCGGTGAGCAGAGTCATCTCCCTCTGCAGCAACTGCTCAGACGCTACTGGTCGGTCCGATGTCGACATGCGCGTAGACCTCCGATCTTCCTAACTGTCAAGCTGCGACCGGTTCTGTGGGCGCAGCAGCCGGCTGGTGGAAGGCCTTGGTTTCGTCGTAGTTCTGTCTTGTTTGGAGGCAGTGGTAGAGCTGGCCGAGCATGCGGTTGAACAGGTGCCGCAGGGCGGTGGAGTGGCGATCGCCGTGGTCGCGGCGGCGCCGGTAGTGGACTTTGGCGGGTTCGCAGTGGGTGGCGGCGATGAAGGCCCAAAGCCACCCAACGGCGGCGAGGCGGTCGTTCTTGACCCTCCGGTAGGTGACGGAGATCGACCGCCCGGACGCGCGGGTGACAGGTGCGGACCCGGCGTAGGACTTGAGCGCGCGGGCGTCGGCGAACCGGGCGCGGTCGTCGCCGATCTCGGCCAGGACGCGGGCTCCGGTGGAGTCGGCCAGGCCGGGGAAGCTGGTGATGATCGCGTAGTCCGGGTGCTGGCGGAACGCGTCCGCGGCCGCCGCGCCGAGGTCGTCGGCACCGCTGCAGGCGGCGTTGAGTGTGGCGAGCAGAGCGAGGGCCTGGCGTCCGAAGGCGTCCTCCACGAGCGTGGGCTGGCGGCGCTGCGGGATTCGCAGCGCCGCCTTGATGTCGGCGGCGGTCTGATCGACGTAGCGGGTGCGACCGGCGCGGCGCAGAGCCGCGACGATGCGGGCCTTCGACAAGGTGGCCCCGATCGCTGGGGTCGGTGCGATCGCGAGGACCGCGCGGGCATCTGGAGTGGCGAGGTTCGTCGCAGACTTGCCGGCGAAGGCTGCAAGGAAAGTCGGGTAGTACTCGCGCAGCATCGCGCGCAGTTCGTTGCTGGCCTTGGTGCGCCGCCAGATCGCGTCCTGCTGGCCGCGGGCCAGCACGGCCACAGCCTGCGCCAGGTCGCTGTCGGCCAGGATACGGCGATGCATGTGAGCGTCCACGCGCAGGATGTTCGCCAAGGTCATGGCGTCGGCGTGGTCGGATTTGGTGCGGGACACCGAGTGCCGCTCGCGATAACGGGCGACGGCCATCGGGTTGATCGCGAACACCGGGCGACCGGTCGCCCGCAATGCGGCGACGAGCAGGCCACGAGGTGTTTCGATCGCGACCGGGATCGGGTCCTCGGCGGTGTCCCCGAGCTCGGCGAGCAGGCCGGTCAGCTCCGCGAAGCCATCGACGTCCTCGTTGATCCTCTTCTTCGCCATGAGCTTGCCGGCGCTGTCGACCACGGCCAGGTCGTGATGGCCTTCGGCCCAGTCGATTCCGCAGAACAGTGTCAACCCACTACCTCCGGTCGTTCGGTAATCTCCGCTGGTCAGAGACCCAACGAGAACGCGCAGCGCCCTAATGACGAGGCTCGATGGCCTTCCCTCCGATGAGCTGTTCGCGATCCCAGCGACCCGCACGGCAACCAGTCTTCGCGTCAGAGCTCACCGGCTCCCGAGAAACAAGGCATCCACCGTGCGGACGGGCTCGAACCACGAGCACCAACCTGACCCAGCAAGATCGCGGTGGTGGTCCGACACGCCGAGCCCGCCGGTCTTGCATGAGGGCTCGAAGGCCCCAGAGGTGCTCAGGCATGGCACGTGCGCGGCGGACCACCACCGCCGACATCGCGTCGGCCGGTCTCCCGTGAGGACTTAAGTCCAGAAAGGGGCAAGGCCTACCTCGATGCCGAGCAGGGTGAACAGCCCGCCAAGACCCCGAGCTGCCGCTCTTTTTCGAGACCTCAGCGGGTCAGGTAACGGGGAGGCTTTCACCGGATCCCAGCGGGCTGTTCGAGATTCATTAGGTAACGGGGATACAAGCAACAGCACGCGGTTAAGAGCGTGTCTTACGTGGTGATCGGTCGCTCGTAGGCGATGATCTTGGCTGTGGTTGATCGGTTGTCGTTGCGGTTGGTGCCGGATGAGTTGTGGGCGCTGGTGGAGCCGTTGATTCCGGCGTTCGAGCCGCGCCCGCAGGGTGGTGGCACGGCGCCGCTGGACGCGCGTGCGGTGTTCACCGCGATCGTGTACGTGCTGACCAGCGGGTGTGCGTGGCGGGATCTGCCGCCGTCGTTCGGGGGTGCCATTCCAGACCGCGCACCGTCGCTTCGGCCAGTGGACTGAAGCCGGGCTGTGGCGACGGCTGCATCATGCGATCCTGGACGAACTCGGTAGCCAGGGCCTGCTCGACTGGTCCCGCGCGATCGTGGACGGTGCCTGCGTACGGGCCAAAAAGGGGATCTTTGACCGGTCCAAGTCCAGTGGATCGGGGCAAACCCGGTTCGAAGATCCACGTGCTGTCCGAACGAGGCGGCCTACCCCTGACGGTCGCGATCTCCGCGGCGAACACCAACGACTCTACCGCCCTCAAACCTCTGGTCAAGGCCATCCCGGCGATCAAGTCCCGGCGCGGACCGCGCCGGCGCAAGCCCGGCAAGCTCCACGCTGACAAGGCCTATGTCACGCCGACCTCCGTCGCTGGGTCCGCGACCGAGGCATCACCGTCCGCATCGCCCGCAAAGGCATCGAATCCAACGACAAGCTCGGCAAACACCGATGGGTGATCGAACGCACGATGGCCTGGCTGACCGGATACCGGCGCCTAACCCTGCGCTACGAACGCAAAGCCACCCACTTCCTCGCCTTCCTCACCCTCGGAGCAGCACTCACCTGCCACAAGAGACTCCGCAAACACACGACATGAGACACGCTCTAAGTGCGCAATTAGCTCGCTCAAACAGTATCGAGCAGTCGCCACTCGCTACGACAAGCTCGCTGTGCACTACCAGGCCACCGTCGACATCACGGCACCCTTTCTGCGACCGGAAGCAATAAAACAGTTATATCGGACATCGACCGCCGATACAGGTCTACCCTAGGAGCGCGATCGAGGTTTTCTGAAGTTGGCGACAGAAGCATGCTAGGTGACCGAAATGACTATAAAGACTCTGACCGACCGCGACCACGTAGCCATAAATGCATTCAGTCTATTTCTGTTGCCTATTTTTAACGCTTTCTATCAAATCTTCGATGGCACCTTCGATTTTGCGTGCAAAGTAATTGCCGCCCTCGTCGCCGCGCTCCCATTTTCGAACGGGTCCTTCGGACGGCCGGGCGGGCACGTACATCTTCTGACCGTATTGCTGAAGGTAGATCCCCTCAGGGACCGCTATCCAGCTCTGATCGTATCCACTTCCGATGCTTACGTACTTTCTTCCATCTGACGACAGGATGCTTAGCCGCATCGTCTCAACCGAAGGATCGAACAGATTTATGATCCTAGTGGGTTGATAGAAGGCTTTCCACTTGTTACTGGACATGATTTCCTCAAACTGCCCAGATGGTATGACAACCGTCTTCGATTGCTCCAGAAATTGTTTTGTTGACATTTCTATCTGATAGTACTGGTCCCTAGTGAGCTCCACCATCACGTTGTTTATAGTGCCCTGGATGCCAAGGTTAACCAATTTCTCCAAAGAGGGAAGGTTTTCTTCTGTTTCGAATTCCTTCTGAAAGGCCGCCAGAATAGCCTTGCTTCGCCATAAGCTCATGATCGCAGAGCCCCACGTAAAAGGTCCGCTCATGACGATCCCCGTGACCCCGTTGACGAGGCCAATCCAATCCAGAACGAACCTATCTATCGCTCCAGCGAGGTCGGCCAGCTTGCACTCCCATCTCTGCCATGGCAGTACGTAAATTTCCACATTGAGAAGATTCTGCACGTGAATATGAGCTGTGCCGAAATTGAAAGCCATGATTCTCCATTGCCGTCGGGTTTTGGTACGAGAGTATGCGACGTGTTACTCGATCACTGCTCTGTACATTCGTTTCGGATGTGCGGCTACTCAACATAAGACCGATCGTGTGGAACCCCCTACGTCCTCCATTCGCAACGTGATGGTATTAGCGACGGTGACAGCACTCTCCCCATAATGCTCCAAGCATTACCGGACGGACTTGCAGATCGAGGATCTCCCGGGGTACGCCTTCCACTAATGGCATACCGCTGGAACTTCTAATCCGATTCATCTTTGCTTTGTTAAAGCCTTTCCCTTGAGGTAGCTGTCTTTACTACTCGCCCGTTCCCATGCGGGCCGACTGCGCCGTCGCCTGATTTCTTTCACTTTTGAGCAGAGCTGTGCATACGTCAATAGCTGGGTCCAGAATTTCTCTGATCGGGTGACGCGTCTGCGTGTACCCGTCGGTGATGTTGTTCTCACTAATAAGTGCGCACATGCGCCGCCAGCTGGGCTGAATGGGTGACAGGGCAGTAGTAGCGAGTGAACGATAGCCGATCTTGCGGACAGTCAGCCTGAGGCTGCCGCTGAAATTGTGCGGAAGGGCCGTCTTGGCGGCAGCTCGACGCTTCCCCCAGGGGTGTCGGATCAACCCGTTGGCCTCGTGTGTTATTCAGGTTAGACAATTCTCAATGTGGCAAAGCGTCGGCGCCCGAATTCGGACCATTGCAGATGTAGCTTGTTTTAAGCGAACGTAAGGTTCGTCTCGCCGTGCTTGGCGTCAGCCAACCCTCGTCGAGGTGCCCGGCTGCCCGCCCTGTCCGCCACCGAGACCGACCGTGCGCGAACCGTGTCCCAGGTGCTGGACAAGGCGCTGGCCGCACTCGCCACGCCGAACGCACCGCCACCCAGGCTGGCAGCATCGACGCCGCCGGCCTGGCCGACCCAGGACCGTCTCGGAGTTCCTGCCGGGACAGGGCGCTCAGCGCAGGCAGTCCGGCGAATGCAGGCGCGCGAACAGCTATCCGATCACCCACACGGTGAGGCGCGCTCCGGGCAGGAACATCCCCAGGTCGTCGGCTTCGATCTCGACATATTCCTCCGGATCGTGGACCGATGCCCAGCTCCGCGACGCCGCCGCGGTACCGGTGATACCAGAACTTGCCGTGGACACCCGGTGACCGTGGACGAACCCCGGCAGGGCCCGGATGCGAGCACGGGTCGCCACGCTCGTTACGCCGACCCGGCTGGTGCCGACCGAGGTGGCACGCTGACCAGGAGGTGGTAGCTGGCGGTGTGCTGCGGTTCGCCGATGGGGTGGCCCTCGACCTGGATCCAGGCGTGGGCGGCGAAGGGGTGGGTGCGCACACCGGTGCACCAGGTGGGCCAGGTGCCGTGGGCGCGGCAGTACAGGGCGGCGGCGATGGAGCGTTGCAGGCAGCCTTGTCCGGCGCAGCGCAGGCTGACCGCGACCACCGCGGTGCGGGCGGCGAGGGCCTGCTCGGCGGTGGCGGGGCGGGCGGCGCGTCGGGCGAACTCCAGTACCCGGCGCAGTCTGGCCGGGGGCAGGCGCAGGAGCAGGCGGGCGGCGCCGACCGCGAGCAGCGCCGGCACCCGGCGGCGCAAGGGCAGGCGGGCACGGGGTTCCAGGGTGACGGGGACGCTCATCGGTCGATCACCAGGTTCGCGGTCCGCAGGCGGTCGACAAGCCCGGTGACGTCGCGTTGTGCCTGGCACGGGTCGAGGTGGTGGCTGGTGGCCAGGCTGTCGGCGATCTGGTCGGTGCTGTGCCCGTCGAGCAGGGCACGCAGCACCTGGGTAGCGGTGGTGTTGAGTTGGAAGTAGCGGCCGCTGCGTTCGTCGAGCAGGACGGTGCCGTGTTCGGTGCCGGTGGTGGCCACCTCAGTGCGCAGGCGTGGGGTCATCGATGCTCCCGGATCTGATGGCCATCGGCGCGCAGGAGGTCGTCGCGCCGGTGGCCTTGATAGTGGTCGTGGTGTGGCGCAGCCAGGTTTCGCAGCCGAGCAGGCCTTCCAGGGCGAACATGGCGGTGTTGTCGCGCTGGGGTGCGAGCAGAGCGGCTCGGAGCTTGTCCGGGTCGATCAGTCCGGCAGTGGCCAGGGCGGAGTCGGCGAAGACCTCCAGCACGGCCGGGAGGTTGCGGGCCAGCCCGTCGCGCACGTCCTGGCCGAACTCGCCCTTGGTGCTCCGGCCGGTGATCGAGGGCGGCAGGATGTCCCGCAAGGCCTCGGCCAGCAAGGGCCGGTACCGCCACGGGCTGCGCCGCTCGTGCGGGAGCACCGCCAGGGCGGTGTCGATGACGCGGTCGTCGAAGAACGGCATCTCCAGGCGCACCCCGGCGGCGTCGAACACCCTGGCCAGTTGCCGGTAGGCCGGTGCGGTGGTGCCGATCGTGGTGAGAGTGGCGTGCTGCCCACGCTGGGGGGCCAGCGGCCGGGCGTGGGCGGCGGTGTCGCGCAGCACCCGGCCGGCGGCGGCGAGCGCGGCAGGGGTAGCCCAGGACGGGGCGCGCAGCGGCCATCCCCAGTCCAGGCCCCTCGGGGCATAGCGCGAGGGCGGCGGATCGGTGAGCCGGTCGGCCTGACCGCGCCACCAGCGGTCCAGACCACGCGGGTCGGTCAGGGCCTTCAGGGTCGCCGGCCATGGCCAGCGTGCCAGCGCCCGGAAGCCGCGGGCGTGATTCAGGGCGAGCAGGGGATGCGCAGGGAGAAGGTCGTGGAGGTAGGCGGGGCTTGCGTGTGTCAGTTCGTCCCCGCCGTGCCCGGCCAGGTGGACGTGCACTCCGTGCCCGGCCAGCAGGCGCGCGTTGTGGACGCTGCGCGCCAGCGTCCGGATGAACGGGTACGGAGCCTCCACATCGCCGTTGTGGTGGGGGTCGGTGAACAACGCGGGCAGGTCCCGTTGCGGCAGCACCAGGTGTTCGGCCTCGGGCAGCGCGGTCGCGGCGTGGGCGGCGAACACCGCGTCGTCGTTGCCCGCCTCGGCCTCACCCCACCGGAAGGTCGTCAACCCCCGCCCCGTGCCACCGGATTCGGTATCGAGGCCGGTGCGGGCGGCCAGGAAGCACAGCGAGGTCGAGTCCATCCCCCCGGACAGGTCGCTGCCCCACCGGCCCGAGCCGGGGCGTCGCGCGGCCACGGCTTCGACCAGCGCCTGCCGGAACCGATCCGCGCCCACGGCCAACGGCACCCGCGGCGTCGGAGGCGTCCACCGACGCACCGGGTGTGCCTGCCGCCCATCGGTGTCGACGCGCAGGTAGTGATCCGATGGCACGGTGTGCACCCCGTGCCACAGCGGCCGTTGCGCCAGCGGCGGGGGCAGCAGCGTCGCGCACGCCACCCGCGCGGCCAGCAGATCTTCGTCCACCTCCGCGCCGGTCAACCGGGCCAGCACGTCCGCCCGGTCCGAGGCCACCACCAGCCCGCGGTGGCGGGTGTGGAAAACCTGACACAGCCCGCTGAGACTGCCCTGCACCCGGACCGTACCGTCCACCGAGGCCACCACGTGCACACACCCGGGCACCGCCGCCACCAGCCCGTCCAGCTGCTCCACCCGCCTGACCCCGGCCGCCAGGTCGGCCAGGCCAGTGGCGGTGATCGGGCAGGCCCCGATCACCGCCACCACCGTCGAGCCCACCCGGGCCAGGGTGATCCCACCCTCACGCCAGGACCCGACCAGCCACGGCCGGCCGGAGGCATGCGGCACGACCGCGCACCCCGCCGGCACGCCGGCCGGTCCCGGCCACCATGTCCGGGTCTGCGGCGCGTCCGGCACCGCCAGCCACCCTCGCCCGTGCAGCACGTGACGCTCAGTAGTCAGGGCCGAAGCCGATGTAGGAGTCGGTGGTGATGGACATAAACCCGCCCAGCGTGTCTTCGCTGAACTCGCCCAGCTCCACCAGTGCCGGCGGCTCGTACGGTGCCGCCATCATTTCCTCGTTCATGGTGATCTCCTTGTCCTGAAACAGTTTCACAGCGGAATCGCTGCACCAGGAGAGTGTCCGGCGCACGACCAGGAAAACGCCGGCGTCGGCATGCCACTCGAACGAGCGTCGCACCCCGGAGGCACAACACTTCATTCCCGGACGCGCGATTCGTCGGCGGCAGGCTCGTCAGCGAGTCGCAGCGCGAACAGGACATCGGGGTGCGCTTGCAGGCCGGGTGGGTGCTTCTGGTCGCTGCTCAGGCGAGCGGGGACCGCGATCCGGAGGCGGATCAGGTAGGCGGGGTCCATGTCGATCCGGCGCAGATCATCGCCAGGGTCATCGGCCCTATCGGGGAAAGGCTGGCCCGATCGACCAGGATCGCGGTCCCCAGGTGTTCGCCGTTCGCAGCGTCGAACACCTCGATCTCGTGATCGGGGTGCGGCATGTACCGCTACCCGCACCGCCGTCCCGGCCTTGCCCACCATCTAATCCGCGATGTAGTGCCGGCCGCGTCCGCGCTCTACCCCTTGGGTGGTGATCTTCCGGTTGGTGCGGTCGTCGGCGAGGGTGAACATCCACAGCGCCTCCGGCGCGACATCCTCGACCGGGCTCGGGACGGCCAGCCACGACGCCCACGGGTCTGCCCCTCCAGCACGTCCATCTCGTGCGCGGTGTTCCACCAGTCGACCAGGCCAACACCTCGGCGACGAACGCCTCGAACCGCAACGGCGGCGCGTCCGGATCGACCCGCGCGCCCGAGGCCAAGGTCTGGGCGTGGGTGTAACGAGGTATCTCGGCGAACAACATCCGCTCGACCGCGCCGTTGACCGTTCCACCGTGCCCTTCAAGTGCGGGGTGTAGCCCGGCAACGGCGTCACCCGCACCGCGAACGCGCCCAGCGCATCGGCCACCGCGGTCCTTGCCCCAGTCGATGCGCACCTGCGCGGGGCAGCCCGCCGACCGGGCCGTACGGCTCCGTGCGCACGATCGCCGCCCGCAGCGCCGCGAGGATGCTCTCCCTGCTCGGACTAGCCCGGGGTCACCGCAGTCCCGCAGATCGCGTTGTGCGCGGCGTCGACGAACCACGTGATCCACGGCTTCACCAGCCTGCCGTCCACGTCGACCTCGACCGGCGCCTCCACATGGTCGGCCTCCCAGGCCGCGTTCCGGAACGACGGCGGCTGCTTGCCGAACACGTCGAACTTCCGCCGCTCGCGCTCGCCGGCGCGCAGGCCCGCGATCTACGTGCGTCACGTCCCGGCGGACCGCCCGCTGCACCGTCACCAAGTTCGGTGCCGCCGCGCCAGCAGCTCTCGGTGCAACGCCGCAGCGTTCCCCCGCCAGTAGGCCTGCCGAACCCGGCGCTGGTCATCGATCTCGAACCGCGGCCGCGACCCGGACGATGCGGTGCGCCCGCGCGCAACCCGTCGCCACAATGTCCTCGTCGAGGTCTCCGCGGCCTTCGCGACCAGCTCGACGTGCTCGGGTGGACAGCACCCGCGCTGGTCCAGTAGCGCCAGCCGCTGCGTCGCCGCCTCGCACGGGCGACCGGATCAGCACCCACCAGCGCAGACCTCTGATCGACCGGAAACCGCCTGCACAGATCAAACCCGGGAAACCAGCACCGCCACCCCGACCACACCCGGCCGGGTGACACCACCGCCGCCCCCAACTTCACACACCCGTGTCACCAATGACGCGTCACCGCTGACACAACAACGGGCGCGGCCCGTGGCCACGCCCGCTCACTCGACCCGTCTCGGGCTACTGACACGCCATGACGCCTACCTACTGACATCCCGTGACGCATCCTGGGTCAACGAGATGACGCCTCCGGCGTTCGCTGGCAGGCGTTGCGGCCTCGGCGCGTCTCGTTGTCAGATAACAAAGTATTATCTGACAATGGCCGCCTGTGCCTGCGGCAACCGCCCTGAAGGCGCCCCGTGCGTGGGCGCTATCTGACCAGCAGGAAACGAGATTCTCGATGTCCACCGATCGGCGCGTGTCCGTCGTCCCGGCGGACAACGGCATGGTGGCGGAGTCGGCGTCTGGCGTACCGACGGCTGAGGCGCTCGCGTCATTCCTGCACCACCTCACCGGGCGACGTGGCCGATCCGGCCGGATCACCTCACCGGAGACCGTCCGCTCCTACACCTGCGCGCTGCCCACCGCGTTCGCCGGGATCGCGCACCTCGGCGAACTCACCACCGGTGGCCGCGAGCGATTGCACTCCAACATCCGTGCCGCGTGGGGCGGCAAGGCCCCGGCGACGTTCAACGCCAAGCGCGCCGCCGTCGCCAGCGCGCTGGCCTACTTCGGTGAACAGGGCTGGCTCGACGAACCGGCGGTGGCGCTGGCCGGGCTCACCCGCGAGCACGAGCCCAAGCCCGACGACACCCGGGTCCGCGACCGCAAGCAGATCGACCGGCTCATCACCGACAAACGCCGTCCACTCCAGGACCGCACACTGTGGTCGATGCTCTACGCTACCGCCGGCCGCGCCGAGGAGGTGCTGCGCCTCGACCTCGCCGACCTCGACCTCGCGAACCGCCGTGCCCGCACCATCCGCAAGGGCGGCAAGGCCGACGAGCTGCTCTACGACGTCCGCACTGCCGCCATGCTCGGCCAGCTCCTCGGCCGCCGCACCTCCGGCCCGCTCTTCCTCTCGGTCCGCGTCGCCTCCGACGATGGCACCGTTCCCGCCCGGGACATCGACCCGGTCAGCCACCACCGCCGCATGACCTACCGGACCGCCGAACGCCACCTCGGCGCGGCGACCGGCGGCTGGGACTTGCACGACCTGCGCCATTCCCGCCTCACCCACCTCGGCGAGGACGGCGCCACCGAGGCCGACCTGATGAACCTGTCCGGCCATGAAGATCGCCGCACCCTGCAGCGCTACCTCAAACCCAGCAAGGAAGGTACCCACCGCCGCCTCGACGACCTCGACGCCCAGCGCAGCGCGTGGACCTCCAGTGCCGAGGATCTCGCCTTGCGCATGGCCAGCTCATGAATGCACAGGAAGTCCTGCGGACCGTCGTTGACGAGTGCCACTGGCTGTTCGAGGGAACGCTCGGCGAGGAGATCATGAACTAAGTGTCCGCGGTCAGTTGACCTGGCCCGAGGTCAGTTGATGTGGCCTGAAGGTCCCCGCCTACGTGCAGGTCTTCGTGTTCTGTCCGGCGCGACGCTTCGAGGTTGGCAGCCAGCGGCCATCAGGGGACCGGCCCCGGTCGAGGACGACATACTGAGCGCATGATTGAGCCGGTTCAGCGCCCGAAGCGCCCTCCTGTGCTGGTGGCCGCCCTGGTGGCTTTACCGCTGGCGGCTCTGCTGTTCGGCATGACCGAGGCGAACCTCAACGTCCCCGGGGGTTCGAGCGCCAGTCTCCCTTCAGCGGCAATGTTGATCTCCCTGCTGGCGATCCGCTTCAACTGGGCTCGGGTGACGTCAGTAGCCGCTCTGGCCCTCCTGACCCTCTCGTGGCTGCCGGGTGCCTTCGAGCACGTGGACGACGAGCGAACGAGCCAGGCCGCGACCTACGTCCTGATCGGCACAGCCCTCTTTGCAGCGGGCGCCGTTCTGGTCTTCCTGACCCCGTCGAACCAGTACTACCGACAGGCCGCGCACTGGCGAAACAGCCGAAAGCAACAACTCATCTGAAACTCCTCTCGCACGAGTGGCCGCCGGGGACCCACCGAATCCGCAAGGTAGATTCGAACGCCAAGTTCGCGAAAGCCAGCAGCACCATCGACCTCTGGGCCGCGAAACCTTCCCCGGACACACCAAACCCAAGTTCGGCTACTACCCCGCCAACCGAGAAAGGGCCAACCAGAATGACCGGGCGCTGACGCGCCCGGTCAACCAACCTGGCACCCACGCTGATCAGGACCCTGCTCCGGGTCAACTCAAACGCCGCTGGACACTAAGTGGTTGCGATCGGAAGTTCGCCGGGGGTACTCGGGGGACCCAGCGTCCGCCGCTGGATTGCTATGAGTGGGGCATTACTTGCGTTGATTGCAAGTAATGCCCCACTCATAGCAATCGCTGGGCCGCCGAGACCCCCGGCAACCTTCCGATCGCGACCTCTTAAGCTCGCGACGATGAGTGGATCGACAGGTACTCGGCGACGGCCGTTCCGGGAGGCGATCAGGGACCGGGTGGTCGACAGCCTCATGATCCTGCTGGCGGCCGGGGTGGGGCTGCTCGCGAGGCGGATGGAGGCGCCGGAAGCGGTGCCTGCCTGGTTTTTGTACGGGGACTGGGTTCTGGGTGCGCTCGGCTGCGTCGCGTTGTGGTGGCGACGGCGGTTCCCGGTGGCGCTGGCCACCGTCCTGATCGCGTCGAGTGCGGTCTCCGAGACGATTTCCGGGGCCGCGATCATCGCGTTGTTCACAGTGGCGGTGCACTGTTCGACCCGGGCCACGGCGGCGCTGTGCGCGGCCAGCCTGGCGGCGCTCAGTTTCTACCAGTTGCTGCGGCCCGAGCCGGTGGCACCGGTCCTGGTGTTCGCCACCATCGTCCTGGGGCACGTCGCGGTCGTGGCGTGGGGGCTGTCCGTGCGCAGTCGCCGGGAGCTGGTCACGTCCTTGCGGGAGCGGGCCGAAGCGGCCGACGTCGAGGCACAACTGCGTGCCGACCGCTCTCAGCACGAGGCGCGAGAAGCCCTCGCACGGGAGATGCACGACGTACTCGGGCACCGGCTCTCCCTGCTCAGCGTCCACGCGGGCGCGCTCTCCTACTACCGCGACGCGTCAGCCGAGGAGACCGCGCAGGCGGCCGAGGTGGTCCGGGAGAACGCGCACCGTGCCTTGCAGGATCTACGCGAGGTGATCGGGGTGCTCCGGGCTCCGGTGGGAGAACTGCCGTTGCCGGTCGTCGAGGACGTCCTGGAGCTGATCGACGAAGCGGGCCAAGCAGGCTCCCCGGTCGAGCTGCGTGACGAGACCGGAGTGACGGCCGATGGCAGTCTCCTCCCGGCGACGCAGGGCCGCACGCTCTACCGGCTCGTGCAGGAATGCCTGACCAACGTGCGCAAGCACGCTCCTGGCGCGTCGGTCGTCATCCGGATCACCGGGCAGCCCGGTGATCACCTGACCGCCGAGATCGTCAACGCGCCATCGTCGGGAGCGTCCTCGCAGCCTGGTTCCGGGGAGGGGTTGCGCGGGCTGGCCGAGCGGGCGCGACTCGTGGCCGGGCGGCTCGACTACGGCCCGACGGCCTCCGGCGGCTGGCGGGTGCGGCTACAGCTACCGTGGCCGACGTGACCGACGCTGTACCGACCATCGACATCCTGGTCGCCGACGACGACCCGGTCGTCCGTTTCGGACTGAAAATGATGCTGCGCGGCGCCACCGACCTGCGGGTCGTCGCCGAGGCGGGCGACGGCGCGGAAGCGGTGGAGCTGGCCGGGCAGCACCACCCGGCCGTCGTGCTGATGGACATCCGGATGCCCGGCACGGACGGGCTCACCGCGACCGAAACGCTGCGGAGCCGATCACCTGCCCCGCAGGTCATCGTGCTCACCACCTTCGACGCCGACGCCCACGTGCTGCGTGCTCTCCGGGCCGGGGCCGCGGGGTTCCTGCTCAAGGACACCCCGCCGGACGAGCTCGTCGTCGCGATCCGGCACGCGGCCATGGGGCGTCCCGTGCTCTCGCCGGAGGTGACCCGGCGGCTCATCGCCAGGGTCGCGGAGTCGGAGCAGGACACCCGCCGTGACGCGGCCCGCCGGCGCCTCGACCTGCTCGCCGACCGGGAACGCGAGGTCGCGATCGAGATCGGCACCGGGCGTTCCAATTCCGAGATCGCCGCGCGTCACCACCTCGGCCTGACCACGGTCAAAACCCACGTGTCGGCGATCCTCACCAAACTCGACCTCAACAACCGCGTGCAGGTGGCCCTGCTCGTGCACGACGCCGAACTCGACGTCCCCGACTGAACAGCTCGTGAGTGCTTAAGGTCGTTCTAACGACCTTAAGCACTCACGAGGTTTGACCTGCGGAAAAGCAGGCTCTCCGACTTTGGTCGGGAGATCCGGACCCCTCGGACGATCCGGCGGACCGGATGGCCCCTCTAGCGTCCGTTCCATGCCCGGATCACCTTCACCAGAGACCGCACCCAGCCGACCCCGTCCGGGAACCAGATCCGGACGAACCGCGCTCCGCTGCGCCGCGGCCCTCGCCGCCGCCGCACTGGTTCTCACCGGATGCGCCGGCGGATCGGCGGAACCCGGCTCGGCCGCGCCGGCTCCCGCCCCGATCGCCTGGAGCGAATGCGGCCCGAGCCTGGACTGCGCCACCGTCGAAGTGCCGCTGGAATACACCAATCCCAACGGGGAAAAGATCCCGCTCGCGGTGAAGCGCCACCGCGCCACCGATCCGGCACAGCGCATCGGCAGCCTGTTCATCAACGCGGGCGGACCGGGCGTGCCTGCCACCGACATCATGAAATACATCGCCCCTGGCAGCGAGACCAGCCCGTTCTCGCCCGCCCTGCTGGCGCGTTTCGACATCATCGGCATGGACCCGCGCGGCGTCGGCGACTCCGGTGCGGTCCGCTGCCTCACCGACGAGCAGCGCGCCGAGGCCGCGACCGCCGACTTCGACCCGGAGATTCCCGGCGGGAAGCCGCTGCCGCAGTTGATCGCCGACGCCACCACCTTCACCGAGGGCTGCCTGGCGCACCATAGCCCGGACTTCCTGGCGAGCCTGTCCACCGACAACGTCGCCCGCGACATCGACCGGATCCGCGCCGCGCTCGGCGAGGAGAAGATCAGCTACTACGGCGTGTCCTACGGCACGGTGGTCGGGCCGATGTACGCCACGCTGTTCCCGGACCGCGTGCGCCAGATGGTGATCGACGCTCCTGTCCACACCGGACTCTGGCAGAACGACCCGCTGAAGCTCCTCGACGACGTCTCCCGGTCGAACGAGCAGACGCTCGACATGTGGCTGGAGACCTGCCGCACCGAGGGCCCGCAGGTGTGCCCCTTCGGCAACGGCAAGCCGGAAGCCGCGTTCGACGCCCTGATCAAGAAGCTGGAGAAGCAGCCGATCCAGGTCCCGCCCACCGAGGGCCTCACGCCGGGCGGCAGGCTCGACGGTGCCGTGGCACTCGAAGCCGTCCGGGCCGGCGCGGGCGTCCGGGAGTTGTGGCCCAGGCTCACCGCTGGCCTGATGGCCGCGCAGCAGGGCGACGGCACGTTCCTCCACTTCCTGGTATCGAAGGTCACGGTCGCACCGTTCGGCGGTCCGTACGCGATTCTCCAGGAGCCTCACACCGCGGTGCGCTGCGCGGACTGGACGACACCGACCGACATCGCCACGCACACGGCCGTCGCCAAGAAGGTCGCCAACCGCGATAAGCGGCTCGGGGGACGCGCCGGGTACAGCGCGCTCAACTGCGCCAAGTGGCCCGCGCCGAACAAGGACCACTTCGCCGAGCCGCTCACCGGCGCCGGTGCCCCGCCGGTACTGGTGGTCGGTGGCCGCGTGGACAACGTGTCCCCGTACCACTGGGCCGAGGCCATGGTCGAGAACATGGAGAACAGCGTCCTGCTGACCCGTGAGGGCGTCGGCCACAGCTCCTACCGTCGTAGTGGTCCGTGCATCGACAACGCAGTGGACGCCACGCTGATCGACGGGGTCATGCCCGCCGCCGGCACCGTCTGCGACGTACCCCCTGGCACCACAAAACCCCCTGCGGCACCCGGAAAATAACTGAACGATCGCCTTCGCTGCCCGGTCACAGTCGATACTGTGGCCGGGCAGCGCCGGCTGAGCTTCCGGCGCCAGTCGCGGCTGGGGAGGGGCGGTGCCGGTCGTTCAACCCACCTCGGGCGGCCCGGCCGAGCCCGTCACGGCTGCTGGCCGTCGACACCGCGGTGATCGCCGCGATCTGCCTTAGTGGTCACTGCCGGAAGTCCTTCGGGGGGTCTCGACAGCCCAGCGATTGCTATGAGTGGGGCATTACTTGCATTCACCGCAAGTAATGCCCCACTCATAGCAATCCAGGGCGGACGCTGGGTCCGCCGATACCCCCCGACCGACTTCCGATCGTGACCACTAAGGCGGGCATCCGGAGCGAGTTGTCTGTCAGCAGACCGACCGCGCAGCGGAGGCCGAGATCGGCGTGGGCATCGACGTTGTAAGTGCCGCAGGCTTCTGCCGATGCAGGTTCCCACAACGAGCTCTGGGGTTGTCCCGGCGCGGGGTCTGCAGCCCGTTGCCCCCGCTGAGGCCGGTCGGTTCGTCCCGCGCCAGCCGCTATTCCAGCGACAGCTCAGCCGGCGAGCGTCGCGGGATGACCGTGGTCGCGGGCCGGGCGGCAGGTGTGGTCACGAGCATGGTGGCGGTGAGCCTGCACGGCGGGCGAGCGCAACGGGGTACCCACCAGCAACCAGTCCGCAGCCGAACGGACCGCGGCAGGGCCGGCGTCCTGATCGCGAGATCAGCGGGCCACCCTGTCTCCGCTTGAGGGTGTATCGAAGCCGGGAACGTTCTCGCTGTTCGGTCACCCCGCGCCGCCAGGCCCGTGCCGGAGTTCAAGCCGGGCCGCCCGCACCAGCTCCATGCGCCCCGGCTTGAGCGCCCTCCCCCTCGATGCCGTCGCTGTCGGCGGGGACCTGGATGTCGAGGGCGTCCCCGCTCCGTGGATCAAGCGGAAGCTGCGGGTCCGCGCCGCCAGCGAGGACTTCAATGATCTTGGTGAGCCGCTGGACCTCCAGGCGGTTCCGCTCCCACTCGCTGGAGAGTCGCTGGATCTCGAGGCGAGTTCTCTCCCATTCGCTCTGAGCCAGCGCGAGCTCGGCGCGGTAGTGCTCCAGATCAGCGTCGTTCTCCGAGGCAGGGTCGTCACTGAGCAAGAACATCAGCGGCACGCCCAGCGCCTTGGCGACGGCGACGGCCTCGTCAAGCCGGACGGTCCGGGTTTGCTGCTCGATGCGGGTCACCGCTGAGGAATCGACGTTGGTGTCAAGGAGCCTGGCCATGCGCCGGGCCAGCTCGGCCTGGCTGATGTTCTGGCGCTCGCGTTCCTGCCGCACACGGCGGGCGAAGGTATCTCCGGGCAGCGGGTCGAGGGGCAGCGAGTTCATGGTGTTCTGGGCGCTCCTGGTCGGCGGTGCGGAACTACAGAGTAGGGCTCACGTCTGCACAGGTGATGCGGTGGTGTCGTGGATGCAAGCTACACAGTTCGCCGTGTGGCTTGCACACGCTCGCCGCCACGGCTCGGCACCGCAGAGTCGACGCGCGCCCCCTGCGCCACGTGAATCTATAGACAAGCTATCGATAAACTTATCGATTAGGCTTATCATTGCCTTTCGAATGCGGTAGATTGAGCGGTGGGTGTCCGCGTATACGAGTCGCTGCGACCCCAAGTGAGTTGCACCTGCCGCCTGATGACTCACCTGTCATGTCACGAACGACGCGAAGGGCAAGAGAGGAAACTATGGCAAACATCTCTGAGGCAGCCGCTCTCGCGCAGGCGAGGCTGCCCATCGCGGCGTGGGACGTGGGGGGCTTCCTGGAGAATGCCAAGTCTCAGATTCAGACTTGGGGCGGTCTCCTGCTCATGCTTCTCGGCACTGCCGGTCTGGTCTGGGGCGGCGTGCTCGTGGTCAGGAAGCTGATGGCGAACCAGCAGACCTCTAATCAGCAAACGGGGTGGATGACCATCGCGTTGCTCGTCCTGGTCGGCGGTGCGCTCGGTGTCGGCGGCTGGCAGCTGGTCTCCACGATCGGTTCCGGCGGCCAGCAGACCATCGAGGAACTCGGCGGCGGAACCGTGATCATCCAGGCAGCCAGCGATGTCGCGCCCGACGGCGCCACCAGTTGACAGGCCGCCGGGAACACCGATCCGGCCCGCGACGCGCGGCATGTCCGAGCCAGATCGGCCTGAGGTAGAGCACGTCTCGGCCGGATCGGTCAGTCGTGTCCGAATCCGCATCAGCTGACGACCTGAACCCACGCCGGGTCGAGGACGAACAGGGAACAGATTTGAGGATCACAGACAAGGCACTGGCCTTCGGCAGGAGGTTCAAGCTCGACTCGCACCATGCGATCGAGCGCTTCGGGGTGTTCGTCAGTATCTTCGCGGTCGCGGGCGTGATCGTGATCGGCAGCGCGGGAGCGTCGGCTTTCCAGGTGAGCAGCGACTCGCTGTCGTACACGGCCCTGTACACCCAGGAGTTCACGACCTCGAAGACCGGGCTCGAGGGCGACGTCGACGGGATCTACTCCAACGAGCAGGGTGACAAGGCTCTGGTGATGATGCACTTTCCCGCCGCCGCGTCGATCTCCTACAAGGCGGCGGACTACCGGGCGTTCCTGCTGGGTTCGGACCAGAACCTCAACAGCGAGGCGGTGAGCACCAGCGGGATCAAGGGGTCCTTCCACGTCTTCGGCTCGACCGGCTACGTCGGTGTCCTGCTTGACGCCGAGGAGCCTTTCGAGCAGCAGGTGCTCAACCTGACGGTCCGGGCGAACGCGGAGCTGGCCCACGACGAGCGCCAGCAGAACCAGGGCAAGGCCGACGAGGTTGCTGATGACGCGAGCTTCCGCAGGTACGACCAGTGGCGGATCTTCGTCAATCCCGGAGCGAGCGAGACCACGACGATTCCAGCCCTGAACACGACGAGATTCGACCCGGCGCAGGCCTACTACGACGTCGTGCTCAAGGCGGCGGAGAAGGAAACCCGCGCCAAGCTCGATCAGAAGCTCATCGGGATGCGCGCGAACCTGGCGCAGATCCAGGCGTACACGTCCGATCTGGAGACGACCAAGGTCGCCGGGCTGTCCCTGCGCCCGCCGCCGGTGCCGGTCATGCTCACCGGCGACCGGATCACGGGTGCCTCGGCCGCCGAAGCCAAGGACGGTGTCCCGACGCTGGCCCTGGAGACCGACCACGTCGTTCCCGGCGGTTTCGGTCTCAACTGGCGGGCGGGCAACGTCTACGACGGCTACCTGGGTGTCCTGGTGCCCTCCGGGCAGAGCTATGTCGAGTTCCTGTCCGCGAAGCGCTCCGAGGACTCCGACAGTACGAGCCAGCAGATCTCGGATCTGCCGTGGATCCTCTCGGATGGTTCGGATCTCAAGCGCGACTACCAGTCCTCCGACGTGACGATGCGTCCTCTCACGACTGTGATGAACAACCTGTCGCAGGCCTATCAGGACTATGCGAAGGGCAAATCGGAGTACCAGTCGGACCTGATGCTCGACCTTCTCCGTCTCGACGTGGAGCTGCGCGACGTGCAGTCCAACGGTTCGCTGCGCGACGACGCCGACTTCCTGGCGACGTCCTACTGAGTGCCGATCCGCGAGGCGTGCCCATGCCAGTCAGACCGTAAGCCCGAAAGGACATCATGGCCACCGACCAGCCGACAAAACCTGATGAGCCGGCTCAGTCCGGCGCGCCGCCGCCTTCACCTGGTGCTCCGCGCAAGAGCCTTGGTGTGCCCTCGGCGGCCTCGGACGCCGGTTCGCGGAGCTTGGCCGGTGGCCCGTCCACCAGTGGGAGACCCATTCCCGGCCCAGTCGGCCGGGGGACCAAGAGCCTGAGCGCGGGGGGATCAGGCTCGGGCCTGCCCCAGCGTGCGATGACCGGTGCGGGAAGTGCGGCCGGCAAGGCGGTGGAAGGCGGGGGCGAGAGCCACGTCCGCCGCTACGGGGGCAGGGCTGTCGCCGGTGGCGTCAACGGCGCCCTGCAGGGTGGCCTGCACGGCGCCGCCCTCGGCGCGGCTAAGGAAGCCGGGCTCGAAGCGGCCCAGGACACGACCGGCGCCACCAGGAGCCGGTCTGCCGACGGCCCCGCAGGCACGCGCCTGGGAGCCGGCGGCACGAGCGTTGAGCGCGGCAGCGCGAAAGCCGACGAGGGCATGGCCCCGAAAGTGGCCAAGGGCGTCGCTGTCGGCGGCGCCGCGGCTGCCACTCCCCCGGCCATGGCGGCCGTCATGCTCATGGCGCTGCTCAACTGGCTGAAGTCGATGTTCTTCGCGTTCCTGGCGATGGCGGCCAACATGGCGAATCTGTTGTGGACGCTCGTCGTGACCCTCATCAAAGCCCTCGGGCACGCCGTCATCGCACCCTTCGTGGCGCTCGGCGGCTTCCTGGCCAACACCGCCGGCGCCGTGTTGGGTGTCACGGTCACCGCGGCGATGGCACCGGTGGCAGCGGCGATGTCCGGGCTGGTCGCCACGGTGGCGGCCGTCGCCCTGGTGAGCACGGTCCTCACCGGGGTGCTCAGCGACACCGCGCTGACCGAGGGCGAGATCGGCTCCAGCAGAGCCGGATGCGCGATCACGACCAGCGGCGGCGGGGACGGCGCGCTTGTTCCCGCGAATACCGAGGCGAACGCGAAGGCCGTGTACTCGGTGCTGAGGACCTGGGGCATGCCGCAGGAGAACATCGCGGGCATCCTGGGCAACTGGTCGCAGGAGTCTGGTGTGGACCCGACCAGTGTCGAGGCGATCTTCAGCGAGCCGTACACAATCGGCCCGCGGAAGAAGGCGACCTGGGATGGCGGTTTCACCCACATCCCGGGCCAGTCGCACGGCGGTATCGGCCTGGGCCAGTGGTCCAACGGCCGCACGACGATGCTGCTCGACTACGCCGAGGCCAAGGGCATGGACTGGTACACGATCGAGGCGCAGCTGGCGTTCATGGTCGAGGGTGACAACCCCGGTGACGTCCAGGTGTTCAAGGACATGATCACGAACTCGCGGGGGTCGCCGAGCGAGGCGGCCTACCACTTCCACAACAAGTGGGAACGCTCGGCCGACAACGCCTCGAAGATGGCGGAGCGGGCGAATGACGCGCAGATGTGGTTCGCGACCATGAGTGGCTGGACTGTCGACGAGTCGGTCGCCGGTGGCGTCACGAACATCACCGGCGACCTCGCCAGCAGCGTCGAGGGCGGCGTCCGCACGATCGCTGACAACTGCCCGGCCGACGATGAAGCCGCCGCCGGTGCCGGTTCCGTCTCGCCCCAGGACGGCGGGATGACCGAGGCGGAAGCCACCACCCTGATCGACCTGTTCAACCAGGAGGGCGACAAGTTCCTGGACACGCGCTACGGCCAGGGCGGCGGGCCCGGTTCCTGCGGAAGCAATCACGCGATGAACTGCGTGTCGTTCTCGACCTACTTCGTGAACAAGTACACGACATTCCAGTCCTACCCCGCGGGCAACGGTATCCGGACGGCCCACACCATCGCGGAGCAGACGGGCATAGTGACGTCCTCGACGCCGACCCCGTACTCGATCGGGTCCGGGCCGGGTTCGGGCCCTGCGGGCCACACGCTCGTCGTCCTCGGGGTCCAGGGCGACACGCTCATCCTCGGCGAAGCCGGCTACTGCGCGTTCATGGGCCGGGTCCGCGTCGCCAGCGCGTCGGAGATGGCTGCCCAGGGCTGGCAGTTCGTGGACATGTCGGATGCGATGCTGCCCGCCGACCAGATCAGGACGGCGTGATGCGCCGCGGCGAGCGGGGCGATCCGAGAGTGAGCAAGCCGGTGCCCGGACTCCGGGCACCGGCTTATGCAACTACGCGGAGAAGGGGGCGCACCTGTGATGGGAGCCGACAACCAGTTCAACGACACCAGCGACCAGGGCGTGGAGGATCCGGCCGGAAGGTCGCACCCCGAGGAGGGAGAGGCCAGTACCACCAGGCGCACGGCCCCGCCGACACGCCGGAAGGTCACAGGGCTCGAGCTCGAGGCGCGCTTCGACGGCTGGCGGGACGCCCAACGGGCCAGGCGCAAGGTCCGCGCGACCGAGGACAGCGCGAGAATCCTGCGCCGCAGGCTCAGCGTGATCATGAGCGCGGGGATCCTCGCGCTGGTGGTCATCTCGGCGGTGACGGGCAACGGCTTCACGGCGGCTCGGTCCGCGAACGACTCGACGATCATGAACCTGGAGGAGCAGATCAGCGATGCTCGGGCAGGGCCGGTGGACCTGGACCTGCCGCGCACGATGTCGGAGCTCTCCCACGCCGCGGCGACCGACGCAGGCAAGGTCCAGGCCGCGCAGCAGACCTACACGACGCTCTATCACCAGTCGAGCATGCAGCCGGGCACGGACAACGGAGCGCCGAATGAGGCCATGGTGGCGACCGCTGAGCACCGCAAGGTCCTGGCCCCGCTGTTCAGCAAGGACTCCTACCTCGCCACCGATGAGGATGCCTACACCTGGCAGAACGTGCTGCCCTTCGACGCGGCCCGTGAGATTGACCCGCGGTTCGCCTGGTATGTCCGCTACGACGGGTGGGCGGCGTCTGACCCCAGCACGTACACCTGGAAGGTCGAGACGGTGATGCCGGACCTGGCTTCCCCCGAGGTCTCGGGAGCGACGCAGGAGGCGACGGTCGTCTGGCTGTGCCGGGACACCACGACCAGCACGGTGCTCGCCTGGGCCAGCGCGAGCTACATCCACGACGGCACGCGCGGGCTTTTCGACGACCTCGAGGTCGTGGTGACCGCGGCCGGTGCGGCCCACCAGCACCCGTCGAGTTCGGCGCCGGATGGCTCCGGCGTCCCGGAGCTTGCCGGCTCCAACGGGGAGACGAGGGTCGAGGAGGGTGGCGGGCGATGACCGGGCCCACGCCAGCGGGTATGGCCGGTGCGGCCGGGCCGCGGCAGGCGAACCAGCGGGGTTTCATCCGGCGTAATAGCGGGGTCCTGGTGATCGCGGCACTGCTCGTGCTCGTCGCGGCCGTAGCCGGGACGAGGTCGGCCGGCCAGCGTGCGGCGCTGGACGGGCAGGAGTCGAGGATCAGCGAACTCGAGGGCGAGCTCAGGACTGCGCACCGGGCACGGTCCGAGCAGATAGAGGGTGATCTTCTGCACTCGGTCGGGGTCAGCCGGGCACGGCTGGATGGTGACGCGCGGATGATCGCCGCGCTGGTCGAGACGGCCTTCACCTGGGACTCGAGTGCGGCTTACGACCAGGCGCGCGCGGAGCTCAAGGCCAAGTACGGCCTCAGCGAGGATGATGTGTTCTTCACCGAGTTCATGCCCCCGTCCCGGTACAACAGCGATGCTGGCGGCCAGCGGTATCACTACATCGACGCCCAGGGGCTGAATTCGTCGGCGGGTGATGACCTGGACATCGAGGTCGTCAGGGTCAGCGCGGGCGACTACACCTATGCCGTTCTGGCCGACGTTGCGGTCACCTCGGACGCGATCGAGCAGAACAACGCCAACCCGGGGCGCATCACGGCCCAGCGTCGGATGCTGCTTGTGGTGACGGTTGACGCCGAGGGCGGCGTCTCAGGTCTTTCCGGGGTCCCGGCGAGCGGATCGACTCGCCATTCGAACTGATTCGGACTACCTTTCGAATACTTTTCTTGATAACGTCGTTGTGGTATTCGAGAAGAACATTCCGAGACGGCATGGCGTCGGCTGTGAGTGTGAAGTCCGGCGAGCGGGCAGTGCGCTCTGAGCGCATGAAGTGCGTCGTCAATATGTCGTCGCGCACCGGGCCGGTGTCAGATGAGGTGCACGTCAGGCGCAGCCAGATGTGACGGGTGCGCGGATAAGCGGCCGTACGGCGATGTCCGGTGAGGGTGCGGGTGCGGCGGCCCTCGCTACGCCTGCTGTGCCAAGCCTGCGACGCGGCGTCGTCGTTCGCGGCCTGCCGGGCAACGAGGACGCGCGATGACCTTGTCGGCGCCCAGACACGCCCGTCGGCCGAAGCGGGCGGCGCCTCGCCCACCCCGCATCCATGCGGAGCTGCCATCGCTGACCGGATGAGGACCTCAGATCACGCGAAACACGACACGGCGACGACACGAAAGACGAGATGATCATGATGAGCCGGACTATGGACAGGACCCACCGGACAGTCAGCGTCGACGAGGCCAGCACGGCGGCGGGAAAGTCGCCCTCAGCGAGGGCCACGAAAAACAAGGCAGAGAAACGGCCGTCGCCGCTACGCGAGGCCTGGGAACGGCGCTCACTGACCGCGGGCGGCGATAGGCTTCGCGGCGTGGCCAGGGCCGTGTTCTTCCGTTCGGTCACCATCGTCACCGACTTCCTGCTGGTGTTCATCACCGCCATGGTCGTCATCCCGACGCTCGGTGCCTGGCTGCATCAGCAGTCCGGCGCGGCCCAGGGCTCGCTGACCATGGCCGGGACGATCGCCATGTGGCTGACGCCGCTGTGCTTCCTGGTCATCATCCTGGCGGCAGGCGAGATCGCGGTGATGCGCGCCCTGTGGCGCTGGGGCACGCGCAGGATCCAGAAAATCCGCGACCCTCGCGCCGGTGAGGCCGATACCGCAACGACGTCCGGGCCTTCGCGCGGACCCGCCGCACAGGCCGGGCGCCACGGCGGGAAGAACACCCGCACCAGGAGGACGTGATGCGCACCGCCGGACTGACGCTGAACGACGTGTGGGCCGACCGGGTCCTTCGCGAACACGGCGTCGAAACCTACCGCTACGAGAAGCTGGCCGCCGAGAGCGTCGTCCTCGTGGAATCAGTCGAGCTCAAGCACCGGAGCCCGCAGGAGAACTACCGGCCCTACCTGCACATGACCGGTGAGCTGCGCTCGATCACTCCGGCCACGATGCTGCCGTACGGCATTTCCCAGGTCACCTACTCCCCCGGCCAGGGCGAGAAGATCACCGCTTTCTACGAGTTCGACGACGAGCAGCTGGTCGTGCTCGCGGGCAAGGGCTACTTCAGCAACGCGTTCAGCGTCCCCGAGCAGATCATCGGCATCGAGTGGGAACTCCCGGTCACAGTGGACACTCTCGTACTGGCCCCGTCGGCCGCGGAGACCGACGCCCCGGTGGTCTTCACCCACGTGCACGACATCGCCGGACTCGAGATCGACCTCGAGTCCTCGGGCTACGACCTCACCGACTACTTCGCCGACCACTCCCAGGATGGCGTCACGCGAACCCACGGCGCCGTCATCGACGAACGGGGCCTGCGAGCACGCTCGGATGCGATCAACTCGCTGTTCACCGAGCAGGAGATCGGCCTCGCCGGGCAGGAGGACCGCACCGCCCGCCCGGCCCCTCAGGCGGAGACCACGGCCGAAGGGCTGGGCAGCCGCCTGCAGCAGATCGAGGCGCTGATCGCCGCCGAGCACGTGCGGTACCAGGCCGAGCGGGCACGTACCGCAGGCACAACGGAGAACCTCTACCACGAGCACGTGGTCCAGCCCCAGCGCATCACCGTGGAGCCACCACCATCGCGCCCGGCGCGCGCCCCGGACTCCGGCCTCGAGCGTGAGAAGCCGGAAGCCCAGCCGGAGCCGGTCAGGCCGTCCTCGACCGTCGACGAGCGCACACACAGGGATTCCCGCCGCGCCATCACCCTCGATGGCGACCAGGACAACGGCTACGACCACGACCTGGGGTCCTGAAGCGCGTTCAAGCCGAGACAACAAACAGACCAACGGCCCCTGACGCCAGGTGACTGCACCCCGGGACCGGACCCGGTCATCGAACTGAGCGACATGCCGTCCTCGCGCTGACGCAGTCGGCGCGAGCGCAACCAGGCTCACGACTCGCTGGATGGTGATGATGTATGGACTTGCGGACGTCGATCGTGATCGTCAACGAGTTCAGCGTGCCCCTGCCGGGCGGTAAGGGGTCCCGCGGCGCGACGCCCGGCGACTACGTCACGCGGTACATGGCCCGCCGACAGGCCACGGAGTCCCTGGCCCCGATCCAGCGCGTGCGCACCGACGACTTCATCACGCGCTACCTGGCCCGTGAGTCGGCCGTCGAGCACGCAGGGAGCTCCCGCGGCGCGGTCAAGACGGCCATGCGCCAGGCCCAGGGGGACGGCGGCGTGGCCTTCGGCTACGGCTCGGTCTCCCTGTCCGACGAACAACTGCACGCCGCGTCCCGCGACATTCAGACGCGCTTCGACAGTGGCAAGACCGTGCTCAAGACGCTGCTCTCCTTCGACGAGAACTACCTCAAGCGGCACGGCCTCATCGGCGAGGATTTCCACTGCGAGGCACGCGGGGACTACCGCGGCCACATCGACCAGATGAAGCTGCGCATGGCGATCATGCACGGGCTGGACCGGATGGCCGCCGGCACGAGCGGGTTCGACGACCTGCGCTACGTCGGGGTGATCCAGGTCGACACCGAGCACGTGCACTGCCATCTGGCGATGATCGACGCGGGCACGGGCTCGCTGGCCAGCGACGGTACCCAGCGTGGCAAGCTGCTGGACCGGCACAAGGCGCGACTGCGCCGCGGCGTCGATGCCTGGCTCGAGGGGAAACAGGCCGTGGCGCACTTGTCCAGCGCTGCGGGCTACGAGCGGCGCAACGTCACCACCTTCATCAAACGCTGGGCGCAGGAGCGCATCCGCGCCGAGTCACTCCCCCAGTTCCTGCTCGCCTGCCTGCCGGCCGATCGGACCCTGTGGCGCGCCAGCTCACACGCACTGTCCATGCGTAAGGCGAACCAGCTGGTCACCGAGTTAGTGACCGAGCAGCTGGAGCGCCCGGGATCGCCCGCGCCAGCGGCGCTGGAGAGGATCGTCGACGACGCCAATCGGCGTCGCGAGAGAGAGCACCTGTCCACCCGGGACTGGCAGCGCCTGGTCGAGCGCGGCCGGGCCCAGATGCTGGAGCGGGCGGTCGACGGTGTGTACCAGATGCTGCGGGCTGTGCCCGAGGCCGAACTACGGGTACGCACGCCGATGCTCGATGTCATGGGGATGGACTACGTCCAAATGGCGGCACTGGCGGCGGATCGGCAGACCGACACCAGCCCCGAGCAGAGCACCGAGCACGATCTGGTGTCCTTCGGCTTCCGCCTGCGCAGCTACGCTTCACGCCTCGAGCACCACAGGGACCGGGCCGCGGCCTACCGTGATCTGGCGCGCCAGTGGGAGCGGGCGGAGAACGCTGGCGTGGCCGCCGAGGACTCGCGGCCGCTCTACGATTTTTACCGCTTCGAGGAGGACTACCACCGGCGGGTGATGAGCAAGTACCAGCACTTCCTGCCGTTCCTCGGCGACGCCGGTCAGTGGCACGCCCGGCAGCGCCAGCTCACGGACTACCGGCAGCGGCTGCTTTCGCTGCAGGCGCTGCGCCACGACGCCTCCTTACCGCGGTTGACGGACGCCGAGCAGGCCGAGCGGCTGGGCAGGGACATCTACGGCCAGCCCGGCGGCCGGTATCTCACCGAGGGCACGGCGGGCCGGGCGGTACTGGACGCCCGCATCGCGGCGATGCAGCGGGGCTACGGCGAGCGCCTGGACGAGCTGCGCACCGATCTCTCGGCATCGGGCCTGGTGCTGCAGGCAGGCGCCCCCGGCGCACCCCCTCCGGGACCCCACGGACTCACCACGCAGCTGAGGATCGTGCCGGGCACGGTGCACAACTTCGACGAGGTCAAGGCGCTGGACCTGCACCACCTCGGCTACGACTTCGTCCACGACATCGAGATCGGGCCCACAGCGCACCGGACCTTCACGGCGGCGGCGACCGAGCGCCGGAGGATGATCCTTGCGGCGATGGACTATCTCGACGATTCCGGCCAGCCCGAAGCGATCTCTGATCTCCCAGTGGACGACGTCGCAGTCATGACACGCGTGTCCCGCGAGCTGATGGCCGCCGCTGAGAACGGCGGACGGGGGTCGCTGACGCTGCCCTCGAAGATCGCCCAGCTCCGTACCGAGCGTGAGCAAGCGGCGCAGCGGCGGTCGAAGGCCCCGTCGCTGGACTCGGGGCTCGCGGTGCGCGTCCAAGCGCGAATCGACGCAGCCGTGACGAACGACGAGCTGCCCCACGAACGCGAGGCTGACCCGACTGCCCTGCCACTTGACGAGCAAGGTTGACCATCGAACGCCAGTCGAATGCTTATCAAAGACTTGTCGAATGCCATTTTCGTCATTAATGTGGAGGGCGTTCGGCAGGTATCGCAGGTCTTGTTCGGACGCTGTGACTGATCATGGCCGGTCTGCCGGGTGGCAGCCGGAACGACGAAAGGACGCGATCATGGCACTTCTCAAGGGCAAGGGCGCGATGACCGGGGTCAACCTCATCGCCAGGGTCTATCGCAATGGCGCAACCAAGGACGGCAAGTCTCATTACATCGACGTCCAGGTCGATGCACGCGACAGCCGGGGGCGGGAGCAGACGAACCTGCACCTGAAGTCGGAGCGCGTGCCGGGCGAGGGCGGCAAGATTCGCTTCAACAACAAGGCGCCGTACTCTGTCGGCCAACTGCAGGAGATCGTGCAGGTCGCCGGCCCGAACACCGAGCCTCTGCGTAGCAAGGATAACGAGGAAGTCGGCACTCTCTACGGGTTCAAGGGCAATGTCATGCCCGCGTCGCGCGGCCCCGGGCTGGTGGTCAACACCAACCGGATCGAGCCTTCCGACTTCAAGGTCGACGCCACGACCCTGGACAACCAGTTCACCTCCATGCGCGACGCACGCAAGGCGCAGGCTGCGGCCAAGGGGGCGCAGGTGGCTGTGCCCACCGCCGAGCAGGCCGCCGAGTCCGAACGGCCAGCCGAGCTGGAAGAGCCCGCCATTGGCTGAGACCCTTCCCCCGCCAGGCACCATCGAGAGGCCCCGGAGCGATCTTCGGGGCCTCTCGCACAGAAAGGAGACCACGGCAGGCGCACGGCACGCACCCGACGAGTACGAGCGGCAGCGCCCCATCCGGGCAGCCGGATACGCCGGACTGCGGCGAGCCCAATCAGTCGAATCACTGCCCTGCCGGAGGTACCTCGCGGCATGTTCCACGACTCACACCTCAACGAGGCTTATCCACTGCTAGCCGCACTGTCAGACCCGCTCAAGAAGGCCGAACGGGAGATCGTCGGCCGTGAGCACGAACAGATGCAGCTGATGGCCGCACTGAGCCGTCCCGAGCTGTGCAATCCCTTGCTGCTGGCCGAGGCCGGCACAGGCAAGACCACGTTGGTCCAGGCCACGATGCTCACCGACAAGAACCGCGTCTACCTTGAGGTCGATCCGGCCAGGATGATCTCCGAGGCAGGCGCCGGCGATCTCATGGCCTCGACGCTCAAGGGTTTCTTCGACGAGGCCGAGCGGTTCGTCGAGGAGGAGAAGCGCGAAATAGTGCTCTTCATCGACGAGTTCCATCAGATCATCCAGCTGTCCGCCGCGGCCGTCGAGGCGATCAAGCCCGTGCTGGCAGCGTCGGGCACGCGCGGCCTCCGTATCATCGCCGCCACGACGTACGAGGAGTTCCACACGCACATCGCCCCGAACCAGCCCCTCGTCGAGCGTCTGCAGCGCATCAACCTCAACCCCCCAGGCCAGGACACCACGATCACGATCCTGCGGGGAATGGCGAAGCGCTACGGGGTCGCCGACCAGTTCTACGACGATCACATCTACCGCCAGATCTACGAGTACACGCAGCGCTACATGCCGGCGAGCGCACAGCCGCGCAAGTCGATCCTCGTACTCGACTCCATGGTCGGCTGGCACCGCTTGACCAACCGTCCCTTGGACCGGGAGTTGCTCGCGGACGTGCTCATGGAATCACTCAACGTCAATGTCGCCTTCAAGGTCGACGGCGCGCACATCAAGCGACAGTTGGACACGGTGGTCTTCAGTCAGGACCTGGCGACCAGTGCGGTGGCCAGGCGCTTGCAACTGTCGGTGGCCGATCTCAATGACAAGGGGCGCCCCGAAGCGAGCTTCCTGTTCACCGGCTCTACCGGTGTTGGCAAATCGGAGCTCACCAAGCAGCTCGCGCGCCTGCTGTTCGGGGACGATCAGCGCCACCTCATCCGGTTCGATATGACCGAGTACGCCCGGGACGAGTCGTTCGCGGCCTTCCGGTCGGAGTTGACGAAGAAGGTCTGGGGCCTCTCGCACGCCGTGCTGCTCTTCGACGAGATCGAGAAGGCCTCTCCGACGGTCACACGGGTGCTGCTGCAAGTGCTCGACGACGGGCGGCTCTCCGATGACCACAACCGCCAGGTGAGCTTCCTCAACACCTACATCGTGCTGACGACGAACTCAGGCTCGGAGATCTACAAGTCCATCGCGCGGTACGCCGAGGATGACACGGGCTCGGGTAAGCAACTCGAGGCCTACAGGAAGCTCATCCGGCGCTCGATCTCCGAGACCTCGGCCGGCAACCGCTTCCCACCCGAACTTCTGGGCCGCATCGACGTCATCGCCCCCTTCCAGCCGCTGTCTTTGGTGACGCAGGAGAAAATCGTGCGCACCAGGCTGCGCTCGATGGTCCAGGACGTGCTCCTCAAGCACAACGTGCGGGTCTCGGTGGACAAGAAGGTGCTGCGGTACCTCATCGAGGACAAGGGCGATACCGACTCGGATGCCGGCGGCGCGCGCGTGGCCGTGGCGAAGATGACCGACGAGGTCACCACCGCGGTGGCCACCTTCATCAACGAGCACCCGTCACAGCGTCGGATCCGGATCGACGTCGTCGGCGACCTGGTCAGTGACGACAAGAACCTGCTGAACTCGGACGCCCACATCGAGGTCAGCGCGGTGAGCTGAGGCGCCCGCGGCCGACGAGCGGCCACTAGGACACCCAGCGTGGATGCGTCTTCGATAAACTATCGAGTACTTATCGACTTGTCTATTCGAAACGCGCCCGATAAGATTCTCATAAACGAGTGTGACTTTTCTCGCGGCCGAAGGGACCGACAACGATGGGTAGTCCGGACGCGGGACGGCGCAGGAAGGGTCGGAGGAAGAAGCCAGACGAGTTGCTGTCCTCAGTGGTCAGGGAGACGGCGATCCCCGCCGCCGTGGAGTTGTTGCGCTCGAACACCCAGTTCGTCTTCCCCAGCGGCACAGCGTGGGTCATGCTCCTGCTCGCCGCCGCGGATATCGGTGGTTTGAGCAAGCGGCACGGTCGTGATGAAGCCAAAGGCTCGATCATCGAGCTCATCGGCTCCGATCAGATCAAGACCGTGGCGACGGCCGAGATGCTGGAGAACGAGGTCTTCGGCATCATCCCCAACGAGGAGACGCTGAGCCGGATGGAGGAGTACTCACTGCTCGCCGGTGCTCGCTATGCCTGGGCCGTCGTATGGCAGGAGCCTAGTGGCGACCTGCTGATCGACCTAGTCAGCGACGGCACCTTCGCGCAGGCGAAGGCGGCTCTCTCCGGTTCGCTGGGTCTCGCCGAGGTCGTCGGCGCCCGGGCGTGGGCCGAGCACAGTGGCATGGCCGCCGAGGAGACGGCCACCGCGGTGGCGCCCGATGTCCAGGTCGACGACGACGGTGGTGCCGACGACGAGATCTTCGATCCGCTTCCTGCGGACGGTGTCGATGACGAGCCAATCTTCGACACAGAGCCCCGTGGCCCCAGCGCTGAGGAGGGTGTCGAGCCGGTGGCGGTCGACGTCGATGAGCAAACGTTCGAGGAGACCGGTGGCTTCGAGGAGTTCGATGAGGCCGACGTGACGTACGGAGACACGGCCGGGCCCCAGGACTCCCCGGCCGAGGTGCTGCTGACCGACCAGGATCAGGTGCGCGAGGTCATCGCCCGTCGTTTCCTCTCCGAGGAGCTCGATCTGGAGGTACGGCTCGACGAGTTCAACGCGACCTTCGCCATTGGCGCGCCCGTGGTGCAGCTCGAACTTCCCCAGGGCGCGACCGAATGGCTGGGTGACCAGCTGGCCCAGCTCAGCCGGCAAGCCAACGCCGACCTCGCCCAGCTGCGTTCCGCGCATGAGGACGACCTGCGGGTCCTGTTCGTCAGGCTCATGTCGGCACACGCCGAGCAGATCATTCGTGACGTGGCCACCGACCGCGAGGGCTCCCGCTACAAGGCGCTCAAGGACAGCACCGAGCAAGCGCATCTCGAACGCCACTCCGAGAAAGAGCAGCGGATCCGGGAGACCAAGACCCGGATCGCGAAGGACTTCGAAGACCAGGCGACCAAGCAGGCCCAGCAGGCCGCGATCCTGGCCGAGGTCCAGTTCAAAGAACGTCACCGTCCGAAGATGCAGCGGGAGCAGGCTGACGCGGTCGCCGAGATCGACCGGATTCTCGAGAACGCGCACACGCACGATCAGCTGGAGATCCTGCGTGTGCGCCGCTCCGATGCCGCGCTGAAGATGCAGGTCGGGACCACGCGGATCTTCGAGCTGCTGGCAGAGCGTCACACTGAGTACCTGGCAGCCGAGGAAGAGCGCCTGGGCCGGTGGAGGTCGGAGATCCAGAGCATCATCGACGACAACCGCAAAGCTGACGTCGCACGGACAGAGGCGCTGGCCGAACAGCAGCGGATCAGCGATGAGGTCGCAGTTGTGCGCCGTGAGCAGGAAGCGCTTCTGGAGTCGCTGCGCAACGAGCATGCTGACCGGATTCGCCGGCTGGAAGAGGCCCACGAGCGCGACCGCCGAGAGGCTGTCGCGCAGATGCAGATTCGCGACGCGGAGTGGCAACACAGCCTCGGTGTCGAACAGGAGCGGACCAAGTCCCAGATCGGACGCGTAGCCGAACTGCTGCACCAGGTGGACACCGCCGAGTCTTCGGCGAATCGCCGCTGGGGTGAGCGTGTGAGCCAGCTCAAGGCCGACAACACCGCTCACGTCCACCAGCTGGCACGGGAATCGGAGATCCAGGGACGGTCGATCCGGTTCCTCCTCATCGTGATGGTGGCGCTGGTTGCGCTCGTGGGGGTGGCGGGATTCATCGGCGGGGCCGCGCTGGGGGGCTGACCCGGTGGCCTTTCGGCCGCGCGCGCAGGCATGACCTGTTGCGTCGTTGCCGTGCGCGCGGCCGCAACGGGTCAGAAGAAGCGGCACGACGCGCGGCGGGAAAAGGGGAAGAACGATGAGTCAGGGAAAGTGGAGGGCGTCGCGGCCGAAGGCGAGCAACTGGGACAAGATCTCGGCCCGCACCTCGGGTGAGACTCTGGCGAACAGGGATGTCTACGACGAGCAGCAACTCGACCGGGGCATGCTCCAGGCTCGGCGGTCGAAGGCGCCCGGCGTGGTCGCCGCGCTGGTCGTGGGCATGTGCGTGGCGATCGCCGTCTGGTTGACCTGTTCGGTCATCGCCGCGGCAGTGGGCGCGCTAGGTGCGACGGTGAACGGTGCCCCAGGCGGCGCACACGCCGGTGTGCCGGGCTCGTACTACGTCGAGGAGACCACGACCGGCGCCAACGGAGCGGTGGTGCTCTGCTACCGGCCGCTGACCGAGAAGGGCAGCCCCGCTACCAGGTCGAAATGCTACGCCACCGTCGAGGAGGTGCCAGTTCCCGACTGGTGGGCCAGGGCGCAGGCCGAGACCACGGCCAGCCCTGACCAGTACGACGAGAGGAGTGTCGGCGCGCAGCTGGAGTCGGTCTCGGCGTTCAAGATCTTCGTCACGCTGGGCTCGGGCCTGCTGGTCGCGATCGTCATCGGGACCTGGTTCTCGCGCCGGGTTGCCGCGGCCAACCTCATGAACACCACGGCCGACATCAACCAGTACCACAACGACCAGCACATCGCGCTCCCCCAGGAAGTTCAGCGGAACTACGACTGGTTCCCCGACGCCGGCGCTCACTCGGACGTACAAGTCAGCTCGATGATTAGCCACATGATGCTCCGCGCGAAAGGCCTGGGCCAGGTCGAGGTCGTCCAGCGCGCGGAGAACGACGTCGTCGACGACGACGACGGGACCCTGGTCTACTACGCCGGTGAGGCCCTCGACGACGACGCCGGCGAGCCGCTCACGGCGACGCTGCCGATCATCGACGAGGGGTTCGGCGACGCGCTCTTCGAGGCTTCGGGGCTGCCACGCGACAAGGCTTTGCGGCAGAAATACGACACAACCCTGATTCCGTACAACCCCGATGGCAAGGACCGCGGCAAGCTCGGCACGTACAAGACCGTCGCCGACCTCATCAAGGCCGACTGGGACTTTCCGCAGTACGAGGTGCAGCGCCCCGCGGGCGCCTACATCGTGGACACCGCGCCGGTGAACACGATGGTGCTGGCCATCACCCGCGCCGGCAAAGGGCAGACCTACATCGAGCCGATGCTGGACATGTGGAGCCGGGAGAAGACGCCGTCGAACATGGTGGTCAACGACCCCAAGGGCGAGCTGCTGGTGAAGAACTACATCCCGCTGGTCACCCGCGGCTTCGAGCCGGTGCAGTTCAACCTCATCAACGCGATGAAGACCGACATCTACAACCCGCTGGGCATGGCCGCTGAGGCGGCCCGCGAGGGCGACTCCACCAAGTGCGCGCTGTACGTGGAGAACATTGCCGACGTGTTCTTCCCGCTCGACGGCAGCGAGGACCCGGTGTGGCCCAACGCGGCAAACAACGCCTTCAAGCGCGCGGCCTACGGCCTCATCGACTTCTATCTCGAAGAGGAGCGCGAGCTGCGCGAGGTCGCCGCCCTGACCGGGATGGACCCGGAAACACTGGAGAAGCGGCTCGATGAAATGTGGGGCAAGGTCACGCTCTACAACTGCTACCAGCTGTTCGTGCAGCTGACCTCGAAGAAGATCAGGAACCCGGCCGCGGAGCTGGAGAGGAGGATCAAGGCCGGGGAGTTCGAGGACGACGAGGCCCTGCTGGAGGAGGAGCAGAGGAAAGTCGCGGAGAAGGACTTTCTGTGGGAGGGCAAGGCCGAGCTGGACATGCTCACCCTGTTCTTCAACGCCACCGAGGCCTTGCCGACGAACACGATGCGCACGCTCATCGGCAACGCGAACAACGCCCTGCGCGCGATGGCCGGCGCGGAGAAGATGCTCGCCTCGGTCTACGGCATCGCGATCACGGCCATGTCCTTCTTCACCGACCCGACGATCTCGACGCTGACTTCGGGCAAGCCCTCGCAGAACACCGACCTGGGCGGGCTGAGTTTCCCGCGGCGGTTCGGCGTGCGCTTCGCGCCGAACTACCTCAAGCGCGACCACCTCAAGGGCTTGCAGGCGATGTGGTCGGCGTACGGGGACTCGATGTTCACCGAGGACCTCGGCCCGGAGTTCGCGCACTCGGACATCGTCACCACCGAGGGCTGGGCACGGTACTACTTCAAGGGAAAGTTCCCCGCCGACGAGGCCTGGGTCAGGCTCGAGCTCGTAAACCCGCAGTCGAAGATGCTGGTGCGCACCTTTCACTTCCATTTCAAGAAGAACTATCAGGTCTCGCTCAACGGGCGGCACTACGTGACCGAGCCCGTCACCGGCAAGAAGATCATCAAAAACGGCGTGCTGCGCGAGCTGCGGCCGGTACGCGAGGGAGGCACCGGGGACGGGAGGATCCAGTCGTTCCGGCCCGAGGACACGATGTACCCGCATACCCGGCTCGACTTCTCCGGCGGTGGCCACCCCGAGAAGGTCTCGGGCGAGAACCGGGCGATCACCCAGACGATGGTGCGGTACTCGGAGTCCCCGAAGGCGGTGTTCCTGGTGACTCCGCCGCACCTGATGAAGTACGCGAAGCTGATTTTGATCCTGGTCAAGCAGCTGGTCGATTTGAACTTCGACAAGAGCTACATGACCAAGAGCAATCAGAAGCCGCTGTACAGGACCAGGTTTATGCTCGACGAGCTCGGCAACCTGCAGTCCGAAGGACACGGCATTTCCGGCTTCGAGACCATGTTGTCGATCGGGCTGGGCCAGGAACAGCAGTTCACGCTCATCCTTCAGACCTTGCAGCAGCTGCGCGACGTCTACGGCGAGAGCGTGGACAAGATCGTGCAGGGAAACTGCCTCCCGCTCGACGCCAGCATCGCCACGCCGTATGGGTGGACGACGATGGAGAAGATTCAGCCCGGTGACGAGCTGATGACCCCGTTTGGCACGGTCACGACCGTGACCGACAAATACCCGGTCAAGATGCGACCGGTCTACCGACTCACGCTGCGCGACGGGTCGTCGGTCGAGGCGTGCCCGGACCACCTGTGGCCGATTGAGCGCTGGAAATCGAGTATCAAGTACCTCGGCGGGAAGGACGAGAACGGCAAGCGTCGCTACACCGGCGGTGCCGACGGTAAGACGGCTGAGCGCGTCACCGAGATCATCAGTACTGAGGAGCTGAAGGCACGCATCGACAAGGGGCGTCAGGTCGATCTGATCCCGATTGCTCCGGTGGCCTACCCGGAGGCCGATCTTCCGGTGGACCCGTACGTGCTGGGTGCAATCCTGGGCGATGCCCACATCAACTCTGGGGGAACGGTGTCCTTGTACAGCGCCGAGCCCGAGATTATCGACGAGATTCGTCGTCGCGGGTACGCGATTGTCGTTCAGGCGGTCGCAGAAGGTCTTTGCCCCCAGTATCGGATCAACGGAGTCCGTAAGTTCACGCGTGAGCTCGGTGTGTCCGGCCACCGCGCGTGGGAGAAGTCGATCCCCGAGATCTACCTGCGGGGCTCGGTGCAGCAGCGCAGTGACCTGCTGCGCGGTCTGATGGACACCGACGGGACCATCAGCAAGAAGGGCGAGATGGAGTTCAGCTCGTGCAGCCAGGAGTTGGCGGAGAACGTGCAGGAACTGATTCGCTCCCTTGGTGGTCGTGTGGCGATCAACGTCAAAACCAACATCATCTACACGTCTCCGAACCAGTCGGAGCCGAAGGCCGCTCGTGACGCGCACAGGGTGCAGAACATCCGCCTGCCCGAGATCAACCCCTTCCTGCTTCCTCGGAAGGCGGAGCGCTGGAAGGACCGCACTCGTAGTTTCAACCGTGTCGTCAGCGTCGACTACGTGCGCGACGACCTCGTGCAGTGCATCGCGGTCGAGGACGAGCGTCACCTCTACCTGACTGACGACTTCATCCCGACGCACAACACCGCGAACATCGTCTTCCTCAAGTCCACCGACGACTCGATGATCGAGACGCTGGAGAAGATGAGCGGCAGGACGCACAGGTCCTATGTCGACTCCAAGCAGATCAGCCAGGACCTGGACAAGGTCGTGGGAGGCAAGACCGAGGGGCGCGTCTCCTACACGATGAACACCAAAGAGGAGCCGCTGATCTCCTACAACGACATGGCCTTCCTCTCGCCGCGGAACTCGATCGTCTTCCGGGCCGGCGACCCGCCGGTGTGGAATCGCAACCAGACGATCCTGCCGATGTCGTGGCGGCTGTTCCAGGACACCATCACCCATCCCGGGCATGAGTACTCGCTGCAGACGATCCCGACGCTGTCCTCGGCCATCGATTTCGACGTGCGGATGAACCAGCCGGACTTTGTGAAGATGCTGGACAAGCGGATGCGACAGGCGATCCGCGCCTTCGATGCCAAGGCGCTCTACCAGGAGACCTACGGGTACCGGGACGTCGACATCGAGCGCCTCGATCCGGACGTCTACTCCGACGAGGTCATGGACGTCATCACGATGATGACCGCCGCGGACGAGGGGCGAGACCCCAACGCCCCGGTCATCGTCGACCCGGACGAGTACGAGGCGACGATGATGTTCGACGAGGACGAGTTCGTCGACAATGTTCTGGTGGCCACCGAGGTCGCCGAGCGCGAGGCGGCCAGCAACGAGCGGCAGCGGCGGATCTACGCCGAGGGAACCATCAGCAAGGAGATGCTGGTCAACCCCGATGGCTCGGCGAAGATCAAGAGCCTCGACGTCGAGATCGGCGAGGCGTACAAGTCAGCGCAGGTCGCACTGGAGCAGGACTACGCGCACTTCTCGCTCGGCGGGGACGGCGAGCTGCGCAGCGCGGACGGGTCGACGACCTACATCAGCCAGGTGAGGTCCGACTGGTACATCGAGGCAGCGCGTCGGATCAACGGGACAATCGGGGACGAGAACTCACGTGTCTTCGCCGAGCAGGAGGTCACCGACGAGGACTTGAAGTCCCTGGCGACGGTGAAGGTCCATGCGGCCTTCTACCAATACCTGGCCTCGCTGCCAAGCTGGGCAGTGCTGGCGGACGGCAGTTTCGACCGGGCGATGGCGATCGAAATGACGTCGAAGTAGCCAGCTGCGTCTCGAGGTGACAGGGCTACGAACGGCCTGGTGCGCCTCACGACAGGCGGCCCACCTTCTCGAACAAGCCTTTCAAAGGCCTATCGCTTCTTATCGATAAGCGGGATATGCTCTATTCATAGCTTATGAATCCGAGCGTCCATAGGAAGCTGATGAGCATGAAGAAGGCCCACGGTCTGCGCAGGTACTTCTACGAGTACGTCTTCTACAAGGCAGTCGGGCAGGCGCGGGATCAGACCGGACAGGTCATTCCGATCTCGCAAGCCAAGGCGATCCGCGCCCACGTCGACAAAATCCTCCAGGAGATCGGCAGCGCGGTGATCGACCCGCAGCTGGGTGTCACGGACTGTCTGACCGCCATCGACCGGGCCTTTGCCGAGCGAGTGCCCGGCTACGAGCCGCAATTCCGCGATCGCACACCCCGCGACGAGCGCTACCGGCAACTGCAGCGGGAGTTCACCGCTGTCACCGGCGTCGGCGCACCCGCCGCCCCGGCGTCAGCCCAGCTGCCGATCAGCCCGTACGACCCGGCCTGGTCCGAGCGCGCCACCGTCAAGCGCGCGGGAACCGACCTGCTCTACATCCCCGACGAGACGATCGCGCGCGTGGCGGGCGGGGAAGTCGAGACGCTGGCCGACCCGCGGCGGGGGAACATGGTGCTCTGGCGGGTCGGCGACGAGGGCACACCGTACGAGGCCGGCCGGGCGATGACGAACGACGACGCCGCGGGACTCACCGCGCTCATGGACAAGATGAGCCAGCCGGAGTACACCCAGATCCGGGAGTGGGTCTTCGACGGCGGGCGCGATCCGCAGACCGGCCGTGTGGACCGCAACCGCTTCATGTCTCAGCGCGCGGTGGCCCGGTGCGCCGCCGTGCTCGAGGAGCTGAAGGCACAGGGCGTGTCCTACGCGGTGCTGCGCGACCGCGAACCCGGGCAGATCAAGGCAAAGATCGCCGGGACCGGAACGGAGATCCGCCTCATCGACACGCGCCAGGAGGAGTACGCCGGAGCCCGGATCTACGACAACGGCACGGTGTTGCGTTACTCCACCAACCACCGGGTGCCCGGTGGCATGGCGGTGCCCTCCCCCACCCCGGCGGAGGCGGTGAGGCTGTTGCGTTTCGCACAGGGTCAGCGCGTCGAGCGCGACGACCTTCCCGACACCGCGGCCGGCGAGATCGGCACGACGCACGCCGAACACGGCCGCGGCCGCACGATCCTCGACGTGCCCGATAGCTACCACCTCGACCGGGAGTCGATGTTCGCCGTCGGCGACTACGTCGTTCCCGGGGAGCCGAGCGCCCGGCCCGGATCGAAATTGATGCTGCGGCGCGACGCGAAGAACCGCTCGCTGCCGGCCTTCTTCGTCGACGCCGAGCCTGCCGAGGCTTATGCCCGCCAGGCCGTGGAGAGCGCACGGGAGAACCTGCGCTCGGCGCTCGGCGCCGAGACGCTCATCGCCTACGCCGCGGCTGAGCTGGAACGCACCGGTGGTGCGCTGGATGAAGTCGAGCCGCCGGAGTACGCCTCCGACGCGGAGATTGCAGCAATCCAGCGCACCTACTGGGACGTGCTCAGCGGGGCGCGCAGCGATCTGCTGCGCCCGGGAGCGACCGAGGAGATGTACCAGGAGCGCCTGGAGGAGATCGGCGAGTTGCAGGCGGACGAGGTCTCCGGCGTGGGCAACCTCGTCTACGGCGGCACCGCAGCCGACAAAGTCCGCGCGCACGCCGAGGACGTGCCGTTCGAGCTCGTCGGGACCTGGGAGGCTGAGCCGCACGATCTCGACGGTCAGTGGGTCGACCAGCGCTTCGACCCGGTCCGGGTCGCGAAGTACATGACGAGCCCGACCGGTCAGTGGTCGAATCTGGACAATCTGGCCTCCGCGCTGCGTCGCTGCGGGGTCTCCCCTGACGAGCTGATGGGCTCGGGTTTCCAGGCGACCCGGTTCAAGGACCGGATCGTGATCTTCGACGCCGGCACCGCGATGCCGATCGCCGAGCACGACTCGCCTTTCCTGCGCCGCATCGGCCAGACAGTGCGCGAGAGCCTGGCACGCAACGCCGCGACGCCGCGCGAGATCCTCGTCGACGCGCAGGGGATCATCCGCTGGAGTGCCGAGAAGCTGCGGCGTGACGGGCAGGCGACCCCGGTCTCCGGCGAGATCGGCCAGGTTTTCGACCTCGGTGCGCACGGTGAGATCGTGACCCGGTTCGCCAGCGGGGAAAACATGCTCATCGTCCCGGGCTTCGAGGCCCGGATCGCCGCTCCGACACCGGGCGAACCCCCGACCTCGGTCGAGGAACGCACGATCCTGCGCGGCTACGAGCAGCTCCTGCACGAACGAATCCAGTATCAGCTCGCCGGCGACCTCGTGTCCGGGCGCAGCCAGACCGGTGAGCCAGCCTCGCTCAACGCTATATACGCACAGCTTTACGGCACCAAGCACCCGGCTGACTTCATCGAGCGGGCGACGGCCTACGAGCGCGACGAGGACACCGGGGAGACCCGCGCGGAGCTGGACGGGTGGACGGCCTCGATCCTGCGGACCGAGGCCAGGCGGGTGCGGTATTCCAACGAGATCAAGCAAGGCTCGACGATCTACGCCGAGTACCGGGCCGAGCGTGATCGCATCGACCCGGCCGACGACAACCACTTCGACGCCTGGCGGCTCACCGGCGGGCGGAACATGGCGGTGCTCACCGGGACAGGCCAGAACCGGGTGGAGGCCCCCGGCGGCTACTTCGACCCGGTGATGACGGGGGGTGCGACCAACCAGGGCATCGTCCGGTACTTGACCGAGGACGCCGTGGTGAACGCCGACGGCACGATCGTTCCCGGCAACCCGGACACCGCGACCGGCTCGCGGGCCCCACTCATGAACCGGCCGGAACTGGTGACGCTGCGCTACGACCCCTTTGACCGTCAGCAGATGACGGCGTCGACCATCATGCAGTCCTCGGAGGTGACCGAGCCCGCGGGCACAGCGCTGATGACCTTCGGCGGTTGGACGGCGGACGATCCGATCGTGATCAGCCGTGAATTCGCCGAGGAACACCAGATCCGCGGGGCCGGCGGGCAGCTCCGTGACCTCGTCGTCGGCGACAAGCTGTCCGACCTGCACGGGAACAAGGGAGTGATCTCGCTGGTCGTCGACCGGTTCATGAAACCGTGGGACGCCCGCGCGCAGGGCATCGAGCGCGAGGTTGCCTGGTTCGGCGCGAACGCGGACCTCGACGTCGTCATGAGCCCGTTCTCGCTCATCTCCCGGCGCAACGCGGGCTCGGCCCGCGAGCTCATGAACGGCCGGGTGGCGGGCTTGTTCACTCCCGACGGCGAGCACCAGCGCGGCTGTCTCGGCGAGATGCGGTTCGTCGTCACGCACATGGCAGTCGACGACAAGACGAAGGTCTACGACGACGACCAGGTGCGCGCGGGTAAGGGCCGCAAGGCTTCCTCACAGCTGGCCTGGGCCCTGCAGTCGCAGGGCTGTTCGGCGATCATGCGCGAGTTCTACGGGCACAACAGCGCCGCCGAGTCGAACCTGCGGGAATACTTGCTGGTGACGGGCCTGGACATGGAGGCCGACGGCACGCTGCGGATCGTGGGCCAGGCCGAGGGCGTCGACGAGCGGCCCGCGCGCCGGCTCATCGCCATGCCCGAACTGCAGCGCACGCAGCCGCGCAAGCACGGTCAGCGTCCAGCGCTCAACACCACGGCGATGCGGAAGGCCTTCGGCAGCATCATCGGCGACCGGGGCGGCGACATGGAGATCCCGTTCGCGCTCACGTATCCGACCGGCGAGCAGACCGACATGGTTAGCGCGACGTCGTGGACGCTGCCGGTGCTCTCCGCGCACCTGCGCAGCGGCCAGGAGTTCGACGACGGGAACTCGATCACTCACGACTACACGCGCAGCTACCAGGATGTCTTCGTCGAAGCCTGCCGCTATCGCTACATGGCTGAGCAATTGGAAGGCCAGGGCCTGTCCTCGGAAAAGCGCGCCGAGGTGCGCCAGAGCATGAGCGAGTCGGTCACGCGCGCTCAGCGGGCCTTCGAGGCGATCACGACCGATGTTCAGAACCGGGTACTCACCGGCAAGAACAACATCTTCAAAGCCGGGCTGATGTCCTCGCGGCTCTCGGACTCGGCGACCATGGTGTGGACTGCGGACCCGCGGCTCGACGTCGACCAGATCGCCCTGAGTTCGGTCAAAGCCGCGCAGCTGGGATTGGCCGAGGGCGACCACGCGCTGGTGTGGCGTGACCCGGTCCTGCGGGACGCGGGCGTGCGGTACCTGCGGGTCGCGATCGATGACCGGCTCACCGGCGCCGCGATCAACCCGGTGATGGATCAGTGCTTCGACGGTGATTTCGACGGCGACGCGGTCGCCGTGGTGAAACTGCACAGCGAGGCGGCCAAGGCCGAAGCCCTGGACAAGCTCTCGGTACCGGCGAACCTGCTCGACACCGGTGTGGCCGGCCCCGACGGGTCACATCCGCTGGCCATGCAGGTGTCGCTGGACACCCAGGTTGCGCTCTCGAAGAACGGGGAGTTGGCCGAGGATCTGGAGAGTTCGCGCAGCGAGGCGAACCGGATCAGGCGGCGCGCGCTGACCGGTGCCGAGTCCTCCGAGGCCACACAGCTCGCCCAGCAGGTCGTGACCGAGGAGCTGAGCGGGCTGTACCGCCAGGCTCAGCGTGGCGAGTTCGGGGCGGCGCTGGTGTTCTCCTCCCGCGACGCGCATCTGCGCAGTGTTCGCCAGGTGTGTGTCGAGACCGGCGCCAAGGGCAGCGAGAAGAAGCTGGAGGACTACGCCCGCAACCTGGGCGACGAGCGGGGCATGCCCGGCATCACGCACGAAGACCAGGAGGCCTCGATGTTCGCCACGGCGATCAAGGCCCACGGCACCGGCCTGGGCGGCTCGTTCAGCCAGCGCGCGGTCCGCGCCCTGCGCGGTGAGGACCTCAAGGCGGTGCTCGAGGTGACCTACCCGGTCACTCAGTCGATCCTGCAGGCCAAGCACGACGCGGCCGAGGCCCGGCACAAGTACGCCATGCTCCAGGGCCCCGGTCGGGACCTGTGGCGCGGTCGCAAGCTCGAGCACACCGGCCCGAACCAGTGGCAGCCCGAGTTCGTCGACGGCGAGGCGGTCCAGGCCACAGCCGAGGAGTGGGAGGCGCAGTTCATGGAGTTCTACGAGTCCAAAGAGGGTTTCGGCGTCAAGGTCAACCCGGACTACGTCGCTCGCGTGGCCAGGGCGCTGGAGGACCCGACCACGGGTCTCATCCGCAATCTCGAGGAGGACCCGGCGCTGGAGGGCACCGTGATGGACCGGATGGCCTACGGCGGCACCGTCGACGTGCTCGTGCAGGCGGCCAGGAATCGCGAGAGCGTGTACGACGGCGAGAAGAACGAGCAGTTCGCCCCGGTCGGCACCCGCAAGGCCCGGGCGGAGACGGCCAGGGCGCTCGACGCCCTCGATGATCAGCACGGCCTGGGCGGGCTGAAGGCGGACATCGCGGTGGACGCCACCGTCGTCAAGCGCGACGTGATCGCCGCCGCCGAGGACACGGCTCGTGCACGCGGCGGGAACCGGCGCTCACCGCACGCGGTCGGCGTGGGTGGTCGACAACGGGTCTACACAACGGGCCTCGACGTCGAGGAGCAGCACGCCGACGACCACGGGTTCGGGTTCTGAGATGGCACAGAACAACGAACACGGCACCGGGGCCGGCCGACGTCGGCGGGCGACCAGAGCCTTACCGCTCCCGGGTGCCGGCGGTCCTCGCAACGACCCGGGCAACGACCAGCCCCGCACCGAGGGCGCTCAGCAGAGCCCCTACGCCCGATGGCGGCCTGGGAGTGAGCAGGACATTCTCGATGCCGAGATCGTCGATGAGACCGGACCGCAGGCCTCCCCTGGCGCCGAGCGGGAGCGCCTGCGAGATCGGGCGCGCGAGTTTTTTGCCACGAACCTCACCGAGCCGATGGCCGATCGGAACCGCCGGCGCAGGGCCAGGCACGAGCGGCCCGCCGACGGCGACGGCCTGAACCCGCGGGAGCACCTGCTCACGCTGCGGGCAGACATCAGGCTGGCCGGCGAAAAGTATATGGAGTCGCTGCGGGACTCCAAGCTGCTGGTACCCGGTTTCAACGACGAGGAGCGCGAGGAGGAATTCAACGCGATGCATCACGTCTACATGAAGATGATGATGCAGGGCTGCCTCAAGCCGCTCACCCGCGGGGTGAATCCCAGCTCGATCATCCAGGCCACCGGCATGATGCTCGCGATGCGGATGCTGTCGCCTGAGTTCAAGCAGGAGGTGGGCACCTACCTGCAGCCACTGCGGGACAAGATCCGGGAGCGCGTCGATGCCCGGACCCACTCGGTGCGGTCGTTGGCGGAGTTCCAGGTCGCCATGTACAACGAGCTGATCGACGTGCGCACCGCGGCGAAACTCAGGCGCAGGCCCGAGCTCGCCGGCGACGAGACGTTCATGGCGCGCCAGGAGAGCAACAAGACCGACCGCAACGCGTTCCTGTCCAGGAAGTGGCGACGCCGGATGGAGGCCATGGAGCGCCGGGACCGCGGCCATCGCGAAATGTTCACCCCGGAGTCGGCCGCCATGACCGAGGTCGCGCTCATGGAGAACGCCTTCTGGAGGATGCGCTCGCCGGAGAACGACAGCAACGAGATCTACGCCAGTTACCGGGCGATGCGCAAGCGCTTGCGTGACCAGATGGCCGACGATGGCCTGGACCGTATAGAGGTCGTCACCCGGGCAAGGATGATCATCGGCCAGCGGATGGAACATGAGCCCGAGATGCGGTTGATGTTCAACGGCATGGCCCACGGCCGGATCGTCAAGTCCCCGCCACACGCGGAACAGATGGCCGGCACCGACCGGGTACGCGAGGTCTGGAGTGGGCAGTTCGATGATCAGTTCGGCCGCCGGATTCCCGACGACGGCATGTTTACGCTGCGGCGGCCCATGGATGCTGATACCCATCAGGCGCAGCTGGCCGAGACGATGGCGAACTCGATGCTCGATGGACTAACCCGGGACGACGAGAGGGCGTACGCGGGCAGCGTCATGGGCTACCTCGTCGGTTACGCCGTGAGGAAGGCGGGCCTGGATACCCGCGGACTGCCCGAGATCCTCAGGCAGCGGCTGGATCAGTCGAAGTCCATGCTCGCAAGTATGGACATCGACGGCCTGCCGCCGGACAGGCAGCAGGAGGTCTACTCCAACGCCTTCACCGATGCGATGGAAGATGTCGGCGCGACGCATCCTGGTGTCGAGGACTCGCTGCGCCTGAGCTTCGGCAACGACTGGCAGACCACGCTGCAGGCCGCCGTCGACGACCCGGTCCGATTCGTCCACGCGCAGCGTATGAGGCCCAACGTCTACTACGCGGGCCCGGAGCAGTCGACCCAGCAGAGTGCCGATTTCGATTGGGGGTGGTCGGCCAGGCAGACCGACTCCGACGACTACCAGCCGACATAAACGATCAGACCAGGGCGGCACGCAGACGAGAGGAAGATGATGAGCAGCCAGCAGGAGGTCGGGGAGCAACAGGCCGGGTACGGATCGAACTTCGCACGCATGTTCGGCTATGTCACGCCCGAAGACCGTAGCCGATGGGAGCAACAGCGAGCGCAGAACAAGCCGAACGTGAATGTGATCAAGTTGGGCGTGACGTCGGCAGTGGACTCGATGCTGGAGTTCGGGGATAAACACATCCAGGCATCGCTGGAAGCGGCGCACCGTGTTGCGGCGCAGCGGCAGTTCGATGAAGCCCACGACAAAGTCGTGAATATGCGCCAGGATCCGAAGACTCGTTCGATCATTGAAACGGTCGACTACGAGACCAGGGATCATCGGCAGGAGATCGAGCCCGACTTCGAACTGTAGTCAGCGCTCTACTGACAGACTGATTAGCCTCAGTTCTCCAGGCTAGGTCTTGCATCGACTGCACTCAAGCGCTATACACACCTGAACGACGTTAGGCCGAGGTGGAAAATGGGATCGACCGAACATCCGCGCATCAGCAAGCGGGAATTCATCTCGCGGGTCGCGACGCGCAGCAAGCTGCCGATCAGGGTCGTCAACGACGTGTACGAGGCACTCTTCGGTGAGCTCACCAGCGCGATCAGCGATGGCGAGAAAGTGGTACTCACAGGCTTCGGTCGCTTTTACCTCCAGGCCCACAAGGGCCACAAGGTGCGCTTCGGCGGGAAGGCCGTGAACGACTACTCGGTGCTGAAGTTCTCGGCCTCGCGCAACCTCAATCGTCGGCTCGAGAGCACCGAGGGCAGGGACCTGGTCCGACCGCGGACGTGCGAGGCGATCAACAACCCGTGACTGTTTCGACGACACCGGACAATGGAAGGTGGAGTCGGCCTGTAGATGACGAGGAACAAGCAGGATAAAAGAGAAACCCCGGTGACGCAAATGCGTCACCGGGGTTTCTCTGCGTCTGTATGTCCTACGTCTTTCGACTGCCGGCGAGTACGACGCTGATGTCGATCCGCAAGGCGGCGAACGCGCCGTCCCCAACCTTGCATTTTTGATGCAGACAGCCCAGGCAGACATCGAGGAAGCCGCTGATCCCTTCCTGCCGAATCGCCGACTGGGCATTCTACGAGAGTTCAAGAATCCTCAACGGAACCACCAAATACGGATCAGCCGAGCTCGAGGCCTGGGTTCTGAGCGGAATGCTCCGACGCCTCGACGGACTGCTGCCGCAATCGCAACGGATTCGCGATCGGCTCACGCTGCGAGCGCAGTTCGGCAAGCGTGAAGCCAACGGGGCGACCCAGTCGCTGGCCGGCCACGTAGTAGACCTGCCCTGCGTTGCGTTCACCCAGTGCGATGACCTCGCGGGTGATTAGCTGTCCAGGACCTTCAGGCATTCGTTCACGCCACACGAGTCGATGTGACGGCTTGCGACCCGGGTCGGCCCCGACGTAGGTGGTCTGACAGTCAGAAAGATCTGGATAAGTGGGCATGTATTCGAGCCGGTGCGTACCGCGCTCCCCCTGCGCGATCAGCTCCAGTTCGTTCAGCGTGACACGCAAAAGCCGACCTTGAGGGCCGCGTGGGTTATGCGCCGCGGCCTGTTGCAGTGCGCGGAGGTCTCCTTTGAGGCCGGGCGTGACCACCAGACGTAAGGGCTGCCTACCCATCGTTGTCCTGCCGGTCCGATCGAGCGTCACGTTGGTCCTCGGCCCACCGCCGCCCGATCGGGCCAAGCTCTTCGGCGAGTTCCTCGACGGTTACTTCATCGTCGGGTTCGCCGACGGCGCTGCGCGCATCGGCATCCTGAATCCGACGGGAGAGTTCACTCTGGAAAGCGCTCTCCTCACGGACATGGTCAGCGTGGCCGTGCTTCATCAAGCGCATGAACGCAGAGAACGGGATGATTGCCGCTTCGGGCTTGTTCGCATCGCCGAAGATCAGTGGTTCAGTCTCGCCACGGCGATAGAGTGCCAGCAGGGAGGCCAAGTCCTCGTTCCGGATCTGACGACTTGGGACGACATTGACGGGAAACTTCGGCAAGCCGGTATCGGGAGTGTCGCTATCGTGGCTCATAGCCTCAGTCTATTCGTGCAACGTTTGCTTGTCTTTGCCTCACCCATGAATTAATAGGTCTCTTATCGACAAGGCTGTTGATGATTGCCGGCTTCGGTGAAGGCAGGGGATCCCGGTGATCCACGATGCGGATCACCGGGAAGGTTCGTGCAGGCCGGCCGCCTGCTTAGAAGTTCCCGAGGTTACCTGCGGGTTGACGATGTCCAGGAATCGGCACCACCGTGCGACCGCGCGATTGCGGCGCCCAACGCTACGCGCTTGCACAGACCGGTTATTGAGCCTGAGGCGACCCTGACAAGAAGGAGCCATGGTGGCCTGTCAGGCAAACCGTTAGGCCACCGTGTTGGTCAGGCGCGAGGAGAGGGAGGGCACTAGGAACCATTCCAAGGTGGGAGTAGAAGGAAGTCCCCTCATTGCCTCGCATCTACCAGGGTATCGGCCTGGTCAGGCCGGGATCAACTGGTTTAGCCGGTCCAGCGTGATCACCTCGGACCCGTCCGGCAGGGCCTCCGGCGCGTGCATGCCGAGGAACGTCACCGGGGCGTCCAGCTTGGTGCCGGACTCCCAGGTGGTGATCTCGGTGCCCGTGGCGCGCATCAGCTCGACGAGGTAGCCGACTGTGAGGTAGTCGCGTTGAAGTAGCCCGCGGGCGAGCACGGCGGTGCTGGCCCGGTTGGTCTCGAGCCGGTTGAAGTTCGGCGTCCCGGACAGGTACAGATGCAGCCACGTCGCGGTCCAACTGCCGTCCGCGCCGCGGGCGAACACGACCGGCAGGGCCACGCGACCGGTGCCGCGCATGTCCGAGCGGGTCCGCACGGTGCGGGCCTCGAACGGTGCCCCCGCCTGGTCGTGACCGCAGGTCATCCACCCGAACATCGACTCGGCGACCTCGTCAAACCCCTCGCCGGAGTAGACGTTGACCTGCGGCACGACGTAGGCGGCGGAAGTGGCGTCGGCCGAGTTCAGCGGGAAGTCGATGAACTCGGTCGCGCCATCGGGCGCCGGTGCCTGGGTCAGGTCGCCCGAGTACACCGCGCCGCCGTTGTGATAGTTCGTCCACGACACGTGCCCGGCGTAACCGAACTCGTCGTCGAGCAGCAGCGCCGACAGGTCGAAGTCGGTCCGCCGGCCGGCCTCGCGCCAGTAGGCGAAGAACCGCAGCACCTCGCCCTCAACTTCGCTGCGCGAACCGCGGGGCAGCACGGCGAATCCTGCCTCGGCGGCCTTGCCCGACAGCGGCAGCGCCACCGACAGGACTGCCGGGTCGACCACCAGGCGTTCGGGCCGGGGCAGCCGGGTGGTCAGCTCGGCGTCGATCATCGCGCAGGCCTGCGTGATGACCTCGCCCGGCAGCGGCGGCCGGGTGTCGTCGGTGACCCAGGCCCGGCGGGAGCGGGTGGTGAACACCCGTGCGGCGTCCGGCTCGGCGCGGTTGGCCAGGTGCTCGCGCACCGAGCACAGCACGCGCCCGGACACCTTCCCGAGCACCTGCGTCATCGCGGCGAACACCGCGTCCCGCGCAGACGCGTCGGCCTGGCGCAGCAACCTGTCCAGCGACCGCATCAGCATGCCCGGCGCATCGGTGAGGATCTTGGCCGCACCGGCGACGTCGTCGCGCGCGAACGCCAGCTCCGCTCGTGCCGAGAGAGACCGGACGGTCCGTTCGCCGCGGGCGACGGCGAATACTTCGGCCGCGTGCGGAAATCGCGGTTGTTCGTGCGGGTGCAGCCCTTCGCCGAGTCGCTTGAACCGGTTGGCGAAGCGGGCGACGTCACCGAGCTTGCCCTCCCCGCCACCCACGACCCGATCCAGCGCCGCCATCAGCACGCGGCGTTCGCGGCGGGCGAAGCTGCGGAACTTCGTCGGTTCGCCCAGGGTGACGTCACCACCGCTGGCCTGGCACGCGGCGCGCAGCACATCGAGCACGGTGTCCACTGCCAGCAGCGGCTGGCCGGTAACCAGCCGGGCCGCGTTGAGCACGGCGCGGTTCTCCCGCGCCGGCACCTCGCCCAGCTCGGCCTCGCCGCAGGTTCCAGCGAGGTCGGCGAGCAGCTGCAGGTCGGCCTCGCCCAGCGGGGTGGTCGACTCGGCCAGCTCCCGGTACAGCGCCGTGGTCTCCTCGTCGAGGGTGCCGCCGAGTCGCACGAGCGTGACGCGGTCCTTGACCGAGGGAATCAGCTCGTCATGAGCGGCGAGCAGTTCGGCGTAGGTGTGCTGGTAGCGGCCGTAGCGGGGCAGCTCCAGCAGCCCCACCAGGCGCTGGTCGAGTACTGCGAGCAGCTCGGCGTCGGTTGGCGCCGAAGCGCCGCTGCGGGCCTGCGGCACGAGGCGTCGCGCAGGCAGCGCACCCAGAACTCGACAGTGTCGGGCACTCCGCGCGGGAAGTCGCGGAAGTAGGCGTTGTGGGCGACGTGGTCGCCGACCAGCTCGCGCACCGCGGCCACGACGTCGACGGCCAAGTCCATCGCCGCGCCCGGCTCCAGCCCGGAGACGTGCTCCAGCAGATCACCGGTGGCCTTGAGCCCGGCTCCGGCCAGGGCCGCGTCCATCTGCCGGGCCACAGTGGCGCCCTCGCCAGCGGCAGCGGGGCTGCGCGGGACGCGCAGCGTCTTGGTGATGATGATCTTCCTCAGGTGCATCACACGTCCTTATCGTCGTCGTCTGTTCAGGTCTCGCGCGGTGGCGGGGCCCGGGGGCTGTGCCGCCCGCCTCGGGCGGATGCGCGTGCCCGCGCTGGGATCTGCACAGCGGGGCTGGGACATCGGTGGAGACCCACCCGGGAGTCGAACCCGGTGATCACCACGGCTTTGCAGGCCGCGTCACGACCGTCGTGAAGTGGGCCGAACAGGCACTGGCGCGAACGCCAGGCCGGGGTCGCGCGCCGTGGTGTCGATCCACGTCGGCAGGGCTTATGAGGCCCCGCTGGCTGCCGAACCGCGCGCGGTGCCGCTGCGGGATTGCCCCGTGGCGGAAGTGGGGTGGCCGACCGGACTCGAACCGGCTTCGCCCGGGGTCACAACCCGGGGCCTCGTCTCCTTCGGCGTCGGCCACAGTCGTCCCACCAGGAGTCGAACCTGGGACCGGCCCGGTGTGAACGGGCTGCTCTTCCGCTGAGCTACAGGACGTCGCCCCCGCGCGGAACGGCGCGGTGAGCCTTGGTGCTGGTGGAAGACGTGGGTGTCGAACCCACCACGACGATCGTGCAAGGATCGTCTGCGCTCCGGCGCGTCCCCCGAATCACGCGTCGTCCCTGGCTCCACAAGGGGACGCTGGGTGCGATGCAGCTCCCCCGCCAGGACTCGAACCTGGTGCCTCCCAATTAATAGTCGGGTGCACAGCCTGTTGCGCCTCGAGGGAATGAACGTGGTGGTGCCCCCAGCAGGAGTCGAACCTGCGTTCCCGGCTTCGGACGCCGGAGTCGTATCCGCTGGACCACAGGGGCGCGGGTGGGCCGCCAGGGATTCTAACCCTGAACCCGCCGGGTAAAAGCCGGCTGCTCTGCACGCTTGAGCTAACGGCCCGCGGCGCGGCGCTCGTGCCACGCCGGGTGGAGTAGGTCGCCGGGGACTCGAACCCCGAACCTGCCGAGTAAGAGTCGGCAGCTCTATCCAGTTGAGCTAGCGACCCAGGGCACCGCCGATTCACCGGCGATGCGGCGGAGGATGCAGGATTTGAACCTGCGCGGCGCTCGTCACGCCGACCACCGTTTTCGAGACGGCTGCCTTTCCGGGCTCGGCCAATCCTCCTTGCACGGCCACGATTTTCCGGTGCCGTGCGCGGTCGAGGTGCCAGGAGTCGAACCTGATCCGTCGCTTCATCAGAGCGCTGCACAGACCGCCATGCTCCACCTCGTTGTCGGTGCGCGGAGGGCGCGCGATTCGAACGCGCGCCGGGGCCTTGGCCCCGGACCTCGGGTTAGCAACCCGGTGCCTTGCCGGGCTCGGCCAGCCCTCCAGAGTGTGTACCCCCGACAGGAGTCGAACCTGCACGCCCGTCGCGCGGGCTCGCGGGTTTGAGCCGCGTGCGTCTGCCAGTTCCGCCACAGGGGCTCTGCTGCCCGTCGAGGAGTCGAACCTCGGTCTCCACGACCAGAACGCGGTGTCCATGCCAGCTGGACCAACGGGCATTGGGCTGCAGGGCTCCCGGTCCAGGACTCGAACCTGGACCGACGGAGCCAAAATCCGCCGTGCTACCAGTTACACCAACCGGGAAAGTGCGTGCCGCCCACCAGGATTCGAATCTGGACTCGCCGCGTTCTGAGCGCGGTGCCTCTTCCGTTGGGCTACAGGGGCGCCGTCCGCACCCGGGTAGGCCGGGCAGGGGGCGGTGGAGCCGCACCTGGGAGTCGAACCCAGTTCCTCCCGTTTACGATACGGGCGCTCGGCCAGGTGAGCTTGTGCGGCAGTTCGTATCGCGTGCGGCTCCGGGGAGTCGAACCCCGACTGGGCTGGTTCTCGACCAGGTGCCTCTGCCAGTTGGGCTAGAGCCGCGAGATGGTGCCGCGCGCTTGCGCTGCGCCGTGGTCGTGGTGGTACGTGGTGGCTCCCCAGGGACTCGAACCCTGTCCACCGGGTCTTCATACCGGTGCTCTGCCGGTTGAGCTAGAGAGCCGAGCCGGGAACGTGTCGCCGGAACTGGAGCACCGCACTCGAAGGCGAGGCTCTCCACCCCGAGGAAGGTCAGCCTCGGGATCTGGGGCGAATCGGGAACCCTGCGTAGCGCGTCCGGGAGTCGAACCCGGGTCCCCCGGTGAGAACCGGGGATCCTTTCCGCTGGAACAACGCGCCATTCGGGCCCGCACCGGCGGGCCCTGGGAAGGCCGGACGTCGAGTCGCGCGTGCCGCTCGAGAAGGGCCTTGGTCGGATGCCCGAGAGTCGAACGCGGTGACTCCTGATCCCAAATCAGGTGGGGTCGCCAGTGCCCCTCGCATCCGGTGCGACCGGCACCGCCATGCGGCCGTGCCGATCTGAGCGCTCACGACGGGATTCGAACCCCGCGATCGCCGCATGGACAGTGCGGTGCCCTTGCCGCTGGGCCACGTGAGCATTGCGACGTCGGCGCCGATCCGCGCCGACCCGTGCCCCCACCAGGACTCGAACCTGGAAACCTCCGCGTTCGTAGCGCGGCGCTCTGTCCACTTGAGCTACAGGGGCGAAGCGGACCACTGGCACCTCAGTCGATGACGGTGGTCCGCGAAGTAGCGCGTACGGGATTCGAACCCGCGCCTCCCGGGGTGAAAATCCGGTGTCCTTCCCATAGACGAACGCGCTGTGCGAGCGGCCGGAGGGCATCGAACCCTCTGCTTCGGTTTGGAAGACCGACGTGTCCGCCGAGTTCACCACGACCGCACGAATGCGCCCGGCCGTCTCGGCCGTCGGCGCCGGTGCCCCCAGCAGGACTCGAACCTGCGCCCGTCGGCTTAGTGATCAGTTCAGAATGAGTTTGCGCAGGCAGATGATTGAGCAGGCCAGGTTGAGGATGGCTTGGTGGACGTCGGCTCGTCGTTCGGTTCGGACGCGTAGTCGTCGGAAGCCTTTGAGCCAGGCGAAGGTGCGTTCGACCGGCCATCGGACTGTGCCCAGGCCGGAACCGTGCTCGACGCCGCGGCGGGCGATGACCGGGGTGATGCCGCGGTCACGAACCAAGCGGCGGTACTTGTCGTGGTCATAGCCGCGGTCGGCATAGAGGCGGCGAGGTCGGCGACGTGGCTTGCCGACCACGCCGCGGATCGGGGGGACGGCGTCGATCAGTGGGATCAACTGGGTGACGTCGTTGCGATGGCCGCCGGTCAGTGTGACGGCGAGCGGGATACCGGTGGCATCGGTGATCAGATGGTGCTTGGAGCCAAGTTTGCGCCGGTCAACCGGGCTGGGCCCGGTGTGGACCCCCCTTTGAGGGCGCGCAGGTGGGTGGAGTCGACCAAGGCCGCGGACAGGTCGAGCAGGCCGGCCGCGCGCAGTTCGGCGAGCAACTGTTCGTGCAATTGCTGCCACACTCTGGCCTCGTGCCACTCGGTCAACCGCCGCCAGCAGGTGGCGCCCGAGGCTCCGAACAGGGCGGTCGGCAGCCGGTTCCAGCCGATGCCGGTGCGCACCACGTACAGGATGCCTTCCAGTGCGGCCCGATCGTCGGCACGCTTGCGGCCCGGATAGCGCAAGCGCCTCGGGTGCACCGGGATCAACGGTTCCAGGCGTGCCCATAGCTCGTCGGTCAGGACTTCCTCACGCACGACGTGATCGTGGAACGTCCAGCGCCACAGGCAAAGCCGACACGCCAGCTCATTCTGAAATGGTCACTTAGGAGGCCGCTGCTCTGTCCGCTGAGCTACGGGGGCTGGAGTGGTGAAGGAGGGAGTCGAACCCCCTGTGTCACGAGGACGCCCGGTTTACGGCCGGGTGGGGCTCCGACAGCCCCATCTTCACCGGTGGGTCCGGCCGCGCGGCGGCCGGACCCGGTGCTCGCCCTGGCCACCGGTGCGGCGACGGGGACGAGCTTTGGGAAATGTCTTGCTCCGCTGTGTAGATGTCAATGAACTGCACCGTGCCCATGGTGAAATGGGCGGAGTGAAGCACCGGCGGAGGGAGTCGAACCCCCGGCAAACGGTTTTGGAGACCGCCGCGCTACCACTAGCTCGCCGATAGGAATCAATCGTTCAGGGGTGCACTAGATAGAGAAAGCCGCCCGGATCGGTTTCCCGATGGGCGGCTCCCTCGACATGACGAGATCTACGTCATGGTGGGGAGCCCGCGTCACCCAGAAGGCGCTCTTCCAACCAGGAGACGGGCTTCTGGCGGTCGTCCTTCGACGAGCACACGACAGCGATCGCGATGGCCAGATACTGGCGTCGCGTCCCTCGCTCCCGCACGGTCGTCATGACTGCTCCTTCGTTCGCTGATGTGCACCCATCATCGCTCACATAGACGAGCCACGTCAATCTGTTTTTGGGAAGGATGAACACATATGGGTGCCGACGCGATGGGTCCGGCTTCGGAGCGATCAGACAGCTCTGATCGCTCCGAAGCCGACATTAGATCATCCACCAGTTAGACAACGTCCGTCACTAACTGGTGGATGACGTTCAGTAGCAGCGTTCGGGTCGAAGTTGGGTCGCGCTCGGCGCCCGGCGCGGCGAAGTTGCAGAACGTCGCCAGCTGAACAGAGCGCAGCGGAGTCAGCACCGCCGGACCGTTCGGATCGGAGCCCTACGCCGGGTTCAGCACTCGACGGGCGTCGAACAGCTCTGCTTCACCACGTCCTCGGAACGCTTGGTGCCTGAGGTGCGCATGAGCTCGAGCACCGACGCCGCTCACTCGCCGGGCACTCGTGCAGCCAGCTTCCCGTCGAGGGAGCGTTCTATTCCTGCGATTTCGGTGGTGGCCTTCGAGGACTGGGTAGCAGCTTGATGCCCACGCGTGCCGCCGCACTTCGGACTTTCCTCACCGCGACCCTCTCCTTCCACCTGCGGCCGAGGTCGACCGCCTTCAGTTTTCGTGGGATCACCTTCCTCGCGAGCTTCACGACGGTGCTGACCTGTGCTCGCACCTCGGTCTCGTGGTAGAGCCGCACCGCCAGGTCGATGCAATAGCACGCGTACCGGAAGTGGATGTCGTAATCCTTCAGGTCCCATTCCCACCCGGCGTCCTCGCCGAAGACGTCGAGTTGTTCGCTCTGCTGTAGCCACTCGCGGGCTTCGTGCTCGGTTTCGGCATGAAGCTTCGCGTTGTCGAGGAGCAGTTCTCGGCGCTGAACGACGCGGTCGGCTTCGGCGGGGTCGTCCTGGCGGATCTCGGCGATGGCTTCTTCGGACAGCGTTTGGTGCTCGTGGAGGGTGTCGTGGACGTGTTGCAGGAACACGTCGGGGGCGTACTCTTTGATCTCGGCCGACCGGTCGCCGCAGAGTTTCTCAGCCCAGTAACGAAAGCCGAGGCGCGGCGCCCCGTCAGAGTACGTGTCGCAGCGCCCACTCGGGAGATGGAAGAACTCGATCATGTCATGTTTCCTCGCGAACATGTACCCGTCGGCGATGTCGCCGCACGTGACCAGGTGCCCAGGCCAGGTGACGACGTCCCAGGACCAGATGCGGGTGCCAGGCTTCCGGAGCCGCAGGTGGCGGTAGACGCCGTTGTCCCGTAGAACGACCAGCTCGTGCTCGGCGGTCTGGCGCAGGAACCCGGCATAGGCCTCGGCGTAGGGGTTAGTTGGCTTTGTCATTGCGGGTATTCCGTGCTTTCTCTTCGTTGCCGATGTGCGGGACGTCCTGTTGCCCGACGCCCGAGTCGTCTGCCTGTTGGGGATGTGACGCATCGGGGATGTGTCTCGTCGCGCGATGGCCCCACAGTTCCCGGTCGCCACACCGAGGTGTGGCGGCCGAGCAGCAAGACCGGTTACCCAAGGGCAGGGGCATCGGCCTAGCTCTTCCTGCCCGACTGCGACGGGGCTCAGGATCTCCGCTTCCCAAAACGACTCCTGGGGACGAACAAAGTCACCTTGCGTCTAGGACAACCCCTCGCCGGAGATCCCGGCCCAGTCGTGCGGCCGTCACGGCGTGTGCGATCGCGGAAGTCCGGGCGCCAGCGCCATCGTTGTTCGCCAACTTTGAGCACAGCACTCGCCGAAATGACACTCCGGCGAGCCGCGGTCAGCCGTCTCCTTCCTCAGCACCGGAGGCCGTGCCGCAGCGGATAAGCTCGGGAGCTGCGGCTTCCCGGAGCCGCATGTCCCATCCGTCCAGCACATGGACTGGGGTGGGCCACACGTCGCGCTCCTCGAGGGTGAGAACGTCACCGTGCACGACCAGCGCGGGGATGTGCAGCAGCGCCAGCTGGACGTAGGTCATGTGCACGGCCGTGATGTCGATGTCCTGCGTGGTGACGTGGATGGCCTTCTGGTAGTTCACGCCTGATCTGCTGAGTAGATCCGCTATGGCAATCACCATGCCACCAGACCCGCTGGTGGGCTCGCTAATGGTGATGAACTCCTGGGTCTGCAGACGGCTGACCATGTCGTCCGAAGTCATGCTCGCGGCAAGCAGGCTCACATCATAGGGCGTAAAAAACTGTCCAAGGTGCTCATTGCCGAGATCGAGACTCATGTACAGGTGTCCCAGGCCGTCCGAGAGCAGGTCGCTGAGTGCCATCGTGAGATGTGCGAGCGCCGCGGCGAATCGATTCATCTCCTCGGGCGTGTAGGTCGCGGCGATCGTAAGATACCGAGCTTCGCGCGTGTCGAATCCGTCTCGATCGACAGCGTTCCGGATCGTCAGGGCAGACAGCTCGCAGAAGTCCTGAAATACTTGAATAGTCCGTCGCTCTCCCGAGGCAGTGTTGGTCTCGAGGAGCTGTTTTATGTCTGGCACACAAGCGGTCCTCTCGGCTCTTGAATTTTTGGTGTGGTGTCGGAGTCGACGTACTGGCATGACGAAGCCGCTGATCGACAAGTCGAACTCGTAGTGCTCGGTGGAGTCAGGGAGGATCCCGCCCGCAGAGCCGGAACCAGGTGCCCGGGGCGTTCCCGCTTACACGGGTGGTGCACCGCGCACGAGCGCGGCAGCAGGTGGTGGACCGGGTTGGGACTGGGAATGACGCTCACCTCGGCTCGGACAGGTTCGGGTCCTCGCCGTTGACCGGGCGCCAGGCTGCGTCAGGGAGCAGGACGTAGCGGCCATCGCTGTCGGGCAAGTACTGGTCGGGCTGGTAGTCGGGGTGGTCGGCGTAGGCATTGGGGTGGATCACAGTGATGGTCGTGCCGTCGCGATACGCGAGTGCCTGCTCGTGGTCGTCGTGGTAACCGCGGTTGATGACGGCGACGGCGATGTCGGCGACGTCGCTCCGGAACCGGGGTCCGTCGTAGGTGAACAGCGCAGGGAGCAGCTGGTCCTCGGCGCCTTCGAGATAGACGCGGACTTCGCGGTGGCCGGTGGCTCGGCGCTCAGGGTGGGCCAGCAGGAGCGTTTCATGGTCAGCGCGGTTGGCGATGACATGGCGTGCGCGCAGAAACTGCTCGGCCTGGGCACGGCTGGAGAAATCGTGCAGGAACGGGTCATCGGCGTGGTCGTGGACGGAGCGGGCGAACCAGGCGGTGGCCCGGCCGTCGGCTGGAGTGTAGGGGCGTGCCCACGGTCCGGGCCAGATGTGGCCGATAGTGGCGCCGCTTGTGGCGGTGACGGTGTAGGGGTCGACGGGAATGGACACGGGGCCTCCGGGTGGCAATGGGCAGCGGCGGTTCATGGGTCAGCCAAGGGTGTTGGCGGGTGCGCGCACGGATGAGGCGACCTGGGGCATGACGTGGACGAGTTCCTCGTGGATTGGTCGGGTGGAGTTCAGACAGTGCGAGTGCTGAAACAACGGATTCGGCTGTGCTGCGGCAGCTGCCCAGTTCGCCAACACCGGCGGCACATCCGGCAGGGCGCGATCCCGGCCGCGCGCAGCAGCCTGATGACTTGGTGGGCGTCGGGGCTGTCGATGGCGGCCAGCACCTGGGTGATTGGCTGGAGTTCGCCGTGGCTGACCATCCCGCAGCGGGGCATACCGGGGATGGCGAGCCCGCCGCGGTGAATGCCGGGGTGGTGTCCGCCGGGGGCAGTAACGCCGATGATCGTGGAGCCGGGGCCGAAGCGTTCGGCGATCAGGGCGCGCACCGCTACGTCGGTGGCATCAGCGGGCAGCAATAGCGGCGCGGGGTGAGCGGGCATCGTGGTCTCCCGTCTAGGGGGTGGACATGGACGCGACCCCACCACGGCCGAACCACCGTGGCGGGGTCGCGTCAGGAATGAGGCGGTGACACAACGGGTTGCCGAATCCGCCCTCGGACTTGGCCGACGAGCGCGTCTTATGCGTTGTCCGCCGCGACGCGCGCGGTGTGGAACTCCAGCGCCTCGCGGGCGCGGGCGGAGCCGCACTGCTCCCAGCTCCTGATCTCGACGGGTGGCCTCTCCTCGCCAATCACCGTGGCCTTGCCCTCGGCGAGCAGGTCGACCGCACGCGCCTCGAGGGCGCTCGTCAACGCGGACCGGGGGTCGACGTTGTGCGGGATGCCGAGGCCGGCGTGGTCGACGGTGACGCACCACAGGGTGGTCACCTCCCGTTCGAGGAGCACCTGCCATTCAGCGCCGTCGGGCACGGGGATGTACTGGATCTTCACAGGCGTTGTCCTCTCGCGTTTACCGGATACTTATCGGGGTCCGCGATGCTCCCTCGGCCCGATCCCGGTCCCCGTACGCCGTCACCGAGGACGACGGCGCGCGGCCTAACGACAGGAAGCGGGTATCGAGCTGTACCTCTCTTGCCCCGGTGACGACGAAACGTCGAGAACAGCGACAAGGTGGGGAACGCGACCAATGCATCGTGCAACGAGGTACACGGTCGTTCGTGGACGAGGACGAGCGGATGAGAACACTCACCAGGCAGGAAGGGGCACCGTGTCACCGTCCGATTCCGCCTGTGCCAATGGACTACCCGAACCGCCGGCGGCCAGGTTGGCGTCAACGTGGGCCATGTACACGCCCAGCAGGAAAGCCGTGGCCTCAGCGGTCTTGTCGAATCCCGACCACCACCTGCACTGCCTGGTAGGCGAACCGGTCGCGATAGTGGCATGCCAGCTACCCCACCAGGACTGTGGTGGGTGCTTCGCACGCGGACTCCGGTATGCGATGTGCCCGATCAGAACCCGATTTCCCGTTGGGTCATGTGACCACACCTCGTAGGTCGCGCCGTCCCACACTGGTGTCGTGTGCCGCGTCCACGTCTGGGCCGCCCGCGTGGATCCATCCGTGATTTTCATCGGGCTTCACTTTCTTTCCCGGCCTCCCACGATCTCCGTGATCACCTATCGAGCTGATCGTCGTCCCTCAGGGACGTCGTGCCCGGAGCAGCGGTGCCGGAATGTCTCGCTATGTACCTTCCGATTCTTTGTTCCTTTCCATCAGGCACTTCAGAAGTCAATCGAAGGCTTTCGATGGCGGCGGATGACGACCGAGACGGCAGACTGTGGTTCGTCGTTCTCGGGCTTTTCGTCCCCGCCACGAGTGTCGCCGAGGACGAAGGCGCCTGCCGGGAGGACGTAGCCATCCTCGGTACGCTCTGCGTCGCGCAGGCGGAATTGCAGGCACATGTCGGCGTCATAGTCGTCGATCGACTGCAGGCTGTCACGGTCGAACATGTCGACGGCGCCGATGAGGACATCGGAGTCGCCGTTCCCCCAGATGACTCGGGCTTCGGCGAAGGATCCGGAGCGTTCCATGCGTTTGATGTTGAGTTCCCCGATCACGGCGAACGACTCCCCCAGCCGCAGTTCGAAGGCAAGGGCTCGCAGGTGGTCGAAGTTCAGGTCGTACTTCTGGGAGAACTCGACGACCTCGTCGACCTGAGAGTCGGGGATCCCGGGTACCTGGACGCGCAGGTAGGTGGCGACTGACTCGGGGCCTGGATAGCCGAACCGCATGTGGTAGTGGAAACGACCCGGCCGGTTGAGCATGTAGTCGTTGACGTGGCGCAGTTCGTTGACTGAGAGGACGTAGAGACGCTTGGTCGTGCTCAGCCCGTCGAAGAGGCTGAGGAACTGGTTCTGCGATTCGTCTTCGCCCCCGCTGGCGAAGACTTTCTCGAACTCGTCGAAGACAACGACAGTCTCGCCGAGCTTGTCGAGGAAGGAAGCCAGCCCCGGGGTCGAGTGCTGGACGAGGACGGTGGGCAGCGACAGCTGGTTGCGGGTCTGCTTGGCGAGCATCCGGATCATGAGGGACTTGCCCATGCCCTTGTCGCCGGACAGGATCACGCCCAGGGATCGGTCCATGGCCTCGTAGCCGCGGACGATGCGCTTCACGCGCTCGTCGTGGGTGCCGTAAATGGTCTCATCCCCAGGGGTGAGCGGATCGACCTGGCGGAGGGTGTAGCCGGTCATCTTGGAGAACGCGATGGTGTAGGTCGCCACCGGCAGGCGATCGTAGGTCTGCACGGAGTTGTCGTAGAGGCGGAATTCGCCGCCGGAGGCGACGATGGTGGAGGCGGGCATGCGTGCTCGCTTTCGTAGGAGGGTGCGAGTTTTGGCGAACGACGCTCCGTGCGGTGATCAGGCGATCTGCGGCGGAACGCCGGAGGGCTTGTAGATGCCGTCGGCTTCATCGAGCACGGACTCGGTGAGGGTGACGGTCGCTGACTTGAGGAGCGCTGCCAGCAGGGCCGCCAGATGCCGCTCGTCGGCGAGCACGAGTTCGGGGATGCAGCCGGGCGTGGCGAAGAACTGGCCGGCGCGCTCGATCAGGCTGTTCTGCCGGGTCTCCCTCGATGGGAAGTGCTCGGCGACGGCCTGGCCGGGGCCGTAGGTGGTGATGACGGAGAAGAGGGTGGCCGGAGCTGCGCTCTTCTCCGTGGTGGTGCTCATGTAGATCTGGACACCCCACTGGCGGCAGAGTTCGGCGAGGGCATCGACGACAGCGTTGGGCGCGGTACTCCACTGGTCTGCGCAGGCGTGGTACAGGTCGCGGATTTCGGCAGAACGAGGGCTATCGACTACCCGGTTCACGATGTCGGAACAGGTAAGAATCCCGACACAGACGCGCAGCCTGACCTCGGGGCTGTCGTAATGATCGTGAAAGACGATCCGACCGCCGTGGCCAATGATCAGGTCGTATGTTGCGGCCGGGTTTGGCGCGAGCGCGTCGGAGCCGGTCCGCGGGCCCATGGAAGTCACGCAGTACTCCCCTGGTCGCGAGGTGGGAAGCCTGTTTCGGCCGCGGAGGCGGGACTGACTTGTTCGGCAGCGCGTTCGGCGGCACAGGGGGCCGCGTCCCGGGTGCCGTGGTGGCCTGATCCGACGCACCAGTGCAGTCCGGCGAAGCTGACACCCCCTGGCTGGTGCGCGAGCACTGCCAGGGCGCGAGCCAGGGTGGCGAAGGCGTCGCCGGTGTGCTTGCCGCCGAACATGAGGTCGTCGCCGTGGGAGCCAATGATGGTGGCAGCCTCGGACGCCAGGCGCCGGCGTTCGGCTGCGGTGAGTCCGGCGACCTCATCGAGCGCGGTCAGCACCGCGACGGGCAGCATCGCTTCCAGTAAAGGATGTTGGGCCAATGGGTCGATGGGTGTGGGCATGATGTCGGTACTCACATTCTGCGCATCGTGGTGGCTAGAAGATGTTCGGCAGGCGCCAGGTGATGGGCCGGGTACGCAGCGGTCGCGCACCGACGTAGGAGGCGGCGACGTTGCCGTGGTCGATGATCACGTTGTAGTCAGCGAGCCACACAGCGAACCAGGGTTCGGCGGCAGCGCCCTGTCGGGCCGCGGCGTCGGGCGCCAGCAGCATGTTCGTGTCGAGCTGCGGCAAGGACGAGCGATAGTGATCAAGTCGACCACCGACCATCGGGCAGGACTGGACCGTGTACGCGGTGCACCAGGGATGCAGCGCTGGCTCGTTCGTGCAGTGGCGCGACAAGTCCGACAGGCGCATCATCAGCACCGCCCGGTCCTCGAGCGGGCGGCCGCAGACACCGCACCATCGATTGAGCACGGCGCGGCTCGCCCGATCGCGATCGACCGAGCCGAACAAGTATCGACCGTCGGCCTTACGGGGCGTGATCCAAGGCACGACCAGTCCGCCTACGACCGGAAGGTGCTGTAGCGACAACGGAATCGGGGGCGCGATGCCGTCGTTCATGATCTTTCTCCCGTCTCCGTGCGATTGGTCGTCGCGACATCACATGAGGATCCGTGCGCGGAGTTGAATGTGAGGAGATAGCGGTCAGTCGAACACTCGCGTCGTGGGCTGGCTAGGTGCTGTCTGACGGAATGTGACCTATGTGGATCGACGGCGGCAGCGTGATCCGCTCCGCAGCTAGCGCCTGTTGGAACTCCAGCGCGTTTAGTTCAATCGGTGGGGCACTGCCGAAGCCAAACTTCGTGGCGTCACCCGGACCCGTTACCTGTGGCGGGAAAGGCCGGGGAGGTGCCGAGCAAGAGCGGTTCGCACAGCGCTCTCACAGGTGGTCCACCCGTCGGTCAGGTACCGGTGCGTCTCTTCGTCGTCCCCGGAGTGGAGCGCCGGCGGGTGTGCGGCGGCGTCCAGAGCGTCGTTCACCGCATGGTGGTAAGCACGCAATTCGTCCACCATGGCGTCGAGGTCCGTGGCGGTCAGGAACACTCCCCGTCGTCCGGGTCGCCGTATCCGAGGATGAGGTTGCTGTCGGGCAACCGCCAGGTGTACTGCTCCAGGAAGTCGGCGACGCGCTGGGCGTTGGTCTTGCTCACGTCGTGCTCCGTTCGGTTTGGACGGGAAGTGGTGGGTTACTGGTCGAAGATCGGTTGCCCGGGTGCGAGCTCACCGGCTCGTGCCGTGGCGCTTCGCCGGCCGCTTCTCGGGTGCAGGCCGGTGCACATCGCCGGGGTGCTGGCGGGCGAGCCAGCCGGTGCGGGCGCGACGGCGCACCAGCACGGCCTGTTCGTCGCGGACGACGAACACAGCGCCGAACCCTCCGTCGTTCTCGTCGAGGACCTGTACGTCGTAGGCCAGCGCGCAGGTGGTGCACAGGACGAGGTGGTCGGTGTGCAGCCAGTCGCCGCGGAGTCGGGCGATCCGTCCGCAGCAGGGTGCGATCACGTCGAGCTGGCCGCCAGGTGCGGCCTCGGTGTAGCGGAGGGCCTGGACACCGGGTACGAGCCGGTTCGGGTCGATGTCGTCGGTAGCTTTGTAGGAGACAGGCCCGGTGGTCTTGCGGCGCAATGCAGCCATGACGAAGCTCCTTCGGGATTGCGCAGTCGCTGCAAAGGATCACGTGGACAGACATGAGAACCCGCAGGCGCGGGCGCTCACCTCAAACAGGAGAGGCGCCCGCGTGCCGTGCAAGATTGACCCCGGTCAGACGACCTGGGCGACCTGGTCGGGAGCACCGGTGGTTCCGGTCCCGGCATCGCTGTCCTCATCGGATAGCTGGGCCGGGTCGATGCCCAGAGCGCGCTGGGCGTTGTTCTTGTCGCGTTCGGTCAGAGCGTTGACGATCTGCTCGTAGCTGCTCTGGATCGGCGGGGTCCTCACCGTTCCGTAAGCCAGAACGTACTGGCTGTTCATCGCCCGGGTGAAAGCCACGTAGAACATCCGCTTCGTGTCTTGGCTCATCGTGGTGTCCTCTTTGTAGAGGACGACGACGTTGTCGAACTCCAGGCCCTTGGCACCGTGGATCGTCGAAACGATCAGATCTGCCTTGGACTCGAGGTTCCTCCGCTTGCGCTCCTGGTTCTTCTTCTTGTTCACATTCAGCTTCTGCTGGTTGCGCGTGATCTCAAAGGAGAGGAGGTTGTCACGGAGTCGATCGAAGAACACACGGTCGTGCAGGGCACCCTGATTACACAGGTTGACCATGCCGTTGATGACGGTGCTGTTCTCGATCCACCACTCAGAGATGGCGCGCAGGATCGCCTTCTCGACCTTGGGGTTGCTGGCCTTCTTCGTCAGTTTGTCCATATTGTCCTTGATCCCCTGAGAGACCACGAACGAAGCGTTGGCTGGCTGAGCCTGCAGGACGTCGTTCCAGAAGTACTTGATGTACTTCGAGAAGATGTCCGTGGCGTAGACCCGCTCGCTGACGAGGGAGGCGACGCGCCGGTCCGGATATGCCTCCTCCAGGAGTCTCTGGATCATGGCGACTTCACGGCGCGAGTAGGCCAGGAAAGCAACCTGTTCACCCCGATCAAGGCAGTGGTCCACATAGTCGGGGATGACCGTGTTGCGGATCATGGGTTGCAGGTCCTGGTTGACGAAGCTGGTCAGCCTGGGCACCACCCGATATTCCAGGGTTACTTTCTCCTGGAAAGAACCAGCAGTCGGGATGGCGAGCGAGTTCGCCTGCAGTTGGATGTTCGCGAACTGATTGGTCTCCAGCCCGCCGAGCACGACGTTCGCGAAGTCCAGGATCTCCTGGTTGCTCCGGTAGTTCGTCGTGAGCCTGAAGGTCGCGAAGACCCCCGAACTCTCCAGAGTGTTCAGTGCCTTCGGGTTCGCCGAGCGGAACTCGTACAGCGTCTGGGAGGCGTCGCCAACAACGAATAGGCTCTGGGCGTGCTTGGTGATGTACTTCAGCACGTAAATGAACTCGAAGACCGAGTTGTCCTGCACTTCGTCGATGATGAGGTAGCTCGACTGCACGTGAGCGGGCTCGGCCATGTCGTCGATCTTCTGGTAGCAGATGATGATCTGCAGTTCCAGCGAGGTCTGCTCGATGCGATCGAGCAGCGCGATCACCTCGTCGAAGTTGTTCTCGACGAAGGTGTTCAGAGCGGTGAACGCGCCGGTCTTGTTCTGGTCGACCTCCAGCAGTCGTGTGCGGAACTGCGCGGCGAACTGGCTGCTCGGGTAGAAGATGTCGATCGAGTTGATGATCGTGTCGATCGCTGAGACTTTGTGGGTCGGGTGGTTCAGCGAGTAGATGTCGATGAGCATTTTGGCGATGGTCATCGAGCCGACGTTTGGGTTCTTCTCCGTGATGTTGTCGGCTGCGGCGTTGGTGAACGACAGCACGGTGATGTCACTGGCAGGCACCCCGCAGGCCTCGAGGTACTTGATGCGCTGGAGGATCACGGTGGACTTGCCGGTGCCGGCGCCTGCCTGGGTCATCACCAGCGGCTCGTGCGTGGTGAGCGCGTCGAGCTGTTGTTTGGACAGGTGGGCAGGCAGCGCCGGAGACGTGGTCGGCTGTGGGGGGACGATCAGCTGGGCCTTGATCTGCTCGAGGTGGTCGAGCGTGTGGTTCATCAACAGGCTGAGGTTCTGCTTCGACAGCGTCGCCGCGGTCTGCTCGGAGTAGGTCTGGTTGAGCTGCTGGTGGATCTGGCGGTAGGCCTCCAGCGGGACGTTGTAGTTCTCCAGGTAGCGCAGCTGGATGGCGAGCATGTTCAGCTGTTCGTCGGTCGGGCCGACCGGCATGTCGGTGATGTATCGGCAGACCTCGTCGGAGACGGTCTCAGAGACCCAGGCCTGGGCCAGGCGCGTGATCCGCTCGTAGATCGGGTACTGGTTCATCCACGCCTCGAGGTCGTCGAGGTTGGAGCCGGTCAGCCCGTTGCGGCTGAGCACGTTCTGGATGAAGCCGCGAGCGTTCTCCATCGGGCTGGTGTCCCACTGCAAGACCACGGCAGCGTCGTGGTTGCCGTGGTAGCCGCCCGAGTGCGAGACCGAGGTCGCGCGCTCGGGCTCGCCGATTCCCTTCGTGAAGAGGAAGATCTCCATGCGGTACTGGATGACCAGGTCACGGCTGGCCCTGTCGCCGCTTTTGTCCTCGTAGAAAGTCAGGCCTTGCGGGGTCATGTCGAACACGACATCCCGATCCTGGTGCCAACTGGCCGACGTATCGACGACGAACCGGTCGTCCACGTGCGGGGTGGCCACGGTGAAGGAGCCACCCGAGAGCAGCGCACGGCGAGTGATCGGTGCGAGCGGGATAGTCGAGGTCGTGATGTGGTGCTGGGTCGAACTCTGTTTGAACTCGATGTCGTGATTGACGGCGTAGGCGGTGTTGGTGGTGTTGTTGATCGGCCTCAGGCTCTCGTTGAGCAGACCGGTCTTCTTACCCGATCCGGTCAGCTTCGAGGAGAAGAACTTCGGGTCGGCGGCTTGGCGCTGAGCGACGGCGGCCGTCGAGAGGTCGATGTCATCAAGCAAGATGGGCATGGTGTCGTCTTTCGTCGAACGGCCAATAGGTGAGCCGAGAGAGTCGAATCCCCGAGGCGTGCAAGCCTGCTGACCAGCTCGGGAACGGTCAGGCGATTGCGCGTGGGGCGTCGGGGTGCAGGGGTGAGCACGGGAGGGCTCTCGTCAGGCGACGAGCCCTCCCGTGCTTCTCTCAACCCACCCGTCAGGGGCCGTCAGGCCCCTGAGCCCAGGTCTGCGGCGAAGGCCAGTCAACTCCGGGCACCGCGCACCGCCCAGGCGCGCGGTCGTTCAACACCGGCGGCTCACCTGTTGGGTACGTGCCACGCGGGATCACCGAGATCGGCGTCCCAGGGGTTGGCCGCGACGAGAGATCCGTCCGGGTCGACCTCGATCAGGCCGAGCATCATCCCCAGGTCGCGGCACTCGCCTGCGTCCCGGGAGTAGGCGGTGAGGTTCGCTCGGGCGGTGTCGGCGAGATCGGCGGTCCAGTCTCGCGATCGTGTGCTGGTGATGGTCATCGGTGTCCTTGTCGTGGTGCGACGGTCGAGATACACGAGTGCCCCTGCACCGGGCTGGCCGGAGTAGGGGCACTCGATGGAGGTGCGGCCTGCTACTTAGTCGGTGGTCGAGGTCTCTGGCTCCCCCGCGAGCACGAGTGCCGGCGTCGCCGCGCTGCTGCCAGCAGGAGCGGCCAGCAGGAGATCCTCGATCCAGGTGCGCACCGCCCTGCCCGCGGGCCGAGCGCCTTGGGAGTCCACGTAGGTGCTCTCCGTGATCGCGCGAAGTGTGTCGTCGGGCATCTCTGGGGGCAGGGTGTGGGCCAGGCGGGGCTTGGCGTCCAGGATCCGCTCGCGCTGCCGGGCGTAGTCGGATGCCAGGATCTTCCGGTAGGTCTCTTCGTCGACGGGGTTGAACCCCACGACCAGTGAGAACCGGCCCAGGAGCTCGGCGTCGAAGTACTTCGTCAGGTCTCTGGTGAGGCTCTGGTGCGAGAACGTCTTCGGAGCCGACACGAACCCGATCGGCCTGCCGTCGAGCGAGTCCCGGGCGGCGTTGGTCGTGCAGATGACCAGCGCCTTGGAGAAGTCGAGCACCTTGCCGTGTGCGTTGCGGATGTAGCCCTCGTCGAAGGCTGACAGGAACAGCCGCTGCACGGCCTTGTCGGCCTTCTCGCATTCGTCGAGCAGGATCACCCGGTGCGGATTGGACTCGAGCGTGTCGAACGGGAGTTCCTGGTGGGAGTCCGATCCGACGTAGCCCGGGGGCGAGCCGATGATCTTCGCGGTCGACCACTCCGAGTGGTACTCGGTCATGTTGAGGATGATCGGCTCGGTGCCGGTCATCTGTTCTGCGATGATCTTCGCGGTCTCGGTCTTGCCGACGCCCGACGCTCCTGCGAGCAGCCATGTCATCGGCGTCGCCGAGGGGAACAGGTCGAGTTCCCGGCGCGCCAGGCAATCCGTGAGCTGGCTCAGCACGTTATCTTGACCCTGCAACCGATTAGTGAGCGTGGCGTGCAGCGTTGCGACGTCGAAGCGCGGGCGCTGAGCGTTGCCCGTCATCAGCCGCTTGGCCACGTCGAGCACACGGGTCGCCGTCAGCGGTACCTGGCGCAGGGAGCGCAGGGTCTGCACGAGCGCCGTGTCTCCGGCGTTCTCGGCCTGGACGATGAGCTTCTTCTGTTCCAGGACGCGATCGGCCATCGCTCGGTCGAGCAAGGTGATCGCGTTGTCGGGCCGGTGCTGGCCTGCCCGGGAGTTTGCCTCGGCGATCTTCACCGTGTCGGCCAGGACATCGTCGGGAACGCTGATCTGGTGGCGATAGTGCGCCATGAGACCGGGACGGACCGTGGAGATCACGGCCAGCGTCTGTTCGACGCTGAGCTCGTCGACAATGAGCTGGGTGAATCGCCGGGCGAAAGCCGGGTCTTCGTCGAGGGCGCGGGATTCGGTGGAGGTGGTCGCGCCGATGACCGACAGGTCGCCGCGGGCGAGCGCGGGTTTGAGGATTTGTGAGATCTTGCGGCTCGTCGGGTCGCTGTGGCTGCTGGAACCTCCGGTGATCTGGTGGATTTCGTCGATGAACAAGATGGCCTTGTTCCTGGGGTCCGAGGCGAACTCGAGGATCCCGTTGACCCTCTCCTCCAAGGAGCCGACGATCCCGGAGCCTGCGATGATGCTGGTGATCGGAAGCTCGTAGATCGTGTGGTCCTTGAGCTGGTCAGGGATGAGGGTGTCGCCGAGCGCGATGCGGCGGGCGATGTCCTCGACGATCTTGGTCTTGCCGACGCCGGCGGAGCCCTTCAGCAGCACGTTCGGCTTGTTCTTGCTGATCAGGACCGAGAGGACCTGTTCGATGAGCGTGTCGCGGAACATCGTCGGATCGGCGTTCTCGAAGTTCTTGTTGTAGTCGACGAGGAACTCCCCGGCGATGTCGATGGCGCTGCTACCGGCAGGCGGTCCTGTGGCCGGGAGGCCCGGAGGGTGCCCGCCGCTGCCGCTCTTGTCGTCGTCGGAGCCGCCCGACGTGAAGTTGCTGAGAGCCATGGGGGTCTCCATCGGTGGGTGCCGCCCGGGCCGCGGACACGCTGACCACGTGCGTCACTGCTCAAGCGGTGATTCGGGTGGGTGAGAATCGACCTCGGGCAGCAGCAGCGCCGATCCGGAGGTGCCGGATCGGCGCTGCTGCTGCTTCCTGGGGTGGCGGAGTCAGGCGACCATGCCGAGCAGCTTCTGCCGGATACTCCGGTCGACGTGCTGCATCGAGTCGGCGTACTTCTTGGCCATATCGACCATGGTCGTCCAGTCCATGGCCGAGCATGGCGCGTAGTACAGGTTCTTTGGGTGCTCTTCGCGCGTGGTTGGCGGCCACCACTGGAAGTCGGTGATCATCAGGCTCAGCTGGCGCTTGCGCTTCGTTGAGGCGTTGATGTAGTCCCAGACTTGTTTGAAATCGGTGCCACCGGTCACCTTCGGGACCCGGCGGAACTCCTTCCAGATCTGCCGCGTGGACTTGTTCTCCACCTTGAGCAGCGTTTCCTGGGACAGGATGTCGCTGAACGAGTTGAAGTACAGGTTGACGTTGAGCTTCTTGGCGATCCTGATCAGCATCATGACCGCCTCCTGGTAGTTCGCCTCGCTGATCGATCCGGAGGTGTCGATGTAGACGTGGAGGTCCGGCATGTACTGCGCGGAGGTGGCCCGTCCGGGTTTGTTGAAGTCGTCCGGGTTCCTGCGGTTGGCCTTGAGGAAGGTCGTCTTCGACGTACGGAACACGTTCTGCGACTGGGAGACTTTTCCCATGCGGCGCAGCACGCGAGTGATGTCCCGGAACAGGTCGAGCTTGCTCGGCGGCTGCTTGCGAAACGCAACCTGAGCCGACCGTCCGCCGGGCGGGCCCGCTTTCTGGTTCGCCGCCAGTGTCGCGGCGCGCGCGGCGGCCCTGGGCAGCGAGGTGAGTTTGGACAGCTTCGCGTGTGAGACGACTTTCACCGGCGAGGCCAGTGCCTGGCTGATGAGATTCCACTCCGTGGTGATCTTCGCTGCGGAGGCGCGGGCATGGGCCTCGACGTTGACCAGGACCAGGGATCGAGGGCAGAACAGTTCTCCGACGGTGAATGGCAGGACGCCGACGTCGATGGCCGTGCTGTTCGCTGCGGAGTGGGCTCGCTGCTGTTGCACATACTGCATGAGCATGTATAGGAGCAGGCGAGGGAAGGAGTGCTCGTCGTTGCCATCCGCGTCGTCCTTGCGCAGCAGCAGCGATTCCGTGAGCTCCTTGAGGCTCAGGGAAGCGAACTCGGTTAGCAGCCGGGTGGTGTCCGGCGGCAGCGCGCTCGACATCGTCTGAGTCTGCTGGGCGAGCCACGTCTTGAAGCTGTCGAACGCCGCGGACGATTGAAACCAGAACCCCAGGGTGTTGGGGTGGAAGGTGTAGGCGAGGGAGGCGAAGAACGTGCTCTCGCCGGCTCCGCCGGCGAGCAGGGCCTTCGCCGCGGGGACGACGTCGTTCTGGGCCGTATAGAGCACCCGGGTCGATGGCGCGGGCATCTTGTTGTGCTGACCGGCCTGGACGGCGAAAAGCTCACCCACGGGCAGGGGTGTCGCCGGGTCGTAGTCGACCAGGGTCTGCCCGAGCAGTTCCTTGGCGGTCCGCTCGGCACTGGTGTTCATGGTGTCGCCGAAGCAGTCCATGAGCAGCGTCAGCAGGTCGCCGGTCAGGTCGCGGCCCGACGAGTCGGTGATGGTCGCCGATGTGCTGGGGCTGAGGGGTTCTAGCAGGGGGTCCACGAGGGTCTGCTGGATCGCCGGCATGGGGTCGTAGTCGCCGGTGCACGAGAGGGTGTGCACCGCGTCGAGCACAGCAGGTTTCTGATTGGTGACAATGATCGTCATGTCGCGGTCTCCTTCTGCGGTCGTGAGGCGGCTGCGCCCATCACGGGGACGGCGGCACGCTCCCCGCGGGAATAGCGGGAGCGAGCGGCCCCACGACCAGTCGTGAGCGGATCAGCAGAAGGCCCGCAGGCTGGGCTCGAGTGTCCTGACCACCGGCGCGTCGACATCCAGGAATGCCTCCAGGTTCTGGCGATCGATTTGCTGTGTGGCCACCATTTCGATGAGCGTGCGCATGTGCTGGGACTCGATCTGCCTGGAAGCCTGCGCCAGCTTCTCGAGCAGGCGCGAGTTGTCGTCGTTCTCCTGGAGTGCGTACAGCAGCGAGCCCGACACCTCGTTTTCGGTCAGCCGCGCGATCTCCGATTCGAGATCGGTGACGGTGTTCGCGGCCTTCAGCTGCGCGTAGCAGTTCGGTTTCGGCACGTTCACGCGGTTCTGCTGGCCGCCTGAGTTCGACGCGAGGTCCTCGGCGATCACGGACACCAGCTGCGTGGTGAAGGTGGTGTCACCGGTGAAGGCCTCGAGGGTCTCGTTGAGCAGCGTCGTGTCGCGGTCGCCGATCTGGATCGCAGTCGCGAGGTACTCCTTCAGTTGCTGGCGATCGGCTTTGTTCAGCCATTTCGACAGCGTGTCGATGGTGCGTGGTGTGGTGAGCTGGTTCATCTCCTCGCCACCGTCGAACAGCTCGGCCATGGTGACGTTGTCGTCGCCATCGTCGGCCTGGCCGTCGGCGACGATCGCGTTGGGCATCGACTTCTGGAAGACCATGTTCGGGTATTGTGTGAGCACCTTCTTCACCCACGGGTTCATACCGTTGCCCAGGACCGACATGAGGGTCGCGGCGTCGGGTTCGACGTGGAAGATCGCGAAACGCGACAGGCTCGCCTCGTCCAGGGTTGTGACGTTGCCCTTGTCGTTACCGGCGACGACGATGCGGACGTTGTCGGGCAGTTCGACATGGCCCATACGGCGCAGCGTCACCAGGGTGAGCGCGCCGGAGGTCACGTCGGAGGTCGTGCGGTTGATCTCGTCGAGGAACAGCAGCGGCCACTCACGCGGGTTGGCCAAGGCGTAGTCGATGCATTCCTGGATTACCTGGTGGGGATAGAAGACCTGCTTGTAGCTCTGGGTGCCGTCGGACTGGGTGTAGGGCACCAGGCGCGCACCGGTGAGGTCGGCCTTGTCCGCCAGCTGGTTGCACGGCAGCACGAAGGCCTTGGTGCCCATCGAATAGGCCAGCGCTTCGACGAAGGAGGACTTGCCGATACCGGGCTCACCCATGAGAGCAGGAGTCGCACCGACCTCGAGGGCCTGCTTGACGAGAGTGGACAGAGTGTCGCTGAACTTCATGATGATGTCTTTCTGGTCGTGGGTGAGCTGAGCGAAGACGCCCGCCGACGCAGGCCGGTGGCGCGGACCGGTGCGGCGATTTCGGTGAAGCAAGAGGGTCAGGGTGGTTCGTTGAGGAACGTGCTGACGTGTGCGCGAAGATCCAGAACTCGCCGGCGACGGGCACGGGCGCACCACCCGGTCCCCGTGGCGACGGAGCACCGCTGCACGTCGCCACCCGATCGCGCTCCGCGCGATCCAGCCCGTCCTGTCATCCAACGACGGCACTCCGCGACGAAAGCCTCAGAGCAGGGACCGGACGACGTGCCGCGCACGCCCCTCTGCAGCCTCACGTTCGGCCACGAGTGCGGCCGCCCGATCCAGGAGGTACGGCCTGCCGTTGCGCAGCTGGCCGTGCTTGGGGCGGACGGGGATGACCTCGAGCGCTGCCCGGTAGAGCAGCCACGCCCGGTCACCCGCGGAGTACTGGGCGCCGAGGGTGCTGAACGTGCGCAGTGGCGTCTGCATCCAGTGATAGAGCGTGCCGAGGGCCGAGAACTCCCAGCGGGACAGGTCGTCGTTGAAGTCGCTCGGCGCGCGGAGACGGCCGCGGGCACTGAGCAGGGTCTGCTCGACGATCATCGTGCCGTGAGGTATGTCGGGCATCGAGCCCTCAGTGCTGACGGCGGCTGCCGAGACATTGGCGCTCTCGCGGGCCTTCACGGCCAGGTCGGCATAGAGGTCCTCGATGGAGGCTACTCGCGGCGGCCTGGCCGCGGCGGCAGCCTGACAGACTACGTGTTCTGGTACCGCAAACCTGGTGAAGGTCACCCAGTGGTCGAGCAGGATCTCGTACCAGCCGTGCTCCTCCCGCAGCAGGCGCTTGGCGGCGGCGACGGGGAAGTCGTGCAGGTTCGCGGGCACCGGCGTGACGAGGTGGATGCCGCGACCAGACATCGACAGCTCTGAGTAGAGAATTCCGGGCAACCGCAGCAGATCCGCGGTGGCCTCCGGTGGGCAGTGCGGTTCGATATCGATGACGACAAGACCGTCGGTCTGAGCCTGCAGGTAGAAGGCGGCGTTGCTGGCGCTGGGAAGCTCACACGTCAGCTCGTCGAGATCGGTCAGGCAGGCCGGTCCGATGGACCATGCGCCGCGGACGCGGCCGTGGTCGATCAGTTCGCGTAGGTCGATCGGCGCTTTGCGTTCGTCGGGGTCCTCGCCGATTTGTCCCGAGACGGTCCAGCGGCGGGCGCTTGCCAGCGCCCGAATCGCGGAGTTGTCATAGAACTGCGGGAACCATGCCCGGGGGTCGGCTGCAGGCATCGTGGTGCGCACGCTCTCGTTCGGTATGGGGTTGGTGAAGGACGATCAAGGAAAAGCGGGGCCCGCGCACTGCGCTCAGGTCAGCACGCGGGCCCCGTCGATGATCGGCACGAATCAGCCCTGAAAGGTGATCCCGGCCTGCTGGCCACTCGCGCCGCTCTGGTTATCCCAGGGTCCCTCGGCCCCAGCCCCGACGGCGGCGGGCGCGCCTACGGCCGAGCCGGCGTCCCTCAGCGCTGCGTTCTCGGCCTCGAGCCGGGCGAGCTTCTGCTCGGCGGTCTCGTCGGCCTGAGGCTGGGCAGCAACCGGCGCCGGGGTCGAGGCAGCAGGCACAGGCTGCGGGAAGACCAGGTCGTCCTCCACCTCTGCGCCGACGGCGTCCTCGGCAGCACCGAGGGCGCTGCCGCTGCTCGGGGTCTGGACCGCATGGGGCGGGGTGTTGAACACGATGCCGCGGGCGGCGAGCTCACTGGTGGCGACGCCGCCAGCGGTGTAGTACCGCGGAGTTTCGTGAACGATCACCTGGCTCAGTGCCAGGCCGCGGTTGTTGAAGTCTTTCGGCTTGTAGACGCGCAGCACGAGGGTGACGTCGAGTCCGTGGGCGAGTTCCTGGCCGCTCGTGTCCTGGTCGAACGTGCCATTACCTGCCGCGGCCGGGATGGCGATGATCGGCAGGTTGGTTCCCTTGGAGTCGATCGAGTAGTGTGCGCCGGTGTCCGGGTTCTTCTTCGAGGTGTAACGGCGTTCGGAGACGAACCGCTCTTCGAGCGTGGGGTTCGCCGGGTCGCTGAACTGGACCTCGGCCCCGGTGATGGTCGCGGTGGTGTGCGGCTTGCCGACCGGGCTCATGCCGTTCTGGACCTTGCGCTGATCGCTGGCGGCGAGCGCCTTGCCCTCAATCGGCTGGGTGAGGCGGGCGAAGGCGAGCTTGCCCCGTATGAAGACGTTGGCCCCCTCGGTGAGCTGGCTAGCGGTTACGGAATAGTTGGTCATGACGATGCTGTTCCTTCTGTTCGATGTCACTCAATAGCGCTTTACTTACTCGGCAAATAGCTTCCGAACAGGACATTCGGTCAATATTCGATGGGCCGATAGTTATCAGTTAATGACGCTCACGATAGGTTGCAGATGCGACCCAGGCGAGCACGGGGATAATAAACGAAATTCACAGAAACGGACTTCGACCGAGGCGACTCTCCTGTCGAACCACGCCGGATCCATAAGTTCTCATGCGTGGTAACGGCAGTGAACCCGGTCGACGAAAGTAACGGCATCCGTCCGCCGCTACTTCATCGCGCCAACATCGGCACCCTCAGGGGGCGGCAGCGCATCCCCGGCAGCAGGTTCCGTCCCCGAGTATCCACCGTCGGACACTGTCCCATCCCAGGTCGTGAGCGCCTCGCCGCAGCCGCGATCACCTAGCCTGCGTCATCGCGGACAACAGACGCGACAGTACTCGTGTAGCCCAATTCACCAGGAGGCTGGATTTTACGGAATTGCTCCTCTTATCGCGTCCGTCGTGTTTGTTCCCAAGTCCCCGTCTGCTCGTCAGGACGACAGTCTGGGCGGGCGCCCAGTCGGGGCGGATCAAGCAGGAGGCACAGCACCCCGCCGGACATCGCAACGATCATTGCGACACCAACAACGAGGAACATGCTGACCTGCCTGTGAGCCACGGCCTCACCGTCTACGCCATTCAAAGTCAGCAGGAGCCCGGCCCCAGGTCGCCCGCTTCGCCTCGGGATACCTTGCACTCGACCCTTAAGAATAGGCTGGCTTTCCATGCCGAGTAGACCCGTCAAGCGCGTTCGACTCACTGGGGCTGGATTACCACGAACTCCACCCGGGGCCGGCGTAAGCCGGTCCACCTCGTTTCCATCCCTGTGCGAGCAAACTCAACCGAGCACCTATGTGACCGCAGGCGCTGGATGAGACGATCGGGCCCCGCTTGGCGCACACACTCGGCTAGTCCTGCCGAGCTTGGAGACGGAACGGGAACGCCAATACATCAGCCCGTATCTGACTCCGGCGGTTCATCCGAATCTTCCGTGTCTGAGACCTGTCCGAGCAGGAAACCGCGAGCCTGACCGCTGTTCAGCATGTCACCCAGATGGGCCAGGAATACGGCGCGCTGGGTGGCCCGCCGGTCTGCAAGAGGATCATGCTCCCGCAGCACCTGCAAGTCGACAACCCAGCCATCCTCGCGGGCGATGGCCTGCTCGAGTTCAGACCCCTCGGGGATCTCCATGCTGGTGAAGTCGTGGTCGAATTCGGGCGTGATGTCGAGCCGCTGACTCGGCTCGTCGACGTCGAGAGCGTCACCGCTGACGAACGTGCCCTCACGGTCGAAGGCAGCGAGCGAAACCCGGTCAACCCTCGATGTGTTCTCCACGTGGACAGCCGCGATGGTTCTGTCGGCGAGGAATGAGGTGTGGCCGAAGCGCTCATGCACTCGAGCCCTGGCCTCATAGCACCACATGATCCTTCGCGCTTCGTCGAACCCGCGGAACCCGCATGATCCGGACGCTTCGGACTGGGTTCGATCATCGCGACGCTCCGTCATCAGCGAACCTCGCTCACCATCGCCGACGGCGACGCCTGCCACCCAGGACGCGCGTTCGACAGACAACCGGCACCGCCAGGTGCCTGACCAGCCCGCCATCTTGGCGCCGATCCTCGTCGGCGGAGCCATCGTCCGGCCACCATCGCACCGGTGTTGATCTTCATCAAGGCGCCTCCCCGCGCTCTTGCCGCCCACGCACTACCGCCCCGCTGCCAGTGGTCATCAACGCGTTCCAGCGAAGGCGTCCCAGGCGAAACTTTACCAAGCCAGTCCGACATACTGGACTGATCTTCGCTCGATAGTAACGAATTCAGGGACATCGGGTCAACTTTTGGCCTACACTACGACCAAGGAGTCCGGTATTCTGGACTGCCGACGAGAGGCTGTGTGGTGTCCGAAATCGATCACGACATGCAGAACACGACGGCTGGTGAGGAAGGCGAGTCGTTCGCCGTGCTGCTGCGCCGTTTGATCAGCCTGCACAAGCATCACGATGGCCGCGCTTACTCCGTGTCCGATCTCGCGAAAGACCTCGAACACAACCCGAGGCGGATCTCCCGGGCGCACCTGTACAACCTGGCGAACGGCACTAACGAGCCGAGCTTGGAGGCAGCCCAGACGCTTGCTGATCACTTCGGCGTTGAACTGGGGTACTTCGACCGTGGCGCGCGAGGCCGTGCTCTGCGGGACCAGTACGCGCGCCCGGAGACGCTCTCCCGCCAGCAAGTGCAGGAGGTGACCTTGCGAGCAAGCAAGCTTTCGAGCGAGCAATTGCGCACCGTGCTCGACTACATCGACTTCCAGTCCAGCCGACAGGGCGCCGCTGGTAACGCCGAGTAGGATCGGTGCAGTCACTGGCGCAGTCAGCTCATCAGGTGTCCGAGGAGCCGAGGTCTCCGAACGCCTGGCCTCACAGCAAAACAGGGATCACGTCGCCGTCGCGATGCGCATCGACGGGCGGCAAGCCCCGTGGCCGGCGGGAACCACGCTGCGGCTAACGGCTGGCGGGGGAAGGCCGCATGTGGGCGCTCAGGGACAGGCGAGGGGCGCGACGTTGCTCGATCTCTGCATCCCGGCTTCAGGCGGCCGTGCCGGGCTTCTCGCCTGCCTGAGCACGGTGCCTCGCGAGCGCCCTGTACACGGTCTGGTCAGCGATGCCGAGCTTCGCGGCGATGGACGGTACGTTGATCCCCCTGCCAGTCATCGCGACGATGACGTCGTCACGCTCCTGCCTGCGTATCTGGGCACGGGTAAGGGACTTGCCGGGCAGGCCGCGCCTCACACGGTGGCGTTCTTGGACGGAGAGGCCACCCCAGACGCCGACGCGCTCGTCGTTGCGCAGCGCGTAAGCCAGGCATTGCGCCCGAACCTCACATCGAGCGCAGACGCGCTTCGCCTCCGCGGTGCTGCCACCGTTCTCGGGGAAGAAGACCTCCGGATCTGTCTCGGCGCAGAGAGCAACTTCCCACCAGCTCTGATCGAGGTCCATTTCCGGGATGGCCGCTTCACCTTCGGCTTCCGGTGCGGTGATGCTCACACGATGCCCCCTTCCGAGGTCGACGGCGCGGTCGGGGAGGTCACCGAGCCAGTGCGTGTTCCCCGGGGTCTCCCGTTCTGTGAGATGGCCGGGCCGGGAGATCCCGACCGGTGTGGCGTCCTGCGCGTAGCCGTTCTCACATGGCTGGATGACTGGGTGCACCCCACTGCGCAGATGCCGCGGGTGCCGATCGAGGACGGGGTGCGACGGTCGAGGTGCCGGCTCTGTGATGGGTGCCAGAACGGAAAGGCCCCGAGGAACGGTTGTCCTCGGAGCCTCTTCGCCTGTCGCATGTGCGCCCGGGGCGGCTACGCCGCCCGCCGCCCCGCCTCCCCTTCGCTGGGCGAGACGCCCTGCGCGACCAAGCACGCCTGCCCGCCCCGGCCCGAGGCCAGCAAGGGTGGATTCCGGCTGTCGTCGCTGGAGGGCACCGCTGGTCATTACGTCGCCAGCCACGCCGCGGCGGATCGACGTGCCGCCGGGCCTCGATGGTCAACAACCCGTCGCGCGGGCATGGACGTGCCTGGAAGTGCAACCAGCCTGCGAGTTGCCCGGTCGAGGCAGGGTTCGTGATCCAGGCCGAGTCGGTCAGTCGGTGCGTATCGGCAGGTACAGCCGGACGTCGACCTCGGCAAGCGCAGGCTCGAGCGCGCGATGAATACGCGGCTGGACCTGGGCCCAGTCGAGGCCGCCGAGTCCGCAGCCGAGGGGCGGTATGGCAATCGAGTCGATCCGCTCACTGTGCACGAGCTGCACAAGCTGCGGCAAGGCCTGGTCGATCCACTCGATCTGTGAGGGATCCCGCCAGTGGTCTTTCGTAGCGACATTGACGATCAGCGGGATGCCGGCGCGAGAACCTCGTGCTTCGCCTCGCCAGGGGCGTACCGAACCCGGTCGGACGAGGCCGCGCCGGCACTGCTCCTGGTAGCTGGCGTACATCGCCGGCCAGCGGTGTTTGAAGGCCAAGGCAATGCCCTTGCCCATGACGCCCACGCAATTGACCGTGTTGACGAGTGCCTCGGCGTCGTCGTCAAGCAGGTTCCCCATCTTCTCGATGATCACGGAAGGGTCCTTTCTGTACTGACGGTCGCCGGCGACGTCGCAGGACTCATCGTTCTCCCCTGTTCGGCGGGACACTCTGGGCCCCCAAGGATTCGCCGCGCTGGTGATCCCGCACGGCGCCGGTGAGCCTGTGGGCCACCGTGGGTGTTGACCACAGGAGCTGGGCCGTGCGGGATGCCGACGACGGCGCTCCCGTGATATCCAGGTTGCTGATCGTCGCGGCCGCGACGGCACCGGGACAAGGGCTGGCCATGAACGAACTTGTTCTGGCCACGGTCGTCGGCGTGAGGTCTTAGCGCTCGCTGTCCGCCGTCGTGGCAGCCGGACTCGAGCTCCCGATGAGGTCGATGAGAGCGACGATTTGCTCCTTCCGCTGGATCAGCGTGTCGCGCTGAGCGCTGCGGTCCTTGAAAAGGGCTCGGTGCTTGTCGCAGCACGTATCGAGCGGGCCTGGAGTCTTGTCCTCCCGATAGCCGCTGAGATAGTGGTCCGTCTCGGCGGCCTTGTCGTACAGCGCGTTCAAGACGATGCGGCGTTGGGTTTCGTGCAGCGTGATGGTGATGTCCGGAACGGTGGTCGTCATCGCGGGTTCTCCTCGCGGTCGGGTGTGATGTCCCTGCTGCAGAGCACTTCCCGCAGCCAGAGGAACATCGGTGGGCTCAATCGTGATGCCGGTGAGCATGGCTGCGTTCTTCGCGGAGCGGCGGGTGAGGCAGCACGGCCGGCTTCTTCCTCATGTTCGGCTGTGGTGGCACCCGCGGCTGTGGCGTCGCAGCTGAGCTGGCTCTGGTCGGGTGTTCAGATTCGCTCGGAGATCCAGAGGTCGTTGAGGTCATCCTGGATCTCGTCCTCCAGGGCGGCGAGCAGCAGGAGTTCACCGGAGACGGCGTCGAGGAGGTTGTCCTGGACCCGCTTCTTGTCAGCGAGGACGCCGGGCATGCGCTCGTCTTGTGTGCCTTTGGCGATGAGCCGGTAGATGTTGACGGGCCGACTCTGCCCAGGGCGGTGAAGTCTGCCATTGGTCTGCAGGTAGTGCTCGAGCGAGAACGGCAGTGTGTACCAGATCATCGTCGAGCCACCGTGCTGCAGGTTCAGCCCGTGGCCGGCGCTGGCCGGGTGCACCAGCATCACGGGGATCTGCCGGGCGTTCCATCGGCGGACCATGTCACGTGAGCCGTCGAAGGCTTGTGCGTCTGCGCCCGACTTGGTGAAGCGTGCAAGCAACTGTTCACGGTCGGAACGGAATTGGTAGGCGATGAGCACGGGCTCTCCGCCGTTGTTGCGCACCAGGTACTCGGTCATCTCGAGCTTCTTGTCGTGGATGACCGTGTACTCGCCCTTGGTCGATGGCTCGTCCGGGTCGGCGGTGTAGAGCGTTCCCGAGGCGAACTGCATCAGCTTGCTAGTGAGCACGGCCTGGTTGTCCGCGATGATCGATTGGACGTTCTGGGTGAGCTGGCCGTCCTCACCGAGGTAGGTGTTCACGACGTCGAGTACGAGGTTGCGCCTGAATTCCCTGTATGCCTGGATCAGGTCCGGCGGGAGCGTGACGTTGACGTCGTGGATGTTCAATCCTGGCACGGCCAGTGAGGTGTTCTTGGCGCTCATCACCAAGTGCGAGATTGCCTGGTGGATTTCCTCTTCGGCGTCAGCTGCGGGAATCCACTTCGCCGGTATCGTGGTGCCAGGCACCATCTTCGGGACGAACCAGCGATCGCGGAACTCCGTGATGGTTGTGCCCAGCGCCTCGCCCTGGTCGAGCAGGTAGACCTGGCTCCACAGGTCGTGTAAGCCGTTCGGGCTTGGTGTGCCGGTAAGTTCGATGAGCCGGTGGATCGCGGGCCGTACTTGGGCAAGCGCTTTGAAGCGGCTGCTCGCATGGGACTTGAAGCCCTGCGATTCGTCGATGATGACGGTGGGAAAGGGCCAGATGATGGTCTGCTGGCCGTTGACGTCCCGGATCGGCATCTGGTCGACCAGGCCGAACCTGCATTCGATGCAGCCTGCACCGGAGCAGACACGGCAGTGCTGGACCTTCCTTGTCACCACCTTGGCCTGGTGCAGCTCCTGAATCCCGGCACGGATCGTGCTCTGGGCCGGGATTGTGCGGCCAGGCTGGGTGCCAACCAGGTTGCGGTATTCAGTGATCAGCTCGTCGCGGGTGAGCGGTCCCCGAGCCCGCAGCAAACCCAGGATCTCCGCACTCTCGGGTGAGATCGCCGGCCCAGCTGGCGCACACGCTACTGCCTCGATCAGCCCGGTTGTCTGGCAAGGCTGAGTGAGCAACTCCTGGTTCACGAAGTACATCGTCGGCGGATCGGTGAAGACTTCTCTGAAACGCGCGAGACGCTTCTCCCTCGGCAGCTTCCGGTCATGATCGTCGACGATCAGCGACTTCGTCCTGATCGGGAAGCCCCACTTCTCGATCTCGTCGATCCAGGTCGACCGTGCGATCGCGACGGGCGCAATCGCCAGGATGTGGCCCATCGGCCGTACCGTCTGCAATACGCGGAGCGTCGCGAGCGTCTTGCCCCCGCCCACGTTGATCCATGCGCCGGCGAACGGGCGGGCGGCGACGAAGTCGTGAATCTGTTGCTGGTGCGGCTCCAGCACAGCGGGAGCCGACGACGGGCGGGGCGTGATGATGGTCATGTCTCACGACCTCCTCGCGAGTGGTGTTGCTTGTCGGGCGGGCGATCGCGATGTGCAGGACCTCTGCCCGAGCTTGCGCCGGACATGAGGCTTCCGCGGCACGCGGCTCTTCCCGTTCGGCCTTCTCCTTTGCGATAGGCAGCTTGTTGTCACGCCAGCTGATCCATGGCAACGGGTCTCGATGCTGCCGCTTTCCTGCGCTGGCACTGGGTTTCGGAATCAGCTCCTGTTTCGTCGCCGGGATCTGCCACGGCGGGCAGGGCATCGGAGCGATGGCGCTGTGGTGCTGAGCAGGCGCGGACAGCCCGCCTGAGTTCCTGTTACAGGTCCGACTACCGTGCTGCGCAGTCATTCCCGCGATACTGGTGTGGGTCCCGGGGAGGCTCGAGGAGGCGCGTCCGCGGCTCAGGTCACGGCAAATACCGGTCTAGCGTCCGCGTCGAAGGTGATCTCGAGCGGTTGGTCTGCGGGCAGCCCTTCGGGCAGGTCCGCATACCATCGGGAAAACGCCGCTCCGTGTTCGACGAAGGCCTGCCTCACCGTCATCTGCTGTGATTGCTGCGGCGTCCGGTGTGCTGCCGGGGCATCCGGGTTGCCGCGGTGCTCGGCGATCAGCCGGCGCAGGTCGGCCCGCGCGTTCTGGGCTGTCCTGTTAGGCGATGTCAGGTTGCGCGACACCGTGATGGATCCCCCTGCGTTGTTGCGCAGGACGCAGTGGCCCTTGGCGGAGACGCGGCCAAGGCATCCGATCTCCATTGCCTGGAGGATGAGATCTGTGGCCTCCTTGTCGAACGTCGTGAGCTCGTTGCGGGTCAAGCGGCGGAACGCCTGGGGGTGCGGTTTGTTGGCCTTGGTTCTACGTTGCGTCATGGGCGTGCTTTCGCGGGCTTGTGTCGCATTCCCGCGGCGACATCGTCGGTATTCGCGGCCTCATGCTGCCGTGTCGCGTGGAGATGGGTCTTGACGGTTCCTTCTGTTGATCGGGTGGACCGCACCCGCCGCGGCGAAGGCGCGTGACGAGGTCGTCGACCCCGACCTCATCGTCGATGACGTGGACCTCGGCGCCGAAGCGTCGCATCTTGGTGTGGACACCGCGCTGACGCGGATCGAGCTGCTCGCCAGGACGCTTGAGTTCGACAAAGACGGTGCCTGCGGTGGGAGTGATGACCACGCGGTCGGGTACTCCTCCGCGGGCAGGTGAAACGAACTTCATACAGAGAAAGCCGCTCTCACGACATCTCCGCAGAAGGTGCCGTTCGACTGCCTTTTCGCGTTGGCTGTTGGTGCTCATCATGGCCGCTGTCAGTTCTCCCTGTCGGTTTCACCTCACGAGGCGATCCGTCACTCGGTGAGTTTACCCAGTGTCGCCCAGAACGGTCGGAGCCGATGAGCTGCATTTGACCGCCTTTCCTCGAGCCGCGCCAGTATCGCTGCACACGAAGGCAAGGTCGCAGGATGCCCCCTTTCGAGATCTGGGACTTCGTGAACTGCGAGGTGCGGCTGGCCCTCGGGTTCAAGGCCTTTCGACCACAGATGGCACGCGCTTACGCATGCCCGGTGATCCAGCCGTTGACGTAATCACGCAGCCACTTATGGCCGTCACGGTCGCGGTCGGGTCGGGAGTATGGGGACGATGTTACCCACGTTGAGTTCCCTGTCGTAAATGTGCTGACGGGTACACCGTTGTCGTCCATAGCCGGAACGCCGCCTTCGTTGCGCGACCCCTGATGGGCGGTCGACAGCGACCAATCGCTACCGCAATCGGCGCCAGAGATGCTGTATGCGTCCCGCCCGGCGTCAATGTGAAGAAGGGCCTTCCCAACGGCGATAGAAAGACACCCAGAGGCAAGCCCTTGACCGGCATCTTCAAAGATGGCGAGCGCGGCACCGAATGGCTCTTCCCAGACGCGAGCGTCGTCTCGCTTCTCGACATCTGCCTTGATGCGAGCGATGTTGTCGCGAGCCGCTTTGAGATTCGCGTCGATGTTGTTGGCCATGTGACGCTCCTTTATTTCTTGATTGCGCGGTGTAACTGGTGAAACTAATGCCAGTCACCCGGAAATACAAAAGGCGAAGTGTGAACGTCACCGACAAACGGCGCGACGCGCGTCCGGCGGTGCTGCCGGTTACTGGATTGGGTCAGATCGGAGTGTTCATCCAGTTCTTGGTGAATGTCTCGCCCAGCATCCCGGTGTAGACGTTGAGGTCGAGCGCGGCGATGAGCCGTGTGACGTACGCGGCCGCCAGTGCCTGGAGGTCGTCGTTGATGACAAGCATCGGCCAGGAGGGGTCGATGCCGTTGATTCGGCGGACCACAACATCCTGGTCGTCGGGCAACAGGGTAAGGCGGTCGGATGTGCTGGCCTCGGCGCGGGTTTTGGCCCAGCCGTGGTGTCGCAGCATTTCCAGGGCGATCGGGTCGCGTCGAACGCCGGCGGAACCGCTCGTGCGACGTTTGCTCTGGCTGGCGGCGGTAACCTTCCACGCGCCCGCGTTGTGCAGGCTGACGGCGCCGGGGGTGCCGTCCTGGACGATGAAAACCCGGTTGACCATCTGCAGCGCCCTCGGGTTGGTGAGCGTGGCGTCGGTGTCTGTGCCGGCCTCGGAGCCGCCCGCCACTGGCTCCGCGGCGAACGGATAGGTGATCGAGCCCCGGGAGGCAGCAATGACGTTCTGGAAGAGCAGGAGTGTCCCAGTCGGGTCTTCCGGGCGGATCGCTTCCTCGATCATCTTCCGGCCCAGGGTGGGGTCGAATGGTTCGGCGAGAGCCGACTCTCCCCTGCTGACCACCGTCTGCAGGTAGCGCACCAGAGCCACATCGATCACCGCTGGGTGGGCCAGCGACTTCGTCGGTGTCGGGCCCGCATGGCAGGCCAGCGTTCCGCCGGAGGCGGAGATGATGGCGCTGTCGGCGACAGTCCGGCCTTCCTCGGGCGCGGCCAGCTCGAGTCGGTTGTTCGAGTCCTTGCTGATGAGGAACATCAGCTCCGGTTCGATGTCGATGCCGATAGCCGTCTGCTGTTCGGTGAGCACGCGGTTGTTGGTTGTCTCGTCGAAGCCGTTCTCGTCACCGACGACTGAGTAGAGGCCGTCGGTGTTTGTCGAGATGATTCGCGCGCCGGCGAGAGTCTGGGCCTGCCCGATCCGCCAGCTGAACAGTTGCCCGAGGATGCGCATCGAGATGATGCGGTTGTTCATCCGGATCGGGGTCCTGTGCCCGGCGTCGCCTGCCCCCGAGGCCGCGTTGAGGATCAGCTTGGTGCCGTTCCTCAGCGTGTTCAGTCGTGTCTTCTGCTCTGCGGACAGTCCCGGCTGTTTCATCTCGTGGCCGTAGCGCTCCTTGTCGAAGAAGATCTTCGCGTAGCGGTCCTCGCCTAGCTCGGGGTTGTAGAACGCTCGCATGTTACGCAGCAGGTTCGGGTAGTAGCTGGTGAAGTCTTCGTGGATGACGAGACCGGCGCTGGTACGGGCGAATTTCGGGTGCAGTTTGGTCGTGCCGTCCTCCTTCGTCGCGAAGAGGGCTGGGGCCTTCGTGGCGGGCCCGTCGCGGTAGGTGACCTTGGTCACGGTGGTATTCGCTAGGACGACCCTGCCGTCCAGGACAGTGCCATCGGGCAGGGTCACACGCAGCGCCTCGGCACCGGCGCGCTGCGTCGCCAGCAGCGCGGCCGGGTCGGGAACCTGGGCTTGAGCGCGCGTGACCTGCTCGGCCTGGACGGGGTCGTCCTTCCTGGGCTTGCGGTACTTCACCTTCTGCGGGTCGGAGCCGAGCAGCACGAGCCGCTTATCGACCGCGGTGCCGTCGGGTAGCACGAGGCGGTTGTGCTGGTCCCTGGCTTCGGCGACAAAGTTCCTGGCATCGGGATAGAACATCCTGGCCCTGCGGAGCATGGAGTCCTGCTCGATGTGCTCGATCCATGCGGCAGTGAAGACCGACATGTCTGCCTCTGCTCCGTGGATACCTCCGGTGGAGAAGGTGGCGAAACAGGACGATGGCGAGGCGTCGGGACGGAAGTACGGCACGTTGTTCGGCGCTTTGGGGACCTCGCGCACCGACCGAGCAGGCAGGGAGAACTTGTTGCGGTATTCCTCGGAGTCGTTGAAGTTCTGCCCTTCGATCGAGCGGTAGTAGTCGACGACGTGCATGAACTGCCGGTGTGCCGCGGCCTGTGCCGGGGTGACGGCCGGGTCTCTGGCAGGGTCGGGTGCGACGTTTTCCTCGAAGAAGCGCACGCATTCGTCGAGCACATTGACGGGCTCGACGCCGCGCTCACGCGCGATCTCGGGGGCCGGGTACATGAACGACACTGCCTCGATGTCATTCAGGGCTGTGTACGGCGCGAGGATACGGCCCACGAACTTCGCTGAGGACGAGTCGATGGTCAGGCGATCGCGGCGCACTGTCCCGTCTCGGTTGTAGACGGTCTCGGAGTACTGGGCGAGCAGGCCGACCTTGAGGTCGAAGTTGTTCGCGTAGGCCGGGTGCCGGAACAGCTGTGCCAGGCCAAGGCAATCGGAGACATTGTAGGCTAGCAGTTCGTAGAGCTGTTCGACCCCGGCGAGCGAGGTGTTGTGGCTGAGCTTGTCGGACTCTTTGATCTGGTGACCGAGCATGCCGAGCAGCCGCTTGAGACTGACCTTGAACTGCAGTTCATTGAGCCGGGCCACGTCCAGGTGCCGGCCGGAGTGCAGCATGGCGCGCCGGATCTTGGCGGCCGGGCCGTCCCAGCCGAGGTAGCCGGGCATGTACTCACTGTGTTCGTTGAACAGCCGGTCGTTGTGGTCGCGCATCGAGCGGGCCGTGGCCGGCTGGAACAGCCGGTCGGAGCCGGGGTTCGGGAATGCCTCCATGAGGTACAGCGCCAGCATGGTGGTGTCGTAGTTCAGCGAGTTGTAGCCAGCGAGGAATGGGTGCGCCATCGGGTCGTACCCGGGATCGGTGTCGCAGACCGGGCGCAGGGCGGCCGGGTAGCCCGATGTCTCGCCGGGGTCGTTGACCTGGTCGGCGTTGGAGAGCCCGGCGATCGCGGCGAGCCTGTGGTTGCTGTTCTCGTACCGCAGATCCAGGAAGCGCAGCTGGGTCCGGGGGAAGGCGGGCAGGCCGGGGTTGCCGGCGAAGATGGTGCGGCCCAGTAGTTGATGGTCGATGTCGTCGGCGAGGTTGGTGCCGCCTGTGTCGTCGACGAGGTAAAAGACTTCGAGCCCGCCGGAGCCGTCGGGGTGGGGCGTGTAGGCGCAGAGGGTGAAGGCGTTCGACAACGACTCGATGTCGTAGAAGGTGAAGAGTGCGTTCTCGACGGTGACGGGCGTGCGCTGCGTCGTCATGCTGGCGGGCCTCTTTCCGTCGTGCCGGCTATCACGGCCGGAGTGGAGTTGTCGGGAGACGGCGAGCTATCGCGGCGGGGTCGCCGACAGCGCCGGAGCAGTGAGTCCATGAGCCTCGAGATCGTGGCGAGGGTCGGGGCCTTCGCTGCGGCTTCGGTGATGATCGGAGGGTGAACGATGGCCTCGGTGCCCCGCGGCTCCGGCGCGCCCTCGGCGCGTACCGGGTCTGTCCGTCGCTGCTGCTGTACGTTCTCGGTAACGCCCGGCACAAGGCAGGACGGTCTTCGGCACGAGTGTCTTCACTCTTGTCCTGCTGTGGCGTCGGTGCCGACCGGGGGTATCGGGCCTGCGTGCCTGAGCAGTCCGCGGTAGCTGGCCTGCGGAACCGGCTGGGATCGTTTTGTCGGGTCCGTGCCGCTGTAATTCGGGTTCGTCCATTTCTTCAGCTCGTACTCGGCGATGAGGATTTCCGGTGGGTCCATCATTTGCCCGGGGCGGATCTTGCGGTTCTTGTCCGGGCAGTACCACAGGGGGTCGGTCCGGACGATTGCCACGAGGTCGGCGATGAACTGCTTGTTGCTCACCGGTGACCCTGAGGGGGAAACTTCGGCGAACCAGGATTTGTACAGGTCGTAGAGGAAGGTGAAGGGCGCGAGGTCCCAGGTCAGGCGTGCGCGGAACTCCTCCCAGAAGGCGCGCACGGGGTCGTTGACTTCCTTGTACTCGGCCAGGACCTTCTTGGTCGCCACGGGCTCGGAGAGCTGGTAGTAGTTGCCCGGGTCGGCGGCACCGGCCTTATTGAGCACGTACCACAGGGCGTACTCCAGCACCTCGCGCCGCTGGAGATAGTCGTCCTTGATGTACTTGCGCTCCACACCGGTGAAACTCTTGCAGAAGGGCACGAACAGCTGACGCCGATAGAACGACTCGGACTTGTCTTTCACACGCGGGAACTCGTTGAGGCACTGGACCATGAAGCCGAAGAACTGGTAGGCGATCGGCATCCGGTACTTGCGGTTGATCTGGATGACGTCGTTGGTGACGATCGCCTTCAGGTTCGCCGCCTTGTCGATGAAGGTGCCCACATCGTTCTCGTCCACGATGATCGCGCTGGTGCGTACTAGTGGTTCGAGGGCGAAGTCCTTGCCGAAGTCCGACAGTGGGATCGACGTGTGCGACCGGGGGCCGCACAGGTTGCGCATCAGCGAGCACAGCGTGCCCTTGCCGTTGTTGCCCTGCTCGGAATAGAACCAGGCGGTCTTGCCCCACGAGACGTGCGGCCGGATGATCGCGCCGATGATCTCCCAGAGCAGTTCGGGGATCCCGTCGTCGTCGGAGAGTTCGCGAACCCACGACTCGATGTCCCAGTCCGTGCCGTCGACCGGATGTGTGATGACCGGGCTATGGGGTGCATCGATGTAGTCGATATGGCACTTGGCCAGGAAGACCAGTGCGGGGTCGAAAGGGATCAGTGATTTGGGTTCCAGGTGAAAGGGCTTGCCGGCGACGGTGACGTCCTGGGCCTCGCGGCCGTAGTGGAAAACGCCGTTGTTCACCGCGATGAGGTCACGGTGACTGCACTGGTGGGTGCGGGGCGAGTCCTCGCGCAGGACCGCGAGCACCTCGGCGAACTCTTTGAGCGTGAGTTGGGTGTTGTACTTGCGCGCCGTGGTGCGGATGTCGTCCTCGCTGGTTGTGTAGGTGCCACGGGACCTGCCGGTGGCTTGATACATCGCCAGCAGGTCGTACTCGCGGTCGGTGTCCGTCGCGTTGGGTGCGATGCGGATGACATGGTGCAAGCGCAGCAGGATCTGCGCGATCTGCCAGTAGGTCAGGAACCGGAGCAGCGGCAGCTTCTCGGGTGCGGTACTCGCCTTGGCGTTCTCGGTTTTGCAGACGCCGTTGACAATCGCCAGCAACTGCTTCTCGAGGACTCTCCCTGACGGTGCGTCGGCGAGGTCGACGTGGTCGAGGTAGACCGCTGTGGCGTGGGTGACGATCTCGTTCTGCGGGGCGATGCCGCGGTGCCCGGCGAAGTGGTTCATGACGCTGTCGAAGACGTCAGCCACGGGGTTGCCCGGCATGGCGTCGCGGTCGTCGTCCGATGGTGGCGCGGAGGCCTCAGGGGTCGTCATGCTGCTGCTGTCTTTCTCGATCGCTTCGAGGACCAGCCGGCGGGAGCGTGGGAAGCCGGTTGGTCTCGTAATCGAATAGGAACGCAACTCAACCTTATGTCATTCGAATACTCTTTCGCAACGAGTCGAATGTCTATCGGCCGTGGGACCACGAAGCCAGCCGGGCGGGCAGCGACGGCCAGGAGACTGCTTGGAGGCAGACTGGAGGTCGTGATCGAGATCGGGACGGCTCGCCTGCCCCGCGCGAGCGCGGGAGTGCGGGAGTGCGGGAGTGCGGCCCGGCGCGGAATCGGGAGTTCCTGAGGCGTCCAGCTTGGTCACTGGATTCTCGTGGTCGATCACGCGCCCGCGGGCGGCGTGAGCCGCCCGGCGTCCGGTCGGGCTCGGGCAGGAGAGTTCTTCTGACCGGCCGGCTGGATTCGTGCCGGTCCGGTTCCACGGACAGTCGCATACCCCTGCGGGGTTATCAGCGGGTGTACCACAAGGCGTGGTACACCCGTTTACACTGATCAGGACAGGAAATTCGGACTCTTAACGATCGGTGTACCACGTGTGGTTCTGCACGTGGTACACACGTTTAGCCTGACCAGGTAGGGTTTCTATACCCCCAGTACCAGATGTACCACATAAAATAGGGTAGATCCACGTGCACGAAATAAGGGAGCCCGGGTGGCATGACCGGTTCGGCCAGGTCGTGTCGCGCACACCTGTAAACGGCCGAAAAGACCTGGCACATGTGGTACATCGTCGGAAAGTGCTGGTTTATCAGCCAGAACGGCGTACCGCGTCCGAGAAGTCACGTGGTACACCTTCTCGCGCCGAAGACGCGCGATGCAGGCATCCGCGCAGGTCGGAGCTGCTTTTCAGGACGTACCACGTTCGCGGTACAGCCGAGGGTCGGTTTCCTTCCCCCTCCCTGGACGACCTGGCGATCGTGGATCCGACGCTGCCGTTGAGCGTCTCGGTGCGCTGGGGAATGGCCCCTGCACTCTGGAACAGCAGAGGGACGAGGAGTTCTCCGGCGCCGGGCGTTACACGAGGGCTCTGACGAGCCCTTCGGATACATTCTCGGCAGGACGAAGACTGAGCAGCCGCGGAGATCACGACGTGAGGACGCACATCACTCGCCCTGTTTCTCCATATTCCCTGCGATCCCCGCGTTCCTGGTGTTCTTTGCGCATTGCGTGCGGCGACTCCCGACTGCTATGGTGGAAATCGGTGGTAGGCGGCGGTCACCACCAGACGCTGTTGCATAGGAACTGCACAGAAAGAGGCCGGAGGGCGTCCCCGTGGGAAGGGAACTCTCCGGCCTCTTTTGCGTCGTGATATGGCGCGAGGCATTTTCGCCGGAGATCGTGTTTTCGGCCTCGCTGGAACCGGCCTAGGAGGATTCGGCTCCGCGTCCGCGAGCCCACCTGGGCACTTCGACCGCGTACAGGATCTCGTAGGTGACCGTGACGTTGCCGTTGCACGGAGTTGTCCCTTGAGTCTTGCTCATGGCGATCTTCCGGTACCCGGTCACGTCGCTGGCGCGCGTGAAGAACTGGGCGAGCTGCCTGTTCACACGCTGGCGCGCATGGTCGGCGGTGAGGCCGCTGGCGGTGACGGCGTGGACATGGACGCAGTCTCGGTCGAAGGTGGGGATTCCACCTGCGTCGAGGTCGAGACTGCTCTTCGCGCGACCGATGTCGAGTCGATCGGGTCGGACGAACCGCCCCTGTGCGTCGTAGGCACAGCTGCTGACGATGGCCACGATGGATTCCCCTCCTCTCTGCACTCGAGTATGGCTGAATGATCCTTTCAGCTATTCCCCCGGTGACCGGACCACCCCGGTCACCCGCTTCCTGGGGCTCTCCGTGCAGACGAGAGGACCGCTTCTGGGGGCACCACTGTCTGTCGAATCCGAGTAGAGCCGGTCCGCCCAGGCTGCTCGCGGCTCGATTGCCTCGCTCTCGTCATCGTCTCGCTTGTCGTCCACGACAGCGAGGCGCGGTCGGCCGCGGATCTGGCGATGGAGAATCAGCACGACGCCGGCGAAGGCCGCTGCCAGCAGCAGCGTCGAGAGGGGTCTGGTGAACGCGGCCAGCATCGGTGCGGGGACGACGGTCGCCGCGAGGTTGAAACCCAGATGCAGGATCACGCATGGCCAGAGTAGGCGCGTGCGCTCGTAGACCAGGGCAAGCAGAACCGCCAGAGGTAGCGCTGACGCAAACTGCACAACGTTACCATGTGCGAGGCTGAACACCCCTGCGGAGACGAGGACGGAGGCAGCGATACCCACCCGCCTGCGCAACAAGGGGTAGAGCAGTCCCCGGAAGACCATCTCCTCGGCGATCGGTGCCGCGAGCAGCGTGAGCACAAGCGCCGCCGCTGGCCCGGCATCCTCCCGGGTCCGGACCGTTTCCTCGAAACCAGCCGAGCCGCCCACGGTGTGAGCCCACAGCGCCACGGACTGACCGGCCAGAAAGGCAAGGACGGAGCAACCCACGACGGTCCATCCAAAGCACGGGACCTCGCGCCGTAACCGCCGCGCGGGAACGAGGACGAACCAGCACGGCCGGACGAACCGTGTCCCTCCGATGAGCACCACCACGATCCCTCCGAGCAGGACAGTCCCGAGAACCGGTTCTCCGATGACGGAGACGACTCCGGCGCCGAGGCCGAGATAGGCAGCCACGACACCCAGCGATACGAGGAGACACCAGCCGGCATCGAGCAGGTGACGGGCGATCCGTGTGGCGGCCACAGCCACCTCCCTCACGGGTCAGGCAGACGCTCAGATCTGCTTGTCGATGACGGCCTGGACGCGGGTATCCCCGCGGAAGGTGTTCAGCTGCAGCTTCGCCGTGAAGCGCAGCGTCCCGAGCTCGGTGCGGCTGGCCCGCTTCACGACGTCGCTGAGTTCGTCGTGCTTGTCCTCGGCGGCGTTCCACCACAGACAGGACAGGCCCGCCCTGGTCACCAGCCGCAGGTGCTGCTTGTCCGAGCCGATGCGATCGACCCGCAGCCCGAGCGGCTCGAGAGCGATCTGCACGATCGGCTCGGAGAAGCCGTGGCCGAAGGGTTTGAGCAACGCGGTCCGGCGCACGAGCTCACAGAGCGGTCGCAGGTCGTCGAGGCCGGCGTCACAGTCGGCATCCGGGCCGAGCACAAGATCGCCCTGGACTGTGGTCTGGTCAGCGCCGAGCAGCGCCACGCGAGTGGCATCGGCAAGCACCGCGGCGAGCGAGTCGAGCAGCTCGGCGCGCTCGACCTTCACACCGCAGGCCTGCTGGTGGCCGATGGCCCGGAGTCCAGCGTGTGGTTCCAGGCTGGCGATGATGTCGAACCAGTCCGGTGCGCGCCCGGAGCCACTGACGAAGTCGCCGGGACCCGCCGGTCGATTGACGACGACAACGGGGTGACCGTTGCGCTCCATCAGCTGGTTGGCCAGCAGGCCGTACATGCCGGCCAGAGCGTCGGAGAAGTAGATCCACGGTGCCAGCGGCTGGTCGCCGTCGACCAGGGCCTCGAGGTGCTCTGCTGTCAGTTGCTTGCGGTGCTCGTTGTTCTCGATGATGTCGTGGGCATGCTCGATCATCGCCTCGGGGTCGGGTGCGGTGAACGCCGCGAAGTAGGGCTCGAGCGACTGCCCGATCCGGCGGGGACTGTTCATCGCCGGGGCGAGATAGAAGCCATAGAAGCCTTCGTCGATGTCATCGATGTCGCGGATCTTACCGGCCTCGGTAAAAGCCTTGAGCAGGAGCGCGAAGCCCTGGAACGCCCGCAGGAAGACCGGATGGTGGGGTCCCGTGCGCAGCAGTCGCATCATCGTCGACTTCTCGATGTCGATGAGGTGGGGCATCGGGTCCCCGTAGGGGCCGTGGGGCCTGGGTGGTGCGACCCACAGCAGCCGGGCGATCGACAGTGAATCGCGGACCAGCTGCCGATTCTCGTACAGGACTGGCATGACGTCGGAGACGGTGCCGAGGCCAGCGAACAGGCGCAGCAGGCGAATCTCCCAGAGTTTGCCGGGGCGGTGGGCTCGGGTGTATGCCTCAATCACCTGGTAGAGCACGTGGGCCCCGCAGATCCCCGGGTTGGCGTAGGTCTCGCCGATCCGGCAGGGGTCGACCGTGATGTCGGCGCTCGACCCGGGTTCGAGCTCCTCGTGGTGGTCGGTCACCAGTGTCGTCCAGCCCAGTGCCCGAGCGGCCGCGATGCCGCGATGGGAGTTCACTCCCCCGTCGCAGGTGAGCAGGACCCGAGTCTGCGGCCACGTGAGGGCGATCTCGGCGATGTCGTCGGGTGTGACGTCGTGACCTCGGCGGTAGTCAGGCAGATGAAGCTCGACGTCGAAGCCGAGCTCGGCCAGCCCGGCGTAGCCGAGCACGCCAGCGGAGATGCCGTCCATGTCGAAATCGGGGGCGATCGCGATCTTCTTCCCGGAGGCGCGGGCGTCCTCGAGTGCCTCGACCATCTCGGACAGGCCCAGCAACTCGTCGTGCTCGGTGGACTCGATCGCCCGGAGGTACTCGTCGGTCCACCCGCGACGTTGGCACATCAGGGCGAAGAGGTCGACCTCCTGGTGGGCCAGAGGAGGGCGGTCGACGGTCTGGAGCGGGTTCATGACGGCCTCTCGATCGGGGGTCGACCGGGTGCTTCGGCGAGCAACACGACCAGCACACGCGGCAGTGTGATTCTAGCACTGCCGCTTCTCGTTCATGCTGATTACGCAGCGCGAGTGAAAGGTTGCCCCCATTGCGCATCGAATGGGACTCACATCGGTTTGAAAGGCTTCTTGACAGACAAGTGGATGGGTTATCCTCCGCGGCATGGCCAAGCGACTAGTTCTGGACTCAGACATCAGTGGTAAGCCCGATGCCACCACGGTCCTGTTCGGCCTGGAGGGCGACTGGTACGAGATCGACTTGACCGATGAGGAGAGGCAGAAGCTCGAACGGGCACTCAAGAAGTACCTTGTCAAAGGCCGTAAGGCCACGGCGGAGACGACGCGACTCGTGGGCGAGACGACGCCCGACGAACGGCACGAGATCCGCGCCTGGGCCGAGAAGGAAGGCTACGAGATCGCCCCGCGTGGCCGGATTCCTCAGGATGTACTCGCCGCCTACGACGAGGCCCACGGGATCGAACGAACCTATGTCGCCGAGGGCCACAATGCCACGACGAAGGCAGCGACGAACCGAGACGTGCCCGCCATGACCGCGGATGAACGCGAGAAGATCCGCGCCTGGGCGAGGCGAAAAGGAATGGACGTTGCGGGCAAGGGGCAGATACCGAAGATGATCGTAGCCGCTTACGACAAGGCGCACAGGATCACCAGAGGCGAGTAGCCGCATGGGATACATCGCTGCTCACCGTCCTCACTCCCGTAATCATCAGAGCAGGCACCTGCGCAGGCGCGCGAAGCCCTGAAGCAGCGACTCCAGAGCTTCGCAAGCGCCTCAGACCGGGGACAGCGATGGATGGATGACGTCACGGACGTCGAGCCCCTCCTGGAGCGCTCGCCGACGGCAGTCGATCGTGCCATGGGAGAAGTGCCCCGGACGGGCCGGCATCAGCTGCTGCTGGCCGCGTCGTGGACAGTCTCGCCTGCGGCACAGGTCCAGGAATGCCGTGCATACCACGTGCCCGTGTGCTGCGCGAAGCCGCACGGCCACATCGACCATCTCCTGGTTGCGCTGGAACCCGGCGGTCCGGCCATGTGCCTGCCAGTCAGCACGAAAGGTCATTGGCGTCAAGCCCGCGGCGCGCCACATCCGCTCGCCCATCGCGTCAGCCCCGTCCGCGCATTCGCCGGAGAGCAGCATGGGACGAGTAACCTGTTCGGGCCCCCACTCGCGCCACAGATCGTTGAACGTCCGGCGCATAGCCGGTTCGTCGTCCCAGGTGCGCGAGCCCGTGATGAGGACAACGTGCGAGTAGACCGCAGAGCCGAACTCGAATGCTTCCGCATACCTCTTCAGTACATCGCCATGGCATGGCTTGGGGGCGCAGTAGCACCCGAGCCTCTTCCCGCGCAACTCGTGCAGGCGCGACAACAGGCCAGGGCTTGTCAGCAGATGCCGTTCGTACCGCTCGATGACGTGTGCTCGATCCGCGTCGGTGTGCAGACGAGGCAGTGGAAACGGATTCCCCCACACCGAGCCACGGCCGATATACACGTCGTAGGCAGAGGTTTGCTTGTTCACTACCTCGATCGCGGTCGTCATCGGAGTCCTTCCGAGGGCAGGTTCTCACTTGTCGGCAAGTCGGCAGGACACGTGTTCGCTGACCGTAGGTTTCAGTGCTGGTTGGCGGCATTCCCGCGCCACCGGTCGATCGCGAGGCAGGCCAGCTCGACCCGTTTGGCTCCGAAGCTCGGCACGGTCGACAGTTCGGATTCATCCGATTTCGCCCGGTGTGCGTCGACCAGCTCGGCGAGCCGCTCGACGGTGGTGATGCCGTGCCGACGCAGCGGTGTGATCTGGTGGTGGGTCAAACCTCCCTCACCGCTCAGTTCCTGGAGGGGAGTTCCGGTGATGCCGTTCATGGTCGCTGTTCCTTTTCTCTCACTGGTACTTGGGTGCCTGCACCGCGGTCTCAGCCGAACGCCAGGACTCGACCAGGCAGATCACATCCCACGACCGCGGGCTCGGGGTGCCATCGCGTCGTGCGGACTCGCCGAACTGTGCGATCACCCGGTCCCGCCAGTCGTCGGGGAGTACGACGGCTCGGGCCAGCTGCGCATACACAGCATGCCACTCAGCTATCACCTTCCGTGCCTGCGCCTGGTCCCGCGGCATGGCCCGCTCGGCTTCCTTCAGTTGAGCACGAGTCTCATCTCGCTCGCGCTCGGCATCTTTGACCAGTTCGGCCAGAACATCCCGCGCAGCGCGCATCTCGTTCAACCGGACATCGCGCCGATCCTCCGACGACAACCGGCGCTCCTCCGCCAGCTTCTTGCGCAGCTCGACCACCCCGGGGTGGGGAACGGAAAGCGCAGCATCGGCCAAGTCGAGATAGCCTTCACGGAACTGCTCCCAGTCGTCTCCGACATGTCGCCGGCCAATCGCCTCGGCGATTTTGATTCTCAGGTCTGTCATAGCTGTCCAATCAGGTCAGGTGGCGCCAGCCGCAGGCAGATGGTTGATGAGGTGCCGGGATAACGCAGTGATGTCCTTGCTGGTGTTCTGGACGCTGTCCCAGCGGCGCACCTCGCCATCTATCTGCCAGGTGCCCCTGGTCCAGGCGGTGTGCGGGGCGAGCGCGGCGAGCTGGCGGCGAAGGCCTGCCGGGTCGAGCTCGTCGGCGAGGATGTCCTCGGTGAGGGCATCCATCACGTAGCCCATGGCGGAGATGCCGGCGCCGTGGGTGAGGCGGGACTTGCGGGGCGGCAGGGTCCAGGCCGTCTGCCAGGTGCCGGCCACTGCGGCCCAGTACGTGGTCAGGTGCGCAGTGATGGCCGTGAGGTCGGCTTCGCCGGTGGCCGGGTTGCGGTACTGGTAGAGGCAGCCGTCGGTGAGGCTGTGCTCGACCATTTTGAGCACGCTGGTGTCCTGGATGTACCCGAGCGGCGCGGTCGGGGACTTGATGACTCCGCCGAACGGGCCGCCGGCGTCTCGGTTGAGCGCTGCCATCACCGCGGCCGGGACGCGGCGACGTTCGTAGGCGTGCGGCACCTGCCCGGTGGTGGCGGGCAGCAACTCGTGGATCAGGCCCGGGGGCAGTGTCTTGGTCGAGTTGACCAGGATGAACTGCGAGCGCTGCTCTTCCTCGCTGCGTGCGATGAATCCGACTGCGGCAATGGGAAATTCGCCGACCCGGGCGTCGCGGATCGCCGCGGCCCGTTGCTGTCCGTCAACCAGCCACGCGGGGCGTTCGTGCTCGGGCAGGGTGTCGTCGATCGGGATCACCAGCTCGCCGGGCATCGAGTAGTCGACGGCCGGGCTCGTGAGTTGCGCTGGTGTGAAGCTGACGCGGTTGTCGAAGGCGAGCACGAGCGCGTTCGGCAGTATGGCGCTGGAGTTCTCGAGGTAGCGGCGGATGCCGCGGATGTGGGCGAGTGCTTCCGGACGTTGGTAGCCGGATAATGCACTGTTGTCGTCGCGCCGCACTCTGGACACGGCAGCGAATCGGCTCAACTGTTTGCCGTCGACACCGAAGCAGTAGATGTGGCGTAGGCCCTGCCGGAGTTGGAGGGCGGGCACACGCAGAGTGGTCACAGGGTCTCCTCGTTGGGTAGGGCCGGGACGTACTCGACAGGGCTGTGGTCGCCGAGGAAATCTGTGCCGCCGCTGTTTGAGAGGATCGGTCGGTCGTCGCGGTTGCGACTGACACGTCCCCGGAGTCTGGTGCACTGTCGTCGAGTAAATCATTCCTGAAATGAATACGCGAGCACACCGTCGGCTCAAACAATACCGATCCCAGATAAGTGCTTCTCGTGCAGCCGAGGCATCCGGCCGCCTGCCTCGCCATAGGTCGCGATCGCACCGACGGACCGCTCGCCCAGCTCAATGACCACACCTGGAGATCCGTCCGGCGCTTCGGCGAACTCTGACACGCGAAGACGCACTGCGACCCTACTCGACGACGGCGTGCTCAGGCGTCAGTGACGTGGTCACGGCGCGGACGAGTGGTCGACATCGCCCAGTCGGCTTCTGTGCACTCCCGTGCCAGCTCCGCTGGCATTGAACCGCCTTTCTATCCGGCGGTCTTTTCCATCCGGTCGTCGCAGACACCTCGAACCAAGGTTCGCGTGCGCGGCATCGGGCAACGAGCGACGTCGGCCACCGCCCTCACGGGCGGCGCAGTGGGCGGGCCGTCGGAGTGGCAGTGACTGAGGGCTCAGTGAGCGCAGCGAACAGTGGAACCAGACGACCGGCGGGCCGGTCACCAGTGTCCCCGGAGCGCCAGCGGAGCGAGCGGTCGCCAATGCCTGTTGCCAGGTTTCCTTATGCCCTTTCTTCCCTTCTCGCCGTTGTTCGCCGTTGGATGGCTGGGGCGTGAGCAGAAGGCTGGACTATCAGGAGAAACGGCTTGTGCACACGTGAGCCGTACGCTCGTCGTTGTCCGCGCGGCGCGCGTACGGATCGAGGCGACTCTCCTGGTCACAGCACCTTTCGATCGTGCGGCTTCTTCGGCATCCGTGGCAACGGCGTACAGGTGCGTTTCCCCGCCTTTCTCGTGAAGACGAGCCGGTACCCGTACGGGTCTGTATTCCGCGTCCGCGGAGAGGCCCGCAGCGCCACCTTCAGCACGGCGGTGCGCGATGTTGCCGCGGAGCCGGCCGCGCCCCGCGCAGCTGCGCATGTCCCCGGCCGCGTAGCTGCGATGGGGGACAACCCGGCGGTTCAGCCTTGCCACGGGATTCTGCTACAGCCGTTGCTCCATCACGTCCTCGTGCGGTGGTGTACTCGCGAAATCGCGTTGCGCCACCGCACCCGCGCCCGTCGCACGGGATCGCGGCGGGTGCTCTGCGTTGGATCCGGTCCGGCCCTGCTCGTTCTCTCCTGGACGCTTCAGGGAGCCAGACTCGAGCGCGAGCTCACGCCACTTCCCGAGGACACCCCTGTCGCGCTGCCGCCATCACAGGCGGTGCCGACTCTGCCTGTTCTCCGTCTCCGAGCTTCGCGGAAGGTGCGCAGACCGCGACACGAACCCTGGCCGGCTGGTTTCGCGGGCCTCGCCGCGGTGCCATCGCGGGCAGATCTCGTCGCTCCACGGGCCGGGAACCGCCCGCATCACGTCCTAAGGGAACTCTGATCGGTCGATCGGGACTGTGTAAAGACCCTGCGGTGTTCCTCTCGGGGCTCGTTTCTGTCCGGAGGTTGGGGCTGCTGGTCCGCTCCGTGCTGCTGGCGGTCCCGACATAGGCCAGGCCTGTTGTCAGTCCCGTTCTGGGCTCCGCTGCGTCGCTGCATGGCACGTTGGTGCAACCGCGAGTGGCCATGGTACTGATCGTGGCGCCGTATGAGCCCGTATCCGCGCCGAACCTGGTCAGGTGCGGACCCGAACCAGTCCAATGTTCGCTACAGCCGCAGGGCTGGTCCAGGCTTGGCTGATGGCTCTGATGAGACCAGTGCGGGCCCTATCCGCAAGTGGTCTCATCTCGGTCTCAATAAGTCATTGCATAGGCCTTTGATAGACCATACGATAAGAATCGAAAAGCTAGTCGACGAGTTCGCACCTGACGACACAGGGGACCTGATTGGCCGGGAAGGGTGGATCCGTAATGCCTGAGGGCTTGCCTGACCACACCGCAGTTCGAGGAGGAGTGTGCGATGACTGAGGAGCCGCGGCGTTTGCGCTGGAGTGTCCCGGCCGCAGACGTCTCGACGAACCGATGGCTCGACGGGCAAGAGAACATCTCCCGCTCCCTGCAGCTACTCATCCGCGAGTCTATCCAGCGCGACGGGTATATCGACGTCGTCAATCGCCCTGTCGAGCAACTCCCCCGCCGCGGGCGGCCGCCGTCAGCCACCGGGGACCTCGCTGATGCTCGGATCGCCGAGCGTAACGAGGACGGCGAATCCGACGGACATCACGTAGCCGCCGAGGGCGCGCGGGCCCAGGGCCCCATCCGGGACCAGACGGCCGAGCACGAGGCCCGCAGCGATTCCAAGCCCGCGGCCACGATCAGCTCCCCGCAAGTGGAGCACGAGACCGCCCCGCCGCGGGAGACGCAGCCACCGTCGACGACGAGTGCGCCCGACGGGCCTCTGGATATGGACGCCATTTTCAGCAATCGCCGATGACTGCCGCCATCACGGAACGAAGGAAGCACTGACATGAGCACGAACACCATCCGTCTCACCGGTGGCATCGACGTCGGCAACGGCTACGTCAAAGGTGTCATCCGCAATGAGGACACCACGGCGGTCGATGAGGTCGACCTGCCCAGCGCGGTGGTCGCCACGCCACGGCAGAGCCCGAAGGTGCCACTCGAGGACGCCAGGGCCGCCGAGGTCATGGACGATGCGGATCTTGACTTCTACAACCGTCTGGACTGCGCGCTGACCACTCCGCTCATCTCCGACAGCGATCGCCGCATCTTCGGCCGTTCGGCTCTGAGCGTCCGCGGCTCGAAGTTCACCGAGTTCGAGGTGCACGACGGGCATGGCAGCAAGGTCGACCAGAATCTCAGCAAGATCCTGGTGCTCGGTGTCTTCGCCGCCAAAGCGTTGCGCGACCACGTCCGCGAGCACGGACAGCTGCCAGCTCATGAGCTACGCGTGAGGGTCCGTGCCGGACTGGCGCTGCCGATCAATGAGTTCGTCTCCCGCCGCCACGGTTACGCCGCGGAGTTCATCGGCTTCCTGGGGACGGCGGATCCGACCGTGCACCTGGTCACGATCAAGAACTTCTCGAGGCCGGTCTCGGTGCGCCTCGAGTTCGTCGATGTCCAGGTCATCGCCGAGGGCGCAAGCGCGCAGTACGCGATCGCGGACAAGGGCGAGCCTCTGGCGCGGGCCCTGCTCTCCGACCTGCGCTCACGCGAGCCGGGGATGCTCCCGGACATCACCGCCGCGGACCTGGTGGGCGTGACGAACACCATCGGTATCGACGTCGGCGAGGGCACGGTGAACCTCCCGGTCTTCACTGACGGCCGGTTCAACCCCGAGGCCTCCGCCACGCTCGACATGGGCTACGGCACGGTGCTGGCCAACGCCATGGACCGTCTCGACGAGGCGGATCTGCGGTTCACCAGCCGCAAGCAACTGGCCGACTTCCTGCAGAGCACGCCCTCCGCCTTCCAGCGTGGCCGGCACCAGCGTGCTGAAGCCTTGGTCGACCCCGACGTGAAGTACTTGGTGGAAGCGATCGGTTCGATCTTCGATGAGGTGCTCGCAGCGTCCGGTGAATCCACTGAGGCGGTCTATGTCTACGGCGGCGGCTCCGGCCCGATCAAGGACCTGCTCTACCCCGCCCTCCTGGAGGTCGCCGGTGACGTGCCGGTGCTCTACCTGGACGCAGGCTACTCGCGCCACCTCAACCGTGAGGGCCTGTACATCGCGGCGCGGGCCGTGGCGCAAGCGGCCGCCGAGTCCACCCAGGGCTAATCGTTGCTGTGTTGGGCGGCGGGCCTGAGCGGCCACGAAAGGAGAACTCCCCGGCGGCAGCTCGAAGGCTGTGCCGGGGAGTTGTCGTGGTCGTGCGTCAGCCTTCGATGCCATGCTCGAGTGCCAGCAGCCGCAAGGCGTTCGCAAGCCGGTGAAGGTCGGCGGCGGCCGCAACTCGCTCTTCTGCGCTGGGTGCGGCGAGCAGGCTGTCCGCGACGATGGTCACGACGGGCAGGTATTTGCGCAGCAGGCGCAGCATCGTCTGGTCGTGACCGTGACCGAGCTGGTGCTTGATCGAGCCGGCGTTGTCCTTGAGGTCGCTGGCTTTGATGACCAGGGCCGACGAGCCTGATGCGCTGAGAACAGCGATGTGCTCGGAGTAGGTCGTGCTGACGTACTCCCCGACGGCTCCAGGATTGGTGACCTGACCTACCAGGTCTGCGACCTGTGCGCCGTAGAGCCGGGCCAGGCATTCCAGAGCCGACTCGCCGGTGTGACCGAAGACCTCGAGCAGCTCCTCGGCGCAGTCCTCGACCACATCGTGCAGCAGCGCGCTTGCGACGACTTCCGCGTCGTCCACGCCCCAACGGATGAGCCGCAGCGCGACCCTCAGCGGGTGCTCGACGTAGGGAACGCGGGGAAGGTTTCGGCGGGCGAATCGGATCTGCCCGCGGTGCAGGAAGGAGGCCATTGCGCCGGCGGAAGTGATGAGCCCCGCCGCGCGTGGCATCACGCGATGGATCTCCCGGTCGAGCTCGAAGACGAGCATCGATGAATCCATCTGTTTCAGGGGGACGCGCGGGAACGTCAAACTCGGAGTGTTCATGACGGTGCCCTCCCGTGTCTGCGAGCGTCCTGCTCGGTATTGGGTCTCCCCTGCTGGCCCGCCGTTGCAGAGGACCTGGCCCGTGCAAGCACGGGCCAGGTTGTTTCGCGGCGAGCGATCAGGACAGCTTTCCGGTGGGTTGATACGGTGTCGCGCGGCGGCGTTCCGTTCACGCCCAGATCCGGATCAGCTGCTCTGATCTCCTCTCGTTCTTGTCGGCAGGTCGATCGCGTGCGACACAACAGTGCCTTCCCTTGTCACAGCAGTACCGCGATTTGCTTCACCGCTGATCTTTCTCCACAAAGGCCGGAACGTCGCGCCACCAGCGGTCTAGCTCGCGCCTCCACCACGGTTCGTTGTCAGATCCGGGGCTCAGGCAATGCGTTGCGGCGGTTCGACCCGTCGCGCGACCAACCCTCGATGTGAACAACCGCCTGGCATGAGAGAGCGCCAGCACACGTCAGGTCCGCCAATCACTTCTCCAGGTCGCCCAGACGGGCAACAGCAGCGTCACGCTCGGCTTCTACCACGTGATACTGCCTGTGCACGGTGGCCCACCACGACTCGCGCTGGACCAGCAGCCCGTCGTTCTCCCGCTTCGCTTCGGCGAGTTCGGCGCGCAGACGCTCCAGCTCCGAACGCTCCGTCAGTAACGATTTGAGGTCGGCCGCCGACAAGGTCCGTTTGCCAGTCGTGGTCGCGACGACGTATACGCTGTCACGCTCGGCACCGTCGTTGATCGTGTCGTACGCGGCGAGGAACTCCGCCAGGCGAACTGCGGGCGTGTTCCCGGACGGCATCGGCTCGGGGGTCGACTCTGCGGGCTCAGCGGCTTCTAGGTGGGCAGCTAGAACATCCGGCTCAGCGATGAGGGCCCGCTGCGCCATGTCGATCAGCTTCGAGAGCGTAATCGTGCGGCGAGCCTCCACCGCCCTTAAATCCGTCGGATCGTCCAAGCTCACGACGAAGCGGGCGAAGCCGTCCACTGTCAGCACGTTCAGCTCGGACATCTCATCTTCTCCTCGTGGACTCAGTGGTTGACGCACCTGGCGAGCTGTGGTCCTCTGTGGAGCTTTCTCCGCGCGATGACGGTCCCAGACGTTCCAAGCCGCCGGGTTGCCCGCCGGCAGGGGCGCGACGGCGGCCGTTCAGTTGGGCCAGATGCCGAGGGATACCTCGAAGTTCTCCTGCCGCCTGCAGGCGTTCCTCCGCAGCGGCCTCGGCGCAGGGGCGGACGTGGCTGGCGCCGGCATGGCGCACCGCCAAGTCGTCGACGGTGTCAGCGCAGTGGCCGCAGACCACGCCGGATAGCGTGGCCTCCGGACTGCCGTACTGGTGATAGCGGACGAGGTCGGCGACTGGGGTGGCCGCGAACGCGGCCATCGGGATGCCGAGCGAGTCGACGATGCCAGTTGACCGCGTGGCGGACTCTGGAACACAGCCGCTCGCATCCGGTCTCCAGCGAGAAACCGCGCAGGGACCCCAATGTGCCGTAGGCGTCGGCGATGAGATCCAGGCCTTCACCATCAGCGTTCGTGGTGCCGTGCAGCACGTCGGCGGTTGCGATCATGGCTACCTCGCGGGTGCTCCTTACGGTACCTCTCGATCTCGGACAGGCCGGCAGGGGTACGCCAAAAGGCCGGGGTGTGCCGGGAACACGCACCTTCGCGCCACTCCCCGTCCCGAAAGTCGAGCACCCCTGCGTACACGCGGTCGCCGAACTCGGCGTACATGTCATAGCCTGGGCAGTGAGTGGTGGTGGCCCCCTCGAAAGAGCCGCAGACCGAGCAGGCGAAAAGGCCGCCAACGCAGAACATGCACGACCAGCCTCCGTCTTCGTGCTGACCAGGGCAAACGTAGTCGGTGTGCTCCATCCTTTGCTCCCTTCCTCGTGGATCGCGTTCGTCAGGTGTCCGTTCTGACGGGAGTACCAGTCGGACGGCACTCACAGCCATCGGTGTTCCGTCCGATGTCGCCAGTCGGTTTCGATCGACGGCGCAGCCAGCCAACACTGCTCTCGGGGATGAAGCGTCTGCGCGGAGTGAGAACTCTCGGGCTGGTGGCGGGCGGCTGCGTGACAAGCCGCCAGGCGCTGCGATCCAGCTCTACGGCCGAGTGCCGCTGATCGAGACCTTGGCGCCGCGGGCGATCTCGTCAGCACCAATGAAGATGCGGTGGCCGCCAACGGGGTAACTCGGGTGGTCCGAGAAGACTACGGCACACGTCCACGAGCCGGAGTTTCGTTTGCGTGGCAGCGGCTCCTCGTCGACCCCCTCGGGAAGGGGGTCGTTGTGGAACTCGATGGGCACCACGACGACGGTGTAGTGCTGTGAGGTGCGCGGAGGGCTCCAGGGCAGCTGCACGAGCACGTCCTGCGGCCACTCCTCGATCGTGATCGGGAGGGTGGACAGGTAACGGCTGGTCGAGCCCTCAGGAGCCTGTGCAAGGCGAGCCCGCTCCAGCTCTTCGGTCTCGAGAAATCCGATGCGGGTCAGCAAATCCATGGTGATCGGTACTCCCTTCGCGGCGGAGATCGTCCGGACGCACGCCCAGACCAGTGAAGATGTCCCTCCGCGCGTGCCCCGGATCAGCTGTGCTGATCCTCAACGAGGCGTCCTGCGCCATGAAAGTGAGAACCCCGGCAGAACACATCACTGCCGGGGTCTTGCGCTGCCCGGATTCACGGGCGCGGCGTTGCCAGCTGCGCTGACGCGGGATCAAGATCCGCGTGAGAATTCGTCGCCGGCGCAAGCCGTCTGGTACGGACTCACCGCTGTGGCCAGGTCGCATGCCCCGCGGCCCGGAAACGTGGCTCAGGTCGCACAGTAAGTTCAGATCGAGATCTTCCTGCCGCGAGCAAGCTCTGCGGCCGCAATGCTGAGTCGGTGGCCACCGACGGGGTAGCTCGGGTGGTCAGATGAGACCACAGCGCACTCCCAGTGTCCTGAATGGCGTTTGCGCGGCAGAGGCTCCTCCTCACTCTCGCGGCGAGCGTCCGGCGAGAACTTGATGGGTACGACGACAACACGGTGGGCGCTGCGTTCGGTGGCGGACCAGGGCAGTTCGATGAGCAGATCCCGCAGCCACTCCGTGATCGTGATCGGCAGGGTGGACAGGTAGTGACTCATCGAGCCCTCAGGGGCCAGCGCCAGGCGGGCCCGCTCCTGCTCTTCGGTCTCGCGAAAACCGGTACGGGTGAGGAAAGCCATGATGATCAGTACTCTCTCTAGGGCGGGTCCAACCGGGCCTACGCCCCGACCAGGGAAGATGCGTGTCACAGCCCGTGCCGGATCAGCCACGCTGATCCCTCACCGACGACGGCGAAAACCGCACCACAAAAGAGAAAACCCGGCAGGGAGCGTATCCCTGCCGGGTCTGGGCGACCCTCAGGACCGCACTCTGACGTCAGCTCAGCTGACGCGGGTCTTTGATGGCACCATGAAAGGGAGCGACACTCCGAAGACTTCGGAGCCGCTCGGCACATTCATCGTGCCTGAGAAAGCTGGACCTGCCGATCCACATGTGTGGGGCAGGTGAGTTGCCCCAGCGGACGCGCTTGAACCGGACTCCGTTGCTGGCATCCAGGAGTTCGATGTCGTCAGGCTCCGCGGATCCGGGCGGGAAGACGCGGGGTACTCGCTGTCCGGGCTTCGGCGTGGTCATCGGGATTCCGTTTCGATCGGGCCGTGCCTCACGTTCATGGCATGATTCCATCCGCCGGTGTTGAGGGTGCGGAGGCCAGGGACGGGGGTGAGGAGTTCGCGCTCGTTGGTGGGGTCACAGGGACTGATCGAACACTCGCCGATCTGGGAGCGCGGTCAGGGTACTTGCACGTGTCGAGGTCGCGGACAGCCATGCCGCATGCGGTGTGGTCACCACCAGTGTCGGAGGATGTAGTTATCCCTGGGGAGTTCGCCCCGGCGGATCAGGTCTGCCAGGACCCCTTCTAGCGACGGGGTGAACGCACGGGCGGCATCGTAGAGATTCGCGAACACAGCACCTTCGAGGTCGGCCGTTTCCGGCGGTGTGGTGGGCACGGTGACCTTCGACGGGTCGTCGCTGACGGAGATGCTCAGCCAGTAGTCGAGCTGGGCCGCGCCGGTCTTGAACACGCCACCTGGCGATCTCGGTCGTAGCCGAGGTAGAACTCGGCCGCGTCGATGTCGTGCAGCGCTTGGTGGTCGTCGGGGTCTGATTCGAGCTCGTAGACCTTCACGCTGTCGTTGGGGAGCGGCGAGTCGGTCTGGCCCTGCTGGCATCCACGCAGGGAATTGTAGGGCTTGCCGTAGACACTCTCGGCGATCACCTCGATCGGGATGAAGCCGTTCTCGGTGCCGGCCCACTGTTCGTGGGCTCGAGCGTGTAGAAACTGCGGGTCGTGTACTCGTGCTCAGCGGCGTTCATGGCCGGGATCTCCGTGTTCTCTACGAGCCGGTGCGGGCGTTGAGGACCGCGGCGGCGACTGCGGCCTGGATCTTGGCGGCGACGAGACGCTCGATAACGCCGAGTCTGTTCCGTGAGCAGGCCTCGTCGTCGTTGTGGTCGGTGTAGCAGTCGTCCTCGTCGCGAGGGCACTGGTCCGGCACGAGCTCGTCGATCGTCGAGGTATCTACACAGCAGTCACAACCGAGCATCGCGGAGAGCAGGTGGCGGTCGAAGTCGTCGAGGGCTGGTTCCGGGTTTGCGCCAGCAACGCAGCTTTCCATGCCTATGTTCCCTTCTGGTGATGCGGTGGGAATTCAGCGGCCAGGGCGCTTCTCACTCGCGGAGAGCAGCGGCGCTCGGGGTCACGGTTCGACACAAAGACGTGGTTTGTTCCTCATCCGTGACACCTGGTCATCTGGGCACTGTCGCGGCGTGCAGGAGCGACTCTGTCAGCGCGCGGGCCGTGGCTACGCAACCTCAGTCGACCTGACCGCGGACGAGATCGGCGACCGCCTGGGCATAGGCGTTCTTCGTCTCCTCGACAGCGGCTTGCTCGTTCATGCTGTGCAGTTGCTCCCCCGCCGCGATCCGGTTCTCGACGGTGTCCATCGCGATAATCGCGGCGGCGAGGTCGAGGCGGGCGAGCCGCTCGCGTCGTGATAGTTCGGGGTGCTTTTCCCGAGCGAATGTCAGCCAGGCGACCGTACCGACGTGCAGCGCTTGACGGCGCCCCTGTTCACGTGGGGCAGCAGTTGCGACTTGCCGTCGTGGCGCGGTATCCATGGTTGATCCTCCTCGTGGTTCTTGCTGCAGGGAAATGCGGTGGAGAAGCGCTGGGCCGCCGACCGTGTCAGCGAGCCGCGTAGATGAGCTCGGCGAGCGCCCGGGGTTCGATGCCGGTCAGCGGATGCCAGGTGCCGTTGAGGTCCTGCCAGGCGATGACCGTGCTGGAGCCCATGGGTCCATTGGTTTCGGCGATCTGGAGCAGCCGCTGCCAGTGGGTGGTACCGACGTCGCGACGCCGCCAGAGCTTGTGGCTGAGGGTATCGAAGGCGGAGATCTTGATGACGAACCCTTGGAGAAGGTTCTTGTCCAGTTCGCCCCAGGTGCCGGTGCCGCGCATGGTTGGTCCGCCTTCCTGCGAAAGTGTGGTTCTGTCGGCAAGCCACTCGGATCAGCTGTGCTGATCTTTTCGGGAGTCGTTACCCAGCAACAGCGTCACGCTCGTCCACCGCGTTCCTGCCCGATAGCAGGGCACCCACGCGTCGAAGTGGCCGCCGGCGTAGGTGACCTCGGCATGCCACGGCGAAGCCCCGCGGAGGCTCTTCCGGAAGCGCTCCTCGTCGGTGGGTCCCGGCGTGACGTGGTCAGCACATGAACCACGGACGGAGGACGATCGCATGCTCGACCCCGAACTCGCCGAGCGCATCACCGCGGCAGTGAGCGCCTCGACGAGCAGCTCACATGAAACGCCGGAACCGGTGCGCTACCCGAGCCTGCGCACCGGTGAGGTCGGGGCGCAGGACCTGATCGAGGTGGCGCTGACCGGGGCAGGTTGCGGCGTCGACGGCTGGGCCATCGGCTTGCCGGAGTTCCTCGTCAACGGCTGTTTCAGGCAGTCGTGCTGATGTCGCGCGACAGCCGCGAACGCCTGAGGGAGTCCAGTCGGTCAGGTGTGTGACGTCGCCGTGATTGGGCATCAGCAGCGACGTCTCACTCAATCAGCTTGCGCTTGCCGGGGCGGCCGGGATCGGCGAAGGTGGGAACGGTGCCCACAGTGCGGACGATCTCTGCCATGACGGCGGGTACGTCCATCACATCGAACACCTCGTAGTCACCGAGCTCCTTGTTCGCGGCGGCCGCGACCCTGCTGGCCAGCACAGCCTCACAACGGCCAACCTTTCACTGCTCGAACGAGACACCGGCTGCGGCGAGCATGCGCGACGCGCTCGGGCAGTACAGTCGCATCACCTCGCGCCACACATGATCAGGTACATCGTGCTCGCTGCAGTGGAGCGCGGCCACCACCGCGACAACCGATGCGCGGCCGGTGAGCACGTAAGTCCAGTCTGGGTCGAACTGCTCGACCGGCCGGTACGACTTCAGGCGTCCGGTCAGCGCAGGCAGGATCTCACCCGCCTCGGGCTCGGCGTGCCGGTAGAGGCCCGGGGGAATGCGGGTGAACGTGGTCATCTCGGTGCTTCCCGCTTCCTGCTTCCTGCTGTGATTGCTGGGTATGGCCGGGACTGTGATGGGCCGAGGGGCGCTCGCGGGATTCGAACCCGCGACCTCTCGTACGTCGTCCTGTGACGGACCTGTTGCCTGGATCTGCCCTCCGGGTGGTCAAGCCCGTTCACCCTGGAGGGTGACGTGGACTTGGCGGAGTCGAACCGCGGGCAGTCAGAACGCCGAGTGCTCTTCCGTTGAGCTAGAGCGCCATGAGGTGTGTTGCGAGGGCTGTGGTCGCCGAGGGTGTGTCGAACGGGGGTTTCTGTACCTCAGCGATGCTCGCTGTAGCCGCACTGGGGACAGGTGTGAGTGAGATCCGTGCGGGAGTAGACGCCGTAGGCGTCGGACTCCATCGGCTCACCGTCGTTGGGGCATGTGATGCCGAGCATGGTGACCTCCGGACACGACGCAGATGTGCTTCAACGCCGAGTCCGGATCAGCTCCGCTGATCCCGCAACCGCTCTTGAGCTAGCCGAGACACTGCGCAGCCGGAAGAGACAGATCCCGGAGCCGCTGGCACGGCAGGCGACGCCGGGAGGGTGGGGAAGCCGGAGCCACGGAGATCTCCAGGGACACACCGCAGTGATCTGCTGCGATGCTGAGGGATCGAACCTCTTCCGTGGTCGGTCCATGTAGCGTGCCGAGGGCGCGTACCCGGGGGATCGGCCGGGTGTGCTTCGGAGTCGAACCGCTCTACATGGAAGTCTGGGTCGGCGATCAAGGCAGGCATGAACCAGGTGACCGCCACCAGGGCTTTCCCTGTTATCGCCGCACACTCTCCGAGCCGCTCCACTGACCGTCACCACAACGTCGACCATCCAAGGCATCCCTCGCCGGTGTCAACTCGACAGCCCGATCTTCGGGAAGCACCGAAGACCTTGTCACCCAAGGCGGTGCACGGTCTCGCCGCTAGCTAGAGCGGTGGTGGCAAGCAGGTCGAACGCCGCGATCGCATGACGGGCCGGCTCGGAGCGATGACGAACGAAACGATGACCGGGCAGCTCGGAGATGAGCCGCGGCGGGGCGGGCTTGCGGAAATAGTAGAGAGTGGCGCTGTGACCGAGCAGAGGGTGGATACCACTTCCGAACGGTAGGAGCCTCAGTTCGAGGTTCGGCATTCTCGCCGCGAGATCGCGGAGGTGGGCGCGTTGCCTGATCATGGTGGCCTCGCCACCGACGTTGGTGTGGAGCGCTGCCTCACCCAGGAAGCACCGGTAGGTTACCGATGCCCCGCTGGCCGCACTGCCGATGATGTGCCGGCGGGCAAGCTGGAAATTCGATAGGTTCTTCACCTTGGCGTGGTCTGGTTCGACGGCCGCGATCACAGCCTCGCTGTAGGCGGGGACCTGAAGTGGAGGTGGGATCACCTCGCTGGAGTAGTAGTCGATGGCGACTGCCTGGCTTTCGAGTTCCGCGAGCCGCTTCAGGTGTAGTGGGGGTGCGACGTCGGTGTAGGTACCGCGCGGCTTCCGTCTCGTATTCTGCTGCACGATGGCCAGGATCCGGGCCCGCTCATCCGCTGGAACGCGATATTTCGCCAGCAGGAACGCTGCTTCGGCAGGTTTGGGCTTCGATCGTGCCAGCTCCAGGTCGCCGATTTTCGAGGAGGTGCAGCCGAGTACCGCGGCGGCCTCCTCGCGGCTGACTCCCGCGCGCTCACGGAGCTGTTCCAATAGGGCGCCGAGCTCAGGCCGGCGGTCTGCGTTGGTCGACATGAGTTCTCTCATTACGTAGGGGCCAGAGTGCGCGGAGTACTGGCTGGCTTCCGGTTGATGTTCAGCGACTACGCACTGCCCGGGTTCTCAGGCGATCGGATCGTTGTGTGGCTGGCCGCGGGCACGGCCATGCCGGGCCACCGCCTGTATCCGCCGACTCCAGCAGCCGGAGATTGTTGATGAAAACCACCCTCGCACCCCGCCGGGAAAGTACGAGATCGTAAGTAAAGACAATCCCCGTCCGAGCAGCACACGGCTTCTCGGACGGGGACTGCCCCTTGCACGATATTCAGTTGTCGATATTCATTTGTGGTACACAGCCTGAGCCAATGTTCACGGTGCTTCCATCCCTGCGGCCCTCGCCGCTCGTGGCGGGCTGCCGTTAGAGACATCAGCCGGCTGCGGGCTTCTTGGTCACCCGAACGGCAACTGCTCGTCGGCGACCGGGATGGTCTGCACGACCTGCGCCGGCGCCTCGGCCTGCAGAGCCTTGTTCTGCGCCTCTGCGGCCTGCACGCGCTCATTCATGCGAGCCTGAGTCACGGTGCGCGACTCGAGGAAGGTGATGTTCTCGGACTTGACCTTGAGGTCGAAGACGTCCTTGCCACCCCTGTTGTAACGATCCATGCGCAGCGCATACCCGACGGACACCAGGTCGCCCCTGTGGATGTTCCCGTACGGCCCGTGGCCCTGAGTCTTCGCGGACACGAAAGCCTCGACGGGGATGCCGTCGGACTGGCGCTCGTTCTGCGCGTTGGTGTAGTTGCGGTCGGCGTAGATCGTGAACAGGACCTTCGTGGAGCCGTCACTGTTCTCGAAGAACTTCGGGTCGTTCGCGAGGCGGCCGATGAGCTGTCCGTTGTTACGGGGGTTAGACATGGTGTTTGCTCCCTGTGCGTACCTAACGCGGACGATGCTGGCGATCCGCGCTCGAATTTAGTTTTGGGATATCTTCGTTTGGTTGGCAGGCCGTCATCCGGATCATTCCCGTTGGCCAGATGACGTCTTTCATCCCGAACCCCGAATCAGCTGTGCTGATCGAGTGCTCTTCAGCACGCCTTCCGGATCAACTTCGTTGATCCCTCCTCAGCCACCCACCCGGGCGAGCCCGGATAGGCGCGACCGAAGCACCCCGCCCGATCGGCCGCACGGGGCCGCAACCTCCGCCTGCGCCACGATGCGGCTACCAAGGTCCGGCGGCCACTCAGATCTGCACGAATGCCGAGAAATAGCGGACAATGTTGCACCGCAGTTTCCGGATGCGATATGGTCGTTTCGACCCACCCGAAAAGTAGGAAGATCCCCAACGATGGCCCAGAAAGTTCTCGTCGAGATGGTCGACGACATCGACGGTGAAGCCGCGAGCCAAACCGTACCGTTCGGCTTGGACGGTGTGACCTACGAGATCGACCTGTCCGACGACAACGCTGCCAACCTCCGCGAAGAGCTGGCCCCGTATATCGCGGCTGGACGGCGCACCGGAGGCCGCAAGGTACGGCTGGCGACTGGCCAAACGGCTGTCCCTGCGTCGCAGTCCACAGCAGCCGCACGCGAGCGGGCCCGGGCGATTCGTGAGTGGGCGCGAGAAAATGACTACCACGTCTCCGAGCGAGGCCGGATCTCGGCCGAGATCACCGAAGCTTACGACGAGGCGCAGCGTGAGTCCGCCGACGTCAAGTCTCCGCGCAAACGTGCCACGCGCAAGAAGGTCACCGCTCAGTAGCCGCCGTCAACAGAGGTCGGTCTAGTGGACGAACCCGCCGATCTCTCCCGCGGCGGAGTTCGCAAAATTGGAGCAGAGGAGCTCCCCGGTCCATCCGGGGAGTTTCTCTGTCCCGCGCGTCTTTATGCGCCGTCCCACCTGATGATGTGGCAGGCGTCGCCGCCGAGGTAGACGGCGGCGGTGTCATCGGGATCGCGAAGAACTTCCTGTTTGCAGTCGGGCGCTGGCGCGAGGTTCAGTTTCCCGGCGAGTGACAGGCGTCTGAGGTGGTAGTCCTGGGCGTGACGGCTTGTGCCTCGCAGATCGAGTCGCGGGCGCAGGTCTACCATGCCGATCCAGTGCGGACGGCTCGCGATGTCGAGGATTTGCTCGCGGACGAATTAATCCCAGCGATCATCGACGGACATGTCAAACTTCCTTTCCTGTGGAGTCAGCGGCAGGTGCCGTATGTCGTGCGGTGCCCGGTCGGTCGGGTAGATCGCGCCATCGATGTCGACGGCGCCGTGCTGGAGCGCGAGATGCTCTGAGGCGTCTGGGTAGAAACGGTTCCAGTCCGGTCAGATGCTCACGTGCTGGAACCGACAGTGCTGAGGAGTTCGGCGCTGAGGCTCACCCACGGTGTTACGGGTCAGCGACGGCGATCGACTGATGACGTTCGAACCTTGCCGGACTGCTGGGGCTCAGTGCGTGAGCGTTCCCCGCACACACGAGGTAGGTCGGGCGGTCGAAAGGCCCCTCCGGGATTCCATCAGAACGTGATCTCGACCTCGTAGGCGGTGGAGGCGAACGCTCCGACGGTGACTGTGCGCACGGGCATCACCAGGCCGTCGCGCTCCAGGCACGCGGTGAGCCCCGCGTGCTCGGACCAGTTCTTGATGAAAACGTTCCCGGGCCGGGGTATGAGACCGTAGCGAGCGAGATTCACCGAGATGCACTCGGAGCCTTCGTCGGTCAGCAGCATTAGGAGCCTGCGCTCATCGTCGTGGACGAGCGAGCCGGTGCGCTCGATCGTGCCGAATTCCACAGTGACCCCGTTCTTGGTGACAGGTACAGAGGGCTGATTCATGGCTTTCGCTCTTCTCGCTTCGTTCGGAGGAGGGGGCTCGGCGGCTCCCTAGCAGTCGTGGCCACGTACCAAGCCTGTGATTTTGAACCTGCGAGGGTGGGCAGGGGGGTCTGGTTGGCTCACCCCGTGGCTGACTGAGGGCTACTCGGCATGCCGTACTGGGCTCTGCTGGGGCTAAATGTGCCCCCGACTCGGGTCTGGGCCTGAGTGAGGTCTCTGGTGCGTCGGTCCTCGGCCCAGAAGGGAACTCGAACGGGACCAGGGTATCGGTTACCGGGCGACTTGGTCTCTCACCTCGGCTGCCCGGTGCCCGTTGCTCCTCAGTCGCTGGGGTGCGCGGTGCGCTCGTACCGGTTAGCGCCAGGCAACCGTGTGACCGCAGGCTAGGTACGTGGCTTCGCTGTCACCCCAGCTGTCATCGAGCTCGATGGTGCGGCAGCCGACGACATCGCTGGGCATACCGGGTTCGGCGTGCTCATCGAGTGAGCAGTGCTCGCACCAGTCTTGTTCGGGCAGGTAGGCTACGTCGTCCTGGTCCAGATACTCGCGCACTGCCTGGTCGAGAACCTCGCTCGATGTCGGGCTCGTGAGGCCTGCCTCGGAACGGTGGGCGATGGTCATGGGAATTCTCCTCCCCAAGTCGGGACTGAAGACGCCGGCGATGCTGCTGACAGGCTCGTTGGCAGCACCGAGCCACGCGACCAACCCAACTGCCGAACGACCGCGGGTCGTCGCTGTTTCCTGCCCGCAATCGCTGGAAGCGCCGACGCTTCATCTGACGGCACAGGAATATTCTGGGTGCCGGTCTGTCATCCATGGATGACAGACGCGAGAGGCACCGAGAACTCTTCCGGATCAACTCCGTTGATCCTCGCCAACTCGGCTCCAGGCGGATCCGCAGCGATCCCCGGACGCCCACGCGGTGCTCGAACGCCCTCCCGCTTTGGCTGCCCGCAAACAGTCTTCTACTCGCAGTCGACTCCGCTATGTCCTTCTCTTGGACACGATGGACTGGGCGCGCATCGCCACGGTGACCGATTACCTTCCCAGGGCGAGGCAGGACGACCTGACGGTCGAGGGGTTCACCATGCATCCGCGAGCTGTACGGTCAGTGCAACGCCTGGAGCCTGAGCGGTGAGCGCACCTGCCTCGAGACCGCTGTCGGCAAGCCGAAGCGAAGTGTGCGTTTCGCCGAAGTCGCATGGCGCGAACCAAGCACGCACCTCGGTGCAGATTAGCAATGGCTGCGGCCTATCGACACTCTTTCTGATCCCGACTAGCTATCGAATGGCGATAGAATAGGACTTGCATCGGTCGAATACGACATCGAGAGGTGTGCATGACTGCAGAGCAGGAGCCGGAGCAGGTTGTCGGGCGGCGCGCGAGCCGCCCACGGTCCAGGCAGATCGGCGCGGGCCAGGACGCCAGCGAGCGCCGTGAGCGTGTCGTCCTCCGGCTGTCGCCGGTCGTGAAGCAGCGAGCCGTGTACTGGGCTCAGAAGCGCGGGTTCTCCTCGGTCAACGAGTATGTCTCCGAGGCGGTGGCCGAGCAGATCCGCCGGGAGAACCTCGACTACGACCTGCCAACCCTGGAGATCGCGCGGCTCAACGAGCTGATCGGTCAGGTCGCAGACCTCTCGAGGAACAACGCAAATCTCGAACGCGTCGTCACGCAGGGTTTCGACTCGCTTATCGGGCTTACGCGCGGGGACAACTACCTGCTCGACGATGGGGATAAGGAGCTCTCATGAACCGGGGTCTGAACGAGATACTAGAGCCGACACCGTCGACCGACGAGCTCATGGACGTCGACACGTCTTTTCTCGACGCCTACCGGCGCAGCGGCACTCAGCAACTCGAGCGGACCCAGCAGCGGACGCGACAGTCCGACACACCAGCGCGGACGATCGGTACAACTCGGATTGAACTGGATGCGGGCGGCTCCGGTGGTGTGGACGCTCATCATGAGGTCGAGACTCGCCTTCCGGGTCCGGGCGGCGCCCTGGGGGCCGGGGAGGATGTCGTGCCGGGGCTTGAGCCGGACTCCAGGAGCACCGAGCACTCTGGCCGGCAGGGCCAGCACGGCGGTGGGGAACCCACCAGCACCGCGCCGTCCGGTGAGATGATGCCGGGCTCTTCCCCGGGTGGTGCTGTGACCGACGCCGATTTCCAGGCGCGTCAGGAGGACGGTGCCGATCTCGACGAGGTGACTCTCGACGAGGTGACTCTCGACGAGGACGCCGTGACCGCGTCAATGAGGACGCGTGCGGCGAGCGGGGAGTCTACTCCGATCTCGCTCGAGCTCACCAATCATCAGGAGTCGGTGCAGAGCGGCGCGGCCTCAGCGAGGGGCGGTACCGCCGGCCCGGAGGACGGCGCTGCGCTCCCCCAGTCCGGCTTCAAGCTTTCGGGCGTGAAGAGTCAGCCCGCTGTCCGCGCTCTGCCGGGCATCGTGGTCAGCACGCTGCGGGAGCAATTGCGCTCGGCGGCTGTCCAGGACCTTGGCGTAAACGATGCCACTGCACGCGTGTTCAGCGAACGGCTCAGCCAGGTAAGCCTGGTGACCGCGTTCCTGCTGGCGCAACTGGATCTCGGACTCGAAGCGGATGCGTCCACTCGGCTCGCAGCCAAGCTCTTCCGTTCGCGGAACCCGCTGCTGAGCAGCTTGGCGGCTCGGTTGGACGGTCTCGAAACGCTTGAGGTTCAACGCACTACGCTGCTGGGCGCGCTGCGCGAGGAACTTGCCGAGGTGCGCCAGACCGCCGCAGTGGTCGAGCAGGCGGTGGCCTACTCCATCGCCGACCGCACAGAGAATTTCCTGCGTGGCTCGCACAACATCCATGACGCGCCGATCACTCACAAGGCCGCAATCTTCCTTCGCGACAGGGCGCGCGAAGCGACGAAGAAGCAGACACGACTCGAGCGAGAGCGGGAAGGCCGACCGATCCGATGAGCCTGGGCGCAGGCGCAAACCACCGAGCAGCACGTCTTCATGATCCATGACGGCGCCGGTGCCTCGAAGACGTCTGACAAGTGGTCTCTGAACGTCATGCAAACCGAACCGCCAGAGCCGCGACAGCACTAGTCATATTTCGGCGGGTATGCGGGCGAAGCCGCCCTCGACGGCACGGGGCTACCCCCGTGCCCAAGGCGGCCGACCCCGCCGACAACTGTCCCAAGCATTCCCTCCGTCGGGCGCTGTGCCGCGAATAGGTACCGAGGTACCGGCACCGGCATTTGTGACCAGCCGCTCGACACCTACGGCCAGAATCCTCGCGCCAGTTACCACCCGAGCATGTGATGGACGAGGATTCATCTGACGCTCGGAAATTACCGGGCTGGTCACCGCCATGGGTTACGGCCAGTGTCGCGCCGAGTTCAGGGGCCATTGAGTTGAGTTGTTGCTGGTCAGGCGTGGAGTGCGCGGGTGAGTTGAGCGTGCAGGTCGGCGAGTTCGGTGGCGAGGCGTTCATCGTGCCGGTGCAGTCGTCGAAGTTGAGTAGTTCGCCTGCCTCTTGCCAGGTTCGTCCGGGGCAGTTACCTACCACTTGACCTCGGCGTGGGATGCGCGCACCGGCTCACGCCCAGGTTGTAGAGTACGGATCTTCTCGTACGCTATGCGCTGTCTACGGAGCTGACTGTGTCGCGTCTCATCATTCACATCCGAGCAGGAAGTCCCGGAGAGTTGCGCCCTCGGACTGGTGCGAAGGCGACCCATGTCGATCAGTGACTCGGACATCTCAGGCACCTGTTCTGCCTACCTCGAGCGCCACCCGGACGAGGCCGCGCAGCTGTCTGAGCCGATGCGGCTGCTGCGTACGGGAAAGAATCTCGCCTCGCGGCGGACCTTCCCGATGCACGTGACTGTCGGCGCGCTGCTGGTCCGCAATGATGCCGAGATCCTGCTTGTCGAGCACCGCGCATACGGGATCACGTTGCAGCCTGGAGGCCACCTCGAGCCGACCGACACCACGCTGATCGACGCGGCAGTGCGCGAGCTGGCGGAGGAGACCGGTCTTGACCCCGGCAAGGTCGTCCCAGCGTCGCCGACCCCCATCTACATCGAGTACGGCAAGGTCCCGGCACGACCGGCGAAGGACGAGCCTGAGCACTACCACCTCGACATCGGCTACTCCTTCACGACGGCGCAGGCGGACATCGGGGACATCCAGGAGTCCGAGGTGACGGGTGCCGCCTGGTACCCACTCGCCGTGGCCGAGCGCCTTGTCGGACCCCGCATCACGCGGGCGATCAGCGCACCAGCCCAGATCGGCTGACCGAGCTCTTCGAACGCTCCTGGTCGGCAGCGGACCACCGTGCGGAACCGGCGGAGGCTGCGCGGCGGTTGGTCGCATCCTTCGAGCCACCCGCGGACCATTGACGACCGCACTCTCAGCCGACGCTGGCCCAGGTTGCCGGGTGCCCGCTCACTCGAAAGACGGTTTCCGGTCCCGACTCCGCTTGAGCTCGAAGAAGCCGTCCGTACCCGCGACCATGACCAGGCCGTCCCAGAGCCGACCGGCAGCTTCCCCGCGCGGGGCCGGGGTGATCACGGGGCCGAACAGGGCCGTTCCGCCGACGCGGAGGACAGGTGTCCCGACATCGAGGCCGACCTCGTCGAACGCTTCGTCGTGCGAGTCCATGATGAGCTGATCGAAATCCGTGCTCGTAGCGGCCGACGCCAGCGAATCGGGCAAACCCGACTCGGTGAGCGCTTCAGTGATGACAGTGGGATCGTCGCGGCGTCGGTGGTTGTGAAGCCGGGTGCCGATGGCGGTGTACAGGGGCCCGAGGACGCCGCCGCCACCGTGCTCAGCAGCTGCCGCGCAGACCCGCACCGGCCCCCACGCGTTCGCCATCAGCTCGCGGTATTCGTCGCTGAGGCTCTTGTCCTCGCGCTGGACGAGGTTGAGGTAGGCCAGCGACATGATCCGCCAATCGGCGGACACTGAGCGAACTTGCTCGACCTCCAGGAGCCAGCGCGAGGTGATCCACGCCCAAGGGCACAGCGGATCGAACCAGAACGGGACCTCGTCGCGGGCCGACTGTTCCTTGATCATAAGAATGAGCACCGTCCAATCTCAGTTCGGGTTTGCATGTGCTGTACCTCCTGGCAGTCCTAGATGTCGAATAATCCACTTTGGACAGGGACGTTGCATTTGGCCGTGCGCCCGGCGATTTTCACCAGTGCCGCAAGATCGCTGATCTGAGGTGTCTCGGCGGTAGCGTTGATGAGCCGGAAGAACACCTCAGTGGTGACATCGACGTCGGCGGCAGCCCGGTGGCGATCCGCCGGTAGCGGGACGGAGAAATGTGCCAGCAGCGTGTCGAGCTTGTAGTTCGGCAGACCTGGAACGAGGTGTTTGGCGAGCGGGATCGTGTCGAGAAAGTCGACGCAGGCCAGCGCTGGGCAATGCTCACGCTGATTGTGGATGACGTTGGCTTCGGTGGCGGCGTGCTGTGCCACCAGCAGGTACCGGGTGTCCGCAGTGAATCGCCGATCCAGTGCGCCCAGCGCGTCGGCCGGGCTGGGGGCCTGCTTCACCTGTTCGGGGGTCAGGCCGGTCTGGGCGGTATCTGCTGAGGTCACCGGGGCGAACGCGGGCGGGCGGATGAGAGATGCGTACCTGCCGACCGTCGCCCACGTACCTTCCTCGTAGCGCAACGCGCGAGCAGCGACCTCGATGGGCTGGGCCGGGTAGCCCGTGGGGGTCGTCGTCTCGAAGTCGATGACCACGAACGTCGTCGCCAGGAAGGCGGGGTCTTCGGTCAAGCCGCCCATGCATCCACCGTTCTCGTAGGTTCCGTGGCGGCCCGCGGCCTGCGCCCGCCAGATCGCGGAGAGCATGCCCGAGCGCCTGCCTCCGTGCTGCTCGTCACTGACTGCTGAGGCGAGCAACGGCTCGCGTGGCCGCCTGCAGGTCCGGCGCGTCCCAGAGGCGCTCGCCTGTCCAGGTCTCGCTCAGGGACCGGTAGAGGTCCGACATCACCGGCAGGAGCTCGGGTGGGAGTGGCGCCGGCCGCGGCCACCGGCTCCGGGGCACGCCCTCGGCGATCAGCCTGCTGACCGGTATCTCGAGTCCGTTGTCGACGTACCAGTCCCGGATGACCTGCTTGCCGCAGTGCACGCCGTTGAACATCAGGCGGCTTTCATCTGGTGTGCCGGGGCTGTCGGCAAGCACGAGGTTCGCCTCGCTTGACATCATGAACTCGACCTTGCCGTCGCAGTGGCTCAGCCTGAGTTCGCGTGCGTGCCTGGTCAGCACGTCGTTGACGGTGAGGGTGGTGTCGTGCATCGCCTGGAACTGTTCGTCGCTCAGGCCGGCGAGGCGCTGGGCCTCGGACTCGCCGATGAACCGGTTGACGTCTTCCCGCGTCGTCGCGTACTCGATGATCGGATGCCGCAGCGTTTCGCCGACGGCGGGAATACCGTCGAGCCCGACCTTGGCCGGTGTCAGCGCGCCGGCTGCGATCCGGCGGTGAACGGAGCTTCCTTGAGGAAGCTCGTTTCGGAAGAGGACCTGCAGGGGAACCAGGTAGTTTCCAGCGTCCGGGGTGAGTGGCCGGGCGTCCGGGCCCGGGACCCGCGCGAGCGCGAATTCGATCCGATTCGGGGCGATGAACCGGCGGAAATGCGTGCGCACACCCGCCGCCTCCAGCATCTCGAAGTTGAAGACCGCGATGCGGCAGGTCGCCTCGCCTTTCCCGGGGATCAGGTCCGGCATCCTGCCGTAGTGGAAGACCGTGTAGTTGTCCGTGTACTCGAAGATTCCGACTCCCTCCCTCGTTGCCGTGGGCGGTTCGAGAATCTCAAGGTTCTTGGTCGAGTGGAGGACGGGCATCATGCTCCCTGGTGCGACGGCCTCGTGCCGTCATCTGGCGGAGTCCGCTGATCGTGGCGGTGCTGCGGCGTCCCGGCGTTCGTGGCGAAGCGCGCGGCTGCCACAGCGCCGTCGGCGGTAGCCAGGTGGCCGTTGATCACCGTGATTACCTGCATTCCGGCTGCGCGGGCGGAGGTGACACCGTCGGGAGCGTCGTCGACGGCGAGGCAGCGCTCCGGCGCGACGTCGAGGCGACGGGCAGCCTCGACGAACAGGTCGGGGGCTGGCTTGCCGTGCGTGACGTCCTCTCGTGCGACGACGGCCGCGAACTCGTCCATCAGGCCCAGCGCCGCGATCCCGGGATGGACCAGCAGCCGGCTGGCTCCCGAGGCCACGGCGCAGGGCAGTCCTGCGCGGCGAGCGGCGCGCAGCAGCGAGACGACGCACACGATGGGGGTGATCATGTGCACGGTGGCCAGCAGGTGGGTACGGCTGTGTCGGATGATCTCGTCGTGGGGAAGCAGCTGGCTTCCCGGGAGCGCGGTCAGCAGGTCGTGGATGGACAGGCCGACGTGATGGCGGTACCAGCCGCGGTCCAGGTCGAGGCCGTGTGGCTGCAACGCCGCTCGCAGCGCCTGCTCGTGACTGTCGGTAGTGCCGGCGAGGGTTCCGTCGAAGTCGAACATCACGGCCTCGACGCTGTCGGGAATCGGGGGCACGCAGCTCCTCATTGGAGCTGAGTCCGGGCCGGTCGAAGGGTGCGCCGTCTGACTCATGCCGGCGCCGCTTTCCCGTGACGGCCGCAGCACATGCACCGGGCCTCAGGTCCCTGCCACGGCTCGTGCACGCAGCTCAGACCGGTCCTGGCGCCCTGGATCCATGCCCGGATCTGCTCGGCAGCCTCGTGCTCGCCAATGCTGCGCCGGTCCACGACTCGGTAGCGTGCCGGATCGGTGGCGGCGACCCGCTCGTAGAGGGCGGCTGCGTCACGCATGAACGTGGTCTGCTCGGCGGTGATGACGCACTGGTCGCGCCGTTGCGCGCGCGCAACGGCCTGTGAAGCGTCGTCGGTGACAAGAATCGTGAGGTCGGGAAGCGGCCGGTAGGAGGACGCGAGGTCCAGCAGGGCGGTTGCCGTCCGAAGGGCCGCGTCGGAGTTGTCGGGGTGCAGCAGCAGCGCTTGGCATACCGCCGTGGTGTCGACGCTGCGGCCCTCGACGACAGCACGTCCGCTGGACAGCTCGGGGAGAACGGTGTCCAGGTCATCGCGCTTGATGGCCAGCAGGATGAGGGCCTCGGCCAATGGAGCGCCCCCGCGCAGGAACGGGTCCCCGGCGCTGGCCTCGCGCAGCGCGCGAAGCAGAGCCTTGCCCAGTCCTGGATGCCCGGTCGTCCGCTGGGAGAACCCGTCGAGCATCAGCGGCTTGTCGTCGAGGGCGTCGATGGCGCGTTTGGTCAGGTATGTCTTGCCGACTCCGTTGATGCCCTCGGCGGCGATCAGCGGGCCGCGGGTGCAGGAGCGGTGTGCTTGTGTGATCGTCATGTGGGCAGATCCGTTCGGGGACAAGGACAGCGCGCTATCGGAAGGGTCGGTGCCGAGGGATTCGCCTGTGCTGGTTCTCGGGCGTCGATCATGGGGCCCATGCGGTGGCCTCTCGGGCGATGACGGCGGCGTAGCGGTCGAGCGTGATCTCGGTGTCGCGTTCGGTGAGAACGACGGCAAGGGTGTGGTCGAGGATCTGCGCGGCGCCGCGGCACGGCCGGGAGCTGGTGAACATAGGCCGGGTGTCGCAGGGCACGAGTCGGAAGCTGCCGGTGGAGTTCGGCACTCCCTGGCGCGCGAGATGTTCGGCGAACGCCCGAGGGTTCGGCAGGTCGATGTGCAGCAACGGGGCGAAGCCATTCCACTGCTCACCCGCAGCTGGGGTGAGGGTGGCCAGGCCGGGTGTCTGTTGCAGGGCGTGCAGCACCCGGCGGGTCTGTTCCTGGCGCAGCTCGACCAGGTGCGAGATCCTCCGGAGGTTGGCCAGGGCGATCGCGGCCAAGGGGGCAGCGAGGCGGGAGTTGGTTGCCAGGCGGCTCAGCGGGGCTTCGCCCGCCGGAGCCTGCTGCCAATGGCTGCGGAACGCCCTCGCGTGCTCGGCCACCTCGTGGTGGGTGGTGAGCAGGAAGCCGCCTTCTCCGCCCCAGAGGATCTTGCCGTCCTTCATGCTGAAGCAGCCAGCCGTGCCCGCCGTGCCCGCCCGCTGCCCGTCGCGCGTGGTGCCGGCGGCCTGTGCAGCGTCCTCGACGACGTCGAGGTCGTGCTCGGAGGCGAACGATGTCAGGGCTGCTGAATTCCCCATCCGGCCCCACAGGTGTACCGGGATGATCGCCCGGGTTCGTGAGGTGAGCTTCCGTGCGGCGTCGTCGTAGTCCAGGTCCAGGGTGGCCGGGTCGCTGTCGACGAACACCGGCGTTGCCCCGAGAGCGTGCAGCGGCGCCACCGTCATGACGACGGTCAGAGCCGGAACGAGGACCTCGTCGCCCGGGCCGATACCGCAGGCAGACAAGGCTGCATGCAGAGCCGCGGTGCCGGAGGCGACCGCCACGGCGTGCGGGACACCGAACGCAGTCGCCAGTTCGCGCTCCAGTTCCGCGGCGGCCGGTCCGCCGCTGGGGTCGGGCATCTGCCGGAGCACCGCGCCGAGCTGATCTTCGAGTGCCTGTGCGTCGCCAGGAGCGTGCGGAATCGTCATCGGGCAGCCCCCTCGTGCAGCAGCAGCTGCGGCATGCTTGGCACGAGGGGCCACATGTTCACGCAGTCTCGGCTGAACAGTGAGCAGTCCGTGCACGTCGGCCTCGTGGCGAACAGGGCGCGCGCGTCGCCGTCTCGGATGGTGCGTCGCCGTTCCGGCGTGGTCGCGGCGATCCGGCGATCGGAGGGGCAGTCCCAGACCGAGCCGTCGGGCTGGATGAAGAACAGGCGAGCGCCGCCGAAGCAGTCGGGGACGTGTCCGCTGTCGTGGGTGGCGATCGCGGCGACAAAGCGCTGGACGTACGAGGGGTCGGGCAGTTTCAGCCCGTGGGGGTCGCTGTAGAGGCGGTCGAGCTGCTCGCTGACGTCGGCGACGTCGCCGGAGGTGTGGGACATCTGGTGGAAGAGCTTGTGGTCGGGCGCGAGGGAGATCGGCTGCGGCACGTAGTAGTCCACACCGAGGTCGGCGGCCAACCGCCCCACCTCGGTGATTTCCTGCGGACGTGACCGCGTGACCACGGTGTAGATCCCGACCCTGGGCAAGGCCGTTCCGGTGCGGACGCGGAGCAGGGTTTTGATGCCGTCCAGGACGTCGTGGTAGCCGAAACGGCCCGATCGTGAGGGGCGCATCCGGTCGTTGGTTTCCGCGTCCGCGCTGTCGAGCGACACCGACACGCCGTCGACACCGAGGGCGACGAGGCGCTCGGCCACATGCGGGCGGGTGAGCGGGACACCGTTCGTCGCGATGACGACCTCACAGCCCGCGTTCTTGATCAGGGAGATCACTCCGAGCGTGCCGGGCCAGTCCAACGGCTCGCCTCCCGCGATGACCACCCGCTCGACCTCCGAGCCGGCCAGCGTGCGCGCGAAAGCTGTCACAGCCTCGGCGGACAGGTCGGTGCGCGACAGGTGCGACAGGACACCTGCCTGCCCCGGCGGGTTGTCCTTGTGTTCCTCGATGGTGCCGAAGTAGCAGTGCGGGCACGCGAACGCACAGGGAGACCGCAGGCCCCACAGCAACGTCACGTCACGAGGCATGGGCGGCCTGCCGATCCAGCAGCGTGGTCACGATGTCCTCGACGGCTGCGGCACTGTCCTGCGGCGACAGGTCGCCCACGTCGACGAGGGTGTACCGCCCGGGATCATCAGCCGCCGCCTGGCGGTACAACGCGTCGATCTGTTCGATCACCCGTACGTCCGGGGGCGCCACCGAAGGCCCGATCCGATCGGCGAAGCGTGCCGCACACACCGTGGGGTCCCCCGTGAGCAGGATGGTCACGTCCGGGAACGCCCTCCACCGCCGGATACTCGAGAGCACGTGCCGCACCACCGCGCCCGGCGACGCCTCCGAATACTGCAAGCACAGGATCGCGGCCTGGTACACAGCGACGGAGTCCACGCCGCGGTCCTCGATGATCACGTCGACTCCGGTCAGGTCTGGCTCAGCCAGGCGCTCGGCCTTGCGGAGCTGCAGGGCAAGCAGAGCAAGGGTCTCCACGACCGGATGGCCCGTGCGCAGGAACGGGTCGCCCTCGGCGCTCAACGCGGCGATCACCAGCCCGGGGAGCGTGTCGCCAGCCTGGTCGGTCAGCTCATCCAGAAGTCGTCCTCGCGCACCGAGCGTGGCGGCGACCGAACGGGCCGCGCTCGTCTTCCCGACGCCGTTGATGCCTTCGATGCTCACCCACAGCGGCGTGGCACCAGGTATCGGCGTGGCGATCGGCATCGTCATGCCGGCCTCCGGCAGACGTAGAGCAGTTCCGTGGCGACCTCGGGAACGGCGACGGCGGAGACCGCGTCCAGCAGCGCTGGGGGGACGCGTTCGACCAGGTCGCGGTACCAGGTGGCTGCGGTATCCCCGTAGCGGTCGGTGAGCGCGGTCGCCAGCACGTCCGGTGCGGGCGGCAGCAGGCCCAGCACGGTCTCGATGACCAGGCCCGTCTCGCCGACGACCTGCTCGACCTCGTCGCGCGACCATTCGTAAACGTGGACGCGGTACTGCAGCGGGCGCGGCGGGGCGCCGACGGCCGCCGGGGTCGACAGGTAAAGCACTCCGCCCGGCGCCAGCGCGGCGGCGGTGTTGCGCAGGCTCTGCGCGCCGAGTTCGAACGGCAGATGCTCCAGTGCCGAGGTGTAGAGCGCGATATCGAACGAGGGCAGCGCCGGCCAGGGCTGGGCCACGTCGCATTCCACCAGGTCCACCGGGAACGGGGCGCCGTACGTCGCGCGCAGGGCCTCGATCCGCTCGCGGGCCTCATCGAGGTTGTCCACGCTGATGTCCAGTCCGACGTATCGCGCGATCGTCGGGGCGTAGCGGTAGAGCAGCGGCAGCGCCAGCCCGCGGCCGCAGCACACATCCAGCACGCGCGAGTCCGGCGCGCACTGCTCAGCAACGATCAGGTGCTGCAGGAGGTTCATCAGGCCCGACGGCTTGGCTTCACCGCGGCCTAGTGCGTGGTAGAAGTCGTCCATCTGGTTCGTGCTGTAGGGCCCCACCATCGGGGTTCCCGGCCGGGTCGTGTACTGCTCCGGCAGTTGCGCAGCGTTCATCGGTGTGCTCCCTGTGGATCGTCCAGGTGGAGCGCGGGCGCCGCCGTGGCGGCGTACCGGCGCAGGTCCGGTCCGGCGGAGTACGGCCGGTTCTGCCCGCTCATCGGCGGTCTCCGCATTCGGTGGCGTCGACCTCGGCCTCACCGAGCGCGGAGCGGCCCCGCGGCGAGGCCGGCACGATCAAGTCCTCGCTGGTCGGGACCGGCTCGTTCCAGGGGAACACGACCCAGTCCAGCGTGTCCCACACCCACGTGTCCGGGGTGAAGGCCGATGCCTTGCTGCGGCAGAGCGCTGCGGTACGCACGGCAGCCGGCGCCAGGTGTGTGGCCAGCCACGGAATCGCCGCGTGATAGGTCGAGCCGGTGCCGCAGATGTCGTCGACCAGCAGCACCCGGGCACCGTGGTGCGCCGCCAGCGCCGCGTCGGGTTCCTTCGGCAGCTCGACCTGCCCGGTCGCGGGAAAGTGCAGGTCGTCGCTGTGATTGTGGCGGGCCGTCAGCTCGACAACCGGCACGCTGTAGTGGCTGGCGAGCAACCGGGCCAACGGAACTCCCCCGCGCGCGATCCCGACCACCACGTCGGGCGTCGGCTCCTGCCCGGCGATCAACGCGGCAGCGGAGGCGAAGGCGTTCTGTGTCAGGCGCCAGACGCGCCGGTGCTCGAATACGCGCTGTATCACCGCGTTGTCGATGTTCTTGGTCATCGGCTGGCCTGCCAGGTGCCGGTGGCGAGAGTGAGGAACTGGTGGGAGAGAACGGGGTCGCTGTGAAATCGGCCGCCGGCGTGATGTGTCGTGGTGCGGGCGGTTTCCATCTGCACTCCCCGTGCGCTCATGCACAGATGCGTGCCGCGCACGGTGACAGCCACGTCCGTGCTCTCGATCAATGCGGCGATGTCATCAGCGACGTGCCGCGTAAAGCGCTCCTGCACCTGAAGGCGGCCCGCATGCCGCTGCGCGATCCGGCCGAACTTCGACAGACCCACCACCTCGCCATCGGGCACGTAGCCGACAGCGACGTCGAGGTGCATGGGCAGCAGGTGGTGCTCGCACAACGACCAGACACTCATGCCGCCGATCACGACCAACTGGCCGCTCAGGCTGCTCTCGATGAAGCACGTCGGTGCGACCGACGAGTCCGGGGAGAGAAATGTGCTCCACCACGCGGCGACTCGGTTCGGCGTGTCCACCAATCCGTCCCGTGCGGGGTCTTCCCCGAGTGCGACCAGGAGCTGGCTGACCAGTTCGGCGACGCGCTCGGTGTCGACCGGCCCCGGCGCGGTCGGCTGAAGCTGTGGCGCCAAAGCCAGGCTCCCGCCGACCGCAGGACTGCAGACGGTGTTGGTCATAGACGGTTCCTCGCTTCCGGGTGACTGGAGAAACTGGACTGAGCACGACGAAGGCCGAATATGTACGCGCCCGGGGAAGGCGCCCCACCCGGGCATCCGAGACCACCCAGACGGTCCTCGTCAGACATTCGATTGCGGCCTTCCGAGGCACTTTCTCCGGAAATAGTTGGTACGCAGGAAGTTGGCCTTCGTACTCGGCGATACTCGGTTGGCATCATCGGGCACCGGTCAGGATGTGCAGCCGAGTTGACACGTTCCACCCGCGGGCGGTGGCCGGGTCGTAGAGCGCGTCCATGCCGGCCAGTATTTTCTCGCGGGCGGTACCCTCCGGCATCACCCATACCGGGTTTAGTTGGTATTCCTTGACGAGCTGGGCGATCTCGTCGAGATCATGATCGGGGTCGGTAACGACGAACTTGAACGCGGCACGAGCAGTCCCGGCCAGCGCGGCGAGCGCATCGGGCTTGATCCGAACTTCATAGGGCATACCGGAGTTCGCGAGTTTTGGGCTCACCACCCACAGATCGACCAGGGGCACCAGTTCGGGGATGGGTATCGTTGTTCCGTTGGTCTCGACCTGCACCCGTGATGGTCCAACGCCGCGGGCGAGGGCGGCCATGGCAGGTTGCTGCAGCATGGGTTCCCCGCCGGTGAGCACCACCAGGTCCACGGCGCGTTCGCGCACCCACGACACCAGTCCGGTGACGGGGACTCTCTCGCTGACCTCGGTCGGGTTGTACTTGGTCCAGTCCCAGCTTTCCGGGGTGTCGCAGAAGACGCACCGGAGGTTGCAGTGAGAGAACCGGACGAACGCGCAGCGCTGACCGGTCCATGGGCCCTCGCCTTGGAACGACGCGAACTTCTCGGTCAGGATCGCGGTGCCCTGCACCCGGTCGGGAAGCAGCGCCGAGGCCTTCACGCCGCCCCACCCCGTTCCCACAGTCCTGTGGTGGTTCCCGACTCGATTCGTGCGGACACGAGGCGACCGCGGATCTTCGGTTCGAGGTTGTCGACGAACCAGTGGGCGAGGTGGGCGACCAGCGCGGGGCCCGCGCGGCGTAGCCCCTCATCGGTGCCGGGCGCACGCAGGTGGGCCGCGAACGGTTTCAGCTCACCGAAGTCGGTGACGAAACCGAATTCGTCGAGGCCGTCCGATCCCACGACCAGCGTGATGTCGCCGTGGCCGGTCGGGAAGGTCTTCGAGATCGTGATCTCGCCGGTGACGCCGTCACAACGAGCCGAGGTGGTCGTCGTTTCCGACACCACCATCGCGATCAGCGTGATCGGCGCCGCCGATTCGATGGCGTCCCGGAACCACTCGGCGAGATGAGCAGCGAGATGTTCACACGTCGGGTGGAACGGGACCCGGTCGTTGAGGAGACGGTGGTCGAATGTCTCGGTGAGATAGTCCCGCAAGGCTGACAAGCCCTCTCGGGCGCCGTCACGCACGAGCGCCGAGGCAGTAACCGAATAGTTGTGCCCGTGGTTGCGGTGACATTTGTGACTGTCCGGCAATAATCTCAGTTCATGGCTGGCACTGAAGTCAAACCTTTCTGAGATGGTGATCTGCTCGTCTGCGAGGGAATTCTCGCTCGTAGCCTCTGCCTTCATATTGCCCTCCTTCCTCAGTCCTGCAGAACGACACGTGGACGACGCGAGCCGGCTGGCACGTCCACGTCAGGAGACCCGGAGTACCGCCTTGGTCGGCTGTCCGGTGGCAGCCGCGTGCTTGCCGGAGAGGGCCCCACGAGGTCCGTCGTCGGTGATCAGGTGCCGGTGGGCGGTGGTCCACACCGAACAGGGGTGGCGGCGAGGACGTCGCCATCGGGAACACTGTGGGCATCGGCCGTGTTCATCGGGACGATGCGCGTCGAGCAGGTCTCGCCAGCCGGTGGTGAGCCGCGGGATCTCCGTGTTGGCAAGGGCGGCGCGGGACGGCTCATCGCCGTCGGCCACGAGTCGGTCCAGGTAGTCCAGGCGGGCGTACACCGCATCGCACATGGTGCCAGCGAGAATCTCATCCATCGTGCTGCTCCCTGTCGAGCCGGGTGTCCGGGTGGCCGGTGGTGGGCGGTGACGGCTGAGGTCGGGCCGGCGGCCAGAGGCGAGTGTGCAGGTCTGCTGGCACCAGTTCGCCCAACCGAACACCGGCGGCCTGGACATGGTGGGCGGCGTTCTCGAACCGGGCGCAGGGCCACGATTGGGTGGAGCAGAGCGGGCATGCCCGCGGATCGTCCGGCGGCGGCAGGTGCGCGGACATGTCGTCGATCGCCTGAGCGGCTCGGCCGACCGAGCTGTCGGCCGCGACGATGACGGCGACGATCTCGCGTATCCCGCCCATGATTCACGCCGCCACGTCGGGACCGGTCGGGGTCTGGTGAACCGGCAGGCGACGTCGGCCGCGTTCTACGTCGGTAACCAGGTCGTCGAAGCCGGTACACAACTCGCCGAGCTGGTGCAGCGCCACCCGGGCCCAGGTGGATGCGGCCGGGCCGGCGGCGTTGGCGATCAGACGGGAGCGGGTCCATACCGCTGCGAGCCGGTCGACGAGCTGGCCGAGGGTTTCGGTGTGCAGCACCGTGGCTCGGGATTCGCCGAACTCGACGGCCGCCCAGCGATCGATCTGTTCGATCAACACCGCGCAGGCGGTTTCCCGCGCGGCGAGTGTGCGAGCGGCGGCGGCCATCATGTGGTCGTCGGCGTGGGGATCGTGGGTGAGTTGGCGGGCCTGCGCGCGCATGTGGTGCTCGGCGGCCAGCTTCGCGGCGACCGCCAGCACTACGTGGCGGTCTCCGGCTTCGCTGGGGTGGCTGAACGCTCGCACCACCGTCGCGGCACGCGGAATCTCGAGGCGCTGGTTGCCGTGGTGGTGTCCGTCGGAGACGGTCTCGTGTTGCATCACGACACTGGACAGGTGAATCACTCCTTTGGTGGTGGCGTTGGGAGCCGCTCGCCCGGGGGGCAGCCCCGGATGCTGGCCCGTCATGTGATCAGCCGGTGTGCAGCCCGGACAGCCGGGCGGTGGCGAACGCGAGGGCACGGGCCAGAGCTTGGTCGTGGCCGTCGGCGGGCAGTAGTTCGTGCGGTAGCCGCATCTCGTGCAGGACCCGGTTGACGTAATGATCGGCCAACACGCGGAAGTCACTGCGGGAATCGCTGGTCTTATTCCCGCCCGGGGGCGTGCTGGGGTCCAGAGTGGTGCGCAGCATCAAGTCGTAGTGGCGGCTGTGTGCCTTGACCAGGGATTCCAGGTCGGCCACGGCGGCGATGTCGGGCTCTTCGTTGCGGTAAGCCAGTGCGGCGCGGTAGTAACCCAGGGCATCGGGCACGGCCCGGTCGACCAGGACCACATCGGCGTGCAGCCACGCCTCCAGCTCGTTGCTGATCCCCCGGGTGATGATCCACAGGGTGGAGGTGAAGGTGTGGTTGAACGCGATCGGCAACCCGAGGCGCTGCGCTTGTTCCCCGAGACCAGTGACGGTGGCGACATTGATGTCCTGCTGCCGGAGTTCGTGCGCGAGGCGGGCCACAAAGGTGGCTTTGCCCGTGGAATGGGTACCAAGCACGCCGATGGTGACCGGCCTGTCCAATGAAACGCTCACCACAGTTCTCCTTGCCGATCGGGCTCGTCGGCTCCGTCGTAGCCAGGCAGCCGCGCGACGCGCACCGACCCCGGCCAGTCCAGGCCGGACTGTTCGGTCAGGGCGGGCAGCAGCGTCACAAGGGCCTCCTGACTCCCGGGAGTGATGTCCGGTGAGCTGATTGCCATGTGACCAGGAGCACCTATGCTCACGGAATGGGGCAAACCCGCGACAGCGTGTGGCTGGACCTTGTTGCCCCCTCCGTGCCCACCGCGCCAGGAGCCCACGATGACGGACGACACGGCCGAGACCACGGTCGGCGGCGGGGATGTCGAGTCCGCGGCGGCCCAGCTCGCCGAGGAGATCCGGCGCCGCCGTCACGCGGCCGACCTCAGCCACGCCCAGCTCGGGGCGAAGATCGGGTACTCCCGGCAGTACGTGTCGCTCGCCGAGCGGCCCCGCAAGGGCCTGCCCTCCGCAGACCTGGTTCGCGCCCTCGACCACGGCCTGGGCGCAGACGGCGCGCTGCTCGGCCTACGTGAGGAAGCCGAAAACGCCAAGCAAGCACGGCGCCGCTCCCGCACAGGCACGCTGGTGGCGGGGATGTCGATCTTGGTCCCCGGCCCGCCACCCGCCGGTGTCCCTGGGCTTACCTTGGACACCGGGCGCAGCTGCGAGGGCGAGGTCGCGGTGCAAGCACCGGCGGGCCGATTCTTCACCGGCACTGAGATCGCGGCCAGGGCATATCCGGCCAGCGACGACGGCCGCATCCTCGCCACCGTGCCGTCCGGGTTCGCCGACGATCCGTTCCTGCGGCGACCCCGGCGTGGACTGGTCGTCGGCGTCACCCAGGGGGACGGGCATGGTCCCAGCCTGTTCGGGCTGGACACCCGGCAGGCTCGCCGCCGCCTGGCCGGGACACCCGATCAGGCGAGGCTCTTGATGTCGCGTGCCTACGCACTCGACGACCTCACCCTCGGCATCCTGTGGGCGGTGGCCAACCTCGACGAGGCATTGCTGGACGACGACGGGTCCTTGGATGACAGCCGGGGGCAACTGGCCGCCTACGAGCGTTTGCCCCGTTCCGCGGCCGGGCGGGAGATCGCCGACGACCTCGCGCCGGTGTCGCAGATGTGGCTGGGCTCGCAATTCTGCGCCAGCCACATCCTGCGCCACATCGAAAAGCTCACCGGCATCCCGGCGTTCTGGACGCGGGAGCAGCGCGGCGAGGAAGCCAGCACCTGGCTGTTGTTCGCGCACAAGTACGCCTACCTACGCCGATCCGGCGGCGCACGCCCCGGATCGGATACCGCGCCCACGCGCGCGTTCTGCATCCCGCCTTCGGCCGTGGCTGACTCCAGCCGTCCCGAGCGGATCATGCTTCTGCTCGCGATGGCGCTGATGGAGTCGTTCGGTATCACCGTCAACGTCACCGCGGAGCCCGAATATGCCGCCGTCCCCGGCTTCGTCTTCGACGGCCAACGGCACGCGATCGTCGCGAACTGGGTCGGCACCGACGGCATCTGGCAGGTCGACGTCACCGACACCTCGTCGCTGCTGCGTGAGTTCGCCGACGCCACCGGCTACGCACGTGCCCACTCGATCGCTGCCGCCGAGACACCGGACGAACGACTGCGGGCGCTGGCGGAGTACCTCGACCTCGAATGGGCCTGGCTGGTCCGCCGCTGCGCCGAACTCGGTGAGTACGGCAGCAGCGGCATCGCCCAACCCCGTAGCCGCCTGCTGTCCACCGACGGCGTCGATCAAGCCTGCCGCTTCCTCGCACAGGCTGTTCACTGCTGACCTGAGACCAGCCCAGGCGCGGAGCACGCAGCCCAGCGCGTGGGGCGAGGTGATCGCCGAACGTCGCGCTAGGCTGCCTCACCGATCCCACAACGACCCAGGGAAGGGGCGTCCTGTGCCCGAATTCTCCGCCAACTCGGCACGCCGCGTGGTCGTGTTCGGGTTAGGCGGCACGATCGCCATGACCTCCACTTCGGGCGGCGGTGTGGTGCCTGCGCTGTCCGCGGATCAGCTCGTCGCGGCCGTGCCCGGCCTGGCCGAGTCGGGCATCTCCATCGAGGTGGAGGACTTCCTCCGGGTCCCCGGCGCGTCCCTGGCCATCGACGACCTCACCGCGCTGGCCACCGCGATCGAAGCGCGGCTCGTCGCGGGCGCGGACGGCGTGGTGATCACCCAAGGCACCGACACCATCGAGGAAACTGCCTACCTGCTCGACCTCGCACACACCCGGCCGGAGCCGGTCGTGGTCACCGGAGCCATGCGCAATCCCACCTTGGCGGGGGCCGACGGTCCGGGCAACCTCCTGGCCTCCATCCAGACCGCCGCCAGCCCGGACGCCCGAGACCTCGGTGCACTGGTGGTGTTCGCCGACGAGATCCACGCCGCCGCCCGCGTCGGCAAAACCCACTCCACCAGCGGCCACACCTTCGCCTCCGCGAACGGCGGCCCCCTCGGCTACGTCGTGGAAGGCCAAGCCCGCGTCCTCAACCACCCAACAACCCGCACCACCATCCCGGCAGCTGTCGAACCCCGTTCAGTCGACGTCGCGCTGGTTACGATGGTGCTCGGCGACACCGGCGTCCTGCTGCGCCCAGTCGCCGGCTCTTGCGACGGGCTGGTCGTGGCCGGGTTCGGCGTCGGCCACGTGCCCGCCACGGTCGTGGACACGCTGACTGAACTGGCTGCGGCGATGCCCGTGGTGCTGGCCTCCCGCACTGGATCCGGATCGGTGCTCGCCCACACCTACGCCTTCCCCGGCTCCGAATCCGACCTGCTGGGCAGGGGCCTGATCTCCGCAGGCTTCCTCGCCCCCGTCAAGGCCCGCATTCTGCTGCATCGCCTCCTGGCGAGCGGACACGACCTGGCCAGGATCCGCGCCACGTTCGCCCGTGCCGGCGGCTACGCCAACCTCGATCAGCACCCCGACCATGCCAACACCACCGTCCCGGGAGCCGCCCGTGCGTAGCCACGAACTGACCCTCGGCCGCAGCTTCGCCGTCACCTTCGACCACGGCGACGACTTCTTCACTGCCCTTTCCGGCTTTTGCCGCGACAACGGGGTGCGTCAGGGCTATATCCCCGGCTTCATCGCCGGATTCAGCGAGGTCCAGATCGTCGGCACCTGCGACAAACTCGACGACCCGAACGCACCCGTGTGGACCAAGGTCCACCTGACCAACGTCGAAGCTTTCGGCGGCGGCACCCTCGCCTACGACCCAACCAACAACAGCGTCGCGCCGCACATCCACGTCGCGGTCGGCCTCAAAGAAAACAGCGCCGTCGGCCACACCAGCCACCTCCTTGACGCACAAGTCCAGTTCCTCACCGAGATGCTCGTCATCGAGGTCGCCGCACCACAAATGCACCGCGTCCGCCAACCCGACCTCTACGACGTTCCGCTTCTGCGGTTCGACCCCAACTGACCTGCTCGGCAGACCTATCGAAGCCAGAAACGGGTCCGCTGGTCGTCACCGCCGCCAGCTCAGCTACTGCGACTGGTTCGTCACCGACGGCGCGCGCCAGCACATCGCCATGGCCGGGTTTGGCAGCGCTGGCGGCCGAACTCGGCCGGCGTCTCTGGCGGGCCAGCAGGGCCGCGCTCCGGGCAAAATTCCGGCGATTCGTTCTCGAGGAGCGCCGATGATGAAACGGGCGACCAGCCGGCCCGCAGCGCGTGTGACCCCGCCACCCGAAGCCGATACTGCCCTGGCGGCGCCCACGCGATCGTTCCGCCAGCCGAGACCGCGGCCGCCGCGCGAGCCACCGCTGCTGGCACCCACCCCATCTTCATCGACACGGTCACGGCGCTGACCGGCCGACGCCGCCAAGGCGCGGACACAGCAGGCGGTCCCCTCCCGAAGCCGCCTTGTCGGATCCTGGTTCCGTTGCTGTTCTTTGAAGACCCAACACGAGCTGTATGCACTAAGAACGCTCCATATAGGTCGTTATACGCAGCGATGGATGGATGTAGGGGGCAGGTCTGTGCTGCGCGGTGGCGGCTGGGGATCCCAGCCCGCTCTGTGCCAGTACTCTGCGGGGCCATGTCACACATGACCGACTTCGATTCCCTGACTTCGGAGCAGCAGGCTGGCGCTCGCCTGGTTCTCGAGACGCTCTCCCACGGAATCAACGTAGTCACCGGCACCGTCATCGCGGCGGTCGCGCGCACCGACACCGCATCCCACCGCGGAACGACACTGTGGCTTTCGGGCACCAGTGGTGTGCACGCCGAACCGGCCGCGATCTCCGCCGCCGCCACTGCCGGGGACCCGGCAATCCACTCCCTCTACCTCGCGATGCGACGCACCGACGGCGGTGACCCCGGCTATGTCACCCCCTGTGGCGAGTGCTGCCAACTCCTCGCCGACCTGGCGACGTTCACCGGCCGCCCGATCACGATCTACTCCCTCAACGAGCGTCTCGACAACGTCCAGGTCATCGAACACACCGGACTCCTGCCACATGCTTACGGTTCCCAACGCCTGCGCCGCGCTGGCGCAGAGCGCCTCGCCGCACCCGTCACCGCGTAGCGTCGGCGGGTGCGGTCCTTCTCCCCGTCCGGTGTTCTGGCCGTGGTGGACTCTGCGCCTTGCTCCGCATTGGAGCCTTGCCGGCTGGTGCGCGGCGTGTTCGCCCGCCTGACGCTGTCCAGCAGCACCGCGAAGTGACCGCCTCAGTGGTGCTCAGGGGGCACGGTGGCAGCTTCAGGCCTTGCTTCACCACGAGGGACAACAACCGACATCGGTATGCCATGCTGAGTAGGTTGGCTCCGTCGACAAAGTGAACGGCGGTGTTGCCCGTGCGCTCGGGCCACGTGATCGCTGGGTTGGTGGCGGCTATCGCCATCTTCTTCGCCTGGAAACTGGTGACCGCGCCAGACACCAGTCGAGACGTGTTGGACCAGCGGAGCGATCAAATTCAGGCGATCCGCGACACCTTCACCCGCATCGCGGATACGCTACCGCCGCCAGGACGCCAGGCTGACGACGCGTGCCCGGTCCTAGCCGATCTGCGGTACTCCTCTGACCAGAGCCTGTCGCGGGACAACAATGCCGTGTTCATCATGGAAAGCCAGTTGCGGCACCCTGAGGTTCGCCTTGCTCACTCGGAGTTTGATCTGCTGGTCGGGCCGGTGAGGTCCAATCTTGTCGTGTACTTCCACCAACTCGGGCCTGAACCTGCTATCAACCTCGACAGCGAGCGAGACGGTGACTCCCTCGACGACTACGCGGATGAACTCGACGTGGCGCTCAATGTGAAATACGTCGTGGTGAGCCGGGTCGTCGAGTACAGACCTACGGCGTCCGGGCGCGTGGGTAAACCGCGGGACCCAGCACGTGTTTCTCTCGAAACCCTCGTCATCCGGGTCAACTCCGGCGAAACCGTCTGCACGGTGCAGGCAGATGCGATTGACGAAAACACCTACACCTGCACCACCATCCTCCCGGGGCGTCCCAAAGGCAGTACTCCGACGCGGCGGGAAACTCCTGTGGACGCGATAAGCCCGGATCTTGAAGCCTTGGCTGATAAGGCACGAGACAACCTCCAGCAGAAACTCGCTACTGCCGGCGGACACCGCATCGACCTGCGACTTCCGCGCACCTATGCTTGCCGCTAGTGATCTTCGGCGCCGCCAGGTGGACGAACACGAGCGTGTGCACCCGGGGCAGTGGGTGATCACGTACTCCGCGCTGGCTCCCAGCCCAGCTACCACGTCGGCTTGGCCTTGATCGTCGATGAGGGGAACAACCCGATCCCTTGCTCAGCGGCGGTCGGGCTCGCGGTGTGACCGCTTCGCACCTCGGCCGCGGCCTGGGCGATGAGGTCGGACAGGATCGCGTCCGGGGGCGGGGCGGTCAACCAGCAGGGGTGGTCCGCCGGGATGGCCGCCACGGCCCGCCTGCCCGCCTCGACGGCCAGGTCGGCGTCGGCGAGTTCGCCGGTGCGCTGGAATCGCTGGCTATAGGCGCTGGCCAGGTTGGTCAGCCGGATACCCAGGTCGGGGTGGCCGGCCGAAGTCGCCGCGGCCGCCCGTTCCTTGAGGTCCACCGCGAGGTCCAGATCGGCGCGGTGGCCGGTGCGCTCGAACCGGGTCTGGTGGCTGATGCCGAGATTGGCCAGCGTGGTCGCGGTGAACGGCGAAAGTCCTCCGCGCCCACCCTGCGGTCACCATGCTGATCGCCACCGGTCCGCCCACTCCCGGCACCGTGAACGCCACGATCCGGGCGTTGACCCTGCTGCAGGCGGCAGGGCTGGACGCGGACGTCGCTGCACGCGTCCAGCGCTCGGTCATCAGCTACCTCGTCGGCTGGGTCCTCATCGAACAAGGCGTGGCCACGGAACAGCGGCAGGCGAACTTCACCGCGGCCCTGCACCTGGCCCAGGGCCGCGGCGGCGCGGCCGTCGCCGCGGCGATCGCTCCCGACCGTTCCGCGAAAGGCGAGTTCGAGTTCGGCCTCGAGCTGATCCTGCACGGCCTGGCCGCCCGCCTCGCCGGCAGCTCCCCGGCTGCCCCCTGAGCCCGCCTGCCTCTGACCTCGGCTACCACCGAGTGGCAGCGTCGGCCGGGAAACCGCCTCTTGGACCGGCACGGTGGACTCACCACGACGATGGTGCCGCACGGGGGCCGGACCAGCGAATGCCGGCGGCAGGTTGTGCACCCTCAGCGAGGATCCCACCCTCGTCGTTCTGGCCTGCATGAGTACGACGCGTCCGTACTGGCCGGCTCGGGCTACCGGTGTTCCACTCTCAGCGCACCGGCCGCCCCAGAGCACATCGATCGACTGACCGTACGCGAGCGCGAGGTGCTGCAACTGCTGTCCCGCGCCCACACCAACTCCGAGATCGCCGGACTCCTGCACGTCGGCGAAGAGACGGTGAAGTCCCACGTGTCCAGCATCCTGCGCAAGCTCGGCCTGCGCGATCGCACGCACGCCGTCGCCTACGCCCACCTCACCGGGTTCGCCGACAAGGCCCGAGATAACTCGACACCGGACCGACAACTCAACAACGTCCGCTCACCGCACCACGTGTGATCCCCTGGGCGTAGGGACCCAACGCGCTCCACAGGGCCGGAAGCTCGTTCTTGAACTTCTCCACGATCTCGAAGTCGGCGGGCGTTGATCGCGGTGACCACCGGGACAACCAGTCGAAAGCCGACCAGGAGCCGCGGGAGTGGCTGCCGCCACTGGTGTCGGGCCGCTGCCTGGGCTTCGTCGAGGCCTTCCCTCAACGTCTACTCCGCCACACGATCGTGAAGGACTGTCGTCAAGCGTTCTCACTCTTGACCTCGGGTGGCGGTTCGTCCGTCCAACGAGCCAGGCGTAATTCGACACGCGCATTTCCGGCAGTACGATCGCGGACGTGATCATCCCGGACGGCGTGGACATCGCCTTCCCCGACACGGCGGCGGCGATCGACGCGCAGCGAGCCGCGCTGGTCGGGCACCGCGACGGTGGCGGGCAGACCGTCCTGCTGATCGCCGATGTCGACACGGGCGTGCGTGAACTCCTCTTGCCCGATCCGGGCTTGTTCGACCGGGCGGCGTTGCTGGTGGGTGGCGGCGAACTGGTCGTCGCCATGAACCACGACCGGGTGCTGCGGGTGGGGACGGACTTCGAAGAGTTGCCGGTCGATCCGGGTCCGGAAGTGCCCGCTGCGGCGCCGCCGGTGGTGGCCGGGTGGACTGCGCACAGCGCCGACGGCCGGGTGTGGCCAGTGCGCCAGCAGTTCAACCACGACAGGCCGCGCTATCTGCGGGACCTGGTCGTCGACGGGGGGACCGCGGCCTACGGCGACTTGCTCAGCCTGGTGGCAGCGGACTTCCCGGCCTCCGGCCAGGACAACCCGGACCAACTGCCCGACCTCGGCGATGTGTGGACCGACGGCGACGAGCGCTTGGTGTTCGTCGTGGGGCGCGGGTTGTGGGCCCGCCGCAAGCACGGTGTGGACTTCTACGGCTGCTACCGGCTGGGTCCGGACGGCCGGGTCACCGACCGTCCGGACCTGGCAAGAAACCCGGTTGCATGACCAGCCCGGCAAGCACGGTGTGGACGGGCGCTTCACCCACGGCGGCGAGCACGTGATCCTCACCCCGGCCTTCAAGTCCGGTGGCCGCCAGCGTGTGCTGAACCCGGCCGACGGCACAGTGCGGATCGTCGGGCTTCCCGACGCCACTCACCTCTTCGACCATGTCGCCGGGTTCTGGTGGGCCCGTACGGAAACGGAAGTCCTGCGCTACCCGGACGACGAAGTCTTCTGACCGCAACCCGTGCGGCCGCGGGCAGGGATGCCACCGACGTCGGACTGATCAGGTCCGGCGGGATACGGCCGGGGGTGACTCCCCAGGGCGTCAAGGAACCCCGCATCGCCGCTCCGGACGCCGTCGGTTCTTCCGCAGGGGCTGAACCCGTGCAGGTCGACGAACAGTTGCCCATCGGGGAACCGGTCCAGGTGGCGGTGCGCCCACGCCACGGCCAGCCAGGTCTTGCCGATCCCCCGGCCCCGCCGATCGCCGAGACCACCATCGTCGCACCCCCCGACAGGCAAGTAGGCGGAGGCCGGCCTCCGCACAACGGTGGCCCGCTCGTCCGGTGCTGGTCCCGTGCCGGAATCGCTTCGGACACCGAGTTGGGTGGTGGTGGGATTGGCCGGAACCGGATCGCGCGTGCGCGGCGATGCGCACGCCGTCGAGTTCAGGGTGTCCCCGTCGGGGGGATTTGCTCGTGGTCGGTGGAGTTGTCGAGGTCGTTGAGTTGCCGTTGGACGCGGTCGGCGTCGGCGTCACGGCCTTGATCCCGGTACAGCTCCAGCGCTTGCCGCCACACCGCGCGGGCCTGCTCGTGGTGTCCGAGCGCGGCGTGGGGGTGGCCGACGTTGTCGAGGGTGTTCGCGACCTCGTAGGTGTAGCCGACGGTGCGGAACAGAGTGAGGGCCTGGTGGTAGTGGTCGAGGGCCTGGCGGTGGTCGCCGGTGCGGTGGGCGATGAAGCCGAGGCTGACCAGGGTGGCCGCCTCACCATCGGGATCGTGGTGCTGCCGGTACAGGGTGAGGGCGGCGTGGCAGAGGTCGCGGGCGGCGTCGTACTCGCCCAGCCGTGCGGCGAGCCAGCCCACGAGGTTGAGCGCCTCGGCTTCCCGCACCGGCTGGTCGAAGGCGCGGTAGAGGTCGAGGGTGTGTCGGGCGTGCTCCAGAGCCCGCCGATCGTCCCCCCGCAGTTCCCAGGCGACTGCGAGTGCCCGGTGGGTGTGTCCTTGTTCGGCGAGGTCGCGGTGGCGCACGGCCAGGTCGAGGGCCCGGTCCAGGTGTTCGATGGCCTGCTCGTGCAGGCCCAGCCGGGCACAGGCGTGGCCGAGGATTCGGTGGGCGCGGCTGCGGGTGGCGGGGTCGGGTAGGTGTGCGGCGGCGTCCAGCGCGGCCTGCCACATGCTGAGCGCGTCGCATCGGTGCCCCCGCCGCAGGAGGAAGGTGTCCAGTGCCCAGGCGAGGTGCCAGACGACGTGGTGGCGGCCGAGGGCGACGGCGGCGCGCTGGGTGGCCAGCAGGGTGGCGTGCTCGGCCTGTAGCCAGGCGAGTGCGGCTGTGGCGTCGGGCAGCGGGTAGGGGCGGATGCCGGGCGCGGGCGGGTCGGGGCGCAGGAGCGGGCCGTGGGGGTCCAGGAGGTGTCGGCGGCGTGGGCGGTGTGTGTTCTGGACTGGTGGTGTGGTCAGCGCGGTCAGTGCTATTTCACCCGTCGCGGGCACACACGCTCGCTTGTCATGGCCACAGCGTCGCGCAGCCACCCCACCGCGTCTTCGCACGGCAAATATGAAACTAGTGCTACTCAGGCGCCCGATCGGCCACACCTCGCGTGTCGCCCACCGTGGATAGTCCTCTTGCCGGGACGTAGCCCTATCTGGTGCCAAGACGTCACATCGCGTTGTCACCGAGATGCGTTCAATGTGTGAGCGGTGAGTTTGGTCGTCGGCAGCTGTGACAGCCCGCGCACTGTAACGGACGGGCACCACGGCGTGATGGTGGGTGCATGGTCAACGGCACACGATCTCGTCGTCGCTCGAACTCATCAGTGGTGCCCTGGTGGCGTCCGGTCGTGGTAATCGTGGTGCCGGTCGTGGTCATGACCGCGGTGGCGGTGCTGGTGTTCCTGAAGTTGCTGGACCCCAGTAGTCCGACCGGTCGCCTGGAGCTGATCCGCGCCTCACTGGCCGTAGGCGCCGGCACTGGGGCGATCATGACGCTGGTGCTGGCCTGGCGCCGCCAGTGGTCCACTGAGCACGACGCCAATGAACGCCGCCTGACCGACCTATATGTCAAAGCGGTCGAACAGCTCGGCTCGGAGAAGGCACCGGTCCGCCATGGCGCGCTCTACGCGCTCGAACGCGTCGCTCAGGACAACCCTGATCATCGCCAGACCGTGGTCAACGTGCTCTGCGCGTACTTGCGCGCTCCCTATACCCCGCCCTCAGATCCTTCCGCCCCTAGCCGGGCCGGACTATCCGTATCCCTGCGTGGCACCCCGGCTACCCGCGTCGCCGCCACCACCGCAGCCGCACGCCGCACCAGCCTCCACCCACCCACACCGTCCCCCACGCCAGAGGATCTACGCCAAGAACGCGAGGTCCGGCTCACCGCCCAACGCATCCTCAGCCGCCACCTGTACCCCGGCGACCGTCCCCGCCGCCCCGTCCACACCTTCTGGCCCGACATCGACCTCGACTTCACCGACGCCACCCTCATCAACTTCGATCTCTCCGATTGCCACATTGGAACGGGCCGGTTCAACGGGGCGAAGTTCACCGGGTACGCCCGGTTCGGCGGGGCGGAGTTCACCGGCAACACCTGGTTCAACGAGGCGAAGTTCACCGGGGACGCCGAGTTCAGGGGGCGGAGTTCACCGAGAACGCCTGGTTCAACGAGGCGGAGTTCACCAGGGACGCCGCGTTCGGCGGGGTGAAGTTCACCGGGTACGCCCGGTTCGGCGGGGTGGAGTTCACCGGCAACACCTGGTTCAACGAGGCGGAGTTCACCAGGGACGCCTGGTTCAGCGGGGTGAAGTTCACCGGGTACGCCCGGTTCGGCGGGGTGGAGTTCACCGGCGACGCCTGGTTCGACGAGGCGGAATTCACCGAAAACGCCGCGTTCAGCGAAGCGAAGTTCACCGGGGACGCCTGGTTCGACGAGGCGGAATTCACCGGGGACGCCGCGTTCAGCGAAGCGAAGTTCGCCGAGAACGCCTGGTTCGACGAGGCGAAGTTCACCGGGGACGCCTGGTTCGACGAGGCGGAATTCACCGGGGACGCCGCGTTCGACAAGGCGGACTTCGAGAACTTCGCAGTGATGACAGGCGCGAAGACGCGTCTGAGACAGTCAACATGGCCGACCGGATGGGCCACCACCGAAGATGCTGCTGTTGCCGACCGCGCAAGCCGTTGGTTACGGCTTGTGCCCGTTCCCGCCACGCTGCCCTCGGCGCACGACGACCCCACCGAAGCTGCAGAGTAGACACTCCTGTGCGGTCGGCTGTTTTGGATCGCCCAGCGCATAATCGAGCCCGTGATCGATAGCGCGCAGCCGTCGCCGAAGCGCGGGTACCTGAAGACCTTGAAGGTGCCCGAGCCGGTGTGGGTGAATTTGGCCATGGTGTACCCGGTGGACGCCTCGGATGGGGTCCATTTGGAGGGTGGGATCGACTTCCGCGCCGTGGTGCCCGGCGACCTGAAGATGTGGAACCGGATGACCTCGGGTCACTGGGTGGCGTTCGTTGCGTTCTCGTACCGCTCCGGCGAGGGCTACACGCGGGTATCGCAATGGGTCCTTGCAGACGCCGTGAAGCCCCGTACGGATGGCCGTGGGTGATCCGCTGCGGGATGCCGAAGCCAAGGTAGCCCTGAGCTGCGAAAAGGCAGCGGCCGGCGCCGCGCGCCTGGCGACCGCCACGGCACTTCAGACGACCTTGAACCGGTCACTGTCGGCGACGGTTAGTTCCACACGCCACTACCGATGAAGCCATCGGAGAGCGGTCCGGCGGCAGGGGCTGTCGGCGTGCTTGGTCATCGGCCGCGCGGAGCTATCGTCCCGCGTCGCTCTGCTCGGCGTTCACGGCCTGGGGTGTTCGGGTGGCTCGCCAACGTGCTCGACGCGGTAGCGGTAGGCCGGGAGGTCGTGCTCGCCCATCGGGTTGTAGTCGGGGTACACGTCGACGAAGACCTCACCGGTGTCGGTGGTCACCACCCAAGATTGCCACGTCAGGTTGTCCTGGATCACGCCGTCCTCTGCGCTGAATACCAGTTTGGCCACGTCGACGGGATCGTGGAGATCGAACTCTTCCGTGCTCATGAATCCCAGCGTAGAGCGAAACTAGCCGCTCAGCGTCGTCGACGCGCTGAGCGCTGTGGTCGTGCAGGCAAACAAGTACCGCGAGGTCGAGCGGAACACGGTACGACAGCACTCGCAGTATGGTTGTCTTGCCGCGGGTGGCATGCGTGCGAGCGCGCCGAGGCCAGCAACTCCTGCGCTGAACAGGTGACCGCCGCAACTCTGGCGCCACCGCCTCCACGAACCCGCGGGTATGCGTCTTGTCATCTGACGTTCCTCGTTAAGCATTCCACCCTCGAGACGATGTCAACGGAGTGGTGCGCGGAACCGGCCTATGTTGCCGGATTCGGCGCCTCTGGCCTACCTGCATCGCTCGCCGTCGCAAGGTAAGATGCCACCTGTTTAGGAATCTCATTCGCGAACCTCGCAGAGCCGCCTTCGGCGATCTCGGCCTTGGTGCGCGAGAGATGATCCACGGGATGGATGTCCCGGAACGTGACGGAACTGTGGAAAGAAACGCCGTGAAATCCAGCGTAGCCGAGAAAGTTGGCTCCGTTGAAGGCGGTGTATCCAGCGAAATCCGCGTTGTGGAAGTCGCCGTCTCTAGTAAAGGTTGCCCAGCTGAAGTGGGCAGCTTCGGCGCATTGCGCTGCGGAGAAGTTTGCGCGAACGAAGTTCGCTTCTCTGAAATTGGCGCACCCGAGGAAGACCGTCCCGACGAAGGTGGCCCGATCGTTGACGGTCACCCGATCAAACCTGGCATCTTCGGCGAACGTCGCACCGTCAAACGAGGCTTCCTGGTCGACCCTCGCGCCAGTGTACCTTGCAGTTCCATTGAAGGTGGCCTTATTGAATCGGCCTTCACGGAGGTGGCACTCTGTGAGATCGAAGTCGGTCAGGACTGCTCCAGTGAGGTCGAGGGCGATGTCTTCCCAGTAGGTGGGCGTCGATGCCTGGTCGCGGACGGGCCGGAGGTGGCGGGCGAGGAGCCGCTGAGCGGTAAGGCGGACTTCGCGTTCGTTTCGGGCCTCGATCTCCAGGTCGCAGCGTGCCGGTGCCACGCGGGTGTCGGCCTTGGCTGTGGCAGCTCGCGTCGACGCGGATTTCAATAGCGGTCGCCTCACTCCCAACCTACGGGTGGTGGGACGCCGCAGTAGCGCGTCGGGAGCCCGCAGGTAGGCGCAGACCACGTCGACGATGGTCTGTCGTTGGCTCGGGTTGTCCTGGGCAAGTCGTTCCAGTGCGTAGAGGCCACCGTGCCGAAGCATGGCCTGCGGCGAGCCGCGCTGCTCGACAGCTTTCAGGTAGAGGTCGGTGATTCGTCGTTCGCGGGCGTCGTGCTCGGCGTGAGTCGCGGCACGAACAGCGAGTTCGTGGTCCTCGTACTTCTGCAGCAAGTCCAGTTCGGTGGAACGCTGCCGGCGAATCGCCAGCCATAGCCCCACTGCCCCGCCGAAGCCGATGCCGAGTGCGCCAGCGGTTCGTACCGCGTCCAGCTGTTCTCTCGTCGCCCCCGAAGCGAGCAGCAGCCATGCCGTACCTGCCGCGATGAGCACCATGACCGGGACACCCACCGCGATGACCCACGTGGGAATCGGACGCAACGGCGGCCGGGCCCTCGGCAGGTCGAGTCCGCGCGCTCTCGCTGCCTCCGCAGCGGCGGGAGCGCGAGCTCGTGTCAGGTTCTCGGGTTCGGTCACTCCTGAACTGTCGTTCTCCGCCTGTCGCCTGCTACATGCCAGGCCGTACCTCGACTCGAACGAGCGGTACCGCGAGCGCAACAACTGCCGCGTGCGTGCGCTGTCCACGGCGTCGTTCCCGACACCGTCACCGGCGCAGGTCATCGACGTGGTCGCGCCGACTGAGTACACATCCGCCAGCGCCGACACGCCACCAGCCCACAGGCACACCTGCACCCTGTTGGCTGCGGCCAGCGCCCGCCCCGCCGCCCAGTCTCCGCAGGCAGCAACGGCGCGATCCTCGGCCACGCCCTGTTCGTCAGGTCACCACGTTCAACCACACGCCGATCCTCTGCACACGATCATGAAGAAGATCTGCGGAACCCTCCCTTAGTCAGGCGGTTGCATTGGATCGCAATTATTGACGAGGCTCGCGGTCTGTTTGCCAACAAAGAGAACAAATAATTTTGACCGTACTGAACGCAGCGACTTGGCAATTTCCTCAAACGGGTTCTTCAATGAGTGATAAGAATTTGATCTGAAGAGAGTGTACATCAAAACAAATGCAAGACATAGCACTCCTGACGTCAGGCTAATCATTCCTAGTACAAGCACCGAGCCGCCGAATATGAACCAGTACCCGATGCCGATACGCATTTTTATGACGACGAGAGTTGCAGCCAGCGCGGCTATGAATACAACGAGTCCAACCTGCCAGGACAGCTGAAAAAACCCCACGTTGAACATAACCCCAAGAGCGGTGGACATGATCAACCCGAGGTTCCATGGCGCCAGTAGACTGCCTCCGCTTTCGGTGAATGGTTTGAGATTAACGCATAAGGGGGCTTCCGTTTTCGTCAAGTGTCCACGGAAATGAACATCAATCTTGAGAAAAGAGAGCATTGCACCCAAATGTGGCTTCCGACTAAGGAGGGGGAGCCCGGGTTGCCCAGTGCTCCCTCCAGTGGCGTAGTAGTATTTGTCGTCGATTTGGTTTACATGAGCTAATCCCTCAAGAGCCCACGTAATGCTAACAAACATCACTCCAAAAGCCCATGCGGCCGCTACTAATGTCCAGGCGATCGGCTGCTCCAGAGGGGAAATTCCTGAAATGCCGAATCCAACGAATAGTCGGACCGCATAACCGCACCCCACCAAGACTACTAAGCACAGTGAGCCTCGTGTCATTCTAGTCAAATTTACTGTGGATTTTCTTGAGCGGAGTGCCTCATATCCTATCGCCGTGAGCCATACAGCCGCCATTGCAGTGGTCAATATCCAGCCAGTCTCACCATGTCCTGCGTAGAACATCCATACGATTGCCGTGATCGCGAGACTTTGACGCATGGCAATCAACCACGTACTTTTCCCTACAGAACCTCGCGCATCGTCGTGCGTTATTGGCAGCCTTTTTCTTGCCCCTGACTCAGGGTGAACCAGGTCTTCATCCAGCCCTCTGATGTCATTCCACTGGTATCGGCCTTGGTAGACGAGATATTCCACTACCAAAATGGCAATCATCAGCTCCATGAGGGTGTCGTTACTTGGCAGTCGCCCGCTGCAGAGCAAGCCGAAACCGAACGCGCAGGGAAGAAAGAGCCACTTGTGCCAGTCTTCAGGGCGAGGGAACACGAGGTATGAACCAATCCCGCGGCCGGTTGTTTGCGGCGAGCTGGTAAACAATCGCTCCCCTGGATCGGCAACGTATCGATGTAGCACCTTGGCAAACAGTGAACGTCCGCCAATCGTAGCGCTCATCGCTTCCTTAAGGAGAATGAGCACCAATGGAATGTAAACGAATGCCATGGCGGCTCGATATGGCAGGGGCATCTTCATTGCGACAATAAAAGTAAATCCGCCAAAGATCACCATTATGGAGCACAGGACAATCAGGCCGCTAATCCTGATTCCTATGCGTCCCCGACGTAGGCTCACTAGTGTCTGAATGAAGTCAAAATATGAGCTTGATAGCACTCCAGGCAAAGCTTCGATGGGTGACCCTGCAATACTTCTAATTTCTCGCTCGACACCCCTGAGATAATAGGATCGCAAGGTTGCCAACGATGATGTAATTTGGATGTAAGCCATGGTGGCGAGCGGAAGAAGCGGCAACGCAGCCAGCGCCGGTCGAGGGATATCGAAACATTGAGTCCGTTCCGTTCGAAAATCGCAGGCGCTCGACGCAACAGCAACTAGTAGGCCCAAGAGAGTGATCACCACGCCGAACATGGCTGCGAGGACAGTCAAATACGATCTTTCGTCGTCTCGCGCCATCGAGTAGTCCTGAATCAGGACGTCTAATCGAGCCTTATCGGCCTGCTCTGGCATGTCCTTTTGGTCCGGCATGACCACTGTATCGCCGCCGACCGTTGAACGTTACTGTTCCATAGTTTGCCCTCAATGTTATTAGTTGTTATTTGATAGCAAGAGGACACCAGCACGGGACGACCCGCTCACGCGGGGGACACATCGAGTGATAGGACCCGGTCGAATCGCTCGTCGACTGGACGCCGCAAATTCGCCTCCGCGCTCGCGGTCCTACCCGGCTCACCGGGCCGTGAGCGTCTACCGCGATACACCTGCTCACGTCCGAACGCAGCCCGGCCAGTACCGACCGCTTCCGCACCCGCAGGCTCGTCTGCGATGGTGACCTCGACGGGTGACTCCCTGCCGTCGCCGCAGGATGGTGCGGCATGGTCCAACATTCGCGGCCTGGCCGCCGCTCCACCTCAACGCTGCCCTGGTGGCAGCCGGTCCCGGTGATCGTGATGCCGGTCGTGTTCGTAATCGCGCTCGCGGTTCTGGTCTTGCTGCCACTGCTGGACACCACCAGCTCGAGCGGCTGGCTGGAGCTGGTCCGCACCGCGCTGACCGTCGGCGTCGGGACCGGGGCGATCATGATGCTGGTGCTGGCCTGGCGGCGCCAGCAGTCCCACCGAGCACGACGCAGCCGAGCGCCGCCTAACTATATGAGGTCATGACGTTGGTGACGCCGGTGTGGAGCCGGGCGGCTGGTGGCTGGTTTCCGGCGGCGGTGTGTGGTCGATGGTAGCTTCCTTCTGTCAAGCCGCAGCGGGTGTTCCGGCCCGCTGGTCGGCTGTGAATTGGCGGAAGATGACAGTGGCGAGGCGCCGTTTGAGGCAGCGCATGGCTTCGCGGTGTCCTTTGCCGGCTGAGCGTTTGCGCTGGTGGTAGGCCCGGGCGGGGGCATGGCAGCGGACCTGGCTGAGCGCGATGAGATGCAGTGCATGATTGAGCTGCCGGTCGCCAGCGCGGGATAGCCGGTGGCGTGTGACGTCGCCGGAGGACACCTCGATGGGCGCGGTGCCGCAGTAGGACGTGAAGTGGCTGGCGCTGGGGAACCGGTCGAGTGAGCCGACACGGCCGATGATGTGGGCGGCCAGGATGGGACCGACGCCGGGCAGTTGCAGCAATGTCGGTTCACTGTCGGACAGCGCGTCCGATACTCGCCGCTCCGCGGCGGAGATCTTCTTGTCGAGATGGCGGATCTCGGCGACCAGGTCGACTGCGAGGGCCCGTCGGGTGGCTCGTGCCCCGCGGAGCTCGGCGGATCCGGCCGAGCAGCGCAGCGGCGCGCTCGTCGAGGCGCTCCTGGAAGGGCCGCCGTAGCTCTCTGTCGGTGTGGGGATCTGCGGTGACCAAGGTGCGCGTGCTCCAGCCCGGGGCTGTGGCCTCGCTTTCCACCTCCGCGGCGAGCCAGGGCAAACCGAGCATTCTGGCGCTGTGGACGCGGTGGTTGCCGTTGCTGCCGACTTGGTACAGCGGGCCGGCCCAGCCAGGGGAGCGTTGCAGGACGATGGGATCGCGAAACAGCTGCTCGGTGAAGGCTTCTGGATCGTCGGTGCTGAGCAACCCGGTCGCGATGTCGAACGGAACCTCGTCGCGGAACCCACCGAAGTCGCCCCAGACGCGGTGGCTGGTAGCCACGACCAGCGTGGTGGGCACCCACATCACCGTGTAGGCAACGCCGTCGTGATCGCCGTTCTCGGCCGATGCGAGCGTGTCGAGCGCTCGGCGGCTTCCGGGCAGTTGCGGATCCGAGGTGTTCAGCTCGGCGGCGCGTTCGGCGAGGTAGTCCTGCAGGCGGCCGGGCCGGTCACGCAACCTGTCCCGTGCTGCCTGGAGCGCGCTGTGGTGCTGTTGGTAGAGCGAGCCGCGGCGGGCGAGCAGTTCCGGTATCGCAGGGCCTTCCCGGGAGCGGTCGGCGCCCGGGCCGCCGCCCGCCAGAGGCTGCGGGCCCACTGGCGGATCGACGTTGACGTGAGGCGGCTCATCGAGGAAAGTCCACTGCAGGGTGTGCACCGCGGATGCCGCGGTCGCGGCCCGCCCGTGGAATTTCCACGGCGCGACGTCGTCGTGCTGGGTGGTTGTGGCGACGAAGCCACCGTGCTTGTCGAATTCAACCGTCCACACCGGCGCGCTGGGGCCGACCGCCGGGCGCAGGGGGGCGAGTTGGGCGTCGAAGATTTCCGCGCGGCGCTGCCCGACCAGCTTCTGGACCTGGGCGAGGTTGGCACCGGCGTGCAGGGCCAGACCGCCGAGGTTGCCGGCTTCGCACAGCAGCCGGTGGGTCTTATCGAGTTGTGCTCCCAGGTCGGTGGCGGCGTGGCTGAGGTCGCCGAAATCGAAGTACGCCCGCTCACTGCTCAGCAGCGTCTCAATGCGGTCTGCGTGATCAACGGCTTCGCTCATCACCTCCGACACGTACTTCCAGTCCGGTTCGTCTCCGACCGGGTCGTCCGGGCAGGCGGCAACGATGGCCCGGTCGTGCACGCTCTCGCTGAGCTGCATGGCGATGAGCTGGCGCTCCTGCACCGGCAGCCGCCGCGCCAACGCGAGGATCAGCGTCCCGAGCACGCTCACGACGCGGCCCGTAAAACGATCGCCAGGGCGTGAACAACGCTGCCGGATAGACATTTCACCGACGGTTCGCAACTACAGGGCGTCATGCGAGTAATTCTCTCGCAGTCACCGCCCGAAGCGCGCACTCCGCGGTCTCTGCGCCGATCCTGCCCGGCCGGACGCCGCGCGGCATGCTCTCGCGGGTGCTGCGCAGCGCAGGCGCCGGCAGCGTCCGACGATGTCGGCGTGGTCTTGGCGAGCGGCCTGAGCACGTAAGCCCATGGCGCGTCAACCGGAGGTGTTCGCGCGGTCGTTGGAGCAGGAGGAAGCCCAGCGGCTGGTGAAGATCACGAGGTCGACCCGGGATCGGGTGCGGCTGCGCCGGTCCGGGATCGTACTGGCCTCGGTGCAGGGCCGGTCCGCAAGAGAGATCGCGGTGATGTTCGCCGCGACCGAAGGCTATGTGCGGGAGGTGATCCACGCGTTCAACGAATCCGGGTTCGCGGCGTTGTCCCCAAAATGGAGCGGCGGCCGACCTGGTAAGTTCGGGCCGGCCGCCCGTGATCAGATCTGCCGCATCGCCGCCTGCACACCGACTGAGCTGGGCTTGCCGTTCACCACCTGGAGCCTGACCAAACTGGTCGACTACCTCGCCGAACATGCCCGGATCAGGGCAAGCACGGAGACCGTCCGGCAGATCCTGCGCAAAGAGGGCGTGTCCTGGCAGCCCACGAAGACCTGGAAAGCCAGCAAGGACCCGGACTTCGTGGCCAAGAAGACCCGCATCCTCGACCTCTACGATCACCCACCCGCCGACGGGCGGGTGAACTGTGTCGATGAGCCCCCTGAGTGGAGCGCTGCCTCTCGGCCTTCCATCTCAGCTGCTCAATGGTCGCACACCTGCGACAACCGGAGGCCTGCAGAAAAGCCCGCCAGGCAGGTCTATAGTCGTAATTACTCAACACTCACGAGGACATTGGTCATGTTCGAGCTGGACGACGCGCGGCCGCAGTGGCTGCGCTGCACCGCGCCAGGCGCGGAGCTTGACCGTAGCTACGGCCGAAAGGAAAGCGACATGAGCGGATATATACCCAAGGAAGTGACGGATCCCGAAATCATTGCGACCTTCCGTCGGGAATCTGGCGGCTTTGTGTCAAGGAGCGCCGGCGGATTCATTTCGTGCCCGCCTTACGTCATCGCCTCCGTTGCAGCCGATCGCGTGCGAGGGGGAGCCCTGAAACTGCCCGACGGCTACGATAACGACACACTCGACCAGATCAAGAGCATCAGTGGTTTTGTCGAGCGAGACACGCGAATCTCGTTGAGGCAGGCCGCCGAACTCGCACACATTGGCACACAGATTCTAGAGCTCAACTCGGAAGGCAAGGTCCAACCGACGCTAAACCACTTCGAGAAACAGTCGATCGTTCATCTTCTCGCCATCGTTTCAGTTCATGCATAATGACTACTATGCATGATTCACGGGGGCGTATAACGCGGGCTCATTCGATTAACCAGCTTCACATGGCGCATATTGTGACTTCTGATACGGCAAGGTATCGATCGATTCCTCGTTCTGCCTGCTTAATGTGCCAGAAAGATGCGCTTAGTACCTCTGTGGCGAGCTTGGACAAGGTTCAGCGCAAGGTGTCGTACTCGCGAGTACAAGTACACCCATAAAGAGTAACTTCGAGGCTGTGACCAGCTAGGATGGCGCGCGGACACTCGAATGGAGCAACCAGTTCGCTGGCGTCAGGGTTCGTGGCCGTGGGGTAATCACCGCATGGGTAATCCAGAAACGAACGTTCGCAAGCAACCTGCATGTGAGACGAGATTTTCGTGTTCGCTTCGCCGAGTGATCTTTCGGCTACTTCCGGCTCGGACGGCGCCCAGGTGGGCTATTGCCTATTTGGTGACTGTGATCGGCGGGATCGTCGCCGTGTTGTACGTTGTCGGCCCGTGGGTCACTGCAGTCGTATGTACTACGGCGAGCGCCGGCGTCGCGACCCGCCTGTTCAGTCGTTGGCTTTCGTGTGTTCGACGGGGATGAGTGGCTACGCGCCCGTGGCTGAGAGTTTGGCCGATAGTGTCGTTATGTTAAGTAGAACGCCCGGTATTGCATCAGATGAATCAACGGCATTCCTCTGCGCCGGGCAACACCTTCGCCCCCACGCCCTTATGACGCGCATCCCCGACCTCGGCATCAACTCCTCGGCGCCCGCATCACGGCGATCCGCACCGCGTCGTTACCCAGGTCCCGCCACCACTCGTCGCCGAAATGCTCGGCTACAGCCACCACCGTGGAGCACGTGCAGCAAACCGTCGGCGGCCGGCTCGAGTGCGGTGCCGCGCGCCTGATCGGTCAGTCTTTCCGCGTGGGCGAGCTGTGCGGCGGGCTGGCAGAAGCTGAGCAGGAACAGGGCCTGCGGCCACGCGTACACCGCGTTTTTCAGCTGGATCAGCGCCGCGTGCCGGTGGTCTGCGCGCTGGGTCAGCCTGCGTCCGGTAGCTGGGTCCCGCAGGTGGACCTTTGCCGGCAGGAGTCCGGTGCTGATGGCCAGCTGCGGCCGGGGCGTGCTCGCGGCGGCCATCCTGCAATCCCCCCGGATGCGCCGAGGCAAGGTCTGTTCCATCACGCCAGTGTCGGGCGCCAGATGTGTACGACCTTGTCACGTCCGGCGGTGGTACTCAACCTTCCGCACGTGTCCTGGTCAGCAACTGGTGCCATTGGTCGAGGAACCGGTCCAGGCCGAACCGCGTTTGCGCGACGTCGCGGGCCTGCCGGCCAAGTCGGCGCGCTTCCTCCGGGTCCGCAACCAGCCGCCGCACGGCATCGACCAGCACGTCGACGTCCGTGGAGATCACCCCTGCCTCGGGCGGCACAGCGTGCAGCGCCTCGGTGGCGGCCAGCGCCACGACCGGCATGCCCAAATACATCGCTTCCACCAGCGACATCCCCAACGAGGTCCACCTGAACGGGTGGATGTACACGCGTCGCTTCGCCAGTTCGGTGTGCATGGCGTCCTGCGCCAAGTTCGCGGTCGTCATCCGGTCGGGCGCCACACCGAGCCAGTCGGGCAGCCACTCGGTGACCATCCCGAACACGTCCAGCGGCGCGGCCGTCGCGAAGCGCGGCAGCAGGTCGGTGCCCGTGATCCGGCCTCGGCGGATCGGCTCGTTGATCGCGACGCCCGCCCGCGCCAGCTCACCGCTGTATCGGTCGCCCGGGTCTGGGATGCCGTTGCCGATCACCGTGGTGCGAGCGCCGTCGCAGTTCCAGAACAGGTCGTTGAACGACGTGATGTGCACGACGGGGATGGAGTCCTGCCCGGCCAGCGGGTGGCGGGTCTCGGGTACGTCGCCGCGTGGTGTGTTGTGCTCGACGTACACCGCCGGGATGTCGCGGCCGGGCGTGCGGCCGGACCAGGCCGTGCACAGGTCTAATTCGTGCGGGCGCTGGAGGAGGACCAGGTCGATCTCGGTGTCCCGCAACCGGTCGTACGGCACTTCCCGCACTGCGGGCGGCCAGTCCCACGACTCGGCCCGGCCCAGGCCCACGTTCGGATCGCGGGTGGGTGTGACCGGGAGCAGGTACTCGTGCCGTCCTCGGACGAAGCTGCTGGTCCAAGCACCGTGCACGTGCCACATCAGGATTCTCACAACCATGCACCTCCATCACTGGCTCCGCGGCGAAACCGGGGGCCTCAAACCGGCCGGGTCATGGTGCGCACCGAGCGGAGGCAGTGCATCCCGACCGTGAATACCGCGACACCGCAGGCGAGGGTGGTGGACGTCCACGTCCTGCCGTGCAGGTCCGCTAGTGCTCCCACCACCGGTGGGCCGAGCGGCGCACCCAGGCCCGCGATGAACATCCCCGCGCTCAGCACGCGGCCATGCAAAGCCGCAGGGGTGCTGTGCAGCTGGACGGCGAGGAGCATGGCGTTGGCCGGCGCGGCGCTCAAGAACAGGGCACCGAGCAGAGCCCCGGTCGTCCACGGTCCCTGCGGGACGCCGATGGCAAGCAGGAGCAGCGCAGCGGTCCAACCGAAGCCCAGGACGAGCACCGGCGGGGACAACCGGGCCTGGACGGCGGGTGCCGCCGCGGCTCCGAGGAGTCCGCCTGCCGCCGCGACGGCGAACAGCGCGCCGAGCTGACCGGTTCCCACGTTGTCGGCCCGCATCAGGGAGATGAGGGCGAGCGGAAGTCCGGCGAGGACGAACTGGAAGACCGCCGCGTACACCAGGCAGACCCGCAGGAGAGGTTGGCCGAGCACGTGGCGGAGGCCGTCCCCGATGTCGTGGCGGAGGCGGCGCGGTGTCGGTGGCGCGGACGGCGCCATGCGTTGCCTGATCGACGCGGCGAGGCTCGCGCTGGACAGGAACGACAGCGTGTCGGCGAGGACGGGCAAGACCGGGTACATCTGGTACAGGTACCCGCCTGCGGGTCGGCCTACGAGGTCGGCGACGTGGCTGCGGCTCTCGGTGAGCGCGAACGCGGGCGCCAACTGGCCCGAGGGCACCACATGCCGCAGCGCGACCGCGTGCGCGGTGTCGAACAGCACGCCGCTGACGCTGGTGACGAACGCGGAGAGGAGCAACTGCGCGAGGGTCAGCCGGTCGAGCAGCAGGGCGAGGACGAGCAGGCCGGTGACGGCGGCCCTGGTCGCTTCCGCGGTGACGAGCACCGGCTTGAGCGGCCATCGGTCGACCAGCGCGCCGGCGGGCAGCCGCAGCAGCGCCCCGCCGGCGAGCGCGACGAAGCCGACGAGCCCGGCGAGCGCGGTCGACCCCGCCACGGTCAGTGCGAGGACGGGGTAGGTGATCGCAGCCACGCCGGACCCCAGGGACGACACCGCCTGCCCGGTCCACAGCCTCACGAAGTCGCGGTTGCGCAGCAGACCCGGCGTGGTCATGACGACGCACGACGGCGCATCACCGGCACGGCGTCGAGCGAGCGGAGCCCCACGCCTGGTGCGACAACCGCCGGTCCACTGGCCGCCAGGTCCGGCAGGCGTCGTACGAGGCGTTGTGCCAGCGCCACCGCCGTGGTCCTGGCCACCACGGCGCCGAGGCAGTGGTGTGCGCCGCCGCCGAAGCTCAGCGACCGGCGTGGTGGGCGCGACCAGTCGAACGCATCCGGTCGGGGGAACGCACGGGGGTCGCGGTTGCAGCCGGCGAGCAGCACGAGGACTTCCTCGCCCTGGCGGAAGTGGACGCCGCCGGCGGTAACGTCGGTCCGCGCTATCCGCGAGGTGCTGAGCAGGGCTGGTGTGAGGCGCAGCGTTTCATCGACCATCGGCGCGGCCAGCCGGGGCTCCGCGGTCATGGCGGAATACCGTCGCGGGTCGCTCACCAGCGAGTGCACGAGATGGCCGAACAGGCTGGCGCTGGTTTCCGCGCCCGCGCCGACGACCATCGCGATGTTCGCCACCAGTTCCCGGCGTGCGCTGGCGAGGTCGGAGCGGAGGAGGTCGGCCACCAGGGAATCCGCCTCGCCGCCTCGCCGCAGCGACGCTTCCATGACCTCGTGCAGGTCCTCGACCGCGCGGTCGGCGGCGCGGGTGTCGGCGGAGGTCCGGGAGAACTCCAGCACCTTTGACCATTGCTTCAGCGCCCGGCCGACCCGCGGCCGTTCGTCGGGTGGCACACCCATGATGTGGCAGGAAAGGTCGAGCGCGAGGGGATCGGCGACGGTGCTGACGAAGTCGGCGGTGGGCGTGCGGTCGAGCGCGTCGGCCAGGGTGTCCAGTCTGTGGTCGACCATAGCGGTGATCACGGCCAACCGGCGGTTCACGCCAGCCGCGGTGAAGTGCGGCCGGAACGGTCTGCGCAGGAGCCCGTGGCGGGGCGGGTTGGCGCCGATCATGCTGTCCACGAACTGGATCGCGGCCGGGTGGTGTCGCCAGTCGGGCCACACGCGGTCCATGCGCTCAACCGTCACCGCACCGAAGGCCGGGTTCTTGAGCACCTCGCGGCCCAGCGCGTAATGGCCGACGAAGGTCACCCCGAACGGTGCCCGATAGGCAGGCCCCGCCGATCCGATCGCCCGGCACAGCCCGGTGGTGTCGGTGATCGTGCGCTGGGTCAGCAGCATGGTCGCCGCACGCAACGGGGTCATCGTTTCCTCGGTGCTCATCGGGCCACCATTCCTTTCGCAGCCCTGACCGGTAGGGGTGTCGTCTCTCGGTCCGGTGGGTGCGCGGTCTTCGGTGCGCACCACGAGGTGGTCGGAGTGAGTTCTGCCGGCCCACCTGGTATCGGTTCGGTGGTGGCGCGACCACCGCAGAGGTCGGCTCAGGGAACTCATGCCACCTCACCCAGCGCGTCCACCACGCCAGCCAGAACGGCAGATTCACGCTCGCGCGTGCGGTGCAGCAGGGCCGGGATGCCGGTGATCAGGTCGGGTCGCGGGTCGTGCAGGTGCCGCAGCACGACCAGTCGCAGGTCGTTGAACTCGTCGGTAAGTGTGGTGTAGGCGGCTGCGCCCGTTGCGAGACCCGGCAGGTCGCCCAGCCGTCCGCGCAGGTAGGTCAGCCGTTGGGCCATCGCGCTTTTGTGCTCGTAAAGGAGGTGGAAGGTGCGGTAGTCCATGCCCATTCGGGGTTCGGCCGAGTCCAGGTAGCGGACGAGGTGGTCGTAGGTGTCCAGTCCCATTCGCACCTCCACCGCCGGATTGGGTGCCGGTCTGGACCACCACCACCACTGCGAGCGGTCCAGGCGGCCGAACCGGGTGGCGTCCGGGCGCAAATAGTGCTCCAGTCGCGCGACCAGGCCGGCCAGGTCCAGCCCCGGCGCGGTTCGCGGCGGGGTGAGCAGCTGGATCGGCGCGACCACGTCGGACAGCCGGTTGGCGCCGGTCATCTGCGTCCTGCCCCGCGCGAACGCCTCGGCGAACAGCGCGTAGTCGAAGCTGAGCCGGGAAAGGAGGCGGTCGTTGTCGTAGCCGACGGCGTGCACCAGCCCGGCCCCGTCGTCGTAACCGTGCACCAGGATCTCGTGCACGTGCGGTGAGGGCAGGCCGCGCAGGTGGTGGTCATCCAGGTAGACCACCGCATAGTTGCCTCCGCCGACCTGCGCGCGGAGGAACTCGATGATGTCGATCCCCTCGGTGGCGGCCAGGTCGAGGGTGTGCACGTCCAGAAAGTCGCCGTAGCCGAACGAGTCCACGAAGTCCAGGTACGGCGGTCGAGCCGGCAACGAAGTCGAGTACAGGTCCACGTAGCGGTTGTGCGCCCACTCCTCGCCGCCGTTGCCCAGCACCACGCACAGCGGCATGGCGCTGTAGGCGTAGGTGGCCCGGTCGCGGCGGACCGAGACGGGCAGGACCTCCGCTTGAGCGGGCGCCGGACGCGAGGGGCGTTGCGGGGCCTGCGCTGGTGCCGGATGCGCGCCTTCGACCAGACGCGCGATGGCCGTGATGCTGGCGGCACCCAGGAGGTCCCGGGGGCTCACGTCCACCCCGAACCGCTCGCGTAACCGGGCGGAGAGCTGGATGGCGGACAAGGAGTCCCCTCCGCTGTCGAACAGGTTCTTCTCCGGCTGGCTGTCCGGGCGGCCGAGCACGTCGCGCCAGATGTCGAGGACCTCGGCCAGGTGCGCCGGTCGGTCGCCGGGCGGGGGTTTCGCGGCGGGTGCGTTGCGCCGGGGTGGGGCGGCTTGCCGGGTCAGCGCGGAACGGTCGACCTTGCCGTGTGCGTTGAGCGGTGCGGCGATCAGCTCCGTGACGGCGTGGGGCACCGCGTGCGCGGGCAGGTGGCGTCGCAGGTGGTCGCGGACGGCATCACCGGAGAGCACCTGCGCGGTCGGTGGTGCCTGGGCGAGGATGACGGTCTGCGCGAGGGCCACGACCGGAAGGTGGTCGGCGCCCAGCAACGTCCGGGCGGTCACGAATCCCGCCGCGGTCAGCTTGTCGAGCCACCGGGCCTCGGACAGCAGGACCTCGCCGTCCTCCCGATCATCGGTCGGTTCGGCCAGTCCTTCCAGGAACGCGAGGCTGATCAGCTGCATGCGGTTGCGCCCGGTTCCCTCCACCAGCAGCAGCGAACCGCCTGGCGCCAGCAGTCGGCGCACGTGGCCCAGGGTGGCGTCGAGGTCGCGCGCGTTGTGCAGGACGTTGACCGCGAGCACCAGGTCGAAGGCAGCGGGCTGCACCAGCGGCGAGTGCGCGAGGGTATTCACGTCGAGCCTGGCGAAGCGCAGGAACGGGTATTGACCGAGGCGGCGGCGCGTGCGGTCGATGAGGTAGTCGGACACATCGGTGAATAGGTAGTCGCGGTCGTGCAACGGCAGCATGGGCATGACGGCCCGGGTCGTGGCACCGGTGCCGCCGCCGAGTTCGAGGACGCGCAGCAGGCGGGTGGTGTCACGTCCCTGGCCGGTCAGCGCGCCCATCGCGTGCGCGACGACCTCGTTGCACAGCCGGGTGATGGGGTTGTCGCTGTAGAGTGCGTCGGCCACGTCCAGGTTCCCGCCGGGGAACAGCAGTTCCAGAGGGTCGGTCTCACCGGTGAGCAGGTCACCGGCCCGGTCGGCGCACCGCCGGAGGTAGTCGACCAGCAGGGCGCCACCGGGTTCCCAGGTCGCTGCCGCCTCGCACGCGTTCCACAGCTCTGCCGCCGTGGCCCGCTCGACGGGGCGGGCGGTCGTGACGTGGTGGCCGTCTACCCGCAGCAGCCCGGCCTCGCCCAGCACGCGCAGCCAACGGCCGAACAGGGGGCGGTATCGCCGCGCCGCCCCGAGGATTCGCATCAGATCCTCGGCCGAGCACCGGCCGCCCGGCAGCCGCAGCAGCCCGGTCGAGGCGACCAGGTCGTACATCGTCCTGGTGGCGGCCTGTTCCACCAGATCCTCGAACCGCTTCATGGTCTGCAGGGGCTGCTGGTGGACGTGGTCGACGCGCACCCGTGCGGCGTGCTCCGCGGCGGCCTGTGCGCCGGTCCCGGACAGCACCGCGGGCGCCGCCCGCTTCAGGACCGGCGGGTGGTCGCCGGCCGGCGCCGTCCGGGTGACGACGTGGGCGTGCAGGTAACGCCCGCCGTCGCGTTCGGGAGCCGTGACCACCGCGGACTCGACCTGGGGATGACGCGCCAGCACGGCTTCGACCTCGCCGAGTTCCAACCGGTGACCGCTGATCTTGACTTGGGAGTCGGCACGGCCGAGGAACTCGATCACCCCGTCTCGGCGGTACCGGCCGAGGTCGCCGGTGCGGTATAGCCGGTCCCCGGTTTCTGGGTGGGTGATGAACCGGTCCCGCGTGCGCTGGTCGTCGTGCAGGTAGCCGCGGGCCAGGCCGGCGCCGCCGATGTGCAGTTCGCCGACCACCCACGCGGGGCAGTCACGCAGATCCTCGTCGAGCACGTGAAAGGTCTGGTTGGCCAGCGGTGTCCCGTAGGGCACGCTCGGCCACGAGTCGGGCAGGTCGCCGACTTCGTGGTGGATGGACCAGATAGCTGCTTCGGTGGCGCCGCCCAGGGCGGCCACTTGTGCGCAGGCCTGGCGACCCAGCTCTCCCGGCAATTCCCGAGGGACCCAGTCGCCACTGAGCAGCACCAGTCTCAGCGACGACAACGCGGCGTTCCGGGTCGGGTCCTCGCGCACCCGGTCCAGGGCGAGCCTGAGCAGCACCGGCACTGAGTTCCAGACGGTGACCCGGTGCCGGCGGACAAGGTCGAGCCAGTGCGCGGGGTCCAGTGCCCGGTCCGCGGTCGGCACGACCAGGCTGGCGCCCACCGACAGCGGACCGAACACGTCGAACACCGACAGGTCGAACGACAGCGCCGACAGGGCGAGCACCACGTCGTCCGGCCCGAGGGCGTAACGCCGGTTGATGTCCTCGACGGTGTTCCCGGCGGCCGCGTGCTCGACCATCACGCCCTTGGGCGTGCCGGTGGAACCGGAGGTGTAGATCGTGTACGCGAGGTTCGAACCGGTGACCGGCGAGGGTGGCGGCGCGTCCTGGTCACCGGGCAGGTCGTCGACCACGATCACCTCGGCGGTGTCCGTCACGGAGGCGGGCAGCGCGGTGGCGGCGCTGGTGAGCACGAATCGCGCGCCGGCATCGGCAACGAGCCGACGTTGCCGCTCCGGCGGCAGGTCCACGTCGACGGGCAGGTAGGCGGCCGCGGCGTGCAGGACGCCCAGGACGGCGGCGATCTGCGGCCAGCCGCGCGTCGCGGCGACCGCGACCAGCTCTTCCGCGCACACTCGGCGGCGGCGCAGCTCACCGGACACGGCCAGCGCGCGTTCCGCGAGCTCACCATAGGTCAGCGTCCGGTCGGCGGTGTGCACCGCGGACCGTTCGGGTGCCCGGCGGGCCGACGAGAAGAAAGCCTCGTGCAGTGCGGTGCGCGGCATCGGCGCGGTGGTGCTGTTGGCCCGGCTCCTCTCGGCCCGGTCACGCGCGGGCAGTGGCACCCGGAGCGGAACCTGCCACGTGTCGTCGTCGGCGAGTGATTCGATGACGTGGGTGTAGGACTCGAACATGGAGTCCGCCACCCCGTCGGGCAGCTGTCCCGCCCGCACGTTCCACCGCAGCGCCAGTTCGCCCCGCTGTTCGAACACGACGTGGTCCACCAGCACCTGCGGTGTGCGGGTCGTGACCAATTCGAGCGCGCCGACGCCATCGCGGTGACCGCCCGCACCGTCGAGCACGCTGGTAAAGACGATCGGCGCCGTCCCCGCCACCGGGTCGTCGGTGAGCCGCATACGCTCGCGCAGGACGCGGACCGCGTCGAAGCAGACGTGCTCCAGGTCGTGGGCCACCTGCCGCTGCACCCGCCGGGCGTGCAGCTCGAAGCTCTGCCGCGCGGTGAGGTCGATCTCGGTGAGCATGAGGCCGGTGAAGTTGCCCACCACCTCCTCGGCTTGCCCGCCGGGACGCCGGGACGCGGTGGTGTTGACCGTGAAGTGCCGTCGTCCTGCCCAGGTCGCCAGTACCGCCGCGTACGCGGTCAGCAGCACGCTCGACGCGGTCAGGCCCCTGGCCGAGGCCGTCGCGCGGATCGCGGACCAGGTCGCGGCCGGGATGCGCCGGTGCAAGGAGGTGAACTCCGCGCGGTCGCTCCGGCCGGTGTCCGTCGCGGCGGGCAGCTGCGGCGGGTCCGGCAGGGTGGCCAGCCGGTCCAGCCAGTACGCGCGCGCGGCGGGTAACCGGTCGGCATCGGAGACCGCGAGGGCGGCCACGACGTCGGCGAAGCGCGTCGCCGGGGGCGGTGGTAGCCCGGCCGGGTCGCGGTGGGCCCGGCCGAGGTCGCCCAGTAGGACCATCAGGCTGGACCCGTCGACGAACACACCGTTGACGGCCAGGTGCACGCGCGTCTCGCCGTCGGGGCAGCGGGTGACCCGCAGTTCGGACGAGGGCCACCGCGTGGGGTCCAACGGCTGCTCGGCCATGTCTCGGCGCAGTTGCCGTAGGTGGGCGGCGAGCACGGCGGGCGCGCTGTCGCGGTGGTCGTGAACCGCCACGGCGCAGCGCGGCACCTCGATGAGGACCCGTTGCCTTCCCTCCGGGGTGATGACCGCCCGGAGCATGTCGTGCCGCCGGACCACCGCGTTCCAGGCATCCTCCAGGCGGTGCGCGTCCACATGGCGCGTGGCCAGCTCGACGTAGCCCGTGGTGGGCAGGCCACCCAGTTCGAAGTCGTCGCGGTGGCCGATCCAGTACGCCTGCTGGACTTCGGTCAGCGGGAACGGCGCGTCCGCCGGGGTGACGGGCACGGGCGCCGCCGGTGCCCGCGGCGCTCGCCCCACTGCCTGTTCCAGGTGGTCCACGAGTTCGCCGAAGCGGGGGCGTGCCATGAGCTCGGCGACGCCGACCGACGTCCCCAGCGCCGTAGTGAGCAGGTGCGCGGCCTTGGTGGCCAGCAGCGAGTGGCCACCCAGCCGGAAGAAATCGCTGTCCTCGGCCAGTTCCGCGGGCCCCAGGAGCCGGGTCCACACCTCGGCGAGCGTCCCGCGCACCCCGCCCGGCGCGATCGGCGATCCGGACCGGCTCGGGTCCGCGGCGGGTCGGGGCAGGGCGGCGAAGTCCAGCTTGCCGTGCGCGGTGAGCGGGATGTGGTCGACCTCGATCAGGTGGTGCGGACGCAGGTGGTGCGGCAGGACCCGCGCCACGTGACGGCGCAGGTCGTCCAGATCGACCCGCGGCGCTCCCGTGACATACCCGACCAGGGCTTCGGAGCTGCGAACGTCGAGCACCGCGACCGCGGTGTCGGCGACGGTCGGGTGATCGGCGAGCACATGCTCCACCTCCCCCGGCTCCACGCGGTGGCCGTGCACCTTGATCTGCCGGTCGGTCCGGCCCACGAACCGCAGGTTGCCCGAGGCGTCCCACCGCACCAGGTCGCCACTGTGGTAGAACCGCCGCCCGTCGCGCTCGGTGAACCGCTCGGCCGTCAGCGCCCGACGGGCCAGGTAGCCGCGGGCCACGCCCGCGCCGCCGATCAGCAGCTCGCCGACGACGCCCGCCGGCACCGGTTCGCCGGATCCGTCCACCACCACGGTGTCCACGCCGGGTAACGGCGTCCCGATCCGGACGGGCCCGTCCGGTCGGTCGAACCGGTAGGCGGTTGCGCAGATCGTTGCCTCGGTCGGACCGTAGGCGTTGACGAGGTCGGTGACGGGTTGCCACCTCTCGACGAGCACCGGCGGACATGTCTCCCCCGCCAGGACAACGGTTCGCAACGACGCGGGCACATCGCCGGAGTCGATCGTCCGCAGCGCGGTGGGCGTGATCGTCAGCAGGGTCGGCGCCCGCTCGACGAGCGCCCGGCGCAGGTCCGCGCCCACGAGCACCGCCGGTCCGGTACCACAGGCCAGGGTGGCTCCGCAACCCTGCGCCATCGCCAGCTCCCACACGAACGCATCGAAGCCCGGTGATGCGCACTGCATTACCCGATCTTCGGGGCGCACCTTGAAGTAGTCCCGCTGCCACGCCGCGAGGTTGGCCAACGCACCGTGGGTGATCGGGACCCCTTTGGGTGCGCCGGTCGACCCGGAGGTGTAGATGACATACGCGGTGTCGTCGCGCCCCGGTCCCGGCATCGCGGTGACCGGATCGCCCGTCCGGTCAGCCGCCAGGTCGCCGGTCAGGTCGCCGGTCAGGTCCTCGACGTGGACGACCGGTACCGCCACACCGGCCGGGCGGTCGGCCGATCGGGTGGTCACCAGCAACGCGGCGCCGGAATCGCGCACCATGAACTCGATCCTCTGCGGCGGGTAGCGCGAGTCCAGCGGCAGGAACGCGCGGCCGGTCGTCCAGGTCGCCACCGCCACCGCCGCCGTCCAGGTGGGGTCGGGACACAGCACCGCGACGAGGGCTCTGCTGGGGAGGTCCGCGACGCGTGCGGCGAGCCGCCGACCCAGGGCGAGGAGGTCCCCGTAGGTCAGCCGCCGCGACCCATCGACGGCGACCCGGTCGGGTGTGGTGCGGGCCGCGTCCACCACGGACTCGACCACCAGCGGCGCGCCGGTTGCCGCCGCTGGGCGCGGTTCGACGGGGCCGCCGGGCGGGCCGATGCGCAGCCGCCTCACCGCGACGTCCGGGTCGCGTGCCGTCTCGGCTAACGCGTGCACCACCTGCCCGGCCAGCAACCGGACACCGGCAGACTCGAACAGGTCGGTGTCGTAGCGGACCACCAGCGTCGCGCCCGCGCTGGACTCCACGACCTCGAACGCGAGGTCGAATTGCCCCTCCTGCTGCGGCAGGTCCATCGGGGTGACGGTCGCGCCGCCGATCTCGGCGCTCGCGCCACTGCCTTCGCCGTTCTCGACGCGGGCCAGCAGGTCCAGCAGCGGGTCGGTCGCGTAGGCGTGCCGGTAGCCGAAGGCCACCTGGCACAGCGGCGGCACGGCCGGGTCGCGTGGGACGCGCAGGTCGGCCGGCACCAGGGCGAACGGGTACGCGCCGTGCCGCAGGGCGGCCACACCGCGCTCGTGCACGGCCTTCAGGTGGGCGCGCAGGCTGTGGTCCGGTACCACGCGGGAACGCATGGCGACCGGGTTGACGAAGAATCCCACGGTCCCTTCGAACCCGGAGGCCCTGGTGCTGCCGGGACAGGCGACGAGGAAGTCGGTCTGCCCGGTGTAGCGGTGCAGCACGATCTGGAGCACCGCGAGCACGAGCGTGAACCGCGAGACCTCCTCGGTGGTGGCCAGTTCAGTCAACGCTGTCAGCGTCGTGGACGGGATCGCCACGCGCTCGGTCTCGCCGGTGTAGCCGCGTCGCGCGGGCCGGGGCCGGTCGCGCGGCAGGTCCAACACCGTGTCCGCACCGCGCAGGGCGTCGAGCCAGAACTGCCTGAGCCGGTCCACCTCGGCACCGGACAGCAGGGCCCGCTCGGCGGCCACGTGGTCATCGAACGCGCGGACCCGTCCGGGTAACGGTTCCACCGGTTCCCCGGAGAGCCGGCCGCACAGCCGCAGCAGTTCGGTGAACAGGGTGCCGTGCGACAGGTGGTCGGTGATCAGGTGGTGGGCGGCCAGCACAAGCACCGTGCGGTCACCGCGGTGTACGGCGGCCAGCCTCGCGGCCGGGCGCACCTGCGGCCGGAACGGTTCACGGCATAGGTCGCGCGCCAGTCGACGTACCTGCTCGACGTCGAGCCCGTCGCCGTCGCGCACGACCAGCTCCGGACCGGCCGCGCGGTCGACCAGGCGGCGCAGCACGCCGTCGTCGTCCTGGGCGAAGGTCGACCGGAGCACTTCGTGCCGATCGGCAAGCAGCCGCAACGCCTCGGCGAGCAGCGCGGGGTCGAGCTGGCGGTCGACCTCCGCCGCGATACCCACGTTGTACGCGGTTCCCGCCGGCGCCGACAGGTACGCCGACCACAACGCATCCTGCCCCGTGCTCACCGACCGTTCGACGACATCCACCTGTGTGGTCACGATCCGGCCCTCCCCAGGCGGTTGCGTTCCACCAAGGCTTGCAGTGCGCCCCCGAGTTCGGCGATGGTCGGGTAGCCCCAGGCGAATTGCGGGGACACCTCGACCCCGAACCGCGCCGCCGCGTCGTTGACCAAGGCCGCAGTGGTCACGGAGTCCAGCCCGTAGCGCAGCGGCGACACCCCGATGTCGATCTCCGCAGCCGGCGTGCCGGTGCGTTGGGCGATCCAGTCGGTCAGCCACCGGGTGACGGTCTGCGGGACCTGGCGGTCGCTCGGCGGTCGTGGCGGCGAGGCCGCCTGAGGTGCCGCTTCCAGGCCCTCGTGGTGCACGGTCGGCCCGCGGCCGTGCCCGTAGCTGTTGACGATCGCGGTGAGCCGTTCGACCGACGCGCTGGGCGCAAGCGGCTCGTCGAGGTCTCGCACGGCGTGGTCCAACCGGGCGGCCACCCAGGCGGCCACCGGGCCCGGGTCGGCGGGCGGAACGGCGTGTACCGCCGCTGCGGCGTAGCCCCACGCCACGACGGCGCCGACCTGATAGCGCCGGTGCAGGTCACGCCAACTCGGGGCGCCCGGGCTCGCAGCGGTGGACAGCACCTCGCGCAGCCTTCGGTGGACCGGCGCCGCCGGTAGGACGTCCCGCAGGACCACCGAGACCTCCGGGAACCGGTGGACGCCGATGGCGCCGAGGTGCATTCGCATCGCTTCGGTCGGGCCTTCCAGGACGCGCAGTACCCTGGCGTCCCGGAAGAACCGCGGCACGTCGTTGGTCTCGACGTAGCCGCGTCCACCCAGCAGTTGCACCACGTCGTCGGCGACCTCCCAGAGCAGTTCGGGGCCGAGTACCTTGACGGCGGCGAACACCGAGGGCGGTACCGGCTCGTCGCGGTCGAGCGCCGACGCGGCCGCACTCACCAGTGCCTCCACGGTCGCGACGGCGGACGTCGCGGAGTCCAGGCGGGCGAGGGTGACCGAATTGTCCAGCAGCGAACCGGTGCTGACCCGGCGATGCGCCGCGTAGGCGAGGCCGTCGCGCAGCAGGCGCTTCATTGCACCCACGCACAGTGCGCCGATCATCAACCTGGTGTGCGTCATCGCCGATTCGGCCACCGCGCCGCCGTTGCCGGGTTCGCCCAGGACCGCGTCCGCCCGCACCACCACACCGTCGAAGACGACCTCGTTCTGCGTCATGCCCCGCAGCCCCATGGTGAGCGCCTCCGCGCCGACCCGGACCCCCGGCGCGTCCGACGGCACCACCAGCGAGACCGGGCCCCGGTCCTGCCCGTCCTCGTCGAGCAGACGGGCGAACACGACGATCGTGTCCGCCCAGCCAGCCGAGCCGATGAACAGCTTGCGCCCGTCGAGCCGGTAGCCGCCGCCGGGCAGCGGCGTGGCCGTGCTGCTCATCGCGCCCACGGCGTGGGAGGCGCCCGGTTCGGTCCACGCGAACGCCACGAGCGCGCGTCCGGAGGCCAGGCGGGCAAGCAGCCGCTCGCGCACAGGGTCCGCAGCGAACCGGGACACCACATCCACGCCGAGGAAGTTGTGCCCGCACACGAAAGTGGCGAGCGTGAGGTCGACGGAGGCAAGGCACTCAAGCACCCTGGCGGCGTCCTGGTGACCCAACGCCAAGCCGCCCGCCGCAGTGGGTGCCCTGATGCCGAGCAGGCCCCGTCCCGCCAGGTCCAGCACCACGTGCGGGGGCATCGTGCGGCGCTCGTCGACGAGACTGGGGTCCAACCGGCGAGCGCTCCACGACACCACCCAGTCCAGCAGCGCGGGCACGGCATCGGACGCGGACGTCGCTGACACCGGCCGCGGCAGGCGACCGGCCAGGTAGTCGTCCCGGCAGCGGCGGCGAGCCACCTTGCCGCTGGTGGTGCGCGCAACACCGCCCGGTGCTACCGGCCGCACGTCGCGGACCACCAGGTCGTGCCCGGTTTCGACCGCGTGCCTCGCCGCGTCCGCGCACGCGACGACCCGCTCCGGCGACAGGTCACCTCGCAGCTCTAGCGCCACAACCACGGCGTCACACTCGGGATCATCGTCGGCGACGAAGACGGCGATGTGTCCAGTCCGGGCCTCCGGCACCGCCTCGGCGACAGTCGCCTCGATCGCCTCGGGATAGTGGTTGACACCGCGGATGATGATCAGGTCGCTGAGCCTGCCCGTGACGTACAGCTCGCCCTCGTGCACAAAACCCAGGTCACCGGTACGCAGGAAACGTTGGCCACCGGGGTCGTCGGCCAGTTCGGCGCGGAAGGTCCGCTCGGTCAGGTCCGGCCGGCCGCGGTAGCCCGCCGCGATGCTCGGACCCGACACCCAGATCTCGCCGACCCCGTCGTGCGGCCGGACCCGGCCGTCGTCCGGGCCGACCACCAGGACCCGGCTCAACGGCTGCGCCGGGCCGCAGGACACCAAGTCAGCGCCCGGACTGGTCGTGGTGCTCACCACGCCCCGGCGCAACGCCTCCGGGTCGACCCGCAGCCACTTGGGGTGCGTGCCGGGCGGGCTCATGGTCACCGCCAGCGTCGCCTCGGCCAAGCCGTACCCCGGACACATCGCGCCACGGTCGAACCCGCTGTCGCCGAAGGCCTCCGCGAACCGCTGCAGAGTCGCTAGGCGAACCGGTTCGGCGCCGTTAATGACCATGTGCAGCGACGAGAGGTCTAACTCGTCGCGCACCTGCGGGCTCGTCCGGCGCACGCACAGGTCGAAGACGAAGTTGGGCGCCGCGGTGTGGGTCGCCCGGAACCGGGAGATCGCGTCGAGCCAGACCACCGGCTCACGCAGGAACGACCGCGGCGTCATGAAATACGACGACCCGCCCGACCACGCGGGCAGCAGGACCGCGGTCATCAAACCCATGTCGTGGAACAGCGGCAGCCACGACACGAACACCGACCGGTCGTCCACCGCCGCGACCACCCGGAACTCGTGCGCCTGGGCCGCGATGTTCCCGTGGGTCACGATCACGCCCTTTGGATCGCCCGTCGAGCCGGACGAGTACTGGACGAGCGCGGTGTCCTCGCGCGCCGGCCGGTGTTCCGGCGGCGGCAGGGCGTCACCCGGCCCGCCGACCACGGGGACCAAGAGCAGTGGTCCCTCCGCGTCGGGCCGGATCTCCCTTGCCCAGTCGGGCGGCTCACCATTCCGATGCAGCAGGCAGTGCGCGTCGGCTTGCGCGGCGATGGCCGACAGGCGGCGCAGCGCCGCCGGGGTGTCCGGCACGGGCACGGGCGCTGGCACGGCTCCGGCGTACAAGCACGCGACGAAGCCCACCACGAACCCCAGCCCCGGTTCGGTGGGCAGCAGCACGACCCGCCCCGCGCTGCCGTTGGCTCGGAGGCCGCCCGCCAGGCGCGAAGCCGTCCGGTGCAACCCACCCCAGGTGATCGACTCGACCGGGGCCTCGCCGTAGTCCAAGAAACAGTACGCCAGCTTGTCTGCGTGTTCTTGGCTGCTCCTCAGGATTCGATCGAGGAGCAGCACGTTTTGCGCCGGACTCGATGACATACCGCATCAGACTCCACGGACGAATCTCGTTGTGCACACGCACCCGACACCGGCGCGAACCCCGCCGGGCACTTCACTCAAGCTCTCCCGCAGCCCAGCGTCGTCGCACGACGACGAAATCCGATACCGCCATGCAGGTGACGCAAGGAATCCGCAGAGAGTGCGCGACGAACGGCGCCGATAGCCACGAGCACAAGAAGCCCTGGTAGCAGGAAAGTTGATCAGAAGGGTCCCGTGATCGGTGTTTCCGGCGTTGTTGATCAGTAGGAGTCCCGGAGTTTACGGCAGCGGTCGACGCTTCCGGAGACGTATTTGCTGCGCGCTTGATGGCGTTCTGGGCCGCTGCCGACTGGGCCGCCTCATCAGCACACGACGGTCGCCAGGCGGCATAATTCGTTGATGGCATGGGAATGGGTTGCGCCTTCGGCTACTGGGCTGGCCGCCGTGACCGGTGTGTTTTTCACCTGGTTAACCGGTCGCCAGGGCCGGAGCCAGGTCGAGCGGATGACGCGCCGTACCGAGGAAGCGGCCGCGCGGGATCGGCTGATGCAAGAACGTCGCGAGGCATATTTCGCTGCGATGCTGGTTGCAGAGTTAGGTCTTCGACGCAGGCGATATGAGCGAGAGGGCAAGGCCGGCAAGCTGGCCGAACTCGATCAGACCTGGCCCAAGGCAAAACGCGTGCAGATGGAGATGGACGCGGTGATCGGGTTGGAGACATACGGCAGCCCGCAAGCCCGCGAACTGCTCGGGCGATGGAGCGAAGCGGCAGCCGACGAGGATGAGGCATGGATCCGTGCGGTCCGCGACGCGATGGTCGATCTTGCTCGCCAGGAGTTGGGCACGCACCTTCTGACGCCTTCGGCGGGCAGCAATTTATAACTCGTCTACGTCCGATCGCACGCGGGCGAGCGGCATGGTCACGTGCTGGAGCACCGGAGGTTTCAACCGTTCGATCGCGACGCACCGCTGAGCGGCTTGGAGTAGTCTCGGCTCGACGCCGGGTATCACCGCGTCGCTCCCGGAGACCTCGCCTTGATCCCGGGCGACGCAGCGTACATCTCCACCCTCTTGCACGGATCGACCCGTCGATCATGACCGCGGGCCGCGATCAGATCGCGACGTCGTCGAGGGATAGGTGAACGCCGATCCAGTGCGCGAAGTTGGCCAAGGCATCAGGTTGTCGCCGCTTGTGATATGTCAATGTTGCGACGGTTTCTCGCACCTGTGGGTGGTTTCGGGTCAGCTGTGGCGCCAGGCGCCGGGCGGTGTGCAGTTCTCTCAACGCCTTCTCGCGGTGTCCGTGCAGGAGCCATGCTCGCGCGAGGTCGATGTGGTGGTGGGCGCGCCGCGAACGCAGCGTTCCGGATGGCAGTGGCTGGTTCCGCGATAGTGCGGTCTCGCCGTCGCCGAGTTCGACGGCGGCGGCGACGTTGTGGATTGTCACGTTTGCCCGGTTGAAGGCGGTGTCGTAGAAATCCGCCGTCGGCGCGATCGCCCTCGCGCAGGATGCCGCCTCGGTGAGATGCGCGTCCGAGTTCGCCTTGTCACGCGATCGAGCGGCGAGGATGGCCGATCGCAAGTGCAGGTAGCCGCGGACAGTGAGGCTGCCTGGAGTGCGTTCGGTGCTGGACGGCATTGATCCCGGCAAGTTCTTCTACGCGCTGTACGCCTTCTCCAACGTCTGGATCCAGCCGCCCGGCCAGATCGGCGAGACCTTCGGCAAGCTTGTTGATCCGTTCCTGCTGGATTCGGCGGCCGCGGCGAAGGCCGACGGTGAGGACTACCCGGAGTCTTCCGAGGAGTCCGCGGCCAACGTGCACTCCGCCTTCGAGGCCATCCAGCGTGGTGTCCAGGACGACCGGACCTTTCAGCTCCTGACCTACCATCAGCGCGCGCTCGCCTATGCCAAGGGCCACGAGAACCAGATGCTGGCGATCGCCGAGTCGCTGGGCCGGTACCGGGCCATCCACCTGGTGGCGCTGAACGAGGTCCGCGACCTGATGGTGAAGATGACCGAGCGCTTCGCCCAGAAGCTCGAGCCGGCCGAGGAAAGCGGCCCAGAGCTGAGCTTCGTCTCCGCAGCGATCGCGGCCATCGTCGCCAGCGAGCCCAGCGCACCCATGATGCCGGTCATCGCGGCCGCGATGACCGGCATCATGGGTGCGCTGGGCTCGCTGGCGACCGATCTGGGCAAGGGCGCGGAAAAGCGGCCGGTCCCGGAGGGCACCTGGCGCGAACTCGCGGACGACTTCATCCGCGAAGCCAACCGGATCGGTGACGAGGCCTACGAAGCGCTGACGAGCCTGCCCGGGCGGCTGACCGATCAGCTGGAGACCATCCGCACCAAGGACATCTGGATCGCGGGCGGGCAAGGCGGCCAGGAGGGCGACCGGATGGAGCAACCCCGCCTTCACCCACCGCAGGCGCCGGTGTTCTAGGACGGGGTGATCGCATGGACGAGTTCCCGCCGGCACCGCCCGCACACGAGCAGCGGTGGGGCGCCGTGGCCACTGAACTGGCGGCGAACGTCGCGCGGACGGCAGCCGATCGGGAGCAGGTCGCGGCAGGTGAGAATGCCGCCGCCGCGCAGCGCGGTCCCGACCGAGTACGCGTCCAAGCCCGTTTCGCGAGGGCATCGATTTAGCCGCAGCCCGTTGAGGCGAGCACGTGCCACGGCCATCGCTGCCCTGCCAGATGCAGACCTGGGTCAGCCACGGCCGGAGTGGAGCAGGAGCTGGTTCGTGCCCTCGGCCCAGCCGAGGAACCGCACGCCCGCGCCGCGCCGGACCGTGCCGGTGGTGGTGAAACGGCCACCGTGGAGCACGTGCAGCAGACCGTCGGCTGCCGGCTCGAGCACGGTGCCGCGCGCCTGATCGATCAGGCTTTCCGCGTGAGCGAACTGCGCGGCGGGCTCGCAGAAGCTGAGCAGGAACAGGGCCTGCCGCCACGCGTACGCGGCGTTCTTCAGCTGGATCAGCGCCGCGTGCCGGTGGCCTGCGCGCTGGGCCAGCCTGCGCCGGATCCAGCCGAAGGTCTGCCCGGCGAGCTGCGGCGCGCGTTCGCGCAGTTCGCCGGTCAAATCCAGGGCATCGACCAGCACGGCGAGGTTGTGCGTGGTCAGGATCTGGCTCTGCTCGAGCAGCATGCCGTTCGCCGCGACGGAACCACCCGGGGTACCCGCCCGCTGGCGGCACACAGCTGTGAAGTCCGCGGCGGTCCGCTTGCCCCAGCGCAGGACCGTCTTCGAGGGCTCCGACCAGTCCGCGGGCAGGTCGTAGTAGTGCGCGTAGAGCGTGCCGGCCAGCAGACGGCTCGCCACCGCGGCGGCGTCGCGCCATGTAGTGGTGAACGTGCCCATGAAGATGTCCGCGGCCACTTCCTCCACCAGCGGCAGCTCCAGCCCCGCCTGCTTCGCCAGCGTTCTCAGCTCGGACACCAGCGGATTCGGCAGCACGGCGTGCGGGAACGCGGTGAGCGCGAGCATCGTGGTCTCGCGCAGGACGCGGAGTGCGGCCGCGGCGGTGCCCGGCTCGGGTGAGTGGCACGGGGCGAGCGCGTGCACCCACGGCAGCTCGCTGAAGCGCACCTGGTGCTCGAGGTTGAGCAACAGCAGGCTGCGGCGACGCCGGAACGCCGTGTAGGTCTGCTCGTGCAGCCGGGCCACGACCGGGTCCTCGATCGCCGCGCTGAGCAGCCGTGAGGTCAGTTGCGGCAGCACGAGCGCCAGCGTCTCCCCCGAGGCGATCACGCCGAGGCCCACCAGCTCGTCCGCCGGTGCTTCCAGCGCCCGTGCCGCCTTGCGCACCAGGCGGCCCGGCATCGGTGTACCGCAGGGGATGGCGGCGGTCGTCTCGGTGTCGCAAACCGCGGCCGTCGCGACCTCGAGCGAGGGCAGACCGCTCTCGGCCGGGTAGCGGTCCAGCCTGCCGGCGAGCACAGCGGCGAGTGCGGCGTTCGTCGGCGCCGTGACGGTAGCGGCCTGGGCGGTGCGCCACGCGCCGCGCTGTTCGGTGTCCGGGGCACCGCGGCGGCTGACCGTGCTGGCGAGGGCGCGGCGGATCCGGCCGACCTCCCGCGCGGTGAGCGAGTCACTGCCCTGCGGGCAGGACTCCAGTGCGCGGCGCAGGATCGCGAAGTTGCTCTTCGGGCTGGTCTGCCTGCCCGAGGGTGTGTGGGTGCGACACGTGTCGGCGAAGTCCGCGAGCCACCCGGCCCGGGCCGCCGCCCAGTCCGCGGGCCACGTCCGGCAGGGCCAACCGCCGCGCACGGTCCCGTTCTCCAGGGACGGCAACTCGCCGTCGACGGTCCGGCACCACAACGCGACCAGCCGGTCGTACAGCGGATCCCACGCGGCCAGCGTGTCCCGCATCGCGGCGATCTGCGCCGGGACCCGCACCGCACGCAGCGCCGCGGCGGCCTCTTCCACCGAGGTGACGCGGACGGCGGAGTCCGACGGCCGGGTGACCGGCTCGAAACGTGGCGTCAGCCGCAGCCGGTGCATCAGCGGGCGCAGTTCGGCCACGAGGTCGAGAGCCTGCTCCGGGTAACCCTTGTCCAGCAGCAAGGCCACCACGGGCAGCGCCGCGTCCTCGGGCACCTCGACCCGGTAGTGCCCGCGGCGCAGCGCGTCGAGCAACTCGGCCTGACCGGCGTCACCGAGATACCAGAGGTTGAGCCGTTCGCGCCCGTTGCGCCCGGGTACGCCCTCGGGCAGGCAGGCGACGCGGGCCGCCTCGTCCTCGGACAGCGGCACCTCGGCCCGATACCTGCCGGTCGCGAACCCACCGTGCGCGACCTCGAGCGTCACCCACGCCGGGGTATCCGCGACCGGGGTGCGGGAACCGACCGTGAGCGTTGCGTCGGCCATCCCGCTGACGACATCCTCCCAGCGCCGCAGCTTGCGCAACGCCCGCTGGCGGTCGGCCTCGGTGCCCGCGCTGACCGCCGCAGCCAGCGCCCGCGCCAGCTGACCGGTCGCGTAACCGGCTGATGCGGCGCGGTTCTGCTCAGGCACAGTGGACTCCACAGTTGATCGGCCATCGAGGCTGATTGGCCATGGAGGCGGGAATCGAACCCGCGCCCTTCCCGTCCGGAGCGGGACGATCTGCCACTGATCTACTCCATGAGTGCGCAGACCCTATCAACCACGCACACCGGCCGCCCCCGATTTACCCAGGCCCATCTCGACCTGCCCACGCAGACCGGCTACGACGCCGACCACAAGCTCGCCAAGGGCAAGGTCGGCGTGCCGGTGGCGCACATCGGCGACATGCGGCGGCTGTTCGACGGCATCCCGTTCGCCGAGGCGAACACCTCGATGACCATCAACGCGCCCGCCATGTGGCTGCTTCTCCCGGCCGATCACCGCGCCCGCGCGCTGGGGCTGCGGCCCACTGGCACCACCTGGCTCGCCCCGGGGACCCCGATCCCGCCGACCCACCACACACACTCGCCGAGCGCCGCGGTCTGGACAGAGCTGCTCGAGCGCTCCCGGACCTATCTCGCCCAGCACGCTCACCCGGGTGCGCTCGGCTCCCCCGGTGCCGAAGCGGACATGGCCCGGGCCAATTGGGACCTCGCCGCCTGCGAAAGCATGTACCGCCGTGGTCGCGTCGAGCCGCGCCTGGCCCAGGCAGTGAGTGCGCACCCCAGCGTCGAGCGCCTGCGCGAACTCGCCGGCGAGCAGCGGGGCGCCGAACTGGTCGCACTCGCCCACCGTCTGCGCGAGCAGGGCGGGGTGTCAAAGATGCGCCGGCTCGCCGGGACGCCGCTAGTGCTGTGACCACATAGGTTGGCGGGGTTGGTCAGGCGGCGTGTGTGGCGCGTTGTCCCCACCGGTGACGGCGTTCGCTGCGGATACGGGCTCGTTCACGGCGTTGGGAGGCGAGGACGTCGGGGTGGCGTGCGTTGGCGTTGCGCCATCGCAGGTAGGCGTGCAGGGCGCGGGTGGCGACGGTGTGATTCGGGTGGTTCGATCCGGCGACTGCGAACATCTTCAACGGCCCGAAGTGTGCTTCGATCGGGTTGGCCCAGGAGCTGTAGGTGGGGGTGAAGCACAGTTCGACGTTGCTGCGGTGGGCCCACGCTCTGATCGCGTTGCCTTTGTGGGCGGAGAGGTTGTCCAGGATGATGTAGATCGGTGCGCCGTCCGGGCGTGCGGCGCGGATGGACTTCAGTGCGGCCAGGGTGTTCGCCGCGGATTTTCGTGCTCGGACGACGCCCCAGAGGGTGTCGTCTCCCAGCGAGTAGCAGCCGTGGAACTGTCGGACACCGCAGAGTTTGTGATAGTTGGCAGGCAGCCTGCCGGGATGGTTCTTCTTCGTCCAGCCGGCGCCGGGGTGCGGTCGGATGGTCAGTGGCCCGAACTCGTCGAACGCGAACACCCGGTCGGTGAAGTGGCTGCTCACGTGCTCGATGCGGGCCAGTTTGGTGTCCCGGTCGGGGTCGTTGGTCTCCTTCCAGGTCTTGGTCCGCTGGAAAGTGATGTCGTGCTTGCGCAGGAACTGCCGCAACCGTTCGCGGCCTATCGTGACCCGTCGGTTTCCGTGGTTGCGGGTCAGGTAGGCGCAGAGTTTGCGCAGGCTCCAGCGGGTGAAGGGCTGCTCGAGTGCTTCGGGTCGCGTGGTGGCCGTCGCGATGATGAAGGCTTCGTCCTCAGGGCTGATCAGGCGGGGACGGCCACCCGCCCACTGAGGGTCCAGGCAAGCCAGGCCCATCTCGTTGAACCGGTGGATCACCCCGCGGATTGCGTCCTCGTCGCCTTGGACCAGGCGGGCGATGGCGGGGACGGTGTTTCCGCTGGCCGAGGCCATGATCACCATCGCCCGCCGCAACCGGATCGATGATCCGGTGCCTCTGCGGACGATCTTCTGCAGACGCTGACCCTCCTGATCGGTCAGCCGACGCGCTCGTACTGAATCTGCCATCCGCCCAGACTGGGGCGCGGACGATCAGCAGCCGCGAACGTTGACCGGTGTGTCGCCAACCCGGCCAACGTTCATGGACACAGCACTAGGCATCGCCGCACCGACAATCATGCCGGGCTGGGCCGACGGAGACCTCCTGCTCGGCGCCCCGGACCCAGCCACTGGCGTCCCCGGCACCGACACCACCCCTATCGACGTCAAACCGTGCTCAACGTCCGTGATCCCCGGCGCGTCGGCCGCTGGTTGTGGCAGATCATGCTCTACGCCTGGCCCGACACCTCCGAATCCGGCGAGTCGGGCTCCTGCTGGCACGCCACGGCACGCTCCTCAGCCGGGACCTCGAGGACCACGCCGGGCAACCGCTCGGCACAGCCGAACACACCGAAAGTTGCCGCGACCACCTCCACCACCTGCTCAGCGACATGCTCTCCCACGCGGGCATCCGGCTGCCACCGCGCTGACCCGAAACCGGGCCTGGCACCGCCGGGCTCGTCACCGGCACGACGGGACCGCGACCAGCCACCGTCGCGTGTGGTGCGACCTCGTGCAGTGACCCTGCCATCGCGGGCGAGTACCCCGCGCGACTACCATTCCCGCTGTCGCACGGGGATCCGCAACGGCCGTCACCCCGTGCGGCTTCCGAGAGCAGTCACTCCCGCGGCACAAGCCAACCGTGGTTTACCCACACCTCAGAATTCCCCACATCGACCGGCAGGCACCGCTGGCAGGGCCGGCACCGGCGCCGTAGCCACACGACGTACCGCGGCTGTGTCCGTGGTGCACTAGGCCTAGCTCGTGGCGACGCTGGGAGTGAATTCAAGGCCCGCCATTCGCGGAGCACGGCAGCCGCACACACCTCCCGTCTGGTAACACAGGCCTATGGGCAGTCCGCCGCACCACGTCCGCAGTACCTCACCCGACGAGTCGAATGACGTCCGCCCGCGACGCCGAGCGAGTGATGACGCGACCGTCGGCGTTCTCGGCGCTCTGACCGGGGTGTGGCACACCGGTCGAGGTGTTTCGGCGTGCCGCAGCCGATCAGTGAGACGATTGCCGCCGCAGCCACCACACTCGGCCACAAAGGACACTGGATGCGCGACACCGACATCACCGCCACACAGCGCATTATCGCGAAGTACGAACGCTACTTCGACGATGCCGACCGGCCGGACAACGGCAGCCTCGCCGAAGAGTTCCAGCGGTTCGTCGCCGAATTACGGGCGGTGCTGCCCGGCCGCGACGCGAACGAGCTCTTCGAGCACGCCGCACAGTTGCGTGACAGCGGCGGTGACCGTGTACCCGCCCGCTGGAGCGGCACGACGGACCAGCTCGCCGAACAGGCGGCAGCGCTGGAAGCCGCAGCGACGATCCTGGAGCTAGCTGACGGTAAGCAGCCTCATCCGTGACCGCCGGCCGCAGCCCAGAGCACGAGCCCCCGCCCGTAGTGCCCAGCTCGCGCCTGGCTACGTGGACTGCGGTTCTGTTCGTGGCGCCGACCGTTAGTGCCGCATCAAGCCACGTTGGGTAGGTAGTCCGGTGTGCGGATCTTTGAGTTGGCCGCGAAGTGTCGTTTCGGAGTGGCGTGCTTGCTGGCCCAGCGGATGTAGCGGGCGGTGGCCAGTTCTTGGGCGGTGCGGGAGGGGTAGTCGCTGCCGTCCAGGGTGTAGTACCGCACCGCGGTGAACTCGATCCAGTTCAGCCACGAGGCGTTGGACGGCGTGAACACCAACTCGATGTCCTGAGCAGCGCACCATGCCCGGACTTCGGCTTTGTGGTGCCGTAGGCGTGGTGGGTAGCCGGGTGCTTGGCCCAGAGGGTGGCGAATCCAGCGCTCGTGCTGCGGTTCCGGTCAGCTCGGTCAGCCGGCGGTCGTCGGGAGGAATTGCGGTGCTCCCCCGCAGGGCGGCCCACGGCGCACGCCGCCGCGGCCAGCCAGTCGGAGTGGGGTCGAGGAACAACATCTTGGCCAGGTCGGGCCGCTCGGCCGGGTGATCGGGTGCCGATCCGGCAGTCTGCGACCGGTCATCGCCACCGGGTACCCGGTGGCGGAGCTTCCGCCGCGGTGGACTACCTCGAGAGCGGCACGTTCGGCAACGTGGTCGTGACCGTGGACTGACTCGCGTCACCGCGTGTCTGTTCACCCGCGTGTGGGCCTTCGGACCGTGACTGAGCGCTGCGTGTACCCGGAATGTATGGCTACTGGACCGGCCGTGGTCAGGCTGTCCACCTCGTCGACGGAATCCGATGGGGGTGGGGTGGATGGAAACCACGAGGAACTCGGCCGCGAGGTCGTTGTTGTACGGGTTATCGGGTGGGGCGATATCGATCTTCTTTGTGCTCACCGCCGCAGCGCAGGCCCAGGCGGCGCCGGCGCCGCACCTGCCTCCCTCGCCGGAGAAGAAGGCGGCGGAGAACAAGGCGGCGGCGGACAAGAAACAGGTCGAGAATCGGAAGGCTGTCGATGCCGGGCAGTCCGGCCGCAACGAGCAGACTGGCAAGAAGCAGCGTCAGACCGCCGCGAAAAAGGCCGAAGAGAAAAGGCAGGTCGAGAACCGTCGGCGGGTGGATGCCGGGCCGTCAGGTCGTAACGAGCAGACGGGCAAGCGAGAGCGCGAGGTTCGGGCCGAGAAGAAGAAGGCCGAGGACGAGAAGAAGGTCGCGGAGCGCAAAGTCGTCGATGCGGGGCCCTCGGGTCGCAACGAGCAGACGGACAAGCGCAAGCGCGAGGTCCGGGCCGAGAAGAAGCGAATCGAGGACGACAAGAAGATCGCGGAGCGCAAAGCCGTCGACGCGGGACCCTCGGGTCGCAACGAACAGACGGACAAGCGCAAGCGCGAGGCCGAGGCTGATCGGAAGTCGCGGGCTGAGGAATATCGGCGGCAGCTGGAGAACCGTCGGCGGGTGGATGCCGGGCCGTCAGGTCGTAACGAACAGACGGGCAAGCGAGAGCGTGAAGTCCGGGCTGAGAAGAAGCGAATCGAGGACGAGAAGAAGGTCGCGGAGCGCAAGGCCGTGGACGCCGGGCCGTCCGGGCGCAACGAGCAGCTCGGCAAGCGGGCGCGTCAGGCCCGTGCCGGCATCCCGGGGCGGGCAGCCGAAGCCGGTGGGCAGTCGGCGGCCGTGGTGCCCGCCGGTCAGCGAGAGGAACCGTCGCGGCCCGAGCGGCGTGGTGGGCAGCCGGCCCGCTTCGGCCCGCAGGTGGCTCAGGGGGCAGCGGACCTGCTGCGAGGTGACCGGCCGCCGAACGAGGGCATCCGCGAGCGGATCAGTCGCCAGGCGGTCAATGCGGAGGAGGCGATCGAGCGAGGTCTCGCGGACGCCCGCGGTTGGGCACAGGACCAGATCGAGCAGGAGCGGAGGGACCCGGAGAAGTTCCGCGACCTGAGCACCGGCTTGCGCCGCGCCGCCGCCGGGCTGTACGCGTCCGGCTACGACAACGCCAACGCGCTCAACGACGCCGTGGAGCTGCTCGGACGGGCCGAAGCCGGTGACCCGCAGGCCCAACGCGAGATCGAACAGGGCCTCAAGGACACCGCCGACGGCATCTCGAAGACCGCGGCGGACGCCTGGAACGATCCCCGGGGCGCGGCGAACCGGGCGGCCGAGCGCGTCGGGGAAGCGGTCGACGACTTCATGCAGGCTCCGGTTTCCGGGACCGGCGGGCTGGTCGGTGACCTCCTGGGGCCGGGCAAGATCACCAAGCCGATGAAGGCTGTCGACGGGCTCACCCCCGACCGGGACAGTGGACGGCCCACACAGTCGGAACCCGGCAGTGCCGAACCTGCTCCACCTGGTGCTGCCAGGCCAGCCGAGGCTTCCTCACCAGCCGCGGGTGGCGGCCGTGACTCCGTGACTCCGGCACCGAGCAGCAGAGGTGACTCGGCGGCGCCAGCACCGAGCGACAGTCGTGACTCGGTGGCCCCGGCACCGAGCAGCAGCCGTGACTCGGTGGCCCCGGCACCGAGCGACAGTCGTGACTCTGCCGGCCGGGCCGGTGACTCCGAGACCAGAAGCCCGGAGTCGGCTGGCGATCGCGCTGCCGACCGGCGCTCGTCCGCACGCGAGGTGGATTCCCGGCGTTCGGACGACCGCGCCGACCGTGGCCCGGTGAGTCTTTCGGCGGCGACTGAGGTGCCCAACCTGTCTCGTGCCGACCGCGGGAATGACTCGGACTCCGGACGAGACAACGAGAACCCCCCGGGGGCTGACAACGATCAGGCCCGGCCGAACGCGGCCGAATCGAATGCCGCGCCGAGTTGCTCGAAGAACAGTTTTGTTCCGGGCACACTGGTCCTGCTGGCTGACGGCTCCTACAAGCCGATCGAGCAGGTCACCCTCGGCGACCAGGTGCTGGCCACCGACCCCGTCACGGGCCTCACCCAGGCCCGAGCGGTGATCGACCTGATCCCCGGCCAGGGCCTGAAACACCTCGTGCGGATCACCGTCGACACCGACGGCGACCGGGGTGACGCCACCGGCACCGTGACCGCCACCGACGAACACCCCTTCTGGGTGGCCGGCCCCGACCGCTGGACCGACGCCGAAGACCTGAACCGCGGCAACCTGCTCCGCACCCCCGACGGCCGCCTGCTCGAAGTCGTCGCCGTGCACGAGTGGACCCAGCCACAACACGTGCACAACCTCACCGTCGAAGGCCTGCACACCTACTACGTGCTGGTGGGTGGCCTCCCGGTCTTGGTCCACAACTGCAACCTGCCGGAGGGCTACCGCTCGACGCCGGCGTTCGTGGGCGACCCGTACCATCCGGACACCGTTGCTGCCCGCAGTGCTGACAACCAGCGGTTATACGGCCCTACCACGGCCGACCGAGCGGCCAAGCTGGGCTTCACGAAGCGGATTCCCGCACAGAAGGCTCCGTTCGATTCGCACGGCCAGGTGGTCTACTCCAATGGGAAGTACTACATTACTCCTGACGTCGATGGACACAATGTGACGAATGGCTGGAAGGTGTTCAACCGGCGAGGGCAAAGGATCGGAACGTACGACAGCGATCTGAACTACATCAAGGAGTGAAATGTTTTCCATTGAAATCCTTCCGGTGAGAACGGTGGATGATACTGATCCCCAGGCGTCGATCGGCCGGGTTCGGATCAATGATTTCTCGGAAAAATTCCAGGTGGATCTTTCCTTTTGGGGCGCTGACGACTACCGCCGGAGCTGGCGGAACGCGTTCGCTGCGATTGACTCCGCATCCGACGGTATTGCGTGCTTCTTGACGTCGGTGACCGATCCCGCCAAGAGCAACTTCGTCACCTGCTGGCCACTTTATCGCGAAGGCGATGTGGTCTACATTCAGAACACTGTCCTCTTTCTTGAAAATCTACGCGACATATTCGATCTCGAATACCCGTGGCGCTCACTGGATCCCCGCGCCACAACGGACGAAGACGGGAACAAAATCTCGGAGTGGGCTGCCGACTTGAACGATATGCGAGCATTTTTTGAGAGAGGAGCTGATCCTCGGTGATTTTCAAGCTTCCGTCGTCCCCGTTGCTCAGCCGCTGGAAGCTCGGTCACCGGCTGAGCAACACGTTCTACCAGGTTTCTTCCAGCGGCCGCAGCCAGCTGCACACGACCACCACGGCGAAGTGGCACGTCGATGCGTGGTCGACGATGTAGCGGAACCGCTTCTCGGACTTCTGGTCACGGAACGCATGCTCAGACATCAGCAGGAACAGTGTCGGGAAACCTTCGCCCGCGCGGTAGGCCCGCTCGCGCCACTCCACACTGCCCAGCGCGGCCTGGAACATGCCCGCGACCGAGGAGAACCGGCGCGTGATCGGCACGTTCAGCGCGTCGACGCCATCGAGCCCGATATCGGTGAAGTCGCCTGCCACGAAGATCGTCGGGTCCTCGGTGCAGGGCAGCCCGACCTTCATCCGCAGCTGGTCGGGCTTGCACCTCATGACCTCCTCGATTCTGACCGAGGTGTCCGCCGACTGGGAGCGAGCTTTACGGAAGGGCCATCGCACGTCAGCGCCTCTCCTGCCTCGTCGAGGGGTGCCGGGCCACCCGGGTGGTGTCGACGGTTGCGCACGATATCCGCCTGCCTGCCGATGCCAAGCGACTGTGTGACTCAGCCGGCCGACCTGCCTGCTCGTCGACAGCAAACCCAGTCGAGAGAGATCAGCCTCAACTCAGCGCGGTGACTACGGCGCGGCTGGGGATCGATCGGTCAGGAATCGCGGGCCAGCGTGCCGCGCGATCGTCGGCGCACAGGGACCGCATGCGGTGGTGCAACTCGGCCGCGGCGACCTACACCCCGCGGGTACCGCTGACTTCGCACTCTGGAAGCGCTGACCGGCCATCGGTCAACTCCGCCTATTCAGATGGCGATGAGCTCCTGGTTGGCGTCAGCGCTGCGTGGAAGCGGCGTCAGGGCGGCCCAGGGCTTGCCGGGCGATCGGGATCATCTGGTGCATTGTGGTCTCGGCCTGCTGACAAGTGACCTCGAATCCTCGCAGGTCCCGGCCATAGAACGTGCAGCGACCAACCGGCAGTGAGAACGAGGGCGGCCACGTCGGTGGCAGGTTCCAGGTGCTTGTCCCCGAAGCTCGAGGTCGACAGGTACATCCCGGTGTTCGTGGCGCAGGTCCAGCATCGTCCACGGGGACCACCCAGGAGACGTGATGGGTGGCCCGCTCGATCAGCGGTAGAGCCGCCGACCGGGATCGCCGAGCCTACGGAGATCGCGCCGGAGACGCCTTGCCGTTCACGAACACGACGAGGTCGCTGTTGCGGCGACGCTCGTGGACCTCGAAGCCTGCGGCGTCGACGATCTCGCGGACTCGCTCCGCGGAGCCAAGGCCGCCCGGCCCGGGCCAAGGCCACGCTCCGGCGCCCTTCTTCGCCGCCCAGATCTGGAACTGAGCGCAGCGGCGAAGCCGTTCGGTCCTGTCTGGCGCCAGCGACCAGCCGGCCAGGGCCGCGGCTTCCAGGAGCGACCGGGCAACGGGGAAGGACAGCAGCCCGGGCCATCCATCTGGATCCAAGCCGGGCATGCCACGCGTGCGTGCAAGTCACACGTACGTGCCGTTACCAGCACTTATCCGGCGAAGCTAGGCCGTTCGAGTTACGGTCGAAGTGCTATGTCGAGTCCACGGTGGACACCGGTGTGCGCGGGAGGAGGTGGCTGGTGGCACCTGCCCGGCCTGCTGCCCGCGGCCACGTCCCGGCATGGGTCGAGCCTATGCTGGCCAGCCCCGACAAAGGCACTCTCCGCACCGGGGCCGACTGGATGTATGAGTACAAACTCGATGGCTATCGGGCCTGCATGCGGATCGCGCCGGATGGCACCACGGTGCTGACCAGCCGCAACGGGATCGACTTCACCGCCGAGTTCGCCGAGCTGACCGGCGTGCTCGCCCCGGTGCTCGGCGGGCAGGCCGCGGTGCTCGATGGTGAGATCGTCGTCTATAACGAGCACGGGCAGATCGAGTTCGGCGCGCTACAGCAGCGCCGCGGCCGCTACCAGACCCACTGCAGCAGTTCCCCGTGCCGCGATCAGCCCTTCACCGACGTGCCGGTGCGGTTCCTCGTGTTTGATCTGCTCGAGCTCGGCGGGCGGTCGTTGCTGGCCGAGCCTTACCACGCACGCCGGGCCGCCTTGGCCCAGATTCCGATGCCCGACCCGTACCGGATCGCGGTGGTGCCCTCGGTGAGTGTCGACCAGCTCGCCGCTGACCGGCTCACCCCCCAGCACCTGCTGCAGCGGGCCGCGGAGGACGGCGCCGAAGGCCTCATCGCGAAACGCCGCGACGCCCCCTACACCCCCGGCAAGCGCACCGACGCGTGGCTCAAGCATCCGCTGATCCAGACCCAGGAGGTGCTGGTCTGCGGCTGGCGGCCCGGGCAGCGCGGCTTCGCCGGCACCCTGGGCAGTCTCGTGCTCGGCGCCCACGATCCCGACACCGGCGACCTGGTCTACCTCGGCGACGTCGGCACCGGTTTCAGCCACGCCGACCGCGACGCCCTGCACGCCCGGCTGCAGACCCTGGCGCGGCGCACCCACCCGTTCGCGATCACCCCACCCCGCGAGGACACCCGCACCGCCCGCTGGGTGGAACCGGCACTGGTCGGCGAGGTCGTCTACCGACAATTCACCCGCGGCGCCGGGCGCCTGCGCCACACCGCCTGGCGCGGGTTGCGCGAGGACCGCGACCCCGTCGACGTCATCGCCCCCACCAGCACCCTCGCCCCGCCACCGGCTGAGCCCGAACACAAACCCGAGCCGGAAGAAACAGAAGTGGCCACAACACTGCCGGCCACCAAGATCACCGTCCAAGCCGGGAAACGCCGCCTGACCCTGTCCAGCTTGGACAAGCCGCTTTATCCCGGCGGCTTCACCAAAGGCCAGGTCATCCACTACTACTCCACCCTCGCCGACGCGCTCCTCCCACACCTCCAAGCCCGGCCGGTCACCTTCATCCGCTACCCCGACGGTGTGGGCGGACAGCAGTTCTTCGAGAAAAACGTGGCCAAGGGAGCACCGAGCTGGCTCAAGACCGTCACGCTGCCCAGCCTGCGCTCTCGCGGCGGCGGGGACACCATCGACTACGCGCTGCTCGACGAGTTGGCCGCGCTGGTGTGGGCGGCGAACATGGCCGCCCTCGAAATCCACATCCCGCAGTGGCGGGTCGGGCCCGGCCCGGTACGCCGGCCACCCGATCGACTCGTCTTCGATCTCGACCCCGGTGAGGGAGCCACCATCGTCGACTGCGCCCGGGTGGCCGAACGGCTGCGCGACGTCCTCGTCGCGGACGGGCTCACCCCCGTCGCGAAAACCTCCGGTTCCAAAGGAATGCAGCTCTACTGCGGAATCCGCACCCGCACGCCCGAACGGCCTTCCGCCTACGCCAAGGCGCTCGCGCAGCGCTTCGCCGCCGAAACCCCGGACCTGGTCACCGCCAAGATGGCCAAGGCGCTGCGCCCGGGCAAGGTGTTCATCGACTGGTCCCAGAACAACCCGGCCAAGACCACCGTCGCCCCGTACTCCCTGCGCGGCCGCGACCGGCCGACCGTGTCCACCCCCATCACCTGGGACGAAGTCCGCGCCTGCCGCCGGCCCGAACAATTGAGCTTCACCGCCGACGACGTCCTCGACCGCATCGACGACCTCGGCGACCTGTTCGCCGCCGTCGACAGCAACCGGGCCGCGTTGCCGGCGCCGTGATCACCAGCGTGCGGTACTTCCAACGCGGTGGGGCCCGTGCCAGCCGTGCAGTGTGCGCGACCGCTGTCGATGTTCCGGGCTGGCGGCGTCTCGCGGTCCTGTGCGAGGCGATTCCGTATCGCTGAGCGCTGCGGCCCTGCGCCCTGGCATCTCGCGCCCGCGGCGCGCCGGGCGCAGTACCGGCCCCTCGGAACCGGGCAATACCCCAGGATCAGGTACTGCTTTTGCCTTCCTCCACGTGTGACCTACTGCTTGGCTCCGTGTTCACGCTGTGATAGTTCGTCGACTTTCTCAGCCGCTTGAGGCGGTGCTGCGGGAGACCCTCACGGGCGCGCGTGACGAACCAGCCGCGCGCTGGCTGCGTGGCGTCACCAGTTCGTGCTGCCCGAGTTGCGTCTGGCGGCGAAGTGGGCGGTGGAGCCGGTGAGTGGGCGGGTGTGGTTGTGCGGGTCAGTGAACAGTGCCAGGGGTGTGAATCCGGCGAGGGTGGCGTAGAGCTCGAGTTCCCGGGGGAAGAGAACGCGGCGTTGGATGTGGTCATGTTCGGTGGTGCCGTCGTCGAGCTGCCAGGTGCGGTGCAGTGTCGCGATTTGGGTGCGGGCGTCCCAGAGGTGCTCGGTGGTGACCTCGGCGCGAATTCCTGCCGCCTCGATCCGGCCCCGGGCAGGTGCAGAGATGGCACTGGGGGCGATCTGGGTGATGATGATCAGCACTGTGCCGGGGTGGGCGTGGGCGGCGAACGTGGTGAACGCGGCGCGGATGTCGTCGTTGTGGAGCAGGTAGGCCAGGGAGTTGCCGAGGCAGAGGATCGTGTCGAACGTTCGGCCCAGTCGTACCGTGCGCAGATCCCCGACTCGCAGGTCCAGGCCGGGATGCTGTCGCCGGGCGTGCTCGATGAGCTGGGGTTGCAGGTCGACGCCCACGCAATCGGGAGTACCGGCGAGTGCGGCCACGTCCCGGGCGGTGCCGCAGCCCAGGTCGAGCACGCTCCCGCCGGGTACCCCGTAGTTGTGGATGAGGCGCCGGCAGGTCTCGGCCGCGGTGCTGTCGCGGGTCAGCGTGTCGTAGAGGTCCGGGCGCCGGTAGGCGATGTTGTTCGCGGCCAGGTTCATGCGACCGTGGCGGTGTCCGGGGCCAGCAGTGACCGGAGTCCGACTTCGAGGACGAGGGCGTCGCACAACACGGACGGCACGGTAGCGCTGCGGTGAGCGCGGCGCACCCACGCGCTGCGGCGCGTCGGTCACTGCGTCCCGCGTCCCCCGGGCCGCAGTGGCTGTATTGCGGGGCGGCCACCGATCGGTGGACCGACTGGTCCTGGGCCGAGGCCTGAACTGATCTGGCGGGAGGCCGTCCGCTGAGTGAAAGCGGCACTGGCCGGCGTCGGGTGGATTCGGGCTCTTGCCCGCCCACCCGACGCCAACTGCGTCCGTTCCTGTGCCGGAATTATCAGCATTCTCCGGGACGAAGAGCGCTGATGTTGTCGTTCATCGACCCGGGAACGTCACCTCGCCAGCCGGATCCGACTTGCATCCCGCCACCGATGCCGGTGGCATCGGCATAGGCGCACCAGGTCACCGCTGTCCGGTTCCACAGCGAGGAAATACTGTTATCCATTCCTCCCAGGTCGAACACGGGAGACTGGAACCGGGCCATCCTGCCGGTCCCTCCACGGTGCTCCCAGACACAGAACCAGCCGGAGGGACAGTCGGAGTAGGCGGTGATCGATATTCCCGGCTCGTACTCCGATGCAGCCGCGCAGACCACGCTCGCCGGTAACACACTTGCCAGTGCAGCCATCCCCGCTGCGACACAGAGACCGGTATGCCAGCGCATCGTCGTGCCTCCGTTCTCAGCAGTCGCGCAGTGAGCTGATGTTGTCGTTGCGGTCGTACAGCGAGGTGTTGCCCCGCCAGCCCGAGGAGACGCGCCAGCCGGCGCCTCCGTAGTCGATGTCGAGGTAGGTGCACCAGATGCTGCTGGTGCGGTTCCAGACCGAGGACACTTGGTCATTGAGGTTGTAGTTGCCGAGGTGGGGTGTGCCGATCTGGAAGCGTGCCATCCGGCCCTGGCCGTCGGCGTGCTCCCACACGCAGAACCAGCCGGATGGGCAGTCCGAGTACGCGGTGATCGACACGTCACCGTCCACGGCTGCCGGAGCCGCCTGTGCTGTCGTCGCCGGGACGACCGCGCCCACCGCGGCGAGTCCGAGGGCAGTCCAAAGTCCTGTGAAAACACGCATGAGGTAACAGCCTTTCGTGGAGATCGGGTGCCAGCCCTGACCAAGGGCACTGTTCGCTTGATGCGGCGGTGGTCGGGGCTGGGTGCTGTGAAGGCGGACTGGGCTGGGTGAACGGCCTCCTTTCGAAGTGTCTCCGCGCTCGCAGCGGAGCTATTGGTTGCCCGTAGGGGTGACGATGGCGGGGACGCTGTACAGGATCTGCATAGCCCGCGAATATCGGCAGCTCAGGCGGTGGCAGGAGGGAGTGGCCTGTGGAATTCCTACTTCTCGGCCCGGTAGAGGTGCGCTCAGCACACGATCGACTGACCGTGAGTTCACTTCGGCAACGAACGGTGCTGGCGACGTTGCTGCTGGCCCGCGGGGCGGTGGTCGCGCCGTATCGCCTGGTGCAGATGGTGTGGGGTGACGCCGCCCCCAAGTCAGCCGAGGCCAACCTGCGTACCTATGTGTCGCAGCTACGTCGTCGTCTGGCGGGAATCGAGGGCAGCAGGCAGCGCATTGTCGCCACGTCGGGTGGCTACCGAATCGATGTGCTGCCCGCCGAGGTCGATCTGGAGCTGTTCGAGCAGTGCACGCAGACCGGGCAGGAGGCTCTGCATGCGGGTGAGGACGACCGCGCGGTCGCGCTGTTCGATCGAGGGCTTGCTTTGTGGCGGGGTCAGCCGTTGGCGAACCTGGCGTGGACGCCGGCCGTGGACGCCGAGGCACAGCGTCTCATCGAGGTACGGCTCTGGGCGGTGGAGACCTGCGCTCGCGCACGCCTACGACTCGGCCTGCACGCCGAGGTGATCGGTGATCTCCGCAGGCTCGTCGCCGAGTATCCCCTGCATGAGCGGCTGTGGGCGCTGTTGGTATCAGCGCTGGGCGGCACGGGGCAACAAGCAGCAGCGCTGACTGCCTATGAGACCATCCGGCGCCAACTTGCCGAGGATCTGGGGGCCGAGCCAGGGCTCGAGCTTCGCCGGGCCCAGTTGGGGGTACTGCGGCAAGACGGCGCGCCTCCTTCAGAACAGGTACCTGTCCCGGCACAGTTGCCTAGGCCCGTTTCCGGCTTCTGCGGCCGTTCCGCGGAACTCCGCGCCCTGGATCAGCTGGGGCACCGCGCGGACTCGCCCCGGCTGGCCGCTATCGTCGGCTCCCCGGGCGTCGGGAAGACCGCACTGGTCACGCATTGGGCGCACCGTATGAGCTTCCGCTTCCCCGATGGTCAGCTCTACGCGGACTTGCATGCCGAGGACAACACGACCCTGATCTTGGCGCGTTTTCTGCGAGCGCTCGGAGTGCCACTGCCCCGAGTCCCACACGACCTCGGAGAGGCCGCCGCTCTGTATCGGACCATTCTCTTCGGAAGGTCTGTCCTGTGCGTGTTGGACAACGCTGATGAGGTGGGGCGCGTCCGTCCGTTGCTGCCGGCTGGTCCGAGAAGTATGGCGCTGGTCGTCAGCCGCGACCGTCACGACGAGTTCGTCGCCCTCGATGGCGCGCGGCGGATCTCCGTGGACGTGCTTCCCGAGGCTGATGCTGTCACGCTGCTGACCGACATGCTGGGAGCTGAGCGAAGCAGGGCCGAGCCCGAGGCGGTGCGTGGCCTTGCTGCGGCGTGCGCGAGGCTGCCGCTGGCGCTCAGGATCACCGGTGCTCAGCTGGCTCACCGTGCCGGCCGAACGGCCGCTGACCATCTCGCAGCTTTAAACAAGCGCGGCGTGCTCAACATGTTAACGGTCGACGGCGGTGCGACCAGCGCGCTGCGAGCGGCCTACGACCTGTGCTACACAGCGCTGGACATTCCGACGCGACGCACATTTCGCCTGCTCGGTCTTATCCCGGGCCGAACCTTCACCGCAGAAGCAGCGGCGGCGTTGACCGCCAGCCCCCTATGGATCGTCGAATCGCAACTCGATCGGCTTGCGAACGCCCACCTCATCCACGAGGTGTCGCCGCACCGCTACGGCTTCCACGACCTGATCCGCCGCTACGCAGCCGAACGCCACGATATCGAGGAAACCGATTCGGAGCGTGCGACCAGGACCGCGGACCTGCTTCGTCATTATGTCCTGCGGGCCGACGCAGCGACCGCCCGGCTCTACCCAGTGGTGGCGCGGATGCCCCGCGAGCGCGACGACCGGATCACCTTCAGCACCGATGACTCTGCCCGGGAGTGGCTTCGCGCTGAGCGCACCAACCTCGGTGCTGCGATACACCACGCCCACGGGGCGGGCATGCACACGCTGACATGGCAGCTCATGGACGCCTTCCGCGGACACTGCTACTTCAGCCAGCTTCCCGAGGCGACAGCTCTCGCGCAGCTAGCGCTCGAGGCCGCCGAGTCAGCCGCCAACACCGCCGCTCAAGCAGCCGCGCACAACGGACTCGCGGGCGCGTACTTCGTGCACACCCAGTTCGAGCAAGCACGCGCGCACTACAACGCCGCCCTAGCCCTCCACCGATCAATCGGGTCCCGGCGCGGGGAAATAGTCGCCCTGGAAAATCTCTTCGCGCTCCACACGTTCGCCGGTGACCTGCCACGAGCGGCAGCGACACTCTCCGAGGCCGGCCTGCTTCAGTCCCAGCACAAGTACACCAACCAACTCCACCTAGGCATCTTCTACGAATACCGGGGACAACTCGCCGACGCCATCGCAATCCTCACGCAGGCGGCCGCTGAACGCCCGACCCCGGAGAGCCTGTGTCTTCTCGCCCGTGTGGCAATCAGAGGCGGAGATCACGAAAGCGCCCAACCTGCAGCCCACCAAGCACTGGACATAGCCAGAAGTGTCGGTGACCGGTGCAGCGAAGCGCACGCACTCACTCTGCTGACGCACGTCGACCCTGACAACGGTGAACCGTCGCGTGCGCTGGTCGCAGCCGAAACAGCCCTGAACCTGGCCCTGGAAGTTGCCGACCCTCTCACCGAGATGGCCGCCCGGACCGCACTCGCACTCGCTTCCCGAGCCGTCGGTGACAGCGTACGTGCCCTGGGCCAATACCGGCAGTGCCTGCGAGTGGCTCAGCGAACGGGCACCCGGTTCGAACAATGTGAGGCACTTCTCGGTATGGCACGGGCCTACGGCGACATCGGCGACGACGACGGGACCCAGCGCAGCCTGGCGGCCGCCGAAGCTCTCGCCCGGGACTACGGCTACCAGGGTTTGGCGACCGACATTCGAAGCCTGGCAGGATCGACAGACCGGTCCTGACCGAAGGAATTCCGTGACGACGACAATCACGAAGGAACTCCGACCAATGGTTTGTACTGGAAGACCGTCGAGACCTGGAAGCTGGCCAAGCCACAACCTTGATCAAAGGTGATGTACTGGCTAACCTTCTTGGTCCCTTCTTCTTCTGCGCGGATTCCCGGACGCTGTTGTCGTGGGCGCGTTCGAACCGGCTGTGCCCGCCACGGGCCCGCAGGCGCCTTGATGGTCGCGGGGTTGCCGGTGAGGATGATCGCGAGGTCGGGGCGGTAGATGCCGTGGTTGAGCTGCCAGACCTGCTCGGCGAACAGGTTGTCGAGGGCTTGTAGTACTAGCGAGGACGCCAGGTACCGGTCGCAAAGCACGATCTTTCCCTGCTGCAGGACGGGCAGGATCTCGGTGTCGAACTGGTGGTGGCGGTCGGCGTCGGTCCGCCAGGTCAGCGAGAGGGCGTCTTCATGATCGGCGTCCTTTGCGTACAGCCTCGGCCAGCGCGGCGAGGCCGACGATTCCGCCTGCGCCGGCTAGCCAGGGGCCAGCGACATAGGTAACTCCGACGACCGCAAGGGCGAGGATTAACAGCACCCCGAGGAACCATCCGGGGCTGACCTGCGCGGGGAGTCGATCGATCAGTCTGTCGAGCGGTCGGTCCTGCTTGGCAGGCGGCTGGGGCTCGGACGAGCTTGCGGAGTCGAGGGAGTTGCTGGGTGACATGGCGACCATATTGGAGGATAAATTCACATCGCACAAGCAGAGGAATGCATTAGTAAACCCATTTCGTAATCTACACGTTCAGTACGTAACCGCAGGGCAAGTTCAACGTGGGCCGGGGCGGAGTAACGAGCCACGCCGAACTGCCATCGGACTGTTGTATCGCTGCACCCGGTGCAGACAATGAGCCTTTTGGCGACATGTCCCGCGACCAGGGGGTCGGTATGGTGAACTCTGGCTGCCGAAAATTAATCGTTCAACAGCGGCATCTTTTCGACATAGACACCGATCTGCAGGTCAACTGACTTGCGCTCCTCAGTTCTGAGGGCCCGCGGACGACTGGGGCTGCCCAGGCGACTGGTCGAGCGAGTAGAGACTTCGACCGTCCGAGTGTCGGCCAGACCCGCAGGGACTGGGACGGCCACCAACGACTACCTGGGCGCCGCACTCGGCGAGCGACTTGGTGCCGACCTCCGGGGTGTCGCCGAAGCCGGGATGTCGCTGGCGAACGGGTGGCGACCGGGTCGTTGAGGTGATCGCGCTGCTGCTGGTTCCGCTCCGCCTGGAAGATGAGGGAACGTGGCAGTGCACCCGGCCGGAGTTCCGACTGCCCACGGGCGTGGCAGCGGGTCGTCATGGTGTGGGAAACGCGAGTGGCGGAAAGAGGGGCGGGATCGGTGGCGGTTGCTCTGGAGATCGAGCGGTCTGACCCGGCGAAGGCGTCGGGGACCGAATTCGCCGGCTACCACGATGTCCTAGTGGTGGCCCACGAGGTGGAAAATCCCGGGGAGCCCTGCTTGCCGCTCGGGGAAATGATCGCCCGGATGACGACGCCGCTGCCCGGCATGGGTACCTCGGCGTATTGGGTCGGGCGTCGCGGCGGCAGGATCGAGGCGTTCGCCGAGGCGCATTTTCTCGACGAGGAGAACAGCGGGATCGCTTTGGTGGAGGTGAAGGTCCGGCCGGGGCACCGGCGCGTCGGAACCGGGATTGCGCTGCTGCGGGCGGTGTTGCCGGAGTTGAGGACACGAAACCGGCCGGTGATCGAGAGCTGGGACGTGGTCGAAGACGGTCCGGGACAGGCGTTTGCTGAGGCGTTGGACTTCTGGCGGGTCCGGGAATCGTGCGGCAGGCCCTGGTGCCGGCGGAGGTCGACGCGTCCTTGTGGGGAGGTCGAGGTACCGGCGGGTTGCCGGATGCTTGGGTGGTGTGACGTCGCACCGGAACAAGTCGTCGGTTCCTATGCGGGCACGGGCAGCGATCGGCGATGCGCCACTCGGGGAATCGGACTACCGATGGCCGGAGTGGACGGTGGAGCGAGTGCGCACCGCCGAGGTTGGCGCGCGGGCGCAGGGCCTCGCGCAACGGGTCGTGGTCGCGATCGACGATGAGACCGGCGCAGTCGCCGGCTTCACCGAAGTGTTCGTGCATTCCCGCCGCCCAGGCTGGGGCTACCAACGGGACACGGCTGTGCTGGCCGGGCATCGAGGACACGGTCTGGGTTTTTGCATGAAAGCGCACATGGCGCGGTGGCTGGTCGCCGACCTGCCCGCGCTCGAGCGGATCAGCACGACGACCGGTACCGAGAACGCGCACATGATCCAGGTCAACCAGGCAATCTGCTACCGGACGCTGCCGACGGTCCTCGCCGTGCAGCAGGATCTTGACTCGCTGGAGTCTCGCCTGAGACAGCGCCCGACCGGACCGGTCGAGTAGCCGCGGAGCTGGCCCGGTCAGCAGGCGCGCGGTCCCTGGCGGGGAGCGGCGAGGGTGAGGCGCGCTGCGTGCAGCGACCGGAACGCGGCTATCCCGAACCGCTCGGCGTCCTCCAGTCGTTCGTCGTCCGCGGCGGCGTCGGCGCGCCGCGCCAGCTGCAGGGCGTACTGCCCGGCCGAGATGGCGGCCGCGTCCCGGTGGTGGCCTGGCGTGCCATCGCCGGACACGGGTTGCATGTGATCACCGCGCAAGCTCGGCACCAAAGACAATGCCATCCGCGTCTACTCCGCCGGCTTCCAGGACGAAAGGTTCTCACAGCACGGACGGAACGATAGCGCTCCCGGTGAGTGCAGGCAGCACGCGCTGCAGCGCGTCGGGGGGCAACGGAGCCGTGATCGATTCGCCGTGCATGAGGCCGTGACCCAGGACCGAGCGAAGGTCGGCAAACTGGGTGTTCCAGAACCAGTTGGAGCAGGACGCCTTCCTGCGGATCGAGCACAGCGACCGGGACACCGCCCTCATCGCGGGCAGGGCGGCGTGCGGCAACCAGCCGATGCCCGACTTCTGCGCCCGGGACCTGGGCTGGCTGCTGTCCCGCTCGCGGCAGTTCGTCGACGATGCCCAGGCGGCCTACTGCCCCGAGTAGCGGTTAACCTGTGCCTGTACCTCTTCGCGGAGGGAACGCCCCGGGTGGCTCCGGCGGCGACGCGGAGAGGCCATCCGCGAAGGGATGCGATTATGTCGCAGCCGTATGACGACCTGCCCGTCGGCAAGAGGATCAAGCGCGAACGAGACCGCGTGGGAATGACGCGCGGCGTACTCGGCGGGCTAGTCGGCAAATCGGCTGACTGGGTGAAAGCCGTTGAAACCGGCCGCCTGCAGATGCCGAAGCTGCCGGTGCTACTGCGCATCGCTGACGCGCTCGGCCTGCATGACCTCGCCGTACTCACCGGTAACGGCTACGCGGTCCCCGTGAGCGTGTTCGCCGGTGAACGGCATGCCGCCCTGGCCGAAGTGCAGGCCGCGCTCACCGAGTATCGCGTCACCCCCACCGACCGGACTTCGAATGTCGAACACCTCGCCACCCGGCTACGACAGGCGTGGGTAGTCCGCCACTCCTCCCCTGATCACCGAACCCGGCTCGGCGCCCTCTTGCCCGGGTTGATCCGTGACTCGCAACTCGCCGCGCGCACCATCGGCGGCGAACAGCGGCGCGACGCCCGCCGCGTGCTGGCAGGCGTATACCAGCTGGCCGACTTCTACGTTGCCTACCAGCCCGCCCCTGAGTTGGTATGGATGGTGGCAGATCGTGCTCTCACCGAAGGCCAAGAGGCCGACGACCCATACGTGATCGCCGGCGGAGCGTGGGCCATGGTTCAAGCGCTTCGCGATGCCGGCCGCTGGGATGAGGCCATCCACCTCGCCGCAGACGCAGCCGGGCAGTTGCGGCCCTACCTGGAGACTGGCCCGGACGACTGGAGAGGCATGGTCGGCGCACTCGAGGCCGAGATCGCCTACGTCCACGCTCGCCGCGGCCGACATGGCGACGCCTGGGCGCACTGGGAACGCGCAGCCAGCGTGGCCCAGCGCCTCGGAGCGGACTACCGACACGTCCAGTCATCGTTTTCCCAAGCCGTGCTCGCTGCGCACGCAACTACACTCGGCGTCGAGCTGCGCCGCCCTGGGGAAGCTCTTCGCGCTGCAGACCGGTTCGACCCGGACAGCATTCCCTCGCTGGCCCGCCGCAGCCGGCACCTTATCGAGGTCGCCCGAGGTCACCATCAGCGCGACGAGAAAGCCGCGGTCTGGGCCCTCCTGAACCGGTCGGAACGCACCGCGCCGGAGACGATCCGGTACAACGGTTTCGCAAGGGAAATGCTGCTCGACTTACGCCGACGACCCCCGTCGGGACTGCGCGACGACGTTCAGGATCTGTGCGCCCGCGTGGGACTCGCTAGCTAGATCGATCGAGTGAGGGTACAAACTGTACCTGCCGACTGACGCGTCGCTCGTAGTTTCTCCCTGTGACGTACAGCGACGTGGGGCACACCCGCTTGCCCGGGCCGCGCACCCTACGGCCGCCGTATGCCGTCGCGGCCACCACGTCCCCCAGGACGCACGCATGATCGACCCAATACTGCACCGCCTGATCGCCGCTGGCTGGGAGTTCTGGCATCCCCGCAACGACGCCGGGGAGGTCATTGCGATCTGCGCCGTCCGCCGCTGGGTACCTGCAGGAGAGGACGTGCTCATGTTCTACGCCGAGACCGACGCCGCCGGCGTGCGCTTCAACCCGGCAGGCGAAGCAGTGTGGCACCGCACCGGAACCGTCGTCGAGGTCGCCGAGCAGATGCTCGAACTACCGCACCCGGACACCTCCACCGCGCCCCGGCTGGTAATCGCCAGCCCGGTTCTCTGGACGCCCTGATCGTTTCCGATGGTGGTGCGTCACGGGCGAGTTCGGATGACTCGAACACGACCGTACGATCTGCTGTCAATACAGGCGCCTGGCATGCATCAATGTCGGTTTGCGCTGCGCCGCGCCCGGGCGTGCAGTTGTCGTTGGCAGCTCCAGTCGACAAACGTCTGAAGCAATACGCAGTTGCTGCCAGTCGGTGCGGGGGAATAGTGCAGGGCATTGTAGACGGACTCGCGACGTAGCACTGGCTGGCCAGGTCAGTAGCGTGACTTTTGACGTCGCTGATCTAGGGGCCTAGCGGGCCGTCCATGTGGTCAGCTCTGGGCTTTGCCGGAGTGTGGTGATGCGGTTGTCGAGCTCGTGGCGGGCGGCGAGGTCGCCGAGAGTGGCTCGGCGCAGGTAGGCGCCGAGTGTGTGCAGGTCGCGCATGGCGGTGAGCACGGTGATTCCTGGCCAGTCTCGGGGGTCGTAGCCGTAGGCGGTGGTGAATCGGTCGATTTCGCTGGTGCTGCGGCCGAAGCGGATGCCTTGGATGGTGTTGGCCAGGTCGAGTTCACGTGGTCCGCAGGCGACTTCGTCCCAGTCGCCGAGGATGGTTCCGGTGCTGGTGTGCAGGGTGTTGCCGGGATAGGCGTCGCCGTGGATGAGGCCGTGTCCCAGGATTGAGTGGAGGTCGGCGAATTGTGCGAGTAGTTCGCTGACTCGGTCGGTGATCCAGGCGGTGGTGCTGGCGTCGAGCACGGTGGTCGCGGAGGCCAGCGTGCTGGTCAGGTCGGCCAGGGGCGTGTACGTCGGTAGTGGGAGCTCCGGGTCGGGCAGTTGGTGCAGGTGTCGCAGCAGGGTGCCCAGTTCGCGGCTGTCCGGTGGTGTGGCGACGGTCTGGGGATAGTGGTGCCAGAAGGTGACGGTGGCGTCGTCGATGTGCACGGGCTGGTCCACGGCGAGCGGTTCGGTGGCGGGAAAGCCGTGGCTGGTGAGCCAGCGGGTGATGGCGACCGCTCGTGTGGCGCGGGTGGCGTTCACCGGGCCGTAGGTGATCCTGGCGACGGCGTTGTCGGCGGGCAGCAGGAACACGTCGGTGGCGTGCTGGCGCAGGGGTGTGGCGTCGTCGCTGCGCAGTCCTGCGTGGGTGCATGCGTGGTGCAGGACTCGCTCAGGGCGGGGGGAGGGCACGGGCCGATGGTAGCGCGGCGGGCTGTTCGAGCGTGGTGCTCAGTTGCTGGGCGAGTTCGCGGGCGGCTGCGTGGCCGCGGTGGCCGAGTTGCGCGGCCAGGCTTCGGGTGCGAGTGAGGGCGTTGTCCACTTGGCGGATACGCAGCTCCGGCGGCAGAGCGAGAATCGGTTCGAGTTCGGTCTGTGCACTGTCAATGGCTCCGGCTGCGATCCGGGCGTTGACGATGTCGAGGCGGGCGAGGGTTTCGTCGCCGTAGGAGCGTTCTTCTGATGGTCCTGTCTGGTAGGCCTCGATCGCGGCTTGGGCGTGCTGTTCGGCGTTCTCGTGCTGGGCGAGCAGGCCGTAGGTGCTGCCTAGGTAGTAGGTGCGTTTGACCGCGGGGAACGTGAGGATGCCACCGAAGTTGGTGACGTCGTCGTCGGTCGCATTAGTGTCCACATCGGACAGTTTGTGGATGGCCGCGGTGGCCGTGTCGTGGTCTTCGCCGCGGGCGGCGGCACGTGCTTCGATGGCGAGCAGCCGTGAGCGGGTGGTGGCCGAGGTGGCGTGGGTGCGGCCGTGGCGTGCGAGGGCGACCGCATCGGTGTGGCGGCGAGTCCATTCATGCAGCAGCGCGGAACTGCCGAGTACCCAGGCGCGCAGTGCGGCATGGTCGGCGACGTCGGCCAGGTCCTTCGCGGCTTTGAGCTGGTGTTGCGCGGAGCGTGGATCACCCGCGTTCTGGGCGGCGTGGGCGAGCATGAGGCAGGCGATGCCGGCGAGGAAGTACGCGTCGCGTTCCTGCGCCGGGCGCAATCGTCGACTCAGCAGCGCGATGGCGGTGTCTCGGCTGTCCACGAGGTCGCCGAAGACCATTTTCAGTGGCTTGTGCACGTAGTTCGTCGCCACGAGGCTGAGGTCGGCGCGCAGCGCCCACAGGTCGTTGCTGCGGTCGGCCAGGCTGGTCAGCGTGCTGGTGAAGGCCAGGGAGTCGCGTGCCGCCGTGACGGTGGCTTCCTCCACCGGCGCGACGGTGCCGGTGGACTCGGGACGAGGGGGGAACCAGTGCAGAGCGGGCGGAAGGTGTAGTGCCTGGGCGAATTGCTGCAGTTCTTCCCGGCTGCAGGGACTGCGGCCGAGTTCGAGTCGGCTCAGCCGGGATTGGCTCACACTCAACCAGCGGGCCATCGTGGCCTGGGTAATGCGGCGGGCGTGCCAGGGATGCACACGGTAGGCGTGAATGAGCTTGCCGAACCGTTTCTCGCGCACGGCTGCTGCGATGGCCGGGTCTGACCAGAACTCCGCGGGCACGGCGGGAGCGTCGGCTTGCGGGTCGCGGTACCGGCGCGCGCAGGCTGAGCACACGGTGTCGCTGTGGTCTCTGGCCAACGCCGTGCCGCAGTGGCGGCATGTCCGCGCGGCTGTGGCCCGGCTCGTGCTCACAGGCCCTCCTCGCGTCCCAGGCTTCGCGCGCAGTTAACACACCCGGTGGTCGGCGGCTACCCAGCTTTGGGTAGCGATTATTCACAGCAGCATAACCGCAGGGTTCCTCCGGCGCCAGAATCTGATCAGGACGCGGACGGCCGAGGAACGGCACCGTCCGCTCAGGACGGCCCACGCTTTTGGTGGGCGAGGATGGAGGAAAACGTGACTCTGTGCTCGATAACACCCTGTATCACTCCCCCTGAAATGGCCCGTGTTCTGGTCTCGGCCGCGTTCGGCGGGGTCGCCACCCACACCCCGGCGTTTCTGGCGGCGTGCGTGCTCGCCGAACACGGCAACCCACTGGTGTTGCGCGAGGCCGACGCCAGTTACCTCTGCACTGTCCTCGGGACGCATGTGCCGCCCGCGGCCGCACAGGCGGCGAGGTGGCGGGAACGGTGCGGCGGTGGGGATCGTGAATGGCGAGTCAGATGGGAGCACGCCAGCGCAGCCGTGCGAACACTGCTGCCGCAGATCAGCGGAAGTGACAGCCTGCCCGCCTACGACAACGCCGACTTCCACTCCCCCGCCGTCGCCCTGGCCCAGAGCGCGCCGCAGCAGTACGGCGGGGGCGTTGGCCTCGGCACGGTTCCACCTCGGCGGCCGCAGCCGGGCATTGTTCGGTCCGTTGCGGCTCGTCTGGGTCGTGTGAGGGCACAGCCATGAGTGCCATTGCCGAATGCGCCGCGATCACCATCGTGTCGACCGCGTTGATAGTGGCCGCGTTTGCCGAACTCATTCTCGAGGTCAGTGACGCGCTTTCTCCACGCAGTACTGCTGCAACCCGACGAAGCCAATCCCAGAGCGCGCTTCCCCGAAAAACGCTCCAAGGTACGTCGACAGCATCAACAGGAATGGAGCCACGCCGGTGACGCCACACCAGTTCGCCCTGGACGCTTCCCGCAGCGGACAGGTGCCTTCCAGGGACCCGGCGGCCCCCGGCGCACTCGACCTCATCGACGTGCTGCGGCGTGTCCGGCAGAACACCGCGTGCCAGTGGCGCACGGCGGTGTCCCCCGCGATCACCATGACGCACTTTCTGGTGCTGCAGGCGGTGTCAGCCCGTCCCGGGGGCAGTCAGAACGACCTGTGTGACGCCCTCGGAACGTCCCCCTCCACCATCGGCACGGCCGTCACGCACCTGGTCACTCGCGCAGTCCTGGAGCGCCGCGGGGGCAGCCCACGCGGGCAGGCGGTGTCGGTGACCCTGACCCCGGCCGGGCAGGCACTGTATGACCAGCTCGTCCCGGCGGCCGAGGCCTTCGCGGCCGCGCTCGTTGCCCGCGTGCCGGAGCAGCAGCGCCGCACTGTGTTGCAGGCCCTGCACACCATCGCCACCACCGACCTCATTCCCACGGTGCCGGGCGAACTCGTGATCCTCAGCTATCCGGCCACCCGCACGGTGCCGGTCCGCGGCCCCTCCGCCACCTCCGAGGCAATCACCGCGGGCACGGAAGCGCTGCACTTCCGGATGGAGCCGGCGGATGCCGCACCCCGGCGGTCCAATCGGGACATCGCCCGGCGGGCCGCGAGCCTCGATGCCACGCTGCTGGGCCTACGGCCCGGCCTTGACGCCACGCTGCTGGCCTGCATCCTGGCCGGCTGGGCCTCGCCGGAGCGGCCGCTGACCCGCGCCGACGCCCTGGAACTGGCGGCACACACGCTAGGCACGACCGGTGACTCGGTCATCCGCGCCTGGGCGGACAGAGTCGATCCCGCTGAGCGGGCCGTGCGGTGGCTTCGTGCCGTGCGCTGTATCCACCGATCCTTCGCCACGCTCACCGGAGCCAGCGACCTGCCCGCTGATCCACTGCGGCAGGACACCTCCGGTGCCCTGCCGCACTCGTCACCGCCCTCCCAGCCGTGTGCCCCCGCTGCCGGAGGGCACGACGCCCACGGCACACTGGACAGGCACGATCCGTGACAGCCTGGTCGGCCGCCGCCGCTGCCGCGCCCACGGCCGTGACCTGTTCACCACCGGCGCCACGTGCGTTTGCGCGGTGCCGGGGCCACGCTGGGTCCGGCGCGACCCGCCGCGCCCTCAGGGCGCGCACCCACACCGCAGACGCGCTCGCCACCGCCGCGGCGCCCCAGGCAGCGACGCTGCACGCGAGGTGGAGAACGGCGTGCTGGCACCTGCGACGGGCTCAGCCATCGACGATCACCCGGGACGGTGCCGTCTCGGCGCGAGCCCTACCCGCGCAGGCCAGGGGCGAAGCGGACGTGCGCGAGCTGATACGGAGCACGACGAACGCGGCCGACAGCGCCGCCAGGCAGGCGCAGATGGAGCGCACACCCATGGCCGGACGCCGTGCACGCCGGGGCCGGGCCGTGGCCCGCGCCCCACAGTCCTGCCCCACCCTCGCTGGAGCACCGCACCTGCCACGTCGCCGTCCTGCCGAGCACCGCCCAGCCAGTACGCGGTCACACCTGCACTCGGTGACGACGTTGCGGCACCCGGCTTCCTGCCGGGGTGCCAGCCACCCTGCGGGGGCGAGCTGCCTGTGAGCCGATGGTCTGACACTGCTGCCGCGTCCACCGCGGGGCTGACCGGAGCCGGGTATCGGGGCCCGCGCACGCCGAACCAGGAACTCGAGGTCTCTGCCCGCCCAGGGAAGTACCTGGTTGACCTGCGGACCAACCTCGGTGAGTCGGTGGCGACAATTCACGGCGGTCGCGTGTCCGCGCTCCGTGCGACGATGGAGGACGCGCTGGCGTTACTGCGCATGCCGGAGCCGAAGTGGCCCCCCGCACCGCCCGGGCCTCCCCCCGCGACCGCGCGGTACATCCACGCCCGGCCGATTCGTGCCCAGCAAGCGGTCGGTCTCTACGAGGGAGGCGTACTCTTGCACACGCTGTCGATCCCCGGCTGCATGCAGGCCGCCCTCGATCTGCGTTACGCCAGCACTCAGCTTGTGCCACCGAAAACCGGCACCGCGCCCGAGCCGTCCACTGTGTCACCCTCCCAAGTCGCATCTGCGGGCACAATGCGTTCCCACGCGACGCGGGATGCCGCGGTCACGCACGGTCGGTGACGCGCCAACGTCTACCTGGATCCGGCATTCACGGGGCTCGTGCCGTTGACACGGGGCGTTCAGCATGGTTCGGCTGGGGGCGGCTCGCCCGCGAGCGCATCGCAACGCCCCTACCTCCGTAACGCGATGGCTACACAGGAAATGCCACACTGACCGCCCCGCTGCGTTCGAAGCGCCGCGGGAATCGGTCACCACACCCAGAAACAGGGAACCATGACGGCACGGAACAGCAAGGTTCGATCGGCCGCCGAGACCAGGGAGCGTTTCCTGCAGGCCGCCATCCAGGTGCTGGCCGAGCAGGGCGTGGCCGGGATGACCCTGCGCACTATCGCCGCGACGGCCGACACCTCCACCGTCGTGGTCTACAGCCGCTTCGGCGGACGAGCCGGGATGCTCCAGGCCCTATACCAACGTGCTTTTGAACAACTCGGGGCGGTGTTCGCCGCGCTGCCGCCGGGCAGCGATGACCACGAGCAGGATGTCCTCGAACTCGCACTGGCCTACCGCCGGTTCGCCCTGGAAAACCCGCCGCGGTACGCGTTCATGTTCGAGCGCCCAGTCGCCGACTTCGATCCGAACCCGGAGATGCGGCACAGCGTGCTGCAATCCACTCTCACCTCGATCCTCAGGCGCGCGACACCGGCCGGTGCGTCCGATGAGGACGGCTTCACCCGCTCCTATCTACTGTGGACCGCAATGCACGGGCTGATCAGCGCGGAGCTGACGGGCGCCCAGCGCAGTGCCCTGCCGAGCACGTTCCTCGCGCCGGACGAGCACACGCGTGAAGAGCTCTACCGGGCTGGGATGCGCGCGATCACCCATGGCCTGGCCAAGAATTCCCGGCATGCGACCATGCCGAGCTTTGGTAGGAGTGATTGAGCCGCTGCAGTTGACGATCCGGCCCCTTCGGATACAGCCTGCCCTCGCAGGTCGCGGACACCCGCGACCAGGTGTTGCCCGCCTTGGCCACCGGGGCCGACACAACTGGCGGAACGAGTCGTTGACCTGGCCGTGTTCGGCGGAGGCTCGAGCTTGCAGAGCCTAGTGCGTGACCGCGATCGAGCGGGCTGGCAGAGACTGCGAGGGTCTGTTCGAGCCGCGCGGTCACGGGCTGGGCTGAATGCACCGCGACGGGGAATCCTGGTGGACCAGACTCACCCTGGCGACGCCGTCCTGTTCGTGGCCGATGACGGTGGGCCTTGACCCCGGATGCTGGACACCAGACACACTTGGATCCTGATGGTCCGGGTGGACAGGAGTCCCGTTCAGATGGTGATGAAGCACTACCCGCCCGGGTTCCGGGCCGAGGCGGTCGCGTTGTACCGGTCCCGGCCGGGCGCGACGATCAAGCCGGTGGCCCAGGACCTCGGGGTCAACCACGAGACGCTGCGCAACTGGATCCGGCTCGACGACGCACAGACCGCCGGATCGCAGGCCACCACGCCCACGACCGTGTCCGCGCCGACCTCGCCGGAGGACGAGAACGCCGCGCTGCGCAGGCGGGTCCGTGAGCTAGAGAAGGAGCGCGACATCCTGCGCAAGGCGGCCAAATATTTCGCCGGGGAGACGCGCTAGTGAACCGCTTCCAGTTCGTTGACGATCACCAGCGCCACCATGGCGTGAAGCGGTTGTGCCAGGTCATCGGGATCGCCCGGTCCAGCTACTACCACTGGAAGAACACCGCGCCGGATCGAGCTGCCCGCGCCGCGGCGGACGCCCGCCTGGCGGCGAGCATCCGTATCGTCCACCGCGACTCGGCCGGCACCTACGGGGTCCCGCGGATCACCGCCGAGCTGCGCGACACCGGGCACGTGGTCAACCACAAGCGCGTCGCCCGGATCATGCGCGGAATCGGTCTGGCCGGACTGCGGCTGCGCCGCCGACACCCGCACCACAACCGCCGACCCGGCAGCGGCCAAGGCGCCGGACCTGCTCGGACGGGACTTCACCGCCCAGACGCCGAACACCCGCTACGTCGGCGACATCACCTACCTGCCCATCGCCGACGGCACGTTCCACTACCTCGCGACCGTGATGGACCTGTGCTCACGCCGCCTGGTCGGCTGGGCCGTCGCCGACCACATGCGCACCGAACTCGTCATCGACGCCCTGCACGCCGCCCAACGCACACGGGGCAGCCTGGCCGGAGCGGTGTTCCACAGCGATCACGGATCCCAATACAGCTCTCGGGCATTCGCCGACGCCTGCCGGACCGCCGGGGTGATCCAATCCATGGGCGCGGTCGGCAGCTCGGCAGACAACGCCGCCGCCGAAAGCCTCAACGCCTCCTTCAAACGCGAAACCCTCCAGGGCGTCCAAAACTGGGACACCGGAAGGGAAGCACGGCTCGCCGCCTTCGGCTGGCTGCACCGCTACAACACCCGACGACGCCACTCACACCTCGGACAGAAGTCCCCGACCGACTACGAGAACAGCCTCACCCCTACACCGGCTACGCTCACCCACCCCGCATAATCCCGTGTCCAGCATCCGGGGGTAGGGCTCGGTGACGTATCCGGAATTACCTGGCCGCTGCAGGAAGTCGATCGCGTTCTGCAGGCAGGCGGCGAGGGTGTCCCCCTGGAAGTGTTGCGGGGTCATAGTTTGTCCTTTCCGGGATGGGGGCGGGTGGTGCCGATGCGCACTCCGCAGTCGATGAGGTCCTGGACTTGAGAAGCGGAGAGGTTCCCTTCTTTTGCTTTGGTGCGAGCGCGCAGAAGCCATTGACCGAGGTTGAATCTCTCGGGGTCGACGTAGGTGCGGGCCATGTCATTGGGGCTTCCTTCGGTGTCGCGGTAGGTGCGCAGCCTGGTGATGGCGTGATCCCAGTCGCGTTCGGAGCCAGAGCGCCAGTCGATGCCGAGTGCGGTGAGTTCGGCGATCTTGTCGGCGGGCAGGGCACCGTGGGATCGGTCGGTGCGGTACCGGTGAAGCAGGCTGTAGGCCTGGCGGGCCTCAGGGTCACGCTGGGCCTGCTGGTAGGTGACGTTGAGGTCGCCGTAGCGGTCGCGGACTGCGGTGAGCACGGCTAGCGACCTGGCCCATCGGCTGCCACGTTTCTGCCAGATCATGCCCACGGCGTTCAGTTGCGCAATCTGGGCGTCGGTGAGCTCACCGCGGGCATAGCGTTTGCGCTGCAGCGTCAGCCAGTCGGCGACGACGGTACCCGTGTCTGTGGTGAACTCGGGCGGAACGAGGATGTTGCCGTGTTCGCCGTAGTAGGCCTGCAGCGTCCGCAGGACGCGATCCCACGCGCCGCTGTTCCCGGGTTCCCAGTCGATGCCCAACGCCTCCAGCGCGGCGATGCGGGTAGCGTCGAGAGTGCCTCGTCGGCGGCTGCCGCGGCAGATACTGAGCACCGCGTAGAGGTTGACACCCTCGTCGTTGGTCAGGTCGGCGGGCACGTTGAGATGACCGTGCTCGTCGTAAAAACGCTGCAGCGCGGCGAGATTGTTCTCCCACCGCGAGGTGGACCGGTCCCAGTCCATGCCGATGTCGTTCAGCTTCAGGATCTGGTCGCCGGTGAGTTTGCCGCGCTGTTGCCGCTGGCGGTCGACCCAGGTAACGAGCCGGTATTCCTCCCTGCGGGCGTTGCGGGCCATGTACTCGCGCGGCACACGCAGGTGTCCGTGCTCGGCGTAGAAGGCGGCGCAGGCGGTGTAGCTGTGGTCCCACCTGGCCTGGTGGACGTCCCAGACCATGTTCAGCGCCTCGAGGACGCTGATCTGGTTGTCGGTGAGCTTGCCTTTGCGCCGGTCGATGCGGCGTCGCTTCAGCCAGCCCGAGAGGTCGAATCCCTCGTCTTCGTCGAGGGAGTGCAGCGCGTCGGAGGGCCGGACGTCGAGGTGGCCGTGGAGCGTGTGAAAGCGGGTAGCTGCGGCCAGGCCCCGTTCCCAGCTCGCCTCTATCGCGGCCGCGGTGTCCCAGACGATGCCCATCTCCTCGAGCGCGTCCACGATGTGCTGAGCGAGCGTGCCCTCCCGGCGGGCGGTGCGCATCCTCGATAAGGCTCGCCCCAGCTCCGGGTGGCTGGTCTGGGTGGGCAGGCAGCCGTGGGTGGCGTGGTAGTCCCGGATCTGGGCGAGCCGTTCGTCCCAGGCATGGCTATTCTTGTGGTGCCATCGCATGCCGATGGCGGTGAGCCGGGCTTCCCGCGCCGGGTCGAGGGTGTTCGCGGCTCGGGCTTTGCGTTGCTGGTACAGCCACAGTTGCAGTGAGACCTCGTCGCGGCGGAAATCCCGGGCAGGCTCCAGGTGCCCGTGCTCGGCGGCGAACGTCGTCGCTACGGCGAACGCGTGTTCCCACCGGGCTGTGTGGATGTCCACGCCGAAGCCGATCTTGTCCAGTGCCTCGGCCTGGTCGGTGGCCAGGTTGCCGGTGCGCAAGGCCGTGCGCACGCTGCTGACCCAGGCCCCGAGATCGAATCCTCCGGCGGTGACGTGGGTTGTGGGCACGCGGCAGTGGCCTTCACGGGCGTGGAAAGCGGCGAGCTGGTCGTAGCCGTCCCACCAGTCAGTCGCCAGGGCCCAGGCGGCGCCCATCTCGCCGAGCGCGTCGACGATGTGTGCGGCCAGCTCGCCCTTGTTGTGGGCGGCGCGCATTTTTTTCAGCACAGCGGCCAGAGCGGCGTCGGTGTGCGGGTCGGGCAGGTGTCGGTGTTCGGCATAGAAGGCGTGCAGTTGCGGTAGTCGATCCTCCAGCGTGGGCCGCGGCCGTGGAGCGGGTCGTGCCGGGGGCGGTTGCCACTGCATGCCGGCCGCGTCGAGGCGGGCGGCACGCTCGGGTTCGAGTGTGCCGTTGGCGCGGGCTGTGCGTTGGCGGGCCAGCCACCTGTGCAGGTCGACATCGCCGGGGCCGCGCCACGTCTTGGGCGGAAGCAGGTTGCCGTGCTCGGCGGCGTACTGCTCGGCCACTGCGGCCGTCTCGTCCCACCGGGTGGTGGGTTCCCAGTGCATGCCGATCTGGTCGAGGCGGGCCTTGCGGTCAGCGGGCAGAGTGCCGTGGGCGTGCTGGGAGCGTGCCGCGCGGATGAATTGGCCCAGGTGGATTCCGTCGACGCGCAGTCCGCCGGGGACACGCAGGTGGCCGTGCTCGGCGTAGAACGCCGCCGCGAGGGTGAAGCTGTGCTCCCACGTCTCGCGGCGGGGGTCGACGGTGAACTCGAGGGCCTCGAGGGCCTGGCGCTGGTCAGGTGCCAGCTTCCCCTTACGGAGGAGAGTCCTGGTCGCCGCGACCCAAAGGCCCAGGCTGAAGTTGTCGGTGGTCATGAAGGACTGGGGGACGCGGGTGTGGCCTTCGCGGGCGTGGAAGTCCGCGAGGCGGCGGTAGCCGTCCCACCAGTCCATGGCGGGGGTCTGCCAGCTCATGCCCATGGCGTCGAGTTCGGCGATCAGCGCGTCGGTCAACTCGCCGCGCTTGCGGGCGGCGCGGATCTTGGCCATCGCGCCGGAGAGGTGTTCGTAGGGTTTCGGGTGGGGTAGGTGACCGTGCTCGACGTGGTGGGCGCGTAGCTCGGCCAGCCGAGGCTGCCACAACTCGACGGTGGCCCACTGCATGCCGATCTGATCAAGGCGGGCTTTGCGCTCGGCAGGCAACGTGCCGCGGCCGTGCGCCGTGCGCTGCTTGCCCAGCCACTTCGCCAGGAGGACACCGTTGCGCCGATACCTGCTGGGGGGTCGCAGGTGACCGTGCTCGGCGTAGAAGTCCGCGGCGACACCGAATCCGCGTTCCCAGTCCGCGGCGCGGGCATCGAAGACGAAGCCGAGCCGGCGCAGGGCGTCGCTGCGCTCGGGCGCCAGCCGGTTCTGCTTGTACGCCAGGCGCGCCGCGCTGACCCAGTCGCCGAGGGGGTAGCCGTCGTCGGTGACATGGTCGTGATTGACGCGGCTGTGGCCCTCGCGGGCGTGGAAGTCGGCGAGGTGGGCGTAGCCGTCCCACCACTTTGATGTGGTCGACTTGACCAGCCGGATGGTGAGGTGTTCGACGAACCGCGGCGTGCGGTGGGTTTCGGGCAGCAGGAACTCCAGGCGTTCCAGCCCGCTGCCGATCGTGGACGTGCCACCGCGGTGGGAGTCGAGTGCGCCACCGAGGGTGTCGTCGTGCGCGCGCAGGCCCCGCACCACCTGCCACAGCACATCGTAGGAACCAGCCTCGATGGCCTCGTCGTCTCCGCTGTCCTCGGCGGCGAGCAGGATCGGCACGATGATGGTCGCGGTGCCGCTGCCCTCGGGGTCGCGGCGCAGTGCCCGGCCGACGGCTTGCACGATGTCGATGGGGGACTTCTTCGGCGCGGTGAACGCGATGCCGTCGACGGTGGGTACGTCGATGCCTTCGGAGAGACAGCGCGCGTTGGCGATCACGGTCCACCCGTCGTGGGGTGGTTGCGCCAGCGCTTCCAGTATTTCTCGGCGCCGGGATTGTTTCATGCTGCCCTGCACGTGGGCGGCGTGCAGGGGACGGTCGGGCCGCAGTTGGGGTGGCAGCGCGTCGATGGTGTGCTGGAAGGTCTCGGCGAATCGCCTGGCATCCGCGACGCGGGGGCAGAACGCGATCACCCGTCGCAGCCCGAGTTCGGCGGCGGCGCGGGCGGTGGCGGCTTGGACCATCGCGGTGTGCTCGTCGGGTAGCCGGGATCGGGCGCCGGTGCGGCGTTCGGTGCTGCGCAGGACCGCCAGCACTTCGGCTCGGGTGACGCCGATGACCACCAGGCGATAGTCGTCGAGGTAGCCCTCGTCGATCGCCCGTGAGAACGGGTAGGTGTACAGCACGGGGCCGAAGATCCGCTCGTCGTCCATGCTGTAGGTGGCCGAGGCGGTGGTCTTGCTGGAGTCCCACACGCGCGGGGTGGCGGTCATGTAGAGCCGGCGCGCGGCGGGCAGCACTTCGTCATCGTGCAGCAGCGCGGTCTGTTTGCCGATCCAACCGGAGCTGCGGTGGGCCTCGTCGATGACCAGCAGGTCGGCGACGACGCCGGCCTTCTGCAGGCCCGCGCCGATGACGTGGGCGGAGAGGTGGGTGCCGACGATGAGCCGGACGGCGGCGGTGTTGTCCATCCGCAGCCACGCGTCGACCACGTCGGAGTCGGTGGTGACCGGTTCGAGGATGTCCTCGGTGGTGCCGTAGTTGTCGGCCGCGACGGAGTCGTCGCTGCACACCGCCAGGGCGCGGTGGTCGTCGTCGCCCTCGGCCCACGCGGCGAGGGTCTGAGCGACCAGCCCGACCGTGGGCACGGCGATCACCACGACGCCGCCGTCGGGCACCAGCCGGTCAGCCGACCATTTCGCCATCTTCGTCTTGCCTGTACCGCACGCGGCGCGCAGCTGGCCGCGGCCGCCGCCGCGCAATCGGTGGACGATGTGGCTCACCGCGTCGAGCTGGTAGGCCCGGTCGCTGAACCCGGTCATGGTCGTGACCCGGGCAGGCGCCGGGGTGGCCGCGAACAGCGGTTGCTGCGCGGCGGGGGGTGCGGCGTAGGTGCGGTGCTTCTTGGCGGCCAAAGCGGCAATGTCCTCGCGGGAAGTACAGCGCCGCTCGCCCTTGTCGCGGCGGGCGGGGCGAGCGGCGTGTGGACGGGAGTGACGGGGCTGAAGCAGTTCCGCGCTGGTCAGCCAGGCGCTGCCTGGAAGACGACGGACACGGCCGGGCGAGCGGACCACCGCATGCCCAGGGCGTCGAGCGAGGCGATCTCGGCGTCGGTCAGCTTGCCCATCTTGCGCTGGATGCGGACCTCCACCAACCAGGAGCCCAGGCGCCCATCGGTGGTCTCGGGGTCGGGTGCGATGTCGATGTGTCCGTGGCGACGGCGGTAGCCGGCCAGCGCGTCAACGTGATCGGCGAAGGATTCCTTCTTCGCCGACCACCGCATACCCAGCGCGTCCAGATCGGCGTGGCGGGATGGGGCCAGCTCCCCCGCCGCCGCGGCGGCGCGCTGGCGGTCCAGCCACGCCAGCAGCTCGACGCCCTGCACTCGCCGTGACCGCACCGGCTCGAGGTGCCCGTGCTCGGCGTGGAAAACCGTCGCCGCGCGCAGCCCCGCGGCCCACTCCGCAGCACGGGGCAGGAAGTCGAAACCCAGTTCCTCCAAGGCCTCGATCCGGTCGGCGGCAAGCTGCCCTTGCCTGAACAGGGCCCGATTCTGCTCGGACCAGGCGCCGAGTTTGTACTCCTGCGGGGCCGCGGTGATGTAGTCGTGCGGAACCAGGACGTGGCCGTGCTCGGCGTGGAACGCCGTGAGCGCGGCGTAGCCGTCCCACCAGCGACTGCGCGCCGAGGTGATGAGCTTCGCGGTGAGGTGATGCAGGAACGTGCCGTCGTCGTAGCCCGGTGGCAGGGTGACGTGGATGTGTTCGAGGGGCTTGTCGTCGTAGTAGTACCGCGGGGTGTTGCGGGGGTGCTCGGCGCGGTCGATGGTGGTGCCGAGTTTGGTGTCGTGGGCGCGCAGCGCCCGCACGACCTGCCACAGCAGCCGGTAGTCAGCGACGTCGGTCTCGTCGAGGTCGCCGGGGTCGTCGGGCAGCAGGATGGGCACCAGGATGGTGGCGGTGCCGGTGCCCTCGGGGTCTCGGCGCAGGGCGCGGCCGATGGCCTGCACGATTTCGTTGATCGAGTGCTTGGGGTGGGTGAACACGACACCGTCGATGGTGGGCACGTCCACGCCCTCGGTCAGGCAGCGGACGTTGGACACCACGGTCCAGCCGTCATCGGGTGGGGAAGTCAGCTGCCCGAGGCGCTTCTCGCGCTCGGCGGTGCTCAGGCCGCCGTGGACGTAAGCTGTGGTCAGCCGCCGATCGGGGCGCATCGCCGGCGGCAGCGCGGCGAGCGTGCGGTTCATGGTGCGGGCGAAGTCGGCGGCCTCGTTGACCCGGTTGCAGAAAGCCAGCACCCGCCGCATGCCGTACTTCACGGCGGCCTTGGCCAGCACCGTCTGCACCATCGCGGTGTGCAGGTCGGTGCGGGAGGCACCGGCGACGGCGCCGCGGGGCAGTCCGGCCAGGTGCTCGACGATCTCCCGGCGGGTGGCCCCCATGACCACGAGGCGGTAGTCATCGAGGTAGCCGTCGTCGATGGCCTGGGCGAACGGGTAGTTGTACAGCACGGGACCGAAAACCCGCTCGTCGTCCATGCCGATCATCTGCTTGGCGAAGGTCTTGGTGCCCCCGCCGGCGCGGCCGTGGCGGTAGCGGTAGATGGCTTTCTCGCCGATGATTTTCGGGGTAGCGGTGGCGTACAGGCGGCGTGTGGCGGGCAAGCGGTCGTCGTCGTGTACCAGCGCGGTGTGTTTGTCGGTGTGGCCGGCCGAGCGGTGAGCCTCGTCGACGATCAGCACGTCCGCGACGAGGCCGGTGGCTTGCAGGCCCGCGCCGATGACGTGGGCGGAGCGGTGAGTGCCGACGATCAGGCGCAGTCCCGCGCTGGTGGGCACGCGTAGCCAGCCGGCGACCTCGGTGGGGTCGGTCGTGACCGCGCAGGGCAGATCCTCGATGGTGACCACCGAGTCCGAGATGGTGTCGTCCCCGCACACCGCCAGCGCGCAGTGCTTCTGATTGGTCAGGCTCCACTCGCGCAGGGTCTGGGCGATCAAGCCGAGGGAGGGGCAGAGGATGACGACCACTCCCCCGTGCGGGCACAGTAGTTCCGCCGTGCGCTGGCACATCCCGGTCTTGCCGGTACCGCACGCCGAGTGCAACTGCCCGCGGCCGCCAGTGCGCAAGCCCACGCTGAGGGCCTGTACCGCCTCGATCTGGTAGTAGCGATCGGCGATTTTCTTGCGGCCCCCGTCGGTGACCACTTCTAGCGGGAACAGCGCGGGCTCGGGTTCGTCCGGCGCGGCGGACGCTGGGGATGTTCTCGTCTGGGGGCGGTGCGTGGTCATCGCCGGCCGTCCCGGGTGCGGGTTGCGGAGCCGAGGACGATGGCATCGAGGAAGTCCTTGGCAGCGCGCTCGGCCCGGGCGACGCAGTGGTCCAACACCTGGGTGGGGTCGGCGCACGCGACATCAGCGGCGTCGCGGTACCAGGAGGTGAGCCAGCGCAGATAGGGCGGCCACAGGCCATCGATGAGGGTGGGGACGTCGGCTCGGGGGGCGTGGGCCCGACGCCAGGCGGTCACCAGCGGTTCCGGCCAGGTGTCGGCGGCGGCTCGTCCGGCGCGTGCCTCGTCGGCGCAGCGCTGCGCGAGCTGGGGGAGCATGCCGGGCGGAGGCGGGTACACGGCAGCGCCCGTGAGCGGAAGGCGGGTAGCGGGCAGCGACGTACGGGAAGCCGGGACCGCCAGTGCGCACAAACGCAGCGCGGCAGGCAGCACCGCGGAGAACACACCCCGGCTGATGCTGGGCGAATCCGCGAGGCGGGAGTGACCGGCCACGGGCTGGCGTGCGGAGTTCTGGGAGACGGTGAGCCCGGCGTGGCGGGCGGCGGTGAGAATGCTCAGTCCGTGCGGACGCAGGCCGGTGATGTGGTCCAGGCCCCAGCGCGGCTGCAGCGCGGCGGTCACCGCCGCTGCGGAGAGCACCAGCGTGGCACCCGGCGGGTCGAGGGGGGCGAACCCGAGCGCGGGCAGGCACAGCGGCCGCAGCACGTGCAGCGACAGCGGATCCTGCCACCACGGCCGGGCCTGCGGACAGCACACCACGCCGGGTTTCTTCTGCGCCTCGAGTCGGGTCACCGCGGCCGCGAAGTCCGATGATCCCGGTGATGCGGGGTCATCGGCGGGTTCGTCGGGGCCGAGCAGCACCACCGTGTCCACCCGCACGTCCCGGGCGTAGGCCAGTCCCCGGGCCACCGCAGCTCCCCAGCACAGGCCCGCCGCGGCGACCGTCCGCGCATCCTCGACCTCCGCTGGCGGGTGCCCGGCAGAGGCTAAGGGGGCGGGCGAGCCGGTGTTGATCAGCACCGTGCGCACCGGCAGCCCCAGAGACCGCACTGCCGCTGCGGCCCCGAGCATCCGGGTAGCGACGTCGGGATCCCCGGCGGTCGCGAGTACCACCACCGTGCGGGGATCCGGGAGTACGGCGCTGGCCGTGGCTGGTGCGTTCTCGGTCGGCGCCTGCCCGGCGACGAAGCTAGCGGCCTGCTCGTCCTGGGCGGTGGTGTTCGTGCCCGTGTCCGAGGTGTGGCTGGCGCCGGGAAGGTCGTCGTGGGGGTGGTCGGCGGACGGCGGGGTCGCGCCGCCGACGTGGGTCGTGGTCATGGTCCTGCTCGTGTCGTGCCGGATACGCCGGTAGCGCGCGGGACGCGCCGCCGGGCCGTCGTGTGGTCGGTGGGTCAGCGCGGGGACGCCGCAGGTGGTAACGCCGGTCTGGGTGCCGCGGCCGCGCGCAGGTACACCGGCAGCGTGGCGGCAGTGTTGGAAAACAGTGACGGCACCGGTGGTACTTCGGTGACCGGGACGGCGAGTTCCAGGTGGGGAAAGCGGGTGAAGAGAGCTTTGAGGGCGAGGGTGGCTTGGCTTCGGGCCAGGGCGGTGCCGGGGCACATGTGCGGGCCGCTGCCGAAGGACAGGGTGGTGGGGCCTGTGCGGTGGATGAGGAACTGCTCGGCGGTGTCGCCGTAGGCTTCAGGGTCGCGACCGGCCGCGGCGTATGGGGCGATCACGGCCGTGCCGGCGGGGATGCGGACGCCGGCGATGGTGATGTCGTGCAGCGGGTAGCGGGCGAGGAAGTTGGTGATCGGCGGGTCCCAGCGCAGGGTTTCCTCCACGCCCAGGTCCCAGCGGTCCTCGTCGCGTGCGAGAACGAGCTGGTCGGGGTGGGTAAGCAGGGCACGGATCGCGTTGGTGGTCAGGCCGAGCGTGGTCTCGTGTCCGGCGGTGACCATCAACCACAGGGTGTCGGTCAGTTCGGTACCGCTGAGCGCGGCGTCTCCGCTGTCCTGTAGCTGTAGCAGTTTCGAGGTCATGTCGTCGGGTGCGGTGGCGCGATGCTCGGCGATGATCGAGGCGAGCAGCTGGTGGCGGCGTTGTTGGGTGTCGGCGGCCTGCTCGACGGTGCGGTCGGTGCGGAACAGTTCCGCGACCGCTTCCCGCAGCTCGCCGCGCCGGGCGTGGGGAACGCCGATCAAGTCGCAGATCGTGGCCATCGGCAGCGGGTAAGCGAAGTCCGCGCGCAGGTCCACGACACCATCGCTGGAGTTCGCGGTGCAGGCAAGGTCGTCGAGCAGGTTGTTGATGGTCGCCTCGATCTGCGAGCGCAAGGCGTTCACTCGGCGGCGGGTGAGCGCCGTGACGATCGGGTCGCGCAGGCGGCGGTGCTCGCCGTTGTCGGCGGTGACGGCGTTGTCGACCCCGACCATGCCCCACAGCGGCCAGTGCGGGCCGACGTCGCCGCGCTGGTAGGCGCTCCAGTTGCGGTAGTTCTTGCTGACGCCGGGGTGGCGCAACAGCGTCACGAGGTCGCGATAGCGGGTGACGGCCGCGACCTCGACCCGCCCGGGCAATCCGGCCCGCGCGACCGGTCCGGCTTCGCGCAGGCGGGCTGCGTCGCCGTGGTGGTCCCCGCCGAGGGGGTCCAGCTCGATCAACGGCATGTCGGCCAGGGATACTGTGCCGGAATTATCGGGCATCGGATGTCTCCCCTGTGCGGTCGATGGTGGGGTTGGGCGTGAACTCACACGGCAGGCCCGCTGGCCTGCGAGTCCACGGCGACCGATGGCGCGGGATGTCGTCCGGGGGAATCGTGAGCTTGAGGCCGTGCAGGTGAGTGAATGCCACGGTGATCGCGGTGCGGGTGATGATGCGGCTCGCCTGGGTCGCCGGGCAGGCATGGCGACCGCTGCTGAAGGCCAGGTGTGCTCGATTGCCCGCGGCTGTCCAGGAATCGCGTTGGCAGACCGCGGGGTCGGTGTTGGCCGCGGCCAGACCGAGGATGAGGGGGTCCCCGGCGGCGATGGCCTGGCCTCCCAGACCGTGCGCCTCGGTGGCGTAGCGCGCGGGCATGTTCGCCATCGGCGAGTCACCCCACAGCACCTCGTGCAGCGCGTCGTCGATGCCCAGGCTGCCGCCATACAGGCGGGCGGCGAATCGGCTGTCGGTCATGAGCAGGCGCAAGGTGTGGGCAATCCAGCTGGTAGTGGTTTCCCACCCTGCCGAGAGCATCAGCACCATCGACTGCTGGATTTCGCTGTCATTGCGCAGGTTCGGGTGTTGCAGGAACGTCGTGGTCAGGTCCGCGGCCGGTACCGCGCGCCGCTCGGCGATGAGCCCGGACAGCATCTCGTCCAGTCGGCGGCTACCGGCCTGGGAGTCCGTGCCAGACCCGAACAAGGCAATCAGGCACCGCTGCAGCTCGTCGCTTTGCTCCGGGCTCAACCCCAACAGGCCGGCCACGGTCAGCATCGGCACCTGGGCGGCGTAATCGGCGACCAAATCAGCCGTGCCTGCGTGAGCGATGCGCGTGATCAGCCGAGCACAGGTGGCGCGCACGATGTCGTCGAGGTCGTATTCGCTGGTTCGGGCCAGACCTTCGACCAGGGGTGCGCGCAGGCGCCGGTGTTCGGCGTGGTCGGCGAAATAGGCGTTGTCCCGCGGGAACATCATGGGGCCGAGCCCGGAGTCGGGCTTGACCTGCCCGTTGAGGTAATGCCGCCACCGCACCGGATTGCGGGAGTAGAGCGCCTCGTTCGTCGTCAATTCCTGGATGAGGTCGTAGTCCATGACCAGCCACGCGGGAACGCCCGCTTCCAGTTCGACGGGCACCACCGGGCTGCCCCACCTCTCCCTCAACGCGTCATAGGCCGCTCTCGGGTCATCGCACTGGGTGGTGGCCAGAAGCGAGGACAAGCCGGTGAAGGCGTCCAGGGCAGCTGCGGAGGTAGTCATTGTCGGTCTCCGGCGGTCTTGAGTTCCAACGAGAATCGGGTGAGCGTGGCGAGTACGTGCACCGAGGAGTCGCGCTCGCGGGCGTCGCAGGCGACGACCGGCGTGCGGCCCGAAACGCCCAGAGCGTCAACGATCTGTTCCGGGGAGCAAGCTGGTGAGCCCTCGAACCGGTTGACCGCGATCACGAAGGGAAGACCCAGCCGCTCCACCATGTCCACCGTGGGGAAACACTCGTCGAATCGCCGTAGATCGACCAGGACGACGGCACCGACGGCGCCGACAGCGGTCTCCTCGGCGATCGAGAGAAACCGGGCTTGGCCAGCCAAGCCGAACAGATACAACACGATTCGTGGTGTCAGGGTGACTCGGCCGAAGTCCAGCGCGACGGTCGTGGTGGTTTTATCGGGCCGACCAGCCAGGTCGTCGACCCCCACACTCGCCACCGTGAGCGGTTCCTCGGTGCTCAGCGGCGGAATCTCCGACACCGCGCCCACCATGCTGGTCTTCCCGACCGCGAACGGGCCGGCGATCACGATCTTCACCGATTCGGTCACCGTGTCCGCGACATAATCCACGCGGCCAGATTCAGAGCTTGAGTAGGCCATCCAGCACTCTCTCCAGCAGATCAGTACTCGGTCCGTCGGTGCGGGCGGCCGTGCGCACGCTCAGCACGCCGTTGTCAACCAGTGCCGAGGCCAGCACCAGGACCACGCTGGTGGGCAGGCGCGTGTACGCGGCGATCTCGACCGCCGCCAGTGGGTTGCGGCACAGCTCGACGATTTTGCGTCGCTCCGGGGACGTCGAGTCGGCCAGCACGGCTCCCGGGCGGGCGACGAACACGGTCTCCGGCCGCCACGCTCGAGGGCGTGGCGAATCCCGGCCGCCGGTGACCACATGCAAGGGCACCGGCCGGGCCACCAGGTCGTCGTGCCCGTTCATGGCGTCGTGGCTCGCCCCGGCACCGCCAGGTTCCCGCCCAGAGCCGCGATCTCAGTGTCCATCGCGACACTGAGGTTGGCGGCATTGACCGGCTTGGTGGTGAGCACGACCATCAGCGACCTGTTGGCCGCGTCCCGCACGAACGCCAGGCAGTCACCGAACTCCACCACGGTCTGGGTGAAGGCCTGCTCGATGCCGCTGCAGGGATGTCTGCCGATGGCGTGAGCGAGGCCGCGAATCGATGAGGCCCAGGACGCCAGCATGTCGGCCTGGTCGACGCTCACCTGCTCCGAGCGTGCGAACTTCACCCCGTCAGCAGAAGCGGCCACGACCGCCCGCACCGCGTCGATACGGGTGATGGCGCGAAAGGAGCGCACTCCGTCATCAGTGGCGATCTCAGTCATCGCCCTCCCCCTTATGCTCGCTCCCGGTACGTCCTGCCGGCGTCTCGTCTATTGGTAGTGGGGAGAGCTGTGCCTCAGCGCCACCACGCTGGCCGAAGAAGTCCCCCAGCCACTCACCGTTGACCCGGTTTCCCCCGCTCTGCTCGACCTCATCGCGACCCGGCGAGAGCGGTTCGGGTTCGTCTTCGCAGCCTTTTGGCGTCCGCCCTGCCAGCGCGGCCGAACCCGACGTCCCATCGAAATAGGTGCCGCCGTCCGGCTTGTTTCCCCCAGGGCCAGGTGCCCCTGCTACCCCGCGACGCGACGGGAACTGCTCGAAATCCGGCTCATGCTGTCCTGGCGTCCGCCTCGGCAGCGTGGCCGATCCCGGACCCGACGCCACACCGGGAGGGGAACCACCAGTCGGCTCAGCCACCTCGAAAACCGCGGGGCGTGCCGGGCGGCCATCCGGTGTACGCAGATGAACCCACCGGATCTGCACCTGCGCCCGCATCCCCGCTTGCTTCGGTGACTTCGTCAGCTGCACCTCAACACCCCCAAAACGCTGGGTGTACGCGGACACCACCGCCAAGCCCAGACGTGGAGGATTGCCGAGCTCAGCCACACTGCGCCAGCTGGAACGCTGCAGCCGCCGCGCCACATCCGGCGCATCGTCCTCGTGCACGCCGGTGCCGTGATCGTCAATGACCACCGTCCACCCCGCGCTGCCCTGATCAAAGGTCACGAGGACGTCAGAGGCGGGTCGTGAGAACCTCGCAGCGTTGTCCAGCAGCTCGGCAAGCACATGGATCACTGGCTCGACCGCCTCGGCCGCCACATGCACACCGGGATAGGCAGTGACGTCCACCCGCGTGAAGTCCTGGATTCGGCCTGCGGCCGCGCGGACCGCATCGCCCAAGGGCAACGCCTCGTTCCACTGCTGCCCAGGGAACTGACCCAGCAGCACCGCGACACTCTGCCCGCGCCGAGCCAACTCTGCCGCGATCGGACCAAACGGCAGAAGTACATCGAGCAACTCGGCATGCTGACCGAACTTCTTCACCACACTCTCGGCCCGCTGCTGCAGCAGATGCCCGCCATCCTGCCAACTCCGCGCCAGATCCGCAGTCATCGCGCGCTCTGCCCTCACCTGCGCCACGACCGCCATCAGCGCCCCGTTCAGACGCTCCAGAATCGACGCAAGCTCCGGATCTCCGCTCACATCCACGCTCAGCCGAGGACGCGCAGACGAACCCGCTGCAACACCATCAAGCACATCAGCAACCGCACGCAGTAATTCATGGTCGCTCGCCGACCGGCTCGACGATATAATGCTCGTCCCAGGAGAGGCAAAACCGCCAGGGCACTTCAGCGTGCGCCGAAGCCTGTCCACAACGCGCGGTGCCAACAACGCCGCAGCCGCTGTCGCCACAGTTGCCAACGGCCACATCACAGTCTTTCGGGATGGAGACATAGCGCTCGATTCGTGGATGTCAGTTTGGAACGGCCACACAGCGGTGGCCTGCTTCTTCGGCACGCGTCAACGTGCGCTTCCGGACAATGCTGATCTGTTCAAGTGTGGTCTTGTTGATGGGCGCCGTCGACGGCCTCCTGCACGCTGGACAGCAGTAGCCGGGCGTTCTCCGGGGAGAACCTGACCGGATCGGTGAGTTTGCCGACGCTTGTTCCGACGCGGTGGCCTTCGGCCGTGGGGAGGAGGCCGACCTCAAAGGTGACGGGGCGTCCGCTGCGGGTTTCGGCGGGCACGGTCCACACCTGGCTCCAAGCCTGTGCTGGGTTGGCGTCCTTGTTGCTCACGCCGGAAGACGGTAGACGCGATTTGGATCAACAAGGGGGACACAGTGTCCCCCTACCCGAATGGGTCAATCTGGCAGTAACAGGTCGATTGCACCCCGCCCACTCGGGCGGTACTGCTCGATCAGCACAGCGCGCGAGGAGACTTTCGGCTGGTACCATGCGTTCACAACCCCCGCAGGGGTGCACAACTGCTACTTCGGCCCTGTGGGGGCTTCCGTGCGGAGAAGGCAGGGTGTGCCATGGACGACCAGATGGACATCGGGGCTCGAATCAGGCGGGCGCGCGGGAAACTGTTCACGCAGAAGATGCTCGCCGATCGTGCAGGTGTATCGATCTCTATCGTGCAGAAGCTCGAGCGCGGCCTTCGTAAGACGGCGTCGATCCCAACTTTGCAAAAAATCGCGAAAGCCCTGGACCTGCCCATAGAAGAGCTTGTGGGCGGCCGGAAGTCCATGCCTGCTGCAGCGAGTGGCGTCGTTGACTTACGTCGGGCGCTCACCCCGGTCGACGACCTGCTTGACGTCGAGTTACTTGACGGCGAACCGCTCACTATGCGCGACGCGCGGCGATCAGTGGAATATCTTTGGGGTTCGTACTGGGCTGGACGGTATGAACTCCTCGCTGAGATGCTTCCCTCGAGTCTCGCGCAGCTTCGGGCGACCTACCATTCGGTGGCGCCAGCCGATGCTCACGAAGCAGCCGGGCTACTCGCCCGCGGCTACCAGGCGGCCGCGGACACGCTGGTACACCTTGGGCAGCCCGACGCTGGTTGGCTGGGCGTGCGCGAAGCTATCGCGGCAGCCCGGAACAGTGAAGATATGCTTCTCTACGCCGCAATGAGGATAAGTGTCTCGTGGCAGCTTCTTGTCCAGGGCCGGTACGAAGAGTCGAAGAACGTTGCAATTCGCGCCGGCCGGGACGTGAAACCCGGCAAAGGGACCTCCGAATCGCAACTGGCCGCTTATGGACTGTTGAACGTAACTGCGGCGACGGCGGCAGCGCGAGACCAGGATTCTACGCACACAGACGATCTGCTCGAAGAGTCGATCGAAACGGCCACCAGACTCGGATACGAACGTACTGATCACCAGAGCACGTTTGGGCCTGCGAAGGTGGCGATGATCGCCGTTGATTGTGCGGTTGTGCAGGAGCAATACAGCACCGCGCTGTCCGTTGCCGCGCGCTTGCGGCACGACACCACCTTGCCTCTGGCCACCCGCGCTCGCCACCTTGCTGACGTGGCCATGGCCCAGCTCAAGCTTGGGCGCACAGCTGATGCTCTGAACACCGTGCTCGCCATTGAATCGATGGCGCCGGACTGGTTGCAATACCAGACGCTACCGCGCCAGGTTGTCGACGAACTGCTGGAGCAGGAGCTCAGCCTGTCCACTCCCCTGCGCAGTCTGGCCATGCGACTGGGCGTCTCCCGGAATTAGTCCATTCGGGTAGGGGGACACTGTGTCCCCCTTGTTGATCCAGATGGTCGCTATCGTCCCTCGGCGTGGACATAGCTACACCGCCCCGCCGCCTACCCGGCGCGAGGTGCGGGTCGCGCCCGCTGACACCCGCAGCAAACGTCCGGCCACCTGTGGAGATTGACCTTCTGCACACCACCAGAAGGCTCTCATTGGTGCGAACATCAGTAAGACCAGCCCGGCCAGCCGTGGCTCGCCAGGAGAAGACATCCGCGCGGTTGCCCGGTCCATTCAATATTTGCCGAGGCTCGTCTCCGGCATTTGCATAATCCGCACATAGCTGCCCTTTCTGCGGCTGATTTAATGGTGCGCTGAATAGACTGATTCCTAGATTCAGTCTCTTATTCCACAAGAGCTCTGTGAGCTCACGATGTCGGCCGCCATTGCGCGCTCGGCAGAACTTTCAGGGGTAATCATGATACGAAAGTGGGTCACGGCCCTGGTCGTGACCATGGTCGCGGTATTGGCCGCGGCGCCCGCAACCGCGGTCGTGGGTGGCGTGCCCGCTCAAGGCGACTATTCGGCAGCGGGCTCGTTGCAGTTGTTGACGCCGGACGGGCCGAAACACGGCTGTGGCGTCATGCTCATCGAAGAAGAGTGGGCGGTAACGGGGGCGCACTGTGTGACTGTGCAGCCCCCGTCGACCGCGGAGAATCCCGCGAGGTCAGCACAGTGGTGGGGAGCGCCGGCGAGTTCGCTGGCGGACCCCGAGGATCCGTCGAACTACCAGGTGCGCATCGGGTCGCTACACCGAGAGCACGACGGTGAGGTTCGCGGCGTGCGCGCGTTCGTGGTGCCCGAAGGATGGAACTGGGGTATTCCCGACCCCCGCCCCGAATACAAGGGCATGGTCTGGGATGCCGCGCTGGTACAGCTCGACAAGCCGATCACGACCCTGAAGCCGATCGATATCCGGCTCCCGCATGCCGGAGTGGCGCATGAGGTCATCGGCTGGGGGATGACGGATCCGGACCCGGAGAACTGGATCTCGCCGGCGGAATGGCTGCATACCGCGCCGATGGCGAAGGTGCCGGCCGCGGCCTGCGCGGGCGCCGGTATCGGCGCAGGCGAGGTGTGCCTGGACGGCGGGCCCGGAATCGGGCCGTGCGCCGGTGATTCGGGCAGCGGTTCCTTGCAAAAGGTGCACGGGCGTCACGTGCTGGGTGGCTCGGTGTCCCGCGGCATGGTCTGCGGCGGCCCCAATGTGTTCACCCACCTCGCCCACCCGGTGCTCCAGGCCTGGATCAGGTCGTCCATCGCCGAGAACGAGGTTCCGCCCGGGAGCAAGTTCATGGCGAGTCCGGCGATGCAAGCCTGGGCGCGCGAGGTCGTCTGGGGCAGCCGCAAGCACGCTCCGGCTGCGGCGACCGCACTGCTGGGCACTACGTCCGGCTAATCCACGAGCTGCGGTGGCGGGCCGTCCCCATCCCCCCAGGAAACGGGCCCGCCACCGCACCCATTAGCTGTGCCAACACCTGAAAGACCCCAGGATGATGAGATCCAACTCCCTTTCCGCAGTTCTCCCCGGCGATCCGCTGTGGGCGCGGGCCGGGAGGCTGCGGCCTCTCCAGGCGGCCCGCATGTCGTGGCGCACCGGCCAGGAGCGCGTGCGTGCCGCGGTCCAGCGGTCCACCGACCTCGGCTGTGCCGCGGTCCGCTGGTCGGCCCACCTCGGCTGTCCCGCCGAGCACTCCTTGCCGGATCTGCCCACCTGCTCCAGGGCTCGCAAGGGGTCCTCAGGTGATCAGCACCCGGCGCAGCTGATCACGGGTCCTTCGGTGGGGCGCTGGAACACCACGACCGCGGTCTTGGGCCCGTTCGTGGTACCGGAGGTGCCGCCCGGGGCTACGGTGCCCGAGCGGGAGACGGCGCCCGGCCTGAGCCAAGGAGGGCTCCGGTGAGGCCCATGCAGCGAGCTGGGGGCGCGCTTCTGTGCGTCGCATGTGTGGCCGCAGGCGTGGGCGTGGTGTCCCTCGGCAGCGACGCACCATCGGGTGGCAGGCCCGCGGGAAGGCCGATCGGATCGTTGATCAGTGACCCGTGTAGCGCTCTGACCGGGGCCGAGCGCGCTGGTCTCGGTCTGGGGCCGGGGCACGCTGAGCACGGCCCGGCGGACTCGCGGTGCCGGTGGACGCGGGTCGCCGGCCCCGGCCCGCAGCTCACGGTGGCCATCGCGCACGGCGGCCGCGCGGACATCGATCACCTGGCGGCGGCGCACAGCGCACCCGGTGTCGTCCCTCAGCCGGTGCCGCTGCCGCCGTATCGGGCCGTGCAAGTTTCCCCTGCTCCGACGCCGACGCCGACCCCGACCGCGAGCGACTGCGCTGTGTACGCGGAGACGGTGCGCGGGGCGCCGGTGCTGAGCAGCCGGGTCGATCACGCCCCCGATCCGGGTTCGTGCGGGCGGCTGGCGATCCAGGTCACGGCGACGGTGCTCACCCGCGACGCTGCCCCGCCAGGCTGACCGGGCGGCGCCCGCCCACGCAGATCGACGCGCCCCGCAGCGCAGGACGGCCCCCGGCGACAGCGCATCGCCATCGCCGCCCCGGCGGCCGTCAGGACCTCACTTCAGAGGCGCCTTCCGCGCGCATCGTCCACACCAGATTCACCACGGCGCCAGCGACCACCAAGGACATGCCATGCAGACACCCGGCTCCAGCATCGTCGCCGCGCGGGTTCACCGCCGCGGTAGCGCCGCCGCCGCACCACGCGGCCTGCGGGCAGCGCTCGCCCGCGCTGACGGGCAACGCGATGGCGAACGACGGCCCGGAGTGTGGGCGGCGGTCACCGCGATGGTGGTCCTGCTCGCAGGCTGCTCGTTCGACGGGCCTGTACATAGCTCGAGCATGGCGCCCCCGCCGAGTACGTCGGCACCACGGTCGGTGGCTGCGGAAACGGGCGTCAGTGCGAGAGTGGACGCGCGGCAGTACGTCGCCGAACCGTGTCTGGCTCTTCCGTCGGAGTACCAGCGCGATCTGCTCGCGTCGTCCGGTACTCCGTACAACCACGGGGACATCTCGACCTGCGAGTGGACGGTCAAAGACAATGCGAAGCTGACCTTGACGCTGTCTCAGAACAGCAACGCCCCGATCAAGACCCTGGCTGCCGAAGATCCCATCAGCAGCGCGAAATTCGAAGAGACTTCGGTGGATGGTTACCGCGCTCTGCTGCTCGAACCACCGTCCCCGAGCACCCCGCACTGTGTGGTGCACATTCAATTCAATCCAGCACTGGCGTTATCGATCCGGATCGAAAGGCTGTCCGCTGTAGGCAGTTGTTTTCTGGTGACCGAGGTGGCCACCGAAGTGGTGTCGTTCCTGCGACTCCACGGTTGATTGTTCACGCCGTCGGACATGGTGGCGGCGGTTTGCGCACCGGGTTCGGTGTTGACACGTGCTTGTGGCGCGTCACTAGTCGAGGAGGATGCATGCCGAGATTGTTACGGCTCTGCCTGGCCGTGATCACGGCCGTTGTCACGATGGCGGCCTGTTCGCCGCCGAGTGACCCTGGCAACCAGTTGCTGCCGGACAGCGGTGGATCGCAGGGGATCATCGCCCGAGGCCCGGTAGCCACCGATGCCGACCTGACCGTCTCGGACACCGCGAAGAGAATCGGGCAGCACGGTCTGCGGATCGGGGTTTCGGGTAATACGCCGCTGCTGTCCCAGGAGAGTCCCGTCAGCGGGCTGTTCGAGGGGTTTGACGCCACGCTCGCGTACCTGCTGTCGAAATACCTGGGCGCGCCGAACCTCACGTTACAAAAAGTCGACACCCAGACGCGTGAGCCGCTCGTCAAAGGGGGGCATGTTGATGCCGTCCTCAACACGTACAGCATCACCGAAAAACGCGCCGAGAGCATGACCTTCGCCGGGCCTTATCTGTTGTCCGGTCAGGGATTCGCCGTGCGGCAAGTGGACACAACGATCAACAGCAGCGAAGACTTCGCCGGCAAAAGGTTCATCGTCGCGAAAAATTCCACCGGCGAAAAACTTGCCACCGAACTGATCGCAACCAGGTTCCCGACTGCGAAGATGGTGACGTTCACCAGCGCGACTGAACTCACCGCGGCGCTCGAACGTGGCGACGGAGACGTCACCTTCAACGACCGCACCATCCAACTATCCCAGGCTTACATCAACAACAAGATCAGAATCCTGGACGAGCGGATGAGGGATGACTTCTACGGCATCGCGATCAAGCATTGCGATGTTGCTTTCAGGGACGTGATCAATGGTTTCCTGGTGAAGATCTACGAATCCGGTCTCTGGCTGGAGGCGTGGAAGGAAACGGTGGGCCGGGTGGAACCGGACCCTGTGCTGAAAGAAAAGGGGCCGGTGTGGCCGGGCATCGCCACCGCGCCCGGATCCCGGGACCAGGACATGACGACGATGTGCGGGGTCAGCCCGGCGCCGGTGTCGTAGGCCGACGCGATGATCGACTTCGCCGACGAACTCGCTGCGGGGCTGCGGAGCACCGTGGAACTGGTCGCCCTGTCCTGGGCCGGTGCCGCGGTGCTGGCACTCGTGTTGGTCAGCTGCCGGGTCAGCACCGTGGCCCCGGCCCGGCAGGCGGCGAAAGCGGTCATCCACACCGTGCAGTCGGTGCCGCTGCTGCTGTGGCTGCTGCTGGCCGCGTTCGCGCTGCCCTCACTCGGCCTGGACGTGTCGCTGTGGGCCCGGGCGGCGGGCACGCTGGCCTGCTACACCGCGGTCTACTACGCCGAGGCGCTGCGCAGCGGCATCAACGCGGTCGGCCGTGGGCAGACCGACGCCGCCCGCGCGCTCGGCTTCACCAGCAGCCAGACCCTCGTGCAGGTGGTGCTTCCGCAGGGGTTGCGGCACGCGCTGCCGGTTCTGGGCACGCTGACCATCGGCCTGCTGCTCAACACTTCGCTCGTCGGCGCGGTCGGCGTACTCGACCTCACCGCCGTGGCCCAGCAGATCGCGTACATCACCGCGGACCCGGTCGCGGCTTTCGGCACCACCAGCTGTATCTACGCAGCCGTCGGTGTCGTGATCACCGTGATCTCCCGCAAGTACGCCCAGCGGCTGGCCAAGCGGTTCCCCGCCACCTCGTCCGGTCCGGGGGTGAGCGGCGCGGTGCGGTTCGACGAACCCGGCCCGCGAGGCCGGCACCGGATCCGCGCCGCGAGCGTGGTCGTTCTCGCCGGGCTGGTCCTGGTCCTGGTGCTGGGATGGCGGGCGCTCTACGACGCCGGTGAACTGGACCCGACCAGGTGGGCGGCGTATCGCGAGTGGCCGATCTGGCGTTTCCTGCTCGAGGGTGCCGCCGGGACGGCGGTGGCCGGGGTCCTGGGGATCGGGGTGGCGGCCCTGCCGGGCACGGTGCTCGGCCTGCTCGCCGCCCACCACCGCCTGACCGTCCGCAGGACCGCGTCGGCGGTTGCCGACGCGGTCCTGGTGGTGCCGCTGCTGCTGTGGCTCTACGCCACCATGCTGGTCCTGCCCGCAGTAGGGATTCGCCTGCCCCAAATCGGCCAGCTGGTGCTGCCCCTGGCGATCACCGCCGCGGCCGGGATCGCCAAGATCCTGGCCACCAGCATCCACGCCATCGACCCCGGGCAGCGCGACGGCGCGCTGGCACTGGGCCTGCCCGAGGGTGCCGCTCTGCGCCTGGTCGTCCTGCCCCAGGCAGTCCGCCACGCCCTGCCCGCGCTGATCGGCCAGCTCACCCGCACGATCAAAGACACCTCCCTGGGCCTGCTGATCGCGTTCCCCGAGCTGCTGGGCCAGACCCGGGTCCTCTCCGGCCACACGTTTCTCGTGCTGCAGCCCTACCTCGTCACCGCCGCGCTCTACGCCGTCATCACCGGGTCGCTGACGCTGCTGGCCCACACCCTCGAACGCCGCAGTCGCCGGGAGACCGCCCGGACGAGCACCCGCACCGACGCCGCCCCGGACAGAACCCTGGCCGCGCAACTCACCTGACCTCCGATCCGCTCTCGTTGCCCGCTCAGCTCGAAGGACAGCTCAATGACGCTTCACTCGCCGCCCGAACTCGACCCGGCACCCGCCGGATCGACGCCGGAGGCCCGGATCTCCTACCTGCGGCGCCGGCTGCTGCCCGAACTCCGCGGCCACGGCGTCGGCGACCGTGTGCTCGAGGCCCTGCGCGCCGTGCCCCACCACCGGTACGCCACGCCCTACTACCGCACCGACGACCCCACCCGGACACTGTGGAACCCGGACCGGCATCCCCGCGGCTGGTTGACCGGGCTCTACAGCATCGACCCGCTCACCTTCATCCAGCCCGGCGGCACGGACACGATCACCTACTCGGTACCCGTCCTGGCCACCATGCTCGACCTGCTCGACATCTCCCCCGGCGACCGTGTCCTGCAACTCGGCACCGGCACCGGCTTCACCGCCGCGGTGCTGCACCACCTCACCCAGCGCCCCACCGTGATCAGCCGCGAACCGGACCCCGACTGGGCGCGCCACGCCCGCGCCAAGCTGAGCGAGCGGGCCCACGTCCTCAACCACCCCGACCTGCACCTCCACGGCGCCGACGAGCACGACCGCGACTTCCAACGAATCATCGTCTGGCACGACGTCGCCTGCGCACCGCCCGGCTGGCGCGCCATCCTCGGCCTCGACCTCCCCCAGCCCTACAGCAGGCACCCGGTCCGCACCCAGGTCGCCGTGGTGGCAGGCGCCATCACCAAGCTGACACTCGACGCGGAAGGCCTGACCGGCACCTTTCACGGCACCACGACCACTCCACCCGCGCGCGACACCACTGCCCCCGCCGGATCACCTCTGCGCCGCTGGCATGAGCCCTACCCGTTCTTGAGGGACGAGCTCGATCTGCCCGAATTCCGCCTGCTGCTGCACCTGGTTTTCCCGCTGCTGCAGACCACAGCCGACCGCGCGGGCCTCACCGTGACCGACCCGGAAAGCCTGTCACAAGCCGAGCTCCACATGCACCGAGGCCGCTATACCGCGCGTGCGCAACACGGCGCCCGTCGGCTCTGGGACGACATCACCGCACTGGCACACCGGTGGGACGAACTCGGCCGTCCCCACTCGTCACAACTGACCCTGACCTGCAGGGGTAGTACGCAAATCATCAGCCACGGGAACCAGGAACTGCATAGGCGTCCCATCACCTCCCCCACTGCCACACCACACCACGTCCCTACTCACCTGCACGGAACCCACCATGGCCTATAACACCGCCGTCCTCGAACGGCCGGACGCCGCCCGCATCCACAGCGCACTCAAGCGCGATCCTGACGCCGACACCTTCTCCTTCGCCCTCGATCGCCACTGGATCGACGAACAGCAAATCGGGTACCCCGACCTCCGCGAGGTGGTCCAGCGCAGCGTCAACTTCGGCATCTCGGTCGTGCGCGCTTTTTGTGACGCCGGATACACCCAGTTCCTCGACCTCGGGTGCGGCTATCCCGACCGGACCGCCGTGCACCGCATCGCCCGCGACCGCGGCGTCGATGCCCGGGTGACGGCCGTGGACAACTCGCGGTGGGTGACGCTGCACTGGGAGCGCGCCGTGGAAGGCAGTACCAGCACCCGGTTTCTGTCCACCGACCTGACCGACGTCGTAGCCGTGCTGCAGCAGATCGCGTCTTTGGCTGCTCTCGATCTCACCCGGCCGGTGTGCCTGACCCTGGTCGACGTCCTGCACCACCTCGAACCGCACGTCGCGCACCAGGTGCTCGCCCAGTACTACGAGTTGCTGCCGGTCGGCAGCCGGCTCGCCCTCACTCAGCGCACCGACGACAATGCCTCAGACGAGCAAGCCGCCCGGATCGCCGGTCTCGCCGAGGCCTACCACGACATCGGCGCGCCGACCTGGATCCGCACCCACACCGAATTCCTCGACCTGCTCGGACCCTGGTCACTGTCTCTGCCCGGTGTGGTCAGCCTGCGTCAGTGGCCTCTCGCGACCTACTCGCCCACTCTGCCCGACGGCCTCGGTGCGCTGAGCTGGGGCGCGGTCGCGGAAAAGCGGTCCTCATGACCGAGCCCAGAGCCCACCTCGGGTGTGTCCTCAGCGCCCAGTTCAGCAACGGAAACAGCACTGCGGCAGATCGGGCAGTGATCACGGGCCTTCGCGAGCTCTGGCCAGAGCTCTTCGAAGCCGTCTCCCACGGGAACGACTTCGAGTGTCGCCTCGTGACCGCCGCGCACAACGCGGGGATCCACCAGTTCGTGTTCCTCGGTCATGGCTACCCCAGCGCGAGCGGCCCGGTGTTCCAGGCGACCAGCCTCGCTGAGGCCGACCCGCCGAGCATCGTCGTGGTCGAGTCCAATCCGGAAATCGAGAAAGAGTGGCGCGCGGCGCACACCCGCTTCCCCAAGACCTACCAGGTCAGCGACCGCGACCGCTGGGCAGCGGACAGCGTGCTGGACGACCTGCCTGCCCACGGCATCGACCTTACCCAGCCGCTCTGCCTCGTACTCGGCAACGCCGCCACCTACAACGACTCGGTCGAGCACGCGCACGCTCAACTCGCCCGCTACCAGGCAGCACTGCCACCCGGCAGCTGGATGGCGCTGTCCCACCTCACCGCCGAGCACACCGACGGCACCGCCTTCGCCGTAGCCGCCAGCGTGTTCGAACGGCTCACCGGCGCTGTCCCGACCAGCCGCACCCGCGACGAGGTGGCCGGCCTGTTCGGTGGTTGGCCGCTGCTGTCACCTGGCGTGTGTGCGGCACAGGAATGGCTACCGGATTCGGCCGAGAGCGCCCGCGTCGTGCCCGGATCGGTCAGCACGTGGTGTGGCGTCGCCTGCCGCCCCGCCACGCGCACACTCCCGCCCCACCACGGGTCTGTGGCATGAACGAGTTCGCCACGACCGGGACGGCGGTATCCCCTCAGCATGCGGCAGACCGGTGCCTCGCCGACGACACGGCCCCCTGCCTGCCGGCGCCCCCGCCACAGCGCTGGCCCCGTCCCTTCCTCGGAGCGCTCGGCGGCACCGTCGCGATCATGCTCGGCTCCGTGGTGGTCGTGGTCGCCATCGCACGCAGCGACACCCACAGTGACAACACACAGCTCAGCCACTGGGCGCATCAACGCACTGCAGTCCACGCACTTACCAACTAGGCGCCATGAACCACGAAAAGATGTCATCGACGGCCGAGACGACCCACCGGACAGTCAGCACCGCCAATTGTCTCACTGCCGCGTTAGAATCATCAGGCCCTGATGAGGCGGTGATAGTCGAGCGGTCAAGCGGCGCAATTCACATCGCGCCCGAACTCCTGGAACAGCTCGTAGCAAAAGGATTTTCCGACGGGAAGATCGCCGAAATGCTGGACGTCTCCAGGACTACAGTGAGAATCCGCCGTGTCGAGCTTGAAATACCGACCCGCCGCCCCGTTCGCAGAGCCGACACAGACTGGGAAAGCCTGCGCGACCTGGTCGAATCGGGCCTTTCTGACCGTCAAGTCGCCCTGAGATTTGACACGACGCAGTCGGCGGTAAGAACGCGCCGCCGCAAACTTGGTTTGACGACTCGCTGGCGCGCCCCATCCCCGGCCGAGGTGGACGTGACCGTGCTCGCACGACTTTCTTCGGAGAATAAATCCGTCCGGGTGATCGCTGCAGAAATGGGCATTTCGACAGCGATGGTCGCCAAGGTGCGCCGTGAACACAACATCCCGGTCCGGACCGTCAGCACGAAGGTGGAAGTTGATCTCGACGAGGTAACTCGCCTCTTCGCGCAAGGCCTTGGTGATACGAAAATAGCCGAAAAGCTAGGGGTGAGGCATTGGGTTATCCAGAGGCGCCGGGGCGACCTTGGACTGACATCTCGCCACCCATTCAAGATCGACATTGATCGCGCACACCTAGCTACCCTGGTCGACCGAGGACTTACTAACGCGCAAATTGCCATAGAGTTAGGTGTATCCAAAGGCACCGTAATAAATCGTCGCCGTGAGATGCGGATACCGTCCCGGCGACGCAGGGACAAGCTTAACGCCATCTCACAACGTCAGCTCGCCCTCGAGAACACAAGCGATGATTCGATCGCCGCGGAAGCAGGAGTCGCCGCGTCGCGGACACGCAAGGTCAGCCTCGACCTGGTCATGCTGGAGCAACTCGCTGCCCAGGGGCATAGCGACCGTCAGATCGCCGCGAAACTCGGCGTGTCGTCGCCAACGATAGCGAAACGCAGGCAGGAACTCGGCATACCAGCCTGGCGACAAACCAGAATCACGATCGATCCGGAAGTTCTTACACAACTGGCGGCCCAGGGCGAGTCAGACAATAGAATCGCCAACAGACTCAGCGTGTCCGCTTCGCTAATCAGGAAGCGCCGCGCCGAACTCGGCATACCGGCCCAGCCGCGAGGATTGCGCAAGATTCACCTCGATCCAAAAGTACTCGCACACCTCGCCGCACAAGGGCTCAACGACCAGCAGATCGCAGCGAAACTACAGGTGTGCACGGCGACGGCTCGGAATCGCCGCGCCGAACTCGGCATACCGGCCCAGCCGCGAGGAGTACGCGAGATTCACCTCGATCCAAAAGTACTCGCACACCTCGCCGCACAAGGGCTCGACAACAAACAAATCGCCAGAAGGCTGAATGTTTCGTACGGGTTAGTCAGGAAGCGCCGCGCCGAACTCGGTATACCGGCTCAGCCGCGGGGAGCGCGCAAAGTTCACGTCGATCCAAATGCTCTCGCGCAACTCGCGACCCAGGGCTACTCTGACAAGCGCGCTGGCCTGCGGCTGGGAGTATCCGCCTCGACGGTCCGGATGCGGCGTATCGAGCTCGGCATTCCGAGCCAGCTGCAGGGAGTGCGCAAAATCCGCCTCGATACAGAGCCTCTCCCGCAGCGTGCCGATCTAGAACGTTCCGGCAGGCGAATCGGCGATAGACCTCCTCGAACTGTCACAGGACCAACGCCACAGGAATTCCCCTCGGGGACGTCCACCACGAACTCTTCACCAAGCAGTCCCGCCTAACCGTCTCCTAAACCGCGAAAGGAAATGTATTGAATCCGGAACAACTGGCCCCCCAGTCGCTCGCGTACTCGCCGAAAGCCACGGCGGCAGGCGTCGCCAACCTCGGCAAGGGAGGTATCTGTAACTACCGCGCGGATCGCGAATGGCGCCAATACCGCCAGGCACTGTGGCCGGAGTTCGGAACCTACGACCTCGCCGCCACACACTCCAGTGTGGAGGTCGTGGAGGCCGCTCTCGACGCCGGTATCACCCGGTTCCTCGACCTCGGCGCCGGCTTTCCCGACGACACCTGCCTGGCCAAGATCGCGCGCCGCCGGTTCCCCGCGGCACGAGTCACGGCCGTCGACAACGACGTGATGATCGCCCGGACCTGGGCCACCGCGCTGACCAGCAAGCACACCTCCTGCGACGCCACCTCCTTCTTCCATGGAGACTTCGCCGAACCGGCCGCCGTGCTCGGACACGCACGCGCCCACCGAACGCTCGACCCCCACGAACCGGTCTGCATCGTCCTCACCGACGTACTGCACCACCTGGGTGATCACCTGCCACTGAGGCAGATCATCGGTACCTACCAAGAGGCCGTCCCCGCGGGCAGCCTGCTCGCCATCTCCCACCTGACCACCGACGGTGCCTCGGCGCGCCAACTCGAGCAGATCGACGAGCTCGCCGCCGCCTACGGCGACATCGGCGAACCGCTTCGCCCCCGCACCCGCACCGAAGTCACCGCCCTGTTCGGCACCTGGGCACTGCGCGACCCCGGAGTCGTGAGCCAGCGTCCCGCAGATACACCACCGGGCGAACTCGGTGCCATCCGGTGGGCGGGCGTGGCGGTGAAGCCAGCATGACCGCCAAACTTCTACGTTTTCCGGCACCGTCAGCGACACAGGCGGCTCGTCCACCGCAGGCCTGTGTTCCGGTGCCGCGCGAGATGCTGCGGGAGCTCGCGGAACAGAGCGCCGCAGCCTTGGAAGCCGGACCCGCCATCACCATCCTTGCCGGGAACTCGCCACCGCGGCACAACAGCACCTCGTCCGCCCCTCGTCGATCTACTGAGGATGCGGGCAGGCTCCCGCGACCGGAGGCCGCGCAGGACCGACCGGCGAGCGTGACGGCGACCCGGCATCTGTCGACGGTGACCTCGGCATAAGCCGCACCAAACCTGGCTGCTGCTTCGGATCGCCCGCCGATCAGCGCGCCTTCCTGCACCGCCCAACGAAACGAGATCATGAGCACACCACCCGCTTCCGCAACCGTCGGCATCGCCTCACGCAAGGGGCATCGGCCTCTGCTCTGCGACGCCGCCGCGCAGTTCCGTCTCCGCAGCAGCGGCGTGCTCGCCGTCTCGGTCGTCGACGGCATCCACAACGACGAGGACGTCGCCACCGCCGCGTACCTGTGCGCGGAGGTAGCGGTGCGCTACGGCGCCCGTAAAGGCGCGGTACCCGGTGTCATGCAAGCCGCCGGACTACTCGAGGACCCCAGCGAGGAAATGCCCACCCCCGACGCCGTCATGGCTCTGGCTGTCTGCCGGCCCGCGCAACCCACCGTCATCGGCTACATCGGTGACGTCGCCGCCTACGGCTGGGACGGTGAGACGCTGACCCTGCTCACCTCCCCGCATACCAAGGGCGCGCGGCTTCGTGCCGCCGGCGTCGACGAGCAGATCGCCGCGAAGAGCGACCGCATCGTCATCGCGTCCCTCGCCCGCGCCACCAACGCGACGGTCGCGCTCGCCGAAACCCTCGACACCGTCGTTGTGCTGCTGTCCGACGGCGTGCACCGCAAGGTCGGCTCCGAGCAGATCACCGGGATCCTTCACGAACACCGGTTCGACCCGGATGCCTGCGCCCATGCTCTCGTCGAGGCCGCCGCGCACGCGGGCACCCTCGACGACGCGACCGCCGCGGTGATCGTCCACGACGGACCGATCCCGCGCGATGGCATCACCCAACTCGGCCGCTGACGCTCCCGCGGCTGTGCCTAAGCCAGGCGGCGCGCCGAGTTCCCCGATGACGCACGCCGCACTCCATCCACAACACCCCGAGAGGAGGACAACCATGTTCACGACCAAGCCCCGCCTCGCCGGCGGCCTCGGTGACGAAGACGAGAAGACCGACGTCATCGAACACCCGACGAAGGCGTAGCACGCGGGCTCAGCCCGCATGGTTGGGGCCGTACGCGCCGGTGCGGCCCCAACCGCAGCTCGCTCCGATTACCCCCGTCCCCACACGACGCTGTGCCGCGCCAGGACAAGGTCGGTCGGTCGCCTGCCGCTGAAGTAGCGGGAGCGCGAAACCGGGAGTAGGCCCGCGGTCGCCGACGAGCGCGCTTCGGTCACCCGCCGCGCTCCGTTTCGCAGCGAGCCACCACCGGGTGCCACAAGAACGAGGAAGGCCGTGTTCACGAAAGACCCTGTGGCCCTGAACGGGCCCCGCGCCCAGTGCCGTTGTTCGCTGGGCGCCCGGCTGGCCGATGCTGGCCTCAGCGCGGCTGTCCTGCAGGCCGTTCTCGCCGCGCCGCCCGATTCCTATGCCGAAGTCGCCGAGTACCTCGCCGATGATCCGGGGGCGGGCGGCGGCCACCGGTGGTGGCTCGACGGGCTGTTCCCGGTGGAGCGGCTGGCGCTGGAGCAGGATCGCGACGGCTTGGAACCGTCGCTGCTGACGATCGCCTGCACACTGCACTACCTCGACGTCCACGATGGTCAGACCGTGCTCGAACTCGCCGGAACGGCAGGAGTCACCACGGCGCTGCTCGAGCGACTGACCAGCTTCGGCACGGTGCTCACCGTGGGAGGTGACCCGGGGCGGCGCCACGAGGGTCCCACTACGGCGCCGAAGGCCGCCGACCTGGCGGCGGCGCCCGACTTCGCCCTCGAGCACTACCGCGGACCCGTGGTGGACCGGATCGTGTGCTGGCGCGAACCCGAGCGCATTCCCCGAGGCTGGGTTGACCACCTTGAGCCCGGCGGCCGGATCGTCACGGTCTACGGCGGCGTGATCACCGTGCTGACCGCCGACAACGGCCACGGTCACGCCACCTTCCATCGTTCCGCGACCGTCACCCTCCCGCCCGCCCACACCGCAGTGGGCGGCGCCGTCTGGCGTGCAGTCACCCACGCGCCGCTCGAAGAGCCAAGCCTGCGGCTGACACAGCGCTGCCTGGTGCCCACCGATGCGACGGCGACGTGGGCGCAGATCCAGGACGCCACCCGTGTGTGGCACAAGCGCGGCAAGCCCACGCCTGAAGACCTGGCCGCCCGGTTCGACCCCGTCGACCCGTTGCTGCGCCTCTACCACGAGGACCGCGAGCTCATCGGCCTGTCCGGAGACCGGGGGCATCGGTGACCACATCGCCGCCGCCACAGGGAAACCCGATGCCCAGCACCTCACCGTCCACGGCGCCCGGCCATGGCGATCGTCAAGCCGCGCTGGACGCCCACGCCGCGCCACCCGGAACTGACGTCGTCGCGCGGCCGCCGGAATCGACCAGGAACCACCAGCAGGAGGGCGACATGTCGAGCACGCCAGAGACCACCGCCTTGGTGGTGGTGCTGAAGAACTTCAAGCGCGGGGGCCTGCGCGAGGACGGGCGTCACGACTTCACGCCCCTGCTCCACGCGCTCAAACGCTTCCCGGCCGCGCCGGCGGTCATCGGCATGCCCGAGTGCACCCGCTACGACCGCTGGTGGGGCCGCCCACGCCGCCAACTCCAGCATGAGCTCAACCGGTTGTGGCCCGGTAGTCGCTACCGCGGCTACATCATCACCGAGCGTCCGGGCTCACGGAACTGGCCCGGGGTGTTCATCGACTGCAGCCAGATCACACCCATCCGATGGCACCGCTACGGAACGCTCGCCACTCGGGAATGCCTCTGGGGAGTGCTCGAAGGGTCGTTCGCCGGGCATCACCTGCTGATCAAGCCGCTGCATTTTGGTACAAGTAAGGGCTTCGCCACACTCGACCGCGAGGTGCGCGTTCTCAACGAACTCGCCGACGGCAGGAAGCAAGTGCTGGCCTTGGGCGACTGCAACGCCATCACCGACCAGGACACACCACCCCCTAACTACGTCCAGCGGCTGAAAAAAGCCGGGCTCAGACACAAGATCCTGTACAAATGCGCCAGGGAACCCGACGGCCAGCTCCGCCTCATGACAGGACCGCTGAGTGACCTCGAAGACGTCGCCGGGTGGCGCAATGCGGGGACCCAAGCCGAAAACTTCACTCCCACCGTCAACTCCCGCACCGACGGCGGCCTAGGCCTGCGCATCGACCACATCCTGACCAGCCCCGGCTTCACCGGCGACCTGGTCCCCGACACGTACCGGGTGCACATCGACGATCCCGAACCGGACCCGGCGCAGGACGACCACCGGATGCTCTCGTGCACCTACAGGTTCGTCGGCGGGGCGCCCCCACCACGCCCCACGCTGCGCACGCGGATACGCCAGCTGCTTGATCCCGGCGCACCACCCCCGTCGCGCGGTACCGCGCCCAGCCCAGACGACCACGGGCACGGCCGCCATCCCGCCCCCGGGACGTCTGCGGGGCGCCTGCTGGCCACGCACGCCCCGCGGGTAGCCGAACGACTGCGGCGCCACCCCTGGCCAGCCGCCGGTGCCGCCGTGCTGGCCCTGATCCTGCTGATCGTGCGCCGGAGGCGCACATGAACACGGTGTTGACCCGCTGCTCAGGGCGTGATCAGCGTGGTTGGCGGGCCACTGCATACAACTCATTCCCTCTGAAGGAATCTGAGGTCCAGTCTCCGAAGCCGCTGAACGGTGGGCGGCCACTGCGGCCAAGAGCGCTTCGGCAGCTGCAGTCCCCTTCCCCGCCCTTGCCGCCCATCACCACCCATCAGGCCAGCGAATCGGCCCGACAGCCACCGAGTCCACTCGGAACTGACGCGGTCCGTGGCCGCCGACGACGACCAGACATCGACAGCAGGAAGGCAACATGTCAGACGCTTCCGAAGATCGGGCCAGCGGCGATTCGGCTACACCATCGGAAGGCCGTCACTGGTCCTGGGGTGGCTTCGCCGCTATTTCGGTGCTATACCTCATTGTCAGTGGCGGCACGATGCTTGTCGCACGCGTGCGTCTCGATGCTGGCAGTACGCATCGCACACCAAAACTCTCCGGCGCGCAGGAGTGGCTGGTCCTGCTAGCGCCGCTGGGGGCGGCGATCGGCGCCATCCTGGCCGGTCTCGCGGTGCGGTGGTGGCAACGCCGCAAGACCAGCAATCTGGTGGACGCGGTCAGCTGGACCACAGTGTTCTTCGTTCTTCTGTTTCTTCTCAGCTGCGCTGCCCAGGATCAAGTGATCAACCCCGGCGCCGATCCCCTGCCCGCTCCGGTGAAGCCGACGATGTCGCAGGCGCCGCGATGAGCATGACGGCTCGTTCGAGGCTGGGTGCCCTGGCCATGGTCACCGCAGCGGTGTGCGGTTGTACATCCCCCGAGCCACAACCCCCCAGCGCGCAGCCACTACCCGCCACAACCAAGACCACTGTGGACACCGAAATCAGTGACGTGGTGCACTCGCCGTGCGAGGCCGTACCACCGTCCATCAAGGCGCCCGGCAATATCGCCACAGCGGCCACCTCCTCCGGTGCGCTGCTGAACAAGCCGTGGCAACCGAGCTGTGCGCTCTGGACTCCTGGTGATTCACGTTCCTGGTCTCTGATGCTGTACCGCGATTACGCCCCGACGCGGGAACTGCAGGCACTGCAGCCGACCGCCCACGCGATCCACCTCGCCGACCTCGACATGGTCCAGTTCCCGGTGCCCACCGACGATCCCGCCACGGGCACCACCTGCGTGATCGTGGCCGACCTCGGGCCCGGTCACGGCGTCGGTGTCGTGGCCCAAGATGGGGCGCCGTCGCGCGTCGCAGACACGTGCGCCACCGCCCAGAACTACCTCCTCGCAGTGGTCCAGCATCTGCGCGCCTTGAGCCCATGACCGCGCCGACCACGCGCACCGCCGTGCGGCGCGCTCCCGCCTTGCCCACAACCCCGAGGACGTCATGCCAACCACCACACCACCATCCCTAGTGGACGACCATTGCGGACGAGAGCGGCGTGCGCTGCGCGCAGCCCTGGCCGAACGAGACATCGCCCAAGCCGTGCTGGACGCCTTCGAGGCCGAACCCCGCGACTTCTACACCGGCGACTACAACATCCCCACGCGCACGCAACCCCTCCGCCGCGACCCCGAAGACCACCCCGCGCAGTGGCTGCGGGATCTCTACCATCCGGACACCGCCCTGGAACTCATCCCGTGCCGGCGCCCGGCGTCGCCGGTGGCCGCGCCATCGCTGACGACGATGGCGACCGTGCTCACCCTGGCGGGCATCCACCCCGGGCACGCGGTGCTGGAGATCGGGACCGGCTCCGGCTACACCGCGGGCCTCATCCGGCGCCTCACCGGAACCGGACCGGTGCGCTCCCTCGATCCACACCCCGACTGGCACGCCCACGCGACGGTCGCACTCGCCGGCCGCGCTGAGACCGTGCACACCACCGACCTCACGCTCAGCCACGACGACGGGCCGTGCGTGGACCGGATCATCACCTGGCGCGAGCCGGACCACATCCCGGTCGGCTGGCTCGCCCGGCTCACCCCGGGCGGGCGGATCGTCACCGTCTACGGCGGGGTCATCACGGTGCTGACGGTCGACGAGCACGGCCACGGACACGCCACGTTCCACCAGCCCGCCGTCGTCACGGCGCTGGACGCCGCCCCGGGGCTGCACCCCCGCCCGACCTGGGATGAGCTGGCCATGCTCCCCGTGGGGGTGCGCCCGGATCACCCCGGACTGCGCCTGATGCTGCGCTGCCTGCTCCCGGGCGTGCAGTGGACACTCGACCGCGCTCCCCGGCGGGGACCGCACGTCATCCTCGCCGACCCGGCGACACAATCACACGCGATCATCAGCTGCAGCGACCCGCACGGACACCACGAGCAGAGCGGCCCCGTCGAGCTCTGGACCCACATGCGGCGCATCACCGGGCACTGGCACACCAGCGGTCGCCCGCAGCCCCGCGTCTTCACCGCGACGTTCGACCCCGCCCGACCCACCCTGACCCTGACCCTGCACCGCGACGGCCAACCCGTGACCTTGCCCGAGCCCGCCCCCCACATCGACCAGCACCGGAGCGCGGGCACATGACCAGCACAACCACGACCACGCCCCGGCCGATGCGGACGCTCGGCCCCGGCTCCGTGCCTGCAGCGGCCGGGCCTGCTCCTCACGCCCCGCACCGGCCCGACGCGCCACCGGAGGTCTGGGGCCGCATCCCTGCGCGGAACCTGGACTTCACCGGCCGAGCGGACCTGCTCGAACGCCTGCCGGACCGCCTCCACAGCACCACGGCCGCCGTGGTCCCGGTCGCGGTGCACGGGCTCGGCGGCATCGGCAAAACCCAGCTGGCCACCGAGTACATCTACCGCCACCTTGAGGACTACGACCTCATCTGGTGGATCGACGCCGCCCACACCAGCCGGATCCACACCGGGCTCGCCGACCTGGCCCGCACACTCGGTGCGCCGCAGGCCCGCGAGACCGACCTCGCGGTGTCCGCGGTCGAGGTGCTGCGCACCGGGCGCCCGTTCCGCCGCTGGCTGCTGGTCTTCGACGGCGCGGACGACCCGGCGACCGTGCTGCCCCACCTCCCCCCGCACCGGGGGCGGGCATGTCCTGATCACCTCCCGCTACGCCGACTGGGCTGGCACCGCGCGGCTGCTGCCGCCGTTCACCCGGGAGGAGAGCATCGAGCTGCTGGGCCGCAGGGGCCCCGAGATCACCGCCGCGGGCGCCGGCGACCTCGCCGGGAAGCTCGGCGACCTGCCACTGGCCTCACCTCGGCCCTGCGCGACACCAAGAGCCGAAAAGAACGGCGACACAAGCGGACAAACTATGACGAGGACGCGGAAACCTATGGCATCCAGGACGATCGCTGCCGCCTGACGACGACGCTGCTCCTACTGTTCTCCGGTTGTGGTGGCGGCTTCCCGGTGACGGAGGACGCGGAGCTGGGGCGGCGCTTGGAACGGGTGATCGCGGAGCGCCGCACGGTGCCGTTGGTCGAGATCACCGGTGCGGGCTGGGATCGCGTCTTCCTGTTCCCAGGGGAACATACCCGCAGGTATGTCGAGAAGCGCGTCGGCGAGCCGTTGGACATGTACGAGATCGACGGTGGTGAGCACGGCGGCATCGTGGTGTTCAAGCGCGGGGCCGAGGTGGTGCGCGCCGTACGGTTCCAGCAGTTTCCGTTCGCTGCGGACGGCGCGGAGTACGGCCCGACTGTGGTGATCGGGCCGCCGCCGCAGTGGATCGGCGGGTTCGTTGAACTGACCGAGAACTAGGCCGTGTCTCGAAGTCCCAGCCACTCGTTGATCGCTGCGACTGTGTCGGTGGCCTCGTAGCGGACGGCGAGCTTGTCCTACCTTGTCGCGGCTGGACGGTCGCGTTCGAGTCGGTTGATCCCGCACTCCACGGCGTGGCGCTGCTTTGCGTCCAGAAGCAACCGGCCATCGACGGGCGGCTCAAAATCCTGTGCCACCGTCACTGCGGATAGCCGCCACGCATGCGCTGAGTAACTGCGACACCGCCTGGCCGTCGGGTCCGCGCCTTCCTCGTGCTGGGTCAGGGTGCGGCCAGCGGAAGGTCCATGATGCCGGTGGCTTGCGACCAGACACAACGCCACGTGCCGCTGGCATCGGTGTAGACGTCGGTGTGCCAGGCCTCGTGCCGCGGGATGTCCGCGCCGTCGACGGTGAGTTCGATAACGCACCGGTAGCGGAGGACGACGACGTCGGTGCCGACGATGGCGTCCAGGTCGCCGGTCAGCCCCAGTTCCCGGTAGGCGACCCGCCCGGTGGTGAGGAGATCCAGGTATTCGGCCTTCGTCCACACGGTGCCGGTCGGGTTGCACAACCGGTACTCCGCGGCGTGCAAGCGGTCGTAGGTGCCGCGATCCACGTGGAGGAGACAGTGGATCCGATCCTGCTCAGCCTTGATCACCTGGCTGGCCACATCGTCGGCCATACCCCGCTCCTCTTCACTCGTTCGGTCCTGGTCGGCGACACATGCGCCTACAACCAGGCCAGAAGGCGTAGAGGTGGTCTCTCTTTGACGCCGTCTGTGCCGGTGCCGAGCCTTTGAGCATGGCCGTCGGCTACACGGTATCGGGTGACCAGGAGTACGTCAGTCGCAGTCGGCGCAGTCTCGTGTAGGACCCTCGCGATGACAGCAGCGTGACCGACATCGCGGACCGTCCCCACACCACGCAGCACCGGCGCAGCCCTCGAGGGCCCTCGATAAGGCCGCCCCCGCCAGTTCACGGCGATGTGATTTTTGTCTGCACCGCTCAGCAAGTCCTTGAGCACATCGGTCACCCTCATCCAATCGCGCTTGGCGCGGCGGCGAAGGCCCACGGTGGCGGGACCACCGTCGCCTGTCGAAACTGGCCTAAGCGCCCAGCCGTGCGCGCCAGTCGTACACGAGCGTCGACCTGGTGACGCCTGTAGGACGACGCTCGCCCCAGGCAGCGAAATCCAAGCCACACCGCCTGGAATGAACGTCGAGGCAGTGGCCTCGAGGGCTACCTCCACGGCATATTCGACAGGGCATCGCGCCCCTTCAGGCTAACGGGAGCGCATGACCTCGGGTGCTTGCACGCGTATCCGCTGAGCCTTCTCCTGCGCGCTCAAGGTGCAGGCCCGGCCATTGAGGACACGGCACGTCAGGTGCCCTGCTCAGATCGCCTGTCCACCCAGAGACACGGCACAAGCCCAGCCGCAGTTGCAACGCACTTCTGCGGCCCTGCGGCGCCACACGTGCTGCGGCCAGACCGCTCCGCCGCGGTGCAAGTTGAAGCGACGCCATGGGCGACCAGACGGCTTCGGGCTAGCCGCCATTCCTGCACACGCGGGGCGCCTGTGCGCCGCCATTGACCATCGCGGTTCAGGGGTGGGCGCAGTCGCCAGTGGCGACGAGCTGATCACAAACGGCCACACACACCGTGCTCGACCAGGTGATCGGCGGCACAAAGTATGCGTAACCCTGGGGTCGTGAACTACTTGAATACCCGCGAGAATACGACGGTGGCGTTGCGGAAACGTTTAGCATTGCGATACGGTTGCCCAACCGCCCCGCCGTAAAACAGAAAGAACTTGAGATGGCTCAGAAAGTCCTCGTCGAGATGATCGACGACATCAGCGGCGAGACCGCGACCCAGACCGTACCCTTCGGTTTGGACGGTGTGGAGTACACGATCGACCTGTCCGATGACAACGCCGCGAACCTGCGTGACGAACTCGCCCGGTACGTCGCCGCCGGCCGCCGCACCGGCGGCCGCAAGGTCCGGGTAGCCACCGGCGAATCGGTCCCCTCGGCGACCAGCAGTGCCGACCGTGAACGCGCCCGAGCGATCCGGGACTGGGCACGGGAAAACGGTTACACGGTGTCGGACCGTGGCCGCATCTCGGCCGAGATCACGAACGCCTACGACGAGGCTCAGACTCCGAAGCCGGCCAAAACCACGCCTGCGCGCAGCCGTGGCGGCCGCAAGAAAGTGGCGGCGGCCAAGAAGTAACACACCGTCGTATGAAGGCCGGGCATGGCAGTTTCCTCTCGTGCCCGGCCTTCGCTATGCCCCACCCGTGATCGGTCAACCCAGGAAACCGCGCTCTCGTCGACTCCGTGGACGCTGCCAGCACTGCTGCAGTGCCGAGTGTGGTGATAGTGGGCCTGGTGGCGTAACAGCGGCATGAGCCACAACGACTTCGACCATGAGGCGAACGCTGACAACGAGGGTGGCCATGACCGAGCACGATCCCATCGATCACATGCTGAGGCGGTGGCAAGCCGACATCGACGCAGAGCCCTGGCCGGTACTGATCACCAGCGAGCAGGCCGTCGCGATCGTGGCTCGGGCTCGACGCCGCCCGCTGCGCATTCGCTGTCGGTGTGGCCACCGCGGCCGCAGCGTGGCCGCCAGGTGGCTTCGGCCGGCCACTCGGGCTCATCACGGCCCGGGTGCCTGCCGGCGGCAAGAACCTGCGTGAGCCGGAAACAACCGAGGGCTAAAGTGCTCGAGGAACGCGAGCGGAACTGGGCCACCGGTGGCGGTCTAGCCTCGAGGTGAGGTGGTGCGTTCACCGCACCGCACAAGAACTCGAGTGGGGCTCGGTGCGCCGCGGGAGAGTGAGGGGGAATGACCGTGGGGGCTCTGAAAGCGGCCGGTGTCGTGGTGTCGGCATTGATTGTTCTGGCCGGGTGTTCGAGCGAGCAAGGAGGTCAGGCGCAGCCGGTGTTGACCCCGCCGGAGGTGCCTGCCTCATCCGAGGTCGCAGCGTCGCCTCAGGGGTTCGGCGACCTCAAGGCCTGCGCAGTGCTGGACACAGCGTTGCAGGGCCGGGGATTTCCCCCGGGCGAGGCCGACAACATCGGCAGCACCAACGGCTGCGGTGCCAGCAAGTTCGGATCGGCGACCTCCTTGAACCTCGACGACAGGCAAGGGGTGGACGATCTCGATGCCGATCCCGGCAAGGTCCATGACGGCAAAATCAACGGGCGCCGTATCCGCCAAGTGCAGGAAATCGACGGCGACGAGGCCACCTGCCTCATCTTGCTTGAGGTCACCGCGAAGTCTCGGGCGATGGTGTCGGTAACACTGGGCACACAAGGAAGCACAGACCAGGCCTGCAAAGACGTCTTCTCTGTTGCGCAAGCTGCCGAACCTCAACTCCCAGCCCGGTAAGCGGGCAGACACTGCGCCGGCAGGCAGAGCCACCGAACAGGGAAACACGACAGCACCGCTCACAGTCAGGCGTCGCCTGCCGACCGTGCAGCCCACGATCATCAGGGTTGCTGCACGCCAGTGGTGGCTGGCGGCAGAGTACATCTCCCCCTGCTCAGGGCGCTGGAACCGACGGAATCAGCGCCGATTGAAATGGCCGGTGCCTCGCCCGCCCTGTGGAGCTCGACGGTAGAGTCTCGGCACGCAGGACAGTGCGGCAGGCGGTTTACTCGTGACGGGCGAGAGGGGGACGATGCGGGCTATCACTGTGGCCTTCATTTCGGCTTCGGCATCGACGTTGCTGGCTGGCTGCTCGCCCGAAGACGGCGTCATCGGCCGCGGCCGATGACGCCGTCCGAAGTTACGGCGGCAGCGACGTCGAATGTGACACCGCCTGCGAGCCTGCGTGATCTCAACGCCTGCTCGATCCTCGACAACGCGTTGGAAGGCAAAGACTTCCCGCGTGCGGAGGACTCAGACATCGGGTCCAACAATGGATGCCGCTCCAACAAAATGGGCAACTCCACAGCATTGGACCTCGACGATCAGCAGGGCGTGGACGACGTCCGGGCCGCCCCCGCCAGAATCCACGACGGTAGCATCAACGGGCGTCGTATCCTCCAGGTGAAGGAGAACGGCGGCACCGAGGGAATGTGTCAAATCATGCTCGAGGTGAGCACGGAGTCCCGGGCCATGGTGACGGTCACCTTCGGATCGCGCGGCGACACCGATCAAGCCTGCGCGGAGGCCCTGTCCACCGCGGAAGCGATCGAACCACAACTTCCGTAGACGCGTCGGCAGGGTGAACCGTCCGGTCCGCACCGCGAACGTGACCGGCCCGGCACGGCACGCTGGCGTGCCTGTACACGGAGGCGCCGGTGAGGGCGCGGGCACTCCCGCTGATCCGCTGAACCGGCACCCAGTAGGTCGCTGATGACGCGGGTCATCAGCTTCCGGATCGGACCGCGCGCCGCGCCCAGCTCGATGACCTGCCCCTCGCCCCCGGATCTGCAGGCTGCCGCACCGGGGTAGTGTCGAGGCGCAGACCGCGTCCAGCCATGCCGTCCGGCCGTCCTCAGTGCCAGTGTTGGACTCGGTCCAGGCACCGGCGGCGTCCTGGGTGAAGAAGCGGGGCACGAAATGGTGTCGCGGGACCGCGTGGATGGCGGCCCTCCAGGCAGGATCGGTGAGCTTACCGAGGTCGGTAAGTGTGTCCCCGAGCTCGGCGGCGCGGTCGCGCCACTGCACCAGTGCCGCGTATGCCAGGCCCAGCGTCTTCCTGTAGGCGCGGATCCCGGGTCTCAAACTCCAGCGGAGTGTTGATCAGCTCGCAGGTCAAGGCATCGAAGTCGGCTCACCAGTCTTCGAGCGTGGCAGCCGCGGATCAGAACCAGGCCTGGCCAGGGGTGGAGCGCTGGCCATCACAGCGGTGTGCTGCATCGCAAGCATTGGGCCGGCCGCTTAGGGGCTGAGCGCCCCGGTCCCGTTCACCGCCAAGCACGCCGCCGTCCGGTCCGTGGCGGCCTGACTCCGAGCCGGTTCCGCCCACGTCGGCACTGGCGACCGAGGACAAGGGCACTCCGGGACCGGGTTTGTCGTCTCCGTGCGCGCTCGCGTCGGTCGTTCTGAGCAAACCCCGCTGATGCAACGAACGGTGAGCGATCTGCAGGACATCGCCGACTTCGTCGGCCAGGTCGTCACGGACGCGGCGCGCCTGCGACAGACCCTCGGCAACCTGGTGTCGAACGCCCTGCGCCACACCGGCCACCGGCCAGGTGACCGTGCACGCGTCCACAGATGGCAGCGAAGCCGTGATCACGGTGAACGACCGGGCTACGGCATCGCTCCGCCGACCCACTTACGTCTTCGACCGCTTCTGGCGTGCGGACCAGTCGCGGGCCCGGCACACCGGGGGCAGCCAGGCGTCTTCGACGCAGCAGGCAGGTTTCAGCCTGCGTTGACGATCCTTCCCCGGAATAGGGAACTATGTTGCCATTTGGTGGTTCTGGCCGGGTTGCCCGGTCGTCACCATGGGAGGAATTCATGCGCAAAGGCGCAAAGGTGCTTGCCGTCGCGGGTATCGCGGCCTCGCTGTTCAGCCTGCCGAGCACGGCTTTCGCCGGGGAAGCGACTGCCGGTGCGCAGGGCGGGTGCGTGACCAGCACCAACAACACCACGATCGCGGAGGCGCAGTGCTGGGACACCGGCGGCCGCAGCTACCGCGTGGTGGCCACCTACTGCCGGGTTTCGTGCACCACCGAAACCGGCCCGTGGGTCTGGGAGCCGGCGGTTTCCGTGTTGAGGGTGCCCAGTGGCGGCTCCCTGCTCAACGTGCGGCCAGAACTGAGCACGCCAGCCGCCGCGTAGCAGCACGACCTGCCGCCGGACCCCACGAATCCGGGCCCGGCGGCACGTCAGCACGCTCTGGCGGCCGCCTACCGCCTGCTCGACCCGGTCCCCCGCCGCTGGAACCCGAACCGCGGGCCGCGCCGTGAATCGGGACGGAGTCTATTCACTACCCTGATCCCTCCAGGAGAGGTGCCGAACGTGCGCAATCAACCGCCGGCGAGATCGGTGCGCCGTGCCAGCCGCATACGGCCGCGGAGGCAGACGACAGCCAGGCGCGCACGAGGCCACCAGGCTGCGAAAGCGTCACCAGAGCAGCCACGATGAACAGCACGACCAGCGTGAGAAAGCGTCGCCACGTCCGCTTGCTCTCCAAGATCCTCAACAGCAGTTCATAGCGGTTCACACCCCACCGTCCCGTGGGGCGGGACACGTTCGGGGGCTGCACTCTCCTGCCTCAGGACTTACCGTGGGCAAGTCATCACCTCATCCTCGTGTGCTTTGCAGTGCGTACAGGTATGTGGTCGGACAACAGGGCGCCTCCTGCTCCAACAGGGGGCGCCCGCTCTCGCTTTTCGTGCCCACACCAGGTTGTGCGGGCGCGGACAGCAGCGACCGCCGCCGTGGTACGGCGGGGACATGGCGAGCAGGCATGTATGAATGGCGCTGTCGAACCCGGCGCGGGGCTGGTGGCCACCGGCGGGCCAGTCGCTCTACGGCCCGGCTGCAGTCCACAGCGATACCACTGGTCACGCACGCCCCGGCCGGTCCCGCACCTCAGCAGCAGCCGAACGTCCGGGACGCCGCCTAGACGAGCATGGCGATTGCAGTTTGTTCTCCTCTCGTTGAGACGGCATCACCCTAGACTGCGCAGCCATTACTCACAAGCCGAACAATGCATTAGTAAGCCCATTACGTAATGTACGGGTCCACTACGTACCGCCGGTTCAAGTTCAATGCAGGTCAGCGGAGTGCCCCGCCAACCCGTCCGGATACCCTGAACCACCGCCGCCACGATTAGTTGTTCACGATGCATCAGAAGGGTGCATCATGTTCACTGCGCTGGCTGCCAGTGCCATTGCCCTGTCGGCAATAGCCATTCCCAGTTCCGCGGCACCGGCGAAGGTCTCCGGGCCAGGTGACGATCAGCATCGTTACGGTGAACGGATCGGGTTGTCAGCTCGGGCATCCGCGGTCGCGATGGCTCCCGACAGCCCCAAATTCACCGTCACCTACGACGACAATTCCCTACGTGCAGACGTGCACCGGTTCCAGTCCGGCCGAATTCCGGAAAAACTGCCAGCTGAGTCTGCGGGTGAACTACCTGCAAGGATTCACCTTCGGCATCGCGCAGGCCAATCACCGCGGGTCCTCCAGCCTGACCGAAAGGGGCGCACGGGCTTCCCATCGCGCCAACTACTACTACTTCCAGGGAAACTCGGCTGCCACCCAGGCGTGCCCCTCTCCGACGCGTCACGACCTCCAGCCCGAGCAGACGCCGTACACCACGGCCAGCCTCGCCCGCATGGTGGTCGCTGACGCCGCGCGTGAACTGTCCAAGCGCGCCGCCCGGCTGGTGCCGATCTCTGGCAACGAGCTCAGCGAGGACGACAAGACCGCTTACCCGGGTGAGCTGCTGTACAGCGCGGCCGCGGTCGCCGAGTGGGCTGCGTCGTTGTCCTAGGTCGTGCGAATCGAGACATCGAAGAAGAGGCGGTCGCTGAGCGCCACGGCGAGGCCGCAGTCGCCCTGCGCCCGTAGGTCGGCGAGGTCCACGTAGACGGCCGGATAACCATCGACCTCGGTGGGTTCGAAGTAACCGCGGTCCCACCAGCCGATGTCGTTCAGCGCGTACAGGTTGCTCAGACCGGTGTCCACGCTGGTCAGGTAGGAGACACCGGGATTGGTCGAACCGTCGCCCACGTTCCAGATGCAGCCGGAGCCCTTGCTTGAGACGGCATTATCAGTTCGGCGAGCGTAGTCTCCATGCGGCTGGCGGTGGCGTCGTCGACCTGCCTGAGGTGAGCGCACTCGACGTGGTCACTGAACATGCGCAGCCGCGTCAGGACCGCGAAGTCGTGACCGGCCGCCGGCGAGTGCGCTCGGTCACCGCCCACGGGTGATCCGAGAGCAGCCCGTTGGGGCGCATGCAAAGTGTAGCCGAGCTCGATCACGCAGGAAGGGCATTCCGGTCGCCGGTGAGGGGCCAGCTTCGCACGGTGGTTTCGGGAGTGTCGAGCCACAAGGTTTGGGTGTCGCGGGTGATGGTGAGGCCGAGCTGGTCGGGGCCGGGTTTGCCGTGTTCGTACCACCAGCCGTAGGCGGCGAGGGCTTCGTCCCACAGCCGGCGCGGCCCGAGCTGGCGGGCGGTGAACGGCGCGGGGTCGGTCAGGTCGGCGTCAAGCCGGGCGTAGGAGTGGGTGGTCAGGTCGTCGAGCTCGATCACGTGCCGTCTGGGACCGCCTGCGTCCCAGTCGATGACCAGTGCGGCATCTGGCAGCCGGGCACCGATCGCGAAGCGCCCTTGGGCGGGGTTGAGCATCATGTCGAGATCCTTGCCTCGGATGTCGGTCGTGCTGACCTCGGCGGAGGCGACGGTCGCCTGGTCGGGTTCCCAGCCGAAGAGGCTGCGCTGGTGGCTCCGTAATCGCATGAACGCGAGAGCGCCGGAGAACCGGCCGGTCGCGGTGCCGGCGGAGGCGAGGTCGAGGGTGAGCAGGGCGCCGTTGCCGTAGTCGGTCCCCCACGGGGTGACCAGCCGCCCGCCGGGGCGCAGCTGCGCCAGCCATGCCGGCGGCACGGTCTCCCGCACGGACGCGGTCGCGATGATCCGGTCGTACGGTGCGGCCGCGGGCCAGCCCGCGGCGCCGTCCCCGGTCACGACCTCCGCCGCGGTGTCGGCCGCGGCGAGCGCGCGGCGCGCGGACTCGGCCACGCCGGGATCGACCTCGATGGTGGTGACGTGCCCAGTCGGGCCGACCCGATGCCGCAGCAGAGCGGCGTTCCAGCCGGTGCCCGTGCCGATCTCCAGCACTCGGTCACCCGGCTGCGGGTCGAGGGCGTCGAGCATGTCCGCGACGATGCTCGGCTGCGAGGACGAGCTCGACGGGAAGTTCTCGCCGTCGTGGCGGTGGGGTTGCCCGAGATTGATCTGGGTGATCACCGGTGCGTTCGCCGCGACCGCGGCCTCCCAGGCGGTGGGGTTGGCGTGGCGGGACACCGCGGTGAACCCGGGACCGTCGGGGTCGTCGACCCAGATGGTGTCCGGGATGAACCCGGCTCGCGGGACCTGCTCACACAGGACCTTCCAGGTCGGGACGGTGTCGGCGGTCATCTACTTGTCCTCGTCCTTGCCCTTGTCGTCGGAGTCGTGGCGGCCGCCACCCGCGTCGTTGACGTCTTTCGTCTTCGACGGGTCGAACGTGCCCTGTCCGTCGCCTTCGGCCTTGTTCTCGTGCTTGGCCATGCCGGCCAGCTCCTCCCCGTCCTGATCGATGCCGCCTCGATCCCCCTCCCCACTGGGCGGGTCGGGCAGACCGGCGCAAGATCCGACCGAGCGAACCCCACCAGCGGGCGGACCGAGAAGGGTGACGGTGAGGACAGCGTTCGCCCTCACCGAGCCGAACGGCGTGCTCCTGGACACGCGCGCTGGCGCACCGTGCCGGGGTGCGAACCCTGCTCGGGCTCGGAAAGTGGGCCGTTGGTTCGGTGTGGTGGTGCTGGGCGAACTGCTCGCGATCGGCTGCGCTGGCTGTTCGACCTCGGCCAGCTCGCGGGCGTGTGGCGCCGCTGGGCGTGGGTGGGCTGACCGCGGTGGCGCAGCTCGATCGGCCTCACCCCAGGCATCGAGCCGTCTGCCTGCGCCAAGGCTGAGTTGTCGATGTGCCATCAGTCCGGGTGTCGGGCTAACGGAGGGCCGAGGTATCGCGGCACAGGCGCCGTAGCTGGGTGCGGGTGCAGGGAACCACCTCCTGCACGAGCGCCAGTTCTTCGTCGTAGACCTCGCGCAACGGACCGTGTGGGTGGTAGGCCTGCCCGGGCCCGGTCCACAGCCAGGCGATCATGAGGAGAGACTACGAATTCGACTCGTGACCGCGATCAAGGGATTCGGTGGTCCCGTCCGCAGTTCCAACGCAGCGGCCTTGCAGCTCGGTATCTCTGAGCTCCAAGTCAAGGGGTGTCGGCGTGCGCCTCGGGGTTCCGAGCCGATGGTTCGGTCGGTGCCGGGAGGTCCAGTGCGCGGGCGAGGGCTGCAGTGACCGGGGCGGCGTGGCGGGCCAGGTTCTGCGCGGCCCAGTCGGCTGCCAGCGCGAGGAAGCTGGTGAGGTCGTGCTCGGCTTCGGCGAGAAGGCGCCGGAGATCGGTGGCAAGCAACTCGATCACCGGACTGTCGTTCTGCTCAGCGTCGACAGTCAGCCGGACGATCTCGCCGTGGCGTTCGGCGCGCGGATCGGGATCGTGCCCGAACCAGGCTTGCCCGCTGCCATCGAGGACCTGGTGCCACTCGCGCCAGTCCTCCAGGCCGTTGCAGCAGCCCGGTAGGAACGCCACGCCCGTGGCGCTGTCGGTCACCCGCAGGCCGCCGGCTGCGAAGAGGGTGTCGAAGGTGAGCAGACCGTGCAAGAACGACCCCAGTGGGTCGGCGGGGCGGGGCGGGCGGCCGCCATCCCCAGGATCGATGTCGTTGCAACTGGCGATGCGCATCACCACTGTCCCGATCTCACGGGGCGTGAGCTCGCCGCTGAGCGCCAGATAGCCGAACGACTCGACCTCAGCAACTGGCCAAAGGACAAAGCCGTCAGGCGCGTAGACCTCCACGACAGGCTGCATCGTGATCACCTGGACAGTGTCGCGCAACCCCAACCGTCCTGCCTCCCCATTACGTTGTGCGCCACTGCTCCCCGTCATGCCTGGCCGCTGCCTGGTGTGTGCTCGCTGATCGATGACCTGAACTTGCCGAGCAGGTCCAGGGCGGGCGGCAGTCCGCGCCGAACGCAGTGATCTTGCCTCACCCCGGGCTGGCCGGGGTGAGGATGAGCGCGCCGTGGCAGCGGAAGAAGGTCAACTCGAACAGGCTGCGTCGACAGGAGTATCCAGTCACGATGTCAAATCGCTCGACCGCCCCGCAGGGCGGCGGATCTCAGGCATGCCGAGGCCGACCGGCGCGCTGCGGGTGGCGCATGGCCTCCAGCTTCTGGACCGCTGCGGCCATGGTGGTCTCGATCGCGGCGACCTCGCCCAGCCAGCCTTGCTCCTTGGCCTCCTCCAAGCGGTCGAGGAGGTTGGCGTGAATCTGCTCCACACGCGGCAATTGGCCCGGGTCAACCCGAAGGCCGCCCCGGCCCAGGACCCGCCCCTGCTGGCGCCGCCGGTTCCCCTCTGGAGCTCGCCGAGCGGGCCGTACCGGGCGGGTCACCACAGCCACCATCGGCGGACCACGTCGGCCGGTGCGGTCATCGCCGTGGCCTGCCCGCCGCGCTGGGCCCGCCTGTACAGGTGACCCGAGATGTTGATGTTCGACATGCCACACGCCGGGTAACCGACAGTCGTACCTGCCGAAGGAGGGACACCGCTGTGAAGGGCGACGTCGACATGTTGACCGGACTAAGGCGCGACACACCTGCGTGTCGACATCGGTGTGCGGGCGGCGCCCGGTAGGAGTCATGCAGTCGAGTTGGAGGTGGCTGCATGGCGGTGCTGGTCCGGACCGAGCGCGAGATGGATGTGATACGGCTGCCGCGGTGGGGGCGGGTCGCTCCGATGTCCGACGCTGTCGTGCCGTTCACCGTGCTCGACGCGGACGGAGTTCCGGTGGAGCCGATCGCGCGGTTCCTGCGTGATTTCGTCGCCCGCGGTCGACGGTCGGGCAGTGGCCGCAGCTATGCGTATGCGCTGTTGCGGTGGTGGCGGTGGCGGTGGCTGACTGTGATCGAGGTGGTGTGGGAGCAGGCGACGTCGGCCGAGGCGCGGGAGTTCGTGCTGTGGTTGCAGCGCACCGCCAAGCCGCGCCACGCAGCTCGTACAAGCTCGGCCGCCACTGCGGGCACGGTCAACGCGATTACCGGCAAGTAGTATCTCGACGACCGATATCAGCCCCGGACGGTCCGGCACAGCAATGCGATAATCCGTGCGTTCTATGGGTTCTGGATCGGCCGGGGTGAGGGCCGCTCGTGAATCCGGTGCCGCTGGAACGCGCTCGTGGGCGGCGACCGAACGCGCACCACAACCCGCTGGACCCGCCATCGGAATGCACGTGATCACCGCTCGGGCAGGAAGCACGACCGCCGCTACCTCCTAATGCCTCCTGCCTCTGGCGACGACCTGTCCATCACAACTTCTTGGTTTCGAGGTGATCTAGTCGGTCGAGGTTCTCCCGAATGTGAGTCCCATAGTGGGTGCAGGCAACGTTCAATGCGCGTTTCCAGATGGCTCGCGCTTGATCGTTCTGACCCAACGCCATATAGCAATGACCAACGTGACAATAGACCGGGATGATGTCGTGTAGGGGATTGGGGGGCACTTGGTCATACAGAACGAGCACCTGCTGGTAGTAGTTCAGCGCAGCCTGATGATTACGCTCGCCATACTCCACGTTACCCAGAGCTGTCAGTGCTCTAGCCTCATGGGGTGCGGCGACCTCCGTCTTATCATGGAACATACCGAGCGCCCCGTGACCGCACTCGCGGGCGTAGTCGCAATCGCCGACTCGTGCGGCCCGGAAGGCCATCTCGGCGAGCGCCTGCGCCTGCTTCAATGGCCTGTCCAGCGCTCGGTTGAGATCCCTCGCGCACGTGTAGTGCGCCAACGCATTGCGGTCGTCTGCGTGACCGTTCCCTAACACGCGCCCCAGCAATTCATGCGTGACAGCCAGGCCATCCATCCAACAGGACAGCGCATTACGTCGAGCGTCATATTGGGAGCTCAACGCTTGACGCAACCAGAACAACCGCCAACCATGTTCGTGCCAGCGTTCCTCAGTCGCGGCCGCCAATGCCGCATCCACACTGGCCGAGTCGCCAAGGAGATCCGCGAGGCATGTGGCACCTGCCATTTCGCGACTCACCGGTGCCGCATCGGCCGTGACCACCAACGACGGAAGCTTGCAGTGAGCGAGGTCTGGGGGAAGAGCGTCGTCACCGATCTCCGCGAACTTGGCATAGAAGGTGACGAGGCGGAGCATGACGCCTCGTGGCGCACCGTCGCCCAGTTCACGCCGAGCGACATCACGAGCGTACGCACGGACAAGGTCGTGCATTACGTAGTGGCCGCAGGCACGGCGATTGAGCAACGACATCTGCTCCAGGGCGCGTAACGCCCGCCGGACCGCGGGTCGCGACAGGCTGCTTACCGCGATCGCGGTTTCGGTGATGTGATGTAGGTCCGCCAACCCTATCCACCAGTACACATCTCGCTGGACACGGGGCAAAGCCTTATAAGACCACGACAAGACGACGGGAAGGCTGACGCCAGGATCATCGCATTCCAAAGCCTCTAGCCCAAGACCGCGCAGTTCAGTAACGATGACACTGGCAAGATCTGGCTGATTCCGGAAACGGGCGGCGACGAGGCCAAGTGCCATTGGAAAATGGCCACAAAGGTCGGCCAACTCATTGACGGCTCTGTCCATCGCTGCGGTGATGGGAGCATCGCCGAGCGCCTGACGAAGGAGCGCGTGGGCTTCGTCGTCCGTGAATACATCGACGTTGAGTGGGCGCGCGCCGTGGCGAGTAATCAGTGCAGGGAGTCGGTTGCGGCTGGTAACCAGGACGGTGCAGGTGGCGCCGCCAGGCAGCAGGGGAACAACCTGATTGGCGTTAGCGGCGTTGTCCAGCATGATCAGCATGCGTTTTCCGGATGTGTGGGTACGGAAAAGCGCAGCACGGGCGTCGAGATCCTCGGGCTGTCGGCGGTGGTCAACGCCCAAGGCGGTGAGGAACTCGCCCAACACCTCGGCTGCCTGTCTCGGTTCGCCTGTGGAACTGAAGCCATGTAGGTCTGCGGCCAACTGCCCGTCGGGGAATCGATGCTTGTTGTGGTTCGCCCAGGTGTGGGCAAGCCAGGTTTTGCCGATACCAGCGGCGCCGCCAATCGCGGAGATCACCACCAGCGGACTCACGCCGTTCTCGCCTGACGAGGCTTCGGGGGTAATCAGGGCGTTGTCGAGGGCTGCTAGATGATCGGCCCGGCCGACAAACCCGGCAGGTGCCGGTGGCAATTGACGCGGAATGGGCACCGGCGGCTGGGGGCCTGACTGGTGGAAGTGCGCGGGGCCAGCGAGATAGCCGACAGCGTTTCCGCCCGCAGTCGCGAAGACGCTGTCCACTCGTACCGATGCGTCAGTTCCGGTCTGCAACAGCGTTTCAGAGCTGATGTCGTCGTGGGTGGGGTCGGGCGCCGACACGGTGTGCCCACGGTCCGTGTCGGCTAGCGGGGGTCCGGCGGCACCGCTGTCGTCGGGGCTAGTAGCGAAGGCGGGCCGATGATGAGGTGATCGCCGGTAGCCGCGCCGATCGTGACGCCTGACCCGGCGCCATGCACACCTCCGAGGATGGTCACTCCGCGCAGACCGACGCCATCGGTAGCCGGTCCGTGCGTATCGGTACCGTCCGGCGCCTGGCTGTCGGACACATTGTGCTGTGGGAGCCGGTCGACGATGCTGCGGTCGGGAGGGTAGGGATAGTCAGGTAGTGCGATCCACGCGGTATTCCGGAATTCCTTCACCGCGATCTCGACCGGCCGGAATGTCGCGGGGTCCACGGTTGCGGAGTGCCGTACGACCTCATCGAAAAAGTGCGCCGACACGATCATCGCGACGACGCCCGGCGAACTGGCCAGTGCCGCTTTCAGCGGAGCAGCGTCGAGTAGCCGGAAGGCCGTGGTGAGGGCGGTAGAGGTAGCCCCATGCTCGTCAATGGCCACTTCTCCCGCGTGTACAGCCAATCGCAGGCGCATCCGGGCGGCTTGGTGGCTGGTATTGTTATGTCGGCGCACCGCACGGGTCAGGGCGTCAGGTAGTACCTCCACCAGCGGTGCTTTCGGGATCTCGGGCGGCACAAGGACGAACAGCCCATCGCCGCGGTCCTCCTGATGGCCGACGTCACCCTGCACTCCGGCTGCCGCCATGGACTCGGAGACCACCGTGTACAGACCGGCCCGAGTGTCCACCTGGTGGGGTAGCGTCCGGTCCGGCGAGCCGAAGCTCGCCACGTCGATGAGGATCATGGTGCGGTGGACTGGGTGCTGGGCCATCTCCGCAATGTCACCTCTCTGTTGGAAGAAGATCACGTGTTGTATTGATCAGACGTTTATACCGTCGCGTGGCTGCGTCCTGTGTGTCAGATGACGCACAGGGCTGCCAGGGCCCACGAACCACCCGATCGGGTACTCGCCGACGCCCCGGAGTTCCGGTTCCAGTCATCCGGTCTGTGCCAGCACCTGAGAACGAACAACTCCTAGTCCAGTTAAGAGACCTACCACGAGAATGGCCAGTGGAAGAACAAGATCGAGGGCAGCTCATCGCCGGAAGAAGGAACCTTCGCCACCAAGGACGAAGCCGTCGCGGTGGGCCGGGATCTGGCCATCGAGCGCAAGGTGGAGCACTTCATCCGCAAACTGGACGGCACGATCGGCGAACGCAACACCTACACCGGGCACGACCCCCGCAACATCCCCGGCTAGCTCCACAGAGACGCACCAGGCCGCGTCACAACCGGCCCGGCCACCTCCCTGGCTCGACCCAGCGGGCAGGCCACGGGGGCCGGAGATCAGAAAAGGGGTCATCGCGGGCGGCGGGTTTCGACCAGGAGGGTGCCCACGTTGCCCGGATCCGGTGCCGACACCCACGCGCGCGTGGGTGTCGCTGTAGCCGTGGCCGGTGAGAAGTTCACTCCAGTGGTCCGGTTCATAACTCCATCGGGCCATCGACACCTGCGGGCCGGTGTAGCCCGCGGCCCACATGCCCGGCGAACTGCCCACCGGCGCGGCGCTCGTCATGCTTTACGAAACCAGCAAACCCGTCGCCTGGCTGGTCAGCGGCATCCGCCGCGGTGAAGACGTCGGCCCACGCATCGAGATGCTCGCCGTCCGCGTCCGCGATCGGTTCACGTCCTCGAACAACGGGTAGACCTAGGTCAGCCATATCCGCCGATTTCGGCGAGTCCTATGGCGACCCCGAAACGCGCCGCCCAGCGGCTGGAAGGGACAGGCCCAATATCGGTCGGCGCCCGTACGCCGTTCCTTGCGGAAAGCTTTATCGAGCGAGTGTCAGTCGATGAGGCACGATTCGTCGTGGCCGTTATCGTCGTCGGGTGCTGTGGTGAGGATCGGCACGCTGGCGCTTAAGCCGTTGAGGACGTCAGTGACCTGCACACCCAGTACTTGTACCGAATGAGTACACAGGCTGATGGCGTTGTCGGAGAGAATGTCCCCGGTGTTGACGAGGCCGGCGGTGTCGTCCGGTTCATCGGCGAAGGCGGGACTGCCGATCATCATGAACCCGGCCACAGCTGCGGCGGTGAAAGCGAATTTCTTGAACATCGCGTCTTCCCTTCGCCTCGAATGTCCGCTTGCAGGCGGGTGCCCGCCAGCATGGCGAGGCAACCCGATCGCACCTTCGACCACTCGAAAGGCGACACGCAGTCCTGGCCGTCGCGGTGGGTGCAGGTGACCGGGGCGGGCCCAGGTGTGGTTGTGGGTCCGCCCCGGCCGCCGAGCAGATTCGGCCACCCTCACCGCATCCACAGGGCCGGGTGATCTCGGTCGTCAGGGCGCTCCTAGATGTCCGTGTTGGGCTTCGTGATGTCCGAGGATTCGCGGCATACCTGGCCCGTCTCCTGGTTGGCCACCGGGGTCAGGGAGTCCACGGACTTGCATACGTCCTTCACCGGGTCTTGAGCGTAGGCAGGAGGGCCCAGGGCCATGCCGGGCAGGACGGCCAGGGCGCCGATGATCAGGGCCTGGATGGCTCGGCGGCGGATTGTCATGATGACCTCCAACGGGAGTGCGGGGCGGGCAGGCAGCCCGCCCCGGTGTGGATGGGCCGCAGGCGCCGGAGTGTGATCACCGCCACCAGCGGGGAATTCCACAATGGACTTGAAGGTCACAAAAAAGGCGTCGCTAAGAGTAACTACTGATCTCGGTGCAACAAAAGATGGACATGAGAATAGGCGAATAATTTCCATGTTCGGCCATGGGTGAAGATTGGTGATTAACTCAGGGACCGCGCGCTTTCGACAAGCATGATTGCTTGACCGTATGCCATCTGACCAGCAGACTTACCCACGAGTTCATGCGCGATGCGTAGGTGACTTTCTCAACAGCTCGACTTGTACGATCCTCGGAAATTTCCTGACGAGGAGATCCGCACCAGCTACAGCGAACGGCTGCAGCCCAACGGCAACCCGCTCTTTCCGGAGACTTGAATCAGAAAGTCGCACGGTCGGCGCCGCGGACACCGGGGAGACGAGCGGCGCCAGTGCTGCCGACTGCCGATCGCGGACCCACCGACTCAGCCAATCAGGCATTTGTCAGAGTAAACCTGACATAAGCACATTCGCAGAGGTAGTCTGCCTGAGCGGACGTCAGGTTCGTTTCGCCGTACTTCACGGAAGGTGCCGCATGACCGAGCAACAGCCCGGAACCGACGATCTCACGGTGTTCGCCCGGCAGGCATTCACCACCGGCGGGAACCTGCACCTGCTCGCCGAGCGGATGACCGCGCTGAACCGCCGGGTCGAGGGCTACTCCCCCGACGACCTGACACACCTGGCCTCCTCGCTGCGTGGCATGGCCCTGCGCACGGCGATGTCGATCGACGACCCCGACCTGCTCAATGACCTGTCCGGGCGCAGCTGGCATGAACTCGGTCCCGGTGACGTGCTCGGAGGGGACCAGTGAGCGATCTGCAGCCCGCGCAGCCGCCCTACACCACAGCGAGCCTCGCCCGCCTCGTCGTCGCCGACGCCGCGCGCGAGCTGGCCGAGCGCGCCGCCGGCTTGGTGCCGATCTCGGGCAACGAACTCAGCGAAGACGGCAAGACCGCCTACCCGGGCGAGCTGCTCTCGACCGCGGCCGGTGTGCTGGCCCAGGCCCGGGAGCTGTTCACCGCGGCCGCGATCGCCGAGCGGATGGGCGGGGCCAGCTGGCAGCAGCTCGGCGACGTCCTCGGCATCACCCGCCAGTCCGCGCAGGACCGCTTCGGCACGGCGGAGCAGGAGTTCCGTGGGCACCTGGCGCTGCCGCAGAACCCGGACTACATCGGGGAATTCGAGCAGGTCCGGCTCGACCGCGCCGCGCGCGAGCCGGACGTGACCGCCGCCGAACTGGACCTGTGGGTGCACCACCATCACCAGGACCACGCCGGCGAGCCGGACCCGCACCCGGTCTCCGGCGGCCTGGCCCGGATGAACCCCCACGCCGAGCTGGCGCAGCTGTCCGAGCTGTCCCACCAGCTGTGGAAGGCCACCGAACGCCTGCCGCCGCTGCAGCAGCGGCTGGCCATCGCCGAGCGCACGTGGCAGCTGTGGCAGCAGATCGCCGCCGACAGCCCGCGCTCGCGCACCGCCCGCGACGCCGCCGAGCAGGCCCGCCGCACCGTGACCGAACTCCGCGCGCAACTGCCCGACGCCGACGCGGTCGACCTGACCACCCACCGCGCCGAACGCGGGGACGGGCCGTCGGCATGACCGGGACCGAGGCCAGCCGCCTGGTCGTGCTGCGAGGCCCGTCCGGCGCGGGCAAGACCTCGATCGCCCAAGGTGTACGCCCCGCCCGCGGCCGCGGGCTGGCGCTGGTCTCGCTTTCCGACCGTGATCGGATACCTGTGCTTGCGGACCAGCGGTTGCACGTTGCACACATGTGCGCAACGTGCGCGGGCAGGGCTCGAAAGGAATGAAGTTGGGGTTACTGATGCCGACCGATTAGGAGGCGGTGTCTTGTGCAGCCCTCGTCAGCACCTGCGCGCTGCGCGACGGCCGGGAGCTCTACCGGCCGCCGCGACCTCGCCGACATCCTCGCCGTCCGCGACTGGTGCCGCACGCGCGAGGTGAGCTGCGCGTGCTGTCCGGGCCGCTGTCGGGCATCGTCGACTTGGCCGCCGGCGACGCGACCACCACCATGCTGGTCAACGCCCTGGTCTCGGTCGGGCCTGCTCGGCGATCGAGGCCTCCCGCTCCAGGGGTGACCATCCGGCAGGTAGGTGCGGAGAACCGGCCCCTGACACGCCCGCTTTCGACGCTAGGATCACGTCATGGAACGCATCGAGGTGGAAGGCTGGCACGGCCGAGCCGAGTTCGACGGCGAGGTCCTGGCCATCCACAGCACCCAGATGTCCGAGGGGAAACAGTTCGTTCCAGGCGCGGTCGTCAATACCATTCTCGCGCGGCACATCATCGGCGTCTCGTTCAAACTGCGTGAAGGCGGCGACGAACGGCACGGGTACTGGCCGCCCGGTCACTTCGGCGTCACAACCGCGGGCGGTGCTGTGGGAATCGGGTTCGAACACCAGCAGGCTCCGGCGTTCGAGAACTTCCGCCAGCAGGTCCTCAACGCGCTGATCGAACGAGACTGATCGCTGCGCGCGAACCAGACGCGGCCTGCCAAAGAACGCCGGAATCGGCAGCCTCCGCGGCATGATGATCGCCGAGAGACGCCACGGCCGCGCACCGCGCGACTGTGCCGTCACCCTGAATATCGACACCGGCACCTGACACGCCAGGCAAGCACCGAACGCGACAGGCGAGGGCCGAACATCAACAAGGACGGCGCAGTGCCGGTCTGGGGTGAGCAAAAACCGCTCGGCGGATCTCGGTGTGGAAACACACTCAACGCCGTTTTTGATCAGGTCATCGACGGGATCGTCGAAGCCGAAGTATCGGCCTCGTCATGTGCGCTTACGCGCCGCCACCGGCACATTCGGACACGCCGGAGCTAACTCCGTCAGCTTGGCCCTCTCCCGCTCATCGACTGTCAACCCCTAGGTCACCTTCACCGTCACCCACTCGGTGAGGTATCGGCAGACGCTGGGCTGATACGGAGGCAACCATTCGGCGGGGTCTTGGTCCGCCTTCGATCGGTTCGAGCGCGCCGTCACCGCCCACAGCGCTTGCGCCTCGTCCAAGTCGTTGGCGTAGGCCTGACGTCGCATCTGGCTCGACGGCTTGCCGGACTTCACTAGGCGATCGGCGAAGTGCAGCGTGAAGCAGGCGAACTGCCAGTCGCTTGGTTCGTAGAACTGAGCCTGCGCCGAGTTCGCCAGGCTCTCGTCGAAGTCGACGATCATCGGGTGCGGCTCGGGGAAGCCCAGCTCGGGAACATCGACCGCGCCGGCCGCGGTGACGGTCTCAACCGGCTGCTCGTCTTTGTTGCGGCGGATGCGCTGATCGGCGCGCTTTGGTACGGAGCCACGTGTGCCCATTGAGCCCCCTTGGGCGGTCGGTGAACCCCGACTGAGCGGAGCGAGTAGATTGATGCCTTCCAGACCGGGATGGCAGTCGCGACATCTCACTCAACTGGCCAAGGCGCGAACCCGCTGAAAAGCAGGTCGGTTTTCGGTACGGCAAAGCCGCACCGGTCAGGGAGTCGAGGTCTAATGCCTGTAGTGGATGTCGTCGCCGTCACCATGGTTGGCGCCACGGCTGGATGGTTCTTCAAGTGGTTGATCGTCAAAGCACTCGTCACGAAGGCGAAGCCGGAAGACGTGCCGCGGATCGCTGAGGCTGCCTTCAAAAAGACGAGCCGAGGGGATGTTCGGCGCTCAAGCGGGGCCGGCCAGGAGGTCGACCGCAAGTAGAGGGCTGCGAGTAGCCAGTAGAATGGGAATCCCGTGGGCGGCCGTATGGATCGTCGCCGCTCACGGGCCTCAACCCGTACAAGGTGGGGCAGCCGCATTACTGTCCGATCTGGGAGGCCCCGAAGGGGTACACCCCCTGGGGACCAGGCATAACGGTATTAAGTTCTCGCGCTAGCCTGTCCAATGCCGACATGCCACAAAACGGCAGCACGGAGACGTTCGGCGAAGACGGCATCTCCGCTGCCCAGCTCTGGCAACTTGTGCGTACTGAGGCCGGAAACCACCGGCCTGATCGTGACCGGCCCGGTATGCCGGTGCTGTCCCAGATTCGCGGCGACGACGCGGTTGAACAGATCGTTCCTCGCTCTGGTGCCGCATCCGGGGCGTGTGGCCAGTCGACACCGCACGAACGGGACAACGCGCCGTCGGCGGGAATGAGAATCGCGGCGACACACTGCGGGGCGCGCAGCCGGCACCGCGACGGCGGCGTAGACGATCGCGTCATCGTCCTCGCTCCCCTCAGCCATGCCGATGGCGAAGGGGCCACCCGCTCTACGAGAGCGTCGATCTGGGCTGCGGAGATGCAGAGGTTCTGCAGCGATGGAGCCGCCCTTCGCACCATCCCCGCCCTGCTTAAGACACGGAAGTGACGCGGCACAGCACGTGATGTGGCGGCTCGGTGGTCAACTGGACGCCACTGCCTTGCATCTCAACCTCTCTCCAAATGCCATCGACACCGGCGAGCCGGACCCGCACCGCGGCGGCGGGAACACTGGTGTCGGCCGCGGCTTGCGCCAGCATCGCGCGCAGCGTCGGGAGATCGTCGGGATGGCACATCTCGGGCAGATGCCGGTGGGCGGGTAGCGCGACGCCGAGGTCCGCGAAATGGGTTGAAGTCAGGTAGACGTGCTCGTACAAAACGTCGATAGCACACAGGGCGTCCCGCGAAAGCGCAAAGGCGGCGTCGAGATAGCTCGGCGTCTTGTCCGAGTCGGAGCTGGTACCACCCGGGGATTTCAGCCGCATCGTGACCCCGCGCAACCAGGTGTCCGGCCCGGGCGCGATGACGTCCCGGCGGCCGGCCATGCGCAGGTGCACCCGGGCACCGCTGGAGTTGCGTGCAGCGTAGCTGTGGATGATCAGGGCATCCGACGTCGCCGTGCGGAGGGTCTGCAACACGCGCTGGATCCCGGTGCGGTGCGTGCTCTCGACGACTTCGTCGAGCCATTGGACGGCTTCCCGCCAGTGAGGACCTGGGCCCGCCGGTACAGCATTGCCGTACACCTCGAACAGCTCCGGTGACCAGTAGCTGCGCAACTGCTGCTCGGGGCCCGGTGGGGTCACCTGCCATTCCCAACCACCGACCAGCGGAGGCTTGGGCAACGGAGCGTCCGCCGGTCCGTAGCAGCCGAGCACAGCGAGCGGCTGGCCGCTGACCGGTCCGAGAATCGGCCGCACAGCGGTGGACCACCGGTGACCGAAATCCTCCTGGACCTGCGCATGAGGTAGTCCGTCGAGGCACGCTGCACGCATCCGGGGCAGGAGAATCCGGCGCGCGGTGACATCCAGAGAGGACCTCGGCGAGGTCCCCTGATACAGAGCCCGCCCAATGGCAAGTAGGTGAAAGCGCGCGTCGAGCAGGACCCAGTGTCCTGCGCGCTGCCGACGCTGCACCTCGACATTCGAGGCGCTCATTCGACGTAGCCCGCACGCGCCGCTGAGGACAGCCTGAGCGCGCGCGCTCCCCCACCGAACGTGCCGGATCGCGCCCGGCCCTGGACCATCACCTCAAGTCGGGCCGCGAAGTCGCGCCCACATTGCCATTGATCACTGCCCACACCCGCACCCTAATTGGCGGACGCGCAGACAGCCAGCCTGCTCTGAACTCCGCGCCGCAGCGCTTGCCCGAGCAGTCCGCGCCGACCAGACCACCATAGGGGCCACAATTTAATGAGCTACCTCGAAACAACCCCCCAAAAAGGGCAACCAGAGATACGCAACAAATGACACCGCATCGAAATATGTGACAGAATAACCGACGGTCCGAAACCACAGAACGCGGACGCCTCGCATCACTATCGCATACGCGACCATCACTGCAGGTCAGACCCCACCCCCCGGCGTCCAAAGGTGCACCCAGTGCAGGAACGTTAAGCCAAACGGGTGGTCAACATTGCGGTGAGTAAGAAAAGTCCCGAAACCCGGGCGTCACGGTTTGTTAAACGATCACAAGCATGCAAGAGTGCCATCCAGAGGCTCGTTCCCGTTGGTCGCCGGGCGTGGCCGGTCCCTTGAAGAGCTCGCAGCGAAACCCGTTACCGGGTCGCAATAGCACTGCACTCTGACGCGGGAGCGTGATCATCTTCTCAACGCGAGAAGGGCTGGCCGAGCGAGGAGGTTAGGCCAGAAGCGGCCCTAAGCCGTGTGATCCCGGCCCGTGTCGGCGAGTAGAACTGCACGCTCTGCGCAGTTGCGAGCGACGAGACGTGTCGGGGGGACACGCATGGCTAGCCACACTGAACCTGATCGCCACAGCGCGGCGGGAGACGGGCCAATCGTGCCCGTTCCGCCGATCGCCCAATCCATGGTTCCGGCGGAGAGAAACAGCTTCATCGGCCGCGCCGGCTTGCTTGAACAGGGCATGCGGTTGGTCTCGACCGCTCGCTTGGTCACCTTGATCGGTACCGGAGGTGTGGGAAAGACTCGCCTGCTGCTCAGATTGGCCCACAAGCTGACCGAGACAAGCACCTTCAAGCATGGTGTGGTGGTAGTCCGGCTGACCGATATCAAGGAGGATGACGATCGGCTGGAGTCGACGATCACCGAGGCGCTCGGCATCGGGGACAACTCGGCGACGCCTGGCCTGGCCCGGCTTATCGAGCATCTGCGGCACAAGCACATTCTGCTGGCGCTGGACAGCTGCGAGCATTTGATTGGACCTTCAGCCGGATCGGGCCCAGTGTCGCAGTTGCTTAACAGGCTTCTCACGTCCGCGCCGTCGCTGCACGTCGTGACCACCAGCCGGGTCCGGCTTGGTATCCAGGGCGAGAACACGTTGAAGGTCGAGCCCATGTGCACCGGATTGGACGAGCAGGTCGTGCCGCGGTCCAGGCCACGAAGCGGCGGTGACCGGGATGCGCGGCAACAGCATGCTGCCCGGCCACAACGCCCGTGTGACTGCCAGGGTGAGGGACACGAGGCCCGACGTCTCCTGCTGGACCGTGCCGCCGAAATCAGCGTCCACCTAGCGGAGCAGGACCACCTTCTCGCGGACCGGCTCTGCAAGCAGTTGGCCGGCATTCCGCTGGCCATCGAGCTGGCCGCGCGCCGCCTGGACACCATGACCCTGCAGGAGGTCGTAGACTACTACCGCAAGAACCGGCGTCCGCTTCGCCTGCTGGTGGACGGAGATTCGGAACAACGCCATCACCGGACGATGCGCGCGGCGCTGGACTGGTCCTATAAGCGGCTTCCCGAAGCCGAGCGTCAGGTACTCGCCGCGATCTCGGTGTTCGACGGCGGATTCGACATCGAGGGCGCGCAGGCTATCTGTCACAGCCGGAGTATCGAGGACTCCGAGGTGCATGAACTGCTCAGCGGCTTGGTGCGCAAATCGTTGCTGGTGGCGGATGAACACGCCGGCCGGACGCGGTACCGGATGCTCAACCCCATCCGGCACTACGGCCAAGAACTGGTTGAAGCCGCAGGTGAGGAAGCAGCGCTGCGCCAAGCTCACGCCGAGTACTTCGATAAGCTGGCGGCGAGGTGCACCAGGGAGTGGTTCGGGCCAGCCGAGATCGAGTGGATGCATAGGTTGCGCGCGGAAGTGCCCAACTTGCGGGCGGCGCAGGAGTTCTTCTTGGCTGATCCGGCCAGTGGAGAGCGCGGTCTGGAACTCGCGATCCGGCTGAGCCGCACTCGCTTCTTCGTGTTCAGCGGCCTGCTCAACGAAGCGCGCCGCATGCTGGCACTCGGGCTCGACGGACGAGCTGATACCCCGACCGCGCAACAGGTCGCCGGACTATCGATGGCCGCCTGGGTCGCGTTGATCCAGGGCAACCAAGAGTCGGCAGAGCCGCTGATGGCCCAGGCGGAGGAAATCGCGTGCGAACTAGGGATCTCCGACTCGTTCGGTCCGCTGCTGTACAGTCGTGCCACTCAACTCTGGCTCACCGAGCCCGATCAGGCCAAGGCACGTGAGGCAGGAACCCTCTTCGCCCGTGCCGAGCGTGCGTTCCAGGACCACGGTACGGACGGCGACACATTCATGGTGATCCTGTTCGATGGGATGATGTCAGGCTTCCATGGCGATCGCGATACGGCCTTCGCGGCCGCTCAACGCGTGCTCAGGACCGCACGCGCGGCGGGCGCTCAGTGGTGCATTTCGTGGGCTCTGTGGAATTACGCGCTGGCGGAGCTGCAGTTCGGAGATCCTGGCGAAGCCGGCCGGCTGGCGCAAGAGGGGCTCCGTATTCAACAGGCGACTGGGGAGACCTGGGGCAGGATATGGAGCGAGTGGCTCCTCGCCATCATCGCTGCCAAGCTGGGCCTCTATGAGCTAGTGCTGTGTCCATGAACGTTGGCCGGGTTGGCGACACACCGGTCAACGTTCGCGGCTGCTGATCGTCCGCGCCCCAGTCTGGGCGGATGGCAGATTCAGTACGAGCGCGTCGGCTGACCGATCAGGAGGGTCAGCGTCTGCAGAAGATCGTCCGCAGAGGCACCGGATCATCGATCCGGTTGCGGCGGGCGATGGTGATCATGGCCTCGGCCAGCGGAAACACCGTCCCCGCCATCGCCCGCCTGGTCCAAGGCGACGAGGACGCAATCCGCGGGGTGATCCACCGGTTCAACGAGATGGGCCTGGCTTGCCTGGACCCTCAGTGGGCGGGTGGCCGTCCCCGCCTGATCAGCCCTGAGGACGAAGCCTTCATCATCGCGACGGCCACCACGCGACCCGAAGCACTCGAGCAGCCCTTCACCCGCTGGAGCCTGCGCAAACTCTGCGCCTACCTGACCCGCAACCACGGAAACCGACGGGTCACGATAGGCCGCGAACGGTTGCGGCAGTTCCTGCGCAAGCACGACATCACTTTCCAGCGGACCAAGACCTGGAAGGAGACCAACGACCCCGACCGGGACACCAAACTGGCCCGCATCGAGCACGTGAGCAGCCACTTCACCGACCGGGTGTTCGCGTTCGACGAGTTCGGGCCACTGACCATCCGACCGCACCCCGGCGCCGGCTGGACGAAGAAGAACCATCCCGGCAGGCTGCCTGCCAACTATCACAAACTCTGCGGTGTCCGACAGTTCCACGGCTGCTACTCGCTGGGAGACGACACCCTCTGGGGCGTCGTCCGAGCACGAAAATCCGCGGCGAACACCCTGGCCGCACTGAAGTCCATCCGCGCCGCACGCCCGGACGGCGCACCGATCTACATCATCCTGGACAACCTCTCCGCCCACAAAGGCAACGCGATCAGAGCGTGGGCCCACCGCAGCAACGTCGAACTGTGCTTCACCCCCACCTACAGCTCCTGGGCCAACCCGATCGAAGCACACTTCGGGCCGTTGAAGATGTTCGCAGTCGCCGGATCGAACCACCCGAATCACACCGTCGCCACCCGCGCCCTGCACGCCTACCTGCGATGGCGCAACGCCAACGCACGCCACCCCGACGTCCTCGCCTCCCAACGCCGTGAACGAGCCCGTATCCGCAGCGAACGCCGTCACCGGTGGGGACAACGCGCCACACACGCCGCCTGACCAACCCCGCCAACCTATGTGGTCACAGCACTAGCCAGTAAACTGCTCGGCGGGGCGAAGGCGGGCCAGCGGATCACCGAGGCCAGTGTTCTGGGCCTGCTGTCATTCCTGCGTGTGCAGCAGCAGGCGGAGGCCCTGATACGGCGTGAACTCGGCGACGACGAGTTTGAGAACGTTGTAGTTGAAGGTGAATCGCTCGGACCCGCAGAGGTCTACACGCTGGCCACGTCGGCTCCCTTGTCGTCGCCGCGGAAGGCAGCGGTGCAGGAGATGCGGCCTGGTGGCCTGTCCGAGAGAGAATACGAAGTGTCGGGCTTGATCGCCAAGGGAATGCGCAATCGCGAGATCGCCAAGCAACTTGGCATCAGCTTCCGGACAGTGGAAGAGCACATCCGCAGAATCAACCGGAGACTCGGGTTGGCCAATCGTGTCGAGATCGCAGCGTGGTATCTCAAGGAGGAGACTGCCCGGTGATCTCCTGGCCGAGTGAGGCAGCATGGAGCTCCGTGACTGTCAGGTACTGTCATCCGACCCGAGGTTGTCAGCCGTCTGGCCGTAGGAATTGTGCCTGCGCCAGGCATCCGCGGCGGAGATGAGTTCGTCGTAGAGCAGCATGCGCGGGCCACTGCCGCGCATCGCCGAGTTCATCCCGTCGCGGAGGGTTATCTCCGTCCATGAGCAGCTGGCCGGGTCGAGCCACACGTGCCGAGTTTCCATATCCGGCTCGATCACGGCGCTGGCGTACTGCAGCTCTGGGAATCGCCGGGCGAGGTAGTCATGCAGCGGCGGCGAATCGAGGCAAGCCGGCACATGGACCCGGTGTGCCGTCGCTGTGGCAGCCGCGGCGAACGCCAGAATCGCGGCCGCAGACCATCGGTCGTCCGGCGGATCCGGGTTCACCACGTTCCATCCTGACCGCCTGTCCCCGGGTGTTTGTGCCGAGCGTTCACGAGATGCCTAACCTCCGAGTGACACCAGGAGCCGCGTGTAGCCGTTCATGATCGCGGAGGGGATTCGCTGCGTCTCGTGGGAGGCCTCCACGAGGCGGGCATCGGGGAAGGTACTGGTGAGCGCCGTGAACACGATCTGAGTTTCCATGCGCGCCAGAGGTGCTCCCAGGCAGTAGTGAATGCCGTGGCCGAAGCCGAGGTGGCCACCGGTGTCGCGGAGGATGTCGAGGCGATCGGCGTCTTCAAACCGGCGGCGGTCGCGGTTGGCCGTTTGAAGCAAGACCAAGACGATCGCGCCGGCAGGGATCTGGACTCCCCCGACCTCGACGTCCGTCGTGGTGTATCGGTGAGTGGCGGCTCGCACCGGTGAGTCGTAGCGCAACACCTCCTCTATCGCGTTGGGCACCAGCTCAGGTTGCTGCCCGAGCAGGCGCCAGTAGTCACGGTCGTCTTTCAGCAGCCAGCGCACACCGTTACCGATGGTGTTCGCGGTGGTGTCGTGCCCGGCGTTGAGCAGCAGGGCGATGGTCCCGATCAGCTCATCGTGGGTGAGCTGATCGGATTCGTCGTCCCCGATGTGCACGAGCGCGGACAGCAAGTCGTCCTCTGGCTTCCGCCGTTTCTGTTCGATCAGGGTGTCGAAGTACACCTCCAGTTCGTGTGATGCGCGGACCACGACGTCCTGAAGGTCCTCGTTCATCGCCGCGACCCATCCGCGCAGCGGGGTTCGTTCTCCCGCCGGCACGCCGAGCAGCTCGCAGATCACTGTCAGCGGTAGCGGAACCGCCACGGTGTCCATCAGGTCGATCGGCCGATCGCGAGGGAGTTTCGCCACAGTCTCCGCCGTCAGGCGCTCAATTCGTGGGCGCAAACTCTCCACACGACCGCGGGTGAATCCCGCGGCGGCCAGCCGCTTGAGGCGGGCATGCTCGGGATCGTTGCGGAAGATCATGCTCGGCTTGAACATCACCGACATGTCGGTGCCAAGACCCAAGGCTGCCAACTGCCGCTCGATGAGGTTTAGGAGCCCGTCTACGTCCTTGCTCAGCCGGGAGTCGGCCAGCGCGGCCCGTGCGTCGTGGTAGCGGGTGATGATCCAGACCCTAAGACCGTTCTGCAGCGTCACCTCGCAGGCCGGGGTAGCCTCTCGGACCGCGTCGCCGATCCGTAGTGACTCGTTCCAGTACCCGGGGCTGAACAGCGCGGCTTCCGTGGTTGTCATCGTGGGATTCCTCCTCGTGCGCGGCGCCAGCGTGCCCCGGTGACGGCTCTGCTGCCGACGTCGGGTTCTCGTATGCACCCCGGCAGGGCACGCGTACCGCTGTTCAGCATCAGTGATCACGAGTACGAGCACCATCAGGGGAACCACGTAAATTCGGCTTAGCGACCACGTACTCCGAGCTCTAGGGCCACGTAACGCGACCCGTCACACCACGAATCGCTAATTCAAGTTTTCCGCAAGCATCCACGTATAGATCCACCGCTGCACATTGTGATCCCGCGATAATACGACACTTTTTGACGCAATTCGCGGTCGACATGGCCAGAGCATGAGCCTGCACTCAGGCTCCGACAACACGGCCCGTTGACGCTCTGATCAGCCAGTATCACGCAGAGTGCAGCGCCAGGTGGGGCAGCGTGAAGACGCTACGTGCTTCCCCTGACAATCCTTGGAAAATCCCGTGGAGAAAGGGCCAAATACGTGCGGCTGATGCTTTGACAACACCGTTTCCAGCCCTATCGTAAGCACATCGATGAGGCCCTGGTTTGCACTCCCAATCGCTATACGAACCGGGGCGGCAATCACCCAGTCGGGGGACTTCGGCGATGCAGATCGGCGAGATCTTGTGGCGTGGGTGCCATCGACTGCGGGAGGCATACGGGCTAGTGGTGTTGAGGGTGCGTACATCGGAGGCGGACCGGGCGGTCCGGCCCTCGAGCGCACGGCTCGTGATCTGACCACCAGCACCATACGCCGTATGCCTCTCGCTGCGCCTCTGGCAACAGAGGCGGCTGGCGGCTGGACCGACGGGTTGGGGAGGACGCCGTCGTCCAGCCGCGGGTCAGCACACCACAGTCGGCATTCGAGGGAGGCCAGCGTCGGTGTGCCGCGTTCTTCGCGCTTGTCACCTGAGCACGACGGCACCCCGACTCCGGTCACAGCATCTCGGGGAGGAGATGGATGAGGTCGCAGCAACACCCGATGTGGCACTACACCAAGGACGGGCTCGAGTTCCGGATAGGACACAGCCCGGATCGATTGCCGTCGCAAGTTCGCACGTGGCTGATCGGGCCGGCCGGTTCCGGCATCTCGGTGAACGCCGCCGCTGACTTGCTGGCTTTGGACGGCCGCTTCAGCCGTGTGATCGCCAGCCTGACGCAACAAGTTGATCAAGCGCAAAGGCGGGTTCACAAGCTGCGGTCGGAGCGCGAGGACGCTGCGGGAACGTGGTGGTCGACCTCCGCACGGCGCCGACGCGACGACGTCGACCGCATCCTCGCCGATGCGAACACGCTCCACGAGGACGCGCTGTCCTCTTTGAACGAAGCCTGGGTGCTGCAGCGGCTCCTGCGCAGGTTCGTCATCGAACTGGATGCCCCGTACGGCCTGCTGGCCGAAGCGGCCAGGGGGTGGCGGCGATCACCAGCGGTGCCGGGGTCCGTGACCGTCTTTGACGACGAGTCCACGTTTCTCGCGGCAGATTCACGTCGTGGAGATGGGGCTCGCGGCTTCACGCGGGTCATGGGTGACGAATTCGGGGAACAGTGGCGGCGCGATGGCGACGAGGACGACATCGACCCCCTCGACCGAGCTGGCCCATGGACCGTCGGGTACCTCCCGCGCACCGCCGAGATCTACGCGGTCCGGCGCAGCGGCTACCTGCCAGGGCAGGTGTGGCTGCTGGGTTCCCGGTTCGAGGACGTTGCGCAGGCGCACACGCTGCTGGGCAGCATCGAATGGCGCATGCGCGAGCCGAACTCGCTCATTCTGGCGGCCGAGTCAGTGCACGCCGTCCGGTCCTTGCCAGCCTCGGGGCAGCTGTACCCGCCAGCACCGCGTACTCACCAGGCCCAGGCCGCGGCGCGACGGGGCAACAACGACTCGGCCGCGACTGACGACCTCACGCGCAGCGCCCTCGGCGCAGAGGGGGAGTCCTGATGTCGTCACTCGACCACCATGACCACCCTGCCACCGACGAGCACAAGAGCGATCCAATCCGACGAGGGATGCATTTCGTCGGATCCCTGCCCGCAGCACTGTGCCCCACCGCACGCGCAGGGATGCAGTGGATTCTCGATCACGCGGGCACAGCCGCTGTGACCGCGCTACCGAGCGACCGGGACCCACGCTGGATCACCGATTGGCTGGTGGGCCTGCGGGCGCGCGGGGCCTGGGAGCTGATCGTCGACGGCGACTGCTCGGGCTACGACCGTATGCCCATCTACCGGGTCCGCCATGGCTACAGGCTCACGGCGGCCGACGTGGCACCGCACCGCGTCAACGAGGCCGCGGCCGCTTTTGCCGCACGCAGGCAACTCAGCGCACCCGAACTCCCGCCGTACCAGGTGTCGATGCCGGCCCCGCTCGATCTCGCGCTGGTTGCCTTCGGCGTACCTGCCGCGCTCCGGGGTCGCACTTCGCCTCTGGACCGGTTTCGGGTGCTCCGACGCGCCGTGCGGGCCTTGCCGGTGTTCACCGGGGCCGTAGCTGAGGAAATCGAGCAGATCGCGCAGTTGGCCCGAGACGCAGCGGACGAGGTCGTCGTTCAGCTGGAAAGTCCGGCGGTGATGCACGGGTTCGAGAAGGTGCCGCGCCCGTGGTGGCCCGCGGTCACCGCATGGATGGCACAGCAGACCGCCGCCCTGATCTGCCAGACACCTCGCGACGTGGGGCTGGCGCTTCACATCTGGTGCCGGGGCGACCTCGCCCACGAGCCGATGTCCACGCTGACCGACCTGCGCCCCATGGTCGCTGTCCACAACGCAGTCGCCGCCCGCCTGGTCCACGCCGGACGCCCGGTACCCGCCGCGCACGTGGCGTTCTGCGACGGGCGCACCGCCCCGTCGACCAGCCCAGCGAAGTACCACCCGCTGAGCTCCCTACGAGACGACATCCAGTTGCTCGCCGGCGTCGCCGACGAGACCCACCCGGAGGCTTCGACCACCGCTCTGCGGCTGATCGAGCACGCCCTCGGCCGCCCAGTCTCCGGCGTCGGCGCCGCCTGCGGCCTGGGCCGACGCACGCCTGAGGACGCGGCGTCCAACGTCGCCCTCACCTGGCGCCTCACACGGCTTCCCCGCCCCGGCAGGACTCCGACATGACCCGCACGGCACTGAACACCACCACTCCCCCGCCGCGGGAAGGAAGGACATCACGGATGCCACCTACCGCCTACCGCCGGATCTCCCATGTACTGACGATCCTCACCACGTGCGGCGCGCTGCTCACCGGGCCCGCCAGCCCCGCCGACGCCGACGCCCCTCCGCACACGACCTGTCGGGACGTTCGCCTGCCCGTCACCCTGGCCGACTCCACCGCCGCGAACCTGGCCGGGACACTGTGCGAACCCTCCGGCGCACAGACCGTGGCCGTACTGATCCCCGGGATCACCTACACCCGCGCGTACTGGGATTTTCCCTACCAGCCCGAGAGATACTCGTTCGCCCGCGCGGCGAACCGAGCCGGATATGCCACCCTCGCGATCGACAAAATCGGCACCGGGGCCAGCACCCGCCCGGCGAGCACGCGGGTTTCCCTGCACGTCAACATCGACAACCTCCACCAGGTGGTGCAGGCGCTGCGCGCAGGCCGCCTCGGCCAGCAGTACCCGAAGGTGGTAGCGGTGGGCCACTCCTACGGTTCGATCATCGCCCACGCCGAAGCCGGGATCCATCACGACGTCGACGCGATCGTGACCACCGGGATCAGCCACCGCCTCAAGCTCGTGACGAACGTGGCCCAGCTGCTCCTGCCCGGCAGGCTGGCCGCGCTCGATCCCCGGTTCGCCGGGAAGATTTTCGACCCCGGCTACCTGACAACCAGCCCAGGGCAACGGGCCGTGTTCTACGACGCCCGGACCGCCGATCCCGCGGTGGTCGAGAAGGATGAACAGCTCAAAGACACCTACTCGCTGACCGACCTGGCGACTTTCCTGCCGGAGTTCCTGGTGGCGACCTCGCGTGGCTACAACGGCCCGGTCCTGGTCGTCAACGGCGACTCCGACCAGACCATGTGCGGCATACCGCCGCTGGGAGGCCCGTGCAGCAGCGGCGCGGCTCTGGCCGCCGACGAACGCCACTTCTACGGCCCCCGCTCCACGGTCGACGGAATCGTCGTGCCCGCCACGGGACACGACATCGCCTTGTCCACCACTGCACCGTCGACCACCGCGCAGATTCTTCAGTGGCTCTCCGCGCGCGTGCCAGCCACCGACTGACCCGACCGTAAGCCCGCCTGGGCCCGAACAGGAGCAATAGCCCGTGAAAGAACTTGAGGACATCGCCGCCACAGCTCAGGCAGGCTGGCTGGCTACCGCGCTGAACGACCACCTCGATGTGAGGGAGGTGGGGCTGCAGCGTCAGACTTTCGTCCACGGCGGTTCCCATGCCGGCGTGACCGCCCGGTGGGTGGTCATGCCGCCCGGACACATCACAGTGATGCATCGTCATCCGGACAGCGTCATCGTGGTCAGCGTCGTGCGCGGGCACGCGACCACGCTCGCCGTGTCACCCACGCTCGAGCTGATGCCGGAGCCACACGGCCCCGGAGACGTGATCATCATCGACCGCGGGGTACTGCACCTGGCCGCCAACTTGTCTGATTCCGAACCGGTTGTGGTCAGCGAGATCGGCACCAGCGAGCATTTTCACCACGACGTCATCCGGCACGAGGAGTGGGACAACTCGGCCAGACAACTCAGCCAGCACTTGCGCGAGAAGTTCCACGAACCTGAGGACGGCCAGGAAACCGTGGCGGATCTGCTCATCGAGCGTCTGCTGCCCGATTACACGAGCACCCGGTGACGATGACCGTGTGCTCTGCCACCCGGCGCCGCACTGTCTGCACGAGACGGTGCGGCGTCGGGACCTCCCCGAGCGCGCACAATGACGGTGGGATCGGCGCTCACGGCTCAGGGTAAGCAGCCTGGGCTCCGAGTCATCCCTGCCGCGTCGTGCACCGGCGGCGACCAGGAGGTCACCTGGGCCGCCCAGCACCCAAGAAATGCCTCAGCGAGGCACGATCGAGCACCATGCCCGTTCAGCAACATGTCCGAGCAATCGGCCATACACCCGGGCCGACACGTCGCCATGCAGATCGAAACGACAATTCATCGCAGATGGGTAGCACTCACGAGAAGTTAGCCCAACCACGATCTGAGACCCATTCGCAACCCTGGCTCACATCGCACCAGGGGAGATTGTCGCGACCAAAATGTCCCAGCCATAGACATGTTCTCTCCCGAACGGAAAGCTGTTGACATGGCCATTCAAGGCGCTGCACAGTGGGAATAGCGAAGCACAATCGCTGTTCACAGAGCCAGCAAACGCGGGCACCGCACTAGACGCCGAGAGTCGGTATCCCCGCGCCGGAATCGTTCCGAGGGTGCCAGATTCTCCGCAGTTAAACACTGTCGGTACACGTCGATTCAATCGCAACACGCACGATGGCCGTAACACATCCACAGGACTCCCCACCGAGTTGAAAGGAGGTTCATTGTGATCGATGGCGACGACGACCGACGCGCTCACCGGGATCACCAGCACGAACCACGGCAGGACGGTGCGACCGGCCCGACCACCCCCTCGGGTGCGCGGCGCGATCTCGAACAGCCGCCCACGGCAACGCGCCGCCGTCGAATCGTGCCGTGGACCGTCGTTGCGCTGGTCGCCGCCGCTCTCGGCGTAGCGGGATGGGCCGTTTCCGGCGACTGGCACTCAGTGGCGCGGAATTCGGGCACCTCGACCGCCTCGCCGGCCGCCGCGGACGCCGACGACACTCCCTCAGTCGCGGCGCCGCGGCCGGTCAGCCAGCAGCAACTCGACGCGCTTCCAGCGGCCACGGTTTTCGGCACCGTGCTCAACGCGACCACGGATCCGCAACCTGATGGCACACCCAGCGGCCGGCTGGTGCACCCGACCACAACGGTGCCGCTCTACAGCTCGCCGGGAGGTCTCGCAATCGCGGCGGTTCCCCCGACTCAACTCGTCAGCGACACGTGGCTGCCGATCGTTGCCGAACGGCCGGGCTGGGTCGAGGTACTTGTTCCCAGCCGTCCCAACGACTCCACCGGCTGGATCTATCTCGACTCCAGGATCGTCACGGCACACAGTCCATACCGGATTGAAGTCGACCGCGCGACGTTCACCATGACCTTGGTCAACAACGGCACCATCGTCGCCCAGTGGCCGGTGGGTATAGGAAAGCCGAGCACACCCACCCCGGCGACCCGAACATTCATCCTTGCATCCATTAAGGACAGTCAGGCTACGGTGTCGCCGATCGTGCTCCCCCTCGGAGCCCACAGCGAGGTCTTCGACTCCTACGGCGGTGGGCCCGGCACCCTCGGCATTCACACCTGGCCGAACCCCGATTCCTTCGGCCGCACCAGCTACGGCCGACCCAGTTCTGACGGCTGCATCCGGATCCCACCGGACGCACTGCGGTTGCTCAGCACAGAAGTGCCCATCGGATCTCCCGTGCTGATCAGGTGACCAGCCACGTCCGACTCCGCCGGGGCGGCAGCGAAACCCAGGAGGACCAGTGACCCGAACCGCTACTCGAACAACGCACACCGCCCTGGCCAGCGCTGGCGCCATCGGCCTTGCGGTCACCGGCATCATCGGCCCGGAGCTCAGCGCCAACCCGACGGCGCGTACCGCCGCGACTACATCGTCGGCTTGCCACATATCGGCGACCGCGGACGACCCCGTCAGTGCCACACCGTTGGCGTCCATTGACCACGCAGTACGGACCGCTCCGAGTTCAGCTTCGAGCCGGGACAGCGCCGCACACGCAGAAGCGCCCGTGGGCGCGCTGCCCCTCAGGGACAAGCCGATCAGCGATCAGTGCGTCGAGGGAAAGGCCCGCTACGACCACTCACGCAGCACATCGCCGCCTCCCGACACCCAGTTCTCCTACCGCGGCAGTCCCCAGATCACCGTCCGGACCGTCGACGCGGGCACCGTAGCCGCGGAGACGATCGCTGTCGCCACCGCGGAGCACGGCCCGAACACGCCGCCGGCCACCGGGCCGACGGCTCCCCCGGGACGACCGCCCGCCACCTCACCCGCTGACAACCAGCTCAGCTCGGACACCCCCGGCGGCACGTCCGACCAGCCCGCACCCAAGCCCACTCCACGCGTGGGCCACCACCCGGTGACCGGCTGACCCATCACACGTCCGGTGCTCTGCGCCGACGCCCGGTGCGCCCGCTTCCCTTCCCAGGACGCAAGCGCCCGGGGCTACACCACAAACACACACATGAGAGGAACGCCATGGGCATCATCACGAAGACCCACCTGCGCACCGCCACGATCGCCGGCCTGGCTCTGGCTGCCATGGTGACTGGTGGAGCCGCCGCGAACGCGGCACCGGTCACGCACGTCCACGCTCCGGCCGCGACGACGACCCCGGACGTCGGCGCGCCCGGTGAAGGTACCGGCAACGAAAACGTGCCCGCGATCGCACCGGACGGTACACGGATCACCTCAGACCCTGGGGTACGCGCTGCGGGGCCGACCACTCCGGCCGCTCCGGCGTTCTCCGCGCAGGGCTGGATCGAAGTTCGCGGAGTCGCCGCCGGTGCGCGGATCCGCAGCAGCCCCGTCTCCGGCACCGTCATCGGGACCATCCCCTACGGCGCGTACTACTGGGTCGGCTGCAAGCGCGTCGCCAGCGACGGATGGGCCTGGGGCTGGGCCTCGCACGCCGGCCGCTACGGCTGGGTCCGTTCGGACCTGTGGCACGTGGTCCAGAACACGGCGCCGGGGGGCGGCGGGACGCCGACGGTCCCGTGGTGCTGATCCGGCTGAGCGCTCGTAACACCTGATCCGACATCCGCTCCACGTCTTGAGGAGAAACCGTGGTCTCGGTCATGCCCATTCCCGCCGTCAACGACGCCACAGGTCAGCGCGCCGACATCCTGATCTGGCCGCTACGCGTGTCGTCAGGGGCAGCCGAGACCCCGTGTGGCCGCGCGGGGTTCCCATGCAGACGGGAATCCCGCGCGGTCGACGCGGACCGCCCGGTGTCTCGGATACGGGTACTCCAGCACCTACCCGGCACGTCGATTGCCCTCCTGCCCACTGCGGTCGGCGCCGGGCGGTCGGTCGACCAGCGTGCTCCCGCACAGCCGTCGTCGTGTCGCCCGGCACGTCCGACTCCGCGTCGGAGGACGTCATGAACGGCCCGGACGGCGCCCCGTGGCTGGACTTGTCCGCAGCCGAGCTGCCCGAGCCGCTCGACGCGGCGGCCGATGCGGTAGCCGACCTGTCCAGCCGCATTCAGCGCTACCCCGCGATTACAGCTACCGATTTGAGCGAGGCGCTCGCTGACCGCCATCAGGTGCCGCAGACATCTGTAGTGCTCGGCGCCGGCTCCGCCAGCGTGCTGGTCCGGTTGCTGTCGCTGCTGCATACCGACGAGCCGCGGCCGGTCGGCGACCGGCGTGAGGTGGTCTACGCCGAACCCGGTTTCACAGCGTTCCCGCACATCATCAGGCTTTCCAGAGGAGTGCCGGTGGCCGTGCCGCTGGCCCCCGACGGTAGCTGCGACCTGTCCGCGATGCGGGCGGCGGTCGGCTCGTCCACCTCCGCGGTCATCGTCGCCAATCCCCACAATCCCACCGGATCCGTCACGCCACTCGCGCGGCTGCGGGAGTTCGGCCTGCGGTTGCCCGAACCGGTGAGGTTGGTACTCGACGAGGCGTACAGCGAGTTCGAGCCCGAGCTGATCGAGAACGCCGGAGAGCGGGCCCGCTGGACGTCTCGGACGGTGGTCACCCGGACGTTCTCCAAGGCGTACGGACTGGCTGGCCTTCGGGTCGGATACGCCCTGGCTCACGAGAGCATAGCTGCGCGCGCGGCCTCGCTCGCCGTGCCCTACGAGGTCAGTTCAGCCGCTGTTGTGGCAGCACTGGCCAGTCTCGCCGCTCCCCGCCAGCTCCAGAGCCAGATCCAGAATGTCCGGTCCGTGCGCGAGCAGATGCATGCCGGCATGGCCGACCTCGGTGTGCGCTACCCGGTGTCGGGCGCGAACTTTCTGTGGCTGCCGCTACGGGAGGAAGCCGCGTCGTTCGCGCGGCATTGCCGTGCCTTCCGGTTGACGGTCGCGCTCTTTCCCGGGCACGGGGTGCGTGTCACCGCTGGCTCCCGGCATGGAGCAGAGCGATTGCTGGCCGCCGCGGCCAGTTGGGCCAACCACAGAGCCAGCACACCGACGGTCGGATACGTGCCCGGGCCACGCGGGGGCCAATCATGACCGAGCGGCTGGATGCACGGACCTACCCGCTGGGGCTGGGCACGATCGCCGTGGGCACCAGTGGCTACATCATGACCGGGCTTCTCCCGTCGGTGACTGCCGAACTGCATGTCAGCCCGGCCGCCGCCGGGCAGCTGGCCACCGTGTTCGCGCTCGTGTGCGGCCTGGCAGCGCCGGCGACCGCGGCGGTGACGAGTCGGTGGGGACGACGCCGGCTCTTGGCAGGCACACTGGCCCTGACCGCGGTCGGTAACGCCGTGGCGGCGCTGGCCCCGGCGTATCCGGTGTTGGTCGCCGGCCGCGTCATCACCGCGCTGGGCGCGGCGGCGTTCATTCCCGCCGCCACCGCGGTGGCGGCGGCGCTGAACCGGCCGGCGGACCGCGCGCGGGCCAGCGCCGTGGTGTTCGTCGGGCTTGCGCTGGCGGTCCTGATCGGTGTCCCGTTATCGGGGCAGCTGGGCGAGCGCATCGGCTTCCGCGGGGCATTCTGGTTGGTCAGCGGGCTGTGCGTGGCGATCGCCGCCACGATCGCGGTGATCGTGCCGAGCGTGGCCGTGCCCGTACCGATGCCCCCACGGGAACGTCGCGCGGCGGTCGCGGACCGCCGTGTCGCAGCAAGCCTCTTGGCCACCGTGCTGGCCTGCATGGCAACCAGCACTCTCTACACCTACCTGTCCCCCGTGCTGGACGAACTGTTCCACGCTGACGCGAACACCGTCACCGTGCTGCTAGCCGTGTTCGGCCTCGGTGGCGTCCTCGGCACTCTGCTGGGTGGCCGTGCCGCGGATCGCTACGGCGGACGCCGCTCCGTTTTGGTGTGCACCGCGGTGTGCGCAGTGGCGCTCGCCGCATTACCGCTGTTCGACGGTGCGATCGGCGCCGCTGCCGTTATCGCAGCGGTGTGGGGCTCCGCGTACTGGGCGCTCAATCCGCCGGTGGCCCGGTGGCTTCTCGACCTGGCACCACCTGCACACCCTGGCCTGCTTCTGCCGTTCGGCGGATCCGCGATCCAGCTCGGCAACGCCGCTGGTGGCATCTTCGGTGGAGTCCTCGTCGCCGAAGCCGGCGTCGCCGTCCTCGCCCCGGCTGCCGCAGCGCTCGCGATAGCAGCCTGCGGGGTGGCAGCGGCGGGACGCGCGCCGCGCCAGCGAGCACCACACGTCGGCAGCCACGCGACTTCCACCCCCGGCCGCGTTCAACCACCAACCAGTAATGATATCCGCTAGGTCGAAACCGAAGCCGCACCAGGACGCATGCCCCTGCAGGAGGTCCTCACCGTCGCCGAAGTCCGATGACCACGTGAGCGGACTGGCCGAAAGGAGCAGACGAGTCGATGCAAGAAGATCAACGAGACCAGAAACCCAACGTTCGTCAGCCACCTAAGCCGCGGAGCGTGACGTGGCTGAGTGCTGACCCCGACATCGGCCCAACCCCCGGAGCGGTGATCGCGTATGCCCATGTTCCGCACTCCGACGGTGTCACGTACACCGCGCTGTGGCAGCCTTCGAACCCCGACGGCGCGATCTTCATCTGCACGCCGTCGGAGTGGGACGCCTTCGTGAAAGGTGTAGCGGTCCACTCACCAGTTCACTGAGCAGTGCGGGCCCGTACGCATGAACTCAACAACCTCGCGGCAACTGTGGCGCTTCACTTCGGGGGGACGCGTAAAGGCCTGGCCCAGTCGTCCACAAATTCCGGGCGGTAAGGCTCGACCCGGGATTCCGCCAATCCGGTCACAAGCGTGTCGGCCCTCACGGATTGGGTGGCGTTGATCCGTGCTGGCCCGCGGCCCGATGGGGACAGTGGCATCACCAACGCTCAACATTGCTCACTTGCAACGGCGGATTCTCGGAAGACTCCGAGTAGTGTCCGGAAGATCATGCGCCCGGATCGGAGTCCAAACCCAGCGCGACGCGCCGGTGCTCGCCGAGCGTGCTGTGGACCAGTTCACGATGAAACCGGCTGGCACAGACACGGCGGCCATGGAGGCGGGCGACGAGTTGTTCAACGTGGCGGCAGTGTTCGCTGTCGCTGCCAGTAGATCCTTCCCGCGCCCGAGGAGAATCTCGCCGTCCGCATATGCGCACACGCCCAATAGCCCGGGCGCGGGTGACCACGCCGGATGGTAAGAGACCATTTTCGTCATCACGAATCAGGCTGACCCAGCCAGCTCACTCAGGAAGCCAACTCGCACGCCAGAGATGATCAGGCTGAATGAACAGGTACTCCTGCGGCCTGTTGAGATTCGGTGTGCCGTCGGGCGCCACCACGTAGACCTCCGCAGCGCGAATGCGCTCACCGCTCGCGGCGAACCTCGCAGTCGGCTGGCCGGTATCGATCGACTCATCGCGTTTCCGAGCCAGGTGGTTGGCACCAGGCTCGTTCATCGTGTTCTCCTCGAGGGACTGGTCATCGTTCCTCACTTCAAGCGCCGGATTTCCGAGAGAGGGTCATCAGGGCTGCCAGGGCCAAAGCTCCTGACTTGTCGCCAATGTTCCAACAGTAGCAATGACGCCCCGGCGATCCTGGCTTTGGACGGAGCGAGTCCTGACTGGCCGATGAACCGGGCATGTGCCGTGCCGCCGGACCGGCTGATCGCCGTGGCTCCGGACCGCCTTGATCACCGTCCATCGACACCGATACCGTGGCAGGGACCTCGTTTTCCCTGCGCCAGCGGGGGTTGTGCGGCTACCCGGCCTCCGAGGTCAGTGCCGGGCACGCCAGCCTGCCTACGTCGACGCGCCAGGAGTGAAATCAATGTCCTATCGCCCCAGCTTGCCCGCTGCAGGCCGTCCCACCGCGGCGGGAGCACGGTGAGGTTCTACGCCGGAATCGACTGGTCCGAGAAGCTCAACGACGTTGCCGTGGTCGACGACAGCGGTACCGTCGTTGCGCGATTGCGTGTTCCCGAGTCGCCACAGGGTGTGCGAGACATACTCAGCCTGTTGTCCGGTGTCAGCACCAGTTCGCGACATCGACGCAAGGGGGTGCCAGTCGCTATCGAGGCCAGCGGTAGTCTTCTGGTCACAGCGTTGCGGCAGGCTGGCCAGCCTGTCTATACCCTCAACCCCGCGGTCGTGGCGGGCTACCGCGGACGACTCCACCCCACCAAGCGGAAAAGCGATAAAGGCGACGCTGTTGTGCTCGCGAATATCCTGCGTACCGACCGCCACCACCACCGTCTTCCGCCGGCCAACAGCGACTCTGCCGCCGCGATCCGCGTTCTCGCTCATGCCCAGGACTTCGAGGCCCGCACGCAGCGCAGGCAGGGACTACGACTGCGGTCGCTGTTGCGGCAGTTCCACCCGGCCATGGTCCAGGCCTGGCAGGGTTATCGCGGCGGCCTGCTGCGACCAGAAGCCCTCGCCGTCCTGGCCTGCGCCGCCACCCCGGCCGAAGCGACCAAGCTGACCGTAGTCCGATGGCGTCACCTCCTCGCCCAAGCCGGGCGCACCCGCTGCTTGGACCAGCAGGCAGCGCGCTTGCATGCCCTGGTCCGTCAACCCTGGCTACGCCAGAAATCCGCGACTGAGGCCGCGCTGGGAACGCAGGTCCGTGCCGCTGTCGCCGAATTGCGGCATCGCGCGGGCACAATCACCGACCTGACCGTCGCGGCGACCGCCGCGTTCGCCGAACATCCGCACGCCCCGATCTACCTGTCCTTCCCCGGGGTCGGCCCGCTGACCGGCGCTCGACTCCTCGGCGAAATCGGGGACGATCCCTCGCGGTTCGCCACCGCGCGGGGCCTGCGAGGTTACGCCGGCGCCGCGCCACTGACATGGGCCAGCGGGAGCGCCCGGCAGGTCACCCACCGCCACGTCGCCAACCGCACGCTGAAAGATACCGCGTTCCTCTGGGCGTTCGCGACGCTGCGGCAATCACCAGGCTGCCGGGACTACTACGATCGTCGCCGGCAGTGCGGTGACACCCACGCCGCCGCATTGCGCAAGCTGTCCGGTCGGCTGCTCTCGTGCCTGCACCACTGTCTGCTCCACGGCCGTCACTACGACGAACGCACTGCCTGGGAACACCCCGGCCAGACAACACTGGGATGATCGTCTGGCGGCCGGGCAGGAGATCGCCGGAACACACCTGGAACCACCCCGGGCCAATGAGCCCTTGAGCGGGAGCGGTGCCGGCGATCCCCTGCCCGGCCGCCGCGCCACTGCACCGGCCTCGTGGGCGAACTCACGCAGGGACCGCTGACGCCGGGGGGTGCGGTCGCGCGGACCTGCTATGACGAACTGGGCTTCGGCGCGATGCCTGCGGGCTGTACTGCATCACCGCTGCAGACCCGCACCCTGAGGAAGTCCAGCTACCACGACAGGTGGCAGCCGATTCGCGCCTCCGCGCGTGAACTGTCGTGTCCGGCGCCGGAGACCCAGAACGACAGTCTCACGCAGGCATCCTGCAATGGAGGCGCATGCACGACTGCGAGCACCTCGTCCTCATCGAGGCCCAGCACCTGTCCCGGCACCAGCACCCAACCTCCTTTCGACTACTATTCGAATACCTTTTCGATAGGCTTATAGGGTAGGCTGGTACTCGCTTCCGAGTAGCCGGCGAGAAGGAGTCACGATGGTTGTCGGGATCCTCACGGAGAAGCCGAGCGCGGCGCGGCACGTCGCCGCGGCCCTCGGGGGGATGAGTGGTACGTACTCCGGCGAACCGTTCGTCATCGCCCATGCCCGGGGCCATCTGTACGAGTTCGCCGAGCCGCACAAGATGGTCGGTGGCCGGGGCTTGGCGCAGAAGTATCAGCAGTGGGACCTGGGCAATCTGCCGTGGGACCCGGATGACCTCGACTGGAAGCTCGAGCTCATCAAGGACGCGGGCCCGGTCGCGCGGGACGTGCAGCGCGCGCTGGGTGGCTGCGACGAGATTGTCATCGCCACCGACGTGGATCCCACCGGGGAGGGCGGCATGATCGCCGTGAACACTTTCCTGGAGCTGGGGTTGAAGCCCAGGATCTGGTCACGGATGTACTTCACCGACGAGACCGTGGCCTCGCTGCGCAGGGCGTTCACGAGTCGCACGGTAGTCCCGTCACTGCGGGATTTCGACGAGTACAAGAAGGCGCGCTACCGCTCACAGTTCGACTTGCTCTCGATGCAGTTCACGCGGATCGCCACCACCATGGCGCGGTCGTCCGGGCAGAACACCGTGCTGCGCCAGGGACGGCTGAAGTCGGCGATGATCAAGCTCGTCGGCGACCAGCTCAAGGCCTACAACGACTATGTGAAGAAGCCGTTCTTCCAGAACCGGTTTCGTGACGAGAACGACGTGATGTACACCAACCCCGACGAGCCGCGGTTCGGCCGCAAGGAGCAGGTCCCGCGGCAGTACGGGCCCTCGCCCGTGGTGCTCGACGACAAGGCCGTGAAGCGGACCGCTCCCCCGAGGCTGCTGGACCTGGCCGCGCTGTCCGCGCTACTGGCCGGCAAGAACGTCAAGGCGAAGCTCGTGCTCGCGACCTATCAGAAGATGTACGAGGACCAGGTCGTCTCGTACCCGCGTACGGAGGACAAGACCATCACGCCCGGGCAGTTCGACGAACTCGCTCCCTTGGTCGACAGGATTGCGGGCGTGGTGGGCGTCGACCCGAAACTTCTGACGCATCGCGCGCCCCGATCCACGCATGTGAAGCCGAAGGGCGCACACGGCGCGAACCGCCCAGGCCCGGCGGTGCCCGCGTCGCTCGACGCGGTCGAGCAGAAGTACGGCAAGGCGGGACGGCTGATCTACGAGACACTGGCGAAGAACTACCTGGCGATGATCGCCGAGGATCACCTCTACGAACAGCAGAAGGGCCACGTCGAGAAGTACCCGGCCTTCCTCGGCGTCGCCCACGTACCGCTGTCGCTGGGATGGAAGCAGGTCTTCGATCCCGACGCGGGCGACGCCGCCGACGACGAGAACGAGTCGGCGAAAGGCCTGGGCTGCCAGGCCGAACCGTTCGTCTTCGAAGGCGCGAACAAACGCCCTGAGCATCCGAGCATGCGGTGGCTGATGAAGCAACTGGAGCGGCGCGATGTCGGGACCGGCGCGACACGCACCTCGACATACTCCGACGTGACCTCGACGACGGCGAAGTATCCGCTGCTCGTGGAAAAGGGGCGCAAGCTCCTGCTGGCCAAGGCCGGTGAGATTAGCTGGCACCTGCTGCCGGGCACGCGGATCGGTGACCTCGGACTCACCGAGAAGGTCTACGCCGACATGCGCGACATCGCCGCGGGAAGGACCACGGCCGAGCAGTGCCTCAAGGTCGTCGCCGGCTGGGTCGTCGAGGACATCGCCACGATGCAGACGAACGCGGCGACGATGCGCTCGGCACTGGGACTGAGCAAGACCCAGGTATCCACCCGCGCCGAAGGTGTGTGGCAGACCGCGCCCGGCGGTCCGAAGAAGGTCGCGTTCAAGAAGATCTGGTCGGACCACGAATTTTCGGACGACGAGGTCACGAGGCTGCTTGCCGGTAAGCAGGTTTCGTTCCAGGCCACAAGCCACTCAGGCACGCCCTTCACCGCCCACGGCAAGCTCGGCATAGGCACGTTCAAAGGACGCACGTACGTTGGCTTCCAGCTCGACGCTCCGGGCGGCCCGACGACGTGGTGCGGGCGGACCTTCACCGCGGCCGAGATCACAGCGCTCGAAGCCGGGCAGTCGCTCACGATCGACAACTTCGTCAGTCCCAGGACCGGCAACAACTTCGGCTGCTCGGTGCGCTGGGACCCGACGGCGAACAAGATCGTGCCCGACGTTGGGATGCCGCCGTCGTCCTGGTGCCGGGTGACCTTCACTGACGCGCAGCGTCAGGACCTGGCAGCGGGCAAGACGATCGAGGGCACAGGGTTCGTGTCGAGGAAGGGCAGGAAGTTCAATGCGCGGCTGACGTGGAAGGACGAGAACGGGACGAAGAAGCTTGTTCCGTCGTTCGACTGATGCCGGCGCGCCCGACGCCGCCCCGTGCAGGTGACCTGGACGGGCTGGGGATGACCGCGCCAGATCCGCACCGGCTGACCTGTCACGCGCCCCCATACCCCACAGGCCATTTCAGGTGCTCCTCACGAAGGAGGGCGTTCGGACAAGCGGCACGACGAGAGGCGTACTCACGGGGAGACACCGATGGCGAAGATGTCCTACAAGGTGCCGACGAGCATCAACAGGTCATTCCTGGATCACGAGATCACGCTGAGCAAAGGCGGATGGGCGGCGAAACCCTCACCCATCAAGCAGCTGTTCTTCTTCGGCGGCGGCGGTCTCATCCTCCTGTGGGTGACGACCTCGACGTTCATCTCGAGCGCATCCCCCGTCTTCATCACGCTGTTCGTGATCTGGGGGCTGGCGGTGATCATCTACTTCGGCGGGATGACGAAGACCAAGCAGCTGCGAGCGATGACCCTGCCCGCGCTCCTGGCGTACGCACCGGTGAAGGCACGGCATGTCTACACCCGCCGCAGCTCGGCCCCCTCGGACTTCCACTCGATCGTCGGCATCGACGCTATCGACGCCGACGGGCGGATCCACTTCTCCGATCACAGCGAGGGGCAGATTTTCCTGGTCGTCGGCTCGGCGAGCTACCTGCTCTTCGACGCCGACCGGATCGGGATCCTCGACCGGGCCGACTCGTTCTGGCGCAAGGTCGACACCAGCTGCGAGTGGCTGACGATCACCACCAAGGAGCCACAGCGGATCTACCACCAGGTGGCGATTCTGGAGAAGCGCAACCAGGCGCTGGCGGTCCGCGACCCCGATCTGGTCGAGCTGCAGAACGAGCAGTACGACATCCTGACCCAGCACGTGGGCGGGAAGTTCACCTCCATCCACCAGTACCTGCTACTCAAAGGCAAGAGCGCGGACGCACTGCGCCGGGGACGCATGGTTCTCCAGGCCGAAGTCGAAGGATCCTCCCTGATGATCAAGGAAGCGACGGTCCTCGATCGCGCGGAGGCCGAGCCGATGCTGCGGGTCTTCTACCAGGGCATCGACGACGAGCCGTTGTCCCTCACAGCATCGCTGCGCTAACCACGCGGACGACAGCGCGAACGACGAGCAGACGAAGGACACCATGGCGCTGAGGACAAAGGCCCGGGCGCAACTGGGCATCCCGGGGCAGAACACGCACGACGCAACGCCTTCCAGGGCATCACCGGGTAGTTCCCCGGCTGCCGCGAAACCTGACGACGCGGCCGAGTCCACGAAGAACTGGTGGCGGCGACGCCAGGAGAAAAAGACGCTCGCGGGCGGCTTCGAGGCGCACCCGCACCTGCTGGCGCTCAAGCCGAAGGAGAAGTACCTCTTCCGCTCCGACTACTTCGAGGTCGACGGCTCAGTCGCCTGTGTGCTGGCGTATTTCCACGACGACGCGGCACATGACAACTTCGCTGCCTTCTGGGGCATCGACCGGATCCCGGATGGCCTCGACGATCGGGTCACCGCGGTGGTCTTGGAGCAGGTGCGGCGTCGAGACGACAAGTGGATCGACTCGTTCACCAAGCAGTCCGAGAAGCTCGACAGGCTCGACGCGACCGAGCAGGAGGAAACGGGCACGACCTCCTCCAGGCGCAAGGCCGCGAAGATCTCCTCCGACCTGGAGATCACCATCGGCGAGATCCAGGACGGTGCGAGCTACCTCTCGGTGCACAACCGGCTCTTCCTCAAGGCACCCGACCTGGAGACCCTGGATGACTCGATCGATCGGATCACGCGCCTGTACATCGACCGGTTCGGCACGCTCACGACAGCCGCATACGCCGGTGAGCAACGCCAGGAGCTGTCGAGCCTCTGGAAGAACAACGACAAGAAGCGCGGCAGGGGCTTTCACTTCACCTCGACCGAGCTGGCCGGTTCGTACTCGCTGGTGACCAACGGTCTCAACGATAAGGCCGGCGAGTACGTCGGTTACATGGTCGGTGACGTCAACAACTCCGCCGTGCTCATGGACGTCAACACCTACGCCCACCATCTTGTCGTGGCGGACGCGACGCTCAGCGACTATCTCGACCGCCAGCGGGTCGCGAACATGTGGTGCTCGAAACTCTCGCAAGCCTGCCTGCTCGGCAACGGCAACGTTGTCCATCTCGTTCTCGACGGGGTGGATCTCGACAAGCTCGGCCCGACGTTCGCCCGGCTCACCTCGCGCGTCGACCTCAACGCCGGCGACGTGAACATGTTCGAGATGTTCGGCGACGAGGCCGAGGAGCTGACCGTCTTCGCCGCGCAGATGGAGAAGCTCAAGCTGATGTTCGAGCAGCTCTACGAGACCACTGATGGCGCGATCGGCTCGATCATCCGCAGTGCGCTCGAGGACACCGCGACGGACTTCTACGTCGAACAGGGAATGTGGCGGCACAACGCCACAGAACAGCGCCACCGCCTGCGCGTGGTGAACATCCCGCACGAACAGGCCCCCCGCCTGCAGATGTTCGTCTCCTACCTGGCCACAGCCCACAAGACGCTGCTCCACTCGTCGAAGACGGATCCGGATCAGCTACGGGCGTACAACGTGCTGCGGGGCATCGCGAACACCATGCTGAGCACGAACGGCGACCTGTTCAACAACCACACCGCCAGTGCGGTCGACGGCGTCCGGGACTCCCCACGCGTGATCTACGACTTCTCGCGGCTGATGCGCCGCGGCAAGGGCGTGGCCATGGCACAGCTGGTCAACATCGTCGGGTTCGCCGTCGGCAAGGTGGGCCTGGGTGACACCGTGATCATCCATGGCACCGAGCTGATCGACGACCGGGTGAAGAACTACCTGCGTACCCAGTTCGACCATCTACACGAGCGCGGCGGCCGCGTGGTCTACAGCTACAACGATGTCGACACGATGCTCGAGGACTCCGATTTCAACAAGTTCGACGCCGCGGACTACACGCTCTTCGGCCCGATGCGCGACCGGACAGTGGCCGAGTACCAGAAGCAGTTGCACCAGCAGATCCCGCCGGACCTTGCCCAGCTGATCACCACGAAGGGCGAGAACCTCACGTTTCTGCGCCGTGACGTGTCCAACGTCGTGTTCCACCTCGACCTCGCGCTGGGGATCAACCCCCACCGTGAAGCCCAGCGCAGGCAGGTACGGCTCGAGGCGGCCAAGGCCGAGGAGGCCGCGCGGATGGACGCGATCATGGACGACACGCCGGTGGCGGGTGCGAACCTCACCAGCGTCCGGATGGCCGAGGCCGACGGTGACCTCCAGGAAAGCCGGCCGCGGCGCACGGCCAGCCACGCGCAGGTCCCGGAACAACCAGCAGGCGGCACCGGCACGATCACCGCCGACAAGCCCGCCGGCACGCGGAAGGCCCCACGGAAGCCGGCGAAGCGATGAGCCGGATCGCAGCACCACGAGACCGTGAGGACACGGGCATCGCACGCGGAAGGCGGGCCCGATCGCGCAGCGGCGCGCACGCCCGGATCGTCCTCGCGCGTGTGCTCGTTCTCGGGCTGCTCGCGGTGCTGACCGTCCCGCTACTGGCGACGGCGCTCGCGCCAGCGACGTCAGCCGCCGACGACGAGGATGAGCGCGACAACTACTCGCTCTACCAGCTGGCATCGAACGCATCGTCGTATTTCAGCCAGGAGAACTCCCCGGAGGGCCAAGCCGATCCCGCGGACCGGATGACTGAGGACTGGCAGAAGGTCACGAGCAGCCCCGCCACAGGCGGCGACATGCTCGGCTACGCCGACCCGGAGTTCAGCCTGGGCGACGTCGTCGGCTGGCTCTTCGCTGAGATGTCAGGGTCCTCGCAGACCATCGGGTACGGGACGCTCACCGCTGCCGACGGCGACGGTGACGGTGCGGACATCTACGCGGGCATGCTCGACTACGCCCACTTCGGCGCGACGAACGCCGACCTCGGGCTGGACACCATGTCCTCGGGCATCGGCGGCCTGATCGTCAGCATGATCGGCGGATCAGGTATCTGGGTGCTCTACGCCCTGGCACTGGCCGCGGGCACGCTGTTTTACCTGATCATCCAACTGCTCAAGCTCGTCAACCCGTTCATGTGGTTCTACCAGGCTGTCTCCGCGGTCAACGAGACCTTCGGCCAGGGAATGGTCTGCGCGACCGACAGTACCGGCGCTGAGACCTGCCACACCGGCGGCGGAGCTCTCGCAGGCCTGCAGACCTGGATCAGCGACTGGTACGGGGTACTCACCAGTATCGCCTGGGAAGTGCTGGTCCCGCTGTTCCTCGCCTTCACCGTCATCGCCTTGGTGCTGTTCAAGAAGATGGACCGGGGCGCGGCGATCAAGAAACTCGTCGTGCGCCTCGTCTTCATCGGCGTGGGCCTGCCGCTGCTCGGCTCGCTGTACACCGGTGTGCTCGACAAGTTCGACGACTCGCTGCTGGGCCAGCACTCCGGCCCCACCCGCGTGGTGCTCTCGACCTACGTCGACTTCGAGGCCTGGGCGATGCGCGACCGGCTGGGGATCCCCGATGCGGCATCGATCGCGTGGAACAACGGGCAGGCCAGCTCCGAGGCACTGATGTCGGTACGCACCAGCGCACTGGCGATTAACAAGCAGTCGCACGGAGACACCTACGCCGGCCTCCACGTCGGGCAGAAGGCCACGGACGCAGAAGCAGCCTGGCGTGACGGCACCACCGGGGTCGGCCGCACGGCGACCGACGACGCCACCGCGGTGTTCACGACCTTCGGGATCATCGGCGACTACATCACCAGTAGCGAGGTCGCGGCCTCGGACTTCGAGTCCGGGATCAAGAACTCGATCACCAAGCTCGGCGTGGACACCGAGGACAAAAAGGAGTGGTTCATCGAAGAGGACGGCTACGGCGACCTGGATGACTTCGGTGAGGAGACCGACTACGGCCCCACCAACCACCCGGTGCTCTCCGTCGGCGACGGCGGCCTGACCTCGAACAGTCCAGGTGGCCCTGCGAAGACCTACACGACACCGGGTACGAAAAGCGGGTGCGGGTTCACGGTCTGGACCAACGAGGCGCCCGCCTCCTGCAACCTCTCGGCGCTGTCGATGTACAACTACCTCAACACCGGCTTCGGCCCCGATTCGATGACCATGTACTCCTCGAACAACGCCACCAGCGGCTTCACCCGCGAGAACCACATGACCGTGAGCCAGGTAGGCACCGGACCGGCGAAGTTCATGTACTGGCACAACGCGGCCACCGTGCTCGGTTCCATCGCCCTGCTCGGCTTCTGGTACGCCATCGGCATGCTGGTGGGCGCGGTCAAGCGCACCTTCAGCCTCGTCGCAGCCATCCCGTTTGCCACACTGGGCGCACTCGCCGCGATCAGCAAGGTGATCATCTACTCGGCCGCGCTGATCCTCGAGGTGCTGGTGACGCTGTTCATCTACCAGTTCGTCTCGGAGTTCCTGATCTCGATCCCCGACCTCATCGCCGGGCCCATATCGAGCCTGATGTCCCCGGACGGGCTCTTCGGCAGCGCGGTACTCGGCGGGATCGTCGTGGTGATCCTGACCCTGATCTCCTCGCTGCTGGTCATGGGCGTCACCTTCGCGCTTCTCCGGGTGCGTAAGGTGGTGCTGCAGGCGCTGGACGAGGTGTTCACCAAGCTCGTGGACAAGTTCCTCGACACGAACACTGCCCCGGCGCCGAACCAGGGCGGGATACTCCCTGCCCTGGCCTCGGGTGTCGGCGCGGGCGCGGGGATGGCCATGGGCAACAAACTCGCCTCGGGCCTCGGCGGCAAGCTCGGCGGCGGTTCCCGGACCCCAGGCGGCCCCAAGCCTGGTGGCACGACGATGTCACCGAACGCGGGTGGCACCAACGGCGACCCCAAATCCCTCACGGCAGGGACCCAGACGCTCGCCCTGGAAGGCGGGCCCCCTCCAGGCATTGAGGGCCCCAGCCGCCCCGGGTTGGACGGCGGCGGTCCCGGCGGTCGCAGGCTCGGCCCGGGCGGCGCTGGTGACGCGAAGTCGCTACCCGGCGGCAGCAGCCCTGACGGCAGCCCGTTGCAGCTCACCAGCGGCGCGGGAGGCGGCGGGCAGTCGGACAAGGAGACGGCACAGACCCTGAACAACCGTGGCGGACTCTCCAAACTGGGCTATGACTCCGGGGTCCAGCCTGAATCCGGCGACCCCCACGGCGGCCAGACCCACTTCGGCACTGGCGGCGTGCCAGGTCCTGAGCTCCAATTCGGCGCCGGCCAGCAGTCCGGCGCTCCAAACGCAGGTGGCTCTGCTTCCCACGGTTCCAGACCAGAGGAACGTTTCACTGCCAAGCCGCCGGTTCAGGGCACAGCTTCTGCTCCGGGCGAATCCGGCTACCGGCCCGCTCCTGGGGCAATGTCACGCCCCGCGGGGCTGGCGAACAAGCGTTCGGCAGGCCTGCAACGGACCACACCACAGACGGCTCCTACGCCGCGTCTGGTCCGCAGCCGGCCTCGAGTCGTGCCGCCGTCGGCCCCGATCGCCGATTCCGGGCCGCAGGATCAGGCTTCCCATCCGACCGGCTCGACGACACCTCCCGTGACCAAGCAGCCACGAAGCCCCGAGAAGCCGCGGCAAGCAGCCACACCGATCCCGCCGAACCGTGATGTCCACAGTCCTCAGCGGAAGCAGGACGAACCGGATGCCTGACCGGCCGTCGGTCTGGGAACCAGGACAGCACGCCCAACGGAGGCAATCGCGCAAGTTCTCCTTCTCGGGGTGGATCTTCTCGCCGGACACGGACCAGCGACGACCACGACACGGGCGGCGCTCGCTCACTTTGGGACTCTTCGTGGTGTCAACGAGGCCAGATCACGCCGCTCGTGGGCCGAGGTGGGCCCGAATAGGACTTTCACGCCCCGCGTCTTCCTCGCCACGGGTTCGATGCATCTGTCAGGGCGACGTCTGCCCAGTAATTGACTACGTCGGGACCTTTTTAAGACCATGACAGGCCCAAAATGGCGGTGGCGTGCCTCGGGGATAGCGGGTCGCGGATCGGGCGCCGAAACACCTGCGGGCACGTCGACGTCATCGAGCTATCGGCTGACGGTGAACAGCCGGCGGATTCATTCGAGGCGCGCTGGGCGAAGCCGCTCAGATCGCAGCGTTAGCAGACACACAGGGCGAGCCCCGTGGACACGATGTCCACGGGGCTCGCCTGGTGCGTCGCTGGTGTGAGAGTTCGTTGTGGTCTCATCATCCGCAGTACTTGGCCACGGCCGCTTTGCCCTGGTCGCTGTGCCGGGGCACGAGCACGTCGTCGTCGGTACCGTTGTGGAAGATGTACTCGAGCGCGATCGCGTCATCCTTGACCGAGATCGATCCTGTGCCTGGCTTGCTGCCGCTGCCGTCGGCGCCGTTATCGTCGTCCCAGATCACCGAAGTCTGGTCATCGGCGATCTGGCCGTTCGACTCAAGCTCGTACATGCCGTCGCCAGATCTGCCACCGGTCGCGATCTCGCCCTTGTCGATGTCCTCGAACGCTGTGGTGAGCATCGGGCACTTCTTGCTGTCGCTCGCGGTCAGCGAGAGGTAGGTGATCTTGGTGCCGTCGATCACGACGAGATTGCCGTGCTGGCCTTCGGTGATGCTGATGTACGCGCCGCCAGTACTCGTGCTGTCCCCGCCGCTGTTGTTACCCCCAGGGCTGCCGTTGTCGTTGCTGCAAGCGGCGAGCGTGATTGCGAACCCAACCAGAGCCGCTGTGGTCGCGGCCAGCTTTGTCCGCGTCACTCGAGCAGTCCTGGTGGTGTGCATCATGTTCGTCCCTTCTTCTGCGTGTGCCCTCCAAGTCAAGGAGGTGTTGCCTTCACACGGTGTCCAGCGTCTCGGCTCCATGGCTCCGCGCGGCGTCCCCGAGTTCAAGCATCTCGAGCCGCCACGGGAAGCCGCAGCTGGGCCTCAAGAATTTCCTGAATCAACCTAGATCACGTGATCGTTCACACTCGTGTTGTTTCTGGTAGCCAAGTATGGCAGATAGGTGTGCCATCGTCGCCCCGTTCGTGGCGTCTTGTGCAGATTCACGGTGTGTTCTCACGAAGGCTGTCGAGTCGCCGCTCGGCGAGGGCGAGCGCCAACTCGGTCTGGTTGAGCGCGTACTCGCCGTCGCGCACCCGATCATGGAGCACCTGCACCGGCACGCCGTCCGCCTCCTGGTCCGCGAGGTCGCCGAGCTCACGGATCTCGGCGCGCGCACCCTGCAGCTGTTCCTCTAGGTGCGTCGAGAGCACGCGGAGACGGCTGACTCTGTCCGCGGACCGACGTACTCGCGATTCGTGATCCAGGCACGTCGCCCCCTCGACCCAGGCACGCAGCTCGGCTTGGTCGAGGCCTGCCGGCAGCCCGGTGGCGAGCGGCCCCTCCGGCATAGGCATGTCGATGGGGATGTGTGTGAGCAGTGCGGCGGGAGTCGTGTCGAGTGCGTACGCGAGGGCCATCAGGTCGTCGACGGTGACGGTGCGCTGACGGTTCTCCATCTCGGCGATGAACTCGGCCGAGAGGGGGTGTCCGCACGTTTCGAGCACATAGGCCAAATCGTCGCGGGTGAGCTTGCGCAGTTGGCGGTAGTGGGTGATGGCGTCGGAGACGGCAAGGGACGTGGGCGGGAGAGACGGCATGGGGCGACTGTAACGAGCACGAGGGAGCCCTCTAAAGCAGTGGGTTCAAGGCACGGTCGATGCCCCAACCTGCGCTTGCGCTTCGTCGGCACAACGAGTTTCAGGTTGCGTTGAGGACGCCGCAGGTGCCCGGGTCGGGGCCGGGCCGCCACTCCGCGACAAGCTTTCGAGTAGCTATCCGATGGTGATTCGACAAATCATTAATAAGATAGGTGCTGACATCACACCGCTCATCAGATAGAGTGCAAATATCGCAGCAGCTGGCAATCGATGAACATCGGGCAGGGTCCATGGGTAATCAGCATCACGGCGAGAGAGCGGTTCTCCCGGACGCGACCACCCCTTCGACACCGCCTATTGAGGACGAGTGCTGGAAGAGCTTTTGGGCGAAGATGGCGACGATCTGGGCGTCGCTTTCGCCCGAGGTGCAGCATGAGTGCATCACCGAAGCCGCAGGGCTGCCAGTGCATGAGGGGCAGAACGCCGCCTCGTGAGTGGCATCGGAGAACACAACAGTCTCGTGGGCATGAGATCCGCTGGATCTGTTCCTCCGAGCCCGATCGACGAGGGTAGAACCGCCTGAACTCAGCGCAGAGGCAAAGGCACGGCTACGCCCGGACCACGACGACATTACTCGCGATCAGCAGCAGCCGACCTGCGCTCCGGACAACCCGAAGCGCGCCGCTTCGGCTACGGACGCACCGGCAGAGCCTGACCTTCCGCCGACCGAGTCGGCATCCTCGTGAATCGGCCACAACCTCACCGCGTTGACCGGCCAGGGCTCCACCAAGATGGCGCGTTTACACTGGCAAACCAACCACCCGCGCAGGAGACATCCCCACCGTCGAGGGCTCGGCACATCCAATAGTCGACATGGAGTCGCCGATTACCGCAGCATGATCTGGAAGGATGGTGTGCTCCTGAAGGTTCCTGGCTCACTGGCCATTCCGCAACGCCGAGATGCTGTGCAAGTTCTCCAGTGCGAATTCCGGCCAAGGGACGACTGAACCCACCGACCTACATGGGCACCCACGAGAGGCCCGGTGGACCGACGTACACCGGGCCTCTCGACCAAGTAGGCGTTACAGCCGCGGCCGGCCAGCCGGGCGAACTCCGTACGGACCCGTATCGGCATCTTTGGGCCACGGCACGATCACGGCCAGCGATAAAAGGCACGAAGCGTCAATTCGCAAACTGCGTCCGGACCAGGAACGAGAAGTACACGGAATTGCCGTAGCCACCGATGATCTTCCCATCGAGCCCGCCGGTGCCGACAGGAAGTCCTCTTGCAGTTAGGAAATCGCCGCCGCTGACCCGCAATCCACGGTCCCCGAGCGCGTTCCCTTCCAAGACGGCACTACCTTCGACATACACGAGGTTGAAGGTTTCGTCAGCCTGGAAGGTCACACCGTCGTACACCTCCGCCGGGAAGGCGTCCCGGGAACCTATGAACGCCCCGGTGCCGATGCTGCGACCCGCACAAGTCGGCAGGTTGACCTTCAGCAGGGTGTCCTCTGCAGAGAGGGCCGGACTGCTGCCATTGTGCACGTAGATCCTCAGTCGGTACGTCTTTTCCCGTTCCGCCGTGATCTTGTGTCTCCATAGATTTGGAGTGCTTTCATCACGCGCGCCATAAAACGCGCGCTCGTCACCAAAGTTGGAGTTGCTCTTCACTGAGTTGAACCCGATGTACGCACTCCCCTCCTCGCCGAACATGGGCCGCTCGGGTCCCCAACCCACAAGGACTTGAGACCGGTCGTCCGTGCATAAGGACGCGGCCGGATCGATCGCCGCGACCCCTGGATTACCGGAAACTTCGGGAAGGTTAACTTCGGCTACCACCTTCGGCGTCTCGCGCGCCCGCGTGGCGGTGACCACTGCGGCGGTCGCGCTGACCGCCGCCAACATGACCGACGCGACCGCTACGGACGTGGTCACCCGCCAGTGGCGGTGGCCGGGCTTCCACTCAACCGGGCGGGGCGAACCGAGCTCGGGCGGGACAACCGTTCGTTCTGTCACCTCGGACTGATCGCTGAGATCCGCCGTCCCGCTACACCCCGCCCCGCTCGGCAGCCCCATCGCCGCAGCCAACTGAGCACGGCACGAATCCACCCGCTTGCGATACGCCCATCGGTACTTCTCCACCACGCGCACCGCCACCTGCGCTGGGTCCGCGATATCCTTTTTGGCTGCCCGACGCCGCCAGGGTGTACACCACCGATGCTCAGTGTCGTCGCCTACGGCAGTCGTCCACCGACGGAGAGGAGAGGCCCGCAGGCGACTCACGGGCCTCTCAAATGGCCAAGTAGGCGTTACCAGCCGCGTTCGGCCATTGGGGTGAACTCCGTACGGACCGTCGTGTCGGCGTCTTTGGACCACGGCACGTTCGACCCTCCCCTCGCCGGGCCGCCGAGGGACACGTCAGCGCCACGCTGTTCAGCCGTGCCGTACCTCTGCCGCTGGCCGCGTAGTCCGAGGTCAGGCCAGGTCGTTCCTCCAGCGCGAGGCCGCCCACACTCATCAACCACATCCGCAGAAGCTGGCCACCCGGGTCGGATTGAGCATAGTCCGCGAACATCCCCGCGCCGGACGAGCTGAGGGTCAACCAGAGCGTCGCCGCCCATCTATGGAAGTCGACCATCGACTCCGCCTTCCAGGCCGCCTACACCGACGCCCTCGCCACCGCGCAGGAAACCCTCACGCTCAGCGCGCTGCACGAGTGCCTCAGCGTCTGGACCGCGATAGCCGAGCACACCCGCGCCGATCCCCACGCCCGCCAAGCCATGCTCGCCGCCGCCGGCAAGATCCAGGCCACCGGCTGGCCACGACCGGAACCGTGCCCTGGGACGACCCGCGTTCCCAGCACGACCCTCGGGCGCCGCGCATCCCGCTGCCTCGGCAGGCGGCCTGGTGATCGACCGCGTCGTGGGTTCAGGACAGATCGGCGAAGGTTTCGACTGCGCGGGTGCGCCCGGCGACGATCAGCACGTCACCGCGTTTGACGACGGTGTCGGCGGTGGCGTAGGTGAAGTCGTGGCCGGGGCGTTTGATGGCGACCACGGTGACCTCGTGGTGGGTGCGCAGCCGGCTTTCGCCGAGTGGGACGCCGATGGCCCCGGCCGGGGCGAGCGTTTTGACCATGGCGTAGTCGTCCTCGAACTCGATGTAGTCCAGCATGCGGCCGGTGACCAGGTGCGCGACGCGTTCGCCCATCTCGTGTTCGGGCAGCACGACCTGGTGGGCGCCCATCCGCTCGAGGATGCGGCCGTGCTGGCGGCTGGTCGCCTTGGCCCAGATGTGCGGGATCCCGAAGTCGACCAGCAAGGCGGTGGTCAGGATGCTGGCTTCGAGCTCGGTGCCGATGGCCACCACGGCACGCTGAAAGTCCGGGACGCCGAGCTGGCGCAGCGCGGTTTCGTCGGTGGTGTCGGCGACCGCGGAGTGGGTGAGGTCGTCGGCGTAGCGCTGCACGAGCGCGGCCCGCGAGTCGATGCCCAGCACCTGGGAACCGTGGGCGGTCAGTTCACGGGCCAGAGAGCTGCCGAACCGGCCGAGGCCGATCACGACGACGCGGCCTGGGCGGGGAGTGGAATGGTTGTTAGCCAACGATGGGTCGCTCCTCGGGTAGTTCGTAGCGGCGTGCGCGTTCGCGCAGCGCCAGCGCGGCGGCCAGGGTGATCGGTCCCAGTCTGCCCAGGAACATCAAGCCCACCAGCAGCAGTTGCCCGGCGGGTTCGATTGACGCGGTGATCCCGGTGGACAGGCCGACGGTGCCGAACGCGGACACGGACTCGAAGAGCACCGCGTCCAGTGGCAGCCCGGTGATCAGCAGCAGCCCGAGTGTCGCCGCGGCGACCGCGCCCACGCCGAGCAGGGCGACGGTGAGAGCCTGGCGCTGGACTTCGGCCGAGAGTCGCCTGCCCATCACGTGCACGCTGGGTTCACCGCGGATCTCGGCGACGATGACGAAGGCCAGCAGGGCGAAGGTGGTCACCTTGATCCCGCCCGCGGTGCCCGCGCTGCCGCCGCCGATGAACATCAGGAAGTCGGTGACCAGCAACGCCGCCGGGCTCATCTGCGCCACGTCGAGAGTGTTGAACCCGGCGGTGCGCGGGCTGACGCCGTGGAACGCCCCGACGAGCAGCTTGTCGCCCAGGCCCATCGGCCCGAGGGTGTCCGGATTGGACCATTCGATCGCGGTGATCACCACGATGCCGAACACGGTCAGCGCGGCGTAGGTGGCCAGGGTGATCCGCGCGTGCAGCGACCAGCGCCGCAACCGGCCGCGCAGGCGGCGCCCGAGCTCGAACAGCACCGGGAATCCCAGGCCGCCGGTGATCAGCGCGATCATGATCGGCACGGTGATCCACGGATCGACCGCGTAGGGGGTGAGACTGGTGGCGTAGAGGGCGAAACCGGCGTTATTGAACGCCGAGATCGCGTGGAAGACGCCCTCGTAGACCGCGCGTCTCCAGGACATGTCGTGGCCGGAGGCGAATCTGGCGGTCAGCACGATCGCCGTGACCAGCTCGACCGCCACGCTCACGGCCACGACCCTGAGCACGACGCCGCGCACCTCGCCCAGGCCGAGCGCCTTGGTCTCGGCCTGCGCGGTCAGCTGCATCCGCAGTCCCATGCGGCGGGCGACGAGCAGGCCCAGCAACGACGCAAGGGTCATGATCCCGAGCCCGCCTGCCTGGATCAGCCCCAGGATCACCAGTTCGCCGAAGGTGGACCAGTGGGTGGCGGTGTCCACCACGACCAGACCGGTCACGCACACCGCCGAGGTGGCGGTGAACAAAGCCGCCACGAACCCCGTCGACTGGCCGGTTTCGGTGGCCGCGGGCAGCATCAGCAGCACCGTGCCGATCAGCACGGCCGCGCCGAAGCCGAGCACCACCATGCGTGCCGGATGGCCGATGCTGGACAAGGCCCGCCGGGGCTGCCTCCTGATCACGGCGCCACCGGAGCGGTCCGCTGTGAGTAAACCACGTTCACTCCACCCAGCTGATCAGCATGTCGTCGGCTCGCACGGTGCTCACGGCGGGGTCGTTCCACCAGTGACGCACCCCCGCGCGACGCACCGCCACCACCGTAGGGCCGCACTGCTGCACCGGCACGCCGACCTCGTCCGGTGCGGGGCGGCGTTCGCGTTCGTCCCCGGAGAGCAGCAGGCGAGTGGCACGGGCGAGGTCCAGCCCGGTCGCCGCCGGCGCGGCCAGTTCGCCGGTAACCCGGGTGGCGATTACGGCCAGGTCCGCTCCGGCGCGCCGTAACGCCGCGACCTGGCTGGGTGCCCGCGCGGCGACCACGAGCTTCGCCGACGTGGTCAGGTGGCGGACGAGTCCGGTCAGTTCCAGTGCTGTGGCGTCGTTCATGCAGGTGATCACGACGGCGGCGGCCCGTGGTATCCCGGACCGGCGCAGCACCGCGGCATCGGTCGCGTCACCGGCGATCGCCCGCACGCCTGCCGCTGCCGCCGCGGCCAGCCGTTCGGCGCGCCGCTCCAGCACGACCAGCTGGCCAGGCAACCCGGCTGGTTCGGTCGTCAGGGCCATGACCGCCAAAGCGCCGGTGCGGCCATAGCCGATCACGGCGGTGATCGACGAGAGCTCTTCCACGGACCAAAGTTCACATATCACCCGATGGCTGGACCTCGTCCGACGCGCGCGTTGACGTTTTCTTAACATCATCCGGCGGTGAGCTCGGCCTAGGTCGGCGTCGCCGTCAATTTCCTCTTAGGACCTGCGGCGGTGCCTCGAGCGAGGAGGCCTCGCGCCCTACGGTCACGCCGGAGGTGGGGGCATATGGGCGAGCAATCGCTGGTGGTCGGGTTCGGCGTGGTGGGTGCCAGCGCCACCAGATATCTGCTTGGCAGCGGATTCGCGTCCGCGGGCATCGCCGTCGTCGACCTCTGCCCTGATGCCGTCGAACGAGCCACCGGCATGGGAGTGCGCGCGATTTTGGGTGACGGCACGGACCGCCAGGTGCTGGCCACGGCGATGCCCGGGCCGGTCGGGCACGCGGTGGTCGCGGTGGGCGACGACCAGGCGGCCCTGCTGATCACGATGCTGATCCGCGAAGTGCGTCCGGCCGCGAAGGTGGTGACGGCCGTCCGTGAAGACAGCCACCTGGCGTACGTTCACCGCCACGGGGCCGATTTTGCCATGACCACCGCCGAGGTGACCGGCACTGTGCTCGGACGCGCACTGTCGGGACAAGGCGAACGGGACTCCAGGATGCCGCCTATGCCTTGGACGGTCGAGGAACGCCTGGTGCTGCCGTCCCAGGTCGGGCAGCCGATCACCGACTGCGACCCAGCGGCGGTCGGCGTGGTCCGCGGCACCGACCGCTTCTGGGGCCCGGACGCGGCGCAGCTGCCGCTGGAGCCGGGGGATCACCTGGTCCTTCTGCGCGCACAGCCCACTCACCGGACGGATTGCTGACTCCTCAGATGCCCAAGTTCACGGCGGTCACCAAGCGGCTCCTGCTCGGCCGTCCGTTCCGCAGCGACCGGCTCTCGCACACGTTGCTGCCCAAGCGGATCGCGCTGCCGGTGTTCGCTTCGGATCCGATGTCGAGCGTGGCTTATGCCCCGGAAGAGATCCTGCTGGTGTTGTCGGTGGCGGGGGCGTCGGCGTATGTGTTCAGCCCGTGGATCGCGGTGCTGGTCGCCGTGGTGATGGCCGCGGTCGTGGCCTCCTATCGGCAGAACGTCCGCGTCTACACCTCGGGCGGCGGCGACTACGAGGTGGCCACGACCAACCACGGCCCTCGGTGGGGCCTGGTGGTGGGCAGCGCTCTGCTCGTGGACTACGTGCTGACCGTGGCGGTGTCGATCGCGTCCGCCGCGGCGAACATCGGCTCCGTGGTGGGGTTCGTGGGTGCGCACAAGGTCGAGTTCGCTGTCGCCGCCATCGTGGTGCTCACCGCGATGAACCTGCGGGGCGTGCGGGAGTCCGGTACCGCGTTCGCCATTCCGACCTATGCCTTCGTCTTCGGTATCCTGGTCATGATCTTCTGGTCGCTGGTGCGGGTGTTCGTGCTCGGCGAGCAGGTGCGGGCCGAAAGCGCGGATTTCGAGCTGGTGCAGGAGCACGGTGAGCTCGCGGGCCTGGGGTTCGCTTTCCTGATCCTGCGTGCCTTCTCCTCCGGGAGTGCCGCGCTGACCGGGGTGGAAGCGATCAGCAACGGTGTGCCCGCGTTCCGGAAGCCGAAGGGACGCAACGCCGCGACCACCCTGCTACTGATGGGCGTGCTCGCCGTCACCATGTTCCTCGGATTGATCATGCTGGCCAGGCTCACCGGTGCTCAGGTCGCCGAGGACCCGGCACACCAGCTGATCGGCGCGCCCGCGGACTACGAGCAGAAAACGCTGGTCGCCCAGCTCGCCGACGCGGTCTTCGCCGGTTTCCCGCCGGCGACCTGGTACGTCATCTTCTTCACCGGCCTCATCCTGGTCCTGGCCGCGAACACCGCCTTCAACGGGTTTCCCGTGCTCGGCTCCATCCTCGCCCAGGACCGCTACCTGCCGCGCCAGCTGCACACCCGCGGCGACCGGCTGGTGTTCTCCAACGGGGTGCTCTTCCTCGCCGGGTTCGCCATCGTCCTGGTGGTCGCTTTCGACGCCGAGGTGACCCGGCTGATCCAGCTCTACATCGTCGGCGTGTTCATGTCCTTCGTGATCAGCCAGAGCGGCATGATCCGCCACTGGAACCGCTTGCTGCGCACAGGCCGTTGTGTCCAGAGGGCGGGCGGGAGGCTGGCAGCGGTCTCGGCTGGCACGGGTGTTGCTCCATGCGGGTATCTTCAAGCTCTCTTGCTCTGAAACTCAAACGCCCTGCCTCGCCCGCCTATATCCTGAGAGGGTCCTTCACAGCTTCCGGAATCACCAGAGGTGACTGCCACTCGAGGTGAACGCCCCAGTGATACGAGGCGGACAACCGTGGACACAGGAGATGCGCCGATCGCGAAGTCGCGATTCGGCTCACGTGTACGACCCCGTCCATAATTGTTCTGGCAACGGCCGAAATAATACCTCTTAGCCCGAGTTTCGAAAGGAATGACACATGAGAGATACGATCCGAAACTTTGTACTGCCGTTTGCTGTTTCCGCAGGACTGCCTGCCATGGTGGCACCACCGGCTTCCGCCGAACCTACGTCCATATTATCCGAGTACTCCAGCAGCAATGGTGTGACGCTCAGCGGGGACTGGAACGGTGACGGGATCGATACGCCAGGACTGTTCGTGGCGGGAGTCAACGGCGGGACGAACACGTTCTATTTGCGTAACAGCAATACCACTGGCGTAGCGCACATTACGCTAATCTACGGCAATGGCGGATGGCCGGTGGCAGGAGACTGGGACGGGGACGGCGACGATACGATCGGCCTAGTCAAGCTGGACACCGGCAATGCGAGTACGTGGATGCTGCGCAACAGCAATACCACCGGAATCGCCGACGTCACTTTCATCTACGGCAGTTACGGCTGGCCGGTGACAGGGGACTGGGACGGCGATGGCGACGACACCGCAGGCGTGGTCAGATTCGACACAGGTAGCGTGAACACATGGATGTTGCGCAACAGCAACACCGCCGGGGCTGCCGACATCAACTTCAACTACGGCACCGATAGGTACCCCGTAGTGGGGGATTGGGATGGTGACGGTGACGACACTGCAGGGGTGTTCACCTGGACTTCTCCGGCAAACACTTGGCTGCTGCGTAACAGCAATAACGCGGGGATCGCTGACAACACTTTCACCTACGGCACCAAGGGATGGCAACTGTCCGGCGACTGGGACAATGATGGCGACGATACTCCGGGTATTGTCTACGAAGGACAGAATCCCCGACCGTGGCATTTGCGCAACAGCAACACCAGCGGCATCGCCGATATCTCATTCTTGTACGGCTGAACACGGCACATCACAGAGCAATAGAGACACCCTCCTCGGAGATGCTGAATGTCCTGGAGGCCTGCCTGCACTGCCTCGGCGGTCCCGAGCGTCCGGACTGCGTGCACGCGGACTGCTGCTCCGGACATGCCGATGACTGAGGCCGACCGGCCCCGGATGCAGGAGGACATTCTCTGCGTTACGTCGACACTGTGCTCGGGCATGGTCCGCGGCTGAACTACTGGCTTCGTGACGGGTTGGCGCGGGCCGAGTCGGCCGCGCTCCGGACTGGCTTCCTCACCGCCCCGGCGATAGACGCCATAAAGTCTGCGCTCGCCGCATTCCTCGCCCGAGACGGGCACCTACTGATCGTTGCCGGCGGCGCCCCGGACCAAGCCGATGCGGACGCATAAATTATCGGCAAACTCGTGACGCGCCGGAGAGGGATCTTCTCCACCCGTGCGGTTTGGTTTCCGGCCAGGCCGATCCGAAGGCCGGAACCCTTAAGTTCCCGAAGGCACGGCCGCACATCGCTGTACAGGTTTTCCTCGGCGAAGGTCTCCGGCTGGCCGACAGCCGCCCGTCGCTCGCGTTCCACCGCCAGGTCGAAGCCAGGTTCGAAGACCTGGAAAGTCTCCCGATAGTCCTTACCCTGAGCGATTACGGCGCCGAAGACGGCGGAGAACGTGTGGCGCGGAACTCCGAGCCAGTCGGCCCAGGTCCCGTACTCGCGGGTTTCGTCTACCAATACCTCGCCCACGTCGAAGAAGACCGCTTCGATCCTCGCCACGTAAAGATCCTCCCTGCCCTGCATGACGGTCACCGCCTATGGTGCCCGACGTGGGGTACCAATGCTCCGGAGGCCGTTCTGCGAACGGGTTGGACGGTACCTCGCCACGATCTTGCCGGGTTGACTATGCGTCTCGGTCATGCACGCATCGTTACAGAAGGTGTTCACATGCCGGACACGCAATGTGTTCGGCCTCGGGCGGTCGCCGCAGCCGCCGATTGTGCGGGCTGGGAACATCGATCGCCTGTGGTCCCGGTCAGCGCCCGATCAGGGTGTCGTGGATATGGTCATCGAGCTCGGCGAAGAAGTCTTCAGTTCGCCATGGCCGGAGATTGCGCCGAGTTAGCCGAATTCGCTGTGCGGCGACCCGGCCACCCGTGGCCGCGGTGATGTCGACGGCCTCGTGCAGGAGATCGACGCAGGCGGCCGGATCGCCGAGGCGCAACCGTGCGAGAGCCAGATCGGTGCTGACGATGCCGCGTTGGACAGCGTCTCGCGATAGCCGCAAAGCGGAGAGCGACCGGTCGAGGTTGTCGTGTGCGTGGCCCGCGTCGCCCGCATGGAGGGCGCACAGGCCATCGAATCCGTTCAGTCGGTCAGCGTTGAACCCGCCGTGTGGATCGTCGACGGTCAGCTGCTCGACGGTCTTCCACGCTCGCCCCAGGGCAACAGCCGCCTCGTTGGCTTGACCAGCCCGAGCGCAGATTTCAGCGTGCACGGCGTGGGCGCGGGCTCGAACCGCGTAGCTGGAGCCACGGTGAGCGTCGACGGTCGCAGCGCGGGCGATCGTCCGCGCCGCTTCCAGGTCGTCGGTCGCGTGCAAGGTCACCATGGTGTGGCTCGTCTGGACCGCGGCTCGACGGCTTCGGTCCGCGAGGTGCCCGGCCGTCCTGGTCGCGTCGGCGTACAGCGCCATCGCCGCCTCGTCGTCACGGGTTTCGAAGGCCAAGCGGCCGGCGAGCGAGTACGCAACCGTGGCAAGCAGGAGCAATTCCTGCTGCGAATCGGCCTGGTGAAGCTTCAGGAGCCGTCGGCACGAATCGACGATAGGCGCGAGCTGGAGCTGGAGGCGTACGAACGGGGTCGTACCGACGAGCCCGTTGATCGCCGTGACCGACTCGTGCAGCTGGCGGACGACCTCATGGTCGAGCTCCGAGGGATCCCGCTGGATCGCGGCGATGGTCGACTGCGTCCCAGGCGACAGCAGCATGAGCAGGTCGCCGTTGTCGTTTCGTCCGCTGTGGCCGACCAGCTCGACGAGCTGTCGTACCCGCTCAGGTGGCGTTCCGAGATGACGAAGCGCGTCCAGCAGGGTGGCGAAATCGGATCCGGGACCAATCGCCAGGTCACCGGCTGGGGTTCGCGCGTAGAGCTGCGCGAGAAGGAACTGGTAGCGGTCGCCGGGGCTGGTTCGGTCGGTGACGCTTTCCCACCGGGCGACAGTGCGCTGAATGCTGGCGACCTGCCTGTTCATCAAGGAAGCGACCGTGAGCTGGCGTGCGATGTCCCGCAGCGCTCGGGCCAGGTCAGCCCAGGACCAGCCGCGCCCCTCGCGCAGCTGGCGCAGCAGGAGCGCCCCGGACGCCCGGTCGGTCGTGGTCACGATGCCCAGTACACCATCCGAACGAGGTCACACGGGCACGACCAGGCGCGGTTTGCCCTGCTCGGCTGCATAGTTCACGGTGTACCAAGTGCCGCTGGTCGGCTCGGAGCCCCGGGGGAAGCCGATCACGAAGCCGCTGCGATCGACCATCCATCGGTTACGAGCGTGGTAGGCCGCGGTGCCCAATCGGTCAGCTCCCAACTCCACGACCTCGACGAGCCGGCCCGTGTCCTGCCATCGGCGGATGCTCGCTACAGCCGCTGCCGGTTGGTCGGCCACCGCGCAGGGCACCACGACGGTCAACGACGCCTGACAGCGGTCGGCCAGCCAGTTCAGGGCGGCCGTGTCGATTCCGGCGGCGCCTCCGAGGTAGAAGTGAGCATCCGGGGAAGTGAACGGCCGGAGATAGTCGTCGAACAGACCGGGAAGCTCAGACTCGCCGGTAATCGAGCGGGTGCCGGTGATCGTCACGTGTCGAGCCACGCTTCCCTGCTCCTTCGCGAATGTCATCGAATGTCATCTGCCCCGCCGTGCCTGATCACGATCTCATGAACGCGCGGGCTGGGGTGAGGGTCGCCCCGGCCTCGCTGTGGCCGGTTGCCCATCCCAACGACGACCACGGTGATCACGATGAGCCTACTGGCCACGATGAACCGGCTGGGGATCAAGAACGGTGGTCAGGTGCAGTGGACTGCATGCTCTGTCAGTTGGTCGAGGACGGCTTCACGTTCCACCTCGGCGGTGAGCGATTGGTTTCGGTCGTTCTGGTCGCCTCCTGCCGATGGAAGAGCCACGTCGATCTGCTCACCATCACGGAGTCTGACCGTAACTGGCCGCTCTCGACTTGCGCGAACGCCTATGGCCACCGAAGAGGGTGCGAACGCCGCCGTGCTCTCCCCAGAACGCTGGCGGTTGGTTCGGCCAGAGGCGCGGGAGCGATGACAACGGCGAGTCGCCGCGTAGTCGTGCGCAGGCGACACCCCAACAAATGTCCGCTCGTCGTAGCTCGGGTATTCGAAACTGTTAACCGAGACAGGTCGCTGAGGGGTGAGCGGTGGTGAGGCCGTCCTCCGCCTCGACGGAAGTCCACTCGCGGGTGTGCTGGCGGGAGTCACCGGGTGCTCCGTCCGGGTGGCCGGCTGTTCGCCGCCGCGATCTCACGTTTCGCGTCCACGCTCGACGGGCTGCGCGCCGGGATGATCACCGACCAGGCGTTCGAGGCGATCGTCGAAAACGACCTGCGCACCGGAGTCCACCGCAACCCCGACGTCGAAGGCCGGCCCGAATGGTTCACCCTCGCCTACTTCCACCACCCCGATGAACTCCGCGCGGAGGTGCGGCGCAGCGGTTTCCCGGACGCCGAGGTGTTCGCGATGGAAGGCCCGTGCGGACAAGCGAGCATGAACATCGACCTCGACGATCCGGCAGCCCGTGACGCGGCGCTTCGCGCCATCGCCCGCATCGAACAGGAGCCGAGCCTCCTCGGCGCCAGCCCGCACCTGCTCGCAGTGGCGACCAAACCATGACCAACCCGCGATCACGACGATGTGCGATCGTCGGGCGCCCGGAATGACGGCACGAGCCCGGCTCGCAGCTTCGGATGCTGAAGCGAGCGAGAAAGCTCAAACCCGAGCTGCAAGCCGAAAAGGTGCTGGCCGAACGCTTCCGTGCTCAGGGCCACCAGGCCCGGCTGGTGAGGATCCACCGCCACGGACGGCGTGTGGACACCGGCATCGGGTCGCGGTCGACGTGCAGGACTTGGCTATCGCCGGTAAGGAAGCCCACGCCTGGATCGCCGTTCGGCTCCTGCGGGCACGCTGCGGGTGTTCACCGCCAGTCAAGCGCACGTCGTGCTCGCCGCAGCCGAGCCGCCGGACCCGGCGTGATCGGCTCAAGGCACCTCAGGCCCGCATCATTTCAGCCGCTCATCGGCGAGCCCGGTAGTTCCAGGTAGTTCACAGTTCCCTCGGCGCGGGTCGAGCCGGGGAAGGTGATGGTCTCCCCGAAACACACTGACCACGAATTCTTTCCCACTCCGGAATCGGGGCACTTCCAGGTATCTTTCACTTGGTGACCGGACGGCCTGTACAGAGACACTGATGCGTTCGCCTCGAAAAGGACGGATTTGTTGTTACGCACGATGACCGCCCCTTGCATGGATTTTCTCTTTGGCGACACCACAATGCATGATTGTGCGACCACAGAGGCAGCGACGGTCACCGTGGTTCCGCACGTCCAGGTGCTGGCACTGGAAGTGATCGGGTTGGTGTTCCCGTAGGCATTCCAGACGCCGTCCGCAGCCGCGGCGGGGCCAGCGGTCGCCAGGCCGAGCCCGAGAACGACCGCGACGATCGCTGTCAATCCCGCGAGAACTCTCCGTGTGAACAGCATCGATGCTTCCCTTTCGTCGCCATGACGCCGCGCCCGCCCTCGCGTACCTGCGAAGGAGGATGCCCTCTTCCCGGTGAACGGCGGGTTGCCGAGGACCACGTCCAAGGATGCGGGCAGCACTTTCAGCCCGCTTTCATGGCGGAGAAGGTGGTCGGGCTTTCGATCGACCGTGCCCTACCTCCAATGGGCGGTCAGCGCGCCCGCGACCAGCTCGCGCGACCGGGTTCCCTGCGACGCACAAGGCCGTTCAGGTAGTCGCAGGCCGTCTCTCCCGGAGGCGTGGCCGAGTCTGCAACCAGGCTGAGAATCAGTGGGCCGTGCAGGTGGGCATGGTTGACCTCGCTCCTATGATCCATGAGCATCCGCTGGCTTACCTGCTCGCACTCGAGGGCATCGCGTTGTTGCGCGCGTTCACCGGGGAACTCGATCGCGATTTCGTGGATTCGCGGATCGCGGAAGTCCGCAGGTTGCTCGACGACGAATCGCTGGCGAACGCAGGCGTGGACGTCGATCGGGTGGACACGGTCGAGGGTTACCGGGTGTGGTCGGCGACCTATGACCAGCCCGGCAACGCGGCATTCGACCTCGACGAACCTCTGGTCAAGGAGATCGTCGACGCGCTCCCGGTGGGCGTTGCCCTGGACGCCGGGTGCGGCACCGGACGTCATGCGCAACTGCTGGCCGAGCGCGGTCATCGGATCGTCGGCGTGGACAGCTCACCCGACATGCTCTCGACGGCGCGCGAGCGTGTGCCGCAGGGTAAATTTCTGCTCGGCGACTTGCACGAACTCCCGGTGGCCGACTCCGCGGTGGATCTGGTCGTCTGCGCTCTGGCGCGACGTGCTCCGGCAGCAGAGCCGCAGTGCCTGCGACCGACGCGGTCCCCAGGCAAAGCGTGGAGCGGGGCACCTCTCCGACACCGTGACTGGGTTGCTCGGCTGCTTGATCGTTTGGCGGGGGTGTGAGGCGCGCTGAGCGGGGTTACTCGCCGAGGACGCTGGGGTAGGCCGGGGCGATGTCATCCATGAGGTCGAGTCCGTCGACCCACCGCACCCGGTGTTCGGTGTCTTGATCTTGGTTGGCGTTCTGTCCGCCCAGCGGCGGGTAGAAGCCCGCGCCGCCGGCGGCGCTGCCACCGCGTGGACTCGCCGCCGCGCTGATGTTGCCCGACCCGGTTAAGGCGGCCGGGCCGCCGGGCTGCCCGGCCAGCGCTCCGGGACCAGCGCCGAGGACGGGGTTGGCGCCCGGTGCCCAGTTCGGGCCGCTGCCGGGGCGCGCGAGGCCGTCGGCGCCGATGAGGCCTGTAGGACCAGGTGTGCCGCCGGGTGCCGTGGTGGTCGCGGCGGCGTGGGTGCTGCCGAAATCCAGATTTTCACCCGCGGCGTCGTCGGCGTCGTTCCTGCGCGGCGGAACGTTCGGCGCGGCGTCGTCGGGCCGTGGCTCAGGCGGGGGCGCTGGTGGCGTGGGTGCCGGGTCGGTGGTGATGGCGGGGGTCGCGGCGAACGGTTGCGGCAGGCTGCGGTGGGTGTCGCGGCTGGCGTCCTCGTATTCGGTCATCACCCGTACTGCGTCGTTCTTGGCGTCGGCGGCCTGCTGTTTCTTGGGTAGATGATCGTCGAGCAGGTTGTTCATGAAGTACAGCCCATCGGGCCCGTCGAGCGGGCTGACTCCGCGCCCGTCTTTGAACCAGCGTTCAGCGTAGTAGTGCACCGGTTCCGGGATCTTGCGCTGGGCTTCGGAGATGGCCGAGTTGTAGTTGTCCAGGCCGAGTCCGACGCCGTGGGCTTGGTCGCTGGCTGTGCTGGCCCACTGGGTCAGCGTGGACACCGACGCGGCGGCACGCTGCGCGGATGGGCCCTGCCAGGCGAACATCAATTCCTGCATGGTGGCCTGGATGTCGCTGGTAGCGAGGCTGAGTTCGCGAGCGAGAACACCCCAGTGGTGCGCGACCGAGCCCACCGCGCCGGGTTCTGCGGATTTGATCATCTTCCACAGTTGGTAGTGCTCGTAGACCCGCCAGTTGATCGGTGCGAACACATCGGCGTCGCGTAGATTCTGTTCCCGTTCCCGTTCCCGTTTCCGCTTGACCCGCCGCTTCTTCGCGCGGCGGCGCTCCCGTGCCGACTGCCCCTCGTGGGCGGACTGATCCCGCGCGACGTCGCCTGGATGCCGGGCGTGGCTGGGGCTCACGTCCGCTGTTCCGCTGCCGCGCGGCGCAGGCCGGCGGCCGCGCTCTGGTCGTGCTGCTCATGAGCGGCCCGGACCCCGGCGAGTGTGTGCCGCAGTGACGCCAACTCGGCCAGGTAGCCCTGGAGCGAAGCCTGCACCCCGCCGGGCGCGGCGCCGCCGCGCAACCCGAATGCCTGCCGCATCGGGCGGGTCACCGGGCTGGACCCGTCCTGCAACCCCGCCCCGAGCCGCTGAGCACCAGGCAAGAAACTCGACAGGTGGTCGTAGTGACGGGCCAGCGCCGTCTCCGCCGCAATCACCTGGTCATAGTCCATGGCCAGCACGTCGGAATACGACGGCACGACCCCAGCTTCGCCCGCTCCGCTCGGGCGTTCCACATCAGCAGCCCGCGCCCGGTTGTCGCGCTCGCGCTTCTCGCGGTCGCGCTCGACCCGAGCTTGATCGCGCCCCAGCTCGGCATCTTCTCTGGTCCGCACCCTTGCCATAACCACCATCTTCACATCTCAGCTACCTGGGATGGCACCTTTGCTGCACACGCAGGCACGATCCCTGCACACCTGATCGCCCCGACCCGGCATCCACAAGATCGCCGAGCGCCAGCCACCGCCTCGCCCCGGCGGACGAGGTCGATCAGGTCCGGGATCATTGGCTCCAGGTTTTCGCGTCACGAGGGCGGGGTAATGGTCCACACATGTGGTTCGCACTGAGCTTGCCGTTGATCTTGATGGTGGTAGCACTGATGATGGACGGGGTGGAGCGGCGTGTCACCCCCGCCCGAGCCCGCCGTCACTGATCAGACCGGACAACCGCTGACCAGTCGGCAATGCTGGCAACTACTGCACCGCACAGCCGTCGGCAGACTGGTCTACACCCACCACGCACTCCCCGCGGTCTGCCCGGCCCGGTTCACCGCGATCGCCACCCGCATCCTCATCCCCACCACCGAACAACCCTGGCTACCCGACCTCACCGGACAGGTCATCGCCGTGCACGCAGACGAACTGTCGGACACCGGGCCACTGTGGACAGTCACCGTGGTCGGCCACGCCCAACACCAAGGCGACATCATCATTATCGCTGCGGGAACCCAATCGGCGACCCCGCCGGCCATCGATGGCCGGCCGGGCCCACCGCCTGACGTGAAACAAAATCCCTTCTAGGCCCGCACGAACAAGACCGAGTTCTCACGTAACCAAGGCGTCGGGGCGATATTCGCGCACCAGGCGGCCAGCGGTTAGCGGTTGGCTTCGGGCTCTTCGACGGTCTGCCAGCGCCCGGCCTGGTAGAGGAAGCGGAAGCTGTCCTTGCCGTTGAGCGGCCCTTCGAGTTCGGCGGAGAGCTGCACGGTGGCGCTGGGCTTGTCGTCGACGGTGTACAGCTCGACCTCGGTGATCTGCGCGTTCTCGTAGGTCTCGCGCAGTGATTCGCTCATGCGGTTGCGCAGGTTGGTGACAGCGGCCTGGCAGGTGCCGTCCCCGAATTGCATGCCGATCCCGCGGGCTTTGGCAGGGGTGAGCAGACCGCAGGCGATGGAGGCGTTGCCGGAGACCCAGGCGTCGAGGTAGGCACGGGCGGCTTCGCGGGCGCCGTTCTCGTCGTTGGTGGTGCCCAGATCGCCGAGCTCGCTGCCGTCGTCAAGACCAGGACGGTCGCTGCTGCCGCACCCGCTGAGAAGGGCGGCAACGGCGAGCACGGACATCAGTACTACGGCGGAGTTACGCAAGGGAGCGAACCTTCCTGATGCAGTGGAAAAACGGTGTTCACGCTGACCGACATGAGGCAACTTGCTCGGACTTCGGACGGTGCGCAGGGGTCGCACCGTCGGACCGTCCTCGACGCCTATCCGATTCACCGGGCTCCGTGCGTTGTGGCACGGAGCCGAAAGCGCATGCTCGCCGAGAAATTCCATGGCCTCTCGCCTGAACGCGCGGTATCCGGGGCGCCGACTAGGACTTGGCGGCGCGACAGGTGCGGTGCCAAGTGCGGAAACCTGTGCTGGACAAGTTCCCGCCACAGTGTTGCGTTGCACCCGGAGCGCACTGTCAACCATGCGCGACATCCTGACGAAGCGATCCCACACCAGAGGTAATCGTTACCCAGGAAGGCACGAATATTGCACAACGCCGCTGGACCGACACCTCGCTGCCCGATGCCACGCCGGGCGAGTCTTCGGCGAAGGTCCGTGGCTCAGCCGATGTTCGGCCTACCCTGCGCTGGGAGCGCAGTGCAGCGGAAAGGACAGCCGTCCGAACACAGTCGCGACCGCAACATTCCGGCGACACCCTGCCAGCCTGACACGCCCTGGGGCACTCGCTCCGTGCTGCGGTCCTCGGTCGCGGCCGGGCGACATCATCGGTGTCCCGATGCCGGGGCCAAGCGCCGCCGGTGTCGAGCGGGCAGGTCGGCGGCGAACCGGCTCACCAGCCCGGCCAGGACGTCCCGATCACCCGAAGACCAGCCGTGCAGCAGAGCGGAAAGGATTCGGCGGCGCGCGGCGGCGGCCCGCTCGCGCAGTCGCTCACCGGCCGGAGTCAAAACCAGAACTTTGCGACGCGCGTCGGCAATGCTGCGTGCCCGGTCGAGGTAGCCGGCGGCGTGCGCGGCAGTGACGAACCGGCTCGCGGTGGACTCATCGACATCGAGTTCGGCGCCTGCGGCGCCGATGGTGACCTCGCCGCCGCGGGCGCGGGTGCCGACGGCTTCAGTCACCAGGATGTGGGCGTAGGCGACCGGCTGCCCCTGCTCGTCGTGCAACGGCGGCTGCCGTTCCGGCTGCCTTGGGCGTCGTCGGGGGGCATGACCGTAGCCCACGTCGAGAACTCCCCGAAGAACTCGCGGTGCAGGATGCTCGGACCAGCCGCGGTCGCGGATCGCCTGCTTCACTGTCGCGAGTGACGATGACGGCGGTGGTGTAGCCCTCTGTGTAACGGCCGATTCGCAGACGGTCACCACCGATTCGGGGGTCGCCCGTAGCAGGCTGATGGTGGGTCTGTTTGCGGCACTGGCCGCGGTGTTCATGGTAGGCAGCTACGAACTCAAAAAATTCAGTAATGGCAGGAATTTCTTCGCTGATCGTGGCCGCACCATCGAATTTGGTATTGTCATCCTCGTGGCGCTTGTTATGTTCGGCATCCGGATCTTCGACCCCCAGACCGACGAACCGCCGATTCTTGCACAAGCACCCGCCAACCTGGCGAACACGCAGGGTGTCGACCTCGACATCGGGCAGACGCGGCACCAGGACGTGCCCGGCGTGGACCTCAGTCCTTCCGCCACCGGAGACCAACTCAACGCCATGACTCACGGCGCCCCTCGCTTCGCGGTAGCCGATGACGAGGAGGGCTCGGCCTTCGAACGGTGCTCCCGGGTCGCTGCCGACGCGTGGTCGAAGGGACTGCCGAACGCGTACGCCCTGCGGACAGGCACGATCTTGTGTGTGCGCACCGACCAAGGCAACCTCGCCGCACTCTCGCTCACACATGTTCCCTCGGCAGGCGAGCAGTACATCTCCTTCACATTCGTCACCTGGCGGCACACTTCTCGACCCTCGGCGAGTAATCTCCTCGGCTGGGTGCAGTAGATGCCAATCAGGAGTGTCGCATCTGCATCTGATCGGATGGGGTAAGCAAATCTGGCGGCCGTGCCCACTACGCCGGTCGTGGAGCAGATAGGTGACGGTGGCCGTCTGCGCTTCGGCCCACTGCATCACCGTTGCCACCACGATGTTCGGGGCCTCACGGTCATTTGGTCATAGCGCACACCGGAACGCCGTCCGTGTCCTCCTCATCCGGCTCGCGCAGCCAACACAGAGATGAGAGCTCGCGATTCCAGCGATCCGGGCGAGGGCGACGGTTCCCAAACTCTTGCTCGCCTCTAGTTTCCGAGTATGCTGAGCAGCCGTGGCCAAACAATCTATGAAAGAGTGGCTGTTGAGTATTGGTCCCGCTGCGATTGGAATTTTGTTGTTATTCCTCGCGGCCCCGTAAGATGCCGATACCGGACCAGTGTATTGCGGACCAGAAATCATGAGTCCCGGCGACTGGTGCTACCGTGAATTCGACGCAGAGGATAATTCGATTGCAGATACTTACGAATCACTCAAGGCGGCACGACCGAAGGGACGCGGCTGGGATCCCGTCTTGATAGGCTTTGGAGTGTCCTCTATCCTCCTAGGCATCGGGTTAACTGCACGTCTAGCCCGTTCCCGGTAGATCTGCAATCTTGATCACGACCCACGGCGCGAAGCGCCACAACGTTGCAGTGCCGCAGACGACGGTCGTGATTATAGAAACGAAACCCTGCCGCGAAGAACCGTCGTTAACCGAACTGTGCGACAGTGCGCCAGGACGCGCCGAGTGCTGATCATCGTCGGGGCCTGCTCTTTCCATCGAGGGCGGCCGTGGACTCTGACTGGACGAGGTGTTCGGCCCGGAGCGCGCCCGGGGCAATTCCGGCAGTCTCGGTGTTCAGGCGTTGTACCTCGACGCCCCGAACGTCGTCAATCGCCGGAGTGCACGAGTGTGTTGAGGCTGCGCCTGGATCCGACCGGCGGGGCCCCGCTCGCGGATGCGTCGTGACGAATTGCGAATCGTTGCTCAGCACTGCATAGCGTACGGCCGTAACGCTCTGGGTGATAAGACGGCATACCCCTCTCCGCGCAGTGGTTGCTGATGCCAGGCCAAGGCCCGGGTCGACGTCGGTCCGCCAGCACGCGTCTGCGCAGTGCGGCATGACTACGCCGGGCGCGGTCGACGTCGCGGGGGCGGGCACCGGCGCGATCGGCCAGCTTTCGCCCACAAACTCCTTCACCGCAGGCGCGGTCTCACAGTTCGCGATGGGCGGTGGGCGGTGAAGACCAGCAACCGGCGGCAACCTGGAAGCGGTTCAAGCAGGCTGGCGTTCCGGCCTCAAGGGAGCTGGCCATCACAACGGATGTTGAGGTGAAGGTGGTCACTCGGATGATCCAGCGCGGGCAGCACCATGGTGAGGTTGTGGTGAACAACCGGTCCTGCATGTTTCACGAGGTCGCGTCTATGTCAAGTAATGCTGACGTATCAGCGATCGATTTGCCAGCGACATGCTCCGGGTCCTGTGCCGGCGAGTCCGTTCCCGCTTCGACGTGCGTTGCTGGCAACGGCGGGGCGCGAAGCTCAATTGGCGGCCGAAGGGTTCCTGTTCTATCAGGGGGCGACGGGTGAGGAAATAGCCAGACGGGTGACTGCAGTAGACCCTCAGAGACGCGTTAGGTTGAGCGCTGCCGGTGGGATGTGAGCGGGGAATAAGACCTAGGATGGCTGCGGCTGATCAGGGAGGAGCCCAGGTGGACAGGCAAGTCGTCGACTACGTGCTAGAGGACGGGACGCGGGTGGGCTTCGAGATCGAACCACCTCCTGGCTTCCACCCGGCGGGGCGATTGGGCGAGACGATCGGCAAGGTGCGCGAGGCGGTCGGGCCTGCGGTGCGGGCGGCGCAGGAGGTGCTGTCGGAAGTGCGCGCCGCGAGCTCGCCGGATGAGTTGCAGGTGAAGTTCGGCGTCAAGGTCAGCGGTGAAACCAAGTGGCTCATCGCCACGGGCAAGGGCGAAGCCAATTTCGAAGTCACGCTGATCTATAAGAATCAGCAGCCGGTTTCCCGTCCATGAGCGCGCGGACGGGATGGCGTTTTCCGCGGGACCGGTCGTGGGTGGTGGCCGTCCTAGCCGACGACGCGCGAACGCCGATCGGGAGCGGAGTGGTCGTCGACGGTGAAACCGTACTCACCTGCTCGCACGTCTGCGAGGACGACACCGTGTGGGTGCGGTTTCCCATGGTGCCGGACGGGCCGGTACGCCGAGTTCGAGTGCTCGGCCGGAGCACCGCCGAGCAGGACCTCGCCGTGCTCGGCCTGGACGACGCTGGCGGGATGCCCAAGGGTGTTCGGCCAGCGGCCTGGCGCTCCCCCAGGCCGGAGGAATTGGAGGGTGACTCGTGGTGGGCATTCGGCTTCCCTGGCGGCGACCCGCTGGGCGAGAGCGCGCGGGGTGAAGTCGGCTCGGCGCTGGGTCACGGCTGGGTGCGACTGAACACCGGGTCCCCAGGGCGCGTCGAACGGGGTTTCAGCGGGGCTGCCCTGTGGAGCACGGAATACCAGGCCGTCGTGGGCGTCGTCGCGCAGGCGGGTGGCGGCAACGGGCGGGCGATCACTCTCCACGAAGCCGGTGACCTGCTTCAGGGCTGGGATCGAACGCCGGCCGAAGACCCTGAGAACTCCCGGCATTGGCGGCCGCGTGCTCGCGGGGTCGCCGTGGACAGCGAGCGCGGCTGGCGCTTTCGCGGTCGCACGGCGGCACTGTCCCGGATCGTGCAGTGGTTCCGGCAGGCTGAAGATCACCGGCAGGTGCTGGTGGTGACCGGTTCACCCGGGGTCGGCAAGTCGGCCGTGCTGGCCCGGATCGTCACCACTGCGGATCCGGCCGTGCGCGCGCAGCTTCCCGCCGAGGACAACGCAGTGCGCGCCGACGAACATTCAGTCGCCTGCGCAGTGCACGCCAGGGGCAAATCCGCGCTGGACGTGGCCACCGAGATCGCCAAAGCCGCCTCAGCGCGCGCACCCGAACAGGTCCAGGACTTTCCCGCGGTGATGACTGAGGCGCTCATCGCGGGCAAGCCGTTCAACGTGGTCATCGATGCGCTGGACGAGGCGGAATCACCACAGCAGGCCCGCGTGATCATCCGCATGATCGCCCGTCCCCTGGCCGAAACCCTCCCGTCCGTTCGTCTCGTGATCGGGTCGCGGTACCGCGACGACCTGGGCGACCTGCTCGGCGCGTTCGGCACGGGACGGGCCACGATCGACCTGGACGATCCGGACTACTTCGCCTTGGCGGACCTGGAGGCGTACGCGCTGGCGACTCTGCAGCTCAGCGGCAACGAACGGGGCGGCAATCCCTACGCCGACGACACGGCCGCCGAGCCCGTTGCCCGGCGCATCGCCGAACGCTCTGGGCGCAACTTCCTCGTCGCCGGGCTCGTCGCCCGCGGCCACGGCCTCTACGACACCGAGCCGGTCGATCCCGGCGCCCTGACCTTCACCCCGGATGTGGACGAGGTCTTCCACGAGTACCTGGACCGGCTGGCACCGGTCGGCGAGCTGTCCCCGGATGCCGCCCTCACCGCACTGGCCTTCGCGGAAATGCCCGGCTTCACCGGCGAGCTGTGGTCGACAGCCGTCCGGGCGCTGCACCAGGTGAAGATCGGCCCGGAAAGGCTGACCAGATTCGCCCGCGCCGCTGCGGCGAACTTCCTTCTCGAATCCGGGACGGACGCCGACGGGCGGACGTTCCGCCTGTTCCACCAGGCGCTGGTCGACTCCCTGCTGGCGCGCAGAGCGGAATGGAAGGAGCGTGCCGCCGATGAACGCGAACTCACCCGGGCCTTCCTCACCGGGTCGTGACTGGGCTGCCGCCGAAGCGTATGTGCTGTCTTCGCTGCCCGCGCACGCCGCCCGCGCGGGCATGATCGACGAACTGCTGCTGGCGGACGGATTTCTGCTCCACGGTGACCTGGTGCGCCTGCTCGCCGCCGCCGACCAGGCGAGGACCGCACCTGGGCGCGAGCGCGCGCTGCTGGTATCGCTGACCCCGGCCGCAGTCGGAGCGGGGCCCGCTGAACGGGCCGCCTTGTTCTCCGTGACCGCCGCCATGGAAGGCATCGCCGGTCTGTCCGAACCGAACAGTGCCGGACCGCCGCCCTATCGCGCCGCCTGGGCTGCCACCCGCCCCCGCTCCGAGACCGCCGTGCTGGACGGCGGCATCGACCGGGCCACCGGAGTGTGCACCTTCGACGGCGATGACGGCAGGCCCCGGCTGGCCACCGTCGGCTACGAGATCCAGCGCGGCCTGGGCGGGTAGACCATGGCCTTGATAGATACCATTCCCAGCAGGATGCGGGACCGCGAGCACGGGTGGCTCCACGTCTGGGATCCCACTACCGGCAGTTTGGAGAACCGGGTGCTGGCGGCCGGTTCCGCCTTGACCGCCGTGTGCGCCTTCACCGCAAGCGACGGCCGCACCCGGCTCGTCACGATCAGCACCGCGCCCGACGGAAGGCCGGAGCCGCCCGTCGTCTGGGATCCCGTGACCGGCGCACAAGAGTGGGTTGTCACCCACGCCGGGCCGACCCATGCACTGTGCGCGTTCACCGGTGAGGACGGCGGTGCCCGACTCGCCACCGTCGACCTCCCGAACAAGGCGGTGCGCATCTGGGACCTGGCCACCGGGCGGCTGGACGGGGTGTTGACCGGATATTCGGGTTCGATCACCGTGCTGACGTCGTTCACCGCAAAAGACGGGCGGGCGCGGGTGGTGACCGGCGCAGACACGGGCGCGGTGGACGTCTGGGACCCTCTCACCGGAGGACGAGACCGGGCCCTGGCCGGGTACCCCGGTGGGGTCACCGCGTTGTGCGTGCTCGAGGCACCATCGGGCTTCAGCGTGGCCTCCGGCGACTCGGACGGCCGTCTGAAGATCGCGAACACCGCAGGGGTGAACGTGGCCGCGCACCAGGGAAAAGTCAGTGCTATCTGCGCTTTCCGCCGCCCGGACGGGCGGGCCGACCTGGCCACGGGCGGCATCGACGGACGGCTGCGCACCTGGGATGCCGAGACCGGTGAGCGCCGGCAGGAGCTGGACACCGGCACGGACGGCGTGCGATCGATCTGCGCGTTCGACGGAACCGACGGCCGGGCCCGGCTCGCCATCGCCTGCCTCGATGGAACGGTGCGAGTGTGGGACCCGCTCATCACCCACCGCCCGCGTCCCCGGCCCCGCCGCGACCCGGTCCGTCTGGCCACCACCGTAACCGGAGAGGATGGGCGGGCCTGGCTCGCCACCAGCGGCCATCAGGGCGAAGTCCGGCTACTCGATCCGGCCACCGGCGAACTCATCCGGGAATTGAGAGCGCACACCGGTCCGCTACGGGGATTGGCCGGCTTCACCGGGGCCGATGGCCGAGCCCGGCTGGCCACCGCCGGGAGCGACAAGGTCGTGCACATCTGGCGGCCCGACACCGGCGTGGTGGAACAGACCTTGTCCCGGCGCATCCGGGGGATCAGCAGGATGGCCGCCGCGAGCACGCCCCGGCCGCAGCTGGCCATCAGCAGCGGACTCCTGCCGGCGAAGGTCCACCTGTGGGACCCAGCTACCGGCCACCGCATCCGCACGTTACGCCGGGGCTCCGAATGGTTCGTATGCTTCTTCAGCGCGGGCCCCGGCCGCTTACGCGTGGCCAGCAGCGGGTTCTACGGCAGAATCCTCATCTCGGACGCGGAAACCGGCGGCGTGGTGCGGCAACTGCCCGCCGGGACGGTGAACTCATTGTGCGCCTTCACCGGCGATCACGGGCGTTCACTGCTCGCCGTCAACGGGCACGGGTCGATCTCCATCTGGGACACCGAACTCGGCGTGCGCGAGCGCGAGCTCAAGGTCCCGATCGACAGCGTCCAGACCATGTGCGTGCTCACCGAGCCGGACGGGCGGATCCGGCTGGTCACCGGTGGAACCGATCGAACGGTGCGGATCTACGATCCCGGGACGGGCGGGCTCGTGCAATCCATTCCGGTCCACCACCGCGTGCACGTGCTATGTGCACTCAATTCCCGGCTGTTCGTCGGCCTAGAAGCCGGACTGCTCGCGATCGAGCGGTGAACCGCAGAGGCAGGCTTGATTGTCGCGCCACGACCCGGCCCGGGGCCGTCATGCCAAGCCGCGCAAGCTGCATGCCGATCGAACAACCCCACCGAGCTGTCCGCGTGCACACCCTGGCCCATCTCGGAGAGCGCCATCACACTCACCGCAGACACCCACGGCAGCCTCGCGCGCCGCCGCCGGCGCCCTGCTCCACGCCTGGCCTGAGATTGACATCGACCAGGAACTGACCCAGTCGCTGCGGTCGAACACCGGCACACTGCACGACGCCGCCGAGGAGTGCTGGCCGACGGGCACCGAGTCGCGCTCGGTACGGGCCTTGCGCGAGGACAAGTGGTACTACGTGTGGGTTCTGGATAGAACCAGCAAAACCCACCCCTGAGATGCCCACAGGGGTAGCCGCGGATGCAAGAAGCGGAATCGCTGCTCCAGTGGTGATGGGTGAGGCTGAAGATGTGGCCCCACGCCGAGCATCTGCAGCCTCACCCGGCTCTCTACAGTAATGCACCGATGGCATTTCGGCTGTGATGTCGACTGTTCAGGTGTGGTCCCACTGGCCAGGGCTAGGCGGTGTGGTGCCGCGGGTAGGCGAGGACCAGCGCAGGGCCTTCCCCTAGGACCTCGACCAGCTGCTGGTCTTCACGGCACGGTTCAGCCGGCAGAAAGGTGACCAAGATCCTGCCGAGTTCGACAACCGGCCACCTGAGATAGCGGGCCCAGTTCGACAACCATCCCGGCTGGGACAACTAGACAAGATGCGCGCTTGCCACCCGTGTGGGAAACGTGGTCACGTCGAATGTATGTTCGGTTGACGACCGGCGTGGTGATGTCCGGCGAGGTGCCTGGCCGCCTGCACGGCAGCTGCCACGTGTCCTATCCGGCCGTACCTTGCGGTGTCCCGCTACGGGAAAGCTCCAAACCTCCGGCTCATCCCCTTTCGGGTGGTCAAGCCCCAGAGTGGGAATAGCGCGGCGCTCGCGGCTTACTGGTGGAAGGTACTTATTTCAGCCATGCGCTATCACTCGCAGAGCAGGAGTAGCTCAGGCCGCGACCGCGACCGGCCACGTCCGCGACCGCGTCGTCGGCAACGTGCCCTGACCGGCCCACCGCGACGATGACTCGTCACCGCGCCGCTGCGATCGGCTGCCGTTCGCGGCCACCTCACCCGGAGAAGACCACCATGCCCGTCACCCTCATCAACAGTTTCACCGTGCCACCGGACAAAGACGAGGCGTTCCTCCAGACCTGGCGCAACTTCACCCCAGCCGGACAACGCGTCCCCTGCGTCAAGGCACATCCCGGCCTGTTCGAGGTGTACGCGCAGGTCAACCCCGCCCACCACCACCCCGAGCCCGGCAAGTAAACGTGCCCACACACGAACGTCCTGGAAACCCTGCTCCGCCTGCCCGCCTTCGACCGCGTGCTCGTGGCGTTGAGAGTGCCCATGGCTGGTGCGCCGTGCCCGCCCGCACCGCCGACTTCGGCTTCAGTCGCGTGGGCCAGGGTGCAGGTGAGCCGGGCACGGCGACATCACGGTGCTCAGCCGGTGCGGGTGGGGCTGTGTCGGGTGCCAGAGCGCATCCATCGGCGGCGGAGAGTGCGGTTGAGGCTCCTGCTGTCGATCTCTACCGTAAGGTTGCGGCTGCGCGCTGCCCTCCACAAGGGCCGTGCCGAGGCGCTCACACGACGTCACAGCTAGCTGGAGAATCACCGTGTCCGACCCCGCTATCCCCGCCGACCAGCAACTACGCATCTCCGTATCAGCTCACTCGGCCGGAGTGGTACTGCTCGCGGCAGCCGGCGCTGTCGACGCCCTCACCGACACACAGCTCGCCACCGCACTGGACCAGGCATGGGCGCAGTCACCTGACCTCGTGCTCCTCGACCTCGCCGACGTTCCGTTCCTGGGCAGCAGCGGCCTGTCCCTACTCGTCGACGCACACCACCAAGCCCAAAGCAACAACGCACGCCTCGCGATCTGCGCTCCGTCACGCCCCGTGCAACGAGCCATCGAAGTGACCGCCCTCGACCGAATACTGGCCATCCACCCTTCCACCACAGCCGCCCTCGAAGACCTGGCCTGAACGCTGCGCGCTTCCTCCCAGCCAGCACCCGCCGGACCAACAGCGCTGGTCACTGCCCGCACATCACCTGCACCTGAGCGCTCCCACCCGGCATTCACGAGATCGTCGAGCGGCGCCGGCCACTGTCTTGCCAGTTCATCGCCCCAGTGGCTGAGGCTGGTCCGATCTGGGATCTCTCGGGGCAGGTTTTCGCGTCATGAGGGCGGGGTAATGGTCTACCCATGTGGTTCGCACTGAGCTTGCCGTTGATCTTGATGCTGGTGGCACTGTTGCTGGACGGGGTGGAGCGGCGTGTCACCCCCGCCCGAGCCCGCCGTCACTGATCAGACCGGACAACCGCTGACCAGCCGGCAATGCCTGGCAACTACTGCACCGCACAGCCGTCGGCAGACTGATCTACACCCACCACGCACTCCCCGCGGTCTGCCCGGCCCGGTTCACCGCGATCGCCACCCGCATCCTCATCCCCACCACCGAACAACCCTGGCTACCCGACCTCACCGGACAGGTCATCGCCGTGCACGCAGACGAACTGTCGGACACCGGGCCACTGTGGACAGTCACCGTGGTCGGCCACGCCCAACGCCAGGGCGACATCCTCATCGTCAGCGCGGGAACCCAACCTACGATCACCGGCCATCGATGGCCGGCCGGTCCTACCGCTTGAACGTAGACCGGCATCCGCAAGGCTAATTACTCCGGACCTGACCTATCGCGATGAGCGGCATCGTTGACCTTCGGCGGGTTCGGAATTGAGCCGAATGGGTTCCCCGATGCTGGCGCCCAGAGTCGCTCCGGCCTCATGTTGATCGGACTCCGTCTCGCCACCAGCTAGTCAGCCACCACGTTCACGACCGCGCCACCGGGGTTGTGTCGGGACCGCGCTTCCGATGCGCGGCGGTGTCAGACGTGATGCGCGAAGATGGGTTTGATCAGGGCTACCGGCTCAGTGGTCGCCGGCTGGAGGTGGCAAGCGGTGGACGGGCAGTGCCAGGATCGGCTGTGGCGGCTGGTCACCGAGCGAGCGGACCTTCGCACGGCGGCTTCCGGCTGGGCCGGGGTGGCCTGCGCGGTCGCCGCCGAGCACCTCGAGATCGACGCGGCGGCGATCACCGTGCGCGGCGCCACCTCGCAGGACCTCATCGCGGCCAGTGACGCTTGGGCGGAGTCACTGGAGGAAGCGCAGTACACCGTGGGCGAGGGCCCGGGAGTCGCGGCCTTCGCCACCGGGGAACCGGTGCTGGTCACCGATCTGCGGGCCGAGCAGGCCCGCTGGCCCGGTCTCGCCGACGAAGTGGCGTCCCTCGCAGTGGGCTCGGCGTTCGCGTTCCCGTTGCAGACCGGGGCGATCCGGATGGGCACCCTCACCCTGTACCGCCGACGCCCCGGCCCGCTCGGCCCCGGCGGGATCCGCGACGCCGCCACGCTGGCGGAGATAGCCACCACCGCACTGGCCGCCGACAGCCGCAGCGGTGACGCCCCGCTGTGGACGCGGGAGGACGCCCCAGGCTTCTACGACGAGGTCAACATCGCGACCGGGTTGCTGGCCGCCGAGCTCCGGATCAGCATGAAAGACGCTCTGCTGCGGTTGGCGGCGAGAAGCCGCCGCTGCAGAGTCGTACCTGGCGACGGAGTGCGCAGCGGAACCGGTCAGTTGGTCGACCTGCCCGCCGATATTCCAGCCTTAACGATGGCGAGCCCGGTGGGCTTGTACAGCAGCGCCATAGGCGGCCGCCGGGCTGGAGGACTGTCCGCGCGCTGGTGCCCATCCTTGCCCGGAGGAGGTGTACGGGAACCACGTTGCCCCTACGCTGAGCCGGATCTGGATTCCGAGTGCTGGCGCTGTGAGGCGGTTCTGATCTGCGGTGAGCGTGTCTTCGGGAACGTGGTGGCAGCTGCGGATGGTTTCGATCGCCGCGTCCATCACGCCCGGCTCCGGGTCGTGAGCGCGGTGCGCGGTGTGGACGCCCTCTAGCCCTGCGAATGTGTAGGCCACGCGCAAGCGGCTGAATGCTGCGTTACTCAGCCCGGCTCGTTCTGCCGCTGCCGCTGCAGTGGCGGGATCGCACTGTGTCGTGTGGACCAGCCGGATCAGGTCGACGACGTCATCGTCGTGGAGATCGGCGTTGGCACCGTCCAGCAATGCCGAGGCACGGCGCGCGGCGTCGGCGGCGATCTCGGCAAGGACCCGGGGTGGGAGCATCCCCGCGGGTGTCTCGGGTAGTTCACGGCCGGCGAAGGGGATTCGTTCGCCGTCGTAGGTTGCGCTGGTGGTCATGATGTCCTGAGTTTGACGAGGTGTACGAGTTCGGCGGCGGTCAGCTTGGTGAAGTCGAATTCTCCGCCGGGTAGATACAGATCGCTCAGGTCGCGTTTGGCGGCCAGCAGCGCGGAGATCCGGTCTTCGATGCTGTTGCGGGTCACCAGGTAGTCGACGTGGACGATTCGGGTCTGGCCGATGCGGTAGGCCCGGTCGGTGGCCTGTGCTTCGACGGCGGGGTTCCAGTGCCGCTCGAAGTGGATCACGTGGTTGGCGCAGTGCAGGTCCAGCCCGACTCCGCCGGTGGTGACGGTTGCGACCAGGATCTGGGTGTCACCGGAGGTGAAGGCCTCGATACGGTCCTCGCGGTCGGATTCGCCGACGTCGCCTATGTAGAGCGAGCTCGTGTATCCCAGCTTGGTCAGGAAGTAGTGCACCATCTTCGCGGTGTAGACGTAATGGGTGAACACCAGGGCTCGCTCGCCGGTGCCGCGCAGGCGTTCGACCAGCCGACGCAGGACGGTCAGTTTCGGGGCGTCGCGCTCAAGCTCGGGTGACGACAGGGCCAAGTCTTCCAAGGGCAAATCGTCGTATTGGGCCGGGCTGTTGGTGATCTTGCGCTGGTCGTGGATCACCTTCTTGGCGAGCCGCCCCACGGCCGGGCTGTCCGGGTTGCGGGCGATCTGCTCGACATCGTCGGCAGTCAGCGCTTCGAGCATGCCGCGCTGGCGGTCGGAGAGGTGGACAAGGTGCGTGGTCTCGTGCTTGCCCGGCAGGTTCAGCCCGAGCATCGGATCGTCCTTGAGCCTGCGCAGCATGAACGGGCGCAGAATGCGCTGGATCCGCTGACGTGCCCACGCCGCTTGACGCTCGTCGGCGGCGTCGGTGATGGGGCGCACGAACTGGGCGTTGAACTCGGCCGGTGTCCCGAACAGCCCGGGGTTGCACCAGTCCAGGATGGTCCGAAGCTCGCCGGCCTGGTTCTCATAGGGCGTCCCGGTCAGCGCGACGCGCGTGGCGGAGGGAAGCGCACGGATCCACCGGGCCGCGCCGGTGGCGCCGTTCTTGGTGCGCTGGGCTTCGTCCGCGACCACCAATCCCCATTCGACGGCGCTGAGTTCGTCGATGCTGCTTTGGAGAGTGCCGTAGGTGGTCACCACGACCGTGGCTGGGGTCAGCCCGGCAAGGGAACGTTTCTGCTTCCAGTATCTGGTGACCGGCAGCCCGGCGAACCGGGCCGCGTCGCGCTCCCACTGGCCGATCAGCTTGCCGCTGGGACAGACCACCAGGGTGGGCCGGTTCGCGCCAGTACGTCGTGGTGACCGGTGGAACGCCAGTGCCGAGATGGTCTTGCCCAGGCCCATGTCGTCGGCGAGCAGACATCCGAAACCGGCCTGGCTCATCCGGATCATCCAGGCCACGGCGCGAGACTGGTGGGGCATCAGGGTCATCGAGCATTCTGTGTCGACCTGCCGGACGGCCTCGGCGTAGTCGGTGCGGCGCAGGTCCGCGATGAGCGCTGCGAGCCCGTCGGCGGGTGTGCACGCGTAGGCGCGCCCGTTGATCGTTACCCGGCCGTCGAGCACGTCGAGCATGGCTTGCGCCCGGGGGATGGTGATCGCTTTGGGCTGGCGCAGGCATTCCTGGGTCTTGTCGTCGAGCATGACCCAGCGGTTCTTCCGCATGATCCACGGGAGTTCGGCCCGGCGAAGTTGATCCAGCTCGGCTGGGCTGAGGATCTGGCCGTCTGCGGTGATGCGCCAGCGTCGGTCGAACAGCTCGCCCAAGCCGAGGCGCCCGGTCAGCGGACCGGGCGGCTCTGCGGGTGCGATGACGGCTTCGACGGAGAGCGCGTCGGCCCAGTCCTTGTCCCAGACCACCTCGATTCCCGAGTCGGCCAGGGTGTCTGCTGCGCTACCCCGCAGTAAGGCGGCGTCTGCGGCGCTGAGCCAGCAGCGTGCCGGATATGGATCGGCACCCAGCGCTTCCAGCGACGGCAGTGTCCGTCCTGCCAGGCGCAAGCGTTTGCGCACGTACTCTCGCAGATCGGGGCCTTCGGGGAAACCAGTGAGGATGGTGCCTTCCCACCACACCTCCTCGGCGTCAACGGCTGTGTCGGTGCTGCCGGGGACCCGGCACAGCTGCAAGGTCGCCTCGAGCACGGTGGTATCCGGCCGGGGCGGTAGGACGGTCAGCTGAAACGAAGGCGCCTCGGCGTCGAGGGCGTCGAAACCGGCTGCGTCGTCGACCCATCGCTGCGTGGTGCTGATGCGGTCCGCGTCGTGCAAGTAGGCGGCACCGGTGAACGGGACCGGGCCGTGCAGATAGCGACGCCCCGATGAACTCACCAGGTAGTCGGCGACCGCGTCGATCATGCCCCGCACAGCCCGGACCAAGTCGACCGACTCCCGCACGTTCTCGCCGCGCACCCAGTCCCCGAGGATGTACGGCGAATCCTCGAGTTGCACGGCGAGCTGGTTCACTAACTCCGCTTGGTCGGTATTGAGCGCCCCGACCCGCCAAGTGGGATAGCGAGTCCCCCGCCTGTTCGTGTCGGCCAACACCGGCGCGATCCCGTGGCGCGCGATCGCATCCAACGCCAAGTGGATGACGCGCGCCCACACACGCGCGGAGTCGTGCCATCCCTCGCGTGGTGGCCCCGCTAGCAACGCGATGGCGTCGCCGGTACTGATCCGCCCGCATCGGAAGTCGAACGTTTCGCCCTGTCGGCCGACCAGGACGCGGCGGGCCGTCGTCTCCGGAGCAGCCCGGACATGGTCGAACAACGCGCACAGCAGGCCCGCCTCCGCGGTGGGAGCGGTCGTGTCGAAGACGAAGTACGCGCCGTCGTCCAACTCGGTCCTGAGCGTGTCACGGTCGAGGCTCGGCAGCCTGACCCTAGTTGCCAGAGGGGTACCGACAACAGCTGGCCGTTCGGGAGTCGCAAGCGGCTCGGTCGACGATGCGGACTCGGAGGACGACTGCAGAGTGAGAGGTACCGGCGTGGCCGCAACTGTTGAGGGCGGGGCGACCGTGGTGTCCGGCTCCGCATCGAGTTCGGTGCCCTTGTCCTGGGAGGGAACGACAGTTGCTGGGGCCGCGGTTGTGGCGCGGGCACGTTCGTTGAGGATCAGGATGAGCGCTCCCGCTGCTGCTTGACGGGCCTGTTTCGCGTTGCCGCCTTCGGCCGTCGCGCGGACCGTGTCGCCCTCGTGCCGACAGGACACCCACGCTTGCGATATTCCCGTGGCGGTCTTGCCGTCGCGCCACTGCGGAGCGCTGATCCACCGCCGCCCCCTTGCGACATCCAGCACCGATATCGCCGTCGCAGTTTCTGTTACGGCCAGCCATTCACTGTCGCCGACCGCAAGGTCCGGCCATCGGTCGTACGGCCCCAGATCCGCGAGTTCGCAGACGGCTGCCAGGCGCACGGACTGGCGTGCTGCCCTGCCCGGTGCAAAGTACGGACCGAACGTGCGCATGCGCCCGTCGACGACGATGCTGAACGAAGCCCATTTCGTACCGCCTGGTCCGACGCCCCCTCGTACTGGCCGGTCGGCACCCCGGTCAACGCCGCGTACTGGTTGAGCACGTACGGCAGCATCACCGGGATCCGGGTCGCCGCGTGCACGCCCTCACACCGAACCTCGTCCCATACTGCAGAGCGTGTTCGGAACAAAACCACGGCCAACTGCTTATCGTCCAGCAATCCCGCCCGGGCCCGCTGCAGCGTATGGTCCACCAACTGCAGATCAGGGTTGGAAAGGTCAGCGGACTCAGTCAACGCGCCGAGGAACGCATGCGGACTCATCGACGCCCAGCGGCATGACGAGTTTCCACCGTCAGGTGCCTCTACGAGCTTGACGGGAGGCAGGAACTCTTTCGCAGCGACGGGCGTGTCGTCGCTCAAGGTAAGCCCGCCGTCGACCAACCGGTTCAACAGGCTCAAACTTGCCGCGTGACGGACGGCCGACTTCGACGTGGCTACGCACGTCTTTCCGGCAATCGGTCCGTCCTCGAGTTCGAGAATCGCCTGTCCCCGGAACGCGAGACCGCCGCGAACGTTGATAGGTTCAGGTTCTAACTGCGGAAGAGGCAGCCCTGCCATTTGGCAATGCACGGAAAGTACGCTGACCGCTAGGTGCGGCAGCGCCTGCACATGTTCCAGAACACGCTGCCGAACCCCGTCCCCGTCCGGCCCGCCCAGCCGCACCAAGAGAAGCGCGCGGATGTCTTTCGGCGTGAGTTCCTGAGCTCCCAGTCTATGCAGTACTTCGCTCAGCCCCTCAGCCTCCACCCTGCCTCCCACCATCCATCGACGCAGCCATGCCGGAACCTCATGGGCCATCCTGATTCCCCCAACGAAATCGCGCCGACAGCAAACACTCCACCGACGGACACCAGCCCAACACCGCCGAAGGCACGCGGGAGCATAGCGGCATGCAGGCGAACAGGGATATCTATGACATTCCATCGTGGGACCCCCATTCGATTGACGGTCCGATGCTCGGCATCGACCCTCATGTGATCCAGCGTCGGGCGGCGGTTGGTGACGGGTCGCCACCGAGTGCCGCACGCCTGCGGCATAGCGATTGGAGATGCACTCGTCCTGCTCCACTACCAGCACGGACGCACAACCTGATGATCAGACGAGAGCACCGGTCGCTACTGGGAAAGGTTCAGCGAGCTGTCCATGCCGAGAGCACCGAGTTCTCGCGCAAGGTGGCATTTCCGACGGGCTGAGCACGGGAGCGAACGAGGTAGCTTGCGGCGTGCGAGAGAGTTTGCGTGGTCACTCCAGTGGTGCGGAGCCTATCGAGCGGGTGCCTGCCAGGGGGTGCCCCGCTTCGAGCTCTGCAGATGCTCGTTCTACCCTCAGCACCACTGGCAGCGTTCTTTTTCCTTCTGCACTGAGGATTGTCCTTGCCTGCCTTTGAAGGGCATCCAGGAGCGCGCTAACGTCTGAGAATTTAGCCGCTCGACTCTTGCGGGGTCCATCTTCTGCGTCCCATTGATCCAGCGGGTACCAGCCGACCACATACACACCGGTATCGGTCTGGGATGCGGGTAGATACCGCGCAGCGAGTTGATCGCATTGTGCGGAAAGTACGTCTTTGTGCCATGAACCTTTAATCTCGATGGGAACGCTTACCGTCTCGGCAGCGTCTATTTCTGCGTCTAGAGCGATTGCTTCTACGAGCAGATCGGGACGTTCTCCGGAGTCACCATCGTCCGTAGGCTTGATGACGACTTCACGGTTGATCACGATAGTGCGCCGTGTCAGTCGAAGTTGAAGTTCGTGTGCAAGGTAGGCAGCTAGAGACCCTTCGCTTTTGGGGCGCCATGCGGATGGGCGCCGGGTACCGGACGGACTTGCAGGTGGTACTCGATCCCGCTCGCGGTTCCATAACAGGTTCGAGTGGGTGTACAGGTCGCGCTGGACCTCGGTCAACGTTTCGACAATAAGATCAGCTAGTTGAGCTGCGGTCCGGACGACGCGACGGTCTGGGTCGATCAGCAGCTCGATGACTTGCTTCGGACTAGGCACGATCGTTGCTCGGGCCTGGGCGCGCCGCCTAGCGGCGATCAGGGCCGACTGAACGCGGACGTTTCCGGGAAACAGCTCGGCCAGGCGTCGTATACCGAGCACTGCCTGCGGGGTGCCCCGCTGAGCCAGTTGCGTCAGCAGGCTGTCGCGCCATTCATGAACCGGCCTGCCGGAAGCTTCGAAGCCTGGGCTCCAGACGTCGGTGTCCGGCGGTGCGACGTCGGCCAGCCAGCGCCATACTTCCTCTACTGATTCGTCGGACAGCGCGTCAGCCAGGTCGTTGCCGTGGCGACTGGGTGCACAAGCCATTGCCAACTCGCGAGCGAAGCCCGTCGACGCGGTGACAGCTTCGCGAAGTCGGGGCCAGGTTTCGCCTGGATCGGCCACTAGCAGCAGTTTGCCTGCTGCTACAGCGAAATCCGCCTGGTCGTCCTCGCCTCTGGCGGCCAACACCTGTTCGGCTTGCTCGAGAGCCGCACCGTTCCCAGTTGCGACGGGCTCACGGAGGAGGTCACCCCATGTCCTGATCGCGAAACTGCGGGCTTCGACTGTTGCTGGAAGTAGGATGGACTCGAGGTCTCCAGGCGGCGGATCGGTTTCGACGTCTGTTGCGTTCTCGGCGCCGGCGATGACGGAGTGCTTGCTCACAGCTTCTCGAACGTCATCGGCTAAGTTCACGAGGGTGGCGTGAACCTGCGTCGGAAGCATCGAGGTGATCTCCGCGAGTGCCCAAGGAGAGGCACCACGTGAGAGACTCACCGCGACCAGCTGCCGGACCGCTGCACCGAGTTCAGCCGGCGCATGCGCGACAGCCCTGCGCATCAGTTCACGCACGAGCGATGAATCACTCCGGGTCTCGACACGGTGCGCCTTATCAAGTATGACACCGACCCAAGCACCCCACCGATCGATCATGTCGTCTAGATCATCGTTGTCGTGAAGTACAATGAACGCGGCATAGCCAGCTTCGGCCCGGTAATCCATGGCTCGGGCACCTAGCCAGCCATCCCGATGATCGTGTTCGCCACGCAGAAATCGCCGGGCCGCGACATTGAAAGTCTGCGCGAATTCGCCAGGCGGCCATAGGATAACACCCGGCAGCGTGCGTGGATCATAGCCGTCAGACAGGCGGAAACGACCCGTTTGAGGGTCAGCCTTCAAATAGTGTGCGAGTTGCCAGAATGCGTCCGTGTCGCCTTCCTTGGCCGCATCCAGTCGAGCAGATTGTTCTCTCGCGAATTGTTCGGAATACTCCCACTCCTGCTCTTTGGAGTCGTTTGCGCGCATCGTTTTCGCCAGGCTGCTGTCGCACCTTACACCGTCAAACATCCAGCTGAAATGGACACCTTCGGGGGCATCTCGGCGCGCATAAGCCAGTTCGAAAGTATCCAGGTCGTAGAGGTTCGCCACGCTGGCTGCTACGTGACCCATCGCGTCAGCCTGCCGCACAGCCCCGATGGATCGATAGTGGTCAATCCTTTCGACTAGCCACGGGAAGTCAGCATTATCCAGCAGGACTTTCCGTCCACCACGACGAGAATCGGCGTATTTGAGGTAGATGTTGCGAGCAGCGGCCCAGCGTGACGTAACCAAATAGGCATGATAATTGCCGAATTCATCACACGTGGTAACAAAATCGCCGATCAGCGCCTCCGCTAGAGCGTGCCTAGCTTTTACACTCTCGCCGGTTTCGCTGCCTTTTTCGTCAATAACGTCGACCCCGAACGGCATGACAAGTGTGGCCGATGCGTTGATTAGTCGCGACATCTGACGAACCAGGACAGGGAGGTGATCAACAAGGTTGGGTGATATCGTTACCCGATCGAAAATCGGAGTCAGGAGCCCGTCGACAGTCTCGTTATCCGAGATGTCGAGGTAATGTTGCGATGCCGCGTTGTCCATTCCGCATGCAGGCCCCAGTAGATCTCCGACGATTTTGTTGACGAATTCCAACAGCTTCGGAATATCCAATTCAGCCACACTGACGGGAAAATATCGGAGATGCATCCGGTAAGCGCCGATCGTGACACCATCGCGAAGAGGATGCATATGTGGCAACATCTCCTTTAATTCAAGGTGTTCTGGCCACAGTACCGACAGAATGGTTCCTACGAGTTCCTCGTAATCTTCGTCGGGGTCGCCTATCTCCGCGAGACTCGCCAGCAGTGCACGCAGGCGCGGAGCTGCTGTTTCAGCGTTGGCGGTCATCGCTGCCCTGATCGCGTTGTAGCGTAGCGACGGGGCCAGGCTCTCCGCCTCGGCGACCTGAAGGAGTACCTGGGCGGCGTCGTGGACGACTCCGTCACGCGCGATGCGTATCGCCAAGCTGGCCGCCGCGAAATCTTGCAACGTGTCCGAGCCTGTTCGCAGAACATGATCCAGCACAGTTCGCAGTTGTGCAGCTAAGCCCTCGTGCGTCAGCTTCCACCTCATCCGGTGCCAGCCTCGATCGCTGAGCTCTACTTCGGCGGCGCGGCGCAGGAGTCCGTCCACCATCGCTGCACGGGTATCGGCGTCGGTGATGTAGGCACCGTGCGCGATCAAGCCTTCTGGGTCAGCGGTGGCCAGCCATCGAAAGTCCCGCGGGGAGTGGGCCAGGAGCCAAGCCGCTGTCTCCCGAAGGTGCGTCGGAATACTGGCGGTTGTTTCATCAGGAGCGGCGACCAAGAAGACAGCGGACAAGCTGCGCAGCACGCTACGAGCGCCACCTGTCCGCGTCGTGAGGTACCGCGCCGCGAGATACGCGGCGAACGACGAGTGCGCAAACGCGATCCTGCCGCGACCACTTCGAGCGAACAACGCGGTTTTGAGAGTTTCGGCAACCGCGGCCGGCGTCACATCGAAGTCGCCGGAGCAGGTTTCACGCCCCCCGCATAGCATCCCCTCCGTGAGGTCGTCAGGGCTGGCCTTCCCGTACTCACCACACCAAACCGTGCGGCGCCCGGCGAGGACCATGCGCGTAGCGATACGTGAGGCAATCACCAATCGGTGGTCGACCGTGGTTCCACTATAGGAGGCTGCCGCCCTCTGCCGATCATGCTCGTCGGCCAGGCGCCCGACGCCAAGTTCGAACAGCTCGCGCGGCCCCCTCGCTAGCGCACCTGGATCACGCTCGAACGCGGCGAGTAAGACCTTGAGGGTCAGCGGCAGGTTCGCGAGGGTACCTACCCCAGCGTTCGTGATGGCATCGACGAACGCAGTAGCGTCCGCTCCTATGCCGCTCACGAGTGCGACGACGTCTTCGCGTGTGAGCGGGGCCAGGTCAGCCACCACACACCCCGACAGCGCCTGCTCAAGCACCCGAGTCAGCGCCTCGGGATAATCAGCGGTCCGGCAGGCGATCAGAAAGCGGAGTGATCGCGTGTCCTTGCCACGCAGTGCGCGTCTGAGCCGATCAGGAAGCCGATGCACGTTTGCGGCCTCGTCAAGCTGGTCCAGCACGATCGTCAACGGGCCTTCAGGCGGATCCAAGCTTCCGACCTGTGGAAGTGCACCAAGGTGATCGCCTAGTGCATCGGTGAACGCGCCGGTGGCGCTTAGTTCCGAGCCGGTAATCCAGACCGTGCCTGGCGTACCCGGTGCGGGCTCCTGCGCCTCTGGGCCTGAGCCTGTTAATGCGGTGAAAGTTGTGGTCTTTCCAGCGCCTGGCTCGCCGAGCAGCACTAGGGCGCCGGTGCTCAACGCCTGTTCAGGCCGGATCATGCCCGACGTGGTCGCGGCGGATCTGCCGGAAGCGGGGTCCGGGAGGAAGCCATCGTCGTCGAGGTCGAATGGTGGGTCATCACCGTCTTCGTCGCCCCGTAGGCGCAGCCACCGCGGTACCGACTCGGCGAACACAAGTTCCTTACCCATATGGGGCCACCCCTTTCTGCTGCTGCAGCCGCGGACCATTGTCGCTGTGGCCGGCTGCGCCTCGAACTCCCGCCGTCTCATAACCTCCAGGGCTAGACAACCAGGGCAGAAGAGTCCCGATGTCCAGCAAGTCGATGTTGCTGCCGTGACCACGGGTGAACTCGCACACGGAAACGTCGAGATCGCCGAAGCTCGCTCGGAATCTGTCACGCAGCGTGGGAGAAGCCCGGTTGAGGGCCCAGTCCGCTGAGGACGTGCTCTGCTGCAGGAAGCGAACCGGCTCCGGGCCTAACACGAAAAGCTGTTTACGGCGGCTCGTCTCGTCGAGCGCCAGGTCGACAAAGACACTCCGTTTGCGCATGGCATCGGCTCCCTTCCATGCTGACAGCTTGAACTCAGCGACTCGCAGGTTTGTCTCCAGGTCGAACAGCCGAGTCGGATCGTTTCCGGCTGCCAGCGACGGTCGGCTGGCCACGTGTTCCCCCTCTTCCAGGATTAGGGGCATAGCCTGCAGGATCGCGGCAGCGTGAATGATGTCGTTCAGTCGGCCGGCGTGCTGCCGCACGAGCAACGCGGCAAGGACCCACGCCTCAGTCATGCCGAACTCGGTGGCAACTGCCGCAACTCTGGCGCGGTCGCTGCCTGCCAGCTCAGCCTCGATACGGCCGATTCGCTGAGTAAAGTCCTCTTGCGAGACGAAGGCGACCAGGGCCCGGAAAGCGTTGAGGGCAGCTGCGGTATCCGTAGGTACGGGTGTCGTCGACGTCACAGGCGACGATGCCGCGGCAGCACGGCCGGCGGTGATGGCGCTGGTCGTGAAACCCGCACGCCGTAGCAGTCGCAGGGCAGCGTGCGACGTGTATGCCGAACGCGGTACCCCTGTGACAATCTCGAGGAGCTGCTTCGGAGGCCATCGCTGCCCGGCTACCTCCACCCAGTGTTCCCGGATGCTTTCTGGAATCGCTTGCGCTGCCGCGTCCGTCACAGCCTCAACATCGGGCTGCCGCGTCACTCCGCCAAGCCGGAACTCCAAGTTCGCCCTCTTCACGCTATGGAGTCAATCGCTCCACCATCCAGCTAGCTAGCTAGCTACGGTTATGCACCGCCACGCGCTTTTTCTCATCTCCAGCGCGTGACCAGCCCTGAGTGCCTGTCCGCCGGACGGCGGTCAGCAGCCTTGCACCATTCGTCGTAGAGGGGCGACGCGTTGTTACTCCAAAGACCCCCGCCAGCGCGCGGACTGACTGCGCGGACATCCTGGCTTGGAGATCCTCTGCCGGATCGGACTGGCCTACATGGTGCGAGTACCGCCGCTGCTCGGCGACGTCATGTAGCAATCGGAGCACCCCGGCCCGACGCGCCCGAACCTCACCGTCGTCAGGGTGCACGATCTGGCGGTCACCGCCGACACCGAGCAGATGTACCTGGTGCGGTGCAGGCCGCCACCCGTCGGCGGGGTGAACCCCAAGCTTCCGCTGTGAATACCGTTGTCCAAGCCCCGCTGGCGGGCCACCGCGAGGTGCGTCGAAGTCCTCCGCTGCCACCCGCATCAGCACACGGAGAACTGTGGCACAGCTCGGATGGCTCTACGTGCACTCACCCAGCGCCAACCGCGCTACATCGGTGATCCCGTAACACTCCGGCGCGCGCCCTCGACTCCTCCGGCAAAAGGCCGGAGGGTGGATGAGCTGGCCGGAGAACTACCCGCTACTGCGCAGCACGAGGTCGCCAATCTGCTGGCCGAACTCGCGATCCTGTTGGCCGACCAAGCGACCAGCGCGCTCGATGCGTCACCCAACACTCCACCGAGCCGACGACTGGTTACGAAGCTTCGCCAACGGTGATCCTACGGCTACAATCTGTGGCTTGGTCACGGATGCCGCACCGAGGGGGCGCCACATCGATGGGGGGAGCCGAATGGTGGTCGCGGGGCGCAGAGAGTCGCAGCAGGCGACCGCTCCGGTGGCGATCGGCGGACTGCGGCAGCTGCTCGCCGTTCTGAAATCGCTCACCAGCCGACCTCGCTTTCGCGAGGCGCCGGAGAAAGACGCGTCGAGGCGCCGGGCCCGCCGCCCGGGTATCCCGATGATGTGCCTGGTGCGCGGGGTCGAGCAGGAAGCAATCCTGGACCGTCTGACCGAGTACCTGGCCGGAGCGCAACCCAAGCGGATCCCGTACGCGTACTACGCCTTTCCCAGGGCCGACCCGACGCAGACGGCGCAGGCCGGAGAAGTCCGGGCGGTCACCGAGGCTGACGTCGCCGGCGTGGCGGCCGTCCTGCTCAGCGTTGTGCACCAGCTTTCCTCGACGGGGAACGCGGTGCACGGGCGGTTCCGGTGCCCGCGCTTCCACCTGGTGTACTGGCTGATGAAGAGCACTTTCAGCGGTGACCCCGAGCGTCCGGACCGGGTGCTGCGCGATCTGCTGTTCGACAAGCTGCGTCAGCGTGACCTCGGCAGGCGGAAGCTCGATGCCCTGCCCGAGGCCGCCGCGGACACTGCGCCGCCCCTGCCGTGGTGGGCGCAGGTGGTGCTCCGCTTCGGTCCCGCACTGTGGTTCCGCATACGGCTCAACGCCGGTGTTCCGGTCATCGGCACCGAGTACCGCTGGTTGCTGCGCCAGCCGTACCTGGCGCCGCACGATCCGGGAACGGTCCTGGGTTTCGCCGAGCGGATCGCGTCCACGCTGGCGGTCGCCGAGCGGCCGGGGAACCAGCGTGAGGATCCCGGACAACTGTTGCGACTCCTGGTGAACGCCTTTCTCGAGGATCTGCGGGCCACCTATCGGCGACCACCGTGGCGACCACGCAACGCCCGTCGCACCACCTACGTCGTGGTACTGCTGGACAACATCAGCCGCCAGAACGGCGGCTACCTGCTCTTCAAAGCGATCAACGACGTCCGCAACGAGACCGGCGCGTTCGATCCCGTGGTCTTCGTCAGCGGCAGCCACCGGGTACCACCTCGTGCCCTGCGCCCGAACGAGTTCGCCGAACCCGGCGAGAAGGCGCACCAGGACCCGGGCACGGCCTACCAGGCTTGGCAGGACAACTTCCGCAGCAGCACCCGGAAACGTGAACCGGCTGCTTGGTACATGTCGATCGCCGTGCCGGAAACGGCGTCGGAAGCGGAGGAGGCCCCCGACCCCAACCACCACCTGGAGGTGCCGAAGTCGCCACTGTGGTCACGCAAGAGCGTGCTGGCCGCGGTCGCGGTGCTGCTCCTCGGTGGAGCGGCCTGGTGGGCCTACTCAGACGTGCAAGCGCATTGCGGCACGAGCCTGTTCAACGACAACCACTCGACGCTCGAGGTGTTCGACGACGGCACGCTCGACGGCCAGTGCGTCGGCGTGAGCAGCGAGCCGATCGCGTTGACCGGAAGCGCGCTGGCCGGGCAGAACAATGAGGGCAACGTCCACCAGTTCACCCGGGTGCAGGAAAAGATCGTCGAGCAGAACGCCGAAGTGGCCAGAATCCACGAGCAGGTGCCCGAGCGGCCCTATCTGACGCTGGTCTACTTCTCGGCCTTCAGCGCGGAGCGGTACACGCTGGCTTCGGAGAAGGAACGGCTGATGGGCGTCGCCGCCCGGCAGCGCGAGGCGCTGGACTCGGGGCAGGAACCGCTGGTGCGCATTCTGCTCGCCAACGGGGGCAACGAAATGCAGGCCGGGGAACGGGTGGCGGTTTTCATCCGGGACCTCGCCGACGACGATCCGAGCATCGTGGGGGTCATCGGCCTGGCGCAGAGCCGGGAAGCCACCGCCGCCGCGATCAGCGCGGTGGGGGAAGCCGGATTGCCGATGATCGCCGCCACCCTGTCCGCGGACCAGCTGCCCGGGCAATCCGGGATCTACTTCCAGGTAGCGCCGCAGAACAGCCGCGAGGTCGAGGTGATCGCCCGGTTCCTGCGCGACGCCGACCACGGACCAGTGCCGTCGGCAGTGCGCGTGGTGCAGTCAGCCGACACCCGTGACATCTACAGCACGAACCTCGGCACGGTCGCGTCGACGAAACTGGCCGAGGCCGGGTTCACCGTCGAGAAGGAAACCTTCTCGCCGTCCGGGACCAAGAACGAGAACATGCAGGAGGTCGGGGAACGGCTGTGCCGCACCGCACCGGACGAAGCCATCTTCTTCGCCGGTCGCCCGGTGGACTTCGGCACGATGCTGCGCGCCATCGGACGCTGCCCACAGCTCACGCCGCCGCGTATCATCGCCAGCGACGACGTCTCCCGCTATGTCGCGGACAACGAACTGCTCCAGGTCACCGACGTACCCTTCGCCTACATCTCCTTCGGGGTCGGCACCCTCGGTTGCACGGGCACCGGCGGACTGGCCAGCAACCTCACCAAGGCGTTCCCCGAAGCCTGCGCAGCCGGCCTCAACCCGACACTCGACGGCCATGCCGCACTGGCCTACGACACCCTGTCCGCCTTCATCACCGCGTCATCCCCAGGCAAGCAACCCAAGGCCGTGCACCTGGTCTCCAGGCTGTACGACATCGAGTTCGCCGGCGAAAGCGGGGTCATCGACTTCCGAAACGCGACCGTGCGCGGGATACCGGAAAACAAATTCCTTGCCGTGATGAGCGTGGACCCGGCACGCCCCGGCGGCGGTGTCCGGATCGCCGGCTACTGCGGCCGTCCACCCGAGACCATGAGCGGCGCTTCTCCCACACCGGCGAGCGACCTCTGCGCGGGATGAGGATTGCGCCAAGTATTGGCCATGTCTCGATGGACGCTGTGGAGGCGCATCGCCGGCAGCAGGAATACCGGCGACGTCGCCTTGAGTCAGGTGCGGGCCAGTCCCTGGTTGGGGAGGTCGGCAACGATGAGGGGGGCGAGGGTGGTGGTGGCGATGGTGAGTCCTTGCCAGATTTTGTCCGGGGTGCCGCTCCAGATGGGGTCTTCGTGTTCCACGGCGACGACTCCGTCGTAGCCGGCAGTGTAGAGCTGGCCGATGAGGCGGTTGAAGTCCAGGATGCCGCGGCCGGGGACGCGGTACTGCCACCAGCCGACGTCGGTGGGTGATGCGCGGTGGACGGTTTTGCCGAAAACGCCGTGGTGGGTGCGGGCGCGGTGGTCGATCTGGATGTCTTTGGCGTGGACGTGTTCGACCATGCCGCGGTCGAGGGCGTGGTCGAGGGCGTCGTAGGGGTCGATGCCCAGCCAGGGCAGGTGAGAGGGGTCGAAGGCCAGGTGGAAGCCGAGTTCGCGCATCCAGTCCCACAGTTCCGGGGAGTAAGCCAGATTGCCGGGCTGGCCGTCGGGGTGCCAGCCTTCCATCGGGCAGTTCTCCGCCAGCAGGCGCACACCGCGGGCGGCCGCGTAGTCGGTCAGGGGCCGTAGCTGGGTTTCGGCTTGCGTGAGGCTGCTGGTGATCGAGGTGGAGTGATCACGGCCGATGAAAGTGGTCACAGCCGGCACCTGCAGCATCGCGGCGGCGTCGATGCAGTGGCGCAGGTGCTGGTGGATGCGCTCTCGTTCGGCGCGGTTTTCGTGCAGGTTGTTCTCGCAGTAGGTCAGGGCGGCGATGGACAGCCCGTGGTGCTGCATCAGGTGCTGGACCCGTTGCGCGTCGGCGGTGGTGAACGCGGCCACGTCGAGGTGGGCGGCTTGGTGCGGGTGCTGGCTCGCCGTGGGCCAGGCCGCGATCTCGAGGCTGCTGAATCCGGCGGTGGCCGCGGCGCGGGCGATGTGCTCCAGCGACATGAAGGGCAGGCAGGCGGTGAGCAGCCCGAGTTTCATGGTGTCTCCGTGGTGGTCAGGGTGGCCAGCCAGTGTTGGGTGTCAAGGGTGTGCGGATGCTCGGGTCCCGGGCGGCGGTTCCACTGGATGGCCAGGATCCGGCGCAGTGCCCGTCTGGTCCTGCGCAGTCGCCGCGGGTGGGCTTGCCATGTGGCCAGCGCGAGGTATTTACAGGTTTCCAGGGTGTCAGGATGGCGGCGGCCTTGGACCGCTGTTCGATCACGCCGCAGTGGCTGCAGAACGGCGGTGGCCGCGGCACCACGGCCGGCGAGGACGTACAGCTTGCCCAGGGAGTGCCGGGTGTCCAGGGTGTCGGGGTGCCGGTCACCGAGGAGTTCAGCGCGGTCGCGCGCGACTTGGTGGTAGGCGCCGATGGCCGCGTCGAGCTGTCCTGTTTGCCCGAGCGTCCACGAGTGCATGCAGCGCACGTGCAGGCGTAGTCGCGGGTCGGTCTCGGTGTCGCGGCTCAGCTGGTGGTCCAGTTCGCGCAACCCGGTTTCGGCCTCGGTGGCGCGTCCGGCCATGGCCCGGGTCCAGTGCAGCACGCGCAGGGTCGGCACAGTGCGAGGATCGCGGTGACCGAACGCCCGGACTTCGTCCGCGTGCAGGTCCAGCAGCAGTGACTCGGCCTGGGTGTGGTCGCCGCGTTGTAGATGGGTGAAGGCGTGGACGCGGCGCAAGTCGAGCACGGCGGGATGGCCGGGGGCAAGCTGGCCGCTCAGCGGCAGCGCAGTCCTGGTCAGCGTGTGCGCGGTGTGCTCGTCGCGGTCATCGAGGAGCGCTTGGGACGCGGTGACGGTCACCCTGAGCAGCTGCTCGGCCCGGTCGGAATCAGGTGTGCGCGCCGCGTCGCGCAGCGTGTCGCGGAGTTCGTCGGCATGCTGGCCGATCCGACGCCGCCGCGACCGGGACAAGGTCCGCAGATCGGGAAGGCCGGCCAGAGCGCTGAGCGGTCCGGAGCGCTCAGCGGTCGCTATACCCGCAGCTGAGCGCCGCGCGTAAAGCGACCAGGCGAAAGCTGTGCCGCGGGCCAGTCGGGTGATCGGACCCCAGCGGTCGTTCTGCAAGGTACTCATCAACTCAGGCCGCCATTCGTCCTCGTAGACGCTGTTGAGTTCCGGAGGGAGCGAGCGGGCGGCCCGGCGCAGCAGCCACAACGGCAACTGCTGGATCCGGGTGCGGATCTCCTCGCTGAGCAGGTCCGCGCCGATCAGGGCCAGCAGTGTGCCCGCCACAGTGATCGCGCCGCCGACCAGGATCATGGTCAGATCCATCCCAGTTCCCTCCCCTGGTGGCGCCGCGAAACCCATTCCGGGCGCGGAGCGAGGGACTCGGGCAGGCTGAGCCGGGCCGTCAGGGTGGCGAGCTCCCGGCGCGCCACCGGCTCGCCCTCGGGGCTGAGCCGGTACATCATCCGTGCCGGCCGACCGGCGGCGACCGGGTCAATCTGCTCCTTCTCCTTGATCAGGATTCCGGCGTTGTGCAGGCGAGCCAGGATCGGATACAGCTTCCCGCTGGGAAAGCCGATGTCCTGCATCAGGTCGTAGCCGTAGCGGGGACGCGAGGGGTCTTCGAGGAAGGACCGCAACACGCTCGCCACCGCCGTGGTGATCCGCAACGAGGTCATAGTAAGAGTCTTACATAGGGGGGGTGTGCGGCGCCACCCTTCCTCGGCCGCGGACACGTCTTCGTGCGCCATTGCTGGTGCTGCGTAGCTGATGCCCTTGTCCACTTCGAGGAACCGGGTGCCTCGTGGCGGGATCGCGGTGATCATGGACTCCCGGCGTCTTTCGTCGCATCCCTGCACGCAAGCCCGGCAGCAGCACACCGTCGCCCCATGGTTACCAAAGGTGATGTACTCTCACCCAACGTGCTCGAAGGTTGCCTGCGGGTCTCGACTGCGGTGATGCCGCGGATCGTCCTGGCGAATGGGTGATGAGCACGAAACTCAAGCCTTCAGTGTCGAGGTGGTTGCCCTCGGCGAGCCAGTCCAGGCAGGAGGCGAAGGTTTCGCGATACACCGGCAGCACGACGACCGGCAGTCACCGGCGACGCGGCCGTAGCCGCCGCCCCATCCTCCGTGGCCCGCGACGCAGACAGGGCCCCGGCCAGAGTCCCAAGAACACGAAGCGGCAGTACATCTCGGCGCGCAAGTTGGAACCATTGTCACCTGAAACGTTCAGCGATGTCTGACCGCGACCCAGCCATCGGTTCGGGTTGGGCCACCGGCTTAAGCGAAGTGGGACACCGAAGCCAGGTCATCGTGGCGTCGAGCGCTCGCCCCCGCCAGACCGTCACTTGCTGGCCCTGGTCCGCGAGCGCCTGGTTGCGCCGCTCATCGGTCTCCGCGATGGCCGGTGCAACTGCGCTTCGCGTCTCCGGATTGGAGCAGAGGACGTGCAGGACACGCCAGCCCGGCGGCCAACGACGGAGATGTTGACGGCGACGTGCCCTGCACAGCTGCGAAATCGCGTCGTGGACACGTCCGAGAGCGACCTGCGTACTGCTGAAACGGGCGGTCAACGCGGTAGCAATACAGGCGAAGCGCTCCATCGCTCACCGTTGGCGCCGATCTCTGACGAGAAAACGGAGCGACCGTCCGGCTGTTACCAACCCACTCGGCCAGCCCGTGCAGGTTGACGACATGAGGCGGCCCAGACACACCGGCCGCGGACGCAAGCAGTGGAAGCCGGGCATGCGGGTTCTGCTCTACATCCGAGTCTCGAAGATCGGAAACCGGGCGGACACCCTCATCTCCGATGAGGTCCAGGAAGACGTGTGCCGGAAGTGGGCCGCGCGCGAGGGCTTAATCATCGTCGGTGAGCCAATCACGGACCTGGACAAGTCCGGCCGGGAGGCCACCAAGCGTCAGATCTCCCGCAGCATCGACCGCGTCCGGCGCGGCGAGGCCGACGGGATCCTGGTGTGGAAGGTGAGCCGGTGGGGGCGCAACCTGATCGACTCGATGCTCAACGTCTACGAACTGCACGAGGCCGGCGGCTTCATCGCCTCGGCGACGGAGAACCTCGACGACATCGAGACGCCGATGGGCCGGTTCTCCCTGACCCAGATGCTCGCCATCGCGCAGTTGCAGTCGGATCAGATAGGCGAGACGTGGACGGAAATCCACGATTACCGGCGGGATCGAGGCCTGCCGCACAGCGGCGGCCCCCGCTTCGGCTATGTCAAGAACGACGACATAGGTCGCGACGATGACCCGAGCCTCGTCTACACCGTGGACCCGAAGACGGGGCCGTGGCTTCAGAAGTGCTACGAGGAGTTCGTCTCAGGCAAGACGATCACGAAACTCGTCTTCGAGCTCAACGAGAACGGCATCACCACCGTCACCGGAGGCCGCTTCACCAGCAGGACTTTGCGGAAGATCCTCGATTCGGGCTTCGGAGCGGGCCTGATCATCGACCGTCGCGGGGCGGACCCCAACACCGACGATCCGAATCTCGTGTCCTACCACCCGGGCGCGCATCAAACCGTTATCGAGCGGAGCACTTGGGAGGCGTACGTACAGCGCCGTGCCAGACGGGCTGCTCCGCGCGAGGCTGCGCCGGCCACCAAGCTCTCGGGGCTGCTGTACTGCGCTTCCTGCGGGCGCAAGATGCGCATCTACTGGTCGACGAAACGCGGGAAGCGCTTCCGAGGGTACGAGTGCGACCGGGACAAGCACAACAACCAGACCACCATCCTGTGTCCCTCACCGGTCGCGATCCGTCAGTCGATCGCCGAAGAGAGCATGCTCGCCTGGCTCGGGCGCAACGCACGAGGAGAAGAGGACTTCGCCAGAGCTCTCGAGCAGCAGAGCCAGCGGGAGAAGGCCTTAGCCAATGCCACTGCCATCGATGTCGAGATCGCCCGGCTCAAGGCCCGGCGGCAGCGACTGCTCGACGTGCTCCTCGACGCCGCCGGCGAGGTCGGCGACCTGCAGGCTGAGTTCCGGGAGAAGCGCGACGAGATCATGGCCGAGATCACGACACTCACGGCGAAGGCGGGGGCATTGCGCAGCGAGAACACGGCACCGTCGATTCCCACGATGGAGTGGTTCAAGGACCTGACCACGATGTGGTCCGGCGCTGACACGGGCATGGTGAACGAAGCGCTGCGATCTGTGGTGAAGCGGATCTACGTCCATCGCGCGGACGTGCGGCGGGATGGTCTCACCGGTCGTCTCCACGTGATCGGCCTCTGGGCGAACAACCCCTATCGAAAAGTGACCTGAGCCTTCTTTGGCTCTTCACAGGAGGCCCCGTGGACAGTCCGTCCACAGGGCCTCTCGATCGACCGAGGTGGGCTTTACCAGCCGCGCTCGGCCAGCCGGGTGAACTCCGTGCGGACCGTTGTGTCCGCATTTTCAGACCACGGCACGTTGATGCCGACCATCGCTTCGCCGAGCCCGCGCGAGACCTTCGCCAGCATGTCGGGGTCGTCGTGGAAGGTGGTCGCCTTGACGATCGCCTCGGCCCGGCGCGCCGGGTTGCCCGACTTGAAGATGCCGGAGCCGACGAACACGCCTTCGGCGCCCAGCTGCATCATCATCGCGGCGTCGGCCGGGGTGGCGATGCCGCCGGCGGTGAACAGCACCACCGGCAGCTTGCCCTTCTGGGCGACCTCCTTGACCAGCTCGTAGGGCGCCTGCAGCTCCTTGGCGGCCACGAAGAGCTCGTCCTCGGGCAGCGACGACAGCCGCCGCAGTTCCGCGCGGATCTTGCGCATGTGCGTGGTCGCGTTGGACACGTCCCCGGTGCCAGCCTCGCCCTTGGAGCGGATCATCGCCGCGCCCTCGTTGATCCGGCGCAGCGCCTCGCCCAGGTTCGTCGCCCCGCAGACGAACGGCACGGTGAACGCCCACTTGTCGATGTGGTTGGCGTAGTCGGCCGGGGTGAGCACCTCGGACTCGTCGACGTAGTCCACCCCGAGCGCCTGCAGCACCCGCGCCTCGACGAAGTGGCCGATCCTGGCCTTGGCCATCACCGGGATGGAGACCGCCTCGATGATGCCGTCGATCAGGTCGGGGTCGCTCATCCTGGCCACCCCGCCCTGCGCGCGGATGTCGGCCGGGACGCGCTCGAGCGCCATCACCGCGACCGCGCCGGCGTCCTCGGCGATCTTGGCCTGCTCGGCGGTGACCACATCCATGATCACGCCGCCCTTGAGCATCTCGGCCATGCCGCGCTTGACGCGGGCGGTGCCGGTTTCGGGCGAGGGGGAACTGGTGGACTGGACGTCAGACACGGCAGGGCCTTTCACGAGAACTTCTTCCGGGGATCCGAAGTCGAAGATACGACCGACGTGGCCTCTTCCCACAGGCCAGTGAGTGGCTATCTCGGCAGGCCACTTCGGGCGAATGGCCTGGTGGTCGAGCAGGCCACTCGACCGAAGCCGCGCCACCCGGGTGCTTGTTGCGCCGGTGCCTTGTGGTCACTGTCCGTCCGGGTGTGTGATCGAGGCCACACACCCGAGCCGACGTCGACGCAGGGAGGCCGTCATGGCCGAAAAGCACTCGAAGAACGGAGAAACCGGGGCCGCGGTCGCTGTGGACGACCCGGCCAACGTGCGCAACGTGGTGCTCGTCGGGCCTTCCGGTTCGGGTAAGACCACTTTGACCGAGGCGCTGCTGGCCGCTTCGGGCACGGTCTCGCGGGCCGGTTCGGTGGTGGACGGGACCACGGTGTGCGACCACGACCCCGCCGCCGTGCGGCAGCAGCGCTCGGTCGGGCTGGCGGTGGCCCCGCTGCTGCACGACGGCATCAAGATCAACCTGATCGACACCCCGGGTTACGCGGACTTCGTCGGTGAACTGCGCGCCGGGCTCCGGGCCGCGGACGCCGCGCTCTTCGTGGTCTGCGCGGCCGAGGGCGTGGACGCCGCGACCACCGCGGTGTGGGAGGAGTGCGCCGCGGTCGGCATGCCGCGCGCGGTGGTGATCGCCCGGCTCGACCACCAGCGCGCCGACGCCGACGCCGAGATCGCCGCCTGCCAGGCCGCCTTCGGCAACGGGGTGCTGCCGCTGTACCTGCCCGCCCGCGAGGGCCTGATCGGCCTGATCACCCAGCGGTACTTCGACTACTCCGGCGGGTTTCCGGCCAAGATCGGCGAACCGGACCCGGCCGACCTCGACCGCCTCACCGACGCCCGCAACGAGCTGATCGAGGGCATCATCGCCGAGAGCGAGGACGAGGGCCTGATGGACCGGTACCTCGGCGGCGAGGAGATTCCCGAGGCCACGCTGATCGCCGACCTCGAGGCCGCGGTCGCCAAGGGCACCTTCCACCCCGTCGTCCCGGTGTGCGCGCAGAGCGGGCTGGGCCTGGGCGAACTGCTCGACGGCATGGCGCGGGCGTTCCCGTCGCCGCTGGAACACCCGCTGCCCGAGGTCACCTCTCCTGACGGCATCCCCCACCCCCGGCTCAGCGCCGACCCGGCGGGCCCCCTCGCCGCCGAGGTCGTGCGCACCGCGGTGGACTCCTACGTCGGCCGGGTGTCGCTGGTCCGCGTCTTCTCCGGGACGCTGCGCCCCGAACGGCCGGTGCACGTCTCCGGGCACGGGCTCGCCGAACGCGGGCACGAGGACCACGACGCCGACGAGCGGGTCGCGCACCTGTACTCGCCGCTGGGCGCGAACCTGCGTGAGGTGCCGTACTGCGTGGCGGGCGACCTGTGCGCGCTGACCAAGGTGAGCTCGGCGGAAACCGGCGACACGGTGTCCTCCCCGGACCAGCCGCTGCTGATGAAACCGTGGCCGATGCCCGAACCGCTGCTCCCGGTCGCCGTGGTGGCGAAGAAACGCAGCGACGAGGACACCTTGGCGCGCAACCTGTCCCGCCTGGTCGCCGGTGATCCGACGCTCCGGCTGGACCGCAACGCCGAGACCGCGCAGCTGGTGCTGTGGTGCATGGGCGAGGCGCACGCCGACGTGGTCCTCTCGCGCCTGCGGTCCGGTGGCGCCGAGATCGAGACCGAGCCGGTGCGGGTCAGCCTGCGCGAGACCTTCGCCGGCCACGCGGCCGGGCACGGCAGGCACGTCAAGCAGTCCGGCGGGCACGGGCAGTACGCCGTGTGCGACATCGAGGTCGAACCGCTGCCGCGGGGCGGCGGGTTCCAGTTCGTCGACCGGGTGGTCGGCGGCGCGGTGCCGCACCAGTTCATCCCGAGCGTGGAGAAGGGCGTGCGCGCGCAACTCACGCGCGGGCTCGCCGAGGGACACCCGGTGGTGGACATCAAGGTCACCCTGGTCGACGGCAAGGCGCACAGCGTGGACTCCTCCGACGCCGCCTTCCAGACCGCCGGGGCGCTGGCGCTCAAGGACGCCGCCTCGAAGGCCCGCGTCGCACTGCTCGAACCGGTCGACGAGGTCGCGGTGCACCTGCCGGACGAACACCTCGGCACCGTGCTCGGCGACCTGTCGTCCCGGCGCGGCCGGGTGCTGGGCACCGAGACGGCCGAAGGCGGGCGCACGGTCATCCGCGCCGAGGTCCCCGCGACCGAACTGCTGCGCTACGCCATCGACCTGCGGGCACTGACCTCGGGCACAGCCACCTTCACCCGGCGGCACTCGCGCTTCGACCCGATGCCGGAAGGAGCGGTGAAGTCCGGCTGACGCGACCACGCCGCTCCAGTACTGCCCCACTCACAGCAATCGTCAGGCGGGCAGGTCCGGTTCGGCGATTTCGAAGTACTCCGGTTGCGGCGCGGTTCCGGCGAGTTTGAAGTAGCGGACCTTGCGCCGTCGCCGGAGGGCGAGGGTGTCTCGCACGGCGTCGTTGTGCACCCGGCGCGCGATGACCACCCGGTAACCGGCGTCGTCGAGTTCCTCGGCCAGGCCGGTCGGTAGTACCGAGCGGTCCACTTCGGACAGAAGACGGGTGAGTTCGTTCTCCTCGGCCTCGCGCTCGGAGCGCGGGGCCCCTTCGGCGCGCGCGGCGGCCTCGCGCAGGCGCGCGGCCCGCGTGTCCGACTGGTCCCCCGCCGCGGCGACCGCGCGCGCCACCACCGCCCGCCGCGCCAGTGCCGCGTCGAGGGCGGCCCAGCAGGCGTCGGTGCGCACGTGCAGCCGGTCCAGGCGGTTGGCCGTGGCGACCAGGAACAACCCGAACAGCACGATCGCCACCGCCGCCGCGGCGAGCAGCACGATCAGGGTGGTCACAAGACGGGCTCCACGTCCGGGCGGACGCGCCGCGGGTCGGCCGCGATCGCCGCCTCGTAGACCCGCAGCACCTGGGTGGTGACCACGGACCAGTCGTAGATGGTCACCCGCTCCCCCGCCGCCGCGGCCAGCGAGGCGCGCCGGGCAGGATCACCGAGCAGTTCGCGCAGCGCCACCGTCCACGCCGCCGGATCACCGGTGGTGGCGAGCAGGCCCGCGCGGCCGTCGTCGAGCACGCGGCGGAACGAGTCGAGATCGCTGGCGAGCACGCAGGTGCCCGCCGCCATCGCCTCGGTGAGGATCATGCCGAAGCTTTCGCCGCCGGTGTTGGGCGCGCAGTAGACGTCCACGCTGCGCAGGGCCCGCGCCTTGGTCCGGTCGTCGACCTGGCCGAGCAGTTCCAGGTGTGGCGCCAGCTCCGGACCGGCTTCGCGCACCAGCGCCTTTTCGTCACCGCGGCCGATCACCAGCACGCGCAGTTCGGGGAAATCCGGCAGCAGCGCCCGCAGCGCTTCGAGCAACACGCCCATGCCCTTGCGCGGCTCGCTGAACCGCCCGACGAAGCCGACCGTGCCGCCGCTGCGCGGATAACCGTCGAGCGGGCTCGCGTCGGCGAAGAACGCGGCGTCCACCCCGTTCGGGATCTCCACCGCGTCACCGCCGGAATGCTCGACCTGCACCCGGCGCGCCAGCGCCGAGACGGCGATGCGCGCGGTGATCTTCTCCAGCAACGGCCGCAACACCGGCTGGAACGCCGAAAGCGTGCGCGAGCGCGGCGTGGCCGTGTGGAAGGTGGCCACGATCGGGCCGTCGGCGATCTTCAGCGCCAGCAGCGACAGGCTCGGCACCGCGGGCTCGTGCAGGTGAAGCACGTCGAAGTCGTTGTCCCGCAACCACCGCCGGACGCGCGCGTAGGACACCGGGCCGAACTGCAGGCGCGCCACCGAGCCGTTGTACGGGATGCCGAGCGCCCGGCCAGCCGGGTGCACGAAGGCGGGCAGGTCGGCGTCCTCGTCGGCGGGGGCGAGCACGGAGACCTCGTGGCCGCGTTCGAGCAGCGCCTCGGCGAGGTCGACCACGTGCCCCTGGACCCCGCCTGGCACGTCGAACGAGTACGGGCAGACGACGCCGACCCTCATGCCTGGCCCGCCTCCGCCTCTTCCGGCAGGCCGCCGGGGTAGTCGGCGGTCCAGAACGGCTGCAGCATGTGCCAGTCGGCCGGGTGCGCGGCGATGTCACCGGCGAAGATGTCGGCCAGCGCCTGGGTGGCGGCGGGCACCTCGGCCCGCGCGTTCACCCGGATCCGCGGGTGCATCCGGATCTGCCAGCCGCCGTCGGTGAACCAGCAGCCGACGGGGATCAGCGCGGCGCCGGTGGTCGCGGCGAGCCGCGCCGGGCCGGGCGGCATCCGGGTGTGCTCGCCGAAGAAGGTCACGTCGATCCCGGACCGGGTCAGGTCGCGGTCGCCGATCAGGCAGATGGCCTTGTTTTCGCGCAACCGCTTCAGCAGCACGCGGAACGCGGCGCTGTCGCCGGTCAGCGGCACGACCTCGAAGCCGAGCGACTCGCGGAAGGCGACGAACCGGCGGAACAGCGACTCCGGTCTGAGCCGTTCGACCACCGTGGTGAACCCGCCGAGGTAGCCGGTGAGCCAGACCCCGGCGGCGTCCCAGTTCCCGGTGTGCGGCAGGGCGAACACCACGCCGTTGCCCTCGGCGAGCGCGGCGTCCAGGTTCTCCACGCCGGTGATGGCCGAGGCGACCTTCTCGCGGACCACCTCGGGGTCCATCGACGGCAGCCGGAAGCTTTCGCGCCAGTACCGCGCGTAGGACCGCATCGCGCGCTTGGTCAGTTCGTCCAGCTCGGCCTGGTCGGCGCGGGGCACCACCCTGGCCAGGTTCCGGCGCAGCTGCTGCACGCTCGGCCCGCCGCGCCAGGTGGCCAGGTCGGCGCCGAGGGAGAAGACCGCGTCGGCGGCCGGTTCGGACAACATGCGCGAGACGCGCCAGCCCGCCGCGTAGGCGAGGTCCGTCATCCGGCCGGCGAGGCTCATCCGGCCTCCCGCGCCGATTTGGCCACTGCGGCCAGCCGCTGCAACAGGGTGATCACCGAGAGCACGGCGAGCAGCCACAGCGACACCTCGACCGCGTGCGGCACGCCCAGCCCCATCAGCCCGGTGCCGACCAGCGAGATGATCAGCCGTTCGGCGCGCTCGACGAGCCCGCCGTCCGCGGCCAGCCCGGAGGCGTCGGCCCGCGCCTTCACATACGAGATGACCTGGGCCAGCACCAGGCAGATCAACGCGGCCGCGGCCGCGCGGTGGTTGTCCCCGATGGTGAAGCACCACCAGGCGATCGCGGCGAACAGCGCGCCGTCGACCAGCCGGTCGCAGGTGGCGTCCAGCACCGCGCCGAACGGGGTGCCGTGGCCGCGCGCCCTGGCCATCGCGCCGTCGAGCAGGTCCAGCATGGCGAAGCCCCACACGGTGAACGTGCCGGTGAGCAGCCAGCCGTTCGGGAAGAAGACCAGCGCGCTGATCATCGCGCCGAGGGTGCCCGCCACGGTCATCACGTTCGGGGTCAGCCCGGCACGGACCAGCACCGCGCCGATGGGATCGGTGACGCGGGAGACCGAGGCACGCGCGAAGATGTTGAGCATGAGTGTGGTGGCCGGACCTAGCTGGAGGAGGGTGGGGTCCCCCGCAGCCTATCCAGAGCCTCCCCGGGTCCCGGCCTTCGGCTCGCCGGAAAGCGCTGGAGGCTCCTCGGCGCACGGCTCGCCCGCGCAGGGTTCCTCGATCAGCTCCCTGGCTTTGGCCTCGGCGCAGGTGCCCGCGAGACCGGCGACGATCGCGTCGCTGATCTCCCCCAGCGCCCGCACCTGATCGCCGGTGAGCGGGTCGAACAGGCTTTCCCGCACCGTTTCCACGTGCCCGGGTGCGGCCGCTTCCAGCGCCGCGAACCCTTCGGGCGTCAGCGACGCCCACGCCCCGCGCTTGTCCGTGGCGCACGAGTAGCGCCGGACCCAGCCGTTGGCCTCCAGGCGGGAGACCGCGTGGGAGAGACGGCTGCGCGAGGACCGGGAAACGTCGGCAAGATCACTCATCCGCAATGTGCGCTCGGGCGCTTCCGACAGCGCGACGAGCACTTCGTAGTACGTGTGCGGCATGCCGCTCTGCTGCTGGAGCTGCCCTTCGACGTGGGCGCGCAGCATCGAGACGGCGGCCGAGAACGAGCGCCAGACCCGCTGCTCCTCATCGGTGAGCCACCTCGGTTCGGTCATACCGCCCATGATACCTGGTTGAACGCTCAACCATAATTCGCTACGGTGTGGTTGAGGGTTCAACTACAGCTCCCTCGCAGAACCTAGGAGGACGTTTCCATGAGCGCACCCACCACCGAGATCCCTGGTTACGTGACCGGGACCTGGAACATCGACCCCGCCCACTCCGAGGTCACCTACAGCGTCAAGCACCTCGGGCTGGCGAAGTCGCGCGGCAGCTTCCAGCGGTTCGGTGGCCAGATCGTGACCGGGGAGAGCATTTTCGACTCCTCGGTGACCGCCGAAATCGAGGTCGCCTCCGTCAGCACCGGCGTCGGCGCGCGCGACGAGCACCTCAAGACCGAGGAGTACTTCGACGCGGCGAACCACCCGAAGATCGTGTTCCGCTCCACCGGCATCCGCGCCGACGACGACGAGTTCCTCATCGACGGTGAGCTGACCTGGCGTGGCGTCACCGTGCCGGTGACCCTGGAGGCGGAGTTCAACGGCATCGGCCCGAACCCGGCGAACAACAACGCCACCACCATCGGCGTGTCCGCCGAGGCCACCGTGGCCCGCCGCGACTTCGGCATCGGCCCGGAGGGCAACGCCTTCCTCGGCGAGAAGGTCAAGATCACCCTCGAGATCGAGGCCGCCCTGCAGGGCTGAGCAGTGCCCGCCAGCAGGCAGGCGGTGTCACGAAGGTGGCTTCGGGACGCGGGACAGGACTGTGCGTAGCTCCGTCGAAGGTGGCGGCGAGCGACGGGTGGGCGTCCCGAAAGCCACATTCGTGACATCGGCGGGGCGGCGACCGCCGCCCGGGGCGCCCACCGGAGGATCCGCCCGGATCCCCCGTCCCACCCCGGGCCTAAGAGATCAGTTCAGAATGAGTTCGCGGAGGCAGATGATCGAGCAAGCAAGGCTGAGGATGGCTTGGTGGATGCTGGCTCGACGTTCGCTGCGGATGCGTAGCCTGCGGAAACCTTTGAGCCAGGCAAAGGTGCGTTCGACTGGTCAGCGGATCTTGCCCAGGCCGGAACCATGCTCGACACCGCGCCAGGCGATCAGCGGGGCGACACCACGGGCTCGGACCAAGCGCCGGTACTTGTCGTGGTCATAGCCGCGGTCGGCGTAGAGCCGCTGCGGCAGCCGACGTGGCTTGCCGACCACGCCCCGAATGGGCGGGACGCCGTCGAGCAGCGGGATCAGCTGGGTGACGCCGCCTGCGATGTCCTCCGGTCAGCGTGACGGCGAGCGGAGTGCCGTGCGTGTCGGTGATCAGGTGGTGCTTGGAGCCGGATTTGCGCCGGTCGACCGGGCTCGGCCCGGTGTGGTCCCCCCTTTGAGCTCCAGCCGCGCCTACAGCTCGCCGGTCAAAACCTGCTCACGCATCCGACAATGCTGGAAGATCCGACACCGCAGCCGAAGCCGACGCGCCAGCTCATTCTGAACTGATCCAAGCCAAAACACGGCGGAGATGACCTCGTCAGGGCATCTTTCCCGCCTTGACAAGGTCATCTCCGCCGTAGTCACACTCGACGACCGGGACGGCTAAGGGGTCACGCGCTTTCCCAGGCCTTCGCCAGCAGGTCGCGCGTCTGGTTCAGCAACTGCGGCAGCACCTTCGTGTGGCCCACCACCGGCATGAAGTTGGCGTCGCCGCCCCAGCGCGGCACCAGGTGCTGGTGCAGGTGGGCGGCGATCCCCGCGCCCGCGATGACGCCCTGGTTCATGCCGATGTTGAACCCGTGCGCATCCGAGACCTTCCGCACCACGCCCATGGCGTGCTGGGTGAACCGCGCCAGCTCCACCGTCTCTTCAGCGGTGAGGTCGGTGTAGTCGGCCACGTGCCGGTAGGGCACCACCATCAGGTGCCCCGGGTTGTACGGGTACAGGTTCAGCACCGCGTACACCGACTCACCGCGTGCCAGGATCAGCGCGTCGGCGTCGTCCAGGTCGACCAGGCGGCAGAACGGGCAGCCGGTCGGCTGGTCGCCCTCCGGCTTGTTCTCCCCCTGGATGTAGGCGAGCCGGTGCGGGGTCCACAGCCGCTGCAGCGCGTCGGGCACGCCGACGCCGTCCTGCGCCTCGAATTCCGGGCCACTCACGCGAGGACCGCTCCGAAGCTCTCCGCCGACGGCGAGGTGTTCTCGCGCCGGCCGATCCACGCGCTGATCGCCTCGACCGCGGCGTCCACCGGCACCCCGTTCAGCTGACCGCCGTCGCGGAACCGGAACGACACCGCGCCCGACTCCACGTCCTTGCCGCCCGCGAGCAGCATGAAGGGCACCTTCTGCATGGTGTGCGTGCGGATCTTCTTCTGCATCCGCTCGTCGCCGAGGTCCAGTTCGGCCCGGACGCCCTTGGTGCGCAACGCCTTCTCCACCCCGCGCAGGTGCTCGGTGTGCTCGTCGGCGATCGGGATGCCGACCACCTGCACCGGCGACAGCCACGCCGGGAACGCCCCGGCGTAGTGCTCGGTGAGCACGCCGAAGAACCGTTCGATGGAGCCGAACAACGCCCGGTGGATCATCACCGGCCGCTTCCGCTCGCCGCCCGCCGCGGTGTACTCCAGCTCGAACAGCTCGGGCAGGTTGAAGTCCAGCTGGATGGTCGACATCTGCCAGGTGCGGCCGAGCGCGTCCTTGGCCTGCACCGAGATCTTGGGTCCGTAGAAAGCCGCGCCACCCGGGTCCGGCACCAGGTCCAGCCCGGAGTCGGCAGCTGCCGCGCGCAGCGTTTCGGTGGCTTCCGCCCACATCTCGTCGGTGCCGACGTACTTCTCGTCGTTCCGCGTGGACAGCTCGAGGTAGAAGTCGTCGAGCCCGTAGTCGCGCAGCAGGCCGAGCACGAAGCCGAGCAGCGAGCGCAGCTCACCGGGCACCTGCTCGGGGGTGCAGAAGATGTGCGCGTCGTCCTGCGTCATGCCGCGCACGCGGGTGAGGCCGTGCACCACACCCGACTTCTCGTACCGGTACACCGAGCCGAACTCGAACATGCGCAGCGGCAGTTCGCGGTAGGACCGCCCGCGCGAGCGGAAGATCAGGTCGTGGAACGGGCAGTTCATCGGCTTGAGGTAGTAGTCCTGCCCGGGGCGGCGGACCGTGCCGTCCTCGTTGTACTCCGCGTCCAGGTGCATCGGCGGGTACATGCCGTCCTTGTACCAGCCGAGGTGCCCGGAGATCTCGAACAGCGAGGCCTTGGTGATGTGCGGCGAGTTGACGAAGTCGTAGCCCGCTTCGACGTGGCGCTGCCGCGAGTAGTTCTCCAGCTCCTGCCGGATGATCCCGCCCTTGGGGTGGAACACCGCCAGCCCCGAGCCGATCTCGTCGGGGAAGGAGAACAGGTCCAGCTCGGCGCCGAGCTTGCGGTGGTCGCGCCGCTCGGCCTCGGCCAGCATCTCCAGGTGGTGTTCCTGGGCCTCCGCCGACTCCCACGCGGTGCCGTAGATGCGCTGCAGCTGCGGGTTCTTCTCGTTGCCGCGCCAGTAGGCCGCCGCGACACGGGTCAGCTTGAAGGCCGGGATGTGCTTGGTGGTCGGCAGGTGCGGGCCGCGGCACAGGTCTCCCCACACCCGCTCCTTGGTGCGCGGGTCGAGGTTGTCGTACACGGTCAGCTCGCCACCGCCGACCTCCATCACCTCTGAAGTGTCCACATCGGACTTGATGTCCACCAGCTCGAGTTTGAACGGCTCGTCCGCCAGCTCGGCCTTGGCCGCCTCCACCGATTCCAGCACCCGGCGCGAGAACTGCTGCGAGCCCTTGATGATCTGCTTCATGCGCTTTTCCAGCGCCTGCAGGTCTTCCGGGGTGAACGGGGTGTCCACGGCGAAGTCGTAGTAGAAGCCGTCCTTGACCGGCGGGCCGATGCCCAGCTTGGCCTCGGGGAACTGCTGCTGCACCGCCTGGGCGAGCACGTGGGCGCAGGAGTGCCGGATCACCGCGCGGCCGTCCTCGGTGTTCGCCGCCACCGGCTCGACCTCGGTGTCGGATTCGGGCACCCAGGCCAGATCCCGGAGCTTGCCCTCGGTGTCCCGGACCACCACGACCGCGTCCGGGCCCTTGCCAGGCAGCCCGGCTTCCCGGACCGCGGCGCTCGCCGTGGTGCCCGCGGCGACCACCACGCGCTGGGACGGTGGGGCCGCGGGTGGCGAGAACTCTGACACGGTGTGCTCCTCAACTGGGGTGTTCCGATGACCCCAGTGATGCTAGCCGCCGTGACCCCGGCAGCTCATCCCGAGTCAAACGCCCACGGCGCTGTTGCGCGGGAAGAAGCGGGCGAACGGGCCGTGGGCGTGGTTCACGACCGCGACAACGGTGCCGTTGGCGCGGTCGGCGGGGTCCGGCGGGGTCAGAGCGTGTCGACCGCCTGGTCGTAGCCGAGCCGCGGCAGCCGGTCGTACCAGGCGTTGTCGCCGGGCTTGCCGATGTTCACCACGACGAGCGAGCGCCACGGGCGGTCGTGGAAGAACTCCTTGTCCACCCCGTGCGCGTCGAAGCCGGTGAGCGGGCCGGCGGCCAGCCCGGCGGCGCGCACGCCGATGATGAAGTAGCCCACCTGCAGCAGCGCGTTCGCCTTGGCCGTCTCGACGCGGACGTCCTCGTCGGCGAAGTAGTCCTTGGCGGTGGGGTGGTGCGGGAACAACCGCGGCAGGTTCTCGTGGAACTCGGTGTCGGCGGCCAAGATCACCGTCAGCGGCGCGCCGGCGGTCTTGGTCCGGTTGCCCTCGGCCAGCAGCGGCACCAGGCGCTCGCGGGCCTCGCCGCTGCGCAGCACCATCGCCCGCAGCGGCTGGGTGTTCATCGAGGTCGGCGCCCACTTGACCAGGTCGTAGATGGCTTTGACCTGCTCGTCGCTGACCGGCTCGGCGCTGAAGGTGTTGGCCGTGCGGGCCTGGCGGAACAGCAGGTCCTGCCCGTCGCCGTCGAGCGCCAGGTCGCCGGTGCGGGTGTCGGTGGAGGTCATGGCGGAGGTCCTTCCTGGTGAATTCCTGACTACCTCCGCCAACATAGTTGAGCGCTTGACTATTTCGAATTCAACTAGATACAGGTCACACGGGCCGCCTCAGTAGGCTCCGTCACCGCCCAGCACCGCCCGCACGGTCTTCCACAGGATCACCAGGTCCAGCGCCAGCGACCAGTCCTCCACGTAACGCAGGTCGAGCCGGATGCTCTCCGCCCACGTCAGGTCGCTGCGGCCGCTGACCTGCCACAACCCGGTCAGCCCCGGCTTGACCAGCAGGCGGCGGCGGGCGTCGGCGGCGTAGGCCTTGGTCTCCTCCGGCAGCGGCGGGCGCGGGCCGACCAGCGACATCCGGCCGGTCAGCACGTTGAACAACTGGGGCAGCTCGTCGAGGGAGTAGCGGCGCAGCAGCCCGCCCACAGGGGTGACCCGCGGGTCGCGGCGCATCTTGAACAGCGGGCCGGCGCCTTCGTTGGCGTCGAGCAGCCGACGGCGCACGGCGTCCGCGTCGACCACCATGGTGCGGAACTTGAGCATGGTGAAGGGCTGGCCGTTGCGCCCGACGCGGCGCTGGCGGTAGATCACCGGGCCGCGGTCGCCCGCCTTGATCGCCACCGCGATGGCCAGCAGCAGCGGGGAAAACAGAGCCAGCAGCAGACCCGAGGCGACCCGGTCGACGATCTCCTTGACCAGGCGGCGGCCGCCGGTGAAGGTCGGCGCGGTCACGCGCAGCAGGGGCATGCCGAGCACCCCCGAGACGTTCAGCCGCGGCCCGGCGACCTCCATCAGCACCGGCGCGACCACCATTTCGGCCGAGGTGCCTTCGAGGTCCCAGGCCACCTGCTGCAGTTTGCGCGGGCTCCAGTACTGGTCGGCGGTGACCGCGACCACGCGGTAACCACCGCGGCGGACGTGGTCGGCGAGTTCGTCGAGCCTGCCGACCACCGGCACCCCGTCCAGCTCACCGCTGCCGGGATCGCCTTCGCCGGTGAAGGTGCACACCGCTTCGACGCGCCAGCCCACGTGGGATTCGGCGCGGGTGCGCGCGATCAGGTCGCGCACGGTTTCCGGGCTGCCCGCCGCGAGCACCGGCAGCAGGCAGCCGCCGCGGCGGCGGGTGCGGTGCAGCCAGCGGCGGAGGACATAACGTTGCGGGAACGAGACCAGCGCGACGGCGGGGACGACGGCGAACACCCAGGGCTGCACGGCGAGCGCGCCGAAGAGCAGCCCGCCGAGTGCGACCATCACCGCCGCGGCGAACAGGCCCCGCCCGAGTCTTCGGAACTCCTCGGCGCCCTCTCCGAGCACTCTGGGGTTCCACGCGCGGCTGGCGGGCAGCGCGCACACGACCGCGATCACGGTGCCCAGCGCGAGCCACCGCGTGATCGGCCAGGCGGCGCCGAAACCGTGCAGCACAAAGGCTCCCGCGGTGACCACGGCGGTGGTGGCGAGCAGGTCACCGAGCACCACCAGGCCGCGGTAGCCGGACTCCCAGTCGGATGAGCGCGGGGTGCGCGAAGACGCGACGGGCAGGCGCGGGTCCGCCGTGTTCACCGGGCGCGGCGGGGGTGGTTGCCGGTGGATCGCCGGAAGGCCGATGTGGGGCCGCGCATCATCGACCGGCAATGACCGCCGCACCGACTCTTCCATCGGACCTCCCACACTCAGCAGGTGTCCCTCAGAATTATGACTGAGAGTTACTACAGGCGGTATACGCTCAGTAGGAACACGAGCGATACACGCGGTGGTATCGGCAGGGTTGAATTCAGCGTTACACGGTCACAGCCCGGCATTCGACTCACCGAGACGAATGACAGATCATCCCGACAATAACGAACTGGTGACGAAGGGTGATCATTGGTCTCCGGAAACCCCTACACAAAGTAGTCGGAAAATCCTGTGCTCACCCGGGCGGCCGGTGCCGTTGGGCCGCCCGTGGACACTCTCCACTGTGGACCAGCCGGATGGGGCCCCGTGTTATCGGCCGAACAGGTCCACGGTCGCGGGCACGTGGCGGTCCGGGCGATTTTCGACGAGTTGGCCGGACAAGGGGGTATTGATTGTCCGAAACCGAAGTGGCCGCATCATCGTGCGGCGCGTGCGCGGGTCAGAAAGACCACGCGGGAATTCGAAACCACCGGGGGTTCAGCCGCACTGGGCGAACAGCTCCCGCAGTTTCGCGAGCACCAGTCCGGCGCACTCGGGCAGCGGCTCGCGCGTGCCGGAGGCGCCGGTGGCCACGACGATCGAGGCGACGTCGTGCACTTTCACGTTGGTGGCCTGGGAGACGGCTTTGAGCGTGGCGAAGGCACGCCGCTCGTCCCACGACTGCAACAGCATCAGCATGCCCTTCGCCTGCTCGATCTTCGGCAGAGAGGCCAGTTGCCGCCGCCGTTGCGCCAGTTCGGCCACCAGATCCGACTCCGTGTCCATCGCCGGTCCCGTACTTGGCGAATCCGTGGGCGAAGGCCCGGGACGGGGCAGGTCCCGGGCCTTCGCGTCACCGGCGTCAGTTGTCCTGAACGGTCCCGCCGTCCTCGATGCCACCACTGGCGCAGTTGTACGGGTCCTCGCCGGCGGCCTCGTTGACACCCGGGGACAGGATCGGCACGCCGACGCCGTTGAGCACGTCGTGGACCGGCACCTGGACGCCCAGCACGTTGACGTTGTTGTCGCACACGCCCACGACGCCGCTGACGTTGTGCAGCGCGTCGAGGTTGTTCAGGTTGGCCAAGCCGACCTGGTCGTCGTCCTCCACGCGCAGCGTGTGACCGCCGTCAGCGGAAGCCACACCGCCCAGCATGACCAGCCCGGCCGCGGCGGTACCCGCGATGACACCGATCCTCTTCAACACGAAAAAACTCCTCGATCTACTTCAGGTGATTTCAGATGGGCCGGTGGCGCCGCACCCGCCGGGGAGCACGGCGCCACCGTCATCGCGGTGCCGCGCCGGAGCGCGGCACCGCGAAATTTCAGTTGTCCTGGACGGACCCGCCGCTGAGGATGCCGCCCGAGGCGCAGTTGTACGGGTCCTCGCCGGCGGCCTCGTTGACACCCGGGGACAGGATCGGCACGCCGACGCCGTTGAGCACGTCGTGGACCGGCACCTGGACGCCCAGCACGTTGACGTTGTTGTCGCACACGCCCAGCGTGCCGCTGACGTTGTGCAGCGCGTCGAGGTTGTTCAGGTTGGCCAGGCCGACCTGGTCGTCGTGGTCGTCGGCCGAGGCGGCACCGCCCATCGCGAGCAGGCCAGCCGCGGTCAGGACGGTGGCGACGCCGATTTTCTTCAGCACAGCGAACTCCTCGATGTGAGAGAGAGGGGGGATTGTCCGGCGCAGGGAGAATTCGATCTCCGCGCCGTGCAAGGGAGAACGTACTGATCGGGTCCTCCCGGTTCCACTCGCTTACAACCATCGTGTGGGGTCGCGATCCCCTGACCACCACAGCTGTCCCCCATTCGGGTGGCCGACCATGATCGACAACGCGAAAATCGTTGACGTGCAAGCGAAACTTCTCGGCGCAGCAAAAGGCTCCGCGTCGGCGCGAGCCGACGCGGAGCCTGGTTGCGGGGTTCGTCAGTCGTCGACCGAGTGACCGGCCGCGCTGCTCACCTCGTACACGGCAGCCCCACCGGGACCAGCCGCCGAGGACCATTCACTGTAGACCGAACCGTAGCGGCCGCCGGCGCTGAACACGCCACTGGTGGCGGCACCGTCCGGACCGGCCGCGGAGCTCCACTCGTGGTGCAGGGTGCCGTAGTCGTTCGCGGCACTGTACGCACCACCGGTCGCCGCACCGTCCGGGCCGGCCGCGGTAGCCGACTCGTAGGAGCTGGCTTCCGATCCGTCCATCTCGTCGGACTCCGAGGTCACCTCTTCGGACTCCTCTTCGGACACTGAAGACTCCTCCGACTCTTCAGCCTCCTCCTCATCGGACTCCTTGGCGCCCGACGGCACCTCGACGATGGCCTTGTTGACGTCGTCGTCGGAGTCCTGGATGTGGACGATGGACGACTCGATGTCGTACTCGTCGCCGTCGTCGTCCTCGTGGTACCAGTCGTCGTCGTGGCCCCAATCGTCGTGGTCCCAGTCCTCCTCGTCGTCCCAGTCATCGTGGTGCCAGGCGCCGTGGTCGTAGTCGGAACCCTCCGCCGACGACGCGGTCTCCTGCACCCACGCGCCGCCGAGGCCGGCGAACGAACCGGACTCGACGTACCACGCGTTACCGTCTTCGTCGACGGCCGAGGCCAGTTCGAAGGTGCCGGCACCGCCGATCCCGGCGTACGTGCCGGATTCGGCGAAGAAAGCGCCACCGGTGTTGTGCGGGATGACATCAGCTGTCGACGGACCCGCCGACAGCAGGATCATGGGCACCACAAGTGCCCCCGCGCCCAGGGCGCGTCGGATGACAGACATCGGGTGTTCGATCCTTTCGATGGACGATGCGGCGGCGATTGCCGCCGACCGGTGAATACCCGTCCATTCCCGTCGAAATCCCGCGCCACCCGAAAGTGCGTTCAGCGCCGCGCGCCGGGTCCGGCGAATTCGGGCCACGCTTCGGCCTCCACGCACAGCGCAGTGGCCACATCTATCTCGCCGGTGCGCACCTTTTCCGCCAGCGAACCGATTTCCGGTCGGAGGAACAGCCACCCCCGAACGTGTTTGTCCTCGTACCTCGGCGGCTCCCCGGAGCCGGCGCCGAGAATGCGGAAGTGCTCACCGGCGGCCCAGGTCTGGGCGATCCACTGCCTGCCCCACCGGAGCACGATCCGGCCCAGTTCGTTCTGCCGGTCGGCCGGGTGGATGAGCCGGTCACCGGTTATCGGCAGCAACCGCGCGGTGAAAACCGCACCGGGTGCCGACACCGAAAGGTGGTCGAACATTTTTCGTATTCCTTCGGGGTTTCGAAGCCGGCCGAGCAGGCGCGCGGCACACTCTTCCGGTGGCTCTCGGCTGAACCAGCGGGGAATCATACGGACGGTGTACGAACACCGACAAGACTCCTTACCCACCCGGTCGGGAAAGCACCCACTCGTAGCGTTTCGCTCACCCGGAAGACTGGCCGCGGGTCGCAGGCTGTACCGGCGGCCGGGTCCGGCGTCGTTCCATCGAATGACGCCGGGCGGCAAGCCGCGCTCCCCCGATCCGCTGATGCGGGCTTGAGCCGCCGCCGCCCGGGTACCGCTGGAGCTTCGAACACCAGCGACGGAGGAGGAACGGGATGCGCAGGACGATCTGCGGGGTGCTGGCCGGGCTGGCCGTGGCACTGGGCACCGGCCCGGTGGCCGCGGCGGCGGAGCCCGCGCCGGCGGCGGTCCAGCAGGCACCCGACCCGGACATCGACGACCGGGACGGCACCGACAACAACAGCGCCGACGAAGACGGTGATAACGGCATGTGGGGCCTGCTCGGCCTGGTCGGCCTGCTGGGCTTGGCGGGGCTGTTCCGCCGGGGCCCGAAGCCGGGGGCGATGGCCGGGTATCCGGCGGCGAACGCGGACGCGCCGCCCGCGAACACCTATCCCCCGGCGGCACCGCGGAAAGCCCCGCCGGGCGGGGTTCGCTGAGCGAATCCAGAAGAAAAGCCCTCGGCGCCGATCACCGGATCGGTCGCCGGGGGCTTTTTTCACGGCCGGTGTACCAGTGGCCGGGATATGCGTATCGGCCCATCACGCCAAAGGATGAACAAATCAAGATCAATGGGGGACATCACCCACCCGATACCGTGATCATCTCAGCCGAGCGGTAACGAATACGCAAAGTGAAAAATTGTCACATCGACGCCTTCGGGCATTCACGCGAAATGGCTGTTTGACCTGGGGCCCTTCGCGGACCCCCTGACGGAGCGAACGGGTTCCCGGCCGCGCGAAGGTCCGGCGTGGACGCTCGACATGACAGTCCTCTGTGGACCCGGCGACGATGTGACGGTCAAGACCACGTACTTTCCGGAGGAGCCGGTCATGAAGAACAACCTCTCTCGCGCCATCGTGGCGGTGGCCTCGGTGATCGCGCTCGTGCTGGTGGGCACGGGTAGCGCGGCCGCGGTCGCCGGACCGCCCGGTGGCGGCACGGGTGCCACCAGCACCACCAGCGCGGCGGCGAAGGTGCAGAACCTGCGGGACCTGCTCCAGCAGCGGGCCGACGCCGGGGACATCGAAGGCACCGAGGTCGCGCTGACCGAACTGGACCCGCTGCTCGACGAGATCATCGCGGGCGAGCGCTACGCGGTGGCCGAGGCCGCGCAGGAATCCGCCGCCACCGCGAAGTACGAATCGGCGGAGGCCGCCGCCGGGCTCGACGAGATCGCCGAGCAGAGCACCCAGGGACGGCAGCTGCCGCCGGCGTCGACGTTGCTGAACGCCTTGCTGCAGCGCGTCCTGCTGAGCCTGTCCGATCTGGTGAACGACCTGCTCGGCGGGCTGCCGCCGCTGCCGGCGGCCGCCGCCTGAACCTCCGACGGGAACCGAGCCCGGTGCGGTCCGCCGCACCGGGCTCTTCGCCGCGTGACCGCTCAGCCGATCCTGGGCAGGTCGTCCTGGTAGGTCAGCGGCAGGGAGAACAGACCGCGTGCCTTGTGCTCGGCGGTGAGCCAGCTGTGGAAGAAGATGCGGTCCTCCAGCACATCCGCGCCGCCGGGACCGTCCACCTGCCCGCCGAGGCCCGCGATGGACAGCAGCGGGTCGGGTGCCTTCACGAAGGGCCCGGTCAACGTCGGCGCGGTCGCGTACGAGGTGTGGTAGGTGGAATTCTCGTAGGTGTCCGCGGCGTAGAACAGCAGGTACTTCGACGGCCGCCGCACCACCACCGGGGCCTCGACCACACCTTTCTCCTCCTGCAGGTCCGCCCGCAGCAGTTCCCGCCGGGGACCGGTCGTGGTGAGGCCGTCGGCGGTCAGTTCCTGCAGCCAGATCGCCGACGGCGGGCCCGCGGCGGCGCCGTTGCTCTTGTACAGCAGGTACCGGCGGCCGTCGTCGACGAAGGTCTGCGGGTCGATGTCCCCGGAATCCTCGGGCACGCAGATCAGCGGCTGCTCACCCACCGGTTCGAACGGCCCGCCCGGCGCGTCACCCAGTGCCGTGCCGATGCACATGGGACCGCCGTTCTTCGACGCCCCGGTGTAGTACAGCAGGAATCGCCCGTCGTCTCGGCGCACCACGTCCGGGGCCCAGAAGCCGCCGTCCTCCGCGGCCCAGACCGGGACGCGGGCGAGCGCGTCCCCGCGCGCCGTCCACGGCCCGTCCGCGTTCGCCGCGCTCGCGTAGGGCACCTTGCCGGTGGCGTTGCCCGTCGAATAGGCGAAGTAGCCCGCGTCGGTGCGCAGCACGTCCGGGTCCGCGAAATCGGCGTCGATCAGCTTCGCCGGGGTGGCCTTGGCCGCGGCCGCGGGGACGTGACCGCCCAGGAGGGCCAGCACCGCCACCACCGTCGTCGCCAGCGGAACGGCACCTCGCGTGAACTTCATCGACTCTCCCCGGATGAGCGGTCACCGAAATCGATCCCGGACATCGTCACCCCCTTCCGGCCACCCCGCCGGGCGGCCCAGCCGATCGCGTGATTCCCCGTCAGGCAGGGCTTTCGCCCAACAGCCGGTTCGACCGGTTCACCGGGGAACGACCGGGTAACCGGCGGGCATGACGAAGAAGTTCAGCAAGGGCGACCGCGTGCGGTGGGACGCCGGCAACCAGAGTTCGGTCGGCACCGTCGAAGACGTGATCACCAGCGACACCCACGCGGGCGGCCGCGAGGTCAAGGCATCCCAGGAGAGCCCGCAGTACCTGGTACGCAGCGAGAAGTCCGGCAAGACGGCGGTCCACCACCCGGACAAGATCCACCCGGCGTGACCGGCCTCAGTGGACGAGCTTGAGCCCGACCACCCCGCCGACGATCATCGCCAGGAACAGCACCTTCAACGCGGACAACGGTTCCTGCCCGGTGAGCATCGCGTAGACCACGGTGAGCACCGCCCCGATGCCCACCCACACCGCGTACGAGGTGCCCACGGGCAGCTCGCGCATCGCGTAGGCCAGGCCCACCATGCTCGCGGCCAGCGCGGCGAAGAACACCACCGCGGGCCAGAACCGGGTCAGTCCTTCGGATTTGCCGAGCGCGGTGGCCCACACGGCCTCCAGCACGCCCGAGAACACCAGTACGATCCACGAAATCGGCAACACCACGGTCTCCAGCGGGCCGTCTTGTCGCACACCGGGTACGGCACCCCTCGTCCGGAAGCCCCATTTCCGGGCTCCCCGCCAAGATCTCACACACCCCCGCGCGACGGCAACCGGCGGTACCGGCCGGGCGCGACCCCGTACTGCCGCTTGAACGCGGCCGCGAAGGCGAATTCCGAGCGGTACCCGGTTTCCTTCGCGACCACGGACAACGGCAGGTCGGACTCCCGCAGCAGCCGGGCCGCGGTGGTCATCCGCCACCAGGTCAGGTAGCGGCCGGGCGACTGCCCGGTCAGCGCGGTGAACCGCCGGGCGAACGGCGCGCGCGACAGGCCGCCGCGCTCGGCCAGCGACGCCACGGTCCACGGCCGGGCGGGCTCGCGGTGGATGGCGTCGAGCGCCCGGCTGACGACCGGATCGCGCAGGGCCGCGCTCCAGCCGGGCCGTCGCTCGCGGAACCAGGTGCGCAGCGCGTAGAGCAGCACCAGGTCCAGCAGGGCCGGGACCACGCCGCCGGTGCCCAGGCCGGGCCGCAGGAGTTCGGCGGCCAGGAGGTCCACTGTGGACCGCAGTTCCGGGCCACCGCGCAGGTGCACGACGGCGGGCAGGTCCTGGAGCAGCGGGTGCCCGCCGGTGGGGGCGAGTTCGTAGGCACCGCAGAGGGTCGTCGTGTCCGCGTCCACCGGTGGCTGGGGCTCGGGGGACTCCGGTGCGCGGATTTCCCCGGATGGTGGGGTGTCCGGGCTGTCGGCGAGCACATGGCCACCGCCGTGCGGCAGGAGCACGACGTCACCCGCGGCGAGTCGCACCGGTACGCCGTCCGACGGGATGAGCACGCAGGCACCCCGCAGCACCACCCGGAAGCCGACCGCGCCGGGCACGGGCGGGAACCGCTGCGCCCACGGTGCCTCCCAGCCCACCACGGCCGAACGCGGACGACCCGCGCGCACCACGGCGAGCACGTCGCTGAGGATGTCCACCGGGCCAGCATAAGCGTGGGCGAGACGATCGCGTATGGACGCGGGGCAACGGAGCATGGTTCGTCTCGCCCGGGGCTTCTACGGTCGTGGACATGAGAGCCGCGAGAGTTCGTGAGTTCGGTGGCCCTGGCGTCATCCGGATCGAAGACATCCCCCGGCCGGAGCCGGGGCCCGGGCAGGTGCTGGTCGAGGTGGCCGCGACCTCGTTCAACCCGACCGAGCTGGCGCTGCGCTCCGGGGCCCTGCGCGAGGTGGTGCCGGTGCCCCTGCCGCTGACCTTGGGCTGGGACTTCTCGGGCACGATCGCCGAGGTCGGGGCGGGGGTGCGCGGGCACGCCGCCGGGGATCGGGTCGTCGGGTGGACCGATGGCGCGGCCGCCGAGTTCGCCGTCGCCAGTACCTTCGCCGCCGCGCCCGGCAGAGTTCCGCTCGTCGACGCGGCGGCCATCCCGCTCGCCGGACTGACCGCGTGGCAGGCGATCGCGCAGACGCACATCGAGCCTGGCGAACGGGTGCTGGTCAACGGCGCGGGCGGTGGCATCGGCGGCTTCGTCGTGCAGCTCGCCCGCCGCGCCGGGGCGCGCGTGATCGCCACCGCCGGTCCACGCAGCGCTGCCGCGGTCCGCCGCTTCGGCGCCGAGCAGCTGATCGACTACACCACCACGTCACTCGGCGACGCGCTCGACGGGCCGGTCGATCTGCTGTTCAACCTCGTCGGCCTGCCGAAGGCCGAGGGTGACGCGCTGGTGCGCCTGGTCAGGCCGGGTGGGCGCATCGTCTCGGTGACCAACCACCTCGAAGTGCCGCACGAGTCCAGGGTGACAGCGGCGCATGTGCTGGTGCGCAACGATCCCCGCGACCTGGGAGCGCTCGTGGCCCTGGTGGACGGCGGCGCGGTCGAACTCGACGTCACCGAACACCACGCCCTCGCCGGACTCCCCGGCATCCACCGGCGCGGGGAGAACGGCGAGATCCGCGGCAAGGTGGTCATCGTCATCCGGGCTTGAGGCCGGCCGCGTCGTACTTGCAGGCCGCGTTCCACAGCAGGAACGACTTGATCCCGACGGCCTCCGCCGCCTTGATCTGGGCCCTGACCTCCTCGGCGCCGTAGGTGCGCTTCAGGCTGAACGCCTGCAGCCACGGGATGACCACCGTCTGCCCGTCACCCTCCGCCGTGAGCCGCTCGAAGTCGGCGAGCGAGCGCTGGGTGATGTCGAAGGGCTGCGACTCCGGATCGGCCACCTGGTACTCCCCCGGGCCCCAGTGCGACGGGTAGACCATCGGGGCCACGTAGTCGGAGTGCTTGGCCAGCAACCGGATGTCCTGGGCGATCTGCTCCGGCCGGGTCGCGGCGATGCCGAACACCGACGCCCCCAGCACCGCGCCGTGGGCCCGCACCTTGGGCTGGGTCTCGCCGACGAAGTCCGCGATGGACTGCTCGGGGCTCACCTTCAGCCCCGGGAACCGCATTTCGCCGAGCTTGCCGTCGGGGCGGCGGACGTAGTCGTAGAGGATGTCGTCGAAGCCGAGCGCGGCGGCCTCCTCCGCGATGTCCACATTGTACTGACGCACCGACGGGTCGGCGAAGTTGGTGAACGCGTACTTGCCGTACCCGCCGGTCCACGGCTGCCCGTCGGCCTTCTGCACCACGCGGTCGCGATTGCCGTTGCCCCACGAGGCCTCGGCCAGGATCGGGTCGCGGAAGGCCACCACCCTGGCCACCACGCGGACCCCGGCCTTGTGCAGTTCGTCAACCGTGGCCCGCGCGTCGTAGTGGTCGCGGGTGGCCTGGATCTCCTTGGCCAGCGGCACTTCCGAGAGGTAGCCGATCTCGCCGCTCTCGTCCTTGACGTCCAATTGGACGGTGTCGATCAGCTTCTCCGCGGCCATGCGCAGCACCGGCTCCCGCAGGGCGGGCGAACTCCACGCCAGCGCGGACATGTGCACCGCGCGCATCCCCGGGTGCCGGATCGCGACCGGCACCTTGTGCGCCGCGACGTTCCCGGCGCCGTCCCGCGCCTCCACGACGACCTCGGAGACCTGCCCCGGCACCATCGCGGCGAAGCGCCCGTCCGGGCCCACCTGCGCCGGTTTGCCGTGCACCAGCACCGAGTGCGCCTCGGTGACCTGGCCGCGCACCGCGGCGGGCACCTGCGCGTGGACAGCCGCCACCGGTTCGACCACCAGTCCCGGCGGGGTGACGTCCACGGTGAAGGAGCGGGTCACCGCGCCCGAAGGCAGCACCGACGGTGAACCGGGCACCTCGATCTCGACCTTGTGCGGCCCGGCCGCCGGTGCCGGGCCGGCGAGCCGGATCCAGCCGTCGCCGTGCTCGAACGGCACCGGCACGCCGTCGAGCCGGACCTCGGCCTCGGCGGTGTTGCCGTTCGTGGCGATCTCCATGCGGGACACCGCTTCCGGCGAGACCGTGGCCCCTTCGGACAGCGCGGGCACGGTGACCTCCGGCCGCAGCACCACCGCGAGCGGGATGAGGATGCCGATCGGCGCGAGCACGGCAGCGCCGAGCACGGGTAGTCGCTTCCGGACCGACGAGCGAGCGAACATCCCTGCCTCCCAATGCCACAGTCCGGCACACTCCGGCCTGCCCCAACGATTCCGTGGAAGTCTTCCCGCCCCTGTGGACGGTCAACCACTTTTCATCCGGAGGGATGACAAGCACGCCGCCCGCGCTGCCGGGGGTGCGCGGCCCGGCTTACGTTGACCGGCATGACCTTCCAGCGAATCCTCACCCTGGCCGCCGGTTCGGTGCTGCTGGCGGGTTGCGCGGCGCACCAGCCGGAACCGGTGGCAGGCACCCCGGCACCGGCGCCCCCGGCCCAGGCCCTCGCGGCGCAGGCGCCGAGCCCGGCGGACGTGCGCGCCAACGAACTCGGCCGCGTGCCGGTGCTGATGTACCACCGGATCGTGGCATCGCCGTCGTCGGTCTTCGACCGCACGCCGCAGGACTTCCGTGCCGAACTCGAACGGCTGGCGAAGGAGGACTACGTCCCGGTCACCACCGCGGCCTTCGCCGAAGGCCGGATCGACCTCCCCGCCGGCAAGCACCCCGTGGTGCTGACCTTCGACGACGGCGACCCCACCGTGCTGACGCTGGGACAGGACGGCGAACCGGCGCCGGACACCGCCGTGCGCATCCTGCGGGACGTCGCTGCCGCCCACCCCGGGTTCACTCCGACGGGGAGCGTGTACGTCAACGCGGAACCGTTCGGCGGCGGCGAAGCGGGCACCCGCGCACTGCGCTGGCTGCACGAAAACGGCTTCGAGATCGGCAACCACACCCTGGGCCACACCAACCTGCGCACCGCGTCGGAAGGCACCGCCCGCGAGGACATCGCCGCGGGCGACGAAGCGATCCGCACGGCCGTGCCCGGCTATCGCCCGGCGACGCTCGCCCTGCCGTTCGGCGCCCGGCCCCGCTCGGCCGACATCGCACGATCGGGTGAAGGGTACGAGTACGCCGGCGTGCTGCTCGTCGGCGCGCACCCGGCACCTTCCCCGTTCGCCACCGACTTCGACGCGAGCGCGATCCCCCGGATCCGGTCGCAGGGCGCGGACGGCGAGGAAGCCGATCACGGCTCGGCGAAGTGGCTCGACGAACTGGCCGCCGACCCGGACACCCGCTTCACCTCGGACGGTGACCCGGCGAAGATCTCCTACCCGTACGGCACGGGGTCCCCGGCGGACCGGTTCGCCGTCACAGCCGAGGCCTACTGAGTCCCCGAACGTGTGACGACCCGGTTTTCGGGAAACCCCGCCGCATGAACACACCGGAGATCGACCCCGTCACCGCCGAGAGCATGGAACAGGACCAGGATTTCGGCGAGGAGCACACCCGGCCGACCGTGGCCGACGAGCAGCACGGCCGCCCCGAGACCGGGCCGGAGGAGAACCAGCCCACCGGCCGCGGCGGCGCGGGCGGCATGGACCCCGGCGCCTGACGGCCACGGGCGGTCGAACCGGGTTCCGTCCGGCAAGATCACCCCATGGACGACTACCCGAGCTACGACGCGGTCGGCTTGGCCGCCCTGGTCCGCGACGGCCAGGCCACCCCGGCGGAACTGCTCGAAGCGGCCCGTGCCCGCCTCGAACAGGTGAATCCCCGGCTCAACGCCGTGGTGCGCGCGGTCGATCCGCCCGCCGCCGCCTCGGACGGGCCCCTCGCCGGGGTGCCGTTCCTGCTCAAGGACCTGCACCAGGACCTGGCCGGGCTGCCGACGAGCGGCGGGTCGCGGTCGATGGCGTCGGTGCCCGCCGAGCAGACCGCCACCGTGGTCCGGCGCTGGCTCGACGCCGGGCTGGTCGTCTTCGGCAAGACCAACACCCCGGAGTTCGGCGCCAAGGGCATCACCGAACCGGAACTGTTCGGGCCGGCGCGCAACCCGTGGAACACCGAGCACACGCCGGGTGGTTCCTCCGGTGGCGCGGCCGCGGCCGTCGCGGCGGGGGTGGTGCCGTGCGCGGGCGCGAGCGACGGGGGCGGCTCGATCCGGATCCCGGCGTCGGCCTGCGGGCTGTTCGGGCTGAAGCCGTCGCGGGGGCTCATCCCCGCCGGTCCGGCCCGCGCCGAGGGACTCGGCGGCACCGCCACGGACGGGGTGATCTCCCGTTCGGTCCGGGACACCGCGGCCATGCTCGACGTGCTGGCCGGTCCCACGACGATGTCGCCCTACCTCGCCGCGGGGCCCGCGACGCCGTTCGCGGACGAGGTCGGGCTCGAACCCGGCCGGTTGCGCATCGGGATGTGCACCGCGAGCGCCATCAACCCCAACCCGCACCCGGAGGCCGTCGCCGCCGCCCGCGCCGCCGGTGACCTGCTCGACGAACTCGGGCACGACGTGGTCGAACTGCCGTCGCAGCCCTTCGACGACGCCACGCTGGCCAAGGACTTCCTGACCAGCTGGTTCGTCAGCTGCGCGCATTCGATGGCCGACTGCAAGGCCGCGAGCGGGGCGAGCGACTCGGCTTTCGAACTGGACACCCGCACGATGGCCGCGCTGGGCCGGGCCACCGACCCGGTCGAGCTGCTGCGCGCCATCGAGCGGCGCCACGAGCACACCCGGCGGCTCGCCGAGTTCCACGAGTCGTACGACTTCCTGCTCACCCCGGCCACGGCCACCCCGCCGCCGAAGATCGGGGCGTTCGACACCCCGGCGCCGGTGCGCGTGGCACAGCGCGCGCTGCTCACCGTGAAGGCCGCCGGATTGCTGCGGCACACCCCGCTGGTCGACCAGTTGATCCACGAGAACCTGAGCTGGGTGCCGTACACGCAACTGGCCAACCTGACCGGCCGCCCGGCGATGAGCGTGCCGCTGCACTGGACCGCCGGTGGCCTGCCGATCGGCGCCCAGTTCGTCGGGCGGCTCGGGGCCGACGGCGCGCTGCTGCGCCTGGCCGCCCAACTCGAACAGGCCCGGCCGTGGGCGGATCGGCGGCCTCGGCTGGCCAGGTGAATCGGCTCCGTGCCGGGTTCGTGACCGCTCAGGGACGCCAGATGTCGACCGCGAGGTTCGCTGCCCGTTCGCTGAACAGCCCACTGGAGGTGGTGCGCCACAACAACTCCCGGAGGTCCACTTCGAACTCCGGCTGGCGTTCCCCGAAGAGGTAAGGGGTCGAACTCGACAGCGAGTACACCGAGGCGACGACGTCGTCGATGTCCCGCGTGACCACCCTTCCCGCCATTTCGATGCGCCGGACCAGGGTGAACCCGGCGGCCCGGTAGATCTCCGACTCCCCTCCCGGCGTGCCGTGCGGGAGCCGGCTCCGCCCGGCCCGCCGGACCGGTCCGAGGTACTCCCGCACCAGCTCGGTGATCTCCGCGTGGGGCGGGGCCGGGTGCTCCAGCGGGATGACGGTCGCCACGCCCTTGTGCGTGGTGGCGTGCAGGTGGGCGCAGGCCCCGTCGGCGGTCAGCATCCCGCGCACGATGGCGGCCACCCGGGCCCGATCGGTCCAGTGGAACGACTGCGCGAAGGTCACCAGCCGGAACTCCCCCAGCCCCGCGGGCAGTTCCTCGGCGCGCAGGCACACCCAGCGCGTGTTGCGCAGCCCGGCCGCCCGGCGCTCGGCTTCCGCGATCATGTCCGGATCGGCGTCGATCCCGACCGCTTCCTCGACCGCACCCGCCAGCAACAGGGTCAGCGAACCCGGCCCGCAGCCGACGTCCAGCAGGCGCTCGGAGCCGTCCAGGTCGAATTCGGCGGCCAGCGCCGCCGGGTAGTCGATGCGGCCCCGTGCGTAGTACTCGGCGCTCCCGGCGTACAGCGTCGGATCCCATTCCCAGCTCATCGCCCCCCGAGGCTACGTCAGAGTGCCCGGTTTGTTCCGGCTACACCGCTTCCGATGTTCCCGGAGGCCGGATGACCTCGACCAGGCTGGCGAAGCTGTGCTGCCCGTGGCCCGCGTCGATCGCCCGGCGGGTCAGGGACCGCACGGTGGTGACGAGGGTGTCGTCGAGGCCCAGTTCGCGGGTCGTGTCACGGAGGTGGTCCATCAGCGGGGCGTCGAGTTCCAGCCATTCGCCGTCGCCGGGGTAGCGGCCTTCGTCGATCTGCCCGGCGTATCCGGTGATCACCTGGTTCACCGTGCCGGTCAGCCAGCCCGTGATCAGCGGCGACACCTCGGCCGCCCGCACACCCGCGCTGCCGAGCAGTGCGGCGGTCTGGACGAAGCCGGTGAGCGTGGCCCACGCGAGGTTGAGCAGCGCGAGGTCGTAGAGCGCGGCGGTCCCGGGATCCGGCCCGAGGTAGACGGCCTGGCCGAAGGCGGCGAGCCGCTCGCGGTGCCGGTCGAAGACCTCGGCGGATCCACTGTAGACGGTCACGGTGGCCGGATCGCCCACGTGCTCGGGGTGCGCCATCAACGCGCCGTCGAGGTAGCGGCCCCGCGTGGCGAGGCGGGCCGCCTGCTCCCGGGTGCCCGACGTCAGGTTGACCACGTCCCGCCCGGCGGGTTGCCCGGCGAGCGCCGCCTCCGCGGCGGCGTAGTCGTCGGCGCACACCAGCACGAGGTCGTGCTCCCCGTGGGTGTTCGCCAGTGCCGCCCGCAGCGCGTCCGCGCGGCTGCTGGTCCCGATCACGATGTCCATGCCACTGAACCTACATGATGTAAGTTACAAAGTGTAGGTTCAGCGTCCGAGCACGCCCACGATCACCGCGATCGCGGCGGAAACGGCCTGTGCGCGGGAAATCCGCCCGGCCAGTGCCGCCGTGGCGAGTCCGTCGACGGCGCTGTGGACGGCGATGAGCGTGGCGCGGCCCGGTTTCGCGTACGGCCGGAACGCCGCCTCGAACTCCTTGAGGTACACCGCCTGTGAGTCGTCGCGGAAGGCCCTCGTCTCCTCGGTGGCGGCCAGCGCCGCGCTCACTTCGGCACAGCCGGCGCCCTCCGCGACCACGGTCTCGATGTAGGTGGTGCTCAGCACGCGCGCGATGTCGGCCAGCGAGCCACCCGCCGCGGCCAGCGCGGCGCGCATCCGCTCGGCGAGCCGCTGGTCGAAGTCCGCGTACATCGCCATCAGCAGGCCTTCGCGGGTGCCGAAGTGCTCGTAGACCACCGGCCGGGACACGCCGGCCCGCTCGGCGAGGCTGACCAGGGTCAGCGCGGCGGTGCCCTGCTCCCCGCTGAGTTCGAAGGCGCGCTCCAGCAGGAACCGCCGCCGGTCGGCCTTGGCCATCCGGGTCGCTGTCATGGGCGCAGGGTAGCGCCGGCGCGGGAGCGGTGGAGCAGCCAGACGAAGTACGGCACGCCGATGAGCGCGGTCATCAGCCCGGCCGGGAGCTGGGAAGGCGCGATCATCGTGCGGCCGATCGTGTCCGCCGCGCACACGAGGATCGCGCCGAGCAGGGCGGCGACCGGCAGCACCCGCGCGTGGCGGCGTCCCACGATGGCGCGGGCGGCGTGCGGCGCGACCAGGCCCACGAACGCGATCACCCCGATGCCCGCCACCGCGCTCCCGGTCAGCAGGACCGCGCCGACGAGCAGGACCAGCCGGGACCGCGGCACCGCGACGCCCAGTACGCGCGGGGTTTCGTCGTCCAGCGACAACAGGTCCAGTTCCCCGCGTGCGCGGATGAGCAGCGGCACGACCAGCAGGATCGCCAGCGCCATCGGCAGCAGGTGCGCGAACGACCGGCCGTAGGTCGACCCGCCGAGCCAGGTCAGCGCCTTCGCCTCGTTCCACGGGTCCGAGATGGTGATCAGCAGGGTCACCAGCGCCTGGGTGCCCACCTGCATCCCGTAGCCGATCAGCACCAGCCGTTCGCTGGCGAGCCCGCCCTTGGCCGCCATCGCGAACACCACGACCGTGGCCAGCGCCGCGCCGAGGCCCGCGAACCCGGCCTGGGTCCAGAACCCGACCCCGGGCACCAGCGTGATCACCGCGACCGCGCCGAGCCCGGCGCCACCGGAGACCCCGATGATCCCCGGCTCCGCCAGCGGGTTCCTGGCCACCGCCTGGATCACCGAACCCGCCAGCGCCAGTGCGGCACCCGCGAGGAACGCCGCGGCCACCCGGGGCGCGCGGTTCTCCATCACCCCGCTGACCAGCGGTCCCGCCTGCCCGGCCAGCCAGTTGACCAGGTCACCGAGCAGCAGTTTGGTGTCGCCCAGCAGGACCGCGCCGGCCAGCGCGCCGATCGCCACCACGACCAGCACCCCGACGATCACGCGGTAGCGCGAGCCGCTCACCCCGGCCCTGGCGTGGGCGGACGGTGGTTCGGCCGCCGTCGGCGCGACGCGGATGTTGCGGGCCAGCACCATCAGGACGAGCGCGCCGAGCACCGTGGTCACCACGCCCGTCGGCACTTCGAGCGCGCCCTGCGAGCCGATCACCGCCCGCAGCAGCACATCCGCGCCGAGCAGCAGGGCCACGCCCATGGCCGCGGACACCGGCAGCAGTGCCGCGTGCCGGTGCAGTCCGGGCACCACGTTGGCCAGCAGGCGAACCAGCGCGGGTGCGGCGAGGCCGACGAAACCGATCGGGCCCGCGAGGGTCACCGCGGCCGCCGACAGCAACACGGCCAGTGCGACCGCGGAGAAGCGGATCCGTCCCACGTGGACACCCAGGGTGCGCGCGTGGTCGTCGCCCAGGTACAGCAGGTCCAGCCGGCGCGACAGGACGAGCAGCAGGAGCAGCGCGCCGCCGACCACCGGCCCGAGCGTCCGGACGCCGTCGAGCCCGTTCTGCCCCAGCGATCCCGCACCCCAGGCGAACAGGCCCCGGGTCTCGTGCGAGAACAACAGCAGGAGCACCCGGGTCGCCGCGATCATCGCGAGCGCGATGGCCGTCCCGGCCAGCACCAGCCGCACGATCCCCTGCCCGCCGGTCCCGGCCAGGCCGAGCACGAGCATCGCCGCGGCCAGCCCACCGGCGAAGGCGATGCCCGCCGCGCCCAGCAGCGGCAGCGAGAACCCCAGCGCGGCGACCGCGACGATGGCCAGGTGGGCACCGGAATCCACGGCGAGCGTGTCCGGTGACGCCATCACGTTGCGCGCCACCGATTGCAGCGTCGCACCGGCCACGCCGAGCGCGACGCCGACGACCAGCGCCGCGGCCAGGCGGGGTAGCCGCGATTCGAGCAGCACCGCGGTGGCGTCCCCGGTTTCGGCGCCGAAGAGGATCCGCAGCACGTCCCACGGGCCCAGGCTCGCGGTGCCCTGGGTCAGGTGCACCGCGGAGCCGAGCACGATGAGCGCGGCGAGGGAACCGGCCAGCAGGGTGAGCCGCCCGCCCCGCCGCCGCACCGGCACCGCCACCGGCCGCTCGAGTGTGTCCACTGTGCTCGCTCTGTCCACTCTGTCCACTGGGGATCGGCGCTACGGCTTGAGCGCGGCGACCGCGGCGTCGACGTACTGCTCCATGGACTTCGGCCCGCCGAACATCCACAGCGAATCCGGCAGCCGCTTCACCTTGCCACCGGCCACGAACGGCAGGTTCTTCCAGATCGAGTTGTCCGCGAGTTCCTTCGTGTACGGGTCACCGAAGGCGTCGTTCGCCATGTACCAGAACCGCACGTCCGGCAACTGGGTCAGGCCTTCGACGTCGGCCTGCGCGAGCCCGTAGACCGGGTCGCCCGCCATCGGCCACGGGTTGGTCAGGCCGATGCGCTCGAACACCGCGGGCACCAGCGCGCCCTGGGCGAAGGGCCGGATGCCGACCGTGCCGGAGCTGACGTAGGCGTCGGAGAAGGCGACCGGCTGCCCGGCCGCACCGGCCTGTTCGACGGCCTTCTTGCCCTCGTCGAGCTTGGCGTCGAACTCGGTGCGCAACCGCGCGGCCTTGGCCTCGGTCCCGGTCGCCTCGGCGATCAGGTCCACGGCGGCGAACATCGAGCCGATCGGGTCCTTGGCGTCCCCGCCGGCGAGCACCATCACCGGCACCTTGGCCTCGATCTGCTCCAGCGCGCCCTCGGCCAGGCTGTCGGTCACCACGACGAGGTCGAGGTCCAGCGAGTTGAGCGTGTCGATGCTGGGCTCACCCCGCGTGCCGATGTCCTTCGGGGTGCCGTCGAGCGGTGCCGCGCTCACCCACTGGCCGTAGCCCTGGATGTCGGACACCGCGACCGGCATGACCCCGAGGGAGACCAGGTGCTCGACCCCGTTCCACTCGGTGGCCGCGACCCGCTTGGCGGGCCCGTCGAGCCTGATTTCCTTGCCGCGGGAATCGACCACGGTGATCGGCGCGCCCGCCGCCGTGGTTCCCGGCTGGGCCTGCGGATCCTCGGTGGTGCCGCACCCGGCGGCCAGGAACACGGCGGCCGCGGCCAGCCCGATCAACTTGCGCATGTGTCTCCTACTCGATCTACCGGTTGGGGGGTACCGGTCAGGCCCGGACGGCGGGCACGCCGTTGAACCGGCCGACGGCCCGGGTGCGGATCCGCCCGTCCGGGCCGGTTTCGACCTCCACCCGGATGCCGTAGGCCCGGGTGAGGTTCGCTTCGGTGAGCACTTCGCCGGGGCTGCCCTCGGCGGTGACCCGGCCGGCTTCGATGAGCAGCAGCCGGTCGGCGATGGCGGCGGCCTGGTCGAGGTCGTGCAGCACCACCCCGACACCGACGCCGTGCTCGTCGGCGAGTTCGCGGATCATGTCCAGGATTTCCACCTGGTAGCGCAGGTCGAGGAAGGTGGTCGGCTCGTCGAGGAGCAGCAACCCGGTGTCCTGGGCGAGGCAGCTGGCCAGCCAGACGCGCTGCCCCTGCCCGCCGGAGAGCGCCTGCACCGGCCGGTCGGCGATCGCGGTGAGGCCGGTCAGGCGCATCGCGCGCGCCGCCGCCTCGGGCCCCTCGGGATCGCGGCCGCCCCAGCGGCCGCGGTGCGGGTGGCGGCCGAATTCGACCAGTTCGCGCACCGACAGCCCGCCGGGCGTGTTCCGGTGCTGGGAAAGCAGGGTGATCCGCCGCGCGAGGTCGCGGCTGGACAGGGCACGCAGGTCGGCGCCGTCGTCGAAGGTGATCCCGCCGCCTGCCGGGTCGTGCAACCGGGCCAGCGCGCGCAGCAGGGTGGACTTCCCGCTGCCGTTGGGGCCGATCAGGACCGTGACCATCCCGGCGCCGACGGTGACGGAAGCGGCGTGCACCACGACGTCACGCCCGTAGGCGACGTCGATCTCACGGGCGGACACGCCGGAAACGGCGGGCGGGGTCGGGGACACGAGCACACACTAAAGACAGCCTTACCTAAGAAGCAAGAGCCAGTGTGCTCCGGCACAGTAGCTGTCCTCTGTGGAGGATCGGCCGCCCCGGCGGGGGCGGCCGATCCCGTGGTTCACGACAGGGCAGGCGTCTGCCAGTCCCGCCACTCGCCGAGGTTCCCGGCCTTCTTGCCGGAGATCCGCATCGTTCCGCTCACGCTCCCGTTCTTGTGCAGGAACGCCTGGATGTGCTGCTGGATCGGGGTTTTCCACTCGGTCCTGGCCGCGCAGTGGTTGCCGTCCTGGACGTCGGACCAGTAGGTGATGTTCGCCCCGGCCCCGAGTGCTTTGTAGACCTCCGCGCCACCCAGCGCGCCGACGCTGCCGGATTTCGCGGCGAGCCAGTCGATGTGCGGGTTCTCCATGATCAGCAGCCCGCGCGGGGCGACCAGCCCGGCCAGCTGGTGCGTGTCCACCGGCAGCCCGGCGGGATTGCCGGTGTAGGAACCGAAGGCGTCACCCAGCCACGGCTGTTCCCCGTACGCGCTGCTCAGCGGCTGAGCCCCGCTTTCGCCGGGCAGGCCGCGGAAGATCGGCCCACCGGCGCTCCCGGACTCGACCGGCATGGTCAGCGCGATCCGCTGGTCGAAGGCTCCGGTGACGAACGCGCCCTTGCCGTAGCGCGAGCACCCGGTCACCCCGGTCGCGTCGGCCTTGAGCACGCCGCCACCGGCCTGCTCGAGCACGTCGATGATCCGGCTGACGCCCCACGCCCAGGCCAGCAGCAGGCCGGTGCTGCTCGACGAGCCGTAGACGCTGTAGAACGCGCCCTGCTTGTTGTTCCGCGGCGTGCCCTCCTTGCCCACCGCCAGCGGGTCGTAGTTGATCACCGCGGCGCCGGCGGCCTTGATGGCGGCCGTGTCCGCGCCGAACCCGCCCAGCACCACCACGGCCGGGAAGGGGCCGGTGCCGCTCGGCAGTTCGACCTTCGCCGAGAAACTCGCGCTCTTGCCGTTGTCGGAGACGTTCACCGTGATGCCGGTGTTCGTGACGCTCCCGGTGACGCTCGCGGGCTTCTTGGGTTTCTCGCCGTAGACGTACTTCTCGGCGAGCTTCTTGGTTTCCGCGCGGTGGCACCGCCAGTCGGCCTTGGTGGAAACGCGGGAACCGTTGAGACGCTTGAAGGGATCGGGGAGTTTGGCGTTGGCGGGGATGGAGCCGGGCAGGGTCACCGCGCAGTCGGCGCCCTCGTCCTCCACCGGTGGCGCGGCGCTCGCCGTGCCGGGAACCAGCAGTGCCGCCACCGCGAGCAGGACAACCATCGAACGGATCTGGAAACGGCCCGAACCGTGCTTCACCGGGCCCTCCTTTCGGATAGGTGGTGGCGGTTCGAAAGTTTCGGACATGCATCCGAAACTTAACGGTAAAGCCGTCCAAGGAGGGTGTCAACCGTGCGAGCGCCACGATTGGAACGCGGTGATGCCGACCGCCCCGCCGTCCGCGCGGACCGGGCGCACGCGGAGGGCGCTCGTGGTCACTGGTGGCTCGACCAGGATCCGGTTCAGGCGACCGCGTTCCGGCGTCGGCGGCACCCGCGTCCGGCCCGGCAGCGCCGCCCACTCCCCCGCCGCCGTCCGGTACTCCACGGCGAAGTGGTCCGGGGTGCGCACGCCACCGCCGTCGTCGTAGAAGGACAGGCGCAGGTCCGAAACCGGCTTCGCGGTGCCGAGGTCGACCGCCAGCCAGTCCTCCCGGTTCGGGCTGCCGTAGGAGGTCCAGCGCGTGGCCGGCACGTCGAGGTGGAAATCCTGGCCGTCGATGGCGTCGGCGGGCGTGTCGGCGGGCCAGGTGTACGACGCCGTGGCCGCCGGGAACCCGGTTCCCGCCACGTTCGCCAGGTCGTCGACCCCCGTGGCCAGCGGCCGGGGCGCCCCGGCCCCGACCCCGATCTCCACCGGGCGCAGGTCCGCCTGGTGGTGCACCGGCCGGCCGTCGACCCACACGGTCAAGCCCGCGCCCTGCCCGTACCGGCTCCCGTCCCGGTCCCAGGCAACCGAAAGGTTCCGCCCGTGGTACGGCACGTTTTCCACGGCGAAGTGGTCCCAGCCGTCCGGCACCAGCGGCGCCAGCCTGACCTGGTCGCCCTGCTGCGGCCGGATGCCCAGCAGCCCGGACAGCACCAGGTCGTTGAACGTCGAGTGGTTGTAGTCCTCGCTGTGCCCGGCGCTGTCGTAGAGCCAGCGGTCCTGGTCCGGGTGGTGGGCTTCGGCCACGTACGGCACGCCGTTCTTGCGCTGGGTGGCCGCGTAACCCTTCAGCAGTGCGGCGTAGTCGTTCTTGTCCACAAAGGACTGCGATGGGTAGTCGGCGAGCAGGTTGGCCAGCGCGGTGAGCGTCTGGCTGGTGGCGAACGGCCAGCTCGGCCCGGACCAACGGCAGCAGCCCGCCTCGGCTTGGTGCATGAACCACGGGCTGCGGCGTTCCACCGTGGTCGGCCCGAACGGCGCCGCGAAGCCCGCCGGATCGCGCAGCTGCGCCCACGCCGCCGAATTCGCCTCCGGCGCCATGTGGAAGTACCAGGGGATGTACCCGATCTGCTCGCGGTCGTCGAGTTGCTCCCGGCCGGGGTTGCCGTCCCGCATCACATGCTTGTAGAACTGCGCGTCCGGATCCCAGAGCCGCTGTTCCATCGCCGAGCGCAGCGCTTCGGCGTCGCTTTCGTACTGCCGCGCCCGCTGCGGATCGCCGCGCAGTTCGAGCAGGCTCGCGATGGCCTTGGCGTCGCCGTACTGGTAGGCGTTCAGCGTCGGCCGGAAACCCTCACCGCCGTGGTAGGGATCGTCGCTCTGGTACGAACTGGCGGTGTACTCCATCGCGTCCCACACCGGGACCTGCCAGTAGAGCCCGAGCTCCCGGTCGAACTGCGGTGACCACGTTCGCCACTGCTTCTCCAGTTCCGGCAGCCGGTCCACGGCGAAGTCGAACCGGCCGTCCACCGAGGCCCGCGCCAGCATCGCGTCGGCCGCCCAGAACGAGTACTGGTGCGCCCAGTCGGTGGTGTTCTCGTTGAGGTGGTCGGTGGCGGGCTTGGGACCGGCGCCGCTGCCCCGCAGCCAGTAGTCCAGGTAGTCGTCGAGGTAGCGGTGGTCGCGCAGCCAGCGGCCCTCGTACACGTGGTGCCCGGCCGCGGCGACGATCCCGCCGTGCGGCGCGGAGTAGCCGACCGGCCCGAGGAACTCCGACACGATCCAGCCGTCGCCGGCACCGGTGTACTTGAGCGCTTCCTTGTAGGTGCGCCAGCGGTAGTAGTAGGTGTCCTCGATCGTCTTGTCCGGCAGGTCGACGAACGGGATGTTCGCCTCATACCACTCCGGCTCGACGAACCCGGCCAGCTTCGCGCGCTGGTCCAGCAGGTGCGTACCGGCGCCGACCTCGGGATACACCGGCACGGCCCGCGCTGTCGCCGGTGTCGCCGGTGTCGCCGTCCCCGCGAGCAGGGACACCACGGCGAGCAGGACCAACGGGCGGCCGAGCGACATGAGGGCTCCCATCCACGCCAGAACCGCACCCGCGACCCTGCGGTATGTTGTGTGTTTTTGTTTATAGCTGTTCGATTCGTCCTTGTAAACGGGCCCCGCACCCGAGTTCCACGTTCAGGCACCCGAACCCCACGTTCAGGCGCCTGAGTTCCACGTTCAGGCAGCCCAACCCCGCGTTCGGGTAGCCGAACCCCACATTGGCGTGGGCGATTCGGCTTTCGCCCACCCGAACACACCCGCGTTGCGAACGTGGGAATCAGTCGCCGAATGTGGGACTCGCCTGCCCGAGTGTCGACTCGGGCGCCTGAACGTGGGACTCGGCTTCCTCCCCAGCGTGGAACTCGGGCGCCTGAACGTGGGTTTCGGCTGCTCGAGTGTGGAACTCAGGTTGCGCGAGCCGACGCGCGGAAGTCGGCCCTTGACCTCCAGTGCGGTCGAGTTGACAGGATCGCGTTCATGTCTCACACGATCGTCAATCCCGACGGCCTCGCCGACCCCGTTCCCTACGGCTACAGCCACCTCGCCCGCACCTCCGGCGGCCTCGTCTTCGTCGCCGGGCAATGGGCCGCCGACACCGAGGGCCACCTCATCGAGGGCGACTTCGCCGCCCAGGTGCGCCAGTCCTTCGCCAACCTGCGGATCGCCCTCGAAGCCGCCGGGCTCGACTTCGGCGCGGTCTTCCGCATCGGTACCTACATCGTCGACCACGACGAGGAGAAGCTCGGCGTGCTCGGCGCGCAGATCGCCGAAATCTGGGGCGACCGGCCGCCCACGCAGACCCTGCTGGGCGTGGCGAAACTGGCGCTGCCGGGGATGCTGTTCGAAGTGGACGCCGTCGCCGGGTGAGCCGGAGCCCGCCCGCGACCGAACGGGCAACCTTCGGTGGGGGATCGCGCAATAATCGGCCGAACGGGTGACTTGCCCCGCCGCCGCTGTGTTGACTGCCGTGGCCGCCGGCCCGTCCGGCGATCACAGCAGGCGAGCGCGCGGGAGTTGGGCAGTCTTGAGCAATCCGTTGGTGGCCGAGGCCAAGGACGACACCAAGGCCTACACCGGGATCCCCCTGCTGGAGTCGGTGAACGAGACCAGCAAGGCGATCTCCAGCGGGGACTGGGCCGGTGGGGTCCTCGGCGCGGTGGGCACCGCGATGGACGCCGCCGCGGCCGCGATGGACCCCTTCGGCGCGATCCTCGCGGCCGGGGTCGGCTGGCTGATGGAGCACGTCGGCCCGCTGAGCGACGCGCTCGACGCGCTGGCAGGCAATCCCGACGAGATCAAGGCGCACTCCGAAACCTGGAAGAACGTCGCCGGTGAGCTCACCGCGATCAGCGCCGATCTGGCCAAGATGGTCGCCGAGGACACCGCGAGCTGGACCGGTCCCGGTGGCGACGCCTACCGCGCCCGCGGCGCCGACACCGCCACCCTGCTGACGACGGCGCAGAGCGCGGCCACCGGCGCCTCGGACGGGATCGGCACCGCGGGCACCGTGGTCGACGCCGTGCGCACGCTGGTCCGCGACATCATCGCCGAGCTCGTCGGGCACATGATCAGCTGGGCTTTGCAGGTGCTGTTCACCCTGGGCATCGGGCTGGCCTGGGTGGTGCCGCAGGTGGTGGCCGCGGTCGCGAAGACGGCCACCAAGATCGCCAGCATCACCAAGAAGCTGGTGCAGGCGATGAGCAAGCTCTCGCCGCTGCTGAAGAAGCTCGGCGACTCCTTCGACGACGCCGCCAAGGCGCTGAAGAACATCCAGACGTCGAAGGTGGACGCGCCGCCGCCGGTCAAGGACACCCCGAGGGGCGGCGGCGACACCTCGCCGAGCGGCACCCCCGGCCCCCCGCCGCCGGGCCCCAAGGGCCCCGACCAGAACACCACGCCCGGCTCGGCCTCCCCCACGCCGACGCCCACGCCGACCCCGCCGCCACCGACGCCCAAGGGGCCGGACACCACCCCGGACACCACGCCGAGCGGTGCGGGACCGTCCCCCACGCCCCCGCCGCCCAAGCCGACGCCGACTTCGGATTCGACCACCACCCCGACCGCGGCCAAGCCGGATCCGCCGCGGGACAGCGCGGTGCCCGGTCCCGACCGCAACTGCAAGTCGGACCCGATCGACATCGCCACCGGCGAGATGATCCTCGAGCAGGTCGACCTGGACCTACCGGACCTGCTGCGCCTCGAGCGCACGCACGTGTCCTCCTACCGCGCCGGGCGGTTCTTCGGCCCGTCCTGGGCGTCCACTGTGGACCAGCGGCTGGAGCTGGACGCGGACAGCGCCTGCTACTTCTCGCCGGACGGCATGATCCTGGTGTACCCGCTGCCCTCGGCGGCGGGCCCGGTCCTGCCGGTCGAAGGGCCGCGGCGGCCGCTGACCGCCACCGCGGACGGCGGCTACCAGCTCACCGACCCGCGCGCCGGGCACACGCTGCACTTCCGCGCGCACCCCGCGACCGGCCGGAACCGCCTGCCGCTGCACGCGATCACCGACCGGGCGGGCAACCGCGTCGACCTCGAATACCGCGGCGGGGTGCCCGCGCGCCTGGTCCACTCGGACGGGCGTCAGGTGGCCGTGGACACCGAAAACGGCCGCGTCACCGCGATCCGGATGCTCGACCCCGAGCGCGACGGCGGGGTGCTGGTCGCGGGCTACGGCTACGACGGCGACCGGCGGCTCACCGAGGTGGTCAACTCCTCGGGCCGCCCGCTGCGCTTCGACTACGACACCGACGGCCGGGTCACCGGCTGGCAGGACCGCAACGGCACCTGGTACCGCTACGTCTACGACGCCGACGGCCGCTGCGTGCGGACCGTCGGGGCGGACGGCTTCCTCGACGGCGCCTTCGCCTACGACCGCGAGCGCCTGGTCACCACCTACACCGACGCCGTCGGCCACACCACGGTCTTCGAGCTGAACGAGGCCAACCAGACGCTCCGCGAGATCGATCCGCTCGGCAACGCCACGAGGTTCGAGTGGGACCGGTACGACCGCCTGCTGGCGCGCACCGATCCGCTCGGCCGCACCACCCGCTACGAATACGACGACGACGGCACGCTGCTGGCGATCATCCGGCCCGACGGCACCCTGGTGGGGGTCTCGCAGGACGACGACGTGCTCACCATCACCGTGGAGCAGGACGGCCGGATCTGGCGCCGCGCCTACCCCGGTGACACGGACCCGCTGAGCGCACGCGTCGGCGTGGCCACCACGTTCGACCCCGGGCAGGCGGAGCCGGGAGCGGCGGGCGGGGTGCGGCACGACCGGGACCTGTTCGGCCGGACGACCCTGGTCACCGACGCGGTCGGCGGCCGGTCCCAGCTGGGCTGGACGGTCGAGGGCAAGCGCTCGTGGCGGCTGGACGCGGCCGGTGCCCGTGAGCAATGGCGCTACGACAGCGAGGGCAACGAGGTCGAGCACGTGGACGCGCTCGGCCAGGTCACCCGGCGCGAGTACGGCACCTTCGGCCTGCTCGCGGCGAGCGTGGACCAGACCGGCGCGCGCACGACCTACGGCTACGACCGCGAGTTCCGGCTGACCTCGGTCACCGATCCGCGCGGGCTGGTGTGGCACTACACCTACGACGCGGCCGGGCGGGTGGTCCAGGAGGTCGACTTCGACGGCCGCGTGCTGCGCTTCGCCTACGACGCCGCCGGGCAGCTCGTGCGCTCGGTCAACGCGCTGGGCGAGGTCACCGAGTACCGCTACGACCTGCTCGGCAACGCGATCGAGCGGCGGACGCCGACCGGGAACACCACCTACACCTACGATCCCGTCGGACGGCTGGCCGCGGCCGCGAACCCCGATTCGGTCCTCACCATCGAACGCGACGAAGACGGCCGGGTGCTCGCCGAAACCGTCAACGGCCGCTCGGTTTCCTTCAGCTACACCGAAGACGGCCGCGGCATGCGCCGGCGCACACCGTCCGGAGTGGACAGCACCTGGTCCTACGACGAGGCAGGGAACCCGGTTTCCCTGGCCACCTCGGGGCACCTGCTGCGCTTCGGGCACGACGCCGCGGGCCGGGAGGTCGAGCGCAGGCTCGACAACACCGTCGTGTTCGGCCAGAGCTTCGACGCCGCGCACCGCCTGGCTTCCCAGGCCATCACCACCCAGGCGGGCGGGATCGTGCAGCAGCGCCGCTACGGCTACCGGCCGGACGGCAAGCTCACCGGCGTCCAGGACTCGGCGACCGGCGAGGTCCGGTTCCGGCTGGACGCCGCGGGCCGGGTCACCGAGGTCACCGGGGTCACCGCACCGGATCGCCGGGAGAGCTACCGCTACGACGCCGCCGGGAACATCGCCGGGTCGACCGGCGGTGCAGAAGGCGGCCCCCGCCAGTACACCGGCAACGTGCTGACCCGGGCCGGTGCGGTCAGCTACCAGTACGACGCGCAGGGACGGCTGGTCGCGCGCCGGTGCCCGAACCGCGCCGGTGGCGAGGACGTCTGGCGGTACACCTGGGACTCGCTCGACCGGATGACCGCGGTGCTCACGCCCGACGGCACCCGGTGGTGCTACCGCTACGACCCGCTCGGCCGCCGGATCGCCAAGCAGCGGCTGGCACCCGGGCCGGACGGCAGGCCCGTGGTGGCCGAAGAGGTGCTGTTCAGCTGGGACGGCGCGGCCGTGGTCGAGCAGGTCCACCGCACCGGCGACGGCAGGCACCACGTGCTGACCTGGGACCACCACCCGCACGAGGACCGCCCGCTCACCCAGTCCGAACGGCGGCTGCGGCCCACCGGCGAGCAGGTGGACCAGCGTTTCCACGCCATCGTCACCGACCTGATCGGCACCCCGACCGAACTCGTCGGCGGTGACGGCTCGGTGGCCTGGCGCCGCCGGTCCACGCTGTGGGGCAAGGTGCTCCCGGCCCCGGGCGCCGGAACGCCGCTGCGCTTCCCCGGTCAGTACGAGGACGCCGAAACCGGGCTGCACTACAACGTCTACCGCTACTACGACCCGGCCACCGGCCGGTACGCCAGCCAGGACCCGCTGGGCCTGCGGCCCGCGCCGAACCCGGTGGCCTACGTCGGCAACCCGCTCAGCGCCGCCGACCCGCTGGGGCTGACCTCGACCACCTGCGGACCGAACACGAACACGAACAACGTGCCGTCGCGAGGTGGCGCGGGCAACGACCCGGCCAACGTCGGGAACAACAGCCCGGGCTCGACCAACCCGTCGTCGAGCAACCCCAAACTGGTCCGCCGCGACGACAACTTCCCGGCCGAGACCAACCCCGGCGGCATCCGCAAGTCGCATTTGGACGCCGACGGCAACCTGGTGCCCGCCAACCCCAACGGCGCCACCACGCCGCGCGAGCACGTGCTGGGCGGCAAGCGCAAGGAAGCCAAGGCGAACAGCCCGTACACCTCGTTCAGCGTGGATGGTGGTGACGGCAAGGTCTACGGCGGCCAGGAGATCAAGATCGACCACGACAAGCTCCAGGCCGACATCGCCTCGGGCAAGGTGAAGGACGTCGAAGTCCTGTCCCCGCAGAAGGTGCAGGACAGCATCCAGGAGAACCTGGACAAGACCGCGGGCCGCAAGGTCGACGTGGACCTCAAGCCGAACGCCACCCCGCAGGAGGTCCAGAAGTTCGTCGACGACCAGGGCCTCAGCAAGGGCAAGTCGAAGAAGCTGCTCGAAGACGTGCAGGCCATGCTGAACACCCGGCGCGACGAAGAATGGCTGATCAAGGGCGTGGTGCCCAAGCAGTACATCGATGGGCCGGCCAATGCCTGAGTACGATGGGACGATGCCAGTGGGTTCCCCGATCCGTGAGCTGCTCTTCACCGACTTCGACGGGAAGCCGGTCGAGGACCCGGACGACGTCATCACCGAAGCGTTCGACGATCCCCGCTACACCGCGCGGATCGAGCCGCTGCGCGCGGTGCTCGGCGACGAGTCCGCCGATCCGTACGACCGGTTCCTGGCTTGCTGCGCCTTGGCTTCCTGGGCCGAGCGTGACGGGTACGCGGCCGTGGCGGCCGCGGCCGCCGAGTCGGGTCAGGTGGTCTGGCACGGCGCGCTGACCGACCACCGCTACTCGGTCGACGAGACCTTCGCCCACCTCGCGGGCACCATGTACCTCAGCGAGGACCTCACCGAGGCGAAGGGCACGGAAGCCGATCGGCTGGCCGCGCTGCGCGCGCTGCTCGCCATCGCCGACGAGCAGTACTTCGACTGGCGGCTGGCCTTCGCGCTGAACGCGAAGAGCCTGCCCTCGGTGCTCGACCTGCTGCCCGAGGTGGTCCGCCGCGGGATCCGGCGGCTCACCGACGGCCCGAGGCCGTCCTTCGACCTCGGCACCCAGCTCGCCGACCTGATCGCGGCGGCGACCGTCGTGGACGAGTCGCTCGCGGTCGAACTCGGCATGGAACTGGCGCGGGTGGACGGTTCGGTGCGCACCACCACCCACCTGGCGGCGGTCGTGGCGCGGGGCAAGACCCAGGTCAGCGCGACCTTCGCCGAGTACCTCAAGTCGGTCGGCGACGCCGGGGCCCGCGAAGCGGTCGACGAGGCGATCTCGGAGCGCTGACGCGGGTTCAGCGAGGGTCAGCGGGGGTCGACCAGTTCGCCTTCGAGGACGCTCATCAGGATTTCGTCGTGCCACTGGCCGTCGCGGCGGAAGCTCTCCCGCTTCCGCCCCTCCTCGACGAAGCCGAGTTTGCGGTAGACGTGGTAGGCGGCGGTGTTTCCCGCGACCACCCACAGGCTGATGCCGTGCAGCCGCATGGCGTCGAAGCCGTACCGGCAGAGCACCCGGACGGCGTCCGTGCCGTACCCACCACCGCGGAACTCCGCTTCGCCCAGGTAGACGTCCAGTTCGGCCCGCCCGGACTCGGGTTCGGCGCCGGTCAGTGACACCAGCCCGATCGCGCGCCGCTCCGCGAGCGTCTCGACGCACAGGGTGAGGTCGCCGTAGGTGTTGTGCCGCCGTTGCTCGCAGTGTTCGGTCACCTGCGCGAGCGACAGCGGGTACTCGTTGATCATCCAGCGGCCGACGTCCGGGTCCTCGTTCCAGCGGTACAGCGCTTCGGCGTCGGACGGCTCCAGCGCCCGCAGGCGCACCAGCTTCCCGGTCAGCACCCCGCCGACCCTAGCGCGGGTGAACCCTCAGGCGGTCCAGAACAACAGCCCGGCGGCCACCGCCTCGACGCCGAAGTAGAACCAGATCGGGTAGAACCGGGTGGCTTTGTCGACGAGCCGGGAGACGACCCGTCCGGCGGCCATCCCGGCCAGCGCCAGCGCGACGGTCACCACCACCCCGCGGCGGAACTCCCCGCCATCGACCACGGCGAGCACGAGCACCGCGGCGATGGCGAGGCCGAAGCCGCCGTAGACCGCCCTGATCTCGGATCGGCTTTCCGGGGTGTCGATGGTGATGCGGAACGGGCGCGCCAGCGCCTCCGGTGCGGCGAGCGCGTAGGCGCCCATCGCGAGGAAGAAGGCGGCCACCCCGATGGGCACGATCGTCGTCATGCACGCTCCTGTTCGTCGTGTGCCACCATGCGGGCGGTGAACGACGTGGCGCTTCCGGAAACGTGCTGCGCCGAGGCGACGGTGTGGGTCGGCCTCGGGCGGGCGGCCTACCTCGGGCCTTCGCTGCGGCTGCGGGAGCACTCGGGCTCGGTGCACTGCTTCGCGCTGGGCCTCGACGCGCCGTTCACCCTCAACGGCGAACCCGGCGTGCGCAGCGCCCTGATCCCCGCGCGCACGCCGAACCACCTCGAGTCCGCGGGCGGGCGGATGCTGTTCCTCTACCGCGATCCGAGCACGGCGTGGCTGGACGGACTGCGTGCCCGGATGACCGCGCACGACTCCGTCCACATCGGACACCAGGATGAGCTTGCCCTCGCCGAGGAAGCCCGTGGCGGCCGTTTGCCCCTGTTCTCGCCGTGGGGCGAACCCGCCGACGCACGGATCAGCACCGCACTCCGGCTCCTGCGCGCCGATCGCGAAGGCCGTTTGAGCGTGGCGGAGGTCGCGAAGGCGGTGAATCTGTCGGCTTCGCGGTTCCAGCACCTGTTCTCCGCGCACACGGGCACGAGCTTTCGCCGCTACCGCCTGTGGGCGCGGATGCTGCACGTCGGCGCGGCGGTCAGCGCGGGCCACACCCTGACCACCGCCGCCGTCGACGCCGGTTTCGCCTCACCCGGTCACTTCAGTGACAGCTTCCGCACCATGTTCGGCCTGAGCGCCACCCGTCTGCTGACCCCGGCCACGCGCCTCGTCCTGCTGGACCAGCCTTGATCGGCAGGCACCGGCGTCCGTCAGCGTGACTGCAGCGCGTCCACGGCCACGGCCTGCGCGATGACCAGGCGGCGGTCGACCTCGGCGTCCGCGATCTCGATCCGGTAGTGGTCGCGCAGCCAGGTCTTCTTGTCGACGCTGAACACCGGCCTGCCGTCGCGCACGAAGTCGAAGTGGTAGCGGAAGGGGAACGGGATGTTCTCGATGATCGGCAGGAAGTTCCACACCCGCCGCAGCACGGCGATGCCCTGGCTGCGCTCGCTGCCGGTGGCCGTGCCCGCGCCGGGCTGGTCGAGGTGCCAGGTGGAGTTGAGCAGCGACTTGCCGAAGTCCTTGCGGAACAAGCCGATCGACCGGCCGTCGGCGCCGGTGACGTCGTAGCCGCTGCCCAGGTCGATCACCTTGCGGGCCTTGAACGCGGCCAGCACGGTGCGCTTGGTGGAGTCGGTGTAGATCGTCACCTCCTCCTTGAACTTGAGCCGCTTCTGCTCGACGAAGGCGATCAGCGGGCCCGGCTCGCCATTGTTGTCGGCGAAGATCTCGTAGCGGTTCACCGCGAAGGTGACCTTCTGGTGCATGTGCAACGCGGAATGGTTCAAGGTGGTCTCCCCCGGAGTGTCGGTGGTCACCCGGATGGTAGTCCCGGTCCTCACGCGCTGTAACACGGGCGTGGTTTCGGCCGCGCTCAGCCTGGTGGGCCCACCGCTGAGCCGGTGCGTTGAACCGGCGGCCGCCGGGGTACCCGGTGATCATGACCGACCAGTCACCGGCCACCGAAGAAGCCGTCGGCAAGATCAGCGCCGCCTTCGAGACGATCGAGCGCGCCCGCGGCGCCCTCTACACCTTCCACCAGCTCACCGGCACCGCCGACTTCGCGCTGGAAGAAGGCATCGACGCCCTGCGCCAGGCCGGGCACCACGACCTGGCCGCCGACCTGGAGCGCGAACTGCTCGGGCGCAACGTCCTTCCGGGACGATGGACGTTCCAGGTGGTCGAGGACTACGACGACACCTACTACGAGGTGTTCCGCGAGTACGTGGCCCGCACCCGTGAACTCACCGGGGGCGAGCGCCACAGCTGGGAAGCGCGGCTCAAGCGGCAGCGCCGCACCCCGGCCGAGCCGGGTCACGAACTCACCCCGGAACACCTCCCCGACTGACTCCAAGTGCAAAAAGCCCGCCGAACGCGCGGGCTTTTTCCATTTCCCCGGTACCCACTCCGCCGAATGGCGCAACGGTACCCATAACACCGCAGTCATAGCACCGGTAAATTAGGTATCTCTGGTCTGGACCACCCGACTTTCGTCGGTTCCCGGCTTCCGCGGCCGGTCACAGAATGAGCGCATCCCCCTCTCCCCCACGCGGTCGCACCACGGCCGCAGAAACGAGTCGGAATCATGCGCTTGCGCTCTTTGGCCGTCCTGCTCGGCAGCGCTTTGCTGGCTTTGCTCGGGATGACCGCGCCCACCGCCGTCGCCGCTGACGAACCCGCCGGGGTGCAGCCGTTCATCATCGGCGGCCAGCACGCCACCAGCGGCCCGTGGGCCGCCCGGCTGTTCCTCAACGGCAGGCAGACCTGCACCTCGACGATCATCGCGCCGCAGTACATCCTCACCGCGAAGCACTGCGTGAGCGGCAGCGGCACCTACACCTTCCGCATCGGCAGCCTGGACCAGACCACCGGCGGCACGATGGCCACCGGCAGCACGGTCACCCGCTACCCCGGCTCCGCCGACCTGGCGATCGTCCGGCTGACCACCGCGGTCAACGCCACCTACTCCCCGCTCGGCACCACCGCCGACGTCTCGACCGGCCAGACCGTGCAGGTCTACGGCTGGGGCGCGACCAGCCAGTGCGGCTCGGAGATCAACTGCCAGTCGCGCTACCTGAAGTACGCCAACGTCCGGGTCAACTCGGTCAACTGCAGCGACTACTACGGCGGCATCTCGGTGTGCGCCAACCGGATCGACGGCATCACCGCGGGCGGTGACTCCGGCGGCCCGATGTTCGCCTCCGGCCGCCAGGTCGGCGTCGCCTCGACGAGCGACCGCTCGAACAACACCGCGTACACGAACATCACCCGGTACCGCACCTGGATCTCCCAGGTCGCCGGCGTCTGACCGGCACGGGCCACCTCGGCGGCCGGCCCCGCCGAGGTGGCGCCTTCCTGCCCGGCTGTGCTGTGGTCGTTGCCGTGGTCGTTCCGGCCACGACGGCGAGGGGCCCGTGCGAGGATGACGCCGATGATGGGTGCGGTGGTCGCGGCGCTCGCCGCCGCCTGCGCGGTGGTGGCCTTGTTCCTGCCCGGTGACGCCATCCGGCCGGACTGGCCGGAGCCCGGCGGCGTGCTGGTCGCGATGGCCTTGGCCGCTGTGGCGCTGCTGGCGCTCGGCAAGTCGCGGGCGAACCGGTGGACCGCGCTCGGGCTGGCGACGGCGGCCGCGGCCTGGGCGGTGTACTGCCTGGTCGGCGACCTGCGCAGCGGCACGCCGGGAAGCTCGACCGGGGTGCTCGCGGTCGCCGCCGTGGTCGGGCTCGGCGCCGCCCTCACCCTGAACCGGTCGCGCCGGTGGCCCGCCGTGCCCTTGGTGGTGGTCCTGGCCGCCGGAACCGTCACGGCGGTGACCGTCGTACCCGGCCTTCCGGTGCGCTCGGCCACGGCCGCCCCGGCACCGGCGGCACCGATGGCGGACCACGTGTCCGGCGATCCCTGGTCATGGACCTCGCCGACGGGCGTGCGCGAGGTCGTCGCGGCGGGCACGGGTGTGGCGGTCGCCGGATCGAGCGGCGACGTCACCGCGCTCGACGGCCCGACCGGCGCCGTGCGCTGGACCTACGCCCGCCCCGGCGCCCACGTGCGCGCGCTGGTGGCCACCCCGGATCGCGCGCTGCTGCTCGCCTCGTACGCGCCGGGCGGCGGGCGTGACACCGGCAGCCACCACCTGGTGGTGCTGGACGCGTTCACCGGGGTGGCCGTGCACGACGGCCAGCTCGACGAGGTCCTCGGCGACGCCGACCAGCTCGCCCCGACGGCCAGTGTCCTGCCGCGGACCGTCCACCAGGGCGAGGACGACTTCCGCATCGAGACGGTGGATCTGCGCACCGGCGCGGGACTCTGGACGTGGTCGGCCCCGGACGGCTGCGATTCGCCGTTCGCGCTGCCCGCGAGCGGCCGCGACGTGGTGCTGGCACCGCTGCGCTGCGACGACCGCATCGCCGTGCTCGGGCTCGACGAGCGCACCGGCGTGCAACGCTGGGAATTCCGGCTGGCGGTGACCGGCCCGTCCGAGCGACGCACGGACTACTTCCTGCACTCCTCCCCCGGCGGTGAAACCCTGTCGCTGAGCCTGCGGCACACCCAAGCCGCCGCCGATGTCCTGCTGGACGCGGCCACCGGCGCGGTGACGTCTACTTTGGACAGTCAGGTCCCGGCGCGGGTCGAACTCGGTCCGTCACCCTTGCTGGAACGCACGCAGAACGGCGAAACCCTCAGTGCCACCGTGGGAAACGGCATCCCCGTCGACCTCGCCGCCTGCGACTCCCGCCTCGCGCACGCCACCACGGTGACGGCCTACTGGCGCCTGTGCTCGGGATCGAGTGGCCCGCACCTGCACCGCCAGGCTCTCGACGGCAGCCCAGCACTGAGCGTTCCGGTGGCGTGGCCCGCGCTCACCGAAGTCGCCCCGAGCCTGCTTTCCGGGACCCGGCGCCACGCGCTCGTCCCGGCCCCCGGCGCACTGGTCGTCGTCCGTGCCGGTGCCACGCCGGTCCTCGGTTTCCCCTAGGTTGTCCGGTATGGCGCACGACATCAGCGGACTGCACCACATCGGTCACGTGGTCGAGGACATGACCGCGGCGCTCGCGCGCTACCGGGAACTGGGTTTCACCGTGCCTGCGCCCAGTTATCCCGCCATGGTCCGCCGCGAAGGCGGTGTGCCGGAAGCATTCGGCGCGGCCAATACCCACGCCGATTTCCCGCGCAATTTCCTCGAACTCGCGACCATCGTGCGTGAGGGCGACCGGATTCCCGCCGACGCGAAACTGGTTCCGTTGCAGGCGCCGCCCGAGGTGGTGCCACGGCTCGTCGAGCGGGTCACCGCCACCAGCGCCGGGCTGGCGGCGCATTTGGCGCGTTTCGAAGGCCTGCACATTCTCATGTTTTCGTCGCCGGACATCGACGCGGCCGCCGCCCGGCTGAGCGCGGCCGGAATCGGGCACGGCGGGGTGAACACGGTGAAGCGCCCGGTCGAAACCGAAGCCGGGATCGTCGCCGAGACCGTTCGTTACCTGGAAATCGACGACCCCGCGGAAGGGCGCGTCGGCGTGGTCGCCGACCTCGATCCGGACATCCAGGGCACCCGGCAGTCGGCGCACCCCAACGGCGCACAGGACCTCGTGGGCGCCGTGCTCTGCGTGGCGGACGGGGAACTCGAGAACACGACCGCGCGGTACGGGAGCTACCTCGACCGCCCGGCCAGTCCGGACGGCCCGGCGCGCGTGTTCGGCCTCGATGGCGCGCGGCTGACCATCGTCCCCGAATCCGGCCTGGCGGCCCTGCTGCCGGGTGAGCGCCCCGCCGCCCGGCCCGCGCTCGTCGCCTGCACCGTGGCCGTGCGCGACCTCGACGCCACCGGCGAATTCCTGCGGGACAACGGGATCGACCCGCGCCGGACGCCCTCCGGCGACCTCTTCGTCCCGGCCGCCGAGGCACTCGGCACCGCGATCGTCTTTCACTGACAGTCAGTGCCCGTCAGCCGTTCGAGAGATTTCTTGGTGCCATCGCCCATTTGACCGGCCCCCGGTACTGATCAGCCGACGAGTCGGCTGGGCCAAGCAGGCAGTCCGCGCCCCACCGGGTCCACCGCTGAGTGAACCGTGCGCGACCGCCTTGTCTTGATCAAGAAGCCGCGTCTAGCGTTACACCGCGTTCGAACGATCACCCCGGGAAAGAACGTCTAGCATACTAGAGCTATTAGCTTTAAGGAGCCGCTGGAATGACTTCTCTGGACCGTCCCGTCGTGCGCACCGCCTATCAGCAATCGATCGCTGATTACTGGGACAGGGAGAAGGACCCGGTCAATCTCCGGCTCGGGGAAATCGACGGCCTCTACCACCACCACTACGGCATCGGCGCCTACGACCCGGCCGTGCTCGACACCCCGCCGGAAATCCGGAACCGGGCCATCATCGCCGAAATGCACCGGCTCGAAACCGCGCAGGCCGACGTGCTGCTCGACCACCTCGGCCCGATCAAACCCGGCGACCGCCTGCTCGACGCCGGCTGCGGCCGCGGCGGCACCAGTGTGATGGCGCACCGGCGCTTCGGCTGCCGGGTGGACGGCGTGTCGCTTTCGCGCCAGCAGGTGGATTTCGCGAACGCCCAGGCCGCCCACCTCGGGGTCGACGGCCACGTCGCCTACCACCAGCGCAACATGCTGGACACCGGATTCGAATCCGGCGCGTTCGCCGGGATCTGGAACAACGAGTCCACCATGTACGTCGACCTGACCGAACTGTTCGCCGAACACGCCCGCCAGCTCGCCCCCGGCGGCCGGTACGTGACCATCACCGGCTGCTACAACGACGTGACCGGCGGCCGTTCGCGGGCGGTCAGCCAGATCGACCAGCACTACATCTGCAACATCCACGCCCGCGGCGACTACTTCAAGGCGCTGGCGGTCAACGGGTTCGTGCCGATCAACGTGGTCGACCTGACCGCGGCGACGATCCCGTACTGGGAACTGCGCGCGAAGTCCTCGGTCGCCACCGGTATCGAGGACCCGTTCCTCACCGCCTACCGCGAAGGCAGTTTCCACTACCTGCTCATCGCGGCCGACCGGGTCTGACCGCTCGATGACCGACACCGATTCCGCGCTCGCCGCCGTGTTGTCCGGGCCGTCCGGCCTGGGCACCTCGGCGGCGCGGGTGGCGGCGGCCCGCCTCGAGCCGTCCGCCGCGCCCGCGCCCGGGTACGCCGACATGCCCTGGGGTGACGGCAGCGCGTCGCCCCTGTACTGCCCGGTACTGCGGCGTGACGACGAAGCGCTCGCCGAAGAGGTCGACCGGCGGCTGGTCGCCTGGGCGGTGGACTGCGGGTTCACCGGCGCGGGCCTGGACCAGATCGCCCGCGCCGGCTTCGGCAGGCTGGTCATGCTCGCCCACCCCGATTCCGACGACCCCGACCACCTGCTGATCGCCGCGCAGCTCAACGCCGCCTGGTGGGCGGCCGACGACTACTACGCCGACGACAGCGAACTCGGTGCCGCGCCGACCGAACTGCCGCCGCGGCTCGCGCTGGTGATGGCGGCGATGGACCCGGTGGCCCCGGCGGGCGAGTTCACCAGGGAACTGGACGAGGCCCTGCGGCGGGACCCGATCCTGGTGGGGCTGAACTCCGGGATCGGGCACCTGTCCCGCCACGGTTCGGCCGTGCAGGTCCAGCGGGTCTGCTACTCGACCTTCGCCATGTTCGTCTCGTGGGACGCCTACGCGGCCTGGCGGTACACCGGTGCCTACCCGCCCGCGTGGGAGTACCTGGCCGCGCGCCAGCACGACAGCTTCTACACCTCGATGACGCTGATCGACGCGGTCGGCGGGTACGAGTTACCGGCGCACCTGTACTACGACCCGCGCGTGCGTGAACTGATGATGCAGGCGGGCACGGCGTGCGTGCTGGTCAACGATCTGCACTCGGTGGCGAAGGACGCCGCCGACGAGCACCCGGTCTGCAACATGGTGCTGCAGATCGCGGCCGACCGGGACTGCTCGATCGAGGAAGCCACCGAGGCCACCGTCGAACTGCACAATTCCATCGTGCGTGATTTCCGGGAGGGGCACGAGAAACTGCTGGTCGTGCCGTCGCCGGAACTGCACCGGTTCCTCGCCGGCGTCCGCGACTGGATGGCGGGCGGCTTCGAGTGGCACGCGCGAAATCCGCGCTACCGCAGCTGATCCGTCCCCGCCGAGCGCAAAGAAGACGTAAATATTCCCCCTCAGCCCTTCACCCGTTCGTGTTCACTTCGATCTACTCGCGCCTCATGTGCCGACACAGGCGGGGAACCCGGTGAGCGGGCACACCGTGATCATCGGGTTCGGCGCCATCGGGGCCGCCGCCGCCCGCTTGCTGATGTCGACCGGTGTGCACGCCGCTCAGCTCGTCGTACTGGACCAGCGTGGTTCGGCCGTCGCCGAAGCCGAGCGGCTGGGCGTGCGGACCGTGCTCGGGGACGCCTCGGACCGCTCGACCCTGCGCCTGGCCGGGATCACCGGCGCGCGGCACATCGTCGTGGCCGTGCAGCCGGACGCCCTCGCGGTCTTCCTCACCATGGTCGCGCGTGAGCTGTGCGTGCCGGACGCCGTCGTGGTCACCGCCGTCAACGACCGCGGGCACGTCGGCTTCCTCCGTGGCGCCGACCAGGTGGTGATCTCCTCCGACACCGCGGGATCCGCGCTGGCCGCCGGAGTGCTCGGCCGCCGCGTCGCGCCGGGGCCGCAGGCGGGACCGGGCTGGCTGGTGCAGTCACGGCCGGTGCAGTCCTCGGAGATCGGGCTTTCCCTGCGGGAGTGCGATTCCAGCGCGGTCGGCGTGCTGCGGAGCGGGGTCCGGCACCTGGGCGCCGACGCCGAAGCGCTCCGCCTCGCCGCGGGTGACCGGATCATGATCATGCGGCGAGGCGCGGCCCACGGGCCTTGAGCGTCAGGCGGCGACCAGGCGGGGTGGCGCGGGCGGATCGGTGTGCAGGTCGGCCTCGAGCAGTTCGCTCGCCTGGTGCAACTGGTCGCGGAGCCGGTCACGCAGCCGCTGGAGTTCGGCGACCTCGCGGCGGGCGGTTTCGAGTTCGCGGGCGGCCTGCGCGCGGGCGGCGGCCAGGTGCTCGGCGGCTTCTTCGCGGGCGACGTCGAGCATGCCGCGCAACCGTTCCTGCAACGCGGCGGCGTCGATCGGCTGGCGCTGCAACAGCTCTACGCGGTCGCGCAGTTGGTTGTTCTCGTGGTGGGCCGCGTTGAGGCGGCGTTCGAGTTCGCGGCAGCGCGCCCCGGCGGCGTCACGCTCGTCCGCCAGTCGCGCGTGGGCCAGTTCGGCCTGCCGCAGGTGGTCGTCGACTTCGAGCCGGTCGTATCCGAGCAGGGTGGTGTGGAACATCCTCGTGTCCAGTGACAGCCGGGCCCCGGCCGCGTGGTGGCGGCCGGGGCTGTGTGCGGGTGGGGTCGGTCAGGCGTCGATCTGCTTGGTCTCGTCCCGCGAACCGATGGCGATCTTGCGGGGCTTGGCCCGCTCGGTGACCGGGATGCGCAGGGTCAGCACGCCACCGTGGTAGTCGGCCTCGATGCGGTCGGTGTCGAGGGTGTCGCCGAGGAACAGCTGCCTGCTGAACACCCCGCGCGGCCGCTCGGACACGCTGACCTCCACGTCGTCGCCGAAGCGGGTCTCGCGCTCGGCCCGCACGGTCAGCACGTTGCGCTCCACGTCGAGGTCGATGGATTCCGCGCTGACGCCGGGCAGGTCGAACTCCACGACGTAGTCATCGCCGGCCCGGTAGGCGTCCATCGGCATCGCGGCCGGACGCGTCTTGGTGCCGGCGGAGCCGAAGAACTGCTGGGTGAGCCGGTCGAACTCACGGAACGGGTCGGTGCGCAGCAACATCATGGTCGTCCTCCTTCCGGCGCCTCCTGGGTGGGAGGCGAGTCGTTCTTGCTAACGATGGACTCAAGTTTTCTGTTCCCGGGACCTCGGAGACCCGGTAGCGGTCACGCCTAAATATGTAGCGCGCACTGGAGGTTGTGTCAACTGACTGCTGACCTTAAGGTGATTGGGCTGCTACGGAAGGAGGAGTTGTGCCAGATCTGGGCAGGCTCGACGACCAGGACTTCCCGGCGTTCACCACGGGACAGGCCGCGGAACTGCTCGGCGTGCAGGTCGCCTTCCTGCGCAGCCTGGACACCGCCGCCGTGGTGAGCCCCGAGCGCTCGACCGGTGGGCACCGGCGGTACTCCCGCAGGCAGCTGGAACAGGCCGCGCGGCTGCGGGAATTGTTCGACCAGGGCCACACCCTGCAGGCGGCGGCGCGCATCGCCGGTCTCGAAGACGAACTGACCGCGGCGCAGGAGGAGATCGGCGCCCTGCGCGCCGAACTCGACCGGCGAATCGACGACCCTCCTGGCACCTCGGCTTAGCCGGCGGGTGCCCGGAGCTTCCGCCCGGTGGCCAGCAACAACAGATCGGCGACCGGCCCGCGGATCTCTTCCGCGCCCGCTTCCCCGGTCCACTCCCGATCGGTGGCGACGAGCCGGTGGCCGCGCAGGCGCTTCTGCGCCCCGTAGAACCGGCTGCTCCAGGCGTGATCCAGCGCGGCGACGGCCGCGTCGAGCGGCATCGGCCGCGGCCTGCCGAGCGGGCGGGCGATGTCCTGGCCGTGGACCAGCATGTCGATCAGCGGATCCAGCGGGCTGGCACCCGGCGTCAGGTGCGTCGACCCCGCCGTCTCGCGGATCTGCGCCACGAGTTCCTGCGGCGTGAACTGGTTCGCACGTTCACGAGCCAGGAGGTCGAACATGCGGTGGACGTTGCCGCGGGCGCGGATGGCGCCCCTGATGGACAGGCGGATCGTCATGCGCGTGGACAGGGACAGGTGCGCCGCCACGTCACGCACGGTCCAGCCTTCGCAGAGGGACCGCACGTCCCATTCCTGCTGGCTGAGCCCCTCAAGAAGGTCGGCGAGGCTCAGCCGCTCGTCCTTGACCCAGCCCATGATCTGTTCGCGTCGCATGTCCGCTCCCTGACTCTCGTTCGCCCGTACCCCCCAACCACGAACGCCCACCCCCCAAATGGACACGCCATCCCCCACAACATCCCCGCACCCGACCCCCACACCCACGCACCCGAACCCGAACCCCACGTTGGCGCACCCGAGCCCCACACTCGGGCAGCCGAGTTCCACACTCGAGCAGCCGAACCCCACGTTGGCGCAGCCGAACTCCACACTCGGGCAGCTGAGTCCCACGTCCGGGCAGCCGAGTCCCACGTTCGGACCTGTGGGCCCCACATTCGGGCATCCGGGGGTTCCGCGTTCAGGATCCGCCACGGGCGCGGGCTGCGTACCCGGCATGGGGACTCGACTGGCGCAACGAAAATTCGCCCGCCCCAACGTGGAGTTCGGCTCCCCGAATGCGGAACTCAGGTGCCTGAACGTGGAGTTCGAGTGCCTGAACGTGGGGTTCAGGGCTTGAACCTGGGGTTCGACTGCGCCAACGTGGGGTTCGGATGTCTGAACGTGGGTTTCGGGGCTTGAACGTGGGACTCGGCTGCGCCAACGTGGGGTTCGGGTGCCTGAATGTGGAGTTCGGCCCGCTGAACGTGGACTCGGCTGTTTGAATGTGGGACTCGGGTGTCTGAACGTGGGGTTCGGGTGCGGGAACGTGGGGTTCGGGGGGTGGGGGGTGGGGTTCGCCGTACCCTGCTCGTGCGCATGCGCCGACGCTGCTCAGGAGGTCGCCTCGACGTGCCCTGGTCGTTCCGTCAGTCCAACCCGGTGCCCGAACGCGTCGTCCGGCTCAGCGAGGTGGGGTGCTGCAAGCCGAGTCAGTTGCGCGTTCAGCTGCCCGCGGACGCGGCCGCGGTGTGGGCGGCGGGCACCTTCACCGACATCGGCCTGACCGGTGCCCGTGACCTCGACGTGCCGATCGCGCGCCGCTTCCGGTCGGTGCGGGCGATGTGCGCGGCCGCGGTGAAGGCGCCGGAGCCGGAGCGGCTGGTCCTGCTGATGTCGGAGCCCCGGTTCCAGGCCCACCGCGCGGACCAGCGGCTGCGTGCGGTGGTCGACCGCCGGTGCCGGGTGCTCGTGCTGCACGGCTGGCTGGCCCCTCCGTCCTCTTAGGACACCAAACCGAGCACCGCTTTGCCGGACAGGCGGCGTTCACGCAGTGCGCTGATGGCCTCCGCCGCGTCGGTCCAGCTGCCGCGCCAGGCGATGTGCGGATCCAGTTCACCGGCCGCCACCAGTCCCGCGAGCCAGGCCAGATCGGCACCCAGACCGGTGTGGTTGAGCAGGAAGAACGAGGTGATCGAGCGGTCGTGCCTGCCCATGCCCTCGAACGCGCCGTACGGGAACACCTCGTCGGCCCCGGACGACCGCCCGACCGAGACCAGCGTGCCGTGTTCGGCCAGCTTGCCGTAGGCCTGCACGAGCTGGGCGCCGCCGACCATGTCGAGCACCGCGTGGACCAGGCCGTCGACCGCGGCCGGACCGTCGACCACTTCGTGCGCGCCCAGCGCGCGCAGGCTTTCCCCGTGCCGGTCCGGATTTCCGGTCGAAGCGATCACGTGCGCGCCACCACGCCGCGCGAGTTGCACGGCGTACCGGCCGACCCCGCCGGTCGCCCCGGTGACCAGCACCCGCCTGCCCAGGATCGGCCCGGCGCGGTGCAGCGCGCGCAACGCGCTCGCCCCCGCGACCGGCACGGTGCTGATCGCGCCGAGGTCCGCCCCGGCGGGCACCTCCCCCATCAGTTCCGTGTCGACGGCTCGCAGTTCGGCCCAGGCCCCGGCCATCCCCAAGGTGACGACCGGGGTGCCCGCGGCCGGGCCCGAACCGTCGGCCGCGGCCTGTTCGACCACGCCCGCGGCGTCCCAGCCCAGCACCGCGCCGGGTGGCGCTCCGGGCAGCATGCCGAGGACTTCGCCGCTGTTCAGCGAGGTCGCGGACACCCGGACCAGCGCCTGGCCCGGCGCGGGCACCGGCTCGGGGGCATCGCCGAGGCGGAGGCCGCCGGGCGCGGCGGGATCGGTCAGCAGAGCACGCATGGGTTCACTCCTCGCTAGGTGCCACTCAGTGGCATTAGCCTACAAGGGGCAAGTGCTCCTCGGCTACCCTTGCGCCATGAACACCCTGCGCGAGCGCAAGAAGCAGCAGACACGGGACGCGTTGATCGGCACCGCGCTGGACCTGTTCACCTCACGCGGTTTCGCGGCCACGACGCTGGACGAACTGTGCGACACCGTGGGCGTGTCCAAGCGGACGTTCTTCCGCACGTTCGCCAGCAAGGAGGAAGCCGCGCTGGCGCCGTCCGAGGACCTGTGGGCCGCCTTCCTGGCGCACCTGCGCACCCTCGATCCCGGCGACCGGACGGTGATGGCCGTGCTGCGGGACGCGCTGCTCACCGCGCTCGACGACATGACCGGTGACGGGTGGGCGGAACGCGTGCTGCAAGGCCGGAAACTGGCCGCCGAGACGCCTTCGGTGGAAGCACACGGGCTCTACTTCTGCGAGCGGACGAGCCGCACCGCGCTGGAGATCCTCCACTCGCGGCTCGAACTCCCCGGCGCGGCCGATCCCCGCCCGCGCCTGGCCTTGGACATGCTCGTCGCGGTGTTCCACCTCGCCCAGGAGGCGTGGGCGGAGCAGGCGGGCACGCCGACGGTCGCGGATTTCGCCGGGCACCTGAACCGGATGTTCGCGTTGCTGCCCGAAAGCCTCACGCTGACCGCCGGGCTGCGCCCGTCCGCCGTTTCCTCGTGAATTCACCGGTCACCCCTAACGTCCCCCGGAGTACGAGGCCGGAGGACACCAGGTGACCCAGCAGGCCGATCCGCGCGGCGGTGGGCGGGCGGAGAGCTAATTCCGCCGGACGTCGTAAAGCAGGTGCGTGACCCGATCACCTTGTGCCACCCGGGTGGGGTTCGAGAACAGGATGTCCTCGCCGGGGCCCATGGCGGCGAAGAACGGGCGGCCCGCGCCGAACACCACCGGCACCACGTTCATCACGACCTGGTCGATCAGCCCCAGCCGCAGGGCCTGGCCGCCGACCTGGCCGGCGGCCACGTCGACCTGCCCGTCCCCGGTGAACTCCTTGGCCTGCTCGATCGCGGACTCGACGCCGTCGGTGACGAAGGTGAACGGCGCGGTGGCCGCGAACTCCCAGTTCCTCGGCACGGAATGGGTGACCACGAAAACGCGGTCCCCGGCGGCGGGCACCCCGCCCCAGCCGTTCGTCTCGTCGAACAGCCTGCGCCCGATCACCACCGCGCCGATGTCGGTGTACACCGCTTCCATGAATTCCTTGGACGCCATCGTGGTGCGGGCGAATTCCTCCTGCTTTTCGGAGAATCTCCACTCCACGTCGCCATTGTCGTACCACTCGAACAACGGGCCGATCTCGCCGTTCAGCTTCGCTAGGTACCCGTCGAGCGAAACCACCGCGCCCATGATCGTTCTCGCCATGCCCTGCCTTCCACAGTCGGATGCTGGACGCCGTTCTAGCCCAAGCCGGCACGGCACCGCTACGGCAGTGGCGAATTCGTCCGCGGGTCGTCACGGGGAACCACTAGGGTGGGCGCCGTGGATTTCCTGGCGCGGCTCGACCGGTTCAACCGGCGGCACCCGTGGAGCCACAACGACCACTACGGCCCGTGGGTGGCCAGGCAGGTGGCCGGGGCCCGGCTGGTGCTCGACATCGGTTGCGGCACGGGCAATCTCGTCGACCGGCTTCGCCGTCACGCCACGGTCACCGGCCTCGAACCCGACCCGGCGGCCGCTCGCGTGGCGCGGGAACGCTTCGCGGACGATCCCGCGGTCACCATCGTGGAAGGCGACTTCGCCTGCCGTGATCCGGAGCAGCGCTGGGACGCGATCACGCTGGTCGCCGTGCTGCACCACCTGCCGCTGGTGCCCGCCTTGCGTGAACTGCGCGGCTGCCTGAAGCCGGGTGGCAAGCTCGTGGTCGTCGGCTGCTACCGCGAAGCCGGTCGCGCCGACCTGCTCGCCGCGCTCCCCGCGATGCTCGCCAATCCGATCGCCGGCCTGGTCAAGCACCCCGCCCGCGCGGAGGAACCACCGGCGCACATGAGGGCGCCCACCGCCGATCCCACCGAAACCCTGCCCGAAATCCGGGCCGCGGCGGCCGCCGAACTCCCCGGCGCGCGCATCCGGCGCCGCCTGTTCTGGCGCTACACCCTGACCTATCGCGCCTGACACGAGCTACCGGGTGCGCGCCTCCTCCGGGGCGGCACGCGCGCCCGGCCGCAAGACCGGTACCAGGGCCAGCGCGGGAACCAGCAGCACCGGCACCACCAGCAGGGCACGCAGGATTCCCGTCTGGTCCCCGAGCAGTCCGACCACCGGCGGGCCCGCCAGGAACGCGGTGTAGCCGATCACCGAAACCACGCTCACCCTGGCGGAAGCGTGGCTCGCGTCGTCGGCCGCGGCGCTCATGCCGACCGGGAAGCCCAGCGACGTGCCCAAGCCCCAAAAAGCCACCCCGGCGATCGCCAGGACGGGCTCTCCCAGCACCACGAGCAGCGCGCCGCCGATGGCGAGCGCCATGGTGGCGAACAGCACCGGCACGCGGCCCCAGCGGTCGAGTGCGAACGTGCCCAGTGCTCGCCCGCAGGTCATCGTGGTCACGAACAGGCCGAAGACGGCGGCCCCCGCGGCCTGGCTGAACGCGTGGCCGTCGACGAACGCCAGTGCGAGCCAGTCGTTCGCCGTGCCTTCGGTGAACGCCAGCACCATGACCAGGACACCGATGAGCAACGTGCGCGGTTCCCGCCAGGCCTTCAGCACGCCGCTTCCACCCCGGCCGCCGGGAGCGCCGCCGTGGCGGAACCCCCTCGCGGCGACCAGTGTGCCGAGCAGCGCGATGAGCGCGATGCCGGTCAGGTGCACGGTGACCGGCAACCCCAGCCAGGCCGCGGGTGCCGCCAGTCCGGCGCCGGTCACCGTGCCGAGGCTCCAGGCCGCGTGGAACCGCGGCATCACCGTCCGCCCCGCGGCCCGCTCGACCGCCGCAGCCTCCACGTTCATCGCCACATTGCAGATGCCGGAGCCGTACCCCAGCACGAACAACCCGGCTCCGGCGGCCACCGCCGACGGCCAGGCGCCGATGGCGAACCCGGCGATCCCCAGGCCCGCCGCGACGCCCCCGGTCGCCACGCACACCGCCCGCCGCGCGCCGAGCCGGTGGGTGATCTCCCCGGCGGTGAGCAACGCCAGCGTCGCGCCCACGGACAGGCACAGCAGCACCAGGCCGAGCGCGCCCGCGCTCAGCCCGAGCACGTCCCTGGCCGCGGGCACCCTGGCGAACCACGACGCCACGGCCAGCCCGTTCAGCCCGAAAACGACCGCCACTCCGATCATGCGCCCGATCCCACGGCTGCAAGCGCTTCCACCGCAAGTGCTGGCAGACTGGCCCGGGTGAAGGCACGACTGACCGAGGTGGCGAAGGCCGCCGGCGTGTCCACGGCGACGGCGTCCCGCGTGCTCAGCGGCCGCGGCCCGGCCTCGGCGACCGCGCGCCGCCGGGTCGCCGCGGCGGCGAGCGAACTCGGCTACCTCCCGCACGCGGCCGGGCGCGCGCTGGCGACCGGCCGCGGCACCCGGCTCGCCGTGGTGGTGAACGGCCGCACCGAACAGGTGCTGGAGGACGCGTATGTCGGCCGCGTGGTCGCCGCCGCGGCGAAGGTGGCGGCGGCCCGCGAAGTCGGTGTCTCGATGCACTGGCTGCCGTTGCACGCACCCGCCGAACTGGCCCGGCTGGCGGAGAACCGGGGCATCGGCGGCATGGTCCTGGTCAACCCGACCGAATCCGCTCTGCGCGCGGCCCCGAAGTCGGTGCGCGGGCGGCTCGCGGCCATCGGCGTCGGCTCCCGGCACGTGCCCTCGTTCGACGTCGACAACGGCCCGGCGACCGCCCGGCTGGTGGCCCACCTGCTCGACGGCGGCCGCCGCCGGGTGGCCATGATCACCGGCGCGGACTGGCTGCCGTGCACGCACCGCACGGTGACCGCCTACCGGGAGACCGTCGAGGCCGCGGGCTTCCCGGCCCGAGTGCTGCCCGGCGACTTCACCGCCGCGCGTGGTGCTTGCGCCGCAACGGAAATCCTGGCGCGCTGGCCGGACACCGACGCCGTGTTCGCGCTGGGCGACCTCGCGGCGCTGGGTGCGCTCGGGGCGCTTCAGCGCACGGGTGCCGATGTGCCGGGAGACGTGGCGGTCGCCGGTTTCGACGACCTCCAGTTCGCCGCGCTGAGCAGTCCGGCGCTGACCACGTCCACGCACCCGGTCGAGACGATCGCCACCGCCTGCGCCACCGCGGTGCTGGAGCAGCGCCTGGCCCGGCCGGTCACCCGGTACTCATCCGAGCTGGTCCTGCGGGCCACCGCCTGAGCGGTACCGCGCCGCGCGCTCCTGGAGCCGGCGAACGGCTTCGGCCGCTTCCTCGGCGGTCATCACGGTCATGCCGGGCATCCGGCTCAGCCGGTCGATCTGCCCGGCCATCGCCAGGTGTTCCCGGTGCCCGTGTTCCCGGCAGGCCAGGCAGGTGACGCTTTCCGGGCGGGCGGAGGTCATGGCGTAGGGCACTTCGACGCCGCAGCCGGTGGTGACCACGGCCGGTGCGTCGGCCACCAGGCCCAGGGTCGAAGCCACCACGTTGCGGTAGTCGGCGCCGGCCTGCAGGACCTTCCGCTCGACGTGGATGTGCGGATCGTCCATCCACCCAGGCTAGGCGCTCCTCCGGTGAGTCTGGTCGATGGGCTTCGTGATCCAGGTGGTTCCTGGCGGTGCGGGCGGGTCGGCCTCGTACTGGCCGTACTCGGCCGCGCCCGCCCGTGCCGCCAGGGGCCGCCTGGGCGCGAAGAGCGCGACCTTGACTTACCGGACTGCGCCTAGCGGCTGTCGCCGCGGGCGGGCGATGATGCCGGGGTGGGTCCGGGCGGGTGCCCGGCGGGAACGGGAGGTCGGCGATGGCGGGCCCGGATCGCGTCCGGCGGGTGGTCAGCCACGAGCAGGTGGTGCTGGGCGCGTGCCGGTTCTTCCTCCAGCACGGCATGGTCGACATGGACCGGCTGGCGGCGAGCCTGGCCGTCAGCCGCGCCACGCTCTACCGGGTGGCGCACAGCCGCGACGGCCTGCTGGGCGAGGTGCTGTGGCGGTTCACCGAACGATTGCTCACGCGGGCCAGGCAGCGGCGCAGGCACGCGGGCGTCGACGGGGTGCTGGAGGTGACCCGGTCGTTCGTCGGCCAGTTGCACGCGGCCGCGCCCTTCCGCGCTTTCCTGCGCACCGAACCGGATACGGCCGCACGGGTGCTGTTCACCACCTCGGGCGTGGTGCACCGGCGCGTGGTTTCGTTGCAGCTCGACATCCTGCGCGAGGTCCACGGCGATCGGCCGTGGTCGGCGGGCTCGCTCGACCAGATGGCCTACCTCTACGTGCGCATCATCGAATCCGCCGTCTACGCCGAACTCCTCGGCGCGGCCGCGCCCGATCCCGAACTGGTGGAACGGGCGGCGCGGGCGGTGCTGCAAGCCGGCTGAGACAGCGGTCTCACGGTGTTCGCGGGCCCTGGCACGCACAGTGGCGACCCGGCTACGTTCGCCAGGTCCTGCCCATCGTCGCGTGGGAGCCACCATGTCGATCTCCGTGTGGGGTCGTGCCGGGCTGATCGCCGTAGTGCTCGGCCTCCTCCTCCCGAACGCCCTTCCCGCCTCCGCCTCCGCACCACCCGCGCCGCCCGCCGGGTCCCCGCAGGTGACCGGGCCGCTGCCCGGCGCCTGGCCCGGTGACCGGCTGGCCGAGCGGATCGAAGACACCTACCCGTTCTTCGCCACCCCGGTCGACCTGGCCGCCCGCGGTTACGTCGAGCAGGAGTTCCACCTCTCCGGCCTGGCCGACGGCTGGGCCGCCGACGGCACCGGAGTGGCCACCGACGTCCCGTACACCACGCGAGTGGTGGTGCGGCGGCCCGCGCAGGCTCGTGATTTCAGCGGCACGACGCTCGTCGAATGGCAGAACGTGACGGCGGGCTACGACCTGGACGCGTTGTGGAACGCGGACTCGGTCATCCGCGCCGGGCACGCGTGGATCGGCGTCTCGGCCCAGCGCGTCGGCGTCGACCAGCTCCGCGCGTGGAGCCCGGCCCGTTACGGCGGTCTCGACGTGACCGGCGGGGGCAAGCACAACGCCGACGAACTGTCCTACGACATCTTCACCCAGGCAGGCCGTGCCGTGGAATCCGGCGCCGTGCTGGGCGGGACGCGCCCGCGCACGGTTCTGGCGATCGGTGCTTCCCAGTCCGCGGGCCGGATGACCGTGCTCTACGACAAGGTCCTGCCGCAGCAGCAGCCGGTATTCGACGGCTACGCGTTCGTGGTCGGTTCCGCGCCGACGCGGGCAGGCACCGAACCCGTCTTCCAGATCCAGTCCGAGACCGACGTGCGCAACACCAACCGCCGCGCCGACTCCGACAAGTTCCGCCGCTGGGAAGTCGCGGGCGGGGCGCACTCCGGACACGAGGGCCAGGTCTACCGCGCGCCGATCTCCGAACGCGACCTCGGCGCCGCACCCCAGTACGACTGCGACAAGCCGCCGTTCAGCCGCGTGCCCATGCACCACGTCACCGCGGCCGCCTACGAGCACCTGCGCCGCTGGGCCGAGCGCGGTTCCCCGCCGCCGACCGCCCCGGTGCTGGAGTTCGAAGCCGACGGCGTGACCAAGAAGCGCGACGGGCTGGGCCTGGCCGTGGGCGGGATCCGCCTGTCGCAGGTCGCGGTGCCGACCGCGCTGAACACCGGGGACAACAGCGGCGAGACCTTCTGCCAGCTGTTCGGCACCCACGTGCCGTTCGACCAGGCGACCCTGGCGAAGCTCTACCCCGGGGTGGACGACTACCTCGGCAAGGTCGTCGTCGCGGACGCGAAGAACGTCCGCGCCGGGTACCTGCTCGCCGCCGACGCGAAGCGGAACCGGGAGGAAGCCGCGGGCGGCACCACGCCGGTGATCTTCGTGCACGGCCAGCAGGGTTCGGCCCACCAGTGGCAGTCCAACGCGAAACGCTTCTCCGCCAACGGTTATCCCGACAAGCTCCTGTACGCCTTCGAGTACGACACCAGCATCCCCACCAACGACCACGCCCTCACCGGGCTCGACGCGTTCATCGCCGACGTACGGGCCCGCACCGGTGCGTCCACAGTGGACATAGTCGCGCATTCCCGTGGCACCACCGTGATGCACGCCTACCTGGCCACGCCGGAACGGGCCGCCCAGGTGCGCCGGTACGTCAACGTCGACGGCCGCTCCAGCGCCACGCAACCCGGCGGCGTCCCGACGCTCGCGCTGTGGGGCAGCCTGCAACCGCAGGGCAGCATCGGCGGGGCGACCAACGTCCACCTGCTCCACCTCGGGCACACCGAAACCGCCACCGCCGCGGAGAGTTTCACGCACATGCACCAGTTCCTGCGCGGCAGGCCGGCGATCACCACCGAGGTGACGCCCGAGCTGCCGGGGCTGGTCGAGATCGCCGGGCGCGCGGTGTTCTTCCCGCAGAACACCGGGATCGCCGGACGCCTCCAGGTCTGGGAGGTCGACAAAACCACCGGCGCCCGCCGCGCCACGCCCGCGCACGACGTGCAGACCGCGCCGGACGGCGCGTTCGGGCCGCTGAAGGTCAACGGCTACAAGCACTACGAACTGGTGCTCCTGCGCGAGGGCCAGCAGTCCTACCACTACTACTTCGAACCGTTCGAGCGCAGCGACCGGTTCCTCCGGTTGCAGGTCTCCCCGCCGGGCGGGATCGGGGACTACGTCGACAAATGCGCCACCCACACCGCGCTCACCGTGCTGCGTGGCCGCGAGTGGTGGTCGGACCAGCCCGAGAGCGACCGGCTGGAACTCAACGGCGTCAACGTGCTCGCCCCGGCCGTCTCACCCAAGCTCCGGCAGGTGCTCGCCGCGTTCGCCTTCGACGACCACTGCGACCTGACCTCCACGCTGGGCGCCGCGTTGCCGCCGTTCAACGCGCTGCCGTTCCTCACCGCCGTGGACGACTACCTGCCGGCCCAGCCCGACGCCGGGAAGACGATCCGGGTGACGGAGGTGGTCCGGGGCTCCGGCGGCCAGTCGCGCACGGTGGCGGCGCTCAACTGGCCGTCGGACCGGCATTCGGTGACGGTGCAGTTCAAGGACTACCTGGATCGCCCGTTCGGGACCTGAACAGGTAGTTGTTGGTGTGCACGCACACCTGGCCGGTGGCCTGCCAGCCGTGGCGCCACGCGTACATCGCGTAGCCACGGCTGGTAAGCCATTCGACCACGTCCTCCGGCGTGTAGTCGTAACGCGCGGTGTGGCGGGCTTCGATCTCGACCAGCAAGGTGGGCCGGTACCGCTCGATGGTCCGCGTGCCGCCCCGCAGCACGTGCAGTTCCCCGCCTTCCACGTCGATCTTGACGAAGTCGAGCCGGACCAGGCCGGTGGCGGCGTGCAGGCCGTCGAGGGTGTCGACCTCCACGAGGACGTCGGCGTGGTGGGAGAACTCGGCGTTGGAGCCGAGGCCGCGGGTGTTCCAGTCCAAATAGGAGCGACTGGTGTCCGGTCCGTAGGTGCGGAACGGGACCCGCATCGCCGCGCGTCCGGGCTCGGCACCCAGCGCGACGGGGTGCCGCACCACGTTCGTGCGCTCCCACGCCCCCAGGACGCGGGACCACACCGGGTGGGAGAACGACACCGGTTCCACGCTGTGCACCACCCCGGTGGGCCCGGCCAGGTGGGACAGCGCCTGGCTGTACAGCCCGGCCGCCGAACCCACGTCGACGCAGACGTCACCGGGGCGCACCACCTCGGTCAGCGCGTGCAGTTCGGTGTCCACGAAGGACGTACGGCGGGCGAGCAGGTTCGCCGTGGCGGCGGTCAGGCTCGGGCGGTCCAGGCGGGGCATCGGGTTCCTCTCCTCGGGTGCCCGCCACGATGCCGGTCGGCCCCCGCCCGTCACATCGGCCGCCGGGCTTACACCCGTGGGCCTACCAGCCCCAGCTCGTAGGCGATGATGACCAGGTGGACGCGGTCGCGCGCGTCGAGCTTGGTGAACAGCCGCGCCACGTGGGCCTTCGCGGTGGCCACGCTGATGTACAGCTCGGCGGCGATTTCGCCGTTGGACCGGCCGAGCCCGACCAGGGTCAGCACCTCGCGCTCCCGGTCGGTGATCCCGTCGGCCTGCCGCCGCGGTGACGCCGGTGCCGGGCGCCCGGCGAAGTCGGCGATCAGGCGGCGGGTCACGCTCGGCGCGAGGAGCGCGTCACCGGCGGCGACCACGCGGATCGCGGTCAGGATGTCGTCCAGCGCCATGTCCTTGACCAGGAACCCGCTCGCCCCGGCCCGCAGGGCGCCGTAGACGTACTCGTCGTCGTCGAAGGTGGTGAGCACGAGCACGTGCGGCGGCTCGGCGCCCGCGGTGAGCCGCCGGGTGGCCTCGATGCCGTCCATGTCCGGCATCCGGATGTCCATCACCACCACGTCCGGCCGGGTTTCCCCGGCCACCCGGACCGCTTCGGTGCCGGTCCCCGCTTCCCCGGCCACGGCCAGGTCGGGGGTGTCCGCGATGAGGACCCGCAGGCCGCTGCGGATGAGCGGCTGGTCGTCGGCGAGCACGACGCGGATCGTCATCGCAGCGGGATCCTCGCGCTGACCCGGAAACCGCCGTCCGGCCGCGGCCCGGCGGTGACCTCACCCCGCAGCGGCGCGACCCGCTCGTGCATCCCGGGGATGCCGTACCCGGTTTCCGCGGCACCACCCCGTCCTTCGTCGGTCACTTCGAGGACCAGCTCCTTCGCCCGTTGTTCGACGACCACCTCGCACCGGGCGACCCCGGCGTGGCGCACCACGTTGGTGACCGCCTCCTGGATGATGCGGAACGCCGCCAGGTCCACCTCGGGCGGCAGTGGCCGCCGGTGGCCACGCCGGCGCACGTCCACCCGCACACCGGCGTCGAGGGTCCGCGCGGCCAGGTCGCCCAGATCGGCGAGACCCGGCGGTTTGCCGGGCTCCCCCGCGTCGGGCCGCCGGAGCGCGCCGAGCACCTGACGCAGTCCGGTCAGCGTGTCGCGGCTGGTGGTTTCGATCGCGTGCAAGGCTTTGCGTGCCTCCTCCGGCTGGGTGTCGATGACCCGGCCACCCATCCCCGCCTGGAACGCGATGACCCCGATGCTGTGCGCGATCATGTCGTGCAGTTCCCTGGCGATGCGCAGCCGCTCGGTCTGCGCGGCCTGGAGTTCGGCCTGTGCCTGCCGGGTCTCGCGGTACCGCTTGAGCCGGCGCAGGAGGCAGCCCAGCAGCCAGGCGGCGAGGACCGCGACCGCGTACGGGATGAAGGCGTTCTCGAAGTCGCGGGGCCGGAGTTCGGAGATGGCGGCCACCACGAGCTGCACCACCAGCGCGAGAACCGCAGCGAAGGCCGAGAGCCGGAAGCGGCTCGTGGTCGCGATGTAGGCGACAGCCAGGTCGAGGGTGACGGTCTGCAGGTCCCGGAGGAAGCTGGGCAGCCCGGACTCGGTCGACGGCGGCAGGTGCACCAGCTCCGCGGTCACCAGTTCGAGGAGCAGCACACCCAGCGCCGGCAGCGGCCGGCGCTTGAGCATCCCGAACGGCAGGAACACGGCCAGAAAAGCCACGAAGTACGGGCCTTCCCAGGCGATCCAGACGTGCAGGAGCACCGGCGACAACGCGAGCCCGGTCCAGGCCAGCGTGGTGCGCGTCCTCGCCGGGATCCGGCTGAACGGCGAACGAGCGACCGGCACCGACATGCGGCGATGGTAGCCAGCCGGTCGCCGGCCGGGCATCGGCTCAGGGGTGTACGCCCGGCGGCTACCCGGAAAGTGATCGCCGGGCCGATGTCCTGGACTCGGGGGTTCAGCACCGTTTGGCGGGTGATCGGAAACCTCGCTCCCCGCACGCTGCTGACCGTGCTCGCCGCCGTCACCATGACGGTGGCACCCGCGGCCGCCGCGCTGCTGTACGCACCCGGTCTGGTGCGCTCGGTACCACCGCCCGGCCTGCCCGCCTGGCTCGCCGACGGCCACCACCTGCCGGATCCCCAGCGCGCCGAGCCGGCCGAGATCCACGACTTCCTGCTGCGCCTCGGCACCGCCGAGCAGCACGGTCTGGCGGTCGCGTACCCGGACGTGGTGGGCGCGCTCGACGGCGCCCCACCGGCGATGCGGTACGCGGCGAACCGGCGGCAGCTGCGTGCGGCCGGGGTGGACCGGGCCGGGCAGTTCCTGCTGTTCGACCCGCGTGGCAACGGCCGGGTGGCGCAGGTGTCCGGTGATCTGGCCACCGCCGACCGGATCGCCGTGCTGGTGCCCGGCGCGGCCAACCGGGCGGAGAACTTCTGGACCGGGGTGGGCGGCGTGCCTTACCGGGCACCGGCCACGCAGGCGGCCGACCTGCACCGGGCGGCCGTCCGGGAAGCTCCTGGTGCCCGGTTCGCGGTGATATCCTGGCTCGGTTACGACACCCCCGGCGGGGTGGGGCCCGACGCGGCCCGCGGGGACCTGGCGCGGGCGGGCGCCGTGGCGCTGGAGCGGTTCGTCGCCGGGCTGGTCGCGGTCCGTCCACAAGCGACGATCGCGCTGCTCGGCCACAGCTACGGGTCCACGGTGATCGGGGCGGCGGCCGCCCGGCTCCCCCGGCAGGTGACCGACCTCGCGGCGTTCGGCAGTCCGGGAATGGGCGTGGACCACGTGGCACGACTGGGCACCACCGCCCGCGTCTGGGCCGGGCAGTCCCGGGGCGACTGGATCCGCTGGGTGCCCGGCGTGCGGTTCTTCGGCCTCGGCCACGGCACCAAGCCCGCCGATCCGGCCTTCGGCGCCCGGGTGTTCGCCACCGGCGACGTCGCCGATCACGACCACTACCTCAGCCCGGGCACCGATTCGCTGGCGGCGCTGACCGGGATAGCCCTGTCCGGGAGCGATCCGGTGGTCCGGCCGTGACCACGCGGGACCGGACGGTGGACGCGCTGCGGGGTCTCGCGATCGCCGGGGTCGTGCTCGGGCACTGGCTGGTGAGCGCGGTGGTGAGCGATCCGTACCGGCCCACCGCGCTGCACGGCGAAAGCCCGCTGGCGCACACCCCGGAATTCGCCCCGGTGACCTGGTTCCTGCAAACCCTCGGCCCGTTCTTCTTCGCCGCCGGGTACGCCGCGGCCAGCCGGGCACGGCACGGGAAGCCGTTGCGGCGCGGGCGATTGCTCGTGCCCGTGCTGGCGCTCGCCGCGGTGTGGCTGCCCGCCATGCTCCTGCTCGCCGCCGTCGACGCCCCCGACGGCACCCGTGACCTGGTCCTGGCGCTGGTGACGCAACCGTTGTGGTTCCTGCTCGTCTACCTGGTGCTGGTCGCGCTCACCCCGGTGCTGCGGCCGCTGGTCGTCCGATGTGGACCATGGGTGGCGGTGGTCCCGGTGGCACTGGCCGGGGTGGTCGACCTGATCCGGCCGCACGGCCTGCCGGACTGGCTGGGCGTGGTGGCCACACCGGTGGCCTGGGCCGTGCCGTACCTGCTCGGGCTGGCGCTGGCCGAGCAGCGGCTGCATCGCCGGGCCGGTGCGGTCCTCCTGCTTCTGGGCGTGCTCACCGGCGTCGCGTTGCTGTGGGCGGCGCGGTATCCGGCGAGCGCGGTCGGTGTGCCCGGCGACCGCTGGTCCAACCTGGCACCGCCGTCGCTGTTCACGCTGGCGCTGGCCGCCGCGCAGGTCGGCGTGTTCCTGCTGCTGCGCCCGTGGCTCGCCGGGGTGCTCCGGCGCCGGGCCGTGTGGGCGCCGATCTCGGCGCTCAACCGGCACGCGATGGCCGTCTACTGCTGGCACCAGACCGCGTTGCTGCTGGTCAGCTTCATCGGCCTGCTCGCGGGACGGCTGCCCGGCCTGCTGGACGAGCCCACCGGCGACTGGCCGCTGCACCGGCTGTACTGGCTGCCGGTCTTCGCGCTCGTGCTCGCCGCGCTGACCTGGCTTCAGGCCTCCTGCACGGCACCTCGGCCGCGGTGACTCCCGGGGCCGGCCCACGCCGACGGTCTCGACGCGGGCCGGCTGAGTTCGGGTGTCAGCCGAGCAGGTCCGCCCACGCCGCTTCGGCCGCGGTGCCGCCACCCGCCGGGTCTTTCATCGCGAGCAGGGTCGCGAGTTCGGTCGCGGGCCGGTGCAGGAACGGCGCGGCCTCCCTGGCGAGCTGCGCGGAATCCCCGCCCAAACCGTGCTCGGCGAGCAGGGCCACCGCCTTCGGCCACAGTTCGGCGTGGTCGAGCAGCTCCCGCACGGTGGCCGGAGTGGACCGTGGCGTCACCGGGTCGGCCACCGTCCACCGGTGCCGCCCGTGCCCCACCTCCACCGCGGCCTGACCGGGCACGTGCACCTGCGCGGTCGTGCCCGGCGGCATCTCCACCTCCAGCGTGAACTCCCCGCCTTCCCGCCGCCACGCCACCGAAGCCTCGCCGTACGGGGTGTGGTGCCGAGCGGAAGCGTGCGTCAGCGCGGCGTCCGGGACCGGCCGGACGGTGATCCGCCGGTACCCCGGCGCGGCCGGAGCCAGTCCCGCGATCGACCAGTGCATCCAGTCGGCGACGGCTCCCAGCGCGTAGTGGTTGAACGAGGTCATCTCACCCGGGTTGATCGAACCGTCGGGAAGCATGCTGTCCCAGCGTTCCCAGATGGTGGTGGCGCCCATGGACACCGGGTACAGCCAGGACGGGCAGCCTCGTTCGAGCAGCAGCCGGTAGGCCAGGTCCGGGCGGCCCGCCGAAGTCAGCGCGTCGGTGACCAGCGGCGTGCCGACGAACCCGGTGCCGATCCGGAAACCGTTGGCGCGCACCAGATCCGCGAGCCTCTCGGCCGCGTGCGTCCGTTGCTCCTCGTTCGGCAGCAGGTCCCATTCAAGAGCCAGCGCGTACGTGGTCGGGGCGTCGCTGAGCACCCGGCCGGCGCCGGTGACGTAGTGCCGGACGAACGCGTCCCGGGAGTCGGCGGCCAGCTTTTCGTACCGGCTGCCGTCGCGGCCGAGCACCCGCGCGGCCTCGGCGACGATCTGCGCCGAACGCACCAGGTGCGCCGTGGCCACCACATCGGGGTCGGCCTGCGCGGCGAACGGGTTGTCCGGCGGGGCGGTCGGGTCGAGCCAGTCACCGAACTGGAACCCGCCCGCCCACACCCCGTCCGAGGTCAGCGAGGCGATCCGGTCCACCCAGGCGCACATGCTGTCGAACTGCCGCGCGAGCACGCCGGTGTCGCCGTAGCGCCGGTACTGCACCCATGGCACGACCGCCGCCGCGTCCCCCCAGGCCGCGGCGGTCGGCGACGTCCCGTAGAGCACGTCCGGGACGACGTAGGGCACCGAGCCGTCGTCCTGCTGGTCGGCGGCGAGGTCCGCGAGCCAGGTGCTCAGGAACCCCGCGGTGTCGAAGAGGAAACCGGCGGTCGGCGAGAAGACCTGGATGTCCCCGGTCCAGCCGAGCCGCTCGTCGCGCTGCGGGCAGTCCGTCGGCACGTCGAGGAAGTTGCCGCGCATGCCCCAGACCACGTTGCGGTGGAACTGCTCCAGGTCGGGGTCGGAGCAGGAGAACCAGCCGGTCCGCCGCAGGTCGGTGCCGACCACGACCGCCGCCAGGTCCTCGGCCACCACGTCCGCGCCGGTGACCTCGGCGTACCGGAAGCCGTGGAAGGTCAGGTTCGGCTCCAGCACCACTTCCTGGGCGTCGTCGAGCACGTAGGTGTCGGTGGCCGCGGCCGAGCGCAGCGGGCGGACGCCGAGTTCGTCGTGCTCCAGCACCTCCGCGTGCCGCAGCACGACCTCCTGCCCCACGCGGGTGTTCCGCAGGCGCAGGCGGACCCAGCCGACCACGTTCTGCCCGAAGTCCACCAGCGTCCTGCCCGACGGCGAACGCCACACCTCGATCGCGGGCAGTACCTCGGTGGCCCGCACCGGCGGCCCCTCCGGCGCGACCAGGCGGCCCAGGTTCGCTTCGAGGACCTCCACCCGGTCCACTTCGGACTCCGTGGACCGGAGATCGGTGTGCTGGCCGTCGTACAGGTCGTCGGCGAGCACCCCGCTGTTCCGCGCGGTCCACTGCTCGTCGGTCCCGATGACCTCGGTGGAACCGTCGGCGTAGGTGACTTCCAGCTGCGCCAGCAACGCCAGCCGGTCACCGTAGTGCGCGCGCCGGCCCGCCCAGGCGAGCCTGCCGCGGAACCAGCCGTTGCCCAGCAGCACGTCGAGCTCGTTCGCGCCCTCGTGCAGCAGCGCGGTCACGTCGTGGGTCTGGTACCGCAGGCGGTGCTGGTAGCTGGTCCAGCCGGGGGCGAGCGCCTCGTCACCCACGCGCCGGCCGTTCAGTTGCGCCTCGTACACCCCGTGCGCGGTGGCGTAGAGCCGGGCCGACGTGATGCCCGCCCGCAGGTGCACGGTCCGGCTCAGGATCGGTGCGGGCGCACCGATCCCGCCGAGCTTCACCGGGCTGACGAACCGCGCGCTCCAGTCCCGCGCGGACAGCAACCCCGCTTCCACAGTGGACGGTTCACTCCACTCGGACCAGTCGTCCCCCGAAGCGACCCGAACCCGGACCGCGGCCCGTTCCCGGGACCGCAGCGGTTCGAACGGCCACGGCACGAGCACCTGTTCGGCCGACTCCACCCGCACCACGGTGCCGTCGCGATCCAGTTCGCAGGCGGTCTGCGCCCATCCCGGGTCGTCCGTGCGCACCTGCCAGGACAACCGCGGGGTCGCGGTGCCCAGTCCCAGCGGGGAGTCGCGGTGCTCGAAGCGAACGGGCGTGGTGGCTGTCAACGGAGGGCCTCCTGGGTGACGGTGACGAGTTCCTGACCGGGAAGTTCGGCGGCGGCGCCCAGCTCGGCCCGCCCGCGATCACGCCCGCTCCGCTTCGATCTGCTCGAGCGACTTCCCGGAGGTGTCGGGCATGAAGAAGTAGCCGACCACCCCGCTGATCACCAGGCTGGCCGCCAGCAACGCGGCCACCGTGGTGATCCCGGCGTTCGCCAGCGTCGGCACGAAGAAGCTCCAGATGCCGAGGAAGATCCGCGCCACCCCGAAGGTCATGCCCTGGGCGGTGCCCCGGAGCATGGTCGGGAACAGCTCCTGGCTGACGATCTTGTACACCGCTTCACCGGCGAAGGCCGCGCCGACGCCGAACAACACGATGTTGCCGATGATCACCGGGATGTTGAACGGGAACACCAGGTACAGCACGAAGGCGAGCACCTGCGCCAGCGAGCCGAGCGCCCACATCCGCTTGCGCATGGCGTGCCCCCGGTCGACCAGGCGCATGAACACCAGCGTGCCCAGGATGCCGATGACGAAGCCGGCGCAGGACAGCGCGACTCCCGCGGCCTGACTGCCCGCGTTCAGCGTGGTGATGATGTACGGGGTGAAGATGCCGTTGGTCCCGGCGGCCACGTTCCAGAACAGGTAGATCGTGCCGGTCCAGACCAGTGCGCGCAGGTTCGCGCCGCGGAAGAGCGCGCCGAACTTGGCCGCGGCCGACGCAACGCTGGTCGACGCCGCGGTCCACCTGGCCGATTCGGCGAGCCCCCGCCGCAGTGCCCAAGTGACGAGCGCGACCACGAACAGGTGCAGGAAGACGATCCTGATGCCGAGCAAGTCCAGCGGTGACAGGACCAGCGCCAGCAGCAGCACGACCACCGGCCCGGCGTTCCAGGCGATCTGTGTGAAGGCGAGCAGTTTGCCCCTGGCCTTCGCCGGGGAGAACTCGCCGACCAGCGCGAGCGAGGTGGGCACGTCCGCGCCGACCGCGACGCCGACGACGAAGGTGCCGATGAACAGCATCGGCGCGTTGACCGCGAGCGCGACGCACAGGATACCCGCCGCGTAGACCAGCAGGTCGTACTTGTAGATGCGCTTGCGCCCCAGTTTGTCGCCCAGCCGCCCGCCGATCAGCGCGCCGATGGCGCAGCCGATCGCGTTCGGCCCGATGGCCGCCAGCGCGCCCACCGCGCCGTCGCTCAACCCCAGGTACGCCTGGAACAGGGCCAGCCCCGAGCCCAGCGCGACGATCGAGCCCGCGTCCAAATAGGACGCCATCGCGGCCAGGGTCGACCACTTCCACTGCTGGCGCGTAACGGTCCCGGACTCTTCCGCCGGCGAGGTGCCGACGGCTTCGGAGGAAGTCAAGTGAGTCTCCTCGTCCTCGTTGACGTAGGTCACACTTTGAAACGTATCAAGCGGGAGGGTAGCGAAGGCGACCAGCCGACTCAAGGCTTCGGAACCGAGGAAGCTCTACGTAATGAATCGTTTCATCTAGTCGCCGAGGGTGGCGCGCGGTCAACCGAAAGCATCTTCGAGTCAGGCGCCGCGCTAGACCCAGGCGCCGAACCAGGCGGCGGCGTCGACGCGCGTGCCGGGCGGGGTGACGGTGCGCAGGCCGGCCTCGATCCCCGCGACCCCCTCTTCGCCCAGTTCGCGCACCCATTCGGCCCGCAGCTCGTCGAAGATTTCCGCGGAGCGGGTGAGCAGGTCGAGGCCGAGCGGGGTCAGGCGCACCACCTTCGCGCGGGCGTCGGCGATCGAGGCGGCGCGCTCGACGTAACCGAGGCGGGACAACCGATCCACGGTCTTGCCCGCGGCCTGCTTCGACACACCCAGCCGTCGCCCCAGCTCGGACGCGGTCGCGCCGCCGGCCCCGATCGCCTGCAACGCGAACCCGTACGCGGGCCGCACCTCCGGATGCCCCTGACGGGCCAGTTCCTCGTGCAGGCGGTCGATGAGCGTGCGGAAGCCGCTGAAGAGCAGCAGGGGCAGCTCGTAGCCGGGCGTCATGCGATCATTGTGGACTTGGACAACTTGGTTTACTATATCGACAACCGAGTTGACCTTATGGGGGGAACGCCATGTTCATCGACCACACCACCGAGTCCGCTCCCGAGGCCGCGCGCCCCGCGCTGGCCGCCACCGAGAAGAGATTCGGCTACCTGCCCTCCGCGGTGGCCAGGCTCGCCGAAGCGCCGCTGCTGCTGGACGGTTTCCTGAAGCTGTCGGCCTTGTTCGAGAAAACCAGCCTCGATCCGCTCGCCCGTGAGACCGTGGTCATGACGCTGGCGACCAGGAACCAGTGCCACGTCTGCGTCGCCATGCACACCGCGAAACTGCGGCGGCTCGAAGCGGACCCCGGCCTGGTCACCGCGCTGCGGGAAGGACAGCCGTTGCCGGATGCCCGGCTCGCGGCGCTCCGGCAGTACACGCTCACCGTGCTCGCCACCTCCGGCGAGGTACCGGAGGCGGAGTTGACCGCCTTCTTCGACGCCGGGTTCACCCAAAGGCAGGCACTCGAAGTCGTGCTCGGCATCGGCGCCTACACGATGTCGACGCTCGCGAACCGGCTCACCCGCGCCGAACTGGACGAGCCGATGCTGCCGTTCGCCTGAGTTCAGCCCTGGTCGTTCCGAGAGGCGCAGTCACGGGAGCACATGCCCCGCCACAGCAGGTCGGCGAGGGCCGCCGCGTGGCTGCGCCACTCGGCGCTCGCGTCGAGGTACAGCAGCCCGCCCAGTCCGCGCATCACCGTCTCCGGGTCCAGATCGGCCCGCACGGTCCCGGCTTCGACGTTGGCCTTCAGCAACGTGCCGACCGCGCCCTTCATGGATTCGTAGGCACTGACGGGCAGCTCCCCGCCACCGGAGGTCGTCGCGGAGCGCAGGGCGTTGGCCAGCCCGCGCTTGGTCATCATGTAGTGCGCCAGGTGATCGGTGGTCCACACCCGGAAGGCCTGCTCCGGGGGGTGCGCTTCGAGCAGGCTCGGCACGACCTCGACGAGGTGGCGCACCTCCCGCTGGTAGACCGCCAGGATGAGCGCCTCCGGCGTCGGGAAGTGGCGGTACACCGTGCCGACGCCGACCTCCGCCTGCTTCGCGATGGCATTGAAGGAGACCTCGCCCGTGGCGGCCAGCGACGCCGTGGCGGCGATCAGGATGCGCTCGTGGTTGCGCCGCGTGTCCGCGCGCCGCGGGTTGACCGAGCCCGTCGTCATCCTGCCTCCCTCCTCTCACCTGCGTTCGAGCTGAATGTAATGCACCACCGCGCGTGAGCTGGAGCAACTCCGGGTGACGGGCCTCGTTGCGAAGCGGATTCTCATCCGCTAGCCTGCGAAGGAACCGGATGACTATCCGCTTCACTGCTCCGGTACCCGACGATCTGCGGGAAAGAGATCCAGTGAACCTCTCACTCGAAGTCAACGGCAGCACCGAATCCCTGGAGGCCGACCCCGGCGTGACCCTGCTCGACGCGCTGCGCGAGCGCCTCGGCGTCACCGGCCCGAAGAAGGGCTGCGACCGGGGCCAGTGCGGTGCCTGCACGGTGCACGTCGGCGGCAGGCCCGTGCTCGCCTGCCTCACCCTGGCCGCCACGGTGCGCGAGCCGGTCACCACCGTGGAAGGACTGTCCACATCGGACGAACTGCACCCGGTCCAGCGCGCCTTCGTCGACCAGGACGCGCTGCAGTGCGGCTTCTGCACCTCCGGCCAGATCATGTCGGCGGTCGCCGCGATCGAGCAGGAGGTCACCGACGTGCGCGAGTTCATGTCGGGCAACCTCTGCCGCTGCGCGGCCTACCCGAACATCGTCGCGGCGGTCGAGCAGGCGAGGCAGGCCGATGCGACCCTTTGAACTGACCGCACCCACCACGCTCGAAGCCGCCGCCGGTTCGGACGGCACCTTCCTCGCCGGGGGCACCACCCTCGTCGACCTGATGAAGCTGAACGTCCTGACCCCGCGACGGGTGCTGGACATCAACGACCTGCCCCTGCGCGGGATCGACGCCGGTGACGGCCTGCGGATCGGCGCGCTGGAGCGGATGAGCGACATCGCCGCGCACCCCGGCGTGTACCCGATGATCTCCCGCGCCCTGTCCCTGAGCGCGTCGCAGCAACTGCGGAACATGGCCAGCATCGGCGGGAACCTGTTGCAGCGCACGCGGTGCACCTACTTCCGCGATGTCGCCACCCCGTGCAACAAGCGGGAACCCGGCAGCGGCTGCCCGGCGCTCGAAGGCGCCAACCGCATGCACGCGGTGCTGGGCACGAGCGACGCCTGCGTGGCGACGCACGCCAGTGACGTGGCGGTCGCCCTGGTCGCGCTCGACGCCGAGGTCCGGCTGGCCGGCGCCGACGGGAACCGGACGGTCAAACTGGCCGACTTCTACCGGCTGCCCGGCGACACCCCCGCCACCGAGAACGACCTGCGCCCCGGCGAACTGATCACCGAGGTGGTCGTCCCGCGCCTGGACTGGGCCGCGAATTCCACCTACGTGAAGGTGCGCGACCGGCAGTCCTACGAGTTCGCGTTGTGTTCGGCGGCCGTCGCGCTGGAGATCCACGACTCCCGCATCGTCGACGCCCGGGTGGCGGTCGGCGGGGTGGCCACCGTGCCGTGGCGCCTGCCCGCGGTCGAGGCGACCTTGCGCGGTGAGCCGGTGACGCTGGAGACCTTCGAGAAGGCCGCTTCCGTGGCCGGCGAAGGGGCCAGGCCGTTGTCCGGCAACGGGTTCAAGGTGCCGCTGCTGCGCCGGACCCTCGTCCGCGCGCTGCTCGAACTCACCGAGGGGAGCCGCTGATGCCCAGCAGGCTGGACGGACCGCAGAAGGTCACCGGCCAGGCCCGGTACGGGATGGACCACACCCCGCCGGGCACGGTGTACGGCTACCTCGTGCTCAGCACCCTCGCGCACGGCGAGATCGAAGCCATGGACGTCACGGCGGCGAAGGGCGCACCCGGCGTGCTCGGCGTGTACACCCCCTTCGACCCGCTGGACCTGCGCACCCCGACCACCCCGCTCTTCGGTGAGACGTGGGTGCCGCTGCAGAACCGCGAGGTCACCTACTACGGCCAGCCGATCGGTTTCGTGGTCGCGGAAACCTTCGAGAAGGCCAGGGACGCGGCACTGCTCGTCCAGGTCACCTACCACGCCCGGCCCGCGCTGACCTCGCTGGAAGACGGCCTGGCCACCGCGGAAGACGCTCCCGCGGCCATGGACGGCGCCCCGCCTTCGCTGTCCGTGCTGGCCCCCGGCGTGGAGTCCATTGAGGACGCATTGGCGGCGAGCCCCGTGGTCCTCGACGCGACTTACCGCACCGCGACGCAGAACCACGCCGCGATGGAGCCGCATTCCGCGGTCGCCTACTGGACCGCGGAAGGCCTCACGGTGCACAGCGGGAATCAGGCCAGTGATCTGCAGGCCGCGGAACTGGCCAGTGCGCTGGAGCTGAAGCCGTCGGAGGTCCACGCGGTCAACCCGTTCGTCGGCGGTGCGTTCGGCGGCAAGGGCCGGACCTCCGCGCCCGCGTTCCTCGCCGCGGCCGCTGCCAGGGCGCTCGGCAGGCCGGTCAAGGCGGCGCTGACCAGGGAGCAGGTGTTCACCGCGACGGCCACCCGTGCCGCGACGGTGCAGAAGATCGCCCTCGGCGCGGACACCGACGGCACGCTGATCGCGATCCGCCACGACTCGTGGTGCAGCACGGACGCGGCCCGCTCCTTCGTCGAGCCGACCTCGCACGGCACCTCGCGCGAGTGGTACGCCACGCAGAACCTGGCGATCAGCCAGAAGATGGTGCCGCTGCACGTCCCGCCGACCACCTTCATGCGCGCGCCGGGTGAGGCACCCGGCTCCTTCGCGCTGGAGAGCGCGATCGACGAATTGGCGGTCGCGTTGCGCATGGACCCGATCGAGCTGCGCCTGCGGAACAACTCCAGCGCGCCGCCCGGCAAGGACCTGCAGTGGTCGAGCAAGCACCTCGACGAGTGCTTCCGCATCGGCGCCGACCGGTTCGGCTGGGCGGACCGCTCCCCCGGCGGCCACCGCGACGGCGAGTGGCTGGTGGGCCTCGGCGTGGCCACCGCGATGTTCCCCGCGCTGCGGTTCCCCGCTTCGGTCGAGGTCACCCTGCAGCAGGACGGCACGGCCGTGGTCGCGACCAGCGGCGCGGACCCGGGCACCGGCCTGCTGACCGTGCTTTCGCTGATCGGCGCGGAGTCGCTGGACATCACCCCGGAGCGGATCGTGCCGAAGCTCGGTGACTCGTCGCTGCCCTCCGGTGGCCTGTCGGGGGGTTCGACCGCCACGGCCAGCGCCGGGACGGCCGTCATGGCGGCCGCGACCCAGGCGATCGACGAACTGCTCGCACTGGCCTCGGGCCCGGGCGGTCCGTTCGACGGCCAGGAGGTCACCTACGCCGACGGGCGGGTGTTCGCCGGTGACCGGACCATGCCGTTCGGCGAGGTGCTGCGGGCGGCCGGGCGCTCGTCGTTGTCGGTCACGGGTTCGTCGGCTCCCGGCGAGGAGCTGACCAAGCACTCGTTCAGCTCGTTCGGCGCGCAGTTCTGCGAGGTACGCGTACACCGGTGGACCCGGGAGGCCAGGGTTTCGCGGATGCTCGGCGTGTTCGACGCCGGTCGCATCATCAACGAGAAGGCCGCCCGCAGCCAGATCATCGGCGGCATGATCTGGGGTGTTTCGGCGGCCTTGCACGAGGGACTGGACATCGAAGCGAACGGCCGCCTGGCCAACGCCGACTTCGCCGGCTACCTCCTGCCGGTCAACGCCGACATCCAGGAGGTCGGCGTGCACTTCGTCGAATACCCGGACACCCTGCACAACGCCGTCGGCGCGAAGGGCCTCGGCGAGATCGGCACCGTCGGCATGGCGGCGGCCGTGGCCAACGCCATCCACAACGCCACGGGCGTCCGGGTACGCCACATCCCCATCACCATCGAGGATCTGCTCGACTAGTTCTTTTCGCGCAGGAAGTCCAGGATCGGCGTGGTCTGGCCGAGGATGGAGTGCGCGACTTCGGGCAGGAGGGTCACGGTCGCGTGCGGCGCGGTGTTCCCGATGCGGTTCGCCGTGTCCAGGGAGTCGAACATCGCGTCGCGCGCGCCGATGATCACCAGCATCGGCATGTCCAGTCGTCGCAGGGATTCGTCGGGGAAGACGGGCAGCCGGTCCTTGCGCGGCAGGAAGTGCGTGAACGTCAGCGTGAGGTACTCGGCGACTTCCGGTTCGCTGCGGGGATCGACGCCCGCGATCGCCTTGATCGAGCGGTGCATCCCCCAGCGCCCGAACGGCTTGTACAGCAAGGCTTTGAACAGGAACCCGACTTTCTGCCGCCCGATACCGCCCGGGCACAGCAGGGCGAGCCGCTCGACGCGGTCCGGTCGCCGGGTCGCGTAGTCGAGCGCCAGCCAGCCGCCGAGTGACGCGCCGGCGATGGCGGTCCGCTGGATGCCGAAGTGGCCGAGGACGTCGTCCAGCCACCACGCGTGAGCCTCGGAAGCCAGCGGTGGACGCGAGGGCGCGGACAATCCCGGCTCGCCGATCATGTCGACGGCGTGGACGCGGAAGTGCTGCGCCCAGGCCGTGACGTCCCCCGCCCACATCGCCGCGTTCGACCCGGATCCGTGGAGCAGCACCAGCGGTGGCGCGTCCTCGGGGCCGCACACGAGCACGAACGTCTCGCCCTCACGGGTCGGTACACGGACCCGCTCGGCCGGAACCGGCCAGCTCTCGAGCATTTTCTCGTAGCGGCTCAGGATCTCGCGGCCGCCCGCTTCCGTCTTGAAGATCGACATGCTCCTACCCTAACGTTCGCTATCCAACCTTTCATAGGGAATTTTGCGGAACTATAGGGTAGACGGGTCGGCAGGGTTGAAGCGCCGCCGAACGGGTATTCACCCAGCGAGACCGAGGTGGTGGTGGTAGTGGTGCCAGGAGTGGCGATGCGGGGCGATCGGGCGCACAGACGGAGCTGGATGGTGCGCTGCCGGGAGAACGGCAGCACGCTGGCCATGACGTGGACGCTGGTGTCCGTCGGCGTGGCGGTGATGTTGTGGCTCTCGGGGTTCCACGACTGGCCGGTCTACCTGACGGTGGCGCCCAGCCTCCTGGTGTCCGCGTTGCTGTGGGTGAGCGTGGCACGTGGCAAGCCGCTGCCGAAGCGCAAGGACTGGCACCCGTCCCGGCGCCGGGACGAACCGAAAAGGCCTGGTAGAACCGCCGCTAGCTAGGATGTGTCCGCGAGTCACAGGTGAACGCGGCTGCGCCACAGCAGTCCCGCGATGAGCAGCAGCAGGCAGGGCACGCGTCCGGCTCGGCCGCCTGACCGCCAATGCCGCTCAGCGACATCTGTCCGAGACCCTCACGACGGCACTTGTCCGTCCGTAGGCGATCCGCGAGTTAGCCGGCGAGCTTGCGCGCCAGCAGATACGCCTGCGGGGTCTTCTCCGACGGCTGGGGCCGGCGCACCAACCGCGCTTCGACCTCGAAACCCGCTTCGGTCAGCAACTCCTCGACACCATCCGGTGGCAACCGGTAGGCCTCCAGCGAGATGTCGTGACCATAGGCCCGCGAGAGGTGGCGCGGCTCGTCGCCGACCTGGAACGCGGTCAGCAGGACCCCGCCCGGTACCAGCACCCGCGCCAGTTCCGCCGCCACGCGCGGCAACTGCTCCGGTGGCGTGTGGATCAGCGAGTACCACGCCAGCGCACCCGCCAGCGAACCGTCGTCCAGGTCCAGCGCGAGCAGCGAACCGACCTCGAACCGCAGTGCCGGATGCGACCGCTTCGCCACGGCGACCATGCCGGATGAGAGGTCCACGCCGAACACGTCGAGCCCCAGCGAAGCCAGGTACCCGGTCAACCGCCCCGGCCCGCACCCCAGATCCCCGACCGGGCCCGTGGTGCCGACCAGTTCGGCGAAGGTGGTCAACATCGCCCGATCCCACGGGCTGGCGGCCAGATCGTCGCGCAAGGATTCCGCGTAGGACTCGGCGACGGTGTCGTAGGCGGCTCGCGTCCGGGTCACGTTGTCGGTCACCGGCCCACGCTAGCGCCTATGGCTCAGCTGAGGCGTCCGGCGCGCTTGAGGGTCAGCAGGGCGCCCACGGTCACGTACCCACGCCATTCCAGCGATGCCACCGGCGAGTAACTGGCGAAGTCGACGGTCCAGCCGCCGTCCTCCTGCTGTCGCGCGGCCAGTCCGTCCAGTTCGGCCTCCAGCACCCCCGGACCCAGCAGCGTGCTCGCCGGGCTGCCGGGCACCGACGCGAAGTTGAGCGCTCGCATCGTTTCGCCTTCGCTGCCGCCTTCGACCGGGACCAGCCCGGTGTCCGGGACGAATCGGCCGAGTCGCTCGAGCAGCGACGCCGCGGCCGGATAACGCTCGTAGGCGGCGTCCAGGAAGCGGACGGCGAACGACAAGGCGATCGCGTGCGGCGCCGAATCCAGCGCGTCGATCGCCGCGAAGCAGTACTCCGTGGCGCGGGCCAGCCAGGGGTGCGCCGCCACCGCGGGATCGTGCGCGGCGACCCGCAACGCGACGCCCGCGGCGAAGGCGGTGCTCTGCAACGTGGACACGGTGGGGTCGGCGTCGGCCCAGAACGGCGCGCAGGCACTGGGGTCGGCCACCGGCAGCGCGAACGGCAGGCCACCGTCCGGCAACGTCACCGAGTTCAGCCAGTCGCACAATCCGGCCGCCCGCGGGGTGGTGACCGGTGCGATGTCCTCGAAGACCTCGAAAGCGTGCAGCGCACCACCGGGCTGGCTTTCCGGTGCGCGCAGATCCGGCTCCAGGCCCCAGCCGTAACCGCCGTCGTCATTGCGGTAGCCGTCCAGCGCGGCGAGCACGGCGTCCGGCCCGGTCCGGCCGGAAAGCAACTCGAACCGGCGGCGATCGAGCAGCCGGGCGTGCCCGGCGAGGAAGGATTCGGCACGGGACAGGTCAACGCTCATGGGAAAAGGATGGCAGTGCGGGCGGAAACCGGTCTTGAACAGATCGGACACCCGTGGCGTTGGGGATGTTTGTCGCCACCACGCGCGGGTATCTCGATGGGGCGGGGCAAAGGGGCCTTTCGCCGTTTCTGTAGCTCTCCGGGTAATGAGGTGGTCGCTGTGCTGGGTGTGGATTTCGCCGAAACCGAGGTCAATGAGCTTCGCCGGTACGTGCGCATGGTGGCAAGCGCGCTCGGGCAGCAGGGAGACAGCTTCTACGTGCAGGCCAGCCCGCTGGCCGCCTACCTCGCCCTGGACGGGCGGCTGGCGGCCTTCCCGGATCGCGATGTCGCGTTGATCTGGGACGAGCAGCACGGCTGGGCGCTGGCACTGGAGACCGAAGGCAACGAGGACCCCGTGGTGATCTCGCGGTGCCCCGACGGGATCCGGCCCGCACCCCGTGACGTCGCGGCGTTCGCCGTCAGCCGCCTGATGGGCGTGCCCCGGCTCCCCGACCCGCAGGCCGCTGCCTGATTCGTCAGGCCTGAGGTCGTAGCACGGACAGCGCTCGGCGCTGTCTTCCAGCAGCGCGGTGAACGTGGCGTCGGGTACCCGCGTCCTCGGGGGTGCTGTGGCGGGCAGTGCCTGCGGTGGGACATCACCGCGTGCTTCCCAGGAACTCCAGGATCGCGCCGGCGGTCGCCTCCGGGGCGCTCAGCTGCGGGCAGTGACCGACCGCGTTCAGGGTGCGCAGTTCGCTCCCCGGGATCGAGGCTTGCACGAACGCGCCCACCTCCGGCGGGGAGATCACGTCCTGCGTGCAGTCCAGGATCAGCGTCGGCACGGGCACGCCGGCCAGGTCGGCGCGGGAGTCCGAGAGGAAGGTGGTGCGGGCGAACACCCTGGCGATGTCCGGGTCGGTGGCGCAGAAGCTGGCCGTCAGCTCCTCCCCCAGTTCCGGCCGGTCTGGGTTGCCCATGATCACCGGGGCCATGGCCGAGGACCAGCCGAGGTAGTTGGACTCCAGAGATTCCAGCAGTTCGTCGATGTCCTCGGCGCTGAAGCCACCGCGGTAGCCCTCGTCGTCGATGTAGCGCGGCGACGGCACGAGCAGCACCAGCGACGCGAACCGCTCACGGGCCTCCTTCACCGCCAGCACACCGATCATCGCGCTCACCGAATGCCCCACGAACGTCACGTCGCGCAGGTCGAGTTCCTCGCAGATGTCCAGCACGTCACGCGCGTAGCCGTCCAGGGTCGCGTACCGCTGTTCGTCCCAGGCGGACAGTTCCGAACGGCCGGAGCCCACGTAGTCGAACAGGACCACCCGGTGGCGCTCGGCCAGCGCCGGGACCACGAGGCGCCACAAGTTCTGGTCGCAGCCGAACCCGTGCGCGAGCACCAGCACCGGCCCGTCCGCGGGCCCGGTGACCGTGACGTTGTTCCTCCGGCGGATGTCCATACGCGCATCCTCGCACCCCGGCCGGGCACCGGCGAACGGAGCCGGTAACAGCCTGACGCCGGGGTTCCGCTGGTGTTCCGCACCAGTTCCGTGGCCCGGAAGGGGGCGCCTCCAGCCGGCCGGCGGTGCCGGGATCCGGTTTAGCGCCGGGGCTGCGGGGTACCGCCGGATCAGGGCGAGCCATGATCCCGGGATCGTGACTCGCTCAGGCCCTGGCTTGAGCAGTCCAGGCCAGGGCCGCCCTCGAACGAGGAGGCGATCGGTCCTGGTCCCGGGGCCAGGACCGATCTGGCGTTCTTGCCCTGAGCAGTCAGAGCGGAACCCGCCGAGCGTACTTCGGACCGCGGCACGCACGCTACACCGCGCCCGGTGATCTCACCTTGCCGTGGGACGCCACCCAGGCCTCCACGCCGTCGAGGAACCGGTTCACCCCGAAGCCGAGTTCGACGGGCGGTCCGTGCCCTTGGTGTTCGGCGGTTTCGGTGGCTTCGGCGGCGTGCACGGCGGCCAGTGCGGGATAAGCACGTTCGTCGATCACCTCGTCGAGCAGCCCGCCCGAGCCCGGCCGCGCCGGCCTGGGGCGACTTGGCCAGGTCGATGCTGATCTGGCGGTGCCGCGGACGACCGCGGTCAGGTGATTGGGCCCGATCGGCGAGTGGCCGATCGGGACGCGCAAGATCCACGGCCGGGTTTGGAAACCGGCCCACCACGGCGCGACCCACTGGCGGACCGCGTCCCGGAAGTCCGCCGTGCCGTCGATTTCGGGCGGCCGCCCCGCGCCGATGTCGGCCGCCACCTCCAGCAGCAGGTCCTTGCTCGGGATGTGGTGGTAGATCGACATCGTCGAACAGCCCAGCTCCGCGGCGATCCGCTGCATCGACAGCGCCCCCAGGCCGTCGGCGTCGGCGACCCGGATCGCGACCTGCGCGATCTGCTCCACGGAGAGCTTGGGCCGGGGCCCGCGCCTGCCCCCGGCACGCCCCGGCCACAGTGACCTACAGACCCGTGGACGGTGGTGGGGACGGATCAGCAGTAGTAGAGCGAAGTGCAGCGCGTCGAAGACGAACTGTCGTCCGAAGACGCGGAAATCGCCGCGCCCACGATCGCGAGGCCGATCGCGACCACGGGAATGATGATCAGCACCCACATCAGGATGCGCCGGATGGAGTGCAGGACGCCGAGCTGCTCCAGCGCGATCTGCCTGGCCGCGTCCGACGGGCCGCCGGCCGCCAGGATGCTCTCCTGGCTTCTCGCCACGGTAGTGGTGTTGCTCCAGACGGAAGGCGTCAGCAACCCGAGATCGGTGAACTTCTTGGCCGTATCAGTCATGGTTCGTCCTCGTGCCCGGCAGCGATCTTCCCGCTGCGTCAGTACCTGAGTCGCCGCGGGGTGGTTCGGTGTGACGCGCTGGTCTCCTAAGCGTTGTGCCGATTCGCGAGCCCGCTCACCACTCCCTGCGCGCCGAAGGCGAATTCGCAGAAGCGTTCGCCGATGAGGAGGTGGGTGTCCGTGTCGGGGTGCAGGTTGTCCGGGAGCGGGTGCTGCTGGGCGTCAGTGGCGCTGTAGAGCGTCCGGCCATCGAGGTAGTGGAGGTTCAGGTCGCTGGAACGACTGGCGAACACCTCGTCGAGAGCCTGCCGGACCACCTCCAGCGTGAGACGACCGTTCTTGACGTCGTCCGGGTCGCCGGTGGCGATGAACTTCACCGTGTCGGCACCGAGGGTGGCCGGGTCGAACGCGCCCGGGCCGGGGGTGTTTTCGTGGATCGCACAATAAAGAGGCGAGATGAGCAGGAGCGGTGTTGAGGGGTGACCGTCGCGGATGGTGTCGAGGAAGCCGTGGACCGCCGGGACGAAACTACGCAGTCGCATGGCGTCGAGGTTCACCACGTTGATGCCGAGCTTCACGCTGATGACGTCCGCCTCGGTGTCCCGCATGACGCGAGCCATGAACGGGTCCACGAGAGCGCTTCCGCCGAAACCCAGGTTGCGCAGTTGCACTCCGGCACGCCGCGCCGCCACGACGGGCCAGGTCCGGGTGGGGCTCGTCGCGTTCGAGCCGTGGCTCACGGAACTGCCGTGGTGCAGCCACACCGGACCCATCTGCGGGGCGGGTCGCACGGGTTCGTCGGTGTGCAGGGCGATCAGGTCGACCTGTTCGTTGTGGGGCAGCCAGATCTCGATCGTCTTCTCACCGGACGCCAGATCCTCGACGAGCACGTGGTCGCTCTCGCCGGGGGTGAACGTGCTCGTGCCGGTGTCCAGGTTCAGTTCGGTGAAGTCCCCGTGCGTGAGGACGTGGGAGCCATGGAAAGCACCGTCGAGGACGAAGTCGAGAGCACCGCGAGCGCGCTTCATCCCCCGATACGTCACGCGAGTGGCGTGGACTTCGAGGGAGACGCTGCGGGCGGTGGTGACGAAAGCGACTCGCACGCCCGAAGGCTGAGCCTCCATGAGCTTGAGCTGCTGATCCGCGAACCGTTCGCGGACGAGTCGCGGAAGGCGGTGCGGACGCACGCCACGGTCGACGAGTTCGAGGTTCATCGCTCCGTGGACGAATTCCGCGGTCAGGGGCGTGGTGATCATGCTGGGTCTTTCTCGAGTGGTTCCTCGCGGTGGTGCCAGTGGGTGAGGAGGAAGTGCAGGCTGTCCGACAGTTCTTCCCAGGACCGCTCGGTCCCGGGAGGGCTGTGGGCGAAACTGCCGATGCGTTCCAGGTTCAGGAATCCGCTGATCGCCGCGCCGACTATCCGGATGGCGTGCGTCCGGTCGTCGCCGGTGATCCCGTAGCCATGGAGGACCGCGTCGGTGGCTTGCACCACCTTCCGGGCCTCGGGGGCGTTCACCGCCTCCTTCCCGGCCCGGCGCTGCAAGGACTCCCATCGGCCAGGGTGCTCTGCCGCGTAGGCCCGGTGCGCGGCGACGAATCCCGCCAACGCCTCCCGGTTCGACCGTCCGGCGATGGCCTCCCCGATCCGCGCGGAAAGCTCGCCGAGCGCCAGCACCGTGATCCCGTCCCTCAGCGCCGCGAGATCACGGACGTGCCCGTACAAACTGGGCGTTCGCACCCCGAAGGACCGGGCGACCTCCGCGAGGCTCACCGAGTCGAATCCGGTCGCGTCCGCGATCTGCGCGCCTCGCAGGATCACCGCGTGCTGGCTGAGCTGTCCTCGCTCCATGCACCCATCCTAGCATGCATAGGATGGAGCCTATGGGTAGTAGTCCAGAAGGAGTGGAACCCGTTGGCGCGACGACCGCTCGATCGGCTCTCGCTGATACTTGGCGAACACGGTCAGCCCGCCGGAATAGGAATGGCCACGGCGTCGTACCGCATGTCCGGCGTCGGCGGGGTCGGTGGCGTGGTGAAGCGGAAGCGCGCGTTGGGCAGGTAGAGCCGGGATCCGAACTCGGCCACCGTCGCGGGCACGTCGAAACGGGGATCGGTCACCCGGCGCACCACGCGGCCTTCGGTCCCCTCGGCGTTCAGGCGCACCACGGCCACGGTGTTGCTCCGGTTCTGCACCGCGAACAACGTCCGCCCGCGCAAAAGCAAGCCATCGCCGTCGAGCAGCGACTCGCCGTGCAGGTCCACGCGGTGGGTCACCCCGGACTCCTCGACGCGGAACAACCCGCCGGTGTTCGACTGCACGACGAGCAGGCCCCGGCCGTCCGGCGTCGAGGTGATTCCGTTGGCGTTGAACCCTTCGCCATAGGTGAGCGCCCCGGTGAGCGGGACGCGCACCGCGACGGCGGGCAGTCGCCCGGCCCGCAGCGGCAGCTTGTACAGCACCGGGTTGGTGGAGTCGGTGAACCAGGCGGCGTCCTCGGTGAGGATGACGTCGTTGACGAACGCCGGGCCGGTGGTCACGCGGTAGGAGGCGAGTGTGCGGCCGGTGCGGGTGTCGAGGACGCGCACGTCACCACCGGTGCCACCGGCCACGAACAGGTGCCCGTGCCGGTCGGTCTTCAGGCCCAGGGCCGGGGTTCCCGGCCCAGGGCTGAAGATTTCCCCGCGTCCGCTGCGCAGGTCGGCGCGGTAGACGGAACCGTCGGCCATGGAACCGAAGTAGGCGAACGGTCCGGGGCCGGTGGCGATGCCCTCGGCCTGGAACCCGTCCGGCAACCGGATCGTGGCCGGAAACGCCGCGGGAGCGGCCCCGGCAGGCGGATTCATCGTGACGATGAGCCCGAACACGAGTGCGGCGACGCTGGATCTGGTGATTCGCATGGCCACGACCTTCCCGCGACGTACCGGGGCCCGTCCAATACACGTCCTTCACCACAGCGATCGCCGATCCGGATCAGTACCGCTTCCGGGCTCCGGCGCCGCTACGGGAAATAACCGTAGATCCAGGCCATCAGCGTGCTCAGCAGCGTCACCACGATGCCGTACTCGGTGAACTGCCAGAAGCTGATCCGGTGCCCGGTCTGGTCGCCGGAGATTCCCACGCCCAGCAGTTCATCGCGGCGCTGCGGCCGGTGGCGGAGCGGACGGCCGCCCCCCTCACATCAGCAGCAGCGGGAGGGTGTTGACGGCGGTGTGCGCGGCGACCTGGGCCCAGAGGTTGCGGTAGCGCGACCACAGGTAGCCGAGGAACAACCCGTGCACGCCCTGGAAGGCGATGATCGCGCCCAGCGTCAGCGGGAGCCCGGCCCACAGTGATCCCGCTTGGCCGTGCGTGGGCAGGTGCAGCCAGGCGAACAGCAGCGAGGTCAGCACGATCCCTGGCCAGCGACCGAAAAGCGCTTCCAGCCGGGTTTGCAGCATTCCGCGGAAGAAGACCTCTTCGAGCACGTTCGCGGTGAAGAACGTCAGCGTCGCGATGACGATGAGGTAGACCGGGTCCGGGTAGTCAGCGGCGCTGGGGAGAGCCGGGGAGAACGGGCCCAGCACGTGGAGCCACCCGAACACCAGTACCGCCGGGATCGGGGCGAGCCATCGCCAGCCTTCCCGCGGCCACCAGGTGGATCGCAGCCGGAACGGATCCGGTTCTTCCCGAGGCCGCAACACCTTCACGAGCACCAGTGGCACCACCAGGTACACGATCGGCTTCGTGAGCCCCCAGATGTCGCGGGCCAGCTGCGCCAGGTCGCCCACGGCGGCGGCGACGAAAAGCGTCAGTGGCCACAGAAAAGCGACGAGCGCCAGCGCACTCGCCTGACGACTCAGTACGCGCCGGTCGTCCACGCCGGGGAGCAACGCCGGCGCACGGAGCGGGATCGCGCGGACCAGCACGATCCCCGCCAGCGCGGGAAGCACGGCACCCCAAAGGGAAAGCTGCTTGTCCGAGTCCGTGGACGGCTTGATCGTGTCGTGCCCGGTCACCAGCAGCAGAGCGGGCGCGGCCACGAAGACCACGAGCCCGCCGACGAGGATTCCCCGGGCGGCAGAGCGGGTGGGAGTCCCATTTGTCACCGGAGAAGAATCGTCGACTCCGCGCGGAATCGCGTCATCACTTCGGAGGACCCGCCGGGCCACCCGCGTCAGCGTCGTGGGGTGCGCAGGTGGATGCGTTCACCCTGCCTGCCGAAGAGGCTGAGCACTTCGACGCTGCCGCGGCCGGCGGCACCGAACCAGTGCGGGATCTGGCAGTCGAACTCGGCCGCTTCCCCGGCTCCCATGGTGAAGTCCTGGTCGCCGAGCTGGACGCGGAGCCGGCCGCGCAGGACGTACAGCCATTCATAACCCGCGTGGACCCGCAGGTGGGGCTCTTCGTCGTGCGCGGGGATGGTCATCTTGTAGGCGCGGGGTTCGCCCTGGTGCCGGGACAGCGGGATGAGCACGCGGCCGTCCTTCTTGGTGGCCTGCTGCGGTACGCGCGGATCGACGATCCGGGGTGCGGCGATGATCTCGTCGAAGGCGAGGCCGAGCGCCGCGGTGATCGGCAGGAGGAGTTCGAGGCTGGGCTTGCGCTGCGCTGATTCCAGGCGGGAGAGCGTGCTGGTCGAGATGCCGGTGGCTCGCGCCAGGTCGGCCAGGCTGACGCCCTTCTTCTCGCGGGCGCGCCGCAGCCTGGGCGCGATCTGCTCGATCACGGCGTCGACACTCGGTTGCTCGTCCATGGGGCGCATCCAACCAATGCGTCCCGGAATCGGCAACGGAAGTTGTCGAAACCGGGAGGACGTCCCGATGCTCGTGGCGGAGGTGATCCGAATGGACACGACAAACCAGGTAACCGGCGGATCCATGACCAGTGACGAGACCCGACGCGGTGGGCGGCTGCCCATCGGCGTGTACCTGCTGGGGTTCAGCCTGTTCGCGATGGGCACCGCCGAGTTCCTGCTGGCCGGGGTGCTCCCCGCGGTGGCCACCGACCTGGACGTCACGCTGCCCTCGGCCGGGTTCCTGATCACCGCGTTCGCACTGGGGGTCGTGCTCGGCGGCCCGCCGTTCGCGGTGCTCAGCCTGCGCTGGCCGCGCCGCACCGCGCTGGTGGTGACCCAGGTCGTCTTCGCCGCAGGCATCGCCGCCGGGCTCCTGGGTGGCTACGAGGTCCTGCTGCTGACGAGGGTGATTTCGGGCGTCGCCTACGCGGGCTTCTTCGCGGTCGCGTCGGTGACCGCGATCAGCCTGGTGACGCCGGACCGCAACGCCCGCGCGTCCGGAGTGGTGGTCAGCGGCCTGAGCATGGCCATGGTCGCCGGCGGCCCCGCGGGCACGCTGCTCAGCCACTTCACCGAGTGGCGCGGCGGCTTCTACGCGGTGGTGGCCCTCACGGTCGCCGGGATCATCGGCTGCCTGCTCAAACTGCCCGCGGCCACCAGCCGGTTGCAGGAGCCGAGCGTCTCGCGGGAACTCGCCACGATGCGGAAGCCGATGCTCTGGGGCGTCTACGCGATCACGCTCCTGACCACCGCGGCCTACATGATCTCGTTCAACTACCTGGCCGCCATGCTCGCCGACCTCACCGCCATGCCCGGAGTCTGGATCCCGGCGGTCCTCGCGCTCTTCGGCGTCGGTGCCTTCCTCGGCCTGTCCATCGGCGGCCGCATCTCCGACAAGCGCCCCCACCTCGCGCTGCTCACCGGCGCGGTGGCGATCATGCTCCTGTCGGTCGTCCTGGCGTTCGCGATCCGGCAGGTCTGGGCGGTGGTGCCGACGGTGTTCCTGATCGGCGTCGCCGCGTTCGTGCTCAACCCCGCCATCTACGGGCGCGTGTTCGCCCTCGCGGGAGACGCGCCGACCCTCGCCGGGGCCACCACCGTGTCGGCGTTCCAACTGGGCATCAGCATCACCCCCGTCCTCGCGGCCGTCACGCTCACGCAAGGGGCCGGTCTCACGTCGGTCTGCCTGATCGGGGCCGCCCTCGCCGCGGCCGCCATCCCGCTCATCCTGCTCGACCGGGCACGGCAGGCCCGCTGACGCCGCGGGGGTTGGTGATCCGGGCTCCCCCGCCCGGCCGGATTCGTGCCGGCCACGGCGATCACCACGGAATCCGTGACAATGAGCCGCATGAGCGGTGAGCGGGAGATCCGGGCCTCGCGACGGGAGCGAGAGGTCCTGGCTGCTCTCCGCGAGCACCTGGCCAACGCCGAGATCGCCGAGCGGCTGTTCATCTCGGTGCGCACCGTGGAGAGCCACATTTCCTCGCTGCTGCGCAAGTACGGGGTGAAGGACCGCAAGGAGCTGATGGCGGTCACGCCCGCCGCGGCGGTGCCGGCCGGACCGGTGCCGCCCGGCCTGTCCTCGTTCGTGGGACGGGAGCGGGAACGTGCGGATCTGGCAGCGGCGCTGCGGTCGAGCCGGTTGGTCACCGCGGTCGGTCCCGGTGGTGTCGGCAAGACGCGGCTGGCCCAGGCGGTGGCCGCGGCCTCGGCCGGTTCGTTCGCCGACGGGGTGTGTCACGTCGATCTGGTGCCGGTGCGCGAGGACGCCGGGGTGGCGGGGGCGATCGCCGCCGCGGCCGGGCTGGCCGAGCTCGCGGGCCGCACGGTGGCCGACGCCGTACTCCGGTGGGCCGAGGTCAAGCGGACGTTGCTGGTGCTGGACAACTGCGAGCACGTCATCGGTGGTGTCGCGGTCCTGGTGGAACGGCTCCTGGCGCACAGCGGCGACCTGCGGATCCTGGCGACCAGCAGGACACCGCTGCGGCTGCCGTTCGAGAACGTGTACGTGGTGCCCGGGCTCTCGCTAGGCGGCGGCGGGACCGGTGAGACCGGCGGGGACGCGCTCGCGTTGTTCAGGACGCGCGCGGCGCAAGCGGGGGCGACCGTGCCGGACGACGACGAGCGGGCCGCCCGGATCTGCCGCGACCTGGACGGGCTCCCGCTGGCGCTGGAGCTGGCGGCCGCCCGGCTGCCCGCGACCGGGCTCGACGGACTGGTGGCGGGTCTGTCCGACCGGTTGACGCTGCTCACCGGCCGGGGCCGGGCCGACGAACGGCACCGGTCGCTGCGGTCGGCCCTGGACTGGAGTCACGAGCTGCTCGACGAGGCCGCGAGGGCGGTGCTGCGCCGGATCTGCGTGTTCGCCGGACCGTTCACCGTGGACGCGGCGGTGTCGGTGATCGACGGCGGTGTCGTGGCTCCTCGCGCGGTCCGCGCCCTGGTGGCCGAGCTGGCGGACTGGAGTCTGCTCACGCCGGTCGCCGTGTCCGGCGAGACCCGCTACCGCCTGCTGGAGACCGTTCGCCAGTTCGGCGCGGAGCTGCTCGCCGACGCGGAAGAGGACGAGCACTACCGGGCACGCCACCTGCGCTGGGCGCGGGAAACCGCACTCTCAGCCGAACTTCGCGCCGCTCTCGACTGGTGTGCCGGACAGGATTCGAGACGTGACGACGCTCGAGCGACGGCGTCGCAGCTGGCGGTGTCGGCTCACCGGCGCGGGATGCTCGGTGAGGCGCAAAGGTACTTCGAAACGGCTGCCCGATTCGCGGACGACGCCGAGGAGGCCGCCCGCCTGCTGCGCTGCGCCGCCGGATCCGCGGCGACCCGGCTGGCCGGCCAGGAAGCGCTGAGCCTGTACCGGGCCGCGGCGGATGCGGCGCTGCGTGCCGGGCGGGGTGAGCTGGCCGCTCTCGATCTCGCCCAGGCCAGCGAGGCCGTGAACCGATACGCCGGCGCGTTCGCCGAACCGCCCGGTCCCGAAGTCGCCCGGGCGCTGCTGACCGAGGCCCGGGACCGGGCAGGCGAAGATCCGCTGGCGCGCGCTCGGGTAGCCATCGCGGAAGCCTTCGCCACCCCGGAGACCGATGCCGCCGCCCGACCGGCCGCCGAGCACGCCCTGGAATTGGCGCAGCGCTGTGGCGAGCCGCTGGCGGAAAGCGCCGCGCTGGACCGGCTCACCACCATCCACCTGGTCGCCGGTGAAGTGGGCGCCGCGTTCGCCTGCGCAATGCGCCGCACCGAACTGCTGGCCACCCGCACCGATCTGGGTCTGGAGATCTCCGACGCCTACGTGATGGCCACGGAAACCGCGATCGCGGCGGGTGATCTCGCCACGGCCAAGCAGGTGGCGATGCGACTGCACGACCTGCCGTCCCACCACGAACTCGGGCACCTCGCCACGGCCAGGCTGATCCTGGTGACCGCGTTGACCGGGGAGTGGGACGAGAGCATCCAGCACGCCGAGCGGTTCCACACGGGCTGGGAACAGGCGGGGCGTCCCACGATCCCGACGCTGCGGCAGGCCGCCCACGCCGCGGCCACCGTGTACGGCCTGCGAGCGGACAGCGAGCAGCGGCAGCGGTGGCTGCGCACCGCCGAGGCGCTGGGCCCGGACGATGTCGGCGCCGACATCCCCCGCGCCCTGTTCGACGCGCTGCTGCTGCTCCACGCCGACCGGCCGGACCAGGCCGCGCGCCTGCTCGCCACCGGCCCGGCGGACCTGCACGGCTGGTACACCGCGATCTGGCGCCCCTGGTACGCCGCGCTGCGGGCCGAGGCAGCGGTGCTGTCCGGAAGCCCTGACGCCCAGCAGCGCTGGGACGAGGCCAGGCGCTGGGTCACCGGCAACCCGATCGCGACCGCCTTGCTCGAGCGCGCCGCCGCCCTCGCCGCGGGCGACCGCGAGCGGATCCGCCGGGTGGCGGAGGGGTTGACGGCCTGCCGCTACCAGTGGGCACGCACCCTGGTGCTGGCCGGTGACGCCGACGGGGAGAAGGCCATGGCGGCACTGGGTGCCGCCGCGCCGGGCCACTGAGGTCCTCGCGTTTCTCCGTGGCGTTTTCCGTGGTCGGCACGGATTCGGACCGCGGCGGACCTGGTGCATCTTGTGCCGGTGGCCGAAATCGTCGAGCTGTACCGCTACCCGATCAAGGGCTGCGCGGGCACCCGGCTGGCTGCCGCGGACCTCACCCCGGCAGGCATCGTGGCGGACCGCGGCTTCATGGTCATCGATGAGGCAGGCGTGTTCCGGAGCCAGCGGCGGAGTCCGCGGCTCGCGGTCATACGTCCTCGCCTCGGCGACGACGGCATCCGGCTGGACCTGGCAGCCCCCGATGTGGAGGACCTGGCGACACCGGTACGCGTCGATGGTGAGCGGCGCCCGGTGACGTTGTTCGGCCAGCCTTTCACCGGCATCGACCAGGGTGACACCGTCGCCGCATGGCTGAGCGAGGTGCTCGGTGAACGCAGCCGCCTCGTCCGGGTGCCGCCGGAGCACCACCGCGTCACCGATGGGCTGACACCGGGCACGTCCGGTTACGCGGACAGCAGTGCGCTGCTGGTCGTCTCCCGGGCTTCCCTGGCACGACTGCACGAAGCAGCCGCCGAACGTGGTGTGGAAGCCGTACCGATGAACCGGTTCCGCCCGAACATCGTCATCGACGGCTGGTCCTCGCCGCACACCGAGGACCAGGTCCGCCGGATGACCGCGGGTGGTGCCGAACTGGGTTACGCCAAGCTCGCCACCCGGTGCGTGGTGGTCGGCGTCGACCAGCGCACCGGCGTGCGCTCGGCGCGCGAACCGTTGCGCACCTTGGCCACCTATCGCCACGTAGCCGGAGGTGGCGTGGTCTTCGGCAGCAAGTTCGCCGTGATCCGGCCGGGACCACTCGCGGTCGGCGACACGGTGGTGGTCAGCGCCTGGGCCCGGACCGATCGACGAAGGAAGCAAGCATGACGCACTACGATCCACAGTGGACTATTTTCGTTCCCGCCACGATCGGCACTGCCTGAACGGCGGGCTCACCGTGTGGCTGGTGGCCCCGCGAGGGGAAGGTCGCCGGTGCCCGGCGGTCGCTGCGCGGCCTCGTATTCGGCTTCGAGGGCTTCGGCTTGCTCGCCGCGGGCGCCCAGCACGGTTTTGGCCCGGTCGTGGTCGAAGTCCTTCTCCCACTTGCCGATCACGTATGCCGCGACCCGCCGGCCGGACTCGGGAGCACGCCGGCGCCTGCGTTGATGGCGCACCGCCCCTTGCGGGCGGCCTCACCCCTGCTACGAACACCTCCACCCCGATCCGACATCGCCTGCCGGATTCCGCGAAGTTCCCGGGACGCCGGTCGTGCTCAGCGTTCGATGAACTGGTAGTCGGTGCGGATACGGCCGTCGCGGTCCAGGACGAGGATTTCCAGGCCGACGCCGGCCACCTCACCGTCCGGGGAAACCATTTCCCAGTTGAACTTGACGAGGTCGTGCAGCCTGTCGGCGTTGTGGCGGGAGCGGAAGACGAAGGCACCCGGCGCGACGAATTCTTCGTGGGCCCGGGTCACCCGGAACTCCAGTGCGGCGTGCCCGCGGGCTTCGAGGGTGGTGGCGGCGAAGCCGAGCCCTTCGGCGGCCTGCCGGATGTCCTGCGGGGGTTGAAGGACGTGCGCGGCGTCTTCGGCCCAGAGCTCGCGGATGGTGTCGCGGCGCACGGTGGCGTCCGGCTCGTTCCAGACCGAGACGTAGCGGTCGGTCAGTTCCTGCGTGTCGATGTCGTTCACGACGGGTCCTTCGGTCGGCATGGTCGGGATCGAGCACGACTCTGCGGTCGAGGCCTGCGGCCGGGCAATTCCCGGCAGGGAATGGTCGAGCAGCGTCCGCGGGGGTAGACAAGGACGATGATCACCGGAACGGAGAGCGGGTTCGCCGGCGCGCTGCGCGTGTGGCGCACCCGGCGGCGCGTGAGCCAACTGGAACTCGCCGCACGCGCCGGGACGACGCAGCGGTACGTCAGCTTCCTCGAGAGCGGGCGCTCGGTGCCGGGCCGGTCCATGGTCATCCGGCTGGCCGAATCGCTGCAGGTGCCGGTCCGGGAGCGCAACGTCCTGCTCCTCACCGCGGGCTTCGCGCCGGCCTACCCGCAGACCGACCTGGACGATCCCGGCCTCGAACCGGTCCGCATGGCCCTGGAGCGCATCCTGGCGGGCCACCTGCCGTACCCGGCGGTGGTCGTCGACCGGTGCGGTGAGCTGGTCATGGCCAACGCCGGCTTCCACGCGCTGACCAGCACCGCGGCACCGCGGCTGCTCGTGCCGCCGGTCAGCGTCCCCCGGGTGCTGCTGCACCCGCTCGGCCTCGCGCCCCGGATCGTCAACCTCGACGAGTGGGCCTGGCACATCATCGACGGCCTCCACGCCGAGGCGGTGCGCAACCCGCACCCCCGGCTCCAGGACCTGGTCGCCGAACTCACCGAACTGGCGCCGGACCGCCCACGCCACCCGGCACCGGACTACCTCGGTTTCGCCGTCCCGCTGCGGCTGCGCACAGGCGGCGGCGAACTGCGGCTCATCACCACGCTGACCCACTTCGGCACCGCCGTCGACGTGACGATCGCCGAACTCCGCCTCGAAGCGTTCCTGCCCGCCGACGAGACGACGGCCGCCATGCTCGCCGACCTCGTGAGCCGATCCGTGATCACCGATGCAGGCGGCGAACCCGGCGCTTCACGCGGGCCATCGTGAGTCCGCACGTGAAACCCACGACGGGCGGACGGATCATCACTCGAAAAGCAGTTTGGACCGGGCGCTCAGAACAGGGTGGCGGGTTCGATCGGCTCCGGCTCGGGTAGGGCGTCGAGGTCGGGCACCAGTGCTCGTACGTCGTCGTGGAAGCGGCGGGCTAGTGCCGGTGCGTCGTCGTTGGCGGGGGTGTGCACGAAAACCGTGGGCGATCGGTCCTCGCGCAGCCAGGCGGCGACCACCTCGGTCCACGGCCGCCAACCCTCGACCGTCTCCTCGACCGAGTCCCGGCCCAGGTAGCGGACGATCGGCTGGTCGGTCAGTGCCCGCGTCCGCCGCGGCAGCCGCGGTTTCCTGGTCCAGGTCTCCTGTTCGGCCTCACTGACCGGCGGGCTCTGGAAGAAGACCGTGGTGTCGAACGGCACCCACTCGGCGTCCGCGGCGGCGAGCGTCCCTTCCAGCACCGATGTCGAGCCGGCGTCGGCGAAGAACCCGGGGTGGCGCACCTCCACGGCACGCCTGCGGTCGGCGGGGAGCCGGCGCAGGAAGCGGCCGAGGGCATCGACGTCCGAAGGGCCGAACGAGCCGGGCAACTGGGTCCACAGGACCGCCCGGTCGCCGAGGGGTTCGATCGCGTCCAGGAACGCCCGCATCTCGGCCTCGACCCCGGCGAACCGGCGCTCGTGCGTGACGACCTTGGGCAGTTTGACCACGAACCGGAAATCGGGATCGGTTTGCTGCGCCCAGGTGGCGACGGTGTCCCGGGCGGGGGTCGCGTAGAAGGTGGTGTTGCCTTCGACCGCGTTGCACCAGCCGGCGTAGGCCCGCAGGCGCTCCCTGGGCGGCAGTGACTGCGGCAGGAACCGCCCTGGCCACGCCTTGTGGGTCCACATCGCGCAGCCGACATGAAGACGTGCCACCGGCGTCAGCTCCCTTCGATCACGAGTGAAGCTAACATTTTCCCTTCCCGGCCGTAGGGCGGAGGCGCCGCATCCGGCAGGGCCGGCTCCAGGTGCTCCCACGGTTCGCCGGATGTCGTCCGACAGCTCGGCTTCTCTGGCGCCGGCCTGCTACGTTCGCGGGTCCGAAGGAATCATCGTGTCGTTGGCCGAGCGCCTCGAGACAGGGAGACACCATGAGTCCCACCGTGACAGACGAGCAGATCCAGGCATTGGTCGCGACCGCGAAGCCCTACAGCCTGGCGCTCCTCCACTGGGGGCCGGAGCGGGCCATGGACGGCGCGGACGCCATCGAACTCGAACACCAGCGGCGCATGGTGTCACTGCGCGCCGAAGGGGTGATCGCGGTCCTGTGCCCGGTCGCCTCCGACACCGTGTCCGGCGTCGCGATCATGACCGTCCCGGCCGAGGAAGCCGCGGAGATCATGGCCGGGGACCCCTGCGTGCAGGCCGGGATGATCCGCTGCGAAGTCCACCCGTGCCACGGTTTCCCCGGCGACACCCTCCCCGCATGACCGGCGCGGCTGGGTGAAGCGCAGGAGGTTGCCGGAAGGGTCGAGGAAGGCGCAGTCGCGGGTGCCGTCGGGCTGGTTGATCGGTTCCTGCATCACTTCGGCGCCCGCGGCCTCGATGCGCTCGAAGGTGGTGTCGCAGTCCTCGGTCAGGAAGACGAGCCGTCGGCCGTCGGCTGGCGAAAGATCATGCGCTCGCAGGAAAATCCGCACATCCGGCTGCGACGGCGGGCTGACGCTCACCCGCCGCGTCGCCGCGGAATCGGCGTGTACCTCGAAGCCGAGCACGTCACGGTAGAAGCCGAGTGCCTCGGTCAGATCGTGGACGGCCAGGACGCACGACGCGGAAGGCCGGTTCACCGCCGTTCCTGGTCGCTGGTGTGGAGCAGGACCAATTCCCGGCGCTGGAGGCGGCCCGGGTCGGTGTCGATGGCGATGTGGGTGATCTTCCCGTCGTCGATGGTGAAGGTGAAGACGGCCTTCGGCTGACCGCGGTGCAGCCAGACGGCCGCCGGGACGCCGTCGACCAACGCGAGCCGGGCGGCCTGCGCCCGTCCGGCGAAGAACGACGCCACCGCGGGGGCGCCGCGGACCTCCAGTGCCACGGCGTCCGGGTCGAGCAGTTCGAGCAGGGCGGCGAAGTCCCCGCTCCGGGAGGCGGCGAGGAAGGCCTCGACGATGTCCCGCTCCGCCGATCGGGCGGCCTCGGACGCCTCCGCCGCGCCCCGCACCCGGCGCCGGGCCCGGCTGGCCAGTTGCCGGGCGGCGGCCGGGGAACGGTCGATGACGGCGCCGATCTCGCCGAACGACACCGCGAAGACGTCGTGCAGGACGAACGCGAGCCGTTCGGCGGGGGTCAGCGTGTCCAGCACCACCATCAGTGCGACACCGACCGAATCGGCGAGCAGCGCCTCGTCCTCGGGGCCGGTCGAGCGGATCTCGGGAGCTGGCTCGGGGGGCAGCGCCCCGGCCGAATCCTCACGCCGGGCCCGCCGGGCTTCGAGCATGTTCAGGCAGACCCGGGCGGTGATCGTGGTCAGCCACCCGGCCAGGTTCTCCACCTGCCCGGTGCCGGCGCGGCTGACCCGCAGCCACGCCTCCTGCACCGCGTCCTCGGCCTCACCCGGCGAGCCGAGCATCCGATGGGCCACCGCGTGCAAACGGCCCTGGTGCTCGGCGAACCGCTCGCTCAGCCACTCCTGCTCGACCATCGGTCACGTTCCTTCGTCTCGGCCTGTCATACCACTTGACCGGCGAACCCACGCCGATGTGACACCCGGCAGACCACGAACACCGAACAGAAGGAAGAGCGACATGACTGCGCACGTGATCCCGACGCTGATCGGCGTCCGGGACATGAAGGCCGCCAAGCGGTTCTACACCGACGGGCTCGGCTGGAAGATCAAGAACGACTACGGCGCCTCCGTGTTCTTCGAGTCCGGCAGCGCCTCGCCCATCGGCCTCTACGGCCGCGAAGGCCTGGCCGAGGTGGTGGGCACGAACCCGGACGGCAACGGCTTCAGCGGGCTGGTCCTCACCTGCGAGTTCGATGACGAGGCGCAAGTGGACGAGATGATGGCGCGGGCCGAGAAAGCCGAGGCCACCATCCTCAAGCCCGCCGACGCCCTGCCGTGGGGTGGTTACGGCGGCACCTTCGCCGACCTGGACGGCTACATCTGGCGCGTGGGCTGCAGCGTCCGGAGCGACGACCGGCCGGCCGCGGAGTAACCCCAGCAATTCCGGAATGGACACCGTGGGCGGGGCAAGTCCCGCCCACGGTGTCCAGCCGGTCAGTGGCCCGGCGTGTTCACTTCGCTGATCATTTCCTGCACCGAGGCGCGAAGTCCGGGCAGCGGCACGTCGGCGGCCATCTGTGCCGTCTGCGCGGCCGGGGTGCGGACCGGGCCGGGCACGGGGTGCACCCCGGTCTCGCCCGGGAGCGGGATCCCCGGGCAGGTCGTGGTGCCCGGGCGTGAATCGTGCAGCAGGAACACGTTGACCATGCCGTCGACGCACGGGTTGCCGTCGAAGGCGTACTGGCCGTGGAAGGGGCTGTCGTCCACCGAGACCAGGCTCAGCCCGGGGGCGGCGCGCACCGCTGCCTTGGCCTGCTCGTACCCGGTCTGCGGGTCGAATTCGCCCTGCACCACCAGCACGCGATCCGCCACCTCCGCCGGCAGTGCGGGCAGTTCCTGACGCGGCTCGTCGGACCAGAACGAACAGGGCTCGCTCAGGCCGTAGAGCCAGCCGTAGAGCGGGTACTGCGGGCCCTGCCGGTCACTGAGCCGCCGGTACCACCCCTCCGAACGGGTCACCTGATCACCGCAGGCCACCGCGTAACGGGTCGCCGGGAACTGCCGGTAGTCCGCGGGGTCGTCGGCGAGCGCCTTGGCGACCACGGCCGGGGTCAGCTCGGCCAGCGGCACCGCGAACCGCTCGCGGGACAGCTCGTCCAGCGCGGGCGCCAGTTCCGAGCCACGCAGCGCGGCGACGGGGTCCTCGCCATCCGCTCCGCCCACCCCGAGCACGAATATCCCCGCGCCGAGGACCCAGCGCAGCTCCGAGCCCATGCCGGTGAAGATCGTGTCGTAGTTGTCCGGGCCAGCACCCAAGCTCGCGAAGAACTCGCGCCCCCGCTCCCAGTTCGCCGCGGCTTCCTCGACCGTGGCCCCGACCTCTTCGGGGAACTGGCGGGTCATCCACGGCAGGAAAACGTCTTCGAACAGCCGCTGGTTGATCGGCGGCCAGGCTTCGAAGGCGGCCTGGAGCCTGCCCTGGAAGTTCGTGCTGGAGTCCAGCACCAGCTTGCCGGCGCTGTGCGGGAACAGCGCCGCGTACTTGGCGCCGAGCCAGGTCCCGTAGGAGTAGCCCACGTAGTTCAGCGTGGACTCGCCGAGCAGGAGGCGGATCAGCTCCATGTCGTGGGCGGTCTGCCAGGTGGTGAGGAACGGCGCGAGTGCTTCGCTCTGGCACGCCTCGGCGACCGCGCGCGGCTGCTTGAGGTGTTCGGCGATGCTGTCGGCCGAGCGGTCCCTGGCGTCGAGGTCGGTGCGCGGGGACAACCGGTCCAGCGGCACCTCGCACGTTTCGGGTGCGGTACCGCCTTCCTGGCCCGTCCCGCGCGGATCCATGCCGATCAGGGCGTAGCGCTCGTGCAGTTGCGGCTGGACCGCGGCCAGCGAGCCGGGCAGCGAGGTGCCCTGCCCGCCGGGACCGCCCGGGTTGATCAGCAGCGAGCCGAGGTGGTCACCGCTCGCGGCGACCCGGCTGATGGACACCTGCAGGGTTCGCCCGTTGCCGGGCTCGGCCCAGTCACGGGCCACGGTGACCAGCGCGCACTCGGCGGGCACCGCGTCCGGTTCCGGGGTGAACGCGCAAGGTCCCCAGGACAGTTGCTGGCCGGTGAACCCGGCGAACGGATCGGGCTTGGCGACGGCGGGGACGGCGGTCGCGGTGAGCACGAGCGCCGCGGTGGCGGCGAGCACCGCGGCGACGGAAGGTCTGCGCACAGCGGTCCTTTCCTGACTGGGGGTTCCGGGAGGGGCCCATCCCAGCAGGACGCACACCGCGACGTCCACGGCGAGTAGTACTTTCGGCCAGGGCCGGTGCCCAGGTGTAGTGACCTAGATGGTCCGGACCACCACGGTCCGCGCCACCAGGTCACCGATCCGCTGGCGCCGCTGGGTCACCGCGATGCTGACCGCCGCCACCAGCCCGAGCAGCAGACCGTCCACGGTGAACAGGAGCCAGCGGAGGAGGTAGTCACGGGCCCTCGGCGCACCGCCGCGAAGGGTTTCCACCCGCAGTCCCATGACCAGCATCCCCGGGGTGACCCCGCCACGGCGCAGCGGCACCCACACCTGGTTCAGCAGGTCGGCGACGAAGGTGATCGCGGCGAAGGTCACCACCGGAACCCAGATGATCGCCACGGGCGCCACCGCACCCCACTTCACCAGTGGCACGACCACGAGTCCGGCCAGCAACCCGCCGAGGCAACCGGCGCCGACGGCGAGCGACCAGTCCACCACGTGCTGAGCCGCCCGGCGGGCGACCATTTCCAGGGGGCCGGGCGAGGTCGCGGCCGGTGAGCTGATCGGTGCGGCTGCCGTCATGGCGGTAACCGTGGCATGCGCCGGATTCGGCAGGATCGGTGGCCCCGCGCCTGTGCCGCTCAGGCTCGGGGTGCGGAGGTCCGGCGGAACGCGAACGCGGTCCCGGCCAGCGCCATCGCCAGGCACAGCCAGGCGAACCAGTCGCCCCACTCGCTGTAGAACGTGGGGCCGACGCCGCTGGGCACGTCGGCGATCGCGACGGCGAACGGCTTGCCGCCGGTGGTGTCCTCGGCGAGCACCCGGCCCCAGGCGTCGCTGATCATGGTCTTGCCGTCGGTGGCGGCCCAGGCCATCGCCATGCCGTTCTCCACGCCGCGCAACACGGCGGTCCTGCTGTGCTGCCAGCCGTCGACGTCTTCGTCGTCGCCGGGGACGGCCACCAAGGACGTGCCTGCCAGCGCGTATTCCCGGCTCGGCGAGGGAAAGTTGACGTCCCCGCAGTTCTGCAGGCCCACACCGCCGGGCAGCTGCGCCACCTCGTCGCCCGGCAGCGTGTGGGGGGAAACGCCCACGTGCCACTTGCGGTACACCGCGGGCGGACCGCCGTCGGCCGGGACGCCCAGCACGGTGTTGTACTTGCTCCCCTGCGCCGACCGCACGAGCGCGCCGACCGCGACATCAGCGCCCTTGGCCTCGGCGGCCCGCTGGAACGGTCCCAGCAGTGCCTCCGTGTTCGCCTCGTCGACCGTGAACACCGCCTCCGGCAACACCACCAGCCGCACCCCGTCGGGCAGCGCCGCGATCTGGTCCACATAGGACCGTAGGATTTCCGCTCCGGCGGGGTCGGTGATCTCGGTCGCCCACTTGTTGTCGGTCTGGGCGATGGCCGCGACACGCCACCTGGCCTCCGTCGAGCCCGGCTGCCGCGCCACTCCGTAGCCCAGTGCGGCCACCAGTACCAGCGCCACCGCGATGCCGGTGCGCAGCCGCGCCGCGGTGGCGATCCCGGGTGCGAGCACGGCCGCGACCGCGGCGGGCACCAGCAACACCAGGAACTCCACTCCCCACCACCCGGTCACGGCGGCGGTCTGGAGCAGGATCGGCAGGTCGCCCTGGGTGGTGGCCAGCGTTCCCATGACGCCCACCGGGCTGGCCAGCGACATCAGGTACAGCCCGCCGACCCACACGGCCGGCGCGGCGCACGCCGCCGCCAGCGGACGGTCCCGCACCACCAGCGCCCGGAACAGGCCGACGGCGAGCATCAGCAGCAAGGAGAGGCAGAGGAGGAGCACGGGCACCATCAGCAGCGGCACCGAGTCCGAACCGAGGAAATACGCCCAGCTGTTACCGGTGCCCGCCAGTGCGGCGGTGAACGCGACAGCCAGCGTCACCCGGGCGCTGACCCGCGGCGCCAGCCACAGCAGCGGCAGCGGCGCCAGCCACGTCAGCGCGGGGATCGGTGCCGGCCCGGTGCCCAGGTAGAGCAGCACCGCCGAGGACACCAACGCGCCCACCGCCACGAGGGCGCTCTGCCGTCGTCCGACGTCCATCACCATGCCAGTCCCCCCGGTCCTGAGATCCCCCTGACTCAGGACGAGCCTGCCGACCCGCCGGTGACAGCGCACTGAAGCCAGCCACCGCACTCGCACTGGGGCAGGCCCCACCGAAAGAAGCGATTCCGTTATCGCCCTCTCGTAATCTCGACCGCATGGGGAGATTTGATCCACTGGACGACGACTACCGCCAGGAGTTCCGGGTGTCGAGGGGGCGGGCGGTGACGCTCGGGCTGGCCAACCTGGCCGTGGCCGCGTTCGTGACAGCCGCCTTCCTGCGGTCGCCCCCGGCCGAGCAGATCGGGGCCCTGGTGCTGCTCATGTTCTGGGGCGGGGCCTTCCACTGGCTGGTCCTGGCTCGCCGCACGCGGGTGGACGCCACCGGCATCCGGATCTCGCGGCTGTCGGGCAGCTGGACCATCCCGTGGCCGGAAGTCCGTGACATCACCGAGAAGCCGGGCCAGTTGATGACCCGCGGCGGCACCAGGATGCGGGTCGCCGTGGTCGAGGACAGCCACGGGTACCGGTACGTGCTGCCGCAGCTGCACAATGACAACGTGGGGATCTTCGACGCCGAGCTGCACACGTTGCGGCAGACCTGGCTGCACCGGCGCGGGGAGAACTGGGTCGACCGGCCGGTGCCGCCGCGTGCCGTCGGCAAGGCCGCGGAGGTCTCGCTCACTGTGGCCCTGGGCCTGTGCGGTGCCTTCGCCGCGGTGGGCGTCACCCTCCTGGTGCTGCCGCACCTCGAGGACAACGCTCGGCAGATGGTCAGCCTGCTCGCCTTCGTCCTCGGTGGCTGGGGTGGCTCCGCCGTCACGCGCGACCTCGTCGACCGCCGGAACCACCGCACTCCGGTGCGAGCCCGGCGCTCGTCAGGAGCGGCTCCGCCTTCAGCGGGGTGACTCGGCGAGCGGGCGCAGTTTGTCCTTCAACACGGCGAAATCGAGGCCCAGCGCGAGTTTCCGGTGGTAACCGAGGAATTGGGACGGACACTGGGATTCCCCGCCCCGGGTGCCGGGCAAGGTGAACGCCTCGACCAAAGCGCCGTCCCTGGCCTGCCGCACCGTCACGTGGTAAGTCGTCTCGAACAGGTCGAATTCGAACGGGGTGCCGTAGCCCGCCGGGTCCGCTGGGTCTTTGTAGTCGCAGGCGACGTCGGTGCCGGTGTCCGTGGTGGGCTGCACGCGCACGCACACGGCCAGCTGGGCGTTCGCGTGCTTCGGGGTGCCGGTCAACGGTGCCCAGTCCGCCGCGATGGACACCTGGCCGTGGTTGAAGTCCTTCTCCTCGGCGTAGGTGAGCATCGCCACCGGGTGCGGACCGGGACCGGCGAACGCGGGCGCGTCCGGGTCGAGCACCTTGCGCTTGGGTGAGGTGCAGAGTGCGGAGTCTCCCGGGAAGGCGACCGCGGTCGGCCCCTCGGGCGGCGGAAGGGGCGGCAGCCGTCCGCCCGGCGGCCCGCCGTCGCGGTCGGCCGGCCAGGAGCACGGGCCGGTCGCCGTGATGGTGAGCTGGGGCTCGTCCCGGTGCCACCGGACGGTCACCTGCACGCCGTCGCGACCCACGCCCTGCGAGAACCAGTCGTTCAGCAGCCAGGCGCCCAGGTCGTCGACGTACTTGCCGGTGTTGGCACCTGCCGTGATCACGCGTTCCGCCTGTGGCACCACACCCCAGCTCGGTCCGCTGACGTCCAGTCCGGTGCAGCCGGTGGCCTGGGTCAGGGTGATCGGGGCGGCCTGCGCGTCGGTGTCCAGCGTTTCGCCTGCCATCCGGGTCAGGTACTCGTCCAGGCGCTGCACCACCGCTCCCGTGGACCTGCACGAGGGTGGCACGAAGAGGACACCCGGCTCCAGACCGGCCTCAGCCGACCCGGGGCACGCCCCAAGCCTCGGCCACCCGGTCCGGGGTCAGGACCGAGCGCGGCGGTCCTTCGGCGACGAGGTGACCGTTCCGCAGCAGCAGGCAGTGGTCCGCCTGGTCGGCGACGGCGAGGTCGTGCGTGACGCGCAGGATCGTCACGCCCTCACCGCGCACGGCGTCCAGCGCTTCGTCGATCAGGGTCCGGGCTCGCAGGTCCAGTCCGGCCGCGGGTTCGTCCAGCAACAGCAAGCCGGATTGCTGCGCCAGGCCCTGGGCCACCAGCGCCCGCTGCCGCTGACCGCCGGAGAGGTCGCCCAGGCGGCGGTGGGCGATCGACGTGATGTCCAGCCGTTCCAGGCAGTCGTCGATCACTGACTTGTCCTTTGTGGACAGGCGACGCCACGGCCCGCGGTGGGCCCAGCGGCCCATGGCGACCGTGGCGCGCACGGTGACCGGCAGTGCGCCGGACACCTCGCTGTGCTGGGTCACATAAGCCGGACGGCATGGATTCGTCACCGAACCCGCGGTCGGTGTGAGCACCCCGGCGATCACGTTGAGCAGCGACGACTTCCCCGCGCCGTTCGCTCCGACGACCGCGGTGAGCCGGGCACCCGGTACCACCGCGGTGATCCCGTGCACCACCTTCCGCGGTCCGTAGCTCGCATGCACGTCACGCACTGTGACCTCGTTCATTCGACTCCACCCATGGTAATGACAATCGTTACCACTATAGTGTCCGGTGTGGACTGGTTGGTCATCCCCTTCGAGGTGTCGTTCGTGCAGCGCGCGCTGGTCGCCGGCCTGCTCGTGTCGGCGGTGTGCGCGCTGGTGGGCACCTGGGTGGTGCTGCGGGGCATGGCCTTCATCGGTGACGCGATGTCGCACGGCATGCTGCCCGGGGTCGCGATCGCCTCACTGGCCGGCGTGAACCCGCTGCTCGGCGCCGCGCTCAGCGCGGGCGCGATGGCGCTCGGGGTCACCGCCTTGAGCCGGTCCCGGCGGTTGTCCCAGGACACCACCATCGGGCTCCTGTTCGCCGGCATGCTCGCGACCGGCGTCATCATCGTTTCGCATTCGCAGTCGTTCGCCGTCGACCTCACCGGGTTCCTCTTCGGCGACGTGCTCGCGGTCGGTTCCGGTGACCTGATCGGCCTCGCGATCACGCTGGCCGTGGTGGCGGTGGTTTCGCTGCTGGGCTACCGCTCGTTCACCGCGCTCACCTTCGACGCCAGGAAGGCGCACACGCTGGGGCTGCGTCCCGGAGTGGCGAACGCGCTGCTGCTCATGCTGGTGACGCTGACCATCGTCGCGTCGTTCCGCGTGGTCGGCACGCTCCTGGTGTTCGGCCTGCTCGTCGCGCCCGCCGCGGCGGCGACGTTCTGGGCGCGGCGGATCACCACGATCATGCTGGTCGCCGCCCTGCTCGGCGGCCTCGCCACCCTCGCGGGCCTGGTCGTTTCGTGGCACTGGGGCACGGCCGCGGGCGCGACCATCGCGGCCACCTCCGTCCTGTTGTTCTTCGTCTCCGCGCTGCTCGCCGCCGCGCGGCGGCGATTCCTGCCCACCACAACGGAAATCGAGCACTCATGAGGAAACTCGGCCGCCGCGGCCTGCTCGCGGCCGTGGTGCTGCTGGCCACCGCTTGCGGCACCGAAGAACCACCCGTGCAGGCACCGCACGGCTACGTCGAAGGCGCGGAGGAGACCGCCGAGGCGCAGTCGCGGCTGGTGGTGGCGGACGCCGGAACCGGCGCCGTGCGCGTGGTGGACCTGATCACCGAGCAGGTCCACCCGGCCGGGCACGTCGACGGCGTGCGCGACCTCGCCGGTGACGGGCGCTTCGGCTACCTGACGGGCGGGGACGGTTCGGTGCACGTGGTGGACAGCGGGTCCTGGATGGTCGACCACGGCGACCACGTGCACTACTACCGCGCGTCGGTCCGCGAACTGGGTGTGACCCCTGGCAAGCAACTGCTGGCCGCGTACAGCGATCCCGTGGTGACCGCACTGTCCTTTGCGGACGGTACGGCGAAGTTGCTCGACCGGGCGCAGTCGGACAAGGGCTCGATCGCCGAACTCGGGTCGATACCGCAGTCCGGCATCGCGATCCCCTACGAGGAACACGTCCTGGTCGGGAGTCCCAGCGGAGTGCGGGTCCACGACCGGCAGGGCGGGCCGGTTACCGCGATCGAGCAGCCGTGCCCGGAGGTCCAGGGGCAGGCGGTCACCCGGCGCGGGGTCGTTTTCGGTTGCGCGGACGGAGCTTTGCTGGTCACCGGGAAGGACGGGGTGTTCGCCGGGGAGAAGATCCCGTATCCGCGCGAAGCCGGGGCGCAGGAGCGGGCCACCCGGTTCACCCATCGGCCGGGCAGCACCACGCTGGCGGCGACGGCGGGGCCGGACGCGGTGTGGTCGCTGGACGTCAGCCGCCGGACGTGGAGCCACGTCGAGACCGGTCCGGTCGCCGCGGTGAACGCGGTGGGCGAAGGCGCGCCGTTGCTGGTGCTGACCCGGGACGGGATCTTGCACGCCTTCGACGCGGCCACCGGCAAGGAGCAGGCGCAGGCCCCGCTGATGACGGCTGACGCGGCCGGCGGCACGCCGTCGATCCACGTCGACACCACTCGCGCCTATGTCAACAATCCCGCGTCCGGAGAGGTCTTCGAAATCGACTACAACGACAACCTCCGCCGCGCCAGGACGCTGACCGTCGAAGGCAAGGCCAGCTTCCTGGTGGAGACCGGCCGATGAGGCGGCTCGCGCTGGTCATCGCGGTGTTGCTGGTCGCCGCGGGGTGCACGGCGGCGGGCGAAGGCCGCGGCTCGGTGGTGGTGACCACGAACATCCTCGGGGACGTCACCCGCGCCATCGTCGGTGACCAGGCCGAGGTGACCGTGCTGATGAAACCGAACGCCGATCCGCACTCCTTCGGCATCTCCGCCCAGCAGGCGGCCGAAGTCGAGCGCGCCGGGCTGATCGTCTACAACGGACTGGGCCTGGAAGAGGGCATGCTGCGCAACGTTTCCGCGGCCGCGGAGAGCGGGGTGCCCACCTTGGCGGTGGGGGAACGGGTGAACCCGATCAGCTACACCGGGGAAGACGCCGCCGGGCGCCCGGATCCGCACTTCTGGACCGACCCCGGGCGGGTGCGTGACGCGGTGACGCTGATCGCCGACCAGGTCACCGCACAGGTGCCAGGGGTGGACGCGGCGGCGATCCGGGCCAACGCCGACCGGTACCGCGGTGAGCTCGGCTCGCTCGACACCACGATGAGCACGCGGTTCGCGGAAATCCCGCCGGAGCGCCGGAAACTGGTCACCAACCACCACGTCTTCGGCTACCTCGCCCAGCGGTTCGGCTTCGAGGTCATCGGTGCCGTCATCCCGGGTGGCACCACGCTCGCCTCGCCCAGCGCGGCCGACCTCAAGTCGCTGGCCGACGCCGTCCGCGCGGCCGGTGTGCCGGCGATCTTCGCCGATTCCTCGCAGCCGGACCGGCTCGCGCGCGTGCTGGCTGAGCAGGCGGGGTTGCACGTGGAGGTCACGCCGTTGTTCTCCGAATCGCTGAGCGAACCGGGCCAGGGCGCGGCCACCTACCTGGAAATGATGCGCGCCAACACCGAATCGATCGCCACCAGCCTGAACCGCCCCTGAGCACCGGGCACAACCGAAAGGTACGAGAGAAATGGCAACATCCCTGTTCACCCGGCGGCGATCCGCCGGGTACACCGCGCTCACCGCGGTGAGCGCGCTGGTGCTGACGGCATGCGGTTCCGAGCCGTCCCCGCAAGCCCAGCCAACCCCGCAAGCCCAGCAGAGCGCCACCGTCGCCGAGCCCGTCGCCGTCACCTACGACGGCGGGATCTACCTGCTCGACGGGAAAACCCTGCAGGTGGCCAAGGACATCCCGCTGGACGGCTTCAACCGCCTCAACGCCGCCGGGGACGACCGGCACCTGATGGTCTCGACCTCCACCGGGTTCCGGGTGCTCGACGCCGCCGGTGCCGTGCTGACCGGCACCGAGGTGGCGGCACCGAAGCCGGGGCACGTCGTCCGGCACGCCGGCAAGACCGTGCTCTTCGCCGACGGCACCGGCGAAGTGACCGTGTTCGACCCGAAGACGCTCGGCACCGGGCCGCTGCCCGCGCCGCAGTACAAGACACCGGAAGCGCACCACGGTGTCGCGGTCGAACTCGCCAACGGCGAACTGGTCACCACCATCGGCAACGAGGACGAGCGGCCCGGCATCGCGGTACTGGACAAGGACCGCAAGGAGATCGCGCGCAACGACCAGTGCCCCGGCGTGCACGGGGAAGCGGCCGCGCGCGGGGAAGCCGTGGTGATCGGCTGCGAAACCGGCGCGCTGATCTACCGGAACGGCACCATCACGAAGGTCACCAGTCCCGACCCGTACGGGCGGATCGGCAACCAGGCCGGTTCGGACGTCTCGCCGATCACCCTCGGCGACTACAAGGTCGACGAAGCCGCCGAACTGGAGCGCCCGACCCGGATTTCGCTGATCGACACCGAGAACGCCACGCTCCGGCACGTCGACCTCGGCACCAGCTACACCTTCCGGTCGCTGGCCCGCGGCCCGCAGGGCGAAGCGCTGGTGCTGGGCACCGACGGCCAGATCCACGTGATCGACCCGGTGAGCGGTTCGGTGGTGCGCAAGATCGCGGTGCTCGGTTCATGGCAGGAGCCGCTGGAGTGGCAGCAGCCGCGGCCCGCGATCTTCGTCCGGGGCGCGACCGCCTACGTCACCGACCCCGGCAAGAAGGAGATCCACGCGGTGGATCTCGCGTCCGGCACCAAAACGGCGACCGGCTCGCTGCCCGGCGTGCCGAACGAACTCAGCGGCGTGCTCGCCCACTGAGCCCGGATCGGGGAGGAGATCGGTGCGCTCCACCGATCTCCTCCCGGTCCGCCTTCGCCGATCCGTTCAGCTCGGCTTCTCCAGCTGCCATCATCGGAACGGAACCGGACGAAGGAGTTCGCATGGCTATGTTGATCAATCGTCGCGCCGTGTTGGCCGTGGGCGCGGGTGCGGCCGCCGGCTTGGCGTTGCCCGGCCTCGCCCACGCCGACAGCCTTCACCAGCCGAGCGTGGGTTTCGTCCTCGACGCGGTGACGCTCGACGGTGGCGAGCAGGTCACCGCGGTCACCCTCGGCACCTCCCGGCTCGGACCGATCGACCCGGCCAGCCTGACGGCCGGCACGTTCAGCGTGCACGCCAAGGCCACTTTCCCGATCTCCGGCGAACCCGCGTACGACCTGGACCGGCCGGTGACCGCCGCCCAGCTCGACCGCCGCGGGAACATCGTGCTCACGCTGAGCCACGCCGAGGGGCAGCCCGGCGGCGCCACCCTCGGCTACGTCGGGAGCAAGGGCCGCAACTTCCGGCTCGATCTGGTCTACACCATCACCCAGAACGCTCCGATCACCCTGCGCCACGGCCGGCCGGTCACCATCAAGCGCTTCGTGCAGGGCCGGTTGGCCAACCCCGAGGTCGACGCCTTCAGCCACCACGTCTCCGGGTCGGGCATGAAGTATCGGCTCTACTCACCGACCCGGTCACCCCGGCACGGCAGGCGGCCCCTGATCGTCTGGCTGCACGGCGGCGGCGAAGGCGCTTCCCTGCCGGACAACTACTACGACAACGAAACCACGCTGCGCGCCAACCGCGGCGCGCTGGGCTTCGCCACCCGGGAGGCCCAGCAGATCTTCGGCGGCGCCTACGTCGTCGCCCCGCAAAGCACCTCCGCCTGGATGCAGGACGGCCCCCGCTTCGCCCCGCTCATCCACGAGATCGTCCGCGATGTCGTCCGCGGGCATTCCGTCGATCCCAAGCGCATCTACGTGGCCGGGTGCAGCAACGGCGGCTATATGAGCATGAAGATGACCACCGTCTACCCCACCACGTTCGCCGCGTCCGTGCCGATCTGCGGCGTCGTCACCTCCCTGGGCGGCGGCCCGACGCTGATCCCCGACGCCGAACTGGCCGCCATCAGCACCCCCACCTGGCTGGTCACCTCCCGCGACGACACCACGGTGGACCCGGAGGCCAACACCGTCCACGCGCACGACCTCATCCCCGGCTCCTCGATGACCCTCTACGACAACGTCGTCTGGAACGGCCACCAGTTCCCCGGGCACTGGTCGTGGATCTACGTGGCCCGCAACGATCCCAGCATCGACGGCACTCACATCTGGCAGTGGATGGCCCAGCGACAACGCTGATCCGGGCCGTCGGCGGTGCCCGCTCGCGTGTCGTGAGCGGGCACCGGCACTCACCGCTCAGGGCGGTCCCGGCGGTAGCCGAGCGCGCGAAGGATCAGGGTCGCGTCCTCGTCGATGTCAGCCGGTGCCGTGCCGCCACCGGCTGCTGATCCGCCGAACGCGGCTCGGGCGAGCACGAGCCCTTCGAGCAGGCGGGCCGCGGTGTCGGCGGTGGCTTCCTCGCCGACCTCTCCCCGTGCGGCCGCGCGATCGAGCATCGTGGCCAGGTGCTCGCGCATCGGGGCGATGACCCCGGAGCCCCGCGAAGCGTCATAGAAGTGCTCCCGTCGGCACCCCCTCCTGGTGACCGCGGTCACGTTGACGCTGGTGAGTGCTCACTAACTAAACTAGTTAGTGAGCACTCACCAACCGACTGGGGTGGAGCATGAAATACCAGGTCCTCACGAAGAAGCGCGTCCTCCTGGCGGCCTGCCTGGTGCTGGTCGCCACGCTCGGGGTCTTCGGCACCGCCGGGTACCTCGCGTTCGTGCGGGCACCGGACGGCACACCGGCCGAGGCGTGTGCCGGCGAGCAGGCCCGGCCGGTGGTGGTCAACGCGGGCGCCAGCATGACGCAGGGCACGCTCGGTGGTGACTGGGTCGGCGCGCTGCGCGAGAAGCCCGAATTCGCGGCCTACGAATTCGTCAACGCGGGCGTCAACGGCGACACCAGCGCGGACCTGCTCGCCCGCGTCGACACCGACGTCATGGCGTGCCGTCCCGCGGCGGTGACGGTCCTGGTCGGCACCAACGATGTCCGCAACGGCGTGCCACTGGCGGACTACCGCGCCAACCTCACCGGGATCGTCGACCGGCTGAAATCCGGGACCAACGCCCGGATCGCGCTGATGTCGTTGCCGCCGCTGGGCGAGGACCCGGACACCGGAGTGAACCGCACGCTCTCCGGGTTCAACGCCGCCATCAAGGAAACAGCCGCCCGTGCCGGAGTCGACTACCTGCCCGTGCACGAGCGGATGACCGGCATCCTCGCCCAGCGCACCGGCCTCCAGCCCTACGACTTCAGCTTTCCGTTGGCGCTCTGGGCGGCCACCGAGTACTACGTGTTCGGGCAGAGCTGGGATGACGTGACCCGCGGCGCGGGCCGCGAACTGCTCATCGACCACATCCACCTCAACGACCGCGGCGCCGCGCAACTCACCGAACTGGCCACCGACTGGCTCGCACGCCGGCAACACTGAGCGCCTGCTCGATGATCCGCTTCCCCGGCGGCCTTCCGCCGCACATGATGGCGGCATGATCTCGTTCGACGAGCTGGTCGCCTCGCACCGCGCGGAGCTGTATGCGCACTGCTACCGGATGCTCGGCTCCGCGCAGGACGCGGAGGACGCGGTGCAGGAAGCGCTGCTCGCCGCGTGGCGTGGACTGGCTGGTTTCCAAGGGCGCAGTTCACTGCGGACCTGGCTGTACCGCGTGACCACGAACGCCTGCTTGCGCTTGTCCACGCAACGCCGGTCACTCAGCTCCGACCACGGGCCGTCGTTCACGCAGACCACCGATCTCGGAGAGCCGGTCACCGGGCCGGTGTGGGTGGAGCCGTGCCCGGAAGCGGTCTACCTGCGACGGGAAAGCGTCGAGCTGGCGTTCGTCGCCGCGCTGCAGCACCTGCCCGGGAACCAGCGCGCCGTGCTCATCCTGCGGGACGTGCTCGGCTTCAGCGCCGCCGAAGTGGCCGGGATACTGGACACCAGCACCGCTTCGGTGAACAGCGCCCTGCAGCGCGCGAAGGCGGCCGTCCGGCAACGCGTTCCGGCCCGCTCGCAGCAGGACGAACTGACCGCGCTCGGCGAGGACGGCGTCCGCGACCTGGTCGGCGCCTTGGTCACCGCGTGGGAAAAGGCCGACGTCGAGGGCCTGCTCGGCCTCCTCACCGAGGACGTCCGGTTCACCATGCCGCCGCTGCCCGCGTGGTTCGACGGCCGCGACGACGTGCGGAAGTTCCTGGTGGACCGCCTGTTCGCCACGCCGTGGCGCCTGCTGCCGGTGACCGCGAACGCACAGCCCGCACTGGCCTGCTACCGGAACGCCGGGGCGGGCTTCCAGCTCAGCGGGATCGTCGTACCGCAGCTGCGCGACGGCCGGATCTGCTGGCTCGCCACCTTCATCGACCCCGAAGTCGTGGCCCGCTTCCCCGTGCCGCGCGAATTTCCTGCCGAAGACCGATGAATCCGGCGTGCTCGCTGTCTCTACCCGGGTGACGGTCGTCGATCCAGGAGGACACCATGCGCAAGCTCATCGTCACCAACCTCGTCTCGCTCGACGGGTTCGTCGCCGGTCCGGGCGGTGACCCGGCCCCGCTGCCGATGGGCGGGTTCTTCGACGAGTACAACCACGAGCGCCAGCGGTCCGCGGAGGCGCTCGTGCTCGGGCGCACCACCTACCTGATGCTCAGGGACTACTGGCCTGCGATCGCCGAAGACCCCTCGCGCAGCCCGGACGTGCTGGCGAATCCGGCCTCCGCGCCGATGCACCAGGACATCGCCCGCCGCAACGAGCGGCTGCGCAAGCTCGTCGTGTCCGACTCGCTCACCGAAGCGGACACCGCCCCCTGGACGGCCACCACGACGATCGTGGCCCGGTCGGCGGCCCGGGAGGCGGTGGCCGCGTTGAAGGCGGAGGGCGGCGGGGACGTCGTGGTCTTCGGCAGCCGCACGGTGTGGAACCACCTGCTGACCGCCGGACTGGTCGACGAGGTGCACCTGATGGTCGGCCCGGTGGCGCTGGGAGCGGGCGTGCCCGCCTTCGACGCCGGTGCCCCGCCGCTGCGCCTGCTGGACACCCGGCGCGGGGACGGCTCGGACAACGTGGTGCTGCGCTACGAAGTGCTGCGGGGCCGCCCTCGTCAATGAGCGGGTACCGACACGCAGACCATGGTGGTGTCCTCGATGGCTTCGACGACCCCGGGCGTCTGCTCCGGAACGTGCACGAACTCGCCTGCGTGCACCGTCACGGCATCGCTCTGGGCACCCACCCGCAGCACGCCGTCGAGCACCACCCAGACCTCCGCGTAGGAGGCAGGCAGGTCGGCACGCGCCCCCGCGGAGAGGAACGACGTGTAGGCGCTCATCGACCTGCCTGCCTCTTTGCCGAGAGCGGGCGCGATGAGGATCCGGTCGCCGAAGCGGACGGCGTCGTCACCGATCGCCGAGCTGAATACGCGGGCCCGCGGGGTCGTGACAGCCATGCCGGAGTTCTCCCTGGGTAGTGGTCGGTCAGCACCCTAGAACCTCCATTCGAGTCGAGGTCAAGTGCCGGAAGCCGCCGCCTGCTTGACCTTCAGGTTGGTCGAAGCCCGACGATGGACGGGTGAACAGCCCCCATTTGATGTCCATCGGTGCGTTCTCGCAGCGGACCGCCCTGACGCCCAGTGCGCTGAGGTTCTACGGTGATGCCGGCCTGCTCCCCCCGGAGTCGGTCGATCCGGTCAGCGGGTACCGGTACTACAGCGAGGCCCAGATCGATCGCGCCGTGCGGCTGCGGCAGCTCCGTGAGCTCGGGATGCCGCTCCCCCGGGTCAACGAAGTGCTCGACGCCGATCCGCTGGAGGCGGCCAGGCTGATCGACGAGCGGATCGCGGACATCGGCAACGAAAGCCGTTTCGCCCAAGGGATAGCGGCGGAGCTGAAGGCCGCCTTGAGCACGGAAGCCGGGACCCGGCTGGGTGTCCTTTCCGGACCGGCGATGGCCGACGCGATCGACCGGGTACTGGCTGCCACCGTCCAGGAGGCGGCCGTGCCCGTGCTGAACGCCGTGTACCTCGAAATTTCGTCTGGATCAGCGACCCTCACGGCGACGGACCGGTATCGGCTGACCACCCGCACGCTCGCCTTGCCCGAGGAGTTCGCCGGTGACCCGTGGGCCGCGGCACTGTCCGGCGATGACCTCCGGGCCACGGTGGCCCGGATTCGCCGCAGCGCCCGGATCGTGCTCAAAGCGCTGCCGGGAGCACTCGAGATCGAGCTGGGCAACGGCGTGTCCCATCGGATAGCCATCCTCCCGATGGAGTTCCCTGACTACCGGCTGATGCTCGATTCCCTGGCGGCGGTGACTCATCGCGTCACCGCCGCCAGGCAGCAGCTGGTCACCACCCTCGAGCAAATCACGGCCGACTCCGTCGGGCTTCGTCTCAGTCGCGATCCGAACAGCGTCGAGTTGCGCACCCCGGACGCCCCCGCACGCGACCTTCCGGCTCGGGTAGACGGCGAGGACCTGGTGATCTGGTTCCAGCTCACCACGCTCTACCCGGCCATCCTCCAGGCGGTCGGCCCGGACGTGATGCTCGATCTACGCGGCCCGGACCAGCCCGTCACCGTGCGCTCCGCCGACAACGGCGCGCTGAGCACCCTCGTCATGCCCATCGCGGCACCCGAGCACCGCCCATGAGCGGCACCACAGACACACTGATGGCCTCCATCGGGAAGGCGGTCACCCGAGGACGTGAGGGTGACACCGATGGCGCCCGCGACGAGCTGCTGACCATCTGGGAGAGCATCGCCGGGAGCGCCGATTCCTTCCACCAGTGCGTGCTCGCCCACTACCTCGCGGACCTCTACGGCCCGGCCGAGGCGATCCTCTGGGACGAACGAGCCCTCGAAGCCGCCGATCGAGCCGCGGAGGCCGCGCCTCAGGTGGCCGGCTTCTACCCGTCGCTGCACCTGAACCTCGCCGACAACCACCGGCGTCTCGGCTCGTTCGACACCGCGAGGGTGCACGTGTCGGCAGCCGGCGACCTGGTCTCATCCCTGCCCGGCGGGCCGTACGCCGATCAGCTGGTGCGGTGGATCGAGCAGGTCGCCGAGCTCGTCACCCAGCGATCGACCGAACCCCTCACACCCGCCACGGGCGACGGTGTCCAGGAGTGACGCGGAGTCGCAACGGCCGCGCATACGCGCAGAACACGACGCCGGTCCGTTCTTCGGCTTCTCGCAGCGTGCCGATGGCAGCGGCGGAAAGGTCCGCGGTGACCAGCATCCGGCACAACTGCCTCGCGCCCGGCCGGGGCACGGAAACTCGATAGGTCATGACGTGCGCCCCGAGTTCCCGTTCGAGCCGCTCCCGGATTCCGGCCACCTCACCGGCAGGCACCACGAACTCGTCCAGATCCAGCCCCCGGGGGTCGACCTGCCGCAACCACGGGATCGCCGCGACCAGTTCAGTCCACATGCGACCCGAGTATGCCGCTCACCGGCGCGATCATTGATCAGTACCGCGACGCCGCCAAGCCCGCTCGTTGCGCGTGCTTCCTACCGCACGTCGTGCGCCGCGGTCGAGCCGCAGGAATCCCGGATGACCAGCTGGGTCGGCAGGATCACCGGGCCCTCGCGGCCGGCGCCGGTGATCATGGCCATGACCGCCTTGGCCGCGGCCACCCCGAATCCCGGCTTGTCCTGCGCCACGGTGGTCAGTGCCGGATCGACCACGGACGCGATCTCGATGTCGTCGAAACCGACGAGCGCCAGGTCTCGCGGAACGCGCAGCCCCTCGGCCCTGGCGGCGAGCAACGCGCCGACCGCCATCTCGTCGCTGGCCGCGAACACGGCCGTGGGCGGCTCGTCCAGTGCGAGGAGTCGTCGCATCGCGGCCGTTCCGCTGGCCCGGTAGAAGTCCCCGGTCACCACGTAGTCCTCACGCGACCGCAGACCGGATTCCCGCATCGCCGTGCGGTAACCGGAGATCCGCGCCTCGGCGGGCTGGTTGCCCGGCGGGCCGGTGATCGTGGCGATCCGCGAATGGCCGAGCCGGGCGAGGTGGCGGACGGCCGACCCCGCACCGGCGGCGTTGTCCGACATCACGTACGTGGCGTTCGGCCCGTCGACGGCGACGTCGACCGCGACACACGGCAGCCCCGACTGCGCGAAGGCTTCGAACGCCTCCGCGTCGGAACCGCTGTCGATCAGCACCAGCCCGCCGAGGTGGTGTCGGCGCGCCAGGTTCACGTAGCCGACCGGATCGGCCAGCGACGCGCCGACCTCCCGCGAGTCGCCACTGGTGGCCAGCATGAGCAGGTGGTACCCGTGCGCGCTGAGCGCGGATTTCAACCCGATCAGCAGATCCTGCAGATACGGGTGCCGCCAGCCCGGCCTGCGGTGGTCGGTGTCCCAGACCAGGCCGATCATCGTGGATTGTTTCGTCGAGAGCGCTCGCGCGGATTCGTTGGGCCGATAACCCAGTTCCCCGGCCACCCGGAGAACACGTTCCCTGGTCTCCTCGTTGACCGTTTCCGGCTGGTTGAAGACCCGCGACACCGTGGCCACGGACACGCCGCACAACTCGGCGATCTCGCGCCCGGTCGCCATTCGGCCTCCTGTCCACCGTAAGCGGTTACATCACCCTAGGCAGGCGCACTTTCCCCAGTCAAGCCCGTGGCCGAGCTTGGCACGTTACCGTGTTGTTACTTGACGGATCTCGGTCGGCCCCGCTGTCATGGACGCCACACATCCCGGGCCGGCCGGTGCAGGAACCGCTTATCGGCTGCCCCGCCCGTCGCTCGAGGTCGCGTTTCCTCTTCAAGCGCGCAAAAAAACAAACGGAGGCCTTCGATGCGCTCCAAAACAATGGCGATCGTCTGCGCCGCGCTGGTGGCCGGCGCGGTGGTCAGCGGCTGCGGCAGTGAATCCGGAGCCGGTGGCAAGACGAAACTCACCATCGGCCTGTTCGGCAACTTCGGCTACACCGAACTGCTCAAGGAGTACGCGAGCACCCACCCGGACATCGAGATCCAGGACCGCACCGCCTCCTACTCCGACCACCACAAGAACCTGGCCGCCCACCTGGCCACCAACAACGGCGCCGCGGACATCGAGGCGGTCGACACCGGCTACGTCGCCCAGTTCAAGGCCACCTCCGACAAGTTCGTCGACCTGAACACCAAGGGCGGCGACCAGCTCAAGGACCGCTGGCTGCCGTGGAAGTGGGCCGCCTCGCTGAGCAAGGACGGCCAGCAGATCGGCTACGGCACCGACGTCGGCGGCCTGGCCATCTGCTACCGCCGGGACCTGCTCGAAGCCGCCGGTCTCCCGTCGGAGCGCACGCAGGTCGCCGCGCTGTGGCCGACGTGGGCGGACTTCATGGCCGCGGGCAAGCGGTTCCAGGCCGGCGCACCCGAGGGCGTGAAGTGGTTCGACGGTGGCCCGACCGTGCTCAACGCCATCGTCGGCCAGGCCGCGACCGGTTACTACGACCAGTCCGACCGGATCACCGTGGGCAGCAACCCGGAGCTCAAGCAGGGCTGGGACCTCGTGGCGGACGCCGTCAACTCCGGCCTGTCGGCGAAGCTGCTCTACTCGACACCGGTCTGGAACACGGGGTTCAAGCAGGGCCAGTTCGCCACCGTCACCTGCCCGGCCTGGCAGATGGCCAAGATCAAGGACCAGGCACCGGACACCGCGGGCAAGTGGGACGTCACGTCGGTGCCCGGCGGCGGCGGGAACTGGGGCGGCTCGTACCTCACCATCCCCAAGCAGGGCAAGAACGTCGACAAGGCCGTCGAACTGGTGGCGTGGCTGACCGCGCCCGAGCAGCAGGCCAAGGTGTTCGCCACCGCCGGACTGCTGCCGTCGACGCCCCAGTTGTACGAGGACCCGGCCGTCGTGGGCCTGCAGAACCCGTTCTTCAACAACGCTCCTGTCGGCAAGCTGTTCACCGACGCGGCCAAGCAGCTCCAGCCCCAGTACCAGGGCCCGAAGGCCGGTGACGTGCAGACCGCCATCGGCAACGCGATGCAGCGGGTCGAGCAGGGCAAGCAAAGCGGCGACGACTCGTGGAACCAGTTCGTCGGTGATGTCCAGAACCTCACGAGCTGACCGTGGAGTCAGTGGAGTTCTTGGATCGGGCAACCCGGAGGCACCGGTGGGACACCAGGTTCGCGCCGTACGCCTACGTGGCGCCGTACTTCCTGATCTTCGGTGTCTTCGGGCTGTTCCCCCTGCTCTACACGATCTGGGTGTCGCTGCAGCACCGCAACCTGCTCGACGCCGAAGGCGCGTCCTTCACCGGGGTGGACAACTACCAGCAGTTGCTCGCCGATCCGTACTTCTGGAACGCCATGGGCAACACGCTGAGCCTGTGGCTGCTGACCACGGTCCCCCAGATCCTGTTCGCCCTCGGCATCGCCCAGTTGCTCAACCGCAAGGTGCGGACCCGCACGCTGTTCAGGATGGGCGTGATCCTGCCGAACGTCACTTCGGTGGCCGCGGTGACGATCATCTTCGCCCAGCTCTTCGGCCGGGACTTCGGCCTGATCAACTGGGTGCTGGAGCTGTTCGGCGCCGGGCACATCGACTGGCAGGCCGGCACCGCCTCCTCGCACGTCGCGATCGCCACCATGGTGGTGTGGCGCTGGACCGGCTACCACGCCCTGATCTTCCTGGCGTCCATGCAGGCGATCCCGTCGAGCCTGTACGAGGCGGCCACCCTGGACGGGGCCAGGGGCTGGCAGCAGTTCTGGCGGATCACCGTGCCGTTGCTGCGGCCGCAGATCATCTTCTCCACGATCATCGCGACCACCGGCAACATGCGGCTGCTCGCCGAGCCGCTGCTGTTCAACCCCGGCACCGCGGCCGCGACCGGTGGCTCGGACCGGCAGTTCCAGACCGCCGCGCTGTACCTGTACGAGCAGGGCTTCACCAACTACGACTTCGGCTACAGCTCGACGATCGCGGTCGTGCTGGCGGTCGCCACGATCCTCGTCGCCGGTCTCGGCTACCTGGTGACCAAGCGGATCCAGACGGATTGAGGAAGCCATGACTGCTGTGCTGGACCCACCCGCCCCGGCGCCGCCCGCCGGTTCGCGAAGCCGGGTGCGCCGGCTGGCCGGACGGGTCGCGGGGCCGTGGGTCTACGCCGGGCTCATCGCCGTGCTGGCCGGCTCGGCCTTCCCGGTGTACTGGTCGCTCGTGGTGTCCTCGCAGACGCCGGACGCGATCGACTCCGTGCCCCCGGTGCTGGTGCCGGGTGGCCACCTCTTCGAGAACATCGCCCGGGTCTTCGACACCACCGATTTCGCGCTGGCGCTGACCAACTCGATCGTGGTGTCGGGCACGATCACCGTGTCGGTGGTGCTGTTCTCCACGCTGGCCGGGTTCGCCTTCGCCAAGCTGCGGTTCCGCGGCCGCAACGTGCTGCTGCTGGTGATCATCGCGACCCAGGCGATCCCGACCGAACTCGGCGTGATCCCGCTCTACATGATGATGAGCGAGTTCGGCTGGGCGGGCCAGATCCACGCGGTGATCGTGCCCGGGCTGGTGACCGCGTTCGGGGTGTTCTTCATGCGGCAGTACTTCGAGCGGGCGATCCCGGACGAGTTGCTCGAAGCGGGCCGGATGGACGGTTGCGGCTCGTTGCGGTTGTTCTGGCACGTGGCCATGCCCGCGGCCCGCCCGGCGGCCGCGGTGCTCGGGTTGTTCACCTTCATGCAGGCGTGGAACGACTTCTTCTGGCCGCTCGTGGTGCTGGTGCCGGAGAACCCGACCGTGCAGACCGCGCTGTCCACTTTGGCCAGTGGCTACACCACCGACTACACCCTGGTGCTGACCGCCGCGACGATCGGCACGGTGCCGGTGCTCGCGGTCTTCCTGCTGTTCGGCCGCCAGATCGTCGGCGGCATCATGTCGGGCGCCGTCAAGGGCTGAAAAGGAGACTTGTCGTGACCATCGCTTTTCCGCCAGGGTTCCGCTGGGGTGTGGCGACTTCGGCGTACCAGATCGAAGGGGCCGCGCGGCAGGACGGCCGTGGTGCCTCCATTTGGGACACCTTCTCGACGGTTCCCGGTGCGATCGCCTCCGGTGACACCGGTGACGTGGCCGCCGACCACTACAACCGCTGGGCCGAGGACGTCGAACTGCTCGACGGCCTCGGGGTCGACGCGTACCGGTTCTCCGTCTCCTGGTCCAGGATCCAGCCGGACGGACGCGGCCGGATCGAGCAGCGCGGCATCGACTTCTACCGGCGGCTCGTCGACACGTTGCTGGCCAGGGGGATCGAACCGTTCGCCACGTTGTACCACTGGGACCTGCCGCAGGCACTGGAGGACGACGGCGGGTGGCGCAACCGCGACACCTCGGGGTGTTTCGCCGAGTACGCCGCGATCGTGCACGACGCACTCGGTGACGTCGTGAGCAAGTGGACGACCCTGAACGAGCCGTACTGTTCCTCGATCGTCGGCTACGGCGAAGGACGGCACGCACCAGGCGCACGGGAAGGGCACGGCGCGCTGGCCGCCGCGCACCACCTGCTGCTGGGCCACGGCCTGGCCGTGCAGGCGATGCGCGCCAACGCCCGTCCAGGGCAGGAATTCGGCATCGTGCTCAACCAGTCCCCGGCGGTGCCCGTGACCGGGGACCCCGCGGACATCGCCGCGGCCGACCGTCAGGACTGCCTGCTGCGCCGGCAGTTCACCGATCCCCTGTTCGGTTCGGCGTACCCGGGCGAGCTGACGTCGATGTTCGGCGCGATCACCGACTTCTCGTTCCGCCGTGACGAGGACCTGGCGATCATCGGCGAACCACTGGACTACGTCGGCATCAACTACTACTACCGGCTGCACGTCGCCGACGCGCCCCACCGGGAGCCGGATGCGGCCAAGCGGACCGCCCACGACATCGGCGTGGACACGACGCGGTTGCCGGACGTCCCCCGCACCGGCATGGGCTGGCCGGTGGAACCAGCCGGTCTCACCGCCGCGCTGACCGACCTGACCGCACGCTACCCCCGGCTGCCGCCGATCTACGTCACGGAAAACGGCTGCGTCTACCCCGATTCGAGCACCTTCGAAGACCACGACCGCATCGCCTACCTGCAGGACCACCTCGCCGCGGCCGAAGCGGCGGTGACCGCCGGAGTACCCCTGCGCGGCTACTTCTGCTGGTCCCTGCTCGACAACTTCGAGTGGGCGCACGGCTACAAGCACCGGTTCGGCCTGGTCCACATCGACTACCCGACCCAGCGCCGCACCCCGCGCGCGAGCTACCACTGGTACCGCTCGTTCATCTCGACCGCCCGGGGATGAGGGCTTCGGGGAGCGGGAACGGAGAGTTGTGTTCACCCACACGAGCGCACCTGGGTCGTGGGGGTGAAGAGCTGTCGCCCGGCGCCGACGTGCACGCGTGGTACCGCCGGACTTCGTGCGCATCACGGCGCACCGCGACTCTGACGGGTGAATCGGGACCGGCTTGGGTGGAAGGCGATCGCGGCGGGTATTCGGCCCGGTGTCGGGACGATGCCAGTGGTCAGCCTCCAGGTGCATCGGCGGTTCCCGCGTGGGGAAGGACTCGCCGGGCGCTCGGTGTGCCGGTCAACGCGTCCGGCGAGCCCCCATCCCGTGCGGCTCCACACCGGACCAGTGAGGCCCCGTCCTACCCGGCGGTGGCCCCACTCCGTGGCAGGCCGAAACGGTGGTCGCCGGGCGCCGTCCGCGGATCCTGCGAGGGGTCGGCGTACATCGGCGGGCACCCGTGGTCGACGGCTTCGGGGCGCAGTTCGTAGTGCCAGGGTTCGTTGCGGTAGATCTGGCACAGCCCGTACCGGGCGCCGTGCTCGGACAGCCACGCCCTGGCCTCGGCGCGGCCGATGTCGACCGCGTCGCCCGACACGTGGGCGGACGTGCCGGGGGTGGCCACCCACCGGGCGGCTTCCTCCGCCGAGCCGTACTTCGAGACCGCCTGGCGCAGCAGTTGTTCCTGGTACTCCGGCGAGCGCCAGCCGCCGTTGACGAAGATCCGCACCCCGTCGGCCGCGGCGTCGGCGGCGGCCGCGCGCAGTGCACCGAGCAGCGCGGGATCGAGGTTGGCCACGGCCGGGGTCTCGTCGTCGAAAACCGGCACGGGCTCGGGAACAGCGCCGTCTACCTTGCCGAGGACCCGGATTCGTTCGCTGGAGAGCATGTCTCCACTCAAGACGGTGCGGTGTTGCCGTCCCGTACGTGCTTTTCGATATGCCGCCGATATGCCTGCGCTCGTAGCATCGGCTCATGCGTGTGCTGGTGGTCGAGGACGAGCCCTACATGGCCGAGGCCATCCGCGATGGCCTGCGCCTGGAAGCGATCGCGGCCGACATCGCCGGTGACGGCGACACCGCGCTGGAGCTGTTGAGCGTCAACGCCTACGACATCGCCGTGCTCGACCGGGACATCCCCGGGCCGTCCGGGGACGAGATCGCCGAAAGCATCGTCGCCTCCGGCGACGGCATGCCGATCCTGATGCTCACCGCCGCCGACCGGCTCGACGACAAGGCGTCCGGGTTCGGGCTCGGCGCCGACGACTACCTCACCAAGCCGTTCGAACTCCGCGAGCTGGTGCTCCGGCTCCGGGCGCTCGACCGCAGGCGCGCCCACAGCAGGCCACCCGTGCGGGAGATCGCGGGCCTGCGGCTGGACCCGTTCCGCCGCGAGGTCTTCCGCGACGGCCGCTACGTCGCGCTCACCCGGAAGCAGTTCGCCGTGCTCGAAGTCCTCGTCGCCGCCGAGGGCGGGGTGATCAGCGCCGAAGAACTGCTGGCGCGCGCGTGGGACGAGAACGCCGACCCGTTCACCAACGCCGTGCGCATCACCGTCTCGGCGTTGCGCAAACGCCTCGGGACACCGTGGCTCATCGCCACCGTGCCCGGCGTCGGCTACCGCATCGACACCGGCGGCGGGGACCGTGGATAGGGCGCCCGGGCTGAGCGTCCGCCTCAAACTCACCCTCAGCTACGCCGGGTTCCTCATGGTCGCGGGTGGCCTGCTGCTCGCCGTGGTGTGGGTGTTCCTGCTGCGTTACGTGCCCGAGGAGATCTACTTCCCGGAGCGCAACGAGCCCGGGTGGCCGGGTACGCCCGGCCCGCACATACCCGACCGCTCCGATCTGGTGGATGCCTTCGGCCCGAAGGTCGCCGCGGTGCTGGTGCTCCTGCTGCTGTTCGGCCTCTTGGGCGGGTGGATCCTGGCGGGCAGCATGCTCGCGCCGCTGCAGCGCATCACCAACGCCACCCGCCTGGCCGCGAACGGCTCCCTGTCCCACCGGATCCAGCTGGAAGGCCGCCAGGACGAGTTCCGCGAACTCGCCGACGCCTTCGACACCATGCTGGCGCGGATCGACTCGCACAACGCCGAACAGCAGCGGTTCGCGGCCAACGCCTCCCACGAACTGCGCACCCCGCTGGCGATCACGCAGACGCTGCTCGAACTGGCTCGCAGCGACCCGGACCGGGACCCCAGGGAACTCGTCGACCGCCTCCACTTCGTCAACACCAGGGCGATCGACCTCACCGAGGCGTTGCTGCTGCTCAGCCGCGCCGACCAGCGGTCGTTCGACCGGGACCACGTCGACCTGTCCCTCATCGCGGAAGAGGCCGCGGAAACGCTGCTCCCGCTCGCCGAGAAACGCGGCGTCACCATCGAGACCTCCGGCGACATCACGCCCGCCGTCGGCTCCCACGCGCTCCTGCTGCAGATGACGACGAACCTGATGCACAACGCGATCGTGCACAACCTTCCCGAACAGGGCACCGTGTGGGTGACCACCCGGGTCCACCCCCAGGCCGTGGTGCTCACCGTCGAGAACACCGGCCAGAAGCTCAGTCCGTACCTGGTTTCCACGCTCGTCGAGCCGTTCCAGCGCGGCACCCGGCGCATCCGCGACGACCACGCGGGGGCCGGGCTCGGCCTGGCGATCGTCAAGAGCATCGCCCAGGCGCACGACGGCACGCTGTCCCTCACCCGCCGGGCCGCCGGCGGGCTCTGCGTCACGGTGCGGCTGCCCGGCGCGCCACCACCCCAGCCGACGACGGTCAGCGGCGCCGAGCACGGTGTTCGGCGACCACGGTGAGCACCTGCCGGGCCAGGACGGCTCCCGCGTCGGGCCCGCCGGCCGCCGACGCGCGTGCCGACATCTCGTCGATGCGCCCGGGCTCGGTCAGCACCGGGATCAGGGTGGTCTCGACCCAGGCGGGGCTGAGGTCGGCGTCGTCGACGAGCAGCGCCCCACCGGCCGCGACGATCGGCTCGGCGTTCAGCCGCTGCTCACCACCGCGCAGCGGCAGGGGGACGAACGCGGCCGGAAGGCCGACGGCGGCCAGTTCGGCGCAGGTCATCGCCCCCGAGCGGCAGAGGACGAAGTCGGCCGCGGCGTAGGCGTACTGCATTTCGCCGACGTAGGGGACGACGACGTAGGGCGGGTCGCCGTCCGGCACCTCGACCACGTGCCGCGGCCCGGTGATGTGCAGCACCTGCACGCCGGCCGCCCGCAACGCCGCGGCCGCGCCGGACACCGCGGCGTTGATCGTGCCCGCGCCCTGCGAACCGCCGGTGACCACCAGTACCGGCCCGCCGGGTCGCAGGCCGAACCGCTGCCGGGCGGTGGCCCGCAGCGCGGACCGGTCGAGCCCGGTGATCGCCCGCCGCAGCGGGATCCCGATGGCGGTGGCGTGCGGGAGCCGGACCCCCGGCGCGGCGGTGAACACGCGCCTGGTCAGCCGGGCGGCCAGCCGGTTGGCCATCCCGGGCAGGGCGTTCGCCTCGTGGACGACGATGGGCAGGCCCCGCCTGCGGGCGGCGAGGTAGGCCGGGGCGGCCACGTAGCCGCCGAAGCCGACCACGACCTCGGCGCGCACGCGGTCGAGCACGGCCCCGGCCGCCAGCACCGAGTCGCGCAGCCTGCCCGGCGTCTCCAGCAGGGCCCGGCTCAGGCCGCGGGGCAGCGGCACCGGCGGGATGAGTTCGAGCGGGTAACCGCGAGCCGGGACGAGCGTGGTGTCCAGACCGCGGACGGTGCCGAGCGCGGTGATCTCGGCCGTGGGTTCCACCCGCCGGAGCGCGTCGGCGAAGTTCATCGTGGGCTCGATGTGCCCGGCCGAATGACCACCGGCGACGACCACGCGCGGTGCCGTCACGCCCGTCCCCCTCGTCGCACGGTCTCAGCGGCGTGGGACCCGGTGGCGGTCAGTTCGCGCAGGAACCGGGACGAGGTCCCCCGCTGGTCGAGGTAGCCGCGGCGCCGGTAGAACTCGTGCGCGTCCTCCCGGCGGTCCGCGCTGGTGACCTCCACGCGCAGGCACCCGCGACTCGCGGCGAACAGCTCCGCCGCCGTCATGAGCTGACCGCCGACGCCCCGGCCGCGTACCCGCTCGGCGACGACCAGCGCCACGATCCGCCCCCAGGAGCCGGCGCGTTCGAAGAACGGGCAGGTGTGCACCGCGATCACGCCGAGGACGTCACCCCCGGCGTCGGCCACGTAGACCGCTCCGGCCGGATCGCCGCCCCAGGCCCGGATCCGGGCCGCCGTGGCGGCGACGCTGTTCCCGGGGTAGCCCAGCTGGCCCAGCAACTCGGTGACGGCATCGGCGTCGGCCGGGCGTGCCGGTCTTGTCTTCATGCTCTCCCCCAGGAATTCGGCTACGCGATGGGAAAATCGAAATAAGTGGCCGGGTAGGGCTCGTCCGCCAGCGTGTAGTGCCACCATTCGCACTCGTAGGCGCGGAACCCGCAGGTCTCCATGATCGAGCGCAGGTGCTCCCGGTTCTCCGCCTCGACCGGCGTGATCCCCGCTGCACCGTGGTGCGAGATCGAATCCATCAGGTCGTGGCCGCCACCCATTTCCGCGAGTTCACCGGTGGCCAGGTGGAACAGGGTCAGGTCGACGGTACTGCCCCGGGTGTGGCCCGATTTCCTCGCCACGTAACCCTTTTCGAACATCTCGGCTTTGTCGATGTGCGGGTAGTGCCGCAGCTTCGTCCGCCAGTCCTCGGGCTGCCGCGACCAGTCGATGAAGCGGTCCACGGCCCGTTGCGGGCGGTAACCGTCCCAGAGCAGCAGGCCGAAGCCGAGGGACTCGGCCTTCTCCCGCACGCCCTCCAGCGCCGTGCACAACGCCTTCGTGCCGACAATCCGGTTCGCCTGGTACCCGTCCACGGGTTTGCCGGTGAAATTGTCCCAGGTGGCGTACTTGGCGTCCCAGCGTATTCCGGGAGCCGACTCGTCCACGAAGGCGAAATCGTCGTTCATCGCAATTTCCCCGTCAGGCTCAACGACACCAGCCGGTCGATCACTTCGGCGAGCGGCATGCCTGCGGCCGCCATCATCCCCGGGTACCGGCTGTAGGAGGTCATCCCGGGGAAGGTGTTGACCTCGTTGAGGACCACCGTGCCGTCTTCGGTCAGGAACAGGTCCACCCGCGCCAGCCCGGAGCAGCCCAGGGTGCGGTAGACGGCCTTCGCCGTCTCCTGGACGAGCGTCCGGGTCTCCTCGGGGATGTCCGCGGGCACGGTGATCGTCGAGTTCTCGGAACCGCTTTCCGGATTGTCTTCCTGGTGGATCTTGAAGAACCCGTGGGACAGGGTGATCTGGTCGACCTCGCCCGTGATCAATTCCAGCTCGTTGCCCAGGACGGCGCACCCGACCTCGGTGCCGACGACAGCCTCCTCGATCAGCACCTTCGAGTCGTACTGCCTCGCGGTCTCCAGCGCGTCCGCCAGTTCCTCTTCGCGGGTCACCTTGCTGACGCCGAAGGACGACCCCGAGCGGGCAGGCTTGACGTAGACGGGGTAGGTGAGCGATCCGGGGTCGACGCCCTCGTTCGCCGGAACGGTCCGGAACTTCGGCGTCGGGATCCCCGCGGCGCTGGTGACCACATACGCGAGCGACTTGTCCATGCACAGCGCGGAACTCTGGATGTCGCAGCCGACGTAGGGGATGCCGGACAGTTCCAGCAATCCCTGCACCGCGCCGTCCTCGCCGAACTTGCCGTGCAGCACGGGCAGCACGAGGTCCAGGCTGATCGCTTCGAACCTGCCGTGGCCCAGGGCGAGGAGCCCGCGGACGGTCCGATCCGGCGACAGCACGACCGGGCGGCCGTCGTCCTCCCAGTCCGTGTCCGGGCCGTCGCAGAGCAGCCAGGCCCCACCCTGGGTGATCCCGATCCAGAACGGTTCGTACTTGTCGGTGTCGAGGTTCTTGGCGATCTCCCTGGCTGATTTGACCGAGACGGGGTGTTCCTCGGAACTCCCCCCGAAGATGATGCCGATTCTCATATCCAGTGCTGCTTTCTGCTTTCGAAGTCCAGGCAGTTGACGAGGGAGCTTTCGACCATGTCCGCCAGCGCGTGGTCGGTGTAGTAGGCGGTGTGCGGGGTGATGAGCACGTTCGGCAGTTTCTGCAACCGCGGCAGCAGTTCGCTTTCGATGGGGGCGTCGCGGCGGTCGGCGTAGAAGATCCCGTCTTCGCCTTCCAGGACGTCCAGCGCCGCCCCGCCCAGCGCGCCGCTTTCCAGCGCGGAAACCAGGGCCTCGGTGTCGATGAGGGCACCGCGTCCGGCGTTGATGACGTACGCGCCGCGCTTCATCATGTCGATGCGCCGCCCATCGAGGAGGTGGTGGGTTTCGGCGTTGAGTGGCGTGTGGAGTGTCACCAAGTCGCTCTGCCGCACCAGATCGTCGAGAGGAACGTATTCGGCATTGGTTCCGGGGCGGATGTCGTGAGCCAGCAGGCGACAACCGAAGCCGCGCAGCCGGTCCATGACCGCCGCACCGATGCGTCCCGTTCCCACCGTGCCGACGGTCAGATCGCGCAACTCTTTCCCGCGCTGCTCGTTCAGCCGGTAGTCATGGGCATCGGTGCGCCTGAGGGTGGACTGGGCGTTGCGCACCGCCATCAACATCAGCATCAGCGTGTAGTCGGCCACGCTGTCCGGCGAATAGGCGACGTTCCCCACCGAAATGCCGACGCTCTTCGCGTAGTCCACATCGATGTGGTTGCACCCCACGCTCCTCGTGGAGACGTACCGCACACCGGCCTGGCTGAGTGCGAGCAGGGTGCGCTCGGTGATCCGGGCTTTGTGGCCGACGCTGATGCACCGGTTTCCGGCCACCAGTGCGACATTGGCTTCGGACACCGCGTCCTCGACGAGGGTCGGCGCCACCCCGAAGCGGGGCGCCAACTGCCGGAACAGGGCGGCCTCGTCCGGTTCGCACCCGTAGACCGTGATGCCCGTCCCCGGAGCGGTGGCGAAGGACCAGGACGCCGGCGCCCGAGTGCGGCGGGCCGCCGTTCGTGCCGGTTCGCGGTAGGTCATGACAGCAGTCAAGACGCCACGGCGTTGCCGTCCCGTATCCGGTTTTCGATACGCGCACCATAAGTTACCGACCAGTAACAGCCTAGTCCGCCGAGGACTCAACCCCGGCAGGGGCCGAAGTCGCGGCCCGGCGCAGTGCGGCGCGCGAAAGGAAGGAAGCGCTTATAGCTCTCGAAGACTCCGCGCGTCCAACCCGCTGCTGGATCGATCAGGGACGCGACGAGCTCAAGCTGTCCTCCGCGTCGCTCGGCGTGCCCTGGTCGCCATGGGGTTTGAGCTGTTCCTCGGCCGGGCTGGGAATCCGGTGGAGCAGCCCGTCGTGGCCTTCGCCGTATTGACCGGTCTCGATCAGCGGTGGCGAGTAGGCGTGGATGGTGACGGTCGCGCCGGCCCCCGGTTCCGGGCGCATCCGGTGGATGAAGGTGTTGTCGAAGCAGAATCCCTCGCCCGCGTGAACCGCTTTGCCGACCGGCCGGTCCCCGAGCCGGAGGTGCTCGTGCCGGATCGCGCCCTCCACGACGTGCACCGCCCCGCCGGACACGTCGTGGTCGTGGAAGCCGGTGTCGTGCGCGTGCTCCACCCAGGAAATCGCCCAAACACCCAAGTAGTCGTTGGTGAACACGTCGACATAGGTGCGTTCCCGACTGGTCTGGACCAGGCCGTCTCTCCACAACGACGACTGTTCCGCCACCTTGGCCGCGATTTCGCGCAGTTCGTCGAGGTCGAGTCGCCGGTCCGGCGGGACGAAAGGCAGCTGGCCGCTCATGCAGGCGCGAGTTCCCCGCGCGCACCACCTCAAACGCCGGTCGTGGATTCTCCCGGAAAAGGTGATCCGTGCCCCCCGGGTCACCGAGGTAGCCCCGCGTCGCGCGGTTGGCCGCGAACCCCGCGAAAGTCCGCGTAACCACGGTGGCCGAAAACGGCGAGTGGAAGAACAAGGTCGAGGGCGATTCCCGGACTTTCAGCACCCACGCGGCAAAGCAGGAAGCGACAGCGCGTGGCCGCGAGGCGGCGCGGGAGCGCAAGGTGGAGCATTTCATCCGCACCATGGATGGCAAGATCGCCGAGCGCAATACCTATGGCCACGATCCGCGGAACATCCCCGGGTGACCCCGAGCCAGCGTGACTACGAAAGGTGCGGGCGTCGGCGTAGGGTTCGTCCAAAGTGTTCTCGACGCTGTTGTGGACCACGAACACGTTCGAACGCGGGAACGGGATGGTGTTTTCCCGACGCACGGCAAGAATGTACGGTGTGAAGCCGGGATCAGCATCAAACGCCGTTGCAGGGATGGTTTTCGCACAGCGCCAGTGACATGCTGACCGCCCGCGGCGCGGGCATGCCGTCTTCTGCGTGCGCCCCGGACCGCTTCTCCCGGATGACCCGCGGCCCGACTCCAGTCCGTCGACCTCGGTCAGCCGGGCTGTTTCCTCACGGACCGCCGCCACCTCCTCGCGGCGTCTGATCCGCCCGTCTTCCCTTGTGGACCCCGGGTAAACCCTTGTCCACAAGGGAAGAAAGCGCGGTTCAGCGCGAGGGCGGCTCGACGCGCTGGACGACTTCGGTGTGGTGCCGGACGAGGGTGTCGGCGAGTTCGGCGAGTTTGACGTTGAGGTCCTGCGAGGTGCGCCGGAGCAGGTCGAACGCCTCTTCCGGGGTGAGGCCGCGGCGGGCCATGAGGATGCCTTTGGCCTGGCCGATGACGTCGCGGGAGTCGATCGCCCGGCGCAGCTGGTGGTTTCGCAGCTGTTCCTGGGTCACCGCCGTGACCTGCGCCAGTGCCAGGGAGGCGTGGGTGGCCAGCAGCAGCGCCGCGGTCTGGTCGGCGTCACCCAGCCCGTGGGACCGGTGGGAGTAGATGTTGAGCGCTCCGGACAGTGCCGGTGTCCCGCTGGGGATCAGGGCGGTGGACATCACGGCACCGAGCCCGTGGCCGGCCGCGGCGGGGCCGAACTCCGGCCAGGAGGGTTCGGTGGCCAGGTCGGCACTGATCGCGGCGGCGGGTCCGGTGGGCTTGGCGGCGTCCACGCACGGGCCTTCGCCGAGTTCGTACTGCAGCTGGTCGAGGCGGGCGGCGACGGGGTGGGTCGTCACGGGGGTGTGGAAGGTGCCGTCCGGGGCGCACAGCGTGATGCTGACCAGGTCGGCCCCTGGAACGACCCGCAGCGTGGTGTCGGTGATCCGCTGCAGTACCTCACCGGTGGTGGTGGCGCCGAGCAGTGCGTGGGTCAGCGTGGTGAACTGCTGCGCGAGTGGATCGAGGTGCACTTCGTTCTCCCTCCGCCGGGCGGTAGATGTGGGCGGCACCGACACGCGGGAGGTGGCTCGCCAGGCTCGCGCGACCTCGGGTCGCACCCGACGAGCCACCCCGCGCGGGAACGGTGGGCCGGAACACCGGCACCGTTCCGATGGGGGCCGGTTACCCGGCTCGGCGTGGTCCACCCATGATTTTCGGCCGCCGGGCGGCGGCGGGAAGCCGGGCGCGTCCGGCGGTGCGTCCACTTCGGCCTCGGGGCCGCCCTCTTCGAATTCTGGGCAACAGGAAGGGTTGGGGCGCCGCGGGGCGGGTATACCGGCGTTTCGTCAAGCAGGCGGCGACTCTCCGGTTCTGGTGAGAGGCGGTCACGCCATGACCATCGAATTCGATTTCGCCGCGGCTCGCGGCCTGCCCCAGTACGTGCGTGAGGTGGCGGCCGAACTCGGGCTCGGCAGCGGCAGCTTCTTCGTCCAGCTGGATTCGCCCGCGCACGCCTACCTGGCCATCGACGAGCGGCTTCCCCGCTATCCGGACCGCGATCTCGCCCTGCTGTGGGACGAGGAGCACGGCTGGGCGCTGGCCGTGGAAACCGCCTCGGCGGAGGACCTGATCGTGCTGGCCTACCTGGGTGGCGACGTGGTGCCACCGCCCGCCGTGGTCGCGCGGTTCGCCTGCCGCCCACTGGGCGCGTTGCGGTTGACCTCCCCGGAGCCGCCCGTGCTGCGCCGGGCGGGGGACGACGACGACCTGATCCAGCGGCTGGGGCGGTTCACCGGCGCCGGAATCCTGACGTCGTGAGCCGAGCTGCCGGCTTGCCGCCTCCCCGTGCCTGCTCCTGGCCGATCCCTTGGCCGGCACCGCTGTTGCTCGCGATCTCGAGGCCACTGCCGTGGATCGCCGTGGTGCCCGCCGATGCGACCACTTGATCGTGAGGTCTGATGGATTCCTCTCCCGCGCCGAAGCCGACCCGGGGTACGCCTTTCGCCCAGCGGCTCGCCGCGCGCGCCGCCGGTGCCGCCGATGACCGCCTGCACCTGGCGGGCGGGGTGCGGCGCCAGCTGAACAAGGTCTTCCCCACCCACTGGTCCTTCCTGCTGGGTGAAATCGCCCTGTACTGCTTCGTGATCCTGGTGCTGTCCGGGGTCTACCTCACCCTGTTCTTCGACCCCTCCATGCAGGAGGTCGTCTACGACGGGGCGTATGAGAACCTGCGCGGCACCGAAATGTCCCGGGCGTTCGCGACCACCCTCGGCATCTCGTTCGAAGTCCGCGGTGGGCTGCTGGTGCGCCAGCTGCACCACTGGGCGGCACTGATCTTCGTGGCGGCGATGATGGTGCACATGTTCCGGGTGTTCTTCACCGGAGCGTTCCGCAGGCCACGCGAAGCGAACTGGGTGATCGGCGCGCTGCTGCTGGTGCTGGGCATGTTCGAGGGCTTCTTCGGCTATTCACTGCCCGACGACCTGCTCTCGGGGACCGGCATCCGGGCCACCCTGTCCGGCATCGTGCTGTCCGTGCCGGTGATCGGCACCTGGATCCACTGGGCCCTGTTCGGCGGGGAGTTCCCCGGCTCGATCATCATCTCGCGGCTCTACACCCTGCACGTCCTGATCGTGCCGGGCATCATGCTGGCGCTGGTCGCGGCGCACCTCGCCCTGGTCTGGTACCAGAAGCACACCCAGTTCCCCGGGGTGCGCCGCAAGGAGAGCAACGTCGTCGGGGTGCGGATCATGCCGGTGTTCGCCCTCAAGAGCGGCGCCTTCTTCGGCCTGGTCACCGCCATCCTCGTCGCCATCTCGGGGCTGTTCCAGATCAACCCGATCTGGCACATCGGCCCCTACGACCCGCCCAAGGTCTCGGCGGGTTCACAACCGGACTGGTACATGGGCTGGGCCGACGGGCTGCTGCGGGTCTTCCCGCCCTGGGAGCTCTATCCCGGCGACCACACCGTGCCACCGGTCTTCTTCGCCGGTGCCATCGGCATCACGCTGATGATCGCCCTGCTGGTCGCCTACCCGTGGATAGAACGCAAGCTGTCCGGGGACACCGCCCACCACAACCTGGTCCAGCGGGCCAGGGACGTGCCGGTGCGCACCGGCCTGGGCATGATGGCACTGACCTTCTACGGGGTGCTGACCGTGTCCTCGGTCAACGACATCCTGGCGCTGGAATTCGACGTGTCCCTGAACGCGACGATCTGGGCGGGCCGGATCGGCCTGCTGCTGGCCCCGCCGCTGGCCTACCTCGTCACCTACCGGGTCTGCCTGGCCCTGCAGCGATCCGACCGGGAAGTGCTCGAGCACGGGATCGAAACCGGCATCGTCACCCGCGGCCCGGAAGGCAGCTACACGGAGATCCACCAGCCGCTCGTGCCCGCCGCGGACGGCGGACGGGCCACCTCCCTGACCTACCAGGGTGCGGCGGTGCCCAAGAAGCCCAACAAGCTCGGCGCCGCGGGGCGCGCGGTTCCCGGTGGCCTGCTGCAGCCCTTCCCGGCGGAGGAGACCGCCGCGCTGCGCCGGGCCGTCGATTCCGGTACCGCCCGGCTGGGGCCGGCCGGGAACGGGAGCGCCGCACCGGGGGAACCCGGCGGCAACCCGGCCGAGGACGGCCCGGCTTCCGGCACCTGAAACAGCACCCCACCGTCGAGAAGGGAATCCGTCATGCCACACCCGCTGCCGGTGCGCTGGCAACTCGATCTGCTCGCCTACGACGAAAGCGCGCCCTATCCGGTGTTGTCCCTGCAACCGAGCACCCCGCGGGGGTACCGGCGCTTGAGCGGCCTGCTCGCCCGCACCGGCATGGCCCACTGCCTGCCGTGGGAGTGGGAACGGGGGCTGTGGCCGCTCACCGTGGACTGCGTCGTGGAATTCCACGACGACCCGCTCACCGCCACCGTGCACGCCGCGGGCTGCGCCATCTCCATGGACACGCGCATACCGGCTCCGCTGGCGCACTGGTCCACCATCGCCCGGTCGCGGGGCAACGTGCTGTTCATGCTGGTGCCACCGGACGCGGCGCAGAGCAATCTCAGCGTTGTCTTCGACGACATCGCCCGATCCGGGAAATCTGTCCGGGCGCGCGAGCTGCTGGTCGGGCTCACCGCGGTGCGAACCGATACCGGGTGACCGGCCCGGTAGCCGGGAGTCCGGCGCCCCGTCCGGAACGTGCCCGGAGTGGGTGACAGCACGCTTTGGCGACGCCCCCGGCGGGTAGGCCTCGACTTGGCTTTGCAACGTCGACCCGGGGAGAACCACTGATGGCGAAGGTCAAGACCGCTGTTGTCTACTACTCGGCCACGGGCAGTGTGTACGCACTGGCGCAGGCCGCGGCGAAGGCCGCCGAGCTCGCGGGGTCGGAGGTGCGCCTGAGGAAGGTGCGCGAACTGGCGCCGGAGGAGGCGGTCGCCAGCAACGAGGGGTGGGCCGCCCACGCCCGGCAGACGCAGGACGTCCCCGAAGCGACCTTGGCCGACCTGGAGTGGGCCGACCTGCTGATCATGGGGGCACCGACCCGGTTCGGGATACCCGCGGCGCAGCTCAAGCAGTTCATCGACACCACGGGTCCACTGTGGGCGGAGGGCAAGCTCGTGAACAAGGTCGCGACGTCGTTCACCTCGGCGGCCACCGCGCACGGCGGGCACGAGACCACGATCACCGCGCTGAACAACACCTTCTACCACTGGGGCTGCCTCATCGTCCCGCCCGGCTACGCCGATCCGATCCAGTTCCAGGCGGGCAACCCGTACGGTACGAGCCACACTTCCGACAACGGCCAGGTTCCCCCCGGCCAGGTCGAACTCGATGCCATGTCGTTCCAAGCCAGGCGCGCGGTGGAAGTCACCACCGCGCTGAGGGCGGGACTCTCCGGATAGCCGGAAACCCGCGGCGCCCGGCAACCGATCAGGAATCAAGAAGCACGGTCGCGGTGAGCGGCTTTAGGTTGACGGGCATGGCAATCACCATCCACCACGCGTTCCTCCCGCACACCGGCGCCGAAGCCGCGCTCGGCTTCTACCGGGACGCCCTCGGTTTCGAGGTCCGCAAGGACGTCGGCTACGAGGGCCTGCGCTGGATCACCGTCGGCCCGCCCGGTCAACCGGGCACGTCGATCGTGTTGCACCCGCCTGCCGTCGATCCCGGCATCAGCGAGGACGAGCGCCGCACCATCCTGGAACTCATCGCCAAGGGCACCTACACCGCCATCACGCTGGCCACCGACGACCTCGACGGCCTTTTCGAACGCCTCGAAGCCACCGGCGCGGACGTCGTCCAGGAACCCACCGACCAGGACTACGGAGTCCGCGACTGCGCGTTCCGCGACCCCGCGGGCAACCTCATCCGCATCAACCAGCTCGCCTGAAACCAGCCGGTTCATCGCCCCCACGCCCCACGAGGAAACCCGCATGGCACTCTCGATCGACCTCATCACCGTCGGTGTACCGGATCCGCAGGCAGCACGAGGTTTCTACACCTCCGTGCTCCCGCCCGCGGCAGCCGGTGACGGCCAGACCACCGACCTGGACCTGCACGGCACCGGGAAGCTGGCCGTCCACCAGACCGGCGTCCTCGCCGGCGAAGCCGGGACGGATCCGGCGACGTCCGGATTCCGCGGCTGTGTCCTGTCCGTCATCGTCAAGCAGCCCGATGAAGTCGAGTTCCTCCTCGACGCCGCCACCACCCACGGTGCGGCGGTCGTCAAACCGGCGAAGAAGCAACTCTTCGGCGAGTTCACCGCCGTGTACCGGGCACCGGACGGTGCGGTGTGGAAGCTGGCCGCGGCCACCAAGAAGAACACCGCTCCCGTCACTTCGCCGGTGGCGCCCGTCGAGACGGCCGTCTATCTCGGCGTCGCCGAACCCAGTGCTGCCAAGGCGTTCTACCAGGCGCTGGGCATGACCACCGACCGCGACTACGGTGACAAGTTCATCGACTTCACCATCACCCCGGGCGTCAGCCGGCTCGGCCTGCTCCCACGCAAATCCCTCGCCAAGGACGCCGGCGTCGACGAGCGCGGCGACGGCTTTTCCGGCGTTGTCCTGACCCACACCGCTGCCTCCCGGCAGGACCTCGGCACCCTGCTCGAAACCGCGGGTGCCGCGGGGGGCCGGATCACCGTTCCCGTGACCCGGAACGACCGCGGTGACCACATCGGACACTTCGCCGACCCCGACGGCCACCACTGGAGGATCACCGCACCCGCATGAGCACACCACGCCGCCACCGATCGAACGTCCACCCGGCAGGGCGCCGGGGCCGCTGACGCGAGCCGCGGTCGCGCGCAGCGTCAGGACCGGTGAGACAGCCGTCGATTCGAAGCCCTCGTACGTGGAGGTACCCGCGTACGAGGGCTGATTCGTGTGCCACCACTCGCGGGCCGTTTCAGGGGGTGATCCGGTAGCGGCCCAGGAGGAGCTGGAGGAGTTCTTCGGCGATTTCGTCCAAGGAGGCGTCGACCCAGCCGATGACCCAGTCGTGCATGAGGCCGTTGACGGCGCCGATGAAGGCCGCGGCGGCGATCGTGTGATCACCGGGCGGGAGCTCGCCGCGCTTGACGGCGTCGTCGCCCATGCCGCGGAGGAAGTCGACCCAGACTGCGCGACGTTCCAGGCGTTGCAGGTCCATGCGGGGGCTCACGCCGATGATCTCCACGTAGGCGATCCGGGCGTGCCGCCGATCGGAGGCCGCGCCTTTGACGTAGGCGTGGAGCAACCGGGGGACCCGCTCGGCCAGCGTGAGGTCACCGACCTCGGGCAGGATCTCGTTGACGGCTTGCTGCGCCACGTCGTTGACCATCAGGTGCAGCTCGGCGAGCAGGTCTTCGAGGCTGTGGAACTCCTCGTAGAACTGGCGGCTCGACAGCCCCGCCTCCTTGCACAACGCGGCCAGGCGCGTCCCCCGGTAGCCCAGCTCCCCGCCGAACAGCTCCAGGCCCGCCTCCAGGAACCGAGCGCGCCGCTCCGCCTGCCGCTGAGCCGCGTCCTTGCCGCCGTACCGGCCCTCCGCCGGGGTTGATCTGCCCGCCACCACGCCTCCGATCAGTGATGACGCATTTTCCCCCATCCGGGGTTGTGGCCGTCGCTCCCGACTCCTACTATCCAGTAACTAGTCTGAACTCAGCCAGTTTCGGAGTTCGGCCTGAGCTGTCGCACAGCCCACGAGATCTTGCAACGACGCACCTCTCACCCCTGTGGAGCTCTCATGCACATCCTGCCCCGCATCGCCAGGCGCCGAACTCTGCTCGCCCTCGGCGCCGCCGTCGCGGTCCTGGCGACCGGCGCCTCGATCCCCGCCCCCGTCCACGCCGCTCCGGCCCTGCAGGAGGTGATGTTCGTCGGCAACAACTGGGAGGGGACCGCGACCGTCATCAAGGCTCGCGGCGACTTCGCCAGGATCGGCCGGATCAACGTCATCCCCGACAAGGAGGAGCGGCTGCGTGAGATCTACCTGGACCCGATCAGGCTGATCTTCTTCCTCGGCATCCGCGAAACCGCGGGCGAGGGCCACGACCAGTTCGTCGACGACATGTACGCCACGCCCGACGGCACCGCCCTGGTCGCCTCGCGGCCCAGCTTCGCCGATGTGGTCTCCATCGACGTGGCCACCGGCCAGGTCAAATGGCGCTTCCCCGTCTCCGGCTTCCGCTCCGACCACATGGCCGTCTCCCCCGACGGCACCCGCGTCGCGGTGTCGGCCTCGACGTCGAACACCGTCCACGTCCTCGACATCACCACCGGCCGGGAGCTCGGGAAGTTCGCCACGGGCGACAAGCCGCACGAGAACATCTTCTCCAAGGACGGCAAGCACATCTGGAACATGTCGATCGGCGAGGTCAACAACGACTTCGACGCCCCGTGGCAGGACTTCCTCAAGGGCGACCGCAAGGTCACCATCGCCGACACCGCCACCTTCAAGGTCGTCAAGACCATCGACATGCGTCCTCGCCTCGACGCCGCCGGCCGCAAGGACCTCTCGGACGCCGTCCGCCCCGCCGCCCTCACCCCGGACGAGTCCAAACTGTACTTCCAGGTCTCCTTCTTCAACGGCCTCGCCGAGTACGACGTCGCCACCGACCGGATCACCCGGGTGAAGACCCTCCCCGAAAACCCCGACACCAGCGATGACCGCACCACCTACGTCAACGACTCCCGCCACCACGGCCTGTCCATGAGCCCCGACGGCAGCAAGCTGTGCGTGGCCGGAACCATGGACGACTACGCCACCATCGTCAACCGCACGACCCTCCAGGAGGGCCCGCTCGTCCCCGCCGCCAAGCCCTACTGGGCCACCGTCAGCGGCGACGGCACCGCCTGCGTCATCTCCGAAAGCGACGCCGACCAGGTCACCGCCATCGACTTCGCCACCGGCCGGAAGGTCATCTCCGTCCCGGTCGGCGACCACCCCCAGCGCGTCCGCCTGGCCCACATCCCCGCCGACTGGACCTCCCCGACCCCCTGACCCCCACAGCACGGCCAGTCACGGTAAAGAACCGCCCACCGGGGCTGCTCGGCGCCTTCGCGAGGCTGACCCGCCCCGGTGGGAACGGGACGGGTCAGCGGGTGTCACGAGTGCTGCGAAAGCACGGCCGGACGCGCGGCCGCCGCGGTTCCCGCCGTGGGCACCGGCAGGGGGTGTGGCGCGATGTCGAGGTCGGCGTTCGGGAGCACGCCGTCGACGAGGTACTCCTTGCCGATCCGCTGGGCTTCCCAGTTGACCATCGCCGGGTGGCTGCCGAACAAGCAGTGGGTGCCCGCGCCACGCTCGGTCACCAGCACCGAACTCGGCAACTGCTGGTGCATCGCGACGGTGTTCGCGTACGGCGTCGCGGAGTCTCCTTCGACGCCGAAGAGCAGGATCGGCGGCAGGTTCTTCCCCGACGGCACGACGCGCTGATCGTGCACCGGCCAGTTGGCGCAGGCCGACGGGATCGACACGTTGTACCAGGCGAAATCGCTGGTCTTGGCCAGCTCGCCGAAGTCGCGCTCGATCTTGGTCCGGTCCGTCGGCGCGTCGGAGTCGACGCAGGCGATCGAGATCATTCCCGCGATGGAGCTTTCTCCCTGCGCGCCACCCGATGGAGTCGCCCAGTCCAGTACGGCACGATCGTCACCGCGCAGCACGTAGTCGGCCATCGCCTTCGCCAGGGGTTCCCAGTAGAGCTCGTGGGACAGGTTGGCGATGTAGACGTCCATCAGTTCCACCGCGCCGACGTTCTTCGACGGACCGCGCGGCGCCTTCCGGAAGTCGCCGAGCAGCTTCTGCCAGGCCGCGTTCACCTCCTCGTGGGTTTTGCCGAGGTGGAACACGTTGTCGTACTTGGCGATCCAGCTCAGGTAGGCGTGTTCGCGGGCGACTCCCGCGCTGACCTGACCGGTCGAGTTGTGGTACCACATCTGCGGTTCCACCGGATTCATCGAGCTGTCGAGGACCATCCGGTCCACCCGGTCCGGGTACCGCTCGGCATACGCGCTGCCGAGGTAGGTGCCGTAGGAATACCCCAGGTAGCTGATCTTCTCCTCGCCGAGCAGCGTGCGCACGCGGTCCATGTCCTGGATCACGTTGCGGCTGCCGGTGTGCTTCAGCTTCTCACCGTTCTTCTCCGCGCACGAGCGGGCGAAGGCCTTCCAGCGCTCCCAGCTCTTGTCCCGCTCCTCGGGCCGGTCCGGATCGGGCTGCAGCTGGCGCCAGTAGTCCTCGCCGACGCAGCTGAGCGGCTGGCTGTGGCCGGTGCCGCGGGAATCGAGGCCGACGATGTCGTAGGTTTCGAGCACTTCCTTGGGCAGCCGGGTGTACCCGGTCGCGTTCGGAGCGGACAGCTTGCCCGCCTGCATCACCGCGGAACCCGACGGCCCGCCGGGGTTGACGAACAGCACGCCGCGCCGTTTCGCCGGATTGGTGCTGGCGTGTTTCGAAACGAGCACGTCCATCCGCGCGCCGAACGGCCGCGAATAGTCGAGCGGGACGTTGACCGTCGCACATTTCAGTGCCGGGTACACCTGGGCGACATCCGCCGGGCAGGCCCCGAAGTCGAGCTGCGAAGCGGCGTGAGCCGGTGTACTGACGGCCGCCGCGGTGCCCATGGCGAGCAGCGCGGTCAGGCCGATGGTGAGGAATCTCCTCATTCGAACCCCCAGTTCGTTCGGACCCGGGGGACTGTAGCGACAACACAGGGCGGCTCGTCCGGGCATCCACCAAAAACGAGCGAGACAGTTTCGACCAGACTCGTCGCGAGTATTCCGTGGCGGTTTAAGGCAGGCGTGAAACCGGTACCGGAAATTGTGAAAACGCTGTTTCGGGAGGCCGTCTCCGTTATCGTCCCTGCCGTCCTGGTACAGCGGGCTTGAGAGCTGAGGAGCGAAGAATGTCCTTACGCACGAAGGTTTCGGCGGCCGTGATCGGAGCGGCGACGATCACCGGGATGTTCGTCGCCACGCCCGGGGCATTCGCCGACGAATGCTGGACGCAGCCGAACGGCACCCGGATCTGCACGGCGTATCCCGGTAGCGGTGGGGAACTCCGCCTCTACACGTACCCGCCGGCGAGCGCGGGTGCTGATTACCGGATGCAGGGTACGGACAGTCTGGGCCGTCGCGTCCACCTCGACCGGGCAAAGCCGGGCGGCTGGGACGGCCCGCTCGGCGCGGGCAACGGCTCGACTGACATCCTGAACCGCCAGGCCACGGCATGGCGATCCTGTGTGAACGTGGGCAGCAATCAGTACCACTGCACCGTCTGGGCCTGATCGCAAGCGGTTCGACGTGGCTTGAGGGAGCCATGGCGGACGCCGGTGACCTGCCCGCTGCGGTGGTCCAGTGGACAGTGGTGCTGGCGGTGCCGGTGGTGTTTCAGTCGGCCGGGAAGGTGAGACGCACGCCGGGCTTCGCCATTCCCCTGGGGGTTCTGAAGTCGGCGGGGGTGATGCCGCGCAGACGCTTGAACGCCACGCTCAGGGCGAAAGCGTTGGCGTAGCCGACTTTCCGGGCGATCGAGCCGATGGTGTCCTCGGTGTCGCGGAGCAGGTCCGCCGCGATGGCGATGCGCCAGCCGGTGAGGTAGGTGATCGGTGGTTCCCCGACTTGCGTGGTGAACCGCCGGGACAGCGCGGCACGCGACGTGCCGATCTTGGCCGCGAGGCCGCTCACCGTCCAAGGTTCGGCGGGGCGCTGGTGGATCAGCCGCAGCGCGTCAGCCACGATCGGGTCGTCCGAGGTGCGGTACCAGGCCGGTGTGCCGGCGTCCGGGCGGTCGAACCAGCTGCGCAGCGCCGAGACCAGCAGCAGATCCAGCAGCCGGTCGACCACGACCTGCTGACCGGGGTCGTCCTTGCTCATCTCCTCGGTCACCAGGCCCAGGATCGACCCGGCCGCCTGGACCACGATCACCGCGGGCAGCGCGTCCAGCAGCCGTTGGCTGAACGAACCCGCATACCCTCCGCTGAGCAGCACCGCCTCGCCGTCACCGGCGGTATAGCAGTCGCCGAGGTCGCCGCCGTCGATCTGCGTGCAGTAGTCGTCCCTGGTCACGAGGTACTGCGGGCGCGTGCCCGGATCGTCGGCGACCGTGTACGGCCCCTTGACGAGCGCGACGTCCCCGGGGCCGATCTCGGCAGGCGGCATCGAATCGCTCACCACCCAGGCCCGGCCCTGCACCATCGTCGCGAGGGTCAACTCGGCGCCGACCACGGAAAACCGCAGCGACCACGGCGGATCCATCATCGTCTGCCGGAACAACGCGCCACGCGCGTGCACCCCGTCCAGCAAGTCCGCGAGCAGGTCCACGCGATCAAGACTAGACGCTGACACATGCTCCCGAGTCGATCAGCCATGGTCGGTCCCCCTTCACCGCGTTTGACTGGCGGCATGACTGAAACCTTGGTGCTCGGCGGGACGGGCAAGACCGGCAGGCGCATAATCCCGCGACTTCGACGACAGGGAAAGAACGTGCGCGTGGGCGCGCGTTCCCACGGCTTCGACTGGACCGACCGCGACACCTGGGACACCGCACTGGCAGGCAGCGAAGCGGTGTACCTCGTCCCGTACGACGGTGAAATGCTGACACGACCGTTCACCCAGCGTGCGGTCGAACTGGGCGTCGAGCGGATCGTCCTGGTTTCCGGGCGGGGCGTCGATGTACCCGGTTATGGCAATGGGAACGAAGCCGTGGGCGGGGTGTTCCTCGACGCCGAGGCGGCCGTGCGAGAACTCGACATCGCGTGGACCATCCTGCGGCCAGGCTGGTTCTCCCAGAACTTCAGCGAAGGGTTCTTCTCCGACTGGGTCCGGGCCGGTGAACTCCGCCTGCCCGCCGGCGATGGCGCGGCCACCTTCGTCGACGCCGAGGACATCGCCCAAGTCGCCGTCGCCGCGCTCACCCAGGACGGGCACGCGGGGCAGATCTACGAACTTTCCGGACCGCGGGCGCTGACCATGGCCGAGGTGGCCGCGGAGATCTCCGCGGTGACCGGCCGCGAGCTCCGCTACGTCCCGGTCACCCACGAGGAGTTCGTCACCGAACAGACCGCGCAGGGCTGGCCGGTCGAAGACGCCATCGGCTTCGCGGACCTGGTCGAGTCGATCCGCAAAGGACTGGACACCCGGGTGTCGGACGGCGTGGTCCGCGTACTCGGCCGGGAAGCCATCGATTTCGGGGAGTTCGTGAAGAACGCGGAGTGGGCCGCCGTCCCGCCTCCGTCACGGGACGTCAAGCCGTTCCACTGAACCGAGCCAGACGGCACGGGGTGCGGGCGGCACTCTTCTCAGCGGTTCCGCACCCCGCGCCGCCTGGGATTCGCGGCTGCGCCCGAGTTCCGGCTCAGCCCATCACCGTGCCCGAGCTCGCGGTGTTCCGGTTGCGCTTACGGGAGAACGCACCCAGGTCGATCTCCAGGCCGGTGCGCGGGGCCCGGAACCGCACGGGCGACGCGTCGTGGTCGACGCCGTTCTCCACCTGGCCGATCAGCTCCGTCATCAACTGCCCCACGACCGGCGCGTTCTTGAACTGGTTGCCGCTCGTCCCGATCGCCAGGTAGAAGCCCTCGAGTTCGGTGCGGTCGTAGATCGGCGTCCAATCATCGGCGACGTCGTAAACGCCCACCACGCCGCGCGCCCGGTTGGGCACCGCCAGGTCGGGCAACCGCCGCGCGGCCCGCGTCACCTGAGCCTCGAAGACCGCGGCCGTCGGGTGGATGTCGACGGCGTCCGGGTCGTCGGTCCACTGCATCGGATCACACTCCGGTTCCGTTCCGCCGACGAGCAGGCCCCCTCCTGTTTCACCGCGGAAATAGGTGCCCAGATCCATGTCCGCCACCATGGGCCCGCCATAGCCCTCCCCGACGGGCACGTGCGCTACTTCCTGCCTCATCGGGCGCAGACCGACCGTGAAGTCGGAACCCACGCCGGCCAGCCGATTCACCGCGCCCGACCACGGACCGGCCGCGTTGACCACGACGGCACAGGGAATCCGGCTGCCGTCCGACAGCCGCACCGACCTCACGCGCCCGCCGGCCTTCTCCACCGCTGTCACCGTGCTGCGAAAGCGGAACTCCGCCCCGCACGCCGAAGCCGCGCAGGCGAGGTTCACGGCGGCGAGGCTCGGGTCCGAAACGTAACCGGCATCCGGGGTGTACACGCCACCGAGCGAGTCTTTCGCGTCCTCCCAGAATCCCTCGTCGTCGAGCCGTTTCGGCGGCCAATAGCGGCCGATGTCGATACCTGGAACGCGCTTGGCCAATGTCGCGCTGTCCCATTCCTCATAGGGAACACCGATTTCATCGAACAACGGAAGCCATGACGAACGCGGAGCCGCCTCGACGTCCAGCACGACCAGCCCGCTCTTGCGGAACATCGCGAGGTCGCCGACCTCGTGCCCGAGGTGGCCTGCCCAGTCGAGCCAGCCGGAATGCGCCTCCCACGCCGTCGCCACCCCGGCGGTGGTGGAGAAGTTGAACCGGACGATCGCACTCGATGCCGAGGTCGACCCCTGTCCGGCCCCCGGGGCCCGATCGAGCACGAGCACCCGGTGCCCCGCCCGCGCAAGCTCGAGAGCGATCGACGAACCGATCACCCCTGCCCCGATCACGACCACGTCGGTACTCATTCGCCGCCCTCTCCCCTGGAGCACACCTGGGCACGGCAGGTCCTGAGGTAGCTGAGGAACGAGGCCTGCAGGCCGGTCACGTGCGTTTCGCGCAGGATCGCGCTGGTGACGGCTTCGCCGCGGGCGGTGAGGTGGTGCAGGACGGTGGCGGTGTTCTTCGTGAGGTTCTGGTAGATGGCCAGGTCTCCGAGCAGTTCTTGCTCGTTGAGGGTCACGTGCAGCTTGGCGGCATGCCGGCTGTCACCCATCGCTTGGAGCTGGGCGAAGATCTGGCTGTCCGCACCGGTGACGCCGGGGCTGCCCGCTCCGATGGTTTCGAAGAGCGTGCTGCCGGTGAGCCAGGTGTAGAGGCTGAAAAGGCCGCCGTAGGAGTAGCCGAAAAGGCCGTGACCGCTCGTGGCCGTGCCGTAGTCGCGTTCGATGCGCGGGTGCAGTTCCGCGGTGAGGAAGCTCAGGAACGCATCGGCGTGGGTGTCGCGCAGTCCGGCGAGGTAGGCGTCGGCTTCCTCGCGGGTCCGCCCGCCCGCTCGGACCCCCATCTCCACCGCGTCGATGAGTTCCTGGGCGACGGGTTCACCGGGTGGCACGAGATCCCTGTTGCGCAGCCGGTCCCAGTGCTGTGCGTCTTCGCCCGCGTAGCCGACGCTGACCTGGATGTAGGGCTGGATCCGCTGCATGGGGTCCAGCTGGGTGACGATGAGCGGAGCCGTCATGCCCACGGCCCAGTTGCCGTCGAGCACATACACGGCAGGCGCTCGCGTCGTGGCGGGGTCGTAGCCCGGTGGCGTGGTGACCCAGACGCCGTAGTCGTGCCCACCACTGGAGCGCATCTCGAAGTAGTCGGTGTCGGCGAGGCAGCCGTGCCACATGGTGCTCATCGGAGGTCCTTCACAACACGTCCGGCTTGGACGACGAGTACGGCGTTGGCGGGGTCGGCGAAGAGCTTCGGATCTTCGAGCGGATTGCCGTTCCAGAGCACGAGATCTGCCTGCATACCGGGAGCGATGACCCCCACCTCGCCGGACAGGCCGAGGATCTCGGCGTTGGTCTTCGTGGCCGCCACGAGTGCTTCCATCGGTGTCTCCAGTTCTGCGCGCAACGTGAGTTCTTCGCCTCGACGGCCCTGAACCGGACCGATGAGGTCGGACCCCAGCCCGATCCGCACTCCGGCCTCCTTCGCGACGGCAAGCGCCTCGGTCATCCGCTCACGGACACCCAGCACACGGTCGCGGGTCGACTCGCCGAGGCCGGCGCCAGCGGTGTCATGCAGCAGTTGCTCGACGACAGCGAACGTGGGCACAAGGGCGACCTCGCGCGTGGCCATCAGGGTGGCCGTGGACTCGTCGAGGTCGGTGCCGTGTTCGACACAGCGCGCCCCGGCCTCGACCGCGTTCCGGATGCCTTCGTTGTTGTGTGCGTGAACCGTCACATAGGTGCCCCGTGCCGCGGCTTCCTGCACAGCGACGGCGATCTCTTCCACGGTGAACTGGGTGTCGGTCAGCCGGTCGTGCGCGCCGACCACTCCGCCGGTCACACAGAGCTTCAGGAAGGAGGCTCCGCGGCGGAAGGCCTCGCGCACGTTGCCGCGCAGCTCGTCCGCGTTGCCCGACATCATCGACAGGGCGCACAGGCCCGGAACGTGATGGCTGTCCCACAGCTCGGTGGGTTCCCACTCGGCTCCGTAGTAGCCGTGCCCGCCGGTCTGGCATTGAACAGGTCCGCACGACAGGACGCGTGGCCCCCTGACCTTGCCCTTGGCGATCGTGGTGACGACGCCGCCGTCGATCCCGCCGGTGTCCCGAACGGTCGTGAAGCCGGCGTCGAGCGTCGCGCCGGCCGTGGCGAAGATGTCCGCTGCGATCTCCGCGGCACTGATCCGGAACGAGAACTGCGACTGGATCGGGCTCGACAGGCCCAGGTGAACGTGAGCGTCGATCAGGCCGGGCGTCATCGTCAGTCCCCCGGCATCAAGGCGCTCGCCGAATGCGCCGGAGGCACCCAGCTGGGTGATACGCCCGTCTTCGACGGTGACGCCGACGTCGGCGGGGTCGCGGCCCGACCCGTCGACGACCGCCGCGCCGGTTATCTGGAAAGGTCCCACAAGTGATGTCCTCCGCCGTCGGTGGGCTGACTGCGACCATGGTCGAAGCGCCACGGCACCGTCAGTCTTTTCCAATGGATAAACTGCGGGAGTGATCCTGTCAAGCACGCAAGGCACCGGCGACGCCCGCGAGCGCCTCCTGGCTCGGCTCCTCGACGCCTTCGGCGAGGCCCTTCCCGCACCGGAGGTGTCACTGCGCGAGATCGCCACCCGGGCCGGGACCAGTCACGCCCTCCTGCGCTACCACTTCGGGTCGCTTCCGGGCGTGTTGGCGGCCATGCTCAAGGCGCAGCGATCCCTCGACAACGAGGCGCTTTTCGAGGCCGCCCGGCAAGGCACCTTCGACGACCTCGTCATGGCGATCTGGCGGACCTACACCCGCCCGGAGCAGCTGTCGCGTGTCCGCGGCTTCTTCCACGTCGTAGGTCTGGCCGCGTACGACCCGGAGAACTTCCGTGAGTTCATCGACTCGCTCGACGACCTGACCAAGATCCTGGCCTCACTCGCGGAACGCGAAGGGTTCGGCACCGAGGAAGCGCTGAGCCTGGCCACCGTCACCATCGCCGCGATTCGCGGCCTGCTCTTGCAGGAAGTTCTGACTCCAGGAGTCCACTCGGAGGACACGGTCGCCTTGATCCTGCGCATGAGCCGGGGCTGAACGACACGAACATCATCGGCCCCCGCCTCACCTGACCAGGTTCAGCCGCCTTCCGGCCAGTGGGTGGATCTTCTGGGGCGGGCGGCGGAGGTTCGGCGCCAGTCCTCGGCCGCCTGGATCAGCACACGGCTGACGTGCTGGAGGAACTGGCTCATGTCCTGGAGGCGGGCACCGGCGGGGGTGGCGGCACCGAAGCTGTCGGATCCCTGGCGGACGGTGTCGGCCAGGGCGAGGTTGGCACGGACGCTGTTCAGCCACGCCCGGTACCAGACGTGGTCGTCGATGACGTAGCGGTCACGCCGTCCCCGGGCGTCACGTTCGCGCTTGATCAGATCCTGCGCTTCGAGGTCTCCGATGGCCTTGGAGACCGACGCCGGGCTGACCCGGAGCCGGTGAACGAGTTCGGCGGCGGTGAGACTGCCGGTGTCGGTGGCGTACAGGCAGGCGAGCACCCTGGCCGTCATCCGCGGGAGGCCCGTCCCGACCATCAGCGCGGTGAACCGCTCCTCGAACTGGTGCACCACCTGGAGATCACGGCCGTAGGCGGCGGCGCCGGCCGGGGCCGCCCTGACCGCGGCAGGCCCGCTCCGGCGCGCCCGCCCTTCGGTCGCTCGATGGGCCTGGTCGGCCCGGTAGGCATCGCGTCCGCCGTTGCGAGCCACCTCGCGGCCGATGGTGGACACCGGCCGCGACAGTCGCTCGGCGATCTCGGAGTAGGTGAGTCCCCCGCTCAGCCCCTCCTCGATGTCCCGGCGGTCCTCGTGGGTCATCCTGCTACCCGGCATCCTGCGCACCTTCCCCCGCTCGGCCACCTATCTCATTCGCCCGCACATCATTGCAAATATTCCCTCACCGGTACCACTTGCATTCAGTGGCAGGTCCATTGCAAATAGCCAGTTCAACGTTCTCTTACTGCGGTAACCCAGTGCCGCGTACTTGACGGAACAATGAATGCAATTTAGCTTTCGCTTCGTCATGAAGGGGCGGCAGGCAGCCGGTGCCCGTTTCCCCTCGCGCACAAGGAGAAGAAGTGACCAGAATCCCGCCTATTCCGATCAGGCCGCCCAGGAAGTTCCGTACCCGATCGACCCTGGCGGGCATCACCGTGCTCGTTGCGGGGATGGTGATGACGGGGTGCACCGAAAACGTCGGAGAAGTAGCTGTTACGACGGACGCGGAGGTGGCCCCGGCGGCGGTCTTGGCAGCGAACCCGGCGACCGTCCGTCCCGGCAATGCCGTGGTGCAGCGCGCCATGAACCGGGCCGTGGCCGAAAACGGGGTGCCCGGCATGGTCGCCGAGGTCCTCGAAGGCCACCAGAGCTGGTTCGGCAGAGCAGGGGTGGCCGACACCGTGACCGGTCGCCGGCAAGGCCCGCACGAGCGGATCCGCATCGGGAGCGCCGCCAAGGCGTTCACCGCCACGGTCGTGCTGCAACTGGAAGCCACCGGCGAGCTGGACCTCGACGACAAAGTGGAGAAGTGGCTTCCCGGCCTGGTCCGCGGCAACCGCAACGACGGCCGCGAGATCACCATCCGGCACCTGCTCAACCACACCAGCGGGATCTTCAACTACGGCAACGACGCGGAAATCGCGAAGACCGGGCAAGCCTTCTTCGAACACCGCTTCGACAGCTACACCCCCGAGCAGCTGGTGGAGGTCGGCCTGCGCAACCCGCGCTACTTCGCCGAGCCCGGGGACGGCTTCGTCTACTCCAACACCGGCTACATCCTCGCCGGGATGATCATCGAGAAGGTGACCGGGAATACGCTCGCCGACGAGATCAGGCAGCGGATCGTCCTGCCGCTCCACCTGGAAGGGACCTACCTGCCGGGCGACGAAGTGGAGATACGCGGGCCCCACCCGCGGCACTACTCGACGTTGTTCGTGAACGAGCCCGGCGCCAAGGTCTACGACGTGACCGAGCAGAACGTGTCCTACGGCTGGGCGGCCGGTGGCATGGTCTCCACGGTCGAGGACGTCAACAAGTTCACCCGGGCCCTGCTCCAGGGACGGATCCTCCGGCCCGCCCAGCAGCGGGAAATGTTCACCATGGTCCGGACCGTGGTCAAGGATCCCGCCACCGGCAAGGAGATCGAACCCTGGATCTCCGGCACCACCTACGGTCTCGGCGCCTGGTCCTGGACGCTGGGGTGCGGGACGGAGGTCTGGGGCGTCGGCGGCGCCATCAGCGGCGCGATGACCTTCTCCTTCGGCACCCGTGACGGGAAGCACCTGGTCGGACTCGGCATGAACACCGACCAGATGACCCCCGACCTCACCACGGTCAAATCCGTGCTCGAAGCGAAGTTCTGCCCGGCCGTCCCCTGACCCCCGAACCCGGCTGCGCAAGCCCGCCACCCGCCCCCTCCTGCGCCGAGGCCGCTGAACAGCTTCGACACAGGAGGGCGGGCCGCGAAACCACGCGGCCGCATCGTGACGGAATGACACGAACGCTCCGGTGCTCGGGTTGCGCCAGCGCGGTGGTACGCCCGTGACCGCGATCGGTTGCGCAGGCCGGGGGTGATAGCCGGACCCGGCCCGACGATGTCGTCGCGCGCACCGGAGGGTTCAGTCCACCGCCGAGCCCCGTTCGACTTTATCCTTTGTGGACCATTCATGTCGCATCGAGGGCAGCAGCGCGAGCACCGTCGTGGTCACCAGGTAGACCGCGCCGCAGGCGAGCAGGGCAGGTGCCAACCCGATGCCGGTGACGACCGACCCGCCGACCGGAGTTGCCGGACCGCGACGCGGCACTGGCCGCGGCACTGGAGATCAACCGGACCTACCGGCGCGATGGGTTCGGCGCGGCGATGGCGAAGTTCATCATGCTGGTCAGCCACGAAGGTCCTATCCCTGCCGGATTCGCGGACCAGCCGGCGGATCCCGCCCTCTTCGGATTGCCGACTGCGGACGACGGCTCACGCGATGACCCGCTCGTCGGGCAGAACATGGTGACGTCGAACCACTACCGGCACGACTTCGACGCGCTTCGCTCGGCATCGACCCGGGTCGTCATCGGGGTGGGAACCGAGTCCGGCAGTATCCTGCCCGGCCGGGCGGCCGTTGCCGTCGCCGAACGGCTCGACGCCACGCCCGTGGTGTTCCCCGGCGGTCACGACGGATTCCTCGGCGGCGAGTACGGCATGACCGGCGAGCCCGACGCTTTCGCCGGCAAGCTGCGCGAAGTCCTCGCCGGGAATTCATGACCGGAAACGCACCGGGCACACAAAAGCCGGCGTCATCCTGAGCTGGCTGAAAGAGGATTACGACCTCGGCCGCGGACACGGTATGGCACTGGTGCACGTCATCAAGAACGGCGCCCGGATCGAGGACAAGCACGTCGGCTCCACCGGAACGCATCGCGACGATGCCGACACCCTGAGGCTCGACGGCAAGAAGAACCGTTGATCAATTGCAGAACACCCCGTGACGGATCCGGGAACCGAGGGGGGCGCCGGGCGGCGTGGCCTTACCACCGCGCCCGGGCGTGATCCATCGCGATTCCAGCACATTCACCCGGCGAACTGTCCAGAATGGTCATCAAGGGCTGGGTCGAATCACTGCGCCGCAACTTGAGCGACCCTTCGCCACCGCCGAGGAAGTGGACCGGACCACCCGCCGCCTGTCCCCCGCCCACGCCACACTGGTCGGCCTGCAATGGTCCCGAGTGGACCTGAACCAGGCCCGGATCCCCATCACCCGGACCGACGGGGCCCTGCACGAACTCGGCGGTCGCCTGGAACTGGGCTGGACACCCATCAAGCCGGGCATGCATTCCATGACCTGCGTCACACCCACAAAACTTGGTTCATCGAGGACGAGCTACCCGAGGTCCTGCATCTACTCCCACGTCCAGCGCTTGCTCGACCTGACTGTGGTCAAGATCGCCTGCCGCCGTTTGTTCCCGCAGACAGCAGAACGGCCCATCGACTGACTACGTCGATAGGCCGTTGACCTGCAAGTACGGGACGTGGGCGATACTGGGATCGAACCAGTGACCTCTTCGGTGTGAACGAAGCGCTCTCCCGCTGAGCTAATCGCCCCGCTTGCGGTGTGTGAACACAGTAGCGCACCCCCGCGACGGGCCCGCACACCGGGGTCCCGTTAAGCGGAAACGGGGCCGTCCAAACGGGTGGCCACGTTCCGCTCATCGTCCGATACGGAGCGAACAACATCGTGGTAGCGATGGCCTCGGACGCGCTCGGCGCACTAGGGGACTACCGACATTCGCGCGACAGCGCTATCGCGGCGGGATCAAACCGAGCAGTATGGACCCGTGGGAGATCAGCCAGGGCGCGTGCGGCGGCCCGGAGGCCAGGGGTGATGATGGAGCGAGCGGCCGCGCGAGATGACCCCGTATGGGTGATCTTCGGGGATTCCGCGAGCGACACGACGCCTCCGTACGTCTCAACGTCGCGACTCGGTCAACCTGGACCGGGAGAGGAGTGAAGGGTAGGACGATGCGCAACGATCACGTGACGCTCCGCTCGACCGCGGTCTTCGACCTGCTGGCCCCGCGGACGCCCGCAGTCCCCGTGAAGGTGGAGCTGCGCTACGACACTCGCGACCCGTACGCGGTCGTCGCCGCGTTCCGCACCGGCCGCGCCGGCTGGGTCGAATGGGTGTACGCACGTGACCTGCTCGCCGACGGCCTGCTCGCCGACGCCGGCGACGGGGACGTTCGCATCCGGCCCTCGGTGGAGGATCCCGAGTCCGTGCTGATCGAGCTGAACTCGCCGTCGGGGCACGCGATGTTCGAAGCCTCGGCACAGGAGCTCGCCGACTTCCTCGACCGGACCTACGACGTGGTGCTGCCCGGCAACGAGCACCTGTGGGTCGACGTCGACGATGCGCTGACCCACCTGATCCCGAACGACTTGAGCTGATCCGGCCTGCTCAGCGGGCCGCGCGAGCCAATGGCCACCCCCCTGCAACCGGGGTTCGGGGGATCGGCTAAAGTTCTTCACACACCGCGAGCGAGGGAAACCCCGGGCGAGCGGCAAAAATGCGGACGTAGCGCAGCTGGTAGCGCATCACCTTGCCAAGGTGAGGGTCGCGGGTTCGAGTCCCGTCGTCCGCTCGGAAGGCCTACTCGGGCCTGACACGGTGGAGTGGCCGAGAGGCGAGGCAACGGCCTGCAAAGCCGTGTACACGGGTTCGAATCCCGTCTCCACCTCGCGCGATTAGCTCAGCGGGAGAGCGCTTCCCTGACACGGAAGAGGTCACTGGTTCAATCCCAGTATCGCGCACCAGGTCAGCCCCCATCCGGACGCTTCGGATGGGGGCTGATTTACGTCCGGGTGACTAACTGAGTGACTACCAGTCCTGAGCCTCCATCATCGGATTGAGCTGGTGCCGGTAGATCAGCTTCCGTAACGGTCTTGCCCTTGCCGGGAGATCTGCTCGATTGGCACACCGCTGTCAGAGAGCAGCGAGACGAAGCTGTGGCGAAGTTCTCGCGGCGTCCACTCCCCTGCTTCGATCCCGGCGTCCCTGAGCACTTGTCGACGTCCTCGGGAGTCAGATCCCGAAGTTTCCGGGCGCCAAGAGCGGAAATAACGTGACCCTCGGCAAGCAACCGACGGTTCTTCTTCGTGCTGTCCGTCCGGCCGTTCAAGCCGTATTTCAGCCAGTCCTCAACCGCGTCCCGAACCGAGTAGCTTGCTCTTTGCCTCGGTCTTGGTGTTCCCACTGGCTTTCCGGGTGATTCAGCCCGCCATCTCCCCTACTACGCGCTTCGCCATAGCTGCCCCCTGACTCCCTCATCAGCAGTTCCACGTACTGGTTGATTGCGATCGCGGGAACGAGCCGCGTCCGCGCCCCTGCGGATTCGCGGGAGCGTGTCTCGTTCGTTCGAGTGGGGTTGCCTTACACGGCAGGCGTGACGCTCGGTCCGGCCGCACGATGGAGGCCGGGCCACCACGGCCCCGGAAAAAGGGGGGACACGCGGGAATGAGCACGACAAGGCGAACTCTGCTGGGCGGGCTGCTGGCCGCGCCGATGCTCGCGGCGCTGGCGAAGACGGCGTCGGGGGAATCGGCGCAGGCCGGGTGGGGCACGGTCTCGGAAGGATGGGCCGAGCTCCGGAAAACGAAGGAAAGCCACGACGCCCTCGAACGGGTGGGTGCCTCGATCGAGCCCGTCGCGCCGGCCACGCTGGTGGTCAGCGACGCGGGCAAGGCGGTGCGGTTCCCCGCGCGTGCGGCGACCGGTGATCCGTCGCTGACGGATCTGTCGCGAGCGCAGGGCTACAGCCAGGTCGACGGCGGTCTGATCCTGCGGACCCCGAAGGGCGAGTTCCGGCTCGCCGAGCTCGATGCCGGTCTGGAAAACGGTGTGGTGTCGGCGAGGTACCGGCTCGACGACGTGGAAGCCGGGGTGTTGCCCCTGTTCCGGTGCGCACTGGCGGAAGGCACGCTGCTGGCCGAACCCGCGCCGCCTGGTCAGCCGCTGGAGATCTGGCTGACCGAGGTGCCCTGCCGCCCGACCCCCGAGGCATTGGACGCATTGGAGGCACTGCTGGGTTCGAAGGTGTTCACCCCGGACACCGTGGTGGCACGCCTGAACGCCGCCGGCGTCTACACCCCGCCCGCGGCAGCGCCGATGCCCTGACCGGCGTCCTGGACGTCGCTGCCGAAGCGGCGCCGGCGCCCGGCGTACTCGGTGATCGCCGAGCGCAGGTGGGCGTGGGTGAAATCGGGCCAGGGCACCGGGTCGAACACGAATTCGGCGTAGGCGGCGTGCCAGGGCAGGAAGTTGCTCAGACGCTGTTCGCCCGAGGTGCGGATGAGCAGGTCGACCGCGGGCAGGCCCGGCGCGGCCAGGTGCCCGGCGACCGCGTGCGCGCTGATGTCCTGCGGCAGGATCCGCCCGGCGACCGCCTCGGCGGCGAGCGCGCGGGCGGCGCCGACGATCTCGTCGTGGCCGCCGTAGTCGGCGAAGATGTTCAGCACCATGCCCCGGTTGTTCGACGTCATGCTCTCCACCACCGCCAGCGCGGACGCCAGCGACCGCTCCAGCCGGTCGCGGCGGCCGCGCCAGCACACCCGGACACCGTGCCCGTGCAGCCACCGCATCCCCCTGGCGATGCCCTCGGCCATCACTTCGAACAAACCGGCCACTTCCTCGGGCGAACGGTTCCAGTTCTCGGTCGAGAACGCGAACAAGCTCACCTCGGTGATCCGCAGCCGCAGCGCGGAATGCGCCAACCGGAGCACGGCACGCATCCCTGCGCTGTACCCTTCGATGGCGGGCAGGCCGTGGTCGGCGGCCCACCGGCGGTTCCCGTCGAGGATCACCGCCACGTGCGCGGGCGCCGCGACCACCGGCTCGGGATCGCCGGGTAAACGTGTGCCGGTGGCCACCGCGGTGTCGATGCCCTCCGTCAGCACCCGCGCCCCCAGGTTGCCTGCCTCCTCGAGCGCGAACTCCACGCCGAGGAGGATCGTGTGCAGGAACGGCTGGCAGTCGACGCGCACCATGCCCGCCACCGGCGCCGCCTGCCGCAGCAGTTCCCGTGTCCGGCCGACCTGCGCCTCGACCAGCTCGCCGAGCGCCTCGCTTCCCTCGCCACGGTGCAGATCTTCGGCTTCCAGGCCGAGCCGGGTCAGGTCGTCACCGGGCAGGTAGCACCGTCCGGCGGCCAGGTCGACCGGGAGGTCCTGCAGGATGTCGACCAGCTGGCACGCCTCGCCCAGCAGTGACATCAACGAGGGCGCCCGTGTGTCGTGTGGGTCCAGCATCGGTGTCCACAGTTCGGTGACCGTTCCGGCCACCCCGCGCAGAAAGCGGCGCTGGTCGGCGACAGTGGCGAACCGGGGTGGGGCGGCGTTGTCGGCGAGGGTGGTCTCCAGCAGTTCCCGCAACAGCTCGATGTCGAGGTCCCAGCCGCGCATTGTGTGCACCAGCGCCCGGCGCAGCGGGTGCTCGGTGCGACCGGCACGCACCTCGGCGAGCGTGTCCGCGCACCAGCGGATCAGCCGCTGCCGCCGGTCCGCCGACGGGTGGTCGTCGGCCAGGCGATCGGTCCACACGGCGAAAGCGTTCAACGCCCGCACATGCGGCCGGACGCTGTCCGGCAGTGCTTCGCTCGCGGTCCACATCGCCGGGAGGGACTGGGCGACCCGCTCGCACAACCGATACGACCTCCGCAGTTCCGGTGTCGTGGTGGTGTCCAGCCGGGCCCCTCGCGCGCGCGTCACCGGCGAAAGGTAGCGCCGACCCCTCGTCACCACATTCAGCGATGCCGCGTTCACTCCTGGACAGACGAGCTGGCCCAGCGGGTGAAATCGGTCAACTGGTCAACGCCCGGCAACGACCGCGCACCGTCCCGGGTGGACGGCCGGTCAGGCCGTCCACCCGCGAATAGCCGCGGGGATGGCCGTTTGGAAGGTTTTCTCGGCTGTGCCGGTGTTGAGCGCCCCGGCCAGTTCGAGGGTGACGATCCCGTGCAGGGTCACCCAGAGGGAGAGCGCGATCGTGGTGGCGTCGCCGGTGAGCTTGGCCGCCGCCAGGGCGCGGTCGATGGCGTTCAGGAGCGGGGCGACGGGATCGCGGGTGCCGACCGCGCCCGCCGGATTGAAGGTCTGCACGCCGCCGAACAACGCGGCGTAGAGATGGGCGTGCACACGCCCCCAGCGCCGGTAGGCGCAGGCGAGGGCGTAGAGGTCGGCGAGTGGGTCGTCGGTGGCCGGCACCGCCGACAGTTCGCGGAACAATCCCGCGACAGCCCTGCCGCGCACCTCGGCGATCAGCGCGTCCTTGCTGCCGAACAGCGTGTACACCGCCGCTGTCGCGGCCCCGGCCCCGGTCGCCAGCGCGCGGACCGTGATCGATTCGAGCGGGCGGGTGGCCAGCAGTTCGGTGGCCGACTCGACAAGACGCTCCTTCACGGTGTCGTCGTTCGTCTTCGGCCTGCCCACGCCGACCAGTCTAACCGGCGTGCTAACTTAGTTTTGAAACTAAGTTCGGAAACTCTTGCTGGAGGCGTGGTGCCGAAATCCGTCCGCCGTTTCGCCCGTTTCACCGCTCGCCTGTGCCTCGCCGCCGTGGCCGTCCTCGGACTGGTCGCCCTGTTCCTGGCGCTGCTCGTCCTGACCGACGGGGCGGCCTCCGGACTGCCGGCGTGGCTGGCGACCCTGGGAGTGGGAGCCGCTGTCGCGGTGTGGCGCGCCCGCCGCCGTGCCGGGTCACGACGGTGGATGCCGTTCCTGCCGGTGATCCTCGCCGTCGCGCTGGCCGCCGTGGTCTGCGTTCCGAGCGCACCGACCGACCGGGTCAAACCGGCCGCCCTGCCGTTCGTGACCACGCAGCAATGGAGCCTGGCCACGGGCAGCCGGGTCGCGGTCTACCACTACCCGCCCACGGGCAGCGCTCGCCGCGCGACTCCCCTCGTCTACCTCCACGGCGGTCCCGTCCGCGGCATTTCGGTACTCGACCACCGTTTCCTGCAACTACTGGCACGGCAGGGCTACGACGTCTACGCCTACGAACAAGCCGGCGGCGGCCGGAGCGATCTGCTGCCCATCGACCAGTACGACATTTCCAGGTCGGTCCGCGACCTCGCGGCGTTCATCGACCGCCTGAACCAAGGGCAGGTCGACGTTCTCGGCTTCTCCGCGGGAGCGGTCGTCCTCACCCGGGCGCTGGCCGAGCCCGACGTCGCCACCCGCGTGCACAGGGCGGTCATCGCCGAGCCCGGTCCGATGGACGGCCCCACCACGCAGGTCACCGGGCAGCAAGGACGGCCGAACGCCCGCGACCTCGCCCCGGCGATGAACGGCCCCCGAGCCACCCGCATCCCGAGGTATGCCGTCGCGTTCAGCCTCATGCGGCTGGGCCTGCTCTCGCCCGGCACCGGCCTGATCGGCCAGGCCGAAGGCGCCAACGCCTTCGCGGCCGCCGATCTGGGCAGCGACACCGCATCCGCCTACTGCGCACAGGACGCGCACCGCATTCCCGCCGAGGACACCGCCGGCAATTTCTCCTTCAGCGCCGCCGCGAGCCTGCGGATCCAGGAGACGATCAAGGACTCGCCCTCGATCGCCCCGCAGCTGGCGCGGTCCACCGTGCCCGCGATGGTGATGATCGCCGAATGCTCGTCGCAGACCCGTCAATGGGCCACCGCGATCCTCGACGGCAACCCGGCGGTCGAACGAACCCAGTACCTGCCCGGCGTCGGGCACCACATGTGGAACGGCCTCGACGACAACGACGAAACGGCCGGCGCGGTCGTCGACGCGTTCCTGCAGGACAAGGCGGCGCCCTTGCCGAACTACCCAGCCCGCACCGACGTCCCCGCCTTCCTCCAAGGAGAAGGAGCGCGGTAGTTCACCACCACCAAGATCGGCACACAGGCCGGTGCTTCCTGGAATCGTTACGCCCCAGGCGATGACTCACCGAGTGCCGGACGCGCGTGGGCGTCCAGGAGGGAGCGCAGGGGCGCGACCAGCCGCTCCGGCACGCCCTGCGCGGCCGACGTGCCGACGATGTTCGTCAGCGCGACCCGCTCGACGAGCAGCCGCTCCTCGGAAACCGAGGTGTCCCCGGCCAGCATCGGCAGCACGTCCACCATCGAGTGCAGCCAGGGCACCAGCAGGTCCTCGGTGAACCGCTCGGCGGGCACGCCTTCCGTGCCCGCCATCGCGGTCGCGTGGAAGGCACCGGCGAACATGCCGTACATGGCGCCGAGCAGGGCGAGATCGTGCAGTGCCGCGAGACCCGGGTCCGTGCCCAGGAACTTGCCGGTGCCCCAGGCACCGAGCGGGACGGCCCACCGGTCGAACGCCTCACGCGAGCCGCTGTAGAGGATGACCGACTCGGGGCGCCCGATCCCCTGCGGGATCGCCATGATCCCACCATCCACATAGGACACCCCGTGCGCGGCGGCCCACCCGGCGAGCCGGCGTGCGTCCGCGGCGATCCCGTTGGTGACATTGAGCAGGACCCGCCCGAACAACTGTTCCGCCACCGGCTCCAGCACCTCACGCACCGCGGCGTAGTCGAGCACGCACACCACGACCAGATCCGCCGCGAGCACCGCGTCGGCCACCGTCGCGGCGCGCACGGCGCCCAGTCCGGCCAACGCCTCCGCCTTGCCCGCCGACCGGTTCCACACCGTGGTCGGCAGGCCCGCCTTCACGAAAGCCGAGGCGAGCGCCTGTCCCATCGCGCCCAGCCCGAGAACCGTCACCGTCATCGAAGTACCCCCATTCCGTCGCACCGATCTTCGGCGGAGAACGGGAAAGCCGGCAAGTACGCACAAAAAAGTAAGCACTCAGGCCCGGAGGTGGGTCAGGCTCCATTCGGTGAGCGGCCCCAGCGCGCCCAGCAGCCCCGCGCCGGCGCCGGTCAGCGAATACTCGACGTGCAACACCGCACCCGGACGTTCCGTCCGCAGGCACAGGCCGTCATTTTCCAATTCCCGCAAATGCGCGCTCAGCACCTTCTCGCTGATCCCGTCCAGCGCACGGCGGAGGTCACCGAAACGGCGTGGCCGCTCGGACAGTTCCCACAGCAGGAGGACCTTCCACTTCCCGCTCAGCATGCCCAGCACCGCGTCCAGGGCACAGTGGTGATCACCAGGTCTCGCCCGCACGTCCGCACCTCCGACCGATCGCGTCCGCTGCCATGCTAGGGCGTGCGGGGCACTCGACGGCGATCGCAGTAGCGGACGACGGACCTGCCGACCAGGCTGTGCCCGACCCGCCGGCCCGTTGGACGGCTGGGCATCCACGACGGTGAGCGTCCCTCCACTTTGGACAGCGTCATGGTCTGCTCGCGCGGTCCGCCTCGACCCCGTGTACCAGCCGCGTTCGGTCTCCGGCGTAACGCTACACTGGGTGAAGTATCGTGAGGTCGTTCAGACTGTGTGGAACCTGTCGGAATGTGGCCTTGGGCGGGCTACCGAAAACGAGGCGAGCCGAGCACCTGCCAGCGGGCATGACGCGCCCCTTTGCGGGTTGAACTGCTCCTGCGCTCGCTGGTGACCGGATCCTCGTCACCGCGGCGGCGGGACCCACTCGACAGGCGACTCCGATGCACAACCCCGAACGTTGTTCCGCCGCCGCCCAGGCGGCACCTGGGATGGCGGGCTCCGCGGTGGCGGTGTGACACCGCCCGAAGACCTCGAAACCATCCTGGCTCGCCTGCACCACGCGGCACTGAACGGGCAGCATCTCGGCGCCGCGACCTCTCTGCGCATCGCCGAGCGCCTCGGCCTGGATGCCCTCGCCATCGACGTGATCACCGCCGCCGGAACCTTGGACCTGGTGTGGTGCGACCCCGCCGACGGGCCGGCGCCCGAACTGGACAACCTGCAGTACACCCTCGGTGACGGTCCCACGCTGGAAGCCGCCCAGGTGGACTACACGGTGTTCGAGCCCGATCTGACCACCACCGACCAGGCCCGCTGGCCCTTGTTCCTGCCCGCCGCGGCGCAGGCCTCGGCCCGAGCCGTCATCGCCGCCCCACTACGGGTCCACGGCGGAATTTCCGGCGCCCTCACCGGCTACCGGACCACGCCCGGTGCCATGACCCCGGGGCAGTTCCGCGATTTCCATCGCGTCCGGCAAGGGCTGCTGCCCTTGCTGCTGCAGAGCGTGCAGAGTCTGCTGGTCAGCGACTCCGGCCGCGGCGACGGCCTGCGCCGCTACCGGGAGGAAGTCCAGCAAGCCGCCGGTTTCCTCGCCGGCTCCCTGGCCATCCCGCCCGATCAGGCACTGGCCCGGCTCCGCGCGCACGCCTTCCACCACGACCGTTCCCTGACCGACGTCGCCCGCGACACCCTCTCCCACCGCCTGCAACTCGACGACCACCACCTTTAGGTCACGAAGCGGCGAAGCTGCCGACCCCGACAGGGTCGATCTCGATCTTCCCGGTTTCCGCCGTCACTTCCCGGGTATGGCAAGAGCGGATGGGAATCGAGGCTGAGCCGATGGAAACGACCGAGGTGGCGGTGGCCGGGCAGATCGCCCGCTCCCTGGTGCTGGAACTGCCTGACCTGCCACCACCCGGTGACGCGGCGGCGATGCGGATCCGGCGCGAAACGCTGGGCGGCAAGGGCGCGAACCTCGCGGTGGCACTGGCCCAGCTCGGTGCGGCGGTGAGCCTGATCGGGGTGGTCGGCGACGACTGCGTAGCCGACGCGGCCCTCGATCACGCCCACGCCGAGGGCATCGACACCACAGCGGTGGTCCGCCGTCCCGGCAGTGGCACCGGGCTCATCGTGGAGTTGCACACCGACGGCGGGCGATGGCACCACCTCGAACACCTGCCCGACATCCTCCTGCTCACCGAAGCCGACATCCTCGCCGCCACACTCGTGCTGACCAGCGCGCCCTCGGTGCTCCTGCACTCGCGGCAACCGATCGACACGGTGCTGGCAGCCGCCCGGACGGCCAAGGCCGCACGACGGCGGGTGGTGCTCGACGGGATCCCTGGCGGACAGTCACCGACGACGGAACTACTGGCCCTCACCGACGTGCTCCGGCTCGACCAGCACGACGGCGAACAGCTGACCGGCCAGCGGCTGGACTCCGCCGAAGCAGCCCTGCGGGCCGGCCGGGAGCTCCTCGGCAGGGGTCCCGGCCTGGTCGCGCTGGCCGCGGGCGAGGACGGCAACGTTTTCCTCTGGGAAGACGAGCACGTGATCCTGCCCCTGGCCGTTCGCGCCCCGGTGGACACCACCGGCGGGGAGGACGCCCTGGTCGCCGGCCTGACCTTCGCACTCGCCCGCGGGGCCGACCCACGCAAAGCCGCCGCACTGGCGGTGGCCGCTTCCGCCACGACCATGGTCCGGTCAGGCGGCAGACCCAGCCTCAGCCCCACGGCTCTGGCACCCCACCTGGCGGCACTGAGTTTCCCCGCCCAGCCCTCACCGCCTCGCCCAGCCGAATCCGACTTCACCGGCAGAAGTCAGCTCACAGCGGATCTGCCGTGCGTGCCTCCCCACCCGGCGCGCCGCTTCCAGCCCTAGCTGATGAAGGCGCGGTAGGCACCCGTGCCACCGGTGATGGCCATATCAAGGTCACCAGGAGCCCCGACCTCGATCTATGCTGTCCCGGACCGAAGTTCGCCTCTGTTCATGACGTTGGGGCTATGAACCGTGGACCTGCTCCAGCTGCGCTACTTCCAGGCGGTGGCCCGCCGCGAACACCTCAGCCAGGCCGCTTCCGAGCTTCGCATCGCCCAGCCCTCGCTCAGCCGCGCGATCGCCCGGCTGGAGGACGATCTCGGCGTTCCGCTGTTCGACCGGGTGGGGCGAGGGCTACGACTCAACCGATTCGGCGCCGGGTTCCTGCGCCGAGTCGACCGGGTACTGCGCGAACTGGACGACGCCCGCCGCGAACTGGCTGACGCCGCCGGTCTCGACCACGGCAGCGTCGCCATCGCCGCGGAAACCCTGCTCACCGTGACCGGGCTGATCACCGACTTCCGAGCCGCACACCCCGGTGTCGACATCCGGCTCCACCAGTCCGACGCCGCGACCATGGCCAGACAACTGCACACCGGTGAGGTCGATCTCTGCCTTGCCTCCCAGCCGCTACCGGGACCGAACCTGCAGACGCGGGAACTGCTGCGCGAGGACGTCCTCCTCGGTGTTCCGCAAGGACACCGGCTCGCCGGACGGGAACACGTGCGACTGGAAGACGTCGCGGGTGAACCGTTCGTCACCACCCGCCCCGGCTACTGGCCACGCGAGCTGACCGACCGGCTGTTCGCGGCGGCCGGACTACAACCCCACTACGTCTGCGAAAGCGACGAGCCCGGCGCCACCGGCCACCTGATCAGCTCGGGCCTCGGCGTCGGCCTGGTACCCGCGTACTCCCGCAGCGCCGGCACCTACCTCCCGGGCGCCTGGGCGCACCTCGACGTCCCGGACTGCCACCGCGTCCTGACCCTCGTCTGGCGCACGGACACCTACTTCTCCGCCGCGGCGCAGCGGTTGACCGACTTCACGAGCGAGTACTTCCGCCACTTGTAGTGCTCGCCCATCGTTCTCCCCGCTCCCCCGGTACCGCGTCAAGAACGGAAGCGTGACTTCCCCGCCGCCACCAGCTCCTGCACGGTGGCGAACTTCACCCGTGGCCTGCCCGCAAGACTCCCCAAAGCGCGTTCCGCTCGATCAATGGCCAACGCGGCGCGCCCACCCAGGCTCTCGGGCTTGCGCCGGCGGATCAGTTTCCCGAACTGCGCCCGGCTGCCACCAGGCCGGAGCAGGCGTCCCGCGTCGGCGTCTTCCAGTAGCGCGTCCACGGTTTCCGCGGCACAGACCCGGTTCGCTCCGATACCACCACTCGAACCGCGTTTGATCCACCCGACGACGTAGGTGCCCGGCATCTCCGCGACGCGACCCCCGACGTGCGGCACCGTCGCGCTTTCCTCGTCGAAAGGCAATCCGGAGAGCGGCCGGCCCCGGTAGCCGGTCGCGCGCAACACGAGCTTCGCGGGCAAGGAATCCCCGCCCCGCAGGGCAACGGATTCGACGCTGCCACCACCCTCGAAACCGACCGGAGAGGCCATGAAACGAAAAACGATGCGCTTGCCCGGCGGAGGCGAAGCACTCCAGTCGATCTCTTCGGCATCGACCTCCGCGAAGACCGCCGCCTTGCTGCCCGGGTCGGCGTCCCGGACGGCCGCACCGTCCACCACCACCCGCACGCCCGGAAGGTGGCGCAGCGCCAGGAACTCCGGCCGGGTGAACGCGGCGTGCTCCGGTCCGCGTCGCCCGAGCAGGACCACCTCCCGGATCTTGCTGTCCCGCAAGGCTTCCAGCGCGTGATCGGCGATGTCGGTGCGGGCGAGGTCGCCGGGGTCCGCCATCAGGATCCTCGCGACGTCCAGCGCGACGTTGCCGTTGCCGATGATCACCGCTCGCTCGGCGGACAAGTCGACATCGCCGGCCGGGGCCTCGGGATGTGCGCTGTACCAGGCGACGAACGCCGTCGCCGACAGGACGCCGGTCAGGTCTTCGCCGGGCACGCCCAGCGGTTTGTCGGCAGCCGCCCCGGTCGCGTAGACCACGGCGTGGTGGTGCGCGGCGAGGTCGGCGTGGCTGACGTCCGCACCGACCTCGACGTTGAGGTGCAACCTCAGCCGAGGGTGCCGGAACAGCCCGGCGAAGGTGTCCCCGATCTGCTTCGTCGACGGGTGATCGGGAGCGACGCCGAACCGCAGCAGGCCACCGGGCACGGGCTGCCGCTCGATCATGCTGACCTCCGCGCCGAGGCGCAGCAACGATTCCGCGGTGTAGCACGCGGCGGGCCCGGTCCCGACCACCGCGACCCGCAGCTCGGCGGGCACCGGCCGCGGGAAGCGCGGCGCGCTCCACTCGTTGTCCGCCGGGTGTTCGGCGAAGTACTGCCGCGTCAGTTCGGTGTAGACGGTGTCCGGCCCGCTCAGCAGGTCGACCGGCGCGATGGCGTCCACCGGGCACGCGTCCGCGCAGGCCCCGCAGTCGATGCATGCCCGCGGATCGATGTAGAGCATCTCGGCGGTCGCGAAACCGGGCTCGCCGGGCGTCGGGTGGATGCAGTTGACCGGGCACACCGACACGCACGACGCGTCGTTGCAGCAGTTCTGGGTGATCGCGTAGGCCATGGCGGTCCTGTCCGGTCAGAGCATGTGGGCGCGCTGGTAGATCGCCATGGCCGGGCGGGTCAGCAGGCCGGCGCGGCCGAGGAAGTCCATCAGGTGCGCGCAGCTCGAGCGCATCAGCGCGTGGTGGTAGGTGTTGCCGGCGGCCTCCTTCACCGCCCGCTCGGTGTCCAGCCCCGCCGCGGCGTACACGCCCTTGTTGACCATGTTGGACACGATGACGTAGGCGGCGATCGCGATCACCAGGCTGCTGGTGCGCCGGCGCACCGGCCCGGCGTCGCGCATCTTCTCGCGGATCTCCTGGCGGGCGAACTTCATGTGCCGGGACTCTTCGACCACGTGGATCTTGCTGGTGGTGCGCACCAGCGGCAGCACGTTCTCCCCGCGCATCCAGTCCCGCTGCATCACGTCGAGGACCTCTTCGGCGACCAGGATGCCGCCGTAGGCCGTCTCGGCGGCGGCCAGGGTCTTGAAGCCGCGGCCCAGTTCGATGCTGGCCCTGGTCGGGAAGTAGCCGGAGGCGCCCATCTTCTCGCACGCCCTGGCGAACATGATCGAGTGGCGGCACTCGTCGGCGATCTCGGTCAGCGCGAACTGGAAGTCCGCGCGCCCGGGGTCCGCGGCGTACTGGTCGCGCAGCACCATCTGCTGCAGGATCATCTCGAACCAGATGCCGGTGCTCATGATCGAGCACACCTCGTGCCGGGTCAGCGTGATCCGCTGCCGTTCGGTCATCTCCCGCCACAGGGGCGTGCCGAAGAGGGTGCTCCACTCGGGGTTCAGGCCGTAGAGGTCCGGCTCCAGCGGAGCGTCCCAGTCCACCTCGTCGGCCGGGTCGTACGACAGGGTCGCGGCCGAGTCGAGCAGACGCCGGGAGACGTCTTCCCCGCCCCGGTGGGGGGCCGTCGATTCGGTGCTCATGTGTGCTCCCAAGCCTCGCCGTCGATGGTGTTACCCAAAGTCACAGCTACCCAAAAGTAACAGTCATGCCCGGGGTCAGCAAGAGCACCTCGCGGCTGCGCGCCATTGCGTTCGCCGCGTACCGGGTGCTTCGACGGGTCGAGGCCGGATCGTCAGACGGCGGGCGGGACGGCTACGACCTTGCCGTGGATCTCTCCCGCGTCGGCCTGCCGGTGGATCGCGGGCAGCTCGCTCAGCGGCACGCGCCGGGCGATCTCGACGTGGAGGTCGCCGCTGTCGACGAGGGCGACGAGGTGCGAGAGCACCTCCGCGTCGGGGTGGACGAAGATCGTGGCCGCGCGCACGTTCCGCTCCTCGTCGCCGGGCGTGGTCACGGTCGGTGTCGTGGAGACGACCACGCCACCATCACGGACCCGGGTGGCCAGGGCAGTGAACCCGTCCGGGCTGATCGGGGCCAGGTTGAGCAGCACATCGACGGGCTCGGTCACCGCGTCGAGGACAGCGGTGGCGGTGTGGTCGATGATCTCGTCCGCACCGGCCGCCTTGACGATCTCGCTGCTGCGCGGGCTCGCCGTGGCGATGACGTGGGCACCTGCGCGCTTGGCCAACTGCACGGCGTACCCGCCCACGGGGCCACCGGCACCGTTGATCAGCACCCGCTGACCGGCCTTGAGCTCGCCGGCCTCGAACAGGGCCTGCGAGGCGGTGAGCCCGACCGAGGGCAACCCGGCGGCATCGGCGAGCGGGATGCGCACCGGAGCCTTCACCAGCGCGTTCGCCGGGGCGACGACGTACTGCGCCGCCGAGCCGTCAGCGGTCATGGGGATGAACCCGACGACGTTCTCGCCCACGTTGAAGCCGTCCACCCCCTCGCCGAGCGCGTCGATCGTGCCGGACACGTCGTAGCCCGGAACGTGCGGCAGGGTCACCGGAATCGGCAGGAAGCCGCCGCGGATGCCGCCGTCGGCCGGGTTGAACGCCGACCCGGCGACCTGGACGCGCACCTCACCCGCGCCGGGGACCGGCCGGTCGATGTCTTCGTAGCGCAGAACCTCGGAGCCGCCCGTTTCGTGGAACCGTACTGCCTTCATCGCGTCTTCCCTTCACTGTCGTGCTTCGAACTCGAAGCAACTGAGGATGACGGTAGCACTGCTTCGAATTAGAAGCAAGTACTTCGAATTGGAAGCACGATAGACTCGGCGCATGACCTCCTCGCCGCCTCCTCTGGATGCCACGCAGCTGGGCGCCTACTTCGCCCTCATCGAGGCGAGCAGCCTGCTCAAGCACTCCGTCGAGCAGCAGTTGCGCGAGGCCGGGGATCTCAGCTACGTGCAGTTCCAGCTCCTGGCCACCCTCGGCGACTCCCCCACGGGCAGCCGTCGGATGACCGATCTGGCCGACGGTGTCGTCTACAGCCGCAGTGGACTGACCTACCAGGCCCAGACGCTGGAGAAGCGGGGCCTGGTGACCCGGACGCCGTCCGCCGACGACGAGCGCGGCATCACCGTCACCATCACCGACGAGGGACGTGCCGTGCTCGCGAGGGTTTTCCCGGGCCACATCGCGATCCTCGACGACCTGCTGTTCGCCCCACTGTCCCGCTCCGACATCGAGACACTCGCCGACATCCTCGCCCGCGCGCGCGACCACATGCGTCAGACGCCGCCGCGGTCGGCGGAGCCGCGGCGACGCAGGAAAACGGCCCAGTGATCGGGTGATCCGCTACCCCGGACCAGCGGCGAACTGTTCCATGGGCAGAAGTGCCCACGCGCGCACCGTTCGCCGTGTTGTATTCCGGTGAGGGTGACAGGAGGGGGACCGTGGTGGACGAGGATCAGGTGCATCGTCTGGTCGAGGGGCACGCCCGGCGGGCGCCGGAGTCCGTGGCCGTGGTGTGCGGCGGGCGCACGCTGTCCTACGGCGAACTGGACACCGCCTCGGCGCGACTCGCCGGGTATCTGAGGCGGCACGGGGCCGGTCAGCGCGAGGTGGTGGTGGTCTGCCTCGACCGATCCGTCGAGCTGCCTGTGGCCGTGCTCGCGGTGTTGCGGGCGGGCGCGGTGTACGTGCTGCTCGAACCCTCGGCGCCGGACCGCAGGCTGCGCGAGGTGCTCCGCGAACTGGATCCGGCGCTGGTGCTCACCCAGGAGAGCCACCGGATCCGGCTGGCGGACGTGGTCGAGGCCGCGATCGTCTGCGTGGACACCGACGCGAGCGCGATCGCCGCCGAGCCGGAGGCGGGCCCGGCGCCCGAGGTCTTCGGCACCAGCCCGGCCTGCCTGGTGCACGGCGGTACCGTCGCGATCGAACACCGCCAGCTGACGCTCGCCCAGCGCGACTGGGCCGGGCACTACGAGCTGATGCCCGCGGACCGGGTCCTGCAGACGGCGCCCGCCGAGTCCGTCGTGTTCACCGCCGACTGGATCCGCGCGCTGTGCTCCGGTGCCACCCTGGTGCTCGCCGCCCGCGACTTCGGCACCGACCGGACCGCCGCGATCGCCGAGCTGGCCGGGCTGCTCGACGAGCAGTGGATCACCGTGCTGGAGTGCGAGACGCACCTGGCCCGCAGGCTCGGTGACGAACTGCGGGAGCGGCGGCCCGGATCGCTCCGGTTGTTCGCGGTCAGCGGGGAGCAGTGGTTCCTCGGGGAACACCGTGAGCTGGCGCGGATCCTCGGCCCGCGGGTGCGGCTGGTGCACGTCCACCGGGTGCCCGAAGTGGTGGCCGACCTGCGGCGCCTGGAGCTGTCCATGCTGGGCGCCCAGCGGGTCCGGGACGACCAGGCGCTGCTCGGCCGGCCGGTGCCGGGGGTCGAGGTCCAGGTGGTCGCGCCGGGAACCTGGCAGAGCATCGGCGAGATCGGTGAGGTCGCGGTGAGGGTCGGGGAAAGCCTGCTGCGCCGCACGCGCGATCTGGCCCGGTACCGGCCCGACGGCCTGCTCGACCACCTCGGCCGGGCCGATGTGCGGGCCACCGGCCTCGACGCGGTCGCCGTCGCCGAGGTCGAAGCGGCGTTGCGGGCCTTACCCGAGGTCCGGGAGGCCGTGGTGGCCGACGATCCGGACTTCTGGGACGAGCGCGCCGGGCGCGTCCGGCGGACAGCCGTCGGTTACGTGGTGCCCGCGCCGGGCCGGGAGGTCGAACCGGGACGGCTCGCCCGGATCCACAGTGGACATCCGGCGCGGGTCGTCGTGGTCCCGTCGCTGCCGCGCGACGGTTCCGGTGCGGTCGACCGCGAGCGCCTGCCCCGTGCCGTCGTGCCGCGCGCACGGCAGGGCGCAGCCGGGCTGACGGCCAAAGGCGGGCCACGGTGGTTCGGGGAGGACTCGCTCACCGGCATCGGCTACGGCCTGGCGATCGCCGTCACCGCGGCGCTGGCGACCTACCTGCTGACGGACCTGTTCTGGCCCGGTTCCCGGAACACCGATCGGGTGCCGCAACCGTGGGCGGCCTTCTTCCACGTGCTCTACGCCGCCGAATCCGCGTCGTTCGGGCTCGGTGCCGCCTACCTCTTCCGCGGTTACCGCTGGATCGCCTCGCTGGGCCGGGGCCGGTCGCTGACCGTGGCGGCGCACCTGTCGCTGGCCTGGCTGCTGCTGGCCTGGTGGCCGCAGGACAACTTCTACCGGCTCAGCTCGCAGCAGGATTGGCCACGCCAGGCCGTGCTGGTGTTCACCTTCAACATCACGCTGATGGTGGCCGGTGCCGTGCTCGTCCGGTTCGTGCGCCCGGAAGGCCGCGGTGACCGGTGACTGGGAGGCGGCGTGGACCGGCGGACTCCGCGCGGTGCACGTCGGCAACGTGGCCGAGTACCAGGCACGTTTCACCGAGCTGGACGCCGTTTCGGTGCGGGGCGGGCATTCCTACGCCGACCTGGCGATGTTCTACAGCCCGCACCCGGAGGTCGTGGTGCTGCCGGGCCCGCTGGACCCGTCCTGGGTGGAGCTGCAACGCCGAGCCCTGCACTGGGATCCGGTCGAAGTCCACAGTGGAGTGAGCGGCGGGCCGGAGCTGACCGGCGCGGTGCTCGACCGGCCGGGGCTGGTCCAGCGGCTCACCCACGCGGACGGTCCGATGCTGGCGTGGGGGCACACGACCGGCGCCGACCGGCTGCTGAATGCCACCGGCCGTCCCGGGATCGGTGCCACGGCGCTGGCGGCCGGGCGGCGGTGGGAGTCCAAGGCGGCGTCCAACGAGTTGTTCGGCGAACTCGCCGACGACGGGATCCTGGTGCCCGGCCAGCAGCGGTTCGCCTCGCTGGGCGAAGCCGCCGCGGTGGCGGCTCGCAGCGCCGGTGACGGCGTCAGCGTGGTGCTCAAGGCGGTGCACGGGGTCGGGGGCTCCGGCACGCTGGTGGTCACCCCCGAACTGGTGGCCGGCTGGGGTGGCGTGCGGGCCTTCCGGCGGCGGATGCGGCGGTCGCGGGTGGCCGGTGAAGTGGTGGTCGAGCAGTTCGTCGCCGCCACGGGCCCGTGCCGCGATGTCACGGTCGACGGCGTGGTGGCGGCGGACGGTGGCGTGCACCTGGTCGGCGCCGGGGTGATGGACGTCGACGGCACGCGGTACGCGGGTGTCCTCATCGGAGAGGGCGTGCTGCCCGCGCCCACCGGCCGGGTGGCCGCCCGGTTCGGCCTGCGGGTGGGCGAGGCGCTCGCGGCCTCCGGCTATCGCGGCTGGTTCGACGTCGACTTCGTCCCGGCCCCGGCGGGCAGGCTCGCGCCGACCGAGATCAACTGCCGGGTCACCGGCCCGGCCATCGCCTTCTGCCTGCGGGCCCGGCTGAACCGGGTACACGGCGCACCGTGGCTGGTCCGGACCTGCGACCGGCTCCGGCTGGGCGCCCGGCTGCCGGAAGACCTGCTCTACGACCACGTCCGCGGCCTCACCCAGGCGTGCGCCGGGCTGGGCGCGGTACTGGTGCCGACCATCCCGTCGTCCGGTTTCACCGAAGACCCCACCCTCGGCGTCGCGCTCGCCGCCAGGGACCGGGAAACACTGCGGCTGGCGGAAAACCTGGTCGTGTCGTCGAGCGCGGACCTCGGCCGGATGTTCGGTACCACCGACTACCCGGCGGGGTAGTCGAGGCCGGTGGACAGCAGGTCGAACGCCTGCCCGAGCAGCTCGGATTCCGGCGCCTGAGCGCCCGCGGCCCGCCAGGCGGCGACCGTCGTCTGCACCGCGCACAGCGCCACCGAGGCGACCAGGTGCGGCCGGCGGTCCACGGCCGGGTCGACCCCCATCCGGTCACCGACCAGCCGCGCCACCGCGTCGATCCGGGCGGCCCCCCGCTCGACCCGCGCGGCCGCCAGCGCCGGGCTGAGCGAAATCAAGTTCTGCAGGCTGTGGAAGCGCGCTTCGGCTTCGTAAGTCCGCACGACTTCGACCGCGGCCGTCCGCATCGCGGTCAGCACCGGCAGGCCGGCCGGTTGCGCGGCGAACGCCTCGAGCACCGCGGTGATCTGCTCGTCCGCGAGTGCCAGCGCGACATCCTCCTTCGAGGTGAAGTACCGGAAGAACGTCCGCGACGAGACCTCCACCGCTTCGGCGATCTGGTCGATGGTCGTGCCCTCGAAGCCGTTGACGCAGAACAACTCGTGGGCCGCGTCGATCAGTGCCTCCCGCGTCCGCTGCTTCTTCCGTGCACGCAGGCCGAGCTTGTCCATGCCGGTCAGCATAGGCCAGTCGTGTCATGGCGCAGCCTTTGGCAGTTGACGACAAGTGTCACCTACTGACACGATGACGGTCATGCCGAAACCGCCCGCACCGACGTCTCGCTACTGGAAGCTGCACCGGCAGCTGGCGCGGCTCAACACGTTCCTGTTCCGCAGATCCCGCGGCAAGGTGGGCGGCACGTACTTCGGCGCGCCCGTGCTGCTGCTCCACCACGTCGGCCGCAAGTCCGGGCAGGCCAGGACCAGCCCGCTGATCTACCTCGACGACCCACCACGGCTGGTCGTCATCGCCTCGAAGGGCGGCGTGGACGCCCATCCGGCGTGGTTCCACAACCTGATGGCGATGGCCACCACCGAGGTGGAACTGCCCGGCGGCACACGACGGCGAGTCCGCCCGCGCGTGGCCGAAGGCGCGGAACGGGCCCGCCTGTGGGAGCGAGCGGTGGCGATCTACCCGGCCTACGCGACCTACGCGACCTACACCGAGCGGAAGATCCCCGTGGTCGTGCTCGAACCCGACGCGTGACCGAAAACGACTTTGGTGAACAAGGCCGACGACGATCGCAAGCAGCGTCGCCGACCCGGCCGTCCTTAGCGTCGGCCCGTGCTGAAACTCCTGTTACCGCTGCTGCTGCTCACTCCCCCACCCGCGGCCGAGCCCGCGAATTCCCTTGACTGGCAACCGTGTCCCGGTGACGGCATCGTCGCGGCGGACTGCGCGGACCTCGCCGTGCCGATCACCCCGCACAGCGGCCGGACCGTCACGCTGAAGGTCGCCCGCCTGAAAGCCACCGGCCCCCGGAAGGGCTCCGTCCTGGTCAACTTCGGCGGTCCCCAGGGCCGGCAGATCGCCATCATGCGGTCCCGGCCGCAGATCTTCGAGCAGATCCGCGCCTCCATGGACGTGATCACCTGGGATCCGCGCGGCTACCCCGGCCTGAGCGGCCCGGCGCTGGACTGCGACTGGGGCGTCGTCCGCACCCCGCGCTTCCCCGCCGGCCAGGCCGGATTCGACCAGCTCGCCGCCGCCAACCGCACGAGGGCCGATCGGTGCCGCGCCACCGGTCCCGCGCTCTTCGACCACATGGATTCCGCCAGCGACGCCCGTGACATCGAGGCCATCCGGGTCGCGCTCGGCGAGCGGCGGGTGAACTTCATCGGCACCTCGTACGGCGGTGTGCTCGGGCAGGCCTACGCGCGGCAGTACCCGCACCGGGTGCGCACCCTCTACGTCGACGGCACCGGCAACCACAGCGCCCGCGACTGGGACCGCGAACTCGACGCCATCGCCAGGGACAACGAAACCTTCGTCCGGCGGTTCCTCGACTGGGCCGGGCCCGGCACCGAGCAGCGCTGGCAGGCGTTGATCGCCAAGGCCGCGCGGGAACCGATCCCGGGCGCGAACACCACCTACGACGGCACCCAGCTCCAGGCGCTCGCGTTCCTCAAACTCCGGCGAGGCCCCGTCCAGTGGGCCCCGCTGCTGAGCGCCATCACCGCGGCCGAGGCCGGTGACGCCTCCGGTTTCGCCCCTTCCTCCGGTGATCCGAACCCGGGCGTGCCCGGCGGCGGGGTGAAGGAGTGCCTGGACTTCCCCCGAGCCGACCACCGGCAGAGCGCGCGGACCGCCGAACGGCTGCGCCGGATCGCCCCGAACACCGGCGCGTCGTTCCCTCTCGCCTGGCACCTGCCGCTCGCCTGCGCGGGCTGGCCCGCACCGGTCACCAACCCGCCGGCGCCGCTGCCCGCGACGCTGCCGCCGTTGCTGGGTGCGGGAACCTGGCAGGACCACGCACCCACGAAACGGGTGACCGACCAGGTTCCCGGCAGCCGCACCCTCCGCCACGACGGCCCGGGGCACAATCTGTTCGCGGGCATGGCGAACGCCTGCGTGATCGACCACGTCAGCCGTTACGTCGTCGACCGCGAACTGCCACCCGCGGACGCGCTCTGCCCGTGACGGTCGCTACGCCTTCATCAGGATGAAGTCGCCGTGGCCGCCGTAGCCCAGGACCGGTTCGGCGTACTGGGTGCCGTTGAACGTCGGCATCCACCAGGAACCGTTGACCCGGACCAGCATCGGGTGCGGGATGTTGGTGCCGTACGGGGCGTCGAGGGTGCCGAGCTTGCGCATCTTCAGGTCGTAGACCGGGTACTGGCGGGCGTCCCCGTCGCTGGCGAGCAGGTACCAGCGGCCGCCGATCTTCTGGAGGATGGTGCCTTCGGTCTGGTCGACCGTCAGGTCGGCGCCGACCAGCCGGAGGCCCTCGGTGTAGTCGGCGCCGCGGGGACCCGCCGCGAGCGCGGGGTGGAACACGAACGCGGGCTGCTGGGCGGGGCTTTCCACGAAGCCGAGGTGCCAGCGGCCGTCGATCCTGGTCAGCGCGGGGTCCCAGGAACTGACCTCGGTGGGCAGGGGCAGCCGCTCGGTGGGCAGGACGTGGACACCGGAGAGCACGTCGGCGCGGGTGGTGGCGTGGCGGATGTGCACCCCGTTGAACGCGAAGTCCCCCCACGAGCTCATCAGGAGGATGAACCGGCGCCGCTCGTCGTCGTAGACGATCTGACCGGCGTGGTCGCCGAGCACGACTCCGTCGCGGGCGAAGAACAGCGTCGCGACCTGTTCGAGCTTCGTCGGGTCGGCCAGGTCGAGGGTCCACACCGCCCAGTGCGCCTGCTGGAAGAAGCCCAGCCCCGCGTTGGTCATCGTCAGGTACAGCTTGCCGTTCTTGATGTAGGGCCTGCCGTCGGCGTGCTGGACGACGTGCGGGTCGCGCACCCCGGCCTGGCCGAAGTAGCCTGCCCGCACCCGGCCGAGCAGCGCGGAACCGCCGCCTCGCCCGCCGTAGGCGTAGCTCAGGTTCCCCAGCACCTGCGGGTCGCGCAGGTCGATGCGGGCGCGGACCTGGTCCCGTTCGGTGAGCAGGGGCTGCCACCCGGTGCCGGTCCCGGTCGTGTCCGCCAGCACGGTCACCGCGTTCTCGTTGACCACCACGGCGAAGCCGAACGGCGCCTTGAGCGCGGCGGGAGCGGTCTTGACCACGCTGGTCGTCCCGCCCGTGGTGACCTCGATGCTGACCGTGCCGGTACCGGCGTCGTAGGCGCCGAGCACGGATCCGTTGTCCCCGGCGAACCCGGCGACGACCCCGGCATCACCATCGAGTCGCCGGACCTCGACGGTGACCGTGCCGAACGGCGCTCTGGGCCGCACACCGGTGGTGACCAGGGTGCCGCGGGCGTTCTGCGGCGTCACCGCCGAGTCGTACTGGACGAACTTCGGCGCGATGAGGTCGAAGGGCCGGAACTGCTCGGTGACGGAGAAGTGCAGGTCGAACGGGCTGGCGGCGTGGTGCTCGGTGGACGCGCCGGCGCCGGTGGCGCCGAGCAGGCTCGTCGCCGCACCGGTCACCCCCAGCAGCGACAAACCGCGCAGGACGTTGCGCCGGTCGATTCCGTGCTCGCTCACGTTGACCTCCGGTAGGGGGATTTCAGGGGAGCCGCGGGGCCGGCGTGCCCGAGCACGCCGCGGTCACCGCGGAGCGTTCACCGTCGCCCGGTCCGAGGTGCTCGACGCGGTCGGCCTCGGCATCATTTGCGGAACTCCTCCAGGACGGCGGCTGTGCGCCCCCAGCTTGCAACGTGGCATGCCGCGTGGCAAGAGCCGGTTCCCCAGCACCCGGCGCACGTCAGAACAGGGGCGTGAAGTGGACCCGGAAGTTCAGGTTCGGCCGCCTGCTCGCGGAAGCCGCCATCCAGTACTCCCCCGCCCGCACGATCCCGCCCGCGTAGGAGTGCTGCGAACCGCGGGAGTCCACGACGCCCACCACCCGGGTCGGCGGGTTGTGCGGGCCCACCAGGAGCTGCACCTTGGCCGTCCGGCCGGTGACGAAGTAGACCGCCACGAACCCACTGACTTCGGCCCGGTACAGGGTGTCGAGCCGGCCCTCGAAACCTTCACCGCGCGGCACGGTCCTGGCTTCCGAAGCGTCGGCCCGCGCGGTCAGCGCTTGGACCATGCGCTCCAACTCGGCGATCCGCCGCTCCAGGGCCTCCTGGTGTTCAGCGCCGAACATGCGACCTCCGGTCCCGCCCACGGCATCGACCGGCAACCGTAGCGGATTCGACGGCCGGAGACGCCGCATCGTTCTTCACGGGAGGACGACTCGAGCGGCCACCGGCGCCCAGCACGAGTGCCGCCCCTGCCGCGAGCAAAGCGGCCAGCCACATCACCGCGCTGGGACCGGCGGCGTCGGCGGTCAGCCCACCGACCAGCGCGCCGAGGGCGATCGCCGCGTTGAACACCCCGGCGAACAGCGCGGAGGCCGCTTCGCGCGCCCGGGGTGCGGACGCGAGCATCCAGGACTGGGCGGCCACCGACACACCGCCGTAAGCCAGGCCCCAGACCACCAGCAACCCGGCCGCGGCCAGCGCGGTCAACCCCAGGATCGGCACCAGCGCCATCGTGGCCGCCAACGTCCCTCCGAGCACCAGCAACGTCATCCGCGGCGATCGGGCCGCCGCGGCGCCCGCGGCGAAGTTGCCAGCGACCCCGGCCAGCCCGTAGACCAGCAGGAGCGTGCCGATCAGCCCGGCGTCCACTCCGGACAGTTCCTCGAGCACCGGCCGGACGTAGGTGTAGGCGGCGAAGTGCCCGGTGACCAGCAGTGCCACCACGATCAGCCCGGTGCGCACCCGCGGCGCACCGGCCAGCCGCAGCACCGCGCCCAGCCGGACGTCCCCTTCGGCGGGCAAGGGCGGCAGTGACAGCGCCAGCGCGGCCAGCACCAGCAGCGACAGCCCACCGGCACCGGCGAAAGCGGCTCGCCAGCCCGCCAGTTCGCCGAGGTAGGCGCCCGCGGGGACGCCCAGCACGGATGCCACGGCGATACCGCTGAAGATCAGCGAGGTCGCGGCGGCGGCGGACCGCGGCGGGACCAGCCGCCCGGCCAGGCTCGCCGCGACCGCCCACACCCCGCCCATGCCGACGCCCACCAGCACCCTGGCGAGGAGCAGGACGCCGATCGCGGGTGACCAGGCCGCCAGCAGATTCCCCGCCGCCAGCACCGAAAGGAGTGCACACAGGACGGTCCGCCGGTCGAACCGCCCGAGCACCGGGATCAGCAGGGGCGCGGAGATCGCCGCGACCAGGCCGGTGACGGTCAGCGTCAAGCCCGCCGTGCCTTCGGTGACCGCCAGGTCGCGGCTGATCGGGGTCAGCAGCCCCACCGGGAGCATCTCCGAGGTGACCACGGTGAAGGTCGCCGCGGCGACCGAGGCCACCGCGGGCCAGCCGCCTTTCCGGCGGGTTGGTGCTTTCTGCGTCATGGGTTCCAGGCAACCGCCGCCCGCGGCGGGGAACAACGGCCGATGTCTCATCCTTCTATGAGCAGGACTACTGGATCCGGGTGAGGGGAACCGATGGAGTTTCGCGAGCTGGAGGCGTTCCTGGTGCTCGCCGAGGAACTGCACTTCGGGCGCGCCGGGGAACGGCTCTACGTGTCCCAGAGCCGGGTCAGCCAGCTGCTCCGGTCGCTGGAAGGGCGGATCGGCGCGCCGTTGCTCGAACGCACGAGCCGCCGGGCCGAGCTGACGCCGCTCGGCGAGAAGTTCCTCGCCGAACTGCGCCCCGCCTACGGTGCGCTGCAGGCCGCCGTCGACCACGCGCGCGCCACCGTGCGGGGCGTCGCCGGGGTGCTCCGCGTCGGATTCCAGGGCGTCATCGACGATCACCTCGCGACGGCCATCGCCGGGTTCGAGGAGCGGCACCCCGGCTGCGCGGTGGACCTCACCGAAATCCCGCTCGCCGACCCGTTCGGCGCACTCCGCCGCCGCGAGGTGGACGCCGCGGTGGTGCTGCTGCCGGTGGAGGAACCGGATCTCACGCTGGGCCCGATTTTCTCGCGACAGCCGCAAATGCTCGCTGTTTCACCGCGGCATCCCTTTGCTGACAGGGAGTTCGTCACGGCCGAGGAGCTGGCGAGGTGCCCGCTGATCGGGGTCCACGGCTCGGCGCCGGAGTACTGGCGCCGAGCCCAGGCCCCCGACACCACCCCCGGCGGCCGGCGGATCCCGCGCGGGCCGACCGCCGGCACCCTGCAGGAAGGCATGGGCCTCGCCGCCGCGGGCCGGGGAGCGATGCTGCTGTGCCGCTCCACGGCCGAGCACCAGGGACAGCGGGCTTCGGTGGTTTTCGTGCCGGTCACCGGCTTGCCGGAGTCGGTGCTCGGCGTCGTCTGGCGCACCGAACACCACACCGGTGCGGCACAGGCGTTCGCCGAAGAGATCGCCGTCGTGGAGAGATCGTCCGAACAGGCTCAGCCGGCGGACTGACTGGACCAGGCGTCTCAGGCAGCCAAGTCCAGCCACTCCCCGATGGGCAGCACGTGCGCGCGGCGTCCGGCGTGCGTGCGGAATTCGTTCTCCGGGTCGGAAACCTCGACGTAGCCCGCGATCTTGTCCGGCTGCTCCATCTCGTAGTGCATCGGCACCGCGTATCGGGCGTCGAGGATTTCCGCGGCCGCGGCGGCCTGCTCCGGGTCCATCGCGGCGGGCAGCGGGCTCGGCGGCTGGAGGTGCGGCGCGTCGACCACCGCGCCGTTGGCGGGCAGGAACACCGCGTCGAACGGGCTGAACCGGCGCGCGATGAGCCACCAGTAGCCGTGGAACATCGTGTCGCCGCCGTGGAAGATCCGCTGCCCGCCGCCCTCCACCACCCAGTTCAGCTGCGGGTCGCCCAGCCCGTCGACGGCCGGAACCGCGGTGACGCGGAACGGCCCGATTTCCCGGGTCTCCCAGGCATCCACGATCTCGGCAGCCAACCCGTGCGAGGTCAGCTCGCGCTCGGCCGGCAGGGTAGTCACGTTGTCCACGTCGTCGCCGTGGCCGGGCGCCGGCCGGAGCACCGGCGTCCCCGGCGCCAGCACCGCCGCGAGCGCGGCCGCGTCGGTGTGGTCCCGGTGCAGGTGGGTGACCAGCGCGGCGGTGACCGTCCCGCTCGGCACCGCCAGCCCGTCGCCGGGCTTCCACCCGGTGAACAGCGGCGAGAGGTCCCGCACGTAGTCGATCACCAGCCGCTCCTCCCCCGCTTCGAGCTCCAGCCCGGCCCAGCCCAGCCGCCGTACCCGCATCTCGCACTCCCTCGTCCCGGTGATGCGGCGAACTTAGCGTACGCACGTTCACTAAATTAATAGCGAACGCGCGTACGCTATCCTCGTCGCATGTCACCGCGACGCTCAGCGGCCGAAGCGCTGTTCACCCGGGGCCGGATCCTCGGCCGTGCCGCCGAGATCGCCTCCGAGGAGGGGCTGGACGGCATCACCATCGGCCGGCTCGCCGAGGAACTGGAGATGAGCAAGTCCGGCGTGCACAAGCACTTCGGCACCAAGGAGGCGCTGCAACTCTCCACATTGGACAAGGCGTTCGTGGATTTCTGGCACCGGGTGGTCGAACCCGCGCTGGCCGAGCCGCCGGGCCTGCGGCGGCTGCGTGCGGTGTGCGCCAACTCCGTGGACTACCTCGAAGCGCCACTGCTGCCCGGCGGCTGCCTGATGACCGCGGCGCTCACCGAGTACGACGGCCGCCCCGGCCGGATCCGCGACGCGGTGGCCGAAGTGTGGTCACGGTGGCGGGAGCAACTGCGGACGGACCTGGCCGCGGCGGTGGACAACGGCGAACTGCCCGCCGGGTTCGACGTCGACCAGGCGCTGTTCGAGATCATCGCCGCCGGGCTGGCACTGAACGCGGCCATGCAGCTCCAGCACGACCGGGCCGCCGCCGGCCGGGCGCGCCGCGCGATCGACCACGCCTTGGCCCACCCCTGACCGGGTTCCTCAGCGCTCGGTGCCGTTCTCGACCTCGGTGTCCGGGTTGGCCACCAGGTCGTGGAACCACGCCGGGTGCGCGGGGCCGGCCCGGAACTCGGTCGCGACCTTGACCTGCGCATCAGGGCCGACAACGGCGGCACCTGCCTGGACGACACCGGATGGACTGGCGGCGATCCGCCTGCGCGACACCGGCGACACCCTCGACAACATCGCCCGTTCCGTCGGCTACACCTCCGTGTACGCGTTCAGCCGGGCCTTCCGCCGGTCGCGGTCGCAGGCACCAGGCCAGTTCCGCAGCGCGGCGCGGGCAGGCTAGTTTTGCCACGGTGAGCCTCCTCGATGATGTGGCCGAGCGCGACGGCTGGCGCTGCTGGGTGTGCGATGAACCGGTCGATCCGGACATGTCGGTGAACGACCCGCGCGGGCCCAGCGTCGACAGCCGGACCGCCGACCGGAAAGCCAAGGTCGCCGAGCGGCTCGCGCACCGCGGGTGCAACACCCGCAAGGGCGCGGTCAAGGTGGTCATCGCCTGGCCGGACCGCCTGCACGTGGCCGACCCCGCGCCGCTGATCACCGTGGCCGGGCGGCTGGAGCGCAAGGGCGGCCGCGAGATGGTGGCGCGTTGCCCGACCAAGCAGGACGCCCAGGAAGCGGCGGATTGGCTGGTGGACCGGTTCTCCCGCCTGGTGCCAGGGCTGCCGGTGACCGCCGGCATCGAGGCGGGCGGCGGCCAGTTCCTCGTCATCCTGGCCACCGGCCGCCGCTGATCCGGATCACCGGTTTTCACCGCTCTTCGCCGGGTACCGCTTCGGGCATGGAACGCAGGACAGAGCAGCAGGCACCCCATCGCAAGCCCGAAGCCGACGAGTCCGGCACCGAGCAGGACGAACGACTGGCCGAGAACGACGGTGCCCTACCCGGTCAGCAGCGGGAGAACGCGAATCGCCAAGCCGCGGACGACCTGTACGAATAAGAGCGGCGCCGAATAGGGCGTTATACGGCCTGTTCCGGCGTGGGAGGCCGGGCGAGGTGCGGTGGATCCACCGAACGGTGGATGCGCGAATCAACCCGAGTTCCGCCGCCACGGTCGACGTGGCGGGGTGCGGTGCGCCCGTAACTTCGCCGCATGACGGCATTGGAAGTACGAAATCTGCACAAACGCTACGGGCCGCACGTCGCCGTCGATGACGTCTCCTTCACCGTCGAAGAGGGGGAGATCTTCGGCATCATCGGGCCCAACGGCGCCGGCAAGACGACCACCGTCGAGAGCATCGCCGGGCTGCGGACGCCCGACTCGGGCTCGATCTCCGTGCTGGGGCTCGACCCGATCGAGGACCGGGCGGAGGTGCGTGAGCGACTCGGCGTGCAACTGCAGGAGAGCAGCTTCCCGGACGCGATCAAGGTCGCCGAAGCGCTCGAACTCTACAGCTCCTTCTACCGGAAGCCCACCGATTGGCGCGAGCTCATGGAGCTCCTGGGTCTCACCGAGAAGCGCGACACGCGCTACAAGGCTCTCTCCGGCGGGCAGAAGCAGCGGCTTTCGATCGCGCTCGCGCTGGTCGGCGATCCGAAGGTCGCGATTCTCGACGAACTCACGACGGGACTGGACCCGCAGGCGAGGCGCGACACCTGGAGCCTCATCGAGCGGGTTCGTGACACGGGCGTCACGATCCTCCTGGTCACGCACTTCATGGACGAAGCGGAGCGCCTCAGCGACCGGATCGCCGTGATCGACGGTGGCCGGGTCGCCGCGGTGGATACGCCGGTGGGGCTGATCGCGCGGGCGAGCGCGGTGCAGCAGGTCCGGTTCCGCGTGAGTCAGCCGCTGGACAGGAGTGTCCTGACCGAGCTTCCCGAGGTGACCGAGGTCGAGGTCACCGAAGGCCGCTGGCTGGTCACCGGCAGAGGACAGCTTTTGAGCAGCGTCGCCAGGGCTCTCGGCAAGGTGCAGGTCGTGGCGCAGGATCTCCGCGTCGACCATCGCAGCCTCGACGACGCGTTCGTGGCTTTCACGGGACGCGCCCCGGAAGCTTCCGAGAGGAAGGCCGGCTGATGCGCGCGCTCCAGAAGATGATCAAGGTCGAGACGCGCCTCTTCCTCCGGGACTCCGCCACCGTCGGCTTCGGCGTGCTGTTCCCGACGGCACTCCTGCTCGGGCTGGCTGCCATCCCGGCGCTCAGGGAGTCGACACCGGAGACCGGCGGGCTCCGGTCCATCGACATCTGGGCGCCGACCGCACTGGTGTTCGGGATGGTGATGATCGCCGTGCAGCACGTCCCGGCGGTGATCGCGACGTACCGTGAGCGCGGCATCCTGCGCAGGATGTCGACCACTCCCGCGCATCCGCGGAACGTCCTGCTCGCGCAGATGATCGTCGCGTTCGCCTCCGTGGTCGTCTCCGCGGCGCTCATGGTCTTCCTCGCGTGGGCGGTCCTGGACATCGCCCCGCCCGGACGACCCCTGGAGTTCGCCGTCGCCTTCCTCGTCGGCTATGCGGCACTGCTCGGGATCGGCATGATCTCCGCGGCCGTGGTCCGCACGAGCAGTGCCGCGAACCAGATCGGCACCCTCCTGTTCGTCGCGCTGATGTTCTTCGGCGGGGCCTTCCTGCCCCGTGTCCTCATGCCCGACGTGCTGCGCGAGGTCGGCGAGTTCGTCCCGCCAGGGCTGCAGGCTCTCACCGCGGCGTGGTCCGCCGAAGCGGGCGAGCTCACCGCCACCGCCGGTGGGCAGCCCTTCTGGTTGCAGATCGCCATACTGGCGGGTATCGCGGTGATCGCGAGCGCGATCGCCGCGAAGCTCTTCCGCTGGGAGTAGGAGTCGATGATGGGGGAAGTCCGGGCCGGTGCGCGCCCGAGTTCCGGGACGCTCGAATCCGCCATCACGGACGAGGCGGAGATCGCGAACCGCTCCCGCTTGGCCTGGAGACAGGAGCAGCTGCGGGTCTGGGACCTTCTGCAGTTGTGCACACCGTGGCTGCTGCTGACGATCTCGGCGGTGATCTATTTTTCGCGGGTGCTCCCGGCATCCGGTGAACGCTTCTGGCCCGAGGGGGCCTCCGTCCTCGGGCTGGTCGCGGTCTCGTCGCTGTGGGTGCTGTTCGGGCAAACGCTGCCCATCAAGAGGAGGACGCTCCGGCCGGTGCCGTCGGGCGTCTACTCCGCCGGGCTGCTGGCGCTGTGCGTCACCCTCATGACTTACTCCGACGTGTTCCTCGTCTTCACCGTCGCGGGCTTCTTCCAGGCGTACTTGCTCAGGCCGTGGCCGTTGGGGGTGCTCGGGGTACTGGCCACCTCCGTGGCCCTCAACGGCTCGGCGATGCGTCTGTGGACCGACCCGAGCCCGGAGGTGCTCGCGGAGTTCCTCCTGATCGTCGCCGTGCAGACCGCGGCGATCGGGGTCGGCATCCCGCTGACGGCGCGAAGCGAGCCGGAGGAGCGCAAGCGGGAGGAGCTCGTCGAGCGACTCGAGGCGGCTCTGCACGAGAACGCCGGGCTGCACGCGCAACTGGTCGCCCAGGCCCGTGAATCCGGGGCGCAGGATGAGCGGCAGCGGTTGGCAGGCGAAATCCACGACACGCTGGCCCAGGGGCTCGCCGGCATCATCACGCAGCTCCAGGCAGCGGAGCGTTCCGCGACTGTGCGCGGCGAGACGGAAGAGCATGTCGCGCGTGCGCTTCGGCTCGCGCGCAGCAGCCTGACCGAGGCCAGACGGTCCGTGCGGGCGCTCGCTCCCCAGGAACTCGGGCGAGCGCACCTGCCCGACGCGCTGCGCACGTTGACCGAGCGCTGGTCGGAGGACCAGGGGATGCGGGTGCAGGTGGAGGTCACCGGCGCCCGGGAGCCACTGAGCCCGGCGATCGAGGTGTCGCTCTTCCGGGTCGCTCAGGAGTCGCTGACCAACGTGGCGAAGCACGCGGAGGCCTCGCGTGTCGGTGTCACGCTGTCGTACACGGGCGCCGAGGTGCTGCTGGACGTGCGGGATGATGGACGCGGGTTCGCGAAAGGGGCCGGTACCGGCTTCGGCCTGACGAGCATGCGCCAGCGCATCAGAGGGGTCGGCGGTCACCTGGAGGTGCAGAGCGCACCGGGTGAAGGGACATCCGTGAGTGCGCGCGTTCCGGCGATCGCCCCCGGGGATGCGGGACCGAAGGGGGAGACCGGCCGATGATCCGACTGGTGATCGTCGACGACCATCCGATCGTGAGGGGCGGTCTTCGCGACATGTTCGCGGACGCCGAGGACATCGTCGTGGTCGGTGAGGCCGGTGACGGCGCCGAGGGCATCGAGCGGGCGAAGCGGCTGGCAGCGGATGTCGTGCTCATGGACCTCCGGATGCCCGGGATGGACGGTGTCGCCGCGACCGCGGCCCTGCGTGAGCGGGTCCCGGGTGCCCGAGTGCTGGTCCTGACCACCTTCGACAGCGAGAGCGACGTGCTGCCGGCGATCGAGGCGGGTGCGATCAGTTATCTGCTGAAGGACGCGCTGCCCGACGAACTGATGCGAGCCGTCCGTGCGGCCGCGCGTGGGGAGTCGGTGCTCGCGCCGTCGGTGACGCAGCACCTCATGGGGCAGGTTCGGCGATCCGGCGCCGGCACACTGACCGATCGGGAGAAACAGGTGCTGCAACTGGTCGCGAACGGCAGTTCGAACCGGGAGGCCGCTACCGCGTTGTTCATCGGCGAAGCGAGCATCAAGACCCACCTGCAGCACATCTACGACAAATTCGGCGTTCGGGATCGTGCCTCGGCGGTGGCCGAGGGCTACCGCCGCCGCCTGCTCACGTGACGCCCGCCGCGCGCGGTCCATACCTCTGGCGCGGCGGGCAGGTCCTCAGTCAGGTGGTTCGGTCACCGGGTCCTCGCCGGCCCGGCGTCCGCCCGCTGCCTCGGGGTGCTCGGCCGACAATGCCACCTCGAGTTTCGCCGAAAGCGGCGGCGTACCCGGAGATCGGGGCTGCTCGGGGCTCAACGGTTCCTGCTCGCGTTCGATCATGCACCGGGATTACCCGGGCACCGCGGCGACAAGGGGTATCGATCAGCTGATCACCGCGCGCGCTACCCCACCGGAGCGGCCCCAGGCGGTCCGGCGCTGACCGGCGAACCGGGGGCGTCACCCGGCGGGGTGTACCGGCCCAGCCGCTGGACCAGGTCATCGTCGTCCCCCGCCCGGCGCAACACGGCCGGCACCGGGGGATTCGACCGCACCGTGCTCAGGGGCAGGCAGGCGAACCGCGCGACCACAGCGGGTGAGGGCAGCACGTCACCACCCAGGTAGGCCAGCACGTTGAGGTTCTCGGCGGAGGCGGTCTCCTCGGCCAGCGCCCAGCCGTGCTCCTCGTCCCACAGCAGGGCGAGATCACGGTCCGGGGAGTGGGGAAGCCGCCCGTCGATGGCCAGGTAGGCGTGCGCGGGCGAATCCAGCTGGACGAAGAAGCTGCTGCTGCCCAGCCCGAGTTCGGCCGCCACCGCGCGCACGTACCGGGGCAACCCGCGAGCGGCGGTCAGATCGAATTCGATGTTCATGGCGTGGCCACCCCTCACTACGATCGGAGAGTCGCCACCTGCTTGACGAAACCGGAGAGTACCCACTCGCGCGCCACACCAATCCTCCCTCACGGAAGGGCCACAGTGGACGCCGCTCGCGCCGCGCAGCGGTTTCCGGAGCGGTCCGCCGGGTAGCCGGGAGCGAAAACCACACCGCGCACCTGCCAGTGGCGGCGAGGAAAGAGGAACGCCGGATGCCCGGTTCGTCGCGAACAGTCCGTCCGAGCCGGCGGCTGCCTTCGTTCCCGGCTCACCGCCGTGGTGGTGGCGCATGACGGCGGTGTGGCAGGCGATGGCGATGGCCGTGTGCGCCGCGGCGGCGTTCGGCACGAGTGGCGCGTTGCAGCACCGGGTCGCCCGCCGCACCGCCCGCCGCCCCGGAAGCCGGTTCGGCGTGGTCCGGTCCTTGGCGCGGGAGCCGGTGTGGCTGGCTTCGCTGGTGCTGAACGGAACCGGGGTCGTGCTGCACTGGGTCGCGCTCAGCCGCGCCTCGGTGGCCCTCGTGCAGCCGGTGCTGGTGCTCGACCTGCTGTTCGCCGTCCTGGGCGCGAGCATGCTGCGACGGCACTGGCCCGATCGGATCGTCGTCCTCGGCGCGCTGCTCTGCGCCGGTGGGCTGGCGGCCTTCCTGCTGCTGGCCGAGCCCGTCCCCGGTCAGTCGGTGCCCGGCACCGGCGAAACCCTGCTGGTGGGTGGCTGTGTGCTGGCTGTGGTGGCCGCCTGCCTGGCGGTGGCGGCCCGGTTCCCCGGCACAGCGCGGACCTTGAGCCTGGCATCGGCGACCGGCGTGCTGTTCGGCGTCACCGCGGGGATCGCCAAGCTCGCGACGGACGATCTGAACGGCGGCATCGCCACCTTGCTCACCCGCTGGCCCGTGTACGCGGTCATCGTCTGCGCCACCTGCGCTTTCGTGCTCAGCCAGTACGCGTTCCGGGCGGGCGTGGCGGTCGCTCCGGCGCTCGGCGTGATGGTGGTGCTCAACCCGCTGGCCGGGATCGCGGTCGGTGCGGTGTGGCTGGGCGAACGCGTCAACGTCGGTCCCGGTGCGCTCGCCGGTGAGATCTTCGCTCTGGGCCTCACGGCGGCCGGGATCGCCGTGCTCGCCAAACGGGCGCCGGCGGCGGAGCGGCGACCCGAATCCGCTCCTCGTGAGCGGCGAACCCCAGCTGAGCCGGGCGCGGTGGGTGTGCACGAGTGAGCGGCGCGGGTCGTCCTGCGCGAGTGCGCTGCCGGATCAGGATTTTCTCGTGCCGCGAGGCGATCGACGCTTTCCGACCGTCCACTGTGGCCGATGGGTAGCCGACGTGGTTCCGGTGCGGGACAGCGGCATTCCCTGGAAACTCTCGAAGGTGTGCGCTTCCTCATCCGTTCGCGGCTGCCGGCACCACCGGATCGCTGAGCTGCTCGCGAAGGATGTCGCCGTGCCCGGCGTGCCGGGCGAATTCCTCGATCATGGCGAGCAGGGTCCAGCGCATGCTGACCGTTCCTTCGAGGGGGTTGGCCTTGGTGTCGTCGAGGTCGAAGCAGGCCGCGATCTCCCGTGATCGGCGGCTGGCGCGTTCGAACTCGGCGATCACCTCGGCCAGGGACTCGTCGTCGGTGACGGTGAAGGTGCCCTCGTCGCGGTTCGAGTAGCCGTCGCATTCGGACTCCTCCAGGCCCGCCCAGAATCGCTGGAACCAAATGCGTTCGGCGCCCGCGGCGTGCTTGATCAGGGAGATCGGCGTCGTCAGTGAAGCGACGAGCCGTCGGCGGGCGTCGGTCTCGGAAAGGCCGCGTACGGTCTCGATCAAGGCCTCGCGGTTGCGATCGAGCATGTTCTCGATGATCTCTCGTTCGGTGCCGTCGGTGATCCTGTTCGTGCCCATGGGTGTTCGCTCCGTTCTTTGCGGGTGGTCGGCGAAGAGGCCGCGACTCGACGCGGCCGAAGCCAAGGGGGAAGTGTCGGGCGCGGGCAGAAGTGGACACCGCGGCCGGAACTCATCGTAGGGCCTCCTCGACGGCGAGGTCAATCCGGCGAGCGGAAATTCCGTCCACGGCCCAGTCGACGGGAGCCCATGGTGATCATCACCGCGGCCGAGGTGCCCGCGGGAGGGTGCGCTACGTTTGCGCAAAATCCTTCACGTTACGGAGAATCCCATGCTTGCTCACCGCTCGGCCCGGCCCGCGCTGCTGGCCGTGTCGCTGTTCGCGATCACCGGATTGACGGCCTGTGACCAGTCCTCGCCGGTGTCCGCGCCCGGCACGGCGATTCCGGCCGCCGCGCCCTCCTCGGCCGCCGCGGCGAAGCCGGACCAGGGTTCAAGTCCTCAGAGCGTGTCCGAAGAATGGCTGCATTCCGTCGCTTCCGGCGATTTCGCCAGAGCGTGCGCACTCTACGACCCGGCGGGCGAGGTCTTCTCCGCACTCGGCGGCGTCGAGGGCTGCACCGGCCGGTTCGCCAAGGACAACGACCACGGAAAGTCCTTTTTGGACAGTCTGGCCACCGCGAAGGTCGATCCGGAGCTGAGCAAGGCCGAGGGCGACACGGCGGTCATCCCGATGGACGCCGTCACCATCGACGGCAAGAAGTGGAACGCCGACGCGCAGGGCGTCGTCCGGATGAGCGGGGATTTCATGACGCTGACCCGCAAGGACGGGCGGTGGCTCATCCGCGACTACACCGACGCCGTGCTGGTGACCCCGCCCGGGACGTGAACCGCGGCACCGGGATCACGGCCCCAGAACACACGACCTCATCGGTGGCTCGGTTCACCGATCCCGTCGTTCGACCACTTCGGTGGCACCGTTCTTGCTGAAGGCCGCCCACAGGTTGAACGCGATGATGGCCACGCCGGCCACCACCCAGAGCCAGATGAACCCACCGGATTTCCCCAGGCCGCTGACGAGTCCGAAAACGAGGATGGCCACGCCGAAGATCGCCCCGAAGATCGCCGCGGGCTTGGATGGCTTGACTTTGAAGGACGACATCCACTCACTCCTGTCCGGTGAAGCGAAGGCGTAGGCTGGCCGACGATTGCCCAAGATCGTCCGCTCCGAAACCCGGGCGCTTCCCGGCGGGCGAAGTACCGCCGCATGCATCAAGCCTTTGCGCTGACCGGTCTAATCACCGTGCCCACCTCGCGGCCGGGTGGAGCACCACGATCGATTCCGCACTCACGCCACCGGCCGATCGACTCCACAAAGGACCGCGCGCAGCGGGGACGGGCTCAGGACCGCTGGCACTCGACGGCTTGTTCGACGGTGTCGTGCAAGGAGAAGACGTCGCCGAGGCCGATGAGGTGGAAGACGCGGGTCAGTTCCTGGCTGAGCCCGGCGAGGCAGAGGCGGCCTTCGGCGGATTCGGCTTTCCTCAGTGCGGTGACGAGCACGGTGACGCCGGTGGAATCGCAGTACTCGAGGCAGCTCAGGTCCAGCACGTAGCCGTCGCCGGGGCCCAGTGACACCGAGTCCAGGGCCGCGCGCAGCCGGGGGGCGGTGTGGTGGTCGAGTTCCCCGATGACCCGCAGCACGGCAGGACCCGTCGAGGGCGGGTCGGACTCGATGCTGAGGTTGTGATCGTTCACCAGGTCTCCTGTGCGGTGGGCTGGGTCCGAATCTAGCCGACGCGCCACGCCGCGTCGCATCTTCCGCGTGCCTGCCGAGGGCTGACCTATGCTTCGGATCGCGTCACCGGGTTCCCGCCGCGGCAGGGGCAGGCGGCCACGGGCGACGGAGTGCCGCTCCGGGTGGCCAGCACGGACGAGGGGATGCCAGTGACACGATCTGGTGAGGCCGCACCGGCCGGGTCCGGGGCCGGCCTGTTCGCCGCCGGCGACGAGGTCGGCCGCGACCTGGCCGCGGTGGACTGGACGGCCACCCCGCTCGGCCTGCCGGAAACCTGGCCGCAGAGCCTGCGCACCGCGGTGAGCATCCTGCTGCCCTCCCGGTTCCCCATGTGGATGGCGTGGGGTCCGGAGCTGACCTTCTTCTGCAACGCCGCCTACCGGCGCGACACCCTGGGGCGCAAGTACCCCTGGGCGCTGGGCAGGCCCGCCGCCGACGTCTGGGCCGAGATCTGGACCGACATCGGCCCGCGGATCGAGACCGTGCTGACCACCGGGCAGGCCACCTGGGACGAGGCGCTGCTGCTGTTCCTGGAACGCTCGGGCTATCCCGAAGAGACCTATCACACGTTTTCCTACAGCCCACTGCGCGACGACACCGGCGCCGTGGTCGGCATGCTGTGCGTGGTCAGCGAGGACACCGAGCGGGTCATCGGCGAGCGGCGCATGGCCACGCTGCGCGACCTGGGTTCCGACCCCAGTGTGGTGCGCACCGAACACGAGACGCTGGCGTTCTCCAGCCGTCAGGTGGCCCGCAACTCGCGGGACTTCCCCTTCACCCTGACCTACCTGTTCGAGGAGGACGGCGGCGCGCGCCTGGCCGCCCGGACCGGGATGCCCGACGGGGACCCGGCCGCTCCGGCGACGCTGCCCGCGGACGATCCGCCGGCCATCTGGCCCGTGACGGCGCCTGCCCGGAGCGAGACCGCGGTGGTGGAACTCGGCACGCCTCCGTTCACCGGGCTGCCTCCCGGCGACTGGCCGGAGCCACCCTTGCAGGCGCTGGTGGTTCCGCTGCAGCAGCAGGGCGGCGCGCCCTACGGGTTCGTGGTGGCCGGGCTGAACCGCTACCGGCCGCTGGACGAGGGGTACCGCGGCTTCGTCGAACTGGTCGCCGGGCACCTCGCCGCGGGGATCGCCGGCGCCCGCAGCTACCAGGCCCAGCAGCGGCGCGCGGAGGAACTGGCGGAGCTGGACCGGGCGAAGACGGCGTTCTTCTCCAACATCAGCCACGAGTTCCGCACCCCGCTGACCCTGATCATGGGGCCGGTGCAGGACCTGCGCGACCGGCTGGCCGAATCGGACCCGCAGGCCCGCGCGGAACTGGACGCGGTGCACCGCAACGGGTTGCGGCTGGGCAAGCTGGTCAACGCGCTCCTGGACTTCTCGCGCATCGAAGCGGGCCGGATGCAGGCGAGCTACGAGCCGGTCGACCTGGCCGCCGTGACCGCCGAACTGGCCAGCGTCTTCCGCTCCGCGATGGACCGGGCCGGGCTGCGCTTCGAGGTCGACTGCCCGCCCTTGCCGGAGCCGGTGCACATCGATCGCGGCATGTGGGAGAAGGTGGTCCTCAACCTGCTCAGCAACGCGCTGAAGTTCACCTTCGACGGCTCGGTCACCATCTCCGTGCACGCCGCCGACGGCGAAGCGGTGGTCACGGTCGCGGACACCGGTGTCGGCGTACCGTCCGGGGAGATGCCGCGGTTGTTCGAACGGTTCCACCGCATCGAAAACCTCCGCGCCCGGTCCAACGAGGGCAGCGGCATCGGGCTCGCGCTGGTGCAGGAACTGGTGGGCCTGCAGGGCGGGACCATCACCGCCCACAGCACCGAGGGCGAAGGCACGCGCTTCACCATCCGCCTGCCGTTCGGGGCCGCCCACCTGCCCGCCGACGCCCCGTCACCCCCGGCGGTGGCCGCGGGAACCGCCAATCCGTACGTGCAGGAAGCGCTGCGCTGGCTGCCCGGCACGAAAACGGAGAGCCAGGAGCTGGTCGCCGGGGCCACGAACGCGGCCGGTCCGAAGGCACCCGCGACGGTGCTGGTCGCCGACGACAACGCCGACATGCGCGAATACCTCACCCGGTTGCTCGCGGGGGCCGGCTACCAGGTCCGCGCCGTGGCCAACGGCGAGGAAGCCCTGGCGGCGATGCGCACCCACGTCCCCGATCTGGTGGTCAGCGACGTGATGATGCCCCGCCTGGACGGCTTGTCGCTGGTGGCCGCGTTGCGGGCCGATCCACGCACGGTGGCGGTCCCGGCTCTGCTGTTGTCCGCCAGAGCCGGGCAGGAAGCGTCGATCGAAGGCCTGGAGGCGGGCGCCGACGACTACCTCGTCAAGCCGTTCGCCGCGGCCGAACTGCTGGCCAGGGTGCGGGCGAACGTGGAGCTGTCCCGCCTGCGCAACCACCACGCCCGCTGGCGTTCGGCGCTGATCGACTCGTTGCAGGAGGCCTTCTTCGTCTGCGACCGGCACGGCGCCGTGGTGGAGATCAACAGCGCGTTCACCGACATCCTCGGCTACGGCCCCGAAGGCCTGCCCTACGCCCCGGCCCACCCCTGGTGGCCGGACGCGGACGCCGACCCCGAGGCGCACCAGCAGGTGGCCGACGCCTTCGCGGGCCTGCTCGGCCAGTCCCGCGGCAGCGGCACCGTGCCGGTGAGCCACCGAGACGGCCACCGGCTCTGGGTCAGCGTCATGGTCAACTCCGCCAAGGACCCCGACACCGGGCGCACCGTGGTGGTGGGCACCTTCCGCGACGCCACCGCCGAGCACTACGCCATCCAGCGCGAGACCGCGCTGGCGGCGCTGAGCATGCGCCTGTCCGAGGCGGCCAGCCTCGCCGAAGCCCTGGCCGGAGCGCTCGAGGAACTCCGCGACCTCTGGCGCGCCCAGCGCGTGTCGGCCGCGATCTTCACCGACCGGGACGAGCCGTCGCTGACCAGTACCGACCCCGGCGCGTCCTGGGCGGGTCTGACCGCGAAGCAGCGCGCGAAGCTGACCGCGCTGCGCGAGCGCCCCACGCTGAGCCCGTCCGCGCAGGACCGCACCGGCACCGGGGTCACGCTGGAGCACCCGCGGGGGCTCATGGTGCTCTGGCTCGACCTGGACAGCCGCCGGCCCTTCACCGACCAGGACGAACTGCTGCTGTCCCTGCTGGCCGGGCACCTCGCCCAAGGGCTGAGCCGCGCCCACCAGCGGGATCAGCAACGCGAAACCGCACTGGCCCTGCAACAGGCGATCCTCGGCCCGTCCCGGCTCCCCAAGGGGTTCGCCGTCCGCTACGAACCCGCCGCCCGGCCGCTGGGGATCGGCGGTGACTGGTACGACGCCGTCCCGCTGGCCGACGGCCGCATCGGCATCGTCGTCGGCGACTGCGTCGGCCGCGGGCTGGAAGCCGCCGCCGTCATGGGGCAGTTGCGCAGCGCCTGCCGTGCCCTCCTGCTGCAGGAGGCCGGTCCCGCCCGCACCCTGATGGCACTGGACCACTTCGCCGCCGGCGTGCCCGGCGCCCTGTGCACCACCGTCTTCTGCGGCATCCTCGACCCGGGAAGCGGCCACCTGACCTACGCCAGCGCCGGGCACCCGCCTGCCATCCTCGCCCACCCGGACGGCACCACCACCCTGCTCGACCAGGCAGGCTCCACCCCGCTGGCCGTGCGGCCCGGTGCGCAGCGCCCCGAAGCGGAGTGCGCCCTGCCCGCCCGCGCCACCCTGCTGATGTACAGCGACGGGCTCGTCGAGCGACGCCGCCGCTCGCTGTTCGCCGGTATCGAAGAGGCGGGCCGAGCCGTGCAGGACGGCCGGGACACCTCGCTGGAGGACCTCGCCACCCAGGTGATGGAGCGGCTCTCCCCCGCCGGGGGCTACGACGACGACGTCGCGCTCCTGCTCTACCGGCACCCGGCCCCGCTGGAGGTGACCTTCCCCGCCGAATCCGCCCAGCTGGCGCCCCTGCGCAGAACGCTGCGAGGCTGGCTGCGCCAGTGCGGGCTCTCCCCGATGACCACCCAGGACGTGCTGCTCGCCGCCGGTGAGGCCTGCGCCAACGCCATCGAACACGGCTACCACGACACGACGGGCAACACCGTCCGGCTGCGGATCGAGACACTGGTCAACGACCTGTACCTGACCGTCACCGACACCGGCCACTGGAAACCGCCCGAACCGGAGGCCCACCCCCATCGCGGTCGCGGGATCGCCCTGATGCGCGCCGTGATGCGGCAGGTGACCATCACCCCGGGCCCGGCAGGCACCACCGTCGACATGCACCTGAGGATCCCCCGATGACCACACCGCTCACCCTCACCCCCGACCGGACCCCGGACGGCGCCACGGTGCTCAAAGCCGCGGGTGAGATCGACATGAGCAACAGCGACGCCCTCGCCGCCGCCCTCGACGACCTGCCGGGGCGGCTCGTGGTCGACCTCGCCGAGGTCGGCTACCTCGACAGCGCCGGGCTGAGTGTGCTCTTCGCCAGGGCCGAGCGCCTGGAGATCGTGATCAACCCGCTCCTGGCCTCCGTGGTCACCTACTCCGGCCTCGCCACCATGACCACCGTGCACGGCCTGGACCGCGACCCGAGCTAGCTCCCGGCCGGAACTTCGGCACCGTGCAGCCGGACGGCTTCGCTTTGCCACGAATGTGGCGCGGTGTCTAGCGGTGGTTGCAACTCCTGAGTGAGGAGGGGTTGTGATGGGTCGTCGGTTGTTGCCGGTGGGTGTGGTGGCGGGGTTTTGGGAGGGGGTGCGTGCGGGGTTGTCGGTGCGGGCGGCGTCGCGGGTGGTGGGCGTGTCGCACGAGACAGGGCGGCGGTGGTTCGCTCAGGCTGGTGGGGTGAGCGCGAACGCGAGGATTCCCCGGCCGGGGTCGGGCCGGTTTTTGAGCCTGGCCGAGCGGGAGGAGATCGCGGTGGGGATCGCCCGGGGTGAGTCCAACACGCAGATCGCCGCCCGGCTGGGGCGGGACAAGTCCACCATCGGCCGGGAGATCGACCGCACCGTGGGCCGGGTGCTGGGCACCGAACACGCCGGCACCGATGTGCGAGAACACTACCGGGCCTCGGTCGCGCACGAACTGGCCCGCGAACGCGGCAAACGGCCGAAACCGGCGAAACTGGCCGTGCACCGGCAACTGCGTGAGCAGGTCCAGGCCGGGCTGAACCAGAAATGGTCCCCCGCGCAGATCAGCGCCACCCTGCCCGAGCAGTTCCCCGACGACCCCGGCATGCGCATCAGCCCGGAAGCGATCTACCAATCACTGTTCGTCCAGGCCCGGGGTGCGCTGCGGCGGGAACTGGCCGCCTGTTTGCGCACCGGGCGGGCACTGCGGGTCCCGCGTAACCGGGCCCGCGCCCGCGCGCAAACCTCGAAACTGGGCCACCCGATCCCGATCTCCCAGCGCCCCGCCGAAGCCGCTGACCGCGCAGTACCCGGACACTGGGAAGGCGACCTCATCCTCGGCACAAACAACGCCTCAGCGATCGGGACCCTGGTCGAGCGCTCCACCCGTTTCGTCATCCTGCTGCACCTACCGGATGGTCACAGCGCCGAACAGGTCCGTGACGCGATGATCCCCGCCATCACCGCCCTGCCCCAGCATCTACGCCGCTCGCTGACCTGGGACCGCGGCAACGAAATGGCCCGCCACCCCGACATCACCCTGGCCACCCGGATGCCCATCTACTTCGCCGACCCCTCCAGCCCCTGGCAACGCGGCTCCAACGAGAACACCAACGGCCTGCTGCGCCAGTACTTCCCCAAACACACCAACCTGACGACCCACACCGCCGACGACCTCGCCCACGTCGCCGCCGAACTCAACAACCGCCCACGCCAGACACTGGGCTGGCACACACCAGCCCGATGCCTACGTGAACTACTATCCCAACCAACCTAAGTTGCAACCATCGATTGAGACCACCCCACATTCACGGCACCCACCTGTTCGCCCTGGCCTTGTCGCTGCGGGCTCGGCGGCCAGCCGGGCTCGAGGCAAGCGCCCAGCCCGCTTGACACGGCGACCCCCGAACGTCACCGTAGTTGTGGGAGCGCTCCCATAACGTTGCCTGTCCGGTGCGCCGGACACCGCGAAAGGAGTCCCATGCGCAAGGCCTTCAGAACCCTGCTGTCCGCGTGCCTGCTGGCCGCCGGCGCGGTCGTCGCCACGGCCGGGCCCGCTCAGGCCGACGTGACGATCTGCGACCAGTACGGCTCCACCACGATCCAGGGCCGCTACGTGGTGCAGAACAACCGCTGGGGCAGCTCGGCGACCCAGTGCATCAACGTCACCTCGAACGGTTTCCAGCTCACCACCCAGCAGGGCTCGGCGCCGACCAACGGCGCGCCGCTGTCCTACCCGTCGGTCTTCCTCGGCTGCCACTACAGCAACTGCTCCCCCGGCTCCACGCTGCCGATGCAGGTCAGCCGCATCCGCAACGCGACCTCCTCGATCAACTACCGCTACGCAGGCGGCACCTACAACGCCTCCTACGACATCTGGCTCGACCCCACGCCGAAGACCAACGGGGTGAACCAGATGGAGATCATGATCTGGTTCAACCGCCAGGGCCCCATCCAGCCGATCGGCAGCGTCGTGGGCACCACCACGATCGGCGGGCGCAGCTGGGAGGTCTGGCGCGGCAGCAACGGCGCCAACAACGTCATCTCCTACGTCGCGCCGTCGGCCATCACGTCGTGGTCGTTCAGCGTCATGGACTTCGTCAACGACACCATCGCCCGCGGCGCCATCACCAGTTCCTGGTACCTGACCAGCATCCAAGCCGGTTTCGAACCGTGGAACGGCGGCGTCGGCCTGGCCGTCGACAACTTCTCGGCCTCGGTCACCAGCTGACCACAGCGGTACCGGCGGGGTCCCGGATCGTGCCGGGACCCCGGGCTGGCCGAGTTGATCCGGCATGGCGGACTCGACGCCTCGCAGGCCGCGGCCTCAGCGGCGGCCTGGTTCCCGGCGGGTGGTCCAGGCGCCCGCCGCGAGCAGCGTGCCGATGAGCAGCAGGATCAGCGTTCCCCCGTCGAAGCCGCTGAGGAGTCCGATGAGGACGGACCACGCGATCACACCCCCGCCCAGCCAGCCGGGTACGCGTTCGCCGCGGCGGGTCAGCCAGGTGACCAGCGAGCCGAGCAGGAGCAGCGGCACGCCGAAACTGCCCACGCTGAACCAGAACGCCTCCGCCACGGCGAGCCGGTCGGCCGAGGGGATCAGCGGGATCACGTAGAAGAAGCCTTCGTCGGCGATCTGTGCCCAGACGTCCTGGCGCATCAAGGCGGAGACCACGGTGTGGAAGACGCCGCCGCACATCGCGAGGATCCCGCCCCACGCGGTGGGGCTGCGCCACCAGGTGCGCGAAGTGGCCGGTTCGGAACGGGTATCGGTGATTGCCATGTGCACCAGGCTGCGCCTCGCGCGGGCGCGGATCTTCGGCCGCGGGTCGAAAGCCGCTCCGCCGAAGTGATGAGATCGGCCTAGCCCGGACGGACGAGGCCGTTCTCGTAGGCGAAGATCACCGCCTGCACCCGGTCGCGGATCTCCAGCTTGGCCAGGAGGTGACCGACGTGCGTTTTCACGGTGGCCTCGGAGAGGAAGAGCCGCTGCGCGGCCTCCGCGTTGGAGTGCCCCTGGGCGATCTCCAGCAGGACGTCGCGTTCCCGTGCGGTGAGCCGTTTCAGCAGTGGAGAAGCGTCGCGGGCGACCTGCGCGGTCGCGAGGTGGTCCAGCATGCGGCGGGTCGTGGAGGTCGCGATCACCGCGTCACCGGCGTGGACGGCGCGGATCGCGTGGAGCACCTCGTCGGCCGAGGCGTCCTTGAGCAGGAATCCGCTCGCCCCGGCACGCAGTCCGGCGAAGGCGTACTCGTCGAGGTCGAACGTCGTCAGCAAGATCACCTTGGGCGCGTTCTCGCGGGCGGTCACCAGTGCGGTGGCCTCGACGCCGTTCATGCGCGGCATCTGCACGTCCATCAGCACCACGTCGACCGGTGTCTCGGCGAGCTTCGCCACCGCCTCCACGCCGTCGGCCGCCTGCACGACGATCCGGATGTCGTCGGTGGCGTCGACCACCATGGCCAGGCCGACGCGGACCAGCTGCTGGTCGTCGACCAGTGCGACGCTGATCGTCATTCCGAAGCTCCCTGCTCACCGACGCGGAACTCCGCGCGCACCCTGAAGCCGCCGTCGGCGGGACCGGCCTCGAACGTACCGCCCGCCGCTCGCACCCGTTCCCGGACTCCCCGCAGGCCGACACCGGCGCCGGGGACCGCCCGCCGGTCCTCGGTGTCCCCGCCGTCGTCCTCGACGGTGATCACCGACGCCTGCGGGGTGTGCGTGATGGTGACGGTGACCGCGGGGTGCGGGCCCGCGTGCTTGACGCTGTTGGTCAACGCCTCCTGGACCAGGCGGTACGCGGCCACGGCCGCACCCGGCGTCATCACCTCCGCCGCCCCCCGCTCGGCCAGGCGGACATCGACACCCGTCGCGCGCACCCGGTCCACCAGGGCCGGGATCCCGGCGAGCGAGGGCTGCACGGCTTCCCGGGGCGCGGCCTCCCGCAACACCTGCAGCGTGCCGCGCATATCGGTCAGCGCCTCCCGGGCGGTGTCGGCGATGACGGACAACGCCTGGGCCGCGCGGTCCGGCGACTTGGCGGCGATGGCGGAGCCGCCTTCGGCCTGGCGCACGATGACCGCCAGCGAGTGGGCGACGATGTCGTGCATGTCGCGGGCGATGCGCTGGCGTTCACCGGTCGCGGCCCGTTCGGCGGCCTCGGCGGTCTCCACGACCATGCGCCGCCGCCAGTCGAAGTGGAACCGGCCCACCGTCCAGGTGCCCGCCACGGCCGCGACCAGGGCGAGCAGCGCCAGCAGCAGCGTGAGCACCCCTGCGGGCAGCGCACCGAAACCCGTCGCCGTCCTCGCGGTGCACAGCAACGCTCCGGCCACACTGATGCCGAGGGCGAGCAGGCTCTGGCGCCAGGGACGCTGCGCGGCGACGGTGTAGAGGAGCAGCAGGTAGACCGCCGACGACGGGAGGAAGAACAGCGGGATCTCCATGTCGTCGGTCGCTGCCGCCAGGCCCAGCGCCGAGGGCCGGACCACCGTGTTCGGCAGCGCGACGGTCACCAGCATCGCCAGGCTGGCGAGGAGGAACGCGGCTTCGGTGGCGATCCGCCGAAGCGCGACGGTAGCGAGCAGCACGCACCCGCAGCCGCCTGCCACCCACCGCACCCAGGACTGCGACCTGGCCACCTCGAGGATGGCGAGCGACGGCGGCACCATGACCACCGCGACAGCCAGCGCGAGCAGGGCGTCCGGCACGACCGGCCGCGCCCGCATCCACCGATCGGCGCGGTCGGTCCAGGTCACGGCCTGAGCATAGACTCCGGCACCCGCCGGCCGGCGCGGCGTGACCGGGCGGCGACGGATCCGTCAAGCGTTGCAGAAGCGATGCGATACGGCGACACTGGTCCCAGCACGCACCACACCGGCACCGCAGGGAGATTCCATGGTCGATCACGGGGCTGTCTCACCGGAGTGGAAACCGCTGATCACCTTGCTGGAGACCATTCTCGGCCGCGTGTGGGAAGAACTCGAGCGCTGGGACCCCGTGTGCGTCGCGGTCACCGCCGGGCACACCGGCGAGTCCGGCCCCGCCGTCCCGGTCAAGCTGGCCGCACTGGGCGCCGGTGCGAGCTTCATCGACGCGCAGCTCGAGCACGGGGGCCCGGTCGTCGATGCCATGGTGTCCGGGGACCCGATGAGCACCGACAACGTGTGGGCCGAACCGCGCTGGCGCGCCCTGGCCCAGTCACTGCTCGCCGGACAGGCTCCCGGCCGGCGCGAGGTCTGGGCGGGCATCACCGGCATGGTGGTGGTCCCCAGCGGCTGGCACCACGGGGGCGGCGCCGCGTTGTCCTGCTGCGTGCCCGGCCCGGCGGCGGACCCGATCCTCGAGGTGCTCAACCGCTACGAACCGCTGGTGGCGGCTTCGTTGACCGTCGTGCACGCGTCCACTGTCGACGGTGCCGAAGACTCGCTGCGCATGCTGCGGTCGCGGGCGGTCATCGAACAGGCCAAGGGCGCGATCGTGGCCGCGACGGGCTGCGACGCGCACAGCGCCTGGCTCAGGCTGCGGACGGCCAGCCAGAACTTCAACATCAAACTCCGCGACATCGCCGTGGCCCTGATCGAGCACATCGGGCAGGCACCGGCCGAGCAGCCCGCCGGATTGCCGTCCATCCGTCCCGACGACGTCACCCGCGACGTGGCCCGGCGCACCTGGCGGGAGATCACCGGCCGGTGAACGCCCGTTCCGGCGACGGATGTGTAAAGCCGTGCCGGGCCGGGCACTCCTCTGCCAACAGTGATGCACAACCGTTGCAACATCGAAGAGGAGCGTGAGCCGCAGTGGGTTCGATCACCAAGTCGGTCGACGTCGAGGTGCCGATCGGGACCGTCTACAACCAGTGGACGCAGTTCGAGGACTTCCCGCAGTTCATGGAGGGCGTGGACCGCATCGAGCAACTCGACGACAAGCACACCCGCTGGGAGGTGTCCGTGGCCGGGGTGAGCAGGCAGTTCGAGGCGACGATCACCGAGCAGCACCCGGAAGAGCGGGTGGCGTGGACCTCGGACTCCGGCCCGAACCACGCCGGTGTGGTGACCTTCCACCGCATCGCGGACGACACCACCCGGGTCACCGCGCAGATGGACATCGATCCCGAAGGCTTCGTCGAGCAGGCGGCCGACAAGCTGGGGATCCTCGACCGCCGGGTCCAGGGCGACCTGGACCGGTTCAAGACCTTCATCGAGCAGCGCCAGCGTGAGACCGGCGCCTGGCGGGGCGACATCGAGCGCCCGTCCTGACCCGCTGCCGCGTGTCTCCATGGACTACGGACCGTGTGGACCCACCGGCCCGGTGATCGAGGCCGTGATGCACCGAGCCGGTGGGAGCTTTCCGGGATGACCGGCGCCGCCGCTGTGACCATGGAGTGAGGGGTGGCCACAGCGGCGACTCGACGGGTGCCCCACCCCCCACGCCGGGGCACCCAGCCCGCGGCTACTGGTCGGTGCCGGGCGTCAGGACCTCGTCGATGACGAAGACGGTGGCGTTCTTGGTGGGGATGTTGCCGGACAGCACCTTCGCGCCGTTCACGGTCATGTTCTCGCCGCTGCCCTCGATGGGGATTCGAAGCCGTCGCCGCCCCGGCTTGGTGGCGGCGGGAATTTCTTGCGCATCCGCCGGCCGGGGTTCGGCGAAACTTCGGCGGGTGACCTGGCCGGGGCGTACCCTGGAGGCCGGGGCGAGCACAACCAGGGAGCCCCACGCGGGCTGATCGGCGGATCCGATTCGCCAGGCGGGAGAGCCGGACCATCCAGACCGGCGGCCGTGCGGGTTTGTCCTTCGACTTCGGCGACCACGGTGGGTGCAGCGTGGTCCGGGTCGCCGGGGAACTCGACCTGCTCGAATACCCGCGGTTGCGGGACACGCTGCTCAAGTGCGCGGTCGAGCAGCCACCGGCGGTGCTCGTGGTGGTCGACGGGCTCATCGCGACGACCCCCAGCCTGCTGAGCGTGTTCGCCCAGGCCTGGAACCGGCTGTCCGACTGGCCGAACGTGCCGGTCTTCCTCGTCGCCACCGGCGAACCGATGCGCCGGGTGCTCCACGAGGCCTCAGTGGCCCGATTCGTCCCGATCTTCGACTCACTCGACGAAGCGGCGCGCGCGGTGGCGACGGAGCCCCGGCGCCGCTACACCAAGATCGCTTTCCGCCGGCTGCCGGGCACGGCCCGGCTCGCCAGGGACTTCACCCGGCAGGTGTGCCTCCAGTGGCTGCCGAAAGCCCCGATCACCCCCGACGCGCTGCTGGTGGTCAACGAGCTGGTCGACAACGTGCTCGTGCACACCGACTCCGAACCGACCCTGCGCCTCGAACTGCGGGCCAACCACTTCAGCATCGCGGTCGGCGATTCGTCGTCCGCCCCGGCCCGGCTGCGCGAGGTCACCGATGGCGCGAACGGCGGGCTCGGCCTGCTGCTGGTCGCGAAGCTGACGACGACCTGGGGCTGCACCCCGGCGCTCTCCGGCGGCAAGGTGGTGTGGGGGGTACTGGTCACCAATCCGCGGAGGCGGGCTTTCCAGCCGTTCTCCGTGTCCTAGCCACGATCGCGGGTAGCCCGATGGCATGAACACGACAGACACGACAGCAGGGAAGCCGTTCGCCGTGGTCACCGGCGCGTCCAGCGGGATCGGGCTGGAGCTGGCGAAGCAGTTCGCGAAGAACGGCTACGACGTGCTGGTCACCGCGGAAGACGACGAACTGAGCGGCGCCGCCGAGCAGGTGCGCGAGTTCGGGACGCGGGTCGACGCCGTGCGCGCCGACCTCGCCACCCCGGAAGGCGTGGAGAAGCTCGCCGACGAGGTGGCAGGCACCGGCAGGCCGGTCGCCGCGCTCGCGCTCAACGCCGGGGTCGGCGCCGGTGGGGCCTTCGTCGGGGACACCCCGCTCGAGGACCACCTGGCCGTGGTGGACCTCAACGTTCGCTCGACGGTGCACCTGGCCTACCGCCTGCTACCGCCGATGGCCGGCCGCGGTGCCGGGCGGGTGCTGTTCACCTCGTCGATCGCCGCCACTTCACCGGGCCCGTACCAGTCCGTCTACAACGCGTCCAAGGCCTTCGTGAAGTCGTTCGGCGAGGCGCTGCGGGACGAGTTGAAGGACACCGGGGTCACGGTGACCATCCTGATGCCCGGGCCCACGGAAACCGAGTTCTTCGATCGCGCCGGTATGCAGGACACCAAGCTCGCCGCGAGCAGCAAGGACGACGCCGCGGTGGTCGCGAAGCAGGGCTACGACGCGCTGATGGCCGGTAAGGACCACGTGGTCGCCGCCACGGCGAAGAACAAGGTGCAGGCCGCCGCGGGCAACGTGCTGCCGGACCCGGCGATCGCCGCGCAGCACCGGCGCATGTCCAAGCCCGGCTCCGCCGAGGAATGATCATTCGCGGCTCCACGGGAGGTGTTTCCGCGAAGCCGCTGGGTATCCGGTCGCCATGACAGCAACGCCTTTCGGGCCGGGTGCGCACTCCGGCGAGCGATCGATCCCCGCTGGCGACGCCGGGAGGGGCGCTCCCGAGCCCGAACCCGGCTTCGGCGTCGAAGGTGACCAGTCGACCGGGCCCGAGCAACCGGACACCTCCGAAAAGCCCGACGAGCCGGAGAAGCCGGACGAACCGGAGGCCCCGCGCACCGGGAGCTGACCGAGGGCGTAGTCGCCACGAAGGCCGCCTCCCCCTAAAGGGCGGGACGGCGGTTTTGTACCGATCGATTCAGAACGTGCTACGGTCCAGATCTGTACCGGTCGTTTCAAAATCGCAGGAGGTCAGCGGATCGTGGGACTACTCGAGGGCAAGACCGCGCTCGTCACCGGGGGCAGCACCGGGATCGGCCTGGCCAGTGCCGTACGGCTGGCGGCCGAGGGCGCGCACGTGTTCATCACCGGCCGCCGCAAGGCCGAACTCGACGAGGCCGTCGAGGCGATCGGCTCCGCGGCCACCGCAGTCGTCGGCGACATCTCGGACCTGGCCGACCTGGACCGGCTCTACGAAACGATCCGCGACCGGGGACGCGGCCTGGACGTCCTGTTCGCCAACGCCTCCGTCGCCTCGCTCGGGACGCTCGAGCAGGTCACCGAAGAGCACTTCGACCGGCTCTTCGGCATCAACGCCCGCGGCACGCTGTTCACCGTGCAGAAGGCGTTGCCACTGCTCAACGACGGCGCCTCGGTGATCCTGAACGGCTCCACCAACGTGGACGTCGGCGACGAGGGGCTCGGCGTGTACGCGGCGACCAAGGCCGCCACCCGATCGTTCGCCCGCACCTGGGCCAACGAGCTGAAGGGCCGCGGCATCCGGGTCAACACCGTCACACCCGGCCCGACCGACACCCCGGCCCTGGCCGCGCTCACCCCCGACCCGGCCGCCTTCCACCAGCACCTGTCGGCGCGCGTGCCGATGGGCAGGCTCGGGCGCCCGGAGGAGGTCGCCGCCGCCGTGGTCTTCCTCGCCTCGGACCAGAGCAGCTTCACCACCGGTTCGAGCCTGTACGTCGACGGTGGCCTGAACCAGATCTGAGCCGGACAACTACTGGAACCGGGCCACGAGCGACGCTCGACGCGGTTGGCCTGACCGGGACCTTCCGGGACGAAACCGGGGAACTGCGCTGGTAGCCACGTGAGCCGCCGCCCCCGACTTCCCGGCCGGGGGCGGCGGGCGGGGTCACCAGGGGACGACGCCCTCGTCGTCGAAGAAGCCGCCGCGTGGGCCGTCGTCGGGGAGGGTGGCGAGCCGGATCGCGATCGCGGCGCCCTGTTCGGCCGTCCGCGGCGCGTCGAACCCGGTGAAGTCGGTCGCGACATAGCCGGGGCAGGCCGCGTTCACGATGACGTCCGTGTCGGCGAGCCGGCGGGCGTACTGCGCCGTCACGCTGTTGAGCATCGACTTCGACGGCGCGTACGCGGCCATGATCGGGCCGGTCTGCAACGTCAGCGAGCCCATGTTGCTGGACATGTTGACGATGCGCGGCGAGGCCGCGCGGCGGAGCAGCGGCAGCATCGCGTTCGTCACCCGCACGACCCCGAACACGTTCGTGTCCAGGACGGTGCGGACGACATCGAGGTCGAGCGTCGTCGGGTCCTGCGCGTCACCGTCCATCCGGCCGGAAACGCCCGCGTTGTTGACGAGCACGTCGAGCCGTCCCGCCGTCTGTTCGAGGTGCGCCGCCGCCGCGGTGACGCTTTCGCCGGAGGTGACGTCGAGGGCCACGCCGAACGCGTCGACACCGTCAGCGAGCAGACGCTCGACGGCTTCCTTCCGCCTGATGTCGTCGCGCGCGCCCACCGCGACCGTGAAGCCGATCGCTCCCAGGCCCTGCGCGATAGCGAAGCCGATTCCCTTGTTGGCGCCGGTGATCAGCGCGGTTTTCGTGTCGTTCACCCCATCCATGCTCGGCGAGCCGCCCTCCTGGTGTCCAAGACCGATCCAGTACGCCGTGATACTCGTCAGGTATCAGGCGAGTAGCCTCGACAGATGACCGATCTCGAGACGCGCGAGCTCCGGTACTTCGTCGCCGTCGCCGAGGAACTGCACTTCGGCCGGGCCGCCGTCCGGCTCGGGATCGCCCAGCCACCGCTTTCCCGCGCGATCCGCCAGCTGGAACAGCGGCTCGGCGTCCAGCTCTTCGAGCGTGACCGGCGCGGAGCGGCGCTCACCGACGCGGGCCGGGTGCTGCTCCGCGAGGCCACAGCGGCGCTCGACGCGGTCGCGGCCGCCGCGCGCCGGACGCGGCGAGCCGGGGATTCGAAGCGCCCGCTGGTTCTCGTCACGAAAGCCGGCGCGTCCCACGAGTTGCTGCAACGGCTTCTCGACACCTCCGAGCGCGAACCCGGTGCGACACCGGTCGAAGTGCTGCTGTGCGAGGTCGGCGAACAGGCCGGATCGCTCCGGAACGGACGAGCCGACGTGGCCCTCATGCACCGGCCGTTCGACGACCTCGCCGGGTTCGACACCGAAGACCTCCACGTCGAAGGCCAGGTCGCGCTCCTCCCGGCGGGGCATCCGCTCGCCTCGCGCGATCAGCTCACGCTGGCGGAGGTCCGCGACGTGCCGGGCCTGCCGATCGCCCGCTGGCCCCGGCTCGACGGGTCCTATCCGGACGGTCCGGGGCCCGAGGTGCGCACCCAGTCCCAGCTCGCCCAGCTCGTGGCGCTCGGCAGGACGCTGCTCGTCATCCCGGCCTCCAGCCGTGCCTGGCAGTGGCCCGACCACGTCGCGGTGCCTGTCACCGACGCGCCGGACGTCACCACCGTGCTCGCTTGGCCGCCGGGTAGTCACTCCCCCGCGGTCGCCTCACTCGTCCGCTCGGCCGCCCGGCTCCGCGCTGCCTCCCCGACGGGTTGAGCGCCGACTTGCCGGAGTGCGTCCCCGAGGGCCTCGGTGCTGGTGATGCCGACGATCTCCCGGCCATCGTCGAAGACGAACCTCGGCACGGTGGTGACGCCTTCCCGCCGCGCCGCGGCCAATTGCGCACGTACTTCGGCGCTCCCCTCGTCGGAGGTCAGGAAGTCCCGCACCCGGCCACCGGCCAAGCCGACTCGCTCGGCCAACTCGGCGAGCTGCGCGTGGTCGGCGATGTTCACGCCGTCGCGGAAAGCGCGTCGTAGAGGGCGGTCGCCAACGCGGCTTGCACCGCGGGACCGTGCTCGTGCAAGGCGAACCACCGCAGCCGGTGCGCGGTCCAGGTGTTGACCGCGATCCCGCGGTCGAAGCGGTACTCGATCCCTTCACGGGCGCCGAGTTCGGTCATGTTCGCGAGCATCGCCTCGGCTTGTTCCGCACCGAACATCTCGACGACCGTGTCCACCAGCGGCCGGGGTTCCCCGGGCGCGTCGGGCGCGAGCTGGTACGGGAGGTGGACGAGATCGACGTCCGTACCAGCCGCCGCGCGGTGGAACTGGTGCGTGCCGAGGCGGCACCACGGGCAGGCGATGTCGTCGTAGACCGAGATCCGGATCGACGCGCTTTCGCGATCGGTGAAGGTGTTCATGCCGATAAGCGTCGCGGGGTTGGGCGTGCCGGAACCAGGCCGCGGTTTCCCTGGTCCTGGCAGGGCCAGGCAGTCGCGGAATACACTCGCCGTCGATGAGCGAGACAGAGCTGGGCGCGTTCCTGCGGGCGCGCCGGGAAGCGGTCGCGCCGGCCGCGGTCGGGCTCCCGGAGGGGAACCGGCGCCGCACCCCCGGGCTGCGCCGCTCCGAACTGGCCATGCTCGCCGACCTCAGCGTCGACTACCTCACCCGGCTGGAGCAGGGGCGCGACCGCAGCCCGTCCAGCCAGGTGCTCACCGCGCTTTCCGATGTGCTGGGACTCTCCCGCGACGAGCGGATCCACCTGTACCGGCTGGCGAAGACCACCGGCGGCGGCGCGTGCAGCGGGGCCGTCACGCCACCGCCCCGGACGGTGCGCCCGACCGTGCGGGCGTTGCTGGACCGGCTCGAACCCGCACCGGCACTGGTCACCAACCCGCCCGGCGACCTGCTCGCGTGGACGGCCGGGTTCGCGCGGCTCGCCGGACCGGCCGGGCTGCTGAAGGCCGACCCGCCGAACCTGGTCCGGTACGTGTTCACCGACCCGCGAGCACGCGAAACCCACCCGGACTGGAACGCCGTCGCCGACGAGCGGGCCGCCGCGCTGCGAGCCGCCGCCGCGCTCGGCGACCCGCACGCGGCCCTGCTCGCCGAGGAGCTGACGGCCACCGCCGGAGACCGCTTCCGCGACCGCTTCGAAGACTCGGCCACGCTGCCCACGCGCACCGGCGTCGAACGGTGGGCGCACCCGGAGGCGGGGGAACTGCGGCTGGCCTACGAAAGCCTGGGGCTGCCTGACCCCGACGAGCAGCGGCTGGTGGTGTACCTCGCTTCCGACGAGGCCACCACCACCGCCCTCGACCACCTCACCGCCGCCTCGGACACGGCGACCCGCTAAGCCTTACGCCGCTTCGCTGCCGATCTCCTGCAACCCGGCCAGAACCGGCGGCAACGGGCCCTGGTGCAGCACGCCGAGGCGCTGGGTGGCGCGAGTGAGCGCCACGTACAGCTCGGCCGCGCCGCGCGGGCCGTCGGCGAGGATGAGGTCCGGGTCGACCACCAGCACGGCGTCGTATTCCAGGCCCTTCGTCTCCGACGGCAGCACCGCGCCCGGCACGCCCGGCGGCCCGATCACCACGCTGGTGCCTTCACGGCCCGCCTCGTCACGGACGAACTCCTCGATGGCGGCGGGCAGTTCGTGCTCGGTGACCCGCCGGGACCACGGCTGCACGCCGCACGCGCGCACCGAGTCCGGCGGCTTCACCTCCGGTGCGAACTCGGCGAGCACCGCCGCCGCGATGCCCATGATCTCCGCCGGCGTGCGGTAGTTCACCGTCAGCGCCCGGTAGACCCAGCGGCCGGGCACGTACCGCTCCAGCATCGCGCCCCACGAGGTCGCCCCGGCGGCCGAGCGGCGCTGGGCGAGGTCGCCGACCACGGTGAAGGACCGGTTGGGGCAGCGGCGCATCAGCACCCGCCAGTCCATTTCGGACAGTTCCTGCGCCTCGTCGACCACGACGTGCCGGTAGGTCCAGCCCCGGTCCGCGGCGGCGCGCTCGGCGAGGTCACGGGTGTCGCGCTCGACGAAGCGCTCCGCCAGGTCCTCGGCGTAGAGCAGGTCCTTGGCCGCCAGCAGGACGTCCTCGTCCATCTCCTCCCGGTCCAGTGTCATCGTGTCCAGCACCTTGGCGGCGTACTCGGCCTCGGCCTTCCGCTCCCGCTCGGCGGTCTTGTCGACCGGTTTGTCCTCGCCGAGCAGGTCGGCCAATTCGTCGAGCAGCGGCACGTCCGACACCGTCCACGCGTCCCCCCGGGCCCGCCAGAGCGCCTGGTCGGCACCGGCCGCGCGGAGCCGTTCCGGCGACTCGTACAGCGACGCCAGCAGGGAGTCCGGTGTCAGCACCGGCCACAGTTCGGCGAGCGTGGCGGTGAACTTCGCGTCGTCGGCCAGTTCCAGCAGCAGGCCCGACCGCAGCGACTCCCACTCCTGGCGGTCGTCGCGGGTGAGCCAGCCCCGGCCGATCCGCGCGATCGCCCGTTCGGTGAGCACGTAGGTGATGGTGTCGGTGAACACCGCGCGGGCCTGGTTGTGCGGCAGCCCGCTCGCGCGCGCCTCCTCCCTCGCCCACTCCGCGGTCTCGGCGTCGATCCGCACCGTGACGTCCCTGAGCTGGATCGACACCGGCTCCGACGGCAACCGCCGGCGGTCCGCGACCGCCGCCGCGAGCACGTCCAGCACCTTCAGCGACCCCTTGAGCCGCGCGGCCTCCGGCGTGTCCTCGGCGGTGACGTGCCTGCCGGGCACGTAGTCGCCGGGCGTCATGAACACCACGTCGGACTCGCCCAGCGACGGGAGCACCCGCCCGATGTGGTGCAGGAACGCCGGGCTGGGCCCGACGACGAGCACGCCGTGGCGTTCCATCCGCTCCCGCTGGGTGTAGAGCAGGTAGGCGACCCGGTGCAGCGCCACCACGGTCTTCCCGGTACCCGGGCCACCTTCGATCACCAGCACCCCCGGGTGCTCGTGGCGGATGATCTCGTCCTGCTCACCCTGGATGGTCGCCACGATGTCGCGCATGCCCTCGCCGCGTGGCGCGTTGACCGCCGCGAGCAGGGCGGCGTCCCCGCCCTCGGCCCCGCCGGGGCGGCCGAACACCTCGTCGGTGAAGCCGGTCACCTGACGGCCGCGGGTGTGGAACTGGCGACGCCTTCGCATGTTCTCCGGGCGCGCGCCGGTGGCGACGTAGAACGCGCGCGCGGCCGGTGCCCGCCAGTCGAGCAGCACCGGTTCGTACGCGTCGTCCTCGTCGAACAGGCCGATCCGGCCGATGTAGGACGGTTCCCCGGACACGCTGTCCAACCGGCCGAAGCACAGCCCGTTGTCCGCCACGTCCAGCCGCTTCGCTTCCTTGGCCCGCGCGCGCACCGCGACGTCGCGTTCCATGGCCGTCTCGCCGGTGCCCCGCACGGCGGCGGTGTACTCCGCCTTCACCCGTGCGCGCTCGGCGTCGAGCCGCGTGTAGAGCCCGGCCACGTAGTCGCGTTCGGACCGCAATTCGTCTTCGTACCCCTGAGTTGACACAAGCCCCTCACTGCGCGCCGTTTTCGTCCCGTCCACCCTTGCCGGGCTCTCCGGCGAAACCACCGTTTCGCGGACCGGCTGATTCTCAGGCACGACCGGGGGCTTGCCGCAAGCCCCGGGGTGCGCTATAAGTTGGATGTGGGAGGGCGTGTGCGCCCTCTTTTTTTGTGCCCGCGGGGTCAGGGTGCCCGCTCGTGTCCGCTCGTGTTCGCCGCAGAGGCCGATCAGGATGCCACGGAGTCGAGCAGCCAGTGGTAACGGAGACGCAAGGCCCGTTCCACGGCGGAAAGAACACCGGCGACGACCATCGCGATGTTCGCCCAGACGGGAAGGCGGATCGGTGAGGTGAAAGTGCCGATGTGCTCGGGCACCTCAGGGATCCGCGTGACGCCCTCCATGCCTTTGAGGAGGCCGACGGAGAGCACTACCAGCAGGATGGCGACAGCCACCACGCCGACAACGGTGCTGGTGCGGGGAAATCGCTGTCCGAACCGCGCCCGGAGTCCTTCCTGTGAACGCCGATGCGGGCGCAGCGTGTGCTCATCGCCGTCTTCGGAAACGAAGTGCATGCGCTTCAGCCCGAACGGGCTGGTGGCGACCTCGATGACGCCACCGGGTACGGGGAAGGTCGCCGGGAGGTTGGAGCGGTAGAGCTGCACACCGTCCCGGTACAGCGCGGCCGGGCTCTTCCCGCTCGCACTTTCGTGCTGTCTCTTGGTTTTCGCGTCGATGAGGTACCGGACGTCGACCGCGTAGGCGTGGCTGTTCCCCGAGGGTTCGGTGAGATCGAGGAAGAACAGCGAGCGGGAGAAGACCTGCCAAAGGCGGTAATCGCCGAGCGCGCTCCCGTCGCCGGGCCTGACCCTGCCCAGTTGCCAGCGCCGCTTGAGCTCTTTGACCATGCGGTCCAGTAGAAACGCTGCCCTCGGGGCACAGTCAAGCCGCCACCCCCGAACCCCACACTCACGCACCCGAGTTCCACACTCAGGCACCCGAGTTCGACATTCGGGCCACCGAGTTCCACGTTCGCGCAGCTGAGTGCGACGTTCGGGTAGCCGGATCCCACGTTGGAGCGGGCGAGGTCTCCGATGGTGTGGCTGAGTTCCGGGTTCGCGCGGCCGACCACAGTTGAGCAGCGGAGCCACGTCCGGTGGGACGTCGCACGCGGAAGCGGTCGCCCGCCCGTCCGTCGAACGCGGCGCATCGGCGAAACGAGGATCTTCCGACCGCCTCGAACGAAGTCCACAAAGGACATTCAGGTCGCCAAGGGAATCACCACCCGCACGGGAGTTCTCGTTGCTCTCCCACGAAGTCTTCCGGTGGAAACCGGGCTCGGCCTACGATCACCCCGGCAAGGCCGCGACCGCGTGAGCGCAGACGGCCGTCGGCTCTTCTAGTACTGGGGTGGCTGGTCGATGACGGCGGTAAGGGCCGGTCGCGCGCTGCGCGGCCTGGGTTTGGCAGTGCTCGTCCTGCTCAGCAGCGCGACCGCGGTCGACGCGGCACCGCCGCCGGTCGGTGGCGGTGACCGGCCGAAGCAGCAGGCACCACTGGCCGAGACGCCGAAGCCGACCAGCCCGGAGATCCCCGAGCCGCCGGAACAACCGTGGGCGGTGGACGGCCGCGGGGTGTTCAGCGACGAGATCGACATCGAGGTGCCCGAATTCCGGGAGATCACCCCGCGGCTGTCACTGTCCTACGAGTCCTCGGGCGGCAACGGCTGGTTCGGCGTCGGGTGGGAACCGACCGGGGTCAGCCGGGTCGAGCGCGCGGGAGCGAACCGGGGCGCGCCTCGGTACGACGCGTCGGACGTCTTCCTCGTCGACGGGGTCGAGCTGGTGCCGTGCGCCGCGGGCAGCGCCAGCCCGAGTTGCACGACCGGCGGCACGCACTCCACCAAGACCGAGCGGTACCTGCGGATCGCGCTGACCGGCACCGGGGCGGCCAGCCGGTGGACGGTGACCAGCAAGGACGGCGTCCGGCGCGTGTTCGCCCCGGTGTTCTCCGCAGGCACCGAGGTGTTCCGGTGGGGGCTCAGCGAAGTCGCCGACACCTCGCACAACACCGTCACCTACCACTGGAACGCGGCCCAGCTCGACTCTGTCACCTACAACGGCACCGCGGTCGAGTTCCACTACGAGGCCCGCCCGGACGTCGACCAGAGCGCCACCGGCAACGGCGGCCTGCTCGCCGTGCCCACCCGGGTCAAGACCATCGACGTGACCGTCGGCGGCCAGCGCCTGCGTGCCTACCAGCTCGGTTACACGGTCAGCGGCGCCACGGCCCGGTCGCTGCTGACGAGTGTGCGCCAGTTCGGCCGCGACGCCGTGCTGGACGCCTCGGGCACCGTCACCGGTGGCACCGCGCTGCCCGCGCTCACCGCCGCCTACCGGCCGGGCGATCCGGTGCTCGCCGCCGGGCACCACGACGCCGCGCTGGGGTCGAACGCCAACATCAGGTACCTGCCGATGGACATCAACGGGGACGGCCGCGGCGACATGCTGGAGGTCTACCCGAACGGTCTCGCCTACCACCGCCGCAGCTGGGTCTCCGACGGCACCGGCTTCACCCTGGCCGCCGACGAGGGCGGCATGGCGATGAGCGCGGACTCGAAGCTCCTGCCCGGTGACGTCAACGCTGACGGCAGGACCGATCTGATCGAGATCTACCCCAACGGCCTGGGCTGGGGCAGGCGGGTGTGGACCTCCACCGGCACCGGCTTCACGCTCGCCTCGACCGGCTCGGCCCACGGCCCCAAGAGCGACAACTCGCGGTTCCTGCCGCTGGACGTCGACGGCGACGGCCGGTCGGACCTGCTGGAGCTGTATTCCTGCGGCTTCTTCCCGGTGCACTTCTGCCGCGCCACCTGGCTGTCGGACGGCACCGGATTCACGCTGGCCTCGCACGAGACGGGCATCCCGTTCTCCGCGGACCGCCAGTTCCACGCCGCCGACGTCAACGGGGACGGCAAGGACGACTTCGTCGAGCTGTACTCGGCGTGGGGCTCCGCGGGCGGGCGGCGCATCTGGCTGTCGAACGGGACCGGCTTCACCGCCGGTGCCGTGGACTCGGGCATCTCCTGGAGCGCCCCGAAGGCCGACGGCGCGGGCAGCCGGTTCACCGTGATGGACGTCAACGGCGACACCAAGGCCGACATGGTCGAGCTCTACCCGCTCTTCACCACCTACACCCGCCGGGTGTGGCTCTCCACCGGCTACGGCTACACGCTCACCTCGACCGACACGGCCATGCCGTCCGCCAGTTCGGCCAAGCACCTGCCCGTCGACGTCAACGGCGACGACCGCGTGGACCTGGTCGAGGTCTCCCCGTACGGGTTGTCCTCGCGGCGCCGGATCTGGCTGTCCACCGGCACCGGTTTCACCGCCGGCGCGACCGACACCGCGATGGGCAGCTTCACCTGCTCCGACAAGGGCCACTGCGGCACCGACTTCCTCGACCTGGACGTCAACGGCGACGGGCTCTCCGAGGTGGTGGAGCTGTACTCGATCCCGTTCGGCTTCAACCGCGGCAGGCGGGTCTGGAGTGCCGGCGCGGCGGTGCCCGACGTGCTGACCTCGCGGGCCAACGGGTGGGGCGGCACGACTTCGGTCGCCTACACGCCGTCCACGGCGTGGCCGAACACCGGCAACCCGCCGATCACGCAGACCGCGACCGCCGTGACCACCGACGACGGCCGGGGCGGCACGGCGACCACCGGCTACACCTACGCGGACGGCCGGTACGACCGGGTGGAACGGCGGTCGCTGGGTTTCCGCTCGCGGAAGGAGATCCAGCCCTGCATCGCGGGTGAGACGGCCTGCCCGACCACCGAACGGCAGTACCGCCAGGACCTGGCCGCGTTGTTCGAGCCCGAGCGCGTCGAACGCCGCGGCGGTGACGGCGCGCTGCTCACCTCGACGGTCCACGAGTACGCCACCACCGGCACGCTGCCCAGGACCGCGGTCCGCACCGCCACCTGGGAGCAGGTCCACACCGGCCCGGCCTGCCCCGGCGCGGACTGCAAGCGCAGGCACACGACCCGGCAGTACAACACCTATGGCGAGCTCACGCAGGAAACCGAGCACGGCGACAGCGACGTGCCCGGTGACGAGCGCACGACGGTGACCGCGTTCGTGCCCAACACCTCCGCCTACATCGTCGGCGAACCCGCCTCGGCTACGGTGTTCCAAGGCATCGGCGCCACCGGCACCCGGCTCGCCGAGACCCGCACGCACTACGACGGCGCGGCGACCGCGGACCAGCCACCGTCCGCCGGGCTGGACACCGCGACGGCCCACTGGCTGTCCGGCACCGGCGCGTTCGCGGTGACCGGCAAGGAACGCGACGCCTGGGGCAACGTCACCGCCGAGATCAACGCGGTAGGTGCCCGCAAGACCACCACCTACGACGAGGCCCACCACCGGTTCGCCGTCTCGGAGACCAACGCGCTTTCCCAGACCACGGCCAAGGAATGGGACCCGGTGTGCGGAGTTCCCACGCGCACCACCGACCTCAACGGCCAGGCCACGACCCTGACCTACGACGCGCTGTGCCGGCTCGTGGAGAAGGCCGAACCGGGCGGCCGGTTCGAACGGCACGCGTGGGTCGACGTCGGCAACGCCGCCGTGCAACACGAACTGATCGAGCGGCCCGCGGCGGACGGCACGGCGAACCCGCGGTGGAGCAGACGGCACCTGGACGGCTTCCAGCGCGTCTGGCGCACCGTCGACCGGGGACCGGACGCCGCCACCGGCGACATCCACCTCGACACCGCCTACACCGCCCGCGGGCGGATCGCCTCGAAGACGGCCGCCTACTACCGGGTGGCGGGCCAGCCGCAACCGGCGACCCACCAGACGACCTACGGCTACGACCCGCTCGACCGGCCGTCCCGCACCACCTTCCCCGACGGCGCACAGCAGACCAAGAGCTACGGGCTGTGGTCGGTGACCAGCACCGACGAACTCGGGCGCACCCACACCGACCGCTTCGACGCCCACGGCAAGCGCGTGGCCCGCGACGAAGGCGCCGGGACCGCCGTCTACGCCTACGACTCACGCGGGAACCTGGAGCGGTCGACCGATCCGCTGGGTCACAGCATCACCTACACCACCGACTCACTCGGCCGCCGGACCCGGATGACCGACCCCGACGCGGGCACGTGGACCTACGAATACGACCTCGCCGGGCGGCTCACCGCACACACCGACGGCAAGGGCCAGCGGACGACGTTCGGCTACGACGCGCTCGACCGCAAGACCGGCAAGACCAGCCGTGCGGGCACCGCGGACGCCGTCACCGTGACCTGGGCCTACGACGAGCCCCGGGACGGGTTCTTCAACACCGGCAGAATCACCACGACCGCGGACCCCGCGGGCTCGAAGACCACCGACCACGACGCGCTCGGCCGCGTGGTGCGGACCGTGCGCACCACCGGCGGCACGACCTATGCCTTCCACCACGGCTTCGACCCCGAAGACCGTCCACTGTGGACGACCTATCCGGACGGTGACGCGCAGGGCACGCCGGCGGATCCCCTGCGGTACGACGGCGCCGGGCGGCTGTCGTCGATCCCCGGTTACGTCACCGCCGCGCGTTACACCGCCGACGGCAAGCCGACCCGGATCGAGAACGCCAACGGCACGGTGACCACCCGCACCCACGACCCGGACCGCGGCTGGCTCGACGACGTGTCGACGCTGCACGGCACCACTGCCGTGCAGGACAACTCGTACACGCGCGACGGCAAGGGCCTGATCACCGGCATCACCAGCCCGTTCCCGGACGAGTCCTGGACCTACGCCTACGACGACGCGGACCAGCTCGTCTCCGCCACCAGCGGCACGGACCCCGCGCTGAACCAGAGTCTCGCCTACGACGCCGCGGGCAACCCCACGTCGAACTCCCGGCTCGGCGAGTACGCGATGGACACCGTTCGCCCGCACGCGGTGAGCACCGCGGGCCCGAACGCCTACACCTACGACGCGGCGGGCCTGATGACCTCCGGCGCGGGCCGCACCCTGGCCTGGGACGGCGACAACCGCCTGACCTCGGTCACCCGGGCCGGGGTCACCACGACCTTCGCCTACGACGCCGACGGCGAGCGCGTCCGACAGGTCGAAGGCACGATCACCCGCCACTACGCCGGTGACGACTTCGAGGCGACCGCGGGCGGACCGGCGACCAAGTACATCTCGCTCGCGGGCACGCTGGTCGCCCGTACCGACGGGCCCACACGGCTGTGGGTGCACACCGACCACCTCGGCTCGGTCCAGGCGATGACCGACGCCACGGGCGCCGAGGTGCACCGCAAGCAGTACCGCCCCCAGGGCGAGGTCCTGCGCACGGCCGGGCCGCTGTCGTACGAGCCCCGCGGTTTCGCCGCCCAGCGCCACGATTCGACCGGGCTGCTCTACCTGCACGCCCGCTACTACGACCCCGAACTCGGCCGCTTCCTCTCCCCCGACGCCATCGTCGACGGCGAGGCCAACATCGGGCTCAACCGCTACGCCTACGCCGCCAACAACCCGGTCAACAACCGGGACACCACCGGCCTGGAGTGCCAGAAGTCCGGCTCCGGCAAGGACGGCGGCGGGAACTGCAAGGAGGAGAGCGGGATCGCCGGCTGGGTGAAGGCCGTCGCACGCAAGGCGGCCGAGGTCAAAGTGGACCAGTTGGCCGAGATCGGCCTGAAGCACCTCCTCAAGGTCAAGGTCTTCCCGGTGTCCAACGCCATCGTCTCCACCGAGAAGGCCTGGCAGGAGCAGAGCCAGGCGGTGGACAAGCTGAACGCGGAGTACCCCAGGCTGCCGCCGCTGGACCCGGTCCGCAGCGGCATCCACCGGGTGTCGACCTTCGTCACCTCGCTGGCCTGGAACTTCGCCGACAACGCCGCGTTCAACCTCCCCGGCACCATCAAGTACGGCATGGACTACGGGCGGTGGCGCAATTTCGGCCGGGAGGCCGGCGAACCGGAACCCGACGTCAACGTTCCCTTCCTCGGTCAGATCACCGGCTGCCGGGTGGGCCTGTTCTGCTGACGCCCCCTCCTCGGCGGTGTGGCCGGTTGTTGCCGCCAGGGGACCGGTCCCCTGGCGGGCTGCCTAGGCTCCGTCCGTGGTGGAACCGGTTCGATGGCGGCGGCGCGTGCCGTTGTGGTGCACGGTGACCGCGCTGGCGGCGGTGCTCGGGGTGGCGTTGTCCGGTGCCACCGAACCGGGGTCCGAAGTGGACTTCCTCCAGTCCGGGCACTGGGTGTTCAATTCGGTGCTACAGGTGGTTTTCCACCTCGACGGCGCCGGCGGCACCCTGGACGCACAGGCGGCCATGCCCGGCGCGGAGCCGGGCAGTCAGGTGGTCCAGGGCGAAACCGGCGGCTATGTGGTCGGCGGCAACCGCATCGTCGAATTCGGCAAGTCCGATCTCGAGGCGAAGAAGTCGATCGCCACCGGAACCGATGAGCGGCCGGTGGCCATCGAGGTCGCCGGTGGGCCGTACCTGGTGTACCGCCAGGCCGGGCGGATCGTCCGCCTCGGCGACCGGGTCACCACCGTGCCCGCCGGGGGCGGGCTGGGCGAACCGGTGGCGACCACCGCGGGGTCGCTGTGGGTGCACCAGCCCGCCAGCGGCTCGATCTGCGAACTGGCCCGCGACGCGGACCGGCTGGCCTGCCCCACCGGTGCGCCCGGCGGACACACCGGTGGGCTGACCGTGGTGGCCGGCCGGCCCGTGTTCGTCGACACCACCACCGACACCGCGCACCCGATCGGCGCGGACGGCCTCGGCACGGGCACCGCGCTCGGCGTCGACGCCCCGCCGGACGCCCGGTTCGCCGCCACCGACGTGGCGGGCCGGATCGCCGTGCTCGACCCGCCGCGGCGCCGGGTGCACCTGGTGGACACCGGCCCGGCCAGGGCGGCGCCGGTCTCGGTCGACCTGCCCGCCGGGGACTACGCCGAACTCGCCTCCGCGGGGGAGGCGGTGGTGCTGCTCGACCGCGCGAAGAACTCGGTGCTCACCTACGACTCGCGGGGCGCGCTGAAGAAGAACGTGCCGATGCCACCCGGCGAACCACGCCTGGCCAAGGGCGAGGACTCCCGGGTCTACGTCGACAGCCACGACGGCGGGCACGTCCTCGTGGTCGGCAATGACGGCGATGTGCGGCCGGTGCCGGTGGGCGGCCCGCCGACCCAGCCCAGCCAGCCGCCGCCTCCGCAGCCGGTACCCCCGCCCACCCAGCCGGTAGCACCGCCCGCCCAACCGCCGCCGGGCCAGTCGCAGAAGCCGCCGCCCGCCAAAACCCAGCAGCAGCAACCGAAATCCCCACCGGCACCACCCCAGCAGCCACCGGCGAACCCGGCCGGCCCACCGGGAGCACCACCCGGGGTCAAGGCCACCGCCGGGAACGCGGCCATCACGGTGAACTGGGGCGCCGCCGCCCCGAACGGCGGCGCGGTGCGCGAGTACCACGTGTCGTGGTCCTCCAGCGCCGGAAGCGGCTCGAAAACCGTCGCCGGAGGTACCCGCTCCACCGCGCTCAGCGGGCTGTCGAACGGCACCTCGTACACCATCACCGTGACCGCGGAGAACGTGGCGGGCCGCGGCCCAGGCGCCCGCGCCACCGGTACGCCGATCGCCCCGGAACGCTCGATCACCCTGTCCCGGGGCTCGGCGGTGACCACCATCGACGACTGCTCGATTCCCGAGTGCGCCTACCTGCGTGTCGTCGCGAAAGGCTTCAACCCCGGCCAGTCCTACACCTTCGTGCCCCACGCCACCGCGACTTCCTACCAGGGCGGTTCAGCTACCAAGACAGCGAAAGCCGACGGCGGCATCACCTTCGAAGCGTTCCACTTCGACCAGATCGACGAAACCGTGTGGGTGACCGCCGACGGCCTCGAATCCAACACGATCGTTTGGGCGAAGGGGTGAGAAGATGACCGAACGCCGGCTCGGCCGCCGGTATCGGCGCACGCCGGTGGACCGGCTCGACCCCCTGGTCCGTGAACTCCTCGAACGGGCCACGGCGCCGGTGGCCGCGACGACCGGGCGCGGGCACACCGCCCGCCCACTGCAGGACGTCTGGGACCGGATCGGCGACCGGCGGGCCTGATCACCGGCCGGTCAGGTTGGCGTAGCGGCAGGCGAGCCCGCCGGGCAGCAGGTATTCGGCCAGTGGGTTGCCGGCGCGGTGGGCGGGCAGGCCCATGTCGTGCATGAGTTCGTCGGCGCAGTGGATGTCGTAGGGGCCGAAGTCGTAGCCGCCGGAACCGGGCAGCACCTGCTCCTGCCAGGCCAGGCGCTCGTCGACGGCCTGCTCGGTCGGGGTGGTGCGCAGCGTCCCCTGGAGGTGGCGGGCCAGCCAGTGCGCGGTGAGTTCCACGCCCATGATGTTGTTGAACACCTGCCGGAATCCCACAAACCCCAGTCCGTCGGCGCCGGGCGGCACGATGCCCCGGTAGAGGCGCAGGCGCCCGGCGGTGTCGTGGACCCGCACCCGCGGGTCGAGGAACGGGAAGACCCGGCGGTGGCCGGTGGCGAACACGATCACGTCCGCCGCCACCTCCTCCCCCGTCGCCAGCCGCAGGCCTTCGCTCGTGTACGCCTCGACCGCGCTGACCTTGGCGGTGAGCCGGCCGCGGCGGACGGCCCGGGTGTAGCCGCGCGGCATCACCCCGGCGTGCGCCAGGTGGAAGGGCAGCGCCTGCACGGGCCGCAGTTCCTTCGGCAGCCGGGCCAGGCCCGTGCTGATCATGATGTCGCGGATGATGAGCCACCACAGCACGCGCTTGACCCGTTCGTCGATGCGGTCGAGGGGACGCACGCAGGCCGGATCGTGGTAGCGCGGCAGGAGCGCCTCTCCGAAGCGGGTGAACAGGATCCACTTGTAGCCGACCAAGCCGAGCAGGAAGCGCTCGGGCACCATCCAGTTCACCTTGCGCTGCACCAAAGTGGCCGAACTCGCCTCGCGTGCGGCGCGGGTGGCCAGGTCCAGTGCGGACTTGCCGCCGCCGACGAGGACAACTCGGCGGCCGGTGAACGTCCCGTACCGCACCTCGTTGGAGTGCAGCACGGTGCCGCCGAACGACGCACGCCCGGGCAGGTCGGGCACGTGGACGTGGTGGTGCGCACCGCTGGCGATCACCACCTGGTCGAACGATTCTCGTTGCACCCCTTCGCTTTCCGCCGAACGGAAGTCCACCGTCCAGCCTGCGGCCCCCAGCCGTCCCGGACCGTCCACCGCCCGGACGGCGGTCACCTCGGTGCGCGGCCGGAGGCGGCCGAGCACACCGAAAGTCCGGGCGTAGTGCTCCAGGTACCGCTGCGTGTCCACGGCACTGGCGAAGTGCAGCCGGCTGGGCAGGTCCGCGAACTCGAAGATGCGCAGCGCGGACTGGTTGGCCAGCCCGTCGTAGCAGCCCCCTCGCGCCCAGATCCCGCCCACCCGCGGGTACTTGTCGAAAACCGTGACCTCGAATCCCCGCTCCAGCAACACCTTCGCCGCGGCGATCCCCGCCGGTCCCGCTCCGACCACGCACACCCTCACCACGGCACCCCCGGGTCATCGGCGTCACCAGCACGCCCATCATGCCCGGGTTCACCCGCCGATGGTGGAATCGAGGTGGGCGGCCAGTTCGGCGGGCGAGGGATGGGCCCACACGTCGGCGGCGGTGAGGGCGATGTCCAGGTCGGCCTGCAACCTCCGGGTCAGGGCCACCGCGAGGAGCGAATCCAGGCCGAGGTCGGTGAACTTGGCGTGCGCGGGCACGGCGGCGGGCTGGGTGCCCAGCAGCGCGGCCAGTGCGTGCACGACGGCGTCCTGCACCAGTTGCGTCCGCGCCGGGCCGGGCTTTTCGGCGTGCACCTTGAACGCCGGGGCTTCGTCGCCCGCGGCGGCCGTTCCGCTGTCCAGTTCGGCGAGCAGCGGGTTCTCGGCGGCGTGCGGGAAGGCGTGGAAGAGCGTGTCCGGCTGGTAGTCGAACACCCCGGTGTTGACGCGCTGGTGGCGCAGGAGTGCTTCCAGGGTGGCGAATCCGTCGGCGGTGGTGATGGTGTCGAACCCGCGTGCGGCGAAGTGGGTGGCCCGCCCGGCCTCACCCCAGGCACCCCAGTCGACCGACAGCGCCGGCCTGCCCCGGTCGCGCCGCCACTGGGCGAAGGCGTCCACCCAGGCTCCGGCCGCGGCGTAGTTCGCCTGCCCGGCGTTGCCCAGCATCGCCGACATGGACGAGAACACGACGAACCAGTCGAGCGGGTGCCCCTCGCTCGCCTCGTGCAGGTTCCGCAGGCCGGTCACCTTCGGGTGCCAGACGCGCTCGAGCTTGGCCGCGGTGAGGCCGGAGATCGGGGTGTCGTCGAGCACCACGGCGGTGTGCAGGATGCCGCGCAGGTCTTCACCCGCCGCGGCGACCAGCCGCCGCGCGGTGTCCGCAGCGGTGATGTCGCCCCGGACCACCTCCACCGCGCACCCGGCTTCGGTGGTGGCGCGCACGACTTCGGTGGCTTCCGGGGAAAGCTCACCGCGGCCGCCGACGACCACGCGACCGGCTCCGTGCGCGGCCAGCCAGCGAATGGCTTCCAGCCCCAGACCGCGGGTGCCGCCGGTGACGATGTAGGCGCCGCCGGGGCGCACCACGTCGTCCCGGTTCGGGGCGTGCACCCGCAGACAGTGTCCCTTCGGCGGGAATTCCAGCACCAGCCGCCCGATGTGCTCCCCGGAAGCGAGTTGCTTGAACGCTTCCACCGCCTCCGGCAGCGGCACGGTGGAACTGGGCAGAAGCGGCAGGCGAGCCGCTTCGAGTTCGGTGATGACCTTGTGCAGCGCCGCCCGGAACACCGCGCGTTGTTCGGTGGCGGTGAGCACGAGGTCCAGCGCGGCGTAGGTGACGCCGTGCCGGAACGCGCCGAGGCCGATCCGGGCGCCGTCGTACAGGTCGCGCTTGCCGATCTCGACGAACCGGCCGGTGGGGGCGAGCAGGTCGAGAGAGGCCCGCATGGCCGCGCCGGTGAGCGAGTTGAGCACCACGTCGACGCCCCGCCCGCCGGTCACTTCCCTGACCTGGCAGGCGAAATCCAGGGTGCGGGAGTCGAAGACGTGCTCGACGCCGTGCTCACGCAGGTAGCGGCGTTTGGCTTCGGTGCCCGCCGTGCCGATCACGGTGGCGCCGAGCAGCCGGGCCACCTCGATCGCGGCCAGCCCGGTACCACCCGCGGCCGAGTGCACCAGCACGGTCTCGCCTTCGTGGAGGCGCGCGAGGTCGTGCAGGGCGTGCCAGGCGGTGAGGTAGGTCAGCACGGAAGCGGTGACCTCGAGCATCGGCAGGCCGTCCGGCAGGTGCACCGTCAGGTCGGCCGCGACCAGTGCGGCCGAGGTCATCGTCCCGGTCCCGTCGGGCACCACGCTGACGACGCGGTCGCCCTCGCGGAACTCCCGGACGCCCTCCCCCACGGCGAGGACCACGCCACCGACGTCGGAGCCCAGCCGCGGCACCGAGCCGTCGTCGGTGGGGTAGATGCCGAGTGCGATCAGGACGTCCCGGAAGTGGACGGTGACCGCCTCCGACCGCACGAGCACCTGCCCCGGCCCCGGGACGGGCAGCGGCTCGCCGGTGGCGATCATCCGGATCCGTTCGAGGCCGCCGTCCGCGTCCGCCTCCAGCACGTACTCGTCCGCGCCCGCGACCACGTCCAGCTCACCGGCGGTGCGGGGAGGACGGTGGGCCAGCGGGGCGCGGGTCATCCGGGCCACGTACCGCTGACCCGACCGCCACGCCACCTCGGTCTCCGGTGTCCCGGCGAGCAACTCGGCGGCGAGTTCGTGGGCGTCTGCTTCGGTGTCGTCGGTGTCGATCCACGTCATGACCGACTCGGGCTGTTCGATGGAGGCCACGCGGAGCAGGCCGCGCACCGCGCACACCCCCGGCACCACGGGATCGCCGTCCAGCACCGGCCGGGCGTTCCCGCTGATCACCCAGATCCGCGGTGGGTCGGCCCGGTGCGCGGACTCGCGCACCAGGGTCGCGAGCCGGGTCACCCGGTCGAGCTCGTCGAGTTCGCCGGTCGCGCACCAGACCACGTTCCCGCCGGTCTCGTCCAGCGGCACGTCTTCCCGGACCACCGGACGGCCGCCCAGCCCGGCCAGTGCCGCGGCGAGCCGCCCGGCCGTGCCGTCGCCCGGTTCCGCCACCAGCACCCACTTCCCGGCGTCCACCGGCTCGCTCGCGGCCGGAAGTGGCTGGGGCTGCCAGGAGATCTCGAACAACCGGGAGTTCATCAGCGCCTGGGCCGGGGAGACACTGGTGCTCCGGACCAGTTCCACGCCTTCCAGCGCGCCGATCCAGACCCCGTCCTCGTCGTGGAGGTCGGCCCGCCCGGTCGCGCTGTGGGGGCCGTCGCGGTGCACCTCGGGCCGCACCCAGGCGATGCGCGCCGGGTCACCGGGCAGCACGACCTCGGCGATCCGGGTGGGCAGCCAGGGGGCGTCCACGTTCTCCGTGACGAAATCCCGTTCGCTGACCAGGAGCGCGGCCACCGAAAGCAAGCAGCCGTCCAGGAGCACCGGGTGCACCTTCGGCGCGCCGCTGAGGATGGGCGCCTCGAAGGGAACGAGCAGCCGGACGATGCCGTCGTCGGTGACGGCGGCGATGGAGTGGAACGCCGGGCCGGTGTCCAGCCCGATCCGGCGGAAGCCTTCGTACAGCTCCTCCGGGGTGCGGGTGTGCTCGGGCACGGGCAGGTCGGCACGGGCGTCGGCGGCCTCTTCGCAGCGGGTGGCGGTCGCGGCGGCGACCCGGTCCCACCCGCTGCCGCTGTGCTGCAGGATCTCCACCTCCGCCCGCAGGCCCGTCCGGGTCGCGGTGACCTGCAACGGCACCGAACCGGCCAGCGGCAGCATCCGGTCGAAGCACACGCCGGTCAGGCAGACCTCGTCGAGCGCGCAACCCAGCAGTTCGGTGGACGCGGCCAGCACCAGCTCGACGTACGCGGCGCCCGGCACGAGCGGGGTGCCGCGCAGGGTGTGCTGCTCCAGCCACTCGATGCGGTCGGCACCGAGGTCCGCGCTCCACACGTGCCGCGTCCGGTCCTCGGCGTCGGGGTCGGGCACGACCGCGCGCTCACCCAGCCACAGGTGGTTCCCCGCGCCGCTGGTCCCGCGCTTGCTCTCCAGCCAGTAGCGGGACCGGTCGAACGCCGTGGGCGGCAACGACACCGGCGCGCCATCGCCGTTGACCGCCCCGAGGTCCACCGGCACACCCGTCACGTGCAGCGTCGCGGCTGCCCGGCACAGCGCCTCGCGGCCGGGCCGGTCGCGCACGAGCGAAGGCACCGTCGTCACCCCGGTGCGCAGCGCCGAGGCCGTCTCTTCGACCGCGTGGGTCAGCAGCGGGTGCGGCGACAGCTCCAGGAACACCCGGTACCCGTCCTCCACCAGTGCCCGGCTCGCCAGGTCGAACCGGACGGGCGCGCGCAGGTTCCTGGCCCAGTACGCCGAATCGAAGACGACCGGCTCCCGCGGATCCCCGGCGGTGGAGTAGAACGGCACCTCCGGCGCCGCGCCCGCCAGCCAGGACGTCCGCGCGGCGATGTCGCCGAGGATGGGATCGACCTGGGGTGAATGGGCCGCGACCACCACGGCGAGCCGTTTGCCGAACACACCCCGGTCCTGCCAGCGCCGCAGCAGTTCCTCGACCACGTGCTGGTGCCCGGCCACCACGGTCGACGCGGGAGCGGTCACCACCGCCACCGACACGCCGTCGATCCCGGCGATCTCCTGCTCGACCCGCTCCACGGGCAGCGCGACGGTGGCCATGCAGCCACCGGCCACCCGCTGCAGCAACGAGGACCGCGCCAGGGTGATGCGCATGCCCTCTTCGGGCGACAGGATCCCGGCCGCCACCGCGGCCGCGGCCTCGCCCATCGAATGCCCCACCACGGCCGCCGGGCGCAAGCCCCAGGCACGCCACATCTCGGCGAGCGCGGTCTGCACGGCGAAGACCACCGGCTGCACCACGTCCATGCGTTCGAGGTGCGCGCCGGTTTCGATCAGCCGCCGCACCGGCACGCCGTCCTGCCCGGCCACGGCGTCCAGGCGGTCGACCATGCGGGTGAACGCCGGGTCCTCGTCGAGCAGGTCCCTCGCCATGCCCGGCCACTGCGAACCGTGCCCGGAGAACACCCACACCGGCATGCCGGGATCACCGGTGGCGCCCCGGACGACCGCCGGGTGCTCCCGTCCTTCCGCGAGCGCGCGCAGCCCGTCGCCGAGTTCGGCCCCATCTTCGGCCAGAACGCAGGCGCGCGTGGTCAGGTGGCTCCGGTGCACGGCCAGCGTGCGCGCCACATCCTCCGGCCGGGGACGCGCCGGATCGAGGTGGTCGGCGAGCCGCCCGGCGGTGGCCGCCAGCCCGCCCGGCGAAGCCGCCGACACCGCGTGGACCAGTGCCCGCTTACGAACCTGGCGGCTGTGCTCCCGTGCCGGTGCGGCGGGTGCCTGCTCCACGATGGCGTGCGCGTTCGAGCCGGTCACGCCGAACGCCGACACCGCGGCGCGGCGCGGTCCGCCACCTGCGTCCCACGCGGTGGTCTGCGTGGGCACGAAGAACCTCGTGCCTTCCGCCTCGATTTCCGGGTTCCACCGGGTGAAGTGCAGGTTCGCCGGAATAACCCCGTGGCGGACCGCGAGCGCGGCCTTGATCAGCCCCAGCACACCGGCCGCGCTCTCCGGGTGGCCGATGTTCGTCTTCAGCGCCCCCAGCGCACAGGGCGCGGTCGCCGAGCCGTGGACGTCCGACAGGGCACCGAATTCGATCGGATCGCCGACGGGAGTGCCGGTGCCGTGCGATTCGACGTACCCGATGTCGCCGGGCGTGACCCCGGCGGCACGCATCGCGGAGGTCATCACGTCGCGCTGCGCCGAGCGCGAAGGCTGGGTGACCCCCTGCACCCGCCCGGCGTGGTTGATCGCGATCCCGGCGATGACCGCCAGCACCCGGTCACCGTCGCGCTGGGCGTCGGCCAGCCGCTTGAGCGCGATCATGCCGCAGCCCTCGCCACGCACGAAGCCGTCCGCGCTCTCGTCGAAGGAGGCGCAGCGACCACGCGCGGACAACGCACCGGCACGGGCGAAACCGATGAGGCCGCCCCATTCCAGCTGCACGGTCACCCCGCCCGCCAGCGCGAGATCGGTCTCCCCGTCGTGCAGCGAACGACACGCCAGGTGGACCGCGATCAGCGAGGACGCGCAGGCCCCGTCGACGGCCAGAGACGGCCCGTTGACGTCGAGGATGTAGGAGATCCGCCCCGGCGCCCCGGACGGAATCGCCGAAATCCCGTGGTAGATGTTGAATTCCGCCAGGGTGAACCGCTTGGCGTAGTCGGCGCCCGAGATGCCGATGAACATCCCGGTCCGCGACCCGGCCAGCGAGCGCGGCGGCACGCCCGCGTCCTCCAGCGCTTCCCAGGTCGTCTCCATCAGCAGCCGGTGCTGCGGGTCGACGCTGCCCGCCTCCTGGGCGGGCACCCCGAAGAAGCCGGGGTCGAACAGGTCCACGTCGTCGAGGAACGAACCGCCGCGCAGCATCCCCGAACCGGCGAGGTCGGCGGGCGTCACCCGTTCCTCCTCCGGCCAGCGCGTACCGGGATCCGAGCCGGTCACCACGTCCCGGCGGTCCAGCAGCACCTGCCACAGTCCGCTCGCGGAGGTGATCCCGCCGGGCGCCCGGCACCCCGTTCCGATGATCGCCACCGGGGTCTGCGTCCGGGCGGCCGGGCTTTCTCCTGCCATGGTCGGCGTACCTTTCTCGTTGCGCGTCACGGGACGAGGCCGGCGACCTTCAGCGCGGCGCGGGCCGTGCGGGTGCCGAGCAGTTCGGGAATCGTGGTGGTGCCGGTGAGGTAGGCGTCGACCCGCCGCCACACCGGGGGGACGGCGGTCAGCGCGGTGTGCACCACCGCGGGCCGCCGCCGGAAGATGTCCATGATCTGCCGCGAGGCACGCATTTCGCCGCCCAGCGTGGTGCGCACCGCGGTGACGTAGTCGTCCCGCGCGCGCTCCAGTTCCGCCTCGCCCTCGGCCTGGGCGACCCGGGCGGCCGCGCGCCCGGACCACACACCGGAACGCAGCGCGAACGAAATGCCCTCGCGCGACCAGGGGTCGCACAACCCGGCGGCGTCCCCGGCCAGCAGGACGCGGTGCCGCGCCAGCGGTGAATCCGGGTGGCGGCAGCGCGTCAGGTGCCCGGTGTCGTGCAGCGGGGTCAGGTGGGCGAGGCCGTGCCGGTCGAGGAACTCACGCAGGTAGGAGCGGGTCGCTTCCCCGTTTCCCTTGGCGGCAACCACACCCGCGGTGCAGACGTCGTCCTTGGGGAACACCCAGCCGAAGGAACCCGGCAACGGGCCCCATTCCATCAGCATGCGGCCGCGCCAGTTCGCCGCTACCCGCCGGTCGACCGGCACCTCCACCTCGAGGGCCAGGTCCACCTGCTCGCAGTGCACGCCGACGTGCCGGCCGACCCTGCTGGCGCTCCCGTCCGCCCCCACCAGCGCGCGGGCGTGCACGAGGTCGCCGGTACCGGTGCGGACGGTGACCACGCCTTCGCCGTCTTCGACCGCCATGACCGGCGTGCGGTCCCGCACCACCGCGCCCGCTTCGGCCGCCGCACGGGTCAACGCGGCATCGAGCTCGTCGCGGAACACCATCCGGCACGGCAGGTTCCCGCCGGATTTCAGCGTGCGCTGCCAGCGTCCGCGAAGGCCGAAGGTCACCGCCTCGATCTCGTCACGGACGGTGACACCCAGGTTCGGCGGCAGGAACTCCTGCGAGCAGCCGATCAGCCCGCCACCGCAGGTCTTGTAGCGGGGTATCGCGGCACGTTCCAGCAGCAGCACCCGGGAACCGGCCTCGGCCGCCACCCGCGCCGCGCTCGCCCCCGCGGGCCCGGCGCCGACGACCACGACGTCCCACACTTCTCCGGACCACCGAGCTGTTCCCATCAGTCACCAATTTCCGCCTCGCACGGGTTTTCGCCGTTCGGAAATTAACAACCGGACAGCGGCGCGGTGAAGATCGGGAACGGGAGACAAGCCCCAGGTGGAGTAGTGCCACCCGGACGGAATTCGCGGATGATCATCCCGTGGCGGATTCCCAAACATTCCGTCTCGGGGTTAACCCGTCGAGCGACCGCCGGGCACGTAAGGGTTACGCCACCGGGAATCAGCGTGACGACACGAGAAAAATGGGGTGCTTCCCCATTTTGTCACAGTTAAACATCCGCGGGGGTGCCCTTTTCCTTGAGGAATGCGGCGACGCGCTTGAGGACGTCGACCTGGGCCGGGTTGTACAACTCCACCAGCCCCTGGACGACCACCGACATGGCGGAGGCCGCTCCATGCGGGGACTGCGCCGCCAGGTCTGTCAGCGACGGGAAATCACGCTGGTGCCGGTGGGCTTCGGGGACCATGCGTTCAGCCAGCCGCTGCCGCTCGGCTTCACCCGCCTCCTCGGTCAGCGCGTCGAAGTCCACATCGACCGAAGTGGGCGGCACCGAGTGCAGTTCCTGCAACGCGGCCATGATCGGGGGCCCGAAGATCCGGGAACAGAGCAGCAGGAGGGCGCGGTTGGCCTCGGACACGCCTGCGACGTCCGCCTCGAACCCCGCAGGCAGATCGGCCATGGCCCGGTGGCCGAGGACCGCGGCCAGGTCCTTCCGCATCCGCTGCTGGCGTTCGATGCTCGCCGCCAGCTCCGCGTCCAGCTCGCGCAGCGTCTGTTCCGCGTTCTCGTCCGACTCCTCCATCGCCGCGATTCCCGCCAGCGGCACGCCGAGGTCGACCAGCCTGCGGATCCGCAGGAGCCGGATGAGGTGGCGGACCCGGTACTGCTTGTAGCCGTTCGCCGACCGTTCCGGCTCCTCCAGCAGGCCGATCTTGTGGTAGTGGCGGACGGTTTTCAGCGTCGTACCGGCGAGTTCCGCCAGCTGGTTCGTGCTCCACGCCACTTCGACCGCCTTCCTGTCGCGTTCCGGTAGGCACACCCCACACCGTGCCCCTGGGGCATGGTCAAGCCACCTCACCCGAGCTTCCGGACGCTGGTGTTGACGGCGTCGAGAGGAGTGCCGTCAGTACCCGCGGGCACGAGTTCCGGGACCGGGGTGCCGTGCTGGTCGACCAGCGTGGAATGGGGCTCGCCGGGCTCGAACGCGTGGCGTTCCCCCCACTGCCGCAGGGTGAGGATGACCGGGAACAGGTCGCGGCCGCTGTCGGTGAGCGCGTATTCCTGGCGGCGGCCCGAGGGCGCGGTGCGCTGCTCGAGCAGTCCGTGCGCGGTGAGCTTGCGCAGGCGGTCGGTGAGGATGTTGCGGGCGATGCCGGTGCGCCGCTGGAATTCGGTGAACGAGCGCGCCCCGTCCATCGCGTCGCGGATGACGAGCAGGCTCCACCGGTCGCCGACGAGGTCGACCGTGCGGGCGACCGGGCAGCCGGCGTCGGTCCAGCCGGGGTCCGGGGCACGCGCCATGACACCTCCCGAATGAGTTGCGGAATGAAACCATCATGCCGTACGGTCCGATTGGTTGCAATTTGCTACTGATTGGAGTGCCATGGACGGCTGGCGGCGGTTGCTGCTCGCGGTGGTGTGCGGGGTCGCGGTGGCGGGCATCTACGCCGCTCAGCCGGTGCTGGAGCCGATGGGCCGCGATCTCGGCGTGCCGCCGGAGCTCACCGGGTGGCTCGTCGCGATCGGCCAGTTCGGTTACCTGGCCGGGCTGGTCCTGCTGGTGCCGCTGGGCGATGTGGTCGACCGGCGGCGGCTCATCGCCGCCCACCTGGCGCTCACCGCGGTGGGCCTGGTCCTGACGGCGTCGGCGCCCGCCGCCTGGGTGGCGTTCGCGGGGCTCGCGGCGGCGGGGGTGTTCGCGGTCGTGGTGCAGACCGCGGTCGCCTACGCCGCGTCGGTCTCGCCGCCCGCCGAACGCGGGCTCACCATCGGTGTCGTCACGTCGGGCGTGGTCGCCGGCATCCTGGGCGCCCGGATCGTCACCGGCACGCTGGCCGAGGCGTGGGGCTGGCGGAGCGTCTACGCCGTGCTCGCGGTGCTCTCGCTCGGGCTCGCGGCCCTCGTCCTCGTGGTACTTCCGTCGGAGCAGCGTCCCCGGCTCGCGGGATACCGGCAGGCGGTGGGCGCACTCGGTGGACTGTTCGGCGAGCGCCTCTTCCTCACGCGCGGGCTCATCGCGTTCTTCCTGTTCGCCTCGTTCGGCACGCTGTGGAGCGGATTGTCCCTGCCACTGGCGCAAATGCCGTGGCAGCTGAGCGAAAGCCAGATCGGGCTGTTCGGCATCGCCGGACTCGCCGGCGCCCTCGGCGCGGCCCGCGCGGGCCGCTGGGCGGACGCGGGACGAGCGGGCCCGGTCACCGCCCTCGCGCTCGCGCTGCTCATCGCGTCGTGGGCGGCGATCGGGCAACTGCCGTGGTCACTGTGGCTGCTCGCCGCCGGGATCGTGGTGCTCGACTTCGCGGTCCAGGCGGTGCACGTGAGCAACCAGCACCTGCTCACCAGCGCGCACCCGAACCGCACCAGCGGTGTCATCGGCGGCTACATGGTCTTCTACTCGCTCGGCTCCGCCCTCGGCGCGGCCACCACCACCGCCGTGTTCACCGCGCACGGATGGGCGGGTTCCAGCCTGCTCGGTGCCGGGTTCGCGGTGTGCGCCCTGGCCGTGGCCGCGTCAGGAAGGCTCCGGGCTCGGCTCTTCGGGCGCCGGTTCCGGCTCGGTGCTGAGCTGCTCCCGCAGGTAGTTCCAGATCACCGCGACCATCGCGGCCACCGGGACGGCGAGCAGGCTGCCGGTGATGCCCGCCAGGCTGCCGCCGAGGGTGACCGCCAGTAGCACGACCCCGGCGTGCAGGCCGAGACCGCGGCTCTGCAGCATGGGCTGGAAGACGTTGCCCTCCAGTTGCTGCACCACGATGATGATGCCCAGCACGATCAGCGCGTCGACGAGTCCGTTGGACACCAGTGCGATGAGCACCGCGACGGCACCGGCGAACAGGGCGCCGACGATCGGCACGAAGGCCGCGACGAAGGTCAGCACGGCCAGCGGCAGCACCAGCGGGACGCCGACGATCCACAGCCCGATGCCGATGAACACCGCGTCGAGCAGGCCCACGAACGCCTGGGACCGCACGAAGGAACCGAGGGTGGTCCAGCAGCGCTCGGCCACCGCGGGGACGTCGGTGGCGAGGCGGCCGGGCAGCTGCCTGCCCAGCCACGGCAGGAAGCGCGGGCCGTCCTTGAGGAAGAAGAACATCAGGAACACCGCCAGCACCGCGGTGACCAGCCCGTTGGCCACGGTGCCGAGCCCGGTGACGGTGGCGGTGAGGATGCTGCCGACGCTGTCCTGGATGCGGGTGACCGCGGTGTCCATGGCGCCGCTGATCTGTTCCTCACCGATGTTCAGCGGCGGTCCGGCGGCCCAGCGCCGCAGTTCCTCGATGCCGTCGACCACGCCGTCGACCAGCGCGCCGGACTGCCCCGCCACCGGGAGCGCGATGAGCAGGACGATCCCGGTGATGAGCAGCAGGAACGACACGGTGACCGTCGCGGCGGCCAGCGCCGCGGGCCACCGGCGGCGGCGCAGGAACCGGGTCACCGGCCAGGTCAGCGTGGTGAGCAGCAGCGCGATTACCACCGGCCAGACCACGGACCACATCCAGCCGAGCAGCCACAGCAGCACCCCGGCGAAGAGCAGGACCAGCAGCGACTGCAGCGAAACACGCGCCGAGGTGCGCAGCGCGGCCCGGGTCTTCACAGCATCCAGCGACACACGCATGGGCCCACCCTAGGTGCTGTCCGGTGAGTCTGGACAACCCGGGCCGCCGCCGCGCACCGGCGAGCTAACGCAGATCCGGGTTCGGCTTGTACGACAGCATCAGGCGGAACGGGTGCACGTCCCAGGTCTGCACCGCCCACATGGTCAGCCTGCCGTCGCTGCGGGCGTGGTCCTCGTCGCGGACGCGGGCGAAACCCGCCGTGTCCGGGGTGGACAGCGGCGGCAGGGTGTCCCAGAACTGGGCGCCCACCGGGATCGGCGAGGTCTCCACCACGCACGACGGGTTCGCCCGGTCGCCATCGTGCACCTGCAGCGCCATCAGCACGTGCTTGTCCGCGCCGTCGGCGGTGGAAGCGGTGCGCACCAGCAGCATTTCGGCCCGGTCGCCCGCGGCCACGGACAGCTCACCGATCCAGTCGAACGCCGCGACGATCTCCTCGGAGGTGATGCTCGTGTACGCGGTCTCGTCGCTGACCGGCGCGACCGGCACGGGCGGCAGGCCCGGCGACAACACGAGCACCCCGTTCGCCGGGTACAGCCAGCCCGCCTCGCAGCCTTCGGTGTCGGTCACCGGCCGCCGGTCGGTGCCGCCGCGGCCCAGCAGGGCGCGCACCGCGTCGGCGTCCTGCAACCGCCAGAAGGTCATCTGCTCGTTCACCGTCCACAGCGGCAGGAACGGCCCGATCGGCAGCCCGATCGCCACCGACACCGGCGAGCCGAACGGCGGCAGCGCGCCGAATGCCGGGTCCAGCTTCGCGGTGGCCAGCACGTGCCGGAGCCAGCGCCGGGCGCGGCTGAGCGGATGGTCCGGGAAGCGCTGGTCGAACCGCGGGTCGTCGCCGCGGTGCCAGGGCAGCTTCGGCTGGGTCCCCGGCGCGTACGGGTGCGGCGAGTAGAACGCGTCGGGGCTCCCGGTCTCGCTGATCGTGTCCGAGAGCAGCGCCGCCTCGCGGGCGCCGGTCATCGAACCCTCGAAGGCGATCAGCTTCAGCATCACGCTGGATTCCGCCTTGGGCACCGTGACCGAGGCGATGAACACCTGGCCCGGCCGGTCCGGCAGGGGCAGCTTCACCACCTGCAGCAACGCGGGCACCCCGTCCAGGGTCACCACGAACGCCTCCACCAGCCCACCGGCCTCCGCGGTCTGCACGGCCAGCTCGTACCGCAGGCGGGGCACGTCGTCGAGACCCGCGGGCAGGCTCGGCACCAGGTCGAAGAAGTGCGCGGACATGCGGTCCCCGGTGGCCGGGTCGACCCAGGACGCGTCGCCGTCCGGCTGGAACCCCGACGTGTCGGGCATGATCCTCATACCGCTGACCCTAGAGGGAATGTGACGCTCGCGGAGGCATTGTCACTTGATTCGCCTCTGGCACCATCCTCCCCGTGCCGGACGCAAACCTGGTGGGTCTCGAGGTGACGCGGGAGTGGGCGCTGTCCGGCACGTGGTCGGTGCTCGACGGGGTGACGCGCCACCAGGTGGAGGACCGGGAGCCGCTCGGCACCGGCCTGACCGCGGCTTACCGGATCACCGGCGATCCGCCCACGCTGGAACTGGACCGCCCGATCGACGCGGACCTGGGCGGCACCCGCTTCGCCAGGGTGGCGCGGGAGGCCGATCCGGCGCTGTGGCACGGGATCGGCCTCGGCTGATCCGCCCGATCGGGTGTGCCGGCGATCGGCCACCGGGTGTCCCGCTCCCGTATCGTCGGTGTCTTCGCCCGACGGGCAGAACCTCCGACGGAGAAGAACGAGGTGAAGCGATGCTGTGGACCATTCTCGGCTGGATCCTGTTCGGACTGATCGCCGGTTTCATCGCGCGAGCGCTGGTCCCGGGCAAGGACGACATCGGCCTGCTGCGCACGATCGTGCTGGGCGTGATCGGCTCGGTGGTCGGCGGGCTGCTGTTCGGCCTGCTCACCGTCGGCCTGCGCGGGTTCCAGCCGGCCGGGTGGATCGGGTCGATCATCGGCGCGGTCATCGTCCTGCTCATCTACAACAAGGTGAGCGGGCGCCGGAACCGCCCGCGCGTCTGAACCACGGATTCGCCCGCCGGAAGCACCGGCGGGCGAATCGGTTCGCGGAGCCTTTTAGAGGAAGGCGCTCTGCCCGGTGATCGCCTTGCCGACGATCAGGGTGTTCATCTCGCGCGTGCCTTCGAAGGAGTAGATCGCCTCGGCGTCGGCGAAGAAGCGGGCCACGTCGTGCTCCAGCAGGATGCCGTTGCCGCCGAAGATCTCCCGGCTCCAGGCGACCACCTCACGCATGCGCGCGGTGACGAACGCCTTGGCCAGTGACGAGTGCTCGTCCCGGAAGACGCCGTTGTCCTGCAGGCGGGCGAGCTGGATCAGCATGCCCCACGACGCGGTGATGTTGCCCAGGCTCTTCACCAGCAGGTCCTGCACCAGCTGGAAACCGGCGATCGGGCGGCCGAACTGCCGGCGCTGTTTGGCGTAGTCCAGCGCGAGTTCGTAGGCCCCGACCATCACGCCGAGCGCCTGCCAGGCGACCCCGCCGCGGGTGGCGCGCAGGATCTCCGCGACGTCGCGGAAGGAGTTGATGTTCTGCAGGCGGTTCGCCTCGGGCACGCGGACCTCGGTCAGGGTGATCTCGGCGTTCTCCACGATCCGGAACGCGGTCTTGCCCTCGATCTTCACCGGGGTGAAGCCGGGCGTGCCCCGCTCGACGACGAAACCCTTGACGTGGTTGTCGTCGAGGTCGCGTGCCCACACCACGACGTAGTCGGCGAAGGTCGCGTTGCCGATCCACTTCTTGGCGCCGTTGAGGATCCAGGTGCCGCCGTCGCGCCGGGCGGTGGTCCGCATACCGCCCGCCACGTCGGAACCGCCGAGCGGTTCGGTCATCGCGAACGCGCCGATCTTGTCCATCGCGGCCATCGCGGGCAGCCACCGGTCCCGTTGTTCCTGGCTGCCACCGGAGTGGATCGAGTACATCGCCAGTCCGTTGTGGACACCGAAGAAGGTGGCCACCGAGGCGTCGGTGCGCGTCATCTCCATCGCGAGCATGCCGGTGAGCAGGTGGCTCGCCGCGCCGCGGTGCTCGCCGTAGCCTTCGTAGGGCAGTCCGGCCAGCCCGCTCTCCCGGAACAGGCCGATGAGTTCCTTCGGGAACTCGCCCTTGGCCCAGTTCTCGTTCACCAGCGGCTTGACCTCGGTGCGCATGAATTCCCTTGCCTGGACGAGGATTTCGCGCTCGTCTTCCGGCAGCAGTGCTTCGTAGTCGTAGAAATCGGCGGTCAGCATCTCAGTTCTTCCCTTCGGCCAGTGCGGACAGGACGGCGAGTTGCCTGCGGTCGCGCGCCTCGGTGAGTTGCGAGTACGTGGCCGAGCCATAAGCCTTCTCGACGGCTTCGATGAGCCGTTCCTGTTCTTCTTCGTTCTGCGATGGCCGGCCCAGACCGGCCCACATCTGCTTCATCGACTTGCCGATGTGCTCGGCCATGTGCCGGTAGCCACCGGGCCCGCCACCCAGGTGCGAGCCGAGGAACGGCCCGACCGTGGCCCAGCGGATGCCGAGCGAGTTCGTCATCACCCGGTCGAGTTCCTCGGGGGTCACCACGCCCTGTTCGACGAGGTAGATCGCCTCCCGGCTGAGCGCGTTCTGCAGGCGGTTGCCGACGAAGCCCGGGATCTCTTTGCGCTCCACCACCGGTGTGCGCCCGAGGGCGGTGTAGAAGTCCACCGCGGCCCGCACCGAGTCCTCGCTCGTGCGCTCCCCCGGCACCACCTCGACCAGCGGGATCAGGTGCGGCGGGTTGAACGGGTGCCCGATCAGGACCCGGCTCGCGTCGTCCAGGTCACCGGTGAAGGCGGACGAGGGGATGGCCGACGACGAACTCAGCAGCAACGCGTGCCGCGGTGCTTCGCGGACCAGCGTGGCGAACAGGTCCTTTTTGAACTCGACGTCCTCGGGTCCGTTCTCCTGCACGAAATCCGCGTCCCGGACGGCTTCGGTGACGGTACCGGCGAGGTGCACCCGGCCGGCCAGGCCGTCGACGTCCAAGCCCTGCGCGGCCAGGTGCGGGGTGAACTCGGCCAGCGCGGCGGCGACGGCCTCGGCGAGGTCCGGCCGCGGGTCGCTGACCCGGACGGTCAGGCCGTGCCCGGCGAACAACGCCGTCCACGACAACCCGATGGTGCCGGCGCCGATCACCGCGGCGGTGCGGGGTTCCTGGCTCATGAGCGTGCTCCTTCCAGGTAGTCGAAGACCGGCTTGACCGGAGCGAGCGTCAGGTCGGTGCGCAGGTGGCTGGCGCTGACGACCTCGAGCACCGGCAGATCGGCCAGCGGGGCGAGGACGTGCTGGAACAGCTGCAGCCGGGCGGGGCCGGTGTAGGCCTCCTTGATCACCACGTCGGTGATCTCGGTGCGGACCAGCTCCTGCACGCGCGGCGAGCCGTCGTAGCCGGGGATGGTCTTGAGCATGAACGTCGGCACGGTGATCTGGGCCGCGGCCTCGTCGTGGCCGAGTTCGTGGTGCTTGTAGCCCATGGTCGCGGTGGCGACCCGCAGCGTGCCGTAGTCCAGGGTGCCCACCAGGACGCCGTGGTCGGCGTAGAGGCTGGGCGCGCCGACCGTCTTCGGGTACGCGCTGACCTCACGCCCGGAGGCGGTCGCCGGGAAGTTGTCGAGGTACATCGCGTGCAGGTACTCGCCCCGCTCGCCGTCGAAGCTGACCTCGATCGCCTGGCCGGCCTCGGTGTAGGGGCCGTAGCCGCTGACGTCGCCCATCTTCATCACCTCGAAGCGGACGAGCGGCTCGTCGATCTCCAGTGGCTCGGGGACCACGGCACGCAGGGCGCCGGCGTCCGTGCGGTAGACGATGTTGAGGTATTCGCGGTCGGTGAACCTGGGGACCACCGGCGCGAAGGCCGGGCTGGTCAGCGGGGTGGTCACGTGGCGGCGGACTTCGTCGATCTTCATTTCACTTCCCCGTCCATTCCGGGGCGCGGCGCTCGGCGAAGGCGGTCATGCCCTCGCGGACGTCGGCCGAGGCCATCAGTTCGCCCATCACCTCGCGTTGCGCGGCGAAGGCTTCGGGCTCCGGCACGCCGTCGGCGGCACGCACGATCTTCTTGACCGCGGCGAGCGCGAGCGGCGCGTTCAGCGCCAGCTGCTCGGCCAGCTGCAACGCCACGGCGGCGGTGTCACCGGGCGCGGTGACCCGGTTGACCAGGCCCAGTTCACCGGCTCGGCGGCCGGTGACCGGCTCGCCGGTGAGCAGGAACTCCATCGCGAGGTGGTGCGGGATCCGCTTCGGGAGCCGGAGCACGCCACCGCCCGCGGCGATCAGCCCGCGCTTGACCTCGGGCAGGCCGAACTTCGCGTCCTCGGCGGCGACGATCAGGTCGCAGCCCAGCGCCAGTTCGAACCCGCCGCCCATGGCCCAGCCCTCCACGGCTGCGATCACCGGTTTGGTGAGTTCGGCCTCGGTCAAGCCGCCGAACCCTCGGCCGGCCACCTCGGGCGACTCGCCACGCAACGCGGCCTTGAGGTCCATTCCGGCGCTGAAGGTGCTCTCGGCGCCGGTCAGCACACCGGCCCGCAGCGCCGGATCGGTTTCCAGCTCGTCCAGCGCGGCAGCCAGCTCGGTGGCGACCGCGGCGTTCACCGCGTTGCGCGCATCCGGGCGGTCGATGGTGATCAGCAGGGTCGAGCCGATTCGCTCGGCACGCACTGTGCTCATGTTTCTTCTCTCCTTACCGGGTGGCCAGCTCGGCGAGGACCTCGTCGGTGTCCTGCCCCGCGACCGGGGCCAGGCGGCGGATCGAGCCGGGGGTGGCGGAGAACTTGATCGGGATGCCGACCGTGCGGATCGGGCCCTCGGTCGGGTGCTCGACGGTGTCGAGCAGGTGGCCCTCTCGGACGTACTCGTCGTCCTCGGCGTGGTCCAGTTCCAGCACCGGGGCCATCGGGATGCTGTGCTCGGCGCAGACCTCGGTCCATTCGGCGGTGGTCAGCGCCGGGGCGCATTCGTCGATCAGCTCGGCCAGCGCTTCGTGGTCGGCGCCGTCGATGGCTTCCCCGTTGACGCGCGGGTCCTCGGCGAGGTCGGGCCGCCCGGCCGCAGTGAAGAAGTCGCGGAAGTTCTGCGGGTTGTAGGGGATGACGCAGGCGAGCCCATCGCGCGTGCGCACCGCCCGGTGGCCCTTGTTCATCGACAGCGGGAAGCCGGTCGGGCCCTGGGCGGGCTCGAACACGTGCCCCGACAGGTGCTCCACCAGGTTGAACGCGATCAGCGTGTCGGTCATCGGGATCTCGATCCGCTGCCCCTGCCGGGTCCGGTTCCGGTGCACCAGCGCGGCGAGCACGCCGTAGACGATGGTCAGCGAGGAGACCTTGTCGCCGAGGATGGTCGGCAGGTAGACCGGGGTGCCGAGCGCGCGGTTGGCGATGTCGACCAGGCCGGAGGCGGCCTGCACGGTCTCGTCGTAGGCGGCGTTGCCCGCCCGGTCGGAGTCGCCGCGGAAGCCCTGGGCGTGGGCGTAGACCAGGCCGGGGTTGGCTTCGGCGAGGTCCTCGTAGGTCATGCCGAGGCGCTTGAGCGCGCCGGGGCGCATGTTGGTGATCAGCACGTCCGCGGTGCCGATCAGCTCGAGCGCCCGCTCCCGCTCGCCGGGATCCTTCAGGTTGAGGGCCACGCTGCGCTTGTTGCGGTTGACGTTGAGGTTCAGCGGGGTCATGCCCGGCGTGGTCCGGTACTGGCCCACGCGCACGGTGTCGGCAGGCGATTCGATCTTGATCACGTCGGCGCCCAGGTCACCGAGGATCTGGGCGGCGTAGGGGCCCATCACCACGGTGGAGAGGTCGATCACGCGCACCCCGGCCAGCGGACCGGCGGAGTCGGTTGTGTGCACCATCACTTGGTCCTTTCGCGCCTTTTGCTTTGTTTCCCTTACCTGCAAAGCTAGTCGCGTCGGACCGGAATGGGAATGATCATGTCACGAAGAATGGTATGACCACAGCGGTCATACCATTCTTTCCGTTTTGTCACCTGTCGAGCGGTCCGGCGAAGACCTCGCGGGCCGCGGCGACGAGTTCGTCCAGGTCACCGCCGTGAGCCCGGTCATGCTGCCAGACCAGCCCGGTGTCCAGCCGAGGCCGGAAATCGGTGAACGGCAGCACGGTCACGTTGTCCAGCCGATAGCCGCTCATCGGACTTCCCGGGTCCAGCATGGAAATCGAGAACGCCATTCCGGTGGAAATGATTTCGGAGACGCCACCATAGCCGGTGTCGGCCAGTTTGATGCGTTTGCGGATCCCCCGCTCGAAGAGTTCACGGTCGAGCTGGTCGAAATAGGCCGGGGTGATCTCGGCCGGGGTGGCGACGTAGGAGAGCTCGGTCAGCTCGGCCAGCGAGACGGCGTCCCGCCCGGCGAACTGGTCCGCCGGCACCACCGCGCCGAGCCGTTCCGACATGACGGTCAGCTGGTCCAGCGCCGGATCGCCGACGGGCAACCGGGCCAGCGCGAGCGCCAGTTTGCCCTCGCGTACCGCGCTGACCAGCGCCGGGGTGGTCCCGGGCCACCGTTTGAGTTCGAACCGCTCGCGGACCCGCTCGGCGAGGGTGTTGACCCGGGCCCGCAACTCGGGGTGCACTCCGGCGGGCATGCCGAGGAACACCGTGGCGCGCCGGGCCCCGGTCGCCTCGCGCAGCCGCCACGGAATGGCGTTGACCTGGTCCAGCACGTCCCGCGCGATCGGCAGCAGCGCGGTCCCGGCCGGGGTGAGCGTGACGTGGTGCGTGCTGCGGTCGAACAGCCGCTGCCCGAGTTCGTGCTCGAGGTCCTTGATCCGCTGGCTCAGCGGGGACGCCGCCATGTGCAAGCGCCGCGCCGCCGCCGAGAAGTTCAACTCCTCGGCGACGGCGACGAAGTAACGCAGGTGCAGCATCTCCACCCGGCCGACTCTAGGCGCTGCCCATCGGGTCTTCCCTGACTACTGGCCGGATCCCACCGCGCAGGTGAGGTCCCGCGACGGGCGCTGCCCGGTGGTCAGGAACACCGTCGCCACGTCGTTGGCGCACTTGTTGCCGCCGTACGGGTAGACGCCGTGCCCGCCCTGGTCGGTGGTCACCATCCTGGCCCGCTCGCCGAACGCCCGCCGCAGCATCTGGGCACCCGCCAGCGGCGTGCCGGGGTCGCGTTCGTTCTGCACCATGAGCACGTTCGCCGGGCCGCGGTCACCGATGCGCACCGGCGGCTCGGGCCGCTCGTCCGGCCAGAACGCGCACGGCCCGATGTTGGCCGTGGTACCGCCCACCAACGGGTACCGCAGCCGGTCGACCGCGGTAGCGCGCTGGTAGTCCCGGATTTCGTCCGGCCAGCGCGAATCACCGCAGATCACCAGGAACCGGGCGGCCATGAAGTTCCTCATGTCCATCGGCGGCTCCAGCGGCGGCGGCTGCTGCCCGTTGTCGAGCGCCTTCCAGATCTCGGCCAGCGTGGGCAGCAGGGCGTCGCTGTAGAGGCGGTCGAAGGTGTGCCCGCGGAACAACGTCCCGTCGATGCCGTGGACCGGGTTCGCCTGCAGCCGCCTCGCGAGGTCGAAGTACTTCGCCCTCACCTGTTCGGGTGTGGTGCCCAGGCCGTACTCGGGGTGCGCGGCCACGAACGCCGCGAAGTCCGGGAACCGGTCCTCCATGCCCCGGGCGAACAACCGCATGGCCGTGGCGTCGTACCCGCCCGGGCCGAGGTTGCTGTCGAGCAGGATCCGGTCGCTGCGCTCCGGGAACAGCGTCGTGTACACCGCACCGAGGTAGGTGCCGTAGGAAGCTCCGAGGTACGAGATCTTCGGCTCCCCCAGCGCCTCCCGGATCCGGTCCAGGTCTCGCGCGGTGTTCGCCGTCGTGGTGTGCGGCAGCATCCACGCCGTCTCGGAGGTGGCGCACTGCTCGGCGATGGCCCGCGCGTTCTTCGCCTCCTTCGTGACATCGGCCGCGGTGTGCGCGTACGGCGGGAAGTTGCCGCGGCTTTGCTGTTCCAGTGTCAGATCGCAGGTCACCGGCGTGCTACGGCCGACACCGCGCGGGTCGAAGCCGATCACGTCGTAGGTGTCCAGCACTTCCTGCGGCAGCATGCCCGCACTGGCCAGCACTGCCGGGTAGCCGAGTCCCGAAATCCCCGGACCACCCGGATTGGTCAGCAACACGCCGCGACGCTGCGCGGGTTTTTCGCTCGCCATCCGGGAGATCGCGATCTCGATCTGCCTGCCGCCGGGGTCCCGGTAGTCCAGCGGGACTTCGAGCGTCGCGCATTCGAGCCGGGGCGCGGTCCCGTTCTCCGAGCACGGGCCCCACCGCACGGTGTCCGGCGTCGCCGCCACCGACGAGCCCGGGATCACGGTCGCCGCCACCGCGCCGACGGCGAGGACGAAGGACAATGCCTTCTTCTTCACGGCTGCCCCCTCAATCCGTTCGCCACACAGTCACCTTCGCTCATCGCGTTCCTCCGTTCCGCCCGGTTGTTCCGGTACGGGAAGGAGTCTGTCCATTCCGCACCACCGGCACATCGACCCGGCGACCCGGCCCGTCTTCGACCCGGGTCGGGGTGGGTATGCGACTCCGGTCGGGGGCACGACGGTCCTCGGGGCGGCTGCACCGTCCCGCCCGGCTTCGCGATACTGGCCGGGTGAACACGGACGTCGCGCCACGGCCCGGCGGGTGGCAGCAGACCTGGCGGTTGCTGGCGGCCGCGGCGCTGGGCATCCCCTTCTGGCTTTCCACCGGTACGTTGCTGCCGCGGGGGTGCGCGGCCGACACGTGTTCCTGGTTCGTCACCGGCGATCCGCTGCTCGCGCTCGCCTGCCTGGTGGCGCTCCTGTGGCGGCGGCGGTTCCCGTTCACCGTCGCCATGGCGGTCGTGGTCGCCTCGACCGCGTCGACGCTGGCCGCCGGTGCCGCGCTGCTGGCCCTGTGCTCGATCGCCGCTCGCCGCCGCCCGGTGGAGATCGGGGTCGTCGTGGCGGCCTACGTGGCCGGGTCGCAGTTCGCCGCCGGGCTCTACCCGATCGAGGCCCTGCCCGGACCGCTGTGGTTGCGGCTCGCGCTCCCGGTGATGAGCGCGGGCATCGCGGTGGCCACCGGCCTGGCCATCGAAGCGCGGCGGGCCGAAGTCCGGTCCTTGCGGGCCAGGGCGGAAAGCGCGGAACGGGAACAGAGCGCGCGGGCGGCACAGGCACGGGCGCTGGAACGCAACCGGATCGCCCGCGAGATGCACGACGTGCTCGCGCACCGGATCTCCCTGGTCGCCATGCAGGCCGGGGTGCTGGACCACCGCCGCGACCTCACCGCCGAGGAGAACCGCGTGCTGGTCCGCGGCATCGCCGACGCTTCCCATCAAGCACTGGAAGAACTGCGTGGCGTGCTCGGTGTGCTCCGGGCCGACCCTGGCCTCCCGGAACCACCACAGCCTTCCCTGGACCGGATCCCCGAACTGGTGGCCGACGCCCGCGCCTCCGGACTGGACGTCACGTTCACCAGCACCGTGACGGGCGACCCCGCCGGTGCCGCCGGGCGGACCTGCTACCGGATCGTCCAGGAAGGACTGACCAACGCCGCGAAGCACGCGCCCGGCGCACCGGTGGATATCGTCCTCAGTGGACGGTCCGGGGACGGGCTGCGCGTCCGCGTCCACAACCGCGCGGCCACCACCACGACCACCCGGCCACCGGCCTCCGGGTTCGGCCTCCTCGGCCTCACCGAACGCGTCGCCCTCGCCGGCGGGAAGCTCGAGCACCACCCGGAACCCGGGCACGGGTACGTCCTCAGCGCGGAACTACCCTGGCCGGACCACCACGACAGGAGCGGATGAGTGGACAGCGAGCGGAAGCCGGTGCGGGTGGTCATCGTCGACGACGACCAGCTGGTGCGGATGGCGCTGCGGCTCGTCCTCGACGGCGAACCGGACCTGACCGTGGTCGCGGAGGCGGCCGACGGCGACTCCGCGCTCACCGTGGTGGCCGGGCAGCGGCCGGACGTGGTGCTGATGGACGTGCGGATGCCCGGCCGCGACGGGCTCAGCACGACCAGGGAGCTGCTCACCCGGCCGTCGCCGCCGCGGGTGCTCATGCTGACCACCTTCGACTCCGACGACCTGGTGCTCGGCGCCCTGCGTGCCGGAGCGCTCGGGTTCGTCCTCAAGGACACCCCTCCGGCGAAGATCGTCGAGGCGGTGCGGACCGTCGCCGAGGGGAACCCCGCGCTGTCCCCGGTGGCCACGGCACGGGTGATCGCCGCGGCCACCTCCGGTTCGCGCGGCTCGTCCCGCGAAGCCGCGCGGGAACGACTGTCCACATTGACCGAACGGGAACTCGACACCGCCCGGGCCATCGCGGACGGGCTGGGCAATCCGGAGATCGCCGAGCGGCTGCGCATCAGCGTCGCGACCGTCAAGGCGCACACCGGCAACCTGTTCGCCAAGCTGGCGGTGGAGAACCGGGTGCAGATCGCCCTCGTGGTCCGCGACGCCGAAGGCTGACCCGCTGGGCGAACCGCGGGATTGAACCGCCGCCGGATCGGGAAGCCGGTCCCAGCGAGTGCCGGAAGGACGCGGGGAGGACGCCGGATGACCCTGGGAACGCTGATCGCCTTCGTGGGCGTGGTGATGCTGGCCTACGTGGTGCCGGGACCGGATTGGATGGTCATCCTCCGCTACTCCGCCCGCAGCCGCCGCTACGGCTTCCTCGCCGCCGCCGGTGTGCAGTGCGGGCTCTGCGTACACATGGCCGCGGCCGCGCTGGGGGTGTCGACCGCGCTTTTGCACAGTCCGGCGGCCTTCACCGTGCTCAAGCTCGCCGGTGCCGCCTACCTGGTCTTCCTGGGGGTCCAAGCGCTGTGGCAGTCGTGGCGCAAGCGCCGGGGTGAGACGCCCGCGGCGGACGAACAGGCCGACGGCACCACCGTCGACGCCGGAGCGGGCCGGGTGTTCCGGCAGGCCTTCGTCTCCAACGTCCTGAACCCCAAGGCCGCGCTGTTCTTCGTCAGCGTGCTGCCGCAGTTCCTCGACCCCGCGGGCTCCGCCGCCGCGCAGGTACTGGTGCTCGGTTTACTGGACATCGGTCTCGGCGTGCTGTGGTGGCTGGCCTTCGTCCTGCTCACCGCGCGGCTGTCCGGGCTGATGCGGCGATCCGGACCGCGGAAGGTGCTCGACCGCGTGACCGGCACAGCACTCGTCGGCCTCGGCGCCACCTTGGCCGCCACCAGCTGAGGGTGGTGGAGTCGATGCCGCACCGCGGGGCCGTGCTGGTGTTGTGCCTGGCGCAGTTCGTCGACGTGCTGGGCGTGACGATCGCCGTGGTCGGCCTGCCGGAGATCGGCGCCGGGCTCGGCGGTTCCGGGGCGGCCACGCAGTGGGTGGTCAGCGGCTACGCCTTGCTGTTCGGCGGTTTCCTCGTCCCCGCGGGCCGGATCGGGGACCGGTTCGGGCACCGCCGGGTCTTCCTCGGCGGGGTGCTGGCGTTCACCGCCGCGAGTCTGGCCGCCGGGCTCGCGACGAGCCTGCTGATGGTGATCATCGCCAGGGCGGTGCAGGGGCTGGCCGCGGCTTTTGTTGTCCCGTCGGCCTTTTCGCTGTTGCTGGGGCTGACGGCCGAGGGCGGCGAGCGGGTGAGGGCGGTGGGCTGGTGGACGGCCACCGCGGCCGCCGGTGGGGCCGCGGGCTTCCTGTTCGGCGGGGTGCTCGTGCAGGTCTTCGGCTGGCGGTCGATGTTCCTGCTGAACGTGCCCATCTGCGTTGTGGTGCTGGTGCTCGCCCCGCGCCTGCTGGCCGCGGGTCCTGTCGGCGTGCGGCGGCGTGAACCGCTGGACCTGCCGGGCGCTCTGCTCGTCACCGGCGGATTGCTGGCCGGGATCGCCGGGGTCACCGGGATCGCGCGGCCGGTGACCCTGCCGGTGGCGGTGCTCCTGCTGGTGGCGTTCGTCTTCGTCGAACGGCGGGCGCCGAATCCGTTGGTACCGGGTCGATTGGTCGGTTCGCTGCAGTTCGATTCGGCGCTGGTGGTGGCTTTCGCGCTGACCTTCGCCACCACTCCGGCCAGCGTGGTGGCGACGGCGTTCTTCCAGACCACCAAGCACCTGCCGCCCGTGCTGACCGGTGTGCTGTTCGCGCCGTTCAGCGTGGGCGTCGTGCTGGGCAGCGCGGCGGGCGTCCGGCTGCTCGACCGCCTCGGCCGCCGGTTCACCGCGGCCACCGGGTTCGGCGGGGTGGTGCTCGGGCTGGTGCTGGGCACCTTGGCCGTGCACACCGGCTCGACCGCGCTCTTCGCCGTGTCACTGGGGATCTGCGGGATCGGTCTCGGCGCGGCTTCGGTCGCCGCCACGCACGCGGGCACCGCCGTCGTCGAAGAGCGCGACCACGGCATCGCCTCCGGACTGCTCAACACCGCGCCGCAACTGGGGTCGGCCCTGGGCACCGCGGTGATCGGCGCGGTGGCGCTGGCCGCCGTGCCGCCGGACCTCGCGCTGGGCATGCTCGTCACCACCGCGGTGGCCGTCGCGGGCACCGCCGTCACCTTCGGCCTGCGGACCACTCCTCAGACAAGCAGACAAGACTGCTAGAGTTCGCCCATGGCGGCATCGGTACGACGGCGTCCACTGGCCGCGCAGGCGGCGGAGGCCCTGCTGGAGAACATCCGTTCCGGGCAGTGGCCCCTCGGGCACAAACTCCCCGGCGAGGCGACGCTCGCGGCGCAGCTGGGCGTCGGGCGGTCGACCCTGCGTGAGGCGATCCGGGAACTGGCAGGCAAGGGGGTCCTCGATTCGCGGCAGGGCGCGGGCGTCTTCGTGACCGCGCTCGACGTGACCGAGGACTGGGACGCGGTGCTCCAGCGCGCCTCGGTGGTGTCCGTGCTCGAAGCGCGGGTGGCCATCGAAGCGGAAGCGGCGTCGCTCGCGGCCGTGCGCCGCACGCCGGTGGACGTCCGGGCGATCAAGCGCGCACTGGTGCACCGCCGCCGGCAGGATCGCGGCATCGAGGACCACGTCGACGCGGACATGGACTTCCACCGGGCCGTGGTGGTCGCGGCGCACAACGACGTGCTGACGGAACTGTTCGACAGCTTCGTCCCGCGGGTGCGCAAGGCGATGGTCGACATGCTCCGAGCCCGCCCGCTGGACTCGCCCGACGCCGACCACGAGGCGCACACGGCCCTGGCCGACGCGATCGCCGCACGTGATCCGCGGGCCGCGGCCGAGGCCAGCCGTTCCCATCTGACCGAGTTGAAGCAGGCTTTCGCATGACCCCGGTACTGGAACTGCGCGACGTCACCTTCCGCCGTCAGGGCAAGCAGATCCTGCACGACGTGAACCTCACCGTGCGCGGGGGTGAGCACTGGGCGCTGCTCGGGCCGAACGGTGCCGGGAAGAGCACCGTGCTCGGCCTGTGCGGCGCGGTGACCCATCCCACGACGGGCACCGTGCACGTGCTGGGCGAGCAACTGGGGCGGGTGGAGCTCCAGGCGCTGCGCCGCACGATCGGGCACGTCAACCCGCGGCATCCTCTGCGTTCGCCGCTGACCGTCCGGGAGGTCGTGCTGACCGGGATCACCGGGTCCGTCGATCTCCCACCCCGCTGGCGCCCGGCGCCCACCCACCTGTCCGACGCCGACGCACTTCTGGATGTCCTGGGTCTGCAAGGGAAAGCCGCGCAGCACTGGCCCACCCTCTCCCAAGGCGAACGGGGCCGGACGCTGCTGGCCCGCGCCCTGGTCAGCCACCCGCGGCTGCTGTTGCTGGACGAGCCCTCCACCGGCCTGGACCTGGCCGCGCGGGAACAGTTGCTCGAAACCATCGACCTGCTCGACCGGACCCACCCCGGCGTCGCGTCGATCCTGGTGACCCACCACCTCGAAGAGCTGCCGGCCACCACCACGCACGCCGCCCTGCTGGCCCACGGCTACGTCGTAGCCGCGGGCCCGGCTCGCGACACCATCACCACCGCGAACGTCACCGCCGCCTTCGACCACCCCATCGGGGTCCACCACGAGCACGGCCGCTGGTCCGCCCGCTCCCTCCTGGCCACCACCGTCCCCTGACCCCACCCTCGGCGGTCCTGTGTCCCGCCGGGACTCGCCGGGTGGCGGAGCGGGCTTGACCTTGACCCGGGGCGGGGTGTTTCGGTCACCGCATGCCGCGCTCTCGTCTGGTCCTCCCCCTCTACGCCTTGGCGGAGGCCTTCTCCTTCTTCGGCAATTCGGCCATCCAGCTGGTGCTTCCCTGGCTGGTGCTCCTGCGCACCGGCGACCCGGCCGCCGCGGCGGGGGTGGCGGCGGCCACCGGGGTGGCCCAGATCCTCGCGACGGTCGCCGTCGGGCCGTTGATCGATCGGTTCGGGGCGCGGCGGATGGCTGTCCTCGCCGATGTCTGCAGTGCGGCGTCGGTGGCGGCGCTCGCACTCCTCGACACCCTCGGCGGGCTTTCCCTCCTCGCGCTGGTGCTGCTCGCGGCAGCCGGTGGGCTCTTCGACATTCCCGGCATGACCGCTCGCCAGACCCTCATGCCCCGCGTCGCGGAGCGTGGGGGCATCTCGCTCGACACCGTGGCGGGGCTGCGCCAGGGCATCTTCGGGTTGTCTTTCCTCGCCGGACCCGCGGTGGCCGGAGTTTTGCTAGCGGTGCTGACTCCGGGAACCGTGCTTTGGCTTACTTCGGCTTGTTCGGGGCTGGCAGCGCTGGCGACACTGGCCATTCGCGTCCCTCCCGTGGGCGGCGACGGCGCCGAGCCGGGGTTCCGCGGAGCTTGGCGGACCGTGCGGCGCCACGCGGTCATCGTCAAGCTGCTCGTGGTCGCCACCATGGGCTCGCTCGTCTCCACTCCCCTGCTCTCCGTGCTGCTCCCGGCGCACTTCGCCGCGTTGGGCCGCCCCGACTTCCTCGGCTTCACGATGTCCTCGTTCGCGGTGGGCGTCATCGCGGGCTCGGCGCTCTACGCGCTGCTCGTCCGCTCCTCACGCCGTCTGGCGTGGGTCGTCTCGATCGCCGCGTCGACCGCCGGGCTGGTGCTCATCGCGACGCTCGACGGGTTCTGGGTGGTCGCGGCCGGGGCGATCGTCGTCGGCCTCGGCAGCGGGGTCGTCAGCCCGCTCTTCGGCGTGGTCATCAGCGAGCGGGTGCCCGGCACGCAACTCGGCCGGGTGATGGGCTTTTCGAACGCCCTGTCGCTCGCGGCCGGCCCGATCGGCCTCGCCGCGACCGGCCTGGTCGTCGGCGCGGGCAGCCTCGGCGCGCTCGCCTGGGGGATCGCCGGTGTCTGGGTGCTCATGGCGGCATTCGCGTTGTCCGGCCGCGGGCTGCGCGACCTGGAGTCGCCTTCCGCCGGGCCGGGGGACGAGGATGGTGCTCGGGAAGCGAAGGAGCAGGCCATTGCTGACGATCAGCCAACTCGCTGAGCACGCCGGCTGCACCGTCAAGGCCGTGCGCGTCTACCACGCCCGCGGCCTCCTGCCCGAACCCGGCCGCGACGCGTCGGGCTACCGGCGCTACGGCGCCCAGGACGTCATCGACCTCAGCCGGATCGTGACGCTCTCGAAAGCCGGTGTGCCGCTCGCCGACATCCCCGCGATGCTCGCCGCCGGCGACGAAGAGCACCGCGAAGCCGTCGAACGCATCGACGCCGACCTGGCCGGCCGCATCGACGAACTCCGCCACCGCCGCGCCCGGCTCACCCTGCTGCGCACCCCCGACCGCCTGTGCCTGCCCGAAATCGCGACCGGCCTGCTCGACCGGCTCCGCGAACTCGGGTTCTCCGAGCGCTACGTGACCATCGAGCGCGACACCTGGATCCTCGCCACCGCCGTCATGCCCGCGATCATCGACGAGTACCTCCCGACCAAACTCGCCCTGCTCGACGACGAGGAGTACGTCCGCGTGCTGCGCGTCTACGACGAAGCGCTCGACTGGGCTCCCGACGACCCCCGCATCGACGAACTCGCGCGGGCGACGCTCACCGAAGGCATGCGGGTCACGATGCCCGGCGACACCGCCGCGATCCGCGAGCTGCCGCCCGAGATCGTGGACATCGTCACCGCCTACCAGGGCGACGCCCCCGCCTGGCGGGCACTCGACGAGCGCACCCGGCGGCTGGCCGAGGAGTACCGGGGCGGGCTCACCACGGGATGACCTGGTCCAGGGAGTCCGGGCCGCGGAAGACGCCGGTCGGGCCGTCGGCGGGCAGGGTAGCGAGCTGGACCGCGACGGCGGCGCCATCGGCCGTGGTGCGCTCGCCGCGGTGGAACGGCGCGGCGGCGTTCTGGTCGGTCGGCACCAGCCCGGGCCCGGCGGCGTTGACCTTGATGCCGTCGGCGCGCAGGGCGTCGGCGTAGATGAGGGTCAGCGCGTTGAGCGCGGCCTTCGACGAGCTGTAGGCGAGGAAGGCCCGGCTCGCTGAATCGCTGAGCACGGTCAACGAGCCGAGCCCGCTGGAGATGTTCACGATGCGGGGATTGGGCGACCGCCGGAGCAGCGGCACGCAGGCCGCGGTCACCGTGACGACGCCGAACACGTTGACCTCGTACACCTCACGCAGGTGCGCGGCGGTGACGCCGGTGGCCGGGACACCCCACTCGGTCATGATCCCGGCGTTGTTGACCAGCACGTCCAGCCGTCCCGTCTCGTCCTCGATCGTGCGCACGGCCGCCTCGACGGACTCCGGCTCGGTCACGTCGATCCGCACGGGACGGATGTCCACAGTGGCCCCTGTGGCCGGTGCGGCGGCTCGGCCTCGTGAGAGATCGCGGGCACCGAGGTACACGGTGAGTCCCCGCTCGGCGAGTTGCCGGGCGATTTCCCGGCCGATGCCTTTGTTGGCGCCCGTGACCAGGGCTACGTCGTTCATGCGCCCAGTCCAGCCGTCCGCGGCCCGGAACGGAAATACCGATCGGGTGCCCTCCCCTACCCTGGCGGTATGCCGGAAATCCGGGAACTGCGGTACTTCCGCGCCGTCGCCGAGGAACTCAACATCACCCGCGCGGCCGAGCGGCTCGGCATCGCCCAGCCGCCGCTGTCCCGGGCCGTGCGCCTGCTGGAGCGGCGGCTCGGTGTCGAACTCTTCGACCGCGGCGGGCACCGGCTGGCCTTGACCGAGGCCGGGGAGGTGCTGCTCGAGGAGAGCGCGGTGGTGCTCGGCGCGCTGGACTCCGCGGTGCGCCGGACGCGGCGTGCGGCTGATCGCGGACTGGTGGTCACCGCCAAACCGGGCGTGGCCACGGAACTGCTGCGGCGGGTCTGCGCGCAGTTCCGGGCGGAGCGGGAAGCGCCGGACCTGCGCGTGGTGGTGAGCGGCTTCGGCGAGCAGGCCGACATGGTCCGCGACGGCCGCGCGGACGTGGCGATCGCCGCCTGCGTCGACGGTCACGGGCTCGACACCGAACTGCTGGCGACCGAACCCCGCGTCGCCGCGCTGCACCCGGGGCACGAACTGGCCGGGCGCGCGGTCCTCGGCACCGCGGACCTGGCCGCCGAACCGGCACCCCGGTGGAGCGATCCGGCGGTCGTCGACCGCGAGTACTGGCTCGGGCACCCGGACCGGCCGGCCGGTCCGGTGGTGCGCGACAGCGCGCAGTTGCTGGAGGTGATCGCGCTGGGGCAGGCCGTAGCGCTGGTGCCCGCGTCGCTGGCCGCGAAGAACGTCCGGCCCGACGTGACCTACCGCCCCGTTCCCGACGCGATGCCGTACCGGACGCTGCTGCTGTGGCCGGCGGGCAGCCGCTCGCCGTGGCTGGCCCGCTTCGTCCGGACCGCGATCGAAGAAAGCACCAGCTGACGAGCCGAATCCGAATTCGCTTCCCAACGTCCGGGAGACCGAATTCAGGCCGGCCTGAATGGTCTCGTCACCGGAATCCGCGGCTGGCGCTTTCACCACCACGGCCCCCGTACCCGCTCCCCCGGTGAGGTGACTTCCGCGGTGCGGCCTCCGCCCGGCCGGTGGCCGCATCGCGGACCAGGGCACGCCCGGGGTGGGCCCGCTGGTCAGCGGGGAATGCTCAGCGCGAGCAACGCGGTGTCGTCCTCGACGCCGGCACCGAAGCCGGTGAGCAGTTCGGTGAGCACGTCGATCGTCTCCGGTGCGGTGGCCGGGGCGCGGTCGGTGAGGTGGCGCAGCAACTGCTCTTCGCTGTAGCGGGTGCGGTCGCCGGAGGGCCGCGCTTCGGTGATGCCGTCGGTGTAGAGCAGCAGGGTGTCGCCGGGGGCGAGGTGCACGGTGAGCCGGGTGAACCGGGCTTCGGCCAGCGCGCCGACGACCATGCCGCCGGGCAACTCGACGAACTCCGTGGTGCCGTCCGCGTGGATCAGCACCGCCGGTGGGTGCCCGCCCGCGGCCAGGGTGATCGCGCAGCCGCCGGGGCCGGGCACCAGTGAGCCGTAGATGACCGTGCAGAACCGCGGGTCGGAGCCGTTGTACTCCTGGTAGAGCACGGTGTTGAGGTTGTCGAGCACCGCGACCGGGTCCGGGTCGTAGACCGCGGCGGCCCGCAGGGTGTAGCGGGCCAGCGAGGTCACCGTAGCCGCGACGGCGCCCTTGCCGGTGACGTCGCCGAGGAAGAAACCCCAGGTCTCGCCGGTGAGCGGGAACAGGTCGTAGAAGTCGCCGCCGACCTCGTCGACCGAGGCGGGGTGGTAGTACGCCGCGACCTCCATGCCGGGCACCTTCGGCAGGACCGGCGGCAGCAGGGTCCGCTGCAGGGTGGCGGCGAGCTTGCGGGCCCGGTCGCGTTCTTCGCCGGCCTGCCGCCGGGCGTGGAGCAGCTCCCGCTCGTAGGCGCGGCGGTCGCGGGCGTCGAAGATCGCCGTGCGGATCAGCCGCGGCGAGCCGTCGTCGCCGGTCTTCACCACCGAGGTCACCAGCACCGGCAGCCGCTTGCCGCCCGCTCCCCGCAGTTCCAGCGCCAGTCCACCGGCTTCGCCGTGCATCGCCAGCAGCGGCGCGATGTGGGTTTCGTGGTAGATCCGCCCGCCGATGGTGAGCAGGTCGGCGAACCGGCGCCGCCCGACCACCTGGTCGCGCTCCAGGCCCAGCCAGCCGAGCAGGGTGGCGTTGATCTTCGTGATGGTGCCGTCCGGCAGCGTCGAGAGGTAGCCGCAGGGTGCGTTCTCGAAGAGGTCCTCGATGCTGTCCTCCGGGTGGCCGGGCGTCTCCACCAGAGACATCCTGCCAGGCCGCGGGCGGTGCCGCCGCCCGCCCGCGGCCTGCCGGGAAAGGTCAGACCAGGTCGATCCGCTGTTTCTCGACGGGGTAACGGGCTCGGGCGAAAGCGGCGGCCATCGGCGTGTTGGTGACGTCGGTGCCCGCCACGATCCGGTCGGCGCCTTCGGCGGCGAGCAGGTGGGTGGCTTCGGCGAGCAGGTCGTAGGCGTACCCGTGGCCGCGGTGTTTCGGCAGGACGGCGATGTAGCCGATCACCGGGTCGTTGTAGTGGTGACAGGGCGCGGCGAGACCGACGAGTTCGCCGCCGGGTGTGTACGCCAGGCGCCACCACTCGCGCGGGCTGGGCATCCAGCGCAGGTAGTCCAACTGTTCCTGGGCGGCGGCTTCGAGGCCGGATCCGGCGATGGTGCGGCGGACATGGGCGTCCAGGCTGCCTTGGTGCACTCGGCGGAAGACGTCCAGGATCACCGCGTCGTCCGGTTCAGCGCGGAATTCGAGACGGCCGGGGCGATCGGGCAGGCCGCACTCCGGGGTCCAGCGGTAGCGGTACCGCTCGACCAGCGGAGTGAGACCGGCCTCGATGGCTGCTTCGATGCGGGCGTTCGCGGCCGCGGTGACGGCCGGGTCGTCGCGCCAGCCCACCGGGAGCAGGAGCGAGTACTCGGCGCGCAGTGGCGCCGTGCGCAGCAGTTCCACGGCCGCGCCGGCGTCGGTGAAGTCGAACCAGTCCAGCGCGAGCGGCTTTTCGTCGCCGGGACCGGCGAACCACGCGGCCCTGGCCACGACGGTACCGCCGCGCAGGGCCACCCAGGTCCATTCCGGACGGTAGCCGCCCTTCGCGGCCAAGGCGGTGTAGCTCTCACCGAAAGCGGCGAACCCGACCAGGCCGGGATCGGGCAGTGCTTCGAAAAGTGGTTCCTCGCCGGGGTTCAGCGAGCGGATGACCAGTTCGGTCATGCGGGATTCCTTCCAGGAAGCGGGTGAGCGCTCCCTGGTCAGATCCGCGACGCCCTCCGGGCGGGATGGGAGCGCATGATCGTCGTGACCATGGTCCCACCTCCTTCGGCCGGTCGAGGGCGTGTACCGAGCCTAGGCGCTGTCCGGCGAGTCAAGGTCGCGCTCTCCGCGCCCAGGCGGCCCCTGGCGGCACGGGCGAGTTCGGCCGAGTACGGCCAGTACGAGGCCGAATCGCCCGCACCGCCAGGAACCACCTGGATCACGAAGCCCATCGACCAGACCCACCGGAGGAGCGCCTAGTGCGCCGGTGCCGCCTGCGGCAACCGTGCGTGCGGGAACTCCGCCGAGCGGTGCTGGAAGGCGAGGATGTCGGCGTTCTGGATGGTGCCGTCGCGGATTTCGATGGCCCGCCGGATGGTCTCGCCGTCGGCGTCCCACGCCCGCGGGCCGCCGAGCACCGTGCGGAGGTACGGGATGAGCGCTTCGCTGATCTCCCAGCTCGCCGAGTTCCACAGGCGGGACGGGCTGTGGTCGACCCCGTAGTAGGTGACGTTGTCCCCGACCACGAAGGTGGGTTCGGTGAAGGTGGTGGGCCGGGCCCAGCTGAAACCCATGCCCTCGTCGCAGGAGACGTCGACGATCAGGCTGCCCGGTTCGAAGGCGGCGAGGTCCTCTTCGATCAGGAAGGTCAGCGGGGCGGTGGGGTCCTGCAGCACGCAGTTCACCACGACGTCGAACCCGGCGAGGAAACCGGCGAGCGGGACCCGCCCGTCCACCGTCGTCGCGTGGCTGCGGCGCGGGTTCGCCTGGTTGTGGTCGAAGTGGACCATGCGCGCGGAGTGGATCGGCGAGCCGACCGCGGTGACGCCGCGGTTGGTCAGCACGTGCACCTCGTGCACCCCGTGGGCGTTGAGCGCGGTCACCGCACCGCGCGCGGTGGCGCCGAAGCCGATCACCGCGGCGGTGAGCCGCCTGCCGTAGTCCCCGGTCGAGCCGATGCTCTCCAGCCCGTGCAGCACCGAGCAGTAGCCGGCCAGTTCGTTGTTCTTGTGGAACACGTGCAGCGCGAAGGAACCGTCGGGGTTCCAGTGGTTCATCGCTTCGAAGGCGATCAGCGTCAGCCCGCGGTCGATGGCGACCTGCGTGATTTCACTGTCCTGCACGCAGTGCGGCCAGCCCCAGAGCACCTGACCCGGCCGCATCCCGGTGAGGTCCGCCGCGCCGGGCTTGGGCAGCAGGAGCACGTCGCACCCGGCGACGAGTTCGGCGCTGGTGCGCAGTCCGGCCACGGAGAAGCCGAGTTCGGCGTCGCTGACGCCGAAGCGTTCGCCATAGCCGTGTTCGAGGTAGATCCGGGCCCGCAGATCGGCGTCGATGCGCTCGAAGTGCCGTGGGTGGATCGGCAGCCGGTGCTCGTTCTCCTTGCGGGAGTGGGCGAAGATCCCGAGGGTGGACGGCGATTCGGACGGCTGTGATGGCACTGACGGCACTGACGGCCCTTTCTTGTTGTGGGCGGCTGGAAGAACTAGTTCCCGGGTTCGGTGTGGCCGCCGGGTCGCGGTCGCGGCAACTCGCCGGCGATCTCCGCGGGGTCGCCGCCGGGAGCGGCGAGCAGGCCGGCGATGCTGTCGTCGTTGCCCCGGTGCGCGGCGGTCATCAGCACGTCGTGGGCGAACTCCGCCTCGGTGTCCGGCGGCACGACGAGCAGGGTCACGCGCTCGCCACTGGAACCGATGGCGGTGACGGTGTCCGCGGGCTGCGTGCGGAACCCTTCGGTCCGCACGACTTCGTCTCCGACGCGGATCCTCCGCGGTGTACCGGGCCAGGTTTCGAGGTGGTAGGTGAACCGCTCGACCCCGTGCAACCGGACCCCCAGCACCGTGAGCAGCGCGGGCAGTTCCCGGCCGAGGTCACGGGATTCGGGCCACCACGCGCCGTCGACATACCCGGTGGCGGGTGCCTTCGGCTTGAGTCGCAGGCGGGTGGCGGGGTGAAGGCCGTCGGTGGCGGTGTGGGCGGTGACGTGCGGGCCCGACGTCATGTCGGTACTCCCGTCCCCGGCCGCGAACGACCGGATGAGCGTCCGAGGACGGCGCCGGTTTGACCACCTGCGCACGAAATGCTCTCGGACCAGGCCAAGTGTACACGAAGAGTGACGAAAGCCGGTCGCACAGCCAGGTCGGCGCCCACGATCAGCGGTACGGCGTGGAGTCGTTGAGCGCGGTGTGTTCTCCCGAACCGTTCCGCCACGGCTTCGCGTGGCGCAGTCTTTTCGCGAGGGCCCGCTCGGCCGGGGCCACCCGCGGTGCCATACCGGCGGCCCGCGCGACGGCCGCGGCTTCGATCCTGCTGTGCACCTTCAGTTTGCCGAAGAGGTTGTGCGTGTGGGTGCGCACGGTGTTGACCGACAGGAACAGTTCATCGGCGATCTGGCCGGCCGGCTTCCCGTCCACGATGCCGCGCAGGACGTCGTGCTCGCGCTCGGAAAGGACGTCGAGCGGGGTGCTGGTGACGCCGGCGCGGTCGATCTCGGTGCGCAGTGCCTCGAGGACGAAACCGATCTGCTCGGGCCGGAAGTACGCCATGCCGTCGCGGACGCCGCACACGACGGTGATGAGGTGGTCGGCGGAGCAGTCCTGCTTGGCGACCCAGGCGGCGACACCCCAGCGGGCGGCGACCGCGATCCGGGCCGGGTCCTGGTCGTCGGTCAGCACGACGACGCGGGCGTCGGGTGCGGCGGCGGCCAGGCGGGTGAGGAAGGCCGGGGTGGTGGACGCCACCGGCACGAGGTCGACGACGATCACCTCCGGCCGGGCGGCGTCCACCGTGGCGAACAGCTCGGGCGCGGTGGGTGGCGCACAGCCCACCAGCGCCAGGGGCCGCGCGGCGGCCAGCCTGGCCGCCAGCGCCTCGGCCAGCATTCCCTGCCGGTCGATCAGGAAGACCCGCACCGGTGGCACGAAAGGCCCGTGTGCTCCGGAAGAACCCATGACTGCCCGCCGCTCATGCCGAAGTGGCGCGACCGCCGAGGTCTGGGGCGGAAAACTTCGCTTGTAACCCTACGATCGCGCTGCGGCGCCGGGCAACGGCGCCACCTCTAGCGCGCGTGCGCTTCACCGGATCGTCGCAGTGGTTCGCCCACCTCGTGCAGGTGCGCCAGGACGTAGCGGTAGGACCGCAGCAACCCGCACTCGGCGTAGTCGATGCCGTGGGTGGCGCAGTACTCGCGGACCAGCGGCTGGGCGCGGCGCAGGTTGATCCGCGGCATGGTCGGGAACAGGTGGTGCTCGATCTGGTAGTTCAGCCCGCCGAGCAGGAAGTCCACCCCGCGCCCACCGCGGACGTTGCGGCTGGTCAGCACCTGCTTGCGCAGGAAGTCCAGCTCGGTCCCGTCGGCGTAGGTGGGCATGCCCTTGTGCCCCGGGGCGAACGAGCAGCCCATGTATACGCCCCACAGCCCCTGGTGGACCGCGATGAACGCGACGGCGAGACCGGGGGACAGCACGGTGAACACCGCCGTGCCGTAGATCGCGAAGTGCGCCAGCAGCAGGGCCGCTTCCGTGCGGCGGTGGGAGAGCTCGCCCTTCCACACCGCCTGGATGCTGGTCCAGTGCAGGCTGAGGCCTTCCAGCAGCAGGAGCGGGAAGAACAGCCCGGCCTGGTGACCGGCGGTCCACCGCAGGAACCCCCGCCTGCCGCCGGTCTGCCCGCGGGTGAAGGCCAGCAGCGGGATGTCGAGGTCGGGGTCGTCGTCCTCGTGGTTCGGGTTGGCGTGGTGGCGGGTGTGCTTGCCCATCCACCACCCGTAGCTGATGCCGACCAGCCCGCCGAGCGCCCGGCCGAGCCGGTCGTTGGCGTGGCGGCCGCGGAAGATCTGCTTGTGTCCCGCGTCGTGGCCGAGGAAGGCCAGCTGGGCGAACAGCACGGCGAAGCCGAACGCGGTGAGCAGCTGCCACCACGAGTCGCCGAGCGCGGCGAACACCACGCACAGGCCGGCGAAGGCCAGCAGGGTGAGGCCGATCTTGACGGTGTAGTACCGGGGGTGGCGGTCCAGCAGACCGGCCAGCCTGATCCGGCGGGAAAGCTCGGTGTAGTCACCCGTTTCCGGGTGATTGGCCACCGATGCGGAGAGCGCAGGCATGCTCGTCCTCCTTTTCCGGAAGTTCCTGCGTCGCCGAGGTCTGGGGCAACGTGCTTTCCCATGGAGTTCCCGAACGGAGGAAAGGCGAAACCCCCGGGTTCGCCGCCTCGGTGCTCAGCCCGCCGGGTGGGCGAGGATGGCGTCGGCGTCGGCCGCGCCGTCGATGACCTCCCGCGCGAGGTCGGACAGGGGGAGGCGGTTCTCGCGGGCGTAGCCGCGCAGGGCGGTGAAGGCGTCTTCCGGGGAGAGCTTGCCGCTGCGCGCGGCCAGTATGCCCTTGGCCTGCTCGATCACCACGCGCGTGTTGAGGGCGGTCTGCAACTGCTCGGTGAGGATCTCGGCGTGCCCGACGGTGCGCTGCTGGAGGATGCCGATCGTGGCCACGTCGGCCAGTGCCTGGCCGAGGTGGCTCGACACCACCCGCACCCCGTCCGGCTCGGCGTTGAGCAGCGACAGCGCGCCGATCACGTTCTGGCGCAACCGCATCGGCAGCGCGTGCACGGCACGGAAGCCGCAGAGTTCGGCGGCGGCGGCGTAGCGCGACCACCGGCCGCTTTCGGCGGCCAGGTCGGTGCTGGAGACCGCCTGCCCGCTGCGCACGCACTCCACGCACGGGCCGCCGTCGGTCTCGGCGGCGAACAGCTCCAGCAGTTCGGCCTTCTCCGAGGACGCCGCCGCCATCCGGATCCCGCCGCGCTGGTCGGTCAGCAGCACCCCGGCCGCGTCCACCTCCAGCAGGTCCACGCAGTGGTCCACCAGCAGGTGCAGGAACTCGGTGAGGTCGAACTCGTCGACCAGGGTGTCCGCCAGGCTGACGAACGCCCGCGCCACCCGCTCCTCCCGCAGGCCGGCCGTGGTGTCCTGGTGTTCCTGGCCCGGTGTCTCTGTTCTCACCGCGTCACTCCCCGCTGTCCAGCCGCAATCGGCGTTCGATGATCTCTTTCGCGACCTGGGTCAGTGGCAACTGGTACGCGAAGGCGTGCCCGCGGATGCGCAGCAGCGCCTCGGCCAGGCCCACCTGGAGGTCCACCGCGACCATGCCCGTGGCCTGGTGCACTTCGGCCTGGATGTCGGCCAGCGCGGGCAGCGTCATCGACCCCAGCCCGTGCGAGTCGTGGAAGATCGCGTCGGTGGCCACGTCCGCCAGCAGGAAGGCGTCCGTCAGCTGCACGGGGGTCAGTGAGCCCGCCGCGGCCCGGTGCAGTTCGAGCACACCCAGCCGCACCCCGCCGAACTGGAGCGGGAAGGAGAACACCGCGAAGACCCCGGCGACCAGCGCTTCCTGCACGAAGCCCGGCCACCGGGAGCCCCCGTCCGCGTTCAGATCCGGCACCAGCACCGGGCGCGCCAGCAGGTAGGCGTCCAGGCACGGCCCGGCGCCGGTGGTGGTGACCAGGTCGTCCAGCAGGGCGCCCAGCGCGTCGGTGGTGTGGATCGTCGCCCCGCCACCGTCGGCCGTGGTCGGGCCGAGCACCCGGATCCGCGCGCCGGTGACCGCGAGCTCCGTGACGCACAGGTCGCAGACGCCGCCGAGGACCTCGGCGGCGTCGCGCGACCCGCCGAGCCGAGCCCGCAGGTGTTCGCGCCGCTGTGCGCCCACCACCCCGCCCTTCGTCGAACCTCTGCCGGACAACTCTAGACGGGCCGGTCCGCGAGGGCCAGGCGGCTCGGCACCGCCGTCCTCTGTCCACAATGGACAAGGAGGGGCGGCGACCGGGGCCCGGCCCTCGATGAGCGTCCATTGAGGACGGTCACGGCTTCAGTGCCGGGATCTCCGGGTGGTCCAGCAGTGCCTCGACGACCGCGTCGACCGCCGCGCGCGGCGCGGTGCCCCGGCGCACCACGATCGCCACGTTCCGGTGCACCGGCGTGGTGAGTCCGCGGGTGACGACCGCGTGGTGCGGGGCGACGGCCAGCGCGGGCAGCAACGCCACCGACCGCCCGGCTTCGACGTGTTCGACCAGCAGCAGGTAGTTGCCGAAGCGGCACGCCACCTTCGGTTCGAACCCGGACTCGCGGCACAGCCGCAGGGTCAGGCCGGCCATGTACGACCCCGCCCGGTCGCACGCCCAGGTCTCCCCCGCGCACTCGGCCAGGTCCACCACCTCGCGGCGGGTGAGCGGGTGGTCCGGGGGCAGGAGCAGCACGACCTGGTCGGTGCCGAGCGGGGTGATTTCGAGGTCGCCGCCCCACGGGAACTCCACGTAGTCGGTGGTCGTGACGATCACGTCCACTTCGCCGGCCCGCAGCGCGGACCCGCTCTCGTGCGGTTCGGATTCGACCAGTTCGACGTGCAGTTGCGGGTGCGAGTCCGCCAGCCGGGACGCGGCGGGCACGGCGAGCGGGTGGATCGCGCTCTGGAACACGCCGAGCCGCACGGTGCCGATCGGCTCGTCGTTCAGCGCACGCAGTTCGGCCTCGGTCTCGGTCATCCGGTCCAGGATTTCCCGGCCCCGCCGCGCCAGGAGCACGCCGGTGCGCGTCAACCGCACCCGCCGGCCCGAACGCTCCAGCAACCGGGTGCGGGTCTCGGTTTCGAGCACCGCGAGTTGCTGGGACACCGTCGACGGGCTCAGGTGCAGCGACTCGGCCACGGCGCGCACGGTGCCGAGGTTGTCGAGCAGGACGAGCAGGCGCAGCCGCCACGGGTTCAGCACCCCGCCATTGTGCGGTGTCATTGTGCGGTGCCATTGTGCGGTTCTGTCGAACAGCAGGGCCATGATCCTGTGCTGGACGCACCGCGGTCTTCGTTCGTAGCGTCGGGGTCATGCCCGACGAAACCCCAGCCCTCGAACGCCATCTTCTCCGCTACTCCGGCCGCGGGAGCTTCAGCCCCTGGATCATCGACCGCGCCAAGGGCACCTCGGTGTTCACCGAAGACGGACGGGAACTGCTCGACTTCACCTCGGGGCAGATGAGCGCGATCCTCGGCCACGCGCACCCCGAAATCGTCGCCACGGTCCGCGAGCAGGTCGAGAAGCTCGACCACCTCTACAGCGGGATGCTGAGCCGCCCGGTGCTCGACCTCGCCCGGCGGCTCGCGGAGTCGCTGCCGGCGCCGCTGGACAAGGCCATGCTGCTGACCACCGGCGCCGAGGCGAACGAAGCCGCGCTGCGGCTGGCGAAACTCGTCACCGGCAAGCACGAGGTCGTCTCGTTCGCCCGGTCCTGGCACGGCATGACCCTGGCCGCCGCGAACGCCACCTACAGCGCCGGCCGCCACGGGTACGGCCCCGCCGCGCCCGGCAACTTCGCCCTGCCGGTGCCCGACCGGTACCGGCCCGGCCTCGTCGACGCCGGCGGCGCCCTGGACTGGCGGCGCCAGCTCGACCTCGGCTTCGACCTGATCGACGCCCAGTCGGTCGGCAGCCTCGCCGCCTGCCTGGTCGAGCCGATCCTCAGCTCCGGCGGCGTGGTCGACCTGCCGCCGGGTTACCTGGCCGCGCTGCGGGACAAGTGCCGCGAGCGCGGCATGCTGCTCATCCTCGACGAGGCCCAGACCGGGTTGTGCCGCACCGGCGACTGGTACGCCTTCGAACGCGACGGCGTGGTCCCCGACATCCTCACCCTGTCCAAGACCCTCGGCGCCGGGCTGCCGCTGGCCGCGGTGCTGACCAGCGCGGAGATCGAGCGGGAGGCCCACGAACGCGGGTTCCTGTTCTTCACCACCCACGTCAACGACCCGCTCCCGGCCGCCGTCGGCAACACCGTGCTGGACGTGCTCACCCGCGACCGCCTCGACCTGCGTGCCCGCGAACTCGGCGAGCGGCTGCGTGGCGGGCTGGACGAACTGGCGCGGCGGCACCCGGTGATCGGCGACGTCCGGGGCCGCGGCTTGCTGGTGGGCCTGGAACTGAGCAGCGAGGGTGACACCGACGAACTCGGCGCCGCGGTCACCCGGCGCTGCGCCGAACTCGGCCTGCACATGAACATCGTGCAGTTGCCCGGCCTGGGCGGCACGTTCCGCATCGCTCCCCCGCTGACCGCCACTGAAGCCGAGATCGACCGGGGCCTGTCGATCCTCGACTCCGCGCTGGAGTCGGTCACCGCGAGGTGAGCAGGGCGCGTTTGTCGGGTTTGCCGCTGGGCAGCGTCGGGACCCCGTCGACCACGGTGATCGTCGCCGGGACCGCCGCTTCGCCCAGTTCGCGGGCCACCCTGGCACGCAGTCCGTCGATGTCCGGCTCGCCGTCCACCACGACGAAGGCGTGGGCGGCCTCGCCGGTGCGTTCGTCCGGCGCACCGGCCACATAGGCCTCCCGCACGCCGGGGTGCCCGGCCAGCGCGCGTTCGATCGCCCCCGCGTAGTGCACGATCGCGTTCACGATGATCACGTCGCGCGCCCGGCCGGTCAGGTGCAGGTACCCGCGCTCGTCCAGGTGGCCCAGGTCGCGGGTGCGCACCCAGCCGTCGCGGATCAGGTCGGCGGTCTCCTCCTCGTTCCGCCAGTACCCGGCGAGCACGTACGCGGTGCGCACCCAGATCTCCCCGGTCGTTCCCGTGGGCACGGCATTCCCGTCGGCGTCGCGGACCTCCAGGTCCACTTCGGGCCGCGGGCGGCCGACCGAGCGCAGGGCCGGTGGCCACGCGGCGACGTCGCCGGCGGTCAGCGAGGTGAGGAACCCGACTTCGGTCAGCCCGTAGCCCTGCCGCACGGCCGGGCCGAAGCGGTCGAACGCCTCGGCCATCCGGTGCGGTGCCAGCGGTGACCCCGCGACCAGCAGCACGCGCAGCGCGCTCAGGTCCACTTCGGTGGTGGGCAGCACGTCCAGCAGGTGGTGCAGGCGCGGCACGGTCAGCAGGCTCGCGGTGATCCGCAGCCGTTCGAGCACCTCCGGGAAGTCCGGCGGTCCCTCCGGGATCACCGCGGTGCCACCGGAGAGCAGGCACAGTCCCAGGTGCTCCTGCACCACCGCGCTGGTCAGCGTGCCGAAGAGGAGGAACCGGCCGTACCCGGCGGCCAGTTCCGCGGTGTCCGCGCTCCACTTCGCCGGCTGCCACGACCAGTGCTCGGTCATCGCCGCGTAGGTCAGCGCGACCCCCTTGGGCGCGCCGGTGCTGCCACTGGTGAAGGTCACCGAGGCGATGTCGTCCGCGCGACCGCGTGCGACCGGTGTTTCCGGAGTGGACAGCAGCCCGGGCCCGATCCTCAGCACCCGCACCCCGTCCGCCGCGGCGAGCAGGTCCGGGCCGGGGTCGTCGGCCACCAGCGCGGCCACGTCACGCCCGACCACGTGCGGCAGCTGCGCCTCGGTCAGCCCCGGCCGGACACCGACCACCCGGCAGCCGAGCGCGGCGGCGGCGAGTTGCGCGGCGAAGCCTTCCGGGGTGACCGCGGTCGCGATGGCGACCCCGTCACCCCGGCCCAGCCCCGCCGCGGACAGCCCACCGGTGAATCGCGCGACCAGGTCCAGCACTTCGAGCCGCGACACCACCCGGGTGCCGTGTTCGAAAGCCGGGGAATCCGGATCGGCGGCGAACGAGTCGAGCATTGCCTGCGGGTAAAGAGCCGTCATGCCTTCAGTGCTTACCACCATTTCCGATTTCCGGGAAAACCGATAGGAAACCGACAGGTGGGCTCACCCCGATAGCGGATGGCCCGATGTTTGAGGTTTCAACTAACCTCGGAATCCCCACCGGACCCCGAGGGAGATTCCCTTGTCTGACGCAATTTCCGTCGAATACCTGGTGCTCGGCGCCGGACCGGCCGGACTGCAGGCCGGCTACTACCTGAAGCAGGCGGGCCGCAGTCACCTGATCCTCGAAGCCGGCGAATCGGCGGGCACGTTCTTCACCCGATTCCCCCGGCACCGCCAGTTGATCTCGATCAACAAGGTCCACACCGGCTGGAGCGACCCCGAACTGCGGCTGCGCAACGACTGGAACTCCCTGCTCTCGGCGGAGAACGAGCCGCTGTTCACCAGCTACACCCCGCGCTACTTCCCCGCGGCCGAGGACATGGTGCGCTACCTGGGCGATTTCGCCGAGGTCCACGGGCTGCACGTCCGCTATGGCACGCGGATCATCCGGATCAGCCGTCCGGACGAATTCGAAGCGGTCGACGAGAACGGCACCGTGTTCCGCGCGCGGCGGCTGATCGTGGCGACCGGTGTGAGCAAACCGTATATTCCGGACATCGACGGTATTCAGCACGCGGAACTCTATACCGAGGTACCGGTCGACCCGGCGGAGTTCATCGACAAGAGAGTACTCATCATCGGCCGGGGGAACTCCGCCTTCGAAACAGCGGACAATCTCATCGAAACCGCGGCGGTCATTCACGTGGCGGGCCCCGGATCGTTGCGGCTGGCGTGGCAAACGCACTTCGTCGGCCATTTGCGCGCGGTGAACAACAACTTCCTCGACACCTACCAGCTGAAATCGCAGAACGCGCTGCTCGACGGCCACGTGCTGGACATCCGGCCCGACGGGGACGGCGGCTACCTGGTGCGGGTGAGCTTCTCGCGGGTGGCCGAGGTGGTCAAGGAGCTGCGCTACGACCGGGTCATCGCGGCCACCGGGTTCCGCTTCGACGCCTCGATCTTCGACGAGGACTGCCGGCCGGAGCTGACCATCAAGGACCGCTTCCCGGCGCAGACGGCCGCCTGGGAGTCGGTGAACGTGCCGGGCCTGCACTTCGCGGGCACGATCACGCAGGCCCGCGACTTCAAGCGGTCCACCAGCGGCTTCATCCACGGCTTCCGGTACGGGGTGAAGGCGCTGCACCGGATCCTCGAGCAGCGCCACCACGGCGTGCCGTGGCCCAGCCACGAACTGGCCCCTGGCGAGATCACCGAGATCACCGACGCGGTGATCGAGCGGGTCAACCGCACTTCGGCACTGTGGCAGGTGTTCGGGTACCTCGGTGACGCCGTACTGCTCGGGGACACACCGCGCTACCTCGAGGAAGTGCCGGTCGACTACCTGCACGAAGCGGTGGCCGCCGGCGAGTTCGGCGAGGTCGAGTCCTACCTGACCATCACCCTCGAATACGGCGAGGGCCACGACCTGATCAACCCGTTCGACATCTCGGCGGGCCGGACGTCGCAGGAGGACACCAGCGGGCTCGACGGGCGGTACCTGCACCCGGTGGTGCGCCTGTTCCGCGCCGGGGACCTCGACGCCGAGCACCACATCACCGAGAACCTGGAGAACGAGTGGGACAGTGAGCGGGTGCACCGGGCCCCGCTGCGCGAGTTCCTGCGTGCGCAGTTCGAGCGGCCGCGGGTGAGCCTGTGACGGGTGGCGCCCTGGCCGAGCTGCACGACCGGGCCAGGGAACTGCTCGACCCCGTGCACTACGACTACTTCGCCGGTGGCGCGGGCGAGGAGACGGCGCTCGCGGAGAACGAGCGCGCGTTCCAGCGGCTCGCGCTGCTCCCGAGGGTCCTGCGTGGGCAACCACGCCCGGCCGCCCCGGTCCAGCTCCCCGGCGGACGCGCGTCGATGCCGATCCTGGTGGCGCCGACGGCCTTCCACCGGCTCGCGCACCCGGACGGCGAGCTGGCCACGGCCAGGGCCGCCGCGGCGGCGGGCACCGTGCTGGTCTCCGGCATGGCCGCCACGGTGGCGATCGGCGAGGTGGCCGAGGCCGCGCGGGAGGTGGACCGGGGCGCCGCGGTGTGGTTCCAGCTCTACCTCCAGCCGGACGCCAAGATCACCGAATGCCTGGTGCGCCGGGCCGAGGACGCGGGCTGCTCGGCGCTGGTGGTCACCGTGGACTCCCCGGTGTTCGGACGGCACGGCCGCGACCACCGCCACGGTTTCCACGACCTGCCACCGGGTTTCGCCGCCGAGAACATGCGCGACCTCCCCGGCTCCCCCGGCGTCCGCGACATCGAGATGTGCCAGGAGATCTCCTGGCGGTACGTCGAGGCGCTGCGGCGGATGACCGGGTTGCCGCTGCTGCTCAAGGGGGTCCTGCACCCCGAGGACGCGAAGATCGCGGTGGACGGTGGCATGGCCGGCCTCGTGGTCTCCAACCACGGCGGCCGCCAGCTCGACGTGGCCCCCGCCGCGATCGACGCGCTCCCCCGCGTCGCCGAGGCGGTCGGCGGCCGGATCCCGGTGCTGGTCGACGGCGGGATCCGGCGGGGCAGCGACGTGGCGATCGCGCTGGCGCTGGGCGCGACCGCGGTCGGTGTCGGCAGGCCGGTGCTGTGGGGGCTCGCCGCGGACGGGGAAGCGGGCGTGCGGCAGGTCCTCGAAACCCTGCGTGACGAGTACGAGCACGTGCGGACCCTGTGCGGTGGTGTGCTCGCCGGAGACCAGGTGGTGAGCCGGTGCTGAGCCTGCCCGAGCTGGTGGTCTCCCTGCGGGTCAAGGTGTTCGAGGCGGTCAACCGGGACCAGGTGATCACCCTGCCGGACTCCGGCGGCCGGTTCCTGGAGGTCTACTCGCACCCGGCGGCGAACGGCCGCAGCCGCGGCGCCGAACTGTCGGACCTGTTCTGGTACTGGCTTTCGCCGGGACCCGAGGTCCACCAGGAACACCTCGAAGCCGGTCCGCGCTACGACGACGTCGCGCGGACCACCCTGCGCATCCTGGCGGGCCCCAGCGAAAAGCTCGTCGAGACGGCGGCGCGGTGCACGGCCGCCGTGCTGGACGCCGCGGTGCCCGGTGACACGGCACTGGTGCGGTTGCGTGACCTCATGATGCCGGTGTGGGCGGACTTCTTCTACGAGCTGGTGTTCCGCGAGCCGTGCCCGCCCGAGGCGCGGAAGCTGATCGTCGGGCACGCGGACGACGTGGTGACCGCGCTGAAGTGCACCGGCCTGCGGCACCCGCGCCGCCGGGCGAAGCTGACGCGCTACCTCGCCCGGCGCCTGCCCGACGTCCCGCACGAACTGCCGGGGTCGTTGTCCCGCGAGGAACAGGTCCACTACCTGCAGGGCACCTTCTTCAACACCGCCGTGGTGCAGATGTCCGAGGGGATGGCGCACCTGCTGCTCGCGCTCGCCCAGCACCCCGGTGTGCAACAGCGGCTCGTGGACGATCCAGCGGACGAGCGGTACTTCGCCCAGGTGCTCGACGAAACCCTGCGCCTGTTCCCGCTGTTCGGAATCGCGCACCGGATCGCCACCGCCGACATCGAGGTCGGCGGCAGCACCCTGCCCGAAGGTTCGGTGCTCTGCTTCTCCTACCCCGGCTACCACTCGACCGGTTACCAGGACCCGGAAACCTTCGATCCCTCGCGCTGGGACGGCCTTTCCCCGCGGAACGCGCACCACATCCCGTTCGGCGTGGCGGCGAACCGGCCGTGCCCGGCATGGCGGGTGTCGCCGCTGGCGATGCGGGCCGCGACCACCGAGGTGCTCCGCCGGTTCCGGCTGGACTCCACCGTTTCGCACACCCGGCCCCTGCCCCACCGGGCGCCCTGCCTGCTGAGCCGCCGCACGGCTTCCCCGCCGATGCGGTGGATCCGCGCGGCCGGGGTGTTCCTGCGCTGGCGCGACCACACCGAAAGCCTGTGGCGCAGCGTGGTCCAGCTGGTGCTCGGCACCTGGATGGTGCTCGACGCCCGGCACCGGCGGCTGGCCGGGCGCTACTTCGACACCCACGACACCCAGGGCTGCCCGGTTCACCGGGCGAGCCACTGAGCACGGGAGGACCCGACCATGTCCAACACGCTGCTGGCCCCTGCCTTCTTCCTGGCGGTGGTGGTCATCCTGCTCGTCTGCCGGGCCGTCGGGTGGCTGCTGCGCGGGCTCGGCCAGCCACCGGTGGTCGGTGAGATGGTCGCCGGGGTGGTGCTGGGCCCCTCGGTGCTCGGCCTGCTCGCGCCCGACGTGGAAGCCGCGTTGTTCCCCGAGGAGCTCCGGCCGGTGCTCTACGTGGTGGGGCAGATCGGGCTGGTGGTGTTCATGTTCCAGACCGGCTACGAGTTCCGGGTGGAGCGGCTGCGGCGGGTCGCGCGGCCCGCCGCGGTGATCTCCACCGCGGGCATGCTGGTGCCGCTGGCGCTCGGTGCCGCGCTCACCTGGTTCGCGCACGGCAAGGTCAACCTGTTCCCGGACGGGGTCTCGCTGGTGGTGTCCATGCTGTTCGTCGGCGTGGCGCTGGCGATCACCGCCTTTCCCATGCTGGCGCGGATCATCACCGAACGCGGGCTCACCGAGACCCGGTTCGGCTCGGTCGCGCTCGCCTGCGGCGCGGTCGACGACGCCGTGGCCTGGGTACTGCTCGCCGGGGTGCTGAGCATCGCCGCCGGCAGCGCGGGACCGGTCGCACTGACCGCGGGCGGCAGCGCGATCCTGGTGCTGTTGCTGGTGATCATCGTGCGGGCGAACGACAGGGCGCGCTCGCTCGCCGCCCGGCTCCCGGCCGAGCACCTGCTGCTGGCGCTGGTGGTCGTGTTGTTCCTGGCGGCCTGGTACACCGACGTGATCGGGCTCTACGCGGTGTTCGGCGCGTTCAGCCTCGGCGTGGTGTTCCCGCGGTCGGCGGCGGTGGACCGGGTGGTGGCGAAGATCGCGCCGGTCGGCGCGGTGTTCCTGCCGCTGTTTTTCACCTATTCCGGGCTGAACACCGATTTCGGGCTGCTGGTCGACCCCGCGCTGCTGCTGTTCGCCGTCGCCGCGATCGCCGCCGCGGTCGCCGGGAAGCTGGGCGCCTGCTGGGGCGCGGCGCGCCTCGCCGGTGAGCCGCAGGACGTGTCGCTGCGGGTCGGCACGCTGATGAACGCGCGCGGGCTGATGCAGTTGATCGCGATCAACGTCGGGCTGGCGGCCGGGATCGTGACCCGCGAGCTGTTCAGCGTGCTGGTGCTGGTCGCGATCGTCACCACGGTGATGGCCACGCCGATGCTGTCCCTGTGGGACCGGCTGGACCGGCGGCGCGCCGCCGCGAAGGCCGACCGGCCGTCCGATGAGGTCACGGGCGCTCAGGGGAACACGACCGTGCTGTGATCGCTGGGCAGGACCCTTCTCAGCGGACTCATATATCAATCTGCCGGGTCCCCTAGAATGAGCAGGTGACCATCGCCGACGACCTCGAGCAGCCGCCCGCCTCACTGGCCGACCTCGCCTACGTCGCACTGCAGGACCGGCTGATCATGCTCGACATCCCGCCCATGGCCCCGATCGACGACCTCGCGGTGGCCGAGTCGCTCGGCATGGGCCGCACCCCCGTGCGGGAAGCCTTGAAACGGCTGGAAGTCGACCGGCTGGTGATCTCGTACCCGCGGCGGGGCACCTTCGCCACGGGAGTGGACATCACCGACCTCGCCTACATCTCCGAAATCCGCGTCCAACTGGAACCACTGGCCGCCCGGCGCGCCGCCGAAACCTCCAGCGAAGCGGTCCGCGTCAAACTGGCGGACCTGGCCAACGAGATCGAGCAGTTGGACGTGCGTTCCATGGCACGCCACGACCTGATGCACTGGGACCTGCGGGTGCACCGCGCCATCTACCGCGCGGCGGGCAACCCGCACCTCGAAGACACGCTGGTGCGCTACCACAACCTGGCCACCCGCATCTTCTGCCTCTTCCTCGACCGCATCACCCACTTCGACAGCCACATCGGGGAACACGTCGGCCTCCTACGCGCCATCTCCACCGGCGGCGATGGGGAAGCGGAACACCTGGCACGCACGCACGTCACCAACTTCGAAACCGCCATCCGAGCCCTAATCTGACCCCTCTCCCCTCGCTCCCCCACCCGAACCCCACACCCAGACCACCGAACCCCACACTCCCGCCCCCAAACTCCACACTCGCGCAGCCGAGTCCCACACTCGGTCAGGCGAATTCCACACTCGTGCAAGCGAACCCCGCGTTCGCGTAACGGGGGCCCGCGCCTGGGCAAGCAGGTTCCGCGCTCGCGAACCCGAATCCCACACTCACGCAGGCAAGTCCCACACTCGCGCAGCCAAATCCCACACTCGTGCAAGCGAACCCCGCGTTCGCGTAACCGGGGCCCACGTATGGGCAAGCGGGTTCCGCGCTCGCGACCCCGATCCCACACTCGTGCAGCCGAGCACCCACCTAGACAAGCAAGTTCCGCACTCGCGTACCGGAGTCCCACACTCAGGTAGGCCAGTTCCACTTTGCGGCAGCCGAGTTCCTCGCTCGGACAGCCGCTTCCCACCTTCGAGCGGGCGAACCCGGCATTCGCGTAGCGGGGGCTCGCGCCTGGGCAAGCGAGGTTCGCGCTCGGCGTACCCGAATCCCACCCAGGTAGGCCAGTTCCACACCGCTGCAGCCCAACCCCACACTCGCGTAGCCGAACCTCACACTCGGGCAGGCGAACCCCACGTTCGCGCAGCCGGGACCCACGTCTGAGCAAGCGAACTCCACATTCACGTAGCCGAGACCTGCGCACTCAGGTAGGCGAGTTCCGCTTTGCGGCAGCCGAGTTCGCCGCCCGAACGTAGAACACGGCTGTCCGAGCGAGGAACTCGGCTACCGCAGTGTGGAACTCGCCTACCCGAACGTGGAACTCGGCTGCCCGAATGCGGAACTCGGCTGCCCGAACGTGGAGCTCGGCTGCCTGAGTGTGGAACTCGGCTGCCTGAGTGCGGAATCCCGCGTTCGCGTAGTGGGGGCCACGCCTGGATAGGTTAGGTTCGCGCTTGCGTAGCCGCCATCGACTTGGGCGGGCGAACCCCTCGTTCGCGCGGGCGGATTCCGCGGCCGGGTTTCGCGGGCGGGTTTTGCGGGCAGTTTCCGCGGGCGGGGTTTGTGGGCGGGTTGGTGTGTTTGTATCGGGGAAGTCATCGGCGGATTTTGGTCATGGTGGGGTCGTATAGGGGTTCGGGGGTGACGGTGGCTCGTATTCGTCGGTCGAAGTATTGGATGTCGACTGAGGTGCCGTGTGTTGCGAATGAGGGGAGCCAGGCGTAGGCGATTGGCTTTTGGATGGTGTGGCCGTAGGCCGCCGAGGTTACGTAGCCTGCTGCTTTTCCGTTCAGGAAGACTGGTTCGTGGCCGAGCACGACGCTTTGGCCGTCGTCGATGGTGAGGCAGGTTAGGCGTCGTGTTGGGGGCTTGGCATCGACAAGGGCTTGGTGGCCGACGTAGTTCGTCTTTCCTTTCTGGATCGCGAAATTCAGGCCTGCGTCGTGAGGGGTGTGCTCGGTGGTCATGTCAGTGCCCCAGGCGCGGTAGCCTTTTTCCAGGCGCAAGCTGTTGAATGCGGCACGGCCCGCGGCGATCACGCCCAACGGTTGCCCTGCCTCCCACAGCGCGGCCCAGAGTCGTCGGCCGTGTTCGGCGCTGGTGTAGAGTTCCCAGCCCAGTTCGCCTACATAGGACAGTCGCATGGCGACGACCGGGATGCCGGCGACGGAAGCATGGTGCAGGCGGAAGTACTTCAGTGCCTCGTGTGAGAAGTCCTCATCGCTCAATGGCTGCACCAGGTCTCGTGCCAGCGGGCCCCATACACCTACGCAGCAGGTGCCGCCGGTGATGTCGCGGATCTGCACGTCGCCTGGCGCCTCACGCCGGAAGTAGTCCAGGTCCAGGTTCCCGTTGGCTCCCACCTGGTACCGGTCCACCGCGAGCCGGGCCACGGTCAGGTCCGAGCGGATGCCGCCCGCCGCGTCGAGCATCAGGGTGTAGGTCACCGAACCGACCGACTTGTCCATTTTGCCGGTGGTGAGTCGTTGCAGGAACGCGGTGGCGCCCGGTCCGGCGACCTCGATCCGTTTCAACGGGGTCATGTCGTACATCGCGACACCGGTGCGCGTTTTCCAGGCCTCAGCCGCGGCGATCGGTGAGTGGAACATCGCCGACCACGCGTCCCGCGGTGGCGGCTGCCACTCCGGCGGCAGTTCTTCGACCAGCCTGGCATTCGACTCGTACCAGTGCGGCCGTTCCCAGGTGTGCGCCTCCAGGAAGTACGCGCCCAGCTCCTTCTGCTGTGCGTAGAACGGACTGACCTTCAGTTCACGCGGCGACATCCTGGGCTGCAGCGGGTGCAGCACATCGTAGATCTCCGCGAAGTTGCGCTGCGCCGTCTCCTCCACATAGGAATCCGTTGTCTGGACCTCGTCGAACCGGTTGACGTCACACCCGTGCAGTTCGACCTCGCTCCGCCCGTCCACCAACAGCTGCGCGACCGCCTTCGCCACCCCGGACGAATGCGTGACCCACACCGCCTCCGCCACCCAGAACCCCGCCACGTCCGGCGATTCCCCGATCAGCGGCCCGTTGTCCGGCGTGAACGAGAACACCCCGTTGAACCCGGTTTCCACCTTCGCCTCGCGCAGCGCGGGCAGCAGTTCCTTGCTGTGCTCCCACGAAGGCGCGAAATCCGTCTCGGTGAACGGCAGCATCGACGGCATCGCCTGTTCGGTCGCCTGGTCGACCTCGGGCAGATCAGCCAGCCGCGCCGGCATCGGGCGGTGGGCGTAGGTGCCGATGCCGAGGCAGTCGTTGTGTTCGCGGTAATACAGGTCGTGATCCTGGTGCCGCAGGATCGGCAGCCGCGCTTCGATCAGCTCATCGTTGCGGCCCGCGAGTTCGGCGAGTTGCCCGGTGCGGGCGTATTGGTGCGCCAGCGGCAGCAATGGCACCTTCATCCCGACCAGTTCACCGACGGCACGACCCCAGAAGCCGGCGCACGACACCACGATGTCGGCCGGGATCTCCTCCCCCGCACCGGTGCGCACGCCCGTCACCCGGCCACCCTGCTGAAGCACCTCGGTAACCCGGGTCGAGCCGCGGAACACCGCGCCACGCGACTCGGCACGCCGGGCCAGCGCGACCACCGCGCGCGAAGCCTTGGCCAGTCCGTCGGTGGGTGTGTGCAGCCCGCCGAGCACCTTTTCCCGATCCAGCAACGGATGCAGCTCCACGCACCGAGCGGGGTCGACCACTTCGGCGGGCACTCCCCACGACAGGGCCCAGCCCTGCTTGCGGTGCAGATCGGCCAGCCGCTCCGGGGTGGTCGCCACCTCCAGGCCGCCGACCTGGTTGAAGCACCAGTCACCGTCGAGCCCCTGCAGCTTCTCCACGGTGTAGGCGGCGAACTCGGTCATCGTCTTCGACGGGTTCGTCTGGAAGACCAGGCCGGGCGCGTGCGAGGTGGAGCCACCGGTCAGCGGTAGCGGTCCCTGGTCGAGCACGGTGACCCGGGACCAGCCGCGCCCGGTCAGTTCGTCGGCCAGGTTCGCGCCGACGATCCCGGCTCCGATGATGACGACGCGGGGCGTGGTGCTCATGTCGGTACTCCTCACTGGTCGCGGAATTCCTCGGCGGCGTCGAGCACCCAGTCGGCGAGGTAGGCCGCGAAGGACTGGCGGACGAACAGGCGGAAGTCCTTGGCACCGAGCGCGAGCAGCAGCACCCCGGTGTGGCCGACCTGGGTCTGCGCGCAGGCACCCGCCGGGAACGCCGACGGCCTCAGATCCAGCGAGCAGCCCAGTGAAAGCAGCTCACGGACCAGTGGGCCGCGCAGCCGGATGCTCGTTCGCTGCGCGGAGACGTCGATCGCGGCGCCGTCGAACGCCGAGACCACCCACCCCAGTTCCTGTTCGAACTCCTGCGGCTGCGCGGTCGAACTGGTGACCAGCCACTCGTCGGGACCGAGCCAGATGAGCTGGCCCTCGCAGGTGTGGGTCCAGGTGTTCGGTTCGACCGGCAGCGCCGTGCCGAGCGTGCGGCCGAGCGCCGCGGCACCCGGTCCGTCCGGGTCGATCCTCAGGTCCACCGCGGCGACCGGTTCCTCGACGGACACGGTCAGCCCGCCGGACAGCCCGGCCAGCGCCGCCCGCCGGTTTTCCAGCGGGTGCGTGCGGTACAGGGTGTCAGCCATCGCGACGGGCTCCTTCCGGGTCCACCAGCACGGTTTCCCCGATCACGGCGGGCACCAGCACGCCGGCCACCGGCACGTGCACCAGTTCGCCGATCCGCGCGCGGCCGTTCTTCACCAACGCGAGCGCGAACGGGCGAGCCAGTTCCGCGCTGTGGTAACTGGAAGTGACGTGCCCGAGCATCGGCACCGGTGGTTCCGGCAATTCGCCGTCCTCGTACAGCTCGACGATCTGCGAACCTTCCGGCAGCTTCGTGCGGCCATCGGTGGGCAGCAGCGAAACGAACTGCTTGCGTTGCGGATCGTTGTTCTCCGGACGGGCGAACGAGCGCTTGCCGATGAAGTCTTCCTTCTTCTTCGACACCACCCAGTTCATGCCGAGGTCCTGCGGGGTGACCGTGCCATCGGTGTCCTGCCCGATGATCGGATAACCCTTCTCCGCGCGCAGGACGTGCATGGTTTCCGTGCCGTACGGGGTGATCCCGGACCGCCGGCCCGCCGCGAGCAGTCGTTCCCACAGCGCGAGCGCGTACCAGGAATTGACGTTGACTTCGTAGGCCAGTTCACCGGAGAACGAGATGCGGGCGACGCGCACCGGGACGCCGTCGAGCGTGGTGCCGCGCCAGGACATGAACGGAAACGCGTCGTTGGAGACGTCCAGTTCGGCGAAGACCTCCCCGATCACCTCGCGCGAACGGGGGCCGACGACCGGGAACACCGACCACTGCTCGGTCACCGAGGTCAGGTGCACCCGCAGCTCCGGCCACTCGGTCTGCAGCCACTCCTCCATCCAGTCCAGGACGGTGGCGGCACCGCCGGTGGTCGTGGTGAGCAGGTAGCGGTCCTCGTCGATGCGCAGCACGGTGCCGTCGTCGAGCACCATGCCGTCGTTGCCGCACAGCACCCCGTACCGGACGCGGCCGACCTTCAGCGTGCTCATCATGTTGGTGTAGAGGCGATCGAGCAGCACCCCGGCATCGGGCCCTTGCACGTCGATCTTGCCCAGCGTGGAGCCGTCGAGAATGCCGACGCTCGACCGGGTCGCCGCGCACTCCCGCAGGACCGCGGCGTCCATGTCCTCGCCGGGCCGCGGGTAGTACCGCGCACGCTTCCACTGCCCGACGTCCTCGAACACCGCGCCCGCTTCGACGTGCCAGTCGTGCAGCGGCGTGGTGCGCACGGGGTCGAACAGCCTGCCCTTCGCCCGCCCGGCCAGCGCCGCGAAGGCGACCGGCGTGTACGGCGGCCGGAACGTGGTGGTGCCGAGGTCCTCGATACCCACGCCCAGCAGTTCCGCGGTGATACCCGAGGCGAGCACCCCGGACGTCTTGCCCTGGTCGTGCGCGGTACCGATGGTGGTGTACCGCTTGATGTGCTCGGCCGAGCGCAGACCGGCACCCACCGCGCGGCCGAGGTCGGCCACCGTGGCGTCACGCTGGAGGTCGACGAACTGACGTTCCGGGTCGCCGTCCGTGCGCCACACCACCGCCGCCGGACCACGGGCCGGTTCCGGACCGGCTTCCGGCGCGTCCGGGCCGCCGCCTTCGCGCAGCACCCCGGCCAGGTCCAGGGTCCCGTTGGCCGCACCGATCACGGTGACCCCCGGCAGCGAGCCGGACGGGCGGAACGAGCCGAGCGACGGGTCGTAGGCCAGCGCCCCGCGAACGTGGCTGAACAGGTGCACGACCGGGTTCCAGCCGCCCGAGACCAGCAGCAGGTCCGCGGGCAACCGCACGCCGCCGTCGGTGGTGCGGGCGAGCACGGCCGACACCCGCTCCTTGCCTTCTGTCCCGGTGACCACCGCGGACGGGTGCACGGTGACACCGGCGTCGTTCGCCCGGCTTTCCCAGTCGCGTGGCGGGTTGGCACGCACGTCGAGCACGGTCACCCGCGCGCCGGCAGCCGCGAGGTCGACCGCCGCGGCGTAAGCGGCGTCGTCAGCGGTGAACACCACGATCTCGCGTCCGGCGAGCACGCCGTAGCGGTGCAGGTAGTCGCGTGCCGACGCGGCCAGCATGATCCCGGGCCGGTCGTTGTCCTCGAACACGATCGGCCGTTCCTGCGCGCCGGTGGCGACCACGACCTTCAGCGCCCGGATGCGGTGCACTCGCTGACGGCTGCGATGCGCGGGCGCGCCGGCGCCGAGGTGGTCGGTTCGCCGTTCGAGCGCGAGCACGAAACCGTCGTCGTACTGGCCGAAAGCGGTGGTGCGCTGCAGGTGCCGGACGCCCAGCCGCGCCAGCTCCGCCACGACGTCATCGACGAATCCGAGCGCGGGACGGCCGTCGATCACCTCGGTACCGGTCAGGCTCCCGCCCGCGATGGGCCGGTCGTCGAGCAGAACCACGTCCTCGCCCGCGCGAGCCGCCGAAAGCGCGGCGAGCAGCCCTGCCGGACCGGCGCCGATGACCAGGGTGTCGGTGTGCGTGTGCCGGCGGTCGTACCGGGCCGGATCGGGGGTGTCGGCCAACCGTCCCTGTCCGTTGACGCCGCGCGCGACCAGCCCGTCGACGAGTTCGACGGTGGTGGCTTGCAGCATCGGCTCGGGGAACGGCCGTTCGACCTGCACCAGCGCGGTCGCGTCCTCGGTCCACGCCGCGCTGATGCCGTGCGGGCGCCCGAGTTTGACGCTGGAGCCGACCAGGTGCACCCCGTTGGCCAGCAACGCCGAGGCCAGTGTGTCGCCCGGATGACCGGTGTACTCGCGGCCGTCGAAGGTGAAGGAGAGCGTGCGGCCGCGGTCGACGCGGCCGTACCCGTGGACCCGGCTCACACCCGCACCTCCTTCGGCCGCGGCTTGGTGGTGCTCAGGAACCGGTAGGTGTGCGTGTCCCGCACGGCGTCGAACCAGCGGCGGCACCCGGCGCTGTGGCTCCACCGCTCGGCGAAGGTGCCCTTCGGGTTGTCCCGGTAGAAGACGTACTCGGCCCAGTCCTGATCGGACAGTTCGGCGGGGCGCTCGGGATAGGCGACCCCGGCCTGGCCGCCGTAGTGGAACTCGACCTCCTCGCGGGGGCCGCACCAGGGGCAGTGGATGAGTTGCATGGCAGTCCTCGCGTTTTCAGTGGGCCACGGCGGCGGCGCCGTGCTCGTCGACGAGTGCGCCGGTGGTGAACCGGCCGAGGCCGAACGGCGCGACGTACGGGTGCGGCTCGCCGTGGGCGATGGTGTGCGCGTAGCACCAGCCGATGCCCGGCGTGGCCTTGAACCCGCCGGTCCCCCAGCCCGCGTTGACGAAGACGTTCTCGTACGGCGTGTGCCCGATGATCGGGCTCGCGTCCGGCGTGACGTCGACGATGCCCGCCCACGACCGGAGCAGGTGCGCGCGGGCGAACACGGGGAACAGTTCCACCGCCGCGGCCATCTGCCGCTCGATGATGTGGAAGGCGCCTCGCTGCCCGTAACCGTTGTAGGCGTCCACGCCCGCGCCCATCACCAACTCACCCTTGTGCGCCTGGGAGACGTACACGTGCACGGCGTTGGACATGACGATGGTCGGGTGCACCGGCTCCAGCAGCTCGGAAACCAGTGCCTGCAACGGATGCGACTGCAGCGGAGCACGCACGCCGAGGTGGTCCAGCAGCACCGAGGTGTGCCCGGCGGCGCAGAGCGCGACCGTGCCGCAGCCGATGTCGCCCCGGCTGGTGCGCACGCCGGTCACCCTGTCACCGTCCACGGTGAACCCGAGTACCTCGCAGTCCTGGATCAGGTCGACCCCGGCTTCGTCGGCCCGGCGCGCGAACCCCCAGGCGACGTAATCGTGTTTGGCGATGCCCGCGCGCGGCTGGTAGGTCGCGCCCTGGACGGGATAGCGGATGTCTTCCGAGATGTTGATGATCGGGCAGATCCGTTCGACCTCGTCCGGCTCGAGCCACTCCGCGTCGATGCCGTTGAGCTTGTTGGCCTCGACGCGGCGGACGGAGTCGCGGACGTCCTGCTCGGTGTGCGCGAGGTTGAGCACCCCGCGCTGGGAGAACAGGATCGGGTAGCCGAGGTCGTCTTCCAGGCCCTCCCACAGCTTCAGCGAGTGCTCGTAGATCGCCGCGGACTCGTCCCACAGGTAGTTCGACCGGATCAGTGTGGTGTTGCGGGCCATGTTGCCGCCGGCCAGCCAGCCCTTCTCCAGCACCGCGACGTTGGTGATGCCGTGGTTCTTCGCCAGGTAGTGCGCGGTGGCCAGGCCGTGCCCGCCGCCGCCCACGATCACCACGTCGTAGGTCTTCTTCGGCTCCGGGTCGCGCCAGAGGAAATCGGGGTGCTCGGGCAGGTCCGCGCCCGGCGGGTTCGTGGTCATCCGGCACTCCCGTCATATCTCTGTCGGACGTCTGATATATCAGTCAAGTGTCACGCTAGACCGCTGGTCCACGACGGTCAACCAGGCAATCAGGTGGTCGCGCGTGACAACGCGGCTACCGAGTGCAATCAGCCAATCGCGTCCGCGACCCAGTCCCGGAACTCGGCGATGTGGTGTTCGCTGGGCACCAGCACCCCGCCGGCGGCGTAGGCCTTCGACGACATCCCGGGCTGGCAGCGCTCGCAGGCGTCGAAGTCCTGCTGGTTCACCCGGTGGAACAGCTCCACCGACCGGCTCAGGTCCGCGCCGCTGTCGATGACCGACCGCGGGTAGAGCCAGTCGCATTCGACCACCGTCCGGTCCACCGCCATCGGGTACAAGCGGTGGAAGATGACGTGGTCGGGCACCAGATTGAGGAAGACCTGCGGGTTGACCGTGATCGCGTAGTAGCGCCGGTCGTGGCTTTCGTCGAGCCCGGCGAGCTTGCCGAATCCGCCCTGCCCGTCGACGGTGAACCCGGTGACCTCCTCGCCGAACTCCGCGCCGTGGCCGACGAAGTACTGGGCGGCGTACCCGTCGGCGAACTCCGGCAGCACCTCGGTGAGCTCCGGGTGGATGGTCGCGCAGTGGTAGCACTCCATGAAGTTCTCGACGATCAGCTTCCAGTTCGCCTTGACCTCGTAGGTGATCCGGCGGCCGACGACCAGCTCGTCGAGGCCCCACCGCTCGATCGTCTCCTCGTCCCCGAGGCGGGCCGCGACCACGGCCTGCACGGTGTCGGCGAAGGACGGCGGCTCGTCGGCCAAGCACACCCAGACCGTGCCGAGCCATTCCCGCAGGGCGACGCCGATGAGGCCGTACTCGCGGCGATCGACGTCGGCCATCGAGTTCAGGTTCGGGGCCGCGATGAGTGAGCCGTCGAGGCCGTAGGTCCAGGCGTGGTACGGGCACTGAAGCGATCGCCGCACCGAACCGGCGCCGTCCGTGCACAACCGCGCACCACGGTGGCGGCAGACGTTGAGGAAGGCACGCAGGGCGCGATCCCGGCCGCGGACGATCAGCACGCTTTCCCCGCCGACCTCGACCGTGCGGAAGCCGCCGGGCTCGGGCAGGTCGCTGCCGCGGGCGGCGGCGAACCAGGTGCGCCCGAAGATGCGCTGCTGCTCGCGCTCGAAGATCGCGGGGTCGGTGTAGTGGGCACCGGGCAGGGTCGGGATGAGGCTGGTGGCGGATTCCGGCTGCCTGCCCCGGACTTCGACGGAACTCACGGCGGTCCTTCCTGCGGTCGGTTCGAGGTGGACAGGAGCGCGGCCAGCCTGCGGCGCCAGCGCCCGAACGAGCGGGCGCGGTCGACCGCGAGCACGGCCACCGGATCACCGGCGCGGTCGCGGTAGAGCGCGAGGAAGTCGAAGGCCGCGACCTCGCCCTCGAGCACCTCCACCGTGCTGTCCTCGGTGCGGTGCCCGGCGAACTGGATGCGGTGGCCGTACTGGTCCGACCAGAAGTACGGCAGCGCGTGGTGGGCGGGCGGGGTGTGGTCGTGGCCCAGCAGGGCGGAGACCGCGGCGACCGGCTGCTGCACGGCGTTGGTCCAGTGCTCCAGGCGGAGCGGCGCGGTGGCGTACGGCTGATCGGCGTTGGCGCAGTCACCGGCCGCGACCACGCCGGGCACGTTCGTGGCACCGCGCGTGTCGGTCCGCACCCCGTTGGCGAGGTCGACGCCGGAGCCGATCAGCCACTCCACGCACGGCGACGCGCCGATGCCCAGCACCACCACGTCCGCGGGCAGCTCCCGGCCGTTCGTCAGCCGGACCGCCTTCACCCGGCCGTTGCCGACCAGCCCGGCGAGTCCGGCACCGACGTGCATCCGGACGTCCCTGTTGGCGTGCAGCCGGGCGCAGACCCGGCCCATCTCCAGCCCGAGCGGCCTGCTCAGGGGCGCGGGTTCGGCCTCGACCACGTCGACCTCCACACCCAGGCCCGTGGCCGTCGAGGCGATTTCGGAGCCGATGAACCCGGCGCCGATCACCACCAGGCGCGAGCCGGGCACGAGCGCTTTGCGCAGGGCGATCGCGTCGTCGAGGGTGCGCAGCGTGTGCACCCCTTCGAAGGTCCGGCCCGGCAGGCAGCGGGCTCGGGCGCCGGTCGCCAGGACCACGCCGTCGGACACGATCCGCTCGCCGTCGTCCAGCACGACGGCTCGTTCGCCGGTGTCGAGCGCGGCGGCGGTCCGGCCGAGGCGCCAATCGACATCGAGCATGGCGTCCTCGGGGGTTTCGAGCTTGAGGTCGTCCTCGGAGACCGTGCCGGCGAGGTATTCCTTGGACAGCGGTGGCCGGTCGTACGGGGCGTAGGCCTCCTCACCCACCACGGTGACGCGGCCGTCGTACCCCTGGTCCCGCAGGGCGCGGACCGCGGTCAGGCCGGCGAGGGAAGCCCCGACGACGGTGACCGCGCGCATCAGGCCACTTCTTTCGCGAGCGTGCCCACCTCGGCCTCGATGGTTTCGTGCACATAGACCTGGCCGTCGACGAGGACCACTTCGTGCGTGCGGACCGGTTTCCGGGCGGGCGGGCCGCTCGGGCGCCCGGTGCGCAGGTCGAAGCAGGCGGCGTGCAGGGGGCACTCGACCACGCACCCCTCCAGCCAGCCGTCGGACAACGACGCGTCCTGGTGGGTGCAGGTGTCGTCGATCGCGTAGAACCCGCCGTCGACGTGGAAAACGGCGATTGCCACCCGGCCCTGCACGCGTACAGACTCTCCGACGGGAATCTCGGACGCCGCGCCAACTGAGATCATGATTGCTCCTGTTGCGTATCGCGGAACACGCCGTGCTCTGCGCAACAGCGTCAAACAGCTTCCCGCCGTCTGTCAATCGTCCGGAGCCAGAACCCACCACTGAGCGCCTCGGAGTTGCAACATGCACAACAACAGCGAATCCGCCGCCGCCCGCGAGCCGAGATCGCCCAGTCAGACGGTGGATCGCGCGTTGTCGATCCTCACCCTGCTGGCCCAGCGCGGGCCGTCGGGCGTCACCGAACTGGCCCGCGAACTCGGGGTCCACAAGTCGACGACGACGCGGTTGCTGGCGGCGCTGGAGAAGTTCCGGTTCGTGGAGCAGGTGGGCAACCGCGGCAAGTACCGGCTCGGCTTCGGCATCGTCCGGCTGGCGGGGGCGACGGCCGCGCAACTGGACATCGCGAAGGAGGCACGGCCGACGTGCGCCCGGCTGGCGGCGGAACTGCGTGGCACGGTCAGCCTGAGCGTCCTCGAAGGCGGCGGGACGACCGCCGTGGCGCAGGAGCCGAGCACGGAACGGAACTGGATCGGCGTCCGGATGCCACTGCACGCGACCGCGACCGGCAAGGTGCTGCTGGCCGGCCTGGGGTTCGAGGAACTGAGCGCCGCGCTGGAACGCCCGCGGCAGCGGTTCACCGCGGGGACCATCACCGCCGGCGGCGCCCTGCTGGCCGACCTGAACCGCGTCCGCGACCGCGGCTGGGCCGCCACGATCGGCGAACTGGAGGCCGACCTGAACTCCGTCGCCGTCCCGGTGCGCGGGCCGGGCGGGCGCATCGCGGGAGCGCTGAGCGTCTCGGCGGCCGCGGAACACCTTCATACCGACGACTTCCAGGACATCGCCCGGCTCCTCGTCCAAGCCGCCGACGAGATCCGCCTCCGCCTGCAACGCCAGGTGGAACCGTGACCAGGCTCGTGTTCACGGGGCGTGCGGGGTGGACACCGGCTGGGAAACAAGGCAGGACCTCGTGCCCGTCACTGGTGCGCACGACGAGCAGTACGGCGATCCGCAGGTGAAATCCGTGCAAGTCGTCTTTCTCGAACTCGACCGTACCGACGGGAGATCGCGCACGAGGCGGTCAGCCAGCAAGCGCGCCACGACCTGCCGTGCCGGGGGCTCTCGACCGGCCAGGACTTTGCCGTCGACGCGTGCACTCGGCATCGCTTGGCGGACATCGGCGTCGGGCACACGCAGCACTCGCCGCCGCCACGATCGCCAGTGCCTGGTCGACCGGCACGCCCGCGGGCTGCGGCACGCTGTCGATCTCGGCCCGCCAAGCCAGGAGTAACCAGTCGACCACGATGTCCTGTTCCATGACGCCCTCACCCGTCCGTCCCCAATGGTCAGATAGTCGCGTGTGTTTGCGTTGGTGTTACGGCAATCTCGCCGGAACTGTGTGACCGGTTACCGGCCCATTCTGTCCACGAAGGACACTTATCCCCCAGGTGGGTGGTTCTGCGTGGCCACTTTGACACCGGCCCGGCCGCCGTCGCAGGATTCGCTCATCTGTTCCAACGCGGTCGGCTTCCCCACGACAGCATCCGGGGAAGGTGTCGGCGGGTGTCGTTCAACGGTGGTCAGGGCTCGCGCTGGACCGATCTGGCCGCGCGGTTCGACGGCCGGGCCGTCGGCGAGGGCATCGAGCGGGACAGCCCCACCTCGAACCGGCGGCGCGACCTGTACGTGCCGCCGGCCGACCTGCGGGCCCGGCGGATGCCCGACCACAGCGGCGCACCCCGGCGGACGCCGTTCGCCGAACTGCACTGCCATTCCTACTTCAGCTTCCTCGACGGCGTGTCCTCGCCGGAGGAACTGGTCGAGGAAGCCGCTCGCCTGGAGCTGGACGCGCTCGCGCTGACCGACACCGACGGCCTCTACGGCGCGGTCCGGTTCGCGCAGGCCGCCCGTGAACTCGGGGTGCGCACGGTCTACGGCGCCGAGCTGAGCCTGGACCTGCCGCGTCAGCAGACCGGCGTCGCCTATCCCGAAGGCGAGCACCTGCTGGTGCTGGCGCGCGGCCCGGAGGGGTACCGGCGGCTGTGCCGGGTCATCTCCGCCGCGCACCTGCGCGCCGACGCGGAGAAGGGGTTGCCGCAGTACGACCGCGCGGAGGTGGTCCGCGAGCTGGCCGGGCACGTCAAGGTCCTGACCGGCGGTGACCACGGCGCGGTCCGCCGCGCCTACCTCACCGGCGGGCTGCCCGCCGCCGACCGGGAGCTGAAGAAGCTGATCGGCCAGTTCGGGCGCGAGCACGTGGTGGTCGAGCTGATCGCGTACGGCGAGCCGCTGGACGACGTGCACAACGGTTGCCTGGCCGAGCTCGCCGAGGACCACGGCCTCACAATGATCGCCTCCAAGGGCGTCCGCTACCACTCCCCGCGACGCGGCCGGGCGCTCGCTCCGGCGGTCGCCGCGTTGCGCGCCCGCCGGACGGTGGACGAGATGGAGGGCTGGTTGCGTGCCGGTGACGACGCGTTCCTGCGCTCGGGCGCGGAGATGGCTGAGATCTTCACCCGCTACGAGGGGGTGGTGCAGAACGCCGCGCTGCTCGGCGTCGAATGCGCCTTCGACCTCAGCCTCGTCGCTCCCCGGCTGCCGCCGTTCCCGGTCGAAGAGGGCCACACCGAGGACAGCTACCTCCGGGAGTTGACCTGGCAGGGCGCGGCCCGCCACTACGGCCCCCGCGCGGGCAACGAAGAGGCCTACCTCCAGCTGGAACACGAGCTGGAGATCATCTCCGGCCTCGGCTTCCCCGGCTACTTCCTGGTGGTGTGGGACATCGTCCGGTTCTGCGGCGAAAACGACATCCTCTGCCAGGGCCGGGGCTCGGCTGCGAACTCCGCGGTCTGCTACGCCCTGGGCATCACCAAGGCCGACCCGGTGCGCTGGGGCCTGCTGTTCGAACGCTTCCTCGCCCCCGAACGCGACGGCCCGCCGGACATCGACATCGACATCGAATCCGACCGCCGCGAAGAGGTCATCCAGTACGTCTACGAACGGCACGGCCGTCACCGCGCCGCACTGGTCGCGAACGTGATCACCTACCGCAACCGGTCCGCGGTCCGCGACGCAGCCAGAGCGCTGGGCTACTCCCCCGGCCAGATCGACCGCTGGGCCAAGACCCTCGACGCCTGGGGCACGCTGGCCTCCGCCCGCGCCGACCCGGAGCAGGACATCCCCGCCGACGTGCTCGACCTGGCGTCCGGGCTGCAGGGCACGCCCCGGCACCTGGGCATCCACCCCGGCGGCATGGTGATCACCGACCAGCCGGTCTCGGAGGTCGTGCCGGTGGAGAACGCGCGCATGGCCGACCGGACCGTGCTGCAGTGGGACAAGGACGACTGCGCCGAGATCGGCCTGGTCAAGTTCGACCTGCTCGGCCTGGGCATGCTCTCGGCGCTCCACTACACGATCGACCTGGTCGCCGAGCACGAGAACACCGTGGTCGACCTGGCGCACCTCGATCTGGCTGACCCCAAGGTGTACGAAATGCTGTGTGCCGCAGACGCCATCGGCGTGTTCCAGGTGGAGTCACGGGCCCAGCTCGCCACGCTGCCACGGCTGCGGCCGCGCGAGTTCTACGACCTGGTCGTCGAAGTCGCGCTCATCCGGCCCGGCCCGATCCAGGGCGGCTCGGTGCACCCGTACATCCGGCGCCGCAACGGCGGGGAATGGGAGCACGCGCACCCGCTGCTGGCGCACTCGCTGGACCGCACGCTCGGCGTGCCGCTGTTCCAGGAGCAGGTGATGCAGATGGCCGTCGACGTCGCTTCGTTCACCGCCGCCGAAGCCGACCAGCTCCGCCGCGCCATGGGCGCCAAGCGGTCCCACCGCAAGATGGCGCAACTGCGGCAACGCTTCTACGAGGGCGCCGCGGCCAACGGCATCACCGGCGCGCTGGCCGACCAGATCTTCACGCAGGTCGAAGCGTTCGCCGGCTACGGCTTCCCCGAAGCGCACTCGATGTCCTTCGCGCACCTGGTCTACGCCTCGGCGTACCTGAAGCTCTACCACCCGGCCGCGTTCTGCGCCGGGCTCCTGCGCGCCCAGCCGATGGGCTTCTACTCCGCGCAATCGCTGACCGCCGACGCCCGGCGGCATGGGGTGCTCATCCACCACCCCGACATCGTCCGCAGCCTCGCCCACACCACCACGGAACCCGACCCCGCCAGCCGCGGTGGCGTCGCGGTCCGGCTCGGGCTCGGGGAGATCCGCGGCCTCGGGGAGGAAGTCGCCCAGCGCATCGTCGACGAACGCGCGAACGGCCCGTTCACCGGCATCGACGACCTCGCCCGCCGCACCGGCCTCACCACCGCGCACCTGGAGAACCTGGCCACTGCGGGAGCTTTGCGTCCTTGGGAGCCGTCACGCCGTCGTGCCCTGTGGACCGCGGGAGCCGCCGCCCGCGACAAGGCCGGCCTGCTCCCGGGGACCACCACCCCCACCCCGCCGCCCGCGCTGCCCGGGATGACCGCGCTCGAACTGCTCACCGCCGACGTCCACACCACCGGCCTGTCCGCGGACCAGCACCCCGTCGACCTCCTGCGCGCGCGGCTCGACGATCGCGGTGCCCACAGCGTCGCGCGACTGTCCACGGTGCTCAACGGCACGCGCATCCTCGTCGGCGGCGTCGTCACCCACCGGCAACGCCCGCCCACGGCAGGCGGCGTCACCTTCCTGTCGCTGGAGGACGAGACCGGCATCGTCAACGTCACCGTCTCGCGCGGGCTGGACCGCCGGTACCGCACCCTCATCCGAACCAGCACCGCCCTGCTCGTGCGCGGCCTCCTCGAAGCGCAGTCCGGCGCCCTGAACGTGATCGCGGACCACCTCGAACCCCTCGACGCCCGCGGCGCCGCCCCGTCCCGCGACTACCGCTGAGCTATCCCGGCGCCTGCCCGTCGACCATGGACACCAGCATCGAGACGAGTTCCTCGGCCGAGACCTGCCACTTGTCCGCGGACAGGTGCCCGTTGACCTCCATGTCGGTGATCCCGTGCGCGCTGGTCAGCAGCAGCGCGGCGAACCGCTGCGCGTCCGGGCCGCCGACGAGGTCGCCGACGATGGCGAGGAACTCGGCCATGGCGCGGTCGGCCGCCTGCACCGCCGCTTGGATCGCGGCCGGGGCGCCGGCCGGGGAGGCGAACATCAGCCGGTACAGGTGTGGCTGACGGCGGCCGATCGTCATCAGCGCGGCCAGGCCGCGGTGCAGCGTGTCGGCCGAGGACACCCGTGCGTCGGCGCGCACGGCCTGCACCTGGTCCGCGAGCCGGTCCAGCGCTTCGGCGGCGATGGTGGTCAGCAGGCTGTCCTTGTCGGGGAAGTGCCCGTACGGCGCCCCGCGGCTGACGCCCGCGCGCGCCCCGACCGCGCGCAACGTCACCGCGTCCGGGCCGCCGCTGTCCAGCAGCTCGGCGGCGGCGTCCAGCAGGGCCCGCCGGGTCGCGGCGGCGGATTCGGTACGGCTGACCATGCCGAGCACCCTACCGGTTGACACTGTCAGCTGAACTGCCTAGTCTCGCTCAGATGACAATGTCAGCTAGAATGCCGGAGTACGTCGTCGTCACCGGAGCCTCGACCGGCATCGGCGCGGCGACCGCGCGCGAACTGGCCCGGCGCGGGTTCCACGTCCTAGCCGGAGTCCGCCGCGACCGTGACGCCGACGCGCTCCGGGCCGACGGCATCGAACCGGTCATCCTCGATGTCACCGAACCGGACCACATCGCCCGGCTGGCCGCCCGCTTCGACGACGGCTCGCGGACTGGTGCGCTGCGGGCGCTGGTGAACAACGCCGCGATCCAGCTCAACGCGCCGGTCGAGACCCTGCCGTTGAGCCAGTGGCGGCGGCAGTTCGAGGTCAACCTGTTCGGCCAGATCGCCGTCACCCAGGCGCTGCTGCCCGCGCTGCTGCGCCACTCGGGCCGGGTGATCAACATCAGCTCGGTCGGCGGGCGGATCGCCATGCCCGCGTACGGGCCCTACGCGGGCACGAAGTTCGCCCTCGAAGCGGTCAGCGACTCGTTGCGCCGGGAACTGGCGCCGCTGGGCGTGCACGTGGTCGTCATCGAGCCCGGCGCTGTCCGCACGCAGATGGCGAGCCGGGTGGCCGCCACCGCGAACGAGCTCGCCGCCGCCATGTCACCGGAACAGCGGGACCGCTACGGAAAGCTGATCCAGGCCACCAACGCGCACTCCGCCGCCCACGCCCCGAACGGCAGGCCGCCCGAGGACGCGGCCCGGGTGATCGCGAAAGCGGTGACCGCCGCGAAACCCCGCACCCGCTACACCGTCGGCCGCGACGCGGCGCTGATCACCCGCCTGACGCGGGTCCTGCCCGACCGGGTGCTCGACCGCGTCCTCGTGGCCGGCCTCCGCCCGCACTACGAAAAGACTCCTCGTTCCCCGCGTTGAGCGCCCCCGCGCAAAGCGGCCGGGCGGGGGCGGGCCATACTGAACCACCTCGTGGCAGGGTTCCAGGCCGTCCCCTGCCACGACCCCTCAAGCGCCCACGCCGGCCATCTTGCGGCGGATGACCGGCGCGAAGACCACGAGCAGCACCCCGAGCGCCACCGCGGACAGCCCGATGACCCCGAAGTACAGCGGTGCCGACTCGCGGTCGTAGAACCCGACGATCTGCGCGGAGATGCCCTGCCCCGCCGCGCTGGAGGCGATCCACAGGCCCATGGTCTGGGTGGCGAAGGCGGCGGGCGCCAGCTGCGTGGTCACCGACATGCCGATCGGCGACAGGCAGATCTCCCCGATGGTCACCAGGGTGAAACTGCCGATCAGCCACAGTGGATTCGTCTCGCCGCCGGACAGCGTGGGGATCACCAGCATGGCGTACGACAAGCCCGCGACCACCAGGCCGAAGCTGAACTTCGCGGGCGTGGACGGTTGCCGTTCCCGGCGCGCGAGCCGGATCCACAGCACCGCGAACGCCGGTGCGATCAGGATGAGCACCAGCGAGCCGACCGACTGGAACCACGAAGCCGGGATCCCGAAGCCGAACGCGTCGAGGTCCGTGCTCTCCTGCGCGTACTGGGCGAGCACGATCGCGCCCTGCTCCTGGATCACCCAGAAGCACACCGCGGCGAGGAAGAGCGGGATGTAGGACAGCACCCGGGAACGTTCGGCGCTGGTCACGCGCGGGCTGCGCAGCATCACGGTGAAGTAGGCGACGGGCAGCGCGATCGCCAGCAGGCTGATCAGGTCGATCACCAGCCCGGCGCTGAAGGAGCCGGTGAGGACGACCAGGAGCACGAGCAGGCCGATGCCCGCGAGCACCCCGGCCGCCCATCCCCGCGGGATTTCGGCCAGGCGGATCGGATTCGCCGGCCGCTTGCTCTCGTCACCGAGATGCCGCCGGCCCAGCACGAAAACCACCAGTCCGACAGCCATGCCGGCGGCCGCCAGGCCGAATCCGAGGTGGTAGTCGTACTTTTCGCCCAGCGTGCCCACCGCGAGCGGCGCGACCAGCGCACCGACGCTGATGCCCATGTAGTAGATGGTGAACCCGGAATCACGGCGCTCGTCCTGATCGGGGTACAACTGCCCGACCGAGGTGGAGATGCTGGGCTTCAGCAATCCGGTACCCGCCACGATGAACAGCATCGACAGGTACAACGCGGTCGCGCCGGCGGGCAGGGCCAGGCAGATGTGCCCGCACATGATGAGAATGCCGCCGTAGAGCGTGCTCCGGCGCGCGCCGAGCACGCGGTCGCTGAGCCAGCCGCCCCCGATGGCGGCGAGGTAGATCGACGCCCCGTAGACCGCCACGAGCGAGCGGGCCGTTTCGGCCGGGATGCCCAGTCCGCCTTCGCTCACCCGGTCGTACATGTAGTACAGCAGGATGGCTTTCATCCCGTAGTACGAAAACCGCTCCCACGCTTCGGTGAAGAACAGCGTGGCGAGCCCACTCGGATGGCCGAAGAATCCGGTCGCCGAGGATTTCCCCACCAAACTCCCGCCCCACGGGCGCACCCGCGTGATCCGTGGCGTCCAAGGTCCCGGCGGACGCTAACCGCCGATCACCCGCCTCGTCAATCCGGGCGGAACACGCCTCAGTGACCGGAGTGGACGACGAATTCGGCTGTTCTCACGCGGGAACCGGTGGCCAGTACGCCCCACACCACTTTGCCGCCCGACATCGCCGGGGTGCAGCCCCATGCCTTGGTCACCTGGGCGACCATCAGCAGGCCGACCCCGCCGATCTCGCCGGCCGCACCTTCCCGCAGCCGGGCCGGCACGGGTGAGAGGTCGCCGACCGCGATGCTGAAGTGACGCGACCGCAGTTCCAGTCGCAGGACCGGCTCCGAATCGGTGTGCACGACGGCGTTTTCCACCAGTGCGTTCACCACCAGCAGCGCGTCGGTCAGGATCGGGCTGTCCGGCAGCCAGTGGTGGCAGACCTGCGTGGTGAACTGCCTGGCGTGCCGGGAAGTGTCCGACGACCGCGGCAGGGTGATCTTCGCGTGCCGCCGCCGGGGCTGGGTCGCCACACCGCGCACCGCGTCGCCGATCGACGGGAAGACCGGGACGAACCGGGGCACCACGGCGTCCACCAGCATCCGGCGAGCCGCTTCGCGCCGCGCGACGAGGAAGAGCGGCACCCCCGGCCAGTCGGAAAGCCGATTGTCCACCTGGGAGAACACACTGAGCAGGTTCTTGTCCGTCACATCGAGTTCGTCGACGACCACGATCACCGCCGAAGGCTGCTCGACCGCGCACTTCAGGAGCGTGTCACGGAGCTTCGGGTACTCGCGGACCCCGAGGTCCCCGGAAACGTGGATCACGCGGCAACCGGCGCGCTCTTCGAGGTCGAGGCGCAGGTGCTCGTCACCGCCGGTTCGGTTGATCCGACAACTCCCGTCCGGCAAAGCAGAAATTCGCCCATTGTGGTCGGCTACCACTTACCACCGTACGCCCCGGCACCCGCCGGAACGGGTGCGGACGGCCGGGCATGACCGGGGTCACGTCGTCTCGAAGTTGGCCATCATGCCCATGTCCTCGTGTTCGGCGTTGTGGCAGTGGAACGCGTACCGGCCGCGGTAGCCGTCGAACCGCGCGATCACCTCGACCGCCTCGCCGGGCCGGAGGTCGACGGTGTCCTTGCGGCCCGCGTCGTGGGGTCCCGGCTCGCGTCCACCGCGGGAAAGCACGTGGAAGTGCACCAGGTGCAGGTGGATCGGGTGGTGCAGATCCGCCACGAAACGCCAGATCTCCACGTCGCCGAGCCGGGGCCGCGCGTCCATGCGGGTCGGCGAGTAGGGCTGACCGCCGATGGTCCAGCCGTGCCTGCCGCCGACTTTCCCGCCGCGGAACGAAAAGTCCCGGACCACGGTCGCCCGCGCGCGGTCCAGCGGCTCGATTTCGCCGAGCCGGTCCGGGATGTGGCTGTCCTCGACACCGCTGCGGGCGATCCGGAACCGCATCACGTGCGCCATCGGCCCGGTGCCGAGCCGGTTGACCAGGGTGAGCTCGGTGCCCACCGGGTAGCGGCCGAAGTCGACGACCAGGTCGTACCGCTCGGCCGGGGCGATCGGCACGTGGTCGTGCACCACCGGCGCGGCGAGCAGCCCCTGATCCGAGCCGATCTGCGTGAACGCCCCGCCCCCGGGCGGCGGCGGGTCGAGCGCGAGGTCGTAGCGGCGGGCGTTGGAGGCGTTGAGCACCCGCAGCCGGTGCCTGGTCGCGGACACCTCCGCCACCGGCCACGGCGCGCCGTTCACCAGGAGCACGTCCCCGAACACGCCCTCGATGTAGGGCTCTTCGACCCCGGGCACCGAACTCAGCGACTGGTCGACCGACGGGTAGCGCAGGGAACCGTCCGCCGCGAACGCCCGATCGGTGAGCACCAGCGGCAGTTCCCGGTCACCGCGCGGCAAGGGCAGCGCGTCCTCTTCGTCGTCGCGCACCACGTGCAACCCGGCCAGGCCGCGGTAGACCGCCGGACCGGTGAAGTCCATCCGGTGGTCGTGGTACCAAAGCAGAGATGCCTTCTGCTGCAACGGATACACGTAGTCCCGCTCGCCGTGGCTGATCCGCGCGTCCGGGTCGTGCATCCCCGCGTGGGCGGTGTACCGGCCGCCTGCGGGCAGCACCAGGTCCGTGGCGTACCCGTCGTGCTCCGGCGGCGTGCGACCACCGTGCAGGTGCACCACGGTCGGCACCGGGAGTTCGTTGCGATGCCGCACGATCGTCGTGCGGCCGCTGCGGGATTCGAGGGTGGGGCCCGGGAAGGTGCCCTGGTAGCCCCAGATCGGCGTGCGCACGCCCGGCAGGATCTCCACGATGGCCGGTCGCTGGACGATCTCGTAGCGATCGGCGTCCGCGTCCCGCGCGACCGGTTCCAGCACGGCGGGAATCGGCAACGGCACCTGGAACGGCTCAGGCAACGGGATTTCACTCGTCAGCAGTTCACCCGTGGCGGCGGAACCGAACAGCCGCGGCCCGGTGAGCCCGGCGGCGAGCAGCACACCCGCACCGCCGGTCAGGCCGAGGAACCGGCGCCGGGACAGCGCGCTCACTGCCGCGCCCCGGTCCGCCAGATGGCGACCAGCATGATCGAGGCCAGCGTGACCAGCGCGACGCCCAGCGGGAGGTGCAGGTCCAGCGCCCCGGCCAGACCGGCGAAGTACTGCCCGGTCTCCCCGAGGACGAGCAGCAGGCTCGCCCAGAACGGCCAGCGCGTCCCGGTACGCCGCCACAGCAGCGCGGCCGGCACCAGTTGCGCCAATCCGAGGTAGGACACCAGATCGGCGCCGAGCGCGTGCAGCGCCAGCATGTCGTAGTCGCCGACGAGATAACCACCGGCGAACACCGGCTGCCCGAACACCGCCACGGCGTGCACCGTGACGAACCCGCGCACCACCCCCAGCACCGCACTCATCCCCAGTCCTTTCCCGTTCGCTTCCCCCTCGAAGTTAGGGCCGGGTTTCCATGCCGTCCAAGACCAGATTCGCCATAAACCCATGACGTCAGCGCTATGAATCGGCCTGCTCGCGGCCGGTAGCCGGGCCGGTGCACGCCGGGAAATTCCTCCCCCATCCGGGTGGGTTCCCTAGTACGATCTCCCTCCAAGATCTCCTTGTTCCGGCGAAGGGATCACCCGATGACCAGGCAACACAACGACGTGACCGCCCGGTTCCCCCGGAGCAGGCACCTGGCACCGCCCGAGATCAGACCGCTTCCGGCGCCACCCGCCTCCACCTGGCGGATCATCGGGCCGGGCATCGTCGCCGCGGGCGTCGGACTGGCTTCCGGCGAGTTCATCCTCTTCCCCTACATCGCCTCCCAGGTCGGGCTGGTGTTCGTCTGGGCCGCGCTGGTCGGCCTGGCCACGCAGTTCTTCCTGAACATGGAGATCGAGCGGTACACCCTCGCCACCGGGGAGACCGCGCTCACCGGCTTCAGCCGCTACTGGCGGCACTGGGGCCTGGTGTTCGCCATCCTCACCATGCTCGCGAACCTGTGGCCCGGCTGGGCGACCAGTTCGGCGACGCTGATCACCTACCTGTGGGGCGGGAGCGTCCAGTGGATCTCGGTCGGGCTGCTGCTGGCCATCGGCCTGATCCTCACCCTGGCCCCGGTCGTCTACGTGGCGCTGGAGCGCGCGGAGATGCTGAAGGTCGCGGCGGTGCTCGTGCTGCTCGCGGTCGGCGCGGTGGTCGCGATCACCGCGAGCGCCTGGGCGGACGTGCCCAAGATCATCACCGACGCGAGCGTGCCGGTCGACCTCGGGCTGGCGTTCCTGATGGGCGCGCTCGCCTTCGCCGGCGCCGGTGGCGGGCAGAACCTGGTGCAGAGCAACTGGATCCGCGACAAGGGCTTCGGCATGGGCAAGTACGTGCCGCGCATCAAGAGCCCGGTCACCGGCAAGCCGGAGGCCGCGCCGAGCACCGGGTTCATCTTCGAGCCGACCGACGAGAACCTGTCGCGGTGGCGCTCGTGGTGGCGGTTCGCCAACCGCGAGCAGCTCTACACCTTCGTGCTGATCACCTTCCTGTCGATCATGTTCACCTCGCTGCTGGCCTACTCGACCGTCTACGGCAGGCCGGGCCTGCCGAACAACATCGGGTTCCTGCGGATCGAGGGCGAGGTGCTGAAGGAGACCGTCGGCGCCTGGTTCGGCACGCTGTTCTGGGTGGTCGGCGCGTTCGCGTTGTTCGCCGCGGCACTGGGCATCGTGGACTATTCGAGCCGGCTCACCGCGGACGTGCTCAAGACCGCGTATGTCAAGGACGCCAAGGAAAGCACGCTCTACTTCGCCGTGGTGTGGGTGCTGGTGCTCGCGGGGTGCGTGATCGTGCTGGCCGGGTTCGCGCAGCCGCTGATCCTGCTGGTGATCTCCGCCTGCGTGGGCGGGCTGATGATGTTCCTCTACTCCGGACTGCTCATCGTGCTCAACCGCAGGGTGCTGCCGGAGCCGATCCGCATCCGCGCCGGGCGCACCGCGGTGCTCGGCTGGTCGGTGGCGTTGTTCGGGGTGCTGAGCGTGCTGACCATCATCGAACAGGTCGGCAAGTTGTTCTGAGCGCGCGGGAAAGTCCACACACCGTCCACCATCGTCCACGCCGGTCTTCCTAGTCTGATCCCGTGCGAGGATTCGGAAAGAAACTGACAGCACTGTTCACCGGCATCTTTCTGACCACCGGTCTCCTGTGGCCGGTGGCCACGGCGGGAGCCGCGCCCACCTGGCCGGCCCCCACCGGGCAGGTCAGCGTGGACGGCACGATCTCGGTGCCGTCCAGTGGCCTCGACGGCGGTATGCGCCGGTACTGCTGCATCGGCGACGGCGGCCAGGAAGAGGACCAGGACCCGATGTTCCTGCTCGCGCCGGGCGCGACGCTGCAGAACGTGATCATCGGCGGTCCCGCCGGGGACGGCGTGCACTGCTCGGGCGCGTGCACGCTGCGCAACGTGTGGTGGGAGGACGTGGGCGAGGACGCGGCCACCTTCCGCGGCAGCGGTGACCCCGCCTTCCTGGTCGACGGCGGCGGCGCCCGGTCGGCGAGCGACAAGGTGTTCCAGCACAACGGTTCCGGCACGCTCACCGTGCAGGGCTTCCAGGCGAGCGGCTTCAGCACGTTCTACCGGTCCTGCGGCAACTGCTCGACCCAGTACCAGCGCGACGTGGTGTTCCGCGACCTCACGCTGACGCGGCCGGGCAACCGGATCGCCGGGGTCAACACGAACTACGGCGACACCGCCCGGTTCGACGACATCACCATCGTCGGCGATCCCGGGCGGGACATGGTGATCTGCCAGAAGTACCTCGGCAACGACGACGGCGACGAGCCGGAGGAGGTGGGCAGCGGGCCGGACAGCACCCACTGCCTCTACTCCCCCGACGACCTCAACTACGAGTAGCGAGGCGTTCGCGCCACCGGACGAACGCGGTGACGAGTTCGGCGGGTGCTCCGGCTTCACGCAGCCGGGGCACCTGGTCGTCGATGTAGTACCGGTAGAGCGGGAGCAAACCCGCCGCCAGCAAGGGATCCGCCTCGGCGGGGTCCAGCGGGTGTCCCGCCCGGACCTGCTCGGCCAGCCGGACCAGCGCCGCCGCGGGCGCCTCCGGCTGGGCGAGGTACCAGGCGATCGCCTCGTCGTTGCGGGCGGCACGGCCGGTGGTTTCCCGGTTCGTGTAAAGGAAACGCACCGGGAACAACACGGCTTTGGTGAACCACACGAGGTCCTTCAGCAACCGGCGCGGCTCGTGGAACTCCGCGACCACCTCGTCCGTCGCCAGCACGCCGACGGCGAACTCGGCGCCCTCCAGCAGTACCTCCTCTGTGGAGGGTCGTGCCACCTGTGCGGCGACATCTTCGCCGAACAGGAGTTCACTGTGGACGGCCAGCTCCAGCCGGTCGATGGCGGGGAACCGGCCGTCGTCGCGACCCCCGCGCAACGCCGGCAGCGAACCCCAGAACACGGAAACCTTGCGCTGCAAGGCTCCTCGCTCACGCAGGGACTCGCTCGTGGCCTGGAAGGCCGTCGCGTCACCCTCCCGGCTGTCGGTGAGGACGAGGGCGAGGTCGATGTCGCTGACGGCCGCGGAATAACCGCCGTACGACAGGCTGCCGAGCAGGTAGGCGGCAGCCAGCCGTCCGTCGAAGGTTTCGGCGTAGGCACGGGCGCTTTCCAGCGCGACGGCCCTCGCCGCCTGTTCCGGGGTGGTCATACGGCGACGAGACCGCTGTCCTGCCGGGCGCATTCGGCGATGCGATCGGACACCACGCCGATGACCTGCCACGCGCGGTCCAGCACGGCGATCAGGTCTTCGGCGTTCCAGTCGCTGCGCCGGCGCAGCACCCGGTACCCCATTTCGAGGTGCTCGACATCGGCTTCGTCGTGCAGTTCGAAGTACGGGTCGTCGGGGAACGCGCGGGTGCCCGCCTGGCTCAGCACCAGGCTTCCCGCCTCGAGCGCGAGGTGCGCGAGCACGGTGCGCTGGATGCTCGGCAGCACGGCGAACTGGTCGACGAACCACGAGGCACCGGCTTCGATGACCGGGTCCCAGACCACGCGCGTGTCCTCGGCGCGGGTCCTGGCCAGGATGGCGTCGTGGCCGACTTCTTCCTGCTGGTGCTCCAAAGCGAGGGCCCGCTGCTCCGGGTCGGTCTCGAAGGTGACCCGGGCGCTGATCATCCGCTGGAAGGCGTTGGACCACGGCTGCAGGTAGGTCAGCACGGCCCGTTTGGTCGACTCGGGGGTGTTCTCGTCGGCCAGCAGGCGGATCAGCGGCGAGGCCGCGTATTCCTGTTGCCGCTGCTCGTTGTAACGGGCGATGCGATCGACGTCCTGGCTCACGATCGGCTCCTTCTGGTGGCGGTGCGCGAGATCATCTTTCCGTGGAAGCGGCTCAGGATCAACGGCCGGGAACGGGCCGGTCGTAGACGGGGAACCGGAAGTAGGTGGTGACGTCGGCCCGCCTGCCGGCGGCCCGGTAGCTCACCAGTTCCAGCAGCCCCCGGCTGCCCTCCAGCGGCCCGGCCGCCAACGCGCTGGTCAGCGCCCGGAACCCGGCCGGATCCACGCCCTCACGGCGAAGCAGCGCGGCGGTGCGGTCCGCGGCTTCGCGGTCGTCGGCGGCCAGGTCGGCCATCCGGAGATAGGTGGTGCATTCGTCCGGTTGGTCCAGACCAGCACGGAAAGCCAGGCAGCTCAACGCCGCTTCGCCCGCATCGGTCCGCACGCCGGCGAGCGTACGGTAGGCGGCCAGCGCGCTCGCCGGATCATGGCGCCGCGCCACCGAAGCGACGCGGTTCACCTCGGCGAGGTCGGCGTTGTGGTTGCGGTAGTACAGCTTCACCCTGGCGTCGGCGCCGTCGGCCAGGTCCACGGCGAAGAACTCGATCTCGCGCTGCCCCTCGGCGCCTTCCACCCGCGCACGGGCGTGCTCCCACGCGGCCGCCATACCCAGCTGGCGCATGGCCGCGTCCACCGCGGCATAGCGTTCCTCGTGCGGCCAGGTGTACAGGCCGAAGTATGTCTTGTGGACGATCGGCGCGGGCGGACGCCAGGCGAGCGAATGCCACAGCGGCGCGGACGACGGACGGCCTGCGTGCGTGGTGAAGACGTCGTGGATCCGCCCCCACCGGCGGTTCACCGCCGACGAACCGGACAGTGACACCTGCGACCCCGCAACGGAAATCAGCTCCCGGCGGAACCATGCCTCGTCGCCGAGGCAGTCGAACAGCACCCGCAGTTCAGGGTGCGTTCCGGACCAGTTCACCGACATCTCGGCCGGAAACCCGTCCCCCGCAACGTAGGACGGCGGTTCAGGGGCGAAACCGATGCGCTTGTCCGCCCAGCCGGGCAGCGACTCACGGAGCACGGCCGCGCTCCGGGCGGTCTCCGCCGCCGGTACGCCGAGCGCGGTGCAGGCGGTGGCCCACAGTCCACACAGGAACTCGCCGAACAGCTGGTCGTTCGAGGGATAGCTCCCGTTTTCCCTTACCTGATCGGACATCCACGGAGAGCCAGTGATCACGCGGCCGATGCTAGCACTTAGGTGAGAGTTCAACTGTATTCCTGAACCCGGGTGGACTAGTCAATTGGGCCATGTGGGTTGATCAAGACTCGACCCGGGGAAGCCGGGCACCCACCGTCACCGGCAGCCGGGGGACGGCTGCCGGTGCCGCGGAAACCGTTGCGCCGCAGGTCAGACCGAGGCGGGCACCGCCGCGGTCATCGCGTGCTTGACCAGGCGGATGAGCGCGAGCTTGCTGGAGTCGCGGTCGCGTGCGTCACACATGACGATCGGCACGCGGTCCGGTACGACCACTGCCTCACGGATCTCCTCGGCGGTGTAGCGCGGGGCGTTGTCGAAGCAGTTCACCGCCACGATGAACGGGATCTTCCGCCGCTCGAAGAAGTCGATGGCGGCGAAGCTGGTCTCCAGCCGCCGGGTGTCGACGAGCACGATGGTGCCGATCGCGCCGCGCGCCAGGTCGTCCCACATGAACCAGAAGCGCGACTGCCCCGGCGTGCCGAACAGGTACAGCACGTGGCGCGGCGAGATGGAGATCCGGCCGAAGTCGAGCGCGACGGTGGTGGTGTGCTTGCGCTCCACACCGGACAGGTCGTCCACGCCCGCGCTCGCCTCGGTCAGCACCTCCTCGGTGGTCAGCGGCGGGATTTCGCTGACCGAGCCGACCATCGTGGTCTTCCCCGCCCCGAACCCGCCGGCGATGATGATCTTGACCGGGGTGGGGACCGAATCCCCGGCGTTGTCAGTATTTGATGAGGCCATCGAGAACCGCCTGGAGTGTTTCGAGGTTCGGCGCCTGCGCCGCGTTATGGGTGGGGGCCCGCATGATCACCAGGCCGCGTTCGATCAGGTCGCCGCAGAGCACGCGCACGACCCCGAGCGGGACCTTGACGTAGACCGCGATCTCGGCCAGTGACACCGGATGGCGGCACAGGCGCAGGATCTCCTGGTGCTCCGGGCCCAGCCCGGCCGGTTCCTGCTCCGTGCGCAGGGTCATCACCTGGGTGGAGAGGTCGAGCCTGCCGTTCTCGTCGGGGGTCCGGCCGCTGGTGATCGTGTACGGCCGGACCAGCGGCCCCGCGGCCTCGTCGTACCAGCTTTCGCCCTCGCTCACGTACCCTCCCGGAACGCGTGCGCGGTTTCGCGCGGCGCGGCCGCCAGGTAGTCACCGACGCGCTTGACCAGCCGGTTCATCTCGTAGGCGATCATCTCGACGTCCACGTTCTCCCCGGCCAGCACGGCGAGGCAGGCGCCCTGGCCCGCCGCCGAGACGAAGAGGTAGCCCAGCTCCATCTCGATCATGTTCTGCAGCACCGCGCCGCGGGCGAACTGCCTGCTCACCCCCTTGGCCAGGCTCTGGAGGCTGGACGCGATGGCCGAAAGCTGGTCCGAGTCGTCCTTGCTCATCCCGGCCGACTTGCCGATCAACAGCCCGTCGGCGGACAGCACGATGGCGTTCTGCGCGCCGACGACGCGGTTCACCACGTCGTCGAGCAGCCAGTTGAGATCGGGTTTGCCGTTCCCGTACTCGTTCATGCGGATAGACCTTGACTTTCCTCAAGTGGACGTTGCCGTGTGCTGTCGGGGACTACTGGTCGTCGGCCACGTCGCGGCCGCGGCGGGTTCCCTTGTGGAACGCCGCCAGCGAACGCGCGGTGCTTTCCCCCGGAACAACGTCGTTCCGGCCGTCCTCGGCGGGCTCGTCCTCGAGCTGGGCGACGAGGTTCTGCTGGGGTTCACGCCGCGGCAGCCGCGGCCGGTCGTCCGGCTGCCCGGGTGGTGGCTCGGGCGGGGCGGCGGCACGGGGTGCCTCCGCCGCCGGTGGCGGGGTGAACAGGGAATCGGGTGGGGTGAGCGCGCGGGCCGGGTACGGCCGCGGCTTGGCATCTCGCTTCATGGGGATCTGACCGGTGAACGAGCTGGGCGGGTCGGCGGGCGGCACCGCCGGCTTGGACGGGGCGGGGACGTGGGTTTCCGTCGCGTGCGAGGCCGTCGTGTGTGAGGACGCCGCGTGTGAGGACCCTGCGTGCGAAGACGTCGCGTGCGAGGCCGTCGTGTGTGAGGACCCTGCGTGCGAAGACGAAGCGCCCACCTGCGCAAGCACCGGGGCGTGCTGGAGCGCGGCGGCCTCGCCCTCCCCGTTCTGGTCGGCGTCCTGCTTGCCTGCCAGGTACTGGGTCGGGATGAGCACGGTGGCGCGCAGGCCGCCGTAGCGCGACGGGTCGAAGGTGACGGTGATGCCGAGCTTGGCGGCCAGGCGCGCGACCACGAACAGGCCGAGGCTGGAGTCCGCGCGCAGCGCCATCGCGTCGAACTCGGGTGCCTCCGCCATCATCTCGTTGGCCCACTGGCGAACGCTTTCCTTCATGCCGAGGCCCTGGTCCGACACGTCGACCACGACGCCGCGGGCGACCACGCGGCTGGTCACCTCGACCGGCGAACCGGGCGGTGAGAACGAGGTCGCGTTGTCGACCAGCTCGGCGATCAGGTGGATGGTGTCGGCCACCGCGGCGCCGATGATGGCCACGTCGGCCACCTGCTCGACCTGGACCCGGGAGTACTGCTCGGTTTCCGAGACCGCCGCGCGCAGCACCTCCATCAGCGCCACGGGCTTGCGCCAGCGCCTGCCGGGCTGCTTGCCGCCGAGGATGATCAGGTTCTCGGTGGTGCGGCGGGCGCGGGCGGCGAGGTGGTCGAGCTGGAACAGCGAGGCCAGCTGCGTCGAGTTCTCCTCGCGGTTTTCCATCTCGTCGAGGATCTGCAGCTGCTGGTGGACCAGGACCTGGTTGCGGTGGGCGATGCCGAGGAACACGTTGTGCACACCGCTGCGTGCCTTCGCCTCGCTGGCCGCGGCGTTGACGGCGGTGAGCTGCGCGGCGTTGAACGCCTCGGCCACCTGGCCGATCTCGTCCCGGCCGTGGTCGAGCTGCGGCAGCTCCTGCTCGACGTCGACGGGTTCGCCGTTCTTCAGCCGCTCCACGATGCGGGGCAGGCGGTTGCGGGCGAGGTCGAGCGAGTCGTTGCGCAGCCGCGCGAGGCGCGTCATCAGCGCGCGGTCGACGAGCGAGCGGGACACCCGCACCGCGACGATGATCGCCGCGAGCGAGGCGAACAGCGCCAGGACACTGCCGATGATCGCGTTGCGCAGCTGGGCGTCACCGGAGTCGATCGCCGCACCGGAGACCTTGTCGGCCTGTTCGATGGCGAGGTCGTTGAGGCGCTGGGCGACCTGCTCGGTCGCGCTCTGCCAGTCGCTTTCGGTCACCGGCACGGTGTTCTGCCCGGATCCGGCCCACGGACCGCGCTTGACCAGCGCATCCTCCGCTTCGATGAGCTGCTTCCACGCCGGGCTCGTGACCAGCGCCTGGTACTTGCCGCGGACCTCGGGGTCGAGGAAGGGCTCGACCTGGGCGAGCTGCATCCGGTACGAACCGGACAGCCGGGTGAACTGGACGAAGTCGTCCGGCGCGAAGGAACCGGCGGCGAACGCGGTGGAGACGAGCGAGGTCTCCCGCGACATCAGGTCGCTGGCGCGGAAGACCGTGGTCGCCGTGACACCGCCGTGCGCGGCCTCGGCGTCCGGCACGATCCGGGCCTGGGTGTCGAACAGGTTCGACGCGGAGTCCAGCACGCCGTTGTAGTAGTCGTTGACCTGCGCGCGGTCGATGCTGCGGAAGTTGATCTGCGAGCGCAGCACGGGCAGCTGGTCGAACTGGCCCTTCAGCGCGTTGACCTTGGCCGCGACCTCGTCCGGGGCGCTGGAGATCGTCGACGCGAACGCGGCCTGCAGCACCACGAGCTTCTCGTCGGTGGCCTTCTGCTGCTCCAGCAGCCGGGTCTGGCCCACCACCGGGTCGTCCAGGTACTGCAGCGCGGTCTGGCGTTCCTTCTGGACCGCGGCGAGCGTGGTGGCCGCGGGGATGGACACCTCGCGCACCGACGCCGCGACCAGGCGGACGTAAAGACCGTTGATGAAGAAGTACGAGGACACCGCGGTCCAGAGGACCAGCAGGGTGACGCTCGGAATGAGAACGGTCCTGGTCAGCCTTTTCCGGATCGACTTGTCATACGGTTTGTCGGACTCTTCTTTGCTCTGCACGGGGATTCACGAACTCCTGAAATGACAGTCGACTACCGCGGAACAGACAGGGTCCGTTTTTTACCATGAATCACCCCGGCGTGTTCATGCGCCTCCACCGTGCGACGGGAGACCTTCCCCAGGTCCACCCATGATCACCGAGCGCCATGCCGCCCTCACACCCATTTCCCGAGGTTACGGCGCCGGATGGCAACCACCCCGAAAATGACTGGGCCGAGTGGGTGAATGTCAAGGTGTTTCAGACCACTTTCTCCCCAGCCTCGCCGCCATGTCCCCGTACCACCAACCCTCGTTGAACATTGCGCAAATCGGCAGATACCAGCAGTTTCCCGACCCCTTGAATCCCCCACCACCCCCATCCGGTAAGCCCCATAAACAGATCCCCACGTTCAGCCCCCGACCCCCACACCCGAACCCCACGCTCAGACACCCGAACCCCACGTTCGCGCAGCCGAACCCCACACTCGTGCAGCCGAGACCCGCACTCCCGCAGACGAGTCCCGCACCCAGGCAGCTGAACCCCACGTTCGCGCAGGCGAGTTCCGCACTCCCGCAAGCGAGACCCACACTCGTGCAGGCGAGTCCCGCGCTCACGCACCCGAACCCCGCGTTCGCGCAGCCGAAACCCACGTTCGCGCGGCCGAGTTCCGCATTGAGGCAGCCGAGGCGGCAGGCAGCCCGAAGCCGCGCGTAGCCGAAGGGCAGGCATCCCGGCGCTCAGCGGGACAACCGGGATGGACCCCGGCAAGCGGAAGCCGAGCGGCAGGAGTCAGGAGGCGAAGGTGATCTCCTTCGCGGCCACAGCAGCAGCCTTACGACCCGGAGCGGCGTGGTAGCCCCAGTACAGGTTCGTGTGGGCGATGACCTGCGCCGGCGGCGGGGCGCCGTACGCGGTCAGGTCTTCCGTGGTGTGACCATCGGCGACGAGGGTGGCGTCATAACCCCGGACGACGGCGCCGTGCAGCGTGGACCGGATGCAGACATCGGTCGAAGCGCCCGCGACCACGAGGTGTCCGGCACGCAGGCCTCCCAGCACGGTCTCCAGCTCGGTCTCTTCGAACGAATCGGGGTAGTGCTTCTGCACCACCGGCTCCCGCTCCCCCGGCACCAGCTCCGGCACGATCCGCCAGCCCTCGCTGCCCCGCTCGATCTCCTCATCGGAGTGCTGCACCCAGACGACGGGCACCCGCGCGGCCCGCGCCCGCTCGACCAGCTCGCCGATGTTCGCCACGACGGCATCGCGCTCGTGCGCCTTCGCCACGACGACGTTCTGCACGTCGATCACCACGAGCGCGGTGTTCGGGCGGTTCGAGAGTGTGGTCATGCGCCGACCCTAGCCCCGCCCACCGACAATCCTCACCCAGGACCGAAGGCGACCGCTTGCGGCAGCGGACCTTCGGCATCCCGCGGGTCCGCGGGCATGCCGAGCGTCGGCGCCAGGCGCCGCCACGCCCGCGGGTGCCGCGCCCGGTAGTCCACCAGCAACCGCAGCGTTTCGTCCGCGTCGAGGTAGCGGTGCCGCGGGGCAGGCCAGCGGGTTCGCCCGCTCTCGATCAGGTAGGCCGGGGCGACGCGCAGGTTGCGCAGCCAGTCCGCCCGCGCACCCCAGCCCGCGACGACCACGATCTCCCCCGGCCCGTACCGGACGACCTCCAGCACCACTTCCCGCAGCCGCCCCGACTTCCGTCCGATGTGGACCAGGTGCACCAGGCGGTGCCCGAAGAGGAAACCCAGGTGCGCCCGGTAAGCGAGCAGGGGCGCGCGGAGCAGGGCTCGCAGAAGGCCACGAGGCGGCCGGGCGGTCAGGGTCACCCCGCCACGGTACACAGTTGCACTGTGCAACGCTTTCCCGACAAACTGGACACCATGGGGAGTCCACCGGCGGCCGACGCCGTCACCGATGCCGTGCTGACCGCGTCCCGCCTGCTGGTCGCGGTCTCCGTGCGCTCACTGGCCGCCATCGACGAAGCCGTCACGCTGCCCCAGTTCCGCCTCCTGGTGGTGCTGGACACCCGCGGCCCGCTCAAGCACGCCACGCTCGCCGAGCACCTCGGGGTGAACCCGTCGACCGCCAACCGCATGGTCAACCGGCTGGTCACGGCCGGCATGGTGGACCGGCGGACGAGCCCGGAGTCGCGCCGCGAAATCGTGCTCTCGCTGACCGCGTCCGGCACCCGGGTGGTCCGCCGGGTCACCGCCCGCCGCCGGGCGGAGATCGCGGAGATCGTCGCCGAGATGCCCGCCACCCACCGCCAGGGCCTGGTCGACGCGCTGACCGCCTTCGCCGCCGCCGGTGGCGAACCACCGGTCCACGCCCAGTTCGACGGCATCTGGCCGGGAGCTCAGTAACCGACGCCGAAGTGCCGTTCGTTCCCCGGTTCCTCGAGTTCGTCGAGCACCGCGACAGCGAGGTCTTCGGCGGAGATGCGGGACGAGCCGTCCGGCGCGGTGACGAGGACGGTGCCACCACGGCGATACACGCCCAGGCGCGAACCGGGTTCGAGCAACGCGGGCGGGCTCAGGTAGACCCAGTCGGCCGCATGCGCCTCGCAGACCCGGAGTTGCGCGACGCTCGCGGCGGCGATGGTCCGGTACCGCGCCGGGACGTACCGCGGATCGTCGACCACGAGCCCGTCCGTATCTGTCCTCAGTGGACCCGCACCGCCGACGAACAGGATGCGCCTGCCCGCGGCCACGGCGGCGTCGAGCAACGCGATGGTGGTGGGACCGACCGTGTCCTCGTGCCCTTCGCGCGGGCGGGTCGCCCCGACGACCGCGTCCACCGCACGGAACAACCCGGTGATCCGGTCGCGGTCGACGGCGTCCGCCCGCACCGGCAGCACCCCGGAAGGCAACGGCGGCACCGTTCCGCGGTGGACCGCGGTCACCTCGTGCCCGCGCCGCACCGCCTCCGCGACGACCCGCGAACCGGCCATGCCCGCCGCACCGACAACGGCGATCTTCATCGGACGATCCTTCCTGCGGGGAGTTGCCCCGCCACCATCGCGGCGAGTGCCAGCGCGAAGCCGGCGAGTTGCACCGGACCGAGGTCCTGGCCGAGCACGAGCACGCCGAGCACCGCGGCGACCATCGGGGAGAGCAGGCCCAGCACCGCGACCGAGGTGACCGGCAGCAGGCCGATGCCGCGGAACCACAGCACGTACGCCAGCAGGCCGCCGACCAGTCCGAGCCAGAGGTACCCGGCCACCGCGGGCAGGTCGATCACCGGTGGCGCGCCTTCGAAGACCAACGTGACGGGCACCAGGAACACCCCGCCCGCGGTCAGTTGCCAGCCCGCGAGCGTGGCCGGGCCGACCCCGGTGGGCCTGCCCCAGCGCTTGGTCAGCGTGACGCCGAGCGCCATGCCGAGCGCCCCGGTGAGCCCGGCGAGCACGCCGACCAGGTCGAACCCCGCGGCGGGGCCGAGCACCACCATGCCGACCCCGGCCACCCCGGCCAGTCCCCAGGCGAACCTGACCGCGGACGGGCGCTCGTGCAGCACCCCGACCGCCAGCGCCGCGACCACGAGTGGTTGCGCCGCACCGAGGGTGGCCGCGACGCCGCCGGGTAATCGTTCCGCGGCGAGGAAGAGCAACGGGAAGAACAAGCCCATGTTGAGCACTCCGAGCACCGCCGCCCGCCACCACCATTCACCGCGCGGCAGCGTCCGGGCGATGGCCAGCGCGATCAGCCCGGCGGGCAGCGCGCGCATCAGGCTCGCGAACAACGGGTGGCCGCTGGGCAGCAGTTCCGTGGTGACGACATAGGTGGTGCCCCAGACCGCGGGAGCGAAGGCGGTCGCCGCCGTGCGGGAGAACGTGCTGGTGGATGTCCAAGTAGTCACCGGATCAGTGTCGGCTGACCAGCAACCATGAGTCCAATACATGTTTGTCAACGGATCGATCGTGAACCAAGATAGATCCGTGGAACTCCAGCACCTGAGGTACGTGGTCGCCGTCGCCGAGACGAACAGCTTCACCCGCGGCGCCGAGCGCTGCTTCGTCGCGCAGTCCGCGCTCAGCCACCAGATCGCCCGCCTGGAACGGGAACTGGGCGCGAAGTTGTTCGACCGCACGAGCCGCCGCGTGCGGTTGACCGCGGCCGGGGCGGCGTTCCTGCCCGCCGCGCGGCAGTGCCTCGACGCCGCCGAACGCGCGGTCGCCGAAGTCGCCGCGGCCATCGGCGAAGTGCGCGGGCGGCTGACGGTCGGCGCCATCCCCACCGTCGCCGCGGTGGACATCCCCCTGGCACTGCACGAGTTCCACCAGCGCTACCCGCAGGTGCGCGTCGGCCTGCGGTCCGGTGCCAGCGAAGAACTCGTCGAGCAGGTGAAGGAGGGCGTCATCGAGATCGCCTTCCTCGGGCTGCCCACCACCGCCCGGCCGGAGGGTGTGCACGCCCGTGAACTGGCCAGGGACCGCCTCGTCGCCGTGACCTCGCCGGACCACCCGCTCGCCGGCGAGTCCGAAGTGGACCTGCGCCGCCTGACCGAGGAGACCTTCGTGGACTTCCCGGCCGGGACGGCGGGCCGCCTGCAGTCCGACCAGGCCTTCGCCGCGGCCGGACTGGTCCGCGAAGTCGCCTTCGAGGTCACGGCCGCGCCGGACTTCATGGCCAAGATCATCCGCCAGGGCCTGGCGGTGTGCATGCTGCCCCCGGCCTACGCGGCCCAGCTCGCCGGAGTCGCGACCATTCCGGTGCGCGACGCCCCAGGCCGTGTCGAATACCTGGTGTGGAGCCGATCCGGCCTCAGCCCGGCGGCGAGCGCCTTCCTGGAAGCGCTCGGCGATTCCCCTGCATGAGGCCGGCGACCCAGGGACGACACGGACAGCGGGTGCGGGAGGAACCTAGCGCGGCAGCTTCACCACGGTGACGAAGAAGTCGTCGATTTGGCGGACGACCTCGACGAAGCGCTCGAAGTCGACCGGCTTGGTGACGTAGGCGTTGGCGTGCAGGTCGTAGCTGCGCAGGATGTCCTCTTCGGCCTCGGAAGTGGTCAGCACCACCACCGGGATGCTGCGCAGTTCCGGCTGGGCCTTGATCTCGGCGAGCACCTCGCGCCCGTCCTTCTTCGGCAGGTTGAGGTCGAGCAGGATCAGGCCGGGACGCGGGGCGTCGGGGTGGGTGCCGGTGCGGCGCAGGAAGTCCAGCGCCTCGACCCCGTCGCTGACCACGTGCAGCGTGTTGCGGATCTTGTGGTGCTCGAAGGCTTCCTGCGTCATCAGCACATCGCCGGGGTCGTCCTCGACCAGCAGGATGTCGATCGGCGCCAGTGATTCGGTCACGGTGTCTCACTTTCTGCGGTCGTCGCCGCGGGCTCTTCCCCGGGTGCCGGGACCGGTTCGACCGGCAGGGTGAAGCGGAAGCGGGTGTGCCCGGCGGGCGCCTCGGTGTCCAGCCAGATGCGGCCACCGTGGTGATCGACGATCTTGCGGCACATCGCCAGCCCGATGCCGGTGCCCGGGTAGGCGCTCTTCGGGTGCAGCCGCTGGAAGATCGCGAAGATCCGGTCGGCGTACTCCGGTTCGATGCCGATCCCGTTGTCGGTGACCGAGAACGTCCAGTCGTCCCCGGTCCGCTCTGCCTCGATCCGGATCTCCGGCGGCTGCTCGCCGCGGAACTTCAGCGCGTTGCTGAGCAGGTTCTGGAAGACCCCGGTGAGCAGGCTGGTCTCGCCGTGCACCACCGGCAGCTCGCCGTGGGTGATCGTCGCGCCGGTCTCCTCGACGACCGTCTCCAGGTTGCGCACCGCCTGCTTGACCAGCTTCTCGGCGTCGATCTCGGCGCTCTCACCGGTTTTGCGGCCGACCCTGGAGAACGCCAGCAGGTCGTTGATCAGCGCCTGCATCCGGCGCGCGCCGTCCACCGCGAACTCGATGTACTGGTCGCCGCGCTCGTCGAGCTGCCCCTGGTAGCGGCGCTGCAGCAGCTGGCAGAAGCTGGCCACCTTGCGCAGCGGCTCCTGCAGGTCGTGCGAGGCGACGTAGGCGAACTGCTCGAGGTCCGAATTGGACCGCTGCAGCTCGTCCCTGGCGCGCTGCAGCTCGGCCAGTTCGGCGACGATCCGCCGGCGCATGTCCTCCACGTCGGCGCCCAGCTGGACCAGTTCACGCGGCCCGCTGACGCTGACCTGGCGGTGCAGGTCGTCCTCGGTGACCGCCCTGACCTCGGTGGCCAGCGTCTGCAGCGGGCGCGCGATCGCCCGGCGGAAACCCAGGTAGAGCGCGGTGAACAGGGCGATCAGCAGGACCGCCACCACGGCCAGCACCGACTGCAGGAAGGTGGCCGTGGTGTTCAGATCGGCCCGTGCCTCGGCCCGCGCGGTGGTGTAGTGGCCGCGCTGCACGTCGAGGACCTGGCGGACGCCGTCGAAGTAGGCCTTGCTCAGCTCCACCTGCTGCGCGCCGATCTGCGGGGCGCCGGGCGCGGTCCAGGACTCGGCCATCCGCTGCCACTCCCCCGCCCGCTCCAGCACGGCGTCGAGGTCCGCGCCGGCCACCGTGCCGGGCTGGGCACCGGCGTCGCGCAGCTGCGTCACCGCACGCGCCTGCTCGGCCTGGCCCTGCGTGTAGGGCGCGTAGAAGCGCCGGTCGCCGGTGAGCAGGTAGCCCCGGACGCCGGTCTCCTGGTTCAGCAGGGCCGAGGTCAGCATCTGCGCCCCGGTCAGCCCCGGGTCGATCTCGTCGACCAGGCGGACGCGGGCCTGGTCCAGGTTGCCCAGCGCCAGGACCCCGGCGACGATCACGCCGACCAGCAGAGCGGTGGTGATCGAGGCCAGCAGGGTCAGCCAGCGGCGGATCGGCCAGCTGGTCGCGGCCCGGCGGCGCAGTTGTTCCGTGGTTTCCGTGCTCATGCCGCCTCCTGGTGGGTGAGCAGCACCACCGCCACGTCGTCGTCGAGCGGGCCGCTGTTGCGGCTTTCGACCTCGGCGATCAACGTGTCGAGCACCTCGGCCGGGTCGTCCCGCCAGTCCGGCCGCGCGCGGAGCAGGTCGACGAACAGCGCGGTCATGTCCTCCTGCCCGAGCAGTTCCACCCCGTTCCCGCTGCGGCCCTCGAAGATGCCGTCGGTGCACAGCAACAGGGTCCAGCCGGGTTCGAGGTCGATCTCGGCGGCTTCCCAGCGGGCGTCGGGCAGCACGCCGAGCGGTACGCCGAGCCGGTCGACCGGCAGCAGGTCCGCGCCGGCGCCGCTGAGCAGCAGCGGGGGCGGGTGACCGGCGAGGCGCATCCGCACCGACCGGCGGTCCGGGGCCACCGAAAGCGCGCACACGGTGGCGAAGTGGTTGTGGATCCGTTCGTGCATCAGCACCTGCTGGACGGTGGCCAGCACCTCGTCCTGCGGGAGCCCGGCGAGCACCAGTGAACGCCAGGCGATGCGCAGCGCGACACCGAGCGCCGCCTCGTCGGGGCCGTGGCCGGAGACGTCGCCGATGAGCACGTGCAGGGTGCCGTCGGTCAGTTCGACCGCGTCGTAGAAGTCGCCGCCGAGCAGTGCGCCGTCCCGGCCGGGCCGGTAGCGGGCGACCAGCGAGAGTTCGTCGGAGGCCAGCAGCGGGGTGGGCAGCAGGCCGCGCTCCAGGCGCGTGTACTCGCTGGCCAGCAACTGCTGTTCGCGAAGGGACTGTTCGACCTGCTCGGCGCGCTTGCGCTCCCAGGCGTACCGCAGCGCCTTGCTCAGCAGGGGCCCGTCGACCTGGTTCTTGACCAGGTAGTCCTGGGCACCGGCGGCGACCGCGGCCTGGCCGGTGCGCTCGTCGGCGCGGCCGGTCAGCACCACCACCGCGGTGCCGGGCGCGGCCCGGCGGATCCGGGCCACCGAGTCGAGGCCCATCGCGTCGGGCAGGGCGAGGTCGAGCAGCACGCAGTCCGCGCGGATCGGGGTGGCCAGCGCCTCGGCGAGGGTGACCACCCGTTGCAGGGTGGTCGGCTCCAGCGCGTCGGCGAGCATCTCCTCCACCAGCAGCGCGTCGCCGTCGTCGTCTTCGATCAACAGCACGCTCATCCGGTAACCCACGGACAGCCGCGGCAGTGGACCTGCCTGTTCAGGCGAGTGAGCCGAGCCCATCCACCCTCCGAATCCGCCGTATCCACCGTTCGCCGCCCGCGCCGGGCGGGCCGTCTGGGGAAGGCTACACACCACGCCGAGAGCCCTCGCGTAAGCTCGCCGCGTCGCCGGAGAGGTTTACGCTGGGGTACTCACCGATCAGCTATCCGAGGGGACAGCGTTCTTCCGATCGGGGGAAAGGGCCGCGACCGTGGTGGACAAAGATCCAGGACAGCACGCACTGGATCTCGCCGGTGATCCCACCGAACTGGGCCGGGTCCGCGGCTGGGCACGAGCCGCCCTCGAAGGCGTCCCCGGCGTCGACCCGGCGCTGCTGGCCGACATCGTCGGCGCGCTGGACGAACTGGCCTCGAACGCCATCCGGCACGGCGCCGCCCCACGCCGGGTCCTCCTGCGGCACGCGAACGGCTCGCTGCGCGTCGAGGTCAGTGACGGTTCGCCGGTACGGGCCGAATACCGCGCCCCGAGCACCGATGGCGGGCGCGGCCTGCGCATGATCGAGGCCTACGTGGACACCTGGGGCCAGACCGCGCGCGACGGCGGGAAGATCGTGTGGGCGGAGTTCGCGCTCCCCCCATCCTGACCCCTCCACACACCGGACACGAATGTGGCTTCCGGGGCGGATTCCGCTCCGAAAGCCACATTCGTGTCCGTGCCCGATCGACGATCGGGGTGGTGACTACTGGTTGGTGCCGGGCATCATGACCTTGTCGATCACGAAGACGGTGGCGTTCTTGGTGGGGATGTTGCCGCACAGCACCTTCGCGCCGTTCACCGTCATGTTCTCGCCGCTGCCCACGATCTTCAGCGGCCCACCGGCGGTGTTCAGGCTGTCCAGCGAACCACCGGCGGCTTCGAGGCCCTTGGCGTCGTAGCGCTTGGCCACGACGTGGTACTGCAGGATCGGCGCCAGCTCATCCGGCTTGCCCGCCAGCTCGGTGAACTTGGCGTCGCCCAGCTCGGCGAACGCCGGGTCGGCCGGGGCGAACACGGTGATCGCCTCCTGGCTGTTCAGCGTGTCCACCAGATTGGTCGCCTTCACCGCGGCCACCAGCTTGGTCAGCAGCGGGTTCGTCGAGGCGGCGCTGGCCACCGGCTGCGGGCCCATCGAGTCCAGCGAACCGGGCTCGTTGCCCTGCGGCAGCTGCGAACACGCCGGACCGAACACGTCCGCGTTGGTCGTCACCCCGGCACCCCCTGCGGCGGGGGCGGGCATCGACGGAGCCATCTCACTCGACGGCGCGGGAGCCGGAGCGGCGGTGTTGCCGGGCGACGCGGACTCGCCCCCGCTGCAAGCAGCCAGGGAAAGCATGGCCACCGCGGCGAGACCGGTTCCGGCGAGGCGAAGGTTCTTCACTGCGATCACTCCATTTTCCTGCGACTTGTTTTCCTTCTCGACGGTGATTCGGAACTGCCCGGTGAACCGGATTGCGTCCGATCGGGTGATACGGCTCACTTCGCCGAAAAGGAGATGGTGTGCCAGCCGGTGGCACCGTCCGGAACGGTGCCCATGCGGTCCTCGGTCTGCACGTAGCCGGTTTTGTCGACGGCTCGGCAGAACACCTGATGACTGCCCTGGGGCACGTCGAACTCGTGCCACCACATGCGCCAGGTGTCGAGGTTGACTTCCCGGGACAGCAGGGCTTCCTGCCACGGGCCACGGTCCAGCCGGACCTCGATCCGCTCGATCCCGGTGCTGCGCCCAGGCGACCCCGCCGAGGCGGACCCTGCCGGCGGGCACCGTTTCGAAACCCTTCGGGAAATCGATGCGCGACTGCGTTTTGATCGGCGCCTGCTCGGCCCAATCGCGGTCGAGCCAATACGCGCGCCGCGCCGCCCACGTGGTGATTTCCAGGTCGACCACCCATTTGGTGGCCGAAACATAACCGTAGAGTCCCGGAACGACCAGGCGGGCGGGAAAACCGTGTTCGACCGGCAGCGGTTCGCCGTTCATCCCGATCGCCAGCATCGCGCCCCGGCCGCGGTCCAGCGCGGCGGCCACCGGGGTGCCCGCCGTCCAGCCGTCCACACTGGTCGAGAACACCTGCTCGGCCCCGGGCCGGACGCCCGCCTCGGTCAGCAGGTCCGCCAGGTCCACGCCGACGAAGTTCGCCGTGGAGACATACGGGCCACCGACCTCATTGGACACGCAGGTCATGGTGATGGTGCGTTCGACCAGCGGCCGGTCGCGGATGTCGGCGTAGCTGAAGGTCCGCTCGTCCTCGACCATGCCGTGGACGCGCAGGCGCCAGTCCTCGGTCCGCAGCTGCGGCACCGACAACGCGGTGTCCACCCGGTAGAAGTCCTTGTTGGGCGTGAGGAACGGCGGGGTGCCGAGCTTCGCGAAGTCTGCGTCGGCGGGGATGGCGGGCGCGGTCCGTGCAGGCACCAGAGCGCCGACGTCCGCCCGTGAGGACGCGGCGTCGCGCGTTCCGGCGAGCGCCTGGCCCGCGGCCCCGGCCACCCCCGCCCCGACCACCACTCCGGCACCGGCGAACAACACCGAACGCCGCGATGGCCCGTCCGTCGATCCGACCCGCGAGGCACGTAGTTTCCCGTGTAGCCACAGGAAAACCCCGACTCCGGCGAGCAGGCTGGCCACCGGCGCGAGCACCGCGACGCCGCTCAGGTCGGGACGCGCGGCCACCGCGACGATGCCGACCACGCCGAACAGCCCGATCACCACCGCCCCCGGCACCGCGGAACGCCGCGACGCGAGACCCGCCGCCGCCGACACGAGCACCATCACCACGGCCATGCTCAGCAGGAGCACGAGCTTGTCGTAGGTGCCGAAGGTCCGGATCGCGAAGTCCTTCAGCCCGACCGGGGTGAGGTCGATGGCGCCGTTGCCGACGGCGAGGTAGGGCGAGGCGTTGCCGCTGATGAACCCGGCGACCAGGTGCCCGGCCGCCAGCGCCGCCAGCAGGGCGAGCACGCCCAGTGAGGCCGACACCAGCGCCGGCGGTCGCGCGGTGGCCGGTCCTGGGGGTTCCTCCGGGCTGCTCATGCCGGTCATTCGGAGCCCGGCGACCGGCGGATTGGTCTGGGCGCAGGGTTGTCAGCCGAGGTGGATCTCGCCCTGGTTCAGGACCCGGGGGTGGAAGTAGCCCGCTTGGATCTCGGCGTTGGAGTTGTTGCCGCGCAGTTGTTCCGACCAGACCATGAAGTAGCTCCAGCGCGGCTGCCCGGTCAGCATCCCCGCGTCCGGGATCTTGCCCATCTCGGCCACGGCCAGCGGCTTCTGCCCGGCGATCCCGAGCATCTGCTGGTAGTCACCCGCGTTCGGGCGGTCCTTGTACCAGACGTCCAGGGAGACCACGTCGGCGTAGTCGTCGCCCGGGTAGTAGTCCGCCCAGCCGCCGGCCGGGTTGTCCTGGACGTTCCACACCCAGATCAGGTTGTCGAGCCCCTTGCCCGAAAGGTGGTCGCGCGTGATGCGGTAGAGCTTGGCCCCGCCGTCGGGGCCGGGGCGGTTCCCCCACCAGTTCCAGGATTCGTTCATCTCGTGCAGCGGCCGGAACAACGCGGGGACCCCGGCGTCCTTCAACTGCCGCAGGTACGGCACGACCTCGTCGAGGCGCCGCTTCCACGCCTGGTTCAGCGCGGTGCCCTCGGTGACGATCTGGCCGAACTGCTCGTCGCTGATCCGCGTCTTCACCCCGCCGTCGAACTCGCAGGTGCCCGGCCCGGTCGGCGTGCACACGTGCCAGGTGAGGGCGACGAGCGAACCGTTGGCCCATTCGGTCTTGGCCTGGTCGATCACGCGCTGCCGGTCGGCGACGTCCGGCGCGCGGAACATCAGGTCCCCGCCCCACAGCCCCGGGTACTGGCCGGTGATCGCGTGCACCTGCGCGGTGTACTGCGACGGCAGCGAAGCCGGTTCCTTGTTGTGCTGCCCGGAGATCACGCCGCTGCCCGCGGTCGCCCGCAGGTGGTCGAGCAACTGCTGCTTCGAAGTGGCCGGAAACGCCTGTGCCGCGGGGACCAGCAACGCGGCGGCCAGCAGAGCGGCGGCGGCACCGGCCATCGGGCTTCGGAAACGCATGGGGGTCCACCTTCCGACGGGGAGGCACCGAAGGTAGCCGGAAAGTAACCACCCGGACAAACCGTCCGGTCTGTTCAGCGCGGACCGCTACTTGACCAGCGGCTCCCGGCTTTCCTACCGTAAGTAAGGTGCCGACGACCGCAGAAGCCAGGATCAAGCCGATGGTGCGCTGGGGCCTCGGCCACGCGCTCCCCCGCACCGCCCTGCGCGCCGCCGCCCGGCGAGGTGATCTGCAGGCGCGCCTCTTCGTCGAGGCCTCCGGGACGCCGACAGCCCAGCTGGCCGAGGTGTTCGACGGCATCCGCGCCCGCGGTCCGCTGCTCAAGTCCCGGTTCGTCTACGCCACGACCTCGCACGCGACGGTGAAGGAGATTCTCACCGGCAACGACTTCCGCAGCGGGGTCGGCGCGGCCGGTGACGGCGTGCTCGCGCGGCTGACCGAGTGGTCCGCCACCGACCTGCTGCACCCGGTGGCGCCGCCGTCCCTGCTGGCCACCGAGCCGCCGGACCACACGCGTTACCGCAAGCTCGTGACCAGAGTGTTCACCGTGCGTGCGGTGGAGAACCTGCGCGAGCGCACCGAGCAGATCGCCGGGGAACTGCTCGACCAGCTCGCCCCCGCCGATCCCGTCGACCTGGTCGGCGCCTACTGCGGACTGCTCCCGGTCACCGTCATCGCGGAAATCCTCGGCGTGCCCGCCCACGAGCGGCAACGCGTGCTCGAACTGGGGACCGCGGCCGCGCCCAGCCTGGACATGGGCTTGCCGTGGCGGCAGTTCCGCGCGGTGGAGGCGGCGCTCGAAGCCTTCGACGGCTGGCTCACCCGGCACCTGGACCACCTGCGCGAGAACCCCGGCGACAACCTGCTGAGCAAGCTCATCGCCGCGCGTGAGGACGGTGTCGGTCTCACCGGCCGTGAGCTCAAGGCCACCGCCGGGCTGGTGCTCGCGGCCGGGTTCGAAACCACGGTGAACCTGCTCGGCAACGGCATCGCGCTGCTGCACGACCACCCGGAGCAGCTCGAAGCGCTCCGCGCCGATCCCGGCGGCTGGCCGAACGCGGTCGAGGAGATCCTGCGGGTCGATCCGCCCGTGCTGCTGACCGGGCGGACCTGCCTGCGCGACACCGAAGTGTCCGGCGTCCGGGTGCCGGAAGGCGCCGTGGTCACCACGATCCTCGCCGGGGCGAACCGGGATCCGGCCGTGTTCACCGACCCGGCTCGGTTCGACACCACCAGGGAGAACGCCCGCGAACACCTGTCGTTCTCCGCCGGGCGGCACTACTGCCTCGGCGCCGCGCTGGCGCGGATGGAGGGCGAGGTCGGCCTCCGGGTGCTGTTCGACCGCTTCCCGTCGCTGCGCCTGACCCCCGGCGCGCAACGGCGGGCGACCCGCATCCTGCGCGGCTACGAACACCTCCCGGCGCGGCTCACCCGGTGATCACTCGCGGCCGAGCACGATCGTCGGCTCGAGGTCGTATTCCAGTTCTTCCCCGCGGGAGCGCTGCCGGGGGACTTCGGTCGCACCACCGGCCGCGGCGTCCAGCTCCTCGCTGACCGTCTCCCGCTCCTGAATGCTCGTCATCGTTCTCACCTTCGTACTGGCGGACCTGCCAGCAGAATGGCTACCCGGTGGCGCGAGGGCCAATCGGGTCAACCGGGTGACACCCGGAATGCTGTTTCCACCACTCGTCCGAGGGGTATCCAGCCAACATGACCGCATGCCGGATCGGGTTTGTCGGAGCGGGCGGAGTCGCCCGGCGTCACGCGGAAACACTGGGGGGGTTCAGCGATGTGACCGTGGCCGCGGTGACCGATGTCGACCACGATCGGGCGACCGGATTCGCCACGGATTTCGGCGCCCGCGCGGTGCCCGGGGTGAACGAACTACTCGATTCGGGGCTCGACGCAGTGTACGTCTGCGTGCCGCCCTGGTGCCACGGTCCCCCGGAAGAAGCGGTGGCGGCCGCGGGATTGCCGCTGTTCGTGGAAAAACCGGTCGGCCTGGACGCGGAGGAGGCCGACCGGATCGGGCGGCTGATCGCCGATGCCGGGCTGATCACCGCGGTCGGCCACCACTGGCGGTATTCGCAAGGTGTGGCGCTGGCCCAGCACGCGTTGCGGGAGCGGCCCGTGCGGCTGGCCATGGGCGCCTGGCTCGACAAGGTCCCGCCCGTGCCGTGGTGGGCGCAGCGCGCGCACTCCGGCGGCCAGGTCATCGAGCAAGCCATCCACGTGCTCGACCTCGCCCGGATGCTGGTCGGCGAAGTGACCGAAGTGCACGCGATCGCCGACGTCGATCCGCCGGGCGTGCCGGGAGCCGACATCGACGGCGCCACGGTGGCGAACCTGCGGTTCGCCGGTGGCGCGATCGGCACGCTCGCGGCGACCTGCCTGCTCGGCTGGAAACACCGGGCCGGGCTGGAGGTCTACGCCGGCGATCTGGCGATCTCGGTGACCGAAGGCGAACTCCGGCTGCGGCAAGGGCGGGACGAGCCGCAAACACGGTTGCTCGACCCCGATGCGGCCAAACGAGCCGCCGACCGCGCTTTCGTCGACGCCGTGCTGGGCCGCGGCGACGACATCCGGACTCCGTACGAAGACGCGCTGCGCACCCACCGGCTCGCGTGCGCTGTCGCCGACTCGGCGGCCAGAGGCGTGCCGGTGGAGCTGGGAGCGCGAAACCATGCCGTCTGAACGACTTCTGGTGATCGAGCGGCCGGGCGAGGTCAGCCTCCAGCCGATGGAGCAGCCGGATCGGCCGGAGGAAGGCACTTTCGACGTCGAGGCGGTCTACAGTGGACTTTCCGCGGGGACCGAGCTGTCGTTCGTCAAGGGTACCCACCCGCACCTGAAGAACGGCTGGGACGGCGAACTGGGCCTGTTCGGCGAAGGGCCGGCGCACACCGGATTCCCGGTGCGGCAGTGGGGTTACATGCAGGTGGGCCGGATCGTGGCGAGCCGCGTCCCGGCGTTCGCGGAAGGTACCTTGGTGGCGATGACCTACGGCCACCGGTCGCACCACCGCGCCGATCCGCTCGCCGAGCGCGTGGTCCCCTTGCCCGCCGGACTGGATCCGCTGCTCGGCATCTACGTGGCCCACATGGGGCCCATCTGCGCCAACGGACTGCTCCACGCGGCGGCCGAACTGCACGGCACCGGCGCCCGTTCGCTCGGTGACGGCGTGGCCGGCCTGCGCGTCGCGGTCACCGGCGCCGGCGTGGTCGGCCTGCTGACCGCGTTGTTCGCCCGGCACCACGGCGCCGCCGAAGTGGTGGTCGTCGATCCGACCCCGCAACGGCGGCAGGCCGCGGAAAACCTCGGCTTCGCCACGCTCGACCCGTCCGATGGGGACACCCCCACGCGGATGAAGACCCGCTGGCGCCACCGGCCCGGCGACCGGGGCGCCGATCTGGTGTTCCAGTGCCGGGGTCAGGCGGACACCTTGGGCCTGGCACTGCGCTTGCTGCGACCGCAGGGCACCGTCATCGATCTCGCGTTCTACCAGAGCGGGGCGGACGCGCTGCGGCTCGGCGAGGAGTTCCACCACAACGGACTCGGCCTGCGCTGCGCCCAGATCGGCCGGATGCCGCGCGGGCTCGCGCACCTCTGGGACCGCGAACGCCTGTCCGCCGAGACGATCGCGTTGCTGCGGGCCGAAGGGCCGGCGATCCGCGAACACCTCGTCAGCGATCTGGTGCCGTTCGAGAAGGCACCGGAGCTGTTCGCGGATCTGGCCGACCGGCGGCGGCACGTGCTTCAGGCGGTGTTCACGTTCTCAGCGTCTGCGTGAGCCCGTTCGTGCGGTGTGCCACCGAGTCCAGGCCGAGCACCGTCCGGTACAGCGAAAGGTACTGCTCGGCCATGACGCCCGGCGTGAACCGGGTGGCGGCGGCGCGACGGCAGGCCGCGGGATCGAGCTCGCCCGCGCGTGCCAGCGCGTCGGCCAGCGCGTCCTCGTCGCCGGGTTCGACCAGGAAGCCGGTGCTGCCCTCGTCGATCAGCTCGGGCAGGCAGCCGCGGCGGTAGCCGATCACCGGCGTGCCCAGCGCCAGTGACTCCACCACGGCCGTGCCACCCGGTTCTTCCCAGTGCAGCGGGAAAACACACGCTCGGGCCCGGGCGAGCAGCACGTCGCGCTCGGTCGCGCGCAGCGAACCGATCCAGCGCACCCGGTGCCCGTCCACGTGCGGGCGCACTTCGTCGCACCAGTAGCGGACATCGGGGTTGCGGGCGGCTTCCGGATCGGTGGCGAGCGCCTGTTCGAGCGCCGCCACGGTGTGGAAGGGCCCGATCGGCCCGGCCAGCACCACGTCGTCGCTGATCCGCTTCGCCAGGCGCGCGGCCACGTGCTGCCCCTTGCCCGGGGTGATCCGGCCGAGCACCACCACATAGTCCTGCTTGGGCGGGGTTTCCCGGCGATCGGCGCCTTCGGCCAGCGGTGTCGACAAGTGGACGTGGCCGAGGCTGTGCGCGCGCAAGGCGGGCGGCGCACCCGAAAGCTGCGCCGCGGACACGCCGTTGACGTGGATCCGGCCGTAGCCGTTGAAATCGCCGTAGAAGGCCGGGTGCTTGGCGAGGTCCCAGTGCAGCGTGTGCAGCACCGGCGGCCCGGCTTCGCCGAGGGAGCCCAGCATCGCGGGCCCGACCACTTCGACGTGGTCGTGCACCAGGTCGAGGTCGTCACGGCCGCGGAGTTCCTCCACCACGCGGCGCATGTGCGTCATGCCGGTGCCCATCGCGCGGTTGTACGGCCGGAGCAGCTGGCCGAACTGGGGTTCGTCGTAGGCGGAGACGAGTTCGTCGGTCTCCAGCGGGCTCGCGGCGATGGAGGCGAGCACCACGTGCACCCCGCGCCGCCGCAGTTCGGGGACCAGCGCGGCGACGATGTTCTCGATGCCGCCGTACCCGTCCGGCGGTACCGGCAGCCACGGCCCGGCGTTGATCAGCACTCGGATGCTCATGCCCGGCTCCCCGTGGTGCCGGCGCGCAGGGACGCCAGCGGTGGTCTCTCCGGCAGGTTGATCTCGGTGGTCACGACGTCGCGCACGTCGCCGTGCGCCCCGGCCCGGTGCCGGAACTGGTTGAGCCGGGCGGGCCGCGCCGTGGGGGCCACGCCCCGGCCGGCGCGCTCCAGGCGGTCGAAGACGGTCAGCATGATCTGCGCCGACATCCGGCCCAGCGCTTCGAGGTCCTGGTGGCGGTGGCGGCGCTGCCCGAGGTCGACCTGCGTCATCGCGTCGAGGCCGACCACGTCGAGCAGGTCGATCAGCAGCGCGATGTCCACGCCGTAGTGGGAGACGAACGGCACGGCTTCGAGCGCGGACCGCCGTCCGGCGTACTCCCCCGCCAGCGGCTGGACGAAGCCGGACAGCTCCGGCCAGCAGAGGTTGAGCAGCGGGCGGGCCACGAGTTCGGTGACGCGGCCGCCACCGTCGGGTTCGCTGTGGCCGCCGCGCACCAGCGGACGGCGGTAGAAACCCTTGACGAACGCGGTTCCCGGGTCGGTCAGCAGCGGGCCGAGCAGGCCGGTGACGAACTCCGGCGGGCAGCCGACGAGATCGGCGTCGATGAACGCGACCAGTTCGCCTTCGGTGGCGTAGAGCCCTTTCCACAGCGCTTCGCCCTTGCCGGTCAGCGGTGGCAGGTGCCCCAGCACGTCGGTCTGGTGGACCACCCGCGCACCGGCGGCCGCGGCGACCTCGGCGGTGGCGTCGTGCGAGCACGAGTCCACCACCACGACCTCGTCCACCAGTTCGTGCTGTCGCACCATCGAAACGATGGCCCCGACCGTGGCTGCTTCGTTGAACGCGGGCAGCACCACGCTGACCGTGGTGCCGCCCTTGGCGGCGCGCAGTTGCCGCATCGGCCAATCGCCTGCTCTGGCGGGCTCCGAATGGGGGATCGACAGCATGGGACCACCTTCCGAAAAATGGGGGAACAGTGACCTCGAAATGTCGTACTGGTTACTTCAGGATCCTCTGTGGACGGTTATGGCACTGTCGGCGGGATCGTTGCGGAGCACTTCACCGGCTTCCGGCACGCGCAGCAGTTCGGCGGCCGTGGTCGCCGCGAGCGCGGCCCGCACCAGCGGTGACACCCGGCACACCACCAGTTCTCCCTGGCTGTCGGCGCGGAGCAGTTCGCGGATGCCCGCCGGATCGAGCGCGGTGACGCCGGACAGGTCCAGCAACACCAGGCGCGGCACCGGATCCAGCCACGCCGCCTCGATCGACTCGCGCAGCGAAGCCGCGGTGCGCGCGAGGACCGGTCCGGTGACCACGATCGTCTTCAGGAGATCATCGAGACCGGCGGTGTGCACGCGCATTTCGACGGCGAACTCCACGGAGGTTCCCTTCGGAGTGCGGGTGGGGGTGCCCCCGGATACCCATCAGGGAAGGGTTCAACCATCGACGGTGCGCGAAAAAAGTAGTCCCGCTTCGCCTCCAGGATCGGGGGAGCTCCGAGGCGAAGCGGAAGTTGTAGGGCCGGCCCGGGGGTCGCCTCTCGGCGAGTGGCACGACGTGGCTCCAGCCGAACTGGTATTCCACGAAGGCGGTGGGTGAGGCCCGGGGACACCACGCGGACCGGCACCCAGTACAACGCCCGGCCGCTCCTGGTGTTCCGTCACCGAGAGTGATGTGCACCTCAGCCGCGGTGGCTCAGGCCGGCCCCCGCTGCCGGGCGCGGTCGACGATGGCCAGCGCCACTTCGAGGGACACCAGTTCCGGCACCGGCACGCTGTCGATGTCCGCGCACCACTGCGCCAGCAGCCGGTCCACCACGGTCTCTGCCCACATCACGCACTCCTCGGTCCTCGGCTGCGTAAGTCGCCGAAAGCGGTCAGAACGTTAACAACGCGATCACCCGCCGTGAGCACGATCACCGAATCACCGCACGTGCAGAACTTTCCGCCGATACGCGCTTCTCGTGAATGGCTCGCGGGTTAACCCGAACGGGCGGGTCCGTTCGCACCACGACGTGGCTCGATCCGCGGGCTACGCTGAGCGCGCCCGGCAGTGTCGCGAATGGACTGCCGACGGGAGTGGATGCCTGATGAAATCGCGGAACACCACCATGCTTTCGGCCTGCCTGGACCGGGAGATCGACCACCGGGAGGCCGTCGTGATCGCTCGGAAGATGCACGGACCCGACCTGATAGCCATCGCCGTGCGCGGCGCCATCCTGGGGATCGCCAACCGCACCGACCTCACCCCCTACCCCGCACTGGAGCTGGCGGGCGAGGCCTTTGTGGACGGTCTGGCCGATGCGGGCTTCACCGTGCGCTCGTGGCGCTCGATCGAATGGCTGTCCGGCGCCGAAGCCGAACTACGCCGCGCCGGAGACCACCACCTGCAATGGCACCCCATGGCCGCCTGACCCCACCCCTGTCACGAAGGTGGCTTTCGAGACGCCCAACGCCCCGAACGCCACCTTCGTGACACTCCCACGCCGTAAAGCCACACCCCCAGCACCCTCACCCCCGACCCCCACACTCACGCACCCGAACCCCACACTCACGCACCCGAACCCGAACCCCACGTTCATGCAGCCGAACCCCACACTCGTGCACCCGAACCTCACACTCACACAGCCAAGTCCCACGCTCGCGCAGCCGAGGCCCACACTCAGGCCGCCGAGTCCCACACTCGTGCAGCCGAGTCCCACACACTCGTGCAGCCGAACCCCACGTTCGCGCCCGCCGATGCCCCAGCGTGACCCGACAAACACTCTCGCCATCCCGGAACACCCACGCTCCAACGTCCCACCGGCCCGCCGCCCCCGGAAGCGCGCCCCGCGACACGAATGTGGCTTTGGGGGCGGATTCGCCCCCAAAGCCACATTCGTGACACCGCCCAGCCCACCGAGCCCAGCGAACCCCCGCCCAGCCCACCCAGGCCACCCAGGCCAGGCAAAACGAGCCCCAGCAACCGCGACCCGAACAGCACAGCCGAGTGGCCGCCTACACCTCCCCCATCCCGGTCCACAGCCCAAAACACGGCGGGGATTCCGTTGTCAAGGCACGCTTTCCCGCCTTGACAACGGAATCCCCGCCGTAGTCACAATGAAAAACCGGGGTGGCCCCGAGATACCGACGTAGCCGCCAGGAACCGAAGGGCCCTACCCGAAAGAACCAGCCAGACCGCCCAGAAGAACCGTCGCTCACCACAGAACCGAAGCGACCACCACAGAACCGACGTGGGCCACCACAGAACCGAAACAGCTCACCAAAGAACCGACGTGACCACCACAGAACCGAAGCGACTCACCAGAGAACCGACGTGGCCACCAGAGAACCGGAACGGCTCACCAGATAAGCGGGGTATCCCCCTAAAGCCCCGGTCCCTCACATTCCAGACCGGAACCGGTCCAGCACCCGCCGTTCCCGTTTCGTCGGCCTTCCGGCTCCTCGATCCCGCCGCGCCACCGGGTTGGCTGCTTCCGGCGGTGGCGCCGGTGTCCGGTCGATGAAGCACGTGGCGGCGTCCACCGCGCCGACCCGTTTCTGGATCACCCGCACCACCTCGACGACGCGGGTCCGGTCGCCGACGCGGGCGCGTACCTCGTCACCCGGCGAGACGGTGGTGGCGGGCTTCGCGGGCTTGTCGTTCACCCGCACGTGCCCGCCGCGGCAGGCCGCCGCGGCATCCGGTCGGGTCTTGGTCAGCCGGACCGCCCACAGCCAGCGGTCCACTCGGGTGGACTCCACCGCCCCATGATGCCCTACCGCTCACTTCCCGTTCAGCCCGTCGAGGAACACCTGCTCGAACCGCGCCGGATCGGCGTCGAAAGCGACGGTCAGGCGGTCGCCCCCGGCCCGTGGCGCCGTCCGGCCGGACTGCTCGCCGTGCTGCACCACGACGATCGGGGTCCGCCGGGCGTCCGACACCACACCCTCGTTGTCGAACGCCCACACCGCGGCCAGCGCGTCCCACCAGTAGAAGTACTGCAGCGCGATCCCGTCCCGCATGATCGGCTGGGTCATGATCGCGTGCACGAGCCGCGCGCTCGGCGTGGTGCCCTCGGCGCCGACGCGGTCCACGTAGGCCTGCGTGATCAGCACGTGGTTCGTCGCGTCGAGCGGCGTCAGGCGGACCGGCACGGTGCCGAAGACGCGCCTGGCCGACGGCGGGTCCAGCCAGATGTTGAGTTCCTGGCTGTTGTCGAAGCCCGGCAGCGCTTCCCCGAACAGGTTGCCCGGCACGTGCACCGCCCCGCCCATCACGTGCGCGACGGCCACCTTCCGCGCGAGCGGGCTGCCCGGCGGCACCGCCTTGGCGAGGTTGCTCAGCGGGCCGGTGACCAGCACGGACACCTTGCCCCTGGCATGGGCAAGCGTTTGCGAGATCAGTTGCGCGGCGGTCAGGTCCGACGGCGGCGGGGTGCGTCCGGCGTCGCCCAGCGCGCCGGTCAGCACCTCCTCCATGTCCCGCACGGTGGATGCGGGCGCCGGGTGCGCCCCGGTGTCCGAGCCTTCGGCCACCGGGACACCGGGCAGTCCGCACTGCTCCAGCACGCTGATCGCGTGCTGCCGGGCGCGACCGGGCGTGCCGAAGCCGTTGTTCGTCACGGTGACCGCACGCAGGTCGATCCGTTTCTCCTGGTGCTGGACGCACAGGTACGCCAGCGTCGAGGCGTCGTCGACGTCGAGATCGCTGTCGTAGATCACCGGAACCGGGGGCGGCGAAGCATGAGCGGACGGGACGAGCAGTCCGGTGGCGACGAGGACAAGGGCGAGCAGTGCGTTGCGCATCGAAGTCTCCCCAGGAGCCGATCAGGCCACGACGCACCAGCCTACCGGCGCCGGCAACCGCCTCCTGCCCGTTTCAGGCCACCCGCTCGAACACCGCCGCCAAGCCCTGACCACCGCCGATGCACATGGTCTCCAGCCCGTAGCGGGCCGACCGGCGGGTCAGCTCCCTGGTCAGCGTGGCCAGGATCCGCCCGCCGGTGGCGCCGACCGGGTGTCCCAGTGAGATGCCCGAGCCGTTCACGTTGACCCGCTCGAAGTCCGCCGGGCTCAGCCCCCACTCGCGCGTGCAAGCCAGCACCTGCGCGGCGAACGCCTCGTTCAGCTCGATCAGGTCCATGTCGGCGAGGCGCAGCGAAGCGACGTCGAGCGCCTTGGCCACCGCGGGGACCGGGCCGATGCCCATGGTCGCGGGCGGCACCCCGCCGATGCCCCACGAAACGAGCCGCGCGAGCGGCCGGAGCCCCAGTTCGGCGGCTCGCGCGGGGTGCGTCACCACGCAGATCGACGCACCGTCGTTCTGCCCGCTCGCGTTGCCCGCGGTGACCGTGGCTTCGGGGTCGTCGCGGCCGAGGATCGGGCGCAGGCCCGCCAGCTTCTCGACCGAGGAATCCGGGCGGATGTGCTCGTCGGTGTCCACCACCGTGTCACCCTTCCGGCCGCGGATGGTGACCGGCACGATCTCCTCGTCGAACCGGCCCGCGTCACGCGCGGCGGCGGCGCGCTGGTGGCTGCGCACCGCGAACTCGTCCTGCTCGGCACGCGGAATGCCGTACTGCCGCCGCAGGTTCTCGGCGGTTTCCAGCATGCCGCCGGGCACCGGGAAGTTGAGCCCGCCCGCGGTCACCCGGCCGCGCGCCAGCGAGTCGTGCAGCATCACCCCGGCACCGGCCTTGGCGCCCCAGCGCATCGACGTCGAATAGAACGACGCGTTCGACATCGACTCCGCACCCCCGGCCAGCACCACCTCCGAGGTTCCGGCCTGGACCTGCATCGCCGCGTACAGCACGGCTTGCAACCCCGAGCCGCAGCGGCGGTCGATCTGCAGTCCGGTGACGGTGACCGGCAGCCCGGCGTCCAGCGCGGCGACCCGGCCGATCGCCGGTGCGTCCATCGACGGGTAGCAGTGCCCGAGCAGCACGTCGTCCACCGCGTCCGGCGGCAGTCCGGTCCGCTCCAGCAGGCCGCGGATCACCGTGGCGGCCAGCTCGTGGGCCGGCACGTCCCGCAGCGAACCCCCGAACCCGCCGACGGGGGTGCGCAGCGGCTCGCAGATGACGGCGTCTCGCATGGGCGGTGCTCCTTCTCCCTCGGCGGTCCACGCCGATCATGGCAAGGTCGCGGGAACAGAAACGCCGACGGCCCGTGGCCGCCGGCGTTCCCTCCCTGCGATGAAGTCCGCGGGTCCGCCCCAACCGGCCCGCGGAGTTGATACCCGGTGATCGATTCACCAAACCGGGTTAATCAGACTGTGATCTGAGTCACGACTGCGGCCGTCGAGGGCGCAACACGTGCACCTCGGCGGCCTGCTCGTGCGGATCTTCGGAGCGCAGCCGGACGTTCGCCCAGAAGGTGGTCCGCTCGCCGTCGCGGCTGATGCCCCACGCCAGCGTGCAGCTGTTGAGCACCTTCCAGCTCTCCCGGCTCGGCGCCGTGCCGGGGGGCAGCGCTTCGCGCCCGGTGCGCACCTCCACCCGCAACTGCGGCTCGGCCGCGGCGAACGGGCTGATCACCGCGTGCACTTCACCCGGCAGCCTGCCGTTTCCCAGTGCGATGACCGCCAGCTCGTCCGCCACCAGCATGGTGTCGATCACCGATTCGCGGCCGTAGGGCCGGACCAGGTCCCGGATCGCGGCGCGGATACCGGACAGGTCGTTGACGTCGTTCAGCAAGTGCGATGACTGCAGCTCGTTCCCGTCCGGGATCGACATGAACGCCACCTCCGCTAGGGGTCAACGTCGGTAACGCTTTGTTACCCCGTTCAGGGGAAGAGCAAACCCCGCGATCAGCGGCCGCGCCAGTCCAGGCAGAGGATCATGGCGTCGTCTTCCGATTGCCCGCCATCACGGTGGCCGGCGAGTTGACGCAGGATCTCCCGTGGGACGTGCGCGGACGGGTACTTCCGCGTGTCCACGATGGCACGGGCGAGCGCGTGTTCGCCATAGCGTTCACCCGCTGGGGAAGCCACGTCGTAGACCCCGTCGCTGACCAGGACCAGCCGGTCACCCGGTCGCACGTGGAACCGCTCGGCGGTGTAGTGGGTGTCCTCGAACATGCCCAGCGGCAGTTGCTCGTCGAAGGTGATCGGCTCGGCCACCTCGTCGCGCAGCCGCCACAGCCGCGGTGAACCGGCGTCGACCACGTCGGCCTCCCCGGTGGCCAGGTCGAAGCGGAGCAGCAGGGTGGCGACGTGGCAGTCGCCGCGGTGCTGGGCGTAGACGGCCTGGTCGGCGAGCATGGCCTGATCGGCGATCCCGATGCCGGCACGGCGGGCGTTGCGCATCGCGTTGACCGCGAGGTTGGTCAGCAGCGCGGCCTGGATGCCGTCGCCCATGCCGTTGGACACGGTCAGCGTGAGGTGATCGGCCGAGGTGGACCAGTCGAAGTTGTCGCCGAAGATCGCGTAGGCGGGTTCGAGCTGGGCGCCGAGCTGGTACTCGGGCCGGGTGCAGGCCCGGCCGGGCAGCAGCTGCCACTGCATCTCGGCGGCCAGGGTCAGGCGCTGCGCGCGGCGCGCCTGCAGGTACAGGTCGGTGTCGCGTTCGGCGACCAGGATCTCGTGGCCCAGTGCCTCGGCGACCTGCGCGAGTTCCGCGAGCAGCTCCTCGCCGGGTTCCTCGGCCAGCCCGACGCTCAGCACGCCGAGCCGGTCCCCGCGCACGGTGACCGGGAGCAGGACGAGCACGCCGGTGCTGCCGGGCCCGGAGGTGATGCGCTGGGTGCTGAACACTTCGCCGGGCGCGCTACCGCGCACCGGCACGGGTCTGCTCGTGTACGGCAGCACGGCGACCGGTTGCAGCATGGTCAGGCCGTAGTCGGCCATCAGCAGGTCGACCGTGCGCACGCCGAAGTGCTCGGCCAGTGCGCCGCGGACGGTGTCGATCAGTTCGTGGGGAGCCGAAGCGCGAAGCGCCCGTTCCACCGGGAGGGATCTGTGCAAGGTGGTTCCCGCCTCGGGCAGGGGATGCAAGGGGTAGGGCTTGCGCTGACAGTTCACCCTATGGCTGCCACAGTGGCAGGCGTGACCAGGCCGCCCCCGTCCGACGAACCGGATCAGGCCGCGCGCTTGGCCGCCGAGATCGCCGAGTTGCTGGACGTGCTGTGGGAGCACAGCCGCGAGGTGACCACCGCGCCGCTGTCGGCCTCCCAGCTACGGGCGATGTTCGCGCTGGAGCGGGCCGAGGGCGCGAACCTGCGCACGCTGGTCGCCATGCTGGGTTCGACCCCGCCGTCGGTCAGCCGCCTCTACGACCGCCTGGAGGCCGTTGGCCTGGTCGAACGCGGTGCCAGCGCGGCCAGCCGCCGGGAGGTCGAACTCCGCCTGAGCGCCCGCGGCCGGGAGTACCTGCACGAGCTGCGCGGCCGCCGGGTGGCGGTGCTGCGGGAGGTGGTGGACCAACTCTCCCCCGCCGCGCGGTCGGCACTGGTCGACGGCCTGACGGAATTCCAGGCGGCCGCCCGCGACCGCGCGCCGCACGGAACACCAGCGGACGGCACCCCGTAGGCTAACGTTTGTCATGCGACAACAGTTGCACGCCGGCCGAGTGGTGCGGGTGCCCGGGTGTCGCTGTTCGATAACGATCACCTCGCCGGCCGGGGAAGGGTGCCCGTGACTCAAGACGCCGCGACCGTGCGGAACTTCCTGTTCGCCATCCTGGTCGAAGGCGGCCCGCGGCTGGCGGGCGAATGGCTCGCGCTGCAGCGGCGGTACGCCGACGTCACCACCGGCGAGGACCTGCGCGACGAGGCCGAAACCGTGCTGGCCGCGCTCGCCGACGGGCTGCGCACCGACCTGCCCCCCGAAAAGGTGGTCTCCGGTCACCCGCCGCTGCGCGAGGCGCTGGTCGAGCTGTCGCTGCGGCGGGCACGTGGCGGCGCGACGCCGACCGCGACGGCGATGTCCACGCTGGCACTGAAGGAGGCGCTGCTCTCCGCGGTCATGCGCCAGAGCACCGAATCCCAGGTGCACTATGACGCCGCCGTCCTGCTCAATCGCCTGCTCGACGCGGCGGGCGTGCTCAGCTTAAGCACCTACGTGCAGGGCCGCGAGGAGATCATCCGCGCCCAGCACGACCAGATGCTCGAACTGTCCACGCCGGTGCTGCGGCTGTGGCGCCACGTGGTCGGCGTCCCGCTGATCGGCACGCTGGACACCACGCGCACCCAGGTCGTGATGAACGGCCTGCTCGAAGCCATCCAGGCGCAGGAGGCGCGGGTGGCGATCATCGACATCACCGGGGTGCCCACGGTGGACACCGCGGTGGCCCAGCACCTGCTGCAGACCGCGGACGCGGTGCGGCTGATGGGCGCCGAATGCCTGCTCAGCGGGATCCGGCCGCCGATCGCGCAGACCATCACCAGACTCGGGATCGACCTGTCCACGATCACCACCCGCGCCACCCTCGCCGGGGCGCTGGCCGACGCGATCCGCCTGCTGGAGCCCGGTTCCGGCCCGCCTCGCCAGGTCAGGGCGAGGTCCCATGCCACCGGATGACCGGAACGCCCCGGTCCGGGAACTCGCGCCGTACGAGTTCCGCACCGACCACGACCTGCCTGGGGCCCGGCACGCCGTCCGCGCGGCGGCGCTGCGGGCCGGGTTCGGGCTGATCGGCCAGACGAAGATCGTCACCGCGGTGAGCGAACTGGTGCGCAACGCCTACGTCCACGGCGGTGGCGGCACGCTCCGGATCGAGCAGGTCGCCGGCGCGCGCACCGGGCTGCGGGTGACCATCCGCGACCACGGCCCCGGCATCGCCGACGTGGCCGCCGCGCTGGCCGACGGCTACAGCACCGGAGCCGGGCTCGGCCACGGTCTCGGCGGCGCCCGGCGCCTGGTCGACGAGTTCGCCATCGAGACCGCGCCCGGCGAAGGAACCACCGTCACGGTCCTGCGCTGGGCGCCGTGAGTGCGCTTGGATGAGGGCATGAGCGAAGAGATCGTGCTGGGCCCGCTGCCGAAGGGGATCACCCTGGCCGGTGAGGGCATGGGCAGCCGGGTCTGGAACGTGCTGGGGCACCGGTACGCGATGAAGTCCGCCGCCGAGAGCGGTTTCGCCTTCGAGACCTACGATCCGCCGGGCACCGGGGTGCCCCCGCACGTGCACCCCACGCAGGACGAGCACATCTACGTGCTCGACGGGGTGTTCACCCTCTACCTCGACGGCGAATGGCTGACCGCGGGCCCCGGCGACACCGTCCGGATGCCGCGGAACCTGCCGCACGCCTACTACAACCGCGGCGAGGCGCCCACGCGCGCGTTGTTCTGGGTGAGCCCGGCCGGGCGGCTGGCGCGGTTGTTCGACCGGCTGCACGACCTCACGGACATGACCGAGGCCGTCCGGGTCTCCGCCGAGCACGACGTGCACTTCCTGCCACCCGGCGAGGTCGGCGATCCGCCCGGCTGATCATACGTTCGGCTGCTTCGATTAGCCCGTTCGGCAGGATGTCCGCCTATTTCGGTGAATAACCCACAACACCCTTTTTAGTTCACCGAACCCGAGTTGATCAGGAGGGGTTTACCCGCGAGCGGAACGGGATACCCAGGATTTGCCCGCGCCACCACAGGGCGGCGCAGAATTTCCCCACCTGGAGGCCAGTTAGATGATCGTTCTCGGCGTTATCCTGATTGTCATCGGTATCATCGCGAGCATTCCCGTGCTTTATTCGATCGGTATCGCGCTGGTGATCATCGGCGTGGTCCTCGCAGTACTCGGGCGGGCAGGTACCAAGGTCGGTGGCCGCAGCCACTGGTTCTGACACCGGGTCCGCTTTTTCGCCCCCGCCGCGCACTCAGGTGCGGCGGGGGCGAAGCGCGTATGCGGGCACGAGCTGATCGGGCAGTTGCAGCTTGTCCTGGCGCCCGTCGGCGTAGGCGAGTTCGAAATTGACCACGCCCAGCCATTCCCCTTTCACCGAGGAAAACCAGCCGTGCAGCCTGCCGGGCACCTCCCCGCTCAGGTCCAGCCCGGTTTCCACCACGTGCGCCGGCGCGCCGGGCACCCGGGTGTAGAGCGCGTCCAGCCGCACCCACACCGGGGTGATCACCGGAACGCGGCCGTGCAGGTCGTCACCCCGCCAGCGGGTGTGCGGGCTGACGATCACGGCCGGTCGGGGGTCGTCGGCGGTTCCATGCCCGGCAACCTACCATGTGATTCGCACACCTGTTCGATGTCCACTGTGGTCTGCGCGACACCCCCGTGGCGGTCCGCTACCCCGCGAACACCTGGGGTACGAGGTCCAGCGCGCGGGCCCGTTCACGCGGGTCGCCGATGGCGTTGACGACCAGATCGGTGGCGCCCGCGTCGGCGAACCGCCGCAGTTCGGCGGCCACCTCTTCGTCATTGCCGGCGATGACCGTATCGGCCGCGCCGGACAGCCCGCCGCGGTCGAGGATCGCGCGGTAGGCGGGCAACTCATTGACGATGGCGAGTTCGCGGGCGAAGGTCTCGCGCACGCCGTCGGGGTCCGTGGTGATCGAGACGGTCACCATCACCACCACCCGCGCGTCCTCCCCGAGCCGCGGCACCAGGTAGTCGGCGATGAGACCGGGCTGGACCCACAGCGCGATGGTGCCGTCGGCCAGCTCACGGGCGACTTCGAGCATGCGCGGCCCGAGCGCGGAGATGAGCACCGGCGGTTCCGGCGCGCTGATCGCCAGCCGGGTGTCGACGGTGAAGAACCGCCCGGCGTACTTGACGTGCTCCCCGCGCAGCAGCGGGCGCAGCACTTCGAGGTACTCGCGGGTGTGGCGCGCCGGCGACTCGTAGGGCAGGCCGAACTGGCCGGTCATCGCCCATTCGTGGCTCGGGCCGATGCCGAGGGTCAGCTTGCCGCCGGTGAGCGCCTGCGCGGTCAGCGCCTCGGTGGCCATCACCACCGGGTGGCGCGGGTAGGTCGGCACGATCGCGGTGCCCAGTTCCGGTGGGGAGTCCGGCATCGCGGCGAGCACGGCGATGGGGTCCCAGCCGCCGGGCTGCTGGTTGGTCCAGCCGCTGTCGTAGCCGCGGGCCTTCGCCTCGGCCGCGTGCGCGCCGAATTCGGCGACGGTGGCCGCACCGGCGGTGATGATGTGTTGTCCGATCCGCATGCCCCCAGTCCAGCGCGGTTCGCGTGGTGGAGCGAGATCCAGTTCGCCCGTGCAGCGATAACATGGGGTGATCGATCGGAGGGGTGGATGGAGCTGCGGGCGCTGCGGTACTTCGTCACCGTCGCCGAGGAACTGCACTTCGGGCGTGCGGCGGAGCGGCTGAACATCGTGCAGCCCGCGGTCAGCCAGCAGATCGCCCGGCTCGAGCGCGAATTGGGCACGCGGTTGCTGGACCGCACCTCGCGCACGGTCCGGCTGACCGAGTCCGGGCGCCGCGTGCTCGCCGCCGCGCAGGAAACCCTCGCGGCGGCCGAACGCGTGCGAACCGTGGTGCACGAACCGATTTCCGTCGTCCGGATCGGCACGGCGGCGGGCCTCACCGCCCGCCTCGAACGCGGCATCGAAGCGCTGCGCGAGCTGAACCCGACGTTCGAACTGGTGCTCGTGGACCTGCCGGTGACCGAACGCGTCAACGCCCTGCGCCGGGGTGAACTGGACCTGGCGCTGGTGCGCGGCCCGGTCTCGGCGCCGGGGTTGCGGGTGCTGCCGGTGTGGTCGGAACCGCTGCACGCGGTGGTTTCCACCCGTCACCCGGCCGCCGGGCGCGACAGCGTCACCGTCGCCGAACTGGCCGATCACGTACTGCGGGCGCCTTCCGATCCCCCGCTGCACGAGGCCGTCACCACCGCACTGGGCACCAGCGGCGCCCGCTTCGGCCGCCCGGCGGGCACCGCCCAGGACACCATCGTCGAAGTCGGCGCGGACCCGCGAAGCTGGGCCCTGATGCCCGCCGGTGAAATCACCACGATCGGCTCCACGCGCGTGCGGTCCCTCCCGCTGAACCCGCCCATCACCATCACCGGCAACATCCTCACCCCGGACGACGACCTGCCGAGCCAATGCGCCCACGCCGTCATCGCCGCTTTCCAGGACGCCTGACACCGCTACGAACGACGGAGGGCTTCGGCCTGCTCGTAGTGGTGGGCGGCATCGGTCGGGCGGTCCAGTGCCGTGGCCAGGTCGCCCAGGTATCGGGCAACTGGGCCGAAGGTGAGCAGTCCGCTCCCCGCGCCGGCGAGTTCACCCGCGGCGGGCAGTAGTTCGGCGTACAGGTGTTCCATCACCGCCGTCTGTCCGTTGTGGATGGCGAAGCGGGCGTGCAGGCAGGTGCGGGCTTCGAACAGGAGGTCCCGTGGTGAGTCCGGAATGGACGGTCCGTGAGGCCGCGCCCAGGGTTCGTACGGGCCCCAGTCCGCGTCGAACGGGGTGGCGGGGTCCAGGCCGAGCAGAGCGAGCGGCAGGATTCCCCGTTCCAGGCCGGACATCCCGGTGCCGGTGAGCTTCGAGGCGGCGGCGCGGTAGGCGGAGCGTGCTTCCGCGACGTGCCCGGTGATGGCGAGCCGGAGCGCGGCGTACCACTCGGTGAACACGCCGACCAAGGGCAGTTCGTACCGCTCCGCCAGGGCATCGGCCGCGGCGGCGTGTTCGTCGGCGGTGGCCAGGCCGGCCAGTGCGGCGTGTGCCTGGAGCTGGATCAGGTGACCCAGCACCTCGAAGGTGACCAGGCCGTGCCGCGCGCTCAGCTCGACCAGTTCCGCGCCGATCCGCGCCCGTTCCGGAGCGAGCCCCGCGCGGTGGAAGGTTTGCAGGAAAAGTCCGTTGAGCGCCAAGGCAAGAAGGGCCGGATCCCCTTGCGTACGGGCGATTCGCACGGCTTCCGTAGCCGCCTCGCCGCCCCGGCCGCCGGTGTCCGCCCGCCGCTCCATCGCGATGGTGATCAGCAGACGGGCACGCCAGACCGGCTGGCCGTCGGGCAGTTCCGCCAGCACGCGTTCCGCGGCCGCCACGAGCCCGGCCGAGTGCGCTTCGTCGTCGTTCGCCGTCCAGATCGCGGGCACGTCGAACGAGCCGATCACCCGGGCGGCCAGCAACGGGTCACCCGTCGCCGCGGTGACCGCTTCCGCGCGCAATCGCCGCGCCTGCGGCAAATCCCCGGTCACCGCCAGCGCCCGCACCAAGCCCATCGTCGCTTCCAGCCGGGCCCGGCCCTGCGAACGCGTGACGACCTCCCGCCACAGCCGAGCCGCTTCGTGCGGCGCCGAGCGGCGTTCGGCGAGTTCGGCCGCGGCACGGGCGTAGTGCGCGGCGCGTTCAGCCGTGGCCGCGCTGTCCGCGCGCAGGAAGTGGTGCGCGATCGCGGCCACGTCGTCCGGCCGGCGTTGTTCGATGATCTCGGCCACGGCGGCGTGCCAGCGTGCCCGGCGCGCCCGCGCGATGTCCTCGTAGAGCGTCTCCCGCACCAGCGCGTGCTCGAAACGCACCCGGTCGGCGTCCTGTTCGACCAGGAACCCGGCGAGCAGGCCCGACTCGACCGACGCCAGCACGGCGTCCTCGTCCCCGGCCAAGGCGATCAGCACTTCGAGGTCGACCTCTTCGCCGAGCACCGCGGCCTGACGCAGGTGCGTCGTGCCGGGCAGGCCGGACAACCGATGCCGGATGACATCGCGAACCCCGGCCGGAACCGCGTGCAGACTCCCCTCGGCCTCCCAGAGCCGGGCGAGTTCCCGGACGAAGAAGGGGTTCCCGGCGCTGCGCCGGTGGATCACCCGCAGGCCTTCGGCCGTCGGTTCGCGATGGCTGACCGCCCGCACCAGAGCCGCGACCTGCGATTCGCTCAACCCGCCGAGGTAGAGCCGGACCGGTTCGGCACGGGCCGCGCGGCCCAGCGCACCGGCCAGCTCCGCGGAGATTTCCGTCGACCGGTAGGTGCCGACGAGCAGCACCGGCCCGGCACCCGGATCGGTGGCCAGCCCGGTGAGCAGGGCGAGCGTCTCCTCGTCAGCCCAGTGCAGATCGTCGAAGACCAGCAGGGCCGGGCCGCGTCCGCCGAGTTTCGCCAGGTACTCCCCCATCGCGCGCTGCCGACGGAATCGCGCCGCGGCGAGGTCCTCACCGGGCACGGACGGCAGGTCGGGGCTGGCGCCCCACGCCGTGGTCCAGCCCATCGCGGCGAGCCGGCGGGTCAGTGCCCTGACCAGCGCGGTCTTGCCCGCCCCGGCCGCGCCCGCCAGCAGCACGAGCCCTGGCCGTCCCGCCGACGCGGTGGCCACCGCGGTCCGCACCAGCTCGGCCAGTTCGCTGTCCCGGCCGACGAATGGCTCGTCGACGGGCGGTGGCGCCGGTTCGCTGAGGCGTGGTTCCTGGGCGAGGATGTCCGCTTCCAGCTGCCGCAGTTCCGTGCCGGGGTCCACGCCGAGTTCGGTCCGCAGCACTTCGCGGGCGCGGCGCAGCGTGATCAGCGCGTCGCCCTGCCGTCCGGTCCGGTAGAGCGCCAGCGCGAGCAGTCGCCAGCCGTCCTCGCGCAACGGGTGTTCGGCGACGTGTGCCCGCAGGCCGGGCACCGATTCGGCGGCCTGCCCGGAGGCGGTCGCCGCTTCGGCACGGCGTTCGACGGCGAGCAACCGCAGTTCGGTGAGCCGGTCGGCCTCGGCACGCGCCCAGTCCAGTTCGGCGAATTCCGCGTACGCGGGCCCGCGCCAGAGCGCGAGCGCGTCGTCGAGCAGAACCCGCGCCTTTTCGGCCTGCCCACCGGCGAGCAGCCGGGCGGATTCGGCGACCGCGGCCTCGAAGCGCCACGCGTCCACGGCGCCGGGTTCGGCCCGCAGGGCGTAGCCGGGTGGCACGGTGACCAGCAGCTGGGACGGGGTGCGTGGCGGGCGGTCCGGCTCCAGGGCCTTGCGCAGCGCGCCGACGAAGGTCTGCACCGCGCCGAGCGCGCCGTCCGGTGGATCGCCCTCCCAGAGATCGCCGATCAGCCAGGTCACCGGGACGACCCGGCCCTTCGCGATCAGCAGCCGCGCCAGCACGGCCTGGTGCCGCGGGCCCTTCAGGTTGACCGGACCGGCCGCGGTCTCGGCCGTCAGCGGGCCCAGCACCCGGAACCCCACCACGACCTCAACCTAACCGCCCGTGGTGATCGGGCGCTGATCGGCTGCTGATCGGGGGCGCTCACGATCGGGGGCATGATCCCTTCCTTCACCGAACGACGCGTGCCCGTCGCCGACGGCGTGGCGCTCAACGCCGCGATCGGCGGCTCGGGCAGCCCGATCGTGCTGCTGCACGGCTTTCCCCAGACACACCTGATGTGGCGGCACGTGGCCGCCGACCTCGCCGCCGACCACACGGTCATCTGCCCCGACCTGCGGGGTTACGGCGACAGCGACAAGCCGGACGGCACCGGGAACCCGGCCGTCTACGCCAAACGGACGATGGCCGCCGACGTGGTCGCGCTGGCCCGCGAGCTGGGGCACGAACGGTTCGCGCTGGCCGGGCACGACCGGGGCGCGCTGGTGGCCATCCGCGCCGGGCTGGATCACCCCGAGGTGATCACCCACCTGGCTTCCCTGGACGTGCTGCCCACGCTGGACATGTGGGACGTCATGCACGGCACGTCGGCCGCGGTCGGCTTCCACCTGTACTTGATGGCGCAGCCGCCGGGCCTGGCCGAGCAGCTGATCGGCAATTCGGCGGACGCCTTCTTCGGCCACTTCCTCGACCTGTGGGCGAACGACCCGGCGGCCATCCCGCCGGAGGTCCGCGCGGTCTACCTGAAGGCGAGCCGGGAGGCGGTGCCGTCGATCGTCGCCGACTACCGGGCCTCGGCCACCATCGACGTCGAGCACGACGAGGCCGATCGGCGGGCGGGGCGGCAGCTGCGGATGCCGGTGACCGTGCTCCAGCAGGACTGGGGTGCCGCGCTCGGTTTCGACGCCGAGGCCCGCTGGCGGGCGTGGGCGCCGGACCTCGAGCACCGGACGGTCACGAGCGGGCACTTCATGGCCGAGGAGGATCCCGCGACCGTGGTCGAACAGCTGCGGGAGCTACTGGCGCGCTAGCTTGCGGGCGAGGCGCTCGGGCCGGGGCCAGCGCACGTCGGTGGCCCAGCCCAGCTTCTCGAACACCCAGATCACCCGGGCGGAGATGTCCAGCTGACCGCGCCGGACGCCGTGCCGGGCACCGGTGGGGTCGGCGTGGTGGGAGTTGTGCCAGGACTCACCCATCGAGGCGAGCGCCAGCGGCCAGAAGTTCGCCGACTTGTCCCGCGCGGCGAACGGCCGGTCACCGATCATGTGGCACAGCGAGTTGACCGACCAGGTGACGTGGTGCAGCACCGCGACCCGGACCAGCCCGGCCCAGAAGAACGCGGTCAGCGCACCCGTCCACGACAAGGTGAGCAGGCCGCCGAGCAGGGCGGGGGTGAGCAGGGTGAGCACGGTCAGCACCGGGAACAGGCGGTCGATCCTGGCGAGGTCGGCGTCGTCGAGCAGATCCGGCGCGAACCGCTTCGCGTTGGTCTTCTCGCGGTCGAACAACCAGCCCATGTGGGCGTGCCAGAAACCCTTGGCCAGCGCACCGGCCGAGGTGCCGTAGCGCCACGGTGAATGCGGGTCGCCCTCGCGGTCGGCGTAGGCGTGGTGCCTGCGGTGGTCGGCCACCCAGCCGATGACCGGGCCCTGCATCGCCATGCTGCCCGCCACCGCGAGCGCGATCCGCAGGCCGCGGTTGGCCTTGAACGCGCCGTGGGTGAAGTACCGGTGGAAGCCGATGGTCACCCCGAGCCCGGTGAGCAGGTAGAAGCCCAGCGCCAGGCCGAGATCGGTCCAGCCGAGGCCCCAGCCCCAGGCGAGCGGCACCGCCGCGGCCAGCGCCAGCAGCGGCACCACGGCGAAGAGCTTGACCAGGAAGTTCTCGGTCCCGCTCTGCTCGCCGTCCAGCATGGGTTCGGCCCGCGGCCGCTCGAGGGTCGCGGTCACGAAGTGCGCCGCTGCCGGGGCAGTTCGCCCTCGACGGGGCGCCCGGGCTCGCGGAAGAGATTTTCGTAGGCGGCGCCGGGGGTCTCCGCGAAGCCGTCGGTTTCCTGGTCGGCGAGGGGATGACTGAACAGCGGATTGCCCGCCGTGATGGTGTTGACGGTGAAACTCCTTTGAATGAGCCGCGGGGCTTCCGGCCGGCCAGTTGCCAGGCGAATCGGGAAGCGCTCTGCGAATGCGGCTGCCTCCACGATAACACGGCCCGGTTTACGCGGCAGGCTCCTGGCGATGTGGCTAGGGTCGCAGGCATGCCACATGACGTCGTGCTGAAGCTGATGAACGGGGTCCACCGGGGCCTGATGAAGGCCACCGGCGGGCGAGCGGGCTGGCAGGTCGCGGGCATGCCGGTGCTGGAACTGACCACGGTCGGCCGCAAATCCGGGCAGAAGCGGACGGTGATCCTCACCGCTCCCGTGCAGGAGAAGGAAACCCTCGTGGTGGTCGCTTCCCGCGGCGGCGACGACCACCACCCCGCGTGGTTTTTGAACCTGCGTGACAACCCCGAGGTCGAAGTGGCCCTGAAGGGTGCCCCCGCCCAGCCGATGAAGGCCAGGATCGCCACCGCCGAGGAACGCAGCGAGCTGTGGCCGCGGATCACCGCCGACTTCCGGACCTACGGCTCCTACCAGGACAAGACCTCGCGCGAGATCCCGTTGGTGCTGCTGGAACCGCGGTAGTCCCGGCGGCGCCTCACGGGCGAGAATGTCCACTGTGGACAGTGGACATCCTCGGCCATCCTCACCGGAGCGGCAGGCGCGGCACCCCGGACTTCAGTTTCAGACACGCGAAGGCGCTGACCCGCCCCCGGAAGAGGACTAACCTGGCTGGACCGGCGCGCCGCCTGACCGAATCCCGGCGCCACCGTGGTGCGCGCGGCGGCCGAGCTGGGCATGAGCCGGGCGACCATCTACCGCAAGATGGCGCACTACGAGATCAAGGTGCCGAACCGATGAACAAGCACGAGCTGGTGACCGCGTTCCAGCGGCGCGTGGGCAACCCGATCCTGCGGCGGCTGCCGTTCCAGGTGCTGCTGGAAACGACCGGCCGTTCGTCCGGGCAGCCGCGGCGCACCCCGATCGGCGGACGGCGGGTCGGCGACGAGTTCTGGTTCGTCTCCGAGTTCGGCGAGAAATCGCACTACATCCGCAACATCCAGGCCGATCCGGCGGTCCGGGTCCGGCTGCGCGGGCACTGGTACCGCGGCGTCGCCCACCTCCTGCCGGACGACGACGCCCGCGCGCGGCTGAAGTCGTTGCCACGCCTGAACAGCGCCGCGGTGCGCGCGATGGGCACGGACCTGCTGACCGTGCGCGTGGACCTCAGTCCAGGAGCACCCTGACCAGGGTTCGCTTCAGCCAGTCCTCGTAGTCGCCCGGCGACCAGCCCGCCGCGCCGACCAGGCTGTCGTGGACCCCGGCGGTCATCAGGGCGACGGCGATGTCGGTGGCCTTCGGGTCGATCCGGTGCCCGGCGGCCCGGATGCGCTCGATGACCATCTCCACGCCCAGCCGGTTGCGGCGGGCGCCTTCGGCCTCGGTCGCCGCGATGTCCGGGTCGACCGCGGCGCCCGAACTCAGGATCGCCACGATGTCACCGCAGCGCTCCCGCACCTGACGGCTCGCCTTCGCCAGCAGCCCGAGCAGTTCGGCCGGGTCGGTCATGCCCTCGGCCGAGGTCACCAGGTCCGGCAGCCCGGCCTCGTCGTCGAGCAGGTCGACGAGCCCGCCGAGCACCCCCGCCTTCGACCCGAAGTGCGCGTAGATCGTCTGCGGCGCGACCCCCGCCTCCTGGGCGATCAGCCGGATCGGGGTCCGCGCGTATCCGCGTTCGGCGAACAGGCCGCGTGCCGCGGTGAGGATCGTGCGCAGGGTCAGCGCTTCACGCCGGTCCCGCAGCCGGACGATGCCCGGCAGGTCCGCTGCCATGTATGCTCCGAATTAGAACGTCGTTCCAAGTTTTAGAGCATCGATCCAGTGAGGATAGCCGATGACCGTCGAAGAGATCATCACCGGAATGCAGCGGGCGTGGAACGCGGGCGACGGCGCCGCGTGGGGCGCGCACTTCGCCGAGGACGCCGACTTCGTCGACGCGGTGGGCCGGATCCAGCGCGGCCGGGCGGTGATCGCGGACGAGCACCAGAAGATCTTCGACACCATCTACCGGGGCAGCGTGCTCGAGATCCGGCAGGTCGGCGTCCGGCAGGTCGGCGACGGCCTGCTGCTCCTGCACACCGAGTCGACGCTCCAGGTCCCGGCGGGCCCGCGCGAGGGCACGGTCGACGCGGTCCAGACCAAGCTCGTGCGCGACGGCCTGATCCATGCCTTCCACAACACCCCGCGCGTCAGCCTCGCCACCGTCACCCAGCACGACCCGGCACTGGCCGGCCGCTCCCCGCTGGACTGGAAGTCCTGAGCCTCAGAGATCCGGCAGGCCGAGCTCGAGGTTGGGGGCCTGCATGCCGCCGTCGACCTCCAGCAGTTTGCCGGTGACGTAGGCGGCGGCCGGTGACGCGAGGTAGACCACCGAGGCGGCGATGTCCTCGGGCTCACCGAGCCGGCGCAGCGGCGTGTCCCGCTCCATCTTTTCCCGGAGTTCCGGATTGGCCGCGACCACGTCGAGCGCGGAGGTCAGCACCGAGCCCACCGAGATCGCGTTCACCCGGATCTTCGGCGCCAGATCCGCCGCGGCGAGCCGGGTGTAGTGCGCGACCGCGGCCTTCGCGGTGCCGTAGGCGAGATAACCGCGACCGGCGACCCGGCCCAGCACCGACGAGATGTTGACGATCGCGCCACCGCCGTTGGCGAGCATCGCCGGAGCGGCGGCGCGGGTCAGCGCGTGCGCGGTGGAGACGTTGAACCGGAACGCCTCTTCGAGGTAGCGGGGTGAGGTGTCCAGCAGCGGGCGCGGCATCGTGCCGCCGACGTTGTTCACCACGATGTCGAGCCGCCCGAAGGTGCCGGTCGCCGCTTCGGCCAGCGCGGCGGCGGCCGACGGGTCGCTCAGGTCTGCGGTTACGACCTCCGCCTTGCGTCCCACGGCTTCGATCTTCGCCGCGACCTCGCGCAGTTGCTCTTCGGTGCGGGCGGCGAGCACCACGTCGGCACCGGCTTCGGCCAGCGCCACGGCCGTCGCGGCGCCGATGCCCCGGCCCGCGCCGGTCACCACGGCGACCTGCCCGGTCAGCCGGAAACGGTCGAGGATCATGGCAAAACGATAACACGTTCTACCAATGGCAATGCCGATCTCACGTTCCACGCCTCCCCCGCGTCTACCGGGTATGGACAAGTACGCGAAGCGAGTGGCGGCCGCCGACTGGGCCGCGGTGGCCACCGAGCTGGACAGCTACGGCTGCGCCCTGCTGCCGCGCCTGCTCACCGCGGACGAGTGCCGCCGGATCGCCGGGCTGTGGTCCGACACCGGCCGGTTCCGGTCGACGGTCAACCTGCGACGGCACCGATTCGGCGACCACGGCGACTACCGCTACTTCGCCGAACCGTTCCCCGAACCGGTGGCCGCGTTGCGCGAAGCGCTGTACCCGCGACTGCTGCCGATCGCCCGCGACTGGTACGCCAAGCTCGGCCGGGAGGCCGAATGGCCGGACACCCTGGGCGAATGGCTGCGCGTCTGCCACGACGCCGGGCAGACCCGGCCGACACCGATCCTGCTGCGTTACGAGACCGGCGGGTGGAACGCGTTGCACCGCGACCTCTACGGCGACAAGGTCTTCCCGCTGCAGGTCGTGCTCAACCTCGACGAGCCGGGCACCGACCACACCGGCGGTGAGTTCCTGCTGGTCGAACAACGCCCGCGCGCGCAGTCACGCGGCATGGCGACGCTCATCCCGCAGGGCCACGGCCTGGTGTTCACCACCCGCGACCGGCCGGTGGCCTCGGCACGCGGCTGGTCGGCAGCTCCGGTCCGGCACGGCGTGTCCCCGGTGCGCAGCGGCCGTCGCCACACGCTCGGCCTGGTCTTCCACGACGCGACCTGAGCCGTCAGCGGCGGAGTCCGGCGATGAGGATCCGGACCAGCTGCCGCGCGTCGTAGCGGGGATCGCTTTCCGCGCCGATGCAGAGGTTCCCGACTCCGCGCATGAGCCCGAGCGCCTGCAGGTCCGACCGGATTTCGCCGGCCTCGGCCGCGGCGTCGAGCAACTGGGTGCACACGGGCACGAGGCGGTCGAGGAAGTACGCGTGCAGCGTGTCGAAGCCGGCCTGGTCGGACTGCAGCACCCCGGCGAGGCCGTGCTTCGTGACCAGGAAATCGACGAACAGGTCGATCCACCGCCCGAGCGCGGCATACGGGCTTTCACCGGACGCCAACAACTCTGGCCCCGCCTCGGCACAGGCCTCCACCTGGTGCCGGTACACCGCGATGATCAGGTCCGCCCGCTTCGGGAAGTGGCGGTAGATCGTGCCCACCCCGACCCCCGCCCTGGCCGCGATGTCGCGCACCGGCGCGTCCACCCCCGACTCGACGAAGATCGCCGCCGCCGCGTCGAGCAGCGTCTTCTCGTTGCGCCGGGCGTCCGCCCGCTTGGACCGCACCGGGCCGTCGTTCACCAGCTCGCCTCCTTGCCGACCGCTTGCTAAGCGGAACGAGGTTCCGTATCGTTAACGGAGCAACGTTCCGTTTCCCATGATGCCAGGAGGCACCCAGCTATGCAGTACCGCACCTTGGGGCGCACCGGTGTGCAGGTGAGCACCCTCGCGCTCGGCGCGATGAACTTCGGCGCGATCGGGCGCACCACCCAGGACGAGGCCACCGCGATCGTCGGCACCGCGCTCGATGCCGGGATCAACCTCGTCGACACCGCCGACATGTACGGCCAGGGCGAGTCGGAGGAGATGGTCGGCCGCGCGATCGCCGGTCGCCGCGACGACCTCGTGCTGGCCACGAAGGCGACGATGCCGATGGGCGACGAGCGCAACCACCGGGGCAGCTCGCGCCGCTGGCTGGTCGCCGAACTGGACCACAGCCTGCGCCGCCTCGGGGTCGACCACGTCGACCTCTACCAGATCCACCGCTGGGACCCCACGACCAGCGACGAGGAGACCCTGTCGGCACTGACCGACCTGCGGCAGGCGGGCAAGATCCGCTACTTCGGCTCGTCGACCTTCCCCGCCCACCGGATCGTGCAGGCCCAGTGGGCCGCGCGCGAACTCCACCTCGGCCGGTACGTCACCGAGCAGCCCAGCTACTCGATCCTGCAACGCGGCATCGAAGCGCACGTGCTGCCGGTGACCGAGGAGTACGGGCTCGGCGTGCTGGCGTGGAGCCCGCTGGCGTCGGGCTGGCTGTCGGGCGCGGTCCGCGCGGGCCGGGAGATCACCACGAACCGCTCGAAGGTGCTGCCGCAGCGCTTCGATCCCGCCATCCCCGCGAACCAGGCGCGGCTCGAGGCCGTCGAGCTGCTGGTGAAGGTCGCCGACGAAGCCGGGCTCACCCTGATCCAGCTCGCGCTGGGGTTCGTGACCGCGCACCCGGCCGTCACCAGTGCGCTCATCGGGCCCCGCACTCTGGACCACTTGAATTCCCAGCTCGCCGCCGCGGACACCGTGCTCGCGGCCGACGTGCTCGACGCGGTCGACAGCATCGTCGCGCCCGGAACCGACCTGGCACCCGACGAGAAGTTCGACACCCCACCCGCCCTGCTCGACCCCGCCTTGAGGAGGCGTCGCTGATGCCACGCACCACCGGAACCAGCTTCGGGATCATGACCGCGCCCCAGCAGGTCGACTACGCCGACATCCTGCGGGTCTGGCGCGAAGCCGACACGGTCCCGGAGATCGAGCACGCGTGGTTGTTCGACCACCTCATGCCGATCGGCGGCGACCCGGACGGCCCGATCCACGAAGGCTGGACGCTGCTCTCCGCCCTCGCCGCGCAGACCAGCCGGGTGCGACTCGGCCTGCTGGTGACCAGCAACCGCTTCCGGCCACCGGCGATGCTGGCGAAGATCGCCACCACCGTCGACATCGTCTCCGGCGGGCGGCTCGACTTCGGCATCGGCGTCGGTTCCCGTCCCAGCCACCCACTGGCCCGGCGCGAGTACGACGCGCACGGCCTGCCGTTCCACGACACCGCGGACGCCGTGCGCGGTTTCGCCGAAGCGTGCACGGTGATCCGGCGGTTGTGGACAGAAAACGAACCGTTCGACTTCGACGGCACCCACCACCGGCTCACCGGCGCCTTCGCCAATCCGAAGCCGGTGCAGCGCTCGCACCCGCCGTTCGTCATCGGCGGCCGGTCGGCCGCGACGCTGCGCGTGGTCGCCGAGCACGCCGACGTGTGGAACATCCCCGGCGGCGACATCGAGGACGTGATCGCCCGCAGCGCCCTGCTGGACCGCTACTGCACCGAAATCGGCCGGGACCCCGCGTCGATCACCCGCTCGATCCACCTGCCGGTCTCCTACGACCGGCCCGAGGACACCCGCAAGGCGATCGGCGAAGCGGTGGACGCCGGTTTCGGGCACGTCGTGCTCGGCCTGCCGTCGCCCTACCCCGAGGGCGTCGCCCGGTGGGTCGCCGCCGAACTCATCGGCTGAGCCGCTGAGGCAGGCCGAACCCGCCGAAGTCGGCGTCGAGGAACGAGACCACCTCGGCGATCCGGTCCCCGCGCAGGCTGAGCAGGTCCAGCCCGCCGGGCAGGTAGCCGCCGCGCTCCTCGTCCCAGAGGTACGTGCCGAAGGCGAGTTGCCCGTTGGCGCGTGCGGGCAGGAAGCGCCAGCGCCGTGTCATCGGCCCGGCGACGAGGAAGTCCCGGATGGCGTCGCGGCCCGCGTACCACTCGGGCAGCGGCGGCATGCTGTACCGGGCGTCCTCGGTCAGCAGGTCCACAATGGCCTGGAGATCACCGCGTTCCCAGGCGCCGGCGTACCGGCCCGCCAGCTCGCGGACCCGATCGTCACCGAGGGCGGCCAGCTCGGCCTGCTGGCTGGTCCGTTGTGGATCGAGAGTCCGGCGGGCGCGCTGGAGCGCGCTGTTGACCGAGGCGACGGTGGTCTCCAGCAGGTCGGCGACCTCGTTCGCGGAGAACTGCAGCACCTCGCGCAGCAGCAGCACGGCCCGCTGCCGGGCACCGAGGTGCTGCACCGCGGCGATGAAGGCGAGTTCCACGCTCTCCTTGACCGCGTACCGCGCCTCGGGCCCGAGGCGATCGTCCGGATAGGGCTCCAGCCAGGCCACTTCGGTCTCCGGTGCACCGGAGCCGGTAGGCAGTTCGCGGCGGCCGCGGTGCTCGATCGTGGTCAGGCAGCGGTTCGTGGCGATCTTGTACAACCAGGACCGCAGCGTGCCGCGGTCCTGGTCGAACTTCGCCAGCGCGCGCCAGGCCCGCACCAGGGTTTCCTGCACCGCGTCCTCGGCGTCGTGCACCGAGCCGAGCATGCGGTAACAATGCGCTTGCAGTTCGTCACGGAATGGTTCGACGAGCGCACCGAAAGCAGTCGCTTCCCCGGCCCGCGCGGCGGCGATCAGTTGTGCGGTGCGCTCCCCCGGCATGGGGGTGAATACTACGCCCCAGTGGAATTGCGACCGCCATTCGCGTTATTACCGGTGTTATTCACGGCGTGGCGAGCGGGGCGGGCAGCCACTCGGCGAAATCGTCGGTGTCCTCCCGCAACCGCGCCTCGGCCGCGGAAAGCCACTCGACCGACTCCCAGGATTTCACCGTGAACCCGGCTTCGGCCAGCACCTCGACGAACGCCTGCCCGGCCAGTTCCAGTGCCGGGTAGGGGTTGTCGTCGGTCCGGGAGGCGACGCCGAAGCGGTGCTCACGCACCGCGACGGCGATCAGGTCGACGCCGTACATCCGCTCGGCCAGCGCCACGGCTTCGGGCTCGCCAAGTGGCCGATCCAGCATGCCGAAGAGCCTCGTGACATTCCGTGAACCCATCCTCGGAGAATACCGAGGAATTCAGGCAGGATCGACGATTCACCCTGACGCCGAATTGCCCGGGGCCGAACCGTCCAGTCTGCCCAAGCGGAATATCATCTCCGCAACTGCTCCGTTCGGCTCAGCGCCAGATCCGCCGCCAGCGCGTCGAGTCCCGGGCAGGCCAGCGCGGATCGCGAGATCGCTGACGCACGGTGCCGGTAAACGTTGTCACCGAGCACTTCCCGGCACGTTTCCGTGAGCACGTCCGCGTCGAGCCCACCCGGTTCGAGACGGCGGCCGAGGCCGAGCGCGCAGACCCGGTCGGCGTTGCCGGGCTGATCCGAGAACAGCGGCAGCACCACCATCGGCGTGCCGGTGCGCACCGCCTCGGCGACCCCGCCGAAACCGCCGTGCGAGACGAACAACTCCGCGGACTCGAGCAGCAGCCGTTGCGGGGTGAACTCGAGCAGCCGCACGTTCTCCGGCCGTGATCCCGGCCATCGCCGCGGATCGCTGCCCAGCGCGACCACCCCCGAGCACGGCAGCCGCCCGAGCGCGGTGATCATCAGCTCCAGCAGCGCCTGGCTCTCGGGCACCACGGTCGCGGCGACGCTGCCGAGCCCGGCGAGCACGAGCGGGCGGTCGTCGGGCAGCCCCAGCAGCGAGACGTCCAGCACACCGGACGGTTCGTCCAGCCGGTAACACGGGGGCGCGTCGTCGCCATACCACTCGGGCGGCACGAAACCGGCGACGAACGACCGATTCGGGTACCACGGGTCGTCGACCTCGTCGAGTCCCAGTTCGGCACGCTGGCCGTTCAGCGCGTCCCGCACCGAAGGCAGGGTCGACGCCGAGCCCGGCGCGATGTCCACCACGGCCTGCCGCACGCCGAGCCGTTCGGCCGCGAGGTGCCCGCCGAACTCGTTGCACTCCCGCACGATCAGGTCCGGCTGCCATGATTCGCAGGCCTGGATCAGGTCACGGGCGAACACCCCCGCCAGCGGCCCGGCGAAGGCGGCGGTCAGCGGTCCCGCCTCGGCCCGCGCCGACGCCGCCCGCGCGCCGCCCTCCGGATCGCCGGGCATCCCGGGGCTGGTGAGCACCTCGGGCCGCTCGAGCAGCTGCGCCAAGGTCAGCACGTTCGGCAGCGCCAGGTGTTCGATCCCGGCTCGTGCCAGCTCGGCCGCCATGCCGGGAGCGGTCGCGACGGCCACCCGGTGCCCGGCCCGGCGCAGCGCGCGGGCCACCGGCAGGACCACCGGCGCCAGGTGCGAATAGAAGGGCAGGCAGGTCAGGACCACGCGCATCTCAGGTCCTCCGTCCGGTGATCGTGCTCGTGCCGAGCGCGGCGAGCGGCCCATACGGCTCGCGCGCGGTGACGTCGAAGCCTCGGCGCTCCAGCAGCGCGCGCACCGGTTCGGGCTCCTCGGCCTCGATCACCAGCTGCCGGATCCGGGGCCAGTCCGCTTCGCCGATCCCGGCGAGGACGTCGAGTTCGGCGCCTTCGACGTCGATCTTGACCAGGTCGATCGACTCGGCCGGGTCCAGCGCGGGCAGGAGGTCGGAAAGCCGCTCCACCGCGACGGCCACCGAACGGCTGTCGGCGAGCAACCGGCCGGCCGCGGGCACCAGTTCCCGCGTGCTCGTCTTCAGTTCCGGGTAGCGCGTGGAGTTGCCGGGGAGGTCGCGGTAGTAGGTGAACGGCACGCCGGTCTCGCGGCGCGCGCCCAGCGCGACTTCACGCGTGAGCACGTCTTCGTGCCCGTGGTGGGCCAGGTTCGCGCACAAGGCGCCGAACGTGCTGGGCACGGGTTCGGCGGCGAGCACCCTGGCACGCGGGTAGCGGCTTTTCAGGAAAAGGGTGAACAGCCCGACATTCGCCCCGGCGTCCACCACGACCGGCGCCTCCGGCAATCGGATACCGGCGCCGAGATAGCAGTTGTCGCGGAATATCTCCTGGTACATGAATCCGATCTCGGCGGTATCGCCGGAATCGTTTACGGGGACGTAACACCCGAATTCGCCGGACAACCGGACGTAACGAAGTTCTGCGTGCACGGTGGGAGCACACTACCGGACGCTACCGCCCGGTTACTCCGTCCGAAGGTCGTTCCCCTCCCGCCCACCAGGCTTTTTACCCGGCGAACGCGGCACAATAGCGAGCCGGAGCGACCAGGTCCAACCACCGGGTGGAATTGCCCCGTTCAGGTCGGCAAGAGTGGGTGATCCCTTAGTTTCGCCGGGCGACCGGACAAGGCAGGACAAACTCGCCCGCCCGCTTGACAGTCCCGCCGGACGGCACGGAGCCTGACGACGGCTGTTCGGTTGAACAATCGCACCGGGAGGGCCTGGAGAAAAATGGTCCCGATCATTCACCAGCTGGCATTGAACGAAAACCATTCACCGGTGCTGCCCGGCGTCCGCGAGGCGGTCCGGGAAGGCGCCCAGCGCGTCCACCTGACCCAGGACGCGCTGGCCACGGGCCTGACCGCGGAGCTGGCGCGACGGCTCGAAGTGGACGGTGCCCGGGTCGTCGCGGGCGCCGGTTCGGGCGCGCTGCTGCAGCAGTACCTCAACGCCCACAGTGGACCCGGCACGGCCGTCGTGCACGGCTGGCCGTCGTTCGAGCTGTACCCGCTGCTCATCCGCAACGCGGGCGCCACCCCGATCGCGGTGCCCGCCGAGCCGCAGGACCTGCGGGCGCTGGCCGCCGCGGTGACCCCGGAAACCCGCGTGGTGCTGCTGTGCAACCCGAACAACCCGACCGGCGAAGTGCTCGGGCAGGACGCGGTGGCCGAGTTCCTCGACCTGCTGCCGCCCGACGTGCTGGTGCTGATCGACGAGGCCTATCGCGAGTTCGCCGAGCCGGGCGCGCCGACCGACGGCCTCGCGCTGGCCGCCGCCGACGACCGGGTCGCGGTGGTCCGGACCTTTTCGAAGTCACACGGGCTGCTCGGTCTCCGGGTCGGTTACCTGGTCGCGCACGAACCCGTGGCCGCCGCCCTGCGCCCCACGCTGCCGTTCTTCCGCGTGGGCACCCTCGCGCAAGCCGCCGCGCTCGCCGCGCTGGAGGCCGAGTCGCGAATGCGCGAACAGTGCGCGGAAGTGGCGGCGGAACGGGACCGCGTCCGCGCCGGCCTGCTGGACCTCGGCTGGGACGTCCCACCGAGCGGCGGCAACTTCCTCTGGCTGCGCCTGGGCCGCGAGAACCAGTCCTTTGTCGACCACCTGGCCGCCGGTGGGGTCGCGGTGCGGGAGATCGCCGGGGCCGGGGTGCGGGTGAGCACCGGCACCCCCGAGGCGAACGACCTGGTACTGGCGCTGGCGAAGGAGTTCGCCGCATGACCGCCATCCACGAGGTGACCTCCTCCCCCGCCGTCGAGGACGTGCGGCGGGCCCTCACCGAGCGCTGGTCCGGTGCGGGCCACCGAGTCGCGGAAATCTCCGGCTACGCCCTGCTCGCCCCCGGCAAACTGCTGCGGCCGTTGCTGCTGGTGACCGCGGCCGAAGCCGTCGGCGGATCGCGCGAGCAGGTGCTGCCCGCCGCGCTCGCGGTGGAATACCTGCACGTGGCCTCGCTGATCCACGACGACATCATCGACGGCGACGACCTGCGGCGCGGCCGTCCGGCGGTGCACGCGCGCTTCGGCACGCCGGACGCCATCGTCACGGGCGACGCGCTCATCTTCGGGCTCTTCTCGGCCATCGCCGAATGCGCCACCCGGGGAGTGCCGGAGCCCGCGGTGCTGGCCGCGGTCCGCGTGCTGTCGGAGGCGGGCGAGGACCTGTGCCGCGGTCAGGTTCAGGAAGCCCTGCTGGACAAGGAAGTCCTCGCGGCCGGACCCGACCACTGCCTCACCGCGTACCTCGAGATGGCCTCGCTGAAGACCGGCGCGTTGTTCCGGGGTGCCTGCCGGGCGGGCGCGCTGCTCGGCGGGGGCTCACCCGCCGAGGTCGCCGCGATCACCGGCTTCGCCGAGCACGCCGGCCTGGCCTTCCAGATGTACGACGACCTGCTGCCGTTCCTCGGCGACCCGTCGGTCACCGGCAAACCGGGCACGAGCGACGCGGCCAACCTGCGGCTGACCTTCCCGGTGCTGCTCGCCGTGCGTGAAGCCGGTTCCCAGCGGCTCGAACGGATCCTCGGCGGCGGGCTCACCCCGGAACGGACACTGGCCGAGTTGCGCGAGCTGGTCACCACGACCGGCGCGCTGGACCTCGCCCGCGCCCGCGCCGAGGAGGAAGTCGCGCTGGCGCGGGCCGATCTCGGCACGCTGCGGCCCACCGAAGCGACGGGACTGCTCGGCGCGATCGCCGAAGCGGCCGTGCGGCGGGACCGGTGACCAGGTTGACCACGGCCGGGCGGTGGCGGCCGGCCGCCGTGGCACACGTGCAGACCTGGCGCCCGTACACGCTCTGCTACCCCGCGCTGCTCGGGCTCGCGGGCGCGGCGGCGGCCGGTGACGCGGCGGCCCCGGTGGCGGCGCTGGTGCCCGCGCTCGGCTGGCTGTCCGGGCACTACCTCGGCGACTACTTCGACCGCGGCCTCGACGCGATCGGCAAGCCGCACCGGCCCATCCCGTCCGGCCGCCTGTCCGCCGAAGCCGCCCTGTTCAGCGGAATCGCCTGCGCGCTGGCGTCGGCGTTGCTCGCGGCCCTGGTCAATTGGCGCATCCTGCCCGTGTTCGTGCTCGCGATGCTCGGCATCGTCGGGTACAGCAAGGTGTTCAAGAAGCGCGGTGCGTCGGGCAACGTGGTCCGCGGTGCATTGAGCGCGCTCGCCGTGGTGATCGGCGCGATGCTCGTCGTGCCCTTGCCCCCGTGGACCGTGGTGCCCGTCGCACTCGGTTTCCTGGTGCACGACACCGCGTCCAACCTGGTCGGCACGGTCCGGGACGTGGACGGCGATCGGGCGGGCGGCTACCGCTCGGTCCCGGTGCGTCACGGCATCCGGCACGCGGTCCGGCTCGCCTTCGGCCTCTACCTCGTGGGCGTGCTGTTCGTCGCTTCCGCTGCGCTCCACGGGTTCGCCCACCTCGCGCTCACCGCGATCGCCGCGGTCGCGGGCGCGGCGGCCTTCGCGCCGTTGCTGCGTGCCGGTTCGGTCGTCAGCCGTCAGGCCGCGTTGCGCGCGCACGAGGTCCTCGTCGGCGAACGGCTCGTGCTCGCCGCGGCCGTCGTCGCCGGTGGTGCCGGGCTCGCGTTCGCACTCGCGGTCCTGGTTCCGGTGCTCGTGCTTTCCCTGGCCGCGCAGGCCGTCATGCGCGCCCGTCACGAAATCCCGCCCGCTCCGGCCCTGCTCCGACGAAAGGACACCGTCGCATGACCTCCTTGCGCGCCGACGAGATCTCCGAAGCCATCGCCGGCGGGGCCGAGGCGTTGTTCTCGGCGCAGCGACCGGACGGCGTGTTCGACTACGGCGAGCACGCGCTCATCTCGACGCTCGGCACGGTCGGCGCGGTGAGCGCGCTGCACTTCGCCGATCCGGCCGGGTCAGCGGACCTGATCACCCGCGGCGCGGCCTGGCTGGAACGCACGCAAGCCGAGGACGGCGGCTGGAGCATGGTGCCCGGCGAGGCGTCCGAAGCGGGACCGACCGCGGTGGCCACGGCCACGCTGCACCTGCTCGGCGGTCACGAATCGGCTGTCCACAAGGGACAACGCTGGTTGGAGGACTTCGGCGGCCTGGAGGCGATCCCGCACGCCGAAGTGGTCGCCTGGTGCCGCCAGTACTACGGCTTCGCGGACTGGCTCGACCCGCGTGAGATGCGGCGGTTCCCGCTGGAACTGGCGTTGTTCCCCGGGCTCTACCGGAAGTTGTTCGACCTCCGCGCGCCGATGGTCTCCGCGCTCGGGCTCGCGCAGACCCGGCACAAACCGCTCAGCCGCGTACACCGCAAGCTCTCGAAACTCGCCGAACCCAAGGCGCTCGAAGTCATCCGGCAGGTCTACGAGCACGAAGGCAGCACGGGCGGCTGGTGCGAGGACGCGTGGGTGACCGGGCTGATCGTCGCCGGGCTCGCGCGCGCCGACCTCGGGCACGACATGGTCGCCCGCGCGGTCGGCTGGTTCCGCGAGAACGTCAACGAGGACGGTTCGTGGAACAGCGGTCCGCTCGACCTGACGTGGTCGATGTACGCGGCGGCCGGGCTGCTCGAAGCCGGTTACCGCGAGGATGCCCGCCTCGGCCTGACCAAGGAGCTTTTCCTGCGGTTGCAACAGGACCAGCCGTTCGTCGCGTTCGGCTGCCCGCCCGGGTTCTGGGGCTGGTCGGGCACGAAGGGCTGGCCCGCCACCTTGGAGACCGGCGAGATCGTCTCCGCGTTGTGCCACCTGCCTGGCGAGGACCAGGCGGAAAGCGTGCGGCGCGGCGTCACTTGGCTGACGCTGCAGCAGGACACGCGTGGCTCTTGGGGGCTGTGCGTGCGCAACACCAAGGTGGCGAACAGCGGACCGTGCCCGCACATGACCGCGCAGGCGCTCGACGGGCTGCTCGATTCCGGCGTGCCGGTGGACGACCGGCGGGTGCGCCGCGGCCTGCGCTGGCTGGCGTCGGCACAACTACCGGACGGCAGCTTCGAATCCGTGTGGTATCGGATGCACACCGCGGGCACGTCCGCCGTCCTGCAGACCTTCGCCAAGGCCGGACTGTCCGGCGAACCGGCGGCGGTACGAGCACGTGCATGGCTCGAACGCACCCAGCACGAGGACGGTTCGTGGGGCACCGGCGCGCCCGCCGACGCCGGAACCGTCGAGGAAACCGCCTGGGCGGTAAGCGCTTTGCTCGCCGCCGGGGCGCCCGCCGAGTCCGTGCTGCCCGGCGTGCGCTGGCTGCTGGCCGAACGCGAGCCCGGTGGCGGCTGGCCCGCCGCGCGCGTCAACGAATACGTCCGCCACGTCTCGCGGTACGCGAATCCGGCGCTGGCGAACGGCCTGGCTTTGCGAGCACTGGCTCGCTACCGGAAGGCAGTCCGATGAGGACGGACGTGGTGGTCTGCGGTGCCGGAGTCGGCGGCCTCGCGGCGGCTTGCGCGCTGGGTCAGGCCGGACTGCGCGTGACGCTGCTGGAGAAGCAGGACGCGCCGAAACCGGTCGCGAAGGGCGAAGTGTTCCAGCCGGGTTCGCTGCGCGTCCTGCAGTCGTGGGGCGTAGCGCGACGACTGGACTCGGCGGGTGCGCTGCGCCTGGCACGCCTGGTCGCGCGCGACGCCGCCGGTACGCCGCAAATGGCGCTGGACTACGGAACACTGCCCGGGGACAACCGCTGGCTGCTCGCGCACGACTACCCCGCCATCCTCACCGCGCTCACCGAATCGCTGCCGTCCGGTGTCGAACTCCGGCGAGGTGTGCTGGTGAAGGGGCTGCTGCGGGACTCAGGCGGCCGGGTCACCGGCGTGCGCCTGGCGGACGGCACGATCGAGGCACCGCTGGTGGTCGCCGCCGACGGCATTTCCTCCCGGCTGCGCAAGGAAGCGGGCATCGAGATCGAGCGAGCCGAGTACCCGCACCGGTTGGTCGCACTGGAACTACACGACGTACCCGAGATCGAAGCCGATTTTTCCGCCTATGTCACCGAACGCGGCCTGCGGTTGCGGTATCCGCTCCCCGGCGGCCGTGTCCGGTTGTACGCGCAGGTCGAGCCCGACGAGCTGCGCGGCGGGGACCTGGCGACCTGGGGACGGGCGCTGGCCGGGGAAACGCCCGCGCTCGCGCCGCTGGAAGACGCCATCCTGGCGAGCCTGCCCCGGCGGCAGGTGCTGCCGGTCGCGCGGTTCCTCGCTCCCCGCCTGTGGATCCCCGGCCTGGCGCTGGTCGGCGAGGCCGGGCACGCCGTGCACCCGATGGCCGCGCAGGGCATGAACAGCGCGATCGCCGACGCCGACTGCCTCGCCGAGGTGGTCACCGGCTCCGGCGACCTGGCCGAGTACGGCAGGCGGCGCGCGGCCGAACTCGGGCAGATCGGCCGCACCAGCCACAACGCGGCCCGCATGATCACCGACCTGTCGTGGACCGGCCGCACACTCGGCCGCCGCGCACTGCGGCACACCGGCGCGAACGACCGGCTGCGCTACACCGTCATGCACAACATGTCCGGCCTCGGCGCGCACCCGCTGACGCCGCTGGACCGGCTGCACCAGATCGGGTTGCTGCCGGACCCGAGGGCCCGGCGGCTCCCGGCCTGGGCATGAGCCCGTCAGCCCACCCCGCATTCGATCAGCACCAGGCCGCCCGGTGCGGTCCGCTCGGTGCGCACGGCCAGCCCGGCGGTCGCGGCCAGTGCCCGGAAGTCCTCAATGGACCGTTCGCGCCCGCCGAGCAGGGTCAGCGACTGGAGGTCGAACGAGGAGTTGTTCTTCGCGTGCTCCTCGCCCGCGAGCACCTCCACGACGAGCACCGTGCTCGCCGCCTCGGCACACCGACGCAGGATGCGCACGGCGTCGTCGTCACCCCAGTCGGTCAGTACCCGCGAAACCATGAGCACGTCGTAGCCGCCGGGCAGCGGGTCGAAGAAGCTGCCGCCGATGAACTGCGCGCGCTCGGCCAGTCCGGCGTCGGCCAGCGCCTGCTTGGCCTCCGGTTCGACCGGCGGCAGGTCGAGCACCGCGCCTTCGAGGTGGTCGTGCTGGCGCAGCACCTCGGACAGCAGTGCGCCGATGCCACCGCCCACGTCGAGCACGCGGCGGACCGGTGCCCAGTCGTACTCGGCGGCCACCGCCGGTCCGGTCTGCCAGGCGTGCGCGGCCATGATGGCGCCGAAGAACACCCGCAACCGCTCGTCGCGCTGGTAGTCGTCCCAGAACGGCACGCCGTGCACGGCGCCGTACGCGGATTCGCCGGTGCGCACCGAATGCAGCATGCCGCTGTAGGCCAGGTCCATCTTCGCGCCGGGGCCGTCGAGGTCCAGCCAGCCGCGCTGCCAGCGGTGGTCCTCGCCGAGCAGCTGCCGCGAAACCGGGGTGAGGCCGTAGGTTCCCGGCTCGGTCTCGGTGAACAGGCCGATGGCGACCAGGTGACGGAGCAGCCTGGCGAGCGAGTCCTCGTGCGCCCCGGCCGCCTTCGCGAGCGCGGCCGACCCGGTGGTGCCGTCCGCGATCAGCTCCGGCAGGCGCAGCGTCACCGCCGCGCGAACGGCGAACGGGGTGGCGAGGTCGACCAGGCCGGCCAGCTCGGCGGCGGGGTCTGGGGCGGGGTCCATCCGGGTCCTCCAGTCGGCAGGGCACCGCCGGTCGCGGTGCTCGGTCCGCACCGAGAGTCGCATTCACCGGCAATTCCGGTCAAGTATTTTCCCTTTTCGTCGATCGCGTTTCCGACCTGCCCGAAAGGCGGCACAAATGGCTGCACGATTCACGGTTAACCCCATTTCCGGCGCACTCGGCGCGGAGGTGACCGGGGTGCCGCTGGCCACCCTGTCCGACGCGGACTTCGCGGCCGTCCGCGAACTGCTGCTGGAGCACCTGGTGCTGTTCTTCCCGGACGCGGCCGGGCTTGATCCCGAGTCACACAAGGCTTTCGGGCGCCGGTTCGGGGAGCTGGAGGTGCACCCGTTCCTGCCGAAGCTCGAAGGCCACGACGAACTCGTCGTGCTCGACTCCGACCAGGGCGCGAAAGCCGACGTGTGGCACACCGACGTCACGTTCAGCCCGTCGCCGCCGATCGCGTCGATCCTGCAATTGGTGGAATGCCCGTCAGCCGGCGGTGACACGATGTGGAGTAACCAGTACCTGGCCTACGAATCCCTTTCCGCGCCGCTGCGGGAAATGCTCGACGGCCTCACCGCGATCCACGTTTTCGAGCACCCGAACGGCTCGTTCCGCAGCGAAGCCGAACACCCGGTCGTGCGCACCCACCCGGAAACCGGGCGCCGCTCGCTGTACGTGAACCGCATGTTCACCCGGCGCATCCCGCAGCTCGCCCCCGGCGAAAGCGAGGCCCTGCTGGCATACCTGTTCGGACTTTCCGAGAGCCCCCACCGGGTTTGCCGCTACCGCTGGGTGCCGGGCGCGATCGCGCTGTGGGACAACCGCGCCACCCAGCACTACGCGGTCAACGACTACACCGGCCGCCGGATCGGGCAGCGGGTGACCGTGCTCGGCGACAAGCCCGAGGGCGAGGCGCCGCGCTGGCCGCACCACGAAGGCACCGGCCTGAGCGCCGCGACGAGCCGTTAGGCCCTCATCGACTCGAGCATGCGGGTCAGCGCGGCCACGGTGTCCGCGAGATCGCGGCCCGAGTCGGCGGACCCGGCCAGCCAGGCGGCGGCCTCGTTCATCGCACCGGAAAGCAGGTGCGCGAGCGGGGCCACCGGCTGGCGGATCAGCACGCCCTCGTCGATCAACTGCGTGAGCGCCTCGACGAGGTGGCGCATCGACGCGGTCGCGTCGAGCTCGCGCCAGGTCTCCCAGCCGAGTACGGCGGGGGCGTCGACCAGCATGATGCGCTGGATCTCCGGCTCGGTGGTGACGGTCAGGAACGCGGTGCAGCCCGCGACCAGCTGCGTCCAGGCATCGGCGTCCGGCGCGGCGCGGTCCACCCTGGCGGCCACCTCGGCGTGGACCTGCTCCAGCACCGCGCGGAAGAGCTGGTCCTTGCCGGTGAAGTAGTGGTAGAGCGCGCCCTTGGACACCCCGGCGGCAGTGACGATCTCAGCCAGGCTGACCTGGCCGTAACCCTTCGCGGCGAACAGCTCACGAGCCACCGCGACGAGTGTCCTGGTGGTCTCCTCACGCTGCTGCGCCTTCGTCGCCATGCCCGGGAGTCTAGTTGACGTACCGGCGGTCGGTATCTATGGTCGTGCTTACATACCGACCGCCGGTACGCATCTTCTTCGGAGCGTTCATGAAACTGTCGAGCTTCTACCCCGTCCTCTGCACCGACGCCGTGGCCGCCACGCGCGACTTCTACGTCACCCACTTCGGCTTCGAGGTCACCTTCGACTCGGGCTGGTACGTCAGCCTGCGCCGCGAAGGCGGTTACGAACTCGGCATCGTCGACCACACGCACCCATCGGTGCCGGAGGGCAGCCGCAGACCGGTCGCCGGGCTGATCCTGAACTTCGAGGTCGACGACGTGGACGCCGAGCACCGGCGGCTGGTCGAAGAAGCCGGGCTGACGCCGGCGCTGCCGTTGCGCAGCGAGGAGTTCGGGCAGCGGCACTTCATCCTGACCGACCCGGCGGGCGTGCTCGTCGACGTGATCACCGAGATCGAACCGTCGGCGGAGTTCGCCGCCGGCTTCACCGCCTGACCTGGGAACCCGGCGGCCGCACCCAACGTCGATGGGGCATGGCAGGTGAGACCTTCGGGCCGTACCGCATCGAGGAACTGCTCGGCCGCGGCGGCATGGGCGAGGTGCATCGCGCCTACGACACCACGCACGACCGAATCGTCGCGCTGAAGCGGCTGTCCATTTCGGCCGCCGGCGACCCCGGTTTCCGGGCCCGTTTCCGGCGCGAGTCACAGATCGTCGCGCGGCTGCGCGAGCCGCACGTGATCCCGATCCACGCCTACGGGGAGATCGATGGGCGCCTGTACCTGGACATGCGACTGGTCGAGGGCTGCGATCTGAAGGATCTCACCGACACCGGGCCGCTGGCCCCGGAGCGGGCGGTGCGGATCGTCGAGCAGGTGGCGAGCGCCCTGGACGCCGCACACGCCGACGGTCTCGTGCACCGCGACGTCAAACCGTCGAACATCCTGGTCGCGCCCGGCGACTTCGTCTACCTGGCCGACTTCGGGATCGCCCGCAGCTCCTCCCCCACGGCGACCGCGATCACCGCCTCGGGCGCCGTCGTCGGAACGCTCGACTACATGGCCCCCGAACGCTTCGGCACCGGCACGGTGGTCGATGGCCGCACCGATGTCTACGCGCTGGCGTGCGTGCTCTACACCAGCCTCACCGGCCGGCGCCCCTTCACCGCCGAAGGCACCGCGGCGCAGATCTGGGCGCACCTGCAGGAACCCCCACCACGCCCGTCGACCTGGAACCCCGCAGTCCCCGCGGCCCTCGACGAAGTCATCGCGCGCGGCATGGCGAAGGCGCCGGACCACCGCTACCCCACCGCCACCGCCCTCGGCGAGGCAGCCAAAGCCGCCCTCACCACACCGGCTGCCCCCAAAGCCACCCTCGTCCATCCCACCCCCAAAGCAACCCTCGTCCAACCCGCCGACGCCTACGCCGCCAGTGCCCACGACGCCGGTGCCCAATCCGCCGCCCCCAAGGCAGGTCTCGCTCAACCCGCAACTCCCAGAACCACCCTCGCCCACCCCACCGCCTCTCCACCTTCCCCGGCCTCACCCACCACTTCTCCACCCGCCTTCCTCTCACCCAGCACCTCACCCGTCCAACCCACCCAGGCCGAACCCCCACCGGTTCCCGCACATCCCGCCACCGACCGGCGGCCAAGCCTGCCCATGCTGCCGGTCGTCCTCGCCCTGCTCGTGATCGCCGCCGTGGTAGCCACCATCCTGCTCGTCCAACCCGGCGGCGGCCTGGTGTACGGCTCCCCCTCCACCGGCGCATCCACCTCGTCTTCCGCCTCTCCTCTCCCCTCCACTCCCCATTCCCCGCCCAGTCCCAACCCGAATCGTCCCTCCACAGTGGATCCCAAGCCACCCTCGGACAACGGCCTCGCCGCACTGCTGCCCACCGTCTACCGCGGCAACCCTTCGTGCCGGGCAACCGAACCAGCCGACGGCACCCGGTCGACCATGACCTGCACCAAGCCGAACGACGAGGACTCACGCCTGCCGACGCCCGGTGAAGCCGTCTTCCACCTGTTCACCGACCGCACGAGCCAGGACGCCTTCTTCCGGAAGCTGGTCACCGACCGGCGCATCCCGCGCCGCGACGACTCCAGCGGCTGCCGCCCGAAAACCCAGGACACGCACTACGCGCTGTACTACCGGGACACCAGCGGGCCGATTCCCGGCGAGTTCACCACCTGCTTCACCGAGGAGGGCACCGGCCAACTGTGGTGGGTCGACACCCGCACGCTGACCATCGGCGCACTGATCGCCCCGGGCGCGACCAGCCCCGACGCCTTGGAGAAGCTCGACACCTGGTGGAACACCATGATCTTGGTGACACTGAGGTGACCCACCCGGCGGTGCCCGGAGCACCATCTCCACAATGGGGACATATCCCCCACCGAAGGGAGAGCCTCGTGCTCACCAGCCCCGCCGGACGTTTCCGCCTGCTCGCCCTGGCCGAGGCGGTGTCCTGGGCCGGTCTGCTGATCGGCATGCTCTTCAAGTACGTCGTGGTCGGCGACGAGATCGGCGTGAAGATCTTCGGCCCGATCCACGGCCTGGTCTTCGTCGGCTACGTGATCGCCGCACTGCTGGTCCGCGGGCCGCTGCGCTGGGACGGCCGCACCACCGTGCTCGCGCTGATCGCCAGCATCCCGCCCTTCGGCACCGTGCTGTTCGAGCGCTGGGCCACTCGCACCGGCCGCTTGAAGCGCTCAGCCGAGCCCGTCGCGAGCCAGTAGCGCCGCCTGCACCCGGTTCGTACAGTCCAGTTTGGACAGAATCCGGCTGACGTAGGTCTTGATGGTGGCCTCGCTCATGTGCACCCGGGTGCCGATCTCGGCATTCGACAACCCCTCGGCGATCAGCTGGAGCACCTCCGCCTCGCGCGGGGACAGCACAGCCAACCGCGCAGCGGCGGTGTCCCGGCGATCGGCGTCATCGGGGCTGACCATGTCGAGCACCAGCCGCGTCACCTGCGGCGACAGGTAGGCCTCACCGGCGTGCGCGGCACGGACAGCGCGGATCAGCTCGTCAGGCGTGCAATTCTTCAACACGAACCCGGCGACCTGCTGCCTGATCGCCCGGCGAACGTTCGGTTCGACGCCGAACGCGGTCAGGATGACCACCGGCACCCCGGCCAGTTCGCGCACGGCTGACAACCCGTCCAACTCGGGCATGTTCAGATCGAGCACGGCGACGTCGACCCGATGCGCGAGCGCTCGTTCGACCGCCGTCCGCCCGTCAGCCGCCTCGGCGACGACCTCGATGCCGGGATCGGACTCGAGCACGGTCCGGATGCCGGCGGTGATCAACGGCTCGTCGTCGGCGATCAGAACCCGGATCATCCCGCGCCGCCGAACGCGCTCGCCGGACCGACCACGGCCACCATCGACACCACAGCGAGCATCAGCGCCGCCACGCGCACCCGGCTCAGCGAACGTGGTTCCGCCTCTTGCCGCGTGACGACCGGCAGCATCGCCGTCAACCGGAACTCCGACGCCGACCGGTCGTGGTGCACCAGCCCACCGGCCAGCGCCACTCGCTCAGCCAGTCCAGCGAGTCCGTGCCCGCTGGGCGATCCGGTGGACATCGGCAGCGCATTGCGTACGGTCACCAGCAACGCGTCCTCCTCCCAGCGCAACGACACCCACACGTCGGCGGCGGGCGCGTGCTTGGCCGCGTTGGTCAGCCCCTCCTCGACCACCCGGTACGCGGCCTGCTCAACCTCCGGTTCAACCTGCCGCTGCTCGCCTTCGTCGCACAGATCGACACGCATCCCGGCCACACGGAACTCGTCAACGAGCCCGCCGATCTGCTCGAGGCTCGGTTCACGCGCTTCGGCCTCCCCCGGGCTACGCAAGGTACCCACCAGTTCGTGGAGTTCGGCGGTAGCCTGTCGCGCGATCCCGGCCAGCCGGCGCACAGCCTCGCGGTCCGGTGCATCGCCGACCTCGAGCGCGGCAGCCTGCACCGATAACAACCCGAGACGATGCCCGAGGGAGTCGTGCATGTCCCTGGCGATCCGGAGTCGTTCGGTGAGCCGCTCGCGCTCCGCCAGCAGGTCCCTTTCGGCACGCAACCGGCGATTGTGCTCGTCGAGCGCGGCGACGAGCTGTCGGTGCTGAGCCATGTACCGGCCGACCACCAACGGCAACCCGACCAGCAGCAGTACCTTCGGCGCCAGCTGCGGCCCACCCACGAACTGCACACCAAGGTAAGTCGCCGCCGCGAGGCCGGCGATCAAATAGTCGCGTCGCGAACCGGCCCGCTGACCGGCGCGGTAGCTCGTGCACAGCATGAGCGCGTACCCGCCGCCGGTGACGCACACGAGCGCCGTCGCCACAGCGAAGCCCGGCACCGCCCGCCGCCACAGCAGGATCAACGCGATCACCGCGGCAAACACCGGGGCGGCCCACCAACCGGCGTCGACTACCCGGTCCGGCGCCAACCAGACCACATCCACCAGCACCGCGAGGACAGCTATCACGACTCGGCCCATGCGGTGAGGCTAGCGACTTTGGTGAACAGCGCGGAGCGACCTTCGAGGACAGCGCCGACCGCCCCGGCCTTCCTAGCCTGCGACCGTGATCCAAGTGCGCGAACTGAGCAAACGCTACGGCCGGACGACGGCCGTCGACAACCTGTCCTTCACCGTGCGGCCGGGCGGAGTCACCGGCTTCCTCGGTCCGAACGGTGCCGGGAAGTCCACCACCATGCGGATCGTGCTCGGGCTGGACGCACCCGACGCCGGTGAAGCACTGGTCGGTGGGCGCCGGTACACCACCATCGAGCGGCCGATGCACGAAGTAGGTGCCCTGCTCGACGCCAACGCGGTGCACCCCGGGCGCAGCGCCTACGACCACCTCCTGTCGCTCGCGTTGACGAACGGCCTCGGCCGGTCGCGAGTGCGGAAGGTGCTGGAAGAGGTCGGCCTGGCAGACGTGGCACGGAAACGAGCAGGCAAGTTCTCTCTGGGTATGAAGCAACGGCTGGGCCTGGCCAGCGCCCTGCTCGGCGATCCCGCCGTCCTCCTGCTCGACGAACCGGTGAACGGCCTCGACCCGGACGGCGTGCGCTGGATCCGTGAACTGTTGCGGTCGCTCGCCGCCGAGGGCCGGACGGTGCTGGTGTCGAGTCATCTGATGAGCGAGATGGCCCTCACCGCTGACCGCCTCATCGTGATCGGCCGTGGAAGGCTGATCGCTGACACGTCCGTGCGCGAGCTCGAAGAACGTTTCCAACGGGGCGTCTTCGTTCGCTCGCCGCGAGCCGTCGAGCTGTCTGACGCACTGCGGGAGGCCGGAGCCGAAGTTATCGCGGAGAACGATGAAGCGGTGACGGTGCACAGCATGGGTGTCGACGGCATCGGCGAGCTGGCCGCGGCGCGTGGCATTCCGGTGTACGAGGTCATTCCGAGGAGCGCCTCGCTGGAAGAGGCCTACCTGGAACTGACCGCCGACAGCGTCGACTACCAGGCGGTGCGATGACCTCCGCACTGACTTCTGAATGGCACAAACTCCGTTCGGTCCGATCGACCCAGTACGTGCTGGGCATGGTGTTGTCGAGCCTGCTCATCGGTGCGGCACTCGCGTGGGCATGGGGTCAAACGTGGGATTCCATGCCGGCCGAACGCCGCAGCTCACTCTCGGGCGGATCAATCGAAGAGATCCTGCTGCCGGTGCTCCAGCTGTGCCTGGGCATTCTCGGTGCGCTGGCCATCACCGCCGAATACGCGACCGGCCTGATACGTACCAGCCTCACCGTGTTGCCACGCCGACCCGCCCTCCTTATCGCCAAGGCGGTCACGATCGGCGCGCTTGCCCTCGTCGCCGGAATCGCCGCGACCTTCGCCATCCATCTGGCCAGCCGGGCCGTGCTCGGTAACCGCGACTTCCCCGGCTACACCGACCTGTCCAGCGAGGCACCCGGCCTACTTGGAGCGGGCACCACGGTCGCGCTGGTGGCTTTGATCGGCTTCAGCGCCGGCACAGTGCTGCGTTCGACTGCGGGAGCGATCTCCCTCCTTGTCGTGCTGCTGTTCGTCCTCCCGATGATCAGCGGCTTCTTACCGGAACCGTGGCGGGAGCGACTCGAGTCGGTACTGCTGACAAACCCGCTCAGCGCCCTCTGTCTCGCCGCGGCGTCACTGGGCGTTGCGCTCTTCCTGATCCAGCGGCGGGATGTCGGATGATCGGGGTCCTTCGTTCGGAATGGGTCAAACTGCGATCGGTGCGTTCCACCTACATCGTGCTCGCCCTGGTGCCGGCAATCTTCGGGTTGGTGGCATTGCTGACCATGACCACGGTGAACTTCTGGGACGCCACGCCTTCGCGGCGGGGCTCGATTATCCTGTCGCCATTCACGGGGTTCCCTTCATGGCTTGCCGGCGTCGGCCTGGCGGTCTTGGGCGTGCTGACGATGACCAGCGAGCACTCCACCAGTCTCATACGCACGACCTACACTGTGGTGCCGCTACGCACGAAAGTCCTCGCGGCAAAGGCCATCGTGCTCACCGTCGTTGCTTTCGTGTCAGGGCAACTCGTCGAGTTTGGCTCGTTCTTCCTCAGTCGCGCGATGATGGGCGACCGTACGATCGTCGGACACACGAGCTCTCTCGCGGAAGAAGCCCTCGCAATGCTGGCCTCTGGCACGGTCGTGGTCGTCTACGCGATACTCGGTCTAGGGCTCGGCGCCCTCTTGCGCTCCGCTGCTGGCGCGATCACCGCGCTCGTCGCTTACTGGTACGTCGCCCCACTGATCGCACAGAAGCTGCCGGGAGAATGGGCCTCCTGGGCAACGTCGTTGATGCTCACTCATCTGCCGGCGCAATTGACCGGCGCCGAATCGCTGGGGATGAGCCCGCCATTGAAGCTGTCACAACCAGCCGCGGCCGTCGTCATGCTGTTGTACATGGCTGTGGCCTTCGGAGTCGCATCGCTTTTCGTGCGCCGTCGAGATGCCTGAGCTTCAGGCCACTCCCCGACGCTGCGAGCAGTAGTCGCGATGCATTCGGCTCACGGTCGCCGTCAGCTGGCCACTGCGCAGGTCGGCGTCACGAACTTGAAGTGAGGTAGTCGTCGCCACAGGTAGCGTTCGGACGATTGATCGCGTAAGGGGCAGGCTCCCGTATCGACCACAACGGGTGCAGCTTCGTGAGCGAGCGCAGGCGGTGCACTGACCAAGCAGCCACTCATGAAGGGGCGTCATGGGTGAGCATCTCCAATCAGGCTGCGTCGGCGTGCTCAGCGGGCGGGAAGAGCGGAGTCGGTTTGGTGGTGCGGGTGCGGTCGGCCGGCGTCGTGATCGTCAGCTCGCCGGTCTTGCGGTCGAGGTCGAACTTCCAGCCAGGAGCGTCTTTGAGCCGATGATGTGAACGGCAGAGCACGCAGAGGTTCTGGCAGCTGGTGTCGCCGCCCTTTGCCCGTGCGCGATGGTGGTCGAGGTCAGCGCACTGGGCAGGGTGGTGACAACCGGGCATTCGGCATACCCGATCTCGCACACGCACGTAGTCGGCCAGGTGGGCGGGTGGGCGGTAGCGGGAACGTCCCACGTCCAGCGGCGCGCCACTGCCCGGGTCGGTGATCACCTTGCGCCACACGCTGTCCGGCTGCTTCATGATGTCGCGGGCGACCGAGGCAGGGATCGGACCGTGCCCCACCAGCTCGGCGGCGCGGTCGGTGATGCCCAGCGCCGCGTCCGCCGCCACGTGAATGAACACCTCAGCCCTAGGTGCGCCAGTTCGCTCCCCCATCAGTAGTTCGGCGAACACATCAGCACGGAGCTGGTCCGCTGTGCGCTTCTCTTTGCGGGAACGCATCGTTCGCGCGATGCGGTTGACGCGGGCATAGATCGAGGAAGCGACCTCCACGGGCAACTCCGCAAGCAACTGCGCCATCGCATCTTCACGATGGCGGATTTCGATCCTTCGCTCCGATCTTCGTGCTCGCGCTCTCGCCTCGGCGCCCTTCGGGTCGACTTTGTGCACCAGATCGCGGGTGATCCGACGGATCTGACCGGCGTTCTTGTCAGTGATTCGATCGACCAGTGCGACGTCCACCTCGCTGACCAGATCGTCCGGCAGCGGCGCCACCACATCGGAGATCTTGGTGGCAGACAATCGGCTCAGCGTGCCTTCCTCCATCGCCCCGAGCACGTTCGGCAGACGGTTCATCACATCACGCGCCAAGCGGACCAGGTCCTCTGCGGCACGTTTGGACAAGCACAGCTCGAGAGCCACCTCGTCGACGACCGACCGTAGGTCACTGCGCAGTTCGGTCAGCCGATGCACCACGCGCAGCTCGATCGCTTCCAACTGAGCGCTCAACCGCCTCGCGGTGCACAGGGCTTCGACAACGGAGCTGTCATCGAATTTTCCGACAACAGCGGGACTGAGTGAAAAGAACTTGGATTGCCTCACGCAGGATACGATACATCCGAGTCGAACAGGTGTTCCCAACACGAATGGGTGTTTCTGGATCACCCTCCAGGCGGGCGCACGTATCCCAGTCCCCGCAACAAAAACTCCACCAGATCTTCCGAATATCCTGGATCCAGAGCCATTTTTCGCACGTTCAGCCGCCAATACAGTGGCCCAGGAACGAAATCAAGGGCGAGTTCGATGTTGAGGTCGTCCGGCAACTCACCGCGCGCGATCGCTCTCCGCAACATTGCGGCGCCGTGTTCCCGCCGCGGCCCACCGATGGTTTCCTGGATGGCCGCCGCAAGAGCCGTGTTCCGACCGGCTTCAGCGGTAAGGTCGGGCAAAACCGCCGAGAAGCGCGGATGCGTGAACCAGTCACGCAGCGCATGCACAGTGGTCAGCAGGTCGCCACGCAGTGAGCCGGTGTCCATCACTTCCGCACGCGGCACGCTGAACTCCGACAGCACGGCGATCACCATGTCCTGCTTGGACGGCCAGCGTCGGTAGAGCGCGCTTTTGCCGACGCCGGCCCGCTTGGCCACCGCTTCCATGGACAGGCGTCCGTAGCCATGAGCGGCGAGTTCGCTCCAGACGGCTTCGGTGATGGCGGAGGTGATCCGCGTCTGGAGGACGGCGGCGCCGGTCGGGGTGCGACGTGAAGTCATGGTGCACAGCATACGGCTGGACGGGACGGACCCGTCCCGCGTAGGGTTTACGTCGGGACGGTTCCGTATCGTCCACTCGCTGATGACAGGAGCAACTGTGCCCAGATCCGCCCTTGACCTGGTAGAAGAAGGTCTCCGCCGACTCCTCGCCAAGGACATGATCGGCTTTTCCGAGTTGTGGGCAACCGACGGAGTCCTCGAGTTCCCCTTCGCCTCGGCCGGCTCTCCGGCGCGCCTCGACGGTCGCGACGCCGTACGGGACTACCTTCGTGACTACAACAACTACATAGCGCCGGAGCGAATCGTGGCTCAGGAGGTGCACGAGACCGCCGACCCCGGGCAGGTCATCGTGGAGTTCGAGGTAGCCGGCACGATCGTGGCCAGCGGCAAGCCGTACAGCATGCGCTACATCGCGGTCATCACCGCGAAGGACGGTGAAATCGTCCACTATCGCGACTACTGGAGCCCTTTGGCCGCAGCCGAGGCCATGGGCGGAACCGACGCACTGACGTCGTTCGCGAACTCGGCGGCGAAAGCGTGAAGACGCTGGTCATCGGCGGTACCGGCACGACTGGCAGTCGCGTAGCCGCCCTACTCGGCGCGCATGCGCGAGTGGCCACGCGGAAGCCGGCTGCGGCGGACCAGGTCCGCTTCGACTGGATAGGGCGGGAGACTCACGGTCCGGCATTGTCGGGCACTGACCGGGTGTATCTGGTTGCGCCGCTCGGGGTCGCCGACCCGGTGCCGATCGTCGAACCTTTCCTCGTCGAGGCACGCGAGCACGACGTGCGCCGGGTCGTGCTGTTGAGTTCGTCCGCGGTCACCGAGGACACGCCGGGGCTGGGCGGCCTACAACGGCTGGTGCGAGAGCGGTTCCCCGAATGGACGGTGTTGCGGCCGTCCTGGTTCATGCAGAACTTCAGCGGCGAACACACTGTGGCACAGGGCATCCGGACATCGGGCGAGATCGTCACCGCCACCGGAGCGGGTCGCGTCGCTTTCGTCGACGCCGATGACATCGCCGCGGTCGCCGCTCGCGCCTTGCTCGACCCGATCCCGCACAACACGGATCACGTGATCACCGGCCCGCAAGCACTCAGTTACGCCGACGCGGCCGCCATTCTCACCGAGGTCATCGGCAAGCCGGTGCACCATCGGTCACTCGGCGTCGACGACTTCGCCGCGATGCTGTCCGCAGCGGGCCAGCCACCGGAGTACGCGGCCGTCCTCGCCGGGCTCGACGAGAACATCCGCCACGGTTCTGAGGACCGTGTCACCACGACGGTTGAAGAAGTGACCGGGCGACCTGCGCGGTCCTTCGCCGAGTTCGCCGCAGCACATCGGGACTGTTGGCGATAATCCGGAGGAAGTTGGCAATCCGGCCGGTGTCGGGAAAGCACCCGCCGGAATAACGTCCGACGGGTGCTCATCATCGCCCCGATCCTGATCGGGATCGCCTACGTTTGCCTCAACTCACTCATCCGCGAACCGAACCGCCGCCGCTTCAACGCGGTGATGATCGCCGGAGCCGGAGCCGCCTACCTCAGCGGCGGTGGCTTCGGCCCGTGGGAACTCGCGTTCGCGGCCGTGGTCACCTATGTCGCTTACCGAGGGCTCGATTCGTGGACCTTCATCGGCATCGGCTGGCTGCTTCACACCGCTTGGGATGCCCTGCACCACTGGAAAGGCACACCAATCCTGCCGTTCGCGGAGCATTCCTCCTTCGGCTGCGCCATCTGCGATCCGGTGATCGCGATCTGGTGCCTGCTCGGCGGTCCCTCGGTGCGGGAGTTCGCCGCCACCGCGGTGAAACCACGACGTACACAGAAGGCGACTCCCGAACCGAGCGAACGAGGACAGGTCAGCGGAGAACCCGCTTCCTGACTACCTGCGCGACCACGGCGACCAGCAACGCCACGACCATCAACGCCGCACTGACCCACAACGGCGCGCGGAAGCCGGTCCCGGTGCCGATGGCGATGCCGCCGAGCCACGGTCCCGCGGCGGCGCCGACGTTGAAGGCGGCGGTGGCAAGACCACCGGCCAGCGTCGGCGCCTTATCGGCGACGTAGAACACGCGGGAGATCAGCGTGGAGCCGGTCGCGAACGCGAGCGTGCCCTGGATCAGCACGAGCACAACGGTGGCGAACGCGTTGCCCGCCGTCATCGCGAACAACGACCAGCCCACGATCAGTGCCACCATTCCGGTCGCCAGCAGTTGGACCGGGTAGGTGTCGCCGACCCGGCCACCGATCGTCACGCCGAGGAACGAACCCACGCCGAACAGGGCGAGCAGCACCGGCACCCAGCCTTCGCCGAGCCCGGTGTCGGTGGTGAACAACGGCGCCAGATAGGTGAAGGCGCAGAACGTCGCGCCGTTGACCAGCGCCGCGACCAGCAGGATCACCAGCAAACGAGCATCACGCAACGACCGCAGTTCTCCGCGGACGCCCGCGTCGGCGTTCTCCGGACGGCCAGCCGGGATCGTTCGCAGGATAGCGATGAGCGGCGGCAACGAAATCAACGCCACCGCCCAGAAGGCCGCGCGCCAGCCCCACTGCTGGCCCAGCCAGGCACCGGCGGGTACGCCGGCGACACAGGCCACGGTGACCCCGCCGACCACGACGGACGTCGCGCGGGCTTTCGCGTTCGGCGCCACCATGGCGTTGGCGGTGGCCAGCGCGGTAGCCCAGAACCCGGCGTTGGCGAGCGCGCCGGTCACACGGGTGGCCAGCAGTACTTCGTAGCTCGAGGTCAGCGCACCGAGAATGTGCACCACCACGAAGGCGGACAGAAAGATCGCCAGCGTGCGGCGACGCGGCCAGCGCAGGCTCAACACCGCCATCAACGGCGCGCCGACGATCATTCCCACCGCGAACCCCGAGGTCAGCAGCCCCGCGGTGGGCACGGAGACCCGCAGGTCACCGGCGATCTCCGGGATGAGCCCGGACAACATGAATTCGGAAGTGCCCTGGGCGAAAACGGCCAGCCCGAGCAGGTAGACAGCAAAAGGCATGAATGAACCCCATGGAAGACGTCGGGAAAACGGCAGCGTTCAGCGATGTCCGAATCGGACAAATCGCGAATGGCTACCGTCTGGACGCCTCGGGGCTGGACATGCCGGCAGGTTAGCCAGCCTCCCCGATCACTGTCCACGCATTTTCCCGTGGGCTCAGCAGTCGCAGGTGATCCCGGCGATGGGCGAGGTCAGCGGGTCGGCTGGTCGTCGCACGACGCCGTCGGCGGTTTCGACGCCGAAACCTTCCCTGATCCAGTACTCGATGCCGCCGATCATCTCCTTGACCCGGTAGCCGAGCTTCGCCACGGCCAGCGCTGCCCGGGTCGCACCGTCACAACCCGGCCCCCAGCAGTAGGTGACCACGGGCAGTGCCGGGTCCAGTAGTGCCGCACCTCGGCGGGCGATTTCGATGGTGGGCAGGTGCAGTGCGCCGGGGATGCGTCCTTGTGCCCAGGCCGCATCGCCCCGGGAGTCCAGCAGGGTGAAGCCGGGGGCGCCGGATTCCAGCGCAGTGTGCACGTCGGCGACGTCGGTGCGGAATTCCAGTTGGGCGGTGAAGTACGAAACAGCGTCCGAGGAAGTGATCGTCATGGGTAGAACGCTAGGTCGACGACGGAGGTCAGTGAACCAGCGTTCCACGGCGTTCTTTTGGGAAGGCCGTGGTTTCCCTGGTAGTTATGGGCAATGACCGTGGAAACACTGGACGACATCGACTGACGCATCCTGGAGGCACTCCAGGCCGATGGCCGCGCCAGTTACGCAGACCTCGCCAGGACCGTTTCGATGTCGCCGAGTGCGGTGACCGAGCGCGTGCGACGGCTCGAGGAGGCCGGGGTCATCACCGGCTACTCCGCCGTGGTCGATCCGGAGCGGCTCGGCCTGTCCATCACCGCGCTGGTGCGGCTGCGGTATCCGACCGGCAACTACAAGCCGTTCCGTGATCTGCTCGCGGCCACGCCGGAGATCTTGGAAGCCCATCACGTGACCGGCGAGGACTGCTTCGTGCTGAAGGTGCTCGCCCGGTCGATGCGGCATCTCGAGACGGTCACCGGGCGCATCGCCGGGCTCGGCTCGGTCACCACGAGCGTCGTCTACTCGAGCCCGTTGCCCCGACGCGACCTCGGGCGTGGCCTCACGGCCGATCCGCAATAGATAACGCATCGCAAGTTTTCTTCCGCGATCGCGTAGCTAGACTGCGAGTCATGCCGAACTTGCGGATTCACGCCTCACTGGTGGTCGCGGCACTCGCGCTGGCCGGTTGCGGCAGCGAGGCACCGTCAGGTGATGGCGGGAACGCCGGCGGCACGGTGACCGTGTTCGCCGCGGCGTCGCTCACCGAGTCGTTCACCAAGCTCGGCTCGGAGTTCGAGGCCGCGAACCCGGGCACGAAGGTCACCTTCAACTTCGCCGGCAGCTCCGCACTCGCGCAGCAGATCGACCGGGGAGCGCCGGCCGATGTATTCGCCTCCGCCGCGCCAACCAACATGAAGCAGGTCAGCGACACCGGCGGCGTCAGCGGCGAGCCGGTCACCTTCGTCCGCAACCGGCTCGAGATCGCGGTGCCGAAAGGCAATCCAGCCGGGGTCACCGGTCTCGTCGATTTCACGAACGCCGGGCGCAAAATCGCGCTGTGCGACGAGAAGGTTCCCTGTGGTGCGGCTGCCAAGAAGGTCTTCGAAGCAGCCGGGCTCACGGCCGCGCCCGACACGCTCGAGCAGGACGTCAAAGCCGCGCTCACCAAGGTCCGGCTCGGCGAGGTCGACGCCGCACTCGTCTACCGGACCGACGTGAAAGCCGCGGGCGGCGACGTCGACGGCATCGCGTTCCCGGAGGCCGACGAGGCGATCAACGACTACCCGATCGCCACCCTGGCGAAGGCGCCCAACGCCACGACCGCCAGCGCGTTCGTGCAGTTCGTGCTCTCGGAGCGTGGACGGGCCGTGCTCGGTGAGGCAGGTTTCGACACTCCATGACGGCACGCCGCAGGGCCCGCGGGCGTCTGCCCCTCATCCTGCTCATCCCAGCACTGCTCGGGCTGGCGTTCCTGGTGGTGCCGCTGGCCGGGTTGATCATCCGGGCGCCGTGGAGCACGCTGCCCAGTCAGCTGTTCAGCCCGGAAGTCGGTGAGGCGCTGCGGCTGTCGTTGGTATGCGCCAGCCTGGCGACGGTCATCTGCCTCGTGCTCGGCGTGCCGCTGGCGTGGGTGCTGGCCCGTGGCGATCTGCCGGGGCGCGGCGTGCTGCGTGCGCTGGTGACCGTGCCGCTCGTGCTGCCGCCGGTCGTCGGCGGCGTCGCCCTGCTGCTCGTGCTCGGCAGGCGGGGGCCGATCGGTCAGTACCTCGACTCCTGGTTCGGCATCTCCTTGCCCTTCACGACGGCCGGCGTCGTGATCGCCGAGGCTTTCGTCGCGATGCCGTTCCTGGTCATCTCGGTCGAGGGCGCGCTTCGCGCCGCGGATCCCCGGTATGAAGAGGCGGCGGCGACCTTGGGGGCGTCGCGTTGGCTGACTTTCCGGCGGGTCACGCTCCCGTCGATCGCCCCGGGGATCGTCGCGGGCACGGTCTTGTGCTGGGCGCGTGCGCTCGGCGAATTCGGTGCCACCATCACCTTCGCCGGCAACTTCCCCGGCGAGACCACCACGATGCCGCTCGCGGTCTACCTGGCGCTCGAGTCCGATCCGGATGCTGCGATCGTGCTGAGCATGGTGCTGCTCATCGTGTCGGTCGTGGTGCTGGCGAGCTTGCGCGACCGCTGGATCCGAGGTGTGTCGTGACGCTGCACGCCGACTTCCGGGTCAGCCGGGACAACGGGTTCCGCCTCGCTCTGCGGTTGACCGTCGCACCTGGCGAGGTGGTCGCGCTATTGGGGCCGAACGGCGCGGGTAAGACGACCGCGTTGCGTGTGCTCGCCGGCCTGCTGCCGATCAGCGAAGGCTCCTTGCGTCTGGACGACCGCATCTGGGACGAGCCACCGCGGGAGTTCATGCTCGCCGAGCATCGGCCGATCGGCGTCGTTTTCCAGGACTACCTGCTCTTCAATCACCTGTCCGCGTTGGAGAACGTCGCGTTCGGCCTACGTGCTCGCGGCACCGATCGCGCCACGGCGAGGCATCTCGCCGCGGGCTGGCTCGACAAGGTCGGTTTGGACGCCCACCACGACACCCGGCCGCGTTCGCTGTCCGGTGGGCAGGCGCAGCGGGTGGCGCTCGCCCGGGCGCTGGTCACCGACCCCGAGCTGCTGTTGCTGGACGAACCCCTCGCCGCGCTCGATGCCGGCACCCGGCTGCACATCCGCGCCGAACTCGGCCGCCATCTCGCTGACTATCCGGGCCGCACGCTGCTGGTCACACATGACCCGCTCGACGCGATGGTGCTCGCCGACCGGCTGGTGATCGTCGAAAACGGCGACGTGGTGCAGGAGGGCGCGCCTGCCGAGGTCGCGCGGCGCCCGCGCACCGACTACATCGCGCAGCTGGTCGGACTGAACCTGCACCGCGGCAAGGCCGACGGTACGACGGTCGCGCTGGACACCGGTGGCGAGCTGATCGTCGCCGAGCCCGCCACCGGTGCCGTGCACGTGGCCTTCTCCCCCTCCGCCGTCAGCCTGCACCCCGACCGGCCGACCGGGAGCCCCCGCAACACCTGGCCGGTCACTGTGCTCGGGCTGGAACAGCACGCGCACACAATCCGCGTCCATCTGGACGGCGACCCCGCCGTGCACGCCGACATCACCCCCGCGGTGGTCGCCGAACTGCGGATCGTGCCGGGTGCCCGGCTGTGGGCGGCGCTGAAGGCCACGGAGATCCAGACCTACTACGCCTGAGTTCGCAGGTGCAGGTTCCGGACGCCCAGCGTGCTCGGCGCCACCATGAAGGACGGCGGGTTCGCGGGATCGGTCCGCAGCGTCGGGAACCGGTCCAGCAGGATGTTCATCGCGATGCGGCCTTCGAGCCGGGCGAGCGGGGCACCGAGGCAGAAGTGCACGCCGCGGCCGAACGCCAGGTGCGGATTGGGGTCGCGGGCGGGGTCGAACACGTCCGGCCGGTCGAACTGACGCGCATCGTGGTTCGCCGCCGACAGCCACACCAGGAGCACCTGGTTCGGCGGGATCTTCCGGCCACCGAGCTCCACCTCGGTCGTGGTGACCCTGGCGAGTTGCGCGAACGGGCTGAGCAGGCGCAGGGACTCCTCGATCGCGGACGGCACCAGCGTGCGGTCGGCCCGCACGCGGCCCGCCTGGTCCGGGTTCCCGTCGAGGCACAGCACCGAGTTGCCGAGCAGCATGGTGGTGGTGATGTGGCCGGCGAGCAGGAGGATGTTCGCGAAGTTGACGACCTGGAGGTCGGTCAGCTGTTCGCCGTCGACTTCGGCCTGCACCAGCTTGCTCAGCAGGTCTTCCCGCGGGTGCCGCCGTCGTTCGGCGGCATGGGCGTTCAGGTAGTCGAGCATCGGTTGCAGCTCTTCCTGCTGCTTTTCGAACCTGCGCATCTGCTCGCCGTCTTCATCGTTGAGCGACAGCGGATCCGGGTCGGTGAAGAGCAGGTCCGCCCACTTCCGAAACAGCTCGCGATCGCTGCTGGGCACGCCGAGCAGTTCGGCGATGACAATCACCGGCAGCGGGTAGGCGAGTTCGGTGACCAGGTCGAACTCGTCGCGACCGGCGACGTTGTCGAGCAGTTCCCCGGTCAGTTCGGCGATCCGCGGTTCGAGGTCGGCCACCATCTTCGGGGTGAAGGCGTGGCTGACCAGGGTGCGCAGCTTGCGGTGGTCGGGCGGGTCCATCTGCAGGATGTTGCCCGCGGACTGGGATTCGTCGGCCATCTCCGGGAAGACCGTCGAGAAGTTCGACGAGAAGCGCTTGTGGTCGCCGAGGATCTCGACCGCTTCCGCGTAGCCGTAGACGTCCCAGGTGCCGTGTTCCTCATCGAAGGACACCGGGTGCTCGGGCCGGCGCCCGTGCAACCAGGACTGGCTGGGGTGGATTCCCCATCGGTCCGCCAGTGTGCTCATTCCTGCTCCCCTTTCTGTGGCGCCACGATGGCGCCATTGTGGCCAAGTGCGGTGGATGACGTCGCTGAACGGGTCGACCCGGGTCTCAGGGCATAGTCGTGCTGCTTGAGATGGCGGTTAGCGGATCCAGTCGGCGAGGCACTGTCCACCGCCCAAGGACGCAGTGATCGCCGGGTCAATGAGAAGTCGGGCCGCAGCCGCCGTGCGCCGTCAGGTCCATGGCGCCACTATGGCACCATTGCGGAGCCATTACAAGCCTTGGTGGCGCCGTCGGTGCGGGTCAGGTGACGGGTGAGGTGGGGTCGTCGAGACTGCGCCCGGGCGATCTGCGCGCCGGCGAGTTTTCGACGGGGTCGCAGGACAACGCCCGGCGACCGCGAAGGAGGTGTGGTTCGACCTACAGCTTGGGCAGGCGCTGCTGGACGCCGAGCAGTGCGGCGAACGGATCGCCGGCGGACTTCAGCCGGTCGAACAGGGTGCGCACGGTCCAGCGGTCCGGGGTCAACTCGGGATCGTCCAGCTCGTCCCACTCGATCGGCACCGAAACCGGCGCGCCCGGCTGGGGCCGCACGCTGTAGGGCGCGACCAGCGTCTTGTTGATCACGTTCTGCGTGTAGTCCAGCCGCGCCAGGCCCTTGCGCTTGTCCTTGGTCCACTTCCAGCTGACCAGGTCGGGCACGGCCCGGCCGATCGTCCTCGACACGGTTTCGGTCCAGGTCCGCGTTTCGGCGAAGGTGTAACGCGGTTCGACGGGCACCCAGATCTGGATGCCGCGCTGGCCGGTGACCTTCGCGCGGCCTTCGAGCCCGAGGTGCTGCAGCGCGGTCCGGTGCAGGCGGGCGAGCACCAGCAGGTCGTCGAACGAGGTCTCCGGACCGGGGTCGATGTCGAACAGCGCCCAGGTCGGTTTTTCGACGTCGGGCACGCGCGAGGTCCACGCGTGCAGTTCGATCGCGCCGTAGTTCGCCAGCCAGGCCATCGCGGGCAGGCTGTCCGGGACCAGGTAGCACTGCACATCGCCGGCTTCGGCCTGCTCGTGGTGCCAGCGCTTGAGCCACTCGGGCGCGTGGCCGGGGACTTCCTTGTGCCAGAAGCCGGGTTTGTCGGTGCCGTTGGGGAAGCGGTGCGTGTTCAGCGGACGACCGGCGAGGTACGGCAGCATCACCGGCGCGACCAGCGTGTAGTACCGGATCAGGTCGCGTTTGGTCAGTGGGTCCTCGCCGTCGCGGCCGGGCACCAGCACCTTGTCCAGGTTGGTCAGGTTGAGCGTGCGACCGGCCAGTTCCCAGGTGCCCTTCGCGCCCAGTTCCTCGAGCGCGGCCATCTCGTCCTCGGTCGGCGGCTCCCACTGCTGGGTGCCCATCCGCACTTCGGCCTCGGCGGCGGGCAGGTCGCTGCGCCACAGCGCGTCGGGGTTGGCCGCCACTTCGTCGTTCGTGCGGCCGGTCTTCACCGACTTCGGGTGGTCCTCGGCGTCCCAGCCCGGCTCCGCGTGTTCGTCCTGCTTGTGCAGCAGGAACCACTGGTCCTTCTCGGATTCCGAGCGGCGGGGGCGGATCAGCACGAAGAGGCCGTGCAATTTTTCGCCGTAGAGGTTGAAGTGCAGATTTCCGTTCTCGATGGCCTTCAGCGGGTCGTCGGTGTCCACCGGCTCCCAGGTGCCGCGGTCCCAGACGATCACGTCACCGCCGCCGTACTCGCCCGCCGGGATCACGCCCTCGAAGTCGGCGTATTCGATGGGGTGGTCCTCGACATGCACGGCCATCCGGCGGGCCTTGGGGTCGAGCGTCGGGCCTTTCGGCACCGCCCAGCTGACCAGCACGCCGTCGATCTCCAGCCGCACGTCGTAGTGACGGCGGCGGGCGCGGTGCCGCTGGACGACGAACCGGTTGCCCTCGGACTGGACCTTGCCGTCGCCAGCCGGTTCGGCGGTTCGCGTGAAGTCACGCATCGACTGGTATTTGGCCAGCCGGTCGTTCTTCTTCGCGCGCTTGTTCACCACACCTATCGATATACCCATTCGGCGTCCGCTGGAAAAGCCCGTTTCACATTCGCCGTCGCCTGGGCACGCCGCCGAGTGCGAGCGCACTTCCAGAAGCTTCAGATGTTAGCGTCATCTGAGGTGCGTCGTCGGGAGGGAACGATGGTCCGGCTCAGCAGGGCGGAATTGCAGGAACGCAACCGGGCGAAGGTGCTCGCGGCGGCTCGCGACGAGTTCACCGAGCGAGGCTTCCGTGACGCGAAGGTCGACGCGATCGCCGAGCGCGCCGAGCTGACCCGGGGCGCGGTCTACTCGAACTTCCCCGGCAAACGGGCTCTGTACTTCGCGGTGCTGGCGGATCTGGCCGAGCAGGCGACCTCCCCGCCCCATGCCGAGCCCGGCCGCGATTTACGTGAGGCGGTGGGGTCGTTCGCTCGGACCTGGGTGACCCGGCTGCCGCTCGCGGACGACGGGTCGACCCTTGATGGGGCCCGGCTCGGTATGGACCTGGTGTCCGAGGTGAGTTCGGACGAGCGGCTGCGCAAGCCGTTCGCGCAATTGACGAAGCTCAACGCGTTGCTGCTCGGCTTGGCGATGGAGCGACTGCAGCCACCGGAGCGACCGGCGGGCGCGCCGCCGCCCCGGTTGATCCGGGTGGCCGAGACGATTTGGACGACCTTGCAGGGCGCGAGTCGCCTGGCCGCGTCGGCGCCGGGTTTCGTCGAGCCGTTCGACGTGGTCAGCGCGTGCGAGCGACTGGCGGGGCTCGAACTCAACGATTGGTGGGCGGATCCGGAGACGAAGGCGGCTCAGAAGGTGGAACAGCCGTGGGCGCCGCCGGATGCCGTCGATCTCGTGCACCGCGAGGACGTCTCCCTCAACGGCGACGGGATCGTGGCGGTTCTCGGACTGCATCGGCTGGCTGCCGTGGAGCAGGCCGTTCGTTTCGGCGACGAGGTCACCGTCGTGCTGGTCACCAGTTCGCCCGACGATCTGATGCCGTTGGCTCGGTTGACCATCGCCGAACTGGCCAACTGCCTGCGGCCCGCCTTCCCGGTGTCGGCCTGGCCGCGGCTGAAGATCGTTTGCGACGCCTCGGGGACGCTCGCCGCGGCGGCAGGGGTGCGCGCGGTCGGCGACGACACGGAGGTCGCGATCCGCGTCGAGGGTGGGCGGATCATCGCCCGAGCCGACGGATTCGGCGCCGGTCACGCCGTCGCCGGCACCCGCGGCAAGGTTGCAAACTGAAACACGTTCTAATAGCGTTCGCCTGGTGAGACACGGGATCGTGCTGTTCACCAGCGACCGGGGCATCACGCCCGCTGCCGCGGCCCAGGCCGCCGAAGCAGCCGGTTTCGACACGTTCTACGTGCCCGAGCACACGCACATCCCGGTCAAACGGGAAGCACCGCACCCGCGCACCGGCGGCGCGGCGTTGCCGGACGACCGGTACCTGCGCACCCTCGATCCATGGGTCGCGCTGGCGACCGCCGCCTCGGTGACCACACGCATCCGGCTGGCGACCGCGGTGGCGCTGCCCGTCGAGAGCGATCCGATCACGCTCGCGAAGACCATCGCCAGCCTGGACCACCTGTCCGGCGGCCGGGTCACGATCGGCGCCGGGTTCGGCTGGAACGTCGACGAACTCGCCGACCACGGCGTGCCCGGGTCGAAACGGCGAACGGTGCTGCGCGAGTACCTCGAAGCGATGCGTGCACTGTGGACCGACGACGAAGCGAGTTATGCCGGTGAGTATGTCTCGTTCGGTGCGAGCTGGGCCTGGCCGAAGCCGGTCCAGTCGCAGATCCCGGTGCTGGTCGGCGCCGGGGGCACCGAGCGGACGTTCCGGTGGATCGCGAAGTCGGCCGACGGCTGGCTCACCACCCCGTCCGATGTGGACATCGACGACAAGGTGGCCCTGCTCCAGCGGATCTGGCGGGAGGCCGGGCGATCCGGCGCACCGGAGGTCGCCGCGTTGAGCGGGAAGCCCGACGCGGACCGGATCGCGCACCTCGCCTCGATCGGCGTCACCGAGTTGATCTTCGGCCTGCCGGATCGCGAGCCCGGCGAGGTCGTCGCGTGGCTGGGCAGGCTGGCGGGCAAGTTGGGCATCCGCTGAGCTGGTCCGGAGAGTTGATCGGGCACGACTCTCGTGTGGCTAGGCTCGGCAGTCGAACTGGAGACCGCCCCAGTCGGCGTGGTCGGCGAAATTGCCGTCGCCGCCGCTGTGGTTGACGAGTTTCAGCTCGCGCACGCCACGGGTGTCGAGTTTCGCGTGCTTCGCCGGTTCGCCTGCCTTGAGCAGGCCGGTCTCGAAGATCGGTCTGCCGTCGGCGTAGACGGCGAACTTCGCGGTGCCCTTCACGTTGTGTGCGCCCGGCCACTTCATCGCCAGCACCTCGCGGTCGATGCCGGCGGCGAGGTCGACGCTGCGGCACGACGCGCCGAGGTAGTAGCTGACCTGCGCCGAGGCGTAGGTGCCGAGGCCGGTTTCGTAGGTTTTGTCGCCGATGGTCAGCGGGCCGCCGGGGCAGTCGCCGCAGAAGTCGTCGGGGCCGAAGGACTGGTTGATCTTCATCGGCAGGTACCAGCCGTTGTCGGTCTCCAGCCGGGGGTGGTTCGACAAAGCGCCGGCGCCCCGCGGAGGCGCGGGCGGCACCACGACGACGTGTTCGATTTGTCGACGGCCCGCGCTCAGCTTCAGGGCGGCTGGTCCAGCCGCGGCGTCGGCCGGGGCCGTGACCTCGAAATGGCTGGGTGACAACCGGCGCACCTGCCAGCCTTCCGGCGCGTCGAGCGAAGCGCCGCGCGACACCCGGACCGTCGTGGGACGGCCGGGCTCGAGGTAATCCGCTTCGGCGGAGAGGGTCTGCCAGGCGGGACCGTGCGCGTTCGGCGTCACCCGGAACAACGCGGCGCCATGCGGTGGCACGTCGGCCGAAATGCTGCCCGGCGTGGTGCCCTCTTGGCCGGTCCAGAGGTCGCGCAGCCGGTAGCCATGGGCTGGACGCAGGCCGATTTCGTGGGCTGACGTGCGGATTTCCGTGGAGTGCGGGCCCCGGTTGAACAAAACGACGGCGACATCGCCGCCCGCGAGCGGACGCGCCCAGACCTCCTCGCCGCCGTTGCTCCGCAGCCGCTCCCCCGGCACGCCGAGCGGGTCCTGGTCGACGGCGATCACCTCGCGGTTGGCCAGGATGCTCAGCGTTTCGGGGTCCATCTGCCGCAGGTCGTTGCCCATCAGCAGGGGCGCGGCGAGCACGGCCCACAGGCTGAAGTGCGCGCGGTACTCGACCGGGCTCATCTTGCCGTTGCCGATCTGCAGCATGTCCGGGTCGTTCCAGCCCTTGCCCGCGCCGGCGGCGCCGGACAGCCCGGCTTCCTCTTCGGCGTTGCGCAGCATGCTGTGCCACTCGTCGTCGATGTCGGCGGAGGTGCGCCAGAGGTCGGCCGGGCGGTCCGGCCACAACCACGGCGAGCCGTGGCGGGAGACGCCGAGTGCCATGGAGCGGCCCGTCGAATCCAGCGACGCGCGGAATTCGCTGGTGAGGGCGTGCGGGTCACCGGTCGCGCCGCACCAGTCGAGTTTGACGTAGTCGACGCCCCAGTCGGCGAAGGTCGCCGCGTCTTCGGCGTAGTGGCCGCCGCTGGCCGGGCGTCCTTCGCACGATTTTTCGCCGACGGCGGTGTAGATGCCGAACTTCAGCCCGCGGGCGTGGATGTAGTCGGCGAGGGCGGCCATGCCTCCGGGGAAGGTGATCGGGTCCGAGGTCAGCCGGCCGTCGGCGTCGCGGGCGGCGGCCTGCCAGCAGTCGTCCACGTTGACGTACTGGTAACCGGCGTCGCGCAGACCGGTCGACACCATCGCGTCGGCGATTTCGCGGACGATGCCCTCGTCGATCTGGCAGCGGAACTTGTTCCAGTGGTTCCAGCCCATCGGCGGGGTGGCGAGGCGTGCCGGGGCGGGGTCCGCCTGGGCGATCGGCGCGGCGAGGCCGGTCGCGGTGAGCAGTGCGGCGGCCAGCAGGGGCAGGATCCGGTACCTGGTCACCGCGACATGGTTCACCATCCGCGCACGCGATGCCACCGTTCCCCGTTGCCGAGCCGGTACTCGTCGTGCTGGGCTGCGGTCGCGCAGGCGTGGTTCGGCAGGATGCGGACCCGGGTGCCGATCGGCAGGTCCGGGAGGGTTTCGGTGCTGCCGTCGCGAAGCGCGAGGATGCCGTGTTCCTGGCTGGCGTCGGCCATCAGGAGATCGGGGTAGAGCCCGCCGTCGATTTTCGCGACGAGTCCGTACCGCTGGTCGACGCGCTGGCGGGCGGTGCCGCGGTCGCGGGAGGTCGCCATCCAGCCGCCGTCGGTCAGGATCCATCCCTTGTCGAGGCGGTGGCCGATCACCGTGGTGACCACGCTCAGCGCGAGGTCGTCGATCCGGCAGACGCCGATGCCCGCCATCACCAGGTCGAAGAAGACGAAGTTGCCCGCGCGGACCTCGGTCACGCCGGTGAGGTCGCCGGCGAAGTGCGCGGTCGGTGTCGAGCCGACGCTCACCACCGGGACTTCGTGTCCGGCGCGGCGCAGTTCGTCGGCCACGGTGACCGCGGCTTGCCGCTCCTGTTCCGCGGCGGCGGCGAGGGCGGCGGGGCTGTCCGCGAAGTAGGACTCGCCGGCGTGGGTCAGCACGCCGCGCAGATCGGCGCCGAGTGCCCGCGCGATGTCCAAGGCGACGGGATCGCCCGGGACGATGCCGCCGCGGTGGCCGTCGCAGTCGACCTCGATGAGCGCGGGGATGCCGGGCACGACCTGGTCCACGCTGTCGAGCAGAACGACGAGGTCGACCCCGCGGTCACGCAGCGCGCGTACGCGGTCGAGCTTGTCGGGCGAGAAACCGACGGCGTAGAGAATGTCGGTGAAACCGGCGTCGGCGAAGGCCTCCGCTTCGGCCAGGGTGGAGACGGTGATCGGGCCGGTACCGCCGTCGAAGAGCAGGCGCGCGACCTCGACCGACTTCGCGGTCTTGAGGTGCGGGCGGAGCGTGGTGCCGCCGAGCCGGCCGCGCAGCCGGTGGATGTTCGCTTCGAGCTTGGCCCGGTCGAGCGCGAGATACGGAGTGCCCATGACGCCCACTATAGACAAACTGTCCATGACTTGGACGTTCGGTCCATGCCAGGCATTCGGGTCAAATCCCCGGCGCCGGTGGTGACAGCGGCGGCAGGCGTGTTCGACGGTAGAGCCGACGAAGGGAACGCCGATGACGACGCATCCACTCTCCGCGCTCACCGCCGACGAGATCACCGTCGCCCGGCGCGTGCTCACCGATGCCGGGCACGTCGGCACCGAGACCCGGTTCGCCTACGTCGGCCTGGACGAACCCGACAAGCGGGACCGTGCACCGGAACGACGGGCACGCGTGCTGCTGCTCGACCTCGGAAGCGGGGCCGCGAACGACGCGCGCGTTTCACTGACGACCGAGGCCGTCGAAATAACGCCCGTGGACGGCGCGATCGGCCAGTTGCCCATCCTCGACGAGGAGTTCGGCATCATCGGACCGATCCTCAACGAGTCGCCGGAGTGGCTGGCGGCGCTGGAGAAGCGCGGCGTCGCGCCGGACTCGGTGATCTTCGCGCCGTTGTCGGCTGGCAACTACGGCTATCCGGACGAGGAGGGCAAGCGCCTGCTGCGGGTGCTCGCCTTCCGGCAGGACCACCCGCAGGACCACTGCTGGGCGCATCCGGTGGACGGCCTTTGTGCCTATGTCGACCTGGTCGCGCGCACGCTGCACAAGCTGATCGACCACCGCGTCTACGAAGTTCCCGAGGAATCCGGCAACTACCAGGATCCCGAAGTAGCCGGGCCGCCGCTCGAAGGACTCAAGCCGATCGAAATCCGGCAGCCCGAGGGGCCGTCCTTCCGGTTCGACGGCGACGAGCTGCGGTGGGCCAACTGGTCGCTGCACGTCGGTTTCGACACCCGGGAAGGACTGGTCCTGCGGGAGATCGCGTTCAGCGGACGGCCGATCGTGCAACGCGCGTCGATCGCCGAAATGGTCGTGCCGTACGCCGACCCGTCGCCGGTGCGGTTCTGGCAGAACTACTTCGACACCGGTGAGTACCTGTTCGGGCGGTACGCGAACTCGCTGAAGCTCGGCTGCGACTGCCTCGGCGAGATCACCTACCTCGACGTCACCGTGTCCGACGAACTGGGCACTCCGCGGGTCATCGAGAACGCCATCTGCGTGCACGAAGAGGACTTCGGCACGTTGTGGAAGCACACCGACCTGTTCACCGGGATCGCCGAGACGCGCAGGCAGCGGCGGCTGGTGATCAGCTTCTTCACCACCGTCGGAAATTACGACTACGGCTTCTACTGGTACCTCTACCTCGACGGCACCATCGAATGCGAGGTCAAGCTGACCGGCTTCCTGTTCACCTCGGCCTACCCCGAGGAAGGTTCCGAATTCGCCACGCAGGTGGCGCCCGGACTCGGGGCGCCGTACCACCAGCACCTGTTCTGCGCGCGCCTCGACCTCACGATCGACGGCGACACGAACGCCGTCGACGAAATCGACGTGGTGGCGCGGCCGATGGACGAGGCCAATCCGTACGGCAACGCGTTCACCACGAAGACCACCCGGTTGACCAGCGAGACCGCCCGCGACGCCGCGCCGAACCGGGTCTGGCGCATCGTCAACCCGGAGAAGCTGAACCGGATGGGCGAGCCCGTCGGCTACACGCTCTCGGTGCAGCAGTCGCCGACGCTGCTCGCCGATCCGGAGTCGGTGATCGCGTCACGGGCCGCCTTCGCCACGAAGCACCTGTGGGTCACGCGGTACGCACCCGGCGAGCGTTATGCGGCCGGCGATTTCGTGAACCAGAGCCCGGGTGGTGAAGGACTGCCCGCGTACACCGCCGCCGGCCGGGACATCGACGGCCAGGACATCGTGCTGTGGCACACCTTCGGCCCGACGCACGTGCCGCGGCTGGAGGACTGGCCGATCATGCCGGTCGACCACGCGAAGTTCACCCTCAAGCCGACCGGCTTCTTCGACCGCAACCCGACGCTGAACGTGCCCTAGCCGAAGTAGCCTTCGAACAGGATCCGGTTGATGCGGGTGGTGGTCTCCACGCCGGTCTCGAAACCGCCGCCGACGACCTGGGTGTTGTTCATGACGGCGACGGTGTAGCGCTCGCCGGGGCCGACGAAGCCGACGGTGTTCACCAGCCAGGAGCCGTCGTCGTTGTCGTCGGACCAGCCGTTCTTGTTGCCGGGCTTCGCCGCCGGGCCGGCGCCCCACACGCCCCACTGCTGGTTGGCGTCGACCGCGCGCATTTCGCCGACGAGGTAGTCGCGGTGCCGCGCGGGCAGCTTCTCCAGCACGAAGTTCATCAGCCGATCGAGGTCGTTGGCGGTGGTCAGGATCCAGCCCCAGTGGTGCGGGTGCTCGTCGGTGAACCGCATGTCGGTCATGCCGTACGACGGGAAGCGGGTGGCGAAGTCCTCACCGCCGTAGCGGTTCCACAGGGTGTGGGCGGCGTCGTTGTCGCTGGTGTTCAGCATCGCGTGCATCAGCGCGCGATCCTCGTCGGTCAGCTCGATCGCGCCGGAGTCGTCGCGCAGCAGCAGGTCGACGGCCATCGCCAGTTTCGGCGTGGAGCAGGCCCAGATCAGCGTGTCCGAGTGGGCGTTGCGCCAGGCGGCACCGGTCTTCCGGTCGTGCACCACGAGCCCGGCGAACCCGGGCCGGGTGCGCGCGTACAACTCCGCGCGGGCGATCCGCTGACCGAGAACGCGCTCGAACCCGGTCTCCTCGACGATCGGGACCGGCCCCGCCTGGGCGACCGGGCTGGTCACCAGTGCCCCCAGCAGCAACGTGGACAACACACTGGAAAGGACGCGGCGGGCGGAGGATTTCACATCCGCGACCTTAGCGCTCCGATCCGGTCATGCGAGCCGCCCAGTGGCCCAGATCGTCCCGGCGGATCGCGGCGGCCATCAGGTCCGGGAACAGGTCCGGGGTGCAGGCGAACGCCGGCACCCCCAGTTCCGCCAGTGCGGCGGCGTTTTCCCGGTCGTAGGCGGGCGCACCCGAATCCGACAGGGCGAGCAACGCCACCATCTGCACGCCCGACGCGGTCAGCTCGGCCGCCCGGCGCAGCAGGTCCTCACGGACCCCGCCCTCGTACAGGTCGCTGATCAGCACCAGCAACGTGTTCGCCGGGCTGGTGATCAGGCTTTGGCAGTACGCCAGCGCGCGGTTGATGTCGGTGCCGCCACCGAGCTGGGTGCCGAACAGCACGTCGACCGGATCGGCGAGGTGCTCGGTCAGATCCGCGACCGCGGTGTCGAAGGCGACGAACCGTGTGCTGAGCGAGTGCATTGACGCCAGCACCGCGCCGAACACGCCGGAGTACACCACCGACTCGGCCATCGAACCGGACTGGTCGACGCAGAGGATCACCTCGCGCCGCACCTGCCGCGCCCGGCGGCCGTACCCGATCAGCCGTTCCGGGATCACCGTGCCCAGGTCGGGTGAGTAGTGCCGGAGATTGGCCCGGATGGTGCGCGACCAGTCGACGTCGGACAGGCGCGGCCGGTGCGTGCGGGCGGCACGGTCGAGCGCGCCGCGCACAGCGGCCCTGGTCGGTTCGGCCAGCCGGTCTTCCAGTTCGGCGACCACCTCGCGGACCACGCCACGCGCGGTCTCCTTGGTCTCCTGCGGCAGCACGCTGTTCAGCGAGAGCAGTGTGCCGACGAGGTGGATGTCCGGCTCGACGGCCGCGAGCAGCTCCGGTTCGAGCAGCATGCGCGTCAGGCCGAGGCGGTCCACGGCGTCGCGTTGCATCACCTGGACCACGGTGCCGGGGAAGTACCGCCGGATGTCGCCGAGCCAGCGCGCGACCCGCGGCGACGAACCGGCCAGCCCGCCGGTGCGGCGGCCGCCGCGGGCCTCGTCCGGTGGCGCGTCGTACAACGCGGCCAGCGCGCCGTCCACCCCACTGTCCTCATCGGACAGTCCGGCACCGGTGCCGTCGTCCTCCCCGCCGAGCACCAGCCGCCACTTCCGCAACCGTTCCTCGGTCATGCGCCCACCCCCAGCAAAGTCGCCAGCACCGGCAGCACGGCTTCGGCCCGCCGCTCGTCGAGTTCCTCGGCCACCACGGCCTTCCGCAGGCCGCCACCGCGTGCCAGGCCGGCCGCGCGTTCCCCGATGGCCCGTTTCTCCGGCCCGGCGAAGGCACCGAAAGTGCGGCGCAGCAACGGAAGCACCTCGGTGAACTGCTCGGCGGGGATGGCGGCGAGCCAGGTGTCGATCACCCGGAGCAGCCGGTCGTCGTGCACCAGCAGCAGGGCGCCACCGGCGAAGAAACCTTCCACGTAGGCCGCGCCCTTGACCGGCTCGATGCCCGCGGTGAGCACCCGCGCGAGCCGGACCTCCACCTCGGCGGTGTCCAGGCGATCCGCGTCGAGCAGCAGGCGCGCCAGCTTCCCGGCGAGCAGCGCGGGCAGGCCCGGTGCGTCGACCAGTCCGGCGAGCGCGTCGATCCAGCGCTCCTTCGCGCTGTCTTCGAGCAGGGTGGTCGCCTCGTGCACGTCGTCGACCAGTTCGCCGAGGCGCGCGGCCGCGTCGTCGTCGAGACCGTGGGCCGCGGGCGGCAGGCCCGCGCACACCCGCGCCAGCATGCGATCGGCCACCACGCGCAAGGCGCCGACGTCGGTGCCGCGCACGTCGCCGTAGCGGGTGACCCTGGCGAGCGCGGGCAACGCGGCCATCAGGTGCGCCACGTCGGCGTCCGCGGCGGCGCGTTCGTCCAGCGCGGCCAGCACCTCGGGCAGCGCGTCGGTGAGGTCGGCGAGCAGGCAGTCCTCCACCGCCGTGGTGATCTCCGGCAGCGGTGGCCGCGCGGCGACCACCTTCCGGACCACCTCGGTGGCCGCGGCCGGGACCGTGGTGCCGTAGACCGCGGCGGCGATGAGGTCCACCTCGAACGAGGGTTCCCAGGCCAGTTCCCAGGTTTCGCGGAACGTGCCCTTGCTGCGGACCGCGGAGATTTCCCTGACGCCCCAATGGATGCCGAGGATCCGCAAGCGGTGCAGCAGGCGTGATTTGCCGAGCCCGGACTCGTTGCGCAGGTCCAGGTCCAGCTCGCGCACCACCGGATCCCGGCGCAGCCGCAGCCGCCGGGCGGTGGCCGTCAGGTCCGCGGCCAGCGGCGCCTGCGGCACCTGTTCGGAGACCGCCCCGAGGCGCTCCCCCACCATCAGCTTTTCGACGACCAGCTTGCCGCGCAGTTCGTCCCCGTCGCAGAGCACCGCCTGGATCGACTCCGACACCTCCGCCAGCCCGGCCGAGGACCTGTCGCGCAGGGTGGCCAGCGTGTCGGCGAGCCGGACGGCCTCGATCACGTGCGCGGTGGACACCGGCAGGTCCTGGGCACGCAGCACCCCGGCGGCCTCGGTCATCCAGCGGGCGGTGACGTCGTCGTCGGTGGTGAACAGGTGGTGGTACCAGCCGGGCGACTGGATGCCCGCGCCGTAACCGCTGGCCCCGGCCAGCCGCCCGTGCGTCCACGGCACCCAGGTGCACGCCACCTTGCGCTTGGGCAGGCCCTTGAGCACGGCCTGGTCGCGGTTCGCCGGTGGCAGCGGGCTCGCCAGCGCCGGGACGTGCCACGCACCGCAGATCACCGCGATCCGCTCGTAGCCCTGCTTGATCGTGCGGCGCAGGACCGTGCGCATGTACGCCTCGCGCCGCTGCTCCCGCAGGGGCGCCTCGGGCTCGTGCTCCCGGAGGACGGTCATCGCCTCGGCGATCACTTCGAACGGCGAGACGCCGGTGCGCCAGTGCTCGATCTTGTCGTCCCACCAGCGTTCCGGGTCGTCGTATCCGGCGAGGGCGGCCAGGCGCGCCAGCGGATCGGCCGACCGGCCCGCGCCGCCCCGGTCGTCCGGCTCGGCGAACTGGAAGGCGGCGGGCAGGTCGCAGAACCGCACGGGCACCTCGTGGTCCACCGCGTATCGCAGCGCCTGCCATTCCGGGCTGAACAGGGCGAACGGCCAGAACGCCGCGCGGGAGACGTCGTCGGTCGCGTAGGCCAGCAGCGCCACCGGCGGTCGCAGGTCGTGGACCAGCGGAACCAGCGCGTCGGCCTCCGGCGGGCCCTCGATCAGCACCACGTCCGGTGCCAGCTCGGCCAGCTCGGTGCGCACGGCCCTGGCCGAACCGGGGCCGTGGTGCCGGATGCCGAGCAGATGCACGCTCACCCGGCGATCTCCTGCCCGGCGCGGTAGAAGTCTTCCCAGCCTTCGCGCTCGCGGACCACGGTCTCCAGGTACTCCACCCAGATCGCGCGATCGGCGACCGGGTCCTTGACCACCGCGCCGAGGATGCCCGCGGCCACGTCGTGCGCGCGGAGCACCCCGTCGCCGAAGTGCGCGGCCAGCGCCAGGCCCCCGGTGAGCACGCTGATCGCCTCGGCGGTGGACAGCGTGCCCGACGGCGACTTCACCGCTGTGCGGCCGTCCTCCGTGCGGCCTTCGCGCAGCTCGCGGAACACGGTGACCACCCGGCGGATCTCGGCCAGATCGGCGACCTCGGCAGGCAGTTCCAGCGACGCGCCCAGCTGCGCCACCCGCCTGCTGACGATTTCGACCTCCGCGTCGGCGGAGTCCGGCAAGGGCAGCACCACGGTGTTGAACCGGCGCCGCAGCGCGCTGGACAGCTCGTTGACGCCCTTGTCGCGGTTGTTCGCGGTGGCGATCAGGTTGAACCCCGGCCGGGCCTGCACCTCGGTGTTCAGCTCCGGCACCGGCAGCGTCTTCTCCGAGAGCAGGGTGATCAGCGAGTCCTGCACGTCGGCCGGGATGCGGGTCAGTTCCTCCAGCCGCGCGATCCGGCCCTCACGCATGGCCCGCAGCACCGGGCTCTCCACCACCGCTCGCTCGCTCGGCCCCTCGGCGATCAGCCGCGCGTAGTTCCAGCCGTAACGGATGGCTTCCTCGGCGGTGCCCGCGGTGCCCTGCACGAGCAGCGTGGAGTCACCGCTGATGGCGGCCGCCAGGTGCTCGGACACCCAGGTCTTCGCCGTGCCCGGCACGCCGAGCAGCAGCAGCGCGCGATCGGTGGCCAGGGTGGAGACGGCCACCTCGATCAGCCGCCGCTGCCCGACGTACTTCGGGGTGATCTCGGTGCCGTCCGGCAGCGTGCCGCCGAGCAGGTACTTCACCACCGCCCACGGCGAAAGCCGCCACGACGGCGGGCGCGGCCGGTCGTCGGCCGCGGCCAGCGCCGCCAGCTCGTCGGCGTGGTCCTGCTCGGCGTGCGGCCGCAGCACAGTGGAAGTCATGCCAGCTCCTCGTACATCTCACGACGGAAGTTCAGGGTTTCGGCCAGCGCCCGCCGCCAGGGCGCCGAGCCGGGTTCGGGGGCGGTGGTGGCCAGCGGGTGCCCGAGGCACCGCGGGGGCACCGTGCGGGCGATGGTGACCGCGGCGTGCGCCACGGCGCGGGTGTCCTCGCGGCCGGCCAGCCAGTCGAGCAGCACCGTGCCCACCTCGGGTGGCCAGGGCGCGGGCAGGTCGACCACCAGCCGCGCGACCGCCTCCGGCCGGGCCTGGCGGATCAGCCGGGCCAGCACCTTCGCGCGTTCGGCTGGGGACAGGACCTGGATCAGCGTGCCCGCGTCGGCCCGGCCGGGGTCGGCGTCGAACAGCGCCTTCGCCCAGCGCGTGTCCCGGTGCCGCACCGCGACGACGGTCCAGCCCTCGTGAAGGACCGACTCCGGCGCGCCGCTGACGGCCATGCGCACGAGTTCCGCCGGTGAGCCGAACTCGGCCCAGAACTCCGGCGGGGTCGCCGCGACCACCTGCCGCAGCCAGCGGGTGTCGCCCTCGGGCACCTCGACCTCGAGCACATCCCCGCTGACCCGGATCAGCGGCCGCAGCCGCTCGGCCATCCGGCGGCCGAGCGCGGACCCGGGCACCCTGGCGAGCAGGGCGGACGCCTGCTGGCGGACCGAGGCGGCCCGATCGCCGAGCGCGGCTTCGAGGAACGGTTCGTCCTCGGCCCGCAGGTGCTCGCCGAGCAGTTCGAGCACGGTGGCCCGGACCTCGGCGGGTTCGCTGTCCCAGCTGGCGGTGAACGCCGCGCGGGCGCCGTCGGGATCGGCCACCAGCGCGACGGCCAGCCAGGACCGCCGCTGTGCCGGTGAACCGAAGCGCCAGGCGTCGGTGCCGGGTTCGGGCGAGGCGGCGGTGAGGAAGCGCCATTCCGGGTTCAGCCCGGCCAGCCAGCGCCCGGCCGGACCGGCGATCAACGCGACCGGACCACGCAACACCGGCTTCGCGCGGGCCGCCTCGGCCAGCGCGGGCAACCGTTCCGGCGGGACTCGCAGGCCCTTTTCGGCCACCACACCGAGCCATTCCGCGAGCAACTCGGGACGGCTCGCTGTCAGCAGGCGGGCCAGTCGTTCCCTGGCCGCGTCCGGTAGTGAGGGACGCTCGTCGGTTTCGGCCACCGGCAACGGTTCCGCCTCGCTCTCCGGCACCCAGCCCGCCCGCCGGTACGTGGTGAGCAAGGCACCCGCGGTGAGCAGCGCGTCCGCCGGTTCGGTGCGCGTACCGGCCAGCTCACGCACCGCCGGTGGCAGCGCGCCGAGATCCGGCGCGCGCCGCCGGGTGCCGAGCAGTGCCACTCCGACCAGATCCGCCCAAGCCGTCACAACCGCACCGCCCGATCCCCGTCCCAGCACAGCAACGGCCGCAACCCGGCCGGGCCCCATTCCCCGGCCAGCGTGACCATCGCGCCCGCGGACACCGCGAGCAGCCGCCACGGATCGAAACCGGTCACCAGCGGCAGCACCTGACCGTCTACATCGGACAACACCAGCTCGCCACCGTGCCGGGCCGGGCGCAGGCCGGACAGCAGCACGGGCCAGCGGTCCAGCCACGGATCGGCGGCCAGCGCCTTCGCGTGCGCGGCGAGCGCGACCGGGATCGTGTCGCCGTCCGGCCGCGACGCGGGCACCGGGGAGCCGTGCTCGGCCACCAGCGCGCGCAACGGCAGCGCGCTGGGGTGGAAGGCCAGCTCCGCCGGGATCACGTGCCCGGCGGGCAGTACGGAACTGAGCGGCTGCCCCGGCGGGGCGAACGCCAGCACCAGCGCCACCCGGCCGGTCCGCTCGCCGAACAACCACGACCGGCGGGTGATCAACTGCTCGCGTTCCTCGTCGAGCACGCCGCCGACCAGCCAGTCGTCCGAGACGCGCTCACCGGAAGCCAGCACCCGGGCGGTTTCGGTGTTGAACCCCAGCCGGGTGCGGACCGTTTCGGCCAGCGCGTGCGGCAGCTCGTCCAACCGCGCGCCCGCCTCCGCGAGCAGGTACAGCAACGACAACTCGGCCAGCACACGACTGGGCCAATCCCGGCCACGGCCGACCAGCCCGGCGGCCCGGCGCAACCCACCGGCCAGGCCCGGCGCCTGGGCGTCCACCATGCGCGCGGCGACCCGCCGCAATTCTTCGGCACCGCCGCGTTCCAGCCCGGCCAGCCCGGCACGGACCTGATCGAGCAACCATTCGCGCAGCTCGGCCGAACCGGCGGTGACCCGGTCCGCCCGGCGCTCGGCGCGTTTCGCCGCGGCCTCCGGATCGCGTGGACCGGTGGTTTCCTTCCGTTGCTCCGCGCGGTCCGCCCGCTCGGCGCGTTCGGCCAGCCACGCCGTGACCCATTCGGGCTCGCCTTCTTCGGCCAGCTCGCCACCGGCCCAGCGCAGCAGCAGGCCCAGCGCGTGCTTGCACGGGAACTTCCGGCTCGGGCACGAACAGCGGAACGCCGGGCCTTCCAGTTCCACGCAGGTCTGGTACGGCTTCTTGCCGCTGCCCTGGCAGTACCCCCAGACCGCGACCGGCGACGAGCCAGCGCCGGACCAGCGCACCGGCGCGGCCTGAGCCCGCCCGGCTCGCGCCGACGCCGCGTCCGGCGCCAGTCCGATCACCCGCTCGGTGCTCCAGCGCGCCCGAGACCCCACCGACACCACGCCTCCCAACCCCACTCGCCACCTTCCCCCTCAAGACCCGGATGGATCATGCCAGTGGCCACCGACAGTTTTCGGCCGCCTCCACCTGGGTAGTCGATCCAGCAGCGGAAACGCCACGAGGGAGGACCACACGATGCCACGCCCCAGCGCGGAAGACCACGGCCTCAGCACCCTGTCGACGGCCGAAGCGCTGCGCGTGCTCGGCGGGGTCGCGTTGCCGACGATCGCCGGTGGCGTGATCAAGCGCCTGCCGCCGATGATGGCGGCCGCGGAGAAGCTGCGCGTGGACGAAAACGCGGACCGCGTGCTCCGGCGCCTGCGTGACCGCCACGGCGACGGGCCGCTGGTGATCAAGGCGCCCGGCCGGACCTTCGTGCTCCCGCTGTCCTCCGCCGACGCCGGGCGGGTGCTCGACGAATCCCCGTCCCCGTTCACCCCGGCGAACCTCGAGAAGAACGCGGCGCTCTCGCATTTCCAGCCGCACGGCGTGCTCATCTCGCGGGGCGCCGAGCGGGACGTCCGACGTCAGTTCACCGAGAACGTACTGGAGACCGGTGAACCGCTGCACCACATCGCGCCCGCGGTGGCGGAGAAGGTGCACGAGGAAGCGGGCCGGATGCTGGAGCTGGCGGAAGTCGGCGGCCGGCTGGACTGGGACGCGTTCACCCTGGCGTGGTGGCGGATCGTGCGCCGGGTGACGCTCGGCGACGCCGCCCGCGACGACCACCGCACCACCGACCTGCTCGCGCGCCTGCGGCTGCGCGCGAACCTCGCTTACGGCATGAAGAAGAACAAGGCGGTGCGAGAGGAACTCAGCCAGCGCCTGCGCGCGCACCTGGCCCGCGCCGAGAAGGACAGCCTCGCCGGCGTGGTGGCGCAGGCGCCCGCGCAGCCGGAGACCGATCCGGTCGGGCAGATTCCCCACTGGCTGTTCGCCTTCGACGCGGCGGGCATCAGCTCGTACCGGGCGCTCGCCCTGCTCGCCACCCATACCGCCGAGCGTGAGAAGGCGCGCCAGGACCAGGGGCCGCTGCTGCCATACCTGCGTGGCTGCCAGCTGGAATCGGTGCGGTTGTGGCCGACCACGCCGATGATCCTGCGCGACTCCACAAAGGACACAGAATGGGACGGCGGCACGCTGCCCGCGGGGTCGACCGTGTTGATCTTCGCGCCGTTCTTCCACCGCGACGAGGAAGAACTGCCGTTCGCGAACCGGTTCGCCCCGGAGATCTGGCTCGACGGCAGGGCGAAGCAGCACCCGGCGCTCGTGCCGTTCAGCGCGGGCCCGGCCGAATGCCCGGGGCGGAACCTGGTGCTGCTGGTGACGAGCACGCTGCTCTCGGCACTGCTGCAACGAGCCGACTTCACCATGGTCTCACGGCCGCGGCTGGACCCCGGTCGGCAGCTTCCGTCCACTTTCGACAACTTCAGCCTGGAATTCGACGTCACAGCACGGCGACCGCGGCCTTGAGGTCCGCGACGAAGGCGGCGTAGGCCTCGTCCCGTTCGCGTGAGCGCAGGATCGACGACGGGTGGACCGTGGCCACGGCCTTGGCTTCGTGGTCACCGGGCAGGTCGAGGACTTCGCCGCGGCGCTCGGTGACGCGGAAGCCGGGGCCGAACAACGCCTGGGCCGCCGTGGCGCCGAGCAGGATGACCAGATCGGGTCGCACCGACGCGAGTTCGGCGTCCAGCCACGGGCGGCAGGCGACGATTTCCGTGCGGCCGGGCTTCTTGTGGATGCGCCGGGAGCCTCGCTCGTCGCGGCGGAACTTGAAGTGCTTGACGGCGTTGGTGACGTACACGCCTTCGCGGTCGATCCCGCTCTCGCCGAGCGCGCGGTCGAGGAGACGCCCGGCGGGGCCGACGAACGGCTCCCCGTGGCGGTCTTCCTGGTCACCGGGCTGCTCGCCGATCATCATCGTGCGGGCTTTACGCGTGCCCTCACCGAAAACGGTCTGGGTGGCGTCGCGATAGAGGTCGCACCCCCGGCAGCCGGCGGCGGCTTCCCGGAGCCGGGCCAGATCCTGGGACGCGGGCACGAATTCGGCCGCGGATTTCGCCGTGGTAGCCACGGCACGGGGATTACCCGCCCGGACGGGCTGGAAAACCAGTCACGGACTCAGAGCATCCCCGAGGGCCGCAAGCAGTGCCGTGAAAGCCACTTTCACGGCGAATTCCGCCGTGAAAGCCACATTCACGGCACCTCCCCAAGAAACCACCCGCGCAACCGTCGCCCAGGCACCCCCACCAGACCCCGCCCCAGAACACGGCGAAGACCCCGATGTCAAGGCATCTTTCCCGCCTGACATCGGGGTCTTCGCCGTAGTCACACTAGAAAACCGGGGCGGGCCCCAGCGCTCTAGTACGAAAGGGCTTCCACGAGTTCACCCGTCGCCGGGTTCGGCAGGGCGCGGGCCACGTCGGCCTGACTCACCACACCGATGAGGTCGTGGCCGTCGATCACCGGCAGGCGGCGCACCTGGTGCTCCGACATCGTCCGCAGGATCTCCTCGGCGTCGTCGTCCGCGCCGATGGTGACGGCTTCACCCTGCGCCAGTTCCCCCACCTTGACCGCACCCGGGTCCTTGCCCTCGGCGAGCACCTTCACCACGATGTCCCGGTCGGTCAGCATGCCCTTGAGCCGGTTGTCCTCACCGCAGATCGGCATCGCGCCCACGTTGAGATCCGCCAGCTTGCGCGCGGCGTCCAGCGCGGTCTCCGAGGTCTGCACGCACTCGGCACCGCCGCTCATGATCTCTCGTGCCTTGGTCATCAGTCACCTCCAGATCGGTTCCCTCACCCCCGGCATACCCGGCGCGAAGCCGGCTACACCTCCTCAGCCTTCCGCCGACGTGGTTCTCCTCCCGCCCGGCGCCAACACCACGCGCGGGCCGATTGACACGCCGGTGAGCGGGGTACTCGCGGACCATGACGGCAACTCCCGAAACGGAAGGCCCGCCGATCGTCACCGGCGGCGATCCCGGGCGGTCCACGATCCTCGTGTTCGACCCGGACGGACTGGCCAAACACGGTGAACTCCCGGCCACCTGGCGGCCGCTGACCGAGCGCTACCGGATCATCTGGTGCCGGGTCCCGGCCGAAGGCGCGCTGACCGAAGCGAGCGAACTGCTCTCCGACGACGGCGGCACCACCGCGCCGGTGTACGTGCTGGCCAGCGGGCGGGCGACCCACCCCGCCCAGCGGCTGCTGGCCGAGCACCCGGACCGCGCCGAAGTCCTGCTGCTGGTGGATCCGCCGGAGGACGCCGCGGACCTGGGCCGCGTGATCGCCCGCAGCGAAGGCGGTCCCCGCGACCGCATCCCGCCGCCGCTGCCGCTGGGGCACCCGGACGTGGTGGCCGCGGTCGAGCGCGCGATCAGCTAGCCGCGAACTGGTCGAACGCCTTCTTGGCCGGGAGCAGCACCCCGGCCAGGCCGATGGTCAGGTCGAGCGCTTGACCGGAGACCAGGTCGTTCTCGAGGTCCGACATCGCCGTCCGGCCCGCTTCCGTGGCGGTGGTGAGTTCCTCGCGATCGCCCGCCGATCTGGCCCGGCCCAGGCGGGCGGTCGCCTTGATGAGCGCCGCCAGCCGGGCGCGGCTGGCCTCGTCCGGGTAGCGGTAGGCGTCGTCGTCGCGCACGGCGTGGTCGAGGGCCTCGGTGAGTTCGCGGACGTGGGGCCACGCCGCGCGCAGGAGCACCATCAAGTCGTGCCAGCGCGCGGCGTGCGCCGCCCGCCCACCCGACCGCGAGCGCGGGTTGAAGCGCACGCTTTCCGTGCCCCAGCCACTGGCTTCTTCGGCGCGGCGGAGCAGTTGTTCGGTGTTGCGTGCGCGGGCCACCCAGGACGAAGAATCGGGCTTGCCGGAGGTACGCAGTCCCGCGGCGATGTCGTCCAGCAGGGCCGCCAGTTCCTCGGCCAGCGCGCGCGTGGCCGCGGCGGTGCTCCGGGTGTACACGGGCGGGAAGATCAGCGCGTTGACCGAGACCCCGATGACCGCGCCGAGCACGGTTTCGCCGATCCGGTCCAGGCTCAGCACTAAGTTGTTCGTGCTGCCGTAGGTGATCAGCAGCAACGCGGTCACGCCGACCCAGACACCACTGCTGCCGAATCCACGCCAACGCCCGACGAGCAGGCCGATCACCACCGCGAGCCCGAGCGCCACCGCTTGCCACGGCACCACGAGCACGGCCAACGCGGCCAGCACCACGCCGAGCACCACGGCCCCGACCTGCTGCAACGCCGTCCACACCGAGCGGTACACGGTGGCTTCGACCAGGAACACCGCCGCGTAGGGAGCGAGGAACGGCTGGGGAAGCCCCCACCACTGCGCGGCGACCAACCACGCCAGCACCGCCGCGACGGCGGCCTTGACCGCCTGGAGCACCGCCGTCCGGCGCCAGTGATCAGCCACTCGGCACTCTCTGGGCGGCACCTTCCACGCAGTAGATGGCGTAGGCCGACCGGATGATCGGCTGGGCCACGTTGCGCACCCGCACCCCGCCCGGGGTCACGCCCTGTTCGCAGCCGAAGTGCGCGTGCCCGTGCACGGCCAGGTCCACGCCGGTCGCGTCGATCGCCTCACCCAGCTGGTAGGCACCGAGGAACGGGTGGATCTCCGGCGGCTCACCGCGCAGTGTGCCCGGGATGGGCGCGTAGTGCGTCAGCGCGACCTTCACGTCGGTGTGCAGCGCCGCCAGCGACTCGCGCAGCCGGTCGGCCAGCGCCACCGAATGCCGGACGAAGTTCTTCATCTCCGGCTCGCCGAACGCGCTCGCGCACTTGCCGGCGAACCCGCCGCCGAAACCCTTGATCCCGGCCACGCCGAGCGTCTGCCCGTCGACCTCCAGGGTCACGCTGTTGCCCTCGAGCACGGTGATCCCGTGCTGCTCCAGCAGTTCGGTGATCTCCTGCTCGGCGTCGCTGTGGTAGTCGTGGTTGCCCAGCACGGAGATCACCGGCACCGGCAGGTCGGCGAACTCCTCGGCGACCACCTTCGCCTCGTCCACCGTGCCGTGCCGGGTCAGATCCCCCGCCAGCAGCAGCACGTCGGCGTGCTCGCCCACCTGTTCCAAGGCCGGCCGGAGCCGCCCGCGGGCGTCCTCGCCCAGGTGCACGTCCCCGATGGCCGCGATCCGGATCACCGCAGTTCCTCCCTCGCCGTCGGCTCGCCCACCGCCGCGACACGCAGGTCGTTGTGCACCCGCAGGTCCGGGGCGAGTTCGTGGACGACCTGCTCCAGTTCGGCGCGGCGCGCGTCGCAGGCGACCTCGCCGGACAGGTGCACCTGATCGGCGCGGATGTCCACCCGCACGCCCATCTCCGTGGTGCGCTCGTCCTCGGCGATCGCCCGGCGCAACCGGGCCGCCCAGTACTGGGGCACGTCTTCGGGGTGTTCTGTGCTCATCGCTCGCCCTCCACCACATCGAGTTCGCGCAGCAGCATGAGAAAGGCGCGCGCGTACGCGGATTCGCGCGTCTGTTCGGCCACCCGCGCCCAGTCCACCTGTTCCCGCAGCTCCCTGGCGATCGGCAGCAGGCCGGTGAAGTCGCACCGGTGCGGGCCGAGCACGAGCAGCTTGTCGGTCATCAGGTCGGTCCCGGTCACCACCGGCGCCATCGTCGCGCCGATGCGCATCGACTCGGCGCGGTCCAGCGTCTCGTCGGTGACCTCGCGGTGGTTCGGCCGGAAGATCAGGTCGACCAGGATGTCGCCGTCGTAGACCTTGGTCAGCCAGTCCTCCGGCGGGTCCACCGGGACCATGCCGGTCTCGGTGAGCGCGCGGCTCGCCTTCTCCGCGTCCGACTCCTTGATCAGCACGTCGACGTCGTGGTCCGAGGGCGGCCCGCCCCGCGCGTAGACCGCGAAGCCGCCGGCCACCGCGAACCGGATCCCTTGGTGCGTCAACGTGTTCGCCACCCGCGTGAGGGTGTCGAGCAGGTCCTTCTCCGCCACGGTCACCCCGCAGGACTACCCGCTGGGCGCCCGATCAATCCCCGGCCGGCGTTTGCCCAGCTCCACCGCGGGTAACCGGCGGGGGCACCCGAGGAAAGGCTGAACCGTTGCCCGACGCCACGCCGCCGGCCCGGTACCGCCGGGCCTGCGACTACCTGGCCGCCGCGATGATCTACCTGCGGGACAACGTGCTGCTGCGCGAACCGCTGCGGGCCGAGCACCTCAAACCCCGCCCGCTGGGCCACTGGGGCACCTGCCCCGGCCTCACCCTTGTCTACAGTGGACTGAACCGGCTGGTGCGCGAGACCGGCAGGCGCACCCTGCTCGTCACCGGGCCCGGCCACGGCGCGCCCGCCATCCACGCGAACCTCTGGCTCGAAGGCACCCACGCGGAGTACGACCCGCGGCTGAGCGTGGACGAACGCGGGCTGACCGAGCTGGTGCGCCGGTTCTCCTGGCCGGGCGGCTTCCCCAGCCACCTCTCCCCCGACGTGCCCGGGGTGATCCACGAGGGCGGCGAGCTGGGTTACGCGCTGGCTACCGCGTTCGGCGCCGCGCTGGACGACCCCGGCCTGCTGGTCGCCTGCGTGATCGGCGACGGCGAGGCGGAGACCGGGCCGACCGCGGGGTCCTGGCACGGCGTCAAGTTCCGCACCCCCGGTGTGGACGGCGCGGTGCTGCCGATCCTGCACCTCAACGGCTACAAGATCGCGTCGCCGACGATCTACGGCACGATGTCGGACGACGAGCTGACCGACTACTTCCGCGGCTGCGGCTGGGCACCGCTCATCGTCGACGTGACCACGTCGGCGGACCCGGACAAGCTGCTGGCCGACGCGCTGGACACCGCGTACGCGGGCCTCGAGGACGAGCGGCCGCCGATGATCGTGCTGCGCAACGCCAAGGGCGCCGGAGCCCCGGAGGAGGACGCCGACGGCAAGCCGCTGGCCGGGACGTTCCGCGCGCACCAGGTCCCGCTGACCGGTGCCGCCGACGACCCGCGCGAGCTGGCCCTGCTGGAGCGGTGGCTGCGGTCCTACCGGCCGGAGGAACTGTTCGACGAGCACGGCCGCCCGGCCGATGACCTGCTCGCCGTGCCACCGGAGGGCGACCTGCGCCTCGGCCGGGTGCCCCAGGCCAACGGCGGTCAGCTGCGGGAACCCCTGCCGCTGCCCGAGCTGGAACGCTTCGCCGAGCCCGTGGACGAACCGGGCGGCAGCGAAGCCGGACCGACGAGCGTGCTCGGTGTCTGGCTCGCCGAACTGATGCGCGAGACCGGACAACGCCGCGACTTCCGCATCATGTGCCCTGACGAACTGGAGTCCAACAAGCTCGGCGCGGTGCTGGACGCGACACCCCGCGCGTTCGCCCGCGAGGCCCCCGGGTACGCCGAGCACCTCGGGCGCGGCGGCCGGGTCATGGAGGTGCTTTCGGAACACCTGTGCCAGGGCTGGTTGCAGGGTTACCTGCTGACCGGGCGGCACGGGCTGCTGGCCACCTACGAAGCCTTCGCCTCCGTGGTGGACGGCATGGCCAACCAGTACGCCAAGTTCCTCAAGATCTCCGCCGAAGTCGGCTGGCGCACCCCGGTGCCGAGCCTGAACTACCTGCTCAGCAGCGACGGCTGGCGCCAGGAGCACAACGGCTACAGCCACCAGGGCCCCGGCTTCATCAACTCGATGCTGAACAAGAAGTCCTCGGTGGCGCGGGTCTACCTGCCGCCGGACGCGAACACCCTGCTGGTCACGCTGCACCGCTGCCTGGACACCACCGGGCTGATCAACGTGGTGGTGTCGGGCAAGCAGCAGAGCCCGGTGTGGCTCGGCCTGGACGAGGCCAGGGCGCACTGCCAGGCGGGCGCCGGGGTGTGGTCGTGGGCGAGCACCGGCGGCGGCGAGCGCCCGGACGTGGTGCTGGCCTGCGCCGGAACCACGCCGACGACCGAGGTGCTGGCAGCCGCGTGGCTGCTGCGCCGGTCGGCGCCGGAACTGCGGGTGCGCGTGGTCAACGTCGTCGACCTGCTCGCGCTCGCCCCACGGGACCGGCACTCGCACGGCATGAGCGACGAGGAGTTCGCCGCCTGCTTCGGCGAGGACGTGCCGGTGGTGTTCGGCTTCCACGGCTACCCGTCGGCCGTGCACGAGGTGCTGCACGGCCGGGCCGGGCCCAACCGCTTCCACGTGCACGGCTACCTGGAAGAAGGCACCACCACCACGCCGTTCGACCTGCTGGTGGTCAACCGGATGAGCCGGTACGACCTGGCCGCCGCGGCGCTGTCGCACGCCGTCGGCTGGAGTTCGCGGGGCGGCGACCTCGCCGACGCCCTGCTCCGCGAGCGCGACGAACTGCGGCACCGCGCCTACCGGGATGGCGAAGACCCGGCCGAATTCACCCAGTGGAGGTGGTCGTGATGTTGATCCTCACCGTCAATCCCGGCTCGTCGAGCCTGCGGGCCCATCTGGTCGACACCACGGACCACCGCGTGGTGGACGCCGCCGAGATCGGGCACCCCGCCGACTCCGGCGAAGCCCGCAAGGAGCTGCGCGAACTGCTCGACCGGATGCCGACGGACGCGATCTCCGCGGTCGGGCACCGGCTGGTGCACGGCGGCCCGGAGCTGACCGAAGCGGTGGCCGTCGACAACGAACTCTACGAGAAGGTGCGCGGGCTGACCTCCCTGGCACCGCTGCACGTGCCGAACACGGTGGCGTTGCTGGACTTCCTGCGGACGGAAATCCCGGAACGCCCGCACGTACTGTGCCCGGACACCGCGTTCCACAATGGACTATCCGAGGTCGCGCGCACCTACGCACTGCCGCAGCGCTGGCGGGACGACTGGGGCCTGCGCCGGTACGGCTTCCACGGCATCTCCTTCGCCTGGGCGCTGCTTCGGGCCAGTGAGCTGCTCGGCAAGCCCGCGGAGTCACTGAACCTGCTGATCGCGCACCTCAGCGGTGGCTCGTCGGTCTGCGCGGTCCGCGGTGGCCGAAGCGTCGACACGTCCATGGGCTTCACCCCGCTGGAGGGCCTGGCGATGGCCAAGCGCTCCGGCACGGTCGATCCCGGCATGCTGATGTGGTTGCTGCGGGAGGAAAAGCTGACCCTGGACGAGCTGGAACACGGGCTGCAGCACGAATCCGGGCTGCTCGGGTTGTCCGGTGGGCTGTCCGAGGACACCCGTGAACTGGTGCGCGCCGCTCAGGGCGGTAACGACCGCGCTCAGCTCGCGCTGGACGTGTTCACCCACCGCACCCGGCGTGAACTGGCCGGGGTCGCGGCGAGCCTGGACCGGATCGACGGGCTGGTGCTCACCGGCGACATCGGCTGGGACCAGCCGGAGGTCGCCGAGGACATCGCCGCCGGACTCGGGGTGCTCGGGTTCCGGGGCGGGCTCGACACCGCCCGCGACGAGGACGCCGTGATCAGCCGCGGCGGGGTGCCGGTGCTGACCGTGCAGTCCCGCGAAGAACTCCAGCTGGCCATGGAAACCGCACGCGCCGCACAGCCGAAACGGTCCTAGAACGTGGAAACGGCGCGCGCCGCACAGCCAAATCGGCATGTACAGCGCGCGCCGTTGCTTCGGGTCACGCAGGCTGGAGCAGGATCTTGATCGCCCCGTTGCGCTTCTCCTGGAACATCTTGTAGGCCTGCGGCGCGTCTTCCAGCGGCAGGCGGTGGGTGGCCAGGTCCTCCACGCCGAGCGGGTCGGCGTCGTCGGTGACCAGTGGCATCAGGTCGTCGATCCAGCGCCGGACGTTGGCCTGGCCCATGCGCAGCTGGATCTGCTTGTCGAACAGCTCCATCATCGGCAGCGGGTCGAGCATGCCGCCGTAGACGCCGCTCAGCGAGATCGTGCCGCCACGCCGGACCGCGTCGATCGCCGCGTACAGCACGCTCAGCCGGTCGATCCCGGCCTTCTCGGTCACCTTCGCCGCGATCGGCTTCGGCAGCAGGCCCACCAGTTGCTGGGCCACCTTGCCCGCCGGTGCGCCGTGGGCCTCCATGCCGACCGCGTCGATCACCGAGTCCGCGCCGCGCCCGCCGGTCAGATCGCGGATCACACCGCCGACTTCGGCCTGGTTGCGCAGGTCCACGGTGGTCACCCCGTGCCGCTCGGCCAGCGCCAGCCGCTCGTCGACCAGGTCGACGCCGATCACCTTGCCTGCCCCGCGGTGCCGCGCGATCCGGCAGCACATCTGCCCGATCGGGCCGAGGCCGAACACGACCACGCTGCCGCCCTTCGGCACGGCCGCGTACTCGACCGCCTGCCAGGACGTCGGCAGCACGTCGGAGAGGTAGACGAACCGCTCGTCCGGCGGGCCGTCCGGCACCTTGATCGGGCCGTACTGCGCCTGCGGGACCCGCAGGTACTCCGCCTGGCCACCGGGGACCTGGCCGTAGAGCTTGGTGTAGCCGAACAACGCCGCGCCCTTGCCCTGGCTGCGGACCTGGGTGGTTTCGCACTGCGACTGCAGGCCCATGTCGCACATGTAGCAGTGGCCGCAGGAGATGTTGAACGGCACCACCACCCGGTCGCCCGGCTTCAGCCCGCCCGCCTGGGCGCCGACCTCCTCGACGATGCCCATCGGCTCGTGCCCGAGGATATCTCCCTCGCCCATGAACGGGCCGAGCACCTCGTACAGGTGCAGATCCGAACCGCAGATCCCGCTCGAGGTGACCCGGATGATCGCGTCCGTGGGCTCGATCAGCTTCGGATCGTCGACCGTGTCGACCCGCACGTCCCGCTTGCCGTGCCAGGTGACCGCCTTCATCTCGTCCTCCGTCCACGTGAGCCTTCTTCCCCGTCCGGGTGCCCTCAGGCCCGTTCGGCAAACGTCCGTTTAACCGCCGAAGGGACGCGGTACCCGAACAGGCATGGCTGAGACGGTCGCGGATTTCGTGCTGGACAGGTTGCGGCAGTGGGGCGTGGAGCAGGTCTTCGCCTATCCCGGTGACGGCATCAACGGACTCCTCGCCGCGTTCGGCAGAGCGGACGACGACCCGAAGTTCGTGCAGGCGCGGCACGAGGAGATGGCCGCGTTCGCCGCGGTCGGCTACGCCAAGTTCAGCGGCCGGGTCGGTGTCTGCATGGCGACCTCGGGTCCCGGCGCGATCCACCTGCTCAACGGTCTCTACGACGCGAAGCTGGACCACGTGCCGGTGGTCGCCATCGTCGGGCAGACCGCCCGCAGCGCGATGGGCGGCAGCTACCAGCAGGAGGTCGACCTCCAGGCCCTGTACAAGGATGTGGCCAGCGAATACCTGGTCGAGGTCAACGTTCCGGAGCAGTTGCCGAACGCGCTCGACCGCGCGATCCGGACCGCGCTGACCCAGCGCGCGCCGACCGCCCTGATCATCCCGGCCGACGTGCAGGAGCTGAAGTACACGCCGCCGCAGCACGAGTTCAAGCACGTGCCGTCGAGCCCGCCCGACCTGCCGCAGGCCACCATGGTGCCGCCGCCGGACCAGCTCGCGGCCGCGGCCGAGGTGATCAACGCCGGGGAGAAGGTGGCGGTGCTGGCCGGCCAGGGCGCCCGGCCCGCGGTCGAGGAACTCCTGCAGTTCGCCGACCTGACCGGCGCCGGGATCGCGAAAGCGCTGCTGGGCAAGGACGTGCTCTCCGACGAACTGTCCTTTGTGACCGGTTCGATCGGACTGCTCGGCACCCGGCCCAGCTGGGAGCTGATGCAGGGGTGCGACACCCTGCTGATCGTCGGCTCCAGCCTGCCGTACTCGCAGTTCCTGCCGGAGTTCGGGCAGGCGCGGGCGGTGCAGATCGACCTGGACGGCCGGTTCCTCGGCCTGCGCTACCCCACCGAGGTCAACCTGCTCGGCGATTCGCGCAGCACGCTGCGGGCGCTGCTGCCCTTGCTCACGCGCAAGAACGCGGAGGGCTGGCGGGCCAAGATCGAGAAGAACGTCGAACAGTGGTGGGACACCGTCGGCAAGCAAGCCATGGTCGACGCCGATCCGGTCAACCCGATGCGCGTGGTGCACGAACTCTCCCCGCGGGTCCCGGAAAACGCGATCATCGCCGCGGACTCCGGGTCCGCCGCGAACTGGTACGCGCGCAACCTGCGCATGCGCGGTGAGATGCGCGGCTCGCTCTCCGGCACGCTGGCCACCATGGGCTGCGCGGTGCCCTACGCCATCGGCGCGAAGTTCGCCCACCCGGACCGGCCGGTGATCGCGCTGGCCGGTGACGGCGCCATGCAAATGAACGGGCTGGCCGAGCTGATGACGATCGCGCGTTACCGGTCATTGTGGGCGGACCAGCGGCTGATCGTCTGCGTGCTGCACAACGGCGACCTGAACCAGGTCACCTGGGAGCTGCGGGCGATGGGTGGCGCGCCGAAGTTCGAGGAGTCGCAGAACCTGCCCGAAGTGTCCTATGCGGACTTCGCGCGCGGGATCGGCCTCGGCGGCATCACCGTGGACCGCCCGGACCAGGTCGGCCCGGCCTGGGAGCAGGCACTCGCCTCGGACGGCCCGACCGTGCTGGACGTGCGCTGCGACCCGGACGTGCCGCCGATCCCGCCGCACGCCACCTTCGACCAGATCAAGTCGACCACGCAGGCCGTGCTCCGCGGGGACCCGAACGCCTGGCACATGGCGAAGGAAGGCCTCAAGACGAAGGCTCAGGAACTCCTCCCTTAGACGGAGGCATCTCCGTCCTGCGGGTGAAGCCGTGGACCCGTTCCTCCTCGAAACTGCCCCAAGGCGGGTTCGAGGAGGAACGGTCATGACGAGCGTAGTGACGAAGAGTGTGCTGCCCCGGCCGAGCGGGCCGCACACCCCGAGCCGGGTGGCGCTGCGGCTGGTCGACTGGTCCCGGCCGGATCCCTGGGTGCCGGACCAGCCGTTCCGCGAACTGATGGTGAGCCTCTGGTACCCGTCGGCCGGCGGTGGCAGGCCCGCGCGGTACCTGGGCCCGGGCGCCGCCGCCACGGCGAGCACGGACGACCTGGACCTCACCGCGGTCGACCTGCACAGCGTCGAGGGCGCGGACGTGCTCCGCGGGCAGAAGCGGCCCGTGCTGTTGTTCTCGCCCGATCTCGGCTCACCCCGCGACTTCCACACGAGCCTGGTCGAGGACCTGACCAGCCACGGGTACGTGGTGGTGACCATCGACCACACCTACGAGACGGCGGTGGACTTCCCCGGCGGCCGGATCACCGGGCGGCGGGCGACGGCTCAGGCCCACATCGAGGCACGGGTCGAAGACGTGCAGACCGTGCTGGCCAAGCTGACCTCACTGGCCGAAGGCCGCATGCCCGGCGACGGGGTCCTCCCGCCGTGGCTCGGTTCGGTCCTCGATCTGGGGCGGCTGGGCGTGTTCGGGCACGGCGCGGGCGGCGGCACCACGGCCGAGGCGATGTACCGCGACATCCGGCTGCGCGCGGGCGTGGTGCTCGACGGCGCGCCACTGCCTTCGACGGGCGGTCACGACCGCCCGATCCTGCTGCTCGGCAGCGAAGGAGCGCGGACCCCGGAAGCGTTCTGGGTCCGCCACCGCGGCTGGAAACGGGAACTGAAGGTGCTCGGCACCACTGCCCTGTCGTTCACCGACCACGAACCGCTGCTCCCGCACGACCCGGCCAGGCTGGGCCCGACGGCACCGGGCAGGATGGTCACCGCGACGCGGACCCACCTGCGGGCGTTCTTCGACCTGCACCTGCGCCGGCGGCCCACCCGGCTGTTCGACGGCCCGCTCAGCCGGTGCCCGGAGGTCGTGGTCATCCGCTGACCGGCCGCCGCGAATCGATCGCGTCCCGGCGCAGCCGCGCGGTGTGCTCGGTGACGGCGGCGACCTCGGCGGCGAGTTGCTGGTGACCGGCCTGGAGCTGCTGGTTCGCCTCCGCCAGCGGGGACAGCAGGGCCGCCGCGTCGTCGTCGCCGAGTGCCTGGCGCACCCGGCCGGCGCTCTCCGAGTCCAGCCCGCCGACCGCGCTGACCTGCCCCGCCAGCCGGCGGAGTGAACCGGAGTTCTCCCGCGCCCAGGTGGCGACCGCGCGCTCGCCCGCGCGCCGGTCTCGCTGGGCCCGCACCCGGCCTTCCCCGGTGGCTTCGCCCGAGGCCGACGGTTTGAGCCGGAGGTACCGGCGTTCGGCCGCCTGGCGGCTCGCGACGCCGAGAGCGGGCGCCAGTGCCGCCCAGCTGACGCCCTGCGCACGGGCGGCCGAGATCAGTTCGGGCTCCCAGCCCGAGATCTCCTCGCGCAGCTCTCGCAACGCGACGAGCGCCTCCACCAGCGTCTCCTGGGTGGCGCCGGACTCCGCCAAAGCGGCGCTGACCTGCCGCAATCGTTGTTCTGGGTCCACGTGTCATCCTCTCGACGACATTTGTCTTGTCATCGTTGTGACGACATGGTAGAACATCCAGTGCGTGTTGACACCCCTTGTTCTCGACCCCAGGAGGTGGATCCCGATGTTGATGCGCACCGATCCGTTCCGCGACCTCGACCGCCTGACCCAGCAGATGCTCGGCACCGCCGCGGGCACCTGGTCGAAGCCGGCCGCGATGCCGATGGACGCCTACCGCGCCGGCGAGGAGTTCGTGGTCATGTTCGACCTGCCCGGGGTCGAACCCGACGGCATCGAACTCGGCATCGAGCGCAACGTGCTCACCGTGAAGGCGGAACGGCGGCCCGCGAAGACCGACGGCGACGTCGAGATGCAGGTCGCGGAGCGACCCCTCGGCGTGTTCTCCCGCCAGTTGTTCCTCGGCGACTCCCTGGACACCGAGCGCGTCCACGCCGACTACGAAGCCGGCGTGCTGACCCTGCGCATCCCGATCGCCGAACAGGCGAAGCCCCGCAAGATCGCCATCTCCAGCCGCGGTTCCGACCGCAAGGAGATCCAGGCCTGATTCCCGGACGGCTGCCGCCGCCCCGCCCGGGGCGGCGGCCCCCTGACTGCGAAAGGCTCGCGACGACCGTGGTGCCCCTGCTGGAAACCAACTTCGAACTGACCCGCGCGCTGCGCGCGTACACCGCCGCCGTCGGTTCGGCGTGCGGTGCCGGACCGGAGTCCTGCACCGTCGACGCCGGCACCCCCGCGTCGGCCTACATCGCACTGGACGGGCGGCTGCCCCGCTACCCCGACCGCGATGTGGCCCTGATCTGGGACGAGCGGTTCGGCTGGGCGATGGCGGTGGAGACCCACTCCGCCGAAGACCTGCTGGTGGTCGCCTACCTCGGGCACGACCTGCTGGCGCGCCCGGCCAAGGTGGCCCGGTTCGCCGCGAACGTGCTCGCCGGACGACCCGGCCTGCCGGAACCGCCGCAACAGCGTGAAGCCGGTGCGCACGACTGGCTCACCGACCGGCTGCGTCCCTATGTGACCGAACTGCTCAAAGCGGGCTGAGCACCCCTGGCCACCGCGATCGAACCCTGCGCGATGGCGCACAACCGGCGCTGATCGTCCACTGTGTACAGATCACACCGGCAGGTCGCCCCGGACCGGCCCGCGCGCACCACGCTCGCTTCCGCGCGCAGCAGGCGGCCGGTCGCCGGGCGCAGGTAGTCGATGGTGAACCCGCTGGTCAGCACCTCCGGTCCGAGCACGCTGCCGGCCGCGAAGGTCAGCGCGTTGTCGGCGGCGTAGCTGAGCACCCCGCCGTGCACGAACCCGTTCTGCTGCCGCAGTTCGTCGCGGATGTCCAGCTCGAGCACGGCGACGCCGTCGCCGAACTCGGCGAGCCGGGCACCGAGCAGCTTGCTGAACGGTTGCGCGTCGAGCCCCGCGCGGGCGAAAGCCAGGTCCATCGCGACCACCTCACTTCACTAGTGAAGCGAGGATGGCGCGTGGCCCGGCGGCCTGTCAAGATCGGGCCATGCCCGAGCAGCGCCTGTACTTCCTGCTCCAGCGCGCCGCGCACGAGCTGCGCGTGGACGCCGATCGCCGCTGCCTCGCCGCGGCCGGGCTCACCACCGCTCAGCTCGGCGCCTTGTTCGCGGTGCGGGAGACGCCCGGGCTGACCCAGCGGGAACTGGCGCGCACGCTGGGGCAGCGGGAGTCGGGGATCACCGCGATGGTGCAGCGGCTGACCGGCGCGGGCCTGCTCGCCCGGGACCGCCACCCCGAGCAGCACCGGGCCGTGGTGCTCACGCTGACCGGCGAAGGTGCCGCGGCGCTGGAGCGCATCCGGCCGGAGATGGACCGGTTCAACGCCGAACTGCACGCCCTGCTCGGCGACGGCTTCGACCACACCGTCGCCGCACTGGTCAAGCTGGCCGGGTTCAGAACTCCGGCTGCTCGTGACGACGGCCCTTGAGCTCGTGGAAGCCGGGCACGGCGGCCACCAGCAGCGCGCCGTCCCACAACCGCCCGGCGTCCTCCCCACGCGGCACCCGGGAGATCACCGGCCCGAAGAAGGACACCCCACCCGAGGAAATCACCGGGGTGCCGACGTGGTCACCCACCTTGGCGATGCCCTCGGCGTGCGAAGCCCGCACGGCCTGGTCGTAGTCGGCGGATTCGGCCACCGCGGCCAATTCCGCCGGTAATCCCGCGTCCGCGAGCGCCCCGTCGAAACCCCATTGGCCGTCGCGGTGCACACGCGTGCCGAATGCGGTGTAGAGCTTGGCGAGCACCTCCTGCCCGTATCGCTGCTCGACCGCGGTGAACAGCCGGACCGGCAGCCAGAGGTACCCCTCGGTATCGCCCTCCGGGTCCACTTCGGCGTGTTCGTTGAGCACGGCCAGGCTCATCACGTGCCACCGCACCCGAACCGGGCGCACCCGCTCCACTTCGGTCATCCAGCGCGAGGTGAGCCAGGTGTACGGACAGGACGGGTCGAACCAGAAATCGGCGAACTGCCGGGCGGTCATCGATCTTTCCCTTCTGCTGCCACGGGTGCGCCCAGGCCGTGCAGGTTACGGTAGGCGGCCCGCTCCGGTGGGCGCCAGCCCTCGAGCAGCCCGGCGGCGGGCCGGTACACCTCCACCCCGATCGGGTGGCAGGTGTCGAGCGGGTCGCGCGCGTCCGGCCCCCACAGCGGCACCGACAGATCACCGCCGGGGCAGGTGGACAACGCGCAGAGCAGATCCAGTTCGGCGAAGAATTCGAAGAAATCGCCCGGTCGCGCCGGGCACGCTTTCATGAAATAGCGATCCTCGTCGTTGAGCCCGGTGCACTGGAACACGTTGAGCACGTCGTGCACGTCGAATTCGGTGAGCCCGTGCGGCAGTACCGCGCGCACCAAGTTCGAATGGCAGTGGAAATCGAAGTCCTCGCCGGTGAGCATCCGGTTCACGTAGGGATCGCAGCGCGTGCCGAGCAGGTCGTGGACCCGGCCGCCGTGCTCGTCGGGCCCGTAGCCCGCCAGCGTGTCGGCGGTGACGGTGACCAGCGGCCGCAGGAACGGCAGGGTCGACCACAGCCGGTCGAAGGTGCTCACGTGCGCGCGCTGCAGCTGCCGGGTGCGCGAGGCCCACAGCCGTTCGCGCGGATCGTTGGCGTTCCACAGGTTCAGGTCGCCGACCTGTGGACCGTCCACGGTGACCAGGCGGCACAGGTGCCCGCGCGGCACCGTCCACGCGCGACCCGACCGGATCGGCACCTCGAACCGCTCCACCAGCTCGCGCCCGCCCTCGGCCAGTCCGGTGTAGAACTCCCGGTCCACGGCGAGCGCCGGACCCTGGTAGGCGGCCGGGAAATCACCCACGGCTTTCTCCTTCATCCGTTCGACTAGGGGTGGTGCAGATAATGAGGGGTATTCCGGAGGAAAAACGCAGGGGGTTGCCCGCCCGCGTGGCGGGTGTTCGGATTGGCGCGCTCACCGCGCCCGGGCGGTTACATGGTAAGCGATTTTCGCGCTTTCCGCCGCGTCCGGCCCGGTTTTTTCCGCCGAACCGAGGAGGATTTCCCGTGTCCGCGAAACGAAGAACGCCGGCGCGCCGCTGGGGCCGGGTCCTGGCCGCGTCGCTGCTGCTCGGCACCACCGCCGTCCTCGCCCCACCCGTCACGGCCGCGGCGTCTCCCCTGGGCGACGGCCTCGCCCTCACCCCGCCGATGGGCTTCAACAACTGGAACAGCACCCACTGCGAAGCCGACTTCGACGACGCGCTGATCCGCGGCATCGCCGACATCTTCGTCTCCCGCGGGCTGAAGGACGCCGGGTACACCTACGTCAACCTGGACGACTGCTGGGCCCTGCCCGAACGCGCGCCCAACGGCGACCTCGTCCCGGATCCCGTGCGTTTTCCCCACGGCATCAAGGCGGTCGCCGACTACGTGCACGCGAAGGGCCTCAAGTTCGGCATCTACTCCAGCGCGGGCACCAAGACCTGCAACCCCGCCGGTTTCCCCGGCGCGCTCGGCCACGAACAGCAGGACGCGAACCTGTTCGCCTCATGGGGTGTCGACTACCTGAAGTACGACAACTGCAACAACCAGGGTGTCGGCGCGGTCGAGCGGTACACGAAGATGCGCGACGCGCTGCGCGCCACCGGGCGGCCCATCGTGTTCGCGATCTGCGAATGGGGCACGAACGACCCGTGGCAGTGGGGCAAGGGCGTCGGGCACCTGTGGCGCACCACGATCGACATCAACGACAGCTGGGCCAGCGTCCTCGGCATCATGAAGCAGAACACCGCGCACGCCGCCCACGCCGGGCCGGGGCACTGGAACGACCCGGACATGCTGGAGGTCGGCAACGGCGGCATGACCGCCACCGAGTACCGCTCGCACTTCTCGCTGTGGTCGATGATGGCCGCGCCCCTGCTGATCGGCGCCGACCTGCGGAAGGTGTCCCCGGAGACCTTCGAGATCCTGGGCAACCGGGACGTCATCGCGATCGACCAGGACCCGCTCGGCGTGCAGGGCGTGCCGATCCGGTCCGGGAACGGGCTGACCGTGTTCGTGAAACCGCTGGCCGACGGGGACAAGGCGGTCGCGTTGTTCAACGAGAACGAGACGCCCGCGCGGATCGAGACCACCGCGGCGGAAATCGGCCTGCCGCAGGCGGGCGGGTACCAGCTGCGAGACCTCTGGGCGCACACGGACGGCCACACCGCGGGCCGGATCAGCGCGCTGGTCCCCGGGCACGGCACCGCGATGTACCGGATCGGCGCGGACCGGCACTGGTTCCAGCAGCCGCCCGCGCTCGACGGCGCCGCGGAGGTCGAACTGTCCTACGCGCAGGCGCTGCCGGTGGTCGCGCCGGGCACCCCGGCCGCCTACACCACCACCCTCGCCAACCTCGGCGGCGCGCCGGTCCACGGGGTGCGGGCGCACCTGACCGGACCGCCGGACTGGTCGATCCGGGCGACCTCGGACTCGAGCACGGCGTTGTTGCCCGAGTCCGAGGAGTTCCGCACCACCTGGCAGGTGTCGGCCCCGCCGGGCACCCCGCCGGGGCGCTATCCGGTGACCGCCACCTTCACCTACCTCACCCCGCAGCACGGCACACCGGCGACGACGACCTACCAGGCCGAAGCCGTGGTCCCCGAGTTGCCGTCGCTCGGCACCCGGTACCTCAGCGACGTGTTGTGGCTGCGCTCGTCGAACGGGTGGGGGCCGATCGAAAAGGACCGCACGAACGGCCAGCGCATCGCCGGTGACGGCGGCCCGCTCACCCTGCGCGGGGTCACCTACGCCAAGGGCCTCGGCACGCACGCGCCCGCGTCGGTCGAGTACTTCACCGGCGGCTCGTGCTCGCAGGTGCGGGCGGTGGTCGGCGTCGACGACGGCCGCACCGGCGCGGTCACCTTCGAAGTGTGGGCCGACGGGGAACGGATCCACGACAGCGGGGTGCTCACCCAGGCGGACCCGGCCGCGCCGCTGAACGCCGACATCTCCGGCGCGAAGGCGGTCCGCCTGGTGGCCACCGACGGCGGCAACGGCACCGCGGGCGACCACGCCGACTGGGCGGACCTCACCATCACCTGCTGAAGGCCCCGGCGCGGTGCCCGGAATCCACTGATCCACCGTCCACGGTGAACCACCGCCGTGCGCGGACCGTATCCCCTGACGCCGCCGCACCAGGAGGATCGATGCGCACCAAGTCGTTTGCCTTGCTCGCCAGTCTGTTCGCCGCCGTTCTCCTCGCCGGGTGCTCGGCGTCCGGTGAGGAGAACCCCCCGGCCACGGGCGCCGGGAACGAGTCGGACATCCGCTTCTCGCAGCAGATGATCCCGCACCACCAGCAAACGCTGGAAATCGCCGCACTCGCCGAGCAGCGCGGGACGATGCCGCTGGTCAAGGAGACCGCCCAGGAGATCTCGGCCACCGAAGCCGCAGAAATCGAGCAGATGGCCGGGTGGCTGCGGAGCTGGAACGTCGAAATCCCGGCGGGCGGGTCGCACGCCGGCCACACCATGCCGGGAATGCTGACGCTGCAGGACATCGCGGCGCTGGAGAACGCGAAAGGCGCGGAATTCGACCAGATGTGGCTGACCACGCTGGCGAAACACCTGCGCGAAGGCATCGCGATGGCGAAGAACGTCCAGCTCACCGGCGCCCACCCGGAAACGAAGGCACTGGCGCAGAAGATCGTCGAAGGCCAGGAAGCGAAAATCGCCGAAATCACCCAAGCGTCCCCCTGACGATCTTCGAGGGTTGCTCAGGACACAAATGTGGCTTTGGGGGCCGAATCCGCCCCGAAAGCCACATTCGTGTCCCTGAACCGGTCGCGCCGGGGCCGAGTGGACTACTGCGTCTTGAAGTCCAGCACCGCGCCCTCGGCGTTGAGCCCGCTGACGGTCATCATGAGCTGCTGCCCCCCGGCTTTGCCCCAGCTCGCCTCACCACCCGCGCCGATGCGCATCTCACTCGACCCGCCACCGGCGCGGGAGTCTTTGAGCGTCACCGTTTTGTCGGTCACGGAGATGGTGAACCGGATGTCGCCCACCTTCACCCTCGAATCCGCGATGATCAGGATCTGACACGTGCCGTCCGCGCAGGCGCCGAAGTCGGTGCCGTCGGCGGCGGGCGGCAGCGGACCGTCCGGCGCCGGGGTGCTCGACTCCGCGTCCGGCCGGCAGTTCGGCGCGAGGTCGTGGGCGGCGGCCAGTCGGGGCTCGGCGGCCAGCAAGGCCGGCAGCTCCGGTCCGGCCGGTTTCACCGAGTCGACGAGTTCGTTGACCTTGCGCGCCCGATCGTGGAGCGGCCCGAACTCCTGGCCGAAGTTGCTGCCGAAGTCACCGGCCAGGGTCCGGACCTCCGGCACGATGCGTTCGAGCCCGGCTCCGAGGCTCTTGGCCAGCTCGTCGGCGGCGGGCACCCCCGAGGACGGCAGTCCGGTGAACTGGCCGGCCAGTTGCGCCACCGACCGGTCGGCCCCGCTGAGGAACTGGGACAGGCTCACCTCCGCGAAGGTGTCCGGCCGCGAAGCGTCCACGTCGAGCCCCTCGAACTCGGCCTGCTTGTCCACCAAGGACGACGTGGCTTCGCACAGGCCGCCCATCCAGGTGATCAACTCGGGGGAAGGCTGCGTCGGTTGCGTCGGCGAAGGAGGAGGTGGGGGCGGCGCGGCAGCCGGTGGCGGTGCCTCCTCCCCCGCGCAGCCACTCGCCACCAGCACCAGTCCCAGCGCCGCCCACACCAGCTTCGACATCCCCGCCCCTTCCGCTCACGAGAAAACCTAGCCACGGCCGCCGGGAGTGGTCCCGGGTTGGCACTTTGCGGCCATGGCCCAAACTGGGCGCCATGGGAGTTCTCGAAGGCAAGGCCGTGGTGATCACCGGCGCCGGGCGCGGCCTCGGTCGCGCGTACGCGTTGCACGCCGCCGCCGCGGGGGCCGCGGTACTGGTCAACGACGTGGACCACGAACCGGCGGCGGAGGTCGCCGCGCTGATCACCGGCAACGGCGGGAAGGCCGAGGCCAGCACCCATTCCGTGGCCGACGCCGAGCAGGCCGCCGCGATGGTCGGCCAGTGCGTGCGCGCGTTCGGCACGATCGACGGCCTGGTCGGCAACGCCGGGCTGAACTACCAGGTGCCGCCGTGGGACGACGATCCCGCGCGCATCCGCGAACTGATCGAGGTCAACGTGCTGGGCGTGCTGTACACCGGTCTGGCCGCGATGCGGGTGATGCGCGAGCGCGGCAGCGGTGTGCTGGTGAACGTGGCTTCCGGCTCGCTGCTGGGAAAGCGCGGCGGTGCCGCGTACTCGGCGTCCAAGGGCGCGGTCGCGTCACTGACCTACTCGTGGGCGGCGGACCTCGCCGACTGCGGGATCCGGGTCAACGCGATCAGCCCGCTGGCGTGGACCCGGATGGTCGAAGCGGACGAGGTGGAGCGGGCCAGGACGAGCCGCGACCTCACCCCCGGACTGGCCGCGCCACTGGTCACCTACCTGCTCAGCGACCTGTCCGCGGGCCTCACCGGGCAGCTGATCCGCCTGCGCGGGGACAAGCTGCACATCGTGCGGCAGCACGCGGTGAAGGAGCCCGTGCTGACCAGCTCGCGGTGGGAGGTGGCGGACATCGCCGCCGCGTTCGACGACGGCCTGGTGCCGGAGCCGCCCCCTGGCGAGCGCTGGAAGCTCTGACCGAGCGAATCCGCTGGACGGCCCGGGCGGCACTCACCTAGCGTCGGAAGACGTGGCCGCCGTGGATCTGGATGAGTTCGAGCGCCTGCTCGCCGAAGGAGAAGCCGAACCCGTCGAAGGCTGGGACTTCTCGTGGTTCGACGGGCGCGCCACCGAGGAACGGCCGTCCTGGGGCTATTCGCGCCTGCTCGCCGATCGCCTTTCCGCCGTCGAAGTCGCGTTGGACCTGCAAACCGGCGGTGGTGAAGTGCTCGCGGGCGCGGCGGGGAACGGGACGCGCCTGGTCGCCACGGAAGGCTGGCCGCCCAACGCCGCGATCGCCGCCCAGCGCCTGCGCCGCCTCGGCGGCACGGTGGTGCTCGCCGCCGAAGACGGCCTGCTCCCGTTCCGCGACCGCAGCTTCGACCTGGTCACCGGCAGGCACCTGATCGTGGAGCCGTGGGCCGAGATCGCGCGGGTGCTGCGGCCCGGCGGCACCTTCCTCACCCAGGGCGTGGGCAGCGGCACGAACCGCGAGTTGTACGAGTTCTTCCTCGGCCCCCAGCGCGGCGACGACCGCTCGGACGACGCCGCGGCCGGCCGGGCGGCGGACCAGGCCCGCGCGGCCGGGCTGGAAGTGCTCGACGTGCGTCACGAGCGGCTGCGCGTGGTGTTCCACGACATCGGCGCGGTGGTCTACTTCCTGCGCAAGGTGGTCTGGACGGTGCCGGACTTCACCGTGGCCAAGTACCGGCCGCGACTGGCCGAGCTGCACCGCAAGATCGTGGTGGAAGGCTCGTTCGTGGCGCACTCGCGGCGGTACCTGATCGAAGCCCGCCGGGTCAGCGGCCGATCTTGACCGTTCTGGTCGCGCCCTGCGCGCCGGCCACGTCCACGTCCACCGACTTGCGCAGGATCGTCACGCGGATCGACCGCTGCAGGTGCGTCGGATCCGCGACCGCGACCTGCCAGCCGTCGCGCACCCGTTCCACGGCGATCGACGCGGGCCCCGAGACGGTCAGGTCGTCGATCGTGCCGCCGGTGAAGAAGTTCGCCAGCAGCGTGCCCTCCCACAACCGGATCGCCTGCACCTCGGCGGTGTTCGACCGCACCCGCCACGACAACGCCGAAGCCGCCGTCGCCGCCGCGGAAGCACCGGGCAGCACCACGTACCCGTAGGTGGCGCCGGACGGGTTGGCGCCGTGTTCGATCACCACCTTCTGGTACCGCCGCGTGTACGGCGTGGTGGTGCCGCCGGTGTTCGCGCCCTTGTCGACGTCGGCCCAGGCCCCGGTGCGGTCCTCACGCAGGACCGAAACGTCCATATCGGACAGGAGCACGTACCCGCCGACACCGTCCAGGTGTACCCAGCGCGGTTCACGCAGCAATGTCGATTTACCGAGTTCGACCGGCAGCAGGCGGCCGTCGGCCCGCAGCGCGTTACGCGGATTCGTGCCCAGACCGCGGTTCTCCACCGTGGTCCGCACCTTCGCCCCGGAGGCGTCGGTGATGCCCGCGCCCAGGCACACCACCCCCTCGGGCGTGAAGAACCACGACTTCTTCGCGGTGAGCGTGCCGTCCTGCGAGATGAAGTCGACCCCGTAGGCCCCGTGCTGGGCGTCGAACCGCACGCCGCCGGAGAACGGCTTGCTGGACAGGGGAATCTGCTCCAGCTTCGGTGGTGCCGAATCCTTCGCCGTGGTGCCCGGCAGCAGGGTCGCGTCGACCGTCGGCCAGTACGCGTCGCTGTAGTGCCCCTCGGCGCCGGGCTGGAACACGTACAGCACGCCGTCGCCGGTGTACCAGCCACGCAGGTTCATCGAGTTGATCGCCTCGTAGCGGCAGATCCGCGTCGAGCTGACGCCGAGCGAAGCCGACCACGCGGGTGTCACGTGCAGCATCCGGTCCTGCTGCCCGAAAACGCGGTGCTGCGGCACGACCGGCGCCGGTACCGGGTTCGCGGCCAGCAGCTCCTGCGCGTACTCGACCTCGGGCACGCCGACCGGCTGCAGGCCGCCGGAGAACCGCCCGACGTCGGTCACCTCCAGGTACGGCGCCCATCTGCCGCGCTGGATCCACGCCGCGACCAGGCCGGTCAGCTGCGCGCGTTCCGGCTCGGGCGCGTTGCGTGCCAGCAACGCCGTGGCCGAGGTGAGCTGGTGCCCGGCGTCGTGCCCGGTCTCCCCCTGCCGGGACAGGAACCGGCCGCGCACCGGTTCCATCATGGAGCCGTCGAACATGAAGGGCGCCAGCGAATCCGGCACGGTCGCGCACATCGCGCGGCGGACGTCCTCCGGCAGCTCCCACGCCGTGCCGCGGGTGACCTCCATCAGCCCGGCCACCGCCTGCACCAGCACCAGCGCGTAGTGCCCGGGGTACGGGACCACCTCGTGCTGGAGGAACGACCCGTCGGTGTGGAAGCCGTCGCCCGCGGTCACCTTCGCGATCAGGCTGGCCGCGCCACCGCCGGCGACATCGGTCACCGCCTCCACCCCCAGCCGGATGCGGGCGTCGTCCGCCGTCATCGCGCCGGAGACCACGGTCAGGGTGGCTTTGTCGGCCCGGTTCGCGCCGGTCTCGACCACGCTCGGGTTGTTCGTGCGCCGGTTCGGGTCGGCGATGAACCGCAGCACCGGCCGCAGGTACCGCTCGCGATCGGCCGCCGGAATGATGTCCATAGTGGACGCAAGCGTCTGCACCAGCCACAACGGGGTGCCGATCTCGTAGCTGTACCAGTTCCCGATCTCGTCGGTGTGCTCGTTGTACTGCACCCGGTACAGCGTCTCCAGCGCGGTGTGGATCCGTTGCGGCAGCTCGGGCTTCCCCGACAGCGCCGAGCCCGGGGTCGCCCAGTTCACCGCGATCGTGCGCAGCCGGTAGTACATCTTCTGGAAGTAGGTGCTGCCCGGACCCACCGGCAGATCCGGCCACAGCTGGTCGATCCCGGTGTCCATCGCCGCGTGGTAGGCCACCGCGACCTCGTCGAGCGCCTGGACCGCCCGCGTGCGCTCCGGTGAGGTGCGCCCGGCGCCCACCTGCAGGTACCGGTAGGCGGCGATGATCTTCGCCGGATCGTTCCCCGGCGCCTGCGCCACCGCCGTGCCCGGGGCGAGCACCCCGGGCAGGGTGGTGGACGCGGCCACCGCCGCCCCGCCGAGCAACGCTGATCTGCGGGTGAGTTCGGGCATGCGTGTCTCCCAGTCAGAGGATTTGCGGTGAACCGTCCGTCCGCCGCGGCAGCTGCCACGGGTTGTCCTCGCGCAGGGCGGGCGGCAGCAGCGCGTCGGGGAAGCCCTGCCAGGCCACCGGGCGCAGGAAGCGGTCGATCGCGGCGGTGCCGACCGAGGTGGTGGTCGGGGCGGTGGTGGCCGGGTACGGGCCGCCGTGCTGCTGCGCCCAGGTGACCGTGACCCCGGTCGGCCAGTCGTTGAACAGCACCCGGCCGGCGATCCTGGCGAGCGGGGCCAGCAGCGGGCGCACGTCGTCCACTTCGGACTCTTCGGCGTGCAGGGTGGCGGTCAGCCCCGGCTCCAGCCCGTCGAGCAGCCCGATCAGCTTCTCCTGGCTGGAGTAGGTGATCACCAGCGAGGCGGGGCCGAAGCACTCGTGCCGCAGCACTTCCGTGCCCTGGGCGAAGTTCTCGGCGGTGGTCTTGAGCAGGGTCGGGGTGAACCCGGCACCGGCGGCCTCCGACTCGGAGACCACCTCGACGCCCTGGGCGGATCGCAGCGCGGCGACCCCTTCGCTGTACCCACCGGCGATGCGGTCGTTGAGCATCTGCTGCGTCGCGGCGCCGTCCAGCGCGGACTTCAGCGCGGTGTCCAGCCCGTGCTCGTCCGGCAGGAACACCAGGCCGGGCTTCGTGCAGAACTGACCGGCCCCCAGGGTGAACGAAGCGGCGTAGCCCTTCGCGATCTCCTCGCCGCGTGCCTTCACCGCGCCCGGGGTGACCACCACCGGGTTGACGCTGCCCAGCTCGCCGTAGAACGGGATGGGCACCGGGCGCGCGTTGGCGATGTCGAACAGCGCCCGCCCGCCGGGCACCGAGCCGGTGAACGAGGCAGCCGAGATACGCGGGTCCTTCAGGGCGGTCACCCCGGTCTCACGACCGTGGACCACCGCGAAGACGCCTTCCGGCGCACCGGCTTCGAGCAGCGCGGCGAGCAGGATCCGGCCGGTGAGGTCGGACAGGCGCGGGTGGCCGGGGTGCGCCTTGAGCACCACCGGGCAGCCCGCGGCCAGCGCGGAGGCGGTGTCGCCGCCCGCGGTGCTGAAGGCGAACGGGAAGTTGCTGGCGGCGAACACCAGCACCGGCCCGATCGGTGTCAGCACCCGGCGGATGTCCGGGCGCGGGCCCATCGGCCAGTCCGGGTCGGCGTGGTCCACGGTCGCGCGCAGGAACGCGCCGTCGGCCAGCACCTGGCCGAACAGCCGAAGCTGGAAGGTGGTGCGCTTCAGTTCACCGCGCAGGCGCGGCGACTCGGGCAGGTTGGTCTCCTCGGCGGCGAGCACGACGAGTTCGTCGGCTGCCGCGTCCAGCGCGTCGGCGGCGGCGTTCAGCCAGCCCGCGCGCTCGGCGGGCGTGCTCTCGGCCAGCGCGGGCGCGGCCTGCGCGGCGGCGGCGAGCACCCGGTCCAGTTCGGCGGCTTCGGTCTCGTGGGCGAATTCGGCAGACAAAACGGCAAGCTCCTCGTCAAACGGTGCGGCCGCCGCGCACGGCGGCCCGCAGGTCGGCCCAGCGACCGGCGCCGGCCAGGCCGAGGTGGTACAGGTGCAGTTCGGCCGCGCCGGCTTCGGCCAGTTCGGCGGTGTAGCGATCGATCCCCGGCACCGGGTTCGCCGCCACCGCGGTGATGTACGCGCCGACGTCCACAGTGGACGGCAGCGCCGCACGGGCGGCGGCCACCGCGGCCACGCTGGCCTCCCCCGGTGCCCAGCACTGGAGCACCACGGACTGCACGTCCCCTGGCGCGCTCGGGGTCAGTCCGGGCAACGCTCCCGTCACCCAGGGGTCCAGCGCCCCGTGCAACACCAGTCTAGGACCGGAGCCGAGCTCGGCAAGGACACCGGCGCGCAGCGCGTCGGTGGACCGCTGCCGCCCGGCGAGCACGGTGGCCTTGAGCCCGGGGGCCAGTTCGTCGTCGACCGCGCCGAGGTCCCCGCTCGTGATCAACCGGCGGGCTTCGGCGGCGAGCGCGGCCCGGACCTCGTCGGCGTCGGCGTCCCACTGAGCCGCGCAGGCGTCACAGCAGCAGATCGACAGCACGCGGGCCGCCGCGGGCGACCACACGCCGTCGGTCTTCTCGTGCTGGTGCTGGTGCACCGCGCCGAGCGGTCCGCAGGCCTCCAGGACCACCGAGCGGAAGTCCAGGTCGCGCACGCTTTCCGCGGCCACCTTGGCGGCGTACTCCCGGACCTCTTCGCGAGCCGGGCACAACGCCCACGGGTACACCTCGCCGAAGCAGTTCCGCACGGCGACCTCGGGGTGTTCGGTGCCCAGCAGCGAGTTGTGCGTGAACACCAGCCACGCCGCCGCCGGGATCCCGGCCTCGCCCAGCGCACGCACCGCGTCACCGGCGCTGTCCTCGGCGGTGGTCCAGTCCGGCGCGGCCGGACGCAGCCGGCCCCAGGCGGAATCCTTGATGGGCCGGTAGAAAGCGGCATGGCGGGCGATCACGGAGGAGGTCGTGGCCGACCACGGCGTCGCCGCTCGCGCGCTGTGGTACGAGACCGCGACGGCGACCTCGTCCACCTCGAGTTCGGCCGCGCGCTCGGTGAAGCCGGGGGTGTCCAGCACGTCCCACGGGTAGGCGTAGCCCGTCACCCTCATCGGCCGTCCCCGATCCGGCCGAGCACCGCGAAGCCTTCGGCGACGATGCGTTCCAGTCGTTCGAGCTGCTCCGGGCTGGGTTCACGCAGCGGCGGCCGCACGGAGCCGACCTTCTCCCCGCGCAGCCGGGCGGCGGCCTTGACCAGCGAGACCGCGAAGCCGGGCGTCTCGTCGCGCAGCGCGACCAGCGGCAGGTAGAACCCGGCCAGCAGCGCGTCCATCGTCGCACCGTCCCCAGTGGACAGTGCACGGTGGAAGGCGTGGGCGATTTCCGGGGCGAAGCAGTGCACCGCGGAGGAGTAGCGGGTCACGCCGATGGCGGCGTAGGCCCGCGCGGAGACCTCGGCGGTGGGCAACCCGTTGAAGAACAAGAACTCCCGGCCACGCGGGTCGTCGGCACCGCGGATACCGGTGACGATCCGGGTCATCAGGTCGACGTCGCCGACCCCGTCCTTGAGCCCGGCCACCGACGGCAGACCGAGCAGCTTGACCGCCGCGCCCGCGGTGAACACGCCGGGCGAGCGGTGGTAGACGATCACCGGCACCCCGCTGTCGCCGATGGCGTGGCGGACGTGGTCGACGAGCCCCTCCGGCGGCCCGGCCACCAGGTACGGCGGCAGCAGGAGCACCCCGTCCGCGCCCCCGGCCCCCGCCGCCGCGATCCCGGCCCGCGCCGTCGCCGCCCCGCCACCGGCACCCACCCAGATCGGCACCCGGTCGGCCACGACCTCGCGCGCGCGGTTCAGCAGCGCCTGCACCTCGTCCGGCGCCAGCGAACTGAACTCCCCCGTGCCGCAGGCGATGAAGAGCGCGCCCGCCCCCGCCTCGAGGTGCCGCTCCACGTGGTCCGCGAAGGCACCGAGGTCTACTTGAAGGTCTTCGGTGAACGGGGTGAGCGGGAACGCGAGCAGGCCGTCCAATTCGGTCTTGGGCTGTTCCAGCTGTCCCATCGGAACCCTTCTGTTCACATTTATGAATTGAGTCTGCTAGTGTGACGCACGTTCACCTACAAGAACACTGTCGCAGGACGTTAATATGGGCGCAGGGGACAAGTCAACCCGCAGGTGGAGGAGGGGTCGATGGCTCAGCCGACGGTTGTTTCAGCCGGTGAGAACGGTGGGGAGCCGGCGGGCGTGAAATCCGCGCGCCGCGCCATCGACCTGCTGGAGACCTTCGCCGCGAACGACGTCTGGATGTCGTTGTCGGACCTGCACGCCCGTACCGGGTTCCCGCGGTCCAGCCTGCACGGGCTGCTGCGGACCCTGCACGAGGCCGGCTGGCTGGAGACCGATTCCAGCGGCACGCGGTACCGGCTGGGGGTGCGCGCGCTGATCTGCGGCACCGCCTACCTCGACCGGGACCCGGTGGTGCCGTTCGCCACCGAGGCGCTGGAGCAGGTGCGGGAGCGCACCGGGTTCACCGCGCACTACGCGCGGCGCAACGGCACCGAGGTGGTGTACCTGGAGACCCGGGAGTCCGCGAAGTCCATCCACCTGGTGTCGCGGGTCGGGCGCACGCTGCCCGCGCACGCGACCGCGCTGGGCAAGGTGCTGCTCGCCGAACTCACCCACGACGAGATCGACGCGCTGCTGCCGAACCCGCTCACCGCGCTCACGCCGAACACGGTGACCTCGCTCGACGAACTGCACCGCCAGTTCACCGAGACCAGGGAACGCGGCTACGCCTCCGAGATCGAGGAGGGCACGCCGGGCATCCGCTGCGTGGCCTCGGTGGTGCCCTACCGCATCCCCGGCACCGACGCGCTCAGCTGCTCGATGCCGGTCGACCAGGTCACCGAGGCCGAGGCGCGGCGGGCGGGCGAGCTGATCGCCGAGATCACCACCGAACTCGGGCAAACCCTGCGACGCGCCGGTATCCGCTGAAGTCCCTGGTTGGAAAGAAAGAGGCGTCATGGCAGACGAGCGCGTCCTGATCACGGGTGCGTCCGGGGTGGTGGGCACCCTGATGCGACCGCGGCTGGCCAAACCGGGCCGGATCCTGCGGTTGCTCGACCTGCGCCCGCCCGCCCCGGCGGAGCCGGGTGAAGCGGTCGAGGTGCTCACCGGTTCGGTGACCGATCCCGAGGCGATGGCGAAGGCCTGCGAAGGCGCCGACGCGCTGATCCACCTCGGCGGGCACAGCCGCGAGAACTCCTGGGAAGAGATCCTCGAGGTCAACATCAACGGCACCCAGATCGCGCTGGCGGCCGCGCAGGCCGCGGGCATCAAGCGGGTGATCCTGGCGTCGAGCAACCACTCGGTCGGCTTCCGCCGCAACGACGAGGCGGGCCCCGATGGGCTGCCCGCCGATTCGAGCACGCGGCCGGACACGTACTACGGCGTGGGCAAGGCCGCGATGGAGGCGCTGGGCAGCCTGTACGCGTCGCGGTTCGGCATGGACGTCATCTGCGTGCGGATCGGTTCGTGCTTCGAGAGCCCCGTGGTGCTGGGGCCGCGAGGGCTGACGACCTGGCTCTCCCCCGACGATGGCGCACGCTTGTTCGAGGCCTGCCTCACCGCGCCTTCGCCCGGTTACCGGTTGATCTGGGGCGTCTCGGACAACAAGCGACGGCTGTTCTCGCTGGCCGAAGCCGCCGAACTCGGCTACCACCCCCAGGACGACGCCGAGTCGTACGCGGAACAACTGGCAGGCAAGCCGGGCCCCACGGGCATCGCCGCCGACCACATCGGCGGCCCCTTCTGCACCGCCCCGCTGGGCGAGTTCAACCCCCTCTGACGTGCCCCGAATGTGGCTTTGGGGGCGTAATCGGCCCCCAAAGCCACATTCGTGACATCGGGTGCGGCCCCCGGGAGAGCGGGACGGCTCGGCACGGTGGCCGGGCTATAGTGCTGCGGTGTTCACCGACAGCTACCGGTACCCCGACGCCGGCGACCGGGTCACGGCTTCGTTCATCGAGCGCCACGAGCCGTATCCCGGCTACTGGGTGGCCAGCGAACGCCTGGCACTGGAGCGGTTGACCGAGCGGCTCGGCACCGGCCCGCGCGAACGTGTCCGCGCGCTGGACGCGGGCTGCGGGTTCGGGCGGTTGCTGCCGTGGCTGAGCCGTCAGGCCTCGACGATCACCGCGGCGGACCCCGACCCCGGCCGGCTCGCCGCCGCGCGCGAGCAGCGTGACGCGCTGGAACCGGGCACCGAGATCACCTTCTCCGACGCCGACAGCGCGAGCATCGGCGGCGGCCCGTACGACCTGCTGCTGTCCAGCCACGTGATCCAGCACGTGCCGACCGGCGTGGTCGGCACGATCCTGCGTGACCTCGCGGGCCTCGCGGCACCGGGTGCCGCGCTCGTACTGTGTTACAGCCGTTCCCCTTTCGGCCGCGGTGCTTACACACTCGACGTGCTCGAAGACGGGGAAATCCACTCCGAACCGATCGACCACGCCCGCTTCGACGAGGTGGTCAGCGGGCCCGGGCTGCCGGACACGCTGCCGGTCCGCCTGCTCGACCCGGTGGAACTGCACGCGGAGGCAGCCGAGGCGGGCTGGACGCTGGACTGGGAGTGGACCTACCACGTGCTCGACGACCTGGCTGGGTTGGACGCGCACGGCGATCGCGACGAACTCGTCAACGAGTCACCGCTGCTGGTCCGGGAAGCGGGCCGCGACATGGTGAGCCTCTTCCGGCGGACGGCGAGAGCATGACCGAATGGCCGGCCGGGGCGACGCGCAACAAGCTGCTGCTTTCGTTCGCCTGGCCGGTCCCGATGGCCACGCGCGAGGCCGAAGTCGTCTTCCGGCCGAACCGGGAGCTGCTCGAACCGCTCACCGGCAAGCCCGGCACGGATTGGTCGGTCGCGGAAGGCTTCCTCACCACGCACACCGAACAACCGAGCCGCTACCGCTTCACCACCCCACTCGCCATCGGTGAAGGTGACGCGAAAGTCCCCTGTGGACTCACCGCCACCTGGCACCCCGCCTACCACGCCACCACGCTGCTGATCACCGCCACCATTTCCGGCCGCGGCGGCGTGCTGGAAACGTCCGATGTGGACCGTACGATCGCGGTCCTGCACAGCCTCAACCGCCGCCCGGCCGAACTCGGCGAGGCACCCGCCGCCGTCCACGGCTGGTACCGCGATGTCCGGTACCCGTCGCTGCGGGCGGCCGTCGCACAGGCCTACGCCGAACTGACCGACGGCTGCGACGTGGTCGAACCCCTGGACCGCAACGGCTGGTGCATCGAACTCCGCGGCTACGACGGCCGCCCACCGGACGCCACGGTCGCCGCCGACCCGCGCCCGTTCTACGGCCTGGCCCACGGCGACGAAGGCTGGCGCTTCGTCCCCCACGAAGTCGCCCGGCAATCACTCGGCGAGGCGTGGGGCACGCGGACTTTCGTCGCCATGTACCCGGTTTCCGCCGGGATCGTCTGCCTGAACAACAAGGGCGACGAATACTCGGCCCACCAAGCGGAACTCGCGCAGCGTTACTTCGGCAAGGCCGAGCCGTACTTCGGCCTGGACTCCGAAATCGGCGGCCTGGACCACGGCGGTCTACTGGTGCTGGAACGGGTCCTGATCCGGATGGCGCTGGCACACCAGTGGCTGCACCAAGCCCAACGCGAACTCGCCGAAGCCACCGACGAATCACGCGCGGTGAACCGGAACCGCCTGCTGCGGTTCACTGGACGACATCCTGCAGATGCTGAACTCCGTGCTCCCGCCCGAAGTGGACTCGCTGGAGCGGCGGCTGATCACGAACATGGGCGTGGAACGGATCGTGCGCCAACTGGACCGCCAAGCGGAAGCCATGGACGAAGAAACCCGGTACGCCTACGAAAGCACCGTCAGCGCCCGGGTCACCCGCCTCACGGTCGTGACCGTCATCCTCACCGTGGTCACCATCGTCCTGGGCATCCTGCAGGTCGTCTTCACCGTATAGCCGGTGTCACGAATGTGGCTTCGGGGGCCGATTCCGCCCCGAAAGCCACATTCGTGACACCGCCCCCCAACCGCCACCAAATCCGAGCACCAGCCTCCCCAAACCGCCACCCGGCAACGACAGCCAACCACGCTCCCATCCCCACCTCCCCCATCCCGGTCCCAAGCCAAAAACACGGCGATGGCCTCCATGTCAAGGCATCTTTCCCGCCTTGACATGGAGGCCATCGCCGTCGTCACACTGAAAAACCGGGATGAAAACCCAACCCCCTACCGAGACCGCCGCTTCCGCGCCATATCCCCCAGCACCACCCCACCCCCCACCAGCACCATCACCACACTCACCGGGATGTGCAACCAATCCGGCAGCAGGTGCAACTGCACGAACCAGCTCTTCGACGAACTTTCCGCCACCCGGTTGATGAATCCCCCGACTCCCTGCACCACCAGGATGATGCCGAGCACCTCGATCATCGTCGTACCCCTTCCCGAGATCCCGAAGAGAACAGCCGCCACACCGGTCCGGTGACCAGCCAGATACCGGCGATCCACCCCAGCCGCGGCAGCCAGGCGCTGCCGCCGGACCACAACGCGGTGGTCTGCGACGGCGTGCCGACCACGAAGACCAGCACCAGCAGCACCACCGCGGCGATCGCGCACGCGAGCAGGCACTTGCCCCACTCACGCCATTCGTGGCGCAGCCGTTCGGCGCCCTCGCGTTTCTCCGGCGCCGGGCCACCGGCGAACCGGTGCGCGAACCGCACGTCGGCCCAGCGGATCATGCTGGGCCCGAACACCACGCTGAAGCCCAGGTAGACCGCGGCCAGCCCGTGCGTCCACGACGCCAGCCCGCCCCCGGCCAGATCGATCATCGTGGCGACCAGCACCACCACGTCGATCAGCGGCGTCATCGCCAGCAGCACCACGCTGGTCCGCCGCAACCCCAGCAGGTACCGCGCCCCCAGCCCGGCGGCGATGCACACCCAGAACCCGATCTCCCCCGCCGCGACCACCGCCGCCATCGGGTTGTCCCGGATGAAGCCGATCACCTTGTCCATGGCACCCAGCCTGCGCGCCCGCCCCGCGCCCGCGCGTCGGTGAACGGCAGGACCGGGCGGTCATCACTTCGGAGGACGAGCCGCCCGCGGACGGTGTGCTGTGATGGTCCGCGTGCGACTGGAATACCGCCGGCTGCCGCCGTTCACCCAGGACATCGGCATCGCCCTGCTCTACTTCGCCGGCGGCTCGCTGCTGTACTTCTCCGGCATCTACCCGATCTTCGGCCAGCCGGCGCACCTGATCTGGACGCGCTTCCTGCTGCTGGCGCTCGTCTGCTCCCTGCAGCTGCTGCGCCGCCGCAAACCGGCGCTGGCCCTGGCGCTGGCGGCCGTCCCGTTCGGCGCAGACATCTGGCTCGGCATGTCCGCGCCGATCCTGATCGCCTTCTCCGACCACCTCTACGCTGCCACGCTCTACGGCTCGCAGCGCCTGAGCCGCACCATGATCGGGCTCGCCGCGACGGCCACGACCGGCGCCGTGGTGATCGCGCTGATCCTCGCCGACGACTGGCGCACCGCGGTGCTCGCCGCGGTGGCCGCGGTGCCGTTCATCATCACGCCGGTGTGGTGGGCGTCCAACATCCGCACCCACCGCGAGATCGCGCTCAGGGAACGCGCCAACGCCCAGCAACTCGCCCGGATCGCCGAACTGGACCGCGACGCCGCGGTCGCCGGTGAACGCGCCAGGATGGCCCGCGACCTGCACGACGTGATCGCCGGGCACCTGTCCGCCATCGCGATCCAGTCCGAGGCCGCACTGTCCATCGCGGACGGCGCCAACCCGGACACCATGCGCAAGGTCCTGAAATCGGTTCGCGGGAACAGCGTCGACGCGCTCGAAGAGATGCGCACGATGATCGGCCTGCTGCGCTCGGGCGGGGTCGGCGAAGACGAGACCACCGCGCCCGCCCGCCTCGGCGAACTGTCCAAACTGATCGAATCGGCGCGCGCGAGCGGTGTGGCGGTGACCGTGGTCAACGAGATCGAGCCCGGGGTCGCGTTGCCCGCGGCGGTGGACCTGACCGCCTACCGGATCGCCCAGGAGGCGCTGACCAACGCGGTCAAGCACGCGCCGGGCACCTCGGCGGCGGTTCGCTTGGGGCTCGACGGCAAGATCCTCACCGTGGAAGTGACCAACGAGCTGACCACCCCCGGGCGGTGCTCGGACACCGGGCACGGCCTGCTCAACATGCGCGAGCGCGCGCAGGCCATCGGCGGCTCCTTCGCCGCGGGCCCGGCCGAACCGGGCTGGCGGGTCTTCGCCGCACTGCCGATCGGAGGACAGGCTTCGTGAGCATCCGCGTCCTCGTCGCCGACGACCACGGCGCCATCCGCGCCGGGCTGGTGATGATCCTGAACCACGCCGAGGGCATCGAGGTGGTCGGCGAGGCGGCCAACGGCGCCACCGCGGTCCGCCAGGCCAGGGCGCTGCGGCCGGACGTCACGCTGATGGACGTCCGCATGCCCGGCGTCGACGGCATCGCGGCCACCCGCGAACTGGTCGCCGAGCAACTCGGCCAGGTCCTCGTGCTGACCACCTTCGACCTCGACGAGTACGTCTACGCCTCGCTGCGCGCGGGCGCGGCGGGCTTCCTGCTCAAGTCGGTCGAGGCGCCCCGGCTGGTGGAGGCGGTCCGCCTGGTGCACGCCGGGGAGGGCGTGCTCGCGCCGCAGATCACCCGCAAGCTGATCAGCGCCTTCGCCACCGCCGAGCCGCCGAAGCCCGCCACCCCGCCCGGGCTGGCCGAGCTGACCGAGCGGGAGCGCGAGGTGCTCGGCTGCCTCGGCGAAGGCCTGTCGAACGCGCAGATCGCGAGCAGGTTGTTCATCGGCGAGACCACGGTGAAGACGCACGTGTCGCGCGTGCTGACCAAGCTGGACCTCCGCTCGCGCGTGCAGGCGGCGATCCTGGCGCAGGAATCGGGCCTGGCCGGACAGCAGCGCTGAGCACTAGGTTCGCCAGGTGCCCCGCCTCGACGCGCACCACCACCTCTGGAGCCAGGCCGGTATCGACCGCGGTGACTACCCGTGGATGCCATCCGGCGGTCCATTGCCGGAGGAGTACCTGCCGGACCGCCTGGCGCCCGAGCTGGCCGCCGCGGACGTGACCGGGACCATCGTCGTGCAGGCCGCGCCGAGTGTCGCCGAGACCCGCTTCCTGCTCGACCTGGCCGCGCGCACCGAGTTCGTCCTCGGGGTGACCGGCTGGCTCCCGCTCGAGGAGCCGGACGCACTGGCCGAGCTGGCGGCCGACCCGTACTTCCTCGGCGTGCGCCCGATGCTCCAGGACCTGCCGGACGACGACTGGATCGGCAGGCCCGAGGTCCGCCCCGGATTGCGGGCGCTGGCCGAGGCCGGGGTCCGCTTCGAGTCGCTGACCTTCACCCGGCACCTCCCGGCGTTGTACGCCGTGCTGAACGACATGCCCGAGCTGACCGTCGTGCTCGACCACCTGTCCAAGCCGTCGTACGCCTGGGAGGCGGACGACGGCTGGCGAGCGTGGATGGGCAGGCTGGCCGAGCTGCCGAACACCTGGTGCAAGCTCTCCGGGCTGCTCACCGAAGTGGACACCGGGACGCCGATCGACCGGTTCGTCCCGTACGCGGCCTTCGCCTTCGAACGGTTCGGCGAGGACCGGGTGCTGTTCGGCAGCGACTGGCCGGTTTGCCGCCTGCGTGCCGAATACGGCGACGTGGTCCGCTTCACCGAGCAGCTCGTCTCCGCGGCCGGGCTGGGCGACGCGGAGGGGTTCTGGCGGTCCAACGGCGAACGCTGCTACGGCGTCCGGCTCCGGTGACAGCGCGCGATCCTTCTCTTTTTTTGCGAGCTTCCCAAGACGGGCACGCAGCGTGACGAAGACCACGGCAGCCCTCCGGTCAGCGGCAGGCCCACCCGGTGCCCGGCCGGGCACCGGTTCGTCGCTTACCGCATTTTCTCGTTCCCCACCAGGGAAATCGACGAGAAACCGAGTAAACCTCGAGCGGACCCGGAACGCCCGTTTTCGTCACGCCCCGCCTTCCGCCGGATAACGGTTCGAAATTCAGCTCTGAACGAACACCGATTCGCAACCCGGTTTCAGGCGCCGGAACCGGCCGCCGAGCAGCTCCCCCGATAGGGGCCCTGACCTGCGGAAACCCCATACACCATCACCGGCTGTTCGCATCGCCGGGGCCCTCTTGCGACATCCGGGGTAAATCGGCGTGACACACCTCCCACGGACTCGGGAACACTTGCGGCTTCCGAAACGTCTGCAAGAGTAGAAGCAGCGAACACCGAGGAGCCGGAGACACCCCCGTCGCCGGATAAGTACCGGAGTGGTCGCGGCTGGATCGATGGCATCGGCCCCGCCGATGCCGGGACGGAGGGAGACTCCCATGACTTCACCCACGCTCACCCGCCCCGAACTGACCGCTGCGGACCGTTGCGACCGGTGCGGCGCGGCGGCCCAGGTTCGTGCCGTGCTTCGCAACGGTGGCGAGTTGCTCTTCTGCGGTCACCACGCCAGGGCCCACGAGGACAAGCTCAAGGAGCTCGAAGCGAACATCGAGCGGGGCTGACAAACCCGGCGAGCCATCCATCCGTCTCGGGCAGAGACCTCCAACGCGAGGTCTCTGCCCCTTTTTTCACCCGCACCCCCGCGAGGTCGCGCCGGTCCACGGGTGGTGGCGCGACGGGCCGCCCGGCGGCACGGCGTGTCACCACCCGTGGACCGGCTCGAAAGCGACCTCGCCGCCGCGCCGGAGGCGCGGCCGACTACACCGTGTCCAGGACGCCTTCGAAGGCGACTTCGGCGGCGCCGAGCAGTTTGACGTCCACGCCCAGCGCCGATGGCACGATCCGGGTGCCGCCGACCGCACGGCTGACCATGCTGCGCCGCTGCACCTCGGCGGTGACCTGGCGCACGACCTCTTCCGGCAGCATGCCGAACAGCTCACCCAGCACCACCAGCTGCGGGCCGAGCAGGTTCACCACGTTGACCAGGCCCAGCGTCAGCCACTCGGCGAACTCAGCGAGCTTCTCCAGCGCCTTGGCCGGGTCCTTCTCCAGCTCTCGCAGCTCCACCAGCAGCACCCCGCGCGGGGTCTCCTCGGAGACGTCCAGGGCCCGCCGAAGCGCCGCTTCGCCGACCTCGGTCTCCCAGCAGCCGCTGCTGCCGCAATAGCAGTCACGCCCATTGGGCCGGATGACCATGTGCCCGAGTTCACCGATGTAGCCCGCCGCGCCACGCAGCGAGGAGCCGTCGGCGATCACGCCGCCGCCGACCCCGACGTCCGCCGACACGTACACCGCGTCCGACGAGCCCTTGGCGACCCCGCGCAGGTGCTCCGCGACCGCGCCCAGCTCGGCGTCGTTGCCCACGACCACCGGCATGCGCAGCACCGAGCCGAGCCGCTCGCCGAGCGCCACGTCGGTCCAGCGCAGGTTCGGCGCCTGGTGCACGTACCCGTCGGAGCGCCGGACCACGCCGGGCACCGAGACACCGGTGCCGATCGGCTGCACGCCGAGGTCCGCGGCGAGCATGCCTGCCGACTCGATGACGTGCGTGATCACCTCGTCCGGTTCCCGCGAACGGCCGCGCAGGTTCCAGCTGTTGCGGCCGAGGATCTGCCCGCCGAAGCCGACCAGCGCGAGCGCCACGTGCTCGACCTGGATGTCCACCGCGAGCACCACCGCGGCCTGCGGCTGCGGCAGCACGAGCAGTGAGGGTCGCCCGGCACCCCGGCCAGGTCGCGGCACCCGCTCTTCGACCACTCCCGCCTCGGCGAGGCTGTCCACCAGCGTCTTGATGGTGCTGCGGTTGAGGCCCAATTCAGTGGCCAGGGCGGCCCGGGTGACCGGGCCGCCCACGTGCAGCAAACGCAGCAGGGTCGTGCGATTGTGCCTGCGCACCTCGTCGGGTCGTGCAACGGGCGTGCTGGTCACGATGGTTATCGTCCCATGTGCGAGGTCAGCGCGGGGAAGCCGCCGCGCGGCGCCGCGAAAGCGCGTCCACGGTGGCCGCCAGCAGCAGGACCAGCCCGGTCACGATGGAGACCACCGCGGCGGGCTGCTTGAGCAGGCCGAGGCCGTTCGCCACCACGGCCAGCACGGTGCCACCGATGACCGCGTCGAAGACCCGGCCCTTGCCGCCGAACAGCGAGGTACCGCCGATCACCGCCGCGCCGACCGCGAACAGCAGCGTGTTCAGGCCACCGGCCTGCGGGTCCACCGAACCGACCTTGGACGAGTAGACGATCGCGCCGACCGCGGCCACCGCCGAGGACACCACGAACACGCTGGCCCGGATCTTGGTCACGTTGATGCCCGCGCGGCGCGCGGCCTCGGCGTTGCCGCCGACGGCGTAGATGTGGCGGCCGTAGCGGGTGCGGTTGAGCACGTAGGTGCCGATGGTCAGCAGCACCAGCACGATCGGCACCACGTACGGCACACCCGAGATGACGATGGTCGCGCTGGTCGCGCGGTTGATCGTGAGCAGGTAGGTGGCCACCGCGCCGAGCACGGCGATGCCGCCGACCTTGAACAGCACCAGCGGGGTGGGCTGGGTGACCAGCCCGCGCTTGAGGCGGGTGAAGTGCCTGCCCAGGGTCACCGCGGCGAAGCCACCGGCGCCGACGACGAACAGCAGCCAGCTGCCGAAGGTGGACAGGTTGCCGTTGGCCACCTTGTCCAGCACGCTCGACGAGCTGATGCCGAGCACCCCGCCGTCGCCGATGAACTGCAGGATGACGCCCTGCCAGGCGAGGAACAGCGCCAGCGTCACCACGAACGAGGGCATGCCGATCTTGGACACCAGGAAGCCGGTGATCGAGCCGATCGCCGCGCCGACGCACAGCGCGAGCAGCATCTCCACCCACGGGTCGGCGGCGATGCCGAGCATCGCGATGGCGATGGCCACCACGGAGAGCACGGCGCCGACCCAGAGCCGCAGGAAGATCGCCAGCGCGGCACCGACGCCGAGCACCAGCACGAAGATGTAGAACACCGTGGAGCCCATGCCGCCGAGCAGATTGCCGTTCTCCACGTAGTGCATCGCCATCACCGCGGCGGTCACGCCGGAGGCGGTGCCCGCCGCCAGGTCGATCTCGCCGATCAGCAGCACGAACACGATGCCCATCGCGATGATCGTCTGACCGGCGCCCTGCGCCAGCAGGTTCGCGATGTTGTTCAGCGAGAGGAACACGTCCGACATCCCGGCGAACACCACGACCAGGACGATCAGCCCGAGCAGCGCGGGCAGCGAACCGAGCTGCCCGGCGCGCAACCGGGAAAGGTAGTCGCGGACGGCTTCCGCGGTGGACATCGAGGTGGTGTCGATCCCGAAGTCGGAGATCGCGGCCTTCGCCGAGCCGGAGCCGGTCGCCTCCGGCTCGGCCGGCTTGGCGGGGGTCTCAGTCATGGTTCTTCACTTCTCCAGTAACGGCTACAGCACTACGGCTTCGGGACGGGCCAGGCCGAGGTCGCCGGAACGACCGGCGGTGATCAGCTCGACCACCTGCCCGTGGGTGACGTTCTTGGTGTGCACGTCGGCGACGAGGCGGCCGAGGTAGAGCACGGCGATGCGGTCGGCGACCTCGAAGACGTCCGCCATGTTGTGGCTGATCAGCACCACACCGAGGCCCTGCTCGGCGAGGCGGCGGACCAGGTCGAGCACCTGGCGGGTCTGGGCGACGCCGAGCGCGGCGGTCGGCTCGTCGAGCAGCACCACCTTGCTGTCCCACAGCACCGACTTCGCGATGGCCACGGTCTGGCGCTGCCCACCGGAGAGCGCGGAGACCGGGGTGCGGACGGACTTCACCGTGCGCACCGACAGCGACGCCAGCGTCTCGCGGGCGGCCTTCTCCATGCTGGCCTCGTCGAGCAGCCAGCCGCTGCCGCGTTCCCGGCCGAGGAACATGTTCTGCACGATGTCGAGGTTGTCGGCCAGCGCCAGGTCCTGGTAGACGACCTCGATGCCGATGTCGGCGGCGTCCTTCGGGCCCTTGATGCTGACCGGCTCACCCTGGAACAGCACTTCCCCGGAGTCGGTCGGGTGGATCCCGGCGATGCTCTTGACCAGCGTCGACTTACCGGCACCGTTGTCGCCGACCAGCGCGGTGACCTCGCCGGCCCGCACCGAGAAGTCCACGTCGTGCAGGACGTGGACCGGGCCGAAGCTCTTGTTCACCGCTTTGAGTTCGAGAATCGGAACTGTCATCTGAAATTTCTCCGGGCTGCTGGTTTCACGGGTGGGCCCGGGATGGGGGCACGCCTTCGGGGCACGCACCCCCATCCCGGAGCGGGGGCTCGGCTACGCGATGCCGAGTTCGGCGCAGGCCGGCTGCAGGTCGCCGGCGCAGATCTCCGACGCCTTGACGTAACCCTGGTCGACGACCTTCTTGATGTCGGCCTTGAGCACGGTCTGCGGGGTCAGCAGCACGGACTTGACGTCACGGCCGCCCTTGTCGTCGCGCGAGGAGGCGGTGGCGATCGCGTCGGCGGCGGCCTTGTCGCCGTTGGCCAGCGCGGCGGCCAGCTTGGCGGCGGCTTCGGCCTCTTCCTTGATCGGCTTGAACACGGTCATGTACTGGTCACCGCGCAGGATGTTCTTCAGGCCGTCGGCGGTGGCGTCCTGGCCGGTGACCGGGACGGTGCCGTTGAGGCCGTTCTTCTTCAGCACGGTGATGATCGCGCCGGCCAGGCCGTCGTTCGCGGCGACCACGCCGTCGACCTTGCCGCCGTTGCCGGTCAGGATCTGCTCGAAGGTCGAGCCACCCTTCTGGTTGTCCCAGTTGTCGATGGCCTGCTTCTGCACCAGCTTCAGCGTGCCGGAGGTGTAGAGCGGGCCGAGGACGCGCTGCTGGCCGTTGTAGAACAGCGTCGCGTTGTTGTCCGTCGGCGCGCCCTCGATCTCGATGACCTGCGCGGCCGGCTTGTCCTTGAGCGCGTCGGCCAGCGCCTGGCCCTGCAGCTCGCCGACCTTCTCGTTGTCGAACGAGACGTAGTAGTCGGAGCTGCCGCCGAGGTTGAGGCGGTCGTAGTCGATGGTGGGGATACCGGCGTTGCGCGCCTTGGTCGCCACCGCGTTGCCGACCTCGCTGTTGATCGAGGCGATGATCAGCACCTTGACGCCCTGGGCGATCATGCCGTCGGCCAGCGTGCTGAACTTCTGCACGTCACCCTGGGCGTTCTGCACGTCGGGGTCGAGGCCCGCCGCGCGCAGCGCCTGCTCGATGTAGGGCTTGTCGAATCCTTCCCAGCGAGCCGAGGTGGCCGTCTCCGGCAGCACCACGCCGACCTTGGCACCGCCGGCGGCGGGCTGCTGCCCGGCGGTGGCGGTGTCGCTCGAACCGCTGGCGGGCGGCGCCTCGCTGTTCGCCCCGCACCCTGCGAGAGCGACCGTGACGCTCGCCGCCGCAGCGAAGAGGGCAAGAGTCTTTGTCCTGCGCATCCGTTGTCCTTCCGGATTCTGCGCCCGAGCGGCGCGGCGATCCAGCCCGGACCGGCGCCCCGTCGCGCAAATGTTGTGGGCGACAACATATGTCCCGGCAGGTTGCGAACGGAAGAATTCTGAATCGATCCAGTAGAGGATGTCCGGATACGTTTTGGCAACAGGGCCATCGACGTCCACTCCGGACGCTGCGTGACGAGACAGTCCGCGATCGCCCTGGGTGGGTGCCCGCCCACTATCCGCAGCACACCGCTCCCACACCAGATGAACCCCCGAACTTCACCCGATAAGCACACCCACCCCCCACACAACGTCACCGCCCCCACCCCCCACACTCCCGCGCGACCCCACGTTCAGACACCCGACATCCACACTCAGGCAGCCGAACCCCACACTCGAGCATCCGAGTCCCACGTTGGCGCAGGCGAACCCCACGTTCAGGCATCCGAACCCCACACCCGGGCAGGCGAGTCCCACGTTCAGGCACCCGAGTTCCACACTCAGGCAAGCCAGTCCCACGTTCAGGCATCCGAGTTCCACATTCAGGCAGGCGAGTCCTGCGCTCGGGTCGAGACCGAGCCTGTGTCGACACCCGCGGGTGCGAAAACCGGAGCGCTCGAATGTGGACTTCGGCTGTCCGAACGTGGTGATCAACAACCTGAGCGCAGGCTCAAGCGCCGAACGCAAGCCCCGTCCACCGGAACCTCGCGCTCGGCTCGACCGCGAAACCAGCTGCCCGAGTGTGGAGTTGAGGTGCGCGAGCGCGGGATTCGCTTGCCCGAACGTTGAACTCGGGTGTCTGAACGTGGGGTTCGGGCGCACGAACGCGGGACTCGGATTCAGCGGCCTCAGCCTGGTGCTCGACTGTCCGAAGGCGAGACTCAGGCTCCGAACGTGGAGTTCGCCTGCCTGAGTGTGGAACTCGGATGCCCCAACGTGGGACTCGCCTGCCCGAGTGTGGGATTCAGGCGCCTGAATGTGGGGTTCGAGTGCCTGAAGGTGGAACTCGGCTCCCTGGACGTGGAAGTCGCCTGCGCCAACGTGGGGGGCGGCTGTACGAGTGTGGGGGTGGGGTGGGTTACCAGGAGCGGAGGGTGGCTACTCGTTCTTCCAGTTGTTCCAGGGTGGCCATGGCGGTGGGCGGGCCGCCGCAGGTGGTGCGGAGTTCGTTGTGGATCTGGCCGTGGGACTTCCCGGTGCGGTGGTGGTACATGCCGACCAGGGCGTTCAGTTCTTTGCGCAACGCGCCCAGGCGTTCGGCGACCGTGCGCGGCTTGGGGGCCGGCGGGGCGGTTTCGGCCTTCGGCTTGCGGCGCTTGTCGTCGGCGAGCTGTTCCTCCTGGCGCTTGCGCAGCAGCGCGCGCACCTGGTCCGGCTCCAGCAGGCCCGGTAGGCCGAGGTACTCCTGCTCCTCGTCCGAACCCGAGAACACCGCGGTGCCGAACGAGTTGCCGTCGTAGATCACCTGGTCCAGCTCGGCGGAGGCACCCAGCGAGGTGAACGCCTTCTCCTCCTCGCCCGGCTCGTCCTCGGTGCGGTTGGCGGCGACCATCAGCTCGTCGTCCCAGCCGTCCTTCTCCCGGTGCGGCTTGCCGAGCACGTGGTCCCGCTGGACCTCCAGCTCGCTCGCCAGCTCCAGCAGCACCGGCACGCTCGGCACGAACACGCTCGCCGTCTCCCCCGGACGCCGGGCACGCACGAACCGCCCGATCGCCTGCGCGAAGAACAGCGGGGTCGACGCACTGGTCGCGTACACCCCGACCGCCAGCCGCGGCACGTCGACGCCTTCGGACACCATCCGGACCGCGACCAGCCAGCGATCGGTGGACTCGGAGAACTCACCGATGCGCGCGGAGGCCTTCGGGTCGTCCGAGAGCACCACCGCGGGCGCTTCCCCGGAGAGCCGCTGCAGGATCTTCGCGTACGCGCGGGCGGACTCCTGATCCGTGGCGATGACCAGGCCACCGGCGTCGGGCATCGTGGCGCGGACCTGGTTCAGCCGGGTGTCGGCGGCCTGCAGCACCGCGGGCACCCACTCGCCGCTCGGGTCCAGCGCGGTCCGCCAGGCGCGGGCGTTCTGCTCGGCGGTCAGCGGCTCGCCCAGGCGCGCGGTGAACTCGTCACCCGCGCTGGTGCGCCACGACGCCTCCCCCGAGTAGGCGAGGAAGACCACCGGCCGCACGACGCCGTCGGCGAGCGCGTCGGAGTAGCCGTAGGCGTGGTCGGCGCGGCTGCGCAGGGCGCCTTCGCCGTCGGGCTCGTAGGTGATGAACGGGATGGGCGAGTCGTCGCTGCGGAACGGCGTCCCGGTCAGCGCGAGCCGGCGCACCGCTGGCGTGAACGCCTCGCGGACCGCGTCACCCCAGGACTTGGCGTCGCCACCGTGGTGGATCTCGTCCAGGATCACCAGCGTCTTGCGGTTCTCCGTGCGCACCCGGTGCATCGTCGGGTGCGCGGCGACCTGGGCGTAGGTGACCGCGACCCCGCGGTAGTCCGACGAGGTCACGCCGACGGTGTTGCGGAAGTTCGAGTCGATCGCGATGCCCGCCGCCGCGGCCGCGGACGCCCACTGGTGCTTGAGGTGCTCGGTGGGCGTGACGATGGTGACCGCCTCGATGGTGCGGTCGGACAGCAGCTCCGCGGCGATGCGCAGGCCGAAGACGGTCTTGCCGGCGCCGGGCGTCGCCACGGCGAGGAAGTCCTGGGGCTTGGTCGTCAGGTACTTGGTCAGCGCGCGGCGCTGCCAGGCGCGCAGCGGCCGGACGGTGGTGTCCTGGCCGGGCGGTGGAGCGCTGAAACCGGCAGCCGCCCGATCGTGCTGGGCCGTCTCCGACAAGAAGGTCCAACTCCCCTCTGGTGGCTCTGGTGACACTGTTGGCTGGCGAGCCGTCCGACATGCGAACGCCCCCGCGGGCAGTGCTGCGGAGGCTCCGACGAGCTTACCCGCCGCCCCCGACATCTTCGTGCCGTGGCACGGCCGGAGGGCGGCGGGCCGGCGAACACCACGGGACACCTCACGCCTCCACGAGCCAAAATCCCCCGAATGCACCATGCTTGAGGGTGAAGATGAACACAGCCGACCCCGACCCCAGCGCTCCCCCGGCGGCCGAACGCGCGCCGGGGTCGAAACCTGCCCGCAAACCGGTGCAGCTGGTCGGCCGCACGCTGAACAAGGCGTGGGACGGGAACATCTTCTCCGAGTCCGCCGAAGCCGCCTTCTGGCAGACGCTCTCGCTGCCGCCGCTGCTGCTCGGCCTGCTCGGCAGCCTCGGCTTCATGGGCGACTGGTTCGGCCAGGGCCTGGTCACCGCCGTGCACGACCGGATCATCGCCTTCTGCTCGCAGATCTTCAGCTCCGACGTGGTCACCCGGATCATCGAGCCGACGGTCAACGACATCCTGACCATCGGCAAGGGCGAGATCGTCTCGATCGGCTTCCTGATCTCCCTGTGGGCGGGTTCGTCGGCGATGTCCTCGTTCGTCGACGCGATCACCGTGGCGCACGGCCAGTACGGCGTGCGCAACGAGGTCTGGCAGCGGATCTTCGCGCTGCTGCTCTACCTGGTGATGCTGGTCTTCCTGGTGGTCGGGCTGCCGGTGATCGCGATCGGGCCGGACCTGCTGCCGGAGTTCTTCCCCGACGCCTGGCAGCCGACCGTGCGCGAGTGGATCGGCTCGCTCTACTTCCCGGTGCTCGGCGCGGTGCTGGTGCTCGCGCTGGCCACGCTGTACAAGCTGGCGCTGCCGCGCAAGCTGCCGTGGCACCGCGGCCTGCCGGGCGCGGTGCTGGCGATGGCGATCTTCCTGCTCTCCAGTGTCGGCCTGCGGATCTACATCTCGTGGATCACCACCACCGGCTACACCTACGGCGCGCTGGCCACGCCGATCGCCTTCCTGCTGTTCACCTTCTTCATCGGGCTCGCGGTGGTCGGCGGCGCCTACTTCAACAGCGCCATCCAGGAGCTGTGGCCCGCCAAGATGACCCGGCGCCAGCGGCGCAAGTGGCGGCGGCTGGAGATGGAGCGGGCCAGCGAGCGGTTGCGCTCCGAGGACGGCCGCAAGCTGTGGGAGCGCACCACGACGCCGCTGCGACGGCCGAAAAAGCCCGAGGATGACGGGGAAGAGCCGGACGACCACGAGGAGCGACCGGCCGAAACCCCGCCCTCATCCCCCAGTAGGACGTGAATCCACTCCCGGGTTGAGCCGCTGGTACACCCGGTGCTGAAAAGCTCTGGCCGTGCCGCGCGATGGCGTGGCGAGTCCGTGTACTCAAGGGGGTCCCCCGTCATGTCCGCGCTGGCAAAGCTCAGCCTCCGGAACAGAGGCCTGATCGGCCTGCTGGCCATCCTGGTCCTCGGCTTCGGCGCGCTCGCGCTGCCGCAGCTGAAGCAACAGCTCTACCCGTCACTGCAACTGCCGAGCGCGGTCGTGGTGACGCCGTACCCCGGCGCGTCGCCCGACGCGGTGGACCGGCAGCTCACGCAGCCGATCGAAGGCGGCATCCAGGGCATCACCGGGGTCGAGGAGGTCACCTCGACCTCCAGCGAAGGCTCGTCGACCGTGGTCGTCCAGTTCGCCTACGGCACCGACATCGACGCGTCGGTGAGCCAGTTGCAGCAGGCGGTCAACCGGCTGCGCCCGCAACTGCCGGAGAACGCCGAGTCCACGGTGACCGCGGGCGGCACCGACGACATCCCGGTGGTCATCCTGGCCGCCTCGGCCCCCGGCGACCAGCAGCAGTTCGCCGAGCGGCTGACCAAGGAGGTCGTGCCGGAGCTGCGCAAGATCGACGACGTGCGCGAGGCGACGGTGACCGGCACGCAGGAGAAGACGGTCACCATCGACGTCGACTACGCCAAGCTCGGCGCGGCCGGGGTCGATCCCACCGCGCTGGCCACCGCGCTCAAGACCGCGGGTGCGGCGATCCCGGCGGGCACGGTCGAGGACGGCGACCGCACGCTCACCGTCGAGGTCGGCGGTGGACCGGTCACAGTGGACAGTCTGCGGAACCTGCAACTGTCCCCCAGAGCCAAACTCGGTGACGTGGCGAGCGTGGAGCCCACGCTGGCGGCGGCGAGTTCGATCACCCGTACCAACGGCAAACCGAGCCTGGGCATCAACGTCACCATGGTCGCCGACGGCAGCGCGGTCGCGGTTTCCGACGCGGTGGCCGGAAAACTGCCCGAGCTGAGCCAGAAACTGGGCGCCGAGCTGACGCCCACCTTCGACCAGGGCCCGCAGGTGGCCGAGGCGGTCAGCGGCCTGACCACCGAAGGCCTGCTGGGCCTGGCTTTCGCCGTCGTGGTGATCCTGCTCTTCCTGCTCTCGGTGCGCTCCACCCTGGTCACCGCGGTGTCCATCCCGTTGTCCGTGGTGGTGGCGCTGCTCGCGCTGTGGGCCGGTGACCTTTCGCTCAACCTGCTCACCCTCGGCGCGCTGACCATCGCCGTCGGCCGCGTGGTGGACGACTCGATCGTGGTGCTGGAGAACATCAAGCGGCACCTCGGTTACGGCGAAGGCAAGCAGCGTGCGGTGCTCAACGGCGTGCGCGAGGTGGCGGGCGCGGTCACCGCGTCCACGCTGACGACGGTCGCGGTGTTCCTGCCGATCGCCTTCGTCGGCGGCATGGCTGGCGAGCTGTTCTCCCCGTTCTCCCTGACCGTCACCGTGGCGTTGCTGGCTTCGCTGCTGGTTTCGCTGACCGTGGTGCCGGTGCTGGCCTACTGGTTCCTCAAGCCGCCGAAGGCCGCGGCGACCGCCGAAGAGGCCGAGGCGAACCTCCAGCGCGCGCTGGAGAAGGAGCGACGCGGGCTGCTGCAGCGGATCTACGTGCCGGTGATCCGGTTCGCCACCCGGCGGCGGCTGACCGTGGTGCTGCTCTCGCTGCTGGTCTTCGCGGGCACCATCGGACTGTCGACGAAGCTGGAGACCAATTTCCTCGACGACGGCGCCACGACCACCACGAGCCTGCGCCAGACCTTCGAACCGGGCACCGGCCTCGACACCCGCGAGCAGGCCGCGATCCGCGTCGAGCAGGCGCTGGCGGCCACCGGTGAGGTGGAGAAGTACCAGGTCACCGTGGGCAACGACCCGATCGCCGCGCTCTTCGGCGGGAGCGGGGCGAGCACCACGAGCATCAGCATCACGGTCAAGGAGGGCACCGATCTCGACGCCTTCGAGAACCGCCTGCGTGACTCGCTGAGCGGGCAGCCGGGTCTCGGTGAGCTGGAGTTCGGTGGCGCGGCGGCCGGTCCGGCCTCGGACGAGGTGTCGGTGACCGTCACCGCGCCGGACGAGGCCTCCCTGCGCCCGGCCGCGGACGCGGTGCAGCGGGCGTTCGGCGAGGTGTCCGGGCTGACCGGGGTGACCAACGACCTGGCCACGGGCATGCCCCGGGTGCAGATCGAGGTCGACCAGGTCAAGGCGGCCGAGCGCGGGCTGAGCGCGACCACCATCGGGCAGCTGGCGAACCAGGCCATCGCCGGGCAGACGGTCACGCAGCTGCCGGTCGACGGCACCCGCACCGACATCGTGCTGCGCACCGGGGACCGCCCGGACGACGCCGCGGCCGTGGCGGCGCTGCCGCTGCCCTCGGCCACCGGGATCGTCCGGCTGGACCAGGTGGCCACCGTGCGCACGGTGGACGGGCCGACGCAGGTCAAGCGCACCGACGGCGAGCTGAGCACCACGGTGTCGGCGAAGACCACCGGCGGTGACCTGTCGGCGCTCACCCAGCAGCTCACCACCAAACTGGACGGGCTGTCGCTGACCGGGGGCGCGGCCTACTCCCTCGGCGGGGTGAGCCAGGAGCAGAACGAGGCCTTCGCCGACCTCGGGCTGGCCATGCTGGCGGCGATCGCGATCGTCTTCCTGATCATGGTGGCCACCTTCCGCAGCCTGGTGCAGCCGCTGATCCTGCTGGTGTCCATCCCGTTCGCGGCGACCGGCGCGATCGGCCTGCTGCTGTTCACCGGCACCGCGCTGGGGCTGCCGGCGCTGATCGGCATGCTGATGCTGATCGGCATCGTGGTGACCAACGCGATCGTGCTGATCGACCTGGTCAACCAGTACCGGGCCGAGGGCATGAGCGTGAGCGACGCGGTGGTCGAAGGCGGCAGGCGGCGGCTGCGGCCGATCCTGATGACCGCGGCGGCGACCATCTTCGCGCTGGTCCCGATGGCGCTCGGGCTGACCGGGCAGGGTGGCTTCATCGGGCAGCCGCTGGCGATCGTGGTGATCGGCGGGCTGGTCAGCTCGACGGTGCTGACGCTGATCCTGGTGCCGACGCTCTACACCGTGGTCGAGGGCCGCAAGGAGCGACGGCGCGCGAAGAAGGCACCGCGCACCGAGACCCCGGAACTGGCCGGAGCCCACTAGGGCGCGATGCTGCCGTGAATGTGGCTTTCACAGCACGATTTTGCTTCTGAAAGCCACATTCACGGCACTCGGCGGGGGCTCAGTCGCTCCCCGGGCGGAGGCCCTCGTAGATCTTCTTGCAGTCGGGGCACACCGGCGAACCCGGCTTCGGCGACTTCGTCACCGGGAACACCTCGCCGCAGAGCGCCACCACGTGACTGCCCATGACCGCGCTCTCGGCGATCTTGTTCTTCTTCACGTAGTGGAACATCTTCGGGGTGTCGTCATCGGAGGTGTCGGTGCCCTCTGGGCGGGTGTCGACTTCCGGCAAGGTCTGCGTACTCACCCCTCCATAATGGCAGTATCGGCGCCATGTTCCAGAAGGTGCTTGCCAGCTTCGGCTCCGGCGGCGCGCGGCTCGACGCGCGGCTGACCGATCGCGCGGTCCAGCCTGGCCGCCCGCTCCGCGGTGAGGTCCTGCTGCTCGGCGGCGAGGTCGACCAGGAGATCAACGCGCTCGGCATCCGGCTGATCGCCAGGGTGGAGCTGCCTTCGGACCGCGGTGAGCCGGAGTTCGGCGACCTCCCGTTCGGCGACCAGCACCTGGCCGGAAACGAGGTCATCCGCCCCGGTCAGCAGGTCCGGCTGCCGTTCGAGATCGCGCTGCCCTGGGAGACGCCGATCAGCAGCGTGTACGGCAAGCCGCTGACCGGGATCGCGGTCGGCGTGCAGACCGACCTCGACCTGGCGGGCGCGGTGTCCGACCCGCGTGACGTGGACGCCGCCTCGATCGAACCGCTGCCCGCGCAGAAGCGCGTCCTGGACGCGATGAGCCGCATCGGCTTCACCTTTTCGGGCGCGGCGCTGGAGAAGGGCCGGATCAACGGCGTCACCCAGCAGCTGCCGTTCTTCCAGGAGATCCGGTTCAGCCCGTCGCCGCGGTTCGCGCCGGTGTTCGACTCGGTGGCGCTGACCTTCCTGTCGAACCCCACCGAGACCACCGTGGTGCTCGAAGTGGTCAAGCGCGTCCGGGTGAGCAAGACCGGTGGCTTCGGCGGGCGCGGCCAGGAGTTCCTCGGCTCGTTCAAGGTCGACCACGCGAACCTCGAGCGGGTGCCGTGGGAGAAGCAACTGGAGGGCTGGCTGCACGAGGTGGCCAAGGCACGCGGGATCTTCGACTGAACGCGCGGGAGGCCTGGCTGCAGGCGCTGGTCACCCTCGGGGGTGATCTGGAGATCGGTGCCCGCGCGGCGGCCGAGCTCGCCGCCCAGTACGCCCAGCCACACCGGCGCTACCACACCACCGCACACCTCGAGGCCGTCGTCCGGGACAGCGCGGAACTGGGCGCCGAGCTGGGGCTGAACGCCCGGGACAAGGCGCTGGTCGCACTCGCCGCGTGCGCGCACGACGTGGTCTACGACGCCCGTCCCGGGCACGACGAGCGGCACAGCGCGGACTGGGCGGTCAGCTGGCTGGAAGCCGCCGGGCTCGCCGCCGCGGCCGTCCTCCGGGTGGAGGAGCTGGTGCTGACCACGCTCGGGCACGACGCCCCGGCCGAGGACCTGGCCGCCTCCGCCCTGCTCGACGCCGACCTCGCCACGCTGGGCGGCTCGGCCGCTTCCTACGACGAGTACGCGCGGAACGTGCGCGCGGAGTACGCGGCGGTGTCCGAACCGGACTGGCTGTCCGGCCGGGCGAAGGTGCTCGCCCGGTTGCTCGCCCGTGACCCGCTGTACCGGACCGCACCCGCCCGCCTCCGCTGGGAGTCAGCGGCGAAGCACAACCTGACCAGGGAACTGGCCGGGCTGGAGCCCCGGGCTGACCTGCCGTCACCCGATCGGTGAGGATGTCCCTCTGTGACCGATTACCTGACCGTGGCCCCCGAGGTGGCCGACGCCCTCGACGGCGGCCGGCCCGTGGTGGCGCTGGAGAGCACGATCCTTTCGCACGGCCTGCCGCCGGGCCGGAACCTCAAGGTGGCCGCCGAGCTGGAACGGGCCGTGCGCGACGCAGGCGCGGTGCCCGCCACGATCGCCGTGCTGGGCGGCCGGGCGGTGATCGGCCTCTCCCCCGCCGAACTGGAGCGGGTCTGCGCCGAGGACGCCGGGCTGGACAAGCTCTCGTGGCGTGACCTCGGCCCGGCGCTCGCGCTGGGCGGCTCGGGCGCGACCACGGTCGCGAGCACCTCGGCGCTGGCGCACGCCGCGGGCATCGGCGTGTTCGGCACCGGCGGCCTCGGCGGGGTCCACCTGCCACTGCCCGGCGCCACCGCCACCTGGGACGTCTCCGCCGACCTCGGGGCGCTGTCCCGGTTGCCGGTGCTCGTGGTCTGCTCCGGGGTGAAGTCCATTTTGGACATCGCGGCCACGCTGGAGGTGCTGGAGACCAACTCGGTGCCGGTGCTCGGCTACCGCACCACCGACTTCCCCGCGTTCTACCGCCGGTCCTCCGGCTTCGAGGTGAACTGGCGGGTGGACGACGCCGCGCGGGCCGCCGCGGCCTTCGCCGCGCACCGGGAGCTGACCGGTTCCGCGGCACTGCTGGCGAATCCGATCCCCGCGGAGTTCGAAATGGACGCCGAACTGCACGACCGCCTGCTCGCCGAAGGGCTCGACCTGCTGCGTGAGCGCGAGGTGCTCGGGTCGGACGTGACGCCGGTGCTGCTGGAGCACTTCCACACCGCCAGCGGCGGGGTGAGCCTGGACGCGAACGAGGCGCTGGTGGTGTCGAACGTGCGGCTCGCCGCCGAGGTCGCCGTGGAGCTGAGCGCATGATCGTCGTGGTCGGGGACGCGGGCCTGGATGTGGTCGCCCAGCACGACGGGCCCATCCTGCACGGTGGTGACGTGCGCACGAAAGTGCGGTTCGCCGGTGGCGGCGCGGGCGCGAACACCGCGATGTGGCTGAAGGCGGCCGGTGCCGAGCCGACGCTCGTCGCCAGGATCGGCGACGACGCGGGCGGGCGGCTGATCCGCGCCGAGCTCGAGGCGGCCGGGGTGCGGTGCGCGCTGGCCGTCGACCCGGAGGCGACCACGTGCTGCGTGGTCGTGCTCGTGGACAACGAGGGTCAGCGCAGCATGCTGCCGGACCGCGGCGCGAACGCCCGGTTCTGCCCCGGCGACGTCACGGACGAAGCGCTGGCCGGTGCCCGGCACCTGCACCTGTCCGGGTACGTGCTGCTCGACGAGACCTCGCGGCCCGCCGGTCTCGCGGCGCTCGCCGCGGCCAAGCGGGCCGGGCTGAGCACCTCGGTGGACCCGCAGTCGGCGCCGCTGCTGTCCGACGGCGCGCAGTTCCTCGAAGACGTGCGCGGGGTCGACCTGCTCATGCCGAACGCCGCCGAACTGGCCGCGCTGACCGGCTCCGGCGAACCGACGGCGGCGAAGTCGCTGCTGGGCACGGTCGGCGAGGTCGTGGTCACCTCGGGCATGGAGGGCGCGAGCTGGGTCAACGCGGACGGCGTGGTCTCGGTGCCCGCCGAACCCGCCGAGTGCGTCGACTCGACCGGTGCCGGGGACGCCTTCGACGCCGGTGTGCTGGCGGCGTGGCTGGCCGGGGAGTCCCGAGTGGACGCCCTGCGTGCCGGTGTCCGCCTGGGCGCCCGAGCCGTGCGCAAGGTCGGCGCCCAGCCTTGAACGCTATGAATGGGGCATTACTAGCATTCAATGCAAGTAATGCCCCACTCATAGCATCTGAACAGAGGGGCGGGCGGGTCAGCCATCGATGACGCGGTGTTCCCGTTGTTCGATGGCTGTGGCCTCCCGCTGGTACCGGCTGACTTCCTCGGCCTTGCGCGGCGGGCGGTCGTTCGCGATCAGCACCGCCACCCACGGCAGCGGGACCGACAGCGCGATGAAGGCCAGCGCCAGCCACCACGTTTCGTAGAAGATCCCGGCCAGGATCAGGCAGGGAAAGCGCAGCCCCATCATCAGCATGTACTTGCGTTTCCGGGCGGCGTGCTGCTCTTCGTACGACAGCTGCGCCTCGGTGATCAGGACCGGCTCGGAAGTGCCCCGCGGTTCGCTCACCACACCACCTCCTACCCCCATCATGCTCCCATTCCGGCCGCTCCGCCGGTAGCCGGGGGCGCCAGCCGGTGCAGCGCCCCCACCACGAGCGTCTCCACCCCGGCCGACAGGGTCGGGTGCGGCACCGGCGCGAAGCGCGGCGAGTGGTTGGACGGGATGTCGGTTTCGAAGCGGCCCGCCGCCATCGCGGTCAGCACCCGCTCGGTGTCCATGCCGCCGACCAGCCAGTACACCGACGGCACCCCGGCCGCCACGCCGAACTCGCCGAAGTCCTCGCTGCCGGTCACCAGCGGTGCCTCGTGCACCCGGTCACCGCCGAAGTGCGCGCGGAAGGCTTCGGTGAGCCCCGCGTTGGCGGCGTCGTCGTTCCTGGTGACCGGGAAGCTGCCGATCGGGGTGAGCTCCGGCGGCTTCGGCGCCCCGGCGGCCATGGCCTCGCCGTGCACGATCCGCTCGATCGCGGCGAGCACCTTCGTGCGCACGGTGTCGTCGAACGTCCGCACGTTGACCTCGATGACCGCGTCGTCGGCGATCACGTTGTGCGTGGTCCCGACGTGCATCGAGCCGACGGTGACCACGGCGACCTCGTTCGCCGAGATCTCCCGCGACACGATCGTCTGCAACCGCAGCACCACCGACGCGGCCAGCACCGCCGGATCGACCGTGGTCTCCGGCCGCGAGCCGTGCCCGCCGCGCCCGTGCAGCACGATCCGCAGCGCGTCGGTGGCGGCCATGATCACCCCTGGCCGGGTGAGCACCCAGCCGGCGGGCCCGGGGACCAGGTGCTGCCCGAGCACCACGTCCGGGCGCCCGGCCAGGTCGAACACCCCGTCCTCGACCATGCCCTTGGCCCCGCCGCCCGCTTCCTCAGCCGGCTGGAACACCACCAGCAGCGTGCCCGACCACGCCGCCGGGGCACCGGCCAGCAACGCGGACGCGCCGGTCAGCCAGGTGGCGTGCATGTCGTGCCCGCAGGCGTGCATCACGGGCACCTCCTGCCCGTCCGGCCCGGTGACGCGCACGGTGCTCGCGTAGTCAAGCCCGGTCTTCTCCTCGACCGGCAGCGCGTCGATGTCCGCGCGCAGCATGACCACCGGCCCCGGGCCGTTGCGCAGGACACCCAGCACGCCGGTCTGCCCGATCCCGCGGTGCACTTCGAATCCGGCTGCTTCCAGGCGGTCGGCCAGGATCCCGGCGGTCCGGTGCTCGGCGAAGGCCAGTTCCGGGTGGCGGTGCAGATCGACGTAGAGCGCCTCGAGTTCCGGCAGCAGCGCCGGCAGGCCGTCCAGTACTCCGGTCATTCCGCCTTTTCCTCCAGGTGGCTCAGGTCTTCGGCGTCCAGGCCGAGGTCGCGGCGCATCTCCGCACGCAGCAAGCGGTACTCGCGCTGGCCCCTGGTCCACTTGTCCGCGTCGTCGCCCTCGTTCCGCAGCAACCTGGCCGCCAGGGACATCCGCGGCAGCACCGCCTCCTGCAGTCTCACGCGGATCCGCTCCGGCGCGTGCAGGTTCACCGGTCCGAGTGCGCGCTGCGCCTCCGAGGTGATGGCTCGCAGCTCCTCGGCCAGCTTCTCGTCCGAAGTCAGCCCTTCATCGTTGAACTTGGCCGCCTGCCGGGCTCGGAAGGTGATCATGTCCAGGGCTTCGAGCACGCCGATCAGCTCGGCGTAGGCCTCCGACCTGGCCTCGTGGGTGCGTTCCTCCCGTTGCCGTTCCCAGCGCAGGTCCTCGCGCTGCTGTTCACGACGCCAGCGCCGTTCCTCGCGCAGGGTGGTGATCACCTGCGCGGTGACCACACCCGCGACACCGAGCAGGCCGACCAGGATCGGCACCCAAAGTGGTACCTGTGCCGAAGACATGGCGCCCAACATAGTCATCCCGCCCGTGGGATCATGCCGACTCGTGAGCGATCTTCCCGAGTTCTCCCCCGAATTCCGCGCCCGTCTGCGGGACGCGCTGCGCGAAGCCCGGTACGACGCCGACGGCGTGGTGGACGCGCTCGGCGGTGCCGCGCACGCCGCGCTCGGCCGCGGTGAGCCAGAACCGGCCTACCGCGCGAGCCGGGACGCGGGTGCGCTCGGGACGCTGATCCGGCTGTTCCTGCTCGGCTCCACCGAATCCGAGCAGGCCGTCGCGGACGTGCTGCCGCTGGACGGTTCGGTAGAAGCCGGTCTCGTCCGGCGGACGCGGGACGGCATTCGGGCGGCCCTCGACCTCCGGCCGCACGGCGACGAAGACAGCTCCTGGTGGGTGCTCTCCGACCTCGACTCCGACGTGCTGGGCGGTCCGGTTCCCGAAGACCACGTGCTCGGCGTCGGCCACGCCTCGCTCAGCCTGATCCGCGCGACCAGCCGCCGCCCGGTGGGCAGCCTGCTCGACCTCGGCACCGGCAACGGCGTGCAGGCGCTGCACGCGAGCCGTCACGCGAGCCGGATCACCGCCACCGACGTCTCCGAACGCGCGCTGGCACTGGCCAAGACCACTTTCGAACTGAACGAGGTGGAGGTCGAGCTGGCGCGCGGTGAGTGGTTCGCGCCGGTGGCCCGCCGCCGGTTCGACCAGATCGTCTGCAATCCGCCGTTCGTGGTCGGCCCGCCCCGGGTGGACTACGTCTACCGCGACTCCGGGCTCGGCGGGGACGATGCCAGCGCGCTCGTGGTGCGCCAGCTGCCGTCGTTCCTGACCGAGGGCGGCGTGGGGCAGCTGCTCGCGTCCTGGCTGCACGTCGAGGGCGAGGACTGGGCCGATCGGGTGCACCGCTGGCTGCCCGCGGGCACCGACGCGTGGTTCGCGCAGCGCGATGTGGCCGATCCCGAGCTCTACGTCGGCACCTGGCTCCGTGACGCCGGGCTGGACCCGAGGTCGCCGGAGGGACGCGCCAAGGCGGGCGCCTGGCTCGATTGGTTCGCCGAGAACCGGGTCGAGGGCATCGGCTTCGGCTTCGTCACCCTGCGCCGGACCGATGGCACGCCCACGGTCGTCTGCGAGGACCTGCGCCAAGCGTTCGACGACCCGCTCGGCCCGGAGGCGGCCGGCTGGCTCGACCGGGTGGACTGGCTGCGAAACCACCATGCGGAATTGCTGGAGACCCAGTTCACCGTGCCGGATTCGGTGGTGCTCGAACGCGTGGACACCACCACGGACGAGGGCTGGCAGACCGCGGTCCGCCGCCTGCACCGCACCGACGGGCCCGGCTGGCAGCACGAGGTCGACGAACTGGCCACCGCGCTGCTGGCCGGCTGCCGGGGTGCGCTGCCGCTGGCGGACCTGCTGGACCTGCTCGCCTTCGCGCACGACCAGCCGGTGGAGACGCTGACCGAGGCCGCGCTGCCGGTCGTCCGTGAACTGATCCGGCACGGCATGCTCCAGCCCGTCTCCGAAACGGGAGCCGGGCGATGAGGGCGGTCGTCGCCAGGGTGACCGAGGCGAGCGTCACAGTCGAGGGCGAGGTCGTCGGCGCCATCGACGAACCGGGCCTGCTGGTGCTGCTCGGCATCCGCGCCGACGACACCGAAGAACAGGCCGCGACGATGGCCAGGAAACTGCACGAACTTCGCATACTTCGCGAAGAACGGTCCTGTGCGGACACCGGCGCGCCACTGCTCGTGGTCAGCCAGTTCACCCTTTACGGCGAGACGCGCAAGGGGCGGCGCCCGTCGTGGCTCAACGCCGCACGTGGGGAAATAGCGGAGAAACTGGTGGGTTCGGTGGTGTCCGGACTACGCGGGCGAGGTGCCACCGTGGCCACCGGCAGCTTCGGCGCGATGATGTCCGTGCACAGCGTGAACGACGGTCCGTTCACGGTTCTGGTGGAGGTCTGACAAGAGGTCTAGACCACTGGGTGCGGCTGACTCCCCACTGTCACACGAAAGCTACTCGTTCGTTCTCAGGAAAAGCTCAGGCTTGCTGGAGCAACTTCGGGTGCCAGGGAGCCGTCTTCTCTTCGACGGCTCGGGAACGTTTCGAGACACCGAGGCGTTGAACCGAATGTCCGGCCAGCCAGCCGGACTCGCGAGACGGAACCCACAGGCCCGTCCCGTGACGCACAGCGTTGGCGTGTGTGACGCCAGCCACACACACGTCAGCCCGTGACCGGGGAGGCAGAAATGTCAGTCCAGACTCTTGAGCGCGAAGCCAGGGGCATTCGCCAGCGCAAGATTCCCACGTCCGTTTCCGACGATACGGGCACTTCCTCCTCGAGCGCCACCTCGTCGGGCATATCGGGCGCCCAGGGGCAGTTCACCGCCGAAGGTGCCGACCTCGACGCCCAGAGCCCCGCCGCCGACCTGGTCCGGGTCTACCTGAACGGGATCGGCAAGACGGCGCTGCTCACCGCGGCCGACGAGGTCGAGATCGCCAAGCGCATCGAAGCGGGCGTGTTCGCCCAGCACATGCTGGACACCGCCACGGACCTCACCCCCAAGCGGCGCGCCGAGCTGCGCGCGCTGGTGCGTGACGGCGGCGTGGCCAAGAACCACCTGCTGGAGGCGAACCTGCGGCTGGTGGTGTCGCTGGCCAAGCGCTACACCGGTCGGGGCATGCCGCTGCTGGACCTGATCCAGGAGGGCAACCTGGGCCTGATCCGCGCGGTGGAGAAGTTCGACTACTCCAAGGGCTTCAAGTTCTCCACCTACGCCACCTGGTGGATCCGCCAGGCCATCACCAGGGGCATGGCCGATCAGGGCCGCACCATCCGCCTCCCGGTCCACCTGGTGGAGCAGGTGAACAAGCTGGCCAGGATCAAGCGCGACCTGCACCAGCAGCTCGGCCGCGAGGCGACCAACGAGGAGCTGGCCGCGGAGTCCGGCATCGCCGAGCACAAGATCTCCGACCTGCTCGACCACGCGCGTGACCCGGTAAGCCTGGACATGCCGGTGGGTACCGAGGAGGACGCCCCGCTGGGCGACTTCATCGAGGACTCCGAGGCGACCGACGCGGAAAGCGCGGTGATCTCCGGTCTCCTGCAGGACGACATGCGCCGGGTGCTGGCCACCCTGGACGACCGCGAGCAGCACGTGATCCGCCTGCGCTACGGCCTCGACGACGGTCAGCCGCGCACGCTCGACCAGATCGGCAAGCACTTCGGGCTCTCCCGCGAGCGCGTGCGCCAGATCGAGCGCGAGGTCATGTCCAAGCTCCGCCAGGGCGAGCGGGCGGACCGGCTGCGCGCCTACGCCAGCTGATCCACCAGGCAGAACACGGAGTGTCACCCCGGGAAGCACCCGTTCGGCCGCGTTGACTTATGACGTGCGTCACGAGACGGTCGGGAGCACGATTTTTCCGATCGTCTCGGTTCGAGCCACACATGAGCTTCGTGGTGGGTGCTCCGGCATCGCACCGCGTTCCCCGGAAGGTCGGGTCCGTCGGGGTGGGCCCGGCCTTCCGCATATCCGGCCCTGGCGGCTGGGGTACGGTTCCAGCACCGAAAATCCGCGTGCAAGGGAGCCCGCGCAGTGCCCGAACTGCCTGCCACCACCACTTTTCAGCACACCGAGGTCCTGCCGCTCGGCGAGGACACCGAAACCGAGTACCGCCTGGTCACCGCTGAGGGTGTCCGGGTCGTCGAGGCCGCCGGGAAGCGGTTCCTCGAGGTGGACCCGGCCGCGCTGACCCAGCTCGCGCGCACGGCGATCACCGACATCCAGCACCTGTTGCGCTCCTCACACCTGGCGCAGCTGCGGGCGATCGTGGACGACCCCGAGGCCAGCGGCAACGACCGCTTCGTCGCGATGGACCTGCTGCGCAACGCGGCCATCTCGGCCGGCGGGGTGCTCCCGATGTGCCAGGACACCGGCACCGCCATCGTGATCGGCAAGCGCACCGAGCGCGTGCTCACCGGCGGCAACGACGAGGAAGCCCTTTCCCGCGGCATCTTCGACGCCTACCAGGAGCTGAACCTGCGGTATTCGCAGATGGCGCCGGTGAACTTCTGGGAAGAGCGCAACACCGGGACGAACCTGCCCGCGCAGGTCGAGCTGTACCACAAGGATGGCGACGGCGACCCGAAGTACGAGTTCCTCTTCATGGCCAAGGGCGGCGGCAGCGCCAACAAGACCTTCCTCTACCAGGAGACGAAGGCGGTGCTGAACCCCAAGCGCCTGGCCAAGTTCCTGGACGAGAAGCTGCGCAGCCTGGGCACCGCGGCCTGCCCGCCGTACCACCTGGCGATCGTGGTCGGCGGCACCTCCGCCGAGTCCAACCTCAAGGTGGCCAAGCTCGCGTCCGCGCGGTACCTGGACCACCTGCCGACCGAGGGTTCCCCGCTGGGCCACGGGTTCCGCGATGTGGACCTCGAGCAGCAGGTGCTGGAGATGACCCGCCAGTTCGGCATCGGCGCGCAGTTCGGCGGCAAGTACTTCTGCCACGACGTGCGGGTGATCCGGCTGCCGCGCCACGGCGCCTCCTGCCCGGTCGGCGTGGCCGTGTCCTGCTCGGCCGACCGCCAGGCCAAGGCGAAGATCACCGCCGACGGGGTGTTCATCGAGCAGCTCGAACGCGACCCGGCCCGGTTCCTGCCGGAGGTCACCGAGGACGAACTGTCCGGTGAGCTGGTCGAGGTGGACCTGAACCGCCCGATGGCCGAGATCCGCGAGCAGCTGTCCGCGTTGCCGGTGAAGACGCGGCTCTCGCTGACCGGGCCGCTGGTGGTGGCGCGGGACATCGCCCACGCCAAGATCGCCGAGCGGCTCGACGCCGGTGAGGAAATGCCCCAGTACCTGCGGGACCACCCGGTGTACTACGCCGGTCCGGCCAAGACACCGGACGGCTACGCCTCGGGTTCGTTCGGCCCGACCACGGCCGGGCGGATGGATTCCTACGTCGAGCAGTTCCAGGCCGCCGGCGGTTCGCTGGTGATGCTGGCCAAGGGCAACCGGTCGGCGAAGGTGACCGCCGCGTGCCGGGCGCACGGCGGTTTCTACCTCGGCTCGATCGGCGGCCCGGCGGCCCGGCTCGCGCAGGACTGCATCAAGAAGGTCGAAGTACTCGAATACGCCGAGCTCGGCATGGAAGCCGTGTGGAAGATCGAGGTGGAGGACTTCCCCGCGTTCATCGTGATCGACGACAAGGGGAACGACTTCTTCGCCGAGACCTCGGAACCGGTGCTGCAGATCTCCTTCCGGAGCTGACCTCCAGCGACCACACGCACAACCGAAACCCGGGCACCCCACCAGAGGCCCCGCCCAGACCCCCCACCCCGGTCCACAGCCAAAAACACGGCGGGGGCACCGATGTCAAGGCATCATTCCCGCCTTGACATCGGTGCCCCCGCCGTAGTCACCATCAGAAACCGGGGCGGGCTCCCACCCGATCACCAATCAACCAGGGAACATCTCCGCGAGCCGGGCCAGCGACTTTTCGATGCCCACCTTGTTGCGCTTCGGGAACGGGCTGAGCGAAATGAGCAGCGGCACGCGCGCGGTCGACCAGTCGAAGGTCTCGGTGACCTGCGTGCGGCCGTCCTCGAGCGGGGTGAGCGCCCAGCGCCAGCGGTGGCCGTTGAAGTGGCGCCAGGCGATCAGGCGCCCTTCCTCGAACTCGACCACGGTGTTGAGGATCTTGTACGAGGGTCCCATCTTCATGTCCATCCCGAACTCGGCGCCGAGGGAAAGCCGTTCGGGGCCACCGTTCTGCGCGGCGAGCACCGAGCCGGACCCGTCGATGAGCGGGTGCTTGGCCGGGTCCGCGAGCAGTTCGAAGATCTTTTCCGGGGTGGTGGCGATCGTCCGGGTGGACGAGACCTGTCGTTGTCCCATGGCCGGTAGCCTAAGGCCGTTCCCGGCCCTGGACAGGGTTGTGGCCGGGAACACGCCCCGACATGTTCCCGGCCACTCGCACCAGGTGGTCTTCGAGAGAACTAGTTCTTGCGCTGCTCGTGCTCCAGCACCACGGTCCGCTCCCCGAGCGGCTGCTCCAGCTCGACGGTCAGCGTCGGGTATCGAATGTCCATTGTGCACGCGACATTGCCACCGGGCTCGGTCTCGACGACGTTGACCACGACCTTGTCGGCGCTCTGCTCCTTCAGCTCCAGGCTGGCCTTGCCGCAGCCGCCCTCCTGCGCGCCGATCGAGAGCACCTTCCCGTTCTGCACCATGGCGACCTCCTTCGGGAAGCCCTCCGGGAGCTTGGCGGCGTCGATCTTCTGCTCCGGGATCTTGGTCCCGGCATCCGGGTCGCCCGGTTCCGCGGGTTCGGCCCCGCCGGGCACCTTGCTCACCGGCGGCGCCGGCTGCGGCTCACCCGGAGCGATCTGGTCGGCGGGCGCGCTCGCCACGGGCGGCGGCGCGGCGGCGGGCTGACTGGCATTCTGTGGGCTGGCGCAAGCCGTACCGGCGAACAGCAGGACACCTACACCAACCATCTTCGCTGAGTACCTCATGCCCCAGTAGACGGAACGGATCCACGATGGGGTTGCACGCCCCCTCGTTCGCCCACCCCGACCTCGGACAACAGCTCCCCCGGTCTCGTAGGGTGTGCCGCGTGAGCGAAAGCCTGACGCGCCGGCTCGGTACCGGCGACGCCGTGGTCATCGGGCTCGGTTCGATGATCGGTGCCGGAGTGTTCGTGGCGTTCGCCCCCGCGGCCGGTGCCGCGGGCTCGGGCCTGCTGCTCGGGCTCGCACTGGCCGCCGTGGTCGCCTACTGCAACGCGACCTCTTCCGCCCGCCTGGCCGCGCGTTACCCCGCCTCCGGCGGCACCTACGTCTACGGTCGCGAGCGCCTCGGCGAGTTCTGGGGCTACCTCGCCGGCTGGGGTTTCATCGTCGGCAAGACGGCGAGCTGCGCGGCGATGGCGATCGCCGTGGTCAGCTACGCCGCCCCTGAGCTCGGGCAGCCGTGGCGGGGCGCGCTGGCGGCGGCGGTCGTGCTGGCGGTGACCGCGCTCAACTACCGCGGCGTGCAACGATCCACTGTGGCCATGCGGGTCATCGTGTCGATCACGTTGACCGTGCTCGCGGCCGTGGTCATCACGATTTTCGCGGTGGGCGACCCCCAACCGGCGAACCTGCGGCCGGGCACCAGCGGGGTGCTCGAAGCAGCCGGGCTGCTGTTCTTCGCCTTCGCCGGGTACGCCCGGGTCGCGACGCTCGGCGAGGAGGTCCGCGACCCCGCGCGCACGCTCCCGCGCGCCATCCCGCTGGCGCTGGGCATCACGCTGGTCGTCTACGCGGTGCTGGCCGTCGCGCTGCTCCTGCAGCTCGGACCGGCCACGCTCGCCGCGTCCACCGATCCCGTCGCGCAAGCCTCGCCGGGCTGGTTGTCCCCGGTGGTGCGGGTCAGCGCGTCGATCGCCGCGCTCGGCGCCTTGCTCGCGCTGGTACTCGGCGTCTCGCGGACCACGCTGGCGATGGCCCGCGACGGCCACCTGCCGCGCGGGCTCGCCGCCGTGCACCCGAAGTTCGGCGTTCCGCACCGCGCCGAGATCGCCGTCGGCGTGGTGGTCGCCGCGCTCGCCGCGGTCGCCGACCTGCGCTCGGCGATCGGGTTTTCGTCGTTCGCCGTGCTCGTCTACTACGCCATCGCGAACGCGAGCGCGTTCACTCTCGGCCGCGTGATCGCCGGCCTCGGCTTCGCCGGTTGCGTGGTGCTCGCGTTCAGCCTCCCGCTCACCTCCGTGCTCGCCGGGACCGGCGTGCTGGCCCTCGGCGCGCTCGCCTACCTCGTCTTGTCCAAACGGGACAGTGCGGCCGCGTAGTCGCGCACCAGTTCCTCGATGATCTCGGCCACCGGGCGCACCTGGTTCATCCGGCCGACGATCTGGCCGACCGGCATGGACACCACACTCGGGTCCCCCGCCGCGTGGATCCGGTTGTGGGCGTGGGAAACCAGCAGGTTCTGCAACGGCATCGGCAGCGGGTCGGGCGCGTCCGGCGCCGTCCACGCCTCGGTCCAGCGCGTCTTCAGCAGGCGCGCCGGTTTGCCGGTGTAGATGCGGGTGCGCACGGTGTCCGAGGACTTCGCCGCCACCAGCGCCCGTTGCATGGCCTCGGATTCCGCCATGGTCCGCAGGTATTCCTCGGTGGTGAGCCACATCGAGCCCATCCACACCCCGGAAGCGCCCAGCGCCAGCGCGGCGGCGACCTGCCTGCCCGAGCCGATGCCGCCGGCGGCCAGCACCGGCACGCGGTCACCGACCGCGTCGGCGATCTCCGGCAGCAACACCATCGAGGCGATCTCCCCGGTGTGCCCACCGGCCTCGTAGCCCTGCGCCACCACCAGGTCCACGCCGTTGTCGACGTGCCGCACGGCGTGTTCGGCCTTGCCAGCCAGCGCCGCCACCGGCACCCCGTGCCGGTGCACCTGCTCGATCACGTCCACCGGCGGCGAGCCGAGCGCGTTGGCGATCAGCTTGATCGGGTGCCGCAGCGAGACCTCGACGTGCGACCGCGCGACCGAGTGCAGCCAGCCGAGCACGCCTTCGCGCTCGTCCGCGCCACCGGGCAGCTCGGGCACCCCGAGCTGCGCCAGCGTGCGGTCGACGAACTCGCGGTGCTCCGGCGGGATGAGCTTGCCGAGGTCGATCGAAGTGCCCTCGTCCGGGATCTTCGCCGGCATCACGATGTCCACCCCGTACGGGCGGCCGCCGGTGTTCTCGTCCATCCAGTCCAGCACGCGGTCGAGCTCGTCGGCGTCGTTGAACCGGACGCAGCCCAGCACCCCGAGCCCGCCCGCGTTGGTCACCGCGGCGGCCACGTGCTCCGACGGGGTGAACGCGAAGATCGGGTACTCGATGCCGAAGGTATCGCAGAGATCCGTGCGCATCAGCCCGCCTGTCCTGCCACTGTGCTTTCCGGGCCGGGAGTGCTTTCCGGGCCGGTGGTGCTTTCCGGGCCGGTGGCCTTCTCGGGTTCGTGTTCCGCCGCGTACTTCTGGGCCCACGGGTAGTCGGGCTTGCCGCTCGGCGAGCGCCCGATCTCCTCGGCGAGCCACACCGTGCGCGGCACCTTGTACCCGGCGACCTCCTGCCGGACGTGGGCGTCCAGCGCGGCCAGGTCCAGCGTGCGCCCGGCGCGCGCCTGCACCACCGCGGCGACCCGCTGACCCAGCCGGTCGTCCGGCACGCCGATGACCAGCGCGTCGAAGACGTCGGGGTGCGATTTCAGCGCGCCCTCGACCTCCTCCGGGTAGACCTTCTCACCGCCGGTGTTGACGCACTGCGACCCGCGGCCGAGCAGCGTGACCGTGCCGTCGTCCTCGTAGCGCGCGTAGTCGCCGGGGATGACGTAGCGCGTGCCGTCGATCTCGGTGAAGATCGCGCGGCTCTTCTCGGGATCGTTGTAGTACCCGAGCGGCACGTGCGCGCGGCGGGCGATCCGGCCGACCGCGCCCGGCCGCGGTTCGACCACCTGGCTGTCCTCGTCGAGCAGGACGGCCTGCGTGCCGAAGTTGACCCGCGGCCCCGCGCTGTGGTCGCTGCCCTTGGCCACCATGCCGATGCCGGTGAACCCGCTCTCCGACGAGCCGATCGCGTCGGTGACCACCAGGTTGGGGAAGGTCTCCAGGAACTCCTGCTTGACGCTCTGGGAGAACAACGCCGCGTGACTGGACAGCGCCACCAGCGAGGAGGCGTCGTAGCCGCCCTCGCGGTACGCCTCGATCAGCGGCCGGGCCATCGCGTCACCGACGATGGTGAGCACCTGGACGTGGTGCCGCTGCACGGCCTTCCAGATCTCGTGCGCGTCGAACCGCGGCACGAAGACCACCGGGCTGCCGGTGAACAACGCGCCCAGCGCGGCCCACTGCGCGGCGCCGTGGATCAGCGGCGCGGCCGGGAGGCGCACCAGGCTGCCCGCCTTGCCCTCTTCGGCGAGCTGCCACTCGTCCTTGACGTACTCGCCGGTGACGAAGTTGATGCCGCCGCCGAGCGCGCGCCAGATGTCCTCGTGGCGCCACAGCACGCCCTTGGGGTAGCCGGTGGTGCCGCCGGTGTAGAGGATGTAGAGGTCGTCGTCGCTGCGCTCGCCGAAATCGCGCTCCGGGGAGTTCTCCGCCAGCGCGGTTTCGTACGGGACGCCGCCGTATGCGGAGAAATCGGCGTCCGAACCGTCCTCGACAACGACAACGTGTTCCAGTTCGGGACATTCCGGCAGTACGGCCGCGACCTTGTCGGCATACCGCCGTTCGTGTACGAGCGCGACCAGATCGGCGTTGCCGAACAGGTATTTCAGTTCACTGTGGACATAGCGGTAGTTGACGTTGATCGCGATGGCGCGCAGCTTGTACGCGGCGATCATCGCCTCGAGGGCCTCGATGGAGTTCCGGGAATAGACGCCGACGTGGGAATTCGCTCCCACACCGCGCCCCGCGAGGTGGTGCGCCAGCCGGTTGGCGCGCTCCTCAAGTTCGGCGAACGTGACCTGCCGATCGCCGCAGACGACCGCGGTGCGGTCCGGCACGGCGTCGACGGCGTGCTCGAGCAGATCTGCGATGTTGAGTGCCACCAGGCCAAACTAGAACATGTTATCGTTTTGGGCAATGGTACCGAGGAGGAACGACGCATGACCGAGACCCCCCACGCACTGGTCGAGCAGCGGGACCACACGCTGGTCGTCACGATGAACCGGCCGGCCGCGCGCAACGCCATCACCGGCGAAATGATGGCGATCATGACCGAGGCGTGGGACCGGGTCGACGAGGACGACGGCATCCGCTGCTGCGTGCTCACCGGCGCGGGCGGCGCGTTCTGCGCGGGCGCGGACCTCAAGTCGATGGCGCGGAACTCGCCGGGCGACGCCTACGAACGCGGCACCTGGGACCCCAGCCGCATCCCCGGCCTGCTGAAGGGGCGGCGGCTTCGCAAGCCGCTGATCGCCGCGGTGGAGGGACCCGCGATCGCCGGCGGCACGGAGATCCTGCAGGCCACCGACATCCGGATCGCCGGGGAAAGCGCGAAGTTCGGGGTCTCCGAGGCACGCTGGGGCCTGTTCCCGATGGGCGGCTCGGCGGTCCGGCTGCCGCGGCAGATCCCGTACACCGTGGCGGCCGAGATCCTGCTGACCGGACGGCACCTGAAGGCGGCCGAAGCCAAGGAGATCGGGCTGATCGGGCGAGTGGTGCCGGACGGCACCGCCCTCGACGCCGCCTTGGAGACGGCCGCGACGATCGCCGCGAACGGCCCGCTGGCGGTGCAGGCGATCCTGCGGACGATCCGCGACACCGAGGGCATGCCGGAGGAAGAGGCGTTCAAGATCGAGTCGCAGCTGGGCGCCGCGGTCTTCACCAGCGAAGACGCCAAGGAAGGCCCACGGGCCTTCGCGGAAAAACGCCGCCCGGAGTTCAAGGGCCGGTGAGCCGTGGCGGATGTCACGAAGGTGGCCTACGTGATCGGTTCAGGGACACGAATGTGGCTTTGGGGGCGGATTCGGCCCCCAAAGCCACATTCGTGACACCGGTCAGCGGGTAGCTCGGTTGCCGCGCAGGTGTCCCCCGTGCGAGGGCTCCGGATGAACTTGGGTATGGTCCTCGGGGACGTCCGGCTCCCACTTCGGCGCCGGAGCAGCTGAACCCCCACCGCTCCTCGCGTCGAAGTGATCTGCGCGTTCGACGAACCGGCTGATCACGAGGAGCCGAAGTGCTTTCCGAGCTTCCCGCGCGGGTCGTCCGCGCGGATGACGCCCTGCGCGCCGACACCGCCCTGCGTCACTTCCGCCGTGGCCGTCCGGTGCTGTGGCAGGGCGATTTCCACGGCGCCCGCCAGCTGCTGCACGCCATCGGCCGCCGCACGCGTGACGTGCCGCTGCTGAAGATGCTGCTCATCCCGCTGGACGCCGACTACACCGTGCCCCTGCGCCGCGCCCCCGACGTGCGGGCGGCGTGCACCGAGGCCTTCGGCGTCTCCACCGGGCCGAAGGTGCTCCCCCTGCGTGACCTGCTCGGCGTCATCGGCGCGCACGAATGGCGCGTCAAGGGCGTCGACGTGCCGGTGCTCGGTGCGAAGATCCACCCGCACTACGGGGTGTTCGCGCCGATCCGCCAGGAGTACCTGGACCTCGTCGCCGAGGCACCCGTGCCGGAGGAGTTCACCGCGTTCGACATCGGCACCGGGACCGGTGTGCTCGCCGCGATCCTCGCCCGCCGCGGCGCCCGGAACGTGGTCGCCACCGACGTGAACCCGCGCGCCTGCGTCTGCGCCCACGAGAACCTGAGCAGGCTCGGCTACCGCGTCGACGTGCAGGAGTGCGATCTCTTCCCCGAGGGACGAGCTGATCTGGTCGTGTGCAATCCGCCGTGGGTCCCCGGCCAAGCGCATTCCGCGCTGGAACTCGGCGTCTTCGACAGCGACATGCTCGACCGCTTCCTGGACCAGTTACCGCAACACCTGACCCCGGCGGGCGAGGGCTGGCTCATCCTCTCCGACCTGGCCGAACTCCTGGGCCTGCGCACCCGCGAAAGCCTGCTCCGGAGCATCGGCCGAGCCGGGCTCGAAGTGGTGGACCGGCTGGACACCCGGCCACGACACCGACGGGCCCGCGAGGACGAGACCACCTCGCTCTGGCGGCTTCAGATGGCGCGTTCGCGGCCCGCCCAGTAGGGATCACGCAGCTTTCGCTTGTACAGCTTGCCGTTCGGGTCACGCGGCAGCTCCGGCAGGTAGTCCACGCTCTTCGGCAGCTTGAACTTCGCCAGCCGGGAAGCGGCGAACTCCAGCAGCTCGGCGGTCAGCGCCGGGTCGCCGGAGACGCCTTCGGCGGGCTGCACGACGGCCTTGATCTCCTCGCCCCAGTCGTCGTGCGGCACGCCGAACACGGCCACGTCCGCCACCTTCGGGTGCATCACCAGCTCACCCTCGATTTCGGCCGGGTAGATGTTCACCCCACCCGAGATGATCATGTCGTTGCGGCGGTCGTGCAGGTACAGGTACCCGTCCTCGTCGAGGTGACCGACGTCGCCGAGGGTGAACAGGTCACCGACCCGCGCGCGCTCGGTCTTCTCACGATCCTTGTGGTACTCGAACTTCGAGTCGCCCATGCGCATGTAGACGGTGCCGATCTCGCCGGTGGGCAGCTCCTTGCCGTCCTCGTCGAGCACCTTGATCGTCGAGCCCGGCCACGGTTTGCCCACCGAGCCCGGTTTGCGCAGCCACTCCTCGCCGTTGATCGCGGTGCCGCCGCCCTCGGTGGCCGCGTAGTACTCGGTGACCACCGGGCCCCACCAGTCCAGCATCTGCCGCTTGACCTCGGGCGGGCACGGCGCGGCGCCGTGGATCATGCACCGCAGCGAGGACACGTCGTAGCGTTCACGGTCCGGCAGGGCGAGCAGCCGCCGGAACTGCGTCGGCACCATGTGGCTGTGCGTCACCCGGTACCGCTCGATCAGCCGCAGCATCTCGGCCGGGTCCCAGCGGTCCATCAGCACCGCGGAATGGCTCAGCTGCAAGGAAATCGCCACGAAGTTGAGCACGGCGGTGTGGTACAGCGGCGAACCGCACAGGTGCACGTGCCCGTCGCCGGGCTGGAGCCCGAAGATGCCGAAGAACCAGGTGGACGCGGCGGGCACCTCGTCGGGGTCGGCGCCGGTCAGCGGCCGCCGGACACCCTTGGGCCGCCCGGTGGTGCCGGAGGTGTAGAGCATCGGTGACCCGGATGTGCGCACTTCGGGCCGGTCGGGCGAAGCGGCGAGGTCCTCGATCGGCCGGAAGCCGTCGACGGCCCCGACCGCGAACCGCGCGCCGGCCGGGATGCCCGCCTCGTCGGCGGCCGCGACGGCCACCTCGGCGAACCGCTCGTGCGCGAGGAACGCCTTCGCGCCGCTGTCGGTGAGGATGTAGGCGATCTCGGGCCCGATCAGGTGCCAGTTGACCACGACGATGTAGAGCCCGGTCTGGATCGCGGCGAAGTAGGCGGCCACCAGCTCGGCACCGTTGGGCTGCAGCACCACCACCACGTCGCCGGTGTCCAGGCCCAGCTCGCGCAGGCCGTTCGCGTAGGCGTTCGCCTTCGCCGCCAGCTCCCCGTAGGTGACCTCGGTGCCGTCCGGCTCGACCACCGCCGTGCGGTTTCCCTCGGCTTCGGCGATGTTCCACAGACCCAGGCTCATAGCCCGAATCTAGAACGTGTTCCACTTGCGGGCAAGTGCCCCGTTGCCGAGATTTCGAGAACGTGTTTCACTTCTGCTCGTGAGCGTGAGCGAAGCCCCCCTGTCGGCCCCGATGAACATCGGGTTCGACTACACCCGTTCGGTCGGCCCGGTACTGGGCAGGTTCGTCAACGGCCTCGCGGCTCGCCGGATCGAAGGCGTCCGCGGCAGCGACGGCCGGGTCCACGTGCCCCCGGTCGAATACGACCCGCACACCGCCGAAGCGCTGACGGAGTTCGTCGAAGTCGGCGACGAGGGCACCGTGCAGTCGTGGACCTGGATGGCGGAACCGCTGGACGGGCAGCCGCTGACACGCGCGTTCGCCTGGGCCCTGATCCGGCTCGACGGCGCCGACACCGCGATGCTGCACGCCGTGGACGTCCCCGGCCCGGAGCGGATGCGCACCGGGATGCGGGTGAAGGTCCGCTGGGCCGACGAAACCGTCGGGCACATCCGGGACATCGCGTACTTCCGGCCCGTGGAGACCGAGGATCCCGACGAAGGCCCGACTTCGCCGCCCCCGCCGGTCGCCGAGCGCGAGGAAGGTGCCCCGGTCGGCGTGGTGATCACGCCCGTGCACCTGAAGTACCGGCATTCGGCGTCTCCCGAGGAAAGCCGGTACCTGCGCGGACTCGCCCAGGGCAAGCTGCTCGGCCAGCGATGCCCGGTGTGCCACAAGGTCTACCTGCCACCGCGCGGCGCCTGCCCGACCGACGGCGTGCCGACCACCGACGAGGTCGAATTGCCGGACACCGGCACCATCACCACCTTCTGCGTGGTGAACGTGCCGTTCCTCGGCCAGCGCATCAAACCGCCGTACGTCACCGCCTACATCCTCATCGACGGCGCCGACATCGCCTTCCTGCACCTGATCCTCGGCTGCGACGCCGCGGACGTGCGGATGGGCATGCGCGTGCGCGCCTCGTGGCGCCCGCGCGAGGAGTGGACCACCTCGCTGGAGAACATCGCGCACTTCGAGCCGACCGGGGAACCGGACGCGCCGTACGAATCCTTCGCCCATCACCTGTAGGGACGCACACATGCCAGATGTCGCCGTGATCGGCTTCGCCCAGGCGCCGAACGTGCGGGAGACCCCGGGCACCACCAACGGGGTGGAGATGCTGGTGCCGCTGCTCGCCGAGGCCTACCAGCAGACCGGGCTGTCCAAACGGGACATCGGCTTCTGGTGCTCCGGCTCGTCGGACTACCTGGCCGGGCGCGCCTTCTCGTTCATCGCCGCGGTGGACGCGCTCGGTGCCTTCCCGCCGATCCACGAATCGCACGTCGAGATGGACGCCGCGTGGGCGTTCTACGAAGCCTGGCTGAAGATCCGGATGGGCGAGGTGGACACCGCGCTCGTCTACGGGTTCGGCAAGTCCTCGGCCGGCCAGTTGCGCCGGGTGCTCGCGCTCCAGCTCGACCCGTACTTCACCGCGCCGCTGTGGCCGGATTCGATCAGCATCGCCGCGCTCCAGGCCCGGTGCGGCATCGACGCAGGCCTGTGGTCCGAAAAGGACCTGGCCGAGGTCGCCGCACGCAGCCGGGCCGACGCGGCGGGCAACCCGTTCGCCCAGTTCTCCGGCTCGGCCGGGGTGACCGAGCTGCTGGACACGCCGATGGTGGCCGATCCGTTGCGGCGGCACGACATCGCGCCGGTCACCGACGGTGCCGCGGTGGTGGTGCTGGCCGCCGAGGACCGCGCCCGCGACCTGGTCGAGCGCCCCGCGGTGATCACCGGGATCGAGCACCGGGTCGACTCACCGGTGCTCGGCGCCCGCGACCTGACCCGCTCCCCCAGCACCGCGGCCGCGGGCAGAGCGGCGGGTGCCGACGGCGTGGAGGTCGCGGAACTGCACGCCCCGTTCACCCACCAGGAACTCATCCTCCGGCGGGAACTCGGCCTGGGTGCCGACGTCCGGATCAACCCGTCCGGCGGGGTGCTCACCGGGAACCCGATGTTCGCCGCCGGACTGGCCCGGATCGGCGAGGCGGCCAAGCGCATCCTCGCCGGCACCGCCCGGCGGACGCTCGCGCACGCCACCAGTGGCCCCGCCCTGCAACAGAACCTGGTCGCCGTGCTGGAAAGGCGGGACTGACATGACCTCCCAGGCCAAGCGACCGGCCGCGGTGCTCGGCACCGGGCAGACGCACCACCGCGCCAAGCGCACCGACGTGTCCATGCCGGGCCTGCTGCGCGAAGCGATCGACCGCGCGATGGCCGACGCCGAGGTCGGCTGGGCCGACATCGACGCGGTGGTGCTGGGCAAGGCCCCCGACCTGTTCGAGGGCGTGATGATGCCCGAACTGTTCCTGGCCGACGCGCTGGGCGCCAACGGGAAACCCCTGCTGCGCGTGCACACCGCCGGTTCGGTCGGCGGCTCGACCGCGCTGGTGGCGGCCAGCCTGGTGCAGGCCGGTGTGCACCGGCGGGTGCTCACCGTGGCCTTCGAGAAGCAGTCCGAGTCCAACGCGATGTGGGGCCTGTCGATCCTGCCGCCGTTCCAGATGCCGGTGGGTGCCGGGGCAGGCGGGTACTTCGCGCCACACGTGCGGTCCTACATCCGGCGCTCCGGCGCGCCCGAGGAGATCGGCGCGGTGGTCGCGGCGAAGGACCGGCGCAACGGCGCGCTGAACCCGCACGCGCACCTGCGCCAGCCGGACATCACCGTGGAATCGGTGCGGGCGTCGAAGATGCTCTGGGACCCGATCCGCTACGACGAAACCTGCCCGTCCTCCGACGGCGCCTGCGCCATGGTGCTCGGCGACGAGGCGGCCGGGGACGCGGTGCCCGGTGGGGCCGCGTGGATCCACGCCACCGCGATGCGGACCGAGCCGACCACCTTCGCCGGCCGCGACCAGGTCAGCCCGCAGGCGGGCCGGGACGCCGCGGCGGCGCTGTGGCGCGACGCCGGCATCACCGACCCGCTGTCCGAAGTGGACGCCGCGGAGATCTACGTGCCGTTCTCCTGGTTCGAGCCGATGTGGCTGGAGAACCTCGGCTTCGCCGAAGCGGGCGAGGGCTGGAAGCTGACTGAGGCCGGGGAAACCGCGCTCGGTGGCCGGTTGCCGGTGAACCCCTCCGGTGGGGTCCTTTCGTCCAATCCGATCGGCGCGTCCGGCATGCTCCGCTTCGCCGAAGCGGCCCGCCAGGTGATGGGCCGCGCCGGGGACCACCAGGTCGACGGCGCGCGGATCGCGCTAGGGCACGCCTACGGTGGCGGCTCGCAATATTTCTCCATGTGGGTGGTGGGATCACGCAAACCGGGTGACTAACCTGCGAGCGTGACCGAGGAGCGCGGCCGGGACGGCCGGATCGGGCGGGAGCCCCAGTACGAGGTGTTCGCCGACGCGTTCGCCGAACACGCCGAGAACGGTGCGTTCAACGCGCTCTACGACCGGCCCGCCATGCTCGGCCTGCTCGGTGAAGTGCGCGGCGCCCACGTGCTCGACGCGGCCTGCGGTCCGGGGCTCTACGCGGCGGAACTGGTCGCCCGCGGCGCGCGCGTGACCGGAATGGACCAAAGCCCGCGCATGGTGGAACTGGCGAAGGCCCGCGTTCCGGAGGCGGAGTTCCGCGTGCACGATCTGCACGACCCGTTCGACTGGCTCCCCGGCGCCACCTTCGACGTGGCACTGCTCGCGCTCGCGATCCACCACCTGGACGACCGCGTGCCCGCGCTGCGCGAACTGCACCGCGTGCTCAAGCCGTCGGGCAGGCTGCTGATCTCCACCGGGCACCCCAGCTGGGACTGGCTGCGCACCGGCGGCGACTACTTCGAAACCGAGCTGATCACCGAGACCTGGACCAAGGGCTGGCGCGTGAGCTACTGGCGCCAGCCCCTGTCCGCGGTCTGCGCGGAGTTCTCCGCGGCCGGTTTCGTCATCGACGAACTGGTCGAACCACGGCCCGCCGAGCAGATGGCGCGGCACTACCCGGAGAACTACGCGCAGCTGAACGAGGCGCCCGCGTTCCTCGCGTTCCGCCTGACCAAACGCGGTCAGCCGTACGCGACCTCGTAGTGCTTGATGGCGTTCAGCCAGCCCGACCGCAGCCGCACGGGGGGCGCCAGCTCGCGGATGCCCGGCATCTCCTCGGCGATCGCCTTGAAGATCAGGTCGATCTCCAGGCGGGCCAGGTTCGCGCCGATGCAGTAGTGGGCGCCCGTGCCGCCGAAGCCGACGTGCGGGTTGTCCTCGCGCAGGATGTCGAACTTCTCGGGGTTTTCGAACGCCTCGGGGTCGAAGTTCGCCGAGCCGTAGAACAGGCCCACCCGGTCGCCCTTGCGGATCTGCTGGCCGCCGAGTTCGGTGTCCTCCATCGCGGTCCGCTGGAAGGCCGTGACCGGTGTCGCCCAGCGCACGATCTCGTCCGGCGCGGTGTTCGGCCGCCGCTCGCGGAAGATCTCCCACTGGTCGGGGTGGTCGAGGAAGGCCTTCATGCCGTGGGTGATGGCGTTGCGCGTGGTTTCGTTGCCCGCCACTGCCAGCAGCAGCACGAAGAAGCCGAACTCGTCCGAGGCCAGCGCCTCACCGTCGACATCGGCGTCGATGAGCTTGGTGACGATGTCGTCCATCGGGCACTTGCGGCGCTCTTCGGCCATGTGCCACGCGTAGCCGATCAGCTCGGCGGAGGCGGCGATCGGCTCGATCTCGTACTCGGGGTCGTCGTAGGCGACCATCTGGTTGGACCAGTCGAAGATCTTGCGCCGGTCCTGCTGCGGGATGCCGATCAGCTCGGCGATCGCCTGCAGCGGCAGCTCGCAGGCCACGTCGGTGACGAAGTCGCCGGAGCCCTTCTTCTTGGCCTCGGCCACGATCCGCTGGGCGCGTTCGCGCAGCGCGTCCTCCAGCTTCGAGATCGACCGCGGGGTGAAGCCCTTCTGCACGATGCGCCGCAGCTTGGTGTGCTGCGGGGCGTCCATGTTCAGCAGCACCAGGCGGTTCGCCTCGATGGTCTCCTGGGTCATGGACTCGTCGAAGCGGATGATCGCGGTCTTCTCCCGTGACGAGAAGACCTTGTCGTTGCGCGAGACCGCCTTCACGTCCTCCAGCCTGCTGACCACCCAGTAGCCGTCGTCGGAGAAGCCTGCCAGGTTGTGCGGCTGCGCGTTCCACCAGACCGGCGCGGTCCGGCGGAGCGCGGCGAACTCCTCCATCGGCACTCTCTCGGCGTACAGATCCGGATCCGTGAAGTCGAAACCAGCGGGGATCCCGGGAGCGGCCACGGTTGCCTCCAGCGCGAACTCGGCGGTGAAACGCGTTCTATTTCGCGATTGAAGCACAGCTCTCCCGCCAGGTGAAGTGCTTCTAGTGAAACCTGTTAACTCGCGGAGGGAAACCCACGGACCACCGGCGTCCGCCTCGCCGGCGAAGAAGCACCGAACGGCGGTTGACCCGGCTTCAGCTTGCCTTGAATGAGAACGTGTTCTAGTTTCGGGGTAACCGATCGAAGGAGCCGTCCATGCCCGAACCGGTGATCGTGGCGGCCGCGCGCACCCCGATCGGCAGGCGCCGCGGCCTGCTGTCCGGACTGCACGCGGCCGAACTGCTCGGCGTGGCCCAGCAGGCCGTGCTCGACCGCGCCGGGCTCGACCCGGACCTGGTCGAGCAGGTGATCGGCGGCGCGGTGACGCAGGCGGGCGAGCAGGCCGGCAACGTCACGCGCACGGCGTGGCTGCACGCCGGGCTGCCACAGGGTTGTGGCGCCACCACGATCGACGCGCAGTGCGGGTCGGCGCAGCAGGCGGCGCACCTGATCGCCGGGCTGGTGGCGGCGGGCGCGATCGAGGCCGGGGTGGCGTGCGGGGTGGAGTCGATGTCGCGGGTGCCACTCGGCGCGAACCGCGGCACCGACGTCGGCACGCCGAAACCGGAGTCGTGGTCGATCGACATGCCGAACCAGTTCGGCGCGGCCGAGCGGATCGCCGTGCGCCGGGGCGTCACGCGCGAGGACGTCGACCGGTTCGGCGCGGACTCCCAGCGCAAGGCCGCCGCCGCGTGGGCGGAAGGGCGCTTCGAGCGCGAAGTGGTGCCGGTCAAGGCCGAGGAACTGGTCACCAGGGACGAAGGACTGCGCGCGACCAGCGCCGAAGCGCTCGCCGGACTGAAACCTGTTCTCGAAGGCGGCGTGCACACCGCGGGCAACTCGTCCCAGATCTCCGACGGCGCGGCCGCGTTGCTGATCATGGACGCCGACCGGGCGCGGGCGCTGGGCCTACGCCCGCGGGCGCGGATCCGGGCGCAGGCACTGGTCGGCGCGGAACCGTACTACCACCTCGATGGGCCGATCCAGGCCACCTCACGTGTGCTTTCGAAGGCGGGCATGACCATCCGGGACCCGGACATCTTCGAGGTCAACGAGGCGTTCGCGTCGGTGGTGCTGTCGTGGCAGCAGGTGCACCAGCCCGATCCGGACCGGGTCAACGTCAACGGCGGCGCGATCGCCCTCGGGCACCCGGTCGGCAGCACCGGCGCCCGCCTGCTGACCAGCGCCCTGCACGAACTGGAACGCCGGGACGCCGGCACCGCCCTGATCACCATGTGCGCCGGCGGCGCCATGTCCACCGCCACCATCATCGAACGCCTGTAACCCTCCGCGGCGTGCCTCCCCGGCGGAGCCCCATCGGACACGAATGTGGCTTTGGGGGCGGATTCGGCCCCCAAAGCCACATTCGTGTCCCGGTAGCTCCGGGATCGGGTGCGGCGAGTGCGGGACTCGGGCGCCCGAGTGCGGGACTCGGGCGCCCGAACGTGGGACTCGGCCGCCTGAGTGCGGGATTCGGCTGCCCGAACGTGGAACTCGCCCGCCTGAGTGTGGGGTTCGGCTGCCCGAGTGTGGGACTCGGCCGCCTGAGTGCGGGATTCGGCTGCCCGAGCGTGGGACTCGGGCGCCCGAGTGTGGGATTCGGGTGCCTGAGTGTGGGATTCAGGTGCCTGAGTGCGGGTTTCGGCTGCCCGAGCGTGGGACTCGGGTGCCCGAGCGTGGGGTTCGGGTGTGGGGGCGTGGGGTTCGGGTGTGGGGGCGGTTGGGTTAGAGGGGGTGGAGGAGGGCGGGGCCGTTTTCGGGGCGTTCGTAGCGGGCTCGCGGGCGGTCCGGCCACCAGGTTTCGACCCACAGCGAGCTGCCTTCCACCCAGGTGACCACGACGTCGGTCAGTGCCAGGCGGAACAGGTGCGAGTCCTTCCCGCCGGGCAGTTCCTCCGCCACGCCCGAGACCTTCGCGTCGCAGCCGTTTTCCGGGTCGCCGGGGAAGGCGTGGATGGCGCACCGGCCGTCGCGGCGCAGGTCGCGGGCCTTGACCGCGTTCAGCATCGAGCCGAGCAGGAGTTCACCGTCGCGGAATTCGACCTCGGAGCCGTTCACCCGGGGTGAACCGTCACGCCGGAGCGTGGCCAGCACGTGCGTCTTCTCCGCGGTGAACCGCGCGTGCACCCGCTTCGCCAGCTCGGGTGCCTCGGTTTCGAACTGCTTCCAGGAACCTGTCATGCACCCAGCATCACGCGGAACACCGACAGAACCTGTCATGGTTTCCACGCGGGTCTTTCACGTGCCGTAGACCGGCTCCGGTTCGGGCGCCTCGGCCAGCAGTTCGGCCACCACCGGCCCCAGCTCGCCCGGCTCCCAGCGGGCGCCCTTGTCGCGCTCCGGGCCGTGCCGCCAGCCGGTGGCCAGCGACACCCTGCCACCGTCCACTTCGAACACCCGCCCGGTCACCCCGGCCGACTCCGCGCTGCCCAGCCAGACCACCAGCGGTGAGACGTTCTCCGGCGCCATGGCGTCGAAACCGTCGGCCGCCGCCATCATCTCGGCGAACACCTCCTCGGTCATCCGGGTCCGCGCCGCCGGGGCGATCGCGTTCACCGTGACGCCGTACCGGGCGAGTTCGGCCGCCGCCACCACGGTCAGCCCGGCGATGCCCGCCTTGGCCGCGGAGTAGTTGCCCTGCCCGACGCTGCCGAGCAGCCCGGCCCCCGAACTGGTGTTGATCACCCGCGCCGACGGCGTCCGGCCCGCCTTCGCCTCGGCCCGCCAGTGCGCCGCGGCGTGGTGCAGCGGCGCGAAGTGGCCCTTGAGGTGGACCCGGATGACCGCGTCCCACTCCTGCTCGCCGAGCGTGACCAGCATCCGGTCGCGGAGAAATCCGGCGTTGTTCACCAGCACATCCAGCCGGCCGAACCGGTCGAGCGCGGTGCCGATGAGCCGCTCGGCGCCCGCCCAGTCGGCCACGTCGTCGGTGTTCGCCACCGCCTTGCCGCCCAGCGCCTCGATCTCGGCGACGACGTCACCGGCGGGCCCGGCCGAGGTGCCACTGCCGTCGGCGGCCACCCCGGCGTCGTTCACCACGACCGAGGCGCCTTCCCGCGCGAAGGCCAGCGCGTGCGCGCGCCCGATCCCCCGCCCGGCCCCGGTCACCACGACCACCCGGCCGTCCACGATCATGCCCGCTCCTCGTGTTGTGCGTTGCTCGCCGCCAGGAAGGCGGGCACCTCGCCGCCGCCGTGCGCGGTCAGCGTGCTCCCGCTGACGTAGGCGGCCTTCGATGACGCCAGGAACACCGCGCAGGCACCGATTTCCGCTGGTTCCGCGAGCCGCCCCAGCGGGACCGTGCGGCCGGCCGCCGCGATCCCCGCCTCGTCGCCGTAGTGCAGGTGGGCCTGTTCGGTGCGGACCATGCCCGCCGCGATCGCGACCACCCGGACCTTCGGCGCCCATTCCACGGCGAGGCTGGCGGTGAGGTTGACCAGCCCGGCCTTCGCCGCGCCGTAGGAAGCCGTGCCCGGGGACGCGCGCCCGCCGCTCACGCTGCCGACGTTCACGATCACCCCACCGGATTCCTGTTGCTGCATAACGGAATTGGCGCAGCGCGCCACGGTCAGCGGCGCCAGCAGGTTCAGTGCGACCACCTTCTCGTGGAACCGCGCGGACGCCCGCGCGGCCTCGGCGAAGGGCGCGCCACCGGCGTTGTTGACCACCACGTCGAGCCGTCCGTGCCGCTCGGTGATCCGGTCGACGAGCTGCTCGACCTGCTCCGGCTCGCGCACGTCACACGGCAGGAATTCCGCGCCGGACGGGGAATCCGGCTCGGACCGCCCGCAGACGACCACCCGCGCGCCGACCTCGGCGAAGGCCGCGCTGATACCCGCGCCCACGCCTCGCGCGCCACCGGTGACCAGCACGACGGCACCGCCGAGGCCGAGATCCCAGTTCGTCATGGCCTGCCCTTCCGACGGCTGCCCTGCTAACGTACCAAGCAAGTGCTAGGTTTGGCGAGAGGCCGACATGCCCATCACCACCGAACGACCCGAGCCGGGCATCACCGTGGTCACGGTGAACGCGCCCCCGGTCAACGCCCTCACCGTGCGGGGCTGGTTCGACCTGGCGGACGCGGTCCGCGCCGCCGGGGAGGACCCCGAGTGCCACGTCGTGGTGCTGCGTGCCGAAGGCCGCGGCTTCAACGCCGGGGTCGACATCAAGGAGATCCAGGCGGACTCCGGTTACACCGCACTCATCGGCGCCAACCAGGGCTGCGCGGCCGCGTTCGCCGCGGTCTACGACTGCGCGGTCCCGGTGATCGCCGCCGTGCAGGGTTTCTGCCTCGGCGGTGGCATCGGCCTGGTCGGCAACGCGGACGTGGTGGTCGCCGGCGAGGACGCCAGTTTCGGACTGCCCGAAGTGGACCGTGGGGCACTCGGCGCGGCCACGCACCTCGCGCGTCTGGTGCCGCAGCACCTGATGCGCGCGTTGTACTTCACCGCGAGCACCATCGACGCGCAACAGCTCCACCACCACGGTTCGGTGCATTCCGTGGTGCCGCGCGAAAAGCTCGACGAGACCGCGCTGGAGCTGGCTCGCACGATCGCGACGAAGGACACCCGCGTGATCCGCGCGGCGAAGCAGGCCATCAACGGGATCGACCCGCAGAACGTGCACCGCAGCTACCGCTTCGAACAGGGCTTCACCTTCGAGCTGAACCTCGCGGGCGTCTCGGACGAGGCCCGGCAGCAGTTCCTGGACAGGGGGAAGAATGCCGGATAAGCGCACGACACCGGACGAGATCGTCGCCGAACTGCACGACGGCATGACGATCGGCATCGGCGGCTGGGGGTCGCGGCGCAAGCCGATGGCGCTGGTCCGCGCGTTGCTGCGGTCGCCGGTCAAGGACCTGACCGTGGTGTCCTACGGCGGCCCGGACGTGGGCCTGCTGGCCTCCGCGGGCAAGATCCGGCGGCTGGTGTTCGGCTTCGTCACGCTCGACTCGATCCCGTTCGACCCCTGGTTCAGCCGGGTGCGCGAGCAGGGCGCGATCGAGGTGACCGAGTACGACGAAGGCGTCTTCGGCACCGCGCTTTCCGCTGCCGCGCAACGACTTCCGTTCCTCCCCACTCGCGCGGGCCTCGGCTCGGCCGTGATGGACCTCAACCCGCACCTGCGCAGCGTGCGCTCGCCGTATGACGACGGTGAGGAACTGCTCGCCGTGCCGGCGCTGAAACTGGACGCCGCGCTCATCCACCTCAACCGCGCCGACGCCCGTGGCAACGCGCAGTACCTCGGCCCGGATCCGTACTTCGACGAACTGTTCGCGCTGGCCGCCGCACGCACCTTCGTCAGCGTCGAGAAGATCGTCGACACGGCCGAACTCACCGCGGGCGGACCGGTGCAAAGCCTGCTGCTGAACCGGAGTTCGGTCGACGGCGTGGCGGAAACGCCGAACGGCGCGCACTTCACCACGGCCGCGCCGGACTACGGCCGCGACGAACGGTTCCAGCGGCACTACGCCGAATCCGCCAAGGACCTCGACAAGTGGCCCGCCTTCGCCGACCGCTTCCTCAGCGGCGACGAACAGCGGTACCAGGACGAGGTCGCCAAGTTCAAGGAGGCCGCGTGAGCAGTTCGGGGGTCCGGGGGTCGTCCCCCGTGCAGACAACGCAGAGCATCACCCGCGCCGAGGTCGCCGCGGTCGCCTGCGCGGAGTTGTTCCGCGGCGACGGAGAGATCCTGGTCAGCCCGATGGGCCTGCTGCCGTCGATCGGCGCGCGGCTGGCCCGGCTCACCTTCGAACCCGACCTGCTGCTCACCAACGGCGAGGCGTACCTCGTCGACGTCGACGGCACGATCGAAGGCTGGCAGCCGTTCCGCAAGGTGCTCGACACCGTGGTGCCGCACGGGAAACGGCACGTGGTGATGGGCGCGAACCAGGTCAGCCGCTACGGCGACCAGAACATCTCGGCGATCGGCGACCACGACCGGCCGGTCAAGCAGCTGCTCGGCGTGCGCGGCGGCCCCGGCAACACGGTCAACCACCGCACCAGCTACTGGGTGCCCCGGCACGGCAAACGCGTTTTCGTGTCCGAAGTGGACATAGTGTCCGGCGTGGGTTACCGGCAGGCCAAGGGCTTCCCGTTCCACGACGTCCACCGCGTGGTGACCAACCTCGCCGTGCTCGACTTCGGCGGACCGGGCCACGCCATGCGGCTGGTGTCCACGCACCCCGGGGTCTCGGTGGACGAGGTGTGCGCGAACACCTCCTTCGAACTGCACACCGAGGGTGTCACCGAAACCCGGGAACCCACCGGCGAAGAGCTGCGGCTGCTGCGCGAGGTCGTGGACCCGAAGGGCCATCGAGAACGGGAGGTGCCGTCGTGAAGACCGCGCTGACCGAACTGACCGGGATCCGGCACCCGGTGGTGCAGACCGGAATGGGCTGGGTCGCCGGGCCGCGGCTGGTCTCCGCCACCGCCGAGGGCGGCGGGCTCGGCATCCTCGCGTCGGCGACGATGGCCTACGAGGAACTCGCCACCGCGATCAAGGAAACCAAGCTGCGCACGGCGAAACCGTTCGGCGTCAACCTGCGGGCCGACGCCGGGGACGCGGGCCGCCGGGTCGACCTGCTCATCGCGGAAGGCGTCAAGGTCGCTTCCTTCGCGCTGGCCCCGAAACCGGACATGATCGCCAAGCTCAAGGACCACGGGGTGGTGGTCATCCCCTCGGTCGGGGCCGCGCGGCACGCCGAGAAGGTGGCGGGCTGGGGCGCCGACGCGGTGATCGTGCAGGGCGGCGAGGGCGGCGGGCACACCGGCGGCGTGGCCACCACGCTGCTCCTGCCGTCCGTGCTGGACGTGGTGGACATCCCGGTGGTGGCCGCGGGCGGCTTCTACGACGGGCGCGGGCTCGCCGCCGCGCTGGCCTACGGCGCGGCCGGGGTGGCGATGGGCACCCGCTTCCTGCTGACCCGCGAGAGCACCGTGCCGGACGCGGTCAAGCGCGCCTACCTGGCCCGCGGCCTCGGCGACACCGTGGTGACCCGCAAGGTCGACGGCCTGCCGCACCGCGTGCTGCGCACCGGGCTGGTCGATTCGCTGGAGCGTTCCGGGCGGCTCACCGGCCTCGCCAGGGCCGTCGGCAACGCCGCGCGTTTCCGCCGGATCACCGGTCTGACCTGGCGATCCATGGTGCGCGATGGCGTCGCGATGAAGCGCGGCGGTGATCGCGACTGGGCGCAGGTGCTGATGGCCGCGAACACCCCGATGCTGCTGCGCGCCGGGCTCGTCGGGGGCGACCCGGACGCGGGTGTGCTGGCGTCCGGGCAGGTGGTCGGCCTGCTCGACGACCTGCCCGCGGTGGCCGGGTTGATCGAGCGGATCGTGGCCGACGCGGAGCGGATCCTTCGGCGTCTCGGCGAGCGCTGATGTGCTTGACTTCGGGTCATGATTGCTCAGCGGTGCCCGGTCGTCGACGGTGAGCTACAGGTCGAAGCCACCGGTGACGGTCCCCCGCTGCTGATGATCGCGGGCGGGCTGGGGTCCGCGGGCAGCTACCGGGCGCTGGCCAAGCGGCTGGGCAGCGACTACACCGTGCTCACCTACGACCGGCGCGGGCACTTCCGCAGCACCGACCGCACCACCGGGCCGATCTCGGTCAGCACCCAGGCCGACGACGCGCGCGCGGTCATCGAACACGCCGGGCTCGGCAAGGCGACCGTGTTCGGCACCAGCGCGGGCGCGCTGATCGGGCTGGACCTGGCCGCGCGGCACCCCGACGTGCTGACCGGGCTGATCGCGCACGAACCACCGCTGATCACCCTGCTGCCGGACGCCTACGAGTGGCTGGAGTTCGCCGAAGCGCAGGTCAACGCGTGTGAGAAGGGCGACCTGATCGGCGCGTTCACCCAGTTCGTCGGCTCGCTCGCCGGGGCGGGCCTGCCGGAGCTGAAAATGGTCCGCCTGCCGAACGAACAGGAGTGGGTCTACCTGTTCACCAGGGAGATCCGGCAGTTCTACAGCTACGAGGCCGACCTGGTGGCGCTGCGGCGCTCGCGGGTGGAGATCACGCCGACCGCCGGGCGGGACAGCCGCGGCTACTACCACTACCGCCCGGCGAAGGCGCTCGCGCTGGAACTGGGACAGCCGTTCGCCGAGGTCCCTGGCGCGCACCTGGCCCCGCAACGCAACCCGAAGGCCTTCGAAGCCGCGCTGCGGGACCTGCTCGCCGACCTGACGTAAACGATCAGCGGCTCACGACGGCTTCCCGGCCCACCTGCGACAGCTTCTCGGGATTGCGCACGTGGAAGAGCCCGGCGATGAGGCCGTTTTCCACCTGCACCGACAGCACGCCGTCGATCTCCCCGTCGATCCGGATGAGCAGTCCCGGGCCGCCGTTGACCTCGGCCGGTTCGGCCGACCACGCCACGCCGCGCGGGTACCAGCCCGCGGCCAGCAGGTGCGCCACCTTGCTCGCTCCCACGATGGGCCGCGGCAGCGCGTGCTTGACCCCGCCACCGTCACTCAGCGCGACGACGTCCGGCGCGAGGATGTCGAGCAGGCCCTGAAGGTCGCCGGTTTCCACGGCCCGCTGAAACGCCTGGAGCGCGGCCCGGTTCTCGGCCGGGGAAGCCGTGCCACGTGGCCGGCGCGCGGCGACGTGCGCCCGTGCCCGGTGGGCGATCTGCCGCACAGCGGCGGGGTTCTTGCCGACGGCTTCGGCGATCTCGCCGTAGTCCAGGTCGAAGACCTCGCGCAGCACGAACACCGCCCGCTCGGTCGGCGCGAGCGTTTCGAGCACCAGCAGCATCGCCATCGAGACGCTCTCGGCGAGTTCGACGTCCTCGGCCACGTCGGGCGCGGTCAGCAACGGCTCGGGCAGCCACGGCCCGACGTAGGACTCCTTGCGCCTGCCGAGCACCCGCAGCCGGTCCAGCGCCTGCCGGGTGACGATCCGCACCAGGTAGGCGCGCTGCTGCCGGACGGTGTCGTGGTCCACGCCCGCCCATCGCAGCCAGGCCTCCTGCAGCACGTCTTCGGCGTCGACCGCCGAACCCAGCAGCTCGTAGGCGACGGTGAACAGCAGTCCACGGTGGGCGACGAAGACGTCGGCAGGCCCGTTCGTTCTTGTCACGCGCACAAGACGGCGGTCCGCACCATTCTGTGACCGCCTCGGCCGGTGATCCAGCTCACAAGGTCGCGTTGTCACGGGGATCGGCACCGGTCCGTCTCGTGGTCGCCAAGACGCCACTTCGAGGAAAGGACCCACCTCATGTCCGCACCCACGACGACCGAGCCGGGAAACCCCCGGTCGCGGATGCCCAATCCCCTGCCCTTCGTCCCCGACCTGGCCGAGATCGCCCAGGTCGTGCACAAGGCCATCCACAACGGCTCGATCCCCGAGACCACCACCAACCTGGTGCAACTGCGGGCCGGGCAGTTGCTCGGCAGCACGTACTTCACCATCCGGGACACCGCGAACCTGCGCGCGGCCGGGGAGCCGGAGGAGCGCATCACCGCCGTGGCGACCTGGCGGACCGCCTCCTGCTTCACCGACGCCGAACGGGTCGCGCTGGAACTCGCCGAAGCCGTCCTCACCCCGAACCCGGCCGGGGAACGCGTCTCCGACGAACTGCACGCGAGGGCGTCCGCGCACTACGACGACAAGGCACTCTGGACGCTCGTCATGGTGCTCGGCCACATCGGCTTCTTCACCCCGGCCGCGCTCATCGCCAAGCCGATCCCGGGCAGGCCACCGGGCCAGAACTACAGCGAAGGGCACGGCGAATGAGCGCCCGCAGGTTCGCCGTGGCCGGGGCGACCGGCCGGTTGGGCAGCCACGTCGTCGACGTCCTGGTCGAGCGCGGGCACGAGGTCGTGCCGATGTCGCGGGCGACCGGCGTCGACATCATCACCGGTTCGGGCCTCGCCGAGGCGCTCACCGGGGTGGACGTCATCATCGACGTCGCGTCGTGGCACGCCTCCGACCAGCAGGCGGCCACGGAGTTCTTCCGCACGGCGGCCAGGAACCTGCATGAGGCAGGCCGGGAGGCCGGAGCCGGACTGCTCGTCGCCGTGTCGATCATCGGCGCGGACAAGGCCACCGCCGGATTCCTCGTTTCCCAGCAGGCGCACGAAGAAGCCGTCCTGACCGGTCCTCTGCCCGCTCGGATCCTGCGGGCCGCGCAGTTCCACGAGTTCGTCGGTCAGCTCCTGGACTGGCAGCAGGGCGGTCTGGCCCACGTGCCGCGCTTGCCCACCCAGCTCGTGGCGGCCCGTACCGTGGCCGAGGCGGTGGTCGACCTGGCCGTCGAGCCCGGCGCGCCGGGCCCCGGAGCACCGATCCCGGAGATCGCCGGGCCGCGCAAGGAGATCATGTCCGAAGCGGCCGAACTCCTCGGTGCCCGCCGGAACGTCAAGGTCGTCGGCGTCGACGAGGCACCCGACGCCGAACTCGCCGCCGCCGGGGCCTTCCTGCCCGGCCCGCACGCCCGGCTCGCCGGTCCCACCTTCCGGGAGTGGCTGGACGCGCAGCGCTGAGGCGGACCTGGTGCTCGGGCGTCCTCCCGAGCACCAGGCGGCCTGGGTCACAACGTGCGGATGACCCTCGCCGGGTTGCCCGCCGCGAACACCTTCGACGGCAGGTCCCTGGTGACCACGCTCCCCGCGCCGACCACGGTGTCGTCCCCGACGGTCACCCCCGCGCACACCGTCACCCCGCCGCCGAACCACACGTTGTTCCCGATGGTGATCGGCGCCGCGCTCTCCCACCGCCGGCGCCGCGCCTCGTGGTCCTCCATCGGGTGCAGCGCGGTGAGCAACTGCGCCCGCGGCCCGATCGACACGTCGTCCCCGATCCGGATCGGGGCGCAGTCCAGGAGGATCGCGTCGTAGTTGAGGAAGGAGTTGCTGCCGATCTCGATGAGGTAGCCGTAGTCGCACTGGAAGCGGGGCATGATCCACGAGCCCTCACCGAGGCCGCCGAGCAGATCGCGCAACAGCCGCTCCCGGTGCTCCCCCGCGTCCGGCTCGGTCGCGTTGAACTCGGCGCACAACCGCTGCGCCCGATACCGCTCGGCGACCAGCTCGGGATCGTTGTCCTGGTACAACTCACCGCGCAACATGCGCCCCTTATGCTCACCCATGGCCCCCGAGGCTAGATCAACTGCCGTGAATGTGGCTTTCACGGCCGATTCCGCCGTGAAAGCCACATTCACGGCATCAGGGGCGTTGGCCCTATGGGGTGAATTGGCGGGGTTGTGCACTCCGAGCGCACAACCTCCGTCCGCGCGGTCCTAGCCTCACCCCTCGACCGCGAGTGGGCCACTGGGATGGAGCACGGGCGATGAGCACCACGACCACCGGGACGAAGCCGACGACGCCGAGGCGTGTGCGGGTCTGCGACCTCGGTGAACACGAAGCCGGGCGCTGCGGGTGTACCGCGGAGGAGCGGGCGTGGCGGCCCTCGCCGGAGGCGTTGAGGGACTACGCCCGTTTCAGAGGCGTTCGATGATGGTCACGTTCGCGGTACCGCCGCCTTCGCACATGGTCTGCAGGCCGTACCGCCCCTCCCGCCGTTCCAGTTCGTGCAGCAGGGTGGCGAAGAGCTTGGTGCCGGTCGCGCCGATGGGGTGACCGAGTGCGATGCCACCGCCGTTGACGTTGACCCGCGCCGGGTCCGCGCCGGTTTCGTCGAGCCACGCCAGCACCACGCTGGCGAAGGCCTCGTTCACCTCGAACAGGTCGATGTCGCTGATCGACAACCCGGTGCGGCGCAACGCGTGCGCGGTCGCCGGGATCGGGCCCGTCAGCATCCACACCGGGTCGGCGGCACGCACCGACAGGTGGTGGATGCGGGCGCGCGGGCGCAGACCGTGTTCCTCGACGAAAGCGGCCGAAGCGATCAGCGTCGCCGAAGCACCGTCCGAGATCTGGCTGGCCATCGCCGCGGTCAGCGCCGAACCCGGGCTCAAGGGCTTCAACGAGGCCATGCGCTCCAGCGTGGTGTCCCGCCGCGGCCCTTCGTCGTGGCGGAACTCGCCGACCGGCGCGATCTCCGCGTCGAACCGGCCCTCGTCGATCGCCGCGATGGCGCGCTGGTGGCTCGAGTACGCGTACTCCTCCAGCTGCGCCCGCGGGAAGCCCCAATGCGAAGCGATCATCTCGGCGGCGTGGAACTGCGAGATCTCGGCGGCGCCGTAACGCTCCTGCCAGCCCTTCGATCCCGAGTACGGATCTTCGAAGCCGTGCTCCCGGCCGGCCAGCATGGCCGCGCTGATCGGGATCTGGCTCATGTTCTGCACCCCGCCCGCCAGCACCAGGTCCATCGTGCCGCTGAGCACCGCCTGCGCGGCGAAGTGCACCGCCTGCTGGCTCGACCCGCACTGCCGGTCCACCGTCACACCCGGCACGTGGTGCGGGAACCCGGCGGCCAGCCACGCCGTCCTGGCGATGTTGCCCGCCTGCGGTCCGAGCGTGTCCGTGCAGCCCAGGATCACGTCGTCGACCAGGGCGGGATCCACACCGGCGCGCTCGACCACCGCCTCGATCACGTGGGCGCCGAGATCGGCGGAATGCGTCCCGCTGAGCGCACCACCGCGCCTGCCCACCGGGGTGCGCACGGCGTCGAGCACGTAGGCCTCGGCCATCAGGTCTCCTTCTTGGCCCGGCGCCGCCGGCTGGCGATGCCGTCGAGCAGGATGCCGAGGTACTGGGCGGCCACGTCGGCCGCGGACAGCGTGCCCTCGGGGTTGTACCAGCGCACCGCCACCCAGACGGTGTCGCGGATGAACCGGTAGACCAGTTCGATGTCCAGGTCGGCGCGGAACTCGCCGGTGGCGATGCCTTCGGCGAGCAGGTCGTGCCAGAGCTTGCGGAACTCGGCGTTGCGCGTGCCGATGTAGGCGAACCGGCCGAACTTCGCCAGGTGCTTGGCCTCGTTCTGGTAGATCTCGACCTCGGCGGGCCGCCGGTGGATGGAGTCGAACGAGGCCGCCACCACCGCTTCCAGCGTCTTGCGCGGACCGAGTCGTGACTCGACGATCTCGGCGTAGGTGCCGAACAGCTCGTCGAGGAACCCGGTGAGGATCTCGTCGGCGATCTGCTCCTTGGAGTCGAAGTGGTGGTACAGGCTGCCGGAGAGGATGCCCGCCGCGTCGGCGATGTCCCGCACGGTGGTGGAGACGAACCCGCGCTCGGCGAACAGGCCCGCGGCGATGCCCAGCAGTTCCGCGCGGCGGCCCGAGTTCGTTCCTGGCTTGCTCATTCGTCTTTCCCTCACGCGTGCTGACTGGAGACGGAGACCACCTCGCCGGTCAGGTACGAGGCGTAGTCACTGGCGAGGAACACCATCACATTCGCCACCTCCCACGGCTCCGCCGCCCTGCCCGAAACCTCGCGCGCGGTCAGCTCGGCCAGCACCTCTTCGCTGGTCACCTTGGCCAGGAACGGGTGCATGGCCAGGCTCGGCGCGACCGCGTTGACCCGGATCCCGTGCGGCGCCACGTCGACCGCGGCGCACCTGGTCAGCGCCATCACCCCGGCCTTCGCCGCGGCGTAGTGCGCCTGCCCCTCCTGCGCCCGCCAGCCGAGCACGGAGGCATTGTTCACCACCGCGCCCCCGTCGCCCTGCTCGATGAACCGCCGCAACGCCGCCCTGGTGACCCGGAACGTGCTGTTCAGCGTCACGTCGAGCACCGAGGACCACTCGTCGTCCGTCATGTCCACAATGGACTTGCTGCCGCCGAGCCCGGCGTTGTTGATCAGCACGTCGATCCGGCCGTGGTGCGCGACGGCCCCGTCGATCAGCGCCTGGACCTGCGCACCGTCGGTGACGTCGCACGGGATCGCGGTCACCCCGCCGAGTTCGGCCGCCTTCTCGGCCAGCCTGCGCTCGTGCCGGTCGCTGAGCACCACCCGCGCGCCCTCCTCCTGGCAGCGCTTGGCCACCGCGGAACCGATCCCGGTGCCCGCCGCGGCGGTGATCACCACGACCTTGTCCCGCAGCAGGTCACGACCGGCCGGGTACTTCGGCACAGGAATCACGGGCGAGCCTCTCTCGGCAGGCCGAGCACGCGCTCGGCGATCACGTTGCGCTGGATCTCGTTGGAGCCGCCGTAGATGGTGTCGGCGCGGGTGAACAGGTACAGGCGCTGCCATTCGTCCAGCTCGTCGGCGAGCACGGATTCCTGGCCGCGCACCAGCATCGCCAGTTCACCGAGCGAGCGGTGCCAGTTCGCCCAGACCAGTTTGGACACTTCGGCCACGCCGGACGAGCCGTCACCGAGCGTGCGGCGCGCGTGCGCGTTCATCACCTCGAGGCCGACCCATGCGCGCGCCAGTCGTTCGGCGACGTACGGGTCTTCCGCGGTGCCGTTGCGCCGGGCGAGTTCGGTCAGCGATCGCAGTTCACGGCGGAAGCCGACCTGCTGCCCGAGGGTGGCGACACCGCGTTCGAAACCGAGCGTGGCCATCGCGACCCGCCAGCCGTCGCCCGGTTCGCCGACCACCAGCTCGCGGGCGGTCCGGGCGCCGTCGAAGAACACTTCGTTGAACTCCGAGGTGCCGGTCAGCTGCACGATCGGCCGGATCTCGACGCCGGGTTGCCGCATCGGCACCAGCAGGTAGGACAGTCCTTTGTGGCGTTTCGAGCCGGGCTCGGTGCGTGCCACCACGAAGCACCAGCCGGCCTGCTGCGCCAGCGAAGTCCACACCTTCTGCCCGTGCAGCACCCATTCGTCACCGTCGAGCGTGGCGGTGGTCGACACCGCGGCCAGGTCCGATCCGGCGCCCGGCTCGGAGTAGCCCTGGCACCAGAGTTCCTCGACGGCGGCGATCTTCGGCAGGAAGCGCCGCTGCTGCTCCGGCGTGCCGAAGGCGATCAGCGTCGGCCCGAGCAGTTGCTCGCCGAGGTGCCCGACCTTGGCGGGCGCGTTCGCCTTGGCGTACTCCTCGTGGAAGATCACCTGCTCATCGAGGGTGGCCCCGCGGCCGCCGTGTTCCTCCGGCCAGCCGAGGCAGGTCCAGCCGCCCGCGGCGAGGTGCCGTTCCCAGGCCAGCCGTTCCTCGAACGCCTCGTGCTCACGCCCCGGCCCGCCGAGGCCGCGCAGCGCGGCGAACTCGCCGGTCAGATTCTCGGCCAGCCAGTCGCGCACCCGTTCCCGGAACTCGGTCACGCTGCTACCCTACCAAGCACTTGCTAGGGAGCGAAGACTGTGGACGACTCGGACACGATTCCCGCCGCACTGGCCGCGACCGCCGCCCGGCTGCCCCGCGGCGAAGCGCTCGTGGACGGCCCGGTGCGGCTCGACTGGACCCAGCTGCGCGAGCAGGTGCTCGGCCGGGCCGAGTGGTTCGCCGAGCGCGGGATCCGTCCCGGGGACCGGGTGGCGATGTGCGCGCCCAACACGCACCACTGGGTCATCGCGGCCTTGGGCGCGCTGACCGCAGGCGCGGCTCTGGTACCGATCAACACCCGGTTCACCGGCCCGGAAATGCGGGACGTGCTCACCCGCAGCGCGGCCAAGGCACTGGTGGTCGCCGACGATTTCCTCGGTGTCGACCGGCTCACCGAGATCGGTGACGCCCGGCCAGGAGTGGTCCTCCGCGTGCCGACGGACTGGACCGAGGTCACGGCGTCGAAGTTCGCCGACGCGGTCGCGCCCGACGATCTCGCCGACATCCTGTTCACCTCGGGCACCACCGGCCGCAGCAAGGGCGCGATGACCAGCCACCGCCGCACCCTCGGCGTCGCCGAAGCCTGGGCCGACCGCGCCGGGCTGACCCCGGCCGACCGGTACCTGGTGGTCAACCCGTTCTTCCACAGCTTCGGGTACAAGGCGGGCATCCTCGCCGCGGTCCGGCGCGGCAGCACGATCGTGCCGCAGGCCACCTTCGACCCCGTGCGCACGATGGAGCTGATCGAGGCCGAGCGGATCACCGTGCTGCCCGGGGCGCCGACGATCTTCCAAGTGCTGCTGAACCACCCGGACCGCGCGTCGCACGACCTCTCGTCGCTGCGGATCGCCGTCACCGGCGCGGCCACCGTGCCGGTCCCGCTGATCGAGCGCATGCGCACCGACCTGGGCTTCGACACGGTGCTGACCGCGTACGGGCTGACCGAAGCCGTGGTGGCGACGATGTGCCGCGCGGGCGACGACCCGGTCACCGTGGCCACCACCTGCGGCACCGCGGCCGCGGGCTTCGAGGTGCGGATCGACGGCTCCGGCGAGGTGCTGCTGCGCGGGCCGAACACCATGCTCGGCTACCTCGACGATCCGGAGGCCACCGCCGAGGCCATCGACGCCGACGGCTGGCTGCACACCGGCGACGCCGGCGCCCTCGACGAACGCGGTTACCTGCGGATCACCGACCGCATCAAGGACATGTACATCTGCGGCGGCTTCAACGTCTACCCCGCCGAGGTGGAGCAGGTGCTCGCCCGGCTGGCCGGGGTGACCGAATCGGCGGTGGTCGGGGTGCCGGACGAGCGGCTGGGCGAGGTCGGCGCCGCCTACGTCGTGCGCTCCGGCCCGGTGTCCGCAGTGTCCGAAGAGGACGTACTGGCGCACTGCGAGGCGAACCTGGCCAACTACAAGCGGCCGCGCCGGGTGTTCTTCGTCGATTCACTGCCACGCAACGCTTCCGGGAAGGTGCTCAAGCGAATGCTCCGCGTCGAAGGCAAGGAGGCTCCATGACCGTGCGGTACGAGCAGCGGGACGCGGTCGCCGTGGTGACGATGGATCGCCCCGACTACCGGAACGCGCAGAACTCGGCGATGACCTACGCGCTGGACGACGCGTTCTCGCGGGCGGTGGACGACGACTCGGTGAAGGTGATCGTGCTCGCCGGGGCGGGCAAGCACTTCTCCGCCGGGCACGACATCGGCTCGCCCGGCCGGGACGCGGACACCTCGTTCGACCGCCGGTCGGTGCTGTGGTGGGACCACACCACCCGCGAAGGCGGTGACCGGCGGTTCGCCCGCGAATCCGAGGTGTACCTGGGCATGTGCCGCCGCTGGCGTGAGCTACCGAAGCCGATGATCGCCAGCGTGCAGGGCGCGTGCATCGCGGGCGGGCTGATGCTGGCATGGTCGTGCGACCTGATCGTCGCCTCCGACGACGCCTTCTTCGCCGATCCGGTGGTGCGCATGGGAATTCCCGGGGTGGAGTACTTCGCGCACCCGTGGGTGCTCGGGCCGCGCGCGGCCAAGGAAGTGCTGTTCACCGGCGAACGCTTCACCGCCGCGCAGGCGAAGGAATGGGGCATGCTGAACCGGGTGGTGCCGCGCGAAGACCTCGAGTCCGCGACGCTCGAACTCGCCGGGAAGATCGCCGCCATGCCGTCGTTCGGGCTCGCGCTGGCGAAGAAGGCGGTCAACCAGGCGGAGGACCTGATGGGCCTGCGCGCGGGCATGGACTCGGTGTTCGGCCTGCACCACTTCGCGCACGCGCACAACGCCGAGGTCGCCGGCGGGGACTCACTCGGCGGGCAGGACGCCCGCTCGATGCGAGACGCCGGGAAGCCCTGATGGACCTGGACCTGCCCGGATCCACGCTGGCGTTCCGGGCCGAAGTACGGGACTGGCTCGCCGAACACGTGGTCGAGCTGCCGTCGTTCGACACCGCCGAAGGCTTCGCGCTGCACCGGGAATGGGAGGCCAAACTGGCCGACGCCCGGCTTTCGGTGGTCTCCTGGCCGGAGGAGTTCGGTGGCCGGGACGCGTCCCTGGTGGACTGGCTGGTGTTCGAGGAAGAATACTACGCGGCGGGCGCACCCGGGCGGGTCAACCAGAACGGCCTGTTCATGCTCGCGCCGACCCTGTTCTCCCACGGCACACCCGAGCAGCAGGCCCGGATCTTGCCGAAGATGGCGCGTTCGGAGGAGGTCTGGGCACAGGCGTGGTCCGAACCCGAAGCGGGCAGCGACATCGCCGCGTTGCGCAGCACGGCCACCCGCACCTCGGGCGGCTGGCTGCTCTCCGGGCAGAAGACGTGGAGTTCACGGGCCGCGTTCGCGGACAAGGCGTTCGGCTTGTTCCGCAGTGATCCGGCCGGGGTCCGACATCGCGGGCTCACCTACTTCATGATCGACCTGCGGGCCGATGGCGTGCAGGTGCGGCCGATCGCCCAGCTCGACGGCGAGTCGGGCTTCGCCGAGCTGTTCTTCGACGAGGTCTTCGTACCGGACGAGGACGTGATCGGCGAACCCGGCGCCGGCTGGCGTGTCGCGATGACCACGGCGAACAACGAACGCGGGCTGTCGTTGCGCAGCCCCGGCCGGTTCCTGGCCACGGCCGACCGGCTGGTCCGCCTGTGGTCCGAAACGCGCGATCCCGCGCTGGCCGATCGTGTCGCCGACGCGTGGATCGGCGCCCGCGCCTACCAGCTGTACACCTTCGGCACGGCCACCCGGCTCGCCGAGGGTGCCGCGCTGGGTCCGGAGTCCAGTGTGAACAAGCTCTTCTGGTCGCAGCTGGACGTTTCGATGCACGAAACCGCGCTGGAACTGCTCGGTCCGTCGGCGGAGGTATCCGGGGACTGGCCGGACGGCTGGCTGTTCTCCCTGGCCGGTCCCATTTACGGCGGTACCGACCAGATCCAGCGCAACATCGTCGCCGAGCGGCTGCTCGGACTACCGCGAGGTGATCGATGAGGTTCGCGCTTTCCGCCGAGCAAACCGACTTCTCGGCCGCGCTGGACGACTACCTGTCCACAGCGGACTGCGATGCCGCCGCTCGCGCCTGGGCGGACGACGATCTGGGCCCGGGCATGAAGCTGTGGCACGGTCTCAGCGCGCTGGGCCTGCTCGATCTGCTCGACTCCGGTGGCTCGCTGGTCGACCTGGTGGTCGCCTTCGAACGCCTCGGGTACCACGCCGTGCCGGGGCCGTGGGTCGAGACGGCCGCGGTGCTGCCCGCGCTTTCGATCGACTCCGGCGGACGGCTGGCGTCGGTGGCGCTGCCGCCACACGTGCCGTACGGACTGGACGCCGACGTCGCCGACCTCCGCCTGCTGCTCGTGGACGACGGTGTGCACGAGTTCGAGCCGGGCGAGCGGCTGAAGTCGGTCGACCGGGCACGCCGGTTGTTCCGGCCGGAGCCCGGCGCCCGCATCGGCGACGGCGTGCCGCTCGCCTTCGAGCACGGCGCGCTGGCCACCGCCGCGCAGTTGCTCGGCGCGGGGGAATGGCTGCTGGCGACTTCGGTGGCGTATGCGAAGCAGCGCAAGCAGTACGGCCGTGAGATCGGGAGCTACCAGGCGATCAAGCACCTGCTCGCGGACACCGTGACCGCACTGGAACTCGCGCGGCCGCTGCTCTACGCCGCCGCGTTGACCGCGTCGGCACGGGACGTCTCAGCGGCGAAGGTCGCGGCGGGGCAGGCCGCCTCGCTGGCGGCACGCACCGGCCTCCAGGTGCACGGCGCGATCGGCTACACCGCCGAACACGGATTGGGCTTGCGGTTGACGAAGGTCCGCGCGCTCGTGGGCGTTTGGGGTACACCGGCCTTCCACCGCGGCCGGGTGCTGGCGTGAGCACGGCGGAGGAACTGGACGCGCTGCGTTCCTCGGTGCGCACCGCGCTGTCGCGTGGTGCGTCCTGGGACGTGCTGTGCGAGCAGATCGGTGTCGCCGCACTGGCCGTGCCCGAGCAGCACGGCGGCTTGGGCGCGGGCTTGCCCGAACTGGCCGTGGTCGCCGCCGAGTTCGGGCGTGTGCTCTCGCCGCTGCCGTTCCTGTCGACCTCCATCGCCGCGTTGGCACTGGCGGACTCGCCGCTGTCGGGGAAACTGACCACCGGCACCGTGGCCTGGTCGGACTTCGCGGTCTCCGGATCCACTGTGGACGGGCTGGACCGGTACGTGCTCGACGGTGATTCGGCGGAGCTGCTGCTCGTGGCCGCGGGCTCCGGCTTGTACGCCGTTCCGGTCGATCAGCCGGGCGTCCGGCGCGACCACTCCCCCACCATGGACGAGACCCGGCGGCTGGCGACCGTGGAACTCCGCGGCGCCAGGGCCGAGCTCGTCGGCGACCTCGATCCGTCGGTGTACGACCAGGCGTGCGTGCTGGTGGCCGCGGAACAGACCGGGGCGATGGCGCGGGCCTTCGAGATCACGCTGGAGTACACGAAGCAGCGGCGGCAGTTCGGGCGGGCGATCGGCAGCTTCCAGGCGATCAAGCACCGGCTCGCCGACCTGTACGTGCTGGTGGAGACCTCGGGCTCATGCGTGGCGGCAGCCGCCGACGACCCTTCGCTGGCCGCGGTGGCGAAGGTGCACTGCTCGGAGGCGTTCAGCACGATCGCCGCGGAGATGATCCAGCTGCACGGCGGCATCGGCATCACCTGGGAACACCCGGCGCACCGGTACTTCAAGCGCGCGCACGGCAGCAGCTTCCTCCTCGGCTCACCGCGGGAGCACCTGCGCACGATGGTGGGGTCTGCCCTACCGCGATCCGGGTGGTCCACCGGCTACCGGTGCTGACGCAGAGTCACCAGACTCGACACGTGACCACACAGCCCATCACCGCCACGGAGACCGGCAGCGATTTCGCCCGGCTCTCGCGACGAATCAACCAGGCCGGCCTGCTGGACCGGCGCCCCGGCTACTACACGCTGCGCTTCGGCGTGGTGACCGCGTTGTTCGCCGCCGCCTGGACGCTGTTCGCCTGGCTCGGCGACTCCTGGGCGACGCTGTTCGTCGCCGTGCTGCTGGCCGTGTTGTTCGGCCAGATCGCGCTGCTGTCCCACGACCTCGCGCACCGGCAGGTGTTCCGCACGCGGCGGCCGAGCGAGATCGCCGGGCGGCTCGCGGGCAACCTCAGCATCGGCATGAGCTACGGCTGGTGGATGGACAAGCACACCCGCCACCACGCCAATCCGAACCACGAAGAACTCGACCCCGACGTGGACCCGGACGTGCTGGTGTGGTCGAAGGACCAGGCACGCGCGGCACGCGGCATCCCGCGGTTCATCGGCCGCTACCAGGCCTTCCTGTTCTTCCCGCTGCTGACGCTGGAAGGGCTGAACCTGCACTTCTCCGGCGTGCGCGCGGTGCTGAAGCCGACGCTCAAACGCCGCGGCCTCGAGGCGGGCCTGCTGTTCGCGCACTTCGCCCTGTACCTGGGTGCGGTGTTCCTGGTGCTGTCGCCGTTGAAGGCGCTCGTGTTCATCGCCGTGCACCAGGGGCTGTGGGGTGTCTACATGGGATCGATCTTCGCACCGAACCACAAGGGCATGCCGACCCTCACCGGCGCCGACCGCCCGGACTTCCTGCGACGCCAGGTGCTCACCTCGCGCAACGTGCGGGGCGGGTGGTTCGTCGACACCGCCATGGGCGGGCTGAACTACCAGATCGAGCACCACCTGTTCCCGAGCATGCCCACCCCGCACCTGCGACGCGCACAACCCATCGTGCGGGAGTACTGCGCCGAACTGGGCGTCTCGTACCACGAAACCGGCCTCATCGACTCCTACGCCCAAGCCCTACGTCACCTCCACGACGCCGGCACCCCCCTACGCCCCTAACCCACGTCCACCCACCCGACTTCCACACTCACACACCCGAACCCCACACTCACACCCGATCCCCACGTCCAAGAACCCGAACCCCACACTCAAGCATCCGAGTCCCACGTTCAGGAACCCGAGTTCTAGGGACTGTTCCAAGATCGGTGTTTCCGGCCCGACACGCCGGGCTGAGGTCCGGCGGGATGGGCACTGTGAGTGATGACATCTGAGGTTGTGAGTCCACGTAAGCGTGAGGGCAAGCCGGCGCGGGAGCTGTCGCCGGAGCAGGCCGCTGCGGCGGCGATGGTGGCCGAGGCCAAGGCCCGGGGGCTGGCGCTGACCGGCCCGGACGGCTTGCTGAAGCTGTTCACCAAGAATGTGCTGGAGACCGCGCTCAACGAGGAGATGACCGAGCATCTCGGGCACGAGAAGAATCGTGCCGAGGCGGACCGGGCCTCGACGAACGTGCGGAATGGGGCACGGCCGAAGACGGTGATCTCCGATGCCGCCGGCGAGGTCGGCATCGAGGTTCCCCGAGATCGGGAAGGCACGTTCGAGCCACAGATCGTGAAGAAGCGGCAGCGACGGCTCACGGATGTGGACGAGATCGTGTTGTCGCTGTATGCGAAAGGCATGACCACGGGTGAGATCTCAGCGCATTTCGCCGAGATCTATGGTGCCTCGGTGTCGAAGGAGACGGTGTCGCGGATTACCGACAAGGTCGTGGCGGAGATGAACGAGTGGGCCAACCGGCCCCTCGATGCGGTGTATGCGGCGGTGTTCATCGACGCGATCCATGTCAAGGTCCGCGACGGCCAGGTCGCCAACCGTCCGGTCTACGCGGCTATCGGGGTCACGGTGGACGGGCGCAAGGACGTCCTGGGTCTGTGGATGGGCACTGGTGGTGAGGGCGCGAAGTTCTGGATGAGCGTGCTGATCGACCTGAAGAACCGTGGCATCGGTGACGTGTTCTTCCTCGTCTGCGACGGACTGAAAGGCCTGCCCGAAGTGGTGGCGAATGTGTGGCCGCAGGCTGTCGTGCAAACCTGCATTGTTCACCTGATCCGGAACACATTCCGGCTGGTGTCCCGCAAAGACTGGGACGCGGTCAAACGAGAGATCAAACCCATCTACACCGCGCCTAATCCCGCCGCCGCGCTCGCCGCGCTGAACGATCTCGACGAAACCTGGGGAAGAAAATACGCGGCGATGATCCGGCTCTGGCGCAACGCCTGGGACGAGTTCATTCCGTTCCTCGACTACGACGTCGAGATCCGGCGCATGATCTGTTCCACGAACGCGATCGAGTCGCTCAATGCCCGCTATCGGCGGGCGATCCGCGCACGCGGGCATTTCCCGACCGAGCAAGCGGCGATGAAGTGCCTGTACCTTGTGACCCGCAGCCTGGACCCGACCGGGACAGGCCGCACCCGATGGACGATGCGCTGGACACCCGTGCTCAACGCCTTCGCCATCACCTTCGGTGACCGCTGGCCGGCCGCCGAAACCTACTGATCAACAACGCCGGAAACACCGATCACGGGATAGACCCGAGTTCTACGTTCGGGTAGCCGAGTGCCGCGTTCACGTTGCCGGTAGAGCCCGGGTGGATGCCGTGAATGTGGCTTTCACGGCATAGGCGGGAGCGCGTGTCACGAATGTGGCTTTCGGGACGTTGGATGTCTCGAATGTGGCTTTCATGACATCGCCTCGCGCCAATGTGGATTTCGGCTTCCCGAACGCGGGGTTCGGCTGCCTGAGTGTGGAGTTCGGCTGCACGAATGTGGAACTCGGGTGCGCCAACGTGGGGGTCGGGTGTGTGAGTGTGGGGTGGGTTATAGCCAGTCGTCGGGGCGGGGCCAGTCGTAGAGGGTGTCGAGTTCTGTTCGGGCTCGTGTCGCCGCGTATTGGCCTCGGTAGAACAACAGGGGCGCGCCGTGGTCGGCGGCTTCGGCGCCCAGGGCGCGGACTCGGCCGATCACCACGTGATGGTCACCGGCCGGGTGCACGGTTTCCACCGAGCAGTCGAGCCAGGTGAGGGCACCCTCCAGCAAAGGCGCACCCGAAGGACCCGGTTGCCAGGGGACCGAAGCGAATTTGTCCACGCCCCGCGCCCCGAAAACAGCACTGAGTTCCTGCTGGCCCTCCGAAAGCACATTCACCGCGAAAGAACCGCTCCGCTCGATCACCGGCCACGAACCGGAATTGCGAGAAGGACAAAAAAGGACCAAAGGCGGGTCGAGCGAAAGGGCGGCGAAGGACTGGCACGCGAAACCCACCGGAGCGGTTCCGTCGTGACCCGTCACCACCGCGACACCGGTGCAGAAGTGCCCCAGCACCGCGCGGAAGCGAGCCGCGTCGATCGCCGCCGCCGCGGTCACGGCTGCTGCGCCCCGATCGAGAAGTCGTGCCCCCACAACGAAACCGCGGTGCTCTCGCGCGCCATCCAGTTGTCGTCGTCGACCTGCCTGCCCTCGCAGCCGAACTCGATGTCGAACCCGCCGGGCGTCTTCATGTAGAACGACAGCATCAGGTCGTTGACGTGCCTGCCCAGCGTCGCCGACATCGGTACCTTCCGCCGCAGCGCGCGGTCCAGGCACAGGCCGACGTCGTCGGTGTTCTCCACCTCGACCATCAGGTGCACGATCCCGCTCGGCACCGGCATCGGCAGGAACGCCAGGCTGTGGTGCCGCGGGTTGCAGCCGAAGAACCGCAGCCACGCCGGTTCGCCGTCGGCCGGCCTGCCGACGAACTGCGGGGGCAACCGCATCGAGTCACGCAGCCGGAAACCCAGTACGTCACGGTAGAACTGCAAGGCCGCGGCATCATCGTGAGTGGACAGTACGACGTGCCCGAGCCCCTGCTCCTCGGTGACGAACCGGTGCCCGTACGGGCTGACCACCCGCCGGTGCTGCAACGCGATGCCGTGGAACACCTCGAGCGTGTTGCCCGACGGGTCTTCGAAGGTGATCATCTCGACCACGTGCCGGTCGGCCAGCTGCTCCGCGGTGCCCTCCTTGAACGGCACCTCGTGCGCGGCCAGGCTCTGGCGCACTTCCTCCAGTTCCGCGGCGTTCGACACCTCCCAGCCCACCTGCGCGAGCCGGTCCGAGGTACCGGGCACGATCACCAGCCGAGCCGGGAAGTCGTCCATGCGCAGGTACAACGCGTCCGGGTCGGTGCCCTTGCCCTCGACCATGCCGAGCACCTTGAGCCCGTATTCGCGCCAGGCAGCCAGGTCCGTGGCCTCGATGCGCAGATACCCCAGCGATCGGATGCCCATTTACCCCACACCTCCGCCGCGGCCGCCGAGGAATTCGATGGCGAGCCGGTTGAATTCGTCGAACTTCTCCAGTTGTGCCCAGTGCCCGCAGCGTCCGAACACGTGCAGTTGCGCGCGCGGGATGTTCTTCAACGCCACCAGCGCGCCGTCGAGCGGGTTCACCCGGTCCTCCCGGCCCCAGATCAACAACACGCGCTGGCGCAGCCGGTGCACCTCACGCCAGAGCATGCCCTGCTCGAAACTGTCCGGCCGCATGAACGACGCACCCATCGCACGCATCGCGGCCAGCGACTCCGGGGTGTTCGCCAGCGCGAACCGCTCGTCGACCAGTTCGTCGGTGATCAGCGACTGGTCGAACACCATCACCCGGAGGAAGGCTTCCATGTTCTCCCGGGTGGGTTTCGCCCCGAACGCCGCCAGCTTGCCGACGCCCTCGGTCGGGTCCGGCGCGAACACGTTCACGCTGACCCCACCAGGGCCCATCAGCACCAGCCGCCCGGCGCGTCCACTGTGGTCCAAAGCCAGCCGGACAGCGGCGCCGCCGCCGAGTGAATTGCCGACCAGGTGCGCCCGCTCGATGCCGAGCTTGTCCATCAGCGCGATCACCGCGGTGGCGCTGTGCTTGAAGTACTGCGGGTGCTCGACCGGCTTGTCCGACCGCCCGAACCCCGGCTGGTCCACCGCGATGGTGCGGAAGGACTTGCCGAACACCGGCAGGTTGCGGCCGAAGTTGCTCCAGGCCGAGGCGCCCGGCCCGCCGCCGTGCAGCAGGATCACCGTTTCCTCGTGCTCGGCCCCGGTTTCGTGGTAGTGCAGCCGGAGTTCCGGCGTCACCTGGGCGTACTGGCCTTCGGTCACCGTCACACCATCCCGTTCTCCACCGGCAGCCCGAACTCGCCGGTGCCGTACATGACGTAGGCGCGTTCCGGGTCGTTGGCCGCGTGCACCCGGCCGGCGTGCGCGTCCCGCCAGAAGCGCTGGATCGGCGTGCCGGTCCGCAGCGCGCGGCCGCCGGAGTTCTCGAAGAGCCGGTCGATCGCGGAGATCGCCCGCTCGGTGCCGCGCACCTGGTCGCGGCGGACGCGCAGCCGGGTGGCGAACGGCAGCTTCTCCCCCGCGCACGCCAACTGGTACAGCTCGTCGATGTTGTGCGTCAGCTGGAGCCAGGCCGCGTCGATCTCGCTGGCCGCCTCGGCGATCCGCACCTTGGCGAACGGGTCCTCTTTGGACTGCTCACCGGCGTAGGCGGCCCGGACGCGCCCGCGCTGGAAGTCCACGTGCGCGTCGTAGGCGCCCTGTGCCATGCCGATGATCGGCGCGGTGATGGTGGACGGGTGCACCGAGCCGTAGGGCAACCGGTACAGCGGGCCCGGATTGACCGCCTGACCGGGAGTTTTGAGCTTCGAGGTGGCGATGAAGCTCAGCGCCCGGTGCGACGGCACGAAAACGTCGTCCACGATGACGTCGTTGCTGCCGGTTCCCCGCAGCCCCACGGTGTCCCAGACGTCTTCGATGGCGTAGTCGGCGATCGGCAGCAGGTAGGTGCAGAAGTCGACCGGCTTGCCGTCCGCGTCGAAGGCGGGCGCACCCAGCAGCACCCAGGTCGCGTGGTCGCAGCCGGAGGAGAAGCTCCAGCGCCCGCTGAGCCGGTAACCGCCGTCGACCACCTTCGCCTTGCCCATCGGCGCGTACGAAGAGGACAGCCGGACCTCGTGGTCTTCGCCCCAGACGTCCTCCTGGGCCTGCGCGTCGAACAACGCCAGGTGCCAGGGGTGCACGCCGAGGATGGAGGCCACCCAGCCGGTGGACCCGCAGGCGCTCGCGATGTGCTTCACCGCGGTGTAGAAGGAAACCGGGTCGGCTTCGTAGCCGCCGTACGGCTTGGGCTGCAGCAGCTTGAAGAAGCCGGTCTCCTGCAACGCCTTGATCGACTCTTCGGGAATGCGGCGGGCGTCCTCGGTCTCCTGCGCCCGTTCCCGCAACACGGGGAGCAGCTCGGAGACCCCGGCGAGCACACCGCCGACACTCGGCTCTGTCATACCGCCAAGACTAGAACACGTTCTCGTTTTTGTCGAGTTCCCGCAGCGTCCGCCCACTGTGGTTCCCGGCACGACGGCCGGAAAACACGCAATCGGCCAGCGACAGCCCGCTCACGTAGGAACGAGAACAGATTCCTACCGCGGTCCGCCCGGCGGCATACAGTCCCGGGATCGGCCTGCCGTCACCGCCGAGCACCCGGCCGCTGCCCTCGTCCACCACCAGCCCGCCGAGGGTGAGCATCGGGCACGGGAACGCCAGGCTCGGCCGGATCGACACGTCCACCAGCGAGTACGGCGGCGAGCCGAAGCGGTGCACGAAGGCGGCGGGCTTGCCCATCGGGTCGGGCACGGCGTCCGCGGCCACCACGGTCTCGGCCAGCCCGTCCGGGTCGACCCCGGCTCGCCGGGCCACTCCGGCGATCGTGCCGCCGAGCACGCGACCGCGTTTGAGCAGGTAGAGCGTCTGCAACCGCTGGAACCACTGCACATCGCCCTGCGCACGGGCGCGCCGGACCAGCTCTTCGTCGAGCAGCAGCCAGCCCTTGCCGCCGTGCCGCTCGATCAGCTCCTCCCCGACCGCGGCGCCATACCGGGACTCGTCGATGACCCGCTGCCCCCGCTCGTTGACCAGCAATCCGCCGAGGAACGCGCTCGGCGGGGTCAGGAAGCGCCACGCGGAGACGCGGCCCAGCCCAGCGGTCGCCCCACCGGCCGACCTGCCCAGCTCGATGCCCGAGCCGTCGTCACCGACCGTGCCCAGTTGCAGGCCACGGCGGTAGGCGGGCGCGTGCTCCCGGATCCACTCGCGGTTGGCGATGAAGCCACCGGCCGTGAGGATCACGCTGTGTGCCGAGATTTCGAGCTCGCGGGCGAAGCGTTCCTCGAGTGCCACCACGCGCCGATGCAGCTTCTTCCGCAGGGCGGGCACGTAGATACCGGGCTTCGCGGACCACTGGCCGAGTCGCCGGTGCAGGGCTCGCGCCCACGCCGGAGCGTCACGCAGCGTCGACGCGATCACGCCGGTCACCGTTCCATCGGCCGACTGGACCAGGCGGCGAACCCGGGTCTGCGGCAACACCGTGGCCCGGCGTCGAACCTGCGCCGCGAGCGGCTTGAACAGCGCCTTTCCCGAGGTCCCGCGTCCTTTCGCGCGATGCCCGCGCGGCGCGGGCTCGGCGGCGTCGCGGAAGCCGCCGGACGACTCACTGCCGGAGTAGTACAGGTAGTGGCGGTTGCCCGGGTACGAGGTCTTCTCCGGGCACAGGCTGCCTTCGAACGGCACGCCGTGCCGTTCCAGCCAGCGGATCATCTCGACGCTGCCTTCGCAGAATGAGCGCAACGTCTGCTCGCTCACCACATCTCCGACCTCGAGCCGGAGGTAGGCGTGCATGGCGTCGACCGAATCGGTGACGCCGGCGTCCCGCTGTTGCGCGGTACCGCCACCCGCGTACACGATGCCGCCGCTGAGCGTGGTGGCACCGCCGCCCTCGAAGCGGTCGAGCACCAGCACGTCGGCTCCGGCCTCGGCGGCCTCCAGCGCGGCGCACGCTCCTGCCGCCCCGAACCCGACGACCAAGACCCCGGTTTGCACGGTTCCGCTCACCTCCGGCAGCCTAGAACTGAAACACGTTCTCGTCTATGGTGACCCATAGCGCAACGACCAGCTGTTCGCGTTTCTATAACGCGTTCCAGTAGCACGGGAGGCTTTGATGCCCGACGAGTTCGACGTCGTCGTGGTCGGCAGCGGTGCCGCGGGCATGACCGCCGCACTCGCCGCGGCCCGGCACGGGCTCAGCGTCGTGGTGCTGGAGAAGGCCGCCAAGTACGGCGGCTCGACCGCCCGATCCGGTGGCGGCGTGTGGATCCCCGGCAACGAGGCACTTCGCGCGGCCGGTATCGACGAGCCACCCGAGCGAGCACGCGAATACCTCGAAGCCATCGTCGGTGACGTGGTACCCGCGGAACGCCGGAACGCCTACCTCGACCGCGGCCCCGAAGTGGTCGAGTTCCTCCATCGTGAGACGCCGCTGCGACTGTGCTGGGTGCCCGGCTATTCGGACTACCACCCCGAAGCGCCCGGCGGCCGCGCCGGCGGGCGCTCGGCGGAACCCCTGCCCCTGGACGCCAAGGTGCTCGGCGACGAGTTGGCGAACCTCGAACCGCCCTACAGCGCCCCGCCCGCCGGAGTGCCGCTGATGCAGGCCGACTACCGCTGGTTGAGCCTGCTCGCCCGGCACCCGCGCGGTCTCACACGCGTGCTCCGGCTCGGTGTGCGCTGGCTGGCCGGGCGGTTCACCGGCAAGCACCTGCTCGCCATGGGCCAAGCGCTGTCCGCCGGACTGCGGGCGGGCCTGCTGCGCGCCGACGTCCCGGTCCGCCTCAGCACCCCGCTGACCGACCTGTGCACCGAGGGCAACCGCGTCACCGGCGTACTGGTGGCCGACGGCACCGAGATCCGCGCCCGGCTCGGCGTGGTGCTGGCGTGCGGTGGATTCGAGCGCAACGCGGAAATGCGCGCCAAGTACCAGCGCGCGCCGATCAGTACCGAGTGGACGGTCGGCGCCGAGGCGAACACCGGCGACGGCATCCTCGCCGGGCTCAAACTGGGCGCCACCACCGAACTGATGGACGACGCCTGGTGGGGTCCGTCCATCCCGCTGACCGGCGGACCGTGGTTCGCCCTCGCCGAGCGCTCCCGGCCCGGCTGCCTGCTGGTCAACGAACGCGGCGAGCGGTTCGTCAACGAATCCGCGCCCTACGTCGAAGCCGTGCACGCGATGTACGGCGGGAAGTACGGCCAGGGCGACGGTCCCGGCGAGAACGTGCCCGCCTGGCTGATCTTCGACCAGCGCAACCGCAACCGGTACATGTTCACCGGGCTCGGCCCGCGTCAGCCGCTGCCCGGCCGGTGGTTCAAGGCGGGCATCGCGGCCAAGGCCGCCACCCTGCGCGGACTGGCCGAGGCCACCGGACTGCCCCCCGACCGCCTCGAAGCCACGGTGTCCCGCTTCAACGGCTTCGCCAGCGACGGCGTCGACCAGGACTTCGGCCGGGGCAAGAGCGCCTACGACCACTACTACGGCGACCCGCGCAACAAGCCCAACCCCAGCCTCGGCCCGGTGGACCGCGCGCCGTTCTACGCGGTCCGCGTGGTGCCCGGTGACCTGGGCACCAAGGGCGGCCTGCTGACCGACACCCGCGCCAGGGTGCTGCGCGCGGACGGCTCGGTGATCGACGGGCTGTACGCGGCGGGCAACACCAGCGCCGCGGTGATGGGCCACACCTACGCGGGGCCGGGCGCGACCATCGGACCGGCGATGGTCTTCGGCTACCTTGCGGCCGAGGACCTCGCGGCCAAGAATCGAACCGGAGGTACGCGATGACCGAGACCCACTCCGCGCCCGCTCGGGGGGCGGCCCCCGGACCCCCGAACTACCGGGAGATCGACGCCGGCGCACCACCGGCCCGCTTCGCCCGCGGCTGGCACTGCCTCGGCCTCGCCGACTCGTTCCGCGACGGGAAACCGCACGCCATCAACGCCTTCGGCACCAAGCTGGTGGTCTTCCAGTCCGGGAACGGCGAGCTGAACGTGCTCGACGGGTACTGCAGGCACATGGGCGGCGACCTCACCCAGGGCACGGTCAAGGGCGAGGAGATCGCCTGCCCGTTCCACGACTGGCGCTGGGGCGGCGACGGCAAGTGCAAGGCGATCCCCTACGCCAAAAGGGTTCCGCTGCGGGCCCGTACCCGCGCGTGGACCACGGTGGAGGAGAACAAGCAGCTGTTCGTCTGGCACGACCCCGAGGGCAACCCGCCGCCGCCGGAGCTGGCGATCCCCCGCATCGACGGCATCTTCAGCGGTGAGTGGAGCAACTGGACCTGGGACTCGGTGCTGATCGAGAACTCGCACTGCCGCGAGATCATCGACAACATGGTCGACATGGCCCACTTCTTCTACATCCACTACGCGTTCCCGACCTACTTCAAGAACGTGTTCGAGGGCCACATCGCCACCCAGTACCTGAACACCAAGGGCCGCCCGGACATGGGCATGGCCTCGAACTACGGCGGTGAGGAGAACCTGCTCCGCTCGGAGGCCTCCTACTACGGCCCGTCCTACATGATCAACACCCTGCTCAACACCTACAAGGGCTTCGAGATCGAGAACGTGCTGATCAACTGCCACTACCCGGTCACGGAGAACTCGTTCATGCTGCAGTGGGGCGTCAGCGTGAAGAAGCTGCCCGGGGTGAGCGACGAGCAGGCGGACGGCATCGCCGGGAAGTTCGCCAAGAGCATCGGCGTGGGTTTCCTGCAGGACGTGGAGATCTGGCGGAACAAGTCGCGGATCGACAACCCGCTGCTGTGCGAAGAGGACGGACCCGTCTACCAGCTCCGGCGCTGGTACGAACAGTTCTACGTGGACGCCGCCGACGTCACCCCGGAAATGACCCAACGCTTCGAGTTCGAAGTGGACACCACACGGGCGAACGAGGTGTGGGCGGTGGAGGTCCAGGAGAACCTGGCCCGGCAGGCGGCCGAGGCGGAGGTCTGAGGTGGCTCACACCGCTTTCGGCAGGCCGTTGCCCTCGGCCGAGGAAACCCGCGAGTTCCTCAGCGGCGGGCTGGCACCGGTGGGCTGCCGCACCTGCTCGGTGCGCGTGCTGGTGAAGAAGAACAGCCCCAAGCACACCAGCATCCAGTGGACCGCGGACAGCTCGGCGTGCCCGGTGTACGCCGCTTCGGATCGTCCGCCCGCGTTGCAGGACACCTGCCCCGAACTGCAGCGCAGCATCGACGAGGACGTGCGGGCCGGTGCGCTGGGGGTCGCCGGTGAGTGAGGTCCGGCGCCTGCGGGTGGCGGACGTGATCGCCGAGACCGCCGACGCGCATTCGCTGGTGTTCGAACCGGCCCCCGGCATGGACTACCGGCCCGGCCAGTTCCTCACCCTGCGCGTGCCGAGCGATCGCTGCGGCTCGGTGGCGCGCTGCTACTCGCTGTCCAGTTCCCCGCACACCGGCGATCCGCTGACGGTCACGGTGAAGCGCACCGGGTACGCGTCCAACTGGATCTGCGACAACATCCGGGCGGGCACGGAGATCGAGGTGCTGCCGCCGTCGGGGGTGTTCTGCCCGCCGGATCTCGACGCGGACCTGCTGCTGTTCGCCGCGGGCAGCGGTATCACGCCGGTGATGTCCATCGTGAAATCGGTTCTGGCCAAGGGAACCGGCCGACTGCTGCTGGTATACGCCAACCGCGACGAGCAGTCGGTGATCTTCGCGCGGGAGCTGCGTGAGCTGTCCGCCTCGATGCCCGACCGGCTGACCGTGGTGCACTGGCTGGAAAGCGTGCAGGGGTTGCCGTCGGTCGAGCAGCTCCAGTCGCTCGCCGCCCCCTTCCCCGGCAGGCCCGCGTTCCTGTGCGGGCCCAAGCCGTTCATGGCCGCCGCGCAGGCCGCGCTCAAGGCGCTCGACTGGGACCGGAAACTGGTCCACATCGAGAAGTTCCTCTCTCTGGACGGGAACCCGTTCGAGGAAGTGGCCGAAGTGGTCGCCGAGGAGTCGGCCGAGCCACCCGCGACGGTGCACGTCGACCTCGACGGCGAGCAGCGGTCCCTGCCGTGGCCGCGGGAGCGCAAGCTGCTCGACCTGCTGCTCGACGCCGGGTTCTCGGCGCCCTACTCGTGCCGCGCCGGGCAGTGCAGCGCCTGCGCTTGCCGTCTGGTGTCGGGCCGGGTGAAGATGCTGAACAACGAAGTACTCGATTCCGACGACCTCGAGGAAGGCATCGTGCTGGCGTGCCAGTCGGTGCCGCTCACCGACGAGGTCTCGGTCACCTACCAATGAGCAGGTCGGGGGCCCGGGGGTCGTCCCCCGTGCAAACGACAGAGTGCAGGTCGGGGGCCCGGGGGCCCTCCCCCGTGCAAACGACAGAGTGCAGGTCGGGGGCCCGGGGGCCCTCCCCCGTGCAGACGACGGAGAGTGGTGGACATGCCCATCGACCCAGCGGTCGCGATCGGCGCGGAACTCGGCGAGGAGCGGTTCTCCTGGACCGCGGCGGACGTGCAGCTCTACCACCTCGCGCTCGGGGCAGGCGCCGATCCGGGTGACCCGCGCGAGCTGCGGTACGTGCTGGAGGACGACCTGCGGGTGCTGCCCACCTTCGCCACGGTCGCGGCGTCCTTCCACTGGACCGAGCCGCCGACGGTGTCCTTCCCCGGCGTGTCCATCGACCTGTCCAGGGTGGTGCACGGCACCCAGGAGGTGGTCGCGCACCGGCCGCTGCCGGTGGCGGGCAAGGCCACTTCGCGGACGAAGGTGGTCGACGTACTGGACAAGGGCAAGGCCGCGGTGATCATCCGCGAGACGGTCACCCTCGACGAGCACGGCAGTCCCTTGTGGACAGCGCGGTCGAGCATCTTCGCCAAGGGCGAGGGCGGCTTCGGCGGCCACCGCGGCAGTTCGGCGAAGGTCGAGACGCCGGACCGGGAGCCCGACCTCGTCGCCGACACGCCGACCCTGCCGCAGCAGGCGCTGCTGTACCGCCTCTGCGGCGACCGGAACCCGCTGCACGCCGATCCGGAATTCGCCGCGCGGGCCGGGTACGACCGGCCGATCCTGCACGGCCTGTGCACCTACGGCATCGTGGCCAAGGCGGTGACCGACACCGTCCTCGACGGCGACGCGGCGGCCGTCGGCTCGTGGTCGGCCAAGTTCGCGGGCGTGGTCTTCCCCGGTGAAACCCTGCGGACCTCGATCTGGCGCGAAGACGGCCGGTTCGTCGTGGTCGCCACCGTGCCCGAGCGGGACAACGCCGTGGTCCTGTCCGAAGGGCTGCTGACCGGCCGGTAGTTCAGGTCATGGTGAATTCCCACCGCGGTCCGCACGCACTCGGTAACTTCAGGAGTGCTTTCCGGAACCCACCGGGAAGCACGACGAACTGGGGTGGACATGAACGGAAAGATCGCCAGGACCCTCGCGATCGGGGCCGGTGCGGCGGCGGTGGCCGTCGGCGGAGCAGCGCCCGCGCTGGCCGCACCGGAGGCGCCGGGGCTGGTTTCCCTGCACGACCTGCCCGGCTACGGCGGCGAAAGCCACACGCAGCTGATCAACGGCTCCGGCACGTTCTGCTTGCTACTGGGCCCGCTGGACAACCGGGCGTCGTCGATCCGGCTGTCGGACGTGCGGGTCGAGGTGTTCGACAGCCCCGGGTGCTTCGGCGCGGGGCTCACGCTCGCCGGCAGCGTGCCCGACCTGGGCCTGATCGGCTGGGACAACCGGATCTCGTCGGTGCGGATCACCGTCGCCTGATCACGAGGTGAGCAGGAGGGCACTGGTGGGCACACCAGTGCCCGCTGTCACCAGGACCCGGCCGGCACCGGGGACCTGGTTGACCGCGGTGCCGCGGAGCTGGCGCACGCCCTCCGCGATGCCGTTCATGCCGTGGATGTAGGCCTCACCCAGCTGGCCGCCGTGCGGGTTCAGCGGCAGCGAGCCGTCGAGTTCCAGGTGCCCGTCGGCGATGAAGTCCTTCGCTTCGCCACGGCCGCAGAAACCCAGCTGCTCCAACTGCATGAGCACGTACGGGGTGAAGTGGTCGTACAGCACGCCGACGTCCACATCGGACGGTAACAGCCCGGACTGCGCCCACAACTGGCGCGCCACCACGCCCATCTCCGGCAGGGCCGCCAGGTCGTCGCGGTAGTAGCTGGTCATCACGTACTGGTCGGTGCCGCTGCCCTGCGCTGCCGCGGCGATCACCGCGGGCGGGTGCGGCAGGTCGCGCGCCCGCTCGAGGCTGGTGATCACCAGCGCCACCCCGCCGTCGCTCTCCTGGCAGCAGTCGAGCAACCGCAGCGGTTCGGCGATCCAGCGTGACGCCTGGTGCTGCTCCAGGGTGATCGGCTTGCCGTGGAACCAGGCGTGCGGGTTGCGCGCCGCGTGCTTGCGGTCCACCACCGCCACCCGGCCGAAGTCCTCGCTGGTGGCGCCGTACTCGTGCTGGTAGCGCCTGGCCAGCATGGCCACCGTCGCGGCGGGGGTGGCGATGCCCATCGGGTAGTGGAAGCTGTTGTCCACGCCCGAAGAGTTCACCTGCTGCGCGGCGGCCGCGGACACCCGGCCGAAGCGGTGCCCCGAACGCTCGTTGAACGCGCGGTAGGCGACCACCACGTCGGCCATCCCGGTGGCCACCGCCATCGCGGCCTGCTGCACGGTCGCCGCCGCCGCTCCCCCGCCGTAGTGGATCCGGCTGAAGAAGGTCAGCTCGCCGATACCCAGCTCCCTGGCCACCGAGATCTCGCTGTTGGCGTCCATGGTGAAGCTGACCAGGCCGTCCACATCGGACAGTTTCAGCCCGGCGTCCAGCACGGCGGCGCGCACGCATTCGGCGGCCAAGCGCAGTTCGCTGCGCCCGGAATCCTTGGAGAACTCGGTGGCGCCGATCCCGGCGATCGCGGTGGTACCCGTGAACTTCACGACACGCCTCCCGGCAGCACGACCCGCACGGTGCCGGTGAGGTGCTCACCCAGCGCACCACGGGCGGTCACTTCGACCTCGATCTCCGGACCGTCCTGTTCGGACACCCGTCCGGAGAAGACGAGCGTGTCGTAGGCGTAGCACGGCACCCCGAGGCGGATCTTGATCGAGCGGATCAGCGCCTCGGGCCCGGCCCATTCGGAGACGAACCGCTGCACCAGACCGGTGTCGGTGAGGATGTTGACAAAGATGTCTTTCGAACCGCGGGCGATCGCGGCGTCCCGGTCGTGGTGCACGTCCTGGTAGTCGCGGGTGGCGATCGCGGAGCTGATCACGAACGTCGGCGTGATCTCGATCTTCAGTCCGGGCAGCTCGGTGCCCACCGCCGCGGTCACCGGGCCACCCGCCAGGCGGGCAGGGTCAGTTCGTCGTCGATCCGGAGGAACGCCGCCCGGACTTCCAGTCCGATGTGGACCTCCTCGGGCTTGGCATCCAGCAGTTCACCGAGCACCCGCACGCCTTCCTCCAGTTCGACGAGCGCGACCACGAACGGCAGCTCCTTGCCGGGCACCGGCGGGTGGTGGTGCACCACGTAGCTGTACACCGTGCCGCGGCCGGACGCGACCACGTGATCGGGCACGGCGTCCAGCGCGCCATCCGGCGGCATCGGCCCCGGCGGGTGCCGGAGCACGTCACCCCAGCGCTGGATCCGCAGTTCGCCGACCTTGGTCCCGTCCCAGAAGAACGCCGTGTCCGGGCTGATCACCGGCCGCAGCACGGCGGCACCCGGGGCTTCGACGATGTCCGGCGCCGGACGAGGGCGGAACTTGAGCACGCGGAACACCATGTCCGCCACCAGTTCCTCGCCCACGTACCAGTTCGTCCTGGTGGTGACGAACCAGCCTTCGCCCAGCGCGGTCTTCTTCGGCCCGGTGACGTCCTCGAGCAGCGTCGTGGCCGCGACCTGCTCACCGGGGCGCAGGTAGCGGTGGTAGTTCTGGTCGGAGTTGGTCGCCACCACCGAGGTGAACCCCGCGTCGTCCAGGACGGACATCATCGCGCCCAGCGGGTCGTCGGCGGGCCGGGTGCCGCGCAGGCCGTTCATCGTCCACGCCTGCACCATCGCCGGTGGCGCCACCAGTTCGCCGTGCACCGACTTCGCCGCGAACTCCGGATCGACGTAGACCGGGTTGGTGTCCCCGATCGCGTCGACCCAGCTGTGCACCGCCGCCTGGTTCACCGGGTCACGGGCGAACCGCCTGCCGGACTCGCCGCCGGCCGCGATGCGCTCGGCCGCGGCCTTGATCTCCACGTCGGTCACCGCGGCACCCTCGGCAGTTTCAACCCGGCGGTGGCGATCAGCTCGCGCTGGATCTCGTTCACGCCACCACCGAAGGTCAACACCAGATTGCGCTTGGCCAGGCGGTCGAGCAGCTCGGCGAGTTCGGCGGTCTCCGGATCGGCGAAGTCACCGTGCCGTCCGACGATCTCCTCGGCCAGCCTGCCGATCCGCTGCACGCGCTCCGAACCGAGCACCTTGGTCGCGGAGGCGTCGGCTATGTCCACTCCGGACGGTTTGGCCACGCTCGCCACCTGCCAGTTGAGCAGTTCGTTCACCCTGGTCACCGCGCGGGTCTCGGCCAGAACCGCACGCACGTCGGGCAGGTCGAGCAACGGGATACCGTCCGGTGTGGACCTCGCCGCCGCCCACGCCAGGACGCGGTCGTGGAGGCCGCCGATGCGCCCGGCCGGGCCGAGCATCACGCGCTCGTGGTTGAGCTGCGTGGTGATCAGCCGCCAGCCCGCGTTTTCCTCACCCACCAACCGGTTCACCGGTACGCGCACGTCGGAGTAGTAGGTGGCGTTGGTGTGGTGGGCGCCGTCGCAAGTGATGATCGGCGTCCAGCTGTAACCGAAATCGGTGGTGTCGACGATCAGGATCGAGATGCCCTTGTGCTTGGGCGCCTCGGGATCGGTGCGCACCGCCAGCCAGACGTAGTCGGCGTCGTGGCCGCCGGTGGTGAAGATCTTCTGGCCGTTGACGATGTACTCCTCACCGTCACGCACCGCGGTCGTGCGCAGCGAGGCGAGGTCGGTGCCCGCTTCGGGTTCGGTGTAGCCGATCGCGAAGTGCAGCTCGCCGTCGAGGATCTTGGGGAGGAAAAAGGCTTTCTGCTCGTCGGTGCCGAACGCCTGCAACGTGGGGCCGACGGTCTGCAGGGTCACCGACGGCAGCTGCACCTCGGCCCGTGCCGCCTCGTCGGCGAAGATGTGCTGCTCCAGTTCGCCGAAACCACGTCCGCCGTACTCCTTCGGCCAGCCGACGCCGAGCCAGCGGTCGCGGCCCATGCGCCGCACGATCTCCCGGTAGACCGCGCCGTGGCGCTCGCGCACCATGGCCCGGCGTTCCTCCGGGGAGACCAGTTCGGCGAAGTACGCGCGCAGTTCGTCGCGGAGCCGCTGCTGGTCCGCGGTGAGTTCGAGGTGCATCAGGGCCTCCCCGCCAGCTCGCCGAGCCGGTGCGCGTGCCCGCCGAGGAAGCGCACGAGGTCCTTGGCGGCGGCCGAATACCGGTGCATCGGGTAGCTGGTGTCCACCCCGAGCCCGCCGTGCAGGTGGTGGCAGACGCCCATGGCGAGCGGCACCTGCTCGGCCGCCCAGTACGCGGCGATGTCGAGTTCCTCGTCGGCGTCCCGGCCGGTCGCCAGCTGCCAGATCGCCGAGGTGGTGCTGAGGTGCACGGTCCGCGAGGCGGTGTAGACGTCGGCGATCTGCTGCGCGACGGCCTGGAAGGTGGCCAGCGGCCTGCCGAACTGGATGCGCTCGCGCACGTGCCGGGTGGTCAGCTCCAGCGCCCCGGCGAGCAGTCCGTCGAGCACCGCGAGCGTGCCGGCGAGGGCGAACCGGTGCACGCCGTCGATCGTGCCGCTGAGCAGCTCCCGTTCGGTCACCGGCGTTTCCGCCAAGGTCAGCCGGTGCTCGGGCGTGGTGCCGGAGTAGTACGAATCCTCGACGGTGACGCCGGGCGCGTTCGGGTCGACCAGGAAGACGCCGGTGCCGACCGGCAAGGACGCCGGGACCAGGACGCGGGTGGCTTCGGCGGCCCGCGGCACCGCGGTCTTCACGCCGCTGAGCAGCCAGCCGCCGTCCGCCTGCCGCGCGGTGGTGGCCGGTTTCCGCGGGAAGGGCGCCGACGGTTCGTGCAGCGCGGCCGTGAGCACCTCGGTGCCGTCGCCGACGCCGGGCAGGAAAGCCGCGCGCTGCTCCGGACTGCCGAAAGCGTCGACCGGCAAGGCGCCCAGAGCGAGCGCGGGCAACGCGGGGACGTCGGCGGCGGTCCGGCCGACTTCGGTCAACAGGGCACAGACTTCGGCGACGCCGAGCCCGTCCCCGCCCAGGTCGGCGGGCAGCGACAGGGCGAGCAGCCCCGCTTTGGCCAGCGCGGGCCACGAGTCGGCTTCACCACGCAGGATCTGCGCTGCCAGCTCGGTGACCGCGGCCTCGTGCGCCCCGGGGGTGAAGTCCACTCAGGCCTCCTGACGCCGGACCAAACTGAAACCTGTTCTAGTTTTAGCCCGGATCGGCGATCACGGCAAGCCCCCGCGGAAGGTCACCCGGTAACTGCTCGGCGAGACACCCAGCGCGGCCTGCAGGTGCTGGCGCAGGGAGGAGGCCGTGCCGAACCCGGATTTCTCGGCGACGCGGTCCACCGGGAGGTCGGTTTCCTCGAGCAGCTGGCGCGCCCGCTCCACGCGTTGCTGGGTGAGCCAGCGCGCCGGGGACATGCCGACCTCCTCGCGGAAGCGCCGGGTGAAGGTGCGCACGCTCATCGCGGCCTTCTCGGCCAGGTCGTGGCGGGTGAGCGGGCGGTCGAGGTGGGCCAGCGCCCAGGCGCGGGCGTCGCCGGTGGACGAGGCGCGCCGCGGCGGGACCGGGCGCGGGATGTACTGGGCCTGGCCGCCCTCGCGGTGGGGTGGCACGACCGTGGTCCTGGCCACCTCGTTGGCCACCGCGACGCCGTGGTCGCAGCGGATCATGTGCAGGCAGAGGTCGAGACCGGCGGCCTCGCCCGCCGAGGTGAGCACGTCGCCGTTGTCGGTGTAGAGCACGTCCGGATCGAGGTCGACCCGCGGGTAGAGGCGGCGGAAGTGATCGGCGGACTTCCAGTGCGTGGTCGCCCGCCTGCCGTCGAGCAGCCCGGCGGCCGCGAGCGCGAAGGCCCCGGTGCAGATCGACGCGATGCGCGTACCCGGCCGGATGCGCCCGAACGCTTCAGCCAGCTCGGCGGGCAGGCGGCCCTCGGTCTCGGTTTCGTCCAGCTCGTGGGAGGCGAGCACGACCACCGTGTCCGCCCGGCCCAGCACCTCGGGCCCGGCGGCGACGTGGAGGGAGAAGTCGGCATCGGTGCGCACCTCCCCGGGGGTGAGCGCGCAGGTGACGACCTCGTAGAAGGGCTCGCCGTCCGGGGTGGCCGCGCTGCCGAACAACTGGTGGACGATGCCCAGCTCCAGCGGCATCACCCCGTGACGCACGAACGCGGCGATGAGCGACATGGCCCAATTCTGGCACATGTTGTCCTTTGGGCCACTGGTCCGCGTGCTGGTCGCGGTGCAGGGTCGAGGCATGAACGTGCTGTGGGTTTTCGCGCATCCGGAACAGGCCTCGCTCAGCGGTTCACTGCGGGACGAGGGCGTGCAGGCACTCGCCGAGGCCGGGCACGAGGTGCGGATGTCGGACTTGTACGCGATGAAGTGGAAGGCCGTGGTCGACCGGGATGATTTTCCTGAGGAGACCTCGCCTCGGTTGCAGGTCGCCTCGGCCTCGCGGCGGGCCTACGAGACGGGCACGCTGAGCGCGGACATCCGTGGGGAGCAGGAAAAACTGGCGTGGGCGGACTTGGTGGTGCTGCAGTTCCCGCTGTGGTGGTACAGCATGCCGGCCATCCTCAAGGGCTGGGTGGACCGCGTCTTCGTGCAGGGCTTCGCTTACGGGGTCACCGATCCGTCGGACGGCCGGACCCTGCGCTACGGAGAAGGAATGCTCGCCGGGAAGCGGGCGCTGGTGGTGTTGACCGCGGGCAGCCGGGAACCGGCCCTCGGCCCGCGGGGGATCAACGGACAACTGGACCTGGTGCTCTTCCCGCTGCTACACGGGACGCTCTGGTACACGGGCATGTCGGTACTACCGCCGGTCGCCGTTTATGGTGCGGGCCGGGTGAGCGCGCAGGACCATGCCGCTGCTGTTTCTTTGGTGCGTTCGAAGGTGCTGTCCGCTGAGCACGATGCCCCTTTGCCTTACCGTTCTCAGAACGGCGGTGACTACGATGAGGACTTGGTGCTGCGGCGTACTTTGGCCCCGGGTTCGAGTGGACTGGGCGTGCACTACCACCCCGGCGCCTGATTGTGACTACGTCGGGGATGGTCTTGTCAAGGCGGGAACGCTTGCCTTAACAAGACCATCCCCGCCGTGTTTTGGGCTTTGGACCGGGGTGAGGAGGCATGTGGGTGGTTCCTTCCTGCGGGCTTCGACTACTCACCTCTCGGCTGCCGGACTGGGCCTTTGCTTGCCTGACTGTGGATTCGGGTGCGCGGACGCTTGAATGTGGAACTCGCCTGCCCTAATGCAGGACTCGACCGCCCGAGTGCGGAACTCGGCTACACCGACGTGGAACTCACCTGTTCCCAACGCAGGAATCGAGTGCCCGAACGTGGAACTCGGCCGCACCAACGTGGAACTCGCGTGCCCGAACGTGGAACTCGGCCGCACCAACGCGGGACTCGCGTGCCCGAACGTGGAACTCAAGTTCCCGAGTGTGGGGTTCGGCCGCCTGAACGTGGAACTCGGCTGCGCGGGCGTGGAACTCGAGTGCTTGAACGTGGGGTTCGGCCGCGCGGGCGTAGGACTCGGGCGCACGAGTGTGGACTCGGGTACCCGAGTGTGGAACTCGCCTGCCTGAACGCGGGTTCGGTTGCGCGAGTGTGGGACTCGGTATCTGAACGTGGAGTTCGGCTACCTGAAGGTGGAACTCAGCTACGCCAACTTGGAACTCGGCTGTCTGAACGTGGGGTTCGGCGGCGAGGCGTCGGGCTGGGCTGCGCAGGCGTGGGGTTCGGGTGCACGAATGTGGAACTCGGGTGTCTGGGCGTGGGGTTCGGGGGCGGGAATGTGGGGGTTGGTGGTGGGGTGGGAATGTGGGGGTTAGAGGTTTAGGGTTATTAGGGTGGTTAGGTCCTCGTCGGTTAGGTTGGTCAGCCAGTGTTCGCCGGTGCCGACGATGGTGTCGGCGAGGGAGCGTTTGCGGGCCAACAGGGTGCCGATGCGTTCTTCGACGGTGCCTTCGGTGATGAGCCGGTGCACCTGCACGGGCCGGTCCTGGCCGATGCGGTAGGCGCGGTCGGTGGCCTGGTCTTCGACCGCCGGGTTCCACCAGCGGTCGTAGTGGATGACCTGGGTGGCGCGCGTGAGGTTCAGGCCCACCCCGCCGGCCTTCAAGGAAAGCAGGAACACCGGGCTTTCCCCGGCCTGGAACCGCTGCACCATGCGGTCCCGCTCCCCCAGCGGCACCGAGCCGGACAGCAGTTGCGCGGGCAGCCCCCGCTCGGCCAGCCAGCTCTCCAGCAACCGGCACATGCCCACGTACTGGCTGAACACCAGCACGCTCTCCCCGGCGTCCAGCATCACCTCCAGCAGTTCCTCGAAGGCCGCGAGCTTGCCCGAACGCCCGTCCAGCGGACCGGGCTCCTTCAGGTACTGCGCCGGGTGGTTGCAGATCTGCTTCAGCTCGGTCAGCAGCTTGAGCACCTGCGCCTTGCGCCGGATGCCCTCGGTACCCCTGATCGCGGCCAGGTTCTCCCGCACCACCGCCTCGTACAGCGTCACCTGCTCGCGCGTCAGCGGCACGAACCGGTCGGTCTCGGTCTTCGCGGGCAGCTCCGGTGCGATGTCCGGGTCGGTTTTCTTGCGCCGCAACAAGAACGGGCGCACGACCGCGGCCAGCTGGTCGGTCACGGCCTCGTCGGCGTGGCGTTCGATCGGCCGGGCGAACCGGCGCCGGAACTCCTCGGGAGTACCCAGCAGGCCGGGCGTGGTCCAGTTCAGGATGGACCACAGTTCGCTCAGCCGGTTCTCCATCGGCGTGCCGGTCAGCGCGATCCTCGCCACCCCGTAGAGCTTGCGCAGCTCCCGCGCGGTCTTCGACGAGGCGTTCTTCACCTGCTGCGCCTCGTCGGCGGCGATCAGCCCCCATTCCACTGTGGCCAGCGTCTCCCGGTCACGCAGCAGCACCCCGTACGTGGCCAGCACCACCTCGTCCCCGGCGAGCTCGTCGAGGCTGCGCCTGCCACCGTGGAACCGCCGCACCGGGACCGACGGCGCGAACCGGGCGAACTCGCGTTCCCAGTTGCCGAGCAGCGAGGCCGGGCACAGCACCAGCGTGGGCCCCTCCCGCCAGGCCCGGCGGTGCAGGTGCAGCGCGATCAGCTGGATCGTCTTGCCCAGGCCCATGTCGTCGGCCAGACACCCGCCCACGCCGAGCGCGGCCATCTTCGACAGCCAGGCGAGCCCGCTGAGCTGGTACGGGCGGAGCGTGGCGTGCAGCCCGTCCGGCGGCACCACCACCTCGTCGGGTGTGTAGCGGAGCCGGGCGAGCAGCCCGGTGATCACGGACGGCGTCATGAACTCCTCGCATTCGCCGTCCACCTCGAGCTCCCCGGTGAGCGCGGCGGCCAGCGCGGCCGCCTCGGTCACCGGGGCACGTCTCGCGCGCAGCTTCGCCAGCAGCAGCGAATCGGCCCGCACCCAGCGCCCGCGCAACCGCACGAGCGGGCGTTTCGCCTCGGCGAGCGCCGTCACCTCGGCGTCGGTGAGTTCCTCCTCCCCCACGCTGACCTGCCACCGGAAGTCGAGCAACCGGGTCAGCGTGAGCTGCGGCGGCGACTCCGAAGGCACGCGCACCGAAGCCCTGACGCGCGGCAGCCCCTCGAACAGGTCCTTCGGCCACAGCACCTCGATGCCCGCGGCACCCAGCCGGGACGAACCGCCGCGCAGCAACTCGGCGACCTCGTCGTCGGTCAGCTCGACCACGCCGCCGACCACCCGCGCGAGCGGCGGCCACACTTCCGCCCCGCGTCGCAGTGCCAGCGCCAGCCGTACCTGGACGTGCTCGCCGAACAGCGAACGCACCACCTCCGGCGCGTCACCGAACTCGGCGACGTCCAGCACCAATCCCGAATCGGCCGCGCTGCGGACCGCGAGCACCCCGGCGAAGCGCTCCTCGGCGAGGTCCACGCGAAGCACCAGCCGGACGGCGGTGCCCTCGGCGAGCAGGTCCGCGATCGCGTCCCACAACGCCCGCACCAGCGACTCCGGCGAGTGCAGTCGCACCCGTTTCAACCCGGACAACGGCAGCGCGAGCGCCTCCGGCGGCAGCGCCTCGGCCAGTTCGGTCAGGCGCAGCGCGTCGTCCACTTCGAGCGGCCCGGCCCGCCAGCTCGCGCCGTCCGGCTCGACCCGGCCGCGGGCGACCAGGCTCAGCCCGGCCGCCACCACCTCCGCCCAAGCCGTGATGGTGGCGCTGGCGTGCTCCCCGGCGGCGAGCAGCACACGGACCGCGTCGGCGACGGGCAGCACCGAAGCGTCCACCTGGGTGCGGCGGAAGGCCTGTTCCCTGGGCAGGACCAGGTCGATCGGCGTATCACCGCCGCCGTGGCCCCACAGGGCGAGCACACCGTCACGAGGTGGGTCGGACGGCACGAACAGGGCTTGGGTTCCGGGAGCGAGCTCCATGGCGGTCACCGTAGGACGCGCCCCCGACAATTACGCGCGAGGGAGGCCCAGCAGTCGCTCGGCGGCCACGTTCCGGAGCACCTGGGTGGTGCCGCCGGCGATGCTCAGGCAGCGCGAGACCAGGAACTCGTACTGCGCTTCCTTCACCGATTCCCCTTGCGGGCCAACGACTTCGAGCGCGGTCTCGGCGACCTCCTGCCGGTGCCGCACGCCGATCAGCTTGCGCACGCTGGATTCCGGACCGGGATCCTGTCCCGCCAGCGTCCGCAACGTACCGCGCAGCCCCAGCAACGACCCGGCCGAACCGTCCGCGATCAACGCGCCGAGGCGGTCCAGCAACAGCGGATCCGCGGTCCTGCCGCGCAGTTGCCGGACGAGCCGTTCGACGCCCTCCCCCACCAACGTGCCCGAGCCCATCGCGACCCGTTCGTTGGCCAACGTGGTGCGCGCGAGCCTCCAGCCGCCGTTGACCTCGCCGACGACCTGTTCGTCCGGCACGAAGACGTCTTCGAGGAACACCTCGTTGAACCGTGCCTCACCGGTGATCTCCCGCAACGGCCGGATTTCGATGCCTTCCGCGTGCATGTCGACCAGGAAATAGGTGATGCCGCGGTGCTGCGGTGCTTCCGGATCGGTGCGCGCCAGGCAGATTCCCCAGTCCGCCCGGTCGGCCAGCGAGGTCCACACCTTCTGCCCGGAGATCCGCCAGCCGCCGTCGACCCGAATCGCCTTGGTGCGCAAGGAAGCCAGGTCCGATCCGGCGCCGGGTTCGCTGAACAACTGGCACCACGTGATCTCACCGCGCAGGGTCGGCCCGACGTACTTTTCCCGCTGCGCGTCCGTGCCGTGTTCCAGGATGGTCGGCGCCGCCCACGCGCCGACGATCAGCTCCGGCCGGGTGACCCCGGCGCGATCCAGTTCGGCGTCGATGACCAGTTGACGGGCCGCGGACGCACCGAGGCCGTACGGCTCCGGCCAATGTGGAGTGAGCAGCCCGGTCTCGGCCAGCTTCCGGCGCTGTTCGGCAAGAGGCAGCGCGGCGATTTCCTCGGCCAGCGCCCGTATTTCGGGATCGCTCGCGGTGGCGGTGTCGCCGCCACGGCGGACCCCGCCGAGCGCGAGTTCGGCCGCGCGACGCCGCCAGTACGCGCCACCGCCGAACACCTGGCGCAGGGTGACCGCGCGCCGTAGGTAGAGGTGGGCGTCGTGTTCCCAGGTGAAGCCGATGCCGCCGAGCACCTGGATGCAGTCCTTCGCGTTCTCCACCGCGGCGTCGAGGGCGAACCCGGCAGCGGTCGCGGCGGTGAACTCCTGCTGGTCGGCGTCGGGCTCGTCGGCCGCGCGCGCGGCGTCCCACGCCAGCGCGGCGGTGGCCTCGGCGCGGCAGAGCATCTCCGCGCACAGGTGCTTGATCGCCTGGAACGAGCCGATGGGACGGCCGAACTGCTCGCGGACCTTGGCGTAGTCGACGGCCGTGCGCAGACACCATTGGGCGATCCCGGCGGCCTCGGCGCAGGCCAAGGTGGCCGCGAGTGCCCGGACGTCACCCGATGCGGGGATGAAGGCGTCGGCGGGCACGACGACATCGGTGAGCCGGATCGTGCCGAGCGAGCGGGACAGGTCCATCGAGTCGACGGCGATGACCTCCACCCCGGCGGACCCCGGCGGCAGCACGAACCACTGGTCACCGGCGTGGAGCAACAGGTGAGCGGCCGGATCGGCGTCCAGCACGGGCCCGGTGTCGCCGCTGACCAGCAACGATCCATCGGGGCCGGGTCGCGCTCCGAGCGAGGTCCAGGCGACGGCCGCAGTGGCCGAGCCGTCGGTCAGCGCGGGCACGAGTTCCTTGGCCGCGGGGGTGTCCGGGGCCCGGCCCAGCAGCAACGCGGCGAGCAGGCTGCTGAACACCGGGCCCGGCACCAGCGCTTCGGCGGTGATTTCGAGGCCGGAGGCCGCGTCCACCACCCCGGCTCCGGCGCCGTCCAGCGCTTCCGGCACGGCCACCGAGAACAGGCCGATGCGCCCCAGCGCCACGAGACAGCCGTCGAAGCCCTGATCACCGCGGAGGAGTTCCACCGGCCGGTCATCCGCGGCCCACGCGCGGATCGAGTCGGCCAGTGCCCGCTGCTCCTCGGTGATGGCGATCGGCACGGTTACCTCCACGTCCTCGAACCCACACGAACCAACCCGGTCCATAAATAGAACGTGTTTCACTTTAGGTCGTCAAGCCCCCTGGTTTGAACCACCCGTCAGGTTAGGTACCCTTCAGGGACAAACTGGAACAAGTTTCGACCGGACCGGGGGACCGCCCGATGAGCAAGCAGAAGGCCCCCATGGGCACGCTGAACGGGGACGAGCTGGGCTCGGCCGCCCAGCGCGACCGTCGCAAACGGATCGTCGACGCCACGCTGGCACTGGCGTCCAAGGGCGGGTACGACGCCGTACAGATGCGAGCCGTCGCCGAACGCGCCGATGTGGCGCTCGGCACCCTCTACCGGTACTTCCCGTCGAAGATCCACCTGCTGGTTTCCGGGCTGGCCAGGGAGTTCGAACGCGCGCAGGAGAAGCTGCAGCGCGGCGCCATCCCCGGCGACTCCCCCACCGAGCGGCTGTTGTTCGTGCTGGGGCGCAACACCCGGCTGATGCAGCGCGACCCGCACCTGACCGAGGCGATGGTGCGCGCGTTCATGTTCGCCGACACCACCGCGGCCACCGAGGTCGAGCACGTCGGACGGCTGATGGAGAACATGTTCGCCACCGCGATGGGCATCGACGACCCGACCGAGGCGGACCGGGACATCTTCCACGTGATCGCCGACGTCTGGATGGCGAACCTGGTCGCCTGGGTGACCCGGCGGGCCTCGGCCGCGGACGTGGCGAACCGGCTGGAACTCTCGGTCCACCTGCTCCTGGACAAGTGAGCTAAGGCCGGTAGAAGCCGATCAGCTGGGCGAGGTGCCTGCCCGCGTCCAGCAGCGGCTGCTCGCTCTTCGACACCTGAGCGGACAGCTCGGCGCCTTCCAGCGCGCTGACCACCGTGGTGGCCAGCGCGCTGGCGTCGCTCTCCGCGATGCCCGCGCCGCGGAGCTTGTCGTACACCAGGTCCTGCCAGTGCGCGAAGGCGGCGGCAGCGGCCTCCTGGATGCCGGTTTCGCGATCGGCCGCGCCCAGCGCGGTCGTGGCGACCGGGCAGCCGTCGACCCAGCCGGACTCCTTCAACCCGGCGCCGAGCGCGACAGCGCAGGCGGCCACGGCTTCGGCCGGGTCTTCGTGGTCCGCGAAGACCTCCCGCAGCATGTCCGCGAACTCCTGGTCGCCGTGCTGGACCGCGGCCACCGCCAGTTCCCGCTTCCCGCCGGGGAAGAAGTGGTAGACCGAGCCCAGCGTGGCCTCCGCCTCCCGGGAAATCTGCTTGAGGCCGGTGCCGTCGTAGCCTTGCCGCTGCATCAGCCGTGACGTGGCCAGAACGATGCGCTCGCGGGTACCCGGCGACTTGGTCTCCATCCGGCCATCCTATCGGATAGAACGTTCGTTTTAGAGCTGTGCTACCTTGCGCCCGGAATAGAACGTTCGTTTTAGGAGGAGTCGACGTGCAGCAGCAAGCAGTGACCGTGCTCGGCCTCGGCCCGATGGGACAGGCGATGGCGAACGTGTTCCTCGCTCACGGGTACGAGGTCACCGTGTGGAACCGGACTCCGGAGAGGGCCGATGATCTCGTGGCGAAGGGCGCCATCCGGGCGCCCACGGTCGGCGAAGCGGTGAAGGCGGGTGACCTGACCATCCTCAGCTTGACCGACTACGCCGCTGTGTACGCGCTCCTCGAGCAGGCGAAGGACGAACTCGGCGGCCGGACCTTCGTCAACCTGAGTTCGGCCACCCCTGCCGAGGCTCGCCGGGCCACGAGCTGGCTGGCGGCCTTGGGGGCCGCGCACCTCACCGGCGGCGTGCTCACCCCACCGTCCGGCATCGGCACACCTGGTCCGGTGACGTTGTACAGCGGCTCACGCGAGGTGCTCGACGCGCATCGGGCGACGTTGGAGTTGCTGACGGGCATCGACTACCGGGGCGAGGACCCGGGCTTGGCGGCGCTGTACTACCAGCTCGAAATCAGCATGTTCTGGACCGCGCTGCTCGGCTACGTGCACGCGACCGCGATGGCGCGGGCCAACGGCATTTCCGCGACGGAGTTCGCGAAAACCGCATCGAAGACCCACGCCGGAATGACGGAATTCTTCGAGTTCTACGCACCGCGAATCGACGCGGGCGATCACTCCGGCGACGTGGACCGGCTGTCCATGAGCGCCGCGAGCATCGAGCACGTCGTGCGCACGGCCGGGGACTCGGGGGTGGACGCCACGTTGCCCACCGCGATGCTGGAGATCGTCCGCCGCGGGATCGCCGACGGCCACGCCGGCGACAGCTTCACCAGTCTGATCGAGACGTTCCGGCGCTGAAGCGGGATACGGCCCGAGAGCCGCCGAACGCTATGAGTGGGGCATTACTTGCAATGAACGCAAGTAATGCCCCACTCATAGCACTCAGGTCATGGCACTCAGGCGTGCAGCTTCGGCAGGACGTCCCGGCCGAACACCTCGATCCACTCCTTCTGGTTCCGGCCCACGTTGTGCACGTAGATCCGGTTGAACCCGGCGTCGACGAACTTCTGCAGCGAGGCGCGGTGCACGTCCGGGTCGGACGAGATGACCATCCGGCCCTCGAAGTCCTCCGGGCGCACCAGCTTCGCCATCTGCTCGAAGTCGAACGGCGAGCGCACGTCGGCCTTCGGGAACTTCATGCCGCCGTTGGGCCACTGCTCCATCGCGTTGCTCAGCGCCTCCTCTTCGGTCGACGCCCACGACAGGTGGACCTGCAGCAGCTTCGGCATCGCGTCCGGGTCCTTGCCCGCTTTCTTCGCGCCCTTGCCGAAGTTGTCCAGGATGCCTGCCAGCTTCTCCAGCGACGCGCCCGGCGTGATCAGGCCGTCGGCCAGCTCACCGGTCTTGCGGGAGGTGTACGGCCCGGCCGAGGCGATGTAGATCGGCGGCGGCGCGTCCGGCAGGGTCCACAGCCGTGTGGTGTGCAGCTTGAAGAACTCCCCGCTGTGCTTGACATCCTGCCCGCTGAACAGCTTCTTGATGATTTCCAGCGCCTCGAACATCCGGCGCACCCGCTCGGGCGCCTCCGGCCAGTAGCCGCCGATGATGTGCTCGTTGAGCGACTCACCGGAGCCGATGCCCAGCCAGGTCCGCCCCGGGTAGGTGGCCTCCAGCGTCGCCGCGGCCTGCGCCACGATCGCCGGGTGCAGCCGGAAGGACGGGCAGGTCACGCCCGGCCCGAGGTCGCCGGTGGTGTTCTCGGCCAGCGACGCCAGCACGCTCCACACGAACGAGGCCTCGCCCTGCGCCGGTACCCACGGCTGGAAATGGTCGGCGGCCATCTGCCCGGAGAACCCGTGCTGCTCGGCCAGCGCGGCCAGCTCGATGGATTCCCGCGGCGAGAACTGCTCCAGCGCCGCCGCGATTCCGATCTGGACTTCACTCACGAACTATTACCCCTTCTCACCCGTGGTCTCGCTTGGCCAACCTACTCCGCTCACCGGAATCCGCCCGCGAAGCGCGCGAACTCGTCGAGTTTGCGCAGCGACTCCGCTTCCGGCAGCGTCGGCAGCAGGAAGGTCAGCCGGTCGACCCCGGCTTCGGCCAGCGCGGCCGCTTCGCCGGCGTCGGCCCGCGCGCCGAAGATGGTCATCGGCACGTTTTCGCGGCCCTGTTCGGCCAGCCAGCTCTTCACCCGGCGGATCTCCTCCGGTGTGGTGCCCGGGCGCGGCAGCCAGGCGTCGCCGTACTTCGCCAGCCGGTTCAGCGCGGCCTCGCTCTCGCCGCCGATGTAGATCGGCGGGTGCGGCTCTTGCACCGGCTTCGGCCACGAGAACACCGGGTCGAAGTCGACGAACTTGCCGTGGAACTCGGCCTCTTCCTGAGTCCACAGCAATTTGAGGGCCTGGAGTTGCTCGTCCAGCAGCGCGCCGCGGGTGCGCGGGTCGGTGCCGTGGTTGCGCATCTCCTCGCGGTTCCAGCCCACGCCGACCCCGAACAGCACGCGGCCGCCGGAGATCAGGTCGAGGCTGGCCACTTCCTTCGCGGTGTGGAACAGGTCGCGCTGGACGAGCAGGGCGACACCGGTGCCGAGCAGCAGGTTCGACGTGGTCTCGGCGATGGCGGCCAGTGTGACGAACGGATCGAGCGTGCGGTAGTAGATCCGGGGCAGGTCACCACCCGGCGGGTAGGGCGACTCCCGGCTCGCCGGGATGTGGGAGTGCTCGGCGAGGAAGAGCGAGTCGAACCCGCGCTCTTCCAGCGCCCGGCCGAGCACGCCGGGGCGGATGCCCTCGTCGGTCACGAACGTGGAGATACCGAAGTCCATGTTCGTGGCGAACCAGGGCCGCCCCGGCGGTTATTCCCGTCAGCGGGTCCGGGAGTGCTTCGGCGCCGAGATCGGCGCGGTGGGCGGCTCGGTGCGGGCGGTGCGGTCGGTCACCGGCTCGTGCTCGGCCGTCCGGTCGGTCAACCGGTGCTCGCCGGTGGTCTGGTCGGTCAACCGGTTGTCGTCGGTGGTCCGGTCGGTCAACCGGTTGTCGTCGGTGGTCCGGTCGGTCAACCGGTTCTCACCGGTGGTCCGGTCGGTCAACCGGTGCTCGCCGGTGGTCTCGGCCGGGGTCTCCCGGTCGTGCCCGTCGTCCAGCGGGATCTCGGTCTTGACCACCTTGCGCGCGGGCAGCACGGCCATGAGCAGGCCGAGCAGCGCCAGGCCGCCGTGCAGCCAGTTGTCCGCGACGTTGATGTGCAGCGGGTCACCCATGCCCGAGATCGGGTTGGTGGCGATCACGCCGGTGATCATCAGGCCCCAGACGAACACCGCGCCGTAGGCGATCAGCAGGATCCAGCCGTACATCCTGGCCAGCCCGGATGCGGTGGCCATCAGCACGCCGAGCAGGCCGCTGAGGATGTGCAGCACGTTGTGGAACGGGTTGATGGCGAAGCCGAGCAGGGTTCCGTGGGAGTGCCCGGCGAAGTCGCCGAAGCCGGTGCGGACCAGGCCGACCACACCGAACACCAGGAACGCCAGCCCGACCAGCCCGGCGAGTATCTGGACCGGCTGGAGGCCGGCCCGGTGCGGACGCAGGGTCTTCTCGGTCGTTGCGCGAGCCATGTCGTTTTCCCCTTCACGGAGTTGATGGGGACGATTACCCCGGGCATTCCGCCGACAAACCACTAGGGTGACGCCATGCCCGCCGATCTGGAGCTCCTCCGCCGCCTCGCGCTCGAAGAGCACGGCCTGGCCACCATTTCCACCGTTCGAGCGAACGGCACCGTCCACTCGTCCGTGGTCAACGCCGGGCTGATCGACGATCCGGTGAGCGGGGTGCCGTCGGTCGGCTTCGTCGCCCGCGGTGACTCGCTGAAGCTGCGGCTGCTGCGCACCGCCGGGCACGCCACCATCGTCTTCCGCCGCGGCTGGAACTGGGCGGGCGCGCAGGGCCAAGTGCGGATCATCGGCCCGGACGACGCCGAGCCCGGCTTCGACCCCGACGGCTTGCCCACGCTCCTGCGCGAGGTCTTCCGCGCGGCGACCGGCACGCACGACGACTGGGCCGAGTACGACCGCGTGATGGCCGCCGAGCGCCGGGCCGCGGTGTTCATCACCGCGGACCGGCTCACCGGCAACGGCTGAGCCGCTACACGTTACGGCGGTACTGCCCGCCCACCTCGAAGAACGCCTCGGTGATCTGGCCGAGCGAGCACACGCGCGCGGCGTCCATCAGCACGCCGAACAGGTTCTCGTCACCGCGGGTCGCGGCCTCCCGCAGGGTGCGCAGCGCTTCCGCGGCCTCGGTGGTGTGCCGCTGCTGGAAGTCCGCGAGCCGGCGCAGTTGCGACTCCTTCTCGTCCTCGGTCGCCCGCGCGAGTTCGACCTCGACCTCGTCCTCCTCCGGGTGCGGGTTCCGGAAGGTGTTCACGCCGATGATCGGCAGCGTGCCGTCGTGCTTGAGCCGCTCGTACAGGATCGACTCGTCCTGGATGCGGCCGCGCTGGTAGCCGGTCTCCATCGCGCCGAGCACGCCGCCGCGCTCGGAGATTCGGTCGAACTCGGCCAGCACGGCCTCCTCGACCAGGTCGGTCAGCTCGTCGATGATGAACGCGCCCTGCAGCGGGTTCTCGTTCTTCGACAGGCCCCATTCCTTGTTGATGATCATCTGGATGGCCATCGCGCGGCGCACCGAACTCTCCGACGGCGTGGTGATCGCCTCGTCGAACGCGTTGGTGTGCAAGGAGTTCGCGTTGTCGTAGAGCGCGCACAGCGCCTGCAGCGTGGTGCGGATGTCGTTGAAGCTCATCTCCTGCGCGTGCAGCGACCGGCCCGAGGTCTGCACGTGGTACTTGAGCTTCTGCGAGCGTTCGTTCGCGCCGTAGCGCTCGCGCATGGCCACCGCCCAGATCCGCCGCGCCACCCGGCCGAGCACCGAGTACTCCGCGTCCATGCCGTTGGAGAAGAAGAACGACAGGTTCGGCGCGAAGTCGTCGATGTCCATGCCGCGCGCCAGGTACGACTCGACGTAGGTGAAGCCGTTGGACAGGGTGAAGGCCAGCTGCGAGATGGGGTTCGCGCCCGCCTCGGCGATGTGGTAGCCGGAGATGGACACCGAGTAGAAGTTCCGCACCCCGTGCTCGATGAACCACTCCTGGATGTCGGCCATCATGCGCAGGCTGAACTCGGTGGAGAAGATGCAGGTGTTCTGCCCCTGGTCCTCCTTGAGGATGTCGGCCTGCACGGTGCCGCGGACGTTGCGCAGCGCCCACTCCCGCAGCTCGGCGGCCTCCGCTTCGGACGGTTCGCGGCCGTGCTCGGCCTTGAACGCCTCCACCCGCTGGTCGATCGCGGTGTTCAGGAAGAACGCCAGGATCGTCGGCGCCGGGCCGTTGATCGTCATCGACACCGAGGTGTTCGGCGCGGTGAGGTCGAAGCCGTCGTAGAGCGCCCGCATGTCCTCCAGCGTCGCGATCGACACACCCGAGGTGCCGACCTTGCCGTAGATGTCGGGGCGGGTGTCCGGGTCGTGCCCGTACAGCGTCACCGAGTCGAATGCGGTGGACAGGCGCTTGGCCTCGGAGTCCGACGACAGGTACTTGAACCGGCGGTTGGTGCGGAACGCGTCGCCCTCCCCCGCGAACATGCGGGCCGGGTCCTCACCCTCGCGCTTGAACGGGAAAACGCCCGCGGTGTAGGGGAAGTAGCCGGGCAGGTGCTCGCGGCGGAGGAACGAGAGCAGCTCGCCGGTCTCGGTGTAGCGCGGCAGCGCCACGCGCGGGATCCGGCTGCCGGACAGGGTCTCGCGCCAGAGCTGGGTGCGCAGCTCCTTGTCGCGGATCTTCACCACCAGCTCGTCGGCGCGGTAGGACTCGGCCAGCCCGGCCCAGTCCTCCAGCAGGCGGCGGATGTCGGCGTCGACCTCGGCGGCCGCCCGCTCGGCCAGCTTCTCCACCGCGGCCACGTCGTCCCCGGCCTCGGCGAGCGCCTCGCGCGCGGTCTCCAGGTGCTCACGCCGGCGCACCGCCGCGACCTGGTCGATCGTGCGCTGGTGGTAGCCGCGCACGGCGTCGGCGATGTCGGACAGGTAGCGGGCCCGCGAGGACGGGATGATCGTGCTGGCGTCGGTCGACACCTTGCCTTCGACCCGCGGCAGCACCCCGGCCGAGACGGACAGGCCCTTCTCCGCCAGCGCGTCGCGCAGGTGCTGGTACAGCGCGGTGACGCCGTCGTCGTTGAACTTCGCCGCCGAGGTGCCGAAGACCGGCATGTCCTCGGGCGCGGAACCGAAGGCCTCGCGGTTGCGCACCAGCTGGCGCGCCACGTCGCGGCGGGCGTCCTCGGCCCCGCGGCGCTCGAACTTGTTGATCGCGACCGCGTCGGCGAAGTCGAGCATGTCGATCTTCTCCAGCTGCGACGCGGCGCCGAACTCCGGCGTCATCACATACAGCGAGTGGTCCACGTGGTCGACGATGCCCGCATCACCCTGGCCGATCCCGGGGGTCTCCACGATCACCAGGTCGTAGCCCGCCGCCTTGCAGGCCAGCACCGACTCGTCCAGCCCGGCGGGGATCTCACCGCTGGTGGTGCGGGTGGCCAGGGAGCGGAAGAACACCGGCGAGCCGTCCAGGCAGTTCATCCGGATCCGGTCACCGAGCAGCGCGCCGCCGCCACGCCGCCGCGACGGGTCCACCGCGAGCACCGCGATGCGCAGCTTGTCCTCCTGGTCCAGCCGGAACCGACGGATCAGCTCGTCGGTCAGCGAGGACTTGCCCGAACCACCCGTTCCGGTGATGCCGAGCACCGGCGCCTGCCGGGACTTGGCGGCCTCGGTGATCGCGGTGAGGTGGTCCTGCGGCAGCGTGCCCAGCTGCAGCCGGGTGATCGCCCTCGCCAGCTCGGGTACGTCCCCGGAGAGCAGCTTCTCGACCGATCCGGAGCCGTTCTCGGACAGGTCCGTGTCGCACTCGCGGATCATCAGGTTGATCATGCCGGGCAGGCCGAGCCGCTGGCCGTCCTCCGGCGAGAAGATCCTGGCCACCCCGCGCGAGTGCAGCAGGTCGATCTCCTCGCGCACGATCACGCCGCCGCCACCGCCGTAGACCCGGATGTGCCCGGCCCCGCGCTCGTTGAGCAGCTCCACCAGGTAGCTGAAGTACTCGACGTGCCCGCCCTGGTAGGCGCTGATGGCCACGCCCTGCACGTCCTCGGAGATGGCCGCGGTGACCACCTCGTCCACCGATCGGTTGTGCCCGAGGTGCACCACTTCGGCGCCCTGCGACTGCAGGATCCGCCGCATGATGTTGATCGAGGCGTCGTGTCCGTCGAACAGGCTGGACGCGGTCACGAACCGGACGGGGTGCGCGGGCTGGTGCAGCTCGGTGCTCATCCCTTCAAAATACTTGGACTTCCTACTATTTTGAAGGCCACCACCATCGTGTGAGCAGACTCACCAGACTTTCTACCGCGCGCCGGCCGTCACCCCGCCGCGACGGGCCAGCCACTGGCGCATGGCGTACTCCACCATGGTGATCAGGGTCTGCTTGGTGGACTCGCGGTCGCGCGCGTCGCACTGGACGATCGGGATGCTCGGATCGATCGAGAGCGCCTCGCGCACGTCCTCGACGTCGTGGAGCAGTTCCCCGTCGAAGCAGTTCAGCCCGATGATGTAGGGCAGACCGCGGTCCTCGAAGAAGTCGACCGGCGCGAACGAGTCGGCCAGGCGGCGCGTGTCGGCCAGCACCACCGCGCCGATGGCACCGCGCACCAGGTCGTCCCACATGAACCAGAAGCGCTGCTGCCCCGGCGTGCCGAACAGGTACAGGATCAGGTCCGAGTCCAGCGAGACGCGGCCGAAGTCCATCGCCACCGTGGTGGTGGCCTTGTTCGGGGTCGCCCGCAGGTCGTCGACACCGGCACTGGCCTCGGTCATCATCGCTTCGGTGGTGAGCGGCACGATCTCCGACACCGACCCGACGAAGGTCGTCTTGCCGGCGGCGAAACCACCGGCGACCACGATCTTCGCCGAGGTCATGGTGCCCGGTGCGCTCTCCCGCGGAGCCTCAAAGCCGACGGAGTCCACTCAAAACCCTTTCCATCAAGATCAGATGTGCCTCGTCGTTGTCGCTGCCGGAGGCCGTCTTGTGCACGATGACCAGGCCGGCGTCCGCGGCATCACTGATCAGGACCCTGGCCACACCCAGCGGCACCCGCAACGCCGAGGCGATCTCCGCGACGGAACGGGGGGTCCGGCATTCTTCCACGATCGAGGTCTGCTCGATCTGTTCGGGCACGAAGGAGGTGGCCTCCTCCGCGTTCGTGGAGATCAGCGTCTCCAGTTCGAGGACGCGGTTCGCCTTCGTGCGCCCGCCGGTCAGCGCGTACGGGCGGACGATGGCGGTCTCTTCGAGCGCCGACGGCGGCTCGGGCACGGGTGGCGGCCGGTAGGCGGGCGCGCTGTGGTGACCGTGGCGCTGGGACCCGGTGTCGAACAGCGCGTTGTGCGGCGCGAGGATGTCGGCGACCGGCGCCGGCGGGGGCGTCATCGGGTCCCCCCGCGTTTCAGCCGTCGGTGCGTCGGGTGACTGAGCATGAGCATGACCGTCCTTGTCCTTCTTGCGCTTACGACGTCCACGACCGGAATCCAGGGTGAAGCCGTTGAGGACGTCGGCGAAGGTGCCGTCGTCCCGCTGCTCCCGCCCGTGAGCCGGTCCCGTGCTCATCGGGTCATCATCCCACCGGTTCGCCGATCAGCGAACCGCCCGCTCCCTGCAGCTGGGCGCGGAGCTCCGGGGTGAGGATCTGGCCGACCCGGTCGACCAGCATGGTCATCTCGTAGGCGACCTGGCCGATGTCGCAGTTCGGTGCGGCGAGCACGGCGAGGCAGGAACCGTCGCTGATGGACATCAGCACCATGATGCCGAGTTCCATCTCCACCACGGTCTCGTTGACCGCGCCCGCCTCGAAGCAGCGCGCCGCGCCCTGGGTCAGGCTGACCAGGCCGGAGGCCACGGCGGCGAGCTGGTCGGCCCGGTCCAGCGGCAGCCGGTTCGACGCGGTCAGCAGCAGTCCGTCGGCCGAGACCACCACGGCGTGCGCGACCCCGGGGACCCGCTCGGCGAAGTCGTTGACCAGCCACCCGAACTGGTTGGGCTGGCCCGAACTAGGGGAAGTCATTCACCCTCCACTTTCTCTGTTTTCCCGTCCGCGGCGGCCTGAGCGTTGTGGTGCCGCCCGCGGCGGACGCCCTGCTGGAAACTGCTCAACCGGCCGCGCACATCATGCGGGTCACGACCCGGCCGCGGTAGGGCGGCCGGGGTAGCGGGTGCGGCGCTGCCGGGCACCAGGTGCTCACCACGCCGCCGGCGGGGCAGTCCCGCCGCGGTGAAACTGGAGGGTGTCGCCTCGGCGACCGCCTGCGCGGCCTGCCACCCCTCGTCGGTGCCGAAACCCTTGTACTCCTCGGTGGCCGCGTCAGCGAACAGCTCGGCGGCCCTGGTGTCCACTCCGGACCGCGCGGCCTTCGGCTTGCGCATGGGCAGGGCGGTGGCGGACTTGGCGGGCTGGACGTGTTCATCGTCCTTCACCGGCTTCGCGGCCGCCTCGGCCTTCAACGCCTTCAGGATCTGGGCGGCTTCCTGCGCCCTCGTCGCCTGGGCGAGCTCGTCGGCTTCGCTCGACTTCGGGACGCGCCTGGCCCGCGCGGGCTTGGGCTGGGGAACTCCTTCATCCGGTATCGCGGTCTGGGCGGACGGCGTCGGGCGCTTCGCCCTCGTCGTCCTGGTGGGCTGAGCTTCCTCGGGCTTCGCGGGTTCCGGGGCCAACGCCGCGTTCTGCGACTTCGGGGCCTCCCCGGTCGACTCGGCCTTTTCGCTCTCCGCGGCCTTCTCCGCCGCTGTGGCCTTCCCGGTCGCTGTGGCCTTCCCGGTCGCTGTGGCCTTCCCGGTCGCTGTGGCGTTTTCGCCCGCCGCGGCCTTCTCCGTGGAAGCGGGCTTCTCGGTCACCGCGGACTTCTCGGTGGCCGCGGAACTCCCGGTGGCCGCAGCCTTCCTGGTCGCCGGAACGTTCTCGGTCGCCACGGACTCGCCGGTCGCCGCAGTCTTCTCGATCGCCGCAGATTTGCCGGGGACCGCAGACTTGCCGGGCACCGCGGGGGCGCCAGGCGCTGCGGGGTTGCCAGGCGCCGCAGACTCCCCGGGCATCGCGGGCTTCTCGGTCGCCGCAGACTTGCCGGACGCCGCGGGAGTGGCGGTCGCCGCCGAGTTTTCGGCCGTCGCGGGAGTGGCGGGGCTGGGCTTCACCGGGGTGGGGCGCGTGGGGTCCGGGGCGGGCGCCGGGCCCAAGGGGACCTGGGCGATGGCGGGCACCTCGCTCGAGTCCGCCAGCTTCCCGGTTTCCTTCCGGCCACGGGTCACGCCCTGCTGGAAGCTGCTCAGCCGCCCGCGCACGTTCGCCGGGTCGCGCACCGGCAGGTCGGTGCCCTTGGCGACCGGCGCCGGGCTGGACGCGGCGGCACTGCCGGGCAGCAGCTTCTCCCCGCGCCGCCGCCGGGGCAGGCCGGCCGCGGTGAAGCTCGACGGCTCCGTCTTGGCCGCTGCTTCGACGGCTCGCCAGCTTTCGTCCGACGGGAAGTTCCAGTCCGGCCCGGCTTCGGCTTCCGCGCGCGGTTCCGGCTTGGCTTCGGCCGGAGCCGCCTCCGTCTCGGCTTCCGGTTCGCTCTTGCGGAACCACGCCGAGAGCATCGCGTCGAAGATCGGCGTGTTTTCCGACTCCTCCGGCTCCGGCGCGGGCCGCGGTTCCGGCGGCACCGCCGCCGCCCACCAGTCGCTGAGCACGCCGCTGCTGCTGCCGGTGTCCGAACTGGACACGAACAGCGCCTTGCCGCTCGGCAGCGTGGCTTCGACCTCTCTTTCCGGAGGCTTCGGCTTCGAGGTCAGCGGCGCGGCTTCCAGCTCGGGCCGCGGTTCCGGCTCGGCCGCCGGTTCCACGTGCGGGGTGACCGGGCTGAACAACGCGGTACCGGAGATTTCCGCCGACGACGCCTTCGGCACCTCTTCCCCGCTCAGCCGCCGTTCCAGCGCACTGCCCTGGGCGGGCGCGGGCACCGGCAGGATGCCGGACCGGCTGGTGCCGTTGGGCTTCCGGCGCGGAAGCGCACCGGCGGACAGGCTGGTGGACGGACTGGTGGACGGGCTGGCCGCGGGCGCGGACCGCGGTTCGAGGCGCGGGCGCGTGCCGGCGCCGGGCACCGCCTCCATCACCAGTTCCGAAGGGACGGTCACCGTCGCGCGGACGCCGACGATGTCACGGCCACCGTGCAGCAGCACGCCGATGCCGTGCCGCCCGGCCAGCCTGCCGACCACGAACAGGCCCATCCGGCGCGAGGTCGCCAGGTCGATCGAACCGGCCTCGGTCAGCCGCGCGTTGGCTTCGGCGACCTCGGCCTCGTTCATCCCGATGCCCTTGTCCAGGATGTCCACCGAGAGCACGCGGTCCTCCGACAACCGGGTCGCCACGGTCACCTGGGTTTCCGGCGCGGAGAACGCGGTGGCGTTGTCGAGCAGCTCGGCGATCAGGCGCATCAGGTCGCTCGCCGCGTACCCGACCACCCTGGCGGGGGGCGGCGGCTGCACGACCACCCGCTGGTACTGCTCGATCTCCGAGACCGCCGCGCGCAGCATGTCCGTTGTGGACACCGGCTGCCCGGAACGCCGCGCCGGTTCGGCACCGGAGAGCACCATCAGGTTCTCGTTGTTGCGGCGCATGCGGGTGGCGAGGTGGTCGAGCTGGAACAGCGTGGCGAGCTGGTCGGCGTCCTCCTCGTCGCGCTCGAGCCGCTCGATCAGCTGGAGCTGGCGCTGCACCAGGCTCTGGCTGCGCCGGGACAGGTTGACGAACACGCTGCTGTAGCCGGTCCGCATCGCCGCCTGCTCGACCGCGAGCCGCAGCGCCTGGCTGTGCACCGCGTCGAACGCGCGGGCCACCTCGCCGACCTCGTCCTTCACCGTCACCGGAACGGGTTGCACGTCGGTGCTCTGCGGGCGGCCGTCCTGGATGTTCTCCACCGCCGCGGGCAGCTGCCGCTCGGCGATGTCCAGCGCGCTGGCCCGCAGTACCCGCAGCGAACGCAGCAGCTGCCGGGTGATCAGGAAGACCACGGCCGCGGCCAGCACCAGCGCGCCGAACAGCAGCACGGTGAGCACCCCGGCGCCGGTGCTGGCCTGGTCGGCCAGGTTCGCCGACACGGTGCCGAGCTGACCGCCGATCCGGGCGCTGACCTCGGAAAGCCGGCTGCCGACGGCGGTGGAGCTGTCGGTCCACTGCTGCGCCGAGGTCTCCCGCAGCGCTTCCTCCGGCGACCGGCCCTGGTCGCCGAGCGCGGTCCGGACCAGCGTGTCGCGGGTTTCGAAGCTGGGCCCCGCGACCGTGGTGTCGAAGTCCTGGCGCTGGTCCTGCGAGGCGGCGGCGCGGAAGTCGGCGAGCCGGTCGGCGAGGCGCACCTCGGTGGTGCGCAACAGGTTCAGCTCGGCGGGCGAGAGCGTGCGGCGGGCGATGCCGTAGCTCACCAGCGCCTGCGCCAGCGACACCTCCTCCTTGGCCACCATCAGGTCGTGCAGGGCGGTCGGCGTGCCCCCGATCGCGTCGTCGCTGATGCCCGCGGTGAGCGCGGTGTCCAGCTTGAGCAGGCCGGTGGCGACGGTGGTGTACTCGGTGATCGCCTGGGCGGGCTCGAGCCCGCCGGAGTCCACCTGCTCACGGATCTGACGCAGCCGCGAGAGCTGGTCGTCGGCTTCCCTGGCCGCGCTGACCACGCCCGGGTCGAGCGCGGTGGCCCGCTCGATCGCCGAGTCCAGGCCGGGCAGGGAACCGTCGGTACGCGTGCGGAGCTCGTTCAGCTCCGGCGAGTCCTGCGCCGTGGTCTGCACCAGGAGTTCGGCGGTGCGCACCCGCTCGGCCTGCAGGTTTTCCAGCGTGGTGCGGATTTCCCCGCCGAGTGAGACCAGCCGGTCCATCCGCTGGTAGCTGCTCGAGCGCTCGACCTGGCCGCCGATGGTCAGCACCCCGAGCACGATCGCGAGGAGGATCGGCACCAGCGTCACCGCGCTGAGCTTGACCGGCAGGTTCCAGTCGCGCCAGCGGGCCAGCGAGCGCCACCTCGGCGGCCGCCGGGGCGGCCTGCCGAGCAGCTTTCCAACAGGCACTTGGCCTTCTCCTGCACCGGTCACGAAAGTGACTCCCTGTTCGCCATCGTCGAGCACGTCGATCCACCGCCGGCGTGCGGCCACCGGCTTCGCTCAAGCGCTGCGGCTCGTGCATCGCCCCGGGCGGATGCACGGCACGACGCAACATGCCATCTGCACGTGCACGGGGACAACAGCAGCACCCAATCGATCACAAAAGTCAGCGTGGTGCCGGAATCGTACACCAATAGTGTGATTGTTCGATCGGCTCAGCAAACACGTACTGACCTGCAAAAATGGTGATCGGGACGACCCGGTGGCCGAGGCGGCCGCACCCGGACGGGCGGCGGCGCCAATTCCGGTTACACACCCGCGCCTTTCCCCGAACGACATGTCACCCACATAGCCCATCACCCGCCGTCACCACCGCCGAACTCATACCTACCGTGCCACTGGGACCGGACTTGAGCTGCAATTTATCCCCGAAGATGTGGTGTTGACCCTGGTTCAACGGAAGTCGAAAGCTTCTTTCCAGCCGCTGTCGCGAATGGAGAATCATTCCCGGCGCGCGGCGGGTGCCACCGCGCCCGCGGTACACACAACCACGGTCACCTGTGGTGATCCAGCCGGGTGACACTAATCCGGAACAGTGCGCGGATGCCGCAGCTCAGCCGGAAAAAGGGGACGGTCTGTCACCGGCGGGCTCACTGATTCGTGTGACGGCGACCATTCTTTTGCGCTTTCCCGGGGCGGCAAAGATCATTTCTTGGGCTCACCCGATTCAGCTCGGTCGCCTTACGGACGTAAATTCCGCGTGGCTACGATGACCGCCGCCCCCGCTCGTGTAGGAGGAACGATGCCGGAGCTCCCCGACGAGCCCCACGCCAGGAACCCCCCAGGCGCCCCAGGTGCCCTGGACGACACCGGGCAGCTCCCGATCATGTTCGGCGGCCCCGGTCCCTCGCTGCTGCGCGGCACGCAGGCCGCCCCGGCGGGCCCGGACTACGAGGCGATCCAGCGCAGCCCGGAGTTCACCGGCCTGCGCTCACGGCTGCGGCGGTTCATCTTCCCGATGAGCCTGCTCTTCTTCGCCTGGTACCTGGTGTTCGTGCTGCTCGCGGCCTACGCCCACGGGTTCATGAGCACCCCCGTCATCGGCGAGGTCAACGTGGCGATGCTGTTCGGCCTCGCCCAGTTCGCCTCCACCGTGCTGATCACCGGCGCCTACGTGCGCTTCGCCCACCGGCGGCTGGACCCGCGGGTGGCCGCGCTCCGGCGGGGCCTCGGCCGGTGACCGCGCTCGCCGCCCCCTCCAGCGAGAGCGACCCGGTGGTCAACATCACGGTCTTCGCGCTGTTCGTCGCCATCACCCTCTACGTGGTCTACCGCGCCAGCAGTCGCACGTCGTCCACTTCGGACTACTACGCCGCGGGCAGCGCCTTCACCGGACGGCAGAACGGCATCGCTCTTTCGGGTGATTTTCTGTCCGCCGCCTCGTTCCTCGGCATCGCCGGGGCCATCGCGATCCACGGCTACGACGGCTTCCTCTACTCGATCGGGTTCCTCGTCGCCTGGCTGGTGGACCTGCTGCTGATCGCCGAACTCCTGCGCAACACCGGCCGCTTCACCCTGGGCGACGTGCTCAGCTTCCGGATGCGCCAGCGCCCGGTGCGGGCCGCCGCGGCCACCTCCACGCTGGTGATCTCGCTGTTCTACATGCTCGCGCAGATGGCGGGCGCCGGCGGGCTGATCGCGCTGCTGCTCGACATCGACAGCGGGTTCGGCCAGGCGCTGGTGATCGGCGTGGTCGGCGTGGTGATGGTGCTCTACGTGCTGATCGGCGGCATGAAGGGCACCACGTGGGTGCAGATCATCAAGGCCGCGGTGCTGATACTGACCGTGGCGCTGATGACGGTGTTCCTGTTCGGCAAGTTCGGCTTCAGCTTCTCGGACCTGCTGGCCGCGGCCGCCGACAACAGCCCGATGGGCGACCGGCTGCTCGAACCGGGCGGGCTCTACGGCGCCACCGGCACCAGCAAGCTCGACTTCGTCTCGCTGTCGGTCGCGCTGATCCTCGGCGCGGCCGCCCTGCCGCACGTGCTGATGCGCTTCTACACCGTGCCCAACTCGAAGGAAGCACGCCGGTCGGTGGTCTGGGCGACCGCCTGCATGCTGGTCTTCTACCTCTGCACGCTGGTGCTCGGCTTCGGCGCGGCGGCGCTGGTCGACGCGGACGAGATCCTCGGCGCCCCCGGCGGCGAGAACTCGGCGGCCCCGCTGCTCGCCCTGCACATCGGCGGCACGCTGCTGCTCGGCGTGGTGGCCGCGGTGGCGTTCGCCACCATCCTGGCCGTGGTCGCCGGGCTGACCATCACCGCGTCGGCCTCGTTCGCGCACGACGTCTACGCGAACATCTTCAAGCGGGGCAAGGCCGAGCCCGCCCAGGAGGTGCGGGTGGCGCGGATCACCGCGGTGGTGGTCGGCGCGCTCGCCATCGCCGGCGGCATCCTGGCCAACGGGCAGAACGTGGCCTTCCTGGTCGCGCTGGCCTTCGCGGTGGCGGCCTCGGCGAACCTGTCCACCCTGCTGTACTCGCTGTTCTGGAAGCGGTTCAACACCACCGGCACGCTGTGGGCCATCTACGGCGGGCTGGGCGCCTGCCTGGTGCTCGTGGTGTTCTCGCCGGTGGTCTCCGGCGCGCCGGACTCGCTGTTCCCGCGGGCGGACTTCAGCTGGTTCCCGCTGAAGAACCCGGGCCTGGTGTCCATCCCGTTCTCCTTCCTCTGCGGGTTCGCCGGCGCGTTGCTCGGCAGCAAGGCCGATCCGCGCAAGCAGGCCGAGATGGAGGTCCGCTCGATCACCGGCATCGGCAGCTGACCTACCCTCGATCGGGTGAGCACTGATCGAATCCGCGAGTTCCTGGAGCGCGCGGACCCGCCGACACCCTGCCTGGTGGTCGACGTCGACGTGGTGCGTGCCCGGTACCGCGAGCTCTCCGGCTCGTTCGAGGGCGTCGCGCTGTACTACGCGGTCAAGGCGAATCCGGAACCCGCCGTGGTGCGGGCGCTGGTCGAAGCCGGGTCGCGCTTCGACGTGGCGAGCCCGGCGGAGATCGAACTGTGCCTGGGGTGTGGCGCGCGGCCGGAGTCGCTGTCCTACGGCAACACGATCAAGAAGCCCGCCGACATCGCCGACGCCTACGCGGCCGGTGTGCGGGACTACGTCTTCGACGCCGAGGAAGACCTGGAGAACCTCGCCCGCCACGCGCCCGGCTCGTCGGTGTCGGTGCGGATCCTGGTGGACGGCCCGGCCTCGGTCACCCCGTTCGGCCGGAAGTTCGGCTGCGAGCCGGAACTGGCGCTCATCCTGCTCGAACGGGCCGCTGACCTGGGCCTCGACGCGGCCGGAGTGGCCTTCCACGTGGGTTCGCAGCAGTTGGACCCACTCGCCTGGGACGCCGGGATCGCGGCCGCGGCGAAGATCGCCGCCGAGGTCCCCGTGCGCCGGCTCAACCTCGGTGGCGGGCTCGGCACCACCTATCGCGAGAGCGCGCCGGGCGTGGCGGAGTACGCGGCCTCCATCTCCGGCTCGCTGCGGCGCCACTTCCCGTCCGGCGTGCCGGAGCTGCTGATGGAACCGGGACGGGCGCTGGTGGCCACCGCCGGGCTGCTCCGGACCGAGGTGGTGCTGACCGCCCGCAAGTCCACTGTGGATCCCCTGCGCTGGGTCTACCTCGACGCGGGCCGGTACAACGGGCTCGCCGAGACGGAGAACGAGGCCATCGCGTACCGGCTGGAGCCGGTCGGCGAGCACGCGGGCGAAACGGGTCCGGTGATACTGGCGGGGCCGACCTGCGACGGTGACGACGTGCTCTACCAGCGCACCCCGTACCGGCTGCCGCTGTCCCTGCGTGGTGGTGACCGGCTGGACATCCTCGACGCCGGTGCGTACACCGCGAGCTACTCCTCGGTGGCCTTCAACGGGATCCCGCCGCTGCGCACGTATTGTCTGGGAACGGGGGTGGACGATGACGGCTGAAGTGGGCCTGTTCGCGGGCAGGCACGTCCTGGCCGAACTGCACGAGGTGGATCCGGCGCTGCTGGACGACGCGGCGTTCCTGCGGGCCACGCTGCGCGAGGTGATGGAGTCGGCCGGCGCGACCGTGGTCGGGTTGCAGGACCACCGGTTCGAACCGCAGGGGGTGACCGTGCTGGCGATGCTCGCCGAGTCGCACGCCTCCGTCCACACCTACCCGGAACTCGGCGCGATGTTCGTCGACGTGTTCACCTGCGGGGAGCGTGCCGATCCGGAACTGGCCGTGCGATTGCTCGCCGAAGCACTGGGTACGCGGTCGGTCATCTCGTCCACTGTCGCCCGCGGGCACCGCGTGGTGCTGCCGCACAACAACATCGGGAGCTGAAGTGCCCAACATCGTCGAGCCGGTGGGCGCCGGGCTGACCAGGGTGTGGGAACTGGACGAGGTGCTGCTCGACACCCGCACCGCCTACCAGCACCTGGTGATCGCGCGGACCGCGCAGGGCGTCTCGCTCTTCTGCGACGACGAGCGGCAGAGCACCGAGGCCAGTCAGCTCGTCTACCACGAAGCGCTGATGGTGCCGCCACTGCTGCTCGCCGACGGCCGTGAACGGGTGCTCGTGGTCGGTTCCAGTGAAGGCGTCGCCACGCAGATCGCGGTGGCGGCCGGTGCCTTCGTGGACCACGTCGACATCGACACCGAGGCGGTCCGGGCGTGCGCCACGCACCTGCCGTACGGGTACTCCCCCGCCGAACTCGCCGATGCCGAGAGCGGGACGGAAACCGAGCGGGTGTGGTACCAGGACGGCTGGTCGTTCCTCGCCGGGACCGAGCACCGCTACGACGTGGTGGTGATCGACCTGCCGGACGAGAACACCGATCCAGACGCGCAGCACAACCGCTTGTACAGCACCGACTTCCTGCGCCAGTGCACGCGCGTGCTGGCGCCCGGCGGGGTCGTGTGCTGCCAGGCGGGCTGCCCGACGCTCTGGCGCAACGAAACCCTGCTGGCGCTGTACCGCCGGTTCACCGAGGTCTTCGGCACCACCGTCTACTCCGGATCGGACGAGCACGAGTGGGCGTTCCTGTCCGGGCGTGCCGAGGTGCTGCCCGAGCCGGTGGCGACGATGACCGCACGACTGGAAAACCTGGCCTACCGTCCGTCCTCACTGGACGGAGAAACGCTGCGCGGCGGCACCGTGCCGCCGTACTCGGTGCGGCACTCAGGCCGGGCGTAGACCGCTGACCAGGATGTCGAGCAGGCGCTCGGCTTCCTCCGGGGTCGCGCGCTCGGTGGCCACGCACAGCCCGTGCCCGAGGCGCAGCAGGTCGAGCTTGGTGACCTCCGGGCGGACGTGGTCGACCGTGGGGCTGGCCGTGCTGCTCACCGTGTTCGGCGTGGTTTCGCGGAACACCGCCGGCGACCCGGCCCAGGTGCTCACGGCCGGGATGACCGCCGCCTTCACCGCCGCGGCGATCATCGCCACCGGCACGCTGCTGGTCGCGCTGACCTTCCGGCGGAAGGCGGTTACAGCTTCTCGCCCGCCTGCGTCTTCGCGGTGACCTTGCGCTCGACGAGGAAGGAGACGAACGGGACGCAGCCCGCGAGCAGCACGCCGACGACCGCCTTCCACGACCAGCGGGCCTTGATGGCCAGGTCGATGGTGAGCGCGGCGTAGACCATGAAGACGACGCCGTGGATCGGCGAGTAGACCGCCGACGGGCCGGGGTTGTCGAAGACGTAGCGCCAGATCATCACCACGACCAGGCCGAGCAGGCCGACGCCGGTGACGTAGGCGGCCACGCGGAACCGTGTCAGCGGCCCGCGCAGGTTCGCGGCGCGCTCGGTGTGGTCTTCGGTGCTCACCATCTGCTACTTCCTGCTTTCTTCGTCGCGTGCCGCCAGTTCGGCGAGGTACGCGTTGTACGCCGCCAGCTCGGCGTCCTCGGGGTCGGCCGGCTGCTCCCTCGACACGCGGGGTTCGGGCAGCCGGACCGGCTTCGGCTTCTCCGGCTCGGTGCGCTCTTCCGGGGGCGCGGCTTCGGCCCGCAGGCGGAGCTGGCGGATGCGCCAGAACATGAAGGCGGGGAACAGCCCGAACAACGGCCACTGCAGCACGTAACCCAGGTTCTGGAAGGTGCCGTTCGCCGAGGAGAACTTCTCCCACTGCCACCAGGCCAGCCCGCAGCAGAGCACCAGGCTCAGCAGGCACACCCCGGCGATCGCCAAACGCCGGGCGACGGGAGACGTGGCCATGCTCCGACGCTAGCACCCCCAGCCAGGTGACCCACCGCACACCCGATATGCCCGATTCCCGCCAGGTCACCCACACCACCCGCCCCGAACGTAGAACTCGCCTGCGCCAACGTGGGGTTCGGCTGCGCCAACGTGGAGTTCGGGTGCCTGAACGTGGGGTTCGGCTGCCTGAGTGTGGGGTTCGCGTGGGGGTGAGTTCTGCGTTCGTGCAGCCGAGTTCCACGTTCGGGTAGGCGAGTTCTACGTTCGGGTAGGCGAACTCCACGTTCGCGCGCGGGGGTCAGCCGGTGGTGAGGGTGCGGGCGGACTTGGCGAAGCCGTCCGCGAGGCCGAAGACCTTTTGCGCGTATTCGATCGAGTTGTTGTACGACATGATCCCGGCCCACCAGCCCTGCGCGGCGGACATGTCGCGCGAGCCGGCGCACAGGTAGCGGGCGGCGGCCAGGGCGGCGTCGTCGATCTGCTGGGGGTCGCCGACCCCGTCGCCGTTGCCGTCCGAGTTGTACTTCGCCCAGGTGCCCGGGATGAACTGCATCGGGCCGACCGCGCGGTCGTGCGTGGAGTCGCCGTCGAAACGGCCGCCGTCGGTGTCGCCGATGGCCTTGACGCCCGGCGAACCGTCCAGCGGCACCCCGATGATCGGCTTCGACGGCAGGCCGTCGGCACCGAGCACGGCACCGCCGTACTGGCCGTGGTTCGACTCGATCCGGCCGATGCCCGCCAGCGTGGCCCACGAGAGCTTGCAGCCGGGCAGTTCCGCCCGCGCCGCGAGTTCGGCGTTGCCGTAGGCCTGCAGCGCCCGCGCCGGGATGCCCATCACCGGCGCGGCCCGCTCGGACCAGCCCGCCAGCAGATCCCGGCCGGACCGCTGCTGCGGCTGCCCCTGCTGCTGCGCCCCGCCGACCGAGGCACCCACCGGTGCGAGCGTGCCCGGTTCGACCGGGGCGGCCTGCACCTGCAGCGCGGGGATCTCGGTGGTGACCGGACCGGCCTCGGGCACGCTGGCCGTGGCGACCACCCACACCCCGGCACCGGCCACCGCGAGCACCGCGGTCACGATTCCCGCTCGCCCGGCGACGGCCGTCGCCCTGGCCCGGACCTTGGTCAACTCGCGAACCCCTCCACCCACACCGTCTTCGTCAGGACAACGACTCGGCGCAGGCTAGCGTTACGCGCCCGGTGAAGAGGACGCGCCTCGCCAGGAGGGATGGCCAGGACGGACTTCAGCCGGCGTCGCGGCGCTGCCGGGCGAGCCGGGCCACGCACCACGCGGGCGCGCTGCCGCGGCGCAGGTGCTGCAGCACGGTCATCGGACCGAGCCGCTTGCCCAGGTCGGCCGGGGTGAGCCCGGCCGCGCGGTAGTCGAGGGCGCGCTGGTCGAGCGGGCTGAGCCCGGCGTCCCACCACTTCTCGGCTTCGGCCACCGGCCCGATCATCTGCCACCAACCGGCGGCGGCGCTGAGCAGGTCGACCGGCACCTCCGGCAGCCGGTCGCGCATGGCTTCCACGTAACCGGGGTCGGCCGCCTCCAAGGGCGCCCAGCCGGTCGAGCCGGTGCGAGCCCGCTGCCCGGGAATACCCGGCGGGGCCTGCGGCATGTCGGCGAGCCACGCCGACGCGATCCGGTCCGCTTCGCGTTCCTCGGCGCTCTGCTCACGCTCCGCGGCCCACTGCTGGATCAACGCGTCAACTCCGGGATCCCCGGTCATCCCTGCCTCCTTACCCATGCGCCGCGTTGGGTTCAGCCCGAGTCGAACAGAAAGGACTTTGTTCGAAACGAGGAACCGGACGCGGAACCATGAGAACCAGACGATCACGCAATGTGAGCACCGTAGGGGGACCGGACCCGCTTCCGCCAGTGTTTGCCGCGGATGAATCGGTCTACCAGTGCATTGAACGTCGATATCCACCCGGATGGTCGAGCGATCCGCCCGAATTCTGGGAATGGTGACTATGCGTGATTCCGGGCCATCCGGACACAGCACGGACCGGCCCGGCGGGCGCACCCGCGTGGCCGGCCGATGTGGACGGTGCCGGAATCAGGCGAACAGGCTCTTCACGAAGGTCACGATGGCTTCGGCACCCTCACGCAGCCAGCCGAGCGCGGTCTGGACCGCTTCCGCCGACTGCGTGGGCTGGGTGATCAGCAGGAAGAGCACGAGCGCGACGACGCCGACGAGCAGAATCTTCTTGATTTGCGGCGACATGGCTCCATCCTGATGTGCCCGGCGGCCACGCGCTCAGCGTCGCCGTACTCGAAAAACCATCCAGGACCGTCATCCTGCACCCGCGCACCCGATTCGAACAGGCTTTCACGCCAATGCGCGCACTTGTTCACGCCGGGTAGGTGACGATCTCCTACTCAGTGTAGAAGTCCGGCACCCGATTACCCGGTCGGACACGCCCGGTACTCGATCGTGAACCGAGTTGACCGAGCGTGTCCCGCCTACCCTCCGTTACCGCACGTTAACTAATGGCTCCCGCACTCCGAAGCTTGCTCACGTCGTCTTCCGTCATGCCGAACTCCGCCAATACGTCGGCCGTATCGGCACCCTGGGCGTGCGGCGCCTCCGGAGTTCCGGGCGGTGTCCGATCGAACCGCGGTGCCGGGGCCGGCTGCACCACGCCACCGATCTCCACGAACGTGCCCCGCGCCTGGTTGTGCGGGTGCTCGGCGGCTTCCCACGGCGAGAGCACCGGCGTGAGGCACGCGTCGGTGCCTTCGGCCATGGCCACCAATTCGTCCCTGGTGTGCTTGCCGATCGCTTCGGCGAGGATCTCGCGCAGCCGCGGCCATTCGTTCTTGTCGATGTGCACCGGCAGCTCCGCCGGGTCGAGCCCGAGCACCTTGACCAGATCCGCCCAGAAGCGCATCTCGATCGCGCCGACCGCGACGTACTTCCCGTCGGCCGTCTCGTAGGTGTCGTAGAACGGGGCACCGCCGTCGAGCATGTTCTCGCCGCGCTCACCCGGCCACACCCCCGCCGCCCGCAGGCCGTGCAGGTGCGTGGTGAGCAGCGCCGCGCCGTCCACCATCGAGGCGTCGACCACCTGACCGCGCCCCGAGGCGGTGCGCTCGTACAGCGCCGCGAGCACGCCCATCGCCAGCAGCAGGCCACCGCCGCCGAAGTCGCCGACCAGGTTCAGCGGCGGCACCGGCCGCTCCCCCGCCCGGCCGACCGGCTCCAGGGCACCGGCCAGGCCGATGTAGTTGATGTCGTGCCCGGCGGCAGGCGCCATCGGGCCGTCCTGACCCCAGCCGGTCATCCGGCCGTAGACCAGCCGCGGGTTGCGGGCGTGGACCTGCTCCGGCCCCAGCCCCATCCGCTCGGCCACGCCGGGCCGGAAGCCCTCGATCAGCACGTCGGCCTGTTCGGCCAGCTTGAGCACCAGCTCCACGCCCTCGGGCGTCTTGGTGTTCACGCCGATCGTGCGTCTGCCGCGCATCAGCGGGTCGTACGCGAAACCGAGCACGTCCTCGCCCGGCTTCGCGCGGTCCACGCGGATCACGTCGGCGCCGAGGTCGGCCAGGATCGTGCAGGCGAACGGCGCGGGCGCGAGCCCGGCCAGTTCGAGCACCTTGAGCCCGGCGAGCGGGCCGGTCTTGGAGTGCGGCATGTCAGAGCGTCCTCGAAATGATTTCCTTCATGATCTCGCTGGTCCCGCCGAAGATCCGGGAGATCCGGATGTCCGCCCAGGCCCGCGCGATCGGGTACTCGGTCATGTAGCCGTAGCCGCCGAAGAGCTGCAGGCAGTCGTCGACCACCTTGTTCACCCGCTCGGTGGTCCACAGCTTCGCCATCGCCGCGCCCTGCACGTCCAGCTCGCCCTTGAGGTGGCGTTCGATGCACTGGTCGAGGAAGGCCCGCGAGACCGCGGCCTCGGTGGCGGCCTCGGCGAGCTTGAACTTGGTGTTCTGGAAGTTGTAGACCGGCCTGCCGAAGGCGGTGCGGTCCTTGGTGTAGGCGATGGTCTGGTCGATCGCCGCCTCCATGCCCGCCACCGCGGTCACCGCGATGATCAGCCGCTCCTGCGGCAGCTGCTGCATCAGCTGGATGAAGCCCTGGCCCTCTTCGCCGAGCAGGTTCGACGCGGGCACCCGCACGTCGTCGAAGAACAGCTCAGCGGTGTCCTGGCCCTTGAGCCCCACCTTGTCCAGCACCCGGCCGCGCCGGAAGCCCGGCGTGTCGGTCTCCACCGCGATCAGCGAGACGCCCTGCGCGCCCGCTTCCGGATCGGTCTTGCAGGCGACCACCACCAGGTCGGCGTGGAAGCCGTTGGTGATGAAGGTCTTGGCGCCGTTGAGCACGTACTCGTCGCCGTCGCGCACCGCACGGGTCTTGATGCTCTGCAGGTCGGACCCGGTGCCGGGCTCGGTCATCGCGACCGCGCCGACGAACTCACCGGAGGCGAACTTCGGCAGCCACTCGCGCCTGCGCTCCTCGTTCGCGTAGTGCAGCAGGTAGTGCGCGACGATGCCGTTGTGCACCGTGACGCCCCAGGCCCCGTCCCCGGCCCTGGCCTGCTCCTCGTAGAGCACGGCTTCGTGGGCGAAGTTCCCGCCACCGCCGCCGTACTCCTCGGGGATCGACAGGGCGAGCAGGCCGACCTCACCGGCCTTGGTCCACAGCTCGCGGTCGACCTTCTTCTCCGCCATCCAGCGTTCCTGGTGGGGCACCAGTTCCTTCTGGCAGAAGGTGCGCGCGAGGTCGCGGAAGTCCTCGAGATCGGGGTTGCTCCATGAGCTCTTCTGAATCTGCAGTGGCACGGCTGGCCCTCCGGACTGGAAAACATGCCAATCGGAATGTAAGTTCTGCTCGGAATGTACATCTGGAGCCCATGGCGGGTAAAGCCCACCGGAACGGGGTTTCGCTGTGACCGGCACAACACACCGCACCCAGGCGGAGCGGCGGGCGCACACCCGGACCGCCCTGCTCGACGCGACCATCGACTGCCTGGTCGAACTCGGGTACGCCCGCACCTCGGTGCAGGAGATCTGCGCCCGCGCCCGGGTGTCGAAAGGCGCCGTGCAGCACCACTTCTCGGCCAAGGCGGAGCTGATGGCCGCCGCGGTCGAGCACCTGACGAACCGGCTGAAGTCGGAACTGGCGGCCTCACTGGAGCGGCTGCCCTCGGGCGCGGACGGCATCCCCGCCGCGATCGACCTGCTCTGGGAGGGCTACTCCGGCACGCTGGCCACCGCCGTCACCGAACTGTGGGTGGCCGCGCGCACCGATGACGAACTGCGTGCCGCGATCCGCCCGGTCGACCGGGCGCTGGGCCGGTCCACCCTCGAGCAGATCACCGCGGTGGCCGGTGAACTGCCGAAAGAACGCGCCGAGGTGCTGTTCTGGCTGACCGTCAACCTGACCCGCGGCCTGGCCCTCGACGCCGAACTGGGCGGAGACCCCAAGCGGCGCAAGCAGTTGCTCGACGAGTGGAAGCGGATCGCGGTGGTCCTGTACGGGCACGGTTAGGTCTCGAAGGTCGCGGTTCGGCTACGCGCCGGGGTGTTTCCCGCGATGGTCAGAACGTCCCCATGACGGGCTGTGCATCGACAGGAGTTCTCGATGACCGTAGGCGCGACCCCGCCGCCGCCCCAGCCGCCGGCGATGCCGTCGCAGCAGTTCCAGCCTTACCACCAGCCACCACCCCCACCCCGGCGCCCGGGGGTGCACGGGTTCTCCGTGGCGGCCGCCCTGCTCGCGCTGGTGGCGGCCGGGCTGCTGATCTTCGGCAGTTTCCTGCCGTACACCGAGTACTTGGTCGTCAGCGACGGCGAGCAGAGCTTTTCCCAGCAGACCACGGGCTGGGAGTGGATCATGGAGGAGCGGTCGTCCGACGGCCCGGCCTTCCAGGAGACCGAGGGCGCGCACCCACCGCGGTTCGGCATCGCGCTGACGCTGGCCGCGGCGGTCCTGCTCATCGGCGCGTTCGTCACCGGTGCCGCGGCGGGCAAGCGGACCAACGCCGGTGTGCGCTCGATGTCGCGGCTGTTGCTCAGCACCTCGACCGTGGGCGCGGTGGTCGCCGTCTGGATGGTCGCGCTGACCGCTTCGAGCCTGCAGAGCATGGCCACGGTGAGCGAAGACGATTCGGGCTTCTCCTCTTCCTTCCGCACGGTCTACAACCTCGACACGGGGTTGTGGGTGCTGGTGTGCGGGGCCGGAGTGGCACTGCTCGGGTTGATCGTCGCGTGGCTGCCCCATCCGGACGCGCGGGCGATGGGAGCGCCGAACCCGGGCGTGCAGATGTACCTGGAGCCGAACACGCCGCCCGGCTACCCGCCGCCCCACCAGCAGTACCCGGCGCCGCCCCCGCCCGCCGCGCCTTCGTCGCCCGAGCCGTACATCTCGCCGTTCACCCAGGTCGCCACGACCGAGTCGATCACGGCGCAGCCCGAGCCGGAGAAGGCCGAAGCCACCGGCGAGCCCGCGAAGGAAGAGGAAGCAGTCAAGGACGAGGAACCCCGGAAGTAGGTCCCTCGCTGCCATGAACGGTCCGCGTGGACCGTTCATGGCACCCGCCCCCAGGATAACGTGAGCAGGTTTCGCGTTCCATGGTTCGTTCACCTACCGTCGGTATGCTGTACTGGCCGGTAACCTCGCTATCCGAACGGAGCCGCTCATGACCAGCACCACCCCCGCGCACACAGGCCAGCAGTCCTCCCGGCCGAGCACGGTGGGCGGCGTGGTCGGCGCGCCGTCGGCCGCACGCGCCGCCCAGCTCGTCCGCCGGGCGACCGGCGGTGCCGACAACGCCCCCGTCGAGATCACCTCGCCGTTCACCGGCCTGATCACCGCGGAATTCCCCCAGGCGACCGACGCCGAGGCCCGCGCCGCCTTCGCCGCGGCGAGGACCGCCCAGCGCGCCTGGGCGGCGGTGCCGGTGACCGAGCGGCAGCGCATCCTCATCCGCCTGCACGACCTCCTGCTCGAGCGCCAGGACGAAGCGCTCGACCTGGTCCAGGTCGAAGCGGGCAAGGCCAGGATGGACGCCTTCGACGAGGTCAGCGGCTCCGCGCTGGTCGTCGCCTACTACGGCAAGCACAGCGCGCGCATCCTCGCCCCGCGCCGCGCCGCCGGGGTGATCCCGGTGCTGACCAAGGCGGGTGAGCTCCGCCACCCGAAGGGCGTCGTCGGCGTGATCACCCCGTGGAACTACCCGCTCGCGCTGACCGCGATGGACGTGCTGCCCGCGCTGGCGGCGGGCAACGCGGTGGTGCAGAAGCCGGACAACCAGACCGCGCTTTCCGCGCTGTGGCTGCACGAATTGGCCGAGGAAGCCGGGCTGCCCGCCGGGATCTGGCAGATCGTGCTCGGCCGCGGCTCGGCCATCGGCGACGCGCTGGCCGAGGAGTCCGACTACCTCTGCTTCACCGGGTCCACGCCCACCGGCAAGCGGCTCGCCGAGCAGGTCGCCGGCCGGCTCACCGGTTACTCGCTCGAACTCGGCGGCAAGAACCCGATGATCGTGCTGCCGGACGCGAACCCCGCCAAGGCCGCGGCGGGCGCGGTCACCGCCTGCTTCTCCTCGGCTGGTCAGCTGTGCGTCTCGATCGAGCGGATCTACGTCCACGAAAGCATCCGCGAGGCGTTCACCAAGGCCTTCGTGGCGAAGACGGAGGCGCTGCGGCTCGGCGCGAAGCTCGACCACTCCGCCGACATGGGCTCGCTGACCTCGGAAAGCCAGCTGGCGAACGTGTCGGCCCACGTCGACGACGCGCGGGCGAACGGCGCCACCGTGCTCACCGGCGGGCACCCGCGACCGGAGATCGGCCCGCTGTTCTACGCGCCGACCGTGCTCACCGACGTCACCCCGGCGGCGAAGCTGTTCACCGAGGAGACCTTCGGGCCGGTCGTCTCGATCTACGGCTACACCGAGATCGACGACGCGGTGGACCGGGCGAACGACACCGTCTACGGCCTCAACGCCAGCGTCTGGTGCCGCGACACCCGTGCCGGGGCGGCGGTCGCCTCCCGGCTGAAGGCGGGCACGGTCAACGTGAACGAGGGCTACGCGGCCACGTTCGGCAGCGTCGGTGTGCCGATGGGCGGGATGAAGGAGTCCGGGTTCGGCCGCCGCAACGGCGCCGAAGGGCTGCTGAAGTACACCGAGGCGCAGTCGATCGCGGTGCAGCGCGGGCTGAAACTGCGGCCGTTCCGCGGGATGCCGCCGAAGGTGTGGGTGAAGAGCATGACCTCGAGTATGAAAGCCTTGCGGCGCCTGCCCCGCTGAGCCGTTCCGGAGGACCGCCGATGCCCGAAGCCACCGTCTCGGCACTGCAACTCGGGGCGAGCGCGGACACCGCGGCCACGCTGGAGCGGATCCTCGGCTACGAAGACGAGATCCGGGCTTCGGGCACGGACCTGCTGGTCCTGCCCGAAGCCGTGCTCGGCGGTTACCCGCGTGGCGACCTGTCGGGCGACGGGTTCACCCGGTACTTCGAGCAGGCGGTCGACGTCCCGGGACCGGAGATCGAGGCGCTGGCCGGGTTGTCGGCACGCACCGGGGCGAGCGTCGTGGCCGGTGTGGTCGAGCGCGCCGGGTCCACTTTGTACTGCACGGCGGTCTTCCTCGACCCGGCCACCGGCTTCACCGCCCGGCACCGCAAGCTGGTGCCGACCATGCGGGAACGCCTGGTGTGGGGCCGGGGTGACGGGTCGACGCTGCCGGTGGTGCCCACCGCGGCCGGGCTCGCCGGTGCCGCGTTGTGCTGGGAGAACTACATGCCGCTGCTGCGGGCGGCCATGTACGCCAAGGGGGTGCGCGTCTGGTGCGCGCCCACGGTGGACGATCGCGAGGTCTGGCGTTCGACCATGCGCCACATCGCCGCGGAGGGCCGCTGCTTCGTGGTCAGCGCCTGCCCGTACGAGTCCGAAGGGGACGATCCGATCGCCGGTGGCAGCCTGATCGCGGGCCCGTCCGGTGACGTACTGGCCGGACCGCTGCTCGGCGCCGAAGGACTGGTCACAGCGAAGATCGACCTGGACGAGACGGTGTCCTCACGCGCGCAGCTCGACGTGTCCGGCCACTACGCGCGGCCGGACGTCTTTTCCTTGTCCGTGGACGAAACCCCGCGCCCCGGCGTGCGTTTCCACGGCGGTTAACCGGTCAGCAGACCGCGGTCCTTGGCGATCGCCACGGCCTCGGCACGCCGGCTCGCCCCGAGCTTCGCCATCACCCGGGACAGGTGCACGCTGACCGTTTTCTCGCTGATGTAGAGCTCTTCGCCCACCTGCCGGTTCGTCCGGCCCAGCGCCACCCGTTCCAGCACCGCGCGTTCGCGGTCGGTCAGCGGGTCCACCACGTCACGGCGTGGCTCCTGGCCGGGCAGGTCGATGCGGGCGCGGTGGGCCAGTTCGCGAATGGCGCCTCCGAGCGGTTTCGCGCCGAGTCGTTCGGCGACTTCGTACGCGGCCAGCAGTTCCGAAGCCGCGAGTTCGGCGTCGACGGATTCGCCGGTGCTGAGCAACGCGGCCGCGTGTCGCTGACGCGCGCCGGCCTGCTCGTAGACCGCGCCATAACCGAAGGCGGCCACGGTTTCCGCCCAGGCGGCCGGTTCGAGCTTGCCGTACAGCTCGGCCGCTTCGGCCTGCAACCGCGCCCGCCACGCCCGGCCCTCCGGCCCCAGCACGCCCGAGCGCGGCTTGCCGTGCTCCAGGCAGGCACGGCCGTGCGCCAGCAGTCCCTCACCCTTGGCCACCACCGCCGCTTCGGCCTCGGATTCCCCGCGCACCCGGGCTTCCGCCGCCATCGCCGCGCAGGAACGCAGGCCGAGCGCGGCCATCCGGACCCCGCCGAGCAGCCACGGCTCGAAGTACTCCAGCCACTGGATCACTTCTTCGGTCCGGCGGACCGCTTCGGCGTGGTCCCCGCGCCAGTACGCCACCTCGATGCCGACCGCGCCACCGGCGATCGCGATCAGGATGTCCGAGCGCCAGTCGGACCGCAGGCTCTCGACCATCTTCTCCGCTTCGGCGAGCCGCCCCCTGGCCGCCACGATGTGCACCCAGGACGCGGTCATCCGCGCCGCCACCGCACTGGACACCCCGCGCTGCGGGCGCCCGTCCTCGGTCGGCCAGTCACCGCTGACGAACCTCAGGTACAGGTGCCTGGCCCGGGCTTCCAGCCCGAACGAACTCCAGGTGAGCCCGTTTTCCTTGGCGTAGTCGGAACTTTCGCGGTAGGCGGCCAGTGCCGCGTCGATCTCGCCACGCTCGTCGTAACCGGAAGCGAGGAAGTAGCGCGCGCGGAGCCCCACGTTGAGCGCCCCGGCCTGCTCGGCCTTGCGCTGCGCCAGCAGGAGCCGATCGCGGGCTTCCTCCAGGTGTCCCTCGGTCTCGGCGAGCGTGCCGAGGGTGACCAGCGCGTCGGCTTCGGCGCCGTCCGCCCCGACCGCGCGGGCGTCGGCCACCGCGCTCTGCGCGCTCCACAGCGCTTCCGCGATGAGGTTGTCCCCGCGCTGGATGATCGCCCTGGTGGACAGCACCCAGGCCCGGGTCCGCGACGCTTCGGCGTGCTCGACCAGTTCCCAGGCCTTGTCGATCGCCGCCACCGACTCGTCCCAGGTGTTGTCCATCGCGCCGAGCACCTGCGCCAGCCGCCGCCACAACGTCGCCGCGCGCTCGGTGGGCACGTCGTCGTGGATCGCCTTGACCGCACTGCGCGCGTAGGCGATCGCCCGCTCGGGCTCACCGGACGTCCCGGCGAAGTAGGACGCCTCGGTGAGCAGCTTGATCTCGTCGACCCCTTCGGGCCGCTCGCTTTCCGGCACCGCGTCCCAGATCGCCAGCGCCTGCTCGATGTGCTTGAGCGCGGACACCGGGGCGCCGAGTCCCTCGGCTTCGGAAGCCGCGCGGTAGGACGCGGCCAGCGCTGTCGTGAGGTCGTTGCTCTCCAGGCTGTGGTAGGCCAGCAGCGCGTCGTGGCCGCGGGTGTCGGGGGCGCGGCGCAACCGGTCCGCATACCTCGCGTGGGTCCGCGTGCGCTCCCCCGGCAGCAGGTCGCCGTAGACGGCTTCGCGCAGCAGCGCGTGCCGGAACAGGTACAAACCCTTGTCCACCACCAGTACGTGGTGTTGCACGGCTTCGCGCAATGCCTCGTCGAGCGGCAGTTCGTCCAGTTCGGACAGATCGCTCAGCGCGGCGTGGGCCACCCCGCCGTTGGCCACCGAGATCAGCCGCAGCACCCGCTGGGCCTCGCCGGAGAGCCGCTCCACCCTGGACAGCAGCACCTCGGCCAGCCCGGTCGGCAGGTCCGACGCGTCGGCGCAGGAGGCGATCAGCTCCTCCAGGAAGAACGGGTTGCCCTGCGACCGCTCGATCACCCCGGAGATCACCTCGGGGGTGAGCGCGGCCTCGGACAGCGCGGTGACGAACTGGCGGGCGTCGGCGTCACCGAACGGCGGCAGCTCGATCCGCTCCACACTGGCCAGTCGCACCAGCTCGGACAGCAGCGGCCGCAGCGGGTGCCGCCGGTGCACGTCCTCTTCGCGGTAGCTGCCCACCACCAGCAGTCGCTGCGCGCGCAGCCGGGAAAGCAGGAAGGAGAGCAGGTTGCGGGTGGAGCCGTCCGCCCAGTGGAGGTCCTCCAGCAGCAGCACCACCGGGGTGTGCTCGGAGAGTTCGGTGAGCAGGCCCAGCACCGCGTCGAACAGCTGGAGCTGGCCCAGGTCGCGCTCGGCCCCCACCGGGCCCATGGTCTCGTGGTGGCTGGAGGACACCGGGGTGTACTCCGCGCTCGGCGGCACCACCGTGCCGAGCTGCGGCAGCAGGCGCCCGAGCGCCTGGCGCACCCGGACCGCGTCGGCGACCGCGCTGTCCCCCGAGGTGGCCAGCGGGGTCAGCGCCTCGGCGAAGGGCAGGTAGGGCAGGCCACCCTCCCGCACGTCGAGGCAGCGGCCGGTGAGCACCAGCGCGCCCCGGCCCACCGCGTGCTCGGCCAGCTCGGTCAGCACGCGGGTCTTGCCCACCCCCGCGTCCCCCGACAGCAGGACGGCGCCGGCCTCGTTGCGCTCGGCACGGGCGAGCGCGGCACGAAGCCGGCGCATTTCACTGGTCCGCGCGACGAGCGGGATTCCGGATCCGAGACGGGGCACGGCATGCATTGTGTCCTACCCGCGCCCGGAGAGCCCCGTGGTTTTCGCGCACAGCGTGCCCGCTGTGGCGCGACGCACCACCCCCGTCATCAGGCGGCTTTGTCGTGCGAACCGTCCCGCTGCCTCGGTATGTGCACGTGGGGCCGCGGGCTCAGCCAGCGGAACGGCCTGCTGGAGCGCATCACCCAGGTCAGCCTGCCCGCGCGGCGCAGCTCCTCGTTGCGGTAGGCGACCTCGGCCTGCACGGCGTCCCACATCCAGTCGGTCCTCATGGTCTGCTCCTCTGTGGATCCCGGTTTCTCTGCCGGGTCCCAGAGTCGTGCTGAGGGGTCCACTGGTGCATCGGCCGATCACGCAGTCCGGACGCGAACCGGCCCCTTACCCCCGCCTTGCCCCTGCGCGGCGGGTGTAAGGGGCCGGGTGCGGCCAGGACTCAGCTGGGGTCGAGGCTGCCGTCGCGCGTGGCGTCCAGCAGCCCCTGCCAGCCCCGCGAGCTGAAGGAGAGCAGACCGCCCTCGACATCCTTCGAGTCGCGGACGGCCGCGCCGTCACGGGTGAATGCGATTTCGACGCAGTCATTGCCGCCACCACTGTGACTGCTCTTGCGCCAACGGGTCAGGAATACCGAGTTGTCGGACATGATCCCCACTCCTTACTTTGCTTGCTCCGCACCCAGCCGGGCGGCGGACTCGGCGATGAGTTCCACCGAGTCATCCGGTTTCAAGGCAGTGGCACGCAGGTGATCGAACATGAGCGTATAGCGACGCACATCATCCGGCATCTCCAGGTAAAGGCCGCTGGAAGTGCTGTCGACGTAAACCACATCCGGATCTGCCTGCTCCGGAAAACCGAGGATGAGAAACGGTCCTTCCATTCCCGGATGCGCACCCGCGCCGAACGGCACGACCTGGAGGGTCACGTGGGGCAGCGCCGCCACTTCGACCAACCGGGAAACCTGTTCCGCCATCACCTCGCACCCGCCGACGCGCCGGTGCAGCACGGCCTCGTCGATCACCGCCCAGTACTCCGGCGGGGAGGGGTCGGTGAGCAGCTCCTGGCGGGCCATCCGGGCCGCCACGCGGCGCTTGAGCTCGGCCTCGTCGGCGTCCGGGCGCAGCGCGCGGATGACCGTACGCGCGTAGCGCTCGGTCTGCAGCAGGCCGGGGACCAGCAGGGCCTGGTAGGCGCGCAGGGAGCTGGCGTCGGCTTCCAGGCCGACGAAGGTGCCGGTGAAGACCTCGTTGTAGGCGTGCCACCAGCCGCGCTTGCGGGCTTCCCTGGCGAGCTGGACCAGCGCCTCGCGCTCGTCGCCGACCAGGCCGTAGAGCTCGAGCATGTCCCGGACGTCACGCGGGGTGACGCCGACGTGGCCGGTCTCGATGCGGCTGATCTTCGACGCGGAGCACTCGAGCTTCTCGCCCACCTCGTCGATGGTCAGCTCGGCGGCCTCGCGGAGGCGGCGCAGTTCGCCCGCCAGCCGACGGCGGCGAACTGTCGGCCCCTGCCCTCGCGCCACTGCTCCACCTCCACTGCGTTGCTCGCCTGCCGATGTCCCTGTCGTCATATCTAACCAGCCGCCCGAACTCGCCGTGATGAATTGACTACTTCAATTTCGCCGCGTCCCCAGATGGTGGACTGCAAATTGCACTTCGCCGTTGTACGCTCGCAGTGTGCTCCATTTTCCGCCTTGGAGCCAGTACATCGGGCAAAATTCGGAGAAGACCACTTCCGGGGAGGGCGGGCAGTCATGGGTCACCCTGAGCTGAACATCGTGAACCCATTAGCCGCCATTGTGGAGGCTCGGCTGAGCGACCTCACCCGTTCGGCGGGCACCGATGACACGCAAGTCGCCGCGTGGGTAGCACGCCAGGAAATCCCGGTTCTCGTGGAAGCTTTGCGCGCGGTGCTCGCGGAGCACCGGACGGACGCCCGAGGGCACTGCGTGGCGTGCCGCGGCCGCCGCTGGCGACGCTGGCGGCGGGGCTTTCCGGCGCTCCCGTGCCGCGCCTACGTCGCCGCACGCCTCGTCCTGGGCGACGATTCACCCGCGAAAATCACCCGCCCGGCGCAACGCCGGCATCGCGTAAGGGCTGCAGAGCGCAGAACTCGGGCTACTTCGGGGCAGAACTCGGTGCTCTGAACGCAGAACTCCGCTGCCCCTGCGACAAACCCAGGTGCACAAGTGACAAACTCCGCCGCCCCCACGACAAACTCCCCCACCCGAACCCCACGTTCGAGTGACCAAAACCTACGTCCGCAAGCCGAACCCCACCCACACGCCCCCGAACCCCACCCCAAGACACCCGAACCCCACACTCGCGACGCGCCCCCACCCCCAGACATCCGAACCCCACACTCAGGCAGCCGAACCCCACCTTCAGGCGCCCGAGTCCTACGTTCGGAAGACGAGTCCCGCGTTCACGCAGCCGAACCCCACGCTCAGGCAGCCGAAGCCGACACTCGGGCGCGAGTCCCACACTCAGGAAGCCGAGTCCCACGTTCAGACAGTCGAGTCCCACACTCAGGTAGCCGAGTCCTACGTTCGGGGGCACGAGCCCCACGTTCAGGTAGCCCAGTCCCACACTCAGGCGGCCGAGTTCTACGTTCAGGTAGCCGAGTCCCACGTTCGGGGAGCTGAGTTCCACACTCCCGGGCGAGCCCCGCGTTCAGAAGGGAGGGACTCGGATGTCCGAACGCGAGGTTCGGCTGCGGGGGGTGCGGAGATCGAGTGGCCCAACGTGGAGTTCGGGCGCCTGAACGTGGAGTTGGGATGTCCGAACGTGGGGATCGGATGCCTGAACGTGGGGATCGAGCGCCCGAACGTGGAGTTCGGGGGTCTGAACGTGGGGTTCGGGTGCGGGAGTGTGGGGTTCCGGGGGTGGGGTCCTTTGGGGACGGTTATAGGACGCGCAGCAGGCCTTCTTGCACCACGGTGGCGATGAGCGTGCCGTCGGCGGCGAAGAAGCGGCCGGTGGCCAGGGCCCGCGCGTTCGAGGCGGACGGTGACTCGGTGTCGTAGAGGAACCACTCGTCGGCGCGGAACGGGCGGTGGAACCACATCGCGTGGTCCAGGCTGGCCCCGAGCACCTTGTCCAGCTCCCAGTACGCGCCGTGCCGGGCCAGCGGGCTGTCCAGCAGGGTCATGTCCGAGGCGTAGGCCAGCACGCACACGTGCAGCAGCTGGTCGTCGGGCAGGGTGCCGTCGGCGCGCATCCACACCTGGTTGCGGGTGGCCGGGCTGCCGGTGCCGCGGGTCACCCACGGTGGGTCGTTGACGTACCGGATGTCGATCGGCCGCGGCCTGCTGTGCAGGCTCTGCAGGTCGGGGTAGCCCTCGATCCGCTCCCGGACGGTCGGCAGCGTCTCGGCCGCGGGCACGTCCGGCATCCGCTCGGCGTGCTCGATGCCCTGCTCCTCCTTCTGGAAGGAGGCGGACAACGCGAAGATCGCCTTGCCGTGCTGCACCGCGACCACCCGGCGGGTGGTGAACGAGCGGCCGTCGCGGATGCGGTCGACCTCGTAGACGATCGGCACCCGCGGGTCACCGCCGCGGATGAAGTAGGCGTGCAGCGAGTGCACCGTGCGCTCCGGCGGCACCGTGCGCCCGGCGGCGACCAGCGCCTGCCCGGCGACCTGCCCGCCGAACACCCGCACCGGCGAGTGCGGCGGGCTGACGCCGCGGAAGATGTTCTCCTCGATCCGCTCCAGGTCGAGCAGCGACACCAGGCGGTCGAGCACCACCTGACCGCCCTGGCCGGCTTCGTTGTCCAGCTCGGTGGCGGCGGCTCTGGCGACCTCAGTCATGCACGGAACCCTATCCCGGCGAAGCACCCACCCGGGCCGCGCTCAGGCGTGATCGTCTTCACCGAGGCGGTGCACGCGGATCAGGTTGGTGGAACCGACGGTGCCCGGCGGGGAGCCCGCCACGATCACCACGAGGTCACCCTCCTGGTAGCGGTCCATCTCCACCATGGCGTGGTCGACCTGCTGGATCATCTGGTCGGTGGAGTCCACCTTCGGCACGATCCGGGTGGCGGTGCCCCAGGTCAGCGTGAGCTGGCTGCGCACGCTCTCCTCCGGGGTGAAGGCCAGCAGCGGCAGCCGGGTGTGCAGCCGGGCCAGCCGCCGCACGGTGTCACCGGACTGGGTGAACGCGACCAGTGCCTTGGCGTTGAGCCGCTCGCCGATGTCGCGGGCGGCGTAGGAGATCACGCCGCGCTTGGTCCGCGGCACGTGGCTCAGCGGCGGGACCTGCGGCGAGTCGGTCTCCACGGCCTGGATGATCCGGGCCATCGTCTCCACCGACTCGACCGGGTAGCGGCCGACGCTGGTCTCGCCGGACAGCATCACCGCGTCGGTGCCGTCGAGCACCGCGTTGGCCACGTCGGAGGCTTCGGCGCGGGTCGGCCGGGAGCTGCTGATCATCGAGTCGAGCATCTGGGTGGCCACGATCACCGGCTTGGCGTTCTCGCGGGCGATCTGGATGGCCCGCTTCTGCACCAGCGGGACCTGCTCCAGCGGCAGCTCCACGCCCAGGTCACCGCGGGCGACCATGATCCCGTCGAAGGCCAGCACGATGGCCTCGAGGTTGTAGACCGCCTCGGGCTTCTCCAGCTTGGCGATCACCGGCACGCGGCCCTTGCCGACCCGGTCCATCACCTGGTGCACCAGGTCGATGTCGGCGGGCGAGCGGACGAAGGACAGCGCGACGAAGTCGACGCCGAGCTCCATCGCGAACTCGAGGTCCTCGATGTCCTTCTCGGACATGGCGGGCACGGAGACGTCCATGCCGGGCAGCGAGACGCCCTTGTTGTTGCTGACCGGGCCACCCTCGGTGACCTCGCAGACCACGTCCTGGTTGTCGACCTCCTTGACCACCAGGCCGACCTTGCCGTCGTCGACCAGCAGGCGGTCACCGGGCTTGGCGTCGCGGGCGAGGCCCTTGTAGGTGGTCGAGACGCGCTCGTGGGTCCCGGCCACGTCCTCGACGGTGATCCGCACGATGTCGCCGTTGCGCCACTCGACCGGGCCGTTGGCGAAGGTGCCCAGCCGGATCTTCGGGCCCTGGAGGTCGCCGAGGATGCCGACCGCGCGACCGGTCTCCGCCGCCGCCGCTCGGACGACGTCGTAGACCTCCTTGTGGTCGCTGTGGCTCCCGTGGCTGAAGTTCATTCTCGCGACGTCCATTCCGGCGTCGACGAGGGCCCGCACCTTCTCCGGGCTGGCGGTAGCGGGGCCAAGGGTACAAACGATCTTCGCGCGTCGGCTCACATTCAGACAGGGTAGCCCCTCGTGGCGGGTACGTCTTTACCGATCCCGAAACCGATGTGACCTGTTTCTTTCCGTGTTCGCTCCGTGGTAACCCGCTGTCTGCTTCGACGGCGTCCCGGCCCCGGCTCAGCGCCGGGGCAGCTCGCTGAGGCCGACGTGGTCGCGGGCCCATTCGTTGAACGCCCGCACCTGCCGCCAGGCCTTGCGGACCCGGTCGAGGCAGGCGCGCTCGTGCAGAGTGTCGTCCGGCTCCCAGACCCGGATGGCGTAGAGCGACCGGTGCCGCAGCAGGTCGATGCGCGGGTGATCGGCGTCATAGCCGCGGGGTTTGGTCTTGAGCGAGTCGCCCTCGATCTCCCAGCTCTGCTTGCGCAGCTTGGCCAGCAGGCGCTCCAGCTCCGGGCCGTGCGGCTCGGTGTCCACCGCGCGCCGGAACTTGGCCAGCTGGTCGGCGGCCAGGTGGAAGCAGCCGCCGCCGACGCGCAGCCCGGCCGAGCTGATCTCCACGTAGTACGCGCCGCCGCCGCGGCCCTGCTCGATCACCCCGCCGCAGTGCGTCTTGTAGGGCCGCTTGTCCTTGGCGAAGCGCACGTCGCGATGCGGCCGGAAGACCTTGCCCTTGCCGAAGCCGTCGGAGAACTCCGCTTCCAGCTCGGTCAGCAGCGCCTCCATCGGGGCGCGCACGTCCTCGCGGTAGGTGCGGAGGTTGTCCTCCCAGTACGGCTTCGAGTTGTCGACCACCAGGCCGTCGTAGAAGTCGATGGCGTATTCGCCGAAGCCCGTGAACGTCACCCCGGCACCCTAAACGGCACCCACGACAGAAAGCGGGCGGGGAACTCGGTTCCCCCGCCCGCTCCTCGGCTACCGCCACTGCTAGCCGCTCTGGATGGCGCTGATCAGCTCGCCATTCGTGGTGTCACCGGACAGTTCCCAGAAGAAGGTGCCGCCGAGGCCCTGGGACCGGGCATACCCGACCTTGCCCTTGATCGTGGCCGGGGTGTCGTAGCTCCACCACTGGCTGCCGCACTTGGCGTAGGCGGTGCCGGCGATGGTGCCGGTGGCCGGGCACTTGCTCTTGAGCACCTTGTAGTCCTCGATGCCCTGCTCGTAGGTGCCCGGCGCCGGGCCGGTCGCCGTGCCGCCGGGGGCGTCCTGCGTCACCCCGGTCCAACCGCGACCGTAGAAACCGAGGCCCAGCAACAGTTTGCTGGCCGGCACACCCTTGCCCTTGAGCTTCTGGATCACCGCGTCGGAAGTGAATCCGGCGTTCGGGATGCCGGGGTAGGAGTTCAGCGGCGAGTGCGGCGCGGTCGGTCCCTGCGCGGCCCAGGCCCCGAAGTAGTCGTAGGTCATCACGTTGTACCAGTCGAAGTACTGCGCCGCGCCGCCGTAGTCGGCCGCGTCGACCTTGCCGCCCGCCGAGCCGTCACCGGTGATGGCCGCGGTGACCAGCTTCGAACCGAACTTGGTGCGCAACGCCGAAGCGAGGTTCGTCAGCGCCGCGGGCCCGCTGGTGTCGCAGGTCAGCCCGCAGGCGTTGGGGTACTCCCAGTCGATGTCGATGCCGTCGAACACCCCCGCCCAGCGCGGGTCGTTCAGCAGGTTGTAGCAGGAGTTCGCGAACGCGGCCGGGTTCTTCGCCGCCTGCCCGAAGCCGCCGGACCAGGTCCAGCCGCCGAAGGAGAACAGCACCTTCAGGTTCGGGTACATCTTCTTCAGCCGCTTGAGCTGGCCGAAGTTGCCGCGCAGCGCGCCGTTGTCCCAGGTGTCGGCGACCCCGTCGACGCTCTCACCGGCGCCGTAGAACCGGTCGTAGTCGGCGTAGGTGTCGCCCAGCACGCACTGGCCGTTCACCACGTTGCCGAAGGCGTAGTTGATGTGGGTCAGCTTGGCCGCCGACCCCGAGGTGTGGATGTTCTTGACGTGGTAGTTCCGGCCGTAGACGCCCCACTGGGCGAAGTAGCCGAGGGTCTTGCCGTGCGCGGTGGTCCCCAGGTCGGCGGCCGGAGCCGCCGCGGGTGCCTTGGCCGAGGCGGGAGCCACGACCGCGAGTGCCATCAGTGCCGCGGCGAACACGCCGCCCGCACCCAGCCATCTCCGTCTGTGCGAAGAGAACATCGGTGTCCTCCGTGAGCCCGGCGGTGCCACGGTGCACCGCTCGATGCCCCCAAGCTAAAAGGGTCTAGACCACTTCGTCAATGGTCCAGACCATAGTTCGCTGAGTTGCCGGGCCCGGCTACCGCTGGTCACCGGGTGGCCCGCCGGGGGCACTGGATCGGCCTAGCGTCACCCTGGGCCGGTGACGACGGGAAGGAGACCGGTTTGGCCGGGGTGGACGGGCGGACGCTGCGCTGCGGTGACGTACTGGCGGTGGCGAGGACCGAGGGTCCTTCGCGGATCGAGGTCGAGGCGGGCGCGCTGGCGGCGGCCGGGCGTGCGTGGGAGCTGGCCGAGGAGCTGAGCACCCGGCGCGTGGTCTACGGCCGGACGACCGGCGTCGGCGCGAACAAGGACGACACGGTGACCGGGGAGCACTCCACCGACCACGGCCTGCGCCTGCTGCGCAGCCACGCCGGCGGCAGCGGTGAGCTGATGCCGGACGGCCAGGTGCGGGCGATGATGCTGATCCGGCTGAACCAGTTGCTGGCCGGGCGGTCCGGGATCGGCACGAGCCTGATCGAGGCGCTGGCGAGCGCGTTGCGCGCGGGTGCGCTGCCGGTGGTGCACCGGCTGGGCGCGATCGGCACCGGCGACCTGGCCCCGCTGGCCGAAACCGGGCTGGCGCTGGCCGGGGAACGCCCGTGGCGCCGGGGTGGCGTGGCACCGGTGGCGGTGCGGGCCGGGGACGCGCTGGCGTTCATGAGCAGCAACGCGGCCACGCTCGCCGAAGCGACGCTGGCCGCGCTCGAACTGGACACGCTGACCAAGGCCAGTCACGCGGTGACCGCGCTGACCTACGTCGCGCTCGACGGGAATCCCGAGGCGTACGCGACCCCGGTGCACGAAGCCCGGCCGCACGCGGGACAGGTCGCCTGCGCGGCGGACATCCGGCGGCTGCTCGGCATGGAGGGCACGCCCGCGCCCGGTCGCCGTATCCAGGACCCGTTCGGGCTACGGGCTTTCCCGCAGGTTCAGGGCCCGGCGCTGGACGCGCTGGACCACCTGCGGGAGGTGCTGGCGATCGAAATCAACGCGGGCACGGAGAACCCGATGATCTGCGTGCCGGAAGGCGACGCCTACCACCACGCGCACTTCCACACCGCGTACGTGTCCTCGGCACTGGACCAGGCGCGGGCAACCGTGCACCAGGTCGCCGAACTGTCGGCGGCGCGGCTGGGCGATCTGGTCGAACCGGACTTCACCGGGCTGCGGCCGTTCCTCGCGGACGGGCCGGCTGGCAGCTCCGGCGTGATGATCCTGGAGTACGTGGCGCACGACGCGCTGACCGAACTGCGGCAGGCGGCGCTGCCGGTGACCCTGGGCAGCGCGATCGTTTCGCGGGGACTGGAGGACCACGCGAGCTTCTCCACCCAGGCCGCGCGGGCGACCACGGCGGCGTGCCGGGCCTACCGGCAACTGCTGGCGTGCGAACTGGTGGCCGCGGTGCGGGCGCTGCGGATGCGACGGGCGGACCTGGTGGACATCCCGGTACGCGCGGCGTTCGAGCAGGCGGGCGCGGTACTGGACCCGAGCACGGAGGACCGCCCGCTCACCGAGGACATCGCCCAGGCCGCCGCCATCCTGGACGCCCTCGCCCTCCTCTGAGCCAAACGCTATGAGTGGGGCATTACTTGCGCCCTCCCGTCGCCCACCGCCACCCTCAACGGAGCTGCGCACGGTTCTTATGAACGCTAGTAATGCCCCACTCATAGCATTCGAAGGGGGCGGGTCAGCCGAAGAAGACTTCGGCTTCTTCGTAGCGGGCGGACGGGACGGTCTTCAGTTCCGCGGTCGCCTCGGAGAGCTTCACGCGCACGATGTCGGTGCCCTTCAGCGCCACCATCACGCCGAAGTCACCGTCGGCCACCGCGTCCACGGCGCGCAGGCCGAAGCGCGTGGCCAGCACGCGGTCGTACGCGGTCGGGATGCCGCCGCGCTGGGTGTGGCCGAGCACCACCGCGCGCGACTCCTTGCCGGTGCGCTGCGCGATCTCCTCGGCGAGCCAGGTGCCCACGCCGCCGAGCCGCACGTGCCCGAACGCGTCCTTCTCCCCCGAGTGCAGCACTTCCGCGCCGCCCTCGGGCATGGCGCCCTCGGCGACCACGATGATCGGCGCGTACTGGCGCTCGAACCGCCGCTCCACCCACTCGACGACCTTCTCCACCGAGAACGGCCGCTCCGGCACCAGGATCACGTTCGCGCCACCGGCCAGGCCGGAGTGCAGCGCGATCCAGCCCGCGTGCCGCCCCATCACCTCGACCACCAGCGCGCGGTGGTGCGATTCGGCGGTGGTGCGCAGCCGGTCGATCGACTCGGTGGCGATGTGCACCGCGGTGTCGAAACCGAAGGTGTAGTCGGTCGCGCCGAGGTCGTTGTCGATGGTCTTGGGCACGCCGACCACGCCGATGCCGTCGTCGGTCAGCCGCTTCGCCACGCCGAGGGTGTCTTCGCCGCCGATCGCGATCAGCGCGTCCACGCCCTGCTCGGCGAGCACCCCGCGGATCTTCTCGACGCCGCCTTCGGTCTTGTACGGATTGGTCCGCGAGGACCCGAGGATGGTGCCACCCCTGGTGAGGATCTCCTCGACGTCACCGAGGCCCAGCGGCCTGCTGTCGCCGGTCATCGGGCCCTGCCAGCCGCTCCGGAACCCGACGATCTCCCAGCCATGGACCTCGATGCCCTTGCGGACCACCGCGCGGATCACCGCGTTCAGCCCGGGGCAGTCGCCACCACCGGTCAGCACACCGACTCGCATCAGATTCAGACCTCCGCTTGCCTGCTTTGTGTTGGGTCACACATCCGGCGCCAGCCTAGCCGCCACCGGACTTGATCGGTGCAGCAGCTAACCTCCGGCACCATGGGCGAACGGCGTACCGGGTGGGTGGCCACGCTCTCGGCGAGCGCCGCGGCCGGTGGCGTGACGGGCCTGGCCGCGCCCTTCGTGGCGCTGATGGGCCAGGTCCTCGCCGGTGAACTGGGCTGGGCGAAGCGGGATTCCGGCCTGATCGACGAGGGCCTCGATATCCCGATCGGTTTCGGCATCGTTGCCCTGCTGTTCATCATCGGCACGCTCGCCGCCGTCCGGCCGCTGGTCCGCAAGCGCCTCCCGGCCGCGCTGGCCGTCGGCGCCGGCACCGCCGCCGTGGTGGTGTGGCTCTTCCTCAGCGGCTGATCCACCCGTGCTACGGTCGCGGCGTGCAGCGCTCCTATTTCTGGTTTAGCAGGCCGGCCCCGGGTGGGCCGGTCGGCGACGCCGTGCGCTGACCTTCCACCCTCGAGCCGGTTTCCCAGCCGGCTCGGGTGTTTCTGCGATCGGGGCGGCTGGGTCGAAAGGACCCCCGCCATGACGATCACCTTCGACCCCACCCTCGCGCTGGACGCTCAGCGGACCACGAGCATCAGCCCGCTGATCCCGCCCGCGTTGCTGCGCGAGGAACTCCCCGTCGACGAGACCGTGGCCCGAACAGTCCATAAAGGACGATCGGGGACGGTCGGCGTCCTCGACGGCACCGACGACCGGCTGCTCGTGGTCGTCGGCCCGTGCTCGGTGCACGACACCGCGGCCGCGCTCGACTACGCCCAGCGCCTCGCCGCGCACGCCGAGGGCCTCGGCGACCAGCTCCACGTGGTCATGCGCGTCTACTTCGAGAAGCCGCGCACCACGCTCGGCTGGAAGGGGCTGATCAACGACCCCGGCCTGGACGGCAGCTTCGCGGTCAACCGCGGCCTGCGCATGGCGCGGCGGCTGCTGCTCGACGTCTCCGCGCTCGGCCTGCCGGTCGGCTGCGAATTCCTCGACCCGATCACCCCGCAGTTCATCGCCGACATCGTCACCTGGGGCTCGATCGGCGCGCGGACCGCGGCCAGCCAGGTGCACCGCCAGCTGTGCAGCGCGCTGTCCATGCCGGTCGGCATCAAGAACTCCACCGAGGGCGACGTGCAGGTGGCGGTGGACGCCAGCCGCGCCGCGGCCGCCGGGCACGTGTTCGCCGGGATCAACGCCGACGGCCTCGCCGCGCTGCTGACCACCTCGGGCAACCCCGACTGCCACGTGATCCTGCGCGGCAGCGCCGCCGGGCCGAATTACGACGCCGCCACCGTGGCGGACACGCTGGCCCGGCTGCGCGAGGCCGGGCTGCCCGAACGCGTGCTGATCGACGCCAGCCACGGCAACAGCGGCAAGGACCACGTGCGCCAGGGCGAGGTCGTGGGTGAGCTGGCCGACCGGATCGCCCGGGGCGAGCGCGGCCTCACCGGCGTGATGCTGGAAAGCTTCCTGGCCGCCGGTCGCCAGGACCTCACGCTCGGCCGGGCCGACGAGCTGACCTACGGCCAGAGCATCACCGACGCGTGCCTGGACTGGTCCAGCACGGCCCGGCTGCTCGACCGGCTCGCCGAAGCCGTGCGCGCCCGCTGAGGCTCAGCCGGGCAGGCCCCGGCGGTGCCACTCCTCTTCGATCGCCCGCCACCGCACCAGGTTGTGGCGGGCGTCGGCGAGGGCGTCGTGCGCGTTCGCCGGGGCGGCGGGCAGCTTCGGCTTGCCCACGTCCTCCCAGCGCTGCCGCAGGTCACGGGTGAAGCGGGGCAGCTGCCGGGGCAGCGCGGGCATCGGGCCCCACAGCTGCGCCAGCGCCACGTGGTCGTAGGCGGCGAACCAGGCCCACAGCTCGATGCCGCCGGACGGCTTGCCGAAGAACTCGAGCAGGTCGGTGCGGATGCGCTCGCGGTCGCGCCAGGCCTTGTCCGCGGGCGAGGGCAGCTTGGGGAGCACGTTGTCGCGCACCCAGGGGCCCGCCTTGCCCGGATCGAAGTCCGTCGAAACCGCGTAGAACTCCCGGCCGTTCTCGTCCACGACACCGATCGACACCAGGTCGATCGTCACGCCGTCCTCGATGAACTCGGTGTCGTAGAAAAATCGCACCGGGCAACCCTAGTCGTCGCCCATCGGGGCGATCAGGAAGCCTTCGTCTCCGGCACGCGGTCGGCGTCCACCCCGGACGGTTGCGGCGGTACCTCGGGGCGCACCCCGGCGGCCTCGGCGGCGGCCAGCTCCTTGGCCTTGGCCGCGTAGATGTCCACGTACTCCTGGCCGGAGAGCTCCATCAGCGCGTACATGATCTCGTCGGTGATCGACCGCTCGATGAAGCGGTCCCCGGCGAGGCCCTCGTACCGGGAGAAGTCCAGCGGCTTGCCGAAGCGGACCTCGAGCCGGCGCGGCCGCCACATCTTCGAGCCGATCGGATTGACCTTGTCGGTGCCGATGGTGACCACCGGGACCACCGGGACGCCGGCCTGCAGCGCGATCCTGGCGACGCCGGTCTTGCCCTTGTACAGCCTGCCGTCCGGCGAGCGGGTGCCCTCGGGGTAGATGCCGAGCAGGTGGCCCTCCCGGAGCACCCGGATCGCGGTGTCCAATGCGGCCTGCGCGGCCGAACCACCCGACCGGTCGATGGGGATCTGCCCCATGCCGCTGAAGAACCACTTCTTCAGCCTGCCCTTGACGCCCTTTTCGGTGAAGTACTCCGACTTGGCCGGGAAGGTCACCTTCCGGCGGACGTAGAGCGGCATGAAGAAGGAATCGGCGACGGCGAGGTGGTTGCCCGCGAGGATCGCGCCACCGGAGGCCGGGAGGTTCTCGGCCCCGGAGACCTTGGTCGGCCACAGCAGCCGCAGCAGCGGCCCGAGCAGCACGTACTTCATCAACCGGTACAGCACCTTGCTCCAGGCCTCCTCGCAGGCGAAACGGTCTCGGACAGCCGAATCCGATCAGCAAGACTACGAACTCGTCCGTCCCCGGCACAACGCTTGCCCCCCGGTTGCGAGTACCCCAGCGATCCATCTCACACCCGGCCACGTCCCCTCCAGTCTCCGGCATCGCCCCACGGCGGGCCGAACCCGTGCGAATATGGAGGTCTCGAACCCCTCCAGGAAGGCGAGAGCATGCCTGTGCTCGCCGGCGCGGAACCCTTCGCGCACACCGGCTCCACCGAGGCCGGCGTGTTGTTGTGCCACGGTTTCACCGGCACCCCGGCCAGCATGCGGCCCTGGGGCGCGCACCTCGCCGAGGCCGGGTACACCGTGCGCGGGCCGCGGCTGCCCGGGCACGGCACCACCTGGCAGGAGATGAACCGGACGAACTGGACCGACTGGTACGGCTGCGTCCGCGCGGAACTGCTGGAGCTGTTCGACACCTGCGCCTCGGTGTTCGTCTGCGGGCAGTCGATGGGCGGCACGCTGGCGCTGAAGCTGGCCCAGGAGTTCGGCGACCGGATCGCCGGGCTGGTGCTGGTCAACCCGTCGGTGACCACGCTGCGCTGGGACGCCCGGCTGCTGCCGGTGCTCGGCCGGGTGCTGCCGTCGGTACCGGGCGTGGCCGGTGACATCAAGAAGCCCGGCGCGGTGGAGCTGGCCTACACCCGGGTGCCGGTGCGGGCGGCGGCCAGCCTGAGCCGGTTGTGGGGCCTGGTCCGCGCCGACCTCGGCAAGGTGACCCAGCCGCTTCTCCTGCTGCACTCGGTCGTTGACCACGTGGTGGAGCCGGTGAACTCGCGAATCGTCGCCGAGGGCGTGCGCAGCGACCCGCTGATCGACGTCGAGCTGACCGACAGCTACCACGTGGCCACCCTGGACAACGACGCACCGCTGATCTTCGACCGCAGCGTCGACTTCTTCCGATCGATCGCACACACCGGGCAGGTGGACCCGAGATGAGCCGTTCGAACTCCGCCGACGGCCCGGAGGACATCGACGCCACGTTCGCCGAGATCGTGGCCGATCTGCGGGCCGAAGGCATCGGCACGACCCTCGAGCAGCAGGACGACGAGCCCGCTCCCCCGGCTCCGCCGCCACCCGCACCGCCTCCCCCGTCGCCGGGCCCGCCCGAGCAGACGGTGGCGGCCAGCGGCTGGCGCGGCTCCGAGCGCGAGTGGGAGGCCACCGTCTTCGGTGACGACCCGGCCGCCGACGACGAGCACTTCGTCCCGCCGGAGCCCCCGCCGCTGCCGCGGCCCCGCAAGGGCGCGCTGGTGGTGCTGCTGTTCTTCGTGCTCGGCCTGCTGCTGCTGATCGCGCCGGGCGTGATCGGGCTGAGCAGCGCGCTGGGCACCCCGATCGGGCTGCTGGTGCTGGCGGTGGGCATCGGCCTGCTGCTGCTCCGCGTCCGGCAGGGCCCGCCGGACGGCGCCGACCCGGACAGTGGCGCGCAGGTCTGAGCGTTCCGCCGTAGGGTTGGTCATGCGCATCGACTTCCACCCGTCCCGCCGCTCGACCGTGGGCGCCGAATGGGAGCTGGCGCTGGTCGACCGCCGCACCGGGGAGCTGACCTCGGTGGCGCAGCGCGTGCTCGACGAGGTCCGGCCCGACGGGGCCGACGAGCACCCGAAGATCAAGCAGGAGCTGCTGCTCAACACCATCGAGATCATCACCGGCGTCTGCGACACCGTCGCCGAGCTGGGTGACGACCTGGCGGGCACGCTGACCGAGCTGCGGGGGTACACCGATCCGCTGGGCGTGGAGCTGTTCTCCGCGGGCACGCACCCGTTCTCCACCTGGTACCAGCAGAAGGTCACCGACAAGGAGCGCTACGCCAAGCTGATCGACCGCACCCAGTGGTGGGGGCGGCAGATGCTGATCTACGGCGTCCACGTGCACGTCGGGCTCGACCACCGGGACAAGGCGCTGCCGGTGCTCAACGCGCTGCTGAACTACGCGCCGCACCTGCAGGCGCTCTCGGCGTCTTCGCCGTACTGGGGCGGGGAGGACACCGGGTACGCCTCCAACCGGGCGCTGATGTTCCAGCAGCTGCCCACGGCCGGGCTGCCGTTCCAGTTCACCGAATGGGCCGAGCTGGAGAACTACGTCGACGACATGTTCGTCACCGGGGTGATCGACCACCTCTCGGAGATCCGCTGGGACATCCGGCCCGCACCGCACTTCGGCACCATCGAGATGCGCGTGTGCGACGGGCTGCCCACGCTCGAAGAGGTGGCCACGATCGCCGCGTTCACCCAGTGCCTGGTCGACGACTTCAGCGCGCGGCTGGACCGGGGCGAGCGGCTGCCGACCATGCCGCCGTGGCACGTGCAGGAGAACAAGTGGCGCGCGGCCAGGTACGGCATGGACGCCATCATCATCCTCGACGCGGCGGGCCACGAGCGGCTGGTGACCGAGGACCTGGACGTGGTGCTGGAGCGACTGGAGCCGGTGGCGAAGCAGCTCGACTGCGTGCGGGAGCTGCGCGGGGTGGAGAAGATCCTGCGCTGCGGCGCCAGCTACCAGCGGCAACGGGCGGTGGCGCGGGAGCACAACGGCAGCCTGAAGGCCGTGGTCGCCTCACTGATCGCCGAAATGCGGGACGGCATCGCCGAAGACTGTTAGGCGAGGAGGGCCAGGAGCGAGCGCGGGCTCATCGGCGTGGCGCCTTCGGCTTCGATCCGGGAGCGCAGTTCCCGGTCCGCGGTGGCCACGAGGACGTGGTCCCGCGGGCGGGCGTCGCGGACGACGGAGACGATTTCCGAGTCGCCGTCCCGCGCGGCCGGGACGACCTCGACCCCGGGAACAGCGGGGACACCGCGGGCCTGGCCTTCCACCACCAGGATGATCCGCGGCCACCAGTACCAGTCCGGGAGCATCGGCGAGGTCATCCCGGTCAGCGCCAGCGGTGCGAGCTGGTCACGCAGGCGCGCCGCGGCACCGGCGCGGTCCCGCCACCAGCCGTCCGGGCGCGAGCCCATCACGTTCGCGGCGTCGACCACCAGCACCAGTTCCCGCCCGACCTGGGTCCGCAGCTCCGGCCACGCCAGCGCGAAGTCCCGGTGCAGCCGGTACTCGTCCACCTCGTCGACCGGCACCCAGCGCAGTTCGCTGCTCTCCCGGTTGCGCACCCGCTCGCACACCGGGTCCGTGGCCACCGCCAGCACCGTGGTGTAACCCCAGCCCCCGTGGTCCACAGTGGACGAAGCCACCGGCCGCACCGCGGCGGGCGGGACGGCGGCCTCCTCGTCGGCCTCCCGGGTGGCCGCCTCCGCCGGGCTCTCGCCGGGGCGCAGGGCCCCACCGGGCAGCGCCCAGGTCCGGCCGTGGTGCGTCCACCACGCGCGGTGCTGCAGCAGCACCCCGCGCGCCGGATCGGTGAGCAGCAGCCCGGCCGCGCCGTGCAGGCCCCAGTGCCGGTGCCCCTGGGCACAGGTCACGAAGGTGTCTTCGGCGAACACGCCCTCCCGTCACCCCCCGCCACCCTCAACGGAGCGCTACGCGCCATCACCCTCCTCCCGTCACCCCCCGCCACCCTCAACGGAGCGCTACGCGCCATCACCCTCCTCCCGTCACCCCCCGCCACCCTCAACGGAGCGCTACGCGCCATCACCCTCCTCCCGTCGCACCCTCAACGAAGCGTTTCGCGCCTCCTACCCTGGCACACCGATCCGCGTCCCCGGTGCCGCCGCGGCCTCCCTGGCCAGGGTGGCCGCGCCGACGATCGCGGTGTCGTCGCCCAGGTGCGCGGTGCGGATGCGGGCCAGCGGCCGGTGCCCGGCACCGGTGATCGCGGTCGCGTAGTGCTCGCGGGCCTCGTCGAGGAACAGCGGCGCCGACTCCGACACCCCGCCCCCGATCACCATGATCTCCGGGTCGAACACGTCGGCCACCAGCGCGAGCCCCTCCCCGAGCCACTTCGCCATCTCGGCCATCGCGCGCTGGGCGACCGGGTCGCCGTCACGCGCGGCCGCGGCCACACGCCGCCCGGTCACCGAACCGGGGTCACCGGCGGTCTCCCTGGCCAGCACGGTGGACCGGCCGGGGTTGCGGGCCAGCAGTTCGACCGCGGTCGCGGCCAGCGCCGTGCCGCTGCAGTAGCGCTCCCAGCAGCCGTACTTGCCGCACGGGCAGGGCCGCCCGCCCGGCACCACGGTCAGGTGCCCCAGCTCGGGGCCGACACCGTGCGCACCGCGGTAGAGCTGACCGTCGAGCAGCAGGCCCGCGCCGATGCCGGTGCCCAGCGCGATCAGCGCCACCACCTTCGACCCGCGTGCCGCGCCGAACCGGTGCTCGGCCAGCGTGGCCGAGTTCGCGTCGTGCTCCAGGGTGACCGGCAGGCCGACGCGCTTGGCGATCCGGTCGGCCACCGGCGCCGCCCGCCACGCCAGGTGCGGGGCGAACATCACCGAGCGGCGGTCGGTGGCGACGAACCCGGCCACCGCCAGGCCCACCGCGGTCACCTCGTGCCGGTTGCGCAGGTCTTCGACCACCCCGGAGATGGCGTCCTCGAGCGCGCCTTCGCCGCCGGGCGTGCCGACCCGCGTGGTGTCCAGCAGCGAACCCTGGTCGTCCACCACCCCGGCGCGCACGCTGGTGCCGCCGACGTCCACCCCGATCGCCAGCTCAGGACGGCGGAACGTCCGCTTGAGCGTCTTCTTCAAGCCACGAGAACCCATCTATCGGCCGGTATCCCAGTCTTCCCGGCGCCGCACCGGCACGTGCTGCACCCGCGCCGATCCGGTCGCGCCGGACGGCGGCTGCGGCCGCGGCGGGGTGTACCCGGGCATGTGCACGCCTTCCTCCGGCGCCCAGCGGTCGGCCAGCACCGCCCGCAGCAGCGCGACGAGCTGCGCGGCCTGCTCCAGCACGCGTGCGGCGATCTCCGGGCGCTCCCCGCGGGCCAGCGAGACGACCGCGCACAGCGGGCACCAGCCGCACCCGCCCGGCGGCTCCTGGTGGCCCGCCGCGTTCTCGTCGTGCCCGGCCGCGACCACCCCGTCCAGCCAGGGCGCGGCCCGCTCCACCACCAGTTCGATGAGCAGCCGCAGCTCCTCGGCCAGCGAATGCGCTCCGGTGGTCGTCTCCGCGTCGGGCATCAGGTACCTCCGGCCGGCTCGAGCTGGACCACCAGCCCGGCGGAATCGGCTTCCGCACCGGTGATCCGGCACGGGCGCAGCAGCTCGGGCAGGGCGATCACCCGGCGGAACCCGTCCACCGTGATCGCCAGGTCGTCGCCGACCCTGGCCAGGTCCACCTTGGCCGACCGGGACAGCGGCACGCCGACCCGCAGCTCGTGCCCACCGTCCACAGTGGAACTGTCCGCCACCGAGAGCAGCGGCGCCACCGGCATGGCCGAGCGGGCCAGCGGGTCGGCCGTGCCGTACAGGCCGGCGGCGATCTCCAGCAGCGCGGGCAGGCCGACCGGCTCGACCGCGCGGTGCTCGACCCGGCGCAGCGCCCCCGCGGGCAGGCCGCTCGAAGTCAGTTCGGTGAGCACGGCGTCCTGCTGGGCGCGGCGGGTGCGCAGCCACGCCGCCGCCGAACCGGGCATGCGGCCGGGCGCGGGCATCAGGCGGTTGACGATCAGCCCGTCGACGGCGATGCCGCGCAGCGCGAGCGAGCTGAGCGTGCGGCGGGTCTCGGCGACCACCAGCCGTTCCGGCGTGAGCACCAGGCGCACGCTGGTCGTCGACGGGTCGGTGAGCAGGGTGCGCAGGCCGGCCAGGTGGGTGGCGAACCGCCGGACCGAGCGGCCGAGGCCACCGCGCCCGCGCAGCCTGCCGAGGTAGCCGGAGATCGCCTCGGGCAGCGAAAGCAGCCGCAGCGTTTCCGCCGTCGGCCCGCAGTCGACCACCACGTTCTCCCACGGCCCGGCCTCGGCGAGCCGGCGCACCTCGGTGAGGGACAGCAGTTCGTCCACGCCCGGCACCACGGTCAGTTCCTCGGCGTCCAGCGCGTCGATCCCGGCACCGGCGAGCAGGCCGCGCAGCTCGCCGCGGAGATCGCCCCAGGCGTCGTCGACCAGCGCGCGCGAGTCGATCTGCGCGGCGTGCAGTGCGCTGTCCACTTCGGACGGCTCACCGGAGAGCCCAATGCCGAAGGCGTCGCCGAGCGAATGGGCGGGGTCGGTGGAGACCACGAGCGTCTTCCGGCCCCGCGCGGCGAGCGCGGCGGCGGTGGCGGCGGCGAGCGTCGTCTTGCCGACCCCGCCCTTGCCGGTGAACAGCAGGATGCGCACGATCAGCCCTCAGCTCGGCGCTTGAGCTCCTTCAGCGCGGTATCCATGATCATCTTCTCGGCCTTGCGACGCAGCAGGCCGATCATCGGCAGCGCCAGCTCCACCGACAGGGTGTAGGTGACCTTGGTCCGGCCCCCGCCCAGCGGCTCGAGCAGGTACCGGCCGTCCTGCGCCTTCTGCATCTGGCCCTTGATCAGGTGCCAGCTGACCGAGAGCCCGTCGGGCGCCCAGTCGTACTCCAGGGTGTAGACGTCCTTGACCGGACCCGCGTCGAGGGTCATCTTCACCTGCTTGGCCCGGCCGCCCCCGGCCTCGGCCAGCACCTCGGTCTCGCGGACGGCCTTGGTCCACTCCGGGTAGGCCGGGAAGTCCGCGATCACCTCCATGATCCGTTCCGGCGACGCGTCGACCTCGATGGACTGCGTGGACTGCTCGGCCATGGGCAAAGGCTACCGTCCGAGAAGGACTACCAGCGCAGCACGTACGGCTGTGCCGTCTCCTTGAAGTGACCGACGTTACGGCACTCGGTCCGCCCGATGCGCGCACGCGCGGCCAGCGGCTGGTGCACATGGCCGAAAAGCGACCAGCGCGGTTGCGCGGAAAGGATGAGTTCGCGCAGCGAGTCGGAGCCGAATTCGTGGCGGCGCGCGACCACGTCGTAAGTCAGTTCCGGGACCGACGGCGGGATGTGGCTGCACAGCACGTCGATGTCGGCGAGCTTGGCCACCGAGGCGTCGAACTCGTCACGCGGGCGCAGGTAGGGCCGCCAGACCGGGTTCGCCCGCGGCTTGACCCCGTCCGGCAGGAGCGCGCCGCCGACGAAGCCGAACCGCAGGCCGCCGATCTCGGCCACCTCGCCGTCCAGGATCTGGGCGCCGGGGCCGGCGAACTCGGGCCACAGCGCGGGCGTGTCGACGTTGCCCGGGGTCAGGTAGACCGGGGCGGTCAGCGCGCCGAACAGCGTCTCGTACTGGCCGCGGATCGCCTCGTCCACCGCGGCGCCGGGGTCCTCGAGGCTGCCCCAGAGCGAGCGCGCGAAGGCGACCGTCTCGTCACGGGTGCCCTCCCGGCGCAGCCGGGCGAACTCCCCCACCTTCTCCTCGCCGAACAGCGTGCCGAGGATGCCGTTGCCGTGCCGCCGGTAGTCGACGAAGTCGAGCAGGTCACCGAGCACCACCAGCGCGTCCGCGCCCTCCCCCGCCCGTGCCAGCGCCTCGGCGTTGCCGTGCACGTCGGACACCACGTGTACCCGCATCTGTTCCCCCTGCTCCCCCGCCTCAACCAGCCGACGGCGGCACCCCGGGCGCCCGGCCGTCTTCCAGGATCTCCTTGAGTTCCAGCGCGATGGCCTTCGCCGCCCTGGCCCGCCGGTCGAACTCCCGGCGAAGCTCACGCTGGGTGAGCTCGCGGGTCGGCGTGGCCCTCAGGAAGTAGTGCAGGAGCGTGCCGTCGAGCACCGGTTCCAGCCACACCTCCATGGTGCCGACCAGCGCTCCGCGCACGGTCCAGCGCAGTCCCCGCTCGCCCCGGTCGGTGTAGACCTCGAGCACCAGATCGGGCCAGTACCTGGTCCAGGACCTGGGATCGGCGAAAGCGGCGGCGACGGTCGGCGGCGGTACCGCGAGAAAGGTCTCGTCGACGATGTCGAGCGCCGGCGGCGCCTGGTTCGAAGCGGACACGACGTGCAGAATGTCATGTCTAGGCAGGTCGGGGGTCCGGGGGTCGTCCACCGAGCGGACAACGCGGACAACACTGCGCAACGACCGTGCGCCCACCGTGGCCAAGCGGGATTGGGCAAGCTAGGTTAACCCGCGAGTAACACCAAAGCCGGTGGTCGATTTCGGAGGTCCCACGTGCGCGAATTCAGCGCTCCCGCCACCCGGAAGGTTTCCGAAGAGGAGAGCCTCGCCGACGTCGTCTGGTCCAACGCCGAGCGCTTCGGCGAGGTGATCAGCTTCCGGCGCCTGGTCGACGGCTCCTGGCTCGACGTGACCGCGCGTGAGTTCGCCGCCGACGTGCTCGCCGCGGCCAAGGGGCTCGTCGCCGCGGGCATCGAGCCGGGCGACCGGGTCGGCCTGATGTCCAAGACCCGCTACGAGTGGACCCTGCTCGACTTCGCCATCTGGGCGGCAGGCGCGGTCACCGTGCCGATCTACGACACCTCGGCCGCCGAGCAGGTGCACTGGATCCTCTCCGACGCCCAGGCCAAGGCCGTGTTCGTGGAGACCGCCGAGCACCGCGCCACGCTGGAGGGGGTGCGCTCGCGGCTCGGCTCGCTGGAGCACACCTGGCAGATCGAGGGCGCCACCCCGGCGCTGGACGAACTGGGCAAGCTCGGCGCCGGGATCAGCGACGACGACCTGCACGCGCGCCGCCGCGCGGTGAAGTCCACCGACACCGCCACCATCGTCTACACCTCCGGCACCACCGGCAGGCCCAAGGGCGTCGAGCTGACGCACCACAACCTGCTCTCGGAGATCCAGGGCGCGATCCAGGCCTTCCCGCAGCTGATGGAGCAGGGCAATTCGCTGCTGGTGTTCCTGCCGCTGGCGCACGTGCTGGCCAGGGCGCTGGCGCTGACCGGGGTGACCGCGCGGGTGACGCTCGGCCACACCTCGGACGTGAAGAACCTGGTCGCCGACCTGGGCACCTTCCGGCCGACCTTCGTCGTCGCCGTGCCGCGCGTGTTCGAGAAGGTCTACAACGGCGCGAAGCAGAAGGCGCACGGCGACGGCAAGGGCAAGATCTTCGACGCCGCCGAGGCCACCGCGGTCGCCTACAGCCAAGCCAAGGACAACGGCACCCTCGGCCTGGGGCTGCGCGTCAAGCACCTGGTGTTCGACAAGCTGGTCTACTCGAAGCTGCGCGCGGCGCTGGGCAGCCGGTGCATCGCGGCGGTGTCCGGCGGGGCCCCGCTGGGCGCGCGGCTGGCGCACTTCTTCCGCGGCATCGGCGTGCCGGTGTTCGAGGGCTACGGGCTGACCGAGTCCTCCGCGGCGTCCAACGTCAACACCGAGGCCGCCTTCCGCGTCGGCACCGTGGGCAAGCCCATCGCCGGTACCTCGGTGCGCATCGCCGAGGACGGCGAAGTGCTGCTGTCGGGCGAGGTGGTCTTCGCGGGCTACTGGAACAACCCGGAGGCCACCGCCGAGTCGCTCAAGGACGGCTGGTTCCACACCGGTGACCTCGGTGAACTGGACGACGAGGGCTTCCTCAAGATCACCGGGCGCAAGAAGGAGATCATCGTGACCGCGGGCGGCAAGAACGTCGCCCCGTCCGGGCTCGAGGACAGCCTCAAGGCGCACCCGGTGATCAGCCAGGCGATGGTCGTGGGCGATCAGCGGCCCTACATCAGCGCGCTGATCACCATCGACGAGGAGTACTTCCCCTCGTGGAAGTCCCAGCACGGCAAGCCGGAGGGCGCCACCGTGGCCGACCTCGCCGACGACGCCGACCTGCGCGCCGAGGTGCAGGCCGCGGTCGACGAGGCGAACCGGCTGGTCTCCCACGCCGAGGCGATCAAGAGGTTCGCCATCCTGCCGCAGGACTTCACCGAGGCCGGTGGCGAGGTCACGCCGAGCATGAAGCTCAAGCGCAACGTGGTGACCAAGAACTACGCCACCGACATCGAGACCCTCTACACCACGTAGCTCACGACAGAGCTCACGGCAGGTTCGCTTCGATCCCGTCCAGGATCAGCTTGAGGGCGGATTCGAAGCGCTCCTCCGGGTTGCGGAACCGGGCTTCGCGCACGGTCCGCTCGAAGTACGGGAACGCGCCGCTGCCCACCACCTGCTCCACGTAGGGCGCGATCGCCGCGTGCGCGGCGTCGCGGTCCACGCCGGAGCGGCGGCGCGCCTCCCGCTCGGCCAGTTCGGCGTCGGTGGAACCGGAGACCCACGCCGCGAGCACCAGGAAGGTCTCCAGCACCTGCCCGGTGTCCAGCCCCAGGTCGTCCAAAATGGACATGCCGAACTCCATGCGCCGCAACATGTTCGGCCCGGCACTGGAGCGGCTCACGGTCATTCGGCTCAACCACGGGTGGCTCAGCAGGGTGGCGCGGTGCCCGCGCAGCAGCTCGCTGATGTCGGCCCGCCAGTCACCGGTGCGCTCGGGCAGCACCGCGCCGGTGAAGCACTGGTCGATCATCAGCTCGAGCAGTTCCTCCTTGTTCGGCACGTAGCGGTAGATGGTCATCGCGCCGGTGCCCAGCTCCGCGGCCACCTTGCGCATGGACAGCGCTTCGATGCCGTCGGCGTCGGCGAGGCGGATGGCCGTCTCCGCGATCTGCTCCCGGCTGTAGGACGGCTTCGGACCACGGCCGCTCCACTCGGGCCGCATCCAGATGTTCCAGGGGGCGCTGGGCTCGCTCATTGCGCGCATCCTCCTCTCCGAAGACTGGGGGAATCATTGTTGCGTACGTCGTACCCAGTTGGCTAGCCTCTGCGTACGACGTACCCGGTCTACCGGGGATTGTTCGGAGTTCGTTCGGAGGTCAGCGGGATGGGCGCACCAGGGCACGAGCCGATCGTGGTCGCCGAGGGGCTGCGGAAACGGTTCGGGGAGACGCAGGCGCTCTCCGGGCTGGACCTGAACATCCCGGCGGGCACGGTCTACGGCCTGCTCGGGCCGAACGGGGCAGGCAAGAGCACCACGATCCGCGTGCTCACCACGCTGACCAAGCCGGACGCCGGGCGCGCCAGGATCGCCGGTTTCGACGTGGCCACCCAGCCCGGCGAGGTCCGCCGCCGCATCGGCCTCGCCGGGCAGCACGCGGCGGTCGACCAGGAGCTGACCGGGCGCGAGAACCTGTGGATGTTCGGCAGGCTGTTCCACCTGACCGGCAAGCAGGCCGCCCGCCGCGCCGACGAACTGCTCGAGCGCTTCGACCTCACGCACGCGGCCGACCGCCAGGTGCGCACCTACTCCGGTGGCATGCGGCGGCGGCTCGACGTGCTCGCCAGCCTGATCATCGCGCCCGCCGTGCTGTTCCTCGACGAGCCCACCACCGGTCTCGACCCGCGCAGCCGCAACGAGATCTGGGACGCCGTGCGGGGACTGGTGGCCGGGGGCACCACGGTGCTGCTGACCACCCAGTACCTCGACGAGGCCGACCAGCTGGCGAACAAGATCGCGGTGATCGACACCGGCAAGGTGATCGCCGAGGGCACCCCGGCGCAGCTCAAGTCCCGCATCGGCGGACGGCTCGACGTGGTCATCGCGCCCACCGCGGACCTGATGCGCGCGGCCAGGGCGATGGCGGAGATCGCGCGCGCCGCCCCCGACGTCGACCCGGACGAGCGGCGGGTCAGCGTGGCCACCGGCTCGGCCACGCTGAGCCTGCCGGACGTGCTGCGCTGGCTGAACATGGCCGGGATCGAGGTGGCCGACATCGGCCGCCGCACGCCCACGCTCGACGAGGTCTTCCTCGAACTCACCCACCGCACCCGGCCCGTGGCGGAGGTCCCGGCATGACGTACCCGCTGACGCAGCCCGAGTGGTCGAAGCTGCGCTTCACCGTGCACGACGGCCTGACCGTGCTGTACCGGAACCTGCTCAAGCTCAAGCACAGCCCGGGGCAGGTGATCGCCGGGCTGGCGTTCCCGCTGGTGGCGGTGGTGCTCTTCGGCTACGTCTTCGGCAGCGCGATCCCGATCGACAACGGCGCGAATTACCGCGAATACCTGATGCCGGGCCTGTTCGTGATGAGCCTGACCATGTCGATCGCCGGCACGCTGACGGTGATCGCCAAGGACAACGGCCTCGGCGTGATGGACCGCTTCCGCTCGATGCCGATGTCGCGCTCGGCGGTGCCGTTCGGCCAGACCACCGCCGACCTGCTCGTCGGCGCCACCGGCGTGATCGTGATGTCGCTGTGCGGGCTCGCTTTCGGCTGGCGGGCGCACCACGGTTTCTGGATGACGCTGGCCGGGTTCGGCGTGCTGTTCCTGATGAACTTCGCCGTCTCGTGGGTCGGGGTCTTCCTCGGCTCGGTGATCAAGCGGGAGGAAACGGCGTCGCGGGTCGGACCGCTGCTGATGCCGGTCACGATGATCTCGAACGTCTTCGTGCCCACCAGCGGCATGCCCGGCTGGCTCGCCGTGATCGCCGAATGGAACCCGATCAGCGCGACCGTCGGCGCCCTGCGGGTGCTGTTCGGCAACCCGGGCGTGCCGACGGGCCCGGATGTCGCCTGGCCACTGGCGAACCCGGTCCTCGCGTCGATCGGCTGGTCCGTCCTGATGCTGCTGGTCTTCGCTCCGCTGTCGGTCCGCAACTTCAACCGCGCCGGCCTGTAGCGAACGCTATGAGTGGGGCATTACTTGCATTCAACGCTTGGAATGCCCCACTCATAGCAATCAGGCGGCCGAGGCGACCCAGGTTCGGACGACGTGGTCCAGTACCGGGAGCGGGACGATCCCCGCGCCCAGCACCACGTCGTGGAAGGCGCGGATGTCGAACCGCTCCCCCAGCGCCGCTTCGGCTTCGGCGCGCATGCGCTGGACTTCCAGCCGTCCCACCATGTACGCCAGCGCCTGGCCGGGGCAGCCCGCGTACCGGTCGATCTCCAGCTCGATCTCCAGCCGCGCCATCGGGGTGTGCTCGACGAGGAAGTCCACCGCCTGCTGACGGCTCCAGCCCAGCGCGTGCATCCCGGTGTCCACCACGAGCCGTCCGGCGCGCATGGAGTCCTGGGTGAGCATGCCGAACCGCGACAGGTCGTCGGAGTACAGGCCCATCTCGTCGGCGAGCCGCTCGGTGTAGAGGCCCCAGCCCTCCAGGTACGCGTCCACGCTCATCACCCGCCGCACCAGGGGCAGCTCGGTCAGGTTCAGCGCCGTGCACAACTGGAAGTGGTGCCCCGGAATGGCTTCGTGGAAGGCGATCGCCTCACTGGTGTACCGCGGCCGTTCCTCAGCGCGGTGGGTGTTCGCGTAGTAGACACCCGGCCGCGAACCGTCCAGCGACGGCTCGATGTAGTACGCGATCGTCCCGCCTTCGGCCTCGGCCTCCGGGATCGAGGTCACCTCGCAGACCTGCTCCGGCACCCGGCCGAACCAGTGCGGGGCAACGGCTTCCGCCCGCCGGATGGCCGCACGCGCGGCCTCGAGCAGTTCTTCGCCGTCCCGCCAGCGCAACTCGGGGTCTTCCCGCAGCCGCCGGAAGATCTCCGGCAGGTCGTCGGTGCCGAAGACGCGCGCGCCCAGTTCGCGGCACTCCTCCGCCAGCTTTTCGATCATCTCCAGGCCGGTGGCGTGCAGTTCCTCCGGCGTCCGGTCGGTGGTCGTGTACACCCGCGCCAGCGCGGCGTAGCGCGCCTTGCCGTCCGGCTGCCAGCAGATGCCGGGCTGGTCGGCGCCCCGCGCCCCCGGCTTCAGCTCCCGCACCAGGAAATCGCGGTACCGCTCGAGTGCCGGGCGCACCACCTCGGTGAGCAACCGGTCCTGCTCCTCGGCGTACCCGTCCAGCTCGACGCCGGGCGTCCGGCGCAGCGGGTCGTCCTCTGGCGCACCCAGGTACCGGTTCAGGCCGGCGATTCCGGCGTCCACCAGGAACTCCGGCGCCCGCAGCCCGTCGGCCAGCCCGGCCTGGTGCCGGACGATCGCCGAGGCCAGGTACGCCGGGATCTCCCGCAGCCGGTCCAGGTGGGCACGGGCGCCCGCCTCGTCGGCCACCGAGGGCACGGGCAGGAACAGCAACAGGTGCTGCGCCGGGCCGACCTGCATGTCGCTGACCGAGAAGTCGGTCACCCGTGCGTCGAGGAGGTCCACTTCGGACTGTGCGAAGTCGATCAGCGCGAGCCGCGTGGTCTCCTCCTCGGCCGACTGCGGGCTCGCTTCCCGCGCGCGGCGGCCCAGTTCCAGGTAACGGGCGCGGTACCCGGTCTGCGCTTCGGCGCCGAAGTCCGGCAGCTGCCGGTCCGGGATGCCGAGGCCGAGCATCAGCGGCAGCATCGGCTGGTGCTCGAAGTGCAGGTCGAGGAACTCCTGGGCCAGCTCGTCGACGGCGCTCATTTCGCCGCCCACTCGGTCACCACGGCGTCCAGCACCGACAGCGGTAACGCACCACCACCGAGCACCAGGTCGTGGAAGGCACGGATATCGAACTTCTCTCCCAGCACGCGTTCGGCCTCGGCGCGGATGCGCTGGATCTCCAGGCGCCCCACCATGTACGACAACGCCTGGCCGGGGAAGGCGATGTAACGGTCCACTTCGGACTCGATCTCCACCTGCGGCATCGGCGTCTGCTCCACCAGGTAGTCCACCGCCTGCTGACGGCTCCAGCCCAGCGCGTGCAACCCGGTGTCCACCACCAGCCGCCCGGCACGCATCGAATCGCAGCTCAGCATGCCGAGCCGGGCCACGTCGTCGGAGTACAGCCCCATTTCCTCGGCCAGCCGCTCCGAGTACAGGCCCCAGCCCTCGGAGTAGGCGTTGAAGTCGCCGACCCGGCGCAGCAGCGGCAAGTGGTCCAGCCCGAGCGCGGTGCTGAGCTGGAAGTGGTGCCCGGGAATGGCTTCGTGGAAGGCGACGGCCTCCGACATGTGCCGGAACCGTTCGGTCGCCTGGTGGGTGTTCGCGAAGTAGGTGCCGGGGCGCGAGCCGTCCGCCGCGGGCCACAGGTAGTACGCCGCCGCGGCGCCGGGCGCTTCCGCCTCGGGCACGGCTTCGACCACGCACTGCTGCGGCGGGATGCGGCCGAACCACTTCGGCGCCTCCGCCTCGGCGCGGGTGATCGCGGCACGGGCGGAGTCGAGCAGTTCATCCGCGCTTTCCCAGCGCAGCGCGGGATCGGTGCGCAGGCGGTCGAAGATCTCCGCGAGGTCCTTGGTGCCGAAGACCCGCGCGCCGAGCTCCCGGTACTCCTCGGCCAGCTCGCCGATCAGCCGCAGCCCGGTGGCGTGCAGGTCCTCCGGGGTGCGGTCGGTGGTGGTGTGCTTGCGGGCGAGCGCGGTGTAGATCTCGTCCCCGCCCGGCAGCCACTTCAGCCCGGCCTGGTCCAGCGGGCGCCCGTGCGGGGCGATCTCCTCGGCGAGCACGGCGCGGTAGGCGGCGAACGCGGGACGCACCACCGACTCCAGCAACTCGGCCCGGCGGCGGCCGAACTCCTCGTCCGGCGCCGGCTGGCGCAGCAGCGGGTCGTGCTCGGGGTCCCCGAGGTAGCGGTCCAGGTGCTCGATCGCGGCGTCGACGAGGTGCGCCACGGGCGTGCGCCCGGCCGCGAGCCCGGCGCGGTGCCGGTCGGCGATCCGCTCGAGGTACTCGGGGATCGCGGCGATCCGGCCGAGGTGCGCCTCGGCGGAAGCGCCCTCGGTCACCGTGATCATCGGCAGCGTGGTCAGCAGGCCCACCGCGGGTGAGATGAACATGTCGGTGATGGTGAACTCGATCAGCCCGGAGTCGATCCCGTCGATGTGCGCCCGCGCCTGGGAAAGCAGCACGTCGACGGTGACCCGGTCGACCTCGCCGAGCGCGGCGCGGTCCAGCGCGGCGGCCCGGTCGGCGATGGCCACCAGCCTGGCCCGCTGGCGCTGTTCGGCCTCGGCACTGGGATCGCCCAGGCCGGGGCGGGTCTGGTCCAGCCCGAGCAGCACCGGCATCAGCGGCTCGGCTTCGAAGAGCAGGTCGGTGAACTCGTCGGCGAGTGCGACGGCCTCGGTCATCGGGCGTCCCCCAGTGTCGGTCGGTGTCTCCCCAGACCCTAACCGGAACCGGGGCCCGCGGGCCTGAACACACGACAGGGCCTGAACACCGCGGGGCGGCCGAGGCGGTAGCGTGACCGGCTGTGGCCGTGACCGATCCCGTGGATGCCCGCCTGCTCGCCGCGCTGGCCGAGGTGGGCAAGACGGCCGTGCACGAACTGGCCGCGAAGGTCGGCATGGACCCGCGCGAGGTGGCCTACCGGCTGGTGGCGCTGTCGGGCAGCGGACTGCCGTTGCTCGTCGGCGTGGAGAGCGATCCGAACGGGCTGCGTGCCGCGCTGGTCGGCGGTGCCGGGCCGCGACCACCCGCCGCCCAGCCGCAACCGCAGCAGGCGCCGCAGAACGTCGCCGGCACCCCGTCCGGCCGGTACAACGTGCACGCCCCGCCCCCGCAGCGGCCCGGTGTGCAGGGTCTGCCGAGCGGCGCGTATGCCGTGCAGGGCACGCCGTCCGGCCGCTACCAGCCACCGCCCGCCCCGCCACGGCCGCAGCAGCAGCCCCCGGCGCCCCATCAGCAGCAGTTCCACCGGCCGCCGATGCCACCCCCGCCCGCCGACCCGGTGATGAGCACCTGGGGTCCGCCGCAGAGCGCGTCGTGGGCCCGTGGCGACCAGCCGCCGTCCACCGGGCTGCCCGCGGGCAAGCGCACCGGCAAGGCGGGCGAGGTGCTGGAAACGCAGGGTCTCGAAGGCGAACGCCTCGCGCTGCAACTGCTGGAGGTGCAGGATCCGGCGGACTTCCTGTTCGGCGCGGCCGGTTACAGCCTGGAGCCGGGTGAGCGCGCGGTGGTGGTGCACACCGAGATCACCAACCGCGGCCAGACCCCGTTCGCCTCGCTGCCGGACAACTACCTGGAGCTGATCGCCGCCGACGGCAAGGCCATCGGCAAGGCGCCGGTCTCGCTGTCCTCCCGGCCACCGCACCGGATCGGCGTGCAGCCCGGCGAAACCGCGGGCGGGCACACCGTCTACGTACTACCGGAGGCCACGCGGGTGGTCTCGGTGCGCTGGAACGCCCGGCCGGAAGTGGACGAACGTTCGCTCACCTGGTCCATCGAGGACTGACACGGCTCAAAGATTCCCTAGGACTCCGCGCGCAGCTTCTCCAGCGCGTCGGCCAGATCGGCCGGGTACTCCGCTTCGAACTCCACCCAGCGGCCGTCCGCGGGGTGCGCGAACCCGAGCGTCCGCGCGTGCAGCCACTGCCTGGTCAGGCCCAGCCGCTTGGCCAGCACCGGGTCGGCGCCGTAGGTCAGGTCGCCGACGCACGGGTGGCGCAGTGCCGCGAAGTGCACCCTGATCTGGTGCGTGCGCCCGGTTTCCAGCTTGATGTGCGCGAACGAAGCCGCCCGGAACGCCTCGACCACCTCGTAGTGCGTCACGCTCGGCCTGCCACCGGCGACCACGGCGAACTTGTAGTCGTGCCGGGGGTGCCGGTCGATCGGCGCGTCGATGGTGCCCTTGGTCGGATCCGGGTGGCCCTGCACCAGCGCGTGGTAGCCCTTGTCCACGGTGCGTTCCTTGAACGCCCGCTTGAGCACGGTGTAGGCGTGCTCGCTCTTGGCCACCACCATCACCCCGGTGGTGCCCGCGTCGAGCCGGTGCACCACGCCCTGGCGCTCGGCGGCACCGGAGGTGGAGATGCGCAGCCCGGCGGCGGCGAGCCCGCCGACCACGGTCGGGCCGGTCCAGCCGGGGCTCGGGTGCACGGCCACGCCGACCGGCTTCGAGATCACCACGATGTCGTCGTCGTCGTGCACGATCCGCATGCCATCGACCGGCTCCGCGACCACCTCGACGGTCCGCGGCTCCGGGAGGGTGACCTCCAGCAGGCCGCCCGCGGTGAGCCGGTCGGACTTGCCCACCGGGTACCCGTCGAGCAGCACGTCCCCGGCCGCGGCCAGGTCGGCGACCGCGGTGCGGGAGAGCCCGAGCAGCTTGGCCAGCCCGGCGTCGACCCGCATCCCGTCCAGGCCGTCGGGGACCGGCAGCATCCGCCCGCTCACGATTTCTTGGCCTTCTTCTCGATCGTCTTGCCGTCGTAGTCCTTGCCCAGCAGCGAGAGCAGGATGATCAGGCCGCAGCCGACGAACAGCGACGAGTCGGCCACGTTGAAGACCGGCCACACGTCGCCGTCGGGCGCGAACACCGAGACGAAGTCGACCACGTGCCCCTGGAGCACACCCGGCGCGCGGAAGAACCGGTCGGTCAGGTTGCCCAGCGCGCCGGCCAGGATCAGCCCGAGGCCGACGGCCCAGCCGGGCGAGCGCAGCCGCTTGGCGAACCAGATCAGCGCGATCACCACCGCGCAGGCGAGAAGCGCCAGCAGCCAGGTCATGCCCGACGCCATGCCGAAGGCGGCCCCGGAGTTGCGGATCAGCTGGAGGTAGACCGCGCCGCCGAGGACGCGCACCGGCTCGGCGAACTCCAGTTCGGCCACCGCGATCGCCTTGGTCACCTGGTCGGCGGCGAGCACCACCACCGCGATCACCGCGAGCAACGCCACCCGCCGCTTCGGCTGGGGTGCCTCGGGCGCGGCGGGCACTTCGGTGCCCTCGCTCGGCTCGGCTTCAGACGGTGTCGGCTGGTCGCTCACCACGCCATTGTCCACGGCGGGTGACCAGTGCGGCGATCGCCCCAGCCAGCAGGACCGACGCCGGGAGCAGGCCGGGCGGGATGGGCACCAGGTCGATCGAGGCGACCACGGTCAGCACGGTGACCGCGGCGAGCAGCACGCTGCGCTCCAGCCAGGCGAGGACCAGCAGGCCGGCGGCGAAAACCAGGAGGTCGTCCAAGCCGGGCAGGGCCATCGCCACGAGCATGCTCGCCACCAGCCCGAGCACCACCCCGCCGACCCAGCCCGCGACCCGGCGGCCGCGGCCGGTGCCGAAGTACGCCCAGGCCACCCCGCACAGCCCGAGCGCGCCCAGCGGGAGCACGAAGGCGTTGACGAAGCCGGACTCGTCGATCAGGCTCCAGCTCGCCGCGCCGAAGGACGACAGCAGGAGGATCGCCGCGCTCCCGCCCACCACGAGCAGCGCGATCCGCCACGGCGACGGCCGGTTCCCGGCGCGGAAGAGGTACCACGCCACGGTCAGCAGGAAGGCCGCGAGCGCGCCGACCGGCCACCAGCCGAACGCGGCGAACGGCTGCGGGATCCGCAGGGCGACCGCGCTGTCCGCGGGGGCGTAGGCGTAGAGGTTCGTGACGGCCTGGTCGATGCCGTCCTCCGCGATCGGGGCGTAGGCGAACCAGCTGACGTCCGGCTCCGGCACGAAGAGCCCGGCGAGCAGCATCGCCCCGATCAGCACCAGCGGGACCCAGTAGTCCCGCCGTCCCGCCGAGATCGGTTCGCGCATGCGGTCGCCTCCCAGTCAGTCCAGCCGGGCGCCGATCTCCCGCACCACCGAAACGAGCAGCTCGATGTCGGTCTCGCCGGTCCGCCAGTTGACGATCGCCGGCCGCAGCGCGGTCCGCCCCCGGTACACGGTCGTGCCAGCGTAGACCCGGCCGTCTTCGAGCAGTTCCGCCCCCAGACGGCGGTTCAGCTCGTCCAGCCGGTCGTCGTCGAGCCCGTCGCGGCGGTAGCGGAAACACACCACGTTCAACCCCGGCGGCGCGAGCGGTTCCAGGTCCGGTGCCTCGTCGACCAGCTTGCCGAGCAGCAGCGCGAGGTCGTGGTGGCGCTCGATCATGGCGCGGTGGCCCTCACGGCCGTACGCCCGCAGCGTCGCCCAGATCGGCAGCGACCTGGCGCGGCGGGACGACTCCGGCCCGAGGGAGTTGTAGTTGATCCTGGCTTCGTCGCCGACCGGCAGGTAGGCCGCGTCGGGCATGGCGAACGCCTGCGCCATGCGCCGGGGTTCGCGGACGAAGGCGAACCCGCTCTCGTACGGGACGTTGAGCCACTTGTGCCCGTCGGCGGCGACCGAATCCGCCCGCTCCACCCCGCGGACGAGGTGCGCGGTGCGGGGTGAAAGCGCCGCGAACAAGCCGAACGCGCCGTCGACGTGCAGCCACGCGCCGTACTTCTCGGCCAGGTCCGCGAAGTCGGCGACGGGATCGAAGTCGCCCGCGTTCACCTCACCCGCGTTCGCGATGAGCACCGCGGGACCGCCGACCGCGGCGAGGTCGGCCTCCATCGCGGCCAGGTCGACCCGGCCGGCGTCGTCCCGGCTGAACACGCGCACGGTGTCGCGCCCGCACCCGAGGATCTGCAACGCCTTGCGGCTGCTGGGGTGCACGTAACCGCTGGAGAACACCGGCAGGCGTGGCAGGCCGGTCAGCCCGTCGGCGCTGACGTCCACGCCGTGCTGCTCCGCCCACCAGTGGCGGGCGGCGGCGAGGCCGGTCAGGTTGGCCAGCGTCGCGCTCGGCGTCAGCACACCGCCGTAGGAGGCGGGCAGGCCGAACAAGTCCTTCAGCCACCCCAGCACGACGGTTTCCACCCGCGCCGCGAACGGCGAACTCGGCCAGAGCCCGGCCACCTGGTCGAGCAGGCTGGTCACCCAGTCCCCGGCCTGCGCGGCGGGGGTCGAGCCGCCGACGACGAAGTGGAAGAATCGCGGCCCCGAGGAATGGGTCGCCGCCCCGGTGCCGACGCGCAACAACTCGCGGACGCTCGCCAGTGTGCCGTCGCCCTGCTCCGGCAACGGTCCGTCCAGCGCGTCCAGCAGCGGCGCCGCCGCCGGATCCTGCACCAGCCGATCACTCAGCGAGGCCAGGTACGGCCCGGCGGCGTCGGCCACCAGCCGCAGCGCTTCGGCGGCCGACTCACGTTCCTCCAGCGGATCGCTCATCTCCGCAGAAGATCACGCCCGCCGCCACCCCGTCCAGCCTCAGTCGAGGAAGTCCGGCAGCGGACGCGGGTCCGGCGTCGGCGCCCAGCGGCCGTCGAGCTTGGCGTAGTCCCAGCGCGCTCCCCTGGCGACGATCTGACGCAGGGCCAGCAGCAGCCGGTCGACGTGCTCCTCGGTGCTGCCGAGGCCGAGGCTGACCCGTACCGCCTGCTGTCCCTCGCCACCGGCTTCGCGGATCAGGCGGCGGGTGGCGATGTGCGCGCAGAACGCGCCGTCGCGCACGCCGATCCCGTACTCGGCCGAGAGGACCGCGGCCAGCCAGCCGGGCTCGAAGCCGTCGATCACAAAGCTGAGGGTGCCGACCCGGTCGACGTCGGCGTCGAAGAGACGCAGTTCCGCGAACCCCGGCACCGACGCGAGCCCGCGCTGCAACCGCCGGAGCAACGCGTCCTCGTGCTGACGGACGGCGTCCCAGTTTTCCGCGAGCGTCTCGCAGGCGACGCCGAGCGCGTAGACGCCGACCGTGTTCGGCGAACCGGCTTCGTGGCGTTCCGGCCCGGAGTTCCACACCACGCCGAACTCGTTCCCCTGCCGCTGCACCACTTTGGTGGCGCCACCGCCGGCGAGGTACGGCTGCCCGGCGCGCAGCCAGTCGGCGCGGCCGATCAACGCGCCAGCCCCGAACGGCGCGTACAGCTTGTGCCCGGACAGCGCCACGTAGTCCACATCCAGCTCGCGCAAGGAAATCGGCCGGTGCGGCGCCAGCTGTGCCGCGTCCAGCGCGATCCGCGCGCCGTGCTTCCGCGCCACCGCAGCGATTTCCGCGACCGGCAGCAGTTCCCCGGTCACGTTGGACGCGCCGGTGAGCACCACCAGCCGCGGCCCCTGGGCGCACGCGGCCAGTGCACTGTCCACAGCGGACACCGCGGCGAGCCGGGTGCGCGGCGGTTCGATCCGGTGCACGCGAGGGCCGCGCCACGGCAGCAGGGCCGCGTGGTGCTCGGTGTCGAACAGCACCACGGAAGTCTCACGCGGCAGGCACTTCGCCAGCAGGTTGAACGAATCGGTGGTGTTGCGGGTGAAGACCACCGCGTCCGACGAACGGGCACCGACGAAGCGCCGCAGCACCCCACGGGTGCGCTCGTAGATCTTGGTGGACACCTGAGACGCGAACCCGGCTCCGCGGTGCACGCTGGCGTACCAGGGCAGGAACTCGTCCACGGCGGTGCGGACCCGCTGCAGGCAGGGCGCGCTCGCGGCGTGGTCGAGGTTCGCGTACCCGATGCTCGTCCCGGTCACCAGCGGCACGGACAGTTCCGCACCGGCGACGGACGGGACCAAGGCGGTGCGTTCGAAAGCAGAACAGCGCGCAGCTCCGTTGAGGGTGGCGGCGGGCGACGGGTGGGCGATCGTCATGGGAGGCCTCCTCGAGGTCGGGACCTCCGACCGAGGAGATCCGCGCTTGCCCGCCACACCTCGTGACGAGCCAGGTCCTCACCCGGGGCACCCCACCGCGGTTGGAGGGTTGCCGGCCAGCGAGCCGGGGCTTGACGCTGGCACTCATGACCTACGGAAAAAGGTAACCCACTGGGCGGCGCCCGCGCCAGGGCCGCCCAGTGGGTGAGAGGGCGATCACTCCGCTTCGTACCGGAACCGGCCGGGGAGTTCGACCACCTGGCCGTCGGCGACGTGCGTGGCGACCCCGCTGTACTCCCCTTCGCCCTCGTCGAAGCGCCAGCCGCCGAAAACCTTGCCGTCCACGGGTTCCCCGTGCGCGTCGGCGAACTCGCCGTGGACCTGCTCGTAGCTCAAGCCGTCCCACTCGCCGGACTCGAGCGCGTCACGAGCGTTCGTCGGCAGCGTCCACAGGGTGAAGTGCACGTGGGCCCCGGTGCTGGTGCCGCCGCAGGGCAGCGCGTTGCCGCTCTTGCCGAGCGGGGTGCCCACCTCGACGGCCTGCCCGTCCCGGACCGCGATCTCTTCGAGGTGGTAGTAGCCGGTGCGCCAGCCACCCTCGTGGTCGACGGTCACCCAGTCGCCTTCGTCGCAGTGCTGCAACCGCACGGTCCCCGCGAGGGGCGCCCGCACCACCTCGTCGTGCGGGCTGAGGTCGATCGCGTTCTTGACCTCGGCGGCCTTGTTGTCGGCGTGGACACCCGCCGAGGTGACCTCCTGCCCGGAGGCGAACGGCAGGGTGAAGGCCGGGAAGGGACCGGCGGCCGAGGCGGGTGGGGCCAGCAGGGAACCAGCGGTCAGCACCGCGGCGGCGGCCAGGCCGCGCAGGTTGCGGAAGTCAGCCACGCTTCGTACTCCTTGCACTGGCTATCAGCCTTTCGGGCTAATAGAGGCGGGTGAAATGTAGGCCATTTGGCCGCATTCGGAGTACACGAAGCGCAAAAGAGTATGCCGACTGTGACGCAAGTCACATTCTACGTGCCGGATTCGCCCCGCCAGCGGGCCAGCCTGCCCGCCCGGTCGATGGCACGCAGCCGGCGCTCGGCCGTGGTGCGCGCCTCTTCGGTGGTGACCACGAGCAGCTGGTCCAGCTCCTGCAACCGGCTGGTGGCCTGCGGGGTGAACGACTTGCCGTCGCGGACCACCAGGCTCACCGACGCCCCCGAGGGCAGCCGCAGCTCGGAGACGTAGACGCCGTGCATCCGCGACCCGCGCTGGATGCGCACCTGGAGCAGTTCGGCGCCGAGCTCGTCCAGCGGCGCGGCGTCGACCTGGATCTCCTTGGCCTCGGTCGAGTCGGACAACCCGAGCCACCGGCCGAGCGGGGTCAGCGTCGCGCCCTGCAGCAGGGTCAGCACGATGACCAGCACGAACACCGCGTCCACCAGCTTCTGCGCGCCCGGCACGCCCTGGGCGAGCGGGATCATCGCCAGCACGATCGGCACCGCCCCGCGCAATCCGGCCCAGGACAGGAACACCTGTTCTCGCCACGGCAGCCGGAACGGCAGCGCGGAGAGCAGCACCGACGCCGGGCGTGCCAGCAGCAGCACCACGGCACCGGCCACCAGGCCGGGGACCAGGCTCTCCAGCAGCCTGCCCGGCGAGGCGAACAGGCCGAGCAGCACGAACAACCCGATCTGGGCCAGCCAGCCGAGCCCTTCGGCGAAGGACAGCGTGTCGGACCGGTGCGGCAGGCGGGAGTTGCCGAGCACCACCCCGGCGACGTAGGTGGCGAGCAGGCCGGAGGCGTGCGCGAGCTGCCCGCTCGAATAGGCGACCACGCAGACCGCGACGGTGGCCACCGGGTACAGGCCGGTGGCCGGCAGCGCCGCCTTGCGCAGGGCCAGCGCGCCCAGCCAGCCCAGCGCCAGCCCGATCACCAGGCCCGCGCCCAGTTCGTAGAGCACCAGCAGGGGCAGCGTCCAGTCCACAGTGGTTCCGCCGGCCAGCACCACCACGGCGATGTAGGCGGGCGCGTCGTTGATGCCCGACTCCACCTCCAGCGTGCCGACCAGCCGCTTGCCGATGCCCGCCGAGCGCAGCACGGAGAACACCGCGGCGGCGTCGGTCGAGGCGAGCACGGCACCCCAGAGCAGCGCCATCCGCCAGTCCAGGCCGAGCAGCCAGTGCAGTGCCGCGCCGGTGATCGCGACGCTCACCGCAACGCCCACAGTGGACAGTGCGATTCCCGGCCACAACGCGGGTTTGACCGTCTGCCAGCGCGTGGTCAGCCCGCCCTCGGTGAGGATCATCACCAGTGCGGCGAGGCCGAGCGACTGGGTGAGCGTGGCGTCGTCGAACTCCAGGCCGAGCCCGGCTTCGCCGATCAGGACGCCGATTCCCAGGTAGAGCAGCAGCGATGGCAGCCCGAGCCGGATGGAAACCCGCACCGCGAGCACGGAAACGAGCAGGACCGCCGCACCGGCACCGAGAACGAGCGGGAGCTGGTCCATCCGCCGCCTCCCCTCGTCACCTGATCGCGGTCAACAATAGTGAACGCGCGTTCGCCCGGTGACATCGGTGCGGCGCAACAGAAAATGACCGAGCCCGGATTCGTCCGAATGGTTGACACCCGGCAGGTTCCCGGCGCTTTCGGTGAATATCGGCTTCGCGCAGCCAAATCAGCGGGAACCGTTGTCCGCCAACGCTTCCACAAGCGACCGCCACGTCAGGCGCCGCCGAGGAACCGCCCGCTCACCTTCAGCGCCGGTCCCGACGACCCGGCGTTCTCCACCAGCACCGCGAAGGCGAGGTCACCGCGGTACCCGGTGAACCAGCCGTGCGCGCCGCGGCCGTCGCCGAACTGGGCGGTGCCGGTCTTGCCGCGCAACTCGCCGTACCGGGCGAGCTCGCGCGCGGTGCCCTCGGTGACCACCTCGCGCATCATCACCCGCAGCGGCCCGAGCACGCTCGCGTCCGGCGCTTCGTAGCCGGTGATCAGCCCGGTCTCGCCGGTCCGCCACAGCGACGGCGTGAGCGCTTCGCCACTGGCCACCGTCGCCGTCATCAGCGCCACACCGAACGGGCTGGCCAGCACCTCACCCTGCCCGATCCCCGCCTCGACGCGCTGGGCCTGCTCGTCGTACGGCTCCACCTTGCCCGCCTCGGTGGCGATGCCGGGGACGTCGAAGTCGGCGTTCAGGCCGAACCGGTTCGCCGCCCCGGCCAGCGCGCCGGCGGGCAGGTCCGCGGCGAGCCGCGCGAAGGTGGTGTTGCACGAGCGGGCGAAGGCGGTGTGCAGCGGGGACGGCGGGAGCGAGAACCGGTCGTCGTTCGGGATGGTGCGCGTGCCGATCCGCGCTTCACCGGGGCAGTCGAGCACGGTGTCCGGCCCGGTGCCTGCCTCCAGGGCCGCGGCGGCGGTGACGACCTTGAACGTCGACCCCGGCGGGTAGAGCCCGGACACCGCCTTGGGCTGGTCACCGGCGGCCGCGTTCTGCGCCATCGCCAGCACCTGCCCGGTCGAGGGCTGGATCGCCACCAGCATCGCCGGGCCGCCCGCGGAGTCGACCGCCTGCTGTGCCGCCCGCTGCATCCCGCTGCTCAGCGTGGACCCGAGCGGCTCGGCGGCCACCCCCTCCGCGCCGCCGAGCTTCTTCAGCGTGGTGCCCGCAGCGTCGCGGAGTTCGACCGACCAGGCCGCCGGGGCGTTGTCGGCGGCGTGCTTGGCGAGGCGCGAGGTGAGCGGGTCGACCCGCACGCCGTCCGCCGGTTTGGTCCCGTTGCCCTCGCGGACGAACATCGGCTTGCCGTCGCGGTCGGTCAGCACCGGGCTGCCTTCTGCGCCCTTGAACGCGAGCCGCCGGTCCGCGGTGAGCTCGGGGTGGATTTGCGCAGGCGCCCAGTGGACCAGCCACCTGCCGTCCCGTTGCGCGAATTCGATCGCGCTGTCGTAACCCCACTCGCCCGCGCCGAGCTGCCAGTCGAACCGGACCTTCGCCGAGGAACCGCCGGGGTCCTGCTCGCCGAGCTTCGCCGTCAGCCGCTCGGCGTTCAGCCCGGCCCGCACGGCGTCGAGCACCGCGAGCGCGGCGGCCGGGTCGTCGGTCAGGTTCGCGGCCGCGCGCTGGTCCCCGCCGGACAGCGCGGCGAGGTACCGCGTGCCGATTTCCCGAGGTCCCTCCACGATCGGAGCAGTGGCGGACGCGGGTGCCGGCTCATCGCCCCGGGACAGGAACACCACGGCGGCCGCCACGATGCCGACCACGGCCACCGAAGCGACCACCAGAACCCAGCGTTTGGCAGCAGGCGTCAACGCACTTCTCCCCAGCTCGCGGCGCGATCGCGCCCATCGAGCATAGGTGCCGGGAACGACCGTTCGGCTCGTTAGCCCGAATGGCCGCTTGTCCAGACCACTGGGAACGCGGTGTCATGGACGCAGTCGATTTGTTGTGATCAACAACATACGAGCTGTCACGCTCGGCCCGTGAGTGGCGGTGGCCTCCGGTCCCCGCCAAATCCCCACCGCCACTCACGGGCCCCCTCTCAGCTCTTGCGCACCGCCACGGTCACCTTGACCCCGTCGCCGACGGTCCCGGTGGAGCCGTCGGGCACATCGCCGTAGGCCACCGCCACCGCCAGGGTCTCCCCCGCGACGAACTCCTCGTGCGCCCGCACCGCCTCGGTCACCTCGGCGGGTGCGTCGACGGTCAGCTCGATGCGGTCGGCCACCTCGAGCCCGGTGTCCCGGCGCGCCTGCTGCACCACGCGCACCAGGTCACGCGCGAGGCCTTCGGCCGCCAGTTCCGGCGTCACCGCGGTGTCCAGCAGCACCAGCCCGGACCCGGCGGGCAGCTCGGCCGCCGCGCCGGGGTCCTTGGCCACCAGCTTGCGGTCGTACTCGGTGTCCAGCAGCTCGATCCCGGCCGCGACCAGCGCGCCGGTGTCCGAAGTGGACCACTCGCCCGCCTTGACCGCCTTGATCACCCGCTGCACGTCCTTGCCCAGCCGCGGCCCGGCGGCCCGCGCGTTCACCGCCACCTCGAACCCGCCGTGCGCGGCCACGTCCCCGGTCAGCTCGACCGACTTGACGTTGACCTCGTCGCGGATGATGTCGGTGAACGGGCGCAGCGCCTCCACGTCCTCGGCGGCCACCAGCAGCTTCGCCAGCGGCAGCCGCACGCGCAGCTTGTTCGCCTTGCGCAGGGACAGCGCCGACGAGCACACCTGCCGCACCCGGTCCATCGCGGTGACCAGCGCGGCGTCCGCGGGCAGCTCGGTGGTGCCCGGCCAGTCGGCCAGGTGCACCGAGCGGCCACCGGTCAGCCCGCGCCACACCGCCTCCGTGGTCAGCGGCAGCAGCGGCGCCAGCACCCGGCAGGTCACCTCCAGCACGGTGTGCAGGGTGTCCACCGCGTCCTGCTCGCCTGCCCAGAACCGGTCGCGCGAGCGGCGCACGTACCAGTTGGTCAGCACCTCGAGGAACTCGCGCGTGGTGGCGCAGGCACCGGCGATGTCGCTGACCTCGAGCGCCGCCTCCACGTCGGTCACCAGCTCGTGCGTCTTGGCCAGCACGTACCGGTCGAGCACGTGCTTCGAGTCGGTGCGCCACCGGCCCCCGGTGCCCTCGGCGTTGGCGTAGAGCGCCAGGAAGTAGTACGAGTTCCACAGCGGGAGCACCGCCTGGCGCACCGCGTCGCGGATGCCCTTGTCCGTCACGACCAGGTTGCCGCCGCGCAGGATCGGGCTGGCCATCAGGTACCAGCGCATCGCGTCGGAGCCGTCCCGGTCGAACACCTCGTTGACGTCCGGGTAGTTCCGCAGCGACTTCGACATCTTCTGCCCGTCCGAGCCCAGCACGATGCCGTGCGAGACGCAGGTGCGGAAGGCCGGCCGGTCGAACAACGCGGTGGCCAGCACGTGCAGCAGGTAGAACCACCCGCGCGTCTGGCCCATGTACTCGACGATGAAGTCGCTCGGGTAGTGGTGCTCGAACCACTCGGCGTTCTCGAACGGGTAGTGCACCTGGGCGTACGGCATCGAGCCCGAGTCGAACCACACGTCGAGCACGTCGGCCACCCGGCGCATGGTGGACTTGCCGGTCGGGTCGTCCGGGTTCGGCCGGGTCAGCTCGTCGATGTAGGGCCGGTGCAGGTTGTCCAGCCGCACGCCGAAGTCGCGCTCCAGCTCGTCGAGCGAGCCGTAGACGTCGGTGCGCGGGTAGCCGGGGTCGTCCGACTGCCACACCGGGATCGGCGTGCCCCAGTACCGGTTGCGCGAGATCGACCAGTCGCGCGCGTTCTCCAGCCACTTGCCGAACTGGCCGTCCTTGACGTGCTCCGGGTACCAGGTGATCTGCTGGTTCAGCTCGACCATCCGGTCCTTGAACTCGGTCACCGCGACGAACCACGACGAGACCGCGCGGTAGATCAGCGGGTTCCGGCAGCGCCAGCAGTGCGGGTACGGGTGCTCGTAGGTCTCGTGGCGCAGCAGCACCGCGCCCTGGCGCCCGGCCGAACCGGTGCCGTTCTTGAGGTCCTTGATGATGTTCGGGTTGGCGTCGAACACCTGCTGGCCGTCGTAGTCGGAGACCTCGGCGGTGAACCGGCCCTTCGAGTCCACCGGGGTGACCGGGGTGATCCCGGCCGCGTCGGTGACCACCTTGTCCTCTTCACCGTAGGCGGGCGCGATGTGCACCACGCCGGTGCCGTCCTCGGTGGTCACGTAGTCGGCGGCGAGCACGCGGTGGGCGTTCTCCTGGCCGACGAAGTACGGGAAGGGCGGCGCGTACCGGGTGCCGAGCAGCTCGGCACCGGTGAACCGCGCCAGCACCTCCGGCGCCTCGCCGAGCTCCTTGGCGTAGGCGCCGACACGGGCCTCGGCGAGCACGAAGCGCTGGTCGCCGGAGGAAACGAGCACGTAGGCGACCTCGGGGTGCACCGCGGTGGCCAGGTTCGACGGCAGCGTCCACGGCGTGGTGGTCCAGATCAGCAGGTACGCGCCGTCCAGGTCGGTGCCGTTGCCCTCGAGCCGGAAGCCGACGGTGACCGCCGGGTCCTGGCGGCTGGCGTAGACGTCGTCGTCCATCCGCAGCTCGTGGTTGGACAGCGGGGTCTCGTCGCGCCAGCAGTAGGGCAGCACGCGGTAGCCCTCGTAGACCAGGCCCTTGTCCCACAGCTGCTTGAACGCCCAGATCACCGACTCCATGTAGGTGACGTCGAGCGTCTTGTAGTCGTTGTCGAAGTCGACCCAGCGCGCCTGGCGGGTGACGTAGTCGCGCCACTCGCCGGTGTAGCGCAGCACCGACTCGCGGCACGCGTCGTTGAACGCGGCCACGCCCATCTCGTCGATCTGCGACTTGTCGGTGATGCCGAGCTGCCGCTCGGCCTCGAGCTCGGCGGGCAGGCCGTGGGTGTCCCAGCCGAAGCGGCGCTCCACGTGCTTGCCGCGCATGGTCTGGAAGCGCGGCACGATGTCCTTGACGTACCCGGTCAGCAGGTGCCCGTAGTGCGGCAGGCCGTTGGCGAAGGGCGGGCCGTCGTAGAAGACGTACTCGTTGGCGCCGTTCTTGCCGGGGTCGCGGGCGTCCACGGTCGCCTGGAAGGTCCGGTCGGCCTCCCAGTAGGCCAGCACGTCCTTCTCCAGCGCCGGGAAGGACGGCTGGGACGGCACCTGACCGGTCGGTTCACCAGCCTCGGCCTTGGGGTACATCGAGCGCTCCTCGCGGTGTCAGTGGTCCCGTAGTACGGGGACGAAGCCCGGCCGGTTTCGGCCGCGTTCCGCGGTACCACCCCGCTTGCCCGCGCGCGAAGCACGGGCCGCTCGTTCGACGGCTGTCACGGGCCGCACCCGTCCGGTTCTACTGGGACCCGCGAGCCCGTTCTTCCGGAAGCTCCCCGGTGATGGCCGGATCAACGCCTGTGTTCTTCCAGGTTAACCCGGCCACGCAACCCGATTCCGAGGAGGTCACCTCCGCCGAACCACGCTCCCCTGCTATCGGCGCACACCCGAGTGTCGAACTCAGCTGCACGAACGCAGAACTCGCCTACCCCAATGTGGAACTCAGCTGCCTGAGTGCAGAACTCACCCGCCAGCCCGCCCCCACGAACCCCACACTCACGCACCCGAACCCCACACTCACGCACGCGAAATCCACGTTCAGGCACGCGAGATCCACCTTCAGGCACCCGAGTTCGACGTTCGGGTGGGCCGGGGCGCGGTGGTCAGGGGGTTTTGGTGGTCTCGCGGTGGGTGGCGGCCAGGTGGGTGTCGGGGGTGCAGCGGGAGCAGGGGGTGAAACCCAGGTCCCTGGCTTCGGCGACGGCGATGGGGATGGTTTCCCGGTCGGTCAGCCAGGCGCACTCGGCGAGGTGGTAGCGCGGGTATTCGTCGACGACCAGGACTTCGACGTCCAGTTCGGCGACGATCAACAGGTCGGCGGCGTCCGTGTCCTCTTCGCCCGGGTCGCCCGGGTCGCCCGAATCGGCGACAGCGGCGGGAGCGGGCTCTTCCGGCTGCTCGTCGTCGGCGGCGGGCAGGACGGCGGTCGGCTCCGTCGCCGCGGGCTCGGTGACGGGCTCGGCAGCAGGCTTTTCAGCGGGCTCGTCCAGCGGAAGCTCGCCGGCGACCTCACCCTCGACCGTGTCGGGGTTCAGTTCGGCTTTCAGCTTCTCGTCGTCTTCGGCTTCGTCCTCGGCCGCGACAGTGGGTTTCCCGGCGGCAGCCGCCGCTCGTTTCCGGCGTCGCAGCCATTCGGCCAGCATGACCAGCCCCGCCAGCACGGACACGCCCACCGAGACCCAGGCCCACAGGGTGTTCGCGGTGATCAGACCCGCGACAACCAGACCCGCAGCTACCAGCACCAGCACCAGGACGACGTAGAGCACGGTGAATTACAACACGGACGACATGCCGAAACGGCCCCGACCCTCCCGGCAGGAAGGTCGGAGCCGTCGGTTCACTCGAACGTGTAGCTCAGCCCGCTTCGGCGCGTGGGCCGAACGAGTAGCCCTGTCCGCTGCTGGAACCGCTGGCGGACTGGTTCGCACCCGGCGAGGCCGGAGCGGCCGAGCCGCGGTCGTCCAGCTCACGCAGCTGCGACTCGAGGAACCCACGCAGCCTCGTGCGGTACTCCCGCTCGATGGTCCGCAGCTCTTCGATCCGCTTGTTCAGCGTGTTCTTCTCGGAGTTCAGGCTGTTCATCGTCTCGGTGTACTTGCGCTGCGACTCGCGTTCGACCGTGGTCGCCTTGTCGCGCGCCTGCCGCTCCAGGGTCTCCGCCCTGGTGCGAGCGTCGTTCAGCATGGTCTCGGCACGCGTGCGCGCCTCGTTGACCATCGAGTCCGACTTCGCCCGCGCGTCCGAGAGCAGCTGCTCCGACTTGGTCCTGGCCTCGGCCAGCATGCCGTCGGATTCGGTCTTGGCCTCGGCCGTGAGCCGGTCGGCCATTTCCTGCGCCAGGCCCAGCACCTTCGCGGCCTGCACGTTGGGTTCCCCGTTGTCGGGGCCCATGCCGTGCGCCTGGGTCTGCTCCATCGCGCTGGGCGGCGGTACGGGTGCCAGCCGCCGGGGTTCCTCGCGTACCGGCGCGGGCGGTGGCACGTTGCCCACCGGTCCGGCGGACCGCGCGGTCTCCAACTCGCCACGGGTCGATTCCAGCTCTGCATCGAGTTGCTCGACCTGCTGGCGCAGCTCGTTATTGTCCTCGATGAGCCGGGCGAGTTCGGTCTCCACCAGGTCGAGGAACGCGTCCACCTCGTCCTCGTTGTAGCCCCGTTTGCCTATGGGCGGCTTGCTGAACGCGACGTTGTGCACGTCAGCGGGGGTCAACGACATCAGATCACCTCACGCACTCCATGGCCTGCAGGTCACCAGGGTCCCCGATCACCCTGGATACGCCAGTTGCATCAGTATGAACACAACCAACAGCAGCACCATAATCGATAAGTCCAGTCCGACGCCGCCAATCCGCACCATCGGGATGATCCGCCGGACCAATCGGACCGGCGGGTCCGTAACTGTGTAGATGGTCTCCAGCGTCACCGCAACCCCTCCGGCGGGGCGCCACTCGCGCGCGAAGGCGCGCACGAGTTCGACCACGACTCGTGCTGTAAGCAGGAGCCAAAACGCGAACAGCACGTAGTAGAGGACGATCCAGACCGCTTGCACGTCTCCACTCTGCCACACCCGTGCCCCGGCGCGCGGGCAGCGGGCTGACCTGGGCCGGATCGGCGTGGCGCACAACACCGTACAACACCGGGGAACGCGGACCAGGGGTACCGGCCACCCGGCCGATACCCCTGGTCCCGAAGCGCTTTCAGTTGCGGAGGAAGAGCCCGCCTTCGGCGATCCGGCGGCGGTCCTCGGCGGTCACGTCCACATCGGGCGGTGAGAGCAAGAACACCTTGTTGGTGACCTTGTCCATCGACCCGCGCAGGGCGAACGCCAGCCCGGCCGAGAAGTCCACCAGCCGCTTGGCGTCGGCGTTGTCCATCTCGGTCAGGTTGATGATCACCGGGATGCCGTCGCGGTAATGCTCCCCGATCGCCCTGGCCTCGGCGTAGCTGGTCGGGTGCAGCGTGGTGATCCGGCTCAGCGGATCACGGCTGGGCACCCGCGACTGCTCCGGCACCGGCCGCAGCCGGGCCACCGGATCGGGCCGGTCGACCGCGAGCGCGCCCTGCACCGCCGGGGTGGCGGCGGGCACGCGGCTCCGCGGGCGTGGTTCGTCTTCGAACTCGTCCATCGCGCGGTAACGCCCCCTCGACCGGGTGCGCACAGGCGGCGCGGCCGGCTCCTCGTAGGCTTCGTACTCGTCGCCGTCGTCGGCGTAGTCGTAGTCGCGGTCACGGGCGTCTCGAGCGTCACGGGAGCCTTCACGCCGGTAGTCGCCGTCGTAGCTGTCGTACCCGTCGTAGCCGTCGCTGTCGGCCGGGACCATGCCGAAGTACGCCTTCAGCTTCTGCAGCGCGCTCATGCGGTGTGCCTCCCTGCCCTCTTCGACCCTCGCGGCCACTCACGCCCGAAAAGCCACGCCAGCGCCCTCACCCACTACCCTGCGTCACCGAAACCGACGCCGCTCGGAGTTTTCACTACGGTGAGGCTAAACCTCGCCGTCCGAGCAACGCGGTTCCGACACGCACACAGGTGGAGCCGCACGCGATGGCTTGTTCAAGATCACCGCTCATCCCCGCAGAGAGTTCCACGGCGCCGGGGTGGTCTTCAAGGAACTTTTCCCTGGCTGCCGCAAGGCGGGAGAAGGCCTCTCCGGCATCGGTACCCAGTGGGGCCACGGCCATCAGCCCGCGAAGCCGCAAATCACCCGACTGGGTGAGGTTTTCCGCCAGTGCGGGGAGTTCCGGCAGCGGGCAGCCGCCACGGGCGCGGGCGGTTTCCTCGTCGTCCAGGCTGACCTGGACGAGGACATCGAGAGGATGGTCACGTTCGCCGCGCTCCTTGGCGGCCCGGACGGCCTTCCCGAGCGCCTCGGCGAGCCGGATGGAGTCCACCGACTGCACCTCGTCGGCCCAGCGGACCACCGAGCGCGCCTTGTTCCGCTGGAGCCTGCCGACCATGTGCCAGCGCGCGCGGACGTCCGGGCGCATCGAGGACACCTCGGCGGCCTTCGCGCCCGCCTCCTGATCGCGGTTCTCCGCGAGATCGGTCACGCCGAGATCGGTCAGCAGGGCCGCGTCCACGGCGGGGAACGTCTTCGTCACGGCGAGTAGGCGGACTTCGGCGGGGTCTCGCCCGGCGGCCCGGCAACCCTCCCGGATCTGCTCGCGGACGAGCTCCAGCGACTCGGCCAGTTCGGCCTGGCGGTCGGTGCTCATCCGGCCTCGACCCAGGTGATCGCGGCGAGCCTGCCGGTGGTGCCGTCGCGGCGGAAGCTGAACAGCGTCCGGTCCTCGGCGGTGCAGCGCGGGTCGACGCCGATCTTGGCGATGCCCGCGTCGGTCAGCTGACGCCACAACCCCGCCCGCAGGTCCAGGCCGGGGTTGCCGTTGCGGCTCTTGCAGGCGCTGCCGGGCAGGTGCGCCTCGACGTCGTCGGCCATCGCCTTCGGCACCTCGTAGCACTCACCGCAGATCGCCGGGCCGAGCAGAGCCTCGACCCGGTCCGGTTCGGCGCCGGCGGACTTCATCGCGTCGAGCGCGGCCGGGACCACGCCCACCCTGGCGCCGACCCGGCCCGCGTGCACCGCGGCCACGACCCCGTTCTCGGGATCGCCGAGCAGCACCGGCACGCAGTCGGCGACCAGCGCCACCAGGGCGACGCCCTGGCGCGCGGTGACCAGCGCGTCGGTGGCCTCGGCCGGCGGGCCGCCCGGTTCGTCGACCACGGTCACCGTGCGGCCGTGCACCTGCTCCATCCACGCCAGGTCACCCTCGGCGAGGCCGAGTTCCGCGGCCAGGCGGCGGCGGTTGGCCGCCACCGCCGCTTCGTCGTCACCGACGTGGTCACCGAGGTTGAAGCTTTCGTACGGGGCCCGCGAGGCACCGCCCGCCCTGGTCGTGACGACCCTCCGAATACGCACCGGATCAGCCTAGCGGCGCATGAAGGGCGGAACGTCCACTTCGTCGTCGCTGGGGTCGTCGGTGACCGGCACGGCGCGACCGGGCAGGTTGCCCTGGGTGCTCTGCGCGGTGGTGCGCGGGGTCGGGTAACCCGGACGACTCGCGCCCGGCTGCGGCAGGCCGCCGGAGATCGAGCCGGTGCCGCCGCTGAAGCCACCGGTGAGCCGGTCGCCACCGGCGGCGGGCGGCTGCGACCGCTGCCCCGGCGACGGCACACCCTGCCGCGACGACGAAGCCGACGGCAGCGAGGACCCACCCGAGCCACCGACCTGGCCCGCTTCGGCGGACACGGTGGTGCTGCGCGAGCCGACCGCGGACGGGTCGAGCTTCTTGTGCGTGGGCGCGCCGGCGTCGAACCCGGCCGCGATCACGGTGATCCGGACCTCGTCGCCGAGCGAGTCGTCGATGATCGTGCCGAAGATGATGTTGGCGTCCGGGTGCGCGGACTCCTGGACCAGCGAGGCGGCCTCGTTGATCTCGAACAGGCCGAGGTCGGAGCCACCGGCGATGGACAGCAGGGCGCCGTGCGCCCCGTCCATCGACGCCTCGAGCAGCGGCGAGTTGATCGCCTTCTCGGCGGCCTGCACCGCGCGGCCTTCACCGCGAGCACTCCCTATTCCCATCAACGCGCTGCCCGCCCCGGACATCACGCTCTTGACGTCGGCGAAGTCCAGGTTGATCAGGCCGGGCGTGGTGATCAGGTCGGTGATGCCCTGCACACCGGAGAGCAGCACCTCGTCGGCCGAGCGGAAGGCGTCCATCAGCGAGACGCCGATGTCGCCGAGCTGGAGCAGCCGGTCGTTCGGGATGACGATCAGCGTGTCGCACTCGTTGCGCAGCGCCTGGATGCCGTCCTCGGCCTGCTTGCCGCGGCGCTTGCCCTCGAAGGAGAACGGCCGGGTGACCACGCCGATGGTCAGCGCGCCGAGCTTGCGGGCGATCTGCGCCACCACGGGCGCGCCACCGGTGCCGGTGCCACCGCCCTCGCCGGCGGTCACGAACACCATGTCGGCGCCCTTGATGACCTCTTCGATCTCTTCCCGGTGGTCCTCGGCGGCGCGCTGGCCGACCTCCGGGGCCGCCCCGGCGCCGAGGCCCCGGGTGAGTTCTCGGCCGATGTCGAGCTTGACGTCGGCATCGGACATGAGCAGCGCCTGCGCGTCGGTGTTCACCGCGATGAACTCGACACCCTTGAGGCCGACCTCGATCATCCGGTTCACGGCGTTGACGCCGCCGCCACCGATGCCGACGACCTTGATCACCGCGAGGTAGTTGTGCGGGGGCGTCATCGGGATCCGCCTTCCTGATCGTGACTGTGCGTGTTGCCCCGCCGGCGGTCGTCCCCTCGGACCTCCCCGCCCGAAACCCTTGACCTCTAGTCGAGGCTTAGAGTTATGTCAACTACCGACGTTGTCCAGCACGCTAGGGAGCCGCAGGCCAGGAATCCAGGAGCCACGCCGCACGGGGGGCGATCTCTTTGCCAGCAACGCCTTCGTGTGTGGAACGTGTCAAGCCGCCATGGAGATGGTCAGCAGGGGTGCCGACGTCGGTACCGGGGAGCCGCCGAGCGGCTCCACCGTGACGCCGATCTTGGCCACCCCGGCCAGGCCCTGTGCGGTGAGTACCGACCCCGGGGCCGTCCCGCCCGGCACCAGGCCCATCGAACGCACCTGGCCGTCGGCGTGCATCAGCCACACCTGGTACTCCTGGTCCGGCGTGCGGGCGGGCAGGTTCGAGGCCATGAACGCGGCCTTGTCCAGGCGCGGGGACATGACCACGGTGCCGTGACCGCCGGGATCGTGCACGGTCACCACATCGGGTGAGGCGAGCAGCTCCCCCATCGGCGCGTACTTGGCGCTCGCCTCGGCCGCCTGCTGCCGCGCGGCGTCCAGTTCGCCCTGCGTGCGCAGCGCGAGGCCGCCGAAGACCCCGCCGAGCGCCAGGCCGACCACCGCCGCGGCGGTGGCCAGGAAGACGACCCAGCGCGGCGCTCCCCCGCCACGCCGGGACCGGCCGCCCCGGCCGCCACCGGCCGACGGTGGTTCCTGGCGGGTGGCCCGGACCGAGGCCAGCACCTCGGCCTTCATCCCCGGCGGCGGGTCCTCGGCGACCGCGGCACCCAGGCGCGCGGCGGTCGCCTGCAGTTCACGCACCTCCTGCGCGCACGACGGGCATTCGGTCAGGTGCCTGCGGAAGCGTTCGCGTTCGACGTCGTCCAGCGCGTCGAGGGCGTAGGCCCCGGCCAGCGTGTGCATGTCCGGCGAGGTCATGCGGTCACCCCCAAGCAGTCCCGCAGCCGGATCAGCCCGTCGCGAAGCCGGGTTTTGACCGTCCCCTGCGGGGTGGACAGCACTTCGGCCACTTCGCGGTAGGTGTAGCCCTGGTAGTAGGCGAGCAGCACGGATTCGCGCTGCAGTTCGGTCAGGTGGCCGAGGCAGCGGCGCACCTGCTGGCGTTCCCAGCTCGCGGTGACCGATTCGGCCACCTCGTCGAACGGACGGCCCCTGCTCGCCTCGAAGGTGGCCTTGACCTCGCGTTCGGTGCTCGCGCGGGCGGAGCGCACGCGGTCCACCGCGCGGCGGTGCGCCAGGGTCAGCGCCCAGTTCAGCGCGCTGCCGCGGTCCGGTGAGTACCGCGGCGCGGTGCGCCACAGCTCGACCAGCACCTCCTGTGCCACCTCCTCGGACTGCGCGCCGTCGCGCACCACCCGGCGGACCAGGCCGAGGATGGGCCCGGCGAGCCGTTCGTAGACCTGCTCGAACGCGCGCTCGTCCCCCTTGGCCACGCGCACCAGCAGTTCCTCGGTGGTCGGGTCGTCTTCGGGGTGCGCGGGTACCGGCCGGAGCTGGTCACCGGGGCGACGCGGGGCCGTCTCATCCATTGAGTCCTCCGAGTCGGTCGGCGGGAGCCACCTCGGGCATCGGGGCGCGGCGCAACCACAGGCCTGCCCCGTGCCGCCGGATCAGCGCGGTCACGCGCTGGGGGACGAACGGCCGGACCAGCAGCATACGGACCAGGTCACCGGCACCGGCGGCGCGACGCACCCCGCGGAGGGTGGCGGAAAGCGGGATCGAGCCCGCCTGGTGGAGCACCACCGAGACGGACAGCAGCGAATCCGGCTCGGGCACGGACATGCGGTACTCGCCGTCGCCGGTCTGGAACGGCGAGACGAAGAACTCCTTCGCCGCGGTCGCGACACCCCGCGCGTCGGGGTGCAGCAGGTAGGCGTGCCGCCCGCGGTAGGTGTTGTGCACTTCGGCGACCACGCAGGCCGGCTCGCCGTCCGGGCGGTGGCACCAGTAGAGCGTGATCGGGTTGAACGCGTACCCCAGTACCCGCGCACTGGCCAGCATGACCACCCGGCCGCCGTCCAGGTCGATCCCGCGCGTGGCCAGCCACGCGTCCAGCTTCTCGCGGATGGTGCCCGGGGCGCCCGGCGTGAAGTGGTCCCGGCCGTCGAACCGGGCGAACGGCCGCAGCCAGGCAGGCAGCCGGGGTGGCTCGTCCACGTCGACCAGCCACAGGTACAGCCGGTGCGCGAAGGTCAGCGGCGGATCGATCCGTCGCACGTGCGCGACCGTGGCGTCGTACAGCGCGGCGGTCACCAGCGCACCCCCAGCGATTCGGCGGCGCGGGTCCCGGACGCGCAGCCGTCCTCGTGGAAGCCCCAGCCGTGGTAGGCGCCGGCGTAGGCGACGACCCCGTCGTTCAACTCGGGCAGGCGGCGTTGCGCGCGGACCGACTCCGGCGTGTAGATCGGGTGCTCGTAGGTCATCTTCGCGAGCACCTGGGCCTCCGGGATTCCCTTCGACGGGTTCAGGGTGACCACGTAGCCCTCCGGCTCGTCCAGGCGCATCAGCCGGTTCATGTCGTAGCTGACCTGCACCGCGCCGTGGTCGGCACCGCAGGCGGGCGCGGAGTGGTTCCAGGACGCGCGGGCACCCGGCGTGCGCGGCAGCACGCCCGGTCCGGTGTGCAGCCAGGCCTCGTTGCGCGAGTAGCCGAACGCGCCGAGCACGTCGCGTTCGGCGTCGGTCGGCTGGTCGAGCAGGCCGAGCGCCTGGTCGGCGTGGGTGGCTACGACCACCTTGTCCACCCGGTGCACGGTGTCGGCGTCGTCGCGCAGTTCGACCCCGGCGGTCGTGCGGCGCACCGAGCGGATCGGCGTGGACAGGTGGACCGCGGTCAGCTGCTTCACCGCGAGGTCGACGTATTCGCGGGAGCCCCCGGTCACCGTCCGCCAGGACGGCGAGCCGGACACCGAGAGCATGCCGTGGTTGCGCAGGAAGGCGAACAGGTACGGCGCCGGGTACCGCAGCGTGCCGGTGCGGTCGGCGGACCAGACGGTGGCCACCAGCGGCAGCAGGAAGTGGTCGACGAAGTACCGCGAATACCCGCCGATGGCGAGGAAGGCGCCGATGGTCACGTCCCCGGCGTCCGGCGAGCGCAGCACCCGCTCCGCGTGCCGGTGGAACCGCTTGACCTCGGCGAGCATCCGCAGGTACCGCGGATTGCGCAGGTTCCGCCGCTGGGCGAACAACCCGGGCAGGCCTTTCGCCCCGGCGTACTCGAGACCGCAGCCGTCGCAGCGGATGCTCATCGACATCTCGGTGGGCTGGGTCCGCACACCCAGCTCGCCGAACAGCTTCAGCAGGGTCGGGTAGGTGCGTTCGTTGTGCACGATGAACCCGGAGTCCACGCCGATCGTGCCACGGGCGCCGGCGACGTCGTGCGTGTGCGCGTGCCCGCCGAGTCGTTCGTCGGCCTCGAACAGCACTACGTCATAGCGGCGTTGCAGCAGGTAGGCGGCGGTCAGGCCGGCCACACCGCTGCCGATGACGCCGACTCGTTCTCCAGTGATCTGCACACCGGTCATTCGAGGCCGGGGCCCCGCTGGATTGGTACCAATCCACACCGGTGTCCCGTGCGAATACCCCACACACCGAGACCCGGCACGACCATCCGCCCGCTGGGCCATCCGGAGGGTTCCGGCTGTGGGATTCGCGGCGCGCAAGCGTTGCAGGAACACTACGTGGGAACTGTGCGTGGCCGGACGGACACGCTCGAGTCACGATGGGACGACGTGGTCGCGCTGATCGGCGAGGCCGTGGCGCGCCGGCCTTCGAGGAGAACCGCATGGGAGTGGACCAGATCATCGCCGGACGACCGGGTGAAGCCGGGGAGAGTGGCGTGCCCGCGACCCGCGAGCACGGATGAGTTTGCTGATCAGCGCCGCGGTGGCGCTCGGCGTGGCACTGGTGGCCGTCTGCGTCACCTTCGCGATCGCGCTGGCCAGGCGGCGGTACGACACGATCGACACCTTCTGGGGACTGGGGTTCGCGCTGGTCGCGGTGGCGGCCTTCCCGTTCGGCACCGGGGACCTGGGGCTGCGGCTGGTGGTCACCGGGCTGACCGTGGTCTGGGGGCTGCGCCTGTCGCTGCACCTGCACCTGCGCAACAGCAAGCGGCCGGAGGACCCGCGCTACGCCCGCATGGTCGAGCGCGCGGGTGCCCGGCCGGCGCCGCGGCTGTTCGTGCGGGTGTACCTGGTGCAGGCGCTGGTGCTGTGGTTCGTCTCGATGCCGGTGCTCGCCGCGCAGCACGGCACCGGCCTCGGCGTGATCGGCTGGCTCGGCGTGGCGGTCTGGCTGGCCGGGTTCGGCTTCGAAACGATCGGCGACGAGCAGCTGCGGCGGTTCCGGGCCGATCCGGCGAACCGCGGGCGCGTGCTGGACACCGGGCTGTGGCGCTACACCCGGCACCCCAACTACTTCGGCGACGCCTGCGTCTGGTGGGGGTTCTACCTGCTGGCGTGCTCGACGTGGGTGGGTGCGGCCACCGTGCTCTCGCCGGTGGCGATGACCTTCGCGCTGGCGAAGGGCACCGGGAAACCGTTGCTGGAGAAGGGACTCCACCGCACCCGCCCGGCTTACGCCTACTACGTCGAGCGCACCAGCGGGTTCTTCCCGCTGCCGCCGCGGCGCGCGGCTATTCGCCGGTCAGCCCGTCGGTGAGTTCACGCAGCAGGTCGAGGTGACCGGCGTGGCGGCCGGTCTCCTCGATCATGTGGATCAGCACCCAGCGCACGGTCACTTCCCGATCGCCGCGCAGGGGCGCGCGGTGGTCGAGTTCGAGTTTCGCGGCGATTTCGCGGCTCGCCTGGCATTCCGCTTCGTACGCGGTGATCAGCTCGGTTACCGGAACGTCGGCGGAGGCGGTGAACTCGGCGTCGGGGTCCTCTTTGAACCGTGCCCGCCACGGGTCTTCCTGGCCGCCGAGCACCACGGAAAACCAGTACGACTCGACGTAGGTCAGGTGCGCGACGAGCCCGGCGATCGTGGTGTGCGGGCTGGTGGGCACGTGCACCCGCCGCGCCTGTTCGTCGGTGAGCCCGCGGGCTTTGAGGGTGATCGCCTCGCGCAGGAAATCGAGGAAACCGTTCAGCTGTTCGCGTTCACCGGCGGCCATCGGCGGGTCGGAACGCTCGGGATCGGTGGGCATGCCCGGCATTCTGCACGGTGCAAGTGGAACAAGCTAAGGAATTGACCAGTGCTCGCCGGACGGCATCCACCAAGAGGTTGATGCGGGCGGCCGGGCCGCGAAGACATGCTCGAAGGGTACGGCCGAAGCGAAGGGGCTGACGATGCTGGGATACCGCCACCCACTCCCCACTGAGACTAGTCATCTCAGCGGCGGCCAGTTGGTTCACTGGCCCGGCTCGCTCCACACAAGACGGTGCGTTCCCCCACCGCCCGTCCTCCGGCCGGAAGGAGTTCCCGTGGGCGCGGTGACAGCCATGCTGGTGTACTCCGAGGACGACGCGAAGGTCGTGCTGCCCGGTCACCCGGTGCCCGACCGCGACGCCACGCGGGCGATGGCGCGCCGGCTCCAGCCGTACGGACGGCTCGAGGAAATCGGCGACGGCAACCTGCTGGAGAACGTGAATCCGCCCGAAGGCCACATGTACGTCGGCTGTTTCCCCGGCCTCACGGTGATCTGCGCGCCCGAGGCGGCGGTGGACCAGCCCTCGCAGTTGCCGCCGAACCTGCTCGAGCCCGCCGGGGACGCCACGGTCTACCTGCACGCCATGCACAGCGCGGTGGACTGGTTCGCCTACGCGATGTGGGAGCAGGGCACGCTGGTGCGCTCGCTCAGCCTGGCGCCGGAATACGGGATCCTCGAAGAGATCGGGGACGCGCTGATGTTCGAGAAGCCGTACTGGTCGGGTGATCGGCGCTCGATGTCGCCGAGCCCGTTCCCCTTCCACCCGCTCGATTTGGGCGAAGAGGCGTTGCGCGCGCTGCTCGGCATCACCTACGAAGGCAAGCCTTTCGACGGGGACCCGGACCTGAAGGAGATCACCCTGCTCGGCTTCCGCTACGACCCGCAATGAAGGTGGCTTTCCTCGCGTGACGCCGGTGGCCCGTTCCTCGGGAGGCACCGGCGGCGCCGGGAATGTGGGACTCGGGCTCCCGAACGCAGAACTCGCCTACCTCAACATGGAACTCGGCCGCCTGAGTGCGGGTTCGCCTTCCTGAACGCGGAACTCACCTGCCCGAGTGTGGAGTTCGGGTGCCTCAACGCGGGATTCGAGCTCCCGAACGCAGGACTCGCCTGTTTGAACGTGGAACTCGACTGCGCGAGTGTGGAGTTCGCCAGCTTGAACACAGGACCCGGCTACCCGAGTGTGGAACTCAGGCTCCTGAACGTGGGGTTCGGCTGCGCGAGTGTGGGGGTCGGGTGCCTCAACGTGGAACTCGGCTAACCGAGTGTGCAGTTCGCCAGCCGGAACGCCGGACTCGCCTGCCCGAGTGTGCGGTTCGCCAGCCTCAACGCGGGCTTCGGCTGCCTGAACGCGGGACTCGGGCTCCCGAACGCAGAACTCGCCTGCCTGAATGCGGAACTCGGGCTCCCGAACGTAGAACTCGGTGCCTGAACGTGGGGTTCGGCTGCGCGAGTGTGGGGTTCGGGTGTTTGAACGTGGGGTTCGGGGGTGCGAGTGTGGGGTTAGGAGACGGTGGGGAGTTCTGGGCTGGAGACGTCGTAGATCTTGCCCGGCTGGGTGAGGAGGGCGGCGAGGACTTTGGTCTTGCGGTCGATGGTGTCCGGCCGGGCGTCGCCCCAGCGGATCTGCCTGCCGTCGTTGAGGTCGAACCGGACGCTGCCGGGCGATTCCGCGCCCACCGAAGCGATCTGCGTACGCAGTTGCTGCGGCAGCGCGACCAGCACGGTGGTCGCCGCGCGGGTCGGCGGATCGTCCGGGCCGACGCGCGCGAGTTTCAGTTCCGGCAGACCGGCGGGCGCGACCGCGACCTTCTTGAACACGAAACCGGAATCGTCCACCAGGTGGATTTCCTCGCCCGTGTTGAAGAAGCCGATCGGCGTGCGTTCGGAAACCTCGATCTCGATGGTCGACGGCCACGACCGCGAAACGTCCGCGGTGGCCACGCCCGGCAGGGTGAGCACCCGGTCCCGGATCTCGTCGGTGTCCACGCGCAGCATCGCGCGCCTGTCCGGGACGTTGGCGACCGCGCGGATCTGGTCGGGCGAAAGGCTCGTCGCGCCCAGCACGTCCACCGTGCGCACCCCCAGCAGCGAGGTGAAGAACACCAGGTAGAACCCGGCGATCACGCTCACCACGGCGAGCAGCGCCACCCAGCGGCGCTGCATCGCCTTGCGCCTGCTCGGCCGGGTCCCGGTGCGCTGCCGCGCGCTGTCCGGACGGCGGCCGCGGCGGCTGGCCGAGGCGGAGCGCGCGGGACCGCGCTCCTCACCCGGCCCGCGCCGCTTCCGCTGCCTGGCTTCCCTGGCCGTGGTCACCGGTGTCAGCCCTGCTCGCTCCGGCTGTCCAGCTCGGCGAGGATCTCCGGACCGAGCTGCGTGACGTCACCGGCGCCCATGGTGACCACCAGGTCACCCGGCTTCGCCAGGTCGACCGCCAGGGTGACCACCTCGTCGAACGCGGTGACGTAGTGCACCGAGGCCGAGACCTGCTCGGCGATCAGCGCACCGGTCACACCCGGCTCCGGCTCCTCGCGGGCGCCGTACACGTCGAGCACCACCACCTCGTCCGCCAGGCTCAGCGCCTGGGCGAACTCGGTGGAGAAGGCCTTGGTCCGCGAGTACAGGTGCGGCTGGAACAACACGATCACCCGGCCCGTGCCCGCCGCGTGGCGCACCGCGCGCAGCTGCGCGTCGACCTCGGTCGGGTGGTGGGCGTAGTCGTCGTAGACCCGCACGTCGCCGGAGCGGCCCTTGAACTCGAACCGCCGCCGGACCCCGCCGAACGCGGCCAGCCCTTCGGCCAGCTCCTCCACCGGCGCGCCCAGCTCCATCCCGGCGAGCAGCGCGGCCACCGCGTTGAGCGCCATGTGCTCACCCGGCACGGCGACCAGCACGTCCAGTTCCTTGTCGCCGATGGCGACCCGGACGACCCCGCCCTCGGGACCCGGCCGGTAGTCGAGCACCTTCGCGTCCTCCGCACCGGTGGCCGTGCGGCCGTAGCGCCGCACCCGCACACCGTCGGCCTCGGCCTTGTCCGCCAGCTCGGCGGCGGGCGCGTCGTCACCGCAGACGATCAGCAGCCCGCCCGGCTCCAGCCGCCGGACGAACTGGGAGAACACCTCGACGTAGGCCTCGGCCGTGCCGTGGTGGTCGAGGTGGTCGGGCTCGACGTTGGTGACCACCGCGACCGACGGCGAGTAGGCCAGGAACGAGCCGTCGCTCTCGTCGGCCTCGGCGACGAAGATGCCGCCGGTGCCGTGGTGCGCGTTCGACCCGGATTCGTTCAGGTCACCGCCGATGGCGAACGACGGGTCCAGCCGGCAGTGCTGCAGGGCCACGGTCAGCATCGAGGTGGTCGAGGTCTTGCCGTGGGTACCGGCGATGCAGGCCACCCGGTGCCCGGCCATCAGCCCGGCCAGCGCCTCGGCCCGGTGCAGCACCGGGATGCCGCGCTCGCGGGCCGCGGCGAACTCGGGGTTGCTGTCCTTGATCGCGGTGGACACCACCACCGCGCTCGGCCCGCCGTCGAAGGCGTCGAGGTTGGCCGCCGCCTGCCCGACCGCGATCTTCGCGCCCTGCGCGCGCAGGCCGGGGAAGGCGCGGGAGTCCTTCGCGTCCGAACCGGACACTTCGGCACCCCGCGCCAGCAGGATGCGGGCGATGCCGCTCATCCCGGCGCCGCCGATGCCGATCAGGTGCGCTCGCCGCAGCACCTCGGGGAGTTCCGTCATTTCGCCGCCGCCTCCAGCACGATCCGGGCCAGCACCTCGTCGGCCTCGCGGTGACCGAGGCCCACCGCCGCCGCACTCATCTTCGCCACCCTGGCCGCGTCGGCGACCAGCGGCACCACCAGTTCGGCCACCTTGCCCGGGGTCAGGTCCGCGTCGTCCACCAGCAGCGCCGCACCGGCGTCCACCGCGGGCTTGGCGTTGAGCCCCTGCTCGCCGTTGCCGTGCGGCAGCGGCACGAAGACCGCGGGCAGGCCCACCGCGGACACCTCGGCCGCGGTCATCGCGCCGGAGCGGCAGAGCACCGCGTCGGCGGCCGCGTAGGCCAGGTCCATCCGCTCCAGGTACGGCACCGGCACGTAGGCGGGCTTGTCCGGGAACTCCTGCACCACCAGGGTGTTCTTCGGGCCGTGGGCGTGCAGCACGCCGACGCCGGCGTCCGCGAAGTCCTTGGCGGCACCGGAGACCGCGGCGTTGATCGAGGCGGCCCCCTGGGAACCGCCGAACACCAGCAGCGTCGGCGCGTCCGGGTCCAGCCCGAAGTGCTTGCGCGCCTCGGCCCGCAGCGCGGCGCGGTCGAGCGTGGTGATCGAGCGGCGCAACGGGATGCCGATGACCTCGGCGTTGGCCAGCGGCGTGCCCGGCACGGCGACCGCGACCCGCGCGGCGAACCGCGCGCCGACCTTGTTGGCCAGCCCGGCGGTCTTGTTCGCCTCGTGCACCACGATCGGCACCCGGCCGCGGGCGGCGAGGTAGGCGGGCAGCGCGACGTAACCGCCGAAGCCGACCACCACGTCCGCGCCGACGCGTTCGAGCACCTCACGGGTCTTCTTGACCGAGTCACGCACCCGCAGCGGCAGCCGGATCAGCTCCGGCGTCGGCTTGCGCGGCATCGGCACCGGCGGGATCAGCTCCAGCTGGTAGCCCCGCTCCGGCACCAGCTTGGTCTCCAGGCCGCGCGCGGTGCCGAGCGCGATCACCTTCGCGTCGGGTCGCAGGCGCATGACCGCGTCCGCGAGCGCGAGCGCCGGCTCGATGTGGCCCGCGGTGCCGCCGCCTGCCACGACCACCGTCGGCGCCGCCTGCTCGACGTCCTTGCTGCCTCTGTCCGCTCCCACTGCCGGGTCTGTCACCGACGTCCTCTCCGTGTCGAACTTCCGCGTGCCGTACCGGCTCTGGTCGCGCCCGCCCGGCGCTCGCTCGCGCGGGCCGCGGGACGGCCGCGTTTGGTACCACCGCCGCGCGTACCGGCGGAGCCCCGGCGCTTGGTCGGCGGGCGGTACGGCTCGGGCGCCGGCAGGCGCAGCAGTCGCCCGAATTTACCCGGGCCCTGGGTGCGCAGTGCGGCCACCGCCTCCGGTTCGTGCCGGGCGCAGTTGGCCAGGATGCCGAGCAGCAGCATGGTCACCACCAGTGACGTGCCGCCGTAGGAGATCAGCGGCAGGGTCACGCCGGTGACCGGCAGCAACCCGATCACGTAGCCGATGTTGATCGCCGCCTGCGCGACCACCCACACCGTCAGCGTGCCGGCCACGATCCGGATCCACGGGTCCAGGTTACGCGTGGCGATCCGCATGCCGACCACGGCGAGCAGGCCGAACAACCCGATCACCACCACGCAGCCGACGAACCCGAGTTCCTCGCCGATCAGCGCGAAGATGAAGTCGTGCTGCACGTTGGGCAGGTAGCGCCACTTCGACTGCCCCTGCACCAGCCCCTTGCCGAAGAACCCGCCCTCGGCGATGGCGTAGAGCGCCTGGTTGGCCTGCAGCCCCTTGCCCTGCGGGTCGGCACCGGGGTTGAGGAAGGTCATCACCCGGTCCAGCCGGTACTGCGCGACCAGCGCGAGGATCACCGCGCCGCCGACGCCACCGGCCAGGATCACCCCGAACAGCCGCTTCGGCGCGCCGGCGAACCACAGCAGCGCGATCAGCACCACGCCGAGGGTGACCGTGCCACCGAGGTCGGGCTGCGCCATCACCAGCGCGAACATCAGCAGCGCGGCGGGCACCACCGGGACCAGCAGGTGCCGCCACTGGTGCAGCACGTTGTACTTGATCACCAGGATGTGCGCGCCCCACAGCGCCAGCGCCACCTTGGCCAGCTCCACCGGCTGCAGCGAGAACGGCCCGACCTCGAACCAGCCCTGCGAGCCGTTGACGTTCTTGCCGAGCGGGGTCAGCACCAGCATCAGCAGGCCGAGGCAGACCACCATCGCGGTGGACGAGAGCGCCCGGATCCGCCGCAGCGACACCCGCAGCCCGATCAGGAACGCCAGCGAGCCGATGCCGACGAACATCAGGTGCTTCTGGAACAGCGCGTACACCGACGAGCCGGTCTTCGGGTCGTAGGAGGACGGCGAGGAGGCCGACAGCACCATCACGATCCCGATCACCGTCAGCGTGCCGGTGACGGCGAGCACCAGGTGGAACGACGCCAGCGGCCGCGACAGCCACGCGGTCAGCGCGAACTGCTCGGTGGAGAAGCCGCGGGGCGGGCGTTCGCCCTTGGCCCGGCGCCGGGAGACCCGGGTCGCGCCCCCCGCCTTCTTGCCGTCCTGCTCCGCCTGCGCGGTCCGCGCGGCCCTGACCGGCTTGGCCGGCCTAGCTACTGCCACTGTCCTGCCCCCGACCTGCCAGGGCATGCACCGCGGCAGTGAAGGCATCGCCTCGCTGGGTGTAGTCGCGGAACATGTCCAGTGAGGCGGCCGCGGGCGCGAGGACCACCACGTCCCCGGGACGTGCCATGGCACTGGCCGCACCCACCGCCGCAGTCATGGGCTCATCGTCACCCGCGGGGAGCGTCTTCACCGGGACATCCGGCGCGTGTCGCGCCAAAGCGGCGGCGATCACCGGCGCGTCCACGCCGAGCAGCACCACCCCGCGCAACCGGTCCGCCGCGTTCTGGACCAGCTGGTCCACCGCGGCGCCCTTGAGCTGGCCACCGGCGATCCAGACGACGTCCGGGAAGGCGCCGAGCGAGCCGGCGGCCGCGTGCGGGTTGGTCGCCTTGGAGTCGTTGACGTAGCGCACGCCGCCGACCTCGCCGATCTCCATCGCCCGGTGCGCGGCGGGCTGGTACTCCCGCAGGCCCTTCGCGACGGCCTCGGCGGGCACCCCGTAGGCACGGGCCAGCGCGGCGGCGGTCAGCGCGTTCAGCACGTTGTGCGGACCGGCCGGGCGCACGTCGGACAACGCGCCCAGCTCTTCGGCGTGGTGCACCGGGTCGGCCACGAAAGCGCGGTCGACCAGCAGGTCCTCCACCACGCCCAGCTCACCGGGTCGCGGGGTGTCCACACCGATGCCGACCGACAGCGCGGTCTTCGGCCCGTAGGCGGCGGCGAGGCGGACCGACCACTCGTCGAGCGCGTTGTGCACCACGGTCGCCGAGTGCTGGTGGATCTTGCCCTTGGCCGCGGCGTACTCGGCCATCGAGCCGTGCCAGTCGATGTGGTCCTCGGCCAGGTTGAGCACCACCGACGCGTGCGGCGCCAGCGTGCGCGACCAGTGCAGCTGGAAGCTCGACAGCTCCACGGCCAGCACCCGGTGCCCGGCGAGCACCGCGTCCAGCACCGCGTATCCGACGTTCCCGCAGGCCACCGCGTCCACCCCGGCGGCACGCAAGATCGACTCCAGCATGCCGACCGTGGTGGTCTTGCCGTTGGTCCCGGTGACCGCCAGCCAGACCGGTGGCGCGGGCAGGTCCTGCCCGATCCGCCAGGCCAGCTCGACGTCGCCGATCACCTCGACCCCCGCCGCCTCGGCGGCGACGAGCAGCGGCGCGGCCGGGCGCCAGCCGGGGCTGGTCACCACCAGCGCGGTGCCCTCCGGCGGCTCGGTCAGGCCGGGAGCCAGCGCGGCCCCGAGCCCGTCCAGCGCGGCGAGGCGCTCGGCGTTGCCATCGGTGACGGTGACCTCGGCACCCTGCGCGAGCAGCGCGGTGACCACCGACTTGCCGGTCACCCCGGCCCCGGCCACGAGTACCCGGCGTCCGGCCAGCTCCATCAGCTAGTCCCTCCTGCTTACCCGCCGCCGGCGAGCTGCTCGCTGTAGAACAGGCCGAGGCCGAACATGCAGCAGATCGCCGAGAGCAGCCAGAACCGGATGATCACCGTCGTCTCGGCCCAGCCGGCGAGTTCGAAGTGGTGGTGGAACGGCGCCATCCGGAACAACCGGCGCCGGGTGGTGCGGAAGACCGCGATCTGCAGCACCACCGAGATCATCTCGACCATGAACAGGCCGCCGATGACGATGGCGAGCAGTTCGGTGCGGGTGGTCATGGACAGCCCGGCGACCAGGCCGCCGAGCGCCAGCGAACCGGTGTCGCCCATGAAGATCTTCGCGGGCGCGGCGTTCCACCAGAGGAAGCCGACGCAGGCGCCGGTGGCGGCCGCGGCGACCACCGCGAGGTCCAGCGGGTCGCGCACGTTGTAGCAGGCGGCGGCGGGGCTCTCCGCGCAGCTGAGGCGGGCCTGCCAGAACGAGATGATCACGTAGGTGGCCAGCACCATCGCCGCCGCGCCACCGGCCAGGCCGTCCAGGCCGTCGGTGAAGTTCACCGCGTTCGACCAGCCGGAGATCACCACCAGGGTGAACAGCACGAACAGCGGGATCGGCAGCACGATCAGCTCGATGTCGCGCACGTAGGACAGGTTCATCGACGCCGGGCTGAGCCCGTTCTCGTCGGCGAACTGCAGGGCCAGCACCGCGAAGGCGACCCCGACCACCACCTGGCCGACGATCTTCGCGGTCTTGTTCAGCCCGAGGTTGCGCTGCTTGCGGATCTTGATGAAGTCGTCGAGGAAGCCGACCACGCCGAGGCCGACGCCGAGGAACAGCACCAGCAGCCCGGAGGCCGACGGCCCGCTCGAAGCCGAGTTGCCCATCCAGTCGATCAGGTGGGCGACGAAGTAGCCGACGACCATCGCGATGATGATCGCCACCCCGCCCATGGTCGGCGTGCCGCGCTTGGACTTGTGCCCGGCCGGGCCCTCCTCGCGGATTTCCTGGCCGAAGCCCTGCCGCGAGAACACGCGGATCAGGTACGGGGTGAGCAGGATGGAGACCAGCAGGCCGACCGAGGCCGCGATCAGGATGCTGATCACGCGTCACCGCCGGGGGCCGCCAGCACCGCGTCGGCCACCCGCCAGAGCGCGGCGACCTTGGAGGCCTTGACCAGCACCACGTCCTGCGGCCGCAGCTGTTCGCCCAGCAAGGCGATGGCGGCGTCGGTGTCGGGCACCAGGACGGACTCCTCTCCCCATGAACCTTCGTGGCTCGCGCCTTGGTGCATCGCGGCGGCGTCTTCGCCGACCACCACGAGCCTGTCGATGTTGAGCCGGACGGCCAGGCGGCCGATACCGTCGTGCGCGGTCACGCTATCGGCACCGAGTTCGCCCATCACACCGAGGACCGCCCAAGATCGGCGGCCGGCGCTCATCGAGGCGAGTGTCTTCAGCGCCGCGCGGACCGATTCCGGGTTGGCGTTGTACGAGTCGTTCAGCACCACCAGGCCGTCGGCCCGGGTGGTGACCTCCATGCGCCGCGCGGACCGCCGGGTGACCGACGAAAGCCGGGCGGCCACGTCCTCCAGCGACGCACCCAGTTCGAGCGCGACAGCGGCGGCGGAGAGCGCGTTGCCCACGTGGTGCTCACCGTGCAGCGGCAGCTTCACGTCGGCGGAACCGGCCGGGGTGACCAGCCGGAAGGAGGCACGGGCCTGCTCGTCGAGGGTCAGGTCCTCGGCGCGCACGGTCGCGTCGGGGTGCTCGCCGACCCCGACCACCCTGGCCTTGGTGCGCGAGGCCATGCCCGCGACCAGCGCGTCGTCGAAGTTCAGCACCGCGACGCCGTCCTCGGGCAGCGCTTCGGGCAGCTCGCCCTTGGCCTGCGCGATGCCCTCGCGGGAGCCGAATTCGCCGACGTGCGCGCTGCCGACGTTGAGCACCGCGCCGATGCGCGGTGGCGCGATCTCGGCCAGTTCGGCGATGTGCCCCGGTCCGCGTGCGGACATCTCCAGCACCAGGTACCGGGTGTTCTCGTCGGCACGCAGCGCGGTCCACGGGTGGCCCAGCTCGTTGTTGAACGAACCGGGCGGCGCCACCGTCGGGCCGAGCGGTTCGAGCAGCTGCGCGATCAGGTCCTTGGTGGAGGTCTTGCCGGACGAACCGGTCACCCCGACCACGGTCAGCCCGGACTTCGCCAGCTCGTCGACCACGTACCGGGCGAGCTTGCCGAGCGCGGCCAGCACAGCCGCGCCGGAGCCGTCGGTGTCGCCGGCGAGCGCCATCGCGCGCTCGTTCGCCTGGCCGTCGGCCAGCGGCGGCACGATCACCGCGGGTGCGTCGACCTCGCGGGCCGCGAGCACACCCGCCGCACCGGCGGCGACCGCCTTGGCGGCGAAGGTGTGCCCGTCGACCTTCTCCCCCGGCAGGGCGAGGAACAGCCCGCCTTCGGTGAGCCGGCGCGAGTCGAACTCCACCGAGCCGGTCACCCGCGGGGTGCCGTCGGTGCCGTGCAGCCGCCCGCCGACGATCTCGGCGATTTCGGCCAGGGTCAGCGCGATCACGCGTGCACCCCCAGCCGGGTGCGGATCGCGGCTTCCAGTTCGTCGCGGTCGGAGAAGGGGTGAACCACGCCGTGGACCTCCTGCCCGGTTTCGTGGCCCTTGCCGGCGACGAGCACGATGTCGCCGGCCCTGGCCAGCTCCACGGCACGCGTGATGGCCGCGCGCCGGTCGCCGATCTCTTCGATCTCACAGTTCGCGGCACCGGCCGAACGCGCCCCGGCGAGCATCGCCGCGCGGATCAGTTCCGGATCCTCGGACCGCGGGTTGTCGTCGGTCACGATGAGCACGTCGCTGCGCTTGGCCGCGGCCTCGCCCATCATCGGGCGCTTGGCGGTGTCGCGGTCGCCACCGCAGCCGAGCACGGTGAGCACCCGGCCTTCGGTGCGGGCACGCAGGGCGTCGAGCGCCTGCGCCACCGCGGCCGGCTTGTGCGCGTAGTCGACCACCGCGGTGAAGGGCTGTCCCAGGTGGACGCGCTCCATCCGGCCGGGCACCTCGACCGAGCCGATGCCGCGGACGATGTCGGCCAGGTCCACCCCGGTCACGTCCAGGATCGCCGCGGCCAGCAGCGCGTTGGCCACGTTGAACTCGCCGGGCAGGGGGATCTTCGCCGCGGCGGTGCGCCCACCAGGGGCGTGCAGCACGAACGACTGCTCGCCGGTGGGCAGCGCGGTCAGTTCGGTGGCGGTCCAGGCGGCGTCGCTGTCGGCCTCGGTGGACACGGTCACCGTGTACGGGGTGACCAGCGCCCGGCCCCACGCGTTGTCGACCACCACCACCTCCGTGGTGGACCGGCCGTCGAACAGCAGCGACTTGGCGGCGAAGTAGTCCTCCATGTCGCGGTGGAAGTCCAGGTGGTCCTGCGAGAGGTTGGTGAAGGCGCCGACCGCGAACCGGGTGCCGGTGACCCGGCCCAGCGCCAGCGCGTGGCTGGAGACCTCCATCGGCACGTGCGTGACGCCCTGCTCCACCATCACCGCGAACAGCGCCTGCAGGTCCGGCGCCTCCGGGGTGGTGAAGGCACTGGCCAGCCGCTCGCCGCCGATCCGCGTCTCCACCGTGCCGATCAGCCCGGTGGTGCGCCCGGCGGCCCGCAGCCCGGCGTCGATCAGGTAGGCGGTGGTGGTCTTGCCGGAGGTCCCGGTCACGCCGAGCACCGAGAGCTTGAGCGAGGGCTCGCCGTAGATCCAGGCGGCCATCAGCCCCAGCGCCTGCCGCGGCTCGGGGTGCACGAGCACCGGCACGCCGGCGTCGCGGACGGACGGGCGCTCGGCACCCGCCTCGTCGGTGAGCACCGCGGTGGCGCCCGCGGCGATCGCGGCTTCGGCGAAGTCGGCGCCGTGGGCGCGGGCTCCGGGCAGTGCGGCGAAGAGGTCGCCCGGCAGCACGTGCTGGGCACGCAGCGTGGCGCCGGTGACCGCGGTCTCCACGCTTTCGGGTGGCGCGATCAGCCGGGCGTCCGCGCGGGCGACCAGCGTGTTCAGCGGGACCGGGTCGGTCAGCGCCGGCCGAGGCGGTGCGACGACGGCTTTCACCGGGCTGTCCGGTACCTGCCCGCCGGACCTGCCGGGCCCATCGTTGTTGACAGACACAGGCGGCAGGTTACCGGCGGCGCATTCGAGTGACCCAAGGCGGTACTGGGTGCGAGCGGCCGATCGCGCTTTGGTAGCGCGAAACGGTCACAGCGCGGTGAGTTCGGCGATCTTCCAGGCCCCGTCGATCTTCCTCGCCTGCACGTCCAGGTGCGCCGCCGAAGAGGTCTGGCCGTTGTCGCCGGGGCGCAGCGTCTGCTGGTCGAGGAACACCAGCAACCGGGCCGTGTCGCCGCGCAGTTCGCGCACGCCGGTCCAGCGGATCGTGGTGGTGCGCACCAGTTTCTGTTCCTCGGCCTGCCGTTTCGCCGCGGCGAAGCTGTCCTGGTACTGGGTGACCGCCTTGTCCACCAGCAAGCCGCCCGCGGCTCGTTCCGTGCGCGCGAGATTGGCGTAGTCGTAGGAGAAGATCGCCTTCACCGCGCCGCCGACCTGGTCGCTGACCTCCGCGGTCGCGGTCGCGTCCACCAGCGCCAGGTTCGCCGACGGATCACCTTCGGACAACCGCGCCGCCTCGAGGCCGAACCAGACGGCGAACCCGGCGGCGAGCACCACCACCGCGGCCAGCGCGGCGATCGACGTGGCCAGCCGGGAATCCGGTTTGCCCGGTTCCTCCTCGGTCACCGCTTCGGCGGCCTCGAACTCCAGCGTGCCGGAATGCGACTCGGTGAACTCCTCGCCCGGCTTTCCGGACTGCTTCTTCTCGGTCTGCTTCTCGGTATCCATCAGCCCGCCTGGACGGCGCTCACCTTCCAGCCCTGCTCGGTCCGGGTCAGTTCGACGGCGAGCCTGCTGCGGTTGGGCACCGGCGGCTCGTCGTTGATCCCGATCCGCACGTCCAGCACGGCGACCAGCCGCGCGGTGTCCGGCAGCAGTTCGACCAGCGCGGCCTGCCGCACCGAGGCGGTGGCCATCGTCCGGGTCTCCCCGGTCCGCCGCACGTGCTCCTCGCGGTCGGCGGCCAGGTCCTTGCCGAACTGCCCGGTGCTGACCTGCAGCCAGCGGTCGTAGTCGAACTGCACGGTGCGGTAGTCGACCGTGTTGAGCGCGGTCAGCGCGGTGGACGCGCTGGAGAGCACGTCGTCGCGCTCGCGCGCCCTGGTCAGTTCGTCGTCCTGGGCGGCGGCCCGCCAGGACCAGCCGAACCAGGCGGCCGCGGCCACGGCGAGCACCGCGGCCACGAGCAGGCCACGCCGCAGCAGGCGGAGGTTCACGGATTTCACACGCGCACGATTCCAGATCAGCGGGGCAAGCCCAAGAGCCCGCCGACATTTTCCGCACCGGGCAGCCCGGCCAGGTCCAGCAGGCCGGGCAGTTTCGGCTGTCCTTCCGGGGCCGGGGCCTGCGGGGACGGCCGGGCGGGCACGTCCACCGGCTTGCCCGCGTACGGTGCGTTCTGCGCCCCGCGCACCCCGGTCGGGCTGCCCGGCGGCTCGGCGCAGTAGGCCTGCGTGTTCGCCGGGAGTTCACTGGTGTCGTTCGCGGGCCGCTGCTGGGTGCCTTCGTAGCCCTTCGTGCACGAGTACGGGTCGAACAGGTTCAGCACGAAACCGAGGTGCCCTTCCCCGTTCGAGGTGACCGAGTGGCTGAACGCGGAGATGACCGGGTAGGCCACCAGCAGCTGCTCGACCGAGTCCACGCGCACGGTGGTGATCTGCGCGGTGGTCAGCAGGTTGGCGAAGACCACCCCGAGATCGGTGCCCGAGGTGGCGAGCACCTCGCTGACCTGCCTGCTCAGCTTCGGCGCGTCGTCGATCACCTTGCGCAGCTGCGGATCGGACTCCTTCAGCTGCGCGCTGATCTCCTTGAGCCCGCCGGCCAGCGAGACGAGGTTGTCACCCTGGCGCCGTTGTGTGTCCAGCACCACCTTGGCGTCGGCGAGCAGCGCCTTGGTCTCGGGCAGGTGCTCGGTCGCGGTGGCGGTGAACGAGCCGGCGGTGTCCAGCAGCACCCGCAGATCCGGTCCGGCGTCGGCGAAGGCGAGGTAGGCCTCGTCCACCACCGTGCGCAGTGACTCCGGGTCCACACTGGACACCAGTGAGTCCAGATTGGACAGCACGGTGTCCGGCGAGGCCGGGATCTGCGTGCGGTCCTTGGTGATCACGCTGCCCTCTTCGAGGTAGGGCGCGTTCTCGTGCAACGGCCGCAGGTCCACGTACTGCTCCCCGACCGCCGAGCGGTTGGCGACCACCGCGGCCGTGTCGGCGGGGATCTTCGGGCCGTCGGATTCGAGGTCCAGCCGGACGTCCACGCCGTCCGGGCGCAGCACCAGTTCGATCACCTTGCCCACGGTGACCCCGCGGTAGGTGACCTCGGAGTTGACGAAGATCCCGCCCGAATCGGCCAGGCGCGCGGTGACCACGTACCCGCGCGCGCCGAACAGCCGGTCCAGCCCGGCGTAGTTCCCGCCCGCGTAGACCACCGAAACCACGGCGATCACCACGAAGGCGAGCAGTTGGACGCGGTGCTTGCGGCTGAGGGTCACCACCCACCTCCCAGCAGGCTGTCGAGCAGGCCGTCCAGTCCGCCGAGCACCCCGCCACCCGGCACGCTCAACGGCGGTGGTGCCGTCGGCAGCGGCAAGGAGGGAGGTGGCGGCGCGGACGGGTTCTGCGGCAGCGCGATCGGCGGTTGCGACGAGTTCAGGAAGTTCTGCACCAGGGAGTCCAGGTTGAGGTCGACCCTGGCACGCACGTTCGCGTAGTCACCCTTGACCACCGCGCCCGCCGCGTCCGGGAAGGGGTAGGTCGGCAGGATCTTCAGCGCGGTCGGCAGGTTCTGGCCCGCCTCGGCGAGCTTCTCCAGCGTCGGCTCCAGCGCGCGCAGGTCGGCGATCAGGTCGTCTCGGCTGGCGTCGACCGTGCTCACCGCGACCTCCGAGAGCTTGTCCAGCGACTGCAGCATGCCGACGAGCTGGTCCCGTTGCGTGGTGACCACCTGGAGCCCCGGCGCCAGGTCGTCCAGGGCCACCTGGAGGTCGTCGGTCTGCGCGGTCAGCGTGCTGGAGAGCCGGTTCAGCCCGTCGATGGCCCGCACGATCTCGCCCTTGTGCCCGTCCAGCTCGGTGGCTATCTGGTCCACTCTGGACAGCAGCGCGCGGATGTCGGCCTCGTTGCCGGACAGGGCGTTCGTCAGTTCCTCGCTGATGGTGTGCAACTGGTCGATGCCGCCACCGTTGAGCAGCAGCGAAAGCGCGCCGAGCACTTCCTCGACCTCGGGGTTGCGATTCGTCTTCGCCAGCGGGATGACCGCGCCCTCCCCGAGCCTGGCGTCCACCTGCTCGGCGGCCGAAGGCGCGCTCAGTTCGACGAACTTCTCCCCGAGCAGGCTGGACTGGCGCAGTTCGGCGCCGGCGTTCGCGGGCAGCACCACCTCGCCGTTGACCACGATCTTCACCACGGCGTAGTGGGTGTCCTCGGACAGGGTGATCTCCTCGACCCGCCCGATCGGCACGTCGGCCACCTTCACCGCGGCCTGCGGCACCAGGTCCAGCACGTCGGTGAACTGCACGCTCAGCCGGAACGGGTGGTCACCGAGGTCCGCCCCGCCGGGCAGCGGGGTGGCGTACATCCCGGCGAACTCCCCGCAGCCGGTGAGCAGCAGTGCCCCGGCCAGCGCCGCGGTGATCCTGCGGTACCCGGTCATTTGATCCCCAAGTTGCCCGAAAGCAGGTCCACCAGCGGCAGGGGCAGCGGCGGCAGTTCCCCGTTCTGGATCGAATTGAGCAGTTGCGGCAGCGAAGGCACCTTCAGCGTGCCGTCGATGATCGGTGCCAGCCCCTGGCACAGCTGGCCGAGCGTGTCCGGCAGTTGCGCCGGGGTGCTGGCGCTGACCAGCTTGCACAACGTGACCATCAGCGGGTGCGCGAGTTCGTTGGCGTTGTAGCGCACCGCGATGCTGCCCGATGCCGCGTCGTAGGTGTTGATGAAGTTGTTCATCCCGGTCGGGCCGACGTCGAGCACCTCGGCCAGCGCGCCCCGCTGGTCCACCAGCACCTTGGTGATCCCGGCCAGTTTGTCCACATTGGACCCGAGCAGGTCGCGGTTCTCCTCGACGAAGCCCCGCACGTCGTCCAGCGAGGTGGCCAGCCCGGTCAGCGCCGCGCCCACGTCGTCCGACTCCGCCGACAGGTGCCCGGCCACGTCGGCGAGCCGGGCGTAGAACTCGTTGAGCTGCTTGTCGCTGCCCGCGAGCATTTCGGTGAACGACTGGAGGTTCTTCACCGTGGCGAACATGTCGCCCTTCGACCCCTCCAGTGTCCTGGACAGCTCGGAGAGCCGGGTGACCGTGGTGTTGAGGTTCTGCCCGTTGCCGTCGAGGTTCGCCGCCGCGGTGTCGAGCACCCGCGAGAGCGCACCGTCCTGGTTGGCACCCTGGGGTCCGAGTGCGGTCGAGAGTTCGTTCAGGCTGCCGTAGAGGTCGTCCAGTTCGGCGGGGGTGGCCGTGCGGTCGGTGCCGATGACCGCGCCGGAGGCCAGCGCCGGGCCCTCGTCGTAGGCCGGGGTGAGCTGCACGTACCGGTCGCTGACCAGGCTCGGCGCCACGACGACCGCGCCGGCGCCTTCGGGTATCTGCACCCCGCCGTCCACCCGCAGCTCGACGCGCACCACACCGCCCTGGGGTGTCACGTCGGTGATCTCCCCGACCGGCACACCGAGCACCCGCACCGCGGAACCGGCGTAGAGCCCGACCGTCTTCTCGAAGTACGCGGTGATCTTCGTACCGCCGGGATCGCGCACGGCGAACCACAACGCGGCGGCGAGCACCAGCAACGCCACGCACGCCAGGGAAAGCCAGGAGAGCAGGCTGCGTCCGGCCCGGGTGTCGACGGTCATCGCGGGGCCACCGCCTGGTTCTCCGCGGCGATCGGCGGGGTGCAGCCCTCCGGGTTGATCTGCGCCCCGGCCACGGTGATCACCGGGGGCAGCAGGCCGCAGATGTAGCCCTCGAACCAGCGCCCGTTGCCGGTCGCGTTCGCACCGATGCGGGTGAACGGTGCGAGCAGTTCCAGGCTGCGGCTGAGGTTCTCCTGGTTGCGGTGCAGCACGTCGGTGACCGTGCCGAGTTTCTCCAGCGCCGGTTTGAGCTGTTGCCGGTTGTCCGCGACGAGACCGGAGAGCTGGTCGGACAGCTGCTTGGTGCCGTCCAGCAGCCGGCTGATTGCGTCCTGGCGGTTCTGCAGCTCGGTCAGCAGGAGGTTGCCGTCACCGATGATCCGCGTCAGTTGCGCGTTGCGGTCCGAGAGCACCTTCGACACCTGGCTGGTGTTCGACAGCAGGTTGGCGAGTTCGGTGTCACGCGAGGACACCGTCCGCGACAGCGAGGACAACCCGTCCAGCGCTTCCCGCAGGTGTGGTGGGGTGTCCTTCAGCGCGTCGGAAAGCACGGTGAAGCTCTCCGCCAGCTGGTCGGTGTTCACCTCCTGGACCGTGTCGGACAGCTTCTCGAAGGCGTCCTGGAGTTCGAACGGCGTGCGCGTGCGGTCCAGCGGGATGCTGTCGGCCGGGTCCTGCGGCGACTCCCCCGCCGGGTGCAGCGCGAGGAACTTCTCCCCCAGCAGGGTCTTGATCTCGATCGAGGCGATCGTCGCGTCCGGCACGCCGACCCGCTCGACCTCGAATTCGACCAGCACCTTCTTGCGGTCCAGTTCGACCGAGGACACCTCACCGACGGTCACCCCGGCCACCCGCACCTCGTTGCCCGCGGCCAGCCCGGCCGATTCGGCGAACTCCGCCGAGTAACCGATCCCCTTGTCCAGCAGGGGCAGATCGTTCCAGGCGTAGGTGACCACGGCGACCAGCGCGATCAGCACCAGCGCCACGCCGCCGACCGCGGCCTGGTTCCGTTCGCGCAGCGGCCTCATGACGGCTGGCACCTCTCCGGCATTTCGTTGGTGGGAATGGGCAGGAACGGCACGGTGATGTTCAGCGAGGAGATGCCGATCGTGCCGGACAGCCCGCACAGGTAGTAGTTGAACCAGCTGCCGTAGCTCAGCGTGCGGGTGAACTTCTCCAGGTTGCCCGGCATCACCCGCAGCAGCTGGTCCAGCAGCTGCTCGGAATCGGCGAGGTTGCCCGAAAGCTGCCCGAGCGCGGCGATGTCCTCCTTGAGCGGCGGGCGGGCTTCGGCGAGCAGGCCCGCCGTGGTGTCGGTCAGCTCGCCGAGCGCGGACACCGCCTCGCCGATCGGCTCGCGTTGCTCGGCCAGGCCGGTGACCAGCTGCTGGGTCTGGTCGATCAGGTTGCCCAGCCCGGGCCCGCGGTCGTTGATCGTGCCGAGCACGGAGTTCAGGTTCGTGATCACCTCGCCGATCACCGCGTCGCGGTCCGCGATGGCCGAGGTCAGCGACGCGGTGTGCGAGAGCAGGCTGCGGATCGTGCCGCCCTCGCCCTGGAACACCTGGATGATCTCGTAGGACAGCTGGTTGATCTGCGCCGGTTCGAGTGCCTTGAACAACGGCTCGAACCCGTTGAACAACACGGTCAGGTTCAGCGCGGGCTGGGTGCGCTCCAGCGGGATCCGGCCACCGTCCGGCAGCTTGCCACCACCGTCCACTGTGGTCCCGAGCGCCAGGTAGCGCTGGCCGATCAGGTTGCGGAACTTGACCGTCGCGGTGACCGCCTCCGGCAGTTCGCGCACCGCGTCCACACCGAAGCGCACCTCCGCGCGGTGATCCGCCGAGACGGTGATCTCCTCGACCTGCCCCACCTTGACCCCGGCGATCCGGACGTCGTCGCCCTCCTTGAGCCCGGAGGAATCGGTGAACACCGCGCTGTAGCGGGCGCTGTCGCCGAAGTCGGTGTTCGCGATGGTGGCGCCGAGCACCGCGGTGAGCAGCACGGTGACCACCGCGAAAGCCAGGATCTTCAGCAACGCCGGGATGAAGCCCCTCATTCGAGCGTCACCTCCGCTCCCCGGTACAGCGGGGCGACCAGCAGCCCGCCCCAGCCGGGCACCTCGGCGGGCGGCAGGCCCAGCGCCGGTGCGGTGAGCGCGGAGATCAGCTCCTGCTCTTCGGGGGAGTTCGCCAGCGAGGACGCGGCACCGCCACCGCCGGGCAGGTCCGGTCCCGGCGACTTCGGCGGCGCGGGCTTGCTGGACCCGTCCTCGAGCGGACCGCCCGGCGGGTACTGCGGCCAGCGGCCCGGCGCCGGCACGTCCGGATAGCAGCGCGGGCCGCGTTTGTCGTCATAGCGGGGTTCGTCGACGCCCGGCAGGTACTTGCCGCGGCTCGCGGTGATCCGGATGGTCACGTGGTTCATCTCGTCGGTCCCCTTGCCGAACGCCTCTTCCGCGCGGGGCACCGATTCGGCGAGCTGGCGGAGCAGGCACGGGTACTCGGGCGCGTACTTCGCCAGCACGTCGAGCGTCGGCCGCACGGTCTTGGTCAGGTCGATCAGGTTGTCCTTGTTGACCGCGAGGAAGCTGGTCAGGTCGTTGGACGCGTCGGTCACCGTGCCGAACATCTCGGCCAGCCCGGTCTGCTTCTCCACCAGCGTGCGGGTCGTGGTGGTCAGATCCGCCAGCGCGTCGAGGAAGTCGGGGGCGGCGCGGTGGTAGATGTCGGCGGTGTCGGCGAGACCGGTGATGTCGGCCTTGATGTCCGGCAGGGACGGGTTCAGCTCGCCGAGGTAGTCCGAGAGCTGCACCAGGGTCTGGCCGAGCTGTTCACCACGGCCGTCCAGCGCGGTGGCCACCGCGTTCAGCGTGCTCGACAACTTCTGCGGCTGCACGGATTGCAGCAACGGCAGCACGTTGCCGAGCACTTCCTCCAGCTCGATGGCGGTACTGCTGCGATCCTGCCCGATCACCGCGCCCGCACCGATCGGCCCGGCGGGGTCCTCGGGCAGTTGCAAGGCCACATATCGTTCCCCGAACAGGGTTTTCGGCAGCAGGCGGGCGGCGACGTTGGCCGGGATCACCTCGGTCTTGTCCGGGTCGAGCGCGAGTTCGAGCACCGCGGCGTCCCCGGCGGCCCGGATCGACCGCACCTCGCCGACGATCATGCCGCGCACCTTCACGTCGGCGCCCTCGCGCATCTGGTTGCCGACGTGGTCGGTTTCCAGGGTGACCCCGGTGTAGGAGACGAACTTCTTGTCGTAGATGGCGATCGTGACGGTGAAGAACAACGCGACCACGACCAGGAACAGCACGCCGAGCGCCTGGTGGCGCAGGCGGCCGAGGAGGATGCGGCGCCCGGGGTTCATCCGGAGATCCGCACGGTCGTGTTGGTGCCCCAGATCGCCAGGCTGAGGAAGAAGTCGAGCACCGAGATCAGCACGATCGAGGTGCGCACCGCCCGGCCGACCGCGATCCCGACGCCGGCCGGTCCGCCGCGCGCGGTGTAGCCGTAGTAACAGTGCGACAGGATCACCAGGACGCTGAAGACGATCACCTTGAGGAACGACCAGAGCACGTCCTCCGGGGGCAGGAAGAGCGCGAAGTAGTGGTCGTAGGTGCCCGCGGACTGCCCGTAGAACCAGATGGTGATCTGCCGCGACGCGAGGTAGGACGAAAGCAGGCCGACCGCGTAGAGCGGGATGACCGCGGTGACCCCGGCGAGCACGCGCGTGGTCACCAGGTACGGCAGGCTCGGCACGCCCATCACTTCGAGCGCGTCGATCTCCTCGGAGATCCGCATGGCGCCGAGCTGCGCGGTGAACCCGCAGCCGACGGTGGCGGACAACGCGAGCCCGGCGGAGAGCGGCGCGACCTCGCGGGTGTTGAAGTAGGCGGAGATGAACCCGGTGAGCGCGGCGGTACCGAGCTGGTTGAGCGCCGAGTAGCCCTGGAGACCGACGATGAGCCCGGTGAACAGGGTCATCCCGATCATCACGCCGAGCGTGCCGCCGATGACCGCGAGCGCGCCGGTGCCGAAGCTGACCTCGGTGAGCAGGCGCAACGTCTCACGGGAATAGCGGCGGAGCGTCCGCGGCATCCAGGCGATCGCACGGGCGTAGAAGGAAAGCTGCGCGCCGAACCCCTCGAGGAACGCCCCTGGCCGGGCGATCATCTCCAGCGTGCGATCCGGCCCCCGCTCCTCCGTAGCAGTCACCGCCCCCACCCCCCGGCGAATGCTATGAGTGGGGCATTACTAGCGTTCATTGCAAGTAATGCCCCATTCATAGCATTCAGCGCTCTTCCGGACATGGTCATCACAACGCCTTCGGGGGGATGATGCGCAGGTAGATGGCGGTGAGCACGACGTTGATCGCGAACAGCAGGAGGAAGGTGATCACCACCGCCTGGTTCACCGCGTCACCGACCCCCTTCGGCCCACCCGACGGGTTCAGCCCGCGGAAGGCCGCCACCACCCCGGCGACGAAGCCGTACAGGAACGCCTTGACCTCGCTGACCCACAGGTCCGGCAGCTGCGCCAGCGCGTTGAAACTGGCCAGGTACGCACCCGGCGTGCCGCCCTGCATGACCACGTTGAAGAAGTAGCCGCCGAGCACCCCGACCACGCTGACCAGGCCGTTCAACAGCACCGACACCACAATCGCGGCGAGCACCCGCGGCACGATCAGCCGCTGGATCGGGTTGACGCCCAGCACCTCCATGGCGTCGATCTCTTCGCGGATCTTCCGCGCGCCGATGTCCGCGCAGACCGCGCTGCCGCCCGCGCCCGCCACCAGCAGCGCGGTGATCAGCGGGCTCGCCTGCTGCACGATGGCCAGTGCGCTGGCCGCCCCGGTGAACGACTGCGCGCCGATCTGCTGGGTCAGCGAACCGAGTTGCAGCGCGATCACCGCGCCGAACGGGATCGCCACCAGCGCGGTGGGCAGGATGGTCACGCTGGCGAAGAACCAGCACTGCTGGATCCACTCGCGGAACTGGAACGGGCGCCGCGGGATGGCGCGCAGCACTTCCCATGCCAGCGTGGCGAGCCGGCCCACCTGGGCCAGTGCCGCCGTGCCGGGCATCGCCGCCAGGCCAGCCATCGCGCCTCCGGATCTCAGACCTTCAGGGCGTGCGTGGCGGTCGCCCCGCCATCCGCCACGAACTCGCTCCCCGTGCAGTACGAACTGTCGTCACTGGCCAGGAACGCGACCAGCGCGGCGATCTCGTCGGCCGAGCCGACCCGGCCCAGCGCCACCTTCTTGCCCACGAAAGCCAGGTCCACCGGTGCGCCGCCGAGCGCGTCGGTGACCATCTGCGTGTCGACCGCGCCGGGGTGCACCGAGTTCACCCGGATCCCGCGGTCGCCGAGTTCGAGCGCGGCCACCTTGGTCATCCCGCGGATGGCGAACTTGCTGGCGGTGTAGGCGGTCAGGTACGGCATCCCGGCCAGACCCTCCACGGAGGACACGTTGACGATCGAGCCGCCACCGGCCTCGGTCAGCGGGCCGACCGCGGCGCGCATGCCGAGGAAGGTGCCGATCTGGTTGACCCGGATGACCCGCTCGTAGTCGGCCAGCTTGGTCTTCTCCAGCGCCGAGAAGAACAACACGCCCGCGTTGTTGACCACCACGTCGAGCTTGCCGAACGCTTCGGCCGCACGGGCGGTGGCGACCGGCCACGCGGCTTCGTCGGTCACGTCGAGGTGCTGGTACACGCAGGCGTCGCCGAGTTCTCCGGCGAGCTTCTCCCCCAGTTCGTCCCCGATGTCGGCGGCCACCACCCGCGCGCCCTCGGCGACGAACCGGCGAGCCGCGGCCGCGCCCTGTCCCCTGGCCGCCCCGGTGATCAACGCGACCTTGCCATCGAGCCTGCCACCCGGCAGCACGGTGAGCGACATGAACGGACCTTCCTAGGGCAGGGAAAGGACTTCCGGCGTGACGAACATGCGGTCGGCGTCGCGGCCGTCGAAGTAGCCGCCGAGCCGCTCGGCCAGTTCGTCCTGGCTCCACAACTGGTTCCCGGTGTCGAACCGCTGCTCCACCGACGGCGGGGCGAGCAGGGCGACCATGCCGCCGTGCACCACGAAGACCTGGCCGTTGATCTTCGAGGCGGCCGGCGAAGCGAGGTAGGCCACCAGCGGCGCCACGTGCTCGACGGACAGCGGGTCGACGCCGTCCGGCGCGTCGCCGAAGACGTCCTTGGTCATCGCCGTGCGGGCTCGCGGGCAGATCGCGTTGGCGCGCACGCCGTACTTCAGCAGGCCCCGCGCGGTGGACATGGTCAGCGCGACGATGCCCGCCTTCGCGGCGGAGTAGTTCGGCTGGCCGGGCGCGCCGAGCAAGAAGGCCTCGGACGCGGTGTTCACCACGCTGCCGTACACCGGCTCGCCGTCGGCTTTGGCTTTGTCGCGCCAGTACGCGGAAGCGTTGCGGGACAGCAGGAAGTGCCCGCGCAGGTGCACGCGGAGCACGGTGTCCCACTCCTCGTCGGACATGCTGAACAGCATCCGGTCGCGCAGCACGCCCGCGTTGTTCACCACCACGTCCAGTCCGCCGAACCGGCCCACGGCGGTTTCGAGCAACGCGTCCGCGGTGGCGCGTTCACCGATGTCACCGGTGACCGCGACGGCCTTGCCGCCCGCCGCCTCGATCTCTTCGACCACCTCGGCCGGTTCGGCGACGTCGTTGACCACCACCGAGGCGCCGGCTTCCGCCAGTGCGAGGGCTTCGGCACGGCCCAGCCCGCCGCCCGCCCCGGTGACGATCGCGGTCCGGCCTTCCAGAGAGGTCACGAGAACTCCACCACCTGTCGCCACGCTCAAGCCCTGCTCACCTCACCGCTCGGGCCGGGCAGCCGTCGTTGGCCACCGGGTGCAGTCAGACTAGAATCTGTTCTCGTCGAGAGCAAGGCCGTTCTACAGCGGATTTCCTGGATTTTCGAGAACACGTTCTAGTACAGGCAGGCGCCGACGGCTTCCTCCGGCCGATGATCTGCGGTACAACTAGAACCTGTTCTAGGTTAACGCGGTTAACGGGCATACACCAGAACGAGCCCGGCGGGCGGAGGTGACGGTATGCGGATCGGCTACACCGAAGCGCAGGAACGGCTGGCGGGCGAACTGCGCTCCTACTTCGCCCGGCTGATGACGCCCGAACGCCGCGAGGCACTGGGCACGGGCGGCGCCGAGTACGGAAAAGACGGCGCCTACCAGGAAATTGTGCGCGAACTCGGCCGCGACGGCTGGCTCGCGCTCGGCTGGCCGCAGGAGTACGGCGGCCAGGCGCGCTCGATGCTCGACCAGCTGGTGTTCACCGACGAAGCCGCGGCCGCCGGCGTGCCGGTGCCGTTCCTGACCATCACCACCGTCGGCCCGACGATCATGCGTTACGGCACCGAAGAGCAGAAGGCGTTCTACCTGCCCCGGATCGCCGCGGGCGAACTGCACTTCTCGATCGGCTACTCCGAGCCCGGCGCGGGCACCGACCTGGCCTCGCTGAGCACCCGCGCGGTCCGCGACGGCGACGAGTACGTCATCAACGGCCAGAAGATGTGGACCAGCCTGATCGAGTACGCCGACTACGTCTGGCTGGCCGTGCGCACCGATCCGGACGCGAAGAAGCACCGCGGCATCAGCATCCTTGTCGTGCCGACCACCGCCGAGGGCTTCTCCTGGACCAAGGTCCGCACGGTCGCGGGCCCCGGCACCAGCGCCACCTACTACGCCGACGTGCGCGTCCCCCTCAGCGCGCGGATCGCCGAAGAAAACCAGGGCTGGCCGCTGATCACCAACCAGCTCAACCACGAGCGCGTCGCGCTGACCTCGGCCGCGCCGATCCGGACCGCGCTGGGCGAAGTCCGCGAATGGGCGCAGAAGACCCAGGCACCGGACGGACGCCGGGTGATCGACGCGGAGTGGGTCCGGCTGCACCTGGCCCGCGTGCACGCGCACGCCGACTACCTGAAGCTGCGCAACTGGAAGATCGCCTGGGCCGCCGCGGAACAGGAACTGGGGCCGGGTGAGGCGTCGGCGACGAAGGTGTTCGGCACCGAGTTCGCGCTGGAGGCGTACCGCTTGCTGATGGAGGTGCTCGGCGCGGGCGCGGTGGTGCGCGAGGGCTCCCCCGGCGCGTTGCTGCGCGGGCGGATCGAGCGGCTGCACCGGTCCTCGCTGATCCTCACCTTCGGCGGCGGCACCAACGAGGTGCAGCGCGACCTGATCGCCGCCACCACGCTCGGCCTGCCGGTCACGCGCTGAAAGGGGACGTGCCACATGGACTTCTCGCTGACCGAGGCGCAGCGCGACCTCGGCGGGCTCACCCGTCGCATCCTGGCTGACAAGCTGGACCCGAAGTCGTGGGAGCCCGCCGGTTCCGGCGGCTTCGACAGCGCACTGTGGACAGAGCTGGCCCGTGCCGGGATCCTCGACGCGGCACTCCCGTCCGCTGCGGGCGGGGGTGGTTTCGGCCTGCTGGAGCAGTGCTCGGTGCTGATCGAACTGGGCCGCGCGGTAGCCCCGGTGCCGTACCTGACGAGCATCACCATGGCCGCCTCCGCACTGGCCGAGTTCGGTTCGGGGCGGCAACTGGAAACCATGGTCCCGGTCCTGCGAGGCGAAAAGGTGCTGACCGCGGCGGTGCCGGACGCCGGTAACCCCTGCGCGTTCACCGCGGAAGCCGACGGCGACGGCTGGCGGCTCACCGGCGCGCAGACCGCGGTCCCCGCCGCGGCTTTCGCCGACGCGCTGCTGATCGCCGCCGGAGACGCGGTGTTCGTGGTCGACCGCGAGGACGCGGAGATTTCCGCGCAGGAGGTCGTCGACCGCGGTGACGCCGGTCTGGTCGAACTCGACGGCGTGCGCGTCGACGGCTCGGCGCGGCTCGGCGGGCCCGAAGTCGTCGAGTGGATCCGCCTGCGCGGCACCACCGGCCTGTGCGCGTACCAGCTCGGCACGGTCGAACGCGCGCTCGAGATGACCACCGAATACGCCAAGGAGCGCAAGCAGTTCGACAACGTGATCGCCTCGTTCCAAGCCGTGCGGCAACGGCTCGCCGACGCCTACACCGACGTGGAAGCGGTCCGCCTGACGTTGTGGCAGGCGGCGTGGCGGCTCTCCGAAGGACTGCCCGCGGACGAAGAGGTGGCCACCGCGAAGTTCTGGGCCGCCGAATCCGGGCACCGGGTCGCGCACACCGCGGTGCACCTGCACGGCGGTATCGGCATCGACGTGGACTACCCGCTGCACCGGTATTTCGTGGCGGCGAAACGCGCGGAATTCACCCTCGGCGGCGCCACCGCGCAACTGCGGCGGCTCGGTGACCTGATTTCGGGCTGAGACCAGCATCTGGGAGCCGTGGCGGGTTTCCGCGGTCCTGTGCTCTGCTGAACCGGGTGAACACACTGCCGATCCTGGACCTGTCCCGTTTCCGGGTGCCGTGGCAGCGGGAGCGGTTCCTCGCCGAGCTGCGGCACGCCGCGCACGAGGTCGGTTTCTTCTACCTCGTCGGGCACGGGATCGCGCCGGAACCACCCAGGGGATCGTCGATTCCGCGCGGCGGTTCTTCGCCCTGCCACTGGCCCAGCGGCTGGAAATCGAGAATGTGCGTTCCCCGCAGTTCCGCGGCTACACCCGCACCGGCACCGAGCACACCGCCGGTGGTGCGGACTGGCGCGAGCAGCTCGACATCGGCCCCGAGCGGCCCGTGCGGAAACTGGCCGCGGGCGATCCGCGGTACCTGCGCCTGATCGGCCCGAACCAATGGCCCACGGCACTTCCCGAATTGCGGGACGTCGTCCTGCTCTGGCAATGCGAAGCGCTGCGTGTCGCCCGTGAGGTGCTGCGGGCACTGGCCGCCGCGCTCGGCCAGGAACTCACCCACTTCGACCGCTGGTTCGACGCCGAAGCCGCGGTGCACCTGAAAGTGGTGCACTACCCGCCGCGCGAACCGGGCGGCTCCGACCAGGGCGTCGGCTCGCACAAGGACTACGGTTTCCTCGCCCTGCTGCAACAGGACGAAATCGGCGGGCTACAGGTGCGGGCCACCGACGGTTCCTGGCTCGACGCTTCCCCGATCCCGGACAGTTTCGTGGTCAACATCGGGGAAATGCTGGAAATCGCCACCGACGGCTACTTGCGCGCGACCCAGCACCGCGTGCTGAGCCCGCCTCCCGGGGTCGACCGCTATTCCATCCCGTTCTTCCTCGCACCCCGCCTCGACGCGGTGATCGAGCCGATCGACCTGCCACCGGACCTGGCCGCCGTCGCACCCGGGGTCACCCAGGACGAGCACAACCCGCTGCTGGCGGCCTACGGGGAGAACGCGTTGCTCGGCTGGCTGCGTTCGCACCCGCGCGTCGCCGAGCGCTGGTGGCTCACGACGGCGGAGCGTTGATCGGCCGCAGGCGGCGCGGGCCGGTGTCCGGACGCGACGGCGGCGGCCCGAGCACCACCCGGCCGTAGACCACGAAGGCGCCGTCCGGGGAAGCCAGGATCGGGTCCAGCACGAGCGACCGGACCTCCGGGTTGTCCTCGGCGAGCGCGGCCACCCGCAGCACCAGGTCCTGCAACGCGGCCAGGTCCGCCGGTTCGTCGCCGCGGTAGCCGGTCAGCAGCGGCGCGGTGCGCGGCTCGCGGATCAGCGTCGCCGCGTCCACGTCGGTCAACGGCACCGCGCGATACGCCCTGTCCCCCAGCAGGTTGCTGATCAACCCCGAGAGACCGAACGAGACCAGCGTGCCGAACGACGGGTCGTCCTGCAGCCCGATCACGCACGAAAGCCCCTTGGGCGCCATGGCCTGCACGTACATGTCGTCCTCGCCGGAGACCTCGCGCAGATCGCTGTAGGCGGCGCGTACGGCGGCTTCGGCGGCCAGGTCGAGGCGCACCCCGGCCAGGTCCGGCCGTCCACGCAGCCGCTCGTCCACCGCCTTGAGCACCACCGGGTACCCCAGCTCGGCCGCCACTTCGACGGCCTCGTCCGCGTTCGACACCACCCGGAACGGCACCACGCCGATGCCGTAGCAACCGAGCAGCCGCACCACGTCCTCGTCGGAGAGCACCGTGGTGTGTGCCTCTTCGGCGGCGAGGATCTCGTTCACGATCACCTGCGCCTGTTCGACGTGCAGCCCGGCGGGCCGGGTCAGCGTGCCCTGCGGCCGTTGCTGCCACGCCGCGTACCGGACCACCCTCGCCAGCGCGTTGACCGCACGCTCCGGGCTCGCGTAGGACGGCACCGAACCCCGCGTCGGCGCACCGTCGTCCGTCCGCACGGCCAATTCGTCCGGCACGCCTTCCGCGGCGAGGAAGGTCGAGACGATCGGCTTCTCCTTGCGCAGTTCCTGCACCACGTCGCGCAGCGCACGGGCGTAGGTGGTGCCCGGGATCGCCAGCGGGGGCACGAAGACGACCACGAGCGCGTCGGTCTCCGGCGAGTTCAGCGCCTCGCGCACGGCTCCGGCGAACTCCTCCGGTGACGCCTGCGGGCCGACGTCCACGGGGTCGAACGCGAGCCGCAACCCCTGCGCGCGAGCGGTGTCCGCGGCGAGCAGCCCGATCGCGCTGGAGTTGCCCACGATGCCGACCCGCGACCCGGCGGGCAGCGGCTGGTGCGCGAAGATCAGCGCGGTGTCGAAGAGCTGCGCGAGCGTGTCCACGCGGACCACACCGGCCTGCTCGAACAACGCCTGCACGCTCGATTCGTCGACCTCCGCCGAAGTCGCCGCCAGCTGCGGGCGGACGGCGTGGCGACCCGACTTCACCGCGACGATCGGCTTGGTCCGGCCGAGCCGCCGGGCCAGCCTGGCGAACTTGCGCGGATTGCCGAACGACTCCAGGTACAGCAGCACCAGGTCGGTCCCGGCATCGGTCTCCCAGTACTGCAGCAGGTCGTTGCCCGAGACGTCGGCGCGGTTGCCCGCCGAGACGAAGGTCGACAGGCCGAGCCCGCGTGCTTCGGCGTCGGCCAGGATCGCGGTGCCCAGCGCCCCCGACTGGCAGAAGAACCCCGCGCGCCCGCGTGCGGGCAGGCGTGGCGCGAGGGTGGCGTTGAGCCGGACGCCCCGGTCGGTGTTGAGCACGCCGAGCGCGTTCGGCCCGACCACGCGCATCCCGTGCGCCCGGGCTTCGCCGACCAGCCGCAGCTCGGCGTGCAGCCCGTGCGGACCCGCCTCGGCGAAACCGCCGGAGACGATCAGCAGCGTTTTCACGCCCTTCTCCAGCGCGCCGTCGAGCACCGACTCGACCTGGTCCGCGGGCACCGCCACCACGGCCAGGTCCACCGGATCCGGAATGTCCACAACGGATGGATACGCCCGCACCCCGCGCACCGACCGGTGCTCGGAGTTGACCGGGTAGACGGTGCCGGCGAAGTCCGCGGAGAGCAGGTTCGTCAGCACCACGTACCCGATCTTCGTCGGGTCGGTGGACGCACCGATGACCGCCACCGACCGCGGGTGCAGCAGGTTGTGCACGCTGCGCGCCTCGGCGGCCTGCTCGCGCGAGCGCGCCACCTCGAGCGACTCCTCGGTCGGGTCGATGTCGAACTCCAGGTGCAGCACGCCCTCTTCGATCGCGCGGCTGACCTGGTAACCGGCGTCGCGGAACACGCGCACCATCTGCGGGTTCTCGGCGAGCACCTCGGCGACGAACCGGCGCAGGCCGCGTTCGGAAGCCGCCGCGGCGAGGTGCTCCAGCAGGATCGAGCCGAGCCCACGCCCCTGGTGCGCGTCGTCGACGACGAAGGCGACCTCGGCCGAAGGCCCCTTGTCGAGCCGCTCGTAGCGGCCGACCGCGACGATGTTGTCGCCCAGCATCGCCGCGAAGGCGACCCGGTCGTGGTGGTCGACGCGAGAGAACCGGTCGAGGTCGCGCTGCGGGATGCGCGGGTACGCGCCGAAGTACCGCAGGTACCGGGTGCGCTCGGACAGCCTGCCGTGCAGGGCGACCAGGCCGTCCGCGTCGTCGGGCACCACCGGTCTCAGGTGGACGGTGCCGCCGTCGGAGAGCAGGACGTCGGCTTCCCAGTGCCGCGGGTAGTCGTAGGACTCCCGCAGGTCGGGCTCGTTCTCGGTGCTCATCTTCAGTCCCTGGGATCGTCCGGGTCGAGACCGTGTGAGGGGAAGACCGCGCGCCGGGTGTCGCGGACGGCGATGTCCACCGGGTCGTCCTGCCCGTCGCCCCACGGGCGGTAGGTGGTTTCGGCGTCGTCGCTCATCTTGCGCGGCAGTTCGGCGTTCGGCGCGGCCCGGCCGACGGTCTCCCGCCAGTTCGGCGGTACCGGCGTCTCCGGGCTGATGTCGCGGTCGAGCACGGTGGCCAGCAGGTGCGTCCACGACCGCGGCACCACGCGGATGAGCTGGTAGCCACCGCCGCCGACGGCCAGCCACTTGCCCCCGGCGTACCGCTGCGCCAGCTCACGCAGCGTGCGGTAGATCTCACGGTGCCCGTCGACCGAGAGCGACAGGTCGGCCAGCGGGTCCTCGTCGTGCGAGTCCACCCCGCACTGGGTGACCAGGATCTGCGGCTCGAACTGCGCCAGCAGCGACGGCACCACCGCGTGGAAGGCCCGCAGCCACCCCGGGTCCCGCGTCTGCGGCGGCAGCGGGATGTTCACCGCGGTGCCCTCGGCGTCCTCGGCCCCGGTCTCCCCGGAGTAGCCGGTGCCGGGCCACAGCGTGAACGGGTGCTGGTGCAGCGAGACCGTCAGCACCCGCGGGTCGTTGTAGAAGGCCGCCTGCACACCGTCGCCGTGGTGCACGTCGGTGTCCACGTACGCGATGCGGTCGAAACCGTGGTCCAGCAGCCAGGAGATGGCGATGGAGCAGTCGTTGTAGACGCAGAAGCCGGACGCACGGTCGGGCATCGCGTGGTGCAGCCCGCCCGCGATGTTGACCGCGCGATCGGCCTCGCCCTCGGCGATCTTGCGTGCGCCGAGCAGGGTGGAGCCGACCACCAGCGCCGCCGAGTCGTGCATGCCGGAGAACACCGGGTTGTCCGTGGTGCCGAGCCCGTGGCCGACGTCCCAGCCCACCATCGGGGCCTGCTTGACCGCCTCCAGGTACTCGGGCACGTGCACCCGGTACAGCTCCTTCTCCGTCGCCGCCTCGGGAACCAGCAGCTCGACGTCCTCCAGCACACCCAGTTCGCGGGCGAGCCGGATGGTCAGTTCGAGGCGCACCGGGTTGAACGGGTGGTCCCCGCCCAGGTCGTAGCCCAGTAGCGCGGGATCCCAGACGACGGCGGAGGGGTGCATGCCCGAAACCCTAGTGCGTCCGGCGGCGCTCAGCCGGGCTCGTGACCGGTGGCCGCGGGGCGTTCCGGATCACGTGACCAGTGCGACCAGGAGCCGGTGTAGAGCGAGGCCGGCGCCGGGTGACCGGCGATCTCCAGCGCGAGCACCACCGAGCTGGCGGTCACCCCGGAACCGCAGTACGCGCCGACCGGCGTGGCCGCGTCGACACCCACCCCGGCGAAGTGGCGGGCCAGGTCCTCGGGTGCTCGCCAGTGACCGTCGCCACCGGCGTGCGCGCTGAACGGCGCGTTGCGCGCGCCCGGGATGTGCCCGGCGCGGGGGTCGATCGGCTCGGTCTCCCCGGCGTACCGCTCCGGAGCGCGAGCGTCGAGCAGCACACCGTCACGAGCCAGTTCGGCGGCCTCGTCGGCGTTGAGCACCGGCATACCGCCGGGCCGCACCTCGATGTTGCCCGGCGCGGGCACCTCCTCCTCGGTGGTGACCGGCCTGCCCTCGGCCTCCCAGGCGGCGAACCCGCCGTCGAGCACCGCGACCTCGGCGTGCCCGGCCCAGCGCAGCAGCCACCACGCCCTGGCCGCCACCGACGAATCGGCGTCGTCGTAGGCGACCACCAGCCTGCCTTCGTCCACGCCGGCCAGGCGCAGCGCCTCCTGCAGCGCGGCGGGCTCCGGCAGCGGGTGCCGCCCGCCCTCTCCCGGCGGTCCGGCGAGCGCGGTGTCGAGGTCGGCGAAGACCGCCGAGGGGATGTGCCCGGCACGGAACGACTCGACCCCGGGAGGCCCGGCGAGGCGCCAGCGGACATCCAATACGGTGGGTCGCGAATCCGGCGGGCCGTCCAGCAGCCCGGCCAGCTCCGCGGTCGTGATCAAGGGGGACATGCGGCCATCTTCCAGCAGGCCGGGCCGCTCGCGCAGCCCGGTCGCCCGAGCGGGGTTTTCCACCTCACCTGCCGTAGTCGCCGGTGAAAGCGACTACCATGAGAGACGCGGACGAAGGGGACAGACGTGAACGAGCTCATCGACACCACAGAGATGTACCTGCGCACGATCTACGAGCTCGAGGAGGAGGGTGTCGTCCCGCTGCGCGCCCGCATCGCCGAGCGTCTCCAGCAGAGCGGCCCCACGGTCAGCCAGACGGTGGCCCGGATGGAGCGCGACGGCCTCGTCATCGTCGCCGACGACCGGCACCTCAAGCTCACCGACCACGGCCGTGAGCTGGCCATCGCGGTCATGCGCAAGCACCGGCTGGCCGAGCGCCTGCTGCTCGACGTGATCGGTCTCGAGTGGGAGCACGTGCACAAGGAGGCGTGCCGCTGGGAGCACGTGATGAGCGAGGCGGTCGAGCGCAAGCTGGTCAAGCTGCTCAACAACCCCACCACGTCCCCGTACGGCAACCCCATCCCCGGCCTGGACAAGCTGGGTGCCGGTGACCCGGCGCCCGACGCCGAGTCCGACCTGGTCCGCCTGGACGAGTTCGCCCGCGCCGGCGGCGGCAAGGTGGAGATCCGCCGCATCGCCGAGCACGTCCAGCAGGACGAGACCCTGATGACCGAGCTGAACTCCGTCGGCCTGGTCCCCGGTCAGACGGTCAGCGTGAGCCGGTCCAACGGCATGGGTTCCACGATCGAGATCACCGGCGAGAGCATCAGCGTCCAGGTCGCCCCCTCGGTGCTGCACGCGGTTCTGGCGCAGGCCCGGTGAGCGCGGCAACCGACGCCGCTGCCACCTTCCGCTCGCTTCACGGCAAGGAGCCCCTCGGGGTCTTCTCGGCCCCCGGCCGGGTGAACCTGATCGGCGAACACACCGACTACAACGACGGCTTCGTGCTGCCGTTCGCCCTGCCGCACCGGCTCGCCGCCGCCGTCGCGCCGCGGGACGACCAGCGGCTCACCGTCGCGACCCTCGGTTCGGACGGCCGCGTGCAGCAGGCGGACCCGATGGACATCGCCGCGCTGGAGCCGGGGCAGCTCGAAGGCTGGGCCGCCTACCCGGCCGGTGTCGCCTGGGTACTGCGGTCCCAGGGCCATGACCGCGGCGCCGACATCGTGCTGGCCGGCGACGTGCCCACCGGTGCCGGGCTGTCCTCCTCCGCGGCGCTGGAATGCGCCGTGGCACTCGCCCTGCTCGGCGCGGCCGGTGAACCCGACCCCGACGAGCGCCGCCGCACCGAGATCGCCCGGCTGGCCCAGCGCGCCGAGAACGAGTTCGTCGGCGTGCCCACCGGCGTGCTCGACCAGACCGCCTCGATGCGCTGCGTCGACGGCTGCGCCCTGTTCCTGGACGTCCGCTCCGGCGAGATCGAGCAGGTCCCGTTCGACGCCGAAGCCGCCGGGCTGCGGGTGCTGGTGATCGACACCCGCGCCAAGCACACCCTCGCCGAGTCCGGCTACGGCGATCGCCGCCGCGGCACCGAGCGCGCCGCCGACCTGCTCGGCCTCAAGGCCCTGCGCGACATCGAGCTCGACGATCTCGACCACGCGTCGGCCCGGCTGCCGGAGGAACTGCGGCCGCTGGTCCGCCACGTGGTCACCGAGAACCAGCGCGTGCTGGACGTGGTCGCCCTGCTCAAGGCGGGTCGCCTGGCCGACATCGGCCCTTCGCTCGACGCTTCCCACGTGAGCATGCGCGACGACTACCGGATCTCGTGCCGGGAACTCGACGTCGCCGTCGAAGCGGCCCGCGCGGCAGGCGCCTTGGGTGCCCGCATGACCGGCGGCGGTTTCGGCGGCTCGGCGATCGCCCTGGTGCCCGCCGACGACCTGGCGAAGGTCGAGGCGAACGTCAAGGCCGAGTTCGAACGCGCGGAGCTGAAGGCGCCCCGCACGTTCGTCGCCGTGCCCTCGCCCGGCGCGCGCCAGGACCCACCCGGTACCTGGGGGTAAGGCAACCCCGCCCGCGCTGGGACGTCGGTCAGGGTGGAGACTTTTCGCCACCTGATTCCTAGCCGCCGTACTGGAAGGGCCACCGAGCAGATGCCTACCGACAACCCGAACACGCCACTGAAGCTGGTCGTCACCGGCGGCGCCGGTTACGTGGGCAGCGTCTGCACCCAGCGGCTGCTCGAGGCAGGCCACCAGGTCGTGGTGGTGGACGACCTGTCCACCGGCCACGCCGACGCGGTCCCGGACGGCGCCCGCTTCATCGAGGGCGACGCCGCGGACACCCTGCGCACCCTGCTCGCCGAAGGCTTCGACGGCGTGCTGCACTTCGCCGCGAAGTCACTGGTGGGCGAGTCCATGCAGGACCCGGCTCGTTACTGGCACGGCAACGTGGTCACCTCCCTGAAGTTGCTGGACGCCATGCGCGAGCACGGCACCCCCCGGCTGGTCTTCTCCTCCACCGCGGCCACCTACGGCGAGCCGGAGGTGTCGCCGATCGCGGAGACCGCCCCCACCCAGCCGACGAACACCTACGGCGCCACCAAGCTGGCCGTGGACAACGCGATCACCACCTACGCGCGGGCCCACGGCCTGGCCGCGGTGAGCCTGCGTTACTTCAATGTGGCCGGTGCCTACGGCAGCATCGGCGAGCGGCACAGCACCGAGACCCACCTCATCCCGCTGGTGCTGCAGGTGGTCACCGGCGACCGCGAGCGCATCCAGATCTACGGCGAGGACTACCCCACCGAAGACGGCACCGCCGTGCGCGACTACATCCACGTCGCCGACCTCGCCGACGCCCACCTCCTCGCTCTCCGTCACGCCACCGCCGGTGAACACCGCATCTACAACCTCGGCAACGGCACCGGCTTCTCCGTGCGGCAGGTGATCGAGGCCTGCCGCGAGGTGACCGGCCACCCGGTGCCCGCGGTGGTCGCCCCGCGCCGCGCCGGTGACCCCGCCGTCCTGGTCGCCGCGAGCGACCGGGCCCGCGCCGAGCTGGGCTGGCAGCCGCAGCGCGCCGACCTGACCGGCATCGTCGCCGACGCCTGGCGCTTCACCCAGGAACGCCGGGGCGCCGCGAACCCCGCCTGATCACCTGACCGGTGCCATCGCGACCGCGGTGGCACCGGGTTCAGTCCACCACCGTGCCCGGTCGGAATTTGTCCTTTGTGGACGGTGAGCACCGAACGCAGGCAACGGCCACAACGAACGTGCGTACCCGCCTGTACAACCCTCCGGCACCCGCTCGAACTGGATCGGCCCGGTGATCGGGTTGATGAAGCCGGTCCCCCAGTCCGCACACGGCGTAGGCGCTCGATGGTCGACGCGAACCCGGGCCGCCGGGGTCGCGGCTGGGATCGAACACCACCTTCGCCGCGTCCGGCAGACACCGACCACGGCGACACCGCCACCATGCTGACCAGATCACCGGCGATGGGTGCCGACGAGCGCCCGCCACGAACGCCCAGTCACGCCTGCTCACCGGTGAGCAGGAGCACCACGCGCAGGATCGCTCGTGTCCAGATTCCGCGGTGGTCAAGACATTCGCGGCTCCTTCGGGTCGTCCGGCAGGTCGAGGTCGAGAGCCGGGTCCGCTCGGCCCAGGTCGGCGAGGCGCTCCGGTGGCAGCATGGCGTCGATCGCCCGGGAAAGCAGGCCGGCCATCAGGTAGCCGGGGTCGGCGGACAGCGCGTTGTCGATGGCCATACCGGCGAAGGTCCCATCGCCACGCAGGTAGACGCTGAACGCGAGCAGGGTGCCAAACTGCGCGCGTTCCGGCGGCGGGCACTCGCGGACGAGCGTCAGCCACAGCCGCTCGGCCGCCTCCGTGGTGTTGTTCCGCGGTGGCACGGCCAGCGCGAGGCAGGCATCTCGCACTTCGGTCTGCTGCAAAGCGAAAACCAGCTGGAGAACGTCCTCATCGGACAGGGTGAGATCGCCGCGGTGGGTGCGGCGGATCGCCTCCCGCACCACGGTGAAACCCTGCTCCACGCTCAACGCGGACGACTCCGGCTCGGCTTTGTCGGCCACCTCGTCGAACAGGCGCGACCGGCGCTCGATCGCCGCCGGATCGGCCGCGTTCAACCTGGCCGCACTGGCCTCCCGGCTGCTGTAGGTGACCAGACCCGCCCGGGCCGCCACAGCCGCGACCCGGCCGCCCTCGAGATCGGGTAATGCACCACGGCAATCGGAATCCCGATAACACCGCCAGGGCGCACCGGTGCGCATTTCCTGAGTCCACAGGCAATGCACCTCCTCGGCGCCGGCCGCGGCGAACGTCGCGCGCAATGCTTCGACGAATTCCGGGGAGGCCAATTCGGTACCACCGCCGATGACGACCACGGTGGCGCCCGCGTGACCGCGGACGAGCGGGCCGAATCGGCCCGCAGCGAGCCGGGCGAATTCGGGCGGAGGCAGGTCACATCTGACCATTTGCTCGATCATCCCTGGTTCTCCGCCCTTGTCGCGCTTGTGCACGATGAGCACCGCGGAGTCCGCCGGGCGGAAGCCGAGCAACGGGGCGATGGCCGCGATCAGCTCACCGGGATCTTCCCCGAGGCTGAGGCGGATGTCGTTCTGGGCTGCGGGTTTCGTGGAAGTGGCCATGGGTCCACTGTGCACCTGCCGTCCGCGCTGTGGGGCGGGAGCGGGCGATCTGTGGACAGGTGGCGTCGTTGTGGACAACTCGGCCACGCCGTTCGCCATCCGGCGCCGGCCGTATTAATGTGAGTGGGGCACCGGCCGCGATGAACGCGAACGATGCCCCACTCAGGACTTTGCTCGAGAATGTCAGCCGCAGTGCTCGAAGGGGCTCGTGTAGCTGGCCGAACCGACCGAGCCACCCCATTTGACGCAGGTTTTCTCAGCGGCCTTCTTCACCGGGCCCGCGTAGTAGGTGAAGTTGCCCGAATCGGTCACCCTGGCCGAGCCTTCGACTTCGAGGAACGCCGAGGTGGCCGATGCCGTGCCGAGCAAGACCGATTTCAGCGTAGCCACGCAGTTGTTCGAATTGCCCGCGTTGTAAAGGAGATACGCCGTGCCCGAGGTGCCCAGATTGGCGGAGTCGACCACGTCGAAGCCCGTGCCGCAGACCTGCTCGGGGGTGTACGGGTTGTTCCCGCCGCCACCGCAGTTGTTCTTGCTGGTGAAGTTCGTGTGGCCGTAGTACGGCACCGCGACGCCGTTCAGCTTCGCCTTCTGCGCCACCCCGTTCAGCCGCTGTTCGAAGTGCAGGTGCGGGCCGGTCACGCCGCCGGTCGCGCCCGCCTTGCCGATCTGCTTGCCCAGCGCCACCTGCTGGCCGACCGACACCTCCTGGGAGGAAAGATGTGCGTACCTCGTACGCCAGCCACCCCCGTGATCGATCTCGATCCACCGGCCGTAACTGGTGGATCCGGTGTTGCCGACCACGGTCACCTTGCCCGCCGCCGAGGCGACCACCGGCATGCCGGTGATGCCCGACTTCTGGAAGTCGACCGAGTTCGCCGGGCTGTGCCCGCTGAACGTGGCCGCGGTGACGGTGACGCCGCACTTGAACGGCACCTGGAAATTGGGCGCCGCCGAGGCGGTGCCCTGCGTCGCCACCAGGCCCAGCGCCGGCAACGCGATCGTGGCGGTCACCACCGCGAGCCGTCTCCACACTGACATCGATACCTCCGGGGTACGGGGATGTGTCGGCGATCAGCCAAGCGATCGCGCGTACACGTTCCGTACAAAACGGGCCGCTCCGCAGCGGAACGGCCCGTTTTGCAGGGAAACCCCTAGAAGGCGGCGCGCAGTGCCTGCTTACCGCCCTGCACCGGCAGCGTGATCGAGGTCTTGGTCAGGTCGATCGCCACCCCGGCGCCCGGCTTCGGCCGCAACGTGAAGTCGTGGTCACTGGACAGCAGCACGAACTCGAGCTTGTGCCCGGTGGCGAGCACGTAGTCGTCCGGCTGCAGCTCGAAGGACAACTGGTACGACTTGCCCGGTTCGATCGGCTGGGTGGTCGCCGGGTCGGTCCGGTTCTGCGGATCGGTCCAGCCACGGGTGATCACCGTGGACTTGCCGCCGGGTGCCCGGTCGAGCAGCACGCCGGTCAGGTTGGCCGCGGGACGGTCGAACGACACGCTGAGGTTCACCTCGGCCGTGCCGCTCAGCCGCACCGGCTGCCGCGCCCCGGTGGTCGAGTAGGCCAGCCGGTTGCCCGAGCTGGGCAGGTCGGCGAGCTGCTGGACGGTCTTGGTGGCGTCATCGGCGAGCCGCTCGACCTGCGAACGGCCGGGCAGCGAGTGACGCACGTCGAGCTTGCCGCGGGCGCTGCCGCCCGGCCACGGGTGGATCGTCGCGTCGGAGGTGCCGGGCGCCGGCCACTCCGCCTCGTCGGTCCAGGAGCCGTTCTCGCGCTGAACGGTCGACTTCGGCTCCCGCTCGACGCCGTTGTCCAGGTCGTAGAGGTAGTGGGAGACCCACTTGTTCAGCGTCGCCAGCCATTCGTCCTTGCGAAGGGAGTAGGGGTCCGCATGACCGGACTGGTGCCACCAGATCTTGTGCTCGACGCCGTGCGCCTTGAGCGCCTCGTACCACTTGCTCACCTGGCTCGTGGTCACGTTCCAGTCGTTGAGGCCGTGCACCGCCAGCACCGAGGCGCGCACCTGGTCCACGTCGTTGAGGTAGTTCCGCTCGTCCCAGAACTGGCTGTAGTCGCCGGTGACGCGATCCTGCTCGGCGGCCACTTCGTCGAGCACCGGGCGGCACACCGCGCGATCGGCGCGCGTGTGCACGTACTCGGCGAGCACGTCGGCGTCCTCACCCTGGTAACCGCCGGGCGCCACCACGGCACCGTCCTCGCGGTAGTAGTCGTACCAGCTGGAGATCGCCGCGATCGGGATGATCGTCTCGAGGCCCTCGACGCCGGTGCTGGCCACCGCGTTCGGCAGGGTGCCGTTGTACGACACGCCCATCATCGCCGTCTTCCCGGTGGTCCAGTCCGCCTTCGCGGCGGTACCGGCGGCGTCGCGCGCGGAAGTCCGGTCGTTCAGCCAGTCGACCACGGACCGGGCGCCGATGGTCTCGTTCTCGCCGCCGGTGGTCGGGCAGCCGGTGGACTGGCCACTGCCGAGCGATTCGCCGTACACCACGGCGAATCCACGCGAGGTGAAGTAGGACTCGTAGCGCCAGGTGATCGGCGCCGCGTGGGGGCCGACGTCACTGGTGCGGCCACGGGGACCGGCGGCGGGCGCGGCCTGGCCCGGCACGTACAGCTCGACGTCGACGTTGTGGTTGGCCACGTCGTTGCCGCCGGCGTAGTACGGGCTGGCCTGGTAGATCACCGGCACCTTGAGCCCGTTCTGCGTGGCCTTCGGCCGGACCACCTCGACGTGCACTTCGTCGTTCTTGCCGTCCCGGTCGCTGTCGACCGGCGCGGTCACCCAGACGTTGTCGCGGACGATGTCGGCCGGGTCGAACACCGGCTGCGCCTGTCCGTTCTCGAAGACCGGCCCGGTGGGCGGAGCGGCCTGGGCGGCTACCGGCGCTACCAGCGCCATCGGCAGCAGGCCGACGAGCACAGCGGCAAGGCGTGCGGATCTCACACGGACCCCCTGTGAAGGTGTGGTGAAAGGACTGCGATGACACTTGCTCCGGCTGACAGGGGTGTCAAGCCCTTCCCGGCGTTAACCGACGAAAGACGGCACGGCACCTGGGCGATTGGACTAGCGTCGGGTTTCATGCCGACCCCCGTGCGCGCCCCGATCGTCGCCGTCACCGTGTACCCCCAGCACGCCAGGATCGTCCGCCGGGCACGGGCCGAACTGGGCGGTGACGGCCGGTTCGCGGTGGGCGGGCTGCCCCGCGGCCTGCTGCCGGACTCCGTGCGTGCCTCGGGCACCGGGCCCGCTTCGATCGTCGGGGTGGACGTGCGGCCGCAGTACCTCGCGCGGCCGACCGAACGGGAACTGGACGAGCTGCTCGAACGCCGTCGCGTGGCCAAGCGCAAGCTGGACGAGGTGGCTGACGCCGAGGCCGTGGAGACCGGGCGCGCGGACCTGTTGAACACCTTGGCGCAGCGCTCCGGCCGTGCCTTCGCCGACGCGCTCGCCGCCGGCACGGCACAGCCGTCGCGGGTGGCCGAGATCGGTGACGCGCTCGCGGCCCAACTGTCCGATGTGCTGGCCAGCCGTCGTGAACTGGCGGACCGGCATGCGCGGCTGGCGGCGGAACTGGACGCGGTCGACCGGGAAGTCTCGCTGCGGCAGGCCGCGCAAGCGCCCGATCGCACCGAAGTGGTGATCGAACTCGAACCGGCCGAGGGCGCCGGAACGGCCGAGGTCGAACTGGAACTGTCCTATGTGGTCACTGACGCTCGCTGGGAGTCCGGGTACGACATCCGGCTCGACGAGGACCGGGTGAAGCTCACCTGGTACGGCCTGGTCACGCAGCAGACCGGTGAGGACTGGCCGGAATGCGAACTGACGTTGTCGACCGCACGCCCGGCGGCCACCGTGCACGTACCGGAGCCGGAGCCCTGGTACCTCGACCGCGCGAGGCCCACGGCGCTGCTCAGGGGCAACGCCGCCGTCGGTGGTCACGGTGGCGGGTACGGCGGTGCGATGCCGGAGATGGCCGCCGCCGCGCCGGCCGCGGCACCGCCGATGGCGGACCTGACGGCTCAGGTCGAGCAGGGCGCCGCCGCGGCCTCCTATCGGCCCGCGCGGCCGGTCGGGGTGCCGTCGGACGGCGGTGCTCATCGCACGACGATCACGACGCTGGGTCTTGAGGCGGAGTTGAGCTACGTGACCGCGCCGGTGCTCGCGGAAGAGGCGTACCTGCGCGCGACGGTGACCAACGGCGGTGAGCACACGCTGCGGCCGGGCAAGGCGTCGGTGTTCCACGACAACGAGTTCGTCGGCACCACCCGGCTGGACAACTGGGCGCCGGGCGAAGAGGTCGAACTGGCGCTCGGCGTGGACGACCGGATCCGGGTGAAGCGTGAGCTGCGGCGGCGCAGCGCGACGAAGACGGCACTGACCGGAACCCGGCGACGCGAGCTGGAGTACCGGATCACGGTGACCAACCACGGGCCGCGGACCGTGCCGATCACCGTGCTGGACCAGGCGCCGGTCTCCCGTGACGAGGCGATCGTGGTGCGTGACGTCCGCACCTCACCGGAGCCGGAGGAACTGAGTTCGCTCGGCGAGGCCACCTGGCGGTTCGACCTGGCGCCCGCCGCCTCGGCCGAGGCGGCGCTGTCGTTTCGGGTGGATGTTTCGAAGGGTGTGGAGCTGCGCGGCTGGCGCGAGTGAAACGCGGCGGGCGGCCGCGACCAAGAACCGGTGTGCACAATCTGACCGGCACGATGCCGCCGCTCGCCGAGTTGTACGCCGGCCACGCCCGGCAGTTGCACCACTACCTCGCCCGCCGGGTCGGCACGCAGATCGCGGACGACCTGGTGGCCGAAGCCTTCCTCGTCTTCTGGGAGAAGCGCGGCGACTACGACCCGAGCCGGGCGTCCGCCAAATCCTGGCTGTACGGGATCGCCACCAACCTGCTGCGGAACCACGTCCGCGCCGAGGAACGCCGGCTGCGGGCGTGGACCAAGCACGGAGCCCGGTCCGTTCCCCTCGACGACGTGGGAACGCGAGCCGTCGAAACCGTGGACGCGCAGGCGCTGGCGGATCAACTGGCCGACGAGGTGGCGGCGCTGCGCCCCGAGGAGCGGGACGTCCTGCTGCTCACCGCGTGGGCGGACCTCAGCCCGACGGAGATCGCCGAGGCGACCGGAGTGGCGGTGGCGACCGTGCGCGTCCGGCTGTTCCGGGCGCGGGCCCGGTTGCGGGAAAGCGCGCGGTCATACCGGTCCGAAGCCCACACCTCCCACCAGGAAGGGGACGAAAATGCGTGACGACGAGCTTGTCGACAAAGCGCTTCGGGCAATCCGGCAAGACACCCCGGCGATGAGCGAAGAAGCCTACCGAGCGGGCTACGCGAAGGTGCTCGCGCTGACCACGGACGCCACGGTGGGGACGGCGGAAGTGGTTCCGCCGCAACGGCAACCGCAACGACAACTGCAACGGCGACGACAGCGGCGGCCGTCGAAGCGGTGGTGGGTGCCGGTGGCGGCGAGCGCGCTGCTGGCCGCCGGGGTGGTGACGCCGGTGCTGTGGCAGGACGGCGGATCTCCTACGGCTCCCGTCGCGGCGGGTGGCATCCTCGAACGCGCGGCGCTCGCCGCCGAGCAGGAACCACCGCTGGCACCGGGCACCTTCGAATACGTCCGGACGACGACAACCCGGGACTCCTCGCTCTCCCCGTCTCCCGACAGCGGCCTGAAGCCCTGCGACTACGAGGAAATCACCGTGGAGGAGATCTGGCGGCCCGACGACCCGGCAAGCACCTGGCTCCGGAAACAGAACGTACTGCCGAGGAAGTGGACGGGCTGCACCGAAGAGGAAGGCCGTGCGGTGGAGGCCTCGCTGCCGTCCGACGCCTCCGTTTTCCCGGAAGTCGAGCAACGAGCCACGTGGGGCCAATTCCCGTCCAGGCCGGGCGACCAGGACACCGACGAGATGACGAGGTCCCAGACGCTCGCTCAGCTGTGGGTCTACGACCCGGAGGAATTGCTGACCGAGATCCACCGGACCCTTCAGTCGGTTCGCGGAACGGACACGAAGCGCGCCTTCGACATCGCGGTCATCCTGACCCGGCTGGCCCAGACGCCGCCGAAGGAACGGGCGGCGGCGTTCCGGGTCATCACCATGCTGCCCGGAGTCGACTTCACCGAAGGCGTCGCGAACAGCGAGGGACGGGTGGGCACCGCGGTCTCGGTGACCGGGGATTCGTCCAGGCAGGAACTGCTCATCGATCCGGAGAGCGGGGAAGTCATCGGCTATCGCACGACCCAGCTGTCGCCCGGCCACACCTCGGTGACCGCCATTTCGTCGGAAACCGCCGTGGTGAGCGGCGAAGGCGTGCGTCCTTGACGACAGGCAACTGACAGCAAGTGGTAACCGCAGGAAAACCTCCGGTCGGGTTATATCGAAGGTATGCGGTCCCGGTCAGTGGTTTACGGGCTGGTCGCCACCCTCGCGGTGGCGAGCGGGCTGGTTTCGCTGGCCGTGGTCAGTGGGCCGGACGGGGTCGCGAAGCACCAGGTGGCGATGGCGTCGCCGTCGTCCGAGCAGCTGCCGGAAGCCCTGTCGATGCCGTCGCCCAGTGCGCCGGCGCCGGAGGTGCCGCTGACCGAGGAGGAGCAGGCCGAACTGGCCTCGGCCGTGGTCGCGGCGGTGGAGGCCGCCGCACCCGGTACCGATCTCGGGCTGGCGGTGTACGACCGCGTGGCCCGTTCGGCGGTGGCCCTCAAGAACGCCGACACGCAGTTCTATTCGGCCTCGGTGGTCAAACTGCTGATCGCGATCGACCTCCTGCACGACGCGGGCTGGAACGCGGACGACAGCGCCAAGGAGAACCTGGCGCAACTGCTCGGCGCGAGCAACGACGGCGTGGCCGACGCGCTCTGGGCGGCCGGTGGGCGACGCGACATCGTGCGTCAAGCCAGTGCGTTGATGGGGCTGGTGAGCACCACTCCCCCGAACGTCTCGGACGAGTGGGAAATGACGCGGATCAGCGCGCAGGATGTGGTCACCACCTACGAGTACATCCACCGCCAGCTCCCGGAGACCGCACGCGACGTGCTGCTGGCCGCACTCACCGGCCCGGACGACCGGGCGGCCGACGGGTTCGACCAGTTCTTCGGCATCCCGGCGGCGCTGCCCGGCACCAACTGGGGCGTCAAGCAGGGCTGGATGCGGGCGGCGGGGCACGTCGTGCTGCACACCACCGGCGTGGTCGGCGATCGCTACTCGGTCGCGCTGCTGACCCACCAGCCGTCGCGGCTGAGCTACGACTCGGCTTCGCAGGCTCTCACCGCGGGCGTCGCCGCACTGGCGCCGGTGTTGTCGGGCGCGGAGAAGGGGTAAGTAAGCTCGCTCTCCGTGGTCACGCCAGAGCCGCCCAAGATCCAGCGCCGGGTGATCTCGGCCGCCGACATCGCGTTGAAGACGAAGAACCAGGTCGTGCCGCTCGAGGTGCTCAACGCGCTCGGCTGGCTGCCGTCGGCGCGGGTGGACGAATGGCGGCGTGGTCAAGCCGCGCACCTCGGCGGCAGCATCGCCGTCGACACCGCGAAAGTGCGCACGGCGCTGGACTACCTGCGCACGTGGGCAGCCGAACGTGGACTGCGGGCCACCGAAGCGAGCTACCTCGCCGCCACGCGCGATCGCCGTCCGCTGCGGTTCACCGCGGACGGCGACGAAACCCTCGAACAGCTCTTCCGCACGCACTGGGTTTCCGCCGACCTGTCCGAGAAGCGGCTCGAACGGTTGCGGGAACGGCAGAGCAAGGCCCCGGACCTCGTGGTCGTGCGCGCGGTGAAGGCGTGGGTGTGCGGGGGTTGCGGCGTCCGGGGTGAGGTCGGCGACCTCGTGTACGAAGAGGACAAGACCTCGCTCTGCCTGGCGTGCGCCGACTTCGACCACCTGCACTTCCTGGCCTCGGGCAACGCGGCGCTGTCGCGGCGGGCGAAGACCGAGAGCAAGTTGTCCGCGGTGGTGGTGGAATTCAACCGGCGGCGCAAGCGGTACCAGCGCGTCGGCACGCTCGTCGAGGAGGACGCGCTCGAACGGGCCGAGCAGCGCTGCCTCGCCGACGAGGACGTGCGCGCCCGCCGCCGGGACCGCGATGCCGAACGCCGGGTGCACGCGGATGGGGAGTTCCAGGCCGAGTTGGCGGCGGCCATCCGGCTGGCTTTCCCGCACTGCCCCGCGGAACGGGCGCAGACCATCGCGGAGCACGCGGGCGTGCGCGGCAGCGGCCGGGTGGGGCGGTCGGCCGCCGGGCGAGCGCTCGACGAAGACGCCGTGCGGGCCGCCGTGGTCGCCTCGATCCGCCACCTGGACACCGACTACGACGACCTGCTCATGTCCGGCGTCCCCCGAGCCGATGCCCGCGAACGCATCCGGCCCGCGATCGACCGCGTACTCGCCCAGTGGCGCGGCTGACCGCGACACCGCGAGTCCTTTGAGGCGTGTTCTGGTCCGGGGGGTCAGCCTTGGGAGATGTAGGCCTGGAGCTGGTCGTGGCGTTCTTCGAGTTCGTTGAGGCGGGTCTTCACCACGTCGCCGATGCTGACGATGCCGGCCAGCCGGTCGTCGACGACCACGGGGACGTGCCGGATGCGGCGTTCGGTCATCACGACGCTCAGGTGGTCCACCGAATCCTCCGGGGTGCAGGTGGCCACCAGGGTGGTCATGATCTCCGACACCGGCCGGCTCAGCAGCTCCGGGCCGCGATCGTGCAGGCGGCGGACCACGTCGCGTTCGGACACGATGCCGACGACGGCGTCATCGGCGCCGAGCACGACCATCGCGCCGACGTTGTGTTCAGCGAGCCCCGCCAGCAGCTCGGTCACACTGGCGTCCGGCGCCACCGTGGCCACCAGCGTTCCCTTGCTCCGCAACACGTCGGCAATCCGCATGTCCGTTCCCTTCGCTGGTGACCCGGCTCACCCCAGGTTAGGGCCAGCGGGCCGGGTACGAAAGTCGCGAACCGGACACCACCGGGGTGGACGCGTCTCAGCGGAGCAGCCCACGCAGCGCGGCGACCACCTCCTCCGGCCGTTCTTCGGGCAGGAAGTGCCCGCACGCCAACGCTTTCGTCGTCGCGCCCGGTGCCCACGACCGCCACACGGCCGCCGGGTCGAACGGCAGCGGCGCCTCACCGGGGTCCTGCCACATCGCCAGCACGGGCACGTCCAGCGTCCGGCCGAGCGCTTTGTCCTCCTTGTCGTGTTCCAGGTCGAAGAACACCCCGGCGCGGTAGTCCTGGCAGATCGCGTGGACCACCGACGGGCTCTTCAGCGCCTGGAGGTACTCCGCCCGGACGGCGTCGGGCAGCGCGCCGGGCACCTTGGTCCACGAATCCAGGAAGTGCCCGAAGAACGCCGCCGGATCCGCGCCGATCACCCGCTCCGGCAACGGTTCCGGGTGCGCCAGGAAGTACAGGTGGAAGGCGAACACCCCGCTCGGACCGGCCAGTGCGGCGAAGATGTCCACCGCGGGCAGCACGTCGAGCACCGCCACGTGCGTCACCCGCTCGGCGTGGTCCAGTGCCAGCCGGAAGGCGACCAGACCGCCGCGATCGTGCCCGGCGACGGCGAACCGCTGGTGGCCCAGCGTGCTCATCAGTTCGGCGAACGTGGCCGCCATCGCCCGTTTCGAGTAGTGCTCGACGCCCTCCCCCGGCTCTCCGCTGTCGCCGTACCCGGGCAGGTCCGGGCAGACGACGGTGTACGCCTCGGCGAGCGCGGGCGCGACCGAGCGCCAGGTCAGGTGCGTCTGCGGAAATCCGTGCAGCAGCAGGAGCGGCGGGCCCTTGCCGCCGATCGCGAAGTGCAGTTCGGTGCCGTCGACGGAGACGCGGCGGGTGGTGAATCCGGGGATGCGGGTGGTCATGGAACCAAGGTGGCACGCGGGTACGACAGTTTCCGACCAGCCGAAACCAGCGCAGAACCAGTCCAGATCCAGTCCAGATCCAGTCCAGAACCAGCGCGGGATCAGCGCAGGATGTCGCGCAACCGCCCCAGGCCCGCTTCGACCTTCGCGAACGGGATGCCGCCGTAGCCGAACACCAGCCCCGGCCGTCGTCCCGGCAGGACCGCGTATTCGTCCAGCGTGTTCACCAGCACCCCGGCACGCAGAGCGAGCGCGGCCACCGGCTCGGCCGGAACCGAGCTGTACGCGCTCACGTGCAGGCCCGCCGCCGACGGGATCAGCGTCAGCACCTCGGCGAAATCCCGCTCCAGCACCGAAACCACCAGCTCGTGCCGTCGCCGGTACTCCCGCCGCATGCGCCGGATGTGCGCGACCAGGCCGCCGTCGTCGATGAACCGCGCGAGCGCCGCCTGCACCGGACCCGCGGAATGCCAGTCGGTCACGAACCGCGCTTTCGCCACCACGCGGCACAAAGAGGCCGAGCCCACCAGGAAACCCAGCCGCAGCCCCGGCGAGAGCACCTTGGAAAACGAGCCGACGTAGACCACCCGGCCGGTGGGATCGAGGCTGTGCAACGGTTCCAGCGGCCTGCCGTGGTACCGGAACTCGGTGTCGTAGTCGTCCTCCACCAGCACCGCGCCGGTTTTCCCGGCCCACGCCACCAGATCCAGCCGGCGGTCCAGCGACATCGGCAGTCCGAGCGGGAACTGGTGCGACGGCGTGACGTACACCAGTTTCGTGCCGCGCGGGAGGTCCGCCACCCGGATGCCTTCGGCGTCCACCCCGATCGGGACCACCTCGGCACCGAGCGCCTCGAACACCAGCCGCGCCGGCGGGTAGCCGGGATCTTCGACGGCGACCCGGTCACCCGGCCGGAGCACGACTCGGCCGATCAGGTCGAGCGCCTGCTGCGCGCCACTGGTCACCACCACTTCATCCGGCGCGGCCCGAACATCCCGCGAGACCGCGATGTGCCGCGCGATTCCCTCACGCAACCCGGCGTGTCCGGCCGGGTCGCCGTACCCCAGCGAGGCCGCCGACGCGCGGATCTCTCCGCCGAGCAACCGGCGCCAGGTGTCGAACGGGAACATGCCGACGTCCGGGATCCCGGCCTGGAAGTCGAACTCCGCCTGCACCCCGGTGAGCGACGGCAGCCGAACGCGTTCCCACACCGGAACCGTCTCGATCGGGAACTCGGCAGGACGAGCCGCGCGAGCCGAACCGCGACTCGTGCGCACGAAGGTCCCCGCGCCCACCCGGCCTTCGAGGAAGCCCTCGCCGGTGAGCCGGTCGTACGCGGCGCTCACCGTGTTCCGGGAGACGGCGAGCCGTTCCGCCAGCTCGCGCGTCGGGGGCAGTGCCTCGCCCGCCCGCAGCCGTCCGTCGAGGATGGCCTCGCGGATCTGCCGGTAGATCTCCTCCCGACGCCCGCGGCCCGCCTCGGTGTCGATGTGGATCTCCACGCGGCCGCCTACCGGACCTCGGCCTCGCCGGCCTTGAACGTGTTGCAGGCCGAGGTCGACTTCTGGAAGCCTGCCTTGGCCCACTTGACCTGGTTCGGCACGGTGCCGTGGCTGTCGCTGGCGATGGAGTTCTCGAACTCCTTGACCCCCTGCTGCGCGAGCGCCTTGCTGACCGAGCCGCGGCCGTTGGTGCTGGCCAGGAACAGCCCGGCGAAGCAGTTCGCCTGCAGCTCCATCCGCCGCGTGACCCCCAGTTCCTCCGGGCTGTCCTCGTTGTAGGCCGACATCTCCTCGAAGGCGGCCTCCATGATGCCGCTGAGCGACTGCACGTGGTGGCCGTATTCGTGCGCGAGCACCGCCAGGTGTGCCGCCTGCACCGTGCCGACGGTCTCCAGCAAACGCTTGCGCGGCATGTGGATGGCGTTGTCGGCCGGGCAGTAGAAGGCGGTGGCCTCCTCCTTCGGCGGCAGCCCGCCGCACGAGCTCTCGGACTCGTCCTTGATCTGCAGGACCGGGGTGGAGAACGGCTCTCCCACGCTCTCCAGCGTCGGCCTCCACGCCGCGTCCAGGCAGCGCATGGCTGCCTCGTAGTAGGCCTGGAGCTGCTCCTCCGAGCGGCGCAGCGAGGGCAGCTGGCAGTTGGTCTGCGGCAGCTCGACCCCCTCGGCGAGCAGCGGGTTCTCCGCGGTCGCGAGCACCGGTGCCGGTTTGCCCGGCTCCCGCTGCGAGGCGACGCCCGATCCGGCGGGCCGGGCCTCGCCGGCGATGACCGTCTCGCCGAAGCTGATCACGCCGAGCCCCGGCAGCGCGACGGCGGCCACGATCGCGACCACCAGCACCAGCACACCCAGCACCCGGACGGGTGAGTTCTTCGGTGGCGGCGGCGCAGGTGGCGGCCAGCCCGACGTCGGCTCGATGTTCATTTCCCCCACCCTCGGCAGCTGTGAGGAGGATACCGGTAAGCGAGACTGGAGGGCATGACCGAGATCGACGACGACCCGTACCTCTGGCTGGAGGACGTCACCGGCGAGCAGGCGCTCGACTGGGTGCGTGCCCGCAACGCCGAGACGGTGGCCGAGCTGACCGGCGGCGAGCGGTTCGGCGAACTGCGCGACCGCGTGCGCGAGGTGTTCGACGCCGACGACCGCATTCCGTACGTCCGGCGGCGCGGCGAGTACCTCTACAACTTCTGGCGTGACGCGCGGCACCCGCGCGGCCTGTGGCGGCGCACCACGCTGGAGCAGTACCGCGCCCCGAAGCCCGAGTGGGACGTGCTGCTCGACGTGGACGCGCTCGCCGAGGCCGAAGGTGAGAACTGGGTGTGGCACGGCGCGAACATGCTGCGTCCCGACTACCGGCGCGGCCTGATCTCGCTCTCGCGCGGCGGCGCCGACGCCACGGTCGTGCGTGAATTCGATCTCGAAACCCGCCAGTTCGTCGAAGGTGGCTTCGAGCTGCCCGAGGCGAAGACCCGCATCAGCTGGATCGACCACGACCGCGTGTACGTGGGCACCGACACCGGCCCCGGCTCGCTGACCGCCTCCGGGTACCCGCGGGTGATGCGCGAGTGGCGGCGCGGAACCCCGGTCGGCGAAGCCCCGATCGCCTACGAGGGCAAGTCCGAGGACGTGGCGGTGTTCGCCTACCACGACGCCACCGAGGGTTACGAACGCGACTTCGTCGGCCGCAGCATGGACTTCTACCGCTCGGAGCGCTACCTCCGTGCCGCCGACGGCACGCTCACCCGGGTCGAGGTCCCCGACGACGCCCAGCCGTCGGTCCACCGGGACTGGCTGCTCATCCGCACCCGCTCGCCGTGGACCACCGGTGGCCACGAGTACCCGGCGGGTGCCCTGCTCGCCGCCGACTTCGACGCCTACCTCGCCGGCTCGCGCGAACTGACCGTGCTCTTCCGGCCCGACGCGCACACCTCGCTCGAGTACTACACCTGGACGCGCGACCACCTGCTGCTCGGCACGCTTTCCGACGTGAAGGCCCGGTTGCGGGTGCTCACGCCGGGTCCGGACGGCTGGGCCGACGAGCCGCTGCCGGGCGCGCCGGAGGTCGGCAGCGCGGACATCGTCGACACCGATCCCGACCACAGCAACGAGTACTTCCTCGACACCAGCGGCTACACCCAGCCGTCCACGCTGGTGCGCGGGGTGATCGGCGAGCAGGCCGAGCCCATCCGCTCGGCACCGTCCTTCTTCGACAGCGCCGGGATCGAAGTGACGCAGTACTTCGCCACTTCGGACGACGGCACCGCCGTCCCGTACTTCGTGGTCCGCCCGGAAGGTGCCGAGGACGGGCCGACCATGCTGTACGGCTACGGCGGTTTCGAGGTCTCGCTCACCCCGTCCTACAGCGGGTCGACCGGCCGCGCGTGGCTCTCGCGCGGCGGCACCTACGTGGTGGCCAACATCCGCGGTGGCGGCGAGTACGGCCCCGGCTGGCACACCCAGGCGGTGAAGGCCAAGCGGCACCTGGTCTACGAGGACTTCGCCGCCGTGGCGAAGGACCTCGTCGCCCGCGGCATCACCACCCCGGACCGGCTGGGCATCCAGGGCGGCAGCAACGGCGGCCTGCTGATGGGCGTGATGCTCACCCGCTACCCCGAGCTGTTCGGCGCGATCGTCTGCCAGGTGCCGCTGCTGGACATGCGGCGCTACCACAAACTGCTGGCCGGGGCCTCGTGGATGGCCGAGTACGGCGACCCCGACGAGCCGGACGAGTGGGCGTTCATCGGCGAATACTCCCCGTACCAGAACGTCCACGGTGGACGCGACTATCCGCCGATCCTGTTCGTCACCTCCACCAGGGACGACCGGGTGCACCCGGCGCACGCCAGGAAGATGGTGGCGCGGATGCGTGAGCTGGGCTATCCGGTGCGCTACCACGAGAACATCGAAGGCGGGCACGGCGCAGCCGCCGACAATGAGCAGCTGGCCTTCAAGACGGCGCTGGTCTTCGAATTCCTGTGGCAGCAACTCACCCGGGCTCGGTGAGCCTGGCCAGCACGATGCCGCCGACGATCAGGCTCAGCGCGGCCAGCCTGCCCGCGCTGAGCGGATCCTTGTGCACGGCGACGCCGAGGGCGATCGCGCCGACCGCGCCGATGCCGGTGAACACCGCGTGGGCGGTGCCGACCGGCAGCCCGTTCATCGCACGGGAAAGCAGGTAGACCGCGGCGACACCGAGCACGAAGCACACCAGGGTGGGCAAGGGCCTGGTGAAGTTCCGCGGACTAGACCGCGCGCGCAGCGCGTCCGTTGAGGGTGGTGGTGGGCTGGCGGGTGGGATTTATGCTTTGCGCCCAGACGATCTCCACCAGGCCCGCGGCCACCAGCAGCACCCAGCTCACGACGCCAGCCGGTCGACCGCGGCCAGCGCGGCGGCGTGCGAGTCACGCCGTTTGCCGTCCAATTCGGACAGTGACGGGTCGACCACGGCGTTGGTCAGCTCGGTGTTGACGAACGTGACGTCGGTGACGTCGTAGTGACCGGCGAAGAAGTCGCGCAGGTACCGCTCCTGGTGGTCGAACGCCTCGCGCGGGGTGCCCGGCCCGTACGCGCCGCCGCGCGCGTTGACCACCACGAACGCCCGCCCCGCCAGCGACATGCGCGGGAAGGTGACCTGGTCGATCCAGGTCTTGAGCGCCGCGGGTACGGAGAAGTTGTACATCGGCGCGCCGATCAGCACGAGGTCGGCGGCGAGCAGTTCGTCAAGCAACGGCGAGATGACCGCCCAGGCCGCGCGCTGCTCGTCGGTGCGCACGGCCTCGGCGTACCGCGCCGGGTCGGTGATGCCGTGTGCCAGCAGGTAGTCGCAGATCTCGGTCCACGCCTCGCCGATCAGCGGCACCGGTTCGGCCGCGAGGTCGCGGTAGGTGTAGCTCGCGCCGGGGCGGGCGGCGCGCCAGGACTCGGCGAAGCGCGCGGTCAGCTGCCGTGAGAAGGAGTCGCGGCGGGCGCTGGAGTCGAGGTGGAGCAAGTGGGCCATGACAAGCCTCCGGAAGAAGCGAAGTGGACATCGTGTCCACTTTAATCGACCGTACGCGCCAAGTGGACACGCTGTCCACTACAGTTCGAGGGGTGAGCACACGGGAGCGGGCCGACGCCGCGAGGAACCGCGCCAAGGTGCTGTCGGCGGCGGAAACGCTGTTCGCCGACAAGGGCGCCGAGAACGTCACGATGGACGACATCGCGAAGGCGGCGGGAGTCGGCCGGGGCACGCTCTACCGGCGGTACCCCGACCGCGCGGCCATCGCGGTCGCCCTGCTGGACGAGCACGAGCGCGAGCTCCAGGAGCAGCTGATCCGCGGTGCTCCGCCGCTCGGGCCGGGCGCCCCACCCGACGAACGCCTGGCTGCCTTCTACGCCGCGATGCTCGACCTGCTCGCCGATCACGGGCACCTGGTGCTGGGCAGCGAGATCGGGCACCAGCGCTTCGGCACCGGCGCCTACGGGTTCTGGCGCGTCCACGTGCACGCGCTGCTGACCGAGGCCGGGTCGCCCGACCCCGACGGAATGGTGGACGCGGTGCTCGCGCCGCTGGCCCCGGAACTGTTCCGCTACCAGCGCGAACGCGGGGTGGGCCTGGACCGGCTCAAGGTGAACCTGCGCGAACTCGCGCTACGGCTCTGCGGGCTCCCTGGCGACGCCGGCGATCACGCGTGAAGCCGAGGGCCGGTCCAAGATCGCCCGGGCGTATTACCCGCGGCAGCCACAGCCGGACACCGGCGGTTCCGGGAACTGCTGCTCGGCGGCGGCTTTCTCGATACCGGCCAGCAGTCGCGTGCGCTCGGCGGGCCCGAGGTACCGGCCGCGGTGCACCACGGCGTGGATCCGGCTGGTGTTCGTGATGTCGGCGAGCGGGTCCTCGTCGAGCACCACCAGATCGGCCACCTTGCCGGGTTCGACCGTGCCCGCGGTGCGTTCGCGGCCGAGGAAGCGCGCGGCGTCCCTGGTCGCCGACTGCAGCGCGTGCATCGGGGACAGTCCTGCCCGGACCAGCAGCGCCAGCTCGTCGTGTAGGGAGAAACCCGGGAAGCAGAAGGCGTTGTTGGAGTCCGTTCCGGCGAGCACCGGCACGCCCGCGCGGTGCAGGTCGCCGGTCATCCGCAGCTCGGCCTCGAAGAACCGCCGGTGTTCCTCGATCTCGGCAGGCGTGGCCGGTCCCGTGTGCTCGATCTGCAGCCACCAGTAGTCGGTGATCGACTTCGGCAGGTAACGCAGACGCGGGTCATCCCGGTCGAAGCCGCTGGCGGGCAGGGACAGCGCTCGCAGCACGCTCAGGGTCGGTGACGCGTACGTGCCGTTGCGTCGCAGGCGGTCGAAGAGGCGGCGCGCACGCCGGGGGTCGTGTGTGGTCGCGGCTTCCCGTTCGAGCGCGCGAGCGACCGTGTACCAGGCTTGCAGGTTCGCCGGGTCGATCGGCGTCGCGGCAAGCCGCTGGCGCAGCTCGGTTTCCCGGGTCGAGGTCGCGGTGAAGAAGCCGTAGAGGTGCTCCATGCTGTGCTGCCCGGCGTCGGCGGCGTCCAAGACCGACATCCGCTCGGGCACGTGGCCCACGAACCGGAGGCCGACGCGCCGCGACTCCTCGGCCACCGCGGTGAAGGTCTCCCGCGTCAGCATCGAATAGACCTTGATGAAGTCCGCGCCCTGCTCCTTCATCGTGCGCACGGCCGCGCGCGCCTCCTCGGGCGTGCCGGCGGTCACCGCGCCGGTCGGGCCGTGGACCGAATGCGGGCCGTCGATGATGTTGCTCGCGATCACCATGCGCGGTCCGGTCACCACGCCGTTTTCGATGCGTTCGCGCAGGTCGGGTAGCTGCGGATGGAAGTAGCCGTACATCTCCCGGATGCCGGTCACGCCGTTGACCACGTACAGCGGCGGGTAGATCGCGTCCAGCGGCACGGTGTGCACGTGCATGTCCCAGAGGCCCGGGATGACGAACTTGCCCCGCAGGTCGACCACCCGGGCCCCGGCGGCGGCGACCGAGCCGACCGCCGCGATCCGGTCACCGGCCAGCACGATCGTGCTGTCGCGCCGCGGCCTGCCGCCGGTGCCGTCGATCAGGGTGGCGCCGGTGAGCACGAGCGGCGCGGTCGAAGCCGAGGCGGTCCCGGCGGTGGCGAGCAGGCCGCCTGCCACGACCGCACCGCCCTTGAAGAAGTCACGTCGAGTGGGCATGGCCGCCACCGTGCACCTTGACGCAGCGTGAGGGTCAAGCTCGGCTAGCGTGGGACGGGTGTTGGTCCTGCACGGCCTGGGCACCACGGCCGGAGAAGTCGCGTTGTGGGCTGAGGACTCGACCCTCCCGGCTTCGGTGGGCGGTCCCCTGCCCGGCGCCGCCGTGGCCCACCCGTTCGCCGTCGAAGACCTGTCCGCGCTGGTCCCCGACGGCCGTCCCGAGGTCGTGGCGCTGCTGCTGCCGTCGACCGGCGATGGGCCGCTCGCCTCACCCGAGCTGGTCCGCGACCCGCTGGCCGAGCCGGAGCCCGCCACCGACGTGCACCTGGAGCCGTGGCTCGTCCCGGCCGTCGTGCTCTCCCCAGGCGCGGCCGCCGACGTCCTCGGCGGGCTCACCGAAGCCCAGGTCCGCCTCGGTACCTCCCCGCACTACCTGCGCCAGGTGACCGCCTTCGCCGCGGACCTCGTCGACCGCGGGCGCGTGCTGCCCGGGTTGGGTGCCGGCGTCGGCGGGCTGCGGGCCCGGTGGCGGCCCGCACTGTCCGGAATGGACTCCGCCCGGTTCGCGAAGCTGGCCGCCGCGATGCCGCCCGTCTGCCGTGCCCAGCCCGCTCGCCCCGAGGACGTGGACGGCCGGGCCGCCACCGAGGTGCTCCGATCCCTGCTCGACGCCCTGGTCGACCACGAGGTCCGCGCCCGGCTCGACGGGCTGGAGCTGACCACCGGTTCGGGTGCGGTCGAGTCCTGGCTGAAGGCGCTCACCGGCGAACCCGGGTTCGAGGCCGACCGCCGCGAAGCCCGTGAGCTGCGCGACCGGATCGACGCCTGGCACGCGAGCGCCGCCGACGACGCCGCCGTCCGGCTCGGCTTCCGGCTGCTGTCCCCGGAGCAGAACGAGCGGGAGGACTGGCGGCTGGACTTCCTGCTCCAGGCGGTCGAGGACCCGTCCGTGTTGATCCCGGCGGCCCAGGTCTGGCGGTCCGGGCAGCACGATGTGCTCAGCCGGTGGGTCCACCGCCCGCAGGAACTGCTGCTGACCGAACTCGGCCGGGCGAGCAGGATCTTCAAGCGCCTGGACGGCGCCCTCGCCGAAGCCCACCCGGCCGGGCTCGACCTCGACGCCGAAGGTGCCTACGACTTCCTCACCCAGGCCCCGGCACTCGACGAAGCGGGCTACGGCGTGCTGTTGCCCAAGGCCTGGCGCCGTCCCGGTGACGTGACCCTCCGGCTCGACACGCACAGCAAGTCGGCCACCGGCGTGGTCACGAGGGACCGGCCGCTCGACCTCAAGCAGCTCGTCGACTACCGGTGGGAGCTTTCGATCGGCGGGCAGCGGCTGTCCGAGGCCGAGCTCGCCTCGCTGGCCGCCGCGAAGGTGCCGCTGATCCGGTTGCGCGGCCAGTGGACCCGCATCGACCAGCGCGGGCTCGCCGCCGGGCTGGCCTTCCTCGACGCCCACCGCCGCGGCGAGATGACCGTGAGCCAGGCGATCCGGCACCTGGGCGCGAGCAAGGCCCCGCTGCCCGTGTCCGAGGTGAGCGGCGACGGGCGGTTCGGCGACCTGCTGGCGGGCAAGGCCGATCGCCACGTCGAACGGATCGACGCCCCGCCGGGCTTCCACGGCACGCTCCGGCCGTACCAGCGTCGCGGCCTCGCCTGGCTGGCGTTCCTGGACGAACTGGGGCTGGGCACCTGCCTCGCCGACGACATGGGCCTCGGCAAGACCGTGCAACTGCTCGCACTGGAAGCGTTCTGCCGCAAGGATTTCCCCCGGCCGCCGACGCTGCTGATCTGCCCGATGACGGTGGTCGGCAACTGGCAGCGGGAGGCCGCGCGGTTCACCCCGGACCTGCGCGTGCACCTCCACCACGGCGCCGACCGGCTGTCGGTGACCACCACCGCCGCCGAGCACGACCTGGTGATCACCACGTACGCGCTCGCCGCCAGGGACGCCGAAGCGCTGGGCGAGATCGAGTGGGACCGCGTGGTGCTCGACGAGGCGCAGAACGTCAAGAACAGCGCTTCCCAGCAGGCGAAGGCGGTGCGCGGGTTCAAGGCCCGTCACCGGGTGGCGCTGACCGGCACGCCGGTGGAGAACCGGCTCGCCGAACTCTGGTCCATCATGGACTTCCTCAACCCCGGTTTCCTGGACACGGCCAACACCTTCCGCGCCCGGTTCTCGGTGCCCATCGAACGCCACGGCGACCACGAAGCCGCCGCCCGGCTTCGCCACGCCACCGGCCCGTTCGTGCTGCGGCGCCTGAAGACCGACCCGGCGGTGATCGACGACCTGCCGGAACGACTGGAGTTCAAGCAACTCTGCACGCTCACCGCCGAGCAGGTGACGCTCTACCGCGCGGTGGTCGACGACATGCTCGACCAGATCGACCAGGCGCGCGACATCAAGCGCAAGGGTCTCGTACTCGCGACGATGTCCAAGCTGAAGCAGGTGTGCAACCACCCGGCGCAGTTCTTCGGCGACGGCTCGGAACTCGCCGGGCGCTCCGGCAAGCTGACCCGGCTGGAGGAGATCCTCGAAGAGGTGCTGGCCGAAGGCGACAAGGCGCTCTGCTTCACCCAGTTCGCGCAGTTCGGCGCGATGCTGGTGCCGTACCTGTCCGAGCGGTTCGACACCGAGGTGCTGTTCCTGCACGGCGGCACCAGCCAGCCCGAACGCGACCGGCTGGTCGAACGCTTCCAGTCGCCCGGCGGCCCGTCGCTGTTCCTGCTCTCGCTCAAGGCGGGCGGCACCGGGCTGAACCTGACCGCGGCCAACCACGTGGTGCACATCGACCGCTGGTGGAACCCGGCCGTCGAGGACCAGGCCACCGACCGCGCCTTCCGCATCGGGCAGCGGCGCGACGTGCAGGTCCGCAAGTTCGCCTGCGCCGGCACGCTGGAGGAGAAGGTCGACCGGATACTGGCGGAGAAGGCGTCGCTGGCCAAGCTGGTGGTCGGTGCCGGGGAGCACTGGCTCACCGAACTGTCCACCGAGCGCCTGCGTGAACTGCTCACCCTGGAGGCGTCGTGACCTGGTGGTCCCGGCGCTTCCTCGAGGCGCTCGACGGGCTCGGCCTCGGCGGCTACCGCACCAGCGGGCAGCGCTCCGCCCGCGCCGGGAACGTGCTGAGCCTGTCGGTGTCGACCAGTCTGGTGACCGCGCTGGTCCGCGACTCCGGGCCCGATTCCCACCGCACGCGGATCGCGGTCAAGGCCTTCGAGTCGGCGGACTGGGCCCGGATCGAGCAGGAACTCGCGGCTCAGGCGGTCTTCGCGGCGAAGCTGCTCGCCGGTGAGCTGCCCGCCGATCTCGAAGGCGTGTTCACGAAGCTGGGGCTGAGCCTGTTCCCGCGGACCCTGCGCGAGATCACCATGGACTGCTCCTGCCCCGGCTGGGAGGTGCCGTGCCGGCACCTGGCCGCCGCCTGCCAGGTGCTCGCCGACTCCTTCGACGCCGATCCGTTCACCTACCTCGCCTGGCGCGGGCGCACGCGTGAGGACCTGCTGGACCGGCTTCGCGCGCTGCGGATCCACGCCGCGGACCGGGAAACCGGCCCGCCCACGCTCGCCGACCAGCTGGATTCCTTCTGGGGCGAGCGAACCGAGGTCGCGGTCACCGGTGGAGCGACGGCTCCGGTGCTGGACCAGCTGGACCCGATGGGATCGGTCACCGACCTGCTGCGACCGGCGTACCGCGCGATGACCTCACGGCCACGGGCCGAGGGCGGGCAGTGACCCGTCCTCCCGGCGGCCCGCCATCCACGCGGTCAGGTCGGTGAGCTTGCCGCGTGCCTCGGCCTCCGGCCCGCTCCCCCACGCCCATTCCCGCGGATCGTCCACCGGCCGGAGCACCAGGCGGACGCCCTCGGGTGCCCGCGGGGCGAGGAATTCGAGCACGTGCGCGCAGAACTCCGGGCTCCAGTCGTCCGTCCGGTAACCGAGGTCCGCGTCGGCGAAGTGGATTTCCACCTCGCGCCACCAGCAGAACACCGTGCCCAGCAACGGGCCTTCGCGATACCGGACCGGACGCTGCCAGCCGTCTTCGGGCACCTGCGCCCAGATTTCTTCGAGCCCGTGGATCGAGTCGAGCACGCCTTCGCGCAACTCGGCGGCCGAGCGTCCCGCGCCTGCTTCGATCCCGGCGTCACGACCGGGCCTGCCACCGTCGTAGACCTCGATCGTCTTGCCCGCCAAGGCGTACTCGGCCTGCCTGCGGAACGCGCGCCCGAGGTTTTCCAGGTGGGTCAGCACATGGCCGCGCGACCACCCGGGCAACGCCGACGGTCCGCGTGCCTCGTCGTCGGTCAGCTCGACGAGGCGTTTCGCCAGCCGTTCGTGCCCGGCCGCGATGTTCGCCCGCAGTTCTTCCGAGGTCAGGGCCACAACTGCTCCTTCGTCCACGCTTCGGCCGCCCGGCGGTACTGCACCCGGACATGCCGCCGCTCGTCGTTTCCTTGCCAGAACTCGATTTCGCCGGGGACCACCGTGCCGATCACCCAGTCCGGCGCGACCAGATCCGGTTCCCGCCGGACGCGTTCACGGGCACTTTCGACGGCCGCGGCCAACTCGGCGCGGTCCGCCAGCGGTGTGCTCTGCCTACCGGTCAACGCGACCGCGCGAGCGTCCTCGCTCCGGGCGAGGAAATCGCGGCCGCCGTCGGCGGGTTCCACCCGGCCGCGCACCCGCACCTGCCTGCCCAGCGGTGACCAGTAGAAGGTCAGCGCCGCCCACGGCGTGTGCGCCAGTTCCTTCCCCTTGCGCCCGGCCGAACCGAACGCGAACTGGAAGCCTTTTTCCGTGAGGTCCTTGAGGATGAGCACCCGCGCCGACGGCCGTCCCGATTCGTCCACAGTGGACAGGGTCATCGCGTGCGGCTCGCGCACGCCCGCCTCGATCGCCGCTTCGAGCCAGTCCGCGAACAACTCGAGCGGGCCCTCCGGGGCCGTGTCCGGGTCGAACGCGGGCAACGGCCCGGCCAGCGACGGCAGGGCGCGCAGGAGTTCACGCATCCGGTCTCCTAATGGATTGATCCAGCCGATCCATTAGGCAAGCTAGCCGACCAACCTAATGAGAGCAAGCACCTGATGCATTAGGCTGGGCAGGTGCTCGCCCTCGAACTCGCCACCACCGTGCGCTACGGGCCGAACGGCGTGCTCGACGTGCTGGAGACCGTCGACGGCCTGGCGGACTGGCTTCGCGAGCAGGACCTGCCCGAGGTGCCCGTCGACGAGCGGGTGCGTGAGTCGGTGGTCGCCGTGCGCAAGGCGCTCCGGTCGCTGTTCGCCGACGCCGTGCGCCCCGGCCCGCCGAGCAAGGCCGACGCCAACCGGCTACTGGACCCGGCCACCGCCGCGCGGCAGCTCAACGAGGCAGCCGCCGCGGTCCCCCGCGTGCCGGTGCTGGACTGGCCCGACGGCCGGATGCGCTACCAGCCGACCGAAGCCGACCCGGCCGTCCTGCTCACCGCGGAACTAGCGAAAGCGGGCATCGAGTTCCTGAGCGGACCCGACCGCGAGCGCCTGCGGGCCTGCCCGGCACCGCGCTGCGTGCGTTACTTCGTGCAGGACCACCCGCGGCAGGCGTGGTGCAAGCCGTCCTGCGGCAACCGCGCCCGGGTCAGCCGCCACTACCACCGGCATCAGTGAATCGGCTCGGCCGCCGGGTGGCGTACTCGGCGAGGAACTGCTCGAAGGTCCGCTCGCCGTCGAACCGGTCGCCGACCAGGTTCTCCCCGCGCCGGAACCCGGCCATGATCCGGCCGGGCACCCACACCGGCACGAGCAGCCGCCGCCGTCCGGTGGCGGCGAGGTAGGCCCGGGCGAGGCTCTTCGCGTCCCGGACCTCGGGGCCGCCGAAGTCCGGTACGCGCCCGGCGGGCTCGCCGAGCGCGAGTTCGGCGAGCCTGCCCGCCACGTCCCGCGTGTCGACCGGCTGGAACCGCATCGTCGGCACGGGCACGATCGGCGAACGCCCGAGGAGCGAGAAGATGCTCTGGACCAGTTCGTGGAACTGCGTCGCGCGCAGGATGGTGTACCCGAGCCCGGACGCCTCCAGCTGCCGCTCGACAGCCAGTTTCGTCCGGTAGTAGGGCAACGGGATGCGGTCGATGCCGACGATCGAGACGTAGACCAGGTGCGCCACGCCCGCGCGCTTCGCCGCGTCGATCAGCGTGCGCGCGGCCTGCTCGTCCCCGCCGGTCAGCGTGGACGCGCAGTGCACCACGGTGTCCACCCCGGCCAGCGCCTGGTCGAGCCCGTCGCCGGTGCGCAGGTCCACCGAGACGAACCGGCTGCCCCCGGCCACCGGCCGCGCCCGCCTGCTCAGCACCACCACCTCGCGCCCGGCGTCGAGCAACTCCCGCACCACGCGCCTGCCCAGCGAACCGGTACCCCCGGTCACCACGATCGGCTTCATCGCCATCCCTCCTCGTCGGCGTTCACCCGATGGACTACACAGCGGGCCCGGATGTGACAGGCACCGGGTCGGGGAGCTCCGACGTGCGCACCCACGTCCTGAGCACGTCGATGACGAACCGGCGTCGCGTCAGGCCGAGCTCGCGCAGCGCGGGCCCGTGGTCGTGCGCGACGACCACCACCGCACCGAGCAGCAGCACCCACCACACCGCATGCACCGCCCGCCGTGTCACCGGCGACAGCGGGGCGAACGCGGCACCGAGGCGCCGCAGGTGGAACGGCACGTGGCGCTCCTCGTCGGCGAGGATGCGCCCGGCGACCTCGGTGGTCAGCGGATCCGAGGTGCCGTCGCGCAGGGCGCGGTAGTACCGCAGCGCGACGACCTCGGCGATCATCAGCACCATCAGTTCCAGGCGCAGCCCCAGCGCCCGCCGGAGCCGGACGAACACCGCGTCGGTCCAGTGGCCGCCGATGGTCCGCGCGTTCGCCGCGGTGAGCAGGTGCTCCAGGAGGCGGGCGTGGTTGCGTTCCTCGTCGACGAACAACCGCACCGCCGCCGTGTACGCCTCGTCCCCGGCGGCCTCGGCCTTCGAGATCAGGTTCGCCCCGTCACCCGCCTCGCCCACCTGGAACCGCTGCACGCTCTTCACCACCGCGGCGGGCAGTTCGGCGCCCTGGGTCCACTGTGGATCACCGCGCTCCGCGCGCCGCCCGGCTTCCGCCTCGAAGTGCTCGACCCATCCGGTGAATTCGCTCAACTCACCACTCCTTTCCTTCCATCCTGGAAGACGGGTGGTGCGCGGAGTGCGTTGGCCGGGCGCGGCGGGAGGTCCGGTGGACCTTGTGTGGAGATCCTGTGGACCTCAGCTGCACCCCGAGGTCGAACCGCAGCCTTCGCAGGCGTAGCAGGAGCCCGCCGGGCGCATCTTCGTGCCGCAGGTCATGCACAGGGGCGCGTCGGCCACCTTGCCGAGGTACAGTTCCATCAGCTCGGTGGAGGAGTGCGGGCGGTCGTCGGGTTCTTCGGCGTAGACGCTGCTGCGCAACTCGTCGAGGTCGACGCGGGGTGGTTCGGCGGTGGTGGTGCCGTAGTCCGCGTCGGTCTGCGCCGCGCGTTCCTCGGCCGTGAAGATGCCGAGCTGCGAGCGCTTCTCGTACGGCAGGTAGTCCAGCGCGAGCCGCCGGAACAGGTAGTCGAGCACGCTGGTGGCGATCCGGACGTCCGGGTCGTCGGTCATCCCCGCCGGTTCGAAGCGCAGGTTGGAGAACTTCGAGATGTAGAACTCCAGCGGGATCCCGTACTGCAGGCCGACCGAGATGGACATGGAGAACGCGTCCATCACCCCCGCGAGCGTGGAGCCCTGCTTGCCGAGCTTGATGAAGATCTCGCCGAGCCCGTCGTCCGGGTAGGAACCGGCGTGCAGGTAGCCCTCGGCGCCGCCGACGGTGAACGAAACGGTCTGGCTGGGGCGTTTCTTCGGCAACCGCTTGCGCACCGGCCGGTATTCGACCTTGGCGGGCTGCTCCGACTTGCCGGTGGACAGCGGCTGGCCGACCTTGCAGTTGTCGCGGTAGATCGCCAGTGCCTTGAGGCCGAGTTTCCAGCCCTGGAAGTAGATCTCCTCGACGTCGGCGACGGTCGCCGACTCCGGCATGTTCACCGTCTTCGAGATGGCGCCGGAAAGGAACGGCTGCACCGCGGCCATCATCCGCACGTGACCCATCGCCGCGATGGACCGCTCGCCGACCGCGCAGTCGAACACCTCGTAGTGCTCGGCCCGCAGGCCCGGCGCGTCCACCACGTGCCCGTGCTGCGCGATGTACTCGACGATCGCCTCGGCCCGCTCACCCTGGTACCCGAGCACCGAAAGCGCCCGCGGCACGGTCTGGTTGACGATCTGCATCGACCCGCCGCCGACCAGCTTCTTGAACTTCACCAGCGAGAAGTCCGGCTCGATGCCGGTGGTGTCGCAGTCCATCATGAAGCCGATGGTCCCGGTCGGGGCCAGCACGCTCGCCTGCGCGTTGCGCCAGCCCTGCCGCGTACCGAGTTCGATGCCCCGGTGCCATTCGTCGGAGGCGAGTCCGCGCACGGCGGCGTCGGTGGTGTGGTGGGTCCGGATCAGCTCGTTCGCGGCGGCGTGCTTGCGCATGACCCGCTGGTGCGCCTCGGCGTTGCGCGCGTACCCCTCGTACGGGCCGACCACGCCGGCGAGTTCGGCGGAACGGCGGTACGAGACGCCGGTCATCAGCGAGGTGATCGACGCCGCGAGCGCGCGGCCGCCGTCGGAGTCGTAGGCGTGGCCCATCGCCATCAGCAGCGCGCCGAGGTTGGCGTAACCGATGCCGAGCTGGCGGAACTTCCTGGTGGTGTCGCCGATCGGCTCGGTCGGGAAGTCGGCGAAGCAGATGGAGATGTCCATCGCGGTGATCACGAACTCGACCGCGCGGGCGAACAGGTTCGCGTCGAACACGCCCTCGCCGGTGAGGAACTTGAGCAGGTTCAGCGAGGCCAGGTTGCAGCTGGAGTTGTCCAGGTGCATGTACTCCGAACACGGGTTGGACGCGGTGATCCGGCCGGATTCCGGGCAGGTGTGCCAGTCGTTGATCGTGTCGTCGTACTGGATGCCGGGATCGGCGCACTCCCACGCGGCCTGCGCCATCGAGCGGAACAGCTTCTTGGCCTCGACCTCGGTGACCAGTTCGCCGGTCTGCCTGGCCCGCAGCCCGAAGGCGTTGTCGGACTCGACGGCCCGCATGAACTCGTCGGAGACGCGCACCGAGTTGTTCGCGTTCTGGTACTGCACCGAGGAAATGTCCGCGCCGGAGAGGTCCATGTCGAATCCGGCGTCACGCAGCACGCGGATCTTCTTTTCCTCGCGTGCCTTGGTTTCGATGAATTCCTCGACGTCGGGGTGGTCGACGTCGAGCACCACCATCTTGGCCGCCCGGCGCGTGGCGCCACCGGATTTGATGGTGCCCGCGGACGCGTCCGCGCCACGCATGAACGAAACGGGCCCGGAGGCCGTGCCACCGGAGGACAGCAGTTCTTTCGACGAGCGGATGCGCGAGAGGTTCAGCCCGGCGCCGGAGCCGCCCTTGAAGATCAGCCCTTCCTCGCGGTACCAGTTCAGGATCGACTCCATCGAGTCGTCGACGGCGAGGATGAAGCAGTTGTGCACCCGCAGGTTCCCGGCGAGGAACTCCCCGCTCTCGGTCTGGATGTCGTAGACCTCCATCGGGCCGAGGTCCTCGATGCGCTCGATCTCCAGCCACTTCGCCGGCTCCAGGCTCGCCGACTCGTACTCGTCGAGGGAACCGATCTCGGCGGCGAAGACCTCCCGGTCACCGCGAGCCGGGATTCGCAGGGACCAGCCACCGTCCTCGGCGTCGGGCGAGATCCGGGAGAAGATGCCGAACCGCAGCAGGAGGTTCTGCACCTCGCGGATCAGCCGCTCGCCGCCCGTTCCGAGCCGTTCCCCGTCCGGCGCCTGGAACAGGCTCCGCAGGTACGCGGCTACCACCGGCAGCGGTGCGGTGTGCAGGTGCGCCGGAGCCCCCGTGCGCAGTTGCCCGGCGAGCGCCGCCTCGGCGATCTCGCGCTGGTCGATCTCCCGCTCACCGAACGAGCGGACCCGGTGCCATTCCAGCTGGTCACCCGGGCGCAGCGTGCCGGCCTCGACGAACCGGCCGCCGGTGGCGCTCGTCCGCTTCCACACCAGGTGGTCGGCCGTGACGTCCAGGGTGTACCCGGCCTCGGTGTGCACGCGGTGTACGTTCTTGCGGCCGTTGGCCTTGGTGGCGACCACCCCGGTCACGCCTTGGGCGTCGTAGACCTTCGCGCCCACCGCGTCGTTCTCGACCAGCTCACCGATCGGCACCAGCCCGCCCGGCGTGCTGACCAGGGAGTGGTAGGGCAGGCAGGCGCTGACCTGCTGCTTCGACGCGGTGCCGACGTTGAACCAGACCGGGGAGTTGAAGCTGAATACCTGGTGCAGCAGCATCCAGGTGAGTTCGTGCTCGAAGACCTCCGCGTCGGCGGGGGTGGCGAAGTAGCCGTGCTCGGTGCCCGCCCGGACGTAGGTGCCCACGACCCGGTCGATCAGCTGCTTGAGGCTGCGTTCGCGCTGGGGCGTGCCGACCGCGCCGCGGAAGTACTTGCTGGTGACGATGTTGGTGGCGTTCACCGACCAGGACGCGGGGAACTCCACGCCGCGCTGCTCGAAGTTCACCGTGCCGTCGCGCCAGTTGGTCATCACGACGTCGCGTTGTTCCCACTCGACCTCGGCGTACGGGTGCACGCCCTCGGTGGTGAACACGCGGCGGATGCCCAGCCGGTCAGGTCGCCGTTCCTCCACGGCGTCCGCGCCGGTTCCCACGGTCTCGGTCATGGGTACTCCCTCGTTCCGGCACGGAACGGCGAGCCTTACTCGTCGTTCGCGCTCTCTTCGCTACCGGCCATGGCCTGGCGAAGGTCCGCGATCTCCTTCTCGAAGTCCTCGACCGAGGAGAACGAGCGGTAGACGCTGGCGAAGCGCAGGTAGGCGACCTCGTCGAGTTCACGGAGCGGGCCCAGGATGGCCAGGCCGACCTCGTGGCTCGGGATCTCGGCGAGCCCGGCGGACCGGATCGACTCCTCGACCCGCTGCGCCAGCTGCTGGAGGTCGTCGTCGTCGACGGGCCGGCCCTGGCACGCGCGGCGAACCCCGCGCACCACCTTGTCCCGGCTGAACTGCTCGGTGACCCCGGACCGCTTCACCACGGCGAGCACCATCGTCTCGGAGGTGGTGAACCGGCGGCCGCACTCCGAGCACGAGCGGCGACGGCGGATCGCCTGCCCCTCGTCCACTTCGCGCGAATCGACCACGCGCGAGTCCGCGTGACGGCAGAACGGGCACCGCATGAGCAGACCACCCTTCCTTCCGCGGCAGGTGTGCACACCAGGGACAACCGACTCCGATTCTACCCCAAGCTGTGGACCGACTACAGGCGTGTTACCACTAGATGTGGGGGTGGACTCTAGGAGCGCGCCGGACGGTCCGCAACCGCGCAACGCCGCCGGACCGGGTGAATGCCGCGCGGTGCTTCCCCGCCCCGCGTCCCGGCGTCGATCACCGCCGTCGTCCTGTTGCACGTCCACTTCGGACTCACCTCGGAATTCCCGGACTCACCGCCCTCACCAGGGGTGGTCCATCACGAACGGCGGCTCAGCGGGAGGGCGCGGTCTCGGCGGGCACTTCGATCGGCAGGCCCGGCACCAGTCCGGCGCCGTCGAACCGGTTCAGTTCGTGGATGCGGTCGACGACGGCGGCGGGATCACTGCTCGGCGCCATGCGTTCGGCCACCTCCCACAACGACTCCCCCGGCGCGACCGAGACCACGGCCGTCCGCGTGGGCACCGGCGCGGCCATCGCGTCGGCGAGGAAGCCGAAGCCGGCCACCACCAGTCCCGCGGTCACCGCCATCGCGGCCAGCCACGGCCAGCGCGCGCCAGCTCGAGCCGGTGCGCAGCGCACCTCCGGCACCGCGCGCAGCCCGGCCACCACCCGCGGCCGGTTCGACGGGCGACGCACCTCGCCCTGGGGCCGTTTGCGCGCCCCCGGCCGCACGGGAGCCGCCGGGGGCGCCTCGTCGACCGTCACGTTCTCGTCGATCAGGACCCCCCGCCTGACCACCACTCCCCGCAACTCGCTCACGTCGACCAGCACCGACATCACGGAACCTCCTCGCGGCCGTCCTCCGGGGCGCGGTACGCTGGCACCGACCCTCGAACAGGCGTTCTATCGAACTCCCGTGCGAATGTGTACCACCCAGGACCGACAAAATCGAGCGGCGCCCGGCGTGTCGGTCGAACAAATGTTTGATCTCCACCCCGTGGCGGGCTAGCGTCGCATGCAGGGCCCACCGGTGTCCGCGCTGTGCGCGGCGACCAGGGCCCCGGCAACCGAACCGGGCCGGTGGCAGACCCCGTCCACCGGCCTCCAGCACCTGGGAGGCGAACCACAGTGAGTGTCAGGAAGGCCGTGCCGGGCAAGATACCCGCCCTGCGCGAACCGGAAGACCAGGACGAGAGCTTGACCGTCCGGCAGTCGCAGGTCCTGGAGGTGATCCGGGCCTGGGTCGAACGCTTCGGCTACCCGCCGAGCGTGCGCGAGATCGGCGAAGCGGTCGGCCTGAACTCGACGTCCTCGGTCTCCCACCAGCTGCGCGCACTGCAGCGCAAGGGTTACCTGCGCCGTGACGCGAACCGCCCGCGCGCGGTGGGCGTGCTGGCCGCGGACGCCGAGCCGGGCTCGCCGATCGAGCAGATGCCCAAGCCGGCCTACGTGCCGCTGGTCGGCCGGATCGCCGCCGGTGGCCCGGTGCTGGCCGAGCAGTCGGTGGAGGACGTCTACCCGCTGCCGAAGGACATCGTCGGCGAAGGCGACGTCTTCCTGCTCAGCGTCACCGGTGACTCGATGATCGACGCGGCGATCACCGACGGCGACTGGGTCGTGGTGCGCCAGCAGCCCACCGCGAACAACGGCGAGATCGTCGCCGCGATGATCGACGGCGAAGCCACCGTGAAGACGTTCAAGCACAAGGACGGGCACGTCTGGCTGATGCCGCACAACGAGGCGTACGACCCGATCCCCGGGGACGACGCGACCATCCTGGGCAAGGTGGTGGCGGTACTGCGCCGCCTCTAGCCGCTAGCCCGCTCGAACCGGCTGGTTCACCCGCGCCGCGCCCGCCACACGCGGCTCACGACGAAGACCAGCCCGAGCGCGGCGAGCACGGCGATGGCGGCCGCGGGCAGCAAGGGCACAGGGGACTCGGATCCGCCGGTTGCGGGGTCACCGGTGGGTCCGGGCGAGCCCTCCTGCTCGTCCGCCGCCGGGGTCGCGCCCGCGGCCAGCGCGGCCGCACCGCGGACGGCGCGCACGGGCTGGCCGGTGCCTTCACTGGCCGAGAGCAGCGTGCCGTCCGGCTCGAAGGCGATCGCTTCGCCCTGGGGTTCGTTCGGCAACGGCACCCGCACGGGGTTCCGCTTGAGCGCGGCCGCCACGTCGCCGTCGGGTGCCGGGTAGAGGTAGGCGTCGGTGTAGGTGCGCAACGCGACGGTCTTGCCGTCCGGGCTCACCGCGCCCCCGGTGACCAGCATGGAGCCGACACCGCCGACCGGGCCTCCCGGCGTGTCGGTGGTGGAGATGTCCAGTGAACCCACTTTTTCCAGCGCGTTCGGGCCCGGGCTCTTCAGCTCGGCGGCGGGTTTGTACACCTCGGCCTTTCCGAGCACGTTCTTGGTGACCACGAACGGCGTACCCGAGCCGTCGAGCAGCAGCGCTTCGGCGTCGTGCTGGCCGTCCGGGTAGGTGAGCCGGTAGAGCGTGGCCTTGCCCGCCGGGGTGAGCGCGTGCAGCGCCACGGTTTCCCGTTGCTTGCGGTTGTCGCCGGTGTCGGCGAGCCAGAGCGTGCCGTCCTTCGCGCGGGCCAGGTCTTCCACGTCGTACGGATCGACCGACGCGGAAATCACCTTCTGGGTGCTGCAATCCCGGCCGAGCACCACGACCTGCAGCTTGGTTCCGCCGTCGCCCATGGCGTACCAGCGGTCACCATCGGCCGCGAGGCCGGACAGCTCGGCCAGCTTCGCGTCGCGCACCGTGCACAGCGTTTCCGGCGCGGGCACCTCCTGCGCGACGGCGGCCGGTGCCGTCACCAGCACCGGCGCCACCGCCAGCATTCCCGCGAGCACCACCGCGCACGCACGACCGCGCACCCGCACACCTCCGTCAGCGAAAGAAAGATCCCCTCGCCGTCGAAGGTACTGGGTTACGCGGGCGAGCCGTCGACCGCGAAGGTGTGCAACGCGGCGGCCAGGTCCGGGTGGACCCGGGCGCGCAGGTGCGTGCCCTCTTCGATGTGTTCCTCGGTGAGCACCTCGCCATCGGCGTGCACCCTGGCCACGAGCTCGCCGCGGGTGTACGGCACCACCGCGTCGACCTCCACGTCCGGACGCGGCACGCGCTCGGAGATCTCCGTGATCAGCGCTTCGATGCCTTCACCCGTCTGGGCGGAGACCACCAGCGCGCCGGGCAGCAGGTGCCGCAGGCGGGCCAGGGTGACCTCGTCGGCGGCGTCGGCCTTGTTGATCACCAGCAGTTCCGGCGGCAGCGGTTCGCTGCGCTTGCGGGTGATCTCGCCGAGCACGTCGCGCACCGCGTTGACCTGCTCCTCCGGCGCCGGGTCGGCGCCGTCCACCACGTGCAGCAGCAGGTCGGCGTCGGCCGCCTCCTCCAGCGTGGAGCGGAAGGCATCGACCAGCTGGTGCGGCAGGTGCCGCACGAAGCCGACGGTGTCGGTCAGCGTGTAGGTGCGCCCATCGGGCGTGTCCGCGCGGCGGGTGGTCGGGTCGAGGGTGGCGAACAACGCGTCCTCCACCAGCACCCCGGCCCCGGTCAGCGCGTTGAGCAGGCTCGACTTGCCGGCGTTGGTGTAGCCGACGATGGCAACGCTGGGCACCTCGTTGGCCACGCGGCGCCCGCGCTTGGTCTCGCGGATGGTGTCCATCGAAGCGATCTCGCGGCGTAGCTTGGCCACACGCTTGTTGATCCGCCGCCGATCGGTTTCCAGCTTGGTCTCACCGGGACCACGCAGGCCCACACCGCCGTTGGCGCCACCGGCACGGCCACCGGCCTGCCGGGACAGCGATTCACCCCAGCCCCGCAGCCGCGGGATCAGGTACTGCAGCTGGGCCAGCTCGACCTGGGCCTTGCCCTCCTTGGAGCTGGCGTGCTGGGCGAAGATGTCCAGGATCAACGCGGTCCGGTCGACCACCTTGACCTTGAGCTTCGCCTCCAGCTGCCGCAGCTGGCCGGGGGAGAGCTCGCCGTCGCAGATCACCGTGTCGGCGCCGGTGGCGCGCACGATGTCGAGCAGCTCGCGTACCTTGCCCGAACCGATGTAGGTCGCCGGGTCCGGCCGGGTGCGGCGCTGGACGATGCCTTCGAGCACCTCCGAGCCCGCCGTCTCGGCGAGCCGGGCCAGTTCGGCCAGCGAGGCCTCCGACTGGGCGGCGGTGCCTTCGGTCCAGACGCCGACCAGCACGACCCGCTCCAGGCGGAGCTGCCGGTACTCGACTTCGGTGACGTCCTCGAGCTCGGTGGAGAGCCCGGCGACGCGGCGCAGCGAGGCGCGGTCTTCCAGTTCCAGCTCGCCGATCGACAGCTCCTCGCCGTCGAGTTCGGCTGCCATATCAGTGTGTGTCAGTTCCGTCATCGTCCTTCCATGGTCCCACGATCCGCGGGATGTGCCGAATGGATTACGCACTCGGGTACAGCGCGAGGTAGATCGCGGTCCGCTCGGCACCGGGGTCGATCGGCCGTTCCGCGTACTCCTCGATCAGCTCGTACAGGCGGCGCTTGAACTCCGCCTGCTCGGCTTCGGGCAGTTGCACCACCAGGCGGGTCTGCTCGACCTTCGCCGTGCCGACTTCACCGACTTCGGCGAGGTAGGCCTCCAGCGAGGCCTGTCCCAGTTCTTCGGTGTCGTCCAGCCGCAGGTTCCAGGACAGCCTGGTCGACAGGTACGGGATCTCCTTCGCGCCGCGGTTGCCGCGGCGGGCGGGCTGCGGTGCCAGGAAGCCGGTGTCGACCAGCTTGCGCACGTGGTGGAGCACGGTGGCCGGGTCCTTGCCGAGCCGGCTCGCCAGTTCCTTGTTCGTCAGCGCTTCCTTGAAGGTCAACCGGATGATGCGCAGGCGTATTCCCGAGGCCAGCGCGTTCGCCTCGGCCTCGGTCGCGTTCCGTCGTTCCGCACCCACGACGATCAGCCTACGACGGCGGAAGTGATTGACACTTTCCAATCACTTCCGCTTGACTGCCGGGGTGCGTGAGAACTCCCTGTGGCGGCATGCCGACTTCCGCCGGTTGTGGGCCGGCGACACGGCCAGTCAGCTCGGCACCTTCGTCGGGCACACCGTGCTCCCCCTGCTCGCGGCCACCGTGCTGGCCGCGAGCCCGTTCGAGATGGGCGTGCTGACCGCCGCGGAGACGCTGGCGTTCCTGCTGCTCGGCCTGCCCGCCGGCGCCTGGGTGGACCGCTTCCGGCGGCGCCCGCTGATGCTGCGAGCCGACTTCGCCCGTGCGGCGCTGCTGCTGTCGGTGCCACTGGCCTGGTGGGCGGGCGTGCTCACGCTGACGCAGCTCGTGGTGGTCGCCCTGCTGACCGGGGTGTGCACGGTGTTCTTCGACGTGGCCTACCAGTCGTACCTGCCCTCGCTCGTCGGCCGTGACCAGCTGCTGGAGGGCAACGCGAAGCTGCAGTCCAGCCAGTCGGTGTCGCAGGTGGCCGGGCCGGGGATCGGCGGCGTGCTCGCGCAACTGCTCGGCCCGGCGAACGCGGTGCTCATGACCGGACTCGGCTTCCTCACCTCCGCGCTGTGCCTGCTGCGCATCCGGCGTGTCGAACCCGAACCGGTGCCGCACGAGAACCCGAAGCTGTCCGCCCAGATCGCCGAAGGCCTGCGGTTCGTCTTCGGCAACCCCACCCTGCGCGCGATCACCTCGGCCACCGCGACGGCCAACCTGGCGAACGGCATCTTCCTCGCCGTGGAGATGCTGTTCCTGACCCGCACGCTGGGCTTGTCGGCGGCCGCGGTCGGCGCGCTACTGGCGATCGGCGGCGCGGGCAGCGTGCTCGGCGCCTTCACCTCCGGCCTGGTCAACCGGCGGATCGGGCAGGCACGGGCGATCTGGCTGATCCCGCTGCTGACCTGGCCCGCGCACCTGCTGGTACCGCTCGCCGCCCCCGGCTGGCGGATCGCCTTCGTGGTGGCCGGCCTGGCGCTGTTCGGCTACGGCGTCATCGTCTACAACGTGGCGCAGGTCAGCTACCGGCAGGCGATCTGCCCGGACCGGCTGCTCGGGCGGATGAACGCGAGCGTGCGGTTCGTGGTCTGGGGCGTGCTGCCGCTGGGCTCGGTGCTCGGCGGGGTGCTCGGCGAAGTCGTGGGGATCCGGAACACGCTGTGGATCGCCGGTGCGTTGGAAGCGCTGGCCGTGCTCTGGGTCGTCACCTCACCACTTCGCCGCCTGCGTGACATCCCCGAGACCGCGGCGGTTTCGTAGGCGCTCAGGCGTTGGCCGCCCACCAGGCCTCGTCCAGCTCTCCCCTGGCGACGATCTCCGCCGGTCCGGTGAGCGTGGATTCGCCCGGCGCCACCGTGACCACCACGCTGCCGCCCGGGATGTCCACTACGGACTCACCCGAGTCGAGACCGGCCAGGTGCTGCGCGGCGGCCACCACGGCCACCGTGCCGGTGCCGCACGCCCGGGTCTCCCCCACGCCGCGCTCGTGCACCCGCATGCGCAGACGCCCCTCGCCGAGCGTGTTGACGAACTCGAGGTTCACCCCGTCGGGGAAGAAGTCGCGGTCGTAGGCGGGCTGGTCACGCAGGTCGAGCCCGGCCACGTCTTCGTCGCTGAACGACACCAGGTGCGGGTTGCCGACGTTGACCGCCACCCCGGAGAAGGACCGCTGGCCGACCATGGTCACCGAGGCACCGGTGATCGTGGCGGGTCCCATTCGGACGGTCACGGACCCGTCGGGGTGCGAAACCACCGGCCGGTCGCCGGCCCGGGTGCCGATCACGAACTCCGGGCCCTCGGCCAGCCCGGTGTCGACCAGGTAGCGGACGAACACCCGCACGCCGTTGCCGCACATCTCGGCGAGCGATCCGTCGGCGTTGCGGTAGTCCATGAACCACTCGCCCGCCGACTCGACCCCGAAATCGGCCGCACGCACCACGCGCAGCACGCCGTCCGCGCCGAGACCGCGCTGGCGGTCGCAGAGGGCAGCGACCCGCGCCGGGGTCAGGTCCAGCCGTGCGGCCGGATCGGGGAGCAGCACGAAGTCGTTCTGCGTGCCGTGCCCCTTGAGAAACTCGATACCGCCCATGGTCAAAGAGTATCCCGGCCACCACCGGCCACCACCGTCAGCGGAGCGCTTCGCGTCCGGCCTGGTCTTTTCCTTGCCCGGCAACGAGTTCCAGCACCCGGTCGGCCAGATCCGGCGCGGCGCCGGGAACCCAGTGGATCCGCTTGTTACGGCGGAACCAGGACCGTTGCCGCCGCACGAACCGCCGGGTCGCCTGCGCGGTCGCCGCCGCGGCGGTTTCGAGGTCGTCGCCGTGTTCCAGGACCTGCTGGTAGCCCAGCGCGCGTGAGGCCGTCTTCCCTTCGCGCAGCCCGTGCCGTTCCAGTTCCCGCACTTCTTCGGCCAGGCCGGCGGCGAACATGCGCTCCACCCGCAGATCGACCCGCGCGTCGAGTTCGGCGACTTCGCGGTCGACGCCGATCAGCGTGGTGCCGTAGCGCGGCTCGCCGGGCTGGGGCAGGTTCGCCGAGAACGGCTCCCCGGTGATCTCGATGACCTCCAGTGCACGGACGATCCGGCGGGTGTTCGTCGGCAGAATCGCCGCGGCCGCCTGGGGATCGGCGCGGGCGAGGCGGTCGTGGAGCACGGCCGCGCCCACCTCGGCGGCCTCGGCGTCCAGCCGCTCGCGCACCGCCGGATCGGTGCCGGGGAACCGCAGTTCGTCGACGATCGCCTGCACGTAGAGCCCGGATCCCCCGGCGAACACCGGCACCTTGCCCTCGGCGATGAGCCGTTCCGCGCAGGCACGGGCGTCGCGCTGGTAGGCCGCCACGGACGCGGTTTCGGTCACGTCCAGCACGTCGAGCAGGTGGTGCGGCACGCCGCGGCGTTCCTCGGCGGTCACCTTCGCGGTGCCGATGTCCATGCCGCGGTACAACTGCATCGCGTCGGCGTTGATCACCTCGCCGCCCAGTGCGAGGGCGAGCGTGACGGCCAGTTCGGACTTGCCGGTGGCGGTCGGGCCGACCACCGCGATCGGCCGCGTCACGCCCGGGTCCAGACCGCGACGTGGTAGCCGACGCCGAACGGCGCGGCGGAGTACAGCAGTTCGGCGGTCCAGGTGGCGCCCTCGGCCAGCGAGGCGAGCACCTGCCAGGGGAACCGGCCGCCCGCGCCCAGTTCGGTGCAGAAGTCGGCGTCCAGGGTCAGCAGCGCCGCGGTGTCGGCGGAACCGAGCGCTTCGGCGACGGCGGCATCGAAGGCGGGGGCGCGGTCGTGTTCCCCACCGGGTGACCTGGGGCCGTGCCGGTTGGCGCCGTCGCCGAGCACGAGGAGTCCGTGGCCGGAATGCCGTTCGGCGAGCAGCGCGGCGGTCTTGGCGGCACGGTCGGCCGGGGTGTCCGCCGGGAAGGTGTGCACGGTGGCTTCGGCGGCGCCCGACTGCTCGCGCAGCCACCCGGTGATCAGCGCGGACAGCGGCAACTCGGCCGGTGCACCCGGTGCGCCCGGTGTCTCGGAGAGGCGAACGCCCAGGTCGACGCCGTAACCGCGGAAGGAACCGCACGCAGCCGGCGGCGTGACCGAGACGGTGTCCTCGCCGGTGCCGACGGCGACCCAGCGGCTCGCGACCTCGGCGAGCCTGCCCGCGGCGGCCACGCACGCGGCCCGCAGTTCGGCGGTCGATTCGCGCGCCCCTGCGGCGATTCCGGGCACCAGCAGCGGCGGCTGCGGCACCACGACGGCACGTGTGATCACGCTGTCCGACGTTACCCCGCCACCCGAAAGCGGGTCCTGATGCGAGCACCATGTACCACGACGCGCCTTGACCTGTTTGAATGCCACGACGGACACGAGCGTGGTCCGGCAGCGGCACGACCCGGCCCCACCGGTTGGTGGGGCGCCCGCGCGAGCGGGCGTACAGGCGATAAGGAGCCTGCCATGGCGGAGAACACAACTGAGGGCGCGCACGAAACCCCAGCCCCGGAAGCCCCGGCACCACACCCGGTGCCGCACGCGCACACCGTCGGCCAGCCGGTCCCGCCGGTTCCGCCGGCGGAACCACACCCGGACCGCTGGGGCCGGGTGGACGAGGAGGGCACGGTCTACGTCCGCGGGGCGGACGGCGAACGCGCCATCGGCGTGTGGCAGGCGGGAACCCCGGAAGAGGGCCTGCTGCACTTCGCGCGCCGGTTCGACGACCTGCGCACCGAGGTGGAGCTGCTGGAGACCCGGCTGGCCTCGGGAGCCGGTGACCCGAAGCACGCACTGGCCAGCGCGACCCAGTTGCGCGACGGCCTGGCCGACGCGGCGGTGGTCGGCGACCTCGCCGCGCTCGGCGCCCGCATCGAGCAGGTGATCGCCCACGCCGAACGCTCGCTCGCGGACGCGAAGCAGGAACGCGAGCAGGCCCGCGAGGTCGCGGTCGCGCGCAAGCAGGCGCTGGCCGACGAGGCGGAGAAGATCGCCGCCGACTCCACCCAGTGGAAGGCCGCGGGCGATCGGCTGCGCACCATCCTCGACGAGTGGAAGGCCATCAAGGGCGTCGACCGCAAGACCGACGACGAGCTGTGGCGCCGGTTCTCCAAGGCACGCGAGGGGTTCAACCGCCGCCGCGGGTCGCACTTCGCCGAGCTGGACAAGCAGCGCGCGGCAGCGAAGGCGCGCAAGGAGGAGCTGATCACCGAGGCCGAGTCGCTGGCCGACTCGGACAGCTGGGGCCCCACCGCCGCCCGCTACAAGGAACTGATGGGCGAGTGGAAGGCCGCCGGCCGCGCGCCCAAGGACAGCGACGACGCGCTGTGGCAGCGGTTCCGGGCCGCGCAGGACGCGTTCTTCGCCCGCCGCTCGGCCGCGTTCTCCGAGCGTGACGCCGAGTTCTCCGGCAACGCGGCGAAGAAGGAGGAGCTGCTCGCCGAAGCCGAGAAGATCGACCCGGGCGCGAACCTGGAGGCGGCGAAGTCGCAGCTGCGCAAGGTCCAGGAGCGGTGGGACGAGATCGGCAAGGTGCCGCGGGAACGCATCCGCGACCTCGATGCCCGGCTGAAGGCCGTGCAGGATCGCGTGCGCGGCGCCGAAGAAAGCAAGTGGCGCCGCACGGACCCGGAAGCCCAGGCCCGCGCGGCCCAGTTCCGGGAGCGGGTCGAACAGTTCGAGTCGCAGGCAGCCAAAGCCAGAGCCGCCGGCGACGAACGCCGCGCCAAGAAGGCGGACGAACAGGCCGCCCAATGGCGGGAATGGCTGGACGCCGCCGAACAGGCCCTGGCCGACCGCTGAGCCCGCTTTTGTCGTAGTGGGGCATTACTCGCACAAGTAATGCCCCACTACGCTTTCCAGCCCTCTGGCCCCGCCGATCGATGTGCAACCTACCCGCACTCCCGCCAACTCCACGTTCGCGAGCGCGAGTCCCACATTCGCGCAGCCGAGTCCCACGTTCAGACAGCCGAGTTCCACACTCAGGCAGCCGAATCCCACACTCAGACAGCGAGTCCCACGTTCAGACAGCTGAGTTCTACATTCAGGCAGCCGAATCCCACGTTCAGGTAGCCGAGTTCTACGTTCGGGCGGCCGGAATCCACAGTGGCGGGGCGCGAGTTTCCGCGTTCGGGCGGACGAGTTCAAGTGCCCGAACGTCGAACTCGGGTGCCTGAGTGTGGAACTCGGGTGCCTCAACGGGGAACTCGGCCATGCGGACGTGGGACCCGCCCGCTGCGAATGCAGAACTCATGTACGCGAACGCGGGGTTCGGGTGCCCGAGTGTGGAACTCGGGTGCCTGAGTGTGGGACTCGGGTGCCTGAACGCGGGGTTCGGGTGCCTGAACGTGGAACTCGGGTGCGTGAGGGTGGGGTTAGGGGCGGGGGAGGGTTCGGCGGCGGCGGGCGGGGACGGGGGCTGGGCGGGTGCGCGAGGGGGTGGGGGTGGGCTGGTGCGTTTGCAGGTAGGCGGCCCGGGTGTGGTCCACGTGGTCCCGCATGATGCGGGCCGCCGACTCCGGGTCTTTCCGTTCGATGGCGTCGACCAGGGCGTGGTGTTCTTGCCACGCCTGCGCCCCGCGTTGCCGGGTGATCGCCGGGTAGTGGGCGCTCACGCGCAGGTCGACCTGCCCGACGAAGTCCAGCAGCGCCGGGTTGCCGGACAGTTCGGTGACGCATTCGTGCAGCGTGGTGCTCGCGGCGACCATGCCGTCGACGTCGCCGGCGGCGGTCGCGGCTTCGCCGTCGGCGCACAGGCGGCGCAGCCGCCGCACCTCGTCCTCACCGGCGTGCTGGGCAGCCAGCCGGGCGGCTTCCGCCGCCAGCACAGCCCTCACGGCCAGTAGCTGCTCCACCTCGTGACCGGTCGGGTGCATGCGGGACCCCCACACGTTCGGGTGCGTGAACAACACTTTGGGTGAACCCTACTAGCGGCGCCCGGATTCAGCCGCGCGACCAGGCCGCGCGCATCCACTGGACGGCGATCACCACGGTCGCGATCACCGCGAGGATCAGCCCGAACCCCGGCCCGCCCCCGACCGCGCCGCTGGCCTGCGAGGACTGCTGCGACCAGATCGCCAGCATGCCGTCGACCGAGGCGAACCAGCCGCCGATGGCGCAGACCCAGGTGATCCACCACCGCCGGGTGATGAGCACCAGCATCGAGCCGAGCACGCCGAACCCGGTCGAGGTCACCGCGAACAGCTGCGGGATCGCCCCGGCCTGCCCGCCCAGCACCTCCCAGCCCACGTGCTCACCGGCCCACGGCAGCAACATGCCGACGATCAGCACGAACACGCTGACCGAGACGACCAGTCCGCGGTGCCCGAGGTCGATCGTGCGGGACGCCCGGCTCACCACCTGGTCCACATCGGCGGCGAGCTCGTTGACGGAGTCGGCGGATTCCGGCGTGCTCACAGCGCGCACCCCCCGGTGGTCACGGGCAGCGGGGCCGGCGCGCCGATGCTCGGCAGGCCCAGGCTCACCCCGTTGGTCTTCGGCCGCAGCCCGGCCTCGGCGTTGTCACCGGCGCGCGTGCGGCGGTGCGAGATCAGCTCGCCGTCGGCCACCAGGTGGTGCGGCGCGCCGTAGGTGATCACGGTCTCCACCACGTCGCCCGGCCGCACGTTCAGCTCGTTCGGCGTGAAGTGCACCAGCCTGCCGTCCCGCGCCCGCCCGCTCATGCGCAGCGTCTCGGCGTCCTTGCGCCCCTCACCGGCGGCGACGAGCAGTTCGACCTTCCGGCCGATCAGCTTCTTGTTCTCCTCCCACGCCACCTCGTTCTGCAGCGCGACCAGCCGCTCGTAACGCTCCTGCACGACCGCCTTCGGCAGCTGCCCCGGCATATCGGCGGCCGGCGTACCGGGCCGCTTCGAGTACTGGAAGGTGAACGCGCTGGAGAACCGCGCCTGGCGCACCACGTCGAGCGTGGCCTGGAAGTCCTCTTCGGTCTCGCCGGGGAAGCCGACGATGATGTCGGTGGTGATCGCCGCCTCCGGCATGACCGCGCGCACCTTGTCCAAAATGGACAGGAAGCGGGCCGACCGGTAGGAGCGGCGCATTTCCTTGAGCACCCGGTCCGAACCGGACTGCAGCGGCATGTGCAGCTGCGGGCAGACGTTCGGCGTCTCGGCCATCGCGTCGATCACGTCGTCGGTGAACGCGGCCGGGTGCGGTGAGGTGAACCGGACCCGCTCCAGGCCGGCCACCGAACCGCACGAGCGCAGCAGCTTCGAGAACGCGTCGCGCTCACCGAACTCGACGCCGTAGGAGTTCACGTTCTGCCCGAGCAGGGTCACCTCGAGCACGCCCTCGGCGACCAGCGCCTCGACCTCGGCCAGGATCTCCCCCGGCCGCCTGTCCCGTTCCTTGCCGCGCAGCGAGGGCACGATGCAGAAGGTGCAGGTGTTGTTGCAGCCCACCGAGATCGACACCCAGCCCGAGTACGCCGAATCGCGGCGCGCGGGCAGCGTGGACGGGAAGGTCTCCAGCGACTCGAGGATCTCGACCTGGGCCTCGGTGTTGTGCCGCGCGCGCTCCAGCAGCGCCGGCAGCGCGCCGATGTTGTGCGTGCCGAACACCACGTCCACCCAGGGCGCCCGCTTGACGATCTCGCCGCGGTCCTTCTGCGCCAGGCAGCCGCCGACGGCGATCTGCATGTCCGGCTTGGCGGTCTTGGCCGGGCGCAGGTGACCGAGCGTGCCGTACAGCTTGTTGTCGGCGTTCTCCCGCACCGCGCAGGTGTTGAAGACCACCACGTCCGGCGCGTCGTCGGTGGCGGGCACGTAGCCCGCCGCCTCGAGCTGCCCGGCCAGGCGCTCGGAGTCGTGGACGTTCATCTGGCAGCCGAACGTGCGGATCTGGAAGGTGCGGGACACGAATTGCTCCTTAGGCGAATCTCCCCCCAGGGTAGGCCCCGCCGGTCACAGGCCGAGATGCAGGCGCAGCGCCGCCTCCAGCCGCTCCATCAGCGCGGGCGTCAGCTTGCCGACCCGGCGGCCCACCCGCTCCACCGAAATCGACCTGACCTGCTCGGCCTGGGCCTTCGAAGCCATCGCCAGCCCGCACTCGGCCGCGGGCAGCAGCACCTGGAACGGGAACACCCGGCGCACGTTGGAGGTCACCGGCACCACGGTGACCACACCCCGGCCCAGCCGCCCGGCCACCGCGTTGGCGCCGTCGTTGCTCACGATCACCGCCGGCCTGGTCTTGTTCGACTCGCTGCCCCGCGCGGGGTCGAAGTCGACCAGCCGGACCTCGGCCCGTCGCATCAGCGCGTCAGCACTCCGTCACCGGTGGCCGCGTCCCACTCGGCCTCGTCCCCGTGCGCGGTCCACTCGTCCCACGCGGCGCGGTAGTCGTCCTCCAGCTGGGAGGCCCGCAGCAGCTCCAGCGCCCGGTGCACCACCGCCGAGCGCGAAGGCACGTCCGCCGCGGCGGCGTAGTGATCGATGAAGGCCACATCCTCGTCCGACAGGCTGACGCTCAATTTCATACCTCCTATGCTACTGGGGGTGCCACTGCGGCACTACCGGATCGTAACCGGGATGTACGACAATTCCGGTCGCGGAGCTGGCACCATCTGCGGTCGTGACAGCTCTGACACGGGTGACCGCCGCCGTGCTCCTGCTGCTCACCACGCTGACCGCCTGCGGACCGGACTTCTCCGGCACCCGGCTGCGAATCGCCGCGGGCAACGACCGGGGCGTCTACTACCAGCTCGCGCAGCCGCTGGCGGGGGCGTGGGCGGCCGGGCTGGCGATCGAGCGGCCGGAAGTCCAGCAGACCCGCGGCTCCCCCGACAACCTCGCGCGCCTGCGCGCGGGCACCGCCGACGTGGCGTTCAGCGCGGCCGACGTGGCCACCGATCCCAGCGGGGAGCCCAAGCTCGCCGCGCTGGCCCGGATCTACGACGACTACCTGCACGTGGTGGTCCGCGCCGACTCGCCGGTGCGTTCGCTGGCCGACCTGCGCGGGCGCCGGGTGGCGATCGGCTCCCCGGAGTCCGGGGTGGCGGTGATCGCGCAGCTGCTGCTCAACGCCAGCGGCCTCGGCGACCCGAGCTCGCTGACCGTGCGTTACCTCGGCCTCGACGAGTCGCTGGGCGCCCTGCAGCGGCAGGAGATCGACGCCTTCTTCTGGTCCGGCGGCCTGCCGACGAACTCGATCAGCACGCTGGCCAACCGGATCCCGCTGCGGCTGATCGACGTCGGCGAGGCCATGCCCGCGATGCGCCAGGCCAACGCGGTCTACCGCTCGGCGACCATCCCCGGGTCCACCTACCCGCAGTCCGGCGGGCCGGTGACCACCCTGGTGGTGCCCAACTTCCTGGTGGTGCCGACGACGATGCCCGACGACGTGGCCGAAGCACTCACCCGCGGGCTCTTCGACGCGCGCCCGGAGCTGGCCAAGGCGAACACCGCCGCGCTGTCCATCGACCTGCGCCCGGCGATCGAGACGGCGCCGATGGCCCTGCACCCGGGTGCCATGCGGTACTACCGCAACCTCAAGAACTAGCGATCGCCCCAGAACCGGACCGGGGCAGCTCCGCGGTGATCCGCAGCCCGCCGCCCTCGGGCAGGTCGAGCTTCAGCGAGCCGCCTGCCCTGGCCACGATCTCCGCCACAATGGACAGCCCCAGCCCCGAGCCAGCCACGTTCTGGTGCGCGGTGCTGCGCCAGAACCGGTCGGTGGCGCGTTCCAGTTCCTCGGCCCGCAGTCCCGGCCCGTGGTCGCGCACGGTCAGCCGGACCTTGTCGTCCACTGTGGAGGTTTCCACCCGGACCGACTCACCGGCGCCGGTGAACTTGAGGGCGTTGTCCAGCAGGGCGTCCAGCACGGCTTCCAGCCCGCGCGGCGGGGCCAGCGCGCGCACGCCGTCGGTCGAACCCTCCACTTCGAGGCTCACCTCACGCGCCACCGCGACCACGTTCCAGTCCGAAGCACGCCCGGCCACCACGGTGTCCACGTCGACCGCGACCAGTTGGCCCGCCGACGCCTCCGCTCGCGCCATGGACAGCAGGCCGTCGAGCACCTGGTTGAGCCGGTCCGCCTCGGCGACCGCGGCCTCGCGGTGTTCCTCGGCTTCGGTGTCCACGTGCCCTTCGAGATTCACCAACCGCAGCTTCAACGCGGTCAGCGGATTCCGCAGCTGATGTGAGGCATCGGCGACGAAGGCGCGTTGCGCGGCCAGTGCTTCCCCCACGCTCGCCGCCATCATGTCGAACGAGCGGCCGAGCTGCTGCAGTTCGGCGGGTCCGCTCTCCTCACCGACCCTGGCCACCTCACGGCCGCTCACCACGGCCTCGACCAGCGTGCCGGTGGCCTCGTCCAGCCGCCGCACCGGGCGCAGGATCCAGCGCACCAGCGGCAGCGCGACCAGCAGCGCCAGGCAGAAGGCGATCATGCCGACGGTGGCGATGAGCACCCACCACAGCGTCACCTCCTGACGCGCCTGCGCGGTCGGCGATTCGGTGACCACCACACCGCGCACGTCCCCGTCGATCAGCACCGGTTCGGCCAGCACCAGCGTGCCCTCGTCCCACGGCACCAGCATCGGCCCCGGTTCCGAATGCCGACCGGCCAGCGCCGACTGCACCTGCCCGGCGACCCGCGTGTCGGCCAGGTCGAGCTTGACCGCGCCGGGCACCGTGCCGGAGGTCACCGTCGGGCGGCCGTCCTGGTTCAGCACCGCCACGGCGATGCCGTAGACCTCGGCGTAGCGCCGCAGTTCCGCGGTGATCAGGTCCGGCTGCCCCTGGATCAGCGGCCGCTGCGCCAGCGAGGCGAACCGCGCGGTGTCGGTGAGCCGGTCGAGGAAGAGCGTCTGCCCGGCACTGCCCGCCACGCTCAGCGCCAGCGGCACACCCAGCCCGAAAACGAGCAACGCGACCAGCGAGAGCACCGTGGCCTGCAGCCGGACCCGCACGTCTCACTCCTCGTCCGGGCGCGCACCCAGCCGGTAACCGACCCCGCGCACCGTCTCGATCAGCTCGGCGCGGCCGAGCTTCGTCCGCAGAGTAGCGACATGCACGTCCAGTGAGCGGCTTTCCGCCTGCCCGCGCCTGCCCCACAGCTCGGTGAGGAGGCGGTCCCGCGAGCAGACCGAGCCGCCTTCGGCCGCGATGAGCTTCAGCACGCCGAACTCCTTGCGCGAGAGCGTGATCACTTCACCACCCGCGGTCACCTCGTGCCGGTCCAGGTCGATGACCACGTCCGCCACCTTGATCGCGCCGGTGGCCGCCCGCGCCGGTTCCCCGCGCCGCCGCCGCACCGCGTGCACCCTGGCCACCAGCTCGTCCACATCGTACGGTTTGACCAGGTAGTCGTCGGCTCCCGAGCGCAGGCCGAGGATGCGGTCGTCGACCTCGCCGCGGGCCGAGACCACGATGATCGCCACGTCGCTGATCTCGCGGATCCGCCAGCACAGCACCATGCCGTCCACGTCGGGCAGGCCCAGGTCGAGCAGCACCACGTCGGCGTCGGCGATCCGGTCGAGCACCTCCGCGCCCGAAGCCAGGCGGCGGACCGACAGCCCGCGGCGCAGCAGCGCGGGGACCAGTGCGTCGGCCACCCGGTCGTCGTCCTCGACGAGCAGAACGCGCACGCCGGCTCCTTTCCGGTCCGATGAGATCGATTTGAAACCCTAAGTGTTAGTCAAGCGGGCTTTACACCCTGACGGAGCAGAGTAAGTTTCCGCCATCGCCGACTCGTCACGCGCGAAAGGCCTAGTCCAGACCTGCGACAAGGGCCGTATACGGGGTGTGACTAGAGTTACGGCAACCAAGAAGGACACCGCAGCTCGCCGCCTGGAGGCCAGATGACCACCGCGACGCCGGCGCCGCCGATGATCAAGGCGGCCGCCGTGAACAAGTTCTTCGGCGACCTGCACGTTTTGCGTGACATCGACTTCGAGGTCCCGCGCGGGCAGGTGGTCGTGGTGCTCGGGCCGTCGGGTTCGGGCAAGTCCACGCTGTGCCGGGCGATCAACCGCCTCGAGCCGATCAACTCCGGCGAGATCCACGTGGACGGCAAGCCACTGCCCGCCGAGGGCAAGGCACTGGCCGCGCTGCGCGCCGACGTCGGCATGGTCTTCCAGTCGTTCAACCTCTTCGCGCACAAGACCATCGTCGAGAACGTGATGCTCGCGCCGCAGAAGGTCCGCAAGGTCTCCTCCGGTGAGGCCCGCAAGACCGCGATGGAGCTGCTCGAGCGGGTCGGCATCGCCAACCAGGCCGACAAGTACCCGGCCCAGCTCTCCGGCGGCCAGCAGCAGCGCGTGGCCATCGCCAGGGCGCTGGCCATGCGGCCGAAGGTGATGCTGTTCGACGAGCCGACCTCGGCGCTGGACCCGGAGATGGTCCAGGAGGTACTGGACGTGATGACCAGCCTGGCCGCCGACGGCATGACCATGCTGGTGGTCACCCACGAGATGGGCTTCGCGCGCCGCGCCGCGCACCGGGTGGTGTTCATGTCCGACGGCGAGATCGTCGAGGACTCCACCCCCGACGAGTTCTTCACCAGCCCGAAGTCCGACCGCGCGAAGGACTTCCTCGGCAAGATCCTGACCCACTAGGAAGGAACCTGATCTGATGCGGTTGAGTCGAGTTCTGCGTATGAGCGCAGTCGTCGCGGTAGCGGGCCTGACGCTCGCCGCCTGTGGTGGCGGCGAAGACAGCGGTAGCAAGAACCTGGTCGCGCGGGCGAAGGAAGACAAGAAGGTCACCATCGGCATCAAGTTCGACCAGCCGGGCCTCGGTCTCCAGACCCAGGCGGGCAAGCCCGAGGGCTTCGACGTCGACGTGGCGAAGTACATCGCCAAGGAGCTCGGTGTCGACGAGGCCGGGATCACCTGGAAGGAAGCGCAGTCCGCCGAGCGCGAGAACCTGATCGAGAAGGGTGACGTCGACTTCATCGTCGCCACCTACTCCATCACGGACAAGCGCAAGGAGAAGGTCTCCTTCGCCGGGCCGTACTTCGTGGCGGGCCAGGGCCTGCTGGTGCGTGCGGACAACACCGACATCACCGGCAACACCGCCCTCAACGGCAAGAAGCTCTGCTCGGTCAAGGGTTCCACCCCCGCGCAGAAGATCAAGGACGAGTTCTCCAAGGAAGCGCAGCTGCAGGAGTTCGGCAAGTACTCCGACTGCATCACCGCGCTGGAGAACGGCAGCATCGACGCGGTCACCACCGACGACGTGATCCTGGCCGGTTTCGCCGCCAAGAACCCGGGCAAGTTCAAGCTGGTCGGCGACGCCTTCAGCAAGGAGAACTACGGTGTCGGCCTGAAGAAGGACGACGCCGAGAGCCGCACCGCGATCGCCAACGCGATCACCAAGATGCAGACCGACGGTGCCTGGAAGGCTTCGCTGGAGAGCAACGTCGGCCCGTCCGGCTACAAGATCCCGGAGCCCTCGCCGGTGACCGAAAAGTAAGCCCGAGTCCCTCCGTCTTCGACTGACCCACGGCGGCGCGCCGCGACCCGTTCGCGGCGCGCCGTCCCATATCCGACGAGGAGTTTTCCGTGTTCGACTTCCTCGGTGAGTACGACATCCTCGATGCCTTCTGGATGACCATCCAGCTGGCGGTGCTGTCGGCCGTCGGCTCGCTGATCTGGGGCACGATCCTGGCCGGGATGCGCGTCAGCCCGGTCCCGATCATGCGGGGGTTCGGCACCACCTACGTCAACGTCGTGCGGAACACCCCGCTGACGGTGATCATCTTCTTCTGCTCCATCGGCCTGGCCTCCACGCTGAACTTCAACCTCGCGACGTCCGACTCGCCGTCGTTCATCGTGGACAACAACTTCCGGCTGGCCGTGCTCGGCTTCATCCTCTACACCTCGACCTTCGTCTGCGAGTCGCTGCGCTCGGGCATCAACACGGTGCCCGTCGGCCAGGCCGAGGCGGCCCGCGCCCTGGGGCTGGGCTTCACCCAGGTGCTGCGGATCATCGTGCTGCCGCAGGCGTTCCGCTCGGTGATCGCGCCGCTGGCCAGCGTTCTCATCGCGCTGATCAAGAACACCACGGTGGCCAGTGTGATCGGCGTGGCCGAGGCCTCGCTGCTGATGTCGGAAATGATCGAGAACGAGAGTGACGCGATCATCCTGGTCTTCGCCGTGTTCGCGCTCGGCTTCGTCCTGCTCACCCTGCCGGTCGGGCTCCTGCTCGGCTGGGTGGCGAAGAAAATGGCGGTGAAACGATGAGCGGCGCTCCTTCTGTCCTCTACGACGCCCCGGGCCCGAAGGCCAAGGCGCGCAACCTCGTCTACTCGCTGGTCTTCGCCGCGGTGCTGGCGCTCATCGCCTACCTGGTGATCGACAAGCTGGCCGAGAAGAACCAGCTGACCGGCGACAAGTGGCGCCCGTTCGCCGAAAGCGGCACGTGGACCACGTTCATCCTGCCCGGTCTCGGCTACACGCTGCTGATCGCCGTGCTGTCCATCGTGATCGCCCTGCCGGTCGGCGCGTTCTTCGGCATCGCCCGGCTCTCGGACCACAAGGCGGTCCGCACGCTGGCCGGGATCGTGGTGGAGTTCTTCCGCGCCATCCCGGTGCTGATCCTGATGATCTTCGCGAACGAGTTCTACTCGGAGTACACCGATGTGGACTCGGACAACCGCGTGCTCTTCGCCGCGGTGACCGGTCTGGTGCTGTACAACGCTTCCGTGCTCGCCGAGGTGGTCAGGGCGGGCATCCTGTCGCTGCCGAAGGGGCAGACGGAGGCGGCTTCGGCGCTCGGCCTGCGCAAGACGCAGACGATGACCAACGTGCTGCTGCCGCAGGCGGTGGCCGCGATGCTGCCGGCGATCGTCAGCCAGCTGGTGGTCATCCTGAAGGACACCGCGCTCGCCGGTGGTGCGCTGTCGGTGCCGGACCTGCTGCGCAGCGCCAACGTGATCTCCGGGAACTTCGGCAACACCATCCCGGTCTACATCGTCATCGGCGTCATCTACGTGGTGCTGAACTTCATCCTGACCACGTTCGCTTCGTGGTTGCAGAAGCGGATGGCCCGCCGGAAGAAGACCCCGAAGGGCACCCAGCCGCTGCTCGACGCCCCTTCGCAGATCACCACGACGACCGGAGCCGGTGGCACCGGCGCTCTCTGAGCAGTCTCCCCCGAATGCTATGAATGGGGCATTACTAGCATTGAACGCTAGTAATGCCCCATTCCTTGCGTTCAGGGGCGGTCGGAGGTGCCCCGCCGGAACAGTTTGTTGCCCAGCCAGACGATCGGGTCGTACTTGCGGTCGGCGACGCGTTCCTTCATCGGGATGAGCGCGTTGTCGGTGATGTGGATGCCTTCCGGGCACACCTCGGAGCAGCACTTGGTGATGTTGCAGTAGCCGAGGCCGTGCTCGTCCTGCGCGGAGTCCCGGCGGTCGGCGACGTCCAGCGGGTGCATCTCCAGCTCCGCGATCCGCATCAGGTACCGCGGCCCGGCGAAGGCTTCCTTGTTCTCCTCGTGGTCACGCACCACGTGGCAGGTGTTCTGGCACAGGAAGCACTCGATGCACTTGCGGAACTCCTGCGAGCGCTCGACGTCCACCTGCTGCATCCGGTAGTCCCCCGGCTTGAGGTCCGCGGGCGGGGTGAACGACGGGATCTCGCGTGCCTTGGTGTAGTTGAACGACACGTCGGTGACCAGGTCGCGGACCACCGGGAAGGTCCGCATCGGGGTCACCGTGATGACCTCGTCCTCGGCGAAGACCGACATCCGGGTCATGCACAGCAGGCGCGGGCGGCCGTTGATCTCCGCCGAGCACGAGCCGCACTTGCCCGCCTTGCAGTTCCACCGCACCGCCAGGTCCGGCGTCTGGGTGGCCTGCAGCCGGTGGATGATGTCGAGCACCACCTCACCCTCGTTCACCTCGACGGTGTAGTCCTTCAGCTCGCCGTCGGTGTCGTCGCCGCGCCACACCCGGAAGCTCGCCTTGTACCCCATGTCAGGCCTGCCTTCCCGGGTGCGTGCTCAGCTCGTCGGAGGTGTAGTACTTCTCCAGCTCGGTCAGTTCGAACAACTCGAGCAGGTCCTGGCGCAGCGGCTCCTGCGACTTCGGGGTCACCGTCACCGCGGGCACCACCTCGTCGCCACTGTCCACTTGGCACACCAGCAACCGGTTGCGCCACTGGGAATCCATCTGCGGGTGATCATCCCTGGTGTGCCCGCCGCGGCTTTCGGTGCGGATCAGCGCGGCCCTGGCCACGCATTCGCTGACCACCAGCATGTTCCGCAGGTCCAGCGCGAGGTGCCAGCCGGGGTTGAACTGCCGGTGGCCCTCCACGGTGACCTGGTGCACGCGCTGCTTGATCTCGGCGAGCTTGGCCAGCGCCTGCTCGATCTCCTCGGCCTTGCGGATGATGCCGACCAGGTCGTTCATCGACTGCTGGAGCTCGGTGTGCAGGGTGTACGGGTTCTCCTCGACCCCGTTCTCCGGCGGGTCGAACGGCGCCACGGCCATCTTCGCCGCCGTGTCGATCCGCTCCTGCGCCACCGACGGCCGATTGGCCAGACCCTCCACATAGGCCGCCGCGCCGAGTCCGGCCCGGCGGCCGAACACCAGCAGGTCCGACAGCGAATTCCCGCCGAGCCGGTTCGAGCCGTGCATGCCGCCGGAGCACTCGCCCGCGGCGAACAGGCCCGGCACCACCGAAGCCGCGGTGTCCGGGTCGACCTCGATGCCACCCATCACGTAGTGGCAGGTCGGGCCGACCTCCATCGGCTCGGCGGTGATGTCCACATCGGCCAGTTCCTTGAACTGGTGGTACATCGAGGGCAGCCGCTTGCGGATCTCCTCGGCGGGCAGGCGGCTCGCGATGTCGAGGAAGACGCCGCCGTGCGGGGAACCGCGGCCCGCCTTGACCTCGGAGTTGATCGCCCGCGCCACCTCGTCGCGCGGCAGGAGGTCCGGGGTGCGCCGGTTCTCCTCCTGGTCGGTGTACCAGCGGTCGGCTTCCTCCTCGCTGTCCGCGTACTGCCCCTTGAACACGTCGGGGATGTACTCGAACATGAACCGCTCGTCGTCGGAGTTCTTCAGCACGCCACCGTCACCGCGCACGCCCTCGGTGACCAGGATGCCCTTCACACTCGGCGGCCAGACCATGCCGGTCGGGTGGAACTGGACGAACTCCATGTTGATCAGCGTCGCCCCGGCGCGCAGCGCCAGCGCGTGCCCGTCACCGGTGTACTCCCAGGAGTTCGAGGTGACCTTGAACGACTTGCCGATACCGCCGGTGGCCAGCACCACGGCCGGCGTCTCGAAGAGCACGAACCGGCCGCTCTCGCGGTAGTAACCGAACGCCCCGGCGATGCGGTCGCCGTCCTTGATCAGCTCGGTGACGGTGCACTCGGCGAAGACCTTGAGCTTGGCCTCGTAGTCGCCGTGTTCCTTGAAGTCCTGCTGCTGCAGCGAAACGATCTGCTGCTGCATGGTGCGGATCAGCTCGAGCCCGGTGCGGTCACCGACGTGCGCGAGCCGCGGGTAGGTGTGCCCGCCGAAGTTGCGCTGGCTGATCCGGCCGTCGGCCGTGCGGTCGAACAACGCGCCGTAGGACTCCAGCTCCCAGACGCGGTCCGGCGCCTCCTTCGCGTGCAGCTCGGCCATCCGCCAGTTGTTCAGGAATTTCCCGCCGCGCATGGTGTCGCGGAAGTGCACCTGCCAGTTGTCGCGTTCGTTCGCGTTGCCCATCGATGCCGCGCAGCCGCCCTCGGCCATCACGGTGTGCGCCTTGCCGAACAGCGATTTGCACACCACGGCCACGCTGAGGCCGCGCTGCCGCGCCTCGATCACCGCGCGGAGACCGGCGCCACCGGCACCGATCACCACCACGTCGTAGCTGTGCCGTTCGACCTCGGTCATGGATCAATCCACCTCAGTGCGTTCTGACGCCGTTGTCATTGGGGAGAGAAGGCTAGTTGACGAAGCGGAGGTCGGCGATCGTGCCGCTGGCCACCAGCATCACGTAGAAGTCGGTCAGCACCAGGGTGCCGAGGGTGATCCACGCCAGCGTCATGTGCCGGTTGTTCAGCTTGGTCACCTGGGTCCACATCCAGTAGCGCACCGGGTGCTTCGAGAAGTGCTTCAGCCTGCCGCCGGTGATGTGGCGGCACGAGTGGCAGGACAGCGTGTAGGCCCAGAGCATGATCACGTTGCCGAGCAGCACGATGTTGCCGAGGCCGAAGCCGAACCCGCCGCCGGAGCCGTGGAAGGCGGTGATCGCGTCCCAGGTGTTGATCAGCGAGACGATCAGCGCCACGTAGAAGAAGTAGCGGTGGACGTTCTGGATGATCAGCGGCAGCTTGGTCTCGCCGGTGTACTTCGCGTGCGGTTCGGCGACCGCGCAGGCAGGCGGGGAGAACCACACCGACCGGTAGTACGCCTTGCGGTAGTAGTAGCAGGTCAGCCGGAAGCCGAGCAGGAACGGCAGCACGACGAACCCGAGCGGGATGAACCCCGGCAGCTCGCCGAACGGCGTGCCGAAGTGGCTCGACCCCGGCACGCACGAATCGCTCAGGCACGGCGAGTAGAAGGGCGTGAGGTAGTGGTACTCCTCCACCCAGTACGCCGTGCGCATGAACGACCGGATTGTCGCGTAGATGACGAACGTGGCCAGGCCGACCGTGGTGATCAGCGGTGGCAGCCACCACCGGTCCTTGCGCAGGGTGCGTTCGGCGATCTTGGCGCGCGTGGGCGCGAAGACCCCGGTACCCCTCCGGCCTGCCTTGTCGTTAGCCGGAGCGCTCACCGCTGGTCACGCTGGTAGCCACCGACGCCTTCATCGTCAGCGCCGTGCCAGAGCGACGGGTCGTAGGGGGTGTCGGGGACCACGACCACGTTCGAGCGGTCGGTGGCGCGGGCCTGTTGCGGCACCGGGGGTGTGTCGTCGAACTCGTTCACGTCGATCTCGAGCCGCTCCACGTCGTTGGCGATCCGGCGCACCGCCGGCGCCTCGCCGTACTTGGCTCGCAACGCGCCTACGCACTGTCGCAACTGCCCGATGGTGCGGCGCAGTTCGGTGAATTCGGTGGTGGTCATACGTACCTCCGACGATCAGTCAGTTCGTGCGGCGGGGGCCAGAGGCCGGGCCGCACCGTGGTGGGGCGCGCTGATGCCTGACTCTGCCTTGCCTTGTCCAGTGTGACAAGTAGCACACACTGGTCGCGGTACGTGATCGGAGTCACGTCTGGAGTTCATCTGTATCGATTTTGATTCGGGCTTCCTCCTTCTGTACTGTGTGGACCGTCACCACGAAGACCGGACGCCAGCGACGCCGTCACCGGACCACCCGAACCCGTGATCCGCACCCGGAGCCGCCGTATGAGCCCCACCCCGTCCGCCGCACCGCATCCCGTCATCGCCGAAGTGACCGAGCGCATCGTGGCTCGCAGTGCCGAGAGCCGCGCCGCCTACCTCGAACGCACCGCCGCCGCCCACGCCGAAGGCCCCGCCCGGCGCGGCCTCGCGTGCAGCAACCTCGCCCACGGTTTCGCCGGGATCACCGGCGGCGACAAGGAAGCGCTGCGAGCCGTGCGCAAGCCCGGCGTGGCGATCGTGTCCTCCTACAACGACATGCTCTCGGCGCACCAGCCGCTGCACGAGTACCCGGACTGGCTCAAGGTGTCCGTGCGCGAAGCGGGCGGGGTCGCCCAGTTCGCCGGCGGCGTGCCCGCCATGTGCGACGGCATCACCCAGGGCCGCGCGGGCATGGAGTTGTCGCTGTTCAGCCGCGAGGTGATCGCGATGGCCACCGGGGTCGCGCTGTCGCACGAGATGTTCGACAGCGCCCTGCTGCTCGGGGTGTGCGACAAGATCGTGCCGGGCCTGCTCATCGGCGCGCTGTCCTTCGGCCACCTGCCGTCGATCCTGGTGCCCGCCGGGCCGATGACCTCGGGCCTGCCCAACAAGGAGAAGGCCCGCATCCGGCAGCTCTACGCGGAGGGCCTGGCGTCCCGCGAAGACCTGCTCGAGGCGGAGGCCGCTTCGTACCACTCCCCCGGCACGTGCACCTTCTACGGCACGGCCAACTCGAACCAGATGGTCGTCGAGGTGATGGGGCTGCACCTGCCGGGCGCGACGTTCGTGCACCCGGGCACCCCGCTGCGGCAGGCGCTGACCGAGGAGGCGGGGCGGCGGGCCGTCGCGATCTCCCGTGGTGCCGAGTACGCGCCGCTGAGCCAGGTCATCGACGAGAAGGCCATCGTGAACGGCGTGGTGTCGCTGCTGGCCACCGGCGGTTCGACCAACCACACGCTGCACCTGCCCGCCATCGCCGCGGCCGCAGGCATCCAGCTCACCTGGGACGACTTCTCCGAGCTGTCGGCCGTGGTCCCGCTGCTGGCGCGTGTGTACCCGAACGGCAGCGCGGACATCAACCACTTCCACGCCGCGGGTGGCATCCAGTTCCTCATCGGCACCCTGCTCGACGCCGGGCTGCTGCACGAGGACGTGCGGACGGTCGCCGGGCCGGGGCTGAACCGGTACCGCCAGGAACCGGTGCTGCTCGACGGCACCCTGACCTGGCGCGACACCCCGGGACGCAGCCTCGACGAAGAGGTGCTGCGACCGGCTTCGCGCCCGTTCTCCGCCGACGGCGGCCTGCGCATGGTCGCGGGCAACCTGGGGCGCGCGGTGATCAAGGTGTCCGCGGTGGCGCCGGAACACCGGGTGGTCGAGGCGCCTGCTCGGGTGTTCACCACGCAGGAGCAGTTCTCGGCGGCGTTCCAGGCCGGTGAACTGGAGCGTGACGTGGTCGTGGTGATCCGGAACCAGGGCCCGATGGCGAACGGCATGCCGGAGCTGCACGGGCTGACGCCCGCGCTGGGCGTGCTGATGGACCGGGGGTTCCAGGTGGCGCTGGTCACCGACGGCCGGATGTCCGGGGCGTCGGGCAAGATCCCGGCGGCCATCCAGCTGACCCCGGAAGCCGCCGCGGGCGGCCCGCTGTCCCGGATCGCCGACGGCGACGTGGTGCGCCTCGACGCCGAGGCCGGGCTGCTGGAGGTCCAGGTGAGCGCGGCCGAACTGGACGGACGGCCCTTGGTGGACGGTCCACCCGATGAGGCATCCTGGACCGGCACCGGGCGTGAGCTGTTCGGCGCGCTGCGCCGGGCGGTCGGCCCCGCCGACCAGGGCGCCAGCGTGTTCGGCGGGTACACGCCGGGGCACTTCGGTGCCGGGATGACGAAAGAGGTAGTGGCGTGACCACCGGCTTGGAACTGCTCGAGGCATCCCCCGTGATGCCGGTCGTCGTGGTGGACGACGTGGCCGACGCGGTGCCCGTCGCGTCGGCGCTGCTCGCCGGTGGCATCGGCGTCATCGAACTCACCCTGCGCACCCCGGTCGCGCTGGCGGCGATCGAACGGGTCGCCGCCGAAGTACCGGACATCCTGATCGGCGCGGGCACGGTGACCACGCCCGGCCAGGCCAAGCAGGCGGCGGACGCCGGTGCGCGGTTCCTGGTCACCCCGGGCACCACGGACGGGGTGCTGGACGCGTGCTTCGACACCGGCCTGCCGTTCCTGCCGGGCGCCGGCACCGTCTCCGAGGCGATGCGCCTGGCCGAGCGCGGGTTGACCGCCCTGAAGTTCTTCCCGGCCGAGGCGAGTGGCGGGGTCGACTACCTGAAGTCGATCGCCGGGCCACTGCCTTCGCTGAAGTTCTGCCCCACGGGCGGCATCACGGTCGCGTCGGCGCCGAAGTACCTGGCGCTGCCGAACGTCGGCTGCATCGGCGGCTCGTGGCTGACCCCGAAGGACGCGGTGGCGGCCAAGGACTTCGCCCGCATCGAGCAGCTGGCGGCGGAGGCCGCGCGGCTGCGCTAGTTCTCCCGGTCAGGGTCTTTCGGCCCTGGTGGCGACGGGCGGGCAGGCGCAGGTTGGTCCTGTCCGCCACGCCGACCCGGGAGACCGCGATGCCGCTGCGAACCACCTATGCCCAGGGCACCCCGAACTGGGTGGACCTGCAGACCTCCGACCAGGAGGCGGCGAAGGCGTTCTACGGGCGCCTGCTCGGCTGGGAGTTCCGCGACGAGCCGGTACCCGGTGGTTCGACGTACTCGATGGCGCTGAAGAACGGCTCGGAAGCGGCCGCGATCGCCCCGCAGACAGCGGAGCAGCGGGGCCTGCCGCCGATGTGGAACACGTACTTCGCGGTCGAAGACGTGGACGCCACCGCCGCCAGGATCGAGGCCGCCGGCGGCACCCTGTTCACCCCGGTCTTCGACGTCCTGGACTCCGGCCGCATGGCCGCGGGTGCCGACCCGGGCGGTGCGGCTTTCTGCCTGTGGCAGGCGTACTCGCACATCGGGGCCGGCCTGGTCGACGAACCGGGCGGCATGGTGTGGAACGAGCTGATCACCTCGAGCCCGGAGCAGGCCGTGCCGTTCTACCAGGAACTGCTGGGCCTGGCCGTCACCGAAACCGAGCTGGACGGCGAGAAGTACACCATGCTGCAGGCCGGCGGCACGGATGTCGCGGGCGTGAGCCAGCCGCCGGACGTGGATCTGCCGAACCACTGGCACGTCTACTTCGCCGTCGACGACATCACCGCGGCCGCCGCCCAAATCCCGTCCCTGGGTGGCGCCGTGCTCATGGCTCCGTTCGATACGCCGGTGGGCCAGATGGCCATGCTCGCCGATCCGCAGGGCGCCGCCTTCAGCATCCACCAGCCGGGCGCCTGACCGCCGCAATCAGCCCGGCCTCGCACCGATCATTCCGGGAACGCCTTGTGGGTCAGTCCGGGACGGCGTTGTCCAGGAGGGTGGCTTCGGCGCCGAATTCGCGTAGTTCTTCTCGGATGACGGTGTAGGCGAGGCCTTGGGAGTAGCCCTTGCGCGCCAGGGTGCCGAGCAGGCGGCGGATGGCGGTTTGCTCGTCGACGTTTCCCAGGGAGCGCAGGCGTTTGCGCACCAGCTCCCGTGCCTTTTGTTCTTCGGCTTCGCGGTCGACTTCGCCGGCGGCCTGGACGGCGATTTCGGGGTCCACGCCTTTGCGCTTCAACTCGGCGACCAGTGCGTGGCGGGCCAAGCCCTGGTTGTTGTGCCGTGAACGCACCCACACTTCGGCGAAGGCGGCATCGTCGATCAGGCCGGCGTTGTCCAGCTTGCCGAGGATGGTCTCGCTCGTGTCCTCGTCGAAACCCTTGCGGCGCAACGCCTGCCGCAGTTCCTCCTGGGTGCGGGGCCGCGCCGCGAGCAGGTCGAAGCAGACCTCTTTGGCCTTCTTCGCCCGCTCCTCCGGCGGCAACTCCTCGGGGTTCACCTTCGGCACGGTTCTCCTAGTCGTTCTCACCACCGCGACCCGGCCGGGCTTCCCCGCGGTGGTGTTCATCAAGGCCCACCCGGCCGGAAGCCGTGGCTCCACGGAACAGCGCATCGGGCCGGGTCTCGCGAGCGAGCGCCAGACAGGCCGGCGCTCGTCGATCTCGGAGCGGTGGCGCTCACCGGTGCCCGGCGTCCGGCAGGCCGCTGTGGTGCGGGCCGCCGGAAGCCGTGGGGCCGGGGACCCGGCACGCGTGCCGGGCCGGGTCGTCGTCGTCGGGGATGTGGCGTCAGCGAGTGATCAGAAGTCGACCGGGGCCGGGGCGACGGCTTCTTCGGCGTCCAGCTGGGCGCCGATGCCGAGCTTTTCCTTGATCTTCTTCTCGATCTCGTTGGCGATGTCCGGGTTGTCCAGCAGGAACTTGCGGGCGTTCTCCTTGCCCTGCCCCAGCTGGTCGCCCTCGTAGGTGTACCAGGCACCCGACTTGCGGACCATGCCCTGGTCCACGCCCATGTCGATGAGCGAGCCCTCGCGGGAGATGCCCTTGCCGTAGAGGATGTCGAACTCGGCCTGCTTGAACGGCGGCGCGACCTTGTTCTTGACCACCTTGACGCGGGTGCGGTTGCCGACCGGCTCGCCGCCGTCCTTCAGCGTCTCGATGCGGCGCACGTCGAGCCGGATCGAGGCGTAGAACTTCAGCGCCTTGCCACCGGTGGTGGTCTCCGGCGAGCCGAACATCACGCCGACCTTTTCACGCAGCTGGTTGATGAAGACCGCGGTGGTGCCGGAGTTGCTCAGCGCACCGGTGAGCTTCCGCAGCGCCTGGCTCATCAGGCGGGCCTGCAGACCCACGTGCGAGTCACCCATCTCGCCCTCGATCTCGGCGCGCGGTACCAGCGCGGCCACCGAGTCGATGACCAGGATGTCCAGCGCGCCGGAGCGGATCAGCATGTCCGCGATCTCCAGCGCCTGCTCACCGGTGTCCGGCTGGGACACCAGCAGCGCGTCGGTGTCCACCCCGAGCGCCTTGGCGTACTCCGGGTCCAGTGCGTGCTCCGCGTCGATGAACGCGGCGATGCCGCCCCCTCGCTGCGCGTTGGCCACCGCGTGCAGGGCGACCGTGGTCTTACCGGAGGATTCCGGGCCGTAGATCTCCACCACGCGGCCGCGCGGCAGGCCGCCGATGCCGAGGGCGATGTCCAGCGCGATGGCGCCGGTCGGGATCACCGCGATCGGTGCGCGGCCCTCGTCGCCGAGGCGCATCACCGAGCCCTTGCCGTACTGCTTGTCGATCTGGGCCAGGGCGAGCTCGAGAGCCTTGTCCTTGTCCGGTGCTGCTGGCATGGAATTCCACCTCAGTTGGTCGTTGTCGGAGCCGGATCGGGCCGGCTTGCCTGTGGCTGGTAGTCGAGCTGTCAGGCTGTCGATCCCGACGCTACGGGCCGGGTCCGACAATTTCCGGGCACTGGCCGCGATCTGTGGATCGACCATCGCGTTGTGGATGACACGATAGCCGAACACCTGTTCGAGGTTGACACCGACACGCCCCCGTGGTTCTTACCTGCGTTCGGCGGGGACGTCGAAGGCCGCGCAGACCTCCTGCCAGATCTCCTTGGCCGGGATCCCGGCGGCCAGCGCCTGGTCCACCGTCCGCCCGCCGAGCCCGCCGAACTGGTGATCCTTGCTCAGGGTCGCCGCCCTGGCCGCGCCGAACTCGTCCGTCATCAACCGCCGGAACATCGTGATACGCATCGCGCCCAGCGTAGACAGCGGTACCGTGAACCCATGCACTTGGCCCAGGAAATGCCCGCGTGGGGCGGTACCGCGCTGGCGATCGCCTCGGCCGTGACCCTGGTCGCGGTCATCGTGGTCGGCCTGCGCGCGCTCCGGAACAACCGGCGGCGCTAGCCGGGTTCACTCGCCCGGCTGAACCTGCTGCTCGAAGTAGTCCGCCAGCTCCGACGGCCCCGGCGGGTTCGGCTGGCCCTGGTCGTTGACCTGGTAGATGAAGCCGACCAGCGGCCGGTCGCTGACGGTGAAGACCAGCACCGAGGTGGCCGGGCTGGCGGCCGAGGTGTAGCGGCCCTGCAGGCCGTTGCCCTTCCAGTCCGCCTCGACCTTGTCGCTGTCGCCGCCGCCCGCGGTGTTCAGCAGCGAGTCGGTGTGCTGCTTGACCAGGTCGGCGTCCTTGGCGTGGACGTAGTTGATCTGGGTGCCCGCGCGGCCCGGCGCCGAGCAGGTGACCGCGACTCCGAGCGCCGCCACGTCCGGCGGGGCGGCCGCACCGCGGATGCCGGGTGAGCACTGCCCGTTGTCGGCCACGCGCCCGGCGAGCTGCCGCATGCAGCCGGTGAGCCCGTCTTCGCCGTCCGCCTGGCCCGGCTGCGCGCACTCCTGCGCGGTGTAGGTGGTGGCCGAACCCGATGGCCAGAAGAAGAAGGCCGCCGCGGCGAGCGCCACCACGGCCACCGCCGCGGAGATGCCGATGACCAGCTTTTTCTTCTTCTTGGCCGTCGCGCCGCCGCCGCTGTCGCCCGGCCCGGCGAGCGAGTAGGTCGGGAAGTTCGACGGCGCGTGCTGCTGCTGGCCGCCGAGTGCCTGCTGCGGCCCGCTGGGCGGGAAGTTCGACGGGAAGCTGGGCGCGTGGGCGCCCTGCTGCTGGTAGGGACCCGGCCTCGCGGGCACGGGCTGCTGCTGCTGTTGCGGCGGGGGACCCGGCAACCCCGGCGTCACGGTGTGCGTGCCGGTGCCGTTGGCCGCCATGTGGCCTTCGACGTGCTGCGTGCGCATGCTGATGCCGTCGCGGGCGACGTGGTGGGCACCGAGCGCGACCGCGGTCTCCGGCTGGTCCAGGCTCGCCGGGACCACGCCCAGCTTCTCCGCGATCATGCTGCCGACCAGCGGCAGCCGCGAGGAGCCGCCGACCAGGTAGATGCCGACCAGCCGGTCCGGCGACAGCCCGGCCGAGCGCACGGTCCGCGAGAGCAGTTCGACGCTGCGCAGCAGGGCAGGCCGGACCAGCGCCTCCAGTTCGGAGCGGGTGACCAGCACGTCGGCGAAGGGTTCGGGCATCGGCACCTCGGTCTGCGGGTGCCGCGAGAGCGCCTCCTTGGCCGCCTTCACGTCCTCCTGCAGCGCGCGCCGGGTGCGCCGGTCCGGAGTGGACTCCGGCCGCAGCAGCCGTTGCCAGCGCTGGGGGTCCTTGTGCGAGACCTCACGGCCGACGTGCACCAGCAGCGCCTGGTCCACGTCGAGGCCGCCGAGGTCGGGCAGGCCGTCCTCGGCGAGCACGGTGAACCCGTTCTGGGTGGCGCCGACCACGGCCACGTCGAAGGTGCCCGCGCCCAGGTCGTAGACGGCGAGCGCCTGGCCGGGTGCCAGCGTCTTGCCGGGGAAGGAGGCGAAGTGCGCGGCGGCGGCCACCGGCTCGGGCACCAGCGACAGGTTGGTGCCCATGCCTGCCAGCCGCGCGGCGGAGAGGAGCACGTTGCGGCGCACCGGGCCCCACTGCGCGGGGTGGGTGAGCCGGACCTCGTCGGGCTGTTCGCCGCCGAGCTGGCGGGAGGTCTCGTCGAGCACGCGGCGCAGGATCGCCGCCAGCGCCTCGCTGACCGGCACGATGTCGTTGCCCAGCAACAGGGTCTGCTCGTCCACGCGGCGTTTGGGGTTGGGTTCGAAGCGGGTCGGGTCCAGGCGGGCGCGGCGTTCGGCGTCCCGGCCGACCATCAGCGTGCCGTCCTCACCGGCGAAGACCGCCGACGGCATGTTCGCCGAGCCGTCCACCTCGACCACGCGCGGCGCCCGCCCGTGCGCGGACAGCACGGCCACCGTGTTCGAGGTCCCGAGGTCCACCGACAGGATCCGCACGACTCTCCCCTCTCCAAGCCCCCCAGCGGGACGAACGCGGTGATGTTCCCACGTCAACCACCCCGGCGTATGGCCACCCGTCAGATTCCCCGAGGCGAAATTGTCGGACCCCCGGCGCAAGATGGAGAGCGTGACCGGAGTGCTGGACCTCTTCTCCCCCGCGACCAGGGATTGGTTCGCGGGGGCCTTCGCCGCGCCCACGCAGGCCCAGGACGGGGCGTGGCGAGCGGCACACGCCGGGGAGCACGCGCTGGTCGTGGCGCCGACCGGATCGGGCAAAACGCTGTCGGCCTTCCTGTGGGCGCTGGACCGGCTCGCCGTGGAGCCGCCGCCGGAAAACGTGCTGCACCGCTGCCGGGTGCTCTACGTCTCACCCTTGAAGGCGCTCGCCGTCGACGTGCAGCGCAACCTGCGGGCCCCGCTGGCCGGCATCTCCCAGGCGTCGCGGCGGCTCGGGCTGCGGCCGCCGGAGATCGAGGTCGGCATGCGCACCGGCGACACCACGGCCGCCGAGCGCCGGTCGTTCCAGCGCACCCCGCCGGACATCCTGGTCACCACGCCGGAGTCGCTGTTCCTCATCCTCACCTCGTCGGCCAGGGAGTCGCTGCGCGGGGTGGAGACGGTGATCGTCGACGAGGTGCACGCGGTGGCCGGCAGCAAGCGCGGCGCGCACCTGGCGCTGTCGCTGGAACGGCTGGACGCGCTGCTGCCGAAACCGGCCCAGCGGATCGGCCTGTCCGCCACGGTCCGCCCGATCGACGAGGTGAGCGCCTTCCTCAGCGGCGGGCGGCCGGTGCGGGTGGTGCAGCCGAAGCTGGCCAAGACGATCGAGGTCCGGGTCGAGGTGCCGGTCGAGAACATGGCCGACCTCGACGCGCCGCGGCGGTCACCGGGGGAGCCGGAAGCCGCGCCGGCGTTCCCGATGGACGGGGAACTCGAGCCGCCGGAGGAGATCCGGCGGCCGTCGATCTGGCCCGCGGTGGAGGAACGGGTGCTGGAGCTGATCCGCGCCCACCGCTCCACCATCGTGTTCGCGAACTCGCGGCGGCTGACCGAACGGCTCACCTCGCGGTTGAACGAACTCGCCACGGAAACCGGCTCCGAGTTGCAGCCGGGGCAGCGGTTCCCGGCCGAGGCGATCGGTGAATCGGGCCTGTCCACCGGGGCCGAGCCGGTGATCGCGCGGGCGCACCACGGGTCGATGTCGCGGGAGCAGCGCACGCACGTCGAAGAGGACCTGAAGTCCGGGCGGCTGCCGTGCGTGGTGGCGACCTCCTCCCTGGAACTGGGCATCGACATGGGCGCGGTCGACCTGGTGGTGCAGATCGAGGCGCCGCCGACGGTGGCGTCCGGACTGCAGCGGGTGGGCCGGGCCGGGCACCAGGTGGGCGCGGTCTCCAGCGGGGTGATGTTCCCGAAGTTCCGCGGTGACCTGGTCTCCTGCGCGGTGGTCGCCGAGCGGATGGCGGCCGGGGCGATCGAGGCGGTGCGGTACCCGCGCAACCCGCTGGACGTGCTGGCCCAGCAGGCGGTGGCGATGGTCGCGCTGGAGCCGTGGACGGTGGACGAGCTGGCCGGGCTGGTCCGCCGCGCGGCCCCGTTCGCCAGCCTGCCGGACGACGCGCTGCACGCCGTGCTGGACATGCTCGCCGGGCGCTACCCCAGCGAGGAGTTCGGCGAGCTGCGCGCGCGGATCACCTGGGACAGGGTCACCGGTGAACTGCGCGGCAGGCCGGGGTCGCAGCGGCTGGCGGTCACCTCGGGCGGCACCATCCCGGACCGCGGGCTGTTCACCGTGATGACCCCGGGCGCGGAGGGCAGGCCGGGCTCGCGGGTGGGTGAGCTGGACGAGGAGATGGTTTACGAATCGCGGGTGGGCGACGCGATCCTGCTCGGCACCTCGTCCTGGCGGATCACCGACATCACCCACGACCGGGTGATCGTGGTGCCTGCCCCCGGTGAGCCCGCCCGCATGCCGTTCTGGAAGGGCGACGCGCAGGGGCGGCCACTGGAACTGGGGCGGGCGCTGGGCGCGTTCGTCCGCGAACTGTCCACTTTGGAGGAATCGGCGGCCCGCGAACGGGCGGGCGCGGCCGGGCTGGACGAGTTCGCCACCGGCAACCTGCTGGCCTACCTCGGGGAGCAGCGTTCGGCCACGCGGCACGTGCCGAACGACCGCACGGTGCTGCTCGAGCGCTACCGCGACGAACTGGGCGACTGGCGGGTCATCCTGCACTCCCCCTTCGGCGGGCAGGTGAACGCGCCGTGGGCGCTCGCGATCGCCGCGCGGCTGCGGGAGAACCGCGGTGTCGACGCACAGGTGGCGCATTCCGACGACGGGATCGTGCTGCGGCTGCCGGACGCGCTGGACGCCGAGGGCGGGGACATCCGGATCGAGGTGGACGACGTGCTGCTGGACCCGGAGGAGGTCGAGCAGCTGATCATCACCGAGGTCGGCGGTTCGGCGTTGTTCGCGGCCCGGTTCCGGGAGTGCGCGGCGCGGTCGCTGCTGCTCCCCCGGCGGGACCCGCGGCGGCGGAGTCCGTTGTGGCAGCAACGGCAACGGGCCTCGCAACTGCTGTCGGTGGCGGCGAAGTACGAGCGCTTCCCGGTGGTGCTCGAAGCGATGCGGGAGTGCCTGCAGGACGTGTACGACGTCGGCGGGCTGCGTGAGCTGATGTCCGATGTGCGGTCCCGCAAGGTGCGGGTGGTCGAGGTGGAGACGCCGTCGCCTTCACCCTTCGCGCGGAGCCTGCTCTTCGGGTACGTCGGCATGTTCCTCTACGAGACGGACGCGCCGCTGGCCGAGCGACGGGCGGCCGCGCTGTCGCTGGACTCCACGCTGCTGGCGGAACTGCTGGGCACCGAGGCGATCCGCGAACTGCTCGACGCGGAAACGGTGGCCGAGGTCGAGCGGTCGTTGCAGCGCCTGGACGAGGATCGGCACGCCCGGCACGCCGAGGACGCCGCCGACCTGCTGCGGTTCCTCGGTGACCTGTCCGTCGAAGAGGCGGCGCGGCGCGGCATCCAGCCGGAGTGGCTGACCGAACTGGAAGCCGCCCGGCGGGCGATCCGGGTGCGGATCGCCGGCCAGGAACGGTTCCTGGCCATCGAGGACGCGGGCCGAGTGCGGGACGCGCTCGGCGCGGCGTTGCCGGTCGGAGTACCGGAAGCGTTCACCGAGCCGGTGCCCGATCCCTTGGGCGGGTTGCTGATCCGTTATGCCCGCACGCGCGGTCCGTTCACCGCCCGGCAGGCGGCGGAGCGGTTCGGGTTGGGGCCCGCCGTGGTGACCGGTGTGCTCGATCGGCTCACCGGCGAGGGCAGGCTGGTGCGCGGTGAGCTGAGCCCGATCGGGCATCCGGGTGAGCGCGAACCACACGATCTGGGGCTGGAGTACTGCGATTCCTCGGTGCTGCGGCGGTTGCGGCGAGCCTCGCTGGCGAAGCTGCGTGCCGAGGTCGAGCCGGTGGAACCGGCCGCGCTGGGCCGGTTCCTGCCCGCCTGGCACGGCATCGGGGCACGGATGCGGTCGGCGCCGACCGCGGACGACGTGCTGTCGGTGGTGGAGCAACTGGCCGGGGCGCCGCTGCCGGCCAGCGCGGTGGAGTCGCTGATCCTGCCCAGCAGGTTGCCGGGGTACCACCCGGCGTTGCTCGACGAGTTGTCCACCGCGGGCGAGGTGGTCTGGGCGGGCTGCGGCACGCTGCCGGGCAGTGACGGCTGGCTGGCGCTCGCGCCAGCCGATGTCGCCGACCTGCTGTTGCCCGAGGTGGAGGAGAACCCGCCGGACGGGCCGCTGCACGCCGCCATCCTGTCCACTTTGGACGGTGGGGCGCTGTTCTTCCGCCAGCTGGTGGACCGGGTTTCGGTGCTGGTGGACGCGCCACCGGCCGACGGCGACGTGGTGACCGCGATGTGGGAACTGGTGTGGGCGGGGCTGGTCACCGGGGACACGCTCGCGCCGATGCGGGCGCAGATCTCCGGATCGGGCGCGGCGCACAAACCGCGGCGGGCGGCACCACGCGGCCGGTATGCCCGGATGCGCGCGGCGCGGCCGGCGATGCCCTCGCGCACCGGTCCGCCGACCGTGGCCGGGCGCTGGGGGCTCACGCCCAACCGGGAGGCGGAACTGACCCGCCGCACGCACGCGCGGACCGAGGCCTTCCTGGAACGGCACGGCGTGCTCACCAGGGGCGCGCTCGACACCGAACGGGTCACCGGCGGGTTTTCCGGAATCTACAAGGTGTTGCGGGGCATGGAGGACTCCGGGCAGGTGATCCGGGGGTATGTGGTGGAAGGGCTCGGCGCGGCCCAGTTCGCCGCCAAGGGCGCGGTGGACCGGTTGCGTGCGATGTCCGACAACGCGGGCGGGCGCACACCGGCCGGGGCGGTGGTGCTGGCGGCCACCGATCCGGCGCAGCCGTACGGCGCCGCGCTCGACTGGCCCGCGGCGGTGGGCGAGACCAAGCACCGGCCGGCCAGGAAGGCCGGGGCGCTCGCGGTGCTGGTCGACGGGGTGCCGGTGCTGTACGTGGAACGCGGCGGGCGCTCGCTGCTGTCGTTCACCGATGCGGAACCGGCGTTGCGCGCGGCGGCGGAGGCGTTGTCCGCCGCGGTGCGGTCCGGCTGGCTGGGGCAACTGTCGGTGCAGCGGGCCGACGGGGAGCACGCGCTGACGTCCGCGCTGGCCGAAATCCTGCGGGAAGCCGGGTTCCGGGCGACGCCGAAGGGGCTGCGGTTGCGGGCCTGATGGTCTCCTAAACTGCGGGGAAAGCTGGGGACTACCGAAGGACGAAGATTCATGGCGTTGCGAGAGCTGCGGTACTTCGGCGATCCGGTGCTCAAGACGGTCAGCGATCCGGTCACCCGGTTCGACAAGTCCACCGAGTCGCTGGTGGCCGACCTGATGGACACCGTGGCCGCACCCGGTCGCGCGGGGCTGGCCGCGCCGCAGATCGGCGTGAACCTGCGCGTGTTCAGCTACGACGTGGAGACGCTCAAGGGGTACGTGATCAACCCGGAGCTCGTGGAGCTCTCCGAGGAGACGCACGAGATCAACGAGGGCTGCCTTTCCGTGCCGGAGCTGTGGTTCCCGACGGTGCGGGCGAAGCACGCCGTGGTCAAGGGCGTCGACCTGCGCAACGAGCCGATCGTGGTGGAGGGCGACGACGTGCTGGCGCAGTGCCTGCAGCACGAGACCGATCACCTCGACGGGATGCTCTACCTCGACCGGCTCACCCAGGAGCGCAAGAAGAAGGCGTTGCGCGAGGCACGCGGCAAGGACTGGTTCTGGTCGCGCTGAACACGCGTCAGCGGCACGCTCAGCCTGCCGGGATCTCGATGCGGAGCACGCCTTCCTCGGCGTCCGGCTCAGGGGCGTGCAGGCCCGCGCGCAGGACGGCCCGGCGCACGGCGTCCTGACCGGGCAGGCAGACGGCGACCAGCTCGCGGTGCCCGGCGGCGGCGCCCAGTTCGGCCAATCTGGCGAGCAGCGCGGTGCCGAGGCCCTTGCGCTGCCAGTCGTCCGCCACCAGCAGGGAGACCTCGGCGGGACCGCCGTTCGCCGACGGGATCAGCTGACCGAGCGCGACCACCTCCCGACCGGCGATGGCGAGCAGGCTCAGCCCGCGTGGCGGCATCAGCAACCGGTGCAGCCAGCGGCGGGGCACCGTGCGCAGGCCGGTGTGGTAGCGGTGGAACAGGGTGTCCGTCGAGCAGCGGGTGTGCAGCGCGAACACGGCGTCGGTGTCGGCGGGGCGGCCCGGGCGCAGCACGACCATGGCGCCGTCGGTGCAGGTGACCACCGAGGGGCCGGCCAGGTTCGCCCGCACAGCGGCGAGCAGGCCGAGCATGGCCTGTGCCCGCGCGATCTCCAGCTGCACGAACGGCGCCCAGCTGCGGCGGGCGACCAGCGCGCCGTCCGGGCCGACGGGGAAGACCCGGCGGTGACCGCCTTCGGTGCGGGCCGGGTTCGCTTCGTTCGACGGCACCAGCGTGACCATGTCCGCGGCGAGCACCTCGCGCAGCACGTCGGCCAGCTTCGCCGGGTCGTCGACCGCGCGGCCGGCGGCGGCCAGCGCGGCGGTGGCGGGTTCGACCAGCTCGCGCACGTCGGCGTCGGTGACCCCGGCGCATTCACAGCCCTCGGCGGCGATCGCTTCGACCAGTTCGGCGCGGCCGAGGCCGGGCGCCGGGCGGACCACCAGCTCGTCGACCACCCCGCCCGGCACCGGCATGACCTGCAGGCCGAGGATGTTGCAGCCGAGGTCGGCCAGCCGGATGGTGATCCTGGCGAGCGTGCCGGGACTGTCGTCCATCCGGATCCGCAGGCGCCAGGTCGTGCCGGTGGCGGTCTCCACGGTGGTCTGCGCTGCGGTCGTTCGGCCCATGTCCATCACCCCACGGTCCGCCCCGGTTGTTGCCGGTCGGGGGCGCGGGTGTTACCGCCGTGTCAGCGCCTGCGCACCTCGGGTCACGCCCGGGAAACAACCCGGAAGTCGTTGCCCTCCGGGTCCTGGCGCGGGCCGGGTTCGGGCCCGGTCACCTCGAAGCGCACCCTGTCCTCGACCTGCTTGGCGTCGCCGTCGAGCAGCACCTCCAGCCAGGGGCCGGTGCCCTCGGGTGAGCGAAGGCCGAGCTGCACCGGGTGCCGCCGGTGGATCGGCCAGCCCGTGGTGGCGGACCAGAACTCGCCCAGCCGGTCGAAGGCGGCGGGCTCGATCGGCCCGGCGTCGAGCACCACCGCCGCGAACGTGCCCGTGTACTCCGGCCGGGGTTCCAGCACGCAGAACTCGTTGCCCGCCGGGTCGGCGAGCACCTCCCACGGCAGCTCGCCGCGCTGGCCGATGTCCGCCCGCGTCGCCCCGAGCGACAGCGCCCTGTCCACAATGGACTTCTGCACCGCGGCCGACGGGCTGGCCAGGTCCAGGTGGATCCGGTTCTTCACCGTCTTCGGCACCGGTGATTCCTCGAAGGCCAGCGTGAAGTCCTTCGAGAACACCTCGACGCGGCCGGGGCCGTCCTCCATGATCTGCCACTCGATCAGGTCGGACCAGAACCCGGCGACCGCCCACGGCCGCGCCACGTCGAACACCACCGCTGTGAGCCCCATGCGGCAGACCCTAGCTCGATCCACTTCCCCATGGATCCGCTTCGGTCCGCTAGCGGGTCGCCAGCCGCAACAGGGCCCACAGCTGGGCGATGGCGTCGAAATCCCCGTCCTGGGTCACCGCGCCGTTGGGCAATCTGCCCCACAGCCAGAGGTAGACCGTCACCGGCGGACCGGTGACCTGGGCGTCGGCCCGCTCGGCCTCCTCCTCGGTGCAGCGCCAGGCGTGGGTCTCCCCCGGCCCGGCCCTGGCGAACCAGCTGTGGTCGCCGGTCCGCACCGCCACCGAGCTCTCCCTGGTGCCGGACAGGCCCAGCTCGAAGAGCCGGTGCCCGAACCAGAGCCGGAGCACCTCGTCCACCCCGTCGAGCGCGACGTCCTCGCCGATGTGCCCGCGCTCCCGCCCGGCGGCCTCCTCCAGGTCCACCCGGTGGACCGTGGTCTCGTGCGCCATCCGGCGCCGCCAGAAGTGGTAGGTCTCGTCCTCCGGCCACCAGGTGGAGGCCCATTCGCCGGGCGGGTGGGCCACCAGCCGGGCGTGCAGCTCACGCAGGCCGGTGCCCAGGTACTCCTCGGTCGACTGCTCCTCGGCCGGTTCGCGCTGCCAGTCCTCAGGCGGCTCGCCGGTGTCCAGCCGCCCGGTCACCACCCGGTACACACTGCCCACGTGACGCAGCAGCCCGTCGGTGGTGAAGCCGGGACAGGAGGGCACCGGCGCTTCCGGCGCGGTCGTGCGCGCGAGCTCGCCCAGCGACTCGCCCTCGGTAGCGATCACGTCCAGCAAGCGGCCGGGATCGACGAGGTCGTGCCGCCACATCAACTGCTCCCGTGCACAGCCCGGCGAGCCAGCTCGAGGAACTGCGCGCTCTGCTCGAACAACTCGTCCGCCGTCTCCGCGCTGGGGCGGCGGCTGGTGCCCGCCAGCAGGGCGGCCTGCTCCGCGGAGTTGGCGGCGAAGAACAGCGCCCACTCCTTCAGCTCGGGCACCGCCGTCTCCAGCAGCACCCACACGCTGGCCGGTCTGGCGCGGCCCCGGTGCGGACGGCCGCGCGCGGCCACCACCGCCGCGGCCGACTTGTGCGCGGCCAGGTAAGCGGACACGAAACGCTCGGCGGGTTCGGTTTCCCGGCTCGCCTCGGTCAGCGCCCGCCGGGCTCTGGCGAGCAGCGAGACCGCGGCGGGGGGTGCCGGTGGCCGCAGGGACATCGGCAGCATCGTCTGCGCGGCGCACACTCGTGAAGTGATCGCTGAGGACATGAGCAGCCTTTCGCTTTCCCCGGTGCGTCCCGGGCTCGCGGCGGCACCCGGCGACGAAACGCTTCCCCCGCCCCGCCGCCGGGTACCTGTCCGGCGGGCGCCCACCGGACGTCGAACGTATGTTCGAACTCCACAGTAACCCGTACCCGGCGATTCGCCAAGTGCCACCGCTGCGCCGGTCCGGGGGCCCGTGATCTGATGGATGGCATGAGCACCTTCGACCACCCCGCGATCGCCAAAGTGGCGGCCGCGCTCGCCGAAGCAGGCCTGCCCCAGGCCGCCGAGGGCATCCGGATCCTGCCCGCCGACGCCCGCACCGCCGCGCAGGCCGCCGAAGCGCTCGGCGTCGAGGTCGGCGCGATCGCCAACAGCCTGGTGTTCCGCGCCACCTTCGCCGACGGCGACCGCCCGCTGCTCGCGCTGACCTCCGGCGCCCACCGCGCCGACGTGGCCACGCTCGCCGGACTGGCCGGCGCTTCGGCCGTGGGCAAGGCCGACCCGGCGTTCGTCAAGGAGCACACCGGTCAGGTGATCGGGGGTGTGGCGCCGGTCGGGCACCCGGCGAAGCTGACCACGCTGGTGGACACCGCGCTGCGGGCCCACGAGGTGGTGTGGGCCGCCGCCGGGCACGCGAAAGCCGTGTTCCCCACCACCCACGCCGAACTGCTCGCGCTCACCGGGGGTCGTGCGGGCGCTTTGGCCGGCGCGCGGGAGAATCCACACCCGTGACCGCGACCTCTTCCGGCTACACCCGGTTCGCCCGGCTCTCCCAGGCGGAGTTCCGGGCGCGGCTCCCCGAAGCGCTCGACATCTACGTCAGCGCGATGCGCTACCCCGACGGCACGGCCGAGCAGCGCGCCCCCATGTGGCTCACGCACGCGCTGCGCGAGGGCTGGCGCTGCATCGCCGCACTGGACTCCGACGACACGCTGCTCGGGCTCGCCTACGGCTACCGGGGCAGCGTCGGGCAGTGGTGGCACGAGCAGGTGCGCCGCGGGCTGCTGCAGCGCGACGGCCAGGAAGCCGCGGACCGGTGGCTCGGCGACTACTTCGAGCTGACCGAGATCCACGTGCGGCCGGACCAGCAGGGCGCGGGCATCGGTGAGGACCTCCTGCGCCGCCTGCTCGACGGGGTGCGCAACCAGCGGGTGCTGCTGTCCACTCCGGAGGGCACCAGCCGGGCGTGGAAGCTCTACCGCCGGGTCGGGTTCGTCGACGTGCTGCGGGACTACTACTTCGCCGGTGATCCGCGCGCGTTCGCCATTCTCGGGCGCACGCTGCCGCTGGAGCCACCGCGGTAGCGTTCGATTGAACGCTGTTTGTCCGGCAGAAATCAGCTGACGAACTCGTCTGCCATTCGGCAAGATGTCCTCTTCGGAGAAGAAAATGTAACGTCGCACGGCAGCACGACGACTCTGTTGAGCGAATCGAATTGCCCGCGCGATACCCGAGGGGGAAGAGAATGCCCGAGCAATTCACCCGGCCGCTGCTCGTGCTCGGAACACGAGGTGAGCAGCGTCGCGACGGGGACCGCCACGGACGGCGGGAACCCGAGCGCGAGGACTCGGACCGGCTGAGCCGCGCGCTGCACGCGCTGGCCACCCAGGTCCGCCAGTTGAGGCGCTGACCGGGGCCCGGACCGGCGGCCGGGCCCCGGCCGCACTCAGCCCCGCCTGGCCGTGGCGCCGCCGGAAGGCAGTGACGCCACCGCCAGCGCGCCGACCAGCAGCGCCGCCCCGAGCCAGCCGGTCAGGCCCAGCCGCTCACCCAGCAGCAGCGCCGCCAGCAGCGCGGCGACCAGCGGTTCCAGCAACGCGGCCAGCGCCGCCACCACCGGGTGCGCGGTGCGCAGGCCGCGGAAGTAGGCCGCGTAGGCCACCGCCGTCGGCACCACCGCCAGGAACAGCGCCGCGGCCACCACTTCGGGCCGCCAGTCCGCCGAAAGCGCCGAGCCCAGGCTCAGCGGCAGCAGCAGCACCCCGCCGGTCAGGCAGCCGAACGCGATGGTCGGCAGGGGCGCCAATCCCGCCACCGGCTTGCCGTTGACCAGCGTCAACACCGCGAACCCGGCCCCGGCGGCCAGCGCGCAGGCCAGCCCGCCGACCAGCCTGCCGCCGGTGACCACCCCGTCCGAGGACGAGGTGAGCAGCACCAGGCCCGCCAGCGCGATGGCCACCGCGACCAGCGTGGGCGCGGCGGGCAGGCGCCGGTCGCGGACGGTGGTGGCCACCGCGACGAACACCGGCACGCTGCCGATCGTGGTCATGGTCGCCACGCTCACCGAGGTCAGCGCCACCGAGGCGAAATAGCTCACCTGGAACACCGCGAGCAGCACCCCGACGACCAGCAACCGCACCCGTACCGCCCGGCCGCGCGGCACCGCGCGCATTTGACCGGTCACCACCAGGTACGCAATGGCGCAGATTCCGCCGAACAACAGCCGGCACCCGGCGACGCCCAGTGGATGCAGATTTCCTCGCGCGGTGAGAAATGCGCCGGCGAGACCGCCGGTACCCCACAGCACACCCGCGGTGATCAACGCGCCCGCCGCCCGTTCTTTGGCGGGCGCGACTACGGAAATGGACAAGAAGAACACGCTCCAACATCGAAGGAACTCGACAATTCCGACGTGCGGGGCGAAGTGGTCGTCACGAAGACGCCGTGCGGGGCTCAGTCCCTCGCACGGCTCGTCAGCGCCCCGCTCAGGAGCGCGGGGGTGGGGTGACGAGGAAGACCCGGTGCATGCGGGCCAACCTACCCGATCACCGCCGGGCGGCCCATCCGATTGAGTTCCGCCTCACCGGCGTTGCCACCGCTGCAGACCACCGCCACGGTCCGCCCCGCGAACCGTTCGCGGTGGACCAGCAGCGCGGCGAGCGCGGCGGCACCGGCGCCCTCGGCCACGGTGTGCGCGGCTCGCAGGTAGAACCGCTGCGCTTCCTCGATGTCGCCGTCGTCGACCAGCACGAAGTCGGCGAGCCGGTCGCGCAGGAGCCGCTGGGTCAGCGCGAAGCCGGAACCGGTCGCCAGGCCCTCGGCGGTGGTCCGGTTGGGGCGGTCGACCAGTTCGCCCGCACGCCAGGAGTCGTGGGCCGCGGGCGCCGCCGCCGACTGCACGGCGATGACCTCGCACTCCGGCGCCAAGGCCGCCGCGACCAGCGTGGCCGCGGCCGCCCCGGTCCCGCTGCCGACCGGGACCAGCACCACGTCGAGTTCGGGTTCCTGCTCGAAGAGTTCGAGGTAGGCGGTGGCGACCCCGGCGATGATCTCGGGCTCGTTGGCCGCGCTGACCAGCCGCATACCGCGTTCGGCGGCGAGTTGTTCCGCGTGGGCACGAGCCTGCTCGAACCGCTCGCCGTGCTCGACCAGCTCCGCCCGCAGGTCTCGGACCGCCTGCGCCTTGGCCGGATTGGGGCGTTCCGGCATGACGATCGTGCACCGCACACCGTGGTGGGCGGCGGCGTGGGCGAGCGACTGCGCGTGGTTGCCGGTGGAGTAGCCGAGCACCCCGCGAGCCCGCTCCTCCGGGCCGAGCGAGGCGAGCAGGTTGAGGCCGCCACGCACCTTGAAAGCGCCGGTGGGCTGGAGGTTCTCGTGCTTGACGCGGACCCTCGCGCCGGTCGCCGCGTCGAGCGCGGAGTACGCCGACAGCGGGGTCGGCGCGAGCAGGGGCCGGAGGAGCCGGCGGGCGCGCAGGGCGTCGGTGATGGTCGGTAACCGCATGATTTCCACCGTCGCAGCGGCCGACCCATAGGTCCAATGGAAATTTGTCAACAAATCATCGATGAGATCTATAGTTGAGCGCGTGTTCGATCTCGTCCGCCTGCGGGTGCTGGTGGCGGTCGCCCGGGAGGGCTCGGTGACCGCGGCCGCTGACGCCCTGCACTACGCGCAGCCGTCGGTGAGCCACCACCTGGCGCGGCTGGAAGCCGAGGCCGGGTTGCCGTTGCTGCAGCGGGCGGGGCGAGGTGTCCGCCTCACCGAAGCCGGGGAACTGTTGGTGCGGCGGGCCGAGGAAATCCTGGGGCAGGTCGAGTCGGCGCGAGCGGAACTGGCCGCGCACGCCGGATTGCGCACGGGACGGGTCCGGCTCGCGGCCTTCCCGACCGCGCTGGCGACGCTGGTCCCGGCGGCGGCCGCGTGGCTGGCCGCCGAGCACCCCGGCGTCGACCTGGCGCTCACCGAGGCCGAGCCGCCGGAAGCGCTGACCGCGCTGCGCAACGGCGATGCCGACGTGGCGCTGGTGTTCGAGCACGACCACGAGCCGGACCTGCGGAACGTGCGGATGACGCCGTTGCTGGAGGAGCCGCTGTACGCGGTGACCGCGGCCGGGCGTGACTGGGCGGGCCCGCGCGCGGAACTGGCGACCTACGCCGGGGAACGGTGGATCGCGGGCTGCCCGCGGTGCCGGGCGCACCTGGTGAAAGCGTGCGCGGCGGCCGGTTTCGAACCGGAGATCACCTTCGAGACCGACGACTACGTCGCCGTGCAGGCGCTGGTCGCGGCCGGGCTGGGGGTGAGCACGCTGCCCGGCCTGGCGTTGCTGGCGAACCGGAACACGGCCGTGCGCACGGATCGCCTGTCCGGGCAGTGGCGCCGGGTTTTCCTTGCCACCTATGGAAAACCACCGGCACCGCTGCCCGTCGACGCCCTGGCGAACGCGCTCACGGCCACCGCGACCGAACCCGAGTGGCCGTGAGCGCCTGGAACATCAGTCGAGCTGGGCCAGCTGCTCGCGCAGGGTGTCCAGGCCCATGCCGCCGAGTGCGAGCGCCTTGGTGTGGAACTCCTTGATGTCGAAGGAATCCCCCTTGCGCGCCCGCGCCTCCTCACGGGCGGCCAGCCACAGCCGCTCGCCGAGCTTGTACGACGGCGCCTGCCCCGGCCAGCCGAGGTACCGGTCGATCTCGTCGTACACGTGGGCCTCGTCGGTGATGGTGCGGGTCAGCATGAACTCCAGGCCCAGTTCGGGCGTCCACCGCTCCCCCGGGTGGAAGCCCGCGTCGGCCGGGATCTCCAGTTCCAGGTGCATGCCGATGTCCACGATCACCCGCGCGGCGCGGAAGAGCTGCTCCGACAGCATGCCGAGCAGGTCGCCGTCGTCGTCCAGGTAACCGAGGTCCTGCATCAGCCGCTCGGTGTAGAGCGCCCAGCCCTCGGCGTGCCCGGAGGTGAACGCGATCATGCGCTGGTACTTGTTCAGCGAGGCCGACTGGTACACCGCGGTGGCGATCTGCAGGTGGTGCCCCGGCGCGCCCTCGTGGTAGACGGTGCTGACCTCGCGCCAGGTGGTGAACTCGTCCTTGTCCGCTGGCAGCGACCACCACATCCGGCCGGGACGGCTGAAGTCCTCGCTCGGTGAGGTGTAGTACGCGCCGACCCCGCCACCGGGCGGCGCGATCTTGCACTCCAGCGCCATCACCGCGTCGGGGATCTCGAAGTGCTTGCCGCGCAACGACTTCAGCGCCTCGTCGGACAGGTTCTGCATCCACGCTTCGAAAGCGTCCCGGCCCCGCACGCGGTAGCGCTCGTCCGCGTCGAGCGTGGCGGCCGCCTCGGCGAGCGTCCCGCCCGGCTTGATCCGGTCGGCGACCTCGCGCATTTCGGCTTCCAGGCGCAGGAACTCCGCCCAGCCCCAGGTGTAGGCCTCTTGCAGGTCCAGCTTCGCGCCGACGAAGAACCGGGACCACAGCTGGTAGACCTCTTCGCCGACGGCGTCCTTCGTCGGAGCGACCGGCGCGAGTTCGGCCCGCAGGAAACCGGCGAGTTCGGCGTACGCCTCTTCGGCGAGCCGGGCCCCGCGCTCGAGTTCCGGCGTGCGTTCCGGCGCGCCTTCGATCAGCGTGCTGAAGTAGCCTTTCTTGCCATGCAGCCCGGCCCAGGTTTCCGCCTGCTCGGCGACCTTGCTGACCTGGCGCAGCGCGGCCACCCGGCCGGCGTCGGCCGCGGTCAGCAGCGACGAGCGCAAGCCGTCGAGGCTTTCCGGCACCGCGGCCATCCGGGTGGCGATCCGCTGCCAGTCCTCGGCGGTTTCGGTGGGCATCAGGTCGAAGACCATGCGGAGGTCCTGCACCGGGCTCGCGATCACGTTCAGCGCGGCCAGGTCCAGCCCGGCGTCGTGGATCTCCAGCTCCAGCCCGATCCGCTCGAGGAAGACCGCCTTCGCCGCGCGTTCGCCGTCGTCGGCGGGTTCGGCGGCCTTGACCGCCTCCAGCGCGCGGCGGGCCAGCGTCGCGCGGGCGGTGTACCCGGCCGGCGAGTAGTCGGTCAGCTTGTCGTCGTGCCCGGCGATGCCGAACACCGTCGCGGCGACCGGGTCGGCGGCGGCGAGGTCCTCGACGTAGCGGTCGCAGATCGCGTGCACGCCTTGTTCTCGGCTTTTCGGGGGTCCGGGGGTCGTCCCCCGGGCAGAAGCACTGGAAACCATGTGGCGCACGCTACCTCGCGCCGGCGCGACCCGGCAGCAGGTTATGCGCGTGCCGGGACCAGGCCGAGCCTGCTGACCACCTCGCGCGTGGCCTTGGACCGGTTGAAGGTGTAGAAGTGCAGGTCCGGCACGCCTTCGGCGATGAGCCGCTCGCACAGTTCGGTGACCACGTCGAGCCCTTCGGCGCGGAACGCGGCGGGGTCGTCTTCCAGCGGGGAGAGCCGCTCGAGCAGCCTGCCGGGCGCGCTGGCGCCGGACAGCTCGATCGTCTTGCGCAGCGTCCGCGGGGTGGTCAGCGGCATGATGCCCGGGATCATCAGCGCGTCCGAACCGGCCGCGGCGACCCGGTCGCGCAACCGCAGGAAGTCCTCCGCCTCGAAGAACAGCTGGGCGATGGCGAAGTCGGCGCCCGCGTTGAACTTCCGCACCAGGTGGCGGGTGTCCTCGTCGAGGTCGGCCGAGCGCGGGTGGCCGTAGGGGAACGCGGACACGCCGACGCAGAAGTCCCCGAGCGAGCGCACCAGCTCGACCAGTTCCTCGGCGTAGTTCAGCCCGGCCGGGTGCGGGATCCACTCGCCGTACGGGTCGCCGGGCGGGTCGCCGCGCAGGGCGAGGATGTTGCGCACGCCGACCGCGGCGTACCAGCCGATCACGTTGCGCAGTTCGGCGACCGAGTGGTTGACCGCGGTCAGGTGCGCCATCGGCACCAGCGTGGTCTCCGTGGCCACCCTGGCGATGCTGCGGATGGTGCCGTCGCGGCTGGTCCCGCCGGCGCCGTAGGTGATCGACATGTACGCCGGGTCGAACCCCTCCAGCTCCCGGATCGACCGCCACAGGATCGCTTCGTCGGCGTCGTCACGGGGCGGGAAGAACTCCACCGAGAACACGGTTTCGTTGCCGCGCAGCCGTTCCACCACCGAGGTCATGATGGTCATGCTAGTGGTCGGAGTCCGTTTGGCGAGACCGGCCTCTCGGGTGATGGGACTGATCACACCACCCAGCGCAGCCCCGCGGTGACCACCACGGCGAGCGCGATGGACGGCAGCGCGGGCAGCTTCAGCAGGTAGGCGCCGCTCGCCACGCCGAGTCCGGCGCAGAGCCGCCAATCGAACGCGGACCAGCCCTGACCGGTGACGTCGGTGACCACGAGCCCGGCGAGCAACGCGGGCGCGAGCGCGGCGATCACCACCGAAGCCCACGGCGGCAGCTTCCGGTCGCCCAGCAACGCGGGACCGGCCGCCTTGATCCCCACGCTGACCGCCGCGACGAGCAGGATGCTCACCCAGAGTTCACTCATGCCGACACCTCCCACGGCCACTGCGCCACCTGTGTGTGCTCATGTCGTCACGGTCCGCTGTCCGGCTCGCCGGGTGCGCAGGCCGAGCAGCGCGGCGGCGGCCGAGCCGACGATGGCCAGGCCGATCGGCAGCACCAAGGCCAGCCCGGCGGCCAGGACCACGGCCAGCGCGGCGACCTCGCGGGCCGCCGGTTCCTTGCGCAATTCGTCGATCAGCAGGAGCAGGAAGAAGCCGGGGAACACCACGTCCAGGCCGAAGCGGTGCACCACGTCGGCGGGTGGCGCGACCAGCACCCCGGCGAGCGTGCCGAGCACCCAGGCCGGGAACTGCACGAGGGTGCCGCCGATCATCTTCTCCCGGTCGAACCGGCCGCCGCCGAGGTGCGCGGCCGCCCAGGAAGCGTCCACCACGGCCTGGCCTTCCAGCGCCCGCCGCAGCCTGCCGCCCTTGAAGTCGCTCGCGGCGGCCACGCCCATCGGCAGGAACCGCGCGTTGATCAGCGCGGCCGCCCCGACCGCCACGCCGACCCCGCCGTCGCCCGCCAGCGCCGCGGCCAGCGCGAACTGCGCGGAGCCGGAGAACACCAGCACCGAGCAGGCGAGTGGCGCGAGCACGCCCCAGCCGAGCGACTGGGTGAGCGCGCCGAAGGTCAGCCCCAGCACCGCGGTCGCCGTGGCGAAACCGGCGCCGACCCGGATGCCGGCGAGGTAGCCGCTGGTCCTCGATGTCTCGGAGGTCATGCTTCCAAACTAACAGGCTAAAGCCGATTAGACCATGAGAGCTTAGACTGGCGGACATGGCGGACAGCTGGCGCGGGTACACCCTCGCGGGTGGGCACATCGCGCTCGACCTGGTCAACACGGTGTCGTGGCGCGGCGATCCGCCCCGGCGAACGGACCGGCTCGAACTGCCCGGCTTCTTCGCCCACTGGCTCGAAGAGACCGGGCTGGCCCGCTTCGACGGTGATCTGTCCGCCGTCTACCCCGGCCTGCGCGAATTGCGTGAACTGCTGTACGACCTGCTCGCCGAGGGCGACCCGGCGCAGGCCGACCTCGATCGCTTCGGCGAACTGCTCGCCGCGGCACACGCGCGCGCGAAGGCGGAACCGTCGCTGCCGGTGCGCTGGTCGGTGCCGGTCGAGACGCCGGACGACCTCCTCCCGGCGCTCGTGCTCCGGGCCGACGAACTGCTGCGGTCCCCCGAAACGGCGAACATCCGGCGGTGCGAGGGCCGCGGGTGCGCCTGGCTGTTCATCGACAGCACCCGCAACCATTCCCGCCGCTGGTGCCGGTCGGACGACTGCGGGAACCGCGAACGCGCCCGGCGCCACTACCAGCGCACGCGCGAACCCGTCTGATTCACCACATCCGGCGACCCCGGCTGGGCATCCGTCCGGGTGAACGCGGACGATGTAGGCATGAGCGAGCCGGGCTTCGACGCCGATTTCCCCGCGCACGTCGAGCGTGCGCTCGAGAAGTTCCTGCGTGAAGCGGGCGACCCGATCCGCGCGATCGAACCGACCACCGGCCCCGGTGTGGACGCGCTCAGCGAGTTCGTGCTCGGCGGTGGCAAGCGGTTGCGCCCGACCTTCGCCTGGTGGGGCTGGCGCGGTGCGGGCGGTGACCCGGCCGGCCCGGACGCCGAAGGTGTGCTGCAGGCGGTCGCCAGCCTGGAACTGGTGCAGGCCTGCGCGCTGATCCACGACGACCTGATGGACTCCTCCGACTCCCGGCGCGGCTCGCCGACGGTGCACGTCGCCTTCGCCAAGCGCCACGCCGACCACGGCTGGCTCGGCTCGGCGGCCGGTTTCGGCCAGGCCGCGGCCGTGCTGCTCGGCGACCTCGCGCTGGCGTGGGCCGACGACATGTTCGCCGCCGCCCCGCTGCCCGCGCGGACCTTGGCCGCCGCGCGACCGGCCTGGCGCGCGATGCGTACGGAGGTGCTCGCCGGGCAATACCTGGACGTGCACACCCAGGCCACCGGCGACGCCTCCCCCGAGGCCGCGCTGCGCATCGACCGGCTGAAGACCGCCGCCTACACCGTCCAGCGCCCGCTGCACCTCGGCGCCGCGCTGGCCGGCGCGGACGACCGGCTGATCGGCGCGCTCCTTTCCTTCGGGCGCGACCTCGGCGTCGCCTTCCAGCTGCGCGACGACCTGCTCGGCGTGTTCGGCGACCCGTCGATCACCGGCAAGCCCGCCGGGGACGACCTGCGGGAGGGCAAGCGGACGCTGTTGCTCGCGCTCGGCATGGAACTCGCGGGCGCGCAGGGCCGCCGGGCCGACGCGACCGTGATCGCCGACGCGGTCGGCGACAAGGACCTCACCGAGGACGCGGTCACCGAGGTGCGCGAAGCGCTCACCGGCGTCGGCGCGGTGGCCGCGGTCGAACGCCGGATCGAGGACCTCACCACGGCGGCGCTGGGCTCGCTCGACGCCGCCGAACTCGCCGAACCGGCCACCACCCGGCTGCGTGAACTCGCGGTCCAGGCCACGCAGAGGAAGTACTAGTGACAGACCACGTCGTGGTGGTCGGCGCCGGGCTCGCCGGGCTGTCGGCCGCGCTGCACCTGCTGGGTTCGGGCCGCGAGGTCACCGTGGTCGAACAGGACGAGCGCCCCGGCGGGCGCGCGGGCCAGTCCTCCCGCGACGGCTACCACCACGACACCGGCGCCAGCGTGTTCACCATGCCGGAGCTGCTCGACGAGGCCTTCGCCGCGGTCGGTGAGTCCACTTCGGACCGGGTGCGGCTCATCCGGCTCGATCCGGCCTACCGCGCGCACTTCGCCGACGGCAGCACGCTCGCGCTGCACACCGACGGCGACGCGATGGAGGCGGAGATCCGCGCGTTCGCCGGTCCGGGTGAAGCGGCCGGTTACCGGCGGTTGCGCACCTGGCTGACCGAGCTGTACGCGGCGCAGAAGGACCACTTCATCGGCGCCAACTTCGACTCCCCCGCCGACCTGGTCCGCCCGGAACTGGCGAAACTGGCCGCGCTCGGCGGGTTCGGCAGGCTCGGCCCGCGGATGGCCCGGTACCTGCGCGACGAGCGCGTGCGGCGGCTGTTCTCCTTCCAGTCGCTCTACGCCGGACTGGACCCGATGCGCGCGATCGCCGCGTACGGCGTCATCTCCTACATGGACACCGTCGGCGGGGTCCACTACCCGGCCGGCGGGATCGGGAAGGTCGCCGAAGCCATGGCCGGCGCGGCGGAGAAGGCCGGGGCGAAGCTGAAGTTCGCCACGCACGCGGCGTGGCTGGAGCGGCGGGGGTCCCATGTGGACGCCGTGCGCACCAGCGGTGGTGAGCGGATCGCCTGTGACGCGGTGGTGGTGGCCACCGAACTGGACGCGGCGTACCAGCTGCTCGGCGCCCGGCCGCGACGGCCGCTGCCGCTGCGGTACTCGCCGTCGGCGGTGGTGCTGCTCGGGCACACCGGCCGGTCGTGGCCGGAGCTGGACCACCACACCATCTTCTTCGGCGGCGCCTGGGAACGGACCTTCGCGGAGATCATCCGCCAGGGCGGGCTGATGAGCGATCCGTCGCTGCTGGTCACCCGGCCGACGGCGACCGATCCGTCGCTCGCCCCGGCGGGCAGGCAGGTGGTCTCGGTGCTGGCACCCGCGCCGAACCTGCACGCCGGCCACGTCGACTGGGCGCGCGTCGGCCCGGCCTACCGCGAGGAACTGGTGCGCACGCTGGAAAAGCGCGGGCTGTCCGGGTTCAGCGACGAGTTCGAGGTGGTCGACGCGGTGACCCCGGCCGACTGGGCGGCACGCGGGCTCGGTGCCGGGACGCCGTTCTCACTGGCGCACACATTCGCCCAAACGGGACCTTTCCGCCCGCGCAATGTGCTACGGGGCATCGAAAACGCGGCACTGGCCGGGTGCGGGACCACACCCGGCGTTGGCATTCCGCCGGTGCTCATCTCCGGGAAGCTCGCCGCCGCCCGGATCCTCGCCCGAACAGGTGCCGCGGTGGCGCACCGGGGCTAGGGTCGGAAGCATGACGACACCCAACCGGCCGATCCGGGTCGGAGTCCAGATCCAGCCCCAGCACGCCGACTACGCCACCATCCGCCGGGCCGCGTCCGAGGCCGAGGACCTCGGGGTGGACATCGCCTTCAACTGGGACCACTTCTACCCGCTCTACGGGGAACCCGAAGGCAAGCACTACGAGTGCTGGACCATGCTCGGTGCCTGGGCCGAGTCCACCTCGCGGGTGGAGATCGGCGCGCTGGTCACCTGCAACAGCTACCGCAACCCCGAACTGCTCGCCGACATGGCGCGCACGGTGGACAACATCAGCGACGGCAGGCTGATCCTCGGCATCGGCTCCGGCTGGTTCGAAAAGGACTACACCGAATACGGCTACGAGTTCGGCACCGCCGGCGGCAGGCTCAACGACCTCGGTGAGGCGCTGCCGCGGATCGAGGCACGGCTCGGGAAGCTGAACCCGCAGCCGGTGCGCAAGATCCCGGTGCTCATCGGTGGTGGCGGCGAGAAGAAGACGCTGCGCCTGGTGGCCAAGCACGCCGACATCTGGCACGGCTTCGGCGACCCGGAGACCGTGGAGCGCAAGGTGCGCATCCTCGACCAGCACTGCGCCGACGTCGGCCGCGACCCGGCGGAGATCGAGCGCTCGGTCTCCGTGGAGTCCGAGCCGAGCGCGCTGGGCCCGCAGCTGCTCGAGCACGGCGTCTCGCTGTTCACCGTCGGCGTGACCGGCCCGGACTACGACTTCTCGCTGCTGCGCCAATGGGTCGAATGGCGGGACAAAACCAACGGCTGACCCTCCGGCCCAAACGCTATGAGTGGGGCATTACTAGCAATGAACGCTAGTAATGCCCCACTCATAGCATTCGCGGGAGCTACTTCGCGGCTACCCGGGCGGGTTCGCCGGGATCACCGGGTTCGGTGGTCCGCTCGTCGGTGGACAACGAGTCGATCAGCAGGTCCCGGTCGGCCGTGCGCTGCGAGAACACCAGCCCGATCACCAGGAACAGCCCCAGCGAGGTGAGCAGCGGGAAGGCCACCAGCGCCTCCTTCGGCACCCCACCCCCGCTCTTCTGCGTGATGTACAGCGTCGCCCAGACCGCCAGCCCGGCCAGGGTGGAGGTCAGCGCGGCCAGTGGTCCCATCCGCCGGAACCACGGCAGCAGGCCCAGCATCAGCGGCACCGCGATCGGGCCCATCGTGGCGGCCACCAGGTCGACCACGATCCTGAGCACCCCGCCGTTGGTGTCCAGTGACAACGCGATCGCCATGCTCAGCCCGATGAACAGGAACGTGGTGATCCGCGCCAGTTTCAGCTGCGCGTCCTGACTCAGCTGTTTGGCGCCCTTCCACAGCCTTGGCAACATATCCCGGGTGATCACCGCCGAGATCACGTTGGCGTCCGAGGACACCATCGCCATGGTGTGCGAGAAGAACCCCGCCAGCACCAGCCCGATCATCCCGACCGGCAGCATGATCTTGCCCAGCTCGACGTAGGCGTCGTTGGCCACGGCCAGGTCCGGCACGATCAGCGGCGCGGCCCACATCGGGAAGAACAGCACCAGCGGCCAGACCAGCCACAGGAAGCTGGACAGCATCGCCGACTTGCGCGCCGCCGCCCCGTCCGGCGCGGCCATGTAGCGCTGCGCCAGGTTCCACATGCCGCCGTTGTACTCCAGCGTCTTGATCACGAACAGCGCCATGAAGAAGGTCGAGGTGTACTCGCCGTTGAGCGGCTGGCTCCGGTCGGCGGGCAACTGGTCCCAGATCTCCCACATGAACTGGATGCCGCCGAAGTGCGCGGCCACCGCCACGAACATCACGATGCCCGCCGCGGCCTGGATGATGAACTGGCCGAAGTCGGTGAGCGCGTCGGCCCAGAGCCCGCCCATCACCGAGTAGATCATCGTGACCACGCCGACGAGCAGGATGCCGACCTCGATCGGCACCCCGGCGAACCCGCGGAGCAGGATGGCCACCGCGGACCACTTCGCCGCGATGTCGACCACCTTGAGCACCGCGCCCGACCAGGCCATCACCTGCTGCGTCGGCACGTTGTAGCGCCGTGCCAGGTACTCCAGCGGTGAGGCCACGCCGTGCTTGGCCCGCAGCCGGTTCCACCGGGCGGCGAACAGCCAGCTGCCGATGCCCACGCCGACGCCGATGGTCAGCGCCCACCAGACGTAGACGGTGAAGCCGAGCCGGTACGCCTCGCCCGCGAACGCCACGAACATGACGGCGCTGTAGCCCGACATGTGGTGCGAGATCCCGGACAGCCACCACGGCATCTTGCCGCCGGCGGTGAAGAAGTCGACCACGTTCCGGATGCGGTTCTTCGACCACAGGCCGATCGCCACCATCACGAAGAAGTAAGCGCCGACCACTATCCAGTCCAGCGTCTCCATCGCACCTCCCTGAGTTTCACCCGCGCGAGTTCTGTGACGTACGTCTTACGAGGGGATTTCGGTCGTTGGAAGCTTCGGCTGGGAAGTGAATCACACTTGTGACTTACTTTCACATACATGAACAGTTTCCAGGCGTGCGAAAGCGCAGGCAGGGGGTGGTCAGCCGGATTTCACCCGATTGGCCGCAGCCGGATCAGGTGGGAGGTAGACGCCTGACCGGCTCGGGGTGCTCCGGCAGGTCGCGCCGACCGTTCGCCTATTGGGCGGACAGGTCGTCCGTCGCGTCCTGTCCGGCCTTGGCGGTGCGACGGAGGAAGTCCGCGATCGCCGCCAGCTCGTCGACCGTGTAGTCGGTCATCAGCTCGTCCATCGACGCGTTCATGCCCGCGTAGAGGCGGAAGAGTTCCGGGTTGCGCTCACGCCGGTCATGGTCGCCGTGTGCACCCCCGCCCGCCGCGCCAGCGCGCTGGGGCTGAGCGCGGCAGGGCTGCTGCTCGGCGTCCTCGGCGTGCCCCTGATCGGCACGGCCGCCGCGATCGGCCTCGTCCTCTACTACGTCTGCGCCGTCTTCGCCCACGTACGGGTCAGCGACCACAGTCCCAGTTCGGCCTCGCGAACGGATTCCTCGTACTCGCCACAGCCACCCTCATCCTCGACCTCGCGACTTCCTGAAAGAAAGCTCTGGTCAGGGAGTTCGCGGACCGGTCACGGCGGGGCACGCTTCACGGCCGCCTTCGACGCGGCGGGGAACGCTCAGAAGGCCATCGCCTGTGCGCGGCGCTTGACTTCGGTGCCGTGGTTCTCGCGCAGCGCGTTGATGGGCGTGCTGCCGGGCAGGGAGTCGTCCGCCTCGAACAGCCAGCGCAGCATCTCCGTGCGGCCGAAACCGGCGTCGGCGAGCACCGTGACGGTGCCGCCGAGGCCCTTCACGATCGCGTCGCCGACCAGGAAGTCGGCCGGGATCATCAGGTCGCCACTGCGGCGGACGGCGATCAGCTGCCCGTCGCGGAGCAGCTGCCGGACCTTGTTGGCCGACTGCCCGAGCGCGGTGGCCACTTCCCCGAGCGGAAGCACGGCCACATCGGCGTCGAGGATGTCATCGGCGACTGGAATCGCACTCACACCGATACTGTGCCACAACCCGGCCGTTGGCACCGATGGCGTAACGAAACCTCAACAAGGTCAACCATCACCCGGCAGGGCACGTCCTACCGGACATGGTCACATCCGTACGATCGTCAACCGTGACACGCACGGAAGCCGGCCTGGTCGGCACCCTGCTCGACCGGCGGTACCGGGTCGACCGGCTGCTCGCCCGCGGTGGCATGTCCTCGGTGTACCGCGGCGTGGACACCCGGCTCGACCGCCCGGTGGCGATCAAGGTGATGGACCCGCGGTTCGCCGACGACCGCTCCTTCGTCGACCGCTTCGAGCGCGAGGCGCGCTCGGCGGCCAAACTGCACCACCAGCACGTGGTGGCCGTGCACGACCAGGGCCTGGACACCTCGGCCGAGGTCGGCCGCGCCTTCCTGGTGATGGAACTGGTCGACGGCGGCACCCTGCGCGAGGTGCTCACCGAGCAGGGCCCGCTGGACATCGCGCTGGCGCTGTCCGTGGCCGAGCCGGTGCTCTCGGCACTCGCCGCCGCTCACCGCGCCGGTCTGGTGCACCGCGACGTCAAGCCGGAGAACGTGCTCATCGGGCGCGGTGGCCAGCTCGGCGCCGGCGTGGTCAAGGTGGCCGACTTCGGCCTGGTCCGCGCGGTCGCCAGCGCGGGAACCACCAGCTCCAGCGTCATCCTCGGCACGGTCGCCTACCTCTCCCCCGAGCAGGTCACGCTCGGCGCGGCGAGCGTGCGCGGCGACGTCTACTCCGCCGGGATCCTGCTCTACGAGATGCTCACCGGGCAGACGCCCTACACCGGCGACACGGCGATCTCGGTGGCCTACCGGCACGTGAACGACGACGTGCCCGCGCCGAGCCGGCTGCGGCCGGGGATCCCGCCCGCGCTCGACCAGCTCGTGCTGCGCGCGACCCGCCGCGACCCCGAAGCCCGTCCCGCCGACGCGGGCGCCTTCCTCGACGAACTCCTGCAGGTGCGGGCCGAGCTGGGCATCCCGCGGGTGCCGGTGCCCGTGCCGCCGCCCCCGGACGTCGACCGCGAATCCGACGTGGAGAAGACCACGCCGCACCTGGCCGCGATCGCCGCGGCGCCGACCGCCCCGGCCGTGCCCGCGGTGCAGCCCGGCCCGCAGCTGGCCGACCAGCCCACCCTGCGGCACGTCCCGCAGGCGCCGCCCGTCCGGCACGCGACGAAGATGTACGACCGGCCCGCGGTCCCGCCCCCGCACACGCCACCGCCACCCTCGCCCCCGGCGGGCAACCCGGCGCCCGCGTACGAGGAGCAGCCGTCACCCCGGTCGCGCAAGCGGCTGTACGTCCTGATCGCGGTCGTCGTGGTGCTGCTCGGCGGCACGATCGGCGCGGCATCCTGGTGGTACTCCGGCGGCCGGTACGCGCAGGTGCCGAAGCTGGCCGGCATGTCGCAGGCCGAGGCCGGTGACATGCTGCGTGCCGCGCAGTTGAACCCGGCCTACACCAAGGAAATGCACAACACCGTGCCCGCGGGCACGGTGATCCGGACCGATCCCGACGCCGGGGCCGAAGTGCTGCTCGACGAGCAGGTGTCGGTGGTCGTCTCCGAAGGCCAGCCGGTGGTGCCCGACATCAAGCCGGGCGCGGACCCGGCCACCGCGGAGCAGTCGATCCGGCTGGTCAAGCTCGAACCGAAGCTGGACCCGAAGCTCGACGACTACAGCGCGACCGTGCCCAAGGGCGCGGTGGTCAAGGTGCAGCCGACCCCGGGCAGCCGGGCCAACATCGGCGACCCCGTGTCGATCGGGCTCTCGAAGGGCCCGCCGCCGCTGCCGGTGCCGGACGTGACCGGCCGGAGCAAGGAGGAGGCGTTCAAGGCGCTGACCGACGCCGGGTTCCAGCCGTTCGAGGCCGGTGAGGAGTTCGTGCAGAACGTGCCCGCGGGCAAGGTCAGCAAGACCAGCCCACCCGGCGGCACCGTGGTCACCGGCGGCGACAAGCGGATCGGCGTGTTCATCTCCAGCGCCGTGCAGGTGCCGAACGTGGTCGGCCGCTCGCCGAAGGACGCGGCGAAGATCCTGCGCGAGGCCGGGCTCGACCCGGACTTCAAGCGCGGCAGGGACGACGAGAAGAACGACTTCAACCTCGTGGTGGAGACCAACCCGCCGGCGGGCACGCCGGTCGGCAAGGGCACCAAGGTGCAGTGCCGGACGTTCCTGTGATCGGCAGTCGAGGCCGGGTCACCGGCACCATCGGCCCGGGCCTGGTCGGCGAGGTGCTGCTCAGCGTCCGCGGTGGCACGGAAGCGTTCTACGCCTACCCCGCCGACGGTCAGGAACGATTCGAAAACGGAACGCAGGTACTGGTGGTGGATTTCGAGTCACCGCGTACGGTCTACGTCCAGCGCTGGCTGCCGCTCGGCTGACCAGCCACTCACCTGGGGGAGACTGACGTGGATCCGCTGATCCTCGCCGGCGTTGTCGTCGGCGCCATCATCGTGCTGTTCATCCTGCTCCGCATGCTCTACAAGGTCGCGGAGCCCAACGAGGCGCTGCTCATCTCCGGCTGGGGCGTGCGCGTGCAGCGCTCGGAGACCGCGGACAGCCTCGGCTTCAAGATCATCACCGGCAAGGGCGTGCTGGTGATCCCGGGCTTCCAGACCGCGCGGCGGCTGTCGCTGGACACCAGGGGCGCCAACCTGCAGGTCTCGTGCGTGACCAAGCAGGGCCTTCCGGTGACCGTGCGCGCGGTGGTCATCTACAAGGTCGGGGACGACTTCGCCTCGATCGCCAACGCCGCCCGCCGGTTCCTCGACCAGCAGGACGGCATGAACGACACCATCCACGAGCTGTTCGCCGGGCACCTGCGCTCGATCGTCGGCGGGCTGACCATCGAGGAGATGATCCACAACCGGGACGCGCTCACCGGGGAGATCCGCAGCTCGTCGGCGAACGAGATGATCAAGCTCGGGCTGGTGGTCGACTCGCTGCAGATCCAGGAGATCGAGGACGAGTCGGGCTACATCCTGAACCTGGGCAAGCCGCACGCGGCCGCGGTGGCCGCGTCCGCGCGCATCGCCGAGGCGCAGCGCGACCAGGAAGCCACCCAGGCCGAGCAGGTCGCCGCCGCGCAGAAGGCGGGCGCGATCCGCGAGAGCGAGATCAAGCAGGCCGGGTTCCAGGCCGAAGTGGACCAGGCGCGGGCGAAGGCCGGTCAGTCCGGCCCGCTGGCCGAGGCGACCGCCCGCCAGGAGGTCGTGGTCCAGGAGACCAGGGCGGCGGAGCTGGAAGCCGCGCTGGCCGAGCAGAAGCTGCAGTCGCAGGTCCGCAAGCCCGCCGACGCGCGAGCGTATGACACCAGGACCTCCGCGGACGCCGAGCGCGACGCGGCGATCGCCAAGGCGCAGGCCGAGGCCAAGGAGACCGAACTGCGGGCCGCGGCCGACGCGACCAAGGTGAAGACCGCCGCCGAGGCCGAGGCGCAGGCGACCAAGGCCCGTGGTGAAGCCAGTGCCGCCGCGACCAGGGCCACCGGTGAAGCGCAGGCGCACGCCGCCAAGGCGCAGGGGCTGGCCGAAGCGGACGCCGCCAGGGCGAAGGGGCTCGCCGAAGCCGAGGCGGCCAAGGCGAAGGGCCTCGCCGAGGCGGACGCGATCCAGGCGCGTGCCGCGGCGCTGGCGGAGAACCAGGAGGCCGTGGTCGCGCAGCAGCTGGCCGAGCGGTGGCCGGAGATCGTGGAAGCCGGGGCGAAGGCGTTCGGCAGCGTGGACCACATGGTGGTGTTCAACGGCGCCGACGGCGTGTCCGACATGTTCGCCAAGGCGCTCTCGCTCGGTGGCACCGGCCTCGGCCTGGCTCGCCAGCTCATGGAGGCGATGGGCCAGACGAGCAAGTCCGCCGAGCCCGAGACCAACGGTTCCGTGGTGCCCACCACGACCGACCTCCGCTGAACCACCCGAGCACGAAACACGTATTCCCGAAGGACCGATGAGTTCGCCGCCCGGGCCCGGTCAGTACCGGTGCAAGGGCCAGACCGGGCACCGGTGGCGGAGGAATCGGCAGGCGGGAGGAAGGTCGTGGGCACGATGACAGAAGTGGTGAGCACCGGCACGGACGGTGACTTCCTGAGCCAGGCCGATCCCTACCGGCGTGAGCTGATGGCCCACTGCTACCGGATGCTCGGCTCGGTGCACGACGCCGAGGACCTCGTGCAGGAAACCTACATTCGTGCCTGGCGCGCCTACGACCGTTTCGAGGGCCGTTCCTCACTGCGTACGTGGCTCTACCGCATCGCCACCAGCGCCTGCCTGACCGCGCTGGAAAGCCGCGGCAGGCGCCCGATGCCCACCGGCCTCGGCGCGCCCGGCTGCGAGCCGGAGGACACCCTGCAGGAGCGGCGCGAGGTGCCGTGGCTGGAGCCGGTGCCCGACGCGCTCACCGGGGCCGACGGCGCCGACCCGGCCGCGATCGTCACCTCCCGCGAGAGCGTCCGGCTCGCGCTGGTCGCCGCGCTGCAGCACCTGCCACCGCGTCAGCGCGCGGTGCTGATCCTGCGTGACGTGCTGAAGTGGCGGGCCGCCGAGGTGGCCGAGCTGATGGACATCTCCACACCCGCGGTGAACAGCATCCTGCAGCGCGCCCGCGCGCAACTGGAGAAGGTGGCGCCGACCGAGAACGCGGTGACCGAGCCGTCCGCCGCCGAGCAGCGCGAACTGCTCGACCGCTTCGTCACCGCCTTCGAAGCCAAGGACATCCCGGCGATCATCAAGCTGTTCACCGAGGACGCGGTCTGGGAGATGCCGCCGTTCGCCGGCTGGTACCTCGGTGTCGAGCGGATCGCCCGCCACCTGTCCACGCGCTGCCCCTGCCGTCCTGGGCACACCCGGCTGGTGGCCACCTGGGCCAATGGGCAGCCCGCCTTCGGCACGTACCTGCGAGAGAGCGACGGCGAGCGGTTCCGCGCGTTCAACCTGCAGGTGCTCACCCTGGGCCGGGGCGGGATCACGCACGTGGCGAACTTCGTGGACGCGAGCCTGTTCGCGGTCTTCGAACTGCCGGAAACGCTGCCTGCCGACTACCCCGCCGCCACCGCCTGAGCGCGGGGTCCGGTCATGATGCCGACGCCACCCCGCGCCCTGACCGGCGGGGTCGCCCTGCTGGAGCGCGCGGTCAGCTACACACTGGGCAACCTCATGCTGGTCACCGACGAGTCGATGGCGAACCCCACGCCCTGCCGTGACTGGGACCTGCGTGCGCTGCTGGCGCACCTGGACGACGCGCTCACCGCGCTGGCCGAAGCCGCCGAGTTCGGCCGCGTGAGCCTGGAGCCCGCGGCACCGGTGCCGGGCGACCCGGCCGCGGCCGTGCGGGCCAGGGCGGGCGAACTGCTCGGTGCCTGGACGGGTGAGCCGCGCGACCTGGTCTCGATGGGCGGGACGCCGATGACCACCGGCCTCATCGCCGGCGCCGGCGCGCTGGAGGTGGCGGTGCACGGCTGGGACGTGGCGCGGGCCTGCGGCCACGACCGTCCACTCCCACCGGCACTGGCCGGGGAAATGCTCGAGCTTTCCGCGCTGTTCATCACCGGCGCCGACCGTCCCGAGCGATTCGCCGCACCGATCGAAGTAACCGGACGCGCCACCTCCGGTGACCGGTTGCTCGCATTTCTCGGCCGGAGAGCTTAAGCACACTCACCTGGGCTAGTCAGCCGAGATTAGTTATCTGGCAACGGTTTCCTCCCGTTTAGGGCAAAAGGCGGCTGCATTCGGCCGGGCATCGGCGAAAACTCTACGGCGAGGAAGAAACGAGGAGATCGATTTACCGCCGTCCGGGTGAACGAGAGGATGCGTTATCCCCGTGGAAACACCCCGACCATTCACCTGACACGTCCTGCTGGTGAACTGGCAGCTCGAATCCACTTCTGTTCAGGGAGGTCCGATCGATGCTCGACGGCCGGCTCAGCGGACTCGACGTGGCGTTTCTCTGCCTGGAGGGCGAACGGACCCCGATGCACATGGGGGCGGTGGTCACCTTCGAGCCCGGCGGGCCGGTGGACACCGAGCGCCTGACCCTGCTGCTGGCCGCGCGTGCGGCGCGGATTCCCCAGCTGCGCAAGCACATCCGGCACACGCTGCTGCCGCCGGGCGGCGCGGTCTGGGTGGACGACCCCGGTTTCGACCCGGCGCGGCACCTCGGCGTGCACCACGTTTCCTCGCTGTACGAACCGGATCCACTCGCCGCCTTCGCTTCACTGTGGATCGCCGAACCGCTCGACATGAGCCGTCCGCTGTGGGACCTGCGCCTGGTGACCGGGCTGCCCGGCGGCCGGTTCGCGGTGTTGCTCAAACTGCACCACGCGCTCGCCGACGGCGCGGGCGCCTTCACCATCGGCTCGGGCCTGCTCGATGAGCTGCCCGGTGCGCGTGCGGTACGCGCGACCAGCCCCAAGCCGGTCGGAGCCAAGCCCGCGCGCGGGGCGCTGAGCCTGCTGAAGGACGGCGTCTCGACCGTCTTCACGCAGGCCGCGGAAGGCGCGTCGATCGCCTCCTCGATGCTGCGGGCCGCGCGCCCGTACCCGGCCTCACCGATCTCCGCGCCGGACGCGGACGAGCGCAGCCTCGGCTTCGTGCGGCTGGACCTCGCCGACCTGCGCCGGGTACGCAGGGCCCACGGCGGCACCACGAACGACGTGCTGCTCGCCATCGTCGCCGGGGCGCTGCGTGACTGGCTGATCAACCGGGGCCACCGCGCCGACGACCGCACGCTGCGGGCGCTGATCCCGGTGAGCGTGCGTGCCCGGCACCAGGGCAGCACCGACGGCAACCAGCTCTCGGGCTACCTGTGCGACCTGCCGATCGGCCTGACCGACCCGGTGGCCCGCCTGCGCGCGGTGCGCCGGTCGATGAGCCACGCCAAGGCGCAGGGCACCGCCACCGGCCCCGGCGCGTTCGGCGTCCTGGCCAACCGGCTGCCCGCGCCGGTGCACCGCCTGGCCACCAGGGCGGCGGGACGGGCGGCCCCCCTGCTGTTCGACACGGTGGTCACCAACGTGCCGATGCCGGGCGGCCCGCTCACCCTGGACGGCGCGCGGCTGCGGGAGATCTACCCGCTGGTCCCGCTGCCGCCGCACCAGGCACTGGGCATCGCGATCTCCGTCTACCGCGACTCGGTGCACATCGGCCTGCAGGCCAACGGCGAAGCCGTCGCCGACCTGGGCTCCCTGCGAGACGCCTTCGCCAAGTCCACCGCCACCCTCGCCGACACCTGCGCCTGAGGCTCACCGAAGTGCCAGGCGTGCCTCCTCGGGGCGGAGCCACATCCGTGTCACCCGGGACCCCAGTTCGGGGGCGGCGAGTGTGGGGCTCGGCCCGCCGCGAGGTGGCGCCGATTCCTGGACCGCGCCGCGTCAGGCCGCCCAGCGGCATGGCGTGGCGTGGTCCAGGAATCGGCTCAGAGGCGACCTCGCCGCCGCGCCGGAGGCGCGGCCACGTTACGAGCGGAGCATTTCGGCTACCAGGAAGGCCAGTTCCAGCGACTGCTGGGTGTTCAGGCGCGGGTCGCAGGCGGTTTCGTAGCGGCCTGCCAGGTCGATGTCGGAGATGTCCTGGGCGCCGCCGAGGCATTCGGTGACGTCTTCGCCGGTCAGCTCGATGTGGATGCCGCCGGGGTAGCTGCCGAGCTTGCGGTGCACCTCGAAGAAGCCCTGCACCTCGTCCACGATCCGGTCGAAGTGCCGGGTCTTGTAGCCGGTGGACGACTCGTGGGTGTTGCCGTGCATCGGGTCGCACTGCCAGATGACCTTGTGCCCGGAAGCTTCGACCTTCTCCACGATGGCGGGCAGCACCTCGCGCACCTTGCCGTTGCCCATGCGCGCGATCAGCGTGAGCCTGCCCGGCTCGTTGCGCGGGTCGAGCCGGCGCACGTACTCCACCGCCTGCTCGGGCGTGGTGGTCGGGCCGATCTTGAGCCCGATCGGGTTGTGCAGCAGCTCGGCGAAGGCGATGTGCGCGCCGTCCAGCTGCCGCGTGCGCTCGCCGATCCACAGGAAGTGCGAGGACAGGTTGTACAGCTTGGGGTTGTCCGCGTCGGCGTTGTCGAGGCGCAGCAGCGCCCGCTCGTAGTCCAGCAGCAGGGCTTCGTGGCTGGCGAAGATCTCGGTGGTGTGCAGCGAGGTGTCGGTGACCCCGCACGCTGACATGAACCGCAGGCCGCGGTCGATCTCGCTGGCCAGTGCCTCGTACCGCTCACCGGCCGGCGAGAGGCGCACGAAGTCCCGGTTCCAGTCGTGCAGCTGGCCCAGGTCGGCCATCCCGGCCGCGGTCAGCGCGCGCACCAGGTTCATCGCCGCGCCCGCGTTGGCGTAGGCGCGGATCATCCGGCCGGGGTCGGGCACCCGCAGCTCGGGCTTGGCGATCAGCGAGTTGACGATGTCACCGCGGTAGACCGGCAGGCCGAGCGAGTCGGTGGAGGCCGAGCGCGGCTTGGCGTACTGACCGGCGATCCGGCCCACCTTGACCACCGGCAGGCTGGCGCCGTAGGTCAGCACCACGGCCATCTGCAGCAGCGTGCGCAGGTTCGCGCGGATGTGCGGTTCGGTGTTGGACTCGAAGGTCTCCGCGCAGTCACCGCCCTGGAGCAGGAACGCCTCGCCGTTGGCCACCATGGCCAGGCGCTGGTGCAGCCGGTCGATCTCCGCGGGCACAGTGATCGGCGGCACGCTTTCCAGCACCGCGCGAACGCGGCCGGTGAGCGCCTGGTCCGGCCAGTCGGGCTGCTGGGCCGCGGGCCGGGACAGCGCCTCGTCGAGGCGGGCCCGCAACTCGGGCGGCAGCGGCGGGAGTTCAGGGAGCGTGTCTACGGGAACGTCCACTGTCCAGTTCACGGGACAAGAATATGCCGTGACACCCATCTCCCGGTCAGCGGGACGGAACTCCCAGGGAATGAACACCCACGGTCAGTTCATCCCTCACCCCGCGCTCATGCGGACTGCGCTTGCGCGTAGAGCGCCTGGGCCTCCGCGCCGAAGTACGGGCCGAACATGTAGCCGGGCAGGAAGACGTAGCCGAAGCTGTTCACCGAAGCCTGCACCCCGCGCCCGGTCTGCTCGTCGAACTGCAGGAACCACGGCCCGCCGCTGGACCCGCCGGTCATGCCGCAGGCCATCCCGTGGTCCTGGGTGAGCAGGAAGTCGGTGAAGGTGCTCCCGCTGCAGTGGATGAGCGTGGTGCCGTCGTACGGATCCGCGGCGGGGTAGCCGAAGGTGTACATGTTCTGGTTGCGCGGCTGGTTGAACGCGATGCCCTGCGAGCCGACCACGTCGGTCAGGGACTGCCCGTTCACCTGAGCCACGACCGCCGCGCCGACGTCGTAGTTGATGTCCTCACCGGCTTCCCACTGCGGGGTGGTCAGCGTGGTCGTCGCGGGCCATTCGCCGTAGGGCGCGTTCCCGTCGTCGTAGGCGGGCACGAAGATCCAGTTGGTGTGGAAGGCACCCTGGTACTTCACGCAGTGCCCGGCGGTGATCACCGTGCTCTTGTTCTCGCTGGTCACCGCGTCACCGCTGCACGAGGCGTTCTGGCCGCCCATGGTGAAGAACACGCGGCCCGCGGTGCGCACCACGTCGCCGCCGCCGGTCCAGGGCGCGCCCGTGGTCGGGAACGCGGCCGGGACGACCTCCGGCACGCCCGCGAGCACCTCGCCCGCCACCGCCTCCGGCGCGGTGACCAGCCGTTCGACCGGCACCGCCGAGCGCATCTTCTCCGGGGTCCAGTAGTCGGCGGCGGTCTGGGCCTGTCCCGTCGCGGGGGCGCTCAGCAGGGCGCCGAGGGTCAAGCCGATCGCGGTCAGTAAGGATGCTCGCCTCATCGCGCCCACCTGTTCGTCCGCAGGAATGTGATTCACCACCGAACGAATTGACGGTAATCAGCTGACTACACTGCGGCAATCGGCCGTTCGCCCGATTCCCCGCCGAAGTCGTGGGCCGAATGCCGGAAACGGCGGGCGGTGACCCTCGCACCGCCCGCCGCGTTCAGCGCCGGGAAAGGATCAGCACCCGCCACAGTTGTAGAAGGTGACGTCCCAGTGGTTCGACTCGAGGTAGTAGATGTTGCCCGAGCCAGCCTTCCACTTGTTGCCGCCGATGGAGCTGAAGTTGCCCTTGATGTAGTTGGTCAGGCAGCTGCTCAGCGAGAAGTCGAGCTTGTAGCCGTTCCAGTGGCTGTAGGTGCCGCTGGCGTGCCCGGTCTCGGTGCCGCCGGTGACGTTCAGCCCGCAGCCCGAGGCCGACTTCAGCGTCTGCGCCCCCTGGATGGTGGCCAGGTTGACCTGGTCGAACGAGGTGCAGTTCGGCCGGTTGCGGTCGCTGCAGCCCCCGCTGGACGACCAGGAGATGTTCGACGAGCTGAGCCGCGAGGTCGCCTGGCTGTGGGTCAGCTTGGTGACCAGCGCACCCACCTCGGGGACCGCGCCGGCGCCGGGCTGGTCGAAGACCGGGTCGGCACCGGCCACCTCGGCCGTGGCCATGCCGGAGCCCGCCAGCACGCCCAGTGACGCGATCGCGCCCGCCACGAGCGATCGCACCAGGAATTTGCGCATTCTTCCTCCAGTGAACGGTTTCGAGACAGCAATCGAATTGATCAATTGCCGCCGCAGGGTCGAACCGGACGCCGAGCGTAATAATCTCCGACGGGAAGGTACAGACCAAAGGTGGAAATTTTCTCAAACCGACTAGAGTTCCGCCTCGGCGAGCAGGTCGGCGAAAGCCGCGGAAACCGGGTCCGGGGTGCCGCGCGTGTAGACCGCCAGTTCCCGGCGCACCGGCGGATCGAGCCGCAGCACCCGGCCCTCGAACCCGGCGGGCAGCAGGTTCGACGGCACCAGCGCGGGCCCGAGCCCGGCGGCGGCGAGCAGCGGCGCCACCGCGGTCTGGGCGCGGATCGCGGCACGGGGCCGGAACCCGGCTGCCGCGCAGGCCTGGTCGAGCACCTCGGCGAGCCCGTTCTCCGGTGCGTAGTGCACCCAGCCGCGCTCGGCGAAGTCCGCCAGCCGGGTGGTCGTGCCCGGCGTCGCGGGGTCGTCCGCGGCGAGGACCAGCACGAAGTCCTCCTCCCCCAGCGTGCGCACCGGCCCCTCCCAGTCCGGCGGCCGGGGCCCGACGGCCAGATCGGCCTGCCCGGCCAGCATCGCCTCGCGGAGTTCGCCGGTGTGCCGGTGCTCGAACAGCGTGATCGCCACGCCCGGGTGCCTGCGGCTCCACTCGCGCAATACCGGCGGCAGCACGCCGAGGCTCACCGAGTACACCGTCGCCACGCGCAGGTCGGCCGCCTCCAGCCCGGCGGCCTGCCGGGCAGCGCAGACGGCCCGTTCCGCGTCGGCGAGCGCGGCCCTGGCGTGCGGCAGCATGGCGCGACCCATCGCGGTCAGCCGGACCGCGCGCGGCAACCGTTCCAGCAGGGCACCACCCGCGTCCTGCTCCAGCGCACGGATCTGGTGGGACAGCGCGGGCTGGGTGACGTGCAGCCGCTCGGCGGCACGGGTGAACGAACCCTCGTCCACCACGGCGGCCAGGTACTCGAAGCGGCGCAGCGTGCTCATGAGCAGATTTTATCGCTCCGATGAGAAACAAGACTTGGACTTATGCACGAAAGCCGTCGAACATCGAGGTATGAGCAAGAAGGTCGCCCTCGTGGTGGGCGCGCACGGAGTCATCGGCAGCAACCTGGTGGAGCACCTCGCCGCACTCGGCGACTGGACGGTGATCGGCCTGTCCCGGCGTGGTGGTGAACCGTCCCCGAACGTCCGGCACGTCGCCGTGGACCTGCTCGACGCCGACGACTGCCGCGCCGAACTCGGTGCGCTCACCGAGGTGACGCACGTGTTCTTCGCGGCCTACCAGGACCGGCCGACCTGGGCGGAACTCGTGCCGCCGAACCTGGCGATGCTGGTCAACGTGGTCGACGCGATCGAGCCGGTGGCCACCGGGTTGCGCCACGTCAGCCTGATGCAGGGGTACAAGGTCTACGGCGCCCACCTCGGGCCGTTCAAGACCCCCGCCCGCGAGGACGACGCCGGGCACATGCCACCGGAGTTCAATGTGGACCAGCAGGAGTTCCTGGAACGACGCCAGGAAGGGAAAACCTGGACCTGGTCGGCGCTCCGGCCGGCGGTGGTCGGTGGCACGGCGCTGGGCAACCCGATGAACCTGGCCGTCTCGATCGCGGTGTACGCGACCATTTCGAAGGAACTCGGCCTGCCGCTGCGGTTCCCCGGGAAACCCGGCGCCTACGGCAAACTGCTGGAGATGACCGACGCCGGACTGCTCGCGCGGGCCACCGTCTGGGCGGCCACCGACGAGCGGTGCGCGAACCAGGCGTTCAACATCACCAACGGGGATCTGTTCCGCTGGAACGACCTCTGGCCCAAGATCGCGGACTACTTCGGCCTGGCGGTCGCTCCCCCGCTGCCGATGTCACTGGACGTGGTGATGGCGGACAAGGAGCCGCTGTGGGACCGGATCGTGGCCCGGCACAACCTCGAACCCACGCCGTACCAGCAGGTTTCGGCGTGGCCGTTCGTGGATTTCGTGCTGTCGTGGGACTACGACATGTTCGCCGACGGCACCAAGGCCCGCCGCTTCGGTTTCCACGAATTCGTCGACACCGAGGAGATGATGTGGCGCCTGTTCGACGACCTGCGCAAGCGCCGCATCATCCCATGACCCGGCTGCGACGGCTGCCCAAACGCTATGAATGGGGCATTACTTGCATTGAACGCAAGTAATGCCCCACTCATAGCAATCAGCCGTAGCGTCAGACGACGGCCAGCGGCAACGCGGTGGGGTGCACCGGAGCGGGCAGGTCCGACGCCCCGGTGAGGTAGGCGTCCACGGCGTTCGCCACCGAGCGGCCTTCCGCGATCGCCCACACCACCAGCGAAGCACCGCGGTGCGCGTCACCGCAGACGAACACGCCCGGTGCCGAGGTCTGCCAGTCCGCCCCGCAGGACAGCGTGCCGCGCCGGGTCAGCGAAAGGCCGAGCCCGTCGAGCAGCGACATGTGCTCGACGCCCTCGAAGCCGATCGCCAGCAGCACCAGGTCCGCGGGCAGCTCCTCGACCTCGTCGCTGATCGGCACCACCTCGCGCCGCCCGGTCGCCGGGTCCTTGGTCACCTTCACCTGCTGGAGTTCGACCGCGCGCACGGTGCCGTTCTCGTCGCCGACGAACCGCTTCACCGCCACGGCGAACTTCCGCTCGCCCGACTCCTCGTGCGCGGGGTAGGTGCGCAGGATGTACGGCCAGGTCGGCCACGGCGACCGGTCGTCGTCCCTTGTGGACGGTGGCATCGGGTACTGGTCCAGCTGGGTCACCGAAAGCGCGCCCTGCCGGGTCGCGGTGCCGTAGCTGTCGGCCCCGGTGTCGCCACCGCCGATGATCACCACGTGCTTGCCGGCGGCGTCCACCTCCGGCGGCCCGTCGCCCTCGACGAACTTGTTGGCGGGCACCAGGTGCTCCATCGCCAGGTGCACCCCCGCCAGCTCCCGGCCCGGGGTCACCCGGTCGTCGCGGCCGCGCAGCGCGCCGACCGCGAGCACCACGGCGTCGAAGCGCTCGTTCAGCTCGTCCACGGTCAGGTCCACACCGACCTCGCAGCCGGTGACGAACTTCGTGCCCTCCTTGCGGAGTTGCGCGAGCCGCCGGTCCAGGACCTTCTTCTCCATCTTGAACTCGGGGATGCCGTACCGCAGCAGCCCACCAAGCCGGTCGTCCCGCTCGAACACGGTGACCTCGTGCCCGGCACGCGTCAGCTGCTGCGCGGCGGCGAGCCCGGCCGGGCCGGACCCGACCACGGCCACCCGCTGCCCCGACGACACCGCGGACACCTGGGGCTGCACGTAACCGGCTTCCCAGGACTGGTCGGCGATGGTCTGCTCGATCCGCTTGATCGTCACCGGGCCGCCGGACACCGGCGAAATCGAGAGCACACAACCGGCTTCGCACGGCGCCGGGCACAGCTTCCCGGTGAACTCGGGAAAGTTGTTGGTCGCGTGCAGGCGATCGCTGGCCGCTGCCCAGTCACCGCGGCGCACCAGGTCGTTCCACTCCGGGATCAGGTTGCCCAGCGGGCAGCCCGCGGTACCGGAGTGGCAGAACGGGATGCCGCAGTCCATGCAGCGCGTGGCCTGCGTGCGCACCTGCTCGTTGCGCTCGGCCGGGGAAATGGCCTCGTAGACCTCGGCCCAGTCACCCAGCCGCTCGTCGACCGGACGCTTCTTCGCCTCGGCCCGCTGGTACTTGAGAAAACCGTTGGGGTCAGCCACGAGCGGCCTCCTTGTCCTGCGGGACACCCGCACCCGGTCGGCACTCGTGGTGTGCTTCGCCATCGTCAGCCACGAGCGGCCTCCATGATCGCCTCGTCGACATCGCGTCCAGCGGCCTTAGCCGCCTTGGCCGCGTCCAGCACCCGCTTGTAGTCCCGTGGCATCACCTTGGTGAACGCGGCCGAGCGGCGGGTCCAGTCGCCCAGCAGGGACGCGGCCACCAGCGACCGGGTGAGGTCGTAGTGCCGCTGCACGGTTTCCTTGAGCCAGGCCAGGTCTTCCCCGACCGGCGCGCTCAGCTCCACCATCGCCTCGTTGACCTGACCGCGCTCGAGGTCGAGCACGTAGGCCACGCCGCCGGACATACCGGCCGCCAGGTTCCGCCCGGTCGGGCCGAGTACCACCGCGCGCCCGCCGGTCATGTACTCGAAGGCGTGGTCACCGACGCCCTCGGACACCACCAGCGCGCCGGAGTTCCGCACGCAGAACCGTTCCCCGACCTGGCCACGCAGGAAGATCTCCCCGCTGGTGGCGCCGTAGCCGATGGTGTTGCCCGCGATCACCTGGCGCTCGGCGGCGAACTTCGCCGACGGATCGGGGCGCACCACGATGCGCCCGCCGGACAGGCCCTTGCCCACGTAGTCGTTCGCGTCACCGACCATGTCGAGCGTGATGCCCGCGGGCAGGAAGGCGCCGAGCGACTGCCCCGCCGACCCGGTCAGCGTCACGTGGATGGTGTCGTCCGGCAGGCCCTGGCCGCCGTAGCGCCGGGTGATCTCCGAGCCGAGCAGCGTGCCCACGGTCCGGTTCACGTTGCGCACCGGCAGTTCCAGGCGCACCGGGTGCGCGTCCTCCAGCGCCGCCTCGGCGAGCTGGATCAGCGTGCGGTCCAGGGCGAACTGCAGCCCGTGGTCCTGGTCGCGCACCTTGCGCTTGGCGCCGCCGTACGGGGTGTGCGACGGCATCTCGAACACCGGACCGAGGTCGAGCCCCTGGGCCTTCCAGTGCTCGAGCGCCTCGTTGGTCTCCAGTACGTCGGTCCGCCCGATCGCCTCGTCGAGGGTGCGGAAACCCAGCTCCGCCAGCGTTTCCCGCACTTCCTGAGCGACGAAGCGGAAGTAGTTCACCACGTGCTCGGCCTGGCCGGTGTAGCGCTCGCGCAGCTCGGGGTTCTGCGTGGCGACGCCCACCGGGCAGGTGTCGAGGTGGCACACGCGCATCATCACGCACCCGGCCACCACCAGCGGCGCGGTGGCGAAGCCGTACTCCTCGGCCCCGAGCAGCGCGGCGACCACCACGTCACGGCCGGTCTTCAGCGCGCCGTCCACCTGCACGGTGATCCGGTCGCGCAAACCGTTGAGCAGCAAGGTCTGCTGCGTCTCGGCGAGGCCGACCTCCCACGGCGTGCCCGCGTGCTTGAGCGAGTTCATCGGCGAGGCGCCGGTGCCGCCGTCGTGCCCGGAGATCAGCACCACGTCGGCGTGGGCCTTCGACACCCCGGCCGCGACCGTGCCGACCCCCAGCGAGCTGACCAGCTTCACGTGGATGCGGGCCTGCTCGTTGGCGTTCTTCAGGTCGTGGATCAGCTGCGCGAGGTCTTCGATGGAGTAGATGTCGTGGTGCGGTGGCGGGGAGATCAGCCCGACGCCCGGCGTGGAGTGCCGGGTGCGCGCGATCCACGGGTACACCTTGTTCGGCGGCAGCTGGCCGCCCTCGCCGGGCTTGGCGCCCTGCGCCATCTTGATCTGGATGTCGTCCGCGTTGACCAGGTACTCGCTCGTCACGCCGAACCGTCCACTCGCGACCTGCTTGATCGCGCTGCGGCGTTCGGGGTCGTAGAGCCGCTCCGGGTCCTCGCCGCCCTCACCGGTGTTCGACCGGCCGCCGATCCGGTTCATCGCGATGGCCAGCGTCTGGTGCGCCTCCATCGAGATCGAGCCGTACGACATGGCCCCGGTGTTGAACCGCTTGCAGATCGACTCGACCGACTCGACCTCGTCGATCGGCACCGGCGGCCGTCCACCGGTCTGGAAGGCGAACATGCCCCGCAGCGCCCCGCCTTCGCGGTTGAGGCGCTCGACCTCGGCGGTGTACTGGCGGTACACGTCCTCGCGCCCGGTCTTGCTGGCGTGCTGCAGCAGGAACACCGTCTCCGGGGTGAACAGGTGCAGTTCGCCCTCGCGGCGGTAGGCGTACTCGCCACCGGTGTCCAGGCGGCGGTGCACCCGGTCGGTCGGGTTGTCCGGGTAGGCGCGGCGGTGGCGCATGGCCACCTCCTCGGCGAGCACGTCCAGGCCGACGCCACCGAGCTTCGAGCTGGTGCCGGTGAAGTACTCGTCGAGCAGGTCCTGCGCCAGGCCGAAGGATTCGAAGACCTGGGCCGCGGTGTAGGCGCCCACGGTGGAGATGCCCATCTTGGACATGATCTTCAGGACGCCCTTGACCAGCGCCTGCACGTAGTTGCGGATGGCCTTGGCCGGTTCGATGCCGGTGATCGCGCCCTGGCCGATCAGGTCCTCGATGGTCTCGAAGGCCAGGTACGGGTTCACCGCGGCGGCACCGTAACCGAGCAGCAGCGCGACGTGGTGCACCTCGCGCGCGTCCCCGCTCTCCACCACCAGCGCCACGCGCAGGCGTTCCTTGGTGCGCACCAGGTGGTGGTGCACCGCGGAAACCAGGAGCAGCGAAGGGATCGGCGCCATGCGGTGGTCGGAGTCGCGGTCGGAGAGCACCAGTGTGCGCGCCCCGGCGGCGATCGCCTCGGAGGCCTCGCGGCGCACCCGCTCGACCGCCTCGGCCAGCGCCGCCGCTCCACCGTCCACTTCGTACAGTCCGGAGAGGACGGTGCAGGCGAACCCGGGCAGGTCGCCGTCGTCGTTGATGTGGATGAGCTTGGCCAGCTCGTCGTTGTCGATGACCGGGTAGGGCAGCTGCACGTGACGGCAGGAGGCCGGGCCGGGTTCGAGCAGGTTCTGCTCCGGGCCCATGATCCGCGCCATCGAGGTGACCAGCTCCTCGCGGATGGCGTCCAGCGGCGGATTGGTCACCTGCGCGAAGTTCTGCTTGAAGTAGTCGTAGAGCAGCCGCGAGCGCTGGGACAGCACGGCGGGCGGGGTGTCGGTGCCCATCGAGCCGATCGGCTCGGCGCCGTTGATGCCCATCGGGGTGAGCAGGATCTTCAGCTCTTCCTCGGTGTAGCCGAAGGAGAGCTGGCGCCGCAGCACCGAATCGTGGCTCTGCACGATGTGGTCGCGGTCGGGCAGGTCGGCGATCTGCAGCAGCCCGGCGTGCAGCCAGTCCTCGTAGGGCAGCTGCGCGGCGAGCTCGGTCTTGACCTCGCGGTCGTCGACGATCCGGCCTGCCGCGGTGTCCACCAGGAACATCCGGCCCGGCTTCAGCCTGCCCTTGGCCACCACCTGATCCGGCGGCACGTCCAGCACGCCGGCCTCGCTGGCCAGCACCACGCGGTCGTCGGCGGTGCGCCACCAGCGCGCCGGGCGCAGGCCGTTGCGGTCGAGCACCGCGCCGACCAGGGTGCCGTCGGTGAAGGTGACGCAGGCCGGGCCGTCCCACGGCTCCATCAGGCTGGCGTGGAACTGGTAGAACGCACGGCGCTGGGCGTCCATCGTGGTGTGGTTCTCCCACGCCTCCGGGATCATCATCAGCACCGCGTGCGGCAGGCTGCGCCCGCCGAGGTGCAGCAGCTCCAGCACCTCGTCGAAGGAGGCGGAGTCCGAGGCGTCGGCCGAGCAGATCGGGTACAGCCTGCTCAGGTCGCCGGGCAGCAGGTCCGACTCCAGCAGCGCTTCCCTGGCGCGCATGCGGTTGCGGTTGCCGCGGATGGTGTTGATCTCACCGTTGTGGGCGACGAACCGGAACGGGTGCGCCAGCGGCCACGACGGGAACGTGTTGGTGGAGAACCGGCTGTGCACCACGGCGATCGCACTGGCCAGGCGCTCGTCGGTGAGGTCGCTGAAGAAGGCGGGCAGCTGCTCGGTGGTCAGCATTCCCTTGTAGACCAGCGTGCGCGCGGACAGCGACGGGAAGTAGGTGCCGCAGCCGGCCACCTCGGTCTCGTGCTCGGCGCGCTTGCGCAGGCAGAAGGCGAGCCGGTCGAGCTCGACGCCGCTGGGCGTGTGCCCGTCGGTGGCCGGCTTGCCCGCCACCAGCAGCATGGCGAAGTGCGGCATGACCGACCGTGCGGTCGGGCCGACCTCGGCGGTGTCCGGGGTGATCGGCACGTCGCGCCAGCCCAGCACCACCAGGCTTTCCTCGTCGGCGACGCGCTCGATCAGCTCGACCGCCTTGGCCCGGCGGTCCTCTTCGACCGGCAGGAAGGCGATGCCCGCGGCGTAGGAATGGCCGTGCTCCCCGGGGTCGGGCAGCTCGAAGTCCACTTCGGCCCGGAGCAGCTCGTCGGGGAGCTGCAGCAGGATGCCCGCGCCGTCCCCGCTGGTCGGCTCGGCGCCCGCGGCACCACGGTGCTCCAGGTTCGCCAGTGCGGTCAGGCCGTCGGTGACGATGCCGTGCGAGCGGCGGCCGCGGATGTCGGCCACCATGGCGACCCCGCAGGAGTCCTGCTCGGTGGTGGGGTCGTACAGACCACTGGGACCGGGATTGGCGGAGAAGATCATCAAGGGACCTCCCTCGTCGTTTCGTGCTCAGTTCGGGAAAAATCCCTGGTTAACGCTGCGCACGGGACGACGATGGCCCGCTCGTTGACGCGACCTTAACATCCCGGAAACGCCGGGGCACCCGTCGAAGGCGTGTTTCCGGTCATTCGACCGTAACGATCCGATCGGCCCGAACGACATCGTTCTTGATGGGATGAGATTACTTCGGCCCGCTAACTAGGTTCTCCGGAACAGTTCGGCGCAGTCGCTCCAGCTTAGCCCGCTCGGGCGAACGCGGCAGCCCTGTGCCGCCGCGGTATTCGTCACCCTCGCCTGACCTGGGCTTTCAGTCCTTTGTGTCCGGCTTGTCCGTGCGCTCGGTGCGCGCCGCGGGCTCTGTGCGCTCTGTCGAGCCCGGCTCGTCCGCGCTCGTGGCGCCGTTGCCGTTCGGCACCACGGCGTTCTCCTCGCCGTCCAGTTCCTCGTCCGGCTGGTCGCCGTCCTTGCCCTTGAGTGTCTCCGGCGCTTCCCGCTCCCCCCGGCCGCGGGCGGCGAAGTAGTAGATCACCGCGCCGGCGAACACCAGGATCGAAACCCAGACGTTGACCCGGACCCCGAAGACCAGGGTGGCCGCGTCGGTGCGCATCAGCTCGATCCAGGTCCGGCCGAGGGTGTAGCCGGCGACGTAGAGCGCGAACGCGCGGCCGTGGCCCAGGCGCAGCTTCTTGTCCGCCCAGATGACCAGCAGCGCGACCCCGAGGTTCCACAGCAGTTCGTAGAGGAAGGTCGGGTGCACGGTGTCGATCGGGATGTTGTTCAGCGCGACGCCGTTGAGCGTGTCCTCGATGCGCGGGTCGTCGATGCTGACCCGCGAGTAGATCTCCAGCGCCCACGGCAGGTCGGTGTGCCCGCCGTAGAGCTCCTGGTTGAAGTAGTTGCCGAGGCGGCCCACACCCTGCGCGATGACGATGCCCGGCGCGAGGGCGTCCGCGACGGCGGGCAGCGGGATGCCCTTGCGGCGGCAGCCGATCCACGCGCCGACCCCGCCCAGCGCGATGGCGCCCCAGATGCCGAGGCCGCCGTTGACGATGTTCAGCGCCTGGATCGGGTCCTTGCCCTCGCCGAAGTACCGGTGCCAGTCGGTGATCACGTGGTAGAGCCGCCCGCCGACCAGGCCGAACGGCACCGCGTACACCGCGATGTCGAGGATCGTGCCCTTGGTGCCCCCGCGCGCCACCCAGCGGCGTTCGCCCAGCCAGATGGCCACGACGATGCCCGCGATGATGCACAGCGCGTAGGCGCGGATCGGGATGGGCCCGATGTGCCACACCCCGCGATCGGGGCTGGGGATGCTGGCCAGGAACGACGCCGCGGCGGTATTCACCGGGCCACCGTAGCCAACTCAGCTCCCGGCGTCTGCCCTGCCCCCGACGAGGACCGCGATCCCGTCGAGAATCCGGGCCAGGCCGAACTCGAACGCGTGCTCCGGGCTGTAGGAGGCGTGGTGCGCGGCACCGGCCGCGGCGCCCACCCTGGAGGCCACCGGGTAGCGGCTGTAGTCGATGACCTGCTCGAGCAGCGGCGCGTTCTGCGTCCACCACTGCTCCTCGGTGAGCCCGGAGGCGCGCTCCACCCTGGAGATTTCGGCCCGCCCGCGCGCGGACACCTGCGCGTGGCCGATCAGCAGCGTGAGCACCGAGTCCATCTCGATCTCGGTGAGCCCGATCCCTTCCAGCGCACGGAGTTCGTACTCGTACTTCTCGATCACGCGGGGGCCGAGCACGGACCGGTGCGAGGCGTGCAGCAGCCACGGGTGGCGCCGGTAGAGCGCCAGGTTCTCGCGCGCGATCAGCTCGAGTTTGGCCCGCCAGCCGCCCTCCACCTCGTCCGGGCGCGCGGTCTCGGCCTGCACGAGGTCGAACATGACGTCCATCAGCTCGGCCTTGCCCGGCACGTAGGTGTAGAGCGACATCGTGCCGACGCCGAGCTTCTCGGCGACCTTGCGCATCGACAGCGAGTCGAAGCCGTCGGCGTCGGCCAGCTCGATGGCCGTGCGCGCGATGCGGTCCACGCTCAGTTCGGGTCTCCCCTTGCGGCTGGCCACTTCACGGGTGCGCCAGAGGATCGCGAGGCTGCGGGCGGGGTCGGAGCTGCTGTCGGTCGCCATGATGCGGGCCATCCTAGACAAGGCTGTACCGTATGCTGTACGGTACAGCCTACCGTTCGATGATGGAGGTCGGATTTGCCCACTGCCAAGGTCACGCCCCCGCGCTGGCTCAAGCCGATGAACCGGGTGTTCGTCGGACTCCAGCGGACCGGGCTCAAGCTCGGCGGGATGCACCTGCTGACCGTGCCCGGCCGGAAGTCCGGGAAGCCCCGCACCACGCCCATTTCCCTGATGGAGCACGAAGGTGAGCGCTACGTCGTCGGGGGCTTCCCCGGTGCCGACTGGGTGCGCAACGCCAGCGCGGCCAAGGCGGGCACGCTCACCTGCGGCCGCCGCCACGAGCAGGTGCGGCTCGTCGAACTGCCCGTCGAACAGGCGCGCCCGATCCTGCGGGCGTTCCCCGCGAAGGTGCCGTCCGGCGTGTCGATGATGACCAGCGCGGGCATCGTCGAGTCCGATTCGCCGGACGAGTTCGAGGCGCTCGCCGGGCGGTGCGCGGTCTTCCGCATCGACCCCTCACCCGCCTGACTCCCCCGGCCGCGGCGGGTGCACCGCGTGGGCCGGCAGCCGCGCGGCCAGCCCGTTCAGACCGAACACCGCCAGCACCGCGCAGACCGCGACCACCAGCCACGGCAGCCAGATGGCCACCGAGAACAACGCGACCACGGCCGGGGCGAGGACCTGCGCGGCGGTGAAGGCGTACTGGAAGGCGGCGAGGTACCGGCCGCGGGCCGCGCGCGGGGCCGCCGCCTCGGCCAGCGCGTTGGCCCGCGGGCCGAACACCAGGTTCGCGGTGGCGATGATCAGCGTGACCGCGAGCAGGTACCCCGGCTGCGCGGCCGGGGGCACCAGCACCGCGCCGAGGCAGCTCAGCCACCACACCGCGTAGAGCAGGGAGCCGAAGCGCATGGCGTCGATCCGGCTGAGGCGGTGGGTCAGCCGGAGCGCGAGCGTGCCGCCGACGCTGGTGCAGAGGGTGAGCAGCGCGATGATCGCGCCGGGCAGCCACGACGGCCCGCGCAGTTGTTCCAGGACGAACACCGGGACGCCGATCAGGAAGACGTCCAGCGACAGGCCGAACAGTCCGCTGATCAGGATGAGTGCGACGTACGGCCGGTCGCGCAGCGGGCCCGTGGTGAGCCGGCACGGAGGCGGCAGGAAGCGGCCCAGCGGTTCGCGCAGGCAGAGCAGCAGCACGAGCGCGGCGAGCAGGTAGGTCAGCGCGTTGGTGCCGAGCGCCAGCCGGAAGCCGGTGGTGCCGTAGCCGGTCAGCAGCAAGGCCGCGACCAGGCCACCGGCGCCGAACGAGGCCGCGCGGACCATGCCGACCACCGCGAACGGCCGGTCCTTGGGCACGTCCCCGGCGACGTCGGCGACCAGTGCGTAGAGCGCGCAGTAGAACGCCTGCTGGCCCGCGGCGACCAGGATCGCGGCGACGACCACGGCCACCGCCGAACCGGCGAGCAGGTAGGCCACGACCCCGGCGGCCTGCACGAGTTGGGCGAGGATCACCACCAGCCGCGCGCCGACGCGGTCGGTGAGGCGCCCGGCCAGCGGCGGCACCAGCAGCCCGGCGACCGTACCCAGCGGCACGATGGTGCCTGCCAGTGCCAGCGGCAGGCCCACCACCCGGGTGAGGTAGACCAGCGTCAGCGGCAGGAAGAGCCCGGTGCCGAAGTTGTCGATCGCCAGTGCCACCAGCAAAGCCCCCCGCGCGCGGCTCACCGCGCCGGCCGGCTCATGCCGGCATCATGCCTCCCACGTGGCGGATTCTGCCCAGCTACCAGCGGGTTACCAACCCCGCTTCACCCTGGCAGCGCAGCGAGATCACCCCCCGAGGGTGACCTCCACCGCGAACGGGCGACGCAGGCTCAGCACACCGGCGTCGCTCTTCTCGGACAGGTGGTACTCGCCGTCGCGCCACTCGTGCAGCACCGCCTCGCCGCCTTCCACGACGAGGTAGAACGGCACGCGGGCTTGGGCAAGTGGGCGCCCAAGAGGAGATTGGCGCCAGGCAGCACCTCGTCGACCGATCACGGCCTCAGGTGCGCAGGTGTCACGAATGTGGCTTTCGCACTCACGGTGGAGTCGGGCGGACGAAGAGGGCGGCGACGAGGGCGAGCAGGGTGATCGCGCCGAAGGCGGCCGCGGTACCCGGGTAGCCGGCGACGCCGAGGCCGATGCCGCCCAGGGCGGCGCCGGTGAAGGTGCCCAGGCTCATGCCTGCTGCGTTCACGCCCAGAGCCGAGCCCCGCAGCGGGCCGCAGCGGCGCACCAGCAGGGTCACCACGCAGGCCGCCACGGTGGCGTGGGCGGCGCCCTGCACCGCGGTGAGCGCCAGCGCGAGCACCAGGTTCTCGGCGAAGTAGAAGGCCACCACCGAACCCAGCGCCACCACGAGGCTCGCGGTGAGCATGCGTTCCGGCCGGATCCACGGCGCCTCGGCGCTGGTGTACCGGCCCGCGAGCAGGTTGCCGACGAAGAAAGCCGCGCCGCTGAGCGTCCACACCAGGGCGAACAGCTCCGGGTCCAAGTGGAACCGCGAGTCGTAGAAAGCCGCCAGGTAGGACAGGTAGCCCATGAACGCGGCCGTCCGCAGCAGCGCGACCAGCAGCAGCGGCACCGCCCCCGGCACCCCGGCCAGCGCGCGGAACGAGGCCAGGTAACCCAGCCGCGGCTGCGCGTCCGAAGCAGCCACCGGCAGCGGACGTCGCCGGAAGAACACCACGGACAGCGCCACCGAGATGACCGCCACCGCCAGCAGGTTCCCCTGCCAGCCCCACAACAACGCGGGCAGTGCCACCAGGGGCGCGGCCAGCATGGCGGTCAGCGACTGGGTCGCGGTGACCAGCGTGGCCGCGCGGCCCGCCGCCGCGCCCGAGCCGAACCGGTCGGCCGCGTCCGCGGCCAGCGCCGGGTTCAGCACCGAGGTCGCCGCGCCCACCAGCAGGCAGAAGGCGGCCAGCGCGAGGAACTGACCGGCCGCGCCCAGCACCGCCGAAAGGCCGAGCAGCACCAGCCCGCCACCGGCCGTGTACTGCTTGGGCACCCGGTCCAGCAGCGGCGCCACGGCCGCTCCCACGCCCAGCGCCGCCAGGCCGCCGAGGCCGCGCAAGCCGCCCATCGCGGCGACGCTGGTCCCGGCGTCCGCCGAGATCGGCACCAGGAAGGTGCTGAACACGGTGAACGGCAGCAGGCTCACCGCCGAGGCCAGCAGCACCGGGCCCAGCAGCCTGGCCATGCGCAGGTCACTGGGCACCGGCAGGTCCTCCACCGGCTTCACGGTTTCCGCACTCACTTCTCGTACTCTTCTTTCGTGGTCCGGCCCCGGAGGGCACAATTTAACCGGCGCGCCCGAAGGACGCGCGATAGCGGTACACCGTGCTCGGTTCCGCGCTGAACTGCGAAAACGGGAAAGGTTCCGCCGAAACGGCGGTGACCCCGCGCCCCAGGAACGCCCGCGCCACCGCGCTGCCCGTCTGCGCGTAGATCACCAGTGGCAGGTCGCGCCCGCGGCAGTGCGCCAGCAGCCGGTCGAAGCTGCCGTTGCTCAGCGTCATCCCGGTCGCCACCACCGCGTCGGCGGCTTCGAGCACCTCGTCCATCTCCCGGCTGACCGGCTGCCCCCACTGGGTGGTGCGCAGGTTCAGGTCGCACGGCAGGCATTCGCCGCCGCGCTCGGTGATGGCCTCTACCAGCGGGTTCACCACCCCGATCAGCGCCACCTTCGCCCCGGGCCGGATGTCCAGCAGCCCGGCGATGGCGTCGTCGCGGGCCCGCGCCCGGACCTCCGGCGTGCCGATCGGCAGCACCACCGGCTCGGCACCGGCTTCGCGGTGCGGCAGGGCGTCGGCCAGGTAGGCGTCCAGCGCGGCGATCCGCACCGGCAGCCGGTCGTCCCGGATCAGCTTGTCCAGCGGCTCCCCCGAGGCGGTGGCGCAGAAATCGGCGTCCAGCTCACCCTGTTCGAAGGAACAGGCGCCGAACGCGCTGCCGACGCGCAACAACAGGTAGTGGTTGCGATAGGTGACCCCGCCACCGGCCAGCCGGGTGGTGTGGTGCAGCCAGAACGCACTCGTCACGGACCGTTCACCGGGTGCCGGGCCCCATTCCCCGGCCAGCACGGAATCGACCAGCGCGGCCACACTTTCCATTTTCGCTTTCCCTTTCATGGCAGATCCGCCAGCATTTCCGCCCGGTAGGGCAATTCGGCCAGCCGCGGGCGGCCCGCGGGCTGGAAGCAGAACAACAGCGTCCGGCGGTCGCGCTCGCTGCGGTTCGGCACCGAGCGGTGCACCAGCGTGCTGGGGAACACCAGCACCGACCCGGCGGGCAGTTCCACGGTGCGCTCACGATCAGCATCCACTTTGGACGCGTCGAGCAGCAGGCCGGTCGGCTCGGCGTGGTCCCGCGGCGCCGGGCCGTCGCGGTGGCTGCCCGGGATCACGCTCAGCGCGCCGTTGCCCGCACCGGCGTCGTCCAGGTAGATCATCGCGGTGGCGATGTCCCGCGCGGCCTGGCCCGCGCAGCAGTACCAGAAGGTGAAGTCCTGGTGCCAGGCGAACTCCGAGCCGACGCCGGCCCGCTTGAAGTTCAGTTTGGACACGAACGGGCCGATCTCCCCGAGCCCCAGCAGGTCCGCCATCGGGCCGGTGAGCCGGGGATCGGCCCACAGCGCCTCGAACGCCGGGTGCAGGTGTGCGACCGGCGAGAGGCTGCGGATCGCGCCGGGAGCGTCCGGTTCCCAGTGCACGGTCGTGCCGTCGACGCGTTCGAGCCGGTGCCCGTCCGGCCACACCTCCACCGACGTCTGCCCGGAAGCGGCTTTCGCCAGTACGTCGCGCTGCACCGCTTCGGCGGCTTCGCCCAGCCGCGCCAGTTCCGCCCCGCCGAACAGTCCGGAAAGGACTCGATATCCCGGATCGTTCACGCCACACCCAGTACGTCGTGGGTGCGTGCGCAGGCGGGCCGGCGCGCCCAGTCCATCGCCGACCACGGGCACGCCAGCTCGCTGAGCACGCCGACTTCCCGCGGGCGCATGCGCTCGAGCTCGAACGCCTCACGATGCCTGCTGTACGCGGATTCGGCGTACCGGTGCCCGGTGTCCGCGGCCAGGAAGACGTGGTGGCGCCCGGGATCCCGCTCGCGCTCCCAGTGCGCCGCCAGGTACGCCGCCCCGGCCGACAACCCGGCGAACACCCCGCTGCACCGGAGCAGGTCCACCGCGGCGGACATGGCGTACTCGAAGGAGATCCAGTGGATCCGGTCGTACAGCTCGTGACGCACGTTCTCGAACTCGATCGAACTGCCGATGCCCGCGATGATCATCTCCGGATCGGCCACGTGCTCCGCGCCGAAGGTGACGCTGCCGAACGGCTGCACCCCGATCAGCGTCACGTCCCGGCCCAGCTCACCGAGGAACGAGGCGATCGCGCCGGTCGAGGCCCCGGTGCCGACCCCGCCGGACAGGCTCAGCGGCCCCGGCGGCACCGCCCGGTCGAGCTGCTCGGCCACCTCGCGGTACCCGAGGTAGTGGATCTCGTCGTGGTACTGGCGCATCCAGTGGTACGACGGGTTTTCCCGCAGGATCTCGGTGATCCGCCGCACGCGCAGGCTCTGGTCCAGCTTGAGGCTGCGCGAGGGCTGCACCTGTTCGAGGGTGGCCCCGAGGATTTCCAGCTGTACCTTGAGCGTGGCGTCGATGGTGGTGGACCCGACGATGTGGCAGTGCAGGCCGTACCGGTTGCAGGCCAGCGCCAGCGCGTGGGCGTAGATGCCGCTGGAGCTGTCGATCAGGGTGTCCCCCGGCCGCACGGCACCGGTTTCGAGCAATCGCCGGACCGCGCCGAGCGCCGAGTAGATCTTCATCGTCTCGAAGCGCACGCAGAGCAGGTCCTCGCGGACCCTGACCAGGTCCGGCTCCTTGACCGCCTCGGCGAAGTGGTCGTGCATCAAGCCGCTTCTCCCTTGGCGCGCAGGCGGAACAGGAACGTCTGCACGTCGTCGTCCGGCCAGGTCCGGCGTTCCCGGATCTCCGGGACGAAGCCGCTCTCGATGGCGTGCGCGATGATGTCGCGCAGGTTCGCCGTGTTGGAGACGATGAGGTGGATCTCGCCGCCGGGGGCCAGCAGGTCGCCGGCCAGCACCTGGTCGAAGAACCGCGCGGTGATCTCCGCGCCCACGCAGACGTTGCGCACCACGTCCGGGTCCTCACTGGTCTTCAGCGCGACCGCGGGCGGGTTGAAGGTGATCACGTCGGCCTGCGCCTTGTCCGGGAACGCGCTGAACAGGTCGGAGACCAGGGCGTGCAGCGGCGGGGTGTCGCCGACGAAGCGCCGGTAGTGCGCTTCGGTCGCGGCCACGCTGGCCGGGTGCACGTCGAGCGCGTAGATCCGCGCGGCACCGGCGATCCCGGCCACCACGGCCTCGACGCCCAGCCCGGAGCCCATCGCCACGTAGGTCCGCCCGGCGACCGGGATCCGCCCGTCGAGCACGCGGTCGTGGATCATCCGGCTGGTCTCCCCCGGCCGGAAGACCCCGGATGGCAACTCGAACTCCCAGTCGCGGTAGGTGTGGGAGCGGACCGTGTGCAGGTCGTTCCTCGGTGGGTTCACCTCGAGGATCTCGGCCGTGGTCAGCGTGGGCGGCAGGCTCGCGTGCAGTGCCCAGGATTCTTCGCTCATACCGATTCCTTCCTGTCGAGGCCCGGACAGGGTTGTCCCAGCCCGGTGGCCACCCCGTCGTCGAGGACCAGCACCTCGCTGGTCACCGCGGCGATGAGCCCGAGGTCGTGGCTGATCCACAGCAGGGCGGTACCCCGCTCCCCGGTCAGCCGCGCGAGCAGGGTGGTCACCTTCCGCGCGGTTGCCGGATCGAGCGCGGTGGTGATTTCGTCGCACACCAGTACTTCCGGCTCGGCGAGCAGCGCGCGCACGAGGGCGGCACGCTGGAGTTCACCGCCGGAAAGACCGTCCGGGTGCCGGGCGGCGGTCTCTTCGGACACGCCCAGTTCGTCCAGCAACCGCACGGCTTCGGCGCGTGCCGCGGCGGGCTCCAGGCCGCGCAGGCGGATCGCCGTGCGGGCCACCTGGTCGAGCACCGGGCGCCGGTCGTCGAACGAGCCGCGGACCTCCTGCCAGACGTACTGCACGCGCCGCCGCAGTTCCGTGCTCCGCTTGCGCAGCACGGGCAGCGGCTGCCCGTCGAGCAGCAGTTCGCCGGTGTACCGCTCGTGCAACCCGGCGATGCACCGGGCGAGCGTGGTCTTCCCGCTGCCCGACGGTCCGACGACGCCGATCCGCCCGCCCGGCGGCAGCACGAGGTCGATGTCGTGCAGGACCGGTTGCTTGCCCCGCGGCCGCAGGGAGGCGGACAGCCCGCGCAGTTCGAGCAGCGCCTCCTCCGAACCGGGCTCGGCCCAGTCATCGGACGGCGGCACCACCTCGCCGAGCACCTCGTCCGGGGTGCCGGTCGCGGCCACCCGGCCGTGGTCGAGCAGCACGACGTGGTCGGCCAGCGCGCGCACCAGATCGTGCTGGTGGCTCAACAGCAGGATGGCGAGCCCGGTCGCGGCGAGTTCGGCCAGTTCACCGGCCAGCCGCAGCCGGGTGACCGTGTCGAGCCCGGTGCTCGGTTCGTCGAGCACCAGCACGCGCGGACCGCAGACCAGCGCCTGCGCGAGCGCGACGCGTTGCCGTTGCCCGCCGGAGAACTGGTGCGGGAAGCGGCGCAACAGCTTGCGATCGCCGGGCAACTGCGCCGCACGCAGTGCTTCGGCGACGACTTCGCCGGTGGATTCGTTGGGGCGGTGCAGCTTGGCCAGTTCCCGCAGGGTGGTGCCGATCCGCCGGGCCGGGTTGAGCGCGCTGCCCGGGTGCTGTGGCAGGTACGAGACCACGCCCCCGCGCACCCCGGGACCGACCGGCTTCCCGGCGACGGTCACCGACCCGGTCAGCCGCACGCCCGGCGCGGAATCGCCCAGCAGCGACAACGCCGCCGTGGTCTTCCCGCTGCCCGACGGCCCGACCAGCGCGGTCACCTTGCCCGGCCACAGGCGGAAACCGACGTCGTGCAGCAGAACCGCGTCCCCGGCGTGCGCGGTGAGCCCGTCGACCTCGACCAGCGCGCTCATGCCGCGACCACCTCCCGGCGGTTCCCGAGCAACCGGTCGGCGAGCAGGTTCAGCCCGAGTGTGAAGGCGACGATCATCGCCGCGGGCGCGAGCACCGCCCACGGTTGCAGCAGCAAGCCCTCCCGGTTGCGGGAGACGGTCACCGCCCAGTCCGGCGAGGTCGGGTTCAGGCCGAGGCCGAGGAAGTTCGCCGAGGCCACGATGAACACCGCCAGCGTGATGCGGGTGCCGATGTCGGCGAGCACCGGCGGCAGCGCCGACCGGGCGATGAAGCCGAACTGGATGCGTGCCCACGACTCGCCCTGCATGCGCATCGCCTCCACCGCGGGCCCGCTCGCCGCGTCCAGCGCGGCCGCGCGCACCAGGCGGGCCACGGTCGGCACGTTCACCGCGCCCACCACCAGCGCGATCGCCAGCGGGTCACCACGCCAGCCGACCGCGACCACGCTGATCACCAGCAGCGAGGGCAGCGGCAGCAGGATGTCCAGCGGCCGGATGAGCGCCTCGTCCAGCACCCGGCGCCGGGTGGAGGCGGCGACCAGGCCGATCAACCCGCCCACGAGGTAGGCGAAGACCACGGCGAGCAGCGCGACCCCGAGCGTGGTGCGGCCACCGACGAGCAAGGTGCCGAACACGTCGCGGCCGAGCCCGTCGGTGCCGAGCAGCCCGCTGTCGCCGTACGGCAGCCCGGTCGGCCGGGTGAACGCGCCGGCCAGCAACGGGCCGACGAGCGCGGTGAGCACCGGAACCGCGAGCAGCGCCACGGAAACCCCGGTCAGCAGGCGGTTCACCGCAGCACCTCCGTCCGCGGCACCAGGCGGTTGCAGACGAGGTCGGCGGCGAGGTTGACCAGCAGGGCGGCCACCGCCAGCACCAGGGTCAGCCCCTGCACCACCGGCACGTCCCGCGACTCGACCCCGTCGATCAACGCGGTCGCGAAGCCGGGGATGGCGAAGATGGCCTCCACCACCAGCACCCCGCCGAGCAGGTTGTCCCCCACGCGCGCCAGTTCCTGCACGCCGGGCACCGCCGCGTTCGGCAGGACGTGCCGCAGCAGCAACGACCTCCGCGGCACCCCGAGCCGTCGCGCCTGCACCACGTACCCGGCGTGCAGCGAGATGATCGTGCCCGCGCGGACCTGCCGCGAGAGCGTGCACACGGTACGCAGGAACAACACCAGCACCGGCAGCACCAGAAGCTCCGGACTGGTCAGCAGATCGTCGCCGGTCGCGCCGACCCACGTCGCCGGAAGCCAGCCGAGTTGCAGTGACAGCACCGAAATCAGCAGCAGCGCCAGCACGAAGTCCGGGATCGCGGTGAGCACCAGCGTGACCGAGGTGATCGACCGGTCGAGCCTGCCGCCTTCGAACACCCCCGCCAGCGCGCCGAGCAACGCGGCCAGCGGCACCACCACGGCCAGCGTGACCACCGCCAGTACCAGCGTCGCCCCCACCGAGCCCCCGATGATTTCGCTGACCGGCTGCCGGTTGACCAGCGACTGGCCGAGGTCGCCGGTGAGCACGCCGCCCGCCCAGTCGAAGAACCGCTCGACCGCGGGCCGGTCCAGGCCCAGTTCGGCCCGCAGCGTGGCGACCTGCTCCGGTGACGCGCTCTCGTCGAACCGCACGTCGGCGGCGTCCCCCGGCAGCAACGCGGTCAACGCGAAGACCAGCACCGAAAGCACCATCACCTGCACCACGGCCAGGCCCAGCCGCTGTGCGACGTATCCCCGCACCCCCTCAGCCCAGCCACACCTTGTCGAACCGGGCCCAGTTCACCGTGTTCGGTGGCACGGCCTGGACCCCGTGCACGTTCGCGGCCACCGCGTTGATCCAGTCCGGGTGGCCCCAGGCGAGCAGGCCACCGCGGTCGTGGAGGTCGCGCTGCAGGTCGTGGTAGAGCCGGGTGCGCTCAGCCTCATCCACAGTGGACTGCGCGGTGGTGAAGGCCGCGTCGAACTCCGGGCGCTTCCACGCGGTGGCGTTGAACGGCGAGGTGGAGAGCAGGCGCGAGTTGATGTAGTCCGGGATCGGCGCGGCACCGGCCCGGTGGCTCCCGAGCACGCCGGTGGTCAACTGGTCCTTGAAGTAGGTCTCGGCGGCCCCGGTGACCACCTCCACCCGGATCCCGGCTTCCCCGGCCTGCTCGGCGAAAAGCGTCGCGGCGTCGACGAAACCGGCGGAGACGGTGGAGGTGAAGAACTGGATGGTCTGGTTCAGCACGCCCGCCTTGGTCAGCAGCGAGCGCGCTTCGGCGACATCGCGGGGGCGCTGCGGCAGCGTGTCGTGGTAGTAGCGGTAGCCCTTGCCGAACAGGTCGTTGCCGGGCACGCCGCGGCCGCCGAGCACCACCTCGACCAGCCGCGGGCGGTCGGCCAGCAGCTTGAACGCCAGTGCCACGTCGGGGTTGTCGAACGGCGGGCGGTCGGTTTTGAGCACGAACGCCTGCGTGGTGCTGCCGGGCGCGGCGACGATCTTCACCGCGCGGCCGGCTTCGGCCGTCCTGGCGAAGGTCGGCGACATCTCGTGCGCGTACTCGGCCTGCCCGCCCTGCAGCGCGTTCGCGCGGGCGTCCGCGTCGGCCGAGAGGATGTGCAGTTCGTCGAGGTGGGGCGCGCCTTCCCAGTGCTCGTCGAAGCGCTGGGCGACCAGCGAGCGGCCCGGGTCGAAGGAGACGAACCGGAATGGCCCGGTACCCACCGGTTTCGCCGGATCGGCGTAACCGGCCCGCACGATCGCGGCACCGGTGGTGGCCAGCAAGGCGGGCAGTTCGGCCGAGGGGGTGCTCACCGCGAGCTCGACCGTGCGCGGATCGACCACGCGGCTGCGGCCGAGGTCGATCGCCGACAGCGACTGCCGGGCCAGCCGGTCCCCGGCCGCCGGGTCCAGGATCCTGGCCAGGCTGAACAGCACGTCCTCGCCGGTCAGCGGCTGTCCATCGTGGAACTTCGCCGGGCGCAGGGTGAACCGCCACAGCGTGGCGTCCGCGTTGGACTCCCAGCGCTCGGCCAGCCGCGGTACCGGCGCCAGGTCGTCGCCGAGTTCGGTCAGCTTGTCGAAGATCGCCTTGTGCCGCGCCTGGTCGATGAACAGGTTCTGCGCGTGCGGGTCGAGGGTCTCCTTGGTCCCGCCGCCGGTGAACAACGCCCGCAACCGCCCGCCCCGCTTCGGCTCGCCGCCCGCCCCGTCACCGGTGCCGTCCGCTCCCCCGCAGCCGCCGAGCACCAGTGCCGCACCGGCCGAAAACCCGAGAAAACCCCGCCGCGTCAGGGCGATCGGCATGACGGCTCCTCCATTTCCCGCGGCGGGCGCCGCGCCTTGCGAAGAATCGTCGACGAAAATGTCGAGCCGACGCGCCCGCCGAACGAATTAACGCGCGCACCGATCAGGTGAGATCTCCCAGCTGCGACAATCCTGGCAGGAAATGGAAATCATTGTCAAATAGTCAGAAGCTGATATGCGCATCAACGCACATGGAAAAGGGTCGTGAGTGATTAGGGCTGATCGCCAGCCATAATCACCCACGACCCTTTTTGGTGTCGCGGTGGAAATTACGCGGTGGGGGTGGTGGCTTTCCGCACGCCCGCGGCGAGTTCACCGGAGAGCTCGCGCACCGCGTCGAGACCTTCGGCCGCGGCGGTGACCAGCGCGGAACCGACGATCACCGCGTCGGCGAACCCGGCCACCTCGGCGGCCTGCGCACCCGAACGCACGCCGAGGCCCACGCCGATCGGCAGGTCCGTGTGCGCCCTGGCCCGGTCGACCAGCTTCGAGGCGGCCGCGTCCACGGTCTCCCGCACGCCGGTGACGCCCATCAGCGCGGTCGCGTAGACGAAACCGGTGCTGGCCTGGACCGTCCGGTGCACGCGCTCCTCGGTCGAGGAGGGCGCGATCAGGAAGATGCGGTCCAGCCCGTGTGCCTCGGAAGCGGCGAACCAGTCGTCGGCCTCGTCCGGGATCAGGTCCGGGGTGATCATGCCCAGCCCGCCCGCCGCGGCGAGGTCCCGCGCGAACGCGTCCACGCCGTAGCGGTGCACCGGGTTCCAGTAGGTCATCACCACGGCCTTGCCACCCCGCGCGGAGACGGACTCGACCACCTCGAACAGGTTCTTCAGCCGGAACCCGCCGGTCAGCGCGGCGTCCGCGGCGGCCTGGATGGTCGGCCCGTCCATCACCGGGTCGGAGTAGGGCACGCCCACCTCGACCAGGTCGGCACCGCCGTCGACGATCGCCGAGAGCAGGCCCTTCGAGCCGTCCACGGTCGGGTAGCCGGCGGGCAGGTAGCCGATCAACGCGGCCCGGTCCTCCGCCTTGGCCCGGCGGAAGACCTCGTCGAGCTCGCTCACGACAGCTCCTCCTCGGGCACCAGGTGGAAGAACTTCGCCGCGGTGTCCATGTCCTTGTCGCCGCGACCGGAGAGGTTCACCACGATCAGCCCGTCCCGGCCCAGCTCCTGGCCCAGCTTCATCGCCCCGGCCAGCGCGTGCGCCGACTCGACGGCCGGGATGATGCCCTCGGTCCGCGACAGCAGCTTCATCGCTTCCATGGCCTCGGCGTCGGTCACCGCGCGGTACTCGGCCCGCCCGGTGTCCTTGAGCCACGAGTGCTCGGGGCCGACGCCCGGGTAGTCCAGCCCGGCGGAGATCGAGTAGGCCTCGGTGGTCTGGCCGTCCTCGTCCTGCAGCAGGTAGGACAGCGCGCCGTGCAGCATGCCGGGGGTGCCCTCGGTCAGCGTCGCGCCGTGCTCACCGCTGTCCAGGCCCTTGCCGCCCGGCTCCAGGCCGACCAGCCGGACCTCGGGGTCGTCGATGAAGCCGTGGAAGATGCCGATGGCGTTCGACCCGCCGCCGACACACGCCGCGACCACGTCCGGCAGACGACCGGCCTGCGCCAGGATCTGGCGCCGGGCCTCCTCGCCGATGATCTTGTGGAAGTTGCGCACCATCACCGGGAACGGGTGCCCGCCCGCGGCCGTGCCGAGCAGGTAGTGCGTGGTGTCGACGTTGGCCACCCAGTCGCGCAGGGCCTCGTTGATCGCGTCCTTCAGCGTGCGCGACCCGGTCTTGACCGGGATCACCTCGGCGCCGAGGAGCTTCATCCTGGCCACGTTCAGCGCTTGGCGCTGGGTGTCCACCTCGCCCATGTAGACCACGCAGTCGAGGTCCAGCAGCGCGCAGGCGGTGGCCGTGGCCACGCCGTGCTGCCCGGCCCCGGTCTCCGCGATCACCCGCTTCTTGCCCATGCGCCGGGTCAGCAGCGCCTGGCCGAGCACGTTGTTGATCTTGTGCGAACCGGTGTGGTTGAGGTCCTCGCGCTTGAGGAAGACCCGCGCCCCGCCCGCGTGCTCGGCGAAGCGCGGCGCCTCGGTGAGCAGCGACGGACGACCGGCGTAGTCCCGCAGCAGCCGGGCGAACTCGCCGGTGAACTCCGGGTCGAGCCGGGCCTTGTCGTACTCGGCGGACAGCTCGTCCATCGCGGCGATCAGGGCCTCCGGCATGAACCGGCCGCCGTACGGGCCGAAGTGACCCTTGTCGTCCGGGTCGTGCTCGGTCCGCTCGTGCTGCCTGGTCGGTTCTGGGTCATCGCCCGGGGGACGCCCCCCGGACCCCCGAGAGTCCGGAGTCATCGGCTCGGCCTCGGGCACGCGGGGTGCGAACCGGCCGTGACCAGCTTCACCAGCGCCGCCTTGGGGTCGTCGGAGGCGACCAGGCCCTCGCCGACCAGCACCGCGTCCGCGCCCTGGCCCGCGTAGGACATCAGGTCACCCGGACCGCGCACGCCGGACTCGGCGACCTTGTAGACGTCCATCGGCAGGCCGGGGGCGAGCCTGCTGAACACGTCCCGGTCCACGTCGAGGGTGTGCAGGTTGCGCGCGTTCACGCCGATCACCGACGCCCCGGCTTCGAGCGCGCGGTCGGCCTCCTCGGCGTTGTGGATCTCCACCAGCGCCGTCATGCCGAGCGACTCGACCCGGTCCAGCAGGGCGACCAGCGCGTTCTGCTCGAGCGCGGCCACGATCAGCAGCACCATGTCCGCGCCGTGCAGGCGCGCCTCGTGCACCTGGTACGGGCTGACCACGAAGTCCTTGCGCAGGATCGGGATGTCCACCGCCGCGCGCACCGCGTCGAGGTCGTCCAGCGAGCCGCCGAAGCGCCGCTGTTCGGTCAGCACGCTGATCACCCGCGCGCCGGCTTCGGCGTAGTCCTTGGCCAGTGCCGCGGGGTCCGCGATCGATGCCAGATCACCCTTGGACGGGCTGCGCCGCTTGACCTCGGCGATCACGCCGATGCCCGATTCCCGCAGGGCGGCCATCACGTCGCGCGGAGGCGCGACCTGGGCGGCCCGGCGCTTCAGTTCGTCGAAGGGGAGCTCCGCCTCGCGGGTGGCGAGGTCGGCACGGACGCCTTCGACGATGTCTTCGAGAACAGTCACCGGACGGCCCCGCCTACCGGTGTGTGCACCGCTGTCTTGGGTAGACCACGCCTCGCAAGTTCGCTCACAAAAACCTTCCCCTTCCCGCCGGAAAGATGCTAACCCGCGCGGTTTGACCGGCCGGTCCCGGGTCCATCGTCGGTTTGTCAACCCTCATCGACCGGTCGTGGGATCCCGGCCGTCGGACAACGCGTCCCAGAGCTCTGTATCGGCGTCGCGGGCGGGACGTTTCCCACCCGGTGCGGAGTACTTGGCGCCCAGGCGCGGCAACCGGCCCGCCTCGCGCACGCCGAGCACGCCGCCGGCCAGCACCAGCAGGCCGCCGAGCACGGCCAGGCCCCACCCGGTGAAGCGCGGCCCGCCACCGAGGTTCAGCAGCACGACCAGGCACGCGGCCAGGCCGGTGCCCGCGAGCACCAGCGCCACCACCCGGCGGGCCCAGCCCGAGGTGGCGACCAGGCCGGCCACCCCGGCGGCCACCAGCACCGCCAGCGGCACCAGTGCGGGCAGGTGGTCCGCCCCGGTCACCACCTGCGGTGGCACGCCGGGCAGGTCGGAGCGGGGGCGTTCGAACCAGGTCAGCCGCGAGGCGCCCCACAGCGCCAGCGCGCCCAGCCCGAGCAGCACCACGATCGTCCACAGGGGACGCTTGTTGCCGGAGTCAGACACCAGCGGGGTCACCCGCTTCCTCGATCACCCCGGCCGGTGCCAGGGTCTGCGCGGCGGCCACCGCCGACAGCACGGTCCGGGCCTTGTTCAGCGATTCGTTGTCCTCGTAGCCGGGGTCGGAGTCCGCCACCACCCCGCCGCCCGCCTGCACGTACGCCACTCCGTCGCGCACCAGCGCGGTGCGGATGGCGATGGCGGTGTCGGCGTCGCCCCCGAAGTCCAGGTAGCCGACCACACCCCCGTACAACGCCCGCCGGGTCGGCTCCAATTCCTCGATCAGCTCCATCGCGCGGACTTTCGGCGCGCCGGAGAGGGTGCCGGCTGGGAAACAGGCGGTCACCGCGTCGAAGGCGGTCTTGCCGTCGGCCAGTTCGCCGGTGACGGTGGACACGATGTGCATCACGTGGCTGTAGCGCTCGATGGTGAAAAAGTCGACCACCCGCACGGTGCCCGCCTTGCACACCTTGCCCAGGTCGTTGCGGCCGAGGTCGACCAGCATCAGGTGCTCGGCGCGCTCCTTCTCGTCGGCGAGCAGGTCCTTGGCCAGCTGCGCGTCCTCCTCCGGGTCGGCGCCACGCCACCGGGTGCCCGCGATCGGGTGAGTGGTCGCCCGTCCGTCACGCACGGTGACCAGCGACTCCGGGCTGGAGCCGACGATGTCGAAGCCCTCCATCCGCAGCAGGTACATGTACGGGCTCGGGTTGGAGGTGCGCAGGACGCGGTAGATGTCGAGGGCGTCGGCGCCGGTCTCGATCTCGAACCGCTGCGAGGGCACCACCTGGAACGCCTCACCGGCCTTGATCGCCTCGACCGCCTTCGCCACGGCCTGGTGGAAGTCCGCCTGGCTGCGGCGGCGGGTGAACTGCGGCGCCGGGCGGTCGAACACCGCGTTGGTGGCCGGGGCGTGCACGGCGAGCTGGTCGGTCATCCGCTGGAGCCGGGCGAGCGCGTCGTCGTAGGCCGCGTCTACCCGCTCGGGCGAATCGTCCCAGTTCACCGCGTTCGCGATCAGCGTGACCGTGCCCTCGTGGTGGTCCAGCGCGGCGAGGTCGGTGGCCAGCAGCATGGTCAGCTCGGGGATCTTCAGGTCGTCCTCGGCCAGCTCGGGCAGCTTCTCCAGCCAGCGGACCGCGTCGTAGCCGATGTAGCCGACCAGGCCGCCGGTCAGCGGGGGTAGGCCGGGCAGCGGTTCGGTGTGCAGCGCCTCCAGCGTGGCGCGCAGCACGGTCAGCGGGTCGCCGTCGGAGGGCAGGCCGACCGGCGGGGTGCCGGTCCACACGGCCTCGCCGTCGCGCACGGTCAGCGCCGCGGGGCTGTCCACCCCGACGAACGACCAGCGCGACCAGGAGGCGCCGTTCTCCGCCGACTCGAACAGGAAGGTGCCCGGCCGGTCGGCGGCGAGCTTGCGGTACACCCCGACCGGGGTCTCGCCGTCGGCGAGCAGGCGGCGGACGACCGGGATGACCCGGCGCGACTCGGCGAGGGCCCGGAACTCCTCCCGGCTGGGGCTGACCGCGCCGAGGCCGGTGGCGACGGCGGAAGCGGCGGTGTCGGTGCGCGAGCTGACCATGCGCCTCATTGTGCCGTCGCGCCCCCGGCCGCGTGGGTATACCCGTCGGTACCGGCGCGCGGTACACCCGCGTGTACAATTCATTGAGCGTTGAACTATTCCGGTGGACCGGGCAGCGAAAGGCATGATGGCGCCATGACGACCCCGAAACCGGCGGCCGCCAAGCGCCGGGGCCGCCGCCCCGCCGGCGAGGACACCCGTGAAGCGATGCTCACCGCGGCCCGCGAGCTGTTCGGCGAACTGGGTTACGAGGGTGCCACCGTCCGCGCCATCGCCCAGCGCGCCGGGGTGGACGCGGCCATGGTCAACCACTGGTTCGGCGGCAAGCAGGGGCTGTTCGCCCAGTCTGTGCTCCAGTTGCCGTTCGACCCGGTCCAGCTCTTCTCCCAGGTCTTCGAGGAAGGCCCGGTGGAGGAACTCGGCGAACGCATCGTACGCACCTTCCTCACCCGATGGGACGAAACCGGGGGCGGCGCCTTCGCGGCGCTGATCCGGAGCGTGGCGGGCCACGAGCAGGCCGCCGCGGCGTTGCGCCACCTGTTCCTGGAGAACATCTTCGTCCGGCTGACCGACCGGGTCAGCGCCGACCGGCTGCAGTTCCGGGCGTCGCTGTGCGTCTCGCAGGTGGTCGGCATGGGCATGGTGCGGTACGTGGCGAAGTTCGAACCGATGGCCTCAGCGGACCGCGAAGAGATCATCGCCGCCATCGCCCCCACCCTGCAGCGCTACCTCACCGGCGACCTGGACTAACCCGCGCCCCCTCCGATGTCACGAATGTGGCTTTCGAGACGCCAAACGCCCCGAAAGCCACATTCGTGATCCTCGCCCCCGGCGCCCAATGCTATGAGTGGGGCATTACTTGCATCCAACGCTAGTAATGCCCCATTCATAGCGTTCGCGCCCCACCCGCCGCCCCGAGCCCGACCGCCGCCCGGAGCCACCAGCGCAACCGCCGCCCGGGGCACCCACCAGGGCATCCGCCCAAACCCCCACCCCACCCCGGTCCAAACCCCCTACAAAGACCGATGAAGAGCCACCACCATCCCCCAAATCCGCCCAGCCACCTCACCAGCCGTCCCAGGCACCCGCCCGTGCAACCACCCCGCCACAACCCCCGTGAACGTCGCCGCCACCGCACTCGCGATCGCCTCGTCCCCCGGCTGAACAGCCCGCTTCCGCCGTTCAACCAGCGCCCGGTCCCGCAACTCACCATGCAGCGCCTCACCCAGCGGACCCCCGCCACCCGGCCCGATCAGCCCTCGGTACACGTTCGCGTGCTGCGAGATCGAGCCGAGCAACCCAGTCAGAACCGACGGCGGGTCATCTGAAGCATGTAGCGCGTCGACCGCCTCGCGCACCAGTTCCGCGCTCGCGCCCACGGCCAGCGCGGACAGGTCCTCGTAGTGCAGGTAGAACGTGCCGCGCGAGACGCGCGCGAGGCGGGTCACCTCCGCCACGCTCACCTCGCCGAGCGGCCGGTCCGCACAGGCTTCGAACAGGGCTTCGTGCAGCCGGGCGCGGGTACGGGCGGCGCGGGGGTCGCCGCTCACCCGGTCACCCCGCGATGAGTACCGCCACCAGCGCCAGCGCACCGGGCAGCGCCTGCACGAACAGGATGCGCCGGTTCGCCGTGACCGTCCCGTAGAGACCGGCGACGATCACGCAGATGAGCCCGAACACCTGGAACTGGAACCCCGCCGGGTCCGCGGCGATCAGCCCCCACACCAGTGCGGCGGCGAGGAACCCGTTGTACAGCCCCTGGTTCGCCGCCAGTGGCGCGGTCTGCTCGGCGAACTCCGGGGTCAGGCCGAACGCCTTGCGCCCGCGCGGTCCCTTCCAGAGGAACATCTCCAGTACCAGGATGTAGCCGTGGATCAGGGCCACCAGCCCGACCAGCACCTCCGCCACTACCCGCATGACCGCGCCGCCTTCCGCACAGAGTTTCTGAACACCTGTACATTAGCACTGGTCAGAGCAGGCGTCGGGCTTCGGTGTCGAAGCAGGTCCGGGTGCCGGTGTGGCAGGCGGGTCCCTCCTGGACCACCCGCACCAGCAGGGTGTCGGCGTCGCAGTCGTGGCGGACCTCCCGGACGTGCTGCACGTGCCCGGAGGTCTCCCCCTTGACCCACAACTTCCCGCGGCTGCGGGAGAAGTAGGTGCCGCGGCGGGTGGTCAGCGTCAGTTCCAGCGCCTCGGCGTTCATCCAGGCGACCATCAGCACGTCGTTGCTCTCGTGGTCGACCACCACCGCGCAGACGAGCCCGTCGTCGTTGAACTTGATGCGTTCGGCCGGGTTCACGCCTTCGCACTCCCCACGTGTCGCAGCACCGGGCGGCTGCTCAGCAGCACCCCGGCGTAGATGTAGCCCGCCGCGGCGAGCCCGAAGAAGATCCGCAGCCACCACAGCGCCCCCGCCAGCATGCCGAACGCGTGCTGCAGGGCCATGATCCCGACCACGGCGTACCCGATGTACCGCGAAAACCGCGCGTACCGCGGGAACCGGTCCGGCGCGGCGAGCCCGCCCGCCACGATCGCGCCGAGGATCAGGCTGGTCACCGGCACGAACAGCACCCGGACGGTGGAGCCCGGTGCGGACAGCAGCACCAGCGAAAGCACGATGTGCACCACCGCGATGCCGAGCAGCAGGCCGGTGATCACCTTCACCTCGAGCGCGGCCCGCCGGCGGCTCATCGGACCTCCACCCCGCCGGCGCGCAGCGCGTCCTTGACCTCACCGATCTTCAACTGTCCGAAGTGGAACACGCTGGCCGCGAGCACCGCGTCCGCCCCGGTTTCCACCGCGGGCAGGAAGTGCTCCAGCGCACCGGCTCCGCCGCTGGCGATCACCGGCACCCGGACCGCCTCGCGCACCAGTGCGATCAGTTCGAGGTCGAAGCCGGCCTTGGTGCCGTCGGCGTCCATCGAGTTGAGCAGGATCTCACCGACCCCGAGTTCCTCGCCCCTGGCCGCCCATTCCACCGCGTCGATCCCGGTGCCCTTGCGCCCGCCGTGCGTGGTCACCTCGAAGCCGGAGGCGGTTTCCGGCGTCCGGCGCGCGTCGACCGAAAGCACCACGCACTGCGAGCCGAACCGGCGCGACGCCTCGTGCAGGAACTCGGGCCGCGCGATGGCCGCGGTGTTGATGCTCACCTTGTCCGCCCCGGACCGGAGCAGCCTGTTCACGTCGTCGTTGGTGCGCACGCCGCCGCCGACGGTGAGCGGGATGAACACCTGCTCGGCCGTCCGGCGCACCACGTCGAAGGTGGTCTCCCGGTCGCCGGAGGAGGCGGTCACGTCGAGGAAGGTCAGTTCGTCGGCGCCCTCGGCGTCGTACCGGCGCGCCAGTTCGACCGGATCCCCGGCGTCGCGCAGATCCGCGAAGTTGACGCCCTTGACCACCCGTCCCGCGTCCACGTCGAGACACGGGATCACCCTCACCGCTACGGACATGCCGATCAGGGTACGTGCCGGGCCCGCGCGTTCACCCGACGGCAACCCCGCGGGGCTACCGTCCGGGGATGCGCATCACGCCGCTGCTCCTCCTCGTCCCCCTCCTCCTCACCGCGGCCCCCGCGCAGGCGGCCCAGGCACCCCGGCCGGTCCAGCAGACCAGGGCCTTCGTCGACGACCCGGCGGCCACCCCGGCCAACGCCGACGCCGACGACCCGGCCATCTGGGTCGACCGCGCGAACCCCGCCCGCAGCCTCGTGCTCGGCACGCTCAAGGAAGGCGGGCTCGCCGTCTTCGACCTGCGCGGCCGCGAGGTGGCCACGCTGCCCGCTCCCCCGCCGCCGGCACCGGGCGCCGCACCCGGCCGGTTCAACAACGTCGACGTGCTCGGCGACCTCGCGGTGGTCAGCGACCGCGGGCGCGACCGGATCCGCGTCTACCGCATCGATCCCCGGCGGCAGCCGGTGCTGACCGAGGTCACCGATCCCGCCGCCCCGCCGGTGTTCTCCGGCGACGAGTCCGAAGTGGACGAACAACGCACGGCGTACGGCCTGACCGCGGCGAAGCTCGGCGACCGTCGGGTGATCGCGGTGAGCAGGCGGCACGAGACGCGTGTCGCCCTGCTGGAACTGGTCGACCTGCCCGGCGGCCGGGTCGGCACCAAACCCGTGTCCACAATGGACCTGCCGGACCGGTTCCCGTTGCCGGACGGCACAACTTGGACGCCCTGCGCCGAGCCCGGCGAACGGCCGCAGATCGAGGGCATGGCGCTGGACGCCGCGCACGGGGTGCTCTACGCCGCGCAGGAGGACGTCGGGATCTGGCGCATCCCGCTCGGCGGCGAGCCGGTACTGATGGACAAGGTGCGCTCGTTCGGCGCCCCGGCGCGCTACGACGAGGAAACCGAGGAATGCGTGCCCGACGGCCCCGACCCGGGCTTCGGCGGCACCCGGCTGACCGCCGACGCCGAGGGCCTGACCATCGCCGAAGGCCCGCACGGCACCGGGCAGCTCTACGCGTCCAGCCAGGGCGACTCGCGTTTCGTCGTCTACGACCGCACCGGCGGCAACCGGGTGCTGTCCGAGTTCTCCGTCGGCAGCACCTCGCGCACCGACTCGGTCGAGCACTCCGACGGTGCCGCGGTCACCACGACCCCGCTGCCCGGCTTCCCGCGTGGCCTGCTCGTGCTGCACGACGGCGAGCGGCGGCCCGAACAGGGCGGCCCGACGACGGGATTCGTCTACCTGCGGCGTTGACCCGGCCGCACGGGTACGGTGACCACCATGGCATCCGAGCTGGAACGGCTGGCCGCGGAGAAGTACGTGGTGGTCACCACCTTCCGCAAGAACGGCACCCCGGTGCCGACCCCGGTGTGGATCGCGCGCGAAGGCGGCGAACTGGTGCTGTGGAGCCAGCGCACGGCGGGCAAGGTCAAGCGGCTGCGCAACGACGGCCGCGTCGCCGTGCAGGCCAGCGACTTCGGCGGCAAGAAGACCCACGGCGACAAGGTGTCCGGGCAGGCGAGGCTGCTCGACGAGCCCGAGACCGAACGCGTGCGCGGTTCGATCGCGCGCAAGTACGGCATCGTGGGCCAGGTCACCATGTTCTTCAGCAGGCTGCGCGGCCGTCAGCGCACCATCGGGATCGCGATCACCCTCGACGGGTGATTCAGGAGCGGACCGCGTCCAGCGCGTCCGGCAGGGTGAACGCGCCGGCGTAGAGCGCCTTGCCGACGATGGCGCCCTCGACCCCGTCGCGCTCCAGCGTGGCCAGCGCCCGCAGGTCGTCCAAACTGGACACCCCACCGGAGGCGATCACCGCGGCGTCGGTGCGCGCGGTGACCTCACGCAGGAGGTCGATGTTGGGGCCCTGCAACGTGCCGTCCTTGCTCACGTCGGTGACCACGTAGCGCTGGGCGCCGTCGCGGTCGAGGCGCTCGAGCACCTCCCAGAAGTCGCCGCCGTCCTTGGTCCAGCCGCGGGCGGCGAGCCGGTGCCCGGCGTCGGTGATCCGCACGTCGAGCCCGATCGCCACGCGGTCGCCGTGGGTGGCGACCACTTTGGCCGTCCACTCCGGATCCTCCAGCGCGGCGGTGCCGAGGTTGACCCGGCGGCAGCCGGTGGCCAGCGCGGCGTCGAGCGAGGCGTCGTCGCGGATGCCGCCGGAGAGCTCGACCTGCACGTCCAGCTCGCCGACCACGCGGGCGAGCAGCTCGCGGTTGGACCCCTTGCCGAAGGCGGCGTCGAGGTCGACCAGGTGCACCCACTCGGCCCCGTCCCGCTGCCAGGCCAGCGCGGCCTCCAGCGGATCGCCGTACGAGGTCTCGGTGCCCGCCTCGCCCTGGACCAGGCGCACGGCCTGTCCGTCGGCGACGTCAACGGCGGGAAGCAGCTGGAAAGTCACGCGGCAACTATAGAACCCGGAGCGGACCCCCGCCCGGCCGGTGTCACAGGGTGCGGAGCCAGTTTTCCAGGAGCGTGGCGCCGGCGTCTCCCGACTTCTCCGGGTGGAACTGGGTGGCGGACAGGGCGCCGTTCTCCACCGCGGCGACGAAGTCCTCGCCGTGGTGGGCCCAGGTGACCAGGGGCTGCTGCCCCGCCAGGCCGGAGTCCAGTTCCCACGAACGGGCGGCGTAGGAGTGCACGAAGTAGAAGCGCGTCCCGGCGTCCAGGCCGGCGAACAGCCGGGACTCCGCCGGAGCGCGGACGGTGTTCCAGCCCATGTGCGGCAGCACCGGCGCGTTCAGCCGGTCGACCGTGCCGGGCCACTCGCCCGCGCCTTCGGTCTCCTCGCCGTGCTCGACCCCGCGCTCGAACAGGATCTGCATGCCGACGCAGATGCCGAGCACCGGGCGGCCACCGGCGAGGCGCTTGCCGATCAGCCGCTCGCCATGGACCTCCCGCAGCCCCGCCATGCACGCGGAATAAGCACCGACGCCCGGCACCACCAGGCCGTCGGCGGCGAGGGCCGCGGCGGCGTCGGCGGTCACTTCGACATCGGCTCCGACGCGCCGCACGGCGCGTTCGGCGGACCGGAGGTTGCCCGAACCGTAGTCCAGGATCACGACACGAGGCACCCCACCAGGCTAACCGGTCACCCGGGCAGCGCGGCCGACGGGCAGCAGGACCAGGGCGAACCCCGCCAGGACGCCGAACGCCCCCACCGGCCCCATCCCGGCGAGCAGCGCGCCCACCAGCACCGCGCCCGCGCCCTGCCCGGCGTCGAAGGCCAGGTTCCAGACCACCCCCGCCGCACCGGGCGAGACCCGCGCGAACATCACCACCAGCGCGTCGTTCTGCACCACGCCGAACCCGGCGCCGAAGACCGCGCCACCGGCGATCGCGGCGGTCAGCGCCCACGCCCCGCCGATCGGCGCGGTCACCGCGAACACCGCCATGCCCACCCCGACCACCACGGTCGCCACGCCGAGCATCCGCCCCGAACCGCTCACCCGGTGCGCGAACAGGCCGGCCGACCACCGGCCGAGCAGCGCCGCGCCGGCCACCACGAACAACGTCGCCGAGACCGCCGCGGCCGGGCCGTTCAGCACGAGCGGCACGAAGGTCGCCATCGCGCCGAAGCCGACCGCGCCGCTGAACGGCACCAGCCCCGGGCGCCAGGTCCGGGTGGTGACCGCGGACCAGCGCACCTCCAGGCCGCTGTCCTCGGGCAGCAGCCTCGGCAGCCACAGCACCGGAAGCACCCCGGCCAGCGGCAACGCCGTCGCGATCAGGAAGACCGGGGTGAAGCCCCAGGTACCGGCCGCCCACGTGCCGATCGCCAGTCCGAGCAGCTGCGGCACGCCGGTGGCCAGGCCGTACCAGCCGGAACCCCGGGCCGCCGACGACGCGGGCAGCAGTTCGCCGATCAGCGCGCTGCCGCACACCGAAACCAGCCCGAACCCGAGGCCGCGCACCAGTGAGACGCCGAGGATGCCCGGCCAGTCCGCGGTCAGCAGGAGCAGCGGCGCGGGCAGGCCGAGCAGCAGGCCGCCCGCCGCGGTCACCAGCCGGTAGCCGAACCGCGCGGCCAGCACCGGCACCACGCACTGGGCGGCGACCGTCGCGCCCATGAACACCCCGGTCGCCGCGCCCGCGGCGAACTCGCCGGAACCCCGGTGCACCACCCACAACGGCACCACGGACAACAGCAGCGCGTAACCGGAGAACAGCAGCGTGGTACTCGCCAGCACCAGGCGGAAGTCGCGGTGGCGGAGCGGGCTCAGCGGGCGGCTCCCTCCCGGATCGGCACGACGTGGCAGAGGATACTTTGTGGCGTAACGGCAACCGCGGTGGAGGGAAGTCGATGAGCACAGGCGGCACGGGGCGAACGGTCCGCGAGGTCACCAGGACGCTGTTGCGGGAACTGGGACTGACCACGGTCTTCGGCAATCCGGGCACCACCGAGATCCCGTTCCTCACCGACTGGCCCGGCGATTTCCGCTACGTGCTGGGCCTGCAGGAGTCCGTCGTGGTCGCGATGGCCGACGGCTACGCCCAGTCGGCCCGCCGCCCGGTGCTGGTGAACCTGCACTCGGCAGGCGGCGTCGGCCACGGCCTCGGGCAGATCTTCACCGCCTTCCGCAACCGCACGCCGATGATCGTGCTCGCCGGGCAGCAGGTCCGGTCCCTGATGCCGGAGGACCCGTTCCTCGGCGCGTCCAGCGCCACGGAATTCCCCCGCCCCTATGTAAAGTGGAGCTGCGAACCGGCCCGCGCGCAGGACGTGCCCGCCGCGCTCGCCCGCGCCTTCCACATCGCCACCCAGCACCCCCAGGGTCCCGTCTTCGTCTCCGTTCCCGCCGACGACTGGAACGCCGAAACCACGGAAATCGAGGCACGGCCCCGGATCCGCGGGTTCTCCGCCGACCCGGAAGCGGTACGGGAACTGGCGGACGCACTGGCGGCGAGCCGCACCCCGGCACTGGTGGCCGGGCCCGCGGTGGACGGCGACGCGGCGGTCGGTGAACTGGTGGAACTGGCCGAGCGGCTGAACGCCGGTGTGTGGGCCAGCCCGATGAGCTCCCGCTGTTCCTTCCCCGAGGACCACCCGCTGTTCCTCGGTTTCCTCGACCCCGAGCGCAATTCGCTGGCCCGCGCGCTCAGCGGGCACGACCTGGTGGTGGTGCTCGGTGCCCCGGCGTTCACCTACCACGTGCACCGCGGTGAGGCCGAGCTCGGCCTGCCGCCGCTGTACGTGGTCAGCGACGACGAGCAGATCCTGGCCAGGGCGCCGATCGGCGTGGGTGTCCGTGCCACGGCGAAGCTGGTGCTGCGCCAGCTGCTCGACACGGTCCCCCAGGGCGAACGACCCGCGCCCGAACCCCGGCGGCGCCCGGCGAGCCCGCCCGCGACCACCCCGGTGAGCCCGGCCTACGTCTTCGCCACGCTCGCCGAACTGTTGCCGCCCAACGCGGTGGTGGTCGAAGAGACCCCCAGCCAGCGCGGCGCCCTGCACGACCACCTGCCCATCCGCGCCACGGACGCCGGGTTCCTCACCGTCGCGAGTGGAACGCTCGGCTACGGCCTGCCCGCCGCGGTCGGCGCCGCCATCGGCCGCCCCGACCGGCGGGTGGTGGCCGTGCTCGGCGACGGGTCCAGCATGTACGCCATCCAGGCGCTGTGGACCGCCGCGCGGGAGCAGCTGCCGATCACCTTCGTCATCCTCGACAACTCCCAGTACGCCGCGGTGAGCATCCTCGGCGAGGGCGCCGAAAAGCTGCCCGGCGTGGAACTGGGCGGCCTGGACTTCACCGCGCTGGCCACCGGCATGAGCTGCGCCGCGCGCCTGGCCACCACGCCGGAAGAGCTCAAGTCGGCGCTGGCCGAAGCGCTCGACGCGGACGGTCCCAGCCTGGTGCAGGTCCGGGTGGACCCGGACCCGCCCAAGCTCTACTGAGGACTACTGCGCCGGGGCGGGTTCCTTGGCGCGGCTGTCGTGCCCCGTCTCGGCGAAGCCGATCGACGGGGCCGTCCGCACGCCGAGCGCGCTCGCCCCGATCAGCTTGCGCGCGGCCAGGTTGCCCATCGGCATGAAGGTGCCCGCCTGCGCGTCGCGCCACATCCGCTCGAACGGCAGCGCCCGGGTGTAGGACATGCCGCCGATCACGTCGACCAGCCGCTGGAGCACCTTGACCGCGTTGTTGCTGGCCACGTACTTCACCAGGGCGCAGCGCGCGGTGGCCTCCTGCACGCCGAGGTCGAACAGCCTGCGGCTGGCCACCTCTTCGGCGTGCCGGTACATCAGCGCCCGCGAGCTCTCGACCAGGATCGTGCACTCGCCGATGGCGTCCTGCACCACCGGGTCGATCGGCTTGCCGCGCTTGGTCAGCCGCTGCACGGCGAAGTCCAGCGCGCCGGCCGCGATCCCGGTGTAGGTGGCGGAGAAGGCGGGCATCGCCCACGCCCACACGGTTTCCAGCACGCGCGCGTCCAGGTGGTTCACCGGCAGCGAGTGGACGACGGCCTCGTCCGGCACGAAGACCTCGGACAGCTCGACGTCGTTGCTCTGCGTGCCGCGCATGCCGAGCGTGTCCCAGGTCTGGTGGATCCGGACCCCGGGCTGGTCCAGCGCGATCTGGCAGAGCAGCACGCGCGGGCCGCCCTCGGCGTCCTCGTACCGGGCGGTGGTCGAGCAGTGCGTGGCCACCGCGGAGTTGGTGGCGAAGCTCTTGCGCCCGCTCAGGGTGAACCCGCCGGGCACCTTGACCGCCTTGGTCAGCGCGTCGGTCATGTCGTTGCGCAGGCCGACCTCGCTGGTGATCGACGCCCACACCAGCGTGCCCTCGCTGGCCTGGCGCAGCAGCGCCTCCAGCCGCGGGTTGCCGGTCCGGCGCCACACGCTGCCCCACTGCCCGAGCGGCGAGAGGTGCATGGTGAAGGCCAGCGCGGTGGCCCCGTCCCCCATCGCCAGCCGCTCGAGCACCGGCAGGATGTCGGCCAGTTCGGCCCCTTCCCCGCCCAGTTCGGCGGGCACGGACAACTGGAGGAAACCCGCTTCGCGCAGGTCCTCGTAGTTCTCGTGCGGGAAGGTGTTCTCCCGGTCGTGGAGCTGCGCCCGCTCGGCGAACCGGTCCGCGAGCACCGCGGCCCGGTCGACGAAACCCTGCTGGCGTTCGGTCAGGCAGTGCACTAGAGCGTCTCCTTGGCCCGGGTACCGGCGTGCTCTTCGGCGGCTTCGGCCTCGGCGAGGTCGCGCCCGGCCAGTTCCTCGGCCGACTCGCCGGGGGTGCCGCCGTGCAGCAACCGGGCGACCTCACCACGCAGCGAGACGAACTCCGCCGACTCCCTGGTGGTGATCTGGTCCCGCTCGGCGGGCAGGCCCACCGGCAGGTCCGCGACGATCGAGGCGGGCGACTTCGACAGCACCAGCACCCGGTCGCCGAGGTAGACGCTCTCGTCGATGTCGTGGGTGACCACCAGCACCGTGCTGCCGAGCTCGCGCTGCACCCGCCGCAGCAGGTCCTCGAGCTCGAACCGGGTCTGGGCGTCCACCGAGGCGAACGGCTCGTCCATCAGCAGCAGGGCGGGCCTGCTCGCCAGCGCCCTGGCGATGGACACGCGCTGCTGCATGCCGCCGGAGAGCTGCCAGGGGAACTTGTCGTCCACTCCGGACAGTCCCACCCAGCCCAGCGCCTCCTTGGCGCGCGCCCGCCGCTCGGCACGGTCGAGGCCGCGCCAGCGCAGCGGGAACTCCACGTTCTGCCGCACGGACAGCCACGGGAACAGGGACCGGCTGTAGTCCTGGAACACCACGGCCAGGTCCTCGGGCACCCCGTCGACCTCGTCGTCGTGCAGCCGGACCGAACCGCCGGTCGGCTTGATCAGCCCGGCGATGCAGCGCAGCAGCGTGGACTTGCCGCAGCCGGACGGTCCCACGATGCAGGCCAGCTGCCCGGCCTCGACGGTGAAGCCGAGGTCGGCGACCGCGACGTGGGCGTGCTTCTTCTCGGCGTAGCTGTGCGTGAGGCCCTTGACCTCGAGCATGGTCGACATGTTCACCCTCCGGCGATGGCTTGCTGGGCGCCGCGGGTGGGTTGCCAGCGCAGCGCGCGCCGCTCCACCCGCAGCAGGAGCGCGTTCAGCCCGTAACCGAGCACCCCGAGCAGGACGATCCACGCCCACATGACCGGGAAGTCGAACTGGCGCTGGGAGAAGATCAACTCGTAGCCGATCCCGTTCAGGGCCCCGACCAGCTCGGAGACCACCATCAGGATCAGCGCGATGGACAGCGCCAGCCGCAGGCCGGCGAAGATCTTCGGCAGGGCGGCGGGGAGCACGACCATGCCGATCCAGTACCGCCCTGGGGTCCGGAACGACCTGGCCGTCTCCTGCTGGAGCTGCCCGACCGAGCGCACACCGTCCACTGTGTTCAACAGTACCGGCCACAGTGCACCGAAGACGATGGTGGCGATCTGCATACCGGTGCCGATGCCGAAGAGCACCAGGAACACCGGGATCAGCGTGGGCGGCGGGATGGCCCGCGCGAAGGCCGACAGCGGCCCGGCGTAGTCCATGCCGGTGCGGGAGCGGCCGAGCGCGGTGCCCAGCGCCACCCCCACCACCGAGGCGATCGCCCAGGCACCGAGCACCCGGCCCAGGCTGGGCAGGATGTTGTTGTAGACGGTGTCGGTGAGGAACAGCTGCGACGCGGGTCCGGTGAACCAGATCTCCCCCGCCGTGACCAGGATCTTCGACGGCGGCGGGAAGAACACGTCCCCGGCGAGCCGGGTGACCAGCTCCCAGAGCAGCACCACCGCGATGAACAGCAGCCAGCGGTTGAGGAAGCCGCGGACGAACTTCAGCGACTGGGATTCCGACGTGCTCACTGGGCCCCCGAAGTGACGGTGCTCCAGCGGAACCAGCGCTTGCCGAGTCGCTCCAGCCCGTCGTTGATGATGAAGCCGATGATCCCGGCGACCACGGTGCCCGCGAGCACCAGGTCCGACCGGCCGCCACCGGCGCTGGCGTCCAGGATGAAGTTGCCGATCCCGCGGCTGGCCCCGGCCAGGAACTCGGTGCTGACCACCAGGATCAGCGCGATCGAGGCGGACATCCTGATCCCGGTGAAGACGAACGGGGCGGCGTGCGGCAGCGCGACGAAGGCCAGCGTGCGCGTCCGGCCGGTGCCGTAGGACCGGGCGGTCTCCAGCAGCAGCGGGTCGATCTCGTCCAGCGCGTAGATGGTGTTGTAGAGGATCGGCCAGGTCGCCGCGTACACCGCGAGGGTGATCTTGGCTTCCGGGCCGCCGCCGACCAGCAGGATGACCAGCGGGATCAGCGCGACCGAGGGGATCGGCCGGAGGAACTCGACCAGCGAGCGGGTGGCCACCCGCACCGCGGGCACGCTGCCCAGCAGCAGGCCCGCCGGTACCGCGATGAGGATCGAGATGCCCAGCGAGATCGCCCAGGCGAGCATGGTGGCGATGACGTCGCGCAGGAACGACTGCTGCCCGAGCAGCTCGATCGCCCTGGCGAAGACGGTGGTCGGCGGGGGCAGGAAGATCGCGTTGACCAGTCCGGCCCGGACCACGGCTTCCCAGAGCAGGAAGAACCCGGCCAGGCCGGCGAGGTTGCGGATGAGGGGTCTCATGGGTGTCTCCGCCGGTCGGCGGCAACGTGTCCTTTCACTCGCGCCGGTGCCGCGCCGCCGGGCGAGGGGTCCGGCGGCGCGGCGGCGGTCATGCGGCAGGCTTGACGATCATGTCGTCGGCGCTGACCTTGGTGCTGATGATGCCGAACTCGAGCAGGATGTCCGGCACGCGCTGCAGCCGCGCGGCCTCCAGTTTGGACTGGAAGGTGAGCAGACCGGTCTGCGAAGCGGTCGGCGGGTCCACCTTGGCGAACTCCACCAGCAGCGGCTCGATCTTGCTGCGGTCGGCGGCCTCGACGGTGGCCTTCTGCATCACGCGCTGGAAGGCGGCGGCGGTCTTCGGGTTCTCGTCGGCGAACTTGCCCAGCGTGCCGTAACCGGCGGTCGGGAAGTCCTGGGTCGGGCCGACCGCGGTGTCGAACACCGGCACCGCGCCCACGGTGCGGCTGGCCTGGGTGATGAACGGCTCGGTGAGGAAGCCGGCGTCGGCGTCACCGCGCTGCAGCGCCGGGGCGATCTCCGGGAACGGGAACTCGACCCACTGCACGCCGTTGAAGTCCACCCCGTTGGTCTTCATCACCGACTTGATCAGCGTGTCGGTGATGGTGTTGCGCCCGGTGATCGCGACGCGCTTGCCCGCCATGTCCTGCACGCTCTTCACCGTCGAGCTCGGCATGGCGACCACCATGGTGCTCTTCGGGCCCGCGGAGGAGGCGTCGGCGATGATCCGCACGTCCGCCGCGCCCTGCGACTTCACCACGAAGAACGGCGTGTAACTGCCGTAGGCGATGTCGACCTCGCCGTTGACCAGCTTGGTCACCGAAGCCTGGCCGCTCGGCGCGTTGACGATCTCGACGTCGAGACCCTCCGCCTTGAAGTAGCCGTTCTTGTTGGCCAGGTGGAACGGCGCCACGTCGATGGTCGGCATGATGGAGACCTTGATCTTGGACTTCTCCAGCGGGCCGTTGCCCTCGGCGGCGGAGTCGTCCGAGCCCCCGAGCAGGCCGCAGCCGCTCAGTGAGCCGAGGAGCCCGATCGTGGCGGTGAGCACGCCCAGTCTGTGGAACCGGCGCCGGGCCGGCTGAGCGCTGCTGTGAATTCGTAGCAAGGCCAACTCCTGTTGAAACGCGGTTAAGAGGGGACTGTGCACTGCCGGACGGGCCGAGCACGGGGTCGACTCGGCGCGGTCCGTGGTTACTCTAGGGACCCGACTGATCGCACTACATTCAGTGTCCCCAACCACACTGACGGGCTTGTCCTACCGCCAACGGGAGGGTGAGTCAACAAGGGCGCCCATACTGAGGGTGGTGTTGTGGACCCGCCCCGTCAGCAGCCCGGGGATCAGCCGTGGCTAGCATTGAACCGCAATTATTCCCCCACAAGGGTTACATCTTGGTAGTACCTTCGCTACCTTCTGCTCGATCGGGCGGTGAAAGCCCCCGCCGACACGGTGGTCGCTACACCGATCCAGCTATGGTCTCTGCCACGGACCCAGCGAGCCCCAGGCCCGGTGAGCTCAGAGGCGGAGCACCGACCGGGTGAAATGTCGAACTCGAAGAATGACGGTGGGAGAGCGGTGTCGAGCACATCGACCGCAGCGGTAGAGGACGCGCCAGCGGGTGATCGGGAGACCCCGGCGCCGGCGATGGCGCCCGGCTCGCGCTGGAGCATGAAACACTGGCGCCTGCGCTCGAAACTGGCCGTCGTGCTGATCATCCCGGCACTGACCGCACTCGGCCTCGGTGGCCTGCGGGCGGCCAACGAGTTCGGCCTCGCCGAAGACTTCGGGAACACGGTCACCCAGGTCGAGCTGGCCGTGGCGGTGACAGCGGTGTCGCACGAGCTGCAGGGCGAGCGCACGCTCGCGGTGGCCGCCATCGCCTCGCCATCGGACACCGACCGGGCCGTGCTCGGCGACCAGGTGGCCAAAGTGGACCGCGCGGTCAGTTCGCTGCGCCAGGCCGCCGGCCGGGTCGAGGTGCTGGACCCGGCGGTGCAGGAGCGCTACCGCCAGGGCGTGCAGCGCCTGGAAGCCCTCGGCCCGCTGCGCGCGGCGACGAACAACCCCGCCTACCCCGACCTCGCGGCGTACAACACCTACACGTCCATCCTGGACTCGCTGAACCAGCTCGCCAACGAGTCCACCGCCACGGTGACCGAACGCGACCTGCTCCGCGAGGGCACCACGATCACCGCGCTGAGCCAGGCCAAGGAGTTCGTCGCCAGGGAGAACGCCGGGCTGCAGATCGCGGCGGGCCGCGACGAGTTCCCCGGCGACCTGCTGCAGGACGTGCGTGCCTCGGAAGCCAGCGCGGACGCCTCGCTCGCCAACTTCTCGGCGAACGCCAGCCCGGCCGAGCAGCAGCTGTTCAACGACACCTACAGCGGTGCCGAGGTCGACGACCGCGAACGGATCAAGGCCTCGGCGTTCGTGCTGGCCGACGGCGACGAGAACCTGCGGATGCCGGTGGACCGGCTGACCAGCGACAGCACCGCGGTGATCGACCGGCTGCGCTCGGTGGAGACCCAGCTGCTCGACCGGATGCGCACGCACGCCGACGAGCTGGCCAGCGCCGCCACCACCACCGCCTGGCTGTTCTCCGCCGGTGTGCTGCTGGCCGTGCTCGCCGCGCTGGTGCTGATGCTGGCGGTCGCCCGCGCGCTGATCAATCCACTGCGGACGCTGCGGGCCAACGCCCTCGACGTGGCCTACACCCGGCTGCCGGCCACGGTCCAGCGGATCCTGCAGAACCCGGACCCGCTCAAGGCCGCCAAGGACGCCGTCGAGCCGGTCCCGGTGCTCACCCGCGAGGAGATCGGCGAAGTCGCCCGCTCGTTCGACGCGGTGCACGCCCAGGCCGTCAAACTGGCCGCCGAGCAGGCGATGCTGCGGGAGAACGTCAACGGCATGTTCGTGAACCTCTCGAGGCGGTCGCAGCGGCTGGTGGAGCGCCAGCTCGGCGTGATCGACCGGCTGGAAGCCGACGAGCAGGACCCCGACCACCTCGCCAGCCTGTTCGAACTGGACCACTTGGCCACCCGCTTGCGCCGCAACGGTGAAAGCCTGCTGGTGCTTTCGGGCGCCGGGCTGACCAAGGCGGTGTCGCGCCCGGTGCCCGCGGTCGAGGTCATCGGTGCCGCGGTCTCGGAGATCGAGCAGTACGCCAGGGTCGAGGTCGGCCAGGTGCCCGAGGTCTCCGTGCAGGGCCGCGCCATCCAGGACCTGGTGCACCTGCTCGCCGAACTGCTGGACAACGCGACCTACTTCTCCGAGCCGGAGACCAAGGTGACCATGCGCGCCGCGGTCACCCGCAAGCGCTCGCTGGCGCTGCAGATCACCGACAAGGGCGTCGGGATGTCCGAAGAGGACATCGAGGAGGCGAACCAGCGCCTGGCCGACCCGCCCGCGTTCGACGTCTCGGTGACCAGGCGGATGGGCCTGTACGTGGTCGCGCGGCTGGCCAAGCGGCACAACATCGAGGTCCGCCTGCGCCAGAACGAGGAGATCGGCACCGGCATCATCGCGCGGATCGTGGTGCCCGCCGAACTGCTGGTGGCCACCCCGGCACCGCAGTCCCCCGGCGGCCCGCCCTCGCAGCCGCGGATCCCGTCGCAGTCGCAGGCCCCGATGTCGCAGTCCACGCTGCCGCCGATCACCCCGGCCTACCAGCAGCGGGATCCGGAACCGGCCACCCAGGGCTGGTCGCCGTCGCCCCCGCCACCGACACCGGCGGAAACCTCGTCCAACGGCCTCACCCCGCTGGCGCAGCCGATCTCGCTGGACGACCTGGTGGCCGGCTCGCCGAACGCGGCGTTCACCAGCCGCCCGACGGACGCGCCGCTGCCCACCGCGTACCCGGTCAGCCAGCACCTGCCGGTGCGCCAGGTGCCCGCTCCCCCGCCGCCGCCCGCTCCCCCGGAGCCACCGGCGCAGGAGGACTACGGCTTCCCGACCGAGGAACCGGACCAGCAGCAGGCCCCCCAGCGCGACTACAGCGACTACGCGGCACTGGCCAAGCAGCCCGCCGACGACGACCCCGACGCGCCGACCCGCCGCCTGCCGATCTACCAGTCGGTGATGTCGCGGTGGTTCAGCGAGGTCGAGGACGAACTGGACGAGCGTCAGTCGCAGGCCCCGGCCTCGGCGGACCTGGCCGGACCGGCGCGCGAGGCCGAGCGCTCCCGCCAGCCGGAGCCCGAGCAGCAGCCCGAACCCGAGGCCGCCCCGGAACCAGAGCCGGAGCCGGAGCCCGAACCGGTCGCCGAGGTGCCGTCGCAGCCGACCAGCACGCCGGAGCCGGAAGTCACCGAGGGCCCCCCCGCCCGGCCGCGGCCGGTGGTGGCCTCGACCTGGCAGAGCGCTTCGGACCACGGCTGGCAGGCCGCGCAGGCACTGCTGGAGGCGCGGGACGAAGAGGTCACCGAGGCCGGGTTGCCCAAGCGGGTGCCCAACGCCTACCTGGTGCCCGGTTCGGTCAACGCCCCCGAGCAGGACGCCTTCCGCGACACCTCCGTCGGCCAGCCGAGCCCGAGCGCGATCTCCCGCTCGGCGGCCGCGGCCCGCAGCCGCATGGCGAGTTTCCAGCGCGGTTTCACCACCGGGCGGCACGCGCTCACCGACAGCACCGGCGAAACGGGCTCCTACCCGGGAGCAGGCAGCAACAGCAGGACAGAGCAAGGCACTAGGGAGTGGCAGTGACAGGGGAGCAGCCGGAAGGCGCGAGCCAGCCGAACACGCTGGCCAACGGTGGGTTCGCCTGGTTGATCACGGATTTCGTCCGCCGGGTGCCCGGGGCCGCGCACGCGGTCGTGGTCTCGGCGGACGGGCTCCTGCTGGCGGCCTCCCGCGGGCTGCCGAAGGACAAGGCCGATCAGCTGGCCGCGGTGGCGTCGGGGCTGACCAGCCTCGCACGCGGCGCCGCGAAGATCTTCGAGGGCGGCACGGTCGCGCAGACCGTGGTGGAGATGGCGGGCGGGTTCATGTTCCTGATGTCGGTCTCCGACGGGTCCTGCCTGGCCGTGCTGGGCTCCCCGGAGAGCGACATCGGGCTCGTGGTGTATGAGATGACCCTGCTGGTGGACCGCGTCGGCAAGCAGCTCACCCCGGCCCAGCGCGCGCAACTGCGCGGCGCGAGCGGCCCCCAGCCGGTCGTTTCCCTTTAGAACCCGGAACGAGGAGAAACCGCGGTGAACGCACCACGCCCGTCCAATGGGCCGACCTCATCGGCGAAGATCGTGGTCGCCGGTGGCTTCGGTTCGGGCAAGACCACCCTGGTGGGGGCGATCTCGGAGATCGACCCGCTGACCACCGAGGCGTCGATGACCGAGGCCGGAGCCGGGGTGGACGACATCTCGGCGACGCCGAACAAGACGACCACCACGGTGGCCATGGACTTCGGCCGCATCACCCTGGACTCGGACATCGTGCTCTACGTGTTCGGCACGCCGGGTCAGCACCGGTTCTGGTTCATGTGGGACGACCTGGCGCTCGGCGCGATCGGCGCGGTCGTGCTGATCGACACCCGCCGCCTCGCCGACGCCTTCCCGTCGATCGACTTCTTCGAAAACCGCAAGCTCCCGTACGTGGTGGCGATCAACTGCTTCGACCGCCTGCTGCACCACCAGATCGAGGACGTCCGGCACGCGCTGACCATCTCGCCGAACGTGCCGATCATGGCCTGCGACGCGCGGGACCGGGAGTCGGCGAAGCAGGTGCTGATCTCGGTGGTCCAGCACGCCATCCAGCACGATTCGACGCGGCGCGCGGGTTAGCATGGCCTGATGAACACCCCGGACCCCCACGACTTCCTCGATCTCGACGCCGAGCTCAGCGGTGAGGAGCGGGACATCCGCGACGCCGTGCGCGAGTACGCGGCCGAGCAGCTCGCGCCGAACGTGGCGGACTGGTACGAAACGGGCGCGCTGCCCGCGGCCGAGCTGGCCAAGGAGTTCGGGCAGCTCGGCCTGCTCGGCATGCACCTGGAGGGCTACGGCTGCGCGGGGACCAGCGCCATGGCCTACGGCATCGCCTGCCGTGAGCTGGAGGCGGTGGATTCCGGGCTGCGCAGCTTCGTCTCGGTGCAGGGCTCACTGGCGATGTACGCGATCCACCGGTGGGGTTCGGACGAGCAGAAGGCGGAGTGGCTGCCGCGGATGGCCACCGGGGAGGCGCTCGGCTGCTTCGGGCTGACCGAGCCGGACGCCGGCAGCGACCCGGGCAGCATGCGCACGCGTGCCGTGCGCGACGGCTCGGACTGGGTGCTCGACGGCACCAAGATGTGGATCACCAACGGCACCGTGGCCGCGGTCGCGGTGGTGTGGGCGCAGACCGACGACGGCATCCGCGGTTTCGTGGTCCCGACCTCGACGCCGGGCTTCACCGCGAACGAGGTCAAGCACAAGCTGTCGCTGCGGGCCTCGCTCACCGCGGAACTGGTGCTCGAGGGTGTCCGCCTGCCGGGGTCGGCCGCTTTCCCCGAGGTGCGTGGTCTCAAGGGGCCGCTGAGCTGCCTGAACGAGGCGCGGTACGGCATCCTGTTCGGCGTGGTCGGCGCGGCGCGGGCGTGCTACGAATCGGCGCTGGAGTACACGCTGTCGCGCACCCAGTTCGGCAAGCCGCTGGCGGGGTTCCAGCTGACCCAGCGGAAGCTGGCGGACCTGCTGGTCGAGGTGAACCGGTCCGGCCTGATCGCCCAGCGGATCGGGCGCCTGAAGGACGCCGGCACGCTGCACCACCACCACGTGAGCTTCGGCAAGCTGTCGAACGTGCGCTCGGCCCTGGACGTGGCCCGCACCGCCCGCTCCATGCTCGGCGCGAACGGCATCTCCCTCGAATACCCCGTCATGCGGCACATGTCGAACCTGGAGACCGTGCTCACCTACGAAGGCACCGAAGAGATGCACGCCCTCACCCTGGGCCAGTCCATCACCACCCTCCCCGCCTTCCGCTAACCCGAACCCCACACCCACGCACCCGAACCCCACACTCAGGCAGCCGAGTCCCACGTTCAGGCAGCCGAACCCCACGTTCAGGCGCCCGACTTCCACACTCCAGCAGCCGAACCCCACACTCGAGAAGCGAGCCCGGCACCCGGGCTGGCGAGTCCCACGCGAACCCGGCCGCCCGACTTCCGGACTCGGCTGCCCGAGTCCGACCGTGCGAATGTGGGGCTCGGGTACCTGAGTGCGGAATTCGGCTGCGCGAGCGTGGAACTCGGCTACCTGAACGTGGGGCTCGGCTGTACGAGTGTGGGGTTCGCTGCACGAGTGTGGGGTTCGGCTGCACGAGCGTGGGGTTCGGGTGGGGTGGGTGTGGGGGTGGTCAGGGGCTCGGGTGGGCTGCGTCGCGCTGCGGGGTGGGTGAGGGCGAGGGCAAAATAGATTCATGCGTACGAGAAACCTGGTCGCAGCGGCGGTGGCCGCGGCGGGTGCTGCTGGGCTTGGGGTGCTGGGGCTGGCGGCCCGCGGGCTGCCGGTGGCCGTCGGCGGGAGGCCGGATCCGGAGTCGCTCCGGCGTTCCCCGCAGTTCCGCGACGGCAGGTTCCGCAACGAAGCACCCCGTCGGGTGGTGGAGCAGGGCACCTACCGCAAGATCCTGCACGACATGCTCTTCGGCGACGAACCGCGCCACCCCGGCGGTCCGGTCCCCCTGGTCGCCGCGCCCCGCACCGCGACCAGCGCCGACGGGCTGCATCTGACCTGGTACGGCCACGCCTCCACGCTGGTCGAAATCGACGGCGCCCGCGTTCTGCTCGACCCAGTCTGGAGCGACCGCTGCTCCCCCTCGGCGCTGATCGGGCCCAAGCGCATGCACGCCCCGCCCGTCGCGCTCGAGGACCTCCCCCGGCTCGACGCCGTGGTCATCTCCCACGACCACTACGACCACCTCGACCTGCCGACCGTCCGCACCCTGGTCGAGCACCAGGACGCCCCGTTCGTGGTCCCGCTCGGCGTCGGCGCGCACCTGCGCCGCTGGCGGGTGCCCGAGGACCGCATCGTCGAACTGGACTGGCACGCCGAGTTCACCGCCGGCCCCCTGCGCCTGGTCGCCACCCCGGCCCAGCACTTCTCCGGCCGCTGGCTCGCCAACGACGGCACGCTGTGGGCCTCCTGGTCGATCATCGGCCCGGAACACCGCGTGTTCTACACCGGCGACACCGGTTACTTCCCCGCCTTCGAGAAGATCGGCGAGCAGTACGGCCCCTTCGACGCCACTCTGATCCAGATCGGCGCCTACGCCCTCGGCTGGCCCGACATCCACATGACCCCGGAGGAGGGCGTCGCCACGCACCTCGACGTGCGCGGCGGACTGCTCATCCCGGTCCACTGGGCCACTTTCAACCTCGCCATGCACGCCTGGACCGAGCCGGCCGACCGCGTGTGGCGCGAGGCGAAGGCGAAGGACGTCGACCTGGCCGTGCCGCGCCCCGGCGAGCGGGTGGACGTCTCGGCGCCGCCGCCGGTCGACGGCTGGTGGCAGACGCTGTAGTCACGCGCACGGCGAAACCCGGTGCGCCACCGGGCTTCGCCGTGCGCGCGGCACTGGCCGCTTCCGGCGAACCCACCATCCTCAGTGGACACTCCACTGTGGATCATCTGAGCCACCTCGCCGGACTCACAGCCCAGCGAGCAGGTCCTTCTCGGTGATGCCGGGCCCCTGGCCCTCCCGGATGAACCATTCGGTGCCGAACTGCAGCCGGAAGACCTCCTCCGGCTGCGCCAGGAACCACGAGTCCTCGGCGATCTGGCTCGCGTGCGCGCGCATCGCCTGCCGCTTGTGCTCGAGGTACGCCGACACGTCCACCTTCGCGGTCAGCTCCGCCTCCGGCTTGCCGATGCCGCTGAGGTCGCCGAAGTCCGGCGTCTCGCCGCCTTCGGCCTCGGCCTTCGCCGCCCACGACTCGAACCAGCGCTGGATCTCGTCGCGGTTCTGCGTGGCCTGGTAGACCCGCGGTGTCCCGGCCAGCTCGGCCGCCCGCGCGCCGACCCGGTGCACCTGGATGTGGTCGGGGTGGCCGTAGCCGCCGTTGTCGTCGTAGATGGTGAGGACGTCGGCGTTTTCTTCGCGCAGGATCGCCGCCAGCTTCTCGGCGGCCTCCTCGACCGACGCCGTCCAGAACGAGCCTTCGGCGTCGTTCTCCGGCTCGCCCATCATCCCGGAATCGGTGTAGCCAAGGAACTCCACGCGCTGCGCGCCGAGGATCCCCGCCGCCGCGTGGGTTTCGGCGATGCGGCGTTCGCGCAGCGTCTCGCCCTCGGTGAGGAAACCTTCCTCGACCTCGCCGTGCTCGCCCTGGGTGGCGACCACCAACACCACCCGATGTCCCTCTTCATAAGCCTTGCGCATCACGCCGCCGACGGTGATGCACTCGTCGTCGGGGTGGGCGTGGAAGGAAACCAATGTCGCCATGAATTCGAACCTACCGGAGGAGACCGACAGAATCGGCGGACATCAGCCCGGCTGGCGTGCCAGCGCCTGCGCCCGCCGCTCGACGAACCGCGTGGCCTGCTTCTCCAGCCGCGTCAGGAACTCGTGCAGTTCCTCCCGCGCGCGCTCGCCCTCTTCACCGAGACCCTCCAGGTCGAAGACCCGCCAGTGCCGCAGCAACGGCCAGATCACCTCGTCGTGGTGGATGCTCAGGTCGTAGATGCCCGCCTTGGCGATCTGCGCGGCCTTGCGCACGAAGCCGGGGATGATGCTGCCGGGCATCTGGAAGTCGATCACCTCGTCGGCGATCGCGCGCACCATCGCGTCCGGGGTGACCTCGAGCGCGGCGGTGACCAGGTTCCGGTAGAAGATCATGTGCAGGTTCTCGTCCATCGCGACCCTGGCCAGCAGCTTCTCCGCGATCGGGTCCTGGGTGTACCGGCCGGTGTTGCGGTGCGAAAGGCGGGTCGCCAGCTCCTGGAACGAGACGTAGGCGAACACGTGCAGCAGCGGCTTGTCCTCGCTGTCGTAACCCGCCTGCATGGTCGCCATCCGGGCGCGCTCCAGCTCGACCGGGTCGACCGCCCTGGTCACCAGCAGGTAGTCGCGGATGCAGATGCCGTGGCGCCCCTCTTCGGCGGTCCAGCGGTGCACCCAGGTGCCCCAGGCGCCCTCCCGGCCGAAGGCGCGCTCGATCTCGCGGTGGTAGCTGGGCAGGTTGTCCTCGGTGAGGAGGTTGACCTCGAGCGCGGTGCGGGCGATCGGCGAGACCTCCGACTGCTCCGGGTCCCACGCTTCGCCGCCGAGATCGGCGAAGTCGCGGCCGCGGCTCCACGGCACGTACTCGTGGGGCATCCATTCCTTGGCGACGTCCAGGTGCCGGTTCAGGTTTTCTTCGGCGGTGGACTCGAGTTCGAGCAGCAGGCGGGCGGTGTCGGAAATCGGCATGGGCCAAGCCTTCGGGCTGAGGGAAGTGAACCTACGCAACCGTAACCTACGGCACCGTAACCAGCAACCGCCGCGGTGGCGCAGGTCACTGGGGCAGGCCGCCTAGACTGATCGCACTGGCGCCGGGCACCCGCGGCCCCTTCCACGTTCGGAGAACACATGTCGGGCCGCCGCCCCACGCAGGACACACCTGGTTTCGCGGACCTGGGCGTCCCCGCGCCGTTGGTCACCGCACTCGCCGCCGGGGGCGTGCTGTCGCCCTTCCCGATCCAGGCCGCCACGCTGCCGCATTCGCTGGAGGGCCGTGACGTCCTCGGCCGCGGCCGGACCGGTTCCGGCAAGACCTACGCCTTCGTGGTGCCGCTGCTGGCCCGCCTCGCGGCGAACCCGGTCAAGCGGCGGCCCGGACGCCCGCGCGCGCTGATCCTGGCGCCGACCCGGGAACTGGTCACCCAGATCGACGCCTCGCTCGCCCCGCTGGCCAAGGCGCTTTCCCTGCGCACGCTGACGGTGTTCGGTGGCGTCAGCGCGAATCCGCAGATCAGCGCGCTGCGAGCGGGCGTGGACATCGTGATCGCCTGCCCCGGGCGACTCAACGACCACCTCGCGTCCGGCCACGTGCACCTCGACGCGATCAAGATCACCGTGCTCGACGAGGCCGACCACATGGCGGACCTCGGTTTCCTGCCCGGTGTCCGGCGCATCCTCGACGCGACCCCGGCGGACGGTCAGCGCCTGCTGTTCTCCGCCACCCTGGACGCCGGGGTGGACGTCATCGTCAAGCGCTACCTCAGCGATCCCGTGACGCACAGCGTGGATTCCGCGCAGTCGCCGGTGTCGACGATGGCGCACCACGTGCTGCACGTGCACCCGGACGACCGGCTGCCGGTGCTCATCGACCTGACTTCGGCGCCGGGGCGCACGCTGGTCTTCACGCGCACCAAGCACCGCGCGAAGGCGCTCACCCGCAAGCTCAACGCCTCGGGCGTGCCCGCGGTGGAACTGCACGGCAACCTCGGGCAGAACGCCCGCACCCGCAACCTGGCGGCGTTCTCGGAGGGCACGGCGAAAACGCTGGTCGCCACCGACATCGCGGCCCGCGGCATCCACGTCGACGACGTGACGCTGGTGATCCACGCGGATCCGCCGGTGGAGCACAAGGCGTACCTGCACCGCTCTGGCCGCACCGCACGGGCGGGCGCGTCGGGCACGGTGATCACGCTGATGACCGACGAGCAGGTACCGGACGTCCGCGACCTGACGCGCAAGGCCGGGATCAAGCCCCGCACCACGCGGCTCGACGCCGGGCACCCGCTGCTCACCGAACTCGCGCCCGGCGAACGCTCCTTCGTCAAGCCCACGCCGAAAACGCCGCAGCCGCAAGGAAAAGCCCAGCCGAGCCGGTCCATCGCGCAGGCCACGGGCCAGCGGGGAACGCAGGACGAAGCTCGCGCCGAGACCACGGGACGCGGCAACGGGCGCGGCCGGGGCCAGGGGCAGGGCACCAGGCGAGCCAACGGACAGGGCCAGACCCGGGGCCAGGACCAGGCCTGGGAGCAAACCCCGGGCCAGGGCCGCGGACAAAGCCGGGATCAAGGCCAGACCCGAGGCCGAGGCCAGAGCCAGAGCCGGGATCAGGGCCGAGGCCAGGGTCAGGAACAAGGCCAGGGTCGAGGTCAAGGGCAGGGCCGGGGTCAAGGGCAGGGTCAGTCCAGGGGGCGGGCGCAGGGCTCGGGGCAGCCCGGGGCGCGGGCCGCGGGACAGGCTCGGCACCAGGCGGCCGACCAGCCGAAGGGGCGCGGTCAGGCACCGTCCAGGACCCAAGGTGCCGGGCAGCCCAAGGCCGGGCAGCGGTCACGGCCGTCCGGGAATTCGGGGGCGGCGAAGTTCTCTTCCGGCAGCAGGGCGGGGCGGCGCGTGCGCTGACCACCGTGCCAGAATCCGGGTATGCGAGACCGCGATCCGGAAGGACGGGCACGCAACGCCAGGCCGAGGGACGGCCTCGGCAGGCCGCTGCCCTATGGCGTGCCCGGGGTCGAGCGGCAGCCGGAGGGCGTCGAGCGGACGCCGGCGGAGACGCTGGCCGAGGCGCAGCGCCTCCTCGACGCCGGGATGCCGTTCCACGCGCACGAGGTCTTCGAGGACGCGTGGAAGACCGGCCCCGAGGCGGATGAAGGGCTCTGGCGCGGCATGGCCCAGCTCGCCGTCGGGCTGACGCACGCGGCGCGCGGCAACTCCGTCGGCGGCGCGTCCCTGTTGCGCCGCGGCTCCGCCAACATCGAGGCGTACCGCGCCGACGAGCCGTACGGGATCGACATCCCCGGGCTCGTTCAGTGGGCCGCCAGCCTGGCAGGCGAGCTGGAAACGCGGCCGGAGGTCATCGCCCCGGAACGGGCGGCACCCCGGCTGGCGCGCCCGGCCTGAACCCGGAGTTCGGTGCGCACGCGGTCCAGGTCGCGGTCCTCCCGGCCGCTCCCGGAGTACGACGGCCTGGCCTGGCGGCGGTGGTTGCGTTCGATGGCGTAGACGGACAGGGCCAGCAGCAGGATCAGCACGAAGTAGCTCATGGCACTTATTGTTCGCTCGTGCATTTGCTGCCACCAGTGGCAGATCTGACCTTGTGCGGCAAAATCCTGCCATCTACGCTGTCCGCATGCTGAAGACCGTGGCCGCGCTGGTGATCGAGGACGTCGCGCCGTTCGAACTGGGCGTGCTGTGCGAGGTGTTCGGCGTCGACCGGACCGACGGCGGGGTGCCGCCGATCGACTTCCGGGTCTGCGGCGAGCGCGCGGGCGTACCCGTGCGGGCGAGCATGGGCATGTCGGTGACGCCGGACCACGGGCTGGACGGGCTCGAGGGCGCGGACCTGGTGGCGCTGCCCGCCTACGGCATCCGCGACGAGTACCCGGAGGCCGCGCTCGAAGCCGTCCGCCAGGCGAGCGCGCGGGGCGCGACCGTGCTGACCGTGTGCAGCGGCGCCTTCTTCCTCGGCGCGACCGGACTGCTCGACGGCAGGCGGTGCACCACGCACTGGCGCCACGTGGCCGCGTTCGCCGCGCGCTTCCCGGACACGGACCTCGACCCGGACGTGCTGTTCGTCGACGACGGGAACCTGGTCACCAGCGCCGGTACCGCGTCGGGCATCGACGCCTGCCTGCACGTGGTGCGGCGGGAGCTCGGGTCCGAGGTGGCCATGCGCATCGCGCGCCGGATGGTGGTGCCGCCGCAGCGGGAGGGCGGGCAGCGGCAGTTCGTCGAAACGCCGATCCCGGAGTGCACCGGGGACAGCCTGCAGCCGCTGCTGGCCTGGATGCTGGAGAACCTGACCGCCGAGCACACCGTGGCCGGGCTGGCGCGGCAGGCGAAGATGTCCGAACGCACCTTCGCGCGCCGGTTCGCCGCGGAGACCGGCACCACGCCGAACCGGTGGCTGTCCACGCAACGGGTTCTGCACGCCCGGCGGCTGCTCGAAGAGACCACGCTGAGCGTGGACGAGATCGCCGCGGAGACCGGCTTCGGCACCGCCGCCCTGCTGCGGCACCACTTCCACCGCGTCGTCGGCGTCTCACCGAAGGACTACCGGCGCACCTTCGCCCACTCCTAGCGGCTCAGCGGCGGTTACTTCCCCGGGCGGGTGAGGCCGTGGTCGGCGGCCTTCCGGCTCAGCACGACCTCGTCGGTGCGGGTGAGGGCTTCCTGGTGCCGGGGTGACGCGGCGCTGGTGGCGTCCACCAGGCGGATCGGCGGGCCCAGGTCGACCAGCGTCGGCACGTACTCGGCGCGGTCGACCTTCCAGCCGCCGCCGTCCTTGGTGAAGTGGAACCGCGCGGCCACGCCCTCTTCGGTGGTCCCCCGCGGCTCCGAGTGCTTCGCGATGTGGTTGCCCAGCCCGTAGGCCACCCACTTCTCGCCGATCTTCTCGAACGGCTGCACCACGTGCGCGTGGTGCCCGATGATCAGGTCGATCGAGTCGTCCTTGAGCAGTTTCTTCGCCAGGTCGGTCTGTTCCTTCGTGGGTTCCGAGCGGTATTCGGTGCCCCAGTGCAGGCTCGCGATCACCACTTCCGCCCCGGCTTCGCGGGTCTTGCGGGCCGCCGCGACGACGTCGGCGGCGTCGAGCGTGTTCGACATCCACGGCTTGCCATCGGGCAGTTCGATCCCGTTGAAGCCGAAGGTGAACGACACGTGCCCGACCTTCGTGCCCGCCGCGTCCAGCAGCAGCGGGGTGCCCGCCTCCTTCGACGACCGCGCCGAGCCGGTGTGCTTCAGCCCGGCCGCGTCCAGCCCGTCGAGCGTGCGCTCCACCCCGTCCTCGCCCTGGTCCAGGGTGTGGTTCGAGGCCGTCGAGCAGGCGTCGTATCCGGTGTCCTTCAACGCCTCGGCGATCTCCGGCGGCGCGTTGAACGACGGGTAGCCGCTGTACGGCCCGCCGGGCTCGGCCAGCGGCACTTCGAGGTGGCACAGGCCGAGGTCGGCACCGGACACCACGGGCTTGACACCGGCGAACTGCGGCCGGAAGTCGATCTTGCCCTTGCCGTCGGCTTCGGCCTGCTCGGTCAGCGCCGGGTGCACCAGCACGTCCCCGGTGGCGACCACGGAGAAGCCGGGCGCGGTGGGGGTGGGCGGCGGTGGAGGTGGCGCAGCCGGCGGCGGGTTCTCCGCCGCGGAACTACAGCCAGTGACCAGTAGTGCCCCGACGAGCGCAGCCAAAAGAAACCGTCGCTCCATCGTGTACTCCCAACCCACCCCGTTGATCGCGGACGGTGGTCACCCTCCCATACCGTGCACCTGGCCGACCATGCTGGCGTACATCCGCGCCGGGCTGACCGCCGGTGAGAGGTAGCCGGGCAGCATCGGCGGGTTCGCGGTGAACGGCCGCAACCGCTCGAAGAACTCAGCCGCGTTCGACGGCCGGTCCTCCGGTGCCTTCGACAGCACCTGCCCGAGCAACGCGCCCAGCGCCCCGGGCAAGCGCGGCGGCTGCTCGCGCACCTGCTTCTCGAACACCGCGAACGCGGTCGGCCCGGTGAACAACTGGTTCCCGGTCAGCATCTCGTGCAGCACGCACCCCAGCGCGTACAGATCGCTGCGCGGCTCGGCGACCCCGCGCTGGATCTGCTCGGGCGCCATGTACGCGGGCGTGCCGAGAATCTGCCCTGCCCTGGTGAACTGCGCCACGTCGGCTTCCCGCAGCATCGCCAGGCCGAAGTCGAGCACCTTGACGCTGCCGTCCGGGCAGAGCATCAGGTTCGTCGGCTTGAGGTCGCGGTGGCAGATCGACAGCTCGTGCGCCGCCGCGAGCACCGCGCTGGCCTGTGCCGCGATGGCCGCGGCCCACGGCACCGGCAGCGGCCCGTGCTCGCCGACCAGGTCCGCCACGGTCACCCCGTCGATGAACTGCATGACCTGGAACAACCGCTGGTCGAACATGCCGAAGTCGTAGAGCACCGGCACGCCGGCGTGTTCCAGGCGCGCCAGGATCCGCGCCTCGCGGACGAACCGGCGTTCCAGCTCGTCGTCCGGCCCGCCGGGCAGGCGCAGGAACTTCACCGCCACCCGGCGACCGAGGTGCTTGTCGTGCCCGGCGTGCACCGCGCCCATCCCGCCTTGGCCGAGCGGGAGGTCGTCCAGCTCGTACCGATCGGCGATGAGCATCTCGGCCTCCTCAGTCCTCCGGCTGCAAATGGCCGTCCGCCAGCCCGTCGAAGCCTAGCCGCACCAGCCTTTCCCCGTATTCGGCCGCCTCCGCCAGTTGTGCCTCGAACTCGCCGAGCCGCCGGAACGCCCGCCCATAGGCCCGTTGCTCGGCCAGCGGCAGCCGGGGCACGCGCACGCGGCGCAGGTCCAGCCGGGTGGAGTTGGAGGTCATCCGGTGCATCGCCGAACGCAGCAGCCCGGCCAGGAAGTCCGGGTCGATGCGTTCGGGATCCACGCGGTATTCGGTGCCCGCCGGGGACTTCACCGGCACGCCCTCGCCGGATTTGCGCACCAGCCCGGCTTTGATCAGCTCGCCGATGGTGATCAGCGGCCACGAGCGGTCCTGGGTGAGCACCGCCAGCTCCGGCGCGTCCAGCGCCCGCGCGCGGAAACCCTCCAGCGCGGCCAGGAAACTCTCGCCGCCATCGGCACCGCGGTGCCGCGCCGGGCTCAGGTCCACGTCGTCGTCGAGCAGGTCGATCACCCGAGTCGTCCAGGAATCCGGCTCCGCCCAAGCCTTTTCGACCATCGACAAGTCCTCTGTGGACTCCATGAGCAGCACCCGGTCCCCGCCGGTGCCGGGTTCCGGGCGGCGCAGCAACCACAGGTCCCTGGTGCCGTCCGGCATGGTCACCACCGCGCGCAACGCCCCGGCACGCAACAGGTTCCCGCGGATCCGCCTGCCGGACCGGCGGCCGGCGACCGCGGGCGGCAGCAGGATCGCCACGGTCCCGCCGGGGCGCACGTGTGCCAGGCAGTGCTGCACCCAGGCCAGTTCCGGTTCACCGCGCGGCGGCACGCCGTAAGCCCAGCGCGCGTCACCGGCCAGTTCCTCGTGCCCCCAGGCCCGTTCGTTGAGCGGTGGATCGCACAGCACGGCGTCGGCGACTTCGGTGCCGAAGGCGTCGTGGCGCAGCGAATCGCCCGCGACCACCCGCGCGTCGATCCCGGCCAGGCGCAGGCGCGTGCCGGTCATCGCGGCGGAGGTTTCGTCCAGGTCCTGGCCGCAGGCGCGCGGCGCGGCGGCGGCGAGCAGCAGCGCGCCGGTGCCGCAGGCCGGGTCGAACACCGAGTCCACCCGGCCTGCCAGCCGCGCCATCAACTCGGCGATCGGCCCAGGGGTCACCGGCAACCGGCGGACGTGCACCTCCTGGTAGCGCTCGTAGAGGAACTCGAACACCGCGCGGCGGCCGAGTTCGCCCACCGCGCCGCTGAGCAGTTCGTCCGCCCGGAAACCACCGTCCTCCAGTGCGATGCCGGTTTCCGCGACCAGTTCGCCGAGTGCCAGGTCGTCGGCCGCCGCGCGCAGCCGTTGCCAGACCCGCTCGGCCAGTGAAACCTCGAAGCGCTTACCGTTGCGGCGCAACCAGTCTTCGACCTCGGCCAGGGAGAACACCGGACTGGAGGCGGTTCCCCCGACCGGACGCGGGAAATCGTCGTAACGGCGGCGCCAGTTGCTCACCGCCGCGCGGCCCACGTCGACCAGCCGGGCGATGTCGCCGGCGGTCACGGTCGCTTCGTTCATAACGACATGCTAATCCACGGCACAATCACTTGTGTATTGAGTTCACAACATGCTCTACTGGAAGCATGACACAAGAATTCCGTGTGGTGGTCGACACGGATCCAGGGCTCAACCGCAAGGGCAACGAGGACGCCGCCTACGCGGGTTCCCGGGTGCTCGTGCTGGCTGACGGCATGGGCGGGCACACCAGCGGTGAGGTCGCCAGCGCACTGGCCGTGGACGCACTGCGCGAACTGGACAAGGAACCGCACGAGGACCTGACCGGCGCGCTCGCCGGAGCGGTCGCCGAGGCGGGCAGGCTGCTCGACGAGCACGCGCCCGCCGGCGCGGGCACCACGGTCACCGCGATGCTGTGGAACGGCCCCAGGTTCGGCCTGGCGCACATCGGCGACTCACGGGGTTACCTGCTGCGCGACAGCGTGCTCTACCAGATGACCCGCGACCACACGCTGGTGCAGACCCTGGTCGACGAAGGGCGCATCACGCCGGAGGAGGCCGAGGTCCACCCGCGGCGGTCGATGCTGGTGCGCGCGCTGCAGAGCGGGAGCACGCACGAGCCGGACCTCTCGGAACACGAAGCGGCGCCGGGAGACCGGTTCCTGCTGTGCTCGGACGGGCTGACCGACGTGGTCAGCGACGAGGCCATCCGCGAGGTGCTGGACAGCGTCGCCGACCCGGACGCCGCGGTGCGCCGGCTGATCGACCTGGCCAACGCGGGCGGCGGGCCGGACAACATCACCTGCCTGCTGGCCGACTATCTGGGCGAGTCAGCCTAGGCGCTGTCCGGTGAGTCAAGGTCGCGCTCTCCGCGCCCAGGCGGTCCCTGGATCACGAAGCCCATCGACCAAACTCACCGGACAGCACCTAGGAAAGCGCGCACGGACGCGGCGATGCCCTGTTCGTCGAGTCCGTGCGCCACGTCGTGGTCGGCCATGCCGCCGTAGATGCGCACTTCGCGATCGCGGCGCACACCCAGGGAAAGCAGGCGGTGCGGGCGATCGGTGAGCGCTTCGGCCACCTGGTGCGCCGAAGTGCCCGCGAGATAGGGCTCGACGAGCACCACGTCCGCGGTCGCGCCGTCCACCGCGGCGCGCAGTCCGGCCGCGTCGAACGGGCGCACGGTCGCGGTGTAGAGCACGGTCACGTCCAGCGCGGCGGTCGCCGCGAGCACCCGGTCCAGCATCGGGCCGACGGCGAGCACCACCCCTCGGCCACCGCGTCGCAGCACCTGGAAACCCGCGCCGATGAACGGTTCCGCGTTGACCGCTTCGGACAGTCGCAAGTAGACACTCGCGTCCCCCGGCAGTGACTCGCAGAGCAGCCTGCGTGCCTCGGCCGGGTGTCCCGGCACGTGCACCGTCCAGCCGGGCAGCGAGTCGATCAGCGCCACGTCCCCCGGTGACTGGTGCGTTCGCCCGGCGTAGGACATGTCGTAGGACGCGCCGGAGGACACCAGCACCGCGCCGGCGCCCTGGTGCCCGAGATCCAGTTTCACCTGCTCGAACGGGCGCTCCACGAGGAACGAGGCGAAGGTGTGCACCACCGGGCGCATACCCGAGAGCGCCAGCCCGCCCGCGACGCCGACCAGCAGCTGTTCGCGGATGCCGACGTTGATCACCCGGTCCGGGTGGCGGCGCCGGGCCGCGCGCACCCGGTCCACCGAGATGTCGGCGAGCACCAGCGCCAGTCGCGGGTCCACCGCCATCGCTTCGTCCATTGTGGACGTGAATTCGTCGCGCATGCTCGACATCGGTTTCAGCCCTTCCGTTCCACTTCGGCGATCACGGCCAGCGGGCGCCCCGGGTGCGATGCGGTGAAGGCCTCGTGGAGCGCTTCGTGGTCGCGGCCGTCGACCGTGCGCGTCGCCCAGCCCTCCACCGCGAAGCGCCGCGCGATGCCGCCCGGCCAGCCGAGGCTGGCGGACCGGTTGTCGACCACCACCGCGGTCAGCGCCTCCATGCCTTCCCGTCCGGCGAGCGCGATCGCCTCGTGGTTGGAGCCCTCGTCCAGTTCGGCGTCCCCGAGGAGCACCACCACCCGCGCGCCGATCCGCTGGGCACGCAGGCCGTAGACCTCCCCCACGGCGATCCCGAGCCCGTGCCCGAGCGAGCCGCTGGAGATCTCCACGCCCGGCACGCGCATCCGGTCCGGGTGCATGCCGAGCCGGGACTCCACCCCCGCCCAGCCGGGGAGGTCGCCCTCGGGCAGGAAGCCCTTCGCGGCGAGCACCGCGTAGTAGGCCATCGGCCCGTGCCCCTTGGAGAGCAGGAACCGGTCGCGGCGCGGGTCGTTCGGCTGCCGCGGTGAGATGTTCAGCACCCGGTCGTAGAGCACCCACAGAACGTCTACAGTGGACGTAGCCGCGGCGGAGTGCTTCTCGTCGCCGGTCATCAGGCCGATCAGCCGGGGCAGTTCGTGGTAGCCGGTGGCGGTGGCAGTCATGTCACGACCGTGCAACCTCGACCTAAGTCGAAGTCAAGGCTATGGTGGCCGGGTGACCAAACTCGCCGACCACCTCAGCATCGGGCAGGTCTCCGAGCGCAGCGGGGTACCGCACACCGCCCTGCGCTTCTACGAGGACAAGGGCTTGATCCACTCCGAACGCTCCGCCGGGAACCAGCGCCGGTACGCCCGGTCGGTGCTGCGCCGGATCGCCTTCATCCGGGCCGCCCAGCGGGTCGGGCTGAGCCTGGAGCAGATCAGCGAGGCGCTGTCCACGCTGCCGAAGGACCACGCGCCGACGAAGGCCGACTGGACCCGGCTCTCGCGCAACTGGCAGTCCGAGATCGACGCGCGGATCGACGCGCTGCAGCGCCTGCGCGACCGGCTCACCGGCTGCGTCGGCTGCGGTTGCCTCTCGCTGCGGGTCTGCGGGCTCTACAACCACGACGACCAGATGGCCCGCTTCGGCCCCGGCGCGCGATTGCTCAAACCCGCCGCCGAAGGTGGGGTCTGACGACCCGCTCCGGGAAGTACCCTCGACAGGAGCCGAGAAGGAGCCTGATGCAACCTGGGACGGACGCCCCCGCGACGACCGGCCTCGCCGAGCGGGTCACCGGTGAGCTGGCCGGTTCGCTGAACCTGCGCCGCACCGCGTTGCGCCTCCTGGACCTGCTGTGCCCGGCGTTCGCCGACTGGGCCGTGCTGGCACTGCCCGAACTGCGCTCCGGCAGGCTCGTCCTGCACGGCGGCACCGAACTGACCGCGACCACACCCGTCACCGTCCGTGTCGACCCGGACACCGGGCTCGGTCGCGTGCTGTCCTCCGGGCGCACCGAGGTGCTGCACGTCGCGGAGGAGGACGGAACCGCCCTCGACGCGATGCTCCCGCACCCACGGCTGCGGGAGGAAGCCGCCGAACTGCGCCCGGCCGACATCGCCGGGGTGGCGCTGACCGCCCGCGGGACCACCATCGGCGTACTGGTGCTGGTCCGCGGCTCGAACCGCGGCTTCCCCGCCGAGGACGTCGAATCCGCCGAGCGGCTGGCCGCCCGTGCCGCGCTGGCGATCGACTCGGCCCAGCTCTACGAAGACCGCACCCACGTCGCGTCGGTGTTGCAGGCCGGGTTGCGCCCGCCGGAGCTGCCCGAACTGCCCGGCGCGCGGATCGCCGCCCGCATCCGGTCCGCCGCCGAGCACCTCGACCTCAGCGGCGACTTCTACGACGTGCACGGCGCCGGGGACGACTGGCTGGTCGTGCTCGGCGACGTCTGCGGCAAGGGCGTGGAGGCGGCCGTGCTGACCGGCCGCACCCGGCAGAGCATCCGCACCGCCGCCTACTTCGACCGGCGCCCGTCCCAGGTGCTGACCGCGTTGAACACCGTGCTCTACGAAGCCGAGTCCAGCCGGTTCGTGGCCGTGGTGTGCGTGCGGCTGCGCCCCATCGGCGACGGCAGCTCCGCGGTGGCCAGCGTCGCCGTGGCCGGGCACCCGCCACCGGTGATCCTCCGCGCCGGCGGCTCGATCGAGCAGATCGAGGCCGTCGGCACGGTCGCCGGTGTGCTGCCGGACCTGGCGTACCGGGAGGTCGACGTGCGCCTGCACGTCGGCGACACGATGCTGCTGTTCACCGACGGCATCTACGAGGCGCGCGGCGCGGACGACTTCTACGGCATGGGCCGCCTGGCCGAGCTGCTGCCGGCGTACGCGGGTGCGGGCCCGGAACCGTTGTGCGAGGCGGTCGAGCGGGACGTGCACGAGTACCTCGACGGCCGCCCGCACGACGACATGGCGTTGTTCGCGGTGTCCTGGGGCCGATGACCGTGCCGGGACTCGCCGAAGCGGCGGACCGCTTCGACCGCGCGCTGGAGGCGGTGGACACCCCCGCCGCCACCGCCCTCATCGGCGAACTGCTCGACCGGGGCGAGGATCCGGTGGCCGTGCTGGTCGAGGTGATCGCCGCCGCGCAGCGCTCGGTCGGCCTGCGCTGGCAGCGCGGTGAGTGGCCGGTGGCCAGGGAGCACGCGGCGACCGGGGTCTCGGCCGCGGCCGTCGAGGTGGTCGCGCGGCACGTCCGCCGGGTGCCGGTCACCCGCGGGCGGGTGGTGGTGGCCTGCGCCGAACGCGAATGGCACGCCCTGCCCGCCATGCTCATCGGCCACGCCCTGCGGGCGAACGGCTGGGACGTCACCCTGCTCGGCGCCTCGACCACGACCGCGCGGCTGAACCGGTACCTGCACGACCTGGGGCCGGACGCGGCCGCGGTCAGCTGCTCGGTGCTGGGCGCGCTGCCCGCCGGCCGCCGGTTCATCGAAGCCGCCACCGCGGCCGGGATCCCGGTGCTGGCCGGTGGTTCCGCGTTCGGTCCCGACCCGGTGCGGGCGCTGGCACTGGGTGCGACCGCGTGGGCGCCGGGTGCCCACAGCGCCATCGACGCGATCGCGAAGCTGCCGGCCGTGGTCCCGGCGGCCCCGCCGCTGCCCGCCGCACCCGCCGCCGAGCAGGCCGAGCTGGAACTGGCGCACCGGCGCCTGGTGGCCGGGCTGCGCACCACGTGGACGCTCGCAGCCGATGTGCTGGCCGACGCGCCCGTGAGCCTGCAGGCGGTCGCGAAGGACGTGCTCGACCAGGCGCTGCACGCGGTTTCGGCGGCCCTGCTCACCGGAGACCAGCGGCCCATCCCGGAAACCGCGGCCTGGCTGGCCGACCTGCTCGCCGCCCGCGGCGCCGGCGTACACCCGGTGGCGGAACTGGGTGAACTCCTCGCCGCCGGTTTGGCAGACTTCCCCTTGGCGCGCGAACTGGTCGTGGCGCACTGGGCCGGCGGACTGGTCGGGACGGAACGATGAACGAGTTCAGCTATGACGTGACGGTCTCCGCCGGGCGCGCGGTGGTCACCACCGCCGGGGAGCTGGACGCGCACACCGGCGCCGACTTCCGGCTGGCGCTGCCCGAACTCGCCGAGGTGCACCAGGACCTGGTGCTCGACCTGGCCGGACTGACCTATGTGGACTCGACGGGGCTGAGCATGTTCCTCGCCGCGCACAAGCGCGCGGCCGCGTTCGGCGGGCGCGTGCGGTTGCGCGGGGTGCCGCCGTTCCTGACGCGGCTGCTCGCGGTGACCGGGCTCAACGGCATCCTGCCGGTGCTGCGGTGATCGAACAGCGGCGGCTGGTCAAGCTGTCCAAGCGGCTGTCGAAGGTCCTGCGCCACGATCCCGCCTCGGTCGGACTGGAGCTGGACCCGGCGGGCTGGGTCGCGGTCGACGAGTTGCTCGCCGCGGTCGGAATGACGCGGGCGCAACTGGAGGAAGTGGTCGCCCGCAACGACAAACGGCGTTATGCCTTCGACGGGAGCGGAACGCGCATCCGCGCGAACCAGGGACACAGCGTGGCGGTCGAACTCGAACTGCCGGTCGCCGACCCGCCGGAATTCCTGTACCACGGCACGATCGCGGCTTCGCTGCCCGCGATCCGCGCGGAAGGCCTGCGGCCCATGGCCCGGCACGCCGTGCACCTGTCCCCCGACGAGGAAACCGCCCACCGGGTGGGCTCGCGGCGGGGCAAACCGGTGATCCTGCGCGTGGCCGCGCAGCGGATGGCCGCGGCGGGGCACGTGTTCCACCTGAGCGAGAACGGCGTCTGGCTCACCGACGCCGTCCCACCCACATTCCTGACCTAGCCGATGCGAGGTGCCGTGAATGTGGCTTTCACGGCGGAATGTGCCGTGAAAGCCACGCGGTGTCTAGCGGTGGTTGCAACTCCTGAGTGAGGAGGGGTTGTGATGGGTCGTCGGTTGTTGCCGGTGGGTGTGGTGGCGGGGTTTTGGGAGGGGGTGCGTGCGGGGTTGTCGGTGCGGGCGGCGTCGCGGGTGGTGGGCGTGTCGCACGAGACAGGGCGGCGGTGGTTCGCTCAGGCTGGTGGGGTGAGCGCGAACGCGAGGATTCCCCGGCCGGGGTCGGGCCGGTTTTTGAGCCTGGCCGAGCGGGAGGAGATCGCGGTGGGGATCGCCCGGGGTGAGTCCAACACGCAGATCGCCGCCCGGCTGGGGCGGGACAAGTCCACCATCGGCCGGGAGATCGACCGCACCGTGGGCCGGGTGCTGGGCACCGAACACGCCGGCACCGATGTGCGAGAACACTACCGGGCCTCGGTCGCGCACGAACTGGCCCGCGAACGCGGCAAACGGCCGAAACCGGCGAAACTGGCCGTGCACCGGCAACTGCGTGAGCAGGTCCAGGCCGGGCTGAACCAGAAATGGTCCCCCGCGCAGATCAGCGCCACCCTGCCCGAGCAGTTCCCCGACGACCCCGGCATGCGCATCAGCCCGGAAGCGATCTACCAATCACTGTTCGTCCAGGCCCGGGGTGCGCTGCGGCGGGAACTGGCCGCCTGTTTGCGCACCGGGCGGGCACTGCGGGTCCCGCGTAACCGGGCCCGCGCCCGCGCGCAAACCTCGAAACTGGGCCACCCGATCCCGATCTCCCAGCGCCCCGCCGAAGCCGCTGACCGCGCAGTACCCGGACACTGGGAAGGCGACCTCATCCTCGGCACAAACAACGCCTCAGCGATCGGGACCCTGGTCGAGCGCTCCACCCGTTTCGTCATCCTGCTGCACCTACCGGATGGTCACAGCGCCGAACAGGTCCGTGACGCGATGATCCCCGCCATCACCGCCCTGCCCCAGCATCTACGCCGCTCGCTGACCTGGGACCGCGGCAACGAAATGGCCCGCCACCCCGACATCACCCTGGCCACCCGGATGCCCATCTACTTCGCCGACCCCTCCAGCCCCTGGCAACGCGGCTCCAACGAGAACACCAACGGCCTGCTGCGCCAGTACTTCCCCAAACACACCAACCTGACGACCCACACCGCCGACGACCTCGCCCACGTCGCCGCCGAACTCAACAACCGCCCACGCCAGACACTGGGCTGGCACACACCAGCCCGATGCCTACGTGAACTACTATCCCAACCAACCTAAGTTGCAACCATCGATTGAGACCACCCCACATTCACGGCATCAGCGACTAGCCGGCCAGCCAGGCGATGGCGCCGCCGACGGCCAGTACCGCGCCGACGCCGAGCAGCATCGCCAGGCCGCGGGCGGTCTTCCAGGTGCTGTACACGCCGCCGATGAGGAAACCGGCCAGTGCCAGCAGGCCGACGATGACGAATTCCTTGGGCATCTACAGCACACCCTTGGTCGACGGGACACCGTGCGCACGCGGGTCGGCTTCGGTCGCCGCACGCAGGGCGCGGGCCACCGCCTTGTACTGCGCCTCCGCGATGTGGTGCGGGTCGCGGCCGTGCAGGACCCGCACGTGCAGCGCGAGCTGCGCGTGGAACGACAGCGAGTCGAACACGTGCCGGGTCAGGACGAACGGGTAGTTCCCGCCGATGGTGAAGGTGTTGAACTGCTCCGGCTCGCCGAGGTGCACGCAGTACGGCCTGCCCGAGACGTCGATCGCGGCGTGCGCCAGCGTCTCGTCCATCGGGATCCACGCGTCGCCGAAGCGGCGGATGCCCTTCTTGTCACCCAGCGCCTGGCGGATCGCCTGGCCCAGCACGATCGCGGTGTCCTCCACCGTGTGGTGCGCGTCGATGTGCACGTCACCGGTGGCGTCCACCTTGAGGTCCAGCGACCCGTGCGCGCCGAACGCGGTGAGCATGTGGTCGAAGAACGGCACGCCGGTGGCGATCTCCACCTCACCGGTGCCGTCGAGGTCCAGCTGGACCGAGATCGAGGACTCCTTGGTCGTCCTCTCCACCTTGCCCACACGGCTCACCGGAGCACCTCCTTCGCGAAGACTTCCTTGGCGACGCCGAGAAAGGCGTCGTTCTCCTCCGGCGTGCCGACGGTCACCCGCAGGTGCCCGGCGATGCCGACGTCGCGGATCAGCACGCCCTGGTCCACAAAGGACTGCCAGGCGGCCGGTGCGTCGGCGAAGCGGCCGAACAGGATGAAGTTGGCGTCGCTGGGCACCGGCGTGGCGCCCAGGCCGAGCAGCGCGTCGGCCACCCGGTCGCGCTCGGCGGCGAGCTTGGCCACCGAGGCGAGCGTGGCCTCGGCGTGCCGCAGCGCGGCGCGCGCGGCGGCCTGGGTCAGCAGCGACAGGTGGTACGGCAGCCGGACCAGCTGCAGGGCGTCCACAATGGCCGGTGCGGCGGCCAGGTAACCCAGCCGTCCCCCAGCGAACGCGAACGCCTTGCTCATCGTGCGCGAGACGATCAGCTTCGCCGGGAACTCCGCGAGCAGCGTCACCGCGCTCGGCTGGGCGGAGAACTCGACGTACGCCTCGTCCACCACGACGATGCCCGGCGCCGCGCGCAGCACTTCGGCCAGTTCGCCGGTCGGGATGGAGCCGCCGGTCGGGTTGTTCGGGCTGGTCAGGAACACCACGTCGGGGGCGCGCTCGGCGACCACGCGGGCCGCGGCGGCGGTGTCCAGGCTGAAGTCGTCACGACGCGGCGCGGGCACCCATTCGGTGCGCGTGCCCGCCGAGATGATCGGGTGCATGGAGTAGGACGGCTCGAAGCCGAGCGCGCTGCGCCCCGGCCCGCCGAACGCCTGCAGGATCTGCTGCAGCACCTCGTTGGACCCGTTCGCGGCCCACACCCGCCGCTCGGTCAGCGGCACGCCGGTGCTCGCGGACAGGTAGGCGGCGAGGTCGCGGCGCAGGGCGACGGCGTCCCGGTCGGGGTAGCGGTGCAGCCCGGCGGCCACCTCGCGCACGGCCTCGGTCACGTCCTCGACCAGCGCGTCCGGCGGCGGGTACGGGTTCTCGTTGGTGTTCAGCCGGACCGGCACGTCCAGCTGGGGCGCACCGTACGGGCTTCGTCCGCGCAGGTCCTCCCGCAACGGCAGCTCGTCCAGCGTCACCGCGCCTACCCTGTCCACCTCGTCCACCGCCCCAGCCTAAGGCGTGGCGAAGGCCTCACCGCAGGCCGGTCACCACGGTGAGGAACTCGTCGAGCTGGGTCCGCGTGACGAAGTAGTGCGGTGACGCGCGGACCATCGCGCTCAGGCCCCGCCGTCCCATGTCGAACCTGGTCGAGCCCTCGGAGGTCACGCTGACCACGATGTCCTTGTCCCACAGCAGGTCCTTCACGCGCTCGGGCGACAGGCCGCCGACGGTGAAGGTGACGATGCCGCTCGGGCGCTCCCCCAGGTCGTGCACGGTCACGCCGGGGATCCCGGCCAGCCCGGTCCGCAGGTGCTCCGCCCGCTCGCCGATCTGCGCGGCGATCTGGTCCATGCCCAGCTCGAGCGCGTGTTCGGCGGCCTTGAGCAGGCCGAGGCGGTCGGCGACGCCGAACTCCCACAGCTCGTGCAGGCGCGCGTCCTGACGCATCCGGTACTCCCACAGCCCGGCCCAGTCGGCGCCGCTGTGGTCGAACAGCCGGGGCCGCAGCCGGTCGGCCACCGCGCGCCGGACCACCAGGAAACCGGTGCCGCGCGGCCCGCGCAGCCACTTGCGCCCGGTGCCGCTGATCAGGTCCACGCCCAGGTCGGCGGCGTGCACCGGCAGCTGGCCCACCGACTGGCAGGCGTCCAGCAGCACCAGCGCGCCCGCTTCGTGCGCGGCCTCGGTCACCTCGCGGACCGGGTTCACCAGGCCGCCGTTGGTCGGCACGTGCACCAGCGAGACCAGCTTGACCCGCTCGTCGAGGAGGTTCCGCAGCGCGGCCACGTCCAGCTGGCCGATCTCGTCCGAGGGCACCAGGTCCACGCGCGCGCCGGTCAACTCGGCCAGCCGCAGCAGCGCCACCGCGTTCGCGCCGTACTCGGCCTCGCTGATCAGCACGCGGTCACCCGGCTCCAGCGGGATCGAGTCGACCAGGGTCAGCCAGGACCGGGTGGCGCTGTCGGTGAACGCGACCTCCTCCGGCGCGCAGCCGAGCAGCTCGGCGAACACCGGGTAGGCGCGTTCGAGGTCGTCCTCGCGCTCGGCGGCCGCGCGGTAGCCACCGACCTCGGCTTCGCGGCGCAGGTGCCCGACCATCTCGTCGAGCACCTCGGACGGCGGCAGGGAGGAACCGGCGCTGTCGAGGAAGATCACTTTTCGAACCTCGCGGTGATCGCCTCGCCGTGCGCGGGCAGGTCCTCGGCGTTGGCCAGTGCGACCACCTTGCCCGCCACCTCGCGCAACGCCTCCTCGCTGTAGTCGACCACGTGGATGCCGCGCAGGAAGCTCTGCACCGACAGGCCGGACGAGTGCCGCGCGAAACCGCCGGTGGGCAGCACGTGGTTCGAACCGGCGCAGTAGTCGCCGAGCGAGACCGGGGCGTAGGCGCCGACGAAGACCGCGCCCGCGTTGCGGACCCGGGCGGCCACCGCGCGCGAGTCGGCGGTCTGGATCTCCAGGTGCTCGGCGGCGTAGGCGTCCACCACCCGCAGTCCGTCGTCCACAGTGGACACCAGGACGATCCCGGACTGCTTGCCGGACAGGGCTTCGGTGACACGCTCGGTGTGCTTGGTGACCGGGACGCGGCGGGCCAGCTCGGCGTCGACGGCGTCGGCGAGCCGCTCGGAGGTGGTCACCAGCACGCTGGCGGCGAGCGGGTCGTGCTCGGCCTGGCTGATCAGGTCGGCGGCCACGTGCGCCGGGTCGGCGGTGTCGTCGGCGAGCACCGCGATCTCGGTCGGGCCCGCCTCGGAGTCGATCCCGATCAGGCCGCGCAGCAGGCGCTTGGCCGCGGTCAGGTAGATGTTGCCCGGGCCGGTCACCACGTCCACCGGGACCAGTTCGGCGCCGTCGGTGTCGGTGCCGCCGTAAGCCAGCAGCGCCACCGCCTGCGCCCCGCCGACCGCCCACACCTCGTCGACGCCGAGCAGTTCGGCGGCGGCGAGCACGGTCGGGTGCGGCAGGCCGCCGAACTCCGCCTGCGGGGGTGAGCAGACCACCAGCGAGCCGACGCCCGCCGTCTGCGCCGGGACCACGTTCATCACCACGGTCGACGGGTAGACCGCGAGCCCGCCCGGCGCGTACAGCCCGACGCGCTCGACCGGCACCCAGCGCTCGGTGACCGTGCCGCCTTCGACCACCTTGGTGGTGACGTCGGCGCGGCGCTGGTCGGCGTGCACCTTGCGGGCCCGCTTGGTCGCCTCTTCGAGTGCCTCGCGGACGGCGGGGTCGAGTTCGGCCAGCGCGCGGACGCGCTCTTCGGCGGGCACCCGGATCGCGGACGGTCGCACGCCGTCGAAGCGCTCGCCGTACTCCAGCGCGGCCTCGGCACCCCGCTCGCGCACCGCGTCCACGATCGGCCGGACCAAATGCAGTACGGCGTCCACGTCGGTTCCGGCGCGCGGCAGGGCGGCGCGCAGTTCGGCGGGGGACGGGGTACGACCTCGCAGGTCCGTGCGGTTGAGCATGACCATGAGCGTATCGGTAGCCGGGTCGGTAGCTTGGCAGCGGAGAGGAGACGCCCGTGCCCCGAATCGCGCTCTGCCAGCTGACCTCCGGTACCGATCCGGCCGCCAACCTCGACCTCGTCCGGGAGTGGACCGCGCGTGCCGCCGGGGACGGTGCCCGCGTGGTGGTCTTCCCGGAGGCGGCGATGGCCGCGTTCGGCGTGCCGCTCGGCCCGCTCGCCGAACCGGTCGACGGCCCGTGGGCCACCGCGGTGTCGGAGGTCGCCGCCGAACACGACGTGCTGATCGTCGCGGGCATGTTCACCCCGGCGGGTGACCGCGTGCGCAACACGCTGCTGATCACCGGCCTCGGCGAGCACCGCGGGTACGACAAGATCCACCTCTACGACGCCTTCGGCTTCAAGGAGTCGAACACGGTCGCGCCGGGCGAGTCGACCGCCACGGTCACCGTGGACGGCACCGTGCTCGGCCTGGCCACCTGCTACGACGTGCGGTTCCCTTCGCTGTTCCAGAAGCTGGCCGAGGAGGGCGCCGCCGCGGTGCTGCTGCCCGCGTCGTGGGGCGCCGGGGAGGGCAAGCGGGAACAGTGGGATCTGCTGGTGCGGGCGCGGGCGCTGGACTCGGGCAGCTGGGTGCTCGCGTGCGACCAGGCCGATCCCGCGGTGACCGGGGTGGAAGTGAACCCGAAAGCCCCGACCGGCATCGGCTACTCGCTGGTGGCCGACCCGTTCGGCCGGGTCCACGCACAACTGGGCGCGGACGCCGGCCTCCTGGTCGCCGACATCGACCCGGCGCTCTCCCTGGCCTCCCGGACCGCCACCGCCGTCCTCCCGAACCGACGCCTCTGACCCGGCTCCCTGTCACGAATGTGGCTTTGGGGGCGGATTCGGCCCCCAAAGCCACATTCGTGTCCGATGGGGGGCCGCGAGTGTGGAAGTCGGCTGCGGGAGTGTGGGACTCGCCCGGGATCCAGCGCGGCCCGGGCGAGTCCCACGTTCGCGCACCTGAACCCCGCACTCCTGCAGCCGAACCCCACACCCAGGACGCCGAGTTCCACAGTCAGGGCCTCCGGCCCCCCGCTCCCCTCGCCGAGCTGGGCGAGCTGGCTCGAATGCTATGAGTGGGGCATTACTAGCGTTGAATGCAAGTAATGCCCCACTCATAGCGTTTGCCGGGGGGCTACGAGGGGTGGGCGATGCCTTCTTCGATGGCCAAGCGGGTCAGTTCGGGGCGTCGGCGCCTGCCGGTTTTGTCGCGGATCCGGTCCAGGTAGGACCGCACGGTCCGGACGCTGATCGACATGGCCTCGGCGATGTCCTGGTCCCGCTCCCCCGCCGCGACCAGCGAGAGCACCTGCCGTTCCCGTTCCGAGAGCACCAGTTTCGGCCCGGCGTTGCGGTCCCGCGTGGAGTTCAGCACGAACGAGGCCAGCGTCGGCGAGACGTAGGAGTTGCCGGAGGCGATCTCCCGGATGGCCCGCAGGATCTCCTCACCGTCGGCGTCCTTCGACAGGTAGCCGCGCGCCCCGGCCGAGATGGCGCCCAGCACTTCCGACTGCCCGGCGTGCGCCGAGACCACCAGCACCTTGTGCCCCATGCCGACGATCTCCATCACCGCCGCGGCGTCGGCGATCCCCCGCAGCTTCAGGTCCAGCACCACCACGCTGCCCGCGGGCTGGCGGCACACCGCGAAGCGGGCCACCGAGTCGGCGACCGCGCCCAGTTCGATGTCCTCGGCTTCTTCGAGCACTCTCGCCACGGCCGCGCGGTAGAGCGGATGGTCCTCGATCACCCCGACCCTGATGGCTTGCGTGCTGACCACTCCTCGACTCACCCCAGTTCACCCGAATCCGGCGGCCGCGGCCGGGTCCAGCGCGGGCCCGCTCGGCACCAGCGCCAGCAGGCCGGCGGACACCGGCAGCTTAGGTACAGCACCATAACCCAGCGCGGCCAGAGCTTCACCGCTCGCGACGGGGTACTTGGTCCCGAGATCGGTGAGCACGTAGACCGTGCCCGACGGCTGTTCGGCGAGCACCGCCCCGCCCGAGGGTGGCACGTAGACCTCGTCGGCCGTCCGGCCGTCCCCCGTGGTGACCGGCTGGGTGCGCGCTCCGCCGGGCAGCGGGATGTTCGCGCCGACCGTCACCCTGGCCGTGTGGGAGCCGTCGCCCTCGGCGCAGACCGCCACGCTGTCGCCGTTGACCTCGACCGCCGCCGGGATGCGGTCCGGGTATCCGGCCGGGTCGGCACCACCGGCGGTGCCCGCGTCCGCCGCCAGTCCCGCCGCGGCGATGTCCGCGGCGGACACCTCGACCGTCTGGCTGCCACCGCTGGAAACCTGGGCCGCGGCGTTCGCCGGGGCCTGCATGATCAGCGCGGCCTCGGTCTGGGTGATCGGCGCGAGCCCTTCGGCGCGCACCAGGTAGTAACCGGGTGAGCTGGTGCCCGCGACGCTGAGCACCTGGCCGATCTCGGTGTCGCGGCCACCGACCCGCAATCCCTTGCGCCCGGCCCCGTCGACCGCGACGAAGTCCAGATCCCGGCCGGCGGGCACGCTGTTCAGCCAGCGGCTCGACACCACGATCGGCACGCGGCGGTCGTACCCCAACGCCGCGCTCGCCTCGGGGCTGAGCCGGAACCGGTGCCCGGAACTGACCAGGAACCGCTCGCCGCCGGGCAGCCGGGCCAGAAGTCCTTCGCCGGTGGCGAGTTCACGGCCGGTCGACGGGGTGCCGAGCAGCGCCGAGGTGTGCGGCTCGGCGTCGGTCGGCTGGTCACGACTCGTGCGGGAACAGGAAATCCACGGGCTGGTCAGCAGTCTTTCCTTGCCCGGCAAGGAATCCGGGGCGCCGGGGATGCCGACGCGGGCGCCGCGTCCGGCCTTGGCGAGGTTCTTGGCCGGCACCTTGACCGTGGCCGAGCCGTCGCCACCGGCCAGCAGCCGCGCGGAGGCGTAGTTCAGCACCGGGTGCAGCGTGCCGTTCTCACCGAGGACGAACCGCGCTCCGGTCTCCTCCTCGACGATCACCTTGCCGCCGGAGAGCCAGTCCTTGCCGCCGGACGGTTTCAGCAGGCCGATCACCCCGAACACGGCGGTGATCAGCAACGCCACCGCGATACCGATGATGGTGCCGAGCACCAGTCTGCGCCCCGGGGAGACGGGGTGGTTGGCGTCGGCCGAAACGAGTGCCGAGACCAGGCGCCGGCGCAGGAACTGGTACGCCTGGATCTGGTCCCGCTGAGTCCACACCGCTTGTTACCCCCGAAGAGAAGCCTGCCGCGAAGGCCAATGCTAGGTACGAATGCACTCGCTGATGTGGGCAATTTTTCCGGCAGCGCCGCTGTCGGTGTCCGGATACCGTTTGCCGAGGGGGAGTCGAGAGGGGCCATCCTGTGTCGTTGTCGTCGCCTGCCCCCTGGCAGAGCCGGACTCCAGCCGTGCCAGCAGTGCCAGCCGTGCCACTGCCGTCGGGCGGCCGGGAGCCCGGCTCCATCGCGGATCCGGCCGTGGCGCCGTGGATCCTGCCGGTGCGTGCCCGCCAGGTGGCGATCTGGGAGGTCGCCGCGCTCGGCGCGCTGGGCGCCTACGGCCTGGGCGACGGCTTCACCGCCGTGTCGATCACCGCCATCGTGGTGGCCGTGCTGGTCGTGCTGACCACCTCCGTGCGCATCACCGGCAAGCACCTGGCCGGCTGGCTGTGGACCTGGCTCACCTTCCGGCTGCGGCGGCACGACGACCGCCGCGAAGGCGCCGGGCCGATGCACTCGCTGGTCGGTGAGACCGCCATCCGCCAGCACACCGACCGCGCGGGCAACCGGCTGGGCATCGCGGGCGTCGGCGACGGCTGGACCTCGGTGGTGCGGCTGACCGGCGGTGGCCTGCCCGCGGTCGGCACCCTGCTCGACGTGCTCGGCGCGGCCTACCGCCGGGCCGACATCCCGCTGGACAGCGCGCAACTGGTGGTCTGGACCGCGCCGCGGCCGGGGCAGACGCCGCTGCGGGTGTGCTGGCTGGCCGTGCGCTACCGGCCCGCCGACGCGCCGATCGCCGCGATGGCCAGGGGCGGCGGCGAACTCGGTGCCCTGCGCACCACCGCGAGCGCCGCGCTGGGCCTGGCGGGCGCGCTGGCCGACGTCGGTTACGAGAGCACCGTGCTCGAAGCCGGGGAACTCGGCGAGGAACTGCGCGTCGCGCTCGGCGCGGAACCGGACTTCGGCGCCGAGGCCCCGGAGTTCACCGACGACTGGCGCTGGTGGTCGGCCGGGACCGGCGAGGGCCGCATCCGGCAGTCGTGCTTCCGCCCGCTGTCCGACCGCGACCTGCCGAAGCTGGTCACCGGCCACGTGCCGACCGCCGCCTTCACCACCGTCTCGTACACACTGAGCCGGACGGCCGCCGGACGGGAACGCGCCGACGTGACCGTGCGCGTGGGCACCCGCGGCGACGCCGAGCCGCCCACCGGTTCACCGACGTTGTGCGGAGTGCCACTGGTCGCGGTGAACGGGCGGCACGCCGAACACGTGCGGCGCTCGCTGCCGCTGGCTTTGCCGTAATTTGGCCGCGCCTCCGGCGCGGCGGCGAGGTCGCTTTTGAGCCGTTCATCGGGCTGCGGTACGCCGTGCCGCTGGGCGGCCCGACGCGCCACAACCCGATGAACGGCGCGACCTCGCGGGTGTGGCTAGCCTCGGACGGCTTCGTAGACGCCGATGATGACGCCGACGATCGGCACCAGTGACAGCAGCACGAGGAACTCGGCGATGTCCATCAGGCGCGACCAGTACGGCGAGCGGTGCCCCTTGGCCACGCGCGCGGCGTAGACCAGGCAGACCACGGCGGCGAGCACCACGGTGAGCGCGGCGGCGAAGACCAGCGCGCGGTCGGCTTCCGTACCCAGCCAGATGCCCGCGCAGGTCAGCGCGGCCAGGCCGTAGCCGATCAGCACCAGCCGCTGCGGGCCACCGGCGTACGACCGCGACCGCAGCACCCAGGCGAGCCCGAGCAGCGCGGCCAGCCCGGCTTCCCACGCGCCGCCGTCCATGACGAGCACCACCGAGCTGCCGAGCACGACACTGCCCAGCGCGACCAGCAGCCCGGTGAGCAGGCGCTGCGCGTAGGCGGTCTGCCCGGCCATCGCCGCGCCGACCGACGGGCGTTCGTCGGCGCGGAAGGAAGCCATGTCGTCCGGGACGCGGGGCAGCGGAAGCCTGCCGAGCCGCAGCGCGAGCATCGGCGCGAACGCGGCCATCGCGGTGGCCAGCACCGCCAGCACACCCGCGCCACTGACCGGGCGCACGCCGGTGAGCAGCACGATGCCCGCCGCGGGCGCGGCGAGCACGGCGGAGACGGTGACCGCGACGAACCACGGCAGCCGGTCGGCCACGGTGACCGCGGACAACGCGCCGAACACCGCCACCGCGGCGAGCCCGGTGCCCAGCGGACCGGCGTCGAGCGAGAACACCGGGTGCGGCGGGAACGCCGACATCCCGGCGAGCAGGGCCGCGCCGATCCCGGCGAGCGCGGCGGCGGCACCCGCCTGGGCGTCGCCGTAGGCCCGGCTCAGCGCACCGCCGCCGAGCAGCAGGACCAGCGCCAGCAGCCCGCAGCTGACCGGCGCGAACAGGGTGCCCGCGAAACCGGCCTGCATCAGCACGGCGGCGCCGAGCAGCAGCACCACCGCGGCGGTGATCCCGGCCCGGCGGGCCAGGTCCGTGCCCCATTCGCGGTCGGACTCGCTCGCGCTGGCGATCGAGTCGACCACGTCGTCGAACAGCAGCGGCGCGCGCGGGCGTTCACGCGGGGTCAGGTAGAGCACCTCGCCGTCGCGCATGCCCGCGGCGGCGACGGTCAGCCCGGGGGCCAGTGGCGCGCCCCCGAGCCGCGTCAGCACCCAGCCGGGGTGCTCCGGTGACGCCTGCCCCTCGGCCCCGGCGAGCCGCACCAGCTGCGGCACCAGTTCGGCCAGCGTGCTCTGGGGCGGCAGGGCCACATCCACCCTGGCGAGCGGGGTCACCACGGTGACCCGCCGGGTGGTCGTTCCGGAGGTGAGGGTCTCGGTCACTGCTGCGGGGTCCCCGCTCCGGCGGCGTCGATCACCGGCGCGAACTTCGCCCGGCTGGCCTCACCGAGCTTGGTCAGCCCGTTGTTGACCGCCTCGAGCACGATCTCGCCCAGTTCCCTGGCCGGGAAGCGGCGCACGGTCTCGGGGTCGATGGAGATGTCGGTGAACCGGCCGTCGCCGCGCAGGGTGGCGACCACCTCGTTGCCGCGCGAGTAGCCCTTCACCTCCATCTTCTCCACCGACTTCTGGATCCGCTGCACCTGCTCGGTCTGCGCGCGGACCTCCTCGAGCAGCGCGTTCATGTCCGGGACCTGGTACGGATCGCTCATCTGCTTCCCTCTCAGCGGTCGACCGACACGGTGCCGTCGGCGTCGATGTCGATGTGCTGCTCGTATTCCTTGCCGTCGACGGTGAACTCGAGGTCGAGTTCGATGTCGCGGCCCATCGGCACCTCGATCGAGGTGGCCACGTCACCGTGCTCGGTCCTGATGACGATGTCGTCCCCGTCCCCGCCACCGGGGGCGGGCTGCTGCGGCACGGGCGCGGGGTCGGCGGGCGCGGGCAGCGTCTGGCCCGGCACGGCGTTCGCCGCGGGGTCGACCGGGATCCAGGCGTTGCGCGGGTCGATCAGGCCGGGGGCCAGCGAGCCGCCGGCGGCGCCCCCGCCACCGGCGGCCCAGTCCCACGGCGACTGGCCCTGGTTGCCGGTGAACCCGTTCAGCGCGGGCGGCAGGTAGTTGGTGAACCCGCCGGGCGCCGCGCCCCCGCCGGTACCACCGAAACCGCCACCGGTGCCACCGGTGCCACCGCCGAACCCACCGCCGATCCCGCCGGTGCCGCCGCCGATCGGGAGGCCGCCGTTGCCCGCGACCTGCTGCCCGGACGGGCTGGCCACCGAGGGCGGGGTCTGCGGCGGGGTCACCGGGGTGCCGCCGACGCTGCCGTTGTTCGGCGCGCCACCCGAGCCGGTGCCCTTGTCGCCACCGCCGAAGAGCTTCTCGATCTCGCCGATGATGGTGGCGATCTGGCTGATCTGCCCGGCCAGGTCGACCACGCCGAGGGTCTTGAGCAGCGCCGCGATGGCCTGGATGAAGCCCTTCAGCGAGGCGCTGGTCGCGGTGGACAGCGCCACCGCGGCGCCGTAGGTCCACGGGTTCGACATCAGCGAGGCCACCGTCGGGTTGACCGCGGCGACCACCGAGCGGTAGGCCTGCTGGGCGGTCTGCACCAGCGTGCCGGAGATGCCGAGCAGGTCCGCGCCCTTGCGCACCACGTCGATGATCTTGGTCAGCGAAGCCAGCGAGTCGGCGATCTTCTTCAGCGCCGATTCACTCGCGTTGCCCGACCACACCTTTTCCAGCTGCTTCGCCGCCCCGGCGAACTCGTTGAGCAGCGTGGCGAATTCGGTCGCTTTCTTCAGCAGTTCACCGACGTGCTTGGCGATCTGTTCCGGGGAACCGGAAACGATCTGCGGCAGCACGGTGATCGGCCCGCCGGAAGACGCGGTGGCGTCCATCGCGCTAGAGTTCGGGAAATACACTGCACACCTCTTCTTCTGTCCACGAGCCGGAAACGTATTCAGGCGAACGCCGGTCGATAGACGCTCACTTTCGCCGGCCCGTGGATACCGGAATCCACCAGGCCGTGGTTGTACAGCTGGCCGTTGTTGCCCGCGACGCCGATCAGCGAGTCCGCGACGATGACCACGTCACCCCCGCGCACCCCGCCGGGCACGTCACCCAGATCGCGCGCGGTACCCGAATAGACCTCGATCACCCCGACGCTGGCCTGGTTGTCCGCGTTGCCTTCGAGCCAGGCGTTGAACTGGGCCGCGTCGGAGAACTCCGCACCGGGTCCGGCGAGCCCCGCCTGTTCCATGTAGCGCAGCACGTTGCCGACCGAACCGGGCTCGCCGCCCGCGCCGGCGCTGTCGCGCACCGCGCAGGCCGCCAGTTCGGCCGCCACCGGGGTGCCCCAGATCGCCGGGAGCACCGAGCCCGCCGAGGGCGGCTTGCCGCCGTACCCGGTCGCGGCCGCCTCGTCGGCGGCCTGGTACTCGTCGGCGCACTGGCGCACCAGGTCGTTCACTTCCTGCATGAGGGTGAGCAGCGTGCGGACCGCGGTGACCTGCTGGCTCCGCAGCGCCGCACCGGCCGAGGCCACGGCGTCCCCGATGCCGGCGAAGGAAGCCGGGGGCACTTCGAGCCGTTCGAGGTCACCGGCGGAGTTCACGCCGCGCATGATGATCCCGCCGACGTTGCCCGCCGCCGAGCGCATCGCCTCCGGCTCCGCCCGGAACTCCTGGCTGCCGCCCATCACCCTCCCTTCCACCGGTCGCGACCAGCGTAAGGACGGCCGAGAAGGCCGACGGACGGCAAAAGTACCCACCGTGACCGCCTCACGAGTGGCCAAAATGAGCGGCAAAGTACCCACACGCACGAAGGCAGAACGGCGTTACATGACCCTGGCCCGAGACCGGTTGCCACTATCGGGTGAGCAGCCGAGCGAGATCGTCCTGCAGTCCCCGCCGATGCTGCCGAAGGGCGGTTCGGGTGGCGCGCTCCAGCTGATGTTGTTCCTGCCCATGATGCTCGGCATGGGTGCCATGTCGTTCGTCTACATCGGACGCGACGGCGGCGCGATGACCTGGGTGTTCGGCGCCCTGTTCATCACCGCCATGGGCGGCATGATCGTGATGTCGCTGGCCAGGGGCGGGCAGCAGAAGAAGGCGCAGATCAACGAGGAGCGCCGCGACTACCAGCGCTACCTGGCCGGGCTTCGCGGGCAGGTGCGGGACATCGCCGACAACCAGCGCTCGGCGATGATCTCGCTGCAGCCGGATCCGGCGGACCTGTGGGCCTACGTCACCAGCGGCAGGCTGTGGGACCGGCGGCGGCTGGACGGGCACTTCGGCCAGGTGCGCGTCGGCACCGGCCCGCAGCGGCTGATGACCCCGCTCAAGGCCCCGCAGACGGTGCCGCTGGAGGACCTGGACCCGGTGTCCTCGACCAGCCTGCGCCACTTCATCCGCACCTATTCCACAGTGAACGGTCTGCCGGTGGCCATCTCGCTGCGCTCGTTCGCCACGGTGGCGCTGAGCGGGCGCCGCGGTGAGGTGCTCGACCTGACCAGGGCGGTGCTCGCCCAGCTCGCCACCTTCCACTCACCGAACGACCTGCGCATCGCGTTGTGCGCCGCGCCCGACCGCCAGGCGGAGTGGGAGTGGCTGAAGTGGCTGCCGCACGCCGGTTCCGCCACCGGCACCGACGCGGCGGGCCCGGCGCGGCTGGTCGCCGACGACCTGGCCGGGCTGGTCGAAGCGCTCGGCCAGGACCTCGGCGAGCGCGCGCCGTTCACCCGGACCCCCGGGCACGGCCACGACCAGCCGCACATCGTGCTGGTGCTCGACGGCGGCAGGACCGAGGGCGACACGCGCCTGATGCCCTACGGCGGCAAGCACGGCGTCACCGTGCTGGACATCAGCAGCGAGCAGCCGAACGCGGTGCCCAGCGACCGGACCCTGTGCCTGCACGCCGATCGCACCCAGATGGGCATGCTGGTCGGCGAGGGCAGCGAGCAGCAGCTCGGCTTCCTCGGCGTACCGGACGGTTTGGACTCCGGGGCCGCCGAAGCGCTGGCGCGCCGGCTCACCGCGCTGCACCAGTTCGGCACCGTGGTCACCGGCGACAACCCGATGTCGTCCACCTTCGGCCTGTCCGGCCTGCTCGGCATCGGCGACCCGCGTGACGTGGACACCGCGGTCACCTGGGCCCCGCGCGCCGCGCGCGACCGGCTGCGCGTGCCGCTCGGCGTGGACCCGGACGGCCGCCCGGTCGAGCTGGACCTCAAGGAGTCGGCCGAAGGCGGGATGGGCCCGCACGGCCTGGTCATCGGCGCGACCGGGTCGGGCAAGAGCGAACTGCTGCGCACCCTGGTCACCGCGCTGGCCGTGACGCACTCGTCGGAACGGCTCAACCTCGCGTTGATCGACTTCAAGGGTGGCGCCACCTTCGCCGGGATGACCGGCCTGCCGCACACCTGCGCGGTGATCACGAACCTGTCCGAGGAACTGATCCTGGTCGACCGCATGGCCGACGCGATCAACGGCGAGGTGATCCGGCGGCAGGAACTGCTGCGCGCGGCCGGGAACTACGCCTCCGCCCGCGACTACGAGCGGGCCAGGGAGGCGGGTGCGAACCTGCGGCCGCTGCCTTCGCTGCTGGTGATCATCGACGAGTTCAGCGAGCTGCTTTCGGCCAGGCCGGAGTTCATCGACCTGTTCGTCTCGATCGGACGCTTGGGCCGCAGCCTCGGCATCCACCTGCTGCTCGCCTCCCAGCGCCTGGAGGAGGGCCGGTTGCGCGGGCTGGACTCGCACCTGTCGTACCGGATCGGCCTGCGCACGTTCTCCGCCTCGGAAAGCCGCGCGGTGCTCGGGGTCGCGGACGCCTACCAGCTGCCGCCGGTCCCCGGCTCGGCCTACCTCAAGGCCGACACCGACTCGCTGATCCGGCTGAAGGCCGCCTACGTCTCCGGCGAGCTGCCACCCCGGCTGGTGGTGCGCGAGCGGGGTGCGCCCGAGCAGCACATCGTGCCGTTCACGCTGGGTCCGGTCAGCTCCCCCGCCCCGGTCGAACCCCGTGACGACGAAGAGGTCGCGCCCGAGGCACCCGCCGACAGTTCGGGTGAGACGGTCATCGACGCCATGCTTTCCCGGCTCGACGGCCCGGCGGCGCACCAGATCTGGCTGCCCCCGCTCGCCGAACCGCCCACTTTGGACCAGCTGCTGCCGCCGCTCGGCGAGGAACCGGAGCGCGGCCTGTGCCCGGTGGGCTGGGGCGGCAACGGACGGCTGACCGTGCCGGTGGCGCTGGTGGACAAGCCCATCGAACAGCGTCGCGACCTGCTCTGGGCGGACTTCTCCGGGGCGGGCGGGCACGCGCTGGTGGTCGGCGCTCCGCAGACCGGCAAGAGCACGCTCCTGCGGTCGATCGTCGGTGTGCTGGCGCTGACCCACACCCCGGCGGAGGCCCAGTTCTTCCTGCTCGACATGGGCGGTGGCGCGCTGTCGCCGGTCGCCGGGCTGCCGCACGTGTCCGGGTACGCCACGCGGCGCGACGCGCAACGCTGCCGCCGCGTGGTCGCCGAGGTGACCACCCTGCTGGAGCAACGCGAGGAGTTCTTCTCCGCCAACGGGATCGAGTCGGTGGCGGAGTTCCGCAACCGCCGCGCCGAGTTCACCGAGAGCACCGACGGACGCGAGTTCGGCGACGTCTTCCTGGTGGTCGACGACTGGGCGACGGTCCGCAAGGACTACGAGCAGCTGGAGGAGCAGATCACCGGGCTCGCCGCACGCGGGCTCGGCTTCGGCATCCACATCGTGCTCTCGGCGAACACCTGGATGGGCGTGCGCGCGCAACTCCGTGACGCCATCGGCACGCGCTTCGAGCTGCGCCTGGGTGACGCGGGCGACTCGCTGATCGACCGCAAGGTGGCCCGCAACGTGCCCGCCGAGGCACCGGGCCGCGGCATCACCGGGGACAAACTGCACTTCCTCGGCGCGCTCCCCCGCATCGACGGCGACCAGCGGGCGGGCACGATCGGCGTGGGCGCCACGGACCTGGTCCGCCGGATCAGCGAGTCGTGGACCGGCGACCCGGCACCGCGGGTGCGCCTGCTGCCGCCGAAGATCGAGCTGTCCGGGCTGCCGACCGCGCCGCCGAAGAAGGTCACGCTCGGGGTCTCCGAGGCCACTTTGGAGCCCGTGCTGCTGGACTTCGCCGCGGATCCGCACTTCCTCGCCTTCGGTGACGTCGAGTCGGGCAAGAGCGCGCTGCTGCGGGTGATCGGCCAGGGCATCATGGCGGCCTACCCGGCCGACGACGCGGCGATCATCGTCGCCGACTACCGGCGTGGCCTGCTCGACGCGGTCACCGGCCGCCACCTGCTCGGTTACGCGGGCTCAGAGCCCACGCTGAGCGGTCTGATCAGCGAAGTGGTCCAGGCGATGCGCCTGCGGCTCCCGGGCCCGGACGTGACCGCTGAGCAACTCCGCAACCGGTCGTGGTGGACCGGCCCGGACCTGTTCGTGCTCGTGGACGACTACGAACTCGTGGCCACCGCGGGCAAGAACCCGCTTCTGCCGCTGCTGGAATTCCTGCCGCAGGCCCGCGACATCGGGCTGCACCTGGTGATCGCGCGCGGTGCGGGAGGTGCCGGGCGGGCCCTTTTCGAACCCGTGGTGCAGCGCGTGCGCGAACTCGGCTCGCCGGGGCTGGTGATGTCGGGGTCCAAGGACGAGGGACCGCTGATCGGTGACGTCAAAGCGGGCCCGCTACCCCCTGGACGAGGCACTTTGGTCTCCCGGCGGCTCGGCACCGGGCTGCTGCAGGTGGCCTGGACACCACCGGCGGACTGAGCAGGTCCGCCGGTCGTGGGTACAAGTACCGCCACCGCGACCGGCAGTTGTGCCGTTTGAACGTACTGCTGGCTTTTCTAGCGTGTTGTTCGCAGGCGAGCCGGAGAAAGTTCCAGCTCTGGCTCTTTCCGGAGATCTTTTTCCCGCGAGTTGAGAGGAGGTGGCCAGCCCGTGAGCAGTGCCGGCTACCAGAGTGATGCCGCGGCCATGACGCGTGCGGTCCAGGGGTTCGAGGAGACCGCGTCTGGCGCCAAGACCACCATGGCCAGCTTGGAGGCGGAGCTGACCGAAACGCTGCGCAACTACAAGGGCGACCAGGCGGTGGCGTTCTGGGACCTGCAGCGCAGGCTTCAGGAGAAGATGCAGCTCGCCGTCCGCGAGCTGGACACCATGTCCACGCTGGTCAACCAGAGCTTCCACAACTACGGCAGCGGTGACGCCGACGTGGCGCAGCAGCTGACCAGTGTCTCCAGCCTCGCCTCCGACGCCGGCGGCTCCGTGCTCGGCCGCCTGTCCGGCGCGAACTGACCCAGAGGGGAACCCGACATGGCCGACATGGTCGAAGTCAACTTCAACGCACTGCAGTTCAGCTCCGCTTCGCTGGCGGAGAAGGCCAAGCAGCTGACCGGTCAGCTGGAGACGCTGCAGCAGAACCTGCAGCCGATCAAGGCCACCTGGTACGCCTCGGGCAGCTCGGCCGGTCAGGCCGCCGAAGCCTCGGAGACCCGGCTGCGCCAGGCCACCGCCGACATCGTCGCGATCATCGCGCAGTTCGGCGGCAAGGTCGGCGAGGCGCACGACCTGCAGTACGCGCTCGAGAACCGGAACACCAACTACTTCGCCGTGTGATCGGCGGAGTTTCCCGGACGGCCGGTGCGAGCCAACCCCCCACTCGCACCGGCCGTCCGGCCTGCCGTCCCTGATTCGAGAAGGAGAACGAGGGAGTCGGGATGCAAGACCGGTCGTACTACGTTCACCTGGAGTCCTTGAAGGACTTCGCCAGGGAGCTGGAGATCCAGCTCGAGTGCATGACCAAGCCGAACGACTTCCTGCTCACCCTCGGCGGTGAGCCGCTGCGGTTCGGGGAGTTCGGCGAAGCGAGTTCCCTCGCCGAGGCGCACCGCGCCGCGGTGGCGGAGATGCAGGGGTTGCTCGACCAGGTCAAGGGCGCGATCACCTTCGCGCAGGACGTCACCCACACCGTGGCCGAGGGCTACCAGCAGGCCGACCAGAACGTCGCCACCGATCTGCACGTCACCGCGGGCAACGTGATCGGCGGGATCGTCTCGGGGATCGGCAACCTGCTCGGCGGCGGCGGGGACGGCAAGGGGGCCAAGGGATGACCGCGCACACCAACTTCGGTTCGTTCAGCCACCAGCAGCTCTACGCGATGCTGCACGCCGGGGACCCCGGCGGGGCCCGCGCGGCGGCGGAGAAGTGGCGGGCGGCCGGGTTCGGCCTGTTCGAGCAGGCCGACAACCTGATGTCCCAGCTGTCCGAATTCGAGGGTCACTGGACCGGTGGCGCCGCGGACAAGTACCAGGTGATGATCGACGACCTGGTCGGCGGCATCCGCAAGGTCGGGCAGACCGCGGTGTCCATGCGGCACCTGCTCGAGGACGCCGCCGACGAACTGGAGACCGCCAAGGCGCAGATGCCGCCGCCGGTGAGCGTGCCGGAGGTCTCCCCGGCTGACCTGTCGCTGGCGGTGAACCCGCCGCTGCTGCCGCCCGACACCACTCCCGATGTGGTGCAGGCGGCCGCGCAGCGCCGGGCCGCCGCGATCGGCAACGTCGAAGCCCAGCAGCAGGCCGCGAACGCGGCGAACGCCGCGCACAGCAAGGCGATCCAGGTGATGACCGACCTGGCGGGCGACTACACCGCCGCCGAGGAGTCGATCCCCGCTTCGCCGAACGCGGTCACCGCCCCGCCCCTGCCCGGCCCGGGAACCCCCGGTGGCGGCGCGAGCGGCGGCGGTGGTGGTGCGGTGACCACGCCGCCGCCCACCGGCATCTCGGTGGTGCCAGGGGCACCGCCGACCCTGCCCGGTGACGGCACGCAGCCGATGCCGATGCCGATCGACCAGGCCAAGCCGTCCAGCCCCTTGTTCGGCAACATGTTCACCGCCGGGCTGGCGGCCGCTTCGGCCGCGGCGTTCGGCCGTTTCGGGTCGATCATGCCGAAGGTGCCGCCGTGGGCCGGTGGCAAGAAGGACGGCGACGACAAGCTGCCCGGCGGGGACGGCTCCGGCAAGCTCGGCGACGGGTTCGGCGGTGGCGCGGCCGGTGGCGGCGGTGGCGGCGGCATCCCGATCGGCGGCGGCAGCGTGGGCGGCGTCGGTGGTGGCGGGGTCGGCGGGGTCGGCGGTGTCGATCTCGGCAGTCCCGGCGACGGCGCGGCCGCGGCGCCCGGCATGGCCGGTTCCGGTGGCGCGGGCAACGCGATGTCCGGCCTCGCCGGTGGTGCGGCCGGGGCGGCCGGTGCCGCCGCGGCGAAGGGCATGATGCCGATGATGCCCATGATGCCGATGGGCATGGGCGCGGGCGGGGACATGGGTTCCGGCAGGCGCATCCCGCCGTGGCTGGTGGAAACCGAGGACGTGTGGGGTGAATCGTCGGTGGTGGCGCCGTCGGTGATCGGCGAGGAGCCGGACGCCCCGCGGTGAGCGGCGGTACGGTGGCCTGGTGCCCAGGCCATACGTACTGCTCTCGGTAGCCGCCTCGCTCGACGGGTGCATCGACGACACCAGCACCACCCGGCTCGTCTTGTCCGATGAGGACGATTTCGACCGGGTGGACGCCGAGCGGGCGGCTGCCGACGCGATCCTGGTCGGCGCGGGCACCATCCGCGCCGACAACCCCCGCCTCCTGGTCCGCTCCGCGGAACGCCGGGAGCGCCGGGTCGCCGCCGGGAAGCCCGCTTCCCCGGCCAAGGTCACCTTCACCCGCACCGGTTCGATGGACCCGTCGTCGCAGTTCTTCGTGGCGGGTGATGTCCAGAAACTGGTCTATGCCCCGCCCGAGGTGGCCCCTTCGCTTTCCCTGGGCCCCTCCGCGACGGTGATAGGGGCCGCCGATCTCACCGCCGCTTTGGCGGACATGCATTCCCGTGGCATTTCCCGCCTGATGGTCGAAGGCGGCGGGCACATCCACACGCAATTCCTGGCCGCCGATGTGGTGGACGAAATCCACCTCGTCTACGCGCCATTCTTCGTCGGTGAAAGCGCTGCTCCGCGATTCGTGCACCCGGCCGATTTCCCGCAGTCCCCGGCGCGGCCGATGTCCTTGGCCGACGTGCAGCAGATCGGCGATCTGGTCCTCTTGAAATACCGGGTGACTTCGCATGACTGACCACGATTTCCTCGCCAAGGCCATCGCACTGGGCGATCAGTGCCCGCCGTCGGCCACCTTCCGCGTCGGCGCCGTCATCACCGCCGCCGACGGCACGATCCTGGCCACCGGCCACTCCGGCGAAACCGACCCGCACGACCACGCCGAAGAAGCCGCCCTCGCCAAACTGGCCGCCGACGACCCGCGCCTGGCGGGCGCCACCATGTACACCTCGCTGGAACCGTGCAGCAGCCGCCGCTCGCGGCCGAAGACCTGCACCACCCTCATCCTGGAAGCCGGCATCCCGCGCGTCGTCTTCGCGTGGCGCGAACCCACCCTCTTCGTCGACTGCGTCGGCGCCGAAACCCTCACCGCCGCCGGCGTCACCGTCACCGAACTCCCCGACCTGGCCCCCGCCGTCCGCACCACCAACGCCCACCTCCTCTAACCCCACCCCCACACACCCGAACCCCACACTCGCGCAGCCGAGTCCCACGTTCAGGCAGCCGAGTTCCACATTCAGGCAGCCCGGCCGACGCTCGGTCCGGCGAGTCCCACACTCGCGCAGCCGAGTTCCACATTCAGGCACCCGAACCCACAGTCGAGGCCCCGAGCCCGCGCTCGCGCCACCGAAATCCACACCCGTGCAGCCGAACTCCCCGGTCGGAGCCCCGAGCCCCACCCTCAAGCACCCGAGATCCACACTCAAGCAGCCGAACCCCACGTTCAGACACCCGAGCCCCACGCTCGCCCAGCCGAGTCTCGCGCTCGCGCCACTGAGAGCGACATCCATGCAGCCGAACGCCATAGTCGAGGCCCCGAGTCCCACACTCAGGCAACCGAGTCCCACACCCGGGCAGCCGAGATCCACACTCGGGCAGCCGAGAGCGACAGTCGCGCCTACAGTCGAGGGCCCCGAGCCCCGCGCTCAGATCGGCGCCCGGCCCCACCACCAGCGACACGAATGTGGCTTTGGGGGCCGAATCCGCCCCCAAAGCCACATTCGTGTCCTCAGGCCCCCCGCCGAATTCTGTTGCGCGATTATCGGCGCGAAGTATTGTCGGGCAGCGTGCGTACTGATCTTCGACGTGGGCTGACCCAGGCCATCAAGGGCAAGGACCGCATCGCTGTCTCGGCGATCCGGTCGGCGCTGGCTGCCATCGACAACTCCGAGGCGCCCTCCGTGGAGCACCACGCGACGACGTCCGTCCCGATGGGCGTCGGGTCCACGGAGGTCGAGCGCCTCCACCTGACCGACGCCGATCTCCACGCCATCGTCGACAACGAAGTCCAGCAGCGCGCGAACGCCGCCGAGGAGTACGAGCGGCTTGGCCGCGCCGAGCAGGCCGAGCGCCTCCGCGCCGAAGCGGACGTGCTCCGCCGCTACCTCCCGGACGCTTAGGCGCGACGGCCGGGCCGCCACCCGCGTGTCCGGCCCCGCCGGAAGGTGGCCACGATCAGGCCGACCAGGGCCGCCACGCCGACACCGGCGATCGCCACCACGCCCGCCATCTCGTTGACCGGTGGCCGGGCGGGGGCGGCGGCCGGGACGATGGCTCCGGCGACCGGGCGCGGCAACGGGCCGCCGGGGCCCACGGCGTCCGGCGGGATGTCGGCCGAGACCGCGGTGTAGGCGTCCACCAGGCCCCAGCCCTGCCGCGGGTCGTGCGTGCCGCCGGGTGGGCGGTTCGCGGTCAGCGTGAGCCGGGTGATCACCTGGTCGGGCGTCAGCTCCGGCCGGTAGGCCCGCAGCAGCGCCGCCGCGCCCGCGACGTAGGCGCCCGCCATCGACGGGTCGGTCACCGGCCACCGGTGCGCGAGTTTTCCCTGTCCCCCAGCCGAAACGCTGACCAGGTCCGCGCCAGGTGCCGACAGCGAAAGGTGCCTGCCCGACTCCCGTTGCACCGGCTGCATCTGCTGGTTCAGCGAGCCGACCGCGAGCACCCCGGGCGTCGCCGACGGGTAGGTGACCGCGCCCTCCTCCTTGGCCGAAGCCGCCGAGATCACCACGGAACCCCGCCGCCGCGCGTCGTTCACGGCCGCGGTCAGCGCGGGCGAGTCCACCGGCGACGGCACGGCGACCAGGATGACGCCCGCCTTCGCGTCCGCCGCGGTGATGATCGCCGCGGCCAGTGCGTCCGGGTCGGCGCTGTCCGCGGAGTTGCCGCCGGGCCGTAGGTAGCGCACCGGCAGCACCTTCGCGCCTGGTGCGACACCGGCGAAGGTCGTCGACCGGTTCTGCCGCGCGGCGACGATGCCCGCGGCGACCGTGCCACGGCCGTCGCAGTCCGGTGCGGGCGCCGTCGCGCCGGCGCCGATCCCGCGCACCGGCAGCACCTGGTCGGGCCCGAACTGCGCGTTGGCGGCGTCCACCCCGGTCCCGATGACGGCGACGGTCTGGCCGGAGCCGTCGGTCAGCGGCCACACCCGCGAGGCGTCGACCACCCGCTGCCCCCACGGCACCGCGCCCGGGTACACCCCGGACGGGTTCGCGCAGGCGCTCTGCGGGGGCGGCGCCGAAGACGGCTGGGCCGCCGCGCCAGGGGTGAGCACCGTCGCCGCCACCAGGACGGCGGGTACCGCACGCAACCACCTCACGCGGCGACCCTAAGCCGCGCGACGACTACGCCGCGCGGGTAATTTTCCCCCTCAGCCGAGGTCCATGCCGAGGTCCAGCGCCGGTGCGGAGTGCGTCAGCGCCCCGACAGCGAGGTAGTCGACGCCGGATTCCGCGTACTCCCGCGCGTTTTCCAGCCGCAGCCCGCCGGACGACTCCAACCGCGTCTTCAGCCCCAGCTCGTCGCGCAGCCGGACGGCTTCGCCGCACCGGGCCGGGGTGAAGTTGTCGAGCAGCACCTCGTCGGCACCCGCCCGCAACGCCTCCTCCAACTGCGCCAGGTCGTCCACTTCGACCTCGCACGCCAGCTCGGCGGCGTGCTCGCGCGCGGCCCGCAGCGCCGCGGTGACCGAACCCGCCGCCACCACGTGGTTGTCCTTGATCAGCACCGCGTCACCGAGGCCGAACCGGTGGTTCACCCCGCCACCGCACCGAACCGCGTACTTCTCCAGCAACCGCAGCCCCGGCAAAGTCTTGCGGGAATCGCGGATCGCGCACCCCGTACCCTCCACTTCGGACACCCAGGCCGCGGTGGTGGTGGCGATGCCGGACAGGTGGCACACCAGGTTCAGCGCGGTCCGCTCGGCGGTCAGCAAGCCGCGCACCGGCCCGCGCACCACCAGCGCCGGTTCCCCGGCGCTCAGCCAGCTCCCGTCCACGCGCCGGTCCAGCACCTCGTACGAGTCGAGCACCCGGTCCAGCACGGCCAGCGCCGGGCCGACGCCCGCGAGCGTGCCCGCCACGCGCGGGGTGAAAGCGGCCGTCGAAATCGCGCCGTCCGGCACGGTCGCCTGCGTGGTCGCGTCGGCGCCGTAACGCAGGTCCTCGGCGAGTGCGGTGTCGACCACGCGGAGCACATCGGTCACGTCGAGCCCGGCCTCGGCCAGGATCTCGTGGGTCAGCTCGTTCACGCCACCACCTCCTGCAGGATCGGGTCGGCGAGCACCGGCTGTCCCGACGGGCTCAGCCGGATCAGCTGACTCCGCCGCCCACCCCGCTCGTCGCGCTCGGGGAAGTCCAGGCGCACGTGGCAACCGCGTGATTCGGTGCGGTGCGCGGCCGCGGCGACCAGCGCCTGCGCGGCCAAGGTCAGCGCCGCGTCCTCCACCTCCGCCTGTGTCCGAAGTGGACTGTCGACGGTGGCCAGGTCGAGCACCGAGCCCAGCACCGCGAGCCCGTCGGCGTCCCGGCCGATCGCGGCGTACCGGCTCATCGCCCGCTGCAGCGAATCGCGGTCGGCCGCCTCGACGTGCCGGCATTCCGGCGCCAGCCCGTGCTTGGGCTCGGCGAGCACGCCCGAGGCCAGGTCGGCGGCCGCCGCTTCGGCGACCCGCTCCCCCATCACCAGGCCTTCGAGCAGGCTGTTCGACGCCAGCCGGTTGGCCCCGTGCAACCCGGTCCGCGCGACCTCGCCCGCCGCGTACAGCCCGGTCACGCCGGTCCGCCCGGTCGTGTCGGTCACCACGCCACCGCACGCGAAGTGCGCGGCGGGCGTGACCGGGATGAACTCCCGCAGCGGATCGATCCCGGCGGCCCGTGCGGCCGCGTAAACGGTCGGGAACCGCTTCGCGAAGCCGGTGATCCGGGTGGCGTCGAGGAACACGTGATCGTCGACGCCGCCGGGTGCCTCCGCCATGCGGCGGTTGATCGCCGCCGACACCACGTCACGCGGTGCCAGGTCGCCGAGCGGGTGCACCCCGAGCATGACCAGCTCGCCCGCGCCATCGAGCAGGCGCGCGCCCTCGCCACGCACCGCCTCGGTGACCAGCGGACAGCGGCCGCGCGCGCCGGGCGTGTAGAGCACGGTGGGGTGGAACTGCACGAACTCCACGTCGGCCGCCTGCGCACCCGCGCGCAGCGCCAGCGCCAGCCCGTCGCCGGTGGCCGGTTCCGGGTTGGACGTCGCCTGGTAGAGCTGGCCGAGGCCACCGGTGGCGAGCAGCACGGCGGGCGCGCGGACCACGCCGAGTACCCCGTCCGGGTCCAGCACGGACACCCCGGCCACCGCACCGGCCGGGGTGCGCAGCGCGTCGACCGCCACGTGCCGCTCCAGCACCGGCAGCCGCTGGCCGGTGGTCTCCGCGACCAGCGCGCGTTCCACCTCGGCACCGGTCGCGTCCCCGCCGGCGTGGATCACGCGGAACGCGGTGTGCCCGCCTTCGCGGGTCCTGGCAAGCCCGCCGCCGACCCCGGCGTCGAACCGGGCACCCGACTCGCGCAGGCGCGCCACCGCGGCCGGGCCACCGTCGAGGATCGACTGCACCACGTCCTCGTCGCAGAGCCCGGCACCGGCGGTGAGCGTGTCCTCGACGTGCTTGGCGACCGAGTCGCCGTCGTCGTGCTCACCGGGCAGCACCACCGCGACGCCGCCTTGGGCCCAGCGGGTGTTGCCGTCCTCGATGGCGGCCTTGGTGACCACCAGCACCCGCAAGCCGAGCGCCCGGCCGCGCAGGGCCGCGGTCAGTCCGGCGACCCCGCTGCCGATCACCACGAGATCGGCGGCGGCCTCCCAGCGAGGCGTGGTTTTCGCCTCACGGGCAGTAACCGGGCGGTTCACTCGGCGCCGCCGGGCTGGCCGATCTCGATCATCCGCTGCACCGAAGCGCGGGCGCGGGCGGCGGTCTCGAGGTCGACGTGCACCTCGTCGAGCCCCTCGCGCAGGCAGCGCAGCAGGGCGGCCGGGGTGATCATCTTCATGAAGCGGCAGGAGGCGCGGTCGTTCACGGCGCGGAAGTCGATGCCCGGCGCGGCCTTGCGCAACTGGTGCAGCATGCCGATCTCGGTGGCCACCAGCACCGAGCCCGCCTTGGTCGCCTTGGCCTCGTGCACCATGTCGCCGGTGGACAGGATCTTGACCCGGTCCGGGGCCACCGCGCCCTCGCCAGCCAGGTAGAGCGCCGAGGTCGCGCAGCCGCATTCGGGGTGGATGAACAGGTCGGCGTCGGGGTTCGCGGCGGCCCGCTCGGCCAGCTCGGGACCGTTGATCCCGGCGTGCACGTGGCACTCCCCGGCCCAGATGTGCAGGTTCTCCCGGCCGGTCACGCGCTTGACGTGGGCGCCGAGGAACTGGTCCGGCAGGAAGAGAACTTCCTGGTCAGCGGGGATGGAGGCGACCACGTCCACCGCGTTCGACGAGGTGCAGCAGATGTCGGTCTCGGCCTTGACCTCGGCCGTGGTGTTGACGTAGGAGACCACCACCGCGCCCGGGTGCTCGGCCTTCCACTCCCGCAACTGCGCACCGGTGATCGAGTCCGCCAGCGAGCAGCCCGCCCGCGCGTCGGGGATCAGGACGGTCTTGTCCGGGGCCAGGATCTTGGCCGTTTCGGCCATGAAGTGGACCCCGCAGAAGACGATGGTCGAGGCGTCGCTGCTCGCCGCGATGCGGCTCAGCGCGAGCGAGTCGCCGGTGTGGTGGGCGACATCCTGGATCGCCGGAACCTGGTAGTTGTGCGCGAGCAGCACGGCGTCGCGCTCCTCCGCGAGGCGCCGCACCTCCTCCGCCCAGCTCGCGTCCGGCTCCACCCCGTCGAACGGGATGAGATCGGCTTCGGCGAGCTCGCTCGCCCGCAGGGTCGTCGTGCCGGCCATGGTGGCCCTCCTAGACTGACGCGGGTTTTCGCCTTACAATCGAAAACCGTGCGAAGCCATATTAACAGCAGCGCCCCCCTGGCACACGAGGTTTTGGCGGCAGTGCTGCAAGTGCGATCGGACACACTCCAGGTGCTGTTGTGGCGGCGCGCGCTCGATCCGCACATCGGCCGCTGGTCGCTGCCGGGCGGGCGGCTGCGGCCCGACGAGGACGTCGAGACCTCCATCCGGCGTCAGCTCGCCGAGAAGGTCGACATCAAACAGCTCAAGCACGTGGAGCAGCTCGCCGTGTTCAGCACGCCGGACCGGGTGCCCGGTCCACGCGTGGTGGCCACCGCGTTCCTCGGCCTGGTGCCGTCGGACGTGGACCCGGCGGTGCCCGAGGACACCTCGTGGCACCGGGTGGACGAACTCCCCCGCACCGCCTTCGACCACGCCGAGATCGTGCTGCGCGCGCGGGACCGGCTGCGGTCCAAGCTGAGCTACACCAATGTCGGCTTCGCGCTCGCGCCGGACGTGTTCACCATCTCGGAGCTGCGCGGGCTGTACTCCGCGGCGCTCGGCTACAAGATTTCCGCGACCAATCTGCAGCGCGTGCTGGCCCGCCGCGGCCTGCTCGAACCGACCGGGGAGACCGCGCCATCCGGTCGCAGCGGTGGTCGTCCGGCGGCGTTGTTCTCCTTCGCCTGCAAGGGAATCCAGGTGACCGACCCATTCGCCGTGCTGCGTCCCCCGCCGGTGCGGCGATAACTCCGCGCGACGGCGCGATTTCCGTTGCCCGGCACGGCATCCGGATGAAGGCCTGCGCGCGGGACGGCTTCGTCGTACCGTGTACCCGTGGCTGACGGCGCGGCGGGAGACAGTACGGGAACGACGACCTTGCCGTTGTTCCCCCTGCAGACCGTGCTGTTGCCGGGGGCGCACCTGCCACTGCACATCTTCGAGCCGCGGTACCGGCAGCTCACCGTGGATCTGGTCACCGGCACCGTGCCGGACCAGGAGTTCGGCGTGATCGCCATGCGCACGTCGCTGACGCGCGAGGTCACCGGGCTCGACCAGGTGCACGCCATCGGCTGCACCACGCGGCTGCGCGAGGCCAAGCGCCTGCCCGACGGGCGGTTCGACGTGGTCACCACCGGGCAGAAGCGGTTCCGGCTGCTCGACATCGACAGCGAGGCGGCGCCCTACCTGGTGGGCACGGTGGAATGGGTGTCGGACGACCCCTTGCCGCGCGGCTCAGGGGAAGCGGGCGCGCGCATGGCGGAAGTCGCGCGGGGCGCGCACCGGCGGTATTGCCGCTCGGCCTGGGAACACGACGCCTGGAGCGAGCCGCCCGCGGACACCTCGATGGCGGACCTGGCCTACCAGCTGGCGGCCGACTGCCTGCTGCCGATGGACGACCGGCAGGCGCTGCTGGAACAAACCCAGCCGCTGCGGCGCCTGCGGGACGTGTGCCGCCTGCTCACGCGGGAAACGGGTTTCCTCACCACTTTGCGCGCGGTCCCGGCTCCGCCGGCGGAACTGAGCGCGCTGACGCGACCGGCGAGCCTGAACTAGCGTGGTTTCGGCTTCCGGTCACGAATGTGGCTTTCGGGACGCCCTGCCGCCACCCTCAACGGAGCTGCGCACTGTTCTCATCCACGTCCCGAAAGCCACATTCGTGACCGTGAAGTATCCACAGGCACCCACCTGTCCCCAGGCCCCCGCTCAGCACCCCCTCGGGAAGGCCCCTACGCGATAAGCTGGCGACAGGGGCCGCCCCCGGGAGGGTGGGGGGCTGCCTGGTGGCGGATGAGCAGGGGCCGTCCGGTGGTGTGCTGGGGTCAGTTGGCGGGTTCTGATTCGCCGTTGGGGGTTCGGTTGCCGCCGAACTTGTTCCAGACTTTGCCCGCCGCGCCCGAGAGGGCTTCGCCGACATCGGTGAACACCTTGGCCAGCGGGTCGGTCGAGTTGCTGAACGAGTCCTTGTACGACTTCGCCGCGGACTTGACGTCGTCGGACCAGGTGCTCGACGGGCTGTCGCCGTCGCGGCGCGGGTAGTCGCCGACCAGGATCGCGCGGTACTCCTCCGACGCGGCCCACTTCTGCAGCTGGGCGGCGCGCACCACGGCGAGCGGGTGCGACATGTGCTCGACGTTGCGCAGCTTCAGCAGGCTGTCGCGGACGTCGTCGACCGATTCGTACTCCTCGGCCTGCTGCAGGAACGACGGGATGTCGATGCGCGACGGGTCGATCCCGCCCGCCATCAGCACGTGCACCCGCAGCGCGGCGGCCGGGTCCTGGCCGCAGAGCAGGCCGGCGCGGTCGCAGGACAGCTCCGACTTGCGGTACCACTCCTTGAGCGCGGCGATCACCGCGCGCAGCCCGAACGCGCTGACCGGGGTCCACGACATCGACATCTGCATGCTGATCAGCCGGATCAGCATGGTCCGGTACACCGCGTGCCCGGACAGCACGTGCCCCATTTCGTGGCCGATGACGAACCGCAGCCCGTTGGTGTCGAGCAGTTCGACCAGCCCGGTGCTGAGCACGATGAACGGCTCGTCCATGCCGATCGTGTAAGCGCTGACCGACGGGTCCTGCGCGACGAAGATGTTGGGCGCCGGCGAGATGTCCAGCGCCTGCGCGCATTCCAGGCGCAGCTTGTTCAGCTCGGGGTACTGCTTCTCGCCGACGCGGATCGACGACGCCAGCGCCATCAGCCGCTCACCGCGCTCGCTGAAGAACCCGGCCACGGCCTTGAGCACTTCGGCGAACCCGGGGATGGTGCGCAGCGTCGCCAGCGCGCCCCGGTCGACCGGGTGCTCGTAGGCGCGCGGGCTGATGCCCGGAAAGCGGATGCGCCCGTTCGAGCCGGAAACTACGTCGTCGGTCATGTGATGCAGGCCTCCCTCGGTTGCCGCCAGCCTACGGAAACCGGGCAGGCCGCGCTGCCGATCAGCCGAATTCAGCCGAGGCGGCGTCCGAGGTCGTCACGGCCGTTCCACCCGGCCAGCAACCCGTAGGTGGCGGCCACCGCGAGCGGCTGGGCCAGCAGCACCCACGCCGACTCGAGCACCGGCGCGGTCTCCAGCACGTCACCCACCTGGGGCGCGGTGGTCACCTCGTAGAGCATCCCGGCGAAGGTGCCCGGCCCGAGCATGGACGCCAGCCACCAGGCCAGCACCGAGCCGACGACCGCGGCCAGCAGCACCACCGGCCCGCGTCGCTCGCGCAGCAGCCAGATCACCACGCCGACCACGATGCCGACGCCGAAGGCCAGGAGGGCGAACACGGCGAGATCGTCGAAGCGGTGCCAACTCTCCAGTTGCAGGGGCACCGGTTCTTCGGTGGCGGAGACCACGCGCACCCGCTGCGGCGGTGCCAGCAGCGCCCACAGCGCGGCCAGCGGGATGCCGGTGAGCATCACCATCGACAGCACGCTCACCGCGGGCAGGATGTCCGCGGCCACCACCACCTTCGGCCGCTCGCGCGGAACGCTGAAGAAGTGGTGCGCGGGTTCGGCGGGCGGGCGCACCCCGACCGAAGACTCAGCCACCGGCGTACCTCCTGACTACGGTGAGTTGAGCTTAACCCGTCGTTTCGCCGTGTCTGCTGCAGCGGGCGGTCCAGCCGATCGGGGTGATCTGCACGACCATGCGGCGCGCGCAGTGGGGGCAGAAGCGCGGTGGCTCCAGCGCGGTGCGCGGGTTGTCGCATGCCGCGTGGTCGCCGGCCCCCGGGCGTCCACAGTGGACGCAGAATTCCGGTTGCGTCACAAGGAGTCGCTCAGCGCCTTCACCGGCATCTTCAGCTCGGTGAGCATCTCCAGGTCGACCTCGGCCGGGCGGCCCAGGTTGGTCAGGTAGTTGCCGACGATGATCGCGTTGATCCCGCCCAGCATGCCCTGCTTGGTGCCGAAGTCGCCGAAGGTCAGTTCACGGCCGCCCGAGAACCGCAGCAGCGCGCGCGGCATGGCCAGCCGGAAGGCGGCGACGGTGCGCAGCGCGTCCTTGCCCTCGACCACCTCGTAGTGCTCGTACGGCGTGCCGGGCTGCGGGATCAGGAAGTTCATCGTGCACTCGTCCGGGCCCAGCTCGGCGAGCTGCGCGGCGAACTCGGCGCGCTGCTCGACGGTCTCCCCCATGCCGATGATGCCGCCGCAGCAGACCTCCATGCCCGCCTCGCGGATCATCAGCAGCGTCTCCCAGCGCTCCTCCCAGGTGTGCGTGGTGACCACCTCGGGGAAGTGCGAGCGCGCGGTCTCGAGGTTGTGGTTGTAGCGGTGCACGCCCATCTCGACCAGCTCGTCCACCTGCTCCTGCGTGAGCATGCCGAGCGAGCAGGCGATCTGGATGTCGTTGCCGTCCTCGCGGATGGCCTTGATGCCCTCGCGGACCTGGGAGAGCAGGCGCTTGTCCGGCCCGCGCACCGCGGCCACGATGCAGAACTCCGTCGCCCCCGTCTCCTTGGTCTGGCGGGCGGCCTTGACCAGGCCGGGGATGTCCAGCCAGGCCGAGCGCACCGGGGTCGGGAACCGGCCGGACTGCGAGCAGAAGTGGCAGTCCTCGGGGCAGCCGCCGGTCTTCAGGCTGATGATGCCCTCGACCTCCACCTCGGGACCGCACCAGCGCATCCGCACCTCGTGCGCCAGCGCGAGCAGGTCGGGCAGCCGCTCGTCGGGCACCCGCAGCGCCTCGAGCACCTGCGCCTCGCTCAGCCCCTCGCCGCGCTCGAGCACCTGCTCCCGCGCCGTGGTGAGGACGTCGGTGGCGCGTTCTGGTGCTGAGGTCACGGGTTCTCCTTCTCGCTCGGGCACGTCCGGCACAGTCTGCCCGAACACCCCGCCCCGAAAAAGCGAGCCAGGTCACTTCTGGGCGGATTCACCCTTGGCGAAGCACTCGGGGTCGAATTCACCGCCGAACCACGGCGAGAGGCCACGCCGGGCTTCGGCGAGGAACTCCTCGGCCCCGGCCTGCCCCGCCCCGGCGGACAACGCCCCCAGCAGGGGCGCGCCCGCCGCGACGGGCAGGTCTTCGAGGTTGGAGCAGGCGGCCAGGTCCGGTTCGGCGGGCCACGAGCCGATCAGCACGCCGCCCACGTTCAGGCCGCGCCGGGTGGCCACCTCGGCGGTCAGCGCGGTCGCGTTGAGCGTGCCCAGCCCGGCTTCGGCCACCACCAGCAGCAGCGAGCCGAGTGACCAGGCCACGTCGGCGAGCGTGCCGCCGCCGGGGTCGAACCGCACCAGCAGCCCGCCCGCGCCCTCGACCAGCACCAGGTCGTGCTCCGCGTCGAGCTCGGCGGCGGCGCTCGCGGCCTCGGCCGGGGTCACCGGCGCGATGCCGCTGCGCCGCGCGGCGGCTTCGGGGGACAACGGGTCGGGGTAGCGCCGCAGCTCGCGGGTGGTGACCTCGCCCGCCAGGCGCCGGACTTCGTCCAGGTCACCCGGCTCGCCGTCGGTCACGCCGGTCTGGGCGGGTTTCAGCACGGCCACCCGCCTGCCGTCGGCCTTGGCCAGCGCGGCGATCGCCGCCGTGACCACGGTCTTGCCGACACCGGTTCCGGTACCCGAGATCACCAGCACAGTCACGGCCCTCGACCCTAGTCCTGACGGCAAGCCGCCGGTTCCCCGGCGGGCTCGAACGCCCCGGACGCCGGATCGAAGAGGTAGACCTGTGCCGCGCCCACATCGAAGTACATCCCGGTCAGGTGCAGCTCACCGCGGGCTTCGGCCTCGGCGACCACCGGGTAACTCCGCAGGTGACGCAGCTGCTGGAGGATGTTGTGCAGCGCCAGCCGGTCACCTTCGGCGTCGGGCAGCTCCCCGTTCAGCGAGACCGGCGAGTTCTTCTCGTATCGGCGCAGGCTGGGTTCGGCGTGGCGGAGCCACTCGCGCACCACCGGCAGTTCGGCGGTGGAATCGAGCATCAGCTTCATCGCACCGCACCCCGAATGGCCGCACACGACCACCTCCGGCACCCGCAGCACGCCGACGGCGTATTCGATCGAGGCAGCGACCGACGAGTCCGATGGCCCGGAGTCGCTGCCGGCGGGCACCAGGTTCCCGATGTTCCGCACGGCGAACAGGTCGCCGGGCCCGCTGGTGGTGATCAGGTTCGGCACGATCCGCGAGTCGGCGCAGGTGATGAACAGGGTGTGCGGGTTCTGCCCGTCGGCCAGCCCGCTCAGCGTGTCCTGGACCAGCGGCGCGGTCCGGCGCTGGAACTCCGAGGTGCCCAGGCGCAGTTGCGCGGTGGACGGCGGGGCGCTGCGCTGGTCCGGCAGGTGCGGGCCGGTTTTCGCCTGCCAGTCCGACCACGACGCCAGCCAGCGCGGCAGCACCGGCGCGGCGGCGAGCCTGCTCACCGTGGGCGCACCCGACTTCCCGCGCTCGTAGTACGGGTGCCCGATCTCGTCCACCACCACGGTGCCGCCGCCCCGCTCGTGGGCCAGCTGCCAGTTGGACAGGTTTTCGAAGGCGGCGTGGTCGAGGTAGTCCACCACCAGCTCGATGTTGACCTCCGTGCGCGCCGGGATGGCCGCGAGCACCTTGGACAGCTTGGGGATGGCCAGGAAGGTCAGCGCGCCGTCGACCACCACGCGCCAGCGGTCGCCGTCGGATTCGGCGTGGATCTTGGACCGGGTGCGCAGCAGCATCATCAGCAGCGACGCGGCGATGCCGAGGAGCACCCCGGTGAGCATGTCGAGGAACACCACGCCGAACAGGGTGACCAGGTAGATCGGCAGGTCGCCGTGGCGGTGCACCTCGCGGATGTTGCCCACGTTGAGCAGCTTCGCGCCGACGTGCACCAGCAGGCCGCCGAGCGCGGCCAGCGGGATGCTCTCCAGCAACCCGGCCAGCAGCACGCTGAACAGCAGCACCCAGATCCCGTGCAGCACCGCGGAGGCACGGGTGCGCGCGCCCGCGGCCACGTTGGTGGAGCTGCGCACGATCACGCCGGTGACCGGCAGGCCGCCGATCGCGCCGGAGGCCATGTTGGCCATGCCCTGGCCGACCAGTTCGCGGTTGAGGTTGGTGCGCGGGCCGGTGTGCAGCTTGTCCACCGCGATCGCCGAAAGCAGGCTCTCCACGCTGGCGATCAGCGCGATGGTGAGCACCGCGATGCCGATGTCGAACCAGCCGCCCTCGGGGAACTGCGGCACGAAGCTGATCTCCAGCAGGTTGCCCGGCAGTTCGATGCGGTCCAGTTGCATGCCGGCGACCAGCGCCAGCACGGTGGTCAGGGTGATCGCGGCGAGCGGGCCGGGCACCTTGCGCACGGCCTTCGGCAGGCGCGGCCACAGCAGGAGGATGCCGATGGTCAGCACGCCGATGAAGGCCGCGGTGTCGTGGCTGCCGATCAGCTGGCCGGGCAGGGCGAGCAGGTTGTCCAGCGCGGAACTCTGCGCGGAACCGCCCAGCACCACGTGCAACTGGCCGAGCACGATGGTCAGGCCGATGCCGCCGAGCATGCCGTGCACGATGGCGGGGGAAATGGCCAGCGCGGCGCGCGCGATCCGGCTCAGCCCGAGCAGGATCTGCAGCGCGCCGGCGGCGACCACCATGGCGCAGGTGGCCGCCCAGCCGAAGCGGGAGATGGTTTCGGCGACCACCACGGTCAGGCCGGCGGCGGGTCCGCTGACCTGGAGAACAGAACCGCCGAAGAGACCGGCGATCACCCCGCCGACCACGGCGGCGATCAGCCCCGCGACGATCGGGGCGCCGGACGCCAGTGCGATGCCGAGCGAAAGGGGCACGGCGACCAGGAAGACAACGAGTGAAGCGGGCACGTCACGCCGCAATAGGGTGGCGAAGCTCATGATCACCAGGGAACACGGATCCGCGTGAAAAGTCCGCTTTGTGAAGACATCCTCATGTTTTGTTCACGGCGGCTTCGTCACGTATTCGAGAACACGAACCGCAATCTCGCTCAATCACGTGGCCCACGTCTCACCCGATCCAGACAATGAGCCCGTCGAATTATCGCTCTGCGTACTCGAAGAACCCGAGTAACATTCAGTTAACCCGTGTTGTCACCGGATCGGGTGAATTCCACTCAAGCCTCACCCGCGGCTGCGACGATGGCCCGCGAGACGGCCGCCACATCGGCGTCGGTGCTCACGTAGGGCGGCATCGTGTAGATCAGGTCGCGGAACGGCCGCACCCACACGCCGTGCTCGGTCACCACCCTGGTCGCGGTGGCCATGTCGACCGGGTGATCCAGGTGCACCACGCCGATCGCGCCGAGCACCCGGACTTCCCGCACCCCTGGCAGCTCCGCGGCGGGCGCGAGTCCACTTCGGAGCCCGGCTTCGATGCGGCGGACCTCGGCGAGCCAGTCCTGCTCGAGCAGCAGGCCGATCGACGCGTTCGCCACGGCACTGGCCAGCGGGTTGCCCATGAACGTCGGCCCGTGCGCGAGCACCGGCAATTCGCCGCGGGAAATGCCGTCCGCCACCTCCGGTGTGCACAATGCGGCGGCCATGCTGAGATAGCCGCCGGTCAGCGCCTTTCCGACGCACAACACGTCCGGGGTGATCCCGGCGTGCCCGGCGGCGAAGAGCGAACCGGACCGGCCGAATCCGGTGGCGATTTCGTCGAGGATGAGCAGCACCCCGTTTTCCGCGGTGATTTCCCGCAGCGCGCGCACGTATCCCGGATTGTGGAAACGCATTCCGCCCGCCCCCTGCACCACCGGCTCCACGATCACCGCGGCCAGCTCGTGCGCGTGTGCCGCGATCTCCTCGGCCAGCATGTCCACATAGGACTGTTCGACCGGCGATTCGAACCCCGCGGGCGGTTCCGGCACGAAGACCTGCTCGGTCAGCGTGCCCTTCCACAGCGAGTGCATGCCGCCGTCGGGATCGCAGACGCTCATCGGCTGGAAGGTGTCGCCGTGGTAGCCGCCCCGCCAGGTGAGCAGCCTGCGCTTGGCCGGCTGCCCGGTCGACTGCCAGTACTGCATGCACATCTTGACCGCGACCTCGATGGACACCGAGCCGGAGTCGCAGAGGAACACGTGCTCGAGCCCGTCCGGGGTGATGTCCACCAGCGTGCGGGCGAGCGCGATCGCCGGTTCGTGGGTCAGCCCGCCGAACATCACGTGGCTCATCCGCCCGGCCTGCTCGGCCAGCGCCGCGTCGAGCACCGGGTGCCGGTAGCCGTGCACCGCCGCCCACCAGGACGACATGCCGTCCACCAGTTCCCGGCCGTCGGCCAGCCGCAACCGCACGCCCTCGGCCTCGCGGACCAGCAGCGGGGGCACGGTGCCCGGCATGGGCCCGTAGGGGTGCCACACGTGACGCGCGTCGAGCGCGAGCAGTTCCTCCTGGCTCGTCATGGCTGGCACCCTACGGGCACCCCGGCGTCACCCCAGGCGGACCGGCAGGGACTCCAGGCCGTGCATCAGCGTGCTCGCGCGCCAGCGCAGCCGCGACGGCTCACCGGCCAGCGCCAGGCCGTCGAACCGGGCCAGCAGCCGCCCGATCGCGATTTCGGCTTCGATCCGGGCCAGCGGCGCGCCCACGCAGTAGTGGATGCCGTGCCCGAACGCCAGGTGCCCGCCCGCCTGCCGGGTGACGTCGAGGCGGCCCGGGTCGTCGAAGCGCTCGCCGTCGCGATTGGCCGCGAGCAGCGAGATCAGCACGAACTCGCCCTCCCCGATCTCTGCGTCCCCGACCCGCACCGGATCGGTGGTGAACCGCAGCGTGGCCAGGTTGACCGGCCCGTCGATGCGCAGGAACTCCTCGACCGCGCCGGGCAGCAGCGACGGATCGGCGCGCAGCGCGGCCAGCTGATCGGGATCGCGCAGCAGCGCCAGCACCCCGTTGCCGATCAGGTTGACCGTGGTCTCGTGCCCGGCGACCAGCAGCAGGAACGCCATCGGCACCAGTTCGTGCTCGGCGAGGCGGTCGCCGTCCTCGGAGATGTGCACCAGGTCGGAGAGCAGGTCCTGACCGGGCTCGGCGCGCTTGCGCTCGATCAGGTCGCGCAGGTAGCCGACCAGCTCACCGGCCGCCTTCTCGATCTGCGCCGACGGATCGGCCGAGACCAGCGTGTTAGACCAGTCGCGGAACTGGGCGCGCTCGGCCTCCGGCACGCCGAGCAGCTCGCAGATCACCGTGATCGGCAGCGGGAAGGCGAACGACTCCAGCAGGTCGACCTCGTCGTGCGCGGCCATCTCGTCGAGCAGGGCGTCGGTGATCTGCTCCATCCGCGGCCGGAGCCGGTCCACCGACTTCGGCGTGAACGCCTTGTTCACCAGCTTGCGCAGCCGGGTGTGCTCGGGCGGGTCGGAGTTGAGCATGTGCGCGGTCAGCGACGAGGCGAACGTCCGGGACTCGGCGTTGTCGCCCGGCTGGACCTGGGTCTCGAACAGTTCGGAGATCCGCTCGGCGTTCTTGCTCAGCCGCGGGTCGGCGAGCAGCGCGCGTGCCTCGTGGTAGCCGGTGATGACCCAGCCCCGAAGGCCGCGCGGCATGACCACCGGCCGCGCCGGGCCCTCCTGGCGGAACACCTCGGCCATCCCGTGCGGATCCTGCATGAACGCGTCGTCGAGCCGGACCGGTTCCACGACTGCCGCCATCGCCGCCCCCTTAGTTTCGTAACACCGTTTCGTAACAGTGTTGTCCATGTTGTCAGTGGGTCAACGAGGCACGCGCGGATTTGGTGCCCCACCTCACCGGAATGCCGCGTTGCTAGCCTGAGCACGAGATGCCTGACCGCCGCTACCGCCCGATCTCCCCGGACCTGCTCGCCCGCGAGATCACCGAGCGCATCGTGGACGCCCCGGTCACCCGCGTGGCCATCGACGGCGCCGGCGACGCACCCGGCGAGCTGGCCGACACGGTGGCCGAATCGCTTCGCCTGCATGGCAGGGAGACCCTGCACGTGTCCACAAAGGACTTCCTGCGGGCGGCTTCGCTGCGGTTCGAACGCGGCAAGCACGACCCTGACGCCCGCTACGACGACTGGCTCGACATCGGCGGCCTGCGCCGCGAAGTGCTCGACCCGCTGGGCCCCGGCGGCTCCGGCCTGGCGCTGCCCGCCCTCTGGGATGCCGAGCGCGACCGCGCCACCCGGCGCGACCGGGTCCGGCTGCCGCCCGGTGCCGTCGTGCTGGTGGACGGCGAACTGCTGCTCGGCCACGGCCTGCCCTTCGACTTCACCGTGCACCTGTGGCTCTCCCCCGGCGCGCTGACCCGGCGGCTGCCCGCGGCCGAGCACTGGGCCTTGCCCGCCTTCGACCGGTACGACCGCGAGGTCGCGCCCGGCGAGTTCGCCGACGTGGTGGTCCGCATGGACGATCCACGGCACCCGGCACTGATCGAACGGCACTGAACCACTGTCACCTTCACGGCCGCCGTCTCGTCAGACAGATGTGGACAGGGCGGAACAGTTCGAGGAGCAGCGCGCCCACCTGCGCGCGGTGGCGTACCGGATGCTGGGTTCGGCCGCCGAGGCCGAGGACGCGGTGCAGGAAACCTGGCTGCGGCTGAACCGGGCCGACGGCGAGGTGGACAACCTCGGCGGCTGGCTGCGCACGGTCCTCTCCCGCATCTGCCTGGACATGCTGCGCACGCGCAAGGCCCGCCGCGAAGAACCGCTGAGCGAGCTGCCTCAGCACGGCTGGGCTCGCGAGGACCCGGAAACCGAGGCGGTGCTGGCCGATTCGGTGGGTCGCGCGCTGCTCGTCGTGCTCGAGACCCTCGCGCCCGCCGAACGGATCGCCTTCGTGCTGCACGACCTGTTCGCCGTGCCGTTCGACCGGATCGCGCCGATCGTGGACCGCACGCCGGTGGCCGCGAAGAAGCTCGCGAGCCGGGCGCGGCAGCGGTTGCGCGGCACGCCCACGTCACCGGCGGGCGAACTCGCCCGGCAGCGGAAGGTGGTCGAAGCATTTCTGGCCGCCGCGCGCGACGGGGACCTCGACGCGCTGCTCACCCTGCTGGCCCCCGATGTGGTCCGGCGAACCGACCCGGCGACCGTGCCACCGGGCGTCCCCGCCGTCCAGCGCGGTGCCCGGGCTGTCGCCGAGGGTGTGCTGAAGTTCGGCCGTCCCGCGCGCTTCGCCGAGGTCGCGCTGGTGGACGGCGAGATCGGCGCGGTGGTGGCACCGGGCGGACGGCTGCGCCTCGTGCTGAGGTTCACCTTCGACGGCGATCGCGTCACCGCCTACGAGATCATCGCGTCCCCGGCCCGGCTGGCCCGCCTGGATCTGGCGACGCTCAGCGGACCGCGGCGATCGGCTGACCGCCGAGCATGCTCGCCAGCCGCCCCGCCAGCACGTCCCAGCGCCAGTTCCCGCTGACCCACTCCCGGCCCGCCTGGCCCATGCGCCGGGCCCTGGCCGGGTCGGTGAGCAGCGGCGCGAGCGTGTCGGCCAGCTGCATCACGTCACGGCCGTCGACCACGTGCCCGGTCACCTCGTCGAGCACGGTCTCCGGCGCGCCGCCCGAGCGCCCGGCGACCACGGGCAGCCCGGTCGCCGAAGCCTCCAGGTAGACGATGCCGAGGCCCTCCACGTCGAGCCCCTTGCCTCGGGTCCGCGCCGGCATGGCGAACACGTCACCGGCGGCGTAGTGCGCGGGCAGCTCCTCCCACGGCACCGATCCGGTGAGCACCACGTCGTCGCCGAAGCCCAGCGAGTCCACCAGCCCGGCCAGCTTCGCGCGGTACGGACCGCCGCCGACCAGCAGCAGCGCCACGTCCGGCACCCGCCTGCGCAGTTCCAGCATCGCCAGCACGAGCATGTCCTGGCCCTTGCGGGGCACCAGCCGCGAGACGCACACCACGGTCGGCCGGTCACCGAGGCCGTAGCGCTTGCGGATGCTCTCGCGGGCGGCGGGATCCGGGCGGAACACCGCGGGGTCCACTCCGGACGGCAGGTGCTCCAGCCCGGCCATCGGCCCGAACGCGGCCGCGAACCGGCTACGGGTGTATTCGCTGACGAAGGTGACCACGTCGGCGGTGTCACCGATCCGCCGCAGCGCCTGCCGCGCGGCGGGCAGCATCGACCAGCCGACCTCGTGCCCGTGCGTGCTGGCGAGCACCCGCTGCGCCCCGGCCGCCCGCAGCGGGTGACCCAGCAGCGCGAGCGGTGCCGCCGCGCCGAACCAGACCGCTTCGCAGTCGCGCGAGCGCATGATCTGCTTCGCGCGGCGCAGCACGCCGGGCGTCGGCAGCATCAGCGAGGTCGGGTGCCGGACCACTTCGAACGGGGCGGCGGCGTCGAACTCCTCGTGACCGCGCCACGCCGGTGCGTAGACCACCAGATCGTCCGAGGGCACCCGGGTCGCCAGCGAGTGCAGATAGGACTGGATACCGCCGGGGCGGGGCGGGAAGTCGTTGGTCACCAGCAGGGTTCGGCGCACCAGGCGAGGCTAGCGAAAAGCACGAAGGCCGCCTTCCCCGGGAGGAAGACGGCCTTCGCAAGGGTGGATCCGCGTCAGGCGACGCGGCGCGCACCCACGTAGTTCTTCTGCAGCGGCGCCACCTTGACCACATCACCGGTGGTCGGGGCGTGCACCATGTTGCCGCCGCCGATGTAGATGCCGACGTGCGACACCGGCGAGTTGTAGAACACCAGGTCGCCCGGCTGCAGCTGGTCCCGCGAGACCGCCTTGCCGAAGGTCGACTGGGCCTTCGAGGTGCGCGGGATGCTGATCCCGGCCTGCTTGTAGGCCCAGCCGGTCAGGCCGGAGCAGTCGAAGGAGTTCGGGCCGGTGGCACCCCAGGAGTAGGGCTTGCCGCGCTTGCCCATGGCCGCGTCGACCGCGGTCTGGGCAGCCGCGCCGGGCGCCTTGATCGGGCCGACATCGGCACCGGTGTCCTTCTGGGCGGCCTTGTCGGCCGAGCTGAGGTTGCCGGAGGCGTCCTCGAGCTTGTCCATCTGCTCGTCGAGCGACTTCTTGCGCTGCTCGATGTCCGACTTGAGCCGGGAGGCCTCGTCCTTGGCGGCCTGGGCCCGGCCCTGCGCGTCGGCGGCGAGCTGACGGGCGTCGGCGGCTTGCTTCAGCGAGCCGGCGTAGCCCTGCAGCACGTTGTTCTGGTCCGTGGCCAGCACGTCCAGTGCGGACGAGCGGTCAAGGAAGTCCTGCGCCGAGTTGCCGGTGAGCAACGCGGACATCTTGTTCAGCTGCGCGCCACTGGTGAAGGAGGCGCCGGCGAACTTGTCCACGTCGACCCGGTAGCGCTCGATGTCGGCGCTGGCCGTGCTCTCGGTCTGCTTGGCGCCCTCGAGGTCCTGGTTCGCCTTGTCGAGCTCGGCCTGCTTGGCCTTCTCGTCTTCCTGGGCGTTGAGGTGGTCCTCGTTGAGCTTTTCGGCCTGCGAAGCGAGTTCGCGGTACTGCTTGAGCGCCTCGGACTCACTGCTCGGGGGTTGCTGGGGGGCGAGGATGGGAGTGGCGTTGGCGGGGGCCTGGACCAGCGTCACGGCCGCGATCACCGCGGCGGCTGCCAGTGCGCCTGAAACCACGCGCTTTACCGGATGCGACTGCACGTCGCGCGTGTCTCCTTTGCGTTCGGCCGCCTCACCGGTCGCACCTGCCGGACGAGGTCGGGGGCCCTCGTTCCGTTCGGGCCGGATGGGCGGACACAACACCCGTTCCGGCCGGTGCATCGGCACCGCGCGAGCCACCACACCTGGAAAAGGCGAGTTGGTGCACGCGGTAGTCCCGGTTCAGCTCCCCGACAAAGCTGGCACGGCGGCAATCTCGTGTCGCCATCCCTTGTGCGACGGCTAACGGCCACGAGATCTCGGCCAGGTTACGAAAGAGCGGGCGGCGCGTCCACCATCCGACTGATAAAAACTCTCCGTAGCGAGATGAATCACCACATGGACGAGCTTTGACACGATCGGTGTGACCAGTGCAACAGTTCACTACGCTGCGGCGAGATAACCGCTCACCCGATGGAAGTGACCGCTCGGCGCGACACCCGATCGTGAGATCGATCACTGCGGCCGTCCGGCGCCTACCGCCTACCGCGCGGCGATAGCGGCGGCTCCGGACGTCTCTACGATGCGCTCGTGGTCACCACTGCGGAAGATGTCGAAAAGGCCGTCGCACTCGCGCTCGAGACGCTGAGCGCGGCGCCGCCGGAAAATTGGGAAAAATCGGCGGGCACGCTGACCTGGACCTGCTGGGAAACGGCCGAGCACCTGGCCGACGATCTGTTCGCCTATGCCGCGCAACTCGGCTTGCGACGAGAACCGGTCGACCGGTACGTGCCTTTCGAATTGATCCGCCGACGGCCGGAAGCCCCGGACGGCGTGGTCCTCGCCGATCGCGAATACGGGCCGGAAGGCCTGCTCCAGGTGCTCGAGACGTGTGGCGCGCTGCTGGCCGCCATGGTGCGGACATCCCCGCCGTCGGCCAGGGGCTTCCACTCGCTCGGCACCGCCGACCCGGCGGGCACCGCGGCGATGGGCATCGTCGAGATCCTGGTGCACACGCACGACCTGGCCGAAGGCCTCGGCCTGGACTGGACCCCGCCCGCCGACCTGTGCGACCGCGTCCTCGTCCGCCTGTTCCCGGACGCGCCCACCGGCACCGGCCGCTGGCCCACGCTGCTCTGGGCCACCGGCCGGGGCGAGTTGCCGGGCCACCCGCGCCGGGAATCGTGGCGCTGGGACAGTTCCGTGCGCTAACGACCGGCGAACTCCCAGTGCCACGGTTCTTCGCGGCCCCGGCCCGGTTGGGCCCAGCCCGGGTTCACCCAGCCGAACGAGCGGGCGTTCGCCGCCAGCCAGCCGTACTCCGGGGTGCCGAAGGACTGCGCCCCGCCACACAGGTCCACCGCCAGGCCCCAGCCGTGGTTGCTGGTGCCTGGCACGGCGGCCAGTGCGGGTTTGCGGCGGTACAGGTCGACCTGCCCGGCGAAGGTGCGGTAGGAGTCCGTGAGGCACAGCGGCCGTCCGAACGTGCCGGCGAACGCCTCCGACAGCGCGGCGAACGTCTGCGCGGCGTCGCAGCGCAGCACGTGCGCGCCGATACCGATGGGGCACAACGCACCCGCCGGGATCAGTCCGTTCGGGAAGCCGCCCCAGGCACCAGCGGCTTGGTCGGTTCCTGGCGCGGCGGGCGGCATTTCCACGCCCCCGCAGCGCCAGGTCAGCTCGTTTTCCCCGCGCTGCGGGACTTCCGCGGCCGGGCGCCGGCCCAGTGCGGGCCGGGCGACGCCGAGCACGCTGTCCCCGGCCGGCATGTCGGCGACCACCACCCCGGCCAGCCGGGCGTCCGCGGCGAGCATGGTGCGCCCGTCCAGCACCACACCGACCGACTGCACGCCGTACTTCGCCGGGCCCACGAACACGAGGTCCCCCGGCTGGGCGTCGGCGAGCGGCACCGGCTTGCCCGCGGCCATCTGCTCACCCGCCGCGGCGGGCAACGGCAGCCCCGCGCCGGAGAACACCGACCGCACCAGGCCGTCGCACGAATACGCGACCGGGCCCTCACCGCCGTCCTCGGGCACGTACGGCTTGCCCAGCGCGCCGATCCCGGCGGTCACCGCGTCGATGGTCTCCTCCGGCAGCACCAGGATCCGCTGACCGTCCACACTGGACTCGGCGACCCCGGCCTGCGGCCCGCCGGAGCCCATCAGCGGCCGAAGCCCCGCGGGTAGTTTCGCCGGATCGGCCAGCGCGGCGGCCGGTGGCGGCTTGATCCCGGCCGCCGCCAGGCGATCGGTGTAGGCCTTCCAGTTCGACGCAGTCTGCGAATTGCGATCCCGCTGGGCTTTCTGCTGCTCGACCACCGCGGCGTTGGCGGCGTCGATCGGCCCGCGCAGTTCGGAACTGACGGCGTCCGCGCGATTGGCCGCGTCCCCGGTGCGACTGTCCAATTCGGTCTTGCGCTCGGCGGCCGTCTTCTCCGCCCCGGCCGCGACCCCCTCGGCTTCCACGGCCCGGCGCCGGCGGTCCAGCGCGCTGCCCAGGCGGGCGTCCTGCCCGGCACGCAGGTGGTCGACCATCGACTTGCCGTTGAGCAGGTCGCTGGCGTTGGTGGCGCTGAACAGCAACCGCACGTTGTCCGGGCGGCCCAGCGAGGTGAACACCGACTTGGCGAACTGGTCGGCCTCCCCGCGGATCGCGTTGAGCTGCGCCTCCGCCTCCAGCCGCTCGGCGGTGGCGTGCTGCAACTGCGCGGTCGCCGTGCCGAGTTCGGCTTCGGCGGCTTCGACCCGGCCTGCCAGCTCCCCGAGTTCGGCCTGCACGTCCTTGGCGGATCGCTGGAGATCGGCGACCTTGGGATCGGCGAAGGCCTCGCCCGGCCGCGGGTCCCCGACCCCGGTCCCCGGCGCCACCCCCGCTTCCACGCGCAGGTCGCCGGGGTCGGCGGGCACCTCGTTCTGGGCGCCCGCCGTCGGCACCACGAGCAGCGCGCCCGCGACCACCAGCGTCAACGCCAGGCCAGCTCCGGCCCGCATCCACGACCTCCACCTGCGACGACGACGGACAAACGCGTTGTTGTCCTACCGTCATCAACGGGCGAGGGCCACTCGGGTCACTCTCCGGGACGGTTGCGGTTCGGCATCGGGCCCGATGCCGAACCGCGAACCACGCCCCCTACTCCGCGCGCAGGCCGTCCAGCCGGGTCACCTGCCGCAACAACGGCCAGGTCAGCGCCGTGGTGATCAACACGGCCAGCACGGCCGCCCCCGCCATGGTGGCGATCAGCCCCACGTCGAGCTGGAACGGCAGCCCGGCGTACCGCAGCGTCGGCACGGTCAGCCCGAGCCCGGCCACGATCGCCAGCCCGACCCCGATCAGCACCGGGATCGCGTTCTGCCACAACGAGCCGCGGGCGAGCACGGACAGCGGCACCCCGGAGGCCGACAGCGCCGCCAGCGGGCGCCGCCGTTCGACGATCTGCTCGATGGACAGCATCAGCAGGCTGAGCGCGGCCACCGAGAGCACGAACCCCGAAGCCGCCATCAACGCCGCGCGGAAGGTGCCCGTGCGTTCGTCGATGTGCCGGCTCGCCGCCTCGGACTGCACCACGGTCCGCACGCTGACGTCCCAGGCCAGCGGGCTGAGCGCGATCGACGCCCGGTCCACCACGGCGTTCCCGCCACCGGGACCGGCCAGCGAGAAGGTGACCGAGTCCGCGGGCGGCCGGACCGAGCCGAGCGCCCCGGGGGTGACCAGCAGGTTGCCTTCCGCGGCGGGGCTCGACCGGTCACCGGGGACCTGGTGGATCTGCGCCGGGACCGTCCACATCGGACCCGGCTCCGGTTCGCCGTCCACATAGCGGGTGAACTGCTGCTCCCCGGTCGGCAGCGACCGCGGCCGCGGCGAGTCCGCCGAGATGCCCACCGCGAACACGTCCCCGTCCGCGCACGAGGGCAGATCCGCCCTGGTCCGCAACGCCGCGCAGTCCCCGATCTCGACCCACGTGCCCCGGCTGGACTCCCCCGGCTGCCGCAGGTTGGTCTGCCGCACCTCGTGCACGCCGGTCAGGCCGGGCACCCCCGTGAGCCGCTGCCGCACCTCGTCCGCGTGCGCGGGTTCCGTCCACACCTCGGCCGCCTGTGCCTCGGCCGGGTGCCAGAAGAACTTGTCGTCCTGGTCGGCGCCGACCGAGACCATCAGCGTCTGGATCATGATGGTGCCTGCCAGCACGACCACGAGCCCGGACACCACCCGGCTCGCGGTCCCCCCGTCCATCTGCAGCCGTCGCACCGCGAACTGCAACGCCGGCGTACCGCCGCGCAGCCCGCGCACCACCTTCTCCACCGCCCACGGCAGCAGCACCGCGACCCCGATCAGCAGCAGGGCGCTGCCGACGCTCAGCGCGACGCCGATGGTCTCGGAGTTGTCCCGTTCGCCGGCGAACAGCGTGAGCCCCATCAGCAGCGCGCCCAGCCCGGCGATGGTCCAGCGCCACCACATCCGGCGCCGGATCGGCCTGCTCTGCCGCACCACGCCCAGCGGCTCGACGATCGTCCGGCGCAGACCGAAGATCGCCGCGCCGACCGCCAGGCCGGGCACCACCAGCACGATCGCCAGCACGAGCTGCCACGACGGCACGAAGTCCTCCGGGAAGAACCTCGTCCCGAACAGGTCGAGGTTCCCGATCAGCGGGCGCAACACGGCGAACAGCACCCCGCCCACCACGAGCCCGGCGACCGCGCCGAGCAGGGACTCGGCCGCGGCGATCCGGCGCACCTGCCGGGCGTCGACCCCCAGCAACCGCAGCGCGGCCAGGCGGCGTTCGCGTTGCGCCGCCCCCATCCGGGAGGCGGTGGTGACGAAGATCAGCAGGGGCAGCAGCAACGCCACCACGATCGGGGCCAGCAGCAGCGCGGTGGTCGCGTCGAGCCGGAAGCCCTCGCCGGGACCGCCGAAGCCGCTGACCTGGCTCACGTCCTCGGTCCGGCTGAGCCGGTCCACCGTGCTGCCGAGGTAGAGCCGCAGGTCGCTGGCGTCGATCAGCCCCGGTTTGCCGATCTCCCCGACCACCGTGCCGGGCACGCGGGCCCGCAGGGAGTCACCCTGCGGCCCCGCGAGCAGTTCCGCGGCCGACGGGGACACGAACAACTCCCCCGGCCCCGGGATCCGGTCGATACCCGGCGGCACCGGCGAGGTCGGCCCGCTCGCCGCGACCACGGTGGTGCCCAGGTACTTGCCGTCCAGCTCGGTGAACCAGCTGTAGCTGTAGAGCGGGTCGACCCCCGGCCGCCGCTCGATCACCTCGGCGTTCGCCGCTTCGCGTGCGTCGCGTTCGGAGACCATGCCCCCGATCGAGGCCGCCGGCAGCAGGATCGCCACCACCAGTGCGACCCCGATCGTGGTCATCACCAGCCGCAGCAGCGCCTGCCCGGAGATCCGGCCGCCCCCGACGGCCAGCCGGAGTCCGAGCAGCAGGTCCCGGATCACGAGACCAGCTCCAGGTCGCTCGCCTTGCCGTCGCGCACCACGACCTCGCGGTCGGAGTAGGCGGCGACCCGAGGTTCGTGCGTCACCAGCACCACGGCGGCCTGGGTGGTGCGCGCGGCGTCGGTGAGCATGCGCATCACCATTTCGCCGTTGAGCGAGTCCAGCGCCCCGGTCGGCTCGTCGGCGAAGATCACCTTCGGCCCGGTGACCAGCGCCCTGGCCACCGCGACGCGCTGGCCCTGCCCGCCGGAGACGTCACCGGGACGGCGTTCGCCCAGTTCACCGATCTCCAGCCGGTCGAGCCACTGACGCGCCTTCTCCTCGGCCACGGACCGCTTGGATCCGGTCAGCCGCAGCGGCAGCGCCACGTTCTCCAGGCAGGTCAGCTCCGGGACGAGCTGGCCGAACTGGAAGACGAAGCCGAACTCGGTGCGCCGCAGCGCGCTGCGTTCCTTGTCGCTCATGCCGATCAGGTCGCGGCCCCGGTAGTCGATCGTGCCGGAGTCCGGCGTGACGATCCCGGCCAGGCAGTGCAGCAGCGTCGACTTGCCGGACCCGGACGGGCCCATCACCGCGAGCACCTCACCGGCGCGCACCGAGATGTCGGCACCCCGCAGCGCGGTGGTGTGCCCGAAGGACTTGTGCAGGTCGCGGGCTTTGAGCAGGGGCTGGTTCACCGGCGCACCGCCTCGGCCAGCGCGTCCAGCCGGGCCGCGGTCAGCTCCAGCCAGCGGAGATCGGCCTCCAGGTGGAACAACGCGTGGTCGCAGATCAGCTGGTCGGCGAGGTCCCCGCCGGTTTTGCGCTTGGTCAGGTCCCGCATCACCGCCAGGTGCGCGGCGCGCTGGCTGTCCAGCACGTCGTTGGCGCTGCGCCCGGAGAGCAAGGCCAGCACGACCTTGGTGTAGAGCGTGTTCTGCAGGTACGGCTCTGGGTTCTCCGGAGTGGCCAGCCACGACTCGATGTCGGTCACACCGGCATCGGTGATGGTGTAGCGCTTGCGGTCCGGGCCGTCCCCCTGCTCGACGCCCGCTTCGACGACCAGCCCGTTGCGCAGCAGCCGGGACAGCGTCGAGTACACCTGCCCGTAGGCGAGCGGGCGCCCCTGGGCGAACTGCTCGTCGTAGGACTTCTTCAGGTCGTAGCCGTGTCGCGGCCCCGTTTCCAGCAGGGCGAGCAATGTGCGCGATACCGACATGCGACCTCCTTCCCTTGATCTTCGTTTCCTGTGCGCAGGACTATACACGGGAGGTATACATCGAGGGTATACACCCGCAGAATAGTGGGTATACGCAGGTCAGCGAGCTAAGGAGCTTAGACCCGGCCGAGGCGGGTGAGCAGCACGGCGGAGGGCACCGGGTGCGCGCCGCGCGCCCGGACCGAGTCGGCGACGGCCCGGTCGCTGGTGGCCACCACCAGCGGGCGGCCCGCCGGTTCGGCCGCGACGAGCGTGCGGATCACGTCGTCGGCGAGCACGCCCTTGTCGGAGAAGAGCACCCGCACCCCGCGGGCCGCGGCGGCGGGCACGGAGATCACCCCAGCCCCATCGAAGACCACGGTGACCTCGGCGGCTGTCCGGGCGGAGAGCGCGCCGAGCTGCTGGGCGAGCCGGTCACGCTGGTCGGCCAGCGCGAGTTCGGGGTAGCCGGTCTTGGAGACGTTGTAGCCGTCGACGATCAGGTGCACGCCGGGCAGCGCGAGCAGCCTCTCGAGCGCGGCCGGGTCCTGGACCTTGCCACCGCCGTCGGCTCGCGTGCTCGCACCGCGGATCACGTCGGCCGGACGCGGACCGGCGTGGCCGAGCGACAGCTCACGCCGCATGCCCTTCGCGGCGCCTTCGATGGTGTCGATGAGCAACGCCAGGCGCACCTCGTCGGCCTCACGGGCCTCCCTGGCGGACTGGCGGGCCACGTCGGCCTCGGCGATCGCGTTGGCGGCTCTGGCCCGCTCGGCGGCCACGCGCTGGCGCTCCCGTTCGAGCTGGGCGGTCAGCGAAGCCACCTCCTCGGCCCGGATGCCGCCCGCCTCGGCGGCCGCGGCCCTGGCCTCTTCAGCGGCGTCCTTGGCCTGGCGCAGCTTCACGCCCTGCTCGCGCAGGCGGCCACGCAGCCGGTCCAGCTCGGCCTCCCGGTCGGCCCGTGCGCTCTCCACCACGCGCTTGGCCTCGACCAGTTCGGCCTGGACCCGCTCCAGCTCGCCTTCGAGCCGGTGCACCCGGGCCAGCGCGGCGTCGCGCTCGGCCCGCAGGGTGGTCTCTTCGGCGTTCTTCGCGACCAGCCGGACGCGGGAGTCCGCACTGGCCTCACCGAGCAGCACCGCGGCGGTGGCCGCGGCGACCGAGTCGAGCGCGTTGGGGTCGAGCACGTCGGCGCGGTGCTCACGCAGCCACTCCAGCACCGCCGTGCGGAACCGGCTGGACTCGCCGAGCGTGCTGAGCAGCGCGGAGCCGCCCAGCTTGGCGCGCTTGGCCGGGGCGAACCGCGCCACCGGGCGCAGCTGACGCGGTATGTCGGCGACCGGGAGCTTGCCCAGCGCGGCCGCGGCCAGCTCGGCGATCCGCTCGCGGATGGCCTCGGGCAGCCCCACCCAGTTCACCGGTTTGGCCGGGTGCTCGGGCTCCGCGCCTGCCTGCGGCGCCGGTGGCACGCCGTCGGCGTGCTCCGGTTCCGGGTGCGCGGATGCGGTCATCCGCCCAGGGTAGCCCCGGCACCACGGCGTGGCAGGACGTGTCCACGCCGCCGTGGCATGTTGTTACCGAGCCGGAGATTGTCGGTGGCGGTGCCTAGGGTGGCGACCCATGACGGTGGCACATGGCTCCGGGGCAGGCCAGCTCGCCTTCGACGAACTCGGCACCCCGCTGCGGGACACCACCTTCGTGGTGTTCGACCTGGAAACCACCGGCACCAAGCCGGGCCCGGACGGCATCACCGAGATCGGCGCGGTCAAGGTGCGCGGGGGCGAGGTGCTGGCCGAGTTCGCGACCCTGGTCGATCCGGGCGTGCCGATCCCGCCGCAGATCGTCTCGATCACCGGCATCACCTCGGCGATGGTCTACGACGCGCCCCGGATCGACCGGGTGCTGCCCGCCTTCCTCGAGTTCATCTCCGGCGCGGTGCTGGTCGCGCACAATGCCGCCTTCGACGTCGGCTTCCTGCGCGCGGCCTGCCAGGGCCACGGCTACCCGGTGCCGAAACCGGCGGTGGTCTGCACGGTCCGGCTCGCGCGCCGCGTCATCACGCGCCAGGAGACGCCGAGCCACCGGCTGTCCGCGCTGGCCGCCTTGTTCAACTCCAGCACGGTGCCGAACCACCGCGCGCTGCAGGACGCCCGCGCCACCGTCGACGTGCTGCACGGTCTGCTCGAACGCGTCGGCTCGGTGGGCGTGCAGTCGCTCGAGGAACTGCTCGACTACCTGCCGGAGGTCACCCCGCAGCAGCGCCGCAAACGCGGCATGGCCGCGCACCTGCCCACCACGCCGGGGGTCTACCTGTTCCGCGGTCCGGGCGCCGAAGTGCTCTACGTGGGCACCGCGTCGAACCTGCGGCGACGGGTGCGGCAGTACTTCACCGGTTCGGAGAGCCGGGGCCGCATCCGCGAGATGGTCGCGCTGGCCACCGGCGTCGAAGGCATCGAGTGCGCGCACTCGCTGGAGGCCGAGATCCGCGAGCTGCGGCTGATCGCCGCGCACCGGCCCGCCTACAACCGGCGCTCGAAGAACCCGCACAACTCCTGGTGGATCACGCTGACCGACGAGGCGTTCCCCCGGCTGTCGGTGGTCCGGCTGCCCAAGGACGGCGCGCTCGGCCCGTTCCGCACCCAGGCCGACGCGAAGGTGGCCGCGGACACCCTCGCCGGTGCCTCCGGGCTGCGCACCTGCACCCAGCGCATCTCGGCGACGGCGCCGTCCGGGAAGCCGTGCGTGCTGGCGGAGCTGGGACGCTGCGGGGCGCCGTGTGCCGGGCACCAGAGCGCCGGCGAGTACGAGCCGGGCGTGATCGCGGTGGCCGACCTGATCGCCGGGCGGGGCAACGAGCCGCTGCGCTCGGCGGCCCATCAGCTGGACCTGCTGGCCGAGGCGGAGCACTTCGAGCAGGCCGCCCGGCGACGGGACGAGCTGGCGCTGCTGGTGCGCTCGGTGGACCGCGCGCACCGGCTGGCTTCGCTGGCCACGATCCCCGAACTGGTCGCCGCCCACCCCGACGGCGCCGGCGGCTGGGAATTCGCCGTGATCCGCTACGGCCGCCTCGCCTCGGCGGGCGTGGCGCGGCGGGGTGTGGCGCCGATGCCGGTGGTCGACGCGCTGGTGGCCTCGGCGGAGACGGTGCTGCCCGGTCCGGGGCCGCTGCACGGGGGTTCGCGGGAGGAGGTCGGCATCCTGCTGCGGTGGCTGTGCCGGCCGGGGGTGCGGCTGGTGCGCACCGCCCAGCCGTGGGCCGAGCCCGCGCGGGGTGCCGGGTCGTGGCGGCCGTGGCTGGACCTGGTGGGCAGCGCGACGGCGCTGGAACGCGTGAACTGAGGGTGCCCGGCTACGATCGCCGACGAGACGACCCCAACGCAGCCAGGAGGGCATCCCGGTGATCACCGCGATCGTGCTGATTCACGCCGCAGCGGACAGCATCCCCGAAACCGCGCAGGCGATCGCGGACATCGACGGCGTCACGGAGGTCTACTCCTGCGCCGGTGACGTGGACCTGGTGGCGATGGTCCGGGTCAGCGCGCACGAGGACCTGGCCGACCTGATCCCGGCGAAGATCGGCAAGATCCCGGGCGTGCACAACACCGACACGCACATCGCCTTCCGCTCGTACTCGCGGGCCGACACCGAATCCGCCTTCTCCATCGGCGTCGACTGACCCCTCGCCCACCCGGGCCGCCCCCCGACTCGAATGCTATGAGTGGGGCATTACTTGCGTTCAATGCAAGTAATGCCCCACTCATAGCATTCACGGCCCGAGGCACCCGGCGAAGCGAACGGGCCGCACCCCCGAGGGGATGCGGCCCGTGTCACGTAGTGGCCCTAGTGGCCGCTGGTGATCTCCGTGCTCTCCTTGGTGGCGCCTTCACCCACCGCGGACGAGTCGACGTCACCGGGACCGTGCCCGTCGCCGCCGTGGCCGTTCGAGCGGGCGCGGTCCAGCGCGGTGGTCTCCTCCGCCGGGTCCGCGACCAGCCAGCCACCGGGCACCGCGCGCCCGGCCGAGCCCAGCTTGTTCATCTTCTTCGGCACCGACGCGCCCTGGTACTCCAGCGGCAGCGGGTGGCCGTGGCCGTCCACCGGGCCCAGCGGCTGGTGGATCTCGATGAACTCACCGTGCGGCAGGCGCTTGATGATGCCCGTCTCGACCCCGTGCTCCAGCACCTCGTGGTCACCGCGCTGCAGCCCGATGCACACCCGGTAGGTGAGGTAGTACGAGAGCGGCGGCGCCAGCAGGATGCCGATCCGGCCCGCCCAGGTGGTCACGTTCAGCGAGATGTCGAACGTGTAGGCGATGATGTCGTTGAAGCCCGACAGCATCAGCACCATGAAGAACGTCAGCGCCATCACGCCGATGCTGGTGCGGACCGGGTTGTCCCGGGGCCGCTGCAGCAGGTTGTGGTGCGCGGTGTCGCCCGAGAGTTTTCGCTCGATCCAGGGATACGCCAGCAGCAACCCGATCAGGATCGGCATGCCCAGCGCGCCGACGAAGAACACCGGCGGGATCGTGTAGTTCCCGAGGTAGACCTCCCACGCCGGCCAGATCCGCAGCATGCCGTCGGCCCAGGCCATGTACCAGTCCGGCTGCGAACCGGCGGAGACCTGCGACGGGTTGTACGGGCCGATGTTCCAGATCGCGTTGATCTGGAAGATGCCCGACATCGCCGCGAGCACGCCGGTGACCAGCGCGAAGAACGCGCCGCCCTTGAGCGCGAACACCGGCATGATGCGCACGCCGACGACGTTGGTCTCCTTGCGCTTCGGCCCGGGGAACTGCGTGTGCTTCTGGTACCACACCAGCGCCAGGTGCGCGCCGACCAGCGCCAGCATGATGCCCGGGATCAGCAGGATGTGCAGCGTGTACAGCCGCGGGATGATCTCCGTGCCGGGGAACTCCCCGCCGAAGAGCGCCCAGTGCACCCAGGTGCCCATCACCGGCACCGAGAGCACGATGCCCGACAGGGTGGCGCGGATACCGGTACCGGAGAGCAGGTCGTCCGGCAGCGAGTAGCCGAAGAAGCCCTCGAACATGCCCAGGACCAGCAGCAGCGCGCCGATCACCCAGTTCGCCTCACGCGGGCGCCGGAACGCACCGGTGAAGAAGATCCGCATCATGTGCACGAACATCGCCGCGACGAAGATCAGCGCGGCCCAGTGGTGCAACTGGCGGACGAACAGCCCGCCGCGGACCTCGAAGGTGATGTCCAGCGTGCTCGCGAACGCCTTGGACATCTCGACGCCCTGCAGGTTCTGGTAGGCGCCGTCGTAGATGACCTCCTGCATGGAGGGATCGAAGAACAGCGTCAGGTACACCCCGGAGATGATCAGGATGATGAAGCTGTACAGCGCGATCTCGCCGAGCAGGAAGGACCAGTGGGTCGGGAACACCTTGTTCAGCTGGTGCCGCATGCCCTTGGCCAGGTGGTACCGGTCGTCGGCCCAGGTGGCCGCGGCACCTGCGGCCTTTTCGGCCGGGTTTGACCCCTTGGTGGGGGTGGTCAGTGAACTCATGACTTGCGCTCCCAAAACCCAGGACCGACTGCCTCGATGAAGTCACCTCTCGCAACGAAGTAGCCCTCTTCGTTCACGGTAATGGGCAACTGGGCGAGTGCGCGAGTCGCCGGCCCGAAAACCGGCTTCGCGTAGTGCAGTGCGTCGAACTGCGACTGGTGACACGGGCAGAGGATCCGGTTGGTCCGCTGCTCGTACAGCGAGGTGGGGCACCCCACGTGGCTGCAGATCTTCGTGTAGGCGTAGAAGTCACCGAAGTTGAAGTCCTCCTGGCCCGCCCGCTTGACCACGCGCGCGGCGTCGGCCGGGCGCAGGCGGATCAGCATGACCGGGTTGTCGGACCGCTTCAGGGCCTTGGCCAGCAGCTCGTGGTTGCCGCGCTCGGACTCGCGGAACGGGAACACCGTCTCCATGGCGCCCGCCTCGAGGTCCTCCGGGCGCACCAGCGAGGGCTCCTCCGGTTCGTGCCCGAGGTGCGCGGTGTGCCTGCGCAGGTAGACGACCTCACCCGGGTAGTTCGGCTGCCAGCCGGTGTGCCACAGGGAGTCGCGGTTCTCGGTGTCCTTCCACGGGTCGCGGATGAACGACGCGAGCGGCAGCGCGACGGTGGCCAGGCCGAGCGCGCCCGCGCCGAGGCCGACGCTGCGCTTGATCGCCGAGCGGCGCGCGATGGTGCTGCGGCTGCCCGAGTCGGCCAGCTGCGCGACGATCGTCGCCTTGTCGACCTCCTTGGACCCGCCGTCCCCGCGCTGCTGCACCGCGATCTCGTCCGGGATGAACTTCTTGGTGTAGAGCAGCACGCCGATGGCCAGCGCGAGCACCGCGAGGCCGAGCGTGACACCCAGCATCGGGGTGTAGAGCGAGTACCAGAAGTGCCCGGTCTCATCGGTCGGCGACTTGTACTGCCACGGCCACCAGATCAGCGAGACCACGAAGCCGAGGCCGGCCAGCGCGGAGATCAGGAACCAGATCGCCACCGAGCGCTCGGCGCGCTTCTCCGCCTTGGTGCCCTTGACCGGCCACTTGTCCTCGTAGTGGATCAGCTCGACGCCGTCCAGGTTGGTACCCAGCTTCACCAGCTGGTCGCGGTCCATGTCCGCCAGTTCCGCCTCGGTGGGCGGCTTCGGCTCTTCGCCGCTACTCATGCCCTAAGCCCTCGATCCAATCCAGAGGGTCACACCGACCAGCGCGGCGATCCCCACGATCCACGCGACCACGCCTTCCGAAGCCGGACCGAACCCGTTGAGGCCGTTCCCGCCCGGGTTGTTGTTGCCGTCCGATACGGACTTGACGTACGCGATGATGTCCTTCTTCTCTTCCGGCGTGAGCTGCCGGTCGGAGAACTTCGGCATGTTCTGCGGGCCGGTGAGCATCGCGGTGTACAGCTGCTCCTCGTTGGCCGGGGCCAGCTGAGGGGCGTACTTGCCCTCCGAGAGCGCCCCACCGGCACCGGTGAAGTTGTGGCACGAAGCGCAGTTCAGCCGGAACAGCTCACCACCGCGGGCCGGGCTCTGGCCGCGCAGTTCCTCACCCTTTTCGGTGGGCCGCTGCGGACCGCCGCCGTTCGCCTGGATGTAGGCGCCCAGTGCGTCGATCTCCTCCGCGGTGAGCTTCGGCGGCTTGCGCGCGGCCTGCGCCTCCTGGCGCACGGCGGGCATGCGGCCGGAGGAGGTCTGGAAGTACACCGCGGCTTCGCCGATGCCGACCAGGCTCGGGCCCTTGTCCTGCACGCCTTCGAGGTTCGCGCCGTGGCAGGTGCTGCAGGTGTTGTTGTAGATCTCCTCGCCCTTGCGCAGCAGCGCCGGGTCGACCTGCGCCTGCGCGGTCTGGGGCTCGGGGGCGAACACGGCGTACAACCCGCCCGCGCTCAGCAGCGCGACGAAAAGCGCCAGAAGGCCGGCTACCCGCCGCTGGAACTTCGTGCGGCGCCGCCGTGGCTTCGTCGCCGAGGCGGGTTTCTTGCTGGTGGTCATCTTGCGGCAACCCTTGCTGTCAGTTCGGCCGGGACGGCTGGTCTCAGGGAACGATGTAGATCACCGCGAACAGCCCGATCCACACGATGTCGACGAAGTGCCAGTAGTACGACACGACGATCGCCGAGGTGGCCTGGGCCGGGGTGAACTTGCTCAGCCGGGTGCGGATGAGCAGGTACACGAACGCGATGAGCCCGCCGATCACGTGCAGGCCGTGGAAACCGGTGGTCAGGTAGAAGGCCGTGCCGAACGCACCGGACGGGATGGTCACGCCCTCGTTGATCAGCTGCAGGTACTCATACCCCTGGCCGCCGACGAAGATCGCCCCCATCAGCAGGGTGATCAGGTACCACCGGCGCAGCCCGTAGACGTCACCCTTCTCCGCCGCGAACACGCCGAGCTGGCAGGTGAACGAGGAGGCCACCAGGATGATGGTGAAGGGCAGCGCGAACGGGAGGTTCAGGTGGATCGGTTCGCCGGTCGACTCCAGGATCGGCGGCCAGTGACCGCTCGCATTCTGTGCCTTGACCGTGAAGAAGATCGCGAACAGCCCAGCGAAGAACATGAGCTCGCTGGACAGCCAGACGATGGTGCCCACGCTGACCATGTTGGGGCGGTTCAGCGAGTGCACGCGCTGGCTGATGGTGGGAGCCGTTGTCACGAGTCGCATTATGTCTCCTCGCGACCGCGGCCCGCCCGCCGGGTCTCCGGCGCGTCGCGCGCCGACTGGATCACACCGGCGCCCGCCCTGGTGCTGGGCCCGGCGGCACCGGGCGGATAGCATCGGCCCATCCCCGCTCCACTACCCGGCCGGAGGCAAGTTCATGACCGAGTCAAGCCCGGCGAAGAAGATCCTGGTGTTCAGCCACCGCGCCGAGGTGCGTGAGTCGATCATCTCCGCGGTCGGCCGCCGCCCGGCCACCGACCTCGGCCGCGTGGACTACACCGAGGCCGGCACCGTCTCGGAGGTGCTGATGGCGATGGACGCGGGTGAGGTGGATCTCGCCATCCTCGACGGCGAGGCGCAGCCGACCGGCGGCATCGGGCTGACCCGGCAGCTGAAGAACGAGATCACCGACTGCCCCCCGATCGTGGTGGCGGTCCGGCGCAAGGACGACCGCTGGCTGGCCACCTGGTCGCAGGCGGACGCCGTGCTGGTGCACCCGCTCGACCCGCTGACCGCTGCCGAAACCGTCGCCGAGGTCCTGCGCGCCACGCCGGTCCCCGCCGTCCGCGGCTGAGCCGGCCGTGCCCGAGCACAGCTGGCCCGCACTGCTCAACCAGCTCATCGCCGGCACGGACCTGTCCGCGCAGGACACCGCGTGGGCGATGGACCAGGTGATGTCCGGCTCGGCGACCGACGCACAGGTCGCCGGGTTCGCCGTGGCGCTGCGCGCCAAGGGCGAGACTTCGGCGGAGATCTCCGGGTTCGCCGAGGCGATGCTGTCGCACGCCCGCCGCGTGCACGTGGACGTGGCGGCGGTGGACATCGTCGGCACCGGCGGGGACCGCTCCGGTTCGGTGAACATCTCCACGATGACCTCGCTGGTGGTCGCCGCCGCCGGGGCGCCGGTGGTCAAGCACGGCAACCGCGCGGCCTCGTCGAAGTCCGGCGCGGCGGACGTGCTGGAGGCGCTCGGCGTCAAGATCGACCTGCCGCCCGCGGGCGTGGAGCGCTGCGTGGCCGAACTCGGCATCGGGTTCTGCTTCGCGCCGATCTTCCACCCGGGTTTCCGGCACGCCGGCCCGACGCGGCAGCAGCTCGGCGTGCCGACCACGTTCAACCTGCTCGGCCCGCTGACCAACCCGGCCCAGCCGTCGGCGGCGCTGATCGGCTGCGCCTACGCGGACAAGACCGCGGTGCTGGCCGAGGTGTTCGCCCGCCGCGGCCACTCGGTGCTGCTGGTCCGCGGGGACGACGGACTGGATGAGATAACCACCACAACCACGACTTCGGCCTGGGTCGTCTCCGGCGGCAAGGTCCGCGAGGAGACAATCGATCCGTCCGCCTGGGACATCCCCCGCGTCACCGCTGAGGATCTTCGCGGTGGGGACGCGGCTTTCAACGCCGAAGTGGTCCGGGAACTCGTCTCCGGCAAAGCTGGACCGGTGCGGGATGCCGTCCTGGTGAACGCGGCGGGTGCCCTGGCGGCGCACACCGGCTTCACGGGGTCGCTCGCTGAAGACATCGGTTCTGGGCTGGCGAGGGCTGCCGAAGCGATCGACTCGGGGGCTGCTGCGGACCTGCTTACGCGGTGGGCTTCTCTGTCGACTTCGCTCAAGTCGTGAGTGTTGTGAGCATTGTGAGCCGCCCCGGTTTTTTAGTGTGACTACGGCGAAGGCCTCGATGTCAAGGCGGGAGAGATGCCTTGACATCGAGGCCTTCGCCGTGTTTTTGGCTGTGGACCGGGGCGGGGTGGGGGGTCTGGGCGGTGCTCACCGCTGGGTGCCCGGGTGACGGTCGGTTGGGGGCTGCTCAGGTGGTCCCGTCCCGCCAGACTGGGGGCTGAATGCAATGAGTGGGGCATTACTTGCGTTGGATGCAAGTAATGCCCCACTCATAGCGTTCGTAGTGAGCGAGCTCGGGAGAGTCAGTCGTGGTTGGGGCCGGTGTGGTATTCGAACACCAGGCCGCCGATGGTGATCAGCAGCATCACGATGGCGGTGACCAGCAGCCAGATTTCGAAGAAGGCCATCGCCACGCCCGCGGTCGCGGCGGAGGCGGCCAGGCCGATCGGCCAGTAGCTGCCCGGGCTGAAGAAGCCCAGCTCACCGGCGCCGTCGCTGATCTCGGCGTCCTCCCGGTCCTCCGGCCGCGGCTCGATGCGGCGGGAGACGAACCGGAAGTAGCTCCCGGCCAGCAGCGAAAGCCCACCGGTGAGGATCAGCGCCACCAGGCCGATCGGCTCGACGCCGTAGGGACTCAGCCACCCGGTCATCACGCCGTAGACGACCGACACCAGGAACGCGAAGAGGGTGACGATGTCGAAGATCCGGGCTTCGACCTTCATGGGGCTTTCCTCACTCTGAGCTGCGGACGACGGACGGCGGCGGCCGGCTCAGCCGGTCGCGGTCCGGGCGGTGCGGTCGGTGTTGAACGGCTGGGTGGTGGTCGCCTGCGGCGCGCACAGCTCACCACAGTTCAGCGCCGACAGCGCCTCGGCGGTGGTGTTCGGCTTGCCGGTGGCCGGGTTGACCTGGGTGCGCAGCCGGATGAACTGCTCGTACTTGTCCGGCGAAAGCGCCCGGACCTCGAAGTTCATCACCGCGTGGTAGGTACCGCACAGCTCGGCGCAGCGGCCGACGAAGGCGCCTTCCCGGTCGATGGTGTTCTCGAACGACCAGTCCTGGTTGTTCTTCTCCGGGTGCGGCATCACGTCGCGCTTGAAGTGGAACTCCGGCACCCAGAACGAGTGGATGACGTCGGTGGAGCGCAGGTTGTACCGGATCGTGCGATCGGTCGGCAGGACCAGGATCGGGATCTCGGCGGAGCTGCCGACCGTGCTGATCGTCTGCGCCTCGGCGTCGCGCGACTCGCTCGGGTACTGGAACTCCCAGTTCCACTGGAAGGCGATCACGTCGACGGTGACGTCGGGGTCCTCGGTCTTGCCCAGCACCTTGGACTCGGTGGTCGCGGTGAAGAAGAACAGCACGCAGACCATGATCACCGGCACGACCACGCAGAACAGCTCGAGCGGCACGTTGTACTGGAACTGCCTCGGCAGCTCCGGCTCCACGCCGTCCACGGCCTTCTTCTTGCGGTGGAAGGCGACCGACCAGAAGATCAGCGCCCACACGATGACGCCGACGACCAGTGCCGCGATCACCGACCAGGTCCACAGGTTCCGCATGCTCTCGGCCTGCGGGGTGACACCCTCGGGCCAGCCGAAGCGCAGGACCTCATCGCCGGAGCACCCGGTCGCCGTCACGGCGACGAGCGCGGCCAACAGGGTCACCTTTCCGACCTTCGACCGCCTGCCGGCCGGGGTGCGCTCTGCAACGCCCACTGCGGGATTCCTCCTAGCGCGATCCATTTGACCTCCGGAGCCTAGCCGAGCAACCGGGCGGTCCCACCCAAGGGGTAATCGTTCGTGTCGTCCATACTTGGCCACTCGACTTACGGCTACGACCAGAGGTGTGTGAAGACACGTGTGCGGCCTGCTCGGACTGGTGTGCGCCACTGAAGAAGACGCGGCGAAGGCCCGGGACGCGGTGGGCGCGGCCCTGCGCTGCCAGCGGCATCGCGGCCCCGACGAGACCGACACCTGGGCGGACGCCGAGGTGGTCTACGGGTTCAACCGGCTCGCCTTCATCGACCTCGAGCACTCCCACCAGCCCCTGACCTGGGGCCCGCCGGAGTCGCCGAGCCGCTACACGATGAACTTCAACGGCGAGATCTACAACTACCTCGAACTGCGTGAGACGCTCGCCACCGAGCACGGCGCGAAGTTCAACACCGAGGGTGACGGCGAGGCCATCGTGGCCGCCTACCACTACCTCGGCCAGGACGCGGTCAAGCAGCTGCGCGGCATGTTCGCCTTCCTGATCTGGGACTCGCAGGAGAAGCTGGTCTACGGCGCCCGCGACCCGTTCGGCATCAAGCCGCTGTACTACTCCGAGGGGCCGGGCGGGGTCGCCTTCTCGAGTGAGAAGAAGAGCCTGCTGGAGCTGTCGGACACCCTCGGCGTGAAGCAGCAGCTGGACCAGATCGCGCTGCAGCACTACCTGACCCTGCAGTACGTGCCGGAACCCGAGTCGCTGCACGTCGGCGTGCGGCGGCTGGAGTCGGGCACCTCGTTCACCGTCTCCCCCGGCGGCCAGGTCAAGACCGAGCGCTACTTCTTCCCGGAGTTCACCGCGAAGCCGGTCTCCGGGCCGCGGGGTTCCGAGGAGCTGTACGAGCGCATCTCGCAGGTGATGCAGGACTCGGTCGCCAAGCACATGATCGCCGACCCGGACGTGACCGTCGGCGCCTTCCTTTCCGGCGGCATCGACTCCACCGCGACCGCGGCGCTGGCCAAGCGGCACAACCCGAACCTGATCGCGTTCACCACCGGGTTCGAGCGCGAGGGGTACTCCGAGGTGGACGTGGCCGCGGAGTCGGCCGAGGCGATCGGGGTCAAGCACGTCATCCGCACCGTCTCCAGCGAGGAGATGATGGAGGCGCTGCCGCTGATCGTCTGGTACCTCGACGACCCGGTGGCCGACCCGGCGCTGGTCCCGCTGTGGTTCATCGCGCGCGAGGCCCGCAAGTACGTCAAGGCGGTGCTCTCCGGCGAGGGCTCGGACGAGCTGTTCGGCGGGTACACCATCTACCGCGAGCCGCTCTCGCTGGCGCGCTTCGAAAAGATGCCCGGTGCGGTGAAGAGCCTGCTGGGCAAGGTGTCCACCAAGATTCCGGAGGGCACCCGCGGCAAGGACCTGCTGCGCCGCGGTTCGCTTTCGCTGGAGGAGCGCTACTACGGCAACGCGCGCATCTTCCGCGAGGACCAGCTGCGCGGCGTGCTGCGCAACTTCACCGACGGCGTCGGGCACCAGGACGTCACCGAGCCGTGGTACCGCATTTCGCGTGACTGGGACCCGGTGGCGCGCATGCAGCACGTGGACCTGTTCACCTGGCTGCGCGGTGACATCCTGGTCAAGGCGGACAAGGTGACCATGGCGAACTCGCTGGAGCTGCGGGTCCCCTTCCTCGACGCCGAGGTGTTCAAGGTCGCCGCGAGCATCCCGCTCGAAGAGAAGATCACCCGTGAGACCACCAAGCACGCCCTGCGCCGCGCGCTGGACGGCATCGTGCCCGCGCACGTGCTGAACCGGCGCAAACTGGGCTTCCCGGTCCCGATCCGGCACTGGCTGCGCACCGACATGTACGACTGGGCGCGCGGCATCGTCTCGGACTCGAAGACCGAGCACCTGTTCGACAAGCCTGCCGTCCTGCGGATGCTGGAAGAACACAAGGCGGGCACCCTGGACCACAGCCGCCGCATCTGGGCGCTGGTCGTCTTCATGCTCTGGCACGGCATCTTCATCGAGCACCGGATCAAGCCGGAAATCCCCGAACCCGTCTACCCCGTGAAGCTCTAGCTCGCCGTGAATGTGGCTTTCACGGCACATTCCGCCGTGAAAGCCACATTCACAGCACCCTCGCGCTTCTCCCATGTCACGACCCGCGCAACGCACCAGGCGCCCGGCAACGACAGCCGCCCACCAGAGCCACCCACCCCTCCCATCCCCGGTCCCAAGCCAAAAACACGGCGGGGGTTCCGTTGTCAAGGCATCTCTCCCGCCTTGACAACGGAACCCCCGCCGTAGTCACAATAAAAAACCGGGGTGGAAAACCATCACTGAGGCAAGTAATCATTCGAATAAGTCCGACTGAGATCCATCGGCGCCCCAGCGATCTCCTTGTCGAACTGCGATAGCACCTTGTGCACAGCCTCCGCCCCTTCCGCAGGCATCATCCCGTCCCGCGAGAAGGACTCCTTCGCCCGCCCGATCGCCTGCACGTAGACGTCCCGGTTCCCCTGCGCGTACTCCGCGGGCATGCGCGCGGCGATCTCGTCCGGCGAATGCTGTTCGATCCACCTCAGCGTCTTCACGATCGCGTTGGCCAGTTTCCTCGCTGTGTCACCGTTGTTGGCCAGCCATTCGCCCGACGAGTACAGCACCGCCGCCGGGTACGCGGGGACGCCGAAGTCCTCCTGCACGCCCTCCGCGGTGCGCGTGTCGGTGAGGATCTTCACCTTGTCCACGCCGACCCTGGTCTGCAGCACCGAAACCGCCGGGTCGATCATCACCGCGGCGTCCACCCGGCCCTGCTCCATCGCGGCCACCGCCCCGGCGTCCCCGCCGATGCCCTGCACGTGCGCCGCTCCCGGGTCGAGGCCGTGCTTGCCGAGCAGGTACTTGAGGAAGAAGTCGGTGGACGAACCGGGCGCGGTCACCCCGACGTTCGCCCCGGCCAGGTCGGTGATCGAGTCGATCGGCCTGCTCGCCCGCGGTGAGACGGCCAGCACGATCGACGGATACCGCAGCATCGTGACGAACGACTTCACCTCCTTGCGCTTGGCCTGCATCTGGATGGTGTGGTCGTAGTACCCGCTGACCACGTCCACGCTCCCGCCCTGCATGGCCTGCAACGCCTTCGAGCCGCCCTGCAGGTCCTCCAGCTCGACCTTGAGGCCCTCCGCCTCGTAGTACCCGAGCTGTCGCGCCAGCGTGGTCGGCAGGTACACCAGCAGCGGCTGCCCGCCGACCCCGATCCGCACCTCGCCCCCCGCGGCGCGGTCCCCCGGCTTCCCCTGGCAAGCGGTCATCGTCAGCGCCACCACGAGCAGCAGCGCGCCCACCCTCGCCCGCTTCATCGTTGTCCTCCCAACTCGATGCCACGGCGGGGTTTCCACCGCAGCAGGTGGCGCTCGACGCGGTCGACTCCCGCATCGACGACGAGCACCACCACCGAAAGCACGACCATGCCGGTGAACACCCCCGTGGTGTCGAAGGTCCCCTCGGCCTGGGAAATCAGGTACCCCACCCCGGCCGACGAGCCGAGGTACTCCCCCACCACCGCGCCGACGATCGCGAAGCCGACGCTGATGTGCAGGCTCGAGAAGATCCAGGTGAGCGCGCTCGGCAGCAGCACGTGCCGCACCAGTTGCCCCTCCTTGGCGCCGAGCATGCGCGCGTTGTCGACCAGCACCCGGTCGACCTCGCGCACCCCCTGGTAGGTGTTGAAGAAGACGATGAAGAACACCAGCGTGATGCCGAAGGCCACTTTGGACCAGATGCCGAGCCCGAACCACAGCAGGAAGATCGGCGCCAGCACCACGCGCGGCAGCGAGTTCGCCACCTTGAGGTACGGGTCGAAGACCGCGGCGAGGAAGTCCACGCGGGCCAGCAGGAAACCGAGCACCAGCCCGAGCAGCCCGCCGAGCACCAGCGCGAGCGCGGCCTCCAGCAGGGTGGTGCCCAGGTGGTCCCAGAGGTAGCCGGTGCCGAACCACTCCCCGGCCCGCACCACGATGTCCGACGGCTTGGAGAAGAAGAATTCGTCGACGACCCCGGTGCGCGAGCCGACCTCCCAGCCCGCCACCAGCAGCACGGCGAGACCGGCCTGCGCGGTGCGCACGGCCGGACCGCGCCGCCGGGCCCTACGCTTCACCCCGGTTCCGGTCATAGGCCGCCATCACCTCGTCTCGCAGGTCAGCCCAGATCGCCCGGTAGATCCCGGTGAACGCGGGCTCGGTCCGGACGTCCAGCAGGTCGCGCGGCCGCGGCAGGTCCACCGGGTACCGGCCGGCCACCCGGCTCCCTGGTCCGGCCGAGAGCAGCACCACTTCGTCCGAAAGGGACACCGCTTCGTCGAGGTCGTGCGTGACGAACAGCACGGTCTTCTCCGTGCCGGTCCACAGGCCCAGCAGTTCGTTCTCCATCACCTGCCGGGTCTGCACGTCCAGCGCGCCGAACGGTTCGTCCATCAGCAGCAGTTCCGGGTCGCCGATCCAGGTTTGCGCCACCGCGGTCCGCTTCCGCATCCCGCCGGACAGCTGGTGCGGGTAGGCGTTCTCGAAGCCGGTCAGGCCGACGCGGCGCACCCAGTCGCGGGCGCGCTCGAGGCGTTCGCGCTTGCCCACCCCGCGCAGTTCGAGCCCGAACGCCACGTTGCCGAGCACGGTTTTCCACGGCAGCAAGGCATCCTGCTGGAACAGGTAGCCGGCGCGGCGGTTCGGCCCGGACACCGGTTCACCGTCGATGAGCACCCTCCCCGATGACGGCGGGAGCAGCCCGGCCACCGCGTTGAGCACGCTGGACTTGCCGCAGCCGGTGGGCCCGACGAGGGCGACGAACCGCCCCCGCGCCACGCTCAAGTCCACTTCGGACACAGCGGTGTAGGCACCCCCGGCCCCCGGGTACGCGATGGTCACCGACTCCAGTGCCACGGCCGGTGCGCTGCCGTTGTCCGCCACCCCTCGTCACCTCCGGCTCACCCGCCAGCAGTCAACTCCGCGTGTCCCAGCGCCGCCGACAGCCGTCTCGCCGCGGTGACCACCGCTTCGGTCCACAACGACCGGTTCGCGTCGGTGAAGCGCTGTTCGGGGACGCCGATGCCGAGGACGGCGGCGAGTTCGCCGGTGTGGTCGTGCACGGGCGCGCTGATCGACGCCGTGCCGTGGTCCCGCTCGGCGACGCTGTCGGCCCAGCCGCAGGACTGGATGCCGACCAGTTCGGCGCGCAGGCGATCGGCGTCGACGATGGTGCCGGGCGTGTACGAGGTGAGTTCGCCGAAATCGAGCACGCGGTCGCGGACCTCGTCCTCGTAGGCCAGGAAGACCTTGCCCGCCGAACCCGCGTGCAGCGGCATGACCTGGCCGATGCCGATCAGCCGCACCACCTCGTGCCGGGTCTCGGCCAGCCCCACCAGCACGCGCTGGTCCCCGTGGCGCACGAAGAGCAGGGCTGTCTCGCCGGTGGCGTCGCGCAGGGCGTCCAGTTCCGGCTGGGCGAGCATCGTCAGCCGCGACTCGGTGCGGCGGCTGCGAGCCCAGCGCAGCACGCCGAGGCCGACCAGGTAGCGCCCGGCGATCACGTCCAGGAAGCCTTCGGCGACGAGGTTCTGCAGCAGGCGCACGGTGGTGCTGACCGGGAGTCCGGTGGCGCGCTGCACCTGGCGCCAGGTCAGCCCGGCCGGATCGGCGGCCACCACGTCGATCACCCGGCGCGACTTGGCCAGCACCAGGATCGGCTGGCTCGGCGGGCGGACTCCGGCCCGAGCGTCTCCGACGACCATGTGGCACCGCTCCCCGAACTGCGGGCCTCCACCACATCGTGGAAGGCGTTCCGGAATGTGGCTCGACCCTAGCCCATCTGTGATCTGGGCAACACCATCTTTCCCAGATCACGGGAGCGGTTGTCCAGTTTTCCGGGGAAATCACCCGGATTTCGCGAATGCGTTGCTGCATTCGGGGCGTGGTATGCGTGATCCCACTCACCGGTGATCCTCGTTTGCGCTGTTCGCTCCGAACTCGCTGCATTAACCCTTGTACAAGACCGAGTAGCCTCGCCCAGGGCTGATCAAGGGTCCGCTCAGCCCGCCCCACCGGGAATTCCGACCGGCCGCGCCACCCGCGCCAGCCGGTCGTTCGCGCGCGTCCACCCAACCCGCCGGGAGGCATCGGTGAAGCACGTCCTCGAAACCCAGCCGGGAGCGCCCGGTCGCGCGGTCAACCGGCACTTCTGGCGCGGTGCCTGGCTGGATGACGACGAAGTGGACAGACACATCGGCTCGCTCGGGCACACGGCGCGGATGGTGCTCGCCGGCGCCCGGCTCAACCCGGTGGTGGTCCTCGCCGCGTGCGGCAGGCTGCGCAACCTGCTCGCCGTGCCGAGCACGGACCTGCGCGGCAGGCTGACCGATCGGCTGCGGGCGCAGAACGTGGCCGGGCCCAGGATCGAGCGCACCTTCGCCGGACTGCTCGACGCGCTCCCGCGCCTGACCCGGTCCGGTTTTCCCGCCAGGGCGGCGAAAGCGGAGCTGCACACGCACATCGTCACCGGGAACGAACCCGCGGTCGGCGCGCTCAGCGCGGTGGAAGGCCTGCTGTCCGGGCACTTCAACGTGGTCAAGACCACCCGGCACGACTCGCTGTTCGCCGCCGAACTGCTGGCCGGACTGTCCGCGCTGGACCCCACCGGCCAACTCGGCGCGCGCCTGGTGGTGCTGCGGTTCTCGGCGGTCACCCGGCGGGACTGGATGGAGCGGATCTGCGGACCAGCCGACGCCGTCGCCGTCCGCGGGCCGAAGCTCTCCTACCCCCACAGTCCACAATAGACAAACGAGTGGGGCACCACCGTCGGTGCTGCCCCACTCGTGCGCCGGTTCAGGGCAGGACCGTGCCGATCTCCGCCGCGGCTTCCGGGCCGAACGCCTCGGAAATGCGCGCCAGCGCGCTTTCCTTTTCGAAAAGCCATTCCTGCGTGCCCACGGTTTCCAGCACCAGCACCGCGATCAGCGAGCCGAGCTGCGCGGCGCGCTCCAGGCCGAGGCCGCCGTGCAGGCCGGCCAGGAAACCGGCGCGGAAACCGTCGCCGACCCCGGTCGGGTCGGACTTCGACAGCTCCGGCACCGCGGGGACCTGCAGGTTCGTCCCGTCGGCGCCGACGATCTCGACGCCCTTCTCCCCCAGCGTGGTGATCCGCAGGCCGACGCGGCTGAGCACGTCCGCCTCGGTCCAGCCGGTCTTCTGCAGCAGCAGTTCCCACTCGTAGTCGTTGCTGAACAGGTACTTCGCGCCGTCGATGAACAGGCGCGCCTGCGCACCCTCCATCCGGGCCAGCTGCTGCGACGGGTCCACCGCGAACGGGTAGCCGCGCTGGCGGCATTCCTGCGCGTGCCGCAGCATGCCCTCGGGGTCGTCCGGGCTGAGCAGGGTCAGCGACAGCCCGCCGACGCGGTCGTGGATCGGGCCGATCTCGATGTTGCGCGATTCGGCCATCGCACCGGCGTAGAAGGTGGCGATCTGGCAGAGGTCGTCGTCGGTGGTGCAGACGAACCGGGCGGTGTGGGCCACTTCGGACACGTGCACGCCGGCGGTGTCCACGCCGTGGCGTTCGAGCCAGGAGCGGTAGTCGTCGAAGTCCGCGCCCACCGAGCCGATCAGCACCGGCCGCACCCCGAGCACCCCGAGGCCGAAGGCGATGTTCGCGCCGATGCCCCCGCGCCGGACGATCAGGTCGTCGGCGAGGAAGCTGAGCGAAACGCGGTGCAATTGCTCCGCGACGAGCTGCTCGGCGAATCTGCCCGGGAAGTGCATCAGATGGTCGGTTGCGATACTGCCGGATACCGCGATCCGCGCCGTGGCTGCCACCGGTTCTCCTTGTTCGGGTCGTCAGGGCGGTCAGTCCCCGAAGTTACCGCCTGGTCATGCCCCATCCGGGTGCTTCGGGCACACCCGGCCGACATTACCGCCAAGTACCGGTGGGCGAATCCGCCGAGCGCGCATACGTTCGGCTGCGTGAGCACACTTACCGAGCCCGAAACCATCGGCGAACTGATCGCCGACTGCGCCGACCTCCCCGCTGAACTGCACGCCTGCGTGAGCACCCCCGCCACGCCGAAGGCGGCACCGCACTGGACGGTCGACGACCGCTGCCACGCGCAGGTCGCCGAACTGGACGCCTACGTGTGAGCTGAAACACAGTCAAAAAAGGCGGGACCGGAATCACCGGCCCCGCCTTTTCACGTTCTGTCCCGATCGCGGCTCAGTGGAACGAGTCGCCGCACGCGCAGGACCCGGTGGCCTGCGGGTTGTCGATGGTGAAGCCCTGCTTCTCGATGCTGTCGACGAAGTCGATCACGGCCTCGGAGACGTACGGCGCGCTCATCCGGTCCACCGCCACGCGGAGGCCGTCGAAGTCGCGGAAGAGGTCACCGTCGAGGGTGCGCTCGTCGAAGAACAGCTGGTAGCGCAGGCCGGCACAGCCACCGGGCTGGACGGCGATGCGCAGGTGCATGTCGTCGCGGCCCTCCTGCTCGAGCAGGGCTTTGGCCTTGGCGGCCGCGGTGTCGGTCAGGGTCACGCCGTGGGTGGCCTCGGCGGCCTCCGTCTGGCCACCGGTCTGCTCAGCGGTCGTCATGACTCTCCCTCGTGGTGTTGCGGTGGGCATGAGAACCCCGGTTACCCGGATCAACAACCCCGTTGCCCATTCTGTTCCACGCCCTCGGCGCGAACTCCATGGTGACACATCCCGCGACCGGCTGAACGAGCGCGGGCGGGCCTGGAATACCCTGACGAGGTGAGGTTCCTGCGGCGTAACAGCACTACAGCCACCGATAGCCCCGACGACGCGGCCTCGGCGGTGACCGAGGTCTCCGAGCAGACCAGGGGGGTCACCCCGAGCAAGGGCCGAGCCACGCCCAAGCGACGGGAGGCGGAGGCGAAGCGCCGCGGCCCGGTGGCCCCGCCACCGAAGACCATGCGCGAGGCGATGAAGCGCAACAAGGAGCTCCGCAAGGCGAACCCCACCTCCAAGGAGGACCGGCGCGCCGCCGCCAAGGAGCGCCGCGCCCGGATGGACGCCGGGGACGACAAGTACCTGCTGCCGCGCGACCGCGGGCCGGTCAAGGCCTACGTGCGCGACCTGGTCGACGCCAAGCGCAACCTGCTCGGCCTGTTCATGCCGCTGGCGCTGCTGGTGTTCGTCGCGCTGCTGGTGCCGAACGTGTCGATCCAGCGCTACGCCACCCTGCTGTGCACGGTGATGCTGCTGGGCATGGTGGTCGAGGGCTACTTCAACGGCCGCCGCGTGGCGAAGGCGGTGCGGGAGAAGTTCCCCAAGGAGGACTTCAAGGCCCGCTCGGTCGGCTGGTACGCCTTCATCCGCGCCAGCCAGATCCGCAAGCTCCGCGTCCCCAAGCCCCGCGTCAAGCCGGGCGACGCCGTCTAGATCCTTCCGGCGCGGCCTCGAGTCCGGCTACACTGGCGGTGCCTGAATCCTTCGCACTGCTCGTCATATGGGGGCAGTGAGAAGAGCCATCGTTCCCGAGAGTTCCATGAGGGAGCGACACACCCGCGGGGCCATCGGCCTCGCGGGCCAGTGGTTCGCCTGGCTGCCCGCTGACAGCCACCCGGGGCCGAGCCGCTGCGCGCGCCGATCTTCACCGGTCGGTGGTGGCCAGGCTCCCACTGCCAGCCACACCCGGCCGGTGAGCACGCCTCGGGACTCGTCCGGCGGCGAGGGTTGGTTGTGCCAGCGACTCCGTGGATCGTCGACGTCCTCAAGCTCACCCCGCTCGCGGCGATCGCCGTGCTGCTGCTCCCGCACCTGACCGGCCTGGTGTTCTACGGCCTGTTCCTCTGGCGCGCGGCACCCGAATGGGAGTTCTCCTACGAAGCGCTCGGCGTGAAGCTGCGCTGCGGTCCACCGGCCGCCGAATCCGTGGACGAGGCGGGAGCTACTCCAGGTCCTTAGCAAGGCGAACGATGAGCGACTAGGCTCGGCACCATGGAGTTTCGACGCCTCGGCCGCAGTGGCCTGAACATCAGTGAGATCTCGTACGGCAACTGGCTCACCCACGGCTCCCAGGTCGAAGAGGAGCAGGCGCAGGCGTGCATCAAGGCCGCGCTGGAGGCCGGCATCACGACCTTCGACACAGCTGACGTCTACGCCAACACCGCCGCCGAATCGGTGCTCGGCCGCGGCCTGGCCGGGCAGCGCCGCGAGAGCCTGGAGATCTTCACCAAGGTCTTCTGGCCGACCGGTCCGAAGGGGCCCAACGACAAGGGCCTGAGCCGCAAGCACATCATCGAGTCGGCCAACGCGTCGCTGAAGCGGCTCGGCACCGACTACATCGACCTCTACCAGGCCCACCGGTTCGACCGCACGGTGCCGCTGGAGGAGACCTTCCTCGCCTTCGCCGACCTGGTCCGCCAGGGCAAGGTGCTCTACGTCGGCGTCTCGGAGTGGACCGCCGAGGAGATCACCCGCGGGGCCGCGCTGGCGCGTGAGCTGCACGTGCCGTTCATCTCGAACCAGCCGCAGTACAACGCCCTCTGGCGGGTGATCGAGGCGCAGGTCATCCCGGCTTCCGAGCGCGAGGGCCTCAGCCAGATCGTCTGGTCGCCGATCGCGCAGGGCGTGCTGACCGGCAAGTACAAACCGGGCCAGCCGCTGCCCGAGGGCTCGCGCGCGACCGACGACAAGGGCGGCGCGAACTTCGTCCAGCGCTACCTGAACGACGACGTGCTGACCCGCGTGCAGAAGCTGGAGCCGCTGGCCGCGGAGGCCGGGCTGTCGCTCGCCCAGCTGGCCGTGGCGTGGGTGCTGCAGAACCCGAACGTGGCCTCGGCGATCATCGGCGCTTCGCGGCCGGAGCAGGTGCACGAGAACGTGAAGGCGGCGGGCGTCAAGCTCGACGCGGACCTGCTCGCCAAGATGGACGACATCCTGGACGGCGTCATCGAACGGGACCCCTCGCTCACCAAGTCGCCGTAACCCGGCGGCCGGAATGCTATGAGTGGGGCATTACTTGCATTGAACGCTAGTAATGCCCCACTCATAGCATTCGGGGGCTACAGGGTGCCGGGGGGTTGGAGCAGGTGTTCGACTACCCGTAGGTCGTGTGGGTAGGTCACTTTGAGGTTCCGCTCCTCCCCCGGCACCCAGTGCACCGGCAGGTCCGCGAAGCGTTCCATGCAGGACGCGGTGTCCGTGCCGATGAAGCCTTCGCGGTCCGCCTGTTCATAGGCGGCCAGCAGCGGTCCGGCCCGGAAGCCCTGCGGGGTCTGCACGCGCACGGCTCCTTCGAGCACGCCGTCGAATCCGGTGCCGTCCTCGGTGGCGACCACGACGTCGTCGGCGGTCAGGCCGGGGACCGCGCCCCCGAACTCCCGCGCCGCATCCAGTACCGAGGTGATCAGGGCGGTCGACGCCAGCGGGCGCGCGCCGTCGTGGATGAGCACGGTGTCGATCTCCCCGCTGCCGATGCGTCCCGAAAGGTGGCGCAGCGCCCGCAGTTCCGATTCCTGCCTGCTGGCACCGCCGTGCACCAGTTCCACGTCGAGATCGCCGACCACCTCTCGCGCGAAGTCCTCGTCCTGCGGGCGGATCACCAGCACCAGCACGCCGAACTCCGGGATACCCGCGAAGGCGTCGAGCGACCAGCAGGCCAGCCTCCGCCCGGCGAGTGGGAGGTACACCTTGTTCAGCTCGGCGCCCACGCGGCTGCCAGAGCCGCTCGCCAGCACCACACCCGCCGCGGTCGTCACGGCGGAAAGCATAGGGGCGGTAGCGTGGGCGCGTGCTCACCCACGAGGCTGCCGACTTCCCCGAACTCCCCCTTCCGGATGAAATCGCCCGCGCGGAAGCGCAGCGGCTGACCGGAACGCTGATCACGCCGAACGGCTCGCTCGGACGGCTCGAAGAACTGGGCGCCTGGATCGCCGCCTGCCAGGGCCAGGCCCCGCCGCGGCCGTTCACCCGGCCGCGGGTGGTGGTCTTCGCCGGTGACCACGGCATCGCCGCGAACGGCGTCTCGGCCTATCCGGCCGAAGTGACCGGTCAGCTCGTCGGCGCGACGCTCACCGGCGGCGCCCCGCTCAACGTCTTGGCCACGGTCGCCGGAGCCACCGTGCGCGTGGTGGACCTGGCGGTGGACCGCGAGGGCTCCGCGACGCCGGAGGCCGCCGATCTGAAGGTGCGCCGCGGTTCGGGCTCGATCGCGACCGAAGACGCGCTGTCCGAAGAGGAAGTGCACGCCGCGATCCAGGCGGGCCGCACGATCGCGGACGCCGAAGTGGACAGTGGGGCCGATCTGCTCGTCGCCGGGGAGATCGGTGTCGCCAGCAGCACACCGGCCTCCGTGCTGGTGGCGGCGCTGACCGGGGCCGAGCCGGTCGCGGTGGTGGGCCGGGGTTCCGGGATCGACGACAACGCGTGGATGCGCAAGGCCGTCGCCATCCGCGATGGCCTGCGCCGGGCGCGCGCGGTCCTCGCGGACCCGGTCGCGTTGCTGCGCACCACCGCGGGCGCGGACATCGCCGCGATCACCGGTTTCCTCGCGCAGGCCGCCGTCCGCCGGACCCCGGTGCTGTTGGACGGACTCGTCGTCGGCGCGGCCGCACTGGTCGCGGAGGAACTGGCGCCGGGCGCCCGGAACTGGTGGGTGGCCGCGCACCGGTCGAGCGAACCGGCGCACGCGCTGGTGCTGGAGCACCTGGACCTGGACCCGATCCTGGACCTGCACCTGCGCGTCGGCGGGGGCAGCGGCGGCGTCACCGCACTGCCGCTGCTCACCATGGCGGCCCGGGTGCTCGCGGAAACCAGCACCTACGAACAGTCCGGCGTCACCCCGCCGAAGTGACACGAATGTGGCTTTGGGGGCCGATTACGCCCCCAAAGCCACATTCGTGACATCGAAGAGCCTCTACTTGAGCGGCTGCATCCACCCGTGCGGGTCCGGGCGCTGCCCCTCCTGGATACCGGTCAGCTGCTCCCGCAGCTTCATCGTCAGCGCGCCCGGCTCACCGGAACCCATGACGAACTCGCCGCCGTCGTACTTGACGCGGCCGACCGGGGTGATCACGGCGGCCGTGCCGCAGGCGAAGACCTCGGTCAGCTCGCCGGAGGTGGCGGCCTCTTCCCATTCCGCGGTGGAGATGCGGCGCTCTTCGACCTCGAGCCCGTTGTCCGCGGCCAGCCGCAGCAGCGAAGCCCGCGTCACACCCGGGAGCAGCGCGCCCGAAAGCTCCGGCGTCACCACCCGCGCGTCCGCACCGGAGCCGAAGACGAAGAACAGGTTCATCCCGCCCATTTCCTCGACCCACCGGTGCTCCACCGCGTCCAGCCAGACGACCTGGTCGCAACCCTGCTCCACGGCCTGCGCCTGCGCCAGGAAGGAGGCCGCGTAGTTGCCGGCGCACTTGGCGAACCCGGTCCCGCCCGGCGCCGCGCGCACGTATTCGGTGGACAGCCACACGCTCACCGGCTTCACGCCACCGGCGAAGTAGGACCCGGCGGGCGAGGCGATCACGCTGAAGAGGTACTCGCTCGCCGGCGCGTTCACGCCGAGCCCGACCGACGTGGAGATCATGAACGGGCGCAGGTAAAGCGATTCGCCCGCCTTCGTCGGCACCCAGCGCTCGTCCACCGCCACCAGCTCGCGCAGGGACTCCAGGAACAGCTCATCCGGCAGCTCCGGCATCGCCATGCGCACCGCGGAGCGGCGGAACCTGGCGGCGTTCGCGTCCGGCCGGAAGGACGCGATCGAGCCACCTGGCTGGCGGTAGGCCTTGAGCCCCTCGAAGATCGCCTGGCCGTAGTGCAGCACCGAAGTGGCCGGGTCCAGGCTGATCGGGCGGTACGGGCCGACTTCCCCGTCGTGCCAGCCCTTCTGCGAGTCGTAGCGGAGGGTGACCATGTGGTCGGTGAAGTACGTCCCGAAGCCCGGCTTGGCCAATACCTCGGCGACCCGCTGGGAGCTGGCCGCGTCCGGGTTCGGGGTATGGGTGAAGGGCATCGTGGTCGTCATGCGAAGACGATAACTCTTAGTTGGACGTCAGAGTATTCCGCGCCTGGCACCCGACCCCGCTAGGCTGGAACCGTGACCTACCAACCCGCTCAGCCCGCCGAGGGCAACAGTGTGTCCGCCGGCGGGGCCTCGGACGTGAAGACCTTCGTCGCCGCCGCGCTGCTCCCGTTCTCCGCCGGTCTGCTGGTGCTCGTCGGCGCGCTGCTGATCGGGGTGTTCGGCGGCCTCCTCGGCGTGGTCGCCGCGATCTTCGGGGCCGTCTGGTGGCGCAACCTCAACGGCAAGAAGATGTTCCCGCGCGACATCGCCAAGGGGCCGATGATCGGGCTCTCGGTGGCGTCGGTGCTGCTGGTGCTGCTCGTCGTGCTGATGGTCTGACCTCGGCCGGTCACAGCTCCGGCCGCGGCCACGCGGGGTCCGGCTCGAAGGCGGTCCACGTGCCGTCGAACGGGTAGCTGCCCGCCTCGATCAGCCGGATCACCCGCTCGCCCTCGGCACGCAGCCGGTCGAGTTGCGCCGCGGTGAGCCGTCCGACGGCCACCGCGGCCTCCGCCTCGTCCTCGTCCTTCCACACCCAGGTGCGGTCCGGGGCCACGGCGAGGTCGAGGACGCCGTCGATCCGGTCGACGCCGTCGCCCGTGCGCCCCAGCGGGATCTCCAGGTTCACGTACCAGCCGGTGAACCGCAGTTCCTCGTCGAAGAACCACCACACCGAAGACCATTCGCCGTCCACCACCCGCCGCACGTTCGACGTGCCGTGCCAGGTCGACCGATAGCGCTCGCGCGGCAGCCGGAACCGCTCGGCCAGCGGCGCTTCCCGCATCGACCTGCCGTCGGCCAGCCGGGTGCCGAGGATCGCTGTGCCCGCGGGCAGCCAGCCCACCAGTTCGGTGCCGTCGTCGGCGAGCACCCGCAGCGGGTGCACCTGCCCGGTGCTGCCGTCCGGGCGGTGGAAGCGGTACCGCACCGTCGATCCAGGCGCAAAACCCATCATGGCCACACCGTACCGAGCATGATCAGCAGGATCCCGGAGCTCAGCACCACCACCGTGCCGCGGGCGGTGGACCGGCCGAGCACCCCGGCGGCGAACAGCTCGATCAGCGTCAGCACGGCGGCGATCCGCAGCGCCTGGAACGGATCGAGCACCGTGGCCAGCACCGCGGCGAGGAGCCCGCCCCCGAGCACGGGCCAGCGCCCGGCCTCCTCCTGCGCCGAAGCGAGCGAGCCGAGACTCGCCGAAACGGTGGCCAGCGCGGCCACCACGGCGAGCATGGTCCCCAGTGCGGGTGCGTCGGCGGCGGCGAGCAGGTCACGCAAGGAGGTCGCCGACAGCCCCAGCCGGAACGGCCCGAGCTGGTACAACGCGGCCGCCGAGAGTGCGAGGAGCGCGGCCACCGGCGCGGCGGGCCACCAGCGCCGGCGCTGGTCGGTCTTGTAGGTCTTGAGCAGCGGCACCACCACGACCGCGGCGAGCAGCACGCCGCCCACCCCCGGCTGCCGCCCGGGCTGGGCCTGCTCGACCGGCGGGATGGCCAGGCACAGCGCGACCAGCGCGAGCCCGGCGGCCAGCAGCGTGCCGGTGATCCAGCGGGCGGTGGACTCCGAGGGCCGCAGGCCGAGCGCCTGCGCGAGCACCAGCACCGCGACCACCACCCCGGCCGACCACGAGGGCGCGCCCGGGATGACGTAGGCGGCGAAGGCCGAGCCGAACAGCGGCAGCAGGCCGATGCGCCCGGCCGCCCGGGTGCCCGCGGCCAGCCGCCCGCCCGCGTGCGGGAGACCGGCGGCCAGCCAGGCGAGCAGTCCGGCGAGCGCGATCCCGGCGGGCAGCCACCACCCGGCCGCCGCGGCGGCCGCGGCGAGCACGACCAGGGAACCGGCCCCGACGAGCACCTCGGCCACCTACCTCTCGCACCGACCCGAGTTGTCATTAGCATGGCTCACGATCAGTCCGGGCCACCCGCCCGGTACCGCCGACGCGAACGCACGAGGACGACGATGACCTTGCCGAAGCTTGCCCTGTCCGAGAACACCGAGGCCGCGCTGGGGAAGACCCGCGCCGAGGTGATCGTCGTCGGCACCGTGCAAGGTGAGGACGGGCCCATCCTCGCCCCCGGTGCCGAAGCCGTCGACGCCGCCTTCGACGGCAAGCTCGCCAAGGTGCTGTCCACCCTCGGTGCCGCGGGCAAGGCCGAAGAGGTCGTCAAGCTGCCCACGCTGGGCCGCACCGGCGCCGACGTGGTGCTGGCCGTCGGCCTGGGCAAGGCCGGCGCCGACGGCATCACCCCGGAGCAGGTCCGCCGCGCCTCCGGGGCCGCCGCCCGCGCGCTCCACGGCACCGGCCGCGCCTTCACCACCCTGTCCGCTGTGGACCTCCAGGCCACCGTCGAAGGCACCGTGCTCGGCGCGTACAGCTTCACCGAGTACAAGTCCGAGCCCGGCGACGGCCCGCTGTCCACTGTGGACATCGCGAGCCCGGCGGAGGGCAACGCCCGCGAGCACCGCGCCACGCTCAAGGCGGCCACCGCGATCGCCGAGGCGGTCACCATCGCCCGCGACCTGATCAACACCCCGCCGAACGACCTGTTCCCGGCCTCCTTCGCCGACCGCGCGAAGAAGCTGGCCGACGCGAACAAGCTGGAGATCGAGGTCCTCGACGAGAAGGCCCTCAAGCGCAAGGGCTTCGGCGGCATCCTGGGCGTCGGCGGCGGCTCCTCGCGGCAGCCGCGCCTGCTGCGCGTGGCCTACACGCCCGCCAAGGCGAAGAAGAAGATCGCGCTGGTCGGCAAGGGCATCACCTTCGACTCGGGCGGCATCTCGATCAAGCCCGCGGCGAACATGGACCACATGACCTCCGACATGTCCGGCGCGGCAGGCGTGCTCGCGTCGGTGGTGCTGGCGGCGAAGCTGAAGTACCCGCTCGAGGTCGTCGCGCACATCCCGCTCGCGGAGAACCTGCCGTCGGGCACCTCCTACCGGCCCGGCGACGTGCTGACCATGTACGGCGGCAAGACCGTCGAGGTGCTCAACACCGACGCCGAGGGCCGCCTGGTGCTGGCCGACGCGATCGTGCGGGCGGGCGAGGAGAACCCGGACTACCTGATCGAGACCTCCACGCTGACCGGCGCGCAGGTGGTCGCGCTGGGCAACCGGACCGCCGGGATCATGGGCTCGGACGAGTTCCGCGACCGCGTGGCCGAGATCGCCAGGGCCACCGGCGAGGGCGGCTGGGCCATGCCGCTGCCCGAGGAGCTGCGCGCCGACCTCGACTCGCGCCTGGCCGACCTGGCCAACATCACCGGCCACCGCTGGGGCGGCATGCTCGCCGCGGGCATCTTCCTGCGTGAGTTCGTCGCCGACGACCTGCCCTGGGCGCACATCGACATCGCGGGCCCGTCGTTCAACACCGGCGGCCCGTGGGGCTACACCGCCAAGGGCGGCACCGGCGTCCCGGTGCGCACCATCGCCGCGGTGCTGGCGGACATCGCCGACCGCGGCTGAGCGGTTGCACGAGCAGCTCGAACCGGCCGTGAGCGCGGTGCTCACGGCCGGTGGGCCGCAGGCCGACCGGGCCGTCGGGGACACCGCGCTGCTGCTGGCCGGCAGCGGGTTCCCCGGCGAGGCCGACCGGCTGGTGCGCACCTGGCTCTCGGCCACCGGACGACCGGTGGCCGCGCTGGTGACCACGCCGGTGCACGCCCGCGCGTGGGCGATGCTGTTCGAAGCGCTCGGGGAACGACCGAAGTGGGCCGGCGCGCTGCTGCCGCTCGACCTCGATGCCGAAGAAGCCGCGCACCGCGCCCATCTGAGCCGCCCGGTTCCTTCCCTGCCGACCGGCCTGCTCGGCGATTCGACCGCCGGGCGCATCGTCTCCGGTCTCGCCGAGCACCTGGAAAAGGGCGCGGAAGACCCCACGAAGACGGCCCTGCTGCGGGCCGAAGACCTCGCGCGCGACGGCGATCCGGAGGCCGCGCGGGAAGCCTTGGCCGATTGGGCCGCACTGCGCCCGTCGATGCCCGCGGCGCTGGCGTGCCGCCACCTCGCGCCCTTGCTGGTCGCCGGAGCCGACCCGCTCGGCCTCGGGGAAGAGCACGCGACCGCGCTGACCGCCGAACTGATCGCCGCGCTGCGCACGCGGCACGCGCCGGACTCCGCCTCGCTGGACTGGCCCGCGCTGGTCGGCCGGATCCTGGAACTGCGCGAACAGACCGGCCGGGCTCCGGCGTCCACAAGGGACACAGCGGCCGCGGAAGCCCGGCTGGGCCGGGAACTACCGCCCGACTACCGGGAATTCCTGCACACCAGTGACGGACTGCCCGCGGACGTGACCTTCCCGCGCCTGCTCGCCGCGGCCGAACTGACCGCGCACGGCGGTGTGGTGCCGATCAGCGAACCCGGTGAAAGCATGATCCTGCTCTCACCGGCGTCGTCGGGCTGGGTCGTCGTGCAGACCGATCCCGTGCTCGGCACCAGCACCTTCCGCACCTTCCGGGAACTGCTGGAAGAACACCTGCGGTTGCTGGAAACCTAGGCGCTGTCCGACACCTAGGAGGGGCGTCGCTTCTGCCGCTCGGTGTACTCGCGCATGCGTTTGGGGTAACCCACCTTCGACACCTCGTAGACCGGGATCGAGCGCTTCTTCCCGAACTGCTGCGCCGCGTCCAGGCTGCCGATGCGACGGCGCGTCCACTCACCGTCGTGCGCGATCAGCACGACCGTGGTCTCGGTGACCGTGGTCCGGGGTTCCACATAGGCCTCCACCCCCTGCCTGCTGCCCGACCACTCGTCCAGGTGCCGCGTGTCGTCCGGGGTGGACTTGCGCAGCGTTCCCGGCTTGCCGGCACCCTTCCCGCCGCCCTTGCCACGCCTGCGCAGCGAGTCGAAAAGACCCACACCGACCACCCTCTCTCGAAGCCGCTGACCCATCCATTATCGCCCTGGTGCAGCGGGTGTGTCGGCACACACCCGGCTAGGTCGCAAGCGTGCCGGACGAGGTGACAAGATGAGGTGTGTTCCGCGCGCGCGAGTAACTCGCGCGCGGGCGGACGAGCACCATCGCCGAGCTCTTGCTAGGAGTTATCAACGTGACCGACACCTCCGCTGACCTGGTGATCCTTGGTGGCGGATCGGGCGGGTACGCCGCGGCATTCCGCGCGGCCGAGCTCGGCCTTTCCGTCATCCTGATCGAGAAGGACAAGCTGGGTGGGACCTGCCTGCACCGCGGGTGCATCCCGACCAAAGCCCTGCTGCACGCGGCGGAGGTCGCCGACTCGGCCCGCGAGAGCGAGCAGTTCGGCGTGAAGGCCACCCTGGAGGGCATCGACATCGCCGGGGTGAACAAGTACAAGGATTCGATCGTCTCGCGGCTCTACAAGGGGCTGCAGGGCCTGGCCAAGGCCCACAAGGTCACCCTGGTCGAGGGCAGCGGCACCTTCGTCGGCGGCACCAGCGTCGAGGTCGAGGGCACCCGGTACACCGGCAAGAACGTCATCCTGGCCACCGGCTCCTACTCGAAGACGCTGCCCGGGCTGGAGCTCGGCGGGCGCGTCATCGCCAGCGAGCAGGCGCTGTCGCTGGACTACATCCCGAAGAAGGCCGTGGTGCTCGGCGGCGGCGTGATCGGGGTGGAGTTCGCCAGCGTGTGGGCCTCCTTCGGCACCGACGTGACCATCGTCGAAGCGCTGCCGCGGCTGGTCCCGAACGAGGACGAGTTCGCCTCCAAGCAGCTCGAGCGCGCCTTCCGCCGTCGCAAGATCACCTTCAAGACCGGCGTGAAGTTCACCGGCGCGAAGCAGGACGACGACGGCGTGAGCGTGTCGCTGGAGTCCGGCGAGACCATCGAGGCCGACCTGATGCTGGTCGCGGTCGGCCGCGGGCCCAACTCGGCCGGGCACGGCTACGAGGAGGCGGGCGTCACCATGGAGCGCGGCTTCGTGCTCACCGACGACCGCCTGCGCACCAACCTGCCGAACGTCTACGCGGTCGGGGACATCGTGCCGGGCCTGCAGCTCGCGCACCGCGGTTTCCAGCAGGGCATCTTCGTGGCCGAGGAGATCGCCGGGCTGGACCCGCGCCCGGCGGACGAGGCAGGCATCCCGCGGGTGACCTACTCGCACCCCGAGGTCGCCTCGGTCGGCCTCACCGAAGCGCAGGCCAAGGAGCGCTACGGTGCAGACGTGGTCACCTTCACCTACGACCTCGGCGGCAACGGCAAGAGCCAGATCCTCAAGACCTCCGGTGCGGTCAAGCTGATCAAGGCGCCGGACGGGCCGGTCATCGGCCTGCACCTGGTCGGGGACCGCGTCGGCGAGCTGATCGGCGAGGCGCAGCTGATCTACAACTGGGAGGCATTCCCGGAGGACATCGCCCCGCTCATCCACGCCCACCCCACCCAGTCCGAGGCCCTCGGCGAAGCACACCTAGCCCTGGCCGGCAAGCCACTGCACGTGCACAGCTGACGACCGCAAGTCAACCCAAAGACCGCACCAGAACCATTTCATCAAGGGAGTCAGCAGAAAATGGCCTACTCCGTCACATTGCCGGAGCTCGGGGAGAGCGTCACGGAGGGCACCGTCACCCGGTGGCTCAAGCAGGAGGGTGACCGGGTCGAGGTCGACGAGCCGTTGCTCGAGATCTCCACCGACAAGGTGGACACCGAGGTGCCCTCCCCCGTGGCGGGCACCGTGCAGCGCATCGTGGCCGCCGAGGACGAGACCGTCGAGGTCGGCGGCGAGCTCGCGGTGATCGACGACGGTTCCGGCGGCGGCGAGTCCGCCCCGGCCGAGCAGTCGGCCCCCGCCCAGGAGCAGGCGCCCGCGCAGGAGTCCCAGCCCGAGCCCGAGCCCGAACCGGAGCCGGAGCCGGAGCCGGAGCCCCAGCAGTCGTCTTCGTCGTCTTCGTCGTCTGGCGGCGGTTCCGCTCAGGGCACCCCGGTGACGCTGCCGGAACTCGGCGAAAGCGTCACCGAGGGCACCGTCACCCGCTGGCTCAAGCAGGTCGGCGACACCGTCGAGGTGGACGAGCCGCTGCTCGAGATCTCCACCGACAAGGTGGACACCGAGGTGCCGTCGCCGGTGGCGGGCACCGTGCTGGAGATCAGCGTCGGTGAGGACGAGACCGTCGAGGTCGGCGGGCAGCTGGCCGTGGTCGGCGACGCGGGTTCCGCGCCGCAGGCGCAGCAGTCCCAGCCGGAATCCCGGCCGGAGCCGAAGGAAGAGCCGAAGCCGGAACCCAAGCCCGAGCCGAAGCCCGAACCCCGGCAGGAAGCGCCGAAGCAGCAGGAGGCTCCCCGCCAGGAAGCCCCCAAGCACCAGGCACCCGAGCAGCAGGCTTCAGCCCCGGCGCCGAGCAAGCCCGCGGCCGACGCGAACGGCGCCTCCTCGCCGTACGTCACGCCGCTGGTGCGCAAGCTGGCCTCGGAGAACGGCATCGACCTCGCCTCGCTGACCGGCAGCGGTGTCGGTGGCCGCATCCGCAAGCAGGACGTGCTCGCCGCGGTCGAGGAGAAGCAGAAGCAGCAGGCCGCTCCGGCGCCCGCCGCCCAGCAGGAAGCCCCGTCCGCTCCGGCCCCCGCGGCCGCCGCTCCGGCTCCGGCCGCCGGTGGTCAGGACAAGTCGGCGCTGCGCGGCACCGTGCAGAAGGCCAACCGGATCCGGCAGATCACCGCGCTGAAGACCAGGGAATCGCTGCAGGTCTCGGCGCAGCTGACCCAGGTGCACGAGGTCGACGTCACCAAGATCGCCCGGCTGCGCCAGCGCGCGAAGGCGGCGTTCAAGGAGCGCGAGGGCATCAACCTCACGTTCCTGCCGTTCTTCGCCAAGGCCACGGTCGAGGCGCTCAAGCAGCACCCGAACGTGAACGCGTCGTACAACGAGGAGACCAAGGAGATCACCTACCACGGTGCGGTCCACCTCGGCATCGCCGTGGACACCGAAAAGGGTCTGCTGTCGGTGGTCATCCACGACGCCGGTGAGCTGAACCTGGCCGGGCTCGCGCACAAGATCGCCGACCTGGCGGCCCGCGCGCGGACGAACAAGATCAAGCCCGACGAGCTGACCGGTGGCACCTTCACGGTGACCAACATCGGCAGCAACGGCGCGCTGTTCGACACGCCGATCATCGTGCAGCCGCAGTCCGGCATGCTCGGGACCGGCGCGGTGGTGAAGCGCCCGGTGGTGATCAGCGACTCGGACGGCAACGACACCATCGCCGTGCGGTCGATGGCGTTCCTGCCGCTGACCTACGACCACCGCCTCATCGACGGCGCCGACGCCGGCCGCTTCGTCACGACGATCAAGCAGCGCCTCGAAGAAGGCAACTTCGAGGACGAACTGGGCCTGTAACCCCTCGCCCGACACGGGGCACCACCCACCCGGGTGGTGCCCCGTTCTGCTACCCACCCCCGAACCCCACACTCACGCACCCGAACCCCACGTTCAGACACCCGAACCCCACACTCACGCATCCCAACCCCACACTCAGGCCGCCGAACTCCACGTTCGCGTAGCCGAACCCCACACTCGGGCCGCCGAATTCCACGCTCCGGCAGCCGACCCCACGTTCGCGTCTCCCGAATCCGCGCGGGGACCGCCGCCGCCACGGCTCAGCCGCTGGGCGCGAAGGTCTTCCGGAGGCGGGATCCGACTACGCGAATGTGGAGTTCAGCTGCCGAGTGTGGAACTCGGATGCCTGAGCGCAGGACTCGGATGCCTGAACGTGCAACTCGGGTGCGCGAACGTGGGGTTCGGATGCCTGAGTGTGGGGTTCGGGTGCACCGGCGTCGGGTTGACAGGGGGCGGCTGTCTAATATTCTAGAATTACGGAATTCTAGAGGAGGTGCCATGCTGAACCGGCGCAAGTTGCTGCTGGGGGTGACCGCGGCGGGCTCGGTCGCGTTGTTGCCGCCACTGCGGGCCCAGGCCCAGTCCCCGGCGGCCGAGTGGCTCGACTGGATGGCCGCGAACCGCGCCGGCGTGGGCGCGATGGTCGACGACGGTGCAGGTCGCGTGCTCGCCCATCGAGCAGCGGAACCGATGGTGCTGGCCTCAACGGTGAAGATCGTGCACCTGACCGCATACGCGCAGGCGGTGGAAGAGGGCAGGCTCGATCCCGCCGAGCAGATCCGCGTCGGCGACTGGGACATCCGGCACCCGTACGTCAGCGACGGCGGCGCGCACCGCGCCGCGCTGACCGCGCTGGGCATCCCCTGCGACGAGTTCGGCATCGCCCACGACCCCGAGCGGCTGGTCACGCTGGACCAGATCGCCACCGCGATGATCCTCTTCAGCGACAACGCCGCCCCGGACTACCTGCGCCACCGGCTCGGGCAGCGCGCGCTCGTCAAGGCGGCGAACTGGTCCCGCCCGGACTTCCGGTCGATGCAGGGCGAAACACTGCAGTTGATCATGCCCGAACTGTGCGGCCCCAACCCCGCCGCGCGCCGCGCGATCGGTGACATGCTCGCCGCCAAGTTCATCCGCAGCGCGGAATTCCGCCGCCACGCGGCGAACCGCATCCCGGCCATGCCCAGCACCAGCGCCGCGCAGTGGCCGTGGACCAGCGGCCACATGCGGGGCACCGCCGCCGAACTCGCCGGGTTGCACCGCGCGGTGGCGGCCACCGGCGGACTCGCCCGCGACCACCTGGAGCGCCCGCTCGCGTCACTCGTACCCGAGGGCGCGACGGCCGTCGGTTTCAAGGGCGGCAGCTTCCCCAGGACCATCACCATGGGCATGAGCGTGCGCTGGAAGGACGGCCGCATCGGCTCGCTCGCCCTCCTGCTGACCGGCATCAGCGACGAACAACAGGCCGAATTCGGGGGTTTCCTCACCGCCGGCCTGGACGCGCTGAGCACCCCTGCCGGCTTCGACGGGCTGGCGCGAGCGCTGGGCGCCTGACCGGCATGCTGGTGCCATGAGCGCCGAGTTGAGCGAACGGGTCGCGGAGCTGGAACGGCGGGTCGCCGCGCTGGAAGGCCACCACACGCCTGCCGAAGAAGTCCCGGACGACGGCGGGGTGATCACCTACGCCGGTCAGCTCACCCGTCCAGGGGAGCTGGAGTGGCAGGTCGCCCTGCCCTCGTCCCGTGTGCTGGCGCTGGCGGACCAGCCTCGGATCGAGGTGCTTTCGGCGCTGGCCCACCCGGCGCGGGTGGCGATCGTGCGGCGGCTCGCCGAGCACGGCTCACAACCCGGTGCGGCACTGCAGGAAGCCGCCGAACTCGGCTCGGCCGGGCAGTTCTACCACCACCTCAAGGCACTGACCGGCGCCGGCGTCGTCGAGCAGGACAAACGCGGTAGCTACCGGCTCAAACCGCGGGCGGCGATCCCGGCGCTCGTACTGCTCGCGGCCGCCGCCGACATCGCGGGCCAGTTGCGGTAGCCCAGCCGGTTCCACCGGGTGGTGGCAGGATCGACGGCATGCGAGTACTCATCGCCGGATCCAGTGGCCTGATCGGCAACGCGCTCACCGCCCGCCTGCGGGCCGGGGGCCACGAGGTCGTCCGGCTCGTCCGCCGCGAGACCCGCAAGCCGGACGAGTTCAGCTGGGACCCGCCTGCCGGGCGGGTCGCCGACGGCGCTTTCGACGGCACCGACGCGGTGGTCAACCTGTGTGGCGCGCCGCTGCTCCCCCAGCGCTGGAGCGCGGCGCGCAAGCAGGTCATCGTCGACAGCCGGGTCGAACCGACCGAGGTGCTCGCGGAAGCGGTCGCCGAACACGGGATTCCGGTGCTGGTCAACGCTTCCGCCGTCGGTTACTACGGCAACGCCGGTTCGGCGCTGCTGGAGGAGTCGGCCCCGAACGGCGACGGTTTCCTCGCGAACCTTTGCGACGCCTGGGAAAACGCCACCACGGCGGCAGGTGACGCGCGCGTGGTCCGCGTGCGCACGGGCTTGGTGCTCTCCGGCGACGGCGGCCTGCTCGGCCCGTTGAAGCCGCTGTTCTCCTTGGCACTGGGCGGAAAACTCGGCGACGGCACGCAGTACATGCCGTGGATCGCCGAGGAGGACCAGATTTCCGCGCTGGTGTTCGCGGTGACCAGCGACCGCCTGTCCGGCCCGGTCAACGTCTGCGGTCCACTGCCGGTGACCAACGCCGAATTCACCCGCGAGTTCGGCCGCGTGCTCAACCGCCCGGCGCCGTGGTGGGTGCCCGCCCCGGCGATGAAGCTGGCGATCGGCCAGGCCGCCGAGGAAATGGCGCTGGCGAGCCAGCGGGCCGTGCCGCGGGCGCTGGAGGACGCCGGGTTCGAATTCCAGTACAAGACGGTCGGTGACGCACTCGCCGCGGCTGTGCGATGACCGCCGGGCTGGCCCGCGCGCTGCGCGTTCGCTGGAGTCTGTTCGGCGGGGTGCTGCTGCTCGCGTTCACCGTGCTGGGGCTGGCCGTGCGCGACCGGCCGTGGGGGCTGGACGTGGCGCTGCTCTGGGCGTTGCACGGCGAATGGCTGGACGCGCCGGGCCTGGTCGCCGGGGTGCTCAGCCACATCTTCGGCCCGGTGCTGCCGGTCGCGCTCGGGCTCGCGTTGTCAGTCGCCGCGGTTCGCGCGTACCGCGGCGGTGACCGGGCGAGGGCGAGCCTGCTCGTCCGGGTGGCGGTGGTGCTGGTGCTGTGCCGGTTGACCAGCTTCGTGTTCAAGCCGCTGTTCGAACGCGACCGCCCCCGCGAATACCCCGACCTGAGTTATCCGAGCGGGCACGTGGTTTCCGTGGCCAGCACCGGGTTCGCCGCGGTGCTGCTGTGCGCGTGGCTGGCGCCGCGACTGCTGCGCCGGGTGACCTTCCTGGCGCTCGCCGCGACCGCGGTGGCGGCGGCCTGCCGGGTGGTGCTTTCGGTCCACTGGTTCACCGACACGCTCGGCGCGGTGCTCGCCGTCGGTGGTGTGGGTCTGGTCTCAGCGGTGGCATTGCGCCTGCTCCCCGTCTTATCGAACCGGGGTCCGGCGGCGTAGCGTGGCGGGGGTGACCACCTCCTCCTGCCGTGACGCCCGCGAAGCCGTCGACGTACGCCTGCTCGGCACGATCGACTACCTCGAGGCGTGGGAACTGCAACGCACGACCGCGACGGCCCGCGCCGACGGCGAGGGGCCGGACACGCTGTTCCTGCTGGAGCACCCGTCGGTCTACACCGCGGGCAAGCGGACCGAACCGGGTGACCGGCCGGTCGACGACACCCCGGTGATCGACGTGGACCGCGGCGGGAAGATCACCTGGCACGGTCCGGGGCAGCTGGTCGGCTACCCGATCGTGAAGCTGGCCGACCCGATCGACGTGGTCCAGTACGTGCGGCGCCTGGAAGAGGGCCTGATCGCGGTGTGCGAAGGCTTCGGCGTGCACGCCGGCCGGGTCGAGGGCCGCAGCGGGGTGTGGATCCCGGCCGACGACCGCGGCCCCGAGCGCAAGATCGCCGCGATCGGCATCCGCGTGCAGCGCGGGGTGACCATGCACGGCTTCGAACTGAACTGCAACCCGGACCTGACCGCCTTCGACAAGATCGTGCCGTGCGGCATCCGCGACGCCGGGGTGACCTCGCTGTCGTTCGAGGTGGGCCACGAGGTGACCGTCACCGAGGCGCTGGCGCCCGCGCGCGACGCGGTGCTGGCGGCGCTGGAGGGCGGCCTCCCGGTCCGCGAGGACCGCTGGCTGCCGCGCCCGGCCGCCCCCAGCGCCGACGGTGTCACCTTCGTGCTGCAGAACTCCTGATCACGCGAGCTGGCGCGCCACTTCGGCGGCGATCAGCTCCAGGTGGTCCAGGTCGGACAGGTCGAGCACCTGCAGGTAGAGCCGGGTGATGCCGGTCTTCTCCACCCAGGCGCCGATCTTGTCCACGGCTTCGGCGGGCGTCCCGGCGATGCCGTTCTGCCGCACCTCGGCAGGCTCCCGCCCGATCGCCGCGGCACGGCGGGTGAACTCGGCTTCGTCGCGGCCGATCGCCACCACCTGCGCGGCCGAACGCACGATCTCCTTGCCGTCGCGGCCGATCTCGGCGGCGGCCGCCTCGACCCGCTGGAACTGCGCGAGCGCGGTGTCGGCGTCGGTGAACGGCAGGTTGAACTCGTCGGCGTAGCGCGCGGCGAGCTGCGGGGTCCGCTTCTTGCCGCCACCGCCGATGATCACCGGCGGCCGCGGGCGCTGGGCAGGCTTGGGCAGCCCGGGCGCCTCGGCGAGCTGGTAGTGCTCCCCGTCGAAGCTGAAGGTTCCCCCTTCCGGGGTCTCCCACAGGCCGGTGAGCACGGCGAGCTGCTCGCTGTAGATGTCGAAGCGTTCCTTGATCTCCGGCATCGGGATGCCGTACGCGGTGTGCTCGTCGTCGTACCAGCCGGACCCGAGGCCGAACTCGACCCGGCCGCCGGACATCTGGTCCACCTGCGCCACCGCGATCGCCAGCATCGACGGATGCCGGAAGGTGGCGGCGGTGACCAGCGTGCCGAGCCGGATGCGCTGGGTTTCGCGGGCGAGCGCGCCGAGGGTGACCCAGGCGTCGGTGGGCCCCGGCAGCCCGGTGGCCGAGCCCATCTTCAGGATGTGGTCGGAGCGGAAGAACGCGTCATAGCCCAGTTCTTCGGCGGCTTTCGCGACGCGCAACTGGTCGTCGTAGCTGGCGCCCTGCTGGGGTTCGGTGAAGATCCTTAGTTCCACGGGTACCGAATCTACGCGTGTTCCGGCGTGACCCTGATCCGGCTCAGCAGGGCGATCACCACGGCTTCGACCTCGGCGCTGACCTGCTGCGGGTCCGCCGAACCGGCGATCACCGTGGCCGCCGAGGACAGCGCGCCGAACAGCAGCCGCGAAGTGGTGTCCACCGGGACCTGCTCGAGTTCACCGGCGTCGACCAGTTCCTCGATGCTGTCGCGGACCAGGCCGAAGCTGAAGTGCTCCTCGGCCTCGCGCCAGCGTTCCCAGCCCATCACCACCGGCGCCTCGTGCACCACGAGCCGCTGGTACTCCGGTTCGAGGCAGCACTTGATGAAGGTGCGCAGGCACAGCACGGCTCGTTCCCACGGCGCCTCGGGTCCGCTGCGCACTTTCCGCAGGCGGCCGATCACTTCGTTCTCCACCGCGTCGAAGGCAGCCTCGAACAACGCCTGCTTCCCGCTGAAGTGGTGGTAGAGCGCGCCTTTCGTGACCCGGGCGCGGCGGGCCACCTCGTCGAGCGACGTACCGGCGTACCCGCGCTGGGTGAACAACTCCACCGCGCTGGTGACCAGTGCCGATCGGGTCGACTCCGAGTAGTCCAGCCGACGGGACCTCATGGAGACCACTTTGTCAGCACGGCCACAACCTTACGCCACCTCCGCCGGAACATACCCGTGGTACGGTACCGGCAGTCAGGACCGTACCGGGAGTATGCCGCAAACCCGCGGTATGTCCCCGCTCACGGCAAGGGGGCTCCGACCATGAGCTGGAAAGACCACTACCGCCGCCGCGACGCCATCGACGCCGTGCTGCGACGGGCGCACCGCGACCCGGCCGGACCGCTGCCGCGCACCGGGGTGTTCGCCTCGGACCGCGAGCTGGTGCTGGCCCTGCAGTACAAGTGGTCGCTGATCCTCGGCGGGCACCTGCGGGTCCAGCTGTGCGAGACCGACGGCGACGAGCTGGACGCGGTCACCCGCGCCTGGCGGGCCGCGAGCGCCGCACAGCCGACCCTGCGCGCGGTGCTCGACGCCCATCTCGACCGCTTCCCGGAAACCGCGCCGATGCGTGAGGCCGAGCTGCGGATGCTCGCCCAGGCAGCCGGGCTCTCCGAGGCGGGTGATTCCGCCGAGCAGGTGACGAAGGTCGGCTTGGCACTGGAAAGCCTGCTGCTCGGGGCGCCGTCGAAGGCACACACCGGCTGTCCCGTGCGGCGCCTGGTGCTGCCGAACGCCTAACCTGCTGGGCATGACTGGGACCAAGTGGACCGAGGCGGACATCCCGGCGCAGGACGGCCGCACGGTGGTGATCACCGGCGCCAACTCCGGCCTGGGCCTGCGCAGCGCGGTGGTGCTGGCGGAAAAGGGCGCGCGGGTGCTGCTCGCCTGCCGGTCGGCGGAACGCGGGCAGCGCGCGCTCGACGAGGTGGCCGAAGTCGCCACCGGCCCGGCGCCGGAGCTGGTCCGGCTGGACCTGGCGTCGCTGGATTCGGTGCGCGAGGCCGCCGCCGAGATCCGCAAATCCACCGGCGACTCGGTCGACGTCCTGCTGAACAACGCCGGCCTGATGGCGCCACCGCAGGGCCACACCATCGACGGTTTCGAGACGCAGTTCGGCACGAACCACCTCGGGCACGCCGCGCTGACCTGGCTGCTGATGCCCGCCCTGCGCGCGTCCGAAGGCGTCTCGCGCGTGGTCACGCTGTCGAGCGTGGTGGCGACCGGCGCCCGGATCAGCCTGAACGACCCGAACTTCGAGACGCGGCGGTACTTCCCGGCGATCGCTTACGGGCAGTCGAAACTGGCGAACCAGGTGTTCGCGCTGGAGCTGGACCGGCGGCTGCGGGCGGCGAAGGAACCGGTGCTCAGCGTGGCCGCGCACCCGGGATACACCCGGTCGGGCTTGGCGTCGGGCATGGCGGATTCGCAGCGCAACGCGGTGCTGCGGACGGTCGTCGGCGCGGGAGCCGCGCTCAGCGGGCAGTTGTTCGCGCAGAGCACGCGGATGGGCACGCTGCCGCAGCTCTACGCGGCCACCGCGCCCGAGGTCGAAGGCGGCGCGTACTACGGCCCGGACGGCTTCGCCGGGACGCGTGGCTTCCCCACCCGGGTGCGGCCGCTGGGGCCCGCGCGGAACGAGCCGCTCGGTGCAGGACTGTGGCAGCTCACCGGGGAAATGACCGGGATCACGCCGGACCCGGCTTGATCGGGTGCGGTCCGATCCGGGCGTACGCTGGTCTGCGTGAGTGCTGCCCCGGATGGTCGGAAGCTGCTGCGGCTCGAGGTTCGCAACAGTCAGACGCCGATCGAGAAGAAGCCGTCGTGGATCAAGACGCGGGCGCGGATGGGTCCGGAGTTCACCGAGTTGAAGGGCTTGGTGCGCCGGGAGGGTCTGCACACCGTCTGTGAAGAAGCGGGTTGTCCCAACATCTATGAGTGTTGGGAGGACCGTGAGGCGACGTTTTTGATCGGTGGGGATCAGTGCACGCGGCGGTGTGATTTCTGTCAGATCGACACGGGTCGCCCGGCGGAGCTGGACCGTACCGAGCCGCGCAAGGTGGCCGAGAGCGTGCAGGCGATGGGGTTGCGTTACTCCACGGTGACCGGTGTCGCTCGTGATGATCTGCCTGATGGTGGTGCGTGGTTGTATGCCGAGACCGTGCGTCAGATCCATGCGTTGAATCCGGGTACTGGGGTGGAGTTGCTGATCCCGGATTTCAACGCCGACCCTGATCAGCTGGCTGAGGTGTTCGGTTCGCGGCCGGAGGTGCTGGCGCACAATGTGGAGACGGTGCCGCGGATTTTCAAGCGGATCCGTCCGGGTTTCCGGTATGCGCGGTCGCTGGAGGTCATCACCGCTGCCCGTGAAGCAGGGCTGGTGACGAAGTCGAATCTGATCCTGGGCATGGGTGAAACCTTCGAGGAGGTCGCCCCCGCCATGCAGGACCTGGTGGACGCGGGGTGCGAGATCTTGACGATCACCCAGTACCTGCGCCCCTCCCCGCGACACCACCCGGTGGACCGGTGGGTGAAGCCGGAGGAGTTCGTGGAGCATTCGCAGGCCGCGGAGGCGATGGGTTTCGCCGGGGTGATGGCGGGTCCGCTGGTGCGTTCGTCGTATCGGGCCGGGCGGTTGTATGCGCAGACCAAGGCTCATCGTGGTGAGGAGCTGCCGGAGAACCTGGCGCACCTGACCTCGCAGGGCCCCGCGGCGCAGGAAGCCGCCAGCCTCCTGAGCCGCTAGTAGTACGCCCGCGTACCACCAAAGTGGGTGAAATCCCCTGACGAAAGGTTGACGCGCGATGGCTAGGGTCGCATTAGCCTGAACGGGCTTGCTGATCCACCGAAGCGAACTGAGGGGACTTTCACGTGGCACTGGTGACCGACATTCTCGACTGGCTCCGCGCGCTGCCGCCCGCGGGCGTCACCGCCGGGGCCGGCCTGCTGGTGTTCGGGGAGTGCACCCTCGGCCTCGGCTTCATCGCGCCCGGCGAGTCCGGCTTGTTCATCCTCGGCACCACCGTGGACAGCACGCCGAAGTTCCTGCTGATGTGGCTGGTCACCACCATCTGCGCGATCGCCGGTGACTCGGTCGGCTACCTGCTCGGCAAGAAGTTCGGGCCACGGCTGCGGCAGACCAAACTCGTGCAGAAGCACGGCGCCGACGGCTGGGACAAAGCCTGCGACTTCCTGCGGCGCAAGGGTTCCTGGGCCGTGCTGATCGCGATCTTCCTGCCGGTCATGCGAACCCTGATCCCGGCCGCCGCTGGGGCTTCGGGCCTGCCGTTCCGGAAGTTCCTGCCGCCGGTGGCCGTCGGTGCCACCGCCTGGTGCGCCCTGCACATCGGCATCGGCGCCGCCGCCGGGGAAGCCGCCGAACAACTGGAGTCCGCGGTCGGCAAGGGAAGCTGGGTCGTGCTGGCCCTCATCGCCGCCGCCTTCGTCACCTTCTTCCTGCTGAAGCGCAAGCGCGCCGCCACCAAAGCCACCACCACCGACGCAAACCCCGCCACCACCACCTCCTCCAGCACCTCCGGCTCCGCCTCCTCCACCACCTCCGGCACCTCCGCGCCCAGCTCCACCTCCGGCGCCCCAACCCCCGCAGCCGCCACCACCTCCACGACAACCGCCACCTCCGACCACGACCCCGACCGCCCCCACTAACCCCCGCCCCCCCACTCGCCCCCGGCCCACGCCGGGGGCGAGTCCCACGCCCAGCCCCCCGAACCCCACACTCGCGAACCAAACTCCACGTTCAGGCACCCGAACCCCACGTTCGCGCACCCGAACCCCACGTTCAGGAGCCCGAGTTCCACACCCGGGAGCCCGAGTCCCACGTTCGGGCACCCCAACTTCACGTCGCGCACCCGAGTCCCGCACTCAGACAGCTGAACTCCACACTCGCGCAACCGAGTTCCACGTTCAGACAGCCGAGTTCCACATTGAGGCAGCCGAAGCCCGCATTCAGGTAGCTGAGCCCTGCCTTCGGGCAGCCGAGTCCCAGGCTTGGGGCGGGTGAGGCTCCGCGAACAGCCACCTCGGCGTATGGCGTGGCCTGGCCAGGCCCTCGACTGTGAAGTTCAGCGGCCTGAACGTCGAACTCGGCTGCTCGAATGCCGAATTCGCCTGCCCGAACGTGGAGTTCGGCTGCGCGAACGTGGAACTCAGACTCCTGAACGCGGAACTCGCTGCCTGAATGTGGGCCACGGCTGCTTGAACGTGGGGTTCGGGCTCCCGGCCGTAGGACTGGTCTGCCTGAACGTGGCACTCGGGCTCCCGAGTGTGGAACTCGGGCGCCTGAACGTGGCGCTCGAGTTCCCGAGTGTGGAGTTCGGGTGCTCGGTGTGGGACTCGAGTTCCCGAGTGTGCTGCGATCGGGTGTCTGAACGTGGGACTCGGCCGCCCGAATGTGGCACTCGGGCTCCTGGGTGTGGGGTTCGGGTGCCTGAGTGTGGAACTCGCGTGCGCGAACGTGGAGTTCGGATGCTCGAGTGTGGGGTTCGGGTGCGTGGGTGTGGGGTTCGGTGTGGACGTGGGAGGGCGGGCGCGGAGGGGGGTGGGGTGGGTGTCACCTGGTTGTATGGTCCGGGGGCGGGGTGGGGTCTCGAATGGGTGGGGAGGGGTGCGCGGCTCTTCCGGCGGTAGTTGGGTGGTCACACCCCAACTGTTCGGAGGCAGCATGCGCAGTACACGGACCGGGCTGGCGATCGCCTCGATCGCCGTGATCGCCGCCGCGGGGGTGCCCGCGATCGCTCAGCAGGCCCTCGAGTGGACGCCCTGTCCGCAGGAGTTCGGCCGCAAGGTCGAGTGCGCCGAGGTCAGCGTGCCCCGCGACTACGACGACCCCGCCGGGCCGCAGATCAAGGTGGCGATCTCCCGGCAGAAGGCCACCAGCGACCGCCGCCGGGGAGTGCTCCTGCTCAATCCGGGTGGGCCCGGGTCGAGCGGGCGCGGGATGCCGGGGGCGGTCGGCGAGCTGGCCCCGCGCGGGGTGACCGACCAGTACGACCTCATCGGCTTCGACCCCCGCGGCACCGGCGCCAGCACCCCGGTCTCCTGCGAGCTGACCGACGAGCAGCAGGACGTCACCAAGCTGATGCCCTACCCCGCCCCGGACGGTTCCATCACCGCGAACCTCGCCTACGCCGAGCAGGTCGCCGGGCAGTGCGCCGCCGACCCGAACCTCGCCCACGTCACCACCGCCAACACCGCCCGCGACATGGACCGCATCCGCGCCGCGCTCGGCGAGGAGAAGATCTCCTACTTCGGCGGCAGCTACGGCTCCTACCTCGGCGCCGTGTTCACCACGCTCTTCCCCGAGCGCAGCGACCGCATCGTGCTCGACGCCGTGGTCGACCCGACCGACGTCTGGCGCCGCGTCTGGCAGTTCTGGGGCCCGGCCAACGAAGAGCGCTTCGACGACTTCGCCCGCTGGGCCGCGCAGCGCCACCCCACCTACGAACTCGGCAACACCCCGCAGGCGGTCCGGCAGACCTACCTCGACCTGACCGGCAAGCTCGACATCACTCCGCTCGCCGCCACCCGCAAACCCATGTCCGGCAACGACTTCCGCGGTCGCACCCGTGGCGCGCTGTACGGCGACGAGAGCTTCCCCTCGCTGGCGAAGCTGTGGCAGGCCGCCAAACTCGCCGACGCCGCGAAAGCCGCCGAAGCCCGCGACGAGCTCCAGGTGCCCGACGACTCGCAGTCCCTGCCCGCCACGCTCTGGGGCATCGCCTGCAACGAGGCGAGCTGGCCGCGCGACCCGGAGGTGTACCGGCAGGACGTGGCACGCGACCGCAAGCGCTACCCGATCACCGGCGGCATGCCGTCCAACGTCTGGCCCTGCGCGTTCTGGCCGCACCAGCCGGAGACGCCCGTCGCGGTGAGCGACCGGGGGCAACCCACCGTGTTGCTCCTGCAGAACCGGCGCGATCCGGCCACCCCGATGCCCGGCGCGGTGGCCATGCGCGACGCGCTCGGCGACCGCGCCCGGCTGGTGCTCGCCGACCAGGGCGGCCACGGCACCTACCTGACCACGCAGAACGCCTGCGCCTCCAACGCCGCGACCGCCTACCTCGTGCACGGCACGGTGCCGGAGGACGACGTGAACTGCGGCTCGGAGACCGAGGTCCCGGACGCCAGGGTGGCGTCCGGGCCCGAACGCGACAAGCTGGTCCGGAAGCTGCGCGCCGCTCAGTTCCCGTTCTGACGCGGCAGGTACCGGCGCGCCACGTTCTCCTGGGCGGACGCGCCCGCCTGCCAGTCGGTGATCCACGGGCCGGTGCCCTCGCTCGGGTCGAGCACGCCTTCTTCGAGCCAGGTGTACCGGCCCTTCAGCGTGCGCCCGGCGATCCGGTGGTCGACGTCGTCGGTGTTGGTCCACAACGCGCCGAACAACGCCTCCACCCGCAACCGCGCCTGGCGACAGAAGGCGTCGGCGAGTTCGTAAGCCGCCTCGCCCTCTTCACGGTTGACCCCGCGCTGCATCTCCGCGCGCACACAGGCGGCCGACATCGCGAACAGTTCGGCGCCGATGTCGACGATCCGCCCGAGGAAGCCCTGCCGCTTCTCCAGCCCGGCCTGCCAGCGCGCCATGCCGTAGAAGGTCGACCGCGCGAGCTTGCGCGCGGTCCGCTCGACGTAGCGCAGGTGCCCGGCCAGCGCACCGAACTCGGTGTAGGAGGTCGGCACCTGGCCCTTGCCTGCGACCAGTTTCGGCAGCCACTTCGCGTAGAACCCGCTCGCCTTCGCGGCGGCCTTCGCCTTGGCCTTCACGTCGGCGTCCGGGTCGGCGAGGTCACCCGCGGCGGTGAGGTGCGAGTCGACCGCCTCCCGCGCGATGAGCAGGCGCATGATCTCCGAGGAGCCTTCGAAGATCCGGTTGATCCGCAGGTCGCGGACCAGCTGCTCGACCGGCACCGCCCGCTCCCCGCGCGCCGCCAGCGACTCGGCCGTCTCGTAACCACGCCCGCCGCGGATCTGCATCAGCTCGTCGGCGATCAGGCAGGACACCTCGCTCGCCCACAGCTTCGCGAGCGCGGCCTCGATGCGGATGTCGTTGCGGCCCTCGTCGCTCATGTGCCCGGACAGGTCCAGCACGGCTTCCAGCGCGTACGAGGTGGCCGCGATGTAGGAGATCTTATTGGCCACCGCCCCGTGCTCGCCGACCGGCCTGCCCCACTGGACCCGCTCGCCCGACCACTCACGCGCGATCTTCAGGCACCACTTGGCCGCGCCGGCGCACATCGCCGGGATGGACAGCCGCCCGGTGTTCAGCGTGGTCAGCGCGATCTTCAGCCCGTCGCCCTCGCGGCCGACCACGTTCTCCTTCGGCACCCGCACCTTGTGGAACCGGGTCACCCCGTTCTCGATGCCGCGCAGGCCCATGAACGCGTTGCGGTGCTCGACGGTGATGCCCGGCGAGTCCGCCTCGACGATGAACGCGGTGACCCCGCCCCGGTGCCCCTCGCTCTTGGGCACGCGCGCCATCACCACGACGAGTTCGGCGACCACGCCGTTGGTGGTCCACAGCTTCACGCCGTCGAGTTCGTACGCCTCTCCGCCGTCCACCGGGACCGCCGAGGTGGCCAGCCGCGCCGGGTCGGAGCCGACGTCGGGCTCGGTGAGCAGGAACGCGGTCACCGCGCCCTTCGCGCACCGCGGCAGGAAGCGCTTCTTCTGCTCCTCGGTCCCGGCCAGTTTCAGCGGTTCGGGCACGCCGATCGACTGGTGCGCGGACAGCAGCGCGCCGATCGTCGGGTGCACGGACGCGGCGAGCATCAGCGCGCGGTTGTAGGCGAACTGGGTCAGCCCGAGCCCGCCGTAGACCTCGGGGATCTTGATGCCGAAGCAGCCCAGTTCGGCGAAGCCCTTGACGAACTCGTCCGGGATGCGCGACTCCCGTTCGATCACCGTGCCGTCGAGGGTTTCGCAGTACGCGCGGAGCTGGGTGAGGAACTTGTCCGCCCTGGCGTCGTCCTCCGCGGACGGCAGCGGGTGCGGGTGCACCAGGTCGAGGCGGAACCGGCCGAGGAACAACTCCTTGGCGAAGGACGGTTTCTGCCAGCCGCTCTCCCTCGCCTCCTCGGCCACCGCGCGGGCTTCCTTCTCCGTCACCTTGAGCTGGTCGGCCACCACAGCCTCCCCTTCCTCGCATCGACGAGTCCCGTCAAGTCCATTCCGGAAACTGTGACCAGTGTTACCCATCAGTAGTGCCAGGGAAACCGGCAGGCGGGCTACGTTACTGAACAGTTCGACCCCGATCAGGAGGACCGGAGATGACCACGGCGGATCTGCCGCGCCCGCTCGCGTTCGTGCTCGGCGGTGGCGGCAGCCTCGGCGCGATGCAGGTCGGCATGCTGCGCGCGGTGACCGAAGCGGGTTACCGCCCGGACCTGGTGGTCGGCACTTCGGTCGGTTCGCTCAACGGCGCGGTGCTGGCGCGCCGGGGCGACGACCAGGCCGAACGCCTGGAGCGCATCTGGACCAGGATGACCCGGCACGAGGCCTTCCCCGGCGGCGTGTTCAGCCAGGTCCGCACCCTGCGGCACAGCCGGACCAACCTGTTCCCGAACACCGGGCTGGCCGCGATCGTCGACGAGTACATCGGCGAGGGCACCACCTTCGAGGACCTCGCGCTGCCGCTGGGCGTGGTGACCACCGACGTGGAGACCGCCGAACCGCGGCTGATCCGCACCGGCGAACTCCGGCCCGCGCTGCTGGCCAGTTGCGCGATCCCGGGCATCTACCCGGCGGTCGAGCACGAGGGCAGGCTGCTCTACGACGGCGGACTGGTGGCCAACGTGCCGATGCGCCAGGCGATCGCGATGGGCGCGAAGTCCCTGATCGTGCTCGACTGCGCGTTCCCCGGCCGGCTGCCCACCCGGCCGCAGACCCTCGCCGAGGTGGTCATGTTCACCGCGATGATCAGCATGCGGAACCAGGCGGTGCTGGAGGCGCCGCTGGCCGCCACCGAGGTGCCGGTGGTCTACCTGCCGGGGCCGCCGCCGGTGCGGGTGAGCCCGCTGGATTTCCGGCGCACCGGGGAATTCACCGCACTCGCGTACGAATCGGCCAAAAAGCACCTGGCCGGACTTTCGGTGAACGGCCCCGGCCTTTATGGTGTGCCCGGGCTCGCCACCCCCTGACCGGGAACTGCCGGTAGTTTTGACGCCAAGGGAAATCCACCGCGTCGATTCTTAAAAAAGAGATAACATGGCACCCAAGAAGTCTTTACTCTGGCTCCCGCTGACCGCGTTGCTGCTGCTTTCCGCGTGTTCGGCAGGCGATTCCGGCGGCACCACCCCCGGCACGGCCGAACCGGCGCCGGGGCAGCCGGTGGTGCGCATCGAGCCGGCCGGCGGGCAGGACCTCAGCCCGGTGACACCGGTCACCGTGCACGCCGAGAACGCGGGGCTGACCGAGGTGACCGTGACCAACACCGCGCGGGGGACGCAGGTGAAGGGCACGCTTGCCCCCGACCACGCCAGCTGGACCTCTGCCGAGCCGCTCGGCTACGGCGCCGGCTACACGATCGTCGCGAAAGCCGTTGACCAGCAAGGGAAACCGATCGAGCAGCAGGCGCGGATCACCACGCTCACGCCGAAGCAGCAGGCCGAGCCGAACCTCATCCCGGCGCCGGGGGCGGTGGCGCAGAGCGGGATCGGCGTCGGCCAGCCGATCGTCTTCCAGTTCAGCCAGCCGGTGAAGGGCGACGCGGCGAAAGCCACCGTGGAGAAGTCGCTTTCGGTGGTCTCCGAACCGGCGCAGGAGGGCGGCTGGTACTGGATCGACGACAAGAACGTGCACTACCGCCCGAAGCAGTACTGGCAGCCGGGCACCACGCTGAAGGTCGACGCCAAGGTCTACGGCGTCGATTTCGGTGGCGGGGTCTACGGCGCACAGGACCGCAGCGAAACGTACCAGGTGCACGATTCCTGGGTGGCCAAGGCGGACGGTAGCACCGAGCAGATGCGGATATTCCACAGTGGAGCGCTGGTGAAGACCATGCCGATCTCGATGGGCAAGGACGCCACCCCGACCCACCTCGGCGCGCACGTCATCTCGGAAAAGCACGAAAGCTACACCATGGATTCGTGCACCTACGGCGTCTGCCAGGGCTCCCCCGGTTACTACCGGACGCAGGAGAAGTGGTCGCTGCGCATTTCCAACGACGGCGAATTCGTGCACGAGAACCCGAACAGCGTCGGCCAGCAGGGCAGCGCGAACGTCTCGCACGGCTGCATCAACCTCAACGCGGAGAACGCCAAGTGGTTCTTCGACAACCTCGGCCTCGGTGACGTGGTCGAGGTGACCGGTTCCGGCGGCCCGCAGCTACCGGTCTGGGATCTCTACGGCGACTGGGCGCTGCCGTGGGACCAGTGGGTGGCGGGCAGCGCCCTCCACTAGTACGACAGCGGAACGTACTGGAGTGAGCCCGGGGTCTCCCCCTCCCGAGCTCACTCCAGTGGCCTTCGCCCGCGCCTACCCCGCCGTGGTGGCGACGCCCTCAGCGCTTCACCGTGCGATCCCCCGCGGCCGTCGGTGACGTGCGGCTGAGAGTTCCTCCCGGATGCGCGTCCGGGAGACAATCCGGCACAGCAGGCTGACCCGAATTACCACCCTGGGTAGCGGATACCGCGGCGCGAAGGCGGTCAAAGCCTCGCACAGTGGCTCAGCGTAGCGCCATTAGCGGACCGGCGTGTCACCCGGATGGACTATCGGCGAACACGCTGTGCTGTCCTCCGACCGCGACCCGCCGCCGTCGCAGTTCGAAGATCCCCAGCCCGAGCGCGACCGCGGTGAGCCCGGCCGCACAGCCCATCGACACCGCCAGCGCCACCGGGTAGTCCTCCCCCGAACCGGCGACCGCGGTGTGGAAGACCGAGGCCAGCGTGGCCGTGCCGATCGCGGTGCCGATGCGCTGCCCCGTCTGCAGCGCGCCCCCGGCGACCCCGGCCATCTCCGTCGGCACGCACTCCAGGGTCAGCGTGGTGTTCGGCGAGATCACCATGCCGCCGCCGATCCCGCCGATCAGCAGCGGCAACGCGATCGCCAGCCCCGCGTGCTCGGCCGGGAACACCAGCACCGCCACGCCCGACCCGACCATGCCGAGCACCACCATGCTCAGCCCGGTCACGGTCAGCCCGCGGCCCCAGCGCTCGACCAGCCGGCCGGCGATCACCGCGGACACCGCCGAGCCGACCGCGAACGGCGTCACCGCCAAGCCGGACTCCAGTGGCGTGAACCCCAGTCCCTGCTGGAAGAACATCGCGAACACCAGCCAGATCCCGGTGAACGCGCAGAAGTAGACCGAACCGAGCGTGGCCCCGCTGGAGAAGCCGCGCACGGTGGTGAACAGCCGGATGTCGAGCAGCGGTGCTCGTTCCAGCCGCACCAGCCGCCGTTCCCACCAGACGAAGAGCGCACCGAGCACCACGGCGATCGGGAACAGCCACCACAGCTTGCCCAGCCCGCCCTGTTCGGCCTCCATCACCGGGAACAGCACCGCGGCCACCGCGAGCCCGAGCAGCAGCGCGCCGACGGAGTCCAATTCGGACCTCAGCCCGCGTATCGAACGAGGTGACTTCGGCAGCAGCCTGGCCGCCAGCACCAGCGCGAGCGCGCCGATCGGGATGTTCACGTAGAACACCCACCGCCAGCCCTCCGGATCACCGAACACGGCGAGGATGACCCCGCCCAGCACCGGGCCGACCGCGGTCGAGATGCCCACGACCGCCCCGAACATGCCGAACGCGCGCCCGCGTTCCGGGCCGGAGAACAACTCCTGGATCAGCCCGGTGTTCTGCGGGGTGAGCAGCCCGCCCGCCATGCCCTGCAGCAGCCGGGCCACGATCAGCAGCACCTCGTTCGGCGCGATCCCGGCGAGCGCGCTGGTCGCCACGAACCCGGTGAGCGCGATGAGGAACATCCGCCGCCTGCCCAGCGCGTCGCCCAGCCTGCCGCCCGCCACCAGCACCAGGCCGAAGGTCAGCGCGTAGCCGGAGACCACCCACTGCACCCCGCCCGCCGACGCCCCGAGGTCGGCCTGCATCGACGGCAGCGCCACGTTCACGATGCTGACGTCGAGCAGCACCATGAACCCCGCGGTCAACGTCACCGCGAGCGCCTTCCAGCGACGGGGATCGGGTTCGGCGCGGTGACTGCCCTCGGGTGTGCTCACCCGTCCATCGTCGCGCGGATCAACGCACCCAGCTCGGCGGCGCCGCCGGGATCACGTGTTCGCGGTGATGCCCTGGATGCTCTTCAGCTCGCCCATCAGCATCGAGCTGACCCGCACCGGGTAGTCGTCCAACGCGTACATCCGCGGCCCCTGCTTGCCCATCAGCTTCAGGTGCGCCGGGGTTTCGCCCTTGTGCGCGAGCAGCGTGGATTTCAGCTCGCTGACCACGGAGTGGTCGAGCTTCTCCGCGGCGACCAGCAGCACCAGCGGCGGTTCCTCGTCCCCGACCGCGGCGTCCGACAGGTCCAGCGGCACCAGGCCCCCGCCGAAGACGGACATCTTGTCCTCGCGCCAGTTGACCCGGCCCTTGACCAGCACCGCGTTGTCCTCGATCAGGTCCGCGGCGAAGATCGCGTAGGACTTCGGGAAGAACAGCACCTCCAGCGAGGCGTCCATGTCCTCCACCGTGCAGATCGCCCAGGGTTCGCCCTTCTTGTTGACCCGCCGCTCCAGCGCGGTGATCAGCCCGGACACCACGATCTCGCCTTCCTTCGGCGGATCGGCCAGTATCGCCGCGATCGGCTTCTTCGCGTGCTTGCGCAGGATCCGCTCGGCGCCGTCCAGCGGGTGCGCCGAGACGTAGAGGCCCAGCATCTCCCGCTCGTAGGAGAGCAACTGCTTGCGCGGGTACTCCTCGTCGCTGAACTTCAGGTGCGCCAGCGGGGAGGACGCCGCCGCGGCCGCCGCGTCGTCCGGTTCGTCGCCCATCGGGCCGAACAGGTCGAACTGGCCCATCGCCTGCTGGCGCTTGAGCGGCACGACCGCTTCCACGGCTTCTTCGTGCGCCTGGACCATCGACAGCCGGGTGTTGCCCATGGAGTCGAAGGCCCCGGCCTTGATCAGCGATTCGATCACCCGCTTGTTGCAGGCCACCAGCTCCGACTTGTCCAGGAAGTCGGTGAACGAGGTGTACTTGCCCTTCTCCTCGCGGGTCTTGATGATCGACTCGACCACGTTCGCGCCGACGTTGCGGACCGCGCCCATGCCGAAGCGGATGTCGTCCCCGACGGCCGCGAAGCGCTGGGCCGACTCGTTGACGTCCGGCGGCAGCACCTTGATGCCGAGGCGTCGGCACTCGGACAGGTAGATCGCGGACTTGTCCTTGTTGTCCCCGACCGAGGTCAGCAGCGCGGCCATGTACTCCGCGGTGTAGTTCGCCTTGAGGTACGCGGTCCAGTACGAGATCAGGCCGTAGGCGGCCGCGTGGCTCTTGTTGAACGCGTACCCGGCGAACGGGAGGATCGTGTCCCAGAGCGCCTTGATCGCCTCGTCGGAGAACCCGCCGGGCACCAGGTCGCTGGCCTTCATCCCGGCCTCGAAGCCCTCGAACTCCTTGTCGAGGACTTCCTTCTTCTTCTTGCCCATCGCGCGGCGGAGCACGTCCGCGCGGCCCATCGAGTAACCGGCCACCTTCTGGCCGATGTGCATGATCTGCTCCTGGTAGACGATCAGGCCGTAGGTGTCGGCCAGGATCTCCTTCAGGGGCTCGTCCAGCTCGGGGTGGATCGGCTTGACCTTTTGCCGGTTGTTCTTGCGGTCGGCGTAGTCGTTGTGCGCGTTCATGCCCATCGGACCGGGGCGGTACAGCGCGCCGACCGCGACGATGTCGTCGAACAGCGTCGGCTGCATGCGCCGCAGCAGGTCCCGCATGGGCCCGCCGTCCAGCTGGAACACCCCGAGCGTGTCCCCGCGGGCGAGCAGTTTGTAGGTCTCGGGGTCCTCGACGCCCAGGGTGTCGAGGTCGATGTCGACCCCGCGGTTGGTCTTGATGTTGTCGATGGCGTCGCCGATGACGGTCAGGTTGCGCAGGCCGAGGAAGTCCATCTTCAGCAGGCCGATGGCCTCGCAGGACGGGTAGTCCCAGCCGGTGATGATCGAACCGTCGTCCCGCTGCCAGAGCGGGATCGCGTTGGTCAGCGGCTCACTCGACATGATGACCGCGCAGGCGTGCACGCCGGCGTTGCGGATCAGGCCTTCGAGGCCGCGGGCGGTCTCGAAGATGGTGGAGACCTCGGAGTCGGTCTCGACCAGGGCGCGGACCTCGGCGGCCTCGCCGTAGCGCTCGTGCTTGGGGTCGACGATGCCCGAGAGCGGGATGTCCTTGGCCATGATCGGCGGCGGCAGGGCCTTGGAGATCTTGTCCGCGATCGCGTAGCCGGGCTGTCCGTAGTGGACGCGGGCGGCGTCCTTGATCGCCGCCTTCGTCTTGATGGTGCCGAAGGTGATGACCTGGGCGACCTTGTCGACGCCGTACTTGTCGGTGGCGTAGCGGATCATCTCACCGCGGCGGCGGTCGTCGAAGTCGATGTCGATATCGGGCATCGAGACGCGCTCGGGGTTGAGGAACCGCTCGAACAGCAGCTTCTGCGGGATCGGGTCCAGGTTGGTGATACCGAGCACGTAGGCGACCAGCGAACCGGCGGCCGAACCACGGCCGGGGCCGACGCGGATGCCCACGCGGCGGGCGTAGTTGATCAGGTCGGCGACGATGAGGAAGTAGGCCGGGAAGCCCTTGCCGATGATGACGTCGAGCTCGACCTCGATGCGCTCCTGGTAGCCCTCGGGCGCGCCTTCCGGGAAGCGCCACTTGAGGCCGCGCTGGACCTCTTCGCGCAGCCAGGTGCCCTGGTCGTAGCCCTCGGGGACCTCGAAGAACGGCAGCCGGTCCTTGTGCGCGTAGACCTCTTCGTAGGACTGGATGCGGTCGGCGATGAGCAGGGTGGAGTCCGCCGCGCCGGGGACCTCGGTGTCCCAGTACTGGCGCATCTCCGCCGCGGACTTCAGGTAGTAACCATCACCATCGAACTTGAACCGGTTCGGGTCATTGAGCGTCTTACCCGCCTGCACACACAACAACGCACTGTGCGTATCCGCCTGATCCTGCGTCACATAGTGCGAATCGTTGGTCGCCAGCGGCGCCAGACCCAGCTGCTTACCGATCTCCAGCAGACCCTCACGCACCGACCGCTCGATCGGCAACCCGTGATCCATCAACTCCAGGAAAAAGTTGCCCGCCCCGAAAATATCCTTGTAATCCGACGCCGCCTGGATCGCCTCGGCCTTCTGCCCCAGCCGCAACCGCGTCTGCACCTCACCCGACGGGCACCCCGTCGTGGCGATGATCCCCTCATGATGCTCGGCGATCAACTCCCGATCCATCCGCGGCTTGCGGTAATACCCCTCCAGACTCGCCAGCGACGACAACTTGAACAGGTTGCGCAACCCCGCCGCGTTCTCCGCCAGCATCGTCATGTGCGTATACGCACCCGCACCCGAGACATCACCACCCTCACCCAGCTCATCCGCCCCACGCTGGTTCGACTGACCCCAGAACACCGGCTTCTTGTGAAACCGCGACTCCGGCGCCACATACGCCTCGATCCCGATGATCGGCGTGATCCCCGCCTTGCGCGCCTGCTGGTAGAACTCATCCGCCCCATACATGTTGCCGTGGTCGGTCATCCCCACCGCCGGCATCCCCAGCCGAGCCGCCTCCGCGAACAACGGCGCGATCTTCGCCGCACCATCCAGCATCGAGTACTCGGTGTGCACATGCAGATGAACGAAAGAATCCTTGGACACCAGCGAAAACCTCCCCTGAACACCACCGGCCGCGACCGCCGCCCGGGGGATCCACCGTAGTCCAGTCGAAGATCCTCAGCACCAGCGGCACGCCCTCCGGATCCGGTGATCCGACGCTCCCCTCGCGCCACCGGCACCCACCTCGGCTGATTGCTATGAGTGGGGCATTACTTGCACTCAACGCTAGTAATGCCCCACTCATAGCAATCGCCCGGCACCACGAGATGACTAGTGAGCCGGGTCACCCGATCAGTGGGCCAAGATCCACACCGGCCGCCCGGCGCCCCAGCTCAACGCGGAAATCCCTGCCCCACAAGCCATACCGGACGGTCTGCCGTCGCCGAAAGCTCCGCTTGACAACGCCGAGCGCACGACCGCACCATCTGCCCTCGTGAACCTGTCAGACAGCCAGACAGTCGGACATTCCGCCCGGCGGATGACCGCGATGGAGGCCGTGCTCGCCGGTCTCCGGTCGGCCATCGAGGGCGGAGAGTACGCCGTCGGCGGCAAGCTGCCGTCGGAGGCCGCGCTGTCCGCCGAGTTCGCGGTGAGCCGCTCGGTCGTCCGGGAGGCGCTGCGCGTGCTGCAGGCGCTCGGGCTCACCGTCTCCCGCCCCGGCAAGGGCACCTTCGTCGCGGCCGCGGGCCCGGTGGAGAACCCGGTCTTCGGCGACTACTCGGCCCGCGACCTGTTCGAGGTCCGCAGGCACGTGGAGATCCCGGTGGCGGGCTACGCGGCCCTGCGTCGCGGCCAGGACGATCTCGACCTGCTCGAGCACCTGCTGGTCAAGATGTCCGGCGAGACCGACAACACCGGCTGGGTGGCGCTGGACAGCCTGTTCCACATCACCATCTCCCAGGCCTCGGGCAACCCGGCCTTCGGCAAGGTCATCGAGGAGATCCGCGACGCGCTCTCCCGCCAGTCGAGCTTCCTCAACCAGCTCGGCGACCGCCAGGCCGAGTCGAACGCCGAGCACGCCGAGATCGTGCGGGCCATCGCGGACGGGGCCGAGGCGGCCGCCGTCGAGGCGATGACCCGGCACCTCGACAACGTCGAGCGAACCCTCGAAACCATCGTGCGCAACGACGCGCACCGACCCCCGGAGCACCCGTGACGGACCAGACCCTGCAGCCCACCGCGCCGCCCGAGACGGTCGACGCCGGGGACGCCGGCTACAGCAAGGCGCTCAAGCCCCGCCACATCAGCATGATCGCCATCGGCGGCGCGATCGGCACCGGCCTGTTCCTCGGCGCGGGCGGCAGGCTCGCCTCGGCGGGCCCGGCGCTGGCCGTCGCCTACGCCGTCTGCGGCCTGTTCGCCTTCTTCGTGGTGCGCGCGCTCGGCGAGCTGATCCTGCACCGCCCCTCCTCCGGCGCCTTCGTCTCCTACGCCCGCGAGTTCATGGGCGAGAAGGGCGCCTTCGTCGCCGGCTGGATGTACTTCCTCAACTGGGCCACCACCGGCATCGCCGACATCACCGCGATCGCGTTGTACGCCCACTTCTGGAGCTTTTTCACGCCGGTTCCGCAGTGGGTGCTCGCGCTCATCGCGCTGGCCGTGGTGCTGGTGTTGAACCTGGTGTCGGTGAAGCTGTTCGGCGAGATGGAGTTCTGGTTCGCCATCATCAAGGTGGCCGCGCTGGTGCTGTTCATGGTGATCGGCATCGTGCTGCTGGTCACCGGCGACCCGATCAACGGCACCTCCCCCAGCGTCGGCCTGCTCGGCAGCGAAGGCGGTTTCCTGCCCAACGGCCTGCTCCCGCTGGTGCTGGTGATCCAGGGCATCGTGTTCGCCTACGCCTCGGTCGAGCTGGTCGGCGTCACCGCCGGGGAGACCGCCGAACCGGCGAAGATCATGCCCAAGGCGATCAACTCGATCATGTGGCGGATCGGCGTCTTCTACGTCGGCTCGGTGGTGCTGCTGGCGATGCTGATGCCGTGGAGCTCCTACACCAAGGGCGAGAGCCCGTTCGTCACCGTGCTGTCCAACATCGGCATCCCGGCCGCCGGTGACGTGATGAACCTGGTGGTGCTGACCGCCGCGATGTCCAGCCTGAACTCGGGGCTGTACTCAACCGGCCGCATCCTGCGCTCGATGGCGGTGGCCGGCTCGGCGCCGAAGTTCACCGGCGTGATGAACCGCAACCACGTGCCCTACGGCGGCATCCTGCTCACCGCGGCGGTCTGCGTGCTCGGCGTCGGCCTGAACTACGTGGTGCCCGCGGACGCCTTCGAGATCGTGCTGAACTTCGCCGCCATCGGCATCCTGTCCACCTGGGGCATCATCATGCTGTCCCACCTGCTGTTCTGGCGGAAGGCCAAGGCGGGCCTGGCCCAGCGGCCCTCGTTCCGGCTGCCCGGCTCGCCGGTCACCGAGATCGTCACCCTGGTCTTCCTGGCCGGTGTCCTGGTGCTGATGTGGTTCGACGAGCTGGGCAGGCTGACCCTGCTGTCGCTGCCGCTGATCCTGCTCGCGCTGGTGGTCGGCTGGTTCAGCGTCCGCAAGCGGGTCGACACCACCAAGGCGCTCGCCGAGGTCAAGCCGTGACAGCCACACCAGCCCACGTCCCCCTGCTCCACGTCATGCGCGACGGCCTGGTCGAGAGCGTGCACTTCGGTTCCGTCGTGGTCATCGGCCCGGACGGCGAAGTGCGCTTCTCCACCGGTGACGTGGAATCGCCGGGCTACCCGCGCTCGGCGGCGAAACCGCTGCAGGCCGCGGCGATGACCCGGCTCGGCCTCGACCTGCCGGACGACCTCCGCGCACTGGTCGCGGCCAGCCACTCCGGCGAGGACTTCCACCTCGCCGGGGTCCGCCGGATCCTCGGCGACGCCGGCTGCACCGGCGCCCACCTGCGCAACCCGGTCGCCCTGCCGTACGACCCGCTGGTCAGGGACGCCTGGCTGGCCGCGGGACGGCCCGCCAGCAAGCTGTCGCACAACTGCTCGGGCAAGCACGCCGCCATGCTCGCGGTCAGCCGGGCGCACGGCTGGTCCACCAAGGACTACCTGAGCCCGGACCACCCGCTGCAGCGCGAGATCGCCAATGTGGTCGCCGAGTTGTCCGGCGAGCCGATCGCGAAGGTGGCCACCGACGGCTGCGGTGCCCCGCTGTTCTCGCTCTCGCTGCTCGGCCTGACCAGGGCGATCGGGCGCATCGGGGCGGCCGACCCGGAGACCGCGGAAGGCGCGGTGGCCCACGCGATCCGGCGGCACCCGGAGATGCTGGCCGGGACCCGGCGCGATGTCACCAAGCTGATGCGCGCGGTGCCCGGCCTGATCGCGAAGGACGGCTTCGAAGGCGTGCAGGTGGCCGCGCTGCCGGACGGCTCGGCGCTCGGCATCAAGATCGCCGACGGTGGTGACCGCGCCCGGCTGCCGGTCACCCTGGCCGCGCTCGGCCTGCTCGGCGTGGAAACCGCGCTGGAGGAGGACCCGACGCTGCAGGTCACCGGCGAACTGGCGTTAGCCCCGGTCGGCTAGCAGCTGCTTGGCGATCACCAGCTTCTGGATCTCGCTGGTGCCCTCGTAGATCCGGAACAGCCGGGCGTCGCGGTAGATGCGCTCGACGGCCACCCCGCGCATGTACCCCATGCCGCCGTGTACCTGCACCGCGCGGTCGGCGACCCGGCCGAGCATCTCGGTGCAGAACAGCTTCGCGCTGGACGGCGCGAGCTTGCGGTCCTCGCCGGAGTCGTACTTCGCCGCGGCGTCGAGCACCATCGTGCGCCCGGCGTACAGCTCGGCGTGCGACTCCGCGAGCAGCGCCTGCACCAGCTGGAACTCCCCGATCGGCCGCCCGCCCTGCCGGGTGACCTTGGCGTGCTCGACGGCCTCGGCGAGCGCGCGCTCGGCCATGCCGACGCAGACCGCGGCGATGTGCAGCCTGCCGCGCGCCAGCGAGGCCATCGCGATCCGGAAGCCCTCACCCTCGGCGCCGATCAGCGAGTCCTCGCCGACTCGGACCTCGTCGAAGAACACCTCGGCGGTCCACGCCCCGGCCTGGCCCATCTTCGGGTCGTGCGGGCCGACGGTCAGCCCCGGCGCACCGGCGGGCACCAGCAGCGCGGAGATCCCGTGCCTGCCGGTCGAATCGGGCTCGGTCCTGGCGAAGACCACGAACACGTCGGCCAGCGGCGCGTTGGTGATGAACCGCTTCGTCCCGGTCACCACGAACTCCGAGCCGTCGCGCACGGCGCGGGTGCTCAGCCCGCTCGGGTCCGAGCCCGCTTCGGTCTCGGTCAGCGCGAAGGCGGCGATGGCCTCCCCCGCGGCGAGCTTCGGCAGCCACTCCGTGCGCTGCGCGTCGGTGCCGTACTTGACGATCGCCTGCCCGGCGATGCCGTTGTTGGTGCCGAACAGCGAGCGGAACGCGGGCGTGGTGTACCCGAGTTCGATGGCCAGCCGGACGTCCTCGCCCATGCTCAAGCCGAGACCGCCGTACTCCTCCGGCAGCGCCCAGCCGAACAGGCCGAGCCCGGCCGCCTGCTGCCGGATCTGCGCCGGGATCTCGTCCCGTTCTTCGATCTCGGCCTCGCGGCCGACGACCTCCTTGCGGATGAACTCACGCACGGTTCGCAGTACCGCGTCGAAGTCCTCGGCGTCCACACGACCTCCAGCTCTGGGTTACCGCCCAATCCAGCACAGCGCGGCGACCCGCGCAAAGTCGGGATTCCGCATGATCGGATAGGCCGTGCCTATGTCAGAGTGCGGGCATGGATCTCCGGCAGGTCGAGTACTTCCTCGCGGTCGTCGACCACGGCGGCGTGACCAGGGCGGCCGAGGCGTTGTTCGTCGCGCAGCCCTCGGTTTCGCAGGCGCTTCGCGTGCTCGAACGCGAGCTGGCGGCCGAACTGTTCGACCGAGGTGGACGACGGCTCGTGCTCACCGAGGCGGGCCGGTCGTTCGTCGGTCCCGCGCGGCGGCTGCTCGACGACGCCCGGCTGGCGAAGGCCGCGGCGTCCCGGGTCGGTGAACTCCGGGGCGGCCGGGTGACGATCGCCGCTCTCGCCACGCTCGCGGTCGACCCGCTGCCTGCCCTCGCGGGCGAGTTCCACCGGCGGCACCCCGGTGTGCTGATCTCGGTCACCGACCCCGGCAGTCCGGACGACGTGGGCACCGAGGTCAAACGCGGGAACTGCGAACTGGGCCTGACCGAACTGCCGGTGACCGGCGTCGAGCAGCGCGGCCTCGGCAGTCAGGAGATCGTGCTCGCCGTGCCTGCCGCCTTCGCAGCGGGCCTGCCCGATCCGGTGCCGCTCTCCGCCGCCGCGAGCCTGCCCCTGGTGATGGGCCTGGCCGACGCGACCATCCGCAAGCTGATCCCCGACACACTGCACCCGGTGGTGGAATGCGCGCACCCGGAGGGCGTGCGACAGCTGGTCGCGCACGGCGCCGGAGCCGCTTTCCTGCCGAGGACGCTGGCCGAACGCGAGTTGCCCGGTGTGCCCCTGCTGGCCACCGAGCCCGCGATCCGTCTGGAGATCGGGCTGATCTTCCGCGCGGGCCCGCTGTCCCCCGCCGCGGCCGCCTTCATCGAACTCGCGTAGGGAGCCGACGTGGAACTTCGCCAGGTGGAGTACTTCCTCGCGGTGGTCGACCACGGCGCTATCACCCCGGCCGCCGCCGCGACCGGGGTCGCGCAGCCGTCGGTCTCGCAGGGCATCCGCTCGCTGGAGCGGGCACTCGGCGTGGACCTGTTCCACCGCATCGGCCGGGGACTGGTGCTGACCTCCGCCGGGCACGAGTTCATCGGCCCGGCGCGGCAGCTGCTGCGGGACGTGGTCGCCGCCGAAGGCTTCCTGCGGACCGCCCCGCGCGGCAGGCTCGACATCCACGCCTGGCCGTTCACCACCGGTCACCCGGTGGCGGCGCTGGTCGGCGCGTTCCGGCAGCGTCACCCGGGGGTGTCGGTGCGCATCGGTGAACTGCGGGACAACGACTCCGTGCCGTTGCTGCTCCGGGACGGCCACTGCGAACTGGTCTTCTGCTACTTCCCCGCCGGCGGGGACGGCCTCACCACGCACGAACTCGGCGTGCACGAGTACGCGCTGGTGTTCCCGCCGGGCACGGAGGTGCCACCGGAGGACCCGCTGCCGCTGGCCGCGCTGCCGGACCTGCCGCTGATCGTCGTGCCGAAGGGCAGCCCGGTGCGGGCGCAGATCGAGGACGCGCTCGCCGGCGCGAACCGCCGGACTCGGGCGTCCGCGGTGCTGCGGCACCGCGCCGCGGCCGAGCGGTTCGTGCTGGCCGGGGTGGGGGTCGGCGTGGTCGAACGGTCCCGCGCGGAGGACGCCGCCCGCGAAGGCGCGGTGATCCGGGGGATCTCGCCACCCATCCGGCGTAGATATGGAATCGTCTACGACGCTCAGCGCCTGTCGGCGGTGGGTAAAGCATTTCTCGAGTCGGCGTTTGGGTGACCGCCCGCCCGGGTACCCACGATGACTTGTCTCGTTTCGACAGCGGAGGAGCCCCGGCGGTGAGTTCGGCCGACGACACGTTGCCGCGGTTCGACCTGCCCGAGTTGGCAGAAGAGCCGGTGTGCCCGGCGCTGGTGGCCGGGCGCTACCGCCTGCTGTCGAAGACCGGTGCGGGCACGAGCGCGGTGGTGTACCGGGCGATCGACCTCGAAGCCGGGCACGACGTCGCGGTGAAGCTGTTCCACCCGGGGATAGCGGGCAAGGACTTCCTGCGGCGGGAGCGCGAGTTCCGGGTGCTCGCCGATCTGCACCACCCCGGCCTGGTGGAGTTCCGCGACTCGGGCTTCGACCTGGACCGGGCCTACATGGTGATGCAGCTGGTCGACGGCCCGACCGTGGCCGGTCGCATCCTCTGCGGCCCGCTGACGGCCGCGGAGACGACCCAGTTGGGCATCGGCATCGCCGAAGCGCTGGCGTACGTGCACTCCCGCGGTATCACCCACCGCGACCTCAAACCGGCGAACATCCTGCTCGCCGGGGACCGCCCGCTGCTCACCGACTTCGGCCTGGCCTACCGGCTGGGCACCAGCGACCTGACCTCCAGTGGCGCGGTCGTGGGCACCGCCGCCTACATGGCGCCGGAACAGGTGCGGGGCAAGGAGGTCGGCCCGCCCGCCGACATCTACGCCTTGGGCCTGATCCTGCTCGAGTGCCTGACGGGCTACCGCGAATACCCGGGCGCCATGGTGGAGTCGGCACTGGCGCGGCTGTCGCGCACGCCGGAGATCCCCGACTTCGTCGGCCCGGTGCTGTCCGCCCTCCTGACCCGTATGACCGACGAGGACCCCCGGGTCCGGCCGACCGCCGCGCAGGTGGCCGACGCCCTCACCTCGGCGGAGGCACCCACGGCCATCACCACCGTGATCGGCCGGCTCACCGCCGAGCAGGCCGATGCACCCACCTTGGTGACCAAGCCGGTGTCGCCGGACCGGCCGCCGGTGGCCGGGACCAAGCCGCTGCAGTCCGGAAAGCCGCCCAAGCGCCGCAAGAAGGTCATGCTCTCCGCCGCCATCCCGGCCGCCGCCGCGGTGGCGGTCGCCGGCATCTTCGCCCTGGCGAACTCCGGTGGTACGCAAGGTCTTCCGACCGGCGAGACCCCGCACAGCACCCCGGCGCCGCCGCCGGTGGTCGAGGCGGGCGCGCCGATCGACAGTGCCACCCTCTCCCCCGGTGCCGGGCAGCCCGTGGTGCCCCCGGTGAACGCCCAGCCGCAGGGCGGGACCGTGCCGGTGGACAACTCGGACAACCCGGGCAACTCGGGGCCCGGCAAGAAGGACGAGAACCGCAACAAGAACAACGGCAAGGGCGAGCCCGCGCAGAAGCAGTCGAAGAAGGACAACTGATCCGGGACAGGGCACACGAAAAAGCGGGGCTCCGGACCATTTCTGGTCCAGAGCCCCGCTCTGTTTCACGTTAAGTTCGGCGGCGTCCTACTCTCCCACACCCCTTCGAGTGCAGTACCATCGGCGCTGGCAGGCTTAGCTTCCGGGTTCGGAATGGGACCGGGCGTTTCCCCGCCGCTATAACCACCGAAACACTACGAAACAACCAACCGGTGACGTTGACGTCTCTGATGTGGTGTTTCAGAGCCGTAGAGTGGATGCGAAGCGTCTTTGTAGGCAAGTCCTCGGCCTATTAGTACCAGTCAACTCCACACATTACTGCGCTTCCATTTCTGGCCTATCAACCCAATCGTCTTTTGGGGGCCTTAACCCACAAAGGGGTGGGATACCTCATCTAGGAACAGGCTTCCCGCTTAGATGCCTTCAGCGGTTATCCCTTCCGAACGTAGCTAACCAGCCATGCCACTGGCGTGACAACTGGCATACCAGAGGTTCGTCCGTCCCGGTCCTCTCGTACTAGGGACAGCCTTCCGCAAGTATCCTACGCGCGCGGCGGATAGGGACCGAACTGTCTCACGACGTTCTAAACCCAGCTCGCGTGCCGCTTTAATGGGCGAACAGCCCAACCCTTGGGACCTACTCCGGCCCCAGGATGCGACGAGCCGACATCGAGGTGCCAAACCATGCCGTCGATATGGACTCTTGGGCAAGATCAGCCTGTTATCCCCGGGGTACCTTTTATCCGTTGAGCGACACCCCTTCCACCAGGTGGTGCCGGATCACTAGTCCCGACTTTCGTCCCTGCTCGACCTGTCAGTCTCACAGTCAAGCTCCCTTGTGCACTTACACTCAACACCTGATTGCCAACCAGGCTGAGGGAACCTTTGGGCGCCTCCGTTACTCTTTGGGAGGCAACCGCCCCAGTTAAACTACCCATCAGGCACTGTCCCTCACCCAGATCATGGGCGTAGGTTCAGATTCCCAATCCGGTCAGAGTGGTATTTCAACAACGACTCCACACCCACTAGCGTGAGCACTTCACAGTCTCCCACCTAT